>NZ_CP151726.1 GCF_038443385.1 Stieleria varia | reverse complement strand
GGATTGGTAGTGGGTGTGGATGCAGGAGGCCGCAGGCTGTCCGCTTAACTAAGTTTCGCGGTTTACCAGGATTACGGCCGCCGACTTGTTTCACATCGAGCCCCTATTCTAGGCAAAGACGTGAAGAAGGCGAGAGTTTTCCACTTAGTTTTCCACAATCTTTTTTGTGCTTAACCTGTTATAGACACGGCAGATAACATCGACTGCTGTATCGATATCGGAGCTTGTGGAAAACCGCGACACACCGAACCGGAGGGCAGACTGGACCGCAGAATCGTTCAAACCCATCGCCAACAGCACATGACTGGGGGGGCTACTGCCGCTGCTGCATGCCGAACCGCTACTGCAAGCAATTCCGGCCATATCTAGGGCCATCAGCATGGATTGACGGTCGCTGCCGGGAAACGAAATGCATGTGGTTCCCGGCAACCGGGGGGCATTCAAGCCATGGACAATTGCCTCGGGCAGCCTGTGACAGATATTCATTTCTAAACGATCGCGTAGCTCTGACATTTGGAGCGACGTCTGGTCCATTTGCTTGCAAGCCATTTGTAAAGCCGTAGCCATTGCAAGGATCAGGGCGACTGGTTCGGTGCCCGGACGGGATGTCAGTTGCTGCTCTCCGCCATAGAGCATTGGACGAAGTGATACGCCCGCATCGAGCCACAGGGCTCCGATTCCGGCGGGACCGTGAAACTTGTGCGCCGTGAAACTCACCGCACTGGCTGTCAACTCAGACAGGTCGACGGGGATTTTTCCGATCGCTTGCGTGGCGTCCACGTGCAAGGGTACTCCGGCGGCGCGACAGATCCTGGCCGCTTGCTGGATCGGCTGGATCACGCCGGTTTCGTTGTTCGCGGCCATGATGGTCACCAAAGCCGGCGGAGTATCGCTCTGGAGAAACGATTCCAGAGCGGCCAAATCAACAACGCCATCAGCACCAACCGGAATCCATCTGACGTCGCGGCTATTCGGTTGCTGGGCCGCAAAACGCTGTTGAAGCCGTTGTGCCAGTGCCAACACGCTGGGATGCTCGATGCGGCTGACAACGATTGGCAAAGTGGGATCGTCACTGCCCAAGCCGAGAATCGCTAGGTTGTTCGCTTCGGTACCCCCGCTGGTCCAAATCAAGCGGGGACCTCCGGGCAGAGAAAAATCAGTGCCCAAGCATTCGGCGATGGTTTCCAACGATTTCTCAATCAGCAGTGCGGCAGCACGACCCGCTGCATGCTGGCTGGACGCGTTGGCAGGACCCGAGAGCAAGGTGTCCGCCAGAACACGTGCGACCATAGGATCGATCGCAGTCGTGGCATTGTTGTCCAGATAGATCACTTTACAGAGTTGTCCGTGGCAGATTCTTGCTTCGTCGATTCCTCTCGCTGGATCACAGTCGGTTCCGCTCGCGGCAGATCAGGATAGTCAGCCCGTAATTCTTGGTCGAAAGCGTCGGCCAAATCAGGGCGGTCCGACTGCCTCATGTCCGCGATCAGGGAGCGGTACTCGCGGATCAGTGTCTGATCGATTTTTTTTCGCAAGGTCTGGGGCGTGTCGTTTTCGGCTGAGCTGCGGGCGATCAGCAGCAGTTCGGGGATCAAGACATACAGTTCACGTTGGGCGAGCCGTTGAACCATCGGCCAGAGGACGGCGGCGTGTTGGGGGTGATCGGTATTCCATGTTTTCCAGAAACTCGTCCCGTCATGCAGCATCTCGAGCTGCTCGGTCAGCAGGTGAGCATCATCGGGCGTCGTGCCGGTCATCCCTCTGGATAACGATACCACGTGCCACTGCGTCGGAGGTCCCTTTGGCGTTTGGATCAAACCGGACAGTCGAATGCTGGTGGCGACCCCGGCGGTGGTCCCGGTGCGGGTGATTGGCGAGATTTGCAATTGCAGGCCAGGAATCTCGTAGAACGAAAAGTCTCGAGATTGAAAGTGTGAAGGGGCAAATTCGGTTCCAGTGACGTGACCCTGAAATCCGATCACCATCAAAACCAAGCCCGTGCACAGGACGGAACAGACAATCACGACCGTTCGACGAGTCTTCGCCGACTGTCTGCGGGGCATCGAGGCGGATCTGGAAACCGATGTGGACAAGGAATCACCGTTTCGGGATGTTGCGACACGATCTTAGCTACTTTTAATACTATACGGGCTGTACGCCCATCGTTGCGCCTGCCACAACAGCCTGACAGCCCTGTTGGGGAAAAGCGTCTTGGAAAAACAGTATCTGATCGCGGCATCAACATCCCCACCGGCATAAAAAAATTGACTCGCGTCATGAACTCAAACTGCTCATCGCATGCCGGAAACGATCCAACGGGAGGCCCACAAGTCCTCTCAGGGCCGCCAGGAGGCAGATTGTCGCGTTTTCATCGTGTGCCCGTTCATTTGCGGCCCTATGACGTACTTCGCGGAGGCAGACAGAACAACCGAGTATCAGCGGGTGCGTTGCTCTCGGATGTTGACGGCACAGGTTCAGCCCAGATCGGAGGGGAAATTGACGAGGATCCCGAGATCCGACGGATGCGTGCCGAAGCCGTGTTGTTGGTCGCCAAAACACCATTGAACACCCGAAAACTTGCCCAACTTGCTCACTTGGCGGACGGGACCGAGGCCCGTACACTTGTCCGCCAGTTGAATCAGATCTACGACGACCACGGACGCTCACTGAGAATCGAGCAAGTCGCCGGGGGATACCGATTAATGACTCGACCGGCGTACGCGCCCTGGTTGGCTCGTTTGGGGCACCTGCCGCCCACACTGCGACTCTCCACCCCGATGATGGAGACACTCGCGGTGGTCGCCTATCGCCAACCCGTTTCGCGTTCCAGTGTCGAGGCGGTACGTGGGGTTGCATGTGGCGAACTTTTGCGTCAATTGATGGAGCGTGAATTGATTCGCATTGCGGGCAGAAGCGAAGAACTGGGGCGACCCTATCTTTACGGAACCACCAAACGTTTTTTACAACTCTTTGGTCTCGCCAATGTCAACGCATTGCCGCCGATCAATTGGGATCAGATCGTAGACGATTCAGCGTCCCTCGATTCACCGACTTTAGCCACTCCAACCCTAGATTCCTCACCCGCTGATGATGTTTCGTCTTCTACCAAGGAGCCTTTCGTGAGCACCTCCCCTGCATCGGTTATCCCCGAAATCGACGCCGAGAATATGTCCTCCGCCATCGTTTTTGTTGACACACAGTCCGGTCCCACTGATCAGTCGACCACTGACCCAGTGACCGCCGTCATCGAAGACGAAGAAGATGATTTGTACGAAGGCGATGACGACATCGACGACGAAGAAGAAGAAGGCTGGGACGACGACTTCGGCGATGACGAAGACGACGACGATGAAGAGGATGATGACGAGGAGGAGGACGACGACGAAGACGAGTGGGAAGAAGTCGACGACGACGATGCCGACGAACTCGAAGAGGGCGAAGAAGAAATCGTCGAGGAAGAAGATGACGACGAGTGGGAAGAAGAGGATGAGGAATGGGACGACGACGACGAAGATGACGTCGACGATGACGAGGAAGAAGAGGAAGACGACGAGGATTGGGAATAATCCAGTCGGTCAGTCTCCCAACTGAAAGAGATGACGCAACGCATCGACAAGCCCACGGCGGTGTCCTTCCGCTGCGTCGTCTCGGAGCGATGAAAGCGGCGGGTGAAGCAACTTGTTGATCAGACGATCAAACGATTTTTCGATCTCCTTGGAATCCGCTTCACTCAGCCCCGCGTGCCCAAGCTTGTTCTTCAACCGCGTCAACTCTTCCTCTTTCAATAAGTGAGCCTGTTGACGCAGACGCTGGATCACCGGTCCGGTGGCTCGGTGATTCAAGTCACGAAGGAACAGTTCGGTTTCTTCGGCGATGATCTTCTTGGCTTTGGGCCACTCTTTCTCTCGCTCGCGGCGATTACGCTGACAGGCCGCCTGTAAATCGTCGATCTGGTACAGATAAACGTTGGGCAATTCACCGATCGCCACATCAAAGTCACGGGGAACCGCCAAGTCCAACAGCAACAAGACGCGATCCTTTCTCGCCCCTTGGATCGCCTCGAACTGCGACAGCGTCACGATCGGCTCGGTCGCCGACGTGGTCCCGATCAGCAGATCCGCGTGTACCAGTTGTTCCGATAGATCACTCCAGTCGGCCGAACGCACGCCGAAGGTTTCCGCCAATGCATCCGCGCGGGGTCGGCTGCGATTGAGTACCCAGACGTCGTTGGCACCCGCGGCGATCAAATACCGCATGGTCTCTTCGCCCATCTCACCGGCACCACACAGCACCACGTGTTTGTCCACCAACGTGTCAAAGACCTCTGGGACCACTTCGCCCACCGCCACACTGGGCACGCTGACGCGACGACGATGAATCTGTGTCTCGGTTTGCACCCGTTTGGAGGCCCGTTTGGCCGCTTGAAAAACCGCATGGATCAAAGGACCGGCTGAGCCGTTCTCACAGGCCAGGTCGTACGCCTGTTTGACTTGGGAGGAGATCTGGGATTCGCCCACGACCATGCTGTCCAGACTCGCGGCGACGGTGAACAAGTGCTCGACCGCTTCATTGCCCGCGCGATAGATCATCTGATCAACGACTTCGTCCACACTCAAATGATGCTCGCCGGCCAAGAACTCGACGACACTTTGGCGATCCAAATGAGAGTCGTCGTCTGTCGACGTGTAGAGCTCGACACGATTGCACGTGCTCAGCAGCACCAGCTCGCCATTGGGAAAACGCTCACGGAAACGCGACAACGCGCCGGAGATCTGATCGGCATTGAACGAGACTCGCTCGCGAAACTCAACGGCTGCATCATGGTGGCTGCAACCGATCATCTGCAGCTTCATGAACTCATCCCGTGCGAACTGGTCAGGATGCCGATCATGGCCAAAATCAAGAATCCAAGACTGGCCAGCGCCAGATAAAACGCTTTGCGGCCACGGCTCGCCGGTGCATAAAAATACTCCAGCGAAGTCGCCGCGATCAGCCAGATGAATAGCAGCACGCTTAGCAAGACACCGCCTTGCGTCCACCCGACATTACCATGGCGGTTGATGTTCATCACCACGCCGGCGACCACGCCCAAAGCGACAAACAAAGTACTCACCACCAGCGAACGGCGATTCATCCGTCCCAGCGTCTCCAGGGTGGGCAGTCGAAACCGCGCCGATCCAGCCCGCTTGTGTTTCAATCGCCATGACTGGACCAAATACATCACGCAGGCGAGAAACCCGATCAACACCGCACCACTGCCGATTACCATCGACAATCCGTGGATGCTGCCCCACACTCCGACGGCTTCGTCACGCGTGAAGGGCTCGAAGCCGCGCAACGCGACCGAAATCCCAATGGTCGCCAAAACCATCGGCAAGAAAAAGAAACTGATGATCGTGTCCGGACGCCGCAGGTAAAAAACCAGAAAACAGACGGCGAGCCCCAGCGCCAGCAATAACGACCACTCCGACCAACTGGCCAGCAGACCCTGCTGCTGGTGATCCCCATCGGGCACCTCCAAGACTCGAACGAACAGATAGGCCACATGGGTGAACAGTCCCAACCCCATCATGGCCAGGACCGCCATGGTCCGACCGGGAATCCGCCCCAACAGACGCAGCAGTTCCAACACCAGCACGATCAAGTAGCTGGCGAAAAAACACGTGACAGTGATTTTTCCGAGAATGGAAAGCATCGCGGGCGGGGAGGCAGGTGAAAGATCGGCGTGCGGCACGCACTCGCGCCACCACCCATGTTACACCTCTGATCCAAAATGTCACTGACCCAAAATGTCACTGACCTCTGCCCCAAACTCGCGTAGGACGGGAACTCTCGCCCGTCACACCCGCGCAATCTCCGGCACTCTCGCCCGTTTCAATCACTGTGCCGGACAGTACCAGCCGTTTTGGCGTTCGCCACGGCTGCTCGCGAGAAATCCACAGCTCATTCCAGGTTCCGCCGTTCCCCCTACCGATTCACAGCCAACTCGGATTTACTTGGCCGGGTCGCCGCCTCCTGCTCCAGGAACGCTTTGGCCTCGGCGATCTCGCTCTTTCGAAAGAATTTGATCACGCCCAAGTAAGCAGACTCGGTCCGATTCAGTCCCGCCAGTTTGTTCCAAGTGAGTCCACAAACTCGATGCCACGCGATCGCTTGCGCGGCTTGATGGGACAGCTCCTTTTGACGCAACGCCAACAACGCTCGGCTGAGTTCTTCGTCGGAGGTCAGCGAGTCCAGAGGAACCAACTCATAGGGAATCTTGGCGGACGGTTCTGCTTTGCCATGGTCCAAGCAAACACTCAACACACTGAGCTTACGCATTTTGTGAGCGCCGATCCTGAACAGCCCGCCGATGTCATTGCCCCCGCCAGGACCCTGACCCACGGCACCACCGACCCGCTGAGAAGCCCCGCCGCCAGCTTGTGCACCACCGCCCTGCTGTCCAAATCCCTGTTGTCCAAAACCCTGCCCTGCTCCGATCTGTCCGGCACCAAATTGTCCACCTGCAAATTGGCCCAATACCGGTTGAGCGCCAACCAACTCCGGCACACGGATCTCGATGGGTTCATCACCCTTGTTTCTCATCAGGAGATTGCCTTGCGTCGAACTGATCGCGATGTAACGAACCTCGACTCGCTGTTGATCGATCGCATCAAAGAGCGTCAACGCAGAAGTATCACCGAGCGTCGATTCAGATGAACTCGGTGAATCGGAATCAGCAGCGGTCACGCAAGTCCACGAGAAAATGGAGACCAACGTACAGGCAACGAACGGGGTAACGAAACTTTTCAGAAGCGGCATACCAAACTCCGAGAGACAAGGAACCCTGCGGGCGATGTTCACCTCGCGATGTGACCTTCATTCATTTGCAAACGCTGTGCCGCCAAAAAAACATTGCGTTATTGTCTCACCGCAACACCCCGCTGCATCGTTTGACCTCAATGCATCGCAGCGACTGTTGCATAGTGCAACACTCGAGAAAAAGGTGTCAGGACTCTTTTTGGTACCCGTTTGCTGATTTCGGTCGCGGAGTCCTGTAAACTGGATTCATGGGACGACCAAAACGCGCTGACGAAGCGGGCGGGATCTATCACGCACTGAACCGTGGAAACGCCAAGTCAGATATCTTCCACAAGCCAGAAGATTTCGACGCCTTCGAGCGGATCCTCGCCGAAGGACTCGAGCGATATCCTTGCCGGATACTCGCATACCAGTTGATGAGCAACCATTGGCACTTCGTGCTCTCGCCCACTGAAGACGGTGGCATGAGTCAGTTTCTTGGATGGGTCACACTGACTCACACGATGCGGTTGCATGCCCACTACGGAACCTCCGGTGAAGGGCACATCTACCAGGGACGTTTCAAGAGTTTCCCTGTCGAGGATGATGACCACTTTTTCACTGTTTGTCGCTATGCGGAGCGGAACGCACAGCGTGCAGGAATGGTCGAGCGCGCCGAAGATTGGAAGTGGGGGTCGCTATCACGCTGGCTTTCCAAGCCCGAGCGAGAGCCGCAATTGCTGTCACCTTGGCCGATTGCCCGCCTACCGAATTGGTGCGAGCGAGTGAATGAAGCATTGACCGAGGACGAGCTCAAAGCGGTCCGCTGGTGCGTCAAGCGAGGTGCTCCGTATGGAAGTGAGCCTTGGGTGGAGACAACAGCGCGCCGTCTGGACCTCGAGTCCACGCTCCGCCCAAGAGGCCGCCCCAAAAAGACGAACCACGAATCACCGAAACCCAAAAAAGAGTCCTGACACCTTTCTGACACCTGACACCTTTCTGACACCCTTCTGACACCCAGCCAGCCTCTCCAGCGCCGAGGAATCAGGAACGCAAACGGTTGCATTGGAAACCGCGGAAACATCGGAATCGGAATCCGAGTCGGTTCATGGGGGAATCTCCAGTCGCGTCCCTTGGGCGATTTCCATCCGGTAACGAAACAAGCGTGTGCGGCGTGCCACGCACCCAAAGCCGCCGGCGACCATTGCGTTACCTGTCACAGTTACCACAACAACATGTGTTAACTGGACGCACATTATGAGAACGAGTTGCTCGGGGATACTCCATCGGCAAAGTTTAAATCGACGTCACCGATTCCCCTCTCGCTTGTCCGGTAATTTCAGAAATTCCGCGTAGAGAAGGTGCGGTGACTTGGCAGGCAGCGACCAGGGCACTGCTCCAAAAAAGCCAGGAAAATCATTGACTCGGGGGGGCAACGCCCCCATGATTGGAGACATGAAACATTCAGCGGCGAATGATCGGGGCGTTGAGTCGAATAACGCTAATCGCAAGCGGGATTGGCATCGTCCAATTGCGACTTCTTACGAGCGTTTACAGGGACTGCACTTTTTAGAGCAACTTTCGTGTGATGAGTCGCCCGGCGCAGTCCGCGTCTGCTTGCGTGGCGTCTATCAAGTGGCTGAAGTCGCCTTTTGGAACATGGCAGATTTGATTCATCGCGGGGGGGCAGCCATCGATCGGGGTGACGCTGACACTGCGATCTCATGTTTGACTTGGCTTTCATCCATCAACCATTTAATGGTTCAGATTGGTCGACTTCCCCTGCGTCTGGGATTTGCTCCTGTCGGCGATACAACGGATACGATTCGTATCCACGAATCGCCAGCGATCAACCGTCTTTTGACTGCGATCGAATCTTTTGACGCAAACGCAGTAGAGAAGATTGACGTGCTCAATCTGCCGGATTCCGAACGAGAACGGTTGCAGCACCTCTGCTGCGTCTATTCGCATGACATCACAATTTGGGAACGCGACCTCGCTGCCGTTGTTGTTCCCTTTCGCATGCAAGACTATTGCGAATGGATTTGTGCCGACAAGATCCACGAGATGGTAGTGGACCTACCGATCAATGAAGACAGTTTTCTCATGCAGTTCCGGTGTCTTCATCAGATTCCAGAGATACTGGGTTCTGTTGCAAATGGACATTTACTCGTAGCCACGGAGGCAAGTCGCAGCGGCGACCCATGGACGGCGCATGACAACCTGATGGTTGCAAATACACTTGCCGAGATCATTGTTGCGTCCCTCCGCCCGATGATCGATTGCCTCTCAATCACGCATTACCACCGGATACGTACATACCTAGGTGTGACGAGTGGCAGTCAGTCAGTAGGACTCCATGACCGATTACTGCGAGACCGTTACAACGCATTGTGTGAGGCTGTCTGTGGCCAGTGCATTGAAGTTGCCTTGGACCGAAATGAAATCGACGCGCCCTCATCCGTCAGTATTGTGGAGGCAATCCGATTGGTTGCGGAGCATAAGGCGGACAACGAGAGAGTCCGCGGGTTTGACTTGGTGATTTCTCAGATCTTGCGTCTTCACCAGCTTTTGCACCACTGGCGTTCAGCGCACATGCACCTGCCTAGAAATAACCTTGGCGGTGGGAAAACCCGATCTTTGATCGGTGCCAGTAATGCTGTCTCAGCGGTCCAGCGAATGCGGGAGGCGGCCGAACGTAGCGATCCAGCAGTCGCTGTCGTAAAGGCTCGTTATGTGGGTTCGACGGAAGTTCCATTGCCTTTGACTCAGTACATGCATTCACCCCAATCGCTTGACAGCCAAGTCCTTGCTTCGCGCGGTGCGACCACGCGAGAGGCATTTCCAGATGTACAGCAAAGGACGGGTGAATTTGCAGGACAATGCCCGGCTGGACAATGCCCGATTGCCGAGTCGACAACGTCACGCAAGGATGCCGGCCGAATCACCAAATAGTTTTCAAACATTTACCGCAAGTCACTCTCGCTCTCGCCTTCTTTACGTCTCTCTTATCTCCCGCCTTCTCCCTTCCTCGTCCCGCCTTATAGTTGCAATTGGAATTGCCTGATGATCAATGATGGTAAGGAACCTCCGATGCAGAGGATGCGTTTGCTCCAGCTTGGAAACCTGTGCTTTCGGTCATGCAGTAGTGGTTTCGAAACGATGGACGCATGGAGTCACACGAAGTTTCCTAGTTTGGATCGACGTGTGGACTTTGTCACAATCTGTGGCAACATAACTGATGACGGGAAAGCAGATAGTTTTAGCATCGCTGCGGCGAAGCTTGCTACGTTGTTGAAGCAAAAGCTTAAAAATCCAGATTCGTCAAACGCTCCTAATCGCGTGATGGTTGTTCCAGGCCCTAAGGACATCAGACAAGATACGCCGAGCTATTGGAAACGTTATGACGCATTTCGACAGGATTTGTTTTCCCAACTGTTTGGGCCCAGCCGCGCAATGCCACAATGCTGGCGTACGGAACCAACTCAAGTTGACTATCGGCAGCTCAAGCACATCACACTTGTGGGAGTTCGTTATTGGACTCGCAAGAATCAGCGCAACGGTGAATCGCACAAGCATTTGGCCGATATTCTGGCGAGCAGGCTCAAGCAGATGGGAGCTTCGAATCTTGCATACGCGGAGAGCACTCCCACCGTCCTCGTCAGCGCAGAATCGCCGTTGCTCGCGAGTCTCGGCTACCGAGGCTACGACGAGTATCTCCATCAAGTTTTCAACGAGAGACTTCGTATCTGGCTGCACCTGTTTGGTAACGGTCCGCTCACGCACCTGCCATCAGAGCCCTTTCGGTACCAGCACCATTCCATTGGGACCGGAGAACTGGGAGAAGGGGAAAGCGCACGATTCAATCTCATCGAAATTGATTGGCCGTTCCATAGGTGTCGTCCAAAGGGCATGACGCCGTGTGAGCCCGATCAAGCCACACACCGAGTGATGACGCGATCGAGGCATTTCATTTGCAATCGTCAATCAAATGAATGGAGCGTTGCTGACCCAAGGTACTTCTTTTTGCGTGCCAGAGTAATCAATGAAAAAGATGATGAGAAGCTTATGAATAAGCATCTCAAAACCTTGGAAGAAAAACTTTTTCAATCCCCAGGAACCCATCAAGAACCTTGGCGTGCTGCGAGCCTATTGTTCGTTCCAGGGAGTGGCTTAGAATTCTTCTTCAAGAAAATAGCAGATCGCACGAGACTGATCGACCAGAAGATCGCCGTCACCGCGCATCAAGTCTTGGGAGAATCCGGGGAGTGGCAGAGCCGATGGGCAGACATCACTCATCAAATCGAACATCAACTGCGGTCGGGAACTGACGGCACGTGTAGACTGCTCGTTGTCTGCGATCCTGACTTCACTCGACTCTCGACAGACGAAAAAGAGCAACGCCAGAACATGATTCGCCAATGGATGGAAAAGCATGACGGCGACTTTGCTATGCAACGTCTCAAACTGGTTTATCTTTCTTATGACCCTGATGGACTTGTGATTCGTGGTACCGATACGATATTGATTTCAGATTACGATGATACTGCGATTGATGAGATTTTGAATCGCTTTGTCTATCGAATTCCGCTCAATGAAACTCAGTTGCAAAGCTATTTAGGCAATGCGGTCGGTCTAACCAGACATTTGCTGGATAACGCTAGTCAACTCTTTGAAACCGAGGAATGCTGGCCTGGAGAGTCCGTGCTGGCTGAAGGCACACCGCGGCAACTTGTTCGAGATGTCCTTGACCGTCGCTTGCTTGATAAAGTAATGGCACATTTCTTTGAATGGATGCATCAGCGTAATGGTCAAGTCGGTCGATCGCTCTTTCTCTACATCCGACGATCATTGCTGCGTCAATCGGCTTCGGGTAATCGCGTCGATCTGAACGAGTTCATCGATTGTTCGGATAAGAATGAATGGTTTGCCGGCGGTGAGAGCTTCGTGAATCAGCTTTGTGAGATGGGTTATCTGCAATGGGAAGATGAAAATCGCAAAAGTATCTTGGTCAAGGTTCTCGCGCCGTTTTTGTGCGAGATCACCTATCAGTTATTCTTGTCGCACGCTGGGCATGATGAAATATTGGCTTTGAAACTGAAGCATGCGATCGAGAAAAGGGGAAGAGCAATCGGACATGACGTCAACGTGAAGACCTATGTTGATGAGGATTGGCGTGGTCGGGATTTCATCACAACCGATGCGGCCGTAGAAGGTCACCTCAAAGACTCAGCGGGAATTATTTTTTTGCATCGTGGCGGAGACGATGTCAACAAAGGCATACACGAGGAAATTGAGATTTGGAAACGTCATGGAGGTGGTCTGGCTCGTCCACCGATTCGAGTCTTGACTGAGAAGGGGCGAGGTCCAAGTCCTCTGCATGTACCCGAGCTGGGGCGACTGCAAGACATCTATCTTCAGTCTCGCGGTGAAGATGGCCGTGCTTACGAACGTGACATGGATGAGATTGCTCAAGAATTGCTTAATTATTTTGGAGCCAAACTCGCCGGCCGAGGTCGCCTAAAGTGGGTTTTGCGACCGCTCGAAGCAGAACAATGGTCGGCAACCGTGCCGGAGAATGCGTAACACTCTACCTTGCCCCATTTCGTGTTAACTTAGATGTCAAGGATGGATTCGCGAGAACGTCAACGGAAAGATGGCGTCGAATCAATTGGAACCTGTATCTGGAGCGGTCAATGTTCAGTTTGAAATCCGATCAGGACTCACCGAGCGACCCGAATGTAAAGCCGGATTGGGAAGAGATCCGGCTCAAAGCATGCAACGATTTTATTGAACGCAAGGCTTGCCACTACATCGATATGCCGGCTCGTCTGACGTACGACCGCTTTGTTTTTAATAGTGATCCCCGGGAAGGTCCCAATGAAGCGGTTGACCCGATAGCGTTCTTTGCAGTCGACCAATGCAATCCGAATCAATCGTGGGGAACAACATTCATGGTGGCGACAGAACCGTATGTCGCAATCGTGACGGGACAATTTGGTGTTGGTAAAACAGAGCTTGCACGGCAGATCACGGATCGTGTTGACGCAGCAGCCTTTCCGATCATGCTCTCTAAATGTGACGGCTCCGCTTTTTCATCCAAAGCACTGGATGCGGAGCAGATGGTGCGTCTGCTGTTTCGCCCACTTGTGGACAGAGAGAGTGATCTGACACCCACCGTTGTGACAGAGTTGCTCGGCGCCATTCGCGACGGACGAGTCTTGTTGATTCTTGATGGTCTCGACGAACTGATTTTTACCGTCGAAGGCCACGAACACTTCTTTGAATCGATTGCGAACCTTCTGTATAGCGATGATTCTCATCGCGAATATCGGGTCATTGTCACTGTCAGAACGGAATACTTAAGAACATTTGATCGCAACAATGCGACTGATCTGGTCAGCCGCCTGTCTGGAAAACGCGACTCCCGACTTGGGCATTCCATCCCATTCGTCCGTCTCGATTACTTCACAAAAACCCATCTCGACATGTTTTTGAGTGAAGAACTTCATGCGGCGATGGCGGTGCACATCGGCAATTATCCCGCTCTTCGAGAATTGCTCCGGCGTCCACTGCTTATGCGACTGTTTTGTGATTTTGTCGGTTCGGGAGGTATGCAAGCTGATGACTTCGAGAAGCTGGATACGGGGGTCGCCCTTATCGAACGCTATATCAAGGAGTTCATCAACTTTGCCAACGTTGACGATCAACTGCGGCAGGCGCAAACCCAGATCAGCAAAGCGGTGCAATGGGACTTGGATTCGATTGCGCGCTGCTCGGTGAGACTGTATCTCGATCAGCGGGACTATTTCACTCGTGATGAAATTGTCGGATGCAGCACCGGTCCTAAGAAAGCAGACATCGATCCGTTTGAAGCCATTCTAAAATGCCCTTTCGTTATCCGAGACAATGACGGTGACACGGAGGTGTTGCGTTTTGCCCATCGAACGTTTTACGAGTTTTTCGTCGCCAAAGGGTTGGCCTTGCAAGGTGGTAAGACATCTGGTGGTGACGCGGACGACGAATTTACGCCGTTTGACGAGATTGTTCTGGAAACAGACATCCGCCGTTTTTTGAGAACGATGGAAGGGGACGATTGGTACAACCGTACACGACGTTCCTATGCGTTAGAACGTGATCAGTGGGATGAATGGGACAAAGAGTTCAGTCTGATGCAGCCTAACGATGCAATTGTGAAGGAGTTGGAGGAGGAACGTGTTGTCCTGTTGGATATCATGACAGAGCCCGAGCAGTTTCGAGCTGACCGCGATGCCATCAAGGCGATCCGGACCATCAATCGATTCTTGGACAGGCCGTTGCAGCAACTGCACCCGCGGTATTTGATGTACAACCTCGAAGCCGTTTCGGTTTATGTCAAGGCATTTGGTTGGGAATCATCGGCGATAGAGATTAATCATCGTTTGTCGTCGGCCCTCTACGAACTACTCAACAAAATCGTCCGCCGCAAGCTTCCCACGCGACAGTCTAGGCACTCTCAAAACCTGCGGTCGGGATATGAACTTCTCGTGACACGAATGCTCCTGATTGCCAAACAAATGCGTTATCCGTGGATGGAAGAGTTTCGGCGTTGGGGTGACCCTAAAAAGCTTGAAAAGGAGATCGGATCGGTCAGGAGTGATACGAATCGGAGAGTTAGCAATATCCTTAATGAATAGCGACTCACGCGAGTACGTCGCTCAATCGTTCCATGCTTCGCGTGGGCGTTGATGTACGTATTGTCGTGCCTTGGCGGCATTTGCTATTGATTCCACGGGGTTTGTGTCCATCGCCAGCACCGCGCTGGGCAATCGCCTGACGTCGCCTTCGTTGTCAAAGTCAAATAGCCAATCGCCAAGCCCGATGTCACGCCACATGACGAGAATAAGGTGTCAGACGAGAATAAGGTGGAGAATAAGGTGTCAGGAGAATAAGGTGTCAGGACTCTTTTTTTGGTGCCCGTTTGCTGTTTTCGGTCGCAGGAGAATAAGGTGTCAGGACTCTTTTTTTGGTGCCCGTTTGCTGTTTTCGGTCGCGGAGTCCTGTAAACTGGATTCATGGGACGACCAAAACGCGCTGACGAAGCGGGCGGGATCTATCACGCACTGAACCGTGGAAACGCCAAGTCAGATATCTTCCACAAGCCAGAAGATTTCGACGCCTTCGAGCGGATCCTCGCCGAAGGACTCGAGCGATATCCTTGCCGGATACTCGCATACCAGTTGATGAGCAACCATTGGCACTTCGTGCTCTCGCCCACTGAAGACGGTGGCATGAGTCAGTTTCTTGGATGGGTCACACTGACTCACACGATGCGGTTGCATGCCCACTACGGAACCTCCGGTGAAGGGCACATCTACCAGGGACGTTTCAAGAGTTTCCCTGTCGAGGATGATGACCACTTTTTCACTGTTTGTCGCTATGCGGAGCGGAACGCACAGCGTGCAGGAATGGTCGAGCGCGCCGAAGATTGGAAGTGGGGGTCGCTATCACGCTGGCTTTCCAAGCCCGAGCGAGAGCCGCAATTGCTGTCACCTTGGCCGATTGCCCGCCTACCGAATTGGTGCGAGCGAGTGAATGAAGCATTGACCGAGGACGAGCTCAAAGCGGTCCGCTGGTGCGTCAAGCGAGGTGCTCCGTATGGAAGTGAGCCTTGGGTGGAGACAACAGCGCGCCGTCTGGACCTCGAGTCCACGCTCCGCCCAAGAGGCCGCCCCAAAAAGACGAACCACGAATCACCGAAACCCAAAAAAGAGTCCTGACACCTTTTTCTCAGCGGTGTATTGAGCAGGAAATACTGATTCGCGTTTAGTGGTGTTGTACCTGAGCCCTCTAGCTCAACGCGCCCGCGTCAACTGTCACTGGGTGACGCGGAAGAGCTTTGCTCCCTTTTCACGTGAAAAGCCGAGTAGGCGGACGATGCGATCCCAGTTCATGATGTATCGCAACTCGGTTCGCCAGAGATAGCCTTTGTCGCGTGCATCGGGCAACACGATGCCGCGGAAGTTGCTGTTGAATTCTTCTGGGCCAGTCGTGTTCCAATGAAACCAACTGATCCCCAATCGTTCCATCGTCTGCGTTCCGAGCAAGTCACCGCCAAACCCGCGGCCGTTGGGATCGTCCACTCCGTCATCGACCGATAGCGGAAAATTCTGCTCGGTGTTGATCACCGGTACAGCGGCTCGCAATTGATTGATGGGCGTCAAACTGTGCGGCAAGGAAGAAATCTTGTAGGGGTGAAATCCGACCGAAGCGTTCGTGAATTTGACGCCACGCTGTTTCAGTTGATTGGTCACGTCCAACATCGAGGCACCGTACGAGGCCACGGTGGTGAAGGACAACATCGCCAAGTGTGTCTCCGGCGCGTAGACCCGCACGCGGTGATACAACGCGGCAAAGTCGTCGAGGTGCTGTGAGTTGTAATCGTTGGGATGGTAGCCGACCGGTTCGTTGGTCAGCTCATAAAATACGTGTTTGCGATCGGCATAGCGTGGGCCGACGATGTCCCAAAACTGGTTCAGGTAGTCCATCGAATTGAGGTAGGCAAATTGCCCGTTGGAACCCGCCGGTGAACTGTGATCGGGGTCCCGGTATCCCGTCGTGTCGTGGTAATTGATCAACACATAAATGTCACGCTGCTCGCACAGTTCGACGATGCGATCCAGGTCACTCAACAATTCGGCAACGTCATCGGGATCATTTAAATCGGCATACGGATACGGTACCGTTGAGCCGGGGTCCGCGTGGGAACGTTGCCAGGGGTCAAAGCAGATGACACGCACGGCGTTGATGTTTCGCTCGACAAGTTCGTCGTAATAGGCGGCGCTGCGGGCGTAATCGTTAGCCGGCCAGTTGCCCTCCAGTTTCAACTGATCACGACGATACTTGTACACGGCGACGCCCGTGCCTCGCAGCACCTGTTCGTGTGCCCCACGGACACTTTTCATCCCGTCATTGATCGAGACCCTGACCCGCAGCGGGGCATAATCGGGTTGCTCGACGCCGCCGGCGGTGGCCGAAAAGTAGATCGAGAACAGGTAGGCGATGGTTTGGTACATGGTGAAGGTCGCGAGACAGGTTTGACGATGTGGACACGATTCGGCCTTTCAGGATACTCGGCAGACCGCAGAAAAGTAGAACCGACGGTCAATCCAGCACGCCACGGTTGACCAAGCGTACCGTAGCGACCAAACCGGCGACCACGCCGAGGTGAAATTTCAGCAGAAAGGCATAGTCATAGGCAAAGTAAACCGTCAGCATTTCCAGCGAGACGGCCAGCAGGATGCACGCCATCGCGGTCAAGGTCGCCGGTCCCAACGGATAGAAATAGGTCGCTGCCCCGCGTCGTAGCCGCAAGCAAAAGAACATCGCGGACACCAACCACAGCACGAATAGTCCGAGTCCGACCCATCCCAATCGCAGTCCCACGAGGATGAACGAGTTGTCCACGATCCCGAGCGTCTTGCGGGTTCTGGCAGACGCGGGCAATCCAGGGATGTCCGGTGGGAACGTGCTGGTGGCGACGGAGCCATAACCCATGGGACCGCCTTGGAACACGAGCGGTCCGTAGAGTTTCATCACGAACATTCGATTCAGTGTGCCGTTGTAGATCTCGGCTTCGCCCTCAACCTGGATGACCTGGGACTTGTCGTTTGATTTGACTCCAGCGTCAAAGGCCCGGATCAGGGTGTCGAATTGCATGTATCCCACGATGCCACCGACGCAAGCCAACGCGATCAGGATCCAGCGAGCTTTGCGAGAGTAAGCGGCAAGGACGATTCCTGCGACCAACAGAAGTAGCAACAGGGGGCCGCGGGAGACGGTCGCACCAATGCCGATCACGACCATCGCCAGGGCACCTCCGTACCACCAACGCTGGCGGCGATCGTTGGCCATTTCGATGCAACCGATGATCCAAGGAATACTCAGCATCAACCAGATCGCCAAAAAGATCGGGTGCCGAGTCGGGCCGTACGCGCGATACAACAATCCGTAGCGCTTTTCCGAAGACCTATAAACGAGGTCATCGATTGGCGAAAGGATGTTCCACGGATTGAGTTGGGTAAAACATTCGACGCTGGCCAACACAGCGATGGTGACGGCAACGCCGCAGAACCAAGGTGCCAGGGAAACAAACGCGTGTCGGTTCAGCACGGCAAAGCGGCCCGCAGCGTAAGGCAACACCCATTCACCATAAGCTTGAACGGGCAGAGCGATGCTGAAACCCTGATCCCGGCCGTCGACCCAGACTTGCCAGGCCCAGATCGCACCGACCAGCCAATCCAGCACTCCCCAGCTACGGAGGATCATTCGCCAGGAGTGAACGCAGTAGGCGACCAAACAGATCGCGGCCACGGCGCTGCGGACTTCCAGACGCACGCCAAAGATCTCGAAATCGAACCAAGTGGCCGACAGGAGCGAAAAAATCATCCCAGTTCCCAGCAGGATCGAGTCCGGCGAAAACGAGGAAAAACCGCTGCTGCGAGTGGCCAATGCCGCAGCGACGAGTGTCAGAACCAGAAAGATCAGAAAGGCGAGTTCGGGTGCAAGCATTTGGATTTGAGGGCCGGAGTCGTCCGCAACCTGCGTTTAAGGGCCGACTGAGGGTTGCGGGGATGTCGAACGTTGCTTTTGAAGACTGGTGGTGCCCATGATAGCCAGAGTCAAATCACCTCGAAAAACAAGCATAGTGGCGAGGTCAGCAACGGTATCTCAGGTGGGACAGTGGTTAGACACGTTAACATTGTCACGTATCGGGCCAACCCCAAGCGATATTCTGGGTGTGAGAACCCTCGACATTTACGGGGAGTTCGCGACAACTATAATCGGGTCGTGAACTCTTTGCTCTGAAGACCATTTGAGTCGCAGACCAAGTGGGCTGCACTCAGTGTACTCATTGATGGTGCTCATTGAAGCGGCGAACGAACTTGATCGGCTCGTCAGGATAACCGATCCATCCGAGAAAGTCGGAATGTACAGCCGTCCTTTGACTGCCCTGGCTGCCCAGGAAACCAGCCTGCCCAAGAAACCAGCCTGCCCAAGAAACCTGTCTGCCCAAAAAATTGGATCATGGAAACATTTCAGTTGGAAACACGACGCAACGGCATTTGGCGTTTCGCCGTTCTGTTGATTTTGATTCCGATTTTCTGTACGCCCTTTCGAGGATATCAGCTGCCGGGATTGACGGTAGCTCAAATCTACCTGGGGCTGACGGTGCTGGGCATCGGTTTGGTACTGATTCTTGACCTGTTCACCAGTGGTCGAATCAATCGTCCCTCTGTCCTGGTGCTCTCACTTGGTATCGGAATGATTTTGGTGGGGTTGTTCAGTGCAGTGTTGCACGACAGAGGGATGCTTGGTTCCGGTGAAGGACCACAGGATGTACGGCAACCGCTGCTTCAGATCTTGCTGGCTGTTTCTTGGTTGGTTGTGACCATGAGGTGCGACTGGTCCTTCAAGCTTTTCGTAGCGGCTTTTCTATCGATCGGGATAGCTTCTTTTCTTGCGTTGACGGCCGGATGGGCTGCTGCTGGATTTTCGACACCTTACATTGGATTTGGCCACCACAAGAACGAGCTGGGTACTTCGGCGACAACGGTTTTTTTCCTCGCTTTGATCTGCTGCATCGGACAGCGGGTCACGAGCCTCCGTTTCTTGAGTGCTGTACTGCTGATGGGTTTGTCGCTGATCATGGTGTACGCATCGGACTCGCGCAGTAATCAAGTGCTGATCATCGTTGCAGCAGGCTTCTATGTCGCTAGTCGGTCGTTGGAGTCGATTCGAGGGATCCGTACCGTTGGCTTTTTTGTTCTGGTCGCAGGATCGCTTGCTGTTCCCCACATCTACCTGGCAATGGAATCAAACTCGTCCAGTGAGGGCGCGGCGATCGGGGCTCAGGGTCGATCCATATACAATGGTCGCAATCACATTTGGAAAGACATTCTGGAAGCGTTGCCAGAGGAACCAGTCATTGGCTACGGGAAACGTTTTGCAAAGCGTTATCGAGGCGTGGACGACTTCTTGTTGGATCCGCACAACCTGTATCTCGGTACTCTCTACCACACCGGAGCGATCGGTCTGTTGTTGCTACTGGCACTGTACTTCTACATTTGGATTGAGTTGACAAAGAGATGGGAATACAGCACCACCGCCAAGGTCTGCCTGTGCTTCTTTGCCGGGCTGATTGTCCACCAATCGGTTGAATGTTCTTTGCTTCACGGGGGCCACATCGAGTCCTTAGCAAGCATCCCGATACTGGGTCTCGGCTTAGCGAGTCCAAAATCTTGGGACGATGAAGACGATATGGACGAGTGGCAATCCGAAGGGGACGACTGGGCAGAGGACGACGACACGCTCGATGCGGCTTCCCAAGAGTTTGAAGAACTCGGCGTTTAGAGCTTGAACTCTTTCCACCCATAGCAACGCCCTGGCGTCAATCCATACCGAATCAATGAATAGCGACAAGAAGTTGCACGTCCTGGCGTGGCCGGCGAGAAGAACACGTCGGACCAATCCGTATCCATATCGCGTGCAGGACAGCACGTCACACTTCGGCGTTGAGACCGCCGAGTTTTCCCCACGGAACATCCTGCGTCTGGGGTGGGATGTGATTCATGTGCACTGGCCGGAAGTCCCGTTGCGAAAGGGCATCCTGCCGATTCGATTGACGCTCTGCTTGGCCATCTTGTTGGTGTTGTGGTGCCACAAGCGTTTGGGCGGCAGCAAGATTGCTTGGACCACCCACAATTTGGAGCCTCATGAAAGACGAGACCATTGGCTGACCAAATGGTACTTCGGCCGGTTCTTGGGTTTGGTCGACGGCACCATTTCATTATCAGAATTCGGTCGGCAAAAACTGTTTGAGCTTCATCCGCAACTTCGGTCCAAACACAGCGTTGTCGTCAGACATGGTCACTACCGCGACGACTATCCGCCGGCGGTTGACCAGCAAGTCGCTCGAGAAAAATTGGGGCTCGGTGAAACGGATTCTGTTCTGTTGAGTCTGGGGATGATCAGGCCGTATAAGAACTTGCCTATGCTGGCTGGATTGGTCCATGAAAGTGATGACGAGTCGCTGCGCTTACTGATCGCGGGGCCGGGTAAATCCGAGCGAGACGAAACCCTATTGCGAGAGATCGCGGCAACCGACAACCGTTTGCGACTCAATATTGAGTTCCTGCCTGCCGACGAAGTTTCGTTGCAGTTCGCCGCGTGTGACCTCGCGGTGCTGCCTTACTCAGACATTCTCAATTCGGGAAGCCTGTTGCTGGCTCTCTCGATGTCCAGACGAGCACTGATCCCACGCAAGGGAGCGACTCCCGAGATAGCGGAGTTGGTCGGAAAGGACTGGGTGCACATGTACGATGGAGAGTTGACTTTGGCGAGAATCCAAGAATCACTCGACCAAAAATTGCCCAACGTAGGTCCCGACCTGTCGAATTTTGAGTGGCCGGTCACCGGCGAACTAACGAGCCAGTTTTTCCGAGAGTTGTGTGATCCTGCCGCGAATTGAATCAGCCAATCAAATGTCGTTTTGCCAACACGACATTGAACTATCGCAGCCAGGGGCGGAAGTCGAGCTGGTACTCTAGCTCTTGATTTCTTTGTCCGATGGTTTTCGCAGGGATACCGGCGACAATGGTGAAGGGCTCGACGTCCTTTGTCACAACCGCCCCGGCCGCGACAACCGCACCTTCGCCGATCGAGACCCCCGGCATCACCATCGCACCGTAACCGATCCACACTCGATTTCCGATCGTCACTGGACCACCGGAAGTCTGAAATGTCGGTGACTGTGGATCATGACCCAAAGTCAAAATCGTGGCGTCGGGGCCGATTGATACGTCCTCACCGATCTCAATCGGAAACGTTCGACCATCAAGCAGCGTGCCAAAGTTCAGCACCGTTCTAGCGCCCAGACTGATCCGCCGACCATTCATGAATCGGCACCGCATCTGCACCGAAGCGCCCGTGCCATACTTCCGAAACCAAATTCGCAAAAAGGTCTTGCGCAAGGTTCGCGATGGCGCGTGAGTCACTATCGCGTTGTACAAATACGTCACGAGTGTCCCAATCGTTTTTACCATCGAAGCAGTTTCCTCAAGGTTCACACGTTCACAACAAATCAGTTAGATTCCGCAGATGGCTTATTGGGAAGTTTCAATCCGACCGGCCAAAAGCCGAGTTTGTACCGAACGACCGAAATATCAAGTACTACCTTTGCGATGATTCCAACGGCGTTCGCGGTGGCGACTCCGTAGATGCCGTACCATGGCGCCAAAATGACGGTCAGAACCAACATGAACAACATCGCAATGATTGAAACCCGCAGTGCCGTCCCCTGGTGCCCTGTCATGACCAGCAGGCCGCCTGTGGCCCCCGACGCGACCGCGGCAATCTGTCCGACGACCAGTATTCTTAACAGAGAGCCGGAGCCAATAAATTCCTTGCCGAATAACCCAAGCAGGAAATCCGGAAACAGAAACACGATCGCGGCGATGGGAAGCCCTAGAGCGAAGGTGAGCCATGCGGACATGACCGCGGTTCGATGAAGCTCCACGAGCTTATTCTCGCGATGCAGCGAAGCAAACGTTGGAAAGGAAATTCCGTTGACCGCCATGACGACTATCGAGATCAGCATCGAAATCCGCAACGCGACGGTGAATGTCGCGACATCAGCAACATCGCACCAGACACCCACCGCCAGTTGGCCAAACCAACGTTCCAGCATGGCAATCATGGTGATGCCCCACAGCGGCAACGAAGCAGCTAGAAACCACTTGACCGTCACATCAGGATGAACCACATCGTCGGCGATGTTACTGTTTTGTTCTTCGGGTGATTCAACCGACAGGCTCTCTGACTCCATGCGTCGCAAAGTCGAGAGCCAATGAATCGCACCGACACCCGCTAAAGCAAGATAGCTAAAGCATTGCAACCAACTGCAAAAGAATAGACTGGGTGTCCCCGATGTCGCCAGCCAAACCGAACCCAGGATCGCAAGAAATACAAACGACACCCCGAGGTTCTGGTAGAGCTGTAGCCCCACCATCTCTTTTGCACCTTGAAAAAATCGCGAGTGCAGCAAGCAGACCGACATCGGGAAAATGCTCCAAACAAAGATGGTTAGAACAGGTTCCAATTCCGGAGTAAAAAAACGTTCGCAGATCCAGCCTTTGGTCAATAAAAGGACCACCATGCCGAGCAAAGAAGCATACAACGTGATGAGCATGCAGACCCGATAGCATCGGAACACATTTTGCCAGTCTCGATCGGCAACATTCTCCGCAACCGATCTCGTGACAGACTGATCCATCCCGAAACGAAAGAACGTGCTGAGCACCATCGTCACGGACAAGGCGAGGAAGAACAGCCCGGCATCTTCCTTGATCAACACTCGGGCAATCACAAGGTTAAAGAGAAACGCGACGACGGCGCTGAGTAACTTCAAGCCGAGCGAGAGCCCGCCTTTGAGCAAGAGTGTGCGTGTTGCTGCGTCGGGTTTCTTGAGAACTGCTCTCATCGATGTGATTCAGTCAAAATGTCGTCGTTCTGGCTTGATCAGTGATGGCCGAACCACGGAAGGCTCGCAAGAGACTTTGGACGCGTGTCTCCTTTTTCGGACCCATTTCCAGGACGTGGGTAGCGGGCGACCTGCAGGAAATCTTGATCGCGGAACATCGAATTTCATCCAGAATTGCCGAAGAATCTGATTCTCCCCCAATATCGTCGCGAACAACCGCCGCAATCCATAATGGATGACGTGCCACGAGCTGGCTAGGACTCAAAGATCTCGGATATTCACAGGGCTTTTCTATGCAGGATGGAGTGACACAGCGTGCCAACAACGGGGGGCATTCGCCCGTCAGCCAGGTGAATGTTGTTGTTGGAAGCGTTTTTACCCCGAAGCTATTGTTTGCAAGTTCAAACGACATCAGCACAATTGGCTCTCGGCGTACTAAACTTGTCGACCGACTTCTCGCCAGAGCGAATCATTTGGTGACCTTAGAACCCATGCACCTCTCGACTTCATTACCCGCACAGAAACTCGCATGATCGATGCAGTGATCATTTTTTGCGCCGGCGTCATCGGCTACACGTACATCGGCTATCCGATCCTGCTGTGGTTGCTCAATCGATTGGGTGTTGCCGGTGACACACAGACGAGTTTTGAGGACCGGTGGCCCAGTGCGACGCTGGTGATACCCGTTCACAACGGCGAGACGGTGCTGCGTCAAAAGCTGATCAACTGCGACGCCCTGCAATACAACGGCGACCTGTCGATCCTGTTCGTCTTGGACGGTTGCAGCGACGGCAGCGAAAGCGTCCTCCGCGAAGGCATCGCGAATGAATTGTGTCGCTGGCCGGTGTCAATCTATGACAGCGGAACGCGAGTCGGCAAAGAGACCGCGTTGCGTCAGGCGCTGGGCGATGTGAAAACGGAAGTGCTGGTGTTCTCTGACGCCGACGCCGATTTTTCACCGTCAACGGTCGCCGAGTTGGTGGGACCATTGGCCAATCCCAAGATCGGTGTTTGCTGCGGACGCGAAACCCATGTCTCAGCAGCGGGTGGGGGAGCGGGTGAAGGCGAAGGACTGTTTTATCGCTACGAGAACCAGATCAAAAAATGGCAAATCCCCATTTGCTCGATGACGTATGTCCAGGGCGGTGTGTTTTCAATCAAGCGGGAGCTGTTTCCTGAGCGGATCAAGCCGGGCTGTACCCAGGACGGCGTGATCGCGTTTGAGACCGTGTTGGCGGGACAAGCCGTTCGATTTGTCCCAACAGCGGTTTCAACGGAACCTTACAAGATCACCGTCGGACAGGACTTTGCACGACGCGTGCGTACGGTTTGCCGTGCTTTCTTTGCCGTGCTCTGCTATTCCAAATTGTTCTTTCTGCCGCGGACGTTGTGGTACGGGTTTCATTTGATGAGTCATCGCGTGTTGCGATGGTTTTTTATCCCGTTGTTCGTCATCATGCTGGCAGCCGCGATCGTGGATGTTTTCAATCATCCCATACTGTGGGTGCTGATCGCCGCACAGATCGGGTTCGTGATGCTCGCTGTGATCGGTTGGTTCAACGAGAGCAAGGGTCGCAGGATGAAGCTGCCGTACTTTGCTTACTACTTTGTGATCTTGCATACCGCAGCGTTCATCGCCGTGATCAAAACGTTTCTTGGTCACCGTGTTGTTACCTGGCAACCCACGGAAACGCTGCCAGAGAACGGTTGAGTTTAAAGATTCCCCCCCGCTGTTTGACCCGTAGCCGAAGGTTTTGAAGTTGCGTCTTTTGGTTAACCCTGGAGTGCTCAAGGTTTTGGGTTGACATTGTTTCTTGAGTCCATGTTTTCGTTCCATGCATCGCAATCAAAGTGAGCCTCAGGCGCTAGCCGTGGGCCGGCACCACAATCCGCCTCAGGCCCACGGCTAGCGCCTGAGGCTCACTGGGCCACCAGTTGCGCCGGCAGTAGGGAGATAAACTTGCGCAAACCCAAAAAGACACAACACCAAACATTGAGCAGTCCAAAGGAAATCACCCGTCCCGCAGGTCGTCGGGGCAATTGATGTTTCGACACGCAGTCGGCGGCATCGGCACTTGGCCGATCGTTTGTTCGCTGAGCCAGCGATTGAGACTGCGTCCGCCGGCGAGAGCGAACGACTGAAGTTCAGCTTGGGCCAGCAGCGGATAGATCGCGATCAGCGGTTCGGCGCAAAATGATGCAGAAGCATCGGGGTCAGTGCTGGAGACCGCACACACGACCTGTCGCTGATCGGCTTGCCAGTGAGCAATCAGATCGTTGAGCTGGACGACTCCGAGGTTAGGCACATCGACCGGTGTGATCAGGATGCCCTCGAGTCCTCGTCGCCGAGCTTCGGTCAATCCCGACAACACGCCGGCGATCGGTCCTGCGTCGGTGATCGTGTCGGGAATGAAATCCGCAAACTGCAGGCATGTTTCGGCCAGGATCTCGTGTGGCAAGGATGTCGGGTCAGCGGAAACGCAGACTTGGTGACAGACATCGCGGAGTCGCCCGACGGCGTGCTGCAAGAAACTCAGGCCACGTGATGCATCCGTTCGCAGCGTGGCTTTGTTGCGTCCCATCCTGGAAGACTTGCCGCCGGAGAGGACGATGCCGAGCAAGCGTCCTGTTGTGTGTCGGGTAGTCGGTTGATGGGCTGGAGAGTTGTTCACGAAGCCGAATCGGTTTGTTTCTTGATCACGTCTTCGACCCAGGACTTGGCTCGCATCATCGGGGGAAACCCGATCGTCGGTGCGGCGAGGATCGCGACGTGCCGCAGGTCGTCGTGGCTGCAACCGGCCTCCATCGCTTTTCGACAGTGGGAGTGCGCCGCGCCTTCAAGGCCCGCTCCGACGGAGATCGCCAACTTGACCAGAGCGGCTTCGCGTGGCGAAAGTGGCCCGGCATCGCGAGTCGCTTTGCCCATCGCTTCGTAGGCTTGCATCAGCTCCGGATAGTCGGAGTGCATTTGCTGATACTTTTTAGGAATCGTCATGAGAGGTCTCCTGAGCAGTTGGGCTAGGTGATTGCGTGTTCGTGATCCACGATGCAGCCGATGAGGGACTCGATCGTGAACGGGTTTGCTTCCGCGGATACCTCAATGCCCAGCTGCGTCAATGTTGCCGATGTCACGGGACTGAGGCTGGCGATTTTGGAATGTTTGATCGCGGGTCCGAGCAGGCGATGCAAGTTTCGCGCGGTCGCGCTGCTGGTGACGGTGATCCAGTCGATCTGCCCGTCGCGGGCGATGGAAAGGATTTCGGGATCCAGTTCGTCGACATCTCGATGGCTGTAGGCAACGACTTGTCGAACGTCGGCACCGCCCGCGATCAGAGACTCGGCCAACTCATCGCTGCCACGGCTGGCACGCACGATCGTGACGCGTTGACCGTTGACATGGGGTTGGATCTGATCGGCGAGGGATTTTGAGCGAAAGTCCGACGGCACGATGTCCGGCTTGAGCGAGTACTCGGCCAGCGCGTCGGCGGTCTTCTCGCCCACGACGGCAATCTGATTGCCGGCCAGAAGTCGTGTGTCGCCGTGTTGATTCAGGAGTCGGTCCAGGAAGAATCGAACGCCGTTGACGCTGCAAAAGATCAGCAGCTTGTTTTGCGAAAGCGACTCGATGGCGGTGTCGACGGCAGTCCAATCCGCTGGCGGGGAGATCGTGATGGCCGGTTGAACCAGAACGTGAGCGCCGAGTTCTCGCAGCGGCCCCGCCAACGCTTCGGCTTGGTCGGCCGGACGAGTGACCAGCACGGTTCGACCGCTGAGTGGACGCCGTCGGGTCCAGTCCATCGCATCGGCGAGCTGCGTCACGGGGCCAATGATGGCCACCACGGGAGGACGAAAACGACTTGCCGGCGTCAGATGCCCGGCGACTTCATCCAACCGACAGTGAATCGACTGTTGGTCGGGCAGGCTGCAGCGTCGGACCAGGGCGGTCGGCGTCGCCGGATCCTTGCCGGCTTGGATCAGCAATCGCGTCCAAGTTTCCGCCGTCGTGACGCCCATGTAGACGACCAGTGTTCCTGGAAATCTGGCCAACGCATCCCAGTCCAGGGCCGATTGCTGCTTGCCAGGTTCCTCGTGGCCGGTGACCAAGGCGACGGCGGAAGCCAGCTTTCTGTGCGTGATGGGGATGCCCGCGTAGGAGCCGGCAGCCAGCGCGGCGGTGATACCCGGGACGATCTCGAACGGGATTCCCGCTTCGTGCAACGCATCGACTTCCTCGGCCGTACGGGCAAAGACGGCCGGGTCGCCACCTTTCAGTCGGGCGACCGTGCGTCCCAATCTGGCGTGCGAGAGCATTTCCTCAATGATCTCGGACTGCTGCCAGATCCGCGATCGGCCGTGTTTTCCAACGGAAATATGCTGAGCCGTTGGCGCATGGGCCAGCAAAGCCGCATTGCTGAGTCCGTCGTACAGGACGACATCGCTGCATGCCAGCAATTGGGCGCCGCGCAAGGTGATCAAACCGGGATCACCTGGGCCCGCACCGATGAGGTAAACCTTGCCAGTCATCTCAACAGTGTCGCGTTTGACATCGGAGAAGGGAACAGGCGGTACGGGTTTCGTGAGGTGAGAGAGATCGACGGTTCTCCCATTGGAGGGGGTTTTTCGTTTTCAGAGGTGGCAACGAACCAGATTGGTCCGAGAGAAGTGCTGAGCTGGGAGAAGTTGACTCTGGACAGCGGCCCGGTCGATCGCCATACTACGCGGCCCACAACGGAAAATATTTCCCTGTTTGCCGGAAATCCGTTCGCCGGAAATCCGACCGTCGCCGTTTGCTCAGGTTGGGCGACGGGAATTGACAGATGTTTTTGACGATTTAGAACCAAATCATGCCAAATACCGAAAGTGCCAAGAAGCGGCTTCGACAAAACGAAAAGCTTCGTATCCAAAATCGTTCGCTCCGCAGCCGCTTGCGTTCCCAACTGCGTCGCGTTCATGAAGCCGTCAAAGCGGGCGATCACGCTGCGGCTCAAACCGAGTTCCGTACCGCTGCGAAGCGTTTGGATCAGGCTGCCAGCAAGAACTTGATTCACAAGAATGCCGCTGCTCGCTCCAAGAGCCGCTTGAACAAGATGGTGAAGTCCGTCGCCGGTTGAAAGACTTGCCGGTTGATTGACACGCCAGCCAGAAGATCTGCCAGCTAGAAAATCGGGTTGGCGTGTAAGCGATCCACCAGAACAAATCCAACGCAGCGACCGCGTTTCAATGACGTGGTCGTTTTTTGTTGCGCGGTCCGGCCAGGGCTTTCGCTAGTGCTGTTCAATCGTGCCGGCGATGCCGTGCCCCGCACCCGGAGCAGACGCCGTAGCCGCGGAGCATCTGAGTCCCGCACTCGTGACATTTCCAAGGTGCTTCGCTGATCGTTCGGCGTTGGACCAGAACACGCCGAGCATCGTCTGCTTTGTCGGCCCGGACCATCACCAGGATGGACTCGGGCAATTCAAGTTCTGTCGGATCCAGGTTCTCGTGCGTCCATAGGGCATCAGAAATCGGGTCAAAGGTAAAGCTGTCGACGCCGTGAGCGGACAGGGCCGCGGCGACATCGGTGGCCTCGTGCTCAGAGCGACAAACGGCAGCGACCACGAAACGGGCACTGTCGCGGGAAGTTTCATTGAGGAAGTGTTCTGGTTTGACGGAATCCTTGGGGAGGATCACCCCTTCGCGGTCAAGTTTTTCAATCGTGGTGCCGAAGTGATCTGACTCCGCGGTCGCGGAGAAGGTGGCCTGCAAGGGCAGCATTTCATTGGGCGAGACCTCCCTGGAGGGTGAGTCATTAGGATCGGTCCAATGACGCACCAATTTCGGTTGTACGACGCATCGCCGGATCGTTCTCCACACATCGCCGGGTGAACATCTCTGTTGCCGCATCTGTGCGAGCAGGTCACCGAAAATCAGCCCGTCGTTGAAAGCGACATCGGCGGGAGTGGCTCGCAGATAGTCCTTCATTCGATCTCGCAATTCTGTCAAACCAGAGAGGTATTGATTCAGCGATTGTTTTTCCGCAGCACGTTCCGCTTCGCGCTCCTGTTCTTCGTCGATCTGTGCTTGTAAGCCTCTCACGCGTGCGCAGATTTCGTCATCGATCGGTGAGTCCGTACAGGCGGCGTAGATCTTGAGAATGTCAGGCTCCAGGTCTGACAAGAATCTTTGGTAAGCCGCGATCGCTTGCTCGTAGAACTCACCTTTGATGTTGTCGATGACGTACAGGTCGTCGCTCAAGGCCGCTTCTCTGCGGCGCGTCGATTCGATTGCTTCGTCGATGCGTGCCAATCGTTCACTGGCCTGTTCCCAGACTTGTTGTTGCTGTTGAACACCGTGTTGCTCGTTGGCTTTCCGGCGAGCGGATTCCAACTCACTGAGCAATTCGCGATAGCGGCGTTGTTTTTTTTCAATCAAGTCTCGCAGGGCAGCGGGTGCGGCATGCAAGTGCTCGAAGCTTGATCGGGCATTGTCAAAGTTGATTAACTTGGCAACCCAGCGATCCCATCGCCGCTGCAACCCCCGGCCTAGGTATTGGGGTGTCCCGTAGTTTTGCTGTATCAAGTAGTTAAAGAGGTGACATTGTTCATACGCGGGCAGGTTACGCTTGGCACACTCATTGGTGCGTTCCAGTTCGGTCAAGCAGCATTCGATGTCGACGTCGATGGCTGCGATCTCGTCGGTTGCGTTTCGGATGGCCGGATCGTCACGCAAGACCTTTCGATAGTTGCCCAGTTTGCAAGACAGAACCACTCGTTCGTGGTGCAGTGATTGCTTGGCAGACTCACGTTCATGTTCAAGTTCCAATCGGTGTTTCGTCGCTTGCTGCAGTTCCTCTCGCAGCATCCGGCGTCGATCATTTTTTTGCAGCAGCAGGTCACGAACCTTTTCGCGGACCTCAGCCCATGAATTCTGCATGGATTGATGATTTAATTCCGGCAGATAGTGCCGAGCCAGTTCCACCAGCGCGTTTGATCGCTGTTTTGCGAGCCGACGCATCCGAGTGGCAGCATCGATGCCGGATCGCTGCACCGCATCGAGCCGATGCTTGGTGCGAACGTTTTCCGCGTTGATCTGACGAAACAACTCAAAGGGGCGTGTGAACATGGAGGGTGGCAAGCGAACAGGGCGATGGCGGGTATCCGTCAATTAGAATCAATCGGGGATAAATTCGCGAACAATGTTAAGATAACGCGATACCATGAACGTTCCGTAGCGTTTCATTACGACTCAGTTCGAGTATCGCAATGTTTTTGCGTAGCGGCTATCAGGTTTGAGAACGGCTTTCAGTGGGGAGAAATCAGTGACGCAAAGACTGCGTGTGCTTGTCGTCGACGACAATCCGCAAGACCGGCGGTTGGTCATTCGCGAACTCAAAAAAGCGTTTCCCCAATCCGAAGTGCTGGAAGCGATCGACCAAGAACAGTTGGACAAGATCCTGTTGACAGAACAGTTTGATCTCGTCGTGACGGACTATCACCTCCATTGGTCCGACGGGATCCAGGTGTTACGCAATGTCAAAGAGCGGTCACCGTACTGTCCTGTGATCATGTTTACTGCGACCGGCAACGAAGATGTCGCTGTAGAAGCGATGAAGCATGGTCTGGACGATTACATCATCAAGAGCGTGAAGCATTTTGTCAGGCTCAGGGCGGCCGTTCGAACGGTGGTCGAATTTGCTCGAACCCGCAGCCGAGTTGAACACCTGACGGCGAGGCTTGAATCGGTGCTTTCTCAACTGAGCGTCGGTGTCTTCTCCTGTGACCCTGCAGGCCGATTCATGGAAGTCAATGACGCGATGCTCCAGTTACTGGGATACGAGTCCGCTGATCAAGCCACCCAGTCTGGGCTCGTTTCTTTGTTCCCAAACACTGAACAAGGCAACCGGTTCTTGCAGTCGATCCGGGAATCAGACCAAAGACAGGAGTTTGAAATCGAGCAAGACACCGACGAAGGCAGGAAATGCTATCGAATCACTGCGAAGAGATCTTCGGCCGAGTTTGAGCCGGTGTTCATTGATGGCTTGGTGGAAGACGTCACACAGCTCAAAAACTTCGAAATCGAAATCCGCCAAGCTGCCGTGGCGTCCGCTCAATTAGCGATGCTATCTCCTCGCGAAAGAGAGGTGTTTGATGAAGTGGTCTCGGGCAAGCCGAACAAGACGGTGGCTCGCAAGATGCAAATCACGGAGAAGACCGTTGAGAAGCACCGCGCAAGCATGATGCGCAAACTTGGAGCTCGTAGCGTTACCGATTTGGTTCGACTCGCCATGCTGAGCCAGTCACCACTCAGTAGGGAAAACCCGCAGTAGGGTTATCCAGAAAATGGTCAAAAAGACGTCAGATTGACATCTGCGCGTCCTGGATTTCTTGAGATGCTCCCCGTGCCTCGATGAGGTGCGTCGGCGAACAGATGCACCGCTCCGCTTGCCGGACATCGAGGCAAGCAGAGAGCTGGGGCATATCTGCTTTGGGGCAACAAAGTTTTGGGGCAAGCGTATTGGGGCAAAGAGTTTGGGGCACCTTCATGCCTTCGTCGGCATAGCAGTTTCTTGTCCATTGAACTGTGTCGGGGCAGACACAAAAAGTCACATCGAAATTGCTTGCCGACGAAGGCCTTTTTTGCCACTCTGGCATTGCGTAGGTCAGTCACTCTTGGCTGATGAAATATCCGGGCCAGCGCTGGGCTGCTCAAAGATTGGATTTGACACTGCTATTTTTGTCAATGTTTTTGTTCCACCTGTCGCAATCAAAGTGAGCCTCAGGCGCTAGCCGTGGGCCGGTACCTCAATCCGCCCCGGGCCCACGGCTAGCGCCCGAGGCTCACTGAGGTCCACCAGCTTCGCCGGCAGAAGGGACATAAACTTGCGCAAACCCACATAGACACAACACCAAAATTTGCGCAGTCCAGCGATATCTGCTTAGCAACGGACAATCAACAAACCACTAGCCGGCAAACTTGGCTAACGACCGATCCAAGATCGATACAGCGGCATCGATGTGAGCGGTCGTTGTGTTGACAGGTGGAGGCAGGAAACGGATCCTGGCGGGGTTCCCTCCGCAGAGGAATCCCAGCAGGCCTTCGTCGTACATGATGCCCATCAAACGTTTGGCATCGTCAAGGCTACCATCACCGGGCGTGAAAGCGATCATCATGCCTTCACCATAGGGTCCTTTGATTTGACCGGGATATTTTCCCGCCAAGTTCGTCAACGCGTCGACAAAGTACCGGTGTCGTGACATGTTGCCGCCGTCGGCGCCAAAGCAACCTTGGGCTTGAAGCCGATCGAGCATCGCGATGCCCGTGGCGATCGACGAGGATGCACCGGTAAACGTTTGGCTGAGGATGGGCGCTTTGGGTTTGAACGCGTCTCCGTAGAGGGTCGCGCAGACCTGGGTGATCTTGCCAACAGTCACAATGTCCGCGAAACGATCCAAACCATAGTGTTGGAAAGCAAAGGGTTGCGAGGTTCGCGAAAACGTTTGGACCTCATCAAAGATGATCGGCACACCGGCTTGGCGAAGCGGTTCGCAGAGTGCTGTAAAGAACTCGGTGCTGCCGCCAAAGTAACCGCCTTCGCCCGCGATCGGTTCGGCCCAAAACGCGGCGTAGCGTCCGGGGTGCCTGGCCAGCAACCGATGCAATTCGTCGACGGCCCACTGCTGGCTGCGTTGGGGGTTTACCGGATCCAGAAAGGGCAAGTAGTCCACCGCGAGCGCCAGTGGCAACCCGGATCGGTAGGCGGCGCGGTCTGTTACCGACGCCATCGCGAGGGTTCGACCGGCGAAGGCGTTGTCGAACGCGATCACTCGGTCGGCAGGTGCCCGATGGTGAAGTGCGATCTTCATCGCGTTTTCGTTGGCCATCGCCCCGCTGGTGGACAGCAGGCAGTGCTCCAGTTTGGCGCCACCGCTGCACGCCAAGGCAGTCAGGCGTTCCATCATCTCGATGCTCGGCGGATGCTGTTGCAAGTTGCCTTGCATGACCGTGTCTTCCAAAGCTGCATCGATCGCCGCATCAAGGATTTGAGGATCGCTGTGTCCTGCTCCATGGACTCCGATGCCACAGATGAAGTCTAGCTTGACGCTGCCGTCGGCCAACTCGACGTAGGGGCCGTTGCCAAGACCGGAGGACAGGTAGGGCCAGATCGGCGGACCACCGCGAACGGCTGTGATGCGATCGAGCAATGACTGGTAAGACTGAGCCAATGCCGGATCAGCAGGACGCACGTCGCTCAGCGCCGCACCGTGATCGGCCACCGCCTGACGGATCAGCTCTCTCGCTTGAGCGATTCGAGGGTCGGACTTCAGCTTGGCGGAATGCAAATGGTCGGTGACCGGGTCGGCCGATGGCGATACAGCTTGGTTCAAAGGGGCGTTCTCCGCGAAAGGCTCTGTATGAGATTCGATAGGTGAGATTTGATCGTCATATAGGTATCGTCGCGGCTCGGCGTCTTGCTGCGCCGCTGACGATTACCCCTGATGGTAACCTCTGACGGCAAAAAGGTTCACCCGCTTTTTGATCGAATCCGCGCGACGACCTGCTCAACGACATCCGACCAGTCACCCATTTGAGACTGTCGCACCAAACGCAGCGACGGATACCAAGGCGTGGTCTCACCGCTTTGCAGCCACCGCCAATCGGGGACCTTGCCGAGCATCAGGGTGGTATCAACCCCTAAGGCACCGGCCAAGTGCACCAGGGAGGTGTCCGTGGTCACGACGAGATCGAGATTCTTGAGCACCGCTGCGGTGTCCGTGAAGGCGCCACCGCTGGTGTCGATGTCGTCAGGTAGCAAGTCGATCGAATCGGCAAAGGAGCACGTTGTCAGTTGGTCGCTGCCGAATCCGAATTGCAAGTTCACCAACTGAATGCCCTGGATTTCCGCAAGCGGCGCTAGGGTTTCCAGCGGCATGCTGCGGTAGACGTCGGCGTGATGGCTCGGATTGCCCTGCCAAGCGATCCCGACGCGAAAACGACCTTCGGCACCCAGTCCGTTCTGCTCCATCCAGTGGTGCCAATAATGGACCAGGGCGTCGGAAACATTCAAATAGCCACGATGGGTTCCGTGATCGACAAACGCTTCTGGCGCATAAGGCAACTCGCCGGTCATTTGGTACCAGCCGTCGACGGCATCAAACAGCGAGGCGTGGAAGTCCACCGGTGGAGCGGGCGTTCCCAGCGGCAGCAGGGATTCCACGCCATGGACCGAGGTGAATAGCGGAATCATCTTGGGATCGCACATCAGGGCGACACGCGCGCCGGCTCGATACAGAACGTCGGCCATGCGGACCAAGTGCATTTCGTCCCCTCGGCCTTGCTCGGGAAACAGCAAGATCGTTTTGCCTTTGATCGGTTCGCCGCTCCAGGGCGCCGACGTGCGAATGGGTCGCTGCACTCCGGGCATTCGCCATCGCCAACGGTACTCCGGCCATCCCCGGTCGTTGTCTCCTTGCAGCAAATAAATGACGCCGAGGTTACGGTGCAACTCGGCTTCATCGGGTTCTATTTTGAGACCTTCCTCGTACCAACGCAGACCGCGATCGATGTGGCCGCTCCAGATCCACAGTGTGCCTCGGTTCTTGTACGCCGAGAGGTACTTGGGGTCCTGCTGCAAGGCATTGGCAAAGCACGTTTCCGCTTCGTCCAATTCGCCCAACATGCGGAGCGAGTTGCCCAAGTTATTCCAAGCGATGGGGAATTCACTTCGCAACGTCAACGCCGCGCGATAGGACTGAGCCGATTCCTCAAACCGCCTGGAATCGAACAGCAGGATGCCCAGATACACCAGGGCTTCGGGGTTGCGGGGTGCTTGCGCCAGCACGTGTCGATAAACCCGCTCGGCTTCGGGCAGCTTGCCGGTCTGATGGAGCTGCCATCCCTGCTGTAGAACTTCGGCGATCGTGGGCATGGATCATCAAACGTGAAGAAGAGAAATGAGATGTGGGAATGCTTTGTGCCCCAAACGAGCAGCACACTGGCAGGTGTGAAACACTGTTTCGTTTGTGAGGGTAGAGATTCTGATCAGGTTTGTCCAACGCAGGGCGTTTGTCATCGCGTCAAACAAAAACAGCGATGGTCGTGAGCGACCATCGCTGTTGAAATTGTTTGTCGTTGCCGATCGATACTAATCGAGGAAACCGACTAGGTCCTGGCTGCGGCTGGGCTGTTGCAGCTTGCGAACCGCTTTGGCTTCGATCTGACGGATCCGCTCGCGGGTGACCTTAAAGATGTGGCCGACTTCTTCCAACGTGTAGCTGTAACCATCGCCCAAGCCGTAACGCAGTTTGATGATTTCGCGTTCGCGGTAGGAAAGTGATTTCAGCACGTTGGTGATGCGGTCACGCAGCATCTCTTGAGTCGCGCCAATTTGAGGGCTCTCGGCCGCGCCGTCGGGCAACAGGTCGCCGAACTGGCTGTCTTCGCTGTTACCGACCGGTCGATCCAAGGAGATCGGGAAACGGCTCATCGTCAGTACCCGGCGTGCTTCTTCGACGGTGACGTCGGCGCGGCGGGCGGTTTCTTCGATGGTGGGCTCACGACCAAGTTCTTGCAGCAGTTGACGGGCCACGTTTCGCACACGGCTCATGGTCTCGACCATATGAACCGGAATCCGAATCGTACGACTCTGATCAGCGACCGCACGGGTGATGGCTTGGCGAATCCACCAAGTCGCGTACGTACAGAACTTGAATCCACGACGGTACTCGAACTTGTCGACCGCACGCATCAGGCCGGCGTTGCCTTCTTGGATCAAATCCAGGAACGACAGGCCACGGTTGCGATACTTCTTGGCGATCGAAACGACCAAACGCAAGTTGCCTTCGCTGAGTTCCCGCTTGGCTTGCTGGTAATCGGCGTAAACGTGCCGCAGCATGCCGACGCGGTTTCGCAGCGAGGTGGGTGTTTCCTGGCACGCGGTCAGAATCTGACGGCGTTCGTGCAACAGGGACTCACGGACGTCACGGCCTTGCTTGGTGCGCTTTTGCTCAGCGATCTGTGCGTCGATCTCGTCCAGTCGGGCCGAGAACTTGGCCAACAGCTCGATACGCGTCTCGATGCGTTGAGTCCGCAAACCGAGTTCTTCGATCAGACGTACGGCGCGACGACGACGACGACCCAGGGACCGCCATGCTTCTGCGCGACGACGCTTGGATGCCGTCTTGCTCAACGCGACTTTCCAGTCGTGACGGTTGCGACGCAACAACGTTTGCAGGGTACGCAGGTTGTGCGGTAGACGGCCCAGGATCTGTTCTTTCTCCAAACGATCGGTCACCGAGACTTGCACGGTGCGGTCGAATGGCAGTTGCCCACGGAAGACCTTTTTCAGGGTCTTGTAGGCTTCGACCAAGACGTAGTGGTTTTCCAGCAGCTTGGTGCGGAAACGACGACGTGTTTCCTCGATGCGTTTTGCCAGCTCGATTTCTTCGCGACGGGTCAGCAGGGGAATCTCACCCATCTGCGTCAGGTACATGCGGACCGGATCGTCCGACCATGTTTCCGTCTCGTCGACGGCCATCAGCTCGTCGGGGCTATCAAGCTGAACTTCGCCTTCGGCGATCTGCGAGGGAGTGACATCAACATCACCTTCTTCGCCATCGTCGATGGGTAACTTTCGAAAACCGCCTGTGACCGCCTCGGCGCTCTGTGCGGCGACGTCTTCAAAATCGTCCAGTAGGGTATGAAACAAAGTAGCTGCTCCTGATGGAACGGATCAATGAATGCGGATGAGGGGGAACTTGAAATGGGGCGTCGAGTGAACGCAAATTTTCAGCGTTGAAAATATTTCAGTGTCGAAAAGGTTTCGGTATCGAAAAGGTTCAACGTCGAATGCAGTGCGTGGCAAGATTCGGATCCGAGACTCAGCACACTGCTCTCGCCCTACGTTTCCGAAAACTCTACCACCCCCGTTAGGTTTCCCTGACCGTGCTTGTAAAATGGAAAAACTTTCTGGTTGGTTCGGTCCTCTGCTTTGCAGGCGACTCTCTGTGTTAGCGGGGTTGGCGCATACGCTCGGTGCAAAATCTGAGCGAAACACTCCCCAAGAACAAAAAAGAATCACCGCTACAGCGATCATCCCGATCCGTCGAAACAGTAAATCGCCCCCAAATGCGATGAACCAATCGAGACTCGTCCGCAGGATCGCCAAGGTCAACCGAGACACCCGAGTCGATTCATGTGACATGAATCGAACCAATGCTCGACGCTTGACGTATTTGTGCCAGACGTTCGTTTCGTTCCCCCCGATGGGTGCGCCTACAGCCAATGGCTCGGGCCGCCGTCCTGGCAACACTTGACAGTTCGAACCACTCAGGTTGCAGTTTGAATCCATACAAACTGCGGGGACGAACGAAACAGTTCGCTGTTGGTACCGCGGTGCATCAACAGATGTCCGGCTCACAGAACAACCACATGGGGTGGTGCTAAGGGCGGGAGCGGCGTTGTCGGGTGGTGGGCCAAGTGCTCGTCTTCGATTCTAGTCACCGACTATCCACGGTCTAGGGACCACACCTTCAAATCGTCTTCATAATTTCATCAATGTATCTGCTGCCTTGCCCAAATTGCCAAACGGAACTCACGGTCTCCAATGCTCAGGCCGGTGATCAACTACCGTGCCCCTCTTGTGGGGAGATGGTTGCCGTGCCGAAGCTCGGTCAGTTGAAGCAGTTGCCCACCGCCGAGCCGACACCAGACGCCTCGACCGGCCAGGCCCGCGCGGCAAAGGCGAGGGGAATGAGCACGGGTGCGACGATCCTGTTCTCCGTGATGGGGCTGATCGCCGTGATCGGGCTCGTGATTGGCGGATATTCCGGGATTCGCTGGAGCATGCTCGAGACACCGCAAACGTCAGAGGATCACATCGCCAGCGTCCGACAAGCCGTCACCGAAGTCGAACCGGCGATGATGGTCCGCGAATTCGAAGACATGGAAAAACTCTCCATCGATCTCACGGCCCCCTACGGATACAAACGTGACGCACGCGAAAAAGCTCAGTGGGGTTGGAGCGCGGTGGTCGGAGGTGGAATCGGTGTCCTTGCGATCGTCGTCGCCGCCGCCGCCGCGACACTTGGACGAGAGGACAAACAAGTCGGCTAAAAACTGGCGGCCGACTCGAGCGGACACTTGGTGATTGTTCCCAAATCTTGCCGGCTGTTGGTTTACTGAGCCGACGGCGCTGGCCGCGGGCCTTATGGTGAAGACGCACCCCTTCGAAGCCCGTGGCTAGCGCCATCGGCTCACAAGAATTGCGCAACGCGCTCAATCAAAAGCCCACTAGTGCATCGTCCGGTCTTGATTTTGGGGTTAGCCGTTTTGGCGTTAGCCACGGTTGTGTCACGAAAACCGTGGCTAACGCCAAAACGGCTCATCTGCCGAACCCACGTTCTAAGACTGGACGATGCACTAGTGATTTCAAGGCGACTGTAGCGGAGTTTCTCCATTGGGTGATCTCAGCCGGGTTTGCGGATCAGCGCGTACACGACATCTTCACTGGTCGCGTCAACCTTGATGGGGTGCTTGAGGTCGTAACTGAAGTCATACGTTTCCGCGATCCGCCAAAGCTTGCTGCGGTCGATCAATTCCGCCATCTGGTCGACCGTATAACTTCGCAGCACCAGCTCGTCTTCGATACGAAAACTTCGCGACGGGCTGTGAACGTCGAACCGAATCCCGAAACGTTCGACGCGAGTCTTGCGGTTGCGACTGTTGGTCCACATGTGAGTCGAGACGGCCAAATGCCCGCGCCGCGCCGACCAAGACTCTGACTCACTGGGCGGCGCCTTCGTCGGTGTCAGGTGAACACCCAACAAATAAAGCCCGCCGACTCGAATCGCGCGGGCCATCGATTCCATGTGCCCCATCGCGGCCGCTTCGCTGTCCAAGTGCCGGAAACTGTTGATCGTGTTGAACGCAACATCCCACTTGCCCCGGACTTTGAAATCCGACATGTCCGCGACAAAAGCGCGATCATCGAATCCATGTCGGGCCAGCCTGGCATTGCAAAAATCCACGGCCGCCGGATTGAGGTCCAAACCGCCCACGGTGTAGCCACGTTTTGCAAGCGAATGTAGCAAACGTCCGGTCCCACAGGCCGGCTCAAACATCCGCCTGGCCGGGCGGCTCAAATGCCGCTCGGCGCAGCCTAAGATGAACTTGGTCTCCGCGGCACAGTCGGCACCAAATACCAAGTCGTAATATTTGGGGTGGTCGTAAATCGATTCGTTGAGGATTTCCATGGCGAAATGATAGCGAAACCGCCAGTGGTGTGGCAATTCGCCTGAGCTAAGTCGTAGGTCATGCTGTGCATGACGAAATATTGTTTCGAGTTGCCAAGAGATCTATTCCATGGGTGCGTCTTCGGCGATCCACAGCCCACCAGGATCTTGAAAACGCAACACCGTGAAACGGTCAACGACGGTAGCGGGCGGTCGAGCGAAGCGAACAACAGGACATCCACAAGACGTGTCAGCAAATTGAAGCGACGCTACGCCTGGATGCAAAACAGGGGTCTTGCCCAGGGAGTAGCCGAGAGGTTGTACGCGGTCATTGCGTTTCGATGAGCTGTCTATGTAACCGCGACCAAGGCTCAGGTAACCCTTTCCCTCCACTGAATCGACGGAGTACCTCGCGTCGCCTGGAATCGTCCATCAACTGAAGTGATCCATGTGTACCGGATGACACCCCGGCCACCGCCTCGATCCACTGATGCAACTCTGGAACATACCCTGATTCATCGCTCCACTGGAAATCCGATAAAGCAGCCATCTTCCACGTCAACAACTCACGTTCCGTAGCGATATATAGGGTTCCGTCAGCGGCACCAAATTCGACATCGTCGACTGGTGAATGAACCGCCAGTCGTTCAGAACACGGAGCACCGTCGAGCGTTCGTAGGCATTGCACTCCAGACTTATCTGCCACCACGATTCGCTCTCCCTCCTTGTCAAATTTGGCAATCAAAACGTCCTGGATCGGTCCCCATAGTCGTTCCAGACCCTCTGGTGTGATCCGCCACAGACAAAGTGTTTGCTCAGGGTCAGACTGTACCCCACATTGTCTTGTCCAATAAGGCGGTCGTTTTGCAAGCGTGATGAGAAAGCGACCAGACGGATCAAACTTTGCGGCACTGACAACGCCATCATGGAATGCATCGCGAGTTGCCCAGCTCGTTTCCGAACGGACTCTAACCTGTGACGTACCCGTGAGGGTAATCAGATCTCGCCCTTCCCGGCTTACGGCAAGCGGTATCGTGTCGGTGGGCAAATCAAACTTCTCCAGCAGTTCACCTGTTTTTGCATCGAAACGCTCGATGGTGTCCGTACGAGAGATCAAGACGCTGCGTTCATCTTCGGGAACCAATACCGCGTTTGCGTTACCGCGTGATTTGCGATCGGCAATCAAAAACTCAATCAGCGACTTGCGCGATAAATGCGAGATTTCCCACTGCGTGTCACCTCGATCACCCATGATAAGTCTCTCATACTCACGTCGGACCGTTGCCACGGTGCGATCCGACATATCGACTTGCGTCAAGAGATGTCCCGAAGGGTCGAGAAACGTCAATGCCGGGAGTGAAACTGTCGCGTTTTGTATTTCGACGGGAATAGTGTCGGACTGGCTCGCGTCGGTGACATGGAAATAGAGAACCAGGTCTCCAGCGAATTCACGAAATTCGGGGGTTGCAAGCACATCGGATTGAAGCCCCTTGCACGCCCCGCACCAAGTGCTCGTGAAATAGCAGAGCACGAGCTTTCCTTCTGAACGCGCCGTAGCCATCGCCTCTTCGAAGTCGGTGAACCAGTTGACGTTTTTTCCAAATGGTTCAGACAACTTCTTTGCGACCTCGTCTGGGTTTGAGGGATTGTCGAACAGGCCGATTTTGTCGTCTAAGCCGGATAATTTCGTGAGTGTTAGATTCGGTCGATCTTTGGGCAGGGCGACTAATTTTCTTTCTCTCGCGTTCGCTTCGTCGGCGGATGGCAGCGGATCCGCTATCGAAAGGCCCGGCCATGATGACACCTGACCTTTTTCATGTGCAGGATCATGCGACATTGCACCATCGACGAAACCAAGAGTACTGACTTGGTAGGCGGCGTTAACCAGCCACAGTTGTTCGTTGAGCGGATCGAATTTCAGTTGCCGTAGGGAAGACTCGATCGATCTTGATTGAACAGAAACTGGGTACCGATCGATCGGCCATCGCGTCGCAATACCATCTGTTCCAAGAGTAACCAACGATGTCCCGTTCTGATCGATCGCAGCGAATGCAACATTGCTGTGATCATGAATTGGTGTCCGCGTTCCGGAGACCAAGTTCCAGGCACTAAGCTTCTGCTGACTGTCTGTTACGAATAAAAGCTTCAGTGCGGTAGAGCAAAATGAGTCATTGATTTCACCGTGAAGATTAATCTCTGGGCCGGTTCTCCGCAAAGTCGACGTGTCCCATCGCTCGACAATCCATTGCAGGTCATTCGGCGAAGCACACTCTCGCCCATCTCGCAACCGCAGGGTCACCAGCCATTTTCCATCTCTGCTCAAATGAATGGTTTCGACCCTGTCACTGAGACTCGCGTAAGCACTCGCAGCATCATCTTGTGACTGAATCCGCATTTGCTGGGAGAAGCTACCGCTGTTCGCCAGAGAAAACACGTTCCGCGAGTCACCGAGGAAACTCACATTCACAAACGGTTGTTCCCAAGCGATCTGACCTTCCGAGATCGTTTCGCCCGTACGACACGACCGAACTCGAATGACAAATCTCGGATCTAGCGATTCATTGTCGCTTTCTGTCGCCTCCTCAACGATTTCGATCGAGAGAAATTGAGATAAATCACTCGTCAAGGAATTCGATGTCAGTGGCAACGTAGACGAGACCGTCTCCACCAACATGCCTTCGGAACTCCAAATCTGAATCTTTGGCTCGCTTGTCGAGATCAAGATGCGACCAAGCTCTTCAACGAACAACACCGTTTGAATCGGCGCGTCTACCGACAATTGACAGACTCTTGATCCATCACTCCATTTCCAAACAAATACTTTCTCTTCGTCGGTGACGACAACCAGGAATTGCCCGCTTGCATCAAACGAGATCGTCCGCACGTTTTCATCGTGCTCAAGAACAGTCTCTGTGCCTGCATGGCAGCAGGTGACATTCGTCCCGTTGCTCACCGCTAATGCACTGCTCGCGGAATTCATTGCGAAAACCGACTGTGGAGTCACGAAGTCACACGCGAAAATCTCGACCGGTAGTCGTAAGTCTTGTCGCGGGTGATTCGTGAGCGTGGAAAAGATACTCTTGGCAACAGGTCCGCTGCTCGGATCGAATCGGAGAGCCTCGTTCCAATACCCGAGCACTTCGTTCCATGTGGTTCGTCCTGGGAGCGAAGCTTGTGAAGCCGCCTGTTGCTGAAGACCTGCGAATAGCATATTTCGGCCGCGAGCATAGGTTGACTTTGCAGCGTCAGCCAACAGTGCCTTATTGTCGTCTTGCAGCGACGCAATTCGCTTCATTGCCGCTTGAGCTATGCTGGCTGCTTCCTCGGCCTTTGCCTTGGCCACCTTCGCTTCCTTCTCGTTCGTCTTGGCACGCTCTTCATTTTCCCGAGCCACTCTTTCTGACGCGACAGCCTGATTGCGTTGACTCCAAGCGAACACTCCGGTCGCGGCGGCGGTCAAGAGAATAGCGGCGAGCGATCCAAGAACCGCGTTGCGCACAGTCATTCGCCGCTGCCGGATCACTTCCGCTTGCTTGGCAGCGATTTCGATTTCCGAATGGCGGCGAATTTTTGATTGCTGAACGATTGGAACCAAAACGTCGTGAGTCAGTTCAACTCTCGAAGTCCCACCACGCTCGTCCAATGACAGCAGACGCATTTCGACGAGTCGGTTGATGACTTCATCGGGAGCGGCGACCTGTCCGTTTCGCAAGTCCGCCCACGCGGTGTCAAGGGATACAGACTCACGGTGCAATCCATTCTCGGAAATCAATTCTTCTTCGATGAAATCACGAACCTTTCCGGAGAAACCGCCGATGCACTGACTATAGAAATCGACCAGCACATCCGGTGCGGATTGCTGGACATCTTTACATTTGACCGTTTCCGCCCCCTCAGCGATCCGGCGCTCGTTGATCTGCTGACAGAGAAGATTCAGTAGCGGTGGAATATTGGACAATTCTGTCAGCGGTGCTGTGGCATCTGCCCCGGCAGCGACACGGACGATCTCTCTCGCGGTTTCGTCGTCCATGATCGGTACAGCAGTGGCATCATTGAGACAACGAAGCCGTGACGGCTCACGAACCGTGTCGAGAGCTTGAATCCCTGAGAGCGGGAGCAGTTCCATTCGATTTCTCATCAAAGAGGGAATCTCGTGCCGCCATCTCTCGAGCCAGTACAGATAGTCGTCGCGTAATGTGAGTAGGATTTTGACTCGACTCTGCGATCGAACCAGCCGCTCTGCAAAGCGGGAATCACGACGGACTCGTTCTACTGTGACACCCGTCGGCCGATTCTCGATCAACCCTGCAAGCGACTCGATGAAATCGGCGACTTCCGTCCCATCGTGTCTCGTCCCGTGGACGCCAACCTCTTCGAACTGGTCAAAAATCAAGACCGGGATCGGCAATTCTGCAGCCTGCTCAGAGTGTTCGATCTCGGTCGATTGGACGCGGTTTGTCTGTCCCGCTAAACCGTAAGTGGGGTCATGAAACAGTTCCCAAAGAGACATTTCAGACGGTCGTGCAATATTAATGCCCATCGCCTGACAAACCTCGTCTACTACTTGAGCGGACAGGCACGCAGAGGAGTCTTCATAAGTGAGGCGGATATGAATGGGTACGAATCCCATCCGGCGTAGATCAGGAGTGAGTCCCGCTCTCAGGAGCGATGTTTTCCCCAGTCCCGACTGACCGTACAGTACGGTCAGCGTGCTGTGGCCGACGCACTGCAGCAATTCTTGGATTTCGGCATTGCGTCCAAAAAAGAAACAGCGATCACGCTCTCGAAACGACATCAGCCCTGGCCAAGGGCATTCGTCACTCAAGGAATCGGAGTCAGTCCGACGTCCAATGTGACCGCCTGCGCCGTTCAACGTTGTGGAACGGGTTTGACTCATGATTTATCCTCAGGCTGGATTCGGATTCGGATTCGACTTGCGAACTGTTCTGTAACGATTCCATTGGGCAAATGCGTTTTTTGAGCGGTAAAAAATTCGGGCGGCTCGCGTACGATCTCAGCATGTGCGAGGTCGTCAATGATCACCGGGTGGTAATAGGAACCTCGATCGAAATGCGATATAGATTTCACACGCTCGGCGGCCCAAGAACGCTCTTTGTGAAAGTACGCTTCGACGGTCGAGTTGGTTGTGCGAGAGATGACGGAGATGAATCTTGGGCAGCGCCGCATCACCGCATCCCGTAATGTATTCTCCCAGTCCATTCCGTTGCCGAGCCTCTCCTTGTCCAGCCACACCTTGACCCCATATGCCTCCAACCCATCCTTCAGGTTAAACGCCGCTTCTTTGTCCTCGGTAGCGTAGGAAATGAAGACACCGTCGTCGGGTTGCTGCCGACCGCCATCGCCGATCCGCTGAAGGTCCGTCGATGACTTTGCCTGAGGTCTTGTATCGGGCGGGTATCTCTGTTCCCAGCGACGAGCCAGCTCAAAAATGAAGTCACGAGGTTCACAGGGGATGACTTTGATCTTTTGATCGACGGTACCAAAGAACATCACCAAACCGTCCAGCGATCCAGCACGCTCGTTGGAGTCCGCGATGTAATCGCGTCGCGAGAATCCGTTTGTAAACCCACTTTGCCTCGCGGTGCGAACAAAGAATCTCGCCAGCCAGTCCGAGAAATTCGAACCAAGCATCAAGAATCGCACCTTGGGATCTTTCAGCGCTCGGGAGAGATTCCGCATCACGTCCATGTGCTGATTGAGTCCCAAAATGAACTCCAGGATGTCGTCTTCCCATACAGCATAGTCTCCGAGTTCTGTCGCTTGCCCCATCAAGTGAAACACGCTCGAGCCATGCAGATGACTGAGCGGCTGAGGAAGATCCTTTAGTCTTGCGTTTGGCGAGTAGGAGTAAACTTGTGTTCGCGTTTCACCACCATAGCGGACTGAATCGATCGCCTGTCGCAACAACGGGTCGAATGTGGTGGAGAGAAAATGGTGAAGTCCTGCAACAGAAACCAATCGTCGAAGCGTTTCGCCCGGCTGCGGCTTTTCTTCAATCAGAATCTGATGAATGCGGGAATGAATTTCGTCCCGGTCACCTCGGTTTAACAAGTGTTGAACCACAACTTGACTGACGGTCGGATCGTCCGCGAACTTGGTTGAATCCAGTGCCAGACGTTGAATCAATCGTTTGGCCAGCCAGCTATCAACCAGCTCATCATTTGGCCCTACAGTGGTGACATTCCAACCGGTTATCGGCAATACCGAACCGTTCTTGATACCGACGACCAAGTCGTGCCAAAAATCGTCGTTACCAACCGGATCTTTAGTCCTTGATTGATACGAGTCAGTCGCGTCAGCTTTCGGCAGCATTAGAATCGTCCTTCACCAAGTTATCATGACCGAATCAACCGATGCAAACCAGTGTAACTGATGGGATAGGAATTTCACCCATCAGTCCTTTTTGTGCCGGCGTCCAGAATCCCGCCTTGCCTACTGGGGACAGACGACTACCGATATTAAATGACACTCATCACTCAACATCACAGGAATCGTGTGTTGGTCCTCATGCTGCCAAAGTGACGTGGCATAAAAGTGGTCTGTCTCCACCAGTTTCAGCAGTTGGACGAATTGCGGCACGTCTTTCTCACCGTACAGTCGTAGGTCATGCTGTGCATGACGAAATTCGGATCGCTCCTCTTCAACCCTGGTGGCCTAGTTCCCAGGAGAAACTCTTCGTGAGGCCCGGTGCGACTGGGTTGTGATGAACGGATGGCGTCATGCAAAGCATGGCCTACCGGAACTTTTCGCGATCGACCCAAGTGATCAGCGAACCGGTGCCAAGCCCAGTGCGCGGCGGATCAAGCCGATTTGGCCGGCGTGGATCTGTTCGTGAAGCGGACAAAACAGAATCGCGCCGAGCTTGTTGGGATAAACCGCGTAAGGCATCTCTTCGGATTCAAGCAGCGTCTCCACGCTGATCTCCACAAGTGTCTTCATCGCAATCGCGTGGACACGGTCCATGCGGTCACGAAGCTCGCTCGCACTGAGCTGCTTGTCGATGTCACTCGATGGCGTCGACCCGCGTGAGTAGGCCTTGCGAAATCGGCTCGGGATTAACTCAAGGTCTTCGTCTTGACGACCTCGCAGTCGGAACAGCAGCAGTCCGTACTGGCTGACGGTCAGGTGTCCGACTTGCCACGCGATGTTGCTCGGCAATCCCGACGGGATATCGAACCAAGTCTCCGTGGGCGTCTCGTCGAGCAATTGCAGCGTGTAGTCCCGTGCGTACTGGATCTGGCCGATCGCAGCGGTCAGCATTTGGGCGGCTTGTTCAGCGGTGGGAGCCGGTTGGCTTTCAGGTGAAGGAGTGTTCATGCCCGAAATGATAGCAGCCCGTGACTACGACGCGACGCGGGTGTTCTTGCCGCTGGGGGCCCGTTTCTTTCTCGGCGGTTTAGAAACCAATTGAATCAGCGGCAGCACCGTCTTGCCGCCATGAAACGTTCGGCGACCTTCGATCGTGTGATCAAAGACGAACACGCCGGATGCACAACCGGGGCGAACCGAGACTCGCAGAATCGCCGGGTGACCGCACTCGTTGCAACGGACCCGCAGACCGTGGTTCTCCAGCATCGCTTGGATCGTTTCGACCAATTCCCGATTGGCGGCGATCGAACCGAGCGACTGACCTGCCATCGACGCCAATTGTTGCTGAATGGCAATCCGAATCGATCGCTGCAGCCGATTGAGTTCCTGCTGCAGCCCACCCAAGGCGGCCCGGGCGTCGATCTCACCAGTGACCGCCTGCGAATGATTCACCCGCGAATGATTCGCCTGGGCTTGGTTGTCGGCGCCCGCGTGACCGTCAAAGGTCGCTCGGTCATCAGGTGGGGGTGTGGTCATGCAGTTCCTGTGAATTTCTCTCTGGACGAGTATATACAATTTGTATAAACTGTCCACCGACACGGAGGCAAAAAGCGGAATAGCGTCGAGAAAACGGCCGAATCCGCGGTTTGACGAGGGGATCTGGATTGGTTCACCGCGGGGTGCTTTTGATAGCAGCACCGCCGCAAATGGGCCGACCATCCGCCAGAACCGACACACCACGCCCCCAGCGCGACCGAATCGGCATCTTTGTCGCAGGTCAACATGGAAACGCGTGTGGGATTTCAGTACTGTCGCCCAATTCACCCGATCAAACGCTTCCCTATCGCAAGCAAATCGCCAACATGTCGGTCAACCAACAAACCGTCGAAGAAACCAAGGCACAGATCCGTGGCTTGGTCAATGAAATCGCGGCCCTCGCCAAAAGCGGTGCGACCGCCGAGGAGTTTTATCCCGAGTTGTTGACGCGGGTGATCACGGCATTGGCGGCGGCGGGCGGAGCGATTTGGTTGCTGGACGACGATCGCCAGTTGAAGCTGCAGTATCAGATCAACGCGGAGCCATCGATTCTGTCGAGCGATTCCGACGACGCGACCCGTCACAAGCGTTTGATCCAACGCGTGGCCAATTCGGGCCAGTCCTTGCTGGTGCCTCCTTACAGCGGAACGACCGACGGCGATGCCGAAGGAAACCCGACTCGATATCTACTCGTGCTTGGCTCTCTCGCCCACGACGGCCAGAAAGACGGATTGATCGAAGTCTTTCAGCGTCCCGACACGGCTCCGGAAACCCAACGCGGTTACTTGCGATTCCTGGAGCAGATGTGCGGTTTGGCGGCCGAATGGCTGCGAAGTCAAAAGCTGCGTGCCTATGGCGATCGTCAAGTTCTGTGGCAGCAAGCAGACTCGTTCGCACGCGCCTCCCACGAGTCATTGGACCTCAAGGAAACCGCCTACATCGTGGCCAACGAAGGCCGCCGGCTGATCGGCTGCGACCGCGTCAGCGTGGCGATCAAGAAAGGCGGCAAGTGCAAGGTGCAAGCGATCAGCGGCCAGGACACGATCGAAAATCGGTCCAACATCGTTTCCGCGCTGAACAACTTGGCCACTCGCGTGGTCGCAGCCGGCGAGCCACTTTGGCACGACGGTACCACGGAAGACTTGCCTCCGCAGATCGAAGAAGCCCTGGAAGACTACGTCGATCAATCCTACGGTCGAAACATCGCCGTGCTGCCGTTGCGTGAGCCACAGAGAAAGCTGGGCACCGAAGAAGAAACCGGCGCAGCCGGCGAAATCGATCGCGACAACGCTCACCGTGGCGAAGTCATCGGCGCTTTGATCATCGAGCAAATCGAAACGGACATCCCCAAAGAGATTTTTCGCGCCCGCTGTGACCTCGTTTACGAGCACGGTACCCGCGCGATCGCCAACTCACGTTCGCACACCAACCTGTTCTTGATGCCCGTTTGGCGGGCTCTCGGCCGCGCGACTTGGGTGCTCCGGGCTCGCACCCTGCCCAAGACCATCGGCATCGCCGCGTTGATCGCATTGGTTGCCCTCGGTTTGATCTTCATCCCCAAAGATTTCAACCTCGAGGCCGAAGGCACGCTGCGACCGACCGAGCGTCGTCAGGTTTTCGCGGCTGTTGATGGCGAAGTCATCGAGGTTTTGGTGACTCACAACACCAAAGTGACCAAGGGCCAAACGCTCGTTCGACTGCGCAATCGAGATTTGGAGATTCAGATCGCCGATTTGCTGGGTCAGCGACAGACCACCGACACGGAGCTGAGTCGGGTCTCGGCGCAGTTGCGAAACCGATCGTTTGATCCCAGCGAGCGCCAAGCGTTTCAGAATTTGCAGGGCGAAGAGAACGAGTTGCTGACCCAGTTGAAGGTCATCAATCAAAAACTGGCGCTGCAGATGGAGCGTGACAAGCAACTGACCATCACGTCGCCCATCGACGGAATCGTGACGTCTTGGGATGTCGAGCAAACGCTGCGAAGTCGACCGATCATGACGGGGCAGGTTCTGCTGGAAATAGCTAACTTGGACGAACCCTACTACCTGGATCTGGAGTTGCCCGAGAAACGCGAGGGTCACTTGGACCAATACATCCATGAGAATCCAGACAAGAAGGCTTTGGATGTGACCTACATTTTGGCAACCAATCCGAGCGACGACCCGATGACCGCGTCGTTGGATTTGGACACGATCTCACGACGCGCCGAATCGCACGAAGAGCACGGGGCGGTGATCGAGATGAAAGCCCAGCCGGTGCAGGAAGAGTTGCTGAAGATGGATCCGCGACCGGGTTCGAAAGTGATCGCCAAGATCAAATGTGGCCGACGTCCCAGCGGCTTTGTGTTCTTCCACGAAATCTACGAGTGGTGCTGCAAGTTCTTCTTCTAACACCAACCCTCTTGCTCACGCGTCCTCAAATTTCACCGCCGTCAGTTTCTCCTTCATTCCCAAGACATCACGATGCGATTCCGACTTCCCAACATCGCCGTCATGCTTTCCGCTGCGGCCACCCTGGCATGCGCTTGCACGGCTATGATCGTCCACGCCCAACAGCCGGCACCCCCGGAAACCGAAACTCCTGTCGGCATCGAAGCCGAGCACTGCATGGTGCAGTACATCAACAAGACGAGACTGCCGGCCGAATCGCAAGGCAAGCTCGTTAAGTTGAATGTCGAAGAAGGCATGACGGTCAAGAAGGGCGACGTGCTGGCGGTGGTCGATGACAAGCAGTCGCAATTGCAATTGCAATTGAAACAAGCCGAAGAAAAAGAAGCGGAACTCAACGCCGCCAATGACGTCAACTACAAGGACGCGGTCAGCAGCGCGCTGATCGCCAAAGAAGAAGCCAAGGCATACGTCGATTTGGGCAAGAAGGGTGCCGCGCCGTCGTTCGAAGTCGAAAAGAAAATCCTCGAAGCCCAACGCGCCGACTTGCGAATCGAGTTGGCCGAACTGCAGATGAGAACGGCAAAGGCTGTTTATATGGCCAAACGATTCGAAACGGAACTGGCGAAAAGCGACATTTCGATGCGAGAGATCAAAGCAGACTTTGACGCATTCGTCGAAACTCGCATCGCTCAGTTGGGCGAGTGGGTCCAGCCCGGCAGTCCCATCGCTGAACTGGTGCAAATGGACCGGTTGAGAGTGGAAGGCGACATAAACGCTTTGCGTTACGCCGGTTCGGTCAAGATCGGTACTCCCGTCAAGATCCTGATTACCACCGGTACCGGTGATGGCGAAGACCGTAGACTTGAGATCGATGCGGTGATCGAGTACGTCAGCACCGAGTTGGACATGAATCACCAATACCGCATCTGGGCCAGTATTGAGAATCAACGTGTGGGCAACGACTGGGTGATCAAGCCAGGCATGACCGCTCGCATGATCATCATCCCGGCCAAACGCTCCTCAGGCGGTCAAATCTTTTGATCGTTGCTTTTTAGTCTCGCTGACCATTCCTCGCTCTCGATTCTCATCCTCCCGTTCCACGCTGATCACCCCGTCCCGTCATGACCACGCTCGCCGAATCCCTTGTCAGCAGTTCATCACGACCGCTGACGGTGCGCCGGCGTCCAGACCTGACCGGCAGCCGTCACCGTTATCAGGGGACCGGATATTGGGTCGTCAAAGAGCCTGTCGGATTGCAGTACTATCGTTTTCACGACGAAGAGTACTTCATTCTGAACATGTTGGACGGGCACGTCAGTCTGCAGCAAATCAAAGACGGTTTCGAGCAGCGATTCGCACCGCAGAAAATCACCTTCGGCGACCTGCAACAGTTCATCGGAATGCTGCACCGCAGCGGTCTGGTGATCAGCAACTCGCCCGGTCAAGGCAAAGCGTTGCGGCATCGCGGCCGCAAGAAAACGAACAAGGAACTGCTTGGCAAATTCACCAATGTGTTTGCCCTGCGGTTCAAAGGATTTGACCCCGAGAAGATTCTCAACGGCATGCTGCCCTGGTTGGGTTGGGTGTTCACCGTCCCCGCATTGATCTTTTTCTGCTGCTTGTGCGCCGCTGCGGCGATGCTGTTGGGCAGCCAGTACGAGACCGTGTACGCGCGTCTGCCGTCGTTCCAGCAGTTCTTTGCCGCCGATCGATGGTTGATCCTCGGTGCGACGATGGCGATCGTCAAAGTCATGCACGAGTTCGGGCACGGTTTGAGTTGTAAGAAATTCGGGGGTGAGTGTCACGAGATCGGCTTCATGCTGCTCGTGTTCACGCCCTGTCTGTACTGCAACGTGTCCGACTCCTGGATGTTGCCCAACAAGTGGAAACGGGTGTGGATCGGCGCGGGCGGGATCTACGTCGAGATGATCCTCGCTTCCATCGCCACCTTTGTCTGGTGGTTCAGCGAATCGGGAACCGTGGTCAATGACTTGTGTCTGAACATGATGTTTCTCAACGTGGTCAGCACCGTCCTGGTCAATGGTAATCCGCTGCTGAGATTCGACGGTTACTACATTTTGATGGACATGTTGGAAATCCCCAACCTCCGTCAAAAGAGCACCGAAGTCCTTAAGCGTGGCTTTCAGAAACTTTGCTTGGGCTTGGAACTGCAAGACGACCCGTTCTTGCCGACCCGCGGCAAATTGTTCTTTGCCTTGTTCACGATCGCCAGCGTCATTTATCGCTGGGTCGTCGTGTTCTCGATTTGTTGGTTCGTGATCAAAGTTCTGGAGCCCTACGGCTTGGAAGCCATCGGTCGGATGGTCGCCGTCATCGGTTTCGCCGGCTTGGTCGCTCAGCCCATCATTCAAACTTGGAAATTCTGCCGAACTCCTGGGAGGCTTGCAAAAGTGAAACGTTTCAATCTGCTGGTCTCGCTCGGCGTGTTCGCAGCCGCCGTCGCGGCCGTGTGCTACATCCCGCTGCCCCACCACATCGATTGTGCTTTCCAAATCGAACCCAATGAAACCGGTCGCGTCTACGCAGGCTCGCCGGGACAAATCGTTTGGACCGTTCAACCGGGTACCGAAGTCAGCGCCGGCGACACGATCGCTCAACTGAAGAACCCAGAACTCGAATTCAAGCTCGCCGAACTGGAAGGCCAAGAGCGAATCACTCGCGTGCGATTGGAAAACCTCGGCAAACAAATGCGATTCGATCGCTCGGTTTCCGCCCAGATCCAAACCCAAGAAGACCTGCTGAAATCGACCATTGAGCTGAAAGCCAAGACCAAAGACGAATTGGACCGTTTGACCATCAAAGCGCCCATCAGCGGTTTCATCATTCCGCCGCCTCGTCGACCCAACCAAGACGCCGGAGACGGACGCTTGCCCTCCTGGCACGGCTCGCCCTTGGACAAACACAATATCGGAGCGATGTTGACTTCAGAGGACCTGATCTGCGAAATCGGTTCACGTGACAACTTCAAAGCCGTCCTGGCAATCGATCAAGGTGATGTACAACTGGTTCGTGCCAATCAATCCGTCGACATGAAACTTGATTCGCGACGCCTGGAAACCTTCAGCGGGACGATCAAGGAACGTTCCATGGAACCGTTGGAGGCAACGTCCACTTCGATGGCCAGCCAAACCGGCGGCGACCTGCAAACCGAAATCGATCCCACGACCGGCCAAGTCAAACCGCGGAGCGTGACCTATCAAGGATTGGTGCCATTGGAGATCAAAGAATCGGACTTGCCCTTTCGACCTGGATACCGAGGCAGCGCGAAAATACATGTCGACCCCAAGTCACTCGGACAACGACTTTGGAGAGTTATCGCACAAACCTTTAACTTTGAATTCTGATCGGAATGTTTGGCACCGATGATGGTGCATTGAGTCTCACCAGACTACGCAAACCCCGTCGCTTAACTCCCGTTTGTTTCAATCCACTTTTCACTTCTTCCTAATTGATCCACGATCGGTTTTCGATGTTTCTGTTCGCCGTTACGATACGCTTCGCAGCGTCGCGACAAGCGGATGGTTGCAAGAGACCGTTTCTCGGTGCTGATGACGAGCGTTTCGTCATTAGCGATTCCTTCGTTTCCCCCGGCTCATGATCGTTTTGAGAATCCACTCCTAACGGGCCTGACCGAACCACACCGTCTTTTGGAGACAATCATCCATGGCAGAGAACACTGACAAGCCAGCAGCAGCAGCACCGGCCGCCAAAGCACAAACCCAAACTCAAGAGCCCGTTCAAGTTCAGGTCAACGACCATGACGCGCTGGCAACGTATGCCAATTTCTGCCGCGTCACCGGATCACCCGAAGAACTGATCGTGGACTTTGGTTTGAATCCTCAACCGATCGGCGTGCCAAAGGATCCGATCGAAGTCAAGCAACGCATCATCGTGAACTTTTTCACCGCCAAGCGATTGTTGGCCGCGTTGCAAATGTCGATCGCCCGTCACGAAGCCGTTTTCGGTGTCTTGGAAACCGACATCAACAAGCGAGTTCGTCCCGGCCTGACGCAACAGCAACAAGCTCCGGCTGCTGCTCCCGCGAAGGACGCCTGAGCCTGACCTGGATTGATCCCGGCAACGCATCAATAAGCGAAAAGCCCGACCCACCGGTCGGGCTTTTTTTGTGTCATGAAGGGTAGTGCATCGTCCAGTCTTAGAACGTGGGTTCGGTAGATGAGCCGTTTTGGCGTTAGCCACGGTTTTCGTGCCACAACCGTGGCTAACGCCAAAACGGCTAATCCCAAAATCAAGACCGGACGATGCAGTAGCCTGTTCAAAATTTGGCGTTGACATTGTTTTTTCAGTCCATGCATCACAATCAAAGTGAGCCTCAGGCGCTAGCCGTGGGCCGGCACCACAATCCGCCTCAGGCCCACGGCTAGCGCCTGAGGCTCACTGGGGCCACCGGCTAGGGGCATAAACTTGCGCAAACCCAAAAAGCACAACACCCAACTTTGAGCAATCCGCGCAAGCCGTTTCGTGCAAATATGTTGTGAAGACAGGGACTCGTCACCTCGTCCACGACGGCGTGTACAGATTTATATGCCGCTCGCACAAAGAGCGATTCTCCAGAGAAGTGTCGAAAAATCGATGTTTTGGGTGGAACCAATTCCCCGAGTTATCTTCCAAACCGATCGATCTGCCAATTCTCTCGATCTGTCCGCCTGTTGGGCTTATGATGATCGTTCCCCGCAGGCAAGCGATGCCGTTTTTCGCTCAACGCTGTACTCTCGTCGCCGGACCCTTGTGATGATTCAGAAACGAAAACACCTGCTTGAGTCGTTGGAGACACGCCAACTATTGGCCGCCGAGTGCTTCGCAATCCCCAACGAACTTCTGTCTGCTGGTGATCAAGTGATCGCTGGCGATTTGTCCGCATCCGTTGCTGCCGCTCAATCGGGACAAGTCACTTCATGGAACGCGGCCGGCCTGCCGATCGATCAATCTGCGATCGCGCTGATCCGGCCGTACTACCACGCCGATCTGATTCAAGAGGTCGACGGTCGGTTGATTGCCGTCGATACGAGCGACAACACGCTGCATGTCTTTTCACGATCGAACGACGGTGGGCTTGAGCAAATCGGTAGCGTTTCGGTCGCCGGTGGGATCCATGACATGCGGGTCGTGGGCAATCAAGTCTTGCTCTTCAGCCCCGTCGACTTGCCGATTGCTTATCCAACTGATGCGATGATCGCGCCGCCTTGGGGGACTGAGACACTTGTCACGACGGTCAATCTCGGCGATGAGATCACGACCATTCGGCAAACCCTGCCCGGCAGCTACAATGCTCTGGACGTGACGGGCAATCGCGTGGTTATACGTCAACGCGAAGGTGGTGGTTTCATTCCGGCAATTTGGCCGCCGCCAGAGATGCCGCCCAGCTCGTTGAACGTTTACGACATCACTGAGAACGGGTTGCAACTGGTCGACAGCGTAGAAGTTCCCCATTATGGAGACATCCAAGTCCGCGGCGATGACATCTTCGTCGCTGAGACCGTTCACCCAGAGATAGAGATCCTGCCGCCCATCGTGAATTACGAATTGGGAATCGATGCCGCAGGCAATGTGATACCGCCCGACGAGTTTGTTCCGTCGGAACCGCCCGTCGAGTTTGTTCCGACGAAGGTCGTGTTGACTCGAATGAGAATTAGCGATCAATCGATCGAGCAAGTTGCTCAGTGGGAGTCAGCCGAGGGCGAGTTGTCTTCGCTGTACGTTTCGGAGGACGCGACCACGGCAACGATGGTACAGACGCAGTACTTGGGGATCGGTGCGCAGCTTCAAGTCAGCTTGTTGGATCTCTCGGCGAACTCGATTTCCGTCTTTGATTCGTTCTCCGTCCAGGCCTCTGAACCGACAGGCGTGATGTCCGTGATCGATATTGGTCCAGGCTACGTCGTGTTGCATGATTTTGATCAACGCGAGTTGACGATTGTTTCGACGGATCAATCCATTGACATCGCCAGTGAGAATCGTGTCCGAACGTTGAGTTTGCCTGAAGGCTGGCAGGCGACCCACCAGACCTTGCGGCGGGGGACCGATCGACTCGTCGTGGGTGCATTGGTTCGACGCACCAGTCAACCGTCTGACCCCACGCGTCCAAACGCAACGAACGACATCTTCCATGAATTACGTTCGGGATTCCTGACAGTGAAACTGTCATCGGCAGAGATCATTGCCGACACGGTATTGCCCGCTGAGATTCATTCCTATCCAGGTTCACTGATTCCGATCGATCCCGTCGCGGGACGCTTTGGATTCATCAGTGGCGCCGAAGCCGTCAACACCAGCCGCATTCGCTTGATCGTCGGTCGATTGAACGATGCGGGTGAGTTTGTTGTCTCGGGCAGTGTTGCCCTACCGAACACGTACACCGAGATTGATGCCAATCCTCAACGCTTGCTGGTCCGTTACCAAGATCGTTTGCTGGAGTACGACTGGGGCAACTTGACGGAGCCGACGACGATTCCATTGGGTGAATTGTTGCCAGCGATTCAAGCCGTCGACGACGCGTTGACGATCGACTTCAGTGGTCAGCCCTCGGTTCAATTGGATGTAACGGCGAACGACGACTTGGGCAGCGGATTTGCACCCGCTCAGATCGTGGAGTTGATCGGAGCGCCCCGCGGTGCCGAAATCGAAGCGGGACGATTTGTAAGAATCCCGGCTACCGCGCTTCGCAACTCGGAATCGCTTCGTTTTGAGTATGTCATCAGCGATGGATTGACTCGTTCGCGAGCGGTAGCGGAAGTCACCGTCAACACGATCGACGAGTCGCTGTTCCAGGATTTGATCGATAGCATTCTGCGACGCGCTGCCTCTGATTTTGGCGTCAGTGTTAACGAAGTCGAGGTCACGAGTCTGGAGCGTTTTGTCGGCGAGCCTCTTCCCTATGTTCCGCCGGATGATCCGAACAATCCCATCGATTTGTCACCAGGCGTGCTGATGCTGGTCAACACGCCCGGCAATTCAGCTCTTTACGCGGGCAGCATCGATGGCCGCATCATTCAAGTCTTTGGCAGCACTCGTGAGTTCCTCGTCGAATTGGGGCTGCGTGCCGTGGACGCCAATGGACAACCGGTAACGGAAGTCGCCGTCGGGGACGAATTCTGGCTTGAGTTTCGAGCAGACGATCTGCGGCCCAACGGCGGTGGTGTGTTCTCCGCGTTCTTTGATCTGGCTGTGCCGGCGGACCTGTTGCAACTGACCGGTCAAGTCGAATACGGGGATGGGTTTAGCCGGGTCGCTAACTTTGTCATCACGGACTCCGAAGTGGACGAGTTGGGCGCGATCGGCAATCAAGTCCAGCCCCCAGGAAACGAAGTTCAGACCCTGTTGCGGATCGGTGCTCGGGCATTGGCTGCCGGTGACGTTCAATTGCAATTGGACCCGGCAGACAATCCGGTCGCGGAAACCACTATGCACGGTATCGACGATGCCATCGATCTCGATCGCGTGCGACTGGGTAGTTTGGAACTCACAATCGTGGAGTCTGAAGGGACAGATCCATTGGACGTCGATGGTAATGGGAGTGTGACTGCGGGCGATGCATTGATGGTGGTCAATTTCATCGGTCAACACGGTGTGCTCACGCTCAACGATATCGTGGCCACTGGTGCCGAGGGCGAACAAGTGTCACAGACGGACCTGGAATCCATGAGACGAATGGATACCAATCGCAATGGTTCTATCAGCGCCTTGGACGCTTTGTTTATCATCAATCGACTGCGTGAAGTCCGACTGGCTGAGTTAAACGCAGAGCAGCTCTCAAGCGAATCTGTGACTCCGCAGCCGCTCTCGTCGATCGTTTCTGCCGACGCCATGGATGACGACGATGATGTTGCCGGTGAGACAGTCAACACTGATTTGTTTTGATCTCGCAGCGTGTCGATCGTGTGCGCCGCGGGAGAACGTGTCTGCGCAAATCAGCCGCCACGCGATAGCGTCCGGTTCTCTCGCCTCAACGTGTCCAAGCAGATGACGCTACCAGACGCCGTGAGCCGCGACGCGTGAGCGGCCGGGGCTTGCACCGATCGAGCGTCCATTCCAATGCGTAAAACCCGTGGCCTGACGGCCAGCGGCTAGGGCTTATAGCACCACCCAGCGTTTGGCAACACAACCATGCCAAGCGGGACGCTATCACGCTGCGGCTGATGAATAATCCGGGCTAGTGCCAAGATCGCGAGTTGAGCGTTGATACCAGCACGAATCGCAAGCGATTGATTCACGGCGTTTTGTTCACTCGCTTGCGCTTCGTGCTGGTATTTGTATCGTTGCCAATCAAGATCAATTCAAAATCGCAGTACTAGCGTCACGCGGCTCACCAGATCGGCAGTCTAAAACGCCGGGAGGGGACACAGGAACGTCCGCAACCTGAAAATGCTATAACTCCTCAAATTGAACAGCCCAAGGCAAGCCCGGCCGGTCGGGCTGTTACGCTTCCCTGCCACCACGATTGTCTCATGGATGCCGATCCCAACGTTTTCTCAGTTCGCATTGCTTCGTCGGCGGAGCGGGGGTTTGCAGTCGAGGTGGATTCGCCGGTGGGGCGATGCCAGTCGACGCTCGTTCTTCCTTGGCCCGATGAGTCTGCGTTGTCCGCCATGCTGGCACGGTTGCCGCAAGCCGTTCGAGGGCAACGAGCCTTGGAGTTGGTGAGGCCGAACGCTGACGACACAGACGAAGCGGTCGATGCCCAGACGATCGGTGAGCAACTCTTTGACGCATTGTTTCATGGTGAGTCGCTGGCGCTCTTGTCGCGGAATCTCGATGCCCTCGGCGGTGAGCTGAGTTCCCTCCAGATTCGCTTGCATATCGATCAAGCGGACCCAGGGGTTTCGGTATTGAATCGACTGCCGTGGGAGTTGATGCGTGACCGTCGAATGGGCGAATACCTTGGGCTTTCGAATCGAACACCGATCGTTCGGTACTTGGAGGTGCCACGCAATTACACGGCTTTCGCGTTCAAGCCGCCGTTCCGAGTGCTGGTGGTGATGTCCAATCCTGATGGAGTGGCGAAGCTGGATTTGGATCGCGAACGATCCCTGATCGAGTCGAGCTGGGGGAAGCGGGACGATGTCCAAGTCGACTTTTTGTCGAAAGCTACCACGGATCAACTGCAACGAAGACTTCAGGGCGCAACGTATCATGTATTGCATTTCATGGGGCACGGAACGTTCGATCGGCAATCGGGCGTCGGCAAGTTGGTGATGGAAAACGAGGATGGCAGTGCTTGTTTAATTTCGGGCGAAGCACTGGGACGGATCCTGCGTGATACGTCACTGCGACTCGTTTTCCTCAATGCTTGTCAGACCGCTCAGGTTGGTGCGGGCGGTGCGAGCTCTATCGAAAGCCAGATGTCTGAGCGAGCGTTTTCCGGCGTCGCATCATCGTTGGTGCTGGCGGGTTTGCCGGCCGTTTTGGCGATGCAGTTTCCGATTTCCGACACCGCAGCGATTGCTTTCTCGGAAACGTTCTATCGCTTGCTGCCACAGTGTCGGCCGCTTGAATACGTCGTCGCCGAAGCGAGGAAACGTGTAGATCAACTGCAGTTCGAAAGTGGTGCCACCGAGTGGGCAACTCCCGTGCTGTTTTCTCGGTTGGGTGACGGTCGAATTTTTGAATCCCCCTTTCGAGTCACACCACTGGACGATGAGCAACAGGAGTTACTGTCACGTCTGACACTCAAGATGCGTCGGTACTGGATCGAAGGGAAATTGGACAAAGACATTCCGATCAAGCCGCCGATCGAACTGACCAAAGAACTGTGCCCCAAAGCGCTCGATCGGGCGATCGATGACTATGGCCAGTATTCTCACGCGGAAACCTCAGATGCCGAATTGCTGGTTCCAGCGGGCAAAACGATTGCATCCCTGTTTGATGAAAACAATCGCAAACTCTTGATTCTTGGTGAGCCCGGTTTGGGCAAGACGATCACGTTGCTTGCCCTCGTGCAGCATCTGATCCAACGACATGATGCTGATCGAAATGAACCGGTCCCTGTTGTCTTGATGCTGTCGAGTTGGTCCCAGTCCAAGCTGTCGATCGCGGATTGGATCGCCATTGAGATCGCCAACAAGTACAAGATCCCGAGTCGCCTCGCGATGCGGTGGACCGTCACAGATCACCTGATGGTGATGCTGGACGGACTGGATGAAGTGCCCGAGGAGAATCGAGAAGACTGCGTTGCGGCGATCAATCAATATGTTGCCCAGCAGACCGATATCGACGGCCGTTGTTTCCTCGCGGTGTGCTGTCGCTTTGATGATTACAGCCGTCTGACGAATCGGTTCACCTTCGACGGTGCGATCAAGCTGCGGCCATTGAGTGAAACACAAATACGAGATTTTCTTGAGAAATTCGGAGACGACCTTGCCGAGCTGCAACAAATACTGGACGCGGATCCGCAATTGCTCTCGGAAGCTCAGTCGCCATTGATGCTGGGCTTGATGAGCATGGCGTACAGCAACAATCCTGGTGTGTTTTCTCGGTGGAGGGAGCTCGCATCCAGTTCGCCCGAATCCACACACTCGCTTCGGCATCTGCTGATCGAAACGTATGTCGACCAAGTGTTTTCACGCAATCGAGCGACTCCCTCACGGTACGGTCGCGAGGAAGTGATGAATGGCCTTCGCTGGCTGGCGAACCAATTGCACCATCAGCATCAGTCCGTGTACCTGATCGAGAATCTGCAGCCGGGCTCGCTTGACAATCGATTCCACGGATTCCTGTACTTTGTACTGCACAGTTTGGTTCTGGGTTCGTTGTTGGGTGGTGTTCTGATGGGCGTATGGCATCATTCAGAACACGTGGATCCATCTTTTCCGCCCGCCAGTGAAACCCAACCGTACTGGCTGGTGATCACGCCGATTTGGGTGTTGTCGGTCGCGTTGTGGGACTGGTGGTGGACCAAGCGGGATCGAGACCGTTCGCCTGAACGGATCATTTCGCGTTCGCTGGGTTCCCGTGCGGTCCATGCCGTCTTTCGGATCACAAGTTTTTATGCGATCTGGGTGTTGCTATGGATGATGCTGTCCGCATTTGTAGGGCAGCAAGACTCAGAGGGTTCGATGCTGCTGTGGCTCAGCCATCCTCTCTCCACCGGGGTCACGGTTGCCGCCATGTACGCATTGGCGGTGGGTGGACGAGACACGCTGCAGTACATCGGAGCCGCAGAACAGTTGAGGTGGTCCTCTAAACGAGCGATGTTCGGCGCGGGAATCGGGCTGGCCATCGGCTTCGCCGCTTGGACCATGTACGCGATCTCAAACTGGGTGGGAATCTTCAACGAGTCTGTGGTGGATGGCGTTGACCAAGACCAACGCACGGTATTCTTTCACTTGGCCTTCTATCTGCCGCTGGGCCTCGTATACGGATTCGTTTTTGGTGGTCTGAAAATGAGCATGACCGAGCAGAAAACGCGTCCGAACGAAGGCATCATGTTGTCGATTAACAACAGTGTCTATGGGGGTGTTGTCGTGGGTGGTGTCGCCATCGCGACGATGTTGATCCTGTTGCCCAACCTATTTCCAAACTCCGACTGGGCTGACGACTGGCCGTCCTACATCTGGCTCGGGGCATTGACGGGAATGATCGCCATGTTCTGGTTCGGCCTGATCGACGTGGTTCGGCACTACTGTTTGCGGGCGATTCTCTTGCTGACCAAGACCGCTCCGTGGCATCTGCCACGCCTATTCGATCAGGCAAGCGATTTGACTTTGTTGCAAAAGATCGGTGGCGGATACATCTTTCGCGACCGCATGTGGTACGACTACTTTCTCGGTCAAAGCGAGGCGACCGCTGAATCGAATGATTCGAACTCGCCGGGGCGTTAGCCTGAACTGATCAAAGTTTGGGGTTGACATTGTTTATTCAGTCCATGTTTTCGTTCCATGCATCGCAATCAAAGTGAGCCTCAGGCGCTAGCCGTGGGCCGGCACCACAATCCGCCTCAGGCCCACGGCTAGCGTCTGAGGCTCACTGGGGCTACCAGCTGCGCCGGCAGCCTCAGGCCCACGGCCAGCGCCTGAGGCTCACTGGGGCTACCAGCTGCGCCGGCAGTTGGGACATAAACTTGCGCAAACCCAAAAAGACACAACACCAAACTTTGAGCAGTCCAGCGTTAGTCTGGGCTATCGCTTTGGTTGACCCGTAGCCGAAGGCGCAGGAGACGCTACCAACCGTATTGCACCGTAGGGCCAAACGGGGCACCCGCCTGCGCCTTCGGCTACGGGTCAAACGGGGCCAGGTCACCGCCTCACAGGGTCGGTGGACGGGCAAGAGTGCCCGTCCACCGGCCATTCAATTCCATCGGGTGCGTCCGACGCTGAGGCACGGCAACGCTCGATCATCCGGTCATTCGGGGCTGACACTGGAGACGACAAAATAATCGTGTCGCACCCAGTGTGGCTTGATATCCAACCGCCAACAGGTTTGCGTGACCGGTGGCAAGTTCGCTCGAGGGATCGGTAGTTTGTCCAACGGCACCAACACATGCGCCTTGTTGGGCAGAGTGCCGACACGCGTGACAAAGCCTTCCAGGTGAACCGCTGCGACTTCTCCACCCACCGCCGCGTAGTCTTGGGCGGTCGCGCTTGAGATCGCGTCAGCGGCGACAATGGTTAGCGGTCCATGAGAGTCATCCAGCAGCAAGCAAGACTTGAGATCGGCGACTTGGGCATCGGTGTTCAGATCCAGTTTTAGATTGCTGTAGTGACCCTCGTTGATTGGAGCCACAGCGACGGGTAGTTCTTTGACCAGTCGCACGACATTTTTTTCCGAAACGGTCGTGCCAATCACTTGGCTGGCTTCGTAAACCATCCATTCCGCAGGCTGGCTGAACGTCGGAGGTGCGATGATTCGTTCCGCCGTTGACACACCACCGTACATTTCCGGCTTGTTGTGCTTGGTAATCACCTCTTTGTTGTTCAGTTTTGCAGCGGCATCCACGTACTTGCGAGCGAGCATCATTTCCTGCTGTTGGGCGAACAGTCGGCGCCATCGCATCGGTTGAGATACTGCTCGTTCGTAGGCAGCGATTTGGTTGGCGAGTGATGGGCTCTTTGCGACCAACTGATCGAGAGATGCTTTGCATTTCTCGCTGACGGAGACGACGCAACGGCGGTCGATTTCCGAAAGCACCTCTAGGATCTTGCTGTAGAGCGGAGACACTTTGTCCGGCGTGATACTCTGCGAAGAAGCCTCGATGATCTTGTTGATCCCAGCGACTGCGGCGTTCTCTAGCTGCACAACCTCATCATAGATGGGCCACTCCGAGATATCTTGGGAGGCACTGTTGTCGTCAAAGGCAAAGTAGGTGCCAGCGTGATTCACAAGTTCTGCCGATGCATCGCCCCAGATGCCAGCTAGGTGCTCGATTGCCGCAGCTGCGTCGCCCGTCTGGTCTTCGCCCAGTTTGGCCGATCCGGAAGCCGAAATCTCGGATGCCAATCGATCGGCCTCCGTGGGTAACTTCTTCACGGCATCTCGTTTGGACGCGGCAGCTTGCAGGGCTTGTTGCTGGTAGTAACTCTTGCGTTGCGGTTCAAGCGATTGGTCAACTTTTTGCAGCAAGACCAGGATCGGATCGCGAAATGGCTGGGCTTCCGTGTTGGTCAGAAAGTAGCAGTCCGAGTACATTTCTTTGCCCATGGCTTCCAGAATGCTTTCGGCCTTGCGCAAGTCGCCGCTTTCGATCAACTTGGTTGCCTGTTCCAACTGCTTGGTACGTGCGGGGGTTTGTTTGCGGAGCTTGTCAAGTATTTTGGGTTTGAGCGCTGCGCCAAACGAGTAGTACTCGCCAATCTCTTTTTGCAGCAGCCAGAGTTTTTGTTTCAGGTCATAGCCGGCCGGTTCGCCCATCAATTGCAAGTGCCGCGCTTCGCGTTGACGTTTCCACAGGTCGCCATAGGAACTGGATAATTTCGGAAAGGGCAGTCGCTGTGGATTGTTTTGATCCTTGAGCGACATGGCAAACTTTTCTTCCGAATCAAACAAGGTGTACAGTTCGGTGATTTTGGCGTCGGCATACTGAACCGCGCCGAGCGACTTCAAGGGATCTTTGGTCTCGATATGGTTCGGGTCCGCGTGGACCAAATTCATGGTGAGGAAAGACATCACGATGGCAAAGAGCCAAACGGATGCCGTGACAGTCCAAGTTCGCTGAAATCCGATGCTTTTCATCTCACTGATCTCCCTTCACAACGGCGATTGCTTTCCCGCCTCCGATGGCGATGGTTTTTCCATCCGAACCCATCAAGGAACCTCTGTCGATCTGAACGGACACCGTGTTGTCGTCCGCGTTGATTGCACCGAGAGTGACCAGTATGGGTTGTCCCGGAGTCGTGCAGGCGACTGGCCCCGATGCTTGCGCGCGCAGGAAGACGCTGCAGGGCAAGGGTTGATCGACCAAGGTGCTGAGCGAAGTAGCGGTTGTGGGAGCGTGGATCAGGATGCTCTGTCCTGAGGGGTCTTTGGTCGTGTCATAGCTGGCGATCTGTAGCATCGACGGACGTCCGTCACCGATCGAGATCAATTCGATATTGGCAGTCTCCCACGTCAAAGCGGGCGTCGTCGTCAATTCGATACTTCCGGTGGCTGGTAGTTGTGCCTCCACGGCTTCGGTGGCGGATGTCGCCAGTTTCTTTCCTTCGTCTACGATTCCTTGCCCGATCTCCTTCAGGTCATCCTTGGAGCAACCTGACGAATACAGCAGCAGGAGACAGCAGACCGCTGCCGTGAGTGTGCTTCTGAGGACCGCGGGCGGTCTGTCGAAAAAACAATGAATGAACATAGACTTCCTCCAAAGGACGCAATGATCGAAGAATGAGGATTTGATAAGGGCGACAATTGCCGCGGGTCTCGAACAGGAAACCTCGGCACGCACCGTAGGTGCCAGTGCTCCGGACAATCTCTCAATTTAGCACTGTGGGAAAAATGCGTGTGATCGGAACCGTGAAGACGCTCAATTCATCCCAAATCACTTGATCTGGGCTTTGCTGACGATCAAGATCGCCTGGAAACTCGCCGCTTTTTCCAGAGACCAAAACCAAGCCTTCCGATGTCGACTTTCATCGCCCCATGACCTGCTCCGTTCGATGAAACCGACGCGAACCAACAATTTCGATTTGCTCCGTTTACTGCTGGCGGTCCTGGTGGTTCGCTGCCATGCGGGGTTGGTGGGCTACCCCTTTCGCTGGACGGAAGACACCTACTTTATGGGCGGCCTTTCGGCGGTCCAATGCTTCTTTGTGATCTCCGGCTACTTGATCTTTCGAAGCTGGGAGTCCAAACCGGTCTTATCAAGCTTCGCGGAAAAGCGTGCCCGGCGCATCTTGCCGGCGTATGTGTTTGTGGTCGTCCTCTGCACGCTGGGACTCAGCCTTTTAAGCACTCATGGTGTGGCGGATTACTTCGCCGATTCCGCCGTGTATCGGTATCTGTTCTCGAATCTGGCGTTCGTCGGGTTTCTCCAGAACACATTGCCTGGCGTTTTTGAATCGAACGTGGACCAATACGTCAATGGGCCGCTTTGGACGATCAAGATCGAAGTGATGTTCTACATCTCCGTTCCCATCATTGCGTACTTGGCAGGCAAGATAAACCGCGTCACCCTATTCGCGGTGTTGTATGTCGGAGGCGTCGTCTGGAATCTCGGATTCAACTACCTGGGTGAGCATTTTCAGCAACGCGGCTACCATCGAATCGCAGAACAGTTGCCCGGGCAAATGGCGTTCTTCATTTCCGGTGCCGCCATGCACTACTATGAAAGATTCTTCACGCGACATATCAAGGCGGCGGTGATTTTTTCGATCGGTGCCGTGGCGGGGTACTTTGCGTATTGGCCCGAGTTGTTCGCGATGGTTTACCCGATGGCACTAGCGGTGTTGGTGATTGGCTTTGCGACTCGGTTCGCCTATCTCGGAAACTTCGGACGTTTCGGTGACTTTTCCTACGGCATTTACATCTATCACTATCCCATTTTTCAAACGCTCACGGCGCTGGAATTGCCGTTGCGGCCGGCGACGTCATTTGCATTGGGTGTGACCCTGTCGGTCATCGCCTCGGTGCTCTCCTGGCATCTACTGGAATCACGGTGGTTGCTCAAGTCATCGCATTACATCAAAGCCAGTCATCAAGCGAACGATCCGACATGACCCAACCGCTCGTGGAACCCGCTTCCGTCTCATCATCAGAATCGATGGACGCTGGTCGAAAGGAGAGACTACGAATTGGCAACCGATGGTTGGCAGCGATCGCCGCTTGTTTGCTGATCTTGGGACTGGTCGCGACGGTGGCACGGATTCACAAAAAGTACCAAACGCCGGGGCCGTTTGACCACGAGCGACAAGGTTTGTGTGACTTTCACAATGGCGTTTACTTTCCCGCGATGGCATTGATGAGAGGAGAAAGTCCCTACGGGCAACCCTACGCGGACAAGTACCCGGTCGCTCGACAGATCCCGTTCTTTTCCCCCGTGGTCTTGGCACTGCATGCGCCGCTTGCCATGTTGCCCATCCACGCCGCCGAGGTGATTCACACGATGATTCAAATCGCCTTGTTGCTGGGGATCGCTTGGCTGGCGACCATCACGTCGGGTTTTGGGCGGCGGTTCGATGTCTGGCTGTGCGTGGCGGCGATGATGATCTTTTCGCGTGGCGGACACATTTCGATCTTTACGGGGTACTTCACGTTGCTCTTGGTCATGGCGACGTATTTGGCCGTCATCTGGGCCAAAGATCGCCCCGTATTGTCCGGCTGGATGCTGTTGATCGTATCGGGCAAGCCCACGTTCATCCTGCCGCTTGGATTTCTCATGCTCGCCCGAGGCAACATCAAGGCCTTGCTGATCGGTGCCGCGATGAGCATCGGTGCCGCGTTGTTGCTGATGGGATGGCTTGCTCATCACGAAGGTCAAGGCGACTTGATGGCGGGGGCAAAGCAATTGCTGACGCAGGTCTCTGGGACACAGGAAGTTCACCGAGGAATGGATGACGAGTCACCAGTCCATTCGTGGACTCGTTTGGATGCGTTCGCCGTCATTTCCAAATGGAGAGGTGCCAATCCGGGTGAGTTGGCACACCTGCTGACGATGTTTGTTTTCTTGGCGATCCCCATGTACGTCCTGCGTCGTGGCACTGTTGCCGATCAAGACGATGGAATCGCCGGCGTGACCGGTACGATTTTGATGACCGCATTGCTGACCAGTCTGTATCATCAATCGTACGACTCCCTGCTGTTGGTGGCACCGATGACAGGTGCTGTCGCCGCGATCCTGCCGGCATGGAAACGACTTTCGCTTTCTTGGCGAGCGACGCTGCTGTTGTTGATGGGTTGTCCGCTGATGAACTACTTGTCGACGCGGATGTTCCTGACGCGATTCGAACTGCCAGAGTTTTGTGTCAAGGTGTTAACGAGTCTCAACGGAGTTTGCCTTTTGGTTGCCATGGTCATCGCGTGCGTTCTCGCTTGGCGTCAGCTCCAAAGACCGACATCACCCTGTACAGATGTCTCTTTGGATTCAGAAGTTTCTTAGTCCTTGGATGAAGGACCGCAACGCGATCAGCCACAGCCCTTATGATGTGTGAATGTACCGTCGGTTGGTGACCGTGCACACGCATCGTCCATCATCAAGAGCAATGGGGCCTAGAGCGATGAATTCTTCATCCGATAACAGCGTTTCGCCAGATGATCCCGCGACGCCAGATGATCCCGCGACGTCAGGCGATCCTGAGACGTTAGGTGATCGAAGATCGCGAGAAATGGAGACCGTCGCCGAGTCCGCCACTGGCATGAATGGCATTTTGCATCTGTTCAAGACTCGGTTGCGTCGTCACTTCCTGACTTTCGTCGCGGTCGTCGGTGTTCTCGCTTTGCTCTGGCGTGTTTCGCAAGTGAGGAACTTGATTGTTCAGTTTCCCGAGGATACGACGCAGTGGTGGGGTTTTCTGGCAACGTTAGTCGTCGTTGCCGGCGGAGCCGCGATTTCGATCTGCGGCTTCATCTGGCCGTCCATCATGAGTCGTCAGAACCCGCTTTGGTTTTTCACCATTGGCTGGTTTGCTTGGATCACACTGGGGTGGCTCAATGGACTGGCGGCGAGGCTTTCAAAGCTGGGTAGCAGCGTGCTGGGGTACGTGATTCCCGCGACCCTCATGATTTTGGGAGCCGCTTGGCTGGTGTTCCTTTCCAGCGGGACGTTCCAGTGGCAGCCTTGGCCGCTCGCCGGAGGATTCGCCCGAATGCTCGCCGTTTCTGTGTTTTGGATCGGCGTTTGGCTCTTCTTTGGCAAGTCACTCGGGCCTGAGTTGATGACCGTCAGCGATGAAAAAGCTCGCAGTTCAGGGACCCTGGACAGCACGAATCAACGCCATCGCCATGCATGGCAGGTCAGTGGTCGGGTGTTGGCTTATCTGTCTCTGACGTTGCTCATCGGCGAAGTTCTGTGGGTCGCGGCGGTCAAAGGCTTTCCTCTCGCTTCACTGAGACTGTATAGCGTTTGGGCCATTTTTGAGATTGCCAGCATCGCGATCTTGGTCTGTGCATTGATCGACTACTTGGACCACAAAACGTATTGGCCTTGGCGGCTGACAGCCCTGTTCCTGGTGGTTGGAGTGATTTGGGCAACGGGGCCTCAGCGTGCCGCGGACAAGGTTTCCAAAGCAAGTCTGTTGGCAGTTCAAGACGAGTCCGTCGACGTTGGTGCTCAGGAAGCGAAACAAGCGAAGGTGTCCGTTATCGACCCCTGGTACACCGATCTGGAAACACGCTTGGACAACATGGACGACGGGCCTGTCGTGCTGGTCGCGGCAAGCGGTGGTGGTTCCCGAGCGGCGCTCTTTGCATCAATGGTCCTCAGTATGTTGCACGAGGAACCCATGCGAATTCCGCTGGTCGCCGATGACACTGCGGACACAGGAGACACTATCCGATGGTCCAAAGGGACTTGGGGAGACCACGTCTTGGCAATCAGTTGCGTCTCTGGAGGCACTCTCGCCTCCGCTCGCTATGTGCAGTTGGCCGGCGGTGAGCTTCCCAAGTATTCCAACCCCGGTGATCTTCAATACACCGACTTTCACGAACTCGTCAAACGTGCGGATGATGTCTTTGAGGAACTCATCAAAGAAGCTGGGAATGTGTCAGGAAACGACAGCGAGTTGAAATCGCTCCGAGAAGCACGTCAGCAGTTGCTCTCCATCGATCAACGATATCACGACGATCAGGGGTCCAACCACACCGATGTTGCAGCGGTTCTCGATCCGCTGATCACCGATGACCCCTTGGTCGAATCGGTCTTTCGATCCAAATTCATTGACGAGATGTGTATCGACTACATGGCGCCCATTTTGAGAGGCGTTTTGGTGCCGCTGGAACCGCGAGGGCAATCGCTGTACCAATTTTGGAATGCACAGTTCGGTTGGGCAGACATGTCTCGAAAAACCTGGCGCAGCACTTGGGACCCCAAGGCCCAGCCGATGTTGCTGGTCAATGCGACGGACATCGAACATGGGCGTCGCATGGTGATCGGTTACCCACCGCTACCACACAATCTGTTACCGGCGGCCGGAGTGTTGGACCGGATTGAGTATCAGGATTCAGGCCGCTCGGTGCGCGCGGTCGAATACTCGCCGTACAGCCTCTCATCTCTCGACCCCGAGCGTGAGATTGATATCACTCTTGGACGAGCCGTTCGAATTTCATCAAGTTTTCCATTCGGTTTCCGTCCGACCTCGATTCAGGTCCCCGATCCGACGAATCTGGATCCCAAACGCACCAAGGTGCTGAACTACCTTGATGGCGGTATCGTTGACAACACCGGACTGGATACCTTTCACGCGTTGATCGAAGCTCTCGCCAGAGAGGCCGATTCCGGGGCAAACTATGTCGCCACGCGATTGATGGGAAAACTGCGTCAGCGAGGTGTTATCGTTGTGGAGATCGATTCGGGTGCCAAGCCCAGTCGTCGCTCGCCATCGGGCGATCCCTTTCGAGCGATCACGCAACCGATCGGAGCGCTCGGATCGGCGTCGTACACCACGGCGCTTCGCACCAGCGACGGCTACCTTCGCGAGATGGAGCGACTACTCAGCGATGATCATTCCGCTTTCTTGGCAAGAACGTTTCTGCAGCAGACTGATCTGGCCTCGATGTCTCCACTGGGATTAACGATCTCGCCCGATGAACAGATGGAATTTGTCTCGGGCTGTCTGCGCGTCCTGCAGGAGTCGCCCAATGATCCCACTTGTAAAGGAGACCGTTTGACCTGCAATTCCACCAACCTGGATGACCAAGTCATGACCGCTTTTGCCCTCGGACCGCAAGGCAAAGCCCGTGTGATCGCACAGTTCTTGGTGCAGCGCAATCATTGGCGGACCTCTTTGGAACTCATGAGTGATTCCTACCAGCAAGCGCTTCAGTCACGACGGAAATTTGGAAGCGATTCTAGGTCTCAAGAGCTGAGTTTCTCGCGGTTGGTCGAGACCTCCGGGAAATGGGTTCAACGACTCGAAGAGGATTTGCAGAGCGATTCACCGCCCGGCGATGAGGAAGTTCGAGAGAGAACCAAGATACCGCTCGTTTTGATGATCGCGGCGAGCAAATTGGCGGCGGACGAAAACCTCAAGCGAGAGGTTGAGCGTAGTCCCGAGCTCAAAGAATTGCTCGCCATGGTCACCAGTGGCAGAACCGGCGAACTGTTCGCTCACTTTGTTCCAATGCAGACCTACTCCGCAGGGGCGGATAGCTCGACGCCAAGCGTTGCGATGTCCCCCACGATGGCTTCAGACAGCGCAAGTAAAGGATCGATTTGGAGTGACGCTGTTCAGCAAGCGAAGCAGATTTCTAAGAACTATCAGCCGATTCAAGGGGCCGAAATTCTTGAATCAGGAATTGAAAAACCGGACCCCTTTGAATTCAATAAAACGATGCGTCTGCGCTCAGAGCGAGAGTTCTATCAGTCGAAATGACATGGACTGATCGACGCACGGGCAAAGTGCCTAAGCGTCGCGGCAGCTGATGCCCGCTTGGATGCCCATCTGCCAGTCACCCGATGAGTTGCGGTGTTCCAAGGTGTAGACCATGCCTCCACGTGGTAACGCAGCGGTCTCTTCGGCGGTCAACTCCAGTTTCCAGATACCGTCGGGCTCAAATCGGCAACGCTCGGGATCTGTCACTTCCACCACCACTTGCCGATCAATGTATTGACTGTATACCCGAAACCGGGGGATATGACCTGCCCAGTCGATTCGTCTGCCATCGGCGTTATCCGTGAGTTCGAGGGTCAGCTCACACGGTTGACCTGCATCGACTCGAAACCAGGACGGAGGTCCTTGGGGTTCGTCGAGCAACGGAATTGCTTGGATTGCCATGGAGATCACAACGGAATCAGCGACTAGATGAGTTGCTTTCGTCACCGATGCCACAGCAGCATCGAGAAAAGCATTCTTCAGAAAGCAATGCTTGTACCACGCACCGTGATTCTCGCCGACTCTGCCCCAATGAGGCAGGTCGCTCTCTAACCGCCTTGCAAAGGTTGATTCTGGTCCACTAAGTCGGTTCGCTCCTCCTGGGATCGAGCTCAGGTCACCTAAGATGCCTCCATCACAGGCATCTATCGCCCAAACAGGAGGCGTTTGGGTATGACTCGTGAGACATTCAGGGTGTTGATTGCGTTGCCATGCCGGTGATTTGGCGAAATCCGTTGAGTCTCGTGAGCCTCTTTTTTCGAAGTTGGCGTCGGTGTGCGAGCGAGAGTCTGGATCGCAGGGAGTGTCTCCTGGAGAACGGCGTTACGCATGGCAAATGTGCCATCTACCGTGTCCATGCAGATCTGCGACAATCGGGGGCCACCGGATCGAGATTTTTTCTGTCGGACTTTTGGCAACCGACACAACCAAACTTGACCTGCAAATGCGAGCGGACTTTTGAATTCCGACGAAGAAATCAGCATGCTGATCGAGAGGATCAAATCGGGACGTGATGATGAAGCCAGTGCGGCGCTGTGGGAGAACTACTTTGAGCGACTCAAGGCGGTCGCAAAACGCAATCTCGGTGGCGTATCGACCCGTTCCTCGGACGAGGAAGACGTGGCGCTCAGCGCCATGCATAGTTTTTTTCGTCGAGCCGAAGGCGGAGGATTTGAAGAGCTCAGCAATCGAAACGAGCTTTGGAGTCTGTTGCTGACCATCGTCATTCGAAAAGCTCAAGCTCAGCGTCGTCGCGCAAACGCCCAGAAACGCGGACACGACGCTGTGCGAGGTGAATCGGTCTTCAACAATATTGCGGGAAAGGCGGGCGCAGGGCTTTCAGGAGTTGCCGGCGACGCGGGCTTGGCAAGCCTGCTCCTCGAAGGAACCGAAAGACTCCACCAATTGGACGATCCAACCCTACAGAGAATCGCCGTGCTCAAGCTTGAAGGTTACACGATCAACGAGATTGCTGACCGACTAAGACTCGCTCGCAGCACAGTGAAACGGAAAATCGGGCTTATCAAGGAAAGATGGCTAGAATCTGACGAATAAGTTCGAGCAACCTGGACCCAAACCTTCCGGGTTGGTCATGTGATATTTGGTTACTCCGATTTCTGACATCAAGAGTTCTGACATCAAAAGTCTGTTTCTATGTCCGTCCGACAACAAATCGATGAAATCTGCGATCGCTTTGAAGCGGTATGGCAGCAGGGTGACGAACCAGTGATCGGCGAGTTTGTCGCGCAAATTGACCCTGCGCACCGCGTCGAATTGCAGAACGCCTTGCTCGAGGTCGACGAAGAATATCGAAGCAGATTGGCGAACGCACGAGCTGAGGTGCAAAAGACGCATATTGGTTCTGAACGCGAAGTGAAGTCTCAATGCGAAATCGACACGGTCGAAACGGATGAGACCCTTGCATCGGCAAACCACGAGCGAGTTGAAACGTCAGACGGCAAGCAGTGGCCAGACTGCGACCTGGACTTTCTACGCCCAGCCGAGTTGCCAGACGAGCTGGGTCGACTGGGCAATTATCGTATTTTGGAAATCCTAGGTGCTGGTGGCATGGGCATCGTCTTTCGTGCCGAAGACACGAGGCTTGAACGAATGGTTGCAGTCAAGGTGATGAAGCCCTCCATTGCCGCCAGTCGTGTGGCCAAAGAACGATTCTTGCGAGAAGCCAAAGCAACCGCAGCCATCGAACATGACAACATTGTTTCCATTTACCAAGTGGGCGAAGACAACGGTTTGCCATTCATTGCAATGCGCTACTTGCGAGGTTGCTCGCTGCAGCAAATGCTGCAAAAGAGCGAGCGAGCAGACGATTCCGAGATCGCAAGGATCGGCAGCCAGATCGCAGCGGGACTTTCGGCAGCTCATCAGCAAGGCTTGATTCATCGCGACATTAAACCTGACAATATCTGGATCGAAGATTCGACCAACCGAATCAAAATCCTTGACTTTGGTTTGGCGAGAACTCACGAAGAAAACGCGGGGCTGACCCAAAGCGGTATGGTCGTGGGAACGCCGAAGTTCATGTCGCCAGAACAGGCCAAAGGGGAGCCAGTCGACCAACGTTGCGATTTGTTCTCTTTGGGGGCGGTTCTCTATCAACTTGCAAGTGGCAAGCCGCCATTCGAAGGCGGCAATCTGACCGCGACGCTGATCGCGGTTTCGGAAGCCAAGTTCCGACCGATTGACGAAGTCTGTCCCGATCTCGATCCTGCGCTATCGGGTGTGATCGGTCGACTACTTAAAAAGAATCCTGACGATCGTTACTTGTCTGCCTCAGACGTCGACCACGAACTAGCTGGTATCGCAACGAGACTCCAAGAGAAACGTGAGCAACTGAAGCGACAGTTTCAGCATGCGGAGACCAAGGAGATACCTCGCCCAGTCTCGATGACGTCACCCGCGTTAGCAAAGCAGAGCTCCTCTGGATTGCTCACTCCCGTGCTGGTGTTGATCAGTTCGTTGGTGGTCCTGTTGGGCGCACTTTGGGCAATGGGTGCACTCGGGATTTTTAAAGTAGAGACCAAGAACGGAACGCTGGTGGTGAAGGTCAGCAACGAAGACTTTGAAACAATATCCCAGGGAAAGACCGTCAAGCTCCGTCATGTTGAAACGGGAGCCAACTACACGATCACATTGGACGCGGAGCCAAAGACGGAGCCTCTACGCCCGGGCGACTACGAGTTTGTGGTCACAAACGATGAGGGATTTCGTGCAGAGATGAAGCGATTCGAAATTGTCACTGGTGAGAGAAAGGAAGTCGAGGTTTGGTGGGAGCCAAAGAATCCAAGTACTACGTCCGCGAATGATGACGAAGCGGTTGGACAGATTCGCGGGGATCGTGACTACTTTACTGCGCTCCGTGAGATCGGTGCGCATATCCTGTTGCAAGCCATTGATGATGACCCCATTCTTACGCCACAGGTTCTCTCTGCATCCACGCAGTTGGGCTCTTTGGACTATGTCATTGATCAGCCAGAGAAACTTGGTACTGCTCCCGTCCTCATGAAACATCCGAGCATTTTTCTGACGTTTCGAGGTCCATCCTTTTCTGACAACGAAGCGGCGCGACTGAGCGAAATATTGCTTCAGCGACCGATCGACTATCAACGCTGCTTGGTCAGGTTCTACTCCACTGGCGTGACGAACAAGGGAATCGCTGCCCTGCGCGGACTGAAGTTGTGGAGTTTTGAGATCCACGAAACCGCGCTCGACAAAACAAGTGTCGAAATCATCTCGTCGTTTGAACCAACCAGTGCACTGGTCGTGAGTTCAGCAAGCATCGATGACCAAGATTTGTCGCTTCTTGTTAAAAATGCAAAATGTCCTTGGTTTCATGTGCAGGGCAACAAGTTCACTCGTCAAGGACTGCAGTGTTTGAGGGCGACTTCATTCACCGTCCTCAATCTTGGTGACAACAATCTGATCGATACCGATCTGGGTTTCCTGCCCACAATGGAGTCGCTTGAGGCATTGTATCTGAACAAGAATCCGATAACCGATGCAATCTGTGAAGTCCTCGGTTCCTGCCCGAAACTGACCTACCTCGTACTGAACGAAACCGACGTCACGCAAAAAGGCATCGAACGTTTGCATAAAAGTTTGCCGCAATGTCATATTCTGTGGGACGGCGGCGAAGTTGAAGCGGAAGGAACGTCGAAGGAAGATCCCGCAAAGACCCAAGAAATTCCGATCACAGACCAAGAATACTTTACGAAGATCCTGCAACTCGGCGGCGAAGTTGGGTTCTATGCCGAAGGCGATATCGTATCACCGGACGTCGCGGCGGCATCGGAGATGCATTCAGGAGGTTATTTCGTTTTGAAGGCTCCAGACGCATTGGCGAAACGCTCACACCTTGTGACATGGCCGCTGGTATTCCTCTCATTCAATGGAAATGAGTTCACAGACGAAAAACTCGCGTCACTCGCCGGACTTTTACGACAACGCCGGAGTGAATGGCCCCTTTGTAATCTTCGCCTGACCTCAACCGCGATTACATCCGGAGGCATAGCTGTCTTAGAAGGGATTAAATTCAAAAACTTTGAGATTGACCAAACGAATTTGAATGCCGATGGCTTGCGGATCGTGCAGTCAACCAATCCAGAGGAGTCGCTTGTTTTGTACGAGGTCGGATTGGATGACGTTCAACTTGGAATGTTGCTGGAGCATCACAATTGGTTCTCTTTGGGCATTCCGAAAAACAAAATCACAGGCGACGGACTTAGCCAACTCGTCGGTGCGGGGATCACACGTCTCAATCTGCGAGGGAACATGCTCAGCGACGAGGACATGGGATTTGTTAAGGACATGCCTGAACTCAATGTGTTGCTCTTGGCCGACACGTCGATCGGTGATCAAACACTCGATCTTATCAAGGAGCATCGCCAACTGATCCAGCTCGATTTGGCACGAACAAACGTGACCGAGGAACGCGTGCAACAGCTTCATCGAGAGATTCCGCAGTGTCAGATCGTCTGGGACGGTGGAGTCCTTGAGCCCGTGCTTGCCGACCGCGAGTGATTCACTGAAGTCGATCGACTTGCAGGACCTAGGACAGAACGTTCTTTGGGATCAGAGGCTTCCGTATAAACCGTTCTAGCCATCCTAGATGGAGTGTGACCGGCAACCCGCCGGTTAACATGCCATGGTAAGCGGAGTGTAGTGGCAGACCATGTTACGGTTTGGATGGGTGCTCTCGCTCAACTCCGTGACTCGCTGTTTGCAGAATTTATCCCAGTAGTCACTCTGAAATACCGCCCGCACGTTGAGCATGCTCCGTGCAGCTTCCAGCGTCCAACGCATCCCGCTTCGTTCCATGCGGTCCTTTACCAAGTGCCCGCACGCGCCTTCGATCACACCCGAGGCAATCGGGTAGCCTGCAGCAAGATATTCGTCGTAACGCATCCGATCCTTGTGTTTCTCGAAGTAACCACAGATGCGTCGAAGGTCTTTGAGTTTATCGCCCTTGAGTTTCCCAAGCGAACCCATTCGACGTAGCCCTCGGATCACCCCGTTGACCTCACCACGCAGGATTTTCAGCAATCGCTCCCGCGTAAACGCTGCTCGCTTTTCGCTGGATTTCTCGAACAATGACGAAGCCTCCCACACGTAAGTCGCTACGTGAATGATGTCCAAGATTGGCACCACTAATGGATCGTCGCCTAAGTGTAACTGCGCGACTTCCCAGAGGCTCTGCTGACCGTCCATTAACAGAATGATCACTTGGAGTTTCTTTCGGCGGACACTGACTTGATCTGCGAGCCATGCGATCCCCTCGTGGATACCGCTGATGGGAACCTCCGTATCGTCGTCCACGAAGGTCGCGGGAAAGTGAGCCGATGTGTGCTTGTGCTTTGGCCGCGGTCGTTTCTTTTTGCTCTTGCGTGATTGCGTGCCGGGTTCTTTGTCATCACGGAACAAGGCAGCGACAATTTGCTCGGCTGTGCGAACATAGGGATCGACGGTGTAAGCACTCGTGACCGTTGCCATGCGACGGTTTCCGGGCCGTTTCTTTGCTGTCTCAAAAGCAGCAACTTTGGCGGCATCGTCTTTGATCAAGGGAACGCCCTTGCAGTCGGCCGAAGCGACGAGAAGCTCGGCTTCATCCTTCTTTTTGGGCGTGGGCAAGTCGTCCAGAAAGGCATCGGCCTGGACCCCCATTCTCTGGCTGGTCTGTTCGAGCGTGTCGATCGAGAATTTCGCTCCGAAAACGAGTTCGAGATTATCAGCGGCCTGGTTGAATGCGGATTCGACGCAGAACATTTGGGAGAACTCTTGGAGCAGGTACGACCAGCGGTGCTCCGGCAGTTGCATGCGGGCGCTGATCGGATGCAGTTCGATTCTCTTGTTCTTTCCCGGGCTGTAGGTGTACTGTTGAAAGGCGTGTTCACCGAAAATCGACCGAACCACCGTGTCGGTCGGTTTCTCGCTGCGTCGCAGTGTTTTGCCTGATTCGCTGACCGCTTGATCACCAAGGTCCCCCTTGCCTTGGAGTTTGGTGAAGAGCTCCATCGCCAGAAAGCCGGTTTTCAAGACAAGATTCCACACGGCACGCTCTGTTTCATCGAAAGACTGGCCGCATTTAGAAGCATTGACGACGTGTTCTCGGATGGTGTCGCCGCACTGCTGCAGTTTCTCGGCGATTTGCTCGGGCGACTGCGGAAAAGAAGACGAAGTGGGGTTGTCAATATCGCTTGAATGTTCGACGCTCATTTCAGCGGCCTCCTGCCTTTGATACCTGGAAGTTAGAACCCAAATCATGGCAGGTTGGCCGCTTTTTGTTTACCCAGATTCCGCAATGCTCCGCAGAAGCCTCGCGGGTTGCCGGTCACACTCTCCTAGATGTTGACAACGGTGCACGCGTTCTGTTGCTACAATCAGTGCCGCTGATTCAGAATCCAACTTGAGGGATTGAAATGATGAGTTCCCCGCAGTTTGCCAAACGGTCACTTCCGACCCTCTTTTCCGTCCTGTGCAGGAGTCTTTGCTGCATCTGTCTGTCGCTCACGTCCGTAATTGTATTTGCTCAGTCGGCAACGTTGGAAGCGGAGTCGACCCGAGCGGGCTCCCGTTTGCGGGGTGCTGTCAAAACCAATTTCTTTGTGGATCCAGGATGGCAGTCAGAGGCATTTCCCCAGCACGCTGTGTGTTACTGCTCGGCAGACGAAATGGTGGAAATCTATGAGAAATCCAGCAAGCGAAAAGGCGATGTCATCACTTCGTATGAAGAGCCGACGGATGGTTCTCTGAGGATCGTGGGTACCGGCCACAGTTTCATGATGCCGGGCTACTCGACCTTGCCACTGATTACGCGAGCCGCTGGACTGCAGCAACCGGCACCTGTTTTGCACGTTGGAGGTGGAATCACTGGCAGCTCGCGCTACAAATGGGAAGAGGAAAACGGGATCTTTGGGTTTGACAAAAAACCGGTTCCCAAGCTGTTGTGTTCCATCGCGTGCGCGAAATGGGATGCGATGATGTGGGGACCTTACTACAACGACCGAACCGAATACTACGCATGCTGGATCGACTTCTGTCGCAAACACCAGCAGGACATGAAGTTCTATCTCTCGGACGCGTGGCCTCAACTGGATCAATTGAATCCTGTTCCCAAGAGCGAAGACGAATTGACCGATGAAGTTATCGCTCGAATGCATGATGAGAAGCGTGCAACGTACGGGCCGATCATCCGTGAACTCAATGCCAAGTACGGAGACTGTGTGTTCGTGTTGCCGACGTCACGCGCCATGGTGATCGCGGTCGAGTATTACCATCGTGGTGAGCTGCCCGGTGTCCAAGGATTGCACAAGGCGATCGGTGGCAAAGATCGCTCGCTGTGGCGAGACCGACTCGGGCACTTGGGGCCTGGGTTAGAGTCGCTGGAGGGCTATGTGTTTTATGCGACGCTGTACGGTCGTTCGCCTGAACTGATCGAGAATGAGATTCCATTGCCTCGCAAAAACGGCTATCCGAGCGAAGATCTGGATCGAGCGTTTCGCAAAATCGCATGGGAAGCCGTCACCAGCGATCCCATGTCGGGCGTCGTCGACGAAGACAAGAACGGCATCGCCGACGATCGATAAGCCGGATTTGGCGACGCGAAGGAGCAAGTTTTTTTGGGAAAAATCCGCTGAGCCATGACACACTTTCGAATCGAAATCCCTTTTATCTGATGTACCCGTCTTTGCCAAAGATGGCAGAGACCGACGCCTGATGACGCGTTTGACGTAAAACGCGGGCTTTTTGCGTCAAATGCATTCCGATGAGGCCGATTCCCGATTCAAGATGTCTGTGATCGCAGTTGCATTGAACGACTCGACGACCCGTCGTTTTTCGGCGATCGAGGGGATTTTTGACTACGCCCAATTGGCGCCCGACTGGGACGTTCATGTGCTGACCGGTGCGCCGGAGCAATGGCTGCACGGCCTCCGCGAGACCGCAGTGGACGGCATTTTGACATGTCTGGAATGTGCGGGATTCGCTTCAGCCGCATCGCTACCAGGTTGTTTTCGGCCGGTCGTCAATCTGGGATCACTTCACCCTCAGTACCCGAGCTTGGGGGTAGATCCAGAGAGCGTCGCAGACCTGGCCCTGGGCCAACTGCACGCCTCCTCGATCAAACGACTCGCGTTGGTCACAAGCCATCCTGAGGATGCCCTTTCACGAACACTAGCGAGAAAGGCTGTTGGTTTGGGGATGCCGTTTGACGTCGTTCCGATTGAGCTCGTCCCAGATCATGTCTATGGCATCTCACAGGGCTCGATTGATGCGTTGGCTGATTGGATGGGCGTCTCTGAGTCGCTGGGAATCGTCGCCTCGTGTGAGCGCGTGGCGATCTTGGTGAAGCGAATCGCCGACCGACTCGGAATCAACATTCCTAATCAGGTTTCGCTTGTTTCGGCGCGAGACTCGCTTGATTGTGGACTACCGACGCATCGTATTTCGGCCGTCGTTGAACCGACAAAGGAGTTGGGTTTCCGAGCGGCGCGGCTGTTGCATCGAATCTTGCGAGGGCAGTCAGAACCGACGACCGCCATCCTGTTGCCCGCAGATGGCGTTGTGCCAAGAGACACAACTGCTGCGCGAAATCCCGACCCTGCTGTTGCGATGGCAATGCGGTACATCGAGAAAAACGCGATTCGTGGCATCACCGTGTCAGACGTGCTGTCGACCCAAAAGGCATCACGCGTGACCTTTGAGCGACACTTCCGAGAGGTCCTGGGTTGTTCGCCGGGAGAGATGATTCGCGAGGTACGACTTCGTCACGCCATGCGTCTGTTGCTCACGACGTCCGACTCCATATCGGAGGTTGGGCAAGCGTGTGGGTTTGACTCCATCTCAAGCTTTTCGAGTTTCTTCAAGAATTGCCAGGGAATCAGTCCTCGTCATTTCCGGCTCAGGCAAGGCGGCACGCAGCGTGCATGACTCGAAACAAGCATGACTCACAGTGAAATCGAAGGGGTGACATAGGGGCTTTGCCGACACGGACTGAGTCAGTTTTCGTCTTTGAACGCGATCGTCGCTTCATGAAAAATCGCTTCGAGTGATTGACGAATTGACGCATCAATGGAGGGGTCCTGCAAAGCCTTTCGCAGAGGCTCCAGGGTGGAATCATCGACGAGCAAGCCGACCAGGTATTTCCACGCGACCGGCTTAGAGATCCCCTCACGTTTCAAGCGTAATGCATCATCCATATGGCGATCTAGCATTTCGAGCGAAAATTCGCAGAGGAGTTGGCGTTGTTCCTCGCTGACTTCGGGACGCGAAAGATGCCGACAGGCGAAGAAGATCACGGATTGATATCGAGATTCATAGAGTGTTTCTTCAGGTAGTTCGCCTCGTCGCGAAAACGCGTGCCGATAGTGAGCGATCGCCGGTTCAATCAGTCCGACCCGATTGCAGAAATCAGCTAGTACCAAGGACTCCGCCGCAGGGCACTCCTCACGAACGACGATGCTGCCGGGAAAGTTTCGTTGAATCTCCGCAAGCTGTTTGTACTTGTCTTTATGGCGATGGACGACATCCAAGGGGGGATCGCCTTCAGTCAAGTGTTCCGCCCGCGAAAGAAGGTCAGCCGCTTCGACGAACCTCGCCGTTTCAAACATGCAGTGCGACAGAAAGTAATTCGCCCGCGCAGAATCTGGTTCAGCGACGAGGATTTGTTGATAAATGGGTAATGCATCATCAAATTTGTTATCGATCAACAGGCTATCAGCGGTTTGCCACATCGAGCGCAAGTCAGTGGAGGCTGCGGGCACGGGCGTCGTCGGCTGGATCAGCGGATCGGGATCACGCTTGCCGATCGCAGCTGCACCAGCGATCAGTAGGGGCAGGCCGATCAGCAGGCACAGTGCGGTCGTTGCGAATACAATGCGTTTAGAAAATCCACGGCCCTGCTCCAGTGTTCTGAGCCGAGCGACGATCTGACCGGCATTGGCAGGACGATCGCCAGGTTCCAACGCCAAACATTCCAATGCAATCTGAATGAGACGCGGATCGGCGTCCACCGCACGCAGTCGAGTGTAAGCGGAGTCCAGCTTCGCGGTACCCGCACTCTGTAGCAACGGAGTGTCATCCGAGTCTGGTGCATACGGCGATGATCCCGTCAGGATTTTGCAAAGGATGGCACCGAGCGAGAATACGTCGCAGCGATAATCAAGTTTCTCGGTCTGGCCGCGAGCTTGTTCCGGTGACATGTAGGCTGGTGTTCCAAGGACGGTGCCAGTCGCCGTTGTATTTGGGTCAATCGTATTGCGAGCAAGCTGCTTGACCGCATGCTCGTTGGCAAAACGGATTTCGTCTTGTTCACCAGAGCCTATCTCTTTGGCCAATCCCCAGTCCATGACTTGGACTTCGCCGAACGCGCCGACCATGACATTGCTCGGCTTCAGATCGCGGTGGATGATGCCTTTCTGGTGTGCGTAAGCAACGGCCTCACAGACCAACTGAAAGTATCGCAGTGCAGCTTGCCGATCGATGGTCTTTGCCGAGAGTAGCTCGGCCAGCGTGTGTCCTTCGATCAGTCGCATGCTGACGAATGGCTGCCCATTATCAAACCATTCCAATTCATGAACCGGAACGATGCCCGGGTGCTGCAAGCGGCCACAGAGCCGGGCCTCGTTCTCTAGCCGTCGTCGCATCTCGTTCGAGTTCTGTTGAGTCAGCAGAACCTTGATCGCGGACTCTCTCTGCAAGTGGCGATCGAAGACACGCCAAACGGCCCCCGCTCCTCCACGGGCGATCTCGTGTATGAACTCGTAACGACCGTCATCGTCCAACTTTGCAAACGGCGACGCATCACTCTGGCTCGTTTGTGAGGCACTGGCAAAGGCCGCCCTGACAACCGCAGCATGCTGGGGAAAACGCGTCAAATACTCATCAATGGATACGTCATCTGTTGACGTCGAAATCGTTGGGTCACTCGACTTGGTCAGCGTGTCAGCGAGGGTCAAGCAAGACTGACGTAGCTCGATCTCGGTGGCCAACAATTCTTGGAGTGTGGCGTCGTGATCGACCGACGATTTTTCCAGCCAATCCTCCAGACGTGCCGAACCGGCTCGCCATGCGTCTTCGAATTCCCAACAAAGCTGATGTAGTTTGCGGCGCTGCGCGATCGTCAATCTGTCAGCTGTCATGCTCATCCAATTCGTGTTCCCAGATGTCGCGTATCAGACGGAGCATGCGTTGCACGGTCCGACGAGTTCGATTGAGTTTCTTGGCGATCTCGTCGTCTGTGTATCCGTCCAATTTCCAAAGAGCGACCCGTTCCAAGTGGGGGTCGTCGAGCTTTCGCAGCAGGTGTTCGCACTCATCGGAGACGCCCGCCTGGATCCATTCCACCGAAATGGGGTCCGGTAAATCGGTGCCCGTCGCGGGAGCACCACGTTTGTCGGCGGATTCGTATTCGGCGCGTCGATTGATTTTGCGAATCAAGATGGTCAGCATCAGCCGCCAAAGCTCATCATGACGCTGAACTGCGGGATAGTCGCCGTCCTGCAGCTTTTGACAGAGGACGCGAAACGTGCTGATCGCAGCGTCTTCTTCGTCGTAGGTCGCGCGAGGAAGTGTCCGCATTCTGGACCTTGCCAGATGCATCAACTGATGAAAATAGCGTCGCCAGAGTTCTCCAGCGGCCGACTCATCGCCGCGCCGCACGGCGTCGATCCAAACGGCGATTGAGTTTCCCTCATCCATTTTCATCCAAGCCAAGTGGCTGCCGACACGCTGGGCAGCTCGTGATGGTCATCAGAACCCTGTTTTAGTCGCATTCACGATAAAATCCTACCGCCAAATGTGAACATTTGAACCCCTGTGGCGGACCAGGAGATGGCGGCCCCTTCATTTGGTATCCCCAACAGTGGTCGCCGGTTGGCCCATTCCGCGAGGAGCGTAGCGATCGTTGGTGATGATGATCTTGTCGAGCTGGGCGCCGTCTTCACGTAAGGCAATAGCGAGAGTGTGCTGGCCCTCCGCCAGTGGGAGTGCATCTAGTTTGACCCAGTCCCAGCCACGTGTTCCCAATCCGTTGAGCATCGTAAAGCCGCCGTTGTCGACCTTGAGCCACAACGAATCGTCGTCCGCTGAGGGGCAGTTCAATCGCGCGAAAATGGAATAGCTCCCAGTCGTGTTCACTTGGAAATCAAACGAAACCGAACTTTCGCTATCGGAGGGTGCCGACTCAATGCTCTGGGTGCCAGGTTCGGCAGAAATATATTTACCGTTGGATGCCTGATCATCCACCGCGAACGCCCAATTCGAACCGACGGTCGCATTTTCGGCTTCGATGTTGATGGTTTCGAATCCTGTCATGTCGCGCGGCGGAAACACGGGCTCCTTTTTGCCCCACCATTGGATCCAGCGTTGATAATCCACCGCCTCAAACGGGCTGATGGTGACGTCGGTATTGGCCGTTTGCTTGTCGAGCAAGAACTTGTCGACAAAGGCTTCCACCTCAGGACGTTGCTCGTTGGGGAGTTGGCAGTGACCATGGCCAGCGACGATGGAAAAACCGAATCGATCTCCGATGCCGAATTTTTTCCAAACCTGATGCGCTGCGCGGCAAGAGACGTAGCCCGACTCGTCTGCCAGCCAAACAAAATCCGGATTGCCAAGAACCAACAGAGCGCGAGGCGCCACCATCGTCATCAATTCATGATGATCCATCGGCAGCTTGGCGACCTTGCTGCCTGAAAACTGAAACATGACTTCCATGAACCAAGCGTGGCTTGTCGCGCCGAGTGTTTCGACCTTTCCAAGTGTTTCCGAAACCCGCCACGCCGCTGCGCCACCGCCGCCGGGTTCTTGCGCGATGGTCAACGCAATCCGTTCATCAAACGCTCCGGCGAACAAAGCCATTTTGCCAGCGAAAGAGCAGCCGGTCACTGCGAGATGCTGCAAGTCAATCGGCAGATCATCTTGCACCAGTTCCAGACCATCGATCAAGCGACTGATTCCCCACGACCAAGCACTGTAGGCTCCCATTTGGGTCAACTCCGGATAGAGTTGGTTGATCGGTTCGTTGCCACGTCGCTGAGTGTGCGACATGACTTGATTGAAGTTATAGGCGATCATCGCGATCTTGCGGCTTTGAAAGATATCCGCTGGCAGGCTGCCTGATCCTCGTCCGATTCCGATCACAGCTGGAAAGGGGCCCTCGCCATCGGGCAGCGAGATTTGCGAGGTCAGAGTGAGCGTGTTTTTGTCGACCATCACGTTCACGGTCAGCTTTCCGTCCTCGTAGCTGGCTGTGATCTTTTCTGGTCGGGAAGGCTTTTCACCGATTTCATAGTGTTCGATTTCCGCTTTGATTTCGGCTCTGCGACGGCTCCATTGATCGAACGAGGAGACACGACCACTGCCATCGGACCACAGGAAAGGATCCGTGAGCGGCTCGACGATCGGCAAATCGTCAAGGGCGGGCAACACGGGTGCGGGGAAGTTTGCGCCGGTGTTCTCGACCGTATAAACCAAGGGGACTTGTCGGCTGGATTCTGTTTTGGCGTCATCGGTGATCCCGTAGGACGCAATGCCGAGCATGACGGCCAATAAGACAGTGATGATCCAAGCGAACCTTAGTGCGGAGCGATTCATTGGAGATCCTAGGTTTCGCTATTGAAAAAGACTGTCGATTTTTAATCTCGCATCCGGCGCGGCCAATGGCGATGTCATTTCGCCGGAGCGGAGAGTTGTCATCGATTGGTAGCCCGACGCGGCGGGATCGCGAAAAACGTGCATCGTCTCGTCACCCACATTGACGACCCAGTATTCAATGATGCCGGCCTTGGCATACAGGTCTGCTTTCCGCTGACGATCGAAGTTGATGCTGCTGTCGGCTACTTCGATTAGCAACAGAACCTCGGCCGCGATAGGATGACGATCCGACGGATGATCGGCTTTGACCCAGAGGACGTCTGGCTCAGGGCGGCTGACTTGATCTGGCAGACTCAAGCCACTTTGAACCCGCACGCGGATCTGATTGAAATCCGTGTTGTTGACGGACCAGTGATTCAAAAACTCGATGACGTGATCGTGCCTCGGACCGGCGGGGTTCATCGCCTGAATCTCTCCTTCGATCAATTCGATCTTTTGGCTCAGACCATCGAAAGCGCCCTTGGCGACCATTTCGTCGTATTCGCTAACCGTCAGTCTTAGAGAAGTGCTCATGGTTTGATTCGCCTGTGACAGGTTCGAACCATTATAGCATCGACTCGACCTGAAATGACACGTTTAAGTGGCACGTCAGGCGGTCAGCCGACGCGGCGGTGGTAGACGCCGCGTGGCGAAATGAAGCCGGAGGGTGTCTCAGCCGGCGAGCCGCGAGATGCGGTTTTGCGGGGCGGTGAGTTCTTCGGCGCTGGGTTGATAGCGGAACTGCATCAGGTAGGCGTCTTCGACGGTGTCGTCGTAGAAGTCTCGCAGGACCGAGATCGCTCGAAATCCGAGTGACTTGAAGAACAGTTGGGCGTCCAAGTTCGTCTCACGGACTTCCAACATGATTCGATTGCGTCGCTCATGGGACAGCTTGCCAAAGAGCTTGCTGCACATGGCGTTGCCGACACCTTGACGACGGCATTTCTCGTGAACGGCGAAGTTCAGGATATGCAGACGATTCTTGTGAAGTTCATAGATCATGAACCCCACGATCTCATCGTCCTTTTCGGCCACCATGCCGATGCAGTTGCGTTGACGCAAGCAGCGGATGAAGTCCTTTTCCGTCCACGCAAATTCAAAGCAATTTTGTTCAATCCCGAGCACGGCTGGCATGTCTCGTCGAATCATCCAACGGATATGCACGCCGACCGAGGTTTGTTTGGCTTGTTCCACTTCTGGACTCCTTTCCAGCAAATCGACACAGTTCCCGCACCCGATTGTCAGCAAACACGACAGGGTATGAAACCGAAGATCAGGTGTATCAGTGACGGGTCATTCAGGCCTTCCGTTGGCCCTGGATCGGGAGATTAGCAAAAGGTCTCTGCCGTACCAATACAGAAAGCGTCCCAAGAATGGTTGATGGGGTGAACCCTCGGTTTTTTTTGTGTTTTGCCGGAAAACAAAGGTCCAGAGAGGCACGGTGGCCATTGCCAAAGCCGCTTCCGGCAGCTTATCGGTCGCGAAAGCTGATGATCTCGTCGTCGAAATCGTCGGACAGCATTTGCGTATCGGTTGTGACCAGATGATCGGGCAAATTGCTGAGGAAGTAGGGCTGACTGGAGCCACTGGACGTCCATCGACGGTTTTGGTGCGGCACAAAAGCACCGTGCGAACGCATGGTGCCGGTCATGATCAACTCGTCTTTTGCCCGCGTCATCGCGACATACAAAACGCGACGCTCTTCCTCTTCCTGGGCGTCGTCTCCGATGCTGCGGGCGTGGGGATAGTTGCCCGGCGCGACACCGATCAAGTAGCAAACCGGCGCTTCGGTTCCTTTGGCGCTGTGGACCGTGATCAGTGTGACCAAGTCATCGGCATCCTGTCGCTGGGCTTCGGATTCCGTGATCGGGTCCAGCGTGTAGGTTTCGATGAACGACCGCACCGACTCGTGCTTACTTGCCAAACGTTGCAGCAGCGCAAAGTCCTTCAGTCTGCGGTCCCAGTCGTCGTATCTTTTTTCCAAAATCTTGCCGAGTACCTTGGACGCCGTTTCGATGGCCTCACGAGGTTTCTGCCAAGTCTCGATCACGGATTCGATCGCTGCAATCATTTCTTGTTTATCGGCCAAGCGTTTCCGCAGCAGCTTGACCGCATCGGCGATGTTGGTCAGTTGCAGAATACCGTCGATGGCTTTGGCAGCCGTCTTTTCGCCGATCCGCGGCCACAGCATCAGAAACCGCATCCAGGCCAATTGGTCGGTGACGTTGTCGATCACACGCAGCATGCTCAGCAAATCCTTGACGTGCGCCGATGCCAACAGCGTCGTTCCACCGACGAAGCGATACGGAATGTCGTTCTCGATCAAGGCGGCCTCGACACTGCGCGACGCGTAGGCGGTGCGAGTCAAGATCATGTGGTCACGCCAAGGTGTATTGCCGTTGTGGCGATCCATCAGATCGGTCGCAACCCAATCGGCTTCCTCCAAATCATCATCAACCTCCAGCAAGACCGGCTTGATTCCAGGTCCCCGTGCCGACCGTAGCTCTTTGTCGTATTTCAACGGTGATTGATTCAACAGCCAGTTGGACAGATCCAAAATCTCTTGAGTGGAGCGGTAGTTTTCATTCAGTTTCAGCGTCGTTGAATCCGGCACACGCTCGGCAAAGGAGTGAACATTCTGAAAGTCCGCACCGCGAAACGCGTAGATGCTTTGTGCGTCATCGCCGACGCAGAAAAGTTTGGCTGGATCACGAAGGCCGTCCAGGATCAACCACTGCAACGGATTGGTGTCCTGCATTTCATCGACCAGCAAGTGATCGTAGCGGGATTGCAGTTTTTGTCGGACCACCGCATCGCCGTGCAGTCGACGAGCAAAGAAATGCAGGATGTCGTCGTAGTCCAGATAGCGGCATTCGCGTTTGCGATCGGTGTAGTTGTTCAAGACCGCTTGGACTTGAGCGACGGTATCGGGATCCAGATCGGTGAACTCGACCAGATAGGTTTTGATGCCACGATTGGTGTTGCGAGCGTAGGAGGAGTAGTTGACCAAGTCGGCCGGCTTGGGGAATGCTGCATCCGTGCCGATCGTGGTCGCTCTCGCCAGCTTCATCAATTGCAGTTGGTCGTCGCGATCGATGATCGTCAGCTCGGGACACTGAAACAGATCGGGCCAGCGACGCAGATAGCTGAGGCAGAAGTTGTGAAAGGTGCCTGCAGCGATGGCATCGGCGGCCGCGCCGATTTGGCTTTTCAAGCGATACTTCATTTCGCGGGCGGCGCGACGGGTGAACGTCAGCAGCAACAAACGCCGCGCATCGGCCCCGGATTGAACCAGATGAGCGACCCGGGCGACGATCGTACTGGTCTTGCCTGTCCCCGCTCCGGCAAGCACCAGGGCGTGGCCGCCGGCGAATTCGGCTGCTTTTCGTTGACCTTCGTTCAGCTCCATCGCTGGCGTTCCCGCAAAATGGTGTCGCGTTTTCCCACTGTCAGCTTACGAGCGGCGCGGCGATGCGGAAAGGACATTGGCCGCTGATCGACCAGCCAGACCATGCGAATCTGGTGAAATTCCCACCAGTTGTGGGCCTATTCGGAACCACTGATCGATCCAGTAGAGTAATGGTACTACAGTAGAACGTTCCCGATCGGCACGGAGAGACGATTCGCGACTCTCCTCAGCCCTTCGGTGTCCGTTTCCTTGCAAGCATCCCAGCCACTATCCAGGAGCTTTCCATGCGTCTGATCAGTACCATATCGCGCCGAACTGCTGTTCGCAGTCTGTTGATCCACGGTGTTTCCGTTGCCACGTTGGCCTTGATTGCATGCGTACCGGTGGCCGCCGAGGACGCGGCGGTCGAAGCCGAGGCGAAGACCGAAACGGTGGATGTTTTTGGCATCGGCAGTCTGACCGTTCCCGCGGAATTCAAACGCGCCGAACGCCAAAGCCGAATCATCGATCACGAATTCCAAGCGACGAGCAAGAAAGTCGACCGCCCGGCACGTCTGACCATGATGGGCGCCAGCGGCGGTGTCGAAGCGAACATCAAACGTTGGAAGGGCCAGTTCAGCGGTGGTGATCCAGAGGCTCAAAAAGTCAAAGAGATGAAGATCGGCGACTGGACGGTCCACATGGTCGACGTCTCAGGTTCCTATGCCGAGTCGATGGGCGGTGGCCCCTTTTCTGGTGGCAAAGTCGTCCAGCGAGAAAACTACGCGATGGCCGGTGCGATCCTTGTCGAACCCAAAGGCCGAACGTTCTTTGTGAAGTTGATCGGGCCTGCGGAAGTCATCGCCGACAATCACGAAGCGTTCGTCAAGATGATCAAGTCGATCGAAAAGTAATCGACGTCGGGTTCTACCCACCACTGGCCTGACCCTCGCACGAAGCACACGTCATGAACATTCAGAGTTTCTTGGAACACCACGGGATTGTTCGCAACCCGTTCGCCGAAGAAGACGCGCAGACCGATCCAGTATTCAAAGAATACTGCATCAGCAGCGCTTATCATCCGATCTGGGATAAAGTCTACGGAGATCCCAGTGAACCTTCGACGGCAATGATCTTTGGCCCCAAGGGCTCTGGAAAAACGGCGATGCGACTGCAGATCGATCGTCATCTGCGCCAGTACAACGACGAACACCCGGGCAAGCGGGTGTATGTGATTCGCTACGACGATTTCAATCCCTTCTTGGACCATTTTTGCGAACGACTCAGTCGTCGCACCACTCGCAAACCTGAACGCGTGCTCGATGCGTGGCGTTTGTGGGACCACATGGATTCCATCCTGTGCTTGGGCGTGACGCAATTGGTTGATCAAGTGCTCAAGACGGATGAGAACGGCAGCGACCTGGATAAACAGCAATTGCGAAACTTGGATCGCACCGCATCCCGGGACCTGTTGCTGTTGGCCGCTTGCTACGACCAATCCAACGATTCATCCTTTACCGGACGTTGGGATTCGTTGCGAAAACATTTGCGGTATGGCAATTTCATGGCGAAGGCGAGCGGATGGTTCGCCGCCGTTTGGGCGGTCGCCGTGTTGTTGTTGTTCCTCTGGTTGATGATACGCGGCAGCGGAGAAACACAGCCGCAGGACGTTCAGGCGGGCGCTGCCAAACCGCAAGTCCAAATGGCGTCAATGTTGGCCGAGGACACCGCGACGGAGGAACAGGTCAGTGACGCTCCGTCGACCGTTTGGGATTACCTGTGGGTCGCCCCGTTGTTGATCGTGATCGGTGCCGCGCCCTATTTGATTCGGCTGTCCAAGTGCCAATGGGCCGCGATGGGCATTCGGCGTCACATGCGAGTCGGGCGTCGCGAGATCGGTTCGATGCGAAAGGTTCTGCACTGGATTCCCGACAAAGAACTCGCTAGTCAACCGTTGCCCCGCTACGACCGAACCGACGATCGTTATGAGTTGCTTAACAAGCTTCAGTCGGTGCTGGATCGTCTAGGCTACAAGGGGACGATCGTGTTGATGGACCGTGTCGATGAGCCCCACATGACCGGCGGCAAGCCCGAGTTGATGCGGCGTTTTGTTTGGCCGATCCTGGACAATAAGCTGCTGAAACATCCCGGCTTGGGTTTCAAGATGATGCTGCCGCAAGAGTTGCATCGCGACATGGAGCGAGAGTCACGTGACTTTCACGAACGTGCGCGTCTGGACAAGCAAAACGTCATCCCGTCGTTTCAATGGACCGGCGAATCGTTGTACGACTTGGCGCGTGCACGCATGATGGCGTGTGCCGATCAGGGACGCTCGCCAGAACCCAAGGATCTGTTTCAATCCGATTTGGATTACCAGAGAATGATCTCGGCATTCCAATCCTTGCGTGTGCCGCGTCACCTGTTTCGATTTCTGTATCGCGTGTTGGTCGATCACTGCAATCGCTACACGGATGCCAATCCGGAGTTCAAAATCAAAGCCGAAACCTTTGAAACCAACTTGGCGGTGTACGCCCGCGAACTTGATCCCTCGGTCAACTGAGGGCCTCGATGCAGTGGATTCGAACGCACGCGATCTTGCTCGCGATGTGCTTGCCGATCGCGTTGTTCTTTTTCATCAGCGCGATCGTTCCGCACGAACGCGTTGACGGTCCCAGCGGCATCGACCCCATGCCGTTCCTGTGGATGAACGTGATTCGTGTCGTGGCGATGGCATGCGCGATCGGTTTGTTCGCGAAAACCATCCTGAATGTCTTTCCCCTCCGAGTCGACCATTGGGGACTGCTGGTCGGCGTGATCGGCGGCGTCATTTGGATCGCACTGTGTAGATGGGGGATCGAGTCGCAGTTGACCGCCGCATTGGGGTTTTCGGAATCACTGTTGGGGCAACGTAGTGGACTGGATCCCTGGCAAGCCTATCCGGAGGCAAGCAGCCTGTACGCCTTCCTGGGTTTTCGCTTTGCGTTGCTGGTGGTGTGCGTCCCGATTGCAGAGGAGCTGTTCCTAAGGGGATTCTTCATGCGAGCGGTCGATCAGGGTGAATGGGAATATTTACCTTTGAAATCGGTTGGATGGACCGGATTGATTGCCGGGACCGGTTACGGGGTGTTAACGCATCCGTCGGAGTTTTTTGCCGCTGCGGTCTGGTTTTCGTTGGTAACTTGGCTGATGGTCCGAACCAACCGGTTCTGGAATTGCGTGCTAGCTCACGCTGTCACCAACTTGATTCTCGGCCTGTACATCGTCTGGGCGGGCCACTGGGAGCTGTGGTGACGCGTCAGGCGGAGGGTTGGACTATAGTGTTCGTTAAGTTCTCGTCTCCGTTTTCATGTCCCGCACTCTGACGTCTCATGGGCATCCACTTCGCCTGCCACGCGTGTGGTAAAGCACTGAACATCAAACAGGAACTCGCTGGCAAGCGTGGCATCTGTCCCGCGTGCCGTGTTCGTTTTCGTATTCCGCTCCGCGACGCCGCAACCTCCCAGCCGGCGGATCCGTCCGATCATGGCACGGGAGATGTCACGTCACGGCAGCCGGCGAGCAAGCAAAGCCAGACGGAAACCAGCAGTACACAACGGGCATCCTCTCACCCGATCAGCTCTCTGGAGTTGCTCTCGGGTGACCCCACCGCGAATTGGTACGTCCGACCTCCCAGCGGCGGTCAGTATGGTCCGGCAACGGGAGATGTCTTGCAGCAATGGATCGACGAAGGTCGTGTGGCGACCAAATCGTTGCTTTGGCGAGACGGTTGGCCCCAGTGGCGGGAAGCAAGCGAAGTGTTACCGGAACTCGCTCAAGCGTTGCCGTCGGCGGGTGAAACGTTTGGCTATGAAGACACCCCGTTTTCGCGTCGCAGTTCGTCGAGGCCTCAAAAGAAGGTCACCGAGAATCCATTGAACCGACCGATCGAAGACGAGTCCCAGGTTCAACGCCTCTCGGGTGCGAACGACTTGGGAAAAACACGCCGCGAACGAACGGCCAAACGTGGCATGATGATCGCGGGACTCGCCTCCGTTGCCATCGTTTTGCTGGTCGTATTGATCGTGGTGGCAACCCGCGGTTGAATGAGCGTCTGTCTTAGGAATTCGGGTTGTGATCAAGCAGCGATCCGCAAGTTTCAGTCACCTCCCCCGGCGCAGCTGGGAGAGGTGGCAGTGGACGTCGTTTAACGACTAGCCGCAGGCGTCATCGCCGCAACCAACCGGATTACACCGCAAACTCAGACGCTGCTTCCGCCTACGCTTCCGCCTACGCCTTCGGCTACGGGTCAAACGCAACTGGATCGCGATTCACTCTTGCACGCGTCATGGTTTGGGGGCCGTTCGCTCCGCGAACATGGTCTTCAGACGTCGAGTCATGTTCTGATCCCACTGTGGCGGTTGCGTGACGGAGATCCAACCGTCGATGTAACTGGATGGCGAGTAGTTGTGTCCGTATCCGATCGGAACGGTGGTCGCCATCGGCAGGTCGAAAGCGACTTGCAGGAAAGTCACTAAGGGATACCAACGCAATTGTGGAGAAACGTCTGGTCCACGCTCATCGCCGAGCCACTCCGGTCGACTCCAGGCAAGCTCGGGGGAAAACCAGACCATCGGGTCACTTGCGTATTGAATGTAAACACTTCGCATCGGTCCCCATGCCTTGCCGGAATCCAAATGGTTTTCCTGAGCTGTGAATCGCAACATGCGACCGTCGCGAAACTCGGGCATCCAGATCGGTGTTCCTTCGTTTCGGTTGCGGACGGCCTGACGCCAATGGGCACTCGGGAATGGAGGACCGCTCCACAAAGCTCCGTCAATCGGATCTTCAAAGATGCTGTACATGTCCGCCGACATCTCAGAGCCCAGTGAACCGAGGCTCAGGCCTTGCAAGTAAAGACGCGGGCGAGAGTCCTTGGGCAACGTCTTCCAGTGGCCGTAAATCTCGTCAAAAAGCGCGACTGCGGAATCGATCGATCGTCGAGGGTCGACCAAGATCGTGATCCAACTGGGCAAGTACGAGTACTGGGTGCTGACCATCGCGGTATCGCCACCGTGAAGGTATTCCACGGTGTCGACCGCGGAGGGATCCAGCCATCCGGTTCCAGTCGGTGTTGCGATGATCAGTACCGAGCGATCAAAGCCGCCCACTCGTATCAATTCCTGCAACGCCAACTCGGCACGCTCCTCAGGTGTCGAACGCGAACGCATGCCGACGTAAACACGAATCGGATCCTTTGCCTCTCGCCCCAAGAATTCGCTGATTTGTTCGCGTGTCGGTCCATCGACCAAGAAGCTTTTCCCTTGGCGACCAATCGATTGCCATGCGACCAGGGACTCTGTGCTGCCGGTTTGCAACTCGCGTGAGGGTTGCGTCTCGCTTTCTTCCGCATGCTCATCCAGGTTCAAGAAAAACGAATCGGCAACATTCAGCAAGCCGACCGCGAGCAGATCGTTGGTCAAAAAGAACGTCAGAAAGGCAACCAGAGCGAAGCCGGATGCCAACGCGATGCGTCGTGGCAGGAAACTTTGTAGCTTGGTCGCGACGTAGCGACATGCGGCGAGAAAGAGTCGCCCGGCAGCAACCAGCAAGGCTCCCCAAAGGAGAGCGATCGCGGCGGTTCGATAGGGATATGCCGTCTCCAGCAGTGGCATCTCCATCAACTCGCGAATCGAGTTCTGCCAATAGGTCATTCGCCACAGGAATGTCACGAAAACGATCGCAACCACGCCGACCGTGATGCGTTTTGAGATGAGTTGGATGCGACCGCTCGGCTGACGCAGTTCCAGAAATAGATAGAGGGCAACCGAAGCGACACCGAGGGCGTAGCCGATTGCGATCGAAAAACCCGAAAGCAATCCTTGAAACAGATAGTTGCGGGGCAGCAGTGAAGGGGTAACTGAGATGGAAAAGAAAACCGTCGCGATCGTGAGCCCGACGAAGGAGAACGATCTCCAGTATTCTTTGACTCGTTTTTTCACTGGTGACCGTTCGTTCTTTCAATGGAGGTGGAATGCGGAGCGAATGACACTCCGTGCGATCGACAGTCGCTGGACTTCACGTATTCGCGTCTCTCGGGACGTGCGATTAATAAGTTACCGCTTGCGGATTGTCGTTCGACTCTCCGAGTCGACAACGTACAGTGGAGAACGCTATCGACTTGGAAAGTCGAGCGACAATTGTTTACCGCACGTCCCCCGAGACGCGAAACTCCGAGCCTCGGTGAGGCTCGGCTACGTGTCTCTACAGTCGGCGGGAACGTTTCACCGCGATGATCTTGTAGCCTGGATACTGTTGCAAAACCATCTGGGAAGCGGTCTCACTATCATTGGCGTGAACAGGAACAACGATGCGGCGACCGTAGGCCACTCCGGCGGGTTCCAAAAGGACTTCCCAGACCTTGATCAAGCCGGTCGCACGCCCGATCATTTCCAGCTTCAACATCTCCATCTGTTGTTGCTGCTGGCGGTCACGATGGTACTCCGCCGCCTGGGATTGAACGAGCAAGTCTTCGCGGCTCCTGGCTTCTTCGTCTGCCGTTTGCGCGACCCACTGATTCCATCCCGGCTCCAGGATGGCCAGGTCCTCGGGTGAAAAGAGAAAGAACGGAACGCCGATGACGTCTCCGCTTTCCAGTTCCATCAACACGCCCTCCAGCGGGTAGCTCTTGATGTTCGGTCCCAACGTCCGGGCCCACTTTTCCAGGCCGGTTTTGTCCATTTCGGTGCCCTCCAGATGTGAGAGCGTACGCAATACCACGGTTTTCTTAAGATCACTGAGTCGGTCAAAGGGCTGATCATTGATCATCACCTTGCCGAGCTGTCGCTGAACGTTCAGTTGTTTCCTGCCGTACGCCAACACCCTGCCACGTACCTTCAGGCCTCTCGCCGAGGTCCAAGTTTGCAGTTGGCTGGATTCCTTTTCCGTTTGCTCGGCGGCCTCTTTTGACCGGACGTACTCTTTGTCGGCGTCGGAAAGCTCGGCCAGTTCGACGGCAACGAGGCTGCCCTTCAACCGACGCAGTACGACGGTTGTGTCATTGAAAGCGATCAACTCGGCTTCGAGTGTGTAGGCACCGTTGGTGCTGGACCATTGTCTCGCGTTGGCGAGTTGCGGCATCCAGGCCAGCGAGAGAACACAAAGCAAAACGTGTGGCAAGAGTCGTTGCATGAAAGAAATCCAGAATCGAGGCGGATTGACTGGGTTCTACTCTAGCAAGTCGGCCTTCGTGTTCAACCGAAATGCTGTCCTGTCCAGCTCTATGTCCAGGCAAATTGGGCGGCGTGGCTGCGATGCGACAGGCTGCTCAATTTTAGCAGCACCGTGTCGCCCGCTTTGATCCCAGCGGGCGGGTCACCGAGGACCGGACCGATGTGGCGTTTGCCCTCCAGCCTTGCTCTCCAGCCACCACGCCGCGTCCTTTCGTCCAGCAGAACACAGCGAACCCATTCGCCGCTGCGGATTCGTCGCTGCTCCACACCGGGTGCTTCGTCGCTAAAGTAGCGTTGAAAGCCGCCTTGGATTTGCGGGACCGGTGCCCACTCGCCCTCGATCGCCGTGCCGACCCACTGTTCGACGTACACCCGACGTGGTCGCCTGGGATCGGCCATCACGACGTGATGCTCTCGTTCCAAACGGGCTTGGTGGCGAAGGCAGGCTGCCTCCGCAATCCGACGTGCCGCTCCCAGCGTGGGGGCAGCTTGAAAGAGAGCCACATCGCCGCCGGCTTGCGTGACCATGACGCGGAAAGAACGGGCAACGACGACTTGGCAGACGACAACTCGGCCGAGGGTGGAATCGAAATCACTTTCTCGCAACATCTTGCTTGCTCCAACATAGGAAAACGAAGATGGGCGCGTAGCTCTACCACCGCGGTAGACGCGACCACCTTGAGTTCAGATGTTGAAGATGAAGTTGCTAGTGCATGATTCAGGAATCCCGAGAGGGCGAGAGGTGCAGGGAGTGTGCCTTACCCAACAAGAGTCACGGCGGGTGAAACAGGTTCACACAAAAAAACGGTCCCGCATCGAGGGACCGTTGGTAGGTCATGCTTTGCATGACGTGATCCGTAGAACAAAACCGGGCCGCACCTGATGTCACTAGTGCCGCGGGAACGAACTAATGTGGCTTGAAGATTTCCTAACCCGACGCGTCAGCGAGGGATAACGGGAAAATCCCTCGCTGACGCGTCGGGTTATGAAGCAAGCTCAATTCGTTCCCGCAGCACTAGTGCATCGTCCAGACTTGATTTTGGGGTTAGCCGTTTTGGCGATAGCCACGGTTGTGTCGCGAAAACCGTGGCTAACGCCAAAACGGCTCATTGATCGAACCCGCGTTCTAAGACTGGACGAAGCACTATGAGGTTCCCGCGAATCCGGGTCGCCAAGCGTCAAGACAGGCGTGCCGCATTTCGTCATGCAGAGCATGACCTACGATTGCTTTAGCCGACCATGCCGCCGTCGACGACGATGGTTTGGCCGGAGATGTAGCCGGCGCTCTTGGATGCCAGGAAGAGAACTGCGGCGGCGACGTCTTCGGGATCTCCGACGCGTTTAGCGGGAATGCGTTTTTTCACTTCTTCCAAAACCACGTCGCCCAACTCGGCGGTCATCTCGCTGGCGATGAATCCCGGTGCCACTGCGTTGACGGTCACGCCGCGGCTGACAAGTTCTTTGCTCATCGTCCGCGTCATGCCGATCATGCCCGCCTTGCTGGCGCTGTAGTTGGCTTGGCCTGGGTTGCCGATCAACCCCGAAATGCTGGCCATGTTGATGATCCGCCCGTACTTGGCTCGACGCATGATCCCGGCGGCGGCTCGGCAGCACACGAAACACGATGTCAGGTTGGTCGCGATCACCGTATCCCATTCATCGTCGGACATCCCACGCATCAGCTTGTCACGCGTGACGCCGGCGTTGTTGACCAGGATGTCCAGCCGTCCGTGTTCTTTGGCGGCGCCTTCGATCGCGGCCGCCGCGGCTGCTCGATCGGTGACGTCACAGGCGACCGCTTGAGCCTTTCCACCGGCGGCTTCGATCTCACTGACCGTGGCGGCAAGTTTCTCAGCATTGCGAGCCAGACAAACGACGGTGGCACCGTTGGCGCCCAGGGCGATCGCGACGGCTTTGCCTAGCCCTTGTGAGGCTCCCGTGACAACGGCGACTTGATCGGAAAGGTCGGCAGAGATGGAGAGCGTCATGATGGATGGTTGGGATTGGAAGGTGAAAGACGTGATTGGGTTGGGGTGCTGGATCGCCTGTGCGATCGACAAAGGCTTATTGGGTCATTCTCGGTTTGTTTCTCGGGTTCAGTCCCCGTCGCCGAAGCCATCGGTGGGACCTTTGCGGCCGAACTTGTCGATGCGTTTCAGGATGCCACGCAGGACTTTGCCGGTGCCGGCTTCCAAGAATCCTTCAATGCCGTCGTCGATCATCTGCTCGATCGAAGCTTCCCACTGCACCGGCTGGACGACTTGTCGGCTGAGCAAGTCCCGGATCTCATCGGGGGCCTGGTGCGGTTTGGCGTCCACGTTGCTGTAGACGGGGATTCGGGTTTGTCGAATCGGCATCTCCGCGAGCGCTTCTTGCAAACTCTGAACGGCTGGTTGCATCAACGGCGTGTGAAAGGCACCGGCGACGGCAAGACGTACCGCTTTGGCACCGGAGGCTTCCAGGCGATCCACGGCGGCGGTGTGTCCTGAGACGGCGATGTTGCCCGAGCAGAGCAAGTTGGCGGGTTGCAGGATTTCGCCGTCGCCGCGATGGTCATCACAAAGCTTTTGGACTTCCTGCAGCGACATGCCCAGGACGCTGGCCATGCCACTGTCCACTGCATCCGCAGCGGCTTGCATGGCGACGCCGCGTCGGTGAACCAATCGCAACGCATCGGGGAAATCGAGACCACCGGCAAAGCAAACTGCGGTGTATTCGCCCAAGCTCAATCCGGCCGTGGCGACGACGGACTCGATACGCTCGGGATGATGCTCGGCCAAGACGTTGGCGGCGGCCATCCCGACGACAAACAAAGCGGGCTGACTGAACTCGGTCTGGTTGAGTTTTTCAGCGGGGCCGTCTTGGCACAATTGCGCGAGGTCGTAACCGAGGATCTCGCCCGCCTCGTCAAAGAGCTTCTTTGCAGTCGGGTAGGTTTCGCACAACCAGCGGCCCATACCGACATTCTGAGCGCCTTGACCGGGGAACAGAATCCCGGCCTTCTTCACGTCCAATGACACGGGGCTTCCTCCGCTAGGTCCGACTTTGATTGGTGGAACCGCTGTTGATGCGGTCCGCTATCGACACGTACCGCAGACGTCGGGATTCTCGGATGAGAATGAAACCGATGAGCACAGAACCGATCGGTACAGAACCAACGAGTCACAGACGGCCAGAAAGAATTTCGCCGACCGAAGTTCTATTCTTCGGTGGATTCGACGACAGTACGACCTTGATAGTAGCCGCATTTCGGGCAGATCGTGTGCGTCGGCGTGGCGGTGTTGCACTGTGGGCAATAGCCGACCTGGCGGCGTTTGACCTTGTGGTGGCTACGACGTTTGCCGCTACGGCTGTTGGAGTGTTTTCGCTTGGGGACAGCCATGGCTTCTGTCTGTCAGTCTGTAAAGGGAATTTGGGATGAATTTGGCCCAGCATCCTACGAATGACCCCGGCAGGTCGTCAATGGACGATTGCCAGTTTGGGGCCGATTTTTGGGTGCGAATTGGGAATTTGGGTCGTTTCAGGCCGGCGGTTGATAGCTTTGGGCGGGCCGGACGGTGGGCGAGGCTCTGGATTTCGCGTCCGGAGAGACGTGGACGGACTGACGAGCGGCTTCGCTGAGAACGCGTCTGGCAATTGCGTGCGAAACGCTGCAGCCCGCTATCGACGTGGAACGTCGAGCGACAATGACTCTGGATTTCGTGTCTCGGAGAGACGCGGCTACGTGATTTTTCGGGCGACCATCATTCCGAGGTGTTCTCGGCTGGCGGCCAAGTACGTGAATTGAATTTCGCCCAAGCCGGCTCCCAACATGAGTTGCTGGGCTTCTTTGAGGCTGCGGACGTAACCCGCGCCCGTCCCGGTCGCAATCCGTAACGCGCCGATGGACTCCGTCAGCGTCGGTCGCGATTGGCCGCGAAAGACGTCGACCAACACGACACGTCCGCCCGGCTTGGTCAGCTTGGCCGCCACGCCCAGCATCGATACAGCAGCCTCGGAGCTCAACACGCTCAATCGCTGAGCCAACAGCACCAAGTCAAACGATGCCTCGTCCAAAGTGTCGGCCCAGTCCATTTCACCCGACTGCAAATCGGCTTCGACCAACTCCATGCGATCGGAAAGTTCGATCGAGTCGCCGGTCGATTTGGCCGCTTGGAGCGCACCGCGATGGTCCACCGCGACGAGAGTCGATTGGGGATCGTGATGGGCGATCGCACAACTGAAAACGGCCGAGCCGCATCCCAGGTCCAAGATCCTGACGCCTTGCGGTTCGCCTTCGCCACCGATGTTCAAGATCTCTGCGGCTTGGATCGCCGCGCCGGTTTGCGACCACTGCGTCGCCGCCGTGTGATCGACCATCGCTTGATCCATCTCCGGTGCAGCCACGTTGGGACGACCCTCACGCAGTTTCTGCTCAAGTCCCGACCAGGCTTCATCACCGAAATCATGGTCGTACTGGCACAACAATTGAGCCGCCCGCGCGAGCGCGAAATCTTCGCCGTATTGCTCGACAATCCCGATCGAGATCAGCGCGTCCAGGAACAATGAGGTGATCGCAGTGTCCAGCGATAAGTCCGCGCAGAGTTGATCCAACGTCTTTTGCCCCCCACGCAACGCATCCAAGACTCCTGACGTACGGGCAGTGCGTAGCAGATGCGACATCGCATTGATTTGCATCCACTGGTGGTACTGTTGCAGCGTGCGATCTTGTGCAGAGCTGGCAGCGGATGCGCGTGGGTCCGAGTCGTCGTTTGATTCGTCAGGTGTGGACACGGGTTATTTCACGCCAGCCAGAGCATCGGCCACGATCTTGCATCGATTCATTGTCCGCTGGAATTCATCAAAGGTTTGCGACTGGTAACCATCGCTCGCCGCGGTAGACGGGTCCGGGTGGACTTCGATGATCAAGCCATCTGCGCCTGCGGCAATGGCAGCGACGGCCATGTCACAAACCATGTAGGTGTGACCGGTGCCGTGGCTGGGGTCGATAATGACGGGCAAGTGAGTGCGGCGATGCAAGTAGGTCACGCTGGCAAGTGGCAGAGTGAATCGCGTGTGGCTTTCGAACGTGCGGATGCCACGCTCACACAGCATGACTTGATCGTTGCCTTCGTTGAGGATGTATTCCGCGGCGAGCAAGAACTCGTCCATCGTGGCCGACGCACCGCGTTTGAGTAGGACGGGTTTGCCGGCCCGCCCTACGGCTTCGAGCAAGCGATAGTTTTGCATGTTGCGTGCACCGACTTGCAGGACATCGGCGTAACGAGCGACAAGGTCGACATCCTCGGTGCTCATCACTTCGGTGAAGACCGCCAGGCCGGTTTCGCTTCTCGCGGCGGCCAGCATCTTCAGCCCGTCTTCCTTGAGTCCCTGGAAACTGTACGGGCTGGTACGTGGTTTGAACGCACCGCCACGCAAGCCGGTCGCTCCGGCGGCTTTGACGGCTCGTGCGGTGGCCAGGATCTGCTCTTCGCTTTCGACGCTGCACGGGCCGGCGACGTAACCGATCTTGCCCGCTCCGGCGGCGAAATCCAGCGTCGTGATACAGCTCGGTTCGGGCCGGACTTCGCGGCTGGCCATCTTGTACGGGGCGGAAATCGGTGTGACCGTGGCCACCCCCTCGCCGCTTTCCAAGGACTCTTTGGCGTGCTCGCGTTTCTCGCCGATGGCCGCGACGACCGTCCGCTCGGTGCCCACGATGACCGACGCTTTGAGCCCCAGGCTCTCGATCCGTTTGACGGTGGCTTGGACTTGTTCGTCCGTTGCACCTTGTTCCATGACCACGATCATCGCTGCGTCCGCCTGTTTTGGTTGGCTGAGAAAGAAGGGGAGATACCGCCGATTCTGGTCGTCGCGGCCAATTTTTCAAGCGGACATGCGTCCAGAGCAAAAGGTTCGCGGGTGTGTGTGGCGAACAAAAGGTGACGCGTCGACCCGATGCGCGGCGTTCCCATTACGGTGAGGTGAGGGTGGGGCAGAGAATTTGGTCACTGCACCCAAGAACGGAAATTCTCGATGTACGTTTCCGGTGGACCGCCGAATCCCTTGGCAAAGGCGACTTCAAAAGGTTCGCCGGCGGACAATGCCCGCAAGACGGCATTGAGCGAGCTGCGACGCGTACGATCCAGCATCGTCATTGCCAACGCCGCACCGACTCGGTCGGTGTGCTCGGCGGTCATCTTGTTCTCCAAAAATGATTTCGCGTTTTTCAGCAGCCCGACCGCTTCGACCAGTTCGGCTTGCTGTCGCTGCTTTTCATTTCGTGTGGTCGCTTGACCGCGAGCACCGATATTCACTCCGATTCCTTCGGCGAACCAACGCGGCACATCGCTTCCTCGCGTGGCAACGGCCAGCGACGTGAGCGGGCCGAGCACACGAGCAGAGACCTCGTCTTCTTCGTCACGGTCGGTCGCGACCACTGCGAGATAAGCGTCGATGCCGTCAAATGACCAGTGTCCGGTCCACTCCGTGGGGATGCTGCGTTGCTCGACCATCTTGGCAAACTCGCTGTAGTCGTAGCGTTTGGGCAACACAAAGATCGTTGCTTTTCCGTGAAAGTAATCCGCGCCTGCCCCGCCATCGACCAGATCACGCACGGTCTTCATGTGCTTTTCGGCCGCCTGAGCAACCGCTCCCAACGTCGCCGAGGACCCGGTGCCGATGACGCGAAAGTGTTCGGTTTCTTCAGTTTGCGGCTGGGCGTTGGACATCGCGATGAGTTGCATGTTCTTGTCGGCCAACTCTGCTCGACGCGCGGACATTTCCTCCGTGGTTGCTTTGGATGCCCAAGCCAACTGGCTCATCACTTTGATCGGCTGTGCCTCCGGCCCATCAATCGCTGCGCCCTCGTCGATCCATTTGCTGATCAACGCAATGGAGTCATCGGACAATGGTGGACGTCCGGCGGGCATGCGATCGCCGTCGGCTGCGGTTCCGCGTAGTTTCTTGACGAGCAAGCTCTGTTCGCCTTGTCCGGCCGTGACGATCTGTCCGCTGTCTCCACCTCGCAACAATTGTGCAAAGGTATCCATTCTCAGTCCTCCTCGCACTTGCATCGCATCGATGTGACAACCGACGCAGTTCTCGATCAACAGAGGTGCGACGTCCGATGCGAAGCTGACGGTTTCGTTGCCGGTTGCTTTCTTAGCAGTCGGCGGTGGCACGTTGGGCATCGGGGCAGGTGCGGGCGCGCCGGCCGCGGTGATTGCGGCGGCCGGGTCCGGGCCGTCAAAGCGGGCACCCTCCGAAATCCAGACTTTCAGCACGTTCAATTCCGCTGGCGAGACTTTGCCGCCGCCGCGGGGCATGTCGCCGGTCTCGATCGTTTCGATCAAACGGCTACCGATGACATCACCGGCGAAGACCACGACGCCTTCGGGCGGCCCCTTCATCAACGCAGCGTAAGACGCCGTGTTGAATCCGCCCTTGCTGCTTTGGACGTGGCAGCCGCCGCATCGTCCCACCAGAATCGGTGCGACTTGTTTGGTAAAGCTGATGCCACCCTTGGGGTCAAAGAATCCCATGGTTGGCTTGCCGTCAGGGGTCATGCCGGGCTGAGCCGGATTGGCCGCGGGAGTCTCCGCTGCGGGCTTTGCAGCGGGACGCTCTGGTTTGCGGAATGGTGGCAGGGAAACGCCCTCCAACTCCAGCATCGTACGCGCCGTCGCGATCCGTTTCATTGCCGGTTCCAACTCATCAAACACGCTCGGACCACCGACACGCACGGCGAGATCCAACTGCTCCATCGCCGCACGAACGCTCTTGGCGGCTTCGTCATGGTTGCCGGCGGAATAGCTGGCACCGGCGCGGCGAAGCGTGGCGTTGACCGTCTCGACCATCTTTCGCTCGCGGGACGATAGGTCCGCTGCAAACACGGAGTCGGCCACAAGCAAAATCGTGATCCACAGGGCGAATAAGCCAACAAATCGCATATCGGTCTCTCGGGAACTGGGGCGTGCGTACGGAGAAGAACGCATTGACCTAGTATAGCAGCCTCAAAAAAACATCGAACGGAGAAGATTTGAGCTGCCCTTATGCATTTACTCGCTGTCGTCGTTCCAGCCTGTTTGACCCGCAGCCGAAGGCGCAGCAATACGTCATGCCGACGTTTTGGGTCACCCACTCCTGCGCCTTCGGCTGTGGGTCAAACGAAAATCGGGTCAAACGAAAGACAAGATGACCCGCAGCCCAAGCTCGCTCAGCTCTTGGCGTACCCCTTGGGGTGGGATTTGTGCCAATTCCAGGCGGTTTCGACGATTTGCCGTACATCGGTGTACTTCGGCGTCCAACCCAATAACTGCTTGGCCAAGCGGGCATCAGCGATCAGCTCGGGGGGATCCCCGGCACGACGCTGGCCCATCGTCTCGGGAATCGGATGCCCGGTGACCGCGCGACAGGCCTCGACGATCTCGCGAACGCTGGTGCCGCGGCCGGTGCCCAGATTCACGCACAGTCCTTTGCCAGGCTCCAGCCGCTCCAGGGCGCGCAGGTGGGCGTCGCCCAAGTCGTCGACGTGGATGTAGTCGCGGACGCAGGTTCCATCGGGCGTGGCGTAGTCGTCGCCAAAGATCGTGATCTTGTCACGCTGACCCAGAGCAACCTGCAACACGATCGGGATGATGTGCGACTCCGGATCGTGATCTTCGCCGATCGTCCCGTCCGGACGCGCACCGGCGGCGTTGAAATATCGCAGCGCCGCATAGGCAAACCCGTAGGCAGCTGCGTAGTCCGCAAGCGCCTGCTCAAACACCAGCTTGGTGAAACCGTAGGGATTGATCGGTTTCTGTGGTGTTGTTTCCGGGATCGGTACCACGTCCGGTTCGCCATAGGTCGCCGTCGTGCTGCTGAAAACGATTTTCTTAACGTCCGCTTCACGCATCGCGTCGAGCAAATCGATCGCGGCGACCACGTTGTTTCGGTAGTACAAGGCCGGGTCGTTGACCGATTCGTTGACCAGGGCAAAGGCGGCGAAGTGCATGACGGCTTCGATCTGCTTGTCCCGCAATGCAGCGACCAACGTGGCCCGATCGGACAGCTCGCCCTCGATCAGACGCCCCTCAGGGACCGCCTGACGATGGCCGCGAGAAAGGTTGTCATAGACCCAGACGTCGTGCCCGGCATCAACGAGCAATCGGACGGCGTGAGAACCGATATAGCCGGCACCGCCGACAACTAAGACATTCATGGCAAAGGTTGTTGCGTGAGATCGATGGGAACCGATAGTAAAAATGGGACAGCAAATCGCCGCCCCAGAATTGCTTTCGTACTCGGAAAGCTACGCCAGGGAAACGCCAACCCGCCGCGTTTTTTTGCCTTCCAGGAGCCCGCTTTGGCAAAACGACGAACGAAACTGCAATTGCTGCAAGAATCCGGTCCACCGGCAAAGTCCTCGCAGCCCACCGACACGCACCGCGAGGAGTTTCTCAAATACCTGCGTGGCGAATGCCATTTGGCGGACAACACGATCGCCGCCTACGGACGCGACCTGACGAAATTCTTTGAATGGCTGGGTGACCGCTCCCTGGCTCGGATCGCGGTGGGTGACCTGACGAATTACATGGGCACCCTGCAAGCCGCCCAACTGGCTCCCAGCTCGATGGCCCGCAACATCGTCGCTGTGCGGACCTTTTTCAAGTACCTGCAGCTCGAAGGCGTCGTCATCGAGAATCCCGCCGATCTGCTGGCCGCGCAAAAAATGTGGCAACGCATGCCCGGCGTCCTGTCACGCCGACAAGTCGATGCGTTCCTCGCCGCGCCCCGTAAATCCGACTCGTTCTACTTGCGTGACGTCGCGATGCTGGAAGTCCTTTACGCGACCGGTTGCCGGGCTTCCGAAGTCTGTAACTTGCGTGTCCGCGATCTCTCGCTGCCTCAACGACACTTGCGATGCGAGGGCAAAGGTGGCAAACAACGGATGGTGCCCGTGGGGACCAAAGCGATCGAGGCGATCGAGCGATACATGAGTGACCTGCGTGGCGAGTTGGCCGAGAAAGCGTTGCATCCTCCCGAAGAACTCTTTCTCTCACGCGGCGGCCGAGCTTTGGATCGAATTCAACTATGGCGTCTGGTCAAACGCTACGCACGTCGCGTCGGAATCGACGACAAGATGAGCCCACACTCGCTGCGACATAGTTTTGCCACACACCTGTTGGCCGGCGGCGCGGATTTACGTCAAGTCCAAGAGATGCTGGGACACGCCAGCATTCAAACGACGCAGATCTACACTCACGTGGAACACTCGCGACTCAAACGCGTACACAAGCAGTTTCACCCGCGCGCATGAGCCATTGTCGCTCGACTTTCCAAGTCGATAGCGTTCTCCGCTGTACGTTGTCGACTCGGAGAGTCGAACGACAATCCGCATGCGGTAAACAAAAGTAGGATGGGCACTCTTGCCCGTCGGTGATCTCTCGGGCAAGAGTGCCCAAGCTACATTCGTTGTTCTCCACACGCCTACGGCGTTTCGTCGGGCCAATCCGGGTCCGCGATTTGGCGGTGCATCTCACTCAGTCGGGCTTGCGCGCCCAACAATCGCTGCCACGCCGGCAACGACAAAGTGACTTGACCACTGTTCTCATCGATCTTTGCCGTCTGCACCAGTTTGCACAAACGTGTTTGCAGGAAGTCCAGGATTTCGCAGAGCTGCGCCTTTTGGCCAGGACTCAGATTGTCCGGGATCGACGGCAACTCGCGAACTTGTGCAAGATCCATGTGAAACGGTGACTGGGAACCGTTGCCCAAGTCCATCGCAACGCTGCTGTCCGACGATGCGAGTTCGCGTGAAAGCGTTTGGTTGTCGCTGCCCATGCTCGCCAATCGCTCGGCGATCTCTTCTTCGCTGCCGACCAGCATCAGGCTGCGGCCCACGGCGATCAAGTCTCCACTGCGGAGGATCTTCAGCGGGCATTCCACTCCGTTGACTTTGGTGCCGTTGGTGCTGTCCAAATCGGTCAACACCAAGCGATCGTTGTCACGTTGGATTTTGAAGTGACAACGACTGACTCGTTCATCATTGAGCTGGATGTCGTTGCCTTCCTCACGACCGACGGTCAGCGGCGGTTCCAAGTCTGCATAGACCCGCCCCCGGTCGGCACCGTGCAGAACCTTGAGCGTCACGCCCGACATGGGCCATCTCCAACAAGAATAGAATCAGTATGCACGTCGGTGTCCGATCGATGAAAAGGATATTGTGCCGCGATGAACGGAACCACGTCGATGCTAATTGTACGTCATAAACTCTCGTCCGACATGTTCCGCAGCAGTCTGCCCGGAACCGGCAAGGGGCGTGCTCGTTTACACCAGTATAGACGGTACTGCTTGCCGGATCAGGTGCTTCACATCACCTGGCAAATCAAACATTTCAAGTAGTCGCTTTCCGGGCACGAGGCCGCCACGGGGTGGTCGGACGATGGCCCGCGATTTTCCAGCAAAATGATATCTCGGCCGCGCCGCCTGCCCACGTCCAACAACATGTTCATGAAATCGGCTCGCGACACCCTCCCCGAACAACTGCAGGTCACCAAAATACCGCCCGGTGGCAGCAAGTCGACTGCCAGCCCGTTGAGTCGGCGATAAGCCCTGATCGCGGAATCCACCTGTTTTCGCGACCCGGCAAACCGCGGCGGGTCCAAGACCACGACGTCGAAACGGTCCCCCTGTTCACCCATTTGCTTCAACGCGTCAAAGCAGTCCTTGCGAATGAACTCGATGTTCTCAATGCCGTTCTCCGCCGCCGCACTGGCCGCAGCGTCCAACGCGATTTGACTGGAGTCCACCCCGACGACGCCGGCCGCACCGGCTTTGGCTGCGACCAACCCAAAGCCACCGGTGTAGCAGCACACATCTAGAACGCGACGTCCATGGCAATACCCCGCAGCGACCGCGTGATTGTTTCGTTGATCGAGGTAACCTCCGGTTTTCTGACCGCCCAACAGGTCCACCGCCAGCTGCAACCCGTTTTGCTGGTAATGAACCGTTCCGGTGAACTCCGTCGGGTTTCCGACGTCCGCTTGTGGGATTTCGCCAGCGGCGGTCGCCGACCAAACGGTCCCCTCCTCGGGCTCCATGCCCTCGAATTTCGCTGTCCGTTCATCGACTTTGACCACGATCTGGCGGGGCTCCAGGACCTCGTGCAAATGACGCAAAATCGCTTCACGCCACGGCAACAACGCGCCGGCGGTGAACTGGACTCCCAAACAATCCGCGTAGCGGTCGACGATCAATCCGCTGATCAAATCGGATTCACTGAAGATCAATCGCTCGGCGGCTTGGCGATCCATCGTCGAATTCAATCGACGACGTGCGATCGCCGCGTCGATCCGCTCCCGCCACAGCGTCTCGTCGATCGAGACGTCCGAGGTGAAAACATACAAGCGGACCCTCAAACGGCTGTTGGGATTGATGATCCCGCGGGCGACCCAATTGCCGTCGTGATCGATCAAGTCGACGACTTGTCCACACGCCAAATCCCGTCCATCCTCCGCCATCGCATGGGCGTGAACCCATGGATGTCGCGCCAGGAAGGGGAAATGACGCCCGGGTCGCAGACGCAAGGTGGTTGAGGGGGTGGCGGCTGGGGGCAGGAAATCGGTGGCCGCCGGATCGGTGTCTGACACGGGAATATGAGGTTTCGCTAGGGGTCGGAATCAGAAGTGGATCGGCGATTGTCACGCTTGTGGGGCAGGACCGCCAGTGGCAAAAAGCGTTAAATGAGCCCGCCGAAAGCGTTAAATGAGCCCGCCGAAGGCGTTTGATGATCCCGCCGAAGGCGTTTGATGATCCCGCCGAAGGCGTTTGAAGAGCCAGCCAGAGGCCGAAAATGTCGATCCAGGACCGCCCTGAGCGGCAACGCTGTGAAGAATTTTATTCGCTGAAACGTGAGACATATCAGCACGACGCGCGAGCGAGTCAATGAGACGCCAAATTCACTCGCTTGCGCTCCGAGCTGGTTTTTCGACTGTCAATAGTGCGTCTCAGCGTTGCCCCAACCGGCCTCCCGAGCCTTTAATCCGCTGTGAAAAAATGCCAGTCGGGCAATTTGGTGCCTTGGGGTACAGTCAATTGCTTGTCTCGCCGATATATTGGGGGCGGAAAGGTGACGGGCGGCCTCGGGGCTCTCGTTCGTTTTTCATTCGCACCAGACTTGCAGAGCAGAAAAGAAAAAGGTCTCCACCATGACTCACGTTGTTGCCGAGCCATGCTCGGGATGTAAATACACGGATTGCGTCGTCGTTTGCCCCGTAGAATGTTTCTACGAAGGTGATCAGATGGTCTACATCCACCCAGAAGAATGCATCGACTGCGAAGCGTGCGTGCCCGAATGCCCCGTCGAAGCGATCTTCCACGAAGATAACCTGCCCGAAGAATGGAAGAGCTACATCGAACTCAACGCGACCAAGTCGGAAGAGTGCGAAGTGATCACCGAAAAGAAAGAGCCTCTGGCCGACGATTGATCGCCAGCTGATCGATCGCGTTCCAAACGCAGGCAACCCGATCGTTCACTCCAAATCACAAATGACCCGCACGCGACACCTGTCGTCTGCGGGTCATTTTTGTTTGTCACCTCACGCCGCGCGGCGACGAGGCAAACGCTCTTGGACGACATCGCCATCCAGCGTCTCCCCGTCAGCAAACTCCAGCACTCTCTGCTGCAGCGATTGCAGCTTGCTGTGCCAGCCCCACCCCAACGACCCACCCGCAATCACGGCGGCGGCGAACAATCGAGGCTGATAGGCGACCATGAATCCAAGTACTTGATTGAACATGGTAAAGACCAAACCGATCAAGCCGGAAGCTTTGGGGAACAATGCCACCGGCGCGATCTCGCGTTGCGCCGCGCGAGACAAATCCGGCTTTGCCCACCAATCGAGTTGTCGTAGTTGATCCACTGGCGCGGCGGACGGTTTCACATCGATCACTGCCAAGGACGGTAACGGGCTCGCGTCGTCGACTTGTGTCACGACGCTCGCTGGTTGCGGCAACACGCATCGCAAGAATCCGCCCACGCTTGTCCCGGCCAAAATGATACAGGACAAGATCACGACGGAGGAGAACGATTCAAAGGTCAGCCATTTGCTGACCACCGCAAACGTTGCCAATGCCGACGCCAGCGCCAATGGCAACGTGTGAGCGATCACACCAGCCACGTCGTCTCCCGGTCCGAAAAAGCCCGTCAACATCGCATGAGTTTGCACACGAATCGCCTGTGCCGTTCCTGACCATCCATGCAGCAGCAACATCACGATTAATAAGACGACCGCGCCGGGCAACAGCCGGCGGATCCATTTCATGGTATCTCGGACAATGATCTTGGTGACGGTCATGCCAACGGACGTATCAAAACACCACCGTCGAGCGAAAGATGTTTTTCTATCTACCGCTGGTCACTCCAAACGCGGTCGTATCTTTTCCAGCCAAGCCGGCCAGTCTTTCTGCTCAAAGGACTTCAGCCGCTCGGGACGATCCGCGTCGATCACATTCCACAACGCGATGCCTTCTCGAACCAGCGGTGCTTCCTCGCCAGGTATATGTCCCGCCAATTCGGACTTCACTTTCGCCAAACTCGCATCATCCGTCAGATTGTTCCATTCATTGGGGTCCACCTCATGATCGTACAGCTCAGTGGACTCATCAAAATATCGCGTGAAACGAAACCGTTCGTCGCGGACGCTGTAGTTGCCGCGTCCCCAAGTCGTGATCGCGGGCTCGACAAGCGGTGCACCGGGATCACGCAACTGCGCGACCAGGCTTGTGCCGTCGACATAGTCGGGCGACTGGAGCCCGGCCAGCTCACATAGCGTTGGATAGACATGAATCAACGAAACGGCTTCTTTGCATTCGCGGTTGGCTGCCCCGCTATGGATCCGAGGATCGAAGATCACAAACGGTACACGCGTGGATTCTTCCCAAAGCGAGAACTTGCGAAAACTACGCTTCTCTCCTTGGTGATATCCGTGGTCGGACCAAAGCACGACGACGGTGTTGTCGGCATACGGTGACGCATCCAACGCGTCGAGTACACGACCGATGTTGAAATCCGCCCAAGCGATGCAAGCGAGATAGGATCGATGAACGTTCTCCCATGCCTCGTCCGTCCGGAATCGATAGTCGTCGTTCAAGTTCGCCATCGCGCGAGCCGCAAAGGGCACATCGACCAAATCGTTGCGACGAATCAACGGCGGCGTGATCTTTTCCGGCAACGCATCAAAGAACTGTTGTGGACATACAAATGCGAGGTGCGGTTTGACGATCCCGACGGCAAGAAAGAATGGCTGATCATGCTCGCGTGACAAGACATCTATGCCATACGATGCGACTTGATGATCGGGATGATCTGCCAGTTCATTGGTCGTTGGGCAGAATGCCATCTTCGCCGACTTGCCTTGCTGATACCCCAACTCCGACGCGTAGTTCAGTTTCACTCCGGACTGTTTCAAATAGTCATCCCAGTCGTCCGGCATCGCTTTGGATCCGTGAAAGATCTTGCCGGCACCGTAAGCGTGATAACCGTTGTTGCGAAAATGTTTCGGCAAACTGGTGTATTTTCCCAGCACCGCTTTGGGAATCTTGCCATGATCGTAAAACGGATACAGCCCCGAGTGAAACGGTTGCACGCCGTATAGCAATCCCAGTCGGCACGGTGAACACGCAGGCGCGATGCAGTGCGCATTGGTGAAGTTCACGCCGCGTTTGGCCAAACGATCCAGGTTCGGTGTCATCGCTTGAGGATGCCCGCCCAGGAATCCCGTCCAGTCGTTCATGTCGTCGATCGCAATGAACAACACGTTTGGCTTGGCATTCGCCTTGCGAGATTCCACCGCCAGGAGTGAATTTGTCAAAAGGGTCGCAGTGACGGCAACGACAACAACCACGAACGGACGAAGAAACATGTAGGTGCCCTGATGCATTGGTGAAAACGACGAAGCAAAAGATGCGTTCACACAGTCTATTCCAATCTCACGTAGCCGTGCCTCTCCGCGGCACGAAACATTTCGCGTCTCGGAGAGACGCGTCTACGTGTGCCGCCCGCCGACGAGTTAAACTATTCGCTCCCCGTTGTCTTAACAGCCGAGTTTCAAAATCCCATGATCCATCCCGCTATCTCTCATCGCACGGCACTCCTCGCACTCGCCGTGATGATCGCCCTCTGCGGCCACAGCAACGCCCAAGAACAAACCGCCGCGACGGCGCAAGAACCGATCGGCATCGCTCGGTGGGATTTGGAACGGCTGAGCCAAGACGTTCCGATGCGTTGGGTTTCACAATCCGGTCCCGTCCACTCGTTGCTCTACACAAGCGAGCCCTTTCAAGGCCAACCCTCAGAAGTCTTTGCGTTTTTCGCGTCGCCGGCAACTCTCGGACTGGCCGAGCCCAACGCAAAGTTTCCCGGGGTCGTGTTGATCCACGGCGGTGGTGGCACCGCGTTCGCCGAGTGGGCTTGGTTGTGGGCCAAACGTGGATACGCCGCGATCGCGATGGACTTGTCCGGCTGCCGACCGATCGACCCGATTTACGACGAACAAGGCGTCCCCGTCGCAAACCAAGCCGCCAAACGAGACACCCGCACACGACTGAGCAACGGAGGCCCCGAGCAGGGACATCCACAGAAGTTTGACTGTATCGGCGGAGACATTTCAGATGATTGGCCCTACCACGCCGTCGCCAGCGTGATCCGCGCGCACACACTGCTGAGGTCGCTGCCTGATGTCATCAAGGATCGAACTGCCGTGACGGGGATCAGTTGGGGAGGCTACACGACGTGCTTGGTTGCTTCGGTGGATCACCGTTTTCGCGCCGCCGTGCCCGTCTACGGTTGCGGCTTCTTGTACGAAGGCGAATCGGTTCAGAAACCCTCCATCGACGCGTTGGGCGACCGACGTGAGTCGTGGATCGCGGCGTACGATCCATCCAGCTCGCTGGTCGATTGCAAAGTACCGATCTTGTTCGTCAATGGCACCAACGACATTCATTATCCGATGGACAGTTATCAGAAATCCTTTGCCGTCGTTCCCGGCGAAAAGCAGATGCGGATGGAAGTCAACATGCGACACAGCCATCCGGCAGGTTGGGCACCAAAGGAGATCGGATTGTTCATCGATTCCCATTGCCTCGATGGCGAACCTCTACCGAAGACCGGTGACGTCGCGGTGACGGAAGAGATCGTTCGTATGCCAGTGCACAGCAAGTCTCCGCTGACGAGCGCTGCACTCAACTACACCACAGATGACGGACCACGATCCAAACGAAAGTGGGAAACGATCGCCGCAACAATTGGTGAGAGCGAAGTGACTGCGGCAAAACCACCGACCCAAGCCAACACGTGGTTCATCGAAGTCATCGATCACCGCGGCGCAACGGTCAGCAGCGACATCCAATTCCAATGATCAGTCCCTGTTGGAGTCCAGGCTTCAGCCGTTCAAGCACAAACCCTGCCACCCAGCGTTCAGCCTTGCGACGAAGCGTTCTGAATCAGTTGAGCAATCTGACGCCAGTTTTCTGCGAACTGCTTCCCTTCGTCCTGGACGCCTTGCAAGTGCTGACGTTCTGCTTCGGGCGCATCCGCCATGCGAGCATCCATGCCGCCGGCGAGTTTCTCCCAAGTGCCTGCCATGTTCTTGGCGGCATCACCGATCATGCCGCCTTCGCCCTGCAGAGCTTGCAAATCGTCCATGATCGATTGCAACGGATGGTCGTCATCACCGCCCATCAATTCCCGGAGCATCTCGTTGATCGCACCTGAGTCACCACTTCGCATGCGTTCGCCCCGCTCGTGCATGCCGACCATGTGTTGAGCCCATTGCAGCGGCGTCATGTCCAGTTCGTTCTTGACCTTCAGCGAAGCGCCCGCGGCAATCATCCGCTTCACCGTGTCGGGTTCTTGGGTTTCCATCGCGCGAAAGATGGCTGCGGGATAATCCCCGGTGGGTGCATTGATGTCGGCACCTTGCTCGGTCAACGTTTTCACCAACTCGTGGTCTTCGATACAAATCGCCGTGGCCAGTTGAATCCCCGCCGGCAGGTTTTCCCAGAAAACCGCCATCGCTTGTTCGTCCATCTCCTCGCATTCGCGTTGCAATTGGCCCAGCACGCGTTCTCTGGTCGGTTCCCGCTGCGGGTCGATGCAGCGATAGATCAGTCCGCTAGGTGTCGAGAAGGTGACATCCGCATGGCCGACTTCCAACACGATGTCTTTCCACATCGCGATGCCAAAATCGTGTTCCATGTCCCAGTCCACCGATGCGCCCAAGGCGTACCAGGCCATGCCATCGACTTCCTGGATCTGGACCAGCAACTCCGGCGATTCCAGGCTATCACGAAGGTCGTCGATCGATTGAATCGACTCTTCCATCCACTCATCGTCTTGGCAATAGTCACTGGCATAAGCAAACGCCTCGGCCAAGATTTCTTGAGAGACACGTTTCCCATTGCCGAGGATAAACTCGACGGCGGCAACCTGAGCGTCGCTCGGCTGGTCGATTTTCGACGCGTAGTCATCGCTACCGGCTTCGATGCGAATCGGCATCTGCAGCGGCGAACCGTCTTCGTTCCAGCCGTCCAACGGTATTTTTGCGTCCCAGCAGCGGCCTTGTGAATCGGCAACAAACTGCAATCCCCCGATCTCCACTCGCTCAATCATTTTGTTCGCTCCTGGACTCCGCATTCGAGAACGCCCCGGCACCGCGGCCCATTCTACGCGATATCGCCCGCCCATGCCGAGCGACCACAGTTGCCGACCTTTATGCTGGACTGCTCAACGTTTGGTGTTGACATTGTTTTTTCAATCCATGTTTTTGTTCCATGCATCGCAATCAAAGTGAGCCTCAGACGCTAGCCGTGGGCCGGCACCACAATCCGCCTCAGGCCCACGGCTAGCGACAGAGGCTCACTGGGGGCCACCAGCTGCGCCGGCAATAGCGACATAAACTTGCGCAAACCCAAAAAGAAACAACACCAAACTTTGAGCAGTCCAGCTCCTTTCGTCGAGCTTGTCTCGGCGGAGGGAACAACTGACGGCTACCTTCGTTGGATGCCATCGCTGCTGAACAATTGTCTACACTCCATTTTGCGAGATTGGATCAACAATAAGGATCGATCTTAAATCCCGGCTCGTTTGGGGAGGTAAACTGGTCTCAGGGGTCCAGCAAATTAAACATCCGGAATGAGCGTTCTGTCGCGTGAACCGGTCAACTCATCAAGACGTCGAAATGAACCTGATCAAGCAACTTGTTTTCCCGTGCATGGTTTTCTCATCAGTCCTGACATCGGTTGTTGTCGCGGATGATCTCGCAGGCGTGATTACATCCGTCGAGGGTACCAAGCTTGGCTTAGAGATTCAGGGTGATTTGCTCCCCGCGGTAGGAGACAAATGCAATATCTATGTTGATGTTCCCGGTGTGGGGGAAGCGTCGGTGGGTACCGCGACCATCAGCCAGTCGGATGACTCGATGGTGATTGCGACGATCAACCAAGCATCCGGAAAAGTTCTGGTTGGACAAGACGTCAGCATCGACTCAACGAACCCCGTGAATCGGTCGGGGAAAAATGTTCCGGTATTGATTGGACGATCTGCTACCGACGCCAAGAAAGCTGTCGCGGCCGCCGGTTTGACAGCGAAGTTCAAGGTTGGATTGCCTGCACCGGTGGGCGTGCAGCCACACACGGTCTATGAACAGAATCCGGTGGCCGGCGGAACCATGGCAAAGGGCGGTGAGATGGTGATCACGATTTACAGCGATGCCGCAATGCAGAACCGAGATTCTGCCAAATTGCCGGGCAGCGTCGTGTCGACGGCAACCGCAGAGTCTGAAGCCACGACGAAAGCGACTCCTTCGAAACCCGTCGTAGAGTTCCGCAATCTGTCGGGGCCGGACGCCAAGACTGTCATGGTGGTCAAGGCGGCAATCTCGATGTTGGCTCAACATCACCTGTCGGGCCGACCCCTGGACGATGAAATCAGCCGCCGCGCATTCAGTCATATGGTTGATGGATTTGATCCAAGACGGCTGTATCTCTTTCGCTCCGACATTGATGAGTTCAAACGCTATGAATATGAATTGGATTCGCTGTATCGTGATGGTGATATTGAGTTCTTCTATACATTCTTTCGGCGTCTTACCCAGCGTGTAGCCGAGAGAGCGGAGCGTTTACCAGCATTACTGAATCAAACTCATGACTTTGATGTCGATGAATCGATCGACACGGACTTTTTGTCCAGCCCTTTCGCCTCGAGTGAGGCAGACCTGCAAGAACGATGGAGAAAATACTTGAAGTATTGGTTGCTTCAAGAGATCGCCGGTGGCAGCGATATCGATGAAGCCCGACATAAGATTCAAGTGCGTTTGACATCCCGTCTCAATCAGCTTGTGCAGAGGTCCGACGAGGATCTTTTGGAAGATGCATTGTCGATTTTGCTCAGTTCGTATGACCCCCAGAGCAAATACATTTCGCCCTCGAGCTGGCGGGATTTTGTCATTCAGAACGAACAGCAATTGACGGGAATCGGTGCGTCGTTGAAGATTGTTGACAGTGATGTTCAGGTCGCAGCCATCGTTTACGGTAGTCCGTCGTATAAACACGGAAAGTTAAAGGTCGGCGATCGTATCATTGCGGTCGCCGAAGGAGACTCCGGGGAACTGCTGGACATCCGCGAGAAAAAATTGGCCGATGTTGTGCAGCTGATTCGTGGCACGCCCAATACGGTCGTTCGACTCAAAGTCATCCCCCGAGGTGGCTTCGAAACAAAGACCTATTCAATCACACGGGAACTTTTCGATTTGCAAACCGCTCAGTCAACGGTCTTGAGCGGCGAACTATTGCCTGACGGTCGCGACGGAAAGGTCGGGTACATCTATCTCGGCTACTTTTATCGAGATGTGGGGATCAAGGACGAAAAACAACAACTCAGGACCTCAGCGACTCGTGACATACACAAGATCCTCTCCGATTTTCAGTCCCGGCAAGTCGACATGATTGTGCTGGATCTGCGAACCAATTCGGGCGGCAGCCTCGTGGAGTGCATCGACACGACAGGCCTGTTCGTCGGGCAGGGTAACGTCGTGCAGGTCAAGGGGCGTGACGGACAAGTCCAACAGTATGCTGGTAGGGGTTCCGCTCTCGTTCCAGATAAGCCTGTCGTGATCCTGACCTCGGCTAGGACTTCTAGCGGAGCCGAGATTCTGGCGGGAGCATTGCAGGACTACCGACGGGCAATCATCGTCGGCGATCCAGGCACTCATGGATCGGGTGTAGTGTACAGCCTTTGGGATCTGGCAAAGGAAACCCAGAGAGATTCGCAGAACGGGGAGATGGGTGTCACGAAATTGGCATCGCAACGCTTTTATCGACCTTCTGGTGACAGCACCCAGATGCGAGGAGTTGCCGCCGATGTCACGGCGCCCTCGATGACTTGGTCGACGGAACAGCGTGAATCGTCAATTCCTTACGCGGTGGAATTCGACAAGATACTGCCTGCCTCCTTTTCCCCATTGGATTTTGGAATCAACGAAAAGCTACTGGAGTCAATCCAGGAGAAGTCGAATGCTCGGCAGACGGCGTCACCGTACTTTCAGAAATTGACTGAAGAGATTGCGGCCTATGAGACCAGAAAGGCTCGAAAAACGATTCCATTGAATCGCGAGGCGTTTATCGCGGAGCAACGATCGGATCGACCCGATGAAATCGAAGTCGCTACGTTGCCCGGCATTCCGGATGTCCGCAACGATGGGCAATTGCAGGAGCTACTGAATATCTCGCTCGATTATTTGGCTCGCTACGAATTCGCCCAAGCCGAGAAAGCATATGGCACGCGAGAGTATTCCACGGGGATAGCCCATTACAAGAAAGCCGTCCTGGCCAATCCCGATTACACATTGGCTCACTACAAACTTGGATGGTCCTACGGCACCGGGCCGATCAGAGACGGCAAGCAAGCTGTCGTTCATGCCCGCCGAGCCTTGGAGTTGGACAGCAAAAAGAGCTGGGGTTATCGCTTGGCGCTCGCGGTCGCGTTGGCACAAGACGGTGACTTTAACGCTGCGTCCAAGGAATTGGAGGCCGCAATCAGCGACGCGCCGGCGGATCAAAGGCAGCGTTACGAATACCTTCGTCAACGATTCCAAAATCGCCAGCCCTATCCCTCCTCCGCCAGCAAATGAAACGAAGCCAAAAGGTGTCAGGACTCTTTATTTTGCGTTTCGCCTTCTTTTTGGACTCAAGGGATTCACCTTTGATCGCAGGGTGGACTCGAGGTTCAGTCGTCGCGCGATCGATTCGGTCCAGCGTTCATCGTCCCAGGGTGCGCCGCGTTGGGCACAGCGACGTGCTCTGAGCATCGATGTTCGCGACTGCGAATGGAAAACCGCAGCCTAACTCGCCTCCAACCTAAAACACAAAGAGACCTACCCGCTTCCGTGTGTGCACAAGGCGTCTTCTATCCCGAGCACTTCTGAGCACTTCATTGTCTTGCCCACACATTTTTCTGCCCTTGCTCCGTCCCGATACGCAGCAGGCGAACTCCCCGCGAAAGAATAACGACTTCGCAAGAAAACTTTACCGAACTCATCGTGGCAGTGACGCGGAACTGGAAAGGTTCTTGTATCGAGTCAGGTGTCCAGTAGTCAGAAAAATGGGTGGGCAAAAAGATTCGAGCTGACGGTTTGACGCGAGCAAGTCTTTCATTCACTGCGATAGAAAGAAAAAAGCATCGATCTTTCCGGCTGAGAAAGGAAAACCGCAGCCCAGCTGGGCCCCAAACTAAAACAAGTAGGTCTGACCCCTTTGGCATGCTTGAGAACCGTGGCTATGTCCACAAGTCTCGGTCGAGGCTTCGGTAGCCGATGGCTTCGGCGAGGTGCTCTTCGTTGATGTCCGGTGCAGAGGCGACGTCCGCGATCGTGCGGGCGACGCGTAAGATCTTGTCGTGCGCTCGGGCGGACAAACCCATTTCCTCGACGCTGTGTCGAAGCATTTGTTGGCAGGTCGTGGTGAGCTTGCAGAACTCACGCACTTGTCGGCTCGTCATCTGGGCGTTGTAACGGACGTCCGCGGGACCGTCGGAGAAACGATCGGACTGAGCCTCCCGCGCTCGCGCGACATCGTCACGCATGGCTTGGCTATTGGTGCCGGCTGCGGACTTGCCCGCCAGCTCGTCGAACGGCACCGCGGGGACTTCGATATGAATGTCGATGCGGTCCATCAACGGTCCCGAGATCTTGCTCATGTACTTCTCCACCTGCGGCGGCGTGCAGTTGCACGCGCGTCGGGGATCGGAGCGATAACCGCATGGACAAGGATTAGCCGCCGCGATGAGCATGAAGTCCGCGGGAAAGGTCGTCGAACGCAACGCTCGTGAGATGGTGACCACGCCGTCTTCCAGTGGTTGCCGCATGACCTCAAGCGTCTTGCGGTTGAACTCGGGCAACTCGTCCAGAAACAGGATCCCATTGTGTGCTTTGCTGATCTCGCCTGGCGAGGGAGGGCTGCCGCCTCCGACCAAACCGGCGTCGCTGATCGTGTGGTGGGGACTACGAAAGGGACGCCGCGCGAGCAACGGTTGTCCGGACGGCAGTTGCCCCAATGCGCTATAGATCCGCGTGGTCTCGATCGACTCGGGCGCGCCCAGTTGCGGCAAGACCGTGGGCATGCGTTTGGCGAGCATCGTTTTACCCGATCCCGGTGGACCGATCATGATCAGGTTGTGGCGTCCGGCGGCGGCCAGGGTCATGGCTCGCTTGGCAGACTCTTGGCCTCGCACGTCGCCGAAGTCCACGTCGTAGATGCTGAATTGTTCGAACAGCTCGGTCAGGCGACTGGGCGCCGGCGCGATGTCGATTTCACCGGCCATGAACGCGACGGCTTGCGCGAGGCTTTCCACCGGGATCACTTCGATGCCTTCCACCACGGCGGCTTCGCCTGCGTTCTCGGCCGGCAGCACGATGCCGCGTAGTCCTTCGTTCTTAGCGGTCTCGATCGCGATCGACAGGGCACCTTTCACCGGGCGAGTGAAACCTTCCAAAGCCAGTTCGCCGACGATCGCGTAGTGTTCCAGTCGATCGGGGATCAGTTGTCCGCTGCCCGCCAGGACGCCCAGAGCGACGGGCAAGTCAAACGAAGCGGCTTGTTTGGGCAGGTCACCGGGTGCCAAGTTGATCACGACACGGTCGTGGGGGCGGGTGAAGCCGCTGTTGACGATCGCCCGTTCGACGCGGTGTGTGGATTCTTTGACGGCCGTGTCGGGCAATCCGACCAGAATGGTCTTGGGCATTGCCGCTGGCGAGATATCGACTTCCACGTCGACCGGCATCGCTTCGATGCCCAGCAACGTAAACGTTTTCAGTCGTGCTAGCATGTGCTCCGCACCCCAATTTGCCCCCAGACAAAGCGAAAAGCTCAATAAAGAAGAGCCCCATCGTGACGGCATCGCCGCCCCCTGACAACCGGGGAATGCGAATTGGCGTCATCAAGAAAGCGGTCTGTCCCCGTTGTTGTCGCCAGTTCCCAGTCGCGGATGCGACTGCAGCTTAAAGCATGGGGCGTGAGCCCCATGGGTGGCATCACCGCAACAGAAAAGCCGCAACGCGGCGATAGATACATCGGAGGATCGCCCGCAATCTGCCGCCGCCTCCGCGGCTTGCCTAGCACCGTTGCATAGGTGACCTGGGACTGACGTCCCAGGCTATACGCTTCCGCCGTCTCCGCGGCTTTCAGATTCGACTTTGCTCACGCGAAGGCGTGAAAGCAGGTACCCCCCCTTCGCGTCTTCGTAAGACCAGAAAGGGGGTTTTTAACGCGGTTAAGGGGAACTTAGCTCCGTGCGTCAACGCGAAAGGAATAGGAATCTCCCGTCTCCGACGTATTCTCCAATGATCTTCCTTTCATTGGTTCCTTCAAACCATTGCGTGCTTTCTACGCAAATCACCGCAGGGGTGTCAGAAATGATTTCAGCCGCGAACCGCACACACCAAGTTTCGTTGTCATTCTTGCCAACTCGATCCCAGTGGCCAAGACTCACTGAGGCAGTGGGGCGATCGGAATGGTCATGACCCATCAACGCGTTGGGGAATCGCATCTCCGTACCTCCGTTGGTCCAGCTAACGTCAGATTCTGAAAAGTTAAAAAGTGGAAGATCGGCTGAGACCGTTTCAAATTCTTCGTTGTTTGATGTCAGACGCCAACCAATTGTGCCTGGATCGTCTTCGCTCAACCAATGGCAGTAGTAGCCGCTATCGCCCTGTAACTTGATCGTCCACGATTGTCCGTTTGTATTTGGATATTCGTTGAACAAATCGTCAATTGCTCTCGCATCCTTCTCACTTTTCCGCCAACTGGCCCTCACCAAAAGCTTGTGATTTCCCTTCGGCACATAAAACAGCGAACCATCTCTCCCCTTTTTCTGGACAATGATGCGGGAACACGCGAATCGAGGAATGTCGTTTGCAGCACGACAAGACCGCATGACAGAGAAGACATATCGCTTGTCGTACTGCGAGTTCATGTATGCTTGAGAACGCTGAGTATCACTGGGATCAAGTTCATTGATGCGTTCGGTCAATTCTTCAATTTCAACACGTAGCGAGGAATGGCGAATGAGTGCCCACGCCGTCACCGTTGCAAGAATGGAAAACAAAATGACGTTTCCAACAGGCACACGTTGTCGCGCAAGCGGTGTTGACGACACGGATTGTATTTGTTCGGTATCCAAGGTTAATGCGGAAACGGAGCGACGTCGAGTTTGTCTTCACTGAGCCAGATGGAGCAAGCATGCGGTGCAGGTTCGAAAGACGCCTCTGAATTCGTCTGTGGGTACATCTCGCTCGAAAAGAGCCACGGCAATCTTTGTCCGACTTCTCTGTCTCCTTGTTCGTGCTGATATGCCTGGTCACGGCCGTAGTACGTAAAGAATCCGCTCTCGTAGACCGTTGACAAAATACGTCGATCGTCCAGCAAAACTTCGATCGGGACTTTCACTCCGATCTCGCATCGAATCGAGATGAGGTGTGGACCGGTCGGAAGTAGGTGCTGAAAAACCCCTTCATGCTGAAATGCTGTTCCCTTGGCTAACCCATCAGCTGATCGGAACATGTGTGGGTTTTTCACAATGTCATTGTTGCTGGGGAAAACACCATAACGAAGCCACACGGTACGACCCTCTGGCACGATGACACGAAAGATGATCGGTGGTGATTCTTCTTCGATTTGAATGCTTGGAACACTCCGAAACGAAAAGACAGAGCCGCCTCGATCAACCAAACCTCCGTATTTGAGTTGCAAGTCCGTAAACTTCTCCTCTGCTTTTTCGCGAATTCGTCCAATGGACTGGTACTGATCCCGAATCGCGGCGTTGATGCCTTTCCTAATCGAGTCTTGTCGTTCCAGTTCGACAATTCGTGTGTGAAGCCGCTGGATCTGCGCGTACGCTAACCCCATGCGAGACAAGCTCACGGCCGCGAAAACTGCAATCGCGACAAGGATCAAGTTCCCGAGACGAGAGTTGCTCTTGAACAACATGAGGCACTTCAATTGGCACAATGGTGGCTGGCTGAGCGAGTTTTATGCTTTCTAAATCACTCGCTCAACTGCATTGTACGCAAGAAGATGGATTCGAATTACGAGGATCACACGGCCTTCTCGGGAAAAGGCACTTTCACCGAGATGACAGCATCTCGCCGGTTCTCAGTCGCGGATGCGACGGCAGCGTAAAGCATGGGGCGTGAGCCCCATGGGGGCACAACATCGCGACAGGAAAGCCGCGACGCGGCGACAGATACACCGGAGGATCGCCCGCACTCTGTCGCCGCCTCCGCGGCTTGCCTGGAATCGTTGCGTAGGTGACCTGGGACTGACGTCCCAGGCTTTACGCTTCCGCCGCCTCCGCGGCTTTCAGATTCGACTTAGCTCACGCGAAATCGCGAAGAAAATGATTTCGACCTCAGCTTCGCGCTTTAGCGCCTTCGCGTGAGTCCTTCCTCCAACCGACGGCAATCTCGTTCGCGTTTTCCTGGTTGTTCACTCGCACGTCGGGTGGCGACGCATGCCCCCTCACCCCCTGCCCCTCTCCCCCAATATTTTCGCGACGTCGTCGTTGGCGATGGCTGGCTTGTTTCGCGAAATTCTTGGGGGAGAGGGGAGCCAGTTTTTTGAGCAAACAGCAGAGCAAACAGGGACAGAGCACTACGTCAGCGACGAGGCAAAGAGCTGCGTTGTGGCAGAGAGCAGACAGAATGGGCAAAAAGATGTGTGGAGGGTTGCAGCACGAGTATTTTTTTGCACTTACTCGCCGTGCTGCTGTGTTTCCAGTGGGGGCTTCTTGTTCATATGGCATCGGGCGTGTGCGGAAATGGTTCCAGATGTACAAGGACATCTTTCAGGTTCGGAAACTCTGCGAGCAATCGATCCTTCACTTGATGGCCAATGCGGTGTCCTTCTGCGACTGTGAGTTGTTGATCGACTTCAATGTGAATGTCAGCAAAGAACTCCAGACCAGATTTACGCACCCAGAGAGTTTCTACTTCCTCAATACCAGCGACCGCCATCGCCACTGCACGAATTCGATCCACGAACTCGGAATCGGCCTGCACGTCCATCAGTTCGCTCGCACTGGAGCGGAACAGTTGAACCCCAGACCAGACAATGAAAGCGACCACAATCAACGAGGCCACTTCGTCGGCCCAGACGAATTGTGATCCACCGAATCGAATTGTGCCCAAGCCGATCAGTACGGCGAGCGCACACAAGGCGTCGCTGCGGTGGTCCCATGCATTTGCAATGATGGCGGATGATCCGGTGCGTTTTCCAACACGCACGTTGTACTGATAGAGGCTCTCTTTGATGAGGATATTGGCGCCGGCGATCCAAAGGGTCCAGATGGGAGGAATGTCGTGCTGATTCGTGATCCGACGAATCGCCTCCCAGCCGACCATGAGGGCCGAGATGATGACAAGCAAAGCCACGTTCGATGCCGCAATCCCTTCTGCTCGTGTGTGGCCGTAAGGATGTTCAGCGTCAGCGGGACGCTGAGCCACTCGGAGAGCGAAGAGAACAATCACTGTCGTCACGACATCGCCGATGGAATTGACCGCATCAGCGATGAGGGCAAAGGAGTTGCCGACGATTCCACCGATGAGTTTCACGACTCCTAAAGTCAGGTTCACTACAAGCCCGAGAGCAGCAGCCCGTGTGACTTCAGAGTAGGTTTGTGAGATGGAAGTGCGGTCAGCCAATTCGTCGCTTCTTTCGATGTGCAGACGTGTTTCGTAGTTTGGAAAAACACCTGCGGCATTGTAACACTGCACGGGCGATTTGCCCCAGAGAGTGACGGGAACAGAACACTTTGTCAGCGACGCAGCATCGCCATGAATCACTCGCTTGCGCAGCGGGTTACCCAAAAAGGCGCAACCTCAAAAGCCGTAGGCGACGCTCAACGGAACACTACCTACCCGACGGGCGGCAAATGTGTAACCGGACACCGACTCCTTCAGTCGCCTACTGACGTGGTGACTTCGAAACCGAGATCGCGGACCATCTGGTAGTCTTCCTCGGGTGCTTGTCCTTTGGTCGTCAGGTAGTCGCCGACGAACACGCTGTTGGCGACATAGAGTCCGAGCGACTGGAGTGAGCGAAGGTGGATTTCACGACCGCCGGAGATTCGCAGTTCGCGATCCGGATTGACGAATCGGAACATGGCCAGCGCGCGGAGGCAATCTTGAGGGCTCAAGTCTTTCTTGCCCTGCAGCGGTGTGCCGTCGATGGAGTTGAGGAAATTCAGCGGGATGGATTGCACGCCCAAGTCTCGCAGATCCATCGCCATCGAGACGATGTCGTCATGCGTTTCGCCCATGCCGATGATGCCGCCGCTGCACATTTCCATGCCTGCGTCACGGACGTGACGAAGGGTTTGGACGCGATCGGCGTAGGTGTGTGTCGTGCAGATATCTGCGTAGTGGTCTTCGCTGGTGTTGAGGTTGTGATTGACGCGGTCCACGCCGCATGCCTTGAGTCGGTCGGCTTGCTCCCGCGTCAGCAGTCCCAGGCAGGCACAGATGTCCAAGCCATATTTCTGTTTGATTTCCGGGACGATGGTTTCCACCGCGGTCATTTCGCGTTCGTTGGGGCCACGAGCTGAGATGACCAAGCAGTAGGTCTTGGCACCTTGCTCGGCGGCAATTTTCGCCGCATCCATCAACTTGTCACGTTTGAGAATGTTGTACTTCGGCACCGGTGCGTCGGAAATCTTGGATTGACTGCAATAGTGGCAATCCTCGGGGCACAAACCGCTTTTGGCGTTCATCAGAAAGTACAGCTGCACTGTCTTGCCGAAAAAGCGTTTTCGAATCCGAAAGCCGGCGGCCAGCAGAGACAAAATCTCGTCATCGGGGCAATTCAGGATGGCCAGGGCGTCTTCGCGACTGATCGATTTGCCCTCCAGGACGTCGGAGGCCAATTGGTCAAAATCCCGCTCGCGGCTATCCACGGACGATTCGAGAGAGGAGGGGGCGGAGTCGATTTCTGTGCTCATTTTGCCGTTTTGGGAAGGCTGGTTTGCGATGCGTGGGCAAATCGACCACCATGGTGGGCAGAGCGGAGCGATCCGACAAGTCACCTGACTATTTTGTGATTGAAAAACCCAATGGAACAGTATTTCGTCCGCGTGGGGGCACTGGCGCAGGTCCGTGTGGCCGGCTCCCTCCTGACTTTGGAGCACGGCTGTCGAGTTGTGCTGCGATCACCACGTGGCCTGGAGCTGGGGGTCGTCTGTGGACGCAGTTCCACGTCGCCGGCGGCGCAAAGTCGGCAGTTGGCCGATGCGGCACCGGGGTACAAGATTCTGAGGCCGACCGACGCATCGGATGAATTGCTGATTGAACGACTGGAGCAACACAAGCGTGATGCCGTGGAGAGCTGTCGACGGGCGTTGGCCGAGGCGGGCAGCCAAGCGGTCTTGTTGGATGTGGATCAGATGATCAATGGCGGCGCGCTGGTGATGCACTTTCTGGGTGACGTCGATGCGATAGCCGAACGGATCTCGGCGCAGATTGCGGCCTGTTACGAAGAGACGGTCCGCTCGGATCATTTTGCAAAGCTGTTGCAAGAGGGCTGCGGACCCGGTTGCGGTGGCGAATCGAGCGGCTGTGGCAGTGGCGGTTGCAGCGGATGCAGTGTGGCGGCAGCCTGTCACGGTTAAGGTTTGTCGAACTGGACGTCGGTTCGAGCGTGCAGTCGACCGCTGATCCTGCCGTCATCACCCGTTACGGAACCCAGCAAACGAATGACTCGGTCCAGCGGTATTTGCTGGGCTTCGTGAATCAACATCGACGCAGCGGAGCGAGCCACAAAGGTTGTCAGTGTGCCCTCGTGCGATTGGCGGATCTCGGACTCGAATTTCTCGCACTCGTTGTCAGAGCTGCAAACCAGGAATAAACGTTGTTTTCCGCCGCATTGCAGCAGCGGTGGTCGCACGGCAACCAACGCATCAGACATGTTGAGCGGAACGGGTGCGCTCGTCGTTTCTCTGTTCTCGCTCAGGGAATGTGTGCCTGTCATTCCGATCGAATCGGAACCCACGCTCGACATGGCAGCTGTCTCCTTGCCTGAACCGGAGTCATTGAGCCCCAGTCTTGAATCGCTTTCCATCGATTGAGCGATCCTTTCGCTGCCCAGATGTTCCAACAACTCACCGATGAGGCTCATGGCAAGCCCGCTGATCGCGGTGTTCATCGCATCGACGCTGACCGATTGAATGTTTGGTCCAGCCAGCTTGATCAGCCATTGGCTGGATGCCCGAGCGTGCAGACTCTCCAATAGCGGCTGGAATTGAGATCGACTTTGCCCATCCATGGTATCCCATGGATTGCCGCGCTGGTTTGTGTCCTCGGACAGTCGACTGATTGCGAGCGCTACTTTGGCGGCACCGTCACAGATGTCTTCCTTTAACTTGGAAAGTTCTGCTTTCAGGGCATGCGCTGTATCGGCTGCGAGTCTCGCTGCGACAGCTTGCATCACAGTTTCTCCACGATCGCACGCGGTCCGCAGTACCCGCAAGTTACCCAGCGAGGACGGTAGAGTTTGGTTCGAACCGGAATGGGGAGCGGCTGGCAGGGCAGACTCAGCCTGTTCGATCAGGCTTGGTATCATCGATGCGATGTGGTTTTCGAGAGTCGACAGAGCCTCGATCGCCGATGCGAGGTTCATGCGGCGATCTTGTAGTCGGATGGAAATCTCATGTTGGATGTTTCGCGTGATTTCTTGAACGGCGATCAGTTCACGTTCGCCATCGATGATGCTCTGCAACCACTTCACCGTTTCCGCATGAGCGACATCGGCGATGCTAAGTCTGTCCGGCGTGATGGTGCGCAGGTGTTCCATCAACGCGGTGCGGCGATCTGCTCGATCTTTGCCAAAGTACTGCAAGGACTGCTTGATCCATGATTCGTGATTCAAAAAGGATCGGCGGATGGTGCGATCGACGACGGGACGTGCAAGTTCAGCCGCAGATTTGGGATCACCGAGCCATTGCATCAACAACAATCGAGTCGTCGGCTGAGCTAAGACACCGGCCTGGACTCGTCTGGCGTCACCGATCCAAACCATCGAAGCGGAACGGATTTGTGGTTGGTCCATCACCAAGTCGTCGGACTCGACCAGACGCCGTCCGGTTTCGAGCAAGTGACCGCAGGCCGTGGCGTCTGCCCACAGGTACTCCGTCGCGATCTCGCGCGGTGATCGAGCACCCTGCGCATCGGATTGAGGAAATAAGTAGGCGCTTTTTAGTGGAGTACGAGCTGCAGGAATGCTTGGCCAGCCGGCCCCGGGATCCCCGGGATAGCCGTTTTCGATTTTCATGAAGTGCATCATCTCATGCAACGCGGCATGCGTGCCATGAAGCCCCAGAACGCGATTGGGGTCTCCCTTCATTCGATTGGTCGTCAGCAGGGAAATGATCTCCAGCCTCTCCAAGCCGGCGTCGTCCAACAAGTATCGCAGCAGGTGCACGACATCGATGTACATGCCGCTGCCGGTTCCTCCCGAAAGGGAGCCCACGACGTAGATCGAGAGGTCATCTTCATCCCCATCGGACTTCAGTTCGGCGATCGCATTCTTGATGCCGCGGGTCACAGCAGCGGCATGATCGACCAGAGCCAGGCGGCCCAGCGGCCGCATGCCTTCGGTTGTCCCGCTGCGAGGAATGTTATAGATCCAGCGTCGGGAGAGCGTTCTCAAGTGTTCGGTGCCACGTTCACGATACTCGGTTGCTCTTCGCAGCGGCGTGTCGATCACTCGGCAGCCGGGCATCCAATCCGTCGGTTCGATGACCTTGGCGGCTTGCAAAGCGATCGGATCGGTATCGATCAGCACACTGTGCAGACGAACCGGCGGGGCCGAGTGCATTTCGGCGACTCGTCGACGCAGCGCGTGCAGGATGTCAGCCCCGGTTCCCCCCAAGGCAATGACCAACGCATCGCGAGACATGATTCCATGCTTGAGCCCAGAAGCCGCCTGCAATTGAGGCAGATCTTCGACACGATGCTCTGTGGGCTCCTGCGGAGGCTCACTCTCGTGGCTGGAGGAAACAGAGGGAGTTGATCGCGGTGTTGTCAGCTTGGAGACGAATTCCGTGCAACTGCCGAAGCGTCGTTCGGGAGATTTTTCCAAGGCCCGCGCAACGATCGGTCGGTCTGCCGCTGGCAGCGACTCAAGATTCGGCGCATTGTGGACGTGCTGAGTCGCCAATTGAGCAATGGTACGTCCGGTGAATGGTCGGACACCACTGACCAATTCCTGATACATGACCGCCAGACTGTACTGGTCGCTGTGCATGCTCGGCCGCCCGTCAAAGAGTTCCGGGGGCGCATAAATGGGCGTCAATCCACCGACCAAACTGCAGTCCGATTCACCCAAGTCCTTCAACAGTCCAAAGTCGGCGACCTTGACGTGGCCACCGACGATCAGCAGATTGGCCGGCTTGATGTCCAAGTGCTGCAGTTGATAGAGCTGATGCAAGTAGTCCAATGCATCGGCGGTGTCTTTCAAATACGACAACAACGCAGCACGCGGAATGCCGCATGACCCGCGGTCACGGTGTTGTTGAAAGATGTCTTCGAGCGATCCGTCTGCCAGTTCGGTCACGATCACGAGCTGATTGTCGATCAACTCAAATCGTTCCAAGGTCAGAATGAAGGGGTGCTGAACACACTTGATACGTTCGAGCGATTTCAGTTCCTGCTGAGCGCGGTGTTCATCGTGTTGGCCGAAGACAAACTTCACCGCCTTTTTCAATCCACCCGGAGCCACTGCCCGCCAGACTTCGCCATAACCACCACGACCGATCAACTGTTCCAATACGTAGCCGCTGATCGGCTCGTATCCGGGTTGAATCTTCTTTTCGGTTTCGGTCTTCATCGGGAATTCAGGAGATGTGACAGATCAGGGAACAGTGCCATCCGGCACGAGGACCACTTGCGGTTCGTTTACAGATGGCTGAAATAGGTTCGACATGCACGGTCGAGATACTCGGGGCGAATCGTCAAAGGAATCTGACGATACCGACAGTAGTTGGCGACTTGAGTCAGCAAGTCACGTGGATGGCATCGACGCATCTTGCGTTTGCTCTTTTGGTAGTAAGCCAACAAATGTTCGGCGGCTTCGGGTGTTTTGGGAAAACCGATCTTCTCCGCGACGCTTTCCATCAGCCTGCGAAACTCATCCGGTCCGGGATCGCCGACAAAGATCTTGTACGGCACGCGACGCAAGAACGCTTCGTCGACCAACGAGTTTGGATCCAGATTGGTCGAAAAGATCAGCATCTGCGCAAACGGAATCTGAATCTTCTTTCCGGTCGGCAAGGTCAAGAAGTCGCAGCGATTCTCCAACGGAACGATCCATCGATTGAGCAACTCCTCCGGCGCGATGCGTTGGCGTCCAAAGTCATCGATGAGCAGGCAGCCGCAATTGCTCTTCATTTGCAACGGTGCCTCGCTGATGTTGCTGCGTGGATCATGACGCACTTCCAGATTGTCCATTACCAGTTCGCCACCGACCATCACTGTGGGACGCTGGATGCGAACCCAACGGCGATCCCACTCTTGCGCTTTGAGGAAATTGCTGTTGGATTCCGGCACCGGTGCTGTGTGATGAAACGCGTCATCTTGCAGCTTGATCAGATTGCCGTCATCCAAAATCGCATGCGGGATCCAGATTTCTTGGCCCAAGCAAGTCGTCAGGCATTTCGCCAGCGTTGTCTTGCCATTGCCCGGATCACCGAACAGAAACATGCCTGTATTGCTGTTGATTGCAGGTCCGATCTCTTCCAACAGATCCATCTGGTAGGAGATCCCGGCCAACGCACGACGCAATTCGTCTTGCGAGATCGGGTCCAGCCCGGCCGCTTGGGCCTCCACGCTGAGCACGTAGTCGGACAGAGGGACAGGCGCGGGGCCGACGTAACTGCATTGCTTGATGCATTGCTGAGCACGAGTTTGGCCCAGTTCGGTCAGTGAATAGTAGTAGTCGTTGAAAGGAGCCGGACGGACGTGTGCGATCAGCTTGCGCGTTCGCAGAACATCCAACAGTGGTTCCACAACGCGAAACGGCAGTCCTACTTTCTCCGACGTCGAACGCCCGCTCAATGTTCCTCCCTGACGAACGATCTTGAGCACCAATCCCTCGATGAATGACTCGCTCAATCCTGTTTCCTCGAGACTCTGTGGTTCTGTCGGCCAGAACGTGTCGTCGGTCAGCAGGCTACCCAGCAGGCTTCCATCGATCGATTGTGTTTCGTGGATCAGAGAGTTCATGACGAATATGAGGTTTTCAAGGACGGTGATTGGTTCGGCACTGGCAGACCGATCGGTTGAAAACTAGCTCGCACTTAGTGTCTGATGAAACTCAGTCCGTGATGCAGCGAGAATTCGCAGGGCGAAGCATTTCAACCGCGGTGAGAGCAAGAAAAATGTGACGCCAGTCGCCACGCGTTGTATGCAACCTATGTTTTCACTGATTACTGCCTTCATCCTTCACGCTGGTTCTGGACGAATTCACATGCCTTCGATCGATAGCGTCGCCTTTGATCGACTTCGTACGAGCACGGTCGTGCACGGCGATGTGTGGTTTCTCTCGGGATCCCTACAACCCGAAGATTCGCTACGCCATTTCGCGATCGACGAGCCGGATTTTGTCGTGGGTCGCAAATCCGGAAACGCATTGAGGTTGCAATATCGAACCGTCAGCGGCAACCATGCCCGACTGAGCGTGCGTGAAGGCCGACTCTATCTGCAAGACTTGGGTAGCACCAACGGGACTTACGTCAACGGCAAGCGTGTCACGGAAGAAGTCCCGGTGGGTGAAGAGGACCTGATCCATTTTGCCGAAGCGCCCTTTCGGGTGCTCCGTCAGTCGCCCACCGGACATGCCTCCGGAACCCTCGCTCGAAATGTCTGTGACGAAGCCCTGGCGCTCGTTCAGTTCGATCGGATGATGAACCAACGTCTCGTCCGTCCCCACTTTCAAGTGATCATCGACATCGATGACAACGCGACAGTGGGATACGAAGTGCTGGGACGCGGTAGCGTTTTTGGCCTCGAGTCCGTCGGTGCTATGTTTCAAGCCGCTGAGCAGTTGAACATGGAAGTCGAACTGAGTCGGTTGCTCCGCTGGGAAGGCATTCGAGTAGGGCGAGAATTGCCCGGCCATCCGACCCTGTTTGTCAACACACACCCCAAGGAAATGACCGACAGCCAGGGATTGATTCATTCCCTGGTCAAAGTCCGCGAGATGTCGGGCAACACCGACCTGGTCCTCGAAATCCATGAAGCCGCGGTGACCAATCGTCGACTGATGTCAGAGCTTTCCAGTGCCATGAAGGACCTGGATATCCGGCTCGCATTTGACGATTTTGGTGCCGGTCAGGCGCGATTGGCCGAACTGATCGAATCGCGTCCAAATTTTGTCAAGTTTGACATCTCGCTCATCCGTGCGATCGATACCGCAGACACGCATCGGCGACGAATGCTGCAAACGTTGGTGCAAATGGTCAGAGACTTAGAAATACGAGCACTGGCGGAGGGTGTCGAGACACTCGAGGAAGCCGAAGCCTGCAAAGATCTCGGCTTCGATCTCGGCCAAGGCTATCACTACGGACGGCCTTCTCCAGCCTGACTCCCCGGCTGTTAAGCTTTGTCGGTTATGCCAGTTCCTCTGGCCGGGATTGGTCGCGACGATCGTACCGGCAGGGTTTGTCAATGATCTCTGGTGCGTTTGGTCCGATTACTCCCACAACGTCGTGTCCTCAGGGTTGCGACGGTTGAAATCATTGGATCGGAATGCTAGCTCAACAGGGCTAGCGAAAGCTTGGTTGCAGGGATGCTAACTATGACACAGAACAGCGGACGCCGTGCGGAATGGTCGCGTCGTAGACTTCGCCGAGTGTTCCTGGCGCTGCTGCTCGCTTGCCCCGCCGCCAACCTCGTGGCGGATACCTACCTGAATCCATTCTTTAGCGAGTCTGCGGAAGCTGATCAGCGGAACGACCGCTCGAAGGATGGTACAAGCTCATCGACGACCGAGATGGAATCAGCTCCGGCGGTGAAATCGGCTCCCATTGCGGCGATACGATTGCCAGCCCCACCGGCGACTTCGAACGTCACGCCGCCGATGACGCAGCGACCCGCGTACGTTCACCAGCAAGTCGCATCGAGTGATTTGCCGGCAATCGCAGCGTCATTGCGTCCAGCCGCCGCTGCTCGGCCGATTCCTCAACGTCTGCCGACTCCGTCTCAAGACGACCGTCCTGTTTTCGCTCCCATCGTTGCTGCGTCCAATGCGATGCCGGCCGTTCCGCCGAACCTTTCGCGACCAACGTACTTGCCTCCACCGCCACCGCTTGGCCTGCACGCTGAGCAGCTTGGGGCTGTGGTAGCACAACCCGCAACGGCTCCCATTTCTCAGCCGAGTCAGCGACCGCCGGCGTCCGTCAAAACGCAGCCCGACGTCAGCCAAAGCGTGTCGGTGCGTCAGGATTTGATCCCAGCGTTGCCCGCGGCAACACCGATGCAGCCGGCTGACGTGACCGCTCGAACAAAACAACCAGAGCCCAAATCGCAATGGCTGCAGTCGGTCACCCCATCGACCTGTCGCAAGCTAGCGTTGGAGCGTTTGGATGACGCCAGTCGCGAGTACAGCGTCAAAGCGTGGATGTCGGCAGAAACGTCTGCGTGGCAGTCACTCAGCTACGCCGCCCAAGCCATTGATGTTGCCCAGCGGCAGCTCGCCGCGCCGGTTGATTCCAAGAGCGCAAGCGAACAACTCTCTGAAGCCAAGACGGCGATTCGCGAAGCACGGGATTTTGGTCTTCACAGTGAAACACTTGACGAAGACGGAATCTCTCGACTGATTCGATCTCACGCCACGTCCATCCTGCACGAAGTGCCACTGGATGGCATGACGCCGTCCGAGGCCGCTGACCGCTATCTGGATCACGCCCGGCAATTGCTCGGCCGCATGGCGAGCTACCACGTTTCAACGGCCGCAACTCTCGATCTATTGGCCGCCATCGAATTGGGGCGTGATGAAGCCGATCGGATGCCCGCCGTCACAGCCCTGTGTCTGCGTCGCGCTGCATTTCAAGGTCAACCCGGCAACGGATCACTTGCCAAACGACTCGGGCAGCAACTCGCTGACATGGGATTGGACAAAGAGGCCATGTGGACGCTGGAGCACGCGATGAACATCCAGCCGGCAGCCGACACCGCGCAGGCCTTGGCAACCGTGATGAGCCGCAGCGGTGATCGTGAAGCGGCTATGCAATTGACCGCGCAATTGCGGAACGATTTGTCGCCGCCATCGGAGAGCCCTCGTGTGCCGGACATCATCCAGCTGACACCCGAGCAATTCGCATCGGTTTCGCCCAGTATCCATCAAACCAGCATTGCAACGCCGCTTTCCAACGCATCGGCAATGCAACCGCAGGGGCTGCCCGTTGTGCCGGTCTCTTATCGGATGAATGCATCCCAAGCGGGGGCAGGTACAATCGCTCAGGCTCCCGTTTCGCCATTTCCCGTTTCAGCTACCGGATCAACGACGTTTGGCACAGGATCGGTCGTCGATGGCGTTCCGTCGGCCAGCCCGTACGTGAACTCGCCGTCGGCTCAGCCGCACGTCCCCGATCCGCGATTCATTCAGTCCGGCGGGTTTCAACCCGCTCCGGTATCCAACGTGCAACGTTTCCTCGACAAAGTCACCGAGATGTGGTGATTCAACGGAGAATCAATCCTTTGATTCGCACTGGCACTTTATTCGCGTCCCTACCACGTCGACTGTTCATTCGCACTATGTTCAACACACACCACCATCGACTGTGTCTCGCATCGTACGTTGTCGCGATGTGGTTCATTGCGGGTGCACCCGCGACGCCGGCTCAGACGCCCGCCGCGAGCAACCATGTCGCGTCCGCATTGGTTCCCTCGTTGTCAGTGGAACAGAATTGTGGATGCCGTCGTAGCGAAGGCGGTTATCCGTGCAAAGGCGGTTGCCAGAAATGCATGATGGGAGTCGATTGTGCTGATAATTGTGGTGCGGAATCGCGATGGCGCGACATGCGACCCATCGCGCTGGACAACTACGGTCCCGGCGGTTACGCGGGACCCAGTCGCTATGCGCACTTGGGTGAGTACCGTCTGCGACCGGGCGACCAACTGCAAATCATCTACTTGATCACGCGTCGACAAGAAACCGGCGAGTATCGTTTAGCACCGGGCGACGAAGTCCTCATTGAGTCAGTGGCCGACACAGACTTGGATCGAGGCAGCTTGGAACGAGGCCTCGTCGTTCAACCCGACGGCACGATCACGGTACGATTGGTGGGACAGGTGCAAGCCAAGGGCTTGACGGTTCCCCAACTTCGCAAAGTGTTGGAGGAAAAGTACAAGGATCTCTACGACGAACCATCGATCGATGTCACACCTGTGAAAGTCAACACGCTGGCCGAAGACATTCGAAACGCGGTCGGTGGAGCCAGCGGCTTGCAGCAGCAAGCATTGAACATCACCGTGATGCCCGACGGCAAGATTCGTCTGCCCGGCATCGGCGGGATTTGCGTTCAAGGTTTCTCACTCGGTGAGCTGAAACGAGAAATCAATCTTCGCTACGGTGAACTGGTAGTGGGCTTGGAAACCGAACCGATTCTGAGTCAACAAGCTCCCCATTTCGTTCACGTGCTGGGACAAGTCGGCCAGCCGGCGCGGGTCGAACTGCAAGGTCCCACGACGGTGTTGGGTGCGATCGCAGCAGCCGGTGGTCATTTGCCCGGTGCTAATCTGCGTCAAGTCGTGGTGTTCCGCCGCGCCGAAGATTGGCGATTGATCTCCACCATGCTGGACTTACAAGGCGCGATCTATGGAAAGCGACCCACGCCCGCGGACGAGATTTGGCTCCGCGACAACGACGTCGTCATCGTGCCCGCACGACCGATCGAAGTGCTCGACAACTGGATCGATCAAGTCTTCACTCGAGGAATCTACGGCGTCGTCCCCGTCGGCTTGCTGAACAATAACAACAACTGATCGTTGACCACGCCATCCGCCTTTCGATCTCTTCGCTTTCGGCTACTGGGGCCGATCGTTGCTGTTGCTTTGGGGGCTGCGGTGGTCGTGGCGGTGGTGTCCTCTCGGCTGGGCGCCCGCTGGGCTCAGGATGATGTGGACTCGCGTTTCGCGGGTATCCAAGCTGCTCTACAGAACGCCCCTTTTCCACTGAACCAAATTGTCTTGGACTCGCTGGCCAAGTTGACTCAGACGCAACTGGTGACTTTGGGGCCCTCGGATCGGCAGCTCAACAGCACCACGTCGGGTTCGGGCGACGAGATCTTGGATGCTGAGAACTATATCGTGCACCGTTTTGAGACCACGCAGGGGTACGCTCGCTCGGACGGCGTTCTCAGCGTGGCCGTGTTGTTTGATCGCAGGCAAGTTGATGCGACGCGGCGGCGTGCGGCTTTGTTGCCGCTGATCACGGGGCTCTCGACGATTTTGGCAATCAGCTCGCTGACGTTGCTGTTGAGCACTCGGTTGGTCGGCCGATTGACGAAGCTGCAACGGCGAGTGGAAGCGGTCGCTGGTGGTGACTTTCAAACCGCAGTGTCCGATCAAGTAACCGATCACGGACCCGACGAAGTGGGCCGGTTGGGGCAGGCCGTCGATGCGATGGCGGGGCAACTGGGACAGCTTTGGAAGCAGGTCAATCGCCAGCAGAGTGAAAAACTGTTGCATCAAATCGCAGGCGGCATGGCACATCAGTTGCGCAACAGCCTGACCGGGGCTCGCATGGCGGTGGAGTTGCACGCGATGTCTTGCGATCAGAAGATGGACGATAGTCTTGACGTTGCCATCAAACAGATTGAGTCGTCAGAAGACTATGTTCGGCGTCTGTTGCTGGTCGCGTCGGGACGCCAGGATCAGGATCGTCCGGTGATGCTGAGAGAATGCTGGAACGATTTGCAGACCAGCCTGACACCGCTGGCAAAGCATTTGCGTGTGAAGCTGCAGTGGCAGATGGATCGCTCGATCGAATCTGCGGTGGTTCGCGACGGTCCGACGTTGGTGGCGGCGATGACCAATTTGATTCACAACGCGATGCAGGCCGCAGATCAAGTCAAAATCGAATTGGGACGAGCCGACGAGAACGCGGATGAAAGTCAAGTGCGATTTCGCATCTCGGACAACGGAGCGGGCGTGCCCGACGAGGTCGCTGATGAGTTGTTCGAGCCCTTTGTGACCAGCAAGCCGGAAGGCATGGGGCTGGGGTTGCCGGTGGTTCGTCGGGCAGCGGACTATCTGGGTGGCTCCGTCCGCTGGCGACGCGATGAGCAGTGGACAATCTTTGAAATGGATGTGGCTGTCGAAAGGACGGCGGGAAGCGAATGAGTACGACACAACAGTCGGTTTTGGTGGTCGATGACGAACCCTCGATCTGCTGGGCATTCGAAAAGATGCTCAGCCAAGATGGGCACCGCGTCTACACGGCATCTTCGGCCGAGGAGGGACTGGAGAAGGCAGCCGAGCACGCCCCGGATCTGATCATCTTGGATGTCCGTTTGCCAAATGAAGACGGCATCACAGCGCTTCCGAAGTTCTTGCAGGCGTCTAGAAATGCCCCCGTGATTGTGATCACTGCTTTTGGCGATTTGGAGACAGCGGTATCGGCTGTGAAGAACGGTGCGACGGACTATTTGACCAAGCCGTTCGCACTGCAGGATGCTTCGCGGGCGTGCCGACAGGCGTTGTTGAAATCGGCCAGTCGCGAGACTTCCCGGGCAACTCCTCGAGCGACCGGTCCGATGAACGTCGACCCCTCGGTGTTGGTCGGTCGATCACCCGCGATGCAGCAAGTGTTTCGTCAGATCGCGTTGGTTGCCGAAAGCGATTTGTCGGTTTTGATCACCGGTGAGACCGGCACCGGCAAGGAACTGGTTGCCGCCGCGATTCATCGACACAGTCGGCGATCCGACGGTCCCTACGTTCCCATCGCGCCGGTGGCCTTGAATCCTGATTTGATTGAAAGTGAGTTGTTCGGTCACGTCAAAGGTGCGTTCACGGGAGCGGCGGATGATCGCGCCGGGTTGTTTGAGCGAGCCGAGACGGGAACGGTTTTGCTGGACGAGATCGGAGACTTGCCGCTGGGAATTCAAGTCAAGCTGTTGAGGGTGCTGGAGCAAGGCCAGTTCAGTCGAGTGGGCGATGTCCGACCGATGTCGGCGGACGTGCGAATCCTTGCCGCCACGAACTGTGATTTGCATGACGCCGTTGCCAGGGGGGACTTTCGTGAAGATCTCTTTCATCGTTTGACTGGCATGCAAATTCATTTGCCACCGCTGCGTGAGCGGCCCGAAGACATCGCTGCGTTGTGTTTGTATTTTTTGGAGTCGATGAAGTATACCGCTGCTGACGAGGCCATCGATGAAACGCTTCTCGCTGAGCTTGCTGAGCGACCGTGGTACGGAAACATACGTGAGCTACGCAACGCGATCGAACATGCGGCCGTGGTCGCTCGCGGTCGTCGCTTGATCATCAACGATTTTCCGCCGGCGAAACCGGGACGTGATCCATCATCGCGAAATTCCTTTGGTCAGGCGACACTCGACCAGATGGTGCGTCAATGGGCAAAGACCATGCTGCAGGATTTGCAACCTGATACGCAAACGTTGCACGCTGATTTTCTGGCGGCAACGGAACCGCCGTTGTTCGATGAGTTGCTCAAGCATACGGCCGGCAACCGCGCAAAAGCGGCCGAGTTGCTTGGCATCCATCGTGGTACGTTGCGTGAACGCTTGCGGGCTTACGGAATGGACGAAGCCACGTGAAAATCGTAACGCACCAGGTGCCACCCGCTGCCGATTTCTGCTGACATCAGCAATCGGTGTCGATCGCCAAGTCCACCGACGAACGAATGCGGACGACTATTCTGTGGGTGCCATTCCACCCAGTCATCATGCTCAACCCCATTGAGTTTCAACTTGATCGCACCATTGGGATCGCGTTGAATTTCCGTGACACTGATTCCGCCCGTTGCAACCTGGGGCGGTTGCAACAGCAGCAATGTTCTGGGGTGGCCAAATGGATAAGCCATGAACGGACCGATCGGCGCGACCTCTCCGTCCTGCCGCGGCCAGGATTCTCGCAGCGGTTCCGCGATGGCGTTCAAGGTCTTGATTTGAACAGCCAGTCGCACCCGTTTGCCTTGCCATGAAAGCGACGTGTGTTGCACCGAAAGGGTGGCGATCACGAGGGGCAAGGCATAGCGGAGGAGTAATAGGGCAGGCGAATGCATGGCGTGGATGTGTTCGTGATGAGCAGCTTTAGCGACAGTATGACAAGGCCATCAGAGAGAACGCCGTGGCGAGGTTCTTGTCGCTCTCAAACCAGCGTGAGTTGTCATTGCTCCAGGACCCGTCTTCGTTCTGACGGCTTGCAAGTTCGTCGACCAAGTCTGCTTTCCAGTCATGCGTGGTTCCATCAGTCGTCTTGAGTGACTCGATGTCTGCGGCGCTGAGCCCTGCTGCGAAGGTGTGATAGTAGTAGTACAGTCCGGCGGAACCCATTCCTGGGTTATTCTTGACGTCGTAGTGATCGGTGACCCACTGCACTGCGGCTTTCACTCGGGGATCGTCGGAGGTCAGGCCGGCAAAGATCATGCTTTTGAGTCCCGTGTAGGACATCGAGCCGTAGCTGCGAAGTCCACCGTCGGCGGTGAAGCGTTCCTCTGAAGTGCTCGGGTCGATTTTGGTCGTGGGGATTTCGTAATAGAATCCACCGTCGTTGACTTTGGAGGCAAACTCGGTGTCGTTATGCTCTGAGTCAAGGTTTTGGCATCGGGAAACAAACGCCAGTGCTTTCTTGATCGCCGGGTCACTGGGTTCGGACTTTGCGGCGCGAAGAGCTTCGATGAAATAGCCTGTATTGGACAGGTCGGGACGTCCCGGTCCGCCATAGCCGACGCCGCCATACCAAGGGTCCGACGGATCGCGATTCGCACCATCGAGTTGGACTCCGGTGACAAATTCTTTGGCTCGTTGCAAGGTCTCGGTGTACTTGCCCGACTGATTGGCTTGGGCAAAGCAGACCATGGCGACGCAAGTTTCGTAGTTTTTCAGACGGCCGCTGCCATAGATTCCGCCATCGGGTTTGATGAATCCCTCCAGGGCATCCAGTCCCTTGGCGACCATCGGATCGTTCACATCACGACCGTTCTTCATGGCGGCGGTCAGTGCCAGCGCCGTCACGCCCGGTCCGACCTTGTCCGAAAACGTGCCGGCATCGGATTGTCCCTCTTTGGCGAGGTACTCAAGTCCTTTGTCCACCAATTGGCGGCATTGAATCTGAGTTTCGGTGAGTTCAGGAGACGCCCCGGTTGGATCGCCATTTTTCTCTGCCACGCTGAGCCCTGGTGACAGGACTAGCAGGCATCCGAGGACAAAAAAGCGTCGAGTGGGGCGGAAAATCCATCGTCGAGACATGCGGGATAGCTCCGAAAGGTTTGCGTTGGAGTTGGATGGGTGGAAATTCATTCGGTTTTTGCCACGCAAAATCGTGGGGGGAGAGTCGCTACGGGGGGCGGCGAAATTGCGGGGGGCAAAGACGTGGCGACACAAAGGGGCGACACAGACGGCACAGGTGCACACGCTGTGCCAACAAACTCCTAGCCCGGATTAGTGCGAAATCAGCACATATGAGCCGCGTCTTGGGCTGTGGGTGTACGGCTGTGAATATGACAAACAGGCGTTTGACGGACTAAACTGGCGACTCAATCCTGAGCCCAACGCCCCGACCGACATTCATGCGATTGCTTTCCATCCTCTCAATCCAAACATTGCAACGAAAAACGGTTCGTTCTGAGCCGCGCGTTCACAAGCCGCATCGATCGTCACCTCGTCGGAGAGCCAATCGGAGATTGTTTGCTGAGGCGTTGGAGTCGCGTCAGATGATGGCCGGGGATGTCGACAGCTATCGGCACAACGTTTTCGATGCCGAAGACGTCAATGATGATGGCGTGGTCTCTGCCATCGACGCTTTGTTGGTGATCAATGCGATGCACGGTGATGAGAGCATCGACAAAGAAATGTTCAGTGATGTCAATGGTGATGGGCGGCGGAGTGCCTTGGATGCCCTGATGGTCATCAACCGCGTTCGACGAGATCGCATGGGTTTGGACGATCCCGATCCGGCGGACGAGCCGATCACGTTGTTACCGATGCTGCCCAGCGAAGTTCGATCGATCGATGGTTCGGGCAATCATATTGAACATCCCGATTGGGGCAGTTCGGGACAAACATTGCTGCGTGCCGCGGCGGCGCAGTACGGCGATGGAATCGCATCGCCGGGCGGGGCCGATCGACCTAGTCCCCGAGAGATCAGCAATGCGATTGCCGGGGCAGCGCAGACGGCGGCTCGCAGTGAACGTGGATTGTCGGCGTTTCTGTCGGTTTGGGGACAATTCGTTGATCATGACTTGGGGCTGACCGAGTCTGTAGAGGATGGCGATGCGTTTGACATTGCGATCCCGATGGGCGATCCCATGTTTGATCCTGGCGGCACAGGCGAAGTCGTCATGCCATTCAAACGGTCAATGATCCAAGAGGGAACGGGCACGTCGGCGGGCAACCCGGCTCAGCACGTCAATGAAATCACTGCGTACATTGACGGGTCACAGGTCTATGGCAGCGATATCGAGACGGCCCATGCGCTGCGTTCCTTCGTTGGCGGTCGATTGACGATCACCGCAGAGGGACTGCTGCCGATGGATGACGCCGGGATGGTGATCGCGGGCGACGTGCGTGCGAGCGAAAATCTTTCGTTGACCGCGATTCACACGCTGTTTGTCCGCGAGCACAACCGGCTCGCCGATCGGATTGCTGACGAAGATCCTGCGGCCACGGACGAGCAGATCTATCAACGCGCCAGAGCGATCGTGATCGGGCAAATCCAATCGATCACCTACCATGAATACTTGCCCGCATTGCTGGGCGTGCACTCCGTTGCCCGGTATGCCGGCTATGACGCCCAAGTCAATCCTGGGATCGTGACGGAGTTTTCGACGGCGGCATATCGCTTTGGTCACAGCACGTTGAACGAAGACATCAAGTTTCTTGACAACGAGGGACGACCGGTACGTGATGCGGTTCCGCTGAAGGATGCGTTCTTTCATTCTGTGATGTTGGAAGAAACCGGGATCGATTCGATTCTGAAATACGCTGCCTCGACACGATCACTGGAAGTGGACGTTGGGGTTGTCGACGGTCTGCGTAATTTTCTGTTTGGTCCGCCCGGAGCTGGTGGAATGGATTTGGTCGCGATGAACATCCAACGTGGTCGTGACCACGGTTTGAGCGACTACAACACGACTCGTGTTGCCTTTGGATTGGACCCAGTCGAATCGTTTGATGCCATCACCAGTGATGTGATGCTCCAAGACGAACTGAGCCGTCTCTACGGGGACGTCAACGACATCGATTTGTGGGTCGGTTTGATGGCGGAAGATCACCTGAGTGACTCGTCGGTGGGCGAGTTGACCGCGGCGATCATTGCAGACCAATTCGGTCGATCGCGTGACGGCGACCGGTTTTACTTTGAAAACATTTTTTCAGGCGATGAACTGAGATTCATTTCCGAGACGACACTTGCTGATGTGATCGAGCGGAACACGCAGTTGGATGGATTGCAGGCAAATGTGTTCTTCATGCAATCCGAAGTCCGCGGGCGGGTCACAGTGGCCATGGCATCCGGCCTGACGGGAAAAGCTGCACTGGATGCGATGAGTTCTACGGTGGACGATCGCATCACAGGAGTGGCCGGTTTTACGTTGGAGTTGCTCAGTGTTGGCGGAGCGGTGATTGACACTGCCGTGACGGACCAACGGGGCAATTATCGCTTTCGATCGTTCCCCGAAACGGGTAGCTATCAAGTCCGTTTGTCGGAGACGGGCGACACGCAAGATGTCGTGATTTCCGGTGGCGGAGACCGGATTCGAGGGGTGGATTTTGAGGTGATGACGAATTTCTGAGTGAGAACGTGACACGTCGGGACAAAAAACTCCCCTACCTATCTGTGGGAAGAGCGATCGCTGCTTCCACATTTCATTGAGGTCAGAGGGAAAACAGAATGTTTCGATCCGTGAAACAGCGTGATAGAAGAATCAAACGTCGTCGGCTGGCAGCCCAACCCTTGGAAACCCGTCGTGTGCTGGCCGCCAGTTTGGGGTGGGATGGCCCCGGCCTGGGCAGCGTCGAGCTGACGTATTATGTCGCCAACTCGCCCAGTTCACTCTCACAAGCGGAGACCAACGCAGCGATCCAGACGGCGTTGGATGCGTGGTCCAGTGCGGCCGACATCACGTTTACTCCGACAAACCAGCCGGGGCTGCGGGATTCGATCGACATCTCATTCACGAACATCGACGGTGTCGGTCGGACGCTCGCGCAGGCCTATTTCCCTGACGATGTGAACCCGGCCAGGATCGCTGGTGACATTCAGTTTGACATTTCGGAGGCTTGGGAAGTCGGCAATGCATTGGGCAACCGCGCATTCGATCTCGTCTATGTCGCCGTTCATGAAATCGGGCACTCGCTCGGTTTGGATCACAACTCGTTCAGCGATAGCGTGTTGGCGCCGTTCGTGTCGCCCAGTCAATCCTTTGACACACTAGATGCGAGCGATGCAGCAGCGATCCAAACGCTGTACGCGGCCGCCGAAAGTTCCACCGTCACGGACAGTACGGTGGACGACCCGGTTGGCGACGACACCGTCGTGGACGAAACGCCGACGGATGATACACCGACGGACCAAACCGGTACGTCGGATATGGATCCGGGTGACACAGATGACAATCCGTTCCCACGCAACCGTTGGCGTCGGGGCGGTCGTTGGCATCGTTTCGGCGGTCGGCTGGACGTGGAAATCGTTTTTCAGAACTACGTCAACCCCACGGATGTCAACGGCGACAACGTCACGACTGCGATGGATGCGTTGATGATCATCAACCAGATCGCAAAGTCATTGTCCGATTCACTGAACTCTGATTCACTGAACTCTGATTCACTGAACTCTGATTCACTGGGCGATGTGGAAGTGATCGGGTTGTGCGACAGCACGGGCGACGGCAAGATCACTGCGTTGGACGCACTGACGGTCATCAACGCGATGGGCAATTCCAACACGGCATCAGCAGCGGCTGACGAGACAACCACGACCGATACTACCGACACAAATGACGAAACCGACGAAACTGACGACACCAATGAAACGGACGATGCCGACGAGATGATCGACGACGGCGGTGTGACAGATGACACCGAGGGCGACGAAGATTGTCATGATGGCGATCACAGCGGCGATTACAGCGGCGATCATAGCGGTGAACACTCCGGCGAACAATTTGTCGGGCTCTTTGGCCAGTTTCTTGGTCGACGTGGCCCTCATCGTGCTCCGCTTTTAGGTTTGTTCGGAGCTGACGCCGAAGCGATCATCACTCGATTTGATGCCGACGCCGATGGGGCGATTTCAGAGGATGAAGTTTCGATGCGGTTGTGGGAAAAACTGACCACACGGGAGGCCGACGCGGACGGTGACGCCCTGGTCAGTTTGGACGAGTTGCAGTCGGCGATCACCGCTGCCCAGCAGGAGGCGTTTAACTCATTGGATGCCGATGACGACGGGTTGCTGGTGGAAACCGAAGTGTCGACGCGGCGGTGGAATAAAATTTCCGCTGCCGACACCGATGCCGACGGAGGGGTTTCCCTGGAGGAGCTCAGTGCACTGGCGGCAACGCAACCGGTGCAATCGCCTGAAATCGGTGGGCACCCGCACCGCCATGCAGAGCTGGCGGACGCTGTTTTCAACGCCATCGGCAGGGGACTTGTCGGTCGATTTCTGCGTGGTAGACACTAAAATCGTGTGGACGTGACGTGAAACCATCCGTTGATGAACCTAGGCGGAACACTGCCCGAGAGAATGAAGTCCCTAGTGCAGTGTCCGGTCTTGATTTTGGGGTTAGCCGTTTTGGCGTTAGCCACGGTTGTGTCACGAAAACCGTGGCTAACGCCAAAACGGCTCATCTACCGAACCCACGTTCTAAGACTGGACGATGCACTAGTGCAGTGTTTGCCTTTTAGGTTGCTTTTCCTCTTCTGCCGAGTCCCATGACGTGTTGAGTACCGATTCGTCGCATTCCCGAAACTCGGATCACCGCACGGGTGATGGTGAGTTTTCGCAATTGCTGTCGCTTGCTCGGGCAGGCGATCGCGACGCGTTGGGGCGGCTGTTGCAGTGGTACGGAAACTATTTGACGGTGCTGGCCAGCACGCAGTTGGACCGTCGACTGCGTCGTCGGCTGAACCCCTCCGATATCGTTCAGGAAGCCATGATGGCGGCACACCGGGATTTTGGTGATTTTCGCGGTCAGAGTCAGGGTGAGTTGCTGTGTTGGCTCCGCAGCATTTTGATCCACACGCTGCACCGTAGCTTTGCCAAGCACATCAAGGTGGAAAAACGCGACGTGCGTCGTGAGATCTCGTTGGATCATGTCACCAACCGATTGGAGGAGTCGGCGTCGAATTTCGCGGCGATTCTGCCCGCTGTCGGTCCATCCCCTAGCGCGCCGATGCAGGCGCGTGAACGCTGCGTGGAACTGGCCAATCAGCTCAGTCAGCTCAAGCCGTCTTACCGCGAAGTCATCACGTTGCGAGTCCTGCAAGGTCTTTCGTTCGAGGAGATTGCAACGCGGATGGATCGCAATTGTGGTGCGGTGAGGATGCTGTGGCTTCGCGCGTTGGAGGCTTTCCGCACGATTGGTGATCTGAAATCCGGTGACGAGTCTGCTGGGGAGCAGGTTTGATGGTCGCCCTCAATCAGTCTTTCATTGATGCCAGCATCGACGCCGAGCCGTCTCTTTTGGACGGGCTGACGGAGGATCAGCAAACACGGCTGACGGAGCAATTGGATCGATACCTTGTCGGTTTGGAAAACGGCCAGCCGTTGGACGTGGATGAGCTTTCGCGGGCGAACCCGGACATTGCACCGGTCTTCCATGCGTACCTTGAGAAACTCAATGCATTGTATGGCGTGGCTGTGGGTTTCAACGCGCAGAATTTCAACGCATCGGGGATCGATGAATCTCTTGCGGCGATCGCGACGGGCACGATGCAACTGGGTGATTTCACGATCACGCGAGAGATCGGCCGAGGCGGGATGGGCATCGTTTACGAAGCGATGCAGGAATCGTTGAATCGTCGCGTGGCGATCAAGCTGTTGCCGATCGCTTCTTTGCTCGATTCCAAGCAGATCGTGCGATTCAAGAACGAAGCTCACGCGGCCGGATTGCTGCAGCATCCCAACATCGTCCCTGTTCACAGCGTCGGCAGTGAAAAGGGAATCCACTACTACGCGATGCAGTTGATCGACGGCGAGTCGGTGGACGCGTGGTTGGCCAAACATGAATCGAGCAGCGGATACGATGCCGGCGTGCGAGGCGGGATGGAACGCACCGATTGGCGGACCATTCTGAAATGGACCATTGATATCGCGGACGCTTTGCACGCGGCGCACGAGACGGGGGTCGTGCACCGCGACGTCAAACCATCCAACTTGATGTTGGACCAGAATGAAAAGATTTGGATCACAGACTTTGGCCTGGCGCGGTGCCAAACAGAGGTATCACTGACGCGGTCGGGTGATGTAATCGGTACGATGCGATACATGAGCCCAGAGCAGGCTCGGGGCCAAACGGCTTTGGTGGACAGTCGTACGGATGTTTATTCGCTGGCGGCCACTGCCTACGAGATGCTGACATTGCGACCGGCTCACCAGGGAAATGACGCGCCGACCATTCTGAAAATGATCGACCAGCACGAGATCACGCCGTTGAGGCAGTTGCGCAGCGATCTGCCCAGAGATTTGGAAACGGTGATCGCCAAAGCGCTTTCCAAAAACCGGGACGGCCGGTACGAAACAGGAGCCGATTTCGCCGACGATTTGCGACGCGTGCTTTCTGGTGAACCCACGATGGCGCGTCCGCCCACGGTCTTGGATCGGATCGGCCGACTGGCATCGCGGTACCGCACGACGGTTCTCAGTGTTGCTGCTGTCGGTTTGCTGGGATTGGTCGGATTGGCGACCAGCACTGCCATGATCGCCAATCAAATGCGAGTGTCCGAAGCGAACGCGAATCGAGCGTTTCGCAACGAGCAACTCTGGCGTGACGCGGTCGATCGCTTGGGGTCTCAGATGGCTGAATTGCTGGAGGGCATCCCGGCTGCGGGACCGGTGCGCAGCACGTTGCTCAAGGAAACACTCGGCTACTACCAAACCTTTGCCGCCATCGCAGACAACGATCCGAGCTCCAAGCAAGACATCGCCATCACGTTTGGAAAAATCGGCGGCTTACAAAGTGAACTCGGAGAGACCGCTGACGCCATTGATTCGTTACGTCGCAGCGAAACATTGTACGCCGAGCTCGCCGAGAGCGACGACTCGATTCGCCCTGACTGGGCGACCAGTCAAAACAATCTCGCGCAAGCCTTGGCGAAATCCGGCCAACTGGCAGAAGCCGCTCGATTCTTTGCACGCGCGATTGGTTCACAACGAGAATGGCTTGCTGCGGAGAATTTGGCCGACACCGAGCGACACCAGGCAAGGCTGGCGTTGGCGACGACGCTGAACAATCTGGGATTGCTGCTCGCCGATTCGATGGCGATCGATGAAGCAGAGAAGACTTACCTCGAAGCGGTTTCGTTGCTGGAGACCGACCCACGCCGGGCCGCAGATGCTGAAACTCAACAGCAACTCGCCACCGTGTTTTCGAACCTCAGCGGGTTGCTGGCCAAGCAGGCTCCCGAGCGTGCGATCGACTATGCGGGACGGGCGCTCTCTCAACAGACCGATGCATTGGAATCGGATCCGGGCAATGCAAAGTTGGCGACACAGGTCGTGGTGACCTTGAACACGCTGGGGGCATCGCAATCGTCTGCTGGACAGCTCGACGAGGCGATCGACACGTTTGGGCGTGGCATCGAGATCGCAAGACAATTGCTCGTCCGCTGGCCGGATCAGCCCACCTATCAACGTGACCTTGTCATCGGGCTCAATCACTTGGGGCTTGCCTATTCTCAAATGGGAGAACTTCAGCGAGCCGCCCAGACGTTTCAAGAGGCACTTGATCAAGGTCGTCCGCTTGCCTTGGAGTTCGGTTCGGACGCGGAGATACAATCCATGCTCGGCGGCGTGCTGAACAACTTGGGATTCCTACAACAACAGCTTGGCCAAAACGAGGCCGCTTCGGTAACCTATCAGGACGCGATCAAGGCGCAGTCGCTTGCGGTTCGATTGGCACCGGAAGTCAAACGGTACCGTCAGTTTCTGCGTAAACATCGGGAAAACTACCGGGCCGTGACCAATGGAAGGGGCGATTCATGAAAGACTCTGAGCTCACCCGCGCATTGTTGCTGGAGCAACTGGAATCTCGTTGCCTGCTAGCTGGCGGCGTGTTTTCGCACTCACTGGAACGTCATCAGGATCGCCATTGCGATGGGATGATGGTGCGTTCGGAATCGCCGGTGCAAAGTCTTGCGAATGAAATCAGGCCGACCACGGTGATCCGAATTGAGCCTTTCGTCGTCGACGTTTTAGCGCGTCGGACGCAAGCACCGCCTGTGCTTGTCCCCGAGATCACCCGACTGACTATCTTGATCGAGATGCCGGTTGAGCGAGTGCCGTCGCGCGTCATGTCCTCGCCAAGCCTGCGGTCAGCGCCGACCACGCTGACATCGGCTTCATTGCCCATCGGATCGGAGATCGCAAGCAGGTCGGGGCAAGTCGGCGAGAAGTCGACCCAGCCCGCTGCGTCATCGGCCGATTCGTCAAACCCGCCTGAGGACCCGGCGCGGCAGTCAAACAAGAATCCTGGCGTGGTTGCCTCAGCGGCAACGGTATCGACCGCCAATGTATCGACCGCCAATGTGTCGGACGTCACGAGGGTGTCTGAGGAACGTCGGCTGAATGAAGGCCAATCAAGCGGAGCAACTGACCAGTCATCACCGAGTCTTTATTCAGAATCGTTTGGTGCCAACGTTTCGTCTGGAGATCGTTCCAGCGTGGGCATGATCGAGACGGTTCCGTTGCTGCGTCGTGAGTTGCGGTCCAACGAGAGTGATTCCGCAGACGATTCCGCAGACGGCGATTGGCAGATCGACTCGCAATCGTTGAAACGTTTGCGTGAGATCGCACGCAACGCGTCACCTTCGTTGATTTATCCTGAGTCGGATGCGATTGAGTCGTCTCTGCCAAGGCGACACACGCATCCGCGGATCACGGACGCCGCGATCGCGTCTTGGTTTGGCGAGCAGACCGGTTTGATCGAGTTGAGGAGCACCGAGAGCATTCCGGCCGGGTTGACCCTGGAGGACTCGATTGTCGATGTCGTTCTCAACGCGACGGTCGGTTTGCATCGCAGCGTTGAACTGATCGCAGGGTCCAGGATGGACTCTGGAAGGTCTGACTTGGGGATCAACGAGACGCGGGATGCGGTGTTGGCGGCGATGGCGGGAGAGCAATCGTCACCGATCGTGGTCCCCGTTTCCGAGGCAACGAACAGTCAGCTTTCATCGTTGGTCTATCCCGGTGCGGCGATCGTCGCGACCGGGATATCGATTGCCGCTCAACGGCGACGTCTACAACCGAAGCTGGAAAGCAGTCGTCAGGACACTACTTCACGAGCTTCGCAATCAAACGCTTGACCAGTTGTTGGGCGGCGTCCTGAAGTCCCTGTTTGGCGGCAAGCTGTTCGGCAAGTCCGATCGACATCGTCGTTTCCGAGTCGGAAGTCAATACATTGCCATCCGCTTGATGTGTGACTTGCGTCTCGACGCGACATTTGACGGAGACGAGATCGGATCGGCTGGTGGCAAACTGCGACAATGCTTCGCCTTTGATCAAGATATCGGCTCGGATCGCAGCGGCGCTGTCGGATGCGATCACGTTGAAACCCAGTTCGGTCAGCAGTCGCTCCATTTCCGTTTGCGCTGCTGGATCAAAGGTTTGCTGTCCGAGGTGTTGTTCAGTGACGGCGACCGTGACGGACGGTAGTTTCTTGCCCTTGAGTGTTTTCTTTGCCTGTTGAATCCAATCATCGACCGAGATTGTCTTGGGCAGAATCGATTCGGCTTTCTGGGCGACCACCTGATTGATCTCGGCGGCAAGCTGTTCGACCAAAGTTCCCAAATCGGCGTTTTCGGCTCCTTTGACTGATGCTCCGGCCAAGCGGCTTGTTTCTGTCCCAATGACTTTTGCGATCAAGTACAGGTCACCGTTGACTTGCAAAACGCTACCGGTGATCAACAGCTTTGCGCCCGACAATTCGCCGACTCGGACAGCGTCGGAGGCTTTGACGGCGCCGGACTTGCTGAGTTTCAATTCTTCAAACACCTCGTCGATTGCTTGGCGTTCCACCAGCATCACGCTTTCCGACGTGATCAAGTTTGCCAGGAGCAGCTGCGTCACCTGCGCGGCTTGCTCAGCAACATCGCCGCGGCTTTCAAAGGGCAAGATCGCAGCGGAAACCGGCAGCTTTGGTTCGGCTGCTGAAAGGTGACCGCAAAACGCCAGCACCAATGTGATGGCTGCGCAGAGAATGGATCTCGTGTTGAACATGGTTCGTCCTCTCAGGGGTTTTGGATGGGTTGTTGTTTTGGCAGGATGTGAACAAGCATGTGTTTCAGCAATTCACGCGGCACAGGCGAGGTTTTCCAGCGTTCGACCAGCGAGACGCCGACAAACAGGCAACCGCCGTGGTCTGCCTGTGATTGATACTCCGCAAGTTGAAAAATCTGAGGTCCAATCGCGGGAGCCAGTAGCAATTCACCACGTGAAACGCGGAGTTCCCATCCGGTGACTTGGTCAAAGAATTTTGCGTCGAGCTTTTTGGGGATCCATCGACTTTCCACAAGTGGTTTGAATTCGAGATTTCGGATACTTGTGGCCGACAATGGCAACGGCCATTGGGATTCGTCGGTAGGACGCAGGACGATCACCCACTTTCCATCAGCGACAAGCTGCTTGACGTACTGCATGGTTCGTTTGTCCCACGCGATCGCTTCGCCCAGTACCACGATCGCCTCGTCATCGACGTGTTTCAGTGATGACACAACGCGCGGGTTCAGCGAGAGCGGCTGGAGTGCGGCGAGTGTATCGCCGGTTGGATCGTAAATTGCGATCCCGTGATCCTGGATGGTTTGATGAACAGCGGTAAAGCAATCCGTCGCGTGCAAACGGATGGGGTGGTGGATTTCGGCAGATGGGTCACCGAAGTGAAAATAGAGGTCCACGCTGAGGACGACGCCGTCATCAAGGTCAGGTGTCTTGAAGGCGAAGACCCATTTGGTGTTTGGTTTCTCGTCGCGTGTATCGTCGTCGATAGCAACGGGCCCAAGTTCGCTGACCCCTTGGCCGAGCGTACGGTTGGCGGTCGTCAATCGCCACGTGACTCGTGGCTGATCGATTGACTTTGGGGGAACGATGGCAAGTTTGCACAGTGAGCCCGCGAATTGATCGGTCTGACCGGGGATGACTTGAGCGATCGCTTCGTGATCGTTCATGCCACAGAGCAAAATAGCGAAAGCCAAGACGGCTTTCGTGACGAAACACGGCACGTTGATCTGACACAGACTATTGTTCATCACTTGGCTGCTCCGTTTCGCGTGGGGGTTTCGGTTTCAGTTCGACAAGTCCGGCATGGGTCGCCAGCCATAGTCGGTCGGCAGCCCAAACGCCTCCGTCGGTGGAGTAGTAGCGATCCATTCTGAATCCGTCACGCGGACCGAACATCGTGAAGTTGCCCGTACGTTTGTCGACGCGATAGACGCCGCTGCAGAGAAATGACTCATAGGGCGTGCCGCCGAACCAGATCTCATCCTGTCGTTCGATCACGAATTTCACGACGTAACCAACCTTCAGACCGCCCGAGGGATACCAAGCATCCTTGAAGTGATCCTCTGCGATGTCGTCTTGATTGAGCGGATACAATTCTCGCTGACTGGTGGAGGCCCACAGTCCAGAGGTTCCCACAAAGATCAATGGGGATTTCGGCGTAGAGATTTGAAGTGGACTCCAAGCTTTCTTGTGGCGGTCATACCTGCTGATCGACTTCGGCGTCCGCGCCAAAATGCGATCGTCATTGATGATGATGTGCGTGGGCGCTTGGCTGGGAGCGTGCAGGCCTTCAAAGATCTGCATGCTGCCACTCGTATCGATTTTGATCAGGCCGCCTCCTCTGAGCGTGCCGACTCCGACGTAGCAGTCTCCTGCACTGACGGCGAGGGATTCGACGTGCGAATCCGGTAAGCCTTCGCCGACGCCCCAGTGGTGCCATTGGTTGGCGGCGATATCGCATCGCCACAGGCCGTCTTGATCAGTGCCGACCCAAAGGCTGCCGTCTTGATACTGCATGCAGGTGACGCGGTCGGTTTCTAGCTTGAGGATCCTCCAGGTCTGTGTCGGAATATGAAAAGCGAAAACGCGATGGTTCGTTTTCTCGTACCCGGCGCAGTAGATCGTTGATCCATCGGTTGTAAGGGCGGTGCATGTACGTGGGTATCCGTCGGCAGCGGTCAAGTAACGGACATCGACCTCGCGGTCTTCACGCAACGGCACACCGCCAGCCTGGGTGATCGCCTGCGACAACGAAGCACGATTGATCAGGTACGGAATCGATTCGGCGGCCGAGACCCATGTTTCGACGGCTTGGCGTTTTTGCCCGCTATCCAGAAGGCAGTGGCCACGCTCGATTTCGTAGTAGCCATGATTCAGCGATTTGGGAACGCTTGGAGAAAAGGAATCCAAGGTACGTATCGCACGCTCGACTTGACCGGCCAGACGCCAATGGGTTGCTGAATGAATCAGCAGATTCTCGTACGCATAGCGTTCGGCGTATTCCTCGCTTTCACGCAAGGGATCCGCTGCTCGTTGATACCAAAGTGCCGCCGCATCGTGATCGTGTTCCTTATTCGCTTTGGTCGCCAGGGACCTGCAAGCGGCGTGATGTTTCCATTTGTGTTCGCCACCGATCCAAGATCGGATCAGTTCCTCCGCCTCGGTTGTTCCCAGCATCTGAGCGATTCGACTGCATTGTGTTGCAAGCCCTTTCTGGACCATGTCGTTGTCTGTCTCGTCGATCCGGCGAGCCGCCATTTGCATCACGGGCATCAATGACTGCGCGTCGGCAGGTTGCAGATAGGGGAAGCGAAGCAGTTGCAAGATGTGAACCCATTGCAAATCGCGGTTCTTGGGCGGCATCTTTTCGAATGCGAAAATGACGTTTTCGGTCGACAGGCGACTGAGTTCGGGAGAGAGGAGGCGATTGGTTCCAAATCGATGGTCTCGTCCGACTCCACAGAGCAAATGAAGCGACAACGGGGTCCACTCGCTGTCTGGATGCCGATGGGCGATTTCACGCAATAGTTCGGTGGCTCGTTGAGGATTGAAAACACCGTCGATTTGATGCCGAAAGCAGAATGCGAGACAGTAGGCCGCAACGATGTTGTCGGGATCGATGTACAGGATGGTTTCCAAGCGATCGATCGATTTTCTCAGCAAGTGTGAACCGAGGATCGAATTCGGTTTGACGGCTGAAGCCCAATAGCCACGCGATTCGAACTTGGGCGTTGTCTCGTCCGCGTTCTTTTCCCGTAGATCGATGCCGGGAATTCGAAAACTATGTTCACCACCCGTGATCGGTGACTGAATGCGGAAACGATACAGATCACGCAGGACGAGCTGCAGCAACGATTGCGTTTCGCCGTCTGTCTTTGGAGTCGCCGAGTCGGCTGGTGCTCGCTCCACGTGTTCTTGCTGGGGGAGTTGTGCTTCCTTGGCGAGAACACCTGCGACCACCAGTGCGACCTTGGACAACTCGCCTGCCAATTCAATCGGCTCGGATTGAAACTGAAACTCATACAGTGGTTCGGACTGGCCCGCTTGGGTGACTTGGCCAGAAACATGGATTTCTAACAAACCGCCTGAGTTCCGCTCGTCGATGGTTCCGCCCACAAAGTAGGCGGCGGAACGTCGCGGCATGGTTTTGGGCAGCGAGCTTGCGTCAACGTAGCCAGCATGGATCAACTCCATCTCGCGAACCAAGTCACCCATGTCCGATCGTTGCAAGACGTGAAAGCGACTGTGATGCAGCAGTTCATTCGTCAGCATGTCACGCACACCTAGTTCCAGTGGTCGCAAGCGAACGAATCGTGCCTCGCTTTCAAAGGCCCCCACGGCAACGGTCACGTTGGCGTCTTGCGGTGACTCATGCAGCGTCCCCAGGTAGCGGGTGACTTGCTCGGCAGACTCTTCCAGAGAGGCGGCATCGATCAGTGCCATCGTGACCCCACGAACCACTCCGGTCTTGGATTCGACCACTCGAATCAACATCTGTGTCTTTTCAGGCGTCCCCTGACCAGCGAGCAACTGCGCGTCGACAATCCAGTCGGCCGAGAGCAGTTTTTCCAGTTTAATCATGTCCTTCTGCGTGTCGGCAAATGCCGTGGCCAAGAGCTGCTCCTGCAGGACTAACGTCAATTGTTGACGCTGGATGACCTGAAACGAATCGATTTGACCGACCTGCATTTCCAGCAAGTCAACGAACGAGGTCGCCAAAGTCTGACGCGAGCTCGTTTCTGAATCGGAAAGGGTCGTTGTCAGGGCAAGGGAGGTGGTCTCGCCTCGCGCCCAGACGCAGGAACATGCAAGCACCAGGATGACCAGACATCGAATGAGCATCAGATCACCTCTCCGTCACAAGTGCCAAGAAGTTCATGGACGATGAGCAACCGCCACGCTTGGCCATTGATCGTTCTTGTCCAAGCGAGCTTGGGTTGGTTGGGGCGGCAGTGCAAGCTGGCGGTCTCCGCAGTGGACTGGCTCGTTGGTGAAACCGCGACTTCTGTCCACAACGTGTCGTCCGGCAACAGGTGAGACCAATATCGCAGCGAAAGTCCATCGGCATGAGAGAACGAGAATTGTTGATCGTTACTGCCGATCACCTCGTGAGTCTGAACCGTTTGCCAAGCCAAATCATCGTTTCGGTGTTGTAAGACGAATCGGATGATCAGCCGAGTCGATGCCGTTGTTGGTGCTGCCGATGTTGACCGCATCGTACTGTCGTCTGCAAAATCAAAATCGATGCGTTCGTCATGTCGATGAATCAACTGAACCTGCGTCTCAAAGAGGCGTTGAACTTCACACGTCAAGATTGCACTTCGCTGGAGATCTCCGGAGGTGAACGCTAATGAATCAACCGATGGCGTATCAATCGTTGAACTGGTGCTGGGGTCCGTCGAATGCATCGCCGTTGAGGTGTCGGAATCATTCTGCCACGGTATCAAGAATACGGCGGCGAGAATGGCGGCAGCCAATGACAGAACCACCATGAGCGGTAACCAGCGTCCACCGCGATCAACTTGTGGGATCATGTCAGTGGACGACGATTCTGTGGGCAGTGAGTCGTCAGGTAGAACATTCTCAGGCAAAACATCCTCTGACAGTGACTCAAGAAATCGCTGTCGCATTCGGTCTCGTTGTTGTGTGTTGCATTGCAAACCGTCGTGCAAGTCTTGCAACATGCGATCGAGTTGCTGGTCATCCGAAGGCGTTGTCATCGAGATTCCTCCGATGGGGTCGATCTACGATCGTTTGTTGTGGTGATCATCGGTCGTCTTGCCAAAATTGTTTCAGCGAAGGTGCATTGCGAAGTGTCTTTCGAGCTTCGGCGACACGTTGATAGATGGCATCAACGCTGCAGTTCTCCATTTCAGCGACCGCGGCCGCCGCGAGCCCGTCCATCAAGGTCAGCACGATCGCGGTGCGTTGCTTATCAGACAGGTTTGCAAGCTCCTGTTGGATTTTCTGACGAGTTTCATTCTCGACGAGTTGTGTTTCCAAGGTGTGCTGGTGGATGGCGATCTGTCCGACATCGACGGAAGCATCGGTGCGTTGTGATCGAATACTGCTGCGTCGCTGGTGGGAACGAACCGTGTTCAGCAAGATCGTGTACGACCAAGTGCGGAAGGACTTGCGGGAGTCGAACGAGCCGATCGAACGAACGATCTTGAGCATCGTTTCCTGCGCAACGTCTTCGGCCTGCGTGCAGCGAAGCGTCATCGCCCGCGCGGTCGCGTAAAACCTTTCCAAATAGCGTTCAGCCAATTCAGCGATGGCGGATTGGTCGTTGTGCTGTCGCCACCGGTCGACCAGATGTTCATCGGATAAATGTTCATCTGGTGGAGGCATAGCAGCCTGTTGATTTATTTGGTGTTGCTGAAGTACTGGTGAGCCGTTGGCCGTAAGGCCTCGGGCAATGCGTATGGCCCGGCCGCTCACGCGTCGCGGCTCACTAAATCAACAGGCTGATAGACGACAAGAATCAAAGGCTCTGCGTTGAAAAGCGATCCATTCAAGTCCTTATACGCGGCAAGCAGACCGTCCTGAGGTAGAAAAAGGAGAATTCATTGCAAAGCTCAGCGGAAGCCGGATTCGCCGCGTGAATGATTGATTTCGACCGACACAACGGCTAACCTTTACCTCTCTAGGACTACAAAGCCGATTGCCCGAGGGGAACGATCCGATGGACGAGAGTTCGAGTGTCGTGAATCATGAGTCTGAGTCATCAGGCTCACCGATCGAGGATGTCGATGCGATCAGTGAGGTAACCGATAGCGCCGGCATTAGCAGTGACGAACCCATTGTGGATCCCGTCAGCGATTCGCCGTTAACAGCAGGTGAACTCACTCAGAAGCACGGTGATCAATTACCGACCAAGGAGTATGCCGCCGAATCGTCTGGTCTCGACGACCTCGATGATACTGTCTCGGTTCGTCGAGAGCCCTATGAAGTCGGGACGCGTATCGAGGGTCGATATGAGATACAGGAACAGATCGGTGCGGGTGGTTTTGGCAGGGTGTTTCGCGCCCGCGACATCGAGCTCAATCGACCCGTTGCGATCAAGCAGTCGTCGGGTCTGATCAGCTTTGTCGCTGGTCGTGTGCGTGATGAAGCCAAAGCGGTCGCATCACTGAGCCACCCAGGGATCGTTTCGATCTATGACTTGATCACAATCTCCAAGCGTGAGCTGTTGATTGTGATGGAGTGTCTGTCGGGTTGCACGCTGACAGACCATTTGAAAAAGAAGAACTTGACGCTCGGCGAGGTCGCTCAAATCGTGCTACAGGTCGCTGAGGCGCTCAAGCACGCCCACAACCGGAAACTTGTCCACAGCGACATCAAGCCAAGCAATTTGTTCGTCACCGATGATGGCAACATTAAACTGTTGGATTTTGGGTTGGCCGTGGCCTATTTTCCCGATGACATGGCCGGGCGACTGGGCGGCACTCCGGGGTACATGTCACCCGAACAAATCCGCGGGGAATCACACCGTATTGATGGCCGCGCCGATATCTTTGCGCTCGGCGTCGTGATGTATTTGATGCTGACCAACACGCGACCATTTGTGGGTCCAGATGGCAAGGCCGTCTTGTTGGCGACGTTGAAAAAAGAAGTGCCACCGCCGCGACAGTTCAACACTGCCATCGATCCCGAGATGCAGCGAATTGTTTTGCGTTGTTTGGAAAAACGCATGTCGGATCGGTACGACTCGGCGCAAGCACTGATTGATGATCTGACCCGTTGGCAACAGTCATACATGGGTCAAGCCTTGGTAAGTGTGTCGCATCCGGGGTCGGATCTCTCCAGTCGCAATGAGAGCTCCGTCCGCAGTTCCAAGATCAGCGTGCGGTCGCGTGGTTTGCAGCCTTACACGGAAGACGATACGGACGCCTATTTGGAGCTGATCCCTGGCCCACGCGATCATTCTGGGCTGCCCGAATCAATCCTCTTTTGGCGGCACTGGGTTCACAGTGACCAGCCCGACAAGGAACATCCCGTCGGCGTGCTGTACGGCCCCAGTGGCTCCGGAAAATCTTCGTACGTCCGCGCCGGATTGATCCCCAACCTGGGTCCCGGTGTCTGTACCGCCTATGTCGAATGCCGACCGGGCGATTTGGCCGATCGCATCATTCGCATCATCGCCTCGCAGATTCCCAGCGAAAAGAACACAGGTTCGTCGCTGCGAGACGTTTTGACGCGGTTGCGAAGCGACGAATCGAGTCATCCGTTCCGCAAGTTACTGATCGTGTTTGATCAGTTTGAGGCTTGGTCGCGTGAGGCGACGTTGGAGGAACGCCGTGATTTTGCCGAAGCTCTGCGGCAGTGCGACGGACAACACATTCGTGCGTTGGTCGTGATTCGTGACGACTACTGGATGGCGGCGACCGAGTTTTTGAAATGGTTGGAGATCCCACTCCAGGAAGGACGCAATATCGCTTCGGTGGACCTGTTGGATCGTGATCATGCAAGCCGGATCTTGGAAGCGATCGGTCGTGAATCGGGAACACTGCCCAAGTCCCCGGAACCTCTCTCGTCCAAGCAATCGCAATTCATCACCCAAGCCATCGACGAACTCAGTGTGGGCGGTTCGGTGATCTGCGTTCATTTGGTGATGTTCTCGCAAATGTTGCGGCTGCAGGACTGGTCGCCGCGTGGACTGAAGGCGGCGGGTGGCGTCTCGGGCGCGTGCAGCTTGTTCTTCCAAGAATTGTTCACACCGACATCGGGCACCGGTTCCAGATCTCCCGAGTATCGCCGCGTTGCGCCGGCCGTTCTGCCGATCCTGGAAGCACTGCTGCCGCTCGAGGGCGACTCGGTAATGACCAACACGAAAACCAAAGCTGAATTGGCCGCCTTGCTGGCAGGATCGGGTCACGGACACCTGCTGGAAGACTGTTTGCGGATTCTCGGGGAAGACGTCTGCGTCATTGGCGTTGTTCAAAACGACTATGGCTCAGGTGTACAAGTCGACGGGGTTGGCGAGACGGCAAACCACACACAGTATCGGCTCTCGCACGATTTTCTCGTCCAACCCATTCGCCAGTGGATTGATCGAACCAAAAAACAAACACTGCGGGGTCGCGTCGGTGTTCGTTTGAACGAGCTGAGTCGGTCTTGGGCAACACGACCGGGCAGCGGAACGATGCCGGGCTACGTTGAATACCTGACGTTGGTGGCGATGTCGCCATTTGGGACCAAGAAGAACGCGACCCAAAGAAGCTTTCTGCGAGCGGCGACACGTCACCACAGTGGTCGCATCTCGATGACCGCGTTGGCTTTACTGGCCTTTGTGGGCATGTCCATCGTCGCATGGCATCAACGAAGTGAGGCGATCCATGCGAGGCAAGAGTCCGCGGAGTCTCGGCGATCTGAGTTGGCATCCAAGATCGATGCGTTGATCCATGGCCCCGCCGGAGACATCAAAGAACACATGGCGGATTTGGACAAATTTGGCTCTGACGCGGTCGATGCATTGCGGCCCTGGAGCAACTCGCTCAATCCCGAAGCGTCCCTGAGAGCAAACCTCTATTTGCAATCGCAATTGACTTCATTCAGCCAGCTCGCCAGCGGCATCGAAACCGCGCCGACGGAATACTTTGAACCCATCGCGGCAACGGCAAAACGCATGACGGATGCACCGGCTGTGTTGAAACTGTTGAGCGACTCAAAGTCGTCTATTGCCAGTGCTCGCGCCGCCGCACTGTTGGTCGAACTGGGAGATACGTCGGTCGCCGAGAGCTATTTGCAAGGCACGGACGATGCAAAGATCGACTGTGCTTTCTTGACCGAAGTCAGTCGATTTCACGGCAGTGCGAAACCCTGGGCAACTCTGTTCACGCAAACCGATGATGATGACATCCGTTATCACACAGGTGTGGTGTTGGGATCGTTTCGCAAGGAGCAACTTCGAGCAGAAGAAATCGGTCTGGATTACGAACCGCTCATCAATCACCCCAAGGCAAGCATGCATTCGATGGGACGATTCTTGGCCACTCACATGGGCGACGACGTTTCAACGATTGCGGTGCAACCGCCGGCCAACGCCAATTGGAAAATCGGACCTGAAAGCATTCCGATGCGCAAAATTGATGCCGGGGAATACCCTTTCTACGAGATTCCTCGAACACAAGATGAACCTCATATTGGGAAAGTCGTCGTCAATGTTTGGTTCGCGATGCAGCCTGTGACACGACGACTGTATAAAGAGTTTCTCGACGATCCCGCTCCCCTGGCCGACGGCAAGACCGATCGTGTTGAGTACCTTCCTGAGGGGCGTATGCCTGTGGAACTCCAAGGCGACCTCAGTTACCCGATCAGCAACATCGACCTTCGCCACGCGGTTTCGTTTTGCAATTGGCTGAGCAAGCGGAACGGGCTTCAGCCCGTCTACTCCTACAATGCCGAACGAGACAAGAAACAGGAGGACGGTTTTTATCATAATCCATGGACGCCGAACTTAAAGATCAACGGCTATCGACTGCCGACGTACGATGAATTCAATGTAGCGGTGCGCAGCACGTACAACGATGGCATTCCATGGCTCCACGTGCTGGAAATTGGCAGGGCAGGTGGAGACTACGAGGAATATTTAGGAAACGCGTATCCAAGGCGGTTCGACACGTTGATCCCGAATCGCTGGGGCTTATTCATCAACGACCCCATCTGCGGTTCTTGGCTGACGGGAAACGTTAAGGGGATGTTCATTCGCACCAATCTGCATCTCAATGCATTGCCGTATCATCGCTACAATCCAGAGTCGGCGCTCCATCGCGCGCCGCTGGAGTCGATCTACTTGGTGCAGAATGATTCACAGTAGCCCGAAATTTCATCCCATCGTGAGCCGCGACGCGTCAGCGGCCAGGACTTATCGCACTGCCGCCAACCTACGACGAAATCCACAAGCGATTATGGTTTGATGCTGTGGTTGAGCAACAATCACCATTGTTCGACAACGCCGCAGCAATTCTGTTTGCAGTATCCTTCAGAGCAGTTGCCCTCAACACACCCAGAACTGCTGCAAGTAAAACACTGCAGACAACCCGCCATTCGCTCTGACATACATTTCATGTAGGCCTCGTATCCGCCTCCATAGGAGCAACCAAAGTTTGGTGCATTGCAGACGGTGCAGTTAAAGAGAGTTTTTACGGTTTGGTCAAATCCGTCAGTATCTGACGGTTGTGTTTCCCTTCCGTCGCGTACCGTTCGCCGAGCGGTTTCAATAAGATCAAATGCTTCTTTTTCTTCACGCGACACATCTGTTGGTGCCGTGAAGTTATCCTTCAATCGCACGGTAGTTTTCAGGTACTCCATCACTTTGCACCAAGAATGTTGCGTAATTTGATAGATGGGGTCTGATTTGGGGGCCACTTTTGGGTTCGGTACTTTATTCGGATCTTGCTCCCACTCGAGAGCCACGTAGGGAATCGTCTCATCCGGGTCCGTCCGTCTCTGAATGAGTGTCCAATAGCCTCCCTTGTTGATCTTTTCAATGTCCGCGATGGACAGATCCGTTCCTTCTCCATCAAGACGCTCGTAATTCCAACAGCACGGCTTCGTGTCGGCGATAGAAGCAGAGAATCCAACGGATGTAGAGAATTCGCCGCAGGGTGCGCAGCCTAAGGGGGCCGCGATCGTTACCGGCGTGGAATAGACGACGCTCTGCATCGGCATGACTTCTGTGCCGACCTGACCACCGCACGGATTCACCACAACAGTGGGTTGGCAGCAGGGATTGCATTGGACGGGTGGCGTGGAAACCGGCGGCGTGACACATACGCTGCTTGATGGTCGATCACAGCGCCCCAGCAATCGCTTCAGGAACCCACCCGCGTCGGCGGTCGGACTGATTACAAGCATGAGTGCCAGCGTCGACAGCACTCGATTCAAAACATGATTGCGCATCTTGAGTTACTCCAATACCAAACAAGACGGACTCTAATCCCGCTGACCGTGATGAGTAGCTCGATACACCCTCCACGACGCCGGGAACGAGCTGTGAGTATAGCCAGTCCACTCCCGGGCAGGGCACCCGATGGAGGTCCGGAAAAATAAATCCCGGGCAAGCCTGGGCTGTTCGTTTTCGACTTGGAGAGTCGAACGACAATGTCGCTCGATTTTCCAAATCGATAGCGTGCCCCGGCAAGCGTTTTCCCAATCCCAAACGCTCAATTGCTCAGGCCGCCCCCCTCCCTCGCAGTCGCCTCAACGGCTAAACGCGACCTCACCCAAGTTCCTTTGGGAAGGTGACAGTGTGCGTCGCGGATTAAGGCGGTTGGTAGCGTTCGTTTTCGACTTGGAAAGTCGAACGACAATGTCGCTCGATTTTCCAAATCGATAGCGTGCCCCGGCAAGCGTTTTCCCAATCCCAAACGCTCAATTGCTCAGACCGCCCCCCTCCCTCGCATTCGCCTCAGCGGCTGATCGCGACCTCACCCAAGTTCCTTTGGGAAGGTGACAGTGTGCGTCGCGGATTAAGGCGGTTGGTAGCGTTCGTTTTCGACTTGGAAAGTCGAACGACAATGTCGCTCGATTTTCCAAATCGATAGCGTGCCCCGGCAAGCGTTTTCCCAATCCCAAACGCTCAATTGCTCAGACCGCCCCCCTCCCTCGCATTCGCCTCAGCGGCTGATCGCGACCTCACCCAGGTCTCCAGAGGGAGGTGACAGTGGTTGCCAAATGCCCTTCGCCGAACCCGATGCTGTCCGTGTTCGTAGCATTCAGACCGAGGGATCTTTGCCGCAAATTGACAGGTGGCGTCGGCCCTATGTTCTGGATTTCACCAAAGATTTACACGGATCGCCCTTTTGCTGGGACGGCCGTTTGTTTAGGGTGAATCAGTGATTTCTGTTTGAAATTGGCTCTTGGACCCGTCTGTGTCACAACTCGTTGCTCGAATCGCTTTGCTGGGCTATCTGGTGGGAGGTTTACTCCTGCCGGCGATGCACCATCATGGCCATCACGTGGCAACCGGTGGCAGCGTTTCTTGCTGCCATGTCGACGCCACCGACCACGATCACCAGCAAGACGGCGACCGAGCCGAACGGTGTGAATCACTGAATGTCGCGGTTTGCGATGCTGAGCCATCGCCCGACTGTTGCGGTGGTTGTTGCAGCTCCTTCACGCCCTCGGTTGCCTCCGCGTGCCAGCCTAGCGAGGCGGCTGAGGTTGGTGCCGACTGCTCGGATGGCTCTACGGTGCCGCAATATGACCGCGGCAGTCATCACGAATGCTCCGATTTGTGTTTGCTGTGTACGGCGCGAACACTGACCACCGATCGTGTGACCGTAGATGCCACGATCACTGGCATTGTCATCGTCACCGACATCGCTGCGGTAAGCGATGCTCCACTGCTGCCGTTGCTCCTCTCGTCCGCCAATCTGACACGCGGACCACCGATGAATGCACTGCGTGTTTGACACGTCAGCGCTGATTCAACTCCAAGTTTGCACGTAGCGAAACTCCTCCGCGAGTATCGCTTGCGCTGCACGATCGATGTTCGCCGGTATGGCTTCCATCGATGAGTTATCCCTGCATTCATACTTTCAAATAGAGCTCCCTGGTCATGGATTCATCCCTTTCATCCTCGCGTCCCTGTTCACCCTCACTGCGACGCTCACACGGTTTCACGCTTGTTGAACTGCTTGTTGTCATCGCCATCATTGGCATTTTGGTCGGACTGCTGTTGCCCGCAGTCCAAGCCGCGCGAGAAGCGGCGCGACGAATGAGCTGCAGCAACAACTTCAAACAACTCGGTCTTGCCATCCAAAACTATCACGGCACTTACAAACAACTGCCTACTTACAAAGGTGGGACTTGGGTAAACGGCCTGGATGGCACGACCGATCAGGACAACCGAATGGACTTGTCGATCTGGGTCGGCTTGACCCCATTCTTTGAGCAACAAGGCATTTGGGAGCAGATCTCCAACCCAAATCAACAGATCTTTAGCAGCACAGCCGTTCGCACTCCGCCATGGCCTGCGATGGGACCACGGACGTCGCAAGCAGGCTATGTTCCTTGGCAGATCGAAATCCCAACATTGCGATGCCCGAGCGATCCCGGGCAAGGGCTCCCAGCCTTCGGGCGGACCAACTACGCCGCTTGCCTGGGTGACTCCACTCCGATGATGGACCAAGGTCCGTGGATCGCCAACAACTTTATCGTACAGAACCCCGCACCGTCGAGCGTCGCGATCGATGCCAATGCTTCGTGTCGTGGCGCATTCGTGGCACGCCGAAAGATGCGTTTTCGTGATGTGCTGGACGGGCTATCCAATACGATCTTTGGTGGAGAAATCGCAACCGATCTGGGCGATCGTGACGTGAGAACGATCGCGGCGATCCAAGTCGAATCGGATGAAATTCGCGACGAGCCCGATGTCTGCGAGCATGACGAAATGTTTGTCAGTCCGAATCGACCGCGTTTTTGGTCGACGGGTACCGACGGAGGTAACGCGCCCACGCTCGCGGGATCGGCCGAAGGACGTGGCGCTCGTTGGGCGTCCGGCGGAACCTCCTTTACCGCAATGAACACCATTTTGCCTCCCAACCGAATGGTGTGCCTGGGCGGCGGTGCGACGGGCGATGCCAGTTCGATGGGAATGGCACCACCGAGCAGTCGTCACCAGGGCGGTGTCCATGTGCTGATGGGCGATGGTGCGGTGGTCTTTTTGAGCGACTCCATCGAAGCCGGTGATGTTCACGATTCCAACGTATGGACCAATGGCACCGGCCACAGCACCGTCGGCTCGATGAGCCCGTACGGATTATGGGGAGCACTTGGAACCCGAGCCTCTGGCGAAGTGATCCAGGAACAACTGAACCAGTGACAATAAGTACGTCAGTCTTTCTAGACTGACATACCGCTAATTCGAAACCCGTACGTCAGTCTTTCTAGTGCTGCGAATTTGAATTGACGTTGCTTGGAAGCAAGGCAAATACCAGCACGAAACGCAATCGAGTGAACGAAGCGCCGTGAATCACTCACTTGCGCTTCGTGCTGGTATCAAAGCTCAACTCATGATCTTGGCACGAGTGCTTCTCGTCAGCTTGGTTTTCGGGTAGCGAAGCTCGTCAAGAGTTTCGGCAACGTGCAGATTGCCGAAAGTCTTGACGACTTTCGCTACGGGTAACCCTAATTCTTGGATTGGACACGGCACTAGCCCGAATGATTCATGCGACTCACAACACGTTTGCGTGAAACGGCTTGCGCGGATTGGCACGAAAACAGTCTGCGCACATCAGCCGCCACGCGATAGCGTCCGGTTCTTGCACCTGTACTCGGGAACCGGACGCTATCGCGTGCCGGCTGATGAATATGATCCGGGCTAGGCTGACGTGCCCCCGCAAAGCACGATTCCCCGCTCGCCCATTTTGTTAAGAAAGTGTGAAGCGTTCCTGGCCCTTCTGGGTGATTTCCCCGGAATTCATTGGTGTTTACTGCGTTTGCGGTCTCTCGCCCGAATCCGTCTTTGCAAAGGAATGATGAAGACTCGATGAGATCGACAATTTGAAGTTGTGGATCGACTTTTCCTTGTTGAAATGACCCGCGTCACGTGGAGTTGGGATGACCGATTGGGAATCACCATCGACGCTGACGAGCGAAAGAAAGTCCTCAGACAGATTCACGCGTTTCTAACACTGACTGAATACTGCTTTCGCTTGAATGGTTTCTAATTTCGCCAACCTGATCTGATGTTCAGGAACCGCGGAGGAGAGACGGCGTTGCCTGAAGCAACGCGTGCGAATTCAGTCCGTATTTGTAGTGGTGCAGGAGAAGCGACGAGGATGGCGAGGCGGTCGGAGTCAACGACCATGCCATCGGAGTCTCGCCGCTTCCCCCTGCTGGTAGTTCCCCCATTTTGGCCGAGCAATGTACCGCTCGTCCAGAGAAATCCGAAAGGAATTTTGAGATGTCGCGTAAGCGAAATGCAGGTTTTACCCTGATCGAGTTGTTGGTGGTTATCGCCATCATCGCTCTGTTGGCAGCTTTGTTGTTGCCAGCAATCACCAAGGCACGTGAAGCAGCTCGTGCTGCTCAGTGCCGTGCCAACCTCAAGAACGTTGGTATTGGTCTGTTCAAGTACAGTGTCCGTAACCCCGGTGGCGCCTTGTGCTCGGGTGCTAGCGACTTCAAGCGCGATGGCTGCATGGACACCTACGGCTGGGTCGCTGACTTGGTCAACATCGGTGACGCAAACATGAACGAATCGTTGGACCCATCGAATCCTCTGAAGGGTTCGGAGAAGCTCAACGACTTGATCGGCGGCGACACCAACGACAGCAAGGACAATGCTCCTCTTGCTCGTTTGAGCAAAGGTCTCTGTGGAAACATGACGAGCTGGGCTGGCGTCAACGGCCCCAGCGCTGGTTCAACTGGCTTCGCCGGAACCGATGCAAGCAGTGCAGAGCGTGCCTCTCTGGTTGCTCGTTACTTCTTGGAAAACGGCTTCAACACCAACTACGCAGCTAGCTGGCACTTGGTCCGTGGAATGATCAAGACCGAAACCGCAACTGGTTTGGTCGACACCACCAAGAACGAGTTGTTCTCGTTGACCGGTGGCAAGTTCAAGGGACTCGGTGGAACGACCGGTCCTCTGGCTGCTTCCGTTTTGGACAAGAGCCGCGTCAGCTCCAGCAACGTTGGCCTGATCGGCTGTGCCGCTCCTGGTGACATCGACGAAGCCATCCTGGGTGCTGACCTCATCATCAGCCCAGACGACCACTATGGTACTGCGTTGAACGACGCGACCAGCAAAGAGTTGATCAAAGCTGGTGAGTTGCTCACCGAAGCGTTCAACGACGGTCCTGCTTACTGGGACACCGGCAGCAAGTCGATCAACCTGATCGGTGGTGGCGTGACCTTGGCAAACCAACTGAGCTGCGAGCGTAGCCAGCCCACGACCGCTGCTTGTGCTTCTCCTCAAGGAACCGGCATTGGCGTTGGTGCTGCATCGACCGGATACGGCGTCTACCTGCAAGACACTCGTGACTGGTTCGCTCTTCACCAAGGTTCGGCCAACATCCTGATGGGTGACGGCTCGGTCAAGACCTTCTATGACGACAACGCCGACGGCTTCCTGAACCCAGGCTTCGGCGTCACCGGTCTGTCAGAAACCGAAGTGGACGGAGTGGGATATGCTGACGACACCGTCGAAATGAGCCGCGACCAGTTCTTCGGTGGACTGTTCCTCAACGACATGTACTTCAAAGGTGTCTTCGAGTGATCCTAACGTTGCTTAACGCAGCATAATCACCTTGAAAACTCGGTCCTCGCGGTTGCCATGCAGCCGCGAGGGCTTTTTCGTTCTACGCTACAACTCAAAACAAAACATGAATACCTTCGCCAAACGTTTCAGTTGGTTTCTTGCATTCCTCTTGGTCTTCGCCTGTGTGACGGCAGCGTTCGCGTTGACGGTGACCTACAAGCCGTTCGGGGTTCCCGACAGCCGTCGCGCCGAATACGAGGCTAAACTCACGGCGTTGAAGCAGCGAAAAGAGAAGCTTCAGCAGGTCAAGGAGCTTGGCGAAGCGGCGCGTCCGAAAGTGAGCTTGAAGAAACGCTCGCACGATTTCGGAATGATCGATCCCCACACCACAGAGTCACACACCTTCACGATCGGCAATACCGGCACCGATCCACTGACTCTGACCCTGCGTGAAACCAGTTGCAAATGCACCGTCGGAGACTTGAAGGACGGACTCGTCATGCCAGGTGAAGAGACCACCGTGACGCTGACTTGGAATACGGGATACCAAGCCGAAAAGTACCGCCAGACTGCGGTGTTGGTCACCAATGATCCGGAGCACGAGACGATCGAACTGGCGGTTGTCGGCGAAGTCCGGGCGAAGTTCATTGCTCCGGACTCGATCGGTTTCAACAAGACGGATCCGGGAGTGGAAACCGATTCCAGGTTTGTGGTGTTTAGCCAACTTTGGGAAGACTTTGTCATCGAAGACGTTCGCGCAGATCGCGAGCCGTTTGAATGGCACGCCGAACCGATCGACAACTCCGCACCAGAATTGGCCGACAAGTATCCACGCTCGGCTTGGAAACTGAACCTGTTCACCTCCACCAATTCGCACGAAGACTACACCGGAAAGCTGACTTTGGTCGTCCGCCCCGCTGATGGCAGTGAGACGATCGAACACGAGATTCAGTACAAGGGCACCGTCCGCGCACCGATCAACTTTTACAGCCCCGACATTCACATGGAGCAAGGGCTGGAGATCGGAACGCTGGACTCGAGCAAGGAGCACCGATTTCACTTGATCTGTCGAGTTCGCGGAGACATCTCTCGTCATGTGGAGGTCTTGGACATCGAGCCCAAGCAATTGCGTGCGGAACTCACACCGACCACGACCGAAGGCAGTTATCGATTGAGCATCATTGTTCCCAAAGATTGCCCGATGGTGACCTTTAATGCAGACGAAAAACACGGATATGTTCAAGTCGGCGATCCACAGAACCACGACTTTTCCAATTGGTTTCCGTTGATGGGAGCGGTCGTCGATCTGGATCAACGTTGAGGTTCAGGCCGTCTCACTGCCTGCCCCACCATCCGTCATTTGTTCAAGGAACACGCTGAGCAACATTTTCATGGCATCCGCTCACTCACTCTCCGGTCAGACCATCAATTGCGGCGCCTGTGAGGCCCCCAACCTGTCCGATGCGCAATTCTGTCAAGGCTGCGGACACGCACTGCACGAACAATGTCCTGGATGCAGCAAACCGACTCTTCTAGGTCAGGCGTTCTGCGGGACATGCGGCCATGACCTGAAGAAAACAGTCGAGACGAATCGCGAGAAATACGAGACTTGGATGGGAGAAGCGATCGCGGTCGCCAAACAACACGATTTCGATCGCGCTCAGTCCTTGTTGAAACGTGTCTCGACCGTCACAGACTATCGATATGCGGATCTAGCGAAAAAGGCCAAGATTGCCGCAGAGAAGGTCCAGCAGCTTGCCAGTCGCGAAGTCAGCCAGGCGAGCGAAGTGATTCAGCGGGCGAAAGAAGCCAACGCCAGAAAAGACCACGTCACCGTCATCGAGTTGCTCAGCAAGGTTCCGACCAATCTGCTCGATTTGGAGTCCAAGTCGATCCTCGAAAAGGCGACCACCCTGCGTGACCAACTGGGCAGCTATGAGCGAGACGCTCAGGCAGCCATCGCAAAGAAGGACTGGGCACTCGCTGGCCCGCTATTGGACCAACTGTTGCAATTGGAGCCGGACCAACAGGACTACCAGCGTTTGGCTCGTGCCGTCACCAAAAAACTGCTTTCGCGGTGCAAGAAATACTTGGATGCACACCGATACGACGATGCCGTCAGCGTCTTGGACAGTGTCCCGTCCATCGGCCAGGACGACGCCTTTGAGAAAATGCGATTGTCCGTGGACAACCTGAGGTGGATGGCTCATCAGTTTGAGGTGGAGCCCTACGCAACTCCCGTGCTGGGGCGACTCGCGGTTCGCTGGACGAAGGATGCGCCTGATGATCCCTCCGCAAAACGATGGGTGCAGCGTCTGGCGACCGACCTCAAGCAAAAGAAGCGTGAACCCAAAAATCCGTTTCCGACTTTGTTGCCAGTGGTCGATAGCTGGTGCGGTGGTCCCCTGGGTTATCTGGGGGTTCCCACCTGCGTCAGCGGACTCGACGCACCAGAAATGAAAGCCGCCGCGGGCAGAATGAATGTTGCACTCGGACTGGCGCTGCAGGGTTTGGGTCAAGGTCGCATCAAGGAACAGTTCGCCCCCAAGAAAGGTTTTCTCAGCAGCCTGAGAAAGAAGCCTAAGAAGTGCTGGGGAATCGATATCGGTGCATCCGGTGTCCGGGCGGTATGCTTGGCTGTCGGAGAAACCGGGATCACTTTCACGGATTGCTTCATCGATGAGTTCGATGCACCGCTGTGTCGCCGAGGCTCCGAAGCCCAGCACAGCGAAGTGATCGGCCAGTGCATCACCAAGATGCTGGAATCGAAAGATCTCGCCGATGCAGCGATATGGGTCAACTTGCCGTCACGTCAACTGGTCAGTCGGTTCGTTCGACTGCCGCCACTGGCGGATAAGATGGTCGGTCCCCATTTAGACAATGAAATCGAGGCAAGAATTCCCATTCCGCTGGACGAGTTGATCGCGGTGAAGTGGGTGGCTGAACTTGAGAAAGAGTCGCAGCATGGTCGCCCCGCCACCATCGTCGCCGCTCGCAAACACGCCGTCGAGCAACGCATCGAGTTGCTCAAAGGGCTGGGACTGGATGTCTCTGGGATGCAAGGCGATGCCATGGCATTGGTCAATTTCGCCGTCTGCGAGTTTCCCGAGTTACTCAATCCCACCAAGGACGAGAAAGAGAAACCAAAAAAGAAGTCCAAATCCGACGAAAGCGAGCCCGAAAGCGAGTCGATCGCCGAGATGGAAACGACGACAGCATCTACCAAAACGCCCACGATCGCATTCATTGATTGTGGAGCGGAGAAGACCAGTGTGGTCTTGGTGTCCGCCGAGACTCAGTGGTCTTGGTCGATCGAGAATGGCAGCGAGGATTTGACCAGCCTGCTTGCGAAGTCCAATAAGGTGACGCACGATGACGCCGAAAAGTTGAAACGGAACCCGGCTGCCATCCAGTCACCTGCGTCGCAGTACGCTGCGGTTGAGAACCGGTTGGCGGAAACTCGCAGTCGACTGGAGCTCGTTTTTAACGATGCACAAAACCAAAATGATCGATTTGAGATCGTTCAAACTTGGTGCCTCGGTGGTGGAGCACTGACGCATCAATTTCTCCGCAGGGTACTGCTGAGCAACTGATCCAACCACATTCAGATAAAACCCAATTAGAAAAATGGTCAACACTCGATCTCAAACAGACGGCAAGCCCTCCATCGCGACGCGATTCATTGGATCGCTCGCAGTTCTTTCGTTGTTGCTCTCCGGTTGTGGACAAAGCCAAGCCGATCGCATGATGGCGGCTGCCAAGGCACGCCAGGCACGCAATCAAGCAATGAAAGATCAAGATGAAAAGCCTGACACGCCGCCGCCGGCACCCGTCGTCAACGAGCAACCTGGGGCGATGCCCGCATCAGACGTTGCTACGAAAACGGACGAGTCCACTGCCAGCGGCGACGCCGGTGAGCCGGCGAAACCCGCATTACTGCCGATCAGCGAGCGGGTTCCCGCCGAACCGCTCAATGACACCGAGCGACGCAAACGCGCGGTTTCCAACATTGAAAAGATTGCCGATGCACTGCAAAAACACTCGGTCAAGTATGCTGGCTTTCCCGTTCGATACCGCGTGGCAGGAAACGGGATCGCGACGCTTTCGTGGCGAGTCGAGTTGCTTCCCTATCTAGGTTACGAGGAACTCTACAAGAAATTTGACCCCGAAAAACCGTGGAATAAAGAACCCAATCTTTCGCTGTTGCAGTACATCCCGGACGAATACGTGTCTCCAGAGCGTTTTGACACCAAGACCAACTATTTGGTCCCGTGTGGATCAGACGCCATTTTCGAACAAGGTACTCAAGTTCGACGATTCAATCGCATCGAGGACGGAGTGGAGAACACGATCCTACTGCTCGAAGTCCCTGACAGCATGGCGGTCGAGTGGACCAAACCGGATGACTTTTCTTATTCGTTCGACACGGACTTCAAGACCGTGTTGGGCGGACTGAGGAAAGACGGAACCTACGCGGCGTGGGCAAACGGCTGGCCGGTTCTGATTTCATCTGGCCTTTCCAACATAGAAGTCTTCAATGCGTTGACCTGTGACAAAGGCGACGGTCAACTCGCAGGAAAGATTCACCGCGAAATAACGATCTCCGAAGTCTCTGAAGCCGCTGTTGCAACGTCTACCAAACCGGAGGAGATGCTCGACGACAACTCCAGATTGCCCAGTGGACCACCCGAACAAGCCCCGGTCGCACCGGAACCCGTCGTGGTCCGTGAGACCGTTCCCAGTGCAGCCGATTTGGCCATCGCACAAGAAAAGCTTCGCAAAGTGTTCGCCGAGCAGATTCGCGAAGCCAGGTACGACGATGACAAACGAGAGCTTGCAAAGACTTTGCTGGCACAAGCCATGGCGATGGAGGACGATGTCGCGGGAGCCTACGCCCTGCAGACCGCTGCTCTGCGACTGGCTGTCGACTCCGGCGGCGCGGCGGAGCTCATTCAAGGAATTGACCAGCGCGTCGGACGCTTCGAAGTCGACGCGTATGACGAAACCGTCGAGTGGTTGCTCGCGTTCAACGATGCGTTGTCCGGTCGTGATCCTGACTCAGTTGATGGAAACCCCATCATCACTCGCGCCGCACACGTCATCCACGCCGGGGTCGTCGACAACGATTTCTTGCAAGCCGCTGCGGTGGCGCGTCTGGCCTATCGTTTGACGGGGCAGCAACGTGATGAAGACATCCCACGTTTACTCAACAAGGTCAAATCTCAGATCCTGGCGGCCCAAAAGGAGTTCGACAAAGCCGCGGAAGCCCTATCGATTTATCGAAATGACCCTGCGAATGTCGAAGCCGGCGCGGCCTTTGGGCGTTTTCTGTGCTTCATCAAAGGCGATTGGGGTACCGGTCTGCCATTGATCGCCGAGGGGGGGAACGAAGAGGTGATGGAGATTGCGAAACTGGATTTGCAAGGAAGCAAGAGTTATGTCGATAGCGTTGCGATCGGCGATGGCTGGTGGAATCTCAGTCGCCGTGCCCGCGGTGCATATCGCCAAGCCGCTCAGGATCGCGCGGTCGCCTGGTACTCCAATGCCTACGAGGTGATGCCGGAATCACTCGATCGGCTGCACGTCAAGAATCGACTTGACGAGGCCGAGGAAGGCGACGCGACGAGCCCAATGGCACTGTGCGAGCAGCTCGCCGAAGCCGTCAACGCGGATCTCTCCATCAGCCTCATCGCCATCAGCCAACCCAACGGATTGAGGGGCGGCAGAGCAAACCGAGGTGGCAATGACACCCAAGTCGATGAGTATGATTGAGTGAAGGGCCGTACGTGGCATCCGACAACTTCTGACGTGCGGGGTGTTTCGAAACGAATCAGCTACCGCGACGTTTCTGGCTGCCCGAATCTCACTGAAACTTCTTCGCTGAATCGCATCCAGTGAACAGGTATCGTTCTTGTTCTCAACCAAATCCAACACAGTCGATCGATGCCGACATTTCTCAACGTGGAAACGCTCGCCGCTGTATCCAGACAACTGAATCGACTGCCCTACGCCGGTGGTTTCAGACCATGGGTCACTCATCTGCAGCGACGCGATATCGAACGATGCCGTGCAGCCAGCCAGCAGCCGGTTGAAATCATCTTGCCAGGCGGGGGTCAACGAATGATCGTCGACCGCTCAGAACGAATTGGCAATCTCTTTTTTTGGATTGGCCGGCATCATCGCCAGCAGGTCCAATTGGCAAAAAAACTGCTTCCGACAGACGGTGTTTTTCTGGATGTGGGGGCGAATGTCGGCGAATTCACCGTTGCGATGGCCATCGATAAGCCCCAGGCTAAGATATTGGCCATTGAACCTAATCCGATCGTTCGAACCAATTTAGAGGCAAACATCACTGCGAATCATTTAACGAACGTCTCTGTACTGCCCATTGCGTTAGGTGATCAAGAAGGAACCGAAACACTCTACCAGTGCAACGATTCGTTGCTCACCAGCTTCGTCCCCATTTCATCGGACCATGCGGCGACCGCCGAAGCCGAAGTCTGCATGCTCGACAATTTGGTTCGGTCAATGAGCTTGGACCGTCTTGATGTTGTAAAGATTGATGTCGAAGGATTCGAGCTCAAAGTACTTTCAGGGGCCAAGCAAAGCCTTGCTCGGTTCCGGCCCAGCATCATCATCGAGATCAACACCATTACGTCCACCGCGGCCGGATTTGATGTGTCAGATGTTTATGAGTTGCTTCGATCTCAGGGCTATCGATTTTTCGCCTGGAGGAATAGGCGGTGGCAAAATGTCGAGAACAATCTTCCGACGCAAGAAGACGTATGGGCAGAGCCTGATGAGCGTGTGTCGAAAACTCGATCACCATGAGTGACGCTCCAGTTGCTACACATCGAGAACACTCCAGTTCGGCGATTCGGTTCACATTGCTCCGGAGCATCAGCACAACCGCGGTCGGCGTTCTGTCAGCGTCAGTGCTGGGGCGTGGGTTGGGGGTCGCGGGTTACGGACGATATCAGCTTGTAACAAACCTAGCGGTTCAAATCGGGCAAGTGTGCGAGGCAGGAGTCGGCACCGCCATCGTCAGCATGCCGGCGGATACAACCATTGGACGTCCGCGAGTTGATCGCATCGTCCTCTGGTACCTCTTTGCGATGCTATTGCCAACAGCAGTTGTCACATGCTGTCTGATGTTTCTGCTTGTCGATCAGGTGAGTTGGGCATCCGTTGTTGCATGCTGTGTGATCTCCCTTTCAACCCTTGTGCATCTACTGGAAATTGGAGTTCTGCGTCGTTTGCGAAAGACAAGTCTTGCCAACGCCCTGATCTTGCTGCCACCACTGCTGAATCTACCGATAATCGCTGCCCTTTGGTGGAGCGAACTCTTGACGCCCGAGGCCGCGTTGATCGTATTGGCCAGCACTTACGTAGCGATCACATCTGTGGCAATGGTTTGGGCGATTGGGCTCCAAGATGAATCGCCAGATGTTGCCGAACGTCGAACTGCTCGTCTCAGTAGCTTGAAGGAGTTGTTCCAACGCAGTTGGAGATCGAGCCTGAATCGAATATCTCAACTTCTCATCTACCGCTTTGACCTCTTTTTATTGGCATATTTCGTCGGCGAGGAATCGCTCGGAATCTATGTTCCTGCTGTATTCCTCGCTTCACAACTCAACCACTTGGGCGATTCGGTTGGCTTTGTGTTGTATCCGTCGGTTGCTCGCAAGGAGATGAATGCGACTGACGTCTGCGATGCCAGTCGCTGCATAACGCTATTTACCGTCTTTGCAGGAGTTTTGATTGCTTTGGCCAGTCCCTGGTTTTTGCGTGCGATTTGGGGCGATGCATTCGCCGACTCGATGAAGCCCCTGTGGTGGATCTTGCCGGGGTACATCGTACTGACGCCTGCCCGGGCGATTTCGGCGTACTTAGCCGTCGTGACAGAGTTTCGAGCAACGCTCAATGCATCTGTCGTTGGGTTGGTCGTCAACTGTGTGCTCAACACGCTCCTGATCCCGGGGCTTGGGGTCGTTGGCGCTGCCATTGCAACGTCAGTGTCTCTCATTTGCATCAGTTTGATCCTGAGCATTAGCTTCGTTTCCAAAACCGGATCGAAATGGAGGGACATCTGGATTCCCCGAGCCTCTGACTTTAGGCGAGGCATCGCGATGGTGGGATTCTTGTCGAAGGGCAATCGTCATGATGGCCCAGTCAGCGATGGCCCAGTCAGCGATGGCGCAGTCAGCGATGGCCCAGTCAGCGATGGCCCAGTCGATGAAGATACTGCCAGCGAAAACACGAGTAGATAATCGAGGAATCTGGGATACTGAAACGATGAAGAACGAGAGCGATTGGAAACCGGGAAAATATGTACTGCGTGGTTCATCCGCCGTCGCGTCTCGTGATCCGGCATTGGTGGGAGTTTCGTCGAGATTGATTGGCGACCTAGTTGCGCGGTTGTACGCAGAGAATCTGCCTCGACACTCCCGTGGGCGCCTGCTCGATGTCGGTTGCGGAACGGTCCCGCTCTATGCTTTGTACCGCCCTCACGTCGCCGAAGTCGTCTGCGTAGACTGGCAAGCTTCGCCGCACAACGTTCAGCATCTCGATGTCGAACACGACCTTTCGCAGCCGCTACCGTTTGGGGAGCAAGAGTTCGATACCGTTCTTCTGTCAGACGTACTGGAGCACATCCCAACGCCGGACGCCTTGATCAAGGACATTGCTCGAATTCTTTCGCCGGGCGGTAAACTCATCCTTAACGTGCCTTTCTATTACTGCATTCATGAATCACCGCATGACTACTACCGCTACACTGAGTTTGCATTGAAGCGATTCGTGTCGGGATCAGGGCTTCAGATGGTGCGATTGGAGGCGATCGGGGGAATCCCTGAAGTGGTCGGGGATCTTGCAGCAAAGACGCTTTCAATGACTCCGGTGGTTGGCCGCATTGCCGCCTCGTTTGTTCAATGGTTTGTCGCAAGGTTTGTTCGGACTGGCATTGGGAAACGAATTTCTCAACGAACTTCACCCAAGTACCCACTTGGGTATTTCCTCGTAGCTCAAAAGCCACAGTGAATTCAATAGGCGTCTATCTAGACTTGACGATGCAGCTGCACGGATGGGCCTTGGTCATTTTGTTTTGTTCTTGTTCAGGCCATAGGGAGTATCCAATATGGAATTAAGAGCCTACTTGGTGGCCCATTATTTCAATCGATCAAGTGAGTTGTGGCTGGCGAGAATTCGAGACGCCATGCAACAGTACATCTGTGGCGACGCCTACTTTGACACCAGTGGCTCGACTTCATCGAACACGTTGTCTCTCATGCGGCAGTGGTGGTCGTTGGTGCGTAAGACTCGCTTGACCGACGATTTCATATTTGCACCACCACGTCGTCGTGCTCTGGTCAGCTCTGTGCGAGGTGCCCGGGCAAACCTCGTGTACTGCCACTACGTGAACTTGGCGACCCGGCTTGATTCGTGCTGGAGAAGCCTGCGAACTCCATTGGCAGTTCACTGCCATGGGTACGACGTGACGTTCGATCTCAAGAACGCCAAGGGTCGGCGACGATACTCGGATGGCTATTTGCAGCGAGTCGTGCGACTGAGTCAGTACTCTCACATGATCGCAAATTCTGACTTCACTCGGCATCGACTGATCGAACACGGCATAGCTGAGGATCGCGTCACCACTTGGTACTTCGGAGTGCCAATCACTCGAACCGCTACTCGAGTGAGTACTGATCTTGTGCATTTCTTGTACTTGGGGAGGTTCGTCGGCTTTAAAGGGCCTATCGAAACGTTGCGGGCATTCGCATTGGCAGTCAGTCGCGGCTTGAGGGCGAGGCTCGTGATGGCGGGGGGCGGAACGCTGTTCAACGAATGTCGCAATCTGGCGATCCGTCTGAGAGTCGATCACCTGGTCGACTTTCCTGGAGTTGTCAGCGCCGCGCAGGGCGCCAAGCTATTTGGCGAATCGCACGTCTTTACTGCGCATACTCGCCAGGATCCGGTGACCAATCAATGTGAAGCCTTTGGCGTCGCATTTGCAGAGGCTTTGGGGGCTGGGTTACCCGTCGTGACAGGCCGGCACGCTGGACCATCAACCTTTCTCAGCCATGAACACAATTCTCTCCTGTTTCCCCCCGGAGATATCGATGCACATGCAGAATCACTGATGCGCATCGCGAACGATTCTGAATTGCGGTCCCAGCTCTCGCAAAATGCAATCGCTACTGCTGCAATGCGATTCGACCCGGACAAACAACACGCGATCCTCATCGATCTACTTTCGCGAATCGCACGGGCCGGCTGAGAGGGTTGCAATCCATCTCGTTTGCTTGGGCGTTGTCTCCACGTGGTTCCGTCGTCGCGGATGGGACTTATGGGACAGATGAGACCTATGAGACCTATGAGACGAGTGAAGCAGAGGGGGCGGTTGATGAATGTTGGGCGGCGTTGTTCTCAGTTATCGGCGCCTCGGCGTTTGGGGCGGTAGCCGGTGCTCTTGCGGTTTCGGCGTTGTTTCTTGCTGCCTTTTTTTAACTCTTCACCGGCGTCTGCTGGCGCCGCTGCATCTTCGGTGCCGGGGATGGTGTGGACGTAGTCGCCCCGGAATCGTTTATTCGCGTCCTTGCGACGCTTCTTGACCGCTTCCAATGGTGGTCGTGATGGGATCAGGCTGTCACAGCCGTCGCCGATCAAGTCCGTGCGGCCAACTGATCGCAGCGCCTCGCGGACCTCGAAGTAGTTCTCAGGCTTGAAGAATTGCATCAACGCCCGCTGCATCTTGCGTTCTTTCATCGCTTTGGCGATGTACACGGGTTGCTTGGTAAACGGATCCATCTCGGTGTAGTACATCGTGGTTGCGACATCCAAGGGCGCAGGAATGAAATCTTGCACCGCATCAGGCTTGTAGCCGTTTCGCTTGAGGAACAACGCCAGCTCGATCATCGCATTGACGTCGCTGCCCGGGTGCGAGGCGATGAAGTACGGCACGATGAACTGTTTCTTACCAACGCGTTTGGATTCTTTCTCAAAGACTTCGGTGAAGTGTTCAAAGTCGTCGTTCTTGGGCTTGCGCATTTTGTGAAGCGTACCGGCATCGACGTGTTCCGGCGCGACTTTCAGTTTTCCGCCGACGTGGTGCTCGGTCAGTTCCTTGAGGTACTCCGGTGAAGTACGGGCCAAGTCCATGCGGATGCCACTGGCCACAAGCACTTTCTTTACACCCGGCAGACTTCGTGCTTCTCGCATCAGTTCGATGACCGGTGTGTGATCGACACCCAGCAGCTTGCAAATCTTGGGATGCACACAAGATTGACGTCGGCAGACCGCTTCCACCTCCGGCTTGGTGCACTGCATTTGGTACATATTGGCTGTCGGGCCGCCGATGTCACTGACCACGCCGGTGAAGGATTTTTCCTCGGCCATCTTGGAGATTTCCTTGAGCACCGATTCTTTGCTGCGGGACTGGATGATGCGTCCCTGGTGAGCCGTGATCGAACAAAAGGTGCAGCCACCGAAACAGCCTCGCATGATCGTGACGGAATTTTTGATCATCTCGTACGCGGGAATGGGTTCCTTGTAGATCGGGTGCGGCTGACGGGTGTAGGGTAATCCGTAGATCTGATCCATCGCGGCTTCGGAGATCGGCATCTGCGGGACGTTGCAAACGACCGCTTGCGCTGCGTGCTGCTGCACCAACCGCTGCGCGTTGTGCGGATTGGTTTCGTTGTGGATGATCCGTGTCGCTTCGGCGAACGCCATTTTGTCGCTGCAGACTTCTTCGTAACTGGGCAGCCGCAGTGCATCCTCGGGAATCTCCTCGGATGCCCCCAGGGTGTAGGCGACACCTCGCATGTCACGCAGGTCCTTGACCGTCTCGCCCGCCTCCAGCCTCCGCGCGATTTCCACAATCGCGTTCTCGCCCATGCCAAAGGCGACGAGGTCTGCCTTGCTGTCCATCAGGATGCTGCGTTTGACCTTGTCGCTCCAATAGTCGTAGTGGGCTAAGCGACGCAGCGAAGCTTCCACACCGCCGGCGATCACGGGAACACCCTTGAACGCTTCCCGAGCCCGCTGACAGTACGCCAGTGTCGCGCGGTCGGGGCGACGGCCGATGCGACCACCGGGCGAGTACGCGTCGTCGTTTCGGACTTTCTTGTTCGCGGTGTAGTGGTTGATCATCGAATCCATGTTGCCCGCACTGACGCCGAAGAAAAGGCGTGGTCGACCGAACTCTTTCCAAGCATCGCAGTTCCGCCACTCGGGTTGGCTGATGATTCCGACCCGATAACCGGCCGCCTCCAGGACACGGCCCAAAATGGCCATCGCAAAGCTTGGATGGTCGATGTACGCGTCACCGGTGATGAACACGACATCCAGTTCATCCCAGCCCCGTTTGCGCGCCTCACGCATGGTCATCGGTAAGGAACGTGCCGCGACAGGCCCGGTGGGAACGCGACCACCGGCGGTCAGATTGGAAAGATAATCACGCGACATCGCGGGCGCCAGTTTGGCGGCAGCGTCGATTTCGGGCTGGTCGATGATCGGTAATTGCATCAGAAAACGCTTCAAACAGGGGGCAAACGGCGAGTTCGAGGCCGGTTACAGCATTGTAGAGCGATCGGAAGTCTTCGATAGCGTCAAAATCTGCGTGAGCCCCCGTTCAACCTTTACGGCGTCCAGCGGTCAGGATCAGCAGGCCGGTGAAGGTCAATGCGATTCCCGACATCAGGGTGCCGGTGAGGGGTTCATGAAACATCAGGACGCCGGCCAAGGCAGCCATCGCGACCTGGGACGCGTTGATCAGATTGACCGCAACAACGGGCAATGCTTTGAGCGCAATCGCCAAGGCCACAAAGGCGCTGAAGTTCAAAATGCCTGCAATCAGCATCACCCACCACTGATCCGCGGTGACCACCCAGAGCTGCTGCCAACCTGACCGCACAAGATAAAACGACCAGAGAGAAACCGAGCCGACGCATCCGCTGATGAACATCGCAACCGGCGCGGACAACCCACCGGTCATGGCTTGACGCATGGTGACGCCAAAGAGCGAATAGGCTGCACCGGACGCGGCGGCGCACAGTGCTCCCCAGAGAAACCCGGCTCCCCAGAGAACATCAGTCTTGGAAACCGAATCGAGATTGGACTCACCGGAGTGGGGAAGCGAGAGGATGATCACCGCGGCGATCAGGGTGACCATCGCCAAGATCTTTACCTTGCTGACGGGCTCGCCCAGAATCAACCGTCCCAAAATGGCACCGCCGATGATCAAGACACCCAGAGTGATCGGCACAGAAGCGGCCAGGCCGATTTGCTGCAGCGCGACCTGAAAAGCTCCGTTGCCGACGAACTGTCCGATCAAAGCCACGAGGATAAATCGTCCCACCCACTGAGTGCTGGTCGCGATCGGTCGACCGGCTTGCCGCATCCAGATCAGCATCGGCAGCAATACCACCACGGTCGGCAGAGCCTTGACGGCTGCGACCAAGAACGGGTCCAAGGCAACGCTCTGTCTGAGCGCAATGTTGGCGCCCGTATACAGAAACGCTGAAATCATCCCGCAGATGCCACCGACGACGAGACCGACCGGCGGCCGCAATTGAGCGGGTGCGTGGCTCATTCGCCTGGCAACGTGTCGTCAGGTAGCGTGTCGTCCAATGCGATGCTGGAGTTGCTTGTCACAATCGTGGAAACTTCGTCAGGGCACTGAGCGACCCTTTCGTGAGACGCCAAATGGTTGGGTTCTGGTTTGGCGACAACGACCGTGATGTTGTCTTCGCCGCCCGCGTCGTTGGCCATCTGGATCAGGGTCTTGCAAAGCTCTGGCAGTGCATTTTGCTTTCCGACTTGCTCGGCGATCGCCGCGCCGTCCAGGTAGCGATACAGTCCGTCGCTGCACAACAGCACCACGTCACCTTCGACCAAATCAACTCGGCGGACTTCTGCGGACAATTCGGCCTCGCTGGTTCCGCCCAAGACGTTCCACAGCACGTTGCTCCAGCGGCTCGTCGATTCGTCTTCCGGTTTCATTCCGCCAGCCTCGACCATTTTTCTGGCCAGTGTGTGGTCGGTTGTTTCCTGTTGGGCGATTCCGTCTCGAACCAAATAACAGCGGCTGTCTCCGGCGTGGATCACATACATTCGCGGCCACATGATGTAGGCCATCGTCAGTGTGGTACCCATACCACGTTCATCGACGTGTTCGGCGGACTCGGCCAAGATTCTCGCGTGAGCGTCTTGAAAGAGTTTCTTCATCGAGTCCAGGAATGCTGTCTCGTCTTCGCTGTCAGACTGAAAGAACCAGTGAACACTGTTGAGCAATCGGGTGACCAAGTGATCGATCGCCAACGAACTTGCTTTTTCGCCCGCCGCGTGGCCGCCCATTCCGTCAGCAACCAACAGGACTTGTCCCTGGACTCGGCCAAACAAACGGAACTGTCCCGTCAAGCTGAGGCTGGTGGACGACACCAACATCGATTTGTTCAGTTCGGCGATCAGGAACTGGTCCTGATTGACGGCTCGTTTCTTTCCGATATCCGTCGCACCATGGGCTGTGGGCGCGACGAAGTCATCGTCGTGGGAAGTGGACTGGTTCAAAGGAAAACCTATTGGTGACGGCTCAGCGGATGGCCCTCGATGTGAGTCGGCCATCTGGAAGGGGGCAGTGTTCTTGCAGGCAGTGATTTCACGGACGGGTCGATTGTATCGACTTGGCATCCGCAGGGACTCGCCCCATGTGGGGACATTATGAATCTACTCAAAACGCCAGCAGGATCTTTTCAGTCCCTGAATGATCTTTTTAGCGAATGTCTGCCGGATCTTGCACGGCAATGGAGACGTCAAAGACTCCTATCTGGGCGGCTGCACGCAGGATCGGCTCGACTTGGCGATACGGGACGATCGAATCGGTACGAATGCGAACGGCTGCGGCGGCACCGTCGCGAGCCAGTGCGTCTGCCATCGCCTGCCTGATCTGTGACTCCAGGACCACTTCGCCGCCCAGCCGCCACTGGGAATCGTCACCGACCGTGATGGTGAGCGATGTCGACTCGGGATCGAGCACCTGATGGCTGGCTGCGACCGGCAAATCCACCGGCAAATGGTTTTCTTGGCGTGCCATGTGGCTCGAGACCAAGAAAAAGATGATCAACAGAAACACCACATCAATCATGGGTGTCATATTGGCACCGGTGAAGCGGCCTCGTTGATGGGTGGGAACTCGCATCGTGGTAGTGTATCGGTCTGCCGGTCGGATTGGAAACCGGCCGACAACGTGCCAAGATACCAAGCCGCTGTCATCCAATCCTGCCATCAGCCACCCAGCTCACGAGTCTGTCGAAAACGTGCGAGAAACATTGACGTTCATCAAGGAGTTCCTGCGACACCCGACCCAAGTCGGCGCGATCGCGCCCAGCAGTCCGGGTTTGGTCGACGCGATGGTGGATTGGTTTCAGTGGGATCAGGCCAGAAGTGTGGTGGAGTTCGGACCTGGAACCGGCGTGTTCACCGAAGGCGTGTTGAAGTGCTTGCACCCTGAGGCAACGTTTTTTGCAATCGAACGATCACCCGAGATGGCCGCGCAAGCCCGCATGCGATGTCCCACGGCGACCATCTACGAAGACAGCGTGACGGAGCTGGATCGTCTTTGCGAACAGGAATCCATCGATCAGATCGACGCGATCATCTGTGGGTTGCCCTGGGCGTCGTTTTCTGAGTCGCTGCAGACGCAGATCATCGAAACGATGCTAAGCCGACTCAGGCCCGGCGGTCAGTTCGCGACGTTCGCCTATTGGCAAGGCGTTGTGTTGCCGGCGGGACGGAGGTTTTCACGCCGGTTGAGAGACTCGTTCTCATCGGTGGAGCGAAGCCATACCGTGTGGAGAAACCTACCGCCGGCCTTTGTGTATCGCTGCGTTCGCTAGGGCTGCGACTGCTCAAAGTTTGGGGTTGACATTGTTTTTTCAGTCCATGTTTTTGTTCCATGCATCGCAATCAAAGTGAGCCTCAGACGCTAGCCGTGGGCCGGCACCACAATCCGCCTCAGGCCCACGGCTAGCGCCTGAGGCTCACTGGGGCCGGCAGCAGGGACATGAACTTGCGCAAACCCAAAAAGACACAACACCAAACTTTGAGCAGCCCAGGACTCGTTACCTCGTCCACGACAGGTAAAGCCTCATCTGCCTCTGGCCTCAACGTCGAGCGGCGATGGCTACAAAGCGATTGCCTGTGAGACCACGGCTTTGGATTTCTCCAGACCTTCCTTAGCGACCTCCAGAGCGTCTCGTTGCCAGTACTCAGGGTTGAACAACTCAAGAGAGAACGTTCCGGTGAAACCATTGTCGATCAGGCCACGAATGATTTGCGGCAAAGCACAAACGCCGTCGCCCGGGAACACGCGGTCTTTGTCGGCGATGTCCTTTCGCGGCGGATTGTCGGGGTAGTCGTTGATGTGAAAGCAGTGCATCCGTGATGCTTCGATCATGCCGAGTGCGGAGAAGTCGCTGCCGCCTTTGTAGATGTGATAAAAATCGGGCAACACACAGGCGCTGTCGTGCTCGGCACCTGCGGCAACGTACGCCAATTCGGGCAGCTTGCTCAGTGTCGGCGAAAATCCCCACAGTTCCAGTTGAGGCACAACACCTGTCGCATCGCCTACTTCCAAAAGCGCGCGATACCGCTGGGCGATGACTTCCAATGGCGGTGAGGTGTCCTTGCCGCCATGAGCACCGATCGGTGGCGCGGCCATCCGCGTTCCACCGATGGCTTTGACCAGCTCCATGTCGCGTTTGGCTTGCTCAAGCCCCGCGGCGCGCTCCGCATCGTCGTCGACGATCCACTTGGCAAATCCGATGGCGCTGACAACGGCGAGACCTGAATCCTCGATGCGTTTCTTTAGATCGGGCAAGTTTCCACCACCCGTGACGTATTCTTCCAAGTCTCGAATCCAAGGTTCGATGCCGTCGTAGCCCGCATTGGATGCGACGTCCACTTGTTCTGTAATCGACAGTTTGTGTCCGCGGATCGTGCTGGTATTGAGCGAAAACTGAACCGGCATCTTGCCGGTCTGAGCCGCATCGGTTTGAGCCGCATCGGTTTGGGGATTGGGGGCGGGTGACGCCGAACCGGATTTGGCGAGCAAGCAAGCGGACGCTGCGGACGCGCTCGCGGCAAGGAGGAAATGACGACGGTCGATCATGGAAGGAAACGATTGGTTATGGCGGAAACAGGAGTCTTGGTTGGTCGTGATAGTCTAGTCGCAGAACGACCAGACGGGTTCCGGCGGGAATAAAAGTTATCTCGCGAAGTTTTGCACATCCAACAAAAAAAGCCGGCCACCCGAGAAAGGTGACCGGCTTGATCATCGCAATGTTGTGGTGATTCAAACCAGCTCAGCGGCTGGTTTCTTTCTTGGCCTTCTCAAAGGTCTTTTCAAAAGTCTTTTCGTTGAAAACCAGTTTTCGCTTGGCGTCGTCATCGGCGGCCTTGTCCACTTTCCCCTTGCAGCCTGCACAGCAGAAACCGACCTTGGTCTCGCCGATCATGGTGAACACTTCGGGATCGACAGGGCCGCCGCTGAAGGGACAGCCCTTTTGTGCGTACTGCTTGGTCGCAACCAATTGATGGTTGGCTTTTTCTGCAAACGGCTTGCTGTCCTTGGCAAACTTGCCCGCGCACCCGCCGCAACAGAAATAAACTTTGCCGTCCTTGTACTCAGCCGATTTCGACGCGTCGACGGGCTTGGCGGCAACGACGCACTGGATTCCTTTGAGATCCACGTCGGCGGCAAAGGCCGTTCCGGTCAGCATCACGATCGCGGCGAATGCGGTCAGTTGTTTCATCATCTCAGGAGTTCTCCGTGGTGGGTTGGCCCGAGTCAGAAAGCTCAGGTGGGAAGTCAGTTTCGACAGCAGGGACCGTATCAAAGTAAAACAGCCTGTCACAATCCCAGCCATTGTAGCGTCTGGGCCAGAGGAGGACGAATGCGAGGAAGGAGGGCTGGGCTGGGCTGCGGACGTCAACGATTGGAAACGGAAAAACGCTTGGCGGGGTACGCCATCGACTTGGAAAGTCGAGCGACAATTGTCGTTCGACTCTTCGAGTCGAAAACGAACACCACCATCCGCTTTGTGCCGCTGTTGCCGCCTGGACTGCTCAAAGTCTGGTGTTGTGTCTTTTTGGGTTTGCGCAAGTTTATGTCCCTACTGCCGGCGCAGATGGTAGCCCCAGTGAGCCTCAGGCGCTAGCCGTGGGCCTGAGGCGGATTGTGGTGCCGGCCCACGGCTAGCGCCTGAGGCTCACTCTGATTGCGATGCATGGAACGAAAACATGGAATGAAAAACAATGTCAACACCAAACTTTCAGCGGCCCCGGCTAAGCCGCGCGAGGCAATTCGATCGGCTCAGAATTCAGCAGATCAGGTGCCTCGGCAGGATCCAATTGACGCTCCAAGTCCGCAATCGCCCACTCGATGCGAGCGGAGAAATCTTCCACCGATTCTCCCAACTGGGGAAACAGTGGATCGCAAAACGTGATCTCGACCCGAGAGAAAGGCAACGGGATCTGCAGTCGATCCCAAGCCTTCTTGATGACGATCCGACGACTGGGAATCGCAATCGCGATGAGCACCGCCGCCCGTGTCTTTTGTGAAAGCTTGGCAGCACCCGGATAGACCTTGCCCCTCGGGCCACGGGGGCCATCCACCGCCAAGAATGCGGGCTGCCCGTTTTCCACATGCTCGACCAACGCCCGAAACGCAGACGCGCCTCCTTTGGATGCCCGACCACCACTGCCGCGTACCGGCACACATTTGGCATGTTGCAACGCGTTGACGATCAGCTCGCCGTCCAGCGATCGAGAAACCATCGCGCCGGTGCCCGGCTCGGCAGCAATGATGGCTCCCAATTGATGCGCGTGCAGACCGACGTAGATGTACGGCGTCCCTTGTGATTTCAACTTCGCGCGGAGATCGTTGTGGTATCGAACGCGACAGGTCCATCGCAGCCCCAAAACGACAACGCCGATCAGCCATGGCAAAAGACGCTTTATGTTCATCTCGCAAACCGTTGCTAGCAATTCAAGTTCATTGTCACGCTGGATTTGCGCGACGTGAGCATGTTGATAGACGGCGACACCCTTTGCGTAAAGGCAGATTGATGAATGTCGTTGATATCAAATCTTGTGAATCCACCACGCATGAACGTGGATGTCTTTGACGAACAGCAAATGCGGGTCACCGGGCAACGGCAAACCGATGGGATCGCACAGCGTGTTTTCTGAAATCCGACAGGTCGCATTTTGCAGCGGCCACGGGTCGTGATCGATTTCGCCGCGATAGATCGGTGATGCCGCATCACCCTGTTTGCGCCAACGCGAGCTGTACAGGCAGTATCGTGCGGTCAGCCAATGTTCCAACGTCGCCGGCTGTGCGTGCCAGACCGGCCCCTGAGGTTGATAGGACGCTATGAATCGTGCCGGTGGCTCGCCCCGATGCGTTCTGTGGGAAGAGTATTGATAGGTGCCGTTGTCGATTCGCAGTGACATCTCGGCATCCATGTAGGGCAATGCAAAGGCCAGTCGGGCGGCACGGACAGCCAGCCGGTTGGCCGCGTCGAGCGAAAAGAACCAGACACCGGGCTTGCCGTCATAGGTGACGTAGGTCCGCACGTTCAATTCGGGAAACGCGCTGATGCCGGGAAGTGCGGGAATGCATCGAGGCGCGACGTCGGACATGCGAAAGGGAACGACCCCGATCCATGCTTGGCCATCATAGAGATCCAATTCGAGCGGCTCGGGAATGATGGCTCGCAAACTCTGAGCATCAACAGGCCAATGGGCAAACAGCAGGTCATGCCATCCCATTCGCATTGCCCAAGGAGTACGTGGCAGTGGCCACGTGCGATCAGAATGAGTGTAGGGTGAGTCGTTCATGTGGGCTTGGATTTTGGTTCGCGTAGTGGATTTCGCCAGAAATCCGTAACGGCAGGAATTCTGGCGAATCCCATTACGGGACGCTCCAATAGATAGGTCGTTGCTCTTTGGTCAAGTTGGCAACTGCGCACACGAAAAAACGCCCGCGTGATGAATCACGCGGGCGTTCGAGACGCTGGCAAGCTTCTTGAGCGATGGATACCGTGCTGCGATCAATGATGCAGCAGCGTATGTTTCAACCACGCCATCTTCTTCTGCTCCAAAGCCCACAACTTGTGCAGACAAGATTTGGGAGGAGCCGCATGATGATGGTGATGATGGTGGGGCGTTACCGCCTGAGCCGCGGTCGTCGACGGAGCCGTTTCTGAAACCATGACAGGGTCGGGCAAGTTCGAGGCGTCCGGTTCAGGGATCGGAATCTGATCCGCTGCCGGCATCGCTTGATCGTCCAACGCAGGCTCGGGCAACGGAGTCAGCACGGGGGCGGGCGGCATAGGAGCATTGTCGGACAGTGCCCCATCAGGCAGTGCCCCATCAGGCAGTGCCCCATCAGTCAGAGGGGCGGCTTGATCGACGATCGTCGCTGCCGATCCCGCTGCTGCCCCGCCGTCTTGTTGGGCGACCAGAACGGACGGTTGGTTGTCGTACCAACCGGCGTCGGCTTGTTGGCTGGTGACCAAAACAGCCAATGCCGCCGAGAGATAAAAGATATTTTTCATGGAGACGAAACTCCTTTTCGATTCGTGGAAGGCGAAGGCCGAACTCGAATCCCATTGGAAGTGACTGTTGAGATGACTCAGCAACAGGTCTCAGGGATGGGGCTCGCGTCGACACGATAACATTCCCGCCGGATAGTGCGATGCAATGGCGGTTTCCAGCATTTTCGATGAATCAAACCAGATCGGTTTCGCCCAGATCCGGCTGTGCCAATTTGATGCGACCCCTCCGTGAGTGACGATGATGCGGCTCGGGGAAGCTGCCCGGCGGGCGGACGGTTAAGATTTGCAAAGGATATCGTCCTGCGCGGCTACTTGTCGTAAATCCACGACGGAAATACCCTGCTGGGGTCGTCACCGGGTTGCCCCGCTGGCTGGCTGGCTGGCTGGTGGTCGCCCTGAAGGACGACTTGCCAGAAACGACGATACCGTTGGATTTCTTTCCCCCTGTAGATTGCTGCCATGTCGACCGCTTCAGAAAACGCTCACGAGACGACCGTCACCGATCCCTATTTCCAGTCGCTCTTTGCCGAGCGAATCGGAGGTGCCAACTATGGCAAGGGCACCGAGATCTACAAGTTTGAAAAAATCAAACGCGCCAAGCGGAATGCGATGGCGGCACATCCCGACCGAAAGCTGCTTGATTTTGGGATCGGGGAAAACGATTCCATGGCCGATGAATCGGTTCGCAATGTGATGGCAGCGGAAATCAACCGCGTTGAAAACCGCGGATACGCCGACAACGGCGTCATCGAGTACAAGCAAGCCGCAGCTCGTTTCATGAAGCGACATTTCGGCGTCGAGCTGAATCCTGCAACGCAAATCAATCACTGTATCGGCAGCAAACCGGCCTACGCGATGTTGCCCGCGTGTTTCATCAACCCTGGCGATATCACGATGATGACCGTTCCCGGCTATCCCGTCGCCGGCACGCACACGAGGTACTACGGCGGAGAAGTGTATCGATTGCCGCTGTTGGCCGAGAACGATTTCCTGCCGGACTTGGATTCGGTGCCCGAGGACATCTATCGTCGCACCAAGATGCTGGTGATCAACTATCCCAATTCACCGACGGGCAAGACGGCACCGCCTGAGTTCTTTGAAAAGGTCGTCGCCTTGGCCAAAGAAAAACAGTTCATCGTGGTCCACGACGCTGCCCACATCATGCTGACGTTCGACGGCAAGCCTCGCAGCTTTTTGGAAACGCCCGGCGCATTGGATGTCGGTGTCGAGGCGCACAGCATGAGCAAGGGCTATGACATGATCGGCTGGCGGATGGGATTCGTGTGCGGACACGAACGAATCGTTTCCGCCTTTGCCGATGTCAAAGACAACAGCGACAGCGGGCAGTTCATCGCCACACAAAAAGCCGCCGCGGCCGCGTTGGACGACGATTCGATCCCCGAGCGGATCAATGCCAAGTATCGACGCCGGATGCAAAAACTCGTCGAAACGCTGCGTGAATGCGGCTTCCAATGCGAAATGCCCGGCGGCAGCTACTTTCTGTACGTCAAGTCGCCCAGCGGAACCAAGTCCGGCGAATCCTTTGCCGCAGCGGAAGACGCGACGCGTTATTTGATCGAGCAGTTCGGCATCGTGACCGTGCCGTGGGACGACGCCGGATCGTTCCTGCGATTCAGCGTGACCTACGTGGCACCGACGCTGGCAGAGGAAGACGCGTTGATGGCGGAAACCAAACAACGTCTGGGTGACGCCGGATTGGTTTGGTAACTGGCGGGCAAGTGCCTGGGCTGTTCAAAGTTTGGGGTTGTGTCTTTTTGGGTTTGCGCAAGTTTATGTCCATGCTGCCGGCGCAGCTGGTCGCCCCAGTGAGCCTCAGGCGCTAGCCGTGGGCCTGAGGCGGATTGTGGTGCCGGCCCACGGCTAGCGCCTGAGGCTCACTTTGATTTCGATGCATGGGACAAAAACATGGACTGAAAAAACAATGTCAACACCAAATTTTGAACAGCCCAGGGCAATGCGCGCCGGTTGAACAATTCAGTGAGGTTTGCACAGTGTAGGCCCCCTCCCGGATCTTGCTTCGCTCGATCCGACCTCCTCCAGCTGCGGAGACTGCTGACTTAATCGAAACCAGGAACCCAGGTGAGCCGTGGGCCGTAAGGCACCGGGCAATGCGGTAGGCCCGGCCGCTTACGCGTCACGGCTCACTAAGTCAGCATTCTCCAGCGCCGGAGCACGTGGCAGCAACCTGCGGATCGCCGCAGTGCCACAAAACCAACTTTCGCATCGTCACCGATTGAGTTGATCGCGTGCGGCCTGGACCGCCGGGGCGGCCCAAGCTTCGTCTTCATAGAGTTTGATGATCGCCCTCAAACGCTCCATCGATTCCTCTTTGGGCAACTCCATCGCGCTGCCCACGCGAGAGAGCAGCTCGTCCAGCCTCCGTTCGTTCTCTGCGGCGGGACGATCTCGTTTCAACCGTGCGAGCTCAAACTCGGCCAGCGTCTGCAGCTCCGTGCGAGGGTCTGCGGCAGTCATGTCCGGGTCGACAAAGACGCTGAGCCACTGCTGTAGTTTTTCTTGAGCTTGATCCGGTTCGGTGCGTCGCAATTCCATTGCGGCCAGGAACTCCGTTTCATAAACCGGAGGCTGTGAGGTTCTGATTTTGGACTGCAATCGCAGCCGACGCAGTGTGCCGTCGAGCTGGTAGGATTGACGCAGTTCAGACAGTTCGTCGACCCGTGGATGTTGTGGATGGAGTTTCAGAAAACGCTCGATGTCTCGTTGGGCTTCGTCTGTTTGGCCGGCCGCAACGGCGTTGTCGATCGTTGCCAGCAACTGATCTGCGGTCGGTTTTCGCATCGCGTAAAACACAGCGACGATCGCGAGAATCAAGCCGATCACCAAAGCCGCGATCGAAAAAACGTGTTTGGCTTTGCCGTCGCTTTCGACGTTCGTTGTGCGAAAGAAGCCGCCGTCGGTGTCGGAATCGGCAACGGTTTGGAAATGCGTGTCCCTGGTTCCCATGTAGGCATCGTCGGTCGCTTCGTTTTCCGAGCGGCCGGTCGTGAATCCCGTTCCAGTTTGCGGCGTTTTCGTGGCCTTGCCGATCATTGGCAGCGTGTTGTCCCCAGGGGCGGCACCGGGCTCGTGCACTGTTCCGGCCGATGGATCCGCTGTCCCGGCCGACGGATCGGCTGACATTTGCCGTTGGTTTTCCAGTCGCGTCAGTGGCCCTTTCTTTGCATTTCCTGTATGAACATTGGTTTGATTGTCATGAGGACGTGTAGCGGCGGACCCGGTGGAGTCTAGACCTGCAATTGCTTCGTCGCTGAGATCAATCCCATGGGTGCGGATCTCGACATGCGGTTCCTCAATTCCGGTATCGAGGTTGTCGCCATTGAGGGTCATCTGACGGCTCAAACCGGCACGCATTGCCTTGAGTCGGTTGTTGACCGCCAGGGCTGTCGGGGGGCGATCCGCAGGGTCTTTGGCGAGCAGATGATGGACGATCTGAACAATGTCCTCCGGCAATTCGGGATCGATCAAATCCAGCGGCGCGGGGTCTTTGGATTTCACCATCTCGATGACCTGCGAGACCGTCTTGCCACGAAACGGCGGCCTGCCACACAGCATCGCGTACATCACGCAGCCCAACGCATACAAATCCACACGCGAGGTGATGCCTGCGCCCGTGGCTTGTTCAGGTGCCATGTAGTCGGCGGTGCCCAACACGGAGCCTTCGGCGGTTTGTTCGTGGCCAAAGATTTTCGCGATGCCAAAATCCACCAGCTTGATTTCGCCGCTGGGCGTCAAAACCAAATTGGCGGGTTTGAGGTCGCGGTGAATGACCCCCAAGTCATGGGCGTGCTTCAACGCCGAGCAGACTTGGATCGCGACGTCCAAAACAAACATCCACGGCAACCGTTTTTCTCGCTTCAGCCTGGCGAGCAACGATTCTCCTTGGACCAGTTCCATGGAGTAGAAAAGCCGACCTTCTTGTTCGCCATAGCCGATCAGGCGAACGATGTTGGGATGCCGCAGTCGCTTCAGTGTTTCGACTTCCGCGTCAAACCGACGACGAAATCGCATCTCATCGGAAACATGCTCCGCGATCAGTTTCACCGCCACTCGCTCGCCGGTCTTTTCGTGGACCCCGGCATAAACAGTGCCCATGCCGCCTCGCCCGAGTTTTTCGCCGATGCGATAAGGTCCCAAAAATTCTGGCGAATCCATGTCGTTGACTGGAGATTGGAGGAGCGGAAAAAGAGTCGTCGAGGCGGCGAACCGTGCTGCGTTGAGTGAAGCAGTGCGTGAAGTATAGGACCGCGACGCAAGTGGGGCGGTGCCGGTGTCAGCCTGCCATCAATTTAGCATGGTTGAGTCCTCCGCTTGAAAATATCCCAATATCGCCCGGCGGGCGGTTTTTCTAACATGCCGCCATGAACCTCCCCGATTCCCCACCTGATTCACGCAAGTACGCCCTGTTGGGGGCGGTCTTGCTGTGGTGCTCGCAGCCGCCGCTCGGATTTTGGCCCCTGGCGTTCGTCGCGTTGATTCCCTGGATGCACTGCGGCGAGTCGATTTCCAGCACGAGACGCGACTACCTGTATTTGTACGCGGCGGCGGCTCTGTACTGGCTGGTCAGCCTACAAGGACTTCGCCACGCCAATCCGCTGATCTATCCATGTTGGATCGCACTTGCCTGTTACTTGGCCGTTTATCCCGTCGCAGCGATCGCGGTGACTCGACGACTGCGTCGGTGGTCGGTGCCGATGTTCCTCGCATTCCCGATCGCTTGGGTCGGTGCCGAGTGGGTTCGCAACTACATGTTGACGGGGATCTCCGCCGCGATGCTCGGGCACACGATGGCCGACATCCCGACGATGATCCAGATCGCGGACCTTGGTGGGACCTACGCGGTCAGTTTTGTCATCGCATTAGTGAGCGCCGCGATGTACCAGCTATGGCGAGAGAGAGACAAAAACGGGATCGCTGCGTTTGCAGTTGCGGCGATCCTGTTGGGTGCAACGCTTGGCTACGGTCGCTATCGGTTGTCGCAACCCACACGCAACGGCTCCACGGTGTTTGCTTTGGTGCAACGCGGCGAGCCGGTGGAGTACGAACAAGACAAAAAGCGCGCGTTGGAAATCTTTGACGCCTATGTCCGTCAATCCGCACAGGCCGTCCAACAGGCTGACCAAATCGTCGATGTCGTGGTTTGGCCGGAGTCGATGTTCACGGCCGACTTGCCCTGGATCGACGGAGATGGTTCAGCGGAGATCGCCGCGACCGAGAATCTGACGGCGACGGAGTTGACCAGTTTATTGAATCAACAACGAGCCGCGTTTGAGTTCCGTGCGCGACGTGTTCAAGAACAGATTGCCGGTAAAGCAGACACGCTGCCGCAACTGATCGTCGGCTGTGGGGTGCTACGTGTCGAGCAGCAACAAGACATCTTCAGCGGTGTGGTCCACGTCGACCAGCAATCGCGTGTCGCCCAGTGGTACGGCAAGAATCACTTGGTGATGTTCGGTGAATACGTTCCGTTGATCGGGCACATCCCGTCACTGCACGCTTTGATACCGATGGTCACCTCAGGCGACGGACCACGGCGATTTGACGTCGGCTCGACCACTGTGGCACCCAACTTGTGCATCGAGACCGCTGTGGAGCGTGTGACCATCAGGCATGTTTCCCAGTTGCGATCCGACAATGGTGGTGCACCAGAGGTCATCGTCACGGTGACCAACGATGGTTGGTTCGACGACTCGGCCGTGATCGATCATCATCAACGTTGCGCCCAATTGGTTGCGGTGGGATGTCGACGCCCGATCCTGTCGGCGGCGAACAACGGGCCGACGGTTTGGATCGACAGTTGCGGTCGGATCATCGACTCTGTTCCGCGTGGTGACGACGGCGCGGTGATTGCGAAACCGCGTCTGGATGACCGGACAAGCCTTTACGTTCGCATCGGCGACTGGCCGGCCACCATGATCGGCATGGTCTTCAGCATCGCGTGGCTTAAGATTCTCGTCGATGGCGTCAAGCAATGGCGTGCCAATCGAAGAGGTCGCCGGTCATCGGTGGCGTGAAAGAAAGGTAACGTCGCCTACTTTCGTTTCGTCGACGTTTTCTGCTTGGGGACTTTGGAGACAAAGTGCACCGGCATTTTGGGCAGTGGCTCCAGGAAAGTCTTTCCGTAGGGCTTCGTCGCGATCCTGGGATCGAGCACTACGACCATACCGGAGTCTTGACGTGTGCGGATCAGACGCCCAAAACCCTGCCGAAACTTGATCACCGCTTCGGGCAGTTGATAGTCGGCAAATGGGTTTCCGCCTGAGGCGCGGATGGCATCCAGCCTTGCTTCCAACAAAGGATGATTGGGAACCGCGAACGGCAGCTTGGTGATGATCACGTTGGTCAGCGCGTCTCCGGGCACATCGACGCCCTGCCAAAAGCTATCCGTGCCGAACAGGATGCCGCGTGGATTTGCGCGGAACTGATCCAACAGCTGACTTCGCTGCACATCGCCGCCTTGCGTGTACAGCTCAAGTCCCTCATCGATCATCCAACGACTCAACGACTCGGCGCATCGTTTCAATAAGTCATAGCTGGTGAACAAGACAAAGGCATGGCCGTCGGTGTGACCGGCAAATCGCTTGATCTGTTCGGGCAACAGTTTCTCGAACGCGTCACGTTCACGAGAGGGATCGGGCAAGTCACGAACGACGACCAGTTGGCATTGTTTTTCGTAATCAAAGGGGCTGCCCACACGAACGGAGAGCCCTCCGGTAAGCCCGATCCGGGATCGAAAGAACTGGAACTTGTCGTCATCACCCGTGGCGAGCGTCGCACTGGTCATGATCACGCTCTTGATCGTATCGGACTGGAAAAGTGTCTCACGCAACGATTGCCCCACATCGATCGGCGAGGACGCCAGGGTCACCCGTTCGCCTCCGCGACGCATCGCGGTCTTTTCCAACCAGTAGACCGAATCGGATTGCGATTGCGTGATCCACAACTGCAATGAATCCGCCAGCACGAGCAAGCGATCACGTGCCGACTCAAACTCCTTGCGCTCGGATTCGTTCTTCTCTCCGTCAGCCTGCTGGGACAGCTTTCGCGCCAGGGCACGCATGGGTTCGGAAAGCGGGTTGTCGACCAAGTCGGGATGATGCACACGTCCGTTTTCTTGACCGTGACGTTTCCACCAGTCCAAGATGTCGGCAAAGAACTCGCTGTGTGCGAAACGCAATCGATCGACTTCGCCTTGCAGGCCGCGAAGCTGCTTGTCGACAAGCAAACCCTTTTGTTTTTGATCGTTGTACAGGCGATCAAACAAATAGGTGAACTGACCGCTGGTCAACCGCAGACCCAAATGATCGCTGGCAACGGACTCGATCGTGTGGCATTCGTCCAAGATGACAGCGTCGTAGTCGGGCAATAGCGAGACGCCATCGCGACGCAACGCGAGATCGCTAAAGAACATCGCGTGGTTGACGATCAGCAACTGGGCATGACTGGCTCGTCGTCGAGCTTTGAAATAAAAGCAGTCTTTGAAGGTCGGGCAGTTTTGCCGAAGACAATTGCCCGTGTCACTGCCCACTTCGTCCCAGACTTGGCCGTCCGGTTTGATCGGCAGCGTGGCGCGAGTCCCGTCGGTCGTGGTCTTGGACCATTTTTGGATCTCCCGCATTTGCGCGTATTGAACATCGGACGTCAGTAGCGAAGTCATCTTGCCCAACGTCCGATCCAGACGACGCAACGAGATGTAATTGCTGCGTCCTTTGACCAACACCGCGGAAAACTCGCGAGGGATCACGCTGTTGATCAAAGGAACGTCTTTGGCGAGCAGTTGTTCTTGCAGACTGATCGTATGCGTGGAAATCAGGATTCGCGGTCGGCGAGGTTTTTCGTTGGGCTTGGCAGGGTTGATCAACGTCGTGCTATCGGTGGCATGCAAGACAGCCGGGATCAGATAGGCAAAGCTCTTTCCTGTTCCCGTGCCTGCTTCGGCGATCAAGTGCTTCTTTTCCGCCAGCGCTTGAGCTACCGCGTTGGCCATTTCAAGCTGTGCGGCGCGTGGCTCGTAGTTGGCCAGACGTCGTGAGATCAATCCGCCCGCGCCGAGCACCGTGTCAACGGTCAACGGCTCAGAGTCATCGTTCGGCTGGGAGGATTCATCACTCAATTCAATGGTCTCTTTGATCCAGAGGCGTTGCCGATCAGTGTTTCGCCATCATGGCTTGTCAGAGGCTGTTTCCGATAGGGTGACAACGATTGCGACAGTTGCTGTTAAGCTAGGCAGTCTTTGTCGGGCAGCGTAGGGGGATATCGGGACTTCGATCATAGCTTTTTCCAGGTTACAGCGTCACCGGACCAGACGTGTCCTCAGGATCGCGAATACTACTTGTGTCAAAGCTTGGTGAGGTTCGATAAGAGTCGACCGCCAGCAAGAGGGTTCATTTGGTTGCCGTTATCTCCACAGATCGCTACCATGACCATCTCGTTCTACATGTCACTGCTCGGGGAGATTTAATTGATGGCAAAGAAAACAAAAGCACCGACCAAATCAAAGAAGCCTGCTGTCGATCCAAAACTCAAAGCAGTGTTGGAACGCGAACCGGGACTGAAGACCACGCTGGAGCAGATCGACAAAGCGTTCGGCGAAGGCTCGATCATGCCTTTGGGTGCGTCGCACTGCTTGACAATCGAAGGCATCCCGACGGGAAGTCTGAGTTTGGACATGGCGTTGGGCGGCCAAGGCATCCCACGTGGCCGAATCATCGAAATCTATGGCCCAGAGTCCAGCGGTAAAACGACGCTGGCCTTGCACGTTTGTGCGGAAGCACAAAAGCAGGAAGGGATCGCGGCGATCATCGATGCCGAACACGCTTTCGACCCCAGTTGGGCCAAGAAGCTCGGTGTCGAACTGGACACCTTGTTGGTCAGCCAGCCCAGCAGTGGTGAAGAAGCCATGCAGATCTGCGAAATGCTGATCAAGAGCAACGCGGTCGATGTGATCGTGATCGACTCGGTCGCGGCATTGGTTCCCAAGAAAGAATTGGAAGGCGAAATCGGCGACAGCCACGTCGGCTTGCAAGCTCGCTTGATGAGCCAGTCGATGCGAAAGCTGACCGGAGCGATCGCCAAGAGCAAGTGCGCGGTGATCTTCATCAACCAGATCCGTGAAAAGGTCGGTGTGATGTTCGGCAGCCCCGAAACGACTCCCGGTGGTCGTGCCTTGAAGTTCTACGCTTCCTGCCGAATCGATGTGCGTCGCACCGGTGCACTGAAGGATGGCGAGGAGCAAGTCGGTCAACGTGTGAAAGCAAAGATCGTCAAGAACAAGGTTGCACCTCCGTTCCGAGTTGCTGAGTTCGACATGATGCACTCCAACGGCATCAGCTACGAAGGCGACTTGTTGGATCTGGGTGCCACCCACGGTGTCGTCACCCGCAGCGGGGCGTGGTTCAAATATGGTGAGACCTATTTGGGTCAAGGAAAGGAAAAGGCTCGTAATTTCCTGATCGAGAACGTCGATGTCCGCGATGAAATCACCCAAAAGGTGATGGCAGCAGGCGGATTCGCGGCACCATTGGACGACGAAGCCGTGATGACCGACGACGCCGAAGCGCTGGACAGCGAAGAAGTCGGCGAAGAAATCTCCAATAGCTGATCTACAGTGGGCGGTGTCAGACGCCCATGAGATGACTCGTTTGCGAATCGTTTTGCCAAGCCGTCCGCGCCCCGCCGCGGGCGGCTTTTTTTCATGGAACCGTGGGGTGGATTCTTAGGTCGTCGGGTTATGAAAAGCAATCTGCATTTCCCAGCGGTGACGTAACTCATTGTCGAGAATCTGCTTGCGCTAAAATCAATCATCCGCATGAATAATTCGGGCTAACCTTCGGCGACGGGTGAATAGAACTTGGGACATTATTGCGGTGAATCAAAACACTCTGCGTCTATTAGCCGCCACGCGATAGCGTCCGGTTCTTACGCCTATACTCGGAAACCGCGCGTTCTCTATCGCGCTGTGGCCAATGAGCAATCGAATCAAAAGCCGATCCTTTTCCCCACCTCCCATCGCCCATGACAACAACTTCAGCAAGCGATCTGAAGCAAGCGGCATTGCTTTTGGCCGAGCAACTCGCAGGATCACGGACTCAATTGGTCCTCGCGGAAAGCTGCACGGCGGGGTTGGCTGCGGCCAGCTTGGCAACTGTCCCCGGAATCTCCTCTTGGCTCTGCGGCTCGGCAGTGGTCTATCAAGAGGCCACGAAGTCGCAGTGGTTGGAGGTGTCACCTGAGATCTTGAACCAATTCACGGCGGTCAGCCCCCAAGTAGCCCAGCAAATGGCAGTGGGAGCGTTGCGAAATACCCGCCAAGCCGACATCGCGGGCTCGATCACCGGGCACCTGGGGCCGGGGGCGCCGCCAGAGCAGGACGGTCAGGTCTTCATCGGGTTTGCCCGTCGAACAAACGGCGACATCGAGGCGTCCACGATCGGCATTCGGCTCCGAGCGAAGGCTCGGGAAGACCGCCAAGTCGAAGCAGCCCGGGAGTTACTCGGGCACATCCTCGGTCACTTGAAGCCGCATTCCAGATAGCTGGTATCCTGTTGCCGTCGTCGGATCCACCACAATCACTCAGCCAAAACCGAGTTTTGCCCTCATTTTTCGGCCCCCATCTTGCGTCCGAGAGCCGATTCGACAAAAAAGTCGCCTCGTTGCGGTGTTTTGGCGTTGACGGCATCGCCGAAATTCGCAACATTCCCCATCCTCTCAGCCGATAAGAGCTGAGATGAAGTGGGAGAATTTGCCGCCGCTGGGCTTGTCGTTCCGGCGGGACTGGTGATTTTGCTAAAACCACCCGACCAACTCGAGTCGTGAAAATATGGGTAAAAAATCAAAGCGCTACCGCGCTGCTATCAAAAAACAGCCATCCAGCTTGCTTCCTCTCAGTGAGGCAGTTGAGGCTCTCAAGAAATACGATTCGACCAAGTTTGATCAAACGGTCGAAATCCACATGCGTCTGGGTGTTGATCCCAATCAAGCCGATCAGATCATTCGCGGCAGCTTGGTTCTGCCCCACGGGATTGGAAAGACGCAGCGGGTTGTCGTTTTCGCCAAAGGCGACGCCGCCAAAGCCGCTGAGCAAGCCGGTGCCGATGAGGTCGGACAGGATGACTTGGCCAAGAAGATCAAAGACGGCTGGACAGACTTTGATGTTTGTATCGCTGCACCCGACATGATGGGGCTGGTCGGTCCTTTGGGACGTGTACTCGGTCCCCGTGGTTTGATGCCCAGCCCACGTGCCGGAACCGTGACCCCTGATGTCGCCAAGGTGGTTGGTGAGTACAAGGCGGGTAAGGTTGAATTCCGAAATGACAAGGGCGGAAACGTCCATGCGATGGTCGGAAAGATCAGCTTTGACACCCCCAAGCTTGTCGATAATATCAACGCATTCATCAAGTTCGTTGACAGCCTCAAGCCGCAGGCCGTCAAAGGAACTTACGTCAAAGGCGTAGCGATTTGTGCGACGATGAGCCCCAGTGTTCGTGTTGCTTGCTAACGAGTACTGCTCAGTCATCTTCACAGCGTTGAACTTGACACAGCGGACCCCAACAAAACCATTCGCGAATCTCGCAGTGAACCTATCCGATGAGTAAATACGTCAAACAACTCGTGACCCGCGATATCCAGCGGCGACTCGACGGTGTCAAAGACGCCGTGCTGGTCACCTATCCTGGAATGGATGCCAACACGACCAACGAACTACGCACTGAATTGGCGAGCAAGAACATCACCTTGGTCGTCGTTAAGAAATCGCTTGCTCGCCGAGCAACCGAGGGAACCTCACTGGCTCCTGCCTTCGAAGGCGCAGCGGGCCAAGTCGCTGTGTGCTTTGGTGGCGACGACTTCGTCTCGCTGGTCAAAGAAATCGTTCGACTGGATAAAGACAAAGATAAATTCGATGTCTTTAAAACCAGCGGCGGTGTCATGGATGGCGAAGCCCTCGATGCCGAAGGCGTTCGTGCGGTCAGTAAATGGCCATCCCGCGAAGAACAGATTTCGATGCTGGTTGGACAGATTCTCGGCCCTGGAGCCCGACTGTCCGCCGCGATGCTTGGCCCCGGCAAGAAGCTCAACAGCCAAATCAAGCAGATCGGCGACGGCGACGAGTGATTCGCCAGAAGCTGAAACCAACACCCTCCCTTTTCTTCTTTACAAACAACCGTCCATCCGTTTTTTGAGGTAAGTGATATGTCCGAAGAAGCAACCGCAGTCGCTGAGTTCAGCGCCGAAGCAAAAGAAATGGGCGACAAGATCGCCGAATTGACCCTGAAGCAAGCCAAAGAGTTGAGCGACTACCTCAAAGACGTGCACGGCATCGAGCCTGCCGCCGGTGGTGGCGCAATCATGATGGCCGGTCCCGCTGCGACTGAAGAAGCCGCTGCTGAGCAAACCGAGTTCGACGTCATCCTGACCGGTTTCGGCGACAAGAAGCTCAACGTCGTCAAGGTCGTCAAGAACCTCACCGGTGCTTCGCTGATGGAAGCCAAGAAGATGGTCGAAGGCGTTCCTGCAACGCTCAAAGAAGGCGTTTCGAAAGAAGACGCCGACAAGATCAAGGCAGAAATCGAAGAAGCCGGCGGAAGCATCGAACTCAAGTAGTTCCGCTCCCCTCTCAAAGCCTCTTAAAACAACAGCTCGAACTCTTCGCTATTGGCGAGTTCGAGCTTTTTGCTGCGCGATAACCCGGCTGATATGCGCAGACTGTTTTCGTGCCAATCCGCGTAAACCGTTTGGTGCAAACGTATTGCGAAGGCTGTAGTCAGTGGCGTGAATAATCCGGGCTAAGAGTGTCCAAGGATTGTCACTGGATTCATCAGCCACAGTGCCATAGAGAGCGTCCCGCTTAGCATGGTTGTGCTATCAAACGCTGGACGGGAGCCATAGCCGCTGGCCGTCAGACCACGGGTTTTACGCACAGGGCTGTTCAAGACTTGGGGATTGGCATGCGCATCCTTTCTCCCTACGCCGAAGACGCTTGACAGCATAGCCCAGGGTCAAAGCCGTCATTCGCCTTGGCGAATGACGCTGCAACCCTGGGTACGGACTGGGCTATGTCCCTACTGCCGGCGCAGCTGGTAGCCCCAGTGAGCCTCAGGCGCTAGCCGTGGGCCTGAGGCGGATTGTGGTGCCGGCCCACGGCTAGCGCCTGAGGCTCACTTCGATTGCGATGCATAGAACAAAAACATGGACTGAAAAAACAATGTCAACACCAAACTTTGAACAGTCCAGGGTTAGCTTGGACGTTGCACTAGGAATGGAAGAACCGGTTGTTCTCTATCGCGCGCTGAGCAATGCGTGCATTGCATCCGACTGTGCGACACGCCGCCTCGCCATCCAGAATCCGTCTTGCCGCGGCATAACGATTCTGCGAGTTTCACGAGCACGTTTTCCCCGTCCCTCCGATTCCGTGTATGGAGACCGTGATCGTGTTTCGATTTGCTTCGAGTTTTTTGTCCGTGACCGCCGCCGTCACCCTGATTTGCATCGCACCTCTGTCCCATGTATGTGCCGACGACGACGCAAAAGTCGATGGCCAGACCTACCTGCTGCGGCATTCCATCGCCGATGGACAGCAACTTCATTTTGAAGTCACCCACATGGCGAAAACCAAAACGCGGATCGAGGGAACCGAAGACGTTTCACAGGTTCACACCATCAGTCATCGTCACTGGGATGTGGTCAACGTCGACGGCGAGAAGATGACTTTTGATCACATCGTTGACACCGTCGAGATGACGCAACAGCAAGGTGACAAGGAAGAGGTTCGTTGGAGCAGCACGTCGGGAGAAATTGCACCGACGATGTTCGGCAAAGTCGCCGAGCAGATCGGTGAAAAACTTTCCACCGTGACGATCAATCCGCGCGGTCAGGAGACCGACCGTGAAGACTTCGGCGGCAGCAAAGCCAATCTGGGGATGGGCTCGCTCGTGATCGCCTTTCCTGAAGAGCCCATCGCCATCGGCGGTTCTTGGGCGGTGCCCCGTGAAGTGAAGACGCGGACGGAAGAAGCGACGATGAAGATCATCAAGATCCGCGAGTTGTACACGCTGGAAAAGGTAAAAAGCGGCGTCGCTACGATCTCCATCCGCAGCGAACCACTCACTCCCATGGATGACGAATCCATCCGGGCTCAAGTCGTTCAGCAGCTAAGCAATGGAACGATCAAGTTCGACATGGACAACGGACACCTGCTCAATAAAGAACTCAATTGGGACGAAACGGTTGTCGGTTTCCAAGGAGCCAACAGCATGATGGAGTACCGTGCCCGAATGACCGAGCGATACTTGGACGACGCCCCACGCACCGCACGAAAGTAGGCACTGTCGGAAGTCAACACTGTCCGGGAAGGGCTTCGCCGGGGTCAGGCTTTGCATTGGGTTTTCAGTTGCAGTCTGTCCTCAATCGAAGCCGCCCGTCGTCGCCACGACGGCGACTCGGCATGTCGTCGCTCGGCTCGGCGGACAAGCCCCGAGACGCTGCCTATTCCGCTGACACCGAACGCCTCGCCCAATTCTGCCAAAGTCGCCCCGGTCCACCGACGACACAGCCACGCCGCCATGTCCCGACCGGGAGCTGAGGAGCGAAACACTGCGTGGTCCGACGCGGCCACGCCATGGTCTTCGGCGACCGCTGCAATCAGTTCTGCCGGATCGACGCTAAATAATCGACGGCTGACGCTGCGATGCCTGGTCTCGTCCCCGCTCTCGGCCAATTCCAACATCCGACGAAGAAACGACTCGCTGCCGTACACCCAGCCGTGCATCGTGTCCTTCAAAAGGTCATGCCCCTGGGCCAAACCCTCGCTGACGTATTTCCGGTAGGCCTTATTCGCATCGGCCCCGCCGTGAAGGCCTTGTAGCGACCCTGGTACAGATGCCCGGTGCGTCGGTTGCGTTTGGCATACCAGTTGGCGTATCCGGAAAGCCAGTGCTGCATGCCGGTGGCCAGGTTCGGCTCGGGTGTGCGAACGAGCGCGTGGATGTGATTGGGCATCCAGCAAAACGCAAAGACCTCCCAGCCGCACCGGGAGACTTGCTCAGTGAGTCCACGGGTGAAGCGTTCGTAGTGTCCCTCATCGTGAAACAGTGCCCGTCGGCCATCACCCCGGGTGATCAGGTGATAAATAGCCCCGGGGAACTGGACGCGGTGAGGACGAGGCATGGTCAACCCTGGAGCGGAGGAGGATCAGACGGCTGTCGAATCTATTACCGTCGAAAACCCAATGCAAGGCCTGACCCCAGCGAAGCTCCGTAGTCCACCAAGTCTACCAACCCAGCGAAAGCCGGGCGATCGTTGGCGTACATTCAATGAATGGTTCCCTGGAGTTCCACGAAATTCACTGTTGTCAGATTGCCAACCTGGCTGGAACAGCAGCAAGCGCAGATGGGTCAGACAGAAGAACCGTTCCCAGCGTGTTCATCGCAATGCGCGGGTGAAGTCGCCCTGAACTTAGCCCTGTAGCGAAAACCATCGAGATGCAACCGCTGTGCGACAGCGGTTGCATTTTGCATGCGACGATAGCGGCGAGCCGATCCGGCCAGCGCGATCGACACAGTGGCCCAGCAATGCAAATCATCGAATGGTGGAGAGCAATAAAAACGAACAGAGATTCCAGTAAGTCATGCTGTGCATGACACCATCCGTTCATCACTACGAGGTGATACCGCATGTCACGAAGCGTTTCCTGAATCCGGGCCTCCGAGCGCGACGGCAAGCGTACCGTATTTCGTCATGCACAGCATGACCTACGAAAAGGCGGTGTGACCTACTCGGTCATAACCAAACGTCTTCACGAAGACGCGATGCGTGAGTTCATCGAGGGCCAGCTTGATCGCATCGGATTGGGGCACAACACGTTCACCGCCGGTGCGATCGAGTTGATCATCCGCACCGCCGACGGAGTGCTTCGTCGTTGCCGCAACCTCTGTCTGGCTTCGATGCTCGAAGCGGTGCGTGCGTCGTCCGGCACGACGATCGACATCGACTTGGTCAACCGCGTGCTGATGCAACCCCACTGGCAAAAGGAGGTCGACCTGACGGATTTTTGAAGATCATCCCCACCCACTTCTTTACTTCACCCTTCGGGCAAGCCTATGATTACCAAACAACTCCTGCGAGCGATTCGCAACGAATTACCGATGAAATTGACCGTATGTCGACTGGGTCGTCGCGGTCCGATCGGGAAACAAGCGGACGGATACTTTCGTTTTCAGTGTCCCCGTTGCGGCGAAGTACGTGCGACGGTGAATCCGAAAAACAACATGGCTCATTGCTTCTGTTGCGGGGAGAACACCAACAACATCGACTTGATGATGCACTACGGGCACGACTTCTTGCCGGCGGTGAAAATCCTGGAAGGTTGGCTGGAGCAATACCGAAGCGACCTCGGCCAATCCGCCCCGTCGCAACAGGCCTCATCACAATCTTCGTGAGCTAAACCTGTTGCCACCGCATCGTGCCGGTATCATCGGAAACAAGCAGATCGCAATGCGACCGTTCCAAAAGGACGGTCGCATTTTTGATGCGCTGTCGAGTCGATCCGGCCCGAGCGATCGCAGAAAGAGACCGTGAACAATGAGTCACTTCTGGTCAATGAAACCATCCGATCTCAATTCGGCCAAGACCATCCCAAGAGAGTCGATTGAGAAAACGCCGTCGAGAGGTCTCTCCAATCTTCGCAACAATTCGGCCACGCACCCCTCAAGAGAACCAAAAATCCACCCAGTCTCAATTCGGCCAAAAATGCGACATCAAAAAGGCCGGTAACAGAGAGGCCTCTCCAATCTTCGCAACAATTCGGCCACGCACCCCTCAGAAGAACCAAAAATCCACCCAGTCTCATTTCGGCCAAAAATGCGACATCAAAAAGGCCGGTAACAGCTGACGGACCAAATGCCAGTGATTGGGCATCAACTGGTAGGCGAGCAATTGACACGGGTATCGCTCCAGCCCTTGGGCCAAAATGCGTTCGAAGGCATCGTAGTCTTCCGGCTTGTGGAAAATCGTAGCCCTGCCGTTGCCACGGTTCAACGCGTGGTAAATCGCTCCCGCCTCGTCAGCGCGTTTGGCTCGACCCATTCTGTGAGTTTAACAGAACTCACAGAGCCGAAAAAGAGTCCTGACACCTTTTCTTGACCGACACCAAAAAGGCCGGTAACAAGTAAGAGCTACTTGCTTTTGAACAAATGCCTTTCCAACTGCTTGATGTGCCTGAAAAGTGGTAGCTGGAGTTCGCCATCCCAACCTCCAATTTCAAAATGTTCACTCGCATTAAAGAACCCAGCAGTCCAAAGCTCTTTCGTGACTGACTCGATGCAATCAGGCTCAACCTTCCAAAAATAGTTAACTTGATTCACATTCTCAATAACGCCTCTGTCAGAACGTTGGCCAATCCAATCTCGCAAGGAACAGTTCTTGCGCACAGGAATCGAAAGATGGAAGTCGCATAGTACAGAGACAGGATAGACAAGAACCGGCCTTTCAACGTAGACTACTGGATCCTTTGATCGGTATCCTCGATCACGTTCCCACAAGGAAAGAAGCTCTTCGTAAGTGCTTGCTGGAAGTAGTTTGTCGCTTGCGGGCGGCTCCCACACACATATCAGCGACCCCTCAAACGTAGGTGCAGCTGCGACCCGATGGAAATGGTCGATGTTAAAATATTTTGTTGGATTTAAATGCCCATAATCTACCTCAAGAAAATCAAGAAGGTCCCGTAAGATTTGACTGCCACCCTTATCATTCCACTCATCAATTGAACAAGCGATATTCACACGACCGCAGTCGAGCGGGTCGCGATCAAAGCGAATGTCGAGCCGAGGATCAAGTTCACGAAATATTATTGTGCCAAGTTCTTTTGGCCCTCGATTCTTGAGTGCACCAAGGAATTTATCGGTCGGGTAAAATGTCCGCCAGCCTTTGCCGGAGATCCCAAACACGTGGCCAGACTCAGATAATACGGGAAACATTTTGAATACGTATTCAAAGAATTTCACCAAGTCTTCGTCAGACCAAGATCTGTTCCAAAGAAGCAACTCTATGGAGTTCGGATACGACTCCTTCTGTGCCAGCCCAGCCATTAAAGAACCTTTGCTAAATTTCCTGCCGTATCGTACACTTCTATCCTTACTCTTAAAGAGCTATCACTTGCAACCTGTTTAACCGCTGCAAGCCATTTAATGTAATCAGGATCGACCCCGTGGCGTGCCATTTGCATTGGTGAAGCAACCTCTTGGAGTATAAGCAGGTCACCTTGGATTGCAATCACATCAGGGCTATATCGATCGAGCTGATTTGTTAAACTCTTGTAGTTAACCGGAATGTAGAGATTTACGCCTAGCTTCTTAGCCCATGGTGAATATGTGCCAGCGATATCGCGCAGTGTCGTAGAAAGAGAGCGATTCATCGCAACTAGTTCGGTATCGGCATGTTCTGCGATTGCCACTGCGAGTCGTTTAACTTCTTGAGCGTGAGCAGTTGGCGCACCAAGCCGTGTTGTACCCTGTGGGCTACCAATTAGTGGAACGTAGTCAACAATTCCATCCTTAATTCGCTTTACAGAATCCATGACCATCCCCGGGCGATACTTTGTGAAGTAGCGTGAAGCTGTCCATCCGCGAATTCCTGGTGCAACTTGCCCGAAAACAGCAGGAGTCAGGCGATGCGTAAAAGTGTTGGAGTTCGTTCCACTGTTCGTTCCAGTACGATCTATTACTGACCCTATAAAACTGAACGCAGCCTCGCCAAACTTGTACAAATCATACAGCGTTCCCAAAAAGGGCAATAAACTGTAGAAGCTTCCTTCCAATGCTTCATTAAATTTTTCGTCAAATACCTGAACGAATTCTCCAATTGACTGAGATGATTTCGCGCCAACTGCGGCAGAATACGCAGCCATGCTAGCATCATTCAGCGCATTTGACATTCCTGCCTGAATTGTCATTCCAGATAGTGATGAAGCGATCGTGTATTCGCCATTTGAGTCAACACCAAGTATCGGATCACCATGCACGTAGGCATATTTGTGCAAGCTCTGTGGGTCTTGCATGTTGCCCGCGAACGGGTCTAACCGATTGAACCTGCCGTTGGCCGGGTTATAAAACCTTGCTCGTAGGTATTGCTGGGCGGCTTTGGCGTCGAAGTGTTCTCCGCTATAGCCGAGCGATGAGAGGCGGGCGGACACGGCGATGGATGCTGCGGCCTCGTTGTGCAGCGCGATCATCTCGCCGTATGCGGCGAAGGTGAAGACTTGAGCGATGGCGGCTGCGGCGTCGTAGAGGACGCGGACGGAGCCGTGGCCATCGTGACCGAAGATGAGCGTTTCGTCGGTGGTGTTGCCTTGCCCATCGTCGGTGCGAACCCGCTGGGCGATTTCGTCTTGGCCGAAGGTGTAGTCGATCGTTTTGGTGCTGCCGTCCGCGTTGGTTGTCATTTCGCGGATCGTTTGGGTGTATCCAGTGTGGTTATGGTGGTCGGCTAGGAACGAGGTTTCAGACTTCAGGCTCCAGACTTCAGTGTTGGGGTCGGCAGAGAGAGACGTGCCGTCCTCAGTTACGAGCGAGACGCGGAAGGACTTAGCGTCGTACTCGTAGCGGGTGCGTTCTCTTGCGGTGAGGGTGCCGGTACCGTCGAAGGTGTCGTTGATGACGCTGGCCATCCGTCCTTGCAGGTTATAGCCGAAGAGTTGCTGCGAGAACCTGGGGCCGCTGGTTTCAGCGCCGGTGTGGACGGTCTTGCGAGTTTGCTGCGTGTGGTCGTAGTCGTACTCGGTGAAAGTGTCGTTGTCCGCTAAAGAACGATCATCGGAAAACTCGGCGAACAGACGGTCGTTCGCATCATACTCGTAGTCAACCCTCACCCCTGGCCCCTCTCCCTGGTCAGGGAGAGGGGAGCCAATGGCGCTAGGGACGCGAGTCAGACTGGTTCGATTGCCGGTGAGGTCATACGCGAATGATTCTGTTTGGTCGAAGCTTTCGTCCCAGTGATCAACGGTTTCTTGCGTCAACCGGCCAACGTGATCATAGATCCAGTCGTAGCTCGTCGTTTTGACTTCATCTACGTCGCGAATGCCGTCCGCGTTGGCGTCGAACCAGAACGATTCGACGAGTCCCGTTCGCTTTCCGTCAGCCCGCACGGAGTAGTCGTAGCGGGCCAACTCCAAGGTTTCTCCGCTGGTCTCCACGACATAGCTGTCGTGCATCACATCCAAACGACCAAGTGAGTCGTAAGCGTAGTTTTGAGTTACTCCATTCGGCAGAGAGGTGCGACCGAGAGACCCCGAAAACGTGTAGCCGTACTGAGTATCCAGGGTTTCATTCGTAGCGTCACTTGGATCGCTGTCTTCCACAACGGTTTTGAGTCGTCCGAACGCATCGTACGTGTATGAAGTGATACGCTCGGCTGGCGTTTGCCAAGCGAGACTTGAATCAGATGGCACGTCAGCATTTGCGGAGCGAACAATGGTGTCCGTCTTTCGGCCTTGATCATCGTACCGGTATTCCAACGTTCCCTCGGGTGTCTGCACTACCCAAAGCCGTCCTTGCTCATCGAAGGTGTTGGTCTCGACTCGATCCTCGGTCGTCGTGCTGCCATCGATCGTCGAATGGGTGGCCGTTCGCTGGCGCCCCCACGCGTCGTACGTGTAGGTCCAGGTTTCTCTCAGAGTGCCGTTGTCGTAGTCGGCGATCGAGTCGTAGTATCGCAGTTCGATCATTCGTCCCGTCGAGGAGCCATCCGGCAGAGCAGGAACGGTGGGATCATCGAAGATCTGTTCCGTGACGATGCCTTCGAACGAAATGTGCAAGTACTGACGCCCCAAGTCGTCATAGCGGAAGGATTCGGTGTAGTACCCGTCGCCCCACGACTGGTTCGATGGGAGCCCGGGCAAATCATCCGGCGTTCCCAATTGGCCATCATCGCCAAATCCTAGAGGAAGCGTTCGAGTGAGTTGACGCCCATCATTATCAAAGGTGAATCGAGTCTCGTGACCGAGCGGATCGACGATCAAGTTTTGGTTGCCAAAGGAGTCGTATCCGTAGAGATAGGTTGGCCGAACAAGTTGTCCAGAACCATCGTCTGCTGCCGGCAAGGCAACGGACTGAAGCCGCCCCAGCGAATCGTAACTCATCAGCCTCGTCGGGACACTCTGCCCAAGTTGCATGAATCCGGTGGGTGGAGAAAGCTGGGTGATGCCTTCCCATCCGACAATCACAAATGACTCGTCGGACTCCGACCAAGTTGTGACATAACGACCGTCGATTTGTTGCGACTCCGCTATCTGTTCGCCAAAGTCGTTGAATCGATATTCAATGTACGAGTCGTCGTTGAACGTCGTTCGGACGGCATTTCCGAAACCGTCCAATGTCGCCTCGCTCCAACGCTCCTGATCCCGGATCACACGTAGCACGGTTCCATCGGACGATTCGACTTGAATGAGGTTGCTGACGGTTCTGCTCGCCTGCCCGTTCCCATCGTAGAGGGTCTCGGTTCGACTGCGGACGTATTCGTCACTGGAAAAATCTTGTTGCGAAAGACCGGCAACGTCTCGCGCCAACTGTCGTAGCCCCGCCGATGCCCACTGGCGTCCTTGACTGTCAAATTCATAGTCGGTGACCAGACCTGAGGACGAAATCGACTGGATCGTACGTCCTTGGTCGTCAAATCTTGTTTCAGACCAGGATACCACCGTGGAGCCAGGCTCCAGGGTGGTTTGTCCCTTGGAATCGATGCTGACAACGACATCTGACAGTTGCTCTGTCTTCCAAGCTCTGCCCAAGCCATCGTAGTGGGAATAAGTCGCGGTGACCTCCGAACCGATGGTTTCGTTGCCCGCGGCGTCGACAAAGACCAGATAGCTATTGGTGCTGCAAACCGATCTCCCGAAATCGTCGTAAACCGTTCTGGAAACCATCCACACAGATTCCGTGCCCGCAGGTCTTTGAAAGTCTCCAGACAATGAGACTTCGGAACGCGATTCTGTCGTATCGCCGTGTTGGTTGTACGTTGTTTGAGTTCTCAAACCGTACTGATTCACTTGAGAACTGACCCTACCCAAAGCGTCATATTGAGTAGCTGTTTTTGAGAGGATGGTCGCGTGGGACAGAAGCCAGTCGTCCAGGCTTCCATGAACCGCTTCATCGTAGACAATGCCACCGACGTCCAGATGTGATGTCAGGTTTGCTGGAGTACCAGTGATGATGATTTTTACACCGGCGAGGCGATAGGTCGCATCGACTCTCCCTTGGATGTCGTAATGAGTGTACGACACGTCGTTGGAGGTGGCATTGTCAAACTGCCCTGACACAGTCGCTGGATCTTCCACAAACTGGGTTGACAGGATAGATCGACCGTCCTCGTCGTAGTAGCTTCTACTGACTGAGAAGGATTCACTGATTTCGCTTGGATTGAGCGGATTGGAACCACGAGAGTTGGTCCGTGTCTGGATGCTGAGACCACGGATGTCGTAGGTGTTCCATGTGATCCGAGGGTCGGCATCCCCACGGATCTCCTCCACGCGTTCAACTTGTCCCAAGGCATCGTAAAAGGTTTCTTGGGACGAAAGAGTCAGGACTGGCCCGTCTCCACGTTGAACCTGTCGTTGGCTCAAATAGGCTCTGCCTTCCGGATCGTATTGGGTGACGTCCGTGAAATGCAGCTCCGTTCCATCCTGGTCGAGTTCGGTGCGGAAGACGTGAGTTTGGCGACCTACCGCATCGTACTGAAATGTCGTGATGCTCCCGTACTCGTTTTCGACTCGCTCAAGTTGTCCGAACGAGTCGTACTTGTTCGTGACACTCAGTAGATACTCGCCGTCCAAGTAGCGGTATACTTGGGTAACATTTCCGTCGGTGTCGTAGCCGAGCTTTTGCCGCGATGTCGACGTGACGACCTCCTCGATATTGCCCCGATCGTCATAGAGATAATTGGTTTGATTGCCGAGTGGATCCGCGCTCCAATCGACTGAACCGGTCGATGTGTAGCCGACTCTCTGAGAATTGCCTCGCGAATCGGTGGAAGTTTCCAGTTCGCCTTTGGCGTTGTACTGGTACTGAGTCACCAAGTCATCGGTTTCACCGTTCTCGGTCGAATCGAGTTGGCCCACGACCTGCGTTTCACGATCAACTCTGTCTTCTGTGAATCGACGGACAATCAGTCGTTCACCGGGCCCTTCCTCGCGAATGACGTTTCCACGATGGTCGAAGGTGATGGTCGAAATCACATTGCCGTCGTCATCAAGTGTCTCTTGAGTCCGCAAGTCTGGGGACAGGCCGATACCGGCACTTTCGCTGGCCGCGTCTGTCAACGTTTCCAAACGTCCGTCGGAATCGTAGTCGTTGGCCAGTGCCGTTCGGTTGAGTGCATCGATAACGCCAGTGATGTGGTGAACGAATTGCGAATCATCATAGCTGAATTGTGTGGTTCGATTCGAACGATCGGTAACGCTGATGAGATTGCCGAGACCGTCGTATCCGTATTGGGTGGAATAGCCAGCCGGATCTGTGATGCTGTTGATCCGATCACCCGTTCGCTGGATCGTGACCACGCGACCGTTGGAGTGAGTGATTCGATTTCGCGAGTAGGTCACGCGGTTTTTGTTTCGGTCCTCCACCCAAACATCCTCTGTCCGCCCGGTGATGTCCATTCCATAGACGGTGCCATCACGCAGTTGAACTTCGAAATACCCTCCGAATGCCGGATTCGCCGGGTTGTACGATAGGTTGAGCGTTGCATCCTGGGTCAGGCTCACGTACTCGCTGCCACTTCCGTATTTGACAAGCGTAAACCCTTGTTTCACATACAAGCCGCTGGTGTTTCCCGGATCGGGGATGAATCCAGGTCGATAGGTTTCGCTAAAACCAGTGCCATAAGCACTGATATTGGTCTTCACGGGGCTAAACGTGAACCCTTCCTTGGTTCCGTCAGGCAGCGTGATGATGATGCGGGAACCCGCCAGCATGGCTCGGCCACCGTTGCCGACGAGGGGACCCTGTTGGTATTGTAGGACTGGGCTGTTCAAAGTTTGGTGTTGTTTCTTTTTGGGGTTTGCGCAGTTTATGTCCCTACTGCCGCGCAACTGGTGGCCCCCAGTGAGCCTCAGACGCTAGCCGTGGGCCTGAGGCGGATTGTGGTGCCGGCCCACGGCTAGCGCCCTTGTCTTTACCCACATCTCAGTCACCTAAAGTTGCCCGAGTAGACGCATCGCGTCAAGTAACGAGTGCATTTCCTTGTAGCCTCTCCAGATCGTTTGCCAGCCGGGTTCTCCGTCTCCTGTCCGACCAAGGAATCCGCCTAGCTTAGCTAGTTCGCGAAAAAACTCGTAGACCGTCAATTCGCTCACCTTCACCTTCGGACGCAGGAGCTTAAGGCATTTTAACCAATGCTTGGGAACATGCGTCTTAGCCTTTGCGTTGGGTTGATTTCTACCCACCAGCTTCAATTGAAATAGGCGAACCGCAATGACACCGATCAAGCCCAGCAAAGGCTCAAGACGCGAGGTCGTCCGCAAGGCGTGTGCCTCAATCGAACAGCCCGATTTTTCCACTTTGTGATACTCCTCGATCAGCCAACGATTCTCGTAGTCCTCTATGACCTGCCATGCATCATCGAACGTCTCAGCAGGCAGGCTCGTCAACAGCACCCAACGTATCGGTTTTACTCCCTCTGGAGCGTTGACTTCCTGGACAATTACCACATTCATTTCAAGGGTCTTGATGCCGCACTGCTTCACCCATTGGCTTTTCCGATGCGGTAGTAGAAAGGTCACGCTCGTCACCGATACTTCCAAAGTCGCCTTGCGAGCAGCGACTCCACTACGACTTCGGAGATTGAGCGTGTACGAGCCGAGAAGCTGTGCGTCTTGACAAGCCTCGTTGAGCGAGACCTTCTCGCCTGACTGATTCAGAACAATGCGGTTGAGCTTTGCCGCTCGGATGATGCAGTCAGTTCCAGTCTTTTTGATGTGGCACATCGCCTCGAAGTTGTCACCACCTCGGTCAAAGACATGAATCCATTGAGAGCCTTGTGGAGCTGGTCCAATTTGATCCACCAGATTCCCCCACAAGTCGCTCTCACGGACACGAGCAAGTCGTTGGGCACGAGTTTCGCCCTTGGGTTTTAGCTTGCGATAGTGAAGTAATGCTCCCGCTTGTCCGACAACGACTCCCCGCTCACTGTCATAAACCAGGCTGCTGTGCAGTTGCACTCCGCGACTGCGGCCATCGCCGAGTATTCCGAGGCCGGTCGTGGCTTTGTGAGTGTTTAGATTGATATCGGTCGTATCGCTGATCAGAAGATAGCGGCCCGGACGGGTCTGCTTGGTATTGTTCCAGTGCTCCGAAGCAGTTGATTCAAAAGTCACTTCGGTGGAATCAAAAAGCCGATACGCAGCTTTCAGTTCTGACCACTGGGTATTCTGTCCGGGTAAGGACTTTTCAGGTCCGGCGAGCATGTTGGCAGCGACGAGTTTCATTCGTTTCGTCCTTCGGCTGTCACCAAAATCGCATTGCCCAAACTGCTCCTCGATCCACAGTTCATTGTCAACAACAACCATCGCGGCCTTCCATGAAAAAAAATTGCCTACTTAGACACATCCTGCGGGAGTTAGAGAAAAAGTGGGCGCCCTGTCCTGGCCCCGGAGAAATGGTTGCAACTGGCTACATCAATTCAACAACCTCGAAGTTTCACACGATGGACGACCGCACGAAAACTGGCAAAAACGAAAAGATGTTTCACAAATCCGCGTTGGAAATGTGGGTAAAGACAAGGCTAGCGCCTGAGGCTCACTTTGATTGCGATGCATGGAACAAAAACATGGACTGAAAAAACAATGTCAACACCAAACTTTGAGCAGTCCAGCCTTGTCTACTTTGGCGGGTACAGATTGATCCGCCGTTGGCCCGTCACTGCCCGACTCAGTCCTGCCAGTGGTTCAGTCCTCTGGAAAGAACTTGATCGCACCCGGATACGACCAGACCTCGTGGTTGTTGCACTTCACCGCAGCCACGATGGGGAACACGACATCCAGCACGGCGAGCAAGATCAGGAAAGGGATTCCGATCAGAAACAGGCTCATGAACCCTGCGATCGCGGCGTACAGCAGTCCGCTGATCAACCAGTTCATCATCCGTGCGCCATGACGCCGAGTGAGTTCGGACTGATCTTTTCCCAACGCCCACATCACAATGGGAGCAACGATCCCCAGTCCGGAGAACACCAGCAGTTGGGACAGGTGCATCAACATGCACCAAGTCTCCTCGCGCATCCCACAGACCATGCCGGGCTGAGAACCGCTGATCGAACTCGATGAAAATCCTGCAGGCTGCGTCTTCCGCTGTTCCTGCATCGCCAAGCGTTTTGCTTCCTCAAACTCCGTCTCGGTCAACAAACCGTCACGACGCATCTGGGCCAAACGTTCAAATTCATCGGATATTGCCACGGCACCCGCTCGTTGGAATGTCCTGAATTTCGCTCACAATTCAACGCTGAACCGAACGAGCTATCCAGGACGAATTTCAAATCTCCCTTGGTGAATGGCCCATTTCAACGAAAACCCAGGCGAAAAAAAAAACGAGATTTTGAAAAAACGTCCGAGCTGAATCAGCCCAATCGCTGATGGGTTGCTTGAAAACCTAGCGTTCCACATCAGTCCCGAGGACACGAACAACGCGGAATCCAAGGTTATCGTGACGACCGGTCGGATCAAAGCCGGTTCGATAAGCGTTTCTCGCGCCCATCCAATCTACTCTCCAGGAGCCGCCGCGTTTCGTACGCCAGCTACCTCGGGAGCCTATTGGATCAATCGCGAGTTCATCGCCGTATGGCGTGTCGTGGTCTGCACACCACTCAAAAACATTACCGTGCATGTCAAACAAACCAAAAGCATTTGGCTTCTTTCGGCCGACAGGATGGGTTCCGCTGCCACCACACCAACCGTACTCCAATAGCTGTGTTGCATCGTCGCCCCACGCGAACCTTCCATCACTGCCTGCGCGGCAGGAGAATTCCCATTCGGCTTCGGTCGGTAAGCGATACGTAAGGCCCTCCTTTTGTGATAGCCATGCACAGAAAGCAACCGCATCATTCCAAGAAACATTGACCACGGGGTGGTCATCGGTTGGCGCGGGTTCAAAACCCAGGTCTGCACTGAGTGTGACCGGCAACCCGCCGGTTAACATGCCATGGTAAGCGGAGTGTAGTGGCAGACCATGTTACGGTTTGGATGGGTGCTCTCGCTCAACTCCGTGACTCGCTGTTTGCAGAATTTATCCCAGTAGTCACTCTGAAATACCGCCCGCACGTTGAGCATGCTCCGTGCAGCTTCCAGCGTCCAACGCATCCCGCTTCGTTCCATGCGGTCCTTTACCAAGTGCCCGCACGCGCCTTCGATCACACCCGAGGCAATCGGGTAGCCTGCAGCAAGATATTCGTCGTAACGCATCCGATCCTTGTGTTTCTCGAAGTAACCACAGATGCGTCGAAGGTCTTTGAGTTTATCGCCCTTGAGTTTCCCAAGCGAACCCATTCGACGTAGCCCTCGGATCACCCCGTTGACCTCACCACGCAGGATTTTCAGCAATCGCTCCCGCGTAAACGCTGCTCGCTTTTCGCTGGATTTCTCGAACAATGACGAAGCCTCCCACACGTAAGTCGCTACGTGAATGATGTCCAAGATTGGCACCACTAATGGATCGTCGCCTAAGTGTAACTGCGCGACTTCCCAGAGGCTCTGCTGACCGTCCATTAACAGAATGATCACTTGGAGTTTCTTTCGGCGGACACTGACTTGATCTGCGAGCCATGCGATCCCCTCGTGGATACCGCTGATGGGAACCTCCGTATCGTCGTCCACGAAGGTCGCGGGAAAGTGAGCCGATGTGTGCTTGTGCTTTGGCCGCGGTCGTTTCTTTTTGCTCTTGCGTGATTGCGTGCCGGGTTCTTTGTCATCACGGAACAAGGCAGCGACAATTTGCTCGGCTGTGCGAACATAGGGATCGACGGTGTAAGCACTCGTGACCGTTGCCATGCGACGGTTTCCGGGCCGTTTCTTTGCTGTCTCAAAAGCAGCAACTTTGGCGGCATCGTCTTTGATCAAGGGAACGCCCTTGCAGTCGGCCGAAGCGACGAGAAGCTCGGCTTCATCCTTCTTTTTGGGCGTGGGCAAGTCGTCCAGAAAGGCATCGGCCTGGACCCCCATTCTCTGGCTGGTCTGTTCGAGCGTGTCGATCGAGAATTTCGCTCCGAAAACGAGTTCGAGATTATCAGCGGCCTGGTTGAATGCGGATTCGACGCAGAACATTTGGGAGAACTCTTGGAGCAGGTACGACCAGCGGTGCTCCGGCAGTTGCATGCGGGCGCTGATCGGATGCAGTTCGATTCTCTTGTTCTTTCCCGGGCTGTAGGTGTACTGTTGAAAGGCGTGTTCACCGAAAATCGACCGAACCACCGTGTCGGTCGGTTTCTCGCTGCGTCGCAGTGTTTTGCCTGATTCGCTGACCGCTTGATCACCAAGGTCCCCCTTGCCTTGGAGTTTGGTGAAGAGCTCCATCGCCAGAAAGCCGGTTTTCAAGACAAGATTCCACACGGCACGCTCTGTTTCATCGAAAGACTGGCCGCATTTAGAAGCATTGACGACGTGTTCTCGGATGGTGTCGCCGCACTGCTGCAGTTTCTCGGCGATTTGCTCGGGCGACTGCGGAAAAGAAGACGAAGTGGGGTTGTCAATATCGCTTGAATGTTCGACGCTCATTTCAGCGGCCTCCTGCCTTTGATACCTGGAAGTTAGAACCCAAATCATGGCAGGTTGGCCGCTTTTTGTTTACCCAGATTCCGCAATGCTCCGCAGAAGCCTCGCGGGTTGCCGGTCACACTCGTCTGCACTCCACAAGTAATCAATCGACTGAACTCCATTGGGATTCTTTGCCGTGCTGAATCCGCCCATCCCGTCTTTCTCGGCATCGGTTTTATAGCCGGTCGCTTCAACGAACGCACGGTACTGTCCTCGCGTCACCTCATGGACTCCGATTTGAAATGGCTTGGTCAGTACCACGTGATGCTGTGGTATTTCTCTCAACAATTGCTGTTTGAACCAGCGTAAGTCTCCGTCCTGGCCGCTAACTCTGGCCTGAAACTGATCCATCTCATCCTGCGACGTGCCCATCAAGAATTCGCCCGGAGGAATCACTCGAAACTTCATTGAGATGCTGTTGGTGATTTCGACTTCGACGCCAAGATGATTTGCCCATTCGTCTTGTAACTCTGTAGCCTGCTCAGGACTCAAGGGAACAAGGCCTGGATCAGGTTGATCACTAGGCCACTGGTATTCGGCGAAATTCTGTAAGCTCCAGTCGCTGATTTGAAATCGAGTATCTTCCCCAGAGATGATGTGCACGCCAGGCTCCGAAAACGATTCAAATGATGACAATCGTGATAAGTCGCCCTTCCATTCCAGCAGGGTTGCCCCATCAACAGCTACGGAGATTAATGGCTTTGTCACCCGAATCGTCACCCGATGTACGTTCCCGTCCGTAAACGGATCACCGACGACCGACGATTCATTGACGTGCGCTTGCTTCCCGTCGATCAAGCTAAGGCCACTACGAGTTTTGGCGTAACCTGCCAACACGACCGTTACTCTTGTATCCCTGACGGGGATCTGCACCAAGAGCGCTCCTTCGTTACCAGACTCCCGTTTCAGTGAAAACGCTAATTCGTATTCATCGGAAGCATCAGACGCGACCAGCAAACTTTCATGTGCTTCGATGATGGAAGAGTTCGGCAACGATGGATCAAACGCTAACGCTGTGTGAGTCAGTTTGCAATTTGGCCATAATCTTCTGAATGCTTCAACACCAGCCGTAGAAACGGATGTGTGAACAATTTCAAGTTCGTTCACGCCACTCATTTCAGCGATTCTTCGTAACGTTGCGTCATTCAAATCTGAATCATTCAGTACTAATCGATTCACAACACGACTACGAAGGTAGCCCGGCAATCGCTCCGAGTTGGTTGCGCCGCTAAACCGCAAACTGTCAAAGGCATGCCCCAACGCTGGAAGCGATTCAAGCAACTCGGCCGTCAGCCGTAGATTGTCGGGCGCTTCGATGCTACGAACATGAAACCAATCGTCTCCGCTCCAAGCATCTTCGTTCTTCGAATCCCAAGGATCTTTCCAATTCGAGTGGACTCCCGAGAGTCTCCAACCTTCGTCTGAAAGTTTTTTTGCCAACTCACGTACAGGATCCGTTCCGACAATTTTTCCGTTGATGCCGATACGCAATCGCGAATTCTGACGCAATGCTTTCTCGGCAATCGGAACCAACTCTGATTCTGTTGTCTGGCTTTTTGCATAATCAAAGCCGAGCCAAATGGTGTCCAACTGTTGGTGCTTGCAAAGTTCGTCAAGTTGCGGCGGTTCTGACGCATCCAATTGAACTTCCGGCAGCCAAGGAATGTCCTTCATGAACTCCCAGTTGTCATCCACCTGAGACCAGTCCAGCCCCAAGCTGTTGAGTCGGGGAAGTGCACTGAGCAGCCGGAAGTCCTGCGACTTCAGTCTCGTTCCCCTGAAGTGAACCCAGTAGATATTACGGTTGGTAACAATTTGCGCTAGGTCGTCCGAATTTAGAGAGGTGTCGGTCGCAAAAAGAACCTGCAAGTTCGGAAGATTGGCAAGGTTTTTTCCGATGTCGTTGATCTCACCGAGCCCAGACAGTTCAATGAAGTTTAGAGATCCAGGTTTCTTTGCGACTTCACCGGGCGTCATGGCACGACCAAAGGGATTGCCTTCGTGAATGATTCCTCCGACCGATTCGACCCATTTCGCGGCTGCAATCTCTCGCTCGTACGGATCACTCGATTTCGTTGCTTCCTGCGTTTCGGTTGATGCCATCGAGACGCGAATTCTCAACTGCTTGTTCGCGTCAAGCAGTTTGAATTCCTTAGCTGTGATTTCTAAACCCTGATCATCGGTGATCATCAGCTCATCCGGCGCGTCGAAGCGATACTCGCCCTCGGGCAATGGCTCGGGTTTCTTGGTGCCGGTGTTGATCTGCCAAACTCTGTGACTGCGTTTATCGATCACCGCGATACCGTCTGACTTCAGCCTGGCTTCGACTTGCTCATCGTCGATCTCGACAATCAGCGTGCCATACTCGGTGCGCAACCAAAAAACCTGGGCAAGGGTTGAGAAAACAAATAGGAGAGTCACCAAAGCGAGTGTGGCTTTGCCAATCTTGGTGAATCCACTCTTCGTCAAGGTCGCGACGGCATTGTCATCAACGGTGGATTTGGGCGATTCACCCACGAGTGATGATGGTAATTGCCCAGCAGTGCAGTCTGCCAATCCGGCAAGGTCAAGACCAGCGAATGGTGTCAACCGGATCGAAAACTCGGCGGCGGTTTCAACTCGATCTCCTGCCTCTTTGGCGAGCATCTGGTCTACCAAGCGGATCAATTCAATGGGCAATTCAGGACGAGCGGTCCGCAACGACGGAGGCTCGTGAGTTGCAATTGCGACGAGCATTTTGCCAGTCGTGTCGAATTTCTCGGTCGGGAACGGCAGCGTCCCAGCGAGCAGTTTGTAAAGTGTTGCGCCTAGCGAATAGAGGTCGGCGCGTTGGTCAATCCTGGAGCTATCAAGCGCCTGCTCGGGCGACATGTAGCCAAAAGTTCCCATGGCGTTGCCAGTGGCGGTCAATTCTTGACCTGTTTGTTTTTTCACGGATGCAGACGACAGGTCCGACTCGATTCTTGCAAGCCCCAGGTCTAAAACCTTGACCACACCTGCTCGATCCAAAATCAAGTTGCTTGGCTTGATGTCACGATGGATCAAACCCATCTCATGGGCGTGCTGTAGCCCAATTGCGGCTTGCCGTATGATCTCGCATGCAACGGCACTTGGAAGTTTACCGTGCCTCCGGACAAGCTTGGAGATATCAACTCCTTCCACGTACTCCATCACGATGAAATATTCGTTGCCGATCTGGCCTCCGTCGTACGCGATCACCACATTGGGATGCTGGACGCGACCAATCGCTTTCATTTCCCGTTTGAATCGCTCGATCGCCTGACGATCATCAACCCGAGTACTGGATAAAACTTTGATCGCAACCGTCTTGCCGAGGTGCGTGTGAATCGCTTTGTAAACTGCCCCCATTCCGCCTTGGCCGAGCTTGGCGACAATTTGATAGGGACCAAGTTGTCGCGACCGATCAAGCGGGGTCTCGACCGTTTCCCGGCCTCCGCGGACACTCGATGCCATCGTCGAACGATCGGGAAAATCGGCAAGTTGCTTGGAAACGTCTGGGCCGGGGGTCTCGGAAGCAGATGCCCGCGGCATGCTGCTTCGTAGCCGATCGATTCCTTGAATCAACTCCGGTTCCTCCAGAAACTCGATCTGGGGATCGAGGTTCCGAAATGCATCGAAGAAGGTATCGGAGGAATCGTGGAATGAATCGACCGTCTCTCCGCACGGAATGCACTCGTCCAAGTGCGTGCTCACCCTCGTTGTATCGTCGTCCCGCAGGTCCCCGACGGCATAACGCTCCAGTTCGGCGAGCGGCGGACAGGTGTTCTTGGGAGTTTTCTTCACGGCATCAACACGTTTGGCAAAAGGATCTTTCAAACCGCCTATCTGAACCTTCGAAAGAGTGTGACAAAACTCAGACCGCTCTTGTGGGGGTGCGCCATCAGCTTAGAGGCAGCCAAGATTCGAATAAAGTCATTGAAACGAGCCCGTTCTGACGGAAATGACCAATCGCCGACGGACCAGCTCTCCGTTGCAATCCTGCAGCCCTGATTCTCAGGGAAATGCTGCAAAAAGCACCAGAAATAGGGTAGCGGCATGGTCCCCTGGAACCAAGAATGTCCATGCAAATGACGTACTAATTCCGGTTCGGACGACATGCCGCTTACTTCTCCATCGACATCGCTCAGTCTGATTCGACGCGTGCAGACGAACGATCCCCGCTCCTGGGAACGTCTCGTGCAAATCTACGGGCCACTAGTCTACCGTTGGTGCCGTCGCCGAGGGATTGATCGTCATGATGCGTCAGACATTATGCAAGATGTGTTTTCGGCTGTTTCAGGGAGCATTGATCGGTTTCAGAGTGAACAAGGCCAACGTTCCTTTCGTGGTTGGCTGTACGGAATCACTCGCTTCAAAATGTTGGACCATTTTCGCCAGTCCATGAAACGCCCCGATGTGATCGCCGGCGATGTATTGGATGCAACGCTTGAGGCCAATGTTGATGCGGATCCCTATTTGGATGATCCAGCGGGCGATCGCATCGACGCCGGGATCATCATTCGACAAACGCTGGAATTGATCCGCCAGGAGTTCACCGACGTCACATGGAAGGCATTTTGGAGAACCGCCGTCGACAAGCAGTCGGCCCCGGACGTGGCAGCAGAGCTCGGTCTTCAGCCCGCGAATGTCCGCCAAATCAAACGCCGAGTGATGAAGCGGCTTCGAGATGAGCTCGACGGCCTCGAACCAGGTATTTGATGCCAAAGTTCCGGCGAGTTTCTCTTGATCGATTTTCTTCCGATCGATGACGTTTCTGCGGGCGCTGCCAAGGATTAGCTCGGCAGTTTGGTTCGTCAAAGGATCAAAGTGATTCTGTCCAGCGTCGCATAGGTCCTCGCCCAATCGAGCGACGTTCTAAGCCTTCAGGCCTTTTCGAGTCGCCAGCCTCTGTGTTGGTATTATCGCGCTCCGAAATTCACTTGGTCTCGCTCGAAAACCTTCGCTATTGCGTGAATGAACTTCTTTTCCTGAACACCAAATTGATTTTGTCACACCTTCGCGAAGAGATTTCTGAAGACGCACGACGGACTCGAATGTCTTGGTGCAAATCCACCGTCTGGTGTGCGAAGACTCAGGCCTCCCTCGCCCGAGTTGTGAGTCATCTTAGTTCAACTTTCTAGTTTCAGCTGCTTGTAGGAATCGCAATGAAGAATCGACACCGTCAATCTCGCCGCCTCACGATTCAAGGCCTAGAGCGACGCCAACTTCTGGCTGCAAGCATTTTTAATGAAGTCGAACCGAACAATAATCTCAATTCCGCACAACCGTTGGGCGAGGCTGGAGAGATTTCTCTACAGGGCCAGAGCAGTGTTACTTATGATCGACGCAGTAACACGCGTTCGCAAGACATCGACTACTTTCGGTTCAGCCTTTTGGAGGCACAGAGTGTCAACTTCGCGATGGACGCTCCGTTCGATGGGTCCGAGCGGAGTTTGTTCGGGGTCAGCACCTCGATTTTCGATGCTGGCAGCAACCAACTGATTGCATCATTTGTGACTGATCGCGACCAATCGTCGAGCGACCTGGATGTTGCATCGCTCGCGTCTGGATCATATGTGGTCGAGGTTGCGCTGGTAAACCAAACGAGCTCTCTTTTCAACTTCAGTTCATCGTTCAACTACACGCTTGGAATCGTCGGTGCGAACAGCGGGCCTGGCACAGGTCAGAACAATTCGATTTCGGGCATCACATTCAACGACGCCAACGGTAACGCCACACGTGATGCGAATGAACTGGGAATAGCGAATGCCCGGATGTATTTGGATTCCAACGGGAACGGTACGCTCGATGCAAGCGAAACAAGCGTTCTGACGGACGCTGATGGCAAGTTCACGTTTAGCTCGTTGGCGGATGGGACCTACACCGTCCGACAGGTGATCGCGAACCGCCAAGTCCAAACCCTTCCTGCCAGCGGATTCCACTCCGTCTCTGTGGCTGCCGGACAAGCAGCCGCAAACGTGCTGTTCGGATTCCAAGTGCGGCCAGGTTCTACAGATCCCGAGGATCTGTTCGGCCAATCAGATGTTCTGGCGACTGGGATTCCTGGTGCGAGATCGATTGCAACCGGAGATTTTGACGGAGATGGGAAGAACGAAGTTGTCGTGGGCGGTTCGGATTTGTACTTCATTGACACGAACGGGAGTGTTTCATTGCTGGGCGACGGCGGAAGCGTCGCAAACGAGATCGTTACGGCGGATATCGATCAAGACGGAGACTTGGACCTCGCCGTTGCTTTTGGAAGTTTTGTGTACTGGTACGAAAACAATGGAAACGCAGCGTTTGCCGAACACCGACTTGATTTTGGCCAAAACGCCTATGGAATTGCCGTTGGAGACATTGACCATGATGGCGACATGGACATTGCATACGCTGCCCAAGATTCAACGTTCCCTCGGCTGTATTGGATAGAAAACACTAGCACTGGTAGTGATACAGAATTCTCGGGCAGAAAGGTCATTCAGGGTTTGACCGAAGGTGCGGATCCATATGATGTTGAGATTGCCGATCTTGATGGAGACAGGAAGAACGAGGTCATACTTGCTATCGAGAAAATCGATTCTAACATCGTCAATATTTCAAGATACACATATCAGGGTCCGGGCAGTTTCCAAAGACAAAACATATCGTCTGCAAGCACACCGGCACGAATCGAGGTGGCTAATCTGCAAGGAAATGGATCACTCGATATTGTCTCGTCGTCGGCATTTGCGTTCGGCTCCGCTCCCGCGGTTTATCATTGGAAGAATGACGGTAGCGGCAACTTTCAGAAAGAATCCGCCAGCACAAGCGAAAAAAGATCATGGGGCGTAGCGACCAGCGACATTGATTCCGACGGCGACATCGACTTGGCATTTGGAGAATTTGGTTCGGCTGGAGCGATTCATTGGTTGGAGAACGATGGCACCGGTGAGTTTCAACAGCACACCTTACCGGGAACCTTTCGGGACATTCGGGACTTAGCCATCAGTGACGTAACCGGCGATGGCAAGGCTGATATCCTCGCGACGCTGCGCGATGAGGGAACTGTCATCGTGTTCGTTAGTCAGGATGGTTCAGCGGGTGCCCCGGAAGTCACCGTGAGAGGAAATGGAGCGAACATCGTTGACGGTGATTCAACACCGATGTTGGGTGATCACACTGATTTTGGCAGCACGCCGCAAGGTGGTTCTGGCGTCAGTCGAACGTATACGGTGGCCAATGATGGCAACGTCGTTTTGAACACGTCGAATCTAACATTGCCAACGGGGTTTGAATTGATCGAAGGTCTCGATGCGGAAATCGGCCCCGGGCAGTCTGATACCTTTACCGTTCAGTTGAACAGCTCGGTTGTCGGAATCAAGTCAGGAACGATTCGTTTTGAGACCAACGACGCCGACGAGAACCCTTTCGATTTTACCGTTTCGGGAGTGGTCAATTCGGTGGGCGGTCCGGAGATCGATGTTGAACGATCAGGAGTGGGGAATGTGACAACCCATTCCTTTGGTAACGTAACGGTTGGTGAATCAGTATCTCAGTCCTTCAGGGTGGTAAACCGCGGAGCGACGGCTCTGGTTGTGTCTCAGGCCTTCGGGTTAAATGGACCCTTTACGATCATGCCGAGCAATGGCGGGAGCTCAGCGGATGACTGGAGCATTGCCGCTGGGCAGAGCCGAGAGTTTGCCGTTTCTTTCACTCCCGCAATCGCAACTTCGTATTCGCAAACCTTGACGCTGACCAGCAACGACGCAGACGAAGCAAGCTACCAAATTGGGTTTAGTGGCGCCGGTGTCAGTGTTTCGACATCCGCTCAGGGTCGGCTCTTCATTCCGGATGGATTGAGCGGCTCGGCTGGGTCGACCCAAGCGGTTCCGGTTAGGTTTTTGGTGACCGATCCGAATGGCGTAACAGTCAGCGGTTTGGACTTGGCAATCGAGTACGACAGCACAAGATTCAGTGTCGGCAACGTTCGATCTGGGAACGCACTGGCAGGCTTCGCACTGGTTGCGAATACCGAAACGGATGGTTTGATCCGCGTCACAATGTCAGCGGACGACGGACCACGTTTTGCTCAATCACAGGAAATCGCGTTACTTGAGTTTGATTTGACGGTCAAGGAAGATACTGACGACGGCACGTTTTCGATCAATCTACTTCAAACATTCGATGGAGGTTATACGCAGGTGTCCGACAACGGACTCATTGAACTTGACCTGTCGCCGCTTCCAAGTAATGCGTCCACGGATCCGGTGGACGGGCGATTCACGGTCACCAATGGTTTCGCGGTCTCTGGCACGACCACAACCCCCACAGGTTTCGTCGTTTCGTTCAGTTCCCCGGTCGACATGACGACAATCAATCTGTACGACAGTCGCTCGGGAACGTTAGGGGCTGCTGACGTAATGCTGACCGGAGAGGCAACCGGCGAGGTGCGCGGCACGCTGGTTTCCAGCCCTGATCAAAAACAGCTGACATTCATCGCGACAGGAGGTCCGTTACCCGCAGATAACTACACCGCAACATTACGCGGTGGGAACAACGGATTTATCGATACTGCTGGGCGGCAACTCGATGGAGATGCAAATGGAACCGAAGGCGGAAACTACGTCATGGGTTTTCAGATCGGTGAATCGTCAGCGAACGAAGTGGTTGTGGGGGTCCCCGATTTTGCCCGTGGATACGGTCAAGAGATTAATTTGCCCGGAAACTCGGATCCTGGCTTTCCTGTCACCATCAGCACAGGAAAGAACGTCACGGGTGTTGATTTCCAATTGGTCTTTGATCCGGCACTGCTCGATATTTCTGACTTCAAAACCAACATAGCTGGAGCATCGGCAATTCTGAACGAAGTCTCACCGGGTGTGGTTCGCGTTACCGTCAGCAGTGCAAGTGATTTCAGCACGGGGGCCGGCCCGATCGAGCTTGGGCGATTCATGGCGACCGTCCCTACTACAGCTCCTTATGCATCCAAGCATGTACTTCGCATTGATGAGCTAAATGTTGAAGATAGTGTGCCGCAACCACGGCCCTCGAGAGCCGATAGCGGGGTTCACATTGCTGCATTCGTCGGTGATGCGACCGGCAATGGAGTTTACTCCAGCGGTGACACCACAGTGCTGCAGCGGCTCATTGTGGGAAGCGGAACAGGCGCCGTCGCTTACCAAGCGGCCGACCCAATGATCCTGATGGATATGAATCGCGGGGGAACGCTTACCAGCGGAGACGCAACGCTCGTGCAAAGAGTGATTGTGGGCAGGACTGTTTCTCAAGTTCCAGCGTTGCCAGACGGACTCGTTCGTCCGGAACCCAACGGACCGGACCCGCGACTATTCATTCCACGTGACCTTTCGGTTGCAGCGAACGGTACGGTTACCGTTCCGATCAACTTGCTGGTGACCGAACAGAATGGGATCTCAGTCTCCGGCATGGACTTCGCAGTGCAGTACGACGAATCAAAGTTCACCCTTGACACAAACAGCTTTCGGACGGGGGCCATGCTCGGGCCAGGCTACTCGGTGGTTTCCAACGTCGAAACCCCTGGAGTCATTCGAGTTACGTTGTCAAAGGCGGATGGTGTTGAACTTTCTTTTGAAGCATTAGGGACGGTCTTTCAGTTTGACTTGACCGCTCATTCCGATGCGGCCCCAGGCGAGTCATCGATTAATCTGCTCCGGAATTTTGAGGGAACCGTAACGGCGATTGCGGACAATGACGTCTTGGATTTGGTTCTCGATCCCGCGCCGTCCAACGCCGATAGTGATTCCGTGGATGGTGTGATTTCAATCATTTCCAATGACACTCAATCACCAGCGGTCACAAGCATTCTTCGCAATGCTCCCACTCAGGAGACAACGTCAGAAAACACGCTGTCGTTTTTGGTCCAGTTCAGCGAAGACGTTACCAACGTCGATGCGGGCGACTTTCAAATCAATGGCACAACGGCTAATGCAACGGTGACGCAAGACTCGGCCTCTCGTTACATCGTGGAGCTCACCGGCGGAAACCTTGCGGATTTGAACGGCATCGTCTCGCTCGCCTTGGCTGGCAGCACTGACATCGTCGACACCGCTGGAAATCCAGTTAAGAACGATTTACCAGATTTTTCTCAGTCATTTATCGTTAGCAACGAAAGTTTACCCACTGTCAATGTCACCGTGAGCCCCGCGTCGGTCGCAGAAGACGAAGCAGCAAGCCTAGTTTTCACGTTTTCTCAAGTTGGCGGCAGTGGTTCCGTAACCGTCAACTACGCCATCAGCGGCACTGCCAGCGAAGGGACGGATTACACGGGAACCGGAACGAGTGTCCAAGTCCCAGCGAACGGTTCGGTGAATGTGATTGTCAATCCAACTGCGGACGCTTCCAATGAAGATGACGAGACGGTCACTCTCACCATTACTGCTAATGAAGGCGTGTACAACCTTGGTGCATTGAACTCGGCCACGGGGACCATTCAGAATGACGACCAAGTGATTGACCCTACCTCTCTCGCGATTGCTGCTGTGAACGCTAGTCAGCGTGAAGGTGATAGCGGGACGACTAGCTTGACCTTCAACGTGACGCGAAGTGGTGCAATAGACGGCGCCACGACGGTCAGCTACACGACTTCAGGTTTGGGTTCCAATCCGGCTGACGCTAGTGATTTCGTGGGTGACTCTTTCCCGTCAGGAACGGTCTCCTTTGCTGCGGGAGAAACCCTCAAAACGATCACGATCCCCGTTTCTGGAGATGTGATCGCAGAACAAAACGAACAGTTTGCAGTATCGCTCAGCAACGCCAGCGATAATGCGTCCATTGTAACCGCGTCGGCGATTGGAACGATTCAAGATGACGATCGCCCGCAGATGCAAACGCGAATTCTGACACCCTCTTCGGTTGCGTCGCTGCATGTGATTCCCGGCGACAGCATCCCGACGGCAATCATCTTTCAAGCATTGGAGACAACGACGGTCACCGTCATGCCGATCGGCAGCGCATCGGCTACCGAATCGATTCGTATTCTCGACGAAAACCTGCAACCCATCGGTGAGATCTTCGATGGCGCGTTTCGTGCAACTGTGATGGCGGGCACGTTGAATGCCATTGTCTTTGAACCCCAGAGCATGACTCGAACATTCTCGGTCCTGTCGTCCGCAGGCATCGATGCACTCGGCGGCCCAGGCGGAACCAATGTGTTCCAACCGACCGATACGAATGGAGACGGATCAACGACCGCGCTCGACGCATTGATGGTGATCAATGGATTGAGTGAATTGCGGTCTGCGGAAGGCGAGCAGGCTCCCGTCGCTAACCCGCTGCTCGATGTGAACTCGGACGGCAATGTTTCGGCCCTGGATGCCCTACTGGTGATCAATCATCTCCGCGACGCTGGCTCCGTGCGTCGCACGGAAGGCGAAACTGTTGCATCAAATGCGGCGCCGGATGAGTCGAGGCAGGATCTGCTGGACTTGGCTCTCAGGGATGAAGACGATTGGGGTGACTTGGGCGAGCAGTTGGAACTGTCGCTCCTTGCCGCCGAGGACCAGCTCTTCTGAGAGTCGCTGAACTCGGTAAAAGAAACACCCGATATTATCTTGGAATTGACCTAGTGCATCGTCCAGTCTTGATTTTGGGGTTAGCCGTTTTGGCGTTAGCCACGGTTGTGTCACGAAAACCGTGGCTAACGCCAAACGGCTCATCTACAGAACCCACGTTCTAAGACTGGACGATGCACTAGTGGTGGTGACAGAGATTGAATCCGAGCGGTCAGATGGATTTACCCAGCAGTCGCTTTGTTGCTTGGACGATGTCGTCTTGACGCATCAGGGACTCGCCGACCAGGACGGCTTTGACGCCGCCGGACTGGAGGGTTAGCAGGTCGTCGTGCGTGCGGATGCCGCTTTCGCCCACGATCAATCGGTCGTCGGGGATACCCGGGCAGAGGTCCAAGGTGTGCTGCAACGTTGTCGTGAAGGTTCGCAGGTCGCGATTGTTGATCCCGATGAGGGATGTTCCCGTGGCAATGACCGCTTCCAGATTTTCAGGATCGAACAACTCAATCAAAGTCTGCAAGCCAAGTTCGATGGCTTGTTCGTGCAGCGTTTTGAGTTCACTTGGGCTGAGACACTCCGCAATCAACAGCACACAGTCTGCGCCGGCGGCGCGTGCTTGCAACAGTTGATAGCGGTCGACGATAAAATCCTTGCGTAACAGCGGAATGTCGACGGCCTTGCGAACAGCTCTCAAGTAATCCAGCGAACCTTGAAAGAACGGTTCGTCGGTCAACACACTGATGCATGACGCTCCGCCTGCTACGTATTGCCGTGCGATCGAGACCGGGTCAAAGTCGTCGCGAATCAATCCGGCCGAAGGGCTCGCTCGCTTGACCTCGGCGATTAGGTTGACTTGGTCGCCCGCCGCCAGGGCGGCGTGAAAGTCTCGACACGGGGCCATGTCGGCAATCGCTGCTGAAAGCTCGAACTCACTGACATGCTCTCGATCGGCAGCGATCGTCTGCCGGGTCTTGACCAGAATGTCATCCAGAATCGTCATCGATCGATCAGTGTTTGAAGTGACGACGACCGGTGAACACCATCGGGATGCCGTGGTTGTTGCATGCCTCGATGACTTCGTCGTCGCGACGCGAACCGCCTGGCTGAACGATGGCGACGATTCCCGCCTCCGCAGCCGCTTCGATCGAATCGGGGAACGGAAAGAAGGCGTCCGACGCCAAGACGGATCCCTTGGATCGCTCTCCCGCCTTGTCGATTGCGATCTCGACGCTGTCCACACGACTCATTTGTCCGGCACCCACGCCGATCAATGACGTGTCCTTGCCCAGTACGATGGCGTTGCTCTTGACGTGCCGAACCATTTCCCAGGCGAACGAGATGTCGTCCCACGTTGCATCGGCGACTTCGGTTTCTGTGACGGTTTCCCATTGCAGCGGTGCACTGCTGAGCCGGTCGGCGTCTTGGACCAACATCCCACCGCTGATGAAACGTCGATGAATCGCCGGTGGTAATGCGTCCAAGATACCGACTTGCATCAATCGCACGTTTTCACGCCAACGCGGACGTGTGGTCAACAATCCAACAGCGCCGGCTTCAAAGTCCGGCGCGACGATGGCTTCGATAAACAGTCCTGGCTCGCAAAGACGCTCCGCGGTCTCGATATCGACCGTGCGATTGAAACCGAGCACGGACCCGAAGGCGCTGAGCGGGTCGCCATCGAGTGCCTTTTGGCAAGCGAGCGAGAGTCGATCGTCGGTCGCAGCGCCACAAGGATTATTGTGCTTCATCACCGAAACAGCAGGCCGCGCGAATCCTCGAACGATATCCAGGGCCGAATCGAGATCTAGCAAGTTGTTGTACGAGAGTTCTTTGCCGCTGATCTGTCTGGCGGAAACCAAATTTGCCGAACGGACGCTCGGGTCCGCATAAACGGCAGCCCGTTGATGTGGGTTCTCGCCATAACGCAGTTGCGTTTTTCGTCGCAGAGCGAGGTGCAACGAAGAGGGAAACTCACCGGCAATCGTGTCGCCGCGCATGTAGTCGGCGATCGCCCGGTCATAGGCGGCGGTGTGATCAAACGCATCGGCAGCCAATTGTTGGCGGAACGCCAAAGTCGTTCCCCCGGCGGTATCCATCTGTTCCAGCAACTCGCCGTATTGCTCCGGGCTGGTCGCCACGGCAACGTCATTGTGATTCTTGGCGGCGGCGCGGACCAGACTCGGACCGCCGATATCGATTTGTTCGACACATTCCGCTCGGCTGACGCCGGGGCGTGAAGCGGTAGCGGCGAAGGGATACAGATTGACGATCACCAAGTCGAACGGAACGATGTCATGATCTTCGATCGCGTCCATGTGATCATCGCGGTCGCGGATGGCCAAGATTCCACCGAACACTTTGGGGTGCAGCGTTTTCACGCGACCGTCCAGCATCTCAGGAAATCCGGTGTACTCCGCCACATCCAGGACGTCGACGCCCGATTGTTCCAGGTGCTTGCGGGTTCCACCCGTGCTGTAGATGGTCACGCCATCGCGCTGCAGGCCGGCGGCCAAATCGGCAAGACCGAGTTTGTCGCTGACACTGATCAGGGCATTTCGAACCGGGACGATATTGGACACAGCTCAGGTTACTTTCGTGAATTGGGCCGAAAAACGCACAAGGATTTGCACAAGGATTTACCGCATGGTGTAATCATCCCTTAGCGGCAAGGTCAACCGGGCAGAGCTCGACTTGAGGCTCGGGAACCCTCAATCGTCCAGCCGGACGGGAACCCTCAATCGTCCAGCCGGACGGAAACCCTCAATCGTCCAGCCGGACGGAAACCCTCAATCGTCCAGCCGGACGGGGATTCCCGCATCACGCATGCATTGCTTGGTTTCCGCGATGGAGAACTGGCCGAAGTGAAAGATGCTGGCCGCCAATGCCGCGCTGGCGTGTCCTTTCAAGATTGCATCGGCGAGATGTTTAGGGTGGCCGGCACCGCCGCTGGCCACCACGGGGATCGAAACCGCCTGACTGACCGCTGCCGTCACGGGCAAGTCATAGCCGTCGCAAGTCCCGTCGGCGTCCATACTGGTCAACACGATCTCGCCCGCCCCCAGGGCTTCGACCTCCTTGGCCCACGCCACCGCTTCCAGGCCCGTGGGCGTCCGCCCGCCATTGATGTGGACTTCCCAGAATTCCTTGCCATCACGCTGAACCCGCTTGGGGTCGATGTTCACCACGATGCATTGGCTGCCAAAACGGTCCGCCGCCCGCCGAACGAAGTCCGGATCTTTGCACGCAGCTGAATTGATGGACACTTTGTCGCACCCGGCGCTGAGCAGCGAGCGAACGTCCTCAATGGTACGGACCCCACCACCAACGGTCAGCGGCATGAAAACCTGCTCCGCCGTGTGACGAACCACGTCCAGAATGATTTCGCGTTTTTCATGGCTGGCAGTGATGTCCAGAAACACCAGCTCGTCGGCGCCTTCGGCTTCATAGCGTCGGGCCACCTCAACGGGATCCCCTGCGTCACGCAGGTTCACGAAATTGGTGCCTTTGACGACCCGTCCGTCGTGTACGTCCAAACAGGGAATGACTCGAGCGGCAAGCATGCGATGGGTTCGTCAGTGATGAAGACTAAGAGCTCAGTGCCCCTCTACTGCGATACGATTTCCGCAGCAAGGGATCGACACTGTCCAAGGTAACCTGAGCCGAACAAATTCAAATGGTTCAGCAAGTGATACAAAACATAAACGCTAGAGCGTCGTTGCCAACCGTCGTTCATCGGCCAAGTTTCCTGATAGGCCTGCTCGAACTCGACCGGGCATGCTCCAAAGAGTCGGATCATCCCCCACTCGGCCTCTCGACACCCTCGGGAAACGGCGGGGTCGATCAATACCGGCTGGCCCGAATCATCACACAAGTAGTTCCCGCTCCACAAGTCGCCGTGCAGCAGTGAGGTCCCCTGCTGGCGTCCGTCCAGGATCTCGGGCATCGCGGACATGATCCGCTCACAATCGGCCTGCAATCGTCGGTCGGCTAATCCTTGATCAACGGCCCAGCGAACTTGAAATCCGATCCGTTGCTCAGCCACAAAGTGAGGCCAATTCTGCATGGCTGCATTTTTCTGCGGCGCGGAGCCGAGAAAGTTGTCTTCGTGCCAGCCGATCTGATCGCCTGATGTCGCCCGATGCAATTGGGCCAGTCGCCGACCGAACTCCTCAAAGAACCCGTTTCGCCGTTTGGAGGTTTCGATCCACGGCAACACGAGATACGCGTGGGAGCCGTGAACCAACGTGGCGAGCGGACTCGGTACGCGAATCGTGCCTGTCTGTGCCAAGGCAGTCAGCCCCGACGCCTCGCAGCGAAAGTTCTCCGCCATCGCCATCGAATTGCGTTTGACGAACAATCGCTCCCGCTCTCCGTTGTCGGATCGCTCGACCAACACCTGCCACGCTGGGCTGATGCACCCACCACCGACAGTCTGTGACTCGACCACGCGTCTGGGCGGATCGAGCTGCCCGGCAAAGCTTTCATCCAACACGGGGGATCTCTGTTGGGGTTTGCTCTTTTTCACGTAGCCGAGCCTCTCCGAGGCTCGGAATTTCGCGTCTCGGAGAGACGCAACTACGTGAAAACGCACAACTTATCGAGCGTGACGGGCTTCTTCCAATAAGCTCAGCACCTGTGGCACTACCAACGACGCGGGCAGAGAGTAGCTGACGACGCGACCCGCTCGTGCAATGTTGATTCCCACCACGTTTCCGGAGCTATCCAGGACGGGGCCACCACACTGCTCCGGCGCCAGTACGGTGTCGTGCTGGATGACTTGATCGAATCCGCTGAGTCTCATGCTGCGCGGGCCGTTGACCTTGCTGTCGTTTTCGGACTCTTGCAAGAGACCGATGTCACTGATCACGGCATCGAGATCCAACGTCTGATCGCCCCGCTGGATGGTCAACGCGACGACTTCGCCCGGATAGATTTGTCGCAAGGCTTGGATCACGCCGTGACGCCCAACGGCTTGCTGTCCATTGACGGCCAAGATGCGATCGCGTTCTTGAACCCCCGCGTGCTCAGCGCCGCTCTCGGGATAAACCATTCGCACCAATGCCGGTCCAGAATCGTTTTCATCAAGTCGGACGCCCAAGCGGCCCTGGTGTTCGATTCGACGTGACTGCACCCCAACGACGCCCAATCCGATCAATCGTCCGGCCCGTCCGGGACTGATCAAGAAACTACCCACCAAGGGTGATTCCTCAGAGAATTCGATCGGTGTGAGTTCTCGAGAGTCGTCTACTTTCAGCAGAGCCAAGTCGCTACTGCGGCGCACACCGGCGACTTCGGCTGAAACCTTGCGTCCATCGGAGAACCGAACACTGATCGGCTCGCCGGTCAACTCGCTACGCTTGGTGATCAGGTAGCCATCGACCGCGACCACGACCCCCAAGGCAACCGAGCGACGACCGCAAAAGACTTGAACCACCGAATCCGATACTTGTTTGGAAAACGGCTGAACCAGATTCATCATCGCACCGCTGTCACGGCTGGTCGTCAGATTCGCACGCAGGTTGCGACGCATCCAATCGGGCACCATGTCGTCTTGGGCGACAACGTTTCCACTCCATCCGACCAATGTCACCAACAGAGCGGCAACGATGCTGTGTTTGACGTGTTTGCGGCCAGGAGAGAGTGCTTTGAAAATCATCATCATCGTGTCGATCGCGTGAAGAATGAAAAGGAAACCAAGAGAATAGGAGCAGGACCTAACTGCTCGATCAATCTGCTCGATCAATCTGCTCGATCAATCTGCTCGACCGATCTCTACGACCAAGCGTAGTCGACTGGTCCCACGTTTGATCCATACCGGAACCCGTTCGCCGGGCATCGTGTCCGCCACGGCGGCTTTGAGTGATTCAAAATCGGTGACTTGTTTTTCGCCGAACTGTTCGACGATGTCGTCGGCACGCAAACCGGCAACGTCTGCCGGCGAGCCTTCTTTGACACTGACCACACGTGCGGACTCCTCCGCCTTGTTGCCTTGAACGCCCAGCACAGGCCGGAACCCAGGCAAGAAACCCCAAGCTACACCATCAGCCATTCGGCTCCAAGCAAAATCGTAGTGGTCCACCGGCACGTGTAAGTTGTCCGAAACGTCGTTGCCGATTCGGCTATGCACCCCGATCAATCGACCGGAGATGTCGAACAGCGGTCCACCACTGTCACCGCCGATCAACGCACAGTCCGTGACCAACTTGTCCGGTCGTACGATCAAGATTCGACCGACGCGAGTGACGACACCGCGATCCGGGTCATATCCTCCCGGATGCCCCGTCGCAACGCACCACATACCTGGCACCAAATCTTCACTGCTGCCCAGCGTGGCGTGGGGCCACGGTCGATCACCGTTTTGGCCCGCATTGATTCGAATCAAACCGGCATCGACGCCTCGATTCATCCCCAACGTCTTGGCCATCACTTTACGACCATCGGAGAAAGTGATCACGGCTGTCTTGCCAGGTCGCATGGCCACGTGGGCTGCGGTCAGAACGTAGCCGGTGCCCGTGATCACGACGCCGCATCCTTGAGCGGCGCCGATCTGCACGCTGACGGTGCTGGGGATGGCAGCTTGCGAAACCCGACGATGCTGCTCCTCCAAGAGTTGCAGTTCACGAATCGACCTGGGCACTCCGCCTTTTTTCAAGAGCTCCGTCAACTCGGCCGGCACCTCAACGGCAGAGCCTGTCGTGGCGGCAGTCTTTGTCGATGTGACGATCTCACGAGGGATCGACGAGCCGGAACCGGATTGGTCTGCATCCAGCAGGCCAGGACTCGATTGCAGCGTCGTGTCTTGGCCACTGGCCGATGGAATCCTCAGAATGTCGCCTCCGGCACCGCCCCCGATGCCGACCACCGACAGCAGCATCGCAAGGCTGATCGCGACGACGACTCGGCATCGATGCGGTTGATGATGAACGTCTCGACTCAAGAGAAACCCTCTGAGAAATGGAATCTGCATGCGGATCGATTCTCGGTGCAGCATCGACAGGATGCTATCCTCACACCACACCAAGGCCATGAAAACGGTTTCATTGTAGCCTCTCAACGCCGTGGAGAGAAAAGTGCCCGAAAAACACGCAAAATCCGTAGATCTCACCCCCAAGCCAGGGCCAGAGCATACCGACGATCCGAGCGGCGTTTTGATCGTTGGATGCGGGTATTTGGGGGCGGAAGTCGCTCGAATGGCGGCGGAACGCGGCTTTTCGGTGTGGGCCACGACCCGCAGCCCCGACAGGGCCCGCCAATTTGAGTCGCTCGGCTGGAATCCCGTGGTCTGCGATTGGACACTTTCGCAAACGCTCGCGAACCTGCCCAAGGTGGACCGGGTGCTGGTCGCCGTCAGTTACGACCGGGCGAGCGGACTGGATCGGTACGATAGTCAAGTCGGCGGCCTGAGGAACCTGTTGGCCGTCCTGCCCACCCAAACCCGCCTGTGCTACATCAGCACCACCGGCGTCTACCATCAAACCGACGGCCGCTGGGTCGACGAAACCTCGCCCACTCACCCCGGTCGCCTCGGAGGCAGCGTTCACCTCGCCGCCGAACAACAACTGCATCGTGATCGACCGCTATCTCCCTGGATGGTCCTGCGACTGGCGGGCATCTACGGAATCGGCCGAGTCCCGCGAGCACGTGACGTCATTCGGGGCAAACCGATCCAGTCGCCTGCCGAGGGCTACCTCAACCTGATCCACGTACATGATGCGGCACGATGCGTGATGGCCGCTTGGGACAAGATGTCCGGCGCAAACGCGCCCTGGCACCCGACACTTTCTCGTCGACTCTATGCCGTGGCCGACGATTGCCCGATGCCCCGTGGCGAGTTCTACCGCGAGATTGCCCGTCAAACCGGCTCGCCGATGCCCCGATTTGAATCCCCACCGCCCGGTTCCTCGATCAGCATGCGGAGCGAAAGCAACAAACGGATCTGGAATCGACGCATGAAATCCGATCTGCTGCCCCGGTTGCAATTTCCCGATTATCGGTGCGGTCTGGCCAGTGTGCTGCCCTCGGTCCTACAATGACCGGCTCTGATCTCCTCACGCCATCTAATTGAACATGCTGACCCGTCAACCGATCTTTCCCGGCATCATTGAACTGAACTTTCAAGCACGTGAGGTGTTGGGGTGCAATGTCTACCTGATTTTCGATGCCGATGAATGGTTGCTGATCGACATCGGCTACGAAGAAACGGTCGATGATTTCATCCAAATCATACGCCAACTGGACTTTCCGTTTACCAATTGCAAAACGCTGATCGCGACGCATGCCGATGTCGATCACATCCAAGGTCTCGCCAAAGCAAAACAGTTGCTCAAAACGACCGTCACCGCGCATCCCAATGCCGTCAAACCCCTGCGTGACGGTGATACCCTGATCACTTTGGCCGAGATCGAAGCCCAAAACCTGAAACTCGACATGCCACCGGTCACGGTGGAGCACGAAGTCAATGATGGAGACATCATCACGGTGGGTAACTTGGAATTGGAAGTCTGGCATACCCCCGGCCACACCAACAGCCAACTGGCCTTCCGAATGGGCGATGTCTTGCTCAGCGGCGACAACATCTATCGCGATGGTTGCATCGGCGCGATCGACGCACACCACGGCAGCGACATCAAAGCCTTTGTCCGATCGCTGCAGCGCATCCGTGACAGCGATGTCAAATGGCTCGCGCCCAGCCACGGACCCATCTTTGCCAACGACGCCGACTTCATGAACCGTACTATCGACCGCGTCCGAGGTTATCTCAAAATGGCTGACTTCGGAACGCTCGCCGAAAGCTGGCCCCTGATGGATGAGTGGGACGACGAAGTCGAAACGGGAAAGCTACCCGAAGGTCTCACGCCACCCAAGTGATCGGGAAACCGATTCGGGAAATTCGTTGTGAGATTCGCCAGAATTCGTTGACGAACGATTGGAACTCCAACCCTTACCCACAACCCGCATGCCCAAAACACTCTCACAACGATGCGTCTTTCTTGGTCTGTGCGTCAGTCTTGTTGCTATGGCGGGTTGCTCCAAGAACGCGACATCGCCCACAAACGTCTCGTCAACCCAGTCATCGCCTGAGACGTCTGTCGCAGCTCAAACCTTAGAACCAGAAGCCGCTCCCGTTGCCCCTGTTCTGCCCTCTCGCATCTCCGCCGACGAAGCCAAGAAGGCGATGGCCGAGCTCGAATCTAAGATCAATGAAGCGATCGCCGAGTTTGAGCCTGCTGAGAAAGCAGCAATCGAACTTGCCCTCAACGCCGCTCCGATTTCAAATCAGTCGGAATTGCTCTTGGGGCCGTGGTATGGCAATCTCTCAACCGACCCCGCCAGCAGTTCCTACTGGTACTACGAGCGGCATGATGATGGGACACTTCGATCTACCGGAATGAACTTGGAGACAGAGTTCAAACAGTTCGACCGGTTCGACGATGACCTCGTGTGGACCACACGAGGTCGCGTGATCTTTGAATACAAGGTCAACGAACCGGAGGAAGTCCATCTTTTCCTGATCCAATCGATCGACGAACAAACCTTCCGATACAAAATGGCTATCGAAGGCATTCCGCTCGCCGAGTGGACCATCGACACGGACACGAGAGGCACAACCAAACTGCCCGACCCGCCAGAGGGTTGGGAAGAAATGGAGCAGTGAATTTTAGCTCGACCCGAATTTTTCACGTGGACGCGTCTCTCCGAGACGCGAAGTTCCGAGCCTCGGAGAGGCTCGGCTACGTGTTTTCAATTAGCGGGTCATCCGCTTTCGTTTGGCATCGTCCACTTCCAAACCCATCGAAGTGACGATCGAAACCATCTCGGCTTGACCATGTAGACTCAGCTTTTGCGCGATCGAACTCTTGTGGTTTTCGATCGTCTTCTGACTGCGGTGCAACAGTCCGGCGACTTGCGGGACCGACAAACCGTGGCCGATCAACGCCAACACCTCCAACTCGCGGCGGGAAAGACAGTCCAACGGCCCCAAGTCGATGTACTTGGTGTCCATCGTCTCGATGTGATCGGGGATACGTAGTCCGGAATAGTCAATCTTGGTGTTAGTGCGACTGATCACTAACACACGTTGATAAGGAGGTTTGACATCATGGATCGGCCAAACCGCCGAAACGATCGGTCGCCCGTGCAAAATGTGCTCGATCTTCAACGGTCGATTCTGCTCCAGCACCTGATGGATCATCTCCAAGCGTTCCTTGACGAACTCAGGAGGATGGAAATCAGCGATCGTCTTTCCGTGATAGTCGATCGGATGATCAAAGAACAATCCGAGCGTCGTTTCATTGACGAAGATCAACCCGCCCTGGCGGTCCATCACACAAACGCCGATGCCTTCCGTGTTCGTCAAAGCCATCCAAATGGACGTCGGATCAAACTCCGGAGGGTCGATCCGCTGGGGACTGACCCGGGAAATAGCTGACTCACGTTTGGTTGGTTCGATAGGAGTCGTCATTGCTGTTTCTATTTTGCTGATTCATTCATTCTGTATGCCATCATCACTGAATAACCCAATTCATGTCGGGTTCTTGCCAAAGTGCGCGTTATCGCACGCAGCGCTCGGAATCGAATCCATATTTTTTTGTTTTTTGCGTCGTTTATGGGTGGATTCCCTGATGCTGGAAAGTTTGCCCAGCCGGAATAATCCCCCTCATCACAAGGACGGTTGCTTTCAGTCACCCGCTGATTGCAAGAGTCCGGTCACGATTGGCAACGGATTTCACAAACAGTCTTGACCGGGGTGTCCAAGTTCACAGCCAGACTTGGGGCAGTTGGGGAGGGAACCATGGGGCATGGATTCCCTCCCCTTCTTTTTTTTAACACTATGCTACTTGGTTCTCCGACGCCATCACCTTTCTCATCCAAGCCATGGCGGCTTTTCCAATTCGCGGCTGAACGATGGACGGATGGCCACCTAAACGCGTCTCTGTGCAGTATCGTTTGCCGTCGGGACCGATCACGGTCAAGGTGACCTCCGCAGCCGGCAATGGCCCGCCATCGTCTGACTCCAAGCTGGGATACGCGTCCACCAGCAACAGCCAGTCGGCGCCACTTTGACGGCGAAACCGATCGGCAGTCAGCCAATATTCGTCGCTCGTACTCTCACCGGCTTCGCCTCCCTCACCCATGAAATCCGACAAGTCACCTCGTCGGCTTATCGCCAGTCCGGCCTGAAACGCAGACTCCGGGCCCAACGAAGCGAACCAGTCGGCCAGCGGAGCGGCGTGCCCCAATTCGACGGTGACCAACCTTTGCCCACGCGACCGCAACATCTCATCGATCGCGTGATGCTGCTCATACGTTTCGCCGTCGCCAAAATAGTATTCCCCGACGAGCTCCATGATTTCCAACCGCGTCGCTTCGATCGCCGCGTCGCATTGCCCGATGTCTTGCCCCGTCGCGGTGATCCTCAACGAGATCGTGGCGGCGCTGACGGTGATTCCCACGCGAGGTTCTCTCTCTCGCGAAATCATGTCACCGAGCCGACGTTCCATGTCGCTCTCGCCGGTGCCAAAGAACTTCATGACCGCGTGGCGAATGTGACTGCGTGAACCTGAGTCCGACAGGATGCGCGGCGCAACGGTATCGTCGAACATGCGTTTCATCTCATCGGGAACCCCAGGCAAGGCAAAGATTCGGCACGGCGCTCGGTCCAGTGTTTGTCCCAGTCTGTGTCCTGCTGTGGGCCGCGAACGATCGACCAGCAGATCAACGCCGGGAGCGGTTCCCTGAGGATTAAAGATTTCCTGGCTTCCCTGGGGGAACATCGCTTGGACACGATTTCGTTCGGGCATCTCACGCTGCCGTTGAGAAAAAAGGTTGGCAATGTGAGCCATCGCCGATTCGCTCAACACCAGAGGCACACCGACCAGATCCGCCAATGCCTGACGCGTCAGGTCGTCTTGTGTGGGGCCGAGTCCGCCCGTGCAAACGACGATGTCGGCCCTCTCCGAGGCGATCCGCAAGACATCGATGTTGTGTTGCATCGTGTCGCCGACGGTGGTGTGAAAAGCGACGTTGATCCCCAGCTCTCCCAAGCGTTGGCTGAGCCACTGTCCGTTGGTGTCGAGCCTTGCCCCGCTGGTCATCTCATCGCCAATGGAGATCACTTCGGCGATTCGATTCGCTTTCACATCAGGGCTTGCCGGAGATTGGTTCATCGTTGCGAGTCTTGGAGTCAGCAGTACTGGGAAACAAATCGCCTCCCGGATGCTGGATTGTAAGCGTTAGAGCAACCGGCGTCGTGACGGTGTCAGAGGCCGTGGTCGTCTCGGAGCGTTCCGGCGGCAGGAGGATGACTCGGTGCGAGAAATCCTTCTCGTACTCATACAGCATCAGTTGCTCGATTCGATGCGGTCGATGGTGCTCGGGCGTTTCGATTTCAAAGAACCACCAGACGTGCGCGCCGTCAGACTTGCTGCCCACCCAGTGATACTTGTTCTGCCGATTCGTCTCGTCCGTTTTGTCAGTCTTGGTGGCTTTCCCGGACTGGGTGGCTTTAACAGCCTGAACAGCTTGATCAGCCTGGGCAGCTTGATCGGCCTGGGCAGCGGTCGATGCCGGACGACTCGGTTTGGGATCCAACAGGAATCGGCTGCGGACATACTGAAGCTGCCAAGGCATTTTCTGCTCATCCGACTTGGTGGCTTGTTTCGCCCGATGGGCCAACCACTGTTCGTCCACGACATGCATACGCAATGCGACTTCCAAACGTCCGGTCTCCTTGTTCCACTGAACTTCCGAGACCGTTTCATGAAACGCGTGCATCAACAATGACGACATCAACAGCGCGACAATCATCGCGATTCTCCTTCGACGTCGTCCGTTTTTCCGGACTGCTCAGGCGGAGCTGATTCTTTCTTGGCGTCCTTGTCATCCGCTTCCTCTTTGCCCGCAGAGTCATCTTTGGTTTGTTCGACGTTTGCTTTCTGCATCTCGTTTTTCTTCTTTTCGTCCTTGAACAATTTGAAACGGCTGGGGACCAGTTTTGGCGGCCAGTGGTTGTTGCTCTCGCTGCTGTCGGCCGTCTCGCGTTTGGGGTCCAGTTCCAGCGAAACGATTTCCTTGTCCGAGACGATCAGCTTGCTGACCCGTTGGCTGTTGCGTCGCCAGATCTCTGCGGGGATCCGCAGCATCTCGTTGGTGTTGTCGCTGTAGTGAATGCGTACGATCACGGGCATCACCAGGCCGCCGACGTTGCGGAAATCAACGACGTAAAAATTCGTCGTCCGTCTCAATAGGGAGCGTTCGTCACTTGACAAGCCGTCCAGGAATTTTTGGAACGATTTGCGGTCTTCTTCCTCGACCTTGTACGGGTCGTATTCCGGGTTGTTGTAGAAATCCTTCAGTCCAGGTTGCCACTCGATTCGTTTTGCGATCGGCTTGTTGCGTTCTTCGCTGACATCGGGTTCCTTTCGATCACGCTCCTGACGGTCACGTTCGGCCTTTTCATCGGGGTCGCCGCTATCGATTTGGTACAGACGCACCGATTCGATGCCGATGTCGACGTGTTCGGTGCTGTAGAACCAGCCACGCCAAAACCAGTCCAGATCCACGCCGGATGCGTCTTCCATGGTGCGAAAGAAATCCGCGGGTGTGGGACGTTTGAATTTCCAACGCTGGGCGTATTCGCGGAACGCAAAGTCAAACAACTCGCGACCCAGGATGGTTTCCCTCAGGATGTTCAGAGCGGTGGCGGGTTTGGAGTACCCATTGTTGCCGAACTGCAGGATTTCTTCGCTACCGGTCATGATCGGGCGTTGGTTGCCACCGACCATGTAGGGCACGATTTTCTCAGGCGGCCCGCGACGCGACGGGTAGTCCTCCTCCCACTCCTGCTCGGCCAAGAATTGCAGGAACGTGTTGAGTCCTTCGTCCATCCACGTCCATTGTCGTTCGTCGCTGTTGACGATCATCGGAAAAAAGTTGTGACCGACCTCGTGGATGATCACGGAGATCAACGCGTATTTGGTATTCTTGCTGTACGTCCCATCGGTTTCCGGTCGGGGGCCGTTGAAGCAGATCATCGGGTATTCCATGCCGTAGACCGGTCCGTTGACGCTGATGGCGACGGGGTAAGGATACGACAACGCGTATCGACCGTAGACCTCCAGCGTGTGCGCGATCGCTTCGGTGGAATACTGGCTCCACAACGGGTCGGCTTCACGGGGAAAGTACGACATGGCCAAGACGCGTCGGCCGTCGACGTCGACGCCCATCGCGTCCCAGATGAACTTGCGACTGGCGGCGAACGCGAAATCGCGAACATCACTGGCTTCAAAAGTCCATGTCTTGTTGCCGCCGCCTCGTCGCGTTTCGTTCTCCTTGGCTTCCTCCGGCGTGATAACGTAGACCGGCACGTCGGACGTGCGTGCCTTGGCCAGACGCTGCGACCAAACCGGCGACATGACTTGCTCGGCATTTTGCAGCGTCCCGGTCGCGGCGACGACCATGTCTTCGGGGACGGTCAGGCGAACGCGATAATCGCCCAGCTCAAGTGTGAACTCGCCGCGGCCGAGAAACTGTTTGTTCTGCCAGCCGACGTAGTCGGTGTACGCCGCCACTCGGGGATAGAATTGCGCGATTTCGTAGATGTGGTTTTTGTCTTCTTCAAAGAACTCGTAGCCCCCACGGGCGCGGATCACTTTCGCGTCGACGATGTTGTACGAGTAGTCGATGACGATCGTCGTTGTTTGCTCGGCAGCCAACGGCTCGGGCAAATCGATACGCATCATGGTCTTGTTGACGGTGTAGGACAGCTTGCCGCCCTTTTCATCCGTGACCGATTTCAGCGTGTAACCACCATTGAACACCATCCGCGTCAAAATCGATTTCATGTCCGTGAACGAGATCCGAGATCGAAGGTCCGGTGCGTCCTCCGTCAATACTTGATCCGAGTCGGGTCGAAATCGATTTTGGTCCAGTTGAATCCAGAGATAACTCAGTGGGTGGGGTGACAGATTGTGATAAGTGATCCGGACCTTGCCCTCGATACGCTGGTTCTCATCATCAAGCGTGATGTCCATGTCGTAATCGGCACGCTGTTGCCAGTAGGCCGGCCCGGGGGCACCCGACGCCGTCCGCGTCTGCCCCGGCGTAGGCAACCACGAATCGATTTGAAAGAACTTGTCTTTGGAATCGGAGTGCTTGGCGTTGGGCAACTCTTGTGCGTTGGCTCGCGTCGCGACGGTCCCGGTCGCGGCAAGAAACATGCTCAACAGCAACAGAAGTCGAACCGAGGAAGTGATGGTGGGTCGCACGATGATGTTCACTCGTTGATAATCGGCAAAAGGTTGATGCTTTTCTAACACTGAGAGTTTAGTCCGCCGGTTGCCAAAGGACGCTCCCGAGCTGATCTTTGTAGCCCGCTCATCTGCAATTCAAACTCGGAACCCCCGCCTGTGACGAATTTTCTCCCAAAATCCCACTCCACGACCCAGCGACCCGCCAGAGAAATCAGCTACTGCACCAACGTGCACGCCGGGACGGATCTGACGGCGATCACCGCGAATTTGGATGCCTACGCCGTCGCCGTCCGCGAAAAATTGGCCGCGCCGCGCCTCGGAGTCGGCCTCTGGATTCCAGACAAAGCGTCCCAGGAGCTCTCCGGCAACAACCTTTCGGATTTCGCCGCATTCCTAAAACAGCGTCGATTGCGGGCCACTACGATCAACGGATTTCCATTCGATAATTTTCACGGCGATGTCGTCAAACAACAAGTCTACCTGCCCACGTGGTGGGACCAACGGCGTCTGGCCTACACCCAACGGCTCGCAGAAATCCTGCGAGTGATCCTGCCGAGCGAGCAGACCGTCGGGTCCATCAGCACGCTGCCGATCGGGTGGCCAGACAATCCGATGGACACGTCATCGTCCCCCTCGGAGTTCGAGGCGATGGATTTGGCGGGCGAGAATTTTCGACGCTTGGCAACTTTCTTGCAAAAGCTGGAGAAAGAATCGGGGCACCGCATCGTCGTCGCGATCGAGCCCGAACCGGGTTGCATCCTGGACACGACCGATGATGTCATCACGTTCTTTCAGTCGCAATTGCCGGACAAATCACACCGCCGCTACATCACGGTTTGCCACGACATCTGTCATGCCGCGGTGATGATGGAAGATCAGCCCGCAGTGATCGAAAAATACGCCCAAGCGGGAATCGGAATCGGCAAGGTCCAAGTTAGCAGCGCAATCGTCGTGCCGTGGAATCAGATGTCATCCGATCAGCAGATCACGGCGATCGGGCAACTCGCCGAGTTTGCAGAAGACCGTTATCTGCACCAAACCGGATGCCGAGATCGCGATGGAAAATTCAACTTGGTGACGGACCTGCCTGAGCTGCTGCAACGATGCCGCAGCGATGCAGATTTCTTGGCCGACCAAGATCGCTGGGTGATCCATTTTCATGTGCCGATTTTCTTGGAGCACTTCGGCGAGCTGGCGACCAGCCGCGATGACGTGCTGTCGTGTCTGCAAGCCATCCGGTCAAATGCCAGCACGCTTGATTTCACCGGGCACTTGGAAGTCGAAACGTACGCCTGGACCGTGCTCCCCGAATCGATGCGTCAACGCGGCTTGGCCGAAGACATCGCCAGCGAACTGTCATGGCTGGCCGAGCAACTGAAGCAGTAGCACTTAGGTAGAGCGTCTAAGGCAAGCGGCAGATGAAATAGATTTGTAGTGGACGAGGTCACGAGTCCCCGGCACTTTTTTCGCAGCAGGGACTCTTGACCTCGTCCGCTACAGCGGGTGCAGATTTCTATCTTCCGCTTGCGTCAGCGGCCGGACCTCGCGATCTGCCCAGTGCCCGACGGCCCGCGGTTCACTTCACTGGCGACGAGATGTCGCCGTAAAACTCGGGGCGACGGTCGGCGAAACGATCAATCACGTGGGCACCCACCGTGCGTTCAATTCGTTTGTTACGTGCCTGTGCAAGGTCGACGTCGGCATACAGGATCGTCTCACGATCGTCGGGACAACTGGCCAGAACCACTCCATCGGGACCGCAAATGCTGCTGCGTCCACAGAACGAAAACCCGTTTTCCGTGCCCACACGATTCGCCGCAACAAAAAACAGGTGATTCTCCATGCTGCGTGCAGGCGGGACGATTTCGGCGGTCCGCTCGGCCGGATACGGCCAGTTGGTGCCCAAGGCGATCACATCGGCACCCGCCAACGCAAGCAAACGCATCGGCTCGGGAAAGGAGCTGTCGTAGCAAATCGCCAGCCCGATTCGGGTTTCTCCGGCCAACAGGGTTTGATAGGGAATGTCTCCCCGGTCGACAAAACGGTCGATTCCGAGGTGTGGCAGGTGGATTTTTCGATAATGCCCCACGATTCCCGCCGGTCCGATCAACGCAGCGGCATTGAAAAGACGTTCACCGTCGGACTCCAAAAACCCGAGTGTCGCGTGGGCACCGCTTTGAGCTAACTTGGCTGAAATCTGCTTGAAAACTTCATCTTCCAGAGTCAACGCATGGGGCTGGGCTTGCTCGCGAGATTCGTACGCATACCCAGATAGCATGCATTCGGGCATCACCACCAAATCGGCTCCTTCGCCAGTGGCACGGTCCAGCAAATCGATCACACGTGTTAGGTTAGCGGGCACATCGGCAAAGGTAATGTCCGTCTGGACGCAGGCGATCAGCATCTTTATGCCAGTGGTTGGAGGAGTGGGAACCGTTTTTACCCGGCAGCAGTTTAATCTTTCACCGGACAGTCATTTTTACCCAGCAGTGCAGGCATGAGCGAGACAGAGAATCCCACCACACCACCTGATTCGACCCCGATTGATTCAACACGGATTGATTCAACCCCGAGCGACCAATTCGATTTTGATCTGTTTGTCATCGGCACCGGTCCCGGAGGCGAGGGGGCCGCGATGCAGGCACGCAAGGGTGGTATGCGAGTCGGCGTAGCCGAAAGATACCGTCAAATCGGTGGCGGTTGTACCCACTGGGGCACGATCCCCAGCAAAGCGCTCCGCTACACCATCACCAACGTGATGAACGTGCTGAAGAATCCCATGTTCCGCGAGCTGGGAATTCATGCGACACCCTCGATGGAGCAGCTTCGCCGCGGCACGGCATCGATCATCGCAAAACAAGTCTCGATGCGGCAATCGTTTTACGACCGCAACTCGGTCCCGATTTTCAGTGGCACGGCGAGCTTCGTCGACGAGCACACCATCCAGATCCACGGTGAGAACTACACCAGCAAAAACTTTGTGATCGCGACAGGATCGCGCCCGTATCGCCCATCCTCGGTGGATTTCAGCCACCCACGAATCTTTGATAGTGACACGATCTTGGATGTCAAAGATCGCCCCTCATCGATCACGATCTACGGTGCCGGAGTGATCGGAACCGAATACGCATCGATGTTTCGGAACTTGGGCATCAAAGTCAACTTGGTCAACACGCGGAGCAAGCTGCTGGAGTTTCTCGACGAAGAAATCATCGACGCCTTGGCATACCATCTACGCGATCAAGGTGTCGTGCTGCGACATGACGAAGCCGTCGAGCGGATCGAAGGCTGTGACGACGGAGTGATCTTGCATCTAAAAAGTGGCAAGCAGCTCAAGACGGACATCTTGCTGTGGGCCAACGGCCGCAGCGGCAACACGGAAGAACTCGGCCTGGAGAACGTCGGTTTGACACCCAACAGCCGCGGTCAACTGGAAGTCGACGAACAGTTCCAAACGGCTCAACCCAACATCTACGCCGTCGGGGATGTGATCGGCTATCCATCCCTGGCCAGCGCGGCGTACACCCAAGGTCGTGCCGCCGCGATGCACATGCTGGGTCGCATTGACGGCAACTTGCGCATCAACGATATCCCCACCGGGATTTACACCAGTCCCGAAATCAGCTCCGTCGGCAAGACGGAACGGGAACTGACCGCAGCGTGCATCCCCTACGAAGTCGGCCACAGTCAGTTCAAAAGCCTCGCCCGCGCTCAAATCACCGGCTCCACCGTGGGCATGCTGAAACTGCTGTTCCACCGCGACACCAAGGAGATCCTCGGGGTCCACTGCTTCGGTGCCAATGCATCGGAAATCATCCACATCGGCCAAGCCGTGATGAGCGGACCCTGCAACAGCCTGGAGTACTTCATCGAAACCACCTTCAACTACCCCACCATGGCGGAAGCCTATCGGGTCGCCGCCTTGAACGGGTATAACCGTCTGTTCTAGCCCGAATATTTTTTCAGCCGGAGTGCTCTAGCACCGATTATTCATCAGCCGGAACGCGATAGCGTCCGGTTCCGGAGCATAGGAGTGTAAACCGGACGCTATCGCGTTCCGGCTAATGAACCAAATGTAATGTCCTACTTTCAACGAGAACCAAGTCGATACAACCACTTGCGTTGTGGTGGCAGATATCCCATGCAGTATCCAGGCTAGCTGGGCAGTCGTTCGACTCTCCGAGTCGAATTCGAGAATCACCGTCGCTCGACTCTCCGAGTCGAATTCGAGAATCACAGAACCAATCACGATGAGTTCCCCGCATTCCCTATCGACTCGAGCCACCGGCTCGGCGACCCACAGTCGACAGTCGCCCGATTCGCAGCGTCCTGAACCTCGGCATCACGACACGATCGATGCCGCAGCGAATCGCAAATCATCGTTCGGCTTTTGGGGGATGATTCTCCTGACGATCCTCAGTGTCGGCGGACTCTTGATCGCGTGGAATGTGATCACCAACGCCAATCGCGATCCGGACCAGATCGAGCCGCCGGCGGCCGTTGTGATTCCCGCACAATACGACGCCGATCGCGCGATGGCGTACTTGAAACAACTCTGCGAACTTGGCCCCAGACCCTCTGGCAGCGAGGCCATGATCCGCCAGCAGCAGATGCTGACAGAGTTTTTCGAAGCGCGTGGTGCGACCGTTTCCTTGCAAAGCTTTCAAACGCGGCACCCCGAGGACGGCTCCCCGCTCACGATGTCCAACTTGATCGCCACCTGGCATCCCGAACGTCCCAAGCGATACCTGTTGTGCGCCCACTACGACACACGCCCGTTTCCCGATAGCGATCCGGTCAATCCACGCGGAACGTTCATCGGTGCCAACGATGGTGCCAGCGGCACGGCAGGCTTGATGGAGTTGTCGCATCAATTGGGCGATCTTCCATCAGACGTCGGCGTCGACATCGTGCTTTTCGACGGAGAAGAATTCGTTTGGAAATACGGCCGCGACAAGTACTTTCTCGGTTCCACTTACTTCGCCGAACAATACCGCCAATCGCCGCCGCCGGTTCCGTATCAATCGGGCATCCTGTTGGACATGATCGGTGATCGCGAATTAAAGATCTACTACGAGCTGAATAGCCTGCGTTTCGCCAAGCGTCAGTGTGAGAGTCTTTGGAACACCGCCAAACGTTTACGTGTTACCGCCTTCGTTCCTCGCAGCCGACACAAGATCGACGACGACCACATTCCACTGAACAACATCGCTGGCATTCCCACCTTGGACATCATCGATTTTGATTATCCCCGTCCAGGGATCGGCGTTCAATCTTACTGGCACACCGAACAGGACATCCCAGCGAACTGTAGCGGCCAATCCATCGCCGCGGTCGTTTGGGTTGTCCATCAATGGCTCAAGGAGCAGTGATGAACGGGGGAATGTTTGCCGGCGGTCTACTACTCTCCTGCACCCTCATCGCGTTCGCCCTCTGGCTACAGTGGACCGAACGTCAAGGCTGGCCGGGCGAGGAGTACGACGAACAACGTGCCCGCGACCAACTGTACCTGCAGCGCCGCCGGCGATCCCGCAGACTCGTCAACGGGTTGATCGGCCTGTGCGGCGTCCTGATCGGCATCGCCACCTTTGCCGGGATCGGTCGAACCTTTGTCGCTGCGTGGTTGTGCGTGATGGTGGTCCTGTTCGGCGTCGTCATGCTGGCGCTATTGGATGCTTTCCGAACCGTTCGCTACGAAAAAGACAAGCGACGAGACATTCGTCGCGAATCCATTGGCAACGACGATTGATTTGTTTCATTGATACCTTCTTTCAACCTTCACTCTCATTCCTCAATCATTCATGTCCACTGCTACTCTCCCCAGCCGCGATGATGTGGCCGCTTCGGATCGTTGGGATCTGTCCAGTCTGTTTGTCGACGATATCGCTTGGAACGCCGCCTTTACCAAGTTGGAATCCAAGATCCCGACTTACGAAACGTTTCGCGGCAAACTCGGCGAATCGGCAAAAACGCTCGCCCAAGCACTCGACTTTGACAGCCAGTTCGACCGTGACGCTGAACGATTGGGGACTTATGCCTTCCTCAAAACGACCGAGGATCAGGCCGACAGTGATTACCAAGGAATGAAGTCACGTTTCCAGAATCTGGCCGTCCGTGCCGGGCAAGCCGCCAGCTACATGCGTCCCGAGTTGTTGGCAATCGACGAAGAAAAGATGACGCAGTTGATCACCAACCCAGAGTTGGCCCTGTATCGACTGCAACTGGAACGCTTACTCCGTTATCGCCCCCACACGTTGACGGACAACGAAGAACGTTTGTTGGCGATGCAGGGCGAGATGTCCGGCTCAGCGGGAAACGCATTTCGCCAACTTAACGATGCTGATCTGCGATTCGGTATGCTGAAAGATCACGAGGGCAACACGATCGAACTGTCGCATGCGACGTTCGCTCAGTTTCTGCAATGTCCCGATCGGGAAATCCGCAAGAAAGCGTTTCACCAATACTACGAACCCTTTCTGGGACACAAGAACACGCTCGCCGCCACCTTGGCCGGCAGCATCCACCGTGACGTCTACTATGCCCGAGCACGTAACTATTCCAGCAGCCTTGAATCCGCCCTGTTTCCCGACAACGTTCCGGTCAGCGTTTACGAAAACCTGATTTCCGCCGTACGTGATTCGCTGCCTGCCGTACATCACTATCTCGATGTGCGTCGTCGAAAGATGAATCTCAAAGACATCCACCACTACGACACCTACGTGCCGATTCTCAGCGGCATCAAGAAACGCCACACTTGGGACGAAGCCGTTGAGGTGATCCTGGAGTCGCTGCAGCCCCTGGGTTCGGAGTACGTGGGGGCGTTGCATGACGGACTCAGTGGTCGCTGGGCCGATCGCTATCCCAATCGCGGCAAACAAAGCGGTGCCTTCAGTTGTGGCACCTTTGACGGTGATCCCTACATTCTGATGAACTTCAAGCCCGACGTGCTCAACGATGTCTTTACACTGACACACGAGGCAGGTCACTCGATGCACAGTTGGTACTCGTCCAAGAACCAACCCTTTCAGTACTACAACTACGTGATCTTTGTCGCGGAGGTTGCCAGCACGTTCAACGAGCAATTGCTGACCGAACACTTGTTGAAAAACGCCGCCGACGATTCCGAGCGTGCCTACTTGATCAACAACGAATTGGACGGCATTCGTGCGACGGTTGTTCGACAAACGATGTTCGCCGAATTTGAGAAACGCACGCATGAGATGGCGGAAGCCGGTGAGCCGCTAACGGTTGCCTCGTTCCGCGCGGCGTATCGAGAACTGCTGGACGCGTACTTTGGACCCGATTTCGTTGTCGACGATGAGCTGGAAATGGAGTGCTTTCGCATTCCTCACTTCTATCGCGCGTTCTATGTCTACAAGTACGCGACGGGACTCAGCGCCGCCGTTGCCCTGTCACGACGCGTCTTGGAGGGCGGCGAAAGCGAACTGCAGGACTACTTGTCATTCCTGTCCGCAGGTTGCAGCAAAGATCCACTGGATCTGTTGCGTGACGCCGGAGTCGACATGGCCAGCCCGATGCCCGTCAAAACCACTTTGGCGCGATTCGAAGAACTGACGACGGAGCTGGACCAGTTGCTGTGAAAGCACACGGTGCGTTGACGGCCCAGTCGATCGCCGCGGCTGCGCAGACATTGGCTCGCCAGGACTCCTCGCTCGCCGATGTCTTGCGACAACTCGGCCCACCACCGACGTGGAAACGTTCCGGAACCTTTGCGACGCTGGTTCGCATCATTCTGGAACAGCAAGTCTCGCTTGATTCGGCCAAGGCCACCTATGACCGAATCCGTGCCGCATGCGGGGGCCAACTGCGTGCGGATTTGTTGGCGGATTTCTCAGTCGATCAGATTCGCGCACTCGGTGTAACGCGTCAGAAAACACGTTACATCTTGGCGCTCAGAGATGAGGTTCTGACCGGCAGTTTCTCTCCACGCCGATTGGCATATCAAACAGACGACATCGTCAGAGAACAGATCACCGCACGGCTGGGAATGGGTGACTGGACCGCTGACATCTATCTGATCCTCGCTCTGATGCGGCCGGACGTCCTGCCCGTGGGTGACTTGGCATTTGTCAAAGGGCTCAGCGAAATGGACTGCGTCGAATATTGTTCTGCAGAGGAACTTCACGTGCGCGCCGAAAATTGGCGACCGTTCCGTAGTGTGGCGGTGCGGATGGTGTGGCAACAATACGTGTATAATCGCGGCCGCAAGATTCCCTGACAAAGATTCCCTGACAAAACTCCTTGATCAAATCATCTCTCTTACCTCCGTTCTTGAGCCCCTCTATGACATCCATCAAGTTCTGTGGTGCCGCCGGCACCGTTACCGGTTCCTGCTCGTACGTGGACACCGGGGCTCACCGATTTGTCATCGACTGCGGACTCTTTCAAGGCAACAAAACGACCCAGGACTTGAATTACGGTGATTTTCCGTTTGATGCAACCAAAGTCGAATTCTTGCTGCTCACGCATGCCCACATCGACCACTCGGGTCTGTTGCCAAAGTTGGTCAAAGCAGGCTTCTCCGGCACGATCTACGCGACTGAGCCCACCAATGACCTGCTGGAATTCATGCTGCGTGACTCAGCTTTCATTCAAGAGACCAACACCGAACGTTACAACAAGAAACGGGAACGTCGCGGACAGGAACCGTTGGAGCCGCTGTACACGATGGATGACGCCGAGGCGACACTGAAACTGTTGCAGTCGCACGACTACGAACAATGGTTCGAACCTAAACCGGGAGTCAAAGTGCGTTTTTGGAACGCGGGCCACTTGCTCGGTTCGGCATCCGTCGAACTGGTACTCGACGATCAGTTGACGGGCAAACCGATCCGCATGCTGTTTTCCGGTGACCTGGGGCCGGAGGAAAAAGCGTTTCATCCGCCACCGGATGCACCCGAGGGCTACGACTACATCGTTTGCGAGAGCACCTACGGGAACCGGGAACGAGAGGACTATACGCTGGAGAAACGTCGCGAAGCCTTGCAAGAAGAGCTCACCCACGCTCTGGAGCGTGGCGGAAATGTCGTGATCCCTTCGTTTGCGGTCGAACGCAGTCAAGAGCTGCTGCACGACATCGGCTACTTGTTGGCCAACAACATGATCCCGCAAGCCGATGTGTACCTGGATTCACCGCTAGCCCGTCGCGTGACCGACGTCTTCATCAAGTACGCCGGGGAAATGGAGGATATCGAAGTCAACGAGTCGGACCTGTTCCGCCACAAGCGTTTTCACTTGGTCGAGTCGCTCGACGAAAGCAAAGCGATCAACAAGATCAAGAAAGGTGCAATCATCATCTCGGCCAGCGGGATGTGCACCGCAGGTCGAATCAAACACCACTTGCGAAACAACATTTGGCGAAAGGAATGTACGATCCTGTTCGTCGGGTACCAGTCGCCCGGTACGCTGGGACAGATCATCACCAGTGGAGCCAAGTCGGTGCGTATCCACGGCAGCGAATGCAAAGTCCGTGCAGAGATCCGCAGGCTGGGCAATTACAGCGCCCACGCCGACCAAAGCGAATTGCTGAGATGGATCATGCAGCGCAGGCCGATCAGTGGCGGGCTGTTCCTCAACCACGGGGAAGCCGAAGGACGGACCGTTTTGCGAGAACTGCTTGCCGAAAACGGAATGGATGCCGATCGCATCTACATGCCCCAGTTCGACGAGTCGTTTCAACTGCAGCCTGATGGAAAACCGATGTCGACGGGTGCGCCCGAGCCACGTTTGGACCTGACGCAAATTGAAACGGACTGGCACAACGACTACGCCGCCTTCATCCTCGGCTTGGCTTCATCGATCGACAAGATCGACGACCACAAACGCCGCGAGTTGATCGCCAAACTCAACGCCGTACTCACGGCCGCAGATTGATCGCAACACAGTTAGCAATGTTTCGTCATGCTCAGCATGACGAAACACTGCCATTGATTTCACCCGTCACATTTTCCCGGCTACCACGTAGCAGCGTCTCTCGGGACGTGCGGAAAATAAGTGTCCTATCATTTTGCCAAAATCACGCGGAGCGATCATTGATGATCTGGGGTGATCAGATCTCCGAGAGTAGTCGGGATCAATCGAATCTGATCCCGAGGGATAGATGCAGAATGAGGTTAGGGTAGCGCGTCTAACAAATCCACTCAACCAGCGGTCCAGCAAATCACTCTGGCAAATCGACAGTCTGCAAGCCCGGATGGAGAGCCTGTTGGTGGCCCCTTCACGGTTGTGGGTTTCATTGACTGATTAAATCAACAACTTCAGAGGTCGATGAGTTAGAATTGATTGAGCGAACCGCTGAGACATCGATCCATACCTCCAGACGAACAAGACGGAAAGCTGCGTCATGCCCATTACCCGACGACAACTGTTGACTTCATCCATGGCGGCCCCTGCGGCCATGGCTGTCGCCTGTGCTGGCGAGGCTCATGACGCGAGCCGCGATGACATCGTCAGTGAAGCGGCGCGAGAAGTTCCCGTTGTTGATAGCGTCGATGTGCTCGTGTGCGGCGGTGGACCGGCTGGGATTTCGGCAGCCATCTCGGCGGCCAAGTGTGGCGCGAGCGTGCGCATTCTGGAGGCTCACGGTTGCTTGGGCGGCGTGTGGACCAGCGGCATGCTGTCTTACATCATGGATGCTCGAAAACCGGGTTTGAACACGGAGCTGGTCAAGCGTCTGGAATCGATGTCCGGTTATCGATTCGTCGAGCATCAACACTACATGTACGATGTCGAGGCGATGAAGGTCTTGTTGGAAGACTGGTGCGGCGAGCTCGGGATTCGGATGCAGTACCACACACGGGTTGTGGCGGTCGATTTGGATCAAGGCAATCGTGTCCGTGGCGTCGTGACCGAATCAAAATCGGGGCGTCAGGCGTGGCGAGCAAAAACGGTGATCGATACGACCGGAGACGGAGACGTCGGCGCACTGGCCGGCTGCTCATTCGAGATCGGCCGAGATAGCGACTGCCCTTGCCAGCCCATGTCGCTGATGGCGGTCATCACCGCGTCGCCCGAAGCGCTGCGATCCGTGGACACCGGATCCAATCGTGGGAACAAAGACAAGTTCCTGAAGATCATGCGAAGCGCCGGACTGGATCCCTCTTACTCCAAACCGACCGTCTGGCATCTGGGTGGGGCCGTCGCCGCCGTGATGCTCAATCACGAATACAACGTCAAAGCATTCGACGCGGATGCCGTCACCCAGGCGACCATTCGTGCTCGCCGGGAGTTGTACGATATCTCAAAGGCACTTCATCAACTCGGCGGCCCATGGGAAGGCTGTCGACTGGTGACCACTGCCGAACAAATCGGTGTGCGTGACGGTCGGCGAATCAAGGGACGCTACTTCGTCGATGTTAGTGATGTGATGGGTGGTGTTCGCCACGAAGACGCCGTGTGCCGATCGACTTTTTCCGTCGATATCCATGCACTCAGTCGCGAACAGAACAAAACGTCTGCTTACAGTAGCGAAGGTGTGAAAGCCAAGCCCTTTGACATACCCTTGCGGGCTTTGATCGCCCAAGAGGTTGACGGATTGATGATGGCCGGACGCTGTATCAGCGGCGATTTTTTTGCTCACGCCAGCTACCGTGTGACGGGCAACGCCGTGGCGATGGGCGAAGCTGCCGGCGTTTGTGCGTCCATCGCGGCAAGTAAGATGATCTTGCCGCACGAAGTCGCATGGAACGAAGTCGGACCAAAGCTGGGCGAGTTGCGAGAAACCAAAAACAACGGCGAGTGAAAGCGATCAAAGCGAGCCTTTGCACCACGACATACGCAAAGCGAAATCGTTTTGAAATTCGGGACGCCATCGGCTGACGGTTTCGCGGTGATCCATGTCGGGTTGGTCGTCGCGGTACCAGTCATCCACGGCTCGGGCAAACTGTCCGCCCCATCCAGGCTTGGACGGATCGGCGGGGTCGTTGTGCCCTTGGGGCAGAAAGAAAAACCACGACGGCGTGTCACCTTCTTTCATGCAACCATGCGGGTTCGGGCTGGTCCATGTCTTGGTCGGGTACAGGGCGCCCAGTGGCCCGGTGGCTCGCACCTTTGCTTCGATCCACTCGCGAGAGGTCAACGCTTCGTCTCCGGTCAGGTACATGCCGCGAAAGGAAGCGTTGCGTTTATCTGTCCCCTTTCTGGACTTGCTGAGAATGTAAAACATTCCCGGAAACTCTGTCTGCATCCAGTCGGCGATGCCGTCTTGATCGGCAATGTCATACACCCGGAAACGTTTGACAAAGTCCGCTAAGCCGTCGGCCCCGCGTTCTTTTCGCACTCGCCACAATGCCTGCGCCAAATCAGTCTGGCCGCCCCAGATCGTGATGTTCAGGGGCTGGTCTACTGATCCCGCATCGACACGTTGGATCAAGAATTGAGATCCCTCGCTGTCGTGTGCCTCGCCGATGTGCTTTCGTCCTCGGTTCGGATTGCCCGACTTGATGACACTGAGCATTGCAATAGTGTCAGGCCAGCCGCTCGCGTGGCGCAGAAGGTTCTCACGAACCTCTCCGTAGGCGACAACGATCTCGCGAATCAATTCCGGTTTGGTGACCGCCTGTTTCAGTTCCCCGGGGGTCCCCGCCGCCGAGGCAACGAGTCCTTCGATCTGAAACTCATTGCTGTAGACCATCAACCGCACGAGTGACTGCTGGTCATCTGGGTCACCACCGATATCGGTCAGCACCAACAACCGAGGTCGCTCGTCAGCCGTGACCGAGTTGGCGATGAACCCGATCAACAATGCAAGGACCAAAGTGATTCGCATTTTCAATTTGCTTACTCCGGCAGTCGGATCAAAAAGTCAAACAGCTCGCCGTGTCGTTCTGTGTCCAGAGTGATGTCAAAGGGGACGATTCGCACTCCGCCGTCGGTGTCGTCTGTCACGTTGGTGTTTATTTTACTGTTTGAATCAGTGTTTGGCTTTTCGGCGGGAAACGGCTCAGTGCGAAATGGCTCAGTGCGAGTCAGTTTCACCGTGTGTTCATGTCGACCGTCGGCCGGCACGTCGCCCTCGAGAATTGACGGCGTTGCGGTAACGCCGGAGGGTAGCCGAAGCCTGATACGATGATGCTGGGGTCGGTCGCGGAAGTTGCGCACCGAGATCGTAACATCCTGAGAGGTTGCTTGCGTCAAATCGACGCGATACGGGTAAGCCGATACCCAGTAGGGATCAAATCCGTATTCGTAATCCTCCTGTGGCAGCAATTCACGATACAACTGGGCTATTTCCTTGGACCAAGCGTGATAGCGTTGCAGGAATGCCTCTGGCTCGGGCATCACGTAGGAGTGGCTGCCCATCACGATGTCGGGTTTCAGGTCCAAGAGGTACTTGCTGCCGAGAATGTACCCTTCCTCAAAAATGCAACTGTTGCGGCAAACCACGGCTTCGTGTCCGTTCTGTGATTCGTCGCTGGGACTGCCGAATAGATTGTCGCCGGTGAAGGCGATTCGTTTGCCATCGATATCCAGCCACAAGCAGCAGCCAAACTCGGTTTGTCCCGGCATCCAATCGAGGTGGATCGTGTAACCCTCCCATTGAACGGTTTCACCGTTACGAAACGCTTTGTCGATCGTCATGCCGTTGAACCCGTCTCCGTAGGCGGACACGAGTGCGGCGAAGTCGTAGCGTCGTGGATGCTCGCAACGGTCAACGATGCGATCCAGTGTCCAAGCTTGTGCGCCGTATTGCTCTTTCATCGTGGGCCCGAGCAAAAAGTGATCGCCGTGCATGTGGGAGATCCAGAACGCATCGATCTGCTTTAGCCCCAGGTGCTGTCGCATTCCGACGACGATTTCCTCTAACGTCTGTTTGGGGAACAGGCCACAGTCCAGCACCAGTCCTCGTCCGTTATCGGAAACGATGATCGCAAAGTTTCGACCCTGATGCTGATGACTCAGTTTGTAAAGATGTTCTGTCACGCGATTGATATGCTCAACGGGCGTCGGTTGCGAGATCGGATCACGTTTTGCGATGTCTTTGTCGAACACGGGATAGCCACGGACATAACGCGTGCGAAAATACTTCAGTTTCGCTGCGTACTCCGCCAACTGTTCGTCTGCGTGATGAATCACGGGACCCTGCGATGGCAACGCGATGTCGATGTTTTCGCCCTGCAGTCGCTCGACCGACTCGATCAGCGTGTCGACACCTTTTGCAAAGCCGTAGTCCCACTCCGAGTCGAACCAATTGGCCATGCGGGCGCCGTCGTGCATGATGCTGCCGGTCACCGCAATCTTAAGATCACCGTACTGGATCACGAAGCTCATGCCGCCGGGTGACGTTCCGGGCGTGTCCAGGCACTTGATTTCGTAGCCCTGCCAACGAAAGAACTCTCCGGGTTGCAGCGTCGTTGTGATTGCAACAGGAAAGGCTGGTGGCCGAACGTAGCTGGCACCGTAGACGGAATACTTGTCGCCGAGTTTTGGGTACCAACGGCGAAACGCGGTTGGATTTTTCAGCAACTCTCGCTCGGATTCTGACGAGGCAACTCTCGCTCCATTGATTGTCGCGTCGGCAAATCCCTGGCAATTCTCACGATGATGATCGGTTAGCAACACCCATTCCAACTGACGCACACCGATCTCTGACAGTTGGTCAACGACCAAGCCATCCCCCAGGTTGAACAGCAAGGCTTTGTCCGCCGACCGTAGCACGTAGACGTTCGCAGTGTCGGTCCATTGGAACAGATCAGGAATCTCTGGACTCACGAGACGCAGCGACGACGATTCCTTGCCACTGCTGTGATCGTCCTGTGCCGTGCATTCTGGGCAGTTGATCCATGCCATCGTCATCACCAGGGCGATCATCGCGTGATGACGGTGGAGAGATTGAGTCATGTTTCTATCCGTTTGCTGTTAGCCGGTTTATTGAGTGATTCATTTCTTGGCGCCACGGTTTCGTTCCACACGTCACCTCCCCCAAGGAAGAGACTGCTGATTTAGTGAGCCGCAAGGCGCTAGCCGCGGGCCTAATGGTGCTGCCCCAACCCTTCGAGGCCCGTGGCTAGCGCCATCGGCTCACAGTGATAACGAAAAACGATTAAATCAGCAGTCTCAGGAACTTGGGGGAGGTCGAGCAAAGCCGTTCAGGCGAATGCGAGGGAGGGGCATGCGTGAAGGAATACGGTTGGCGGCGCGTAGCCCCCCGATTCTTGCTTCGCTCGATCCGACTTGCCCCTGCTGCGAAGATTGCTGGTTGAATCAACATTTGGAACGCCAGGGCGAGCCGTAGGGCCGTAAGACGCCGGGCAGTGTTTATTGGACGGTTTCTGAAGAAGCTGGGCAGTGCGAAAGGCCCGGTTGCTCACGCATCGCGGCTCACTCAATCATTCGCCTGTTGAGTGCTTGTCCCGCAAGTGCTTGAGGAGAAACTTTCGTTGCATGTCATTGATCTCTGGTTTGGCAAACTCGGGGCCGCCGTGCCCGGCGTCTTGGATCAAGTGGAGTGTTGATTCCACGTTGACCGATTTGAGAGCCTTGTCCATCGCTTCGCTTTGGTTGGGCGGGACGGTCCGATCGTCCGTGCCGTGGATGATCAGAAAGGGAGGGTCGTCCTTGTCGACATAGGTGATCGGATTGACACGCTTGATGCCTGCTTCGTTGGTCAGCACGTCGCCGCTGCCGAGCAGCTTTGATTCTGGCGAGCCCGCTTTGTCGTGCTGTTCGTAACCGGGCGTCGAGACGAACGCTTTGAAATCGGTGGGACCATAGTGGTCCACGACTGCTTGGACGCTGCTTGATTGATCCGGCCAGCCTCCCGTGCCCTCGAATTCTTTCACGCCGCCGGATGTGCCCATCAGTGCGACCAAGTGGCCGCCTGCCGAGCTGCCGCCAACTGCGATACGATCGGGATCAATTTTGTACTTTTCCGCGTGAGCGCGCAGGTATCGGATCGCGCACTTGCAGTCTTCGATCTGCGCCGGGAACGGGGCCTCTCCGGTCAAGCGATACTCGATCGTCGCCCCCACGAAACCTTCGCGAACCATCGGAATGACTTTCCCGACTCCACCGTCTTTGGTTCCCCCTTGCCAGCCTCCGCCGTGAATCCATACATAGGCGGGCTGGGGTGAATCACGCTTTTCCTTGGGCAGCACGATGTGCATCGTCAGGTCTCGATCACCACCTTTTCCAAAGACAACATCTCTGAGCACATTGACGTCCGCGGGAGCCCCCTGTCCAGCTCCACGCGGATTGCGTCTGGTGTCCCCGCCAGCAAAGTCCTCCTTCGTCAGCTCGCCATCACCGTTGCGATCCAGCCGCGTGAACAGGCGTTGTGGAGCCTTGAACTCGTCTTGGGTCACTTTGCCATCCTTGTTCGCATCTTCACGGCGAAGGACTTCGTCAAACGAAATCCTCGGGCGCTGTCGCTGAGAATCTTGTGCATCCGCGAAATGAAGCGGCATCGTAATGATCGCCAAAGTGGTCAGAGTTGCGATGAATCTCATGGACGATCCCTTGCATGTCGGTTGGAGGGTGAGATTGTCGATCGGGAACATTGTGAGTGAGTCGCGGTTTGAACGAAAAGCGTAGTGAGCGAAATGGGCTACATTGGCCGTCCGCGACGGATGCCATTCGATGATACCAGTTTGCCACTCCCAGCATGTCAGCCGGTTTGACGATTACCATGGCTTTTGTCCAGCCACGACTTTCGCAGCGAACACAATTGCCAGAGGTTTTGAACATGAACCGAAATCACGTCGCCTCCTTTCCCTTGCTCGTGCTCCTGTTTTCTGCGGCGATGGCGGATTTGCGAAACGTTTTCGCGGACGCTTCTGCAGACCGTCCTCATTTCATCGTGGTGATGGTCGATGACATGGGGTACGAGGGTGTCAGTTGCTTTGGGAATCCGTATTTTAAGACACCCGAGATCGATCGTCTGGCGGCCGAAGGAATGAAGCTCACAGATTTTCATTCATCAGGTACGGTGTGCTCACCGACTCGTGCAGGGCTGTTGACCGGTCGCTACCAGCAGCGATCAGGAATTGAAGCCGTCATTCATCCTGTCGCTGATCATCCCGAACATCGCAAGGGACTGAAACTGGACGAGGTCACCTTTGCAGAGTTGCTTACCGATGCCGGTTATCACACCGCTTTGATCGGCAAGTGGCATCAAGGCTATCCACAGAACTCGGCCGACTACCATCCTCAAAATCATGGCTTCGCAGAGTTCATCGGATACCACAGTGGCAATATCGACTTCGTGAGCCATATCGGTGATCACCAGAAGCACGATTGGTGGCACGGTCGCGATGAAGTGCACGAAGCGGGCTACTCAACCCATCTCATCAACCAACACGCCGTTGAGTTTGTTCGACATCATGCGGCGAGCAAGCAGCCGTTTTGTTTGTACATTGCCCACGAAGCCATCCACAATCCTGTCCAAGTGCCCGGTGACCCGGTGCGACGTACGGAACAGGCATGGGATCGGTGGAAATGGCAAACGGTTACGCCGGAGCATCGCATTGAAAAGTACCGCGGCATGACTCTGCCGATCGACGATGGCATCGGTCAACTGCGTCGCACAGTTCAAGAACTGGGCATTGCGGAGAACACGCTGCTGTTGTTCTTTTCTGACAATGGTCCCGCTGGCGATTTTCCGAGCGGCAGTCCCGATCTGCGTGGCGGAAAAGGCAGCGTCTACGAAGGCGGACACAAGGTTCCCGCAATCGCTTGGTGGCCGGGCCACATCACTGCGGGCTCCACCAGTGACCAGCCGGTGATCACTCTCGACGTGATGCCAACTCTGCTAAACCTTGCCGACATCGACGTGGATGTTGCGACGCATGCCAGACCACTGGACGGGGTTGATTTGACCCCGCTGTTGCTGCACGAAGAGGCGCTTGCCGAGCGTCCGCTTTACTGGGCTTCGCTTTCCAATCAGGGCGCGCGATCCGAAGCCCTTCGCTCAGGTGATTGGAAGCTGGTCGTCCATCATCCAAAGGCTTCGCCAGGAACGTTTCAGAATCCCAAGCTGGAACTTTACCACCTGCGGATGGACCCCGCTGAGAAAGTCGACCTTGCCAGCGAACAACCCGAACGCACGGCCAAGCTCTGGCAACAGTTTCAAAGTTGGTATGCCGAAACTCAATCCACCGCCACACCACAGCTTGGAGGTTGGCGGCCGATCCCATGAGTGATTTCTCGGGCAAGAGTGCCCAAGCTACAGGAGTTATTCTCCACACGTCTCAGTTTGTTTCTCTCCGTACATGACTTGCGATCTCAGGGATGAGCGTTTTAAGTTCGCTGAGAATGAGGTTCGCGGTAGCTTGTGCGCCTTCGGGACTGAAGTGCGTTTTGTCGTTTTCGTTGAAATCGTAAGCCGCAGTTGCCTCTGGGCCGATCTGGTTATGGTGTTCCACGCTGATCGAATAGAGATCGACGAACGGAACCGATTGTTCGCGGGCTACCGCCTGGGCGGCTTTGGCAAAGGAAGCCAGATTGCCGAGGAGATTCTGTTCTCTTGGTAGAATCTTGCCGCGCTCGTCGAAGTTTCGACGGGTCACGGAACTGAACACGATCGGCTTGGCTCCCGCCGCTTTGATACGCTGCACATACGATGTCAGTTTGGTTCGGTAAACATCGGTGCCGTACCTCTTTTGATCATTGTGTCCGAACTGAATGATCACGTAATTCGGCTTCAGTTCCAGTAACTCGTCAAGCTTCTTTGAGAGCGACTCGAGCGTGGCACCGTTTTTGGCAAAGTGCAAGACTTGAATGGTCTCATCGAATCGCTTTTCCAACGCTGGGCCCCAACCATAGGTGGTCGCAACCGTGGAGTCGCCGATCAATCCGATCTTCAGTTTGTCATCTTGAGCGACAGCGTGCTGAAACAACAGAAGAGCCAAGAGTGAACTGGCGAGTACACGAAAATGCGAAATGGATTGCATGTCATTGAGTTCCTGGAGGGCTGGGAATGGCGGCGAAGAAGTTTCGATCAACCCACACCACTAACCCACACAACGGAATGATCAAAACTGACGGGGCGTTTCGGTTGGGTTATCATGATAGGACTTTTGCTCGACGAACAGATTTTGATTCTAACAACGTGGAATTCGACGTGTCCTCAATGATTTGTTTCACTCGCAAACGTTTGCTCGATTTGGTCCGGTCGATTGGCTTCGGCTTTCAGCTATCCATGGCGTGTCTGCTGGTTGCAAGCGTCGGAATCACGAGCGCAAGTAACGCGTGTGCGGATGGAAAATCGCCCAATGTGTTGGTGATTCTGGCGGATGATCAGGGGTGGGGGGATTTGAGTTTGCATGGCAATCCGAATCTGTCCACGCCGAACATTGATTCGCTGGCAAGGGATGGGGCTCAGATCGATCACTTCTATGTTTGCGCCGTTTGTTCCCCGACGCGGGCGGAGTTCTTGACGGGGCGATACCACACTCGCATGGGCGTCTACAGCACCTCGGCCGGCGGTGAGCGATTCAACGTGGATGAGCGGACGATCGGTGACGTGTTTCGCGGGGCCGGTTATGCGACGGCGGCGTACGGCAAGTGGCACAGTGGCATGCAGTGGCCGTACCATCCCAACGCTCGCGGCTTTGACGACTTCTACGGGTTTTGCAGCGGACACTGGGGGAACTATTTCTCGCCGATGCTGGAGCACAACGGCCAGATCGTCGAGGGCAAGGGATTCATCGTGGATGACTTGACGAGCCATGCGATCGATTTCATTTCGGCACACAGCAATTCCGCGGACAGTGAACCTGAGCAGGGCAGCGAGCCCTTTTTTGTCTACCTGCCGCTCAACACGCCTCACTCGCCGATGCAGGTGCCCGATCCGTTTTGGGACCGGTTTGCGGACAAAGCAATGGTGCCCGATCCGGCTCCCGAAAACGCCAAAGGCCAAGACATTCAGCACACACGTGCGGCGATGGCGATGTGTGAAAACATCGATCACAACGTGGGACGCTTGCTGCGTCACTTGGACGAGCAGAAGTTGGCCGACAACACGATCGTGGTTTACTTCAGCGACAACGGTCCCAATGGCAAACGCTTCAACGGCGGAATGCGTGGTCGAAAAGGCTCGACAACCGAGGGCGGTCTGCGTTCGCCGTGTCTGATCCGCTACCCCGCTCAGATTCCAGCAGGAACGCATGTCAAACAGGTCGGGGCGGCGATCGATTTGTTGCCCACGCTGGCGGATCTTGCGGAGATCGGATGGGAGCAGCAGAGGCCCTTGGACGGGATTTCATTGGCCGATGCGCTTCGGCAGATGTCGACCGGGCCGACCGACCGTCTGCTGTTCAGCGCGTGGGGCGGCAAAGCGACGGTGCGTTCCCAGCAGTATCGGATGCAACGCGACGGCAGCTTGTATGATTTGGCGGCCGACCCTGGTGAGACGACCGACATCGCCGGGCAGAGGCCGGAGATTGCAGGCAAGATGAAATCCGCATTGGATGCGTGGATTGCCGAAACGAAACCGCTTTCTCGCGACCACAAGGAGACACGTCCGTTTCCGCTGGGGCATCCGCAGGCCACTTGGACCCAGTTGCCCGCGCGGGATGCCAAATCGACCGGCGCGATCGTGCGAAGCAACCGGTTCCCCAACTGCACCTTCATGACGAAATGGACCAACACGCGGGACCAGATCACATGGGACGTGGACGTGCTGGCCGAAGGTGATTTTGAAGTCCAAATGTACTACAGCTGCCCGGCCGAAAGCGTCGGGTCGACCATCCGATTGACTTGTGGTGAATCGACTTTGGACGCCGAGATCAGTGAGCCCAATGATGCCCCGCTGATCGGGATGAAAGAGGACCGGCTGCAGCGTGCCGAGGGCTATGTCAGACGCTGGAAACCGATGACCTTGGGCCAGATTCATTTGGAGCCCGGTCGGACCACGTTGGCCTTGAGGGCGACTGATGTCCCTGGTGAGCAAGTGGCCGACATGCGTTTGTTGATGTTTCGTCGCTTGCCGTGAGCCATTGGCCGTTTCTTCTTTTGGGGCCATTGTTTGGGGCGCTATCCGGGATCTATTCACTGAGAATCGCCTGGTTTTGCTTCGTTCGAACCAGAAAAACTGTAATCACAGACGCGTTTTTGACGATTGCGAGATCAGGTGGCTTGCGGTACGCGCCGCGGGAGACACCTCTTCGAACGCGATGGCTGTGAGCAACTGTGGCCCAACTGAAAATCTTTGGTGGTCAACCCGAACGCAATCGTCCGTTGCGATGCGGTAGCCGCTTGGACAAATATCGAATCGTTGGACGGCTGGGTGAAGGCGGATTTGCGACGGTGTATTCCGCCGTGGACCTTGTCGAAGATCGACGCGTCGCGCTCAAGATTCCCGATGAACGGTACTCGACCAACTCGCAAACCCTGGACGATTTGCAACGCGAAGTCCGGATCATGGCCAAGTTGGATCATCCAGGAGTTCTGCAACTCAAGGATGCACGGTTCATCGACGACCGGTTCGTGATGGTCTTTCCCTTGGGGCAGGAATCGTTGTGCGACCGCTTGAGCCGCCGGTTGTCTCGTTCGACGACGGTGGACTACATCTTGCAGATGGTCGATGCGGTCGCATACGCACACGAGAACCGGGTGCTGCACCGCGACATCAAGCCAGAGAATTTCATCCTGTTTCCCAACTACGAGATCCGATTGACGGATTTTGGGCTGGCGCGAGTCGAGCAGGGAACGCACGACGTTTCGGCTTCGGGAACACTCGGCTACATGGCTCCCGAGCAAGCCATGGGGCACCCCAGCTATCGCAGCGATGTATTCTCGTTGGGATTGGTGATCTATCGGATGCTCTCGGGCGAGATCCCCGATTATCCCTTCGAAGCACCGCTGCCGGGATTCAATCGACTACGCCGTGGACTTTCACGTGAGTTTGTTGATGTGATCCGCAAGTCGATCGATCCTGCGCCCAAGAAGCGGTTTCGTGATGCGGTCGCGATGTACAACGCGATGGCCAAGATTCGCTATCCGCTGAGCGATCAGACCGGAAATCGCAAAGTGGCCGAGCAGCAGTCGTTACGGCGCTCGTCGCGACGGGCTGCGTGAGAGAGGACCACACCCTAGCGATCTGAAGGGTCGGGCGACAGTTGTTCCACGATTTTCTTGGCCGTGGATTCGGCTGCTGAGATCACGGGGGCGATGCCGACACCGTGCAATGCGTTGCTGGTCATTTCCAGTGCAGGCAGCTTGGCGAGGTTCGATTCAATTTGACGGACACGTTCCAGGTGCCCGACGTGGTACTGAGGCATCGCCGCGTTCCAACGAACAACCGCCGCGTACACAGGATCACCGGACAGACCGACCAGATCGGCAAGTTCTTCGCGAGCGATTCGGATCAATTGATCGTCGTCTCGTTCCAGCAGTTCGCTTTGGAGCGCGCCGCCCATGAAGACGCGTACGATCAGATGATCGTCGTCGCATCGGCCGGCGAATTTGACGCTCGCAAAGCTGCCGGCCAGGATCCTGCGTCGTTCGAGCATCGGGACCACAAACCCGAAGAAGTCAATCGGCTTGGAGATCTGGTCTTTGCGAACCACCAACACCGCGATGGCCGCGGATGCGGATTCGATTTGCGAGAGTTGATCTGCAGCAGCGTTTGCGGCTGGTTTCAAATCGTTTGTTGGAATGGTTTGCAGCAATCGGGCGCTGACGCGGGCTGGGGTGGCCAAGACGACGGCGTCGCACTGGATTTCGTGATCGCCGGTTCGGACCGCCCAGGTTTTCTGTGATGCGTTCCAATTCAGTGACTGAACGTCTGCTTGTGTTTGGATCGTCTGATCGGGCAACGCGGCGGTGAGGGACTGGATCAGTTGGATCATGCCGCCGCGGAAAGCACGAAAGTTGTGGTAGCGGGCACCGGCGCTGTTTCGTTCTGTGCCGTCGCTGCCCTCCCGCTTGCGTCGTCTGGTCGCTGCGGTCAGCGAGCCATGCTGGCGGACCATCTCGGCGATGGGTGCCATGGTGGCAAGCATGCTGAGGCGCTCAACGTCTGCCGTGTAGATCCCGGCGACAAGTGGACTGACGATCTTGTCCAGGACGGCTGTGCCCATGCGTCGGCGGACGAAGTGGGCGACGCTTACATCGCCATCGGGGTCCGCTGAGTTTTGCCCAGTATTTCCTTCTGTGTTTTGCTGCTTGTTTCGGTGCGCACTGTTTTCCGGGCGGACCCAACGCTCGGCCAGCAGCCTCAGCTTGGCCAAGGGGGACAGCAGCGGCGTGGTGATCATCGGCCAAACGCGGGTGGCACGCATCAGGACAAACCCGTCGGGGATGCGTTGCAATCGTCCTTTGAAAACGATCATCGCACCGGCGTCGTCGGTGTTGGGCAAGATCAGTTGGTCGGCGACGCCGAGACGTTCGCAGAGTTTTAATGCGGCGGGCGGCTGGGTGGCGAACATGTCGGCACCGTGATCGAGCACGAAAGATTGACCGCTGGGAAGCGTCACCTGTTGTGTGTGGATCACGCCGCCGACGCGGTCAGCAGACTCCAGAACGGTGAGTTGCAAACTGGGGTCGAGCAAGTGCAAATGCACGGCCGTGGCGAGACCCGAAAGTCCACCGCCGATGATCACGACACGGCGTTGAGCGGATGATAGAGAGGACGATGAATCTGACATGGAGTCTCAGCAAACGACATTCGTGTGGCTAGCCCGGATTATTCATCAGCCGGCACGCGATAGCGTCCGGTTCCCGATCACAGGCGCGAGAACCGGACGCTATCGCGTGGCGGCTGGTAGACGCAACCTGTTTTCGTGCCAATCCGCGTAAGCCGTTTCTTGCAAACGTATTGCGAAGACTGTAGTGAGTCGCGTGAACAATCCGGGCTCGTGGTCTAGGACAGCTAGAAGTTAGGGTTTGCCGTAGTGGATCTTGTCAAAGATCCCACCGCTACAGGATCTTTAACAAGATCCACTACCCTAAAGATAAGCTGTTCCAGACCACTAGTGGCATCCGGTCTAGTTGCCCCGGTTCTTCATCGCTTCCATCGCCTCTTTGTAACCGCCATTGGAACTGTCGGATGTTGGCGGACTGGACGACGGGCCGCTGCCTCCCTGTGATTGTCCGTAGGATTCCCCGTAACTTTCCATGTTCATTGCTTCCATGCCTGTTCCCATGCCTTCCTCACCATAGCCGCTACTGTAGCTATCGTATGCACCGTCGTTGTAACCGTAGGGATTATTGTTCCCGCGTCCCGGTCCGGTCGACATGTTCGCCACCGCCATCAGGGTGCCCACGGCGGGTCCGACGAAGTTGTCGAACACAGGGTCCATCGCCACGTGCATTTCTTCGGCCGTGGTGGCTTGTGCCATGGGATTGACCATGGGAGTGATGAGATCGGGGATCATGGACGTCATGCCTCCGGCCAAGTATGACCCATTTGGCGTATCGGCGAGCTGTTGCGTTTGTTCGCTGATTGATTTATCCCATTCATCGGCGCTCGCTTTCTCTACCCAATGTCCGTCGACGGCGATGAATTGAACCAGCGTTTTGACCGTCCCCATGGTGACTTCGACCGTGGCCACGCCATCCTTTTCGCCTTTCAGTTGGAAAGACAGCAGGTTGGCGGCGCCAGAGAGTTCGTTCAGTTCAGCGATGTAGGGTGCCATCGCTTGATCGCGTTGCATCAACCACGATCGAAACGGTGTGCTTTGAAACGCGGCCAGATCAAATGCTTTGGGATCAAGCCCCACTCGGATCAGCCCGGCGACGGGCAACAGCATCTCTTTGATCGCATCGGCCGAGCCGTCTTCCATCGCGGCGAATCTGGGATGTGAGAACACCCAGCGTTGTTTGGTCACGATGACATCGCCGATTTGGTGAATCGAGCTGATGATGGATTGCAGCGTGGCGGCATCGATTTTCGCGGCGGCGGTTTTGGCCAGTTGCTCGATATCGGCTTGGTACTTCGGCGGCAAGGCATCGAAGGCGGCGATGATGTGTCCGGCTTGCTGCTGTTGTTTGCTCCATTCCAGTTGGTCGATGACCGACATGCCGGACTTGAAGGGAACGTAGGTGGCGGCGGGTGGAGGCTCGGGCAAGGGAGTCGGTGCGGGCGCGGCGGCTTCTTCGGCGGCGCTCTTGATTTCGCCCACGATGGTTTCTCGAAAGGTGACTTGCTTTCGCGCCAGTTCTTGGGCTTGGATACGACTCTCGGCTTGCAAATTCAGCAAGTTGACGGTGACGCGGCGACCGCCATCGAGTTGCAGCACGACGCTGTCGCCCCAGAGCCCGATCATCTTGGCATCAATGGTCTTGGTGCCACCCAATGCCGTCCATCTCTCGGCCTGTGCGGTTGAACCGATGAACGAAGCGACGATGGCAAAACCGATGACCAGGGAGTTCGGGTTGCAGCGCGATCGAGTGGTCTGCTCACCGGCGCGGCGTTTTGGTGCTCTCAGGTGGCAGGATCGGGAAGGATGTCGTTGGTGGATCATGGCAAATGAGGGATTGCGATTTTGGGGGCGGCGGCCTGACAGGATAGTTTGGGCTGCCGGGCGGTGTTGTGAATTGGGTGTCACAACGAGCTGGTCAAACCCAGTATATTGGTTCTCGGGCCGAAAGTCCGCCCAGATTTCAGCGAAGTTGTGATCTGCGGGCAATTGTGCGCCCGCCCCCCTGCCGGAATGCACGGATTACGCCCGGAAAGTGTCAATGAAGTTGGCATTGATAAGTTGGCATTGAAGTTGGTTTTGAAAGTGACACTCACGGTTGTGTTGCTCCCCACACTCAGAGGAATGTCTTGAGTCAGCCTGCCCAATCAGAAGACACGCAATCACAAGCAATGGTGAGCGAGATCGAGGTCCAGAACCTGCGGTCGAAGCTCTACAACGCGACGGTGATCGATCGGATCGACTGTCACGAAAATCTCGCCATTTTTCGAGTTCGCCCGGACGCCGGTGTGCCGCGGTTTCAACCGGGGCAATATGTCACGTTGGGTCTGGGATATTGGGAACCGCGTTTGTCTGGAACGCAACCCGATCAGGTACCGGCAAACAAGCTCAAACGTGTCGCTCAGCGGGCCTATTCCATTTCCTGCCCTCTGTTGGGTGAGGATGGCAGGATTGCGCCTGTGGACTCGCTTGCCTATTTGGAGTTTTACATCACGCTGGTCCGATCGTCCGGTTCGCCGGACAAATCGCCGCCGGTTTTGACGCCGCGGCTGTTTCAACTCGCCGTCGGTGATCGAGTGGCGGTCGGCAAGAAAGTTGTGGGAAACTACACACTGGGAGCGATTGCTCCCGAAGACACGGTATTGATGTTGGGGACCGGAACCGGGGAAGCGCCGCACAATGCAATGACAGCAACGTTGTTGTCTCGTGGGCATCGCGGCCGCATCGTGAACGTGACCAGTGTTCGTTACTTCGGCGACCTTGGTTACCAACCGCAGCACGAGCGGCTGATGCAAGCGTATCCGCAGTATCGTTACCTGTCGTACACCACGCGTGAACCGATCAATCTGGACCCCGCCATGCCAGGTTACGTGGGCAAACAATACTTGCAGGATTTGTTCACCAGCGGGCGGTTGGCGGAAGCCGCTGGCGATCCGCTGTCGCCGACCAACACACATGTCTTTTTGTGTGGCAATCCGTCGATGATCGGTTATGTGCCACCGGGCGGAGATCCGTTGCCAACGCCGGGGATGTTGCCGCTGTTGCGGGAGGCCGGGTTTCACGAACACCATGAACACGAAGGCCCCGGGCGAATTCTATTTGAAAAGTACTGGTAGTGTTTCTTTGCCGGTGGGGCCGGTTTCAATTGGTGCATGGCTCCGTTAAAACTGAACGCATGGCAGTTGCTGTATACCTCTGAAGTAAAACGACACCGATCGGACAGGCTGATGGATCTTTCAAATACAATCGCGTTGATTTTGGGTGGCGGTCGCGGGACCCGTTTGTTTCCGCTGACGAAGATCCGCGCCAAACCAGCGGTACCACTCGCGGCAAAGTATCGCTTGATCGACATTCCGATCAGCAACTGCATCAACAGCGGTTTGAATCGTGTTTACGTGTTGACGCAGTTCTTGTCGGTCAGTCTTCACCGTCACCTCCGCCAGACCTATTTCTTTGACCATTTCAATGGTGGGTTTGTCGAATTGTTGGCGGCTCAGCAGACGGTCACTTCGGGTACCGATTGGTACCAGGGAACGGCTGACGCGGTCCGAAAGAATTTGCGTTACATCGAACAGCCTTGGGTCGAACACGTCCTGATTCTGTCGGGCGACCAACTGTACCGGATGGACTTTCGCGACATGATGCGAACGCACATCGAGTCGGGAGCGGATGCGACGATCGCGGGTATCCCGGTCGATCGCGAAGACGCTTCGTCGCTAGGAATCATGCAGGTGGATGATGCAGGAAATGTCCGGGGGTTTGTCGAGAAACCTCAGACCGAAGAAGATCTGGCCAAAGTTCGGATGGATCCGGCGTGGATCGACGCGCGTGGCATCCCCAGCAAAGGCCGCGACTGCTTGGCCAGCATGGGGCTGTATATCTTCAACAAGTCCGTGATGATGGAATTGCTGGAGGGAAACGACGACTCGGACTTCGGCAAAGAGGTCTTCCCCAAGGCGATCGGTTCACGCAAGGTTCAGGTGCACTTGTTCGACGGCTACTGGGAGGACATCGGAACGATCCGAGCATTCTACGAAGCCAACTTGAGCCTGGCGAGCAAGAACCCGCCGTTCGAAATCGGCAGTCGTGAAGCGCCGATTTACAGTCGCCCGCGTTTCTTGCCACCGACGATCATGGGGGACGTCAAGATCGACGGCAGTTTGATCGCCGACGGTTGCAGAATCGGTAACAACGTGACGATCGAGAACAGCGTGATCGGTTTGCGAACCCGGATTGGAGACAACGTTACGATCAAAGACTCCGTTGTCATGGGCGCCGATTACATGGAGGATCAGAATCAATTGGACTCCGAATCCATCTCGTTGGGGATCGGCGACAACAGCGTGATCCAAGGCGCGATCCTGGACAAAAACAGCCGCATCGGAAAGAACGTTCGGATCACCAACGAAACGGGAATTCAAACCCAGGGCGAAGACGAGGCATTCCAGATTCGTGACGGAATCTCCATCGTCATCAAGAACGGTGTGATCGAAGACGGTTTTCAAGCTTGATCGACGCTACCGGGGTGACGGAGTGAATGGATGGTTCGTTGGTTCATGATCGCTCTGATCCGGTTTTACCAAATCGGGATCAGCCCGCTGCTGGGTCAGAATTGTCGATTCACGCCGACATGTAGCCAATACGCCAAGGAAGTCATTGAGCGAAAGGGGGCCGTCAAGGGTCTGTGGCTGACGTGCCGCCGCATCCTGCGTTGTCACCCATGGAACCCCGGCGGCTACGACCCACCGCCAGACTGAGGCCCTACGACCTGTTTGACCCGTAGCCCGGACTGTCACAACGTTGGGGTTGTGTCTTTTTGGGTTTGCGCAGGTTTCTGTCCCTACTGCCGGCACAGCTGGTGGCCCCCAATGAGCCTCAGGCGCTAGCCGTGGGCCTGAGGCGGATTGTGGTGCCGGCCGCCGGCTAGGCGCGGATTATTCATCAGCTGGCACGCGATAAAGAGCGTCCCGCTTAGCGTGGTTGTGCTATCAAACGCTCTTTGGTGTCATACGCCCTTAGCCGCTGGCCGTCAGCCCACGGGTTTTACGCACTGAAATGGATACTTGATACGTGTAAGACCCGGCCGCTCACGCGTCACGGCTCACCGCGTTTGGTAGCGTCATCCGCTTAGCGACGTTGATCTGTTTGGGATTCAACGCCACTATCTCGCAAAATGCTTTGTTTCCTGCGCGTTCTAAGAGGGACGCTATCGATAGCGTCCGGTTCCCGATTACAGGCTTGAGAACCGGACGCTATCGCGTGGCGGCTGATATGCGCAGACTGTTTTCGTGCCAATCCGTGTAAACCGTTTGGTGCAAACGTATTGCGAAGACTGTAGTCAGTGGCGTGAGTAATCCGGGCTAGCGTCTGAGGCGGATTGTGGTGCCGGCCCACGGCTAGTGCCCGAGGCTCACTTTGATCGCGATGCATGGAACAAAAACATGGACTGATAAAACAATGTCAACACAAAACTCTTAGCAGTCCACCCGTAGCCGCAGGCGCAGGGGGAATCGGCGTTTGACGCTGCGTTTCTATCCATTTGGTAGTGTCTCCTACGCCTGCGGCTGCGGGTCAAACGACGGGGTCGCAACCTCTGTGGAGGGGTGTTTTGCCGCTCTCTGGCACCTTCGTTTGCATCTTGAGGGAACAACGGCCTGTCGGCGTGCGTCCTAATCGCTAACGAAAAGCCTGTCGGGAGGTTTTCGCGTTGTTTTTCGTGACAAAGCCGCCGGATTTCAGGCCTAAGTGGATTACAGAGGCCACGGGTCGCATGGCAGATGAATATGCACATTTGTTGAGTTCCCTTTCCCCAAAGTCGATCGATAATCGGGTTACCGTGCCACCGGCATGTCAAACCCTGCCGGTTGTGCTGAATTTTCTCAGCCGAAGTTGGTCAAATGGTCGAACGATCGATGGACGGTGTATCTCGCGCAACCGGCATTGGAGACGAGATGCCGGATTTGCTAGCCCAATTTGTTCGCGACCACTTTGCTAGCCCCATTTGCTAGCCCAGTGCAACTTTGATTTTTCCCCAGCGTTTGAAAGCTGAATAGAAAACATGTCTCAGAAACGCAATCGTCGCTCGATGCCTGACACTGCCCGTCTTTTATTGGGCCGTCTGATCCAATCCGGAGACGGTGGACGTACCAAGACACAGCGAGGGCATTTGATGCTTGAGTCGCTGGAACGTCGTCAGTTGCTTGCCGGCGACGTCGAATTGTTCGCCACGGACGCCTCTGCCGATCAGTCGGCGCTGATGGGGCCAGAGCCTGCGTCGTTCTTGCAAGTCACGATGCAGCCTGAGGGCGAGGCAGCTCCGGATCTGGTTCAGTTTGCCAAGGACATCGGCGACGCCAACGTGGTGTTTTATGGGGCCAATTGGTGTCCTATCTGTACCAATCAGAAAGAACTCTTTCAGGACGGCAAAGACGACTTGCCGTTTGTGGAAGTCACCAATCCGGATCGATCTCGGGGGCAAATTGCGATCGACAACAATGTCACCAGCTATCCGACTTGGGTGCGTTACTCGTCGTCGGACCCTCAAACGCGAACCGAGTTGGACCGGCATGTGGGGCTGATGACGTTGGCGGAGCTGAGCACCTTTTCGGGCGTGTCGATTCCTCAGGGCGATCAACCCACGTTTGAGCCCATTGGCAATCAGACGGTATTGATCGGATCACCCTTGCACATTCCGGTCGATGCTTATGACCCCGATGACCCTTCGTTGACGATTTCGGTCTCGGTGGCCAATCCGCAGTTGCTGGAGGCGTCTGTACTGACGGGCAACCGATCGATCCGCATCGACATGGCGACCTATGGCGACATGGTGTTCGAGTTGTTCGAGCAGCGTGCCCCTGATGCGACGGGTCGGATCATCGATCTGGCCAACGCGGATTTCTATGACGGGATCATCTTTCACCGTGTCTTGGACGGATTTGTGATCCAAGGTGGCGATCCCAACGGAACGGGAACGGGCGGATCGAGCCTGCCTGACTTGGACGACGATTTCGACGCGGAGTTACAACACAATCGTTCTGGCGTCTTGTCGTTTGCCAAAGCCGGCGACGACACCAACAACTCACAGTTCTTTATCACCGAAGGACCGACTCGCCACTTGGACTTCAACCACTCCGTGATGGGGCAGTTGGTCGAAGGCGAGGATGTGCGTGAAGCGATCAGCAACCACGCCGTGAACAGCGCCGGTTTGCCCTCGACTCCGATCACCATCGAAACCGTCGAAGTTTTTAACGACACGGAGAACGGTGTCGTGATGCTCAAGGCGACAGGCAACGGGACGGGCAGCACCTCGGTCACCGTGACCGTGACCGATGGCGATGGCAATACGCACAGCGAAACATTCCAAGTCGATGTTAACAACGACACGGCCAACAGCCAGCCGTTCCTGCAGCCGATCGCAGTGCCCGCGTCGTCACCTGCGGGACAAAACGCGGTGATTCAGGTCACCAGCGTTGATGTGGAGGCCGATCCGGTTCAGTACTTTGCCAACGTCGCATCGAGCGCGCAGGCGACGGCATCGATCAGCACCACTGGCGTTTTGACCGTGACGCCCGCGAACGGGTACACGGGACCGGTTGATGTCCAGGTCGGCGTACGGCCGGGTGCCGGTGTGGCGGGGAACAGTTCCAGCGATCAGGACACGCAGATCATTCGGTTGAACTTCGAAGCAGAGCAGACCACGGTTTCAGCACCGACCTCGCTGGGACTGTTGGCAACCAGTGACAGCGGAGCGAGCAACACGGACAACATCACCAACTCGCAGACGTTGTCCTTTCAAGTCGTGGGCGTGCTCGACGGAGCGACCGTCGACATTGTCAATCAAGCGACTTCGACGGTCGTGGGGACGGGAACCGCTGTGGGCACCACTGTGGTGATCACGACAACCAATATCGCAGCACTGGGCCAAGGCACCTACAACTTGGCCGCCCGGCAAACTCGCAACGGTGTGACCAGCACGCTGTCGCCCACTTTGTCGCTGACCTACGACACCACTCAGCCATCGTCCGTGACCGCAACCGCTGCGACACAGGCCAATCAGGGGCGTTTGTTCCAGACCGATCTGAACAGCACCGAGGAAGGCTCTGGGTTGGTGTATGCCGCCGTGAACGTGCCTAACGGACTGACGATCGATAGTGGATCGGGCTTGATCAGTTGGACCCCGACCGCCAGTCAACTTGGTTCCAATACCGTCGCCATCTCGCTGACCGATGCCGCTGGCAACACACGCACGGAAGCCTTTACGGTCACGGTTGCTGGTGAGCCGTTGGCTGAACTCAAGTTGGTGGTCAAGGACACCGCAGGCAACGTCACGAATTCATTCGGCGTGGGTGAACAGTTCTTGGTCGACTTCATCGCCGTCGATGCAAGGTCGTTCGTCAATCGGCTCGGCGTGTTCTCTGCCTACGCGGACTTGTTGTTTGATTCCGATGTCGTACGTGTGGTGCCGGGTTCCACAATCCAGTTCTCAAATGGTTTCGGATCATTGCAAGCGGGAACGATCGCGAGCGGACAAGTTGATGAACTCGGTGCCGTGAGCAGCGTGTTGGCGGCGACCAACGAAGAGGAAAGTTTGATCGCCACGGTTCGATTCGAAACCGTTGGCACGGGCACCGCGTTGTTGAGAACCGATCCGGCCGACGCGGTGGGCAACGATGTGCTGCTGTTCGGCGAGAGCTCGCAGATCCCGGCCGACCAAGTGGCCTATGGAACGGCGTCTGTGACCGTCGGGTTGAACTTCACCTTGGTCAACGATTCGGCGACGGTCAACGAAGATTCGGGCGCGACCACGATCGACGTTTTGATCAATGATCAAATCGGCTCGGGCAGCGGAGCGCTGTCGGTCGTTTCGGTGACGCAACCGACCAATGGCGGATCGGTCGCGATCAGTGGCGGCGAAGTGGTGTTCACTCCCGAAGGAAATTTCAATGGCGTGACGACGTTCACGTATCGTGCAGGCAACGGCAGTGGTGCCCAAGACGATGCGACGGTGACGGTGACGGTCTCGCCGGTCAATGACCCGCCGACCGGTATCGCGGACACGTTCAACGTCACGCAAGACACCACGGCGACTCGCTTGGACGTTCTGGCCAATGACTCGATCGCACCCGATACGGGAGAAACGTTGAGCGTCACGGCAGTCAACAGCCAGACCTCCGGTGCGGTGGTTACGATCTCCAGTGACAACAAGGCGGTGCTGTACACGCCACCGGCGGGATTCACCGGTGCCGATTCATTCACCTACACGGTCAGTGATGGGGCATTGACACAGACGGTCACCGTCTCGGTAACGGTTGCTTCTGCGGATCCGCCACCGGTTGCCGTCGGTGACGCGTTCACGGTTGCCGAAGACGCTGCCGAAGCCACCTATGATGTCTTGACCAACGATCAAACCGATGCTCAGGGTCAGGCGTTCGTGCTGGATTCCGTCAATGCGGGTTCATCGGGTGCAACCGTGCGGATCAGCAGCGACGGGACGCAGTTCTTTTACAAGCCCGCGGCCAATTTCAACGGGACCGATCAAGTCGTCTATACGATCCGGGACACGGGCGGTGGACTGGCATCGGCAACGGTGACGTTCACGGTGACAGCAGTCAATGATCCGCCGCCGGTGACGAACCCGACACGGGGGCTCAGTCGTGGTGTGGGGCAGACGACCGTCTTGAGATTGAGCGATTTGCCGACCAACGTGGACAGCGGCGAGACATTGTCATTCACCAATCTCGGTACACCGTCCGCCGGTGGAACGGTTCAGATCGAGTCCTCGACCGGCAATGTTTTGTATACACCGCCTTCGGCGACCTTCGTCGGAACGGAAACGTTCACCTTTTCGGTCACCGACGGTAGCGGATTGATCAGCGGCGGCACGCTCACGATCAACGTCAATGACTATCAGGTGCGAGATATTTTCCTCAACTTCTCAAATCAAGGAACAGCCAACTATCAAGGCATTCGCTTGACCGGATCGAACCTGCTGGGCGACACAATCGACGTTCCAGTGCTCTACGATCAGGCCAACGACAATTTCCGATTCGCTGATGTTTTGCCCGGAAACTATCAGGTCAACGTACCCGCCATTCCTTTCTTGATCGGTGGCGAGAACGCCAAGACCATCAACGTGGAGAGTGCTGCGGACGACGGCGACATGACCATCGAGACCGGACTGGGACGCATCCGTCCGGAGTTTCTGTCGATCCAAGATTGGCTGGGTTCAACTCCTCGCAAGAGCTTGCTGGTGGCCGTCGAGCCGGGCAGCGACAGCGTATTGACGCAAGCCTCTCCGTCGACCGATACCGTTACCGATCCCCAAGCTCACCTGGACGCAGCCGGCAACCAGCTCACCATCGTCGGCATGGATGACTCGGCGGAAGTCTCCGCGACCGTCAACGTGAATGACGGGAATCGAATCCAGCGTCGCGGACAAGTGGGCAACTTGGTTCTGTATCGCGTGAACGTCGAGGACGGCGTGGTGCCGTTCACGGCGACCACCGTCTCCACCGGCAGCACGTCAACCGGCGTTTCCGCAGCGACCTCGTCTGACGCACCATCAGAGGTCTCCGATGCGGTCAGCCAGTCCACCGGAACGTTGCTGGCGACCGGGACGTTGCTGGCGACCGGGACGCCCGAAGGCGAATCGGTGGCCTCCGCTGCGGTGACTTCCGCTGCGGTGAGCACCGACAGCACGTCACTCCCTGCCACGGCGGCTGCGTCGTCCGATTCTGACGCCACAACCGCTGACAGCCAGACACCGGCGAGCGTCGTCACATCGTCGCGTGGACGACTGCTGACGTCCTCCGGGGTCGATCAGGCGGTCCAGGACATTGCCGAGTCGATCACGTTGGTCAGTGCGACCGAGGACGTCCTGGCGGGTGACTCCGCATCTGGTTTGGATCAGGCGTTGGTAGATCAGGCGTTGACCCAACCGGTCCGCTCCAGACGGTTCTTCTCGTCGTCGTTCTGATTCGCCCCGCAAAGGCCGGATTCGGGCCGCGTTTTGAGAGAAATCGACCCATGCCCGGGGATTTTTCTCGTGTGGATGCCGACACCGGTCAAAACGACCGGTTTTTGGCTTAAAAACCGCTGTTTTTCGCGTTTTTTGCGGTTCCACACGGCCTCGCTGAGATATCGTGCTACGGTTCGAGAGGTGCGAAACGCCCAAAAACACCGGTATTTGGGGGCTTTTTAGACGAAAGCCGGGTTGCAACTTTGTTCTCGCACGCATAACACATGGCCCTTAGAAACGACGTGGGCCGATTTTCCCATCTAATCCGCCTATCATAGACATTCAGAAAAGGTTCTCGCAAATGGCTAAAGTTCCGCAAAAAGCCCCTACCAAGACTCAGATCCTGGCAAACATCGCAGAAGAAACCGAGCTTTCAAAGAAGGACGTTGCTGCCGTCTTTGATGCTCTGTCGAGCGAAATCGCCAAGGCGCTTGGTCGAACCGGATCGGGTCAGTTCACGATCCCAGGGCTGTGCAAGATTCAACGCAAGGACGTTCCGGCCAAGCCGAAGCGTAAGGGCCGCAACCCGGCCGACGGTAGCGAAATTTGGCTGAAGCCAAAACCGGCCAGCAAGAAGGTCGTGATTCGTCCCCTGAAGGGACTGAAGGAAATGATCTGAGGCTTCTGCTGAAAGATCTGAACTCAACAAGCGGCGTCGGGATTGCATCTCGACGCCGTTTTTTTTCGCCTCTGGTCACCCTTTGTCGCGATCCACACGCACGACCTTGCGTCCGTCACATTGACCCAACATGCCACGACGGACCACAACGCCGGCCACACGAATGTCGGCGACGATCGGTGCACTCCCATCAAGCGTCAAGCATTCGCCCACCTGCAGTGACGGCGACGATGCACCATCGCATGACGCAACCTCCAACGTCACCGTGACCTCCACCTCGGGGTCAGACAGCGAGTGGTCAGACAACGAGTGGTCAGACAACGAGTGGTCAGACAGCGAGTGGGAATCGGACTCGTCGGTCACTGCCGTCTCGCAGTCCTCTGCGATGATTCTGTCGCTCAGGCACGCGAGTTCGCTCACCGGCATGACGCAGATCCACGCGCCCCGACTGCCCGTCATCTGAATATTCAGTTCCACGCAGATCATTTCGTGTTGCGAATCCATCGACGTCAATAAATCACGTCCAAAGCCTGCGTCGGCAATCGTGCTCCGGCTGAACACAGCGCCATCACGCCACGCGATTTGCCAGTGCATGACAAAGTCATCGATGATGCGGTGCAGCAAGCGTTGCTCCAAGACCGTCATCGAGCGTCCGGCAAAATCCGTCAGGTCCGGCTGGCCTCCGAGCATGCGATCGATCAATGCAAATGCCAGAGATGACTGAATCTGTATCCCGGCGTTGGGCAACGGGACGTTGTACAGTCGGTTGAGTGGATCGACGTTTGGTTGCCCTGGCAAAAATCTGCGAACGTGATGGACCGAGACTTGAACGGGTCCTTGCCAGATTTGAGACAGTGACTCGGCAAATCCTTTGGCAACGCGATCATGTTGCTGGTGCGTCTTGCACAACAGGTCTTTCTCAGCGTAGTCGACATTCGCGGTTGCTGTTTCACGACCGGCAGTGTCCACTCGATACCCGACTGGTCTATCGCGACGATCACTGGGTTGCACCTCCATGGCTTGAACCAGTCGTCGGACCTGATTGTCGTTGAATTGGTTGGTCGTCGACACGCGATCATCCTTGATGGTTGGGAAAAAGCGAAGGAGGCGTCCGCAAGCCATTTGGTGCAAACGTATCGCGAACGCTGAGATCATTCACGGATATGGCCGTCGCCACGCACGACGTATTTGTAGGTCGTCAATTCTCTCAGACCGCAGGGTCCACGCGCATGAAACTTATCCGTCGAGATTCCGATCTCTGCGCCCAGACCAAAGACGCCTCCGTCGTTGAATCGTGTGCTCGCATTGACCATCACCGCCGAACTGTCGACACCGGCGGTAAAGGACTCCGCTGCGCGAAGGTTACTCGTGACGATTGCATCCGTATGATGGGACCCGTATTGATTGATGTGCTCGATGGCTTGATCGATCGAGTCGACCACGGCGATGCTGATCTCCGGTCCCAGATACTCGCGTCCCCAATCATCCTGCGTTGCGGGCACACCGCCGCTGACCAAGGGTGCGGCGCGATCGTCCACGTGCATGACGATCTGATGTTTTTGTAATCGCTGGGCAATCGCCGGCAGGGCTTTCTCGGCGATGGCCGAATGAATCAACAGTGACTCGCACGCGTTACAAACACCCATCCGCTGGCACTTGGCATTCTCGATGATCTTGACCGCCATTTCGATCTCGGCCGACTCGTCGACGTACACGTGACAGTTGCCATCGAAGTGTTTGATGACCGGCATGGTGGCTTCTGCGGAAACGCGACGAATCAAACCTTCGCCCCCGCGCGGGATCGCCACGTCGATCAGGTCGTTGAGTTTCAGGAACTCACCGACGGCGGCGCGGTCGGTCGTGGCAACCAACTGCACGGCTTTCTCGGGAACACCACAGTTCTTGGCAGCCGCGCAGAGCAAGTCCACGATCGCTTGACTACTGTGGATCGCTTCCTTGCCGCCTCGCAAGATGACGGCGTTGCCGCTCTTGACGCAAATGGCACTGGCGTCGGCGGTGACGTTGGGTCGGCTTTCGTAGATAAAGAACACGACACCCAACGGCACGCGTTTTTTGACGATCTGCAGTCCACCTGGTCGCGTGAACCCGTCCAGGATTTCACCCACCGGATCTCCCAGCATCGCGATCTCACGAAGGGCTTGGGCGATACCGCCGATCCGCTGGCCATCCAAACGCAGGCGATCGATCGCCGCCTCGGTCAAGCCGTAACCCGGTGCCGCCTCGAGGTCCAACGCGTTGGCGGCGACGATCGTTTCGACCGAATCGACCAAAGCGTCGGCGGATTCCATCAGCCATCGATTCTTGACCGCGGTATCCAGAACCCGCAGCTCCGTGGAGGCTTGCCGGGCGTCGGCAGCCGTCTGGCGGCAGTAATCGGCGATTTCGGTGGCGGAGAGCGATGCAGCGGCGGTGGACATGGATCAAGCGAGATAAAATGGACAAAGTTGCACAGAGAGATTCAACCTGGATTCTTGACGAATCAACCCAGGGGGTCAACGTTGATCACCGGCAATCAGGTGGGGCGGGCAGGCGGGAGCCGCTGCCTGGGTTGTGAACAGGGTGCCCCCGATATTAACTTGCTGACTGTCCGTCCCACTCATGGATCCCGCCGACGCATGCGTATTCTTTTCCTTGGTGATCTCGTCGGCAAACCGGGCTATAGCGCCGTGGTCCGCCATGCAGGGCGTCTGCGAAAGACGCTGAAGCTGGACGCATTGATCGTCAACGCCGAAAACGCATCGGACGGTTCCGGGTTGATGCCCCGGCAATACCAAAAATTGATCTCCTCTGGCGTCGATGGAATCACGTTGGGGGACCACATCTATCGTCGCAAGGAAATCGTCGATGTCCTGACCAGCAGCGATCGAATCGTCAAGCCGGCGAATTATCCATCGGCCGCCCCCGGCAAGAACTGGGTGCTTTTGCCGATTCCCACGGCATCCCAGCCGCTGGCGCTCGTTTCGATCATGGGCCAAGTGTTCATGAAGCCGGTCGATTGTCCCTTTGACGCCCTGGATCGGGTGCTTGAGGAGATCGAAAGTCATACCGACCATATCTTGGTGGACGTGCATGCCGAAGCGACCAGTGACAAGCAAATCATCGCTCGATACCTGGACGGCCGTGTGACGGCGGTCTTGGGCACACACACCCATGTCCCGACCGCGGACGCGTGTATCTTTCCCGGTGGCACCGCGTTTCAATGCGACGTCGGCATGTGCGGCCCCTATGAAAGCATCATCGGTCGCGATATCGCCAGGGTCACGCACACCACGCGTACGAACGAGCCCTGCCATTTCCACGTCGCCACGGGCGATATCCGCCTCTGCGGAGCGATTGTCGAAAGCGACGACCAAGGTCGAGCCGTGGACATCGAGCGGTTCGAAGAATGCCTAGCGTCCGAGTAACGAGGGGCCTGTCTGTGCAAGGCACGGTTCAAAATTGGCAAGACCTACCAGCCTATTGATTTACTTGGTGTTGCCGAAATACTGGTGAGCCGTTGGCCGTAAGGCCTCGGGCAATGCGTATCGCCCGGCCGCTCACGCGTCGCGGCTCACTAAATCAACAGACTGCTACGGCAGGGCACGCTCTCGACTTGGAAAGTCGAGAGACAGTCGTTCGACTCTCCGATTCGAAACAGCCCCAACCCCAACTTTTTGGCAGCCCGGGCAAAATTCACGTCGACAGCAGCCCCGCGGATTTGCTAGATCCGCTTTCACACCACGTTTTCAGGGTGATGACGGTGCGATTGATCTGGCGTGCGAAACGCCGGAGGGACCGGCAACTTGATGACCAAGCACTACTTCAGGACGGATTCTGATGGGCATTCTCTTTGACTTACCACTCCCCTCGATCCTGTTCTTTCTCGTTGCCGGAATCATGATCGGGTACCTCATTTGGTATCAAGATCGTAGTGGTGATGAGCGAAAGATCCGCGACCTGGAACACAAACTCTCCAAGGCAGGCGGGGATCCCGATGCCCATCGCGAGGAGATCTTGCAAGTCCGACAGTCGCTCAATGACAGCGTGTCCGACTTGGAATCCACCAGAGCCGAAGCGAATGAACTGCGAGAAAAACTGGCTCAGCAAGACTTGCTACGCCAACAGAGAGAGACCGAACTGGACATCTTGCATGGCGAATTGCAAGCCACAGAAGAATCTCTGCGTTTGGCAAAACAAGATGCCGAGGATGCCGCGATAAAACTGCAGAACGCGATCGCAGAGAAAGAATCCATTGAGCAACGGCACGGCCGATCGCAGGACGCCGCACGTGAGGCCGGAGACGAACTGGGCCGTCAAAGCGAGTTGATCGACCAGCTGACCAAACAAAATGAAGACGCACGGATCGAAATCGAACAGTTGCAAAAACAACTGACGCGTTGGGAATCCGACGTGGCGACGCAGAGTGAATCCTCCCAAATCACGATCGACCAACTCAGAGACCAGCTTGCTGACGTGACTGCGGAAGCAAAACGCAAGGAAGATGATCTCCTGCGATTGGACGAGGAAAAGAACTCCGCTCTCTCAACCATCGATTCACTGCAATCGGAAGTTCAACAGCGAGAGGAAACGATCGATTCCTTGCGTGAAGCGTTGGCCAACGCGGCCAACGATTCCAGCGAAAGTGGACTTCGGATCGCGGCAATGGAATCCGATCTGGCAAAGATCGCCGAACTGGAGGCTCAGCGTGAAGAGTCGTCCAAGAAGTGCACTCAACTCGCTGGCGATGTCGAGCAACTACAACTGCAACTGGCTTCCGCACTGGATCAAGCCGAGCGGACCGCCGACCAAAATGAACGACTGGCCGACCTCGTCGATGAAAAACAACAACGGATCGTCGATCTGATCGATGAACTGCAAAGCATGGAGCCGATCCAGGATGAGTTGGACCGGATTCGTGGTTCACTGGAGAAAAAACAATCGGAGTCAACCGCTCAACAAACGCAGATTTCCGATCAAGAACAGCAGCTTGCCGCTCAACTGGCAGAGATTCAGTCTCTGAGAGAAACCATCGAGGCAACCCGTGCCGCTTCGGAACAGACCGCGGCCATCCAAGAACAGCTTCGAGAAGCCAACTCCGTCAATGAAACGCTGCGTGAGTCGTTGGCCCAGCAAGCCGAGGAGTTGAAGTTCTTGGAGGAGGTACAACAGCGACTGGCCCAGGTCGGCAGTGAACGGGCGATGCTGCAGGGACAACTGGATGACCAAGTGGCGATTCAGCGGCAATTGCAAAATGCATTGAGTGAAAAGACAACCAGGATCGCCGAGCTGGCCCGACGTGGTGAAGTCATCGAACCGCTGACTCAAAAAGCGGAAACCTTGAACGCCCAACTGGTGGAAATGAATACCGCCAACGAAGCGTTGGAAAACAAGATCGAAGATCTGAATCTACAGATCGAACAACTCCAGCAGGTCCAGCAGCAATTCGCCCAGTTGCAATCCGAGTACACTCAGCTTAGCGAGCGTCTGGCACATTCCGATGACGAAAAGCTGCACATGGCAGCGATCGTCACCGAACGTCAGAACGAAATCGCTGAGTTGAAGCAGCAGTTGCAGCAGGTCGACGTCCTGCGAGAACGTTTGAGCAGCGTGGACGACGATTTGAGCGTGGAGCAAACCAAGAACGGTGAGCTTCGTGGTCACAATGAACAGTTGCTCAACGAAATCGCCAAGATGCGTTTGGAGATGCAGCAGATCATCGTGATGGAAAAGCAAGTCAACACAAAGAATCAGATGATTCGCGAGTTGCAACAACGCAGTGACATGCAGACACGGGCCTTTGCCGAGCAACGCGAAGAAATCAATCGTCTGAAGTCGCAATTGTCCGTGATCGAAGACGAACGCAAACAATTGCTTCAGTCTGCAGAACAATTACCGATCATCGGCGAGCAGCGTGACGAGTTGAACCGCGTCAACGGCGAACTGGAAAAACAAATTGCTAAGTTGGGCACACATGTGGCGATGCACGCCAACTCGATCGAAGATCTGCAACGCCAGCTCGAGACCAAATCCAAGGAGCTGCAAAAGATCTCGTTGGATCGAAAACAGACGACCGAACAGTTGTCGGTCAAAACCACGATGGTTCAGGATTTGCAGATCCAGCTCGACGACCTCAGTTCGGTGCGACAAGACAATGAGGCTCTTGGTTACCGAGTGGAAGAGCTTATCGCGCACTTGAAACGAGTCACGGCCGAACACGAAAGCAGTTTGCAGGCCAATGAGGCGGCTCAGGATTCGATTCGTCAGTTGCAGAATCAACTGCACGATCAGATCGCCACCATCCGCACGTTGCGTCGTGAACGCGGTTCGGTCCCCGGGCTTTCAATCGATGAGCAACGCCGCGCAGCTTGAACCGAGCTCGGTCTGCTCGATCGTATTCGTCAACAGAACGTAGCAATCACGCTCCGCGTGATCTTTGCAAATTGGCGAGACCTCTGTTTCCGACCCGTCTTGCCAAGACTGTAGTGAGTCGCCTGAATCATCCGAGCTAACGAAGTGGTCTTGAGAGCCAGATGGCAACTCGCGAAGTACAGAATCGCGACAGCAGTGTGATCAAAAGGATCACACTTTGTTTCTGTTTGGATCCTCGTCGCTGAGCATCAACGGTAGTGAAGCGAATTTTGTGGCCTGGTACTTGGCGGGACGTGCAGAGAGTAAGTGTCGGGAAATCTACGTAGCAATCATCGCTCCGCGTGATTTTGGCAAGAAGACAGGACCACTATTTTACGCACGCCCCCCAATTGGATCGCCTGGCTGTTGCGAGGGATGAAAGGTGGTTTGCAGCGGTACGCCGATTGCATCCTGGGTGACCTACGTGAATTGTTTCACGCAAAGTTTCACGGCAACCGCGATGAGCTGGAGCGGAGTCGTTTGCCGTTCACCGACACCGTCAAAGAAAGAAGATTTCCCATGTCAAAAGTCATCACTTGGGCAAGCTCCGGTTTGCTTGCAATCGCGGCAATGTTTACCGTGTCTGGGCCATCGGCCAACGCGGACTTTGGATTACGTCCTGGGCAAGGCGGCTATTACGCCAGGATGCCTTCGTACCGTCCCATTTTGCCATCGAATCGAACGATCGTGCCGACGTACCGATACAACAGCTATTCGCTGCCGGTGTATCCAAGCTATCGGTCGCATTGGAACGGCTACCATCCTCGTAGGCCACACTTGGACTACCACGGCCCGTCGCTGGTGCCACACGGAAACCACTACGACTACGTCCCCGGCCACTACGACTTGCATCACGGCAACCATTTCCACCACTGAGCGGAGACGCTCGACTTTCCAAGTCGATAGCGTGTCCCGTCAAGCGTTTTACCATTCCCAATCGCTATCTGGCGCAGACAGGCCACCACAATCCAAGCTCGTCTTTACAGGTGGGCGGTGATTCTTCTATAGGCGATACATCAGAAGTTTTGCCCTGGGTGAGGGCTACGAAGAAAACGTGTCCCACGCGCAAGGATGTGAGCAGTGGCCGAACCAACAGTTGTCGATCCCCTTGTTGTCGACCCCAGTATTGCCGCCGGTGAAACCGATGTTTTGGTGAACTTTGGTGACGCCGCCAACGCGGCGGTGCACGGCAAGTTTGATTTGATGGGTGAATGGATGATGGGCACGATGTTGCCCAACATGGTGCCTGCTGCGGTCGGACTGGCATTGGTTTTCGTAGGCTACTTCGTCGCCAAGTACGTCTCACGGGTCGTCAGCCAACCGCTTCGCAAACGTGTCGACGAAACACTGGGTCGCTTTGTCGGCACGGTGCTGTTTTACACCATCATGGGCGGCGTGATCGCATCGGTGGCCAGCAAGTTAGGCGCACCGTTGGGTGGTTTGGCTGCATTGTTGGCGGCCGCCGGTTTTGCAATCGGCTTGGCATTCCAAGGTACCCTCAGCAACTTCGCCGCGGGCGTGTTGATGATCGTTTTCCGTCCCTTCAAAGTGGGCGACATGATCAGCGTTGCCGGGGTGACCGGCAAAGTGAACGAGATCGATCTGTTCAATACGACGCTGGACACCACCGACAACCGCCGGTTGATCTTGCCCAACAGTTCCATCAGTGGAGGCACGATCGAAAACATGAGTTACCATCCCCATCGTCGCGTCGAAGTCCTCGTGGGTGTGGACTACGAAGCAGACTTAAATGCAACGCGTCATGCTCTGCAGACCGCCGTGGATACTTTTCTCGCCGAAACGATCCAAGGAGCCGGGCGTGGCAGTGCAGTGGTTTTGGCAGGATTGGGCGAAAGCTCAGTCGATTGGAAGGTCCGAATGTGGGTCGCGACGGGCGACTATTGGCGGATGATGGAGTTGTTGACCGGCGAAGTCAAACAGCAGCTTGACGCCGTCGGCATCAAGATTCCGTACCCGCAGATGGACGTGCATCTGAACCGAATCGACGTGGCGGGCGATGTGATGCCAGCCCCCAATCGTCCTCGCGTTCGTCCCACGCGTCGTGATTTGATGTCCGAATCGACGTCGACGTCTGGACGCAGCAGTTTGCCCTATGCCTCATAACCCAACGTGACCGACGCCTGAGATGATTTGGTTCCAGCGGATTCTACGATGGGGACATTGTGGCCAAACGCATCAACGTTTCGCTGTGGATGCTTTGCCGTTGGTCCAAACCGAATCGGGACGCCGATTGGTGACTTGGTTGCTGCGGCATCATCGGCGATATTTGCAAGGCGCGATCGATCCGGATGTTCGTTTTCGTGATTTCCAGAATCACTTCATTCACGTCCAGAACGGATACTGGGGCGGCGCGCCACGCGTCGCCCATCAATGGTACGACCGATTGCAACGCTATTTGAGGACGGATCGTTATTCTGACGCGGCGCACGCGGCCGGCGTGCTGAGCCACTATTTTACCGACAGTGTTTCACCGTTGCATACCGGTCTGAGCGCTCGTGAGTGTTTGGTTCATCGCCCCTTGGATCACAGCATCGCGACCATGTACGACCACATCTATCGGACTTGGCAGGACGACCAGTTGCGGATTGTGATGCAACTCTCGGATCGTCCCGGTTGGCTCGGTTCGATGATGTTGCACGCCGCAAGACAGGCTCACACTCATTTTGAGACGTTGATCAATCGCTACTCCTTTCACGAGGGAGTCGAGGAGCCTGCGGAAGGTTTGGACGAGTCATCGATTCGGATTCTTTCGGAAGTCTTCGGGTTGGCGATCACGGGTTGGGCACGCGTCTTGGAACGTGCCGCCTCTGATGCAGAAACCATCCGTCGAGGCACTTTACCAACGGCGCCGATCATTTGGCCGGCCGTCGCCGCCGTTGCCACGACTCCACTCTCGCTCTGGCGAATACGAGTGCGGCATGCCAAGGAAACGCTGGCTGTTCAAGAGTTGGCGGCCGAGTACTATCGAACCGGTCAGCTACGTCATCACGTGCCTGCCGAAGTCGACATCAAGCACCGGGTGGTGGCGATTTTGGAACGCGAAGAACGTTTCCGTGTCGAGCGAGAACAACGCAGGAAAGATTGGGCACGAGCACGCGCGGCGGCACATGGCAATCATTCCGACCACGATGAGCATTCCGCGGCGGTTGCCCGCAGCGTGCCTAGCAGCTCCACGGAGAAATCCGTCGGCGTGCCGTTGGTACCCATGGACTGTGACGATTTGAACTTGAGTCCCTACGATCAAATGATCCATGCACCGTCGATCGGTGCGCGGACTGCGGAGCGTTTTTTGCGGATCCATATACACAGCGTCGGGCAATTTCTGATGGAGGATCCCGAGCAGTTGGCGGTGAGGCTCAGCACGTACTGGATCGATGCTCAGACCGTACGCCAATGGCAGGCCCAAGCGACCTTGATGTGCCAGATTCCCCGCCTGACCGGCCTAGACGCCCAGTTGCTGGCAGGTGCCGGGTACCAGTCGGCTCGGCAACTGGCGATCTGTGATGCCCGATTGGTACACATCGAGGTGTCGCGTTTCGCATTGACGACTGCGGGCCGGCGATATTTGCGGGGCAATTCTCCTCCCGACCTGCAAACCATCTCCGCCTGGGTCCGCGCCACTCGTCAGCTTCGTTACAGTGAGACTCCGCTTCGGCGTGCCGCCTGAACGCGTCCCTTACTTTGCCAACCGGATAAACCGCACCATGAAAGCCTTTGAGTCCATGCGGCGTTTCTTTGACGCTGCGGCTGAACATTTGGAGTTGGAAGACTCGTTACGCGAAGCCCTGTTGATGCCACGCCGTGAGGTGCAGGTTCAAGTGAGCATCGAGCGTGATAACGGCGACTTGGCCAATTTCGTCGGTTTCCGCGTGCAGCACGACAACAGCCGAGGCCCGATGAAAGGCGGCCTGCGTTATCACCCCGAAGTTGACTTGGACGAAGTCCGAGCGTTGGCGAGTTTGATGACGTGGAAAACCGCCGTCGTCAATTTGCCATACGGCGGTGCCAAGGGTGGCATCGGGGTCGATCCCCGTTCACTCTCCAAACGCGAGATCGAACGAATGACGCGTGCGTTTGTGGATCAGATTCACGACATCGTCGGTCCCGACACTGACATCCCCGCGCCCGACATGGGGACGGACCATCAAGTGATGGCGTGGTTTCGAAACCAGTGGGAAAAGTACCACGGATTCAATCCCGCCGTGATCACCGGCAAACCGGTCGAGGAGTACGGGGCCAAAGGTCGCGAGGAAGCCACCGGGCGTGGCGTCGGATCACTGACGGTGAAAGTCGTCAAGCGATTGGGCATGCAAGCGGAAAAGACAAAGATCGCCATCCAAGGATTTGGCAACGTCGGTTCGCACGCGGCAAAGTACTTGGCGGAATCCCAGTTTCCCATCGTTGCCGTCAGCGACACCTCGGGCACCTATTTCCGCAAAGACGGATTGAACATTCAGGAACTGCTGCGTCACACCTTGAAACATCGCTACGGACTATTGGAAGGATACACTCAGTGCGAAGTCATGCCGCGTGACGCTTTGCTCTCATTGCCCGATGTCGATGTGCTGATCCCGGCGGCACTGGGTGGTGTGATCACCAAGGACAACGTGGACAAGATCTCGGCCAAAGCGATCATCGAGGCCGCCAACGGTCCGGTCGATCCCGACGCCGACGCGATCCTGCACGAGCGTGGCGTGACGGTGTTGCCTGACATCTTGGCCAACGCCGGCGGCGTGACGGTCAGTTACTTTGAATGGGTGCAAAACCGCCAGCACTATCGATGGTCTCTCGACCGCGTGCGACAAGAACTCGATCACACGCTCTCAGAAGCCTTTGAAGCGGTTTGGCAGATGGCGCATTCCAAAGAAGTCTCACTCCGAGTGGCCGCCTACATGATCGGCATCAGCCGCGTCAAACGAGCCAGCGAACTGGCGGGACTGACATCCTGAGGAGCGACGATTCATTTACGGGCGCACTCGGTAGTGGGATTCGCCAGAATTCCTTTCGGACTGGCTTTCTGGTGTGTCGCGATGAACCTTCGAGCAGTTGTGCAGGCAGTACTCAACGATTACGTCCTGCCACTTGATGGTCAATCTTTACTGGTTAACCGTCATTCCATTGTTCATTGGTGAAGACCGTACAATGCGAATATCAATACCCACGGGCATGCAACCAGTCCAATGAAGACAATCGCGAGTGAGGTGAGTGCAGGTCGGACCTGACGTGAACGCCACCGAATCAAAGAGTAGACAAAACCGACTACGCAGCAAAGGATCGTCAGAAGCAGCATTATTTCGTATTCGGGCAGAAATTCGCCCTTTCTCAACGACGATTCGTAGTTCACGCAGAGGACCAACGACGCATACGCAAACGCAATAGCGGAAAGCCCCGCACCAATCCAAAACAACAGTGTCCAAACGAATGGAACGCGGTTTTGCGATGCATCATCCGTGGGCGCCGGTGTTTGGTACGGATTCGCGGTCATGTGTACTCCGCTAGGCGCCGTAACTGACGTTGATCACCCGTCGATTCTGGTTTCAGTCGGGTAACGAAGTGTAATCCATGGAAGCGAAGAACGTGCATGCATCCATCGTGCGTTGAATGTCATGCAGAGCATGACCTACCGCAACCGCGTCAGAGAACCCGCAGCGAGGAAGAAACCTTGGGCCGGTGGCTAGCAGTTTCCCAGGCGGGGTCTCACCTCGCTCGTCGATCAGGCCTTGCCAGTCTGCACGTGTGCGGGATGGTTCTGTATGTCGAGATGCTTGGGCTTGAACGCGTTAATTGCGAAGCTTGCCAACGATTCCACCGACGATCAGCCCCAATCCAGCATCCGTCCGCGTCAAGAACATAATCCTCTCCCGTCCCATGTGGTGATTCTCCGGTCTCACCCGTCCTGCTGTTTACCCATGGTTCGAGCAAGTAAGTATCAATTGAAAGCGTCGTCTGGTCTTCGCTTCGTTCACAAATAATCGAGTAGTGCGTGTATGGGCCTGCCTGCAGCTCAGGCTCAACCCACTGCGTATCATTCACGCTGAATCCAGCTCGTGTCTCTTTGTGTTCTTCGTGGCCGTCGCTGCCCCCATCCCAGAGAATGAAGGCTGCTTGCCACAAAAAGCACGAGAAGCCACAAGAACTCAGGCCACTGATGGACCGCCGCTTGGTTTCATCGGCAGCACCTTGTTGCAGGGACGCTCGGATGCTGTGTCCCCATGAGAGGACACGGCTTCGGTGGACGGCTGGGTGTCATTCGGTACTGGGATCGATTTCAAATTCCGATATGTCCAGGTCGCTTAGTTCTGGCATCATCTTTAGCTTCTTAAGCGAATTAGCTGAAATCTTGCTACCACCAATCGACAAATGTTTGAGATTCGGGAAGTCAGCAGGATCGAACTCATCAAGAGTGTCACGTCCGAAAATCAATGCCGAGGTCAAATGCTGGCAAGCGTTAGGGACCTCGGCAAGCCTTTCGAAATCGGCTGGATCACGGATGTCCGCATAAGATGCGAGGCCATTGCCACAATGTGAACGCCGCCAATCCCATCGCCCGGATACCCACCGGACGGTGCAAACGAATGCCATTTTGTCTCGCCTGAGTAACCAATATGCTGAAACTGGTTTTGAATCCCCAGCCAAGCAACAACCAGTGCAAGACAGACGCACACTAGCAAGAGTTGCTTCAAGCTAAACCGAAAGACCATACGCATCTTTGAATAAAATTTGACGATCGATTCGCCGTAACCGAGCGGCGACGAAAGAGTTTCCATTTCAGGACCGCCTGACTTCGCCGCTTCGGTTCACGGCATGGTTCGTCGGAGCGTCTGCGTCACCAAAACGCATCAACACCAAGGAGGAAAACGAGGGCAGACACACCAAGTTGTGGAAGGTAACGCATGTCGATTGTACGGGCAAAAGCCCATCCGGCTGCGGTTGTTCCGATCAATCCCGGAATAAACAGCGCCTGCGGGCAGTTTGCCCACGCAGTTTGATCAAACCAGTGGTAGGCAAGTACGAATAAACCAAAAACGGGCCATATCCAGAACCAGTAAATGAGAAATCGCCGTTGCTTTAGTTGGGAAAAGCGTTCGAACACGTCAGCCCCATGCGTTCGACGCCCCTCGACGATTTGCATCTCGCATGAACTGCAGCACCGCGTCGCCAGAACACGATTTGTTGATTTGGATACATCCGTGCCACATTCAGGGCAAAAAAGGGCGAATCGCTTCGACATTCGTTCTGCCCAAAGCAATGCTCCAAGGAAGAATCCAAGCGATGGAAGAACTAACACAATTGGCAAAACATCTGCAGCAGTCTTTCCAACTTTTCGTTGTGTCAAATCAACCAATGAATCACGCACAACCCCAACCAATGCGAAGTAAGCCAGCATCGCAGCAACTCCCAACACGGCGGCGGGCATAAGAATCCACGCTCGACGACGCGATAGGCGAGTGATTTCGGCAGAGGACAACATATAAACTGCAGTTCAGATCAGTCCGACGAACGGTAGCCGTCACCGAGCCGCCGGAGAAACGCTCTCCATTGGCAAACCGCGCGATCGGCGGCTTCGTGTGTAGTACGCCCAACATGGGCGTGATCTTGTGGGGTGAAAGTCCCCTGTACTTAGTTCCGGTAACTTCCAGTAGGAGACAGGATACCAAATGTGGATCCGAAAGAAGAGAGTACGAGGCCCTGTCTCCAAGATGCCCGGCAACTGCGCACAAGGTGACAAACCGTGGGGAGGAAGCCTGCGGATGTGCTCGGAAAGACGGTTCCGGCCAGAGGAACGTGCGGTTCGACGAGAACTGAATCGGACAGAATTCCCACGGCTACTCGTGCCGTCCACATCCACGCCAAGACCCGTCAGGTTCGCGCGCAGCATGCAGCAACGTGGTACAGAAATCACATTGAGGCCGATGACCCTAGGTGAGCTGGCTGCTGACAGCGAAACCGAACCGGAAAAGCAGGGCACAGGTAGATGTGGCCCAACAAGCAATGAATACAGTGACGGGAACAGATCACGTGTCCGTGAAAATCGATGGCCCCCATCGACCAAACGGACGTCCCTTATTTGGGGAGGGCTTCATCCTGTGCCCGCCAGTAGAGCTTGCTCCAACGCGGGGTGGGCCGTGGTAACACGAACCCACGATCGAAGTCGGCAGCAGAAGGCATAGGAGTGACCCGCCGAGTCCAACGGCGACACAAAGGCCTGAACGTCACAAGACAAGGAACGAACCACCGATGAACTCTGATGCTTCCTAGCTCTCCATCCGGGCTTGACCCGGTGGAAGCAAGACTGATGAGCTACAAAGAAGCAGTCGATTCGCTTGGCTCCCCTCCGGCCTCGTGCCGGTGGAAGCAAGGACGATCACTGGACATCTCAAGTCGCGTTCGTCCCGTTGCCACTGGCACGAGGCCAGTGGGGTCTTATCGTGTCGCTCGTGGCTTTGCGATGAGCGGCAAGGGCCCGTGTTGGTTGGCAGGCAGAGCGTCTTTCCACGACGTCTGGCGTCCAGCGCGCTTTATCCAACGAGTATCTGGCCGCTGAGGGCTTGTTTATTCTTGAAGAGTACTGGCTATCGCCTGCATCCTTGCGGCGAAACGCACTGTATTCATCGATCTAGTGCGGACCCGCATGCTAGGTGTTGTGGGAGGGGTCCCGGGCAACCGGGCCCCTATCCCGATTGGCTTGGTTCCCCGCGATTGTGTCACAAACGACGTGTCACGTGCAAATACAATTCAAAGATCGAAAACCGGCGTGAGTTGTAGTTTGCCGTCAGTTCCGATTGAGGCGACGTTCAAACGCCCACAAATCATAGCGATCGTCCCCGGTTCCGCATCTGCATTCTTCGCCAGCCACGATTCAGTGGTTGATTCAGATTGAGCTTCAATGTCAGGACGGGAATAGAATCGTTGTGCGACCTCAGAATGTCGAATTGAGGCAAGGTCTGTTGCAGCGCGGCATGCGAGATCGACTGCCCATGCTTCGTCATCAGACAGTTTGCCAGATTCGAGCAGTTGTTCGATGATCGGTCCGAGTCGTTCAAGATCGGAGATGTTGAAATCTTTGGCAAACATCCGCCATCAGGTTCAGGCTTGTACTTTTCAGTCACAGAACGGTAGGGTTCAGCGGGGCCGCGCGGACGACTTACCACTTCGAAAACGTCAGCTCGCGGCCTCCGTTGCAACCCTTGGTTCTGCCTTCTTTGCGTTAGAGATAGAGCCCCTCAGGTTTCTCCATCATCGAAATCATATTGTCGACGAGTTCCGCGCGGCGATCAATGCCGGCATCACGAAATAGCCTAGCCAAGCGTGTGCCGAATGAACGTGCCGTAAGTCCGTATCGTTCGCGAAAGGACGTTGTTTCGAGCGCGGCACGATCACCAATGGTGATCCACACGAAAACGGCATCGAGAAACTGTCCACGTCGGTGATAATTGTCAACCATTGCAATCGACAATTCGATGTCGCGGCTTTCCGCGACACCAGTATCGAGAGTCAAGTATTGAACGTTCTGCATGAACGGATCGTCGCGAAGAGAATCATCGGGTTCCTTGAGCTTCTGTAGCCACAGTAGCGCTTTGCGGGCCCAGTCGGGTCTGAAGGAACCTGGCAGAATGTGATCGGACCAGAAACAACCGCCCCAGAAAGCAAGCGGACAGAGTAGTGACTGGCGCAAGTGAATCGATGCCTGCGATTGCCGCCGAGTCCGCCGGAGCAAATAGCCGAGGCCGAAATGCGCAGCACCATACTCCGGGAGCAATTCGATTGCTTTGCGGTAGTGTGATTCCGCGTCGTCAAGCTTATTCTCAGCGATCAATTGGTCCGCAACGGCACAATTGCGGAATGGAGAGTCAGGGTCAAGAGTCAATAGTTGCTTGTGATCATCGACGGCAACAACATCAGCAATGTTGATAGTCGGCCGCGGAACGTTTGCAGAATCAAATGCGGATTCGAATTCGTATGTGAGCGTGCGGTCTTCGTCGCGTGCAAGCTGGCAACGTCCGGCAGCAGACAGATCGCCATGTTCTGGGATCAGGGCGTATGCATCGTGGCTACTGTACGCAACCAATGGTGGCCGGTCTTCGCGGCCAATTGGCCAGTAGAACCCGTGATAGTCGCCGTTTCCGGTTCCTGCGAAAGGGAAAAAGCCAACCGGCGGGTAGACGATGGAATAGACGGTCGTCCGTGTCGGCGTGCTATCGGGGTAGGAACCGCCTTCGACGTTGAGAATGTCATCGTCGTAAGCGGTGGGCATTTGCATGATGCATCAAATCTTCAAAGGCAGAACGGTAGAAATTACGGGGAACGGGCGAACAACTTGCAAGCAGACGAGAAAACGAACCACCTGTTCTCCCGTGCAGTACGCCCAACATGGGCGTGATCTTGTGGGGTGAAAGTCCCCTGTACTTAGTTCCGGTTACTTTCAACACGAGGCAGTATACCAAATGTAACTCTTACGAAAGACAGTACGAGGCGAGGGCAACTGCGGGGAGGTGACAAACCGTGGGGAGGTGACAAACCGTGGGGAGGAAGCCTGCGAATGTGAGCGTCAAGCTGGATAGCCGCCGAGAACCGTACGGGTCATAGGGTCAGTCCCGCCGATTCGGGCATGGTTCAACGCAATTCGTTTCCAGACGCATTCACGCCAAGACCCATCAGGTCCGCGCGGAGCTTGCAGTAGCACGGAACAGAAACCGTATAGAGGCCGACACCGCAGGCCCATCGCTGTGCGATTCCCAAAAATCTGCTGACAGCGAAACCGAACCGGAAAAGTTGGTGGAGGTAGATGGGGAGCTTGGGTGGGGATAGATCACGTGTTTCAAGACCATCGCGTCTTGAAACGTCCCTTATTTGGGGAGGACTTCATCCTGTGCCCGCCAGTAGAGCTTGCTCCAACGCGGGGTGGGCCGTGGTAACACGAACCCACGATCGAAGTCGGCAGCAGAAGGCATAGGAGTGACCCGCCGAGTCCAACGGCGACACAAAGGCCTGAACGTCACAAGACAAGGAACGAACCACCGATGAACTCTGATGCTTCCTCGCTCTCCATCCGGGCTTGACCCGGTGGAAGCAAGACTGATGAGCTACAAAGAAGCAGTCGATTCGCTTGGCTCCCCTCCGGCCTCGTGCCGGTGGAAGCAAGGACGATCACTGGACATCTCAAGTCGCGTTCGTCCCGTTGCCACTGGCACGAGGCCAGTGGGGTCTTATCGTGTCGCTCGTGGCTTTGCGATGAGCGGCAAGGGCCCGTGTTGGTTGGCAGGCAGAGCGTCTTTCCACGACGTCTGGCGTCCAGCGCGCTTTATCCAACGAGTATCTGGCCGCTGAGGGCTTGTTTATTCTTGAAGAGTACTGGCTATCGCTTGCATCCTTGCGGCGAAACGCACTGTATTCATCGATCTAGTGCGGACCCGCATGCTAGGTGTTGTGGGAGGGGTCCCGGGCAACCGGGCCCCTATCCCGATTGGCTTGGTTCTGCATCTTATTTTATGTGGTTCCCATGATGACGGACGGCCGGAGTTTCGCAATCTCAATCACGATGCGACGAGTTGGAATTCCGTAGTTGCCGTAGAGATCAAACGTACCAGACTGCGTATGAATGCGAAATGCTTCTGGGCCACTGTCTTTGTCTATACTTATTGATCTCAGTAATGTCATCCAAGGCCACGGAAAACGATTTGGAGACCAATTCACCGGGAATCGAGCAGGTCAGTGCCTTGGTGTCGAGCGTGACACAAACGTCGCGTCGAATGGAAGCCACTGTAATCGCAATCCATAGCGACATTACGAGGTTTACTCCGAGGACAAGGCCCATACCAACCGAAAACACCTTGGCGCGGATGCCGTCGGAGTAAAGGACGGGGAATAAAAGAGGCCACATGTAGACCGCCATGAGCAAGGCGACAGCTGCAGTTAGGATCGACATAGCAAATGTGCGTTTCCACGATCGACGATACGCAATCAACGAGGTTGTGTCACTCACGCTTGGATGCCTTATGTTGATGCAGAACGCCCCCGATGACCGTGCGGGAGCAAGTAAATTTTCCATCAAGAAGCGGCCGATCCACCGCTTCGGTCCATCGGATTGTTATTTGCCACGTCGATCTCGGGAGCTACGAATCCCTTGAAAAGCGAATGCAATAAAGACCCCCATCCCCTTTTCTCGCGCACTCGTTGATGTTCAACAATCATCGGTTCGATGATTACCCTGCCGAAAAAATCACAAAGCATCCACTTCGACCGTCGCTTTGCGCAGTCGACCGAGACGACTCCAAAATGCGCCGGTCCGACCTTTTCGACTCGATCTTGAATGATCCCCGTGGGTTTGCCGATGCACCGACGTTTGGATGGTCACTTATCCAGATTTACTTGATCTGGGGGACATACCAGGGGTCAGGCTTCTAAGGTGAACGCAATTGGTGAACAACGAGGCCTGACCCCTTTGAACGCCCTCACTGCTGCAACTGTTGACAGAGGACACTGAATCGGAACGCATCAAGGCAAGAGAAGATCGGATGCCGTTTGCGTTGTCCAGATAGCAGAGATCGAATCACGTCCGCTAATTTGTAGCAGTGGTATGAGAAGTCGACTGTCGCAAAATAGCTCGTGTCTGCAGCTTGCCTCATCCACTGCTCCATACTCTCCGTTTGTATTGTTCCAAACCGCCCTCCCGACATGTCTATTCGGGTGATGCGTGCTTCGAGTTCTGCAGACATTCGCATGAACCTTGCCTTGTCCGATTCAAGACATACAAGGAAGCGACGAATGCTGGCGTTCTTAGCGATTAGCGATCTCTCGAACTGTACCCAAGGTCGACTCGCTTCACTGGAAACGATCTCGACCGAAAATCGTGATTTAGCAATGGCGTCCTTAAGCTGTTGCGTGATCTGCTGGGACATGTCTGCTTCATCGTCGAGTTGGTGTTCTGTGTAGTCAAAGTAGTCTATGTTGAACCAGTCAAGGGCTGCCTTTACGCCACGAGTTGCTTCGCGATCTCGCGGGTTCTTCACCGTCCACGAGACGAACACGTTGCCGATGGGCTTCTTGAACTTGCGACTCGGGGTGATCCGCTGTCGGTTGCACACGAGATAGGCAAGCTCGTTTGCGGAGTCTAAGAACCATTCGTTCAACTCGTCCGCCGCGCTCTGATCGATTCCATCCAGCAAACCAACTTCTGCTGCTATTTCGAGCATCAGAGGCACAAATCGCTGGAACAACTCCATTGAGGGATACGTCATTTGGTCGCCAAGAGCACCGAGTGCGATGACCTTGTTTCGGAACGCGGGGTTGCTCTGTGCGAGGTCGAGAATCCGCCTGGTCTTTCCACCAGATGTCATAGAGTTGCGCTCGTGCATCATATATGCCTTCTTACCTCATCCATTGTCTGGTGTAACTCTCGCGTCATCTCATTGGCGGATGGCCCAAAACGTCCCGCTTCCCCTCTTGCTTCCCCGGCGTCCATCTTCACGCTGCAGGACGATCCATCGATTATGGAATGCAACAAAGCCCCCCTTCCCTTTTTCTCGTCCTCTTCCCTTTTTCTCGTCCTCAGGGGTTTGTTGGATGAAGTAACTCGATCCGATCGCTCGGCGGTTGTGAGGCAAGTACGTTGTTTGTTCCATGTGCTGGCTGGTGCTGGTCGTAGGTTCGTCGCATTTCGTTCTACCGAAAAATCGGTTCGCGGCACGAACGGAGACCGCATACAGCGGAATCGCAAGAATCAGAGAGTATACAGCCCATGAAATCAAGATCCGGATTGATTGACGACGTTGGTAAAACTGGTTCATCTTTGGCGACCAAGAACTGATGTCGTCTGCATCCTCTCCGTTCGAATGAGAAACACCATCCTCTCCACGTGAATAGACGTGCACGGAGGAGCGCGAACCGAACACGCATTCATCAGCGCGTTCGACGATTTCGTATCGGCTTCCCCATGGATCGTTTGTTGATGTCAATTCATTCCAAGCGTCGTCAATCTCGGTGGTGGACATCCCCGAAATTGGATGTTCGCCGGTCCGAGCCATTTCGATCAAACGAAAATTCCGTACTGCATTTAACGCAACCAGCGAAGGCGGTGCTTCATGCGGCCGCGGAAGCAGAGTTGTTGACGTACCGAAAGCCATGGCCAATACCGCAGCAACCAACAGTATCTGACGCAGCGAATACCTCACAACTAAACCTGCCGACGAACGCAGAGATCACCCAGCCGCGGCGGTGGTCTCTTGTGGTACGTAACGACGACACCCGCGGCTTGGGTGAATCGACATGGATCATCGCGGTACAAGGAGCGACGGCCCGAACCAGTGTCGCTCCATGCTATTGTACCCGGTCAACTCGACCGTGGGGCAATTGAGAACTCCGCTCCGTCTCTGCCTCCACACTGCACTCGATCGCTAGCCGCGCTGATCGTCCAGGATCACGGCGGACGAACGAAAAAGTGACCATTGGGCAACGGCGCCTTGAGTCCTGCCGTGCAACTTCTTTTCCGCACGTTTGAATTTCAGTTTCTTCGAATTTCTGCGGCGGTGCAATCGCCGTCGCTGAGTTCTTGGTCAGGTTTATTGTGTGTCTGGCAACCAAGTAATCTTTTTCCGGATTCTTTGAGTTCGACTTACGTCACGAGCCATCGTCGTAAGTGATTTTTGACGCATTTTTCTTGCCCCCAGGACACCTGGAACTGGGCGGCCGATACGGCCTATCGTGCTGGCATGAACCGAGAAAAAAGGCCTGCTCACCGAGCACCCGATGCAGCGAAGTTGGTACCCAATGCCTCCTGAGGTGAAAAGAGTCTTCAGTCATGCACCATCGGCGTCTTTCCCATCATCAATAGGATCATCGAGCGTCTGGAACTCGATTCCACACTCTGTGGTTTCCTGCCGCAAGAAGACCGCCGAAGCAAGGTGCGCACGTCCACCGCTTTGACCCTGCTGATCAAGAACATCTTGATCAACAGGGAGCCGCTTTACGGGCTGGGGGCCTGGGTCTCTCAGTTCGTGCCCGAATTGCTCGGTCTGGAACAACAGCAATTAAAATCACTCAATGATGATCGTGTCGGGCGAGCACTCGATCGCCTCTTCGATGCCAACCTGCCGGAATTGGCCATGGCCGTCACTCGAAAGGTGGTTGATGAATTCCATTTGAACCTTAACGAACTACATAACGATTCAACGACAGTGCGATTCTACGGCGACTACGACGAGTTTGAACAGCCTGTCCTGCGACGTGGAAAGCTGACGGTCGCGATCCAACAGGGGGCACAGCAAGGACCATCGTCCTGACCTGAAACAATTGCTCTACATCTTGACCGTCTCTGAGGACTAGCTCAAGCCTTCGGTGGCAGCGTCATAGGTCGCATCTGAATTTCATGTCCAGATCGTCCCCAATCGCGTACCCACCATGCCAAGAATTCAAGGCTAAGCCATGATGCCTCTTCGTTTCTATTAGCGAACGCCGAAATCACTCAGCCGCAGCGGTGGTTTCTTGTGGTTAAGGATAAGCCAGATTGAAAACTCCAATGATCCAGCGTCGAGAGCAGATCAGAGCAATGATCTCGGCAGGAACGACGAGCAAATTCATGGCAATCTGAAAAACGCCATCGCTGTTGGGATCCGTAGAGCCTATGGTTTTTCCACCCGTTCGGTTGTGGTGAGGCGTGCAACGCATTTGTATCAACCGAATCGCGTGATTAAGTTTGCCACCGATCTTGCTGGTTTTGCCAAGTAACACGACTTGATCGCACAGCACATCTGCCTTGATGGCAGCTGCAGATAGCGTCCGCTCCTGGGCCACTTGGCAAACCGTGCTGTCGCGAAGTCGACAAACGCAGCTAGTTTGCGATTGCACGATCGAGTTGAAGAGTGCGAACGTGGCATAGCCGCGGTCCATCACATACAAAGCGGTCGTTCTCGATTGTTCTTTCAGCGGTCGCTCGCTCGTCGTAGTCACCACCGCCGTTGAGCGTCACGTCAATGCGGGTTGGAACCTAGCGATCAACTTCAAAATGCGTGTGCGGTCGCCATTGTCAGTCTCGTCGCAGCGCAGTGATCGCTGGGACTCTTGCGGCACGCCATGCGGGATAGAGTCCGGCGAGCAAGGCAAGGATGACGGTTAAGGCCCAAACCCATGCGAGGTCTTCGACCCGGTAGACGGGTACCAAATCAGGACGAGTGGCGGCAAACTGCTCGATGAGGGCGTAGCCGCCGACGATGCCCAACCCCACCCCGGCGGTCGCGCCGACGACGCCGATGACACTCGCCTCCGTTAGAAACATCGCCAGCACAAATCTCTTGTCGGCACCGAGTGCTTTAAGGGTACCGATCTCGCGAGTTCGTTCAGTGACCGACGTGTATAGTGTCGTGATGATTCCAACGGCTCCCACTAGCAAAGCAATGATGGCAGTGCTATCGGTAAATGATCCGAACGCATCGATGAATTCATTCAATGTTTGCAGGACAGCACGTGGGGTCGAGATTCCAACGTCACGGCCATACATTTCCCGCAAATCCGCTTCGACCGACGAAACGTAGTCAGCAGACACTGCGACAACCAATAGTCCATCGTACCTACCATTCTTTTGAAGCAGCCGATTGCTTGCCGCGTGGTTCATCACGATTCCACGATCGATATTTGGATCACCCGTGTCGTTGATCAATCCTGAAACGACGAAAGATCGAGTGATGACAGTCGGATGCCCCGTATCGGGGGAAACCGACGAGTAGGTGGCTTTGACCGTCTGCCCCGTGGCGACGAAGGGAGGCTGGCCGGGCGGTTCGGCTAGGCGTCTTGGAAACAGGATCGCTGAGGGATCGTTTGCACGAAGTTTCGAACCGGTGGTCAAAGTCATCGTCGGCGCAACGACAGCCAGTTTTGTCGGATCGATTGAAAAAACAGTGGACTCCACCGTGCGGCCATGAGACTCCAGGCTGATTAATCCTTGATAGACCGGGATAACATCTGCGACCCAGGCGGAGCTGCGAATTCGTTTTGCCACGACATCATTCAGGATCGCTTTGACAGCAGGTGCCGATTTGGCGAAGTAGGCATCGTTGTTTGAGTCCTGTGCGCTGCTCACGAAAAGTATGTTTGGCGCTAACTTTGCAAACTGCAGGTCTATGAAACTCGTGAATCCTGCTGTCAGACCCTTCAACGCGATCATCAAGCTGCAACCAACTGCAACCATCAATACTGTCAACAAGGTGCGTGTCTTGCGTTCCCAGAGCGCGCCGGTGGCGAGCCTCAAGATATCCAGGATCGCTCTCATTGCTCACTCGTCGTGAGGGCTGACGACTGGATCGCCTCGTCGAGACTCATGTCTCCTCGACGCTTGCTTTCTTCTAAAACACGCTGGAGTTCAGCGTTGTGTTTTCGACGTAGCAGGATAGCAACCAGAAATCCGATGCCGATCCCGGCGACAAAGCAGAAGATCGAAAAGGCGTTACCGTAGGGCTCATCTGTCGCATCTGTTGTTGCAGTCGCGGTTTCAGCACGCGAAGTAAAGGAGACGGTTGTCTGCAACAGCTTTGTGGTTGGATTACGCAAAGCATCCTGGTAACTCAAACGCAGTCGTACGATACGATCTCCAGACATATGCGAAAAGGAATCGCCTAAAGGGATGCTAAATGGAATCGGCGAGTTTTCCACCAAGTCGCCTAGGTAGATGGATTCCGCAATCACATTGCCCTCGGTATCGATCACTTCTAATGTCGAAAAGAGGGCGGTCCCGACTCCTTCGTTCAACAGGTTGCCGGTCAGATGGGGCACGCTGGCGATATCGCCGACCTCGACGTCGTTGAGTCGAACGAGAATCTCGCCCTCACTGTAGAGACTTAGTTCGATCATTTCGGCGTGTGGTTGGCCATCCACGACGAACTGAAATGAAACACCAAGCGTAGACACGCGGCCCATCAGTTCTTTTGCTGCAAAGACCGAGATCGTCAGCGGAATGATCCCATCAACATCCACCCTGTCAAACATCCAGTTTCGTTGCCCCATGACGTTCAGTGCGTCGTTTCCAGAGCGTACGGAAGCAGAGACGTCGGACAACTCATGTCCAGAGCGATTACAGAACTCGACTGCCAGCGCGGAGATTTTTCCTGCGGACGCGTGGAGCTGAGCATTTGGTTCACTGCACTCAAGAGACATGCTATTCGGCGCAGCGAAGATAGAGACGCCCAACGCAGTCTGTATTCGTTTCTGCCTTAGACAAGCGTTGGTGTAACGAACTTCCGCATCGAGTGACTGCAGTGAGCCGGTCGCAAAGGGATTGACGTAGAGGGAGGTTTCCCAATCGACGGACTGCCCTGGACTCAACGAAACTTGCTTAAATGACCTTTGCCCAAGCACAGACAACGCAGGTTGCTGAGTGCTCGGATTCATACCCGAGATGCCAGGTAGGGAGAGTCTGATCCCCGTCGCACTGGCAGTACCTCGATTACTCAGTCGGAACTTCAGAGCGGATGTCGATCCAGGCGACAGGCCGTTGATCGGTGTCAATTCCAGGTTGGTATCGCCTGTCATCCGCAAGTTGGCGGTCAACGTTTGTCGAATCGTATCACGTTTCGATCCGGCGGAGTAATCGATCACCAGTGAGCAGCGAAAGGTTTTGTCCAGGTATGACGATGTGATCTCTACCGGAAACAAGAGCGTGAACATTTCTCCGGCACGAGTGATGCCCGGACAAACCGTTGTCGCCTGGGAGTCGTGACTCTTGACGCAAATGATTCCGTCGGGCAAACCGATCGTCGCTCGAATCGCGGTGATGTCTTCGCCGCGACGATTGATCACGTTTACGGCAAACGTGGCTGCGGTATCGGCGGTGCTGACTTCAACGCCCCCCTGGTCCATCGCGACCGACGACTGCGTTTGAGTTGAATCTGTCCAGAACGACTCAACGACTTCCAGATCCGCAGCGTCTGCCTTTCGAGCGTCCAGCACCAGAGAGCCGATCACCAGCAGCACAGGAATCAAGATGGCCGACGGTTGAGAAAAAGAATTCAATTTCGAATCTCCCGCTCGACCATCCCGTCACGAAGGTAAACTGCGCGGTCTACCAACTGCGAGAGTTCCAAATTGTGCGTGACCATGATCACGGTTCGATTCAGTTGCCGAGTGAGCGTACACAGTAAATCAAAAACTTCCTGCCCCGTGCTTGAGTCCAAGTTTCCTGTTGGTTCGTCGGCCAAGATGATCGGTGGATCGTTGATCAATGAACGAGCGATGGCGACGCGTTGTTGCTGGCCACCAGAAAGTTGCGATGGCCGACAGTGAGATTTGTCGGCGATTCCCATGATGGACAGAAGTTTCCTCGCGCGATCCAGCAGTTGACGTCGATTACGATGAGAGATCATTCCTGGCAACGCCACATTGTTAATGACAGTGGATCGGTGAATCAGGTTGTATGATTGAAACACAAATCCGATCAACTGGTTGCGAACCAAGGCTTGCTCACTGTCGTTCAGTGAACTCACAGGGATGCCTTCAATCGATACCTCACCGGAACTCGGTCGATCGAGAACGCCGATCAAATTGAGTAGCGTCGATTTGCCACTGCCCGATGGTCCAACGATTGCGACCATTTCGCCGCGTTGAAAGTCAAGATTGATGCCACGCAGGGCATTCACCGTCCCAGCGGCAGTTTGGTAGACCTTTGCCAAGTCACGGATTTGCAGCGTTGCGTTCGAGCTCGCCAAAACGTCGTCCGGTATTTTGTGTTCAAACGCCGCAGGAGAATAACGTCCTGGTAGTGTTTTCCTAGATTCATCTTGATCGCAGCCGTAAAGGCTGTCAACGCAATTCACCGTATGGCGATGTGTACCAATTTCGCGCCGCGGGTCACGACTGGACGAGCTGAGTTCTGATACCCTTTGTATCAGTTCGGTGCAGCTCCAATATCACTAGGAATCCCCCTGATGCAGACGATCCTGGTTACCGGTGGCCGAGCACCTGCAGCACTAGAGCTGGTCAGGCTGTTGCATGCCTCAGGCTACCGCGTGGTGATGGCTGAGTCGCTTCGCTGGCATCTCTCCCGTCAGTCCTGGGCAGTGGCTAGAAATTACTTCGTCCCCTGGCCGAGTCGAGAACCAGACAACTACGTCGACTCTATTGCTGAAATCATTGACAAAGAACAGGCAACCCTGCTGATTCCGACCTGCGAGGAAATTTATTATCTCGCCGAGCGACGTGAGCGCATACCGCACACATGCGTTCTACTGGCACCTGAGTGGCCGCAATTGCACACCTTGCACAGCAAATGGCTATTCATTCACCAGGCACGTCGGTATCAGTTGGCGGTTCCAGAGACCAAACTGCTGACCAGTCGCCGAGCGTGCGAACTGGAATTTGAATCAGGCCGCGAGCTTGTCTTTAAACCGGTCTACTCGCGATTCGCAAGCAGCACAGTGGTTCGCCCCAAGTGTCTGGATGATTTTGCCGCGGTCCAACCCAACCTCGAGTTTCCCTGGGTCGCGCAGGAATACATCAGTGGCCGCCAGTTGAGCACCTACAGCCTCGCCCATGAAGGGAAACTGCTGGCGCATGTGAACTACCCGATGAACTTCTCAACCGGCATCGGCCCCACGTTCGCTTACGAGCCGATCGCCCATCCCGCAATGCTGCAGTGGGTAGCCCAATTTGTCGCAGCGGAGCGATTCTCCGGGCAAATTGCTTTCGACTTCATCGAACGTGAGGATGGGTCTGTGATTGCAATCGAGTGCAATCCACGCTCCACCAGCGGGCTGCATTTGTTTCGCAGACGGATCGATTTAGGACACGCGTTCGTTCATCCTGAGCAACATACGGGACCGATGCTCGTCCCCCGATCACGTCGGCCGGTTCAACATACTTTGATCCTGTTGTTGTGGGCAATCGGCTACGTGCGTTCGTGGAGTGAGCTGAAACGTTGGGCACGCACGTTCATTTGGGGAAAAGACATTCTGCTCTCCGTGCATGATCCATTACCGTTACTCATGTTTGGATTCAATCTGCTCCCCGTACTTGCACGTGCACGCAAGTACTCCGTGAACATCGACCAAGCAGCGACAATGGACATTGAATGGAACGGCCCAACGAAACAGGCACCTACGAAACAGGTACCTACGAAACAGGCACCCACGAATGAGATAACGGCGTCTGAGTCACTCTTGGCAGACAAGTGAATAGGACGTCGTGTGCCATTCCTTCACGACAGGTATTGTTGCCAATGCTAAGAGTCGATGTTGTGCACTAACCGCTCTTGTTGCCGATGAACTGGTAGTAGGGTGCCGAGAAGAATGGCCCCAGGAGCTTGCTGACGTGTTCGGCAAAGTAGGATGGTTGGAAGTATTCGTGCAAGTAATAGATGTGATCAGGATTTGGATGAACGCCATTCTTAGCAAATGCGTTGGGAGCGAAGGTTCGGCAAGCCCAGTCATGCCGAACCCAGCCATTGTCGGGGCGATAACGCGAGACGTAGTAGTCCACAACGGCGATGACTCCACCGGGGCGGAGGATTCGCCGAGCGTTGTCGATCGCTGCAAACCAGTTGGGAATCATGGTCAGCGAGTACGAGAAAAGGATGACGTCGGCCGATGTGGGCGGCGAAAACTTGGTTGCGTCTTCGAGGTGCGTGGTGACGTTCCGCCAATTGCGACTCTTGATGCGTTTTTGAGCGATCTGGATCATCGAAGGTGACAAGTCGACCAAGTGCAAATGCTGAATCTCGTCAATCCGGTCCCCCAGCAGCTCCAGGTTTGAGCCAGTGCCCGCTCCCAGTTCAATCCAAACGGAGTTCTTCACGACCGGAATCAGATCGATCAATCCCTGACGGCCATGCAGCATGCGACTACGGGTGTCGTCATACGACTCCGCCTGCCGTGCGTAAAAGTTCTCCAGTCGCTCGGCATGATTGTCGCCACGATCCCTGTTCGCGATCAACCGGCAGATGGTTTTCATTCGATTGAGTGGAGACATGCTAGTTCTCGTCGATCAGCATCGAAGCCGCTGCTTGTTGTGAGGCGTCGCTCTCACCATCGATCGATGTTTGGCCAGGAGAGATTATTCCGGAGCGAACAAAGTGATTGACATAGGTGGAAATCAAATCCAGCGACACGGTGGGGCAAAGCACCCCTGTGTCAGCCAGCATTTCATCCAACTGACCACAGTCAAAGTTCATTTTGATCAAATCTGCAGTTGGTCCCGTCAGTCGGACTTCAGGAATCAGCGGCAGTAGTCCAGACAACATCGTGCTCTCATCATCCCGCGTGCTCTGACGAAGTTGTTCTAACCATTTGTCATACGGTTGCATCTGCACGTCATAGCCTAACTCGGCCAGCCATCTGACGACGGTCTGCCATTGAATCGCATCTCGATTCACCAAGTGGTAGTTGCGACTGGAATTCTCTCGAGACATCAGTAGAGTGGCGATCGCTTTGCCGACGTAGTCTACCGGCGTGAACGTGATCCTTGTTTCGTCTGCGGGACAACAGCCGAGCTGGATTGCACTGGCCAGCATTCGTGAGATCACGTCATCGCTGCAGATTCCGGTACGACTATCACCTGTGATGATTCCAGGCCGATAGATAGTGACAGGCATGCCGCGTCGTCGTGCTTCCTGAACCAAGTGATCGGCAACCCACTTTGTCTGGAGATATCCGCCAAACAGAAACTCATGGCGAGAGGGATCATCGCTCTCACTCACCGTGTTCAGTTCAAGGTGATCCAGAATTGAGAACACGAACAGTGTCGAGACGTGGTGATAGGATTTGATCCTACGATGACTAGCAAATCGCAACACCTCAAGCGTGCCAGCGACATTGACGGGTTTCAATTGCTCATAGTTCTGCAAAAAGCTAATACCTGCCGCATTGTGCAACACCAATTCGACCTCGTCCGCTAATCGATCGTAGGTCATCTGATCAATACCCAAACGTGGCAATGTTACATCGCCAAGAACGACATGGATCCTCTCCGCAAATCCCGGATTCCAAAGGCAATATTTTTCTTGGTTCTCTTGAAGTCGTTGGATTGCCGCTGCTGCAGAATCCGCCCGGACGAGACAATGGATCTGAAGCTGCGGATTGCTCTCAAGCAGATAGTGAAGCAGGTAAGCACCGAGGAAACCTGTCCCGCCAGTGACCAAAATGCATTGAATCGGTTGCCGCTGGTGCATCTGCGCTCGCAATCGCTCAGCAAAGTCATCGCCTAGCACATCATCTGGCAATTGGGCTTCCGATACTAAATCGATCGAGTCGCAGCCTTGCAATTCATCTTTGAATTCGTCTGCCATCGCCAGCAGACCCGCAATGGCAGCCTCCTGCTGCGGATGCGTACTCAAACGCGCGACGTGATTCGCAAGGACATCGGAACGCTCTGCCGACTCGACCGCTTCATTCACAGGGGTTTCCGTTTTCTCCAATTGAGCGAGCAGCAGACTCGTCAGCTTTTGGACGGTCGGCCCCTGCATCAATTCGACGACCGGAACATTGACTCGCAACTCGCCTTCGATCCAGTTGCGAAGTTCAAATCCCATCAAAGAGTCGAGTCCCAGATCCATCAAAGATCGATCGAGCTCGATTTTCTCTGGTCGCGTACCCAAGACTCGAGCAACCTTTTTCTGGACGATACTCAGCATGATATCCGTTCGTTCCTCTGGAGCCGTGGCCAAAACCAGCAAACGAATGTCGCTGCCCGAATGTGATTTTGCTTCCTCGCCTTCTGCCGACGTATGCATCAACTGACTGAATCGAAGTGATCGCGCCATCGTAGAAGCAAATTGGCGAAGACGAGTCCAGTCCACACGCATGACCGACATCTGATTGATCGGAAAGGCCATCAGACCTCCAAGGATCGGCAGTCCTTCGCTTGGTGCAATCGGTCTGACTCCTTGCTGAGCGAATCGCTCTGCAAGTTTTTCATTGCCGGCTGCTACGCCGAGATCGCCCAAGTATCCCCAGTTGACCGTCAGTGCCGGTTGCCCGATCGATTTCCTGTATTCGGCGAGGCCGTCTAAGAAGGCATTGGCGGCCGAATAGTTGGCTTGACCCGCGTTTCCGAGGGTCGAACTGGTGGAGGAGTGGCAGACAAAGAAATCCAACACGTGATCTTGCGTGGCGTTGTGGAGATGCCATGCTCCGTTTAGCTTTGGCGCGCAAACACGCTCAATGCGATCTCGATCGAGCTGCAAGATCAAGCCATCGTCCAAGACAACCGCAGCGTGCATGATTCCGCGGAGCGGAGGCAGATTACTCTTGATTCGCCGGATCAAGCCGGCTACTTGATCCGCTTGCGAAACATCTACTTGCTCAATGACAATTCGCACGCCGCGTTGCTCCAGCTTTCGCACCAACTGCTGGCCTTCGACAGTTGAAACACCGCTTCTGCTGGCGAGCACGAGACAACGCGCTCCCTGATCCGCCATCCACTGAGCCAAATGACTTCCCAGGCCGCCGAGGCCCCCAGTCAACAGGTAAGTCGCATCGGCTCTGAACCGAACAGTCGTTTCCGTTGGATCGCGAACCGGGCGAACGGGTTGGCCTTTCATGTCAACCACCACCTTGCCGATGTGCTTCGCTTTGCTCATGTAGCGAAACGCATCAACCAACTCAGTGGCAGGGAAGACGCGATGGGGCAGCGGCATGATCTTACCCGTCTCAGCATCGGCGACAATTTCGCGAAAGATCTGCGAGCAGAGATCGGGTTTCTCTCGTAGGGCTCGATCGAGATCGATTGCCGCGAAGGTGACGTTCTTGCGAAATGCACGCATCCCCAAGGCAGTGTTGGCGTAGATATCGCGTTTGCCAATTTCTAGAAAACGACCGTAATCCGCGAGAATGGACATCCCCTTACTGATCGCTTCGCCGGAGAGTGAGTTGAGGATCAGATCGACTCCTCGATCGGCCGTCTGCTCACGAATCTCATCGGCGAATGCGAGCGTACGTGAATGCATCACATGGGGTACACCAAGAAATTTCAGTAACTCACGTTTCGAGATCGTCCCAGCGGTCGCGTACAGTTCCGCCCCTGCGGTCTGCGCCAACTGGATTGCGGCTAGGCCGACGCCTCCGGTGGCCGCATTGACAAGAACTTTTTCGCCGGACTCCATCCGACCGACATAATGCAATGCGTAGCGTGCCGTCAAGAAAGCGATCGGTAGAGTCGCTGCCTCGAACATTGTGAGTTGCTTGGGCTTGTGCGCCACCAATCGGTGATCGGTATACGTGTGGCTTGAGATCGCCATGGGCGTGATGCAAACGACTTCATCGCCGATCTGGAAATCGGTCACTTCATCACCGACTTTGGTAACGACTCCCGCACACTCGATCCCGACGGGAACAAACCCCTCCTGCAGTCCTGGATAGAGTCCCAGTGCTTTCATCACATCCGAGAAATTGAGCGCTGCGGCATGCACTTCGACTTCAACCAGCGTCGGCGAGCCTAGCTGTCTGGGCAATTCGGCGGGACGCAGACGCATACCGTCAAGTGCGCCGTAGTCGGAGAGATGAAGACGATAGGGTTGCCCGGGTTCGTCGCCGCGATCCGAGTACTTGCTTAGTGAACTGGCTACCAGCCGATGCACAAATCGAGCTTCGTCTCTCAACGCGACTTCGTCTTCGCCCGACTCCCCCAGAATCTCATTGACCAACGCTCGAAGTTCATTCTCGGTCGCAACGCCGAGATCAACCAGACGGCAATGCAGGTGTGGAAACTCATTCATGACCACTCGGCCGGTTCCCCACAACGGAGTTTGCCCGACGGCGTGAGTTAACGACAGATTGCCAACAGACTGAGCGCAACGAGACGCTAGCCAGTATCGAATCGGTAAGGCACCGTGAATCAGAGTCCAAGCTTGGCAGATCAAAATCGGAGCTAAAACATTAAATGTTTGCACTGCCTGAAGTGATGCGGGGTCGACAGACAGTTCAGGCACATTGTGACTCCACAGATAGACCACCTGCGTGAGAGCGCGCTCACTGATCGATTTCAGCAATCGCTGATAGTCCTCAAGCGAGGTCGGGTCGATCGAGAAATGATCATGGCTGATTTCGGCAAACGACTCTGCCGCGTGGACAAAGATTGCCGATTGTCCCTGTTGCCGCGCAAGCTCCGCTAGCTCAACAGCAACATTCGATGTATCGGCAAAGATCAGCCAATCGCCGCCATCGATCGCCTGGGTATCCGAAATGTCTGCAATTGCAAGTTCCTGGTGTTCCGTCGTCGAGTCCGCTTGAGCAGCCGCATCGCCGAAAGATCGCTGTGCAACAATCACTGAACGTGTCACGTCAGTGGATTGGAGATCAGGATGGAGCACTCTGGCATCGTCGAACCCGGCCGAGAAAAGAACGTCATACCAATTTGCAATTGACTGATGAGTCAGGTCCCGTTCAGCGTCCCTCAAACCCAGCGTCAAGTCATAAAGGCGATCACCTTTGTCCGATGTGATCAATAGCAAGACACCGCCGGGAACTAAGCGATTGTGTAGGCGGCGGATTGCATCCTCCAGGTCGTCGCCAGGACACAACACATCATCCGCGACGATCACCTCGTATTGGAAATTCTCTTGATCCTCTTCGGCTTGTGCAAATCCGTGCTCCGAGACATCGGCAGAAACGTATTCGACGAGACCGGCAGGCAATGCGGCTAGAATTTCGGCGGCCAGTCGGTCACTGCCTCCTTTCAAATCCAGGATTCGTGCCTTGCGGCCTGGATTCATGTCATGGAACAAACTGGCAATGAACTGAGCCGACAATCGAAACACGACGTGCGCAGAAGGCGAACTGACCCAGTATTGTTCGCGCACTTCATCGCTATCATCGGGAGCAAGTAGCGTTGACGGGTCGAGTTCACCTCGCAGGATTGCGGGCAGTCGATCTGCACATCGCGCGAGCAGCATCAGTTGTGGGTACGCAACGGGGTGGGAATGAAACAGTCGGCGCAACGCAGCGAGCCATGGTCGATCGTTTGATTGCGATGCCTTACTGAAGCCCTCCATCAGTTCAAAACCGCTGTCACATCTTTCGACCATGCGATCTTGAACCAAGATATCCAACAAGCGACGCATGAGCCCACAACGATTCGCCGGGATGTTCAGGAGACTGGACACTGCGTCAAAGCTAACCACGGTTCCTGGTTTACCACGCAGACCAAGATCACGCATCGCACCGGCGACCACGGCACCGCAGATGGGATGCAACTGGGATTGCAATTCCGATTCGCTGTCGACCGCAGCGACCAGCACGTCCCAGGATTGTGTTTCTGTTACGCTGAATGCGTCGACACAATCGGCGAGCAACGGAAGCCGATGTCGCTTTACGTCGGTGTTCGGGTGTGGCTGTAGCTTCCATTCATACTCGTACAACAGGCCACTGGTCGTTTCAGCATTGCCGTCAACGGTACCGACCAGGGTTTCCTTGAAGCCTCGGATTTCGGCAATCAACTCTCCGTCATCGTCAAAGATAAAGACATCGGAGCTTGATTGATCCTTGAATCTTTCCAGCATGCGAACGTAGGTCCACATGCGTTGATTGGGTCTTTTATACAGTCGCACCTCATCGTATCCGCTCGGCATGAAAATCTCGGCCTTGCGAATCCGTTCCTCCAAGTCACCGAGGTTATTACTTGTGCGATTGTGGGTCATGAAGCAACCAAAGTTGCCTTGCAGGCATGCATCCAACACAGCCGGGTGAAACAAGTAATCATCAAAGTCTGCCTCACATTCCGGTGGCACGTCCACGCAACCGAGCATTTCTCCGATGCCCAGTCGGATTTGCGTGAGCCCTCGGAAAGAGGGACCGAAAGGGAATCCACAACGACGGAAGAAGTCGTAAAAGACCTTTGCCGGCAAGGACTCGATGCACCGCCGCCGAACATCTGATAACTCCGGTTTAATGGAAGGAGGGACCGGAGCCCTTTCACGCAAATAGCCGGTGCAATGAACCGTCCAGGGGCGATGAGGTTGGCCAAGAGGCTGCGTCTCGATCGAATAGCGTCCCGTCCTGATGTCCAGGATGGTGTGCGTCATTAAGGTCTCTTTCACGGGCATGAACGCGGCCTTGAGCAACTCCACATCGGTGATCACGAAGTTCCCTTCGCCGTGTACTTCTCGGCCGAGCGCCATCCCCATTTCTAGAAACCCGGTTCCCGGCATCAGGACATGACCTTGAATCTGGTGGTCCACCGCAAATGGCTGAATTCGCGTGTCGATGAAACCTTGATAGACCATCCGTGAACCAGGCACGCGGGCGCCAAGGATTGGGTGACCTTCGCAGGGTAAACGCGACACCCGTGAATCCTCGGACTCGGACCAGTAAGATTGTTTGTGCCACGGATAAGCAGGCAGCGGCAGAAAGGTTGCTGTTGGCGCAAGCACCGGCCACTGAACCGAACAATGCAAACCGTAGAGTTTCCCGAGAGACTTGAGCAATTCTGCTCGCTCTGGCTGACCTCTTCGCAGACTGGTGACCACATCAGCTTGTTGACCTTTGGCGGCAAAGCACTCTCCGATCGCACCGGCGAGAACAGGGTGGGGGCTGATCTCCAGGAATATCGCTTGATCGCTTTCCGGCATCTGATTCATTGCGTCGAGGAAGAGCACTTTCTGGCGAACATTTTTCCACCAATAGTCCGCCCCGAGTTCATGCCCATCGATGGTTTGCCCCGTTACGGTCGAGACCATCGGGATCGATGAAGCCTGAGGCCTGATGTCGGCGAGTGAGTTCACCAGTTCCTTGCGAACGGGATCCATTTGTTGGCTATGGAATGCGTAGTTGACTTTCAGACGGCGAGTGAAGATCCTCATCGACTCCAAGTCATGTTCCATTTGTGCGATCATGCTTGTGTCGCCCGAGAGGGTTACGGTCGATGGGCCGTTCACCGCTGCCAAGTCAATTCGATGTTTCCATGGGCGAATGTACTTGGTGGCTTCGTCTGGCGTCATGGAAACTGCCAGCATCGCTCCGGCATCTCGCACAACTCCCATGGTTTGCCCACGAAAGAAGATCACTTTCACGGCATCTTTGAGATTCAAGATGCCTGCAGCGTATGCAGCAGCGACTTCTCCCACCGAGTGTCCGACAACGACATGCGGTTTGATCCCCCATGATTTCCAAAGCTCCACCAGGCCCACTTGGATTGCAAAGATCGCTGGTTGAGCATACGTCGTGTCGTTGATACGAGTGGTTGCTTCGTCGCGTGACAGTTCCGTTAGTAAAGACCAGACGCCGAGCTCTTGAATCAGCGAGTCGCAACGCGCGACGATATCGCTAAAAACGGGTTCACTTCGTAAAAGCTCTCTGCCCATCGCCCACCACTGGGGACCTTGGCCGGAGAACACAAACGCGATTGGCCGAGCCCCACCCCGTTGAGGGTGATCCGATTTCATCGACGGATCACTGTCGTTCTCTGCCAATTCGAGGAGACGCAGCTTGAGTTCGTTCTTGTCTCGTGCCACGACGCAAGTGCGAAAATCATGGTGACTTCGTCGCTGTGAAGTGGTGTAAAGGATGTCGGACAGTGAAGCGTCGGACCACATCCCTCCGTCCTGCATTGCGTCTGCGTAAGTTTTTGCCATCGCTCTGAGGGATTCGGGACACTTTGCGGAAATCGGCATGAACCCTACGCGACGATGGTTTGCGTTTCCGCTCTGCCGCACCGGTAGAGGTTGATACTCACGCAAAACCACATGAACGTTAGTACCTCCAAACCCGAATGAATTGATCCCTGCGTAGGCCGGGCCGTTGCCTACGGGCAACTCCGTCATCTCGGTTGGCACTTTGAGTCGAAGTGCCGTAAAGTCAATCTCAGGATTGGGATCGTTGAAGTGCACGTTGGGAGGAACTTGGCGATGCTTGAGGACGAGCGCCGCCTTGATCAAACCGGCAATTCCAGAACCTGCTTCGAGATGCCCGATGTTGGTTTTCACGGATCCGATCAGACATGGATTGTCAACATTGCGGCCGCGTCCCAGGATGGAGCCCAAAGCATTGGCCTCGATCGGATCGCCGATGGGTGTTCCTGTGCCGTGCGCCTCGACATAGCGGATCTGCGACGGTTCGATTCGCGAGCGACGACACGCTTCTAGAACCAGAGCTTGTTGCGACGCCTCACTGGGCATCGTCAATCCGGGCGTGTGCCCGTCCTGGTTACATGCTGAACCGGCAACGAGTGCATAAATCCGGTCACAGTCTACCAAGGCTTGTTTCAACGGTTTGAGCAGGACACTGCAACCTCCCTCTGCGCGAACAAAACCGTTGGCCGATGCATCAAAAGCCTTGCATCGACCATCCGGCGACAGCATGCCCATCGCCGTGAAGCCGACATAGGTGGACGGAGCACAAATGAAATTGACACCTGATACCATCGCCATCGACGATTCACCACTACGAATGCTGTTGACGGCCATGTGGCAGGCGAGCAATGACGAGGAGCAAGCAGTATCGACGGCAAAACTTGGCCCTTTCCAGTTCATGACAAACGAAAGTCGATTTGCACAGATCGAAAGCGCTTGTCCCGTGTTGGTGTACGGTCCCGCGCCGCTGACGTCATTGAATGTGTTTTGCATCAACCCATAGTCAAAGGTTGACACACCAACAAAGACGCCGACGTTCGTACCTGCCAGCAATTCGACTCGCTGCCCGGCGTCCTCCAACGCTTCCCACGCAGACTCCAGAACCAATCGTTGTTGCGGGTCCATGCAGGCGGCTTCACGTGGAGAAATCCCAAAGAAGCCTGGATCGAACTTGTCAATGTCTTTGACGAATCCGCCCCATTTCGTGATGATCTTTCCTTGCTGGCCTAGCTCACTGTCATAAAACTTGAATTGGTCCCAGCGAGTCGAAGGCACTTCTTCGATCGTGTCGACCCCGTCACACAGGATTCGCCAGTAGTCGTTAGGGCTCTTGATGTTGCCCGGCAAGCGACAACCGATCCCAATGATCGCGATCGGCTCGTCGATTGACTCGCGTTCCCCAAAGCAAGCCGGGCTTGGCAACTGTTCATCTGGTACACTTGAGTGAGACGCGATGAAATTCATGATGCTTCTCTGTAGGCGGTGATTGCCGAACTTCTTGAGCACTTGTCTTGGAAAGAGATTAATCACCGGAGACACGTGTTGTTGCTGAGGTAGCAAAGCATGTGCCTCATCCATCAGCCGATTGGTAGCAGCAGTCGGTCAGAGTGTGCGATTCGAATGATGCAGATAGCTAGACCGAACAAATTTTCTCGAAGCAATCGTGAATGCCTCGGACTGTGTGATCGCGGTGTGCGATATGGACCGTTTCAGGGCGAGGTTTCGAATTCAAGTGTCCCGCTATATTCGCCTGTGTGCGATATTCGTCTGTGCACGATGCAACCATTCGGACCGGCCGGATTGAAGGTTAGCGGCGTCGCCTGCCTCTGCCCGAGTCGCGAATCGTCCGGCTAACGAGGCTCAGCTACTTGAAAGGCGTTTTTCCACGTGTTCTTTGTTGCAAACGGAGTCAATCGTCCTATGCCGGCCAATGCGATCACCAACGGGGAAATCTCCGTGGATGAGCGTTGGCTGCAAATCGGCGCCAGCCAAAACGGCGATCGGCGAGACCAAGAAATCCTTGCGCAGAGTGGCTATAATCGTCCCCAGCGTTCCTTCCAGGCCTGCAAGACTCGCTTCATGGCCGCTCACCCCCCCCCGCTGATTCCCACGAGGCTTGAAATATGCGATCGCTTCGCTTGTTCATTTTCCTACCCCTGCTGTTTCTCTTCGCCGGAAACGTCGGTGCCGCCGAAGACGGTTTCGTCTCACTGTTCGATGGCAAGACGCTGGAGAACTGGGATGGCAACCCAAAGTTCTGGAGTGTGCAGGACGGAACGATCACCGGCCAGACGACGGCGGACAATCCGACGAAGGGAAACACGTTCCTGATCTACCGCGGTGGTGAGTTCGGCAACTTTGAGTTGCGGTTCGAGTACAAGATCATCGGCGGCAACTCCGGCGTTCAATATCGCAGTTTTGAGCCCGATGCCGAAAATCAAAAATGGGTGGTCGGTGGCTACCAGGGTGATTTCGAAGCAGGTGATACCTACTCGGGAATCCTCTACGGCGAAAAGTTCCGCGGCATCCTCGCCAACCGAGGCCAGAAAACCGAACTGGTTCGCAACGACGGAAAGTTCACCGTCAAGGTCGTTGGCTCCGTGGGTGAGTCGGCAGAGATTCAATCCAAGATCAAGAAAGAAGACTGGAACGAATACTCCATCACCGCCGACGGATTCCATTTCGTCCATAAGATCAACGGTGTGCCCACCGCCGAGTGTACGGACAACGACACCGAGCAGCGACGTGACTCAGGCATCATCGCCCTGCAGTTGCACGCCGGACCGCCGATGAAGGTTCAGTTCCGTAACATTCGCCTCAAGAAACTCGACGATGCCGTGAGCAAAGCGAGCGGCGAAAAGAAGAAGGTCGTTTTCATCGCAGGCAGACCGAGTCACGGCTACGGTTCACACGAGCACTACGCTGGAAGCCAACTGTTGGCCAGCGCGCTTGCTGAGGCGATGCCGAACTTTGAAGTCCAAGTGTTCCGCAACGGCTGGCCACAGGAAGGAGCCCAAGCGTTGGCCGACGCCGATTCGGTGGTCGTGTACTGTGACGGCGGCGGCGGACACTTGTTGAACCCGCACCTGGATGAATTTGATCCGATCATGAAGAAAGGTGCCGGACTGGTCTGCATTCACTACGGCGTGGAAACGGTCAAGGGAAAACCGGGCGATGCGTTTTTGGACTGGATGGGCGGCTACTTTGAGCCTCATTGGTCCGTCAATCCTCACTGGTCCGCCGACTACACCTCGTTTCCAGATCACCCGACGACGCGAGGTGTGAAACCCTTCAAGATCAATGATGAATGGTACTTTCACATGCGGTTTCGCGACGGCATGAAGGGCGTCACGCCGATTTTGTCGGCGCATCCGCCGGAGGAAACCATGCGACGCGGCGATGGTCCCCACAGTGGTAACCCTGCTGTTCGCAAAGCGGTTGCCAACGGTGAAATCCAGCACATGGCTTGGGCCGCCGAGCGAGACGGCGGTGGCCGCGGCTTTGGTTTCACCGGCGGACACTTTCACTGGAACTGGGGCGACGAAAATTTCCGCAAGGTCATGCTCAACGCGATCGTCTGGACCGCGCACGGGGAAGTGCCCGCCAATGGCGTGACCACCGCGAATCCGACTCAAGAAGACCTGGAAGCGAATCAGGACGAACCCAAACCGGGTGAACAAAAGAAGGTCGGTCGCAAGATCAAGCGGTCTGTGATCAACGCAAACGCCAAGTCAGCAGGTGCGAAACCGATCTTCGCGAGCAAGACGATCACCAAGGCTGCCAACGGCGTCGATATCAACGTGGAACTCGGCGATGCAAAAGAGCTGTACCTCGTCGTCACCGATGGAGGCAATGGTTACGGGTGTGACTGGGCCGACTGGGGCGAACCCCGTTTGACGGGGCCGGCCGGCGAGATGAAGCTGACGGACTTGAAATGGAAGTCCGCCACGACAGATTTCGGCCAAGTTCGAGTCGACAAAAACGCGGGCGGCGCGAAACTGCAAATCAACGGCAAGCCAGTCGCATACGGCTTCGGAACGCATGCCAATTCCGTCATCGCGTTTGATCTGCCGACCGGGTACAACCGGTTCCAAGCACGCGCGGGACTGGACAACGGAGGAACCGATCAAGGCAGTTGTGGTGATTCCAGCAGCGTTGAGTTCCTGGTTTACACGAGCAAGCCCCCGACACCGTCGGGAACCGGCGGCGGAGGGTCACGAGAAGCTTCGGCTGCGCTGGATGGATTGGAGGTCGGCGAGGGATTGGCAGCGAGCTTGTTCGCAGCCGAACCGCAATTGCTGAGCCCCTCGAACATCGACATCGATCATCGCGGACGTGTTTGGGTCTGCGAAATCGTGAACTATCGCAAACATCTGGGCCAACGCCCCGAGGGCGACCGCATCCTGATCTTGGAAGACACCGACAGCGACGGACAGGCCGACAAGGAAACGGTCTACTACCAAGGAACCGATATCGATTCACCGCACGGTGTCTGCGTGTTGGGCAACAAGGTGATCGTGTCCGCTGGCGACAAAGTCCAAGTGTTCACCGACACCGACGGCGATGACAAGCCGGACAGCAAAGAGGTGCTGTTCAGCGGCATCAGCGGTTCACAGCATGACCACGGCATCCATGCGTTCACGTTCGGGCCGGACGGCAAACTCTATTTCAATTTCGGCAACGCCGGTCGTGAGATCAAAGACAAAGATGGCAACTTGTTGGTCGATATGGCGGGCAATCGCGTGACGGTGGATCGCAAACCGTATCAAGAGGGAATGGTGTTCCGCTGCAATCTGGACGGCAGCGAGTTTGAAACGCTGGGCTGGAACTTTCGCAACAACTGGATGGTCACCGTCGATTCCTATGGCAGCCTGTGGCAGTCGGACAACGACGACGACGGCAACAAAGGTGTCCGCATCAATTATGTGATGGAGTTTGGGAACTACGGCTACAAGGACGAAAAGACGGGTGCCGGATGGAAGACCGCTCGAACGGGCATGAGCAATGAAGTCCCACTGCAACACTGGCACCTGAATGATCCAGGCGTCGTTCCGAACCTTCTGCAAACCGGCGCCGGTTCACCCACGGGAATCACCGTTTACGAAGGCGACTTGTTGCCGATGTTCCGTGGTCAATTGTTGCACTGCGATGCGGGTCCGAACGTTTGCCGCGCCTACATTCTGTCAGACGACGGCGCCGGCTACAGTGCCAAGATACGAGACATCCTGACGGGAACGCAGGACAAGTGGTATCGTCCATCGGACGTTAAGATCGCTCCGGACGGATCGCTCGTGGTTGCTGATTGGTACGATCCCGGCGTCGGCGGGCACGGCATGGGTGACTTGGACAAAGGACGCTTGTTCCGTATCTTGCCGCTGGACCACAGCGGCAAATACAACGTTCCGAAGTTTGATTTCAGCACGGCCGATGGTGCCATCGAAGCACTCAAGAATCCGAACTACGCGACTCGCTATCTTGCTTGGCAAGCATTGCACAAGATGGGCCGTGGCGCAGAAGCGGCACTACAAAAAATGACGGCGTCAGACAACCCGATCTATCGCGCCCGGGCGCTGTGGTTGTTGGGCAAGATCGAAGGAAACGGTGCCAAGACTGTTCAACAAGCGTTGGCGGACAAAGATCCCAACATCCGCATCGTCGGCATCCGCTTGGCTCGTCAGCTCGAGATGAGTGTTGATCAATATGCCAACGCTGTCGTTCGCGATCCGTCACCTCAAGTCCGACGTGAACTGTTGGTTGCTCTCCGGCACAGCACCGCACCGCAAGCCGCCGAGCTTTGGGCGCAGCTTGCTCAACAGTACGACGGCAAGGACCGGTGGTACCTGGAGGCATTGGGCCTCGCATCGGATCCGCGTGCGGACGAGTTTTTCGCCACATGGCTGGAGCAAGTCGGCGAGGATTGGAATACGCCTGCCGGACGTGATATCGTTTGGCGAAGTCGGGCGGGTGATGCAGCGAGCTACTTGGTGAAGATCCTTCAGGATTCCAGCACCCCCGCGGATCAAACGGATCACTACATGCGTGCGTTCGACTTCCACGACGGGGCGAAAAAGGAAGCAGCGTTGAAGTCCTTGTTGGGACTGTAGGGTGCTCAAGTACGTCAGCCTTTCCAGGCTGACACAAACACCCGCACGTCAGCCTTTCCAGGCTGACATTATCTGTAGTACGTCAGCCTTTCTAGGCTGACATTATCTTTCGCATGTCAGCCTGGAAAGGCTGACGTACTTGAGGGCTGACGTAATTCTATGATTCTACGAACCACATTTGTTTTATTCGTTGCTGCTTTCCTGGCCGTGGATTTGGTCTGCGCGGACGAACCGCCCGCGTTGAACCCCAAGGACAAATTGGTTGTTGAAACGGTGCTGAGGATGAAGTCGTTTGACCTCAATTCCTCCGAACCCGCCAAAGCCGCCGTACTGCGATACCTCAAGTCACAGCCCGGAACGGATCAGTATTTTGAATTGATCGGGCGGTTTCAGCCGACCGAGATCACGGATGACCTTGTCGCATACAGCCTGAGTCATGCTGACGAGACCGGTGGCGTTCGCGCGGCAGATGCACTCTTTGCCATGGGCCAGGAAAAGGCGTTGTTGTCGATCGCGAAGGGCGACAACGCGGTCAAAGCAACTTCGGCGATCGGACTGATCGGTCGTTCCGGTGGAAAGAAAACGGTCACCATGTTGTTGCCACTGCTGACAGACTCTAACACAACGGTCGAGTTGCAGTCGGCAGCGATCGCCGCGTTGGGACGACAAACTGCCGGGCAAAAAGAAGTCCTCGGACTGGTGGCCGCTGGAAAGTTAGCCAACGAACTGAAATTTGCTGCGGCGAACGTTTTGTTGTCGTCTGACGACGAGGCGATTGCCGCCGAAGCGTCCAAATACCTGGAATTGCCTGCGACCAAAGACAGCAAGCCGTTGCCGACCGTCGCCGAACTGGTCAAACGCAAAGGCAATGTTGACGCCGGTGGAATCGTGTTCCGAACCGAAGGAACCTGCATCAACTGCCACAAGGTTCGCGGAGAAGGAAAAGAAGTGGGGCCAGACCTGACGGAGATCGGCAGCAAGCTGTCGCGCGAAGCCATGTATGTTTCCATCTTGGACCCAAGTGCTGCGGTGAGCCACAACTTTGAAACCTATTCACTGCTGACCGAAGACGGTAGCACCGTAACCGGATTGTTGATCAGCGAGACCGATCAGGCAGTGACTCTCAGGACCAGCGAAGGGATCGACAAAACCGTCGCTCAAGATTCGATTGAGATCCTGAAAAAACAATCCAAGTCGTTGATGCCGCAAGATCTGCAGCGACTGATGACAGTCGATCAACTTGTCGATCTGGTGGAATACCTGATGACGCTTCGCAAATCAGGCGGGGCCACGGATTGAGCTCACCCGGTCCACTTGACGCGTATGCGATAGCTGCTCGGCAGCACGCTCGAGAGCAACATCGTTGTGCGATTGAATTGGGCGACGTCGGATCGCTGGTGACAGTGGATCAGATTTTGGATCGTGAGCGGATTGTTGGCGATCCGGCATTTCTGCAATCGCTGGTGTTGGTTTACGGTGCATGGTGGGGCGAGTACCTGGCGTTGCATTTCGGTGGTCAATGGACGGGAGTCAGTGAGCCGACACCGCCCAAGTTATTGATCGGTGGAGTGATTTACAGCCCTCTTGATGCAGTACGACGCCGGTTGACCGATCCGAGTTCACCAAGCCTAAACGAACTCTCTGCAGCGCTGCGTCGTGACAAGGAATCGTCCAACATCCCGATCCAGCAACAAAACCGTCAAGCTTGGGACGATAAGGCAAACGATCCTCGCTTCGTGTTCAGCGGCATTTTGCCTGAGTCACGACAGGAGGCGTTGCAGGCCGTCGACCCTTGGTTGCGAGACGAAGTCTGTTTCAGTGGCGGATCCTTGTTGTGTTTGGCGGCGGGAGGGGGAACGCACGGGCCGCTGCACGCGATCGCGGGCGCGAACGTTACAGTCGTCGATTTCAGCTCTCTGCAACTCTCGATCGATCGACTGGTCGCCCAACGCATGGGGCTGTCGTTGCAACTGATCGAAGCGTCGATGGACGACTTGTCGATGTTGGGCGACGCGACGTTCGATGCGGTGCTGCATCCGGTCAGCTTGTGCTATGTGGCCGACGTCTGGCCTGTTTACCGAGAGATTGCACGCGTGTTGAAACCTAGCGGTGTTTATTTTTCACAGCAGAAACAGCCGGGCAGCCTGCAAGCCACCGATTTTGATCCCGCCAGCGGTTTTCGGATCGCTCACCCGTGTGATGAAGGACGACGTTTGCCTGGAGGAACGGAATGTAACGGCTATCGTGAAACCGGGACCGTGGAGTTCGTACACGGCCTCGACATGCTGCTGGGTGGGTTGTGCCGCAGCGGATTTATGATCGAAGAAATCTCGGAGCCGCCGCGTGGCGATGCTTGGGCACCAGAGGGCAGCCTGGAGCACCGCGCGAGATTTTTGCCGCCGTACTTGAAAATCAGAGCGAGGCGAAACGGTCAGTCGATCGGGTTGCGTCGGTAGCGGAACGGGACGCTCTTGGTGATCGCCACGACGATGGTTGCAAAACGGTACTCGTCCTGCTGAGCTGCTTTCAAGCAATCTTGAACGACGCATTCATCGCTGCCGTGCAAGCCACGGCCCAATGCGTAGATCAATAGGTTTCGAATGAGTGTCGCGGAGAACTCATCGCGTTTCTCCAACAGCAAATCTTTCAAGCCCACGGGACCGTCGAACTCTTCGCCACCGGTCCATTCACCGGAGGCGTCGATCGGTTGTCCGTTGTCCGTGTCACGCCAACGACCGATCGCGTCGTAGTTCTCCAGAGCAAAACCCAGCGGATCCATTTTGGCGTGGCAACTGGCGCACTCGGGTTTGCTACGATGCAGTTCCAGCAATTCACGCAACGTCTTGTGCGTGCCATCGTCGGCAACATCTTCCAGTGGCGGAACGTTGGGCGGCGGTGGTGGTGGTGGCGTTCCCAGTAAACGACCGGCGATGAAGTTTCCGCGTCGGGGAACATTGGTTCGAGCCGGGTCGGCCAACAGCATCGTCAGGGCAGCCGACGTGACCACACCGCCGCGTCTGCGATCGGCGAGCTGCACACGGCGAGGCTCTTTGCCAAAGTCACCATCAATACCGTAGTGCTCAGCAAGCGATTGGTTCAGGTAGGTGTAATCGGCATCAATCAGGTCGTTGACCGGTTGATTGTTTTGCACGATCTCGCTGCACAGCAGCCGCATCTCGTCCTGCATCGCTTGCCGCAGAGCTTCGTTGAATTGAGGGAATTGCTCGCGATCGGGTTGATGTGTCTGAGCGTCTCGCAGGGACAACCATTGACCGAAGAAGTTTTCTGCCAGAGCGAGGCTGCGTGGATCGGCTAGCATTCTGCGAGTTTCCTGCTCCAGAATGTCATCCTGTGAAAGTTTGCCGCCCGCAGCGAGATCCAACAGTCGATCGTCCGGTGGTCGTGACCACAGGAAATAGCTCAATCGCGTCGCCAGCTCATACTCGTCGACCGGATACGCTTCGTAGAGGCCGGGCCGATTCTGTTCAACACGCAAGAGAAACTTGGGTGAGATCATGACGGCCGACAACAGATGCCCGGTCGCTTGCTGGTGCGTCTGGTCTTTTTGACGGGCTTTGTCATAGAGCCCCATCAACTGATCGATATAGTCGGATTCGACAGGTCGACGAAAAGCGCGCGTGGCGAAACGTTCTGCCGCAGCTTTCGCTTGCACACGCTCGTCGTCGCGGTTGGCCGGCTTGTTGCCAAAGGCTCGTATGTAGAGTTCGGGTCGAGTATCTTTTTGCCGGATCAGCTCAGCGACAACTTTTTGCGCCGCGTCGAAATACTGTTGGACTTGAGAGGGCGCAAGGCTGAGGACTTCGCCCAAGTGATCAAAGCCGTACGCGCTGGCATCGGGCGGAAAGGTTTCCGCCAAATTCATCCGTAGTCCGGTCAAGTCCTCGATCGTCAAATCGTACTCGACACGGTTCAGACGTCGGACATTCGGGTACCCAGGATCGGCGGCCTCGCTGCAGTCGAGTTCCTCAAGGGTGCGGCGGATGAAACCGATCAAGTGTTGTCGCTGTTCGTCCGAGGGCTGACGTGCATCATCGGGCGGCATTTCACCTTGCTCGACAACCGACAGTGCCGTTTCCCAAGTGCGACGATGTTCCAGGATCTGCCGGATGTCTTCGTCTTGAGCGAGATTCACATCGCCGCTGGGCTCACTTTCATTGTGACACTTGACGCAGAACCGATTGACGATTGCTTGGACATTGCGGTCCCACGACAGAGGATCCTTGTCGCGTCCGGGCTGAGCCTGCGCGACCGTTGCCAGACAGATCCAAACGAGCGAACAAGCAACGACTGGACGCACCGTTGAGTGCCAAAATGAACGCAACATGATTGGATCGCTCATCCCTGCAAATTGCCCAACAGTCCGCTGCTGTCACCGAACGACTCACGATGGTCGCCCATTCGCGATAGGAATTCGAGATACAGGTTGCACAGCGGTGTTTTGTCTTTGTAGACGAGATGGCGACCGCCTTTGATGGTTCCGCCACCGCCTCCGGCGATCAATAGGGGCAAGTCGTCGTTGTTGTGTTTGTTCCCGTCGCTGATGCCGCTGCCGTAGCAGAGCATCACGTTGTCCAGTAGCGTTGCGTCGCCTTCCTGGATCTCCGCCATTCGCTGGATCATTCGCGAGAACAATTCCATGTGGTGTCTGTTGATGCGGGTCAACTGCACCAAGTTTTCTTCTTTGCTCTGGTGGTGGGATGTCGAGTGGTGCGATCCCTTGGCATCGATCTCTGGATAGGAGCGTCCGGATTTCTCGTAGGAGAACATGAAGCTCGCGATACGAGTGGTATCGGTTTGAAAAGCGAGTGTCATGATGTCGAGCATCAAGTTGACGTGGTCGGCATAGACGGATGGGATGCCCTTTCCCTCGGGGATGATCAGCGTGGGGATTTCTGCCGCCGAGTCACTGCCGTGTGCCCCCTGTACATGAGCATCATCTGCGAACGAGTCTTGATGGTGCGAGTGAGCATCACGATCGGCCGATGCGATACGTCGTTCGATGCTTCGCAATCCATCCAAATACGCTTCGAGTTTGCGACGGTCGTTGAAACCCAGTTGGCGTTGCAGTGACTTGGTTTCGTCACGGACCAAATCCAACACACTGGCTTCGACCGAATCATCTTTCTGCGCCGCCTCGGTCGGTTTGGGGGCATTCCAGTCGGGTGCGGTGGGAGTCTTGCCGCGGAACAGTTGGTCGTAGAGTTGTTTCGGATTGAGTTCCAGCGCCGCCGGTGTTTGTTTGTCACGCCATGAGATGTGTGACATGTAGGTACCGCTGTAACCGTGGTCGCCACGGTGACCGGGGTCGATTCCCAGGGCCAGTGAATCGATGGGAGTTTGGTAGCCGATCTGTCTCGCGATGACTTGATCGACCGACGCGCCACCGACCTCGGGTTCTTCGGAGTGTTTGCACTTGCGTCCGACCAAGTAGCCGCCGCCGGCCGGTTCATGCGAAGCAGACTTACCATTGCAGTGGTCGGCCGCCATCCCTGTCAACACGTTGACTTTGTCTTTGACGGGATCGAGCGGTTTGAGAATCGGGGACAGTTCGCTGAGCTCACCGGGTTCCCCGAGACGCCAATCGTTCATGTTCACGCCGTTGGGAACATAAAAGAACGCCAAGCGTACCGGCGGCTTGCCCGTCTCGGCCGCCCAAGCACTGCGAGAGGACATCGCGTCCAGCCAAGGCAGAGCGACAGCGGCCCCGGTGCCACGCAGGAGGGTTCGTCGGGAAAGCTTCAATGATCGCGTCATCGTGGAAACTCAATCGGCGGGAAGTTGGAGGTGGGAAAGCTGAGGGGGTGTGTTCTCATATTCTAACAGCAAGACACGGATTTTACTCAACGGTGATTCAGCGATTGGATGCTCGCGGAGGGTGTCTCAGGGAGAATTGGTGAGGATTTCGTCGAGTTTGAGCCGAAAATCGTTCAGAAAACGGGGAGTGAACCAGTCTTGAAATCTGGCGATCGCCCACTGCATAGCCTGTTTTTCTCTCCTCGCCAACTTTTTCACCTGGCGTGAATGTCCATCACGTTTCTCTTTGCGACAAAGCTGCTTGAGTTTTTGCTGCGCGACGGCGTGATCGTTGATTTCGCCAAGGTGATCTTGGACAAGGCAGACCAAGGGGTAAATGTCCGAGCGGATCGTTTCGGGCAAAGCGTCGCAGAGGAGCTCCATTGAGTATCGAAACGCCTTGGCTTGGACACGAAATCGGTGAAGCTGATCGATATCGCCGAGATCAACCGGCGCACCATTGAAAAAAGCATTGGCCTGTTGCCCGATCTTTGACAGGGCAAAATCAACCAATTTCACATCGGTGTCCTGAACGATTCCGCGCAGCACTCGATCGATTCGTCGACTCAGGCGTTCGTTCTCAGTCAGTTTTTGATTCAGACCTACGATCGATCGTTGTGCCCTGCTGCGCAATCGATTGAGCCGACGCAAGATGTGTTTACGCTTGGAGCTTGGTGACTTGTGATAACGCGAGGTAAGCACATCCAGGTCACGCGCGAGCGCTGCCGCTTTGCGAATTTTTTTCATCTGCTTAGCAAGCCAAGTGGCATCCTTGCCGGGCACAAAATCTGCGTAGAGCTCCAATGCAGCTAGTGCGCGTCGGGTTGCCACTCTCAGCCGATGAACATGCTCCGGCGTTTCATCCGCTTGCTCGGCAGCGACCGGCAATGAGGTTTGCACCGCCCGCAATCGGAGTTCTAAAGTGATCTGCGCGGCCGAGGCAACGCATTCGTTCGCATTGGTTAAGTTGACCCATTTCCCGCTGTCGGTCGGATCGCTGTTCATTATTCGTGACGCAATGCGTCGATCGGATTCATCTTGGCGGCCCGAATTGCCGGGTAGAGTCCGCTAAAGAGACCGACCACGACCGCGATGATCATGGCCAATGGGATGATTTCATAAACGATCGTCGGTTCGGCTTCACGAATCGCTTCGGGTAACGCCGCGAACTTGTCCGGAAAGCCTTCTTTGACCACGTAGATGAGTTGGGAGTACATCCATGGGCCGAGGAACCCCAGCAGGGCGCCGAGTCCGGCCCCCGCGAAGCTGAGCACGAGCGTTTCGATCAAGAACTGGCGAACGATGTCGCGCTGCTTGGCACCCAGTGCGCGGCGGATGCCGATTTCGCGAGTTCGCTCGGTGACACTCGCCAACATGATGTTCATGATCCCGATGCCGCCGACGACAAGGGAGATGCAGGCGATCAGAACGCCGATGCCCAAGAACATCAGCCGCAAGTTCTTGGCTTGCTCAAGCAACTCAAGGGGTGCGACCACGGCGACATCGTTGATATCACCGTGCGAACGATTGAGCAGATTCTCAATCATCTTTTTTGTCTTTTTGACTTCGTCAACCGAGTTGACTTGTAAGGTGATCTGGTTGAGTTCCATGATCTCAACTTGGAACTGTCCACTACGGCGAGTCACGATGGTGTCACCGACACGACTTCGCAGGGTCTCGATCGGCACATAGATGTCTGCCGAGAAATCTTGCGAGTCCAATGAGCCACCGATGGCTGCCGATGGATTACGAGCCTCCAAGACGCCGACGACGCGGTAGTAGTCCTTGCTCTCTGGGATGTAGACCCGCTTGCCCAGAGGTTCTTCGTAAGGGAAAAGTCGTTCGGCAACGCCGGCGGCGATCACGCAGACCGTGTCGAGGTTGATGCCGTCGGCGTCGGAGAGAAAGCGACCGCTTTGCCCCCGGACCTTCAACGTGTTGACTTCGGCGTAACCGGGAGTGCAACCGACGAGTCGTCCGTCGATCATTCGATCGCGGTAAGTGAACTGACGCCTGATTTCGCGAATCGGAATCGCGGTCCTGATAGTGGGGACGGTGGCAAGCAGCGTGTCCATGTCGCTTCGCAGCAAACCGTACTGACTGGCGCTCATGCCGGCCAATTTTTCCTCGGGCGGTTTTTGGCTGCGGACGATGATGGTGGTGGCACCGAGCGATTCGAATTGACGCTGGACTTGATCGCTGGCGCCTTGTCCGATCGCGGTCAATAGAATAACCGACCAAACACCAATCAGGATCCCGAGCATGGTCAGGCCGCTGCGAAGCGGGTGCAGGGCCAAACTTTTGACGCCGAGGCGGAGAGTGCGAAGCCAAATCATGGTGGTGTTTATTCCTGCGCGGCGATTTCTGCGGCGTGCAAAGCTTGGCGTTTCTTCGCTGCTTCGCGTCGCGCGGGATCGTTCAGTGTGTCGGTGTGAAGCAAACCGTCTTTGAGTCGTACCACGCGTTTTGCTCGCTCGGCGACTTCGTCTTCGTGAGTGACCAAGATGATCGTTCGGCCTTCCGCGTTGAGTTCGTCGAACAGACTGAGAATTTCCTCTGTGGTGACCGAATCGAGGTTACCGGTGGGCTCGTCGGCAAGAACAAAGTACGGATCGTTAACAAGGCTGCGTGCGATCGCAACCCGCTGTTGCTGACCACCGGATAGCTGTGTCGGTCGGTGATCCAAGCGATCTCCCAAGCCGACTCGCGAGGCCAACGTGACGGCGCGTTGGTATTCTTTGCCACCCAATTTGCCCTGATAGAACAACGGCACCTGAATGTTTTCGACGACCGTGAGTTGCTGGATCAGGTTGTAGGACTGAAACACAAATCCGATTCTCTCGGATCGAATTTCGGCGAGTTGGTCATCAGTCATCATGGCGATGTCATCGTTGCCCAACAGCAGACTGCCCGACGTGGGCTTGTCCAGGCAACCCAGCAAGTTCAGCAGCGTGCTTTTGCCGCTTCCCGACGGTCCCATGATGGCAACGTAATCGCCTTCGGGCACATCAAAGGAAACACCGCGAAGCGCCTTCACCGTTTCACTTTTGAGCACGTAATGTTTTTGCAAGTTGCGGATCGACGTGGCGTTTGGACGTGTGCCCGCGACGTTGTCACTGGAATCTTGCGAACGATAAGCGTCGGCAACGGACATCGACTCAGGTTCCTCCAAAACGCTTTTGCATATGCTCGGTGAGTTCCGCCCGCGTGATGGAACCGTCTCCGTCTGCATCGGCCTCCGCGACACGATCGCGATACTGAGGATCCATCGCGCTGATTTCCTCGGGCGACAGAACCCCGTCGCCGTCCTTGTCGTTGTTGCTCATGGAACGTTCGACCATGGTGGCCGGATCGGGGCGGCCGCCTCCTCCAGGTCCACCGGCACCGGGACCACCACCCTGGCGTCCACCGTCTGGTCCACCGCGTCCACCGCGTTCTCCGCGTTCTCCGGGGGCACCGTCAGGGCGACCACGCTCTGCGGATTCCGCCGCGCCGGGATTGCCGCGGCCGATGTCTTTCATCTCACTGTTGTCGATCGCGCTCAGCTCAGGCAGGTCCATCAGGTCGAGATGTTCTCTCAAGTTCAAAACAACGACCTCGTCTGGTTTCAGGCCAGACTTGATGCTGGCCATGGTGTCGTTCGTTGCGCCGAGTTCGACTTCAACCGTTTCGAACTCTTGAGGTCCCCGCTGAACGAGCGAATACATTTTGTCGCCGTGCTCGTAGAGTCCTTGAATTGGAATTTGAACAGCGTCGGCGATCTGTTCGACAAAGATTTGGACTTCTGCGGTCATACCGGTTCGGATCACGTCTGGTGGATCGAGAATCTCAATCAGTGTCGCGTATTCCTTGATCGACGAGCTGAAGAAGCTGCCCGGTTCGGCATAGCGATTGACCTTGGTCACTCGCCCGCGAAGCTGCAAACCGGGGATCGCATCGACGGCGATTTTGACGGGCATTCCTGCTTCGATCAGGGTGATGCGAGATTCGTTGATTTTGCAGTTGACCTGCATCAGCGAAGGGTCGGGAAGTTGAATGATGGCTTGGCGTTCGCGGACCGTCGCACCGGCTTCGACCACAAATTCCGCGTTTCCGCCACGACTGCTGTAGCGATTGGCATGCACGACGACACCAGCCGCGGGGGCTTTGATCACACACTTTTCCAGTTGAGCGGTCGTGTCGGCAAGCTGCAGTTGCTCTTCCTCCAGTTCGCTTTCGTAGGCGGCCAACTGTGCCTCGGCGGCCTCGATGTCGCTGTCAAACTGCACCAGCATTTTCTTGCGAGTCAGATCCTGCAGCACCTTCAAGCGTCCCTCCGCTGCGGCCAGCTGGTTACGTGCGTTGGCAACGGCAAATTTGTCTGCATCGAGTTGCAGGGATTTGACGAGGCCCTTCGCGACCAGGCGTTGGCTGCTGCCCAATGCCAACTGGGCCTTGCGGAGGTCTTGTTGGGCAACGGCCATCTCGCTGAGGATCGCACGTTCCTCTGTTTTGAAGACACCTTCGAGGTACTCTTGCCGGGCGATCTTGGCTTGCTCCACCGCCGCACGAGCGGTGGTCACGTTGGCTTCCGCTGCGATCACACTGATCTTGTCCTCCTTGAGCGCCGTCTCCAAAGCCGCAGCGTCGAGTTCGACCAACTTGTCGCCTTCGTTCACACGGGTTCCTTCGTCGATCACCCACAGAATCGGAATTCCGCTGCTGGTTCCCCGCGACTTGATCTCACAAACCAATTCGATATTGCTGCTGCTCTCGACTTCACCCTGTTCCAGCACGATATGATCAAAGGGTGCGACCACCACCGCCTGGGTGATGAGCGTGCTCGTATCGATGCCGGACTGTTTCTCCAGCATGTAACGGTAGCCGGCATAGCCGACCAATCCGGCGATCACGAGAACGGTGAGCAAAGCTCCCAGGAGACTGCCGCGGCGGCGATGTGCAATTTGGCGATGTGCGGTTTGGCGATGTGCAATTTGGCAACGGCAGAATTGCCAACGCTGCGATGATAATGACAATCGGTCATGGAGCATGGCCGGACTCAATTTGAGAAGGGGCGGGGGCGGGAGTGCCTGATTCGTTTGAACCCCGAGGGGGAGTCGAGGTCTCGCCTCGAATGCGACGAACCACAGAGGGTCCAGTCATTCTACTCGACAGTCAAAAATGACCACCTCCAGAAATGCCCTATTTGCCCGACTTTCCACTACTTTCGGGCTCAATCCGACGTCGCCGAGGCAGCTCTGAAAAACCGTGACTCGCGGCCAGGATGACCGCTCACACGCTCTGGAGCGGTTACGATGACGCGTTTGCCATTGTCCCCACCCGCACTGATGCCCCCGCCCGCATTACCAAACGGACACACACCATGCGACTCGCTGTTTCTGCCTATTTAGCCGTTTCATTTGTGTTTTACGGGCTCGCCTGCCCGTTGCATGCTGCAGATCCGCCTACGGTTGCCGACGATGCCCTGGAGGTGATCGAAAGCACACGGGGAGGCCGGCACTGGGTCGACGCGGCCACCGCCGATCCGATGGAAGCCCAGGATTCTCTCGGCAGCTTTGAGATCGCACAATCGTTGCGACTGGAACTATTCGCTGCAGAGCCCCTGGTCATGGATCCCGTTGCCATCACATTCGACCCCCAAGGTCGAATGTTTGTTGTCGAATACGGAGACTATCCGACGGGACCTCCAGAGGGCGAGCCACCGCTTTCACGAGTGGTCTTGATCGAGGACACGGATGACGACGGACGGGCGGACCAGCGAACCGTGTTTGCCGATGGCCTGAATTTTTGTCACAGCGCGATGCCCTATCGCGGCGGCTTGCTGATCGGGGAGCAAACTCGCATCGTGCACTTGGTCGATACCGATGGCGACGACATCGCTGATGTTCGAAACGTGCTCTTCGATGGATTCACGCCCGCGCACCCGCAGATGCAAATCGGAAACCCGAGGTGGGGAATCGACAACTGGGTGCATTGTAATTACGGGCCCGGCAAGATCGTCTCGTCGGCGTCACCGGATGAAGCGGTCGAGATGCCTCGGCGAGACTTTCTCTTCGATCCTCGAACGCTGCGATTTCGTGCCGATGGCGGTTGGGGACAGTTCGGCAACACGGTCGATCGCTGGGGCAACCGATTCTACTGCACCAACCGCAACCCGATCATCACGACTACATTGACGCCAGAGATCGCAGCGCGCAATCCCTTTCATTTGGTCTCGCGGATGTCATACGATGTTGCACCCTCCGGCGGCGACTCACGCGTCTATCCGTTGATCGAGATGAAGAGCAACTACCTTTCTCACGCGGGAACGCACACCGCGGCGTGCGGTGTGACGGCGTTGACCGGTGATGCCCTGGGAAAGGATACATCCGACAGACCTTATCAAGACAGCGTGTTTGTGTGTGAACCCATCGGGCACCTTGTGACTCGCAGCGTGATCGATCGCGAAGGCTCGATGCTGACGGCAAGTCGAGCTCAGAGACGCGTTGATTTTTTAGCATCCACCGATCCCTGGTTCCGTCCGGCCAGTCTCGCCAGTGGACCCGACGGCGCACTGTATCTGGCCGACATGTATCGACTGTGGGTCGAGCATCCCAAGTTCTTGCCGCCAGAGATCGCCGCCAAGTTGGATTGGCGCGCAGGAGAAGATCGAGGACGCGTCTATCGCATCGTTGCCAAGGACGTGTCTCCGCCAGCACCCTACGTCGAGCCCAGGACCGTCGCTGAGCGAGTCGCCATGTTGAGCGACCCGAACGGCTGGCGTCAATTCATCGCGCAACAACTGATCGTAGAAGACTACGCCGCATCGGGCAGCTCACGCGAAATGGTGGTGGCATTGCGGCAGCAGTTGCGATTGAGTCAAAGTTCCAGTGGACGGCTGCACTGTCTCTGGACTCTTGCGGGGATCCATGCGTTGGAGGATCAAGACTTGATCGCTGCACTGGGAGATTCCGACTGGCATGTCCGCGCCGCAGCGGCTCAACTCTCGTCGGACAGACTCGACAACGAAGCATTGCTGGACACCTTGATCGGCCACGTGGGAGACACCGACGATTCGGTGGTGCGGCAAGCCGTGATTTCGTTGGGCGGCACGACGTCAGAAGGGGCGACCGCTGCGTTGGCCAACGCAGCAAAACAACATTTCAACGACTCACTGATTCGGGACGCTATCCTGACGACGGCGGCAATGCGTTCGACGAAACTGCTGAAAGCGTGTGTAGCCGACGCGGAGTTTGTTTCCTCCGCCACCGACGATCGGCTTTCCTTTGTTCATGATTTGGCCGCCATCACCGGCGCTCGCGGAGAGACGAACGAAATCCGGGATTTTGTGCGGTCATTCTTTGGCGACCCCGCACCGCTCCAAGCATGGTGGCAATACGCCGCCGTCGTTGGTTTTGCGGATGGCTTGCAGCGACATCGTGGCCCCATGGGGCGAACGACCTTGGCGGCCTTTGTGAAGTCGCCCCCAAGCGAACTTGCCGCGGTCGCCGGCGTTCTGGCCGACTGGATCCGAGACGGCGAATCGGTGCTGAGCGATCCCGATGCATCTCTGGAAAGCCGCGTTGCTGCAATCGGGCTGTTGTCTCAACGCGGTGAAGCAGAGAGCTTGCCGATTTGGCGTGAGCTCTTCCGTGCGGATCAACCATCAGAGATTCAAGTCGCGGCCGTTCGCTCATTTTCCCGCGTCGTATCGACTGCCAAATGTCAGTTGCTCATTGAGCATTGGTCTCAACTCGCGCCGGCGGCGCGTCCCATAGCGATGGATACCATGCTGCGTCGCACTGATGGGACCCTTTCGATGCTTGAGGCGATGAAAGACAAAACCATGTCGCCATCATTGCTATCCATCGATCAACGTGTTCGGCTGCTCAAACACAGCGACGCGTCCATCCGCTCGCTTGCGTCTGAGTTGTTAGGCGGTGCGGTATCGGCCAATCGCCGTGCGGTCGCCGGGCAGTATCAGTCGGCCTTGACCGCTGACGCATCGCCTCAACATGGCGCGGCCGTGTTTCAACGCGCATGTGCCAACTGCCATCGATTGCGAGATGTCGGACACGAGATCGGACCTGACCTCACAGACGCGGTCAATCGCAGCCCGGAAGCCTTGCTCTATGACATCTTAGATCCCAATGCAAAGGTCGAGCCACGCTATACGTCTTATTCGATTCTGACCGATCGCGGTGAAGTCTATAGTGGATTGATCGTCAATGATTCGGGAGGGAACGTGGTGTTGAAGATGGCGGAAAACAAAGTCGTCTCCGTTTCGCGAGATGAAATCGAGGAAATCAAATCCAACGACATTTCCCTGATGCCCGAGGGGATCGAAAAGGAAGTGACGCCACAGCAAATGGCCGACTTGCTTGCTTACCTTCGCCAGCGTTGACAAAAGAATATCAGGAGCCTTTTTGGTTGAAGGGGTAGCTTTCTCTTTGGTAGGGTTTTGTGGAGTTGGTCTCGCCCTCGTTTCGTAGCCTTGGGTTCGATCCATGCCTCGTCCCCCCAAATGCGATGTCGCCGGGATGTACTGGGTCACGATGACTCATACGGCACGCTACCATGCACACTATCACACCACCGGAACCGGCCATCTCTACCAAGGCCGCTACAAGAGTTTTGCTGTTCAAAGTGACGACCACTTCTCTACCGTCTGCCGCTACGTCGAACGTCATGTGTTGTCCAGGCCTGGTGCGTCGCGGCGAAGGGACCGGGACAAGAGGTGACAGGCTAGAAAGCCTGACGTGCTTGGGATTGGCAGTGGGGGCACCAGTAGAGTTTTCTTGACGCTAGGTCTGTGGTTTCAATTGCGAAGTCGCAACCGGGGCAGTTTGGTTGGCGATAGACTCGAAAGCGTTCGCTGTCGGCCAACTGGGAGATTGGCTTGCCGGCTTCGCTGGCTGTGACGGTGATGATCTTGCCGTATTTCAATCCCGTCTTCATCATCCTGGTCAAGACTTTCCACATGTGATCAAAGTCTGGCTTGGTCAATGCATTGCCGGGCTTATTGGGATCCATCCCTATCTCGTAAAGCAACTCGGCGCGAAAAATGTTTCCCACGCCGGCGATCACGGATTGATCCAATAGCAACGCACCGATCGGTTTCTTGCTTACGGAAATAGAATCCCATGCCACGGATTTGCGGCCTCCGGCCAAAGGGTCTGGTCCCAACTTGCTGACGATCTCATCTCGTGTTTCGAGAGTGATCACACGACAGGTCGTCGGGCCGTTCAGATCGATGCACGCTTGTGTACCGATCATTCGCAACCGTACTTGGCCGACCGGTGGAGGCGGCGGGACTTTATGCTCGCGATATTTGCCGTAGCGTCCAAGGTGGATGTGTACGATCCGCTGGCCTTCAAATTCGTAGAACAAATGTTTCCCTGCCGCGTGAACACCGGTCAGGGTTTTGCCGGATACGTTGCGGGCGTCGGAGCGGAATCGTCCTTGTGGACTGGTGACTCGGATCACCTGGTCCCGGAGCATCTGGTCGTGTCGGCGTGCAATCCAATGGGTTTTGTGTCCTTCTGGCATCAATATTTTTTTGGTCGCTGGTTTGGCGTTGCGGGGGAGAGGAAGACAACGGTTTGGGGCGATTGCGGGCGGAGAATCAAGCGTGAAGGGGTGGGAACGGCAGATTCCTGCTCCAAGCTGCTTGGCAGGCGTGTTCACTTGCCTATTCGAGGCACCGGAACCTGGATCGTTTGCAGGGACTGTACTGCCGCGAGAAGCCTATTCGTCCGTTAGGCGGCTTGTTCTGGATGGGTTACCAGGGAATACTTCTAGTTGGCGGTTGTGTCGGGACCGCCTACGAATAACGTCCCGACACAGATTTCAATTCAAACCAGATTCGAGGCCCATCATGCGCAAGTTCGCATTCCTGTTCCTGTTGCTTCCCGTTTTCTGCACGTTGACGACCCTGACGGGTTGCGGTGAGCCACAGAACGCTGTGGTGGAGCCTGCTGCAGAAGTCACTCCAGAAGAAGTGGCACAAGAAGAAGAGTCGACGGAAACAACCGCTGAGTAATCTTTGGCTCAGCGAGACGATGAATCGGGATCACTCGCCTCGATTCGAATGACGTGGCACCATCACACCGCATCGTTTTTCAACGATCTCAAGATGGTGCTGCAGGTGACCAGCGGCAATCCACGCCAGCGCGCGCGTGGTGAGCTGCTGGCCGTCGGCCGTCCCTCGACGGTCCCAAGCAAGCGGCGACAATCGCTTCAGCAACATCAGATTTGCTTTTCTCAAATCGCCCAGCTCGGTGATCAAGTGCGAGAAGTTGCCCAGGCCGAATCGGCTATCCGCATACGCATTCTCGTCCCAGCCTGGTAGTGGCGTTGGGTCACCGGCGGCAAACCGCAAGATTCGATAGCCGCTCACACGTTCGGCGTTCGCACAGTGTTCAAAAACTTGGCGAATGGTCCATCCATACGGTGAATGGATTCGGTCGACTTGTTCGGTGCTGATGCTACTGGCAAGTTCACAGAGCCAATGCATTTGGTCCTGCATGACCGAGAGAACACAGTCGCCCGGCACGTTCTCTATCAGTTGTCGATGGTAGTCGGCTGAGTATTCATCGCCCACGCAACGGCGACTTGCAAATCGCTGTTTCATTTAGATTTCCAATTGATCAAGCAGATCTTTGATGGCGTCCGCGGTGTCGTTGATCGACTGCGAATCGATGGTGTGTGGTCCAAGGAACTCATGGAATCGTGCATCGGCACCGGATTCTTTCAGCAGATCCCTCAAACGCTTGGCGCTTTCGAACGGCAGGATGGGATCCTGGGTGCCGTGTGCTTGGTAGACCTGGACTCCCGCCAAGTGATCTGGCATGGCTGCTTTCCACTGAGACTCGCACACGACGGTTCCAGAAAACTGCATCAGCAACTGTGGCTTGGGGATGTCACCTCGGAGCGTGGTTTCCATCGAGAGCATGGCCCCCTGAGAAAATCCGCCCAGCGCAAGGGGCGCTTTTTCTCCTGACGGGATTTCTTTTCTGGCGACTTCACGGACGACGGCACGGATCAGTGAGGAAAGTGCCTCCCGAGCCTCGACGATTCCCGGCGGCTCTTTTTGGTGCAGTTCATCAAACCGCTTGGCCTGGACCATGTCCATCAGCGCGGCCATGTTCAGCGGCCACCATGCGCGACCTTGGGGCATCCCGAACTCCGCGAGCGAGTGAGGTGCAATCGGGCAAACAAACAGAATTCGCGACGCATCCGAACCCAGGCACTCGATCCATTCCATCGCCACGCCCAGCAGGTCATGTCCCGGGGCGCCATAGCCGTGGCACAGCACGACGGCCAATTCCGGTCGACTGCGCGGAGCAACGACGTAGCTGTCCAGGTCGCCGAAGCGTACTTTTTCTGGGGAAATCATTTCATTATCCGCTTTGCGTTTGCTGCCCAATTTGATGGACGGCTCACCGAAAGATTAAAAGTTGACGCTCCACTAGCATCGCTGTTCGCTCCACAACCGCAAGGTCTCGATGAGATGTTCGACCGCCTGAACCATTTGATCCAAGCAGGCAAATTCACGAACGCTGTGGATGTTGTGTTGTCCACTGGACAGGTTAGGCGTCGGCAAACCTCGCTCGGTCAATTGTGAACCATCGGTCCCGCCGCGGACAATCTCCAGGCTGCAAGGGCGTCCGAGATTCTGGAATGCTTGTTGGGCCAAATCGACAGCTTGGGGCAAGGATTGCAGTCCGTCACGCAGATTTCGGTACTGACGTCGGATGGAGACTTCGAATTTCAGGCCCGGCGTTTTATCGGCCACGGATTGCGCCACCTGCTCGAGCTGAGCGGCGTAGCGATCCAGGTCGTCGGTTTCAAAGGAACGCAAGATCAGATCGACCCTTGCCTGGCCGACACCACCGCTGATCGTATGGGGATGAATGAACCCATCGCGTCCGTCGGTTGTTTCCGGCGTATCGGTGTCGCGCGGCAAGGCAGCGACAAAATCGGCCGCCGCACGCACGGCGTTGATCATGCGTCCTTTGGCGATCGCCGGATGAATGTTATCGCCGATGAATCGGACCGTCGCGGCATTTGCCGAAAAGGTTTCCACGTCGATATCGCCTGCACCGCCGCCGTCCACCGTGTAGGCGACCGTCGCATCGAGTTTATCCAGATCAATCTTGTCCGTGCCATGGCCGATCTCTTCGTCGCAAGTCATCAGGATTCGAACCGGGCCGTGCATCAGATGCGGGTTTTCGATCAGAGTGTGGGCGAGTTCCATGATGATCGCCACACCGGCTTTGTCGTCTCCACCCAACAACGTGGTGCCATCGGTTGTGATAAGTGTGCTGCCGATCAGTTGTTTTAGCGCCGGGCACGAGTCGACTCGGATCATCTCGCCTGACGGCAATGTGATATCGCCTCCCGCGTACGCATCGATGACTTGCGGCCGAACGTTATCCCCCGGGGCCTCCGGCGAGGTGTCCATGTGGGCGACCAAAGCGACCGCGGGGCTGCCGCCGCCGTCTGTCGCGGGCACGGTTCCCCACACGAGTGCATTTTCGTCTTGGTGGGCGTCGTCGACGGACATCTCCTGCAGCTCGGCGAGCAGGATCTTGCCCAACGCCGCTTGAGATGCCGTGCTGGGATAGGTTTGGCTGTGCGGATCCGCCGCCGTGCCAATCTGGACATAGCGGAGAAACCTCTCCAGCAGGCGATCCCGGCGGATCACGACGCGATGGTACGAGTGGTTGGGGTCGTTCGAAATCATCTCGCGTTGTTGCTCCGGGTGGGTTCGACAATCGGGCGGGTGTGGTAAGTTATCGCCTCGGCGTTCATGACTTCGTCTCCATCCTGATCGAACCTACGCGATGCCAGAAGCCGTAGCTCATTTAGTCTTTGATTGCGAAAGTATCGCCGATGGTGAGCTGATCGCGAAAGTCCGCTACCCGGGACAGGGTCTTTCTGCCTGTGAGGCGATTAAGACTTACCAGGACGAATTGATGGAGCAAAAGGGGACGACCTTCATACCCTACACGTTCCAAATGCCGATTTCCGTCGTGGTGGCGAAAGTCGCCAAGGATTTTCAGTTGATCGATCTGGTTTCCTTGGACGAGCCCAAGTTTCGCAGCCACGTGATCACGGCCCACTTTTGGAAGGGCTGGGAGGTCTACAAACGCCCGCAATGGGTGACCTTCAACGGACGCACCTTTGACCTCCCGCTGATGGAAATGGCCGCCTTTCGCTACGGAATCTCGCTCGGCCAGTGGTTCAAATCCGACGGCTATCGATCGCCACGCAATCGGTTTTCTGTCGACGCCCACATGGACCTGCAAGATCTGTTGACGAATTTCAGTGCGACGCGTTTCAACGGCGGTCTGAATCTGGCGGCTCAGATCCTCGGCAAACCCGGCAAGATCACTTTGACGGGCGACCAAGTCCAGGAGCAATACGACGCGGGGGACTTGCAGGCCATCAGCGACTATTGCCGATGCGATGTTCTGGACACGTACTTTGTCTTTCTGCGTTCCATGGTCCTGACCGGCAAAATGTCTCTCGAGCGAGAACTGGAGCTGGTCGCCCAATCCAAAGCATGGATCGAGCAGCGTGCCGATCTGTGTGCCGCCTATGCAACTTACTTGGAACGGTGGAACCAGTGGGATGACCCTTGGGAGAATGAAGACCTGACGTGACCGACGACGTCCTGCTGAAAGCCACCGAGCTGTGTCGCTCTTTCAAGGGCCGCGCGGTGCTTGATCATGTGTCACTCTCGATCAACGGTGGAGAACGGATCGCGGTGACCGGGCCGTCCGGCAGCGGAAAGAGCTTGCTGCTGCGAAGCCTTGCGATGCTGGAACCGATTGACGGAGGCACGCTGCAATGGCGGGGTGCCACCTTGGCGGACAAAGACGTTCCACGTTTTCGCAGCCAAGTGATGTACGTCCAGCAACGTACCGCCCAGTTTGATGAGACGGTCCTGGACGTACTGAGAATGCCATACGCCCTGTCGATCCATCGTCATCGTGAATTTTCTCGCCAGCACGCTGCGGATTGGCTGAAACGCTTGGGCCGACCTGGCGACATGCTATCACAGCTGCACTCGGAATTGTCCGGTGGCGAATCGCAGTTGATTGCGTTGGTTCGCGCGTTGCAGTTGGATCCGGTCATCTTGCTCTTGGACGAAGCCACTGCGGCGATCGATCCGGACACCACTGCGTTGGTGGAGAGCTTGATCTTGGAATGGCAAGCTTCACAGAGCGGGCGATCGTTCCTGTGGGTCTCGCACGATGCCCGGCAGTCAGAGCGGATGACCCAGCGGTCCATTTCACTCTTAGCGGGCCACTCGATAGGCCACTGAATGATGCGTCCATACTTGGAGCTCGATTTCTATCACGTCGCCTTGGCCACCTCACTGGTCTTGGTCAACGGCGTGATCTCGGTGCTCATGCAACTCAAGCTTGAGCGGACGCTGTTGATCGCCAGCGTGCGGACCGTCGTGCAACTGCTGCTTGTCGGATACTTGCTATCGTACATTTTCCGGCTGCAGCACTGGGCTCCGGTGATCGGCGTGGGGGCCGTGATGACGCTGATCGCTGCTTTGACGGCGGCCGGCCGCGGCCCACACCGTTTCGCCGGGATGCGGGCCGTTGCGATCACGGCCGTTTGGATCAGCGCTTGGTCGGTGACCGGATTCGCCCTACTGGTCGTCTTCCGCGATTTGGAAAAGTGGTATCAGCCGCAGTACGCGATCCCCCTGCTGGGCATGGTGCTGGGAAACACGCTCAACGGAATCTCCGTCGGCTTGAGTTCCTTCACTCAAAACCTGTCCTCTCAGCGAGATCGAATCGAAAGTTTGCTGGCAATGGGTGCGACACGCTGGGAGTCCGCCCAGTCATCGATGCGTGACGCGATTCGAACGGGGATGATCCCGATCATCAACTCGATGATGGTCGTCGGTCTCGTCAGCCTGCCCGGCATGATGACGGGCCAACTGGTTTCCGGAATGGCGCCGATGCAAGCGGTGAAATACCAGATTGTGATCATGTTTTTGATCGCCGGCGCGACCACGCTGGGAACCGTCGGCGTGGTTTGCCTCTCTTTTCTGAGGCTTTTCGATACCTCTCACCGATTGCGGCGAGAACGCATCACGACGCGCAAACAATAGTGAACACAGATGTGAACACAGATTCAATCTTTACGCGTCACCCGGCCAACAGCTACTCTCGCCGATGGCAGTGTCGCGCAATTGCAAGCAATGCGACGCTGGATCTCTCAAGGGTTCTTCGGAATGCATGGACAAGGATGTCTGATCTATCGGCGACAAACGGTCGCGCCGCTTCGCCGTGGGGCGATGGTTGCGGTGTGTCCGTTCGTTTTCCTCGTATTGCTGGGGATCGTTTCGCCAAACCGTGTGTTGGGCCAGTCGCCGCCACTGCGCAGTGAGTCGCAGATCGGTGATGCGATCGATGCGGAACTGCAATTGGCATGGCAATCTCCTCAAGCCCGAGCGTGTGAGTTCACCGTCTCGGTCAATTCGCCCAGCGCGATCTTCACCAAAGTAATCAACGCGAGCCAGGACGAGAGTTCGACCGGGGCGTTGATGTTGAGCGCCGATGGCAAATCATTGTCGTTTCGCAGCGACGCTCTGACGTTGTCGGGTCGCACTCGATTTGTTTTTCAAGGTCCGCCGGAGACACCCCTCACAGTGACGTTTCGTCCGGTCGTGCCCGGTGCCGAAGCGATACCACCGACCACCACAACGGCCGCTCAATTGCTTGCCGAGCCCTTAGTATCCACTGCCGACAACAGCGGCTTGCAGTGGTCGATCGGCAGGATTGCCGAAGACGTGATTCGCATCACCAGTGACGCGCCGACATGGCCCTTGCTCTCAGCGGAACAATCCGCGTCGGTGTTCGTTGAGATTCGGTCGTTGCTCACCGCGCCTTCGCAAGACGTCTCGATGCGATACGAACTGATCCGAGTCGACGATGGACGAACGGTCGTTGCAGAAGAAACAAAGGTTGCCATCGACGCATTCGGCAACGGCCGTCCGATCAGGGTCGACGAAGTCGCACCGGACCAGCCCGGCGTTTACGAAATACGTTGTCGCGTGATGACAGATGATTCGGGGAACCTGCTCTCTCGGCTGCGTGGTCAAAAACGAACCCTGATGGAGCTTCGCCGTCCGCTGATCGTGTTTGCCGCTCCTGGGAACGATGCGGCGAGATCGTCGGTGCAAAGCACGCTGAAAGACAGCATCGTTTGGCAAACGCTGGCGACGATTCATCCTGCGAAACACAGCGACTGGGAGATCTCGCAATGGTTGCCAGAGTCCGCAACCCGATGGATTCCCGGCAATGGCATCGTCAAGAAACGTCAACTGCCATCTGTTGAGCGTGCCGGCACACCGGTCTCGGTGCTGCCCCCCCAAGAAACCTACTCGGCAAAGCTGCCACATCGGCAAGGATTCTCGCCGCACCGAATCACCCTGCGCGTTCCATCTGGCCAGCAAATCGATGCATCGGTGGAGATCTCCAACCGCGACGATTTCGATCTCCCGGTCCAGCAACTGATTCTGCCCAGTCAGTCGCTCGATAGTCCTCACCGGTTGCTATCGATCAGTGAAACATCGTCGTCCGCTTGGGACGAGTTTTCGTTCGTGCACTATCCACGCGATGGGGACGAGTTCATTCGGATCGTCAACCGCAGTTCATCGCAAAGCATCGAGTTCGTGTCGATCACCGTGGCATCAGGTCCAGAGGATCTGACTCATTCTTCGGAACAGGCAACCAACTCTGGCGGTTCGCTGGACACCGGTCGTGTTGCCGTTTTTCGTCTGAAGGGGTTGTCATGGCCGGAATCGATCACCACTGACACTGCCCAACGCATCTCCGACCAAAACCTACATCCATCGACCGTTGCAATGTATCGATACTGGGTGGCGTCGAAGCGTGTCGCCAACCACGCGATTGCATCCGGGTACAACGCGATTTCATTGCCCGTCAATGACAACCAGCGAGTGTGGTTTGAAACCAACTCATGTACTCCCTCGCGTGAACAGAATCAGTACGATGCGTATCGTACAGCCTGCTTTGCTCGTTGGATGAGCGAGTTTGGATTGGCCTGTTACGTGGATGTGAGTACTCAGATTCGGCTGACACGACTGGAGCATTTGCGGCAACAGGGCTTGGAAACCAATCCGGCGGCGTCTGGCCTGTTGCGATCAGGCAGTGGCCGACCGGTTGCCTACAACTTGCTGCATCCGACCGTGCGTCGAGAGTTGGAGCGTTTTGTAATGGATGCGGTCGGACCCATCCAATCAGAAACCTCCTTTGCAGGTGTTATTTTACAAACGGACGACGGAAACGACCTTTCTTTGCCTGCTGAATCAGACGCCCATGACTTCGCGACGCTGCAACGGTTTGCGAAATCCGGTGTCATGCAAGCGAGCGTATTGCCGGGTGGCTTGGGTAGTGTGCCAACGGAGAGTGCCGGTCTGGCCGCTTGGGTCCAGCGTTCCGGCAAAGAAGTCCTGCAGCAATGGATCCGAGAAACCAGCTACCAATTCTATCAATCGATCGCCAATCAATTACCCGACCACGCCACGACGATTCTCTCGACGAGACCCGAGGGATTCGTGCAGTGGAAACGTCAAGCCGGGGCAGCCGCTCATGGCAGACTGATCGCGATGGCGGATCGTCGGCGACATGCGACCGATCCATGGATGGGCGACTTGAATGCAGAGCCCAAAACGGTTACAGAAAAAAGTGAACTCACGGGTTCTCTGTCCACCGCGGTGCGACTGGGGCTTTGTGCCAGTGACTCCGGTTCGCCTTGCTGGCAACATTCCGAGAGCTTGCGGCACGACATCAATCAAGCCATCCGGTTTCATGATCCCGTGATGGTGGTGGTCGATTCCTCCGGCGATTTGAGCAGCATCGACACCGAAATCCTGGACTTGCTGAGTTGGTATCAACAATTGCCGGTCGGTCCGATGCATTCGATGTCACCGACCGATCAGAAAAACGAAACCGTTCAACTGCGATTCGCGTATCACAACAACCAGTTGCTGGTTTGGATTTGCAACGTGACACCTTGGCAAAACACCATGGTGCTGCATCCGAGAGCCGACGACGGAAACTGGACACGAGCACTGAATGAGGACACTCCTGCAATGAGCAATTTGCAGCGTGCCGAGCTCGCAGCGCAAGCGATCAATGCGGTCGGTCGAAAGGTCGATCCGATTGTCGTGACACTGGGTCCATCCGAAACTCGCGTGCTGTCGCTGCCCGTTGATGCGACCGAAACGGGCACGATTGTCCGTATGCCTTTGACGCGATGGGAGAGTCCTGACATCGATGACCCCAGCACGCGTGCAGCGATCTCCAGCCATGTCGCAGCCGTCATCCAACGCATTGCCAAACTCGCGCAACCAGCCGACGGTGGGCTGCTGTCCAACGGAGGATTCGAGCGATCTGGCGCGGTCGGAGTGCCAGGATGGATGCATACCCAGCATCCACTCGACTCCGTCGTCTTGGACACCGGCGAGGCCGTGGAGGGGAAACAGTCGGTACGGATGACCACCGATTCTCAGGGACTCGGTCGGACTTGGATCGTCAGTGAAACCATTTCGCCTCCTGCCACCGGACGTTTGGCCGTGTCGCTGGCGTGTCGAGGTGCGATGCGCAGCGGCGACCAACAGCACCGATTACGGGTCTCGATCGAAGCCAATCAGAATGGCCGACCCATTCGTTTTGCGAATGAAATACTCGTGCCACTCAACGGACAATGGCAACCCAGAACGTTGGTTTTGGAAGTGTCCAACCTGGACCCGGAACGGGTGGACTCGCTACGATTGACCATAGACAGCCTGTCGCATGGTCAAGTCTGGATCGACGATGTGCACTTGCACGATTGGTTCCCGCTGCAAAATGAGCGGGCCGAGCTGCAAGGAAAAGCCTTTTTGGCCATGCAGGGTTTACAACACGGAGACCTCACACACGCGGCACGTTTGTTGCAGAATGAATGGGCCCGGCATTTGATCAACACCGAGCCCGTCCCCCCGACCACTCAGGCAGCCCCGCCTGCCCAGGGAACCAACAGCGCCAGCGAACCAGGTGACGGTCGATCACCGGGGGCCTCCAGTGAACAAGCGACCGTGGCAGAACGTATCAAGAATTGGTTACCAACTCCCCTTAGATTCTGAGGCCCTGCATGTGGCGATGGATCAAACGCATTGTGATGACCCTCGTGCTAATAGGCATCGTGGGTGCGGGGGTTCTCTATTGGGCTCATCGCCAGACTCAACAAGTTCCTGACTTTTACGCCGAAGCGATCGAGCGGATGCCGGTGGAAACGGCAGAGGCGAGTTCAGAGTTGACCGCCAACGTCGAGGAGCTTCAGAGTCAAGCGGCAAAGAGCGGCTCCTGGCGGGCAAAGTTCAGCGATGAACAAATCAACGCTTGGTTGCTGGAGGAGCTGCCTCGCAAGTTTCCTATCCTGCTGACACGCGGCGTCAGCGACCCTCGCATTTTGATCCGCGACGACCACATGTTGGTGGCGGCGAAATACCAGAATCGCAAAATCGATACCGTGGTTTCTTTCCAGGTGTCGGTGAAGCTAACAGAGCATGCCAACTTGCTGGCTGTTCAGATCAGCAATCTACGTGCGGGCGCACTGCCGCTGCCCATGCAACGCTTTCTCGACAACATCACCAACGAAGCCGCCAAGGGGGATGTCGATGTCAAATGGGACCTGACTGACGAAGGTCCCGTCGCACTGATCAGTGTTCCCAGAGATCATCCAAAATACGTCGTCAGTCCCGTTGTGGTGGAGTCCGTCCAAATGACCGATGGCATTCTCAGTGTTGCAGGTCACACCGGCCCCAAAGCGGAAGCGTCCTTTCAACCTCAGGGCCGTGTCCATCGGTTCGTTTCCATCGCGGAACACGAACTGCTGGGTTTGACGATGTTGCCCGGTGCCACGATGCTTGTTTTAGATCAATCCGGTGACGATTCGGAGTCGAGTTCCCACAACAACTCGCATAGCGATTCTGCATCGGACGCAGTGCGATCAGCGTCACGCACTTCGTCTGATCGCTCTGGAACGCTTCGGTGAAACTCGATGGCCAGTCGTCCGACACGCCTGTCCAGTGAACATTCCGCCGAAAAGCGATCCGGCTCATCCGATAGTAGACCGAACACTCCCGACAGAATTCGTCGAACCGTTCCACGCTGCCGACCGATGTCCCCTTCCAACGTCAAATACGCGATCCGGTGGTCGGCCAGTCGCTGTGCTACATTGACTCCAGACAATGCGGGTCGCTCAGCGCCCGCCTCGTCGCAGCACTCCACTGCATCCGCCAGACCGGCGATCGGATCGGTTGCCCAGGTCCTCAGGACGTCTCCCGTCTGAAACATCCAGTCCCAATGCACGGCATTTTGAGTGATCCTATCCGGCGTGATCCTATCCGGATTGCGAGCAAAACCGGGGCCGATGCGGTGTTCTAGAATGACAAACTTGGACACTTGAATCCTGATCCTCAAAGTAATGGGATTCACCAGAATTTCCGTCGCCTAGTAGATTAACTGATCCGCTCTCAAAGGAACACCGACGCGGTCGGCACTGCTGCCACCATCCCGATGCTACATTGAGCGTATCAGTCGTTTCCCTCCCTCTCCCACCAAGAGTGAACCAACTAATGCCTTGCCCACACTCCATGCCGCTCCGCATTTGCTTTGCTGTTGTCCTGTTGTTGGGGACAATCGGGCTTTCCAAGAATTCTCATGTCCGCGCCGATGACGACCGAAATGATCGCGATCAGGAAGCCCGGATGGAACGCATGCACGACGAGAAACGTGAATTGGAGCAGCGCGTGGAAGCTTGTATCAGGGGCGCCCGACAGTTAGGCGAAAACGGCAACCGGTTCGCCGCCGAAACACTGGAGCACGCCGCAGCAGACATGCGTCGAGAACTGGAACACCTGGCCCACCGATTCAATGTCGACCAGCACGGTGACCACCACGATCCCGATCAGCACGAGCATGGCGACCACGAGCACGCTGATCACGGGCCTGAAAACCGCGGACCTGAAAACCGCGGACCTGAAAACCACGGACCCAACCAACACGGACCTGGACATGACAATCCCGCCCACGAGATTCGCCAACGTCTGCAACACATGCAACAAGCCCTCGAACACTTGCATCACGCCGGGATGCCCGATGTCGCCCATCACATCCAGCAGCGGATCGAGGCCACCGCACGGGAACTCCGCGAGCACGAGAGTCGACATCACGAAAGAGACAACGCGCCGCCACGCGTCAACGCACCGCACGAAAACCGTCCTCCTGGTGCCATCCCACCTCCTCAGCGATTGATTCATCGACCAGGCTCTCCCGATGCCGTGCGTCCAGAAAAGATGCATGATCTGACCCGCCAAATCATTGAAATGCGAGAACACCTGGAGCGTCTGACACGTGAAGTCCAGGAACTGCGAGAACGCCGCTGAGATTTTGCCCAGCCTTTCAGATCCCAAATCTGTCTTGCCATCCCGAGCCGATTGATCTATCGGGTGTGATTGGTTCTCAAGAATCCGCCCGGAATGTTTTTCGATGAATCGGCTCCCCTGCTCCTCGCCCCAAAAACGCTCGTCTGCTGGCCGCCCCAGCATTGGCCGCCCCAGCATTGGCCATTCGATCGATGCGTTGGACGCTGCAAGCCACTATCCGATTCGTCCGCCCAAAAACATCCAGCCCGTCGATGACTGGATGTTTGACAATCTCGCGGGCGGCTGTGCCTTGCCGGAAACTTCGGTAACCACGTATCACCAAATCACGGTGCCCGGTCGTGGCCCGATCCGATGGCAAGGTGAATACCTCCGCGAATGCTTCGCCACCGACGACGGCCCCGCGGAGTTCTATCGACGCAGGAAACATTGGCGAGCATTTGCCGAATCGCTGGTTCGCCCAAAATCTCGCATGACGAACCCCGCCCTCTGCATCACAGACAACTGGAGCTGTGGATACTTTCACTGGATCTGCGATGCACTACCGAGGCTGCTGTTGGCCGAGCAAGTCCGATCGACGGCGGAGCTGACGTTGTTGTTGCCCGCTGCAGCCAAACGCTACGGGTTCATCCGGGACAGTCTCGACGCATTTGATCTGGCCGACGTTCGGCAGCTCAGTCGATTTCAGCGTGTTCACTGCGATGAACTTGTGTTGCCAAGTCATGCAGCAGTCACGGGAACCTTTCGCCCGGACTTGATCGACGCCATGCGAGATCGTTTTTGGAAGCATGTCAGCGCTGGATCAACAGATGGCACTGCAGCCCCATGCACGCGGCGAGTCTTCCTCAGTCGCCGAGACGCGAACCGGCGTCGGGTGGTCAACGAAGCCGAATTGGCATCCGTTTTGACGAATCACCGTTTTGACAGTGTGGCGGCCGATTCATATTCGTGGCGTGAACAAGTCGAGTTGTTTTCATCGACGAGTCATCTGGTGTCGATCCACGGAGCCGGGCTGACCAACATGATCGCGATGCCGCCCGCTGGACGCGTTTTGGAGATTCGCGATCGCGTCGACCTGACCCCCAACTGCTACGTCACACTCGCGACCGCTGCTGGCCAAGATTACTACTACGCGTTTTCCGACAGGGTGAATCCGCAACAATGTGTCCATCACGGTGACGTACGGATCGATCCCGCCGAATTGGATCGCAGCTTGGATCAAATGTTAAACGATCCCGTCTCCGAGTTCTCGTACCGACGCATGCGAACTTCAGCGAACACACCCCGCACCGAAAATCGTCCGACCCCGCTTCACTCTTCGTAATGGGATTCGCCAGAATTCCCCGCACTGAACCTACAGGCCCGCATCTTTCGACCAAGTCTTTGTGAGCCGCGACACGCAAGCGAGCGTCCCGCTTAGCACAAACGCTCCGTGGTGTCATACGCCCAGAGCCACTGGCCGTCAGGCCACGGGTTTGACGCACTGAAACGGATGCTCGAAGCGTGTAATACCCGGCCGCTTACGCGTCACGGCTCATGGCGTTTGGTAGCGTCATCCGTTTGGATATGTTGAGCTGTTTGGGATTGAACGTCACTTTCTGTGAATTTCTCTGATTCCGCTGCGTCCTAAGCGGGACGTTCTCGATAGTGGCCGGGCCTTACCCCTTACACACTGCCCGCTACACTTAACAGTAACATGCCCGGTGCCTGACGGCCCACGGTCAACCGCTCACCCTTGCATTCTACTTTCCGTCAATCACCATCCATGGGCTTCGACAAAGCATCCGATCGCACTCCGGCATGGCAATCCGCCTCGCGCGAACACTTGTGGATGCCCTACTGCCAGATGCAAACGGCACCCTTGCCGACGCCTGTTGCTCGGACCGAAGGCGTTTTCCTCATTCTCTCCGATCGACGTCGGTTGATCGATGGTCTTGCCTCTTGGTGGTCCGCATGCCACGGATACAATCATCCGCACATCGTTGAATCGATGACACGGCAATTGCACTGCATGCCACATGTGATGATGGGAGGCATTCAACATCAACCGGCCGCCACGCTGGCAACGCGATTGGCGGCGATCCTGCCGGGCGATCTGAATCACGTCTTCTTCTCGGACTCCGGCAGCGTGGCTGTGGAGGTTGCGATGAAGATGGCGATTCAGTTTCATCGCAACCTCGGAGACCGACAACGAACACGTTTCGTCTCATTCGCCCATGCGTATCACGGCGATACCACGGGAGCGATGTCATTGTGCGACCCTCAACGCAGCATGCACGCGCACTTCGGTGACGCCCTGCTGCAACAGCACAGCCTGCCGATACCTGACTCGCCAGAACGGCTTGAGCAGTTCGACGAATTCCTGACGCGGCATGGAGAACAGATCGCAGCCGTTTTCATCGAACCCCTGGTCCAGGGCGCCGGCGGTATGCGTTTTCACTCCGCGGACGTGTTGACCGAAATCGATCGCAGCTGTCGCAAGCATGGTGTGCTGTGGGTCGCGGACGAATTGGCGACAGGATTCGGACGAACCGGCACAATGTTCGCGGTCGAACAAGCCGGGGTGGTGCCGGACATCATTTGCCTGGGAAAAGCACTTTCGGGGGGCGCGATCGGCTTGGCCGCTACGGTCGCCCGTGACGGGGTCTATCAAGCGTTCCTGTCTGACGACCCCAGCAAAGCATTGATGCACGGCCCGACTTTCATGGGCAATCCTCTGGCCTGTGCAGCGGCCAACGCATCGCTCGATCTGTTCGAAACCGAGCCTCGTTTGGAGCAGGTTTCTCAAATCGAATCCCAACTGGTCACAGCACTGGAACCCTGCCGCAATCTCTCGAATGTGGTCGACGTCCGTTGCAAAGGAGCGATCGGGGTCGTCCAAGTCGATAGGCTGCACCAACTGGATCAGTTGAGGCAACATTTCGTCGACGCGGGAGTCTGGGTGCGTCCCTTTGGAGACTGCATCTACCTCACCCCCTCACTGACGATCACCGCAGACGAACTCACACAACTCACCGAAGCCTTTGTCACCGTCACCACCCAATGGTCCAGTAACGCATCATGACGCTCAAGACAAAGCAGCTAAACTCCCGCTGCCCTCAGGCTCTCTGCCCTCAGGCTCTCTGTCAGAGTTTAACTTCAAGAGAGACGACCGGACTCAACCCACCGTTGCGACCAATGGGAATACCGTGGGAAATCACTGTTGCTAGTGAACCCAGCTCGTAAGCACCTCAGCGCTGGTCAGTCCTGTGCGTCGCTGAAGGATCGTCCTCCTTCCGTACACCATGACCGTAGGCAGAGCTTTCACCGAGAAGATCTCCGCCAAATCCTTGTGTTGATCAACATTGATCTTGATGATCAAAGCATTTGCATCCGCTGCCACATGTTCGATTTCATGCAATACACGTCCCTGCTGTTTACAGGGCCCACACCAATCGGCGTAGAAGTCTAAGATCACTCGGCGATGCGAACCATTGAGATGTCGCCGCAAATCGTCGCCCGCGCCGAGCGTTATCAATGTGGGGCCTTGCGAGTGAGCGTTCGCCGTTGCCGTCGTCAAGAGCACGTCGCCATTGCGAGCGGCATGGTACCGATTGTTCACTCTCGTTCCGACTGAACCACCATGACGCGCATCTGTGCTGACGTCAGATGATTCTGCCGCTGCAAACGGAGCCTCTTCTCCGGCCTGACAGGCCGCCAAGAGTACTGCCGAGCTGCAGAGCACCAATAAGCAATGTACGACGGTCATTTTCATTGTGATTTCCATAATGCCTAGTTTTCGGATGTGATCCAACCCTGAGAGATCGTCCCTCGCTACGTGATGACTCTTGCGAGTCAGTCTCCGCCAAGTCGACGAAATACATATCGAGGCGGACTCTGTTACGCGCAGTTGCGTCCCGTGGTCTCTTATCGTCTCTCACGAACGAGTTTTCCGTGCCCCAATTCACAGACAGCGAAATGATGGTCGAGAATAATCTGTATCGGAATCCACTCGGGTTCTGTTCTTGGTTCCGAAAACTGCGGAGAAAATCATGTCACTAAAGTTACGTATCATGATGGCGATATCGATATCGATCGGCGTTGCGCTGTCTCTTTGGTCAACGCTAGAAAGCCAGCATGTCGACGACCATTCATCAGCTTCAAGCCTAAGCCGCCTCATCATTCAGCATGGAGGTGTGGGTTTCGACTTGAGAAACGCAATAATTCCTCGAAACGAAATTCGTGCTGGCGGACCTCCGAAAGATGGCATCCCTGCATTGACGAGTCCCACTTTTGTAGGCGCTAATGAGGCTGATTTCTTGAGCCCCTCAGACCGAGTCGTCGGAGTGCGATCCGGAGCCAATGTCAGAGCCTATCCGATTCGAATCTTGAATTTCCACGAAATTGTCAACGATCAGCTCGATGAGATTCCGTTCGCGGTCACCTATTGCCCACTCTGTGACTCAGCCGCCGTTTTCGACCGGCGAACACCTCTTGGTGTGCGAGAATTTGGCGTCTCGGGCTTGCTCTACAACAGCAACGTTCTGATCTACGACAGAGGGGGACAGCCAGAAAGTTTGTGGTCACAAGTCCTTGGAGAGGGCGTTTCGGGACCCGCCGCAGGCAAAAAGTTAAAGACGTTACCAATGGAATTGGTGACCTGGGGCGAGTGGAAAAAAATGCACCCTGAAACAAAAGTACTTTCCAGCAAGACCGGGCACATCAGGGACTATCGCCACAACCCCTATGCTCAGTATTTCAACTCACCCAATCTGATGTTTCCTGTCCAACCTTTGGACCGCACACTACCCGCCAAGACGCCGATCCTCGTTGTTTGGACCGATGAGGGAAAAGCAAACGCTCATCGAATCGCAGAGCCCGATCCGGGCATGTCAGCGGCCCGAAAATACACTCTTGGAGGAAAATCATACTCGATTGCATTCAATAAAACGTCGCAAACCGCTCGCGTGACCGACGCCGATAGCGGTGTGTTTTGGATGCACTCTTTCTGGTTTGCATGGAAAGCGTTTCATCCTGAAACAGAACTCATACGAGACTGAAATGCGCCAACAGTGTTACCGCAAAGAAAACGAAAAACTCACGTCCACGCCATGGCTTCGACGCGAGCTTTCCGCGGCTGCGAGGTTGAAAGGGCCAGCCTTCAAGACAAGGGGATCTACTTCGCCACTTTGTACTTGTCTGGATTCTGATTAAACATTTGCTGCTGATCCTTGCTCGGAAACTGATAGCGAAGTCCTTTGTAGATGCTTGTAAACTCGGCTGATCCAAGAACCTCTTGGTTCATTTCGACACGGCAGACCGAGCATTTGCCGCCGAGGGCCAAATCCGCGTTCGCATACTTTGCACGATCGGCGAGAAACATCCCCTTAGCCTGCTCATTTGCGAACAGATAGAGTCGCTTGTCGTGCAACGCGCCGAGATTGAGATTTCCCGGCACGCGTTTTCCCATTTCAACCAACGCGACGACACAGTCACCGCCAAGTGCCGGCGTGTACTTTTCTGGGCTTTTCAAAAACATCTGCCGCTGCTCCTCACCGGGAAACAAATACGTCTTTCCGTCGTACTGCGCAGAAAACTGCGTGCTCCCCTTCATCCATTTTTTCATCTCGATGACACAAACAGGGCAGTAGCCTTGAAGACCAACGCTGCTTGTGGGACTCGTTGTTCCGCTTCCCGCGACTTTTCCGGACTGCGGTACCGCACGTGTTCCAGACTGAGCCGATGCCAAGCTTACCATTGAAAATGAAGTGATGATTGCCACTGCAAAACCGGAGATTTTGCTGATGGAACGAAACTGTTTTTGAATTTTTGATTGTTGCATGTCTTTACTCGAATCGGATTGTTACGGGAAAACTTGAGCCCTATACAAAGATGACGACTGTCACTTCGGTTTCTTACAAGATGGGCAAAGATTGGATCGATCATCAGACTGACCTGGTGCTTCAGTATTGAATGTTCGTTACTGGTGATTCCCCGCCAGCAAGAATCGCGCCCTGACAGCTCGAACCGCAGCCTGCAGTGCATCCAAAACAATGTCGGCCTGTCTTGATCGCACGATTGGCAAGCTTGCCGAAGTCAAAATCGTGGATCGTTCGTGGGCATTGTCCACTCAGTTCTAAATCGAGCATTTGATTGAAATCGCAATCAAACAGGCGGCCCTGCCAATCGACCGAAATCATCGTTCGACACATCAATCCTCCAACGGTTGCGACATTAAAATTGTCGATGAGCAGTTGCAGGTATTCATCCAGTCGGTCTTGTTTCAAGAGATCGTCCAAAAAGCGACTGATGGGCAAATTGGTGATCGTTTGCAGATGCGTAAACTCAATACCGTAGCGAGTTCGTAGTTCTCGGCGATAATCCGCTTCCAGCTGTTCCTGCCGGGGGGGCAGTGATAGGCCGATGGGATTGTAGACCAGCGAAAGTTTATGCTCAGATCGGGGAAGTCCATAGCCGAGACTGTTGAGCCGTCTCAATGCCTCAATGGAGCGGCGAAAGACGCCGTCACCTCGCTGGCTGTCGCAGTTTTCCTCGAGATAACAAGGCAACGAGGCAACAACCTCCACATTGTGTTCGGCCAGAAACTCTGGAAGATCCCTGAATCCGCCAGCCACCAGAATAGTCAGATTGCAGCGATCGATGATTCGTCGCCCCAGTGCGTGGGCCTGCTCAACCAACCACCGAAAGTTGGGATTCATCTCCGGTGCCCCCCCTGTGATATCCAGCGTGGGAATGCCAGTGCGCGAAAGCACATCGATGACCGCCTCTGCCGTCTTGCGAGACATGCTTTCGCGACGAGTTGGTCCAGCATTGACGTGGCAATGCGTACAAGTTTGATTGCAAACCTTTCCGACATTAATCTGCAGGATTTCGATGCCGGTGGCTTTCAGCCCATCGATTCCACATTCGCGAATCTTTTGACGAAAAAGCGGCATACTTCGCCCGGGAGAAACGCCTTCGAGGATCTCTCGCTCAATCGCGGCGTTTCCTTCCTCATCTTGGTGCACGAGTGGTAATGACAAAATGGCAATCCATCTAGAGACGTTTGTTCGACTGATACCGTTGAGCAATTACTCTGCCCATCCTTTAACAACATGCTCCATCGCTACAGGCACCGGCAGGAGCATCCGACGTTGCGTCGTAATCCGTCCCCTTGGTCTCACGCGGGTCTCGCTTCGCACTGCGGCGGCAGTCAAATTGCACAGCATTCTCGAGCGGAATTCTCTCTCGGGGTTCAACCGCAGCAAACATTTCGAGATAAGGGGCCTGCTGAAGCAGCCCGAATGTCTTGTCGCAGACGGCCATCCGATCTCCACGTCGGAAAACATGACCGTCATCGTCCTCGACTTTCTTGAATGGTCCCCGATACACGACCGCCTGATTACGTTCTAGGCAAGGACCCTGCTTGCCCTTATAGGCGACAACGGTAACGCTTCGAAACTCAATCCCCTCGACGGTTCGCCACGGATCGCTTTCTCGCTTGACCAACTCCATGCCATGAAACCCAGCGTCTTCAAAGGCCGCCAGGAACTCATCCTCACGAAACGCGCCCGTGATGCATCCCGACCACAAAGCTGAGTCTTGTTGCAACCGTTCGGGCACGCTCTCGTCACTGACAATGTCGCTAATCGCCGCTCGTCCGCCACGCCGAAGCACCCTAAAGATTTCGGAGAACATTTTTTTGCGATCAGGTTGACGTACCAGGTTCAGAACACAATTGGAAAGCACACAGTCGATTGACTCATCTGCGATCATCGGTCGCTCGGTACGAAGCTGCTCCTCCAAGTTACGGAGTCGCAAATATCCTGTTGCATCAGAAACAGGCTGCGAAGCGATCACCTCAGTGAGGTCGTCAAGATCTAGCGCCAGGTCTTGGATCAAACCGTAGCGAAACGACGTGTTGTGATAGCCGATATTCGCCGCAACCGCGTCCGCCGAACGGCGCGCGAGCTGAAGCATTTCCTGATTGCAATCCACACCGGTCACGGACCCTGTCTTTCCGACGATTTGCGAAGCAATGAAACAGATTTTCCCGCCGCCGCTTCCCAAATCCAGTACATCGTCGCCCTCGCAAACAAAGCGAGAGGGGTCTCCACATCCGTAATCTCGCTGAATGACTTCCTCGGGTATCGCCGTCAGGTATTCGGCGCGGTAATCAACAGGACAACAAAGCTCCGGCTCGACCGCCTGCGCCGCCGAGGCATAACGTTGGTAAACGGCCGACTCGGCTGTCGAAACATCAGTTTGCGTTGCTTGACTCATTGTTGCGGGCATCCTTCCAAAGAATTCGGTGAACAAAACCGTGGGTCGCACGGTAATCTTGGTTCAGAGAAGGACGCTCCAATTCAGGTCTCCTTACAGTGTGAATTGGATTTTATGGAAATTTTGCCAGCACCGTGGCGTCAAGTTTCCGACGAATTACCGCACCTGGTCAACAACTTATTACCGTGTGCCTGATCCGCTCATCACAGGCGCACTGCGGGTGCCAGATCCGCCGGGTGCCGCGTATTCTTGCGACGGTGCCGAGTAACTGGGAGATACGGTTGCCGATCCTTGATTGCTTGGTCCACCATAGCTAGGCGAGGAGTAGCCACCGGACGGAGCCGGGCAACTACCATTCTGGCAACCGCCTGCCTGTCGGCAGCCGGTGAAGCCGAACGAAACCACCGCAATCATTGCGGAGACGCAGACAGTTGAATGAAGTGACTTGCGCATTTTTCCCTTTTGAGTTTGACGTTTTTCTGGAACAAGGTTCATGATGCTCATCGACAATCCAGCTACCGTGGCTCTGTGAGAGATCTAACAATGGCGAAAAGTACTCGCCGCTATTTCGACACCAGAATCCACCGCCGCAACGCCGATGCAGACAGAGTGCGGATTAGCAAAGGAGCTCGCATGGTTTCTGTGAATAAGTTCACAAACCGCAACGAATCAAAGCAATTTGCAAGGCGATCAGCTTGAGTCTGAGCGGACCGGAGATCTGCTTGATCGCTCGACAGCGACGCTTTCGCTGAACGCAACTGCTATTGTTTCTCGTCTTGCGGGCCTTCATGGGCGACGCGTGAACTGACCGTCATCGGGCTGCGCACGAAACGGAAGCAAGACCATTCCCAAAAGGCGAGCAATCTGTCGTTCATTGCTGTGCCCTCTTACGCCGATTTCCATCGCAGTGTGGCCCCGACTCGGTTGATCCAGATAGGTGCCCAAGATCCGGTCCCACCATGGTAAATTGAAACCGAAGTTGCGATTTGCCTCATGTGAATCAATAGAATGGTGAACACGGTGCATATCGGGCGTGACCACGACATATCGGAGTACCTGATCGATGCGTTTGGGAATACCGAGATTGCTGTGATTGAACATGGATGAGGCGTTGAGCAGGACTTCAAACACAATCACCACCATCGGGCTGGGACCAATCAGGCCAACCAATGCAAGCTTCAGTGCGGCAGAGATCACGATTTCAAATGAGTGAAAACGCAGCCCCGTTGTCACGTCGAAATCAGGGTCCGCATGATGAACCATGTGGAATCGCCACAGCAGCGGAACTGCATGAAACAGCCGATGTTGGAGATAGATGCCAAAATCAAACATCAACAATGCAAGAATGAACTCAACCGACACCGGCAAGGAAATCAGGATAAAGAGGCCCCAACCGTGGGCCTGAAAGTATCCCGCCGCCACGACCGCAGTTACCGGAACGACGAGACGTAAAAACAGACTGTTGACGACGACAAGACCGAGGTTGCTACCACACCGAGGCCCTTTCCGCAAACTAAGACGACGACGCGGGAACAGCATCTCCCCGAGCCACATCAATAACAAGACGCCGGCAAAGAATCCGAGGCGGACAGTGAGTTCAGTCGATGGCGACATCGGGCAGAATTGCGTCAAAGTGAAGACGGAATCATTTAAACTGGTACGAGTAAGCAAGAACTCGCACACCCGAGAAAATATGACGAAACGGCCCGAGTTTATCGTTCACCATCGACCTCCAGCCAACGAGGTGACAGCGAGCCTGAAGTTGCTTTCCAAGCTCGGCATTATAGCGAACTTTCGGCACTACCCCAAGCTCCAGTTCGAACGATTCGTTTGATAATCAAGAGTGCCGATTTTTTGCCAACCAAGGACGCATCTGTGAGCCACAACACTGAGTCGCAGGGCTCCGTGGTGCGAAGATAATCGACGGGCAGGGATGTTGTCCGCGCAGAAACTCCAGGGCCGGAATTCCACCACTCCCCTAATGTGCAACCAGAACCATGATCCGCCAAGGAAACCGCGACTCGACCGAATGGACACCGCTGACGACCGGAGCGTTGACCACTTTCGCGAAACGAGCAAGATCACAACGAAGACGAAAGCAACTCGTCCGCGCCGGAACGCCCGTCGCGTTGCTTCCCCTCCTCCTGCTGCTGGTCTCGCTGGGTTCATCGGACGCGCCCCAGCCCTCGCAGCCTCGATTCGGAGGCATCACGTGCACTGACGTGGTTTCGCATCTTGATTCGTTGAGTTCCGGGGACTTGGCCCCGTCTCTAGTGACTGCGATCCAAACCCATTTGCTCAAGTGTCCTGACTGCCGCAAGAGAATGGAGTCGATGCAAAAGCCACAATCAGTAGCTCACAACAAAGACATTCGAAATACTTCTTTAGAGAGTTCGTCACCTCACAGTCAGTTTCTAGTTGCCTCCGTAGAGTGAGTGACGTCAGGCGAGACGTTTCGCCGGATGTTTGAACTCTTGATAAGGATTATTCATCAGCCGGCACGCGATAGCGTCCGGTTCCCGATTACAGGCGGAGAACTGGACGCTATCGCGTGGCGGCTGATAGACGCAGACTGTTTTCGTGCCAGTCCGCGTAAACAGTTTCATGAGAACGTGTTGCGATGACTATCGTGAGTCGAGTGACTAATCCGGGCTGGAACTTGCCATGATTTGGCGGGCTTGAAGCTTCGCTCGCTATTGTCATTTCGTTCGGCAAAGCGAAGTTCGTTTGCTCCCATCCCAACCTTTTTCTCGAATGGAGTCCCATCCCATGAAATGCATGTCAATTTCATTTTGCCTGGTTCCGCTGGCGGCTGTGTGTGCGTTACTGATTCCTTCTCAGCAAGCGGCGGCGGGAACGAAGGTTTCCGTTGGCGCGAGCGTTGCTCCTGTGCAGCAAGTATCGGTCGATCAGATTGACCACCGAAGCTGGGATGCGTTACTGAAGCGCTACGTTGACCAGAACGGTAATGTGAACTACCAAGCATGGAAACAGTCAGCGGCAGATCAACAGGCCCTTGACACCTATTTGTCACATTTGTCCGCTGCCAACCCCAATGCCCAAGCGTCATCAGCGGCCAAGCTCTCGTTCTGGATCAATGCTTACAATGCGGTCACGATCAAGGGAATCTTGCGTGAATATCCGACGTCCAGTATCCGCAATCACACCGCAAAATTGATCGGCTACAACATCTGGGACGATCTGCTGTTGACCGTCGGAGGCAAGCCTTATTCATTGAATCAGATGGAGCACGAAGTTTTGAGAAAGATGGGCGAGCCGAGGATTCACTTCGCGATTGTTTGCGCCTCCATCTCCTGCCCGCGATTGCTCAATGAAGCTTACACCGCAGATCGTCTCGACGAACAACTGTCAACGAACTCGCGGAACTTCTTCTCCAACCAACGAAATTTTCGATTTGACGCGCAACGTCAACAGTTCCAGCTTTCCGCAATCCTGGAGTGGTTTGGCGAGGATTTCGGTGCAAACCAAGCATCCCAACTTCAACGAATCGCTCCCTACTTGCCACAAGGCCCGGCACAGCAACTCGCCTCTCAGGGCCGCGGCTCCGTCAGCTTCTTGGAATATGACTGGGGCCTGAACGATCAAGCGACCACGAGAACAGCTCGCAGGTAATTGCCTAGGCAGGCGCCAGTCATGTGCGTAACGCAATTCTGGTCGGAACACCGAATACGGGATCCACTTTTGCAGTAGAGGACCTTGTCAACGGCCACCAACTCTCCCGTTTCTTTCCTTATTATCCGCCTGCCGTCTTGGGAACGATGCCATCAGTCTATCAGCTCCTCCCTCGACCGCAGGATGGACGTGTCGTCGATACCGTGACAGGTGAATCATTGGATTTCTATGATGTGCGAACTTGGATGGAGCGTGGCTGGGGCTTAGCGAACCGTGGCGATGCCAGCGATTTGGAAGAGTTGCTTCCCGCCACCGCAAACGAAGAGCAACGCTATTGGGTCGCCGTGGATCATTTGCGAAATTGCCTCGCCCAAGCCAAGGCTTTTCACCAAGCCCTCGACTCCCCTGCCGAGTCGCCTGCTGGCACCAGCCTGCACCTGATTGTTGGCACATCCCTCAAGACTCCCAGCGTTCTAGCGTCTGACGTTGGAAACAACGTCGTCAGACGCCAAAGTGAAGAACCTGGGGACAATACAACAACGGTGCGTAGCGCTTTGGGGCCCATGCAGTACGGTAATCCAATCATTTCTTGGACGACGATCGGCGAAGTGAGTGCAAATCATCGAAAACTGACCTCCGACCCGGATTTCACGACAAGGATGCTCGAACTGCTGATGGAACCCCGGCGGACTACTTCCGAAGATGTACATTTTCCCTAGTGCCCTTCGTTACTCTCCTTCAAAAGGCAACATTCCATGGTCCGCTCCGTAATCCTGGCTTCTCTGGCAGCATCTCTCATCGTGACGTCGACCGCAGGCGGCGGCGAACCTTCCATTGCCAAATCGGCTGAACAGACCAAGCCCATCGAGCAGGGGACGCAAATACCTGATGCGACCCTCTGGGACGCCAAGGGAGAGGAGACGACACTCAAGAGACTGACGGAGGGCAAAACGACGGTACTGGTGTTCTTCCGAGGCGGATGGTGCCCTATCTGCACGCGACACACAGCACAATTGATCAAGGCTTATCCGCAGATCCAATCCAAGGGAGCACAGTTGGTGGCAATCAGCCCTGACAGTCCGGCTAGTACATCGAATAATAAGGCCAAAAACTCCATTCCATTTGCCATCTACTCGGACTCCGACTTAAAGGCATCCAAAGCCTTTGGCCTCGCTTTTCAAGTCGACGATGCGACAGTGAAAAAGTACAAGGGCTTCGGGATCGACCTGGAATCGGCTTCGGGGCGGGACCATCATGCCCTGCCAATCCCCGCCGTTTATATCGTCGATGCGACTGGCAAAATTGTGTTCGCACACAGCGATCTAGACTACAAGAACCGTCTGGACCCCGCTTCGATCATTGAGAAACTCCCATGATTTCTTGAAATCCGATCCATTGTGAGTGACCTCACGGACACGACCGTGGAGCCCCAGTAACGTCTCGCGGAAAAGGCATCTTCCAACAGGAAATGCTCGATCGCCAAGAATGTACAAGGATGTTTCATGCAGACGAGCCGAAGCCGTTCCCGCAACAAAGCGACTTACTTCGCGACCGTCCCGACCCAGGAAATTGTGCCGGTCACCAACGATCGTCACGAGAGTAGTGTTTCGGGAATCTTTGTCATTGGTGACGCTACCGGCACGCCGCTGGTCAAAGTTGCTGCTCAACACGGTCGGGAAGTGGTCCAATACTTGGCGAAATCAGACGCCGCATCGGATCCAGCCGATCGACCGCTGGATGTCGTGATCATTGGTGCGGGACCGGGAGGAATCTCGGCGGCTGTCGAGGCGAAACGGCAGGGTTTCCGGTACGTGTTGCTCGAGCGCGGGCAGTTGGCCAGCACCATTGCCGACTTTCCACTTGGCAAGATGGTGTATAGCGAGCCGCGTGGCGTCTCGGACTCTAGCGCCATTGGTTTCGACGTGGACGAAGATCGAGACACGTTCATGGATCGCCTCGATCGACTGGTCACCGAGGAAGGGCTCGTCGTCAAGAAAGATACTTCCGTCGAACGGATTGAACGACGGCAGGACGGCGCTTTCGAAGTCGTCACCTCTGAGTCAAAACGCTTCCCGACTCGCCAAGTCATCATTGCGATCGGTCGCCAGGGAGAGCCTCGACCGCTCGAATGCGTTGGCGCGGACAAAGAAGGACGCGTTGTTTATCAACTGCGATCGCCGACCGACTATGTGAATCGTGATGTACTGGTGGTCGGTGGAGGCAACTCCGCAATCGAATCCACACTGATGCTGATGCAGCACAATCGCGTCACGCTGTCGTATCGTGGCACAGAATTTTATCGGGCCAAGAAAGAAAATCGGCGTCAGTTGGAGGCGGCAATTCAAGACGGTGGATTGCGAGCAGTGATGTCCAGCCAGGTTACCGAAATCGGGGATCATGATGTCCAACTAACGGTCGGCGACTCCTCGGAGACGCTTCGCAACGACGTTGTCATCGCCAAACTCGGTACGCTGCCTCCGATCGACTTTTATCTCAATAGCGACTTGGAATTGGATGGCATCTGGAACAAGAAGCGTGTTTTTTATGCATTGATCGGTTTGCTCGTTGGGGTGTTTATCTACTTCGGTGCAAAGCATCTTGCATTGCACCCTGATGCGGCGGGACAAGGGAGATGGCTGATTCCGGGAGCAGACCACCTGGCGAGTGTCATTCCTCTTAAAACGATGTCGGCGATATGCCAATGGTTTCTGCCACTGATCCTGCTCCCCATGTTGGCAATCGATCTGATCGCGGCCGGTATGCGATCCAAGGGAAAACACCCGATTCTCGAAATACCGCATGGGCGAAAGATCTTATGGACCGGCGCATTAGCGTACTTGGCGTCGCACCTCTTGCCATCAGTCGTAACGCTCGACCCTGGACAAGCCGGTCCTGGTCCGTACTACGTTCCCGGCTTTGCCTGGATGTATCACTTGTTACCGACATACTTTGGCAACGCTTACGGTCTGTACTACCTAGCGTACTTTTCAGCCATTGCCGGATTCGGAATCTACTGGGCCGCGAAGTCGGGTCACGCGATGATCTGGCGACGCAACCTGACGATCATCGTAACCCAATGGACACTTTGGTGGGGGATCCCTACTTTCATTGCCGTTTTCCTGGGAAGGAATCCTTGGACGCCATTGATCTCCAAATCACTGAACGCGTGGCCGCTCAACTTAGCCGCCTTTCAGGTTGCCCCCGCAGTCGGCCCTAGTGATCCGGCATGGTGGCATACCGTTGCTGTCGCGGGCGTCGTGTGGGCCGTGTTCCTGACTTTCGTTGTGATCCCGCTGATGACGATTCGCTGGGGGAAAATCTATTGCTCTTACATTTGCTCCTGTGGAGCATTAGCGGAAACCGTGGGCAATGGATATCGGCATCGAGGCCCCAAGGGAGATACTCCTCGTCGATATGAACGATACGGATTTGTGTTTGTCGCCTTGGCTGCCATCGTCACCATCGCTGATCTTTATGGATTCACCGGCCCTTTGTCCCAATACAACCTGTGGGTCGGGACGGCGTTGGCAGGCGCAGTCGCAATCGGCGTTTATCCGTTTCTTGGGCAACGCCTGTGGTGTCGCATGTGGTGCCCGCTGGCGTTTTGGATGAATTTTTGGGGCAGATGGTCTCGCTTCAAGATCACGCCCGAGCCAGGGAAATGCATCGACTGCAACGTGTGCAACCAGTACTGCCAAATGGGAATCGACATTAAATCTCGTGCATTGAAGGGGTTGCCGATCACCTTGACGGATTCTCCTTGCGTCGGTTGCAACGAGTGCATCGTGAGATGTCCCATGGATGTTCTTCACTTGGGTGACCTCAACACCTCAACGAAATCTTTACCAGTGATCGCCGCTGAAGCGACCGAGCAGGATGATCGCTGTGTGGCGTGATGCGAATCCTACCCAAACAGAATTTGGAGAAATCCCAGTGAAGAAGAACGGATACTATGGTCCATTTTTTTGGCTTGCACTCATCTCCTTCGCCGTTCCCTTCGTGGTCGCTGCCAAGGCGTTCCACGAGGTCAAGTTAACGACCCGTCCCAGCATCTCTGCCGACCCCTCAGGAGTGGACCACAATCTGTGGGATTACCTGCTGAAATCATACGTCGACGGAGGACTGGTCGACTATGACGCGATGTCGCGTGACTATCTCTTCAGAACCTATCTCCGACAGCTCTCCGAGGCTGAGCCACAAAACTTGACAACCGCGACCGACCAACTCGCGCTGCTCTGCAACGCCTACAATGCGTTTGTCATCGACGGCGTCATCCGCCACAAGATTGCCGATTCGGTGATGAACTTCCAACAAGACGAACTGGGGTTCTTTGACATCAAAGAGCATCTATTTGCGGGAAAGACACTCAGCTTGAACCAGATCGAACACGAGCTGATCCGCAAGCGGTTTCGAGAGCCTCGGATACATGTCGCATTGGTCTGCGCCGCACGTGATTGCCCATCCATCCGACGAGAGGCATACACCGGCCGCCGTCTGGGCACGCAACTCCAAGACCAAAGCGTCTTATTTGCCAACACACCCAAGTACGTTCATTACGATGAGTCCACAAATACGGTGCAATTGAGTCCGCTGCTCGATTGGTACGGAGACGATTGGAGTACCGCCGGCGGCTATTTAGCTTGGCTTTCTGGATTGACCGAGGATCAGAACTTGAAACAGAAACTCATCCACGCGAACCTTGGGTCGGTCGATGTTGTGTTCATGGATTACGACTGGTCGCTCAACGGTCAAGGAGTAACGCAATCTGCTGGAAAAGCCGACACCCCCAAGGCCTCCTTCGGTTCTGGTACGGTTCCCAATCAATAAGTGTATTGAGCTGAGTTTCGAATCGTTTGAGCGCTTAGACATCAGTCTTGACATTCCCGATATGTCGCGAGGAGTCAGTGGTTTGGCAAGGAATCTATTCAGATTTTTTCGCCCGAGTGTGAGCCTCCTCACACCTCAATCGCTACTGTCTGCCCACAATTCCCAGACTGTTTGGCGCGTCAAATCGTGCCAATAACGATTTCGATACCTCGCCTGGAAGAATCTAAGAATGAAATTTGCGTCACAACGAACGGTCGTCGTAGTACTGGTTTCGGCCGTTTCCGTCTTCGTCCTCGGGACGAATGCTTTCGCGCAGAGCGGATCTCGCGGAGGCTACGCGGCACCTGCGATGTCTTCATCATCCGTCCCAACTTATTCAGCACCCGCCAGCGCCCAGGCGTATCAACAGCCAGCATCAATGGTTACGGGTGCAGGTTGCGCGTCAGGGAACTGTGCAGGAGCAACCGTAGTGTCGAACGCGCCGGTATATCACAGCTACAGCCAACCAACTTTCTCCGCTCCCGTACCTCAATATGGATCCCCGAGCTATCCCGTCTACTCTTCGGGCTACGTGAGCCAACAAATTGCGTATCCAAACTATTCGTCGGGCAATTCCAATTACTTCTCTGGTCACTTCGTCCGGCCGCATTGTAGATTTCAAAACTGTCGTTGACAGTTGCGGTGAATCGTGGAATGGCCCATTCGCAATGGACTCAAGTGCGTACCCTGGGCTGTCGATCGATCCTTTATTGCTCGCGCGCTGACAGCTTAGTTGATGCGTGTGGCCAAGCGTCCGACCCACGATCGTACGAATCCGAATCGCACGCATTGGGACCATCCCCTGACGCACGCCCTGTCCGCTCGACAGGGCGCCCGCCGCGAACACGATTGGTCAGGTGACCGGCACCAGCACCGACCAGTCGGCCCAGCGGGGCACCATAGGGAAGGAATGAGGCCACTTGTGCTCCCCAGCTCCCACCGTAATCGGGTTCAATCACACGCTTAGCGTCCTGCAGTTCTCGTGCATCACCTCGTCGACTGTAATATGCCAAAGCTTCCTCCCTCGCCCGTGACTCGTGGATCATTCCCACCAACGGTAGTTCCTGAGAGGCCGCATACATCCCTGGACGAGACTGCTGACGCACATCTTTGGCATAGGCGGTGCGGGCAATGGCCAGGGGAGCCAAGTCAGAATAGATGTGGGTTGTGTCGGTAAATGGATTGTACCAATCGCCGCCAAGAAGACGTCCCGGCAGTAGTGTGTATTTCAAGCCATTGTAGACACCAAACGTGTACCGCCATCCCGGATGCACACGTTGATTTGACACAAGTCGTTTCCATTCGCCCCAAGGATGATACTGATTCACTCGCACAAGCGTTTCATTGAGCTGATTTCGGTCCATGTACTCCAGTAACGCGGCTTCCGTTTCCTTGGAAACCTGATGATTGTCCGCCCTATGATCCCAAAGGGTCAGTTTGGATGGGATGCCGACAACCGAACCTATCCCGTCAATGAGTCGATTAGGTCTTCCGCGTTCAACGTGAATTTCGGTTGCTGGGTCGCGGTAAGCAAGAGAGGCGGCCTGGTGAAGGAATGACTGACACCCACTCGCTAGCAAAACGAGTAAAGGAATCAAATTCAGTAGCAAAGGTCTACGCCACATTTAAATCTATCCGTTTCAATCCAAGAGGCCGACGAGTCTGTCATCTAATGGATCGGATGGGCGAGGGCTCGCAAACTGTTCCTGATCTAACAGTTCATGGCATTGGATTTTCATGCTGTAACTCCTTGTAGCATGCTGTAACCGCCTGCAGCATAAAGTTGCTCAAATTGTGCGATGCAACACAGACGTGCGGGCCAGACGCAGATATGATCATTCATGAGGAAGGATACCTCACGTGCTCCCCTTAGGAAATAAATCATGTCAACCGAAAGCAATCGCGGAACCATCGAAGCATTTGAGGGCATTGCGGTCATCATCCCGGCGCTGAACGAAGAGCATTCTCTTCCGTTGGTGCTTCAGGATTTACCTCGCGTTGGACGGGTCATTGTCGTTGACAACGGCTCGACCGATAGCACCGCCAGTGTTGCAGCGGCACACGGTGCAACAGTGGTCTCCGAAACCAACCGAGGCTACGGCGCAGCCTGCCTAAAGGGTCTTGAGACGCTCAGAGCATGCTGCGCTCGATCGGGAAATCCGCCGCAGATTATCGTTTTCCTCGATGCCGACTACAGTGATTATCCCGAGTTTCTTTCTGCATTGGTTTCGCCGATTCAAGATGGCCAATACGATTTCGTCCTCGGCTCTCGATTGCTAGGAGAACGCGAACGGGGCGCAATGCCGCCGCAGAGCGTCTACGGAAATCGATTGGCATGTTTCTTGATGAGAATCCTGTTCGGCGTCCGCTACACCGATCTCGGTCCGTTTCGTGCGATCGACTATCGCAAGCTGCAACAGCTCGAAATGGAAGACAAGAACTTTGGGTGGACGATCGAAATGCAGATCAAGTCGGCTAAACACGACTTGCGATTTCTGGAAGTTCCTGTCCCCTATCGTAAACGCATCGGGCACAGCAAGATCAGTGGCACCCTAACCGGCACGATCAAGGCCGGTTACAAAATATTGTGGTCGATCGCCAGGTACGGGCTGATCGCCCCGAGGTCGATCCGCAGCACTCGATCTGCAGCGTTTGCTCAGGCGACTCATATCGGCAATGGTTGAACGCGAGACAGGACCACCGAGTCATCGACAACTGGTCCACATGGGATTGCTGGTCTGCGCCTCCGCCGTGATTTACGGATGGATTTCTTGGCTGAGCTGGCGGTTCCAGTATGGTTCGGACCCACAGCAGCGACCGACCCTGCTGACCCTTGCGCTGTTTGGGCTCCTTTTCTTTGTGTATCTGCTTGGCATCCGACTGGTTCGAAAATTCTCTGACCATCGCCGGTGCCTCCAGATCGTCATTGCTGGCAGCGTAGTGTTCCGTGTGACGATGTTGTTCTCCATTCCGATCTTGGAGATCGACATCTATCGATACATTTGGGACGGTGCCGCGACGTCGGCAGGTGTCAGCCCCTTTCTTTATTCGCCTGAAAAGGTCAAGAACGCCAGTTCGACCGTCGATGACGATACGTTGCAACGACTTGTCGATCTTCGAGATCATCGACCGTCGCTTGCCGCGGTGCTGGATCGTATCCATTTTGCCGAGCTACCAACCGTCTATCCGATCGTCAGTCAGGTCGTGTTCGCCCTGTCCGACATAACGACGCCAGAGCAAGCAAGCATTTACACTCGCTTGATCGTGATGAAGACGTGGTTGACTGCGTTTGACTTGGCAACACTTTGGCTGGTCATCAAGCTATTGCGGGTCGCCAGACAGCCCGTCTCGCTTTCGATCATCTACGGTTGGTGCCCACTTTTGGTCAAGGAAATCGCAAACAGCGGGCATCTCGATGCGATCGCCGTGTTCTTCATGACTCTGACCGTTTACCTGATAGCCAAACAAATCTCTTGCGTAGAGAGAGGTTCGGTAGTACCGACGCGTGTGTGCCTGGCAACGGTTGTCGCATTCGCACTTTCCGTTGGAGCGAAATTGTATCCGATCGTGATCGCACCGATGCTCGCGGTGCACGCGTTTCACAAGATCGGCTTGCGCCGCAGCATCATTTGGGGTGGAGTTGGATGCCTTTTCATCGTCATGTTGCTGTCGCCCATGACGTACCGGGGGACAGCTGGCAGTGACCCTGGTGAGGGCGTCAAGACGTTCTTGCAACGATGGGAGATGAACGATTTCCTGTTCTTGATCACCGTCGAAAACTTGCGTCCTGACAACGGACGTGGGGCACACGCAAAACCCTGGTTTACCGTCGTGCCGGACTCCTGGCGGCGCTCACTTGCAGAGCTTGCCCCTCCGTTTCTGATCGCAAGAGGAGTCACCTCGCTCACTTTCTTGCTGATTGCATTCTGGATTGCCCGGACTTACGGAAACGGTCGCCACCAAACCGAAGATCAGGTTGCTTGGTTTCTCGAAGGCGTGTTCCTCACCATCGCGTGGTTTTGGCTGCTTGCGCCGACTCAAAATCCGTGGTATTGGACATGGACGCTACCATTGCTGCCCTTCGCAAAGAACCGTGCCTGGGTGTGGATCAGCGGAATCGTTTTTGCATATTACCTGCGATTCTGGTTCACGGATCACTTCCCAGACTCTGCTGTCTTGGGAACTCGCTATGCCGGACCCGCGTTCTTTGATTTTGTGTTTACCTGGATCGAATTTGCACCATGGTTCCTGCTGCTGTTATTCAATTGGGTCCGTCGAGGTGATCCCAAGTCGATTTCCGATGAACTTGACTAGCCATTCGAGTAGCATCCAGCAACACAATTCGTTTTCTACCGACCTCGATCAAACCCTCGTCTTTCAGATGCCCAAGGAGAATCGTAACGGTTTCACGGGTACTACCCATCAAGTTGGCAAGCTCTTGGTGTGCCAGCTTGATCCGAAGCCTGATCCCATCCGAACAGTGAATCCCGAACTGTTCAGCCAAGTCGAGCAGGAGGTGGACCAGCCTGTCGTGGTTGGACAGGAAGAGCAGATTCTTGAGGCGACGTTCGATGCGGTGCCTTCGGAGTCCAATCATTTTTGTAAGCGAGAGAGCCACCCGATGATTTTTCTCGACCAGCTCTTGCATTGCAGTGATCGGTATCATGACCAGTGTCGATGCTTCGATCGTTTCAACATACTCTTCACGCGTTTCTCGCTCAAATACGGCCAGTTCGCCGAACAGCTCGCCGGGTTCGACAAACGCGAGAATGGATTGCTTGCCTTCGTTGGTCAGATTGCAAATCTTTGCCATTCCGCTCGTTAGCAGAAGAACACTGTCTGCCACTTCGCTGGGTAGATAAATCGGCGTTCTCGCTGCGAACTTGCGAGCCCGACATCTTGGTTCGATTCTTTCCAAGCTCTCGATAGAGAGCTCCGAAAAAATGTCGCAGTGCTGTAAATGCCAAATCGTCCGTTGCACAGATGCGTTTCCAATCTCACAACGCGATCGGTGGCAACTCGACGGTTGCTGATCACCGAACACTCTGTTGAACAGGACGTAGAACTGTGAGGATGCTTACAGAATGTCCCAAAATTTATGCTTGCGAACGAGCAACAACCGATCCGTAGCATCCAGTCTTGAAACTTCAACCGCACACCGGGAATGGTGACCTCGCCGACTACTGGTGATCTCCATCGCACTCTTGCCAGCGATCACGGCTCTTTATCATCACCGCCAATTCTACTGTTAACTTCAGCTTGAATCCTTGCTTTGGAACTGGGGTTCAAGCAAATGGATTCATCTTGCTCCTTCTCGACGATTTGACCTCGAACGTTCGACCTGAGTCTCCGGAGATCACGCCAGAATGCTCCGCAAAGGCGGCACATCTTGAGGTGCATCCACACTTCAATCCGGTCTCGAAATGACAATTTTCGATCGAGCGAGCTTGAGACAAGCTTTGAGATTTCTTTACAACTTCGCATCATTCGCCGGCCTGCATCCTATTGTTTTTCGTGTAGCCAACGTCTCGTCATGCAGTCGGCCAATCTCAGCCGTGCCCTGTGAAGCAAGACCCAAAGATTAGACGTGGAAATCTGCAACTCCTTACAGATTTCGGGCGTTGACAATTCGTCAACTTCACGCAACAGAAAAGCACCCGCCTGCTTGTCCGGCAATTCAGACACACACCCCTGAAAGATGGGCCAAAACTCATCGCGGTCGATTGAGTCCAAGGGCTCGAGCAGTGTAGCTCGCACTCTCTGTCGCCAACGGCCGTGTCGATCAAAAAAGTCATCAAGGGACTCGTCAGACTCGTCGCTAAAATCTCGGGTCTGCGATCGATTTCGCGATCGTAGATGATCAATCAGTTTTCGCTTCAATATGCTCATCAGCCAGCCTTTCTCGCTACCAGCACCGGCAAATTGCGATTGATTTGCGAGCGCAGCGAGCAGCGTCTGTTGAACCAGCTCTTCCGCCAACTCAGCGTCTTGAAGGCGAGAGACGACGTACCGGAATAGCGCATCGCCGTATCGATCCACCCACTTCTCAGGCGCTAGTTGCATCGTGTCCATTCCCACAGAACTCAACTTCGTGATCTCCTTGGATCGTGAGATAGCACCGGGGCTCGATCGGATTAGGTGAATTGACGACCGATGGCGAGACGCTGAATGCTGGTTTGTTCGCTCCGCCTCCAGTTCCCGAAAGCTGCACGTCACTGCATATCGAACCCAGCTGGTTAAATGGCCGTCTCACATTCTGGCCCGCCATCGTGTCAATATCCGAACTTTTCTGCTAAAAATCATTGCGGCGGAAGAATAGCCCAGTAACCGCCGAGTCGTCACTTTTTCCTCGTCAGATTGGGAAAGCTTTGCTGGGGTTAGGCCTTGTATTGGGTTTTCGCCGGTGATAGATGTTGCCGGCCTTTTTGATGTCGCGTTCTTGGCCGAATTGAGATCGGATGTTTTCATTGACCGGCTGTGACTCTTTGTTCACAGTCTAAATAAGATGGATTCATTCCTCCGCCGAGACAAGCTCGACGGAAGGAGCTTCGAATCAGAAAAAGGAGGATCGAATCATGTTTGGAAGTTGGAAATGGGAGGAGTGAAGTTGGTAGTTGGCTTTTCGTGCGCGACGTCGCTTGGGATGGATGAGTGTTGGATGAAGCAACGCTTCAGCGCTCGGCCCCCTCATCCCCAGCCCTTCTCCCCCAGAAAAGCTGGGGGAGAAGCCAGAGTGGACGAGTGGTGCGGATTGTGGTTCGAGGCCCACGGCTAGGCGCGGATGATTCATCAGCCGGCACGCGAGTGCGTCCGCTTCCCGAGTATAGGTGTGAGAACCGGACGCTATCGCGTGGCGGCTGATGTGCGCAGACTGTTTTCGTGCCAATCCGCGCAAGCCGTTCCACGCAAACGTGATGCGATGACTATCGCGCCAGCGGCTGATGTATCAAACGGCGACCTCCTGCGTTCAACGTAAACCAAGTCGCTACTATCACTTGCGTCGCAGCGACTGACGCCCATGCAATATCCGGGCTAGCGTAAGGGCTGTTCAAAATCTGGGGTTGTGGCACTGTGCGATCCGCAAGTTTCTGTCACGCCCCTCGGTCGCAGCTGGGAGGTAGCAGTTGCGAAGCACGACGCAAGGCGTCTGGTTTGTTTTTGGGCGGATGGTGGTGTTCGTTTTCGACTTGGAAAGTCGAACGACAATCGTCGCTCGACTTTCCAAGTCGATAGCGCGTGCCCCGCTAAGCATTTTGCCGTTGCCAATCATTGACTTGCGCAGACGGCCCCTCCCTCGCATTCGCCTGAACGGCAAATCGCGACCTCACCCAAGTTCCTTTGGGAAGGCGACAGTGGGCAAAAACGGCACAAAGAAAAACGCCGAAACATCAATTCAACCCCAAATTTGAACAGCCCAGGCCTGCCCTCTTTGTCTCAACCGTGGTGATTCTCAACTTGGGTAGTCCATGTCAGAATATCGGGATGAATACACTGCAAAAAGAATACGGCCGTTTGGATGTCACCAGAAAGCGAGTCTTGCAGGTGATGGCTTTTCAGCATGAAGCGAGCAGCCTCGACGCGATCCACCGACACATCAAGACCTTTGATCTGCGACAGGACAACGGCCGACTCTTCACTCAAGCCTTTCTCCGTGACTCGCTGCAGCATTTCATTCGCTTGAGATTGCTCAACACGACGCGCACGCATCCTCACCCCGACTTGATGGACCTGCTCATCCGCGAGGGGCTTTCCGGAAATTGGGCACGCGAACTAGTCTCGCTCGCCAAGTCCGCCAGCCGTTGGGCAAGTCGCAACCCGCAACTGGATTTTTATCTTGCCTTTTATCTTCAAGATGCAGAGGCGTGGAAAATCGCCCGACGCGATATCACCGATGGCTCCATACCATTGCTGTCTCCCTTCTGTGAAAACATCTTTCGACAACTGAAGCCGCAGTTTCAGGAGGAGTATTTTTCGTTTGTTCTCCCCGCATGGATTACCGGTACGGCGAGAGACGAACAGGGCTTTCAAGCACTTCGTAAACTGCTCAACGGCGATGCTCCCTATTCAAATGAATTGATGCCGCAGTTGGTGGAGTGGGCGCTGGCGTCGGGAGACCGGGCATTGCTGGAACGGATAAACGACCAAACAGCCGGCACGATGAACGATGTCGAGGGCTGTGTGAGATTGCTGCGAGGCGATTTTGATACCGTCTTTGATCTGCTTTCGGGGACCCTATCCAATCGATCCAACAAACGCATCCTGACCAAGTTTGGTGGATTGCCCTCGGTGTTGGCAACGTTCGCGGCCGTCGCTGGCCACCCAAACGCCAAATGGGAGAATGCATGGAAGGCGAGCGAAATGGCGATCAAGTCAGGTGTGTCGCCCTATGCCGACGCTTTTGCCATCGTTCAGTTTGGCTTGCAGTTCGTGAGTGCTCCTGGTGATACGACGAGACTGATTTCAAACTTGAATGGAAAGGCGAAGACCCCGATTGCCAAATGGGCGGCGGGCTACTTGCAAGCCTGGCTGGCAAGCGGCGGTGACGATACCTCGCAGGTCAATGGGCTGATCGATGCGGCTGGTTCGTTGCAAGCCAGTGGGTGCGAGTGGTTGGCCGCGGAAGCCTATGCGGCTGCGGGAAAGTCCAATCTAAAGACAGCGGAAGAACAGCAGAAGCTCGCAGAACAGCTTCATCAGAGCCTCGAAACCGCAAGCCTGGTGCGTTTCGTGGAACCCGAGCCGGCTTGGTCGAGAACATTAGCGGCGATCGCAATGTTGGGAAGTCAAAAGTCGCCTTCCGCCCAATCAGGCACCGACCCACAAGCGACGGACCGATTGATTTTTGAGATTTCCCACGACAAACATGACTTTCAGCTAGAAGTCTTTCACCAAGTACGCAAAGGAAAGGATTGGTCCAAGGGACGCAAGGTGGCGTTGTCGCGTTTGTTTCACCAGTACACGGAACCGGATTTCGCATTCCTGACGCCGGAAGATGTGACGCTTTGCCAGACCCTGAGAAATTGGTCTGAACGCGGCCACTACGGTTATCCAGAGGAGTATACCGAATTTGAAACGCGATCCGGTTCACGTGCATTGATCGGGCATCCCAGGATCTTTCGTCCGGGTAAACGCGACCAACCGTTAGAGATCGTCGAAAAGCCGATTTCGCTGATCGTTCGAGAGCTCGACGATTCACAGATTGAGTTGGTCTTGGAGCCAAGGCCTGACGGACTCCACGACGTTCAATTCGACAAAACTGCCACGGGTGACATCGCCGTCACGATCTTTGAAACTTCGCATCTGGAGTTGCAGAAGATGCTCGGCAGAGGCTTGCGAGTTCCCAAGTCCGCGTCGGCCAAAGTGCTCGAAGCCGTCACACAACTGGCCTCTGTGGTGACGATCCATTCCGAAATTGGAGACATGGGACGTGGAAACGCCGGGCAGTCAAGCGACGGGTCAAAAAGCGGTAACGAGCCGACCAGCACTGCGGCGCGAAGAATCGATGGCGATGCACAGTTGCATCTTCATTTGATACCGATCGGCGAAGGATTGCGTGCCGAGCTTTATGTGCAACCCTTTGGCACGACTGGTCCTACGTGCCGACCTGGCGAAGGCGGCAAGACCTTGTTTGCAACCATTGATGGCGAAGCAACGTCGGCAGATCGCGATTTGACGCGTGAGGTTGAAAACGCTCAATCGTTGATCGATCGATGCCAAAGCTTTGCGAGTCATTTGATCGAGAACTGGACAGCCAGCTTTCCCACTCCGATCGAGTCTCTCGAACTGCTGTTGGCTCTCGAATCTCTGAACCAAAATGATTGCGTCAGTGTGCATTGGCCGAAGGGGCGATCGTTGCGACTCGCCGGTGAGGCAAGTGAGTCGATGATGCGAGTGCGTATTCGTCGCGACCGCAATTGGTTTGCCGCATCAGGGGAACTCAAGCTGGATCGTGATCGCACCATCGACATGATGCAATTGCTCGACTTGGTTGCGGCTTCGCCGGGACGATTTGTCCAACTGGACGACGGGGAGTTTCTCGCTTTGACGAGCAATCTCAGGCGTCGCATCGAGGACTTGCGGATGTTCGGTGATGGTCGCTCCGCGAAAGGCAAACTGCGTTTCGGGGCCGTCCATGCGGAGTTGCTGGAAAACTTGGGCGACGTAAAGGTCACCTCTGATGCGCATTGGAAGAAGTGCCTGAAACGGATGAGGGACTCCACCGAGGTTGAAATCAAGATACCGGAAACGCTGCAAGCCGAGTTGCGACCCTATCAGCACGAGGGCATTGCGTGGATGCAACGCCTGGCGGCATGGGGAGTCGGCGGTTGTTTGGCAGACGACATGGGATTAGGGAAAACGCTTCAAGCCATCGCGGTCTTGCTGCAACGGGCTGCTGAAGGTCCTGCGATCGTTGTCGCACCGACCTCAGTGATTCACAATTGGCAAGACGAAATCATTCGGTTCGCCCCGACACTGCGTCCACGAATCCTTGCCGAATCGTCACGCAACGAACTGCTTGATTCGCTTGAAACCAGCGACGTGTTGCTGTGTTCGTACGGTTTGATGCAAAACGAAATCGACAAGCTCAAGAAGATCGATTTCGCCACGCTCATACTCGACGAAGCACAAGCGATCAAGAATGCCGCTACGCAACGTTCAAAGGCCGCCAAACAGTTGACCGCCGACTGCCGATACTTGTTGACGGGAACTCCGATGGAAAACCATCTGGGCGAACTATGGAACCTGATGGACTTCATCAATCCGGGGCTTCTTGGCAGTTCCGAGAGTTTTCAAGATCGATTCGCAATCCCGATCGAGCGAGACGGCGACCCTGTTGCTCGCCAGGGGCTCAAGCGACTGGTCGCACCATTCATTCTGCGTCGCACCAAGGCTCAGGTCTTGACCGAGTTGCCGCCACGAATCGAAACGACGCTGCGAATCCAGCCGAGTGATGACGAAGCCGCCTTCTATGAGGCAGTCCGACTTCGGGCCGTTGAAAAACTGGCCGAAGCCGCCGACGGGAAACCGCAACCGTTACAAATCCTCGGCGAAATCATGCGGATGCGGCGAGCATGTTGTCATCCGAAATTGGTCATGCCTGAGTCGGACATCGAAGGATCGAAACTTGCTCAGGTGCTGGAGACAATCGATGAACTGCGGAGCGGAAATCATCGTGCGTTGATCTTCAGCCAATTCGTCGACCATTTGCAATTGGTGCGAGAGCAACTCGACCAACGCGGGATCGCTTATCAATACCTCGACGGCAGCACGCCGGCACGAACCCGAAAGCAGAGTGTCGATGCCTTCCAGGCGGGCGAAGGCGAGGTCTTTCTGATTAGCCTCAAGGCAGGTGGTACCGGTTTGAATTTGACGGCGGCCGACTATGTGATCCATTTGGACCCCTGGTGGAATCCGGCCGTCGAGGATCAGGCATCCGATCGCGCCCATCGCATCGGCCAGCAGCGTCCGGTCACCATCTATCGCATGATCCTGGCGGGCACGATCGAAGAAAAGATTCTGAACCTTCACGCAACGAAACGTGATCTCGCGGAGAGTCTGCTGGAAGGCACCGATCGGAGCGGCAAACTCACGACGGATGAACTGCTACGCTTGATCAAGTCCTAGCCCGGATTATTCACGCGACTCACTACAGTGTTCGCAATACGTTTGCATGAGACGGCTTACGGGGATTGGGACGAGAGCAGACTGCGCATATCAGCCGTCACGCGATAACGTCCGGTTCTCCGCCTGTAATCGAGAACCGGACGCTATCGCGTGCCGGCTGATGAATAATCCGGGCTAGATCCAGGCGGCCTGGAATCAGGGGTTGCCTGCCCCACAACCTGGGGCCTTTCCATTATCATGTCCGCATCCTGAACGGCATTGTTGCACCATCCCGCTCGCCGGCGACTCACTCCTGAGCTATACAAAAAGGCCTACTATCCCATGGCAACCACCTATCAAGAAATCAGCAAGCACCTTGACACGCTGGGACTGAAATACGACGTCAAAGAGGACAAGTGGATCCGTGTTGGCTTTCAGACCAAAAGCTATCGCGACACCGATGGCGATGAAGGCATCGGGATCGTGATCGTCCTGGAAGAAAACGGAGAATTCATCAAGTTCTTTACCCCGATGGCATTCAAGTACAAAGATGGCCCCCATCGTGAAGCCATTTTTCAAACCTGTCTCGTCATTTCATTGCGAACCAAGGGCGCCCAATTCGAGTACGACCCCAATGATGGCGAGATCCGGATGATTCTGGAGTTTCCACTTGAGGACAATGACTTGACGGCCAACCAGCTTCAGCGATGCATCCATTTGCTGGTCGGAATTGCGGAAAACTATTATGAAGTCATGATGAAGGCGATCAACGACGGCGAAGCGGCGACCCTGGAAACCGACACGCAGTCGCGCGCCGCAGCGATCGCCCAACTGGAGGCGTTGTTGGCTCGCATGAAAGCGGATGCCGGAGTCGAGGGTGACGGTGAGACCTCCGGCGGCACTGACTTGGGGATTGATCTCTAGATGGACAGCATACATCCAGAACTTGTTCCTACCTTTGTTGCGGCAAAACGACACGCCCTGCGTCGGCATTCGCAAGCCATCGAGTTGCCTGATTTGTTTCATGCGCTCGTCGAATCCAACCCGGTGTTTCGTGACCAACTGATTCTGCAAGGCTTTGTGCCCATCGAGTCCGTTACGCCAGCAGACGTAGAGATTGACGAAAGCCAGCGGGTGACGTTGGCGCCTGATCTGAAGTCGATCATCGAAGAACTTTCGACGACGGGGGATCGCAAGGTCCGAATGGGCGAATTGCTGCAATCGTTGGAACCATTGCTGCAAGACAAAGCGACAACGCTCTTTCAAAAAGGAGACCGGGATCCCTCTGAACTGTCTGTTGCTCCGATCATCAAACCCGAGTCGCAGCCCGAACCGGAAACGATCAAGCTGCCGGTACTGGAAAGCCTCGCACGTGAGATGACCCCTGCCAAGCTGAAGAACCCGATCGTAGGTCGTTCGTTGGAGGTCAGTCGACTGTCAAGGATTTTGACGAAACGCTACGCGCCCAATCCGATTTTGGTGGGTGAACCAGGTGTGGGAAAAACGGCGGTTGTCGAAGGTTTTGTTGCTATGCTCGGGCACGATAGCTGTCCAAAGGCGCTTCGCGGACGACGCGTGTTCCAGATCTCAGCAACCGACTTGGTTGCGGGAACGGGAATCCACGGCAGCATCGAAAAGCGGATCAAGGAACTCGTCGAAGAACTGGAGATGCACGGCGACAAAATCATTCTCTTTGTCGACGAGATTCACCAATTGGTCGTCGGAGGCGGCAACAGCAATCCCGGCGACATGCTGAAACCTGCTTTGGGTCGCGGGATCTTTCCATGCATCGGTGCCACCACCCTGCGTGAATTCAATTTGATGGAGCGACATGATCCCGCTTTCTGTCGCCGATTTGAGATTTTGCCCGTCAAGGAACCGACCGAACCCGAGACGATTCAAATTCTCAAGGGACTGAGCGATACCTTATTCTCGCATCACGATCTGCCCCTGCCCAGCGATGAGCTGTTGCAGACCTGCGTGGAATTATGCCGGGATCATTTGTCACATCGCCGATTTCCCGACAAGGCCATCAACCTGCTGGACAGTGCTTGTGCGCTTGCCGCCAGCGAGACCGCACCAAAGCTACAGGAGCATCACTTGCGATCGGCTCTGGCGGAAAGAACCGGCGTGTCATCGATCGCCAATCGCGAGCTTTATCGAGAAAGCCTCGCCGATCTGGGCAAGAACTTGGCCAAACGAATTGTGGGCCAGGACGACGCGATCCAAAGCGTCTGCAAAAAGATCACGACATGCAAATTGCAACTCGACCTACGACCAGCCCGACCCGATGGAGTCTTTCTCTTCACCGGCCCATCCGGTGTGGGTAAAACCGAGTTTGCTCGGCAACTGTCGCGGCTGCTGACCGACGACAAATCCGATTCCTTGATTTTTGTCGCGATGAGTGAATACCGCAGCGAAGCCGATGTGCAGAAACTGTTCGGCTCGCCACCATCCTATGTAGGCTACGGCGAACCGACAAAGCTGGAACGTGAAGTTCGCCGATTTCAAAGTGGCGTGCTGTTGCTCGATGAATTCGAGAAAGCCCACCCCAGCGTCCAAATCGCATTTTTGAACGCGTTCGAGGAAGGCCGCATCACGTTCGGATCAGGGCAAGTTGTCGCGATCTCACACGTCACGGTGATCGCAACCGCTAACTTTGCCGTCGGTGCGGACAAGCCAAAGTTCGGCTGGGCGATCCCTGGCGAGGAAACCGAGGCACGCGAAGACATTCGTAGCGAAGTTCCCGATGTCTTGATCAATCGCTTTGACGAAGTCATCGAGTTCAAATCGATCTCCAAAAAGCATGCCAGAAACATTCTGACCGACATCATCCTTGCCCATGCCAATCGAAATTACGCGCGACATGAAATTCAACTGGAACTGTCTGAGGACGCGCTCAGTCGAATCCTGGACCAAGGTTATCATCCCGATTTCGGCGTCCGCAATTTACAGCGCAGTTTCGAAAGCCTCGTTCAACCGCTGGTCGTCAATCTGCTGACGCAGCAGACTCAGGACAAGAAAGGCCTCTGGACAGTGGACATTCGTGGTGCCGACAACGAAGTCATCTTGGTGCCGGCGGCCACGCCAGATAAATAAGGCTCCGCTAAAAATTGATCCTCTGACCTGTCCGGTCTGGCTAGTGCATCGTCCAGTCTTAGAACGTGGGTTCGGTAGATGAGCCGTTTTGGCGTTAGCCACGGTTTTCGTGACACAACCGTGGCTAACGCCAAAACGGCTAACCCCAAAATCAAGACCGGATGATGCACTAGCCCGGATTATTCATCAGCCGCTGGCGCGATAGCGTCCGGTTCCCGAGTATAGGTGCAAGAACCGGACGCTATCGCGTGGCGGCTGATATGCGCAGCCTGTTTTCGTGCCAATCCGCGTAAGCCGTTTCGTTCAAACGTATTGCGAAAACTGTAGTGAGTCGCGTGAGTAATCCGGGCTAGCAGGCTGTTGATCTAGTCAGAACTGGGAATGGCAAGAGTTAGCCGTGGGTCATAAGGCACCGGGTATAGCGATAGGCCCGGCCGCTTACGCGTCGCGGCTCACTCAATCGACAGCCTGCCATTCAGAACGCTTCAACGCTCTTTGTTCACAAGATCAAATTGCTGGGCGAGGCGTTTCGAATGTGATCGGACAATGTCAGGGTGCATAGCAGCTACATTGCTCGACTCGTGTAGATCGTTGACCTGGTCATAAAGTTCACTCGCGATCACTTCGCCATTTTCGATCGAACGCCATTCGGTGTATCGCCAATCGCTCGTACGGACGGAGTATCCCCAAGCCTGCCAGTTCGACGGAGGGCCGTAGAACGGATGCTGATGCTGAGTGAAGGCGGCGTCTTTAACCGAAACGCTCGGATCAGAAATCACCTCGGCAAGACTGTCGCCTTGCAATCGCCGATTGAGATCGCCATCGATTCCGGCAAGTGAGGCCAAGGTGGGGTACAGATCAACCAACTCGGCAAGCGAGCTGGTCGACTTGCCGTGCCCGGCCGGTTGAGATGGATCGGCGATGATCAAGGGGACGCGAGCATCGAGTTCGAAATTGCTTGTCTTGCCCCACAAAGCCTGTTCACCGACGTGAAATCCGTGGTCGGAGGTAAACGCCACAATGGTATTTTCGGCGTGCCCGCTCTCCTGCAATGCGTCCAAAACTTTCCCGATCTGAGCATCCATGAACGCGATCGAAGCGTAGTAGCCATGACGGAAGTGTCGAACTTCCTCGTTCGTGAATGGCCGGTCTGCGGGAACCCCACCGTATCCCCGAATTTCTCTTGAATCATGCATGGCGATCGTCGGTGCGCCAGTCGGCGCTACCATGGATTCCGGCAGCGGAATCTGTTGTGGGTCGAACAGATCCCAATACTTCTTTGGTGCAACAAATGGCAGATGGGGACGCCAAAACCCGACCGCCACAAAGAACGGCTGTCCACCGGCGGGATGTTCTCGCAACATCGCCGCGGCAAGATTGGCGATCTGGCCATCGCGATACGCCGTATCAGGAACATCCAACGCTTCTGTGACAGGTGCCTTGTTGAAAGTCGTTTTCCGCAAGGCCGCCGGCGTGTTGTTGTAGACCGTATCGGCGGCATGCGTGCCGGTGTAGAGCACTTCGTCGATCGACCAAGAACGGCGATCTTGGGTATCGCCCATGTTGTGAAAGATTTTACCGATGTTCTGGCAAAAGTAGCCATGGTTCTTGAAGTGCTGTGGCAGAGTGATCAATGTCGCCCCACCCTTTGCCGTGTCGCGAAAATACTTTCTCAAATCGTCCACCTTGACCGTGGCCGGTCGCAACCCGGTGAGAAAGGATGATCGAGACGGATTGCAGACAGCCTGCTGACAGTAGGCGTTCTCAAAGGTCAATCCGCGAGAAGCAAGCCGATTTAAGTTCGGCGTGACCGCTGCGGGATCTCCATAGGGTCCGATCGCGCAGTTCAAATCATCGGCAACGATGAACAACACGTTGGGGCGTTCGCAATGGGCCTTGAGCCCGGCCACAATCAGAAAAGTGAGGCAGAACAGATGTTTCATCATCTCGTTGAGGCCTTTCATAGAGTGTTCATTCTCGATTACGGTCAACATTGCGGTCGACGGGTTCATTCATCAATTGAACGATATTGGCAACGTCGTTTTCCATGGATCGTATCAATGGGCTCGGGTAGAGGCCAATCCATAGCACGACGGTTGCCAACGCGACCAGGGAAGCGGATTCTCTCATCGTCAAGTCGGGCAACAAAGAGGCTGTTTGCGTCGAGGGCTGCCCCAGCACCACTCGCTGCAGCATCCACAACATATACGACGCGGCGAGCAAGATCCCTACCAACGCGAGCAAGACGGCCATCAAATTCTTCTCAGACGCTCCCACCAACACCAGGAATTCACCGATGAAGCTGCCTGTTCCGGGTAGCCCAAAGGACGCAAAAACGAATAGAGAGAACCAACACGCAAACCGTGGCATTTGTTTGTGCAGTCCGCCGTAGGCATAAACAGATCGATCGTGCGTACGCTCGTAAAGCTGTCCGACCGCCACAAAGATCGCGCCGGTGACGATCCCATGGTTGAACATTTGCAAAATCGCACCTTCGATTCCTTGCTGACTGAAGGAAAAAATTCCCAGTGTGACAAACCCCATGTGGGATATCGACGAGTATGCAATCAGCTTCTTCAAATCGTCTTGTGCCAGAGCCATCACACCGCCATACAGAATTCCAGCAACGGAGAGCCACACCATCAAGGGAGCAAACGTTGCCGACGCGTCTGGAAACATCGGCAGACAAATTCTCAGGAATCCGTATCCACCCATCTTCAGCAAGATTCCGGCCAGAATCACGCTGCCAGCGGTTGGTGCTTCGGCGTGCGAATCGGGCAGCCAAGTATGAAAGGGCAGCATCGGCAACTTGATCGCAAACGACAGACAAAAGGCCAAGAACATCCACCACTGCGCGGTCGATGTGAATTCTCGTTGCGATAGCGTGATGATGTCGAACGTTCCTCCGCCCTGCAAATAAAGCGTCAGAATCCCGACCAGTAGCAACAGGCTCCCCGTCAGACTGTACAAAACGAATTTCAATCCTGCCGCGATCCGATTGGGACCGCCCCAAAGAATAATCAAGAAATACATGGGAATCATTGTGAGTTCCCAGAACATAAAGAGCTGAAAGAGATCCAGGGATGAAAAGACCACGACCATCGCGCCTTCGACCAGCAGGACCAGCATCATGAACGCCCGCACGTGCCTGGTAACAGAACTCCATGAACAGAGAACACAGATCGGCGCGAGCCCGATCGTCAGTAGCAGCAAAATGAGGCTGATTCCGTCGACTCCGACGGCATACTGAATGCTCAGGGTCGGCATCCAAGTCATCCTGTCAACAAACTGCATGCCTTGCTGAGTGGTATCGAAGCCAAACCAGAGCGTGAGGAACAGACCAAGATTCAGCAACGTGCACGCCAAAGTGGTCTGCCGCGCCCGCAGCTCGTCACGAACCAATGCAAGGACCGCGATTCCTAAGAAAGGAACCAGGATGATCCAAGTCAACAGATGGTCGGTGAAGAGAGAAATCATGAAATGCAGTTCGGCGCGGCGTGATCGCTAGGATTGATCGAGCGTTAAACAATGGAGGTGTTGTTCGTGCTGTCAGTTGTATAACACCAGCCAATAAAAGAGAGTCATGACCACAACGAGCCACGCGATTTGGATCAAAATCTGATGCTGCAGGGGGCGTGCGGAGAACTTTTGGATAGCGTCGTCTTGTTGCTTTGCAAAGCTCCCGATACGCGAGTTTCCTTGGACATCTATCGAACGCCAAATCCAGGCCGCAACGACGAGACTCATTTGCCCACTCAGGATGGAGACCCGATCGATGATTCCAACGTCCATCACCCGCCACAGGAACTTAGCCCAGCGGATGACAGGTTGAACCACCAAGACGCGGTAGATCTCATCAATGTAGAACTTGTTCAAGAACAAGACGTAAAGTCGCGTGCGTGCCCACTGTGGAACTAGCGAAAAGAAACGAAAACTAGGCGGCAAAACGCACGCAATCGCCCAGCCGATCGACGCAGCAGCCAGCGCCGCCAAGAACAATTGCCTTCGTCCATCAGGCAGCCAAGGCTCTGTTGGAGCGACGAGCGGCTTTGCCAAAGCTGGCATCAGGAACGTAGCAAAACCAGTCCATAAGACCATCAGAAAGACCGACAACGCCGCGATGCCGAGCGAAATCACAATCAAGTGAAATATCGAGTAAAAGCGTGGTCGAATCGGCTGATTGGGTCTGGTTTGAAAGAATTTTGTAACCGAGTGAACACAAAAGATCGCGGCGAAAAAGACGGTGAGGAGACCGATCGCGGCGAAAACGATTCCCGCCGCGGGTTTGCCATGCGCCGTCCAGAGATGTTCATAGGGGCCGGAGAATAGCAAAACCGGTGCGATGAGCGACAAGACAAACGCACCGGCGCAGAGCGATATAGACGGTCTTGAGTTGTCGACGGGGGGATCATGATGGCCGTGCGCAGCAATTGATTCAATCTGATTTCCCGCAGATAGAAACATGTAGGCCTTCAGAATCCCGTGAGCCAACAGATGAAACACTGCGGCCAGAAATGCTCCCAAGCCGCAGGCCATGATCATGACGCCGACTTGACTGATCGTGGTATAGGCGAGGGTTGACTTGATGTCGGTTTGAGTCAATGAAACGATCTTTGCAAAGAGAGCTGTGGTTCCCCCGACGATGGCAATCGTTGTCATCGCAACCGGTGACAGCAGCAACAACGGACTGAATCGAATCAACAGGAATGGCCCCGCGTTGACCATCGTGGCGGCATGGATCAAAGCCGAAACGGGAGTCGGCGCCTCCATTGCTTGTGGCAGCCAAACGTGGAAAGGCATTTGTGCCGATTTCCCCATGCAGCCGGCCAGCAGGCAGAGTGAGATCATCGTCGCCGTCGAGATCTGGAAATCCCTGCCTGCCCAGCCAAGCAGATTGACGGTCTTGTCGCTGATACTTGGGGCCAACTCGAGGATTTGACTGATCTCCAAAGTTTCAAAGGTGACGTAGGTCAGAATGAGTCCGAACAGCAATCCGACGTCGGCAACTGCATTGAACAAAAAGGCTTTCGTTGCTGCACTGCACGCCGCCTGACGTTCTGATTGATGCGAAATCAGCAAGTACGAGCAAATTCCCATCAGTTCCCAACACATGAACAGCATCAACAGATTGCTACTCATGACCAGCGTGATCATCGCAAACGTAAACAGAGCCATCAACGCAAAGAACCGGCCGAATCGAGCGTCACCGACCATGTATCGCGATGAGTACGCGTGAACCACGAAGCTGACGCCTGTCACCAGCAGCAACAGGAGTCCACTGAGTTGATCAATTTGCAACCCGAATTCGACCGTCAAGTCGCCGGACTGTAGCAGTTGATAAAGGCTTACTGAGATCGGCTGCCCCCATACGACGAGCTGCGCAACGGCCAGCACCGACAGGCCAAACGAGACACCAATCGCTAGCGTGCCGATCTTGCGACTGTTTTCGCCAAGCCGCCGGTCCGTCAGTGCGATGATGATCGATGCCAACAACGGCAGCAGAGGGATCAGTGCGTAGGCAGCGGACATTAAACTTGTAACCCTTGCATCAATGACTCAGAGCCCCACCGATGTTGCGGTCGCTCGAAAGAATCTCGACATGGGATCGGCACACAATCCCAAAACAACCATCGCGGCGGATGTCACCGCCAAACAAATCCGCAGGCCGATCTTTGATTCATTTGGCTGCTGCTCTGCTTTGCGATGACCATCGCCAAAAATGCCGCTAAAGATTTTGAGAAAGTAGGCCATTGTCAAAACGGTGGCGACAATGATGGCGGCTACCTCCACGTAGTTGGCAGCTTGCAACGCACTCAAGATGATTTGCCACTTTCCAAAGAATCCTCCGGTCGGTGGAACGCCGATCATCGACATCGCCAAAATGATCAACGACCCCACCAGCCATGGTGACCTGCGCAGTCTGCTTAACTCGTTCACGTTTTGAGCGTCATGGAGTGAGATCGCTGCCCCAGCGATGATGAACGCACTGGCTTGCATGACGGCATCATTGATCATGTAAAACAAGCTGCCGGCCAGGCCCACGCCGTTTTCCTGGCTGACTCCGATCAAAATCAGACCGATGTGCGAAATGCCCCCGTACGCGAACATCCGCTTCAGATTGTCTTGAGCAAGTGCGATAATCGCTCCCGCTACCGTCGCGATGGTGCCCAGCATGCCAAGCAAGGTCAGCAGATGGACATGCCCGATCTCGGCTCCGGCGCCGAGAACCCAAAACATGATTCGGACCCACGCGTAGAGGGCAATTTTAGTCATCAGACTCGCGAGCAACGGCGTGACTGCGGACGGGGCGCGAGCGTACGCACCGGGCAACCATCCGTGCAATGGGAACAGTGCCATCTTGATGCCGAGCCCGAGAAAGAGAAACGTTGAGCCGCCGATGATCGCCTTGGATGTCATCAACTCCGGTTTTTCGATCAGTTGCTGAGCCAAATCTCCCATATTGAGCGTTCCCGTGGCCGCGTAGAAGAAAACGACGCCCAGCAGGTAAAACGAAGAACCGAGCGTTCCGAGAATGAGATACCGAAACGCGGCAACGAGCGCCTTTCCGCCGGAGACACCGATCAATGCATAGGCGCACAATGCAACGACCTCCAGAAACACAAAGACGTTGAAGATGTCTCCAGCCAGTACGATCCCCGCCAATGCAGAAATCAGGATCAGCACCAGCGTGTAGTAAAGGACCACGCGACTGCCCAACGAACGTGGTAAATCCGTTGTGCCATAGAGGATGCAAATGCAGGACAGCCCGCTCAAAGTCACCAACATCACGCTTGCCAACGGATCGTTTACCCACTCGATTCCTAACGGAAACGCCGGCAAACTGGTGCTGATTGACCATCCGCCAAACGCGTAGCGTGATTCGCCATTCGCCAGCACCACATAGAGATTCACGATGGCTGCGACGCTCATGGCAATCGTTGCCAGCAACGCGATGGGACCGCACCAATCACGGTTTCGGTACCCGATCATCGGGACGCAGATCGCGGTAACGAAGGGGATCAAGAAAATCACGACAGGGAGCTGATCCATCATTTCAGCTTCTCCAAGATTTCATTCTCGTCGAGGCTATCGTAGGTGCGATAGATCGCGGCGACCAAGGCCAACGATACTCCTAGCGTCGCCACTTGAACGACGATCGCGGTCAGGGTCAGAACATGCGGCAGTGGGTTGGCATATTCATTCGGATCGATCTCGTTCACGGCGGAGACGAGAGAGTCGTCGCCTTGCAAGATGGGAACGGTGGCATCTTTCTTGGCGCTGAACGTGACGAGCAGGAAAATGATGCTCGTCTGCACCAAATACAGGCCAATCAGTTTCTTGATCAGATTGGGATGACTGACCATGATGAACAGTCCCCAAAGGAATAGGATGACAAAGGCGATGAAGTTGGGGCGTTGAAGGGCAGATGTGATGTGTTCAATCATGGGTCATCTCTGTCGTCGTCGATGAATGCCAAGCTAAAGACAATCGAAATCGCGGTCACGGCAATGTCGATGGCAACTCCCACTTGCGTCAGCAGGATTCCCAGGTAATGACGCTCCACATCGGTATCGATTCCGGGAATCGTCAAGCCGGAATAATTCAAATACTGCCCTCCTCCGATCAGACACAGTCCACCGATCCCCGCAAAAATCAGCAGCCCCACTCCGTCTCCGTGCATGGCTTTCTGTGCCAAACGATAGGGTTGTGAATCGGGTCCGAACACCAGGATGCCGAGGATCAAGCTCGTGCCCAACATCACGCCGCATACAAATCCGCCACCGGGACCTTGCTGACCAAAGAACAACACATAGAGTGCGTAGAGTTGAATCAACGGGATCAGAACTCGGCTCATTTTTCGCACAATGACACTATCGTGAGCTTGGATCATTTTCGATCTCTCCTGAGCAACAGTGCGCACGCGATGCCGGCGGTGAAGATCACACTCGTTTCGATAAGTGTGTCAAAGGCACGATAATCCATCAGGACAGCAGTCACGACATTGGACGATCCGGTTTCCTGCAAGCTGTTCTTGAGGTACTCCGAAGAAACATGAACATTGGGTGGCGATTCCGGGTTGCCGAACTCGGGGAAATCCTCCGCCGCATAGAGCAACAGAACAGCAAGAATCGGCAGCCCGATCAAAGCGGTCAGCGGTGGCGAAAATCGACCAATTCGAATGTCTTTGGGTGAGGTGCCAAAGAGCGTGAGCAAGAACAGTACGGTTGCCAATCCAGCGCCGACGACCGCCTCCACAAACGCGACGTCGACAGCGCCCAGCCATGCCCAGACCAGTGCCAGGAAGAAACTGTAGGTACCCAGAATGAAGATAGAGCTGATGAGATCTTTGGCCAAGATCGCGCCGGCCGCAGTCAGGATCAGCAGGATCAGCAGGGGGACTTCAAACCAAAACGTCATCGTCGTCGCTGCTCCCTGGTCGAAGGCCACAGCGAAATGCCGAACGCACCGTTGCGTGAGCAATCACCGGATTGAGTAGATACAACAGCATTAGCACCACAAGGATTTTGACAGAGTTGGTCGTGAACCCTTGATAGATCGCCAGTCCACCCAGCAGAAACAACGCTCCCAATGAATCGGTGAGTGAGACCGCGTGTGATCTTGTGAAAACATCAGGCAATCGAAGGACACCCACGGCAGCCACGAATAGAAAGAACAGGCCGATGAGAATCATGACGACAGCAATGCCCACTGTCGCCCAACGCCCGACTTCAATCATCAACTCTGCGAACGTCATAACGCCTCCCTCTTTTTCTCCAGGTACTTGGCAATCGCCAATGACCCGACGAGGTTCAGTAACGCGTAGCCGGTTGAGATGTCAACAAACATGTCAACTCGCCCGTAATACGTTCCAATCACAACCATCAATATGATCGCTTTGGTGGACATCCCGTTCAGCCCCAGAACGCGGTCAAAGACGGTCGGCCCTCGGACGACACGGTACAGGTAGACCGCCATCAACAAGGTGATCGCGATCATGATGACCAAGAAAAAGATCTTCATGGCCCTTTCTCCACGTTTCGGACCATGCCGGCTATCCGTTGCTCGATCTGCTGATCCATCAAATCGCTTGCCGACGCCGAATCAATGGCATGAACAACCAATTCCTGTCCGTTCACTTCGAGGGTAATCGTTCCGGGTGTCAACGTGATGGAATTGGCCAAGAGAACGATCCCAGCGTCCTTCCGCAGTTCGGTTCGATACCGAATGATCTTCGGCGAAATCGGTAGTGAAGGGCTCAGGATCAACTTCGAAAGATGCACGCCGCTTTTGACCACTTGGACCACCAGCCAAGGGACATACCAAATGATGCTCATCGGCGGGATGAGCGATCGGGTTTGTTCACGCTCTGTGTTTAGCCAGGCAACGCCAAATGCCGAAATGACTCCCAAACCCATATGAAACCAATCAAAACTCTCGGACAAGACCAACCAGACAATGAAAAAGAACAGCGTCTTGTAAAAAAGGTTTCTGTAGAAGCGAGCACTCATGTCAACGGCTCCCAAGTGGCATCGGGAACATACCGTTGAAATGTTCCGGTTTCCGGATCAACCGCGACAAGATGGATCCACTGGTTGTGAAGCAAGTCTTGCAGCAGCACATGATGTCCAATGGCGGTTTCGATACGATTCGTGGGGGCTTCGATGATAGCGAGCAAACGCACCGGCTTGTGGTAGTGTACCCTCCCATCATTGACGCTCTGCAACGGAAGCCCTGCTTGTAGATCACCGTGGGCGCCGTGCATCACGCCGACGCCGGAGACCACGTTGTGCGTGACCTTGCTGCCGCTGCCGTAGTGATTCGGATCGACTGCGGAAAAGTAGTACTCCATGCTGATCCACTGAGCGACCACCAACGGCGCGGTCATCAACGCCTCCAGAATCGCTCCTTGCGGATCCGTCGCCCAGTCGTACGACTGCAGAAAAACCCGGCCTTCCAGATCGGCGCGATCCGTGAGCGCTCGTCGGCCAAGCACGAATGCTGCGTTGCCCGACAACCCCCATTCCGGTCGCACGTTTGCCCAGTCGACGCTGCGGGCCATCATGTGCTCATGTGCCGCCTGCGGCGAAAGATTTGCTGGAGTTTGAGGCAAGGTTTGGCCGCGAGACTGAGCTTGCAGCTCGCTGGCTCGCTGCATGTCTGCGACCAACTGCTGAAAGTCGTCGTCGTGGCTCGCGGGAACGTCTTGAGTGTCGTAGAACGTGATGGAGTCCGTGACCGTATTGTGTTTTGCCGCCAGAAACCAAGTTTCCTGCGGAATATACACGCCGTTCTCTCGCACGATGTCACGAACCTCGGGCGAGTTGGCCATCCGCGTAAAGACTCTCGCATTGGCGTCGCCATGTCCACCGCCACAGGCCCCACAGTTGTAGGCGGCAAAATAGGGGTTGTTGTCTGACGTGCTGCCGTGTCCACAAATCACGACGAAACGACCAAAGTCTTTCGTCAGCCCGATCGCTCTCATCGCGTTTTCGACAAAGGTTGCTTGTTCTGCGACAGTGAATCCATGCTGTAAAGAATCCGTCTCGTCGGATTCGTCGGGTTCATTGACCGAACACCGCTCCACAGGAATCTGCGTCGCGATACGCTGACCAAACCAATCGCTCACCCGTGACAGGACGGCATCAAACTTGCGTTGAAAGAATGTTTTTCCCCCCAGCATTGCCGAGAAGAAAACTCCTGCGACATCGATCAAGACGACAGAGCTGATCGCGTTGCGTTTCAAATCATAGAACAGGCTTTCGCCAAGTCGACTCCAACGAGATGAGGTGGCGTAAACATCCAATGCGTCCTGTTCTCCATCGCGAGCGACTTCATTGACTGCGAACTTGGGAGACAGGATGACCGGGCATAGCGCCGCGTGCTCATTGTCATCGAACGCTTGGTGGCTCATTGGGATCCCAAAGAACCCGGCAAACCCAAAGGTTTCGTATTTCTTCTGGGTCTCGATACAGCGGCGCATCGGTTCGGAGCGAACGTCGATACAGAATACGAACTGAGCCAGCGTTGACGTCTCAGTTACAGCTTCTCTTGTTTCTGACGCGGACAACTTTGCGATCAAGCGGTCACGAAAGCTGATTTCCAGAGCCGTCAACCATACCACGCCGTGATCCTCACTCGGAAACGCATCCAGCCACCCCAACAATGTTTGCACATCCCTTGTGGATAGCGACTGAACGTCTTGAGAGGTTAAGCCGAGGAACTGAGCGAGATGAAACAGCCGCCAACCGTCTCGACACGCGGCCTGTGTATCGGCATCAGTGATTTGCGTTTCGCCCGACATTCGTTGGGTGTATTCATCGCGATGTTTTTCCCAGTACCCAAGCAATGCAGGCAACGTCCCGTCGATGCCCCACTCTCGGCGACAGGCCGCTTCGACCAATTCGACTTCGTAGAACAAGCGAACCGCGAGATACTGGCCGGGGTCAATCGGATTGGTGTGTTGAAAAGGATAGCCGGGGTTCTCTCCACGCCAACGGATGAAACCCGTCCAACCAGGCAACTGGGCAAGATGCCGAGACAGATAGTCGATCCATTGCGATTCAGGAATACAGAGTCGCTGAAGACTCGATTCGACGGCTTCCTCTGGCGTCGGTGGCAACTCACGAATCTTTCGCCCCAGTCTCTTGATCCCAACAAATCGACCGGACCAATCACCGGCGGCAAGAAATCGCCAAGCGTCATAGAAACCGGCCGTTCTGTCGGGCATCTTCCAGCTCGCCATGCCCTCATCGAGAAACGCCGCACACCATTTGATCATCTGGTCGTTGATCTGATCAACGATGGAAACGCCAGTCAGTGCGTTCACCCAATCTCCCAGCGTTCGACCGTTGGGCAGCGATATCATGTCGGCGTGAGTTAGATCGGCCGTGGAGTCTCGACAATCTCGCTCGCCCGAATCGAATGTTGTTTCCGATGCGTTGCGCCCAAGGTCGTGTGGTTTTCGCACGGCCGCCAGAACCTGCTTCCAAAGCTCTCCCACGACCGGTGCGCGATCCCTTTCGTGCACTCGCAATTCTGCGGGCACATCGTGACGAAACCTCTCCAGCGCGCCGCCAGCCTGTAGCGTCCAATCCAATAGGGACGGATCCAAAGAGTCCAACCCGAACAAAAGATGCAATCGCAAGACATCCCAGAAGGAAACACACCGTTGGCCGATCGCTACTGAATCCGAGTCGACACTCTCCGCGATCGACTTCAAGGCAGAGTCAAGTGCTGAATCCAGCGCCGTGTCCGTGATTTCTCCGTCACGATGCAACTGTCGGTAGTCGTCATTGGGCAGGTAGCCACTCCCACCAAATGATTCTTTACCTTGACGAATCGCCTCGTCAAACGGCAAGTGCTCCAATCCACGTAGCGGATTTCGATAGGCAAACGTCTTCAACGGCCATGACTGAGCGACGGTCTTGGATGCATCCTCGATCAGAACTCGCAGTCGATCTTTGTCCTTGGACGCAAGTTGCACGGCTGACTGCTCCAAAATTGCGACTGATCGCGGCGACACGCCCGCGTTTCAACGGATCCACTCCATCTACACAATAGTTGAGTCGCACCGCAGGTACCACCATACCTGAACGGTACTACCTGTATTTCATTGTGACTGATCACCAAGGATTAGAAGTCGCTTAACGAACAATGCTCTCCGAACAGCCGGCCTTATCAGACGCAAAACCAAGGCGGGCATAGGCTCACGGAATTTCGTCCACTACACTGATACGAGCGAATCACCCACCTCCAAACGACCGACAAGGACCCGCATGCGTTATCCGGCGTCAAGCCTCATCGTTTTCTTGTTGGTTTTTGCCATTGTCCCTCAAAGCGAGACGCATGCTCAACTGGCCGACCCTCAACTGGCAACCCCTCAACTGGCCGACGACACACGGCCAAATGTTTTGTTGCTATTTGCGGACGACCTTGGATACGAGACGCTCGGTTGCTACGGCGGCCAGGATTTTCGTACACCGAATCTTGATCGCCTCGCCTCCCAGGGCATGCGTTTCAACCGAGCCTACACCAGTCCTGTTTGCACACCCTCACGCATGAGTCTGTATACTGGGACCTATGTTTCACGACACGGCTACTACAACGTCTTGCCTGTTCACCTTGGAACCAAGAAAGCCGTTGATTTCCGCAATCGCTGCACCACGTATCCTCAATTACTCCGCAAGGCCGGCTACCTAACATCGGTCACGGGCAAATGGCAGCTTGCTACGCTGGAGTTTCACCCAGAGCATTGCCGCGATGCCGGATTCGACTCGTGGTGCGTATGGCAGATCTGGCGGCAAGGAGCCAAAACCACGCGATACTGGAATCCGTGCTTCAATCACGACGGGCGTGTTCGTGACGATATCGCAAAACGTTTTGGACCTGACGTGTTGGCGGAATACGTAATCGAGCAGATGCGAACCGCTGTGCAATCCAAGCAGCCGTTCTACATTCACCACAACATGCTATTGCCGCACTGGCCGATCATCGATACTCCCGATGATCGTGCCAGTGGCAAGCAGGCGTCGTTGGGCGGAATGATCCAGTACATGGATCAGTTGTGCGGTCGAATTCTCGACGAAGTCGACCGGTTGGGTATTGCCGAAAACACCGTGGTCATCTTCATGGGTGATAACGGCACGGATTTGAAAACGCCGCGAACCACGAACGATGGAACGGTCAAAGGCGGCAAGACGGATTTCAATGATGCCGGCACGCACATTCCGATGATTGTGCGACAGCCTGGCAAGATCGCTTCGGGCGTCGTCGTCGACGACTTGATCGACATCGTCGATTGGTTTCCCACCCTTTGCGAACTCACGGGCGTTGAGATTCCCACAGGCGTTCCCTGTGACGGTGTCTCCTTCGCGGGGCGCTTGCTGGGTGGCCAGCCAACGACTCGACCCTGGGTGGTCGGTGGTTATCGCGATGACATTAGTTTGTTTGACGGACAGTGGCGACTGAACGCGAGATCCGGGCGTGTCATCGATGCACGCGGGCTACCGGCAGAGACCATCATCGAGACGATTCCAGAGACAGAGATGGGCCGAATCAATGTGCTTCGTGACGCAGCGTCGACACTCTTGAAGCTCCAGAGAGCTGAAGCAAACTGACGGATCGAATATCGTCCCAAAAACGCTCATTCACAGCGAGTATCCGCCGTGGATTGGATCACCAAGACCTGAAGTCGAAAATCATCGTGGTGTGACCAAACGTGTCCCTGTTGTTTCTACAATGAGCGGCATGACTCTCGATGCCATCTCGACGTTTTTGGATTCTTCGCCAACGATTCGACTTCTGAAATCGGATCTCGCCGCTTATGTGATCTTCTTCCTGCGTCAATCTTTTAAGGCAAACAACGAGGAATCCGCCCTCTCCTTTTCACACGATGATCTGGTCCATCGTCTGCGAAATTACCAGGAAGAACTGCATGAGGAAGAGCGGCCGGTTTTGTTGGGTTCCCCCGACCGCTACCTCCGTGAGTGGTCGGATGCGGGCTGGCTACGTCGTTTTCTGCCAGCGGATTCATCTGGGGCACACTATCAACTGACCCGATACAGCGAAGATGCGATTCGTTTTGTCGACAACGCACTGTCTCGCGATAGCCGCTTGGTCGGTACAGAAAGTCGATTGCGGTTGGTGATCGATACTCTGGCCGATTTGGTCCGTGGAGCTTCGTCGGACCCGGATCGACGCTTGCAGGACTTGCTGTCTCAGCGCGAGCGGATCGACGCAGAGATCGAATCGGTCCGCGGTGGAGGCAAAGTGGAGACCTATCATCCGGCTCAGATTCGCGAACGCTTTCACACCGCGGTGGATCTGCTGAAAACACTACAGGGGGATTTTCGCGCTGTCGAAGATCGGTTTGAGACAATTGGTCGGCAAGTGCAACGAGACGCGATGGCCGACGATCGTCGGCGGGGAGAAATCTTGGCATCCGCTCTCGATGCGGAAGACTTGATCAAACAACAGGACGAAGGAGTCAGTTTCAACGCGTTTGTCAATTTCTTGTTCGCTCCACACGCACAATCCAAACTACGAGAAACGATCGCGGAAGTCACCCGGATCGACGCGATCTCCAGCGAGCGTGCGGCGATCGAGCATGTGCGTGCGATGGTGCCTTCACTGTTGGCCGAAGCCGACAATGTGCTGCGTCAAACAGGTCGACTCTCGCAAACGCTGCGTCGTTTGCTGGACGACCAATCGGCGGGGCATCGAAAACGAACGGCAGAAGTCTTGCGAGACATTCGCACCCTGGCCTTGCGGCTAAAGAATCAGATCGACGCCGACAAACAACCACTACCAAACGATATCGGTATCGAAGTCGAAACGGTGATCGGTGTCGCGTCTCCCTTGACTCGACCATTTTGGACACCGCCGCAAACATTCGATTTGACCCCGGAAACACAGACCATTGACTTGGCAATCATCCAGCGTGAAGCACGGAAACTGGCGAGTTTGCAACGTCTGGAATGGGATCGGATGCGGGACACGATTGCCAAAGCGACTGCTGAGAGTCCATCCATTGGGTTGCCTGATCTCATCAAGCTGCGTCCATTGAGGGTCGGAGTCATCGAACTGGTGGGATGGATTCAGATCGCACACGAGGACGGCCACCGAATCGATCGCGATGCAGTGGAGGAGATCGAAGTCCACACATTGAACGCGTCAACAGGAGGGCCAGCTTTGCTGCGTGTTCGTGTGCCCATCGTGACGTTTCATCGCACCCGCGAAGAAGCGAGCGTACCAGTCCGCACCCGGAGGCCACGATGATGGACGACGCGCAAGACAAATCCCTCTCGCCCGATTCTCTGCCACCGCCAGTTCCTTGGGCACCGGCCGCCGTTCGATTGCTGCAGGGCATCGTGTATCATGACGACGCCGGCGACACCTGGGAGCAAATCCTCTCGGGCGCTACACCTCTGGGCGACTACTTTGCAAGGATCGGGTTGATGCTGATCGTCAACGAAGAAGACGGAATGGCTTACTTACGTCAAATCGAGCCGGAAGTATTGCCGCCCGATTACCCATCGATCCCAAAACTGTTTCGTAGCGTTCGATTGACTTTCGAGGCGTCGCTGTTATGCGTGCTTTTGAGAGACGAATTGCGTCGATTCGAAGAAGAAATCCATCGTGACGACCGCTGTGTGGTCGAACAATCATCGCTGCTAGAACTTTGGCAGTCTCTCGTGCCCGGCGAATCCGACGCGATCCGCGCAAATCGGAACTTGAGCGGTCAATTGCGAAAACTGGAGGAGCTGAAATTTGTTCGTCAGTTCGAAAAAGAGCCAGCAAGTTGGGAGGTGCGTCGCATCCTGAAAGCCAGACTGCCGCTGGCTGATCTGGAGCGTCTTCGCTCGGACCTTGAGTTGGAACTACAGCGACGTTTGACAGGCGATTCAGCGGTCACGGCAACAGACTCGTGGGAGACATCAGATGAGTGAGTCGGTCTCTCGATCCCAAACGATGCCACTTTTTGCGGGGGAGCAAAAACCCGACGAAGACGCTCAACGCCAGCCGGGGTTTCGCTTATCCACCTTTGAGGTATTCAACTGGGGGACCTTTGACGGCAAGGTTCATTGTTTCCATCCTCGTGGCACGACCTCGCTGTTGGTCGGAGAAAACGGGGCGGGCAAGTCGACGCTGGTCGACGCGATGTTGACGTTGTTGGTTCGCCCCGGTATTCGCAACTATAACGTCGCGGCCGGAGCAACCAAGAAAGAGCGTGACGAGCGGACCTACATTCGCGGCGCGTATGATCGAACAGCCGGTCGTGATGAGAAACCCCAGATTCAGTACCTGCGAGAGGGCAGCGGATTTTACACAGCGCTGCTCGCGACGTTTTCCAGCGCAAACTCGGGGAAACAATTCACGCTGTGCCAAGTCATGTATTTGACGGCATCGGGTGACCGAAAAATCTTTTATGGGTTCGACACGCGTGCTCGCAGCATTGCAGAGGACCTGGGCGGGCTCAAATCAGGTGGCGACATCAAGTCCGCAATGGCGGAGCGAGGATTCCAGGTCACAGAGAGCTACAAGCAATACCACAATTGGTTTCAGCGTCAGGTCAAGTTTCGACCCAAGGCGATGGATATCTTTAATCAAACGGTTGCCGTCAAAGATGTTCAACGCTTGGACCAATTCATCCGCGACCACATGTTGGAGAAGAAGCCATGGAATGACAAGGTCTCCAGCTTGCTGCAGCACTTTGCCGAACTGAGCGAAGCCCATCGCGCGCTCATGCAGGTGCGACAACAGTCTGAACTACTGGTCCCCGTCATGAAATGGGGGAAACGCTATCGAAAGGCAAACGAGCAACTGCAGGAGGCACGTGACCAACATGACTCCGTCTCACTGTACTTTGATCAAGCCATTGCCGATCTGTTGCGTCCGCTATGCCAACAGTGGCAGTTGCGAATCGATCATCTGGACCAAGAAATCACCGTGCTTGACGCTTCTTTGAAGACCAAGCGAAGCGATGCGGCCAGGCTTGAGCACGAGATCGCCCACAGTGGCGGTGCCAGACTGCAGCGATTGCCCGATTTGATCGCTGCGGAGGAGCGTCAAGCCGAGTCAAAGCGAGACAAACGACTGCTTTTTGAAGCGAAGCTGAAGCAAGCCGGCATAGCGATTTCCATCAGCAGCTCTCAGCAACTGGAAAAGGCTCACGCAAGGATTTCAGAGACTCGAGAAGAGCTTCGACGTAAGCGAACGGAAGCCGTTGAGCGATTGGGAAAGAAAGAATACGAACTTGGCCGACTGAGAGAACGGCTTGACGAGGACAACGCCGAACTGGAATCACTCCGTCGTCGCAAGGGAAACCTGCCAGATGCCTTCATCGAAGTGCGTCGCGCTTTGTGCCAAGCCTTTAAACTGTCGCCCTCCGATCTGCCGTTCGCCGCCGAATTGATCGCCGTCGATCCTGAACATTCCCGCTGGGAAGCTTCGATCGAACAAGTCTTGCATTCGTATGCTCGTACCCTGTTGGTACCCGACGATCTGTATGCCAAGGTATCAGGTTACGTCGACGCAAAACGACTGACGGATTCACGCGGTCGTGGAGCACGACTGACTTATGATCGTGTCGCACCGACGTCAGAATCGACGGCCCGTTCGACGTCTGCCGTTTCAGCAGAATTGTCGTTGCCCGATATGCTCAGCTACCGCGACGATCACCCATTGGCTGCTTATCTTCGCGGCGAAATTCGGCATCGATTTGACCACTTGGCATGCGAGACGGTGAGCGATTTTCAAATGGCGTCCCGGCGCGCGATGACGCTTCATCGGCATGTCAAGCAAAATCATCGTCAACATGCCAAGGACGACCGCAATCAGGAAAACGATCGACGCAGCTTTGTCCTCGGTTGGGACAATCGTGCCAAACGCGAAGCCTTGGAGCAATCGATCCGAGATCAGCAAGCGGTCGTCGCGACGTGCCAATCAGAGATCGTGTCGCTTCGCCAAGCAAGTGATCGAGCCACTTCCCTACTGACGGTACTGGATGAACTATCCAATACGACGGACTTTGACGCGATCGACGACCATCGCCATGAATTCGAAGCGTCGCAGTTGCGATTGGAAAAGGCGAAACTGGAGGCATCCAATGATCGCGTCAAGGAATTGAAGTCGAAACTGGCAAAGATCAACGCGGAGATCGAGGGCTTAGATACCGATCGAGACGCCTACTTTGACGAGCGATCGCGGACGCAAAAACAGCTCGACGATGGAAAGAGCACGCTCGATAGCGTGGATGCGACACTGGCCTCTGCACAGAGCGACGGGTCACTGGAGACCGTTCAGCAGTATTTCGATGGCATTGCTTCGCAGATGGGCGATCGAACTTTGACCGTCGAAAACATGGGGCGGCTACCCACTCTGATTTCGCATGAGCTCTCGCTGCGGGTCGGCCAATTGGAAAAAGACGTCCAGCCGATTCGTGACAACTTGACCAAGTCGATGGGGCGATTGTTGACCAAGTTCCCCGTCTTCGAATCCGAACTGGATCCGACGCCGCAATCATTGACGAGTTTTGAGTCGCTCAATGAACGCATCACACAGGACGATCTGCCGCGTCACGAACGGCGATTTCGACAACGCCTCAAGGAAAAAGTGTTGCAGGAAATCGGGTTGCTGCACGGATCTCTGGAAGATGAACGCGAGGAGATCCGCAGCAAGATTGAGATTCTGAACGAAGCATTGAGGAGACTGGACTGGCGTCCGGGAACCTACATGCGTCTGGAACCCAGCGACACCAGTGATGCTGAGATTCGTGATTTTCGTCGCGACTTGGCCGGTTGCCTGGAGGGCACGCTGGATGGGACAGATAATGCAAATGAAGCCACATTTGCTCGAATCGAAAAGCTGGTCGGGCGTTTGAGAGACGACGCCAATTTGCGTTGGCGTGAAAAGGTCATTGACGTTCGCAATTGGTTCAAGTTTGCCGCTCGCGAATACGATGCCGCCACCGGCGATCCGGGCAGCTACTACGATGGCGGGACCGGACAATCCGGCGGCGAGAAAGGAAAACTCGCGTTCCTGGTGCTGGTTGCCGCGATCGCCTACCAGTACGACTTGCGTCCAGACGACCCCAGCGGCGATCGCTTTCATTTTGTCATGGTCGATGAAATGTTTTCGCGAAGCGACGACACCAGAGCCAAATATGCTCTGAATCTGTTCGCTCGCTTTGGATTGCAACTGGCCATCGTCGCTCCGCTGGACGCCAAAGCCAAGGTCACCGAAAGCTATGTCGGAATGTACGGACACATCATCAAAGACCCCGACACCAACCGCAGTGAACTGATCAGCTTGACCGCCCAGCAATACCGTGACGTCCAAGCAGAGGAAAACCTGGGCGGATGATCACACCGGAGGCGATTGCCGAAAAAGCCAGCCGGGTTTACCCCAAAGCCGTGAAGGCTTGGCTCGCGGGTGAACTGGAATCATTTTTCCCCCATCGGATCTCAGCCAATCTGTCCCTACCGAAGAACCATGCTGACGCGATCGCCGAGGTCGAGCGGTTACGGAAGTCAGCCAAACAATCCCTAGGACATGGATACACCGTTGCGTACGAATCCCGCCGCAGCCGAACGCACGGATTGAACCAGTTTCCCACCGCGATCTGGATTGAAACGATGGAGGATTTGGTTCATTTTACCGGCACGTCGGCAGAGTTCTCTAAGTTGCAGATCGCGGCGAGCACGCTTCGCACCCGTCGCCCCGAGCTTTCGTCTTGGCTGACGCGACAATCAAACTGGAAACATCTGTTGTCGGTCGCCAACGATCTGGAGGGTTTGCTGGACATCGTTGATTTCTTCGTTGCCCATCCGCGTCCCGACTGCTTTGCTCGCGAGTTGCCGATTGCGGTGTCGACCAAGCTGCTCGAATCAAATCGTCGACGACTGGCCACATGGTTGGACCTGGTGTTGCCGCCACACACGATCGATCATCGCTATGGATACGACGCATTCGAACCGCGATACGGCTTGAGGTACGCTAGGCCACATTTCCTGTTGCGAGTTCTGGATCGAGACTTTCAGTCCGAACTCGGATTGCCCTTTGATGAACTGTCGATCCCCGCCGAATCACTCGCACGACTGTCCGTCGCCGATGCCCGGATCTTGATCGTGGAGAACAAAGTCAACCTGCTGGCACTGCCAACGCTTCACCGTACCATCGCGTTGGGAGGCCTTGGCAATGGAGTCACTCAGTTGTCCGACATCGGCTGGCTTCGGCACAATCAGGTCTATTATTGGGGTGACCTCGATGCGGATGGTTTTGTCATTCTGGACCGTTTGCGGCAATCACTTCCCCACCTGCAAAGCTTGTTGATGGATCAATCGACGTATGATCAGTTTGCGGATTTGGCAACGAAAGGGAACGCGTCCGACCAAAGAGAACTCAGTCATCTCACCGAAGACGAACGATGCTGCTACGAGTTTGTCTGTCGTTGCGACACTCGGGTCGAACAAGAGCACCTTCCCAACGAATACCTCCTCAAGGCTTTGCAGGATTTGCCCTGTCGATTTTAGCTCGGTAATGGGATTCGCCAGAATTCCCTATTCACTGCCGCTCTCGATCGTACCATTCGTCAGAGTTTCCCAAGCAAACAGGCTCACTCAAACAGGTTGCGGAGATATCATTGCGTCAACCGAATCATTCGGGCTAACATTTCGCGTTTCAAAAAACATCCTCCCACTTCAGATAAACTCTCATGCCCCAACTCGCCGCATTTCCCAAAGCCTACATGCAAGCTCTCGTGAAAGACGGCTCGATGAAACTTGCGCAGTGGTTTGAACTTGCGACGACCCTGGATGTCGACGGACTGGAGTTCTATGCCGGATTCCTTGAGATGCAAAACAAGGAAAATTGGCCACTCTTTCGGGAGCAGGTCGCGGACCTTGGCATGACGATCCCGATGTTGTGTTGTTCGCCGGACTTCACGCACCCCGACCGCGCTTTTCGCGAGCGAGAGATCGAAAAGCAGAAAGGCTGGATCGACATGACGCATGCGTTGGGCGGCGGCTATTGTCGAGTACTCAGCGGACAACGCCGCCCAGAACTCACGATGGACGAAGGTGTGAAGTTGGCGGCGGACAGCATCTATGAGTGTTTGCCATACGCACAAGAACGAAACATCACGCTGATTCTGGAGAACCACTACAAAGACGACTTCTGGGAATATCCAGAGTTTGCTCAGGCAATGGACGTGTTCTGCGATCTCGTTGCCGCCATCGACCATCCCAACTTTGGAGTCAACTACGACCCAAGCAATGCCTTTCTTGCTGGCGATGATCCGATCGAGCTGCTCAAACGGGTATCACACCGAGTGGTCACGATGCACGCCAGCGATCGCTATTTGCTCTCGGGAACGATTGAAGACCTACGAGCCGAAGAGGGCGGATCAGTGGGCTACGCAAAACGGCTCAGTCATGGCGAAATCGGGAAAGGCTTGAACGACTACGACGCCATCTTTAGCGAACTGAAAAACAAAGGATTCGACAGTTGGATCAGCATCGAAGATGGCGTCGATGGGATCGATCAATTGCGACGAAGTGCTGATTTCTTGCGGGACAAAATCGCTCAACATTGGCCACATCGCTAACAAGGACACGGATCAATGGATCTAGGATTGCAGGGTCAGAGGATCTTGATCACGGGCGCGGCCAGTGGCATCGGCTTGGCGAGTGCGCGAGCGTTTGCCGCCGAAGGCTGTTCGCTGCTGCTCTGGGACGCATCTGACCAGATGCCCTCGATTGCTCGCTCACTGGCGAGCGAGTTCGACATCCCGATCGACTCGGGCGTCATGGATCTCGTGAACCTGGAGGCTGTTCGTGATCAGTTTGCTGAGTTCACGTCCTCCGGCCGAACCATTCAGCACGTGGTGCACTGCGCCGCGGTCGGCTCGGGCAAGTTTGGTTTTCCCTTCATCAACCTGCAGCCGAGTGATTGGGTGCGAACCATCGAGGTGAATATTTTGGGCATGGTGAACATCGCCCACGTCTGCACCCCACATCTGATTCAAAACTCACAGGGCACTTTCGTTTTTCTTGCTTCTGTTGCAGGCCAGATCGGCTCGCCGACGGACCCACCCTACAGCGCCAGCAAGGCGGCGAACATCAACTTCGCCCAGTGCATGGCTCGGGATCTTTCGCGGCACGGGATTCGTGTGAACACCGTTTGCCCCGGCATGGTGCAAACGCCGCTGAACCGTTCGGTTTGGCAAGCTTGGTACAATAACGCTCCTGAAAGCGAAAGACTCAGTTACGATGATTGGGCGTCCAAGAAGATCCAAGCCACCGTGCCGTTGGGGCGATGGCAATCCAGCGAGGACGTCGCCTCGATGATCGTGTTCCTATCATCGGACCGAGCCAGTCAAGTCACTGGCCAAACCATCAACGTCGACGGCGGCACCGTGATGCACTGGTAGCTAGTTCCGCCGACGATCTCGCTGAGTGCCACGGCCCTGCTTTCACGGCCCTGCATTCACGGCTGCGCGTACAGCATATGATTGCGAACCTTATGCAACGCGTCACGATAATGAATCTCTTCGACAAATTGACCGTCTGAACCATATAGCAGCATTTTGTGATCAATATGGCCCGCGTACGCGTTGCTGAAATTCCCTCCACCCGTGACGATCGCGTACGAGAACGCATCACTTTTCTCGGCCAGTGCTTTGATTCGTGCCTGACGTTCCTGTTCATTTACCGGAGGCTCCAAAACAGCGATTACCAACAGGCCTTTATCCCCATAATGCCCGTCGATCATTTGGAGTACATCTTGCGGTTGCATCGGCCATCCGAAGTAAAGAAGCACAGATTTGCCCTCCATGTCAGCGTGGTCGAGCGGACCTGATTGAATCCATTCACCAAACTCGATGTCCGCCAGCCTCCGCGGCGCCTCTGGCTTGCCTTTTTCTTTTTCCATGACTTCCTGTAACAACGTTGGTGTCATCACGATCGGCCGTCGATCCCGCTTGGCACCGATCACAGTTTCGCGACTTTGGCGTTTGATGCTACTGGAGTAATCAGATCGAAATGCACCGTGGACTTCTGCTTGATAATCAATGCCTTCGCCAAGTCCTACAAATCGATAGGTGCCATCCATTCGAGACCTGGTTGTTTGAAGGGTCGTAATCATCGACAAGCCACGTTCGCCCCTGAACCGACCCTTTAGATTCACCGGGATGTCCGGCAACGGTTTTCCGTTCTCGTCCACCACCAAACCGATGATACTTCCATCGGGCGACAGCGTCGAATCGATCGCGTTCGCGTCGGGGCCAGCGTGAAACGAAACCGACAGTCGTTTCTGTGGATGGAATGCCATCGCGTATATGCCGCGTGAGATCTCCCTATCGTCCGTGACTCGGAATTGGCCCTGTCCGTCTGTCACCACAGCGTTTCGGCCTAGTCCATAAATGACAATCACGCCTGGAGCAGGATCGCCATTCGGCATTCTGACGGTACCAATGAACTCACGCGGTGCTGGTGCGATCAGATCTGGAACGAAGGTCGTTTCGTTAGCCTTCACTTCAACCAAATGTCGCGAGTTATTCAAACGTCGCGAATTGAGTCCTACACTGACGGGGATCGCTGGAACCTCCGCTTCATAGTTCCCTTCCAAATCGATTGATGCTTGAGCGATCACATTGTTATCGAATGCGAATTGAACGTAGAGGCCTGACTGACCAGCCCTTGTGTCTTCACGAAGAACCTTCCCGCGAACCTTGCCCTTCTCGTGGAGTGTGAACTTTAGGGATTGGCCGGCGCCTTTGTGGTAGACGTATCGTTCAGCCGGAAGGTATTTTGGATGCGAAACGGAAATGTTTCCGTGACGGTCGGGTAACCGCATGGACGCTCGTCCGTCGGAGTCTGGCTTAACGATCTCGACGTAAGTACCAGACTCTGTCTGGACAGTTGCCGCAATTGTCGTCTGAGGAACGGACAACGGATCCGCTATGCATTCGACCAGGAAGTTCACTTGATCTCCCCGGTCCAAAACGATGTCTGCTAACTCGTTCGAAACAAGCTGCGAACGTTGAACGCATCTCGCGAAATCCGGGTGAGTGAATTCCACCCTGTATGTTGAGCCAAGTGCAAGGTCCTCAAGCAATAGGTTTCCTTGGGAGTCCGATTCCGGCCGGTCAACACCTAGTGCATCAAAGACATCCGAAGACAACGGCGACATCAACTCGCCACCAGAAATAGAGGAAAGCACAGCATTGGGGATCGGGTCACCGTCCTTGTTGACGACATGAAATCTAGCAGGTGCGACCGAGTCTCGCATCGTGACATCAAACGTATAGTTCGTCTGCGCATGACTTCGTTCGACCCTCGATGCGATCACTTTTGCTTCAGAGGTCGCAAAGACGCTAATGGACGCAACGCCCTCAGGCAGATTCATGACCATGGTGTATCGACCGGAACTATCTGACCGAGTCCTAGGCATATCCTCAATTGCCATCGCCGTTCTGGGGGCGTAGACATTTGCCGTTGCAAGCACCAGGGCGTTGTCAATCGGCTTTCCAGAGGCGTCCGATATGACACCGGAGATGTTGACCCTTTGGGTTTCACTCTGGGCAAAACAGGTCGAGCACAGCACGAGGAAAAACATCGAGAGGGCTACTTTGCACTCAACGTGATTCATCGTGGACGTACCCGAGCAAATTGTGAACAGGTGAAAACTCTGTTGCGAGCTACGAACATAGCGAAATTGTAGTCCATTCTTGGGTCGCGACGGAAAGGGTCGCGTGATGGTAAGGGGCAGGAACCGTTTTGGCTGACGGTAATCTGGCCGAGATCATGCCGGCGGAAAACCTTTTTTCCGTGCCTCGATAGATGATGGGACTCGTTCCAGACAACTTGTTCGCGTGATCCCATCGTCCAATTGAATCCGCGAAGGGTGTCGCCCTGGATGGGACTTATGGGACTGGATGGGACCAATAGGACTTATAGGACCGATATGTCCTATTGGTCCCACTTGCCGATCGTTTCTCAAGCGTGGGGCAGCGTCGCTTTGACACCGGGCTGGACGATCGGTGCCTTCCGTTGAACGTTCGACAATCAGAACGCGACAACGACCGGCGTGACTGCCACCCACCCGATTTACAACCAGCGTCGTCAGAGCCACGTCCCAGCGGACGAGTTGGGCTATCATTGGAGATCCCTAGCACTCACCCGTCGAGCCATTTGCGGAAGCGACCGGTCCCAGGACCATTCAGAATGAAAGAATCGTTCGTCGCTTGAAAGTCATCTGTTGAACAATCCTTGCCCTTCATTTTCTGTCCGTCACTTCGTGGCTACTCTCCCGATCAACAAATTGGCAACCAGATTTGAAAGCCCCCTGGAATGATTTGTAAGCCTCACCTGTTGCTGTTGATTTCTCTGCTGTGTGTGGCCACGTCAGCGATCTGCGCAGACGAATTCGAGCGAGAGATTCGGCCGGTTCTGGGCCAGTACTGCATTGGTTGTCATTCGACGAAGCAAACGGAGGGGGAGCTGGATTTGGAGCAATTTGCCAGTGCGGATGCTGCCGCTCGGTCTCCTCAAGTTTGGCAACATGTTCTGGAGCAGCTCGACAACGGTGAAATGCCGCCCAAGGAGGAGAGGCAGTTGCCCGCTGAGGTCAAGACGCGACTTTCCGCATCGATACAAGGCATGCTGGATCGATGGGCATTGGCCAGCGCGGGAGATCCGGGCGACGTCGTGCTGCGAAGACTCTCCAATGTGGAATATGCCTACACGCTGCGTGATTTGACCGAGATTGAATCACTGGATCCCGCGAAAGAGTTTCCAACCGATGGTGCGGCGGGGGAAGGATTCACCAATTCCGGAGCGGCTCTGGTCATGTCCCCGTCGTTACTGACAAAGTATCTCGATGCCGCGAAGGACGTTGCCGATCATGCGGTCCTGTTGCCCACTGGAATTCGATTTTCCCCATCCACCTCGCGGCGAGACTGGACCAGCGAATCGTTAACCCGCATTCGAGATTTCTATCGTCAATTCACCATCGAAGCGGACCAAAAAGTTTCCGTCAACGGGACCGGAGTCGTCAGCAATGATGGCGGACGCATTCCACTGGAGCAGTATCTCGCAGCCCTTGACCAGAATCGCACCGCGCTGGTCGAGGGAGAAATCACCATCGCGGCGGTCGCTCACAACCATAGCGTGAACGCAAAGTATTTGGGGCTGCTGTGGACGATGCTCCAGGATCAGACTCCTTCGCTGCTGCTGGACTCTCTGAGATCGAAGTGGCGAAATGGAGAACTCACCATTGCCGATATACAGCCTTGGCAGGACGCGTTGTGGCGGTTTACCAATGTCGGTCATCTTGGCAAAGTGGGTGGACCGAAGGCATGGATGGAACCGGTGTCTCCACTGGTTTCAGAGCAAGAATTCCGCGTGAAGCTTGAGTCCCCAGACGACGGTCGCGACGTTTTGCTGTATCTCTCCGCCAGCAACGCTGGTGATGGCAACGATCAGGATTTTGCGTTGTGGGAAAACGGACGCATTGTTGCCGATGGAAGGCCCGATCTGCTTTTGAAAGATTTGCGAGGCAGGCTCCATTTTCTCTTTCAACGACGAGACGCAATTGCGAAGACCACAACGCAATGCCTTGCCGCTGCACATGAGGCGCAGTTTTCCAGCGAGCCCATCGACCTTGCAACGTTGGCGACCAAGCATGCTGTCGACCCCGACTTGCTCGCCGGCTGGCTGACGCATCTGGGCATCAACCTGGGCGAGAATGCAACGCGTGTTTTGAAATTTGACAATTTGCTGAGTGACAAAACCAATCGTGTGGCGAATTACGAGTTCATCAAAGGCTGGAGCGGTGCTGAAGCCTACAGTGTGCTGGCGAATTCCTCCGACGCGACGGTGCAGATTCCGGGAACGATGAAACCGCACAGCGTCGCTACGCATCCATCACCCACACTTTCGTCAATCATCGGCTGGCGGTGTCCGGAATCGGGTAAGGTCACGATCACCGGCAGCGTTCAAGACGCCCACACCGCTTGTGGCAACGGAGTCACTTGGGCAATCGAGGTGCGTCGAGGAAACACCCGCGAAACGTTGGCCGCTGGCGTCACAAGCGGTAGCGAAGTCATCGATGTGGGGCGACTGGAACGCATTCCGGTTCGGGTCGGCGATATGATCGCGTTGGTGATCGGTCCTGGGCAAGGAAGCCATGTTTGTGACCTGACTGCAATCGAATTGACGATTCAAAATGGCGAGAAAAAGTGGGATTTGGCTGCGGACATCGTTCCCGACATTCTCGCAGGCAATCCGCACGCCGATCAATTTGGTAACCGCGAAGTCTGGTACTTTTTCGGCGAACCAGAATCACCCGCCGTGACGTCTCCTTTGCCTGCACAATCGCTATTGGCTCGGTGGCGTCGGTCACTCAATGCCGAACAACGCTCGCAAATCGCACAACAACTGCAGCAATTGTTGCAACGCGACGTTGCGTCGATTCCCGCCGACTCGCCCGACCGAACCACTCACGCACAACTGCTCTCCTTCACCGGACCGCTGCTCGCATCATCACTGCAGGCTCCAACGGTAACCAACGACAGTGACCCGGATTTTTTGTACGGCATTGAACCCACTTTGTTCGGCAAACATCCCAACGGTAGCGATGATGTTCTGCCGAACAGTCTGTGTGTGCAGGCACCGACGGTGTTGCAAGTTCGGCTTCCTGCGTCGTTAGTTGATGGTGCCGAGTTTGTCGTGCAGGGGCGTCTGCACCCGAGCAGTGGAGAAGCTGGCAGTGTGCAGTTGCAAGTGCGGCAGGCAACGGCTGAACCAAATAAGGTACCTGATGGCGATGCGGACATTAGCGATTTACCAATCGACGGGCTATTGCCGGACTCAGCGATCTTGGTCAACGAAGGCAGTGTTGCACGACAGCGAATCGAGTCCGCACTGAATGATTTCCGCCGACTATTCCCCGCCGCCGTTTGCTACACAACCATTGTGCCCGTGGACGAAGTGGTCACGTTGACGTTGTTTCATCGTGAGGACGAACCGTTATCGCGGTTGATGCTCAATGACGAACAGCGTGCCATCCTGGATCGCTTGTGGGCAGAGCTGCATTTCGTCAGTCAAGATGCACTTACGTTGGTGGACGCATTTCAACAAATCTGGGAGTACTCGACGCAGGACGGTCCCAACGCACCACAGGGGGACAAGCGACTGGAGCCATTGCGCGAGCCGATCGAGCGAGGAGCCGATGAATTTCGAAAGCTGCTGATCGATAAGGAGCCCGTGCAGGTCGCTGCCGCGGTACGGTTTGCTGATCGGGCATGGCGTCGTCCGCTAACCGAATCGGAGCAACAATCCCTGCACGATTTGTATCAATCGCTACGAACCAAAGGCGTTGCCCACGAACAAGCCGTTCGCCTCTTGCTGACACGTGTGCTGACGTCGCCGGAGTTTCTGTATCGCAGCGAGTCTGTGCCGCAAGGTTCCACGTCAAAACCCGTGGACGATTGGGCATTGGCGACGCGGTTGAGCTATTTTCTGTGGTCTTCGACGCCCGATGACGAGCTCCGCGCGATGGCCGCTGCGGGCAAGCTGCGTGACGACAAAATTTTGATCGATCAAGCAAGACGTATGTTGCGTGACGACAAAGTTCGACGGCTTGCGACCGAGTTCGGTTGTCAATGGTTGCACATTCGCGATCTGGAAACCTTGAATGAGAAGAGCGAACGGCACTTTCCGACCTTTGTGGACCTGCGTGATGAGATGCAAGAAGAGGCCGTGCGCTTCCTGACGGACCTGTTTCAGGCGGATCGTTCCGTTCTGTCGTTACTCGATGCCGACCATAGCTTCATGAATGCTGCTCTCGCCCGGCACTACGACATTGAGTTGCAGAGCGACGACTGGCAACGAGTCGACGGACTGGGGGCACTTGGTCGCGGTGGCATGTTGGGGTTCGCCGCCACGTTGTCGAAACAGAGTGGTGCCTCTCGCACCAGTCCGATCTTAAGAGGCAACTGGATCAGCGAAGTCGTGTTGGGTGAAAAGCTTCCGCGGCCCCCAAAGGACGTCCCCGTTCTGCCCGACGAAGCCCCCGCGGGTTTGACCGAACGGCAATTGATAGAGCGGCACAGCAGCGATCCCGGCTGTGCTCGATGTCACCAACGGATTGACCATTTCGGTTTTGCATTGGAGGGCTTTGACGCCATCGGTCGAGCTCGTAGCGAGGACGCGGCGGGGCTGCCGATCGACACGCTGGCGAAATTGCCTGGAGGCAGCGAAATCAACGGTTTGGAGGGACTACGCTCGTATCTCATCGAGCAACGTCGAGATGATTTCCTACGTCAGTTCTGTCGCAAGCTGCTCGGATTTGCATTGGGACGCGGCGTACAACTATCAGACAAGCCCTTGCTCGACGACATGATCACCGAACTGCAGTCCAATGAGTTTCGTGTCAGCACCGCGATCGAAAAGATTATCCTGAGTCCCCAGTTCCGGCAAATTCGCGGTCGAGAGTTTGTTTCCAGCAACCCACCCGAGTCTAGCGTTCAGCGGTAGCCGTCAATGAATACGGCACGGAGTGCCCAGTCGCCTGCGGCTATTGAAGTCGCGGCATGTCGTTCAAAAAATCACATTTCAACGGACCACAACATGAGCCAAAATCATTTCACACGCCGCTTCTTTCTGCGTGGGGTTGGAGTCAGCATGGCGCTGCCTTGGCTCGAATCATTCAATGTTTGGGGTGACGAGCCGGCAACCAACCAATCGGCGAGTGATGCACCGGTGCGACTGGCGGTGTTGTTCTCCGGCAACGGATTCCATTCCAAAGAGTGGTGGGCAAAGGGCGTGGGGCGTGACATGGAACTCGGCAAAGTGCTTTCACCGCTGAGCGAGTTTCGCGACAGGCTGCTCTTTGTGCGAGGGCTTTACCACGAGGAAGCGAGGAAAGGGAACATCCACAGTTCACAGACCGGCAACATCCTTTCCGGTGCGCCGATCGCCTCGGGAGGCGAGATTCGCTCGGGAACAAGTTTTGATCAACTCCTGGCACAAACCTACGGACGAACGACGAAGGTGCCCAGTCTCGTGCTGGGCTGCGAACATTCCAATCCGTCGGTTCATAAGAACTATTCGATGCTATACAGCTCGCACATCTCATGGAGTTCGCCCACGACCCCAACGCCACTGGAACTCTATCCTGCACTGGCGTTTGATCGCTTGTTCAAGGATGAAGTCGCACCGGGAGATAAGAGTGTATTGGATGCGGTGCTCGAGGACGCTCAAGACCTCCGACGTCGCATCAGCACCAGCGACCAGCGTAAATTGGACGAGTATCTTGATTCAGTACGTGAGGTGGAGACACGTATTGAGAACGCAGGAAAACGAGGTGAAGTGCAAGGATGGCGTCCGACGCTCGAACAGCCGAACATGGAACGTCCCGCCGACGGAATTCCGCAAGATATCGCAGAGCACATGCGACTGATGAGCGACATCCTGGTGCTCGGATTCCAGACAGACACCACGCGGATCACGACGTTGAAACTCAACAACGATCACAGCGCCTTGAGATTCCCAAATCTATCAAGTGTCGAGCAACCGAAGAATGGGATCGACTACATGATCCATCACCTGTTGTCGCACAGCGATGGCGAGGACTGGCTGAAAGTCAATCAGTTTTTCATGGAGCAAGTCGCTTACATCGCTCGACGCATGGACTCGATCCAAGAAGGATCCCGGACTTTGCTTGACAATACGATGCTGATGCACTGTTCGAGCATGATGGCTGGCGCAAAGCACGACAACGATCAGCTTCCCGTGATCCTGCTCGGAGGCGGCGGAGGACGACTGCAGGGAGGCCGCGTGTTGGACTACAAGGACAAACCCGAACGACAGTTGTGTCGTCTGTACCTGTCAATGATGGACAAAATGAACGTGCATCCGCCGACGTTCGGCGACGCAGAATCGATGCTTGATGAAGTCTGAGCATGCCCTGCACCAATCGTTCAACACCACAGCCTGGAGCGTTGATGAGAAACCTCACAAGAACGTTGATTGCTTTTGCAGTCGTCTGTCTTTTCTCCCACACCGTTGCAGCCGAGACACGGCCGCCCAACGTCATCTTTTTTCTCGTCGATGACCTCGGACAACGAGATTTGGGTTGCTATGGAAGTCCGTTCTACGAGACTCCGGCGATCGATCAGTTGGCGAGGGAAGGTATGCTTTTTGACAGCGCCTACTCGACTTGTCATGTCTGTTCACCCAGCCGCGCCAGTATTCTCACGGGAAAGTATCCGGCGCGTACCAACTTGACCGAATGGTTGGCCGGACGTCCTGAACGTGCGTTTGAAAGGCTGCACCACGGCGAAAAGATTACCGCCCTGCCAGATAAAGAGCAGACCTTGGCAGAAACGCTGAAAAAACACGGATACGTCACCGCCAACTATGGCAAGGCTCATCTGAACAAAGATCCGACGACGTACGGGTTCGATGAAGCGATCACAGGATGGGTGCGTTCGTACTATCATCCGTTCTCTCCCGTCTACGACAAATCGCTACCGGCAAAGCAAGGAGACTACTTTACCGACAAACTGACTGATGCCGCCATCGATTTCATTCAGCGAAACAGGGACCGACCTTTCTACGTCCATTTGGAACATTTCTCTGTCCATGATCCGATTCAAGGCCGCAAGGACTTGGTGCAGAAATACAAGTCGAAGCTTGCGAAGATGCAGCAACCAGCAGGCCCAGGTTACATCCTGGAGCCCAACCCCGACGGGCCCGCGATCACAACTGGCAAACTTCGAGCATTGGAGACTGACGACACCAGCACGACGCATCAGCGTGAGCGTGTTTGGTGGGTCAAGCAACAGCAAGACAATGTTGAGTTCGCCGCCATGGTGGAGGCGACTGACGAGAGCCTTGGTCGAATCCGTTCCAAGCTACAAGAGCTGAACCTGGACGAGAACACCATCATTATCTTCACCTCCGACAACGGCGGCATGTCCGCATCCAACCAATATGTGGGAATCAATCATGCTCGTGAAATGCTTGATTCGCGTTTTGCAAGCTCCAACCTGCCTCTACGCGGCGGCAAAGGATGGAATTACGAAGGCGGTGTTCGAGTCCCTCTGATTGTTCATTGGCCGGGAAAGACTCAACCGAACTCCACTTCGCACGCAATCGTCACGGGTACCGATTACTATCCGACACTGCTGGAGATGCTGGATCTGCCAGCGTTGCCCCAACAGCACGTGGACGGCAAATGCTTCGTCGCGGCATTGAACGCGAAGGACTATGACCGAGGACCGATATACTGGCACTTTCCCCACTACAGCAACCACGGCTATCAAAGCCCCGGCGGTGCGATCCGTTTCGGAAAGTACAAGCTACTCGAATATTACGAGAACGGAACGATTCAGCTCTTTGACTTGGAGGACGACATTGGTGAACGAAACAACCTGGCCGCATCACAGCCAGAGATCGCTGGCAAGCTGACGAAGATGTTGCACAACTGGCGTGAGGAAGTCGACGCAAAGATGCCCTATCCCAAGACCACGACATCGAAACCCGCACCGGGAGCTCGTGTCGCCAAGCCGAACAGGTAGATCGAGGTAAAAACTCGCGAGTTGGAACGGAGATATTCCTCGATTTCACCGGTTGGAGTGGCAGCCGACAAAGCAAGTACAATGAACTTTGGGGAAGCCGCTGCTAACTGTCGGCACGATCCTCTATTCCTCACGACCCGCCCGGTGATGACCTCGGAATCAAAGTGACCGCTATCAAATACGCTCTTTCGTTGCTTGTTTCTCTACTGATTTGGCAGTTCCATTTGAGCGCGGCTGATCCGATGCCACAAACATCAGAAAACGCCGAGATGCTCAGGGGTGGTTGGTTGCCGGAGGATCCGCACCAGATCGACTACGACAAACTGCCACTGGTGCCGTCCCAGCACATCGTCATCAGTGACGTCAGGGCAAACAAAGGCGTTAACCAGCACAACTATCTTGCGTTTCACCGTGATCGCTACTTTGCGATGTGGAGTGACGGCCCAGGGATCGAAGATCGTGTGGGTCAGCGGGTCAAGTACTCCACCAGTGTTGACAGTGTCACGTGGTCGGAGCCTCGTTACCTGACACCGGTCCCGCCGAATTCTGATCCCGACTCTGTCCACTATGGCACGCGGACTGACAAAGGGATGCGTTGGATTTCACGAGGATTTTGGCAACGAGATGGAGAGCTGTTGGCACTCTGTTCACTGGACGAAGCCGCCGGTTTTTTCGGTCCCGGTCTTCGGTTGCATGCCTTTCGTTGGACAGGTAGTGGTTGGGACGACGCTGGAATCGTCGCGGACAATGCGATCAACAATTTTCCGCCCAAGAAGATTGATTCTGGTGACTGGATGATGTCTCGCCGAAAGTACGATTACAAAAAGTCGGGCGTCGAGTTTCTCGTCGGCGGTGTCAAATCGATTGACGATTGGGAATCCTTTCCGGTGCTTGGCACCAGCGATGCATTGAGCGCGGAGGAACCTCTTTGGTGGTCGCTGCCTGACGATCGGCTCGTTGCTCTGTTTCGCGACAATCAGGGCAGCAAGTTTCTCTACCGATCAATTTCCGAAGATCAAGGACGCACCTGGACTCGGCCGATTCGGACTAACTTTCCCGATGCCACATCAAAGCTGTTTGGCCTGCGACTATCCGATGGTCGGTATGTCCTGATCTCCAACAGTAACCCGCGTGCCCGAAATCCGCTGACCATCGCCATCAGCGATGACGGTCTGGTTTTCAAGCAACTGGCTTGGCTCGTGGGCGGACGGCATGTCGACTACCCGCATGCGATTGAGCACGACGGTCATTTGCTCGTCGCGTTCGCCGGTGGCAAACAGTCGGTCGAAATCCTTCGGATCAAACTGTCCCAGCTCGATGCCATTACGATGCCGTCATCAGTGAAGTCTGAAATGGCGTTGCCTCCGATCGGAGCGAGCCGGTCAAAAACAACGGATTGGATCGATCTCGGCGAGGAAGGAAAAACACTTTATGTCGCAGCCGATCTGATCGTTCCCGAACATGGTAAACGTGCCACACTTAGCCTGGCCACGACCAACGGAGAGAAGCGAGTTGTGCTGTCAATCGATGAACAGGGACAACTCGCGGCGAGTCTCTTTAGAGAATCGGTGACCGGTCCAAAGCTGATTCCTGGAACTCGTCATTCGCTGTTGATTCGTGTGCACAGCCATCGCAAAACACCGGACGAATTGAACGTGCAGATCGGTTCGCCCGGAGAACTCCCTGCCGAACCAAAATCGTGGACGTTGTCCAATGTGAACGGCAGCAGTAACGCGAATCTGGCTCGCGTGGTCTTGCACTGTGACACCGGGAAGACCGCCGGCTTTGAAAACGTCCGCATTGCGCCGACCTGCGACGCTCTGGTAAATGCGAACGTCATCGCAGGGGCAACGAGCGATGCGGACGTCGTTGTCTATGGGGGAACACCCGGCGGACTCGCTTCGGCCATTGCCGCCGCCCGGTTGGGGAGGCAGGTGATCGTTGTGGAACCGAACCTTCACATCGGCGGCATGACGACCAGTGGACTGGGCAAGAGCGACGTGGAGAACCGGGCCATGATTGGAGGGATCTTTCGTGAGTTCGTGCAGGCTCAGCTCAGACACTATCTCGATACCTACGGCCCCCAACACGAAAACATCACGCAGTGCCGCGACGGCTACTACGCCGAGCCGTCTGTTTCGGAAGCCGTTTTCGAATCGATGTTGGCTGCGGAGGGCAATCGTATCACGGTGCTCAAAGGCTGGAGACTTGGCGAAGCCCACACCTCAGATGAAACGCTGAGGTCGATCACGGCCGTGCAAAAAGACGACGGTTCGGCTCTTAAGATTCGCGGGAAAGTCTTCATTGACGCCACTTATGAAGGTGATCTCTATGCCGCAGCCGGAGCCGAGTACCGACTCGGGCGTGAGGCGATGGACGAATTCAATGAAGCGCACGCAGGAGTTGTCTATTTCGATTACCAGGAGAAAAAGTTTCTCCCGGGCACAACCGGCGAGGCCAGTGAAGACTTGCCCGCGTTCACTTATCGGCTCTGTCTGACCAAGGATCCGCAGAACAGTCACAAACTCAGCGCGCCGCCTATCGATTACGACCGGTCAAATTATCTCGGCTATTTCGACGACCTAAAAGCCGGTCGTCTCTCTGGGCCCAAGATCATCAAACCGGGACGAGGTTACAACCCAAAGCATTTTGATACCCTGGTCCGCGTACTTTCGGTGACCGACATCCCGAACAATAAAACTGACGTCAACATGAACCCCCGACCGCTGGGCTTTCCATTCACCGAAGAGAATCGTGGATACATCGAGGGCGACGAAGTCACGCGGCAGAGGATACGCGATCGAATCCGTAACTTGACACTCGGACTCATCTGGTTTCTCCAAACCGATCCAGAGGTTCCCGAGGAACATCGAAAACTCGCCAACGAATTGCATTTTCCCAAGGATGAGTTTACCGACGACAAAGAGCATTTTCCTTTCCAGCTCTATGTTCGTGAAGGACGACGACTCGTGGGAGAGTTCACGCTGACCGAACATCACATCACGGGGAAAGGCGAAGCGATCACGCATCATCAAGACACCATCGCCATCGGCGAGTTTCCGATCGACAGTTTTCCCTGTCGAAAGCGCCAGCCGGGCGATACGATTGTTTTGGAGGGTTATCTTGGCATGCTGGATCACATCACACGGCCCTATGAGATTCCTTACCGCGTGATGATCCCCCAAAAGATCAACGGTATCATTGTTCCCGTTGCGGCCAGCACCACTCACGTCGCCTTTTCCAGTATCCGAATGGAACCAACTTGGATGGCGCTCGGTCAAGCAGCCGGAACCGCCGCTCATCTCGCGATCGAGGAAGACGTACCACCCCGAGATGTCCCCATCGAACCACTCCAGGCAATTCTCACGAAGAATGGTCAGGTCCTCAGTCACTCCGCCGCGCATGATCTCAAGAATTGATCTGAGTGCGTCCCACCAAGCAGGGTCGATCCACCGGATTCAGCAAGCCAGTTATGATTATCGCTCAACGCTACTGCATGGCTTTTGCGAGGCTTTGTCATCACGGAGGTCTGCGTGCCCCGTCCGCCGATCTGAGCATTGCGGAAAAGTCTTTTTTGAACGAGAAACCACGACGGATCAAACATGAACAGATTGACTCACGCTGACCTGCTGCAACTCAAGCGTTGGAACACGCCGACGATCTACAATGGTTGGGAACAGATCACCGCCAGAGACCCTGCTGCGGATGGTTTCAACTTGGAAGAAACCCACGACTTCATGCCGCAAATGGGACCGATGGTCGGCTACGCTGTCACCGTCGTCATTGAGCCGAGCAATAAGGCTCACCGAGAGACGAACCCGAGTGCAGGCAGCGATTATCGGCGGTACGTCGCCAGCATTCCTGGGCCAAAGATCGTCTGCGTGCAAGACCTCGACAAGCCACGTGTCATCGGTTCCTTTTGGGGTGAAGTGAACAGCAACACCCATCGTGCTCTCGGCTGTGTGGGCGCCATCGTTGACGGCGCGATCCGCGATGTGGACGAGATGACCAACGCGGGATTCAAAGCTCTGGCGCGGCGTCTGTGTGTCGGTCACGCGCACGTTCATCCTGTCCGCTGGAACTGTGAAGTCGAAATCTTTGGACGTACGATCGCGCCGGGTGATCTCATTCACGCCGACAAGCACGGTTTCCTGGTCATCGCACCGGACGAACAAGAAAGGATCTTGGAGGCCGCTCGTTTCATGGATGCCAACGAATGTGAAACCGTCATTCCAGCAGCGAGGGGCGCCGCGGGGTTATCATCTGACGAACTCCTGGACCGTTTGAGCGAAGCCGGGCGCCAGTTCGGTGACAATACACGACGCAAGTTTTCGAAAGAGGGTGAGTGGTGAAAATCTACCCCGTGAATCGTCAGCGACATTTTGTCGTCGCCATCCAATTGTTTGCGTTGATCCTGCTCGGTGGGAGTTGGGTTTCCATCAACGCCGCCGAGAATACGGATCTCTTTGAGACCGCTAAGGATGGTTACAGCGATCTGGCGTTCCTGCCCGACGGCACGATGCCGGTTCTTTTTGAAGGTGGTAGCACCGACAACAAGAATCACTACCGCAGCGGTGTGCTGACCGTCGCTTGGATGACGGAGCAGGTGGTGCGTGATGAAATCGACGCCGACGTCTGTGTTTATGGGGGAACGTCTGGTGGAGTGATCGCGGCTGTTCAAGCCGCTCGCATGGGCAAGAGCGTTGTCCTCGTCGAGCCGGGCGGGCATCTGGGCGGTATGACCAGTGGCGGCTTGAGCGCGGTCGATATCGGTGATCCTCGTAGCGTCGGTGGACTTGCCCGTGAATACTTCACACGTCTCGTCGCGGGCTACGGAAAACAATTGAACTGGGGAGAAGCGTTTCGGGGAAACGGTGGTCCCGCCACGGGCGGCGCCTATTCGATCGAACCGCACGTGGCCGAGCAAGTGTTTGACGAAATGGTGCGGGAAGCGGGTGTGACGGTGCTGCGCAATACCCGCCTGAGTTCGGTTTCCAAAAAAGGAACGCGAATTGTTTCACTGAAAACGGATGACGACCGCGTCGTTCACGCCAAAGTGTTCGTTGATACCACCTACGAAGGCGACTTGATGGCTGCCGCTGGTGTCGAATACACGCTGATGCGTGAAGGAAATGAAAAGTATGGTGAGCAATACAACGGAATCCACTACACCGAAAAGTACAAGCCTCGCACCAATCATCTGAAACCCGGGGCAAACGGCCGCGTTCCTGGTGGACAGGGCGTTTGGGATCGTGATTTTCCACTGGATCCCTATGTGGTGGCCGGGGACGCATCGAGCGGCTTGTTGCCTTTGGTCAATGAAGGTAAACCAGGAACGCAGGGCGAACCCGCCCCCGGCGTCATGGCGTATTGCTTTCGCCTCTGTCTCAGCACTGCGGACGATCGGTTGCCCATCGATCCGCCTGCTGATTACGACGCCGGACGTTATGAGCTTGTCGCGCGATTCATCGCTGCCTGTCAAGCGATCGGTGACGACATGGATCTGCGTTGGTTCAGCAAACACGATCCACTGCCCAATCAGAAATGGGATTTCAACACCGCGACGTTTGGCGGCAACCTGCCGGGTGCGAGTTGGGAATGGCCAGAGGCAAGCTACGATCGACGAGTCGAGATTTCCCGTGAGATCGAAAACTACCACCGCGGGCTGCTGCATTTCCTTGCGACGGATCCCCGTGTTCCCGAAAAGGTCCGCAACGACATGCTGCGTTTCGGCTTGCCCAGAGATGAGTTCCCTGACACCGGCGGCTGGCCACATCAGCTTTACATTCGCGAAGGCCGCCGGATGGTCAGCGACCTTGTCTTGACCGAGCATCACACCTTCGGCCATCAGATCGCGCCACACTCGATCGGACTCGGATCGTACGGCACGGACGTGCATGAAATCCGACGGATCGTCAAGGACTCCGTGGTCACCCGTGAGGGCAAAGTGGCTGGCGGTCGCGGCGGCTACGGCCCGTACCAGATTGGATATGGAGCGATCATCCCCAAGGCCGACCAGTGCGAGAACTTGCTCGTCACGTTTGCCTTGTCCGCCAGCCATACCGCTTTCGCCAGCATTCGCATGGAGCCCGTCTTCATGGTCACCAGTCAATCTGCTGCCACGGCCGCATGCTTGGCAATCGAGAACGACGTCGCGGTGCAGCAAGTGGATTACTCAGAACTCCAAAGCCGACTCGTCGCGGACGGCCAAGTTCTCACTTGGCCTCCCAAACCGATCCCTCCGGCACCGTCGGCTGCTGCGAAATAGATCCGCTGACCGTATCGTCCGATTGTATCGTTCGATCGTATCCAATGGACCACTCGGCATGGGCAATCATGGGCTGTTCAAAATACTTAGGTTGTGGCGATGTGGCGCTCCACAAGTTTCTGTCACCTGTCCCGGCGCAGGAGACAGCTGATTTGGTCGGGTTGCGTTATCACTGTGAGCCGATGGCGCTAGCCACGGGCCTCGAAGGTTTCCCTCAACACCATTAGGCCCGCGGCTAGCGCCTTGCGGCTCACTCAATCAGCAGTCTCCGCAGCTCAAAGATTAGCGTCGAAACATCAAATCAACACCAACTTTTGAACAGCCCAGGGCAATCCCATGAGATCCACACTCACATTCCTCGTCGCCCTGCTGCTTTCGCCGCTGGCTGCAACTCAGGCTGCAGAACGGTTCATCGTTCGCGATGCCAAGCCGCAAGCGGAAATTGTCATTGCTGAGAATCCCAGTCGCATGCAGCGTGTCGCTGCGCATGAGTTTCGGATGCAGATCGAAAAGATCAGCGGTGCGAGATTGCCCATCGTGACCGCACCGAGCGGCAGCGTGGTGAAGATCTTCATCGGCGAGAGTCCGCACAATCCCGTGAACGCGAACGGCTTGCTGGCCGGTGCGTATCGCATCACTTCGGGTCCGGATTGGATGTCACTCGTCGGTAATGATCAAGATTTCACCCCGATGCAGCCCTTTGCAAAGAACAACAGCGACATCCCCCGCGCGCAGGCTGAGTGGGAAACGATCGTCGGTGCACCATATGGGATGCCGGGGCGTGGACTCTACAAAAACCGTTTGCGCCTGCCCGGCGACATCGGAAAACCGGAAGGTGCGATCTCGGCGCCTAAGGAGACTCTGGAAATCTGGGGACTCGATGAACGTGGCAGTTTCAATGCGGTCTGCGGTTTCCTGCGCAAACTCGGTGCGAGGTGGTACTTGCCGGGTGAACTGGGCGAAATCCTGCCGTCGATGAAAACCATCCCGCTACCACAAATCGATGAAACGGTGCAGCCGGATTTTCCTCTGCGGCAGTTCAATTTTCGCTTCAGTACCGCCGGCCCCGAAACGTCGCGATGGGTGATGCGACTCGGACTGCGAAATGACGAACGTCTGCAGATCGCTCATGGCATTTCCACGATGACGAATCATCAGGCCGTCTATGATGCGCATCCAGATTGGTTCGCGATCTACGGTGGTAAGACTGATTTCAAACCCGGTGACACGAAGTGCCAAGTCTGCTACTCGAACGACGAGCTGTTCCACGAGACCGTGCGTTGGGCGCGGGCGCTGCTGGACAACTACCAGTTCGAAACCGTTTCCATCATGCCGCCGGACGGATACACCGCCATCTGTCAATGTGAACAATGCAAAGGCAAGGATTCACCCGAGCGGAACGAGCGTGGCTTGCTGAGCGATCATGTGTGGGATTTTGTCAATCGCGTGGCCAAGGAGATCGCTAAGACGCATCCGCGCGCCAAAGTGCTCAACTGCGCCTACGGTGCATACACGCTGCCGCCGTTGAAGATCGAGAAACTTGAGCCGAATGTGCAAGTCTGTATTGTCGGCGGTCGGCGTCCGATCAATAAAGCCGGCAGCAAAGGCCAAGGTGAGTCCGCACCCGATGCGTTGCGAGCGACATGGGAAAAAAAGACCGACAATCCGCTGTTGAACTTTGAAAACTACCCTTTCACCAGTCGAGGATGGTACCTGCCCAGTTTTGCCGCGCACGCGATCGGCGAAAGCGTGAATGCGACCAAAGATGTTTCGGCAGGCGAAGACATTTGGCTCAGCGTGGCACAGGACTTCGCCACCAAAGACATCGGCTTCAATCACTTCATGGTCTATTTCACCGCTCGCATGTACTGGGGAGGCCGGGACGCGGATGTCGACGCGATGCTGGACGAGTACTGTCGCCTGTTCTACGGTCCCGCCGAACAGGAGATGCTCGCATTTTTCAGTCATTGCGAGGCAAACTGGAGTGCGATGGATGACGACAAAGCGGTAGCCGATGAAGCGCTCGCCTTGTTCGACAAGGCGAAAGCCAAGACTGCGGCTACGAGCGTTTACGGCCAACGTATTGCCTTGATCGACGACTACCTCAAAGGTCTGCGAATGAAGACGCAGCAGCTCGGACAAAAACGCGGTCCCGTGCCCAAGGTTCGACTTGTGGGCGATGCGCATGACATCGTCGTCGATGGAAAACTCACCGAAGAATACTGGCGGACTTGCCCCGTCGCCGCAACGGGCAGGTTTCGTGAACTGCAAACCGGTCGCATGCCCTCGTTCGGAACCTCCTTCAAAGCCGGCTGGCAGGGGAACAATCTTTATTTCGCCATTGAGTGCGACGAGCCTTTCGGCGAGAAACCTGTCTCTGCATCGACGCGAGATGACGATCCTGCCATCTGGCACGGCGACGCGATCGAACTGCAGCTCGCCACCGAAACGCATTCGTATTACCAAATCGCCATCAGTCCCGCTGGTCACGTCGTCGACTTGGATCGCGGCGCAGGCAAGTCCTTTGGCTGGGACTCAAAGGCTGAGGTCGCAACACACATCGCTGACGATCACTGGATCGTCGAGATCCGCTTGCCCATTACCGCTGACGAGAACGATCCCCTCAATCAAGTCATCGGGCGACACCCCACGCAAAGTTTGCCGTGGCATATCAACCTGTGTCGCCAGCGGATTCGCGACGACGGCCAGGAACTCAGTGCTTTTTCACCGACTGGTACCAGCGGATTCCACGAACCAATGAAATTCGCTCAGTTCTATGACGGCAAGTCACATCAGTTTGAATCGGATCCCGATGTCACTGATTTCGCCATCCGTTTTCTTGATGCGACGAAACAACGAAAAGCGGACGGATTTCTGGCAATCGCTAAACTGAAAAACAACACCGATCTGCAGCGTTCCGCCGCGTTGGAACAGGCCGCTTTGCTTGACAGGGACAACGCGGAAACGATCATCGCTCGCATACCGATCGAATCGGTACAGAAGGCCGCGCAAATGCAGCACTTGCTTGCTCAACGCGACGCATCACGGTTGATCTCGCAGTTCGCCCAAGAAGACTTTACTCGGTGGCCATTCTGGAAACGTGGCGACGGCTATCGACTACGCGGCCGCGCCTTTTTTGTCATCGAAGACGGGGAAAAGGCAGAATCTGATTTCGCCAACGCTTTGCCCTGGATCAGCGATCAACGCACCCGTGACTCGGTGCTATTGTCGATGGCACAGAATCGCGAACGCAATTTGAATGACGACGAGGCAGCACTCAAAGCGTTTCGTGCAATCGTCACCGATCGCCAACGCATCGGCAGCGCAGACGAATACGGTGCGTTGCAGGGGATCGCACGTATCCAAACACGACGGGGGCAATTTGACCAGGCATTGCTCACACTTCAGCGAGCCGGTCTCGACAAGCTTCGGGGCACATGGCGAGAAAACATCCTCCGATCCATCGAAGAGGTCAATGAAGCCAGACGCAACGCGGAAAAGTGAGTTGCAAAGGGCAATCCCGAGTATTTTATCAGCCGGAACGCGATAGCGTCCGGTTGCCGAGTTCAGGCGTGAGAACCGGACGCTATCGCGTGACGGCTGATTTGCGCAGATTGTTTTCGTGTCAATCTTCGCAAACTGTTTCGTGAAAACGTGTTGCGAAGACTGTAGTGAGCCAGCGTGAACCATTCGGGCTAAACTCGTTCGACCAACCCCCGCAGCAAACTGGTGTAAACTGGTCGAACGGCGTTGGCCCCCGCGATACGACCTACAACAGTTTGTTCATGATTCGGAAACTCTTTCCTGCCGCTGCGATGATCTTGGGCATCCTGAACTGCGCGTCTGTGCGGTCTCATGCCGAGGATCTGTTTCGCGATCAAATTGCACCCATCCTGGAACGGCGTTGCGTGAGTTGTCACAATGACGGGCAACGGGAAGGCGATTTCTCTCTGCAAACGGCGACCAGCGCTCTGGCCGATGGTTTTATCGAGCCGGGAGATGCTGAAAACAGTCACTTGCTGGATCTGATCACGCCAACCAATGGCAAGGCGGGGATGCCCAAGGACGCGGATCCTCTCTCTGATGCCGAGCGGAATTTGATTCGCGATTGGATCAACGACGGCGCAAATTGGCCCGAGGGATTACGACTGACCGAAGCTCAGGTGAGCGATTTCGATTGGTGGTCATTCCATCCGGTCCAACGTCCAAACGTGCCACCTACCCAAGGGTTTTCTGTAGACGATACATGGGTTCGAACGCCCATCGACGCGTTCATTCTGAAACGACTGCACGAAAAAGGTCTGACGCATGCTTCAGAAGCCGATCGCCGCACACTGATTCGTCGATTGAGTTTTGATCTGACCGGCCTGCCTCCCACACCGGCAGAAACGGCAGCGTTCATCAACGATCCAGACCCTCACGCGTACGAAAAGTTGGTCGATCGGTTGCTGGATTCTCAGCACTATGGTGAGCGTTGGGCACGGCACTGGCTCGACGTGGTCAAATACGCGGACACCTGCGGCTATGACAAAGACAAGCTACGGCCAAACGCGTGGCCGTACCGTGACTATGTCATCCGATCATTCAACGAAGACAAACCGTACGCCCGGTTTGTCCAGGAACAGATCGCCGGCGACGCACTCTTTCCTGGCGATCCTGATGGAATCCTTGGACTTGGATTCATCGCCGCCGGGCCATGGGATTTCATCGGACACGTCGAAGTTTCAGAGTCAAAGATCGATGGCAAGGTAGCCAGAAACTTGGACCGAGATGACATGGTCAGCAACGCGATGAATACCTTCTGCAGTGTGACCATCCAGTGTGCCCGATGTCATCACCACAAGTTTGATCCCTTCACACAACAACACTATTACGGACTGCAAGCCATTTTTGCCGCCATGGATCGTGCCGAAAGACCGTATGATCTGGATCCAACGGTGGAATCTCAACGTCGCCAACTCGAATCCCAAATAACCAACCTGAAGTCAGAACTGGCGGCGTTCGAGAAAGAGATCCGCGAAGCCGCCGGGCCACGATTGGCCGAATTGCAGACTCAACTGACGGCATTGCAGAAAGACGAGGAAATCAAGAAAGATGCCGCATACGGTTATCATAGCGGCATTGCTAAAACACCCGATTCGCTCAAGTGGGTCGATGTCACGTTGCCACAACCGACCGATGTATCGCTGATTGTGCTGCATCCCTGCCACGATGAGTTCGCAGGGATCGGCAGCGGCTTCGGTTTTCCACTGCGATTCAAAGTACAAGTCTCCAGTAGCCAGACCGTTGCTGACAACACACAGTGGACCACGATTGCCGACCACACGCAGCAAGACCATCCCAATCCCGGCCTGACGCCGGTGGAAATCGAATGCCACGAGAAAAACATCCAGCGAGTTCGTATCACGGCGACTCAGCTCGCACCACGAAAAGACGACTACATTCTGGCGCTCGCTGAGCTGGCTGTTTTTGATTCGGAGAAGCAGCAACTTGATCTCGCCAATGACGACTGCGTGTCCGCACTCGATTCGATCGAAGCACCTGTGCGATGGCAGAAGTCGAATCTTGTCGACGGAAAGTGGCCACAGGGAGGCAATCCCGAGATCGACCAACAGATTGCAGACCTGAACAAAGAACTGCAGTCTCGGCTCGCCGAGATCGAGACGCCGCAGCGAGTCGAACGCCGAAAAGAACTGACAACATCGATCGAAGCGGCGGAAGCACAATTGAAGGAGTTGCCGAAGGGGAAGATGGTTTATGCGGCCGCGACACACTTTGCACCGCAATCGAATTTCAAACCAACCGAGGGCGAACCCAGACCGATTCATGTCTTGATGCGAGGTGATGTGCAGAATCCCAGCGACGAGGTTGTACCGGGTATTCTGCCCCTTTCATCTCACGCCGATTGGCAACTCGATGATGAGTTGCCCGAATCTCAGCGTCGCGCTGAACTGGCTCGCTGGCTGACGCGATCGGATCATCCGCTCGTTTGGCGTTCGATCGTCAATCGAGTTTGGCAGTACCATTTCGGTCAAGGCATTGTCGCCACGCCGAATGATTTTGGTCGCATGGGAGCCGCGCCGACACATCCTGAGTTACTCGACTGGCTGGCGTGTGAATTTCGCGATGGCGGTCAATCCTTCAAGACCCTGCATCGATTGATCGTGACCAGCAGTGTCTATCGTCAATCATCAGAGAATCATTCTGACAACGCCGCCATCGATGGCGGCAACCAATACCTGTGGCGAATGAATCGTCGTCGTTTGGAAGCCGAGGAAATACGCGATTCCATTTTGGCGGTTAGCGGAGCATTGGACACCACAGCCGGAGGACCGGGTTTCTACCTTTTTGAACTCGAACACCCGCAACATTCACCGCACTATGAGTACCACAAGTTTGATCCGACAGACCCAAAGTCCCATCGACGCAGCATCTATCGTTTCATCGTGCGTTCTCAACCTAACCCATGGATGACGACTCTGGACTGCGCCGATTCGTCTCAAAGCACTCCTCGACGCAGCGAGACTCTGACATCGTTGCAGGCGTTGTCGATGCTCAATAACCGATTCAATCTGGTCATGGCGGAACGTTTTGCCCAGCGGCTTCAGCAGCAAGCCGCCACGCTGGATGAACAGGTCGAACTTGCCATGCAGTTAGCGACTCAGAGACGTCCAGAGCCAATGGAGCATCGGGAGTTCACCGCCTATGCCAAGAATCACGGCCTGGCCAATCTGTGCCGTTTCTTGTTCAACTTGAGCGAGTTTGTGTATCTGGACTAGCGCATGATCAATCGACGCAACTTTCTATCGCAAACTGGCAGTGGCTTTGGCGCTCTCGCGTTGGCATCGATGCTGCATCAAGAGTCGACAGCCAGCGATTCTCCGGCTCTGAAATCCTTCCATCATCCTCCGCGGATCAAGCGGGTGGTGCAGCTCTTCATGGCCGGAGCTGCCAGCCACATCGATTTGTGGGACCACAAGCCATTGCTGGAAAAGTTTCACGGGGAAGCGTCTGACTTTGGCGAACATGTCGAGACGTTTCAAAATGGCCTGGGCCCGTGGATGAAGTCGCCGTTCCGATTCGCCCCATACGGTCAATCCGGCAAGATGCTGAGCGATGTCGTCTCACCTTTGGGCCAGTGCGTGGACGACATTGCCTTCATACATAACATGGTTGGCAAGACCGGCGTCCACTCTCAGGCGACCTACTTGCAGGCAACCGGTTTCCAGCGTCCAGGCTTCCCCGGCATGGGCGCGTGGGTCAGTTATGCACTTGGATCGATCAACGACAATTTGCCGACGTTCGTCGTGCTGCCCGATCACCGAGGCTTCGCAAGCAACGGGCCCAAGAACTGGGGTTCCGCGTTCCTGCCTGCCAGCGCTCAGGGCACCGCCGTTTTTCCGCAATGTGACAATCCGATCGAAGATCTGTTACCACACGCTGATTTTGCTACGGATGAAAGTGACGCTGCCGGGCTAGCCATGCTGAGTCGTATCAATGGCCGATATCAATCGCAACGTCCAGGCGATTCGCGTTTGGATGCTCGTGTCCGTTCCTACGAGCTGGCTGCAGCGATGCAACTCAGCGCACCCGAAGCGTTAGATCTGTCCGGCGAGCCCAAGCATATACTGCGGATGTATGGACTGGATCGTGCTGGTGCAACGTACCCAGCCGAAATCAATGTGCCCGAGGAAGTGGAATACTTTGGTCGCAAGTGTTTGACCGCGCGACGTCTGCTGGAACGCGGCGTACGATTCGTGCAAATCTGGTCCGGCAATGACAACGGTTTCCCACGTCGCAATTGGGACAGTCACGAGGACGTCGCTCGCGACCATGAGCCATTGGCTCGGGGTATGGCGACCGGAACTGCGGCGTTGATCCAAGACCTAAAGCAACGGGGTTTACTGGAGGACACACTCATCTTGTGGACCACCGAATTCGGACGCATGCCCAGTACTCAGGCTGGAAAAGGGCGTGACCACAATCCTTATGTTTTCACCAACTGGCTGTGCGGAGGCGGCATCAAAGGCGGCGTCTCACATGGCGAGTCGGACCAATGGGGATACAAGCCACTGGATCGCAACAACCCCACCCAAGTCTACGATATCCATGCAACGATCCTGCATCTACTGGGAATCGATCACACAAAACTGACCGTCCGACACGACGGCCTGGACCGCCGCCTGACCGATGTTCACGGCCACGTCATCACCGACATCCTGACGTGAACCGTCATCGCAGGCGAACAATGCTTCAGTCACTACGCACTGGGTAGTGAGATTCGCGGGACGTGAAGTTTATTGCTGACGTCTTTGATTATCCATCTGTATGGGGACTGAGTCGGGAAAGCGAAATCGGATCCCGCGAGGGATCGCAGAAGGTAGCCACGGGTCGCCGAAGGCGCACCCGTGGTATGCAACACCCATGTTGAATCGACCCCGAAGGGTGTCGCAGACTTCTCGGAATCGGGGCTACGACCGCCTCCGGGGTCGGTTCTCGTCAGACCGAATGAACCGGCGATGATCGCTGCGCTCTATCGCCGGCTACCGTCTGAGACCGCTTCACGGTCATATGCAGCAACAATTCTTTTCACGTTCCCCAGAATTCCCCTCACTGCAAACTCACTCCTCAAACCATCGACGATGACACTGCTAGCCGAGGTGCTCTGACAAGCGGTGAGCCAAACCGGCCAAGGTTCGCACCGGATTCGCTGCTGTGCTGATCGGCAAGACCGACATGTCGCAAACATAGACCCCGCTGTCATGCCGCAACTCGAGATTCTCGTCGACAACGGATTCATTGTTGAAGCCTGCGTTTCGGTTTTCCTTCCAAGGCATCCGCAATGTACCGCAAGCATGGTGCACCGTTCCCCAGCCAAAGGGCCACTGTTTCCCAGGTCCCTCCCCATACTCGCCTGTGATGAAGTCAACGTCATTGAACTCGGCAAACACTCGATCGCGTGTCCCGTTGAGTAAGCCAAAGAACTCACCTTTCGTTTTCATCCAGCCCGCGACCGCGACAAAACGAGACTGCAACAAATCATTGAGTGCGGAAAACCGCTTGAAGCGAATCTCGGGTTGATACCCGTCGTTGGCGTGTGAAAAAATCCCGTTCGCATCGTCCAGACAATTTGCGAAGCTGAACTTGATGTCCACTCGTGTTTTGCTTCTGTCGTCCGATACGCGTTCGGCCGACGGATCATTGTTTCGCAAGTGCCAGTACTCGTGATTTACATTCATTTCGATGTTGAAGGGGAACTTCACGTGACCGTTTGCATCCAGTTCACCTCGTGAATAAAAGATAATCTTCGCGTGATCTCGGCGGCTAAGGTCAACGCGAGGGGCGTCGCCCAGCGACGAGACAAACGCTTGCGATTCTCCGCTGACGGGATGATCGGTCAGTCCAAAACCGACAAGCTGCTTCACTTCGTCTGGTAACCGCTGATACACAGATGATCGATTGATCAATTTAGGACTTTCTGTCGAACCGGCAGCGATCACGACCTTGGGAGCATAAAAACTTTGCTGCTCACCGTTGATGGTGCTCGTCGTTTTGACCTCATGCCATCCGAACGGAACATTGTTCACTGATTCGGCGAAGCTATTGAGCTTGATGAATAAACCGTTTCCATTCTGATCGGCCCCCGGAGTGAGGCCGACTTGATTGATCAGCAACTCGGCCGTATTAAAAACGCCCGTCGGCTCCGTGAACCATTCTCCACGAGGCGTACCATCCGCATTGAGGTAAGGTTGATGAACGGCACGCGGTGTTTCTTGAATCTCAAAATCATTGTTCAAATTACTGTTCTGAAAATGCTCCACAATCGCAGCCGCCTTTTCGCCCAACGAGATTGACTCGTTCATCGACTTGCCCGCCAGGCTCAAAAACTTGGACTTCAGATCAGCCCGAATCGACGGTGGAAAAAACTCCAACTCCCAATCCTGAGCTTGCGGGATCAAGCCCGACCAAAAGACGGACCGTCCACCGAAGGCAAGCTGCGGCTTCTCGCCGATGAAAATCAAGTCGCTCGAGTTCTGAAAAAAATTGTCGACGCCGAAATGCCGAGCCACGGAAGAATTGGGGACACGGCTGATGTTGTAAACGTGCGTCGGATAAATGAAGGAACCGGCATCAACAACCAAAATCCGATGTGTACTGCCCAAACGGTCAGCCAGATCGTCGGCAAGAATGCCACCGCCGATTCCAGATCCGATGATGATCACATCAAAATCTTTATTGGAACCGTCGTAATTTCGAATCAAGCGAGTGTGGGCCTGCGATTGTTCGGCAACCAAATTCTGATAGTTATTCTGAAATGGCATTTCACTGGCCCACTTTTCGTGATTGACGTGCGGATTCGTTCGAACGCGACAATCGAATCTTACCTGGGGTTATTCAATCCCCCAAGAAAAGTCATCAGCAAATCGGGTTGCGGTGCGTGGAGAGACAACGCAGGTGAATACCGGCTCAGCATCAGCCGCTCTTATAGCGTGTCGCCCTCGCGGCGTCCGCCGCCATGGTCGCTGGGACGGCTGACGATGTTGTTCAAGAAGCTGTCGTCATCAACTCGTTTGCCCGCCAATACGTCGGCTTCCGTGATCTTGGACAGAAAGATTGTGTGCTGACCGATCTCTCCGCGTCCTTGATCATAGACGATGTAAATGGCACCGTCTTTGCCGAGCGTTGCCGAAGGGTAACTGATTTGGCCATCGTCACACAAAAGCATCCGATGGGGGAACGTTTTTCCGTCGTCTTCACTGAGGTAGGCCGTCATGCGTGTGCGCGCGGTCTTGTTTTTCTTCAGCTCGTTTTCTTTTCCGAGATCGTCGGTGTAGAAGTAACGCTTGCCGCCGTTTTTCGAATCCATTTGCACATCGTTTGCGACCAGCAGGACTCTTCCTGAGGGCAGCGTTTTCAGGATGCACTTGGTATTGATTGAGAACTGCATCGGGTAGTACCCGCCTAACTGCCAAGTCCTGCCACCATCAAACGACTCTGCAAACTTTTGTCCGTTCCTGGCGCGGTAGAAAGTGAAGAGGCTGCCATCTTTTCTGATGATGGGCATTTGTTCTGCGAATCCCGCATCGTTGTCGATGGGAAGCTCCGAAACAAACAGAGGTTTGCCATCAACGTCCTCCTTCAAGAAGCGAATCCGCACCTTGTCCTTCTTGCCGACCAACTTGAAATCGTCCATCGATCGCAAAATCGTCTTGTCAGGAAAAATCAGTGGCTTCATGACAGAGATGTTCTTGTTTCCCAGCAGGCGTGGCGGTGACCAACGAGTGTGTTCTTTCTCAGGATCCAGCATCGTGAACTCCCATGCCGAGGTGGCAAAGTCGTCTTTGCCCTTGAAATCGATATTCCGAAGCCCGATGAAGCGAATGTTGCCTGTGGGATCTTTCCAAAGCATCGGATCGGATGCTCCACCGCCGAGGAGATCACTCGGGTCAAAGACAAAGACTTCCTTCCAAGTCTTGCCGCCATCGCCAGACGTCGAGATCACCGAAAATTGTCCTTGGTGAAACGGCGCCCGTTCGGTTTGGGTGTTGGATCCGAACCACGTTGCCCAGAGCCGGCCTCCGTCGGAGATCTCCACCTGCGGACAACCTTGAAACACTCTTAGGTTGATGCGGTGCTTGTGGTAGGGTTCCTGTCCAGCATGGTTGACCTTGGTCAGTGCAGGTGGGGTCTTGCCCGTGATTCCATAGGGGAAACGCTGTGACACGTCGTCAGGGGGCGGCATGGTGGTGTCACCCAGTACTGATTCGGGGGCGACGGCCTGGGCACAGAGACTAGCGGAAAAATTCGGCAGCAGGCTGGTGATGAGGCTGAATGCAAACGTGAGGGTGGTTGCAGATCGAACAATCGGTTGATGGTTTTGTATGGCCATGGAGAGATGCGTTATTATCCGGGTTTAGCGATTTGATTTCATGGCTTCACGATAGAGGAGACGGGCGGTCAACCAGTCGTGCCAGAAATTGGTCAGGGGAGTGATGCCGGGGAAGACCAAATTTTCGCCAAGTTCTGTTTTGACAGCGGCCATCGATTGTGTTGCCTTTTCAAGGTTCCCGAGTTTGTAATGAGCCATCGCTTCGATCGCGTGATTGGCCGCATTGAGTACGGCAATGTTTTGTTCTTGATTCAGGCGGCGACTGGTTTCGCAGGCGGTGATCGCTTGCTCATATTCGCCGTTGCGGTAATGGTGCAAACCGATACCCCGATAGAACCAGTTTCCGTATTGATGCGTCGGGGCTTCTTTCCGGACGAGTTCCATCAGCTTGTCGATGCGGCTCTTGTCGTCGACAGCATCAGGATGGATCAAGCAAGCCAAGCAGGCTCGATCGGCGAGGATAACGTTTGGGATCTCACTCCACTGGTCGAGGATTGACTTGCAATGTTGATGATATGTGGAAAGATCATCTCGGTTGGCGTACAGAGAAGTGATTTGATACATGGTAAAAACGTCACGGGGATTGAGCCGTATCGTTTCCACCAGATCCAACACTGCTTTTTCCCATTGACTGTGTGCCGCGTACCATTGACCACGACTGAAGTACGCTCCAGCAGAGTTTGGATTACGTTGAATGGCCTCATTGTATGGAATGATGGCACGATCAACAAACCAGTCGAGTAGGGTCGCATGAATGTTCTCCGACGACAGTTTTCCCACCTCGCTCATCGCTAGCGCGAGCAATCGTCGACGGGATGGATCCAGCGGACGCTCTTTTGCCAAAGCGATTCCGCGATCATAGGTTTGCTCGGCTGATTCCACCTGCTTCGCTTCATTCTGCGCAAGCGATAGCAGCAACAGTTGCTCGCAATCACCCGTGCCGGTTCTGGAATTGTCTGTCGAAAGTATGTGGATCGCTTTCTCGTGTTCACCGATCATCAAGTACGCGGCACCGAGTCTTGCTTTGCCCTGGACGTTGGCTTGACTCAATGCCGTCTGCATATTGGCAAAAACCGTCGCATCCTGCTGTCCCGGTGTCGCGTTTTCGAAAATCAAAGTCGCAAGGACATCAGACAATTCATCGTGACTTGGCTCAGCGATCAGTATCTTTTCTAGCTCTTTTCGATTGGTCTGCAAGACCGATTCGGCGGCTTCGCGATCATTCTGCATCCTCATCAACCGTGTTTGTTCGATGCCGATCTCTGCTGTGAGCAGCGCACGTTCGGTTGGTGGCAGGTCGGTTTCATTCAACGAATCCAAGGCGCCTCTCAGATGAGCCAATGCGGACTGAACTTCTCCCCGAGCCGTCATCTTTCCGGCGAGGCTGCGGCGTTGCCGGATCAAATCGATGGGTTCCCAGTGCCCGTAGCGTAGCTTGCTTTCGCGCAGTTGCGACCATCGCTGGTGCCATTTATCGATGTTCAGTGTGTCTATGTCTCCATTTTCGATTGCAAGCGAGGTGGTGACTTCGGCGAGCAATCGAAACGTATCAACCGGCGTGTCTGGCGGTTTGACCAGAGCCTCCAGATCGATCACGGTCAGCGAATAAGACTGTCCCGTGCTGGCGATCAAACGGCGACCGTCCGGCGTGAGAGTCACATAGCGAGCGGCATGAACGGCGTCATCGGTTCGAGAGATCGGGGAGGGGGCGATTCGTCGGCCCGTCGTCAACTCCCAAACATGGGGCCCGCTGTCTTCGCCACGAGCACCGGTGACCGCGTATTTTCCGTCAGGAGTGATTGCAACGCTGTAGACCATGTCTTTGTGTTTGAGCGGTGGGCAAACCAGTTTTCCCGTACGCCAATTCCACACGCGTGCTCGTCGATCGGTGTTGGCGGTCAGCAGGTACTTTCCGTCCAGGCTGAAACAGACCCCACACATGCCGGACCAGTCTGTTAAGTGCTTCAGGGGCTGACACAGCTCGCTGCCATCGGAAAGACTCCAGAGCCGGGCTGCTCCGTTGCTGCCGGTGGCCAGCATTTTGCTGTCGGCAGAGAACGCTATGGTTCGGCAAGGCGATTGTCCATCCAGCAGCGGTGAAATCGGATCGAATAGCGGCTGCCCCGTGTCGGCATCCATGACTTCGATCCGATCGTCCGCCAAGAGCTGCACCAAGCGAGTGCCATCGGGAGAGTAGTCTGCTCGCTCACGATAGTGTCCCGGCGATTGCAAGCTTGATTCATTTCGTTCAAAATGAGTCACGCCCGTGGCTGCGTCGACAACGATCAATCGTCCACCTGCAATGACGACAGCCAATTCTGCGTCGCCAGGCCGTGCCGAAACGCTCACCGCGATACCTGGCAGTCGGATCGGGTCGAAACTCGTCTGGCCCGATTCAACGTTCCAAATCGAAAGCCATCCAGTGCCCTGATCCTGCGAGACCACGGCGACGCTTTCGTTGTCGCTGCAAATGCATGAATCGAGAACGAGTCCCGGCGGATCGATCTCCGGCCCGGCTGCTTTTCCACTGTCGGTGCGGACCACAGCAACGGTAGGTCTCATCTGAGGGCTTGCGAGCGTGGACTCATGCAATAGGCCCGGTGTTGCCAGTTTGCCATCGAAACTGATTCGCGGTCGTTCGCCCCACTGTTCAATATGTTGCATGCGAACGCTGTTCGAGGGACGTTGCCACACACGGACCAGTCGGTTGTCTTGACTGGTAGCGAGCAAGGTGTTGTCGTCAGAGATCGCAACACGGTGTGCCCCGACCTGATGATTCAAGCGGTTCCCTATCGGACGTCCATCCTCGGCCGACCACAACTGGGCCGCCGTGTCCCAGCTTGCAGACATCATCAAACTGCCATCGGAGCTAAAGACAATGTGGTCGACATAATTGACGTGATCCAAATGGATCGGTTTTGCGTCCAAATCATTGATGTCCCAGATGTCTGGCCCGTAATAACCGCCAACCGCAAAGCGATCGCCCTGAGGGTTTACGACGACGTGCGACAAGCCCCACGTCGGCGTAGTATTCAGTTTGCGAACGGCCTGCCCCGTGGCGCTATCCCACCATGTCAACTCCTTCGGACCTGTGATGGAAATGAATCCACGACCTCCGTCGACCAATGCGGGAGCCGTTGGGTAGCGGTTGGAATCATGCAGGACCGGCGCAAACAGCGGGCTTGATTTCCCTGCGTCGTCGATCGCATACACACGAACTTGATGATCGACATCGGTCGTAAACAACCGCTTGGTGTCATCATCAAAGAACATCGAATGTACTCGTTGAGGATGAGCCCACGATTGTGGGTGAAACTGTTGCGAGCCTGCTTGCCAGATTCGCACCGTGTCGCTGGCGATTGCCAGCTCGCTGCCATCGCGGTTGTACGCCAAGAGCAGGACAGCTCCCGGATAGCTGACTTTCTGCACCACCTGGCCATCAGGAACTCGTCGAATCTCGACGTCGCCGCCGGGCACCGCGATCGCCAACGAGGAGCCGTCGGGATGCCAGCATGCCGCGACAACGCCTTCTTTTCCAGTGAGCCATGGCAACAGCACGTCATCCTGCCAATCCCACAGGCAGTAGTTGTTTCCTTGTCGGACCAACAAGAGTGACCCGCCGGGTTGAAAATGCAGAGCTTCGGCCGGCCAGTCCACATTCAACGCTGCGATGGGCTGGATCGCTTCACGCGACCAGTTCCGGGCCCGCATGTGATTTTGGAGCTTTCGATCAGGATCGGACTGAGCCTGCGACGCGGCGGAGGTGAACCACATAGAAGCCATTGCGGGGTCGCCATCGTCTGCTGCCTGTAGTCCACGCGAGGTGTAGACATCAGCCAACGTGAGCTCGACCTTGCGACGTGCATCGACGGCTTCCTGGCGAAGATTTGCCTCGAGATTTCGAGCTTCGATGGCCGCCCGTTTGGCAGTTGCTTCGAGCTGGGTGAGTTCTTTCTGCTGAGCCGTTTCTTTCAAGGCCGCTGCTGCCGTCGTTTTAGCAAGCCGCGTTTGCTGTTCTTGGACATAAATCCATCCACCGCCCGCGAGCGTCGCCAGCAATACGATCGATGCAACCAACGCGAGCACGACACGACGGCGTTTGCGTTCTTCGATTGCTTGAGTTTCGGATGCCAGTCGATCCAGCTCGGCCTGCCGCAATCGTTGAGCCACCGATTCCAAATATCCGGATACTTCCCCCGCGACCGCGGAAGCATCCCTGGGACGATCACTGACGTCTGCCGACAGACAACGCTTTGCCAAGTCAACCAACTCCGGTTCCGCTCCCGATGCATCCAGCCGCGCGAAGGCATCGTCAAGCTTTCCCCTGGCGGCCATCTCCACGAGATCGGTGGCCGTATCGGCTACGTAGGGCGGCTTGCCCGTCAAGATCACTGAAAGGATCGCGCCAAGACCAAACACGTCGGCTCGTTCGTCAAGCTGATCGACATCCCCCATCGCTTGCTCCGGCGGCATGTAGGCGGGAGTGCCGATGACCGAACCGACGCGAGTGTGTGATTCCGAGTTTGTTGGCGTCTTGCTACCCGAACTGCGAATCGTCCTGATCTCACTTGCTTCCGTCGGCATGCTGGTCTGAGGAGTCGAGGATCTTGGTTCGGCATCAAGCACCTTGGCCAATCCCCAATCCATGACCTGCACTTCGCCAAAAGCTCCGACCATGACATTGGATGGTTTCAGGTCACGGTGTATCACCCCGCGACTGTGAGCAAATGCTACGGTTTGGCATACCTGTTCAAAGATCCCGATCAAACGACCGCGGTCTTCCTCCATTGATTTTCGTTGTCGCAACAGCTCGCTCAGTGTAAGTCCCTTCACCAGCTTCATTGCAAAGAACGGACGTTGATCGGCGAGCTGGCCCAATTCGTGAATCGGTACGATTCCCGGGTGTTGAAGCTGGCCGTTGATCTGAGCCTCTTCGATGAATCGCTGAACGACTTGTTCGTTATTCCGATGCGATTCGAGCAAGACTTTGATCGCCAGATCGCGACCCAGCAAGGTGTCGCGTCCGCGCATCACCGCGCCCATTCCTCCGCGAGCGATCTCTCCTTGCAATTCATAACGTGCCTTCACTTCAGCAGTCGAAATGCTCTTGCTTTCGCCGTCCGTTGTCTCTGGCTCGAAACCGTGGATCATCGTCGCATTCAGTTCGGGCACCCCTGATAAGGTGACTCTGTCCTGCTCTGACCCAAGTTCGGTTGGCCGCGATTGGGTGCCGAACTCGGTTTCCCCCAGCTCATCCTCCTCCGGCATAGCTGCGTCCTAATAGTGGTCGACTGATGGTGATCAACGCAAATCAATGGCGACATCCACACGGATCGGTGCCTCGCCGATCGCTGTCGCCCGATCGCTGTCGCCCGATCGCTGTAGCGTAGTGTATCCGCCCAAAATGCCTCCAAGTCTGAGACGACGGAGGATTGTCGGGAAAATAGTGATCACTCAGTCGCTCAGTACAACGGATGTTCACCAAGACCATCCATCAATCGCTCCGCGTTGGTTCCCCGGTGAACTGATTCGCGTTCGATCCGCATGCAAATCGCGGACTTCATTTCCGTCGTGGAACGGGCGCATCAACCGCAGCCCTCCAGGCTTTCAACTCCGCATGCAATTCATCGCGTTTCTCGGGATGCGATGCTGATAAATCGCTTGTTTCACCAATGTCGTCGGTCAAGTGATACAGTTCCAAATCACCCGACTCAAAGAACTCCATCAGCTTCCAATCGCCTTGGCGAATGACGCCGACCGGGCGACTTCGAAAGAGTGGATCGCGTTGTTCATCCACACAATTCCTGTACGATTCCAGATACGCAGGAAAATGCCAAAACAATGACCGCTTCGGCAACGCTGGAACTTGGCCGGTCCACAATGGCAACAGGTTCACACCATCCAGTGGTTGACCCTCGGGCGGACTGATTCCGAGTAATGCGCAGAAGGTCGGATACAGGTCAATCTGCGCGATCGGTTCATCCGAGCGACCGGACTTGATCTTGCCCGACCAGTGGACAAAGAACGGCACCCGAATCCCGCCTTCATAGTAGGTCCCTTTGTATCCCTTCAGTGGATCCATGTCGGTCGCCGGCCCGTAGCCTCCGTTGTCAGACGTGAAAACGATCAAAGTGTTCTCACGCATTTTCAACTCGCCGAGCGTCGTCAGCAATCGTCCGATTCCGTCATCGACGCTTTGTATCATCGTGGCCATGGCCACATGGTCATGCAGCTTGCCAGGAGATTTTGCCTTGTACTTGGCAAGCAATTCACGCTTCGCATCCAAGGGCGTGTGCACGGCAAAGTGCGGCAGGTACAAAAGCCAAGGCTCGCAAGCGGATTCGCGAATGAACTTGATCGCCTCGTCGGTCAGTCGATCGGTCAGGTACTCGTCCTCGGCCGCGTCATCCAGCCCAACGCCAGGATGGGGTGGGTAATGGCCACGTGGCGGCGAACCCGATTGAGTGCCTGCCACATTCACGTCAAATCCATAGGGACGTGGATCCTGACTCAGGTGCCACTTGCCGATCGTGCCCGTGCGATAGCCAGCGTCCTGGATGAGTTTTGCCCAGGTGACGATTTTTGTATCCAACACATCCACGCCAGGGATGTGTTCGCAAAGCCGATTCTTTTCTTTGCCTCGGGGATGGGTGCCGACGTTAAAGATGCGATGCCGTGGTGTGGTTTGCCCGGACAGCAAACACGCCCGTGACGGGGCGCAGTTGGCCGCCCCGGCGTAGGCATTGGTAAAGACGAGTGAATCCGAAGCAATCGCATCGAGGTGGGGCGTTTCGTAAAAGTCGGTTCCCATGAATCCGACATCTCGCCAACCCATGTCGTCAATGTTGATCAATAGAATGTTCGGACGGTCGCTGGCCGATGCAACATTGCTGTACCAAAGGGTGAGCAGCAAAGTTGCCAAGGCAATCGATTTCAATGCCATGTTGATGCAGAATTCACGCGGATAACTTGTGAGAGAATGCCAACACGAAACGCAATCGAGTGAAATTCGCACACTCGCTGGCGTTTCGTGCTGGTGAAGACGCAGTAAATCAGGGAGACGCATCCGTTTGTCGTAACCCCGAGCGGATCGTCATGAATTAGTCGACAATATCAGCTGGATCGATGTCCTCCCCTTGCTCAGGCAAGGCCAGTTCTGGATTGTCCTCCAGAAAAGCAGCCACTTCTCCGTCGGCAGGAGCCACCGGATCGGTTGAGCCTCCGCATCCGGGAAACAAGCAACCAAAGACGATGACAAAGCTACAAACAGAAAAGGCAAATCGAAGTTGAGTCACATTGCTACTCATGAAAAAGGGGGAGTGGGAGTGAAGCGGCATCCGCGGGCAACGTCATGTCGTCAACGGATCGGGCATTAATAGACGGGGCATGCTAAAAGGTTTCGTCGATCACTTCTTTGTTGGCGCGTGTGCCCAAGGCACCCCATAACCCGAACGGACTTTTGGCACCCGGGACAGTTGGCAACGTCGGTTCGGCTGATGTTCCGGCAGGCCGAACCGTTGCGTGAGTGCTGTCACCTGCCTCGATCGAGTCGGTCATAAAGATCACAGCGCCATCCGTGAACAGGACATGGGCACCGCCCTGATGTCGACTCGACGCGGTGTAAACACCTTCGGCAGCCAAGTCACCGCCAGCATGTGAGCTGCATTGACGATTCGGAGGCAAGATCGTCTGAAATGCGGTGTAGGCGGCACGACCCGACGCCCATTTATAGCCGCGCCGGTTATCGGCTCGGGCAGATGCTTCAGGAGTTCCGGGCGCCCAGTATCGTGGTCGCTGCGGGTCGATCATGTTGACACTGCGGTTGGGGTTGGTACGCAGGTTACCGCCCTCGGCAATGAATGTGGTGATATTACGGTCCCCGAGATCCGTGTTGATTTCGCCCATTGCAATGGTGTTGGACAGCCCATCGAGGATGTCGCGGAACCTCATCGTTTTTCGCGCTACGAAGACGCCACGACACGAGACCTGGGTTCTCTCTGCACTCGCAGCGTTGACAACCCCGCCCCGATTCTCAGGCCCCGCGTGCGTTTGCCTGACGGCGTCACCGAGACAGACGGCATAATTCGTTCGTCCCGATGCGGGAAGGCCGGTGCCGGGATCGCTGGGACATCGCAGGGTAGGAATCTCTGTCATCCAAGGATCGTATTGGTTGAGTGCATGGTCGCTGAGGATCATGTTTGCGTCTGGACCCATGGCTGCAAAGTAGGTACCCGAATTGGTGCCGATCCTGACTTCAAAGGGATTGCTGATGGATTCCCAAAGTCCTTGCTGTTCGAAAAAGGGAAGCATCCCCACCAGAGCACTCAACTCGTTTCGATTGCTGCCGCCCGCGCTCGCCGGTGTCGGACCTGGCGTGCGGGCTCCTCCGGCAATGAACTCGAACGTTCCGCCTTGATGTCTGGGCAGCCGCTTGTACGTCGAATGGTAATTCTGAATTGCCAAACCGATTTGCTTGAAATTGTTGCTGCAACTCATTCGACGGGCCGCCTCACGTGCGGCTTGGACAGCAGGCAACAACAGACCGACCAAGATTCCAATGATCGCAATCACGACCAACAGTTCCACAAGCGTGAAACCCTTCCGATTTTTTAACATGACGAGGACTTTCGTTGGTTGTTGCGAGAAATCGATTTGCCAGGACGCCGCGGCTAGGCACAAATGCAATGACTTGGATACTGGAACGCCGTTTTTACGAACCCCGAAATCCAGCCATCCTAACGCTCTAATCCACGATTAAGTCTACAAAGTTTTCAACCGTACCAGTGCATTCAAGAACAAAATTTCCCCGCTTCATCTGAGGGCATCGTTTTCATTGGTTTTCCGGCGAATGTCTTGCCGAAATGCATCGACTGAGATTGCTTCGTCGGACCCTTGGTTCGCAACGGATGGGGACGCTCAGCAATGTTGAAAGCCAGGGTGACTGTCCTTGCATTGGAGAGAGATGCCGCTTTGTCTCGCTCTCCAAGACTCAATGCAGGGGCTGATCGCGGCGAGGATGAGTATGATGAATCCTTCAGCGAAGAACTCTCAAGGAAAAGCCATGACACCTATCGAACTACGCAAACGTCTGCGCGACGGAGACGTGAGCTTCGGAACACTGATCGTCTCACCGTCGCCGCGTTGGCCTGAGACGGTTCGCGGCTGTGGTCTCGACTTCGTCTTTATCGACACCGAACACATTGCGCTGGACAGAGCGCAGTTGAGCTGGATGTGCCAAACCTACTCCGCTATCGGTCTGCCGCCACTGGTGCGAATTGCGTCGCCCGACCCCTACGCCGCCACAATGGTATTGGATGGCGGCGCGGCGGGCATTGTAGCACCCTACATCGAAACAGCATCTCAGGTGCAGGCCTTGCGAGGTGCCGTGAAGATGCGACCGATCAAGGGGCATCGCCTTCAACAATTGCTCGACGGTGACAAATCGGAACCGGAGCTCGAAACCTATATGGAGACAGGTGCGAACGAGCGGTTGCTGATCGTCAATATCGAGAGCACGCCTGCGATGTCTGCCCTGGATGATATTTTGGCCGTGCCTGGCTTGGACGGCGTGCTCATCGGACCTCACGACCTGTCTTGCAGTCTTGGTCTGCCGGAGCACTATGACCATCCAGAGTTCCTTGACGCATGTCAAACGATCTTTTCCAAAGCGCGTGCTGCGGGTGTGGGCGCGGGCATCCATTTCTGGGGAGACGTTGCACAGCAAGTGCAGCTGCTCAACCTCGGCGCAAACATGTTGATCCACAGCGCTGACATCTCTCTGTTCAAGAAATACCTGCAAGCAGAACTCGACGAAATCAAACGATCCATCGGACTGGAAACCATGCCCAACGCCCCGAGTTCTCCTGACGCGATTTGACGCTTTCCAGTAAAGTCGAGCGAGGCAATGTTTCCGCAAGACAAAGATGGACAACTCCTGGGCGGGTGCATCTTTCACAACAAGCCCCTTTTGGACGCTCGAAATCAATTGCGAATGCATCCGTCACGGTGTCTGATCCAGATGTTTTGCAAAAGTAATCTCGCGTTGGACAACGACCCGTGTTTCAGCTCGATGACAGGTCGTCCACCATCTCGAGTGCCTTCTCGATAACGGCTCCCGTCGTCGCTGCTCGATCCGAGATTTGTGTGCTGATCCAGACATGGCGGACAAACGCTAGCCACGACCAAGCATTCAGATTGCATGGGATTGGCTCACCCGGGGAGAGCGTCTGTTGGTAACTCTCTAAAAACTTCGTCGCTTCGTTCATCCAGATGCTCGATTGCTGGGAGCACCGGATAGATAGCTCCCACAGATGTGCGAGAAAGTTTCCAGCATCCAAGGCCGCAGGACCGTAACTGCAAAGATCGAAATCGAGCAAATAGAGTTTCTCGTCAGTCAGCAGTATCTGAGACGGATGAAAGTCTCGGTGAATCACAACGGACGGTTCTTTGACGAGCCATCTGGAAAGGCGATTTGCGAGGTCGATCAACTTGCCGATTGCGGCTTTGTGACCAGGATGCTTGCATGCAACACTCTGCAATCGCTGTGTGAGTGACTGCACTTCATCATCAATCGTCCATGCCCGACACCGGCGAATCATTGATTCGCAATGAAGTGTTGCCAGAGCCTCGGCAATGCGTTTTGACGCTTCCGGCTGGATTGTTTCTTCCTGGCTGGCGACGAGCTGTTCCAGCGAGCGTCCCGGTACGCAAGCCTGATACCAAATTCGAGTTTCTGGATCGATCCCAAGCGTTCGAGGAACTGAGACCCCGTTTGGGTTTAGCTCATTGAATCCCTGTTTATGCAGTTGCTGTTGAACTGAGTATCCATGCCGATCGACTCCCTTGAAACGAAGTTTGCCCAGAATCGAGATTTTCTGATCCGGCGACTGTGATTGGGCAACACGTAGGTCATATCGTATCAAGCATCGGCGTCCAGCCTTGACTTGAACGGGTTCGATGTGGTCGACCACGAGACGCTCGTCTAGTCCTGAGAACTCTGGACAACATCGCAGTATTCTTTCTCTGGCCCGTTCACAGATCAACGCGTTGGCCATCCACGTTGTCGGCACATCGCGAAGTAGTTGTTGTTTGAACATTGACGGAGCAGGACTCTTATTGAGCGCCGTCGATGGGCGTTTTGCATTCGTACTGTCTCGCGGGGTAAGGCGATCGTCAGTCCGGTGTCGCTCGAATCGCTCCGACACCAGTTCCAGAATGTTGGCAATGTGATCGTGCCAATTGTCCATGCCGGAGCGAAACGGATGGGTCATGCACTTAAAGAGACCGGCGGCAACTTGGAGTTCAACTGCTGCTTCATCCAAATCTCCGCACCTGCTGATATAGCCTTGCCGAAAGGCATCTTCGATTTCCGCAACCTGATCCGCCGTAAAATCGCCGCGATACGAGTTCCAGATGACTTTGGCGATAAAGTTCCCGACATCTTGCAGGGGACTTCCGTATCGGGACTGGTCAAAGTCGAGTATTCCGATGGAGTGGTCGTCGACGCAGATTTGCTTGGCGTAGAAATCGCCATGAATGGGCGTTTGGAGATGCGAATGTACGGCAATTCGCTTCTCGATCTCGTTCGCAAAAAATCGTGCATTCTTGCTCAGACTCGGAACTAATGTCGCGACGTCAGACGCCAAACGGGAATAAGGGCTATTCAACACGGTATCGCGAGATTTGATAAGTCCTGCTGGTTCACTACGGTGTAGTTCCCCAAGCGCCGTTCCAACACGAAAGTAAGGATCGGACTCCGATTGCAAGACCGACGACATTTGTTCCGCCAGGTTGCGTCCTTTCAGCCAACGACTCACGAGTATCCGTCGTTTCTGGTCAGCTCGGATCAGCTCGGGCAATTCGACGCGACGGTCGCTGAGCTGCCAGCGGATGTGCTCCCACGCTTCAGCAGGTCGTCTGGCTTGCTCGAACTCCGAGGATTCGATGACTTTCACAGCGTACCGATGATCCGATGAGGTCTGCACGTCGAACACCGCCCTTCGCCCTGGCTTGTAAGCCACACACTGAACACGAAAGTGATCGTCGTCAATTTGCTTGTTCACGAAACTCCGAACAAAGTTTCTTGTTTCGTCTGGGTGACGAAATGCTTCCAGCAACCGGATTTTGCGGTCCCTCGGAAACGTTGCCACCGAGATCCATGCGTCAGTCAGGTCGGTATCGCGATGTGGGTTTGTGTCGCAAGTTGTACCATCAAACGTATGAATGTGTTTGTGCCAACCATCCCGATTGAATGCTGTTACAACGACTTGATACTCAGTCGAGTCTGTACTCATCAAGTACACAGCAATGCAACGTCGGCCTGGTTTGTAACGTACATACTGCATCGTCGCAGCAGGTCGCTGTGGCAACGATTGTTCGATGGCCCACAGACGTGCGAAACGTTCTGCATTGAGCAGTATCGCCAGCCCTGGCAACGCCGGTTCGCGGCTGACGAGCTGATCGTTACTGCTGGAGAGCATATTCAAGCTTCGACCTCCCTTGTTGTTGGTTCCGATACATCGTCGCGTAAACACCTTCTTTTCCCATGAGTTCATCGTGAGATCCGATCTCAATGATTTCGCCTTGATGCAAGACAAAAACCTTGTCAGCGTGGGTCGCAATCTCCATTTGATGCGTGACGATCAGTGTGGTGCGGCCCTCGCTCGCGCGGAGAATGCCTTCCACGACCATTCGTTCGTTCTGTTCATCGAGTCCAGTCGTGGGTTCATCTACCAAAAAGATTGGCGGTGATTGAATTGTCGCTCGGGCAATCGCAAGCCGTTGCGTCTGTCCCCGAGACAGGTTCGCTCCTCGTTCGCCAAGAAGCGTGTTGTACCCATCGGGTAATGCAGTGATGAATTCATGGGCACTGGCCGTGAGTGCTGCAGCCTCCACTTCGGCGTCCGTTGCATCGGCGTCAGCGATGGCTATGTTTTCTCGGACGGTCGTGGCAAAGACCGCGTTGTCTTGCATCACGATACTTTGCTGGCGTCGTAGTGACGTGACCGTCCAATCACGAATGTCATGTCCGTCGACCAGGATCGTTCCCCCGTCAGGATCATGGAGCCGACAGATCAAACTGAGAAGGGTTGATTTTCCAACACCGGATGGCCCCACAATGGCCACGATTTCTCCGGGGGCGATCGTGAATGAAACGTTCTTGAAAATGGGCGTGTCAGCTCGGTAGCCGAATGTGACATTTCGAAACTGGATTTTCCCCTCGAATGCCGGCGCGTCGACTGCGTTCGGGCTGTCCCGGACGTCAGGTGATGTCTCGAGAATCTCAAGCACACGATCGGCGGCGGCCAAAGCCTTGGAGAGGCGTCCCGTGTATTTCGCAAAGTCCTGCAAAGGCTTGAACCCGCGTTTTAGATAGGCCAGGAACACAACGAGTCCGCCGATTGTTAGTTCCCCAGCCATGACATATCGAGCACCTTGCCACAGCACCAACGCCGATGCGATAGCGATCATCACATCGACCTTGCGTTCGAGTGCCGCAGACAGGCGGCTTGTCTTGACCCCCTCACGCATAGACTTTTGGCTATGGGCGCCAAACTTATCAGCAAAGTGATGCTCTAGCGAAAGCGCCTGAACCACTTTCACCGATGAAAGTGACTCGTTTGCAGTGGCGGCCAACGCCCCTTCACGAGAACGCTGCTGCTTGGCAGCTGTATGGATTTTTCGGCTGCTCTTGGTTGCAGATAGCCAGAACAGAGGAAACACCGAAATTGCCAGCATCCCAAGCCACACGTGCATCCAAAGCATCACGGCGGACATGCCGGTGAGTATCAATACGCTCGCGAGCATCGGCAACAGCGCAGTTACAGCGACATCTCGAATCATGTTTAAATCACCCACCAATCGAATCGTCAGATCGCCGCTTCTGGCGCGATTGTGAAATGAAAGTGAAAGAGATTGAAGGTGTTGAAATACATCTCGCCGAAGCTGAGTCACGACTCGGTTTCCGATCCAAGCAAACGTCACCACTCGCAAGTATTCAACAATTGCCCGCACGCATGCAATGAGAACGACTGCGATCGCACAAACCGTCAGAATTGCGATTGCATCTGGCTCGTTGGTCGCTGCGTTTCCAGAGAGTTGTTCAGCCAATACTCGATCAAGTATGAATTGCAGCGGTAGCGGCTCGACGATTCTTAGTGCGACTGCGATCAGCAGGCATACCATCGCGGAGCCGATTCGGCAGCGGTACGGGAGCACATAAGGAGCAAGCAACCGTGCAGCACGATGCCAGGAGCGTGGCTCTTGATCAGACTTGAAGTTCATCTCGCAGTGCTCCATGGTCGTCGGCGGGGATGAATTGGTCTCGTGTGACGGCGTCAAAAATTTGGTCGAGAACTTTCGTCCAACTGTGACCTTCCGCAGTCTCACGGGCGGCGCGACCGAGTCGCTCACGAAGTGAAACATCTTGGCGTAGATCGATTAACGCTTGGGCCATTGAGTCGATGTCGCCGGCGGGATACAGCCATCCATTGATGCCGTGTTCGATGAGTTCACCAATCTGGCCCGTTGCACTTCCGAGCACGACGCGGCCAGCCGCCATGTATTCGTAGACTTTCAACGGTGAAAAATAGAAGTCATCTAAGTCTGGGTAGGGTGCCACGGCGATGTCCATCGAGTTGAGCCATCCGGGAACGGACTGCGGATCAACCGCGCCAATCAGCCTGACACTGTCTCGGAGTTCGGCGTGCTCCAGCACCCGAGCCTTTATTGCCTGACACTCAGGACCGTCTCCAACAATCAACAACCTGCACGTAGCGTGTCGTTCGGGATGCGTCAGATCGAGTCGAGTGGATCGGCAGACTCTGAGGAATGCTTCGATGAGTCCATCGACACCATGCCAGGGCTTGAGCGAGCCGATGAACCCGATCGTCAATCCAGGAAACGGATCGGTTGCCTTCGAGCCGGGCGAGAATCGGTCTGTGTTGACTCCGTTGGGGATCACGTGCACCGACCGCTTTTCAGAAACGAATCTGCGACAGTAGGGGACGATTTGATGGGAGACGACATAGGTCGTTCTAGCGTTTCGCATCGCGTCTCTCGTCATGACGCTCGCCAAGTGAGACTGGACGAGCTCACGATGGTTGGCTTGTTCATCGATCAGTGGCGAGTTGACTTCCAGTACAGATGGAATGTTCTTCCGTTTTGCCCACAGCATTGCGTTAGCGCTCCAAAGGGCATACCGCTCATAGATGAAATCGAATTTGGGCCGACTGTCCAGCGCACGTGCAACGCGTTGATTCCATAGCACTTGTTCGACCTCCCGGGTACGAGTGTTCTCGCAGTGTGGGATCGACATCTCGTGAACGATGCAGTTTCGCAAGTCTGGCGGGGGTTCTCCTCCGGTGCGTGCGACGAATAGCTCCACATCGTTACCTCGCGCAAGCATGGCTCGCACCATCTCCTGGACATGGATCGAGCACCCTTTGCTACCGAAGACGGGGACTCCAGGGTCCGCGCAGACATAGGCAATACGCATTACGCCACCCCCGCACTGACGAGCCTATCGGCGGCGTGAGGCGAATCGTGTATTGACGACCCGAATAGCCTTCGTTGTTTCGCCGTGTTGCGATGGATATCAAAGTTCCGTTCAATATGCTGTCGAGCCGCTTCTGCAAGCCGCACGCGAAGCTCTCCGTCACGAAGTAATCGTTGAAGTGCGTCGGCCAACTTGGTCGGATCACGTTGGGGAACGAGCAAGCCAGTCTCGTCATTCATGATTGCTTCCGGAATCCCTGTTACGGGGGTCGAAACACAGGGTGTCCCGATGGCCATGGATTCAAGCAACACCGTGGGCAATCCGTCGCGATTACCGTCGGATCCCTCGACGCACGGTGCTGCGAAAACGGCTGCGCCTCGCAACGCCGTTTTGACGACTTCTTGGCGCTGCGGGCCGAGAAACTCGATCTGATTGTCGGGCATCGAGGTTTCGGCATGTCGACGGAGGTCAGGCATCAAGGGGCCATCTCCGATGATGCAAGTTCGGAACGAAACGTTGCGTTCTGCAAGAATCGAACAGGCGTCGATCAGCACATCAAATCCCTTCTTTTCGACCAAACGTCCAACAGCCAAGACAACTGGCTCTCGATTTCGTGGGGAGGAAAATGGAAAGTGATTTAGATTCAAGCCGTTGTAGATTCGTTCGACTCGATCGGCCGCATCACCAAAGTTTTGCTGCAGAAAATCCACGTTGAAATCGCTGACCGTGATGGTAGCGTGTGCTGCCTGAAGCTTCTGTACAAGAGCCGCGTGATCGACGTCTTCATGGAAAATGTCCTTCGCGTGAGCCGTCAACGTGAATGGGATTTCTGTCAGTTGACTTGCCAGCCATGCGATGTCCGCAGCACTTGTCGCAAAGTGCGCGTGGAAGTGCGTGATTCCTGTCTTGGTCGCTTGATCTGCCATGGCGATCGCCGCAGTGACGACAGCCGGATTGTGCCCTATCACTTTTGATAAGCGAGAGGCGAGAAACGAATGGCGTTTCGAGGCGTCGCCAATCAATTGCCAGAAGTCGCTGGACTTTGATAGGTTCGTTGGCAAGTAGTGCACTGGAGCTCGTACCTGCGAGATGATGTCTTGAAAGTGCGTGTCGACGGGCGGGCGAACGGAAAAGATTTCGATCGGCAGCCCAACTGCTTCATGAGCGAGTATCTCGTTGACGATGAATGTCTCTGAATAGCGTGGATAACGCTTGACGACGTACCCCACGCGAATGGGCTTATCTGCTTGGCAAGTCGAATCAAACAATGGACACCTCCGATGGTTGTGTTGAGGACGCGGAACGCTGTGGAAGCCAGCGGTTGACGCTTTCGACAATGCGATCTAGCCCCCCCAGGTCGACCGAATTCGCAGTCGGTTTGGGCACGTCAGGGCACTCGATCCAATCTGTGATTGCCCTCGGCGTGAGATCGTCGGGCGAGAGAGTTGTCAGCAGGCCATGGCGAGCAAGTTCATTAGCGCGAATCCATTGCTCGCGTCGCGGTGCCATGCGCGGAACGACCAACGCAGGTTTTTCGAACGAGAGGATGGATGCGATGGTGTTGTAACCCGCCATCGAAACCACTCGATCCGCCTGCGAGATGTACCCGTCCGCCTCAACGAGGTTTTCTACCAGCTCGCAGTCGGACTTTGACGCAACGGTTTGACGTAGCCACATCCGGTCTGCTTCGGGTAAGAAGGGCCCTGTGATCAGAATTCCTTTCCAACCCAGCGGCATGCGAGCTGATGCGAATGCTGAGGCAAGTTGCATTCCGTCTTGCCCGCCACCGATCACACATACGGCTATCGATTCTGCTTGGTGTTCTGGACAGTTTCGTCGTATCGATGGATTGATTCGCCGACTTTGATCCAAGAATCCCGTGTACACACAACGATCCGCTGTTTCGCATCCGAACGCATACTGTTGAACCGAATCATAGATAGCGGAATCACCGTAGATCCATACTTCGTCGTAGTGGTCACGAATCGTTTTCTCGGCGTCACATTCGATCCATTGCTTCATGACCGTCGCGGGATCGTCCAGGATCTCGCGTAGTCCAAGCACGCATCGTGTTGTTCCTTTTTCACCGATGTCAGCGAGTGCCTCGTCCAATTCGTTGCCGATGCCCCGCGGGACTTTGTCGACAATGAATACATCGGGCGAAAAAGCGTTCAGTGTTGATGCTAGGATCTTGGAGCGAAGCGATGTGGTTTCGCGAAATGTCCATCGCAAGTGCTTACCGGTGTAGTCGCCGGACACATCCTTGCAAAGCGATGGGAGCGTAACACAATCGACGCCCGCCATCATGGCAAAATGGCAAGCTTCCCTCGCTCCTGACACGACCAAAACGTTCGCGTTGATTGGAGATTCGGCCAAGATCGACGCAATCAGGATGTTGCGGCGTAAATGCCCCAGTCCCATGGTGTCGTGGGAATACAGGGCGATCCGTGGTTCGGACCCAAGCTTCTTGATAGTTGGAAAGTGTAGATTCATTGCGAGACTCGATCTTCCTCTTCTTTGAACTCTCCGAGAACTTCAGTGACTTCCTCTCGAACTCGAGGGTCTGGATCTCGTGCCAACTTCTTGACGACGCGGTGAGCCTCTTCACTATCTTCGCCGATCTCTCCAAGCGTTTTCACGAGATAGCGACGTATGTCTGGATCGGTTTCACCTTGGTCCAGCACTTGGATGATTGGCTGAAGCGCTGGCGCAGCATCGTTGTCGATCTTGTAGAGCGCTTTTGCGGCGTAGTATCGAACGTCCCGTTCTGTGTCCTTTAACGCCTCCGCCAACGACGGAACGGCTCTTGCAGCAGGTGGTCCCATTCGTGAAAGCGCCTTTGCCGCGCGATACCGCACTTTTTGCTCGCTATCGCGTAACGCGACCGACAGTGCATCGATCGCTTGCAACGCGTTTGCTCCCAATTCCTCCAAGTCTTTCGCCGCGTCATAGCGATCTTCGGCGTCGGCTGACTGAAGCTCTCTTACTAAAACCACAACGGGATCCTCGGGCAGCAATACGTACCATGTCAGTAGCCCCAATCCAATCGATAAGGGCACTGCAAAAGCGAGGCTCCGATAATGTCGGACTGGCCGAGGCTCATTCGTTGCCCCACGGGTTGTGTTTTTGTTCATGACTTCGTCGGTTTGTTACTCGAACGCGAACTTTGGAGCCTTATCAACGCACCATCAATAAGTGACGCACCACGTAGTCGACGAGGTCGCGAGTCCCCTGCGAGAGGACTCATGAACTCAGCCACTACCCCATTAACTGATCGCTCGTTGCTTAAGTCCCGCTGGTGCTTGCTAGGCTGCCTCTCGCAGCATGTTTAGTGAGAAAGTGACGTTTCTGCGTACTAGTACTCCTCAATCACGGAGCCGTCATCAATGTCGCCGAGTTGCCGAAATACCTCTGAGTCAATGGAGTAGTCCACCGTTCGACAAGAACCGTCTGCCAGTGCGATGATGAAAAGGCCTGGATGTGACGAACCAAATCGATCGTCGCCATCGCCCAGCCCTTTGATGTCCGGCAATGGCTGCTTCAATGTGCTGCGCATCGTGTCGGTGTTCCAACCTGCCGTATAACCTTCGTTGTCATCGTCTTGCGGTGTGCCAACGAAAGTTACGTTCAGACGCTTCTCTGCGACCAATAACGTGTCGCTCGTTCCATCAAGGATGTCACGCATGCGACGTGGGCTGAAACGCCGAACAACGCCCGTTCCATCACGGTTGCTTGCCGCGTAGTCGATCAAAGCATGTGTGATGTCGCCGCCAGTTATCGGCGGGTCGTAGTTGTCGGGAACTGTGATCGTTTGAGCAGATCGACGCGACGGGCAAAAATACACTTGTGTTGGCAAGCCAATCGATTCTTCGACGCCTGCTTGCCACGTAGCGGTCGCTTCAATGAAAGGCAGTAATTGAAATGCCCAACCCGCTCGCTGTTCAGCGCCAATCACTGGGTTGCTTCCAACGTAGGTAGGCGGCGTATCAAATCGCCAACCACCTGAGGGTAAATGCTTGAACTGATTTTGATGATTGTGAAACGCTAATGCGACTTGGCGAACTTGGTTGCTGCATTGAGTTCGGCGAGTCGCTTCACGCGCGGCCTGAACGCCAGGCAATAACAGTCCAACCAAGATTCCGATGATCGCAATCGCCACGAGCAACTCAATCAGCGTGAACGCATTGCGGAGAGATTCATACTGCGGACGTTTCTCTGAACAGAGATGTTCAACGGGTATTGAATAAGGTCTTCTTCGCATCGCGCTTCCGCCAGCAATCAGGAGAGGACAAGTGTTGTAGGCACCTGACAGAAGGGGAATTGACGGACCAGAACCGCCAATTTTCTTGAGAAATTCTCAGGAACCTCATGGCAGGAGGGCGACAGCGCGTTGGACTGCCGGACGGAACGCGAACTTGACGCTGGGGAGTGGCCTGCTTAACCTGTCTGACATGTTGACACGTGCATCCTGAGGTGATTCTATGCAAATCGAAGCGATCCAGCGGCAGACGACGGCGGATCTGGTCGTCCAGCGGATTGCCCGGGTCATCGAAGAGCAAAACTTGTCGGCAGGACAACGGTTGCCCGGGGAGCATGACCTAGTCGAGCAGCTCAAGGTGAGTCGGCCCGTCTTGCGTGAGGCGCTTGCTCGTCTGCAAAGCATGGGGCTTGTCGATATCCAACGTGGACGCGGCACGTTTGTCGCAAGCCGCACGAGTCTGGCCAACTGCGTGCGGTTGCTGCGTTCCGCGGTCACGATCTCGCCGCAGGAACTACGCTCCTACGCGGAATTGCGGACGGCAATTGAAGTGCAGGCAGCGCGGCAAGCGGCGGAATTGGCCACCGAAGAAGACGTCGCAGAGCTGACCGCCTTGTTGAAGCAGCTTGACGATCAGAATCTGCCGTACGCCGAAGCATTGGAGCTGGACTTTCGTTTCCATCGCAGGTTGATCGACATCGCGGGCAATCCGCTGATGCAGAACATGATTGAGGTGATTTACGAGTTTGTCCTCACTCAGATGGTACGCACCACGCCATCGCCGCGAGAAAACAAACTTGGTCGCCGGCTGCATCGCGAGATCGTAGCTGCCATCGCGGATCATGACGCGAACGCCGCAGAACGAGCGATGCGGGAGCACATGGATGTTGTTCTCTCGCGTTTGAAAAAAGAGGCTCTCGCATGAAGTCTCGGCAAATCTCACTCGCATTGATTCTGCTGTCGATTTGTACGCTCTGCCGAGCCGACGAGAGGTCGATCGATTTTCAGACGCAGATCGCGCCGATCTTTGAACAGCACTGCATCCGCTGTCATTCGTCGGTCAGCGACAAAGGCGATGTATCGCTGGAAACTTTCGACGACCTGAAGGCGAACGAGTTTGTCATTGCCGGGACTCCCGATGCCAGTTACCTGATCGATTTGGTCATGTCTCAGGATGGCGAGCCGCCGGCGATGCCACAGGAAGCGACGCCACTCTCCAACACGGAGGTGGACTTGCTGCGGCGATGGATTGTCCAAGGGGCGAAGTGGCCTGATGGCGTTGTTGTCAAAGAGAAGTCGAAAGCCGATGCGTCATGGTGGGCGTACCAACCACTTCGCAGTGGACTTCGCCATCAGTCCTCAAACAAAAAACAATCGCCAGGATCCGGCGAAAAGCATTCTGGCGAACCATGCGGTATCGATGAGTTCATCGATACCAAGCTCGCCCTGCACCAACTGACGCCAAGCCCACCAGCCGACCGACGCACGCTGATTCGGCGTCTGTCGTTTGATCTGCATGGATTGCCGCCGACGCCGGAAGCGGTTGAAGCGTTTGTTTCTGACACCGACCCGGAGGCATACGAAAAGCTCGTCGACCGGATGTTGGCTTCTCCACACTATGGCGAACGCTTTGCCCAACACTGGTTGGACATCGCTCACTACGCCGACACGCACGGTTTTGAGCGTGACCAACGGCGGGACAACGCGTGGCGTTATCGTGACTATGTGATCCGTGCGTTGAATGAAGACAAACCGTACGACCGATTTTTACAGGAGCAAATCGCAGGCGATGTGCTCTGGCCGGACAACGAACATGCGGTGGTTGCGACCGGATTTCTTGCCGCCGGTCCATGGGACTTTGTCGGTCAGGTGGAGACAAAGAGTCCCGAACTGCGTCGAGCGGCCAGATCGCTCGATCTGGATGACATGGCCACTCAAGTCATGACGGCCACGATGGGGATGACCGTTCATTGCGCGAGGTGCCACGATCACAAACTCGATCCGATCTCGCAGCAGGAGTATTACCGGTTGCGAGCGGTCTTTGCCGGAGTCAAGCGTGGCGACCGAGTGGTCAGCGCTGCGGCTCTCAAACAGTACGAATCACAAAAACAGGAACTGACCGATCGGCGCAACCAGCTTGATTTTGAGCAAGGAAGGTTGGAAGGCGTAGGGCTAAATCTTGCAGACATCGTTGGCGGCGGAAATGGACTCGGCTCGGGAACCTATCGAAACGCCATCGATCCGCGAAACGCCAAGGTGCAAACCCGCGACTTCGGTAACCTTGGAAATGTGGTGACCAACACATTTTCGCCATCCCCGTTTGACTTCGTCGATGGTGTTTTCATACCAGATGGTGAAAACGGCGTTGCAGAGATTCCCGTCAGTTCCACCGGGGTCACGATCACGGGTCTTCCCAAAACATCGGGCAAGGCGTGGGACATGATTCGCAACGGCCCGGTCGCTAGTCAGCATTCTCCAGAATTGGACGGAATCGACTTTACAAAAGACGGCCATAGCCTGCTGGGATTGCACGCGAACGCGGGGATCACTTTTGATGTTGCGGCCATCGGGCGTGCCCTCTTGGATACCCCATCACCTCTCGTGGGGCAGGTTTTCAACCTGCCGCAAACATCAGAAAAGAGGCAGGTTGCAAACCTGCCCCACATGCGTTTCACGGCCAAGGTGGGTTACTTTGGTGCCATCGGCAACCACTTTGCCGATGCGTGGGTGTTCGTGGACGGACGGAAGGTCGCCGAATTTCGCGAGCTACAACGAGCCAAGGGTTTGCAGGAAATCGACGTCGAACTACCTGCGTCGACTCGCTTTCTGACACTGGTTTCCACCGATGGCGGGAACGGCTACAGCATGGATCAGATCGGCTTCGGTGATCCGCGAGTGAAACTGGCAGAGCCAGCGACGCCGACGGATAAAACTCGCGCGCGGCTCGCGGAGATCGACGCTGAACGTGAGCAGATTGAGCAAGAGCTTGAGTCGCTCGGTCCGCCGCCGCGATTCTATGGAGTCGTCGCAGAAGAGTCTGTTCCGGCGGTGCGGCTATTGACTCGGGGCGACCCGGAATCTCCCAGTGGCGGTGCGCTGGCTCCCGCATCGTTTTCTGCGCTGGCGATGCTGGATCCCGAGTTGGGAACGTTGGAGTCCGGTGAAGGCGAACGTCGAGCTGCATTGGCGGGCTGGATCACACATCCGGACAACTCGCTTGTCCGCCGCGTGATCGTCAATCGTTTGTGGCAATGGAATTTCGGCACAGGACTGGTCGATACGCCCAGCGATTTTGGATACGGAGGCGGACGGCCATCACACCCCGAGTTGCTCGACTGGCTGGCTGACGAGTTTGCCAAACGCAACTGGTCCCTCAAGGCCATGCATCGGTTGATCGTCACAAGCGAGGCGTACAAACGTGGTGCAGGTTCTCAACCTTCCCAATCAACGGCAGGACAAACCGACACGGGCAAGGGTGCCAACCCTGCGGAGATCGACGCCGACAACCGGCTTCTTTGGCGTCAGAATCCACGCCGCATCGACGCCGAAGCGATTCGCGATTCCGTTTTGTTCGTCAGCGGCAAACTGAGTCTCCATCGCGGTGGTCCCGGCTTTGAGGATTTTCAGTACCAGGACGCTTACGCTCCGATTTATACTTACATCACTGCCGACAAACCATCGCTTTGGCGACGCAGCATTTATCGCTACATCGTTCGTACTACGCCTGACAGATTTCTCACCACGCTCGATTGTCCCGACCCGGCCAACCTGACGCCACGGCGACAGACGACCACGACGCCGCTGCAATCGTTGGCACTTTACAACAACGATTTCATGCTCCGGCAGTCTCATTACTTCGCCGAGCGACTCGAAAAGGAGGCTGGAAACGATTCGGGCGATCAAGTCAGGCGAGCCTTTGCGTTGGCGTTTGGACGGCAGCCATCCGCCGAAGAAACTCGTCTTGCGACGGAACTCGTGGATAAGCAGGGATTGTTCTCGCTGTGCCGGTCACTCTTCAATTCGAACGAGTTTGTGTATGTCGATTGATCCGAACGCAAGTCATTCACGACGAGAGTTTTTGCAGACCGCCGGTGGTGGACTTGGTGGGCTGGCATTGACGGCGATGCTGGCGGGCGAAGGCCGATCGCAGTCACACCATGCCTCAAAGGCGCGGCGTGTGATTCAAATCTTTTGCCCCGGAGGAATGAGCCAAGTCGACACGTTTGATTACAAGCCGGAACTCGAAAAACGCAATGGAAAGCCGTTCGATACCGACGGAACATTGCAGTTCTTTGCGTCCAAGCCTGGCAACTGTCGAGGCAGTCATTGGAAATTTCGTCAGCACGGCGAGTCCGGTCGTTGGATGAGCGATTTGTTTCCGAGACTTGCGACTTGCGTCGACGACATGGCGTTCATTTATTCGATGCACAGCAAGACCGCGTTGCACGGCCCGGCGTGTTTCATGATGAATACCGGTTTCACCTTGCCCGGCTTTCCCAGTATGGGATCGTGGGTGACGTATGGCCTGGGCAGCGAAGCCGATGACCTGCCCGCCTTCGTCGTCTTGCCGGACCCGAGAGGCCTGCCGCCCGGCGGCATCATCAATTGGGGGGCCGGTTTTCTGCCTGCAGAGCACCAAGCTACGACGCTCGATACAAGCAATCCCAGTCAACCCATCGCTGACCTGTTTCCGCCCAAAGGCATCGCGGAAGTCACTCCGACGACGGATCGGGCAGGCCTGGAGTTTTTACAAAAGCTCAATCGCCTGCATCAGCAGTCCCGCAGCGGCAACAGTGAACTGGACGCCCGAATCAAGGCGTATGAAATGGCGGCGCAGTTGCAGCTCAGCGCACCCGAAGCGACCGACCTGAGCCGAGAAACCGCCGCAACACAACAACTCTATCACACCGATCACCCGGAGATCGGCCCGTTCGGGCGACAGTGTTTATTGGCAAGGCGACTGGCTCAGCGCGGCGTGCGTTTTGTGCAGATCTACTGCGGAGCCGAGAACACGACCGCCAAAAAGATTCGACCGAATTGGGACAGCCATGAGGACCTGAGTCGCGACCACGGTTACTGGGGAGCTGTGTTGGACGCCGGCGCATCGGCGTTGCTGACAGATCTCAAACAACAGGGAATGCTCGACGACACGTTGGTCATCTGCACCACGGAGTTTGGTCGTCAGCCAGCCGCTCAGGGCGATGGGGGAAAAGGACGCGACCACAATGCAGGAGCTTTCACCGCATGGCTCGCGGGCGGCGGAATCAAAGGCGGAGTCGGCTACGGGACTACGGATGAGCTTGGTTACACGGCCGTCGAAAATCCTACCTACAGCTACGACCTGCACGCGACCGCTCTGCATCTGCTGGGCATCGATCACACGCGACTGACGTTCTATCACAATGGTATCGAACGACGGCTGACCGATGTGCACGGTCATTTGATACAGGAGATTCTTGCATGACTCCGCGTTTCCTTTTTGTCCTCGCCATTTCGATCCTTGCCAATTCCATGGCTCGTGCGGTCGATTTTGTCACCGAGATCGAACCGATCCTTCGGGATAATTGTTTCGACTGCCATGGTCCGGATCAGCAGGAAGGCCAGCTTCGTCTGGATCGATTATCCGGCATGCGATCGGGCGGTAACTCGGGTGAGCCCGCCGTCGTGCCGATGCGTCCCGAAGCGAGCCACCTCTTGAAGTTGATCCGCCACGAAGAAGCCGGCAAAGAAATGCCGCCGGATGATTCGTTGTCGCCAGAACAAATCAAACGGATCGAAGAGTGGATTGCCGGCGGCGCGCTGACGCCGGAGGGATACGGTCCTGCCGAGGAACCGACGGATCTTTCGCACTGGGCATTTCAGCCTGTTCGTAAAGTCGACGCAGCGGGAATCGATGACTTCATTGTGCAGCGACTTCGTGACGAAGGTCTCTCGCTGTCCTCGGAAGCGGATCGCCGGACGTTGATTCGTCGACTGTACCTTGTGATGCATGGTCTGCCGCCTACGCCCGAACAAGTGGATGCCTTCGTTCGTGACAACCGCGATGACGCTTGGGATCAGCTTGTCGATGAGGTTCTTTCCAGCCCCCAATACGGCCAGAGATGGGCGACGTTTTGGTTGGACTTGGTTCGCTTTGGTGAAACCAACGGATTCGAGACCAATCGCGAACGCCCCAATGCCTGGCGTTATCGTGACTGGGTCATCGATTCTTTGAATGAGGACAAACCATACGATGAATTCATCTGCCAGCAGCTCGCCGGTGATGCGTTGGACGCACCGATTGGAACAGGCTTTCTGGTCGCTGGCCCTTACGATGTCGTGAAAGGCAAAGATCCGAAGCTCGGTCAGATGCAGCGAATGAACGAATTGGACGACATGATCAATACCACGGGCACCGCATTCCTCGGTCTGACCACGGGCTGTGCCCGGTGCCACAATCACAAATTTGATCCGATCCGGCAAAGCGATTACTACGCGATGCAAGCCGTGTTTGCCGGCGTCAACCATGGCGATCGCACGTTACCGCCTTCGCCCGAAACACAGCAGACTGTCGCTGAGCTTGACACCCGAATTGCAGATCTAAAGGGCAAGCTCAAGAGATTCATTCCGATGGATCAACTCGCCACGATCGTCATGGATGAATCGGACGCCGAGCATTTGATCGACGCGAAAGGCCAAGCCGACAAGACCAACCACGATCTGACTTCTTTTGGCGATTCGAAATACACTTGGTGGACGAATTCACCCGGCAAAGACATTGCCCGCTACCATCCTCACGCGAGCGGGCGATACCGAATCTGGATCAGTTGGGGATCAGGTTTTACAACGCATTGTCAGGACGCTCGATACCTGATTCGTTCGGACTCCACAGAAGTGGAGATCGCGACGGTGAATCAGAGACTGGCTGCTGGCGGCGCGGGGCAGGTGGACAGTGTCGCGAAATGGAGCGGCTTTCATGACGCGGGCGTACATACACTTTCGCCCAACAGCGAAATCGTATTGGTCGGAGGTACGACGGGAGCCGCCATCACTGCCGACGTGATTGTCTTGCAACCGGAATGGAAGACGCCGACGGTCGTCCATCCACCGAACAAACGTGCTCCCGTGAATGCGAAACGTAACGAAGAACGCTTCGCTCCCACCCTGACACGTCGTGTTCGCTTTTCGATCAACAAGACCAACAGCGAAAGCGAAGCGTGTCTCGATGAATTGGAGGTTTATTCCAGCAAACGCAACGTTGCCCTGGCCAGCGAAGGAACAAAAGCCACTTCGTCGGGCGACTTCGTTCACGAGTTGCACAAGTTGCAGCACATTAATGATGGCCAGCACGGCAACGCACGCAGTTGGATCGTCAGTTCGCGCGATAGTGGTTGGGTGCAGCTGGAATTCGCTCAACCGGCTCAGATCGATCGAATCGTTTGGGGGCGAGATCGCACTGGAAAATACAGCGATCGGTTGCCCGTTGAGTACCAAATCACGGCGGAGTCCGACCCGGGAGCTTGGACGTTGTTGGCCAGTTCGAGCGATCGTCACTCGGACGAGAAAACAACGGAGCAGCAGCAAACTTATCACTTCGCGGCTTTCCCGGAATCCGATGCCAACCAGGGACGCAAGTGGCTTGGCGAACTTCGTGAACTTGAACGTCAGCATGCCATGTTCACCGCACCAGTTGCGGCCTATGCCGGGACGTTTTCCCAACCTGGCCCCACTCATCGGCTGTACCGTGGTGAACCCGAAATGAAACGCGAGCAGGTTGCTCCCGGTGGTGTCGAAGCCTTGAACGCACCCACCTTGGAACTCGATTCGGCAGAACAAGACCGTCGCCTGAAGCTGGCTCGATGGATTGCCCACAAAGATAATCCGCTGACCGCACGCGTCATCGTGAACCGTCTATGGCAGTTTCAATTTGGTGTCGGAATCGTCGACACACCCAGCGATTTCGGAATCAACGGGTCGCAACCCACCCATCCTGAATTGCTCGACTGGCTTGCCACAGAGTTGATCGAAAACAATTGGTCCCTGAAGCACATTCATCGATGCATTCTCCGCTCAGACACATGGCGTCAGAGCAATCGGCCGAACCCGACGGCGTTCAACATAGACGCAGGGTCGCGTCTGCTCTGGCGATTTCCGCCCAGACGTTTGGAGGCCGAAGCCATCCGTGATTCCATCTTGTCGGTGTCCGGAACACTGGTGCTGGGTGACGCAAGAGGACCGGGGTTCAGCCCCTTTGACGTGCAGATGGAAAACGTGCGGCACTATCACGCAAAGACATCCTATGGCCCGGATGACTGGCGACGCATGATTTTCATGACGCGTGTGCGTCAAGAACGTGAGCAGGTATTCGGTGTCTTTGATTGCCCGGATGCGAGCATGGTGGTTCCCCGACGCAGTCGTTCCACTACTCCGCTGCAGGCACTGAATCTGCTCAACAGTCGTTTCGTGACGCAACAGGCGGAGTTGTTTGCAAAACGGCTGGACGCTCAATGTGAAACGCTGCCACAACAGATCACGCGAGCATGGGAATTGTGTTTTCAGAGAACACCAACAGACGATGAATTGGCCGACAGTGAAGCCTTCATTAAACAAGAAGGCATCGTGCAATTCACTCGCGTGATGCTCAATGCGAATGAGTTTGTTTTTATTCCGTGAACGATCAGCCGCACCACCAGTACACCATGACTCCACTGCTAAATCGACGAAACTTTTTGTCTCAGGCAACGACCGGCCTGAGCAGCATTGCGTTGGCGAGTCTGCTGAATCAGCAACAATTGCTTGCTGACTCCGGTCCGATCCGTCCAGACATTGATCCCGCGAGACCGTTCGCCAGCCGCAGCACGCACCATCCGGCAGCGGCCAAAAACGTGTTGGTGATTTTTTGTGCGGGTGCCTGCAGTCAGGTCGACACGTTTGACTACAAACCTGAACTCATCAAACGTCATGGCCAGGCAATGCCTGGGGCCGAATCGTTAGTCACGTTTCAGGGTGAGCAGGGAATGCTGACCAAGAGCCCGTGGGAATTCAAACCGCGTGGCGAGTCCGGCAAGATGGTTTCGCAGCTTGTTCCACAACTTGCGGAACTCGCCGACGACATGTGCTTTATCCATTCGCTGACCGGCAAGACCAACACGCACGGGCCCGGCGAAAACTTCATGTCCACCGGCTACACGCTCGACGGTTTTCCCAGCATGGGAGCGTGGGCGACGTGGGCTTTGGGAACCGAGAATGAAAACCTGCCTGCCTACGTTGCGATCGCCGATCCACGCGGCACTCCGCAGTCGAGTGTCAACAACTGGGGACCAGGATTCCTGCCCGCAGCCTATCAGGGGACCCAACTCAGTGCCCTCAAGCCGCTGGACAATCTCGACATTCCCCCCGGCGTCAGCAACCAAACGGATCTCGCGACACGAAAGTTTTTGGAGCAAATGAACCAGCGACACCTGGAACGATTCCCCGGCGACACCGAACTCGCGGCACGAATCTCCAGCTATCAACTCGCCGCACGGATGCAGTTGAGCGTTCCCGAGGTCACGGACTTGTCGAGCGAACCGCAAAGCATCTTGCGTGAATACGGCGCCGATGATCCGGAAAACGGGTTGAAGGCGCAGTTTGCTAAGAACTGTATTCTCGCACGGCGGCTGATTGAGAAAGGCGTTCGCTTTGTGCAACTGTTTAACGGTGCGTATCAGACTGGTGGCGAAGGTGTCAGCAACTGGGACGGACACAAATCGCTTCAACAACAATACAGCAAACATGGTCCGGTGCTCGATCAGCCTTGCGCGGCGCTGCTAAGGGATATGAAGCGGCGTGGCTTGCTGAAGGACACATTGGTGGTATGGATGACCGAGTTTGGTCGCATGCCGACGTTTCAAAAAGGAGCCAGTGGGCGAGATCACAATCCCGACGGGTTCACTGCCTGGATGATGGGAGCTGGCGTGAAGGCGCCGTTCACCTACGGAGCGACCGATGAATTTGGTTACAAAGCCGTCGAGAACGTCAGCACGGTCTACGACTTTCATGCCACGATATTGCATTTGTTGGGTTTGAACCACAAAAGATTGAGCTATTATCACAACGGATTTGAGCGACGCTTAACCGACGTCCATGGACACGTAATTGAGGAGGTTTTGGCGTGAGTGTGATCAGCCCCCGTCCAGTCTGTAGGACGTGTTTCGTCGCGGTGGCACTGTTTGCTTCGGCGATGTCCGTTTCGGCGGCCGAACCGTTCGAATCGTTTCTGGAGAAGCACTGCATCGGCTGTCATGGACCTCTGAATGAGGAAGGTGACATACGCATTGACCTGCTGTCGCGAGATTTTAAAGCGGGAGTGGACACGCACCACTGGGCGGAAGCGCTCGATAAAGTCAACAGCGGCGAGATGCCGCCGAAAGAGGAACCACAGCCGACACAAGACGAGATTGAGGCATTCGTCACTAAACTCGACTCGCTGCTGAAGGAAGGTCGGGCGGCACGAATGGCGGCGCGTCCGGCGGTGTCGCATTATCGTTTGAGCCGCAAGGAATATCAGAACACGGTCTATGATTTGTTAGGCGTTCGATATGATCCGGCCAAGCCGGGAGCGCTGAACGAGGACACGTTGTGGCATGGCTACGAACGCATCGGGACGCAACTTTCGCTCTCGCCGTCGCATGTGGACCGTTACTACCGCGCCGCAGGCGTCGTGCTCGACCGTGCGTTTCCGATCTCGTCCGGCGAGGCTCGCAAAGTTCGGAAAACTGCTGCGGACTTGCGTTACGGGGGTGGCAAAGAACAGCAGCAAGCGTTGGATCGATTTGGCATCAAGCGGCCACTGCGTTATCTCCTGTTCCCTGGGCGAGTCGAGCAAGCACTTTCCTCCAGTTGGTTTGGGAAAACGGGAGAAGAACACAGCGGGCTCTACAAACTTCGTCTGCAAGCCAGCGGCATCCGTCCACCGGGCGGCCAACCGGCTCACCTGAGTATCGGTCAACGAACCAGTGAGGAGACCGTGGACGGTCTTGTCGAATTCGACATCACGGCGACGGAGGACAATCCGCAGGTTTTTGAGTTCGATGTGTTCTTGGAAATGCCGACCCAATTGCATTTCGCAGTGGTGGCCACCGACGTGGTGGACCGACGAGCCGGTGCCGCCTTTCGCGGCGCGCTCGCCAGCCGAGGCGGGTACATTTTCACGCACAGCAACGAGACGTTGCTGCTGAATCCGAACGCACCACAAATGTTTGATGGTGAAGGAAACGGTATCTTCTCGACGGTGATCCTCGATTGGATCGAGTGGGAGGGACCATTGGTCACGGAGGCAGAGAAGTCGCGACGCGAGGGTGTGCTGCCGCCCGATGACGCGCCGCACGACGTGATCGCGAGGCACCTGCAGCGATTCGCTCAGCGTGCCTGGAGACGCCCGGTGAAGAAGGAAGAGCTGGACGACTATCTGGAAACGTACCGCGTCGAGATCGAGGCGGGTGAAAAGCCGGCCGATGCTTATCGCATCATGTTGCAGAGCGTACTGACATCGAGAAACTTTATCTATCTCGTTGAGGGAGAGCCCGACGCCCGCCAGCGGCTCACCGACTGGGAACTCGCATCACGGCTCTCTTATTTCCTGTGGAGTTCAATGCCCGACGACGAACTCGTGGAGCAGATTTCCAACCTGCCAGCGAGCCAAGCACCGCAGACTTTAAATTCGAGTCAACTGCAGACGACAAGCTTGCACCACCCGCAAAGGCTCGCTACCCAAGTGGACCGGATGTTGACAGACGACCGAATCAATCGCTTCATCGACGACTTCTCACGCCAGTGGCTCGGGCTGCATCGTGTGGGAATGTTCCCGCCGGACAAGAAGCTCTACCCTGGATATGACGACTGGCTTGAGACGAGCATGCGAGGTGAGCCGGTTGAGTACTTCCGTGAGACGCTAAAAAAGAACCTGCCCATCGACGCCTTCCTCGACTCCGATTGGACGATGGCCAACGCCCGACTTTGCGACTTCTACGGGCTGCCCGAGCCGGAGCAGGACGGCTTTCAACGCGTTTCGCTGAAACCCGAAGATCATCGCGGCGGCTTACTGACGATGGGAGCAGTGCTCGGACTGACCTCGGATGGAACGCGTCACCGCCCGGTTCATCGTGGCGTGTGGGTCAGTGAAACGATCTTCAATAAGACTCCGCCATCGCCGCCGGCCAATGTCGATCCGATCGAGCCCATTCCACCCCAGGGAAACAAGATCACCATCCGCCAGAGAATCGAGACGCACGCCAAAAACGCGAGCTGTGCTGCTTGCCATCGCAACATCGATCCACTGGGCTTGGCCTTCGATCAGTATGACGCCATCGGCCAATGGCGCACACGCGAGCAGGTGCCCACCGGCGTGGGCGACGATCCGCTGGTGGATGCCTCTGGCGTCATGCCCGACGGTCGTCCCTTCAGCGATTCCGTCCACTTCAAACGACTGCTGCTGGAGGACCGCGACAAGTTTGCCCGAGCTTTTATTGAACACCTTTGCACCTACGCACTTCGTCGCGTGCTGAGCGTGGATGACCGCGACGGCGTTCAGGCGATTGTCGACGAAGCGAAGCGACATCAATACCGGGTCAAGGATATAGTACGTGCGGTGGCGCTATCAGAATTGATACGTAAACGGTAGTTGTTCTTGGTTCTTGGTTCTTGGTTCTTCGTCCCTGGTTCTTCGTTAGATGACGCGGTGATAAGGGCGTTTGAACTACAATCAAAGTGCTGGAAGCCAGAGCCGCCAAGCCAATCGTGAGTAAAGAAGAACCAAAGACAAGAACCCATGACGATTCGACGATTTGAAGAAATCGAAGGCTGGCAGTTGGCGCGAGAACTGACGACACAGGTTTATGCGGTAGCTACACGTGGAGCATTTGCGAAAGACTTTGGACTTCGGGATCAAATTACGCGTGCGTCTGGGTCGGCCATGCACAACATCGCCGAAGGATTTGACGGAGGCAGCAATGCTGAATTCGTCAAGTTCCTTCGCTACTCACAGCGTTCATGCTCAGAAGTTCAAAGTCAGCTCTATGTCGCTTTAGACCAATCTTACATTTCACAAGATGAATTCGAATCCATTTACGAGCAGGCTGGAAAGACGCACGCCAAAGTCGGCGGCTTCATCCGCTACCTTTTAAGAACCAAGAACCAAGAACCATGAACTTCCTCTCCCAATCGTGGCTGATCGACCGACGCCATGCGCTGCGTGCAATGGGCACCTGTATCTCGCTGCCACTGCTGGAATGCATGGTTCCGCTCAACGCGGCCGAGCCAGACGCCTCGCCCAGTCGTAGTGCCTTTATCTATCTCGCCAACGGCGTCCATTCTCTGAACTATCAGATCACGACGCCGGGCAAAGACTATGAGTTTTCACGATCACTAAAGCCTTTGGAGAAGTACCGTGAGGTGATCACCCCTGTCAGCGGCTTGCATCATCCAGGAAGCCTCGGTCATCATCACAACTGCATCGACATTTGGCTGACCGGTGGAAAGATCGGCGCGTCGGAACGCAACACCATCTCCGTCGATCAGAGGATGGCAGAAGTCACCGCACAGCACACCCGCTATCCGTCCATGGAGATCGCTCTCACGCAGGGTTCTCTCGCTTGGACCGCAGACGGAGTTCAATTGCCCGCCATGCGTCGTTGCAGCGAAATCTTTGCGTCGCTGTTCGAGGAGCCCAAGGGCGGCATCGAAGCTCAGCGGAGGGCTCTGCGCCGCAAAGCCAGCGTCCTGGATGACAACCTCGCGGAAGTGCGGCGGCTTGAAGAGAAAATGGGAACCGCCGATAAAGGTCGACTCGATCAATACCTCACCTCGGTTCGTGAGGCCGAGGTCCGCACGCGTCGAGCTGATGCGTGGCTCGACACGCCGCTTCCCGAAATCACAGACGCCGATCGGAAACGCACCAACCGCGACATTCCCCCTACACAAGCGGGTGACTATTTCCGCACCGTCTATGACCTCATCGTGTTGGCATTCCAGACCGATGTCACTCGCGTTGCCACGTTCAGCCTCGGCGGCGAAGGCGATGCGTTCGCTATTCCAGAGATCGGCATCACCGAATCGCGACATCAACTCAGCCACCACGGCGGCGATGAAGGCTACATGGAGAAGTTGACCAATTACGACACCTTTGCAATCGAGCAATACTGCTACTTCCTTTCACAACTGGAAGCGACAAAGGATGTCAATGGCAAGCCGCTGCTCGGCTCGACGATGTCGCTCTTCGGTAGTGGGATGTCCTACGGCCACAGTCACGGCAACGCCAACTTGCCGCTGGTGTTCGCCGGTGGTAACGACCTCGGGCTAAAACATGGCAGGCATCTCGACTTCAACCAGGGACACTTCGACGGCTATCAACTCGACAAGCCTGGAGAGCATTACGGGCTGTGTAGTCGCCCCGCAAACACGGATGCCCACATGAGCAACCTGCTGCTCTTGATGGCACAGAAGATGGGGGTGGAAACCGATACGTTCGGTGATAGCAACAGCACCATCGAAGTGTGATGTGTTGACCTACCACTCTTACTCTTACCTTACTCTTAATCATAATCGTACTCTTAATCGTACTCCCACTCCTAGTCCTTAATCGTACTCCTACTCCTTAATCCCACTCCCACTCCTTGATCCAAATCTCAGCCGATCGCGGCGTGAATTGGCTTCCGTTTTGGGCGGCCATGGAGAGAGGCGAAGGGGATTAAGAGTAAGAGTAGGATTACGATTAGGATTATGGGACGGGATCGAGGTAACCATGAAGCAATTTGATCACGAGAAACTGAACGTCTATCAGGAATCAGGTAACGGCAAAGCCTCATTGGTCGATGTGGTATCAATGCTCGTAGGCTTAATCCGCGCTAACTCACCGGATCGCAATGTATAAATCAAGTCTCTCTCTTGGCCATACTCCCCGGTCACTCGATCAATTTTTGGTTCTGTGTCTCGGCTGCATGTTGTTTCTGCTGGCGTCCATCGCAACCGGCGATGACGTCGCCGTCTTCCGCCCCCAGCCTGGAAAATTTCCGCCTTTGGAAAAGGCACACTCGTATCGTGGCGAGATCGTCTTCGTCGATCACCCCAATCGCCGTGGCAGCATCCGTGTGGAAGGCACAGGAAAGTTTTACCGGAACGACCCACAACCCTTCGCCATGTTGCCCTACGGTGTCATTCGGTATCACGGCGCTCCGGCGGACCTGCGTGACATTCCGCTCGGCACCGTGATGCACGTTTGTGGCTTCCTCCCGCCCGACCCGAAGCTTTCGTCCGTGCCGGTGTTGCCGGTGAACAACAAGGAGAAAGACGCGGGACATTATCGTGGCATCGGTACCGCACCGGCTGAGAATCACGTGCTGCTGCTCGAAGACGAACCGAGTCACTGCTTGCGGGTCGGCAAGGTTTGGAAGCTCAAGGAAGTGGAACTCAAGGACAACGTAGGGAGGATCATCGCCAGCCGCGAGTCGAAAGACGGTGGTGACGGTGGCGTTGACGACGAAGAGTTGACCTTCGACGCAGCCACTCGTATCTGGCGTGGTCGCGAGCGTATTCGAGTCGCCGACTTGGTCGCCGAAGAAGCGTGGCCCGCTAGCGGGAAGAAAGACCTTGGCAGACAGGCCGTCCTGCTCGGAATCACCTGGAAGCCGGCACCGGGGGACGGGTTGAGCGGCGCTTTCACTCAGTTCCACATTTCCGACATCTGGCTGGACGACGACGCCATCCAAAACGCAGCCCATTTTCAGACCGAGACGCATAAAGCATTCATCCGCAGTCGCTGGATGCCTGCCTGGGTGGATGCCGTCGATTATGGGAAGTTCGGCCGGGCGACGGTCACCGCAACGCTGTTCGGTGGTATGGACGACTCGCTCTACGATGACTTTCAAAAAGGCGTCGGTGCACAAATGAATGGAGCCGAGAACACATTGAAGCACGCTGCTGGCCACTACGGACCCTCCCACGTGGCATCCAGCGGCGAAATCCGTGAGGTCAGCCGGTCAACCGAAGCAATCCCGCTAGGCAGTAGCGGCATCCGAATTCAGTTCGAGACCGACCTGATCATTGAAGGCCTCCGCCCCGGGAGAGTCGTCCGTGTGCGACCAGAAAGCTGGCCCAAGACGCAGATCCCCCGGGAGGAATATCTGTTCGAAAACAATCCCGAGGATCGTTTTCCAACTCCGGACATCTTCCCGAAGTATTGACCTCGGGAAATCGAGCGGTGACCTACCACCGCTGTTGAAAAATGAGGTAGAGCGTTTCCGCATCGACCGCAGCGTTGGGGCCAGAAGTGGCTTGCAAGTAGCTTCCACCGAAGAGCTTGTTGTAGCTGACAAGGATATCCGAGTATTTTGTCAGGTGAAAATTCAACACAAGGTCAATCTCGTCGCCGACATCGGTGCCCGCAGCTCCCGTCGGATCGATACGATATGGCACACCGCCGGCGTTGTAGAGAGCGTCTTGGCTCTCTGCAAGCCAGAAGTGGTGGTACTGCAGCCAAACGGTGGTTGCTTTCGTGGGATAGAGATAGAGATGAGCATTGACGTCATGAATGTTTTGGCGTCCAACGAGGTCCATCCATCCCATGTAGTAGTGGCCGAACGGGAACTGTTGATTGAACGTGTGAGCGTTTCCGTCGGTGAGGTCATTGTCACCGCTAGCGTAGTCGTAGTACATCCAAAACGTCGGCGACAAGAACGAATCGCTGAACCGACGTCCAACACCCGCAGTGCCCATTCCAGCAAATAGGTCATTGTTGCCCTGTTCGCCGAACTGCAATGCACCTTCGAAATCCCACAACAAGCCATCCTGATCGCCGGCCCAGCGACTGCCGATGGTGTGGGTTTGGAATGGTGACTTGGTAAACCCAAGCGGGGCAGCAACGTTATCATTGTCGTAGAGCAAGTAGTAAAAATCTCTCGTTTCACCCTTTTTGGGGCGATGAGTTAGCCATGCTCCGGCGAACGTTTGATTGTCATCGGCCGAGTCAAAGTCATTCGCCTGGGGTGGCACGAACTTTGTCAAGAACGCGTCGAAGTCCCAGTGCTTTCCTTGTCGAAAAATCTTCACCCCGTCAAACGAATTCCGCTTGTTGGCCCAAGGGAGCGGTGTGACGAGTCGCTGCGAGCCGTAGAGCAACTCTTGACGGCCGGCGCGGGCATAGACTGGACTTCCGGCGATTTCACCCAAGTTCACGTCGACGAACATATTAAGAATGTCTCCCCGATCAACATCTGGTGGAACGGGGGGCAGTTCTTCACCGAAACTATCGGCCCAGACAAATTCACCGAACAAACGCAAGGAATCGCTGTACCAAAGATCTGCATACTGACGCACATGGGTCAGTGCATAGTCGTTTTCATCTTGTCTCAAACGACTGTTGTTTTCGTTGGAATAGCGAATCCAGAACTCACCACCGACGCTGAGCATCAGGCAGTCGTTCAGATGCATCCGTTTGAACTGTTCGACCGTCGTGCGGTCCTGTTGCGAGATACCCTCGACATAGCGCCAGTCGGCGTCAAAGAAAGGCCATGCGTTGATTGCAAATGGCGCGTAGCCTGACTTCGGTGCTGCCGGGCGACACTGGTCCGTTAGATGATCCCAAACGGAATAGTATCCCGGACCTTTGGGAGGGACGGGAAAAATCCCAGGGCGAGGCATCGGATGGATTGTTTCGGGGTACTTGGACCAATCGATCAGTCGCCCACAACAACAGGTTTTGCAACCAGGTGCCGGTTTCGGCACTTTGACTTCGCAATGCGGACAAATGACAGAGTCTGCCGAGTGTGCGAGTGCTGCGGTTCGATTTTCCTGAGATGCCGTCGATCCATCATCGATCTTGATTGATGATCCAGCTTCGTCGTCGAGTTCTGAGTCAACAGGCACTGATTCGACAACAACTGATTCAAGCGATTCTTGACAGAATGCCTGGCCTGAACTCAAAACGACGAGCAGAAATGGGACAACGAAAGAGACCGTTGCCCCGGAAAAAGTAGACGTCATCGATGCGACTCCATTCGCAAAATTTGTTGATAAACAGAATTTTGCTCAACCCTGGAACATCGTATCGCCTGCCAATGGCTTTCACCACGACCGCGTCTTGGGAAAGGAACGCGGAAAGTGGGGGCCACCAGCGTCCGAACCGTCATAGGCGTTACACTTCCACACGATGCTCACTCCCCGTAGCCAGTTCAGCTCTCGCCTCCATTCGTTTCTTCCATCCAAGTTCTGAGGCTAACGCGATCGGGCCGACAAGGAACAGTGCGTAGTAAGGGGCATGGATGACTTCATTGAGTCGGAGAAGCATCTCGACAGCAGCCACCAAAAAGGCGACGAAACACTGACCTCGTTTGGTGCTCACGGTCGTTCGAGGATCTGTGATCATGAAGAAGATGAATAACTGATACATGGGACCAGTCAGAGGTGCTACGTTCGCCAAGAACGGGCTATCGGTAAGCATGCTGCGAACTGCTGACAAACAAACGAAGGACACCACGTAGGTTAGGCAGATGTGGAAACGTTTCAGTCGCGAGATGATCAATGATCCGAGGGTCCAGACCACTATCATCGGCCACAATGTATTGCCCCATTGGATACTCAAGCTTGCAACGGCCGCTGGATACAGAAACAGCATTGCACTGACGCCGAAGTTGGAAGGGTTCCACAAGTGGCGATTCTGCCATCGCAGTACATACTTCGACATGATCGATAGCACCGCACAGAGTGCAAACGGCCACAAGAAAGGTGAGCGTATCAGAATCCCCACACTGATGCCCGAGATGTAAGCGCTGGCCAAATGGGGGAGCTTCCCCACGAACACTCTGCCGAGTATCAGTTCGCACGCGATTGCTACGGAAATCGCGAGCAGGGTCTGCCACCAGCTTTCCAGGAAACCGAAACTGAGTTGTCCGCCCAGTAGGATGGCGGTGATCAAAATCGGCGCAAGAAATCGGTTCTCCAGCGTAAACAGCTTTTTTAGGGGCGACTTTGTCGGTGTTGTCTCGTCGTGGTTGTCTCCGCGTGTCGTCGGCGCAACCGCTAACTCGGTGTCCACCACGTCATCCTCGATTGGTCCCACGACGTTCATTCTGATTCCCGAATCTTGTGGATTTGGTTGACGGCGAGATTCTTGATCTCTTGTACCTTTCCCGATGGCCAGCGGATCGACACGCGGTCGACGATCGAATGCTCTCCCAACCCGAAGTGCAAACGCCTTTGGTTCTGCGCGGAGTATCCGCTAGCAGAAACCAATTCTTGAAGTTGCTGCTGATTGTTCCAATACACTCGCACTTGGGCTCCGATCGCACTTCGATTGCTCTGTGTTCCCTCCAGTTCCAGCGAAATCCAGTTGCGTTGTTTGTCGATCTCATTGCGATACAGCAGCAACGGTCCTCGCTGGTTGGCAACGATCACATCCAAAGCCCCACGATTGCTGAAGTCGGCCAAGGCAACGGCACGACCGTCGTATCGGTCGGTTGCTCCGATGAACTGCGCAACGTCTTGAAACTGACCAGCACCATTGTTGAGCCAGACGCGTTTGGATTGATAACCGGCTAGGCTGCGGCCTCGCATATCGGGCCAGTTTTCCGTATCGGAAATGATCTGCCGATGGCCCCCGGTGATCTGCGAGAAATCGTACCAGTAGCTCGTCCCGCGATCACCAGAGACATAGCCATTGGTGACGTACAGATCGAGATAGCCGTCGTTGTTCAAATCCCCGAACTGAGCACCGAAACTCCAACCGGCCAATTCTACCCCCATCACGGAGGCGAGATTCTCGAATCGCAGCGTTCCATCGGAGCTGGGAAGCCATAAGTTGTTGCCTTGCAGCAATACGCCTTCTTCAGAGATGTTCGACTCATAGATTGCTAGGCGACCTTGATTGAGCACGTCACCCACGGCGGCATTCATGCCACTCTTGGGAGATAACCCGATTCCGCTTTCCTTTCCCATTTCTTTGAAACGGACACCTCCCTCGTTGATGAACATTTCTGAGACGCCGTAATCATTTGCCAAGAACAGATCAGGGAATGAGTCGTCATTGAAATCCGTTGCAATCACAGCCAGCGTCCAACGTGTGCTGTCGATTCCGACAGATGAAGTGACGTCCTCAAATCTTCCACCGCCGATGTTCCGCAGCAACCATTTTCGACCTCCGTTGTTGGCGTATTCAAAACTCTCTGGCATGATCCGAGTGTGGTCAAGTTGTTCCAAGCGAACATTGTCGGGCCAGTACCCCGCCAGCAAGAGGTCGATCCAACCGTCGCGATCATAGTCAAACCACGTCGCACACCCCGCGTTCGCCCATTCGGGCATTCCAGATGATTCGGTGATTCGTTCAAAGGACTCACCGCGTTGATTGCGAAACAGTTCGACACTGCCCCATTTGTAGATCAAAACATCTTCGTAGCCATCATTATCGATGTCGGCCCAGACACTTCCCATACACGCTCCAGACCCCATTTGGTTGAGGTCGGCCAATCCGACTTGCGGAGCGACATCGGTGAAGCGGCCGTCGTGAAGGTTTCGAAACAGCCCGTTCATGGTGCCGGGAGCACTTTTGGTCACGTAAAAGTCCTGCCAGCCGTCTCGATCAAAGTCGACGACCGACACGCTGGCGCCCATCGCAGCGATCTGAGGCGAGATGTGGTCCAGCCTTGGGTCGGTTCGCGGCGGCTGATGTGTAAAATCGATACCGGACACATGCGCCGATTCCTTCAATACAAAACCATATCGGTCGAGCAATTGATCGGTGTTGACGTTCGCCACATCGGCTTCCGTGGCACGTTCAGATCTCAAACGAAAGTAAGCTGCCGGACCGAACAGTAAACTGCCGAATACGATTATTAATAGGATGCGTAGCGTGAGAGTCATGGTTGCGCCTCGTTGGTTCCAACGCCAGCATTTTGTTGCCACAAATGCTGGTGGAAATGATCGTGTGTTATGTAGCGTGTGTGATAGTTCAGCCAGTCTTTGATGTGTTGTTGATACACCGCATCTTCGATTAGCGGCACAAGCGGACCGCGATACTCGGTTTTGTCATGAGACGGTAAGGGGAGCACCGTCTGTGAGAATGCGGTATTGAGGTCGCCGTCTTTCACCCACCCGTCTCCGACAAGTACAAAGTCCCTTTGCCAGCCAGAGGGAGGGCGGCCGATGGCGTCAAACTCAAAGACCAATTCATCGCCCGCATTTACAATCGCATATCGATCGTCAACCGACTCGAGCAAATCGCCAATGTCTCCATAGCGGGTGTAGTAGCCGTCGAGATCAAGCCAGCGTTGGCCGGTGCTCGTCACTTCATAAACCGGCGTGTCGGGCCGACGACGATGTTCTGGCAATAGTCGCGAATACCCACGATATCGCAACGTCGTTCGAGAAGTTTTGAGTGTTGTCAATCGTGGCTCTACCGACTCGACGACATAACTCCAACGAAGCGAATCCCAATACACTTCCATGTTGGTTCGCAATCGGAACCGTCGAGAAACAGTCAGCGATCGGCTGGGAATTGGCAGCAACACATCCTTGTTCTTTCCAGCGGGGAATCCCAGATTCTCCTGTACCAAGGACCAATGGCCGTCGGGATGTTGTTGTTCCAAGATCAAGGGATAGGGGCGCGCCGCGTTTCCTTGGTCGAGCGCTGCATTGAGGGAACTGTCGGTCGGGTAGATCCAGCCATGACCGACAATCATGACAGTTTGATCCGGCGAAGCTTCACTGGGCAAATCGAATTCAATCCAATGGTCCTTCGCTACTCCTTGAAACTCTCCGAGTGCGAAACCGTCTGCATAGACACCGTCATTGCTTCGTAGCGTCTCATCCATCGAATCACCAGCATCATCGACAATATTCGAGAGTGGTTTCGGAGGAGCCAGGGATGTCACTTTCTGATCTGGCATGGATTGTGGTACAAACCGCTCATCAACGAACACTTCGACGTCTATTGGATGGTCCACGGCAATCATTGAAACGTGATCAAAGAAATGCGTTTCCCACAATTCTGCGGTGATCCGTACGAGATAGCGGCCATCGACTTCCGCAAGTTGATCACCAGGAATCTTGATCCAATCCTCTGTCTGTGTCACACCGGCAGTCGTTTGAGCATTGATCCGCAGTCCTAATGGGGATCGCCATATGAAGTCCTTGACGAATCGAAAATCTTGACCATCAAAGGTGAAGACCCACGGGCATGAGCCCTTCAACCGTTGATTCGCAACAAGCGTTTCACCACTTGTCAGATCAAACTCCGCCTGAACGGTGCCGTTGGGCCAAATGATTCTTGCGACGTCAGCTCGACGATGGTTTCCCAATCCGAAGTGCACACGAGGAGAGTCGATTTCGTTGGCTTGCACCAGATTTCCCGCACGCACCTCAATGCGTCCGCCGATGCCAAAGGAATTAATGCGTTTGTCACCCGCACCGGTATTTGCAAGTGGTTTCAGCGTCGTCCATCCATAACCTGCTTGGCTTTGATTCAAAGCCACGGTCACACCCGACTCTGATAATCCGACAAGATCAAGTCGCCCATCTTCGTTGAAATCCACGATCGATGTCGGCCTGATCGATGGACTTTGATCCAATAAAGTCCAAGCCCCATCTGTCGTCTGCAGCCACACGGCATTTTTCGACGTCGTACTGGCAACGACGTCGACGCCGCCATTGTTGTCAAGGTCGGCGGTCGACAGATACAGGTCTCCCGTGACGGCCGTGGTGAATGAATCGGTCGGCAACCACGTCGCGATCGGCGACTCGGTCCAGTGGTCCACCTCCCAGTGCGCCGAACGAAGATGACCTGATTCCGATATCGTGATCAAATCCATTCGTCCGCTTCGATCGATATCACCGATGGCGAGTGCAATCCGGCGTTGGTCATCTGGCAGCTCTGTCGCGACGTATTTTCCGCCACGTTCATTTTGCCACGCGATCAATGCGCCAGAGTCGTCCAAAGTGACGACATCTACATCACCATCGCCATCGAAGTCGACCGAAGCAAGATTGGCGACCGAATGTGCCTCGATTCCCGTTTCAATGGAGGTAAAGGTCATGTCGCCGTTGTTCCGAACGCCTCGCAACGCTGTCTCATCGTCGCTCAGGAGCAGGTCGATATCACCGTCTGCGTCAATGTCCACCGGCCAAACGGAGCTCGCACTACGATTCAAGTCTTCCGAAGGGTCGTTCACCAACGAGAACGATCCGTCCTGTGTTCCAAGAAAAATGCGACATCCCTTCTCGCCTACGCAAATCAAGTCTTGATGAAAATCGGAGTTTACGTCTGCGACGCAGACGCTCGCGGGATTGGCGGTCGTGGATAATCCTGGAAAGGGCAGCGCGGCCAACGCGTCGATGTGGAGCAAGTTGTCGGAGAGCGAGATCAGGGTTGAGCGCCGCTCTCCGGAATGCTCCATTGCCAACACGTGGTCTGGCCGCGCTGCTTTTCCAAGTGGATAGGTCTCTTCAAAAGTCAATTGATGGTCGGCGTCAGCGGTTTCGGCAGACGGCATCGTCAAACGCAAGGGTGAACGCAATGGCGTTCCGATCGCCCCGACGGTGAGGATGCCCAACTGAGCCAAGCTCTGCTGATACTCTGGCCGCGGTTTGAGCAGGTTTTGCAGAAAAGTCAGTGACAATGCGGCTTGGCGATGATTTCCATCACGAGCTTCCTCATCAGCCTTCGTCAAGTACTGCTTGATGGCGTCCGGCCAGGCCGCGCTGTTGCGATCAAGCGCGTCGATCGCTTGACGCAATTCCGCGTCTCGTCCAAGTGATGCAGCGACACGAGCTTGCTCACTGAGCACTCGCAGGTTGTTTGGGACGCGGTCGAGGATGTCTTTCAACAAAGAAATTCGTTCGGCTTCGGCCGCGTCATCCTGGATCTGGCCCAGCAGTGAAGCCAGTGAAAAAGTAACAGCCACATTCTCGGGCCACTCTCTGTGCAGCTTTTGCAGTTGATTGATTGCTTGCTCGATTCGACCCGAATACTCCAAAATCTGTGAATTGAGCAAAGCAAGTTCTCTCGAATCACTTGCTTGGTCCAATGCACGACGCAACGACTCGGCTGATTTGTCGGGTTCGTTCAGTCTCATTTGAGCCACGGCCAAATTGGCCCACAGCGCTGGTTCGCGAGTCTCCCGTTTGACAGCGTCCGTGAGTAGTTTCTCGGCGCGTTCATTTTCCTCGACATCGAGAGCGGCTAGACTCGCATAAAAGCTCGCGACGGTTTGCTCCGATGCGAACATCTTGTCAGCCGCTTGTTGGTCGTCCTCTTGAGAACGCATGATGTAAACTGCGAATCCCAATACCAGCAGGACACATACGACCGCTGCGGCAATCAAAGGTTTTGGATTTTTCAGTGTTCGATTCATTCGGCTTGCTCCATCTCCGGAAAAACGGCAGTCGTCGCGCGTCGTGACGGCGTGGCCCTCGTCGGTGATTCTGAAGAACTGGAGCCAGACGATTCTTGCCAAGCTTTTTGTCGGCGCAGCAGGGCGAAGATCCACATTCCGCCCAGCAGGACAAAGGGAAACAAGTACACCAGTAGATCCCAGACGCCGAATCCGGGAGGTGTCGATTCAACCTCCGTCGTGATCGTTTCAGCGGGGCCATCGTTCACCGAAACCTCGACACCAATCCGCCACATGTCGCGAAGATCGAAGGTCGGCTGGGCCAGGAACTGCAAATGGCCCCGCATCGGTTGTCGCTCGGTCTTATACGTCACTCGTTCCAGACGACCGTTCACCGGTTCGGTCCACAGGGATACGTCAGGAATTGGCTGGTCCATTGCACCGCTGGGCAATTCCAAGATCACGAAGAATCTTGCCTCTCCGATATCAGGGTCAGCCCAAATGGAGACTTTATGCCCTGCTAATGGTTCATCCATCAAAAGTGGAAAAGGCGGACCCTCGTGCGCTTCGGCAACGAAACCGCCCAAAGTGATCGCCACCACGGCTGCCATGCGGACGAAACGAAAAAACGATCGTGAAATGGTTCGACTCACATCAACCTCCCAAGAATGTCCCACGCATGTCCATCGGTTGGTTCATGATCCAGACTGCGGCCACGAAGAGCGTCAGGTGTAACGTTGCCCAAGGGGCAAACCGAAGCCAAGTACGATGTGCGGTCTGCCGCGACGAAGTCTCCGACGCAATTGACCAAGCAATCATCCACGATCCGATCAACCCGAGGCTCATGAATCCGATCTCCATCGGAAAGACGACTGACTCAGGCAATCCACCCAGTTGCCATTGAGGCTCACCAAGCCAAGCCGTTTGGAAGCAGCCCAATACCGCGTTCTGCGCCACAGGAATGATCGTCAGCAACCCGGTAAACAAATGGAATCCATAATGCGCAAGCCAGATACCGAAACCGATGGGAAGCAACGACCGCGCATAGCGATTGACGATCAAGAGAAGCGATTCGCCAGACTCCGAAAAACGACTCGTCAAACCTGCGGCGAGCAACAGCAATACGGCGGGCTCGAACACAATCGCAATGGTGAACATTGCCATCAAGATCGGCCATTCGACACTCAGCCCCGTTTGCTCCGCTACCCATTGCTCCAGTGCGTAAACGGGACTGATCATTGCGAACGCATTGAGGATCGCGCCAAAAGTAAAAACAATGATCAGCGCGGTAAAATCAAAGCGTGATTCCACCGTGCCAAGTCCCGAGCGTGTTCCCGCATGCGTCAGTTCCTCGGCCGGCAAACGAGTGAACACGCCGACGTTATCATGCGGACAGGCATATACACAATCCAAGCAGAACGTGCAGTCCAGATTTCCCACCTTGCGAGGTTGGAACAGCCCCAGTTCGCAACCTCGTTGAATGATTGGCAATGCATTGTTGGTTGCCGAATCGATCGTGGAGATTGGCTCGGAAACCGATGGCGTCGAACTGCCACGAACGCCTCGTATACAGTCTTTCGTGCGGCATTGCTCGCACGTCAACGGGTCGCGGACTGCGACTTCCAGCGGCGACATCGTCGCGCTGACGAAATTGAACTGGCCCACAGGGCAGACGTATTTGCAAAACGACGCACGACGAAAGAGCGAATCGATCAGCAGTGCGAGTGCAAAGTAGCCGACGATCAAGACTCCGGTCCACCACGGGTCTGAGAATAGATCGAATAGTTCATAGACGAATAAAACAAATACAAACAGTGCGATCCCTGGCCATTTGTTCCGCAGTGCCTGCGGCCACTCCAATGTTGGCAACCGTAGTCGCCGAGCGATTTCACGCGGCAACATGAAGGGGCAAGCCATGCAGAAAAGATTGCCCGCCAGCAGGATCACCAACACCACCAACCCACGAAAGTGCACCCACGTCAAGAGCGAGGCCAAGTTCTTGGGTGCAAGTTGTGGTCCCCAGAATGCATGAGCAATCATGATCAGACTGAGCACGAATACGGGGACTTGCAGCAAAATCCTGGACCAACGCCAACGCAGGAACGAACCAAGCAACGGCATTCGCAGAACATCGATCGATGTTCTGGTCCTTCGCTGTTCGGATTCGTTCGATGCAATTGCCGGAGCAATCGTCGTCGTCTTGGGAGATTGCAACGTGGAAGTCACTGCACTTTGACCCTCGGCACGTCAAATTTTCGTTCCACCGTCGTTCCGTCAGGCATTTTTGCGGAGACAAGCAAGAACCAATCGCCTCCCATCGTGAAGTCGAGCGTGCCAGAATAAAGGCCGGGTTCCGACTCGGTCATTTCCGCGAAGGACGGCTTCATGCCGGCATGATTCATGTTTCCTTCCACTTGCACGTCCGCTTTCTCGATCAGCGTGCCCTCCGTGTCGGTCAAACGCACCATTACGTTTGCGTTTCCGACGACAGGTTCGGAAGGCTCCAGTGTCAAATCGACTTGAACTTTGGACATATCCTCCGCTGGCGACTGGCAGCCATTGACAGACACCGCCAGGATGCCTGTCAGAACAAGCGCCATGCAGCGAATGATTTCGTAGCATCGCAAACTCGCGGCTCTCCGTGCCTGCGCTCGCAGCACGCTCGTATCGTCGCATTGATGATTCATACGCATGATCCTCGTTTTGCTATGGATGAATTTGACTTGCAGCAACTCATGTCGCATCGACAGGGAGCGAGTCTGTTGGTTGCGATTCACCTGGCTTGGCTCGCCAGATCAGCACAAAGCAGCCGATCGAAGACAGCGCACATATTGCCAAGACAACGCGGGAACCTTCCATCTTGGGAGATGGCTGTCCGCCTGCCCAAATCCAGCCCGCGACGGCTGAGGCGAAAAGCGCGATCAGAAAAACAGTAATGAGCGAACGCACAAGATTCATAATGCACCTATTCGGTAAAGCGAAGTAAAAAGAGGTCACGCCCGAGCCGATCGCGGCTGCCAAGCACACGAACATCCTTGGTGCGCCGCTTCGCCGGGAAGGGGAAACATGTGATAGAACATCGCGATGACCATCGGAACAAAGACCACCGTGTTGTAGAACAAGTGCAGTTCGACTCGCGGAATCACGAGTTGCAGAATGCTGACCGGCACCGGTGAGCCGAAAAGGTTGTGTTGAACAATTGCTTGGCCTTGCAACAACGCGTGTTCGATGTGATGCCAGAATTGGATCCAGAAGGCGATCATCCACCACGTGCGAGACTGACCGACAAAGCCTTTTCTCAAAACCCAAAACGCGATCAGCATCACGAGGGCATAGCCATAGTGAAGGGCTTCGGACTTGATGACCCAAGGGAACCACAGGCCCAGGACGCCACGTGATTCCGGGATCGGCCAACCCAAGACATAGATCTGAATCGCCTGGGCCAAATGCTCGCTCCAGTGAGCCAACACGATGGCCGTGTAGATATACAGGGCCTGCTTGTGAAAAGGACCGTTGATCTTATCCATCCAGCTAAGCTGGTCCGTGGTACGTGGAATAGAACAGGCGGTGGTTGACATGGTTGTCCTCGATCGAATGAAAGGAAATGAGATGCGACGAATGAAGTGCGAGGCTGTGCGAGCGCGCAGCATCGACTACGAAACCACAGAACGGGGCAGCAGAGGAGCCTTCAGCACGCGCAGGGCAATGCCCAGAAAACTTGCAATGCAAAAGACAAAGGTTTCGCCTGCGAAACCATCATTGCTCACCAAGAAGCGTCGACCGACACCCTGGAGAGCACTTCCAATCGCTTCTAAAATCGAAGCAAGAAATGACCGCGCACGGTCACGACGAATGAAGCAAAACGCGTTTCACGATGCGTACTGCGCATGCGTAACCACGCCAACTCAATCGCCACGAACACTAGACTTTTGGCGGGCGATCGATGCGGAAAGCAAGCCGCGACGGTGCGACTGCGAAGAATTCAGCTCGCAAGAGTCCCAAGAAATCATCAGTTGGAAACTCAACAATCTTGGTTGGACATCCTGCCTCTTTCGTGCTCTGAGACGTGTTGATCGGAGCGGGTTGTGCAGGAAGCGGTTGACTGCCCCGGCAATTGGGTCCGTTGCAAGGACGTGGAGCCTCTACCGGAGAGTGCGTCTCAAGAAATGGTTGGGCAGACAAACCCCTGAGCAAGCTCTCGTGTCCGAAGGTTTCAGAAACGACGGACTCATCGTCTGTGGACTCACCGTATGGATGAGCAAGCCAATCACCACAACTGCCAGACGCGGAATTCGCTCGCAGCAAAACAAGAGGAATCGCTATACAAAACGCCATCGCGAACACTCGGATACGAGGGTTCTGCAGATTTGCGCGATTCGAAGAACTGCGAGACATAAGGTTCAACTTTACGCCTTACGATCTCTGTGTCAAGAGAAAGATGATCCTAGTTGCGGTTTCTTGTCGCCGATGGACTTAACCAATCGGCATTTCTGTGGGAGGCAAGAATCTGCCGAAACAGGCGTGCATTGAGTTTCTTGTGCCGGATCCCGACACCGGCTTTCATCACACCGGCTTTCATCGCCGGTCGTACTTGGCGGCGGGCAACCCTGTTCTAATGTCTGCATGAAAACGAACACCCTAACATTGTTGACGTTGCCGTTGTTCGCGATCATCGCCGTTCCTGGCGTTGTCGCTGCGGCTGACCCGATCGTTTCCTTCTCGACCGATTTTCCCGGCGGAAATCTGCGTGTGATTTCCAACGACGGTGCAACCGCAGACGTCGCACCGGATTTGCGTGGGGGACGCGACTGGTTCTATTGGTGCTTCCAGGCTACGGCGTTGCGTCCAGGAAAGGTAACCTTTCGTTTCCCTGAAAAGGTAGCCGGGTTTCTACGCGGTGCTGTTGGGTTTCAGGGACCGGCTGTCAGCAATGACGGTGGGCAGACGTGGAGGTGGCGGGGATCGAACCATGACCAGTCGTCCGCCGATGAGTTCTCGTGGGACTTTACTGCGGTCGGACAAACGATGAGGTTCGCGGTAACGATTCCGTACACTCGCTCTGACTTCGATCGGTTCGTCGAGCAGCACCGGGGAAATTCGCACCTGCAGCTCAGCGTGCTCACCCACACGCGACTCGATCGTGAGGTCCCCGTGATTCAGGTCGGCCATCCGGGCGACGGGCGTCGAGCCATGCTGATCACCTGTCGGCATCATGCCTGCGAAACGATCGCCAGCTTTCTATTCGAAGGAGTGATCGCGACAGCGATCTCGGACTCCGATGCGGGTCGTGCGTTTCGTGAAAAGTATGTGTTGTACGCGGTGCCGCTGGTCGACATCGATGGGGTTGAGGCCGGCGATCAGGGCAAGAATCGTCCTCCGCATGATCACAACCGAGACTATGGCGAAGAGTCCATCTATCGCAGCGTGCAGGCGATCAAGGTTCTCGGCACCGAAAAGAACATTCGCGTTCTGCTGGACCTACACTGCCCGACCTTGGTAATGGACATTCATCAGAGGTTTTATTTCGTCGGGCCCAGCGACATGCCACCACAGAATGAGTCGGTTGTGCAACAGTTGGCCTCGTTCATGAAATCGGAGCTGCCCGCCGGAGCCCCTCACGGACCGGTGCTGCAACTGAGCCCGATCGACAAAGAACATCACAAGTACTGCAGCGGGTATTTCTCGACGCTACCAGGAATGTTGATGGCCGTCACGCTGGAAACACCGTTCGCCCCCAGGAAAGCGAAGATGTCCCCCGACGAGGTTCGAAGTTACGGTGCGGCGTTGCTGCGAGCCTGGAATCAGGTGACGATTCCAACCGTTCAGGCTGGCATCGACCCTGAAGCTCCGTAGTTCGCGGAGTTCTGTGGGCAGATTCTGTGGGCAGATTCTGTGGGCAGCGGCATTTCGCTCGGCTGGTCAGCATATCGGCGTGTCCTTGGCCAATGTGCTCGATCCTTCGCGTCGATGATTGCAAAACGCTCCCGCAGCCATACACTGGTGCGTCTTCATCAAATCTTAACATTCCGCCCTTCTTATTGAATGCCAAAATCTTGGACTTTTCGACTCTGATCAATATGATCTTCACGCTCGCCGGCGGACTGGGGATTTTCCTCTTGGGGATGAAAAACATGTCTGATGGCATGCAGGCCGTGGCGGGCAATAGTCTCCGTCGGTTGATCGGCGCGGTGACAAATCACCGCATTCTGGCCACCACGGTCGGCGTGATCGTGACCTGTATTGTGCAATCCAGTTCCATCACAACGGTGATGGTCGTGGGTTTCGTCAACAGCGGTGTGATGGGATTGGCGCAGGGGATTGGAGTGATCATGGGTGCCAACATTGGCACCACGATCACCGGGTGGATCTTGGTGCTCAAGGTAGGTAAATATGGCTTACCCTTGCTTGGCTTTTCGGCCTTCGCTTATCTGTTTTCCAAAGGTGAGCGTTGGCGTTACTGGGCGATGTTTTTGATGGGCATCGGCATGGTCTTCTTTGGCCTGGAGATCATGAAGAATGCCTGTGCGACGATCAAGGACATCCCAGAATTTGAAGCCTGGTTCGCGAGATTCAACGCCGATAGTTATCTGGGCGTGCTGAAGTGCGCCGCAGTCGGCTGCATTCTTACAACGCTGGTCCAATCGTCGTCGGCAACACTGGGGATCACCATCTCTCTGGCGACGCAAGGGGTCATATCCTATCCCACGGCGGCGGCCCTCGTGTTAGGCGAAAACATTGGAACGACCATTACCGCCTTTCTGGCATCGTTGGGAACGACGACACATGCTCGACGCGCGGCATACTTTCACGTCATCTTCAACTTGTTCGGCGTTCTATGGATCACACTCATTTTTCAATGGTACATCCGTTTGATCCAAACCGTCATCGGTGTTGATGTGTCCGAATCGGTCACGGTCGATGGGGTGGAGTCGTTCCCCAATGTCGTTGCAGCTATTGCTGCAACACACAGTGTTTTCAATATCGCCAACACACTCTTGTTCTTGCCTTTTGTAACACCGATGGTCCGCTTTCTGGAATGGGCAGTACCGTCGCGATCGTTCAAGGAAAAGCCGCGATTGACAGATCTCGATGTGCTCATTCTCGAAACGCCGTTGTTGGCAATTGAGCAGTCTCGCAAGGAAATTCTCAAGATGGGCGACGGCTGCATCAAGATGCTGGATTGGCTGCATCAACTCATGAACCAGGACGAACCCGACAAAGCACTAGCGAATCGTTTGAAGCAACGCGAACAGATTCTCGATACCGTCCAGGATGAAGTCGCTGAGTTTGTCACTGGGCTCCTTTCATCCGGCAATATCTCGCACGCGACTGCGGAAGAGGCTCGGCGGCAACTGCGGATCACCGACGAATACGAATCCATCAGTGACTACATTGCCAACCTTGACAAGTTCGACCGTAAACTTCGCCGCGACGGATTCCGTTTTTCTGATTCCCAGCGGGCCGATTTGGGGCAACTCAATGATAATGTTTCTCAGTATGTTGCGGCTGTTCACGCTGGCTTGGCGAACGACAACCGCAATGTGCTAGCGGCTACGAACGCGGCCGCCAAGCGAATCCGCGACGAAGTCAAATCGCTGCGTCACAAACACCTGGAGGAATTGTCGACCGGCCCCATGGTTCCCGTGGTGAGCGTCGCGTTCCTGGCCGCGTTGAATGCTTACGGAAGGGTTCGAGACCACGCCCACAATATCGCAGAGACCATTGCGCACGGTAAGTAAAGCTCGCGAGAAATAGATTGGCAGGAAAAGACCCTGAAACGAATTCCACCGAGGGAATGTCGAGTTTCATTGTTGCATATCACTGAAGCCTGCTATGACTGAAGATCGATTTGAATCAGATCCTCTTGGCCACAAAAATGATGAGCAGGATGACAAGGATGGTGCCGAGGATTCCGCCGCCGATGTACATTTTGAACTTTCAGTTTGAGAACGAATTGTTTTCTTCTGTCATTCTGTTGCGGGTGATGGTGGTGAGCGATGTTCGCAACAGTGCAATCTCCTCAACCAGCAACTGGCTCCTCAATCAGCAACTGGCGTGCCGAATAAACGTCATGCAATGGTTTCGGCTCTCACCCTTGTCATTACGTGCATTTCTGTGCGGTCGGGCGTGGTGGACGCGATATTTGCACTGGAAATTATTCGCACCGAAAATGAGATTGATCGCTTTGGTTCCAAAGAGCTTGGCCAGCGACCAATGCAGCGATTGAGACGCGGAGCTGCTGGAATTACGATTCGGCTAGGCCGCGGGTGATCAATTCGCTCGCTTCTTGCTTGTCGGTGTCTCGCTCCTCCAAGGGTTCCTGCTCGTGTTTGCGGGCAGGTTCGCATTGCAGTTCCAGCAGCATGGGGAAGTGATCGGAGCCGACATAGCCGAGTCGCTCGATGCGTCGAAGTGTGAAATGTTGCGAGTGGAACACATGATCCAATGGAAATCGCATCCACCAGTGATTGGCGTTGAACGAGTTGAAGAACCCACGGCCTCGGCGTGGGTCCAACATCTTGCTCAGTCGTAGAAACAGTCGTGTGGTGGAAGACCAGGCAACGTCATTCAAGTCGCCACCGATAATAGCGGGTTGATCAAATCCTTCTAAGTCGCGACCGTAGAGTGTCAATTCGGCATCGCGGGCTTTCGAATCGTTGTCGCGAATCGGTTCCGGTGGTCGTGGATGCACCGCCAGCATTCGAACGCTGTCACCCGATGGCAACTGCACCACCGCATCGATCGATGGAACGTCGTCACATACCCGGAATCGGATCTCGTGGTCCAGGATAGGAAATCTTGACAGCAACAGCATGCCGTACCAGTTGTCTTGCGGGCAAGCGATCTCGTGATCGTACTTCTTGCGTAGTGGTTCAATCGCTGACATCCAACGCTCATCGACTTCCAAGATGATCGCGATGTCCGGATCGGCCTCAGCGATCGTTTTCATCCACAGTTCATATTCGGTGTTCTCCATCTCGACATTGGAGACCACCAACCGCAGTTTGCGATCGTCGTTCCAATCCGCAGCCGGCATGGTCTGAACGGGCATGATCGGCGTGTAGGGCATGATGCCGTACGCCAACCAACCGAGAATCACTGTGACCAGCGAGCCGACGGTCCAGTGCCAGCCCGGATGCAGGGCATTGGTCGAAAACCACATTTTGGCGGCGACAAGATAGATCACGGCCAAGACAACCGTGATGGCCACCAATTGAACGTGAGGAAAATCCCATCCGCGAATGAACCAGTGGGGATCATTGCTGATCGTCAGCAGAGATCCAATGGCGATCACGCTCAGCAAGACAACGGTAATCAACGCGAGAACAAACAATGGTCGCAATGCTCGGGGAATAGGTTTCAGAGTTCATTGTAGGGGGGTGTCGAGCGACGTACAGGCATCGAGTGCCAGATTGACTCATTGTGTTTGGGAATCTCGAAGCGGCTCGCCGATGTGACGTTGGCAACGCGATTGTGGCTATACTGAGCGTCCCCAAGGGTTCCCACCTCCGAAGCTTGAAATGACCGAAACGCTTCTCTCTGATCAGCACGACGCCACATCGTCGAAAAGCACGGCGATCGCTGTTGTCGGCTCGATCAACATGGACTTGGTTATCGGCTGTCAGGCCTTGCCGAGGCCTGGGGAGACCGTGACCGCATCGGGCTCTCGCGAAGTTAACGGCGGAAAGGGCGCCAACCAAGCCGTGGCGGCGGCCCGCGCCGGTGGCAACGTGAGCATGATCGGTCGGGTGGGCGACGATTCGTTCGCCGAACGATTGGTGGAACAACTGCGGCGTGAAGCCATTGATTGCGCGAGCGTGATGCGGTCAACCGACTGCGCCAGTGGTTTGGCCGTCGTGGCCGTCGAGGAAAGTGGACAAAATGCGATCATGGTGGTCCCCAACGCCAACGGACAAGTGTCTCCAGAGGATGTCAGGAAACACGCCGCATTGCTCGCAAACGCGGATGTCGTTTTGCTGCAATTGGAAATCCCCATCGACGCGGTTCTGGAAAGCATTCGCATCGCCCATGAGAATGGCGCTCGTATCATCCTGGATCCCGCTCCCGTTCCGACACCTTGGGACGACGCTTTGCTGCAAGTCGACTTGGTTTGCCCGAACGAAACAGAAGCCTCCGCGATCACAGGATTGCCCGTATCGACTGTCACGCAAGCTGAGGCGGCAGCGAGGCAGCTGCACGCCCGCGGCGCCGCCCATGTCGCCATCACGATGGGTGATCGCGGCACGGTATTACTAACGGATGGGATCGTCCACACGGTTGCACCCTACCCGATCAAAGCGATCGATACGACGGCTGCCGGGGACGCATTCGCCGGAGCGTTGGCGGTATGGTGGGCCGAAACGAATGACTTGATCCGATCCGTTCAATTGGCCAACGCGGCCGGCGCGATCGCGGCATCCCGCATGGGGGCTCAAACCGGCATCGGAACACGCAGCGAAATCATTGAACTCTGGAGTCAAACGAAATGAAACGATACAAGAAACGGATGGTGATTCCCCTTCTCGTGATGGCCTTCGTCATGCTCGCTGGATGTTCATCCAAGACAACGTCATCGAGTCAAGCCGACCCTTCGTCGCCAGAGAAACCCAAGATCGGTTTGATCATGAAATCGCTGGCCAACGAATTCTTTTCGACCATGGCCGACGGTGCGGTGGCCCATCAAGCGGCTCACAGTGATCAGTATGACTTGCACGTCGAGGGACTCAAAGACGAACGCGACATCAGCCGCCAAGTCGCGTTGGTTCAAGAAATGGTGGCCAGTGGTGTCGACGCGATCGTCATCGCACCGGCCGACTCCAAAGCACTCATTCCCGCTCTGCGGCGTGCTAAGAAAGACGGGATCGTGGTCGTCAACATCGACAATCGCTTGAGTCCCGAAATGCTGGAAGAGGAAAGCTTGCAGATTCCGTTCGTCGGTCCAGACAACAAAGCCGGTGCGAAATCGGTTGGTGCCTACTTGGCAAACAAGCTGCAACCCGGCGACGGCGTGGCGATCTTGGAAGGCCTGCAGACCTCTGACAATGGCCGAATGCGAAAGGCTGGATTTGATGAAGCGATGAACGAAGCCGGCATGAAAATCATCGACAGTCAATCCGCACAATGGGAAATGAGCAATGCCAACACGATCGCCTCCTCGATGTTGAGCGAACACCCCGAGATCAAAGCGATCTTGGCCGCCAACGACAGCATGGCGATGGGCGCTGTCGCGGCAGCAAAAAGTGTTGGCCGATCCGACGACCTGTTGATCGTCGGCTTTGACAACATCGACGCAGCCGCTCAAGCGATCCGCGACGGCAAGATCCTCGCGACGGCCGACCAACATGCCGACAAGCTAGCCGTGTTCGGAATCGAAGCGGCGCTCAAACTGCTGGCCGATCCCAACAGCACGCTCAGCGATGTCGAGACACCGGTTGACTTGGTCACTGCAGAAACGCTGCAGTAGCTTTCACTGGGTTACCTCTGACACGAGATTTCATGCAGACCGTGCTTCGCCTGGAGGAGATCGTCAAACGCTACGGCTCGGTCACAGTGCTGGATCGGGTTTCGCTGGATGTCCGTTGTGGCGAGATCCATGCGTTGCTCGGTGCCAACGGTGCCGGCAAGAGCACCCTCTGCAAGATCATCTCAGGATTGATCACCGCCACCTCGGGCAGGATGGAGCTGCACGGTGACTCGTTTGCCCCCGCTGGAAAGCAAGCTGCTGAGCACGCCGGTGTCCAAATCGTTCAGCAAGAACTCAATCAAGTGGCCACACTCAGCGTCGCGGAGAACATCTTGCTGAATCGTTTGCCCGCCAAGTTCGGAGTGATCGATCGAAAAACGCTGGATGCCCGAGCACGACAGGCCTTGGACCGATTCGGTTTGGATGACGTTGACACCGAAGCCATCATGGGTGGCTTGGGCGTCGGGCGACAACAGATGGTCGAGATCGCGACGGCGTTGGACCGACAGTGCCAACTATTGATATTGGACGAACCCACCGCCGCGTTGAGCGTCGGAGAAACGGATCGCCTGTTTGAACGGCTGCATCAATTGCGTCGTGACGGTGTCGCAATCATTTACATCAGTCATCGACTCGACGAAGTGGCTCAAATGGCAGATCGCGTCACAGTACTGCGGGACGGAAAGGTTGTGACGACGCAAGATGCCAAATCGCTGACGACCGACCAGATGGTTCAATGGATGAGCGGCGTTTCCTCTCAGTCCGCAGACCATTCCTTTGAAACCCACCGAACCGATGAGCGAGCGTTGGCGGTCGATGGCTTGACCGGAGGTATGGTCGATAACGTCACGTTTGAAGTCGCACGCGGAGAACGACTCGGCATCGCCGGCCTGGTCGGGTCAGGCCGCACCGAGTTGATCCGACTGATTTTTGGCGCCGATGTGGCAAGCTCCGGCAGTGTGTCGGTTGGCACAGACGGCAGCCCCACAACGTTCAAGCATCCCAAACAAGCGGTCGCGGCGGGCCTGGCCATGGTGACGGAAGATCGTAAGCAGAACGGACTCTTACTGTCACAATCCATTCGAATGAACTCGACGATCTGTGCACTCGGCAAGCGATTTTCCACAGGGGGAATCATTCTTGGTTCCCGCGAAATCCAGGCCACCGAAGCGATGATTGATTCGCTGGACACACAGTGCAACGACATCGACCAAGCAGTGAGGACGCTCAGTGGCGGCAATCAACAGAAAGTTGCGGTGGCAAAATGGCTGATCGCTGATGCGGAGATTCTGTTCTTTGACGAACCCACGCGGGGCATCGACGTGGCAGCGAGAAATCGACTCTACGATTTATTTGAATCCTTGGCAAAGCAGGGCAAGGCGATCGTGATCGTCAGCAGTGATCTGGATGAGTTGACTGAAACCTGTGACCGCATCGGCGTCATGTCCGCTGGCAAGTGGGTGACAGATTTTGAACGGGGACACTGGACGGACGAAGCGATCATGCAAGCCGCGTTCTCGCAGTATCGAGCCAAAGCAACCAATCTGGACTGAAGTCACCAACCAGACGACACCTGAATCATGAAACACAAACACTTCCGATCTGCCGTCTTGCAGTACGGTGGCTTGACCGCCGTGCTTGCACTGCTGATTGTCTTTTTTGGTTTGGGCACAGGTAGTTTTTTTCAGCTCAGCACCGTGCGACTGATCGCCAGCCAGATTCCTGAATTGACATTGGTCGCGGTTGGGATGACGTTGGTGCTGGTCGTCGGGCAGATCGATTTGTCGGTGGGCAGCGTGATGGCGTTATCCGGCGCGGTGCTGGGAGTGCTGATGGCGAATCATGGGTGGCCGCTCTGGGCCACCATCCCGGCGTGCTTGATGACCGGTGCAATTTGCGGATTCGCAACGGGCGCAATCTCGACATGGTTTCGAATTCCGTCGTTCATTGTTTCTCTCGGGATGCTGGAGATCGCGCGCGGGGCCACACAGCGGTTGCTCGACTCACAAGTGCTGACGATCGGATCGGAGGTCGCACCGATCAGCGAACCGATTGCCCGTTTGGGGCTCTCGCCTGCATTCTTGATCGCGTTGGTCGCTGTCTTTGCCGCCCAGTTCCTGCTGACCCGCACCGTGTTCGGACGCTACTGCGTTGCGATCGGGACCAACGCGGAAGCCGTCCGTATGTCGGGAATTCGAACGGAGCCCTACGCGATCGGCGTGTTTGTGATTTCGGGTTTGCTATGTGGCATCGCGGGCTTGGCGCCGACCTCTCTGATGGAAGCATCCGATCCAGGTGCCGGTAGCGGCATCGAACTCTCAGCGATCGCTGCCTGCGTGATCGGAGGCACGAGTTTGATGGGTGGTCGGGGCAATGCCATCAGTTCGTTCCTGGGAGTGATTATCATTGCCGTCCTGCAGACGGGATTGAGTCGCATGTCAGTCGAAGATGAGAATAAACAGATCATCACCGGCGCGGTCATCATTGTCGCCGTTTTATTGGATACCGTTCGACGTTCATTGGGACAGAAAAATGCATGATCGAGTGTGTTGGAGTGGATTGCTGGGGTTCGCGTTGGTGACCGCTTGGATTGCCACCGATGATCTACAGGGACGCGAACCAATTCCCGTGATCTTTGACACCGACATTGCGGGAGACGTCGACGATGTGCTGGCGTTGGCAATGTTGCACACGCTGGCGGATCGCAATGAATGCCGCATTGCGGCGGTCACGGTTTCCAAAACACATCCGCTCAACGCTCCGATGGTCGATGCCATCAATCACTTTTACGGCCGCCCCGACATCCCGATCGGCGTGACCAAAGGTGATTACCCACGCGAGAGCAAGTACGTGGGGCTGGCAAGTCAGCGTGACAAGGGACACGTGCGATACCCGCACGACTTGATGCGCAGCGAGGATGCCCCCGACGCGGTCAAGACGCTGCGTGAAACGCTGGCCGCTGCGGATGACGGTGGCATGGTGCTGATCCAAGTCGGACTTGCCGTGAACGTGGCGGATCTGTTGGAAAGTTCGCCCGATGAAATCAGTCCGTTGACGGGTGTGGAGCTGGTTCGACGCAAAGTGAAGCTGTTTTCGGTGATGGCGGGCGCTTTCAATCCGGTCGACGGCGAGCCGCATTACTTAGAAGCCAATGTGCGAAACCAAGTGCCATCGATGCAGCGGATGGTCAAGCAATGGCCGGCCGAGGTCGCGGTGATCTGGAGCGATTTCAACATCGGGATCCATGCTCGATATCCTCGCGAAAGTATCGCGAGGGACTTTGATTATCTGGAGCATCACATCGTCCGTGAATCCTACATGCTGCACAGCGGCCCCAACCATGATCGCCCCAGTTGGGACTTGACCAGCGTGTTGTATGCCGTGCGTCCCAGTGATGGGTACTTTGGGTTGTCGTCGCCCGGATCGGTGACCGTAGCCGACGACGGGTTTACCGAGTTCGCAAACTCGAAAGGCGGCAACCATCGCTATCTGACCATGGATGCGACTCAAGCTGCGCGGGTGATCGAAGTTCAACGGACGCTGGTCAGCCAACCGCCAGCCAACTAGCCAGCCATTGCGAGCAATTCGCTCTAGCGGGGCTCGGTCGGAATGTTGTAACTCTGTCCGATCGACTCTCTCTAGCTGGCAAGGACGCCCCCACAGATGCCCTCGTTGCGATTCGCATCGCTGCTGATCGTTTGTCTCGGCGGATTTTTCGTCGGTGGCTCAACAACTCATGCTCAGTTTTCTGGTACCGGCGGTCCGCCAAGACCGTTCGGTGGCGGCGTGGTGGGCAGCTACTCGACCGGTGATGGACTGGGGGTGAGCCAGTGGAGCGCCAACCTGCGAGGCGGATTGCCGATCAAATTGCCGACGGATTTCTTGCTGCTTTCGCCGTCGTATAGCGAGACGAAATTCGACTTGGATGGTCCTGAACGTTTGCCATCAAAATTATTCCGTGTCAGCCTCGCGGTCATGTGGTTGCACCGAGTGGGCGAAGAAAACTCGTGGCTATTTGGGATCACGCCGTCATTGACCGGAGATCGTGAAACACTGGGTGAAACGGTCCGACTGTTCGCGATGGGCATGTACAACTGGCAAGTGGTACCGGACAAACTGCGAATGAGTCTTGGCGTGGCGTACACCGGACGCGCGGACGTGCCGGCGCTGCCACTGGCTGGACTGGTGTGGACGCCGACCGAAGAATGGTTCGTCTCGCTGATGATGCCCAAACCCAAGATAGCCAGACGGGTCTGGGGTGACTCCACTGCTTCGGTTTGGATGTACCTGGGCACTGAGTTGGGCGGCGGCACGTGGGACATCGACGATGGCTTGGGCAATCGCGAAGCGTTCTCGTACCGAGAGTTTCCACTCGTGCTTGGGATCGAGCAGAACACCGAAAATTTTGGCAGATGGTTTGCCGAGATCGGCGCGGGGCTGGGGCGTCGCGCCGAGTTTGAGAACGCAGACCGCATGGTCGGATTCGGCGAGTCGTTGTTCATGCAAGGCGGCTGGAACTACTGAACCGAACGTGATCGATTCGCAGGGTTGCGTGATCGTCCAAGATCAACCGTCGGTGCCGACCAGTTTGTCGGGGGATTTGGGATCCACGGCCCAATTCGCTGGCGGGACAAACCCTTGTTTGCCCACGCCGTAGGGCGGCACGCCGTCCGCGGGCTGAAGTGTCCGATGCTCGATCAACATCTCGCCCAACTGTTGAACTTTGTCGGGATGCATCGCCTTGACGTCGGACTTCTCCAACAAGTCCGCTGAGAGATGAAACAGTTCGACGCGGTTGGTGCCGTCGGTCAATTGCTTCAAGGACCGCAAGCGAGGTCCGTTGACTTTCAATTTCCACCCGTCCAATGTGACGGCAAGATGCTCGTCCTGCTCGCCGCTTTGGCCGTGGTAGGAAAACCACGGTCGATCCGCAATGATTCCCCAAGCCGGATTCTTTCCCAGTCCCATCAGGACCGGCAAGATGTTGGTGCCATCGAGCGGTTTCTGCATCAGATCCCACTGGTCGGCACCTGCCGCCGCGATCAAGGTCGGCAAGACATCGATGTATCCAAAGATGTCGTGCGATTTGTCACCAGCCAACAATCGTTTCGGCCAGCGAATGCATGCCGGCACCCGGATTCCGCCTTCGTAAACGGTCAGCTTGCTGCCACGCAGCGGTTCGTTCAATTCTCGCAAACCACCGACGCCGCCGTTGTCGCTCATGAACCAAACGATTGTGTTCTCCGCTTCGCCACTGTCCTCGATCGCTTTAAGAATCTGACCGATCCCTTGGTCCATCTGCCAAATCATTGCCGCATAGACTTCTCGATCGCGTTCCTTGTTTGCCTGACCTTTGTATGACTGACCTTTCCTGCCGCGTTTGTTTCCACCGTCACTGTTCGAGTCGGGGGACCGGAATCGAGCGATCGCATCCTCGGGGGCTTGAAAGGGAGAATGCGGCGCGTTGAAGGGGACATAGCAAAAGTACGGTGCGTCAGACTTCGCCGATTGAGTGATCCACTGCGATGCGGCTGCGGCAATCAAATCCGTCGAGTAGCCTTGTTCGTCCGATGGCTCATAGTTGGTGTGCCAGTCTCGAACGTTCTCGCGTGTCAATTCAAAGTAGTCGATCGCGCCGTTGTAGTGACCGTGAAAGTGCGTGAAGCCTTGATTGAGTGGATGCCATTTTGCACGACGATGGCCCAAGTGCCATTTGCCAAAAACGCCACGGTTTTCGTAGCCGATTTTCTCAAGCACCTCCGCAACAGTGATCTGCTCCGTCGGCAGTCCGTAGTCTCTTTGCGGAGGAATCACGGCTCGGGCACAACCGAACCGAATCGGATACAACCCCGTCATCAATCCGGCGCGTGTCGGTGAGCACATCGGCGCGACATAGAACCGATCCAGCTCTACACCGCCGGCGACCAACGCGTCGATGTTCGGGGTCTGGAATTCATCGTTGTGATACCCGACCGCATTCCACCCCAAGTCATCGGCCAACAGGATGACGACGTTGGGTGCATCCGCAGCAACGTCAGCGGCGGAGACTGCCAGCAGCAGAGTGAGACACAGAGCAATACGGTGCATCGGATGACTCCAGACCGGTGAGTGAAAACGGAGGATTGACCGGGTGCCATTCTAGACCAACTGGCCAGGGCACATCGGGCTCTTCGCTGAGAAGCGTTGCTGCGTGTAGACTTAGCGAAACACGATTCTTCCTCACAGCCATTCGCAGATTCATGCCCAATCCTTGGACCGGAAAAGGAAATCCCTACACTCGCAACGAAGTCATTGCGAGGCTCCACGCGACACTCGATCGCGGCGAATCGATTCTTGCCGCCGGTGCCGGCATTGGAATCAGCGCCAAGTTTCTCGAGAAAGGCGGCGCGGACCTGATCATCATCTACAACTCGGGGCGATTTCGCATGTCGGGACACGGCAGCACCGCGGGATTGATGGCCTACAGCGACGCCAACGCGGTGGCGATGGAAATCGGAGAATACGAAGTCCTGCCGGTGGTGGAGGAAACACCCGTCATCTGCGGCGTTCACGCTTCGGACCCGATGAGGCGGATGTGGCATTGGTTGGGCAAGGTCAAGGAGATGGGGTTTTCCGGCGTCAATAACTTCCCCACACACTCGATCGTGGATGGGCATTTTCGACAGGTGCTTGAGGAAACCGGAATGAGTTTTCAACACGAAGTCGACATGGTGGGTTTGGCTCGACAGATGGATCTGTTCACCATCGTTTACGTGGCCAAACCCGAGGAAGCAGAAGCGATGGCCAAGGCCGGTGCCGATGCCATCATCGCGCACGTGGGAACGACGATCGGCGGCAGCATCGGCGTGACGGATGCCACGTGCACGCTGGAGGAAGCAGCGAAGCGAACCCAGGAAGTATGTGACGCGGCGAAGTCGGTCCGCGACGACGTATTCCTGTTGTCTCACGGCGGACCAATTTGCGGTCCCACCGACGCAGCCTACATCAACCAGCACACCGACGCGGTCGGCTTCGTCGGCGCCAGCAGCCTGGAACGCATGGCGTTTGAGCAATCGTTGCTGAAGTTGACTCAGGAGTTCAAGAGAATCCCGCCAAGGTAAATCCAGCAACCGTGAATCCCGCTTCCGTCGAGTCAACGCTGATTCGGAGGCGGTCCTGACAAGCTGTCTTCCAAAAACGAGTTGCCGTTCAATTTTCGTTTAACCCGTGCCCGAAGGGTAGGTCGTGTTCTAATTCGCGTCGCCTAAGGCTGCCGGTTAAACGAAAACGCCACAACCGGGTGCATCGTTGAACGGTATTGCCTGTAAACAATCTGCATTTCCCTACGATGTCACAACTCATTGCCAAGAATCTGATTGCGCTAAAATCAATCATTCGCGTGAATAAACGAGCTTAGCGTCCTATGTCACGCCCATAAGCTGCCATTTAAGTCTGTATCCCGCTCCGTAACGGGTGTCCCCGATCGCGAGTGCGGATCGGGTGCCGTTTCCCAAGCCCCGCGGGCGAATCGTCCGCTGTTCCTTCGTCGAGGGGGCTTGGTGTGACTCTTTCCACGCCGCGAATTTTGTATATGTTTATCTATGAAGCGAGCGAATCGGACGTCGCTCATTTTGAACCACCCCGGATCAACTTGGTGGTAGACCCGGAGGTGCCGGTTTGAGTGTCGAACGACGAGTGTCGGGCCGTTTGGCTTTGTTGGTGAGCCCGAGGGCTTTCTGATCCACTCCTCGCCGACCCGGACCTCGGTATGCGGTAGGTAGAACTTTGTAGGAATTTTTTGGCGGTGCACCGGCCCACGTGATGGTCGCAACGCATTGCCGCGGTCCACTCGTTTTTGATTCACCTAGGGAGAATCTATTTCATGACCAAGTGCAAGTTGGAATACATCTGGTTGGATGGCTATCAGCCCACTCAAAGCCTGCGAAGCAAGACGAAGATCGTCAAAGACTTCAGCGGAAAAGTGGAAGACGCACCGATGTGGTGCTTTGACGGCTCGTCCACCGAACAAGCTCCCGGTGGTTCATCGGACTGTCTGCTCAAACCCGTTTTCTGCACCGTGGACCCCGACCGCAAGGGCACCGGTTTCCTGGTGATGTGCGAAGTCCTCAACGCCGATGGCACACCGCACCGAACCAACGGTCGCGCCACCATCATGGAAGACGACGACGATTTTTGGTTCGGTTTCGAGCAAGAATACACCATCTGGGATCCCGAAACCAATCGCCCCATCGGTTTCCCCACCGACGGCTACCCCGCTCCTCAAGGACCCTACTACTGCAGCGTCGGATCCGGCAAAGCAGTCGGACGTGAGATCGTCGAGGAGCACTTGGAAATCTGCTTGGAAGCCGGCCTGAATGTCGAAGGCATCAACGCCGAGGTCATGATGGGGCAGTGGGAATTCCAGATCTTCAGCAAAGGCGCCAAAGACGCCGGCGACCAAATCTGGGTCGCCCGCTATATCCTGGAGCGTACCGCTGAAAAGTACGGCATGTCGATCAACTTGCACTGCAAACCGGTCAAAGGTGACTGGAACGGCAGCGGCATGCACGCCAACTTCTCCAACAACACCTTGCGCACCTGTGGCAGCAAGGAAACGTACGAGCAGATCTGCCAAGCCTTTGAGCCTCGTATCAAAGAACACATCGACGTTTACGGTGCCGACAACGATCAGCGTCTGACCGGTCTGCACGAAACACAGTCGATCGACAAGTTCAGCTACGGCGTCTCGGACCGTGGTGCTTCGATCCGTATCCCGATCGGTACCGTCGAAAACGGATGGAAGGGCTGGCTGGAAGACCGTCGCCCCGCCTCCAACGCCGACCCGTACATGGTCGCCAGCGCTATCATCGCCACCGTCAAAACGGTTCCCGTTCCCGCTGGCGTCTGATCACTCAATGACTTGCGGCTCCAAGCCGTGAATCAACCATCTAGCGGGTCGCAGACAAACTGTCTGCGGCCCGCTTTTTTCATCCGCAGTGACCGCGACCGTCGCTCGATTTTCCTGATCGATAGCCCGGATTACTCAAGCGACTCACGATAGTCGTCGCAATACGTCTGCACGAAACGGCTTGCTCGGATTGGTGCGAAAATAGTCTGCGCAAATCAGCCGCCACGCGATAGCGTCCGGTTCTATCGCCTGTACGCGGGAACCGGACGCTATCCGGCTGATAAATAATCCGGGATAGCGTCCCGAAAATCGTTTGGCCGAATCAGTCGTCCGAGCCTCGCTTCACAAATCGCACGCCCGCTCCTCGCAACAGCAATGCAAACGTCGCGAACACGACTTCGTCCGAAGCAATGCTGCTGGCAAAAACAACCTCGGGGGACAAAAGCCGGATTCCTCCGGCAGTCAGAGCAACACCGACGGCGACAACCGATACGCGTAAGGCACTGACACGCCGACCCAAGAAACACCAGACATTCAACAGCGTTGCGACGGCAAACATCAGCCCCAGCCCGATCACCATCTCGGTCCCCCGCAATCGACCGAACCCAGGAAACCAGTCCCAAAGCCATTTGACGATCGGCGCAGCGATGGCGGCAACCGCCGTCCAGATCATCAAGTCTCGGATGCTGAATCGCAGTGCTTCATTCACAGGATCGTCCCTGCCCACCACTCGCATCTCACCGAACCAAAACCTCATCGACCATCCGGTCACAACGACCACGCAGATGATGCTGTAAGTGAACACATGAAACAAAAAAGAACTGGAGTCACCCGCAACGAGACAGGCATACCAACCAATCAGTGGGCTGACGAACAGTGCTGCGAGTCGGATTAGGTGTGAACCACCCCAAACCAACAACGCACCCGCAATCGCAGAGACCGAAGAATAGGTGGTGAAGTAAACAATACCCCAGTGAAGTTGCTTGAGGGCTCTGTCTTGAAAAAAGATCATGCTTCCAAACATGGCCAACAAAATCACCACAAAAACGACGCAACCCAAGCGATAGGCCGATCGGCGATCCAAGAAATTCTGCTCTTCATTCATGTCTGCCACCGTTCGTTCACCTTTCGTACGTCAGGCTTTCTAGCCTGACATACTCAGCGCAATGTCAGCCTGGAAAGGCTGACGTACACTCGTCACCCATGGGGAAACCGGACCGACTACAATGTTGCGTCTCCCCTCAAACAGTCCACACGCCCGTCTCCTTCAAATCAATTCCCCCACATCATGAACCGACTCCGATCCCTCGTCATCGCTGTTTCGCTAACCTTGCTCGCGGTCGCCAGCGTCAACGGTCAAGACAAACTCAAGGCATTGATCATCGATGGCCAGAACAATCATACCGTTTGGCCCAAGTCCACGATGATGATGAAATCCTACCTGGAGGACTCCGGTCGATTCACCGTTGATATTCAACGCACGAAGTACACGTGGAAGGGCGGCGAGTTGCTCAAGGAATTTCCTCTCTCAGACGGCAAGTCTTACGAAGACCTGCCTGAACCCAAAGCTGATCCAGATTTCCACCCGAAATTTTCCAACTACGACGTCGTCATCAGCAACTTCGGCTGGAAAGCAGCACCTTGGCCCGAGCAAACGCAGAAGGATTTCGTGGACTACGTCAAATCCGGCGGCGGTTTTGTCGTCATCCATGCCGCCGACAACTCTTTTGGCAACTGGGATGAGTTCAACCAGATGATCGCATTGGGTGGATGGGACGGACGCAATGAAAAATCGGGACCGTACGTTTACCTCGACGAATCGGGCAAACAAGTTCGCGATGACTCGCCCGGCGCGGGCGGATCACATGGACCGGCACACCCCTATCCCATCATCATTCGTGACGCCGACCACCCGATCACCAAAGGCGTCCCTCGCGTTTGGATGCACACTCAAGATGAGTTGTATCAAAAGCTTCGCGGACCAGCATCCAACATGACGATCCTGGCGACCGCGTACGCGGACCCCGACAAAAGAGGAACGGGACACCATGAACCGATGATCATGACGATCGACTATGGCAATGGGCGAATCTTTCACACGCCCATGGGTCACGACACGGGCTCCTTTGAGTGCGTCGGCTTCATCACCGTCCTGCTTCGTGGAACCGAATGGGCGGCAACGGGCAAAGTCACCCTGACTGACATCCCAAAGGATTTCCCCTCGGATACCGAACCCAGTAGCCGAGAGTATCAAGCCGCGGCCGCCTCGAACTAACCTACAGCCATTCTCGTTTCCATCGTGTACCGTTATCGAAACGGCATCATGATGAAACGACTCACTCGATCCGGACCGTCGAAACAACGGTCCAACCATCTCGATACTCCAGATCGTTGGCAAAACGAATCTTCGGTTTGTTTTGCCATGGATCAACGATCCCCAACGCGAGTTGGTATTCACCCACAGGCACTTGCGAAAACGAGATCGATGCCTTTTCGATGATGTCGCTGTCGGGCTGCCAGGATCGAATGTCCCATGGAGATTTGACACTCGTTGCGACATTGCCCTGGGCATCGATCAGAGCGATCGTCACCGGCCACGGATAATAAAACGGTGCGACCCCCCGATTGCGAACTTTGATGGCGATCGGCGTCGGCTTGTCCAGCTCGATCGATTTGAGATGCCGTATGGCGGTCAATTGAAAGTCGTAGCCCATCTCGCGAACCAGGGTCTCGCTGTGCTGCGCGAACAGGTTCGCCCGATCGCCCAGCGACTTTGGATCAACGAGGGCCGGTCCGTAGGGGCCGACCCAAGAGAAATGGGAACGCTGCACCATTTGTCTCGTCGTCGCGAACCGATCAAGCAACCATTGGTCGGCTTTCCCGGGCACCATCTCGCCGCCGATCACATGGTTTCGCCAGTTCTGGTCGCGACCGGCACGACGGATCGTCGCCAGAAAACTCCAGTCCTCGCCGTTGTCCGTGTCTTCGGGAAACATGTCGTCATGGAACCCGATCCAATCTTGGGTCCCCGCATGACCATTCGCGGTTCGAACCATCAGTTGCTTGTCCGGAAAAGCATTGCGGTATGCAGCAATCACTCTGCGTCGGGGCGTATCGTCGGCATCCAACTCTGTTCTCGGAAAGGTGTGCCACTCGCCCCAATGCCCCAGCAGACCGAGTTGGATAAAGGCCACGCGGTGATCATCGTTGAATCGCCTGCCCATCGCGGAGATCAAACGTTCCATAGCCGCGACCATTTTGGGATCGTTGTAGTCCGGCGAAAGCCCACCACCGTACTGTGTGTACGGGGTCATTTTGACGCCTTGACCGATCAACCAGTCCGGCATGCCGCTGGGCTTGTTCGGATAGTCCGCATACACTCGCAACACGACATGCTTGCCTGCACCCTGTGGAACGTCCCACTGCTTCTGCCAATCTTCGAACCGATAGTCACCCTGATTCGGTTCCAGTTCTTTCCAACTGGCGTAGGAAAAGATCATCGAATAGGGCTGATGAATTTTTCCGGCATCCGTGTAGACACACCAACCCTTGAGCGGATTGTCGACCGCGCCATCCGCCGCTGCGGGAACAACGGTGACGATGCCCGCGGCGAGTTCTCGATTGACCGCAGCACGCTGCTCTTCGGTCAAATCCTGAGCGCTGGCGGCCCCCACCCACAAAGCCAAGATTGCAAACAACCCACCCCGTACCCCAACCCGCAACGGGATTCGCCAGAATTCCCACACCAACCAACCCATCGCAAACTCACCCACTGGATCTCTCTTTCTCAGCACCTGCAAAAAACTTCGCATTCTTTGACGGATTCCGCGCATCGTTTCTCTCCAAACGGGCTCTTCCTGGACACTTTCCGCCATTGTCTCGTGCATCGAGGACTCCATCCATGCGTCTCCCCACCCGCTCGTGTTTCTCGTTCTCATTGATTCTTCGGTTGGCGATTCTCGCTCTGGCGGCTTCCGTCATCACCGGTACATCGTCTGCTCAGACGGTCTACTACCAGATCGACGCTGGTGCACTGGTCCAGAACTTTGATCTGTCTCATGTCGTCGCCGATTCGACCCAATGGCCCCCATCGTACTCTCAGCTCAAACAGCCTGCTCGTGTCGTCACATCGGATGGCGCCGAAGTCTACATCTTGGAGCCGAGCAAGAAGAACGATGACTTCACCGATTACAAGATCGTCGGCATCAAGCAAGCCGGGGTTCCTGTGAGTGGATCTCTGTATCGTCTGCAGCCGCATCCCACTGACGCAAAGACTACCGTCTTGGCGAAATACGATTTTCGTATTGACGATGACGAGAAATCACCAGCCACCGAAGCCGATTTCTCGCGTGCGAAGGGAATGTATTTTCAGTACCTTTGGTCGGAGGAGTTTGCCGGTGCGGCAATGTTTCGGCATTTGGCCACGCAATCACTGGCAAAGGTCAATCAGGCCGCAGTCAAAAAGTCGTCATCCTGGTCACGCAACTTCAGCCGTGACGTCGACCGCACCATCGCGTTGATGAGTGGAGGTCGAGCGGTCAGCGAAAACCTGCAACTTGATCGTCAACTGCCTGCGACAACCGATGACGCAGCGCAGTGGGTGGACGTCTCCACGATCCAGGGCATCACGGTCCGCGAAATGGACTGGAAAGAACTGCTTGCCGAGCAAGCTCCCCAACTCGATCCATTGGCGCGATGGATTCCCCATGACCAATACGTCGCCTTCGTCCCTTCGTTCGACGCGCTGGTGAAACTGGCCGAACAAGGTCAATCGTTGGCGACGCCGTTGGTCCAAGCCATCGAGCCGCAGAGCCGTTCGGTGGACACATTCGGGTTTTATCAACAGCAACTCGGTTTGCCGATCAATGTTCTCACCAAACAAGTCGGCCAGTTGTTGATCGGCGAAGTCGCCATCACGGGATCCGACCCCTATTTTCGCACGGGCACCGACATCGCGGTCATCATGCAAACCATGCAGCCCGAGCTGCTCTCTCAATCCTTGCAAACACAAATCGCTGCCTCAGCGTCTCGGCACCGGGATGTGACGCGTCAAGAACGCACGATCGCCGGGATCGCCTGCGTTCATTGGTCCAACCCGACGCGAACGCTCAGCAGTATCGTTGCGGTGGTCGGAGACGTCGTGGTGGTTGCCAACTCGTCTCCGTTGGTTTCACGAATCGTCGAGTGCGAGAACAAAAAACTCAAGACGCTCGCGGAACTGGATGAATACCGATTCTTTCGCAGTCGCTATCCCCGCGGCAACGATGAATCCGCTTTCCTGATGATTACGGATGCCACGATCCGCAAATGGTGCGGCCCGGCTTGGCGCATTGCCGCTTCACGCCGTACGCGGGCGCGATCGACCATCGCCGAAGTCACGGCGCGTCACGCCGATTCCTTGGTACATCAAACCATCGATGCTCCCGTTGTCGTCGACGATATTGATCAGCTACCCTTCGCAGGCGAGATTCGGGTATTGCCCGACGCGGTGGTCTCATCGGACTACGGCACCTTGCGATTTCAGACGCCCATTGCGGAATTGAATCTGACCCGCGTCTCGCGTCAGGAAAAAAAGACCTACGAGGACTGGCGAACTCGATATGAACGTCAATGGCGTCGAGCTTTTGACCCGATCGGCCTGCAGGTCAAGATGCGTGAAGATGCGATTTCGTTCGATCTCTCCGTCATTCCGCTGATCATGGGTTCGGAGTATCGATGGTGGGAAGGCATCGTGGGCAAAGCCACGCTCAAACCCGACGTCAATGATCCGCATCCCGAGGCCCTGGCGTCGGTGCAGCTTGCCCTCGACACCAAAGGCTGGCTCTTTGCGATGGCTCGTCAGTTCCTGACGAACAACACCAATGTGCGGTTTGACATTTTTGAATGGATCGATGACTCGATCGAAGTTTACTTGGATGAAGACGTCGAGTGGATGGAGATGATGGCGGCGAAGCGGCCCGACGATTGGCGAAACTCCGACGAGTTCCATGAAATGCCGATGGGGATTTATGTCCCGTCCAAGAACAACGTCAGCCTGACCGCGTTCATGGTCGCGCTACGCGGTTTTCTCGATCGTGTTTCTCCCAACACCTTTGAGTCGGAGTCGGTGGAATACAACGGACTGAAATACGTGACGTTGACTCCTCACAACACACGAACGGGTCGAGTCGAACCGTCGGTCTACTACGTGACCACCGGTGACGGTCTGACGTTCAGCTTCAATAAGAAAGTGATCCAGCGAGCCATCGATCGCAGCCTGGCGCGACGTGATGCCAAAGTTGACAAGCCACCGGCGTTCGCTTTTCCTCCGCAAACCCAACTCAAGGTCACCGGCTATGGGGCCCGAGCCATCCTGAGCAATCGACAAACCCACTTGAGATTCACCAGAGAAAACGCGTGGAGCAACATCGCGATTCTGAATCACCTGCGTGGTCGTTATCCGGACAGGGATCCGATGAGCGTCTATGAGTACCTGTTCGGTGAAACCCTGGTGGATCCGACATCGGGAACCTATGTCTGGAATCCAGAACGCCAGACCTATCAGTCCGACCACCACGGTTATCCGCTGGAACCGATCGCCGGCCCGGTCTTGGGACCGAATTTTGGTCCTGACGATGTCATCCAAATGCAGATGTCGCTGCTGGGAGACGGCGTTCGTGCCAAAGCCGATTTTCAGCGGAACGGTGCGAAACGCTGATGAAGAACCTCCCCGCAGAGGGGTTTTGCCTGTCCGTTTGATCCGGAACCAACTGTTTATTCAGAAAAAACTGCCATCCGGCTGGGCAAGGTGGGGGAATAGGGGTTTTGATGCCGATTTCGTTGACACGTGTTTTTCTACGTAACTATAATTTCGGAGCGGTGTTCGTTTGCTCCATCAACCGACGTTAGGTTCAATGAGGGGTCCGTTACTGAACATCGCTTGGGCCAAAATCTTTTCTGCCCAATCGCTACCGTGCCGGTCTGCTTTGCCACGAGGAAGCTCCAAAAATGACTTTATTGGGAAAGGCGTTCACCGTCGTCATCTTTCTACTCAGCCTGACCTTCATGGTTTTGGCTTTGGTGGTGAACGCATCGCACCGAAATTGGCGTGATCTTGTTCTGGGAGCCACCGGGTACAAAGCAACGATCGAAGCCATTGATGTAGAGAATCAACAACTCCGTGACGCTGCCGAGGAAGCTCAGGCATCACTGGCCCGCGAGCAAGCCGCCCGCCGAACCGCGTTGGCCGCCCTGCAGACTCAGTTGGATCAATTGACCAATGAGCTGGAGCTGAGCGTCAACACGAATCAAAAACTCGAAGCCAAGAACACGGAACTGGCACAATTGGACCGAAGCCGTGCGGAGGAGCTGCAGCGTCTGACCGAAGCAAACACGATCCTGCGTGGTCAGATCCGCAAAGAGCAAGAGGACCGCGACAAGCTGTTCGCTGAGACGCTGGTGCTGACGGACAACTTGAACGAAGTCCGCGGAGTTCGTCAGGAACTGGAAGTCCGCAACGATGCGTTACAAAAACAACTCACCCGCTTTCGCGAGATCGCGGACCACATGGGAATTCGTCCCGAAGACCCATTGGACGGTGCTCCGCCGGAGCGTAACGGCAATATTTTGGTCGTGGATCGTCCCAAATCGCTGGTCGAAGTTTCGATCGGCTACGATGACGGACTTCGCAAAGGCCATTTCTTGAACGTGACCCGTGACGGTCGCTTCATCACTCGTCTGCGTGTTCGTGAGACGGACCCGAATCGTTCGGTGGCCGAGATCATGCGAGACTACAACGAAGGCATCATTTTGGAGGGCGATCGTGTCGACACTTCCATCGACTGAAAACCGTAAACAGCCCCCAAGCGTTTACACCGTGATGCTGTTGCTCAGCATGCTGTTCATGCTGATCGCCGTGATCGCAATGATCATCGAGATGCGTCGTTGGGCCCCGGATTACTTCCGCACCAACTCCGCACGCCCCACCACCATGGTCGTCCAGTCCCCATCGCAGCATTTGCTCTAATGTCCAATCGCCTCAAGCGATAGACGGGCCGTCCGTTTCCGTTGGTTTCACCTGCAAACGCTCAAGAATTTGCTTTGGAAACCCGAAACGACAAGTTCAGGCGGATTGGAAAGTTGCCGACTTTTCGCCCGGCGGGCGTTGGGGTAAACTTCCACGCACACGAGACGGCGGAGAAGCTTCGGCACCCACCGATCTCAGCCAAAAACGGCGGCATAGCTCAGCTGGTTAGAGCAGCGGAATCATAATCCGCGTGTCGGGGGTTCGAGTCCCTCTGCCGCTATCTTTCTCTTTTGACAGCTCGCGACAGCTTGAGCCGTCCCCGGTCAAAACGCCCCGCTCCCCTGCGTTTCGCCCCGCCTTTCTCGGGGTTTATCGACTTGCTGCCTTCGCGTTGCTTCGCCTTTTTTCTCGCCAAAAATCAGATCGCGTCGGGGTGGCCCTTGCAGTTGATGTTCCCAGGGCGTGCGTCCCAGTAATAGATCCCGTATTTTTCCAGAGACGACACCACCCCCCACGCCAGGGGCCAGTTTCCTTCAAAAAGTTCTTCCCGATCCGACTCGTAGTCGCTCATCACTTCTTCGGTAAAGTCCGGACGTCTGCCGATATACGCCTTTCCGAAATCCAGCAAAAATGGTGGCGAAACAATTGTCATCTCGATCACTTGCAACTCGTTGTCGTGGTCGAGTAGCCTAGGAATTGTGAATCCGTCTAGCTCATGTACAGACTCGTTGTGTAGGATCTGATAGCATTCGAGTTCAGTTTCAAAGTTTCTTGCGCGTTCAAAAACCTTGACGGCAGATTCATTGCTTGTGCTCCAGACATAACCCTCTTGTCCCTGCCCAAGTAAGTGTGCTTGATCAAGAGTCATTTCGCGGAGTTTGCAAAACTCTTTCGCCCGTTCATTTGCATCTTCTTTTAACATGAAACTCAATCGATCCCCTTATTCAGCGAACGTCGCTCTTCGACTAGTAATCGCTGGGCAGGCATTAGTGCTTTCTCAAGTGGGGCCGGGTTTCGTTGTGCTTCGAGAGCAAATTTTGGAATCCATCGGTCCAGGAGAAGGGCGAGTAGATGTGATCATCGATAATAGTGTTGCATCGAGCAATACGCACTTCTTCCCTCATGGCGTTCAAACCGGCCTAAAAGAGCTGATCTATTGGTGATTCGTCCATAGTCGAAGCGTTCCATTCGCATCGAAAACCGCTTCTGCTGGTTTGTGCCAGCGAGCCAGTGACACGCTGTCAAGGTGTCCCAATCTAACCGTCATCTCAGGGTTGCGATCCCATCACCGGGTTTCTGGTCAGTGGCAGCATTGAAGAAAGCACGACATTAAACGCGACTACGCTGGGCAATGTCTTTGACCGCCGCGAAGGGATCGCGACCACTGCAACGCGGGGCAGGATACCCATGTCCATCAAGCGATTCACAAGCCACATCAGTGGCATCGTAGAAAACATCAGGCCATCGACCCCGTCCTCAAGCTTACTTCTTCCGCAACGGCATCGAGCTTGGCGGATTCCCATTTGCATGGTCGCACCGTCGTCAGTTTCGGTATCCCGACGGGAACCATCGGCCGGGCGGCTTGCTTCAACTCGATCACCGTTCGTGACGGCATCGATTGCGAACTGACCGAGGTTGATTTCGGTGGTCCGGTTTCGGTGAAGATCTGGACGCCAGACAATCGGGAAATGTGGTTCGGCATCGCGGACGTGTCCACCGTCGAGCGAGTGAACTCGGAGCGTAGGCAAACCGCCATGCGATAAGCGAGTCCACTGACGGCCCGGCGAGTATCCCTTGCCGGGCCCTTTTTATTTGAGGGGAGTATCATGGCCAAGAAACGAAAAACGCCGTCACCGACGGCCAGGCGCATCGACCCGAGTGAATACGGAATCGACCTGCCCGCGATCATTGAAGAGATCCGACCGCACTTGGAGAACGTCCCGCGTGCCGAGGTGAGCGAGCTGGCTGGGATGCCTTACCGTTCGGTCTGCAACACGCTCAACGGATCGGTGAAGCCGTCGCTGTGAGCGGTAGCGGCATTGGCCCACGCGGCGGGTGGACGCTTGGTGGTAAGATTTGAATCTAGGGAGTGAAATGAGTCGGACGTCAGAGTTTAAGGTGAAGAACCGATAAAGATGGCTAGGACGATGTGAGAATGTGTCCGGATATCGCGGCTTTCGCATTCGTTCTCAAGGGGATCGGGGCGATTTCGGGGCATTTCTCGGAGGAATAAAAACATTCCTGGATTCCCGCTGCTACGATCTAGTGCAGTCGAAAGACCGGGGAATTGCCGTTATCAAAGCGTGAAAACTAGTCAACAATGGGAAATTTAGTAAAAGACCGTCACTTCGTAGTACGTGTAACCTTAGAGTTCAAGGCCATTCCCGGATTCGTTACGCAACTGGCGGGCATAGGCGAAGAAATATTCCGAATGGGTTTTTTTGCTCACTGGAACTCGAATGCGATTCGATTTGACTTTCTTTCACAAGACAATCGCGTTGAGTTCGCAGTTAGTCATACGACAGTCTCGTTCATTGCTCGATCTGAGAGCGACTGGAAAGACTGGCGAGAGAATTTCATTGCGATGGCCGGGAAAGCATTGAATGGCTACAAAAGCATTGAATCCCTCGCGGTGAAATTTGCAAGAGAGGATTTCTTGAATGTAGGGATGACGTTCGAAGAGATGGTTGTTCTTGGCTTTGATTCAATGCTGACGGAGAGTTCAAAAATTCTTGAAGATGCGAACGACTGGATGGTATCGCTCTCGAAGAGAGATGAGAACAACCGAGAAGAAAAGATATCCGTAGGTCCATTGAACACTGAGATGGGGGTCCGCCAGCTGAAAATCGCTGCTGCCGTTTCTAAGCTGACCGAACCTGCATGGGGGACCAATCTCAGTAATTTACTCGCAAAGGTTTCTGGAGACCGATTGTGGGTCCTGAGTGAAATAACCACTGGAGATGTCAACAAGCATGATGTTGAACGCGTGCTAGTTCAGGCCGAAGAAACAGTAGAACGTCTCGTTAATCAAGCCGTAAAACGCTTTACACACGTAATCTGAAATGAATCATTTAGGAACAATTGTTGAGATCAGCGATGGCTCCGCTGGTGCGTCGTCTGCTGGAAATAGCGGGCAAGCGAGCATGACGTACCAGATAATCAACGAAGTCGGCCCATTGCTGAAGGACTCAGTTCAAGAAGCCACCTTCGACCTTCCAGCGAATAAATTTGCGACGACTATAAAGATTCGCGCCGTTGCCGATGCATCCGCCGCAAGACATGGGGAATCGCCAAATTTCGTTGCTTCGATTCGAAGAAAAGAGTGCAAGTCCCTTGCGGAAAGTGTCGCAGCAATTCCGAACCGGCCAAGCAGCGTTCCGGCGGTCGTGGCGACTCAACAGTTGCTGCGCAAATTAACGCTACTGATTGAACGAATCCAGAGTATTGCGACTGAAGCGAATTCGAGGGAGATACTTCGTCAAGTCCGCGACACGTTTTTGGATGGCCAATGGGACTTATATGAGACCCCTGGAACGGCCGACAAAGTCGCAGGAATTCTCACAAAGCTCAGTAGCCTCAGCCGGGTGGAAATGGCTGACATCAAACAATCCAGTAGAACGCTAGAGCAGTCAGGTTTCCTACTGGCTGGTTTCATGGTGAATGATGGGCGGTAAAAAACGAAAGATTCTCGTTGAAACTTCGGCCGTGCGATCTTTGGTGGGGCCAACTACATCAAAGCATCGGTCCTTGTTCCAGGACCGATATCGCGACTCAAGAGTTTATTCTTCGGTCTATATCCGAATGGAGTATGTTCGGCGGTGGGTCTGCTCAATGATCACCATCGCTCTTGCTGTGTCACGACATAGAAGCGTGCCTGAGGCGCTCGTCTACCTTGAACAAGACTTCAGCATCCGAGAGGTCAAGTCGTACTTGGCTTGTGTCGCAGAAGTGCTAGGGCAGTGTGGAGCTATGAATGACACACGGGCTGCGGCCGAGGAAATTGGGCGGTGTGCGTTCCACTGGGCGGAACGTTTTGATCGGTTGCTAGGTTCACAGATCCAGAATCGCAGTCGGTGCATGCGTGGCAATAATCAGTTGCAAATTACCAGCTTCGAAACATTGATGGACGAACTCGCTCAGTTTCATATTCGGTTTTCTACGCCAGTCTTTGACTGCGATGTGAACGATTTCTTGAAAATGGACGACCCTAGATCACAGTGCCACAGACTTCTTGATTCACTTACCGAGAAGGAGGTTTCTTGCCTGAAGACCTTGCGGGAGTACGTCGAAAAGAAAACTTGCGTCACATGCACACAGTGCGAGCGTATCGGAGATCTAGTGATCTCGCTAGAACAAACTAAATCGTACACCCTAGTGCACACGGATAACTCGTTTAGTCATCTATGTGACGCGAGGGGGATGCCCCACGAGGTTTTGCCGTCGGTCCGAGGAACTGAAAAGCTCAACTAGCACCATGCGCCTTTCGGAATGGTAGCTGCCTACAGACGAATCCACCGTGCAGCAATCCAAGGAAAAGCGGCCATCAAATGCACTTCCAAAACGATGTCTGGCGGCGTGACTGTAAAGGACGGCGTCGTATCATGGTTAGGTAAAGGCTGTAGCCATTAGTAGTGGCGATCCGAACCACTCCAAATCAACGGCAACGATTGACCGATCAGATGCATTCTTGACTGTTGAGCAAGCGTTTCTCATTGCGCCGGCGGCAAACGCCACACGGCTCGTAAGCTGATCTCGCTCGCGACAACGGGATTGCAATTCGCGAATCATGCAGGTGACGACAGCCAGCGGTGTGATAGTTCGTACCCGTCTCGGTGATGTAAACGGTCGTGTCCGTTCCGCGGATCGATTCGATATTCTGGGGAAGTGACGAAGGAACTCTCTGGCCGTTGCGGTAGTCCCAAGGGGCAACGCGTCGTGCGTCCACCCACAAGCCAGCATTGCGGCCACGAGCGTCGTTCTGGATTCCTGCCAGCGTCGCACTCCACGTCGCGTCGGGGAGGCGGTAACGATGTACGGGTAAGGTGAGCCCAGGGAAACCAACAAACTATGCAAAGATAATAGTTGTTGTTGTGATCGAATTGCTCATTCACTCCAGCCCGATGAGATTGCACTACAATTTCGGCTCAAATGAATGTGGTTTCATCAAAAGGCCGGGATAGACAGGGCAAATGGATTCTGAACAAAAAGTCGCGAGGTTTTGCTCGGAATGTGGTCAACGGGTTGTTGCAGCATCTCAGACGTTAGAGAAGCCCCAAATCTGCCCAAAATGCAAGACCAGAGTCTACTTCCTAGACTACTCGCGAGATCCTATTCCTTCGCTTGAGAAATACAGGTCTGAAGGAAGGCAGCGAGATCCTGACGTTGACCGAAAATTGGCGGCGATTGTGGCTGCGGGAACCATCGCGATCCTATTCATTGCCGTGATTGCCGTCCTGTTTTCGCAGATCACTATCTTTTTCGTTTTGGCTGGAATTTGTCTCATCGTCGGTATTGTCGCCATCAGTCTTTCGCTTGACATAAAGAGCCGAGTAGTCGCTGCGAATACCGCGATTGATGAACTGCAGCGACGAACAGAGTTCCACGAACACAATCAAGCGAAGCTGATTGGGCACGCGATGGGATTTCAGAAGAACTTTCGAGAGCTGATTGAGACCGAAAATCTTCGGTTGCAACAGCAATTCGAATTGATTCTTGAAGAAGCCAAAGTTGACCGGGAACGAGCAGCGAGAGAGTTGGAGAACGCGAAAGAATATGCGTCTGCAGCGTCTGAAATCAGCAAGCGTCTATTCACTGAAGTGCGAAAGAGCATCAAGTCAAAACTGACCCCGAACAACTACGCGATACAGAAGCATCGGTTTCAAAAGATGGTTGAATTCTGTGAAAAGAAGGGGTATCCGATTGAACAGGATGTGATTTTGCAATTTGAAGCTGAATTGAAATCCGACTACGAGGAAGCCGTTCGGAGCCAACTTGCCAAAGAAGAACAGGCCAGAATCAAAGAGAAGTTAAGAGAAGAGTTGCGGGCCGAGAGGGAGCTTGAGCAAGAACTGAAACGAGCTGAGGCCGATCGCATTGCAATCGAGAAGGCAATAGCTGAGGCACTGGCACGCACCCATGATGAGCATTCGGCCGAAGTGGAAGTGCTACGACAGAAACTTTCAGAAGCGGAAGCAAGATCTCAACGTGCACAATCAATGGCGCAGCTCACCAAGGCAGGGCATGTCTACGTGATTTCCAACATCGGCAGCTTCGGCGAGGGCGTGTTCAAAATTGGATTGACTCGGCGATTACAGCCGATGGATCGCATCATCGAGCTCGGGGATGCCTCCGTGCCGTTTCCTTTTGACGTTCACATGATGATTTCAAGCAGCGACGCACCTGCTCTGGAGGCCGCTCTGCATCGCAGATTCAAAAGACAAAGAGTTAACCGAGTCAACTTGCGAAAAGAGTTTTTTCGAGTGTCAATCGAGAGTATCGCGGAGGTCGTCAAGGAGTTCCAGGGAGATGTTGACTACGTGGCATCCCCGGAAGCATTGGAGTACAACGAAACGCTCCAAATGTCAGACGAAGATTTCGAGTTTGTATCCTCACAAGTTGACATCGAAAGTCTGCCCGAAGAATGATTGACGAAGGCTAGGGCGTCAACACCGTGGTAGCTTTGGCCGGGTTTGGCTTTTTTCTTGCGCCTCGTTTCTGGCCATGTCTCGCATTGACTGCTTCGGGTTTTACTTCGGCAGTTGAATGGTGGATTTGGTTCATCCGCCGATGAAGCGGTCGTACAGCATTCGGGCCGTGGAAACGTCTGTCGTGCCTTGCACGACGACGCGGCCGTCACGAAATAAGGTCACGCTCTGTGCGTCGCTGGGAAAGAGCCTTACAAAGAATCGCGTTGATTGCACGCGTCCTGAGTTCGACCAACGCTTAGCCACCGCGGCCAAATCGACAGGTGATGCAGTCGGCCGGCTGATTTGGACGGCGTCGCGACCGCACAGCACGCCGTCACCCGTTGTCAATCGTTCTCCATCCAAGAATTCGTATCGGTGATGGCGGCAAGCGGGACAGTTTTCCGAAAGCTCTGCACTGAGCTTCACTTGACGTACGCGATTGTTCCAGAAATCGATGGACAGCACATCTTCGCTCACCTGCTGCTCGTTCCCCGAAATCCACTTGATCGCCTCGGTCGCTTGCAAGCTGGCGATGGCGTGAGTCGCCGATCCGAGGACTCCTACTGAATCACAAGTGTCTACCGATGCGGCGGGCGGCAAGTCGGGGACGAGGCATCGAAAACACGGCGGACCGTCACCTCGAAACAATCGCACTTGACCGGCACCGCCGACGCAGCCGCCGTGTACCCATGGCTTGCCGTTTTTGAGCGACCAATCGTTGAGCAAGAAACGGATCGCAAAATTATCTGTGGCATCAATGACCAGATCGACACCGCTGAGCAGTTCGCTGATGTTGTCGGGCGTGACATCTGCGACACGGGGTTCGAGCTTCACTTGATCGTTGATCAATGCCAAGTGTTCACACGCCGCTTGCGACTTGCTGACCGCGTCGCTAGCGTCACGTTGATCGAACAACGCCTGACGCTGCAAATTGGTCCACTCGACGACATCGCGATCAATGATTCGCAAGCACCCCACTCCGGCGCGGACCAAGATTTCCGCTGCGACAGTGCCCAACGCACCGCAACCCAGCGTGGCGATGGTAGATTGGCTGATCCGTTGCTGCCCCTGGGTGCCGATGGGGGCAAATTGGACTTGGCGAGCGTAGCGGTCTTGATGAATTGACTTTGACATTGCACTGCCCATTAGAATCAACCTTGATGACTCCGCAACTCCAGCACCTGCAAGACCGAGCCGAACTGCTGCGATTCATTCGCCAATTCTTTGATTCTCGTGGATTCTTAGAGGTTCAGCCTCCAAGCCTGTGTCGTGATTGCGTGGTGGATCCCTACATCGACCCTATCACGGTCAGTTCTGGGCAGTTCGGGATCGGACATCCCGAGTTGGCGGCAACCTACTATTTGCAAACATCGCCTGAGTCGGCGATGAAGAGAATGTTGGCAGCTGGCGCACCATCCATCTACAGCATCGGTCCCGTGTTTCGTTTGGGTGAGCGGGGCCCGCGTCACAATCTCGAATTCACGATGTTGGAATGGTACGAGGTGGGGGGCGATGCCGCGTCGGCGATCGGGTTGCTCGGTGAGCTGGCGAGCGAGTCCCTGCGGACCGAAGCAACGGAAACCGTTTCCTATCAACAGGCATTCCAACGCACCATTGATCTGGATCCGCTCGGTGCGACATTGGATGAAATCCGCAATGCCGCGGAGACCTGCGACCATTCGTTGGTGTTGTCGCTTGCCGATGATCGGGACGGACTGCTGGACCTGTTGATGAGCGAAGTCGTCGGCCCAACGCTGGGCTGGCAGCGGCCGCTGATCTTGACCGACTATCCGATCACTCAAGCCGCGTTGGCCAAGCCATCGGCAGACGACCCGCGGTGCGCCGCTCGGTTCGAACTTTTTTCGCACGGGATCGAGCTTGCAAACGGGTACGATGAACTGCTCGATCCTGACGTGCTGCTTCAACGTGCCGAAGCCAACAACCAGATGCGTTGCCAGTCAGGGCGAATGTCGTTGCAGACGAATACCACCTTGGTCAAAGCGATGCGGTTGGGGCTGCCCCAATGCTCGGGAGTCGCCTTGGGAGTGGATCGATTGCTGATGATCAGAGTGGGCGCATCATCCATCGATCAGGTGTTGCCGTTTCCGATCGAAGTTGCCTGAATCCCGAAGCAGAAACAATGGAGGCGACTTTCATCGCTGCAATAACCAACCGGAGGTACCGGTCAAGTGGAATGCGAATGAAAAAAATAAAGATGCGAAAATTGTCGCGGCTACCACCAATTCGGTTAAACTGAGTGCAGGAACTTTTGCTCAAGGAGCCACGCTATGGTTAGTAACAGGACCGCGACAAGACAAGTCACCGTCAACGCTGCATTCTTGCGAGAGATCAAGGATGACAATATTCAACTCAAAGCGTTGTGGGACAAGATTTCGGGCATGATCAGTCACCAGGAGATGGCGGCCAATCATTGGCCGGAACTGATGACCTTGTTCAACGAACTGCGTGACCAACTGGCGATTCACTTTTCGTTGGAGGAAGCCTACGGCTACTTTGACGACGCGATCAACATCGCACCGCGGTTGAGTTTGACCGCTGAGACCCTGCGTGGCCAGCACTCCGTCTTGTTCGGTCAGATCCGTGACCTAGCGGACAAGATCGCAGAAGTCGATTCAGAGGTACCCGAGCACCGAGAACGATTGATCAGACGGTTTCATCAATTCCAGACGGCGTTTCAGAGTCACGAAGAATCCGAATTGAAATTGATCCTGGAATCGCTCGACGACGATATCGGCGTCGGTGATTGATCACAGGATGGGTGGCGGCTGAAGTCAACCACAGACTCGATTACGACCGCCGCGCTTCGCCTCGTAGAGTTTTTGATCCGCTGCATCAATCAGTTCTTTGGGCGAGGTCGGCACCTCAGGGTCAGAACAGGCGATTCCAAAGCTGGCGGTGATTTCCAGCGGCCCGACGGCTGTTTGAAACGGTTCACTGGCAACTGCCGAACGACAACGCTCAGCCATCTCGATCGCTTCGGAGCGACCGGTGGCAGAAAGCATCATGCAGAATTCTTCGCCGCCATATCGAGCCAGCAAGTCGTCTTCCCGGCAAACACCGTTGATGCGTGAGCCGAACTCCCTGAGCACTTCGTCACCGACCAAGTGCCCGTAGGTGTCGTTGACGCTTTTGAAGTGATCGATGTCCAGCATCAGCACCGAGAGCACTGTTTTTTGACGGCTTGATGAGGCGATCCCTCTTTGCAGGGACTCCAACAAGTATCGTTTGTTCATGGTCCCCGTCAGGGCGTCACGCGTCAACGCGGTGTACACTGTTTCGTGATATTGTGATTCAACGCTGCCTGCCGAAAGGTATTTGAACAGAAAACTCCCCAGACGAATCGTGTCGCCTGATGCAAGAAGATGCTGATCGATGGCTTGACCGTTTACGAACGTCCCGTTTGTGCTGGCTAAATCGCGAATCATGTAACCATCCTCGCCGCGAATCAACTCGGCATGTTTGCGTGAAACGCTGTGGTCAGGCAAAATCAGTTCACAGCGACCATCACGGCCCATCACCAGTGTGTGGTCACTCAGCAGCATCATGCCGTCGACCACATCGGCAGGGTAGATTTGCACGAGGCAGCACTCACGGTTTCCCGCACCTCCGATGGACGTGTCCTGGGCTTGCATGGTCGCCTCGGCTTCATCATGAGTCTGATGAAGCAGCGGATCGACGACCGATGTGGCGGTCTGATGGGAGAGCGGGGATGACATGATGGATCCGAGCAAGGCGTGAGGGTCACACGGAAAGGTTGTGGATTCTTTTCAATTCACGTAGCCGAGCCTCTCCGAGGCTCGGAGCGTCGCGTCTCGGAGAGACGCGACTACGTGAAGAATTCACAACGTAGGAATGACACCGGGAATTGTCTTGCTGAAATCTTGGTCACGATAAACCGCCACGCCGAAAGGGAGCCTCACACTCATGTCCTGACCTCGTTGTCCCGCACAGTACGGTCTCGATTATGACGATCGCAGCGATCGTGAGTTCGGCCAGTTCAGCAAACCAGTTCAGCAAACCAGTTCAGCAAACCAGTTTAGCAAACCAGTTCAGTAGGTCAGCTCTGTCCCAAGATAGAAACCGATCCCGGGGCGGAACACGCCAAGCCCTGAGCGGTAGTCGACGTGCTCTCGGTAGAACTTGTCCGTCAGGTTCTCCACGCCCGAGGTGACCAGCCATTGGCCTGCGCGGACGTAGGATCGCAGGTTATAGACCGTAAAACCTGGTGTTTCGATCTCTTCCAAGGTCGCCGCGACTCGGTCCTGATTGTCCACGATTCTGGCCATGAACTCCAATCCCCATCGACGTCCAGGCGTGGGATCCTGCATCAAGATTCCCAGACGAGTCTCCAGCGGGTTGATACCGGGCAACGGCTCATGCTCGGTGTCCGGGGTGTCGCTGCGGTCGGCGAACCCAGACAGCCTGGCTGGATTGTCACGAGAGTGGTCACGTCCCTCGATGTAGCTCATGCTGCCAAACACCGTGAACATGTCGCTCATCGCGTACTGTCCATAGGTCTCGAAACCCGCCAAGGTGGCCAAGTCCGTGTTGACGAAGGCGGCTCCTTGCTGGAAACCGTCAATGCTGCCCGCCGGGTCCAATAGGTCGTAAGTGATGTAGTCGTGGATCCATGCATGGTGACCATGCAGTCCCATGCTGAGGCGGTCATCTTGATAACGAGTACCGACATCGACCTGATAGAGTTTCTCGGATTTCAGCTCAGGGTCACCCAACAGGAAAGTGATCCCGCGTTGCAGTGATCCGATGAACGCATACAGCGAATACAACTCGGTCAAAGTCGGTGGGCGAATCCCGCTGCCGACACCTGCGTCGATCGTCCAGCCTGGCGAGAGCTGATACTCACCGGTCAGATAAGCTCCCCCGAGGAGGAAGTCCTGCTCCAACTCGGCGTCATAGTAATCCTTCAATGATCCTGGCACGCCATCAACATACTCTTCCGCGTGGGTAAAGACGCCGTCAATACGAGCCCCAGCGGTCACCGTCAACCGCTCGGTGACCTGCTCGACGTCTTCGATATACATCCCTACGTCTACCGAGTTGCTACGAGGAATGGGATAGTTGTCGTCACCGAACGGTGATTCTGGCTCGATGTCATTGACCTCTTGATTCAAGAAAATCAAATCGGTTCCGATCGACCATTGACCCGACTGCGTCAGAAACGTGTTCTCTAAACGGTAGCCCGCCGACAACGCGTCCCCGTCGGTCACCGCATAGCCATCGAACCCGCTGACCGATTGCAGGCTCAGTTGCAGACTCGGAATTTGAGCGTTCTTACCCGGACGAAGCGTGTCGCCTTCGAATCGCGTCCGGTTGTACCAAAACTCGGCGGTGAACTGATCCGACATCATGGCCTGCGTATTGGTGTAGGTGACTTCGTAGCCATCGGTCACCAGATAGTTGAGGTCATAAACAAGACCGGGAAACTCAACATCCGTCTGATCCAGTCGCAGAAGGTTGAATTCCAGCGATTGATGATCCGACAGGTCAAACCCGAATGCAGCAAACAGATCGCGTGACTTGTAACTCGACGGCATGAAGAATCCTTCTTCACCTGTCTCGTAGTCATTGCCGGTTTGATGTCCGTAGCTGACGTGATACCCGTAGTGGTCACTACCTCCGGAAAAGGTCTGCCTGCCGTACCAGAGCTGGCCATTGGTGTTGTAGGTCGCACTGGTGCTGCCGTGCAGTTCATGTCCTCCCTCGTGGCGTGGCGAGTGAATGAACTCCAGGTCGACGAAACGAAATCCTGGACCGTATCTCGTTGCGTAAGGACCTTTGATCAAAATCAGATCCTCGATCAAACGTGAGTCGATTTTGTTCATCATCGTGTCGAGGTCCATCCGCGCAGGCGCCCAATACGAACCGGAGGCAAGAACCTGACCAACACGTTGGCCTCGAACTCGCGTGTCGCTGACGATCGGGGTTCGATGCTGAATGGTGACTCCGTGCGCCCCCTTGGACTGTTGAATCAGGTCACCGATGTCCGACGTCTTGCGACCGGTGGCTTCGGCCGAAAAGACAGCGTCTGTCGCCGGTGCCACGGCGCGCGATTGACGACTGGTGGGCAACTCGCTCACTTGGTTGACATCGCCAAACAGTTTGGAAAGACGATCGTCGCTGGACAAATCTGACTTGTGCGGCGAGGCCGAAGGGCGACTGGATGTCTGATCCCGAGGCGGTGGCAGCGGGACTTGTGGCTGTGGAACTTGAGACTGCTGGGTGGTGGCAGCATCGGCAGCGACGGGCGCCACGGTCACTTTCGGGACATCCTTGGAAACATCGACCACGTCGACCAAGTCCAACTCGGGCGGCAGTGCGATGCCTTGAGCCAAGACTGTCGAAGTCAAACACGTCGCGACACAAATCAGCGACAGCGTCAATGCGTTGCCAGGCAACACACCTGCATGATTTCGACATCGATTCCGCGACATGAAAAATCCTTTTCTCGTTCGTCAAGTGGACGCCCAATGGACGTCTCGTGCCCCGCCAATCCATGGCGAATCTACAGCAAGCATGAGGGAATCCCGTCATGCTTTGGTCGGTTTTTGACGATCCAGTATGACAGATCTCTCGCTGTCGTCTTCTATCGCCAAACATCCGCTGAGCGCTCATCAAGTGCTAGCATGTCACCAAAAAAGCGACACCGCGCGATGCTGGTTGTATGGAGTAGGAAGACTCTGCCAACTGGCGGGAGTTGTGATGGGCTGTCAAACGGATGGCGTTGACTTGATGTTTCGGCGTTTTTCTATGAGCCGTTTCTTGTCCGCTGTCACCTCCCCCAAGGAACTTGGGGGAGGTCGCGAATAGCCGCTGAGGCGAATGCGAGGGAGGGCGTCTGTCTGCGCAATTCTGTGATTGGGAACGACCATACGCTTGGCGGGGCACGCTATCGACTTTCCAAGTCGAAAACGAACACCACCATCCGCCCAAACACAAGCCATACGCCTTATGCCGTGCTTCGCAACTGTTACCTCCCAGCTGCGCCCGAGGGACGTGACCGAAACTTGCGGAGCGCCGCAGCTCCACAACCCAGGGTGGCGGTCCCACTCGTTGCACTCGCGGGGACCTTGCCCTGGGCTTTGTTGACTAACGCCTTCGGCGTATCTTCCAAATGGAGGCACAAAGCTGGCGAATCGAGGTTGCATGTCAAGATCAACGTTTTGACGGTCCAAGATTGCCCTCGCAATTAACGCAGCCCCATCATTGTCCGGACTTCGCTCCACTGTCGACTGTCTTCGGACGTCAACAGGCCGTGATCGGCAAGCAGTTGATAGGCGAGCATCGCGGAGTCAAGATGCTGACGAGCTTCCGCATTGGCGTCGGAATCTGGCCGGCCTGTCAAAACACGTGCCAATGCAACATGGCTCTGCGCTAGTCGACGCAGCACGTCTGGGGTCGTTTCTTGCCGTAGCAATTCCTGATAGGTGGAGATGGATTGATTGAGCAACTCTGTCGCCTCATCGACCCCGTCGGCATCCGATCCGACCAGCAATCCCAAGTTGGTTTTCGCTGTCGCCAGATTGGTTCGATAGAAATCATCGTAGTCCGAGAGGGACCACGCTCGATTCAGATCCTCGATCGCACGGCGATAGCCGTCGACCGCCGCTTCGGATCTGCCAAGTTGGCCGCACAGTCCGGCACGTCGCATCTGTGCCTCGCCAAGCGATTCCAACCAGTCGACGCGTTCCCCTCGGTTTTCGATCAAAGTTTGCAAATCTGTGATCAACGTCGACCAACACTCATACGCCGCTGTTACTTCTCCACGGTCCTCCCATTGGCGAGCCCGTTGTGTCTGAACGGTTTGGCTGAGCGCATGGTCGCTAGGCTTGCCTCGCAATCTGACCAGTTCACGAGCAAGGCCGACGGCCCCGTCCAGCATCGCTGGCGGAGCTTCGGGCGAATCTTGCCGAGCGATCACGATTTCCAGTCGCACGGCCGCGCTGATCACGCTTGCCACGAATTCGTTTCGCAATTCGGTGATGCGAAAAACGCCGTCACTTTTGGAGTCTGGGATCCATTGCCGCAACCATTTTCGATCCGCCGTCAAAACGTCTTCCTTGGGGATTTCATCGCCGACGAGCCACTGCCCCATTTGAGAATTAATCCGCTCAAGTCGAAAGCGATCCTCCATGCCAGGTTCCGACTCCGGTCGATCAACGATGCTTGTGAGCAACACGTTTGAAATTTTCATACGATCACTCGTGGGGCGTTTGAAACCGGATGCCGCCTTGGCGTACTGCTCAGCGGCCTGATGCTGATCACCAACCAAACGGAACAGATCACCGAGTCTCAAGTGGCATTTCAGCCGTTCGAGCAAAAGATGCTGTTGTGTTTCAGGGTCAACGGTGTCATTGGCCAAGGCGATCGGCGCATCGATGAGTTTTTGGTACTGCATGATGGCTTGCTGGAACAGTTGCTGACGAATTGGCGTCATTGCGGGATGAAACTCCAGCGAGCCGCTCAGGTCGATCAGCCATGTATCGGCGGCATCTCTCGCATCGACGAGACGCAACAACGCTTGGCGATGCGCCGCCTCGGCTTCTCTCCGAGCGATTTGCTCGCTCTTGTGTGCGCGACGAACCACGATGCCGAAAGCAACGGAAACGATCAGCAGCATGCAGACAGCGGCGGCAATCGTAACGGCGATTCCTCGATGATGACGGCTCCATCTGGAAATCTGATCCAGCGTCGTTTCCTGATACACCGAGACTTTGTCCCCGGTCAGGAATCGTCGAACATCGTCCGCCAGATCGCTCGCCGTGGCGTATCGATCCGCAGGGGCGGACGCCATTGCGGTCTCCACGATGCGCAGCAGTGGTCGAGGAGTCCTGGGCTGTGATTTTGCGAGCGGACGACAGCGTGCCGCGATGACTTCGGGCAGGACCGCGGCAATCGGCATTCCGGCATACGGATGTCGACCGGCGATGATTTCATAGAGCATCACGCCGAGAGAATAGATATCGGAGTGGCAGCCCACGGCGCTAATTTCTCCACGAGCTTGCTCGGGTGCCATGTAGGCCGGAGTACCAACCACCGTGCCATCACTTTCAGAAATTCCCGATCCGCGACTGGACGATCCGGTCAATGTCGCATCGTCGATTTCTTCATTGGCCTGACGTGCCAGTCCCCAGTCCACAACGATGGTCTCACCGAAAGCCCCGACCATCACGTTGGTCGGCTTGAGGTCGCGGTGGATCACATCATTTTCGTGTGCATAGGCGACCGCTTGGCAAACGGAGATGAATCGTTCCAGCAAGGGTCCGATCGCATCAACCAATTGCGACTGAGTCTTCAGGTGCGATTGAGAGCCGGGCTCCGGGTGGACGCTGCGGATGTGATGCTTGAGGTTATCGCCCTCCAGCAGTTTCATCACATAGAACACTTCTCCGTCGGCTTCACCCAGTTCATGAACGGGCACAACGCCGGGGTGTTGCAGTTGACTGGTGACCCTCGCTTCGTGCAAAAAACGAGCTTGATCCTCCTCCGACAAAGAGCTTGACGCGACGATCCGCTTGACCGCCACCTCGCGTCCCAATTGCCGATCCATCGCGCGATCCACCACTCCCCAACCGCCACGCCCCAGTTCACCGATACGCTTGTAGCGAGCCGAGATCAAGGCATCGGATGTGGCTTGCGTTTGTGAATCGGGATCGTCTGCTGGGTGCTTGGATGAGCGATGTTTGGACGCAGCGTTTGCAACGAGGCCGAGGTAGGAAGCGTCACAGAGCTCTTGTCGCATCAACGGTTTGGGTGGCGGCATTGGTGCCGGCGAGACGACCTTAGGGATGACTTTGCTGGTGCGTTTGATTTTCCGCCGCCCGCTGCTACCCAGGGAACTGTTCTGTCGAGAGCTTTTCTGTGACGACGTGCTATTGGATGTTGCGTCAGGAACACCCAACGCGCCCTGACAAGACGTCAAGTCCGATTCGTCTTGATTCTCTGCCGAGACGGGCAACGAATCACCGTTTGAGTTCGGATCACTGGTGGGCATGGGGCGGGGCTGCAACAAGCGACGGATGGGGATGAAGTCCAAATGCTTGATCCACTCAGTCGACGAGTTTCGCCCGCTGATTCCGTGATTACGGGTTGTGACGAGTTTGTCGGTGCCAGAGCAGCCGCCGTGCTGAGAGAATCGATCGCACTGGGAGCTTAGCTTGCTGTTAGTCCGGATCATGAAACCCGGGTACCGATCCTACAGACTGAGAGTCGGCAAAGCTCTGCAGGTACCCTCGCAACAATGATGAGTCCGACTCATCAGGTCCAGTTGTTGGCTGGCACCGATTGTTCCGTCGGTATTCATCGGCGAGATTGCCGTTTGACGAAATCGAATGTGACCAATAAGACAAATAGGACCAACGCGACTCATCAGTCCTACAAGTCCCATAAGTCCCATCTGTCGGATTCGACAAATCTCTTAGACCCACAGGTTGGACAAACTTCAGTATCGAGCGACCCGACAATGTTAGAACGACACACTTACAGCGCAGTTCCATGGCCTCCAATCATGAACGCAATCCGCCGAGTCCGATCACTAAGAATTGCCACGCCACTTGGGGCGTTTTCGTCGGGCGTTGGGATGGTGCGTGATGATTTTGAATGTCGCGTCGCGGCCGCTCATCTTTCGGCCCTCCGGTCGCCTGGTCGGTCGGACGACCTTGGCTCGCAGCTTCTTGTCGGTCGCCCAGACTTCGTCGTCGATCTCAAACTCGACAAACTGTGTCTCCAACTCGACGCTCAACGGCCCGGTGTTCCACTGCTGAAGCGCATTGGATTGCCAGACCGTTCGGTGAAAGAAAACGTCGTCTCGAAAATCTTCTGCGTCAATGAAACCGAACTCACCCTTCGGATCGATCTTGCGGATTGACCCCAGTCGCTTGCGTTGGATGCGGAACGGCTTTCGTTCCGGCGGATCATTTTTCGAATCGGGTGAGGGCACTGCGGATCAAACGGCGAGGGGCAATTCGGACGGGAAAGCGTTTCGACGCCAAGTTACCAAGTCCGGTGCAATGCGAAAGGAGCGACCTGTTGAGAATCCTACGTTCGATAGCACGACGATCAGTTGTAAGCCGCCGCGTTGGGTAAATCCGGTATCCCCAGCCAGCTGGCGACCGAAGACGAGGTCGCGCGATGAATCAGACCAGGCCACATGTCGACGTCATTGCTGAACACCGCTTCGCTGGTCGCATCAATGACGTGCCAGAGCCCCGCATGACGCTCCATTTCGAATTGTGCGACCCCCCAGCCAAGGTGCCCCACGATCAGCCGGAATGGACCAGGCTTTTGCTTGACCAAACGCTCCAGCAGCTGACGCTGCGCGGCCACGTAAACACCGTTTCCTGTCTCGGCTTCCGCAAATTCACTGGCTCCATGAACGGCCACGACGGGCCCAGAAAGGGGGCCACCGAAATGAACCGTTCCCACGGCAGCCGCGGCCTCTGCGGCTGTCTGTTTCGCTTGGCTGGCGAGGTGCCCCACCCGGTCGGACGGTGTCGCAGGATCGCCATCTTCGCCGGAATCGGTCGCTAAACCAGCATTGAGATCAGTTTGCGACTCACCCGCTTGATCATGCAGCATCTGTAACAGCGCAGCAGGATGCGGACTCATGGGACGGTTGAGCATCACCGCAAAAATCTGCTTGGGGTCCTGGTGGACGACCAGACTGACCGAGCGCGACAAAACAGGATCGGCGACCAAGGACGAAGCCACCAAGAGCTTGCCCACATAAGTGTGATCAGGCACAAATGGAATCAAATCAGACATCAAAGTTCCTGCTGTGAACGAAATTGCCAGCGTGGCAGCATTGCTCCAACGAACCATACGTGGCAATCCGCGTGCCAATCACTGGTTTTCTGGGCAAAGTTGCCACAGGTGGTTGCCAAGCGAATCGCTTTTGTCGAAACATGGGGCCAACACCGTCTCCCGTTGGGGGAGTTGCCCCGGACTGCTCAAAGTTTGGGGTTGACATTGTTTTTTCGTTCCATGTTTTCGTTCCATGCATCGCAATCAAAGTGAGCCTCAGGCGCTAGCCGTGGGCCGGCACCACAATCCGCCTCAGGCCCACGGCTAGCGCCTGAGGCTCACTGGGGCCACCAGCTGCGCCGGCAGTAGGGACATAAACTTGCGCAAACCCAAAAAGACACAACACCAAACTTTGAGCAGTCCAGAGTTGCCCCCACCAAAACTTACAACCCTCAAGTCAGCACCGCGGGCCCGAGTCCCTCTCGCCGGGTCCATATCTCACAGGCAAATCCCATGAATCTGGAAGAAATGCGTCAGAGTTACTCGATGGCCGGACTGTCAGAGAAAGACATGGCAGACGACCCTTTGGTTCAGTTTCAATCCTGGCTGGTGGAAGCTTTGAACTGCGGAGCCCCCGATTGGCTTGAAGTCAACGCGATGACCCTGGCAACGACGGACGGCCACGGCAGTGTGACGTCTCGGATCGTTTTGCTCAAAGCTCTGGAGGACGACAAGTTCTGGTTCTTTACCAATTATGAGTCGATCAAAGGTCGGCAAATGCAAGCCTGTCCCAAGGTCTCGCTCTGTTTTCACTGGCCACACGTGCAACGCCAAGTCAGAATCGATGGCACTGTTGAAAAAGCCACCCGCGAACGCTCCGAAACCTATTTTCAAAGCCGACCGCGCGATAGCCAACTCGGCGCCGTTGCGAGCAACCAATCCGACATCGTGGCCGATCGCGAGACACTCGAAAGGGCGATGGAAAGTGCCGCCATGCAGTTCGATGGGCAAACGATCCCCTGCCCAGAACACTGGGGAGGCTACGGAGTCACGCCCCACAGCATCGAGTTCTGGCAAGGCCGAGTGGGCAGATTGCATGATCGAATACACTACACCCGCAGCGACCACCAATGGATCATGCAACGCCTAAGTCCGTAAAAAGATGTACGTCAGCCCCGTACGTCAGCCTTTCCAGGCTGACCTACCCCTGAACGAAACCCATCCAGCAATCACGTGCCAGCAACCCAACCCAACCGTCACTCACGCCGCCGCATCGCGATCCTCGCATCGATCGGTGTCCACGTGGTCTTGGCAATCGGGTTGCTGTGCTGGTACGTCCCGTCTCGCTCCGAAAACTCCGCATCAGCAGCAACACAGTCGGCTGCCAGCGACACGAGCAGGCCCGCACCACGACCAGCACCGCCTCCAGTGTTGGAACCTTCTCCGGTCGAGCAGCCCATCGACCCGACGCAGATCCAAGATTCTCTGAACGACAAGATCGAGTCCGTCGCCAAGCTGCCCGACGAGCGAAAGCTTTCTCAACTGGACGCCAATCTCAAACGTCTCGAAGCGATCGCGTCGGACGAATCGGTTTCCGAGGTCACCTCAACCATCGCCCAATCACTCGGATTGGACACTCAGATGTACGTTGAAAAGGAAGCCAACGCTGGCGGTAGTTTCGACCCGGAAACCGCGCAGTTGGACGATGTCACACGAGAGAAAAACGAGCGGGGTGATTGGATGTACGAATCCGTGCTGGTGGACGCCGAAGGGCGCAAGATGACGGTTCCGATGACGGCATCCGAAGGGCAAACGCTGTACGAAACATTCGAAACGATGAAGCGTTTTCCGATGGCACGCGGCATCTACCGCAGCGTCGTGATGCCCATGATTCAAAAAATGCTGCAGACACCGGACGAAATCTCAACGTCGGACGGAGAATAGGTGAGCAGGCTTGCGGGCTGTGGTTCTGGAAGATTGGCAGGTTGCAAACCTGCCCCACGTTGCCGTTCACTGTCCGCAAAGCGTAATCCGACGGGCGAACCCGCATTTTTTCTTTCTCAGGGAACCCCTGCGTATGATTCGTGTCTGACGTCATGTGCGGATGGAGGATGCGTGCTCCAAATCGCCAAAGATTGAACACGGAGATTGTTAGAGAGTGCAAGAATTATCGAGTGGATGGATGTTTGCCGGATCGGCAGCCGCGTTGACTTTGATCGCGGCCGGCTGGGGACACATCAAGAACATTGTTCAACAAGTCGCTGGACGCGTTGTCGTCAAGATCACGGTCAGTGGCTATCAAGCCGACGCGATGATGCTGTATCTGAAGCATCACTACACGGCGTCAAAATTCGGACCCCGTGCCTACGTGGGCTGGAAACTTTTTGTGCGTCCCAGCCAACGTGTCCAGTTGGTGTCCATGGAAGTTCCACCGCCATCGGGCAGACTTTATTGGCGAGGTTGGATTCCGATCTGGGTGGCCAAGAGCAAAGAGGCGCTCGGTGATCTGGAGGAAGGCTTGCAGGCCGCCGACTACGACTATCAAACCATCAGCGTCACCTACGCTCGCGGTTTGATCGATCCCGATCAGTTGATTGTGGACGCGACGGAGTTTTTTAATCGCCAAGTACGACAGTACGAATCGACCGGTGGACGGCGACACTCGATCCGCTTCGTCCACGGAACGGCTGGCAACTCCATGATGGTGCAAGCCAAGGGACGTTCCAACTCGCCGACGAGCAGCTCCGATATTCGTGCTTGCCTGAGCCACCGACCGCTCGGCTGGGATTTTGCTGACCTGGGTCCAGATCCTGAGGAAACCGTCAGCGCCCTGTCGCGACTTGCCCTGGATGACGCCACCGAGGAACTGGTCCAGGAAGCCTATCGCTGGCGGGAGACCGAAGCGTGGCACCGAAATCGTGGGCTGCCCTGGCGACGTGGCTATTTGCTGCACGGACCACCCGGTACGGGCAAGACTGCACTGGCCCGTGCGATCGCGGAAGACCTAGATCTGCCAATCTTTGTCTATGACTTGGCCACGCTGAAGAACGATGAGTTGCTCAAAGCGTGGAATCAAATGCTGGCCGAAGTGCCTTGCATGGCGTTGATCGAAGACATCGACGCGGTTTTCGAAGGACGCGAGAATGTGGCAGTCAAGCAAGGCCCCGCGCTGACGTTTGATTGTTTGCTTAATTGCCTCGATGGTGTCCAGCGTGCGGACGGTCTGATGGTCATGATCAGCACCAACCACTTGGACAAGATCGATCCCGCGATCGGACAACCCGGCGCCATCGGATCACGTCCCGGCCGTATCGACCGCGTCGTTTCCATGGGACCGCTGTCCTCGGTCGGACGCCACAAATTGGCATCGCGAATCTTGGACCAATGGCCCGAGTGGATCGATGACATGTGCGCCGCAGGCTCCGACGACACCCCGGCACAGTTCCAAGAACGCTGCGGCCGACTGGCGTTGAAACTGCACTACGGCGAAGCCAATCGGGAACCTGCAACGGTTCCCTGACTCACGGCTGAGCAACGGCTGCGCGTAGTGGATTTCGCCAGAAATCCCACCGAAAATGACTCGTGACAAAATACCAGCACGAAGCGCAAACGAGTGGATTTCATCCTATTACTGGCGTAGTGGACGAGGTTACGAGTCCTGGAGCACGGGACTCGTGACTTCGTCCACTACGAAATCCGTCACTTTTTGATTGTGCGTTGCTCACGCGATCAATTCATCGATCGGTTTGCCGCCGAACTGGCTCAGTTGCTTGAATCGGCCCGCGTGATAGTACGTGAGTTTGTTGTCATCCAAACCCAATAGCTTCAACAGCGTGATGTGAAAATCACGGACATGACGCTGGTTCTCCACCGCGGTGGCTCCTATTTCGTCCGTCGCACCAATTGTGTGCCCAGCCTTGCATCCGCCGCCGGCCAGCCAAATGCTCATCGCATCGGGGTTGTGGTCTCGCCCGTACGCTTTGCCGCCACCACGAATTCCGTTGTCCGGCGTACGTCCAAACTCCCCCATCCAAACGATCAATGTCTCGTCCAACAGTCCGCGCTGACGCAAGTCCGCGATCAATGCGGCGATCGGACGGTCGACACTGGGGATCAGCGCCCCGTGCGCTTTCTCAATGTAGTCGTGGGAGTCCCACGTGCTCGCGTAGACCTGCACAAACCGCACGCCTTTTTCGACTAACTTGCGGGCCAACAAACACCGACGTGCAAAGTTGTCCGTCGGTTTCACACCGACACCGTAGGCATCCAACGTGGCTTGGGACTCATCCTCGATGCTGAGCGTCTCGGGAACTTCCATTTGCATTCGGAAAGCGAGTTCATAGTTGGCCATCCGGGCGGCCAAGTCCTCGTGTTCGGGATGACGCTCCGCGTGCAGTTGATTCATCCGTTGCAAGTAGTCCAAGTTCATCCGTTGGTGCTGTCGTGTGACGCCCTCAGGCGGCGCGATGTCCAGGATCGGCGAGCCCTTGCTCCGAAGCGGGGTGCCCTGCAAAGCGGTTGGCAGAAAACCGTTGGACCAGTTCGCTGCGCCGCCTTGTGGATACGCCAGTTCGGGCAGCACGATGAAACCAGGCAGATCCTTGTTCTCCGAACCCAAGCCGTAGCTCACCCAAGCTCCGATCGACGGATCGCCGCCGAAGCGATTGCCCGTGTTGACGTGATAGTTCGCCGTCGGATGGTTGACCGATTCGACTTGGCAGCCACGATAAAAACAAAGCTCGTCGGCAACCTTGGGCAGATGCTCCCAACGATCACACATGTCCGCGCCACTCTCGCCGGCTTTGCGAAATCCGAAGGGACTCTGAACGTAGTAACGTTTGCCACTACTCATCGCCGACTGCTCGTTGCCGCTTCGCTGAAACTCCTGCAAATGCAACTCGCTCAACTTCGGCTTGGGGTCAAACGTGTCGATGTGAGACGGACCACCCTCCATGTACAAAAAAATGCAGTGCTTGGCCTTTGCGTTTGGGAAATGCGGTCCAGGCGTCTGTGTCCCCTGTGAATTCTGTGTCTCTGCAGCCAACGCCCGAGAGCCCATCGACTCGGCCAGCATCGCTGAGAAGGCAACGCTGCCGATCGACGAAGTCAAGCCGTAGAGAAACGAGCGTCTTGTTGGGTTCAACATGCTTTTCTCTCAATAAACGTAAACGAATTCGTTGCTGTTGAGCAGCGCCAAGCAGACGTCCGCCAAACCGCGTGTCTTGGCGTCGACCTGATGAGGTTGCAGATCGGGCTTGTAGTCACGGTAGGCGAACAGCGTTTCCTTGAACTCAAACGGCTTGCCTGTGTTTTCATCGATCGCCTCACGCACGACTTCTGTTGGATAACGCATCGGCTGAGGCGTGATACCTGATTGCACATCGGTCATCGCCCTCCAGTGATCCAACGACGCCTTGCGTTCGGTCTCCGACGGCGCGCGACCCAAAATGCGTTGAAACACCGACGCGATGGCTTCCTCGTCCGTATCTGTTTCCTCCATCACCGCGTGGGCGGTCGCGAGCGCTCGGTCACTGGTCTCCTGGCCGTTGAGCAGCGTGAACACTTGCGGCGTGATGTTGGACTGATCACGCAGTTCGCACGACTTCTCGCTTCCGGGTTGATTGAATGTCTCAAAAAAAGGCAGGCGATGTCCGCGAAGTCGATGGATGTAGATCGAACGTCGGTTTCGGTCCGCCGGTTCAGGGCTGGGCACGTAACTCGGGGCAAAGGTTCCCATGATCATTCGTGGCTGCAACGCGGCCTCCAGATTCATGTCCGGACGAACGGGGATCCCGCCGAGCGTCGGATTGAGTTCACCGGAAACCATCAACATGGCGTCACGGATTTCCTCCGCCGTCAAACGTCGCGGCAAAAAGACTGCGTACGACTCGTTGTTTGGATCCTTTTCCCCGAGCATTCGCATGTCAGGATGCTGCGTCGAACGTTTGTATGCGTCGGAGTTCAGGATCAATCGATGTAGCTTCTTGAGCGACCACCCTTCACTGACGAAGGATGATGCCAAGTGGTCCAGCAACTCCGGATGAGTCGGCTTCTTGCCGGTCGCGCCAAAGTTGTTCGGGTTGCCCGCGATGCCGCGACCAAAGTGGCTGGCCCAGACGCGATTGACGATCACCCGAGATGTCAACGAATGATCGGGATCGATCAGCCAACGTGCAAACGCCAAACGCCGCCCCGTTGGCTGAGTCGGCAGCTTGTACTTCTTCGCTTGCGGAACCGCCGATAGCACGCCGGGGCTGACCGGTTGATCAGGAGCGAAGGGATCGCCGCCGGCCAGAATCGCGGTTTGTTCCAACTCGCCACGGCCCATCGGGTCCGGTGGCATCTTGAAGCGAGAGGTTTGCGTGGTCGCCGGCGGCGTTTTGCCGTTGTACACGCTCAACGCAAAGGGCTCGTAGCGATCAAACTCCCAAGAAAACCTCGCTTGCCACTTGCGTCCGATACGCTCGATTCCAAACTGTTCCGGAGTATTGAGGGGACCGGGCGGCAACTGATCTTCGTCCAATCCGGCTTTCTTGGCCTCACGTATCGATCGGTAGGGCAAGTCTCGCTCGGAAAACCATCTTGCCTCGGCTTGCGCGATCTCATTCTCAATCCCTTTCAGTAATTCAGCGTTCGCCTGATGGCGCTGTTCGTGATACTGTCGATCACGATCCATCCCAGTCAGGTTTTCGCTGGGCAACCAGGGAGTCTCCACTTCGACAAACTGCGTCGTCCCGAAAACGGCTTGAATGGAGTAGTAGTCTCGAGTGGGAATCGGATCGAACTTGTGATCATGACATCGACAACACTGCAGCGGTTGCGCCAGAAAGACTTGACCGACCGAATCGGTTACGTCGTCCAAGAACTGTTGCCGAGTGATCTTTGCCACACTCATCCCGGTATGTTCCCACGGTCCCATCCGCAGGAAACCGGTCCCGATCAAGCGATCCACGTTGACAGGATCGGTCAGTGGTTTCTTGGAGGCTGCGGCCAACTCGTCGCCCGCGATCTGCTCGATGGTGAATTGATCGAACGGTTTGTCGTCATTGAAAGAACGAATGACGTAGTCGCGATAACGCCACGCGTTGGGGCGTTCCCAGTCGTTGGCAAACCCTGAGCTGTCGGCGTAGCGAGCCACGTCCAGCCAGTGCCGCGCCCACTGCTCCCCGTAGTGCGGGCTCTCCAATAATCGATCCACCAACGCGGCAAAGGCCGTGGCGTCATCACGCTGGTCAGAAAGATAGACGCTCATCTGAGTCGACGATGGCGGCAAACCGGTCAGGTCATAACAAACACGTCGAATCAGGGTCTGTCTGTCCGCCAAGGGTGCCGGCGAAATACCGAGTTGCCCAAGTCGTCGATTGACGATTTGGTCGATAGGATTGCCTCTCTCTGCGGTGACCCACTCGTCAAAATCACGACGAATGGGTTGAAACGCCCACAAGTCCTCTGGATCGTACTTGCGATTGGTCCACTGATCGCTGAGTCCTCCACTGGTCTGGACGGTCATGCCCTCAGCGAATGCATCGTAAATTTCAGTGACCCGTTGATCATCCGGCCAAGGTGCATCGGCGGCAATCCAGTCACGAATCGCCCACACCTGTTCTTGCGTCAGCTTGTCGGATTCCTTGGGCGGCATCTCAAAGCCGTCTTCGCTGCGATCCACCATCGCCAAGATCACGCTCTCGTCGATGCTGCCCGGTACGATCACGGTATCACCGTAGGCGTCACCGCCCTCCAACATCGCTGAGCGGTGGCTAAGATCAAAGCCGCCCTGCAGCTCGTCGGCGTCGGGACTGTGACAACCAAAACACTTGTCCTGAAAGATCGGCAGGACCTGCAACGCAAAAAGTTTCTCACCGACTGAGACCACCGATTCAGCCGACGCATCGTCTGTTTGCGCGAGTGACACACTCGGGCTACATAAGCCGACCACCACCAGCACACAGAGGCAGAACAGGACACGCAAACCGAACATCCAGCCATGGCGGTGCCGTTGCAGAGACGCACTCCGCTTGCGTCCCCCACCGCTGTATGCAAAAGCCGGTGTGACTTTCGCAGGCACGTTCCATTGGCTCGAACTGTCCGACATGCTGATCAGTCTTTCGCTTTGAACCGATAGATGCACTCGCCACGCGAACTGTCGGTCAAGTAATAGACTTCGCCGTTCTGATCTTCGCCAAACGCCAAGACCGCGATGCTGTCGGGAACGACTTGTTCGTTACGCACAACCTTGCCCGTCTCACGATCATAGGTCAACGCCCAGATCATGCCCGTGACATAGTCGGCGTAGACATATTTGCCGGTCAGCTCAGGGACACGATCACTGTGATAAACGCGTCCGCCGGTGATCGACTTGCCGACTCGGTGATCGTATTGCCAAATCGGATCGATCGGATCAGGAACGCCGGCGACGTCTTCGCGATTGCCAAAACCGTAGAGTCCTTCGCGATTGCTCCATCCATAGTTGCCACCCTTGGTGATGATGTTGACTTCTTCCCACAACTCTTGACCGACATCTCCCATCCAGAGATCACCGGTCTTTTTGTCAAACGCGATTCGCCACGGGTTACGCACGCCCATGGCGTAGATTTCCGGGCATGCATCGGGATTCTTGACGAAGGGGTTGTCCGACGGGATACCGTAGGGCTTTCCATCGGCAGGATGATCGACATCGATCCGCAAGATCGATCCCAGCAATGCCGACAGATCTTGCCCGGCTGCTTTGGGGTCATTGCGGTCACCGCCATCACCCAAAGCGATGTACAGAAATCCGTCGGGGCCAAACTCGATGCTGCCACCGTTGTGATTGGCATACGGTTGTGGAATATCCATCAACACAAGCTCGGATGCCGGATCGGCTGCGAGAGGATTGTCAGCGGAAACCTTGAACTGCGAAACGATCGAGCGCTGACCGTCTTTGTGCGTGTAGTACACATAGAACTTGCCGTTGTCTTTGAACGACGGGTGCATGGCCAAACCGAGCAAGCCTTGTTCGTTGGCGCCCCGGTTCTTCCAGTCATAGACCTGATCGCGCAAGTCCAAAAACATCGGAGCCTCGACGGTGTCGCGATTGTTCTCGAAACTCCAAATCGCTCCGTACTGGCTGGCAGCGTACAACCGATTGCTGTCTCCGTTGGCGTACGTCAGTTCCATCAGACGCAACGGACGAATCTTGCCGGACGGATCAACGGGCTCCCAGTTGCCTGAATCCGTTTTCGGATCGCCCCACTTCAGTTTTGGAAACGCAAGCTCGCCGCTGAGATTCAAATTGCCGTCGATCGGTTGCTTCACCGACCCGTCTTCGGCAAGTCGACGGACCTTGACATTGCGAAATGCGACTTCGTTGCCGTGGTCTTGTAAGCAGATATGACCTGAGGCGGCTTTGCCAAAACCCTCAAACTTCGAGAACTTGCTCTCGGCAACTTTCTCGTTCCAGTTCTTGTCGCCGATTTTGAAGGTGTAGTAGCGAACACCGTTCATGCAGACTTCGCTCTGGTCATTCGTAATGCGAACGTAGAGCTGGTTCCACTGGCCGGCAGGGCGAGTCGCATCGATCGGACCGCGCTCTTGCGCCCACGATGGCGTCAACGGTTTGTAGAGCTGATACAACCAGCCAGCCTTTTGCGGATCGTGCCCATCGACGTTGTCTTGGATTTGAATCTCTGGACCACTGTGCCAAGGACGCGGGTTATCTTCGGTGACTCGAAAAATCACGCCGCTGTTGCCGCCTTCGCTGATCTTGTATTCCAACAACAGTTCGAATTGTTCGTACTTGTCCTTGGTGACGATATCGCCCGCGTCCTTCTCTGCGCGAATCATCTGGCCGTCGGTGACTTTCCAACCATCGGACAAACCATCCTTTTGATAGTTTCGCCATTGATCCATCGATTGGCCGTCGAACAATAGTTCCCAGCCCCCGCGTCGCTCGGCTTCATTGAGTTGATTGACGGGAGCGTCTGCCCAGGCGTCTCCGTTGCCCGAGAACGACAGCAGCAAGGAGGCGAACAATGCAGTACCGCATCCGGTCGCGGTCACGAAAACACGTTTGACACGTCGTATCATGGTGAAAAAAAACCTGAGTGGATTGGAAGCAAGGGGTGGGGAAATGGGAATGGTGAAGGATGAACGCGAGTGGTTTTCCGCGGCAGTGGATCGTGGGGGGGATTCTGGCGAATCCCATTACGGCTGGTTTAGGGACACGTCATTCGTCATGAGTGCTGCGGGAACGAACGGAACCTGTTTCATAACCCGACGCGTCAGCGAGGGATTTTGCTGTAATCCCTCGCTGACGCGTCGGGCTGCGATTCTTGTAAGCCACATTTCGTTTCGTTTCACATGTCACTAGATTAACCGAATTGCCCCAGGGAGGGGAACTGTTTTGTTTCGACTCAATTGGCCAAACATTGGCGCCCTCGGTGGCAACTGCAGCCGACGGATTCATCCAAGTTGATCGAACCTGCGATACCCACCGACCCGTTTTCCCAGAAGAAGGGCGGGCGCGGAGCCGGGCTGCCAAAGCGGTTCATCCGATCGGCTTCATAAATCTCGCCATTGGCCACCACGAATTGAATCCGTTCGCTGTCCCGGATCTTCTTGGTCGGGTCCGCATCCTCCGCGTAGATCAAGATGTCCGCCAGCTTGCCGACTTCGATCGAGCCGAGATCTTTGTCCAACCCGAGGTACTGTGCCCCGTGCAGCGTTCCACATCGCAAGGATTGCATTTGAGACATGCCGCCTTGACAAAAACTCCACATCTCCCAGTGCGTCCCCAGACCAGCGAGTTGTCCGTGTCCGCCGGCTTGGACCGATCCGCCGTTCTCGACAACCTGCCTGGCAATCCCCGCGACCTTGATGTGGTTGTAATCCTCGCGTGGTGCTTTGCTGCGACGAATGGAACGTGGGTTCAACACGTGCGGCGGAATGAAGGTCTGCAATCGCGTGTGCAACCACAGGTCATCGATTTCATACCAGTAGTTCTCCCCCCCCAAACCACCGTACGCCACATTCAACGTCGGCGTGTATCCGACTTTGGTGCTGCGCCACAGGTCCATCACATCGTCATAAACCTTTTGAACCGGCAACGTGTGCTCGATTCCCGTGTGACCGTCAACGATCATCGTCATGTTGTGCATGAAGGTCGAGCCGCCTTCGGGCACGACCATCATGTTCAGCTTGCGGGCTGCCGCGATGACTTGCTGACGTTGATCGCGTCGTGGTTGGTTGTAACTCTTGACGGAAAACGCCCCGACAGCCTTCATTCGCGCCAAGTGAAATTCCGCATCCTCCAGGCTATCGATCTCTGCTTTGTAGGAGCCCGTTGCCCCGTACAAAATCTTGCCTGTCGAAAATGTCCTCGGTGCGGTGATCAGCCCGGCCTTGGTCATCTCACTGGCGGCAAAGATGCTGTGCGTGTCGTTGCTAGGGTCGTGGATCGTGGTCACACCAAACGCAAGGCGAGCATAGTCGATCCAATTGTGCTGAGGTGTGATCCCACCGGTCGCCATCGGTCCGTGCGCATGTGTGTCAACAAACCCGGGCAGAATCACGCGTCCCGACACATCGATCTGTTTCGCATCGGCGGGGATGTTGACCGAACCACGTTTTCCGACAGCAATGATACGATTGCCATCGATGAGGATCACACCGTCCTCGATCACCTCTTGCTTCCCCATCGTGACGACGCGGCCACCCACCAGTGCTTTGACGCCAGTGGGTTTGGCATGTGGATGCTGAAACCCGATCGCAATCTCTCGAGGCGGTGTCTTCTCTTTCCCTTTCTCGGCATCATCCCCGCTGCCTGAATCCTTGGGCGTCATCGCTTCAGCGATCTCGGCGGTGAACAAGTTCGGCCCCAGGCTCCAATGAAGCGAACGAGAGTCACCGGAAAAATGTACAAAGTCCCCCGCTTGCTCACTGACTCGAACCACCGGCAATCCCTTTGCATCAGGTCCGACGTGAATCGGCAATCCGACATCGATCATCGGCGCGACCAACACGTGAAATCGCTCCACAAACGCGATCCATTTGCGGTCCGGCGAAACACAGAACTGGGTCGCCCAATCGCTGCTGTAATGCTCGCGTTCATCGTTGCCGGACAGGTCCACTGAAATCAACTTGACGTTGTCGGACTCATCGCCACCCTCACGCCGAGTCAGAAAAACGCGATCGTTGGAATTGCCGAATTGAGGATCGGATCCACTGCGAGAGATCCGTATCGGTTCACCGTCCCGAACTTTTGTCACATAAACACCGGTCTCGCGCGACCATAGCGGTGATAGCAGGTACCCGCCGCCACGCTTCAGGTAGACGACGCTCTTTCCGTCAGGTGAAAACACGGGATTGCCGTAGTGTCCCGGCTGATCCGTCACGATCCAACTTTCGGCCGCTTCGCGATCCGCCGATGCGACGCGGATGCTGCCCAACTGTGAGTCACTCCACGTCGAGTAGACGACGTATCGTCCGTCTCTTGAAAAACTCGGCTGGAATTCAAAATGCTCCGTTTGCGTGGTCAAACGCTTCGGAGTTCCGTCTGGCAATTCCTTGACGTACAGGTACCCCAACGCCTGATAGACGACGCGGTCACCCGACGGTGAAACCTGAACGTCACGCAGCATCTTGACGTCGAACTTGTCCGGCGCGACCTCCACCGGAAACCGCACGCTCTGACGAATCTCGCGAGTACCACTGATGCGAAAAGGAATCTGGGTGCGTTTGCCATCGGCAACATCGATCCGCCAAATCTTGCCGCCCGCCCAAGCCACGATTGCCTTGTCATCCGGCGTCCAAGCCATCGCGCTGTAAACGCCGTGAATGGCCCAGGCTTCCTGCATGTCGCGTTCCAGACCGTCATCGATCAACCGAATCGCGCCGGACTCCAAGTCAAAAACATGCAGTCCTGTCTTGGCACCCACGCGTCGGACAAACGCCAAACGTTTGCCATCGTGCGACGGTGTCGGACGGCACGCGCCACCTGGCCCAGAGATCAACGTTTCCGTTTCGCCACGTTCCAGATCAATTCGCTTGATGCTGTAGATACCTTGATGGGAATCCTTGTCGTACTCAAACGTGTCGCCCGGCGTCGTGTCTTGGCTGTAGTAGACGTACTTGCCATCGGGTGAGTAAACCGGTTCGTTCACGTCCTTCTGATCGTTGGGACGCTTGGTCAACTGAACGCCCGCCATCGCATCCATCGCCAATGCATCTCGATGAAACGCCCACACTTCGCCAGCACCAAGCGAGCGACGTGACGAAAAGTGTTTGCGGGCGACGATGTACTGCCCGTCCGGCGACCAGTTGGGACCGGACAACAAGCGATACGTCTCGTTGCTGATCTGCGTCAACTGTTGATCGCTCAGTCGCAAGATCCAAATGTTATCTCCCGCCTTCTTGCTCTTTCCCTCCCGGTCACTGGTCAACGCGATGTGCTTGCCATCGGGACTGAACCTGGGTTGCATGTCCCAGGCGATGCCCGAGGTCAGGCGTTGGGGCAATCGCATCCCCGTGGCTTCTGTTCCGTCAGCGCCCTCGATCGGCATCAAGTACAGATCACCCAGCAAATCGAAAACGACTTGCTTGCCATCCGGACTGACGTCCAGACTCATCCAGGTTCCTTCGTTGCAGTCGATCGTCTGCTTCTGGATCGGCCCGGGTGGTGATTCGATGTTCCAACTCGGCTTTTCCTCCTTGGCGTCGGGCTCATTGTTTGGCTCCACAGTGGACGCGACCTTCGCCGGCAGCGATTGGACCACGGCAGCAGTGGAGACTTGAGCGGTGGCGACAGACAGTGAGCCAATCCCCCCAACAGCGAGCAAGGCGAAGCACAGCAAATGCCGAGATAAAAAAGAGAGTGTCATGTGAGATTTGAGTTCGATAAGAGAGGCGTCGGAGACGTGTCTGTTCAGTCCATCTTAACTGACAAAATACGGGCGGCGCGAAGACAATCAATTCTTCTGTTGCATCGCCTTCGGCCGGCGGGCGGTCATCCAAACCGCAAGCCAAACCATCACGACGATCCCGAACAACCAGCGATAGTATCCAGGTCCGAAAACCACCGTCGCAGAAAACATCATCACGGCAAAGAAGCCATGAACCGCCCGCGTGAGGGCAATACTGGCGACCCGGTCACGACAGCGGCACCGCATCAGTCGAATGACATCGGCGCTCCATACCACGGCGAGAAAATAGTTTACCCAAACGCCCTCGCCACGTCTGACGCCCACCACTCGCTCGGTCTCGATCGCCGTGAACTCGACCGCTGCAGCGTGGGAACCGTTGTGGAAAGCGACAAAGGCAAGAAACACATGCAACAGGTACATGGCACAACCGAGCGACCAAACCCACACGACCGCCCGCCCCGGCGGCAAGCGGTCGTGATGCAAATTACGCAGATCCAAACCCACTCGGGCGACATAGCACAACACGGCGATGCGGATCGCCCATCGTGCCAACTCCTGACCGAGCGGTGAATCCAACACGTTATTGCAGAGGCAAAATTCGGATGCGGCGATACTCGATCTGTCCGCGATCGCCTTCCAAACCGATCGGTCCCGATTCGGGAACCTTGAACTCGGCCTCCAAGACTTCGCCGTTGCAAGTGCAATGTGCCGTGTCGCCTTGGACGCGGATGACCAACTCGTTCCAGTCCTGTGGCTTGTACTGCGTCAACTCGGTGTACGGACCCGCCAACAAGTAGTCGCGGCACTGCAGTTGCTTGCCTCGAATGAAAACACCACTGTCCGCGTTAGGCGTGGCGCGGAACTCCAGCTTCAACACAAAATCATCGTCAAAGGACTCCGTCGTCCACAACTGCTGAATCTTGCGTCCCTCCGGTGGCGTGGTAACAACCAGTCGACCGTTGATAGCAGCGTAACGACCATCCGATGAAACCTTCTTTCCATCGAACGCAATGTCTTCATCGATGATCGGAGACGTCGGCGCATTGGGGCGGTTCTTGCGAGCGTTCTCCATTCGCTTGCGTTGATCTTCGGGTGTCTTGTGGTAACACCACCCGGCCAAGTCCGTGCCGTTGAACAAGTTCCGTGCATCCGACTCGAACTTGAAATCGTCTGTCTTGGTATCGGCAAACCCAAGCGTGGCGAACAGCGGACGAATCGCCGCATGCCATTTGTCGTAACCCGCTCCGTTGGGATGCAACAGATCCGGAAACTCCTCCAGCTTGGCATCCCCGTTCTCATCGGCGAATAGGGTCCACGTGTCGAGCACGGTGATCTGCTTGTCGCCTTTGACCAATTCGCCGACCAACTGATTGAGCTTCTTGATCTTGTCCGCCGGTCGCGATTTCTTTTCGCTGCTGGGAAAGACGTTGCACCAAATGATGGGCATCTCGCTGTCTTGCTCTTTCAAGGCTTTCAGGATCAACTCGATGTTGCCCACGATCGTCTCCGGCTCGGCACCTTCCTCCAGGTCATTGGTTCCCATCAGCATCACGACGGCTGACGGATCCAGGCTCAAGACGTCCTCGTCCAAACGCCACAGCATGCCGCGTGTCGTGTCACCACTGATGCCACGGTTCGCCGTCTTGAAATCGGAAAAATCACCGCGAAAGTTGTCCGTCCAACCTTGGGTGATCGAATCCCCGAGGAACACCACGGCGTTCTGCTCCTTCTCCGCATTCTTTGCAAACGTACTGCGTCGCGCCTGCCACACATTGCGGAACCAAGGAGCCCGCCGCATCGGTCCAGCACCGGGCAATTCGTCATCCGTATCGGGGATGACAAAGGCAGGCTCGGCGACCGCAGCCGATTTGTCCTGAGCCACAGCAAAACGAGTGAAAAACGACAGCATGGCAAATCCAACCAAAGCGGCGACACAGAGCTTGCCGCGACACAGGAACAACATGGTGAAAACTCCGAGGTAGGGAATCATCTTGAGGGCCTCACAGTGTAACCAAGACCATGCATACTGACATGTAGCGTCGCAAATACGAATCTGGACACATCGACCGGACGTCTCACCTTGCTGCATTCTCGCAAGAATCAGAATTCCCCCCAGAAATCTATCACTGCTCCTTCAAGTCACTCGTTCTGACCCAGCCTTTCGTTTTGATTCCTTTGGCTTCCACCACACCGAGCGACCAACTGCCTTGCTCCCTCTCAACGAGAACGGTGCTCCCTGCGGGAGCGATGGAGATGGTTTCTTCACCCCGCTTCACCGCTGACGCTGTTTGCAGCACTTTACGAGTCAGTGACCGTGTCAAACCGTCAACCAGCGGCGACCGACCTAACTTGTCGTCGTAGAGAAATTTTGGGACTTGCCGTCCCCGTGTCGATGATTTGACCAGCTGAGTGCAGAAGCGATCGAGTTCGGAAGGCGTGATCGCTCCATCTCCGTCACCATCTGCCTTGCCTTGCAAAGCCGCCAACAGCGCTGCGGCGAACGCTCCATGTTTGAGCTCATCAAGCTCAAGCGAAAAGGCTTCACCCTGTGAGCTTGCGCCGATCACGATGTTGCTCTTACCCTGTAAAGCTTTGACGGAATCTGCCTGCATTTCCAAACTGCTTTCGCCGATCGCCCCGGCATGGCAGACGTCGGTCAGACAGAGAACGGTTTTTGCATTCAGGTTGCCCATCAAGCCGGCAAGCTCTTCCCAATTCAAGCAAGTGGATTGGATGGATTCCGGATCGCCCTCGTGTGGCAAATAATAGAGCCCACGACGCCCCTTCAATCCATGACCAGAAATGAAAACCAACGCGACGTCATCGCTCTGACAGGTCGTGCTCAACCAATGAAATGCCTTCCGGATATTGGGTACGGTTGCTTGCTTGTCGACCAATACTTCGGTCACGACGGATCCGAACGAGGTACCCTCCAGTTTTCTGAGCTGCAGTCCAATTTCGGTCGCATCCGACGCAGCGTACTGCAGATCAAACTCATCAAATGCGTAGTCGCTCACCCCAATCGTAACGGCCAGCAACCGATTACCCCGAACCGAGCCGCCTGTTTCCTTCACCTCGACCCTTTGTCTCTTGGGAACACACTCACCGCCGAGAGAATCCGTCGCTCGCACTTCGACCGTGACGAATTGCTTGCCCGTTGGGATGGGCAGCTCAATTGTTTCAGCGATTTGGTTTGACAGTGACTGCGCACCACCGCTCGTCCAAACGTCATTGCGATCCAGGCTCTCAACAACGCGAACGGACACCTTGGCAAGCGTTGTTCGTGAATCGCACTTGGCATCAAATTGGATTCGTGCCTTGCCCGCGTGGATCCCGATCGTGGAGATGGAGCAAGACGGAATTTCATAGCCCTGACCGATGCTGCTGATCGCGTCGTCGCGAACGCCGTTCAGATCTGCGAACACTTCATTTCGCTTGTTGTACGAATCAAAGAACGCAGCAATCCGTGCAGGGGTAATGCCATCCCGGACGTAACGCTCGTTGTTGGATGCAAAATCGTTCAACTTTGAGCGGAGAGAATCGGGAGCAGAGAATCGTTTTCGAGGCGAGAACAAAATCGACGCACTGGGAACCAATGGCTCATAGATCTTGCCGAGAATGCGACCGTCTTGAGAGTCTGAAATGCAGACGCATTTGGTCTCGAAGCCTACCAGTCGACTGCCCTCCCTCGCAAAGACGCTTCGATAGGAATGGGCTCGGTACAAAATCTCTCCTGATCGCGTGTCAACCACGACTGTGCTGGGGCCGTTGTCATGAGTGAATGCCAAGCGATGACCATCTTGGTCAAAACTTATCTCTGACCAATCATTTGCATCGTAATCCTCGTAGGTCCAGCGACGGATCTCTTGCAGGCTTTTTGCATCGCGCAAGACAACAAAGTCGTCGTCGTTACTCGCGATGTGACGTGTGGCGATGAATTGACCACTGGGATCAATTGCCAAGTCCTTGAAATTGCACACGCCGCCTTTTCCAGAGAGACATGGGATCTTGATCCGCTGCTTTTCTCCTTCGCCAGTGGTTGAATAGACGTCAACGATGAGGCTGTCCATCCAGCCATTTTCAAGGACGATTCCAATGGACTTACCCGAGGCCGTTAAAAAACGACCAGTAATTGGATAAGCCATGTCGCTAATATCTGTTGAGCTGAACGGGATCGTCCGGATCTTTTGATGTGTCTTGGTCTCAAAGACGACTGCTGAGTCAATTCGATCTTTATGCTGCAGGGCAACGAGCGTCGTTCCATCCGCAGACAATCTTGGCGAAACCAAGCGATGCATTCGCGAGTCGGGTTCGAGGTTCGCGATTTGCTCACCGGTCCTCGTTTCCCAAACCGCTATCCCCCGAGTCTGCTCAAAGTCTGAGTAGCGATGGTCACGATGATCGTTGTGGATGATTTTACCTTCATGCAGCACCGCAGAATACAGGTATTCGCCGCTCGGGGGTGCCGCGATTTGCCAACGCTCGTACGTGCCACGGTTGTAGGTAGGCTTCAACGGACGGTTGTATTTCCAGACTTCTTCGCCCCTAACGATGTCCCAAACAGCCAGTGTGTCGCCGAAGCAAAATGCGATCTTGTCGCTTCCAAGTGGCACGATGGTGCTACTTGGGTTGAAATCGAAACCGTGATAGAGGTCAGACATTTCTCTCACGACTGAATACCAGCTAGAAACAACGCCTTCACCACGATTCTTTGAAAGATAGTCGTAGGTAAAGAAGCTGTATCCATCATCATCTTGAGGTTCAGCCGGGTACGCAGGCAGGTAGTCGTCTCCGATTGCCAACGGATTCGCGACGCAGGTAATCCATCCAAATAACAGAGCGAACGCTCCGATCTTTCGGAAAACGCCACGTGATTCATTGACCAGAATGCTGCGCATGATTGTTTAACCTGATGGTTGACGTATTTCGCCACGAAAGAACTTCACGCTCAACACGGGCGCGATGCATTGGTTGCTCGCGACGAGGATGACTGCCCTGCGTACCGAAGGACGCTTTCCAGAGATCGGTTTCTACGTTTGGGCTTGATTATGGTCAGGAGCAGGCTTGCTTCGTAATCCCCGTCGTTGCACCGAAAAATGGTCTCGTCCGGTGTCGTTGAAGCCAACGTAGATGGGCTGTTGGTTCTTCCAAAAATTCTCGAAAGTTTTCCTGACCTCAAAGCGGGCACAAGCTCCTCGCAAGCGGAATGTCGTGGATCGCTCCGGCGATCCTACGCTAAATCGCCCAAAACGTCACCTATCGAGCTCGCGACCTGATCGAGACAACCGGCAGAACATCATGCTCAATCGATTGCCCTCGTGCCGTCGTGAGCAACTAAATTTCGGAATTTGATCACGCGTCTGGTTCTGATCCCGCGCACGACGGTGCAAGCACTCGTCTTGCGGCCGCACTCCCCACGGCGGGGCAGGTGCTTGCACCGCCTCGCCGAACGATCAGCGCCAGAACGGACCGGCGGCACCACTTAATACCGTCAGAAATCGCTGACTGGGGACCTGCCTCCTGTTTAATTGATCTGCATGAAGCGCTTTCTAGGCAATGTGGTTGAATCTTTTTCGTTCCAGCAGTTAGGATGACGTGCTCCCGCCCCTCCCTGAGATTCGATCCCACCATGAATCTTGGAAAGATCGCCCTGTATCTCGCGTTTCTCAGCTCACTCGAGTTCGCGGTAGCCACAGAAGTTGACTTCAACTGCGACATCCGCCCCATCTTGTCCGACAACTGTCTTCTTTGTGGATGAATATCGGGTCTAATGGTTCGACAGACATTTCCATGTCTCAGGTGGATACGGTCGTGAATCAAACACAACGCAATTCGTAAAACGCGAGATTGGCCTGGCATGAACCTTTACCGCACTCTCTTGCGCCCGATGCTGTTTCGCTTGGATGCGGAGACTGCCCATCATGGGACTGTCGAAACGTGTCGCTGGCTTGCGGCCGTGCCGGGCGTGGCGGCTTTGTCGAGGACGATCCTGGAGAAACAGTTTCCGATCCTGGAGTCCGACGTGGCTGGCTTGCATTTCGAGAATCCCATCGGTCTTGCAGCGGGTTGGGACAAGAGCGGGCGCGCGTTGCGGATGATCGATTCAATGGGCTTTGGCTTTGCAGAAATCGGCTCCGTTTCGGCTCGGCCCTCGCATGGCAATCCGCGACCACGTCTATTTCGTCTGATCGCGGACCAAGCCATCATCGTAAACTACGGACTGCCAAACGACGGAGCACAGGTCGTAGCGGATCGGCTTGCTGCTCACAGACCGCGGCATCCATTGGGTGTGAACATCGTCAAGACGAACGACGGCCTCAACGCGCCGGCTTGCTCGGATGATGAAATCCTCGCCGACTACGAACGCAGCGCGACGCTGCTGCACCGTCACGCCAGCTATCTGTCGTTGAATCTAAGCTGCCCCAATGCGAAGGGCGGCAAGGACTTCTTTGCCCAACCCGGTGCAATTGCCCGGTTGCTCGAACGCCTCACGCCGTTGCGCATTGCCTGCCCGGTGTTCCTGAAAATCTCCCCGCGAGATGATCCTGCCGAACATGACCGCGTGCTGATGGAGTGCGACGCGTTTCCTTTTGTCTGCGGTTTCTGTTTCAACCTACCCGGGGGAAAGCCGGAGACGCTTGCTTTAGCGACGCGTCGTGATGCGCTGAACGACCAGCCCGGTGCGGTCGCGGGCAAACCGGTCGAAGCACTTATCAATCGCTGCATCGCCGGACTGTATTCACGGATGGATCAACGCAGGTATGTTGTCATTGGTGCAGGAGGAGTCTTCACCGCCGAGGACGCCTATTTGAAGCTTCGGCTTGGCGCATCGCTCGTCCAGATTTACACGGCGTTGATTTACAATGGCCCTGGCATCGTCAAACAAATCTGCCTAGGGCTCGTCGAGCTGATGAAACGCGATGGCTTTGAGAGTTTGTCGCAAGTCATCGGCAGCGCCCATCACGCAGCCACTCCACTGCAGACGAAAAGTCCATGACGATCAATTTCACCAAAACGTTCTGAGATTCAGTCGCGATTCGTGCCAAAAACGTGCGACTCCGCCGTCTCACGCGGCGTTTGGACTCGGTCGAGGTGTGGTAGCCGAGTTGTGCATCAGAGAAACTCCTAGCAGAATGCCAATCTCATTTCGTCGGACGATGGATTCCATGTACTTTCATTCGATACCTCAATGTGCTCGGTTTGAGACCGAGTCGCTCAGCGGCGTGGCCTACACCTTTGATCTTCCATTGGCACTCTTCAAGTACACTGAGAATCTCGCTACGGGCAATATCTGGTGGGCAGGCTGCTTGGTTTTCGGATGTCTTCGTTGGCGTTGATTGAACAAAACCCTCCAGCACTAATGTCGAACCCGAGGTGAGGATCACCGCCCGTTCGAGGACGTTTTCCAATTCGCGGATGTTGCCAGGCCAATCGTAGTTGACCAAGCGATTCATGGTGCTTTTGGGGACGCTGGTGATCGTCTTGCCCAGTCGTTTCTGTTTCTTAGAAATCAGGTGCCATACAAGCAACGGAATGTCGTCACGTCGCTGGCGTAGCGGTGGCACTTCGATGGGAAAGACAGCCAAACGATAATACAGGTCTGGCCGAAACTTTTCCCTCTCCATCGCTTGATGCAAATCACGGTTGGTCGCTGCCACCACGCGGACATCGACGCGAACCGTCTTGGACGAACCGATTCGCTCGAACTCACCCTCCTGCAGAACCCGCAACAGCTTGGTTTGCAATTCGGAATTGAGCTCTCCGATCTCATCGAGAAATAATGTGCCGCCATCGGCCAACTCAAATCGGCCAATCTTGTCAGCGACCGCGCCGGTGTAGGCACCTTTGACGTGCCCAAACAGTTCGCTCTCGATCAAACTTATCGGTAATGCAGCGAGATTGACTTTGACCATGGGACGATGCTTACGTGGACTACGATTGTGGATCGCTCGGGCCAGCAACTCTTTGCCGGTTCCTGTTTCACCAAGTAGCAGCACGCTCGCATCAGTGACTGCAACGTGTTCGACCTTTGCGAGTGTGAGCCGAATCGGAACACTTTCACCGACAATTTCGTCGAACCCCAATGAGTTTGCAATTTCTTCCTGAAGATAAAGATTTTCAGCTCGCAGTTGGACCGTGAGGCGATCAACCTCCTCGAGTGCTCGACGCAATTCGGTTTCAGCTTGCTTCCGACAAAGAACACCGGCAATCGCGTCGCCCACCAAGCGAAATTGCTGTATTTGTGTTTCGCTCCATGTTAACTCGCGATGAAGTGTGCTGAGGGCAATGCAGCCGTTGACTCGGCCCTCTTTACCAAACAGCGGTAATTGCAAGTTCGATTTGAATCCCGTTGCCTCCAGTCTTGCTTGGTCATCGGGAAAATCCTCCGGAATATCAGCGAGCGAATTCAGGACGACGGCTCTGCCCGAGATGATCTCCTGCTCGTTCCAGTTGAATGTTCCCATCGGTACGTTCTGGTACTGCGCGATCAGACTCGGTGATCCGGGTGAACACCATTCATGCGTTACACTCCAGGATGAATCGTCAGCCGCAATGTGGGCGAGATAGGCGTACTCAATTCCAATGAAGTGGGCGATTTCCCCCAGACTTTCTCGAATATGTTTGTCGATGTCCGAAGCGGTGCTTGATGCAAATCGTGCAAGGATTTTTGCTACGAGATCGCCAAAGGCACGTTGTCGTTGAAGATCAGTTTTCATGGCTGTCGCGGCGACGAGTACGGAAAACTTAGCTGCCTCACCCAGAAAGCATCGTGGTCCAGCGGCAACAGACCGTCGTCAGCTTGGGCATTGGCGATGGACATCGCGAGTATATACAGAAGGGGCAAAGGACAGGGGCAAGGGGCAAAATTAAGGGGCAGTTTCCTGCTTTTGCCCCTGCAAAGTTACCTCCTGGGGCTGAGATCGCGATTAAAAGCTGGGATATAACCCCATGTAGAGTAAGCGTTTACGTGCAAATCGATTCGCATAGGTCTGGCCCCGGCACATGTGTAGCAATGGGTAGTCAGGAACCGATGATCAGCGGGAGTGCGCTAACACCCTGACAATTCCGAAGGAACGACTGTGACCATCCATGTCAGCGAGACAAAGCACCCACGCGGAACGGTCTTGAAGGTGGACGGTCATTTGAAAGCCGGTGACGTCGCGGAACTGACGAAGGCATGTCGCTTAGCAAACGACTTGAACGTGCTCGACCTGTCGGACTTGCAGTCAGCAGACAAGGCGGGCTTAGAGATTTTGCGTGAACTAGCTTGTCGGGGTGTACAGGTTCGAAATGCATCCCCCTATATCGAATTGCTGATGAAGCCCAATTCCCATTGAAGGTTAACATTAATGAAAATGAAATCGATCACCATCATTCTGTTGCTGGTGTCCGGCGCGGGTCAGTCCTTTGGGCAGGAATCAGCCACATTGGTTGAGGCAGACGCAAGCGTTGTTGCAGAAGCAAAGCCGATCTCACCAGATTTGGATGCCATTCGCGACGCTTCACAATCGTTTGTGGACGCTTTCAATCACCACGACGCAAATGCAGTGGCCGCGTTGTGGACCAAGGACGGTGAATATATTGACGGCGCTGGGCGCGTTCTCGTGGGTCGTGATGAAATCTCAAAGGACTATCATGAGTACTTTGCCGCCAATCCCGAAGCCAAGATCACAATCGTGATCGACTCGCTACGACTATTGAGTAGCGACACGGCAATCGAGGATGGGCGTGCCGCTGTCGAGTCATCGGCGGGCAACACTGGGCTTTTTGCTACCTACACGGTGGTACACGCCAAAGTGAATGGACATTGGATGATGGCTTCTGTTCGGGATGAAACGATCGAGCCTCAGGCCTCGGCTACAAGCGCCGCCGACTTAGAGTGGCTGGTCGGCAAATGGGTTGCCGAGGAACATGGCGTGACGATGGAGTCTGATTGCAGATGGGTCGTCGATGGGCGATTCATCCAACGCACATACACGACAACCCAAGTCGATGGGAGCAAGTCGTCAGGGGTGCAATTGATTGGATGGAATCCAGACGGTGGCCACGTCCAGTCATGGGACTTCAGTCCAGATGGCGGTCATGCGGTCGGTACGTGGATGCCACAGGAGGGCGGATGGTCGGCGCACATGCGCGGCGTCACTGGCGATGGCACACTGACGAATGCGATTAATCAGTTACGAAGACTGGATGACAGTGCGTACGTTTGGCAATCGATTCAGCGAACAGCTGGCGGGATGGTAATTCCAGACACTGACGAAGTTGTCCTCAAGCGAATTCCAGTCGCCCGTTGAGTTTGCGATCTATCTCATCAAATCATTTACAACGTAACCCAATCATGACACGAAAATTATTTTTGACCTCGCTCGGTATCTTTTTGACCTTGTGCGTCCCACTCAATGATGCCTGGGGGCGCGGACGAGGAGGTGGCGGCGGCGGCGGCGGCGGTGGCGGACGAGGTGGTTTTAGCGGCGGCGGCGGTGGTTTTGGCGGCGGCGCTGGTCGCAGTGGCGGTGGCTTCAGTAGTGGTGCCGCTCGCAGTCCGAGCCCGACAGGGGGTAGCATGAGCGGGCGTAGTCCAAACGGTTTCGGCAGTAGTGCCGGGCGAAGTCCCAGCGCCGGCGTTCCCTCTCGAGGCCCCAACGGCCTCGGAGGTAGTGGTCAGGCAGGTGGGAATTTTGGCGGACCGGGGACGGGACGACCAAACCAAGGTATCAATCCCGGCGCTGGCGTTGCCGGCAATCGCCCCGCAGCAGGAACTCGTCCTGCGGCAGGAAGCAGGCCCGCCGATGGAATGGGGGCGATCGGCGGCCAGAATCGCAGTCAGTTCGCAAAACCCAGTAGCGGCCAGCTCAGTAGTTTTCTCGGTTTGCCATCCGATCAAGGATTGCAACACCTCAGCTCTGGCAGTCGCGAGAGCAGCTTGACAAGCCCCGGTCAATTGCCCGCCGGCGAAGGTAAGTTTGATGTGAACTACGGCAAGACGGAAGGTGATCGGGGCGGTCAAGCTGGCGGCGTCACGGTGTCCGGACCACGAGGTAACACGGCGGGACGGGTTGTCGGTGTCGGTGCACAAGGTGGTGTCGCTGCGGTCGACGCAGTCCAAGGTGCGGGAGGCGGAACTGCCGCTCGCGGTGCTGCGGTCGGCCCCGGTGGCCAAGTCGCCGCCGCTCGTGGTGCCGTCGGACCTGCCGGCTTCGGCGGCGGGGGAGCGGTAGTGGCTGGACCTGGCGGAGTCGCAGCAGGCTTCACACGAGTTTCTCCATCGGGACGTTACTCGGCGGCGGCTGCGGTTCGGACCAACTACAACCACTGGGGAGTTTATGGTGGCGGATGGTATACCAATCACCCTGGAGCTTGGTTCGCTGCCGGCTGGGCATCAAGTGCCGCGTGGAATGCCTGCACTTGGAATAACGCTGCGACTTACGTCGGCTACACCGAAGTGCCACCGGTCTACTATGACTATGGAAACAACGTCACTTATGAAAGTAACGTTGTCTACATGAACGGCGATGAAGTCGGGACAGCGCAAGAGTATTACGACCAAGCCGCGACGCTTGCCACAGCGGGCGCGCAAGCAGATGCTCCGGCTGACAGCGATTGGTTACCTCTCGGTGTGTTTGCATTGACCAAGCCTGGCGAAACCGATTCCTCAGTGACCCTTCAACTTGCCATCAACAAAGAAGGCATCATTCGCGGCAACTACACAAATACCAACACGGACAAGACTCAGCTCGTTCAAGGCTCGGTCGACAAGCAGACGCAGCGTGCTGTCTTCACCGTCGGCGATGATGCGACCCATTTGATGGAGACCGGTCTGTACAACTTGACCAAGGATGAATCTCCCTGCTTGCTGCACTTCGGCAGCGAACGAACCGAGCAATGGTTGCTCGTACGATTGCAGGAACCTCAAGAGAGCGGCAATTAGTCAGTCCCATCAACCACTTACGTTACGTCGGTATCGACATGGCCACGCCCGTCGTCGAAGCTATCGGCTGGGAGCGGAAGAACTGCTTCACCGGCACGATCAATAAGGTGATCGTGAAAGTCAAGTACGCATTAACCTACCATCTGTAACAATGAACAACGAAACCACAAGAGTCCCATTCATGAGCCGTCTCGTCCGTCAGTTCGTTTTCGTCGCTGCGGCGATCTTTGCGATTCCCCATATTACTTTTGCGCAGTCCAGCCCAAGCTCATCGCCTCCGCTCGACCGAACGAGGCTTCCCATCGCCGAGCCAACCGTAAAGCAGATCACGGAGTTGGACGTCCGTAACACCAAGCCGCCGGCTCGGTTTCAAGTCACTGCACCACAGGGGGCGCCCAACGTCGTCATCATTCTGATTGACGACCTCGGCTTCGGCGCGACGTCCACCTTCGGCGGACCGATTCCGACGCCGACTCTCGATCGGCTTGCCAAAGGCGGATTGCGATACAACAACTTTCACACCACCGCGCTCTGCTCGCCCACTCGCGTGGCTCTCAAATGTGGTCGCAACCATCACACCGCCAATGCCGGATCGATCATGGAAACAGCGACGGCTTACCCAGGCAACACCGGAAAGATTCCGAACAGTGTTGCCCCGCTTGCGGAGATGCTGCGTTTGAACGGCTACAGCACTGGCGCGTTCGGCAAGTGGCATGAAACCGCAGCGTGGGAGACAAGCGTTTCCGGTCCTTTTGATCGCTGGCCGACGCATCAAGGCTTTGACAAGTTCTATGGCTTCATCGGCGGCGAGACCGATCAGTGGTCGCCGCTGATTTTCGATGGCGTCGTCCGCATCAATCCGCCGCTCAAGGAAGGGTACCACTTCACCGAGGACATGACCGACCAAGCCATCAACTGGATCAAAGCACAGCAATCGCTCACGCCCGACAAACCCTTCTTTACCTATTTCGCGACCGGTGCAACTCACGCTCCACATCACGTGCCTAAGGACTGGATTGAAAAGTTCCACGGCCAGTTCAATGCGGGCTGGGATGAAGTTCGTCAGCAGAGCTACGAACGCCAGAAGCAATCAGGAATCATTCCCGCCAATACTCAGCTTCCGCCGCGTCCAGAGGACATCAAGGCGTGGAATACGCTATCCGATGACGAACACAAACTGTTTGAGCGGCAAGCCGAAACGTTCGCCGGTTTTGTGGGGCACACCGACCACCATGTAGGTCGACTCATCGACGCCATCGAGTCGATCGGCGAGATGGACAACACGCTCATTTTCTACATCGCGGGTGATAACGGTAGCAGTGCCGAAGGTGGCATGGTCGGGATGTTCAACGAGATGACCTACTTCAACGGAGTGCAAGAGAAAGTCGAAGATCTTGTCCCGTTGATTGACAAGTGGGGCAGTCCGGAAACTTTCCCACACATGGCAGCCGGTTGGGCTGTCGCATTCGATTCGCCGTTCACATGGACCAAACAAGTTGCCTCGGATTTCGGCGGCACGCGCAACGGCCTCGTCGTCCATTGGCCCAAGGGAATCGAAAACGGTGGCGGGCTGCGAAAGCAATTCGGCCACGTCATCGACATTGCCCCCACGGTACTGGAAGCCGCGTCATTGCCCGAACCCGAAGTCGTCAATGGCACGCCGCAAACACCGATCGAAGGAACCAGTTTGCTTTACAGCTTCAACGCTCCCGATGCTCCTGAGCGCCACAACACTCAATACTTTGAGATCTTCGGCAATCGGGCGATTTATCGCGATGGTTGGTTTGCGAGGACGATTCACCGAGCTCCGTGGAACACCGGCAAACAAAAGCCGCTCACGGAAGACGATTGGGATCTCTACCACGTTCACGAGGACTTCAGCCTCGCAAACAACCTGGCCGGCAAACACCCAGAAAAGCTCGACGAGATGAAATCGCTGTTCATGACCGAGGCTGCTAAATACAAAGTCTTACCCATTGATGACCGCACCATCGAACGGGTCAACCCTGCGACCGCTGGCCGACCTGACCTGGTGGGATCTCGCACGTCGCTGACATTGTACGAAGGCATGAACGGAATGATGGAGAATACGTTCATCAATGTGAAGAACCGCTCCACGACGATCGCTGCGGAAATTGAAATTCCCGAGGGCGGGGCATCTGGTGCGTTGCTCGTCCAAGGTGGTCGTTACGGTGGCTGGTCGCTACACCTACGCGACGGCAAGCCGGCTTACGAGTACAACTGGTTGGGCCTCGAACGATTCCTTGTCGAAAGCCCCACCGCGTTGCCCGAGGGAAAGTCAACGGTCACGCTTGATTTTGAATATGATGGCGGCGGCATGGGCAAGGGAGGCGTCGCCAAACTCTCCGTGGACGGAAAACTGGTTGCCGAAGGACGCATCGGTAAAACGCAGGGATACATCTTCTCCGCAGATGAAACCGCTGACGTGGGTATCGACAACCAGACCCCCGTCGCACTCGGTATCGGATACGGCCCCGCCGAAACGAAGTTTACCGGGAAGATCCATCAGATCACCGTCGACGTGAAATAGTCGATGTAAAAGCAAAGCGATCGGGCGTTGCACGACAGACGCGATCGTGCTGGTATGGGCGGCTGCCAAGCCAAAGCCGTTCATGCCAGCCTTGGTTGTAAGGTACGCTTTTGTCTTGGCCACCACCGCACTTGAGTGTTAATCCTCGGTGCGATAGCAAGCAGGCTCACTCCTGGCCAACGTCCAAGCGGCAGCAGCCAAAGTCGAGTGTTGAATCGCTCTTCTTTTTCTTCGGGTGAAAGACCTCCGGATTGAGCGAATAGTAGATGTACTTGCCGTCTCTTTGCGTGGTGACGATCAAAGTCTCAGCAAGCATGGCGGGAGAACGGCACGCGATTCTTGGGGACCAGCTTGTCGTCTTCGACCATCAGAAACTCTTACTTTCGAATTCCTGCAGTTCCCACTTTCATCTGTTTGGCATGCGTTCTACGGGTTTGTAGGCGTGGTTCGGCGACGACTGGCCACTTGACGCGAGTCTCGACTAACGCTTGAATGGTGATTCAATTGAATTGCTGTTCAGGGGTAGATCGATGAAGCTTCCGCTCAATGTGCTTGGTCATGATTCCGGTGAGGATTCAAGTTGCGCGAGTATTCTTAAGGTGCTGGCGGATGATACTCGCTTGGCAGTCGTGCAGCGACTGCTTGATGGCCCGTCCACGGTGACGGAGATCAATGAGACGCTAGGCGTGGAATCAACGCTGCTATCCCATCACCTGAAAGCATTGCGTGAGGCGAATCTGGTGACGCGAACCAGGAACGGGCGTTTCGCGGTGTATGCGCTTGCGCCGGAGTTGCTGGCTCGTCGTAAAGGCCGTTCCATTGATCTTGGTTGCTGCAAGATTTCTTTTTCTTGATGCTCTCGCTCGAGCAATACCCGGCTGAGACGAAGCCGAATGAGATCGCTTGTACGCATCCCACCCGAGAACGCACTTTGATACAGACTCGACAGGCCTCCACGCTATGAAATCGCACCTTCTAGCTCTTTCTCTTTTGCTGCCATTCATGGCGTTCGCGGGTTGCACGCCAGTTTCGTCGACGAAAAGAAATCCCATCGAACTCTCGGGACAACTTGTCCTGACGGGTTCGAGCACGGTTGCTCCGCTTGCTACTGAAATAGCAAAACGGTTCGAACAGCAGCACCCGCAAGTCCGTGTCGATGTTCAGACCGGCGGTAGCGGAAAGGGTATCGCGGATGTGCGGCTCGGTGTTGCGGATATCGGCATGGCCAGTCGACCTCTCGCATCCGATGAGACGGATCTCACCGCCCACAGAATCGCCGCCGATGGCGTGGGGCTGATTGTTCATGCGTCCAATTCAGTTGATGAACTGTCGCAGGAGCAAGTCATTGCGATCTACACCGACAAAATCAACAACTGGAAAGAGGTCGGCGGGGATGACAAAGAGATCTCTGTTGTTCACAAAGCGGAAGGACGCGCAACGCTTGAAGTTTTTCTGAAGCATTATGAAATCGACAATCCAAGCGTGAAGGGCGATGTGATTGTTGGTGAGAACGAGCATGCCGTCAAAACCGTCGCCGGGACCAAGGGTGCCATCGGCTATGTTTCCATTGGTACCGCCGAAGCGGATATCGAATCGGGTGTGCCGATCCGCCTATTGCCGCTTAATGGCGTGGCGGCGAATACCGCAAACGTAGCTAGTGGCGTCTTTCCGATGAGCCGGCCGCTAAATTTAGTCACATCCGGTTCGCCCACCGAGTTGGCCAGCAGGTTTATTCAATTCTGCCAATCGGCCGAGGTGCATGATCTGGTCAAGTCCCAGTATTTTGTGCCAGTCACGAGCGAGTCTGACATTGCGAAGTGATCGATCGCTGACGATTGTCACTCGCGCGCTGGCGGCTATTTCAGCTGCGATCGTCCTGCTCATCATTGTTTTTTTGCTGCGAGAGTCGACTCCTGCACTCCGGCAACTGGGATTCTCTCGGTTCTTTACCGATGCGAGTTGGCATCCGCTTTCGGACCAGTTCAATCTGACACCCATGATCGTGGCAACGCTGGTGACCAGCGTGGGCGCAGTTGCGATCGCTGCGCCGCTGGGTATCGCATCGGCGGTGTTCGTGAATTACTACGCGCCGCGCCCTCTTGCAGGCATGCATCGCAGACTCATTGAGCTGTTGGCAGGAATCCCTTCGGTTGTCTTCGGCCTTTGGGGATTGGTCGTGCTAGCGCCGATCATTGCCACTTTCGGTGGAAGCGGACAAAACTTGTTCACGGCCACAGTCGTTCTCGGACTGATGGTTTTGCCAACGGTTGCACTCTTGTCGGACACAGCAATCGCTGCTTTGCCAGAAGAATGGATCCAGGGCGCAGCGGCGTTGGGGATGGGGCGATCTGCCATCGTTGGGTGGATCGTCTTGCCTGGCGCTCGACGAGGGATTTGCAGCGGGATCATTTTAGCACTCACGCGAGCCTTGGGCGAAACGATGGCTGTGCTCATGCTTGCGGGCAACATCGTGGAAATGCCATCGTCTCTGCTTTCGCCAGGCCGAACGCTCAACGCCAATATCGCCTTGGAGTTGGGTTATGCATCTGCGGGTCATCGGTCGGTGCTGTTCGTCAGTGGCTTGATGTTGATGCTCCTTGTCAGCATGATCGTTCTGTTTGTTTCGCGTCGAGAGGGGAACCAAGCGTGAACGACAATCCCGCAGCGTCCCCCAGATCGTTCGGACGTCAGCACGTCAAGCGTGAAGTTTGCGTCACGGTTGCGGTTTGGATCGCTGCTGCATCGGTGATTGGGGTTCTGATCTGGATCCTCGTCGATATCGCCGTTCGTGGGTTCGCGGAAATCAATCTTGAATTCCTGACCAACGACGTCCAGAACGCGGGTCGAGCAGGCGGAATCGGACCGATCATTGTTTCCACCGGGCTGATCCTGTTGGTTTGTCTGGTCGTGTCGCTCCCGCTTTCCTTTGGTACCGCAATTGCGTTGACCGAGCGAGTAGGTCAGGAAACTTGGTTCGCGCGCAATGTGCGTCGTTCGCTGGACGTGTTGGCTGGAGTTCCCTCCATCGTATTTGGGCTCTTTGGAAACGCGTTTTTTGCGATCACGCTGGGAATGGGCTATTCGATACTCTCTGGCGGACTGACGCTGGCATGCATGGTGTTGCCGATTTTGATCCGGACGACGGAACAGGCAATCCGCGCCGTGCCCGCCGAGTATCGCTACGCGGCTGCCGCTCTGGGCATGAAGCGCACCAGTATTCTGTTTCGGGTTGTTCTACCTGTGGCAATGCCGGCGTTGGCGGCCGGCGTCGTTCTGAGTATTGGACGCGCATTAGCCGAAACGGCAGCGCTCATTTTCACTTCGGGCTATGTCGCACGCACCCCCGGATCGCTCTTTGATTCCGGACGTTCGTTGAGCGTTCATATTTACGACCTTGCCATGAACGTGCCTGGAGGTGGTTCGAGAGCCTACGCGACGGCGTGTGTGCTTGTCGTCATGTTGCTTTTGATCAATGCGGTTACGGCGTTGTTGCTTCGATTTGCCGGATTGCAGAATCGGGGCGTCGCAGGAGGTTCGCTTTGATCACCACTGAAAACCTTTCCGTCTCGTATAACGGCAAGATGGTGCTTCGTAACGTGACAATCACAGCAAGGCCGGGTTCGATCCTGGGGCTGGTAGGGCCATCGGGATGCGGCAAGAGCAGTTTCCTCGCTGCACTCAATCGCTTGACCGAGATCATCTCAGGCGCCAGCGTGAGCGGTCGGATTCAGTTTGATGGGCAAGACATTGGAACAGTCTTTCCATCGTCTGTCGAACTACGTCGTCATATCGGCATGATTTTTCAGAAGCCGAATCCCTTTGCAATGTCCATTCGCCGCAACCTGGAACTGCCGCTTCGTGAGCATGGGATTCGCGATCGAGGGCAATTGAAGCAGATTTGTGAATCCGTACTTCGGGACGTCGGTTTATGGGACGAGGTGAGCACTCGGCTGGATCAGTCGGCACTAGAGCTATCCGGTGGCCAGCAGCAGCGGCTTTGCATTGCCCGCGCTATCGCACTCAAACCGCAAGTCCTGCTGATGGACGAGCCGTGTAGTTCGCTCGACCCCTTGTCGGCTGAGCGTGTTGAGCAATTGATCAGCTCGATGCGAGGACAGTACACCATTCTGATCGTCACCCACAACCTGGCTCAAGCGCGCCGGCTGTCCGACCAGGTCGCAGTCTTCTGGACTCAGGATGGCGTCGGTCGAATCGTGGAGCAAGGCGAAACGGAGGCGGTCTTTAAGGAATCAACGAACCCGATCGTCGCATCGTACCTATCCGGACGCAGGGGGTGACCTGGGGGTTTCCGGTCCGTTTTTGTGCCGCTGAGGAAACGCTACAATCACTCTCGGGCAATCGAGTGGGACAGCAGCAACACCCTGTCATGTCGTTTTTGCAGAGTCAATCAACCATGAAATTTCAACAACAGCAGCGTATCATCGACGGCAATTTGACCCGCCGGCGCTTCATGAGTTTCGCGTCCGGGCTCTCGGTCTATGCGATTTCAGTTTCGGGAGCGAGCGCCGGCGAATCGTATACCCCCACAAACGACCCGTTCACTTTAGGTGTCGCGTCGGGTGATCCTGACGATCAGAGCGTGGTGCTATGGACTCGGTTGGCAACGGCACCGCTACAGCCCGGCGGTGGCATGCCCCCTCGGTTCATTGATGTGCAATGGCAAGTCGCCGACGATGAATCATTTTCCAAAATCGTCGCCAGCGGTACTCACACGGCGACTCCGCAACTGGCGCACTCGGTACATGTCGAAGTGGACGGTTTGCAACCTGATCGTTGGTACTTCTATCGCTTTCTTGTCGCTGACGCGATTAGTCCGGTTGGACGCACGCGGACGATGCCCGCAGCGGATGTGGTGTCTGACAAAGTTCGTTTTGCCGTGACTTCTTGCCAGAACTACGAACAGGGGTTGTTCACGGCATACGCACAGATGGTCGAAGACAACGTCGATCTCGTGTTCCATCTGGGCGACTACATTTACGAATACGAGGCCGGCCGCAACGGGAAAGTGCGGACGCATCAGGGAAGTGAGATTCAGTCGCTGGATGACTATCGGATTCGTCACGCACAGTATCGACTTGATCCGCTGCTCAGCCGCATGCACGCGGTCGCTCCATGGATCGTGACGTGGGACGACCATGAATTCGACAATAACTGCGCCGGCGAAATTTCGGAAGAAGCAGAAGTCGATCCGGTCGCCTTCTTGGCAAGGCGGGCCAACGCCTACCAAGCCTATTACGAGATGATGCCCATTCGAGCGTCTTGCATGCCGCGCGGCCATGACATGCGTTTGTACCGAGAGTCAAAGTTTGGTCGTTTGGTGGATTTTCAAGTCCTGGACACCCGTCAATATCGCAGCGATCAGCCCAATCTCGACCGGCGGTCTCCGCTGAATGAAGAGGCGATGGCCCAAACGCAAACCATGCTCGGACGTGAGCAACGGGGTTGGTTGTATCGAAATCTCCTGCGTTCCAACGCGCATTGGAATGTTCTGGCACAGCAGGTCATGATGGGGTTGGTCAATCGTGTGGCTGATGTAGAGCATCCTGAATACTCGATGGATCAATGGCCCGGTTACGCTTTCGAACGCATGGAACTGATGCGATTCATGAGAGACCGCAAGATCAGTAATCCGGTGGTGCTAACCGGCGACATCCACAGCAACTGGGCCAATGAACTTCGTGTCGATGACCTCAAGCCGGACGAACAGCCCGTGGCGACCGAGTTCGTGGCGACTTCGCTCAGCAGCGGCGGCAACGGCGTCGATCAACCCAAGAACATCGATCAGTTACTCAGCGCTAATCCCTGTGTCAAGTTTCACAACTTGCAACGTGGATACATCCTCTGCGACGTGACACCGAACCAGTGGCGCGCCGACTATCGTGTCGTCGACCAAGTCACCCAGCCTGGCGGAAAAATCACCTCACGAGCCGCCTTCGTGGTAGAATCGGGGCAACCGCTGATCAACGAGGCCTAACGTAAGTTCAGCGTACAACTGCCAGCAATAAAGAATCACCATGCAAGCGAATGAGCTCAAATCGACAATTCATCTTTGCGGCCCAATCATCCGCTGGCTTGTCGTGGTGTTGATTGTTCTGGTTGGATTATGTGACTCTCAAGTGACGGCTCAGGACAGCGACAACTTGCCTCGCCGATTGGAGGCGTCACATCTCCCCAATCCGGTGCAAGTGCACGCCACTGTCATTTCAGGTGGACTTCCCGAAGGCGATGCCGCGTTCAAGGAGTTGGCCGAGTTGGGCATCAAGACGATCATCAGTGTCGATGGAATGAAACCCGATCTGGAGGCGGCGAAAAAGTACGGTCTTCGTTATGTCCATCTACCACACGGCTACGACGGTGTGCCGGAATCGCGTGTCTGGGAACTTGCCAAAGCAGTTCAAACTTTGGATGGCCCCGTCTACATCCACTGTCATCACGGCAAGCATCGAAGTCCGGCGGCGGCCAGCGTTGCCTGCGTCGCGGCGGGACTCGTCAAGCCAGAAAAAGCAATCGAGATCCTTGAACTCGCTGGCACGAACAAGAATTACGTCGGTCTGTACCAGTCGGCTCGCCAGTCGCGTCCGCTCCCAACAGCAGAGCTCAGCAGTTTCTCGCCCGAACTCCCCGAAGTCGCTGAGGTGCCCCCGATGGCAGAGGCGATGGTGGGGCTGGGGCACACTTACGAGCACATCCAGTTGATCGCGGGATCGAACTGGCAGACCCCCAAAAAGCATCCTGACCTCGATCCTGTCCACGAGGCGTTGTTGTTGCGCGAGCACTACACCGAACTCTTGCGGACGCCAGAAGTGAACGCAGAGCCCGAAGAATTCAAGCGGATGCTGCGTGAGTCAGAGTCCGCGGCCCGGAAATTAGAGACGCTGCTTTCCCAGTGGCAAGCAAGTCGCAACGGCCAAACGCTGCCCGCTGAGGTACCCGCCGAGATTCCCGCTCAAGCCAAAATCATCGCCGACAACTGCAAAGCTTGCCACGTGCATTTTCGCGACGTGCCGCTCAACAAACGATAAGACGACAACTCGATCAAAAACTTCACTGCAATCGATTCCCTGCATCAATTCAGAGCGGCCTTATTCTCTTTTCGGGTTTGTAGCTTAGCCGCCAGCAATCGTTCGACGCGAGAGGCTCAACACAAGTCGCCGCATGCCGACGTCGCCCAGAAAGACAATGCAACTGAGCAGAACCAGTCGAACTAAGAATGACTGCGTGAATGTTCCGTCTACGCCTAGAACTCGGCCTGAAACTGACTTCGGAACAGGACTCCGTCGTCGCCGACAAGAATATCACTGGTGGTATTCTGCAGCGGGCTTCCATCCAAATAGGTTGCGTCAAAGGAACACTTGATCGTCGATTTGGCCAGAGGGTACCAATTGAAACCGGAAGCAATCTCGCTTGCTGTGCCAAAATCACCGGCAACTTGCGAGTACCGCAAATTCAAATCGAGCGTTTTGGGAATGATGAATCGTCCGCCTTCAGCATAGAAGCCATGTTGAAAAAGATTGGTTTGTGGCAACACGCCGTCTGCCGTGATATCGTCAATCCAACGTAAGAAGACTTCGGATGTCGCACTCCAGCCGCGATACTTCCAGGACATATCGACACCGTAGAACCACAAGTCGAAATCGGACACGGTTGTTCCAGCGGCGAGCGCCCCCGTCTGAGTCAGTCGAGTTCCGTCGGAAAGTCTCAGAAAATCGGCTTCATCGAGAGGGATCCCCGATTCGTTCCCAGCTTGTGGCGAATACACCAGCGAGTGTCCCAGTCGCCACAAGGGCGAAGTGGTGCCATCGAAGTCGACGATTTGACCGCCGAAGTCGCCGTTGGGGTCAACGTAGCTGGTCGCCGCGAAGGTGAACCGGGTGTCGGTCACGGAGTTCGGCAAATTCGCCGTGCGATAACCATTGCCAACCATCAGCTCGTAGTGGCCATGCTTTGCAAATTGCCCGATGCCCCAGATGCCGACCGTCCGATCGGGGCGGAAGAAATCATTGGCCATCGGACGATCGATGAAGCGGGTGAGCCGCGCGCCCAACAACCATTGGCGACTAGCTGAAACCTTTCGTTTGCCCATTTGAATCTGGAACTGATCGGTCAGTTGCCATGCCCACCAGTAGTCGAAAAAGTCAACCGTGTCCCCGCCATCCGTGTCGCCATCGAGCTGCACAAAGTAGCTGAGACGCGGATCAATGGCATGGCCACTCAGCGTCAAACGTGCACGTTCGATATCAAACGCATTGCGGTTCCGGATCGGCCTCGTCACGCCCGCGTTGTCGGTCCATGATTCCGACTGTCGTGAGAATTCGTGGTGTCGGAACTGAATCCAGCCGTTCGCCCGCAAGTCGAAAGGATGCTCTTGTCGATCAAACGGTTCAATCCGCCAGCCGCGGTTGTAATCGACAAAGTAGTTGAGTTTGCGTGACTTCTCGCCCAAGGCTGCCACGTCACAGCTTGCTTCCACCGGTAGCTCGGCCACCAAGGCGACTCGTTCTCTCATCCCCGGTGTGCACGAGTCGTCCGATACATCCGAGATCAGTCCAAACGCCAGCTCGGATTCATCCAAACGCTCGCGAAGGTCAGACAGCAAATGCGATTGCTCTTCAAGCTGCTGTTGTAGCTGCTTGATGGTTGCGATCGATGTGTCGGACTCAACTGTTTCGAAGTTTGGATTAACTGCGGACGGATCATCAGCCGACTGAGCCGCGGCAATCGGTGCCGTCATGAATAGCGACAATCTCAGTGTGAGCAGCAGCCCAAACGTCCTGAGCGACGCGGCTCGAGGACGCGAATACATCATGGTGAATCCGTTCACGTTGTTTTTTCGGGGTGAGTTCTTCGTCGGAGCTACCCGCTAAAAACTTCTCGACCAGCTCGCCACGAGCGACCAGTCGGTTTCAAGTTGAATTCCATCCAAGTCTTGATGCAGCATCGGGATGAACTCAACGTTCAGCAGGTGTCCGCTTACCAGTGCCGCAGCTCCCAGTCCGAGGTTGAGTGTGTAGCCGCCGCGGAAACTCTCGACGTTCGTGCTGATGACGGCATCCGGCGTCATGGGATCAGCACCGTCATAGTTCGTGCGCCACAGGTTCTCGATACGAATGCTGGTCGACAGATTTCGGCCGACCAGATGGCTGTACCAAGAATTCAGACGGAACTCATCACCAACGGAATAGTCTCGGTAGTTTCGGCCGATTGGCAGATCAGTTTGAAGTTGCGATCCGAACGATCCAAACTCAAAATACCGTTTCCAGGTCACTCCGGGGCGAGCGTTGAACGTTCCTGAACCCAGACGCATCGGGTACGGCAAAGGTTGCTCGACCGCGCCGCCTGTCGGAATCGAAGTGGTTCGAAAAATGTCTCCTGTCGGAACCGAGCCACCCAGATTGAAGAGTAGATCGTCGTCTTCGTCGCTATACAGACGAAGTAGTGCGCCGATGGTTGTATCGCCAAATCCACTGTTGTGAGTGGTAAATGAAGTGCCGGGACCTGCCGGATTCATCGGTCCACGAATGTGGTCCATCGTGATCGAGGGCAGCATGAGCATCGCATAAAAAGTCACATCCTCAGTCATTCCCCGCATCAGATGAACCATGTGCATTTCGTGGGTCATGTTGGTCGGCGACGCACCTCGGTTGGTAACGGGGTTGCTGGTCGCCCCAAAGGCAACGGCGTCGGTGTCGTTAAGGCGTTGAGTCCCGGCCCGATTGCCATCCATGTACATATTCATGTACCGATACTCGACCATCCACTCTCCGGGATCATGAAGGTGATCACCTATCAACGCGGCAGGTGCGTGCTTATCTGCACGCCCGCGAAGGCCATCGTGGCCGTAACTGCTATTAAGACTGACGACTACGAAGCATATTGCTAGCACTACTTTCGACATCATTGCTTCCTTGCTGGTGCAAAAAATCCAGCCTGCTCCTCACTTTGATTTCGTCGACGCTCTGGAGTCACTCTCGCCAGTTTCAAAGGGAGACAGCACCCCGTGAAGCGACGGCAATCCTGAATGACCCGCACAATCGCCAAATTCCCAGAGCCGCACTTCAACGAACCAAGGTGCGTCAAGACGCCACCAAACTGCACGACGCATCGTTGCTCGACCGCGATCTTGCAGCAACATCAAAGCGGTGTCACTCTTCGGACTCTGCTAGCCGGTAGCCAACGCCTTGTTCGGTGATGATCAACCGGGGGCGAGCGGGTTCGGCTTCGAGTTTCTTTCGCAAGTTGGCCACGAAGACGCGGAGATAGTGACTTTCGTGTGTGCTGTGTGGTCCCCAAATTTCTTTCAACAGATTGCGGTGTGTCATCACTCGGCCGGCGTTTCGAGCTAGTAACGCTAAAAGATTGAACTCCTTTTTGGTCAACCGTACTTCGTCGTCATCGAGGAATACACGTCGCGAATCCAATTCGACACGCAACCGCCCATGACGGTAGATCTGCGATTGGGTTTCCGAGCTGCTTGATGTCTTTGTGTGGTGCCGAATCGCGACTCGCAGGCGAGCAAGTAATTCTCCGACTCCAAAGGGTTTGGTCAGGTAGTCATCAGCACCCGCATCGAGCGCGGCAATCTTCTCTCGTTCTTGGTCGTGTGCGGAAACGACAATGATTGGAACAGTCGACCACTCTCGTATCTCGACAATCAATGACTTGCCATCGCCGTCGGGCAATCCCAAATCGAGAACAATCAAGTCCGGAGGTTCCTGGGTAATCATTCGTAATCCACCCTGAATCGTATCCGCTTCGGCCACGCGATAGCCTTCGGCTCTGAGACTCGCTCGCAGAAACTTTCGGATCGGTGCTTCGTCTTCGATCACTGCGATCAATCGACCATCGGCTAGATTGTCAGTCATTGTTCGGCACCGCTGATTAGCGAGTCTTCGGTGTGTTCTCCTGCAGTCGGTGGCATTTCGTCGGCGACGAGTTCTAGCCGAAAGACGGCACCCCCAGATTCTGCGTTGAAAACCGAAATCTTTCCACCATGAGCATCCATCACCGCTTTGCAAATTGCTAGCCCCAAGCCGACGCCCCGAGAATCCGTGCTGGATTGTTCTCCACGTTGAAACTTTTCAAACACCCTTTGTTCATCCCCTTTTGAAATTCCCGGACCGTGGTCCGCGATTTCCAGAATCGTTCGCTTGCCCTTTTGCCGGCCACGAATTTCGATCTCGGATTCAGCCGGTGAATAGCGACAAGCGTTTTCCAGCAGATTGATAAACACTTGCTCGATCAAAACACTGTCGCAATGCGCCATCAACATCGACGGCTTCAAGTCAATCCGAATGTTCCGCGAACTCAAGCTGTGTTCGAGTCGGCCGAGGGCTGATCCTAGCAATTCCTCCACGGGAAACCACTCTTTCGAGACCTCGACGTGTCCTGATGAAAGCTGCGTCAAACGCAATAGGTTCTCAACCAGACGAGACAGCCGTGCGGACTCGTCGTGGATCGTTTCAAGCAGTTCGTGCTGTGTCGCAGTGTCTAGTTTTGAATTGGCATGCAGTATACTGCTGGACGCGCCGCAGATAACCGCTAATGGAGTTCGCAAGTCGTGTGAAAGAGACGTCAGCAACGTGCTGCGAAGTTGTTCCTTTTCAACCGCCGACGTCGCCTCTTGGCTTTCGATGGCCAGCCGATCTCGTTCCAATGCTAATGCCAACTGCGAAGCGTAAGCTTCCAGAACGCGTCTGGATTCGGGGATGAACAACGGCTCCACATCTTCGGCTTGAATCGCTAAAACTCCCATCGCTCCCGCGGGCGAGAGCAGAGGTAGGTACGTAGCTTGGGACGCGGCGAGCGTTTCGGTACCTCGCCCGGCAATCATCTCGTGCTCAAATGCCCATCGAGCAACGGCCAGCTCTGATGGGTCTGCTGCAAACGAAGCTTCACGATGAAAAACGGGCCTCAACGTTCCGTCGTCCGGCAGCAACACGATTGCCTGCAACTGAAAGAGTTCGGAAATCGCTCGTTCGGCTTCCGACGCAAGAAACTGTTGTCCGCTGATTCCTGAAAGCTTTCGCCCCAATTGGTAGAGAGCTTCGGTCTGGCGAGTGTTCCGCTGCGTTTGCCAAAGTGTCTCGCGCAATCGGCGCGTCAAGGCGGTCACGATCAGGCCAACAACCGCCATCACAGCGAACGTCACAAGATACTGCGCATCATCGACCACGACGGTGTAGTACGGGGTGGTAAAGAAGACGTCGAACAGCAGAACAGCACCCATCGAGGCAACAAACGCGTGCCAGCGTCGATACCGTAGCGCCACGCAAACGACACCGAGCAGGAATGCCATCACGATATTAGCTTCCGAGGCACCTAGCCGATCCAACAGCCAAGCCAAGCTGGTGGCCAAGCACAGAATGCCAACCGTGCCGAGCCATCCAAACAGTTTCGATTGCGTCGACGCCGATGGGGCTCGAGTTTCGGGGTCGTTGCCTACCATCGAATCGCCAGTCGCCTTACCGCGAATCACATAGATATCGACTTCCCCACTGTCCTGAATCAAGCGATCCGTGATCGACGCACGCTGACGAAACCAACGGCGAGAAGCGTCCGACTTGCCGATCACAATCTTGGTGACGTTTTTTCGCTTAGCCAGGGACAATGTTTCCGCTACCAGATCGTCGCCAGCCAGCGTGACCGTCTCGGCTCCCAGTCGCTCGGCCAACCGCAGGTGGTTCACCAAGCGGTTGCGTGCCTCGGACGGTAGTTGTTGTGTCGATGCGTTTTCGATGTGCACCGCAACAAGTTCGGCTTGAATAGCATTGGCTAATCGTTTCGCCGAGCGTATGACGGAGGCGGACGAAGGACTTGGACCGACGCACACCAACAGCGTCTCGCCCGTCGGCCAGACATCGTTGCCTCCGTGTCCGTGACGCGCTGTTTCCACATCGGCGTGAACGCGTTCGGTCACACGTCTTAAAGCAAGTTCTCGGAGAGCGAACAGGTTCTCTTTGCGAAAAAAACGCTCCAGTGCCCGTTCGACCTGCGCCGGCACATACACCTTGCCTTCTTTCAGCCGAGCGAGCAGTTCTTCTGGTGCAATGTCGATGATCGTTAATTCATCTGCTCGTCGGAAGACATCGTCTGGGACGGTTTCACGGACGACGATTCCGCTGATTTTGGCGACGATGTCATTCAGCGATTCAACGTGTTGGACATTGCACGTTGAATAAACGTCGATACCGGCTTGCAGCAGTTCCTCGACATCTTGCCACCGTTTGGAGTGCACCGATTGCGGCGCATTGGTATGAGCCAGTTCATCGACCAAGATGATCTCCGGCTCGCGCGATAGTGCGGCGTCGAGATTGAACTCTTGCAGCAGTGCTCCGCGATGGTTGACTTGGCGTAGTGGCAATTGCTCGAGGCCTTCGAGCGACGCCTCCGTTTCCCGTCTCCCGTGCGGTTCCACGTATCCAACGACCACCTCGTGTCCATCAGACTTAAGACGCTGGGCTTCTTGCAGCATCGCGTACGTTTTCCCCACACCCGCCGCATAGCCGAAGAAAATCTTCAACCGGCCTCGTCGCTTGGCCGCCAAACCGTCGTCGCCTTCGGTTTGCAGTCGCGCCAACATTTGTTCGGGAGTGGGGCGATTGTCTTGCATCCGCCTATTCCTTATCCGCAATCGCTTGATCGAGCGCAATGTTCAGCGTCAAAACATTGACGATCGGTTCGCCGCCAAGGACCACCAAAGCTCGGCCATTCAAGTTGTCTTGAATGAGCGATTCTACAACGGACAAAGGCAAACCTCGGCTCGCGGCCACTCGGTCGGCCTGCAATTTCGCTGATGCCAACGAAATATGGGGATCCAAGCCCGAACCAGATGCCGCTACCAAGTCCGCAGGTACCTTCTGCCCACTCTTCAGATTCAGCTTCGCGATGCCACCTGCAGCTCTCTGGGTCAGCGCCGGGTTGGTCGGCGATAAGTTGCTGCCTCCTGTTGCACTGGCATCGTAATCGACTGCTGAGGGACGTGGCCAAAAGTAGCCCGGGCGAGTGAACGATTGAGCAATCAAACGTGATCCAATGACTTCACCCGTCTCGTTGCGGATCAGACTTCCTTGCCGTGATTCCGGTGCGGCGACCATCGCAAAACCCAAGATGACCGCCGGGTAGATCACTGAGCAAATGACGAGGCTCGAGACGGTCAGTCTCAAAGATGAAAAGAAGTTGTTCATCGTTCTATCCTATCAGTGTTGGTTGGTGAGTGGGACTCGGGGATGATCCGGATTCATCAGCCGTTTGGGCGTTAGCCCCGGTTATCCTGCTTCATCAGGGTAGCGCCCAAACGGTTGATACAAGCAGACGGAGTGATATGTCGGAATCTGATCAAGCCAGACCTGTGGCAACCAAGAGGAAATCGATTGCCTTGATGCCCACGAATGGCACGATGAGACCTCCGAGACCGTAGATCAGTAGATTGCGTCGCAGCAAATCCGCTGCTCCCATGGCCCGGTAAGGAACGCCACGAATCGCAATTGGGATCAAGCACGGAATGACAATCGCGTTGAAGATGACCGCCGAGAGGATGGCACTGCGTGGAGTCGCGAGTCCCATCACGTTCAAAACAGCAAGTTGGGGCAGCGCCACCATGAAGATCGCGGGGATGATCGCAAAGTACTTGGCGACGTCATTGGCAATACTGAATGTCGTCAACGCACCACGCGTCATCAGCATCTGTTTGCCGACCGAAACAATGTCGATCAACTTTGTGGGGTTCGAATCCAAGTCGACCATGTTCCCCGCTTCTTTTGCCGCCTGCGTTCCCGTGTTCATCGCCACCGCCACGTCGGCTTGTGCCAGCGCCGGCGCATCGTTGGTGCCGTCACCCGTCATCGCGACCAAGCGACCATCTTGTTGGTACTTGCGAATCAACTCCAGTTTGGCCTCGGGAGTTGCTTCTGCGAGGAAGTCATCAACGCCCGCTTCGGCTGCGATCGCTGCTGCGGTTTGGGGATTGTCTCCAGTGATCATGACAGTTTTGATACCCATCTTGCGAAGCTCACCGAATCGTTCCTTGATCCCTCCTTTGACAACATCTTTCAGATAGATCGAACCGAGTACGCGTTCGTTCTCGCAAACCACCAACGGTGTCCCTCCTTCGCTGGCAATCTGCTGGACGTCGCGTGCGACCTGCTCGGGAAACTCACCACCTTGATCCTCCACGTGCTTGCGAATGGCGTCAGTCGCACCCTTGCGTATCTGTCGACCGTTCACGTTCACTCCGCTCATCCGTGTTCGTGCTGTAAACGGCACGAACTCGGCTTGCGATTCCTCCAATTCACGCCCCCGTAGTCCAAACTCACGCTTGGCCAAGACGACGATGCTACGGCCTTCCGCTGTTTCGTCCGACAAGGAAGACATCTGAGCGGCATCGGCGAGTGCCGCAGCGTCAACGCCCGGAGCAGGTCGGAATTCGGCCGCTTGGCGATTGCCGAGTGTGATCGTCCCGGTCTTGTCCAACAACAGCACGTCGACATCACCGGCAGCCTCGACGGCTTTACCTGACATGGCCATCACGTTGGCCTGTCCGAGGCGAGCCATGCCAGCGATTCCAATCGCCGCCAGCAGGGCACCAATCGTTGTCGGTATCAGACAGATGAGCAGTGCGACCATGGTTGGCACATCGATCGTCACATCGAAATAGCGGGCAATCGGGTAAAGCGTCGAGCAGACCAGCAAAAACACCAGAGTGAACCCTGCGAGCACGATTGTAAGGGCGATTTCGTTCGGCGATTTCTTACGCTGCGCGCCTTCGACCATCGCGATCATGCGGTCAAGAAAGCTTTCGCCTGGCTTGGCCGTGACCCGAATGACCAGCCAGTCCGAAATGACTCGCGTGCCACCGGTCACCGCGGAACGATCTCCACCGCTTTCGCGAATCACTGGGGCGCTTTCGCCCGTCACCGCACTTTCGTCCACGCTGGCAACGCCTTCGATCACTTCCCCGTCCGCTGGGATCGTTTCGCCGATCCGCACCACCACTAGATCACCAACGGTCAATTCAGAAGAAGGAATTTGGCGACCGAGTTTCTCACCTGGTTTGGCAACCAAGGTCGCCATGACGTCGGTTTTGGCACTCCGCAAAGAGTCCGCCTGCGCGCGACCACGTGCTTCCGCGACGGACTCTGCGAAGTTACCAAACCAAACCGTTAGCCATAGCCAGACGGTGATTGCCAAGAAATATTCAAAGCCAGCGGTGTCATTAGCGGCCGCTGCAATGGTTGCCAGCGTTGTCAGGGCAGCTCCCAGTTCCGTGACCATCATGACTGGATTGCGCATCATCGTGACAGGATTCATCATCGTGACCGCCCGGCCGACCGCCGGAATCAGCAGTTTTGGATTGAGCAGAGTGACTGCGTCCCTGCGTTTCTTCGCAGGGCTCGTACAGTGAGGTTGTGCTGTAGTACTCATTGTTAGTTCGTTTGAAAGAAGTTGAAGTAACGGTGGTGTCGACTCTTCGTCGACAAGCATCCCAGCGTCAGCCAACGGCCGACGCCACTTTGTGCATGCCCTACACTGCCGTGAGAAACTCAGCGATCGGTCCCAGCACGGCGATCGGCAGAAACAACAGGGCTCCAACGATCAGAACAGTTCCCATGAGAACGACACCAAACGTCGGCGTATCCACGCGAAAGGTTCCTGAGGATTCAGGAGTCGCTCGCTTGGCAGCCATCGAGCCGACGATCGCCAGCGGAGCAATGATCGGGATAAAACGGCCCAGCAACATCACAACGCCAGTCGCGACATTCCAAGGCACCGTGTTGTCGCCCAAACCTTCAAAGCCAGACCCGTTATTGGCCGCCGCCGAACTGAATTCATAGATGATCTCGCTCAGACCATGACTGCCGGGATTATTTAGAGCGGCCAGTCCCCATGAGCTCGACGCAAAGATCGCGGCTCCGCCCAAGATGAAGAAAGGGTGCGCCAACAACGCCAGGATCGCCAACTTCATCTCGCGGGCTTCGACCTTGCGTCCCAAGTACTCCGGCGTTCGTCCGACCATCATCCCCGCTAAAAAGACCGCGGTGATCACGTACAAGAACATGTTGATCAGCCCCACGCCGACACCACCAAAGATTACGTTCAACCACATCCCTGCCATCGGAAACAAACCGGTCAACGGATTGAGGCTATCGTGCATCGCGTTAACACTCCCGTTGCTGGTGGATGTCGTGGACACAGCCCATAACGCGCCTGCGGTCGTGCCGAACCGCAGTTCCTTCCCTTCCAGGTTCATGTCCGCTTCAACGGGAAGCCGAGCAAACGCTTGCGTCGGCTGACTTTCGAGCATCGCCGCGGAGCCTACAAAGACTGTGTAGATAACCAGCATCACGGCAAACACAACTGCGGCATGCTTGATTCGATTCGTGATCCAGCCAAACATCCAAACCGTCGCCATGGGAATCAAGATGATTGCCATGTTGGTCAGCACGTTGGTAAAGAAACTCGGATTCTCCAGCGGGTGCGTTGAGTTGGGACCGAAGAATCCTCCGCCATTGGTGCCCAGTTGTTTGATCGTCACAAAGGCGGCCACTGGCCCGCGGGCAATTGTCTGGGTTGCACCTTCCAGTGTCGTTGCCACCGCAGCACCCTCTAGCGTCATCGGCGTGCCGAACAACACCAGCAAACTTGCCAGCACAAACGCCAACGGCAGCAAGATCAATCCGGTCGCTCGCCACACGTCTTGATAAAAATTGCCCAAGTTGGTTCGACCCGAAAGCCCACGACAGAGCGCCGTCACCGCAGCCAATCCGGTTGCCGCACTGACGAACTGCAACCACATCAGTGCCCCAAGCTGGGACAGGTAGCTCATCGAAACTTCACCCGAATAGTGCTGCAAATTCGTGTTGCTGGTAAAGCTGGCTGCGGTATTGAAAGCAAGGCTCGCTTCCAGCCCTTCTTTACCGTCGGGATTCAGAGGCAACCATTGTTGAGTTGTAAGGATCGTGAACACAACCACGAACATAAACACGTTGAACACGAGCATCGAAACGCAGTATTCCTTCCATGTTTGACCTTTGGAAGCAGCATTTCCTAACACACCAACAGCGAGTGAATCAAAGCGATTCGGTGGTGACGACGAGCCCATTGAGTCCATGGCCCAACGCATGTAGCGACTCAGCGGCCATGAAAGCGCAATCGTAGCCCCGATGATGATCAACGGAATGGAGAGTCCTAGCATTGTTTTCCCTTTGACTTAGAATCGCTCCGGCCACAGGATGACGAATCCCAGATAGCCGAATGCAAAGACGGTGGCAGCGATGACGCAGATGTTCAGCAACATTTCCATGGTTTAGTCCTTAAAGTCGCTCGCAAAGAATCGCAAAACCAAACAAGCTGGCGAACGTTACGATCCCCAACGCAAACATGATGAACCACTTGTTCCTTTCATCGGATAAGTCTAGGAATGCCCGTATTAAGTGGGGCTCAAGACTCTCGACGAACACATCAAGAAGGTGTCAAGATCGCGAGCAAGACGTGGTAAGCGAGGCGGGGGCTCCGCCAAAGGGGGCGATGGCATTGAATGAGCAGCGAGGCTGAAATGGCGTTGCCCCCACCCTGTTCGCCTCGAAATTGGCCCTGGAGCATGGAGTCGAGCAGTCGTTTGCTCGTGGCATAGCATGTCAATCCGCTCGTCAGCTTTTTATTCGTTGCAACAAATGTCGTCTTGACGAACGAGAATGCTTTGAGCAGAATCCGCGGAATGGAAAGTACAGTCAAAGCCGCGGACGCGAGTGCCATACCGTTCGATTCACTCTCGCAAAAAGTCTTTCTGGACCTGTGGAAGACGTACGACATCTTGAGGGGCATTGAAAACGAATGCCTTGCGGACTTTGGAATATCGGCTCAACAGTACAACGTACTGCGGATTCTCGAGTCGAACCTCCCGGCCCCAGTCCCGACGATGGAGCTAAGCAGGCAAATGATTTCAAAGGCGCCCGACATCACGCGGATGCTCGATCGTCTTGAGTCGCGGAAGTGGGTCCGGCGGACTCGACCTCGGGCCAACCGCCGTATTGTGGAAGCGTCGATCACTCCGCAAGGTCTCAAGTTGGTGAACGAGATGCATGACGCGATTCTCCAAATGCACCAGCGGCAAGTGGGGCATCTTAAGAAGCGAGAAAAAGAGCAACTGATTGATTTGCTGAAGATGGTGAGAAAGCCCCATCGGAGCGCCAGCGAGGGATGGCTATCGTGAGCGCGACGGCAGATGCACCCAGTCCAAATGCGACCAGTCCAACGGTCGTAGTACGAATGCTGGTTTCCTTGCGACGCATGATGCCATTTTTGATTTGGCTGGCAGGTTTCTATTTTGTTTGGTCGCTGATCGTGATCATGGGCGGGCACTGGAGCACCGTCATTTCACACTGGCCGATCGCGTTGGCGATGTCATTCGGTTCTTATGTTGCTGGGTCGACGCCGATGGGAGGCGGGACGGTAGGGTTTCCAGTACTTGTACTGATCTTTGAAATGCCCGGTTCGCTAGGCCGAAATTTCGGGTTGGCGGTGCAGTCGATCGGCATGGTCTCGGCCAGCATCTACATTCTCAACGCCCGTCGACCGTTGCACTGGCGATTGTTGGGGGCTTCGATGCTTGGCTCCTTGATCGGAACACCGATCGGAGTCGCCTTGATCGCCCCGTTCATTCCCGACCTGTGGGTGAAGCTGTTGTTCGGCGTGGTGTGGGCAAGCTTTGGGATCATGCACTTGGTCAAGCTCAAGGAGTTGATTGCTGCCGAAGGGATAACGCAGCACTGGCGTCGGTTTGACTTGCCGATTGGCTTGAGCATTGGGTTGGCCGGCGGCATTGTGGCGTCGATTACCGGAGTCGGTATCGACATGCTCGTTTACGCCACACTCGTGCTCCTGTATCGAGCTGACTTGAAAATCTCGATCCCGACTTCCGTTTGCCTGATGGCTTTCACTTCGGTGATCGGAATCATGTTCAATTTGCTGTTGGGAACAATTCGACCAGACATCTATCGCGTTGAACCCGAGGTATTTGCGAACTGGTTGGCCGCTGCACCGGTCGTCGCACTGGGCGCGCCGCTTGGAGCCGTTGTCGTGGAGCTGATCTCTCGCAAGCCAACGTTGCTGATCGTATCCTCGCTATGCATTGGCCAATTCGTCTGGACCCTCATTCACGAGCGGGTCTCCAGCCTGACGCTGATGGCCGCATTCTTGGCGGTCGTATTGTGCAATGGAATCTTCCACGTGCTTTACTCACTCGGGCATCGTCCGGAAGCCTACGATGACGAACGGTAATCGCTGATAGTCCTCCAAGCACAATTCCCAAGAGCCAGATCGGCTCGCCATCGCCTCCGTGCGTGTTTTGGAGGCAACAGCGTCCAAGCAGCAACCCGATGCTCAGCCAATACGGAGATAAACTGATCCGGCGAGGGTCGCATTGAGCCTGGCCGACCAACTCAAAAGAACACGCAAAACTTGCGATTCAATTTACAAGAGACCGTCCGTGGACAGGGGCGATAGGGAATTTGGTTGAATGGGTGTTTATGCATCAAGTTTGGATTTGTAATTGGCCTTGGCCCCACCTGAATAATACGGTTCAATCATTGGGTTTTGTGGCAATCGATCCGTGCAATTCGTTTGCGAAGGTTCTTTCTGTGACCCGAACAGTTCGTCAATCCCGTTCTGCGACCAGGAGCCCACCTCGACGATTTCGTAGGCGGGGCTTTCTGTCCTCTCGTCAGCCACGTGGTTTAGCTCCAGCCGAAACGTTTGTGCTGTCGTTTCTAGCGTTGATCATGTTCGGAGCGGCTGTTTTGCGATTTGTCCCCGGCTTGTACGTGGATGAAGGTCTCAATTGGACCGATGCGATTTTTACGTCCACCAGCGCCGTTTGTGTCACAGGCCTCATTGTTGTCGATACCGCAACGTATTTCACGCCGATGGGGCAAGCGTTCATTCTGCTACTGATCCAACTCGGCGGACTGGGGATGCTTGTTCTGACCAGCGTCATCATATCTGCTTTGGGTGGGCGACCCTCGTTGAGCACTGAGAATCTTGCCGTTGGTGCGAGACATATGCTGCCTCAAGTGACCGCAAGAAGACTCATATTCGATGTTGTCCGATTCACATTCTTCTTTGAGGCGGCTGGAGCGATCATGCTCTACGTCATATGGGGACCGCAACTCGGGTGGACGGATTCACTTTGGCCAGCGATTTTCCATTCCGTGAGCGCCTTCTGCAACGCCGGGTTCTCGACGAACTCGGCTTCGTTGATGGGCTTTCAACATTCCCCTGCGACGATCGTTGTCGTCTCAGGTTTGGTCATCGCTGGCGGCCTGGGATTTATCTCGATGGAAGAACTTCACCAGCGGTTCATTCGCAGGAATAAAGCGGTGCGTCGCTTGTCAGTCCACACCAAGCTTGTTCTGGTGGTCAGTAGCCTGCTGCTGTTTGGTTGTTGGCCGATATTTGCGGTATTTGAATGGACCGGCGTTTTGTCAGAGATGTCGATGGTGGATAAATTGACGAACTCTTTTTTTCTAAGTGTGACGCCACGCACCGCCGGTTTCAACACGATTGATTATGGAGCGGCATCTGACAGCACAAACTTCCTTACCATCATTTTGATGATGATCGGCGGCTCTCCGGGATCGACTGCGGGCGGCATGAAAACGACGACCTTTGCTTTGCTCGGGCTATTGGCATGGTCTCGGCTTCGCTCCCACTCGACGGCAAGTTTTGCTGATCGCTCAATTCCTTCTGAGACCATTCAGCGAGCGACGGGTTTGTTTGTGATCGCGATTGGAATCGTCGTTGTTGGCGTGTTTCTGCTTGCCTCCATCGGTGATGCCTATGGCGCAAGTGAGCCGTTTATTGTTCGATTCTTTGAAGTTGCGAGTGCGTTCAATACGGTCGGGCTTTCCATGGGCGTTACCTCGGAGCTATCCACGCCATCTCGTTGGGTCGTCATTTTTCTTATGTTTGCCGGGCGAACCGGTCCGCTGTCGATTGCGGCAGCTCTTGTCATTCGTCTCACCGCAGGTGGCCGCTATCGCCTTGCCTACGAAGATGTCGTTGTCGGTTAAGCCCTACTGAAGAGTTGGAGAATCGCATGAAACGCTTTGTCGTTGTTGGTCTGGGGAACTTTGGATTCACGGTCGCCAGATCGTTGTCCGAGAACGGGCATGATGTCATTGCCATCGATCTCGATGGTGAGGTGATCGACCGTTTGGCGACGTTTGTCACACGAGCGGCAGTGGGTGATGCCAGAGATGTGGAGACACTTCGTCGCGTCGGTGCGACCGATGCCGACGCAGCGATCATCTCAACAGGTGATGATATTTCGTCAAGCATCTTGGCAACGATGGCTCTGCACGATGCGAACGTTAGAGACATTTTTGTCAAGGTCGTGTCCAATGACCACGCTCGTGTGATGCAGAGGATCGGCGTCACCGACATCGTTTTTCCTGAGCAGGACACGGCCAAAGCGCTCTCCGCACGCATCAGTGGTTCGGCGCTGTTGAACTACGTCAAACTAGGGTCCGGTTTCAGCGTCCAGGAAATGGGAGTTCCGAGCAGTTGGTATGGCAAATCGATTCGTGAACTTCAGTTGCGACAAAACTACGACATTTCCATTGTCGCCTTGCACGATGTCCTGACTGACAGAATGACTGCGACCCCGGACCCAGATTATTTGCTGAAAGACTCCGACACACTCCTCGTCGCTGGCGACGATGCGGCACTCAAGAAAGCAGCAAGCGTGAAATGACACGTTGGAATCAGTGGCAGACACCGTCATCTTTCAAAGGTCTGGCGAGTAAAGGAACCTCCTCGTGCTGCTGAAGATCGTCGCTCCAAACGTCAACTCTTCCGTCCCGCACGGCCCCATTGGGCCACGACGTCAATGCGAAAGCACCCGTGTGACTGACCCAACGAAAGCAATTTGCTTGGCTACAGAAAACATGTTCCGACACTATCGTGTTCGTTGTAGCTGAAAACGTTTGCCTGAAAGAGCTTCTTTGGCGAATCGGCCCCAATAGGGAGTTGGTGTGTAACTCCAATCGGAGATCATGATGGGTGTGGCACGGGGATGCAGACACCAGCCGGTCCAATGAAGTCGATGCTTTTGGATGAAACCGAGCATGTCCGGCACCCAGGTGTAAGGATCTTCTTGATCATCGGCGGGGATGAAGTCCATCTTCTTGATGTCCGCCCCGACTTCACCCAAGAAGATCGGATGCATTTTTGCCGTGGCCAACATCCGTTCTTCCCAGTCCGTGTGCCAATTGTAGGTGTGCCACGAATACATGATGCCGTTGCCTGTCTTGTCGTCCAATGCATAGCCTTGCGTGATGCCTCGTAAGTCGTTGCACCAGAAGATACCTCCGGCAATGATGATGTTTTTCGCACCAGTAGAACGCACCGCGTCGACCAACCCTTGCATTCCAACAGACTCAAATGATCGATTCTTCTGTTTCTCTTCGTCGCTGAGAAACGCCGACTCATCTGCTGCTTTGGGAGTCGCGATTGAGCCACCGTTTCGCCATTGTTCCCAAGTGACGTCATGGGGTTCGTTAAAGATATCGAACAGAACGGCAGGATGATCCTTGTATGCCGCTGCAAAGTCTTTCCAAAAGTCAGCATGTTCCGGTTTCGGGGCACGAAAGCGATGCAAGTCAATCACGATGTACGCACTGCGGTTGGCCGCAAGCGTGATGATCTGATCGAGCGTCTGACGGTACTCTTTGCCACCATCTTTCTGATAGGGGCTCCGTCCATACCAGAAGGCTTCGTTCATCGGAACACGGACACAGTTTGCTTTCCAGTCGTCGATCGCGACGACAACAGACTTGATCGCTTGCTTGTCCTGCGGCAGAGTCTCAAGCCCTCCGGCGTTCACTCCCTGTAACCACACTTCGCGACCGTCGGGATCGTGCAGTCGGTTGCCGACCACCTTCAGAATGGGTGGCCACTTCGCTCGATCCGGTTCTTCCATTGGCACCACGCGTGCCAAGGCTTCGGCTTCGCGTTGTTTTACAGCGGCGAGCAGAGGTGCCGGATCGATCGGTTTGAGTGTCACATCATCCAGGTCAAACGTTCCCGATTCGACTTGAAACAGGCAGGGCATCAACACCAACGTCAGCGCGTCGTCGGGGACCAGGAATCGCGTCTTTTTCTCGACCCAACCACTGGTATCCTTTTGCGTGTAAGGCGGAGACGGCTTTCCGGAGAGTTTCTTGCCGTCGATGCCCGAGAATTCCAGCATCACTCTCGCGTCAAACCACGGTGATGTTCCCTTTTTGAGTCCTGTGACTCGTTGCCGATAGGTCAGCTCCAGTGCCGAGGTGCCCTCAGGTAAGTCGATTGTTCGGTACAGCATCACCATCGCGCCAGGGGCCGGTGATTGCATGCGTAGGAAATGATTGTCCCCTTCTGTTTCCCAGCTTCCACCTTCCTTGAGACGCCCCCAACCGTCTGGCCAGCCGTCGGCTTTGGAATCAGCTTCAAAATCACCATTGGAAATCAGTGTTCCATCGGACGCGAGTTGCCTGGCAGCCTTGCTGCGTCGCGACGCCGCTGCAGCGTCATATTTTGCTTGTCGCTCTGCCGTCGCCTTCTGCACCGACTCACGAAGCGGGACGGGATCGATAGGACGCAATGAGATATCGTCCAAATCAAAAACACCTGACTTGACCTGAAACAGTGACGGCATGAGTTTCAGCGTCGTTGCGTCTTGAGGCACCAGGAAGGTGATCCGTTTTTGGACCCAACCGTCGCTATCCTTTCGTGCGGCTGGGGCGTTCGGGGTCGGAGTGTCAGGAGTCGAAGCAATCTTCTCCCTCGCTGCGTTCATGAATTCCAGCATGATGCGAGCATCGAACCAGGATTGTGTTCCCAGTTTCAGTCCCGACACACGTTGCCGCCAAGACATCTCTATCGCCTTGACATCATCCGGAATTGGAATCTCCTGATACAGCATGACCATCTTGCCCGCTTCGGGGCTTGTTAGCCGAACAAAGTGATTGTTCTGCTCGACGCGCCAGGTGCCGTCGTCCACTTTCCCCCATCCATCCGGCCAGCGATCCGCATCCTCATCCGCCTCAAATCCGACGTTGGGCGCAAGTTGCCCCTGCGGCTCCGCGGCGATTGTGGCAACCGTACAGAGCAAAAACGTCAACAAAGTGACCGTCGGGCGTAGTCGACTCATAGCGATAGAGATTTTCATAAAAGATGACTTTCTGTCGGCTTCATTCTCTGATGCAGAATCAAGCGGGAGGATCCGATTCCACGGCGTGATATGGGAATTCGTTGACCGGATCGGCGGGGCCTTTCCAGACGCTTGCTCCGTTGGTGCAGACGTACATCGTGTCAGGATCGTCCTTCGATATCCACACGCGATGGATGTTCATGAACGGAAACTGCTTGAAGGCTTCGCAGTCTTTGCCGCCGTTTCTGGAAAGCCAAAGGCCTGAGTGTTCACGGATGAGACCACCGATTTCACCCTCCAACAAGATGTAAATCCAGTCCGGTTGCGTCGGATGAATGTAGACGCTGAAGTGACGGTACTCGCCCGATATTCCATTGAGCTCCAGTCGACGCCACGTGTCGTCAACGACGCTCCATTGATAGACACCCGACTCCTCGGGCGGAACCACATTGCCGTCCAATCGATTGACGTTCTTGAGTGGTTCACTGACCGCGAGGTAGACTCGATTGCTGTCGTCGGAATCAACGGCCATGTCTCGCGGCCACCGGAATGGTGGACTCACGGATTGACCAATCTGCTGCCAGTCTGCTGAGTTTGGAGCACGCCGATAGACTCCCACGCCTTGATTGCGACTGTCGAAGTCGATGGAATCGCCAATCTTTGCCGTACATGCAGTGATCAAGGCAAAGAGCGTTCCGTCATGGTGTGCTGTCACTCGCCAGAATCGTCGATTCGGAAACGCGTCAAAGTGATCCGAAATCCGTTCCCACTGAAAATCGTTAGCGAGTTCATCTTTGGCACGATAGATCCCGTCCTCAAAGACCGTCGCATAAATGGCGGCTTCGGACTGCGAATACGAAACCGAAGTGACGGACTTGGTTGTGCTGCCGTCGCCCGGCAACTGATGGTAGGTCCAGGTCCAGCCATCTTCGCTGAACCCGACGCGGCCGATCGAATCCTTGACGGTTCCCAAGTTCGGGTCGTCGATCAAACCGGGCTGATGATACAGAATCAGATTGCCGTTCGGTATGTCGTGCACCGACGCGAAAGCGCCCCACATACGAGTATGCTTTCCAGCCGTAGGATTTGGCTTGGGGTCGTAAGCGATTTCGTAAACGGTGTTTTGCCAAAAACTGTCCTCTCCCGCCAATTCATACTTCCCCCACGTCCATGATTGGCCCGCATCCGTCGACGTCGCGTAGTTGCAGTCGGTGTAGGCGATGAAGTGACGATTGGAATCATGTGGATCAATGTGGTAGTGCCATACGGCGGTGACGACCAATCCATTGCAGATCCATCCGCTCTCCGGGCCGGCGTTTTCCGGCACCCCATTCTTTACGAGCGACGAGTCGGTGCTGAGCCAGTTGTCTGGCTGGCCAGGTTGCTTGACATAGCTGCGTGTACCGACCCAAACCACGACGTCCGTCTGGTCGGGCGACACAGCAGCGTCATTGGCTGGCTCTTCACTCACAAACGGTTTGGGGCTGCCAAGCTGTGACTGCAGCAGTGCCGTCTTTTGAACCGTCGCCCAATTGTTGCTGACGTTGTAGGGCACCACCGTCGTTCCGTCATGAGACGGAAAGGGGAAAAAGGTGCGATCCCAAGTCAATCCCGCGTTCGTCGAACGATACAGAGTGGAATGCACTCCTTCATCCAAATCCATGGGATCGAAGCCCGTGTTGGCCGCAACGACATAAACCAGTTCGGGCATTTCGTCGGACGTAAGAACTTGATGAAACTGAATCAGCCGGCACCCATCTTCGCTGTTTGTTGGTCGTCTGTTCTCCAATTTCTCAAGCCGTTTCCACGGCCCATCTTCGTGCCACAGGTAAACCCCACCGTCGATTGTGCGATTCTCGTGTTCAAAACTCTTCACCGTGCAATACAGTCGCAGCTCTCCGTTGGGGCTGGATGAGCCGGCAAAGGAGCGAATCAGCGGCTCGTGCGTTTCGGTTTCTGGCAGTCCTTCAATCGAAAACTCGCCCCAGGTGGCTCCTCGGTCCTCGGAGACAAGGATCTTTTTCTGTGTCGCCGCAAAAATGACCTTGCCCTCACTGGCAGCGCGGCGGTCGAAGTAAAACGCTAATGGAAAGCCGAGCGTTTCGTGAAAGATGGCCGCCGTCGCGGTGGGATCTGGCCAACTCGCAACGAACTGCCAAGTTGCCCCGCCGTCGATGGAGCGATTGATCTTGTTAACGCTCTTGTTCAGCTCGATGTTGCTGCATCTCGCCTTTTGGTCGACAAGGTTGTATCCAAAAAACTCAGAGTCGTCTGATGCTCCCACGAGCAGAAGTGATGAGTCCTCTGAATGGACAAAGATTTCACCGTGGAGTCGTAGCTCAAAATTCGTGACGGTGCGTTCGGGTCCGAGGAAATTCCAGTTCCTGCCTCCGTCGTGGGTGACTTTCATCTGCCCGAACGCCGCCCCGGCGTAAATCTGCAGCGGCTTTCCGGGCAACCCGTAGTCCGCCGCAAACGCGGGTTTGACCGCTGCGTTTCCTCTCAGTTGCCGGTAGTGAAACAGTTGCCAAGTCTGACCCAAGTCACGCGAGATATAGACGCCCCCCATATCGCAATTGATAATCAGATGAGGTCTTCGCTCTCCATCGACGCCCGTAACCAGTCGGCTCGCTGCCGGTGTCATCATGCCGCCGAATCCACCCAATCCCAAGGGCTTCCATTTGATTTCTTGAGCCATGCTGGTGGTTCGAATTTACGGGTGCAATGGAATTAAGTGACGTTGCCTAGCTAACGTGTTCATTGCGACAGGCAGTACAGATGCTTTTCGCCGCGAATGAACAATCGGTCTCCGATCGCGATCGGCGATCCGATCACCGGTTCCTGCATGTCGTTTTCTGATAGCAACTTGAGTCCTCCGTCAGCGATCGCAGCGACGAACACCACGCCATCCTCTCGCGGTGCGTAGAGTTTGCCGTCGGCAATCAATGGCGACGCATAAAATTTGTTACGGTGCTTGGGAAATGCGTCACTCCAAATCGTTTCCCCGGTTGCCGGATCAATGCAGTCGACTTCGCCTTTGTCTCGAACAATGATCACGTGTCCCTGATGTACCGCTGGTGTGGGCACGAAGGTGCCGGTGTCGTCGCGGTCCCATGCGTGATTGGTCTCGGTCACGTCTCCGGAACCCGTCAACCGGATTCCGAAGGTGCGAGGGATGCCGCGGTCATTTCGGCCATAGCAAATCACGGCGGTGTCGCCGACGATAACCGGTGTTGCAATCGCCGGCCAAAGTTCATTCTTTTCGGGATTGAAATTGCCGCAGCTCCACACCAACTCGCCATCCGACGCGTTGTGAATCGTCACATGCTCACCGCCCCACACCATCAACGACTCCCGTCCGTTGTGCTCAATCACCAACGGCGTCGTGTAACCGTGGTCGCATTCTCGGGGAACGTCGTAGTTTCGGGCGACTTTCCAAGCAATTTCGCCGGTCGATTTGTCAAACGCGGCGATCCAAGACTCACCGTTGTGCATCCGAGCCATGATGACATGACCCTTGGTAAGAACGGGCGAGGTGCCGTGATCCCAATACAGGGTGTCTTTGCCAAACCGCTCGACTAAATTTGTTTCCCAACGGACGTTGCCCCGATTGTCACCCTTGATGTCGACGACCGCCAATGTGCCACTCTTGAAGTACACGAACACGGCGTCGCCATCGGTCACGGGCGACGCGTTGCTGCCGGAGCCGTTGCGATGTTTGCCGGCGTTCTCAACTCCAAATGTTGTCGTCCACAGCAGCTTGCCGTCCCAGTCGAACGCCAGGAGGGCGTCTTTGCCGTCAACCGGCGCGGTCAAGTATATGACTTGATCATGAACAATCGGCGTCGAGCAACCTTTGCCGGGCAGCTCGGCGATCCACTTCATGTTGGCTTTGCTCAAATCGGCCGGCAGACTGCCCACGTCGGCAGTTCCATTGTCATTCGGTCCGCGCCAGTTGGACCAGTCTGCGTGGAGGTCCGTTGTAAGTAGCGGCAGGTATGCGAAGGTCAGGATCGCAAACTTCAGAAGAGTCGTTGGCATGGTTGAGCTGAATGAGATGGTTAATTGAAAGAGACTGCCTCAGGAAATCGTCCAACGCGTGACGCGATGGTGTGAGGCAGCATAGAAGTTAGAAAAATCATGGTCGAATGCGACGGCATGAATGTGACCGTCCTGTCCGTCTTGATGCGACAACTCACCAGACTCAGCGTCGTAGATGGTTACAAAGCCGTTGTTGTCACCGCCTGCCGTCAGAATCCATTTTCCGTCAGGCGACCACACGATCTGTTCGATCAAACCCTTCTTTTTGTTGTCTTCTCGTTCCAGAGCCTGAGTTCCAGTCGACCACTGGAAAACCTCCAGACGAGCCGGACCATCCAGGTGGTCAATGTTTCCGATCTTGCCAACCCCACCGACCGCCAATCGACGACTGTCCGGCGAGAACGAGAGCGATCGAATGCCACCCGTACTGTGCCGGCGTGCTTTCGGATCCCATGTGTACATGATGGGAGTCTCCAGCTCGCCGACCTTTTCAAAGGAACTCGCATCCCAGATCGCGACGTGACCGATTCGGTCACCGGTTGCGATCCAGCGGCCGTCAGGGGAGGCTGCGACGACATAAAGCATAGACGGATAGTGATGCGGCGTCAGTGCGCTGTGATCACTGAAGCTCGCCAGCATTTCACCTGAGGTGGCATCCCAAACCTTGCATTGCATGTCATCGGCGACTGTGATCAACCGCGACTGATCTGGTGAAGCGACGACACAACGTATCCACTTGTCATGCGCAACGGTTCGACGTGTGGATCGCTTGGACTCGATGTCCCACCAAACGAGACGACGATCGTAGCCACACGAGACCAATGCCTTGCCGACTCGCACGAGTCCCGTCACATAACTTTCGTGACCGTCGCCTTCAAAGGCGACTCGCTGCGGTTTCTCCTCAGAGGTATTGAGTTCGTAAACGTGAAAATCGGAGGAGCCGAACCAGATGCGATCGTTCTGCTGGTCCGTTGCGACGCAAAAAAGGATGTCTCCGAAACGCCAGTCTGAGACCTTTTTGAGAGTATCGGGAGTCATGCGAGCACCTCGCGACAGGGTGTGCTGCCGAAGTCACTTAGCGGAACCGGTCGGCTACCGACCATGTATTCTTTGTCGTGCTCTATTCCCAACGCGGCAAAGATAGTTGCAAACAAATCGCCAGCGTTCATCTCACCTTCAACAACACTTTGCCCATCCTCATCGGTCTTGCCGTGAACGACTCCTCCGCGGATGCCGCAACCACTCAACGTACAACTCCACGCGTTGGCAAAGTGGTCTCGTCCGAGGCTACCATTGATCTGCGGGGTTCGACCGAACTCACCAAGAGTGATGACGAGAGTTTTCTCCAACAGACCGCGTTGTTTCAAGTCGTCCAGCAACGCACTCATGCACTGATCGAGATCGGCACACAGTTCTTGATGTGTTTCAAAATTCTGGCCGTGGCTGTCCCACCATGCTCGGGCAACCTTGACGAACGGAACCCCCGCCTCGACCAACCGACGGGCGATCAAACACTGCTGTCCAAATTGGGTGGGGCCGTAATGATCTCGCATCGACTGGGGCTCTTTGTCGATATCAAACAGGTAATCACATGCCATCAACCCGTGAACACGCTCGTAAGCGTTCTCGTGGCTATGGACCGATGGATTCTTTAGATCGCGAACAAACCGCTTGGCCAAAAAGTCCCGTAGAGCCGCGCGGTCTTGATGGTCGACTTGGCTGATCGCATCGTGACGCCCGATATTCTCCGGCATCATCTTCTCCGTCAAGAACATCGGGTTGTAGCGAGCGCCGAGGAAACCGGCAGAGCCTTGCCGTCGACCTTCCGTTGACGTGTACATCGAAACATAGTCTGGAACTCGGCTATCGATCTGGCCCAATTCATGCGAGATGATGGCACCAAGATGCGGGAAACGGACACCTGGCTCCCCGACGCGGCCTCGATCCATCAACTCATAGGCTTGTCCATGGTCTCCGATCTTGGTGTTCAATGATCGAATGATGGCTGTCTCGTCCAGCCGGGTGCTCATCTTGGGCAACAGCTCCGAGATTTCGACACCAGGTATACAGGTTTGAATCTTGGAAAACGGTCCTCCGGTCAGCCGTCCCGGCTTGGGATCCCAGGTTTCCAACTGGCTCGCTCCACCAGCCAGCCAGAGCAAGATCACACTTTTTTCGCCACGAGCCAACTCACTGGCGAATGATGGTTGAGACAACGCGTCAATCGCCGCCATGTTTGACACGACGGCTGTCGCTCCCGCGGCACGCAACAAGGCGCGGCGGTTGATCATTTGGTTCATAACATCATCCTAGTGATTGAAACGAAATTCTGGTGAACCAAGCAAAGACCAAAGGATCTGCTTGATTGCTTGCTCGCGTCGATCCGTGCGGCTACGTAAGTAAGTTGCCATCGCCTGGGTTTCCTCATCGTCGGCTTCGCGTGACAAGATGACTTTGACGGCAACGCTCACCAGTTGTGAGTCTGACTCCAGCGTTTTAAGGTACCCCACCAAGCGATCACCCGATCCGTTCAGGATGTCGTTCTCGATTGTCTGGTTGTTGCTGAACCACAGAGCCTCACTGACAGGAACTTGAAATTCATCGTCGTCGGGAATCACGAGACTGCGGGCCAATCCATCGGCTTGACGCTCCAATTGCTCGCGCTGTTTCTCCCATTCATTGGATTGCCACTGGAGCATCTTTTCCGGGCCGATTGAGACCATTCTCAGCGAAAGGGCAAGTTGACGTGGTGAAAGCGGTCTTGGAACGGCGGCGGCAAACAGTTCCGGGGGCATCGGCGCTGCGTCTGATGCTCGCTCGACCGATCGGGCATAGGGTTCTGAAAGAACAATGGCGTGAATCAGCCTTCGGAGGTCATAGCCAGACTCACGCAGATCATCAGAGAGTTCACTGAGCAATTCAGGATGACTGGGTGGATTCTCTGAGTGCATTTGGTCCAGCGGATGCACGATCCCGCGTCCAAAAAACCTCGCCCAGATGCGATTGGTGATGTTCCTGGCAAAGAACTGCTGCTGGTCGTCCGAGAGTGCGAGTTCAACCAGACGTGCGCGGGGGCGAAAATCGGGTCGCGGCGGGACTTCAGCCTTATCATCGCGTTCGGCTTGCTTGATTTGTTCGTTCAACTGTTTGAGTTCTTCTTCGGAGAACTCAAGTGGCGGATCGGCCACCTTTGTTCCCGTCAAGAACATGAATTCGGCCTCCTGCTGCTCGCCGTTCTCGTCAGTGAACTTCGGCCGTCCATCGAACCGCTCGCCAATGAATCCCTTTCGAGTCTGAAACGTACGTTGAAAGAATGCCGCCATGCCGTAGTAGTGTGCCTGTGTCCAATCACTGACCAGCGGATGGTCGTGGCATTTGGCACAGGCAACGTTGACGCCAAACCAAGTGACACTCGAATCGTTGGTCATCGCGTCCAGGTCGTTCGTCCGTCGCTTCAAGAATGCAACCGGCCGCGGATCGCTGCTGGGCGATTCTTCTGGGAGCATGATTTCGCGAAACAGTCGATCCCAGGGCCGATTGTCACGAGTCGCCTCCAACAAGTACTCACGCCATTTGTCATTGTGCTCCTGACGCAACAGCAGCAAGATGTCCAATTGATTGCGTTGGTGATAGGCAAAGTCGGGCGACTCAATCAGCCGCTTGACAAGCCTTTGCTTTCGATCACGGGGTTCCGCATTCAAATAGTCGTCCAACTCAGACTGTGTGGGAATGCGACCTGCCAAGTCAAGCGTGACGCGCCGCAAGAATGCAGCATGATCAACGAAATCGGTCGGCGTGATTTCTTCGGATCTCAATCTCGCATCAATGTGCCGGTCAATGCGTTTGGCGAGCTCATAAACATCCGATCCAAGGGATGTCTGCGGTCTGAGGCATACAACACTAAGGCATGCGACACCGACTGATAGTATCCAGCAATGAGCGAGACGCATCGAAGTCTATCGGGCAGGAGGCGGGGGCAGGAAGGCTAGCAGGCAGGAAGTTAAGCAGGCAGGGCAGGACAGCGGCGAGGCGGGAGGGCAAGCGATCTGCTTTCAGTTTACTTTTTGACGACCCAGATGTTGCGAAAGGCGACCGGATTTCCATGGTTTTGTAGAAAAAGTGAGTCGGGGCCAGGACCTTCGGCGTGGTAGCCGGGAGTCCCGTGGGTCAGTTCCAAATCATCGTGAATCACCACTCCGTTGTGCTTGATGGTTGCCCGAGCGTTTTTGATCTTTTTGCCATCGGCATCGTAGCGTGCCGCAGTGAAATCCATGTCGTACGTCTGCCAGGAGAGTGGCGGAAAGCACATGTTCACGATCGGTTCTGAGATCGAGTAGATTCCACCACACTCGTTGTTCTTGCCCTCCAGGCCGAACGAATCGAGCACCTGCATTTCGTAACGGCCTTGGATGTAAACGCCGCTGTTTCCACGTCCCTGACCACGCGCGTCCGGCATGAACGGGGTGCGAAACTCGATGTGCAGATGATGATCACCAAACTTATCTTTTGTGAAACAGTTGGTGGCTCCCAGTAAGTCGCCTTCGATCACGCTGCCATTCTCAAATGCGTCTGCGGATGAACCGTCAAAGAGAACCACTGCGTCTGCTGGTGGTTTGGCGCCCAGCGTGGGGCTCTTGCGTTCTACTTTTTCGAACCTGCCGATCGTTTCACCATCGACAGTGACCGTGATCTTTCCGTCAGCGATCTCAAACTCGCCCCCATCAGTCATGCCCTGGATTTTTCCGTCGACCAGTTTGGCAGGTATCGTCATTTGCTTGTCGCCGCGTTTCCATCCGTCGCCTGGAAGGCCACCGTGAAACCCGACGACGGTGAATTCGTCGCCACCAAGTGCGATCACCTGTGCGCCAAACTTCTTTTCGCCTTCCTCGGTCGTTACCGTCCCTCTGTACTCCCCTTGCAGAGCAAACGCGGGTCCCGCAGATGCTGCATCGGTAAATGCTTTGCCTGCTTGGTCGGCGAAGCTGGTGAATGGAGTCAAAGCAAAGAAAAGAGTGGAAAGGAACAAATTGAGTTTCATTTGAGGTTTCTGTTTCGGGTAAAGATCGCGTGGTGCAGGTTTCTAACCTGCAGATTATGCAATAGAAGCGGAGAATCAGAATCCCACGCCAGCCTCGGAGCCCGCGCCGAGAACAAATTGGCGACGATTCTCTTGATTGGGCATAGGAATGGAAGTTGCGGGCGGGGGGGGGGCACATGCCGGAGTGGTCGTTCATAGGTCACATTCAAAAAGTATAGCAACAACGCCTGTAAGAAATGTCGTTGTCTCGCAACATCTATTCGCATCCTCTGGAGATCACGCGGGTGCGTTGTTCAGAGGGGAGTGCTGAAAACAAGTGAAGTAGCTTGGCCACTCTTGCCCGAGAGATCATGGAGCGAGCGACGAACATGGATTGCGGGCGGTGGAGAAGCCTGTTCACGTGCGTGACTTTCACGAAACGAGATTGCACTTGGTGGGATTTGAACACGACCGATTGCCCCACTATCGCGACAATCGCTTGACCAATGCCGCAGCTAGCTGGTCAAGCAACCGCCGCGTTTGATTTCTCTTGTCGTGATAAACTTTTGTTGCGATGGGTTCAGGTATCGATACTGTTGCGGCGGTTGAAAACCGTCCCATCGTCGGCGAAGCTCTGGCAATGAGACAGGCGTTTTGAATACTCCGATGTTCGATAGGTGGATGCCGACTGCCTTCTCCGCTCCGTAGAAATAGTCATCAAAAACTCTTGCGGACACCGCCGCTAGTTCGCCACACTCTCGCCAAATTTCGCTCGGTTTTCCAACTTGAATGGCTCCGACGGCAGCAACTGCGACGACCTCACATTTTGGAGTTGTCGCGTAAATGACGACCATAGAGCCTGGCTCAATACTTGGCTTGCGTTTGCGAAGCTCGACTGTCTTTCGGCCTTCAACGATTGCTTGAACATGCTTGGGATGGATTGAAAGAAAAAGCATCGGTCAAGTCTCGCTCTTTGTAGATCGCAAATAGATTTCTTGAAAAGCTTCGTCAGGAATAGCAACAGCGGAGGGAAATATTTGTCGCTTCATTCTATGTGACTCCAACACATCATTGACGTCGTCACGGGACATTGGGCTTTCGAACAGTTCGGTGCTCGTGAACTCTATCGCAAGTCCCTGAGCCTCAGCGTCTTTGAAGTGTTTCATCAAATGATGCCACTCGTAGACACCAAACCGCTGAAACTCCCGAAACAAATCTTTAACGGTGCCGGCGACACGTCTGGTCAATGCTGAACACGCTCGAATCTTACCACCACCCTTTTCCTCGTTCCCGCTGACGTACCACAGTATCCTGCCAAACGGTGCGGTTGGGCTATTCCTTGGACGCTTGTAGTACGCCGAGTCAGGATTGATGACCAGCGATGTTTCGGGATCAAAAAGCGGCAAATCCCAAAGCCGGAAATCAAAAAGTTCCTGTGCCCATCGTGGCTGTATCGGAATAACCCAGGTGGGAAGTTGACCGAATACGACTTTGCCAGGATGGATCAATCGTTCCAATCGCTGTGTTTCCGATTCATTGCCGGAAGCCGAATGATCCAAATCGACGAGTTGCAGAATTTCTTCGATCACTCTTGACGGTACCCTGCCCGCCATTAGCAGCGACGATAATTCGGACCGCAAGGCGTCCTGTGTCCAACAGCCCGGTAAGGAAAGCCGCCACATCGAATCGCCCGCGTGGCACCATCCCCGCCGCGCACACGCGTCCAAAAGCAACGGAGACGGACACAAATCGCTAATTGTTACGGTTCTTCGCTCACCACTTCGCCAAGCACCGAGCGGTTGATCGGCGAAGTACTCCACGAGGATGCGGCCAAAACGCGTACCAACGAGATCACGATTTAATCGAAGTCGGCGAACATCTCGCCCGCCGTCCTCCAAGACTCGTATCGCGATCAGAGCGATATTCTCGTTGCTTCGCGAACTGACCCGATAGATCTCCCACTCTCGCGGAACAGCGAGCATCGCGTTCAGTTCGGCCCGAAACGACTTCAATCGCTCCCCTCTTGCTTGGTCGACAAACAACTTCAAATCAAACTCGTCGATCGAGCGAACACGGGTTCGTTCGATGCCCGACCGAGATAGTTCGCGGTACTGATAACGATGGGAGTTCAGGACCGAATCGTATTCCGTGATGAACTCGGATGGCAAAAGCAGACGCAGTCCGAGCGAGCTGAGGATCGGTTCGCGAAAACTCAATATTTCTTCATCACGAGTCACGAACGCAGCGGCTTCAACAGCCGCTGCGATTGCGATGTGACGCTGATCCGATGCACTCGAATCATTCTTTGGGTCGCCCATGATCTTGCGAACTTCTCGCAACTGCTGCTCGACTTTCAAGTGATCCGCGACGACTTGATCCCATCTGCGTTTGACTGCCGATACCATGTCACTGCGAAGCGGTTCATCCTGTCGACCAAGATCAGTCAAAATCTCCGGTGTAACCTTCAAGCTAATCTCATCGACTAGCCAATCCGCCCGCAGACCGCTACTCGATCGGTGATGTGGTCGATCCGTATTTTCCAGGTCGATGCAAACCATCGTGTCACAGACAACAGTCGCTGTTTCATCCGCCCCGTCGAGGCTGTCGAACAGAGGCATTTCACTGATTGGTAAATGAAACGCGATCAATTCGCTACCGTCCTGCTTCTTTCCAGCGAATCGTCGAACTTCGGTGAAATGAAGACGCGGCCAAATATGAGCGGCCGGGTAGTCGGCTCGGCAATTCAGCCGAATGCGCGAGTGCGTCGGATGAGCCTTCACAAGAGCGGCAATGAGTTGCTTCGCAAAACCTCGGCCTTGAAATCGGTCCAAGATACACAAATGAGCGATTCGCACCTCGTAACTCTGATTGGTGGAGAACAGTACGTACCCAGCAGCTTGGCCATCGACCCAAACGATGTAAATCTGATCGGAATCCGCTCGCTGCTGAAACGCTCCGTCGGGAAGAAAACCCAGCAACGCTTTTTGAGTGCGGTATATCTTCTTCACTGCATCGAGGTCATCAACGGACTTGACTGACCGAATCTCCACTTTGCTACTCACTTGGTTGCCCCTTTTCTATTCCTCGCAGCTTTCTTCATCGCAAACAGCGGTTGAATCCAAAGGTTTGAGAGGACCGTTCCGAATTCTGTGTTTGCTTCCTCCGAATGGGTACGAATAGTGTAACGCCAAGAAGCTATCTCTGTACACGCGGTCAGCAATGATGACTTGGTGCGTTAGTATCGACGATGGACTGCGACGTTGGGACCGAACGATTTGTAAGACGAGAACTTTATCGCCCTTAGAAAAGCCAATGCGTTGACTCACCTACTGTGGAATCGCAGGAGAGAAGCGACATCAATTGGCCGAGAAAGTGCTTCCTCTTGTCAATGCTGGTTCGGTGAGGCATGTCTACGCCGGATCATTGACTAGATTTGATTGCAAAACTCGTCATATCTTTGCGCATTTTGCACCGGTGTCATCATCGGTCACTTTCTCCAGGTAAGATGCACGTCCTTCCTTTCGCGTCTCACCTTTGTTGCAAAGTTATGACTGGAATATCAAATCGGCGAAGTCCATTCGGCAGAGTTGGGTACGTCAGCGTTTGGTCGATCATGATCTGCGCCACGTTTGTTTCTTTCATCGATGCGGCTGATTCGATTTGGGTGGCTGAGGGTCTGACGATCCGGCAAGTCGCTGATGACGACTTGGTGCCAGATTGTACGGCGATTACCACGGACCCGGTTGGGCGCATTGTCGCTTCGGGGCCGGGTTACATTCGAGTACTGATGGATGGCGACGGTGATGGCGTTTTCGAGACGTCTCGAACACTGGTCGACGGCTTGAACCATGGTGCGCAAGGTTTGTGTTTCCATGACGGTGACCTTTACTACACCGCGAACAACGGAATCTGGAAAGTCGCCGACACGGACGACGACGGATTCGTTGATTCTGAACCAAGCCAGATGCTTGAAATAAAAACGGGCGGCGAGCACGAGGCCCACGCGCTGCGGATGGGACCCGATGGCTACTGGTACCTCATCGCGGGCAACGGGAACCGACAGATGTTCGAACTACAGAATGTTGAGTCGCCCACATTTCCCAAGCCGCATGATGGCGTGATCTGGCGGATCTCGCCCGATTGGAGCAAGCGAGAAGTCTGGGCGCATGGCTTTCGCAATGCTTACGACTTTGATTTCGCTCCCAACGGAATGATCGATGTGTTTGACAGCGATGGCGAACGCGACATCAGCCTGCCTTGGTATCGACCAACGAGAGTCTTTCGTACTGCCCAGGGCGATGATGCTGGTTGGGTCTCGCGAAGTTGGAAACGTCCCCGATACGACCCTCAGATGCCGATCCAGTTGGCAGAGTTGGGTCGCGGGTCGCCAACGGGGGTTTTGCGGTATCACGGCAATCGTCTGCCGGATCGGTTCCAAAATGGCGTATGGGTGCTGGATTGGACCTTTGGACGCGTCGTCTTCGTCGGCGACGATAGGAGCATCGAAGAGGTTGCAAAGCCCATCGACATCGCTGGCTTTGCAGTGACCGACATCACGTCAACGCCCGATGGCAGGGTCGTGGTCAGTGTGGGAGGCCGGGGAAGTCGAGGTGGCTTGTACTTGATCGACGCAGCTCGGCCGAATCAAAGTGCACCACGTCAGCGTGATGTGATTTGGCCGAACACCGAAACGTCAAAGCATGAGTCTCACATCGGTAAGAAGATACGTGAGCTTCGGAATCGTCCTGAACCGACGATCGAATCAGACGCAGCGAACCTGGCAATGGAACGCTTGGACGCAGACACCAATGATGCAGAGCGTCTTTCTGCCTTGGCGTTGTTGATCGAAAGTGTAGGTGGCTTGGGTCCTGGAGCCGCCAAAGATCCTCGTGGCGAAGAGCAAGTGGCCGCGGTGTTTGATGGGTATCGCGGCGTGATTCGTCCTCGACTGGATTCGAATCTGATTGAATCGGCAACAGAAAAGCTGTGCGTGATGCTGAAACATCCCGATGCATCGAACGAGCTACGACACGAAGTCGTACGTACGCTTGCGGTCTTGGAACCCGAATCGCAAGCCGCCTGGAACGCGATCGCTGCAGACGCCAAGGAGATGCAATCGCCCACCGAACGACTTCATCGTCTGATCGCGTTGGCTCGACTGCCTGTCTCACGCAGTGATGAGATGACTGACGATGTCGTCCAATTGATGCTGCAGATTCCGATCGAAATCTCAGAACGCGAGATGAATGTCGATCGCAACTGGTCTGAGCGACTCGGTGAACTGCTGGTTGCACTGCGACGACGTGACTCGTTGGTCGAAGCTCGTTTGGTCTCAAATCCCGCATTTGGCCACCCCACGCATCTGGTTTGGACCAAACAGATGAACCCCGAGGGATTGGAGTTTGCTCGCCGCAAGTGCTTAGCAGTTTCCGACGAGACGATCGACCCTGACGTTGCTCATTTCATCGCACAAGGTGACGATGCCGTTCCACGAACTGTCGTAAGGGAGTGGCTCAAGCGAGACGAAACACGCGACGCAGGCTGGATGTGCTTGGCGAGCCATCCCACGGAATCCGACGTGCATGAACTGAACCGAGCAGTCTTTTCATTCAATCAGTCAGTCCGCGAAGCCGCTGAAAAAGCCCTCAAACAGTTGGGGCAGGAAATTCCCGAGCGTGAGAGTGCATCTGAAACCGTGCAAGCCTGGTTGGCAAAGTCACCCGCCATCCTCGCATTGGTCGCGATGTCCGGGAACGTGGAGCGAGGAAAGACATTGTTCCAGGTTCGACAATGTGCCAATTGCCACAACGGAGCCAAAGCACTGGGCCCATCGTTGACGGGGATCAACAAACGATTTGGTCCAGCGGATCTGTTGCGTGCTACAGTGGACCCCAGTCACTCGATTCCCGATCGCTTCCGAGCGACACAGGTTTTGACGACCGATGGAGAGGTTGTGATCGGAATGGAAATCTATAGGAGTGTCGACGGGCTGACATTGTTGACCGCCGATGCAAAGACCGTCCGGGTCAATACGGATATGATTGAGTTGATTCGCCCAGCGTCTTCGTCATTGATGCCCGAGGGTTTGCTGGAGGGCCTGAGTGATCAAGACGTCGCTGACTTGGTCGCGTATTTGAGTTCGCTGTAGATTGCATCAACAAAACTGCCTTGGAACGTTTTCGATTCAATGACACTTCAAATGACCTGCCGCATACTTGTCCTCATCTTGCTACAGGCGTTTTCGCACGCTGTGTTCGCTGATGACGGGAAAAAGCCGGTTTGCTTTGCGGCAAACGCCTTCCATGATTCGTGGATCAAAGTGGGCGAGCGGATTTGCATGAAGTGCCACAGAGAGGGCGGAGAAGCGGAAGAAAGTGATTTTCGACTGAACGACCGTATGAGCATCCTGCAGAATTGCAAGTCCTTCACGGCGATGGCTCTGCACTTGGAGCAGGATGGGCGATCAAGGTTGGTAGCCAAGGCGACTGGAGGGCTGGATCATGGAGGCGGCGAAGTCATCAAGGCAGGCTCAACAGAGCTTCGCATCTTGGAGGAATTCGTTCGTCGAGTCCAAGAGAACCCGTCCCGACTGAGCTCGCCGCCGACAGTGGATGACTTGGCTGGATTTTTTGACGGAGTGATCATGCTGACGGATCAGCGGTTGCTGCGTCGGATCACACTGTCTTTGGCTGCTCGCTTGCCGACCGACGACGAGCGGAAAATGATCGCTTCACAAGGCTTGAAAGGCATCGAATCTGTTTTGGCGTCCGTCATGAAAGAGGACGCGTTTTACCAACGATTGCAGGAAGGATTCAATGACATCTTTCTAACGCGAGGCTACAACGGAAATGGCGACGACGCGTTGTCGTACAACCACTTCGAGAAAACACGTCATTGGTATCAGAAATTCAGCCTCGATCATCTACCTGAAAAGGAACGTCAAAAAGCCCGTTACAAACTTGCCGATCAATACCGCGAAGCACTCCGCCGCGAACCCATGGAACTGGTCCGATATATCGTTCAGAACGAGCGTCCGTTCAGCGAGATCCTGACCGCCGACTACACAATGGTGTCACCCTACACTGCTCGTGGATACGGCATTTTTGACGAAGTGCAAAACCAGTTTGATGACCCGGATGATCCCTATGAGTTCATTCCGGCGAGGCTCCATGCGTTGGTACACCGCAATGGGAAAGTGCAGCCGACGGCCGATGGTTTCTACCCTCATGCTGGTTTGCTGAGCATGTTTCAATACCTGCGGCGATATCCCACCACCGAGACAAACCGAAATCGTTTGCGGGCGCGGATGTACTATCAGCATTTCCTGGGTGTCGACATCATGAACTTGGCACCGCGAGTCAGCGACGCGGCGGCCATTGATGCCAAGTACGAAACCCCGACCATGCAGGCGGCTGAATGTGTGGTTTGCCATCGAACCATCGATCCGATCGCTGCGCTGTTCCAGGACTACTACAACGAAGATGGTCACTACGGTCCAAGGAAAGATGGCTGGTTCACCGACATGTTCGCTGCCGGATCCGAAGGAATCGATCTTGCCGAAGAGGATCGCTGGCGAGCACTCCCATGGCTGGGAGAACAAACATCGAAAGATCCACGATTCGCAATCGCAATGGCCGAACATGTCTACTACCTCCTGATGGGCCGCACGGTGCTTGCGGCTCCCGACGACATCGACGACCCACATTTTGCCGCTCGGCGGAAAGCTTTCTTGGCACAGCGTGAGTTGATCGACAATGCGGCGAAGCAGTTCGCAGCGAGCAGCTACAACTTGAAAGTGATCTTCCAAGTCATCGCGACGTCGAAGTTCTACCGAGCTGATGGGTTGTCGAATCCAGACGATGTCGATCGTCTGGCCGAACTGGATGACATCGGTGTGGTTCGAATGCTGAGCCCCGAACAAGTCGAACGTAAGATCGTTGCGGTGTTTGGCAAACCGTGGGGACGCTTGGATGACAGCTATGCCATTCTGTATGGCGGTATCGACTCAAAGGAGGTCACCGAACGACTGGCTGATCCGAGCGGTGCGATCGGTGCTCTGCAACGGATCCTCGCCAATGATGTCGCCTGCAAGAATGTGGCTGCGGATTTTGCTCTGCCGGCGGAGCAGCGGTTGCTGTTTCCGAACATCGAGATCGACGTTGTGCCTGATGATGACGATCCGGAATCTGAACGTAAGATCCGCGAGGCGATTGTGCATCTGCACTGGCATATCTTGGGTCGTGAAGATGACGCCGATTCCGCCGAAGTGGCCCAGACATACGAGTTGTTCACCGGCATCGTTCAGGAAGCTGCCACGATCAAGAGTGTCGAGCCCAGAGAAAGCTACTTTTGCAAAAGTGGAGACGAACCCAGCCCGCGCGACCCCGATCCACACTACACGCTCCGCGCTTGGCGGTCAGTGGTCACCTATCTATTGAGACGTCGGGAGTTTCTGTATGAGTGATGCATCAATTCGGGACAGCATTCATCATCGACGCGACCTTTTGAGGTTGTTTGGTGCTGCTGGCATCGGGCTGACCGCCACGGCGTGTGCGGACGATGAATCAGAATCTGAGCCGCCCTATGACGGCCCTTTCTACGTTGTCGTCAATGCGTCCGGTGGCTGGGACACGACCTATCTGATGGATCCCAAAGGCGTTGGCGGCATCAATCGACTGTACGACAATGGAGACATTCTGACGGAGGGTGAGATCAAATTCGCGCCGACAAGCAAGCACATCACTGAAGGAATGAGTAACGAGGACTTCTTCGCACGGTACGCCAAAGAGTTATTGGTGCTCAACGGTCTCGATTACTCGGTCAACAATCATTCACCGTGCAGTCGTTACATGGCGACCGGGCATTTGGATAGCGCGGCCTATCCGACGTTTGCCGCATTGGTCGCGGCATGTCGCGGCCCAGAATGCCCCCTGTCGTTCTTGACTTTTGGCAACTATTCAGCGACTGCCAATTTGGTTCCCATGGCCCGCGTTCCCTACATCCAGTCGCTCAAGCTATTGGCGAACGCCGATTCGGTGCATGGGGCAACTCAACATCCCTACCACGATGACTTTGCGAGTGACCGAATCGAACAAACGCTCGCCAAACAAAACCAACGATCTGCGACGCGGTCGAGCTTGCCAAGACAAAAGCGTGCAGAGAGCATGTTGTATGCAGCTCAGTGGAATTCACAGTCGCTTTCACGAATCACTCCGCACATCCCCAAATCGGTCCCCAAAGATCCTCTTTCGCAGCAGGCGGAGATCGCCCTCGCTAGCTTCAAAGCCGGCGTTTGCGTCTCGGCCAATTTGACCGTTGGCCAGTTCGACAGTCATCAGAAAAACGACGAAGACCAGATGAAACTACTGCCACGTTTGCTGGCCAGCATCGACTACTTGTTGCGTCGTGCCGAGGAATTGCAGATTCGTGAGAAGCTGGTTTTGGTGATGCAAAGTGAGATGGGACGAACGCCAAACTACAACAATGGCGACGGAAAAGACCACTGGTCAATCGGCTCCATCATGTTTCTTGGACCCGGCATTCGTGGAAACCGAGTCATCGGCGCTACGGACGATGCCCAAATGCCTCACCCATTTGATCCTCAATCGCTCTCACTCAATCCTGAAAATGGCATACGGGTTCGTCCAGAACACATTCACATCGCATTGCGTGAATTAGCTGGGGTGGCCGACCATCCTTTCGCTGAAAGATTTCCCTTCAAAGTGGCGGAGACCGAGAAGCTCGCAGACCTGTGGGGCATCGGCGAAACTTGAGCGAGACGTCAAGGGGTCACTAAGGGCCAACGATACAGTTATTGGCGCACTTGGTAGTGGGATTCGCCAGAATTCCTTGCGCATGGGAGTTCTGGTGAAATCCATTACGTCTTTTAGTCGCCCGAATAAGCCGGGCTAATCATTTGGTTCACTACTTTTATCAAGTTTCAGCACCGCCAGCAGGACTCCAAGTCGCTCCGCTTCGGCGACGACATCGATGCCTGGATCAATACGTTTTGAATCAAGCGTCTCCACTGGTGAGAAGACCGCGGTGAACTCTTGACTTCGGGGGAGATAGACAACCTTGGTCACGGAGATGCCATTCTTGCATGCCTCGATATCAGCGTTTGTGATCTGGATCGGAATCGCGTTGTAATCGTAGTAGGCCTGGGCCTGAGCAAGAGCCTGTACGCTGACGTTGGACAGACCGATGGCGCCTGACAGTCTCAAGTCAGGGTACCCGGGGACATGCGAAAGCGAGAAAGCATACATCTCTCCGGATCGGAGATTCACACGTTCGGGGAACGCAATTTCACGACCATCTTTCGTCTTCAGCACCGCTCTTGCGTTTTCTGGTCCTTGAAACAAGACCTGCATCGTACCTCTGCTGGCAAAAGGATCCGCGTTATCCACCGACTGCTCGCGCTGCGAGTTGCGTCCTGCAGAACCACTCAGCGAGAACTCTCGGACAATGGAGATGTACTGTTCAACAAGCTTGTCCAATCTGGTTAACTCTAAACTCGCCTTTGCGGCAGCCTGCTGCTTTTTGTCCATCTCGTGCTTGGCGACAATCCCCTGTCGGTAAAGTCGTTTGAGAGTGTCGATTTCAGACTGGGCCAAGATGAGTTCCCCTTTAGCTATCTCAGCTTGTTTACGCAGAATCACGAACCTGGAGGTCACTTCCCGGTGCAAGAATTCTCGGTCTCGCAGCAGTGTTGCAAGCTGATCCTTGACGGACTCCAGAGATGCCAGGGCATCTTCCATCGAATCTGAATTGGGGACATCTTCTCCATCCACTCGCCCTTCAGGATTTTTCTCCCACATCTCCACGCGTTCTTCCCAGACTCGGATGCTTTGGGTGACCTGATTCACGCGTTGATCTGCCTGCTGCAGTTTCGTTCGAAGATTCGAGACGGTGGTGAAGTCGATGACGGAGCTTTGCAATGCTTTCTCGGGTGCCGCCGCTAGATCGATTGAATCCGCAACTGGCTCTGCGTCATCGATCTTGTGCAGATGAGTTTGATCGATGTAGATCACAGCCACACGCGTTCCGTTCTTCACTGAATGAGTGACGGGATACGTGAGATCAGCATTCTCATCAAAGTAGACGCTGCATTTGTAGTGCGCGTGATGCATGCGAGCTTTGCCGATCAACGGATACATTCCAGTTGGATCGACATAGTCTGCAGTTTTTTCCTTCACAATACGTTGAACGTCACGACTGATTTCGTAGACACTCGGTATCCCACTGGGGAACAGGGATTTTTCTTTCAGTACTTTGAGGATTTGTTCGTCGCTTGGTGGTGCCAGAGACGTGGGGGATCCGCCCGAGGTTGTCGGTTCCTGGATCTGGACATAACGTTCGTATCCGTCGTTGAAGCCAATGCCATTCTGGTTTGGTCGGTCGTGAACGATTTCAGGCTGGGTATTCGCGGTGTCGACGGCATCGAGTTCGGGATGCACTGCGTCTTGAACCGACTTGGATCGTGAATCCATGATTTTGACAATCGCTGCACCACCTCGGGTCAACGTCACATCGCCGTCGACAACATCGATCCCGTCCATTTGACCATCGATTTCGACGACGTATTCTCCTGCCGCCAAACGCACCTGGTTTCCTTGACGCGAGACCGTTAGTTGCTCCGCTACCTTGCTTCCCTGAAGCACTCGGATCTGTACATCGTCGACCTCCGACTCGATCGTGAGCGTGCCTTTGTTGAACTCCAGAACAATCAGTAGTCCGGCGAGTACCAGAGAGAATGCGAGCCCGGCGAGCGCAAAGAATTTCCCCCGTTGGTGTCCAACCTTCAGGCGACTCAGCACTGAGTTCCCTGCAGCAGGATGCCTTTGAGCATCAAAAGCTGGAACACCCCCGGGCAGCGGAATTGCGGTGGGTTGCTGCAGATGGGCAAGGCAATCGGCCAAGAGGTCCTTGGATTGCTCGGCCGACACATAGCGATCCTGTGGCAACTTGGCGAGCAGTTTGAAGACGACTTGTTCCAACCAGGCTGGTGTCTCAGGACGAATGCTGCGAAGCGGTCGAGGCTGGTCGTTGGCGATACGGCTGAGCACACCCATGGTGGTCTCGGCTCGAAACGGACTTCGCCCCGTCAGCATGAAGTACATCACACTGCCGAGACTAAACAAATCACTGCGTTGGTCGACTTCGTCGCCGTGAGCTTGCTCGGGTGACATGTACTGAGGCGTGCCAGCGATCACGCCGCTGCGTGTCATGCTGGCATCGTCTGCTGCGCGGGCCAAACCAAAGTCGGTGATCTGGACGCGTTCGACACCGTTTTCGAGCAGGATATTTGCCGGTTTGATATCGCGATGAACGAGACCTTGAGCATGTGCTGCAGCCAAGCCATCGGCGATCTGCGCTGCGATCCGGACGACTTCGATGATCGGCAACGGCCCGTCATGCTCGACGCGTTGTTGCAGGCTTTGGCCTTCGACGACAGGCATGACCAAATAAGGAAGTCCGCCGTGCTGATCAACGGTCTGGATAGGTACGACGTGCGGATGAACGACCGCTGCGGCACTTTTGGCTTCTCGAGAAAACCGTTTGCGAGCCGCTGCGCTGCTGGCCAACTCTGGTGCAAGTACCTTGACCGCTGAGTAGCGATTGAGTTCGGGATCGAAGCCACGCATCACGATACCCATGCCGCCGCGGCCCAGAACTTCCATGATCTCGTAACGTCCAAATCGTCCTAATGAATCCTGGCGATCGCTGGGTGACAGGAAATACGTCGTGGCGTTTCTCGGAGACGCTGAAAACTGCGAGTCCCGGAGAGACTCGCCTACGAGTTGGTTCTCACGCAACATCTCGCCGGCTTCTTGCCAAGTCAGTCCCCGTTGCGTGATCTCCTCCAATCGATCTTGACATTGCGGGCAAGTTTCGACGTGGTGGCTCAATTCATCTTGAAGATCGGAGATGTCATCTTCAAGCAACTTTTGCAAAGTATCATCGTCGTAATGGAAGCGTGCGATCATGGTTTAGTCATCCGATTGAAGTGTGTCTTTGAGTTTCGCCAAGACGCGACAACGCGCCACGCGCACGGATCCTTCGGTCATGCCGAGTTCATCGGCAACCGATTGGATCGATCGCCCATCGACAGCGGTCAGCCAGAACGAAAGCCACGTCGATTCAGTGAATCTCGCTTGCAGCATCTCGGCGGCTTGCTGAAAACGAAGCCGACGATGCTCTGTTTCAAACAATGTGACCGTGGCTTCGTCGGCAGGTTGCTGTAAGAGCATTCGATGTACATCGCTGTCTCCCGATCCGATCGGACCACGGTTTCCTGAAAAGGGGCCACGCGTTAGTTGATTGACGCAGAGATTACGGGTGATCTTGAACAACCATCCGCGAAAGGAGCCATCTGCGAGGGGATCGAAGGAGTTGATTGCCTTACCGACCGTCGCCAAAACATCCTGGGCCAAGTCATCCGCATCGGCATGCTGCAGCCCTTTGGCCAGTGCCACCCGAACCACCAACGGTCGGTACAGCTCCACAAACTCCGCCCAAGCATCGTCGGAATCCGACTTGCCCAGTTTGCCGATCAATGACGCTCGTGTTTCGGGACCTTGCAAATGATTTCTCCTAAAGACAACACACATCTGGGCGGTCATTGTTACAGAGAATTCCCGAAAAAACATTGAGCCGATACGGTTAGCGCCATCCGATATGGATGGCGAGATCTCACGTCGGCTGCTCGACCTGGTGCGATGCGAGTTCGAAGAGAGATCCTGGCTGGCGTTTCGGCACCCCGCCGTGGATGGGCAGCTCGCGAGGTCAATGATCTTTCCGTGTTGGTCACCGAGTTCATTGACGGACTGGACGTCGGTCAGATTCTTCGCCGAACAGACAATCTTGCGATCTGCGACGCGTGTGAAATTGCAAGACAGGCAGTGCTGGCATTGCAATAGATTGACGAACAAGGCCTCGTTCACCGAGACAAGCGATGGGAACCGCTGACTACATCGCGCCCGAGCAAGTCAACGACAGTCGTCACGTCGACATTCGTGCCGACAATCTACGCTCTGGCTGCACCTTGTTCAAAATGCTGTGTGGACAAACACCATTTGCCGACAGTTGTTATCCGACTGCGTTCGCAAAGATGACGGCACATGTTTCCGATACGCCTCCTGACATCTCGGATTTGTCACCAGAGGTTCCTGCCCCGCTGGCCTCGCTGGTACACCAAATGATGGCCAAAGCACGGGACCAGTGACGAGCACCTTCGTGTCTTGTTCACTCGCAACGGTGGCGAAGGTTACAGACTTCCCTGATGTAATCGCCTCAACTTTGTTCGCTGATTGTTTAAACGCTCGAAAGCTGGTTGGCAACTGGGATGGTGATCGTGACCTTTGTGCCCTGTTCCGGTTTGCTGGAGATGGTGATCGATCCGTTGTGCTTTTTGATGATTCCATACGCGATCGAGAGTCCGAGGCCACTTCCTTGGCCCTCGGTCTTGGTGGAATAAAACGGTTCAAAAACGTGATCAATGTGCTCATCGGATATTCCTTCACCCGTGTCTGTCACGGTAAGCACAATGTCAGAATCTGTTGACTCGCTGTTGAGCGTCACCTGTCCTTCGTCGCCGATTGCCTGCACGGCGTTGATGATGACGCTGGAAAGTACTTGGCCGATCTCCGCAGCGTTACAGATCAGTTTGGGGAGCTCAGAGAGATTCTGTTCGAAACGGCAGGCTGGCGGCAGTTCACAGGCGATCAACCTGCACGTATTACTTGCGATCACATTGACATCTGCTTCTGCCATGCCAGCCCGTTCGGCTTGAGAAAAGTCCTTCAGGCTCTGCACAATGGTCTTGATGCGGTCGATGCCTTCCCGCGTCTCCGTCATCAAGGTCTTGGTGTCCTCCATGACAAACGCGATGTCCTGGACTTCACTTTCCTTGCGAATGGTATCCAGTTCGTTGATCCAATCACTGCCATTGGCCTGCAATGAATCACAAAGCTTTTCATACAGAACCAGCATGGAGTCGATGGCGGTCAAGTAATCGCCCATAGTCGCGATGTTGGCATCGACGAAGAACAGCGGGTTGTTGATCTCGTGCGCGACTCCAGAGGCCAGGATTCCGACGGATGCCATCTTTTCTGTGAGGACAAGTTGAGCTTGTTGCTCAGCAAGGTGCCGGTTGGCTTCCTTGAGCTGAGAATTAACGGTCACCAAAGTCTGCACCGCTTCCTCGTACGAGGTCGCCAGATCCAAACGCATCAAGTCGAGGCAAAAGTGGCATTCGATGGTTCCTGCCGCCGTTTCGAGAAAGGCTCGCCCGGTCTTAAAGTGCGGGTAGCGGATTTGGCCAAAGAAGACACGAGGGGCGGTCAATGTCAGCTTCGGGTACGACTCTTGGACATGAACGATCGCTTCCCCGACAATGGTGTTCAGTGTCTCGGACAAAGCATCACAGATCTGATCTCGCACCTCGTGGCGATTCTCGTCCGTGATCGGTTCATCGATCTCGATAATCCTGGCAGCAGTTTCCTCATCCATGGCCAGCAAGTACTCACCGTAAACGGTACCGGTGTAGTACAGCGACACGATAAAAGATCGCGACGTTTCCACCGAGACAGTTTCCTCGACATCACTGAGAACGTCGGTCGGAACTCCAAACATGTCCAACAGCGTCTGCGCCGCGACCTTGCCGAATGTCCTTGTGTAGTCGGTAATGCTACTCATTGATTCAGGCCGTTGTAGCGACAGCGCATTCCAGAGTCTCACACAACCTGCTCAGGTCTTTGGGGGAGGTTCGCTTGATCGGCTTTTGCAGGAAGCTCGCAGCTCCGCTCTGAATACATCGATCAACGGTATCTTGGTCCTTGACCGCAGACAGCATGACCACTTTGGCGTCTGGATCGAGTTCGCGAATCTTCTGGAGGCAGTGTAGCCCGTCCATATTGGGCATCGTAACATCCAGCAGCGTTACATCAGGACGCGTTTGCTGAAACAGCTCCAATCCCTGGACTCCGTCGTGTCCGACACCGACGACGTTGAATCCCATTTCCGCCAGGATGGATTCGATACCACGTGCCATGAATTTGCTGTCGTCAACGACAAGAACGCTGATCACGGTTCTGCTCCGAGTTGAGAACGAAAGGAACTGCCTTTTAGAATGTGGGTTGGTTTCCATACACAGGGGTCTGGCACTCTGTTTTTTGACTGGTAATGTCGCAGTTCCCTCACAGGTTGTAGCGGGGACAGCGGGCCTTAAGAGAACTCAGATACTGAGACCATGTCACAGCGATTGATTCACTCCTTTCGCCGATAACAGGTTGCCCCGCCAATATTTTCCATCGTTAGGAAATCATTGATATTGCGAGGCACCTCGCTGCTGCCCAAAAAAAGTCGGCCACTGGATGCCAGCCGACCGGCAATCTTCTGCAGAATCCGCCTTGCGTCATCGACCGAAAAGTAGATCAGCACATTTCGACAAAAGATGACATCGAATGGCCCTTGTGGTTGAGTCGAATCGTTGATGTTTTGCACCTCGAAATGCACCATTTCACGAACGCAATCGTTGATCCTCCAGTCCTCTGATTCTTGAACGAAGTACTTTTGCAATCGCTGTGGTGTCAAACCCCGACGGACTTCATGATCGAAATAGACGCCCGTTCTCGCGCGCTCAATGATTGCCGACGAAACATCTGTCCCCAGGATGGATAGATTCCATTGTTTGATATCTGGTACCGACTCGAGAAGTTGGATGGCAATGCTGTAGGATTCTTGCCCGGTGCTACAAGCTGCGGTCCAGACGCTCAAACGTGGCGATCCGAATCGACTCATCTCACGAATCCCTGGAACCAAGTGGTTGGCAATGACTTCGAACGGAGCAGAGTCGCGAAAGAAGAGAGTCTCGTGAGTCGTCAGTGCATCGATGATTCGATTGCGAATCGGCATCCCGCTCCCAGAGCTTGCGATTTCGATCAGACTCTTGTAGTCATGGATGCCGAGATCATCCATGAGAGATCGAAGTCGATTCTCGATCAGGTATGTCTTCGTGGGTTCCAGATAAACTCCGCACCATTCATGCAGACGTACACACAGTTCAATTGCACCGTCAATTGGACGCCCATTGGTAAGTGATTCAGTCGGATGCAGCAACAGGTCACTGCGTCGCGCATCACGATTGAAAGAGGGGTCTAGTTCGTGCGACATCGTATCGTCGCCGTGTGGTGAATGCTGTGCGATCCGACTTCGTTGGTGTCGACGCACCTCGCTGCGGCAATCAGTGATGACGAAGCGTGTGAGGAGTGCGAGACTTGGTTGATTCCTTCAGCGATCTCATTGACGCAAAGCACTTGCGTCGCCAATTGAGCATCAATGACCGCTCGTGGCATTCCAAAAACGGTCGAGCTCGTCTTGTCCTGTGCCCAGATCTGCCCGTGGTGTTTTGCGATACTTTGGCAACCGATCAAGCCGTCATCTCCCATTCCTGTCATCATGATTGCCAGGACTCCGTCTCGGAATTCACCGGCGCATGACTTGAACAGATAGTCCACACTCGGTTTACAGGCATTGACCGCGTCATCATCATTGACTTCGATCCTGCGAATTCCCAAAGCATGTGAGACCCGCATTTGTTTTCCGCCGGGGGCTAAGTAGACATGCCCATTCCGCAGGGGCATTCCATCAGCGGCCTCGCACACAGGCAACTTGCAATGGCGGTCGAGTGAGTTTGCCATCGATGCAGTGAACAATGCCGGCATGTGCTGCACGATCAAAATAGGAACACGGATCGATTCAACCAGTTGGGGCATCATTTCAGACAGCGTTTTGGGACCGCCGGTTGAAATTCCGATGCAAATCACCGAAACGCGATCCATTTGGTGTTCTGGCCCGCAAGGGGCATGGTCACGATCCATAGGCAGGATTTGACTGCGCAACGCAGGCAGCACGACAGGATCGTGGTTTCGGCGTTGCAACAGCTCGATCCTTGTCCGCAACTGACCCTTGAGTTCACGAACATTCTCGTGCAAGTCATTGTGGTCCGGTTTCAGGATGAAATCAAAGGCACCGATTTGCAACGCTTTGGTGGTGGTGGCTGCTCCAGATTGAGTTTGCGAACTCACCATGATGACATTTGTGTGGATCTGTTCTTTCTGCAGACGCTCCAGAACCTCCAACCCATTCATTCCAGGCATCTCGACGTCCAGTGTCACAACGTCTGGACGATGGGTGAGAATCTTCTCGATCGCTGATCGACCGTCTTTGGCAACATCAACGACTTCAACGCCGGGAAAGTCTACGATGCAATCGCGGACAACCTTGCGAAAGATCAGTGAGTCGTCGACGACGATAGCCGTGAGCTTTCTTGTCATGTTGCCTTACCCGCTGAGTACGCGAGTCGAGTGGTTGGGTACTTGCTGTTCGGAAAACGACTGAACTTGCTAGATACGACTCATGAAACAGCAATGCTGGCTTCATCGACGCGAAAACGATCGACCAGCTCCTTCATTTCGCTCGCCAATCGAAAGAGTTCGTCACCAGAAGCGAGACTTTCGTCCGCTCCCTTGGCGGTCTCCTGTAGCACACCGTCAACGTGACTGATGTTCTCTGTGATCTCACGACTCGCCTCGGCCGATTCTGCAACGCCGCGAGAAACACTTTGAGCCAGATTCGCCGTGCTGCTAATGTGCTCGGCAATCTGCTGCGTCGTGATACTTTGCTCCTCTACCGCAGATGCGATCATCCGGCTCAGTTCGTTCACGCTGCCGATGACATCGCTGATTTGCTCGATCGATTCAACCGCCTGGACGGTACTGCCCTGCATGACTTCGATGCGACTACGAATATCGTCGGTTGCTGCGGCGGTCTGCTTCGCCAGCTCTTTGACTTCGGTTGCCACCACGGCGAAGCCCTTTCCGGCCTCCCCCGCTCTGGCCGCTTCGATGGTTGCATTGAGTGCCAGCAGATTGGTTTGTTCCGCAATGTCTTGAATCACTTCGATCACTTTGCCGATTTCGTTGGCGGCTGATCCCATGTCGCCGACTCTGGCGTTGGAGACTTCGGCCGCAACTGCGGCTTGGTTTGCCACTGCTGCGGACCGTTCCGCGTTCTGTGCGATCTCGGAGATCGTCGCCTTCATTTCACCGACAGCTTTCGAAACGGATCCGATGCTGGAGCTCATCTCCTCGGTGCTATGAGCGATGTTCTTCATGTTGATGCTCAGTTCTTCTGCGGCGCTGCTGACGGTCGCGGATTGAGTCTTGCTCTGTGTGGCGCCGGCACTGAGATGGGACGCTGAGTCGCTGACCTGGGAACTCGTGGCGCTGAGCGTCGCGGCGTTGTTTGCAATCGAATGCACGATGTCATGGATTCGCTGCGTGAATCGATTGAAGTATCTCGCCAGGTCGCCGAGTTCGCCGATCTGATTCTCGTCCAAACGACGAGTCAAGTCACCTTCACCGTCCGCGATATTGCGAAGTGTCTCGACGGTGGCATCGATCGGCCGAATCAGCGATCGAGTGATCAGCAGGCCGACTGCTACCACTGCGGCGGTCGCCAGGATGGCTGCCAGAGCACCATAGAACATCATACTGCGTTGTATGGCTGTGGTGACTTCAGTCATCTCCGCAACGGTCACAAAGGCTTCGGTGGTGGTGACTTCCGAAACGATGCCCCATTGCAGCCCCAACAACTCGACCGGTGCAAACGCACTGAGGACTTCTTCACCCAGATAGTTGGTCGTTCTTTCGACGCCTGTGATCCCAGCGAGGGCTTTGTCAACTGAGTCCGATCGGATTTCATTGACCGATCCATTGCGAAAAGCGTTCACGATGGAGTATTTCTCTGGATCACGGCTTGAGTTGCATCGTTGCAACTTATCTTTTCCGATCAGCAAAGTCTCTCCCGTCTCACCGATTCCGGCATCGCGGGACATTAGTTCGTTGATCCGATCAACCGGCATTTGAAAGACCAGGACGCCGATGGTCTTGTCTCCATCAACAATCGGACTTGCGATGAAACTAGCGGGTGCCTCATAACTCGGCCAGTAACACTCGAAATCGACAAGCACCGCCTCGTCAGCCGACGTGACGCGTCGGGCCTCTCGAAAGGCCCGCGAAAAATTTGTCTTTGCGTACGGACCATCCAACAGGTTGGTCGCAAAATCCAGCTCTTTGAAAACGCTATAGACAACACTGCCGGTCTGAGCGTCGATCAAGAAGATATCGTAATAGCCGAATCGATCCAGAAAACCTCGAATGCTCGGATGGTACTTTGCATGCAGCTTGTCATACTCGGTACCGGTCGCTGCGGCATCCATGAGATGCTTACTGCCCAATGAATTGGAGTTGCTGATGATGTAACTGTGTTGCATCGTGACAGCAGCACCATCGAGTTGGCTAAGTCGCCTGAGGGCATCCGCTTCCTTTCCACCGTTTTGTTCTTGATACTCGTTGGAGAAACTCCTCTCGTAGTAGTCAGACAATTCACGGCGTAGTTTTTCTGTGTCCTCATGAGAGAGTTCACGTTCATCCAAGACCGATTGAAACGCGGTCGAAAACTCTCGCATCGCATCCACGATCGCGACGTCTTCGCTGAGGGAAACGACCTGATCTCGGATCATTCCAAAGTAATCAATCACCTCGGACTTCTTTAGATCACGAACGGCCGCAAGCTGTTGCTCTGTCTTGACTTGTAAATCTTCTGAGGCATGTCGCCCGATTTCGTGGCTAGCATGACGCGAGTTCCAGAGATTGATCGTGGAGATCGCGAGCATCGGAATCAGCCCACATGCCAAGAATGCCGCAACAAGTCGTCCGCGAATTCGCATGGCTCAGTACCTCGTTTGTGAAATGGTGGTTGGAGTCTTCGTGAGGACTCATGGATGGCTTCAATGGGGAATTCAGGTGACCAACAGGTTTTCGATGTCTGGATGCTTCAGTCGATCGCCGCCAAAAGTTGCGTCGCATTGAGCAAAACGATGATTTCGTCGCCGTGCAGGTAGACGGAGTCAATGAACTGTCGGTCGATGGCACGAACATTGGATGGGCGACGTGACAGTTCATCCGTCGAGATGGTCAGGATGTCAGCGACATTGTCGACAAGAATCCCGATGCGTTCTCCGTCGACATTCAGCACAAGGTTTCGCTGATGCTTGTGGTTTTGGCAGGGAGGAACGGCAAAGACCTGATGAGGGTTCAACACAGTCAGCACGTCACCACGCAGGTTCACGACGCCGTGAATCATTTCCGACGCTTCGGGAACAGGGGTCACGTCGAGGTGCCGATTGATCTCTTGGACATACGCGATGTCGACTCCTAGCAGGATGTCGTGGACTGTGAAGGTTACGATTTGAATTTCCTTGTCTACCGCAGTGGTCGGCGCATGATCTGCTACGCTCATGTCGATACCTTTTGGCGAATGAGGTTAGCTCTGTCGGTCAAATCGTAGATGTCAAGCACACGCGTGGTTCTGCCATTGATCACAGAAACCCCGAGTATTCCGCGTTGCCCAACCGCATGATCTTTACTCAAGCACAGGTCTGTGTCGCAGATGTCGTCCAAGTAGGGTGCAAGCAATCCGACCTCTCGGCCGCAAATGTCGAACACAACGACGTGGACTTTCTCTGCCGGATCGACGCGACTGACCGAGACGACATCTGCAATCTCGATCAGCGGTAGTGTTCCCCCACGGTACTGTAGAACTCTTCGGTTCCCGATCGAATCGATCGCGTGAACATTGACTCGCTCGATCCGACTGACAATGTCCATCGGAACCGCGAAATGATCAGAGTCACTGACGGAGAGCAAGACCACGCGTGTGCGATCGTTGGAGTCTTCGATGACGGACGAGTTCGCATCCACCAATTGAGGCGTGTCCGAGTCGTTGGTGATGGCCATGCGATTGGCAATCCCGCTGGCATCAAGGATCATCGCCACTCGACCGTCGCCCAGAATGGTCGAACCGGCCAGCAGGGGCAGGCCGGAGAGGTGTCGGCCAAGTGGCTTGACCACGATTTCTTCGCTATCCAGTACACTGTCGACCACCAAGGCGAACCGACTGCGTCCCGACTCGACAACCACCAATTGGCTTTCTTTTTTCTCACAGACCGATCCATCGGGCCTAAGCCGAAGAACGTCTCGAAGCCTGAACAAGGGAATCAAGGCACCACGCAGCCGAAGCACCTCCACATTGCTGACTCGTTCGATTCGCTTTTCCTGACCACCGGTCTGAACCAGTTCGACAATGTTTGTCTGCGGCAAGGCGTACGGCCGCCCATCGACCAAGACGATCATGGATGGCACAATCGCGAGTGTTAACGGCAGGGTGATGCGGATGGTCGTTCCATCGCCGAGCCTGGACTTGACATCGATGTTTCCACCAAGGCGTTCAATGTTGGTGCGGACCACATCCATTCCCACGCCGCGTCCACTGACGCTGGTCACTTCTTTGGCGGTCGAGAAACCTGGCGCAAAGATTAGGTTGACCGCATCATGATCGCTCAGTGATCTTGCGTCGTCGTACGATAGAATGCCCTTTGAAACTGCGTTGTCGCGAAGGCCATTCGGATCGATTCCGGCTCCATCGTCGATGATCTCGATCACCATTTTCCCAGCCTTGTGAAAGGCCTTTAGCAGAAGGGTTCCTTCAGGAGCCTTGCCCGCTGAAACACGCCTGTTTGGCGTTTCGATTCCGTGGTCACAGGCGTTTCGCACCAAGTGTGTCAAAGGGTCAATGATCGCCTCGATGATGGTCTTGTCCGTTTCAACCTCCGTTCCCTCCATCTGCATCGTGATCTGTTTGCCGAGCGAACCCGACAGGCTACGGATGACACGCGGAAATCGGTTGAATACGTTGCCGATGGGTTGCATGCGAGTCTGCATGATGGACTCTTGCAACTCCGTCGTGACTTGGTCGATTCCGCTCACGATCGCATCCATGTTGCGATCGGTTTTTGCCTGTTCGCCAAAAACTCGTAGCAGTTGATTGCGACTCAAAACCAATTCACCGGCCAGATTCATCAACTGGTCCAGCACCCGCACTCCGACTCGAACCGTGGGCTCGGCGGAAGACGTCTTGGGAGTACCAGTGCTCGACTTGTGTTCTTGTCCGACCGTTGCCGCTGAGAGGTGCGCCGAAGCCCGATCGATCGTTCTCTCGACCCGATCGGCAACCTCCACTTGTTCAGCGCTGGTGGAAACGTTGGTGGCTTTCTCTGATGGTATGGGATTGCGGTTTGGGGGAACCTCAGTTCTGCCATGTGAATGATCGCTAACTTCGCCGTCACACAGAGCTTCCAGTTGCGAACAAAGTTCGTCATTGTTTGAGCGGTTGCTGTTTTCGACATCATCGACAAGCGATCGCAGGCGATCAGCCGCGGCAAGCAGAATGTCTATGCAAGAAGAATCGGGAACGAGCTGGTGGTCTCGGAACTTACCAAGCACGTTCTCAAGTCGGTGGGCAACCGTGTTGATTTGCCTGAGCCCCAAGAATCCAGCCGCACCTTTGACAGAGTGGACTGCGCGAAAAACTTGATTGACGAGATTGTCGTCAATGTCGGGGCTCAGTTCATCGATTCGCAGCAACTGCGTTTCGAGATCACCAAGATTCTCTTTGGCTTCCTCGACGAATTCGCAGAGCAGATTGTCATCTTGCATCGTTCCTTGCCTACTCTCATCGCGCGGCTGCATTGTGTTACGGAATGTTCGCTTGGTTTTCGTAAGCGAACATCGATTGCAGCACGCCGCTTCCACCTTCTGTCTATGTCTCGCTTCAGAGCAGGCAATCGAATTTCGGCATTTTCAGCCGAATAGAGCCACAAACAGAGGCAAACCGTGTCACAAAGGCTGCCCTAGTGGTGAGGTTTTTCCCTCACAAGCCACCGCTCGTCGCCAATGACGAGACACCATCGGTCAGTCGGGCGATTGCAACATGCGTCGCTCAAAGGAGCGGCGTATCCACCAAAAATACAGTGATATCGCCGGGTACATCAACAGGACCAGCCAACCCCAAGGAGTCCACTGCAGATACTGAAGTGTCTCCGCGTTCGCAAGTGTTGAAATGGCAACCAGGACGACGGCGGTCAATACCATTGCCGCGGCAATCGCGAACTGAAAGGACCAGTAGGCGAAGAGGTGATCGCGGCGGACCCAAGCGACCGAAGCCAGAAGTAACGCCACGAGGAAACACCCGATCGCAAACATACCCAAGCCGGTCGAACCAAACCAAATGGATGCGACAGCAAGCGGCACCATCCACGCCGTCGATCCGATGCAGCTACCAAACCACGGTGCCGCCCTCCATTGAAATGCCTCGTAGCCGATACTGCCGTCTGCCCGGACCACTTGAGTCTGTTTGCGAACGTCATCTCGCTGTCTTTGGACGAATTCACGCACCGGCTCGCCGGCCGCTCTGGCTTCATCCGCCAGTCGTTTGTAGCCAAGGTTGAAACGCCAGACCCAGAGGCAAGTGCAACCTACCGCCAGAAGATGCAGGCCTGCCAATAGTCCAACGAAGAGGGAATTGCTGGCGAGAAGTCCTTGGACTTTAGCAGTGATGAGGACGCCAACCAGAATTCCAAAAACAAGCATTCCGAACAGGAGGTGCATTGTTCGACGAACGATGAGTCTCTGCTGGCTTTCATACTCGCAGTTCTTCCAGCTCATCCATGTCCCCAATGCTCCGCCTGCGACTCCGATCAGCGAGCCGATGGCCGCTCCGCCGAACGCCGTCGCTGCCGCAGATTTCACGACTGTGCTACCCACGCCACTCGCTTTACCGGCAACAGCAGTCGTTGCGCTCGCGCCAGCGGCGTACGTGGTCGATGGCAAGCTGGCCATCACCAAAGCTGCAAAAGCCGCTTTCGGTGCGGTCTCGCCGAGTGTCTTGCGTATCGACTGTGTCATCTCGGTACGCAGCATCTCTCGGCCGCGTTTGAGTCGCTGTCGAATCGTCGATTCTTTCTCACCCAATGCGATCGCCACGTCGCGTGTTGATTCTTCACAGCGATAGAACAAGACCATGGGCTCACGATACATTTCGGGCAACTCTGAAAGCATCGACCAAATCCATTCGCGTTCCTGATTCATTGACATGTTTGCCTCCGGGGTTACCTGATTGCGGTCTGGAATTTCAAACGGCATGTTGTCAATCGAGCAGTTGGCGTGAGTCGAGTTTTTGGCGCGTACGGCATCGATGGCCCTGCGCCGAGCGATCGTGCAAATCCATCCGGCAAAATTCTCTGGATCTCGAATCGTAGAAAGTTTCTTCCACGCCTCGACAAAGACTTCCTGCCCGATGTCTTCGCTCAGCGAAAAATCACCGCAAACACTGTAGGCAACGCCGGTGACCATGCCAGCGTGGCGGTTCACGAGCGTTTCAAAGGCCTCGTGGTTTCCCTGCGCGGCATCTCGAACTAGGTCGGTATTTTCTGGGATAGCCACTCAATTTACTCCTCGAATTCCAACATTGTGCAGCCAAAACTTTGGGCCGCCACCGAAGAGTCGTATGCACAAACCCAGATGTGACAAATTCTCTGGATTTTTTTAGGCGAGAAACGCCAATCCAAAAACCAAGACTGGACCAAGGTAGCGTTCTCGAGCTAGTTGTCCGACTGTATCTTCATTTTCGGGCGAGCTTCACGAAGAGCCGTTATGGCGGTTTGAGTCGTTTTGGTATCTCGCACGTCCAGGAATTGCAGGCGAGGAAACTCGCTCAGCAGGTTCAACGCGGCGTCGTCGATTTTGGTTTGCTGCAGATCAAGGGTTTGTAGCTTGGGCAGTTTGGCAAGATGCGCCAGCCCTGCGGCAGTGACCTGCGTGCCTGACAAGTCAAGCGTTTCAAGGTTCGTCATGCCGGCAAGATTGACGAGTCCGCCATCAGTGATCCGCGTTCGTTTTAAATAGAGCGTCTCTACATTGGTGAGCCTTTGAAGATGGGACAAGCCCGCATCGCTGACGTTGAGATGCTGGAGCGTCAAGATTTCTAGTTCACTGAGACCACTCAGATGCACAAGGTCTGCATCGGAGACGCCTTCTGGCAGATTGACGAGACGTAGATTCGGGAAGTTTTCGATCTGGAAGAGGTCCTCGGGTGTGACACCGGTTTGCCGCAGATCCAGGAATCGAATCTTGGGTCCTTGCATTGCCTCAAGAAAGTTAGCAGTGATCGACGTGCCGTACAGATTCATGCTGTGAAGCTCCGAAAGATTCTGCAAATGCCTAGCCAAATCATCGCCGACATTGAGGCAGCGGTACAAGCTAAGCCAATTCAGTCGCCTGAGGTTCGCGAGTCCTCTCAAGTCTTTGTCAGATAGTGGACAGTCCCAAATTTCAAGCTTGGTGAGATTTGTCATCCGGGTGATCTGAGCGATCCCTTGCTCGGTGATTTTGTCACCCCGAAATTCCAAGCGAGTCAGGTTCTCCAGGTTGGCGAAAAGCTTCAAGTCATCATCGGAGACCAACGCATCTTTCGACATCAACTCCAGCCATACTTCCTTGGCATCACCGTCTTCGCCACGAACAACCATCTTGCCTTGTAGATCACTGACGCGTTTGCGAAGGACGTTTTCAGCGTCTGAAGGCGAATTCGCGTCCCTCTCATCCTGCGAAGCTTTGGACGATTGCGGTTCGTCGCCAAAGATCGTGCGAGTGATGTTCGCGGCGATGTCTCCGAGTTGTACGATGCCGGGTCCAGAAGTTACGCCGGTGGGATCGCTGTAGCTGGCGGTGACTCGGCGGTCGGCGACGAGCATTAGTTCCGGCTTCAGAAGCTGTGTCGGTATCTTGACGGTGAGCCATGGCTTGCCATCGCGTTCAACGAGCTCAGTTTCTCCTGTCCAGTACACTCCCGGCTTGCCAGTGCCGTCGGGCATGTAGCCGCGAACGCGAAAGGATCCGTAGTAGGCGATCGGCTGTGTCTTGTCCGCGCGGCGATCGACCCATTCGAAAGCGACGTCCGTGTGAGGCACTGCTCGGATGGTGATTTCGTACGGCAGGAGAGTTTTTGGGATCGTGAACGACTGGTTGACGAAGACGGCTTGGACATCGCGTGAGTTGGCGCTCCCTGGTAGCTGTTCCTTGCCGTCGCGTAGCCTTGCATCGGGGTGGACTGTCAAGCTGCCGGCCGCCATGGCAGGAAACTCAAACTCGCCATTCGCGCCGCTAATCGCCTTGCGGCCGGAGTGCGGTCCGTGTGGACCAGTCGTCGTCAAATGAACATTCGGCAATCCCTTCCCGCTGGAATCAACCACACGCCCTCTCACGATGACGCCGGTTTCCAATTGAATGTCGCCTGGTTGCCAAACGTCGCCACCGGCATCGGGGCGACGTTCGACGATCGGAACAGCATTGTCGTAATCCACCTCCAGCGGTATACACTTTGCCAATCGCTGAGTGATGGCATCGTTCTCGCCATATCCATATTGCGGACCAAAGCCCAATTGAGTGGTGCCGATTCGCAACCAGAGTCGGGAATCCTTTGGCGGAACGGTCACGTGGAATTCTCCAGCTTCATCGGTGACAACCGTTCGGCTCCAATTCGGCCAGTCCCCATGGTCGAGCGAATAGGAATTCAAATCCATTCCAAGCTTCTTTTTCCACGACTGGTTGTTGATGTACACACCCGCAGTCAGCTTCACACCAGCAGCCGGAGTTTTATCTGGCCACAGCAACCGGCCATCAACATCCGTTCCTTGCCAAAGCTTGACGACCGTCGGCTCTTGGTTGTTCACCGCCGTCTGCTCATGCTTCGGCGTGCCGCTCTCATCAAGTTCAATCACGGTCACCGAAGGAGCCGATGTAAACCAACCGTTGGGCACTTGAGCAATCCACGCCCCTTCACCTTGAGCGACTTCGACTTCGACAAGCCCTTCCTCGTTACTCATGAACTGCCGGTTTCTATTTGGCGATCCCTCTCGAAAGATGGTTGCCGTGCAGTCCATGCCTTGGAGCGGCGTTTCGTTTTCGCCATTGACCAGTTTGAACTGCCGCTTGCGTGCGTCGCCCTGATTGTTGCTCTTGTCGGCATCGCTATCGGGATCCACATCAGGCACTTTCGGTTCGGGTGCGTGGAGCTGCCAAACAGCCAAAGCTTCCTTCGCATCTGATTTCCCTGCGGCAAACCACTCGCCGTCGGCGGAATACGCCGCCGCCTGACCTTGTATGGGACAAGTCAACAATCGCTCACCTGATCGTGTTGACCAAACGGAGACCGTACGTGGCTCACCATGTTTGGGATGCGTGCCCAGCAGTGAAAACAATTGGCCGTCGGAGGAGAACACGAACTCTGGGCCGTCGTGGTATCGCCAGGGTGCATCGATGACTTGCAGAACCTTTCCCGTCTTGGTTGCGATCAGCTTGATTCCCAACATGTCGCAGACCGCAAACGTCTCGCCGTCGGGTGAAAAGCCGACACCCGAGACCAACTGGAGCGTATCTTGTCTCACCTCCGGATCAGGGTGCTTTCGATTCGGATTCGCATTCTTGAAATCCAGCAAGAGCGCTCCGCTCTCCACGTCCCAGATACTGGTACCGTGCTGCGATCCAACTGTCGCCAAACGCCGGCCATCGTGTGATAGAGCGAGACTCTGCACATGAACCCGATGCTGCATCAACACCTTTTGAATCACGCGTCCACTCGTCGTGTCCATCACAATGGCATGAGCACTCGGCATCACACCGCCTAAGGACACCGACCTACCCAGTGCGATGCGAGATAAATCGGGAGTGCCGACCAAATGCGACAGCGTGACGCTGTATCGTTGATCGTTCTTGATGTCCTCGGGAAGATCGTGGCGTTTGACGATTTTGCCAGTATCGGAGTCCCACAAGCAGATCTGACCATCGATCAAACCCACCACACGGCGTGTATCCTCGGAAAGCAGCAAGCTACTGGCAAACCGACTCCAACCTGCCTGCCATTCCAATTCGACTTCCCGTGACAGCGCACGATTGACAAGACTCCAAGTCCGAACAGTCACACGCAGCCCTTCGTGTTTCGATGCCGCCTCCCATGCTAGACTCACCAGTTCTTGACCGTCCGCGTCAAATTCCACACCGTTGACGCTGCGATGCTCTGGCAATCGGAATGTCTCTTGGGTAGTGGCAGCGATCGCTGATTCGACCCTTTCGTCGGTTGCCTCTCGCTTGTAGACATTGCCAGTGACGACAAAGTTGCTGACGGCAATGCCTGTCTGAGCGACCGCGATCATGGAGAGCCCTCCGGTAATGGCAGCAATCGCAACTCCTGCAAAAGCAATCCTGGCCAGCGCACGACGAGTCATAGAAACTTTCGGCGTATGTTCCTCCCCCAGCAAACGTTTGATGCGATACCCCAATTGCGAAGTGCTGCCGCTGCTGCCGCCATCGGCTGCGAGTGCTTGCAAGTGTGGAGTGATTTTCATGCCACGTAGTGAGGCACAATGCTCAGCCATTCTCAAAAGGGCTCCGGCGTACTCGATATGTCCGCAACTTGCCGCCGCCATGTCGTCACAGCAATTCTCACGCTCGATACGAACGACTCGACTGATCCACCATGTGGCCGGATGAAAGAACAGCACTGCTTCGATGATCCGTTGCAACAGATTGACCAACAAATCGTAGCGTCGGACATGCGCCATTTCATGACGGATGATGGCGGCGAGCTGGCTTGGCTCAAGCCCATACAGAAGTGTCGCCGGCAGCAGGATCGCCGGTTTCACCACGCCAACAACCACGGGAACGGTCACACGTTGACAGACGGCAACCAGGGGAACACGTTTCAAACCGATTCGTCTTGATGCCTCCGCAATGATACTGAGCACCATCGAATCTGTGATCGGATCAACTGCCTGACTCAGTCGTGAGCTACCCACTACCGACAACGAAAATCGCAATAGCATCATCGCAACACCGGTCGTGTAAGCGATCAACAGGTACGGCGCATATGGTTGTAGTCGCTGTATCCACGAGATCGCGGGTGTCACCGTTACGGTTACATCGACAGGTTCAGAAACCTGCCGCTGCGTTTCTGACAGACTCTGCTCGGGTGGCAAGTCCGGCAGACGGATGCTTGCCGGCACTGGATTTGTTTCGATACCGCCCGCTGACGGAACTGTCTGGAACTCGACGGCAGCCACGGGATCCAAAATGAAGGATCCCCGCGATTGATGAACCCAGGCAAATGTGATCACCACGCAGAGAGGAAGCGTGAAGAACGCGCAGCAGGCGAGTATGTATCGAGTGCGGGCACGACGTTGGTCATCACGGAGATTCGATTGCGAGGAATCGTCAGAGCGACACTGCCGCCGGTTTTGCGAGTCTCGGAGAGACTCGCCTACGTGTTTTGCAACCAGCAGAATCAAGGCGACAACGCAGGCTTGCCATAGAAAGTGACCCTGCGTGATCACCACTTGCAGCGACAGTTCGAACCAGTCCAAATGAGGCAGACTCATGACTTGCCCTCCTTCATTTTCTTGTTCAACAGTTTGCGAAGATTTGCCAGTTCGACTTCATCAAGATCCGCAACGTCGAACAGGCTCAGCATCACCGCTTCAGCAGATCCATCAAAGACGCGATCGACGATATCTCCGAGCATGCCTCGCGAAACATCCTCTCGCTGGTGCAGCGGCGAAAAACGAAACGCTTTCCCTTGGATCGGCTCCAGCTTTTCGATCTGTCCTTTGTCGACCATCGTGCTCAGCATGGTGATCACGGTCGTGTGCGCCAAATCACGCCCGCCCGCCGCCAACGCATCACGCACCGCGCGAACCGTCATCGGCTCCTCGTCCCAAAGCACTTTCAGGATTTGAAGCTCCAGTTCCGTCGGATGCTCCGAATTGGGTCTCGCCATACACCAAACCTCCCCAGCCTTATTTCTAGATAACTAGAGTTTATCGCCTCAACGGACAGGCGTCAACCTGTTTATCTAAGAAACTAGAAATACCGACCTGGTGGTCTGGGACAGCTAGAAGTTAGGGTTTGCCGTAGTGGATCTTGCCGAAGATCCCACCGCTACAGGATCTTTAACAAGATCCACTACCCGAAAGATAAGCGACAGGATCTTTAACAAGATCCACTACTCTAAAGATAAGTTGTCCCAGACCCCTAGTGATAATTCCTGCATTGCCCTTGCCTCGCGTACACTTGTACGCATAAGATACCGAACGTACATTTGTACGTGATTGGCACTAGGAGATCTTCATGACGCAGCGGTCACCGCTTTCCAAGGGCGAGCAAGAAGTCGTTTATGCACTGTGGGAGATCGGTCCCGCGGGTGTACGTGACATCCACCAATTGCTCTCTCGAACACGTGAGATCGATTTCTCGACGGTGCAAACCTATCTGCGCCGACTGGAAACCAAAGGTTATGCGACTTCGACTAAGGAAGGACGTATCCGTATCTACGCCGCTCGCGCAAAACAGAGCACGGTGATCCGGCAAACGGTCAATGATTTTGTCGATCGTTTGTTCGGCGGGGAAACGATGCCGCTGGTCAAACACTTGATCGAAGACCGCGGGATCGATGAAGCACAGATTGCAGAACTGCGCGAGCTGATCGAACGCCTGGAGCAGAAGGGGAAGCCAGAATGATGTTTCCGGATTCGACTCAAACCGTCCTGATCACGCATCTGGTTCAGGTTTCCATCGTCGCCGTCTGCGCATGGATTGTTTGGCGATTGTTGGCCCGAAACCGCCCGCATTTGGCGCATGCCATTTGGGCTTTGGTACTGCTCAAATGCGTGACGCCGCCGATCGTCAGCAGTCCCACCAGTCCGTTTAGCTGGTTCCGGCAATCGACTGAGCGAGCGACGTCAATCGAAGGCGGCAAGGCAAAGCCAACTGGCGGTCTCGATCCGATCATGGTGAAAGCGGAATTGATTGAATCGAGTCACCCGGCATCACATCACGACGCTCCACCGACAAACCAGTCCGCGACCGATTGGAAACCTCTGGCGAGATCCATCCCCTGGTATCTGTGGGCTGCCGGATCGCTGGTCGGAGTTGGCTTCATCGTCGCTCGCTACCTAGGGTTCATTCGTCGCATTCGCAAGCTGTCAGTCGTTCACAACGAAGCCGCCGAGTTGGCCATGCAACGGCTGGTGGGAATATTGCACATTCGTCGTCAGGTCCGACTGCTGATCGTGGACGGACCGATTGGCCCGGCCGTGTTGGGCATTCTGCGACCGACCATCTTGATTCCGTCCGTCGTCACACAGGGTAAGACGGCGACGGAGCTGGAACCGTTGATCGCCCACGAGTTGATCCATGTCAGACGCGGTGATCTTTGGTGGTCACTGTTACAGTCGATTGCAAAGAGTTTGTGGTGGTTTCATCCATTGGTATGGTTTTCAGGCCGCATGTTGAATCATGAAGCCGAGCGAAGCTGCGATGAAGAAACCGTGAGTAGTCTTGGCTGTGCGCCGTCCGTGTACGCACGGAGCTTGTTAGATGTGTTGGAGCAGAAACATCGGTTGCAGGCAGCTCCGGCGTTGCCCGGTGTGCGGCCGATCGACATCACCGCGATTCGAATGGAGAGAATCATGAAACTTGGAACGGGAAGCTATAAGCGTAACCCTCAATGGGTTTGGCTGGTCATGGCGTTGTCAGCAGCCTGTCTGCTGCCAGGTGCCAGAATGGTCACGGCTCAGAACTCGGCCCCAGCAGTCAAACGGGACACGACCGTCGAAAAGGAATCGGCGGTGGTATCCCCGCCTGTGAACATTGACGGTGACTCTCTGTTGGTCGTCTACGTCGTGAACGATCTGCTCGAAAAGCTGATGCAGGATGGTCTGAGTGCCGAGCAGGCAGAGCAAACGCTCCTGGACTACTTGCCAGCCTCATCAGTGAAACCATCCGACGGCAAACCGGCGGATCAAAAGCCTCTCGTCAATCCGGCCTTGCCAAGCCCGAAGACGCTTTCGCGGCCCACCGACAATACGACGACAAGGGTATTGAACGATGGACGATTGATTGTGAACGCAAAACGTGAAACACACGATGCGATCCGCAAGAATCTTGAGCACTTTCGCAAGTTCGGATTCGAGCAAGTGCTGATCAAGCTGACGGTTCTGGATGTTCGACAAGACAAGCTCCTGGAGCAGGCTGCGGTCAAAATCTTGGGAACGTCAGATCAAAGTGATGCCGGTGTTGAAGGGACACTGCAACGTCTTCGTGTCTTGTCACCACTCATCGGTCCTGACGGAATCGATGCGTGGACTGGCGATTTGGAGCAGCAAGGAATTGCAACGGTCTTATCACGGCCCACCATCGTGACGAACAATGGACGCGCAGCTTCCATCCACATCGGATCAACCATCCCGATCAGATGGGAAAAAGCCGGTGGCGGCGAGGACGTGATCGCGGAGTCCGTCGACGTCGGATTCAAGTCGATGGTCCTGCCGAAATTGACAGGCGACGGCGACCTAGAAGTGGAGTTCGAATTGGAGCTAGCCGAAGAAACGGGAGATCGCATCCGATCAACGACGACAGCATCCGATGGATCAACGGTGCGATCCGATGTACCGGTCATTTCCAAAAAATGGCTCAAGACGAACGTCAGGACTTCACTGGATACACCGGTTTTGATCGGCGGACTTGTGCACGAAAACAGGGAGGGAGATGAGCAGATCGCCAAGCAACTCATGGTGTTGCTGACCTGCCAAAAACTCTCTCCACTTGCAGATCAATACAACGTCCAGGCATCTGCTTCGCAATCCGATGGAGGCGACACCCAAAAAGCAGACAGCGGGAAACCTCGCGATGAACAGAGCGGTGTCGTGATCGGCAACGAGAGCTGTGCTGTGCACATCAGTGGTGATGTCAATGTGGTTAACACGGGCAATAGGTCCATTGTGTCGGGCACTGGCATCTTGATTCGATTTCGCGATCTCCATCTCGTAGATGGAAAAGATTTTGGCAAAGTCCGTGCAGAGGAAGGCAAGTTCTCATTCATCTTGGGAGACCATCTCGAAGACGTCCTCAATTCATTTGAGGCAGAATTACGTGGCAACGTTATGGTCTCGTGGGATGACGGAGGCGTCCTTCAAGCCGATTCCCTACGGATAAAACATGGTGAAGTTCGGTGGTCAGGCCATCGTCGCTGAGCGGGCTCTTCCTATGACCGAGATGCGATGCTTGTTTCGCACTCTTGCGGACCGCCGGTCGTGCCCTGATTTATTCAGTCCGAGTCGGCTCCCTTTTGCGACTTGTGGCGTGCCAGAATGCGTTCCTCGTACATTTGCTGAATCCAGACTTTGACGGGGCTTTCCATTGCTGACTGGGACTTGGAACGTTCCTGATCAGTGCTTGGGGACCCAAGCCGAGTTCCTTTGCTTTGCGAATGTCATCCATATTCAACCTGCAAACCTGCTTGGCCTTCGCCCACTGCGGATCGTACTTCGTCTTCTTCGCCTTCTGCCTGGGCTCGACCAATCCTGCGTCGATGTCCGCCTTGCGTTTCGCAAGTTTCTCTGTCCACTGTTGGTGAAGTGTTCGGATTCGCTGAGACTTGGTGGCAGCGTGGTCAGGACCGTCCGAAACGAGTAAACCCTGGAATCGTTTGAGCGGATATCCCGTCTGCCTTGCGAGCTGAATCACTTCGTCCGACAGCTCATGCTGTGATTGAAACTCGGCCCACTCATTGTTCGCCTTCTTTCGCCGCTTTTTCTTCATTGTGCCCATCGTTGGCAATGTCTCTTGAATGATCAGGACTCTTAGTTCTAAATCTTGCGGTATTCCGAAATCAAACTTGCTCGTATCATCAGCCGGAACGCGATAGCGGCTGATAGAGGCAGAATGTTTATACCAGTCAGAATGCCTGAGTCAAAGTCGTCACTGGTGCGAACGCACGAGGTCCAGGAAGCCGCTTTCATGGCGAAAGCGGAATCGATCGCTCAAGCAACTTGCGACCGATGGGATCAACGGACGGCCCGCCGCAGTTCGTGATCACCGCAACGCCGACTCCGTGTTCCGGTGAAAATCCGATCCACGCACTGCAGTTGCTCCGGCCGCCGTTCTTTTCAAGGATGCGGCCAAGACCATCGATTGACCTCACCGTCCATCCGAGAGCTGTCCCGGATGGCGATCCATTGCCAAGCCTTGTTTCGGTATGAAGCTGTTCAAGCGACTCTTCGCTCAGCACACCCGGTTTCATTTGAGCCATCAGAAATTTTGCCAAGTCACCGGTCGTTGTCACCAAACCACCCGAACCCGCTAAACGTTCTTTGAGCGAATGCGTTTCCACTCCGCCGCCGCGATGCTTTCGTGCGTAGTGAGTCGCTGGGGTGAGTTTTGCATTGCCCTCGATGGCGGTATCCTCAAGTCTCAGCGGAATGCAGAGCATCTCCTGCAGCATCTGATCCAGTGGCTTCTTTGCGGCACTCTCCAGAACGTGTGCCAACAATCCAAAGCCGAGATTGGAATACTCCGTGCTCACACCGGGACGGGAAGACAACTTGACGTTTGGTAGGAGATTGTAAAGCCGCTGAGGCTCCAGCTCGTACCGGCCTTCAACGGATTGGACTTGACCTGGAACGCCTCTGGGCAAACCTGAGGTGTGCGATGCAAGTTGCCGCAGCGTGATCGTCGCCCCGAGTTCAGGCGTCGTACTTAGCTGAACGTGCTCGGGCAAGTAGTTCACTGCGGGCATGTCCAGATCGACGATTCCTCTTTCCTGCAACATCACTGCCAACGATGCCGTGAAGACCTTCGTCACGGATGCAACGTTGTACTGGGTTTCCGACGTCGCTGGGCGCTGTGACTCGATGTCGGCAAATCCGAAAGCACCTTGATAGACCATTTCGCCATCGCGAACGACGACGGCACTGAGACTGGGGTAGAACGAATCCGTCATCCTTTGTAACCAATCATCAGTGTGCTCGATGTCGTCATCGACAAATGAACTGATGTCATCCAAACCCGCGCCCCGTCTGGAATGTGTGTTACGAACGAATGCAACGACAGCAGCGACGACGAGAGTCGAGATCACCAGGATCATGATGATCGTAAAAATCGCCGCAGCATTGGGACTCTGGTTGCTCTTGCCGGACAGAGGCTTGTCTTTGTGACGACGGTGCGAAAGATACCAGAGACCGAAAAAGGCAATCTCGAATGGGATCACCGCTGCGACGACGGACTGAAAGAAAACAGGTCCCATATCATCGAGCGGATATCGATACCCCAAGTACGCCCCCGCAAGCGTAGGCACGATGATGATGTTCACTTCACGCCATGATGGAATGATGCGATTCCAGTTCTCCGCCCAACTGTTCCAGTTGGGACTCAATCCGGCGTTTCCATCGGTGCCAGACAAAGCGGAGACAACGTCCATCATCTCGGCAGCATCTTCCGTGCTGTCTTCGTCTTCCAAGTAGGCAATGAGTCGCAGGAGATCCGTACGTCGCGGCTCAAGCTGCTCGCGGACGGCCCGTTGATTGATTCGATAGATCCAGCCATAGAGAAGGAACAGAAAAAGTCCTCCGAAACCAATGACGAGTCCGAAATTCCACCAACCACTGCTGCTTTGCCAAGCGACATCCGCAAAAAACGCCATGATTGAAATCGATGGCGGCAGCAGGTACCACCAAAAAACGTTTCGCAACAACCAAATCTGATGTTCCACTTGAGTCAGCGATTCCTTGACGTAGAACAATAAGGGTTCCCCGGGACCACTTGGTCGTTGAGGATGACGTCGCCGATCCACCAGCATGAAAACGGCGATCCACAGCAATGCTGGCACGGTCAAATACCATGTCCACGACAATGACATCCCGATGCCCATCACGAACCAGAGAGGGATCATCACCAGAGACGTACCGACTTCTCGAACATCTCGCCAAAAGATCATGGATCGGAAAGCGTCGTGCGTTTGCTGAACTTGCTGGGATACCACGTCGACATCAAACACGGCCTGAACCTGCGATGCCTCGGCTTTCCAAGCTTGTTGATACTTATCAAGACTCATCGGATTTGACCTCCGCTGGTGCCGCGTCCAATAGTCTGGCGAGTGTTTTCTTTGCCCGGTTGAGCTTGACGCCCACATTGCTTTCGGAGATCCCCAGGACGCCGGCCATCTCTCGGTAACTCATGTCGTCCAGATACAGCAGCACCAGCGCGACGTCCGTCTTGGGGAGTTGGTGGATTGCCTCGTAGAGCTGCTGAATCAATTCGCGTTGTTCGATTTGCTCAGACGAATCCGTAGACTCAACGGCCAGCGTCTGCACCTCCAGCCATGGCTCTTGTCGCGATCGTCGCGGTTGGTCCTTGCGGTGCCAATTCATCGCCGTGTGCAACGCCACCCGATAGAACCAAGTCGCGGGCGTGGCTTTGCCTTGAAACTTGGGCAACGATCGCCAAGCCTGCAGCAAGATTTCTTGCGCAAGATCCTGGCACTCGTCGTTGGTCAACGTGTACGCACGCGCGACCTTGATGACGGATGAGCGATGCTCCTCCAGCCATTTCGTGAATATCGCCTTGTGGTCTTTGTCTTGCACTCAGGGGCCTTGCAAAGTGACGCAGAGGGTCGCTCTGAAAGTATTGGTACCGAATGAGAGCGGTCACTTACAAAAAAGTTCAAAAGGGCTAACAAGAACACTTCTCTGCGTTGTCCGATACCGCCCATCGACCCCCACTTTCGGTGTTACCGTCCAAGCCGACGGTATACCATCACTGCGAAGCCTGACGCGATCGCTTCCGCTCGGCCAGTCGCTTGATGATCTCGGCCTTGTTCGGTCCGCCACCTGCAGTCATTCCGAACCAGGGAGCAATGCGAATCACTTCACCCGTGCGATGATCCAGCAGATCGAACTTCATATTGAACGATCCCCATCCTTTGCCCTTTGCATTCCGCTCCAACATTTCACTCAGTTGATTGTTCAGGCTGCTGTAGTTTGAAAACGGTTGACTCGGGTCATCACCATAAATCTGGCTGCCTTGCCACGAGAGCAAAATGTCGCCAACCTCAATGCCCACATTCTCTGCAGGGCTGTACGGAGCCACTCTCGTGACCTGAAAGCCACTTGAGTAGTATGCTGGAATTCGATTTTTCTCCGCAGGCCCGAGCGAAACGCCAATCTGAAAGGGGTCGACGTAGTCGGGGTCTGGAGTCGATTGCTCAGGCCGGCGATGCCCAGGCACTGAGACTCCCCAATGTTGATAATAATGCGATTCGAACAGCGGCAGCACTTTGGCAGGCACTAGCGGCGGGATTCTGAAAAACAGCCGATGAGCAATCTCAAGCTGGTCGTCGGTCGCATCGTCACCTGGATTCGGCACTGTGAACCGTACGTAGTGAGCCGCCTCGGGTCGCGTGAGTGCCTTCAGATTCACGCCCGGTTTCGATGCTTCGTTGCTGTCAAAACAGATTTGCATTCGGTGGCCCCGCACAACCAGCGGTTCGTTACCGACCAACGTGTGGACAGAACCATCAGGCCACTTGGGCTTTACAAAACTCACTCGCTCCAATCGAACGCCACGGACTTTGCCGAACTGAAACGTGGGTGGCAATGTAGCCGATACTTTCTGGCGTATAGCACTGCGGTAGAGAAACTCGATCTCCACAACATCTCCATGTTGATAGGTATGCCGGGCAGGTACCAATCGGACACCCGCTTGCAGACCATTGCTTCCTGGCTTGCTCCAGTGAGTGGATTCAGGATGATTGCCGTCCTGATCCAGGAATTGATGCCCAGCTCCGCCGCAACCTCTGCGACGCTGCGATTGCCGATCGTTGTTTCATGGAACATCGTCCATGTCGATGCGTTGAACTCCGCCTGCACTTGTACCGCCGCCCAGCGAAACGCTTCCATGCGACTCTCACTGCGAATCGCCGTGGTCATCTCGTCACCGTCCGGTACTCTCAGTAGCCGATCCCCCGCGCTGGAACCGCCCAATGCACGATCCGGCTTCACCCGAGTGACTGCGTTGAGAATGGAATTGCGAGCGACACGTCCCAGCCAATTGCGAAAACGAGGTCCGCCATCCTGGGGCTCCCAGCTTTCAGCGGCCTTGGTGACAGAGATGAACACCCGTTGGCAGAGATCCTCCGCATCCGCGTGCTGCAAACCATGCATCCGAGCCAGCCGAAAGACGACCGGCTGGTAAATCGCAATGAACTGCGACCAAGCACGCTGATCCCGTGGATCACGAATCCGCAGAATCAAACTCTCACTCGTTTCGGGCCATTGGCTCATGAACGCTCGCAACGGAAGAAAACCAAATCAACGACAGCGTACATTATGGGCTAAATCCCCACATGACGCCTTTCTCTACAAGGTTTCACACATCCGAGCCCGAAATCTTTCAGCAGATTCCGTAGAAAGTTCTGCGGTTCCGTCCCCAGTGTCCGTCCGGTATTCGTAGGTGATGCTGTGCATGACGAAATTCGGTACGACCGTTTTCAAGCCCTGTGGCTTGGATTCGGGGTGACTCTTGGTGACGTCCAGTGCGGCCGCGCTGCGGTGGACGAAGAGTGGTGAGGTGGGGCAAGGTTTGAGGCGGTGTGCTCGCCGCTCTTCTGGGCGCGTCCACGAAACAACGCCGGCTGTTAGTGGTGGTGTGAGGTTGGTGATGGACGCGGATTCGTTGTCGCCTTCGGCTTGGCGTTAAACGAGGAATGCGAACTGGCGATCAGCGTCCTCTGGCTCTGCTGTTTCTACGCTAGGACTTCTTTGATGATGCGGGCGGGTTCGACTCCGGTAAGTCTTGCATCGAGGCCTTGGAACTTGACCGAGAGACGGTGGTGATCGATTCCCATTAGATGCAAGAGCGTTGCGTGGAAATCTCGGACGTGGACACCATCGGCGACCACGTTGTAGCCGAAGGGACAAGTTTCACCGTGGCTGACGCCACCTTGGATGCCGCCGCCGGCCATCCACATTGAAAAGCATCGTGGGTGATGGTCGCGACCGTAGTTGGTCGCGGTCAATGCGCCTTGGGAATAGTTCGTTCGCCCAAACTCGCCGCCCCAGATCACCAGGGTGTCATCAAGCATCCCACGTTGTTGCAGGTCTTGCAGCAGTGCTGCGGACGGTTGGTCGGTCTCACCGCATTGCGTCCGCATGCCGCCGGGAATATTTCCGTGGTGATCCCAGCCTTGGTGGTAAAGCTGGATGAAGCGAACTCCTTGTTCCGCTAAGCGTCTTGCCAACAAGCAGTTCGCGGCAAAGCTTCCCGGCTTGGTCACGTCCGGCCCGTAGAGATCCAAAACGCTCTGCGGTTCGTCGGCGAGGTTGGCAACCTCCGGCACACTGGATTGCATTCGATAGGCCATCTCATACTGCTGGATCCGCGTTTCTAACGCGGGGTCTCCCAGTCGGTCTTGCTCCAGATGATGCAGATCGTTCAAACGATCCAGCATGTTGCGGCGACTGGCGGACGAAATCCCTGGCGGGTTGGACAAGTACAAAACGGGTTCTTTGCCCGATCGAAACTGGACGCCTTGGTAGCGCGCGGGCAGGAAGCCTGACCCCCAAAGTCGAGAATAGAGCGGCTGCCCGCCTTTTCCTTTCGTGACCAAGACGACAAAGGACGGCAAGTTATCGTTCTCGCTGCCCAGTCCGTAGTGCAACCAGGCTCCAATGCTGGGGCGCCCTGAAAGCTGGTTGCCCGTTTGCAAAAACGTGATCGCCGGGTCGTGATTGATCGCTTCGGTGTAAACCGATTTTACCACCGCGATCCGATCGACTTGTTTGGCCATGTGGGGCATCAGTTCGCTGACCCAGGTGCCGTTTTCGCCGTGCCTAGCGAACTTGAACACCGATCCGGCCAGGGGCAAGACGGCTTGATTGCCCGACATGCCTGTCAGGCGTTGGCCTTGGCGGACGGAGTCGGGCAGCGGCTCGCCTTGCTTTTCGTTGAGCAAGGGTTTGTAGTCCCACGTTTCCAGTTGCGATGGACCACCGGCTTGGAACAAGTAGATCACGCGACGTGCTTTGGGGGCAAAGTGCGTCGGATTGATCACTCCGCCGCTGGGGATTCCTCCCGTTGGCATCACATCATTCGATGCATTGGCGGAATCACGTTGCAGCATTTGGGACGCAGCGATGGCGCCCAGTCCCATGCCAAAGTTTTGCAGCCAATGTCGTCGAGAGGTTGGTTCGTTCATGATTGTTATCTATCGCAGCATGATCGTTTCGTCGTAGGCGAACATGGTTTGAACAACGACGGTCGTTGCCGCCAAGTCGCTTAGGTCTTTGGATGGTTTGATCGGACGCTCACCGACTGCCAGGAACGCCGCGACCTCTGTTGCATTGTCGGTAAAGTATTGGCGTTGCTCGTCGTACAACTGTTGGATGACGGTTCGCTCGCGGTCGTTGGGAACGCGGCTGATCAGTCTGCGAAACAACTCATCCCAGCGTGAGCTGGTGTCAGCATCATGATTGGCGATCAGCCGCTGGGCCAACACACGTGAGGCTTCGACGTACTGTGGGTCGTTCAGGAACACGAGGGCTTGCAACGGTGTGGTCGTCAATTCGCGACGCGGCGTGCAGCTTTCGCGACTGGTCGCGTCCAACGTCAGCATGGTCGGCGGCGGAGAAGTGCGTTTCCAGAAGGTGTACATGCTGCGTCGATAGAGCCCGTCGCCTGTGGATTGATGGTAAGACTTGCCCGTCCCGGCTTCTTTCCACAGCCCAGCGGGTTGGTAGGGCATCACGCTGGGGCCGCCGATTTTTTTTACCAGCAGCTCACTGGCCGACAAGACCATGTCGCGTAACTGCTCGGCTGACAGACGGTGTTTTGGGCCTCGCGTCAACCACACGTTGTCTGGATCACGCTGCAGAAGTTCGGGGTCGGTGACCATGGATGACTGACGGTAGGTCGAGGACAGGACGATTTCGCGGCACAGCCAATGCAGATCCCAATCGTTGTCCATGAGTGAACGGGCCAAGTGATCTAGAAGTTTTGGGTGAGAGGGCGGCGAACCTTGGGAGCCGAAATCCTCCAGTGAAGTGACGATGCCGCGACCGAAAAACAAGTGCCACATACGATTGGCGATCACTCGCGACGTCAGCGGGTTTTGTTGATCGACCATCCATTTCGCAAGCGACATGCGGTCTCCACCGGCGGTCGGAATCCCGCCTGCCAAGGCCGGCGTGCTTGCGGTCACCCTTTCCAACTTGTTGGTGTACTCGCCACGTCCGAGGACATGCGTGGGCGGCGCCTCGTCGTAGTGTTGCATGGTCATGATTTCACGAATGGCCGAGACCAGTTCGTTTTCTGCATCACGAGCTTTCGTTAGGGCTGCTTGAGCGTCCGCTACCTCTGAATCCGCCGTCAACATTTGGTGCTGCAGGGCCATCTCAGGTGTGATTTCCGCTTCCGTATCGCCGGGGCGAGCCGCTCGGTAGAGCGACAGAACCTCCGCGGAAGAAAGCTGCAGATCGTAAACGTGTAAGTCATCGAGCGCACCGTCACGAAAACCGATATCACGAAAACGCGCGCCCAGTGCCAAAAGGCTCGCGTTCGAGTCCGAGTCACCCCATTGAGCTCGATGTCGAATGTCGCGAGTCAGTTTGTCGCGGACAACTTCCACGTTAGCAATCTGGCCATTGACGAAGACCTGAATGCCATCGGCACGACCGCTGCCGTCGTGTGTGACGGCGAGATGCGTCCACTGGGCAACGGGAATCGCGTCCACCGCGCGAACTCGTACGGCATTCCCCGGCCAGAAGTGGATCATTGAAAACTGCGGATGTCCGTCGTCGAGGACCAGTTCCAAGCCACGAAAACCAGAGTCTTCTGCAGCACGCGATTGATGCAGCACGATCATCCGGGGAGTTTGAATTTCAGGTCGAACCCACAGGCTATAGGAGAAAGAAGATGCACGACCGAACAACGGTGCATCTTTGCAAGCGATCGCATCGTCGCCATTGCAACGCGTCGCCTTGCCCACGACCCCGTCAACGTTTCCATCCAGTGGCAACGAATACGTCGCTGGGCGTGGCCGTGGTAATTCCTGGATCAATGCGTCCGGCTGCGATGCCCATTTCTGCCGAGCCGCCTGGATCGCGAGGTTTCGTTGGACCTGAGCAGCCTCCACTGCTTGCCTCGCCGCTAGGTGTTTCTGCTGTTGATCGTCTTCGTACAACAACATTGCCGGTGTCGGAGCCGCGTGAGTGAAGTGGGAGTACAGTCCGAACTCATCGATGTCCGAGAAGTAAGCCGACAACTGGTAGAACTCTTTCTGCTTGATCGGGTCGAACTTGTGGTCGTGACATCGACAACACTCCATCGTCAATCCCAAGAAAGCCGTTCCAGCCGTGGTGGTCCGATCAGTGATCCCTGTCAAGCGAAACTCTTCCGCGACACTGCCGCCTTCGTTGGTTTGTCGGTGCAGTCGATTGAAGGTGGTTGCAAGCCGTTGTTGAGGCGTCGCGTCTTCGATCAAGTCACCTGCAATCTGCTGGATGATGAACTGATCGTAGGGCATGTTGTCATTGAACGCATCGATCACCCACTGACGCCACGGCCAGACTTCCATCGCGACGTCGTTTTGGTATCCGAAGGTATCTGCGTAGCGAGCAACATCCAGCCACATCACCGCCATGCGCTCGCCGTAGGCCGGTGATTTCAGCAGTCGTTCGACAACTTGCTCGTACGCATCGGCGGATTCATCCGACTGAAATGCATCCAGCTCTGCCAGCGTGGGCGGTAGACCGGTCAAGTCAAACGTGACGCGACGGAGCCAATTCGATCGCTCGGCTTCTTCACTTGGCTGGAACCCTTTCTCGCGATGGGTTGCAGCGACGAACGCGTCGAGTTGTCGACGCGGCCACTCGTCGAGGGACTGGGGAACAGAAATCGACTCGGCGATCGGCTCGAACGACCAGTGCTTTTGATACTCGCCGCCCTGCCGTATCCACTGAGTCAAAATCTGCTTCTGTTTGGCCGTCAGCGACTTATTCGACTCCGGCGGAGGCATGATGGAATCGGGATCATCGGACAAGATTCGCTCGATCAGCAGACTCTCTTCCGGATTTCCATCGACGATCGCCCCGCTGTCGATGGCGGATTCTCGCTGATCCAATCGCAGATTCGCAGCGCGAGCTTCGTCGTCCGGCCCGTGACAGGCGAAGCAATTTTCTGAAAGAATCGGACGTATGTCCGCGTTGAAAGAGAGTGGCGACTCACCCTGCACCATCGATGCCGCCGACACAAGGAAGCTGAGCAGAACAATTCCGGTGCGTGGAGGAAAGAAAATCATGGGCGGGAGGTGGGAGAACTGGCGGCGGGCAAAATGATGGAATGATTTTAGTCGAAAATGCCACGAGGATTCGATGCTTACAGTATACCTTGGGATCATCTCCGCCGGTCCGTCGCTAGCCCGGATTATTCACGTAACTCAACGCAGTCTTCGCAACAGGTTTGCACGAAACGGCTTGCACGGATTAGCACGAAACAGTCTGCGCACATCAGCCGCCACACTATAGAGAGCGTTCTGCTTAGATAGTTGATCGCACCAGGCATTTTTCTCGTCTTTACTAGCACGACGCGCAAGCGAGTGAATCGCCTTTTTGTGCTTCTATTCACTCGCTTGCGCGTCGTGCTGGTATTTTGTTTGAAATTCAACGTCAAACCATGCGTTCTAAGCGGGACGCTCTCTATAGCGTACGGTTCTCACTCCTATACTTGGGAACCGGACGCTATCGCGTTCCGGCTAATGAATCATTCGTGGCGAGCTCATCAGACATCAGGCCGCATTCGGGCACGCAAGTTGCTTGACGGAGAATTCACTTTATCGCAAATCGAACCACGCCCCTACACCGCGGGTGGACATCGACGATAGTTTAATGCTCAGCTCACTTTCAAACTCATCCAGAGAAAGACTACAAGGGAATAGCGAATGACGACCGAGAACAATGATCTGATCACCGGATCGCTGCCTGAAGACGCCCTTGCAGAGTTGCGTGAAGCCAAGAAATCATTGGAGCACCATGGCATCGCCGATCGTTTGACCGAAATGATTGGCGCTCCGATCACCGCATCGTTGAGACTGTTGCCTGACGTGGCAGAGAAAGCGTTGTATGCCGCGGTGGACAAATCACTGACAGTGGCATTGGATGTTGCCTTGCGAACCTTGGGAGGCGACTCGGTCAAATCAGGCAAACCGAGATTGCTGACACACAAGCTATTGGCCGGTCTGTCGGGTGCCGCAGGAGGCGCATTGGGAGGAGCAACGATTGCCGCCGAGTTGCCCGTGTCGACCGTTCTGATTCTGCGCAGCGTTGCGGACATTGCGCGTAGCGAAGGCGAGGATCTGTCCACGGTGGAAGCTCGTTTGGCGTGTTTGCAAGTCTTTGCGTTGGATCCCGGTAAAGAGAGCGACATCGACGACGATACAGAGCTGGGTTACTTTGCCGTGCGTGCCGCGATGGCGAAGCAGATTCGCGATGCGTCTCAGTACGTCGTAAAGAATGGACTCGCGGACAAAACAGCTCCGCCTTTGGTCAGATTGATCGCTATGATTGGTGAACGATTCGGAGTCGTTGTCAGCGAAAAAATTGCCGCGCAAGCCATTCCTGTAATCGGTGCGGTCGGTGGTGCGTTGATCAACAGCTATTTCATCGATCACTATCAAGATCTCGCCCGCGCGCACTTCACCGTCCGACGCCTGGAACGCGAACATGGCGAAGCGTTGGTTCGCGAAGCGTATGGCTCGATCGCTTGATCGCAATAGCCTGAGTGTGGCGAGACGCGATTTACGGATCGTTCTCACCGACTCATTCCTTGGGATCGGTTTCTTTTAGACTTGGGACGGGATCCCCTTGTTTTTTCTCCAGCATGAACAGCATGACTTTGCTTCCTTTGGGAGATTCAAACTTTTCCGGGCGGTCGGTACCAGGTAATGCGTAGCAAAGCGTCCACTTTCTCTGACCATCAAACTTCAGGATTCCCAACGCGATCGCGTTGTCGACTTGGTCCACTGACTTCAGTTCGTTGGACGGCGGGTGTTCGGGAACGGAGGTCATGGTGATGTGTATCGGACTCATCGATTCATCGAGTCGAAACACAGCTCGGTATCGCTGCTTGTCTTGGCGGTCAAAGGTGATGATGGTGTTCCTGGCGACAGTCACGTAGGTACCATCCAGTTCAGCGGCTGAGAGATCACGACCTTGGTTGACGCCGCCGACGATCTCCCACCTGCCCTGCAACTTGGACGAAATGCTATCGCGTTTTGCTTCTTGTTTTGCTTCTTGTGCTGTAGCAACTGGTGAAACAACAAGCAGGGCCGCGAGTGCTGGGATTACGAGTAGGTACTTGGACATTGGTAGGTCTCCTTGATGACGGTATCCAACCGCCCATTGCGTGTTGGTTCGACTTTGGAGATGCATGTCTTGTGCCACGACCGAGAATCGCGACCAGGATTCATTGATTTTGCCACCGTGCTTGTCAGCCCATCGCAACCCAGTGCTCGCTGATTGCTCACGTTGCCCGACTTTCGACCGAGGAAACGATCTGCCGATGGGACAACGCGTTCAATGAATCAGCGGAATGGCCCCTTCACCGCTTTGGCACGACAATCGCTTGGCATTGAGTGGTCGGCATTCGAACGTTTGTCGATGCGATTGAAGAAACCGACATTGCCTCTTTAGCCGAGCGAAACGATGACGATGATTCCCACGCGAGACGGACACGCACTCTATGTAAAAGATTGGGGGGCTGGACGACCGGTTGTCTTGATTCATGGCTGGCCGCTTTCCGCTGACAGTTGGGACCATCATGCCAAACAGATTGCCGATGCCGGCTATCGCGCTATCGCCTACGACCGACGCGGATTCGGGCGATCTGATCAGCCGTTTGGTGATTACGACTATGACTCGCTATCAGACGATCTGAGTGACGTGTTGACTGCGATGAACGTAGAAGACGCGACGTTGGTCGGATTCTCCATGGGAGGTGGGGAAGTCGTTCGGTTCATGTCCAGACATGCTGGTCGGCATGTGAAGCAGTGCGCCCTGATCTCCTCAGTTGTGCCGTACATGGCAAAGGCGGATGACAATCCCCATGGAGTGGAACCTTCTGTGTTTGCGAACATGCGGCAAGCCATGCTTGAGGACCGACCGAAGTTCTTTGCCGACTTCTTTCGCGATTTTTACGGTGTGGGATTGATGACGCATCCGGTCAGCGATGAGTATCTGCAATGGACCAGGAGTGTTGCGATGCAAGCGAGTTTGCAAGCGACACTCCAGTGCGCCAATGCGTTTGCAACGACTGACTTTCGTCTCGATTTGCCGGCTGTCACTGTGCCGACATTGATCGTCCACGGAACAGCGGACGCGACGGTGCCGATTGACGCCAGTGCTCGGCCCGCAGCAGCGGCGCTTTCGGCCGTGGAGTTGAAGGAGTACGAGGGGGCACCGCACGGACTGTTTGCAACCCACCGAGATCAACTCACCCGAGATTTGCTGGCTTTTCTCGGCGGCTGATGAATGATGTGATCTGAAGTAAACTCTTAGACGTCCACCACGGGTCACTTCATCACATCAACCGGTCACCGTCATGAATACTCCACACGCGATTCCTCGCGTCTTGGGTTTGCTCGTCTTATTCGTCGTGCTGATTGCTAAAACGGCATTTGCTGCCGATGGACGAATGGCTCTAATCGACGCCGAAAAACCAATGGGCGGTTGGACGTTCGACAACGGGCAAGAGTTTCCGGGTGCGGTTGGCAATCTTGAGCTGCAACCCGGCAGCTCGCCCCCGACGTTGGTCCTGCACGGCGACTTTTCCGGCGGCGGCAACTATGTGCAAGCCGCCAAGTCATTGCCCGACATCTCAATCGATAGCATCGCGTTTGACATCAAGGTTCCCGCTGGCATCGGCAAAGTCACAACGCGATTGATCGATGGCACTGGGCAATGCCACCAACTCGATATCCGACTCAACGACAAAGGCGGCTGGCAGCGATACACGTTCCCCGTCGCCAGGTACTTTGCCTCGTTGGAAGCCGGATCGCCGATGGACATTGTGTCGAGATACGAAAAATGGAGCGGCGCCAATGACGGACGCTGGCATCAACCCTTGAAGCTGTTCGTGATTCTCGCTGGCAAAGAAACACTGCGTGAGGGCAGCATCGCGATCCGCGATGTTACGGTGATTCCGACGCCACCCAAGACGGAAGTGGCTGCAACAATCCGACTGGATGAATTTGGCGAATCAGGGACCGGCAATTGGGAGTACAACAATGGGGATGAATTCAAAGGTGCCACCGGCGGACTGAAGGTGATAGAAACGTCGGACCAAAATCGTGCCTTGCAGTTGGCTGCCGATTTCTCCGGCGGTGGTCGGTACGTGGGCGTGCGACAGCGATTGAATTCCTCGGCCGTTAAAACGACAAAGATGATTCGATTGAAACTGAAAGGCGAGAACGTCAGTCAGTATTCGCTCCGTCTCGTCGATGAAACGGGACAATGTCACCAGCGGGGAGGATTGAAAGTCAGTTCGGATGGACAGTGGCACACCGTGGAATTGGATCCGACAGAGATCGCTGGCGGTGAACACTGGGCGGGTGCAAACGACGGTCAGTGGCACGGGGCGCTCACGTTGATTGAGCTGATGCTGTCGACCGCATCGTCTGACGGTGGGCCCATGAAGTTGGAAATCGCAGACATCCAAGCCGACGTGATCGTAGAAGCCCAAGAATCCGCGGCGTCTTGGTCCGATGACTTTGAAGCGTCCGGTTCGGTTTGGATCCCCCAAGGCGGTGTTTCGCTAGCGGAGGCGGGAAAAGGCGGGAAAGCGATGCACCTGCATCGAACGCTGGACGATTTGCAGACACCGACCATCGCGACCAGCCCTTGGTTTCCTGTGCGACGCGGGCAGCACATCATTCGGTACCGCACCAAGTCGGCACTGCATTCACCAGACAACTCCTTTCACGTCGCCGTCACACTGGAGCTTGCAGACGCATCGGGACACGCCGTCGATACGATTCCGCTAGGCATTACCTTTGGCGATTCAGACTGGTCGGAAAAGGACGCAACGGTTGCTGTGTCTGAAGAAACAACCATGGCGAGGCTGCGTGTAGAACTGAAAAAGACCTACGGAGAGTTCTACATCGACGACATCACGATGAGTCGCTTGGAAGTCCAACCATTGGAGCAAACGGTCAAGGACATTCGCATCGCGACCGCAGCCGTCGGCAATCTGTTCCTGCCAAACGATCCGCTCGCGTTTCAGTTCACGGTCAATACGGCCAAGCCACTATCGCCCGCGGATCAGTGGATTCGATGCAGTGTACGTGACTACCGAGGCGACGACGTTTTGTCGCTGTCAGAATCAAAGCTGACGCGTTCTAGTGGCGGCAACGCATACACTACGTCGGTGACACTGCCTGCAGAGAAGCTGAACGTCGGACAGTTCTATGAACTGCACGTCGCGGTGCCTCAGGGATTGGGAGCCGATGCAGCGGAGTTCTGCGGTTTCGCGATCTTGCCCGAGGCGGCCGCGAAGCAGTTTGAGCCAGAAAAGATTCCCTTCACGATCAGGAATTGGGACAGCCGTATCGGCGACTACTTTCTCCTCGCCGATCGACTCGGAATCAGAATGATGGGCGTGTGGGGTGGCTGGTCCAACGAACCTCCCTATCGGCCGCACCTGCCGGGTCTCGAGGTTTGTGAGAAGCTCGGCGCAAAGTGGGTCACGGGAACGCCGGCTTCCGAAGTCGAACGCAATGGGTTCGCAAAAGTCAGCGAAGAATCTTTGCGTCGAGGCATGACCAACTTTCTCAAGGCCTACGCGGACCGCGGGTTGGCGATGATCGCGCAAGGAAACGAGCCGCACGGTACGGGGCAAAAGGTGCTGGACAATGTGAAGGCCTACAAGGCGATCTACGAATCAGTCAAAGCGTTTGACCCGAACATCGAAGTCATCGGGACATCGGTCGAGCCCAACGAAGAATACTTTCAGGCCGGCTACCAAGAATACCTCGACTCATACGATTTTCACGTTTATGAACATTACACCTCCGTCCGCAAAGTCATGCGGCAGTACCGCGAGTTGATGAAAAAATATGACGCCGTCAAACCGATTCACTCGACCGAACTGGGGCTCAACAGCCAAGGTCAGACTCGATTGGCGGTGGCGATCGAATTGATCAAGAAGTGCACCGTCTTCTTTGCCGAAGGTGGTAAGACGGTGAGTTGGTTCACCATTCAGTATCCAGATCCCAAAGGCCGAGCGAGGGGGCAATTTGGTGATTCACACTGCGTGTTTGATTGCAAGTTCAACAACTACAACCCTCGCTTGGACGCGATCGCTTACTACAACATGATCAACGCATTGACCGACAAGCGTTTTGTCCGTGAAGACCAACGTGAGGATGGTTCACAGGTGTTTGTCTTCCAAAATGATGCCGGCGAAACGCTGGTGGTGGCCTGGAACGATACAAAGGAGACGGAAATCACGATCGGCGTCCCGGTCGAAGCCGAGGTGGAGACCATTCGGATCGACGGGCAACGCGGGCAGATTGCAGTTCAAGACGGTACGGCGAGGGTGGGAGTCGCCGAAGAGCCTGTGATGCTGTTGTACAGGAACGCTTCTGCTCAAGAATGAGCCCTTGACTCGCCGATAGTTAACATGTAAACTAAATGGGTCATTTCCAGTTCTGGAGCGGTCGATGTCATCAACCCTGAAAGATGAACTTCGCAAGCGAGGCCCGTTCGATTCAGTCGAGCAGGAAGCCACCTTGGCGATTTTTCGGACAAGCGATTTGCTGGAAAATCGTTTTGCGAGGCTGCTGCGTGAGCATGGATTGACGCTCTCGCAATACAACGTGCTACGTATTTTGCGGGGTGAAGGTGAACCGATGCCCTGCCTGGAGGTTGCGGACCGAATGATCCAGGTTGCCCCAGCGATCACCCGCGTGGTGGACCAACTGTTGGGATTGGGGCACATCACCAAAACACAGTCAGAGCAGGATCGACGCGTTTATGTGATCGATTTGACCACGTCGGGGACACGGTTGTTGAAGAAGCTGGATCAACCCATCCTGGATTTGCATGCGGTATTGCTTGGCGGCGTCAGTAAGGCGGACATGAAGACGTTGATTCGAATACTGGAGCGTGCGCGTGCGGGAGTCCCGCAGTAGATTTTTTTTAAGCCATTAGTTGACATGTAAGCTAGTGGCCGCAGTGAACAGCTTGTCACTTTCGAAATTTCCTTTGGAGCATGCGTCATGAACGCTTCTCGCAGAAACGCATTGTCGGTCACCGCGGCTGGTTTGATTCACGTCGCCACGAACACGGGATCGGCTTTCTCGCAATCAGCTGGCCAAGTCGATTTGCTGGTTCGTCAGGCGGCTGAACGAGGGCACACTGACTTGGGATGGCTACAGAGTTTTCACTCATTCTCGTTTGGCGGCTACTACGACCAGCGTCACATGGGTTTTCGGTCTTTGCGAGTCATCAACGACGACAAGATCGCGGCCGGACGCGGTTTTCCGACCCATCCGCACCGGGACATGGAGATCATCTCGTATGTCTTGGAGGGTGCGTTGCAGCACAAAGACAGCACGGGGCAGGGGGCGATCATCGGGTCAGAGGACATCCAGATGATGTCGGCCGGAACGGGGATCACGCACAGCGAGTTCAATCCCTCGGCAAGTCAGGCTAATCATTTCCTGCAGATCTGGATCGAGCCCGCGATGCGGGGCGTTCGTCCACGATACAGCGATAACAAAGTCGTCTTGGAGGAAAAGCTTGATCAGTGGAAAAAGATTGCCGGTCCGGAAGGCAGCGATGCATCCGTGTCGATTCATCAAGACGCCTCGATCTATGCGACCCATTTGACGCAAGGTCGCAACATTGAGTTCACCGTTGAGCGTGGCCGACACGCATGGTTGCAAGTCGCTCGCGGGGCATTGATTGTCAACGGAACGCGATTGGAAAGCGGGGACGCGGTCGCCACCAGTCGTGCAACCGCGTTGAGTGTCCAAGCCGCTGAGTCGAGCGACGCATTGCTATTTGACTTGGCCTAATGATTGAGTGACCGAGATTGAGTAACCGACCGCGCCGTATTCACTTGCTTTTTTAAAACACCTTACCGCCACAAAACAGGAGACACCTATGTCCAAGCTGCTTTACATCGAATCATCACCTCGTAAAGAACGTTCAAAGTCGATCGCCACCGCGAAAGCGTTTTTGAAGGCGTATCAGGCGGCTCATCCCGATGACGAGATCATGACAATTGATTTGTGGGAAAAGTCGCTGCCGGAATTTGACGGCTATACGATCGACGCCAAGTATCAAGTCTTGCACGGGCAGGATTTTGATGCCGACCAACAGCGTGCGTGGCAGGCGGTGGTGGATGTGTGCGACGAGTTCAAGTCAGCCGACAAGTACGTGATCAGTTTACCGATGTGGAATTTCGGGATTCCGTACAAGCTGAAGCATTACATCGACGTGTTGGCGCAGCCCGGCCAGACCTTCAGTTTTTCACCCGAGAGCGGCTACAGCGGTTTGGTCACGGGAAAGCCCGTCACTGTGATTTACGCTCGCGGTGGTGCTTATGGTAGCGGCGATGCAAAGGGCATGGATTTGCAGAAGAGCTACATGGATTTGCTGCTGGGATTCATCGGCTTCACCGACATCCAGTCGGTCTTGGTGGAACCAACGCTGGCGGCTGCCGACGAAGTGGCGAAGACGGAGGCCAAAGCGATTGAGCGGGCGGAGTCGATCGCCAAGTCGTTCTGACGCGGTGAGATGACCGGCGTTACTTACGCAGGACTTCGTCAAAGAATCCGAGCATGGTTTGGCTGGTCAACTGGTTCATGAAGGTCAGCATATGACCTTGGTTGGCGATCGTTTTCATTCTCGCGTCGACGCCGGCGGCGGTCAGTGCCTTGAGCATGTCCTGGCTGTTGGAGATGGAGACCATGGCGTCCTTGTCTCCGTGAATCAGTTGCACTGGCGGAGCTTTGGGAGAGACATGGGTGATCGGCGAGGCGACTTCGTAGACTTGCGGTTTTTCTCGCCGAGACCCACCCAAGAAGTAGGAAAGTGCGGTGTTGTCCAGCGGCAGAGTACGAAAGTCGCAGGGAGGCCCGCCCGCGCAGACCGCTTTGATGCTCGGCATCTGACTCCACCGCTGGTCATCCTTGGGCCAAGTCGTCGTCGGTTGGACTTCATCGAATGGCCGTTCGCTGAGCAATCCGGCCAAGAGCGAGAGGTGACCGCCGGCGGAGTAACCGAACAAGCCGACGCGGGAACAGTCCCACGAGAACTTTTTCGCGTTGGCGGTGCACCAGACCAGAGCTTGACGCACATCATCCAGCGGCGCGGGAAACTTGTGCTTGGGTGAAAGGCGATAGTTGATGGTGATGGCTGCATAGCCGGCTTTGGCGAGCACGCGTGCGTAGCCTTCCACGGTCCATTTGTCGCCACTGATCCAACCACCGCCGTGGACGATCATCACCACCGGGTATCCTGTCGCGGGTGCTTTGGTGGCGGGTAAATAGACGTCGCACACACCATAGCCATCCAAGTTCTCGCCATATTGTTGGTCGGTGAGGACTCGGATGCCGGCTTGATCTGTTTCGTTGGCCGGGGCAACCTCCTGAGCGTCAGAGGAGGAAAGCAGCAGAGTGACGAACAAAACGGCCGCGACGAGTGTCCGTAGCGAGTCCGCTGGGGCGATCAATCGAGAAAACACGGTCATTGGGCACTGAATAAAACGAGATTGCGGGAGGTGGGACAGATTTCCCACCGTCGTATAATACGCAGACATCTTACGGAATCGAACAGATCAATCGAAGCTTCGGTTCCCCCCCACCTGATAGACAGACTCATTATGCCAGTTGAGCTCAATTCGGTCCCCGAAGCGGTTGAGGCGATCCGCAGCGGAGAAGTCGTGATCGTTGTCGATGCCGAAGATCGCGAGAACGAAGGCGATTTCATCTGCGCGGCTGAGAAAGCGACTCCAGAAACCATCAACTTCATGCTTCGCGGCAGAGGACAGTTGTGCGTTTCGATCTTGCCGGACGTGGGCAAACGCATCGACCTCAATCCGATCGTCACGGACAACAACGCGCCCCTCAAGACGGCTTTCTTGACCCCGATCGATATCGCCACGGCGAAGACCGGGATCACGGCGGCCGAGCGTAGCCAGACCATTCAGCGGCTGGCCTCACCTGACTGCGTGGTGGACGATTTTGTTCGTCCCGGTCACGTCTATCCCTTGCTGGCAAAGCAAGGTGGTGTGCTGCGGCGGGCCGGGCACACGGAGGCTGCGATGGACTTGGCACGCATGGCCGGCTTCGCTCCGGCCGGTGTGCTGTGCGAGATCTTGTCGGAAAGCGGTGACCGAGCCAGTCGAGCAGAACTGGTCGCATTGGCCACTCAACATTCGCTCAAAATGATCAGCATCGAGCAACTCATCGCACACCGGCGGGTCAGTGAGAAATTGGTCAGTCGAGCGGCCGAGTCCCGATTGCCGACGAAATACGGCGACTTTCAAATCATCGTCTATTCGGTTGATTTCGAAGCCCAGGAGCCGATCGCGATCGTGCAGGGTGACTTGAGCGAGCCCGGCACGGCACCGCTGGTACGAATGCACAGCAGTTGTTTCACCGGTGATTTGATTTCATCGTTGCGTTGTGACTGCGGCGATCAGTTGCACATGGCGTTGAAGATGATCAGCGAAGAAGGCCGGGGAGCATTGATCTATTTGCCACAGGAAGGCCGCGGCATCGGGTTAGCCCAAAAGATCAAAGCCTATGCGTTGCAGGATCAAGGCATGGATACCGTGGAAGCCAACCATGCGTTGGGTTTCAAGGCAGACATGCGAGACTACGGCATCGGATTACAGATTCTCAAGGACCTCGGGTTGCGTGACGTCCGACTGTTGACCAACAATCCCAAGAAATCCGAAGCGTTCAACTTGCGAGGTTACGACCTGCGTTTGGTCGATCAGGTGCCGATCGTTCCGCCGTTCAACGAACACAACAAAACGTACCTTGAGACCAAACGCGCGAAGATGGGCCATCAACTGCCCGATTTGAACTAAACGCCTGACTTTCTTCTCCTTGATCACCGACATGGCTAGCGATACCGCGTCAGACTTCATCCCCCGACGCGTAGCGATCTTGGGCGTCGGGTTGCTCGGCGGCAGCGTCGCCCGAGCCTTGCGTCGTCATCAAATCGACGTGGTCGGTTACAGCCGAACGCCGGAGACGCGAGCGATGGCGTTGCAACAGGGTGTCGTCACAGAGGCGTACGCCTCACTGGCCGATGCGTGTGAAGGTTGCGACGTCGTCGTGGTCGCATCGCCCGTGGATCGTATCGCCGACATGGTGCTGCAAGCGGCTCCGTTCATCGATGACGGGGCGTTGATCACGGACGTGGGCAGCACCAAGGCCTTGATTGTTCACAGTGTGGCCAAGGATCAGCGTGCCGCCGAAAAGTTTGTTGCCGCGCACCCGATCGCGGGTTCGGAAAAGACCGGCGTAGAGCACAGCCGCTCGGACTTGTTCGACAACAAGATGATCGTGATCACTCCTGGCCCGAGCAATTCGGCGGAGCGGCTTTTGCGATGCGAACAGTTTTGGCGTCTGACCGGCGGCCAGACCGTACGAATGACACCAGCGATTCACGACCAACAGCTCGCCGCGATCAGTCATGTCCCGCACTTGATTTCGTCCCTGTTGGCCTGCTTGCCCGCCGAAGAGGCGTTGCCATTGGTGGGCAGCGGTTGGAGCGACATGACGCGAGTCGCCTCCGGTGATCCCACGATGTGGACGGCGATTTGTCAGCACAACTCACAAGCGATCGTGGATCAGATCGGTACGGTCATTGCACAATTGCAATCAGTGCAGCAAATGGTCGCGGCGTCTGATCAACAGGCGTTGCATGACTGGTTGGCCGCAGCAAAGTCTCGCAAGGATCGAACCCAGTCAAGCGAAACACGCTAGAATGTCCGCCATGTCCACACTGTCTGTTCAACACGTCTCCAAATCATTCGGCACCACCGAGTCTCCCCTGCAAGTTCTGACGGATGTCACGTTGGAGCTAAGCGGTGGCGACTCGCTGGCCATTGTGGGACCCAGCGGTAGCGGCAAGAGCACGCTCCTGCAAATCCTTGGAACGCTCGACCAGCCCACCAGCGGCACCGTCCTGATCGATGGCACCGATCCGTTTTCCTATTCGGCCGCCCAGTTGGCCGCGTTTCGGAATCACAAGATCGGGTTCATCTTTCAAGACCATCATCTGCTGCCCCAGTTGAGTGTGATCGAGAACGTATTGGTGCCGACGTTGGCCGGCGGTCGACCTGGATCGGAGCACATCGACCGCGCCGGTGAGTTGATCGAGGCGGTGGGACTTGGTCATCGACGCGGCCATTTGCCCAGTCAGCTCTCCGGTGGCGAGCGTGAGCGGGTCGCGATCGCCCGGGCGTTGTTGATGAAGCCGACCTTGATCTTGGCGGATGAACCGACGGGCAACTTGGACCGCAAATCAGCCGAGGCGGTCACTGAGTTGTTGCTACGGTTGCAAAGCGACAACGGAGCGATCTTGATCTCCGTCACCCACAGCGACGCCCTGGCCGCCGCGATGAAAGACCGCAAAGAACTGCTCGACGGAAAACTGGTCTGACGCCGCGTTGCCCGGCAATTGGTGATCAGCGGTCGATGCCAAAGGCTAGGCCGATGCCTTCGAAACCGAGGAAAGTCAACGTGGGCGCACCCGCGGCGGTCCATAGCTGTGTGTCGTAGGTGCCACGAACGAAGACCTTGCCCATTGGTGTGGCTCGTGAGTATTGCAGACCGGCGACCAATTCAAAGATCCCGGAGACTTCGTCCGCGTCATCGAAAACGATCGTCGGTGGAACTGCAGCCGATGGCGGTGTGACGTCGCCGACCGTGGTGCGTCGCAATTCTTTGCGTCCAAACAATAGCGAACCACGCGCCGCACCGACAAAGGAAAGTCCTGAAGAACCGAGCGATCGACTTGCATCGGCTCCGGCCGTCAATCCTGCTCCCTCGAATCGGCGGCTCCAATCAAGTGAACCGATCGGTGTCGCGCCTCGCATGACGACGGAGTGAAAACTCTGGTCCAACTTAGCGTATCGGACACCAGCACTGGCAACGATCGATGCACCCGCCAGCTTTCCTCGCATCGCCCCTTCGAGATCGAACGTGTGGACTTGCAAACCACTCTCGACACTCAGCACATCCCCAGGAGCTCCCGTCGAAATCGCTGCGGGATAGATCACGGACACCGAACTCACTCCGGGGAAAGTCGTCGGTGTTGCAACCGCCGTCAATGGATTGGCGTCGTGATCATAACCCCAGTAACGTCCACGCACTCCCATCGCGTTGTTGCCGAAATATCCCAGCTCAATTTTCGGCGTGATGTCATGTTCAAAGTCAAAGGGAACCAGATTCAAGCTGCCGGTCCCAAAATCGATGACCGTGGCCTCAAAGGATTCCTTCATGTGTGGCTTGGAGAACACCATCCCGAGATTGAGCGTCAGACCTCTGGGATCGTCGCACTTGGGAGCACAGTTTTTTTGGCAGCCGCGTGAATTCCAAAACGACGCTCGCAGTTCGTCAATCTCGGACTCCAGTTGTGAGATCCGCAGTTGGGTCTGTTGGTCAGCTGTTGGTTCTTGGTAGAGCGAAGTTTCAGGAACAGATTCGGGATGAATGCCCGAATCAATTTCCATCATTTCGGTTGTCACCAGATCCTGGGCACCGAGAGCAGCGGACCATGACAGAGCGGTCCATGACAGAAACGCCAATACCATTACGAACGTGATTTGTTGTTGCAGCTTGCGCACGATACCCACCTACGACATGTACGACATGATCGTGAACAGGGCATTCAGCCCGGGCGAACGCACACGATCCCTCTGGTGGTCAGCTCGGATCGATTCGTTCGGATTCTTCAGAAAAAAAGAAACAACCCGCACAGTTTGACATCACAAGGGGCGTGTGTGCGTCAACGCGCGGTGCGATCCAGAACGCCTTGCGCGATCAGCCGCACAAGGTCGGTGGTGGAGACGATGCCGACGAGAGTTCCTTGATCGGTGACCGGAAAACGGTGGACTTGACGAGCGATGAACTGTTGGGCGACATCCCGGATGGGTGTGTCGAGTCCAATGGTCAGAGGACGTTTGTTCATCACGTCGGCAACCGTCAGGCTCTCGATGCGTTCCCCGATTCGGTCCGCCACTTGCGTCAACGATTCCATGGGGACTTCGTAAAAACTGGTTTCATCGAAGTGGAAATCCGACACGCTCTGCGCGACTTCGCGTTCTTGGCAGATTTGACGAACGATGTCCGATCTGGAGACGACACCGACCAGTCTTCCCTCATCGATGACGGGGTAGCTGGAGATTTGATCTTTCAAGAACATCGCTTCTAGATCGGGCAGGCTGACATCTGGGGCAACGGTTTTCACACCGGCCTGCATGATGTCAGCTACCGTCCATTCTTCTCGGCTCATCGTGTAATACTCATTTGCGTCGGCGGAACTGTTCGAAGGCGTCGCGGAAGGCGGCCGGGGCGGGGCGGCGGTTGCCGGAGTCTCGGAGGTCGCGCAGACCGTCGGGGGCATCAGCCGCGCCTTTGGATTGACGCGATGACTTTTCCAAACCAAGACTTCGCAGTGCGTCTTGGACATCGGGAGAAAGTCGATCGGCGGGCTGGTCGTTGGGCAGCTCGCGAACCTTTTCCCAACGCTTACGAAAACGCTCTAAGTCCTCCTCGGTCCACTTCAAATCCTTCAGTAACTCCGGATCCACTTGGTCGCGGGTCTCTTCCAAATAGTCCAACACCATGTCGGTGGATTCTTTGGCGTAATCCAAGTCTGCCGGAGGTGGCGTGTTGTCAGCGTCGCCGCCGGTTCCTCCCGAATCAGCTCCGTTGCCATTACCGCTGAATGAACTTGGGTCGCTGGCCGATGGAGGTTGCGAAGCATTCTCGCTGCGAGGTTGGCCTTGCTGAGCCGGATCGCCGCTGGCGGAGTTGGAGTCGGACTCTCCTTTCGGCTCGCCGGGTTTTCCTTTTTCACCGGTCGGATTTTGCTCGCCGTCTTTTCCGCTGTCGGGCTTTCCGCTGTCGGGTTTTTCGCTGTCGGGTTTTTCGCTGTCGGGTTTTCCGCTGTCGGGTTTTCCATCGGTTCCAGGTTTTGAGCCGCTATCGCTCTTGGAGCCGGACGGATCCGACGGCGTGTCCTCTCCACTTGGATTGCTGTTTGGATGGGAGGGGCTACCGTCATCGGAGTCCTTGCCGTCGGGTTTCTCATCGCCTTTTTGGCCACTGTCTTTCTGGTTGTCGCCCTGCTGGCCTTCGCCTTTTTGGCTGTCACCGGATTGTTGATCACCGGATTGTTGATCACCGACGCTGTTCTCGCCGCGGTCGCTTTCTTTGGTGGAGGTGTCTTCGGAGGACGGGTCTTCGGAGGACGGGTCTTCGGAGGACGGGTCTTTGCCGGCAGGTTGACCCTTGTTTGCCGATTGATCTTGGTTGCTCGGCTGGTTGCCCGTCGGATTTTTTTGTTCTGAATCATTGGACGGATCGGTGCCCGATGGTTTGCCGCTGCTTCCGTCTTCGCTGGCAGATTCGTTGTCCTTTCCGCCGCCTTGTTTGCTGTCGGTTTGGTCGCTGTCGGTTTGGTCGCTGCCGGTTTGGTCGCTGCCGGTTTGGTCGCTGCCGGTTTGGGATGGATCTTTGTTGTCGGCCCCATCGTTCATCTTGTTGTCACTGGAATCGCCACCGCCGGACGGTTGCTCACCTTTTGAACCGGAGTCGGCGTCTTGAGAGTCCTGCGGCTGATTCGCAGCGTCTGTTTTTTCCTGCGACGTCCCTCCGTCGTTTTGCGGTTGTGAATCGGACGATTGGGACGGCGTTTTCGAATCGCTTTGCTGTTTCTGTTTTTGCTTTTCGATGAACTCACGCATCCGCTCCATCGCCTCGCCATCATGTTGCGGTGGCGCATTGTTGTCGGCGTCTGCGGGTGAGCTTTCATTGGGCGATTGCTTGCCAGGGCGTCCGCCATCGGATGGATCTCCGTCGGCTGGATTGCCATCGGATGGATTTCCGTCAGACGGGTCACCTTGTGATGGATTGTTTTTCGACGGGTTGGCTGGCGAGGAGTCGCCTTTGCCACTCATGTTTTCAGGGTTGCTGTTCTCGGGACTGCTTTCGGAATTGCTGCTTTCGCTCGAACCGCCTTTGCCTCCCTGGTTGTCTTGGTTGTTCTCGCTGCTTTTCTGACCGGAGTCCGATGACGAGTCTCCAGCGGACGTACCTCCTTGGGATTGATCGCCGCTTTGGGATGACGAATCACCACCATCACTGGAGGAGCCGCCGCCGGACTGTTGCGAATCCTCGGACTTGTCCTGAGGTTCGTCCTGCTCGGTCTTGTCGTTTGGCTGATTCTTGTCGGGTTGTTTTTCGCCCGCTGGATTCTTGTCTGGATTCTTGCTGTCGCCGGATTTGGTACCCGACGGATCACCTTTGCCCGACTGAGATTGGTCGGTCGAGTCGCTACCGCTGCTCTGCGGATCTTTGGATTCTGCGTTCTCGGTCGGTGAATCACTGGCAGGCCGATCGTCGACTTCACTGAGTCCATCGTTGGTCGAGGGATCTTGGGTCAAGTTTCGATCCATCGCAACGATTCGGATTTCGATGGGATCGGTGCGGCTGACGTTGGGTTCGACGGTTTTGTCACCGGGGATCACGCGGTTGTCCGTCGCGATCGCAGTGATGATGACTTTGTCGCCAAAGATCAGACGATGTTCGGAGGGACGAAAGCGATACTCGACGACGCGATTGCCTTTGCCGACGTTGGGACCGGCGGGTTCATCGGCTGCCGCCCACAACGTGGGGACCGCAATTTTGTCGATGCCACGTTGAATCTCCAGCGTCACGTGACTGAGCGCAAAGTCGGCGTCCATCGCGTGGACTTCGATGATCTGTTGCCCGTTGATCGGCATTTCGATCGGCGTTGCTCGTGGCACGACAATGGCGACTTCGGGTGCCAAGTCTGCGATCACTCGAATCGGATAGATGATGGGATCCGGATTTTGGCGGTCGTTTTCATCCCACACACGAATGCGATAACTTTCCAGCGGCACGGCGGCAAAACGACCACGTGTTCCTCGTAAAGTGGTTTCCGTGGTCAGGGTCTTGCCATCGGTGCCGATCATCATGGGGATCGTGCCCGCGGTGGCGCGAACCGTTTCGCCGACTGTCTTGGGATTGAACTCCAGCTCGGCTTTGACGATCGGTCGATTCGTTTTCGCCGTGATGGTGGCGAGTGTTCCATCGATGGCTGAGATCGCGGCGCTGCTGCTGCTGAATGCAGCTTGCCCGGTGTAGTCAGGTGGTTGGTAGTGGATGGACTCGACGGCGACGACCGGTACGTTTTCGACACGCAATTGGTACGGACCGGCCCGGTCATCACCGGCAACGATTCGATAAGGCACCACACCACTGGCCGAATGCTCCAATTCGATTTCGGCAACAAAACGCCGTGTGTTTTCGTCAAACGACATCACGATGGGGTCGGGGCGACTGACGGAATCAACGTGGCACCAGACCGTCTCGGTTTCACGAAGCCCGTCGACATGCGCGCTGATGGTGACGGACCGACCAGCCATTGCATCGGTGTCGCCCGGTTGAACGTCCAGAATCGAAACGCGTCGCGACGGCTGAATGGATGCAAAGGGCGCGAACAAGCGACTGGCCGATGCGATCGAATCCTTGGGTGAAAACACCGCGTAGCCGACGACGCATGCGAAGGCAACGGCGGCTGCAATCCACCACCGGAATGTCCCGGTGGCTTCGGTGGGCAGTGTGTCATACGAATTCAAACGGCTGGCCGCTCGTGCGCCGAGCACTTTCACGACACGACCTCGCAATTCGGACTCCGGTGCGTCGGGATGCAGCGTCACGTAGCTGGTCAATTGCTGTTTCAAATCCGGCAGGTCTCGTTCCAGACAACGTGCCGCATACTCCTTGGTCACTTGGCTGGTCAGGATGGGCAAGCCTCGGCGAATGAAGAACCAGACACACCATCCGATCAATGCCGCAAAAGCCAACACACGTAGGGGAATGCCCGGTGAGTACAACCACTGGTCCACGATCACCCAAGTCAACACAGCGGCCATCGTGACGATGGTCAGCAGCAAAGCCGTGCGGGTCAGCTCGCCCCACCACAACGCACGCTGTGTTTCCGTGATGCGTTGCTGGATCAGACCATCGACGCTGGGGGATGGCTTGCCGGCGGACGGGCTGAGTTGGGGAGGAGCGGCTGCTGTGGACATGTTCCTGCTAATCGCACGCAAAAAGAAAAGGGTTTCGGCACGTTTCAGTATAGCCTGCCGGGTAGAAATGGTTACCAAAGGCTGGGATCAGGCTGGTTCCTCTGAGTGTTTCATCGTCCCAGGTTCTTTTTCGCTGACAACGATCTCACCGTCAGGGGGGAACTTGATCGCAGAAATCCGCCCCGACTGCGGACTGTATCGGTCAAATGGTGCGACTTGCCCGAACAAACACCGCCCAGATCAGCGAACAATACACGCATCCCAAGTGTCCAGCCCCTCAGAAAGGCCCGCAGAAAGCGACGCTCCGACGGCATGCTTATCGACCTCGTGCGAGCGAAGTCGCTATGGTACGCATCCCGCCAGCGGTACTCCGGCCAAAGCCTGATCGCGTTCCATACACCGTTTTTTTGCAAACACGTCTCGCCCGCCGGGACACTTTGAAATGACTTTCAAACCGTCCAGTCCTGAACTGAAACCCTCCGGTACGCCCAAGTCGACCGCCCCGCCGGTTGCCGAGCGTGAAGAAACCAATGCGGCCGATTCGCCGGAAGTCTTAGTGCCGCAAGTTTCAGCGACGGAGGCGGCTCTGCCGGAAGTCTCAGCCGAACTGCTGACCATCGACCGAGCGATGCGGCGAGATCGGTTTCGCCTTGGCAAGCTTCGCAAACGCGGCGCGGACGACTTCGACGCTCAACTCACCAAGTCCGTCGCTCTGCATCAGAAACGACTCAATGCCCGGCCGACGATCGAGTACCCCAGCGAGTTGCCGATCAGCTCTCATCGCGATGAAATCGTCGAGCTGATCCGCAATCATCAAGTGATCATCGTGTGCGGCGAAACCGGCAGCGGAAAGAGCACGCAGTTGCCCAAGTTTTGCTTGGAGGCGGGATTGGGACGCGCCGCCATGATCGGTCACACACAACCTCGCCGACTGGCCGCGCGTAGCATCGCGGCGCGTTTGGCTGAGGAGTTGCAGCGGCCGCTCGGAGCCGACGTCGGCTACCAAGTGCGTTTCGGTGACAAGACCAGTCCAGAGACGTTGGTCAAACTGATGACCGACGGCATCCTGTTGGCCGAAACGCAAAGTGATCGTCGTCTGGATGCGTACGATGCGATCATCATCGATGAAGCACATGAGCGGTCGTTGAACATCGATTTTCTGATGGGATATCTACGCACGCTGTTGCCCGAGCGGCCGGACTTGAAACTGATCATCACGTCGGCAACGATCGACGCCGAGCGTTTCGCGGAACACTTTGCCGATTCCGATGACCAGCCCGCACCGATCGTGAACGTGTCCGGCCGAGGCTATCCGGTCGAGATTCGGTACTTGCCTTGGGAAGACGTGACGGAGGATGGTGAACGCGGTTACGATCTTTCACGTCACGTGATCGCGGCGATCGAGAATCTCAGTCGCGAGGGCGGTAACGGTGATACCCTGGTGTTCTTGCCCACCGAGCGCGACATTCGCGAAGTCTCCCATCGTGTGTCGGGACATTTCAAGCGTCTGGGACTCAGCGGACGCGTCGATGTCTTGCCGCTGTACGCGCGGCTGCCACAAAAGGAGCAACAACTGATCTTTCAACCCAGCGGTCAACGACGGCGACTGATCTTTGCCACCAACGTCGCCGAAAGCTCGCTGACGGTGCCTGGCATCCGTTATGTGATCGACAGCGGAACCGCACGCATCAGCCGATACAGCGCCCGCAGCAAGTTGCAGCGACTGCCGATCGAACCGGTCAGCCAAGCCAGCGCCAATCAACGCGCCGGCCGTTGCGGTCGCATCGCCCCGGGGATTTGTGTTCGACTTTACGATGTCGCCGACTACGAATCACGGGAAGCCTTCACGACGCCGGAGATACGCCGTACCAATTTGGCATCCGTCGTTTTGCAACTCAAAACGCTGAAGCTCGGTTCGCTTGAGAACTTTCCGCTGTTGGATCCGCCACGCCCCGAGGCCATTCGTGAAGGCATTGCCACGCTGACGGAACTGGGGGCGTTGGACGAGACTCAGTCGCTGACGACCATCGGTCATCAACTCGGACGCATGCCCGTTGATCCACGGATCGGTCGCATGTTGTTGGCCGCCGACCAGTACGGTGTGCTGCCGGAAATCCTGCCGATCGCCGCTGCACTGGAAATCCCTGATCCCAGACAACGACCGCCGGACAAGCAACAAGCGGCCGACCAAGCCCACGCGGAATTTGCGGATCCGCAAAGTGACTTTCTTTCTTACCTGCGATTGTGGCGGTTCTACGAACAAGCTCGATCGGAGTACACCCGCAATCGATTGACCCGTCAGTTGCAAAAGCGTTTTCTGTCGCCGACACGAATGCGTGAATGGTCGGACGTCTATCGACAGCTCAAGGAGTTGGCGACTCAACTCGGCGAACCGCCCAGACGCAGACGCAAATCTGGGGCAGAAGATGGGGGCACGAGCGCGGGACGCGGGAAGCGTATCGGCAGCATGCGACTGCTGGAGGACACGAAAGGAGACCTGTTGGAGAAAGATCGTTATGCAGCGGTGCATCAATCTCTACTGACCGGACTGCTTTCCGGTGTGGCGATGGTCGGTGAAAAGAATCAGTATCTGGGGCCACGCGGTCTGAAGCTTTTTCTGTGGCCCGGCAGCGGCGTCTTTGAATCCAAGCCGCAATGGATTGTGGCAGGCGAATTGGTCGAAACGGGCAAACAGTACGCACGCACGGTCGCTCGGATTCAACCGCAATGGATTGAGGTCGTGGGCAAACACTTGCTCAAGGCCAACTACAGCGATCCGCACTGGAGCACGAAAGCCAACGGCGCGTTCTGCTACCAACGTCTGTCGTTGTTCGGTTTGCCGGTGGTCGCCAAGCGTCGTGTCCCGTTACCGCCGATCGATCCGTCCACCGCTCGTGACTTGTTGATCAACGAGGGCCTCGTCAACGAGTCCTTGCCCACGACCGCGCGTTGCATCCAGCACAATCGCCGACTGAGAGAGTCGATCGCCACGCTGGCGGCCAAGACACGACGCCGTGATTTGGTCATCAACGATTATGACCTGCAACGTTTTTATCAAGAACGTTTGCCGGAGGAGGTCATCGATCGGGCGAGGCTGGAGAAGTTTGACCGTCAGCAAGTGGTGCCCGAGTGGACCAAACAGTTGACGGACTCGGCAAGTGTGTCGGCTTGGATGCAGTCGCCTCCCGCAATCGACACGCCCGAAACTCCGTACATGCGTCCCGAAGACATCTTGGATGTGGCCACGGAAGAAATCACGCAGCAAGATTTTCCTGATGCACTGGAGATCGGCAAAAGCCAACTGCCACTGATGTATCGCTTTGAGCCGGGCAGTGAAGAAGACGGCGTGCACCTCAAGATTCATCAAGCCGCGCTCTCGCAAGTCAGCGACGAACGATTGGGATGGCTGGTGCCCGGACTGCTGAAACCCAAGTTGATCGCGATGATCAAGTCGTTGCCCAAACGCATTCGGCGAAACCTGGTGCCTGCTGCCGACGTTGCCGCCGTGATCGCGGGGGAACTCCAGCCGGTGTACGGCCAAGTCCCCTTCATGACGGCGGTCTGCCAAGCGATGACGCGGCACGCGGAAATGCCCGTCACTCCGGCCGATTTTCAAACGGAAAAACTCGACGACCATCTGAACTTCCTGGTCGATGTCGTGGACGACGAAGGCAAGACGGTCGCCAAGGGACGCAGTGTCGCGCCGCTGATCGAACGATTGGGAACCGGCACCGATGCCGAATCGGCGCCGGCACCCAGCGGCGACGTCGACCACCCGTTGCCCGACGCGCCGATGAAGGAATTCGAACTCCAGTCGCTGCCGGCAGAAGTCGTCCAAACACGCGGGGGTGTTCGCGTCGCGCAGTACCCAGCTTTGGTCGACGATGGCACTCAAGTCCGAGTGGCGTTGTTCGCCGATCAAACCACCGCTGCTGCCGCGATGGCGCAGGGGATCACCCGCTTGTACGCGTTGTCCGAACACCAGGAACTGCGTCGCCAAGTTCGTTGGCTGCCGTCCTTGCAACAAGCAAAGATCGCTTTGTCGGGTGCTGTGCCGACGAGCCAGATGGAGACATCCTTGATGGACTTGCTGGCTCGGATCGCATTCGTCGAACAACAGGGCATCGTGCGGACAAAAGAAGAGTTCGAGGCAAGGCGAGCCAATCGAGGCGAACGCATTTCCATTGCCGTTCAAGAAGTCGCGTCGTGGTTGACTGCGTTGGGTGAACAGCATTTGAAGGCCCGCGGCGCGATCGAGTCGACACCAGTGAGTCGCTATGGTGAGGCCGTTGCCGATGTCAAGCATCAGCTCGCTTGGCTGTTGTGCGACGGATTTCTCTCGGTCACCCCGTGGTGCTGGTTAAAACACTACCCACGCTATTTGTCAGCGATCAGCTACCGACTGGACAAACTGCGCAGCGGAGCGGCGCAGCGAGATCAGACCAATATGGCGACCGTCGGCGAGTTGTACGATCGATGGCTGCAAGGCATGCCGGAGTCGGAGCGCACGCCGCAGAAGAACGCCGCGGTCGAGTTTCGCTGGTTGCTGGAAGAGTTACGTGTGAGCTTGTTCGCGCAGCCGTTGGGAACATCCACCAAAGTTTCCCCGGCACGCTGCGAGAAACTGCTGGGGTAAATAAAAACGCTTGATGCCTGTTGGTTCAGTGAGCCGACGACGCCAGTGGTCTGGGACAACTTAGCTTTAGGGTAGTGGATCTTGTTAAAGATCCTGTAGCGGTGGGATGTTTGCCAAGATCCACTACGGCAAACCCTAACTTCTAGCTGTCCCAGACCGCTAGCCTGGCATAAGGCGTATGGCTTGTGTTTGGGCGGATGGTCGTGTTCGTTTTCGACTTGGAAAGTCGAACGACAATCGTCGCTCGACTTTCCAAGTCGATAGCGTGCCCCGCCAAGCGTTTTGCCGTTCCCAATCATTGACTTGCGCAGATAGGCCCCCTCCCTCGCATTCGCCTGAAGGGCTCTGCTCGACCTCCCCCAAGTTCCTTGAGGGAGGTGCCAGTGGACAAGAAATGGCTCAAAAACCAACGCCGAAACATCGAGTCAACACCAAATTTTGAACGGCCCACCGTCAGCCTGGAAAGGCTGACGTAGTAGGGATCAGTTGGTGCGTAGCTTGTCGAAGTAGTCTTTGGCGTGCTGCTGTTCGGTGCGTGGCAGATTTTGGTTTTCCAGCGGGTTGCTTTCCTCGGCCAAAGCACTGTCGATCACACTTTTGAGTTCCTCACGCGTGACGCCTTTGCGGTTGGGGCCGTCGGCAAATCCGCTGATGCGTGCCTTGCCTTTTTTGACCTGACCACGCACCTGTGTTTCGTAGGTGTTCGTGTCACCTTCTTCTTCGGGGCGGTCGCCCGAGCCGTTTCCTTTGCCCAAGCCATCGCCTTCGCCTTCACCGTCGCCCTGTCCGAACTGCATTCCCATTCCGTTGCCTTGGCACTGCTTGCAGCCGCCGCCGCCACAGTTCTTGCAACGCATTTGTTCCTTGGACTGAGACAGGTCGTTCATGGCTGATTCGAGATCCTGCAGCTCCGACATTTCTTGTTGCATGTCGCCGAGTTGGTCTGCCATTTCTTGCAGTGCGTCGGCGGCCTGCTGCGAGTCGCCTTGTTGCATTGCCTGAGCCGCATCGTTGAGGGCTTGAGACATCTTTTGCATTTGCTGCATCTGCTGATCTTGTTGCTGCATCTTGTTCATCTGCTCTTGCAACTTCGCGGCATCATCCTGGCGTCCTTCGCTGCGAGCTTGATCGATTTTCTTTTGCAGCTCTTCCTTGCGTTGCTTGTGTTCTTCGACCGCCTTTTTCATTTGTTCCTGCATCTGCTGGACTTGTTTTTGCAGTTGCTCTTTTTCTTTCTCGCTCAGTTTGCCGTCACGCATTTTTTCAGCGAGCTGTTTGACGATGTCACTGGCTTTTCCGAACTCGCCCTTCTCCATCGACTTGGCAACTTTGTCCGCTGGACCTGCATCGAGTCCTTTCATCTGCGACATTGCTTTTTGCATTTGCTCGGTCGAGCCGATTTCTTGGCGGCGCTGGTCCAGTTGTTTCTTGAGGTCATTGAGCGCGATCATCGCGTCTTTCTTGTCGAGATTTTTCTTCTCGGCCATCTTGTCGAGATCCATCTCCATTTTCTCGAACAAGTCACGAGCCTCTTTCAGGCCGGCCGCGTCTGCCTTGCGTTTTTGTTGCTGCAGTCGCTTCTTGAGTTGCATCGCCGCCTTCTTAACTTGCGCGGCCACGGCGGGATCGACCGTCGTCTGGTTACTCGCCGAAGAATTCGATGCCGGGTTGACCAGCATCAACACGATCACCAGCACGGGCGCAAGCGATAGAGGCAGCCAACCGATCTTGGACGGTTTGAGCTGGAAACGTTTGGCGACATCGATTTGGCTGGCTTGCTTTTCAGCATCGGTCATCAACGCGATACCGAAATCACTTTCGCGGTCACTCTGTTCCAATGACATTGAACTGCTCAAACGTTCGCGAAGCCCGAAGCGATGATCGACTTCCCTCGCCACGTCACCCAACGACGGTGCTTTGAGGAAGGTGTGAATCACGGCGGCCAACAGACCTGCGACGAGACAACCGCCGACCCAGGCGTACGCCCAAGTTTGAAAGTCGATGTCGATCACGTAGAACTGAGGAATGGCACAGGCAAAGATGGCGACGATCAGTGCAGCGAACAGGGTGTAGCAGAGGCTGCGTCCCAATTGCCCCATGATCAGGCGTCTGCGAGCCGATCGGACTCGATATTCGATTTGATTCATCGTGATGACCTGTATTCTCCGGTGACGTGATCACCCAGTGTTCGGTTAACCAGCGGGTAGCCAAAAGTGAGCAGCTAAACCGTGCAGCCAAAGCACGTGCGATTTCTAGTCCTCTCAGCTACCCGTTAGCGTATGCTGTCAGTATACGGCTTGGGGGGGAGAAGGATCGAAGCCGTTTTTCCATCTTTCCAATGATTTTTGACGATGTTTTCTACTCCAAAGCTGCCTGATCCCGATGAAAATCCCGACGCAGATGTCGTGCTTTTCGACGGACACTGCAATTTCTGCCGGGCCGGCGTCGAGAGCCTGAGTCGTTTGGACTGGGGCGGAAAACGGTTGGCGTTCCTCTCGTTACACGACGGCAGGGTGGCCGAGAGATACCCCGACTTGACATTCGATCAATTGATGGAGCAAATGTACGTGATCGACGGGGCGGATCGTCGACACGGGGGGGCGGACGCGGTGCGTTATCTGACGCGGCGATTGCCGCTGCTATGGCTAGCTGCCCCGATCATGCACCTGCCCGGCTCGGCGGGATTATGGCGGTGGCTGTACCATCAAGTCGCCAAACGTCGGTACAAGATCGCGGGTAAATCCTGCGACAACGGGACGTGTCAGGTGCATTTCGACAAACGATCGAATTGAAGCCATCCTGATCGCGTTGGTCTGTTTCGTGATCAACCTCGGCGTGCGTTTGGGTCTGATGGCTGCACTCGGCTAGTGCATCGTGGATTGCGTTTGACACCAGCACGAATCGCAAGCGAGTGATTTATGTCGTTTTTTTCACTCGCTTGCGCTTCGTGCTGGTATTTGCCTCGCTTCCAATCAGTGATCATTCCACGTCGACTCGGCGGCCTTCGAGCTCGCTTTGGTTGGCCGCGGCGAGGACTCGGGCGGCGCGGAAGGTATCTTCCAAGCCGCCGATGGATCTGACCAAGCTGGTCACCGATCGGTGAAATTGTGTGAGCAACTGCTGGCCGACGGGCAGTTCTGTCTCCAACGCTTCGACGTGCCTGCCGGCTTCGTCAAACCACACCAGCGTCGCCGGCAGATCGATGAACGCGATCCCTCGCTCGCAACAGACTTGCAAGGCAGCGGGCGGACGAAAATTGGCCGCTTCGCTCCACTGTGCCGGCATATAGCTGCCACAACTGACTTGCGCGTTGACCGGCGGCAGCGATTTGCCGCCGTGCTCGGCGGAGGGAAACTGTAGCGAGAGTCGCCAGTATTCCTCGTGATCATCGTCCCCGTAGCGGCTGCTGGAGACTGCCGTGGGTGCGCGGCCGACCACGTACTGGCACCAATCGATCAGCTCCACCAACTCCGATTTGCTGCGACTGGAATCACTGGCACCCGATCGCTGGTTCTCTGCCGCCGGAAGTCGTCGATGTGCAAAAAGCAGCTTCGGAGCCCCCAATCGCGTCGCGATCAGTTCCTTGAGCCTCAGCGTCGCGGGGGAAAATCGCCTGGGCAGCTCCGTCATGAACGAGACCCCGCTCTGCTGGATCGATTGCCGAACCGATTCCGCTTGCGCGGGATCAAAGTCCAAACCGCCCGCCCAATAAACGGCCTTGCCCGCTTCACAGGCCGCCAATGCCGGCAGCCAGCCCAGCCAACAGGGTTTCAGGATCATCACCGCGTCGATGTCGCAGCGGCTGACAAGACTGCGGTACCCATCGACGGGGTCCGCCTGGAACTCTGCTGCCGTGTTTTCCGACAGTTTCGCGACGGTGCTGTACACGGCGCGGACGTCGAAACGGTCATGCAGCACCCTCAACGCTGGCAAATAGCGACTTTGCCAGTGATCCCCCAAGCCGATCAGGCCAAGCCTCAGTTTCATGCGGGAAAACTTTCGAACTGACGACGGATCACGCGACGCTCACTCGGACGCCGAATCGCACCGGCCAATTAAATATGTGAACAGAATGCCACCTATTTTCGATGCCGAGCGGTCGCTTCTGGAAATTTTACAATCCGCCAGCAACCGCCCGTCAGGGGTAGGATTGCTTGCCAGCATGCCACATTTGGCACGCCCACAAGTTCTGGCATCGCAACAGCTTAGCGAATTGGGCCGGAGGAAACAAAATCAATCGCCGGAATTTGTTGGCGACAGGCCCGCGTCTACTTTTGGGAATTCGCTCCCGAGACACTTGATGCCCCTTAGGCCATCCGTATACTCCGCCCAACCCGAATCGATGGCGCAGACGGAAAGCTCTCACCAGCTTCCCTGAATTTTGCTTTGAGAATCGGAGATGCAGAGAAAGGCAGGCACGTTGGATTTGGCTCAATACCGAGTCCCTATCGTAGCCTGAAAGGATGCCCACCAACACGCCCCAACCATGCGGCGTGACTAATGCAAATGGACTGGGTGGGCAACGACGGAACGATGCACCTGAGGAGTTCTATTCAGAATCAATGGTGTGCTACTTCAGACACTGTGGTTTTCGTCGACATCGTGTCGGCACCCCTCAGGAATGTCCATCCTTGAGATGAGGAGTGAGGAATGCTTTCGTTGCTAATGGCAATCATGCTGACCGGTGTGACCAGCGAGCAAATCAAAACGGATTACGCGACCGCGTACAAAGAATCAGTAGCCCAAGACAAACCGCTGTTGGTTGTCGTGGGTGCTCCCTGGTGCCCCGCCTGCAACGCTTTGAAGCAGACGACGATCCAGCCCATGGCCCAAACGGGCGAGTTGGATAACGTGAGTGTGGTGTTGCTCGATCGCGACACCGAACCAGCACTGGTCAATCAATTGACCAAAGGCGAAAAGATGCTGCCTCAAATCATCATGTTCACCAAGAGCAGCGCCGGCAAGTGGGAACGCCAGCGGTTGATGGGTTATCAGCCCAAGCAGCCCGTTCGCAACCTGATTCGCAAGGCCGTGACGCTGGGTCAAGGTTAGACCCGTTCGGTTCCCTTTTTGACGATCACAAACGTCGGCAGGTGTTTTCGCGACACCACCGGCGTTTTTTTTTCGCCGTATCGGTATGATGGTCATCTAGCGTTTCAGCGAAATTCGGCGGCGGATTTCGCTCACGTATTCCTTCTTTGACTCAGTTGACGAATGACGATCCCCGACGAACTGCTGCACGTGGTGCGTGCAGATGAACCATTGGCTCCCCTGGTGTGGCTCGGGATCGGTGGTCCCGCACGATTCTTGGCGGAGCCTGTCGAGATCGAGCAGCTCAAGCAGATCTATCAGTGGGCGGCCGAGGACGGCTTGTCGGTCAAAATCCTCGGCGGCGGCAGCAACCTGTTGGTCCGCGAGGCAGGTTTTGACGGGATCGTGGTGTCCTTGGAGGCGCCGGCCACCAGTGGATTGGCGATCGAAGGCAATCTGTTGACCGTCGGTGCCGGAGCAAGACTTTCCCACGCGGTGATCAAAGCCGTGGGCAGTGGGCTCGGGGGTCTGGAGCATTTGGTGGGCATTCCCGGAACGGTCGGCGGCGCCGTGGTCGGCAACGCTTCCGCGGGTGGTCGCGACATCGGCTCAGTGGTGCAATGCGTGCGTGTTCTTGATCCAGACGGATCGATACGTACCGTTTCGCAAGCCGAAGCGGGGTTTTCCCACCGCAAATCGGCTCTGGGCGGCTTGAGCGTGCTGGATGTCGTGTTCGAATTGGAGCAGCGTGACATCAAGCTACTGACCAAACGCATGCAAAAGCTTTGGATTGCTCGCAATTCCGCCTTGCCGGTGGAACACCGCCGGATCGCCGTGCCCTTTGTCGACCCCGACGGCAGCCCGGTCCGCGAATTGATCCAAAATGTCGGTTTGGCCGGAATTCGCGAAGGAAACGTTTCCTTGGACCACGCTCAGCCGAACTACTTAATCGCTCACGCCGAGGCCACCAGCGATGAGTGCTTGCGGCTGATCGAGCGGGTTCGCGAGCAAGTCTTGCTGCAGACCGGGATCGACTTGCAGTTGAATCTGAAAATCTGGTAAATCCGACTCCTGAGTGGACCGGTCGAAAATTCGAACCGATCTCTCGATCATGGCGGCCGATTTCTGTTGAAGCGGCCGTGTCCGGGGCAGGAGATCCGAGATTCAGGTTTTTCGATGGCAATGCGAGGGGAACAAGACCAGGAAGTCCGGCCGATCCGCGACCTGCTTCGTCGGCTGATCGCGGCTCCCACCGCATGGTCGTTCTTGTGGCCGATCGGCCTGATGATCATCGGTTATGTCGCCTACCACCGCTGGGGTGCTGAGCATCTGCGGACGCAGTTTCAGGGCGTGCAGAAGGATCACATCCGAATCCCGACGCCCCACGATTACGTCCGAACCGACATCGTCCAGGACGTCTACGAGGACACTGCGCTGAACGAACTGTCCGTTCTGGACCGTCACGCCACGGCCAAGATTGCCGATGCCTTCGCGACTCACCCCTGGGTCCGCAAAGTCGACGGCGTACGCAAGTTGCCACACGGTGAAATCGAGGTCTCGCTAGAGTACCGCGAGCCCGTCGCTGTTTTTCATGTGACCAGCGAAACACGCAGCGTCCGAGACGACTTGTACTTTGCCCTCGACGGCGAAGGAATCCTGTTGCCCAACGAGCAACTCAACCTGCAAGACGCGCCCAAGTTCATCCACATCGAAGTCCCAGACGAGTATCCTCATGGCAACGTCGGCACGGCGTTCGGCGAACGACGCGTCGAGAATGCTGCATTGCTGGCAAAGCTGCTCGCACCACTGTCCGACAAAATCAAAGTCGCCAAGATCACGGCCACCGGTGATCCACGGAAAAACATCGTGCCCCAATTGCAAATCACGCTGGGCAACGACATGACCGTGGAATGGGGCAGCCCGCCCGGGATGGAGCAGCCCGGCGAACGCGACGCGTTGTCCAAGTTGACCGACTTGGTCAATGGCCAATTTCAAAACGGCGACGATCTACGCATCGCCGCCCGCCGGGATCTCTAGTACGTAGTGCGTCAGCCTTTCCAGGCCAGTGATAGATTGCACGTCCCGAGGGACGTATTGCATTCCGTCCCGAAGGGACATGACAAGATAGCCCAGGGCAAAGCGCAGCGTCGCCCTGGGTTGCTGTGCGTCGTAACACCCCAAGCCCCGAAGTGGGCGTTACAGTGTTTTTTCGACACGGGATGAAGCAGTGTTTTGCCCTTTCAGGGCGAGATGGTAGTTGAGTGTTCGATCACCCAGGGCGGCGCTGCGCTCTGCCCTGGGCTTTCATGTTCGGCCCCTTCGGGGCGTGAAATCAATAAGTGACGGAATTCGTAGTGGGCGAGGTCACGTGTCCCATGCCCCAGGACTCGTGACCTCATCCACTACGCCAGTGATAGATTGCACGTCCCGAGCAGGATGGCTACGTAGATGTTAACAGCTCTGGCTTTTCTAGGCTGACCCTGCGCAATGTCAGCCTGGCCAGGCTGACGTACAGGAGGCGATTCTATTCTTCGTCGTCCATTGAGGCGGTGATTCGGCCTGCTCGGAACGCTTCGGCCATCGCCATCGGCACTTCGGCTTCGGCCAACACCAGGGCGGATTTATTGCTGGCGACCAGAGCACGCATCTGTTGTTCTTCCGCGATCGCGTCCGCACGTCGGCGTTCGGCTTGGGCCTGCGCGACCCGCGTGTCGGCTTCCGCTTGGTCACTCTGCAAACGGGCACCGATGTTTTCGCCGACGTCGATATCGGCAATGTCGATGGAAACGATTTCAAAGGCCGTTTGAGCATCCAGCCCCCGTGAGAGCACGACCCGTGTGATCATGTCGGGATTCTCCAGCACCCGAAAGTGCGTGTCTGCCGAGCCGATCGAACTGATGATGGCTTCGCCGACCCGCGCGATCACGGTGTCCTCGGTTGCCCCGCCGATCAACTGCTCCAGGTTGGTTCGCACAGTGACCCGGGTACGAACTCGCAGTTCGATCCCGTTCTTGGTGATCGCGCTCAAAGTCGTTTTGCCGCTGCGAGCCGGATCCGGGCAGTCGATGACCTTGGGATAGACACTTGTCTGGACTGCTTCGAGCACATCACGACCGGCCAAGTCGATCGCGGCGGCTTGATCAAAATCCAACGGGATCTCGGCGCGGTGGGCGGCGATGATCGCGTGAATCACATTCATCACGTTGCCGCCGGCCAAGTAGTGAGCCTCCAGTCGTCGAGTGCTGATGCCGTTCTTGCGGCTGATGCTCAGACCGGCTTGCGCGGACATGACCTTGGCCTGGACAATCACATTCGGATTGACTTTGGTGAAGTGCATGCGGATCAGGCTGATCGGACTGACATCTGCCACCGACATGTAGGCTTGAAACCAGAGCTTGCCATAGCGAAGGGCAAAGAAGCCCAAGACCATCATGAATATCAGGCCCGCGATTCCAAGCAGCACGAGGATCGCCGCGAATACTCCACCCTCAAACCATCCCGCTGCTACAACACCATTGCTAGCGAACATCATTTGATCAAACCTCTCGTGCGTTCCCAGTTGATTTCATCAGGACTACCATCGTGGACAAACACTGCTTGCCCACCTGTGTTTGCTGCACTCGTATCCCAAGGCCGTCAGTTATACAACAAACTCGCAGTCACAGGGGAACCTGAGAATGGGAAACGTGGGTAGCCGAGTCAGTACCCTATAAACACAGCAGTGGCATGCATCACAGCGTGACGAGTCCATCCCAGAGAGATAAAAATGCGAGAAGATGCCGTGAAGCCCCGAAAAAACGTCAAATTCGTCTGTGACGAACGGGGTACTGCAAGCTACTATTAATAGGAACGAGCTGCAAAGAGTCTGTCGATTCAACCATTTCTATCTTGAATCGACGCTCGCTGGCCGTCCAGCACATGACGCAGCCAATCACGTAGGGCAACCCGTACGAGACAGATCATCATGCAAACCAATTGGCACACCGGCGACTGGGCCGTGTATCGAAAAAGCAAGATTGGGCCCAATCCGGGTCGCCGCGCTGCACGGGTCACTGCATCGAGCAAGGGTGAGAACTACGGCTACGTCGTGGACAAGTTCTGGGTGGTCGAAGAGATCCTGGCCGACGGTTCTCTGCGGTTACGTACCGCAAAAGGCAAGCAGCACGTGATCGCCCCCGACGACCCGAACCTTCGTCGCCCCGGCATCCTGCAACGTTTGATTTGGGGCGACCGCTTCCGTCAAGTCGAGGCGAGCTTCAAATCCAGCGACGACTCCATGGTCGGCTTGGCCCGCTAGCCTCCTGTACGTCAGCCTTTCTGTACATCGTCCAGTCTTAGAACGTGGGTTCGGTAGATGAGCCGTTTTGGCGTTAGCCACGGTTTTCGTGCCACAACCGTGGCTAACGCCAAAACGGCTAACCCCAAAATCAAGACCGGACGATGCACTAGGCTGACGTACTCGCCCCGAACCGACCAAGTGTCGAGTTTCGCCACAAAAAACTGACTCCAGGCGGCCGCCGATCATAGACTGGGCAAGTCCACTGGAGGGAGATCCGGGATCGGCTGTTGGGAGCTTGGTCGACCACCGCCGGGTTGATCGACATATTGCACGGCCGGCAACGTCTCAGGCCGTCGAACCATTTCGGCCTTCAAGATGCGATCTGGAGGCACGACGATTTCGTTCTTCTCCTTTTTCTTGTGCGGATCTACCTTCCGCAAATGCCCAACGACGTCCATGCCTTTGATCACTCGACCAAAGATCGTCTGCTGCCTCGTGACCGTCGGGATCGGCATCATCAGGATTGCAAACTGAGTGCCGGCCGAATTGGGGACGAAGTCGGTTGTGCCTTGGATCGGCATCTTGGCAATCACCAGCGATCCTCTCAACGGCGCTCGGACCACTGCTCGCGAGTGTTCATCCTCGATGAATTGATCAGGAATAGTACTGCCATCGCCTGACGGGTCGCCCGTCAGCGCGAGCATGTGCTCGATCACCTGAAAGAAGTCCAGCCCGTCATAGAATCCGTCTTCGACCAAACCGATGAAATGAGCCACCGTCGAGGGAGCCTCCTCGATGAACAACTCGACCACAAATTCGCCGCGTGTTGTGGTGAACTTCACTTGCGGCAGGGAGTCTTGCTCGGCATCACGCTCACGCAACTTCAGCTCGTCGTCCCATTGTTTTTGGATGATCTCGCTTTGCGCGATCAAAGATCTGTCGACGTCCTCCATCATGTCTGGCTCCAGTGATTTGTAGATCCGCTCGGCCAATTCGATCCTGCCGGTCGCCATCGCGCTGCGAGCGGCAACCTTAAAGACATAGACATGTCGGACTCCTTTGTCGATCAGACTCGTCGCCCCTTCCAATGCGGCTTGGTCGTAGATGTCGTGTTTTTCAAAGTGCTGGATCATGGTCATCATGTACTGACCAGCCAAATGATCTTGCATGTAGAGAAACACTTCCATTGCCGCCTCGTAGGTTTCCTGCATCAGGCGTCGGACCTTGTTCCTCTGGTCACGATACTGCTGCGCGTCCTCGGGCGAGTTGGCTTCTTCGTTGACGTAGCGAACGTACACCGCCCGCATCTCAGCAACTTCGTTTGCCAAGTCCTTCCTCAACGATTCGAACTTTTCTTTCGCCTTGCGTCCGTCTTCGCGGATTTCCTCGGGAGCGATTTTCAAAAAGGCCTCCAGCACAGCGTTGGGATTCTGCAGGGCTTCTTTGATCACGTTGTCGCTTTCCGTCAGCGGGTCGGCCCCCGCGTCTGAGGATGCACTGTGCGTATGCTCGCCATCGTGATCATGCCCCGTCGCTTGAGTGGCTTGCGAGGGGAGAACCCCTGTCGTTGGACGGTTGCTCGGCGTTTCCTCCTGTGCGGCAAGTTCCGATAGGGGCGTCGCGAGCAATGCGAATGCGACAAGGGCAACCAGTTGTCGAGAAAATTTCATTTCGACCCAGTGAAATCGGGAGCACGTGAAATCGGAAACACCGTGAAAAGGGGGAACGAGCAGGCAATCCCACTCGTCAGTTTGGTAATACGTCGGCAAAGCGGATTCGGTTTTGCCCTTGCCCGAGAAAGTCCCTCTGCAGGTCCCCCCTGCCAGGTCGGCCGTCCGTCGATTTTGGTGTTCTGACCGTCATCGGCAACGCTCTGCTCGTTGTTATACTGCCCGCCATGAGCAAATCAAAACCGGGCAACCGTGGCGGCAAACGACCGCGTGTACGAGATTTCGACGCCGACAGCAGCGATCAGTCGGGCAAACAAAGGCCCAAACGCCCGGTGAAGACCACGCGGGCCGCGAAGCTACGCATCATCAGCGGCAGCTTGAGAGGGCGTTCGATCCAATACCATGGTGCCGATTTCACACGACCGATGCGAGACAACGTCCGCGAAAACCTTTTCAATATCCTGGGGCAGACGGTCAAAGGTTCGGTCGCGATCGACCTGTTCTCCGGCACCGGTGCCCTGGCGATCGAATCCATCAGCCGTGGGGCAGACAAGGCAATCGCCATCGAACGATCCCGTCATGCCGCCGAAGTCCTCAAGTCCAATGGGGAAACACTTGGCGTCTCCGACAAACTGCTGGTCGTCAATGGCGACGCGTTCCGGCACGGGGCCAGCTTTCTGGGGCCACCGCCGAGCGACAATCCGATGGACGATACGCCTCGCGTTGTTTTTCTCTGCCCGCCCTACGCTCTTTGGGACGAAGCACTACCGGACCTGCTGCGGCTGATCGAAACCATGCTCGCCCACAGTGCCCCGGGCAGCATCCTGGTCGCCGAGAGCGAAAAACACTTCGACCCGGATTTACTCCCCGCTGGGAACTGGGATCACCGCGTCTACGGCAACACCCGACTCTCGTTCATCCAACCAGAACTCACCTGCGGACTTCAGTGAACACGCTCAACGGGGCAAAGGTGAATCAATCATGAGTGTCGTTCTGGTCATCAGCTCCGAAGAACAGTTTCGTAGCGGCGCCGACTGGGGTGTCCGATTGGCAGAAGCAGGTGACCACGAACTGCACGTCCTGATTCTTGGTTCGGACCGAGCCGTCTTGAGAAAACTGGTGGAGTCGCGGTTGGAGGAAAAACTGCAGCGTCAGGAAACGCAACTCGCTTCGGTTGCCGTGGTCCCCCAAACACTGCAAGCGGTCAATGAGTTTGTCCACAACATCCAATGTCGATGGCTGATCGTGATGCATGGCGTGGACCAACACTCGCTGCAAAGAGAACTCTTTGAACATGCATCTTGCTCCACCGTATGGCTCAATGCCGTTGCGGAGCCGCCGATCGGCGAATCACATCTTTGGGGATTGACGCAGTCTGACTCTGGATCACTCAGTTCCATCGGCCGTGAACTGTTGGAGATGGAACCCGAGCGATTCCTGTGGACTGAGTTGCCCGACGAAGGAGCCGCGCCCAAGTCGACGGAGGGCACCTCCGATGAGGAATCCTCTTCGCCATGGTCGATCCAGCTTCAGCAAGCCGATGCGTTGCCGGGCGATCTGTTGTTGATCAACATTCAACGTGGCCGGAACGTCGATCTAATTCTCGACGGGGCGTTGGAATTGCTCAACAGCAATGGAGAGGTTTCGGTTGCCCTGGTCAGACGCGGTCCGACGACGGTGATGAACTGGGTCGCTCGCCTACGTCGCTGGGGCGAAACGGTCGCACCCTCGATGGCGAGAGAGCAGCGCATCGAGCTGACCAAAGAATTGGAGGTCGGCTCCCAAGCCAACTGGGAGTACCTCGGGCTGATCTCCGCAGCCGCCATGTTGGCCGCATTCGGTTTGATTCAAAATTCCGCCTCGGTGATCATCGGTGCCATGTTGATCGCTCCGCTGATGACTCCGATTCTCGGTGCCGGACTCGCTCTCAGTGTCGGCAACCGGCCGCTGTTTCGTTCCGCATGGCTGACAATCGCACTGGGCTTTGTGGGCGCGTTGGTCTCGAGCATGCTGTTCGGACTACTGGCACGAACTTTCCTGGAGGTGGAGGTCACACCCGAAATGTGGTCACGCTGTCGCCCCAGCCCACTCGACTTTTGCGTCGGACTGGTCGGCGGCATCGCCGCTTCCTACGCGCGAACCCGCAGCCACCTCTCCTCCGCGTTGGCCGGTGCCGCGATCGCGGCAGCCCTCGTGCCACCGATCTCAACCGCTGGACTTCAGATCGCGTTCGGCGAGTTCATCCGCACCGAAGACGGAATCCCCGTACTCGGCCCACTGCTGCTGGTGACCACCAACGTGTTGACCATCATGGTCGGTTCGTCCTTCGTGCTTTGGGCCAGGGGCATTCGGACCCAGCGCAAACAGAATGCCAGCGACCGGTGGACCATGCGGACCTTCATGCTGCTTTGCACACTGGCTTTGCTGTTGCTCGCCTCGGCCGTGAAGCCCGACGCCATCTTCCCAGCTCAGGAAAAGCCCGCCCAGGAAAAGCCCGCCCAGGAAAAGCCCGCCCAGGAAAAGCCCGCTCAGCAAGAACCCGCTGATTGAGTCAGCCGTTTAGGCGAATGCGAGGGAGGGGGCCAGACTGCGCAAGAACGTGTTTAGATCTCGTAAAACGCATTGCGGGGCACGCGATCGACTTGGAAAGTCGAGCGACAGTCGTTCGACTCTCCGAGTCGAAAACGAACACCATCCTTTGGAAGGATCTTGCTCACCTCGCCGTCCATCCACCGTCGACGACCAACATGCTGCCGGTGGTGTAGCTCGATGCGGCGCTGGCCAAGTAGATCGCGGCGCCTTGGATTTCTTCCAGTCGCCCCCATCGGTTGAGCGCCACCGCACCGACGATGAACTTCTTGGCTTCCTCCGTGTCCGCGATCGGCTCGTTCATCGGTGTCAAGAACGGACCCGGGCAGATCGCGTTGACGTTGATGTGATCGCCTGCCAATTCCAGCGCCAGTGCACGCGTCATCTGCACAATGGCTCCCTTGCTGGTCGCATACGGCGTGCGGTTGGCCAGGCCGACCAGTCCGAGTGTGCTGGCAAGATTGATGATACGGCCGCCACCTCGTTTTCGCATTCGTGGGATCGTTGCCCTACACATGGACCAAACACCGTCCACGTTGATCTGCTGGACTTGGCGAAAATCGTCCAGCGTTAGTTCATCGATCGGACCGCGAATGTTAATCCCCGCGTTGTTGATCAAGATGTCCACGCCACCAAAGGTGCTTTCGACTTCGGCGACGAACGCTTCGATTTCGTCAGGTTGTGTGACATCCGCTGCGACACCAATGCAAGGCTGGGCGTACTGCAATTGCAGATGCTCGGCCGCCTGGCGGGCTTCATCAGCATCTCGGCTGCACACTGCGATTCTGGCGCCGGCGGAGGCCAGCCCGGCGGCCATGGCCAACCCCAGGCCTTTGGAGCCGCCCGTGACGATCGCCACGCGGTCATGCAAATCGAACAACTTGATACCGGGCAGGGGAGTGGATTCCAACACGTTTTCTCTCGATTGTTGGGGGGCTCATCTTGGATCAATCACAGCATTATGCAGCAAAACAGCGGGGAACAACGACTTGCCGCGAAATTTGTGGTGAAGCGATGACCTCGGTCACTTACGATAAGATATTCGGATCACCCAGCTCGTTCGTCCACGAATCAACCAGAGGAGAAATTCGCAATGATGCGATGCGTCGCCCTGCTGCCAGGACTTGTCATCGCGATCGCCGCGTCGGTGGTTGCCGGCGAGATCGACTTTCATCGAGACGTGCAACCTCTGCTTCGCCGGCACTGCGATCGGTGTCATGGCGCATCACAGCAGGAGGGTGGCCTGACCCTGGCCGATGCACAGGGATTGTTGGGCGTCGCCGAAAGTGACGAAACGATTGTGGTACCGGGCCAACCAGATCAGTCCTTACTGATCGCTCGCTTGACCGATTCTGATTTCGGCGATCGGATGCCACTGGATGGAGAGCCACTGACAAAGAGCGAAGTGCAAGTCCTGCGTTCATGGATCCACCAAGGTGCTGACGTTCCCAAGGACTGGGGCACGACCGGACACTGGGCTTATGAAACGCCACAACGGCCCGATGTGCCGGCTACCGACTCTAACTGGACGCGGAATCCCATCGACCAGTTTGTCCTAAGTCGACTCGGGCAGGCCGGATTGTCCCCGTCACCCGACGCGAGTCCTGAAACGTTGGCACGCCGCGTTTCATTGGCACTGACCGGTCTGCCAGCGACGCCAGAACAACTGCGTGACTTGGCCGACGATCCGAGCGACGAGAACTATGAAGCGTTGGTGGACGAGTTGCTTGGGTCACCCGCGTTCGGTCAGCACTGGGCACGTCACTGGCTGGACTTGGCTCGCTACGCCGATTCAAACGGCTTTCAAGCGGATCAATTGCGCGACGCTTGGGCGTATCGAGATTGGGTCGTGGACGCATTCGCCAACGATATGCCGTTTGACGAGTTTGTCACCCAGCAGATTGCGGGTGATTTGTTGCCCGATGCGAATGCATCGACTCGCATCGCCACCGGTTTTCATCGTACGCCCACCTGCAACGTGGAGGCCGGCGTCCATCCCGAAGCCAACCGGGTGGAACAAGTCTTTGATCGTGTGAACACGACGGCAACCGTGTTCCTGGGTTCGACCATCGAGTGCGCCCAGTGTCACGATCACAAGTACGATCCGTTCACTCAACAAGACTACTATCGCCTGTTCGCGTATTTCAACAACACTCCATTGGAGGTCGAGAAACAGTCCGGTGTTCAGTTTGATTTCGTCGGTCCCAAGATGGACCTACCGTTGGCATCGGAACAGGAATCCGAACTGGTCTCGCTTCGACAACAGTTAACCGAGCTGAAAAAACAACACGACTCCATCAACACGGATGAACAGTTTCGCCAGTGGCAACAGTCCACGCGTCAGGCACTTGCCTCCGGACGCGCCGAGTGGATCACGCCACGCCCCTCGTTCACCAGCAGCGGCGACGAAGCGGCTGAGATTCTTGATGACCAGTCCGTGTTGATCTCCGGTGGATTGCCCGGCTCGACGGTGTATCGATTCGAGTACGCAAATGTCGCCCAGCCGGTGATCGGGATTCGCTTGGAAGCGTTACGGCACGACGACCTGCCCGGCGGCGGTCCGGGACGCGGGGATGCCGAACGCACAAATTTTGTGTTACACGAATTGGAACTGAACGTGCAAACCGCCGAGGACTTGAGGTCCGTCGAGTTGGGCTCCGCCACCGCATCGTTTTCTCAACCGAAGTATGAAGTCGCCAATGCGGTGGACGGCAAAACCGGGACCGGTTGGGCGATCGCCCCACAATTTAAAAAGGAACACTGGGCCGAATTTCACACGATCGATCCCGTTGCACCCGATCCGGATGCTCGCCTGGTCATCACCCTGGATCAGCGTTTTGGTCGAGGACGGGTCATCGGTCGGCCTCGCATTTCATTGCTGGTCGGATCGCCCGAAACCGCGGACCTACCCGATCAGATCGCTCAATACCTGATGAGTGAAGGCCCATTGAAACCTGGCGAACTGAAGAAGCTGAGAGCCCACTTCGATGGACAGAATCCAGCAGTGCAGCAACTGCAGCGACGAATCACCGCGACCGAGAACGCGATCGACAAGATGGCTCCGCCGACGACCTTGGTGATGGTCGAGGAACCAGAGCCGCGTGAAACATTCGTCATGCTGCGTGGAGATTACTTGTCGCCGGGTGACCCAGTTTCGCCGGGTACGCCCGCGTCACTGCATCCGCTGGACGATGACATGCCGGCCAACCGATTGGGATTGGCTCGTTGGTTGGTCGATCGCGACAACCCGTTGTTGGCCAGAGTCACCGTCAATCGTTTGTGGGCGCAAGTTTTCGGTCGCGGCATCGTCGTTACCGAAGAAGACTTCGGCACACAGAGCGAACCGCCAAGCCATCCGCAGTTATTGGACTTTCTGGCTCTGGAGCTGCAGGACGAATGGTCGATCAAGCAAGTCCTGAAGACGATCGTATTGTCATCGACGTTTCGCCAATCCTCGTCGATGACGTCGCAACAGTTACAACAGGATCCGGACAATGTCTGGCTCTCACGTGGGCCACGGTATCGATTGCCGGCAGAAACGATTCGCGACAATGCCTTGGCGATTTCAGGTTTGTTGTCGCTGCAATCCGGTGGACCACCGATCATGCCCTATCAACCCGATGGGATTTGGCGAGCGGTCGGACGAAACCAGCCGACTTGGAAAGCGGCCGACGATGCCGATCGATATCGACGCGGTTTGTATGTCGTTTGGAAACGTTCAGCGCCCTACCCAAGTTTCGTCACCTTCGATGCACCCGATCGGGCCTCGTGTACGGTCAAACGTCCGCGGACCAATACACCGCTCCAAGCGTTGGTCTTGCTGAACGATCACGCTTATGCGGAGGCTGCCGTGGCTCTGGCTCAGCGTGTCTTGCGAGAAACAGACACGGACAACGTGGACGACATCGCCCGGTACGCGTTCTCACTTGCGACAGGGCGTTGGGCAAACGATCAACAAGTCCGTGTGCTTGTCGGGTTGTACCGCACCGAGCGTCAGCGTTTGACGGAGCAGCCGGACGAAGTGAAGCAGCGGCTCTCGGTGTTGCCCAAGACGTTTCGCGACGAGCAATTCGATGCGATCGAAGTGGCCGCGTGGTACTCCGTCGCCAGCGCGCTGTTGAACTTGGATGAAACGATCACGTTGAATTGACACAAGCATTCATCATCAAAACCAAATGACTTTTGTAATCCCAACCTCACGTCGTCAAATCCTCAGCCGAGTTGGTTTCGGATTGGGGTCCATCGCTTTGGGCTCTCTGCTGGGCAACGACGGCATCGGACACGCGGCGGATGCTCAGTCGAACGCTACCCCCGGACCGCTCGATCCTAAGCCGCCGCATTTCCCCGCTCGTGCCAAGAGCGTGATCCACATCCACATGGTCGGCTCGCCGTCGCACCTGGACCTGTTTGATCCCAAGCCCGAACTGGCCAAACGCAACGGCGAGCGGTGCCCCGATGAAATGTTTCAGGGCAAGAAGTTTGCGTTCATCCGATCGCAACCGAGTCTGTTCGGAACGCCCAGCGATTGGGGTTTTCGAAAGTGTGGAAAATCCGGAATGGAGATTTCCAATCTGCTGCCGCAATTACAAGGCGTGGCCGATGAGTTGTGCATGATTCGTTCGATGCACACCAACGAGTTCAATCACGGACCCGCTCAACTCTTCATGCTCTCCGGTTTCGGTCGATTTGGTCGACCGTCGCTGGGTTCATGGGTGACCTACGGTCTAGGCAGCGAAAATCAAAACCTGCCAGGATTTGTGGTGCTGATCACTGGCAGCGTTCTCGGAGCGGGCAATTCGGCTTGGGGCAGCGGATTCTTGCCCACGGTCTATCAAGGCGTCGAGTTTCGCTCGCAAGGCGACCCGGTTCTGTTCCTATCCAATCCGCCGGGCGTGAAAGATGCCAGCCGTCGACGAATCATCGACGCGGTCAATCAACTCAACGCGGACACGTTGGCGGATGTGGGCGACCCCGAGATCGCCACACGGATCGATCAGTATGAGATGGCGTATCGCATGCAAACGTCGGTGCCAGATCTGATGGACCTCAGTGGCGAGTCTCAACGAATCCATGACCTCTATGGGACAACATTTCGCGATGGCTTCAAAGAAACGGGGAAACCCAGTTTCGCTAACAATTGTCTGCTCGCCCGTCGCTTGGTCGAGCGCGGTGTGCGGTTCGTCCAGCTCTTTGATCAAGGTTGGGACCATCACGGAAACCTTTACGGCGGTCTGCCCAAGAAATGCGATCAAGTGGATCGTCCCATTGCTGCATTGATCCAGGACCTAAAACAACGCGGGATGCTGGATGAAACGCTGGTGGTCTGGTCGGCTGAGTTTGGTCGAACGCCGATGGCCCAAGGAGCGAACGAAGAAGGCAAAAAGACGTCGCCCGGTCGCGACCATCACCGCGACGCCTTTGCGATGTGGATGGCCGGGGGAGGAACGAAACCAGGAACGATCCACGGCGCAACCGACGAACTGGGCTACAGCATCGTGGACAAGCCCGTTCACGTACACGATCTCAACGCAACCCTGCTACACCTGCTGGGGCTGAACCACGAACGATTGACCTTTCGTCATCAAGGCCGCCAGTATCGCTTGACCGACGTACACGGCATCGTTCAACACGATCTCCTCGTTTAACGACAAGCCGAAGGCGTAATCGCCGCCACCATCGGGCTTGCCGCTCAGTAGACGTAGGTCATGCTATGCATGACGAAAAGTGGTTAGCCCCATGTCAACGGACGGCGGATTCGTTGAGCGGGCGGCGGTTGGTGACACACCGCGCGTTGGTCTGCGTTGAGAGGATCATGTCATGCAAAGCATGACCTACCGAAACTAGTACGTCACTCGAAAATCACGCACCGCAAACTTGCCCGATGCGAATGAGATCGTGAATTCACCCTTCTCTCTGGCGATCGATGGGTGTTTGATCTTCGTCTTGTAGTTGCCGATCATCACATCCGCTTCATCGCCCTTGATCGCGATTTTGCAAACGCTCCACAGCCGCCCGTTCAGGTCCTGCATCGATGGAACGCCTTCCTTCACAATCGTCTTGGGCTTGTTCTCCTTGGAAGACTGCCCGATCCAACCAAAGATCGACGATTTGCCCGGCGCGTTGAATCCCATCCGCAACACGTGACCTTCCTTGTTAAACGTCAATACCAATCGCTCGACGTCGCTGCACTGAAACTCGAACTCCACGGTGCCATCGGTCATCTCGACGGGCCAACGCAAAATCGGACCGTGGTTATCGTACTTTTTGTACAACTCGGGATCGGCAACACAACTCGCGCTATTGTTCTCAAACTTCCAATCGCCCCGCAGCGCCGCACGGCCTTTCATCTTGGGATCGGAAAAATCATCACGCAGTTCTTCCGCCGGGGCCGTCGGAATGGTCATCAAACACAGAGTCAAAATCAGAAGCAATTTGGTCATCAGGTGGTCCATCGTTAGGTCGTCGGGGAATAGGTTCGAGCCAGGGCCGTTCAATCTTTCTTGTTGACTCGATGTTTCGACGCTATTTTTTGAGCCATTTCTTGTCCACTGTCATCTCCCCCAAGGAACTTGGGGGAGGTCGAGCAGAGCCGCTGAGGCGAATGCGAGGGAGGGGGCCTGTCTACTTAAGTCATTGGTTGGGAATGGCAACACACTTGACGGGGCACGCTATCGACTTGGAAAGTCGAGCGACGATTGTCGTTCGACTTTCCAAGTCGAAAACGAACACCACCATCCGCCCAAACACAAACCATACGCCTCTTGCCGTGCTACAAAAATCTTACCTCTCGGCTGCGTCGGGAGAGCTGACAGGAACTTGTGGATCGCCACAGTGCCGCAGCCCCAAACTTGAACAGCACAGATCTAGCCTGGGCATTATAGACTAAGATCCGCAATCATTTCGTGCCTCGCATCTGGGCTGACATCGTTTGAAACCGTTGCAGCCAGGATGCGGTGATGGCGTGGGCAATGGTTGCGGGTTCTTTTTCCCGGAGTTGCTCTGCCGTTTGCCCCCAGTAGAAACTGATCCAGCCATCGGCAAACTCCGAGGATTGGGAGACGAACTGGGCCAGTTCATCCTCCGAGCACTTCAGCGGAAACATTTCTTCGATCACGATTGGCTTTCCAACGTCGTAGGCTCGCAGTGCGGTGACCGCTTTTTGAACCTCGTCTTTTTTCGGATAGAAATGCACCGAAACAAAATTGAGCCGTTCGCCGACTTCCGGTGAATAAAACAACGGCTTGCCTCCTCCGAATGCGAACACCCAGGGGATCACGCCGACGGTGATCATATGACGATCGTCGTGTTTTCGAATCGCTTCGACCATTTGATCGACCCACGCCTTGGCGAGTTGGTGACGTGTTCGTCCGGCCAAATCGAGTGACAATCGCTGCACAAAGAATTTGCCGCCAAGCTCGCCACCGAGCCACTGCGTCTCCGCTTCCTCGCCCGCTTTCTTGTTACCGGGCAAGATCGGTTCGTTCATCAGGTCGTAGCAAAAGACGGCGGGACTGTCACGACAAACCTTCGCTACCGATTCCCAAAACAAAGCTTGCGTTTTCCAGCGTTCCTGTTCACTCAATGGATCCAGCCACTCGGGGATGTTGGCCTTGTGATAGCAGGCCAAGCCCGTGATATCGAGGTACAGACCCGTGTCCTCCGCCAGCTTCAATAGTTTCGCCAGTTGATCGAGTGCCGACTGGTTCGGCCGATCGGCCGCATCCATGAACTTGCCGAGTTGCAGGTGGATGCGAACGCAATTCGCACCCAGCGATTTTATCTCCCCAAAGTCTTCGACGACTTCGTCCCAGCGATCCACCCAGTACTCATCCAGCAGCTCGCCATCGCTGTTGTGGTCGTAGTTGACTCCCCAAACAACAAACCGCTGTTCAGTATCACCAAGTACAAAATGTGTCTTGTCGCGGGATACGTGAACGGGCTGCAGCGTCTGAGCTGCAACTGGAACGGCAAGTCCGCATAGGAGGAGCGTGAGGAGCAAACGCATGGTCAAACCTCATGGTTGGAAGGCTTCGGGGCGATCGAGATTGAAATAGTGGCCATGATCGGCGGTGAGGATCAACGCCGTTTCGTCCCAGCCGCCGTGCTGCTCGATCCACGTCACGACCTCCGCAAAGGCTTCGTCGCCGCTGAGGACTGCGCCGATCGAGTTGTCGATGTTGTTGGAGTGGTTGGCCCAGTCGACATCGCCGCATTCGATCATCAACCACCATTGATCTGAACGCGAATCTAGAACTTCCAATGCAGCCACGGCCATGTCTTTTAGCTTGACGTTTTCGAGCAAGTCGGCCTTGCTGTAGACCTCCGCCTTCTCTGGTTTCGAGCTTCCAAAGCTGGCCACCGGGTTGTAGCCCCCGTCGGCGGTCCGGAATGGCAAGTGGCCGCCTTGTGCGCCGAAGTAGCCGAACAGACGACTGCCGTTTTCTTTTGCCTGCTGGACGGCTTTGCTCAAGACGTCCGGTCCAGCCATGTCTTCGGTTCGCTGGGCGACGACATACCGGCCACCATTGGCTACATCGATCGCGGCCAGATCCTCTGCCGCAATGTACTTGTTGCCTGGAACATAGTTCTTGCCTTGGCCACCGTCCTTGTCTTTGTCGATCCCCCATCCGCCTCCGATCAGCACGTCGACGCCCGGCAATCCGCCGGGGTGATAGATCGAGGGTCGGCCGATCAGATCACGTGTCAAGTCTTGGTAGTCGTTGCGATGCACGTTATTGGCATAGGCGCATCCCGGTGTGGCATGGCTGATCGGAACGCTCGACACGACGCCGACCGCAAACCCTTTGCCTTGCAGGTCTCTGGCAATCGGTAGCACTTCTCGACCCATGAAATCGACGTTCATCGCGTCGTTGTAGGTTTTGATTCCCGTGGTCATCGATGTTGCGGTAGCGGACGACTCCGCATAGGCGTGCCTCGTCTGCTTGCTCTTTCCGATCGGATAGTCGGCGTCGGTGATGGGCTGCCAGGGTGCATCGCCACCCAATGATGGGTCGTATCCGCCGCGAAGCTTGCCCTCGGGATTCAACACCGTCTGTGTGTCGACGTTGACCGAGGTGCCTTCGGTGCGAGGGCTGGTGACGCAATAGCCGTAGTCCGTCGGTGCGCCTCGATAGTCGAGGAAATGCAGTCCTTCACCACGTCCTTTGTGGTAGATCTTGCCCGATTGCGTGATCGCGGCAACTCGCGTGGTGTCCCAGTCCATGCCGTCGAACACAAACAAGATCACGCGTTTCTTTCCCGATTCGATGGCCGCCCGCTGCAGTCGATAGATGTCCGTTTGGTCAAAGTACTCCGCTTCAGGGTTGACCGTCTTTTCCGGGAGATAGCCATAAAGTTTTTCGAGCGCTGACGCATCACGGTAGACACTTTTTTCACCGCGAACCAAGTTGAGATCGATTCCAAACGTGTATACAGGAATCAAGCGATTACTGTGGGTCTTCCAACTGGAGTACGTATTTGGATTGGGGCCCCAATGCCCCCAATCCGCTTGCCGAGTTTCCACGGCATCGGCCTGCATTTTGGCAATGGGATCGGCAATTTGCGCGAGTGTGATTTGGCTCGCATCGGCGATGAGAAGGAACGTGACGATGGACGCACCGGTCTTGAAACCAGATATTAAATTCATCTCGAGAGTGTCGATGGGTAGGCGGAATTTTGAGGTGGGACGCTTCGGCCGGCTTGGCCCGTTCATGATAGTCGATCAAGTTTCCATCGACTGCGCTTGATTGCCCCGATTCTGGGACGTCAGAATCGTGCGACGTTCGGCATGATCATGAATGAGTTCACCGAACGTCAGGCTAAAATCAACTGAGAAACGAATGGATCAGGCGATACGTCGCGAAAACACTGTGTCAGGGAATTCTGGCGAATCCCATTACGTTGTGTCCCAGTAGCTCCACCAACCACGCGGCAAGAACCGGAATGACTGACGCGATGCCGAAGACCAACGACGAAAGACAATTCCAGGGCAGCACCCCGCCCGTGGACAGGTTGCCGCTGCTCTGTCTCCGCTTGGGCGCTTTCCTTTGCTTCGCCGGTTGGACTTGGGTGCATTACTATTGGGAAGCACCCTATGGAGTGCTTCTTTGGCACGACTCCACCTACGAACTTGCAAGCCGACTCGGTCTGTCGTGGGATGAGTTCGTTGGCACAGGGGCCGACGATGGATTGGTGCAAAAATGGATGGGCAAAATCTGGTGGCTGTATCTGACGTGCACGCTATTGACGTTAACGGTTCGCCAGCGATCGTGGATCCAGATGGGCGTCTTGGTATTCGGCAGCGGGTTGCTGACGCTGCTCAGCTATGCGGCCTACGTTCGATCGCAAAGTCAGTTTCCGATGTTCATCGAGCACGGCGGTCAAATGCTGATCCCGATCCTGCTGGTGATGGCACTTTCCCTGGGGGCTCGCCACCGGGTCACGGTGGTCACCGCGATCATTGCCCTGATCATGACCTTCGCCGGCCACGGCAGCTACGCGATCGGCTGGTGGCCGACGCCTGGCAAGTTTTATGCGATGACGACGTTGATCCTTGGGGTGGAGTACCCCACCGCTCAAACCCTGCTGCGAACCGCTGGCGTTTTTGATTTTCTGGTCTGCATCGGAATCTGCGTTCCCTTCCTGCGTCGCCCGAGTGCTCTGTACGCCACGGCCTGGGGATTCTTGACTGCGATTGCCCGGCCCGTCGCAGGCATGTCGTGGGAACTGAATTTCTGGGGTGCCGACCAGTACTTGCACGAAGCAGTTTTCCGTGCACCACACTTCCTGATCCCCCTGTATCTGCTGATGATTTGGCGGCCAACGCATCCGACGGCTGATTCAGATAAACTAGACGCGAAACCATCACCTATTCCGGCATCCCAATGAATCGATACCTCGCACGTATGAAAACCAACCCGCAGATATTGTTGACTAGTCTTGCCGCCGCCGTTTGCTGCTCGGTGTGGCTCGGCACGACTGCCCCGACGTTGGCTCAACAAAATGCAAACAATCGACGCGGCCGCGTGGACCTGACGATCCCCGAGGTGGAACGCGACAAAGTCATCTGTTTTGCGTTTTACACCGTTCACGACAAGACACTCAAGCTGACCGCTCAACTGTATCCACTGAAAGCGGACGAGGACAAAACCGCTCGCCTGGAAATCGAGAAAGACGGCCAGTGGGTCGAAGTCGCCCGAACAAATGTGATCCAGGCTGGCTGGACGGCACCGTTCCGCGTTGAAAACTGGGACGACACCCAATCGTACAAGTACCGCGTGCTGCATGGCCCATCAGGAAACGCTCCGCAGGCAACGTACGAAGGCATCGTCCGCAAGAATCCCGTGGACAAAGACGAGATCGTTGTCGTTGGATTCACCGGCAACTCGATCCAGCCTGTACACGGCGGCGACATCTCCCGCCAAGACTTGATCGACAACGTGAAGAAAGTCGATGCCGACGTACTGTTCTTTTCAGGCGATCAAGTCTACGACCACAATCGACACTACGCGGCATGGCTGAAATTCGGACGCGATTTTGGTGAGATCATCAAAGACCGCCCGACGCTGTCTTTGCCCGATGACCATGACGTGGGACAACCCAACTTGTGGGGCGAAAGCGGCAAGATCTCGACGCTCAGCGGCGCAGCCGATGGTGGCTATTCCCAACCGGGCGTTTATGTCCAGGAAGTCGAACGCGCTCAAACCAGCCACTTTCCCGATCCCGTTGATCCACGCAAGATTGGCCAAGGCATCGGTGTCTATTTCACCAACTTGAACTGGGGCAACGTCGACTTTGCCATCCTGGAGGACCGCAAGTTCAAGACCGGGCCGGCTGGCCGAGTGCCGAAACAAGGACCTCGTCCGGACCACATTCGCAATCCCGATTACGACCCCGCCAGCGTGGATGTCGGGGGAGCCGTTTTGCTCGGCAAACGGCAACTGGACTTCTTGGACGCTTGGGGACAAGACTGGCAGCACGCAAAAATGAAGGTCGCGCTCTCGCAGACCATCTTTTGTGGCGGTGCTCACATTCACGGCAGCGCCAACGGTCGACTGCACGCGGACATGGATTCCAACGGTTGGCCTCAATCGGGACGAAACCGCGCGCTCAGATCGCTTCGCAAGGCATTCGCGTTTCACTATGCCGGCGATCAACACTTGGCCACGATCTTTCATCACGGAGTGGACGAACACCGAGACGCGATCTGGTCGTTCTGTGTACCATCGATTGCCAATCTCTATCTCCGCTGGTGGGAACCGCTGCAGCCAGGGCTGAATCGTGAACCCGGCAGCCCCGAGTACACGGGCGATCTGCTGGACGGTTTTGACAACAAAGTCACCAACTACGCGGCTGCTAATCCAGAAAAAATGCCCGCCGGCAACTTGCTCAACACCCGAGCGGCCGGATTCGGAATCGTGCGACTGAACACCAAGACTCGCCAGATCAAGATGGAATGCTGGCCACGAAACGTGGACGTGACCGATCCCACTGCGAAACAGTATCCGGGGTGGCCACGAACGATCTCGCAGCGGGACAACTACAATCCGCCGTCCTGGGGGCAACTGGGAGAGTTGACCTTTGACGTCGATTCACCCGTTGTCCAGCTCGTCGATGCCGCCAGCGACGAGATCCTTTACACCATTCGCGTCAATGGGAACACGTTCGTCCCCGGAGCGCCTCGTGGAAAGAGCTTTCACGTCAAAGCGGGCAAAGACGCCCCTGACACGGTGGTTGTCCAAGATGCACAAGTGGGCAACGCCGCAGTCTCAGTCAGCATCAAGTAACCCCCTCACAACCATTCGTTTAACGACAAGCCGCAGGCGACCGCGTCATCAACCACCGATGCCCACGCGCAAGAAAGCCGGACCCGTTCAAAGGCGACTGCTGACACCTTCACCAGAGAATTTGGGGGAGGTCGGATCGAGCGAAGCAAGATCCGTGAGGGTGCCTACGCTGGGCAATACGCATGGATGTGCTGAAGCGGCGCGCGAGCCCCCTCCCTCGCATTCGCCTGAAGGGCTCTGCTCGACCTCCCCCAAGTTCCTTGGTGGAGGTGACACGGAGAATAAAACAGTGGCATCAAAAAGACGTGACAACACCAAACTTTGAGCCGTGACGCGCTAGTGGCCTGTTGATTTAATCGAAATTGGGAACGCAAGGGTGAGCCGTGGGCCGTAAGGCACCGGGCAATGCGGTAGGCCCGGCCGCTTACGCGTCGCGGCTCACTAAATCAACGGCCCGCTAGCCGCGGGCCTAATGGTGTTGACGAAACCCTTCGAGGCCCGTGGCTAGCGCCATCGGCTCACAGGCCCGTGGCTAGCGCCATCGGCTCACAGGCCTGTGGCTAGACCGGATAATGCATCAGCCGCAGTGCGATAGCACCCGGTTCTCCTGTTTTGCCGGGTGAACCAAACGCTATCTCGCTGCGGCTGATGTATCCAACGGCAAACGTCCTTACGCCGATGCGGGCAAGAATGTCTTCCAGCATTCGTAGCGTGGATCGTCCACCGGGTGCGTCATCAACGGATTGAAACGCGGCTTGCTCGGTGTACGCATCAGCTTCATCCTCGCTTGCTTGGGCGTACGGCCACCCTTGCGTGAATTGCAACGCAAGCAGCAGCAGACGATGTTTTCCCACGTCGTCGGTCCGCCATGCGAACGTGGCACCACGTGGTCCAAGCTCAACTTGTGAGTCGGCTCCACCTTGCCACAGTACTGGCACTGGTGATCGTCGCGTGCGAACAGATTCTTGCGATTGAAACGGACCGTTTGCATCGGCATTCTGTCAAAGCGAGTCAAGCGCGCGATGCGAGGGATCTGCAACTCAAACCCGACGGCTTGGATGTAGTCCTCCCCCGGCTGCTTCTCCGCCGACGTCAACTGACTCATCTCACACCAGCTCTCAAAATCGTAGCTGACGTACTGTCCGTTCTCATTGCAGATGACTTCCGCGCACTCGCGATACAATAGCGTCAACGCACGACGCACATTGACGACGCGGATGGCCATGTAAAAACGGTTCAAGATCAAAACATTGCTGTCCAACAAACTCTGTGACATCGTCGCCTCTGATCCTTCTCTGTGTTTAACGCGTCAGATGGATTCGGCTGATCGTACGAAGCCGCCGCGACGGCAGCGTAGCGGGCAACCGAACGAGTCCCTGAATTTCAAAACATTGTAGACCGCAACGAGCGACCGGTGGCGATGGACTCGGCCGACAAGTGCCCGACAACGGGGGACTCCATGCCGTTTTGGGACACCCAAGTGTCCCGCCAAGGTTCGCCCCGTCACGCCCAATCGGAACTTTCGGATCAACAAAACACTCGCCCCCGAACCCCGTAATGGGATTCGCCAGAATTCCCACCACAGCGGATTTCAGGCGAAAACCACGACGCCATCTTTGATGATCTGTTCCTCAACAGCCGTGCCCCCGATCTCAGTCACTTGAATCTCCTCTGCGTTTCTCGTCTGCGCTTCTACTCCGCATCGATTTTCGGGTGTTGGCTAGTTATCCCCTGGTGGCGAATTTGCACCAACAGCAATCGATCTCCTGGAGCCCAGAAAGCCAAAACTCCACGTAATTTTCATTTTTTCCTAGGTCGCTCATCCCGCAGAACTCGTTGATAGCATCGCGTCGTTTCCGTTGACCCGGAGGCACGGTTTTCCGTAGTGTCCCGACAGAGAAGTCCCTGAGCGCCGCCGTTGTTGGCGTCGCTTCCGCCTGCCGCCCATGGAATGCCTGTTCACGGATGCCACCCGGTCGACGAAATCCAGATCGCAGACGCCGCGTTTTGTACCAATCGCAGGCTTTGCCCGACGTGTCGGCCACCGCCGCTGAGCGTCGTGCTGCGTTGAAACTGCGTGAAGCCCGCCAGCCGGTCAAGGCGTTCGGTTCGCGAGTTCATCGACGGCTTCGCGCCCGTTGGTTTTCCCTGGTTCCCGTCCGGCGTCGATCGCTGCTGCTCATGATCGCCGTGCTGCTGGGAGTGGGATTCCTATTATCGCTCGCCCATCACGCCGCGGTCAGTTGGCCCGCACTGGCCCAACGCCCCGAACTCACCCGCGCACTGCGTCTGGATCGCCCCGATAGTTTTGGACGCTGGTTCCAGAGCATGGTATTGATGCTGACTGCGGGTGCTTCCTTTTTGATCTATCAACTGCGTCGTTATCGCAACGACGACTACCGCGGCCACTATCGATTGTGGCGACTGATGCTGGTCTTGTTGATTCTGGCCAGCATCAATGCCCAGGTCGGAATGGTTCAATGGACCGGCGATGCGATCGATGCCGTATTTGGAAAACGGGTGGCTCTCTCAGGAGCCGGCTGGCTGCGAATCTTGCTGGGAGTCGGGGGGGCCGTCTTGACCATGCGCTTGATCGCAGAGGTCGCACGATGTCGCGGCGCTTTGGTCAACATGATTGCTGCTGCGGCTCTGCTTGCCATTCCCGAAGCCGCCCGTTGGCAGTTTGTCACGGTCGACTCACTGTTGATCAGCACCCTCGTGATCGCCGCACCGTTGCTGGGATCCGCCTGTCTGTTGGTCGCCTGCACTGCCTATTTGAGGCAACTGTATCGCCAAGCAAGAGATCTGCCCGAACAGCCGATCATGGAGCGAATCCTTTCCACTCGCTTGAACGTGTTCCGCCCTGAACGTGAAGATGAGGATTCATTCAACACGGCGAGCGAAGACGAAGCATCCGATGACAAACCATCCGGTGGATGGTTCTCACGTTGGCGTAAACGGCAAAACGAGGATGATCTCGTCGAACAGGAGAAGCGAGAGCGTCAGCCGTCTCGACAAGTTGTATCCACACCGCCCCCACAACGCCAACAACCACAGAGCCAACCCTCTGTCAAACAGCCAGTTGCTCGCAAGCAATCTGTCGAGGAGGACGTCGACGAGAACGACGAGCCGACAACGGAAGCGTTCGAGTCCAAGCCACCTCGCCGCTGGTTCGGATTGCGACGTGCCAAGCCCGACCCCGAAGACAACTTGGACGAACAAGACGAGCAAGACGAAAAAGCTGCTGAGGCGTCTGCTGAAAACGACGACGAGCAACAAGAAGACTCCCCCAAAACGAAACGTCGCGGGGGCCTCTTCTCCGGCTTTCGCATGCGTCCCAAACGGGAACTCGACGAAGAAGACGAATCAGAACCGGAAGCGACAGCGGTCGATGACGAGCTATTGTCCGACGACGGAGAGTCCGCGCCGAAACCCAAGAAGGGCTTGTTCGGCTGGCTCTCGCGAAAGAAGCAAGCCGATGATGACTCCGACATGGATGGCGGTGACGAGGAGCAGGAAGAGGAAGCCGCCAATGCGGCCGAGTACGCGCAACAGCGTAGCAAACCATCATTGATGCAACGCGTCGCACAACGCCGAGACGTAGCGAACAACGATGCCGACGAGGACGCAGACGGCGACCCGCTCGATCCAGACGGAATCGACTGGGACTCCCTGAGCAAGTCCGAACGCCGTCGACTCCGCAAGAAACTTAAACGCAGCGGCAACGCCGCATAGAACTGGGCTGTTCCAATTTGGGATAGACTCAATGTTTCGGCATTCATTTGAGTCGGTTCTTATCCACTGCTACCTTTCAACCGCGGTGTTTGTGCAGTGTGTGTGGAAATGTGTCGAAAATTGGTCGGCCCATAAAGACCAGGGCTTATAACATCTACGTAGCCATCCTGGTCCGCAGGATGACGCCCGATGATTGATTTGGCAAACTCAGTTGATTGTGTCGAACAGTTGACTTGAGGGTCGGTGATGCTGGTAGTAGCTTCGTTTGACACCCAAGAGCCGACGAAGTTTTCTGAATTGTAACCCGCTTGGTCGCCCGCCCATTCCTTCGCGAAGGATTCTACTTGAAACGGCACGCCTGCGTTGTGGTGACTAAAGAGCGATCGTATTCTGGCGTCGTTCGAATGGGTTACCCTTCAACATTGGGTATGCCAGACGAGATCGGTTTCAACGCTTCCATGATTTGACTTGCTGACACGATCCCTTGAAGCACCACTGGATCCTCCGACGTTCCATTTGGATACACGGCAACAGTGGGTGTCGAACGTGTACCGAGTCGCCGAAGCAATTCCATCGAGTCGGGTGACGGTGCCGTCAGGTCGGCATAGTATGCAACGACAGAACGCCTACGGAATAGTCGTTTCAACGACGGATCTTCAAACGCGACCCTGCGAACGTATGTGCTATTCACATCCCAACCTGCTCCAAGAAAAACCACGATGGGGCGATCATCGTCTTTGTGTTGGTTGAGCGTTGTCCGTGAATAATCGCGCCACGGGATCGGGCGTCGGTCAAGCCAACGATCGACGCCAAGAAACACAGCGGCAGACAATGCGACGACTACGAAAAGCGTGATCAAACGGAAACGGGTGAACGGAGCGTTGCGAATAGCCATTCACTTTGCCTCTGCGTGGTCACGACTCGATGAAAGGAGCTTCGGCCGAGAGTAAACGGCTTAAAGTATAATCGACAGCCTTCAAGTGCCGGGGGGCTACTTCAATGAAGCCAAAACATGAACATATTATCCGAACATCTGATGCGTTTCAGTCTTGCTGTTGGCGCGCTGCTCATCGCGGGGACGCAAACACTGTCTGCTCAAGACCCTGGTGTCATCAAGTTCAAAATCCAAGACGAACAGTCCCGATCGTTGCCGTGTCGCATTCACCTTTTTGACGAACAAGGCGAGTCGGTCAAAGTCGATCGTTTTCCTTATTGGAACAACCACTTTGTCTGCCCAGGAACTGCCGACGTGGCCGTGCCCCCAGGCCGCTATTCATGGCAGATCGAGCGCGGGCCAGAGCATTCAAGGTTGTCCGGCGACGCATTCGTGCAATCGGGTAAGACCACGGATGTATCGAAGACACTTCGACGCATCGCAAATCTCAAAGAGGAAGGCTGGGTCGGTGGCGATCTGCATGTTCATCGCCCCATCACCGAGATCAAGGAGTTGATGCTGGCGGAGGATCTTCACTTTGCTCCCGTGATCGGCTGGTGGAATACGCCTGCCCCTGATGCGATCGTGGTCGAACAGACCGAGTTTCGGTTTGACGAGGACAGGATTTACTGTTCCCAAGCCGGCGAAGATGAGCGGGAAGGCGGAGCGCTGCTGTACTTCGGTCTCAACAAACAGTTGGACTTGTCTGTCCAATCACGGGAATTTCCATCGCCGATGCAGTTTGTTGAACAAGCGAGACAGCAGAACCAGGGTGTCTGGGTTGATGTTGAAAAACCGTTCTGGTGGGACATGCCGACTTGGTTGGCCAGCGGAAACATGAATTCGATGGGGCTGGCCCACAATCACATGCACCGAACGAGTGTTTTGAACAATGAGGCTTGGGGACGTCCCCGTGATTCAAAGCGATTGCCGGGACCTCATGGCAATGGCCTGTGGTCGCAAGAGATCTACTACCACCTGTTGAACACCGGAATTCGCATTCCGCCATCTGCCGGCAGTGCATCGGGTGTCTTGCCCAACCCCGTGGGCTACAACCGCGTCTATGTCCACTTGGCAGACGAGCCATTTACTCGTGATAGCTGGTTCGCTGGACTGCAGGCGGGGCGATGTTTTGTGACCAACGGACCATTGCTGCGAGTGGCAATCAATGATACTTGGCCAGGAACTGTGCTCGCCCTGCAAGAGGATGCTTTGCAGGTAGAGATTTCACTGCAACTGACGTCCAACGATCCCGTGTCCAGTGTCGAGGTCGTTCACAATGGTGCAGTGATCAAGCAAATACCGTGCGAAGAGTTGGTCGATCAGCCGCTCAACACAAGCATTGCCATCACAGAACCCGGATGGATTTTGGTCCGAGCCATCGCCGACGTGGATCATACATTTCGATTCGCGTCCACGGCCCCCTGGTACATCGAGAGCGATAGCGTCAAGACACGGGTCAGTCGAACTTCGACGCAATTCTTTCTTGACTGGGTCAATGAACGCATCGAACGCGTCAATGCAAATGTGCCCAATGCAATTCAGCGAGACTCGGTCTTGCGGTGGCATTTGCAAGCTCGAGAGTTCTGGATCCGCAAACGCGAGAATGCCAATGCCAAATAGAAATCGCTATCGACACATTCGGTTCTTGCCAACGGTTGTTGTGTTGACCGTCCTGAGCTGCTGCCACCTTTTTGACATGGCTGCATCGGCACATGAAGGACACACGAGTGTTCCAGCGAACTCGTCGAGTGAAAAGGCACCGCTGTCACGCCGCGTCGCGGAAGCGGATCAGTATTTCCAATTGTTCACGACGTTGGTTGCTCAGTGGCCCAATGTTCTCAAGGACGAGTTGATCGCGCAAGCGGTGGCCGAACACCAAGTCGTGCACGGCAATCCTGGTGCGATGCCGATGGAAAGTTTGCGGTCGAAGAGGACCGAGTTATGTCGTCGTCTGGAGAACTTGCTGCCCGCCATCCACGTCGACTGGAACGAGTCCTCTGTTTCGCTTCGCGACACGGATTCACCGCTGAGGATTTGTCGTTCGTTGACGTCTCCGCTGTTGACGATCATCCACAATCACGGCGATCAAGACCTGACGCTCCGCGCCGTTCCGATACATTCGTATGCCGACGAGCAGCCACCGAACTACGTTCGCGTGGCTGCGGGTTCTGAGATGACACTGCTGACGAGTCTATGCCCCGAGCAGAAATCAGAATCCCTTGATCGACTGGAGATATCGCTGGAACAACCACCCGGCGAAGGGTCCCGACGCAGCATTTCCGTTCCAGTCACCGTCGTTGAACCGGCTGTGATTCGTGGAATCGTTCGCGAAGGAGACCGGGATGTTCCCGGACGCGTGACGGTGCAATGCCAAGACGGCGTTTGTCGCTATGGTGGTGAATTCGCCACGCATTCGACCTTTACCGACAAACCGATCATCTATCCGCCCATCGGAACTTGGCAGAAGACAACCTTTTTCTATACCGCCGGTCGATTTGAAATGAAGGTGCCGCCAGGGCGAACTTCGGTCGAGGTCCAGCGAGGCTTTGAACATTTGCCAAGCAAGGTCGAGATGGATCTCAACGCCGGCGAGATTCGCGAGCTGGAACTGGAGTGCAACCGAATCGTTGACATGGCCGAGCAAGGCTGGATTTCGGGCGACACCCATGTGCATTGGGTCACCAATGCGTGGAACGTCGACGAACCGCTTGAACTGTTGGCGATGGTTCAGCGAGCGGAAGACCTGCGAGTGGCCAATAATCTGACTCTGCTGCAACGCTACGCAAATCAGGCGTTCATCAAGCCGTCACAATCGAGCATGGGACCGGTCGCGGAGTTCAGCAACTCCCAGTTCCATGTCCAAATGGGCGAAGAGTACCGCAACGAAGATCTGTACGGTCACCTCTGCTTTTTGAATATCGACTGGTTGGTTCAGCCGATCGGAACCGGTTCGATCATTGCCGGCCCGGACTCGCTGGATTATCCCATCAACCGAACAGCCATTGACGCGTGCCGTGACCAAGGCGGGATCAGCATTGAGGCTCATGGAACGGGAGGCAACAAAGACGTTCCCGTCAATGTCATCCACAATGCCACCGATTCGCTGGACCAGATGGAACCGGAAATGTACTACCGTCTATTGGACTGCGGATTTCGTTTGCCGTTGACCAACGGCAGCGACCACCCGGCAAGAACACTTGGCATCGCACGGGCATATGTGAAAGTCGACGGGCCTTTCACCTACGCAAAATGGATCGAAGGGATTCGTCGCGGTCGCACCTTTACCACTTCAGGTCCTTTGCTATTTCTCAACGTCAATGATGCAGAGATCGGTGACGTGATTCACACCGGTGCCACTGACAATTTGCGAATCAAAGCGAAAGTGATTTCTCGTCATCCCATCGGACGTTTTCAAATTGTCTCCAACGGGAAGGTCTTGGCAGAGAAAGTCATCGATGGATTGACGTCAGAAATCGAACTGTCCATCGCAGCAAGTGAGAGCCGTTGGATTGTCGCCCGTTGCAGCAACCGCACCGATGGACGGTCCGAGTTTGGGTTCGGCGATTTCAATGTCATCACGGGTCCCGGTGTGGCCCACACCAGTCCGGTGTACGTCCAGGTCGATGCGCGACCACGACTGGATCCCGCTGCAGCCCAGTACTGGGCGGAACGCATGCGAATGCACGCCGTTGAGATCGCAGCCAAGGGCAGATTCGCCAATGTCGCTCAGCAGGACGAGGCCGTCGACTACATCGAGCAAGGTGTCGCGATGTTTAGGTCACTCGGGCAACAAACCCGATCGGCTCGCAGTCGTGATGAATCGCTGCAGGAAGCGAAAGAACGTCTTGCGAATGTCGTCCGTCGATTTGGGAACACGCGAGAGACCGAGAGTGTGCTCCGGGCGATCTCGGAATGTGATTCGCAACGTACGCTCAGCGACGCATTGGCGCCGCTGACGTGGTTGGCTGCATCGGTGAACCCTGAATCTCGCGTCAAGATTTCTGCCAAACGCGAGCGTATCGAGTTGCTTCAGGGGCGACCCCAACGCTTTTTGATTCAGTTGGAGAATACGGCCGGCATCACAGCGCCGTTGGGGATTCAGGCAATCGATATCACTGCCGATCCGCCGCAGGCTGCAACTTGGTGTGATATCCGAGTCATCGACAGCCCTTTCTCGTCAGTCTACTGCACCGGGGCCGTCGATGAGTTCAAGGTCGTCGAGATCTTGGTACACGAAGAGGGACTGCGTGAGGTTCGTTTGGTCGCTGACGTCGGCCAGGGAACTCAGGATCTGGGCTTCCGAGCCACCGCCGATATTCAAATTCATGCCGAACCACGACGAGCACACCAATCCGTTGAGAACTGAATCCATGAGAATTCTATTTTCCGTACTGTTGAGTCTATCGTGCGTTGTCGTTTCCACGGCGGCGGGTCAGGAACGATCCGATGTGCAGCGTGTTCCACGACAGCCGTTGCTTGCGCAGATTCACCGATTAACCGAAGCGATGGACGTGGTCGGCAATCCGTTCGATGCCGAGACATTGCGAGAGCTGAAGAAGCTGAAGTCGCTGGAGGACGAAGCGAACGTCACCCAACAAGTCCAGCGATTGCTCGATCCCTATTGCATTGCAACCGTTGACATCCAAGACGACGGCCCTCCGTTGGTGACAATCGGTTCGGCGACCACAAACCTGCTGGAACAAGGCTGGCGAACGTTCTTGGTCAAAGTCATCAACAAGCCGGGGATCACAGGGCGGTTACTGGTCGAGAGCCCCAATGCCGCACCGCTTCCCCATGCGCCGGCGAGCGAAGTCGAATCGAGATGGATGCAGCTTTCCTCGTATGAAGGACAGCCGATGCGGCCCAACCTGGGCGGCCTGGAACTTGAATACCGAATCCTGCAGATCTACAGCCGCGATCCCGGCAACAAGAGTGCGTTGTTAGAGTTCACGGTCAGTCGCGGTTCGGGAGCTGACAGCGAGTTGATCCGTCAATGGCGTTTTGATCAGGGCACCGACGGCTGGAAAGCCATGAACCAATGCGAGATCACCGCAAAGGACGGCGTGCTGCATTTCGTTTCCGACGGTGAAGATCCCTTTATCGGCTCTGAGGTGAAAGGGCGTGGTGGTCCGCTGACGCTACGTTTCTGGGCGAAATCCGATGTGGGTGGTATCGGACAATTGTTTTGGTGGACCGAAGACCGACCGCAGGCCAGCGGGGACCGGCAAACCAACTTTGTCATCGAGCAAGGCAAGGAACATCTTTACGAGGTTTCGTTCACGGTGGACGGTAATCTGGCAGGCGTTCGACTTGATCCACTGGTACGTCCAGGAACGATGCGGATCGACTGGATCGATTTGTACTCGGCACAGCGTTCCGCGGAATGGAGCAAGCTGAACGTTGAATTCGATTGCATGCCAGCGACAACCGTCACGTTGCGTGTCTTTGATGCCGACGGACAACCCGGGTTTGGCAAGTTTGAGATTCGTGATTCCAAGGGGCGGATCTATCCGGCACAGTCAAAGCGTCTTGCGCCCGATTTCTTCTTTCAAAGGCACATCTACCGTGGTGATGGTGAGTCTATCTCCTTGCCACCCGATACCTACCAGATCGTTTGCTCCCGTGGCCCGGAGACCATCCCAGAAATCAAGACACTGACGGTCACAGACAAGCCAACGGAGCTGGTTTATCGCGTCAACCGCTGGATCGATCCCGCCCTGGCCGGTTGGTGGTCGGGAGACCATCACATCCACGCTGCGGGGTGTTTGCACTACGAGAATCCCACGCAAGGTGTGCAGCCCCATGACATGATCCGCCACATCATGGGCGAAGACTTGAAGGTCGGATGCTGCCTCACATGGGGCCCCTGTTTTGACTACCAAAAACGATTCTTTACTGGCGAGGTCGCGGAACAATCGCAGTATCCCTACACACTGCGATACGACGTAGAAGTCTCCGGTTTCGGCTCACACATGTCCGGACACCTGAATCTATTGAACCTGAAGCAGCAGATTTATCCCGGCGGTGAATCAAAAGACCACTGGCCAACCCTGGGTCTGAACACGTTGCGTTGGGCCAAACAACAGGGTGCCGTCTGCGGCCCCGCTCATTCATCGATTGGATTGAGCCGCTTTGTCGGACGTGTTCCCGGCACCGATGGAAAAGATGGCCTACATGATCTCCCCAATTTCAACATCCCCGCCTTCGACGGAATCGGTGCTAATGAGTTCATTGTCGATGTCACTCATCATGTTCCCGGACCAGACGGAGACATGGTTCCAGCCGTGGACTTTGTTTCTGCGATGAATACTCAGCGTGTCGCCGAGTGGAACATTTGGTACCACGTGCTGAACAGCGGTTTTCGTGTCGCGGTCAGTGGCGAAACCGACTTTCCCTGCATGAGCGGTGAGCGTGTCGGCATCGGTCGAGTGTATGCCAAAGTCGACGGAGAATTGACGTTCGACAAATGGGTCCAATCGATCGCCCAAGGACGAAGCTACGTCAGCGACGGGAACTGTCACCTCCTTGACTTCTCGGCAACTCACGCGGCATCTCAGGGAACCACGCACGTGGGAGAGCAAGGTAGTGAGATGCGAATCACGTCTGGCGGGGAACTGACGTTCCGAGTCACAGCCGGAGCAAAACTTGAGGGTGAACCAGATCTACCCATTGAGTTGATCGTCAATGGATACCCGGTTGAGTCCAAATCGATTCCTGCCAACGGAATGGTTCACGACGTCACGTTTCAGCGTCCACTGACACAGAGCAGCTGGGTAGCCGTGCGTGCCTTTCCCAACGCACACACGAATCCGATCTATGTCGTCGTCGATGACAAGCCCGTTCGCGGGTCGGTCGACAGCATGCGATGGTGTTTGGCCGGTGTCGAGCAATGCTGGAAGTCCAAACAGGCGACTTACGCACCAGACGAGCAAGCGGAAGCTGAAGCGGCGTACGCGCACGCTCGCAAGGTGTTCTCCGACCTTATCGATCAAGCAACAAAGTAGCAGCTCCAAGACTCACGCGAGCGTACTTCCGATCGCAAAAAGCCTCCGATGCCGGCCGCCGTAGCAGCGAAAGATAGCTCCTTCGCGCAGGACCCTGAATTCTTAGGCTCGCATTATGGGCGCATCTCAGCGGCCGGCAGGAGCCTGGGAACGAGTGAGTGAACTATTCGGATTGAGACAGCAAGTTGTCGGGCAAGGTTTCCGGCCAGTCACCCGAGAGTGTGATCTTGCGCACTCGGCACTGACGCTCTTTCTCGCACAGCAACCCGGGTCGTTTGTCCAACGCCATCGCGACCCGTGCGGCTGCTTGATCGTTGATCGTGATGACGACTTGTTCACCTTTGGCTGTCAAGCGAACGGTGTTCCAATCGCCGGGGTGGAGCGTCAAGTTGCCGTCAATGAGTTTCTCGTCGGGATCAAATTCGCGTTCTCGCGCGGTCGGATCGGCAGAGTCTCCTGGATGGGCACGGGACTCGAGCGAGTTCGATTGCGACAGCCAACGGAGCTGGATGCCACTGGGCCGTACCATCATCGCGACACGGCCGATCGTAGGATGGACTTCCATCTTCTCGGGATCGTACCAAAATTCATACGTCAAACTTTCGCCATCGAGGAGCGGCCGTTGGTAATGCACGTGAGACGCGACGGCTTGGTTGTATCCCTCCTCGAGTGTGCGGCTTTGCAGTTCACCATCGACAGCGCGCCATCTTAAACTCTTAGCTGCTTGCTCGGCCAGCTCGAGCCGTTCCTTCTCGAGCGATTTGGCGTTCTGGTCTGGTGTGAGTGGCAAATGCAGCGGGGGCAAGGCAGTACTGAGGATGTGGGACGACCAGCCCCGCAACCTCGGATGCAACAGATCGACTTGCCGAGGGATGGTTGGGCTTCCGGAGATGACGATATCAGACGCTTCGCTGATGGAATAACTTTTCATGAACAGACCCACGAACGGGAACGCGGCCGCGCGATCATCGGTGAAGAGGTCTTGACCGCCTGCGCGGAAAACGACTTCCTCACCCCGATGCACCAATTCCATTTTCAACGGCATGTTTTTCTCGCCAGTGGTGTACTCGCCCTTCACTTCGCCCCGGCCAATCAAACCCATAGCGATCGCCGACTGATTGTACTCTTGGGCCGCAAACGAGACCCCATTCGCGGTCACCGAGAAACCGCCATAGGGACGCGGTCGCTGGATGACTTGAAAGGTAAAGTCACCGGCAAGCGGGTATTTTAGCATCATCAAATTCACGTCCAGCCCGCCGCCGTACAGGAACCGCCCTTCGCTGGCGGCCCACTTCGGCAGGTTTCGTTTGCTGACCGGCAGGCTGGCGAAAGGCGTTTGATAAGCGATGAAATGATCCATTCGGGTGTCAGTCGCCGAGGCAGAAGCGAACGAATCGGTGATCCGCGAGAGTGTTTTGTTGTAATAACCGAATTTGTTACCCAATTGGCAGTTTCGTGCGTGGATGACCAAGTCTTGATAGGCCGATCGGGCAAGCTCACGCATCGATTCGACTTCAAATGCGCCGACGACCAGAATTGCTGATTCGTGCGGCATCGGAGAATCGACTTTCTTCGTCGGCACGGTTTCTTTCAGTCGTTTGGTCACCCGGTTCAAGACTTCGCGGGTCGCGTCGTTGCGACCGTCTTTCAGCAACGCGAGTCCGATCATGGCGTCGACTTCGTCACCGGGTGTCACGACGTACTTACTCATTCGATCGATCAACGCGTCGGTTTGCCCGCATTGAGCGGCCGCGACCGCCAACGCCAAACCGATCGACTCAAGCGGGAAATCGTCGGCAGCGATGACCAGATTGCGTGCTTCGGCTAACGATGGCGCGGCATCGGCGAGAGCCGCTGGCGGCTCTGCGTACACCGCGTAACCGACCATCGGTATCAAACCCTCGCCGGCAACTTCGCGATCTGGATCACCGAACAAGAGATAGGAAAGATACTCGAATCGCGTTTGCGCATCGGCATCGGCGATTGCCAACGTCGAGAAATTGCTGTTGCCTGAGTTGGCCCGCCGATGCGATTCGATGATCTGCGGTCGCAACAATTCTGCGGCGATCAGAAACCGGCCACTGGCTAATGCGGAGCCAGTCAGATTGCTCGATGCGTTGGCGGCCTGTTGTTCGGCCAAGCCAGGTTGACTGTAGCGAGAATAGAACTGACGAACGCTGTCGAGATACAACTCGATCCAATCTCGGACTTCATCGTCGTTGAGGTCGGCGTTGCGGATGGTCTTGTCGATGATGCGACGCCAATGGGCCATCGCTTGACCGATGGCTGCGTCTTTGCCTGCTAGTTGCAACAGATGCTGCCAGATCGCCCGAACTTGCGGTGTCTGACCGTCACGATCCTCTAGCCGGTACGCAACGAGCAACAGGACGTTGGCGATCGCTTGATTGTCCAAACTCGCACGGGCAGACATGTCCGTTGCCGGAGACGGGGCAGCCGCGTCAACTTGGTCTGTGACCCCGAGGGCGGATGCGTCATTGATGCCGCATGAAGCGAATAGATCATCGATAGCTTTTGAAAGCATCACCTGATCGTCTTGTTCGGCGGCGATTTCGAAGGCGACGAAATCGATCAGTGGCTTCGATAAGACCGTCTCTCTTCGCTTGGTCAAACGTGACATCAAATCGTCTAGCTTTCCGGTCGCCTTGGCTGCGGCGACGAGCGTTTGAGCGACACCGGCATAGTTGGAGGCATCCTCCTTATCATCAATAGCAAAGGAAGTGTTTGGAGTGCGACGCGTTAAATCTGACAGGTACGGAAAGACTTCTTTCTCTCGATCGATTGGCATCACGACGTAGGTCAGGATTTCGTACGCGGACTCGGCCAATTCATGATCTTTCTCCAATTCGGGAGACATGGCTTCCAAGACTGCGTGCACCCGCAGGATCATCGCGTCGAGTTCGTTGGCGTTGGGTTCACGGTTGGATGAACGATTGCGTGTTTGCAACATGAATGTTCCGTTGGCGCCATCGCCACCGATCGTTCGCAGTGGGGGACCGCCACCGAACGCCCGGCCGATCGCATCGATCGCGACCGACCAAGCGTCCGCAGCGACGGCCGTTTCAGCCACACGGACACAATCTTCCGCCGCCTCCGCACCAAGTACCTTCGGCGGCGTCGTAGCGGGTGCGGCGCGATCCAGTAACGCCAGTAATATCGCCAGTTTGCCTTCCTCGGTATCGGCATCGCCTCCGGAATATCGGATCTTGGCGAGCGCCAACGCGTCAGCGATCCCTTTTCGTTCCGACGCATTGGCCAACGCGAACAAACGGTCGGCCAAACGCTCGGCTGCAACTTTGGTTTCCTCATCGTCGCATGCCATTCCGACCAATGCGGGTGAGACCAACGCCAAAACGTTCGGGTTGGGAATGAAGGCTTTGCTCTGCGACTCGACCTCAGGAACGAGTTCGCATAGTCGTTCGAAGTGCTCCGGTGCAGTGTCTTTTTGCGTAGCGATCGCGATCAACGCCCGCATGCCGACGAGCGATGGGTTCTTGGGCGTTTGCTTCAGCCGTTCGGCCAATTCTCCATCAAATTCGGTCATCATCTCGCGGCCCGATTCGGACTCCGCGAGTTTCCCAGTCACGATCGCCGCGACACTGCTTTGCGACGGTTCCAAGTCTGTCGTCAGCGGCATCGGCCAGAGCGCGAACCCGGTTTCGAATTCTCGCTCTTTCCTGACGGTTGGAGTCGATCCCGAGGAACTCAAAAACGGGCCGACCGGATTTGCTGCTGGTTTGGGTTTTTCAACGGCCGACTCAGTTTCGATTTCGATTGGCGGCAGCGACAAGTATTCCGCGAAATCCTTCTCGTTCAACTTTTTCAGGGTCGAGGCGAGTTCTTTCTCAAAGAACGATTGGTATTGATCGACGCCGCCCCAATTCTTTGCTGCCTGAAACCGTTCGGGTTTAGACAAGGCCTCGGCGTAGATCGGAATGGCCGATAAGTAAGATCCCGATTGAACTAGTTGACTAGCGATGCTTTTGAAGGCTTGCAAGTCCTGATAGTCGCCATAGCCGGGGTTACTTTGGTTGTCTTCGCTGTGGTCCGTGTTGGCGTACATTTCCAATAGTTTCTCGCGTGCCTTGTCCTTCATTCCGGCGGCCACATAGGCGTCCGCCAAGCGAGGATGCATCGAGTATTGGTACTGACGCATCGTATTGTTGCCTTCCGATGCGGCGATGCCTTTCTCGTATACTTCAACGGCGATCTTCGCCAGCTCAGATTGTTTTTCGAGCACTTGGCCGATCTGCCACCACAATTGATATGGGATTTGATCGTGTCCCATTTTCATCATGCGATCCAAGGTCGGCCGGTATTGCGACTCGGGCTCATCGCCTATCCGCGTGGCGACCAACATCATCTCAGCGATCGGTGATCCGATCTTGGAATCTTTTTCATTTGCCTTTTCGATACGTTGACGCAAGGCGGCTTGGATTTCGGCTCGGAGCTGATTGTGATTGCCGAGAATCTGCAGACAGGGCTCGATGATCCCGTAAAAGCGTCCGTCGCTTCCGTAGGAACCACGTTGCCAGATTTGACTCAGCGGATCAAACATCTCGTCGCTCGTCAGGACTCTCCGAACCGTATCGACGACTGCTTCGGATTTCATGATCTGTTCATCGCCGATGATGGTCCGCAAGACGCTATCGAGATCCTCGACCGGACACTCCTTCAACACTTTCTCGCGGAACGATTTTTCAAACGGACCCGGCGTTTGAGTGCCGCTGCGACCGCGATTGATATCGACGAGTTGGCTGAGCATGTAGCCTTGAACGGATTGCAGATTGAGGCCCATCAATTCCTTGTACGCCGGTTCGCGGTCCTTGGCCTGGCGGATGCAATTGGTCATCACGTAGTAGCCATTGCTGAGCAAACTCGGTTCCTTTACAGCGGCCGTGGCAAATTTAGCGGCTGCCTCATCGTACTTGCCTGCGGACTGCAAACGATTGGCCGTTTCCCACAAGGTCTTCGGGTCATTGGGTTCCAATTGAGCGATCTCGCTGAAGACCTTTTCGGCGTCGTCTTTGCGACCTGCGGCGGTGTAAAGTTGAGCCAGTTCGGACTTCAGAGACAACGATGTTGACGAGGAGGCGACTCGATTCTCCGCCATCTCGATGATGGCATCCAAACGTCCGCCACGGCGCAACATTTCGACGGCTCGGCGGCGATAGTAATCTTCATTAGACTCGCCCCCGCGATTGAGTTTTCGCATCGCGCTGTACGCGATCTCGGCGGCGGCGTCGGTATCGTTGTTGGTCACGTAACGATCGGCGAGCGATAACAGGTCACTGACCGATTGACCGCCCCGGCGACGTGATCGCTGCAGCACGGCGGCCGACATTTCACGCATGCCCAACCGGGTCAACTGGTCGGCCAACGCGAGTTCGGTTTGCACGTCCAGTCGCATGCCAAAGAGTCGCTGTGCGGCCGTTTTGGCTCGCTCCAAATCGCCGAGTTGCGACGCCAAATTCATCGCCGCGAGTTCGCGGATCTGCAGTGTCGATTGGTCGGTCGGGTTAATCGAATCGAGTGCCTCTAGCGAGGCTTCGGGCATCTTCAACTCGGCCGCCAAACGGGCCCGCTCGATCCACCAATCGTTGTCCTCCGGGTCGGCCTCTGACAGTTGGATGATCGCATCGTAGGTCTTCGTGATCTCGCCGCCCCACCAATGGGAATAGGCGACTAAGATGTCACGCAGTTCCTGTTCGGCAGCGGCCAATGAACCATGCCCAGCCATCACCGGGTCACTGTCCTGCCAATGCCGTATCGCCTTCTTGAAAAGATCTGAGCCGGGATTGGCAACGCCGGACTGGGCAAGAGTGCTGACCAGATTCGGTGGAAGTCGATCGCTCGCCAGTGGGACTTGAAGCTGAAGTTGTTGGTACGAACCCTTGCGGTTGTAGTACGTATTGACCATGCCGAGCGACGAAGATGCCGACAGCCGGGACCGGCGTGTGTTCTGATTCACGATCGCTTGAAGCGCGATCGTCAAATCGGCGACGGACAATTGGGTCGCTTCATCAATCTCCGGAATGCTGGCGAGCTGTGTCGCGGATCGGCTCATCGAGTAAGCGTCGTTCTCCGAAATCGTCGACGCCCAACCGGGCAGATTCTTGATTACCCTATCGAGTAACTCGACGGCCTTGTCCGTGTCCTGGAACCGGGCGGCGATGGATAATGACGCCATCGCATGCTGGAAGGTGTCGGTCGACATCGGGAACGATTCGCGAATGCTCGCGGCCATGGTTTCACGGCCCGATTCTTTGAGTTCGTTGTAAAAGTACGCCGCGGTGTAGCCTTGAATCGTGTTGCCGGCGAGGTTCTTTTCGTCAAATTCGGCCACGATTTCTCTGATGAACTCGATTCGCTCATCGCTGAGAGGTTCGATGGTGACGTTGGACGCACCTGGTCGCGACTGTCGTGATCGGAGGCTGGCGCGGCTGCTGAGAATCCGGTAGAGCATACTAGGCCGGAACGACGGGATTTGTTCGATCAATTTCCAAGTTACCGTTTCCAGCTTCGGATCAATTTGCTGCGTCGGTCGCGTTTCCAACGATGGGCGAAACGAGGAGAACAGATAGAAACACTTCAACCACTCGACATCGTCGGTTGAGTTCACTTTGTCCTCGTCATCCAATCCCTCGGTCGTCACAAACTCATCAAGCTTTCCTTGCTTGGACGCGATGATCATGCGATACGTTTCCGCAAACAATTTTGCGTGCAACACATCTCGGGGATCTATTCCCGATGACTGTGACGAGACGAAGTTCATGCGAGCGTACTGGCCGAGTTTGTGATATCGGGCCAAGCTAGACATGCCGCTGGCGTAACTGATCCACTGAGACCCGTCGTCGGAGTTGCGGTTCGGTAAAATGGCGTTTGAGGTTGTCGCTGAAGCCCGTGCCCGAGCTTTTGCTTTCTCGATCTTGTCTTTGTTCGTTTCACTGAGTGTGTCCTCAGGCAGATCAAGATCAAGGACCGTGTCGATCTCCGCGAGTGCTTCGTCGTAGCGTTGGCTTTCGATTAAACCGGCGATCAAACGCGGACGGACTTCCCACAGACCGGGATCTTTCTCCAACGCCAGCTTGCAAAACCGCACCACCGACTCGCCTTCCTTTCGGATCAAGGATCGGTCGATGATGTCGATCATCGCAAGCGGATCGGTAACCGCCTGCATCCGCTGCAGCGTCGCTTCGGCGCGGTCCATCTGGCCGCTGTTGATCAACAGTTTCAGTTCACGATTTCGGTTCTCCGGTGTATCGGCGAGTTTGGTCAGCTGAGCTTGATATTGCAGCGCGGTGTCTAGATCGTCGGCCGCTTCGGACAACTCGACCAATTGCGCGATCAGTTCCGCATCGCGAGGATTCTCGGCCAACAACGGTTCCAGCGTCATCCGGGCGGCACCGAGATCGTCCATGGAACGATGGGCTTCGGAAATCAACAACGTCGCCGTGCGCATGTCGGACGACTCACGCCCCCGTAGTTCCAGTCGGCTGATCAGTCGATCGAAGTCTCCCTTGCGGCCATAGAGCGAAGCGAGCGATTTGATCAAACCACGTTGTTCGGACAGATCGTCGTTGTCTTCCAACAACGTCCAGTACAACTCGATCGCTTCGTCAGTGCGGAACCGATCGTCCAGCGCCGACGCGAGTGCTCGGCGTGCATCGCGATCACGGGGGGCCGCGCGGAGGGCCCGGCGAAGCTTTTCGATGCCCTCGTCGTCTCGGCCGACGCGAAAACACTGTTCGGCATAAAACCGGTACGACTCCGGATTGCCCGGACCGGCTTGGATCAATTCCTCGGCCGCCGCCAAAGCCAATTCGACTTGGCCGAGCTCCATGTGCAAGGACGCGATCCGTTTTAAGTAGTTCGGCAGGAACCGTGAATCGACTTCCGCCAAACGCCGATAGACCGTGATCGCGTCGGCCGAGCGAGATGATTTGCGATACAATTCGGCGGCGACCTCCATGGCGGCGATGTCGGCCGGCTCGGCTTTCATCGCCGATTCGATCGCGGCTACCGCCTCGTCGGTTTTCGCCGACGCGTCCAACATCAACGCCAATCGCCGGTAATCTTGGGCGGTTCCCGAGGTTTCGGCCGTTTTCAACGCTTCGGCAGTCCGTTCCTCCAACGTTCCACTGCTGGCGTAAACGCCGATCCGTGATCGCAGCAATTGTTCGCGTTCTTCCGGCGTTTCAGCGGCCGCCTCCGACGCATCGAGTTGCGACAACGCCTCGTCGTATTTCTCCGCACGCGTTAACAATTCGGTGTACCGGAGCCGATGCGAGAAAGTCGGGTCCTGCTCGATGGCTTGAGCGAATGCGTCGAGTGCCTTGTCCGGATGATCGAATGTGTTGAGGACTTCGGCCAAACGAATGAAATTGTCTCGCGTCGCCCGTTCTCCTTCGGCGATCGAATTCCAAGTCGTCATCGCTTCGTCTTTGCGATCGAGTCGATGCAGGTACTCGCCCAAATATTCGCGATACTGCGGTTGATCGGGAGCCAATTCGATCGCCCGGTTGTACATCGCGATCGCGTCATCGACCCACTCGATTCGCCGCATCAGGTCGCCGACTTGCGCGGTGATGACCGCGTCGTCCTTACGGGCATCGGCGAGTTGTTTCCAAACCGCTGCGGCGTCCGTTTGACGTGTCGGTTTGTCCTTCGTCGTGTCCTCCAGGATCGTGTTCCCGAGCCGGATCAGGTAATCCGGGTTCTCGGGATCCTGTTCCACGAGAACCCGCAATTGCTCAGCGGCATCGGCGGTCTTGGCGGTCGCTTGATACAAATCGATCAACGCCAATCGCGGTTCGGTTTCGGTTGGTGCCAACTCGACCGTTTCGACGAGTGTTTTTTCCGCGTCCGCTAACAGGCCTGCTTTGGATTGGACTTGGCCGAGCCGCATCCGCAGTTCCAACGCATCGGGTTGTTTTGCGAGTTGGTCCGCATAGTAATCGGCCAGCGCCGCGTAGTCGCCGCTGCGCAAGAATCCGGCTTCGATGCGTCGCTGGACGTCCGAATGTAACCAGCTCGACGGCCGCAGTCGTCCCAAGATCGCTTCGAAGTCCGCGAGGGCTTCGTCGGCTTTTCCGATCCGTCGTTTCAGTTCGGCGGCGGCGATTTGGTAACCGATGCCGCGAGCGTCACCCGAGGCGGAGGTTTTCTTGGCGAGTTCGAGATACCGCTTGAGGGCTTCTTCGTTCTGACCTTCTTCGGCTAACGTTTGGGCGATCTGTTCGCCGACGCGGGTGTCGCCGGGAAACGATTGTTCGAGGCGATTCCAAACCGCGAGCGCCTTATCGGTTTGTTGACTCCGCCCATAAAGTCGACCCAGTTCGGTGAACACGGGCAGGGCTTCGTTGCGGGCAGGTTTGCGATCGATGGCCCGCTCGAGTGCTGCTGCGGCCGCTTCGCCCCGACCGACTAATAATAACGCCTTTCCTAAGTAATAGCTTGCCATCGCATCGTCAGGCCTCAACGTTTCGGCACGACCGAGCGATTCGGCAGCTTCGGCGTCGGCACCGCGTTGCAATTGCAACAGCCCCAACAACATGGCCTTCGCGCCCGCGTCGTCGCCACCGCTTTCAATATCAGTTTTGAGTTTTTCCAGCGTCGCGTCGAGCGTACCGGCTTGAACGTGATACCCATAAACGCGGTCGAGTGCCGTTCCGGGGACGGGTCTTCGTAGTAAGACCTGCATGAATCGTTCGGCGATCTGCGCTTCGCGATCGGCCGCCGCCGAATCACCGGGAGCCTGGGCCGTCACGATGACGGCTGGCATCACCAAAGCGAGCGAAACCAGAAATTCGAGAAATCGTTTTGCGACCATCAGTAGATTTTCCATACAGGACGGACAATTCGGATACGCTATCGGAACCGCTGGCCTGTCCGAATGCAACGTTTGCGGGCTGCAAGGCCAAGAATTTTTTGTAAGGAATGTAACTCGATGAGTGACGTGGATTCCGATTTACGCGACCAGCTTCGTGATTTCCGAGCCGATTTCCAAAACCTTCGTGACGAATTGGGGAAAGTCATTGTCGGGCAACGGCCGATCGTTGACGGTGTCTTGATCGCAATGATCGCCGGCGGTCACGTCTTGCTTGAGGGTGTCCCCGGTCTTGGGAAAACACTCTTGGTTCGAACGCTCGCCGATGTGATCGATTCATCGTTCTCGCGAATCCAGTTCACGCCCGATCTGATGCCCGCCGACTTGATCGGCACAAACGTTCTCATTGAGTCCGACGGTGGCGGCAAAGCGTTTGATTTTCAACGCGGCCCCTTGTTTGCCAACATCATCTTGGCCGACGAGATCAACCGAGCAACGCCGAAGACCCAATCGGCGTTGTTGGAAGCAATGCAAGAACACAGCGTCACGGTCGGCGGGATCTCGCATCAACTCGAAGGCGTGTTCTTTGTGTTGGCGACACAAAACCCGCTCGAAATGGAAGGCACGTACCCGTTGCCCGAAGCACAATTGGATCGTTTTTTGTTCAAGATCTTGGTGCCGTTTCCGACCGTTGTGGAAATGGAAACGATCATGGACCGCACGACGGCCGGCGACATGCCGACGGTATCCAAGTTGGTGTCGCCAGAGCGAGTGATGGAGATGCGAGCGATCAGCCGCAAGATCCAAATCGCCGATGTCGTGCGGCGTTATGCGATCGAGTTGGTGATGCGAACGCACCCGGATCAAGACATTGCCCCGGAGATGGTTCGGCAATATGTGCGATACGGCAGCAGCCCTCGCGGCGCCCAAGGATTGATCTTGGCGGCCAAGATTCACGCCGTCTTGGACGACCGTTATCACGTCGCGACCGAGGACATCCAAGCCGTCGCCACGAACGTGCTCCGGCACCGAATCATGTTGAATTTCGAAGGCCAAGCCGAATCAATCCAACCGGATCAAATCATCGCGGATTTGTTGGAGTCGGGCGTGGTGTCGGTGTAAAGAACCAATCCTCGTTCCCAGGCTCCCGCCTGGGAACGCACTGTATAGCAGGCTCCCCGCCTGCCGGGCTTGTGTAGCAGGCTCCCGCCTGCCGGGCTTGTGTAGCAGGCTCCCGCCTGCCGGGCACTGTTCAGCAGGCGGACGCCTACAAGACATCATGTTCCCAGGCAATAGAGTCTGGGAACAAGTGATCACAAGTGGTCCGTGATTTCCATCGCGGATGCACGAAGGTTCCTTACGTTCCCTGTATCCTTTGTCTTCTTGTCTTCCATCCCCCGTCCCGGCAAATCGTCCTTTGTTTGATTCCGAATTTCTCAAACGGCTCGAATACTTGTCGCTGCTTTCCAAGCGGGCGTTTCAGGGGCAACTGTTGGCACAGCGTCGGACCAAGCAGACCGGTGGCGGGATCGAGTTTTCCGATCACCGCGAATACATCCAAGGCGATGACCTTCGCTATCTCGATTGGAACGTTTACGCCCGACACGGGGATCGGTTGCTCAAACGGTTCGAGGAAGAAGAAGACCTGCACGTTTACATCTTGCTCGACACCAGCCGCAGCATGGACTCGTCGTCGACCGACCCTGCTCAAGCGGTCAACAAATTCGACTTTGCTCGACAAATCGCCGCTGCGATCGCCTACATCGCGTTGGCCGACTTGGACCGTGTTTCGATCATCGGTTATGACGACCAAATCCGCTCCACCTTGCCCTTGATCCGAGGTAAGAACAACTCGCTGTCGATGCTGCGGTATCTGGAAAAACTTCAAACCTCAGGCAACGCCACCAACCTGGCCGATGTTGCGAAAGATTTCGCACGCCGCGCTCCGCGACGCGGTTTGGTTTTGATCGTCAGCGATCTGTTCGACCAAGCCGGCTTTCGCGCCGGCGTCGACTCGCTGCGGCATCAACGGTTCGAGCCGCATGTGATCCAAGTTCACACGCCTGCCGAAGCTCATCCAAACCTGCTCGGAGATGTCGAACTGTTTGACGTCGAGTCCAACCGATCAACCAAGGTGACGATCACCGAACGCAAATTGAAACAATACGAAACGTTGTTCCAAAATTTTGTCCGCGACGTCGAAGCGTATTGCCGCACGTATGGACTCAGCTACACACGGGCGACGTCAGATGTACCCTTTGACGTCGTGCTGTTAAAGATGATGCGAATGGCCGGAGCCGTTTCATGAACTTCGTTTCGCCCGAGCGATGGATGTGGATCGCCGCCGCCATCCCGATCATCGTGTTTTATGTGCTGCGGTCGCGGCTGAAGAAACGATCCGTTTCGACGTTGCTGTTTTGGGACGAACTGTTTGACCAAAAACGACAGCGTTCATGGTGGCAACGGCTCCGGCATCTACTGAGCCTGTTGCTGCAACTGGCGTTCCTTGCCTTGATCGTGGTGGCACTGCTGGACCCTTTGTGGACGGGACAAAAACAGGCGGCTCGGCAAATTGTGTTGGTGGTCGATAACTCGGCCAGTATGTCGGCGATCGAACCCGACGAGAACGATCGATTTTCCAACGCGATCCGGTTAGCCGAGGGTGTTGTACGGGAACTGCGAGACGGCGATGAGATCGCATTGGTGACCGCCGGCGGGACCGTTCGCGTCATCGTCGGAATGACCGACTTCGGGCCCGCCGTTCGCGACGCGTTGCCATCGATCACGCCGACCGACGGACCAACGCGTGTCGCTGAGGCGGTTGAAGCGGCCAGGCGAATGACGCGTTCCCCTGAGCGACGCGAGATCGTTGTGATCAGCGACGGGGCGTTTACCGAGTTCCAAGCCATCGCCACCGACGACGACGTGCGTTTCATTTCGGTCGGCTCGCCGCGAGACAACGTGGCCATCACGCGAATGGCGGTCCGTCGGTCGCTGGTCGATCCGATCGGCTACGCCGCGCTGGTCGAAGTCGCCTCGTTCGCTGAGACGCCCACTCGATGTCGGATGAGTCTCGAACTGGCAGATGAATTGGTCGATGTGATCCCGATCGAATTGGCACCCGGCGAAGTTTGGAAACGCACGATCGTGGGTGCGTCGGCCGCTGGAGGAATCCTGTCTGCGACGATCGAACTGAACCAGACTGCCGAAGACGAAACCAACGACGCCTTGGCCGTCGACAATGTCGCCCGCGCGATCTTGCCGGAGCGGACGAAGATCCCGGTGACGCTGGTGACAAATCAGCCGAGCTTGTATTTGGAAAGCGTGTTGGGCGCGATCCCGCTGGTCGAATTGAAGATCACCGACGAAGCCCCGGCGGCTTCCCCGACGGGCGGATTCACGGTATTGCACCGGAGCGAATCGACGACGATCCCGAACGGCGCTGTGTTGGCCATCGACCCACGCGCGGACACCGACGCGTTCACGTTGGGCGAATCGATCGATCAACCGATCGTGGTGACACAGGACACCACCTCTCCGCTGATGCCGCACGTCCGCTTGCAAAACGTGATCCTGGCGGGGGCTCGCGGGTTGACGATGACCGACGCAGCAACGCCGTTGTTGATCGATGCGGGTGGAGAAACGTTGATGGCGTCACGCGTCGCGGGCGAAGATCGATTGGTCGTTCTGACGGCGAACCTGGACGACGGCGATTTGCCATTGCGGATCGCATTCCCGGTGCTGATGACCAACGCGGTCAACTGGTTCCTGTCGCGTTCGGGTGAGATCGAACCGTCGCTGCGAACCGGTCGTCTGGCCAAAATCGAATTGCCCACACGAACCACGACGAAACAAACCAGCGCACCGGAGAACGCCGTTCTCGAAGACGGTTGGACATGGACGGATCCCGACGGCGTGGTTTACGTGACAACGACCGAAGGCGAAACAGCGTTGGTCGGCCCAGTCACGCGGGCCGGGTTGGTGACGCTGCAACGCTCGGGCGAAACAGTCAAGACGGCGGCGGTGAATCTGTGTGACGCGTCGGAAAGTGACTTGCGGCGGCGCGGCGAATTTGAATCAGCGGTACCGCAGCGCGGGCAAGCCGGATACCGCTCGCTCTGGTTCTACTTGACTTGCCTGGCACTCGGTTTGATCGTCGGCGAATGGTTCCTGTACCAACGGAGGATCGTCGGATGAGCGAACCAATCACCAGCCTACCACCGTTACTGGCCGCGAGCGTTTGGGAATGGACGCGGCCGGAGTTGCTGGCGTGGCTGTTGATCGCGATACCCGTTTTGCTGTGGTTTCATGTCCGCAGCCTCAGCGATTTTCCGGTTTGGCAGCGGCGAGTTAGTTTGGCCGTTCGGATCGTCGTCGTTTCGCTGTTGACGCTTGCCTTGACCGGATTGGTTTGGTTGCGATCGACGCAGCGTCAAATGATCGTGGTGGCGATCGACCGCAGTGCCAGCATCGACGCGGCGGCGGGCGAGATGGCCGACCGGTTTGCCGAAACACTGGCCCAGGCGGCGGACCAGCGTAACGACGTCGAGTTGCGTTTTTTGGAATTCGACCGAGTCCCCGGCGAACTGACCCAAACCCATCGCCCGATCGAGGAAAAAACCACCGCTGCACCGGAGCAAACCGAAACGAAATCCGAAGCCGCGGACTCGGACGCCGAACGACCCGCCAAACCCACCGCCTCACCCGAGCCAGAACCGGACTACGGGACCGACATGGCGTCGGCGCTACGCACCGCAGCAGCCGCGATCCCGCCTCGCTACGTTTCCAAAATCGTCTTGGTCAGCGACGGGAACGAGACGTTCGACGACGGCGTGGCGGCGGCGACGTCGGCGGGGATGCCTATCTTTACTGTGCCGCTGCCCGGTCGCAGCGAACCGGAAGTCCAAGTCGCCAGCTTGCGGGCACCGGCTCAGGTCCGCCAAGGGGAGCCGTTCTATTTGGAAGTCGTTGTCAATAGCAACACCGACACGACCGGAATGTTGGACATTTATCGTGGCGACATCCGCATCGGCGACGACGAAGCCAAACCGATCGAAGTCAAAGCCGGCGAGACAAAGTTTCGCATTCGTCAAACGGTCACGGGGCAACGGCAAGTCACCTTCGCTGCGCGGCTGCGCGGCTTCGGCGACTCCGACACGTTGCTCGATAACAACGAACAGTCCGCCATCGTCGCCGCATCGGGTCGGCCTCGCGTGTTGTTGATCGATCCCGATACGGACCAAACCGATTCGCTGCGATGGGCACTCGATGAACAAAAGATCGACGTCGAAGTCCGTCCGCCCGCTGGCGTGCCGAGGTCGCTTTCGGAGTTGCAAGGTTATGAATGTTTGATCTTGTCCAACGTTCCGGCGACCGCGATGACGATGCGGCAAATGGATGTCATTCGGACTTATGTGCAAGACTTGGGCGGCGGGTTGGTGATGATGGGCGGCGATCAATCGTTCGGGCTCGGTGGATACTACCGCACCCAACTCGAAGAAATCTTGCCCGTCCGTAGCAACTTTGAAAAGGAACGCGAGAAACCGTCGCTGGCGATGGTGCTGGTGATCGACAAGAGCGGTTCGATGGGCGGTGAAAAAATTGAATTGGCCAAAGACGCCGCGCGGGCAGCCGTCGAGTTACTGGGGCCTCGCGATTCGATCGGCGTGATCGCGTTCGATGGCGAAAGCTACTGGGTCAATGAACTGCGATCGGCTTCGGACAAGGGATACGTGATCGATCAAATCGCTACGATTGATGCCGGCGGTGGGACGAACATGTATCCTGCGATGTCGGACGCATACGAGGCGCTCGCCGGCGCATCGGCAAAATTGAAACACTGCATCATGTTGACCGATGGCATTTCGGCCCCGGGTGACTTTGAAGGGATGGCCGGCGAGATGGCGGCCAGCCGGATGACGGTGTCGACGGTGGCACTCGGACAAGGATCGTCGGAAGAGTTACTCGAAGACATCGCGCGGATAGGCGGCGGACGTTACTATTTTTGCGACGACCCGCAATCGATTCCGCAGGTGTTCGCAAAGGAAACCGTCGAGGCGAGCAAGTCGGCCATCAATGAACTGCCGTTCTTGCCCCAAGTCGTCCGGCCGACGCAGGTGCTAGAAGGCATCGATTTGGAGTTCGCGCCGTTGCTGCTGGGTTACGTCGTCACTCGTCCCAAGCCGACGTGCGAGTTCGTGTTGGCCAGCGAAAGTGGAGACCCGTTGCTCGCCTGGTGGCGGTACGGGTTGGGCATGACGGTCGCATTCACCAGCGACGCCAAAGCTCGCTGGGCGGCGGAGTGGCTGGCGTGGCCGGACTTCGGACCGTTTTGGGCTCAGGTGATCCGTCACGCGATGCGCAAGAATGACGCTCGCGGAATATTTGTCGACATTCAAACCGACGACGAACGGACGACGGTGCAAATGGACGTGGTCGACGACGACGGCAACTTCATCGACGAGCGGCCGACAACGGTGACGGTGATCGATCCGCAGTTGAAGTTGGAAAAGATCGAAATGCGACAAACGGCAGCGGGGCGATACGAAGCCGAATTGCGGGCGCTTCAGCAGGGAACGTACCAATTAGACTTGGCTCAAGTCGCCGCCGACGGAACGACAATCCGCCAGTCTCGCGGTTTGGCGATCGGGTATCCCGAGGAGTTGCGTTTGCGTCCGACCGATGAGGCGAAGCTGACTCAAATCGCGGAGGTCAGCGGTGGCGGGTTCGGCGAGGATGTCCAGGCGATTTTGGCCACGGACAAGCGGACCGCTCGCGACCCGATCCCGATGTGGCCGTGGCTGTTGATGGCGGCTTTGAGTCTGTTTATCGCCGACGTGGGCCTTCGCCGCATCGAATGGGGACGGGCATAGTCGACAAAACTCGTTCCCAGGCGGGAGCCTGGGAACGAGGTTTCTGGGGGGCATTGCACCAAAATTTTCGTGCTTTTCCATCGCGGTGGGTCGGTAGGACCCCTAGAATGTCAGTCGAATCGCAACTTTCACCGGTTTCCACAGGAACCCAAGCCATGACGACGCCGACATCGGAACTTCTGTCGATCGAAAGTTTGCTCGCGAGTGTTTCGCAGCGCATCCGGCTTCGCAACGTCGGGCATTGGGCCAGCGTGGGGTTGGCGGCCGGTTGTTTCGTCGCTTTGGTGATCGCTTGCCTCGGTGTGGCGACCGTCCCCGTGTCATGGATCACGTTGCCCGCAAGTATCCTTGTTTTTACATTCGCGGGGGTCTTGGTCGGCGCGATGATACCAGTGCGTACGTTGGCCACGGCGCGATTGGTGGATCAACACTATCGATTGAAAGATCGCACGATCACGGGACTGCAGTTCCAACGCGACGCCGATCCGGTTCGGCTGTTGCAGGCCGACGACGCACGGCGGCATCTGCGTCAAGTTGATCCGCGAGACTGCGTTCCCATCACCGCCAACCGGCCCGCCCTGTATTCGGCCGCATCGATGCTCGTGATCGCGACGGCGTTGTTGGGGTTGGCCCGTCCGCCGCTCGACTCGGGAATCGACGCGACGCCCGTTGCTCTCGCGGGCGATCAAGCCGGCGACCTTCGTGAGACGATGCTCGATGACTTGGAACGACTCAAAGAGGACGTCGACCAGCCGGAACTCGACGATCTGACCGAGAAGCTGGACGAGTTGATCGAGGAACTCGAAAATGAATCGATGGACGAGCGGGACATGATGGCAACGCTTTCGGAAATGGAGCAGGCGATTCAATCGGCTCGTGAAGCGATGCAGTTGGAAATGACCGATGCCCAAATGCAAGCCCTCGCGGCGGCGATCGAACCGTCCGAAGCGATGAAGGCGGCCGCGGCGGCGATGAAAGAAGGAGACTACGACAAAGCGGCCGAGAAACTCGAAAAGATCGACCCAGCGGATTTGAACGATAAAGAACGCCGCGCCGTGGCGGATAACTTGAAACAATTCTTGTCGAAATTGCCAGCCGGCAAACAAGGCAAACTGTCCGGTGCCGCCGAGCAAATGCAAGCAGGCTTGGAATCCAAGAACTTGTCCGAATGCAAAGACGGAATGTGCAAGTTGGCCGGGCTGTGCAAGAGCCAAAGCCAATGTAAGAAGATCGGCGAATGCATGGCATGCCAATTGAACAAGCTGTCCCAATGCAAAAGCCAATGCCGGGGCGGAAAGAACGGCGGCAACAATGCGAGCAAGAGCAACAGCCCAAAGAACTCGTGGGGACGTGGTGCGACCGGTAAGGCGAACGACGGCGAGGCAACTCGCCTCGACGCGACCCGCAATCAAGAACAATTAACCGGGCAACAAGGCGACGGCCCGAGTGAATCCGAAGTGATCGCGGCCCCCGAAGGCGAACAAGACGCCGCTCGACAATACGCCAGCCGTTACCAAGAATTCCGCAACCAAGCCGAAGCGGTCTTGGACAGTGAACCCTTGCCACTTGGTCACCGCGAAACGGTTCGTCAGTATTTCGAAAGCATCCGCCCCTCCAATGCGACCGACATCGTTGATTGAACCGAAGGTTCGCATCAAGAAACCAAGAATGCGAAGCACGCTACGGGCCATTCGGTTTTTGGTTTCTGAGCCCCATCCCGCGTGACCCTCTGTCCACGGACAACCCTGGAAATCTGAATCAGTCCAGGCGAATCGCTTCGCTATCGTCATCGGTCTTGACAGAAAACATCCAGAAGTCTATCGTAGATCGACGATAAACAATTTAGCTGTGGTTACCAGATCGATTCCAAGGGAAATGAACGATGGTCCGAGCCAAGGCAGAAGCGAAGAAATGCTGCACGACCAGCGAAAAGCTGACTTTGCCGGATGTCGCATGGGCCGAAGAAATGGCCAAGCTGACTTGGGCACTCGCTCATCCGGCTCGCGTGCGGATCGTTCGCTTGTTGCTCAATCGAACGTCGTGCATGTGCGGTGAGATCGTCGAAGAAATGCCACTGGCTCAGTCGACGGTCTCTCAACACCTGAAGATCCTCAAAGAAACCGGTCTGGTGCAGGGCGAAATCGACGGTCCGCGGGTTTGTTACTGCATCAACAAGGATGCGATGGCCAAGCTAAAGGCGTTGATCGCGGAACTGTAATTGGTTCGCGGAGATCCCGACTGTCAGCGGCGTGTCCGCTCACCGGATTAATACATTTTAATTATCCCTATCGTGCTTCGGCGATAGACGATAGCGAGTAAAAGTTGATCGCCGATGCGCGAGTCCATTCCCGTTTTGAATTTTCCACCCATCTCCAAGGAGAAAACCATGAAGTCCGTCCAAGTCTATGACAAACCCATGTGCTGCTCGACCGGCGTCTGTGGACCAGAGGTTGACCCTGTGTTGCCGAAGTTCGCCGCCGACCTCGACTGGTTGAAAAGTCAAGGTCACAACGTCGAGCGATTCAACTTGGCTCAACAGCCACAGGCCTTCATCGAGAACAAGGCGATCCACGGACTCTTGAGTACCGCGGGAACGGACTGCCTGCCCGTCGTTGTCGTTGATGGCGAGATCGTCAGTCAAACCGTTTATCCGTCACGCGAAGATCTCGCCGGTTGGGTCGACGGCGCGCCAGCGAAGCAACGATTGCCGGTCACCAAATCGGACGGCGGATGTTGCGGAACCAGTGGATGTTGCTAGTCAGCTGCCAAGCTTGCAATCCGTAATGACGACTTTCAGTCGCCATCACAAGAAACCGCGACCAACGGTCGCTGCCACGATTATGAAACGGCAACTAAAAGTCGCCGCCACCTGCGAAATATGAAACACGAAACATGAAATTCATCGACCAACCAACACGAAATTTGTTCTTCACTGGCAAAGGGGGTGTTGGCAAGACATCTGTGGCATGTGCGACCGCAGTCAAGCTCGCTGATTCGGGCAAGAATGTATTGCTCGTATCCACGGACCCCGCTTCGAATCTCGACGAGGTTCTAGGCGTCACATTAGAAAACCATCCGACGGCGATTCCAGAGCTACCGACGCTGTTTGCGATGAATCTCGATCCGGAGAAATCGGCGGCAGAGTATCGCGAACGAATGGTTGGACCGTATCGCGGAGTCCTGCCCGACGCGGCCGTGGCCAGCATGGAAGAACAATTCTCTGGTTCTTGCACGCTTGAGATTGCTGCGTTTGACGAGTTCTCGCGGTTGCTCGGTGATCCGACCGCCACGGCTCAGTACGATCATGTCGTCTTTGATACAGCACCGACCGGTCACACGTTGCGGTTGCTGACGCTGCCATCGGCCTGGGACGGTTTCATGGCGCAGAATACGACGGGCACCAGTTGCCTTGGTCCGCTGGCGGGATTGCAGGCTCAACAAAAGTTATATCAAGAGTCGGTGAAGTCGCTCAGCGATGCGACCGTCACGACGCTGGTGCTGGTCGCTCGCGCAGAGCCGAGCGCATTGCGTGAAGCCGCTCGAACCAGCAGTGAACTGGCCGAACTTGGCGTTCAAAATCAACATCTTGTGGTCAATGGCGTGTTCGAGGCAGTTGACTTGAGCGACCAGTACGCGGTGGCGTTGCAACAACGAGGTGGCACGGCCCTGAAGACGATGCCCGAGGAGTTAAGGGGGTTTCCACTGACCATCGTGCCGCTGAGTCCCAACGGGATTCTCGGAATCGAATCACTTCGTCGCCTTGGTGAGTCCACCCATCAGCCACCGGGCGTCAGCCCCCGGTTCTCACACCATGTGTCCGCATCGGAGGAACCGGACGCCAACGCGTTCCGGCTGATTCCACAACTGGGCGAACTAGTCGATGATCTTGTTGCCCCTGGTCATGGCGTTATCTTGGCGATGGGCAAGGGTGGCGTTGGCAAGACGACGGTGGCCGCGGCGGTGGCTGTTGCGATCGCCGAGCGTGGTTACGAAGTCCATCTGTCCACGACGGACCCCGCAGCCCACATCGCGGCTGCCATGAATGATGAACGGTTGCCCAACCTATCGGTCAGTCGCATCGATCCGTCCGAAGAAACCGCTCGATACTCGGCGGAGGTCTTAAGGAAAGCCGGTGCGAATCTCGACGCACAAGGCAAGGCACTGCTCGAAGAAGATTTGCGATCGCCGTGCACCGAGGAAATTGCCGTGTTTCGTGCCTTTGCAAATGCCGTTTCCGCCGGCACCAGCAAATTCGTAGTGCTCGACACAGCTCCCACCGGGCACACTGTATTGCTGCTCGATTCGGCACTCGCCTACCATCGCGAAGTGACTCGGCAAACAAGCGAAATGCCCGAGGCAGTCGAGAACTTATTGCCACGGCTCCGCGATCCGAGCTTTACCCGCGTCCTCATCGTCACGCTCGCCGAAGCCACTCCGGTGCACGAAGCGGCCGCGCTGCAGCGTGATCTTCGACGCGCCGAGATCGAGCCGTACGCTTGGGTGATCAATCAAGTGCTCAGTCCCTTGCCGATCACAGATCCGCTGATGAAGCAGCGCCAATCGAACGAGCAGAAGTACTTGAGCGAAGTGCAACAAACACTGGCAAGCCGCGTCGCCATGATCCCCTGGCAGATCGAGCCACCCACCGGACTTCAGAGGCTAAGCCGCTTGACCCATTCTGATTTAACACACCTTCCATCAGCCGCAGGGCATTAATACGGCAGCACCATCGCCTCACACGCTGACGGTAAACTGTTCCTCTACGCGCTGTCGGACGGTTCGACGAAACAGGTCTCGACCGACGACAGGGCCGATTATCGTTATCCACATGGAGAGGCGACGCCGAACTAGCGATGAAAACTGTCATATCATTTCTATTCTTGTTGACAACACCGTCCTTCGCCCTCGCACAATCGGACTGGTCGCAGTTCCGTGGACCTGGTTCGCGTGGTGTCGCCGAAGCAACCCAAATACCGGACCGTTGGTCGGCGACCGAAAACGTCGCATGGAAGCGTGATATTCCAGGGCGTGGTTGGTCCTCGCCAGTGGTTTGGAACGATCATGTCTTCTTGACCACGGTGATCAACACGGGAACGACAGAGGAAGCAAAAAAGGGGCTTTACTTTGGTGGCAATCGACCCGCCCCTCCAGATTCGATTCATCGTTGGATGGTGATTTGCCTCGATCTCAAGTCCGGCGAAATTCGCTGGGAACGGCAAGTTCACGAAGGCAAACCCAAATCAGCTATCCATGTGAAGAGCAGCTTTGCATCGGAAACGCCGGTGACTGATGGCGAGCGAGTTTACTGTTGCTTTGGCAGTGTCGGCATCTTCTGTTTCGATCTCGAGGGCAACGAACTCTGGCGGCACGACCTGGAGCCGTTGCCAACACGTTACGGCTGGGGAAACGCTGCTTCGCCGGTTCTACACCAAGGCAAGCTGTATTACTGCAACGACAATGACCAAGCGTCATACCTTCTAGCGCTCGATGCGAGATCCGGCAAGGAGCTTTGGCGAACGCCCCGCGACGAAGAGAGCAATTGGGCGACTCCGTTTGTCTGGGAAAATGATCTGAGAACGGAGCTCGTGACGCCGGGCAGTGAAGCCGTCAGGTCTTATGACCTCGACGGCAAAGAGCTCTGGTCACTGCGAGGCATGTCAAGCATCACCATCGCAACCCCGTATGCTGCGAACGGATTGCTCTACATCACATCAGGATATGTAGGTGATCAAGAGCGGCCGATCTACGCGATCAAGCCTGGCGCATCGGGAGACATCTCGCTCCAAGATGAAGCAACGACGAACGATTTCATCGCGTGGTCGCTACCGCAAGCGGCACCTTACAATCCCAGCACACTCGTTTCGGAGGATCGACTGTTCGTTCTGTACGACCGAGGCTTGGTTGCCTGTTACAACGCCAAAACTGGCGGTGAATTTTTCGACCAGAAGCGACTGCCCAGGGGCAGGGCCTTCACATCGTCTCCATGGGCCATGGATGGCAAGATCTTTTGTCTCAATGAGGACGGCATAACCTTCGTGCTCAAGGACAGCGACGAGTTTGAGCTGTTGCACACCAATCAACTCGCAGAAGACGACATGGGCATGTCAACTCCAGCGATTGCAGGAGAGCGTTTGCTCATTCGTACTTCATCACGCATCTACTGCATTGGCGACAGAGAGTGAAAAGATTCGCGATGGCTCCGTGATGTCTTGATCGAGCATTTGCCCCAGTGGCTTTTCCCAACCACCGCCGAAATAGCACACGACGACTGATCATCGTCATGCCGGAGGAGTCGGATCGTCCAAGCCGAGGAGCAGTTGTGTTCCCATGGCGCGGATCACGGACAAGTCGGTCGTGTTGACCAGAAGATCACCATTCACGTTCGCCCGAGCGTTGAACTCGGTCGTCACCCCGGCGATCTGTGTTCCAAGCGAGCGGACAAAGGAAAGATCTGTCGTGTTGGTGAGCAAGTCATCGTTCACATTGCCGGGCAAGACATCCATTCTGAAATGGAATACGCCCCCCAAATTCGTGTCACCCGATGGCGTCGTGCGTCCGGTCGTCCATTCACCATCCAAAGCGGCTCCTTGGGCGTTTTCGATCGCCCCGTCATCGATATGCAACAGCAACTTGTCAGCGGTCAAATGATTCTGCAGCGTCAGGATTGCCGTGTTGGTGGACTCGTCAAAGATTGCCGTGTCGATTGGATAGTTGATGCCCAACGTGGGTGAACCGATCACTTGAAACTGGTCCCGATCCAATTCCACTCCACCAGCGGCAAAAACCGGCTGATCAAACTCGATAAAAATCTGATTGGCATTGTTGAACGGAACATCGGCTAGCTGATTGGTACCTGTCGAGACGAGATAGCCCTGGCCCTGGGGATCGATTTTGTTTCGGAAGGCTTGATTCCAGTGCGTGGAACCGACTCGTACTTCGACGATTCTTGGCGGCACCGAAATCAAGTTCAGGCGGACTTCAGTCGCGGTGACGATCAAGTCCCATTGCGTGTCGGCCGGGGCGGTTGGCAACGTCATCGCCGAAAACGATTGGGCGATCCCATCGGAGGACTGAACCAGCAGGAATGACTGGCCGACCGACGGGGTAAAGCCGCTTGCGAGGTCGATTTGCAAATCGCCTGCCAGCACGGTGTCCGCGTTGTCGATATTGATCGCGACGGGGTTGGGCAGTGTCCCCTGGTAACCATTCAGCGTGACCGTATCGGTCCCGGAACCCGTGTCGATCGAGACCCCCAGCGGACCACTGACGCTGGAGACCGGAACGATGACTTCAGCGTTATCTTGAGAGACGCCATTTCCGGCCACGACCGAATAGCTTGCGTCACGAATTCGCAAGTGGGTTCCATCGTTTTCGATGGTGATGTCATCGTCCAAACCAGGGCCGCTGACCGGCTGCACAATCAAATTGTTTGCATTATCGATAAAGGCATCGACCGATCGTTGCGGCAGAACGCTGATTTTGTAGTCTTCCACTTCGCCGTCGGGTGCGACTCCCGTCACGTCCAGGCCGCCGGCGGTGCTGACACGGACGCGAGCAAATGTTTCACCGATGATGATCCCGGCGGGGACCGAGTAGTTCAAGGTTTGCATGCCGCCGACAACATCCGCACCGTTGAGAATTTTTTCGTTCGGGTCGTCCCAGTCGCCGTCTTGGTTGAAGTCAATCCAGGCATCGATTTTTGCCATCGCCGCATTTTGCAGGTCGACGTTCACTGCGGCCATTGTCATTTCTGCGGTCAATAGCCCGAACATCACGCCGTCTTCGTCATCGCCATCCCCATCCGCTGCTGCCGACGGCTGCCCATCGGATTCTCCATCGCGGGAGTCGCCCAATCTCGGCCCGACCGCCCAATGGGCTGCGCCCTGGTCTGCGGACAGTGTCTTGTAGGAGGCCGGTGCATCGCCAAAGTCCTGGGGTGTAGGGGCACCGAGTTCGCGAATTGCCAGCCCACCCAACGAAACATCTGAGCTCCCATTGATCGGGTTGACTTCAATGGTGATTTGACCCGTCGCATCCGCAGGAATGACTTGCGCGTACGAATCCAGCGTTCGGCTGTCGGACCCCAATTGATCGTTGATGAAGAGCTGGCCTGTGTTAAACACCTGCGTCAACGTGATGGGCGCCCCCTGGCCGGTGATCACGACTTCCTGCGAGATCGTCCCGTAAAACGACTCGAGACCAAACACGTAAATCTGGTAGGACTTTCCGGGAGTCAGATCACTCCACTGAAAGGTGACCGGATTGGCATCGGTAAAAATCTGACCTTCGATATTATCCAGCGACTGGGCGTGAATAGGGATGGTCGATGGATCGGGATCTGCCGTGTAGTCACTCGTCGATCCCGCCGCTCCCGAAATTGTCAAATCAAAATTGGTTGCCGCGCCGCTTTCGTCAGTCAAGTTCATCTCGGTGTACGGGGTGCTCACACCGCCAACGGTCGTCCAATTGATAGGGCGAACGTTGTCCTCGTCAAAGTCGACTCCGACGAGTGGATTTTGGAAGGCGTCATCGTCCAGCACCACCAGCAGATCCTTGCCTTCGGTCAGACCAGCCGCGGTAGCTGTGATTTCAGCAGATTGTGATCCGTCGATGACCGCATCGTCGACTGCGGAAACATCGAAAGTCACTCGGTCAGCACCGTCGGGAATCGTGACCGATGCAGGCACGGTGGCTTCGCCGGTGTCACTACTGGAAAGATTGATCGTCAAGTCGCCGCTGGTTCCGTTATGACGGATAACGGTGGCAGTTGCGATGCCGCCGTTTTCACTGATCGATCGATCATCAATCCGAACAGTCAGCGAATCTGACTGGCCAAAGGCTTGGATTGCCAAACCGGCAAGCGAAATCCCCGTCGAGCCGGTGCTCGGTGCAATGCTCAACTGAATCTGGCCACCCGCATCAGCGGTTACAAAGCGAGCATAGGAGTCCAGCGAGTTGCTGTCGGATCCAACGGCATCATTGACCGATAGCTCACCATGGGTCAACGTTTGCGTAAAGCTGACGGTGTTTGCACCCGTCATGGTTACATCGTGAGAAAAGCTACCGGGTTCGTTTTCCAATCCAAATACATAGACATGGTATTGCGTGCCCGGAATCAAATCTTCCCAAGTCGCGGTAAAGGTTTGGCCTGTTGTCTCTGCGGAGTAACCGCCGATCGATCCCAGCGATTGTGTGTGCTGGGGAATCGTTGATGCGGGGGGAGAATAGTTCGAAGAGTTCTCGCTGCCGACGATCAAGGAGGACAGATCAATACTGGTTGACGTGCCGTCTTCGGCAATCATGTCCGATCCGCTGACAGTGAAAATCGATTCCACGTCTGTCCAGTTGTTGACCACTGTGTCGTTGAAACCGATGTCGATTCCGATCAACGGTCCGGTTTCATCATCCAGGGTCAAAACCGAAATGACACGATCACTGAACTCGTCAAATGCATTGTCCGTCGTGATTGCCGGGTCGATCGACAAGGTGATATTGGAATACTGATCGCCATCGGATGCAGAATCGTCGACACCCGTGACGGTGATCGGCTGCGAGACGTTCCAGTTGGTGTTGTCGAACGTCAAAGTCGCTGGTGAAATCGATACTTCATGCGGCGATTGGACGGTCAAGTCGATGACCACGGTCCCGGTCGGCGCCGAAGTAAGTGTGACATCGAACGTGTCCTGAGCACCCGCTTCACTGACACGGGTGCTGGAATCACTTTGCGAAATCGTGAAACCTGCGGCATCGGGTGCCAGACGCTGAATCGCCACGCCCGACAGAATGGAATCCTCACCGGGAATTGGACTCACGTTGGAGACTACGATTTTGATTTCCCCGTTGGAATCCGCCTGAGCAACCACTGCGTCCGATTCGAGTGGGCGATCTTCGTCAGCGAGATTCCCATTGACCAACACACCGTTGTCGATCAAACGCGAATTTTGGACAAACTCTGGGGCGTTGACCTGCCCGGTAACGTGAACCGTTTGCAAGATATTCTGCGTCGTGAACCACTCACTGGCGATGACGTAGACATTGTAGTCGGCCCCCGGAGCCAAGCCTGACCATGTCAACGTGAACGACTCCGTCGCCAAGCGGGATCCATCGATTCCGTCAAGCCGCGGTGAATGCAGTGGTGTTTCATCAGGAACCATTTCAAACACTTGGGCAGCAGTCTCGACCGCCACATCCAATGCAATGTTGGTGGAGAAACCGTCTTCGCGGATCAGGTTGGCGTAGAAACCGTCGAACAGATCCACGATCTTGGTCCAGTTATCCGGGGATTTGCCCGCGAGGACATCAAAATCAACGCCAATGACCGGTTGCCATTCGTCGTCAGCGATCGTTGCATTGAGGGAACGAATGATCGTGGCGGCGGAATAACTCGGATCGATACTGCTCGTGACCGAGTGTGAGATCAGATCGGTGTGGATCGCTTCGTCGAGACTGTCATCGAGCCCGCGAACCGTGATCGTTGCGGGTGTCGTCCCGGACAGGTCCACAGAGAGGCTGGTGAAAAAATGAACGCCATCGGTACTGACTTCCGTGTGCCCGCCGGTCGTCACTTCAACGGTGGTCGTTCCGGCGGTTGACGTCGTGCGAGCGATTTCATAGGTGTCGACGGTTTGGCCGTCCACGACTCCGTCTTCGCCCACCAGTGTACCACCGTCGGTTTCCGTGATCGTGATACCAGGCGACCCAGACGAAGACGTGATCGTGATGTCGGCGTCGGAGATCGCAAAGAAGACATTGCCCAGCCCTTGAACTCGTACTCTCGCCTGAGACGCATTGATATTCGGAGCATCAAACGTGAACGTTCCATCGTTTGCGGTCGAGCCAGACAACTGGATCGGATAGCTCAAACCGCCATCGAGAGAGAGGTCGATGGCAACGAAATCCGTGTTGATACCATTGCCCGCTGCGGTGGTTGTTCCCGCCACATTCCACACCAAAGTTTGGCTGGTGCCACCTGTCCAGTCTGCCCCCGTGGAAGTGATCGCGAACGGAACGCCGGTGTTCACCACCGACAAGGCAACATCATCGGAGTTGACTCCGCCATTTCCGTCCCGCACGGTCACGCGGAAATCCAAATCACGCGTCGTCGTCGGCAAGCCTTCTCCGATCGCAGCGGTGTCGACACCTGCGACCAAGTCGCTCAGACGTGGGAAGACACGGTTGTCCTTGATGGTCGGCGGAAAGGAACGGAACAATGGACGCGAGCCATCATCGGTCACCGGCAGTCCTTGGGCGGAACCCAGATTCATTTGGTCCCAAGTGTACGTCAACGAATCCATCGGGTCCGCATCCATTCCCACTGCGGACAATTGGAAAGGTGTCTGAGCCGGGATCACGTAGTCCACCCCAGCATCAACCACTGGAATGTTGTTGCCCGTCGGCGTCGTGGAACTCGGCGTGCCTACTCCGGCAACGAACTCGGCCACCTGTTCAAAGCTTGCGGAATGAAATTGCTGGTCAGGATACTCTTGCAGATCATTCCCATCACCGATCGTCCCCGCATAACTCATCAGTGTCGAACCGCTGGCCGGCTCGAAGGCATTGCCGGACTCTCTTGCTTCGCTGCCACCAAAGAGTTTGTTGACATTGAAAGTATGGTGCGCCCCGAATTGATGCCCGATCTCATGGGCGACCAAGTTCACGAACGATGGCCCAGCCGGATTCTGCGACGTTGACACGCCGCGTCCCTTGGTGGACGTGTTGACGACTTCGGCATAGGCGTATCCTCCCTCAGTGCCAGTCCCAAAGACGTGTCCGATGTCGTAGGCGCTGCTGGAATACGCTGCGTTGAGAATGCTTGTGTTCTCAAACACCATCACGTCGACGTCGCCATTGGTATAGCCGTCGCTTGCCGCGTCAGTGAAAACGGTGTCGATCGTCGAAATCAGATCGAATCGGATCGACAACTCCCTCTGGAAAATCTCGTTCAGGTCATCAACCGTGCTTTGGATTTGGGCGAACGCCTGTGCTTGTCCTCCAATGAATTCGGTGTACTCCGCCGTCGCCGCGATCGCCAATCGATAGTGCCGGAGCTGATCTCCGACGGAAAAATTGTCGTCTCCGACACCGGCTGCCAGCAAATTGCGTGACTCCAACACTTCGATTCTCGGGGCACCTGAGCGCCCAGGACGTCTTCGCATTCTCGATGGTTCATAGCGAATGCCCCCCTGAGAAAGAACTCTGGCGAGTCTCCGGCGAAGGTGTGCAATGGTCGCTGCGGCGCGTTCAGACGCTCGCATGATGATCCCTCAAGAAATGATTTCCAACTCGGCGTTCAATAACGCTGGCTAGTATATTCCATTCTGACAACTGGCGACAGATTTCTCGTCGATCGCCTCACGCGTGAAAACACGAGTTCGATACCCCACTGTCTCCTACAAGACACTGGGGGCGGTTAGAGTAGAGGGAAAGCGTGCTTGATGTGTTTCCCCGTACTTCTCGCGTCACTTATGGGCCATCCATTGAAAATCAGCTTCCAAGTCGTCCTCATCGCAATCGTTCTCGTAGTCCTGCCACCGACTCCCTGGCAACTGAGTGCGGCGGACGAGCCAGACCCGATCCTGAAACCGCTATTGGACGTGGGTAAGCCGGTTAGCCTTACGGATCTGGAAACCGACCCGGTCCCGGTGGAGCAGAATGCAGCCGAAGTGCTCGAGACATTGGCGGACGCGATCAAGCTGTTTGACAACAGACTCGCAAGAGCGAGCCAAGACGCCGAATCAGACGAAGAGTTTGACGCTGCTTTGGTGCTCACCTCGCGATTGCTTTCTGAGAGATACCCAGATCTGGTTCCCGCACTACGTGGCGCGGCAAAACGAAAGATCTATCGAGCGGGTCACGATTCTTCGTTGCCACCGCAAGAGTGGATGGCGTCGGTGATGAATGAGTTGGGACCGATACGGACGGTCGCCCGAATCCTGAATGGGCATGCAAAGATGTCTTTGGCCGATCAAGACACGGACGCCGCGGCACTTGATGCGATCGCGCTGATGCAGTGGAGTGAGCACGTCGCAAAGCAACCCTGTCTGATCAGCTTCCTGGTCAGCACCGTGCTCTTGGACAATGCGATGGAGTTGGCTGCCGATTGTCTGTACCAGGAGAAACTCTCGGATTCGGTTCGCGGCCAATTGATCGAGGCGGTGAAGAATAATTCTTTCAGAAAAAGTTTTGCGGGATCGGTCGACAGCGAAAGAGCGTTCGGAATCTCGTCGATCAATGCGCTTCGAGCGCAGGGCGTACCGATGCCTGGGGAACTCGCCGCCTATCTGAAGCTGATTTCAGACTTTGATCAGATTGCCGGCAGGCCGTTTGGGTTCGCCAAGGAGCCGCCCGAAACGGAAAGCCTTTTTGCCCGTAGCGTCTGGCCTGCTTTGACTGGTGGGTTAGCCGCATTGCGACGTAGCCAAGCAAAATCGAATGCGGTGTTGATCTTGGCGGCTTGGCAAGACGCGGGAGCTAATCATGACACGCAGATCGACGCTCTGCCGGTGGCGAATTCCATCAAGCTGGATCCATTCGACGGGTCGACGATGAAGCTGCTGTGGGACGAAAAAGGAGTCTCGATTTACTCCGTTGGTGAAAACCTGATCGACGATCAGGGCAGTTTGATGGAACGAGTGGACATTGGGATTTCGCCTTAGGGCGAGCGGCAGATGAATCTGTGCCTGCCGTAGTGGACGAGGTCACGAGTCCCTGGAGCGAAAACCAGTTCAAGGACCCGTGACCTCGTCCGCGACAGGGGAGTTTTCGTCTGCCTCTCGCCTTACGACCTCGACGGATCCGGCAGGCATCCCCTTTCCTGGTCGCTCCGGTATAATCGGGGAGTCCGTCCGTTGCCCAACCGTCGCCCCCAGCCCTTGTCATTGCCTTGAGCACACCAGCACTGCCCCTTTCTCAGTCACCCGTTGATCCACAAGCGAAGCACCCACTGGCTCCCTACAAGACGCTGGAGACCGAGGAGTTGCAGGCTCGAATCGAAGCCGTCCGCAAAGAACTGGGCGATTCGCTGCTGATTTTGGGGCATCACTATCAGCAGGACGAAGTCATCGCCCACACGGACTTGCGCGGCGACAGCTACCAACTGTCGCAGATGGCCGCGTCGAGTGAATCGTGTCGGACGATCGTATTCTGCGGCGTTCACTTCATGGCCGAAACCGCCGACATCCTGGCCAATCGCCCCGAACGGCTGGAGCAGCGTGAGGGCCAACGGGTCACCGTGATCCTGCCAGACATGGCGGCCGGGTGCAGCATGGCGGACATGGCGGCGATCGCCCAAGTCGAGGCTGCTTGGGAAGACATGTCGGAGGTCATCGATACCGAGCGTGTCATCCCCGTGACCTACATCAATAGCGCCGCCAGCCTGAAAGCGTTCTGCGGACGGCACGGCGGCATCGTGTGTACCAGCAGCAATGCGGCAGCGGTGATGGAGTGGGCGTACGAACGCGGCGACCGCGTGTTCTTCTTTCCCGATCAACACCTCGGGCGAAACACCGGACTGGCCATGGGAATCGACGCCGAGCAAATGCCGGTTTGGGATCCCTATGCGTTGGAACTGGGCGGCAACACCGAGTCAGCCCTCGAACACAGCCGCGTGATTTTGTGGAAGGGGCACTGCAGCGTCCACCAGATGTTTCGCCCCGAGCACGTCGAGCAGTTTCGCAAGAACCATCCCGGCATCAAGATCTTGGTTCACCCCGAGTGTCCCCGTGAAGTCAACGACATCGCGGACGTCTCGGGCAGCACGGGCAAGATCATTCGCACGGTGGAAAGCAGCCCGCCGGGGACCAAGTGGGCGATCGGCACCGAGTTGCACTTGGTCAATCGTCTCAAAGCCGAGCATCCCGAACAAGAAATCCACTTCCTCAGTCCGGTCGTGTGCATGTGCGCAACGATGTACCGCATCGACTTGCCCCACCTCTGCTGGTCCCTGGAAAACCTCCGAGACGGCCAACCGGTGAACGTGATCGAAGTCAGCGACGAAGTCAGCAAGTGGAGCTTGGTGGCCTTGGAGCGAATGTTGGCGGTGAAGTAGTCCGGCGATGGTCGTTTACGTTGCGATTCTCATTGTCGCCTTTGTGCAACTTGCCACCGTCGGGTTCTTTCTCTGGAAATCCTACGTGACTTGCAATGCCGACGAAGCCATCGTGAAAACCGGCTATGGTGGACAGCAAGTCGTCCAGCGCGGTGGCATCATCGTGTTGCCCGTGCTTCAACGCTACCAGCGGGTCTCATTGGCTGCCGTGCCCCTGCAAATCGAGTTCGACGCTGCTCGACCGCTACGATTCTCCGACGGCAACAGCGAGCCCATTTTGATCACTGCGTGGATCATGCTGGATGTCATCAATGGCTCGGACGCGATCATCGAAGCCGTTGAGACAATGGGCGCAAGCAAGCTTGCTGAGCCCGAACACATGCAACGCTACTACGGTGACGTCATGAAGCAGTCCATCCAGCGGGCGGCGAAGTTAGCCAAGCGAGATGCATGGTTCCAGGATCTGCCCCAGATTCCCCGCGGCGTCTACGAAGCGATCTCATCGGAGCTGGAGGATTTTCATCGCGTCCAGCGGATCACGATTGCAAGTCGCTAAGGCGGACAGACCCATCGTTTAACGACAAGCCGCAGGCGTCAACGCCACCACCATCGCGCTTCCAAACACTCATGCGTCACACAGTTCTCGTTAGCCGATGGCGCTATCCCGGGTACTGCATCAGCCGCAACGCGATAGAACGTGCGGATAATAAGTGTCGCGAAATCCACGTAGCAATCATCGCTTCGCGTGATATTGGTAACGAGATTGAACACTCATTCTCCAAACCGACCACGAAGTGGTTAAACAACATAGCCTGGGGTCGCGGCGAAGCCAGCGCACCCCGGGTTCGCTCCGATAGCTGCGGAGCAGCGACAGCATATAGCATGGGGTGCCAACCCCATGTTTCTGCAAGCGAGTCCGCCCAGATGCTGCGGAGCAGCGACAGCATAAAACGTTTGGTGTAGCCCTCAGCACGCGGTGGTCCGGATGCAATCTGTCGCCGCTCCGCGGCTTGTTGGCGGCGTCGGGCGGTGTTCACCTGGGGCTCGCGCCCCAGGCTGTATGCTGTCGTCGCATCCGCGACTGAGGGGATTGCCTGTTTTTGTGTCAATCCACACGATCACCTGTTACCACGTGACACTTCGTTCCACTGCAGCTCATGGGGCAACACGCCCATTGCAATGGATCGAGCGGCAGCCACTCCGGCGGCTTCTCCCGTTGCAACGGCATTGCCGGCGACTCGGTAACTGGCATGCGTCACGTATTCACGACCAGATCATGAATGTCACGGTCCGCAAGGGTAGGTTGCCGATCTCGCTGATCTGGCCAATCATTTCGGATTCGATTCTTCGCTACCCGGACAGTGTGGCGAGTAGGCGACACGAATTCCGTAGTACTCGGTGGTATCGAACATACTGAACAAGTGGCTCGTGGAATCGTTCGTTTCCTCCTCCGGTCGATACTCTCTCGCTCCACAGTTGGCACGCTGTTGGCGGCGTGCAGCCGACCTGCATGCGGTCCCCATTGTGTAAGCGGCTCCGCCGCGGGCGACGTGTTCGACCGGTTCGTCTCGATCCAGCCATGCTCGGCCGTTTGAAGGTGCCCCGTCGTAGCAGGGGTGCCATGAGTCTTGGCACCATTCCGAAACGTTTCCATGCATGTCATGAATTCCCCAAGGGTTCGGCGGGAATTGGTCGACGGAGGTGGTCACCCGGCGACCTTCGTCTCGATCGGACACCAGAAAGAGATCCTCCGGCGATTTGATGCGATCGTCATGATTTGCATCCTCCGCTGAGATCTCGTCGCCAAACGAGTATCGGGACGTCGTTCCGGCTCGACAGGCATATTCCCATTCTGCTTCGGACGGCAGTCGCATGTGACGCCCTACGATCTCGCTCAGTCTGACACAAAACTCTTGGGCGCTGAACCAATTCACTTGCTCCACCGGCAGTTTCAAATCTCCACGGCACCGCGACGGGTTCTGCCGCATGACCGCAATCCATTGCAACTGCGTGATGGGGAACTTGCCGATGTAGTACGGCTGGTCCATGACAACGCGATGGACAGGTTGCTCATCTTCGGACTCATCCGATCCCATCAGAAACTCACCCGGCATGACTTTGATCATCTCAAGCACTACGCCCGGCGCGAGTTCCAGAATCAAGAGCTTGGGAAGTGTATCGTCCGCGGATGAATCGGGTTTTGCGGCGTACATGCGTTCCATTTGCTTGACTCGCTTTCTGCATTCCATTACCTGACGCCGACGGGGGCCATCGCGGTGGTTGTCCAACGCCTCCACCATTTGCTGTTTTGACACGCCCCGTGACAGACCGTACCGAATCGCAAAGTCGTCGTATTGGTCGCCAAGTTGCTTTTCCAAGGAATGGCTATCGAAGTCGACCTCGTCACGGATCGATTGAAAAGTGGTTGATGGATCGAAGGCATGGTCACACACCTCGCATCGATAGGACTGACTTTGGACAGGTTCCGACCAACGTGCGACCCGAGCTGCCGCCTTGCACTCAGGGCAGTGCGCAAACTGTGTGTAGTAACCCAAATCGGTATGCCCTGGGGGAGCAAGTTTCACGTGCAGCGGCAGCTCCCATTGGATGGACGACTGTAACGCGTGAAAGAATGCGCGAAACTGATTGCCGTAATGGTCTGCGGGGTCAAAGTCAGAGAAAACAAATTGATCCACGTCGAAAATCGCTTCTACGTCGTTGCCCGATTCGTCGTTACCCCAAAGTCTCGGCAAGGATCGAGGCAGTAGATCGAGCAGGAATTCACACTGCTGACGGTTCAGCGGAGAATCGATCCAGAATCCAAACCAGAGAGGATTGGTCACCTTGAAAGACACGCGCAGCCGATCCTCAAGGCCGTGAAGTCGAATCGTCTCCCAAAGCAATTCGTCGAGCTGTTCGCTGTGCGGATGCAACACGTCCAGATACGCATGGCACCCGGCGACGGAATCGGACGACGTCCGCGCGACGTTGGCTTCGCAATGACGACATGTCGATCGAACGATGTCCCAGCCTCCACATTCCCTTGCGACTTCTTCGACCCGAATACCAGAACTCGGGATGTCAACGTGACGGTCGGAGGCATCGCTGCCCCAGTAGGCACTTGTCACCCAAATGCCATCGATACATTCACCATCCTGCAAATGATCCGCACAACTTTGGATTTGAGCCAACGCGGATCGGGTTTGGTTAGGATCCGTCCAATTCGGACCGCTACGCATGGGGCAAGGTCGCTCCAGTGCCCAACTGACAATCTGTCGTGTGTCGGCCATCTCTCGCTCGATAGAAAAGTGGTGTCCGGAGGATAAGGAATGGCAAATCAATTCTTGGCGTAGTGGATTTTGTTAAAGATCCCGAGGCCGAGGGATCTCTAAGCACATGAACGGGATTCATTCGGCATATCAAGTGTTCTCGATTTGTACTTTGAATTTGCATCATGCGTACACCGGCCCCCTGCTGGCTTGCCAGCAGGAGCCAACGTTTTATGGTTAGCAGTGCGTTGCCACTATCACCTCCCCGGTTGGCTTGTCCAACCGGAAAGGAAGTATTCTATAACCTCAAAGCTTCCGCTCATGTCGGACAAGCCGACATGGGGCGAAACTGCGCTACTATTCACTTGAATGCAAGAACAAGCCGCCAAGAGCCGCAACGAGCCAATGGAATGCCAGTATTCAATCCTAAGTGGCCACTCAGGCCAGTTTGTGTTCAACGCTGTCCAGTCATGAGGTATTTTACACAGAGCGTTCAATCGGAACTCCAGATCGCATAGACTGACATGATTGAATGACAGCGGAATTGCACATTGACGAGTGCGGTCGGACAGAGACAGCAATCGGACGCTTCGACGTGACGACCGATCAACGAGAACACGCTTCTGCCGATCGGGATGTGAAAAGAATTGTTGCTGCCTATGACCGTGAAGCGGTCTCAGACGGTAGCCGGCGATAGAGCGCAGCGATCATCGCCGGTTCGTTCTGATGAACTCTGACGCTTCCTAGCTCTCCATCCGGGCTTGGCCCGGTGGAAGCAAGACTGATGAGCTACAAAGAAGCGGTCGATTCTCTTGGCTCCCCTCCGGCCTCGTGCCGGTGGAAGCAAGGACGATCACTGGCCATCTCAAGTCGCGTTCGTCCCTTTGCCACTGGCACGAGGCCAGTGGGGAGATGGGTTGCGATTGGCCTGCGGTGTCGTAGCCAGTCAGTCGGATTCACCACCGGCACGAGGCCGGTTGGAGTCTGGTCAAATCGAACGAATGGCAACAGCTATGCAAACGACTTTGTGATCTTCACAAAGACCGAAGCGGCGGCGCAGCGTGTGTGCGGGAGCATCGGACGCTTCTTGACCGAGCGTCTGAAATTGTCCGTCAATCACGACAAGAGCCAAATCCGCGCGACGGATGAGCTTGAATACGTGGGCTACGAGTTGTGTGGCTACGGCGGTCAGATTCGGGTGAGCAAGAAGAAGCTCGCGACTTTCAAGCAGTGCGTCTGCGAGATCTTTCGTAGAAATCGCGGCGTATCGATGCATGAGAAAAGGTGTCGAACACCGACTTGGTTGACCATCCGCAGAATAGGCGTGAGAACCGGACGCTATCGCGTGGCGGCTGATCTGCGGAGACGGTTTTGTGTCGAATCCACACGATCACCCATCACGACGCGACAGCTCGTTCCACTGCAGTTCATGGGGCAACACGCCCATTGCAATGGATCGAGCGGCAGCCACTCCGGCGGCTTCTCCCGTTGCAACAGCATTGCCAGTGACTCGGTAGCTGGAGTGCGCAATGAAATCACCACTGATGCAGCGACCGGCCAGCAGTAGCCCGTCGACATCGGCGGCCACCAAAGAAGGATAGGGAATGTCGTAAGGTTTCAAGCCATCTTTCTTGAAGCTCTGATCGATCTCTTTGTCGCCAGCCATGGACAACGCATGCACATCGATTGGGAACGTCGCACGGCAAACCGCTTGTTCATGGCGAAGCCCGCTGGCCAAGTCAGCGGAGCTGATTTGGTAGCGGCCTCTGATCCGCCGACCTTCGCGAACACCGATTTGTTCAGCGGTTGCCACAACGGCAATGTTCTTCCAAGGGCCGCCGATTTTTCGCAGCCCGCTGACGATTTGATGAATCTCGCGTCGTGATGCGATGGTCGCGTTGGAAATTGCTTCGTTGTCAAATGCCGAAACACCATACTCGTGGTTCGTCATGATGGAGTAGATACCACTGTGCAAATGCCGCAGCGTCGGTGCACGATACGAGGGATGGATTCCCGATTGCTCCATCAGTTCCAGCAAGTTTCGTTTCGCACCCGATCCACTCTCGCGAATGAACTCGCCGATGCTTTCAGGATCGACTCCCGTCAACAGGGCCAACATGGACATCGGCTGGCACTGACAATCCTGTCCAATCCCGAGATCAAACTGGCATCCCGCTTGAGCAGCCAAGTCACCGTCGCCGGTGCAATCGATGAAGCGCTCCGCCGTCCAAGCTTGCCGTCCGGACTTCGATTCCGTCACCACGACGGACAACCGATTTTGCGAATTGACCACCGCCCCGGCAACACGGGTGTGCAGCATGATCTTTACACCGGCATCAACGAGCAGTTCCTCCAGCACCAGCTTTGCGATCTCGGGATCGTAAACGGTACCGCCGGTTTGCTCGGCCACTGAGCTACCGCGTTCGCGAAATAGCTTCAGCAGTTCCGCCATGATGCCAGTTTTGTTGTTCGAATCCAAGATCTTGGTCAACAGCCCGGCGGTCCAAACACCACCGAGGCATCCCGCAAGTTCGATCAGTCGAACCGTTGCTCCCGCTCTGGCCGCAGCGAGCGCGGCGGCAATCCCGGCTGGACCGCCACCACAAACCAGCACATCGCAATGCGCCGCAATCGGGATCTCCCGTGTTGCTTCCACGAATCGTTGTCCATCGCTGGATAGCTCCCCGTTCGTGCTTCGCACTTCACCGCGGGCGATGTCTGGATCGGGCACCCCAGCTTGTGTCGAAGCCCCCTCAGCGGCTTTGCCGTGACGAGTGATCCCAGCAATCCCCAACCCAGCCGTCGTCGCGGCAAGAAAGTGTCGTCGCGAACGTGATTTTGAATCGTGCATCATTGCCATTCCTGTCTCTGGAGTTGTTTGCGACCAGTATACCTCATCCCACACACAAATTTGTTCTGTACCTCCCCCAGGTTCCTTGGTGGAAGTCGCGTTTAGCCGTTCAGACGAATGCAAGGAAGGGAAAACGCGGATGACGTCGCTACATAGCTGCCAGTTGGCGCTCTGACCGAGGCAAGCCCGGCGGAAGCGAGAGAGCTTGTTGCGGTACCAAACTTTCGCAAACCAATGCACAAACACCAATCCAAATTTGAAACAGCACGTGGCTGGCGCTATTGGTTTTCGTGCTCGCTAGGGCTGATGCGTCGTGGCTTGCTTGGAGTAGCGGGTCGTGGTGATGCTGATGTGTCGTGGGCGGTTGGTGGTGGTACGCGGACTCGATGTCGCCTGCGGCTTGGCGTTAAACGAGATGGTGCTCGACGCGGAACGTCGAGCGACTATCGGCGTTGAACTCGATACATGCGTGGCATGGTTTGACGATTGGAAGTTCCATAACCAGGACGCACCGAATAGGGTCGCGCGGAGTAGGTTTGGACCGGCGATGTCTGAACGGGATAAGTCTGAACAGGGTACGTTCGGACCGAATCGATTTGCACTGGGTACGTCTGGACTGGGTACGTGCGGACGCTGGATGTTCGCCTCAAGGCGCGGTTGCTGGTGTACAGCATGCTGCCGGGTTTCTCATTGAGCGGCTTTTTCCAACCCCATGCTGACGTCCGGTTGGCTGCGTCTGCTGAGTTCACTGTTAACCCGCAAAGCGAGAACACGGCAAGCAACAGCGCGATGCGGGGAAGCGTTTTGGAGATCATCATGAAACCTTGCGAAGAGGGTGCCTGTGTATCATTCTAGATCAACAGGCAACGGCATGCTCAATTTCCCATTCCCATTGAGCCTTCGTATGACCCTGACCCCATCCCTGGTCCGCCGACGTTTTGGCCTCCGACGCCTTGCAGATCATTCAGCTCCAGTAAGCCTTCTGCGGCCAGTTGGACACTTTGCAATTGAAGCTGAACCACACGGTCTTTTGCTGCGGTTCGCCTTCGCAAGTCGCTTTCCAACTCGGCCAGACTTGCCCGCAACCGTTCAATGTCTTTCTTGCGATCGTTCATCATTCGATCGTATCGATTTTCAAAGGCCTCACGAATGTAGTTTTGCAGCGCCGCACGTTCTTCGGGGGTCTTGGATCGCTTGAGCTGCTCGATCGCTCGCGGCAGGTTGGCGCGAAACATGTCATCCGGCGACGGAGCGGCCTCCATTCCCATTCCCATCTCCATCATTCCGCTTCCGTACCCGTCCATCATTTCGTATCCGCCCGTATCCTCGATCGGTTGATCAAATGGATTGGCGATCGTTTCGGCTGGCTTGGCGGGTGCGTCTTGAGATCGCGCGGTGGCCGCGACGAGACAGAGACAAACAGTGAGCAAGTATTTCATGGGTGACTCCAAAGCTGAAAGATGGGTGGGGGAACGTGTTTTCTGAGGTAATGGGATTCGCCAAAATTTCTTGTTTCGAGGCTCAGGGAATTCTGGCGAATCCCATTACGGACGGGGGGCGGATCAGCGTTGCTGCGACAGGCGGATCAGGTGCTCCAAACGATTGATTTCGTTTCGCCATTGCTGGTTGCTAAGCTGCATGCCAGGAACGGCATCGGTCGGTTCGGCTTGTTTCATCCGATTCACGAGCGCGTCCACTTTTTCGATACGAATTTGTAACTGCCGTGAATCAAGCCAAGCGGCGTTCTCGATTTGGCTGGCCGCTTGATTGATGTAGGGACTGACTTGGATCGCCTGTGGGCGTGTTTGGCGATTCCCGTCTCGGTTGCCCGCTGAAATGCGTCTTCCATCGTCGCCATTGGAATCACGATTCGGATCCAACGTTTGCAACGGCGACATCGCGACGATCAGTCCGATACAGGCGACCAAACCGCCGGCCCAAAGAAGCCGGCGTGTTCGTTTTGTGAATGGCACTCGAGCAGTCCGGCCGGCGTCCAGTTGCATTTGAGCAACGCCCAGTTCGGAGATCACGGCCTCACAATCGGCTGGCCGTTTGGATCGTTGACGATGGAGCAAACGATGCACCAGTCGAGTGAATGCCGGCGGCAAATCTTGTCGGTGCATTGCCAACGGCTGGGCATCATCGGTGACGATGCGGTGCAGCACAGCGAGCGTGTTTTCCGATTCGAACGGAGGTCGTCCGGTGGCCAGGAAATAGAGCAGGCAACCCAGACTGAAAAGGTCACTCTGGTGATCAACGTTTTCCCCACGCGCTTGCTCGGGACTCATGTAGTTGGGGGTGCCGGCGATGATGCCGGTTTGGGTCAGCGTGACGGAATCGGCCGCGCGTGCCAAACCGAAGTCGGTCAACCAAATGCGGTCGATGTTCTCGCCCACCATGACGTTGCCTGGTTTGATGTCACGATGAACCAATCCGCGCCGATGGGCTGCCGCCAAGCCTTCTGCCAGTTGACCCGCGATCCGCAAAATGGACGCTACATCCGGCGGTCCATGAGTCGTCACCCAGCGCTGCAACGTCATTCCTGGCACATAACGCATCACCAAGTAGGGCAAGGTCGCGTCCGCGGCCACGTTGTAGATCGGGATCACGTTCTCGTGGGCAACACTGGCGGCCGCTTGGGCTTCGCGGGCGAAGCGTTGACGCGCCGGGATGGATGCCGCCCACTCAGGTGCCAACACTTTGATGGCCACACTGCGATGCAAATCACTATCGTAGGCACGCAGTACGACTCCCATGCCGCCCCGGCCGAGCACCGATTCGACTTCATAACGTCCGATACGACCGAGCATCTCGGGATGCGTCGGCGTCTCCAGAAAGCTCAAGTCGATCGGCGGCAGGGGGCAACATTGTGCGGATGGCATAACGTCATCCGGCGCAATGGACAGCCAATCTCTGGCATCGTTCCACCATTGTTTGTCGCCACCCAGTTCGGTCAAAGTCTGCTGACATCGAACGCACGTTTCCAGATGACCGGCGATCGCTTCGGCATCGTCCCCTGGATCGATGCTCTGTTGGACGAGTGCTTGCAGCAACGAAGCATTGCATTTCATAACGAGACCTCGTCTGGCGAATCGGTCCAAAGCTGAACGGCTTTGCGAAGCCTTGACATGACTCGGCTGCGAGCGACGTAGATCATGCCTTCACGCATTCCCAATTCCGCTGCCACCTGCTGGACGCTTTGACCCTGAACGTTGGTGCGATAGAACGCTTGCCAAGTTTGGTCGCTGACTTGAGACCGCACAGACTCGGCCGCCCAAGCAAAAACCTGTCGCTTTTCGTTCCAATCCCAAAGACTGGCGGACGATGTCTCACTCGCTTGCTGTTCCAACCAGCGGTGCACATCCGTGTCGCCGCTACCACTTTCCTGACGCGACCTCTTGGTCAAATGATCGGCCAGCTTGTTGCGAGTGATCGTGGCCAGCCAGCGTCGAAAACTGCCCGCTTGTCTGTCGTCGGCAAACTTTCCGATCGATTTAGCGACCGCCAACAACGTCTCCTGCACGACTTCTCTCGCGTCGGCTTCTTGTAGCCCCCACCGTGAGGAAAGTCTGAACAGCATGGGCTCGTAGACTTGCAGAAACTCGGCCCAGGCCAAGTCATCGGCCGGGTCTCCCAGTCGTAAGATCAGACTCGCTCGTGTTTCTGGATTGATCACGTTGATAAGGTCTCCTGGGATATTCATCTTACCCGAAGACCAAACCTTGCACGGAAAACCAAAATGTTTGCAGGATTTCTAGTGAAATTTGCGACGCCGGTTCGAAAGCGAAGCGTCACGTAGCAGCGTCTCTCCGAGACGCTGGAATTTGCGAGTCTCGGAGAGACTCGCCTACGTGGTTGTTGGGATGTTATCATGACAGGCGATTGCCTTCGGTCGTCCAACTCAGACAGCTATGTTTGCCCAACAAGAATTGACCGATCAGCAACTGAAGTACTTTGGGTTGTCCCTGAGCGGGTTGCTGCTGGCGTTGGCGGCAGTGACGTACTGGACATGGCACGCAGGGATTGTTGCCGCTGGGTTGGTGATTGGAGCGGTGGTCCTGTTGGCGATCTACTACGCGACTGCGTCTGCGCGACGACCCATCTATCGTGGCTTTCGGATCATCACGTTCCCGATCCAATGGATGATGACTTGGATCGTCCTTGGGCTGGTCTATTTCCTGGTTCTGACACCGATCGGACTGGTGTTACGTCTCGCCGGGAAAAGTCTTCGGCAAAAATATCCGGATTCGTCTCTTTGGCAGCCCCGCACGAAAGAAGATGAACCCTCGGGATACTTCAAGACGTACTAGTTCCTAACATCCTCGGATCAATCTTGCCGCGATCATTCACACATGACCTCATCACCGCCCCCCACCGACGATAACGATCGCTCCGCCGAAGAAACAAGCGAGAGTGAGTTTCAACGCTTGGCTCAATCGAGCGATCCGGGAATCGTTCGTGAGTTCGTTGACTTTCTGCGGTACAACAAGAAATGGTGGATGGCGCCGATCTTAATCATCACATTGTTGCTGATCGGACTGGCGTTCTTGACCGCGTCACCCGCCGCCCCGTTCATTTACACGCTGTTTTGAGTCGTGTTTGACTCGCAGCCGAAGGCGTCATTGCCGCTACCAACTGGTTCACACCGCCGAGTCATATGCCGCTTCCGCCTGCGCCGTTGGCTACGGGTCAAACGGAGGGTTTCGGCACTTCGTTTGACCCGCAGCCGAAGGCGTAGGCGACGCTACCAAACGGATAGCAAAGTCTCGTTTAACGATTAGCCGAAGGCGTCATTGCCGCTACCAACCGGATTGCACCGCAGAGCCATTTGCCGCTTCCGCCTGCGCCGTTGGCTACGGGTCAAACTGGGTTTCGGGTTCATCGCGAACCACCTCGATCGGCCAAGGGCACAGCGGTGCCAGCTTGGCGGCGTCTTCGGCCGATGGCACGAACAGGCGGACATCGTCGGGGTCCATGTCAGTCAAGCGTACATCGCCCGATGCTCGCCATTCGCGTTCTTGAGTCCAATCGTACGTCTTGCCCTTGGACTGGAATCGGAATTGATCTTCTGGCGACAACGTGCATCGCTGAGAGGCTTCGCCATAAATCACCGGGCGAACACCGAGTTTGATTGCTGCCGATTTGCGGATTGCCACACCAAAGGGTTCGTAGTCCCAGCGGCGCAACTGGGGTCGATAGCATCGATTCTGAAGCAGTTGTGTCAAAGATGCAGCAGAAAAGCACACCACGGGCCATTGGCGTGCCGACGCGATGGCACTGGCCAGCAAACGACCGCCGCGAACGATGCTGGCCAAAGAGCACAATGGGGTCGCCGGATCCAACAATCCACTCCAAGAGGACAACAGCAAAGCGTCCTGATGCTGGTGCTGAGTCTGTCCCGGCATCGGCCCGTGCGGAGCGCGAGTGCAATGTACCAACCACTGATTCTCTGACTGCATCCACTGGTCATCGTGCGGTTCAACCTCCGCCGACTCTACGCTTGAGCTTGTCTTGTCCGCTGTGTCCGACTCGGACCAACGAGTTCGATACCAACCGATGGCTCCCATCTGCATCAGCGAACGAGTGGCTGACTTGGAGATCGAATGGATCGCGACACGGACCGATGCATCTTTTCGAGTGCCCAAGCGACGGCGGAGGGCTTTCTCGACTCTGCCTCCACGACGGACCATGACAGCATCGATTCGATCGGCAACCGAAATCAGAACGTCGTCGCGTTGCAACGGCTCCGCTGTGATTGAACGGCAATGGATGGTGGCAGAGAGCGACTCCTCATCGTCCAAGATTTCGGCCGAATCGGCATCGACGTGCAGCGTGATCAGCGGGACCGAAAAAAGCTCGGCAGCGCGTCTCGCCAATGCTTCGATGGCTGACTCAGCGGCGACCACCAACACGTGGCCCGATTGGCGACACTGAAATACGCTCGCGCTCAAGTATCGACAGACGGCGGCATGAAGTGCCTGATCATCTCCCAGATGACTGGAGGTGATTCCGACCCAGAGGCGATCTGACCAGGCGTGCGCGCGTGGCGACATTTGGACGGTACCAGGGAAACGGCGAGGCAGCGGCGACGGGGAATCGGCAGAAACATCACTTGATGTTGCGTGCTTGGTTTGTGCCGATGGTGTGGTCACGGCGGTTGCCCCCGCGTGGTGAAATCAGTTGTTTACGTCATCCGCAACATACGTCCAGAATGCGTCGCATTTCCGCGACGGCGTCTCTCATGCCGACCATCACCGCGCGGCTGACGATCGCATGACCGATGTTCAATTCGATCATATCAGGGATTCGGGCGACCGGTCGAACGTTGTTGTAATTCAAACCGTGCCCGGCGTGCAAACGGATGCCGGCGTCACTGGCTACTTTGCCGGAATCGATCAAGCGTTGTAGTTCGTGCTGGATCGCATCGCGTTTGGCCAGGGCGTACGGCCCCGTGTGCAACTCGACCGCATCAACACCCAATGCAGCGGACGCAGCGACTTGCGCGGGATCAGGATCGATGAACAGGCTGGTCAGGATTCCTTGATCTTTCAGTCGAGCGACGGCCCTGGCGATGCGTCCGTCGTCGCCGGTCACGTTCAAGCCGCCTTCCGTGGTGACTTCTTGGCGGCTCTCGGGCACCAACAGTGCCCAATCGGGCTTCAACCGGCAAGCGATCCCGACGACTTCATCGGCACACGCGATCTCCATGTTGGTCTTAACTGTGACCGTCTGAATCAGTACTTCCACGTCGCGATCTTGGATGTGCCGACGATCTTCGCGCAAGTGAAACGTGATTCCATCCGCGCCGCCTTGTTCGGCCAAAGCGGCAGCGATCACCGGATCGGGTTCGTAAGTACGTCGCGCTTGCCGAACGGTGGCGACGTGGTCGATATTGACGCCCAGCTCTATCATGAAAACTTCATCCGGGGAAACAAAACACCATTTTGGTCTGCTGAGCTTACTGCGTCGAGGACCCAGGGGTGAGAAAACGGGAGTCGTTGCAGCGGAAAATGGTTCCGATGTACGTCAGGAGATGTACGTCAGCCTTTCCAGGCTGACATGCGCCGAGTGTCAGGCTAGAAAGCCTGACGTACGTTAGTTGACTTCCCAGATCGTCAGGTCGTCGATCGACAGAGAGTTGCCACGCATCACGAAGCGGTAGTTGGGCTTGTCCGTGTCCAGCTTGGCATGGCTGATCGACACGCTTGCTCCGGCGTCGGTTTGGACGACAACTTTGTCGCCAACCATTTCGACCATCATCGTGTGCCACTGGCCGCTCTTGAAATCTCCCTTAGCCGAGCCGAGTGCAATCGCTTTCGACTTTGGATCTTTCTTGTCTTTGTCCAAGTTCACCGTCAGTTTGTCGGGCGACACGGCGACTCGGAACAAGTGGCCACCACTGTGGTTCAAACTGAAATGCAACCCTTTGGTGTTGTCATCGAACTTAAAGGAGAACTGAACCACCGAGTTGTGATTTTTCTTCTGAAAGTTCAGCACGGCGGCGTGTTTGTCTGCGGCCAGTTCTTTGCCATGCAATGCGCCGTCGACGAGCTTCCACTCTCCTTTGACCGCCGACATGACTTTGTCCAGTTTCTCGCCGTCAAACGTTTCCTGGACGACCGGCGAACCGACCGATGCCAGTTTTGGAGTCAGCGAAGCGTTCTTTTCGGCGTACGCAGGTAAGCTGACGAGGGAATGGCTGACCAGCAAAGCAACAGCAAACACAAGGGTTGATCGCAACATCATTGACTCGGGAGTGAAGGGCAGAAAGGGAGCGGGAGGGACGGGTTGGGGGAAGGGGAATTCTGGGGAATCCCATTGCGGCGTTCGTTCTAGCGGAATTGCCTGATGGGAGAATCAGTGAACCGACTGAAGATTGTAAACCGCAGCAGGCTGTCGTCGCAGAAAGGTTTCTCACAATCCAAACGGATCAATCATTTCGCAGGTGCAGGGTTCTTACTCGGGTCGTAAGGCATGAGTTGCCAGTTCGAGCAGAATGGCGTAGCCGGCAGTCCGGTGATGGAGTAGAGATTCCAAGGTGCGTCCTTGGCTGCCTGTGGAAGGCATGCGTACCGAACGGCGATTGGGTCGGGAACATGGGGACTGGAGACGATCACCTGGGTGCCAGCAATTGTTGCGTCGGCCGATGTCCAGTCTCCCTCCGCCGCGATCAGTTCGAATCCGTTGAGCGTCCCTCCGACGTCTTTCACCGCGGAACGAATGTCCTTGATCTGGCCGGCCATCAGGCCACCATTGGTGTGATCAAAATCAACCACAGCGTAGCCATCGCGAAACGTAGCCCTGGCAAACATCGGTCCGTGAGCGACCAATTTGTCTGGGTATTCCTTCGATAGTGGCCACAAAGCCAGTCGCTTGCCCACCGTGATTTTGTTCGGCGGATGGATATCGTTGTTGTTTTCGAGGTCAATCGTGACGACCATGCCGGTATGCGGAACGTTCGTCACGCGACGCTGTTCTTCACGCAGGTACGGCCATGCGTAGCTGGTCCACTGTGGCAACTGCACGTAATAGACTGGCAGGCTGGGGCGTTTCCAGGCATCACGCCAGCCGGTGATCAAGGCACGCATTTTGTGTTCGTAATCTCGTGGATCTTCACCTCGCCCACTGTTGGATTCACCTTGGTACCAAATCACGCCACGCAGACCATAGGGAACGATCGGGGCAATGCGCCCGTTGAAGATCGTGCCTGGCAACCAACTGGAATCTCTAACGAAGGTTCCACCTCGCATCGTCTGAATCCCCTCTGTGTCCCCCGTGTCGGCACGTGATTTGATCTCGCGTAATGTGGGATGGTCCGCGAACGCCGTTGCCGGGATGAAGGGTTCGATCGGTTTGCCGCCCCACGAACAGTCGATGATCCCGACGGGAACGCTCAGTTTGGCATTCAATTCTTCAGCAAACACGTAAGCCACTGCGGAGAAGTCCTTGACGTTCTGTTTGGTGCAAACTTCCCAATTCGCTGCGATGGCAAGATCTGTCTGTGGCTCGGCAGCGTCGGAGTCGTTGATTTTGCAAAACCGAATGAAATGGCTGTCGGCCCCTGCCACCATTTCGCGAGCTTCGACAAGTTTTTCTGCCATCGCGCCGACCGTATAAGCCATGTTGGATTGACCCGCTGCCAGCCATACATGTCCGAACACGACATCGGTGAACACCAATTCGTCCTTGCCCGAGCGAACGGACAGTTTGTACTGGCGTAAGGCACCCGGGTGTGATTTCAAGGTGATCCGCCAATGCCCCTGACTGTCCGCAGTGGTCGTGTGGACCAGTCCATCGATCTCGACTTGCACCTGTTCATTGGCTACGGCGACACCCCAAATCGGCACCGGGGATTCACACTGCAGCACCATGTGTTCGGAAAAGACGCTTGCCAGCTGGAGTTGCGCCGCGGCGGCGGTTGGTCGAATCGCTACCGACACGAGCAAGAGCAAGCAGGCGATGGCGGTTCGCCAATGCATGGGAGTTCGATTCATCGGTCCGCCCTTGAAGAAAGTTGTATTGAATGGCGCACTTGGTAGTGGGATTCGCCAGGATTCCGTTTGCATAGGATTTCTGTCGAAATCCACTACGCCATTGATTGAGGAAACAATCTGAAAGCGTCACGTTTCACTCTTCGTCATACACCGGCAATCCGACGCGTCCGTTCCAGCGGTCGATTTGACGTCGGACTTGGTGCGGTGCGGTGGAACCGTAGCTCACAAACGCGGCAACGGCGTTGCGTGTCCCCAGCACGTCCAAGATCGATGCGTCGATTTCTGGCGCGTGGGCGGCCATGGTTTCGATCGGCAACTCGCTCAATGGAACCTTGCGCTCCATCGCCTCGCCAACGATCGCGCCGACCACGTGATGCGCCTTTCGTTGCGGCACGCCTTTGGCGATCAACCATTCCATCAGCGTCGTCGCGTCCAAGTATCCTTCCTCTAAACGCGACGCGATCACGTCGCGTTGCAACACGCTGCCGGCCACGATCGGTGCGGCCAATCCCAGCATGGCGGCCACGGTGTCAAAGGAATCGAACAGTGGCGGCTTGTCTTCTTGCAAGTCTCGGTTGTAGGCCAGCGGTAGATTCTTGATCAACAACATCAGCGTTTGCAGGTTGCCCATCACGCGAGCCGATTTGCCTCGCGTCAGTTCCAATGTGTCCGGATTGACCTTCTGTGGCATGATGCTGCTGCCGGTACAAAAGGCTTGCGGGATTTTGATGAAATTGAATTCGACTGTGCTCCACAAAATCCATTCTTCTGCCCATCCGCTCAGGTGCGACGCGATCACGGACAGCACGAAGGCGGTTTCGAGGATGAAATCGCGATCGCTGCTGGTGTCCAGGCTGTTGGCCGTGATGCCTTCGAATCCTAACGAGTGTGCTGTTTGCTCGCGGTCGATCGGCAACGTCGTTCCGGCCACGGCGGCGACGCCCAGGGGACATTGATTGACGCGATGACGACAATCGGCGATTCGCTCCCGGTCGCGTTGGAATTTTTCGATGTAAGCCAACCAATAGTGCGGGGCCAGCACCGGCTGGGCGCGTTGCAAGTGCGTGTAGGCGGGCAGGATCACGTCGAGGTCGGCTTCGCAGCGGCTCAGGAAGGCTTTTTGCAGATCGATCAGCATGCCGTCGATCGCATCGAGAGATTCGCGAATCCACATCCGCACGTCCGTGCTGACTTGGTCATTGCGGCTTCGAGCGGTGTGCAATTTTCGGCCCACATCGCCGATTCGATCGATCAGGGCTTGCTCAATGTGCATATGGATGTCTTCCAGCTCCATCCGGATGGGAAAGTCTCCCGAATCCAGTTCGGCTTGGATTTCCACCAGAGTGTCCTGAATCTGCTGAAAATCGTCGCTGGTAATCAATCCGACCGATTGCAGCATGCGGGCGTGGGCGATCGACCCCCGAATGTCCTGCTGATACATGCGTCGGTCGAAACTGATGCTCTCAGCAAATGCTTCCAAACGCTGGTCGGTACCGGCTTGGAAAACACCGCTGCGGGATGGGCTTTTCACGGTTGACTATCCACGGGGGTGGCTGGAGGAAATAATGCGAGCCCATTATCGTCGACATTGCCCCGATGACGACCCCGCCACCGCACGAGAAGAAATCACGATGCCGAAACTCCTTCTACCGCTGCTCGCGATCTGGATCTTGCTGGGTCAAATGGCCACAGCGGCCGACGTCTTGGTCGGCGCCTTCAGCGGCCAGCCGTACGGGGTTGCGACGATCGAAATTCCGCTGCCGGTGCCTTTGGTGGGGCAAACGCCGCCTCCACTGGACGTTCGAGACGCCGGACTCGCTGCGGGCGGAGGTGCCGGACGCATCGTTTTTCCGATCGCCAACGATGTCCGCGTCCGCATGGCACCCCCATCCGAACAGCCCGTTCCGCAGCCGGGGCGTGGACGATTGCTAGGCAGATTGGGCAATTTGATCCGCGAGATCGCTGGCAACAATCCAGAAACGGACCAACTGGTCTCGCGTCGCGTGACGTTCTTGTTCCGCGGGACCGAGCCGATGCAGGTTCGATTGAGCGAAGCTAACCAGGAAATCGGCGTTTATGAAATTCGGCCGACCGTCGATCAGGCGGCGCACGCCCAACTGATGGCGTCCTGGTGGGAGGCATACACGGCAGCGGCCAAGCGTCAGATCGATGCGGGCGACTATCCGCCGTGGGTAGAGAACTACTTGGTCGCGGTACTCGCCGGACACACGGGCATGCCCCTGCCGGCTTGGTACACGGAAACCAAGAAAGATGAGGACCCACTGATCGCGACCTTGAAACTCATGTTCGGTGCCGAGGGCATCAGCGAAGAAGTGTTTCGCCAAACGGCAGCCGGCAGCGTCACAGGATCGGGCGTTTCCGGCTCAGGCGTTTCAGTATCAACACGATCCTCCGTTGCGGCCAAGCTGCCCGTGCCCCAACCGCCCAAGTGGATGGAGCCGCAACTGCCCGAGATCGGTGCTGATGTGCAAACCGAACCGTTGGCATCCCTGGTGCCGCCGGAGTGTTTTTATATCCGCTACGGTTCGTTCCCCAATTACCTGTGGTTTCGTGATCTGACGGAAGAGTACGGCGGTGACTTGTCACGCATGGTGACGCTGCGTGGGATCGAGAATTTGGGCACCGAGCGAGTCGAGACGCAGCTCAACATGAAAATGACGCAAATGACGCGTCTACTGGGGCCGACGGTGATCGAGGACCAAGCCTTGATCGGACGTGATTTGTTTCTTAACGAAGGTGCGACGATCGGCGTGGTGATCAAAGCACGCAATGTGTTTCTGCTGCGCAATTCCATCAACGGTGATCGCAAAACGTTGGCAGCGAGCGACCCCTCTGTCACTTTGAAAGATGTCACCGTTGGCAAGCACACGGTCTCTCTGCTCAGCAGCGCCGACAACCGCATCCGTTCGTTCTTGGCCGAGCATGACGAATACATCCTGGTGACCAACAGCAAAACACTAACGGCGCGTTTCCTGGAAGTCGCCGAGAACGGCAAATCGCTCGGCGCGACCGAACACTTTCGCTTGTCGCGATCGCTGGTGCCGCTGGATCGCCAAGACACCATCTTTGCCTACTTCTCGCCTGAGATGCTGCAAGGTCTGGTCTCGCCCGAGTACCTGATCGAACTGCGTCGTCGCATGCACGCGTTGAGCGATATCTCATTGGTCCACTTGGCGAGACTCGCCGCAGCGGCGGGCGACAAGAGTGCAGGCTCACCCGACAACACGGCGACGCAAGAATGGGGGATCGACGAGTTGGTGGCCGGCGGCTACTTGCCAACGAACTTCGGTGTCCGCCCCGATGGTAGCGGCGTGATCGCATTGGATGATGAGATTATCGACACGCTCCGCGGCGCGCGGGGGACGTTTTTGCCGGTGGCCGATGTGCCTTTGAAATCCGTCACGCAGGTCGAATCTCAGTGGTACTCCGAGATCGCCAACGAATACAGCACACGTTTTCCGCAGATGGACCCGATCATGATCGCGTTGCGGCGTCAGGACGTCGCCGGCGATGACGAATTAGAACGCGTTGCCGTCCACGCGGAGATCGCGCCGTTGGTGCCCGAGAAATATGGCAAGTGGGCGCAGCAACTTGGCCCACCGACGAAGGTCGCGATGCGGTTCGCGCCCGATGACATCGTTTCGCTGCAAGCGCACGTGGCCTCCGAAGCACTCGGACCCCCGACGCACTTGTTCGCTGGCATCAAGGACACGGTGCCGCCCGCGCCAGAACAGTTCGACGGAATCCTCGGTAGCTATCGCGCGTTGCAACAGTTGCCCGGTTACCTGGGCGCATGGCCGCAACCCGGCGCGATCGATCGCTTGCCGTTGGGGCTGGGCAAAGGTCGACCGGTCGGCCCCGGCATGACTCGGTTGTTGGGTGGCTTGTATCGATACACCGGGGGCGGGTTCAGCATCGTGTCGTTTCAGAACGATGTGCTGACCGCTTCGTTGCCGTTTCTGGAGGCAACGGAAGTCGACGACGTGGCGACCGCGCGTGCGCACGTCGGTAGCTTGCTGGGCAGCCAGCTGGAAAGTTGGGTGAACGGCCAGTTGTATGAACGCGCACGCAAAAGCAGTCTTGCGGGCGCAAACTTTTTGAACTTACTGGTCCGTCAAATGCAAGTCAAACCGGACGCGGCCAAAGAAGTCGCTGCGCGGATCCTGGGCGCGAACTTGCAGTGCGGTCTCGGCGGTCAATACGAGTACTCGGCCGCCAACGGACGATGGCTCAGCACGGCTTGGGGCGGCCCCGTGCCTGCAGAGTTTCCACCAGGTGACTATGTTGCTCCCGCGCTACAGTGGTTTCGTGGATGTGACGCCACGGCAACGCAGTACGCTGATCGCCTCGTCGCTGATGTGAACTTGATCATCAAGCGACAATAGTAGGTAACACGTGGGTCATAACGGCTTGGTTAGTGTTGAAATGAGGACGTTACCGTTTGGCATATCAGCCGCCACGCGATAGCGTCCGGTTCTCACGCCTTTACTCGGGAACCGGGTGCTTGCGCACTCCGGCTGATGCAATGTCCAGGCTAGCGCCCAAACGGGTTGGACCAGCGAGATTGCCATTCTGCTCTTGCTGCGACGTTAGAGTCTTCTAAGGGTGTCGCTCACGATACCGTATGACGAGCCATCGGATCGCAGCGTCGGAATCGTTATGCTGCGGAGCCACTTACCTTGCATGGAGATCATGATGTCGGAAACACAATCGGACGAACTGCCCCAACTGGCTACTCAGGACGAAGAACGTCCTTGGTTGACGATGGCGCGGCTCGCCGAAGAAGGTGATTCCGACGCACTGGTGGCCTACGTGGAAAGCCTTTCCACGGCGGATCAGGCGCTCGCGTTGAGCCGCCTGGATACGGAGCAGATGCCGCAAGTTTTTGAGACGCTGCATCCCGACGAAGCGGCGGAGTTGCTCAGCCACCTTTCGGAAGCTCAGGCAGCACAGACCATCGGATTGCTCGACCCCAGTTCGGCCGCGGCGATCATTCACGAGCTGCCCAGTGACGAGCAAGCCGACGTCTTGGGCGACTTGGATGAGGATCAAGCGAACGCCATTTTGGATGCGTTGCCCGCGACCGAAGCGGCTGCGGTTCGCGAGCTGACGGCCTATAAGGACGACGTTGCTGGCGGTCTGATGGTCAGCGAGTTGCTGCGATTCAACGAAAAACTGACCGTCGGTCAGATGATCGAGCAACTCGCAGGTGACCTCGAACGCGACCGCGAAATGGACGTTCGCTACGGTTACGTTTGCGACGATCAAAATCGGCTCGTCGGCGTGCTGCCAATGCAGAATCTGTTGTTCGTCAAACGGGCGTCGCGAATCGCGGACATCATGATTCGCAACCCATTGTCCGTTCGCGATACCACGCCGCTGGAGGATTTGGTCGAGTTCTTCGAAACACACGCGTTCTTGGGGGTGCCCGTCGTCAATTCCGATGGCGGCTTGATGGGCATCGTCCAACGCAAAGCGGTCGACTACGAAGCGTTTCGGGCGGCCGAGAGCGACTACCTCAAGAGCCAGGGTATCGTCGGCGGCGAGGAACTGCGCACGATGCCTTTGCTGCTGCGTTCACGTCGACGGCTCAGTTGGCTGAGCATCAACATCGTACTCAACCTGGGCGCCGCGTCGGTGATTGCTTTGTTTCAAGACACTCTGCAATCGGTCATCGCGCTCGCCGTATTCTTGCCCATCATCAGCGACATGAGCGGATGCAGCGGCAACCAGGCCGTCGCAATCAGCATGCGCGAACTGTCGCTCGGGTTGGTTCGCCCCAGTGAGTTTTTGCGCGTTTGGTGGCAAGAGGTTTCACTCGGTTTGGTCAACGGCACCGTGCTGGGACTGCTTGTTGCGATCTGTGCGATCGTGTTCGACGGCAATCCCTACTTGGGGCTCGTGGTCGGTTTGGCATTGATGCTCAACACGCTGATCGCGGTTTCCATTGGTGGCACGATTCCGTTACTGCTGAAAAAGCTGAAGGTCGATCCGGCGGTGGCCAGCGGCCCCTTGCTGACCACCGTGACCGACATGTGCGGCTTCTTTTTGGTGTTGAGCTTGGCCACCCTGATGTTGTCCAAGTTGGTTTGATTCGCCTCTGTCACCTCTACCAGCGCAGGAGACTGCTGATTGAGTCGTGTTGCGTTATCACTGTGAGCCGATGGCGCTAGCCACGGGCCTCGACGGGTTTCGTCAACACCATTGGGCCCGCGGCTAGCGGGCTGTTGATTTAGTGAGCCGCGACGCGTAAGCGGCCGGGCCTACCGCATTGCCCGGTGCCTTACGGCCCACGGCTCACCCTTGCGTTCCAAATTTCGATTAAATCAACAGGCCACTAGCGCCTTGCGGCTCACTGAATCAGCAGCGAATGCGAGGGAGGGGGCCTGCGCGGAACGTTAGATATTTCGTCCACGGCTTGTACAGCGTAGTCCCCTTCCTAATCCCAAGGATTAAATCCTGACCCACCACCAGGTTGTCTCGATCGCGGATCTCTTGGACACTGGCATTCATGCGATACGCCGAACTTCACTGCAAGAGCAACTTTTCCTTTCTCGAGGGAGCGTCGCATCCCGACGAGTTGGTCAATCGCGCAGCGGAACTGGGGTATGCCGCGATCGCATTGACTGATCGTGAGAGCTTGGCAGGGGTCGTTCGCGGTTTCGGTGCTGCCCGCGATTTGGATTTTCAATACATCGTCGGTGCGGAACTTCATCCGATCGACGCACCCTCGATGGTTGTATGGCCGACCGACCGCGCGGCGTACGGTCGTCTGTGTCGACTGCTGTCGACTGGCCGTTTACGATGCGAGAAAGGTCAATGTGAGTTGCATTGGCAAGACATCGCAGAGTACAGCGAAGGCATGATCGCGGCGGTCATCACGGCCGACCAAGATTCGCTTGACGAAACCTTTCTGAGAAACCGATTCCGCCGCGTCTTCGATCAACGGTCCTACTTGCTCGCCGAAGTCCATCGCGGGCCGGACGACCGTACGGTTCTGGCACGGCTACGCAAGCTGTCCCTGCGCACCGACATCCCGCTTGTCGCCGCGGGCAACGTTCATTACCACACCGCCGATCGCATGCTGATGCACGACTGCGTCACGGCGATTCGCAACGGCACCACCATCGATGATGTTCACGATCAGCGACACGCCAACAGCCAGTTTCATCTGCGTGAGTTAGCCGAGATCGCAGACCTGTATCGCGATGTCCCCGACGCGATCGAGCGAACCATCACAATCGCACAGCAATGCACTTTTTCGCTCGCGCAGTTGCGTTACGAATATCCCACCGAAATCGCTCCGGCGGGCAAATCACCGATCGAGCATTTGAAGCGTTTGGCGTGGGAAGGCGCCAACCAGCGTTGGCCCGGCGGCGTTCCCCAACGCATCATCGACTTGCTCAAGCACGAAACGGAGTTGATCGAAGAACTCCACTATGAAGCGTACTTCCTGACCGTCTGGGACATGGTGCGGTTTGCCCGCAGTCGTGACATTTTGTGCCAAGGCCGCGGATCGGCCGCCAACTCGACGGTTTGCTATTGCCTGGGAATCACGAACGTCGATCCTAGCCAAAGCGATTTGTTGTTCGAGCGATTCATCAGCCGCGAACGCAACGAGGCGCCCGATATCGATGTCGATTTTGAGCATCAACGACGCGAGGAGGTGCTGCAATATCTGTACGAAAAGTATGGTCGCGACCGCGCCGGGATGACGGCGACCGTGACAACCTATCGTGCCCGCAGCGCCGTGCGGGAATCGGGCAAGGCACTCGGGCTGTCAGCGGATTTGATCGATTCGCTCGCCAAGATCCTCGGGCATTACAGCGTCAAAGAAAAGATGCAGGAGAATCTGGCGCAGTGCGGATTGTCACCCGAGAGCGATTTGGGCAAGCGATTCCTGTACCTCGTCAACACGCTGATGGGTTTCCCCCGTCACCTTTCTCAACACGTCGGTGGCATGGTGATGACGGCGGGCCTGTTGTGCGAACTGTGCCCGATCGAAAACGCCGCGATGCCAGGTCGCACGGTGATCCAGTGGGACAAGGATGACTTGGACGAACTCGGGATTTTGAAAGTTGACGTGTTGGCATTGGGCATGCTTTCTGCCCTGCGACGTTGCTTTGATCTGGTCGCCCGACACCACGGCCATCACCTATCACTGGCAACGATCCCCCACGACGATCGGGCGACGTACGACATGATTTGCCGCGCCGACACGATCGGTGTGTTTCAGATCGAGAGCCGTGCCCAGATGAGCATGCTGCCGCGACTGCGACCACGATGCTTTTATGATTTGGTGATCGAAGTCGCGATCGTGCGACCGGGACCGATCCAAGGCGACATGGTGCACCCGTTTTTGAAAGCACGCGAGAACCCCGATTCGGTCATCTATCCCAACGATGCGATCAAGCAAGTCTTGCATCGAACCATGGGTGTGCCGATCTTTCAAGAACAGGCGATGCGGTTGGCGGTCGTGGCGGCGGGATTCACGCCGGGCGAAGCCGATCAGCTTCGACGCGCGATGGCGGCTTGGCGTCGCCCCGGTGTGATCGATCACTTTCGCACCAAGCTGCTCGACGGTATGAAAAAAAACGGATTGACGGGCAAATTTGCCGAGCAAGTGTTCAATCAAATTCGCGGTTTCGGCGAGTACGGCTTCCCCGAGTCACATGCCGCCAGTTTTGCATTGTTGGTCTACGCATCGTGCTACCTGAAACAACACTATCCGGCCGCGTTTTGTGTCGCTCTGTTGAATAGCCAACCGATGGGTTTCTACGCGCCGGCGCAGTTGGTGGACGACGCGCAAAAGCACGGTGTTCGTGTTCGCCCGGTCGACATCAACGCGAGCGATTGGGATTGCACACTGGAGCCGGATCCCAATCGCTCCACCCAAGATCTCAATGGCGTCGCGATTCGACTGGGACTTTCCAGCGTACGCGGTTTGCCTGCCGAGGAAACACACGGATTGCTGGCCGAGAGAGAACACGGTGGCCCCTTCACCAGCGTGGGCGATCTTTCTCGACGATGCAGATTGGGACAAGCCGTGATGGCGACTTTGGCGGACGCCGATGCACTTTCATCGCTCTCGGGCGACCGACGTGCTGCCGTCTGGCAGTCGTTGGGCGAAGAAAAGAAGCCCGGGCAATCACCTCTGCTGGAAGGCTTGCCCGATGATGAGTTGCTGCCCGATGAATTGCTCAAGATGTCACCGCTGGAGGAAGTCCACGCGGACTATCAGACGACTGGTCTGAGTCTCAAAGGCCACCCGATCGCGTTTGCACGAAACGAATTGAAAAAGCTTCGCTGCGTCAGCGCCGCAGAGTTGCCAGGCCTGCGTGACGGTCGACACGTCCGCGTTGCCGGCATCGTCCTGCTGCGTCAACGTCCGGGGACCGCCAAAGGGATCACGTTCGCAACACTGGAAGACGAAACCGGCACAATGAACTTGGTCCTCTTTCCCAAGGTCTGGGATCGCTTTTTCAAGATCGCCAAAACGAGTAACGCTTGGCTGGTGGATGGTAAGCTGGAAAATCGCAAAGGAGTGATCCACGTCATCGTCGGCCGCCTGACCGACTTGACCGACGCCGTCGGCGACCTCGAATTGCGTTCACGCGATTTTCGGTGAGCAACCTGCGGCGGTCCGATCGTCTAAAGTGGATGTCTTTCGCCATCAACGAAATCCACCCGGCTGACGTTTAACGAGAACGCCCCAATGAACCTTCAAACGCTCCGAGCCCTTTGTCTGCCATTGGGTGCCGTGCTGGCTTGCCTCTTTGCGTTTCCGATACCGATACAAACGATGGAGTCGCTGGCGGTGATGCTGGTTCCCGGCGGAGTTCCTCGGCTTCCCAGTACGTATCTCATTGGGTGTATCGGACTGCTATTGTTGGGAGCCGCCGTCGTCGACTCGACGTTGTCACATGACTTGCGACGAAGTCGATCAAAGATGCTGCTCTTGATTGCGGCGGCGGGATTTGCATTGGCGTCTCTTACGATGGGCAAGGGAGGCTTTGATCTGCACGCGGCATTCACTCGACTCGCGACGGCCGAAACAGTCGAGGGTACCGTGCTGCTGGCGGATTTGGAAAGGGCGAAGCCACCGTTCTGGACGGGGTGGATCAGTATTCTTGCGGCATCCGTCGTGCTTTGTATCTCTCGGATTGCTGGGCAGTCGTCGTCCGAATCCGCTATCCCTCCGGCCCACAATCATCTGGGCGTTGTGGCAGCGACGACTGGTTTCCTGGTGAGCCTCTGCGCGGCGTTCATCACTCATCGTGCATTAGAGGGGCTCAGCGATTGTTATCGATCGGCCAGATCAGTTGAACCGTCCCTGATTGCCTCGTATATCAATCAGATCGTTTTCGTTGCCGTCTTACTGAGTGCCTTGTCGTACTTGCTGATGTCGATCGCGATGATCGTGACCGGACTCGCAAGCGAAAAAACAAAGACGAACGCTTGAACGGTGGAGGCAACCCTCACACAAAGTTACACCGCTTATGGCTGCTACAGTTAAGTCCTGACCAGGTTCACGACTCACAGTCGCAAGGGTCGCCACCACCGTTCAAGCACATTCGAACTTTCAGTTTAGACGCTGGCGGTTTTCTCGTCCACTGCTCGTTTTTCGTAGCGGACGCGATACACCGGAATGGCATTCTGACGGCTTCGACGCTCAAAATGCGTGCGAAAATCCAGATCGTGCGTCGACTCGATCTCTTCTTCCGGGATCGGGACGCCAAATTCCGGTGCGATTTCCGCGATCATTTCCACCGTGGACTCGAAATAATCCAGCACGTCGGTCCAGAAATGCAGTCGACCGCCGGTCTGCAGAGCCCGTGAAAAGTTCAAAACGCTGCGTTCGTTGACCACCCGACGCTTGCGATGACGCTTTTTCCACCACGGATCCGGGAAATAGACGTGTACCGCCGCCAAGCTGCCCGGCGCGATCCGCTGCTGGAACAACGGCTCCGCGTTCCCGGAAACCATGCGAGCATTGCGGAGGCCGGTTTCCCGTACCGAGTCCGCTTTCACCAGCCGCGCGGCGGCGTGTTTGGCGTATTTGGCAATGATCTCGACGCCCAAAAAATTGTGTTCGGGGACACGTGACGCTTCGTTGGTCAGAAAAAGCCCTTTCCCCGAGCCGACTTCGATCTCCAGAGGATGATCGTTTCCGAACAGGGTCTGGCTGTTCAGCGTCTCGGGAAGCTGCTCCGAATCGATCAGATGATACGACAGGTCCAGCGACTCGGCCGGGCGTCGAATGGGGCTGCGGGGCATCGAATGGTCGGCGGAATCGCGTAGGTGGCAAGCGGGGAATCCCGTCATCGTAACTTCTGACGATTTCCCTACAATGGCCGCCGGCGGCTTGCCGATTGGGATGGCCGCCTAAGACCATGGCGGTCAGACACCCCCGCCCGCAGCATCATTTCCCCTCATCGCAAAAAGTGGTTTCATGGCGGAGTCAGCCGATTTCAAGGGACTGCACGATTTCAATGGGCTGCACGTTGCCGCATTGGAAAGTCGACGATGCGACGACATGGATCGACTGATCACCCGGTACGGCGGCGTCAGCCACGTCAGCCCGTCGATGCGCGAGGTCCCGATCGAACCCAATCGTCCCGCCATCGACTTTGCCTACCGTGTCATCACCGGCGAAATCAACATCGTGATCTTGATGACCGGTGTCGGTTTTCGCTTCTTGATGCGTAGCATCGAACGCCACGTCGACACCCAGCGATTCCTCGACTCGCTGTCTGACATCACGACGATCTGTCGAGGCCCCAAACCCGCCGCCGCGCTGCGTGAATTCGGACTCAAGGCCACGATTCGCGTCCCCGAGCCGAACACCTGGCGGGAGCTGCTGACCACGATCGATCAACACGTTCCCATCGCCAATCAAGTCGTCGGGGTCCAAGAATACGGCGTCTCCAATGCCTCCCTGGTCGCCGGTTTGGAAGCCCGCGGGGCGTCGGTCGAACCGCTCAAGGTTTACGGCTGGGAGCTGCCCGTCGATACGCAGCCGCTGGCAGACAACGTTCGCGCCCTGGCGGCCGGCCAACGTGACATGCTGTTGCTGACCAGCGCCCACCAAATCGTTAACATGCTGCGGATGGCCGAAACGCTGGGGATCGTCGATCAACTGCGAGACGGCTTGCGAACAACCGCCATCGTTTCGATCGGTCCGACCACCACTCAAATGATGAACGAGTGTGATCTGCACGTCGACATGGAACCGTCGCACCCCAAAATGGGTCACTTGGTCACCGAAGCTGCCGCACGGAGCGGAGAACTGACGGCCGCCAAATCCCGGATGCGACAATCCGGAGCGGTGATCAAAGCCTCACGAGACGCCGCCCTATCCTCCCTGACTGATAACCTGACTGATCATTCGAATATGCACCCATCTCACAACAGCTTGTTTCTCAAAGCCTGCCGAGGCGAACCGACTTCGCGCACTCCCGTTTGGTTGATGCGACAAGCCGGACGATACATGGCAGAGTATCAGGAAGTCCGCGCGAAACAAACTTTCCTGGAACTCTGCGCCAATCCCAAACTATGCAGTGAAGTGATGTGTACCGCCGTGGATCGATTGCAAGTCGATGCGGCGATCATCTTTTCGGACCTCCTGCCTTTGCTCGTCCCGATGGGCTTTGACTTGGAGTTCGTCAAAGGCGACGGACCCGTGATTCACAACCCGGTGCGTTCTCCCGAAGACGTCAAGCGTGTGAAGCCGCTCAGTGACCCCAGCGACTTGGGGTTTGTCTACGAAACCGTTTCGCAGACCCGCGCGGACTTGCCAGCAGACATCCCGCTGATCGGTTTCGCCGGATCACCCTTTACCCTGGCCAGCTATGCGATCGAAGGAGGCGGCAGCCGGACCTACACCAACACCAAAAAACTGATGCTCAGCGACGGTGGTGCTTGGTCCGCTATGATGGATGTCCTGTCCGACGCCATCACGGTCTACCTCAATCATCAGATTGCCGCCGGGGCGCAGTGTGTGCAATTGTTCGACAGTTGGGCCGGCTGCCTTTCGCCCGGTCACTACACCCAATTTGTCTTGCCCTGGATGAAACGAATCATCGGCGACATCGCCCCAGGTGTCCCCGTCATCAACTTCGCCACCGGAAACCCGGAACTGTTGCCGCTGATGCGAGTTGACGCTCGAACGGTCGTTGGCGTTGACTGGCGGATCGACTTGAAAACCGCGTGGGACCGCATCGGATCGGATTGCAGCGTCCAAGGAAACATGGACCCGACCGTTCTGTTGGCCGAGCCGGATGTGATCCGAGACGCCGTGGCCGATCTACTGGACTCTGTTCGAGGTCGAACCGGACACATCTTTAACCTGGGTCACGGTGTGCTGAAAGAAACTCCGGTTGAAAACGCGATCGCCCTGGTCGAATGCGTCAAAGAACTCAGCAGTGTGGACTGAGGCGAAGTAGAATCGATCGCTCCAGTTACGAACGTTTCAGAATTTCACTGCTATTCACCTGAGTCCCATGCAACCAACCGATGCCTCGCGTCCCAACGCTCGAGACGCCGCATCGGCAAGCGATCCTGTCGTTTGTCCGTTTTGCCCATTGCACTGCGACGATTTGTTGGTGGATGACCGTGGACAGACCACCGTCGACTGTGAATTCGCAAAGAGTGGCTTCGGAAATGCGGCGGGCGATCCCTCGATTCGCCGGGGTCGCAAAACGATCGCCCTTGATCGGCTTGACGAGTTGGCATCGGAGCTTGGGTTCCCCGACGTTCCCCTGGTTTCGCTGACATCGGCGCCGCTGAATCAGTCGCGCCGCTGGATGAGGCTGCACCAATCGGGTGCGATTCGCCTGACATCGGAATCCACCGCATCGACACGGGCTCTTGCCACTGCCATCCGTCGCGATGGCGTCATCGCGGCAACAATCGCCGACGTTCGCCAACACGCGGACCTGATCGTCACGGTCGGCTCCATCGATCGCTGCACGCCACGATTGCGAGAACGACTTTCTGGTGATCGATCCGTCCAATGGCGTTCACTGGGCAGCTGCATCAGCGCAACCCACTTGGCAGACCTCCTGATGGCCGTCCGTCATGGATCGCCGGTTGAATCGAATGATTCGTTCAACGCTCAATCACAAGATCCCTGCACGCACCTCAGCACCGCTCGTTACATCGCATTCATCGTCGCCGATGACGCATTGGCTGATGCGGACAACGTCATCGGTGCATCCTTATTGCTCCAGTTGATCGTCCAACTCAATCAACAATCACTCGATCCGACAACGAGACGACGCGCGGTGCTGATGGCTCTGGATCCCTTGCAAAGTCTCAAAGCCGTCTTGGGTTGGAACGGAATCCCGCTGCCGATGCTTGGTACGGACTCGACGGCCGTCGACATTCGCATCGGCAATCCGTTGCCCGAAAGCCCACCGGCGAAACTGCAAATCGGTGGTCGAGACCCCGGAGAGGCGATTGCCGAAGTTTTCATCCCTGCATCGCAAGCCGGTGTTCACGTTGCCGACATGGTGATCCGGGGTGATGGCACCGTGACCCTGCCGCTGCAGCCGGTGCTGGGTGGCAGCTTGTCCGATCCGGTCACGATCGTGGAGCAGTTCATCGGCACGTCTGCAGTAACAGGAACATCGGATGATGCACGATGATCGAGAACAAAGATCATGCACCTCGCTACCGCCCTGTCCAGGCAACCGCAATCGGTTGCTTCTTTGCCCTTGTCGTGGCGTTCGTGACCGCGGTGTTGCTCCTACTCAACGGTTCGCTGGTTCTTGCGTTACTCAATCGGGTTGCCAAAGACTTACCGATGTGGATGCGACGGCCGGGCTTCTTGCAGTTTGCTCTGTTCTCGTTGCCCGTGGTGTTGGTGGTGTTGGAATGGATCTTGTTTGATTACCTGCGATCGTTGTTTCGCAAACGAGAAATGGATACGGAAGGTTAACGTTTCATGCAGCTCTATTTGATTCGACATGCCGAAAGCGGCAACAATGCGGTGCCGACTTATCAACGGAGCGAAGACCCTTCGATCACATCGGTCGGGCGTCTGCAAGCGGAACATCTTGGTAACTGGATCAAGACGCTGCGGTTTGATGCCATGATCACCAGCCCCTTTCGCCGTACGCTGGAAACCACCCGAACGGTCCTGCAAGCGAACTCAAAGCCCTCAGACGTACGAATCTGGGACAGCGTGTTCGAGCGTGGAGGTTGCTACCGCGGCTGGAACGCATCCAACGTGGCGGGAGCACGTGGAATGGGCCGCAGCGAGATCCTCAACGAGTTGTCCGATGTCGTGGGAACGCTGACGATAGACGAAACGATCGGCGAAACGGGATGGTGGGGCGAGCAACCCAGAGAAACCGACGACGCCGCGATCGAGAGAACCGGCATCGTCGCAGAGCGATTGGTGCGCGAGTTCGGCGGTGATGGTAAGGGCTCCAGCGAGAACGGCCAATCGCCGGTCATCGTCATGGTCACGCACGCGGATTTCAAGCGTCTGTTGTTGAGCCGGCTGCTTGATTCCAAAGCCGACGCAATGCGATTTGGGCCATTAAGGAACACGGGTGTGACACGATTGAACTACGCCAAGAATCAATGGCAACTCGACATCCTCAACTCCGTCACCCACCTCCCCGCCCGCCTGATCACCGGCAATGAACACTGAGAGGTGTCGCACAGAACAATACAGAAATCAGATTTGAAGCTGCCTGCGTAGTGATTGGTAAGCATTTTCTTCGGCTTCTACCCCGAATTGCCCCATGTAGTTTCGTCGAAAGTCATTGAGCGTCGGACTGTTCCGCATCCCAATTGCAGCATGCACCTTTTCCTCGAAAAGGTGCGGTTGATGCAAGGCTGCACTGACGCCTAATCCAAGTCTCTCCAGGGTGGCAGCCGTTACTCGTTGCTCCAGATACAACGGACAAGCCATGACTGGAATCCCGTAGGAAAGCAACCTGAGCGTTGAGCCGTGATTTCCGTTTGTAATGGCGAAATCACATTCTTCGGCAACGCTCTTCAGCGTCACAGCACCGGATTGATGCTTGACCAACGGTTCGCCCTTCGTCGCTTTCTCGTTTCGTGGTTCTCGAAGCGACACGGCGGCGACTTCTGCACCAGCGTCAAGCACGCTCTGGATCAAGGCATCATTTCCTGGGTTCGGTTTCAAGTAGGCAAATACCTTTTTCTTTCGCAGACCGGGCCATTGGACACTCCGGCCGTCAACATGGTCCCAGATCCCAAGGTGTGTTGCCTGATCGTCACGCTGGTAGTGATCCAGCTCTGGCACCGTCGACAACAGAATGCCCGGATCTGATTGCAAGATAGCTGCAAAAAACTCAAAGGGTTCGGCTTGCCGCGACAATGCATCGTTCACCCACTGAACCATCGACTGTTCCAAGTTCCATTCACCCTGATGAGGCGTCAACCCCTTCATGGATTGCAAAGGGGTCTTTGGCGGAGGACAAGCGTATCCGGTCCCGATCTGGATGATGGGAATACCGTGTCCCCGAATACCGATGGCGGCCCCGATTCCAAAGTCTGACACCACATGTGTTGGACGAACATCGGCGATCAATCCTCGCCAAGCGTTTGCAAATACAGCCACATGATCCGGCGAATCATATCCCAGGTTATAAGCCAAACCCGCAATCGTCGTCGGATTTCGAAACGGCGCGTGAGAAAGGTTGGTCTTTGTCGGTGCTTGTCGGATTTGAAATATCGACGGATGAAAAAAACGATGGACGTGTGAAAGATCACAGGCGGCGACGGTAACGCGAAACCCGTCGCTGACCAAGCGACTGCCGAGCAACGCGAATCGTGACAAGTGGCCGAAACCGGTCCCCCACTCCCAAGCATAAAGGATGTGATGATTGTTGTTCTGCCGGCTCACGCGATGTCTCAATACTCATGACATTCCCAACGTCGTCCACCGTGCCAACACAGCACCGCAGAATGCGCTAACATACACCGAAACCTGTCCGGTATGGACAAACCTCGCATATCTATTTTCCAGGAACCCTTCATGGCCACCGTCCCTGAGCCGCCCGTCCCTGAGCCGCCCGTCCCTGAACTGACCTCGTATGATCACGTTCCCTACAAGAGCTTTCCGTTTCGGCAGAGCCACCCCGATCGCCTTGCCACCATCGCGACATTGCATGGGCTGACTATTCCGAAGATCGAGAACTCACGAATCCTCGAAATCGGATGTGCCTCTGGGGGCAACTTGTTGCCCATCGCGGACCAATACCCATCCTGCCAGTGTGTCGGCATCGACCTGTCGAGTCATCAGATTGCCGCAGGCAATAGGATACGAGAGGCGGCGGGCCTGGAGAACGTGTCATTGAGAGTACAGGATGTGCGAGAGCTTGCCAGCAGTGACCAAACGTTTGACTTCGTCATCTCGCACGGGGTCTATTCATGGATCCCAGACGACGCGCAGGAGTCGCTCCTACAAGCTTGCGGCAAGCTGTTGTCGCCAAATGGCGTCGCTTATGTCAGCTACAATACGTACCCCGGCTGGCACATGCGTGGCATGATCCGCGACATGATGGCGTACCATACTCGGAGTATCGAGAGCCCAGAAGATCGGGTGCGAAAAGCCAGGGCACTATTGCATTTTTTGACGGAGTCGGTTCCCACCGAAGGCAGTCCCTATGGACTGCTGCTCAAACAAGAACTCGGACAACTGCAAGACAAGGAAGACTACTACCTGCTCCATGAACACCTCGAGGAGTTCAATCAGCCAACCTATTTTTCACAATTCGTGGAACGTGCTCAGGCTTGGGGGCTTCAGTATCTCGGCGAAGCGGACTACTCCGTCATGTCGATCGACAACTTTTCGCCGACGGTAACGGCGATGCTGCAAAACCTGGCTGCGGACATCATCGAGACGGAGCAGTATATGGATTTTGTTCGAAACCGAATGTTTCGACAGACGCTGCTGTGCAGGAAAGAGTGCAAGATCGAACGAACCGTGTCGGCGAACAGACTTTCGGGACTCTATATCGCCTCCAACACACGCCCCGAAGGCGATGTCGACTCGCCTGATTCTGATGAACCGATGACGTTTCTCGCCGGCGGGTCCGTCACCAAGACCACCAATCCAGGTGTCAAAGCGGCGCTGATTCACCTGGGCAGAACTTGGCCAAAATTCATTCCTTTTGCCGAACTATTGGGTATCGCTCGTTCGCTGACGACGGGACGAATCGCACTCATCGATACCGCGTCTGAATTGCGTGGCAACGATCGCTTGGGCGAAGCGTTGCTGCGTTGCTATGCGACGGGGCACGTTGAACTTTCCGTCAATCCACCACAATTTTCATCGGTCGTTGCACAGTGCCCGGACGCGGGTTTGCTCAACAGGGTAATGGCCGCACAACGAATGCCGATAACCAACGCTCGACACGAATCCATTCATTTGTCGGATATCGAACGACGCATTCTGGTAATGTTGGATGGAAATCATGATTCTTCACAGTTGGTTGCTGCCATCGTATCAGGTGTCCAAAAAAATGAAATCGTCGTCCATGATCGCGGAATTTGCGTCTCGGATCCGGCGGCAATCGAACGGCTCGCGAACGAAGTTGTTGATGAAATGCTAAAAAAACTTGCACGGCAGACTCTACTCAGGTAGAACCTTCGATTGTCCGTGGGAACTTGATACGGTTACGACGTGCACGCTTATCAAACAAGTCTTGACATTCTTCTTGCTTTTCAATGCGGAATTTGTATTCAGGCTCCGCGTCAGGTACGTGAGGCGAGTTTTTTAATACTTCAGGGGCAGGCTTTTCATTTCGTGATGCAAGATCATCACGGGGCAAAATTGGGCTTTCTTTATTCAAATCTGCGGACAACAGTGTCGCTCCATCGAGCCACTTTGTAACTGCAGCAGGCAACTAGTACGCGCTCAAAGGGGTTAGGGATGAATGCGATTATGGTGTTGTGGCAGGCGTTTTTGGGACTCATTCGCAAACGGGCAGGACTTACCGGAAAACGTAATGTCAAAGCTTCTGTGCGCGGCGAAAACCTCGAGATGCGGCAACTCTTAGCAGGGGATTTGAGTGATGAACCTGCCGCCGTGGTTGAAAATCTGCGGCCGGAACTCACCGATCGGCACTTGGTCACGTCGTTCATCTCTACGAATGGCTCTCAGCAAGACTTGGGGCTGCTGGTTGAAGAGCTGACAACAGGCGCAGTGGATCCCGATTCATCAGCTGACATCGGGGTAGCCATTCGAGAAATTGACCCTTCGCTGGGCAACGTTGAATTCAGCTTGGACGACGGCGTGACATGGCAAACCGCTAGTGGTCTCGGTGGGGACTCGGTGCTTACGCTCGACCCAACCGCACGTATCCGAGTCGACTCCACCAGTGGTAGTGCTCCAAACGTTGAAAATCTGCTGACCTTCTCTGCATGGGATCAATCCGCAGGAACGTCTGGAGAACTGGTTTCGCTACAGGAACTGTCAGACGCCAATTCCATCAGTATGGAGACTGATCAGCTCGACTATGTCGCTGCGGCAACCATGGGACCTGCTCCGCTGGTCAGCAGCCTAATGCAGTCGACGCCGATGGGGCCAGACCCCGGCGATGCCCCGCTCAATGTTTCAAACGAGCCGATTTTTGACGGGCAAATTGGAAACTTGCCTGACAGCCTGACTGGGGTGACCATCGAGTACGATAGCAACGGAGACCACATTGCTGACGGCACGATGACAGCGGGGCAAATTGAGGACGATGGTGCGTTTGTTTTGGATCTGAGAGGCGAGTTCTTTCCAGTCGGCGTTACCAATGTCGGTGCTCGTGTGATTCACGTTGATGCACAGACGTTGGCGCGAACCGAAAGTGATTGGACGATCGTTGCCTACAACAATCAACCGTCCATCAATCCCTACACGCCTGGCTCGGGCGATGATCAAAATGAAGACCTTTGGGCGTTCGTTCCAAACATTGAACCCAGTGTCGACTTACCGGAGCAGGCCGAAGAAGTAACGTTTGCCGGGCAGCATGAAGTCTTCGTTGCTCCAACAGGTTTCGACCGAGACTCTTTCAGCGAAGCAAGGCGTTTTCAACCGCATGTCGGCAGCAGCGACTTCGACATTGCTGATACCGACCCCGACCCGTGGACTTTGTCATTCGGCGGTCGCGACTACACGATCGATGACCACTGGACATGGACCGTTGACGTGGAGATCACGGGAGACCTTTGGACTTATGATGAACTCTATCACTACACCTACACGGCAACGGCATCTTGGACCGATGCAGATGGAAAACAGTTTGTACACATGCTCGACGGTGATTATCGATACGACTTCCACGCCTCTGGCAATGATAGTCTGCAAACGAGCACCTACGATCTGAACGAAGACAGGGACGACGCTGCAGAATTGGATTGGATTTTTGGGACAACGATATCCACGCAATATGGATCGAGCACGCTCGACCGCGACGGTGACGAATACGGTGAACAACACTACAACCTGGACGTTCACGGCACGAAATCCATCACGGCGGGCGCGACGCACGTTGATGAAGACTATGACTGGGATTTGCAGGGCTATACCGAGCGTTTGCGGGACGAACTCGAAGTTGAGCCGATTCGTGGTGGTACGAAAACCACAACTACCGATGACGACGATCTGCGAAGTTGGTGGTACGACGCCGACATCGAGTTGATCGACGATGACGGCGACAAAACTCGGGACGAAGCCTTCGTGTACACGGTCGACCGAGATGAGCTGGTCCCCGTTACGGTCCACACGATTTACGTCGTCAATGACACCGTCGGTGGCGTGTCGAAAATGGAATCGGTTAACAAAACAACAACGACACCGACCAATATCTACACGGATTTCTTGCTCAGCGGTGACCACGACGTCGACAAAACAGGCAAGTCATCCATCGACACCGGTTATGACTACCGGTGGCAACGAGATGATGCCACGAATGAGATTTTGACCAAAACCATTCAGACGACCGACAACTCCCTTGCCGGTGCCATCGTCGTTTCGACCAATACCGGGTCCACGACGGCGGATATTGGCAGCACTCTGGTGCGAACAGCCGTTGCCGATCGAATTGTTAATGATGTTGATGACCGATTCGACGTCGATTTCGCAACGACACTCAATGTCGCGACAGATTGGACGACGATGTCCATGAACAATCTGACCGCCACCGATGGCAGTCAACCGGGCGTTCTCACCAATGCCAAGGTGACCGGTACCGGCAGCCAGTCGGGAGTCACCACGTTCGGGATGACCGTGTTGGGGCAGTCGACGCGTGACGGAAGCGTCACCACCACCTCAGCGTCCGCCTCATCCAAACACGATGCGATCGGCAGTGGCGTCAACAGTTCAGTGTCGGATACGCACAGCGTTGCGGTTTCAGAAACGACATCGGAGAAAACACGTGCCGAGCAGTCCGCCAAGGTCATGGACAATTCAACCTCTTCCTGGACGACGCACTCTTGGCGTAGCGGTGTCATGCTGGGCAACGGATCGTGGAGCTTTGATAAAGGATCAAACTATCAGGTCAGCGCCACGGGCGACACGAAATACGACAACAAAGGGAACGGACAGTCCACGATCATTGAGTCTCCCACAGCCGGTGTTACCGAGACGACGGATCAGGACGGCAGCCAAACATCCGTCGGACAGACCTTCTATATCGGGTCGGCCAATGGCTCGTCACAAGAAATCGCAGGTGTGTTTACATCCAACGACTTCAGCACCTACACCGCTCACGGTACCGACCACAGCACCACCGATTCCAAAACTGAGTTTGAAAGAGTAGATACGAGAACGGTAGGCACAATCGTCAACTCCACGGCCTTGGCTACCTTTTCATCTGTCAGCGATTCCAAGTCCGATGACAAGTCGACCAAAGTCGCCAGCAACTTCGCGGGGCATGTCACCCGCACCGAGATGACAGAGTCCAAAGCCGATGGGACGACAACTACCATTTCAACCAGCGATGGCGACTCTGAGACCAAACAAATCGAACTCGACTCCGACGGCGATGTTGTCTTTGACTCCAAGACAATTCAGACGAATGACTCACGTCGTGATGGGACGATCCTCTGGAACTCAACCTCCAAAGTGGACTCCAAGTTTGATTCAATCACCGGTGCTGTCGATGACCGTTCCAAACTCTACAACGAATCCGGTAGTTATACTCTCGACGGAAACCTTGAGAGTACCAATGACACCACTGACAAACGCGACACGGGATTGACCCGCATCGCTGATTCAAAAACAACCAGTTCGTGGGATGGAACCGGGACATCATCAGGACTGGAGTCAAGTACGACCCATAGCGCTACCGGCGCGGCGACACTGCACTCTGCACTGGAAAGCTACATTTCGCAAGACACGGGCACCAATCAGTCGCACAGCGAAACCAACAGCAAGATCGATGGAGTCAAAGACCTCAGTCAATCGCCAGATGATGGTCAGCACACTCGCGAAATCCATTCCACTTACAACTTCATTGAGGATCGAAGCGGCAAGTTCACGACAAACAATAGCGAATCTCGCAGTTTCAATTCAGTCGGAAATCAGTCGGAAACGACCGCATCGACCCATTTCGATTCTGATGAAACCGGCACACTGACCACGCAGGCTTGGGAGACCGCCAATGTCGAGTTGACCAACCACGCCGATCCAAAGTACCTGGTCAACGAAACGTCGATCAGCAGTGGCTACAACGACTACGACGGGACCTACCATACACAGTCGCTGAGTGAGACCAATCTGTACGCGGACGGGACCACCGACGCAATCGACTCGGTCAACCAAACCACGTCGGGCACCACCAACGCCACCTCGGACGTAAAAGTGGATGGCGATTCCACCGATGCACGAAATGCCAGTGACAGCTACGAAATGAACCCCGCGCCAGACCACGTGCAGGAGTTTACGGGCTCGGTCGTGATCAAATCAAACAATACCCACAACAAGGGTAAGTCGCATGGAACCTTCTCCGCCGCATCATCGGTCGTGCACCTTACGGGGATTGACGGTGTTCAGCACAGTAGCGATGAATCGGAACAGACATCGAACGACACGACCGACAACACGTCGCACATGTATTCCTCCGTCGACACGGAGACCCGCACGAAAATCTCCAACGGATTGCGGAAGACCGAGGAGTTCTCCAGTACGACAAGGGATGCGACGGACCAATCGACAGACGTCTATTATCGGGCGGATAGCACCATTAACGGGGTGCACGAAGCCCTGGAGGACACTTCGTCTAAGGGGAATGGGACCTTCATCGACAGCGACTACTCCTCACGCAGCGGAACAGAGGACACAGATTCGACATCAGGCGGTATCCAGACCACGCGTCACTCTGAATCGAGTTCCTCGTTTCAACGTGACGGCAACGGCAACTACGACTTCTCCGGGGAATCGCACTACCAACTCTTCGCGGACGCAACGACAGAGACAGACTCGACCTTTGAACGCACCGAAACTGGTAACTACAACGACAAAACCACCGGCGGCGGAAACGGTTGGGAAACCAGACAATCGACCAGCCAAGTCCCAAATCCGAATTTAGGCGAGGGTGAAACTCCCACCCCCGACAATCCTGCAGATGTCGCGCAGTTCTATGAACACACCACCATGGATCGCTCCAGCGTGGACGAGCACACCAACGTCATCTACACCAGTTTTCACACCGACACCCGCTCGACCGAGCGTGACGGTAGTTATGACTTCAGCAGCGAAGACACCTATGAAGAAAGCGGCGAGATCTCCAATGAGACCACCCGCGACACGACGGTTACATCACACGACTACGGACGCGAGAACGCCAAAGTCCATCGAACAAGTAGCGGAAATTCGAACGTCGTCAACAAGACATCCGGAACCTTCGATGTCTATACGACCAACGATGTAACGGACTCAACCGCTGGTGGCAGGCATACGGACTCGACCTCGCATTACTTTGACACCGGAACGATCGACCAACTGCACAGCTTCTCTCACTCAGAAGGCACGTTTAGTGAAGAACGCGATGAAGGCCTGACGATCTCTGGAGATCACTCACGAGACGAAACTTCCGACGCGACCGGCGAGTATTCCATTCATCGAGATTCGCACACGGTGGACGGAAAAACGGTCACAGAGAACAGTTTGGAACAATCACAGTCCAGCGGTTCGTTCAGTTGGGATGCGGACTCTACTACAACGCAAAAGAAGGATTTCGTCGATGACAGCCACTCCTACGACCTCAGCGCTCCCATCTACCTGATCACCTACGACTGGGACACAACGACCGAGACGACGGACATCGGAGGTGCGTCGTTCATCAACATCGCCAAAGATCAATACGATCTGTTTTCTGACGGAACATCGATCACCGTTTCTCAGCAATCACGAGAGGAATCCGACGGCTCCAGTACAGAAACCTCCGAACGGGATGGTGTCAATGTCGCCACGAAACGCAACCTCAAGACAGGTACGGATCTGACATCGACAACGGTCATCGATGACGAGTCCACCACCACCATGACGTGGTCGGGCAAAAACTCGACCGACTCAACGATCCAAAGTCATGGCGATGACACCACCATCACGAAAACCAAACGCGACGAGACGGTGACGCAAAGTTGGGACAACTCATCCAAGACCACTACCAGTGGTGATTCCAAAGTCATTGGCAATGCCCACTTCAGCACCAACGGCCATGATCACTACCTGTCCGACGGCCTAGTCGAAACCACAATCAAATACGATTGGACATCAACATCGATCAACGGCGGGTCGGAGGACGGGTACGCCGACGGGACGACTTATGTGTCCGGTGGCTCAGATCCCTACGGTGGATCTGACCCGTACGGTGGATCTGATCCTTATGGCGGATCAGACCCTTACGGTGGTGGAAACACTGAGCCTACCGAGTCACCCGCATCCTTTTCCAAAGTCGGCTTCAGCGAGACGACCGTCGATGGCCACGGGAATGGGCACTGGGACAGCGAGTTGTCCAAGGACGCGACACGCGAGGCACTTCCCTTCTTTACCAAAACGGCCAGCCAAGTCACCAGTGACAAGGGTGATTCAAACTTCAATGTCGATCTGACGCGACGACTTGATATCGCCGAGGACGGAGAGAAAACCTACAGCGGCGGCGGTACCCAGAGCTTCAAAAGCGATGGAGTAAAACGGGACACCGAAGATGGCACCAAGACAACGATGGACCTCACCAACGGTCAGTTGCCATACGGGCAAGGTATGTGGGTCGCAAAAGTCGACAAAAGCCACATCGTTTCACGTGGCGATGTCAATGAATACGGAATGCATGTTTCGTTGACGATCGATGTCGATCCAGACGACGGTGATTTGATCGAAACGCCTGTGATCGACAAGTCGTATGATCGCAGCGGCCCGACGCGGGTCGTTACCGACAAGACGGTTTCGACTCGAACCGATACCTACAACGAAGACAACAAGTCGGTCAAAACGGATACGACCACCATCCATTCATCGGAAACGTCACGAACGGAGTCCGACACGATCGATATGGGGCAGCGAATTGTCACGGACAACTTGACGACCACCGTGATCGATTCGATGGTTCGCGATGTGACAGTGAACTCAGACATCGAAACCAGCCTGGACCACGACGACCATCGCAGTAAGACAGTTGACACCTTAACCAGAGAAGATCGCTACACGGACAGTTCGTACGACTGGGCAAACGACTGGTTCGATTGGGGACGCACCGGCGGCAGCTACTCTGCGTACCACACCAGCAAAACAGAACGACACGACAAGGACACCGGACAGATCAATGATGTCGACGATGTTTATGAGTACGTCGGCGAGTACTATTACTACGGAGACTACTACGGCGGGGATATCCTCAGTTGGGTAGAGACCGATGAATACTGGGAGGAGTCAACTCGCGAGGAAGTCCAGCAAGACGGCAGCGACTTAGTCGAGATCACGATCACCAATGCCGTATTCCGAGATTACGACGCGACCTACAACGGCAAAGACTCTGGATCAACATCCGGCAGCGACCCCTATGGCGGCGGTGATCCCTACGGTGGCGGTGGTGGCGATCCATACGGTGGAGACCCATACGGTGGAGACCCGTATGGCGGCGTGGATCCGTACGGCTACGACTACTACGGAGGCGACTACTACGGCGGTGGTAGTTGGAACAACCAAGTAGAAACAAACGTTACAGCCGATATTGATCATCAACTGACGATCAAAGCGACCTACGACTCCTCGGCCGGTGACCCCTATGGCGGTGGCGGAGGCTACTACTCAGGCGGCTCAGGTTACTACGGGTACGAGGGCTACTATGGCGAAGGTGTACCCAGTGGCGGGGACCCTGCATACGGATTCGGGGGCGATGGCGGGTACTATTCCGGCAGCGTTACCGTCACTGAAGTTTCTGGGCATCACGATGTTTCCACTTCGATCGATTCCGTCTACTCATGGAATGACACAGGCGAATACGAGTATTACCACAGTGAACCGAGTGGTTCGGAGTGGTGGAGCAGCGGATACGAGGAGAATGGCTCGTACACTCTCGTTTCCGGTGATGGTCAGGTGGATTACTCAGGTGAACGCGGCAGCTACTATCTCAGCAGCGAGTACCCCGGCAGCGACACACGCGGGACAGCTTTCACGGATACCTTGCAAGTTGACCTGGGAGGCTTGACCCCCAGTTCGCTCAATCGCTGGTGGGATGCGCCGTGGAATGAGGACTGGAGGACGATTCAGGACATCGGCACTTGGTTGGGAGATACCGGCGCGGACTTCCTGGACGAGTTGGTGCTGTTCTTTGACGATTTCAGTGGCAATTGGACGTACACCGAATACGTCATTCAAGATGAAATCGACACCCTCAAGAGCGCCGCATACGGTGCGATCGACGGGTTCCTCGACACCGTCAATCCGTTCGACTATTTCTGGTCCGTTCCTGACATCGGGCCGGTGGAAGGCCATGAGACGGCTTACACCGTTGGCTACGTCGGTGGCGCTGTGGCGGGAATTGGCGTGCAAATCGGAATCGGTGTGCTCTCTGGTGGTGCCAGCGCACCTGCCTGTGCCAGTTCGATTGCTAAACTCGGCTTGATGGCGGCCAAGGCCTACACGGTGATCGACACCGCGGCTTCGATAGCCACAGGCGTCGGCATCGCGATCGACACGGCAACCAATTTTGATCAAATGTCTGGATGGCAAATCGCGGGCAATGCCGCGATGGCCGGTCTCAGCTTTGCGCCAGCGTTGGGGCACCTTGGCGGCAAAGCGATCAAGAAACTGGACGGTCCAATCAATCTGGGCAACGGCGGATGTTTCGTCGCCGGCACTCTGGTTGCAATTGATTCCATGCCGGTCAGCGTCGAGGCCAACGCAGCGATCGCAGGGTTGGTCGGCAGCAGCGAGCGCACAAACTCGCCTCGCTTCGAATTCGGTGCTTCTCCAAACCGCCAGCATATCGCGATTGAATCGGTACCCTTGGGGGCGAGAATCGCCACGGAGAACCCACAGACCTGGGAATACGACGAAAGTTTCCCCGAAGCCGATCGCTCTTCGTGGTCGCGTGTCGATCTGACGATCACTCGCGATGACGGTGTGGTGGTGGATGCTCAACTGCTGCGTCCCGATCAATGGATTCTCGACAACAACATCTTCGTCGGCTCACGCACTCCGATTCACATCGAAGAGCTCGATGTCAACGGAACAGCGACGGTCACCGCGCTGGCGGCTTGCCCTGACTTGGCCGTTGGAGAGGGAGAATTCGTCACCGGTCGTTTCGTGACCCACGAAGTGGGAGAGACGATCAAACTGACGATGGTCAATGGGACGAGCCTGCAAGGGACGCCGGTCCACCCGATCTGGAGTGTCGATCGCCAGGACTTCATCGAACTGGGCGACCTCAAGCCGGGTGAAAACCTACAAACGGCCAACGGCCCGCTGGCAATCCGTTCGATCGAAACCAGCAACACCCCCGTCCCGGTCTACAACATCGAAGTCGCCGGACAACACGTCTACGAGGTGACTGAACTCGGTATACTCGTTCACAATGCGAATGGCGCTTGTTCGACACTCTTGGGGAAAAACCTCGACGAAGCAGGATTTGCAAGCCCAGGAACCACGCGACTGAATTCGAGTAACAAGGTTGTCGCTGAATACGAAGCTGCCCACATCGTGCCTGGCGGTGAATTCGCAAAGCGAGCTGGTGGAAAATATCAAAAAGGTCTCGCGGCTGCGCGGAAAAAATTAGACGATGCTGGAATCGACATCAATTCCCACCTAAACGGGTTTTGGTCAACTAAAGCTTCGGGCCACGCTGGGACACATACAAACGCATATTTTGAACGGCTAACAGAATTGATAAACGCAAACACTCCCAAGAGTCAGGTCAAGGCGGCCTTGAACACACTCTGGACCGAGATCGAAGCAGGGAAATTCTAAATGCAAATCTATCGCTTACGTCCGATCAGTGATGACCCTCGCTTCGAAGGATTCGGGTGGGATCTGCCGGGAATCACTAACGAGAATGGACGGACCTATGATTTCACACACTTCTACCCTACGACCTCGAGATTTGCCGTTCCGAGACTGGCGAAGCGTTGGGATAAACCCACGTTCACGTTTCAAGAAAATGTGAACCCGTTCAATGACTTTCCTTGCTGTGACTTTCACGTGCCGGTATTCAGCCGCCGGGCAGTGGAGGCGGTCAGGGATCTGCTGGAGCCCCACGGCGAATTGCTGCCAGTGGATTCGAAGTTTGGTCTCTATTACGCCTTCCAAACAACGACCCTTGCACCGGGGATTCTTGATACGAAGAAAACATCTGGAATCCGTCTCGACGACAATCCGAACTATTTCTACGACATCTCGCAGTACCATTTCTACAAATCAAAACTGAAATCACAGAAAGCTGCCATCTTTCGCATTCCGGAACATCCCTCCCGGGTCTTGACGGGAGATAAGTTTCGATCTCGCGTCGAGTCCAACAAACTACTCGGATTCTTTTTTGATCCGATTTGGTCAGATGATGGGTGCGTGGACCGAGCCAAAACCAAGACAAATCAAAAACAGTTTGAGAAGTCTCAATCAAAAACTCTGGTTCTTCATTGCCAGTTGGCGGGAGAATCACCTACGAATTCGGAACGCAAGAAGATCGCGATGCTGCGAGACACGATCGCCGATTCGATCATCCTTTCCACCCCTGATGAGCCGTTTGTGGGAGGTTTGGCTGGGGAAGAGACTGAGTCTGGTTGGATCAGGATCCTGATGCCGTGCCCTCAACCAGATAAACTGCTCAAGGTTGTTCTACCTCTTTTCCAAGCTTTCACCTGGAAAGGAGAGAAGAAACTTTCGAAACGCAACGTTCCCTATTGGGACGATTCCGCCGATGATGTTTGGATAATGCAATAGTGGCAAAATCATCAACTACGCTTCAGAGCCCGCTGAAACAAGCCATTCGCTCGAAAGACCTTAACGCGTTCATGGACGCCGTTTCCAAGCATCCCGAATGCCTTGTGCAAGAGACCCCGTTTGGCTCATGGCTGCATTTTGCAGCGAAGCAGGGGGCGTTGGAGATCGTCGCCTACCTGATCGACCTGGGCCTGCCAACCAATCAGCATGGCGGACTATCAGACAGCCTGCCGATTGAGCAGGCTGCTGCTGAAGGACACGCGGACGTGGTTGCCTTGTTGATTCAAAAGGGAAGTCAACTGGAAACTGACGTGTCAACGAGAAACCCGTTGTTTAGCGCGATCTACGCCGGCAGTATCGAAGTTGTCGAGTTGCTATTGAATGCCGGCATCGACCACAGGGTGAGATACAATGGCGAAAATATGAAAGGCATGGATGCACACGCATTCGCGTTGGAGCGTGGTGAAACAGAAATTGCGGCGTTGCTGAAAAATCGAGCATGAGATGACCAACGGGGACTAACAGGCTGCTAACGATAGGTGCCGTAGTGGATTTCGCTAGAGATCCCTTGATGGGTAATGGATTTCGCCAGAAATCCTGTTCGCAAGGAATTCTGGCGAATCCAACTACCGAGTGCGATAGTCAATGGATTATCTCCCCTGACATCGCAGATCGCGTGCGTGGCAGTCAATTGTCTCTTCACACGCAGTTTCTATCCAAGCATCAAATCTGCAGTCCCCCGTCATGCCCAATCAACCACCGGACGAACAGCAGGATTTCTGGAACGCGATCGACGTCCTGCGTTCCGATCCGGAGCACAAAGTACTGTGGGGGACGGATCGACAACGTATCGTCCAGTGGTACCGAGTCTTTGACCAACTGAAAGCGGATGCGTTTGATGTGATCCAAAACCGCTTTTTGTCTGATGAGGTTTCCGATGACACGATCATCGACCTTGCCGATGCAATCATTGCCATGGGGCAGACGGCTTGGCGGAAGTGCATGGCCGGAACCTTCGAGTACCCGCCGCAAGAACTGTGGGAGAGTCTACCGACCCTCGACTACGTTTTTGATGAGATCTATTTCGACCGATTCGGAGAGCCGATTCAAGAGGAGGTTGACTGAATGCATGCCCGTTCACGAATCGTAGAAAAGCCTCTCCCCACCGACGACATGGTCAGCGGCGGAGAGAGGCGATATGAGATGCCAATTCGTTAGCGTTGGCATTTAACAGTGAAGCCCGATCAAAAATGGGCGTGCTGTCTTTTAGCCCAAATCAATCGGAGTGATGCTTAGCGACTTGTTGATTCAAAGTAGGTCGGCCTCTCTTGGCCGACATTCAGTACTCAGACGGGCAAGAATACCCATCCTACAGTCTTTGAATCTCTAACACGGAATTAAACCAACAATCCGTTAGTGTGACAGATCCTCGTGGATCGAACCGTAGTTCTTGCCACCGTTGGCACCACTGAGCCAGAAACCATGCTGATAGTCGGCAGGTGATGTCCCTTGAGTGTGAATCATGGACTGCACAAACGAGTATCCGTTGTTTGGTGCAGGATCATACAGCACGGTTCCAGAGACGTTCCCTCCCAAGACATGTCCGCCCGCAGACCAAGAACTGCTGGAACCATACAGAAAGTGCATCGCCCGTGTTCCATTGGAAAGAACATCGCAATCGATCAAATCAGTCGAGTAACACTTGTTGGCTCGAAATCCTTCGATTCCATTGTTTGACAATTCGCATCGATTCAATGTCACCGAAGCCGCTTCACAGAGGATCCCACGCTGTGAGTTATTGCTGAACAAGCAGTGATGAAAACCGACGTTAGCCAACGAGATGCCTTGTTGGGCACCCGAGTAGATCGCATCCAAATACATTCCTGTTCCATTGCCAGAGGATGCGACATTGGAAAACGTATTGTAATAGACGCCGTCGCCGGGTAGAGCAACGATTCGGATTCCATACGTGGACCCTCCGCCGATCACCAAGTCCTGCATGAGGAACCATTTACAACCACTGATCTTGAGACCGCTCGTGTAACCGGAGTTAGAAACAATCGTCAAGTTTCTCATGAAGAAGTTGTATTTGTCGAATGCATCACCGGGGGCAATGACGCCGTGCGTACGGTAGCAGTTGATGAACTGACTGCCTGACCCGAGCGCGGTCAGCGTCGCGCCATTTCCGATTACTCCTGCAGGACCTGTCTTGTATTGCCCTTGAGTAAAGAAATTCTGGATCGTGAATGCACTGGTGGGGTAAGTCTGTCCAGGCTCAAACGCGATCGCTGCGTTCGTGGCACCAGCAGTGAGGAGTGCCGCATCGATTCGAGACTTGTAGTCGCTTAGAGGCGGGTTCTTTTTGACCAGAACGACATTACGAGCCAAAAGGTCTGCATCGCGTGTCGGATTGGTGGCACTGAAATAGTCAGGCACGTCAAAGTACGCCGAGTTGAGTGAATTGGTCGAGTCAACACTTGGCAAGACAGGGCTGTAGTCATAAGTCTGGTTCCTGGGCCGATCTGGAGATTGTCCATTGAATCCCAAACTTGCGTGGCCGTATGAATGAATCAGCGAGTCGCCAGTGAGCTGCGAGTCGTACGTAAACTTCCCAATCAAACGCCCTCCAACGATCCGCACATTGGTCGCCGCACCCGGCGTTACATAGACGCCTTGGTGTACCCCCGGTTGCGAGGACGCGGTTGCCGCAGGAAAGTTGCGTTCCGTGTATCCACCCAGCACATTCACGTTGGAGACTGGTTTTCCAGATTGTCCCAGGACCATCGAGTATCCATCATTGACCTCAGCACCACATCCGACCAAGTCAGCTTCGCAATGCGCAAGGTAAAATCCGTCTGACTCGTTGTAGTGTGCGTAGCAGTTTTCAATCTTCAGATTGGTCACTGCACCTGCCGCCCCGCGAACCTCGAAGCCGTACTTGTCGTTGTTTCGTGCGATGACTTGTCGCACTACCACATTTGACAGCGAGTAGGTTCCAGCGGTCGCTTGAAGCAGCACGCCAGCCAAGTTGGCTCGTGTTGCAGCGCAGTTCTCCAGCAGCGTTGTCTGCGCGCCCCATACACGGAACGAGTAGTCACAAAGGTAATTCGAATCCATCGTCAGGTTGCGGACAAAGAAGTCTGGATTGTTCGCGTCTTGGGGCAACCAAGTGTAAAAGAGCGTGTGCGATGCCCCCGTTGTTGCTTTGAGAATGGCACCGTTGCCTTCCACTCCCGAAGGCATAAACGGTTTACCGTTCGCGGTTCGCATCGACGAAGTAATGTACATCCATTTCGCGTGGTAAGTACGACCGGCAGCAAACTCAACCACTCCATTGTCATCCATAGCGGCTAACACCGCATTTTGAATCGCGGCTGTGTGGTCGGCGGTGGCGCCCAGCCACTGAACAAGGTGACGCGGTTTCGCAGCGTCAGCAGGCGAACAGGACAAGAAGGCCAAGCCCACCACACAACTCAAAGAAAGTATTCCACGTAGCATCAGTCTACTCCTAGAAAAAACAAGGTGACCAACAAAAAAGTGACGAGTCGCCTGAGTGGACATAGAACCTAGCAAGAACATGGTTTGTTCTCTCCAACACGGCAACATGGATCTTGATACTGACTCTCATGTGGACCGAAGCAGATGGAGATGCTCGTTCTAATTACCACACGTCAATCGATGTTCTGAGGAGGTTGTTGACAGAAATGTCAAGAGTTTGCCCCGCCCCGCGAATTGCCCGCCATTGAAATTTGTTCGCACACGACAAACCACCGATAGTACGAACCAACTTTATCTTAGCGACTTCGAGGACTGCGGGTGTGAGTCAGAAGAAGATTCTTGATCTTGAGTTATGGAACGCTATGAGATGCAAAGACTTAGCGTTTACGCCAAGCGGCCCCCAAGTAAAGACGCGTCGCCCCCCAGGAATGAGTAGAGGCTTTGGCGTTTCGCAAACCGGAGTGGGTTAACGATAGTGAGCCAACTTTCTGATCGGTGTTCGGTGAAACGACGCCCGAGTCTTTGGCGTGGCATTTCAGTTTCTCTCCGGTGGAATTTCTGCGCAAAGCGTTCCGCGATGACACTTTGCTCATCGTCTGCTGTTACGATGGTCAACGGTTTTGCTCCCCTCATTTTCGCAAGGACAATTGCATGAAACGCGTTTATCGAATTATTGCGTCTGCGGTCTTAATTGGTACCCTTCTTTGCGGTGGCGGCGTCCTGTCTGCGGCGGACGTTTACGATTACGATGGAGTCCATTCTTCCGTCAGTTTCAAGGCCCGGCATCTGGACATCAGTTGGATTCATGGCCGATTCAATGAGGTCTCCGGAAAGTTTTCACTGGACCGCGAAGAACCCTCCAAGTCGACGTTCTCATTGACCATTCAAGCAGATAGCGTGGATACCGCCAATGAAGCGAGGGACAAGCACCTGCGTCAACCGGATTACTTCGACACCAAGCAATACCCGACGATCGAATTCCAGAGTACCAGCACGAAAGCCATCGATGGTGGGTACGAAGTGACAGGTGACTTCACGATGCACGGCACGACGAAGCAGATCACGCTGGTTTTGATGGGTGGCAAAGAACACGTCTTCAAAGATGTCAAGCGGGTCGCATTTTCGACTGAGCTGTCGTTGAAGCGAAGCGACTTCGGATTCGATCCAAAAGCGATCGGTCCCATCGGAGACAAAGCGCTGATCCTGATTGATTGCGAAGGCGTACGAAAGTAGCCGATGCCCGAGCCTCTGCTCTACGCGCAGGCAATGGGGGTTGCGGCAATCACCAGCTCTGTTTTCGTTTTCGTGATGATTGCGGTGCGACGATCCGTCATTACGAGTTGGCTAAACGCTGTCTGTGTCGTCGGTCTCGGGCTGGGTCTGGTGACGGGCTACGCTTGGTTGGGGTATCACCGATCGTTTCCACCAACCAGCGGTCTCGATCGGTTATTGATGATCGTGGTCCCGGTGACGCTGTTTGTTGAGCTGATTGCTACGTCAACGCCGATTTCCAACGCCGTTTCATGGTTACTGCGTATTGTCGTCGCCATCGCGATTCCACGCATTCTGCTTCACAAGTCCGTCTACTTAAATGTCACAGATGATTGGACAGCGTGGCAGGCGAACGCGATGATCGCGGTCTCCGGCATTCTGTTGGTAATCGTGTGGGGCGCACTGTCTTGCGTCACCCAACGCAGCGGTGGAATCTCGATTGCCTTTGCACTTTGCTTGGCGATTCAGTGCGCCGGCACGACGGTGATGTTGGCGGGGTACATCAAGGGAGGAGCTGCGGCGATCCCGCTGGCTGCAACCGTGTTTGGCGTATCGGCCGCATCGCGAGTGTCCACCAGATATCTGAGGAAAGATTGCGAGGATCGCTTACCGAACAGCTTCCTTGCGCCGGCCATCATCGCCCTGGGAGTGGTTGGTCTGTTTGGCCTTCTGTTCGTCGGTCGGTTCTTCGGTGAAATCTCGACCATGTCGGCGCTCACTATTTTGTTCGCGCCAGTACTTTGCTGCGTGAGTGAGGCACCGCAGATTCGTAATCAAAAGCCCTGGGTCGTCGCTTTGTTGCGAGTCGTTCTCGTCGCAATCCCATTGACGATCGTGTTGGTCGCTGCGAAGCGGGAGTTTGACCGCGAAATGTTGCCTCTATTGGGAGATGGGATTGTCAGTCCCCAATCGCAAGGATGTCGAAGCTTGAGAGTTCGAAACTGGGAAGAATCAAGTCAGCGAGAGCTCATGTCGTCTGTTTGCGTTTTGGACGACGCAACAGATACATCCCGACAGCGAACAAGACAGGTATCGAGGAAGGCTCAGGAACCGCGGTGACGGTGAAGCTACCCGACCCGAGGGTGAATTCCGCAGGCTGTGTTGCATACAGATTCGTCCCCCCATCGTTCACTGCAAGTAAAGCACCTGAGTTGTCACGATGACGAATGGTGTAGGTACCAGCCGCTGTTCCAGGTGCGATGTCAAGATTCAAATCAAAAAGTCTTACAGGCGTCCCCACTCCGGCTTCCGCTGCAAAATCATAGAGTCCACGGTCCGCCGAAATGTGGATGTCCGCGTCCGCGAGAGCCACGGAAGTTGTGACCAGGTTTCCGGGGTTCACTGCCGAGTTGGAGAAAACGGCTCCAGGTGTCACGGGAGTCGCAGAGAATGTTATGCCGGGGTCGGGCATACCGTTTCCGTCGATGCCGATATCAAAAAACAAATCAAATGAGTCGAATGCGATGACGCCTGCGCCGTCTGTGGTGGCGAACACTCCCATGTTGATCGTCCCCCCGGTGTCGGCAAATACGATGTCGGAACCCGCACTCGATGCATCGATCGAAACGGTAATGGCAGCATGCGCCGGTATCGCAATCAAAAAACTAAGTCCGGCCATTAAGAGGCTCTTGTTCATTGCCAGTGATCTCCAAAGATTGAGGGAAGAAAGGAAGGGGTATCAAGGTTGCTGCTGAGTTGGTTCGACCGATCCGTCTGCTCGGGTGTCTCGCCAGTCGTATCTGTGAACGTTGCAAAAAAGGCGTCCACCTCGGTTGAACGCAGTTGACTCTCCTGCTGTAAATCTGCGGGCACAACGTCAAGCCCCAGCGACGCGATCAGATCGAAAGAATCTGTGTCGGTGTTTTGCTCGGTCGGATCGATCCCTGAAGCTGCCAAACCGCTGTAGTTGCTTGCCGCGGCAAATGATTTGGAAATACCTGGAGAGCTCGGAGCTGGCTGAGTCGGCTCAGCGATTCCGATCAAGAGCTGCGTTCCCAGGCTGCGGATCGCGGAAAGATCCGTCGTGTTCACCAACAGGTCTCCATTGACGTTGGCGTACATGTTGAAATCAGGCGTGATTCCCGCGATCTGTGTTCCCAGTGCTCTGATGGCTGATAAGTCCGTGGTGTTGGTCAGCAAGTCGTTGTTGAAGTTGCCCGGTAGTACATCAAAACGAAAATTGAAATCTCCGCCAGCCGCACCATCCCCCGACGGATCGCTTTGATCGGTTGCCCATTCACCGTCCAGGGATTGATCGAGCCCCATGACGCGACTGGCATTGATATGCAAGAGCAGCTTGTCTGCGACGAGCATCCCATCAATGGTCAACACAAGTGTGTTGCTGCCGGACAGGAATTCCACGTCGGAGAATGAATACGTATGGCCCAGCGTTGGCGAGCCGATCAATTGAATATCATCAGGCAGCCATTGACCACCATCGGTCGGTGCAATCGGCTGGTCAAAGCGAACAAAGATTTGATCCGCGTTGATAAAAGGAACATCCCGTAGCTGATCATTGGATCCCGTCAGCATCATTCCTTGACCATCAGCATCGATGGCATCGCGAAAGGCTTGATTCCATGATGTGGAGCCTACGCCGACATCGACGATTCGAGGTGCAGGTGCGGGAGGGACCACGTCCTGGACTTCGACAGCTCCGATGTCTAGCCTGGCGTTTCGGACTCGGGAAAAACCGACTCCGCGTTGGTCGATGTCCGGTGGTTGCGTGAAGTTCTCATCACCCACGTCGATCAGAGCACTGCCAGGCAACGGTTTGTGGGTGAAGCTGTTGCCGCCGTTGTCTGCAAGCGGACCCAACCTTGGATCCGCTCCCACGATATTCCCGTTCACCCCATCGATGATGCCACCAGCGGATGCAGTGTCTCCGATCAAGCTGTAGAAACTGCTGGTGACTGGATCGCCAGCGATATCATCCGGGGTGGTTGAGGTCCCGCGATAGTTTCTGGCAATGACGCTGTTGTGGATATTGATCGTGGCGTTGGTGCTGTAGATACCGCCGCCTGCTCCTGTGGCGCCGCCGAAGGAGTCCGCTCGGTTTTGCGTGATCGTGCTGTGATCAATCGTCACCGTGCTGTCAGCAAAAACCAACAGACCACCACCACTGCCTGCAACGGTGTTGCCACTGATCGTGCTGTTCACCAGATTCAGAATGCCTGGATTTGAGCTGCTCGACGACTGTCCGATTCGAGCTCCTGGTCCCTCATTGCCCGCAATCAGAGTTCGCTCCACATTTGCCGTACCGCTTAATTGCAGTTCAATCCCACCTCCCACGTTGTTAGAGATCGTTGAATCGACAATGTTCAAAACACCATCCGGCGTCGATGTGTACAACACTTCGCCTGGCGTGGTCAGTTGAGCGAGTCCCACGTTTGAGTCGACCAAACTGGCATTCAAGCTGGTAGTGCCAGTATTGAATATTGCGGCGCCTTTATCACCCGCATTCGCGGACAAAGTGACTCGCGTGAGATTCAAGTCGCCTCGGTTATAGATCGCGCCACCAAATCCTGGAATCGTGATGTAGGTGATGTTTGGAAAGGTTCCGATGCCCGGGATCAGTGAACCGGTTGCCGTGTTGTTGGTCAGCAGAACATCGGACAGCGTCAGATTTCCATGGTTGTCGATTCCGCCAGCCCCGTTGTCTTCTCCATCGCGAATGGTCAAGCCAGCAATGTTCACGTCCGAGTCCGCACTGACCGTGATGACACGAGAATTCTGGGCTGCACTGAGCGACAGAACTCCCAAGCCGGGTCCTGTCACGGTCAAGTCATCGCTGATCGAAAGCGAGGAACCGTTCAGCACGATGGTGGCAGGTCCGCCCGATGTCAGCGAATCGGCAAACTGGATGGTATTGTGTCCATGTATCACATTCGCTTCTTCGATCGCCGCTCGCAAGGAAGTGTTTCCGGCGGCATCCTGGGCAACGCCATCCCCTGGATTTGCGTCTGGGGTGTCCGCCAATGTGTCGACGATCATCAGACGACTTGCTGCCGAGATCACGACATCGTCGCCATCTCCGCCGACATAGCTGATCGTCCCGTCGATTCCGGCGGCACCGAGAAAGTCGACGATCAGCGCAGACTCGGGCAGACCAGCGAAAGCCCCGCTACCACCGTTGCGTTGAATGATCATGAATTGATCACCATCGACGGGAACGAACCCACCAATCGCCGCCATCGACAACGTGTCAAGATTGCCGATATCTAGCGTGCCTGTCGTGACCAACTGATCGTGATTGGAACCAAGCGTTCCTGGTAAAGTCCCGCCAATCTCAAGTTCCAGAGTTCGGTTGGCTCCGATCGTTACATTCCCGTCGAGGGACAACACACCGGGCGACTGACCAGGAGAAACATCAGTATTGAGTTCGATATTGGGTGCGATCAAATCAACACCGCTTTCAGCGTCATGCAATACTCCGCCGGCAATGACGATGGCAGCGTTGAATGTTGCAGTATCCACATCGATTGAACCGGTTCCGGCAATCTGGTCGCCGATCTCGATGGTGGCACCATGAATGCGACTCAGTTCAGAATCGTTCAGATTCAATGTTCCCACGCCTCCACCAAGCCCGATCGTCGTGGCTGCGCCGAGCGGCTTGATCGCCACGACGCCAGTGGTCCGAACCGAACCACCCACATTTCCGCCATCCAACGCCATTTCATTCGCGATCAACGTGATACTTCCTGCGGCTGAATCTCCACCGATCACGCTGATCTCTGCATCGGTGCCACCGCTGCGAATTTCACCCGCCGACGCGGTGATCTCGATGTCTCCGTCGCCGAGCGACAGGATCTTTCCAACGGATGTGCTGGACAGGACGATGGCCGGTTGTTGAACGCCGCCCGGGCTGCCTCCGCTGCTAGTGATACGAAGCGTTCCATCGGAGACCTGAATCGTGGAACCATTAAAAAGATTGATTCCGGAAGAACCATCAGGCGATGCATCACTGATGATGGTCAGGTCTCCTGACAATGCTGAAATCAATGCACCGCCACTGAGGTCACCCAACTCAATGGCATCATCGCTCCCTCCATTGGCATCGATCCGCACATCGGCGGCATCCGACGTCGTCCCGGTCGACTTGATCTCGGCTCCGTTGAAAGCGTACAAGCTGCGTTGCCCTCCGGTACCCACGGCGCCAATCTGAATATCGCCATCTGACGATGTGACTTCAGCGCCGTTACCGATCGCGACACCGACACTGGAGTTGGTCGTCCCGCTCACTCCATTGATCGTGATGGTGGCTGCATCCGGTCCCGCGCCCAATGATTTGATTTGGGAGTCGTTTGCGATGACAACACCGTCGTCGTCACCGGTCGAACCCTCAATCTGGATGGCTCCCATACTGGACTGGACCACCGTTTGGCTGCCCACGATCCGAACGCCGTCAGAGCCGACTCCGACACGTCCAACGCCCGTGATGACAATCCCGCCTGCTCCCACGAGAGCGCTCGTCGACTCAACGATGGCTCCTCCCTGGACGGAAACACCGGTATTGTCCCCCGCGTTTCCGCCACTGCCGCTCAGCTGGATCGTCCCCGATCCAGATGTTTGCAAGTGGGCTGCGTCGAGTGAAATACCGACAAAATCACCGCTGACCAAACCCGATGCATTGGACTGCAGTGAAATCCCGCCATCGACCGTCAACAGGCTGGCGCCCGGCGACAATGTGATCGATCGATCCGCAATCAACTGGATCTCGCCAATGCCCGATGTGGCGACACTGGAGGTTCCGTTGGGTAAAGTGATATCGTCCGCCGATACGTTGAACGACTTGCCAACAGCAAGCGATACCGACGGATTGATAGCGACCGTATCCGAGCCACCTTGTCCGTCTAAGATCAAGTTCGACGGATAGTCGATCGGCAAGCCATCAATCTGCACCAAATCGTCACCCACATCGCCGGAAAGAAGTTGCAGCGTACCAGTGGGATTCGCAATCTCCAGCGTCCCAGCAAGCGTGGACTGCACCGATGTACTCAAGCCATTGATTGACGAGTTGACGCTGATCGTTTCCGGTGATTCGCTGTACTGAAGTGTCACATCAGTGACAGAGACGGAAGCGAAAAGGGGCTCCAATCCGGTGTAGGTGATCATCCCATTGTCGGTCAGATCAATGGTGCCAGAGCCCGGATCATCAAACTGAAACAGCCCACTTGCGAATGTCCCACCACCCTGCAAGATCAATTGATCCCCTGCGCCCGATGGACTCTGTGATCCGCCATGGAACAGGATCGGAATGGCAACGTTGCCTCCGGTGAAATCAATCGTCAATCGGTCATCGCCACCGAGGGAGTTGATGATGACGCCGTTGGTACCGGTGATATCAGCCGTAGGAACTTCGACGGTGTTGGAATCGACTTGAATAACGTCACCAATCGCAATCAACTCATTGTTCAGATCCTGGATGCGCAGGTTGACGCCATTGAGAGAAACCACCAGCGTGTCATCACTGTTGCCGCCGTTGATATCTTCGACCAACAAGTCCCCTGAGCCATCGAGGCTGATTTGTGTCTCAGCGATTGAGACATCATTCACAGTGATGAACGCCGTGTCTGTCGTCGCACTGAAAGCGGTTTGTCCTCCATTGATCGTCACGTCCTGTGTGGCACCTGGTGTTCCTGTGGACTGGTCCCAACCGCGAAACGCAAACGACGGTGTTCCGCTGTAGCCAGGTGCGGGAACAAAACGAATTTCATCGTTAGGACCAAGCAGCAATGCCGCCTCATCCGAGCGAGCTCCCATCGCGTTCCAAGAGCTTTCGCCTTGCAAACGATACTGCCACTGTCCGCCGTTGTCGTTATCTGTCCCCGTGATGGCAATTGCCTCTTGCGCTGCAAGCGAGGCATTCAACTCCGGCCGGAGCGACTCCGTGGAATGAGATTCTGAAGCGAAACGAGCAAAGTGTGCGTCAAATCCAGATGAAAATGCCGTGATGTCTTCGATCGTCGGGTCTGCTTTGACCAACAAACGAAACGGCGTACCCGTTGCAACGGCAGATTGGAAGGCTGACTGAAAATCAAGGGTTGCGCCAAAAGTGACTTGATCCTGATTGGCACCGCCGCTGACGGCACTGACGCTTGCAGTGGAAAGCGGACTCGTGAACTCCGGGGTTCCGATTGACCCTCCTTCGGTCAAATCCGTCCCGCTTGACCCGTCGACGGCCGAGGGATGATCGTACGTCGCGTACGCTTCATCGAAGTCATGCCCATAGAGATACGCCTGCAGATCCAAAACAGAGGCCGCCGGAGCCCCTTCGTTTCTGCCTGCTGCAGCTTGGTAAACAACGAACTCGATGCCTGTGACATCAAATGTCTGGGCTCCGATCTGTGTCGTCAAGCCGAGCAAGTCAAACTCAAAAAGACCGCGAAGCTTTTCTCTTTGCCCAACCAATGGCTCGTTGAGCCCGATGATGATCTGATCCTTGGAGTTTTCATTCTGGTCGCCACCCGTCCCCTCGTTCGTGACCTTTCGTATCGTCACCGCACCCGTCGTGTAGCCATCACCTCCCGAACTGGTGTTGCCCTCGCGAAAAGAAACGGCCGCCGGTATGTCAGGATCGGTCAATGATCCGTCGACAACAATGGAACGGACTTGCACTCCAACCGGATCCAAATTGCCCTCGTCAATGCTAGGCAAAGCAGGTGCAAAGGCGTCACTCAACACCGGCGCAGTATTCGAGACTGCGGAGACATCATCGTTCAGGATCGTACCCACCGCCGACGCCGTCGTGATCGTCGCGGGCGCCGATGCGTTGCTCAGTGTGACGGTAAAGCTTTCATCGGGTTCGACCACCGTGTCGCCAGTGACGTTGATCGTGATCGTTTTGGTCACTTCATCAGCGTCAAACGACACGGTATCTGACGGAAACGCACCGCCAAAATCAACACCGTCCGCTTCCGTGCTGCTGACCGCATAATCGACTGTCGCCGCACCGCTCAAATCCCCGGATCGCGTCACCGTGAAGGTGAGTGCCGTCGTGCCTGAGTCGCCTTCGGCGAGCACAGCTGATTGCGGCGCAATTGCCAAACTGGTTGAATCATCGTTCTGGATCGTACCCTCCGCCGACGCCGTTGTGATCGTCGCGGGCGCCGATGCGTTACTCAGTGTGACGGTGAAGCTTTCATCGGGTTCGACCACCGTGTCGCCAGTGACGTTGATCGTGATCGTTTTGGTCACTTCATCAGCGTCAAACGACACGGTATCTGTCGGAAACGCACCGCCAAAATCAACACCGTCCGCTTCCGTGCTGCTGACCGCATAATCGACTGTCGCCGCACCGCTCAAATCCCCGGATCGCGTCACCGTGAAGGTGAACGCCGTCGTGCCTGAGTTGCCTTCGGCGAGCACAGCTGATTGCGCCGCGATTGCCAGGCTGGTTGAGTCATCGTTCTGAATCGTACCCACCGCCGACGCCGTCGTGATCGTCGCGGGCGCCGATGCGTTGCTAAGTGTGACGGTGAAACTTTCATCGGGTTCGACCACCGTGTCGCCAGTGACGTTGATCGTGATCGTTTTGGTCACTTCATCAGCGTCAAACGACACGGTATCTGTCGGAAACGCACCGCCAAAGTCAACACCGTTCGCTTCCGTGCTGCTGACCGCATAGTCGACCGTCGTCACACCGCTCAAATCCCCGGATCGCGTCACGGTGAAGGTGAATGCGGTCGTGCCTGAGTCGCCTTCGGCGAGCACAGCTGATTGCGCCGCGATTGCCAGGCTGGTTGAGTCATCGTTTTGAATCGTACCCACCGCCGAGGCCGTCGTGATCGTCGCGGGCGCCGATGCGTTGCTCAGTGTGACGGTAAAGCTTTCATCGGGTTCGACCAACGTGTCGCCAGTGACGTTGATCGTGATCGTTTTGGTCACTTCATCAGCGTCAAACGACACGGTATCTGTCGGAAACGCACCGCCAAAGTCAACACCGTCCGCTTCCGTACTGCTGACCGCATAGTCGACCGTCGTCGCACCGCTCAAATCCCCGGATCGCGTCACCGTGAAGGTGAACGCCGTCGTGCCGGAGTTGCCTTCGGCGAGCACAGCCGATTGCGCCGCGATTGCCAGGCTGGTTGAGTCATCGTTCTGAATCGTACCCACCGCCGACGCCGTCGTGATCGTCGCGGGCGCCGATGCGTTGCTAAGTGTGACGGTGAAACTTTCATCGGGTTCGACCGCCGTGTCGCCACTGACGTTGATCGTGATCGTTTTGGTCACTTCATCAGCGTCAAACGACACGGTATCTGTCGGAAACGCACCGCCAAAATCAACACCGTCCGCTTCCGTGCTGCTGACCGCATAGTCGACCGTTGTCGCACCGCTCAAATCCCCGGATCGCGTTACGGTGAAGGTGAACGCCGTCGTGCCCGAGTCGCCTTCAGCGAGCACAGCCGACTGCGGCGCAATTGCCAAACTGGTTGAATCATCGTTCTGGATCGTGCCCACCGCCGAGGCCGTCGTGATCGTCGCGGGCGCCGATGCGTTGCTCAGTGTGACGGTGAAACTCTCATCGGGTTCCACCGCCGTGTCGCCAGTGACGTTGATCGTGATCGTTTTGGTCACTTCATCGGCGTCGAACGACACGGTATCTGTCGGAAACGCACCGCCAAAATCAACACCGTTCGCTTCCGTGCTGCTGACCGCATAGTCGACCGTTGTCGCACCGCTCAAATCGCCGGATCGGGTCACCGTGAAGGTGAACGCGGTCGTACCGGAGTTGCCTTCGGCGAGCACAGCCGTATCGCTCGCAATCGAGAGTCGGATGGTTTTTTGTTCGTACCAGGCAATGGAGTTGGTGGTGGATGACGCACTAAAGATGTCAAGCACGGAGTCGCCATTGATATCCGCCACACCAATCGTTTCCACACCGTTAGCGGCATTCGTCAATTGATGGGTAACAAAGGTACCGTTGCCATCGTTCTCAAACCAATGGATGGAGTTGTCGGAAAAGGAAGCCGAGACAAGATCCAGGTCACCATCGCCATCTAGGTCAGACGCATAGACGTGACCGACAGAATTCAATGTGCTGGAGAGGATTTCACGCGTAAAATTCTGACTACCATCGTTTCGATACCAAGCAAGCCGATCGTTGTCTGCGATTGCGGCGATGACATCCATATGTCCATCCTGGTCGAGATCCGCTGCAAACACGGACTTCGCACCGGGCGCGACCGCTTCGACTTCTCGTGGCAAGAATCCGTTGAGTCCCTGGTTTTCCCACCATTGAATCATCCCTTGGTCTGACGGTTGGTCGATTTCAGTTTGACCATGAGTCGCTGTGATCAGATCCAAATCGCCGTCACCATCAACGTCGGCCACCTCCACCGCCTGACCGCCGCTGACCGCGTCGGTTGACGTGATTGTCTTGGTATCAAAGATCTCATTGCCGTTGTTGTAGAGAATACTGATATTGCCAAGGTGAGTTCCCTCGATAACCTCCTGACTGATAGTGACTATATCCAAATCACCATCCGAATCGATGTCGACCACTTTCAGTCCATCTACGCCCAAGACTTCGGTATTGGCCGCCACTTGCGCGTCGCTCAATCCTGTCGAATGGGTCCCGATGGTCCGACGAACAAACGATTCCGAACCGTTGTTCTCCAGCCAAAAAACATTGTCGTACGATACAGGCTTATTCGTCCCCGTCACGATGTCGAGATCACCATCGCCGTCCAAGTCGGCAACCTCCAATGTGGAGACGCCTGACACGGTTGCCAGGATCGGGTGCGTCACAAAAGTCTCGTTGCCATCGTTTTCGTACCAAGCGATTCGATTGTCGACTTGATTGGCACTCACCAAGTCCATGTCGCCGTCGCCATCCAAATCCGCAGCGACAACCAGTTTAGCGCCTGTTGCAGAGTTGGATACGCTGTGAGCCGCTGTGAACTGGCTGGTAGATGCGTCGGGTACCAGGATCTCGACCAAATGATCTTCGATTTCCCCATCGTCAGCGAAGCCTAGGGTACCGAGGTGTCCGGCGGTGCTGAGACGAAACCTCGCAGCGGTTTCGCCGACTACGGACCAAGCCGGCACATCAAAGAAAAGGATATTGTCCGAGTTGCTTACCGAAACGGAGTCGGCAATCTTTTCACCTGGCCCGTCGAAACTACCATCGGCGTTGAAGTCGATCCACGCATCCAGCTTCGCCCCCGAGGCAGCGTTTTGTACGTTGACGGTAACGCTAGCGTCCAATTGGCCGACTTGGACGACGCCAAAACTCACTCCATCTTCATCGTCCGCTGTGCCTGTCGAGTCATCTGAATCTGCAGCAGTCGAGTTTGCACCGTCAAGCTCTATGTCTCGTTCGGAACCAAGTGTCGGCCCGGAGGCCAAGTGACGTGGTCCGTCATCGGCGAGAGTGACAGGATAGGGAGCCGGCGCGTCTCCAAAATCAAAGATCTGACCGAAACCCTGGATCTGAAAGCTAAATGTAGATTCGTCGGCGTCATCATTTTCGATCACCACCGTCGCTTGTCGAATCCCCAACCCCGAGGGAACGAAAGTGATGGTGAAAGCATCCGTGCCACCGCCGCCGGGAATCGTCGCGCCGGGCTGCGACGTCACCGAAAAATCAGGCGCATCCGCTCCCAGAATCTGAACTCGCGGATCTGCACTCAGGTTCAGCACCGAGGAGCCGAAGTTCTCGATCACAAAGCTCTGCGAAACGGCATCCACGGAAACCTGAGCGGCACCAAAATCGGTTCCATCGACAATGGATGGCGTGCTGTCGTCATCGACAATCAGTACTTCCTTACCTCGCACGGAGATTTCCGGTTGAGCACTGCCGGTTCCGATTGCGGAGATGGCAAAAGTGTAAACGCCTTCGTCGCTGTCACTGTTCTCAATCGTGACGTTTGCGGTCCGCAGCCCTAGACCACTCGGATCAAACTCGATGGTAAAGGTTTGACTGCCTGTCTTGGCGGCCAGTGTGCTGTCCGCAGGTTGCGTGATGACAGTGAAGTCACTGGCATGTGTTCCGGAGATCTCCACGAAAGGACTGCCGGTCAGTTCCAAATCTTGCGAGCCGGTGCTGGCAATGGCAAAGGTTTGCTGGATGGTTCCCCCAGAGACAAAGGTGCTGCCGAAGTCCGTCTGATCAGATGTTTCGGTCGTGGAATTGTTGTGGGGAATCGATTGACCATTACCGCGAACGTCGATCTCAGGGACGGCAGTCACCATATTCAATGCTTGCTCTGCATTAACGCGTCCAGCCCCGTATTCGTCATTGTGACCGTCGGTGTAGACGGCGCCACCGACCTCGTCTGCGCTCTCCTTCAGGATCGAGCGGACTTGGGAAACCGTCAACGTAGGATTTCGCGAGAGCAGTAGCGATGCAACACCGGCAACCAGCGGAGCGGAAAACGATGTGCCTGCGATTCCGCTCGCGCCTCCGGTTCCGGTGTAGTCGCCCGAGAAATCATTGCTCTCGCCTTGGCGGTCCGTCGTGACGATCAATGCTCCGCTAACGCCGCCACCGGCGACCAGATCGAGAGTGGGTCCGTATTGACTGTAGTCGGTTCGAATGTCGTTGTTGTCCGTCGCACCGACCGCGATCGTATAGGTCGACGAAGCGGGATAGGAAACACCGCTCACCGTTTCCGCGCTGTTTCCCGACGCCGCCACGTTGATCACACCCAATCCGTTGCGTCCGACGTCCTGTGCCCAAAGGAATGCCGATTCGAGAGCTGTGCTCAACGAGCCACCGCCCCAACTGTGATTCATCACGTCGGCCGCCTTCCAGGTCCCCAACCCGTTCGCGGTTCGACCGGCCGCATAGTAGACTGCTTCCGCTTTTCGCGCATCGCTAATGAAGCCACCACCATTGCCGCCGCCTACGCCAACACCATTGTCATCGCGAGCAATCTTGATCGGCAGAATCACTCCGTTCGGATTGGCCCCAGAAATGCCAATGGAATTGTTTCCGATCGCTGCGGCAACGCCAGCGACCTGAGTGCCGTGGTTGTCCAGAGGCCCGTGGGGACCGGGATCATTGTCGTCGTTGTGGAAATCCCATCCATGGACATCGTCGACCCATCCGTTGCCGTCGTCGTCCAATCCGTTGCCGGGAATCTCGCCCGGATTGGTAAAGATGTTCAGATCAGGATGCGTCAGGTCGACACCGTTGTCGACGATCGCAATGACGATCGGGTTGGTGCTGCCATCCTCGATCTCCCATGCTTCGGGCAAATTGGGATCTGCGTTTTCCGTTCCCGAAAACTGTCCGCTGTTGTGCAAACTCCACTGATTTTCAAACAAATCGTCATTGGGCATCACGGCTTGCAGTCCAAACTCGCGATGGAAATTTGGCGCCGCCCATTGAACTCTCGGGTCCTGATCCAATGCGTTGGCAGTGCTTAATGTTGCAAACGATGTCGAGATGTCGAGTGAGATCACAAACTGATCGGGAGTGCCTCTCAGCGGACGGTACTCCAGTGACTGAGACGTGAAAAAAGCGTCCTGGTCAACGCCATCCGACAACGCGACGATCACTTCATTGGTCGCAATCAGCGAATCTCCACTCCGGGGATCAATAAACAACGGCCCCGTCCAGTCGGCACCCAAGAGCGACTCTCGCGCCGACTCGATGTCATCCGTGGAGCGAATCTCATCCAGATCCACAAGCAACGTGCCGTCATTCAACTCAGAAAGCCGGTCTTTTCCCCATGCAACGGTCAGTCCGTCTGGACCTCGAGAACCCACCACCATTTGTTCGTAGACCGGCAATAACGAAATTGATTTGCCGTCGACCCGGTATTCGTAGGCGGGTGAGAAACTCAATGACTGACCACCGATGCTGTTGGACAGATCACGGAAAACATGGATCGATCCGGATAAAGTTCGATTCACATCCGTGAGTTTTGTTTGCACCGCTGAAACATCTTCGATTGTTAAATAGCCGTCGCTATTGACGTCCAGCCAAGCCGAAGTGGCGTGATCCTGACGCTCGCTCAGACGTCCATCCACCGCGACCAACTCACGATCCTGCAATGCGTTGATGCCAACGAGTGAATCCAACGCGGTGATGAGACCGTCACCGTTGAGGTCGGCCGGCTCCAGGGGATTCTGCCAGTCGGATGCGAGCAAATTTCTTCGCTCCAGCTTTTCCAGTAATGTTCTACGACCGCGACGCACAGCCGCACGCTTGCGGACAGCCCTTCTCTTTCGACGACCACCCTCATCGAGGGATCGCAGGCTCACAAATGATTTCAGGCGTTCTGGAAACAGCATTGAGTCTTTCTCTGTGTATCAGCCGGTATTCAGGTGACTTGACGTGAGGAAATCGAGAGACGCAGGCATCGCGATCGCGCGAGTCACCGGCACCAAACGCCGTCAAATCGAAAGAGAACAGAGTCCCTACAGAGATAACGAGACGCGTCACGCAAAAAGTTTGCGCCGCCCCGACAAACAGAGAACCTGATGAACTAGGGCCTGTACAAAACGACAGGTCGCTAGGGTCGATGTTCTTGAAATTCAGAACCGCTGAACGTTTGCGATCTGGGTTACTGGGAGGATGTCCAGGTGATCTGGCATTCGGGCAACGTTTTTCGCAGTCGCTGGACCGCAGCCTCTGTGGTGGAAGTCGATTTGATCGACAGTGTCTTCAGGGCTAACTGGTCACCAATGATCCCGAGACCTGCATCCGAAATCATCGTCCGGTCCAAGAGCAAGTACTCAAGCGAGGGAAGTTCTGAAAGTTGTGGCAATCCATCGTCTGAAATTTCAGTGCCCGACAAATCCAATCGCTTCAACGACGGAAAACGCGACAAACCGTCTAGCGAACGGTCTGAGATGGCATTGTCTGCCAGGAATAGTTCCCTTAATTTCTCAAAGCCAATCAAAGTTGCGACGCCTTGATCAGTGATTGCCGTCGATTGAATGTCTATCGTCTCCAGCGTATCGCGATGGGGTAACAGGTGGATCACACCTGCGTCGGTAATGGCGGTTTGACCCAAGTAGAGCCATTGCAGTCGTTCAAGCCCGGCGAGGTGCTCCAACGCCAAGTCACTAAGCGGATTGCGTCCCAATTGCAACGCTTTGATGCCAGTTAGCTGGGCCAACTTTTTGCAGTCGTCGTCGGTGATCTCTCGCTCGTTGGCCTTGATGTTCAGCAAGATAAAGGGTTCCGCAGGCAATTGATCGATGCTGCGTACCGTCTTGGAGGGAAACAGGTAAAGTTCTGCGCCGCGGGCGACCAAGAATTCAGCCATTTTGCGGTGCAGTGCTTCCATTTGTGATTCCGCTCGCGGCACTTGGGTTGTGATCGCGTCGACCGGAGGTTGGTCAACGTTCTGGGTCAATCCCACGTTGGGGTCGGGAAGGATCACGTCCTCGTTGTCAGCGAAGTGATACGCGGCCGAAGCAGTGATGATTGCCAGAACTGTCAGTGCCACCCACAGCAATCCTGCATGGCGAAAGCGGCCCTTCTGCGCACCACCATCACCAATGGCTTCGGCAACCGAATGGCTGCCACCCTGATTGTGTTTGCCGATCAGAGTCAAATCGGAGCCACGGTTTTTGTTGGTGGAATGCTCGACCGACGAATCGGATGGCGAGGTGAACTCACGACCCTCTCTCCACTGTGGCTGACGACGCAGCTCGTCCAGCAATGCGGCAAAAGCCTCTTTATCTGTCAGCGAATTCAACGCTTCAGCCGCTTGGGTCGCTGATTCAAAACGCTGATGTGGCTCGTGCGACAAGAACCGCTCCATCACCGCGTACAGTTTCGGTGACATCGAATCACTGTGTAGCTCGGGATCTCGCCAATCTGTCGATGAAAAAAGCCGCCGGTCAGGTGGCTTGCCGGTCAGCAGGAAATACAACGTCGCGCCGAGCGAATAGAGATCTGACTGCCTTGAAATACCTTCTCGGCCAGAGATCAACTCGGGCGCCATGTAGCTCAACGTGCCCACGATGTGGTCTGTTTTGGTGAGTGACTCCTGCTGACTGTCCACGCGAGCCAGTCCAAAATCAATCAGGCGAACCACTCCGTCGAGCCCGACCAGCGTATTGGCCGGTTTGATGTCGCGATGAATCAGGCCGCTTTGGTGCAAATGCGACAACCCCAGCGCCGCCTGTCGGACGATCTCACACGCCACTCCGGGATGCAACGGCCCGAGTTGACGGACAATTCGATGGACATCGTGTCCTAGAATGTGTTTCATCACCACATAGTACCGATTGTCGTCGACTCCACCGTCGATCGCTGCGACGACATTGGGGTGGTCGATCTTGGCCTGCAAACGCATTTCACGCTCGAACCGGGCAACGGCGTGGGTGTCACTTTCCCGCCTCTGCGAGAGCAACTTGATCGCCACGGAGGTACCCAAGTGCACATGGCGAGCGAGATAGACGCTCCCCATCCCCCCTGAACCGATGAAGTCGCAAATCTCGTACTGACCGATCTGTGTTCCCCTCGCGATCCGAGAATGGTCAGCCGACTGCGAGCCTGAAAGAGTTTCTGGAATTCGCAAACCGCGACTGATGGCCTGCTGCAATTCCGATTCCGCTGCAAAGGCACCACTCGATTCCGATTCACCCATGCTGGTCAACAAAGCAGACAAACCTGCTTTGCCCGTTCGATCTTGCGGTTCACTGGTATCCGACATTTCCGCTCCCACGTTTTTGATACTCGTATTCCATTGCCCGCAACAGCTCAATCCCGCCAGAGCTCCATGGTGCCAATTGGAATAACGAACCCCGTCACGCAAAAATTTCTCGATCGGTTCGACGCGGTTCCTTAAAGCCCTTCTTCTCGTAGTAGCTCGATGACTCGCAATTTGGCTTGTCGCACCGCACCGGGGGTCATCCCCAAGTCCGCGGCGATTTCAGCCGCGGGATCCCCGTCGACGGCCAAACGCCAAAACGCCAGCCAAGTCTTGGGCTCGACTCGTCGACGAACCAACTCCAAAATTTCATAAAGACGGCAGATTTTTGCAATCAGCTCTTCGCTAGGAGTCTCGTCGATGCCGACAGCATCACTGATGCGATGGTCGTCGGATCCCCCCAATGCATCGGGAATGCGAGCTTGACCGCGGAAATAATCCCGGGCCGTGTTCAGGGTGACGACGAAGAGCCATGCGCTTAGGCTATTGCCCTGCTCGCGGTCGCGTTCCAAATGAGGCAGCGAAACAAAAAGCTGTATCAGGACATTTTGAACCAAGTCCGCCGCGTCTTGCGGGGCGATCGAATTCTGCCTGAGCCAGCGATAGACCTTCGGCGTGTACTGCCGAACCAGTGACTCCCAGGCCGCGTCTTCCTGAGCCCGTGCACGCTGGAGTGTGCCTGAGGAGACCGTGCTTTCAAGCGAACTTGCCATCTCTTGCTCTCCGCCTTTAATGTGAAACGCGTTCGCTGGATGAATCTTTCAAACAGACAGAAGACTTGAATGGCTCCTGTCTTGCCCCAAATCAACCGATTTACATCCTCTCAATACTTGGTTTCAATGATGAACTGCATCCATCGTAGAGGAACCTGATCTGCTGATTGTCGTCTAACGAGTGTGCGAATGCAACTTTCTGCCTTCATCGCACGCCAGAGTGCGTTTGAGGGAAACGGCGAACAGTTGGTGACCACCTGCAGCTGCTACAGCGTACAATGATGAGCCGAGCAACTCCTGCAAGGATGACGAGAGTGCTGCGTTGTCGTATAGAATGCCACTGCGTACTGCTTGCTTCACTCGCTGGATTCCTCATCTGTGTCTGTATATCAAGAACGATTGCTCGTCGGTTCCGCTGAAGTCACTTTGTGCTGCCCGAAGTGCAATGAATGCAACGAGACCGATGCCTTTCGTTTTCGAACGCGAGACAAACTGTACGGACTGATTGCCATTTGGGTCACGCACGAGACCGTTCTGAGATGTCCCGTTTGTGAAGCGACCTTTCGCTGTTCGACGCCGCCTGAGGAATTGGCGACTTTGACTCCGGATCAACTGGCGTCGATACTCAAGTTGAGAGTCGGGTTCGTTGACAAGTTTCTCGTCATCGCGGGTTGGATGGTCGTCTGCGCTGGCCCCGTGAGTCTCATTTTGTTCCTCGTCGCCTTTTTTCGATTGCCCAGGGCGGCAGCGGGGTGGCGACTCGGTGCCTTACTGGGGATCGGAACATCTAGTCTTTCAAGTCTTTTTATGATCGCAAGTGTGTTTTCAGCCCCATAGCTGCCGCGTTTTGAATTAGAAACGACCTTCGCACCCTTTCGAAGGCCCCGTGACGTCGCTTTGAATGGCTGGTGGCTAATCGTGGTCTTCGTTGAAACACTCATACTCGCTGTTCGTCTGAGGAAAGCCATGCTGCGACTTGTATTCCTGCTGTTGTTGTCGGTGTTTAGCTTCCCCCTTTATGGATCCGTCCTTTACGCTGATGAGCCAGCTGCAGACGCTCCTATTGACGACGACGCTGCCAACGATGGGACTTCTGAGGTACTGGTCAACGCGGCGGAGGCTTTGAGGGAGATCGTGATCAGTGATGCACTGGATCGAAGTTCAGATTGCCATCATCAAGCGATCAAGATCCTGAAGCAGCGGAAGTACCGCGACGAGAGATTCAACCAAAGGATTCGTGAAGCGTTCGGTGGCAACAAGGGAGATGAAGGGCGACAGAAAGAACTGGAGTATGCTCTCGAGATGATTCCGTACTCGACTTTGACTGGCACAGAATGCGTGAACCTGATATTGCCATTGTTTGCTGAGTACGCGAATGAGTTCGCAGAAGAAACTCAGCGGCACGCCGGTGCGATTTCGATCGGGGATTTCAAGCAGGACGGCCTACCCACTGCTGCCTTGGTCGCAATGCTGCGTAGATTTCCTAGTGAATTGACGCGGGTGTTGCCTGAATACTTAAGAAAGGGCGACGCAACACCCATCATGTGTTCTCTTGCGGAACTAACCGTCAAGGAAAACCTGGAAGTGCTACCGCTGATCGTGGATGCCGCCAAATCGGATGATCGTGCCACGAAATTAACTGGCCTTCATGCGTTGAACCACCTGCTCAGCGGTTTCAGTGACAGACGTGCCCTCGTTCAGAGTCAGGGTGCCATTGATTCGAAATATTTCAGTTACGCCGAGCGGCTCATCGGGCGCTACGATTTGAATCACGATGGCAGTTTGACTCAGGACGAATGGAAAACCATGCTCATGAGCCCGAGTGAAGCAGATACAGATGGTGATGACAAAGTGACCGCGAGCGAGTACGCAGTGTGGATGGAGAGTCAACGCAAATAGACTTTGTTGAGCGATTAAACTAGTCGCGTTGTTTCCCAAGTCGTATCCTGCATGACCATTCTATGAATCCTATGAATCGATTTCTTTTGTTGTTCCTACTCATCAGCCTGTGGATGCCCCATTGTTTTGCAGACGACGGTCCAGGACATGCTTTGGGGACGAAAGCTGAGTTGTTGTTTGAGGACGATTTTGAGCGGACGGAACTGGGGCCTTGGAAGGTCATCATTCCGGGTTTCAAAATCAGCGAGGGTGTTTTAGTGGGGACGCAGGATCGAGCCGATCATGGTTCGGTGGGGCGAGTGTATCTGCCCATGCAGGACTGCTTGGTGTCCTTTCGTTTTCAGCTGGCTGGTTCCCCTCGGTTCAATATCGTGTTCGACGACAAGAATCACAAAGGTTCTCACGCGGGACACATCTGTCGGGTCGCCGTTGCACCCAAACAGATTCGATTGGGTGACGACAAAGAAGGCGTGATGCGCAACGATATCTTTGCCATGCGGCGAGACCCCAAGCAGAAATCTGCGGCGGACAAGTTGTTGATCGGACGTGGAGTCGCCGCGGCGGTGGACTTGAAGTCCGATCGCTGGTACGAGATGACGATCGAGATCCTTGGTGATCAGATGCGAGTGACACTCGATGGCAAAGAAATAGGAGTCTTGAAATCGCCGGGCATCGCGCACCCCACCAAAGAAAGCGTCCACTTCACCGTCAACGGAAACGCCACACACATCGACGATGTCAAAATCTGGCGGTTGGAGTCCAAAGCGAAGTAAGGACGATCTCGCCCTCTCATAGCGCACTAGTGCACATGGTAATGGGATTCGCACGAATTCCTTCTGCACAGGATTTCTGGCGAAATCCACTACGGCATTTGCGGCGGAAGTGTCCTTAATGAAACGATGGCCTGGCGGAACCAGATTCAGTTCGCGGTGTGCTTGATGCGGTCGGCGAGGGCGTGGAGGTCGTTTCCTCGTAAGGCTCCTTCCACAAACGCGGGGAGATGGTCCGGGGTGCAGCCGAAGCAAGGGATTCCTAAGTCCGCGAGTTTCTTTGCGAGACGCTCATCGAAGTACGGCACACCGGAGTCAGACAGCGCAAGCAGACAGAGTACCTTGACGCCTGAGGCGACCATGTCTTCCAAACGCCGCACCAACTGTGCTTGATTTCCGCCTTCAAAAAGATCAGTCAACAGGATGAACAGGGTTTCATTGGGCGATGTGATGAACGATTCACAGTAGGCGACCGACTTGTTGATATCGGTTCCGCCACCCAGTTGAACACCGAACAACATGTCGACGGGATCGTCCCCACATTGTTCGGTCAAGTCGACAACTTCGGTGTCAAACGCGATCACGTGAGTCTTGAGAGCCGGCAGACTTGCAAAGATAGAGCCGATCACGGCACCGTAGACGACGGAGTCCGCCATGGAACCGCTTTGATCCATGTCGACGATCACCGTCCAACTATTGCTTCGTTGGGCTCGCGAGTAGAAGTAAACGCGCTCGGGAATCAGTTTCTGCAGATCGGTGTTGTAATTCTTGAGGTTCCTGCCAATCGTCCATTTCCAGTCGATCGAGCTGACGTTGGGAATCGGGGAATGGTCATTACGATTCAGGGCACCGGTGACAGCTTGACGAATCTTTTGCTCCAACTGCAGTTTGATTTGATCAACGACCGCGCGGACCACCATCCTGGCCGTTTCCTTGGTTCGCTCTGGGATTTGTCCGGAGAGTGACATCAGTGTGCCGACGAGTTGCACATTGGGTTGGACGTTTTTGAGCATCTCTGGTTCGAACAACAGTTCCCTGAGTCCCTTGCGCTCAATTGCATCGTTTTGGATGACCGCAACCACGTCTTCGCTAAAGTAATTCCGAATGTCACCGAGCCACTTGGCCATTCGCGGTGAGGAACCACCCAGCCCTGCAGAGCGTTTTCCTGATGAGCCGTCTTGTGATTCGTCATAGATCGCCGCCAATGCTTCATCCATCAGTCGCTGATCATCCGACAGCGTGGGACAGACCCCGGTGCCGCATTGATTGCCGAGTTCCGATTCTGCATCAGCTCCGAGGATCAATCGCCAACGTCGAACTTGTTCTTCATCGATTGTTTGCATCGTTCCTCACCGCTAGAAATCATCAAAATCAAATTCGTTCAACTCATCTAACTGCGATTGCTCGGTCTCGCTGAGGGGTTGCTCTAGGACTTCGCTGGCCAAGTCGGCACCGGTGCCCCAAGCCTCGCCCAAGTTTTCGCTGATCGCTCGCTTTTCCGCGACACTGAAGGCACCGAACGCACGACGCAGGAAGACAACGGACCGCGTGAACTGTTCATCGTCGAGATCGCCGATGTACGCATCGAGTTGTTTCCAGAGCGACTGGCGAGCTAGCAGAGCGTATCGGTTTCGACCTGCGAGACCTTCGAACCAACCCGCTCCCAAGTCGGCCGCCACACCCGGCGATAGTCGTCGAGACACTTCGCGTGACAACTCCTCGCTGTCCATTTGGGAGCGTTCCAGCAAGATCGCGCAGGCGTAACCCGACAGCGTGGGATTGCGATCATCACGCGAGGAAAGTTCATGGAGACGCTCCACCCACAAGGCTTCGTCGACCACGTCATCGTACTGCAGGGCGACTTGATTCAGTTGATCCATGGCGGCGACGATGCGTTTCGCTGCTGTCTGATCACACTGTGCCGATGCCACCAGTCCCAAGCAGGCTTGCACGAACAGCTCGCCCATCAGTGGAATCAAGGGCGCGGGATCGAAACGTCGAACATCTCCGTAGCGAATGGTCTGCATCAATTCAAATGCAGCGGATGCCGCGTCCGCGATCGACGATGCCTGAGCGGCCAGAGCTTGGAGTTGTGATTTCGCGGCCAGCATTCCCGGCAACAGTTCGCATCGCACCGCCACCGCGACCAATTTGGCGGCGTCGTTGACGTTGGTCGATTCCTCGATCAGTTGATTCAATCGAAACGCGGATGCCAGTTCGATGGTTTCGCCCAACAGGACCGCTTCGACCAACGCGATCTCGGCTTCGGGTGACCACTGCAATTGCCAGTTTTCCGCCCAGGTGGCAGAACTTTGGTGGGACGCCGCGGGCGATGCAAATGGAACCGACAGCAAGCTGAGTCGCTGCAAAAAGGTGGATCGATTGAGATCCAGAAAAGCAGCCTGCTCTGATTTCGCGTGTCGGTTTTCTCGCAGGTCCAGGGTCAAGTCGGACTTCGTCGTCGCCCGATACTTTTCCAGTTTCAAAGAACCGAGTTTCTCGTTGAAGTCATCTTGAATGGAGGTTTGGCTGACGCCTTTGGGCAGCGATCCGATGGCGGTCCCGACCTCGACTCTCGCCATGGGCTCGGCCAGCAACGGGCGATCCCCCTGTCCGATCACCGCAGTTGCAGCGTCTCGCAAATCGGCCAGAACCGGAGCGTGACCGTGCTTGAGTGACGTGAGCACCCTTGCCAATCGAACCGACTCAATGACTTCCGCGGTCGAGCGATGTGTGCCGCTGGCCCGCAATTGTCTCACGACATTGGTCAGGTAGCGTGGGGCGACTTGGTTGACACCGATGTCGATCCCGTTGTCCGCGTTGGTCAGACATTCCCACAGCATTTCAAAGTAGGCGGGAGCGTGATTGCCTGCGCCGTAGCCGGACTGTGACGAGAGTTTGAAATAGGAGTACGGCATCAGCGTGCGTTTGCAATCCAAGCGCGGCAGCAATTCCAGCTCGCTGTCCGTCATGGCGTCCAGCTCGTCACCCAGCGCGCTGGCGTGGAACGCGCCGACGACCACGACGATCCGTTGCGGTTGGTGACCTTCGGCGATCGCCGCGTCAATGCAGCGACGCATGAAGGATTCACGGATCAGGTTTTCGGCGACGTCTCGGTTGTTGTTTTCGCGGGCATCCGCTGAGTTTTCCTGTTCGCTTTGCTCGGTCTGGCGAAGTTGTTTTCCCAATTCCAACGCGGCTGATCGATAGCCACCGTCGATCTCCAAGTGTTCGAAGTATCTTTCCCAAAAGGATTCGTAGTCGTCCTCACCGGCCTGCTCGGCGATTCGCGAATAAACCGAGCGGCGAACCGGCACTTGGATCGCGGATGGCGGTTCCGCTGCAACATCCGGTTCAGCGAGTTCCTCGGGCGGGTCAGTCTCTTCTTCGCTCGCCGAAGTCTCTTTGGCGATCGCTTCTTCCCAACGTCGCATCATCTGGTCTTGCAGGGCCAGGAAGACTTCGGAGGGCAGATCGATGAAGCGAGACGGGACTCCGTGTTCGTCTGCCCAAGCGAGTGCCTGGTACTCTGGGCTGTAGCGTGCAACCGGGTACACCAGTGTGCGAACGGGGACCGACTGGCTGTAGGCGAGGATCGCGATGGGCGGTTTGGTTTGCGGACGGACGATGTCGTCGATCAGATCGGTTGCATCGTGCATCCCTTCGATCAGCACGATGGTCGGCTGAACCTGATCCAGGTGCTTGCGCAGTTGAAACGCCGCCATGGGGGAGAGGTGGCGTACGCCGAACACGGAAACGTCATTGCGTGACAGGCGTGTGTCGGCGGTTCGACTTTCATTGGCCATCAATGCGCTCAGCCGTTGAGTTCGTTGCACGCGTTGTACAGACTTCGCCAATCACTGCCACGTTTCTTCATCACGTTTTTCAGGTATTCCTGCCACACGATGGCATCCTTTTCCTCGTCGCGAATGATGGCACCCTGCAACCCGGCTGCCATGTCGTGAGCGGCAACGGTCCCGTCGCCAAAGTTTCCCGCCAGTGCCATGCTGCCGGCCAGCAGCGAGATGGCTTCGGCAGTGGAAAGAACGGCCGAAGGCGTTTTGACTTTGTTCTTTCCATCAAGTGTTTGACCGTCGCGAAGCTCGCGAAAGATCGTGACAATCTTCTCGATCGTGTCCGCGTCTGGTAGTTCAGCGTTTAAGTCCAAGCTACTGGCAAGGTCGCGAACACGACTGGAGACGATTTCGATCTCTGTTTCGATGTTCGAGGGAGTGGGCAGCACGATGACGTTGAAACGACGTTTCAGCGCGGCCGACATGTCGTTCACGCCACGGTCACGCGTGTTCGCAGTCGCGATGATCGAAAAGCCTTTTGCCGCGGGCAACTCCGTGGCGAGTTCGGGGACGGACAAACGTTTTTCGCTCAGCAGTGAAATCATGGCATCCTGGACTTCGGACGCACAGCGAGTGATTTCTTCGAAACGAGCGATCGTACCGGACTCCATGGCCCGATAAATCGGACTCTTGATCAAAGCGTCGTTACTCGGTCCGTGAGCGATCAGCATCGCGTAATTCCAAGTGTAGCGGATCTGCTCTTCGGTGGTTCCCGCCGTGCCTTGAACGACTTTGGTGCTGTCACCATTGATGGCCGCGGCGAGATGTTCACTGAGCCATGATTTTGCGGTGCCGGGTTCGCCGATCAACAGTAACGCTCGGTCGGTGAGCAACGTCGAGATGGCGACTTGCACGATCCGATCGTTCCCGACGTACTTGGGTTGAATCTTCAGCTTGCCAACATCTCCACCCACGATGTACTTCAGGACGCTGCGCGGCGACATGCTCCATCCGGTCGGCTTGGGATCTTTGTCGGCCTTGATCAACGCGTCGATTTCTTCGGCAAAGGCGATTTCGGCGGGCTGGCGCAGCATCGAATCGTTCGCCACGGTGTCGCTGGAGGAGGAAGGTTTCTTTTTTGCCATCGGTCAGGTTCTCGTCCTTGTGGTCATGTCTTGCTCAACTTGTTTCGTTTGTCGCTGGATCGCGCGATCGCGACGAGGACTTCATCGACAACACTGTCATGCATTCCTTCCAGAGCGTTTTGAATCTGCTTGCACTGCGGGGCGGACAGGTAAGGAAACGATTCGCCGAGCCAGTACAGCGATCGGTAGCCGTACTTGGGTTTGTTCCCTTTTTTGCGTGAGTCACTGACGCTGCCGAGAAATCGCAAGATCAAGTCGGGAGCCTGCTTGACTTTGCACATCGCGAGTTTCTTGAGCAAGAGCATCAAATGGTAGTCGTCCTGTTTGGGATCGTTGATGCCTGCGTCCGCCTTGTCGATCAAGTACTTCATCGCGTCGGTGTTTTTCGGCGTCGCGATCATCAGCAACAGCGGATAGTCGTTTCTGGCGATGGCATCCTTCACCCAGCGTGGATCGAGTTGCACCGCGGTTTGGCTGTTCTCGCGCGCGTACACACCTTCGTCCTCTTGGCGGATGTCAGCGCGATCGTCATCGTTGCTGTAGCGATCACGATAGACGTGCAGTGGCGATCTCTCCTCCAGGCATCTCGTCAGAGATTCTCGGCAATCACGCAGTTGCGATTTCGTCCGATTGGCGGTGACTTTTGCATTGCCTTTTGCCTCCCTCGTGACGGCTTCGTTGTAGATCGGTGAGAACGCTTCGTAGAACGCTTTGGGGGTCATGGTTTCCATGGCGGCGTGCAGACATTCGTCATAGGCGACCATGGGGATGGTCGCGTGCATCGATGCAAGTTTCTTTTGCAGCGGCTTTCGAGCGCAAGCCGTGATCCAACCCGCGGCCCATGAGATCAAGTCTCCTCCATCGGCGAAACCACTTTTGTAATGCATCAAACGATCTGAAAGATCCAGCACCTGCTCAGTGACTTTCTCGACTGCATGGTTTGCGCGATAGGGGATGGCCATGGAGAGCGAGTGGAGACGCAGGAGATGCTGCTCCAGCATCTTTTTCTCGGCCGGTTTGGGCCGTGATTTGGGGTCGATCCCGAGCAGACTCTCTAGCGCCGAATCCCAGCGGCTGAGGATCGCATCGAGCAAGTTCTTGCTCTTGCTGGCACGAAACAGGTGCGCAAAATTGTGGCCATCATTTCCGTCCAAGCAGGCTTCCAGGACTGTGTTGGACTCGGGGACATCCAATCTCACCAAGCGTTGCACGGCGACGCGTCGAACGTCGACGGATTTTGCCGACGCTTGTTCGATCAACGGCTCCAAGTCTTCTTTGGAATCTCCCAAGCAAGCAAGGCCGGCGATCTTCATTTCTTTGGAGCCTTTTTCAAACGCCTCCAAGACGATGGGCCTCGCTTTCTCGGGAGCCAAGCGATGTAGCAAACGCAGGCGTCTGGCATCGCCTCCTCGCCCCGAGATTTTGATGTTGTTTTCGATCAAGGGGACGATGGCGGCTGCGTAGCCCACGATTACCTTTTGCTCAATAAAATCTGCCAGCTCGGCGTACACATCGTCCAACGCAGCGATGGCATGGTTGACCAACCTGGGGTCCTCAAAGACGCCGCGTTGATGAGCCTCGCGAACGATCTCCATGCGACCCGAACCGGTTGTCGTCAGAGCTTCGATCACCGGCTTGAGAAGCCTCGCGGGTGTTTGCGTGCTGGTGAATGAGATCCCGACGGGTTGGATCTTGTGCAGTTTCCCGCTGCCTCCGAGTTCACCTTGCGTGTACAAGATTGCCATCACCAGAGACGACAGATCCAAGAGAGCGGTTGCCGAATCATTGGGTTTGGCATCGATCAAACGCTGGGCGGCGTCAGCGACCTTTGCAAACACCGGTGCTTTTTGGCCGCTCTTTCTTAGTGGTTCGATCAGTTTCTTGAGGCGAAAGTCGTCTTCGGCGAGTCCACTGCCGGCGATCGCCAAGCGACGAGTCTCGTCAAAGACTTGATGCAGCAGGGTGATTGACATCGGCAACGTTCCTTACAAAGTCAGTCGAAACACTTGGGTGTCGGTGATGATCGAGAGTGGTTTGAGCCGTAACGTTTTGCTGTCGAGATCTTGATGAATGCGACCGACCATCGTTTGCCCCGAGGCAAGCGTTTCGGGCAGCATCGGCATCAAATGGCACGATGGTGGTTCTTCGCTCAATCCGGCTTCGGTCATGACGATGCGAGTTCCTTTTGCGTCTTCGATCGCCAACTCGCCGTCGGGCAATTGACCGAGCGATTTGTAACGCAACGCCACAACGGGACGTTTTTCCGAGAGCGGGTTCTTCAGTCCCGATCGCACCGATTTCATCGCGGACTCAAAATCGGCCGACGCAAACTTGGCGACGCTTTGGAAATCTTTCGCGGTGATCTCGCGGGTTTCGAATTCGTCCCAACGCACGCGAGGGTTGACGGTGCCTGGGTAGACACACAGTTCCTTGACGACGGCGATTTTAAAAAAGCTGTCTTCGCTGCGTATGTACTTCGCCGCCTTGTAGGGGCGAAAGTTCTGCGTCAGTTGGATCGCTCCGTTTGCCAAATTCATCCAAATGCCGGTGTCGATGTACTCTTGACGCGAGTGATCGTCGTGAGAGTGGAACGCCAACTGAATCAGCTCTGCGTTCTCGATGACCAGTCCGGCGGCGCGGAGATCACGCAGTTGCCAAGCGTGTCCCAGCCAAGCCGCGATCGGTGAGTCGGTCTCGGGCGGCAGTTCAGGATCATCGACTCGGGCTTGCAAGTAGCGACGTCCGTGTTTGATGATCGCTGAAAGTCGTGTGAGTTGATCGAGTGCCTCGGTGTAAATGGTCTCCCGTTGCTGGGAAGAGAGTTCTCCATCGTATTTGCCATCGGCCCCGACGAACAAGTTAGTGTATTGGTGCAGGGCTGCTTGGGCGCCGGGCAAGTAAGCGTCGCCAAGTTGTTTGGCACGTTGCTGCATGTCGCGGGCCGTCTTGGCATTGGTGTTCCCCATTCCGGAACGGACCAGGTCAAACGTAAAGGTCTCCAGCAGGTCCAAGCCGTTGAGTTGGGCTTGCAGTTTTTTTGACAACGCGGCCTTGTTCACCTTGCGAGGCTTGTCGGATTGCTCCTTTTGTTTCTCCTTGCGTTCCTGCAGCTTCTCGCGTTTTGCGGCCAAGTCCTCGGGGACGTCCGCCACGGTGAATTTCTTTCCGCCCACGAAGGCGTACATCAATCCCAAGCAATGCTTGCAGGGAAACTGTCTGGAGGGGCACGTGCAGCGATAGGTCGGTTGATTGGGGCGAATGAAATCGCAGGAGCAAACGTAGTTGGACTTGCCGCTGCCGGAGCATTCACCGAAGAGGAGGGTCTCATCGTCGCTTTGGTGGAGTACGACAAATTTCCCTTTGACGACCAGCCCTCGACCGTTGGACGTTGCATTAGCATTGGGGGCTTGGGAATCCACAAAGTCTTCATCGAGTTGCAATGCTCCCATCAGCCAGCCCTTTCTGATTTCAATCACGCAACGGCGTGGTGGTTCCCAGTAAACTGTATGGCTTGTCAGCCCGTGCGATGTTCAGCTTATCATCTCGCCCACCCGTCAAGTGTCGCCGCCACAGGAAAATGTTTATGTCTCGTTTGTCATCCCGATTCGCCAGAATCCTATCGCTAATCGTTACCGGTGGTGCGGTTGCCTGCATTTGGGTTCTCCCGTTGTCCATGGTATGTGCGGACGATGCTGCAGCGGATCGTGCCAGTTCTCGGCCCAATGTTCGGCCCAATGTGTTGTTCATCGCGGTGGATGATTTGAATCATTGGGTCGGGCATCTGAAGCGGAACGAGCAAACGATCACGCCGAACTTGGATCGGTTGGCCGACCGAGGTGTCAGTTTCTCACACGCGTATTGCGCCGCGCCGGCTTGCAATCCGTCCAGGGCCGCGTTGATGAGTGGTATGAGGCCATCAACGACAGGTGTTTATCACAACCCGGACGACTATCGGCCACACATCCGTCCTGATCAGACGCTGAACTCGCACTTTCGCAGCAATGGTTATTTGACCGTCGGGGCGGGAAAGATCTATCACGGTGGTGGCGGCAGGAAATCCGAGTGGGACGATTTCGGTGCCAAGACCAAGCCAAAGTCGCAGGGCAAGATTTCAGCCAACAACGCCGGCGGCATCACATGGTCCGTGCTCAAGGGAGACGACGACGTGCTGGCCGACTATCACACGGTTTCCTATTGTGCCGATCAGTTGTCGGCCGAGCACGACCGGCCTTTCTTTTTGGCGTGTGGAATCTTTCGTCCGCACATGCCCTGGTCGGTTCCCAAGAAATACTTTGACATGCATCCGCTGAGTGAAATTCAGTTGCCGCCGCATATCGAAAACGACTTGGCCGATGTGCCACCAGCGGGTGTGAAAACTGCGGGGCCGCAAGGTGACCATGCCAACGTCACCCAAAAAGGGGTTTGGAAGGAAGCGATCCAGGCTTACTTGGCATCGATCACGTACGCCGATGCTCAGTTGGGGCGGTTGCTCAACGCATTGGACGAGTCCAAGTTTCGGGACAACACGATCATCGTGCTGTGGGGCGATCACGGTTGGCACTTGGGCGAGAAAGAGCACTGGCGGAAATTCAGTTTGTGGGAGGAGGCCACGCGAGCGCCGTTGATTTGGGTGGCGCCCGGGGTCACTCCCAAGGGTGCCATCTGCGAGCGGACGGTGGATTTCCTGAGCATCTATCCGACACTCTGCGAGTTGGCGGGATTACCAACGCCGGAACATTGCGAGGGAGTGAGTCTGGTGCCGTTGCTGCGAGACCCTGATGCGCAGTGGAACCGTCCCGCATTGACGACGCATGGGCACCGACGTCACGCGGTACGATCGGCCCAATATCGCTACATCCGGTACGATAACGGCGACGAAGAACTGTACGATGAAGTCGCCGATCCGTACGAGTGGAAGAACTTGGCCGGTGATGCAAAGTATGCGGAGGTCATCTCCGAGCTAAAGAGCTGGATGCCTCAAAAGGAAACGCCTCCCCATCCCGGTGCCAAACGGTAGCGTCCGGCTTAGGTCGACGTCGTAGAACATGGCTCCCCTCTCCCCCAAATCCTGGCTCGCTTAGGCTCGCCAGGATTTGGGGGAGAGGGGAGCCATGATTGTTTTGAACGCACCTCCAGTCGCTCACTTGCGGGTCGAGCTGGTATTTTATCGGCGATTCGTCGACCTAAGCTGGAGGTTCTCGTTCGTGTCCGGTTCTCACACCTATGCTTGGGAAGCGGGCGTTCTCCATCTCGCTGCGGCTGGTAAAAAATCCGCCTGACGGCCTGCGGATCAACTATACGATCACAAGTTAACTCGTTGGAGAGAAGCCACATGGATGAGTCACAGCCGCTGAACGACGGCGGTTCGCTGTCTGCGGAAATCAGTGAGCAGATGGTGTTGGCAAAAAAGGTCAAGCCGCTTTGGGCCAGGAAGGCGATTGTGGAAGAGACCATTGAGTCACTTGAAGCTATGGAGACGGTCCAACCCGGCGATTATGTGTGCCGCGGAATTCATGGCGAGCTGTGGGGGCAGAAATCCGACAAGCTGCTGGAGAAATACAGCCCGTCCGAGGAGGTAGAGACCGTTGATGGCGAATCGGCCGAAGAGGGGAAAGCGACTCAGTGGAGGCGTTTTGATCCGAAGCCTGATGCACCGCCCGTGCGGGCGATTCAGAGGCATGAGCCTTTTTGCGTCCAAACGTCTTGGGGACTGTTGCGGGGAAAAGCGGGCGACTACTTGGTGCAAAGCACGACCGACTTGACGGACGTTTGGGTGGTGGACCAAGCGATCTTTGAAGCGACCTATCAGTACTGTGCTGAGTAGGTATTCTGTTGGGCAGGTGCGTTGTCGCTCGCTGAACGCGGGCCATTGATTAGCGGCCACCCCCTTTGCAAATTTGCTGCCCATTCGTTCCGAGGAGTAGAGATGACGACCGATCCCGGTGACATTGTCTGGCACGACCACAGCGTTTCGCGTGAGTCGCGCGAGGCGAGGCTGGGGCAACGGGGAGTTGTCGTCTGGCTGACGGGGTTGAGCGGATGTGGCAAGAGCACGATTGCGAACGCATTGGATCGGCAGCTCAACGAACAGGGCCGTGCAACGATGTTGCTCGATGGCGACAACATTCGGCACGGTTTGTGTGCTCCACCGGCGGCGTTGGTTCAGGAGCACGGCCAGGAGTTTGCAGACCGGTTCGGTCTGGGGTTTGGGGCGACTGATCGCGAGGAAAACATTCGCCGGATCGGCTCGGTCGCTTCGTTGATGGCGTCGGCCGGATTGATCACGTTGACTGCGTTTGTGAGTCCGTATCGTGCCGACCGGGATCGCGTGCGGGGGATCGTGACGGCGGCGGGACGCGACACGGATTTCGTAGAAGTCTTCGTCGACACCCCCCTGGAGATCTGTGAGTCACGAGACCCCAAGGGGCTCTACAAGAAGGCACGGGCGGGAGAAATCAAGCATTTCACGGGGATCAGCGATCCCTACGAGGCCCCCCGGGAGCCAGAGATTCATCTTCGCGGGGGCGATGACCGGACGCCGGACCAGCAGGCGGCGGAGATTCGCCAATGGCTCGCCGAGCGTGGAGTATTGGGCTGAAGCGGGTCGTAAATAGTTGCCCGGACAAATCCCGCAAATCCCGGTTTTGACGTTGCGAGACTGGCGAAGGCCGGTACACTACGCGGCCAGGATAGACGTACAGTTTGAAGTACAAATTTATTGAATATTCACGGCTAAGAAACAGAAGAATGACGATTTCGAAGCAGCGTAAGGCTGAAGTGATCCAAGAACACGGGACAAAGGACGCCGATACCGGTTCGCCAGAGGTTCAGATCGCTATTTTGACCGAGCGAATCAACGGATTGACCGAGCACATGCGGACTCACCGCAAGGACTACGCCTCCCGCCGAGGTTTGCTCGGTTTGGTCAGCCGTCGTCGACGGTTGCTCGATTACGTGCGGGGTGAGGACCCGCAACGGTATCTCGATATCATCGGGAAACTGGGCATCCGAAAATAGCCCGACAGGCCGCATCGGCGTGACGATTGGCGAACTGCCACGAACCGTCCCGATGGCGGCCGCGGCCTCTTTTTTCTCTCTGACCGCCAACTGTGGCCACCCGCGTATCGCTGAGCGAGCGGTGTGATGCTCGTCAGCGTTTTGGTTGGTCGCTGCTGTGTGGACCGTGTGGTTCCCGGCAGCATGCGTCTCGCAGAGGCGTGCAAAGATCTCTTGCTTTCTCCGGCCCTCTGGCCGTTTTGAGTGTCGATGGAGATCCGCAGCCTCTGATTAGCGAGACATTGATTGTGAATGTCGTTTTGTAGGTAGAAAAAGGTAATTGAAAGTGACTGTAAACAAAATTCGAGTGGAACGAAAAATCGGACGCCAAGTCCTGTCGTTCGAAACCGGCCAATTGGCCAAGCAAGCGGCAGGAGCCGTGTTGGTGCAATACGGAGAGACCGTCGTGTTGGTCGCGGCCGCGTCGAGCGACCCCCGCCCCGGCTTGGATTTCTTTCCCCTGACGTGTGACTACCGCGAACGATTCGCTGCAGCCGGCAAATTCCCCGGCGGATTCCTGAAACGCGAAGGCCGTCCGACGACCAAGGAAATCCTCAGCTCCCGCTTGATGGACCGCCCGATTCGTCCTCTGTGGCCCAACGGCTACAAAGACGAAGTCCAGGTCCAAGCCATGGTGGTCGCCAGCGACCAGCAACATGACGGCGATGTCTTGGCAATGAACGGTGCCTCCACGGCGCTGCACGTCAGCCCGCTGCCCTTCCAAGGCCCCCTGGCTTCGGTACGAGTCGGCAAGATCGATGGCGAGCTGATCGTTTTCCCGACGCACGACGAACTGGAGTCCAGCGAACTGGACATGATCGTCAGTGGTGACAGCAAGCAAGTCGCCATGATCGAGGGCTTTGCCCACGAAATGCCAGAAGACGAGATGATGGAAGCGATTCAGTTCGCTCACAAGATGATTCGCGAAGTCATCGCGTTGCAACAAGAGCTGTACGAAAGGGTCAATCCGACCAAAACCCCGTACACCCCGCCGGAAGACGACGGGCTGCTGCAGCGTCTGACCGACGCGTACTACAACGATTTCAAAGCCGCACAGCAGACCTCCGGCAAGCAAGATCGCGCCGACGCCGTGCGTGCGTTGCGTGACCGTGCGATGGGCGAAGTCATCCCGGACCCCAACGCCGATGGCGCTGTCTGCGAAAAGCGTTTCAAGAGCATTTGGCACGATTTGGAGGAAAAGGTCGTCCGCGATCTGATCCTCGCCGGCACCCGTCCCGACGGACGCGACAACGCCAGCTTGCGTCAAATCGTCTGCGAAACCGACTTGCTGCCTCGCGTCCATGGTTCGGCCATGTTCCAACGCGGTGAAACTCAAGCTTTGATCACGGTCGCGTTGGGAACCCAGCGCGACGAACAACGTGTCGATGGCTTGCAAGAAGAGTACAGCAAGAAGTTCATGCTGGACTACAACTTCCCCTCCTACAGCGTCGGCGAATGCCGTCCGATCCGTGGACCTGGCCGTCGCGAAATCGGCCACGGCTGCTTGGCCGAGCGAAGCGTCGCTCCGGTCTTGCCGGCCGCAGAAAACTTTCCTTATACGATCCGCGTGATCAGCGACATCACCGAGTCCAACGGCAGCAGCTCGATGGCATCGGTTTGCGGTGCGACCCTCGCCCTGATGGCTTCGGGTGTTCCGATCAGCAATCCCGTCGCCGGTATCTCCATCGGTTTGGTTCGTGAAACGGAAGACAAGTGGGTCCTGCTGACCGACATCCTGGGAACCGAAGATCACTTCGGCGACATGGACTTCAAGATCGCCGGAACGCAGAACGGCATCACCGGAATTCAGTTGGACCTCAAGGTCACTGGGATCAGCGAAGACATCATTCGCGCAACGCTGAAGCAATCACGTGAGGCTCGGATCGAGATCTTGCGCAAGATGCTGACCACGATCCCACGTCCTCGACGCGAGACCGCTCCGACCGCGCCTCGCTTGTTGCGAACCAAGATCTCGACGGACAAGATCGGTGCCCTGATCGGTCCCGGCGGAAAGAACATTCGTGGCATCCAAGAATCCACCGGATGTGTGATCGAAGTCGACGATGACGGCACCGTGCTGGTCGCCGGTCAAGACAAAGAGTCGGCCGCAGCCGCGATGCGACAAGTGGAAGCTTGCACGGCGACGGTTCAGATCGGAAAGATCTACGAAGGAACCGTCAGCAGCATCAAGGACTTCGGCGCATTCGTCGAAATCCTGCCAGGCCGCGACGGCCTGTGCCACATCAGCGAACTGAGCAGCGGCTACATCAGCAGCATCGACAAGGTGGTCCGTGTCGGTGACGCGATGAAGGTTCTGGTCATCGATGTCGACGAGCACGATCGCGTGAAGCTCAGTCGCCGCCAAGCACTTGAGGAGCTGGGCGAAGAAGACGAGATTGCCGCCATGGTCGCCGAGCAAGGCGGCGACGAAGGTGGTCGTGACCGTGGAGACCGCGGTGACCGCGACGGTGGAGGCGACGGAGATCGTCCCCGACGCCGAGGCGGTAGCGGCGGAGGCAGCGGCCGACGTCGCGGCGGCAACGGCGGCGGTGGCGGCGGCGGTCGTCGCTAAGCATCCACTCTGAGACTTAGATTCCATTGCAATAGCGGCCTCTCACCGAGGCCGCTATTTTTATTGTGTGGTTCTCTCCGTCGCTCAAAATGTACGTCAGCCTTTCTAGGCTGACATACCCCAGCTTCTCTACGCATCACACCACCAAACGTCGTGACGCGTCAGCGGTAGGGCTCGTTCGCGCCTAAATCCATCATCAACACGACGCCCAGCAGATTGACGCCATCGACTTGGAAAGTCGAGCGACGATCACGCACCCAACATCAGGTACGCCAGCAGGTCGCGGATCTGTTGCTCGCTGGCGTCCTTGAGCAGCCCGTCGGGCATCAACGAGGCAGGCAGCGCACGCAGGACTTCGATCTTTTCGCGATCGATCTTTTGCGTTTCCCCTTTGGCCGTCCTCAACGTCACCGTCGTTTCGTCTTGTGCGGCGATCATTCCCGTCACCGTTCGACCGTCGAGGGTCAGGACCAAGTACGACTGGTATCCTTCGCGGATCTCCAAACTCGGATCGACCATGTTGTGAATCCAGAATCGCGTGCTGCCGCGCTCGTAACCGTCCAGCGGCGGTCCGACCTTCTGACCTTCGCCGAACAACTGATGACACGTCGCACATCGCTGTGTGAATTGTAATTTTCCGGCAGCAGGATCGCCTTGCAAGCTATGGTCGGCAACGAGTGTTTGCAGTCGTTGAATCTCGGCTAGTTTCTCCGGCGAAGCCGTCGTGACGGACTTGCCAAACGCTTTCTCGACCGATGCAACCGTTTCGGGGTCGTCGTAGGATCGCAGCTGTTGAATCACATCTGGGGGAACTTGATCGACTCGCAAACGCCACTCTGTTAGTTCTCGTAGCAAAGCCTTTGCCCAGCCGGGTCTGCTGGCCAAAGTGCGACACGCGGTGGAACGCAGGTCGTGCTCGTCGGAGATACGACTGCCGAACGCTGCGATCAACGAATTGGCGATCGATGCATCGTCGTAGCTGGCGAGCGATGCGATCGCAACACGTTGCAACGCGGGCTCGATTGTGTTTCGCCCCGTCGCCAAACCGATCAAAACAGATTGCGTTGCCTGCATCGGGACTTCGCCAAGCGTCTCGACGAGTTTGAGTTGCAACGTTAAGTCCGCGTTACGATCGCTGAGCGTTCTCACGATCTCGTTGGCCTTGGCGTCGTTGTTTTGGCGGATCGCGAGCACGAGTCCAGACTGCCCCAGACGCTCTTGGCTCTCTTGCAAGGCAGCCTGCAATGCGTCCGGCAGCACGGGGATCGAGCGGCCCTCAAAGGCCCGGCTCAACCCGACCAACAGTTGAGTCTTGGACTCCGCATCCGGTGCGAGCTGCAGCAGTTCCGCACACCATTGCAATTCGTCCGGGGTAGCGGATGCCGCATATCGCCCGATCAATCGTGCGAGGACGACTTGCCGTATCAGCGGCAACTGCCAAACGTCTGGTGCTTCCAGCATTTCGCGAACCAAGTCCCATCGCTCGGCATGCGCTTCGATGGCCCACCAAATCATCAGCGGCATGTGTGGGTCGTCGATGTCTCCATCGTGACGCAGCAGAGCGGCAATGATGGGCAAGGCTGCGTCCGCGGGCAACCGCTTCGCCGACGCGGCGAGCTGACTACGGACCTGGACGTTCGTTTCCTTCGCCGCCATCGAATCAAGACCCTTGATCGGCTCTTTCCGATCTCCCATCAAACGCACAACCCAACGTCGAACGTCTGGATCCTGGTGAGAAATCCAATGTTCAGCTCGCTCACGATTCAGCCCGCCCAGCAGGTTGATGGCCCAAAGTGATTCGAGGGTTCCGTGAGTGTCACCGGGATTACTCTGCGTCGCGTTGACCTGTTGAACCAGCGTGTCCAGCGCGGACCGCTCTTCACGCCAGCCGAGTTCCAACACCGCACGTTTGCGAACCCATTTGTTGGGATGTTGCAAGCGAGTCAGCAGGTCCGCCAGAGGAATCGTGTGCAGGTCAGCTCCGTCGTACGCGGGCGAGCTGCCCTTTGGGATGACGCGATAGATGCGGCCGCTGGATTTGTGCCAATCGTCGATGGGACTGACATGGCTGAGTCGAGAGTCGTACCAATCGGCCATGTACATCGAGCCATCGGGACCGACACCGGCGTAGACGGGACGGAACCAGTGGTCATCACTTTCCAGCAGATTGGTTTCATCTTCCGTGCGATAGGTCGAACCGTCCGCGATACGCTGGCTTGCCCAGACGAGGTTCTGCATCGCGTTGGGTGCCAAGATCATGCCGTCGTAGGGTTTCGGGTACAGACCGCCCTCGTAGACACAGAATGCTTGAGGAAATCGGCGACCATCGCCTTTGAATTTCATCGGCGGAAAGAATCCGAAGGCATATGGATTGGTCAGCGGACCGTGCTTGCCCCAGTTCTTTTCCGAGTAGCTGCCTTGCGGGAAATACCATCCGCGTGTGTTGCCGCCGTTGGTCCCTGCGAAGACGCGTCCGCCGGCGTCGATGTCCAGAGAGAAGTTGTTCCCGCCGCCTTCAGCATAGATTTCAAAGACCTGTGTCTTGGGGTGATAACGCCAAACACATTGTCCTTGAAAGCGAACGCCTTTGGTCACCGCGGAACTGACGTCGCCGGTCGTGGTGCTGCCGTTGCATCCGTACAGCCAGCCGTCGGGTCCCCACATCATGCTGTTGGCGATCGAATGGGTGTCCTGTAGCCCGAAGCCGGACAGATGCACCACCGGATCACTGTCTGGCACATCGTCGCGATTGGCATCGGGATAAAATAGCAGGTACGGCGGGTTGAGCACCCAGATTCCTCCATGACCGACCTGTACCGCGGATGCAATGTTGAGTCCCGAGATGACAGGCTGATGTGTTTCGTAGTGACCATCACCGTCGGGATCGCCGTGGACGGTGATCAAGTCCTTGCCGGGTGTGCCGTGGGGCGGTGGATCGGGGACGCGATCAAATACGGCTCGCAAGTGCTGGTCGTATCGGATCACCTTCAGTCCGGCGGGAAACTGATATTGTCGATAGTGCACGACCCACATGCGACCGCGAGAATCCCAGGAGAGAAACAGCGGTTGTGCAATATTGGGTTCACTGGCCATCAGTTCGATTTGAAAACCGTCTCGCAAACGAAACATGTCCAGGGCCTTGTCTGGCGGCGTCGGCTGGGACCCATCGGCCATCACACCGCGTCCTTGAAATGTCTGCATGATTTGGCGCACTTGCTCATTCCCCGCCGGCAGCTCGGCGTCTTGCGCGCCAGCCGATACGCAAATCAAGCACATTGCGATCAGCAGAGAGTACCGAGGGCACCATGGGTGGCCCCATCGTCGTCGTTGGAGATCGATCGAAAGATTCATAGGGTTCTGTTGGGAAACGGTGTGAATGAATATGCTCAGAGAGGACGAGATTTGTCGCTACGTCATGCATGGTCCTCGATTTTACTCTGCCGATGCACTCCTCACTTGCCAAACTCCGCAACGGCTTCACCGCTTTGGTGGCGATCGTGGTCCTGGCGACGATGGGGTTCAAATGGATCGCCGGTTACGGCTGGCTAGAGTCGTTGTGGATGGTGGTCGTCACGATCTCGACAGTCGGATACAGCGAGCGAAGTTCGGCATCTGACGCGACTCAAATTCTGTCGATCGCCGTGATCGTGCTCGGTGTCAGTGCGGCGGCGTACACGTTCACCGGCGTCATTCAGACGATGTTGCAAGGTGAACTGGATCGAGCCATTGGGAGAAGACGAATGGAAAAAGAAATCAAGCGGCTGAGCAACCACACCATTGTCTGCGGGTTTGGAAAAAGCGGGCCGATCCTGGCTCAGTACCTCAGTTCACAAAAACGCCAGTTCGTAATCCTGGAGATTGACGAAGACCAGTTTCAGCAAGCCATCCAATTGGGGTATCACGCGATCAATGCGGATGCGACCGACGAAGACGTGCTGATCAGTGTGGGAATTCAACGTGCCTCCTCGATCGTGGTGGCACTGCCCACCGACGCGCAAAACGTGTTCATCACTTTGTCGGCTCGCAATCTGTGTCCCAAAGTCCGGATCGTCGCCCAAGCCGAGCGGGAATCGTCGTCGCGAAAACTACGACAGGCGGGTGCCGACGAAGTGGTGATGGGGCACCAAATGGTGGCGGAATACATGTCACGCTTGGTAACAAGACCCTCCACAGCACACTTCTTTCTGTCGCTGACCCAATCGGCAACCGAAGACTTCCTGCTGGACGAACTGTACGTTCCCGACGGAAGTTCGGTCATCGGAAAAACGATCGCCCAACTGCGAGTGCGTGACTTGTACGAGTTGCTGGTCGTCGGGATCAAATTGGCGGATGACTCGTTTGTGTTCAACCCGGCCGGCAGTCGCGAGTTCGCGGCCAACGAAACGATCCTGGTGATGGGCAAACAAGCCGACGTGGATCATTTCCGGGACAAGAACAGCCTGCTGGAACCGGGCATCCATCCCGGATGTGAACCATAGCCGCCTGTACGTCAGCCTTTCCAGGCCAGGGCTTTTAACATCTTTGCACTGAGCGTTAAACCATGACTCGCTCTGCAGACCCTGAACTGCGCCGATAGTGGCAGCAACTGCTCGATGCCTTTGCCCCTGATCAGTCGACCGTCTCGCGGCTTTTTCACGACAATCGAATCTCCATCACTGGTATGTACCAAAGATCACGTGAATCTGGATGAGTGACCATCCAAACGCTTTTCTTCTCGCGTAGGCATCACGCTCCGCCGTGATGCGGTGCGATCAAGCGGGTTGCAATCCAGAAAACGTCGTCGGCCCTTGGGTGTCAAACGAAGCCGCTACCGACATCACCGACCCTCAATTCAACTGTTCGGCATGACCGACTGAGATTGCCAAATCAATCGTCGGGCGTCATCCTGCGGAGCAGGATGGCTACGTCGATGTAAAAGCCCTTGCCTTTCCAGGCTGACATATCCTGGCTTCTCTGAGTACGACACCATCAAACGCTATGAGCCGCGACGCGAAAGCGGCCGGGTCTTATGGATTTCGCCAGAAATCCTGTCCGAGCGGAATTCTGGCGAATCCCACTACCAGATGCGCCCGTAAACGGATCACCGTCGTTGGGCGGGAACGATTCCTGCTTTGGATTGATTGCGAAGCGTCTCGGCGCGTCCCACGACTTCTTCTTCACTCGGGACGACTTTGGGGACCAACTGCACGTCGATGATTCGCTCATCACGCAGTTCGCCGGGCCACAGGGTTTCGGCAACGAAATCGATGCCCGGCCATTGGTACCACGGCGGGTTGATCTGCTTGCGAATCGTTTCGGTGCGATAGCCATCCTTTTCAATCCGGATATCACGTGCCGCGTAGTATGTGAAGGGTGTCGCAGCGGGCGATATCCCGATGACTTGATTGTCCACCGACACGACCGCGCCCGGTGGGTTGGTCCGTACGGTCATGCGCCGTCGGACGCAGCCAGTCAGCGAAAGGGCTGCGCAAACGACGAGGGTCAGCAGGAAAGGTCGAATCAAAGAATGTTGCACGAAATCGGATCGGTGGGAGGAAAGACTCGCTTCGTCCCACTTACTTATCAATTTCCAGCCAACGTTTACCAGATCGATTTGGGCTGGTCGTGAAACGCAGGTTTCACGACCAACGTATCTAGTGCATCATCCGGTCTTGATTTTGGGGTTAGCCGTTTTGGCGTTAGCCACGGTTGTGTCACGAAAACCGTGGCTAACGCCAAAACGGCTCATCTACCGAACCCACGTTCTAAGACTGGCCTATGCACTAGCCCTAATATTGCATCAGCCGGAGTGCGCTAGCCCGGATGATTCATCAGCCGCTGGCGCGATAGCGTCCGGTTCCCGATTACAGGCGTGAGAACCGGACGCTATCGCGTGGCGGCTGATATGCGCAGACTGTTTTCGTGCCAATCCGCGTAACCGTTTGGTGCAAACGTATTGCGAAGACTGTAGTCAATGGCGTGAATAATCCGGGCTAGCACCCGGTTCTCGTGTTTTGCCGGGTGAACCCATGTAATATCCGGGCTAGGCCTCCGGCTCAGATCACAACCGGCTTGCCCAGTTTGCGACGCACGGGCACGAACTGGCCGACATGCATCATCACGTGGGTTGAGATCAAAACGAAGACAGCGCCGACGTTGGGGCACATCGACTGCAGGAACTCAGGAGCCGGCTTCTCCAGGTCCTCATCCGAAAGGGATGCCAGCGCGCCGAGCGATGCCGCCTGGAGTTTTTCAAACAATGCCAAATACTCGTCCTTGGTCGCAAAGTCGGCCGGATCGTCGCTCCCAGCGTTTTCCTTGCTGTGTTTTTCTGCAAATCCATCCGGCAATTCGATCGAGTTTCCCGGGGCAACCGAATCCAGCAAGCTGCATTCGGAGCTGATCAAGTGGCCGAGTTGCCATGCGATGTGGTTGCAACCTTCACCAGGTCGATGCAGCAACTCGGCGTCGGTCAAGTCTCCGATGTAAGACTTCAGCACCATTTGGCTGAAGCCGTAAGTTTGCTCGATGGTCGTTTGCGCGTTCAAAGGTCGCTCCCAGAGAAAGATGATGAGTTGATGCAGAACCAAACAGCGGCACAATGTACCAAATCAAACACCTCGGCAACCGGGAGCTTCACGCAGATTTAACGGATCGTCACTGATCGAACACGTCGACGCCAAACGATTCGAGCGTCTTGGCTTGCTCGGCTTTGACCTTTTCGTCCATCGGGTTTTCGCCCCAGTACAGACGCAGGTAGGGAGCAAAGCGACGGTCGCCTTCGGAATCCGTTCGGCACATTTCGACCAAAGCGTCGACGTTGGCGAGTTTGTTTCGGCTGATCATCAACAGATTCAAATCCGCCAGGCCTTTGATCGGATCCAACGAAGTGATTTGATTGCCGCGAACATTCAACGTCGTCAACCACTTCAGTTTGCTAACGGGAGCCAAGTCGGTGATCTCGTTGCCCGAGGCATCCAGCGACCAGATCTTGACCAAGTCCGCGATCGGATCGAGTTTTTTCAGTTTGTTGTTCGCCAAATAAAGCGTCCGCAGATTGGACATCTTTTTCAGCGGAGTCAAATCAGCGACTTCGTTGTCCGACAAGTCCAGCAGTTGCATCGCGGTCAGGCCCTCCAATGGCTTGAGGTCGGCGATCTTGTTCTTGCCCAAGCTGACCGATTGCAAACGCGTCAGCTCGGCGATCGGCTTCAGGTCGCTGATCTCGTTATTGCCCAGATCGATCAACATCAACGCTTTGCAGTGCTGCAGCCCATCCAGGTTTTTGATTTGTTTGCCGACACCGACGACGCGTGAGATGTTGATCACGTCGTCTTTGGTGATCGGTTGGTCGTTGTATCGTTTTTCAAAGACTTCGTGACGCACAGCGGCTTCGAGTGCCTTGTCGGGAAAGATCGGCGGCTCGGGTTTCTTGGGCGGGTCCTTCTTCTCCGGCTCGTCCTTCTTCATGTCCTTCTTGGCGTCCGGCTTCTTTTCGGCGTCTTTCTTTGGATCGGGCTTTTTGGGCTCGTCTTTTTTGGGGGCCTCCTTTTTGGGCTCGTCTTTTTTCGGCTCGTCCTTCTTTGGTTCGTCCTGTTTCTTGGCGTCGTCTTTCTTTTCCGCGGGTTTCTCTGCCGCTTTTTCAGAGGCTTGGGCAGCGGGTTTGTCGGCAGGTTTCTCGTCGGCAGGCGTCTTGTCATCCGCGTACGCGGCGCTGCAGCACAGCGTCATGACAAAGCAGGCGACGAGCAGGGTGCGTACGGATGGGGCAACCAAAACACATGGCAGCCATCGGGGCGCGGTTTTGGCGGGCCGGCGAGCGGAGTCGATGGGTGTGGCAGCGATTCGGAAGGACATGCGGGGGTCTCTGTCGGGAATCTGGGAAGGTGGAAATCGGTCGAACGAAGGAAGGATCTGCATTTTACTTGCTCCAAGGCGGTTTTCCCAACCCTCCGCCGCCCCATCGGACGCTAAATTGATGTGCCCCGCAACAAAGTCTCTTTCTCCCCGTTTCTCCGGCGAACCATGAAGAAAAAACTTTTCGGCCTGCTCAGTTGTTTCCTTCTCGTTTCTTCTGTCGCCCTGCTCGGCTGCGGTCGCTCCAGCGATTCTGCTGATTCATCGCCCTCGGGACAGGGAGAATCGGGCGGAAAGCTGAGAATCGCCGTCATCCCCAAAGGCACCAGCCACGAATTTTGGAAATCCGTCCACTTTGGAGCCCAGAAAGCCGCCGAGGAACTTGGAAACGTTGAGATCGAGTGGCGTGGCCCCTTGGTCGAGAGCGATACCGGCAGCCAAATCGAGGTGGTCAAGAACATGATCACCAAGCAAGTCGATGGCATTGTTTTGGCACCCAACCAAAAGGGCGGCTTGGTCGATGCGGTCCAAGAAGCCATCGACGAGTCCATCCCGGTGGTCATCTTTGACAGTGGACTCGATGAAGGACCCGAGATCGTCAGCTATGTCGCCACCGATAATTTCAAAGGCGGCCAGATGGCGGCCGACGCGATGGCCGAGGCCATCGGTGAAAAAGGCAACGTCATCTTGCTGCGTTACATCGCCGGCAGCGAAAGCACCGAACAGCGAGAAAAGGGATTCTTGGACGGCCTGAAAAACTATCCCGACATCACGGTCGTTGAGAGCGAGCAACGCGGCGGCGACAACGCGACGATGTCAAAAGAAAAGGTCGACCAGTTGCTGCAAATCCACGGCGAGTCGCTTGCAGGCATCTTCGCCGTCTGCGAACCCAATGCCAATGGAACTCTGGAAGCGCTCCGCAACGCAGGACTCAACGGCAAAGTCAAGTTCATCGCGTTCGATCCCAGCGACGCTTTGATCGCCGCGTTGGACGATGGTTCGTGCAGTGGCATCGTCGTGCAAGACCCGGTCGAGATGGGCTATCGATCGGTGATGACGCTGGTGGGCTCCATCAATGGCAAGGCTGCCGAACCGTTCATTTCTACCGGCGAATACTTGATCACCAAAGAGAACATGAACGAGGAAAAAGAAAAATCGCTGCTTCATCCAGAGATTGTGGAGTAGCCCGCACGACACGATGCTTGGTTCTGCCATCCCAACTGCCAAGTCCGAAGCCCGATCGACGCCCGAGCCTCCGTTGATGAGTGTGACGGATCTGCGAAAGCGGTTCGGTCCCACGCACGCGCTTCGCGGCGTCACGCTGTCCGCGTACTCCGGCCGTGTGCTTGCCCTGATCGGCGAAAACGGTGCGGGCAAGAGTACGTTGTTGAAAACCATCAGTGGTGCCCATCAAGCTGATTCGGGACAGATGCAGATCGAGGGCCACCTGTATGCGCCCAGTGGTCCTCATGCGGCTCGGCACTCTGGTGTGGCGATGATCTACCAGGAGTTGAATCTCGCGCCGGACCTGTCGATCGAGGACAACATTTTGCTCGGACAAAAGGGGACCGGCGGCGGCCTTCTGATTCGTTCTCGTCAACGCGACATAGTGCGTCGAGCACTTGATCAAGTCGGCCTGCGGCACTTGTCACCCTCTGACAACACCGGCCAGCAGTCCTTGGCATCTCGTCAGTTGATCGAAGTCGCCCGCGCGTTGGCCTCCGACGCCAAGTTGATCTTGCTGGACGAGCCGACCAGCTCCCTGCCCAAAGCCGACGTGGCTCGTTTGTTCGAAATCGTCCGCCGTCTCAAGCAACAGGGATTGGCGATCATCTACATCAGTCATTTCCTAGAGGAAGTTCGAGAGATCGCAGACGACTACGCGGTGCTGCGAGATGGCGAAAGTGTTGGCAGTGGACGACTGGACAAGATCGATGACAGTCAAATCGTTTCCTTGATGGTCGGACGCGACGTCGACGATCTTTTTCCCAACGTGCCACACACACCAGGAAGCGAGCGAGTTCGCTTGACCAACTTGTCAGGGGCACCTTATCCACAGCAGGTCAGTGTCACGCTGCGTCGAGGCGAGATCTTTGGAGTCGCCGGACTCGTCGGCGCCGGCAGAACGGAACTGTTGCGGACCATCTTTGGCTTGGACTATCTCCGCGAGGGCAAGGTGCATGTGGATGGCAAGTCCATTCCGCACCGGGTCCGCGCCCGAATGCGCGCCGGGTTCGGTTTGTTGAGCGAAGATCGTAAAGGCGAAGGACTGGCGCAAGACTTGTCCATCACCGAAAACATCACGCTGGGCAACACCAGGCGATATGCCAAAGCCGGAATCATCAACTTGTCCGCTCGACGAACAGATTCGCAACGTTGGGCATGGAAAGTCGAAGTCAAATCGCATAGCGTTGATCAATCGGTCAGCGAACTTTCCGGCGGCAATCAACAGAAGGTCGCGCTGGCGAGGATCTTGCAGCAAGACGCGGAGGTCTTACTGCTGGACGAACCGACAAAGGGCATCGACGTGGGCACCAAGGCCGAGATCTATCGCATGATGGGCGAATTGGCAGCCGAAGGGAAAACGATCGTGTTCGTCAGTTCGTATCTGCCCGAATTACTCGCCGTCTGCGATCGCATCGCGGTGATGGCACGCGGATCGATGGTGGAGGTGCGAAATGCCGATGACTGGACACAGGAAGAAGTGATGGCGGCAGCCACGGAGACACAGACGTGAGTGAAGTAGCGAGTCGGGAATCGAATTCGTCTCAATGGTGGCGTTTGCTAGGCAAGCTGCAGCTCGGTCCGTTGATCGCATTGGCCGTCATCGTCGCGTTCTTTTACATTGCCGATGGCTACTGGGGCAGCGGTAATTTTCTTTCCGACTACAGCATTCGAATGAATCTGAACGCCGCCGCCCTGATCGCTGTTCCCGCGATGGGAATGACGATGATCATCATCGCCGGCGGGATCGATCTTTCCGCGGGAACGGCGCTGACACTCTGTGGCACGATCCTGGCGGTGGGGCTCAAAACAGGCCCTGATGCCGCCGATGGAACGATGTACCTTTTCGGCTTGCTGGCCCTTGTCATCGCAGCGGGATGCGCGTGCGGCGCGGCCAACGGACTGCTGATCACCGGGACCAATGTGGTGCCCTTTATCGTGACGCTGGGAACGATGACCATTTTTTTGGGAATCGGACAAATCATTTCATCCGAGTCGACGGTCTACGCGCCCACGGAGAAATTACCTCAGTGGCTGCGATATCTGTGCTACACAGGCAGCGTTGGGTCTCGTTATTTGATGAATGGAATCATGATCCCCACGAGCGTCTTGATCTCCATTGCGCTGGCTCTGCTGGTCAGCGGCATGTTGAACCTGACGGTGTTCGGCCGCAACACCTTGGCGGTCGGCTCCAATGAATCGACCGCGCGTTTGTGTGGGATCAATGTTCCGGCCACGAAACTGCTGGTCTACAGCTTGGCGGGCGTGTTCACGGCGATCGGCGGCGTGCTCTATTTTGCAAACATCAAGAATGGCAACCCGACCGATGGCAGCGGCAAGGAACTGGAGATCATCGCGGCTGTGGTGCTCGGCGGCGGCAGCCTGAGTGGCGGCCGCGGTTCCGTCCTGGGAACGATTTTGGGTGCCCTGATCATCACCACGATTCGCAGCGGATGCACACAACTGTCCATTCCGAACACCTACTCACAAATTGTGATCGGCGCCATTATCATCATCGCGGTGATTGTCGATCAGCTTCGGCATGGTTCTCCGGAGTGGCTGTTCCGAATGATTCGGCGATAATGGGTTTATGAATCGTCTCAACAAACGCCGACTCGGCTTGCTGTTTTGGATCGCGGCCGTTGCCGCGTCTGGTTACGCATGGCATCGTGCCTCCTCGCGTCCCGCCGTCGCAGCATCTGATGATAAGTCTGATGGCACGTCGGGCGATCATGTCGAGGATTGGGATCGAGACCGTTCGTCGGGCATCCCCGCGGCTCCGTCTTGGATGTCGTACTTGGTTGGGCCCACCGAAGAACACACGATCATCGATCCCGTCGGTCTCTTGCAACGCTACGATCCGATCTTTCTGGAAATGGACGAAGGACAGTTTCGGCAAGCCGGTCACGTGATTGTGGGTGCTGAGTCGCGCGGACAGGAATCAGAAAATGACGAATCCTTGTTCGAGTTGACTTTCGTTTGGTACGACTCCGACGTTCCGGCGGACGAGTGTCAACTGTTTCAACATCACAGTACGGGCAGCTTGGACGAAGTCGTTGCGACACTGTTGCCGCCTGAGAAGCGATTGAAAATACAACAACGCCTTGCCGCGGCGATGTCCGCACACGGCGATGACTTGTCCAAAGCCTTTGTGCCGTTGATCCAGCAGAGTTTGAAACGATCGATGCCCGTCATCGAAGAAGAACTGCGTCTCTCGGTCGCCCGGCATCGCGGCGAACTGGATGCACTGGCCGACCGATGGAACGATGAAATCATCAGCAAGCGACTGATCCCGCTGGCTCGCCGAGAAATCCTGCCGATTGTACGCGAGCATGGAGAACCGCCCGCCGAAGCGATCGGACGCGAGATCTGGGACCGCGCCTCGCTATGGCGATTCGGTTGGCGTGCGGTCTACGACAAGACACCCTTGCCAAAGAAAGATCTGGTGCAAGAAGAGTGGCAACGATTTGTGACCGAGGAAGCCGTCCCGGTGATCGAGTCGCACATGGACGAAGTCGTTGTGGCGATCCAACGAACACTCGCCGATGTCACGGCCAACGAAGCCATCCGCAAGGAATTGGGGAACGTCGCGGAAGAACTCGCCTCCGACAAAGAAACCCGCGCGATCGTGAGGACCATCCTGCGGGAAACGCTGATCGAAAATGATCGACTTCGCGACGTGTGGGGTGAAGTCTGGACGAGTGACGAAGCCCGAGCGGCGATTGACATGGCAGGTGATCGATTGGAGCCGATCGTGCGTCAGATCGGTGACGATCTGTTCGGCAGCGAAGCCGAAGGGATCAATCCTGACTTTGCACGCGTGCTGAGAAGTCAGATCTTGAGAAAAGATCGCCGCTGGATCGTCGCTTGGCATACCGGTACGAGCAACGGTCGTGTGGAGCCCGCCAAGTCATCGATGCCGTATCCACTCGTCTACATCGCAAAGGAATGACGTTGACGGAGTCTGTATCCAAAGAGCGATCGCTGCAATTGCGCAACCTTACCGTTCGCGCAGGCAATCGAGTGCTGCTCTCGCATGCCGATGTCACCTTGCCAGCCGGTAAGATCACCGTGATCGTCGGGGGCAGTGGCGCGGGCAAGTCCGTCTTGCTGCGTATCCTCGCCGGCTTGCTGCCACGCGACGGTGATGTGATTTCATGGACCGGCACGATCCGATCCGAGGAGCACGATTCCGAAACCGGCGACACCCAAATCATCGACGACCCGAGAGTCGGCATCGTCTTTCAACAGTTCGCGCTCTTTGACGAATTGTCGCCGACCGCGAATGTACAGTTCGCCATCGATCACCGCAGCGATCGCAAAGCCAAACCCGAGCAGACCGCCGCTCAATGGCTGAATGAACTTGGCGTGCCCGCCAAGACACCGATCGCAGGTTTGAGTGGTGGACAAAAACAACGACTCGCTATCGCACGAACCTTGGCCGCCGATCCCGATGTCTTGCTCTACGACGAGCCGACCTCAGGGCTGGATGCCGCCAGCGGACGCAAGGTCGCAGAGTTGATCCGCAGCACGCAATCCAAGCACCATCGTACGAGTGTTGTGGTCACTCACGACTATGAGACACTCATCCCGATCGCGGACAACGTCCTGTTATTGGATTCGGAAACGCGAGAATTGATCCCGGTCGCGAAAGACGACTGGGAGCAAATTCCCCAACGCATGCGTCCGGTCGCCTTGCAGGAAGAGGTTGGCGTGGAACTGTCCGCGTTGACGCGATTGCGGCAAAGCATTTCGACGGGAATCGATGAGTTCTTGACCACCACCGGGGGCGCGCTGGCGGCGACATGGTGGTTGCCGGTCGATCTGAGACCGATGGTCCCTCGGGTTCGCTGGGCCACGCGTTTCTTTGCGCATTATCTGCGATTGGTCGGCGGTCCGTCCGCTTGGGTCTACCTTGTGTTGGCCGGGCTGATTGTCGGATTCACGGGGACCTATTTCACGTTTCGTTTCTTGCCCTTCAAGCTCTACACGCAGCCGCTGTTGATCGATGAGTTGTTGGCATCCATTGGCTTTGCGTTGTATCGCATTCTCGTACCCGTGCTGGCGACCATTTTGGTGGCAGCCCGCTGTGGCGCCGCCGTTGCCGCCGATGTGGGAGTGAAGCGTTACGGCGGACAAGTCGACGCGATGAGGACCCTGGGAGTGCAGCCCCGCGCCTATCTGCTGCTGCCGATCGTGCTTGCGTTTGTGGTCGCCACACCGATCTTGGAGTGGATGGCGTTTCAAGCCGCGCAGTTGATCAGTTTGATCTCGTTCACCTCGATGTACCCTGATGTCGGTCCGTATTTCTGGGATCAACATTTCTTTCGCAATCTCGTACAACCCCAGGCCTTTGGGTTTCAGAGCTTTGGGTATCGGGGCTGGGAGTGGGTGTTATTGAAAAACATCACCTGCGGGGTGGGCACAGCGGTGATCGGTTATCACCAAGGCGTCTCACTCAAGCAGTCAGCCAGCGACGTCAGCCACAGCATCACATCAACGGTGCTCTGGACGACACTGTACGTCCTGATTGTCCACTTTTTGATCGCGCTGCTGGAATTCTAGTGCTTCGTCCAGTCTTAGAACGCGGGTTCGATCAATGAGCCGTTTTGGCGTTAGCCACGGTTTTCGCGACTCAACCGTGGCTATCGCCAAAACGGCCAACCCCAAAATCAAGTCTGGACGATGCACTAGGCAAAGTTCTGTTCCGCATGTCACCTCCTCCAGCCGCGCCGGTGGAGACGCCGCGAATCAGACACCTCCCCCAAGAAACTTGGGGGAGGTCGAGCAGAGCCGTTTAGGCGATTGTGAGGGAGGGGGCAAGCTCGCCGGTGAACCGATTGCATCACGGTTAGCTCCTCGAGCCTCCTTCCGGATCTTGCTTCACTCGATCCGACCTTCATTACCAGCGCCGTCGCGTTCGCGATTTCTTCATATGAAGTCTTTGTGAATCGGCCGGTTCAGCTCTGTTCGAGCGAAGCGAAGTGCGGAAACTGAAACGGTCGTCTTTGTACCTTTCTGCACAACCCAAGCAGTCTTTCTCATGTCTCGCGTCTCAAAGTATCGGTCCGCCAGCGGATTCACGTTGATCGAGCTGCTCGTCGTCATCGCAATCATTGCCTTGCTGGCGGCTCTGCTCGTTGGCGCGGTGGTCAAGGCTCGAGAGTCGGCACGATCGTCGCTTTGCCGAGCCAATCTCAAGAACGTCGGGATCGGATTTGCAACCCACGTCATTCGCTCCCCTGGTGGAGAATTCTGCAGTGGCCTGTTCGATCACAATCGCGAAGGATGCATGGATCGCTACGGTTGGGTCGCCGACCAAATCAACGCCGGTTCCGCGCAGCCGGAAACCCTGCTGTGCCCCAGCAACCCCATCCGTGTCAACGAAAAGTTGCTGGACGCTTACGGCATTGGAACCAACGATAACCTCAACGACCTGACAGGCAGCTTGCGTTCGCGGTGGACGAAAGGAATGTGTGGAAAGGTTGATTGGAATGGTCTGTCGGGCACCGGAGATCCCGATGAAGGATTCGCATCGACAGACCCCGTAACCGAAGAACGTCGAGCGTTGGTCAGTCGGTATTTTGTGGAACAAGGATTCAATACCAACTACGCCACAAGCTGGTTCTTGACGTACACCGCGCCGCGGGTTGCCTTCCGGTCCTCTGATGGCTCCATTCGCACCAACGGTCAAGCCGCCCAGCAGGGTTTGCGAGGAAAGCGAGAGACGCTTGGACCACTGACCGACGCGTATCTGACCCGCAGCGACGTTCCCTCCAGCCAAGTCGCGCTGCTGGGAGATGCCGCACCGGGTGACCTAGATGAAGCCGTTTCACCGATCGCCTTCAGCTATGGTCCCGACGATGCCTTCGCCAGAGACAACTCATCTCGCGTCTTTACACCCGAGGGATCCCTCCTGTCGGAGTCCGCATTGGAAGGCCCGACGTTCTATCACCGGTCCCAAAAGATCATCAAACGCATCGGCTCCAACGGCTCACGGCTCGAGTTCCAATGGGAATGCGACAGCCTCAAAAATTGTGAACCGCCGACCGGCAGCTCAGGCAACAACATGTACATGCAATCCACTCTCGGTTGGATGGCGACACACCAAGGCTCGGGCGGCTACTCGCTGAACATGCTGTTCGCCGACGGATCGGTTCGCGGTTTCACCGACGGCAATGGGGACCTGTTCTTGAATCCCGGGTTCCCGATTCCGGACGATTTGACGGAGTCCCAGTACGATACCATCGGATACCGCGACAGCACGCCCGAGCTGGGTAAGGGCGACTTCTTTAGCGGAGTCTTCCTTGCGCCAAGCACATTAAAGGGTTATTTCGAATAGCCTGTTGGCGCGTCGAACCATCGAGTCAAAACGTTATCCATCCAAAACTCACCTCGGCGTCCCACGAACCCGGCGTGACCGCCGGACGGACTGATCAAGACTCGAGTGGATTCTGGCCAGCGGATTGCCGGATCGCGAAAACAGTCCACGGGCACGATCGGGTCGTCTTCTGCAGCCAGGATCAACGTTTCGATCGCGTTATCGGAAACCACGGACCGGGCTCCGCATGCTTGATAATACTCGTTCGCTCCAGCAAATCCGCTCAACGGCGCGGTCAATCGATCGTCCAGCTCAAACAATGTCCGCGGTCTTTTTCCCGACAACATGGACCGCATGTCATTGCTCTGCTGCACACGCTGACGGACACGCTCGGGCATCCGTTGAAACAACTGTCGAATGAAATACCAGTTGTACGGCCGTCGCGATGCACGCTGCATGTTCTCGCTGCATCGAACCAAATCCATTGGCGGCGCCACCACCGCGATCCGTTTCAATGCATCCAACCACCGCGGCCGAGGATCCAGCTCGCCGCCCAAGCGACCGGCCAACCTCAGGAGCTGATTCCCGCCCAGAGAAACGCCGATGGCATGCAACGGCTCACCGGGCATTTGCTTGGCAATGTGCGTCAACGCCTCCAGGATATCTTCGCTGCGCCCTGCATGGCTCAGATGCTGCGCCAGTTCTCTCGCCGCACCACAACCACGCATGTCCATTCGCACGGTGACAAATCCGCTGTGGACAAAGCGATCGGCCAAGCGAATCATGTACGGCGAACCATGGCATCCCGACAGACCATGGATCAACAGCATCGCTCCTCGTCGATCGACCGATTGGATGGGGTCATCCCAGTGCAACACGATCGAATCACCATCGGGTAACGCCACGGTTTCCTGCCGAGTGTTGGGCAACGAAACACGGGGAGAGCGTATGGAGATCAGTGTCTGCAGATGACCGCCCCGGATCAACCGATGAGAACGAAACGGCGACGGCAAAAAATCAGACACGGCGTATTAAACTGCTTCCGCTGGCTGGTCTGCTTCGGCAACAACCCCTTTTTGCAACGCCTCTTGCTGAGCGAGTAGCTTCTTTTGATATCGACTTTGCACCACATCAACGATGATCAGTACGACCAACACAAAGTAGAACGTGCTTTTGGCCATCGGAGCGACGTGATACCCAAAGAACTCCAACTTGGCCAAGTGTCCGCCTTCACTGACCAGCATCACACCAACGATGAACAGAATGAACAGCCCCAGCACCTCATACATCCGATTTCGCTTCAAAAAATCGGCCACGGTGTCGGCCAAGACCATCATCAGGACACCACTGATGATGATCGCGGTCCCCATGATGTACACATTCTTTGTCAATGCGATCGCACTGAGGATTGAGTCGAAGGAGAAAACCAAGTTCATTGTCACGATCAACGCGACAGCTTTGGCGACCGAGTTCTTGGTTTTCTTGTCCGCCGTCGGATCATCAACATTGTGGATAGCCAACAAGTGATAGATTTCTTTTAATGCGGTCCACAGAATGAACGCGCCGCCGCCGATCGTGATCAAACTGTGCCCCGTGACGTGCATCGTTACAGCATGCGATTCCATGTCGATGAACGATTCCTGCAACAACTTGATCAAGTTCAAGACGACGAACAGCAACACGATTCGAAAAACGATCGCCAGCCCGATGCCCAGTTTGCGCACTCGGGACTGCTGATCCTCTTCGACACGCTTGCTTTCGATCGAGATGTACAGCAAATTGTCAAACCCCAACACGGCTTGCAGGACGACCAGCATGGCGAGGGTCAGCAATCCGCCGATCGAGAAAAACTCCGCTATCCCGCCGGACTCTGCCAGTTTCTTCGTTGCCTCTTCCGCCGCTGGAGCAGCCTCCCAGAGCATCGCGAAAACGGATGAAATTGCCGGGGCAATCGAATCGGGAATCATCATGGGCAAATCCATTAAAGGGGTTCGTTTTCTGGTCGAGGTTGGTGAGCAAAGGTTTGTGGGCATGGCATCAGAGCACTCCGAAGTCTCTGGGGCACTTCCCATTTGCAGGTGAAAAGAGATTATGATGCCGAGCACCGATAACCCTCAACCCCGTTTGACACGCATCCCCTCAGCACTCAGGCCTCCCATGCTTCGTTGTCGACCACTTTTGTCCGCTTTGTTGTTTCTGACCGCCATGAGTTTTCTATCTCAAACCTCGGTTTCTGCTGAAGATTCCAAGCAGTATTACGAAGTCCGCACGTACGTGATCGGCGACAACGGTGACAAAGCCGCTGTGGACAAGTACCTCGGGGACGCCCTGGTTCCGGCGCTGGGCCGGCAAAACATCGGCCCCATCGGCGTGTTTGAACCCTCTGAGAACGATGAAAACAAATCCGAACGTTTGATTGTTGTCATTCCGCTGACCAGCGCTGATCAACTGCCCGCCATCCATGCCGCCTTGGCAAACGACGCGGACTATCAAGCAGCCGCAAAGAGCTACCTGGATCGAGGTCCCAAAGAATCGCCCTACCAACGTATTACCAGCGAACTGCTGATCGGCATGGATTGCATGCCTCAGTTGACGGTGCCTGCGGGAACCCTGGACAACAAAGACCGTGTTTACGAGTTGCGACTCTATGAAAGCCCCAATGAGCGTTTGGGGAATCTGAAGGTCGACATGTTCAATTCAGGCGAAGTTCCCATTTTCCTGGACTGCAAGATCCAACCGATCTTCATCGGCCAGTGTGTCGTCGGACCTCAAACACCCAGTCTGACCTACCTGACGGTGTACGCCAACGAAGAGGCCCGCAATCAAGCGTGGGTCGATTTTCGCAAGCATCCCGATTGGAAGGTCTTAAGCAAAGTCGCCAAATACGCCGGCACCGTCAGCCACATCGACAAACACGTCCTGGTGCCCCGCCCGTACTCGCAAATGTAAGCGAGAGGCCGGCGGCTGACGCGTCACGGCGTTTGCCGGTGTGATGCGTGGAGAAGCAGGGGTATGTCAGCCTAGAAAGGCTGACGTACATATTGTCGCTCGACTTTCCAAGTCGATAGCGTCCATCCGCTGGGCGTCATGTTTGATGTCGGATGTAGGTGAAAGACCCGGCCGCTGACGCGTCACGGCGTTTGCCGGTGTGATGCGTGGAGAAGCAGGGGTATGTCAGCCTGGAAAGGCTGACGTACGTATTGTCGCTCGACTTTCCAAGTCGATAGCGTCCATCCGCTGGGCGTCATGTTTGATTTCGGATGTAGGTGAAAGACCCGGCCGCTGACGCGTCACCGTCACTTCTTCGCCTCGTTCCCGATGATCGTTGCGATCTGTCCGGCCAGCCCATTCACGCTGCCTTTACCGTCCGGGTGCAGTCGTGAGCTGAGAAACACGAACACGCGGTCCAACTCGGGATCGATCCAAATCACCGTGCCGGTGAATCCGCCGTGTCCAAACGCGGCATCGGAAAGACTCTCACCTCGATTGCTGGAATATGGCGATCTGTGATCCCAGCCCAGCATTCGAGTCCCGCGTGGAACCTCAACCGGACACGACATTAAGTCGATCGTCTCGCGATTCAATACAGGATGTCTGTCTCGATTGCCCGGCAAGAATGATTGACCAAGTCGGAGTAAGTCACCAGCGGTCGAGAAAAGTCCCGCGTGTCCCGCGACGCCACCCATTGCTGCGGCGCGTGGATCGTGGACGCTGCCGCATATCCAGCTTTCTCCATCGGATGCTTTCTCTGTCGGCACGGCACGTTGCCGTAACTCCGAGCTTGGCAAGAACATCGTCTCGGACATTCCCAGCGGAATGAAAACATGCTCCGCCGCATACCGGTCCAATCGCTGTCCACTGACCCGCTCGACCAATTTGCCCAGCACGATGAATCCGACATCGGAGTACGAAAACTTCTCACCAGGAGCCGACCGCAGCTTCAACTCGCAGATTCGCTGCCAAGTCGTTTCATCCCCGTCCCGGTAATCTTTCAAAGAGTTGTCGGGAATCAAGCCACCGGTGTGTACCAAGAGCTGCTTGACCGTGACGGTTGCTTTGTCGTTTTCCGCAAACTCGGGCAGGTAACGCGAGACCGGCGCGTCCAACTCGATCACTCCGTCCTGTTGCAACCGCATGACGGAGAGCGCTGTCGCGACAGGCTTGGTGATCGACGCCAAGTCAAACACGGAATCCACCGTCATGGGGACTCGCTCGGGCTCGACCCGGCGATCACCAAACGCTCGCAAATACAAGATGCCATCGTGATCCGCGATGCCCACCACCGCGCCCGGCATCTGGCCTTCCTCGATCGCGGCTTGAATCAAGGGCGAGATTTCGGCAAAGGCATCCGCTTCGACCGTGTCGGTCGCCACAGACGTTTGAGGCACCCCCTTCACTGCAAAGGCACCCCAGATCAAGACCAACATCAGTATTCGCGGCAAATGACTCACGCGCCGATTACTCATGCACAGGACAACACGATCGGTCGAGAAACCGAGTATCATGTGGGGCCGGCATCGACCACGGATTGCCAATCCCGCCATGAACTCTTCCACCGACGAGGACTCTGATGTTGAAACGAACATTCGTGTTGTGTTCCGCACTCTTGCTAGGATGGACACTTTCGCTCACGCCGACACTGGCGCAAGACAAGGCGGTGGCGCCGGTCGCAGCCAGTGCAACCGAGATCATGGTGGGACCTGCCAAGCTCACTGCGGGAGACACGATCGTCTTCTTGGGTGACAGCATCACGCATCAGAGATTGTACACACAATACATCGAAGACTTTTTCATGACTCGTTTCCCGGACGTGAAGTTGAACTTTCACAATTCCGGGATCGGCGGAGACCGCGCTTGGGATGCCGTCGCCAGACTCGATCGCGACGTTCTGGCCATGGATCCGTCCCTGGTCACGATCCTGTTGGGCATGAACGATGGGCGATACGTTCCTTTTGATGCCGAAATCTTTGAAACCTATCGCACCGACATGTCGACCCTGCTGGACGGCTTGGCAAAGTCTGATGCGGCCGTTGTCCCGATCACGCCGACGATGTTTGACGCCCAGGCCGCGCGACAGCAGTTGCAAAAACGTCCCCGCGACGAACAGATGATGCAACAGTACAACGCGGTGCTGGCGTATTTCGGCACCTGGTTGCGAGGCGAAGCAGACCGACGCGGACTACGCAGCATCGACATGTTCAGCCCTCTGAACCAACTGACGCGTCAAGCACGCCAGGTCGACCCCGCGTTCACTTTCATCGCAGATGCGATTCACCCGGGACCCGACGGACAATTGATCATGGCGTTTGCATGGTTACAGGATTTGGGGGTTCAGCGATCCGTTTCCAACATCGTGGTATCGCTCAATCCAAAAGGTCAACGTGTTGCTCGTGCAACCGGCGGCACTGTTTCCGAAATCTCCGGAGATGAAAGTCGTGTCGAATTCACTTTCGCCGGTCGTTCGCTACCTTGGGTCGTTCCAGACGAAGCACAAATGGCGGCCAAGATGCTGAACTTGGGTCACAAGATGAGCAAGGAAGGATTACAAGTCCATTCGCTGCCCGCCGGAAAGTACCGCTTGTCGATCGACGGAACAGAAATCGGCGTTTTTGGGCACACGTCACTGGCTAGCCATATTGAGTTGCAAAAATACACCAACACGCCCCAGTACCAACAAGCCGCAAAGGTGGCTGCGATGAATGCGGAGCGGAATAATGGCCCCGTCAAGGCGCTGCGGGACCATTGGTACATTGTGCGAAACCTCAACCGTGTTCGCCGAGATTCCCAGGCCAATCCGAACGACGAGGGTCTCGCCAAAAAGCTTGAGGAAGCAGAGAAAAAGGCTGTAGGGTTCGAAGAACGCTTGGTCGAACTGGAAGCTGCGGCTCAGCAATCGCTCGATGCGATCTATGAGATCAATCAGCCACAACCCCACCACTACGTGATCGAACGAGTGCAATAGTCTTGCAAACCGAACCAAGCCTACGATCGCTAGCGATTCGCGTGACGGCCATCACTGCGGTGATGGCCGTCATTCTGCATCAGATGGGCCGAACCATCTGGTGCGCCTGTGGGCAATGGACTCCCTGGTCGTGGGATATCTGGACCTCGCACAACTCTCAACACCTGATCGATCCGTATTTCTTCAGTCACGTGCTGCACGGAGTAATCTTTGCCGGATTGCTGTACACGATGCGCGGCTGGCTTTCGTACGGCAGCCGTTTGTTGGCAGCGGTGATCCTGGAAGCAGGCTGGGAGATCTTGGAAAACTCTCCCATGATCATCAATCGGTATCGCGAGGCCACCATTTCGCTGGATTACTTTGGTGATTCGGTCGCCAACAGCGTGTTCGATGTCCTGGCGTGTTTGCTAGGATTTCTGATTGCATCGCGATTGAGATGGTATTGGAGCGTGGCATTTTTTGTGATCGTCGAACTGGTCTTGCTCGCGACGATCCGCGATTGTTTGACGCTCAACGTCGTGATGCTCATTTCACCCATCGAAGCGATCAAGCAATGGCAATCCCCATGACTTTCCTCCGTAGTGGGATTCACCAGAATTCCCTTCACCTTGCCGTTGCAGAGAATTCAACTGCGTCCCGTGCAGCTATTATGTTCCCCGCCTATGTCGCCACTTTCCTTTTTCTCGTTTTTTGCTCGTGCCATCGGGTGATTGGGCAAGACGATCACGTCGCTGACGCTCAACCCAACATCATCATTTTGCTGGCCGATGACTTGGGCTATGGAGAGTTGGGCTGCCAAGGCAACCAGCAGATTCCGACACCACACATCGATTCGATTGCCGAGGGTGGCGTTCGCTTCACGCAAGCATATGTGACGGCACCCAACTGCAGCCCGTCTCGCGCCGGTCTGCTCACCGGGCGAATCCCCACACGATTCGGGTACGAGTTCAATCCGATCGGCGCGAGAAACGAAGACCCCGGCACGGGGCTGCCCGCAACGGAAACAACTCTCGCTGAAATGCTACACGACCGCGGATACACGACAGGTATCATCGGAAAGTGGCATCTCGGCGGCGCGGCGGATTATCACCCCTTTCGCCATGGCTTCGACGAGTTCTTCGGATTCGCACACGAAGGTCACTACTTTGTTCCGCCACCCTACAACGACGTGACCACGATGCTAAGGCGTAAAGCGTTGCCAGGTGGTCTGACCGGACGATGGACGGGAAAGAACCTGATCTACACCACGCACATGGGACACGACGAACCGGACTACGACGCGAATAATCCGATCGTCCGCGGTGGACAGCCTATTGTCGAAACCGAGTACTTGACCGATGCACTGACACGTGAAGCCGTCAGCTTCATCGATCGCCATGACGACAAGCCCTTCTTTCTCTACCTCGCCTACAACGCGGTTCACAGTCCGTTGCAAGGCAAAGAGTCCGACATGGAGCGTTTTGCGCACATCGAAGACATCCATCGCCGGATCTTTGCTGCGATGCTGAGCCGATTGGATGACAGCGTCGGTCAGGTCTTGCGTCAATTGAAGGATTCAGGAATCGAAAACAACACTCTCGTCGTATTCATGAGCGACAACGGCGGTCCGACACGTGAATTGACTTCCAGTAACCTGCCGCTGCGAGGCGAGAAGGGGACGATGTACGAAGGCGGACTTCGCGTCCCGATGCTGATGCGGTGGCCGGGAATGCTTTCCGAGGGCGTCACGGTCGATCGCCCGGTCAGCAGTCTTGATCTTTACCCCACAGCAGCAACGCTTGCTGGTGCAACCGTGCAGCAGGATCTCGATGGGATCGATATCTTTACAACGATATCGGATCGAGATGCAACCGTGGCTCCACGTGAATTATTCTGGCGACAAGGTCACCGCGCGGCGCTACGTGTTGGTGATTGGAAAATCGTCAGCATGAACCGACAACGCAGTCGATCCACTTGGGAACTGTACAACCTGTCAAACGACATCGCGGAGACCGAGGACCTGTCAACAGAACATGCGGAACGACGCAGCAAGATGATCCAGCGATGGGAGACGCTCGACGCGGAAATGAAACCGGCTCTGTTTTGAAGAGCCGTTGTTTTTATCCACGATGGATTCAAAATCCGTAGGATGGGCACTCTTGCCCGTCTCAGTAATGAATGTCGGCCATGAGTGACCGACCTACGACGAGATCAACAAGCTCCTAGTTCACAGATGTGCAGGTTTCGAAGCGATCCGTGTGACCTAGCAACGAGCGATCATTTACTGGCTTAGTGGACGAGGTCACGAGTCCTGACGCACGGGACTCGTGACCTCGTCCTCTACGTAACGTGTGTTACTTACCGGTTGTGGTATAGTAATCGGCTTTCCTAGTGCATCGTCCAGTCTTAGAACGTGGGTTCGGTAGATGAGCCGTTTTGGCGTTAGCCACGGTTTTCGTGACACAACCGTGGCTAACGCCAAAACGGCTAACCCCAAAATCAAGACCGGACGATGCACTAGCCTAACTCTTTCAGTTGCCTGAACGTTTGAGGCATTCAGGGCATTTCTCTACAAAGTTGAGAGCCCATGACAGCAGACGATCGTGAAACTCGCGACGGGGCACCCGATCCTCAGATGGACGACACAGCGGACTCAAGTGCCTCGTTCGACGTGGATTTCACACTGCTGCGTCCTGACGAGATGCCGGATCTGACCGAGACCGGCGGGGACGGAAAAGCTGATGTGTCCTCACAGACGCCGCTGCTGGAGCGGGTCGATCGTTACCGAATCAAGAAACTGCTCGGGCGAGGAGGCTTCGGATCGGTTTATTTGGCGCGCGACGAACAACTCGGACGACTGGTCGCCATCAAGATTGCCCATCGTGATTTGGTGGCGAATCCGTCGGATGCGTCGCTGTACCTCGAGGAAGCACGCAACGTTGCCAAGCTGGATCATCCGCACATCGTTCCCGTTCACGACGTGGGATCGACTGCGGAAGTCCCGTTCTACTTTGTCTCCAAGTACATCGACGGTTGCAATCTTGCAACGTTGCTGCGCCAGTCGCCTGTCAATTTCTACACGGCCGCAAAGATCACCGCGACGATTGCAGACGCTTTGCAACACGCACACAAGAACGGTTTGGTTCACCGGGACGTCAAACCTGGCAACATATTGATCGATAAGGCCGGCACGCCGTACTTGGTCGATTTCGGTTTGGCTCTGAGTGAAGAGTCGCTCGAATCGGAACCGCGTTATGTCGGCACGCCTTCCTACACCAGCCCGGAACAGGCGAGAGGCGAAGGCCACCGAGTCGACGGACGCAGCGATGTGTTCAGTCTCGGTGTGGTGCTCTATGAAATGTTGACCGGACGTCGACCGTTTCGCGGTGCCAAACGCGCCAACGTACTGGAGCAAGTCGCCAGCTACGAACCACGACCACCTCGCCAATACAACGAGGACGTCCCAAAACCGCTCGAAAGGATCTGCCAAAAGGCGATGGCCAAGCTCGCCTCAGAGCGATACGCATCGGCCGTCGACATGGCCGAGGACTTGCAGCATTTCCTGGCTGCCTACGAACCCAACCGGACGTCCGCCAGCAGCGTGCAGTCTCATCCGGCATCGGAACCTCCGCGAACGACAGTGGGCACCGAGCAGGTGTCCACGTCCGATCGTAACTCGCAAACGACAGACGTTGGCAACACTCAGTCAGCCACGGTGGAGACTGCTGTGGATCGGTCGACGGAGTCCAGCAGTTCACGAGGTTTGGCAATCGTCCCCAAAGGGATCCGTTCGTTCGACTCGCACGATGCGGACTTCTTTCTGGAGCTGTTGCCAGGGGCTCGTGATCGTGATGGACTACCCGATTCGATTCGTTTCTGGAAAACGCGATTAGAAGAGACGCACAGCGAGCGTACGTTTCCGGTCGGTTTGATCTACGGTCCCTCCGGCTGCGGCAAGTCATCACTGGTTCAAGCCGGCTTACTGCCACGACTCTCCTCCCACGTCAAAGCGATCTTCATCGAATCATCGGCAAATGAGACCGAGAGTCGCTTGTTGACCGCTTTGCATCACCAGTGCCCGACCTTGCCACGAGAACGCTCGCTGGTCGACTTGTTCAAGATGATTCGCAACGGATTCGGACCACCGTTGGGCCACAAGATCGTGGTCGTCTTGGATCAGTTTGAACAATGGCTTCACGCACATTCGACCAACGACGGCGGAACGCTGGTTCAAGCCCTGCGGCAATGTGATGGAGGACGTATTCAAGTCCTGGTGTTGGTGCGAGACGATTTCTGGATGGCGGCGACCGGGTTCATGCGAGAGTTGGAAGCGAGAATCTCCGAAGGCCACAACGCAGCCTCGGTCGATCTTTTTCCTGTTCGCCACGCGATCAAAGTCCTGGATGCCTACGGTCGCGCTTTTGGTGCGTTGCCAAAGCCTCCCGCAAAACTCAGCTCCGCGCAAGAAACGTTCTTGCGGATGGCCATCGACCAGCTTGCCAGTGACGGCAAAGTCATCTGCGTTCGCTTGGCACTGTTCGCCGAAATCATGAAGTCACGGCCGTGGACGATCGAATCGCTGCGTCAAGTCGGCGGAGCACAAGGCGTCGGACTCAAATTCCTTGAAGAAACCTTTGACGGCGACTCCGCGCCACTAGCTCATCGGTACCACGCCAAAGCAGCAAGGCGAACGTTGCACGAGTTGCTGCCGTCAGCGGGCGAAAGCATCCGTGGACACAGCAGAACCATCGCCGAATTGAATCAAGCCTCAGGATACAAACCGGACTCCAAAGACTTTTCCGAATTGATGACCATTTTGGATACGGAAGTCCGCTTGATCACTCCCTGTGACCATGATGATCAACAGCAGGAGATCGACGCCAAACAACAGAACCCATCCGGCCACGGTCGCTATCAACTGACTCACGACTACCTCGTTCACTCCCTGCGTTCTTGGCTGACTCAAAAACAACGCGAGACCCGGCGCGGGCGGGCGGAACTGTTGCTCAGCGAACGCGCCACACTGTGGGACGCCAAGCCGGAAAACAGACACCTGCCGACGTTGACAGAAGACTTGAGAATCCGCTGGCTAACAGACCGTAGCCGTTGGAACTCTCAAGAAATCGCGGTCATGAAACGCGCTAAACGCGTTCATTTGTTACAGGTCGCTACCGTTACCGCTTGTTTACTGCTGCTGGGATTCGCCGCCTTTGAGTTGCAACGTCACCAAGTGGAGCAACGACAGATCTCACAAGCCAACGAAATGGTCCGAGGCCTGTCAAAGGTAGAAATCGTCGAACTGCCCCAGTCCCTTCAGCAACTGGTGCCACTGCGCCAATGGGCAGAGCCGACCATCCTGCGTGAGCATGACCGAGCGACCGATGGCAGCAAAGAAAAATTGCGTTTGACCCTCGCATTGCCCCTCGATCATCCCCAGCGTGAATCTTACTTGATGGGGCAGATACCGAATCTGTCGATCGGCGAGTTTCAAGTCGTGCGTGATTTCATCTCGCCCGGTACGGATTCGATCGAGCGGCTTTGGAATACTGCACAAGATGAAAATGCAGATGCCGGCCAACGATTTCAAGCCGGATGTGCGTTGGCCAAGTTTACACCCCAAGACACACGATGGTCTGAACTAGCACCCCGCATGGTCACTCACCTGACCGCAGATGACTCGACCGTTCCTTCGTTTCACTTGCCGACCCGCATTGATCAACTCAATGCGGTTCGCGATGTGTTGACACCGCACCTGCTGGCTTTGATGGGCGAATCCAATTCCAGTGACCTCGTTCGTGAACGCGCCGCGATCACATTGGCACGGTTCCTGTCGGACTCGCCCAGCCAATTGGTCGAGGCATTGATCCGCGGCCGCAAGCGTCTGGAGTTGGCGCCGCTGGTCGCCGTCCTGGAACCACATCTTTCCGAAGTGACCGACGCACTGAATGATCTGGTAAAACACCGGATTCAGGATACCGGTCCCAGCTCAGAATACTTGCCTCGCCATCATGCGGTTGCCATCGCCGCAGTGACACTTGCCCACTTTGGTGACATCGACCAATACATCGAGCTGTTGCAGCAACCCAGTTGGCACCCGTCATGGAATCCAGCCACCCGATCCCTGGTCAAGCACTACGCTTCTGAGATCTCAATCGACACCGAAAAAGTCCTTGACCATATCACGGATCCGAAAACCGATGTCGAGATCACTCGCGAACTGGTGGAAACGCTGGGGCGTCAAGGTTTGCGAGGGCTCTCGACGCCCGATCGGGACCGCGTGGTCGGACAGTTGACGAAACTATCGCAAGAACACATTGATGGCGGGATTCATCAATCCGCACTCTGGGCACTTTCTCAGCTTCGCGTTGAAACAATGCCGACGCCGACCGAGCTGACAGCGTTCGACGACGAAACGAGAGAACGGACACGGTACTGGATGTCTCAAATTGAGACAACCGAGGCGATCCGTAAAGCGGCGATGGCCGATCGCGCCAGCCGGCGAACGACTTGGGAAGACGAGTTGGTCAAACGGTTTGAGGGGGAAGCTGTTTTGACGGGAGAGTCACCCGAATTTCGTCTCGCGATCGACTCCCCCGACGAAATCTCGCTTATCATCAACTCGTCCGCGCAGGCGGAGTTGCAGCAGACGGTTGCGGTGAGCAAGAAAGTGACCGGCATTCTCGGGTACTGTCTCGAGCTTGATGGCGACGATGGCATCACATTGGGCGACGCGATGTCCGTCGAACGCGACGAAGCGTTTTCCTACGGTTGTTGGCTTTACAGTCGAAACTCGCCGCAGTGGGGCGGCGCGTTCTCTCGCATGCAGGCGAGCAGTGGACGTAGGGGATTTGATCTTTGGCTGGACGGGAATCGCGTGGCCGCGCACTTGGTGCATCAGGAGCCGGACAACTACATCAAAGTCATCACTACCGATTCGATCGAGATCAACGGTTGGTATCACTTCTTTGTGACCTATGACGGAAGCTCACTCGCTAGCGGCGTGAAAATCTACATCGATGGCGTTGCCGTTGAAGTGCAGCATCTGGCGGATCGCTTGACAGATTCCATCGAGACAACGGCGCCTGTCGTGCTGGGTTCACGCTTCGGAGAGTTTCCGATCTCCGGTTGGATCGATGATATTCGTTTCTATCGAAAACGACTTTCCGATGACAACGTGCGGGAGATCTATGAATCGACGATGGCCAAGGTTCTGGAGATACCTGACGGGCAACGATCCGCTGAGCAACAGGCCGCCGTCGGGCGTGCGTTTCGCGATGAAACCATGATCGCTCTGGATTCCAAGCTCGATCAGCTTCGCAAAAATGTGACTCAGTCTGCTTGGGCGGGACGCCGTCAATGGTTCGTGAACTCCCAGCGACAAGCGTTTACCGTGCTGCCAGCCCCGTTCTTCACTGCGACAACGGACCCAACCTATGACTTGGCCGTCGCCACCCATGAAGTGACCATCGAACAATTCAACCAGTTCAATTCGTCTTACCGACACGATGGCAACGTCGCTCATAGCATTCAGTGCCCGGCACATCACGTGAATTGGTTCGAGGCCGCTGCGTATTGCAACTGGCTTAGTCGACACGAAAGGATCCCCGAGGATCAGTGGTGCTATGAACCGAATGAATCAGGGGAGTATCGGTCCGGCATGAGGTTGAAACCCAATTTCAGACAACTCCAAGGCTATCGGCTGCCCACCGCGCAAGAGTGGCGGTATGCATGTCGTGCTCACGCCGATGCGAGATTCTTTTTTGGTTCACCGCCGGATCTCGTCGGTGAATATTCCTGGTACGCGGGCAACGCATTGGGACTCACTCAGCCGGTCGGGGCTTTGTCGCCCAATCCGTTCGGCCTGTTTGACACTCACGGCAACGTCTGGGAGTGGGTTTTGGACATCGATGATCGCATCCCGGTCGAGCCAGTGACCGATGACATGCAAGGAACTCTGCTTGGTGGGGCAATGAACAGCGGCCTGAGCGCGTTGACCGTGACGGGGTACGCGCACATTGAACCCAATTATCACTCCCAGTACTACGGATTCCGAATCGTCAGAAGCATCCCACGGGAGCAATGAATCCTGGTATCCACGCGTTTTGCACTTGACGCTTCTACTCTCCATCGACGGCTGGTTCCTCAACAACATCTTCCACTCCGTTCTCGCGTTCCAATCGAGCGATCTTCAATCGCAGGAATCTCGCGTGCTTTTCTGACTCCGCGAGTTCCGTCTTGAGTCTCGCCACGCGTCTCTCTGTGCTCGTCTTGAAAACACGATGGGCGAACTCCAGCAGGATCAAGGCGCGAAGTGCTCGAAACAGAGTGCCTCGCAATTGGTAGACGCGTGCAAGCCGCGTGATCTGCGGCAGTCCCATCAGCTTGGCCAGGCGTGTGCTACGCAACATGGTCAGAGAACGCAAGAACGACAACAGGGGCAACAAGATGATCGCCAAGTCAATCCAGTTGGCTTTGCAGTAGGCGATCTTTTTTTCCGCCACCGAGACCATCAGGATGAACTCCGCCGCAAACGCGAACCAGATCACGCCCGTGCCCAAGTGCAACAGCAGTCGCAACCAAGCGTACTGGGCGATTTGGACTTTCAGAAAGAATTCCGTGACCAGAATCGGCAAGATCATCAATGCGATGACGAGCATCGGAAAGCTGAACATCCGCTCCAGTTTTCGCTGCAAGCTTTTGTCCGCTCGTCGCCATCCCAAAAACGGGAGCCATAATCGATAACCCATCTCAGGACTGCGTGCGCACATCCGCAATGCGGGGCACACACAGAACAAAAAACTGAACCAGTGATATCGTCGTGTTTGACGATTCCACGGCCTGGTGACCCAATGCGCGATCGCCTCCATCACCACGATCGGCCAGATCACACTCATCACCGACAGCACAACGATCTCTAGCCGATTCCGAAAGATTTCGCCGGCAATCAATTCGGCCGGTTCCGCCGTCAGGCCTTGCGCACGTGCTTCCGCGGCGATGCTCTGAACACCGGGCACATCGACCCACAGCACGACGAGAATCGCCATGCAGACCAAAAAGACTGCCGATAGCCAGAACATAAACACTTCCGCACGTCCAGCGATCCACTGCGCCATGCGTCGTGATCGGGATTTCATGATCTCCCCGCGTTGCAGCGGTCGTTCTGAAAAGAGGGAACCGGATGTCATCGTTCTGATAAGGGACTGTACCGCATTTTGCTGGCTCACACGAACTCAGGCTGCAAAACAATCAATCCAGGGCGCGATTCCTCGCGGCGATGCGTCCCCCGAGACGCGACACTCCCTGGAGTTGTTTCTGCAGCTAAATTTGGTTCCACGGGGCTCAAGCGGCAGTATTTCACCGGCCCGTTCAGGCAATTCCCGCCCCATGTTACATTGCCAGCTTTCCATCGCCGCCCTTGCCCGATCCGATCGCCTCCCACGCATGAACGCACAGCCCAAAGACCTGTTTCAAGACGATCGCAAGCTTTTTTTGCTCGATGGCATGGCGTTGGTCTACCGAGCCCACTTTGCGTTGGTCCGCAGCCCCCGCTTCACCTCCGGCGGCCTCTGCACCTCGGCCGTCTTTGGCATGCTGAACACGGTCATGGACATCCTGAAACGCGAGGAACCGACTCACATCGCAATCGCGTTCGACACGTCCGAACCCACCGAGCGACACAAGGTTTTTCCAGAGTACAAAGCTCAACGGGATGCGATGCCCGAGGACATCTCCAAACAATTGCCGTACATCGATCGTCTGATGGAGGCCCTCAACATCACAGCGATTCGCATGCCGGGCTACGAAGCCGACGACATCATCGGAACACTGGCCCATCAAGCGTCCGATCAAGGGTTCCTGACTTGGATGGTGACCCCCGATAAAGACTACCACCAACTCGTTCGCCAAGACGTCATCGTCTACAAGCCGGGTCGACAAGGCAGCGATGTCGAATTGCTGGGCATTCCAGAGGTCCTGGCTCAATGGGAGATTCAACGGGTCGAGCAAGTCATCGATGTGCTCGGTCTGATGGGAGACTCCAGCGACAATATCCCTGGCGTCCCCGGTATCGGCCCCAAGACGGCCAAGAAACTGATCGCCGATTTCGGTAGCGTCGAAAACCTGCTTGAGAACACGGACAAACTGAAAGGCAAACAACGCGAACGCATCGAAGAGAACCGCGAGCAAGCCTTGCTTTCCAAGCAACTCGTCACCATCCAAATGGATGTTCCTCACACGGTCGATCTGGATGCATTGAAATACGACTCCTATGACGAGGAAAAGCTCAAAGCGTTGCTGCAGGAGTTGGAATTCGACACGATCGGCACACGCTTGTTTGGCAAATCGTTCTCGTCGGCTGCTTCGCGTGCGTCAGTGATCCGTGAAAAACGGGAAACGGAGATCCAAGCGACGCTATTCGATGATCCGGTCGACGAAAAAAAGATCGATGACGTGCCCCACGAATACCACACGGTGACAACCGCAGATGAACGTGCCGCTCTGATCGCGGAACTCATGTCGGTCGAATCATTTTGTTTCGACACCGAAACCACAGGATTGGATCCCCGGACCGTCCAACCGCTTGGCATCTCGTTTTGCATCCAACCTCACACCGCTTACTACGTCGTCTGTGGCGAAACGGCGGAGGACGCATGTGCCGTGCTGGAAGAATTCCGCTGTGTTTTCGAGAATGAATCGATTCGCAAGGTCGGACACAATCTCAAGTACGACGTCTCGCTGTTGAAGTGGCACGGGATCGAAGTCCGCGGGACATTGTTTGATACCATGCTCGTGCACACGATGATGGAACCGGAGATGAAACATGGACTGGACTACTTGGCCAACCTGTATCTCGGTTACCAACCCATCCCGACGTCCGCATTGATCGGCCCTAAAGGTCCCAATCAAAAAAACATGCGTGACGTTCCACTGGAAAGACTTTCTCAATACGCTTGCGAAGACGCAGATGTGACGCTGCAAGTGGCCAACGCGATCTCACCCAAGATAGATGAACTGGGAGTTCGCGAGGTCTGCATGGACGTGGAGTGTCCGCTCGTGACGGTGTTGATCGACATGGAGTACGAAGGCATCCGGCTGAACAGCGAAGCGTTGCACGAGTATTCGGACAAATTGCAGGCCGAGATCGGCGATCTGGAAGCCCGTATCTACAGTGCCGCAGGACACCCCTTCAATATCGACTCGCCCAAACAGTTGGGCGTCGTGCTCTATGAAGAACTGGAGCTGGTCGCCAAGCCAAAGAAAACCGCCACGGGACAGTATTCCACACGCGAAGCCGAACTGGAAAAGCTGGCCAGCAAGCATCAGATCGTCGCCGACGTGCTCGACTATCGAAACGCTCGGAAATTGAAATCCGTCTACGTCGATCAATTGCCCGAAGCGGTGAACCCCAAAACCGGTCGGCTGCACACGCACTACAGTCAAACTTGGACGGCGACGGGGCGTTTGCAGTCCAACGATCCCAACTTGCAAACCATTCCGATTCGAAAGGAACGCGGACGCGAGATTCGTGCCGCATTCGTGGCCCGAGACGACGACCACCTTTTGCTCTCAGCCGACTATTCGCAAATCGAACTGAGGGTCATGGCCGAGTTGAGCCAAGACCCGGCGATGATGGAAGCCTTTTCCAGCGGCGAAGACATCCACCGATTCACCGCGTCCAAGGTCTACAAGGTCGAACCGGACGAAGTCACTCGAGAGATGCGTGACAAAGCCAAAACGGTCAACTTTGGAATCATCTATGGAATCTCAGCGTTCGGCCTGCAACAGAGGTTGAACATCCCACGCGAGGAAGCGAGCGAGTTGATTCGCAACTATTTTGAAAAGTACCCCGGCGTGCAACGTTACATCGACGAAACGATTGCGCAGGCCAAAGAACACGGCTACGTCGCCACCCGAACCGGCCGACGTCGATACATCCGTGACATCAACTCACGCAGCAAAGGAGTCGTGGCTGCCGCAGAGCGTTTGGCAATGAACAGTCCGATCCAAGGCACGGCGGCAGACATGCTGAAACTGGCGATGATCAAGGTGCACAAGGCGCTGGCCGCAGGTGGTTTCAAAACCAAGATGCTGCTGACCGTTCACGACGAATTGGTCTTTGACATGCCGCGTGACGAACAGGACACAGTGATGCCGGTGATCGAACAGGCGATGAAAACAGCGATGCCGATGCAGGTCCCCATCGTGGTCGAAATGGGAACCGGAAAAAACTGGTTGGAGGCTCACTGAGAACCGCAACGAATCCCGGGATGCGACGATTGTCGCTCGACTTTCCAAGTCGATAGCGGATGCAACCATCCGCCCAAACACAAGCCAGACGTCGTGTGCCGTGCTTCGCAACAATTACCTCCCAGCTGCGCCCGAGGGACGTGACAGAAACTTGCGCAGCATCACAGTGCCACAATCCCAAATTTTGATCAGTCCAGGCCGATCGCATCCACGAAGCGGGCTTCTAAGAGATGCTTTCCGCTCGCATCACCGCGCACGTCTTGAGACGCTATCCACGCGAGTAGCCCGGTCCAGCCGCCTCCGCCGAGATCGCCTGATTCTCGTAGCAATCAAACATCTTCCCCCGCAGCCCCATCGGCCATCCCCACAGCGGCCGACATCTCACTCTGCGCGTTGCCATCAAAAGAAGGCCTCGATATCTCCGCACAGGCCCACCTACCACCTGACAACAATCTTTCCCCAAGCCCCAAGACCCGCTAATCTAAAAGCAATCAAATCCTCCCCGACACCCCACTGTTGATAGGGGGTGTCGCCCAAAAACCCGTTAGGCGACCTAGCGATATCCCAGGTTCGGGTTGCCTGCGGGGTTCATTAGTGTGCGATTAGTGCGGATTAGTGTTCCCAAAAACTTGGCTGCGCTGAACACTAATATTCGCTAATCGAACACTAATCTCAATCACGATGGTGGCTTCGGTGCTGACCGGTCGCCTAACATGGTTTTGCCGCTAAGCCGCGGCTTCGCCGTTTGAGCGTCGTTCGGTTGGCAAACTTCAATCGCCTCGATAACGTCGCTCGGATGGTCACGCCGCGGACGCCTCTTTTGGTTGTTCAAACCTCACGCTGTAGCTACAAACTATTGTCTTGCCACGTTTTCTCGCTTCGGTCACGAACGGCGTCGGCAAAACCTTCCGTTGGCAGACACAAGTGAAACGTTGGGCAACTCGAATCATCGAACCTTTGATCGTCGTCACATTTTTGGCGGTGTTGGTTGTGGGCGGTGGGTTCGTTTCGTTTACCTACGACAACGTGATTGACAACGACCCTTTAATCGCGCCTCTTGACGTCGCCGCAGTTGACGGCGATCGCATAACGCTTAGCGACGGTCGAATCTTAATCGCGAAATTCGACTCTGAATATCTGCAATCCGACATGGAACAGTATGGCAATCGCGTTGACCTCGATCCCGCTGCTGATGGTTCGGTGATCGTCAACGTCTCGTACCGGCGCTGGAAATGTGGCAATGGCGGCCCATGGTTGCGGTTGCGTTGGATTCCCATCGACTACCCACTGTACCGGCGCGCTCAACTGGGACTTGCCCAGATTGAGAATCAACCGTAAGCCAGTGTCTGCCAACATGGTATTTACGCTGAGGCCTTCGGCTCACCTTGGCTCTTTGGCAGCGGGCCTTGGCCTTGTTGCAATTGCCGTAGTTCATACATCGCTCGCTTCGTTTAGGGCGGTGTCGTAAAAACCTTCCGTTGTCGGTCGCTAGTCTTTCCTGATTTCTACCGCCATGTCTTGTCCTGCGCGCAGTACGCGGATGATCTCGATAGACTATTCGCGTTCAACGTAGAACACGACGTGATTCGGGAAATCTCTGATTAGTTTCGTTCGCATTCCAGCCAAGTCCGGCACGTCCGTGGGAAACGGCGCTCCGCTCGCTGGGAATATCGCTAAGCCCTTGATCGTCTGTTCAGCTCGCTCAAGAAATCGCAGGGCGCCATCGACACTGCCATCCGCGATGTAACTTGCATGGGACTCGACGTCTTCGCTTGCCTTGGCACGTCGGGTTATCGGCTTGGAGTGATCCACCTAATTCACACTTCGTGATTCAACGCGCTCTCGAATGGCTCGCCATTCATCGTCTGTCCACGGTTCTGCGGGACCGCTGGCAATGCCGGCAAGCAACGCCTCCTCAATTTCACCATGCTTTTTGTTCGCTGCGGCGACCAACGCTACGATATATTCGCTTGCGCTGGAAAACCCTCCTTGCTTCGCACTTTGGTCCACAAAACTCATCAGATCGCTTGGCAATTCAATTGGTATACTCGGCACTTCATTCAACCTTACTCGAGGGGACGCGACTGACAACATGGTTTTTACGCTGAGGCCCTTCGGGCACACCTTCGATGTAGTATGAGCCTCGACGCCATTGTACGATCAAATTTAGTTCAAACTCAACCGCTTCGTTTGGGGCGGTGTCGTGAAAACCTTCCGTTGGGCGACCTAGATGCCTTACAAATCGCGACTTGCGTGATTCACGCGAAACCTCGATTCCACCGTTAATTGGGTGGAAGAACACAACGTACTTCCCAACGCTGAGCGACCGACAACCCTCCACGCCAAATCCCTCGCGCACCTCACCTGCTCCGGGTTGTGTCGCCAGCTTTTCGCGCGTCTCGCGAACGTTCAACAGCCAATCGCGCGCGGCCATCGGCTTGTCACGTGCAATGTACTCCACAATCGCTTCAAGATCGTCATCCGCTTCCGGTGCGTAACTGACTTGCGGCACGATCGTTCTCCACGCGGTGCCACGTTTTCTCGCTTCGATCATGTACGGCGTCGAGGCATTCGCCGGGTTCGCGTCGGCGAAAACCCCCTGAGTATCCAGGCGTTTGCCGTGGGCCGGTGCCACAATCCGCTTCTGGCCCGCGGCTAGCGCCTTGCGGCTCACTGGCGGAGGTGACAGTAGCCGTCTATGTCTCGACGGGCCGGCTCAGGTAGGCGCTATCGCGATCTACGAACCGTAACCGGCGGTCTTTGGCTTTGCTGATTCCGATCCGCTTGCACGCCCGAATTCGGCGTTGCGTTTCATCAACGGCCGCGAGGATCAAGATGTCATCGTCCTGCGTCAGATCCTTTCCGTCGTCGCGTCGGTCGACACACAAGGCTTGGCAAATCATCGCAGGCCCGGATGTCAGCCGTCGCGGATGGGTTTGGTTTCGGTGTTGGATGATCTGTTCGATTCCCCACGCAGGCTCGATCGCGCGGATCAACACCGCGCTGCCGACACCTTCGTTTTCCGTCACCGCGTTCATGCAGTACTTCGCGTGAATCGGATAAACGTACAAGGTTCCTGGTGGACCAAACATCGATGCGTTGCCAGCCGTTTTTCCACGCGCGCTATGACTGGCGGGATCTCGCGCCGACAAATAGGCTTCCGTTTCAACAATCCATCCACCCAGCCACATGCCATCGACGCATCGCAGCAGAGCGGCACCGATCAACCGCCGGGCAACGCTCTCGGGAGAATCGTTGTAGAATTCGGCGTCTAGCCGCTGGCCCTTGCTGATAAAGTCTTTCATGTCACCGCCCGATCGAATTTATACAGCTCGTTGGATCGTACCGATCACTGCGTCACCAATTCAGCGTGGCTGGGTTCGTGTCTCAGGTCAACAGGTCGTAGACGTCGGCGATGGTCCCGCCCCTCCGGAGGCGACGGATCTGGGCGACATCGCGTTGATGCCGCAACTGATCAATGCTCACACGCACCTGGAGTTCTCTGATTGCCCTCGGCCGATTGGCCGGCCGGGCATGCGATTGGCCGATTGGATCGGCAAGGTTTACAACGCCCGGTCGGTAACCACGATCCAACAGAAAGCACAGAACATCTTGCTCGGGTGGCGAGAGTCACAGGACGCCGGTGTTTGCTTGATTGGCGAAATCGCCACGTTACCGTGTCAGTACCAGGGCGATGACACGTTGCCATCGTTGGTGACTTTCGCGGAAGTCCTCGGACTGAGCGAGCAGCGTGCCGCAGAAAGACTCGCCGTCGCATCGGACCACCTGCAACAATGCAGCGACGCCGGGATCAGTCCCCACGCGCCCTATTCGACGCCATGGGCATTGATTCAGGATTGTGTGACGCGAGCGAAATCGGCCGACGTTCCGCTGGCGATGCACGTCGCTGAATCTCCAGAGGAACGTGAATTGCTGCAGCGTGGCACGGGGCCGTTTGCCGACGCGTTGCAGCGGATGGGGGTGTGGCGCGACGAACTGTTTCCCTGGAATGCCGATCAAAATTTCGTCACGTTGATCGATCTGTTGGCTCGCGCGCCGAGTGCCCTGTTGGTTCATGGAAACGACTTGAATGCATCCGAAATCGAAAAGCTCGCTGGGCATCCGAATGTGACGGTCGTCTATTGCCCTCGCACGCATCATTTTTTTGGCCATTCCCGGCACCCCGTCGACCGGATGCTGCGTGCTGGCGTCCGTGTCGCTTTGGGCACCGATTCCCGCGCCAGCAACCCGGATTTGAGTCTGTGGGGCGAAGTGCAGCATTTGCTCAAACATCGTCAAGACCTTTCACCGCACGCGATCATTCAAATGGCGACCGTCGGGGGGGCCGACGCGTTGCGGTATCCCCGATGGGGCAGGATTTCGGCGGGCTCCCCAGCCAAGTTTGGGTGTGTCGCGACCACCGCTGGCGATCTGGAGGGATTATTTCGCGACTTCGCAGAGCAACCGTTCGTCCCCTGTGACGCGATTCTCGACGTCGATTGGCCCCGTTATTGGCCCAGACTCTGACGGGACGTGCGGAAAATAAGTGTCCTGTCTCTTTGAAAAAATCACGCGGAGCGATCATTGCTACATGGATTTCGCGACACTTATTCTCCGCACGTCCCCATAGAGTGACAAAACGGGTTGTGCAATCACGGTGTCTTCGGGACATAATGAGTACTTCTCCGATCCTTTCCTCCGGATAGATTCCAACGCATGTATTTTCGATTGGCCCGCCGATTTCTGACCGAGACGGACAAGCGTTTATTGGCCAAGGCCATTTGGACCTTGGGCGTCAAAGGCCTGCTCAGCGTGCACAAGCACAAACGCCGCCTCAAGCGGGGGGAGTTCTTCCCTCCGTTTCTGTACATGTCGGTCATCAACAGTTGCAACTTGCGTTGCCAGGGTTGCTGGGTCGATGTGGGTGCCAAGCAGCACAAGATCGAAGTCGATGCGGCGAACGAGACGATTCGCCAGGCCAAGGCGATGGGCAACAGCTTCTTTGGCATCCTGGGTGGCGAACCCTTCATGCACAAAGACCTGATGAAGATCTTTGAACAGAACCGCGACGTTTATTTCCAAGTCTTTACCAACGGGCACTTCATCACCGACGAAGTCGCAACTCAGCTACGAAAGTTTGGCAACGTCACCCCGTTGATCAGCGTGGAAGGAACCGACGTGATCAGCGACACGCGTCGCGGCCGAGCCGGTGTTCTGAGTCAAACGATGAAGGGACTCGAGACCGCGCTGAAGCACAAGTTGCTGGTCGGCGTTTGCACCAGCGTCTGCAAGACAAACCTCGATGACCTGGTCAACAACAAGTGGGTGGACGCATTGATCGACATGGGCGTGATGTATTGCTGGTACCACATCTATCGTCCGGTCGGCCCCGAGCCCAACCCACAACTGGCACTCAACAGCGCCGAGCAACGCAAGGTGCGTCAGTTTGTGGTCGACACTCGCGCGACCAAGCCGATCATCGTGATCGATGCGTATCACGACGACGCGGGCAACGCGTTGTGCCCCGCGGCGACAGGATTCACACACCATATCGGTCCCTGGGGTGATATCGAGCCGTGTCCGGTGATTCAATTGGCGACCGAATCGATCCACGACGATCGACCGCTTGCGGAGACCTTCAACAACTCTGAGTTCTTACGCGATTTTCGCGAGTTGACCGCGCAGAACACACGCGGCTGCGTGATCATGGAACGACCGGACTTGTTGTTGGACTTGGCCGAAAAACATGGTGCACGAGACACGACGGTCCGCGGCGCGGTGGCGGAGGAACTGCGGAACGTCGAACCGCGACGCAGCCAATACCAACCGGGTGACGAGATTCCTGAGCGTAGTTTCGTGTATCGCTGGGCAAAGAAATACGCGTTCAACGATTTTGGAACCTACACACGCCACTTCGACACCGCAAACTATCGTGACCCGGATGTCGGTGAAAACCAGTCGGCGGCAAAGCAGCCCAAAAGTGATTTACCTGTCTTGCATTGAGCAAAGACAATCGGCCAAGAGTGACCAACCGTCGGTACAATTTCGCGACCGATGGCTACCTGCTTTGACCAATCTCGGCACGCAATGCCCGAGCAGCATTTCCCTTTTGTGTCACTTGGACCTTGGGCAGGCCCAACCAATGTGCCAGCAAGTTCAGCTCCTTTGCCAATTCGCTGACGAAAGTCTTTGGGGCAACACCCGACTCCGCGTGAGTCGCCAGCACGCATAGCGTTTCGTTCTGACGATCTGCTTTGAGATCCACTCGCGCGACGACACGGTCGCCCAGCAGAAACGGCAACACGTAGTACCCGTACTTGCGTTTTTCGGCGGGCGTGTAGATTTCCAAACGTATTTGTGCACCGAACAAGAACTCGGCACGGTCGCGATGCCAGATCAAAGGATCAAATGGAGCGAGCAGTGCCGCTGCATTTTTTCCGCTGCCCGAGCGCGGCACTTTGTTCGTGTGATGCATGAACGCGGGTTTGCGCCAACCGTCCACCTGGACGCGAATCAATTCTCCCGCGTCTGTCAGCTCGCCGATCGCGACTCGGGTCTCCTTGGCTGCCAAACGGTAGTAGTCCCTGATGCACGACTCGGTTGCCACACCCAGTGCGATCGCCGAACGCCCGACCAACTGACGATGAGATTCGCATTCATCCGGAGCCTTTGCGTTCAAGACCGCAGGAGGCAACACACGCTGCGTCAGGTCGTAAACGCGTTCAAACGTGGAGCGACGCGTTGCTGTTGTGACAATGCCGGCCCAGAAAAGCCATTCCAAAGCCGTTTTGCCATCGGACCAGCCCCACCAGCCTCCCGATCGATTGTTACTCAACGTCAGTTCCGCAGCCGAAAGCGGTCCACGATCGGTGATCTCGCGTCGGACTTGCTGGATCAATTCAGCTCGTTCGCGACCAAACCGAGCCAGCCCGGTGTAGATGCCCGTTCCCTGTTCCGCCCGTGTCATCCGCCATCGCAACAGCGGATAAAGATCCAATGGCAGAAGTGACGCTGCGTGTCCCCAGTACTCAAACAGCGCCCGGTGCCGATCAGAGTAAGCCAAATCGAATAGATCATTCTCGCGATAGTGACCAATCCGCGAGAAGGTCGGTAGGGTGTGAGCTCGTGCCAGGATATTGACCGAGTCGATTTGCAAAACACCCAGACGTTGGATCGAATCGCTCAGCTTGCGTCTTGAAACGGGCTTGGTGGATCGAACACCGTGGAACCCCTGAGCGTGCAACACGACCCGGCGTGCTTCATCGATCGACAAATCGCTGCTCTTGTTGGTGGCCACGGCTTTACCCATCACTGTCAAACAACGGTAACGAACCAACCGAGCAGTGCTCCAGCTTCAACAAAGCTTCTTTGGTCGACAAGCCGCCTGGCGCGGAAAAGCCACCCAATTTTCCGCCGCTGGCCAAGACGCGATGGCAGGGCACGACCACCGGCCATGGATTGGCACCCATGATCCGACCGATGGATCGGGCCGCTCCGGGGGATCCGACGGCTCGTGCCAAGGCACCGTAAGTGGTTGTCGTTCCCCACGTCACGCATCGAAGCGCTCGATAAACGGCGTTGCTGAATACGCTGTGAGCAGCATCATCCAAGGGGATGTCGTTCAGCTCGATCGGCCGCCCTTGGAAATAGTTCCGTATTGCTTCGACCCACGTTGCGACATGATCTGGCAATGCGTTCTCGCGGCATCGCGAGCCTCGACTGCTGCAGCGAGCCTCTGTCAAGGCGACACTGCGCTCGGGCAAAACAAACCGCGTCAGCCCAACCGGCGTCCATGCGATCCCGCAGACGCCCATTTCTGTACTGAACAGGAGGTGCTGCTCTGACTGCTCGCGTGAGTCAATCATGTTTTGCTCGGTTTGCAGGAAAGGCACAGAATTGGGACGCGTCTCAATGGAGCACGATAACACACGACGGGCGTTCTCATGTAGCCACGTGAGAACGGATCTCAGGACGACCGTGTTGCTTCTCATTGCATGGCTGCCCAATAGGAGTAGGATCTGGTGTTCACCATGATGCGATGCGGGCTTCTGTGAAGGTCGTACCCGACATCGAGAACCGTACTTTGTGAAATCCGTCTTTCAGGCAAACATGAAACACTCCAAATCCATCCCACTTCTGTTCGTCGCCATCGCGTGTGTTTGGTCGAATCTGTGCAGTGCCGCGGACGCGTTTCGACCGCCTGCCGTTCCCCTGGTTGCCTGCGACCCCTACTTCAGCGTTTGGTCCCAAACGGATCAACTTTGGGCATCGCGGACGACTCACTGGACGGGCAAGCAGCATCGAATGGCTGCATTGGTACGCGTGGACGGACAGGCCTATCGGTTGATGGGCGGCTCCCCACAAACACTGGCGGCCATGAAGCAAGTCAGTGTGAAGGTGTTACCAACGCGAACGGTGTACGAGTTTGCCGGCGCTGATGTGAAGGTCACCCTGACATTCACGACGCCTGCGCTGCCAGACGATGTGGCGATCCTGAGTCGACCAACGACCTACGTGAATTGCAGTGTCGTATCCGCCAGTGATCGTGTCCATCAAGTCGAGTTTTACTTCGACGCCGGAGGCGAGTTAGCGACCAATGTTCTGGATCAGCAAGTGGTCGGTTCCACCGTCGCGATGGCCAATGCCAACTCGTTGAAGATCGGAACGGAGTCTCAGGAGGTGCTTGGAAAATCAGGCGACGATCTACGCATCGATTGGGGTTATTTGTACGTCGCCGCACCTGACGCTTTTTTTCCCACCCGTGCATTTGGCAACGCAGATCAGTTGCGTGACTCGTTCGGCGAACAAGGTCTAGCAGCATTGGCCGGACAAGCGCCGACATTTCCTGTCAACGCGGGCGATGTGGTCGCCGCCGTGGCGATGTCCGTCGGCTCTGTCGGCAAGGAACCCACCTCCCGCTATGCGTTGATCGCTTACGACGACCTGTATTCCATCGAGTACATGAAACAGCCATTGCGTCCCTACTGGCGCAAGGACGGTTGGGAGGCAGCCGAGTTGATCACGGCTGCGATTGAAGAACACGACGTATTGGAAAAACGCTGCCAAGAGTTTGACAACGAATTGATGGCAGACCTCGAACACTCGGGCGGTACAGAGTACGCAGAGATCGGAGCCCTGGCATATCGACAATGTTTTGCGGCGGGAAAGTTTGTGGCCGACGCGAAGGGACAGCCGTTGCAATTCTGCAAAGAAAACCACTCCAACGGCTGCATCGCCACCTCGGACGTTTTCTATCCGATGGCTCCCCAGTTTCTCTTGTTCGGCCCGACGCTGACCAAGTCCATGTTGGTTCCGTTCATGGACTATGCAGCGTCCGAGCGTTGGCGGTTTCCGTTTGCGCCGCACGATCTGGGCACCTATCCGATGGCCAATGGTCAGCGATACGGCGGCGGAGAGCGAAGCGAAGAAAACCAGATGCCGGTGGAGGAATGCGGCAACCTGCTCGCACTTTTCGGTGCCCTGGCAAAAATGGAAGGCAACGCGGATTTCGCAGCGATCTACTGGGAACAGCTCAGTCAGTGGGCGGATTACCTACAAGACAAAGGATTCGATCCGGACAATCAACTCTGCACCGACGACTTCGCCGGCCACATGGCCCACAACGTGAACTTGAGCGCCAAAGCGATCTGCGGTTTGGGGTCCTACGCAATGATGTGTGACATGCGTGGCATGACGGACGAAGCAAACCGGTATCGAAAGATCGCCAAGCAATACGCCAACCAATGGGTTCAAGCGGCTCGCGATGGTGACCATTTTCGTCTGGCGTTTGACCGCGAAGGAACGTGGAGCCAGAAATACAACTTGGTTTGGGATCGTCTGTTGGACTTGGGATTGTTTCCCGAAGAAGTCTACCAGCAGGAGATGCGTTTCTATCGCAAGACACAGAACCGATACGGGCTGCCGTTAGACAACCGGTCCGATTACACCAAACTCGATTGGATCCTGTGGACGGCAACGTTGACAGAGAACCGCGATGACTTTGACGCGTTGGTTGGTCCTGTGCATGATTTCTTGCATGCCACGCCGGATCGTTCTCCGATGACAGATTGGTACTTCACTTCGACGGCAAAGAAGCGAGGTTTCACGGCACGGCCCGTCGTGGGCGGCGTGTTCCTGAAACTGTTGTACGACTCGCCTGTCTGGCAAAAGTACGCATCGCGAGATGTCACCAAGTCATCCGATTGGGCGCCCATGCCCGTGCCACCCAAAACGAAATCGTTGGTCGGCACCAGCGATCAATCCGAAACGAACTATCGTTTCACAACGACGAAACCATCTGAGAACTGGTTTGCAACGGACTTTGACGACGCGCAGTGGCGAACCGGCAAAGGCGGACTGGGTACTCGAGAAACTCCCGGCGCGCCCGTGGGAACGACTTGGAATACCAACGACATTTGGTTGCGACGCACGATGAAGCTGACATCACCGTTGCCGCCACGCGTTGCCTTGCGGATCTGGCATGATGAAGAAGCGTCGGTGTACCTCAATGGCAAACTGTTGGGTCACTACGGCGGATTCACGACGGAGTACGAGACGGTGGAGTTTCCATCCGGTGCGCTACGTGAAGGTGAAAACGTGATCGCGATCCACGTCCACCAGTCGACCGGCGGCCAATTCATCGACGTCGGCCTGGACGCGATCGTCCCCCAAGACTAGCCCGGATGATTCATCAGCCGCTGCGCGATAGCGTCCGGTTCTTGAGTCAATGACGGGGAATGGCAAAACGCTTGGCGGGGCACGCTATCGACTTGGAAAGTCGAGCGACGATTGTCGTTCGACTTTCCAACTCGAAAACGAACACCACCGTCCGCGTCAACGCATCGATAGGGCTTGCGTCGCTGCGGAGCCGAATTGTCGCTTGAATTCGGCTTCGGCAAGCTGGCGAAGATTTGGAGAGAGGACGGCGATCGCCATCCGATAGCCTTCGAAGGCCGCCGATTGGTCACCGCTGCGATATTTGGCTCGCGCGTACCTCACCAGTGCTTTGCCTTCCGCGTCTTGATCGACGACCTTTGCCGCAGCGGGGTCGACGGGAAATCCGTTGGGGCGATCGGCCGTCACCCCGCGAATCTGTCGATCGATTTCGTCGTGATCAATGATGGTGACGGTCACCGATGCATTACTGCGGCTCAGGGTCGCCCCCAGCGCTCGACTACCCGGACGGTGCGATGAACCGATGGCGGAGCGGCTGACACCGCCGAGCGATGTGGTTCCACCATCGGGAACGAGAACCGAACCGTTGTACGAGAACTGGTGGAACGTGGGGAGCTGGACGACTTGAGCATTCGCGGTCGCCAACGCCGAGGTTGCGATCACGAAGCTGAGGAGGACGCGTGAGATGTTCATGATCCGACTCTATTCTTAACGTACCTTGTTCACGTAGCCGAGGCTCTCTGAGGCTCGGAGCTTCGCGTCTCGGAGAGACGCGACTACGTGTTTTACGTATTACCTACTTGAGGTCCTTTTTGATTTTGTCACCGAATTCTCGGTTGAACTTGCGGACTTTATTTTGCACGACGTACTTGCAGTAGCCCGCGTTCGGATTGCGGCGGAAGTAGTCTTGGTGGTACTCCTCGGCCGGGTAGAACGTGGTGGCCTTCTCAAGCAAAGTCACGATCTTGCGATTGTATTCGCCAGATTGGTTGAGTTTTTCGATGTACTTCTCAGCGATCTTTTTCTGTTCCTCGTCGTGATAGAAGATGCTGCTGCGATACTGGGGGCCGGCATCGGCGCCTTGGCGATTGAGCGTCGTCGGGTCGTGGGTCTTGAAGAACACTTCCAGGATTTCTTCGTAGGTGACGACCGACGGGTCGTAAGTGATCTCGACGGCTTCCGCGTGACCGGTCAACTTGCTGCAGACTTGTTCGTAGGTCGGATTGGGGACGGTGCCGCCGATGTAGCCTGAGACCACGTCCTCGATCCCCTCCATACGTTCGTAGACCGCTTCGGTGCACCAGAAACATCCACCTGCGAGCGTCGCCACGGCCTCTTTGCTCTCGCCAGGTTTTGCGTCAGACTGAGTTTCCTCGGCAGGCTGGGCCGCCATGCAGGTAGCTGTGTTGGCCGTGACCAGCGTGATACCCAACAAAATGCTCCATGCCGGAGCGATGGACCGTCGAATACCAGACAAGGATGGAATACGCATGGATGAGGTTGACTTCAAACGAGCGAGCATGGAAACGTTCTCCACGGTTGGGCACGAAATCGATCGTGCGGGAAACGGGTGCGTCGGACGACGGGTCGATTTGCGTTGGCTAAGGCGGTGTCCTGCAAAAATCGCCTTGCAAAGGGTCTACGCGACACGCTTGTATCATACGCTCTGGGGCAACACAGCGCCGACCTGAATTGGCACGTCGACGGATTCTCTGCTCCCTCCCTTTTTTCTCGCAAAGAAGCATATTACGCCCGATGCACGCGTTTTTTGACTTTCACCACACGGTTTTGCCGGACGAAATCGATGCTCAACAGCACGTCCACAACCTGAGATATCTCCAATGGACGCTTTGGGCCGCCGGGGGACACACCAAATCCACCGGCTGGGACACGGCGGCGGCGCTCGCGGACGGCCTGGGCTGGGTCGTCCGCGGTCACGAGGTCACTTACCGGGCGGCCGCGGTGGCCGGCGATGAGATCGTCGTTCGAACCTGGGTCAGCGAAATCCAACGTTTTGCATCACGACGCAAGTACGTGATCTGTCGACCGGCGGATCGAACCGTCCTGGCTCGTGTCGAGACACGATGGGTATTCGTCGATTTGCGAAACCACAAGGCGTTGGCGATTCCGGATGCAGCGCTCAAACTATTGACGATTCCTGAAACAACTCCCGTGCTTCCTTGGCAGCAATCGTGAGAAGGCAATGTGTGTGGACGAGCCCATTGAAAAGTCGAACTCGGAGAACATGAGCGAAGAAACCACGGCAGCGGATCGCTGGTTGATTCGGTTCTTGCAGATGGTCGGTGTCTTTACCTTGTTCGCGTTCCCCGCAGCCGTGATGCCGGAATCCTGGATGATCCGGATTGCCCAGTGGTTGACGATCAAACCGTTTCCATCGGCGCCGCTGACGTTCTACTTGGCGAGAAATTTGTCGCTGATCTACGGATTCGGCGGCATCGGGCTGTTCGTGATCGCAAACGATCTGCCCCGGTATCGACCGATGATTCGATGGTTGGCCATCGGAACCATCGGCTTTGGTGTGATGCAAGGCGTTGTTGACGGGATGTCTTCGCTGCCGATCTGGTGGACGCTGGGTGAATCGCTCTCGACGATCATGGGAGGATGTTTGATCGCGTGGCTTGGTCGACGATCAGCAGCCAGTCATCAGGAACGACACGTTGGAGTATAGCCTTTAGGCGATCGAGCACTGGGGTCTGTGCTGAAAGAACTGTGCTCGGTTCAGGTGTGAGCGGCTGAAGCCTGGACTCCAACGTTGTACTCCAACGTTGGCTACTTATTGGACAGCAGATAGTTGGCGTTGTAGTAGGCCTTGTCGTGCAACAGATTTTGGCCGTTTGTGTTCTTCACGCCGGCACTGGTCAGTTCGTGCACGTGACCACGTTGCAGAGCGTCGATCGTGAGTGTGACCGACATACCGCCTTGGGAGACCGTTGCGGCCTTGATCGTCGGTTTGGTGTGGTCGACTTCGGGGCTGCCGTATTGTGATCGATACTCGTAGGCATACGTTTCCATCGTGTAGCTGCCCGGTTGGGATGCCGTTTCAGGGTCGACCGGCTGAGTGAACGTCAGCTCAAAGCCATCGGGTGTCAGTCGCATTTCTTTGATTTCGAAGGGCACTTTGCCCGTCCAATCCAGACGCTCCACCGCAAACGGTCGCGTACCGATCGATCCCCAACCGCGATTGGTGCCACCGACGAACAGAGCCCCCGACGGCGTCATCTCGACACCGACATTGCCCGACGCGAATCCTTTGCGAAACGGAAAGCAGGCTCCTTGGTAGTGTCCGTTGACCTTTTCCAAGAACACTCGCATGAGAGTGCTGTGGGATTGATCGGCGACAAAGAGTTGGCCGGGGAAGGGACCGAATTTGCCGTCGGTCGAGTCGCAAGCGACGCCCGAGGCGCTCTTGCCCATCTTGTCGTAGGGGAACAGGATCGCTGGCGGCTCCAACTCAGGAATCTTATCCAGTTCGATGTGCATGCGACTGCCGCTTTCGGGTTCCGTCGGTCGCTTGCCCATCGAGTCGGCAGCGGAATCGTACCACTGGAAGCCGCCGGGGTGACCGACGAACTTGCCCGCGATCAATGGCTTCAGGCCACAGGTTCCGTTCCACGGTCCTTGGTTGTCGGTGTAGAAAAGATCGCCGTCCAGGTTGGCACCGATGCCGGCGGGCGAACGAACGCCGCTGGTCATGGGAATGGTTTGGCCGTCCGGTGTGATTTTCATCGCCCAACCACGGAACGGCACGGCGCTGCTGAAGGAGCCGGTCAGGCAAAGCGTGACCACCATGTTGCCGTCCTTGTCGAACTTGCTGCCGAACGCGTATTCGTGATAGTCCGCTGATACGCCCCAGCCGTCGGCGACCGTTTCAAACTCGTCGGCCAAGCCGTCGCCGTCGCTGTCACGCATGCGGGTGACCTCGGGGCGTTGTGTCGCGTAAAGCCAGCCGTCCTTGAGTGCCAAGCTCAGCGGTTCATGCAAGCCGCGTGCGTAGACGTGAAACTGCTCGGCGGTGACGGTGTCGGCCAATGGTTTGTCGATCATGAAGATGTCACCACGTCGCGAGCACACCGCCAGCTTGCCATCGGGCATCATCTGAAATCCGCATGCTTCGATGACTTCGTCCAATGGTGTTTCGAACGTCGTGATCTTGTAGTAATCGTCTTCGCTGGGTTTCTGCGCCGACAGGACTCCGGAAAGCGCCGTCACAACGAGTGTGAACACAGCAATGGAGATAATTGATCGATTGTTGAGAGTCATGGGATTGGGCGTGAATATGAAATGCGAGCGGTGGGAATGGTGGTGACGGATGGCCGATGCCACATCACCAGAGGATGACTTCGCGGATCGTCACGGTGGCTTGATTGGGGATGATCGCGCGAAGCTGTTGATCGGAACCGACTTGGATGATTTGCGGTTGAACGGCGTCGTTGTCCGAGACGACTGCCACGCCGTGGGAGTTGACTCGGTAACCACCGTCACCCTCGACGACTTTTCCCGAGCCGATCAGCCAAACGAGAGACTCGTCAGACGACGGATCGTTTCGCTCAATGGTGATCTCGCGCGAGAACCCCGAGGCACCTTTGCCGATCGTGGGCTCAAACGGTTTGATCGATTCGGTGACGGTGACGTTACCGAATCGGTAACCGAACGCAGGATTGCCGTCCGCATCGAGTCGGTAACCTTTGAATCGATATCCACGGTCGCGTCCCGACTCTTTGGGCCAAGGAGAGTTCAGCGAGGGCAGCAGCGCGAATGGCGTTTGTTTTTCGATGTCGACGACGTCATCTCCCATCGGTTGCTGTCGGCCTTGTCCACGCCCCTGCCAGTGCATGGCGGCATCGATGAAGCTGTTCTTCCAGATCTTTGCCAAGGTCATTTGCTCGGCGTCCCAGATCAAATTGACGTCGCCCGGATAGCCAACTCCGATGCCGCGTGCTGAGATGTCGGTAAAGAAGTTGCGGTAGATTCGTGGACGGGCATCGGCGGCTAGCAAGATGGCACCTTCTTTCAAGCCTTCTGGTTCTTTGGCTTCGGTACCCTCCTTGAGATATTGCCACATGGCATCGATCTGTTTTGCGGGGTCGCCGTCGTAGAGTTTCGTCAGTGCGCTGCGGCCATCGACGAAACTGTTGGGCATACGTGTTCCGGGACGATAGACCAGGGGGTCTTTCAGATAGCGATGAAACCATGACTCGCGAAGACGTCGTGGCATCGCCAGCAAATCGATCGCGCCGATCCCGCCACCCTTGTCACCGTTGTAGGCGTGGCATTTGATGCACGCCAGCCCGCGATTGCCAACGGCTTGTCTGCCGGCGGCGACGATTTCATTGTGTGTGTCCGAATTGTCTACCGTGGGCTTGCTGTCGTCCCGGTCTAGTCGCACCAACGATTGGTGAAAATCAGCCAATGGCTCGTGCCGATAACCTGGCATGCGGGTCAGCATGTACGGTCGCTCGTTGGCACCCTTGTTGAACAACTCGGTGAGGTATTCGTCATTGAGTTTGTCGGCCACTCCGGTCAGTGGCGGCGGCAGTTGGCCTTCCAATCCCATCTCGGGAATCTGGGTTTTGAACATTGCCTCGCGGCTCGGCTCAGGACCACCGACATCGCCACGACGGTGACAGGCATAGCAATTGAGTGCCGCCATCGTCAGGTGAACACGCTGTTGGTCGACATCTTGCGGGGACCGTTTCACTTTGCGAGTGAGGTCCACCATCGCGGCTTCGATCGCACTGCGTTGAAGGGATGTCAGTCCGTAGTCCACCGCGGGGGCGGCAACCGTGTCGGCAAGGCAGCCTTGTCCGGCGCGAGCGACGTCCAAAGCGGGCGCAAAGGCCTCGTTGGTTTTGTCGTCACCAAAGCCGTGGCATTGGACACATCCCGCAGAGCGAAAGAGTCTCGCACCTGTATCCGCCATGGATTCATCGGCGCTGAAACGGCTGGGCAGGAGGCTCGGTTCGGCGGGTTGGTCGGGGTCCACGATCATTTCTTCGATGTCGACACGCCCGAAAACAGGATCAAAAATCTGTGCGTCGACTTCGGCACCACCGCCGCCGTTGAAGAACTCGATGCGAATCGGGTGGATGCCCTCCGTCAATTCAAAGGTGGCTTCCCTGGCCTGGGGAGCGTGGATTCCGTCATTTTCGAGTCGGTTTTTGCCGATGATCAGTCGACTACCATCATCGCTGTTGATACGGAAACGGTACTTGCCGGCTTTCTCGATTCGAATGTCGGCCATGAAGACGACGCCGTAATCATTTGCTGGTTTGATGTCGTTGATCTTGAGCCCGCGAACGGTATCGGTTTGCACAGGCGTCAGTGAATCGAAATCCGGCAACTGTTGCCACTGACCACGATACACCTTGCGCGAGAATTTCGATGTGTTCCTTCGTTCGGTGACGCTACGCGTCAGGAAACTTGCGATCGCGAACGCATCGGACTCGCTGCCCACGAGCGCCGGCATCCGCAGACCGGGACGGACGTCATGAGGTTTCTGCAGAAACCGAGACAACGCGACGGTGGAGTATTTCTTGGCAACGTCGCCCAAGGGTACCGTTGTTGCCAGCGGCAGCGATGCGGAGGGTTTGGCAAAGTTGTTCAGCGGCGAGTGACACGCCGTGCAACCGATCGAATGATAGAGTTCAGCGCCGCGATCGGCATTCTTGTTGCGAGTGGGGCGATCCACGAATTCGCCCTTGCCACGCAACGTCAGGTAGCTGGCGATCGCTGTGGCGTTTTGCTGCCTAGTCGTTTCATCGGCTCCGACCCAAGGATCGGGCATCGTGGTTCCGGTCTTGGTTTGGTGCGGATTGGCGATCATCGCAACCAAAGCATCGCCACGAACGCGAGATCGGACAGCGGTAAGGTCGGGTCCGCGTTTGCCTGGGATCGCGTCGATCCCGCCTGCGTGACATGCGTTACACGCGAGCGAGCTGATCAGGACGTGGCCGCCATCGGCGGCGGCGTTGGGATTACCGGCAAAGAACCGTTCAAAACCGGGGACGATCGGGCGGGCGGCTTCACGCTCGACATCACGAGGCAGAATCCAAATGTTGCGATAGCGAACTTCGTTGCCATGGTCTTGCAGGTAGATCGGGCCAGGTCCAGGACCCTCACCCAACTTGGCGGCCGTGGTGGCGTGGGTGAGCTTGACCGCATTGTGAACGATGACTCCGTTGAGACGAACGGTGATCGTCGGCTCCGTGATTTTCTTCTTTTGGTTGTCGTAACGGGCGGCGGTGAAATCGACGTCATAGGTTTGCCAAGTCAGTGGCGGATAGCAGACGTTCATTTGGGGCGCGGCGATCGAGTAGATGCCGCCGGTCTCGTTCATCGCGCCGGACAAACCGAACGAGTCGAGGATTTGGGTCTCATAGCGACCTTGGTGATACACGCCGCTGTTCCCACGGGCTTGGCCACGTTTGGTCGGCAGGTAGGGAGTTCGGAACTCCAGGTGCAATGTGTAGTCATCAAAGGTTTGCTTGCTGGACGTTCCAGGCATCAACAAGCCGCTGTCAGATCGCTTGCCGCCCTCCCAGTTTGCCAACGAGCCTTCGGAGCCGTCGAACAGGACCATGGCACCCGAGGGCGGCTTGGCACCCAAAGTGGTACTTTCTCGCTCGACACGTTTCAGTTTCATCGAATCGACGAGATCAAGCACCGTATCGCTGTCCCCATCGAGTCGGCGAGGCTCAGCGCGGTCCCAACCCGCGCCTGGCAAACCGCCTTCGTAGACGACCATGTCGAATTCACCGTCGCCCAACGCGATGACCTGCATGCCTTTGCGAACACCGGCGTATTCGCCCTGGACCAGAAAGTCAGGGTCTTTGGCTGCCTGAGCGGGATCCGCTTGCGGGGGTTCGGCGGATGCGGTCGCGAGAAGCAAGACGAGGCCAATGAAGGGCAACGTGTGGCGTGGCAGGAATGGCATGCGGAGGAGAGAAAGGTTGAGAGGGGGGAGGCGGGAATTGACAGCATGGTAGCGGATTGCCTGACCGGCTGCAAAATCAGCCCAAAAATTCTGGGAGAGACGCGGAATGCATTGTCGTTCGATTTCCCAAATCGTTAGCGTATGCTGCTGTGCGGTTTGCCCGCCGCGGAAACTTGGTGAACCGAAAACGGATGTGATGGGTGAGCGTGTGGCTATCGCGTGGCGGCTGATATGCGCAGACTGCATTCCTACCATTCCTACCAATCCGCGCAAGCCGTTTCACGCAAACGTTTTGCGATGACTATCGTGAGTCGAGTGAATAATCCGGGCTATCGATCTGGGAGATCGAGCGACATTACGAGCCGATAGCGTGCACCGCAGTCGCTCGGACAATCGCCCAGATGATCTTGCGCTGGACCCGGTCAACTTGCTATTGTCGCCGGGTGACTCTATTCCGCGAGACAGGTTGACAAGGATGTGACCGTGGCGACCGATGAATTTTTGCTCGACCAAGCAGAACGTAATCAGCAAGACCGACTTCTGAGACGACGCGACAACCGCTCTCGTCGCCGACGCTACACGGCCATCGCCGTGCTATTGATGCTGGCATTGTTTGTATTGGCCGGGCCTAGTTTTGTCAGCCATACCTCCATCGGCACATCTCTGCTATCCAACACCCTCTCCGGCTACGGACTGGATGGGCAGGTCGAGTCCATGCGAGTGGGCTGGATCACCCCTCTGCGATTGCGTGGTCTGAGCATCAAAAGTCGTCCCGTCCAAAATGCAATCGGCGCGGCCCCAGACGAACGCTCCGGCAGCGAGATTTTGGTAGAGCAAGTCGACACGGAGTTAACGATCCTGGACCTTTTCAGTTTCGATCCCGAGTCATTGGGAAACATCACCGTCCGCGATCTCAACATTCGGTGCTCCGTCGACAACGGCGTATGCTCGCTCGAACGCGACTTGCAGCCACTGATGCAAGGTGACGACCAGGGCAGCGGCAACGTCAACGGCCATGTTCATGTGGAGAACGCAACGGTCGAGGTGATCGATTTGCCCACGGGCAGAGGTTGGTCAATGGGACAATCGCACATGGACGTTCAAATGACGGGACGTTCCATCGAAGGTTCGCTCGCGGGCGTCTTGACGGAACCGTCGGGCAACGCCGGATCGTTGCAAACAGAAATCCACTGGAGCCCAGCAGACTTGTCCGGAACCTCGCCTGCGGCAACACCCGCTGGTGAGATGGCAAACGCCGGCGGTTGGCGAATGAACTTGACGACCGAATCGCTACCGCTGTCGGTGACGGATTTGTTGATACGCCGCTTTCCCGAAATGCTTGGCCAGAACGGACCGAGTGTGACCGGCGAAGCGACAGGGAAGATCCTGTTGAGTGGAAACGACCGTGGCAATGTTGAGGCATCCATTGAAGAACTACGAATTCGAGACCTTTCCGTCGCCGGGTTGCCAGGACGCCAAGGTGCTTGGAAAAACGCCATGGCCTCACTGGACGGCGAAGTCTCTTTGGTGGATCGCTGGGTGATCGGTCGTGGACTCAAAGCCACCACGGACTTTGCCGTCGCTACGCTCGACGGCGCGTTCTCGACAGAGTTCTCCCTAGTCGGTGCTGACGACAACCCGCTTCGATGGCTGGAAGCATTGGATGGTCAAGCAAGCGTGGATGTGGACTTGGCCGCGTTTGATCAAGCGATGCCGGGGATGATCCCATTGCGTGATGACGCACAATTGATCTCCGGTCACGCGTCCGCCACCATTCAGTCGGTCGCCAAGAACGACAATGATCCCGCCAGCACCAATGCCCGACAAAGTCGTTTGATTTTCGCCAGTGACTCTCTGCGTGCGCGAGCGCACGGGCGTGCTGTCGTGGTCCAGCCGATCGAGTTGACCGCGATGGTTTCCAATCGTGGCGGTCGAGTTCATGCCGATGAGTTTCAGTGGACCAGTTCCTTTGCGACGGCAACCGGCAGCGGAGATTTGCAAACCGGCCAAGCCGATTTGGATATCGACTTCGGACGACTGTACGCCATGCTACGCCCCGTCGTGGACTTGTCCGACGTCTCACTCGGTGGAAATGCGACCGGTCGCATTCGCTGGAATGCGACCAACCAAAACCTGTGGCAACTGACGGGCTCCGGGAACGCGACGAATCTGTTGATCGCCTTGCCAGATGGGCATCGGATTCAACGCTCGTCGGTTCAGTGTGATGTCAATGCCGTCGGACGATGGAACGGACAATCGCTCGCCGAACTTTCGCAGGCGAATTTCAAGCTGCTGAGCAACGGGATGGACTTGCGAGCAGAGCTTTCCGGCGCCGTCGCCAATCCGACATCAGCATCCCGATTTCCGATTCAGCTTTATGCCAACGGGCGAATTGAAAACGTAGCGCAGACGCTGCGTCCTTGGTTGCCAGAGGCGACGCGAGACGCGGAGGGAGCCTTTGTGCTCAACGCCGATGGGATGATCTCGTCGGACCACGCGAGCATCAGCAAGGCTCGCATCGACATCACGCGACCTCGCATCGCGTACGGCGCGAATTGGATCAGCCAACCGCGTGTGACCATCGATTTCCAGGGCGGCGTGGAATTGCCCTCGGGTGACTTCAACAGTCGCTCCCTGCAAGTCGTCGGCGATGCCATCTCATTGGCTGCCGAAGGCGAATGGAATCGGGAGAAGGTCGCACTGCAACTCGCTTGGAGGGCCGACCTGAAACGGTTGCAGGACAGCATGCAGCCACGCATGGCTCGGGCCGCGGGCAACATCCAACAAGCCGCCTTTGATCCGCAAGCTCCTCAGAATTTCAACGAAGTACCAGTCCCCACCTCGTCGACATTCATCACCGGCACGTGCGAGGGAAAGATCAGCGTTCGCAGCAGTGCTTTGGAACTGGGAGCCGGATTGATCGAACTGGAATCGCAGACCACCGCCAAAGACGTCGCCTTTCATGAATCAAGTCCGCTCAATGTGGGCTTCGGTCCACAACCCAGGACATTGTTAGCACAAAACGCGTCGGCGTTGGATCAAATCGTCTGGCTGGAACCGAATGTCAAAATCAACACCGTCGCCCGATACGACTCTCGCAGCGGAACGCTATCGACCGATGATCTGCAAATCTCGGGCGATTGGTTTGCCACAACACTCAGCGGCGACGTGGTTTGGAACGATGTGGTGGGCAAGGTGGAGCTGGATGGCCCATCGAGATTCAAAATGGACGAGGTGGCGCGGCGTTTGACCGCACTGACCGGGACACGCATTGATGCCGTGGGGATCCACGAAACGCCCTTGAAGATCGCCATCGCTCGCGGACCGCAGGATGCTCTGGACGTCCAAGTCGACTGCAACATGGGATGGGAATCGGTTGCCGTCGCCGGTGTCAATCTTGGGCCATGTTCCATCCCCCTTCACATGACCGACTCCATCGTCAGGATCAATCCTTGCGTGATCCCCGTGGAAGGCGGCCAAGTCGACTTGGCCGGTGACATCTTCTACCGTCCCGGCCCCGTCGCCATGCAGTTGGCACCCGGCACCAAAGCACAGAACGTTCGCATCACCCAGCAGATGACCTCGCAGTGGCTGAAGTACCTAGCACCCATCGCGGCCGATGCGACCCAAGTGGATGGCACGATCGGCGCGGAGATCGACGAAGCGTTCGTGAACTTTGATGCACCTCAGCAAAGTCGCGTAAGAGGACGTTTGAACATCGAGCGTCTGCAGCTTTCACCGGGGCCCTTGGCCAATCAAGTCGTCCAGGGTGTGGACCAGCTCAAGTCGTTGTCGCAGGGTGCCTTGGCCGTTGGGCGTGATGTGACGGGTAAGACATTGGTCACAATGCCACCCCAAAGCGTCGATTTCGCGGTCGGCAATGGCGTCGTGACCCATCAGCGGATGTACTTGCAAATCGATCGCGCGCAGTTGATCACGAGCGGTCAAGTCGGCATGAACGGTTCGGTCAACTTGGTCGCCCAAGTACCCTTGGACGCACGATGGATCGGGCGTGACCTACAAGGCATGGCCGGCCAGTCGGTTTCCATGCCGATCACGGGAACGCTGTCACAACCACGATTGGATCCCCGAGGTGTCCGAGACCTCGTGATGCAACTGGGCACTCAAGCCGTGCAGAACAAGCTGCAAGAAGAAGTCGCAACGGGTCTGGAAAAGCTGTTCGGATTCTAGCTGCACCGCTGCATTAGGTAGGTCATGCTCTGCATGACAACATCCGTTCAACACAACCGCACAATACAACCGGACTGCTCCGGAGGTCACCGAATTAGGTCACCAAGGCGTAAAGGCGTACGTACCGTATTTCGTCATGCAGAGCATGACCTACTGTCACGGCTCAACGATTTCGTTTTGGAAGGCTGTGATGGGATCGTTGCTGAGTAGCTTGTCAAAGAAGGCTTCGTCGCACTTTGCGATTTGCTCGGTGTCGATGTGGATGGCCACCAAAGCGACGTCCTGGGCGAGCCTCTTGGCGAGTTCGCACAATCGCTTTTCAGCCTGCGGTGGGATCGCGATCGGATGGCCTGCCTGAGCATTTTGTGGCCACGTGTAAATGTCGATTGCGATCCATGCGTTGTGCTTTGCGTAGGCTTCTCGTACTTCGTCAGACTCGATCAAGAAATTAGAGCCTTCGCGGTCCTCCAAGAACGGCGTGTTGCCACTGTGTACGAAGTACCGGCAGCCATCGATGGCGAGAGTACACGCGTTACCATTCCATTGACAGACGTACTCGTCTTCGTCGGTGGTGACCCTTTGCGGCTCGATCGCAAAGAGTTGCAGTCCCATGTCGCTCGCCGCATCCAGAACCCGCCCGGCATCCACATTACGTGGTTCTGAGAGCAGTAGGATCAATCGGCGGATTTCGAAATCTCTGTCAAATGCCCTTTGGCTGGCATCGGGTGTGGCGCTGGTGGTGTCTGTGTCGCCGATCCAACCCTCGGGGATTTCATCGAGGTCATCATAGTCCTCGCGAGCGTAGTAGGTTTCGTCACCGATGGAGAGTACAAACGCGTTTTCGAAGCGCTCCCTGTCCCCTTTGACGGCATAAATGATCGCGCGATAGTAGTCGCGATGCTCGACACCGGCTTGCCGAGCGGCAAGCAACGCTTCATCGAATCGCTTCAGTTGGGCCAGAGCACGTATCTGCAGTCGCCGGAGCGGCATCTCTTGCCAGGTATCATTTTGTTCTGAGCCGGATCGTTTAAGCGACGCCCCGACCAAGTCGAGCGTCTTTTCATAGTCCCCCGACTGATAGGCTTCGGTTGCGTCTTCGATGACGAAACGCGGATTGGTGGGATCGGTTTCGCGATGAAGCTTCAGCAGTTGCTGATAGGTCGGGTCATCGGCATCGAGTTCTTCCACCAAGATGGAGAACACCTCTTCTTTGGGCTCCAACTCGCGGTATGCCTGGGCGTATTGATCCTGCTCAATGTAGCAGGAGATCAATTCGCTACGTGTCTCTGCGAGATCGTACTCGTGCTCTTCATCGTCGGGAATGAGACTGATGGCCGTCCGGAATTCGGTTTTGGCTGTTTCGTAGTCCTTCAGGCGAAAAGCTCTCCACGCGATGTTTCGATGAGCATTGGGATCATCGCCAAACTCTTGCAGATGCAGTTTGATCATTTCGTTGATCTGATTTCGAACCGCATCCGTTGCGTCGTCATTTTCGTCGGCGCTCAAGAACCATTCAAATGCTGTTTCTTTGTCTGAGCACTGGCTGTAAACACTGACCAGATCGCTGCCCGACCGGGAAACATCGTCTGACACCCACTCACACAGAGTGTATTCAAACCAAGAGAGCCAATCGGATGCTTCGTCAGTCTTGCGAATCAACTCCTGCAAGGCATCGATGGCTGCGTCGGTCTGGCCGCGCATGTGGAGCACGGATGCGCGGTAGAAGTCGATGAGTTGAGCTTGAGGATCGATCGCCGCCATCTCGTCGATCAGGATTTGTAGGACGTCGGGTTTCTCGGCAAGGATCAACGAGTCGCTGATGAGTTCGAACGCTTCCTCCGGTATGGGCGTGTTCTGAAAGAGAGGTGTCCATTCCTCTTTGCGTTGGACCGGCAGGAGCGTGATCAACTGGACCAGGCTCTCGACATTTTCCGGGGTGTCCGTGACGGCGGCCTTGTATGCCGCGATGGCTTCGTCGGTTCGGCCGAGTTCTTCTAACGCAGCGGCCAGGACGAGCGAAGCGTCTGCGTCGGCACCGAATTCGTCCAAGTATTGCTGGGCATATTTGGCGGCGAGTTCATAGCGTTCCAAGATGAGATACGCATTGCTGCGGACGTAAGTTGCAAAGGGGGCGCTGGCGCCAAACGCATCGACTTTGTCCAGGCACTCAATCGCCTCCGCCGCATCCCATGCAGTGTACACTGCCGCAGCGAGTTTCCACCGGATGCCCTCCATCGAATGGGGCAAGCGGTATCCGCGGATTTGATCGAGTTCATTGACGCTTTGGTAGGTGTCTTCTTGTGCGGCTGCCATCATGGAGGCAAGCAAGCCACGAACAGCTTGGAGCATTTCCACGGGAGCATTGGCTTGACTGGCGTCTCGCATCACGGCGGCGGTGAAGCTGACCATGGAGACATCCATGGAGAGATCGTTGTAATCGACGATCTTCCATTGGCCGCCGATTTTTTGGAGCACGAAGATTTCGCGAGAGGTGCCGTGAGACTCTGTCCAGTTGCGGATGAAGACTTCCGCACGTGTCCTCTGTTGATCAAAGTCGGTGCTGACGATCTTGTGACGCAGCCAAGTCACGCCCAACGTTGTGAGTTGGGTTTGAACTTGATTGCGGAGTGCGACTGCCATTTGGGCTTGCCCGGGCGGCGGCAACGGGACGTCGGCCAGTTCCACGATGGCTTGGACCATGGCGTCAAAGTCGTAGAACTCCATCAGCTTCTCAGCGGTCTCATCCTTGGTGGTTTCCTGGAAACGCTGAAAGAAGTCGCGGATTTCGCGATGCTCCACTGTGTTGTTATTCGCCGGCTGAACCGCGGGCTGGCCCGCGGGCGGATTCGGGTCCTGCGCCGACAAGACCGAAGTGACAGCCGAGCCCACAAAACACCCCACCGCGGCCACGAAACATAAAAAACGCATCTTGCTCCCTTCCTTCAACCGCCAATCGCACTGAGAAAGCGTTCATTCTAGTGGTTTGAGGACGAAGCGTGTTTTTTTGGATATTCCTTAAATCCGCGTCGTCCGCAGCCTCGTCTGTCTTGGTAGCCGCCCCCGATGGCCGCGAGAATCTTTTCTGACATGACCGATGCACCCTCCAAGACCGAACCCCCGGATCTGACTGATTTCAGCGAATTGCTGGAACAGTTGTTCGATGATGCGCGTGGCGAAATCTTGGGAACGCTGTTTTATCTGGTCGGGAATATCGAAGACGCTCGTGACGCGCTGCAAGAAACGTTCTTGAAATGTTGGCGGAAACGCCAGGAACTCTCGGACATCACCAACTTGCGTGCTTGGGTCTTTCGGGTCGCGCTCAATACCGGACGTGATTTTCGAAAGACGGCTTGGAATCGCCGTCGCCAGTCCCTAGCCGAGGACGCTGTGATGGTTTCTACCGCTGAGAGCCCCGATTCGGGGCTCGTCCAAGACGAACAGATACAACGCTTGCAACATGCCGTGCGGCAGTTGCGAGCCGAAGAGCAGGAAGTGTTTCTGCTGCGGCAGAACGGCGAATTGACTTACGAGGAAATCGCCCAAACCACTTCGCTCCCGATCGGCACCGTCAAAACTCGGATGCGCACCGCCATCCGTCAACTCCGCCAAAGCGTGGGGGACCTGTCATGAACCATATGAATGATCACGATGAACTGATGCAGCAACTGATGGAGTTGCACTACGGGCTGTTGGACGACAGCGAGGCGGCTGAATTGCGTGGCCGGATCGCAAAGGATCCCGCCGTCGCGACGGCTTGGGCGACCACTCTGCAATTGGCTGGCAAAATCACGGAGGCAACGAAGGTTCAACCGACTGGTGATTTGGCAACGTCGATGGGTGCGCTCCAAACGGCCTTCAAAGCAGATGACGGTCGAGACGTGAACGATCGAGACGAGGACGCTTTGCCGGCACATGCCGAGGCCAATCATCCTGGTGAAGGCGGCAACGCAGGATTTTGGATCACTGCGTTTGCAACGCTTGCCACGGCGGCATGCTTGGCCGTGATGGTGACCGGCTATCGGTATCAACAAAGTTTGCCAGCCGCGCCGCCGGCGGCTCTGCAAGTCCGTGCTCAATCGGTCGAGCCTGAGAAGGCGACGGCCAGTCATGAGTTTCGTTTCACCACCATGCGTCTATCCGCACGAGGCTCCACGGCCAGCTCCATCGTGGTCCCCGCGTCGATTTCGTTCTCGGTCCTCTCCAATGGTTCGGTGTTGTTCGCAGGTGAATCGGAAACCGGCCCGGACGGAATGTGTCGCGTCACGGTCCCCGACGATGTGGTGATCCCGCCCGATTCACGACTCAAGGTCACGGCCAACACGGACGGTGAAGAGCAAGCCAACGCGACGATCGAGATTCCCCTGGAACCGACGCGTTGTCTGACTTACGTGACCGTCGATCGACCGGTGTATCGTCCCGGCGAAACGATCTTCTTTCGATCTCTGACATTGAATCGACGTTCCTTGGCCGCTCACGCCGATGTGCCCATCGAATATCATTTGCTCGATCCCAGTGGTGCCAAGATCGGTGCGTTGGAGATCGCCGGAGTGACAGACCGAGGTGTGGGCAACGGTTCGTTTGCGCTGCCCAGTTTTGCACCGGGCGGAACCTACAAGCTGGTCGCCAAGAGCCTGGACGGATTCTTTCCCGACGAAGAACGTGAGATCCAGGTTCGAGCGTATCGGGTCCCGCGTTTCAAGAAAGATCTTGAGTTTCGTCGCCGCAGCTACGGAGCGACCGATACCGTCGAAGCCGACTTCTCCGTGCGACGAGCCGAAGGCGAGGTGCTGGCCGATGCAACCGCGGTGGTGACCGCTCGCGTCGACGAACGTGTGATCTATGAAAACACGACGCGGACCGGTGAGGACGGCACGCTGGCCATCGAGTTCAAGCTGCCCGAGGTGATCGAAAAAGGTGTCGGCACGTTGTCCGTGATGATCGACGACGGCAGCGTCAAAGAAACGCAGTCCAAGAGCATTCCGATTCACACCGGCAAGGTCACGATGGAGTTCTATCCCGAAGGCGGCTATCTCGTCGACGGATTGGACAATCGCGTTTACTTCAACGCTCGTGATTCACTCGGGGAACCGATCGAAGTGACCGGGGAAGTCCTCTCCGCATCGGGAAAGAAAGTGGCCGATATCCAAACGGTTCGCGACGGGATGGGCCTATTTCGGTTCGTCCCCGAAGTCGGTCAGCGATACCAAGTCAAGATTGTCTCGCCCCTGGACGTGACAAGCACGCCTGAGTTGCCCGCCGTGGTGGAGAACCTGCCGGTAATCGATACCCTCGATGGTGTACTCGATTCCAATGAAGCGTTGGGCATGATCGTTCGCTCGCCCAAACGTCGTGATGTGCTGGTTCACGTCGTCTGTCGAGGCGAGTTGGTTGGTCAGCAACGTGTCGCTCTCAAGAAAGGCGACAACACCATTGCGGTCGCACTGCAGCCATCTGCCAATGGTGTTCTGCGTGTGACCGTGCTGGATGCCCAGTCAACACCGCCGACTCCGATGGTGGAGCGACTGGTGTTCCGTCGCAGCGATCAGGAATTGAACGTACGCGTGGTGTCCGACGACGGAGTCTCTCGTGACAGTGCGATCGAACGATCGCCCGGCGAAGCCACTCGGTTGACTTTGCAGGTGACCGATGAAAACGATCGACCGATCGCCGCGGTGTTGGGGGTCAGCGTGGTGGACGACGCGTCACTGAGTTTGGATGAGACGGAACGTCCGACGCTCAAGACACATTTTTTGTTGACCAGTGAAGTTCAATCGCCAGAAGATCTGGAGCACGCGAATTTCTACTTGAGCGATGACGCCGAGGCTGCCGAGAGCCTGGACTTGCTGTTGGGCACACAGGGTTGGCGACGTTTTGTCAGTGGTTCGGCTGATCAAGCCGACGGTGCTTTTAAAGAGCAACTGACCAAGCTGTTGGATTTGGATGGAAGTCGAAACTCGGAGTTGCCTGTTCAGGTCAGCAACGAACCTGTATTTCACAGTCAGTGGAGCGTGTATCAATCCAAGATGCGAGACGCATGGCAAGCATTGATCGGCGAGACAATGGTATTGTTGCTGCTGGTCGGCATGGTGTGGGTGGTGTTCGTTGCTTTGATCAGTCTTTTTGCTCGGCGACGCACCGCATCCGTGTTCGCGGGGTTGTTGTTGCTGGTTGTGTCGGGGTTGATGATCGCCGGATGCGGTGTTCCCGAAAATCGTGTGGTCAGCACCGCTGAGATTAAGAGTGACGAGGCAGGCTCTGCCATGGCGTCCGGCGAAGAAGCGGACATGAGTGCGGCGAAAGCTTGGGCAGAAAATCCAACGGAAATCAAACCTGTTGAGTCGTCCGCGCCGGCAGCGGAGAAGCCCACCTCTGAGCCGGCTGATCTTGGTGGACGCGATGACGAAGCGAAGTGGAGCGACTTGGTCGATGCCGGACGTGACATGATGAAGGGGATGAAAGGCATGGACGGCTTTCCAATGAACGAGTTGGCAGGCGATTTCGCAGGTCAAGCCTTCGAAGACCGCAGTGACATGAACGCATTCGGTGGACCCGGCCTGGACATGGGCATGGGCATGGGCAATGCGATGGGACAAGGCATGGGTCTCGATCCGGTTGCCAATCGTCAACAGCGATTTCGCGAGCAGTTGAGCCAGTATGCAAACAGTCGTGGCATCAGCGGTAAGGATCTTGCCAATCAATTGCTGGCCGAATTGCGGTTCCCCGTCCGCGAATACGCTCACCAGCATCAACGGCCTGATCCGGAGGTGCGATCGGATTTTGCCGAGACACTCTATTGGAATCCTTTGCTGATCACGGACTCCCGAGGCAAAGCGACGATCCGATTCGACGTGTCCGACTCCGTCACGCTCTTTCGCGTCAACATCGATGGGCATACCACGGACGGAAGGATCGGCAGTGGGGATGCCGAAGTGGTCTCTCGTTTGCCTTTCCAAATCGAGCCCAAGTTGCCGCTGGAGGTCACCAGTGGTGACCGCATCGATCTGCCTGTCGCGGTCGTCAATGCGACAAAGGACGAAGTGGATGTGTCGCTTGACTTGGTCGTCGGTGACGAACTGTCGGCCGAGTCTACCGCGGCAACTTTGTCGGGCATCGCCGGACTCGATCGCACGCGGCAGTACTTTCCGTTGTTTGTCGGTTCTGGTCACAACGAAAAGACTGCGTCGATCGAGATCCGTGGCCGAACCGCGGCACCGGGCGGCCAAGTGCTGAAGGACAACATCCGCCGAACGCTCAAGATTTCGCCACGCGGATATCCGATGTCCTCGGCGCTGTCCGGGACGATCAACGAGTCCGCGGAAGTCGATTTGCCGATTCCTCGCGATATCGTGCCGGGATCCTTGGCTGTCACCTTGCGAGTGTATCCGTCTCGCTTGGCAGATTTGATGTCGGGCGTGGAAGGGATCTTGCAAGAACCGCACGGGTGTTTTGAGCAGACCTCCGCGACCAACTATCCCAACACGATGGCTTTGCTGTTGATGAAACAAAACGGGATCGCCAAACCCGAGATCACTCGCAAGGCGACGGGAATGTTGGAGCGCGGTTACGGCAAGCTGACCAGCTTTGAGTGCCAGCAACTCGGCTACGAGTGGTTCGGCAGCGATCCAGGTCACGAAGCGCTCTCGGCATTCGGCTTGATGCAGTTCGCCGATATGCAGCAGGTCATGCAAGTCGACACCGAGATGGTCCAACGCACACGGACCTGGTTGATGTCCAGGCGTGATGGCAAAGGCGGTTTTCATCGCAACCCAAGACACCTGCATGTCTGGTCGGTGCAGCAGGAAATCGTCAACGCGTACGTGATGTGGGCGTTGACGGAGGCCGACGTTGCGTCCGGCCAACCACAACGATCCGCCAGAGAGATGGCCAAGGAATTGGATGAAATCCAACGCGTCGCCCAGTCCAGTGAAGACGCGTACTTGATCGCATTGTCGGCAGCGACGTTGATGAACGCCGGGCGAGTTTCGGTCGGTGAAAAATTACTGAATCGACTCGGTGAGCTGCAAGCCGATGACGGTGGTTTGGACGGGGCAACGACCGTCGTTTCCAGTGGCGGGATCTCACGACAAGTCGAGACGACTTCGCTGGCCATCCTGGCATGGCTGAAAAGCAAGCAGCACGTTGAGCGTACGCGTCGGGCAACAATGTGGCTGTTGGCGCATCGTCAATCCGGTAGCGGATTCGGCAGCACACAAGCGACCGTGCTGGCGCTCAAGGCGCTCGTGGGTGCCGGCAAACTGTTGGGCAACAACTCGTCTGGTTCCTTGCAAGTCCAACTTGGCGACGAAACGATCGGGCAAGCGTCCTGGTCGACGATCGATAGCGGTGACGCGATTGAAATCCGTGGACTCGGTGATGAGTTGTTGAAACGACTCTCAGCCGATCGGGAAACGGAATCGGTCGCGTTGAAACTCTTGGCACCGGGCTGTGAAAGTCTGGCCTTCAGCATCGACATCGTTTCACATGCCGAGACACCGATCAGTGACGCGAGTTGTCCGCTGAAGTTGACGACGGAGTTCGTGGGAGGCGACAAGGCCACCTCGTTGACCGATGGAGCAACCGCAACGGTCCGTGCGACTTTGGTGAACACGACCGACGCCGGTCAACCGATGGCGGTCGCCGTCGTGGGATTGCCCGGTGGCGTGGAGCCAAAGATGGAGGAGCTGGACGAATTACAAGAGGCCGGCCAGTTTGACTACTACGAACTGCGAGGCCGGGACGTCGTGTTTTACTGGCGAACGCTGGAACCATCGGCGAAAAAGACGATCGATTTCACCGTCACTGCAACCGTCCCCGGCAGCTACACCGGCCCCGCATCGCGAACCTACCTGTACTACACCGCGGAGGCAAAGAACTGGACAGCACCACTGAAAGTCGAGACGGCACGATAGGGTGTAATGTTTAGTGATTCGGTCTGACCGGATTGATGGGACCTAGGGGACGCATGGGACTGATGGGACAGTAGGAAACCAGCAGGCCAGCACCACACCTTGGGTCACTGAGCGTGTCCTGACTCGCCAAAGAAAATGCCGGGCAAATAGACGATCAGTCCTGCGGCAAGCGAGACCAGCCATGCGGGCACCACATTGATCGCCGGGACGCCCAACTGAGCACCCAAGACGATCACGATGGTTGCGATCACTGCAAAGGGAGTCATTCGCCAGCCGGAAACGAACGCGGACATGGCCAGCAGCAATCCGGCGGCCCCGATCGACCAAGGATTCATTCCCCCGCCGACTTGGGCGTCCGCCATCGGCGTCTCAACGGCTTGTTGCCCCAACGCTTGCAGGTCCACATCGCCGGTTTTTACGGACTGGATCAATTCGCTGCTGAGCAAACCGGAACTTTGTGCCCAAATCCCGAACACGGCCAGCAGACAACATCCGGCCAGTAGTCGTGTGTAGCCCGACAACGCGAGTTTGAGCGGTTTGAGAGGATCGCGTTTGATTTTGTACTTGCCACTGCGTGCTTCGGCCAAGTCCGCTTTGATGCGTTCCCGCTTGGCTCTGGCTGCGGCCTCCGCGTCGTCCGTATTGATCGGCGCGGGCAGCTTAGCACCCTCCATCACCGCAGCGGCCATTTGCCAACTGCGCTCGCGTGCCTCTGATGCACTGAGTCCTTCGCTGACCAACCCACGTTCTTCGATGGCGGCCAACTGTTGATGCGTCTTTGACTCTTCGTTGGACTTGGCCATCGTGTCCAACCGATCGCAAATGCGATCACGCCAACTTGAGCGGGAGACACCACCGCGGAAACTCGGATCGTGCTGCAACCTTGTTTTCGCATCGATCAGCGCGCGGTATCCGAACAGGTCTTCATAGATCAGCTCCCAGCGTTTGCCGGCATAGCGGGCGGCAAAGTTTCGCAGGCCTGTTTCGTCGGCACCGGCGATCCGCAGATCACGCATGAAGCGTTCTGCTTGTTGCAACTTGTCCTCGCCTGAGCGTCGGCTCGGCGCGATCAATCCGAAATGATAACCCGCGCCGGCGGCCGCTCCGAGGATGCCGCCGATCATTGCGGCGGGCAGCATGCCGGCGAGAAAGCCGACCACAGCGACGGTCGGTATGGCGAACGCCGCCATGAGGTAGTCCCACCAAGTCAGCGTGCCGATCCAGCGGCGCATCGAGGTGGCGACAGGGCTACGTCCGCCCGTGGAACCCAAGATGATCGCTGTGGCCAAGACGCTCAAGCACAACATCGGCCCCAACGCGATCCAACCGATCGACAACAGGATCGGCAGAGCGATGGTGAGCAGGAGGGATACGATGGCAAGCGTCAGCAGCAGCGGCTTGCCCAACCGACGCATCGCTTGTGACGCCGCGTACTCGCTGGCGATCGACTCCCACTGGTCTGCTTGCTGCGTCGTCGGTGAAAACTCGCCGTCGTGTTGGATGCCGAGAAAGGCGTCCAGGTCATCGATCATCGTCGCCAGCGAGTCGTATCGCTGCGCGGGCTGTTTGGCCATGCACCGAGACACAATTTCAGCGAGTTGTGGCGGCACACGCGGATTGATCTTTGTCAGATCGGGAACCGGTTGGTGGGCGTGCATCGCCAGCACTTCGGAGACTTCCGAACCGTCAAAGGGTGCTTTGCCCGCGAGCATGTAAAACAGACTGCAGCCGAGCGAGTAGATGTCGGCGCGATGATCCACCGACGACGCATCGATTCCTTGTTCGGGAGCCATGTAAGCGGGCGTACCGACAGCGGTGCCCTGCATCGTCACGTGGGTACCACTCTGAACTCCACTGACGGCCGCCGGTCCGACTTCTGATTCGGGCTCGACCCATTCGGGAATCTTGACCAGTCCCAAGTCAGCGACTTTGACCACGCCGTCGTCACTGAGCAACAGGTTCGCTGGCTTGATGTCGCGGTGAACCATGCCGTTGCGGTGGGCGAACTGGAGCCCCCGCGCGGCCTGCAAGATGTAACTGGCAGCCAGCTTGGGATCGATCGGCCCTTTTTCTTGAACGAGATCGCCGAGCGTTCCCCCACGCACCCATTCCATGCTGAAGAAATGCTGCCCTTCGTCTTCACCAAAGTCATAGATCTGTACGACGTTGTGGTGCGTCAGTTGTGCCGCCGCATAGGCTTCGCGAGTGAAACGAGCCAGAGAAGCCGGATTCTGTGCCAACCGCGAGCGGATGGTTTTGAGTGCGACGTTGCGATCCAACGAGATCTGCTGTGCTTGATAGACGGCGCCCATCGCGCCACGACCAAGCATTCGCAAGATCTTGTAGCCGCCCAATCGTTGAGGGATCGGTGACAAATCGTTTGACGACGCGGCGGTTGCTGGTTTGGCAACGGATGACCGGGCTCCAGAAGGGGCAGCTGCGCCATTGCTGCCGCGACCAGACGATACGATCGCGGCGGCGTCACCGCTGAAATCCGCATTCGAGTTGCCCGTCGTGCTCGGGTCGAGTGTCGCCTCCAGAGTGGCAGACTGCGACGACTTCGCCGCAGCGATCGACGCGTCCATCGTTTTCTGGATCGTTCGCGCCGTGGTCTGCGCCGTGGTCTGCGCCGTGGTCTGCGCCGTGGTCTGCGAAGGCGCTATGGTTGCATCAATGGTTTGATCCGGATCCGCTTGGGTTGCCGAAGCTGGGGCAGCTTGAGTGGGCTGTTCTTGTGGAGCAGGTTTTCCGACGGCCTGAGACGGTGGTTTTTGTTCGGAAGTTTTCTCCGTCGGGATTTTACCGAATCGGATTTTGGGTGGATCATCATCTGAGACGAGCAAGATGAAGGGTTGTTCACAGTGCTTGCACTTCGGTTTGTAGCGTCCCGGTTTGGGTGTGCCGAGCGTCAGCTTTGCCTTGCAATTTGGGCAGGCTATTTGCATGGTCAAACTTCGAGGAGGCGGAATGCTGCGGGCGTTGGAGCGATACGAATGAACTGGTTCACGTAGCCGCGTCTCTCCGAGACGCGAACGTTCGCGTCTCGGAGAGACGCGGCTACGTGTGGTCGGCATCCCGCACAGTTTAATCGTTCGCGGGGCGTGGTTGGAAAAAGCGTCCCAGTCGCAGCCGGGTCGCGATCCGGGCCGCGGCCGAAGGACTGGCATCCCCCGACAGACGAAGCGGATCGTCTTCGATTTGCCTCGCTTTTCTGACCAGTTCGTCACCCACTGCGCCGGCGCAGCCGCACGACAATCCGGCCAGCTTTTGAAACCAATCGTCTCGATCGCCAAAGCCTGTCAACAACAGAGCGTCGGAGGCGATCATGCGAACGAGGTCGCGAACGTCGGCCTGGACTCGAAATCGCTCGAATGCGGCTTCGTCCCTATCCCAGGCCGACAACCATCGCGTCCATCCGACCAGAGTGGACGCCGCGTCGAACAGCTTGACCGTACCGTCATGATCGATCACAAGATTCTTGCCATTGACCCCGCCGTGACAGGCCCGACTTTGATGCGCGGCGTGCAATGCGTAGGCAACGGTGGACAGGTGACGCATGCGACGGATCAGCGACGACGCGTCAACGGCTTGATCCAGCACAGTGCTTTCTATCGACACACCGAACACCCAAGGACGGATGACGGCCAAGTAGCTCTTTTCGATCGCGGCGACTCGAGGCACGACCCAAGCGGGATGACCGACCTGACTGCTTTGTTCACACAAGTCCAAGACACGTTTGCGATCCGCCGCTGTCAGCACGCCCGAGAGCTGAATGACCTTCATCGCCATGTTCTGACCGCTGGACGAGTCGCGTCCCCTGAACAACCAGTGACCCGGTCCGCTGGCCACACAGTGCAGGCTCTTGAGCCATGATGGTGGCGTGACCGGCGATCGGACTTGCGCGAGTTGACGCGAATCACTTTTCGAGGCAAGATCGCTGAGCGAAAAATCCAGTGACTCATCCACGCTGTGTGTGGGTACCACACCGGAAAGTAAACTAGCCGATCCTGCGTCTAAGTCCAATCGGATCAGCTGGGCGATCGCATCTGCCTGTTCGGGAAATCGACCGATCAGCGTTCTTGCGTCCAGCGGCAGCCCGAGTTCTCGCGTGACGCAAAGTTCGGCATCGATCAAATCAAGTGTCGCTGCGGCGTTCTGTAGTGAAGAAAACTGCTGCAGATACGACTCGGTGTCGACCTCGACACCGGCGCGGCGTTGTTGGATCAAGTCGACGCAAGCCAAGTCCAGTAGCAGTTGAGCGGACATTTCCGCTGCCTGGTCCAGCAATTCACGAAGCGGTTGGCGGGGCTGTTGCTCGCGTCGTTTCGATAGCCAATCCATCCAGCGATCCAGGGTCGCGTCGTTCGATGGCTGTTTCAGCATTCACTTTCATCCAATCCGATGTCCTTTCGCACTCGATCCAAGGCGCGACGGACACGCATGCGAGCCGCATCGGGTTTCAAACCCAACGCATCACCGATTTCGCTCCAGTCGCGATTCTCCAACATCATGTCAATCGCAACGGCGTCATGCTCACCCAAAACCGAACGCACTCGTGAGGCGACTTCACGCCGCAGGGCCACTTGGCTGGGCGAGGAAATCGGCTGGCTGAGCCGAATGTCTTCCACCGGTGCCGACTCATTGCGACGAAAGTCACGACAGTGGCGAGCGAGGGTCCGAAACGTATCGACGACTTGATTGTCGATCGCCCGCAGGATGTAAGCGAGCACGTCGTCGGCTTGCAGGCGATCGGCATCCTTGCGCCGAGCCAAGTCGACCATGACTTCGTTGCAGATGTCCATCGATTCGGTTTGTCCGGTCAAACCGTATTGACGCAAACGCGTTCGGGCACGACGACGCAGTTGATCACCGAATTCTCGCCAGATGCCGTCTAGCGAACCGGGTGCAGGCGTGCCGGCCGAGTGCGCAGCATTCAATCCAGACTCGCCGAGATCACCGGGCGAGTGTGGGGTTGGATTGTCGTTGGATGGGAACGCGTTGGTCATTCTGATTTGGTTTCAGATGGTTGGGCGTCACCGCCTCGTTGGGCCGAACCGGATATCGCATTGTTTTCCAGAGTATCGCTCGAGTCAAAAACCCGTTTCTCTGTTTGCTTGGCCACCACGATCAGCATCACCCCGGCGATCAACAGGCCCGTTCCCAGCAATCGGATCCAGGACGTTTGGCTGCGAGGATTCCCCATCCAACCGTAGTGATCCAGGATCAAGGCGGCGACGGTCTGACCCGTCATGACGGCGGCAAACCATGGCAGTGAGCCGACTCGTGGAACGAAGTACAACGAGGTCGAAACCATGACGACGCCGATCGCTCCTCCGATCCAAACCCACCACGGTAGTGAACCGGGTGCCGTGGTGAATTTTGGAAACCCGCTGATCGAAACCGACAGCACCAGCAGGATCGCGGTCCCGGAAGCAAACGAGATCAGCGAAGCCTGCAATGGATGCACGACGTTACGCCCCAGATGGCCGTTCGCACTGGGCTGTGCACCCAACAAAGCCCCGGCGGCCAATCCGATCAATACCGCTAAAAGCAACATGCCTGAAAGACCTCGGAGGCGAAAGGTTGATGGGCCAGACCCGTCGCTGCCAGACCCGTCGCTGCCAGCGCTGTCGCTCCCCGGGGCACCGCGTCGGGGCGACATCACGCCCCGGCGACTCCGTCGACAGGCGTGCCCCTGACGGCGGCATCGAAAGCTTGACCGACCGACTCGCGGATCAATGGTCCTGCGATCTCGGGACCGCTGTGCACGATCGCGTTCTTTTCGTTCACGAAAATCAAACGCGGTTGATGGGACGAGACCTCATCGGAATGAACGAACGCATAGGCCGCGATGATGACTTGATCGCCGGGTTGGATCAGGTGCGCCGCTGCGCCGTTGGCGCAGATGTCCGACGAGCCGACTTGACCGGTGATCGCGTAAGTTTCCAGACGCGTTCCGCGGGTAACATTCCACACACAAACGGCTTCGTAGGCAGCGATGCCCGAAGCGTCCAGGAGTTCGGGAGGGATGGTGATGCTGCCTTCGTAATCGACGTTCGCCTCGGTCACCGTCGCGCGATGAATCTTGGCGGACAGCATTTTCCGAAACGGTCCATTCATTCTCTGATCACTTTCGTTCTGCGACCAGCGGCGACGAGCGTCACCGCGTGATCACTTCGCCCAAGAAAGGCGTCAACAGTTCTAACGTTTCTGGATCTCCGATCGCCAGTTTTCCAAAGCCCCGTTCACAGCCCAGCTCCATCGCTGCTTCCTGATGTTCGGGGTAATTGGTCACCAGCATGATCGGGACCGAGCCGACCTCGGGATCGGCTCGGATCAATTTTACGACTTCCATACCATCGGAGTAGTCTCGATCCAGTTTGCGATTGACCGTGACGAGGTCCACATCGCGCGTACGCAGCAATTCCAACGTGTCCTGAGCCCCGTGGGTCTGCACGACAGTTGCGTCAAAATGGGAAGTGACCATCTGTCGGATCGAGTGAAAATCGGGTCCGCAGTTGCCACAGTCAATAACAAGTCTGGTCATGGGAGTAAGCTCGAAGTCAAACGGTGCTATTGTTTCTCGATCGCAAAGAGCTTGTCTTTGGTACTGATATAGATTCGGCCATTGGCAGCGACGGGCGTGCTGTACACGCTGCTGCCCATGTTGATTTCTTCGATCGGCTCATTGTTTTCGGGGCCGAATTCAAAGATCGCCACATCGCCATCTTCATCGCCGATGAACACGTGCCCGTCGGCGATCAGCGGGCTGCCCCAGCTTTGGGCCAGCATGTCGTAGGTGAAGTGGACCACCGGTTGGCCGTCTTTGCCGTTGGCGTCCAAGCAGTGAACCAAACCGGAGAAGTCCGCGACGTAGAGCACATCGTCCTTGATCGCGATCGATCCGATGGTTCGGTGCATCTCTTCTTCGAAATCGATCTCTCCGTCGGCATTGGCGTCGTACATCGCGTAGTGCCAGATCGCTCCCGAGTTCGGGTTGTCGACGGCGATCTCACCTTCCTCAGCTTCGACCGCTTGGATCCGCTTGTGCTCGATCGGGACACGTTTGTCTCCCTCGACTTTCATCGCCAACTGGGGAGAAATGTCTCCACGCATGGTCGGATCGATACACCACAGGTGACCTTGCCCTTCACCGTGTTCGGGGTCCTGACCGACGGCCACATAGACGCGTCCTTCATAGACGGTTGGTGTCGCGATGATGTTGTTGCGGGTTCCTTCGCCACCGAGCTTCCATTCGGTGTCTTTGGGGTTGCCGTCAAACTTCCACAGCAGCTCGCCTTTGCCCGCGTTTCCGCTGTCGGCTTTGAAACTGTAAATCCAGCCATCGCCGCCGGCAAAGATTGCTTGGGGCACGCCACCGAGGACAGCAACGGTTGGGCTGGACCATTGACCGTGCAAGATATTCTTGCCGGGCGAGGCATCGCTCCAAAGCAGCTTACCCGTGTTCTTGTCCATGCAGATGAACGTCGGCGCGTCGGGGGAAGGCAAGTTGATGTGAGACTCATCCAAGCCGTTGCTGGTGTTGACGAACAACAGGTCACCGTAGCTGGTCACGCTGCACGAGCACATGTTGTGTTGGCTGACGTTGAGGGACTTCATCATGTTGAAAACCCAAATCACGTCGGCGTCGTTTTTATCGTGGATGCCGAGCTCTTTGTAGACACTCAGTCGTGGACCTTCTTTGTTGATGGTCAACGTGCGATCGACACCTCCGAAGTTACCGGTGAGGGTCCACTTGCTGCCTTCCGTGACGGCTTCGACCTTGACGTCTCCGCTGACGGTTTCGCCGGCGGTGTCCAACGCAGTCGCCAACGCTTCGGCAACCTCGCCCTTTGCCAAACCACCCATGGCGGCTTTGCCTGGATCGCTGGCCAGCATCAAATCGGCGACGCGTGCGGGTTCGGGGTCGACCATTCCGTCGTCTTCATCGTCTTTGAATCCGGCAGTGTCCAGACAGCGGACTTCCCCGCGACTGGTAACAAACCACAAACGATCTCCCTCCACCAACGGTGAACAGCAGATGCCTTGCAATGGCCAGTCGTGAACGCGACCGGTGATCAGCTTTTCGCTGCTGTGTTGCCACAGAAAATCGCCGTTGGTCTCATCAAACGCCAACAAGCATCCCAGGTCGACTTGAGGGTCATACCGCTTCAGGTGTCCTGCACCGTTGTTGGTGCCGACAAAAATGCGGCCGTCGGCGACCACCGGGTTGCCGTAGGTTTGGCTGCCCAAGTTGGAATACCAAGCGACGTTCAACACCTTGGACTTGTCCCACTCACCGGTGCGTCGATCGAACTTGCCAATGTTCCACTCCAAGGGCAGGCCGCTGACGTTGGGCGTGTTGTTGCGAAGTCTCGTGCCGCCCCACTGAGGCCAGTCGCCACCGGCCTCCATGACTTTCTCCGGCTCGACGGCTTCAGAGACCAACGTCTCCGTTGCGGGAGCCTCGGCGGCAGTTTCTGTTTCACTGGTGTCGGCGGCTGGCGACTCTGTTGCGGCCGGCGAGGGGGCAGCAGGCTCTTCCGCTGGTTTCATCGCGACCTTGGCGTCGGCCGATTCCGCGGGTGCGGTCTCGACAGGTGACTCTGCAGCGGCCTTGTCATCAGTCGTCGTTGCGGCGACATCTGTTTTCATCGGTGCTGGGGCTTCCGGTGCTGGGGCTTCCGGTGCCGGGGCGGGAGCATCTGCCAGCGGTGTTTCGACCGCGGCAGCGGATGCCGTTGTGACGTTGCCGGTGGTGACGGTTGTGTTGGACGCGGTCGTGTTGGACGCGGTGCTGACGGCAGCATCGGACGCCGTCGCGTTGGCGGAGGTTCGTTCGGCGGCCGGTCGAGCGGCGGTGGGCGGTTTACACCCGCTGACGAAGGCGGCGGTGATGGAACCCATCAGACAGGCGCCGGCGATACAGGTCCACGCGGAGAATTCTTGTTTACGCATTGCAATTTGCTGCGGGGAGGGCGGGTTGAATTTTTGTGCGTTGCAGCGTGACCGGTTTGGTCAGCTACGGGTAAGTTTTTATGGGGAGGTTTGTGCTTGTCGGGCGTGATTCGGAAACGGATTCGAAACAGACGCCCGACGTGACTCGGTGAAAGTAGGCTGGAACTCAGTCTTCGTTCTTTGTGACCGTAAGGTTGTCTAGGTAAAGTTCCGCGACTTTCGCGTTTCCGTAAAGCCCTGGACTGGCGGCCAAGTTGGGCGATTCGTCCCGAGCGGTCACGGTCCAGCCTTCGGGCTCATCCACATCTCGCGGCCAAACCTTGCCACGGACGAGAGCGACGGTTGAATCGCCCTCGCCTTCCAAGTCGACGCGTAGCTTCATGCGATACCAAGTGTTTTCCTGCCACGAGAATGGTACCGACTGGGCCATCCTGAGTTGAGCCGACCAAGTTCGGATCTGCAATTGCTGACTTTGCCCCATCAAGTCGAGCACGTATCCGTGTGCCGTCAAGCCGATATCGGGCAGTTGCTCTTCCGCTTTTTCGCCCCGCACGTCGGCGGCGATCGTGTACTCGGACAAATCACTGGGCCCCATCCACGCTCGGCTTCGTGCTCCCTTGGGGATGGTACTGATCTTGGTCAGCACGTTCGATCCATCGACAGGGCGAATCACGTGACGGTATCGGGCACCGACCCATGATACCGGCGGTTCCTGCAGTTTGTCGAAGGTAAAGTTCCAAGGCAGCGGTGGGACGATTCTCAATCGTGCTTGTCCGGTCACACCATCGAGCGTCGCAGTAACGATGGCAGCGGTGTGCTGGGCATCGGCATTTGCTGTCAATTTGTTGCCATCGATCTGGGCTGGCCCTTCGACGGTGTAGGAGACCCCGGACTCGGGTGTCGGCAGCTGCTGTCCGATGGCGTTGAAGACGTTGACAGAGAATTCGATCGACTCGCCCGGTTGGATCAAGGACTCGGCGGGCAAGACTTGGATCTGTGCGATCTTGGAGTCTTCGCTGACGGGAGTCTCTGTTCCCAGGCTTTCCGTCATCGTCTGTGCGGTCTGCTTGCCCTCACCCGTGCCCACACAATAGAGCGTGGTGGTGCTGGGGAAATAGAGTCGCCCATCGGCAACGATCGGTGATCCGGAGAAACCCGTGTCACGCACTCGGCCTTTGTTGAGGACTTCGTATCCGTCGGACGTCGGTTTGACGATCGCCCATCGGCCGTTCTCGGTCAAAACATAAATCTTTCCGTCGGCGTACAACAACGCAGCGCGTTGGCGCGAGCCGGCAAAGGACTCTTTCTCGATGAGCGGTTCGCCGGTCTCCGCGTTGAAGACCCACATTTTGCAGCGGTCATCGACGACGTACAGACGGTCCTCTACCAAGACGGGCTCGCTGTACCCGCAGACGACTTCGAATTGCTTCCACAACTCTTTCGCTTTGGTTTGGTCGCCGGTGCCTGAAATCTCAAGGGCCGCGACCGCGCCCATGATGCTTTCATCACCGTAGTTTTCTTCACTGTGCGAGCAGAACACTTTGTTACCCACGACCAGCGGCGTGGCAAAGATTCCACGACGCGAAAGGTCGTAGTGCCACAATGGCTTGCCCGTCCGCGGTTGAAATCCCCAAACCGCGCCATCGCCCGTTCCCATGATCAACTGACGTTGCCCGTCGATGGTCACCAATGACGGTGCCGAGTAGGTGGTGTCGTAAGGCAGGTCCCTCGTACCGGAGAACCAGCGAACAGCACCGGTCCGTTTGTCCAACGCCAAGATCCGGTGATTGGGTTTGGCGGCTTCGCCCCAGTTGATGATGATCCCGCTGATGATCACGAGGTCTTCGTGGACGATGGGAAAGTTGGTGCGGCCACCGTAGGTGCTGAGCATTCCGTATTGTTCGTGCAGTGGGACCTTCCAAATCACTTCGCCGGTTTTGCCATCAAAGCATTGAAAGACATCGCAGGCACCCAAAGCGTAGACGTAACCCGTTTCTGGATCTCCGACGACACTGCTCCAGCCGATCCGCTCGGCGGGCACGTCGGAAAGCCAAACGTTGAAACTGGTTTCCCAAATCGTTTCACCCGTTGCCCCGTTCAGGCAGACCACCTTTTCGCCTTCGGTCGGCTCTCCGGGCTCGTTGCGTTGGATGGTGTAGAGATTGCCGTTCATGACGATCGGGGTGCATGGGCCGCCGATGTCCTCGCGTTTCCACAGCACGTTGCTGCCTTCGCCGCCATCGGGATCCCAAGAATCAGGCAGTCCCGTTGCCTCGGCGGTGCCGTCCATCGCCGGACCACGCCAATACGTCCAGTCGGCCGCCGTAGACTGCTGGGCGTCAGCGAGTGCAAAACCGGAAACAACCAAGACAGCAATGACGATCCAGGCAAAGCGGGATCGTCCGTTGGTCGCATCGTGGCATCGAACGCTTGTCCTGCCTGCACGACAAGAATCACGGTGGGTGAACCAAATATTGCTATCTCGCATCGGTTGGTATCTCTCGGTGTTTGCTTGAAGGATGGGATGGGAGTGATGGACCATCAGGTCGCAAAGTGCCAGCTAAGTAGCACGGACCGGCTAAGTAGCAGGGGCCGGCTCCGTCGCCGCGAAATTGGCACACTCGCATCAAGCTGCTGACTTGGTGCAAGAAGCGGGCCAACGATGTGCGGCCCCGGGGCTCATTCGTCTGGAAAGTATTCGTCTGGAAAGTATTCGTCGTGGGGGTCAAATTTGGGGATGCAACATATCAACACCGTCATCCGCCCGACGGCCCGATGAACGACCCCCGGGGGAATCATCACCGAAGTCAATGGTTTCACGCTCTGGGCGACACCATCCAACTCGATCGCCGCGTCGGCATCGCAATCCAGGATGGTGTAGACCTCGGTCAGTCGCTGATGGAAATGAGCGCGGGCGTCGGTGTGAATGTTCGTCAGGTGGATTGTACCCGGAAATTCTGTGCAGTCAGCAAATCCTCGTCGAGCCTGCCCACAAGGACAGTCCACAGGGGGCAAGTCCGGCAGATGTACCAAGCGAGCGGTCGGCGGGGATGAGCTGGGATTCATGAGGTCGATGTGCCAATGGGCCCGTAATCGGGCCAACGTCGTATGGTGGTGGCTGGCAATCGCGACTGATGGTGGGCAGGCGATCGGTGGGACCGCATTCAGCGGCAAAATGCTGCCGAGAATCGGCGTTGGTGGGGATGTTTATGGCAAGCCTGCAGAGGGGGATTGCATTGCAAGCTTAACGGCGAGACTCAATCGTGACATCGTTTCGCCACCCTGGCAGGCAATTCTAGGAGGCTTGCAAGCCGGTTCGCGGAATCACACAGGACAGGTCGGGTTACCCCTGTTTGGGGAGCTTTTTCTCGGCCCGAAGGCCTTCAGTGGTAGTTTATACCGATCTTAATCAATCTTCCATGCGTGCATCCGGAGGAATCGCGGAAGGCCGAAAAACTCGCTAGGGCGACGCGATCGGCATAGTTTCCCAAACTACCGAAAATGCCTTGTAGCACTGATTCTACCCATGATCCGGGCCGATACGTATGTTGACTCAGGTCATCGAAAACTTCCGGCTCGTGGCCGGCTGAAAACGATGAGCTGAAATGACCCAGAGTCACTGACAACGGACGTCAGGACTTGCCAGTGGTCATCGAAACGATTGAAACGCGATGACTCTGATCTGTTCCACCGCAGCATCAGAGAGGTCAAGGATGACGAAGCCGGCGGGTCGGGTGTCCCGCACAACGGAAGCTTCATCTCTTGAATTGGTGAACAAGCGAAACTCCGGGCCGGCACTGTCGATCCCAAAGTTGCTTTCTCGCCTCGTTTTTCTCTCGCAGATGATCGACTGCGAATTATCTCCCGCAAAGAGACATTAAGGAGACGTGGCTCCAATGAAACGAACAATACTTTGTTTGACACTCGTCCTTGGCACCAGCATGTGTAGCCAAAGCTTCGGGTTTGACCTTTTGGAAAAAATGATGGGCATGAAGGGTTGTGGCAAAGCTACAGCATGCTGCGATACCGGTTGCGAACCGGCTTGCGGTTGCGAAGCTCCTTGCAACACCTGTGATACGCCCTGTGGTTGTACTTCAGAGCCAGCATGTGGCTGTGAAGCACCTTGCGGTTGCACCGCAGAGCCAGCTTGCGGCTGCGAAGCACCTTGCGGATGCAGCGACCCTGCTCCCTGTGGATGTGCAGAACCAGCTTGTGGTTGCGAAGCCCCATGCGGCGGATGTGCAGAACCAGCTGCTTGCGGATGTGCAGAACCAGCTTGTGGCTGCGAAGCTCCTTGCGGCGGATGTGCAGAACCAGCTTGTGGTTGCGAAGCTCCTTGTGGTTGCACCGCTGAACCAGCCTGTGGCTGCGAACCAGCTTGCGGTTGCAGCAAGAAGGGCGGATTGCTGAGCGGTTTGTTCAGCTGCAAAAAGAAGTCGACCTGCTGCGAGCCAGCTTGCGGTTGCGAAACTCCAGCTTGCGGTTGTGCCGCTGATCCCACCTGCGGATGCGGCGTTGCCGATCCTTGCGGATGTGACTCCGGCTGCGACAGCGGCTGCTCGAAGAAAAAGTGCGGATTGTTGACCAAACTGTTTGGCAACCTGAAGTGCAAGAAGAAGAGCTGCTGCGACAGCGGTTGCGACGCCGGCTACAGCGACTGCGGATGCAGCAGCTGCGGATCGGTCGCCCCAATGGCTGCTCCGTATGCCGCTCCAGTAGCTGCTCCCGCCATGGCTCCTGCTACCAGCGAATCCATGCCACCAGCACCGATCGTTGATCCAAGTGCTCGTGTTTCATCCAAGCGTCACGTCATTCAAGCCAGTGCTCGGTACGTTCGCTGAACTTCAGTGAAACGGTGACACTGTCACTTCAGACGTGAACTGAAAGCGGCTCGAGGGAAACTTTCCCCCGAGCCGCTTTTTTCGTTTCGACTCAGCTAGCAAATGGAATTCGCGTTGACGTGGTCGCCTCGCAGCAGGTACCTCTTCGGCCATGAACAAGACCGTCTTTTTCTCCGTCGGCGAACCCAGCGGAGACCAACATACCGCTCGATTGATTTCAGCCCTGCACACACAGGCTACCGCTGCAGGCACCCTCGGAGTCAGCGCTGACTCGATCAAGCTCCGCGGATTCGGCGGCCCGGCGATGAAAGCAGCCGGGTGCAAACTGGATCTGGACCTCACCCAACATGCGGTGGTCGGATTGCTGGAAGTCCTGCCCAAGATTCGCGAGTTCTTTCGCTTTGCCGACCAAGCCGAAGCGATCTTTGAACAAGGCGGCATCGACGCCGTTCTGCTGGTGGACTTCCCTGGATTCAATTGGCATGTCGCCCGCCGCGCCCGTAAACACGGCATCCCGGTGTACTACTACTGTCCGCCTCAATTGTGGGCCTGGGGCGGTTGGCGTGTGCGCAAGATGAAACGCCTGATCGATCATGTCCTTGCCGTGCTGCCGATCGAAGAAGAATACTTTTCGCGTCACGGCATTCCAACGACCTACGTCGGACATCCTTTCTTTGACGCCGTTGCCCAAACACAGCTTGATCCCCGCGTGATGAGCAAACTGGTTTCGACCCCCGAGGCACCCTTGGTGGCCGTCCTGCCGGGATCGCGAGGCCACGAGGTCCGTCGCAACTGGCCTCTGATGCTCGCGGCCATTCGCAGGCTGAATCAAAAACACCCTCACGCAAAGTTTGCGATCGCTTGTTATCGCGATTCCCAATGCCAGTGGTGTCGTCACCAACTCAGCGAATCTGATGCATCACTCCCGATCGAATTCTATGTCGGCCGCACCAGTGAAATCATCCAAGCAGCACGATGCTCGATGATGGTCAGCGGTTCGGTCAGTTTGGAGATGATGGCACGCCGCACTCCCGCCGCGGTGATCTATCGCGTCGGCCGCTTTCTCTACGCCTTTGGCAAGTGCGTGATCGGAGTGGATAGCATGACGCTGCCGAACCTGATGCATCACGAGAAAGTCTTTCCCGAAATGGTCTCGGTGGGCGATCCCTCTGCCGCCATCGAGTTCCTCGCCGATTCGGTCGACGCCATGATCGCCGACGAGTTCTATTACCAAAAGAAGTTGCGACTGCTCGACGAACTGTGCGAGCGTTACGCCCAACCCGGTGCAACGCAGCGAGCCGCTCAATGGCTGTGCAGCCGCCTCGGGATCGCAAGAGAATCCATGCCGGCTCGACGTGCCGCATGATGCCAATGTCGTTCGACTCTCCGAGTCGAAAACGAACGCAATCGATGACTCAGCCATCAGACTCGATTCTCACGACACGAATTGTCGAGCCGGTTTCTCACGCGTTGGTCGAGTCATCACCGGGGCACGCTTTCGATTTGGAAAATCGAGCGACTGTCGTTCGACGTTCCACGTCGAAAACGAACGCTACCATACGCTCAAACGCAAACCATACGCAGTGAGCCGTGACGCGTCAGCGGCCGGGTCTTGCACGTAACAAGCATCCATTTCAATTCGTGAAACCCGTGGCCTTGACGGCCAGCGGCTCAAAACCACCTGGCACCACCCAGCGTTTAGCAACACGGCCATCTTAAGCGGGACGCTCTTTTTTGCGTAGCGGCTAGTGCCGATCACTCAACCAGTGGCAACGACGTCGCGCTCTCGCAGTGCGGTTTCTAACTTGTCAATGATCTGATCGGCGTCCGCCAAGGCCACGGAGAACTCTTTCTCCCCTGCGATCACTTCGGCACGCAAGTCATCGATCTTGCCTTTCCACGCGGCGCAGCGTTCCAACAACCATTCTCGATCGGCTTGGGCAAGCTGCTCATGGGGCGCCTCCAGCAAAATCTGGCATCCTTGGCTGTATTGCTCCAATCGTTTCGCCAGCGCCTCGCTCGTGTCGGGACGCTTGTTGTACCAGTCGTCCGCGGCATCGGCCAACAAGGTCATGTACTGCTGCGGCTGGACCTTTGCCGACAACAACTCTTGATTATCGAATCCCCAGCCCGGTCCCGTCTCTCGAATACCGAACCACCATCCGACCGCCAACAACAAAGCGGCGGCAACGGCGAGCAACGGCATCCAGGGGACGGTTGATCCGTCTCGGGGAGTGTCCCGATGCACGCCCTGCTGCAAGTGCTCGCTCCCATCGACCTTCGTTTGCGTGGCATCGGCAAGCAAGCGGATCGATTGCCACTGCCCCCGAGCTTCGTCCGCGTGCGACGCATCAGCGGACAGGTTCAACCAATGTGCACCGCCTTCGATCAAGACCAGTTCCTGCAGCTCGATCAGCAAGTCGGGATGCCTGATCAATGTCCTCAACTGTGTCTCGCTCAGAGCGATCGTTCCGCGAGCGAGCAGCTCGCTACGACGATCGCCAATCAGTTGATCCAGCGCGACCGTCTCTGCAGTAGTCTCTCCACCGGCGACGCGAAACTCATCCGCGAGTTGCGCGACCGCATCGCCGACCAATTGGCGGTCAAGCCAATCCGGCCAGTCGGCGATTTCGCTCGGCAATTCAAAACAGCGGATGGTCATGGGATCAGGTTAGGAGTTGAGTTTGGTTTCCATACACTCTCGCACCATTTTCTCACCACGATTGCGTCGTGATTGGTACGTGCCGACGGGGATTTGTAACTTTTCGGCAATTTCATTGGGAGATTCGCCACGCATGCGACCACGCACGGCTTGGCGGAATTCGTCCGGCAGCGATTCGATGCATCCTCGCATCACTTGGAGTTCTTCATCATGCTCCAACCCGTCGCGTTGTTCGGGTGCGGCCGGGTCATAGGTCTCCGGCAGATCGCTCGCCGATTTGCGACGTGAATGATCGATCAGCTTTCGCTTGGCAATCTGAAACACGTAGGACCGAAACGTGAACCACGCGGGCTCTTTGACTTCGTATCGATCCAAACTGGTCATCACGCTGACCCACGTGTCCTGGCAAATCGACTCCGCATCGGTCCGGCTCGAGGAGCGACTTCGCACGAGCGCCAACACGGACGGTGCCAGGATCTGAAAGATTTCTCCGATGACGTCGGGCTGTGCAGGCAGCCTGCGAACCCAATCGTCCAGAATCTCGGTCGTGGTGCCAGTGCCATCCATGCGGGACAGATTAACTGTCCCGCAGTGTCACATCAATGACAGACCTTGATGCGTTTGGTCACGGGAACCTGGACGGTCTTGTAGCGGACGACTTTGGCCTGATAGGGGTGGCCACAGTGGTCGTATTTGGTCACATAAGCCGTGTAGGGCTTCTTGATCGATTCGTAGACGGTGACCGTTTTCCAGTAGCAATCGGGCTGGTAGTAGTGATCCCCTGCCGACGCGTTGCCCGCTTGGGTCAGCGAAACGGTTGCCACGACGGCTGCCAATACGAATGCTTTCCAGTTCATCAATCCAGACATCTGACTTGCTCCGAGGTTTTCTTGAGGTGGGCGAGCGTTTCGGCTCGCGGGTTTCTTAGGCGTGCCGACCAATCAGGCACTTCACTCAAGGAAACGGGGGTCGCCCGGATTGCTTCCCAAGAATCTCAAAAAACTTTCTTTCGAGCAAAACTGCGGTATTTCCGGCACTTCTCGCTGATCGCCACCCCGCAGAACGCTCGTTCCCAGGCTCACGCCTGGGAACGCACTGCCACGGAGGCTCTGCCTCGCGAAAATCAGCGTGGTGCATCGTCCAGTCTTAGAACGTGGGTTCGGTAGATGAGCCGTTTTGGCGATAGCCACGGTTTTCGTGACACAACCGTGGCTATCGCCAAAACGGCTAACCCCAAAATGAAGACTGGACGATGCAGTAGCCTGGAAATTGTCAGCAGATCGGCAGGCAGGGGCCTGCCAATCATTGGGTTCCCAGGCAGGAGCCTGGGAACCAGTGGTGGCGATCAGCGAGAACTGCCGTATTTCACGGTGTTTTTGGCTGCGGACACGACACTGGTGTAGAATTTCGATTCTTGTCCTCCTCCCAAAAAACTCCAGGCTCCTCATGCGTCGCTCCCTGCTCCATTTCTACAGGTTGATCTCGTGCCTGCTGGTGATCTGTGGCACCGTCAACGCCCATTCGGTCAACGCGCAGTCCGTGGTCGCCCTTCGGAACATCGACGGCCGACATCAGTTGATCCGAAACGGTGAACCCTATTTCGTCAACGGTGCCGGCGGACAAACACACCTCGAACTGCTCTCACGCATGGGTGGCAATTCCATTCGCACCTGGGGCTCGGATGACATCGGCTCGGTTCTCGACGAAGCTCACAAGCACGGTTTGACGGTCAGTGTCGGATTTTGGCTTGGTCACGAACGCCACGGGTTCAACTACTCCGATGCCGACCAAGTTCGCCGGCAACGGGAGGATTGCCTCCGAGTGGTACGCGAACACAAAGACCATCCCGCCGTCCTGCTCTGGGCGGTCGGCAACGAAATGGAAGGCGACGGAACAAACCCGCTGATTTGGAAAGCCGTCCAGCAGATCGCCGCGGAGTGCAAACACATCGATCCCAATCATCCCACGATGACGGTGATTCATGAATCGATCGACGCAAAGATTCCTCAAATCGAAAACCTCTGCCCAAGCATCGATATCATCGGCATCAACACGTACGGGTCGGTGCTGACGATGCCCAGCCGGTATCGAGCCGCCGGTGGCAGCAAACCGTACCTGTTGACGGAGTTCTCTGGACGGGGGCACTGGGAAAGTCCCACGACGCCCTGGGGCTCACCCATCGAAGCGACCAGTACCGCCAAAGCCGACAGTTATCGCGCCGCTTACGAGACCGCGGTGAAAAACCAGCCCGGCTTGTGCTTGGGCAGCTACGCGTTTTATTGGGGCAACAAACAGGAGACCACCGCAACGTGGTACGGCATGCTGCTGCCCGACGGCACCCGTGTCGCCTCTGCCGACGCCATGTCCGAGGCTTGGACGGGAAAACAGCCGGAGAATCGTTGCCCCGTCATCGAACCGCCCCAACTCAGCAAGACCGCCGGGATCAAACCAGGCGAAGTCATCACGGCAAGCGTCTCGACGTCCGACCCCAACAACGACCCGCTGAATATTCAATGGGTCCTGAGACGTGACTCCAAGACCATCGGAACGGGCGGTGATTTTGAACCGGCCGAACCCGATGTCAAAGGTGCCGTCGTCAGCGACGGCGCAAACGCCTCCGTCACGGTGCCCGAGGGTCTCGCCGCCTATCGCTTGTTCGCCTACGTCTACGACGGCCAAGGTGGCGCCGCGGTGGCAAACGTTCCCCTCTCAGTGGATGTCTCGCCGGCCGCGATGGAACAAGCCCGTTTTCCGTTGACGCTGTTCTCCGACGACCATACCGACGCGTTTTCGCCGTCGGGATACATGGGCAACGTCGAATCGATCAAAATGCAAATCAGCACCGACAATCCCCACTCTGGCAAAGCGTGCCTGCAAGTCGACTACGACGCCAGTGACGACTGGGGCGGCGTCATCTGGCAATCGCCGCCCAACAACTGGGGCGATCAACCGGGCCGATGGAACTTGACCGGCGCGACTGCCCTGGAGTTCTGGGTGCGAGGCGAAAAGGGCGGCGAAGTGATCAGTTTTGCCATGGGTTACTTGGGCAATGACAAAGCGTACCCGGACACAGGCAAAGCCGAGCGTGCCGATCTGACCCTGACATCGAAATGGCAGCAGGTACGGATCCCGTTGACCGGCAAGAACCTACAGCGAATCGCAACCGGTTTTGGCTGGTCTGCTGCCAGCAAAGGCCAACCGTTTCGCTTCTACCTCGACGACATCCGATACGTGAAATGACCGTAGGTCAGCAAACACGTACGTCAGCCTTTCCAGGCTGACACTCCAGCGTATGTCAGCCTGGAAAGGCTGACGTACAAAGACTAACGTACTTTGTGCAATCCCATGAGCAATCCCTACGCACCACCGACAGAGACGGTTGAAACTTCACAGCGTGCTACGCTGCCAGAGGTCGCCAAGCCCATCTTTCTGATCTGGGAAAAACTGCGTCTGATATACATCGCGGTTCTTGGCATGATCACTGCGGGGGCGTTGGTCATGCACCAAATAAGCACTCCCGTCACAGGCAAGGAGATGCAAGAAGCTCTGGGCGCCGTCCTTTTCGGTGCGATCTTTGCCAACCTCTGTTACTTTGCCGGTCCCGTCATCGAGACTTACATCACGTGGTTGGGCTATCGAGGACTCGCATTGCGTTGGGCGCTGTTCATCACAGGAACCGCCTTCGCCGGCCTGTTGGCGCTCGTTACCATCGGATTCACTTTGTCACCGTTTTGAACCAGGCTGACACTCCAGCGTATGTCAGCCTGGAAAGGCTGACGTACTGATCAAGTCATGGATCACTTCGCCATGAACATCGGTCAAGCGAAATGGGCGGCCGTCGTGCATGAAGGTCAACGCGGTGTGATCCAAACCCATCAAGTGCAGCAGGGTCGCGTGCCAATCGTGCATGTGGACCTTTCCACTGATGGCGTGATGACCAAACTCATCGGTCGCCCCGTACTCGAATCCACGCTTGACACCGCCACCAGCTAAGAAGATCGTGAAGCCATACGGATTGTGATCGCGACCGGTTCCGTTGGATTGAGCGTAAGGCGTTCGGCCAAACTCACCTCCCCACCACACCAACGTGTCCTCCAAGAGACCTCGCTGTTTGAGGTCCGCCAGTAGCCCTGCCACCGGCTTGTCCGTCGCAAAAGCGTGATCCGCGTGCTTGGGCAAATTGGAATGCTGATCCCATCGCGGGTTGTTGGTGTTGTCACCGTAATTCACTTGAATGTACCGAACACCGGACTCGGCAAGCCGGCGAGCCATCAAACACTGCCGCCCAAAATCTTCGGTTCGCTTGTCGTTGATGCCGTACAAGTCGAGCACATGCTGAGGCTCGTCAGACAAATCCAACGTGTCCGGCGCATTCTGCTGCATCCGCCACGCCAACTCGTAGGAGTGCAGCACGGATTCGAGTTTCTCGATGCCCGATCGATTGTCATCGCGGCGATGTTCCATTTGGGTCGCGTTTAGCGATCGCAGCAACTCGAACTGTTGCTGCTGTTGTGCATGCGAGATGCGGCTGTTGCTGAGATTTCCGATGGTGGCATCTGCGGCGCTCGTACCCGCCCGACCCACGGCGGTGCCCTGGAAATGCGCTGGCAGAAACGCATTGCCATAATTTCGCGGACCGCCGTTGCCCATTGATGGCTGAATCGTCACAAACCCTGGCAGGTTTTCGTTCTCGGTCCCCAAACCGTACAACATCCAAGAACCAACCGATGGGCGAATCAGATTGATCGATCCCGTGTGCAAAAACAGTGTCGAGGGTCCATGCGCCACCCCATCGGTGTGCATGCCTTTGACGAAGCACAAGTCGTCCACATGCTGGGCGATGTGGGGAAACAACTCCGAGACATATCGCCCGGACTGACCGTATCGTTTGAATTTCCAAGGCGACTGAAACACCCGATGCTTCGTCACCGTCTTGCTTTTTGCCAACGTCCGAGCATCGTCAAACGTGTGCATCTCACCGTGCTGTTGCGCCAGCAACGGCTTGTAGTCAAAGGTGTCGACGTGACTCGGGCCACCTTGCATGAAGACAAAGATCACTCGCTTGGCACGCGCCGGGAAATGGGGTGATCGCTCCCGCAACGGATTCAACGCCGAACTAGCAACGGATTCCGCGTTCGCCTGCCGGCTCGCCATCGCCGCAGCAGACAACAAGCCGAACCCACAACCCATCGAACCCAACATCTGACGACGGGTTAACGAATGAGTGCTCTCGCTGTTGGTGACGCTCGACTTTGCGTTGGGTTGAGTGTTCATATTCTTTTCAAGAGACAGTGAGTCCCACACGCTCCTAATCAAGATAACGAAAGTCGACGCACTGAAACAAAGTTTGGTAAACCAAAGCCCAACGCGTCAAATATTCATCGCTCGTTTCAACACTCGATCGTGCTGGTTGACTGATGTCATGACGCATCTCCTGCTGGCGGATGTATTGGCCGATAAGCCGTTTTTCCTCCGGGCTCGCCGATCGTCCCAAGACCTCCTGGAACACCCCGTCGAGTGTTTCGTCCACGGTTTCACCGAGCTGCTTTGGGTTGGAGCTGATACGACGTGCCGCTGCCGCGTGGGCTTGGTCGATCACAAAGGGATGATTCATCATCAACAACGCTTGCGGAGCGATCGTGCTGGCATTGCGTTTGCCCTGCTGGATATTCGGGTCCGCGAAGTCGAACGCTTGCAGGATCTCCGGCAGAGTGTTGCGAAACACCGGCAAATAGACACTACGCCGATTGCTGTCGAATCGATAACCGTACTCAATCGACGTTCCCGGTTTGATCGTTCGCCCTCCACGAGTGCGGTCCAAATCCCCGCTGATGAACAACAACGTATCCCGGATGGCTTCTGCTCGCATTTGTTTTGGTGTCATGCGCCAAAACCATCGATTCTCAGGATCCATGGCGAGCGAATCATTTCGCGATGTGGAGCTGAGGCGATAGGTCCGGGACAGGGCGATCTTTCGCACCAGTTTCTTGATCGACCAATCGTCTGCCATCAGAGACTCCGCTAAATGGTCGAGCAATTTGGGATGGGACGGCCGCTGTCCGGTGGCTCCAAAGTTGTCCACCGTTTCGACGAGTCCTCGACCCATCATCCAATACCAAACGCGGTTTGCCATCACACGTGCCGTCAATGGATTCTGGCGACTTGTGATCCAGTCGGCAAACTCCAGTCGTCCGCTGGACCTCTCGTCCAGTCGAGGGAACGCTTGAGATGAAACAACACTCAGTGCCCCACGAGGCACCACGGGTCCTTGGTTGGCCACGACACCGCGCAGGGCGATCGGGATGTCGGCGGCAGTCGGCTGATCACGGGTTGCCATCGCGACCGGCCGCTCGGCGGCTTGGGATTGCAACTGTCTGAGCCTTTGATTGAGACGCTCGAGATACGCGTGTAACGCGGCGAGCAACTTTTTCTTCTCCGCAGCAGCCGCTTCGTCCTCAGCGCTCGTTTCTTTTGCGGTTGTGGAAATCTGAGTTTCGGCGGGAATCAAGACCACGCAGTCGGCGATCACCACACCGTCTTCGGTACCCTCGTTGGATACCGTGATCTGCGCTTTCTGATCGGAATCGAACGAGAAGGTGCCGACCGAGTTGAACAGGTGGTCGATCGGTGGCTGCTTTCGTTGATTGACTCGAACCAATGCCTCACCTTCGGCATGACGGATACGAATCGGAACACGGGTTGATCGGTTGCTCCCCGAGGAATGGCTCACCCGGACTTCGTAGCGTCCGGACTCAGGGACGAGTGTTTCGTAGACGACATGCTTGGCACCTTTTTCGGATGTTTCATCGTGGATGTAATTGGCACCGACATATTTTGGATTTGATTTCGATTCCATCCATTGTCCCGTGCGAAGAGCCTGCGCGTTATCGATCACGATACCCGGTAAACTGTCGGGATCGACGGAGGCATCCTTGGCTGCGATTTCACCGCTCTTTCCACCGGCACGCTCGATCGCGTCATTGAGATCTTGGATTTGGCCTTTGCAGGTTTTGATCTCGGATTGAATCTTGGCGTACCTGGATTCTTCTTCCGCTGACAACGGCAGCTCGGCGGTGTTCCACGTCGACACATTCGAATGGGTCATCGAAAGAGTGCTCTTAAAGATCCCAGCCATCGCGTAATAGTCGGCGGTGGGGATCGGATCAAACTTGTGGTCGTGACATCGAGCGCATCCGATCGTCATGCCCAACATGGACTTGCCGATCGTGTCCAATTGCTCATCGATGACGTCCATCTCCAAGACGTCCTTGTCTTGCAATTCAAAGTTGGTCGGTCCCAGCAACAAGAAACCGGTCGCCACCAAATTGCGTTGTCGTTGCTGCCAGTCGGATTCGGGGATCAAGTCACCGGCGAGTTGCAGACGCAGGAACTGGTCGTAGGGCAAATCACGATCAAACGAGTCGATGACAAAGTCGCGATAACGCCAAGCATCGGGGAACAGGAGCGTTCGACCGCCTCCACTGGATTCGGCATATCGCACCACGTCCAACCAGTGACGGCCCCAACGTTCTGCAAACGCGTACGAGCCTAGCAATCGATCCACCAAAGTCTCGTACGCCTGGGCAGATTCATCGTCGACAAAGTCTCGAATCTCTGCCGGTGTCGGCGGTAATCCCGTCAGGTCGTAACTCACCCGTCGGATGAAGGTTTCACGGTCGGCGTCCACGGTCGGCTGGCAGCCTTCGGACTGCATCCTGGCGAGAATAAGACAATCGATTTTCCCGAGGGCCCAACGGTGATCGTCCGACGGCGGCACCACTGGAGCGTCGATGGGTTGGAAAGCCCAGAAGGATCGGCCTTCCTCCACCGAGGGCGGTCCGCTTGTCGAGTCATCTGGCTCTGCGTTCTCGCGTGGGTCCTGGCGAGGGTCCACCGCGCCGAGCCGAATCCATTTTTCAAATGCAGCTATCGTGCTTGCCGGCAACTTTCCCCTGGGTGGCATTTCCAGAGAAACATTGTCGTAACGGATGGCCTGCATCAACAGGCTCGAATCAGGATCGCCAGGGACGACTGCCGGCCCCGTGTCGCCGCCGGAACGGAGCCCCGCGGCATGATCCAACCGCAATCCGGCTTGCTGCTTCTTTGGCCCGTGACAGCGGATGCAATGCTCGACCAAGGTGGGGCGAATGTGTTTTTCAAACCACTGGATTTCTGACAACTGATCATCAGCCCGCCCCACCATCGTGGGAAGCAGGAGGAGACCAAAAGCCAATGCGACGCGGAGGGAAGAAAGCGTATCCATGTGCTCTAGGATAAACGAAATTGCATGGCACAGGGCGAGCGAATTTCGTCTGGAGCGTACGGTGGTGCCCACTATCGACGCAAAACACGTAGCCGCGTCTCTCCGAGACGCGAAACCTTGAGCCTCGGGGGACGTGAAAAGAATTGTTGCTGCCTATGACCGTGAAGCGGTCTCAGACGGTAGCCGGCGATAGAGCGCAGCGATCATCGTCGGTTCATTCTTCACGTTCCCAGCAATCCCCTCAGTCGCGGATGCGACGACAGCATACAGCCTGGGGCGCGAGCCCCAGGTGAACACCGCCCGACGCCGCCAACAAGCCGCGGAGCGGCGACAGATTGCATCCAGACCACCGCGTGCTGTGGGCTGCACCAAACGTTTTATGCTGTCGCTGCTCCGCAGCTTCTGGGCGGACTCGCTTGCAGAAACATGGGGTTGGCACCCCATGCTGTATGCTGTCGCTGCTCCGCAGCTAACCCGGGGTGTGCTGGCTTCGCCGCGACCCCAGGCTATGTTGTTTAACCGCTTCGTGGTCGGTTTGGAGAATATGTGTCCTCTCTCGTTGCCAAAATCACGCGAATCGATGATTGCTACGTGGATTTCGCGACAATTATTTTCTGCACGTCCCGAGACGCTCGACTACGTAAAACGCTCGGCAGAGCCGAGCGACAAGAGACGCAGCAACTCGTTTGCCGCCGCAACCGCGAATGACTCGTCGTTGATCTCTGCATCGATTCGAATCACGGGTTTGCTCGATCCTTCGATCGCGTCAAACAACGCTTGATCGGCATCCACGTCATGGAACGCTTGACCGGCGGCACTGATCACACTGATAGCTCGGGTGGGGATCACGATCGTCACCGGACCGGTGTACCGATCGGCTTGCTGGGCGAGCCGCGTGCCAAGTGCTCGGCATTCCTCCACGTTGGTTCGCACCAACGTCGCAGTTGGGTTGTGTTGATAGATGACCCGCCCCTCATAACGCTCGGGCAGCGTGTCGCGTGCGCCGAAGTTTGCCATGTCGAGACATCCCGGTGCGATCACGGTGGGAATTCCCGCGACGGCCGCGGCGCTTAAACGATTCGGGCCGGCCGAGAGAATTCCGCCCAACAACTCGTCGGCCAACTCGGTCGTCGTCAAATCCAACACTCCTGCCACCATCCCACTGGCGATCAAGTCCTCCATCGCCCGGCCGCCGGTACCGGTGGCATGAAAGATCAGGACTTCGTAGCCAGCGGACTCCAAGATCGGTCTGGCCGATTCGATGCACCGCGTGGTGTTGCCGAACATGCTGGCGACGATGATCGGTTTGGCCGATCGTGTTTCCACGTCGGCGGCCACCATGCCACAGATGGCACCGGCGGCGCGAGAAAAGATCACTTGCGAGATTCGATTCAGCCCCGCCACATCGACGACGCTGGGCATCATCACGATGTCTTTCGTTCCGATATAGACCGACGTGTCACCGCTGGCCATCGTCGAAACCATCAACTTAGGAAACCCGATCGGCAATGCTCGCATGGCTGTGGTGGCGATCGATGTTCCGCCACCGCCGCCCAGCGAAATCACTCCATCGATACGTCCGGCGTCGACCAGTTCCGAGAGCAACTTGGCAGCAGCGCGGCCCATCGCTTCGACACAACGTCCACGATCGCCAGCGATGGTCTGCAAATCAGCATCGATCGTGCCGGCAACTTGCTCACGCGGAATGTCCGGTGTGACCGATGGCGGTCCGCCGGTGCCGACATCGACGCGGAGGACAGACATTCCCGAATCAAAGATCTTGCGAGCGACAAACTCCAGCTCGTCTCCTTTCGTGTCGTACGTTCCAAGAACAGCGATGGTGGGCATGATTGAGACGGATGATGGAGAGGACGGCGATACTTCACACTAAGGTTTGTTTGCCCCGTCGAACTTGACGATCGGGCTGGACTCCATCCCTGGCCGGCACGCCTGTGCTTCGACCCGGCTGGACGGCTGGGAAAACGATTTGGTGTAGAGCCGCCACGCGGACCAGCCGTCTGCTTTGCCGATGCGGTACACGATGGCGGCCCCTTCCGTGCTGCATGTCAGGGTGATGTGACCATCGCGGGAGCGATCAAATGAAGGCGGATCGACTTGCGGTGTCACGCCGCCCGGTTTCATCTCCTCCATCATCACCGCTTCCGGAATCAGACCCATGTCGCCGATTTTTTCCTGCCACTGTTGCGTGGCTTGACGCATGCGAGAAAGTCGATCGGCGTACTGAGGGCGTTGGGCCAAGTTGTCGATTTCCCAGGGATCGTTCTCGGTGTCGTAGAGTTCCTCGATCGGTTTGGGGGTTTGGAACCAATTGCGTTGGCCGCCGGTCAATTTGCCCTCTGCCGCCAATCGTCGCCACTGCACCATCGCGGGCATCTCGTCCATGTAGTCCAGCCGCTGCGAGTAGGGCTTTTCAGGTTCGTAGTTACGGATGTATTTCCAGCGACGGTCGCGAGCGCCGCGTTGCAACTCGTAGACTTCGTCCATGCGGTCGCGGTGAAAATAAAGGTACGGCGGTTCCTTGCCCGATTTTTCTCCGACGATCACACGGCCCTGCATGTTGCGTGGGACGTCCACGCCGGCGACGGCCAGCATTGTGGGTGCGAGGTCGACCGTGTTGACCAAGTCGGGACGTCGGGTGTCGGCATCGAGCTTGTCGGGCCACCGCATGATCATGGGGATCTTGGTGCCGGTGTCATAGATCCAGCGTTTGCCGCGAGGCATCCCCATGCCGTGATCGCTCCAAAAGACCACCAGGGTGTCGTCGGCCAAGCCGTCATCCTCCAGACGCTGCAGGACTTCGCCCGCCATTTGGTCCATCAGCGTGATGTTGTCGTGGTACCAAGCCCAGTTTTTTCTCGCCGCTGCCGTGTCGGGCAAATAAGCAGGCAAGGTGTCGGCGACTTTGTCGGGGGCGTGCTGGTTGGCTTGACCGATCCGCTGAATCACTTTCGCGTGTGCTTCTTCGCTGTGCCGAATCTGACTTTCGTGACAAACGGTGATGTTGATGACCGAAAAGAAAGGCTGTTCGGGGTCGTCCCGTTCTCGCCAATCGCCGTGCTGGTTGCCTTGTCGGTCCCACATGCTGGGCACTTCATCAAACTGATAGTCGGTCTTACTGCGGTTGGTGCAAAAGTATCCGGCTTGGCGAAGCAACAGGGGCAGGGTCTGCACATCGGCCGGTGGAATGATCTTGCTGCGCATGTGCTGGGAGCCGATCGATGGCGCGTACATGCCTGTGATGACGCTGCTACGGACCACGGCGCAGACGCCGGCCGGTGTGAACGCGCGATCGAATCGGACGCCTTGCTTGGCCAACCGATCCAGATTGGGTGTGATCGCGTGCGGATCGCCATAGCATCCCAGGTTGGGCGAGATATCTTCGCAACTGATCCAAACGATGTTCGGTCTGTGCTCGGCATGGGCGGTCAGAACGAGACTGGTCACAAAGGATGCGATCAAAACGAGACGCATGGCGAGGGTCTGAGCTGATGGGGTGTATCGGGCGGTCATGGCTTGGGTGGATCTTGGGGTCTGACGGCAATTCTTTGTCGCGGTGTTTTGCTGAGGTGTTCTAGGTGGCCGTGATTTTCCGAATCGCGTTCATTGCGGCTCCGCCGCGGTGGTAGTCGCCGCCTTTGACACCCGGTTTGTTCTTGGCATGGACGTCACGCAGCTTTGCGAGCACCGGTTCGGCTTTTGATCCCAAGTCACCCAGCAGCTCGGCAGCGCTGCATGAGGTTCCCCGATCGGGATGGTCCAACGCCGCAGATAAGGTTTGAAGATGAGATTGTGTGTCGACATCTGCGTTGCACAATGCGAATGCGATTGCCATTTTGACGGCGTACGACGACTCGCCTTCGGATTGCTGCTGCAACGTTTCCACAGCAGACTTGAGCGATTCGCCCCCGATGTGCCCCAGATGCACGGCCGCGATGTATCGAACCCCCGCGTCCTTGTGGGTCAACGCGGCGACAATGTGTTCCGCTGCGGGACTGCCGAACGCACCGAGGCTTTTGATCGCCCGCAACCGCACAACCCGGCTTTCGTCGTCGAGCTGCTCGGCGTATTGACCCATTGATTGACCGGCGATGGTTGGCCGATCGGCCTGGGGCGTCTCAGACGCTGCCCCTTTGGAATCTGCCTGACTCAGAATTGTGGCAGGCAAGGCGTCTGTCGCCACAGAGAATGACGTGAAACCACCGAGCGACCAAAACGACGCGACCGCGAGCGTTAGATGCATCGGGTGGAGAGGACGGTGGCGAAGCATGCTTGGGTGGTGGGCCAGATTTTTCATCAAAGAATACAGGTCAGGATGGAGGCCAAGGGAGGGCCAGATGGAAGTGCTGGGGCGCGACTGATGTTGGCTGTCATGGACATGGCAGATTCGCTCTAATGTAACCAATCAGGCATGCACTGAGCGGCTTCAACACGTCCCAGGTGGGGCGAATCGATGATTGAAAGCCATTCCGAATGCCATTTTCTGGCCAGTTTTTTTCTCCGAAGAACGAGCGAGCATCATGTCGATGGCACCCAACAATCCGTTTGAAAGCGACTTTCAGGGCGGAAATCGATACGGCAGCCAACCGCCGCAAGGAAACAACAGCGTCTGGCTGTGGGTCCTGGGCATCGTCGGTGGCGTGTTCCTGCTGGGGTGCATCGTGTGCTGCGGGGCGACGTTTTTCGTGTATCGAACAACAACATCCGCCATGAGCGACATCATGACGGAAGAGGTTGCCAGTCAATTCGGCGATCAGCAAGTGTTCAAAGACAATATCGGCGAAGTCCAATCGGCGGGTCCCAACTTTGGTGCGACGATCACCGAAGCGCAAAAGGCGGCCGCCAACGAAGGCAAAGGGGACGTCACCACGATGGTGGTCGATGTTCAAGGCGACAAAGGCAGCGGCAAAATTTACTACCGGACCAACCAGAAAGACCAAACCGCACGCGCCGTCTTGGTGATGGAGGACGGTAGCGAGTTTGAACTGGAGATCACCGACTCGTGGGAAGAATCCATCGGGGAAATGGGAGAAGAGATCAGCGAAGAACCGGGAGTCGAAGCCGCCACAGAGTCCACGAGCGAGATCGCACCGACGACCGACGCGGCACCAACGTCCGAGACCGATGATGCGTTGAACGAGCCGGATACCGCCGGATCCTAATCAAAGAATTGTTGATTGAACCCTAGGTCGGTCACTCTGGGCCGACATTCAATTCCCATCGCAGAATGAACCAGCAAGCCGCTCGCATGGCACACGCATGTTGAATCGAATCGGAAACATCGCTTGGTTGATTCTGCTGGTCGCATTCATTTTTCCCGCCGCGGTCTGCGTGCCTGTCTGCGTCCCTGTCTCCGCGCAAGACAACGGGGGCAAAGAGACAGATGTGTCTCCCGATGGTACCGTCGAAGTCGTCGGTGTTGCGCAGTTGGTCGAAGTCGTTCCCGATAACAGCGACCTGGAGATCGAACGCCGACTGGCGGAGATCATGGAAGCAACCGGGTGGTTTCGCGGTGCCGACATCAACGTCGAGTATGGCGTCGTCTTTCTGTCGGGAACCGCGGATTCAGAATCGCATCGTCAATGGGCCGAGCAGACCGCGATGCACACGCGGGACGTTGTCGCTGTGGTCAATCGGATCACCGTCACGGAAAAGCCCCTGTTTGATCTGACGCCCGCGCGGAAATCATTACGCGAGATGCTGCGTGACTTCTTGACCTCATTGCCACTTTTGGTCGTCGCTGTCATCGTGATCCTGACGTTCTACCTGCTTGCCAAGTTGTCTGCGCGGATCACTCGCAGGTTCTTCTCGCCTGAGACCGATAGCAAACTGCTTCGTCAAGTCGTCGCCACGGTCATCGGCGTGTTGGTGTTTCTGATCGGGCTGCACATCGCGTTGCGAGTCTCAGGCTTGACCCGTTTGGCGACCACCTTGTTGGGCGGAACTGGGTTGATCGGCTTGGCAATCGGGTTTGCCTTTCGTGACATCGCGGAAAACTTTCTTTCCAGTGTGCTGTTGAGCTTGCAGCATCCTTTCTGCGTGGGCGACCTGATCGAAGTCAACGGGACGACCGGGTTCGTTCGCCGCGTTACGACTCGTGCGACCATCTTGGCCACCTTCGAAGGCAACCAAGTACAGATTCCCAACAGCATCATCTACAAAGGCCAGATCACGAACTTCAGCACCTCGCCGCTGCGTCGTCAAAGTTTTGCGATTGGAATCGGATACGACGATTCGGTTCAAGGAGTGCAGGAAATGATCATGGAAGTGCTGACATCGCATCCGGCCGTTCTGAATGAACCAGAACCGACGGTGCTGGTCGATTCATTGGGCAGTTCGACCGTGAATCTGCAGTGCAGGTATTGGTTCAACCAACAGTCGCATTCCGGCGACCGTGTCAAGAGCGCTCTGATCCGTCAGACCAAGCAGACGTTGCGTGACGCGGGGGTGGTGTTGCCTGATGAAGCGCGAGAGATCGTCTTCCCCGATGCGGTCCCGATTCAGTTGTTGCGACGCTCGGACGCCGACCCTCGCAACTCACTTGCCAAACGGGCGCATAAGAAGCTCGCGCACGAACCCACCGAGTCCCCGGGCGAGGGCGATTTGCACAGCGATGCCGAAGACGTCGTCGCGGTGCTGGGAGAAGTCCCTATCAATGACTCCGAAAACATCCTGGAAACCCCGACGACGGATCCCCCAAATCAATAGCGGGTGATGCCGTGATCGCATATACTCGCGGTCATGCTTGCCAATCCCAATCGATTGATGATCTTCACGGACCTCGATGGATGCTTGCTGAACAAGCACGACTATGACTGGCAACCGGCCAAATCCTCTTTGTTGGAATTGCGCAAACGCCAAATCCCGGTCGTCTTGAATTCCAGCAAAACGGTCCCGGAAATGATCGCGTTGAGCGGTGAGCTCGGACTGCAAGGAAACACTTTGATTTCCGAGAATGGCTCCGTCATTTGCTGGGGCAACGATGTTACCAGTACTCCGTCATCGCCCAGCACCTTGCAGTCCACTTCCCAGACGGACCATCCGACCGATGAGACGGAGGTCATTGGCGCATCCCGCACCGATATTTTGTCGCTTCTCGATGGAATGAAACGGAGTTTTCGCTTCAGATCGTTTGCCGACATGGGCGTCAGCGGGGTCGCTCTTGAGACGCAACTGTCTGCGGAAAAAGCGGCTCTTGCCTTAAAGCGTCGCGGAACGGAACCTTTGCTTTGGGATGATTCCGACGAACACCGCGTCGAGTTTGAGCGACAGTTGGTTGCTCATAATCTGACACTGACCAAAGGCGGCCGTTTTTGGCATGTCGCGGGCAGAACGAGCAAGGGTATCGCAATGCAGCGTGTGATCGCTAAATTCTCCAAAGAGAATGAAAGGTTGATCACAGCAGCTATCGGTGACAGTCCGATCGACCAAAGCATGCTCGATGCGGCAGATGTCCCGATCGGAATCCCGACGGCCAATGGTTTGGGAGTCAACATCGATGGCCAACGTGGAATCGTGGCCACCGAGCAAGGTGCGGCGGGCTGGGCCCAAGCGATCACCGAGCTGCTCTCTCGCATCGATGGATCTGTCGATCCTGATCTGAACTCCTGGAGCGTCTAAGCAAACGAACGATCATGGCTGACTTTGCCCAAAACGGAATCATCGGAACGCTTCACAATCTGCGGAATCGCTCCACCGACGAGCTTGAATCGGAGTTGGTTCAGTATTCCGCTGAGACTCCCATGTCTTTGTTGCTGCCCTGTCTTTACTCGGAGCTGGAAGGTCCGGCGATGGGGCCGATCGTCGACGAGCTGGCTAAGATTCCTTACCTGAGCGAGATCATCATCGGATTGGATCGTGCCAATGAGCATCAATTCGAAGCCGCCAAAAGGTTCTTTGATCGCCTGCCGCAAAATCACGTCGTGCTCTGGAACGACGGAACCCGACTACGGCATGTCGACGCGGCGTTGCATGCCGAGGGAATCGCCCCAACCGAACCCGGCAAAGGTCGCAATGTCTGGTACTGCCTCGGCTATTTCCTCGCTTCGGGTAAATCCAGAGCCATCGCACTGCACGACTGTGACATCTTGACGTACGACCGATCGATGCCGGCCAGACTACTTTACCCGCTGGCACATCCTTCGTTTCACTATCAGTTCTGCAAGGGCTACTACTACCGAGCGGCACACGGAAAACTTAACGGTCGAGTGTTCCGACTCTTGGTCATCCCCCTGATCCGTGCTCTCAAAACGGTTCTCGGGCGCGTCGAGTATCTCGACTACATGGGCAGCTTTCGCTACGCACTGTCCGGTGAATTTTCGATGCGCAAAGAGGTTGTGACCTCGTTAAGGTTCCCAAGCGATTGGGGACTTGAGATCGGCACGCTGTCGGAAATGTATCGCAACTGCAACCTGAACCGAATTTGCCAAGTCGATATCGCCGACGCCTATGATCACAAACATCAAATCATTTCAGAAGATGATCGACTCAACGGATTGCATCGGATGGCGATGGACATTTGCAAAGCGTTCGTACGCAAACTGGCCGTTGAGGGAATTGTCATCAGCAGTAGCATGCTGCGATCTCTGAAGGCATGTTACTACCGCACCGCGCTAGACGTTGTGGACCATTATCACAACGATGCCGTCATGAGCGGTTTGAATCTGGATCGACACCAGGAGGAGGCGACGGTCGAACTGTTCAGCAGGGTGATTGTCGCAGCAGGGGACGCTTTCCTGAATCACCCCGATGAAAGCCCCTTCATTCACAATTGGTCACGTGTGACCAGCGCGATTCCCCAAGTTTACGACATGCTGCTCGGAGCGGTGGAAGCAGATAACCGTTGACGACCAGCGGTCATCTACGGGCGTAGTGAACGAGGTCACGAGTCCGGCCGCACGGGACTCGTGACCTCGTCCACTACAAAATGTTGCAAAAATACGAGCGGTTTGCCGTTAGGTGACGGACAACGCGCAATGGCCAACCGCTAAGCAACGAAAAGAAAACCATTGTTCGATTTGATGGTGGATCTTCGTCAGAATTCCTTCCAATGAAGTGGGTTTCTGGTGAAATCCGCTGCGTCCGTCATCGTTGCATTGGCCGTTCGTTGAAACAGCGTTCAGCCATGTCGGTGCCGACAAACACCACCTACGCATTCAGCAGTTGTTCCGATGGCTCCTCCACCTCAAGATCGATCTCAAGTTCACTCACAGCTTTGCCAACACATTGGCTTTCTGTATCCCGAAGCCGATGCGGAGGAGCTTGCCGAAACCGTCCTCATGGTCTTCGACGGCTTTGAACCTCAAGTGCCGTTGCCTTTGCATGAGCTGTGGTCTGAGCGAGATTGTTTGCTCATCACGTACGGTGATTCCGTCATCGACAATGATACTGTTCCACTTGAGACGCTCCAGCAGTTTCTGGATCAATACGTCAAGGATTCGGTTTCGGCGGTACACGTGTTGCCGTTTTGTCCGTACAGTTCGGATGACGGATTCGCGGTGATCGATTACACAAAGGTCAATCCGCAACTGGGTGGCTGGACACAGATTTCGCAGATCTCGCAACGCTATCGACTGATGGCGGACATTGTGATCAACCATTGTTCGTCACAGAGTCAGTGGTTTCAGAATTTCTGCAAGGGTGTCGACCCCGGTGCCACCTTTTTCATGGAAGCAAACGTGGGGGATGATTTGTCGGAGGTCGTCCGTCCTCGGGCATCACCTTTATTACGTCCCACGGAAACGGCCGACGGACTGAAGCATGTCTGGTGCACGTTCAGTCATGATCAAGTCGACCTGGACTTTCGCAATCCTGATGTGCTGCTGGAATTCTTGAAGATCATTCGGTTGTACTTGCAACAGGGCGTCAGCGTCTTTCGACTCGATGCGGTGGGTTTCCTGTGGAAACAACCGGGCACGAGTTGCATGCACCTGCGACAGACACACGAAGTCATCAAGCTGATCCGAACCGTCACCGATGCGTTTGCCCCTGGGACGTTGCTGATCACGGAAACGAACGTCCCCAATCATGAGAACCTGACTTACTTTGGCAATCGCAACGAAGCCCATGTGATCTACAATTTCAGCCTGGCACCCTTGTTGATTCACTCACTGTTGACGGGCAAGACGGAATACCTCAAGCGATGGATCATGAGCATGCCGCCGGCGCCGGTCGGTTGCACTTACCTCAATTTCACGGCGTCGCACGACGGGATCGGCATGCGACCGGCGGAAGGTTTGCTCTCGGACGAGGAACAACTGCAACTCGTCGAAACCGTTCGACGCTTTGGTGGCCGGGTCTCGACACGCCGTACGGCTGACGGTGGCGAACGAGTTTACGAACTGAATGTATCGCTGTTCGATGCAATGCAGGGGACCGTTGAGGGGAATGACCAATGGCAAGTCGAGCGATTTTTGTGTTCACAAACGGTGATGATGGGATTGGAGGGAATCCCCGCGTTCTACATTCACAGCCTGTTGGCCACGGCGAATGATCAAGCGGGTGTGGCAAAAACTCAACACAATCGCAGCATCAATCGACACAAATGGAGTTGGTCGGAGCTGCAAGAACAACTGGGCGACGATGCTTCGGTTCACAGTCGGGTCTTCAGGGAACTCACTCGCCGAATGCAAATCCGCAGTCGCAATGAAGCGTTTCATCCCAATGCGACCCAGTTCACCTTGCAGCCGAGAGAGCCATTCTTTGCGTTCTGGCGTCAGAGCACGGACCGCAGTCAAAGCATCTTTTGTGTTCACAACATGACTGCGGGCGTACAGGAACTCAGGTTGTCTGACCTGAATTTGATCTCCACGGATTCTTGGTACGATGCCATTTCAGGGCAGCAGTTCGATGATCGAACCAGCGAGATCGAGCTACAGCCCTATCAATCGCTTTGGATCACCAATCGCTAAGCGAGGATCATTCATCAGCCGCAGGGCGAAAGAGAGCATCTGGTTCCCGAGTCTAGGCGTGAGAACGGGACGCTATCTATCGCGTGGCGGCCCAGCGTTAGCCTGGGCGGTCAAAAGGTTGAGGTTGTGGCATTCTCGGTTTATTGGTGATCCTGTTCTGTCCGTTTGGTGTCGTCCAGACAACACACACAACGGAGACCATCTGGATGCCGCATACAGAATTTGTCACGCAACGCTGGAAACGACAGGATTCCGCTTGGTTTTGTCGAACAAGTGATCCTTTGGGAGACTTTTCGAACTTTGCCAGCGGGATGCCGATTCCGATTCATGGGTACGTCGTGCCGTCATCGGAGCATCTGTATCAAGCGATGCGTTTTCCGCATCTGCCGGAGGTGCAGTTTCACATTCTGGATGCCGATGCACCCAAGACCAGTAAAACCATCGCACGTGACCATGACGCTGTGACACGCGAGGACTGGATGGAGATTCGCATTGACGTGATGCGATGGGTGCTGGCACGAAAGATCAAGGCAAACGCACAACGGATGTCCGACGCATTTGGCTTGAGCGCAGATTTGCCCATCGTCGAGCTCTCACGTCGGGATGCTTTCTGGGGTGCCGCGCCGCAACCGGATGACGACCAACTCCTGGTCGGTCAGAACGTTCTGGGCTGCTTGCTAACAGAAATGCGAAAGGAATTCCGTTTGGATCCCCAAATGCGAGACGCATCAACGCCACGGTTTCCTAAAGCGTTGCTGTTTTCAAGACCCATTTGAACGGATTACCCAGTGACGATTCGTGGCAAGGTTGTCGTCAAGACTTGAACAACCAATCCACCAATTGGGAACGTCGTTTGCATTACTTGTGGCTTTGAACTGCTGGTTGCACTGCTGTTGATTGCATCGTGTCTCAATCCATGGTGTCCAGAACGATCATTCCTTCACTCCAGAAAACCAATCATGCCTACCAAGAAAATGGAACCGCCCAAGATCGGGAACATGTATCGCTGCAGCAAATGTCGTTTGGAAATACACGTCACCAATGGCTGCGATTGCGAAGACTGCACCACCGAATTCCGCTGCTGTGGCCAACCACTGGAGAATGTTACCGCACTGCCAGTCGGGAAAACTTGATCGGCGTGGTGCTCGATCTACAGCGGTGTGTAATTGATGTGTCAAAGGCCATTTCCTTGGCAGATTGGCTATCAAATTGGTTGACAATCATTCACTATGGATTGCGCGATCGCCCTAAGGGGTGAGCTGATTTCTCGTTTTGACGTTCTTTTGGAACACGATTCATTTTAGCTGTTGGGCAGTTGTTGGATCGCGATCGTCTGTCGGCACTGTCATTTCATTGCAAACCATCGCCCAGTTTGCGTCATCCGATCCATCGGCCAACGGTTGCTAGCCTTGCATTGCTAGGCATACGGTTGGGAGCCTCGTGAAAAACGCCTTTGACTGGCACAAAGCTTGCAGTCACTCGGACGACAAATCATTTCTTTCCCAACAACGAGGATGGAACCATGCTGGTACTCTCACGAAAGTCGGGTGAACGCTTGCATATCGGCGACGATGTGATTGTGACACTCACAAAGATTGCGGGCAACCGAGTCGCAATCGGTATCGAAGCGCCCCGTGAGGTGGCGATTCGTCGGGGCGAATTGGCGGAGACCAATCGTGAGTCCGAAACGTCACGGGAGTTGAATGGACGTTAAGCGATTGTTGCTGGTGACCGAAATGCGTTCGACTTGTTGATTTAGTCGTGGGATAGGTCACTCTTGGCCAGCAATCATCTCCCTGACAACGATGATTGCCCGCTTTACCGTGATTCAATCCCCATAACGCACTAACTCAGCAAGTCACTAGCCCGGGTTACTCATGCGGATGGTTGATTTCATCGCAAACAGATTCTTGACAATGAGCTGTGACGCGTCGGGTTATGAATCATCCGGGCTAACGCTCACCGTCTGTCATATCAGGCGACAGTCCAGGCAGTCCGTCCAGGCTTTCTCGGTTGTTCTGTTCGATATAGTCGTTTAATGACTGCAGACTTTTTTGGCTTGCCCACTGCGTCAGTTGTGAACGCTGACCTTGGTACTCGAACAATGGGACGCCGAATCCGCAGGAGTCAGAAATCCTGTGGCAATCGATGCGAATGAAGCATCGCAAACCAGAAAGTTGGGGGAAATGATTTTCCAATTGCGGGTAATCGGCATGGACGTGAGGGATCACTTCACCACGGCCATGTAGGCGGACGATCTTTGGCGGACCGGCGAAGGCACAAAACATCAAGACGATCCTGCCGTTCTCTTGCACATGAGCGGCTGTTTCGATTCCGCTGCCCACCAAGTCGGCGTAGACGACGGTTCGCTCGTCGAGGATTCGCAGTGAGTCGAGTCCTTTGGGCGAGAGATTCACCAAGCCGCTGTCAGATCTTGGCGCGGTGGCGACGAAAAAAACGTGCTGTTTTTCAATGAAATCACGCAATTTTTCGTCGATCGACGGGTAAACCTTGCCCATGAATGTACTTTCGTAGCAGCCGTTCCGGCAGCGATGAATTCGCTGTTATGAGTTCTCGGATTCGTAGGTTATCCTAAAGGCTTGCCTCGAACACGCCCGGTTCCGTGAGCAACCCGCCCGCGAGCAAGAACACTGCGAATGCCTCCTGCCAGCCTGCATATGTCCCTACCTAAATCTCTTCTCCTCGTCTTTCTGTCGGCGTTGTCCGTTTTGTTTGCTGTCGGTATCCACGCAGACGCAGAATCGCCTGACGGCCAACTATCCGACACGACGCGAACGCTTCAGTTCAATCGCGATATCCGACCGCTACTCTCTGATCGCTGCTTTCAATGCCACGGACCGGACGAAAAGAAACGTGAATCAGGACTTCGGTTTGATATCGCGGAGTCAGCGACGCAAGACATGGGTGGCTATCAAGCGATCAAGCCGGGTGATGCGGAGGCCAGTGAGTTGGTCGCTCGCATCACCGCAGACGATCCGGACACCAAGATGCCGCCCCCGGAGTCCGGCAAATCGCTCAATGCAAACGAGATCGAGATTCTGAAGCGGTGGATCGATCAAGGGGCACCGTTTGAAGAACACTGGTCGTTTGCACCGATTGTCAAGCCAACGATTCCCCAAGCACCGCATGGCGAGTGGGCGATCAACGAAATCGATCATTTCATCAGTCGGGCATTGAAGCAGCATTCGTTGGACCCGTCCCCTGCAGCAGATCGCGCGACGCTGATCAAACGACTGTCGTTGGACTTGACGGGGTTGCTGCCGACTCCCGGTGACGTCGACGCGTTTGTCAACGATTCGGATCCCGATGCCTATGAAAGACTCGTCGATCGCTTGCTCTCCTCGCAACACTTCGGTGAACGGTTTGCCCGCCACTGGTTGGACCTTGCTCGCTATGCAGACTCCAACGGCTACGCCAATGACGGCGTCCGCTCGATCTGGCCGTATCGGGACTGGGTGATCAAGTCCCTCAATGCCGACATGCCGTTCGATCAGTTCACTCTGGAACAACTGGCCGGCGACCTGATGCCCGATCCCACAATCGACCAACTCGTCGCCACAGGTTTTCATCGAAACACACCTCATCAAACCGAAGGCGGATCGGACCCAGAGCAGTATCGTGTCGAGCGGACCAAGAATCGGACCGATACGACGGGCGCTGTCTGGTTCGGCTTAACCGTCGGCTGTGCGCAGTGCCACACGCACAAGTTTGACCCGCTGACGCACAGTGAGTACTACCAGCTCTACGCGTTCTTTAATGATGCCGATGAGCGAACCATCTCGGTCACGCCGCCGGAGCCGTCGGAGGAATCCAAGCAGGTTGCGGCAGAGTTGGCACAGATCCAAGTTTTGATCGATGCGGAGAAGAGCAAACAAGCGACTCAGGAAAGCGACTCCACGCAGACCGCGGATTCCGGACAGTGGCAAGACCTGGAATTGGTGCATTTTGAAAGCACGGGCGGCAGCACGCTGACCCAATTGGAAGACGGATCCATTCTTGCCGGTGGTGCGAATCCGTCGATCGATACTTACGTGATTCGGGCCAAACTTTCGCAGCCCGCCCGGTACATCCAACTCGAGACGTTGACGCATCCTTCACTGCCGGGCAAGGGACCTGGAAGAGCGGGCAACGGAAACTTCGTCTTGGCCGACCTGCAGTTTTCCGTTGATGGCAATCGCGTTGCAATCGGTCGCGCGTTTGCCGACCACGAACAAGCCGGCCATCCGATCGAGAATTCCTACAACGGTAACACGACCGATGGATGGGCGATCAATGTGAGCGGCGGCTCCATCCATCATGATCGACATGCGTATTTTGAATTCGAGCAGCCCGTTGTCGGAGAGATGGAGATCCGTCTTCGGACATACGACCAAGGCAACGGGTACAACATCGGGCGAATGAAGTGGTCGCAGGGGTCTGATCCGACATTGTTCCCCGAACCGGACAGCGAGCTGGCTCGGCTGCAGGCCAAGCAAGAGAAACTCCAGAAGCGTCAGAAAGCTCTCCAGGATGCAGTACCCAAGACGTTGGTGATGGCCGGGCGAAGCAAACCGCGTCATTCCTATATTCAATTGCGAGGAGATTTCCTGGATCCCGGCGCCGACGTCCAGCCCGCACCACCAAGTGTGTTACATCCTTGGACGGCACCTGAGGAACGCCCCGCCAATCGATTGGACTTGGCTCATTGGATCAACGATCGGGCCAACCCATTGACCGCACGCGTGCAAGTCAACCGAATGTGGCAACACATGTTCGGCATGGGACTCGTCGAAACGGAAAATGACTTTGGATACCAAGGTTCGTTGCCATCGCACCCTGAGCTACTGGACTACTTGGCGACAGAGCTGATGGACGGTGGGTGGCGTCTGAAGCGAATCTACAAGTTGATCGCGATGTCGGCGACGTATCGTCAGTCGTCCCACTATCGCGCCGATGCACTGGCTGTTGATCCAAAGAACGCGTTGCTGTCGCATCAGCGGCGTTATCGCGTGGAAGCCGAGATTGTTCGCGACCTGGCGCTTTGTGCCAGCGGTAAGTGGAGTCCGACCATCGGCGGCCCGAGTGTGTTTCCACCGATCCCACCCGGCGTGATCGGCACCAGTTCCGCTAATCACACTTGGCCCGAGAGCAAGGGCGAGGATCGGTATCGACGTGGCCTGTACACGACGATCTATCGAGCCAACGTGTATCCCATGCTGGTCACGTTTGATGGACCGGACCGTGACAACGCTTGCACACGCCGGAGCCGCAGCAATACTCCGCTGCAAGCGATGACGATGGCAAACGACGCTTCACTGATGGAGTTGTGTGCGTCGATGGCCGAGCGAATTCGAAAACAGACCGACGATTTTGCATCGCGGGTTGAGCTGGCGTTCAAACTGGCGCTCTGCCGTCCACCGACCAAAGAAGAGTCCCGACGCGTGGCCGAGTTCTACACCGAGCGTGTGTCATACTATGAATCGCACCCCGATGATGCCAAAGCGTTGATCGGACAGCAAGATTCGAACACGGTTGACGCCGCTGCATGGGCGGCCACCGCACGCGTGCTGCTGAATCTCGACGAATTCATCACCCGAGAATAAGACTGCAAAACATGAATCGAAACGAATCCTTACATCACCAACAGCAAGAGCACCGCGCGATCACTCGCCGCCATTTGTTTGGACGCACGGCAACCGGAATCGGTTCGCTCGCACTCGCTTCACTGCTGCACCGCGACGGCTTGGCATCACCCAGCGCGATCAATCCTCTGGCGGCCAAACCGACACATTTTCCCGCCAAAGCCAAGCGGATCATTTATCTGTTCATGGCGGGTGGTCCCAGTCAGCTGGAACTGTTCGACTACAAACCGAAACTGGCGGAGTTGAGTGGCAAAGCACCGACTGCGGAGATGCTGCAGGGAAAACGTTTTGCTTTCCTCAAGGGCAACGAGACGCTCCTTGGTCCCACCCGCAGTTTTGGGACGTATGGCCAGTGCGGAGCGACGCTCTCGGACTTGATCCCCCACCATCGAAAGATCGTGGACGACATTTGTCAAATCAAGACGATGCAAACGGACGTGTTCAATCACGGGCCGGCCAAGATTTTTATGAACACGGGGTCGGCGCAAACCGGACGCCCCAGCATGGGGTCCTGGCTCAGTTATGGAATTGGCAGCGAATCGGATTCCTTGCCCGGTTTTGTGGTTTTGCAAAGTGGGCCGCGTGGGCCTCGCAACGGAGCACAGCTTTGGTCCAGTGGTTTCTTGCCGTCCACCTACCAAGGCGTCCCGTTTCGAAAGGGTGCTTCGCCGATCCTGAATTTGCAAACGCCCGATGGCATCGGGGGCATGGACGGTCAGCGCGCCTTTGTGGATGCCGCGGGCGATCTGAATCGATTGCATCACCATCACGTGGGCGACCCGGAAATCGAGACTCGCATTGCAGCCTATGAAATGGCCTATCGGATGCAAACGAGCGCTCCGGAGCTAATGAGTATCCAAGACGAGACCCAAGAAACGCTGGATCTGTACGGTGTCGAGGTCGGCAAGCCGTCTTATGCTGCCAACTGTTTGCTGGCCCGTCGTTTGATCGAGCGCGACGTACGTTTCGTCCAACTCTATCACACCAACTGGGACCATCACGGAGGCGGTGGAGAAAACATCCAAACGGATCTTCCGAAACGAACCGAAGAGATCGATCGCGCGACGACGGCGTTGATATTGGATTTGAAGCGACTGGGATTGCTGGAAGATACGCTGGTCATCTGGGGCGGAGAGTTTGGACGCACGCCGATGGGTGAAGTCCGCCAGTCGGTCGGGCGTGACCACCACATCGATGCGTTTACGGTTTGGATGGCCGGAGCAGGAGTGAAGCCGGGTTTCATTTATGGTGAAACGGATGAGCTGGGGTTCGCACCCACCGAAAACCCGGTGCACGTCCACGATTTGCACGCGACAATCCTGCACTTGATGGGAATCGACCACGAAAGACTGACCTACCGATTCATGGGCCGTGACTTCCGACTGACCGACGTGCACGGGAACGTGGTTCACGATATCCTATCGTAATTGTCGCTCGACTTTCCAAATCGAAAGCGTTTTCCGCTGCACGTTGTCGACTCGGAGAGTCGAACGACAATCCGCAAGCGGAAACTTATAAATCGCACGTCCCGAGAGGCTCGGCTACGTGTATGAGAGCAACTCACAACCTCTCCGAGTCCAAAACGATGCTGCATTAGGTCACCCCAGATCTCAGCCAGTTCAACCCTCACCTTTCCTTCCCATCACTTGGATCGAGCAAGAGATGAAAGTTCCATTCTATTCCTGCGGCACTCCTTGTTTGCTTTTCGCCGCCGTTGTGTTGTTGTCCGCCATCGGAATTCCCGTCACCTGCTCCGCGCAAGATACGATGCGCGAGTGGTCCGATGCCACCGGTCGCTTCAAAGTCACCGCAAGTCTGGTGAGTGTGGTCGACGGAGTTGCCACCATTCGCAATTCCGACGGCAAGACCATGCGGATACCGGTCGCCAAGTTAAGCGCGGCCGATCAAGCATTCTTGAACGAAGACAGCAATCCATTTGAGATGGTCGAGGATGCGGGAGCACCGACAGCACCCGCTGCGACTGCCACACCAGCAAGTGGTTCGGGAGCAAGTACCGGTGCGATGGGGTGGTCCGAGCCCAGCACACCCAATTGGGATGCAGCGAGGCAAGTGACCATCGTCAACGACGTCGCGTGGAACGTTCCGGTGGTGTCCAACGCCCTAGCGTTTGAATCCAAGCCGGTGACGTTGGGCCCGAAGAGTAATTTTCACGAACGCATGCACTCGATGACGGTCAATCCGTTCTGTCGTCGTGCCGCATTGGGTTACACCGTTTCTTTCACGGTTCCTCAAACCATGTCTCGACTGACATTGGTTGATCTGGAATCGGGACGTGCAATTGCAGCGGAGCCTGTCCAAGCCGACATGCGCCCGCTGACTTTGCTGGACAGCGGAAACGATGTTTTGATGGTGGGTAACAGTGATGGTCGCCGTGATGATGGAGAGACCAAAGACCAATTGCAGATTTGGCGAGTGACCGGAAAGTCAATCCAACGCACACCGAGTTGGGTGCCTTACCCCAAGGATAAGAAGGACTTTGGCAAGATCGCCAATGCCGATGTCCTGCAAGCCTTTCCCGTCAACGGAAACAACTTGTTGACCATGAGCGATAAAGGGCACTTGGTGTTGTGGCGAATCGCAACACGCGAGCCCATTTGGCACGCACGCTTGAACGAACGCAACTTTGCATTGGCCGTTTCCACGGACCGCAAACGATTGGCCCTTGTCGATGACAAAACGGTTGCGGTGATGGACTTGGATTCGGCCCAAGTCCTGGGCAGCTTGTCGTTGGACAAAGGCACCACGGTTGGGTGGCCCAAATTGCAATGGAGCGAAGACGGAACGCGGTTGCTATTCACGTCGAATTCCGACATTCGTGTTCTGGACGTCCAGTCAGGACAATGGGCCGAGGAGTTTGCCTTGGCCAAGGGACCCGTTGCCACTCGTGGTCTGTCTTTTCCTAACAATGACTACGCGTTGCTGGATGACTCGCTGTTAGTACACCTGCCGACCCGGATCCAAGTCTGTCAGTACAGCGGAGCCAGTTCGATCAGCACCATCGGCGGTGTTTCCTTCATTGCCGTCCAAGCCGGGGATCATGGCGTATTCGTGTCTGCCGAATTTCCCCATCCCGCAGCGAAAGCCATGCTGGAAAAGGCTCAGTCGGACCCCACGATGTTCCTGGTGCACCCAGGATGTGAAGTCGCCATCGATGTCTCGGGCGTGAGCGGACAGCACCGCGCTGAAGTACAGCAGGGACTTGAAAAATCCATCGCGGATTCAGGCTACAAAATCTCCGCCGGCTCGCCGATCAAGGTGGTGGCGACGATCACCGGCCCCAAACAGGAGGCCGTCAGCTATATCGCTGCGGGCTCCTACATCGTCAACAAGTATGAGTCGAGGGTGAAGCTGCAGTGGCAGGGCAAAGATCTTTGGTCACGCAGCAGCAGCAACGTGCCTGGAATATTGGCCACAAAACGAGGGCAAACCATGCAACAGGCACTCGACGAAGCGGGCAAGAAGCCCAATCTGTCGATCTTTGGCAGCACTCGATTTCCCGAGTTCATGCAGAAGCCGAGCGAAAACCAAGGCCCTGGCGCCCGATCCAGCACCGCGTTGATGACGTCGAACTTCACCACCAAAGGCCTCGTCGACTCCAAGTGATGTGTCCGCTATCGACGTGGAACGTCGAGCGACAATGGCTTGGCTGACTACGCGAACCAGTCCACACCGTTTTGGAACAGTTTCATACCGTCACCGTGTTCCGGTTGGACATCGCGTCGAGTCCAGAATGGGTGGTGGGTGGCTAGCAGGTGGCGTTCTGGGTGCGGCATCAAGCCGAACACGCGACCACTGGCATCGCAAACGCCGGCCACGTTGGCGTCGGCCCCGTTGGGGTTGGCGGGGAAATTCAAGATTTCGTCCTGGACGCCTCCGGCTTCACCATCCGCGTAGCGCAGACACAGACGTCCCGCCTCACGCAACTGCCCCAGCGTGGCATCATTGGCCGCGACAAACTTGCCCTCCGCGTGGGCCATCGGCAGATACATGTGTTCGATGTCACGCAAGAAAACGCAGGAGCTGCCGTGCGTGGCCAAGTGCACCCAGCGATCCTCGAATCGTCCGTGGTTGTTCCACGTCAGCGTGGCGGGCTCTGATGCGCCGTTTCCGACGCCCTCGGTCAAGACGCCCAGACGCATCAGCACCTGCATGCCATTGCAGATTCCCAGAACCAGTCGGTCACCACTCCCGTGGACAAAGGTGTCCACGAGATCGGCGAGGTGGCGTCGCAGCCGGGTCGCCAGGATGCGGCCGGCGGCAATGTCATCGCCGTAGCTGAACCCGCCGGGAACACAGAGGATTTGGTAGCGATCCTTGAGCGCGGGGTTTTCGATCAGCCGATTGACGTGGACGCTCTCGGCTTGGGCACCGGCAAGCTGAAATGCGTGCGCGGTTTCTACGTCGCAATTGGTGCCGGGGGCACGTAACACCAGGACTCGTGGGGTCGCCATGTCTTTGTTCGTTGCGGGAAAGGATCTGGAGTTGCCAGTCTAAAAACTCAGCCGCCAGCCGAACAGGGCCGGGAAAATCGCGATTTGCCCAAAAATCACTGATTTGCGCCCGGTCCCGCGACTTTCGCCGTTTCCTCGCAAACGGGCTTTGGGAGATGCATTCAGGCAATGTTCCAAAGCCACAACCCTGAGTAAGTATCCCTAGGGGTCAATCGCGTCGCGATCCGCCCCTGGAGATGAGGGCGAGGATGTCGTCGAAATCATTCTCAAACGTGAATCTCTCATCCTCACGGTCAGCCAACTTGCTGATCACGCTGTCGATGGACTCAGCGTTGAACGCATGGGTTTGTCGTTTGAGCGAGTTGACAATGACCAACGCGTCGCGGGCCGTGACCAGTCCATCAGCGTTCGTATCCACGAATGGAGCATCGACGTCCAAATCGGCCACGCTCGTCGCTCGGCCTTTGCCGAGATGGTTGACGACGACCAACGCGTCCAACGCGGAGACATCGCCATCGTCGTTTGCATCCAACGGGCTGATGACGTTATTCCAGGCAATCACTGAATCGTCAGCTGAGCTTCCAAGCTTCGTCCATTTTCTGGCCCCTCCCATTGCGACTGATGCCAACGGATCGGCGATTCCTTGCGGGTTCCGATTGGATTCAGCAAGCTTGAAAGAAGCGTTCGCATCCTGGCTTCCTGAGACACGACCGGCTGCTTGGTCGTACTGATACACCGAGTCGCTACGGGAGTCGACAATCCAGATGTGGCTGACGTCACTGGGGTCGATTGTCAGTCCGGTCGGTTTCGCATTCGCAGCGTCGATTTGCCAACTTCCTTCCAGCACTCCCTGCATGTCATACCGGAAGACTTTGTCAACGCCTCGTGTGTCATTGACGACCCAAAGGTTGACTCCATCGGTAACGACATCCATTGGGTTACGGTTGGCGCGATCGAGTCGGAAACTCGATGTGGACTCGGCTTTTCCAGATCGACGCAGTGCACCCCCGGCGAAGAAGTGGACGCGATCGTTTTCACGATCAACGATCCACAAGTCATCACCGTGGACAGTAACCCCCTCCGGTTTATCGATCTCCTTGAGTTTCCACGATCCGAGTAGTTCATGGTCTTGGTTATAGACAAAGACTTCGCCATCACCGTCGACAACCCAAGACAGCGACCCGTCTGCGTTTGCAGCGATGCCGCGAGGCTTCTCGCCTTCTTTGTCCAATCGATCGTTCTCGAGAGCATTGCCGTCTGTGTCGTATTCAAAGACTCTTCGCTGCGACTGATCGACTACAAAGAACTTTGGTCCCGCCGATGCAATGTCGGTAACTGCCGCTGTAGGGACACTTGTCAGGGGCCCTTCGTTGGTGCCGTGTCCATCGGTGTAGCTGACGGCAACGGAAATGTTCTGCCCAACATCGGAATCACCCAAGGTGATCGACTGTGTCGTTGCACCGTTGCTCCAGGCGTAGCTGAACATTCCCAGGCCATCCGGATCAGAGACACCACTGGCGTCCGCGGTCAACACCTGCCCATTTTGGGGTGTCCCGAGAACGATGACTTCGCCTGTGGGGGCATCATTGACATTGGCGACTGGCCCAACGATCGAACTGGCCACATGCTCCAGTTTTCCTCCGCCATCGGTGTAGCTAACCGTCACTCCGATGTTTTGACCTACATCCGAGTCGCCCAGAGTGATCGAGGGGGTCGTCGCACCGTTGCTCCAAAGGAAACTGAATGCACCCAAACCATCAGCGTCCGTGATTCCGCTGGTGTCCGCAGTCAAGACTTCGTCCTCTGTCAGTGTGCCTACCACCAGTACGTCCCCCATGGGTGCCGAGTTGGCAGCGCTGACAGGGCCGACTTCGGCACTCGTCAGGGTTTCCAGGGTTCCGTCTCCGTCGGTATAGCTCACCTGCACGCTAATTCGAGCGTCCACGTCCGTTTCGCTGACGAGGTAGGTGTCGCTCGATGCTGCTGTGACCGCAATTCCATCACGCAACCATTGAAAGCTGAATGTGCCCAATCCATCGGCGTCGCTGATGCCAGAGGTGTCGACCGTGAGCAGGTTGCCGCTTTGAACATTCGTCGGTTCAGTCAGGGTGATTGAGCCCGTGCCGTCGATCGTTTGGGCGAGAATGATAGGAAGCCCGATTGGGGCATCGTTGACCGGGCTCACCTCGATCACAAAGGTCTGGGCAGCACTCGTGTTCATGCCCCCCAAAGCCGTACCGCCATCATCATGAGCTTGAATGGTCACGATTGACGAGCCGAAGGCATCAGCAGCAGGCGAGAACGTCAGTGTGCCATCGGGAGCGACCGTCGGCTGAATCGCGAACAGTCCGTTGTTGTCAGTGCTGACGATGAAATCGATCAACTGAGTCGACTCGCTGGCGGGACCAGGGCTGACGTTGGTCGCCCAGCCCGTCACCGTTTGCGGTCCTGCGTCTTCCATCACAAGTTGATCGGCACCGACTGTAAAGCTTGGTGCAACGTTGGGAGTGATCCCGTCAATCCGCTGATTTCCGAAGTTGACTTCCTGGCTATGTTCCCCATCCTCACAGTCTTCATATTCGTAGCCGTCACCTTCGACGGGCGTGCCCAAAACGACGGGGATCGACCCGAGCACGACATCGGTGCCCTCGCGGATGAACTGCAGATCAAAACGATGTGGTCGACCGTCACCGGTAAAAGTCACGTCAAACGTTGCGGTATCGCCCGCGCCAAGTCCGTTGATCACTCCCGGATCAAAACTGAGGTGGACACGTGGATCGGACGCACGCAGCGTGACATTGACGTTGACGGAGGTCACGGCACCATCGATCGCCGCGACGATGCCGTCGGCGATGTTGCCCACCAGTGGATCACCACCGCTACCAATCTTAAAGTAGAACGGATCATTCGGGGCGATCGCGTCGGCCGTGCCGTTGTCGATGGTGTTGGTCGTGCGATTGATCGCACCGGTCAGATTGGCGAGAGCCTCCAGTCCCTGCCGCGGTGCAGATGATGGCGAGTCCGTGGTGCCGAGTCCAATGACCAAGGCCCCGAGGGCATTGAGCCCGGTAACGGTTTCTTGAATCCCAGCCCCCGCGCCAAAAGGTGATGAGCCCCGCGATGCTGCGGTCAATTGAGACACGGGGACGGACAAGCCGTCGATGCCGACAATGCTGGTTTCGCCTTTGGGCTGATACGCGAATCCGGTATCGGTCGCGGTGATGATGATCGGCAGGGCACCCGAGCGAAAGCCAGCTCCGCCAATCGTTCCGGATGCCGGCAAGACACCGTTTGCCGGATCTGGCGTAAAAGAGGAGAACGCGGGAACATCGCCACTGTTGCCAGGACTCGTTTGCGTCGACAACAATCCCGCTGCCCCACTATCAAGCAGCGATCCATTGTTATTGCCATCGAATCCGGCACCACTGACCATTTGGTAAAGTGCTTCGATCACCGTCTCAGGTCCGTCACCACCGTAACCTGGGGCAACATGGTCGAGTGCGGATTGGATTGATGCCGAGAATCCACTGACGTCCGACGCGATGATCGGTTGATTGAGTGTGAATGGGCGTCCCGCTCCGTACTCCGAGGCAAACCCGCCGTACTCTTCCAGCCGACCGACTCCAAACCCAAGGTCAATTCCCGGCAGTTTGGTTTGCAGTTGCGAGATGATATTTGGAAAAGCAGCTCGCACGATTGGGCTGTTCGATGTGAAGCTGCCGGTGTCATCGAACAGCAAAAACACATCGACCAGGTTCGTCAGCGCACCGGTGGTTGGCAGCGTCAGACTGACCGTTTGCGTATACGTCTCATCCTTCGCGAGAGAAGTCTCGATCAACGTCGGCGTCACATTGCCAACCGCTGCGTTGCTGACTCCCTCTGGCCAGAGAATTCCACTTTCGGTTGATGGAAAGGTTTGTACAAAGCCAGCGGGAACGATCTCGCGAACAATGTAGGCATCCGCTTCGAGCCCAACAAAGGAGTACGAACCATCGGCAAGTGTCTGTGTCGATGGCTCCACTGCGTCGTCAAACACGTTGTCACGATTCAAGTCGATGAAGATCGTCACCCCTTCGATACCGGGTTCGCCCGGATCACGCAATCCGTTGCCGTTTGCGTCTTCAAATTTGATGCCGTGAATTTCACTGGGGCGATATTCATCACCCAGTTCCAGATCGCTGATGTCATCCGCGGGACCGACCGTCACGCTGTGCTCGATTTCGGAGCCTGGCGAATCAAGCTCTGGTGGCACGATCTGACGCACCACATACGTCCCGCCGCCCAGTTTCTCAAAGCGATAGGCCCCCGCTTCATCGACATCGGGCGTGTAGAAAAAGTCCTCGCCCGTGACCATGCTCGGATCGCCTGCCGTCAGCGAACCGCTGTTGTCAACATCCAAGTAAACGGTGATACCTGGTAAACCTTCTTCCCCTGGATCCCGGGTTCCGTCTTTGTCACGATCGACATAAATCACACCTCCGATCGCGGCATCCGTGCGCAGTTGAGCGCCGAAATTGACGCCACTGACAGGCACCCCAGGAACAAGGTTTACATTCCGGAATCCCGAAGCTGGCGAAGTCGACTTGTAGTCGAGGTGCTGGGCGACTGTGATTCGTAGGTTCCCCGATTCAAGGCCGGTCAGCGAGTAGTTCCCACTGCTTGAGGTCGTTCCAAACACTTCACCCGTATCACGGACGCCGTTCAGGTTCATATCGGCAAATACGATCCAGCCACCAAGCCCCGATTCACCCGCATTGAGCACACCATTGCCATTGAGATCGTTGAACACTCGACCGCTGATTGACGTTGTCTGTTCAGGATCGGGCCAATTCGAAAAATCGATGCCGGATGTTGTTTGTCCGTCGATGACTGCGGCAGTGATGTTTTCGTCCTTGGGCTCCCAGCCGGTGGGAAAGACGATGGTGACTTCGTAGTCGATCGCACTGGTACCGCCGCCGCCCAATAGTCCGGTGAATGAGTAGTCCCCGTTGCCATCGGTCAGGACAAATGGTTCTTCAGGATCAAGTACTTTGTCTCCATTGAGGTCCAGGTACAGCGTCCATCCCGCCAGCCCAGTGTCCTCAGGATCCTGGATGCCATTGTTGTTGATGTCGCGCCAGACATTCCCCGTGATGACGCCCGTCCCACCGCTGCCTTGATTCAAAAAGTTGACGGTCTTTGATTGACCATCTGACAATGTCACGTCTTGAAAGCCGGACGCGGGATTCGTCGGAGTCCATCCCGAACGTACAAGTTCGGCCACTCGGTAGTCACCTGCCGAAAGGCCGCCAAAGAAGTACTCGCCGTCGGCATTGGTCAACGCAGACGGTTCTCCTGCATCGAGCGTTCCGCTTTGATTTTGATCCAAGAACACCGTCCAATTTGCCAGACCGTCCTCTCCCTGGTCGCGAACACCGTCGCCATTGAGGTCGTTGTAGATTCCTCCGCTGATATCACCAGCGAGCAGTTGTCTTGCTTCAAGCGTCTCCAGTCGAGAGAATCGACGCCGACGAAGCATTTTGCGTTGGCGAGTCTTCTTGTTGATACGGCGTGACAAGATGTTCATGGATTTGGGTTCTGGCTGGAGAGAAGCGAAGTGGACAATAAACAGGGGCATCCGAGAGATCACCGAAGTCCCGCAATGACCAAGAGAGTTGGATCCCGATTCTCGATCCGCCAACATTTCCGCAGTTTTTTGAAACTTTGCCTCAATCGCAAAGGCTGACCAAGGGAGTCGCCCCAGCTGACCCCGACGTCGCCCTCGCTCATCGTCGTTTTCCATTAGTTTTCGTTTAGAAACGCAACGGCGAGTCGATCTCGTTGATAGGATTTGGCCACCAATTATCAGCGGCGTTGACGCGTCTGAGGGTGCAGAGCCCTGTCCCAAACGCAGGAGATCTATGAGAATTCCTGGCGGATAGAGGGTGCCAATCCTGCTCTTGCCTGTGGTGGGTGTTTGGCAGCATCTCCTTGATGTCAATTTGCGATCCGCATCAGACTGCAGGCCCTGAACATTCATGTTGAGCTAGCGATTCGCAAGTGGAAAACGGTTGACCCGGCAAACCCTCCCGAAGACAATTTGTCATGAAAAAACAGACGCAAAAGGGCTTTCGCGTTTGAGATTTAGGAAGCCCGTGAACGGTTGACAGACCACATGATTCGACGCAGCACGATTAAGAAGGCACGTCGGCAGACGCAAAGACGCGATCTGTGTGTGGAACGTCTGTGTACACGGCTTGCCTTCGACGGTGCAGGACTCGGTATTGCAGACCCGCTGCCTTGGTTTGATCCCGGTGGATTGACATACAGCTTTGCTCCAGACGGTACCAGCGTCGCGAATCAAGACAGTCGCCTATTCGAGAAGCTCGATTTGCTCGGTGCCCCCAGCCTCTGGAAGGAACAATTTGATGCCGCATTCAACGCCTGGTTAGAGCCGCTCAATGCGACCATCCATGAGGTGCCCGATTCGGGGAGTCGCTTTGGAGTCGCTGGCCCCACACAGGGTGATGCCCGTTTTGGCGATATTCGGATTGCCGCCATTCCCCTTTCTCAAAACGTTTATGCAACGTCCATCCCACATAGTGCGATGGTCCAGGGTTCTTGGGCTGGCGACATCTTGATCAACTCGGACGCACCATGGAGCAATCTACAAGATGTCTTCGCGGTGGCGCTGCACGAATTCGGTCACGTACTCGGATTAGGGCATGCAGATGATCCCGCGTCCGCAATGTTTGTTCACGGTGTCCACGATGTGCTGTCGCCGACCACCGATGACATCCAGCAGCTGCAAACGATCTACGCGGGAATTGAATTTGAAGAAAGCGGGTTCGACCATCTGCACGGCGATGGCACGAGTGAGCTTCAGGCAACACACGCGGCGAACACAGGGGACTCCGGTAGCTCATCCGTTTCGTTCGATCTGACAAACGCTGAAAGTTTGGCTCCAAGTATTGGGAATAGCATTCGCTACAGCACCAATCAAATGATTTCCCCTTCGTCACCACCCTTGGTGTATCGTTTGACTCCAACCGGGCCTGAAGCAGAAGGTCTCGAAAACCTGCATGTATCATTGCAATCGTTGGGGACAGTTCAATCGTCGACAGAGATTGTCATCATGGACGCCAATGGCCGACGTGTGCAATCGCAAGCGTTGCACCATGGACAAGGAAGCGTGGTTGTCCAAGCGTTTGGAGTCAACAGCAAAGATGCCTATTATGTCGTGGTAAATCCCACGGTCTCGGCTCATGCATCGGTGGGCGAATTCAACTTGGTGGCTGATTTCACACCCGAATTGCAAATGTCGCGGCAGGTAAGCGAGGTCATGTTGGACGACGAGAACAAGGCCTGGAAACAAGCGTTCAATGTCGACTCCTCACGCCTCATTCATTTGCACGTCGACAACTCAGAATACAAGGGAACATCAAATAGCGACGCCTTTGTTTCGGTCACTGTGTTGGATTCCAATGAGAATGTGGTCACTCAAGTGGCTCTGCGTCCAGGAGAGGCAAGATCCGCTCCGGTGACTTTTCTGGACTCCGGCCAATATACGATTCACTACGCCGCGTCGTCACTCGAACCGCTGGGTGAAGTCCAACTGAGTGTTTTTATCGATGAGGTTTCGATTGACGTGGGACCCGGTGTGGCCAACCCAACCAATCAGCCTTATGTGCCATGCTCAGAACCCGGTTCGAACCCAGATTACTGCTACATCTATACGCCGATCTATCCAGAGCTTCCGACAATCACCGAGCAAACCTACGTAATGAACTATCCATGGTGGTGGGAGTATGGTTTTGGCTGCAGTGACTATGGAGTTCAAGATTTTGAATGGGTTCAGGTGCAAGATCCCTTGTGGTGGGAGTTCTACACAGAAGCCTGCATCGCTGTTCCCACCTATCCAACAACTCCAACCAACCCGACACCAACCAATCCAACACCCACCAACCCAACTCCAACCAATCCAACACCAACCAACCCAACTCCAACCAATCCAACTCCAACCAATCCAACTCCAACCAATCCAACTCCAACCAACCCGACTCCAACCAACCCAACACCAACCAATCCAACACCAACCAATCCAACTCCGACCAATCCAACTCCAACCAATCCAACTCCGACCAATCCAGCGGCCAGCCCTTGGCAGAATCTGAGCAATATTTTTGACGTCAGTGGCAACGACATGGTCACGGCCCAAGACGCATTGATCATCATCAATTTGCTGGGGCGCAGTGCAGGCCGAACGATCGTGGTCACCAACGCCTCTGTCGGCGCTTTTGCGGATGTGAACGGTGATTTCACTGTCACTGCCGGAGATGCATTGATGGTGATCAATGCCATGCTACAAGCAAGGATGGCTTTGGAATCAGAGTTTGTATCGGCGGTTGCTCCGCCCGTCAAAGCACCCAACGGGACCTTGGACGGGACATGGCAAGCCGAGCGGATCAAGGCAAGCGATGCAGCGATTGGGATGCTTTTTTGATGGACCAATCGCTAGCCTAAGATCGGAACTCATGCGTGGCACCGGCTCCTGGTTCGGTGCGGCTGAATTCACTTATCGTGGATCGCGCACCTGCTCTTTATCGCTCGACTGCAGCGTCATTGCGCTGCCAACCAGTCGGCGAAAGACCGTTTCTCTTCGCAAACTGGCGAGGTCAACATCAACGCTTGCGATCTTGGCGAGCGATGGGTCGTTTCTCAATGCACGTCCGAGCCAGCGGATCGCCAAAGTGTTGGCTTCATCTCTGGGCAGCACGTTCTCCGTGTTATTGATTCCCGCTTGTGAGATCGCGTAGATTCCCGCAATCTGCAACTGTTCCCTTGGACCCGGTTCCAACGCTTCCGCCGCCTTTGCATCGGCAATCGCAGAATCCAAAGCCGCTAGCCTGGCGTGAATGATTCCCCGTGACGAAACGGGAGATGCCTTTGAGGGCCACGCCGACACAAGCCGATCGAGATACGGAAGTGCTTGTCTCGGTTCATTCAGACGTTCAGCGTAAACGTGAGCGACGTTTTGCAGTGCGTCGAAGTGGCTTGGATCGATCTTCAGGGCAGACAGGAAATCCTCAATCGCTCGTTTTGGTTCTTTGTCCAAACGAGCCACTCCCCTCGCGACCCAATCATTGGCGTCACGAGGCGGGATGGACATGGCTGTCAATAAATCCGCTTGAGCAGCAACATCGTTGCCAAGTGTTTGGTGAATCCTGCGACGCATCAAGACCATCCGTGTTGTGGCTCGATCAGATTCCAACACGGCATTCAAGTCATCCAGTGCAAGCTGATATTGACCCATCTGCTCGGCTGCGACCGCACGATTGAATCGAGCGGTCAGCATGTCTGGCTTGATTGCGACACACTCGGTGAAATCGCCAATTGCTGCTCGTGCATCTCCGGCACTTAGGTGGAATAGCCCTCGATTAAAGAGGATGGTCAACGATCGAGGCTGCAGCGAGTTGCATGCGTCCATACTCGCAACCGCGCTGTTCCAGTCGCCGAGTCGGGCGTTAGCGATCGCGCGATAGAACCAAAGGGCGACGTTTGTCGGTTCATTGCTCAACTGAGCGTTTGCCAGTTCTCGCAAGGTGGCCGCGTCGGTTGATCGGCTCGCTGCCAACAAACGCAGATCAGAAGAGTTGGGTTTGATCTCAGTGATGCTCAGGTCCGAAGGACCACCTTCGAAAAGCTGTCTGATTCGTAAGTCCTGCTCATTCAACATGTGGGACATTCGAGAGTCAAATGCAGCGGCAACGCGATTCCACTTCAACGCACTTTCCCTATGCGAAACTCTTGATTTCGCTCCCGATCGTATGCCAATGTCTGTTTCGGCGTCAGCCATCAAGTAGGCCAAGCGCGAAACTTGCTGACTGAGTTGAACGCGGGATTCGTGTTCCAAGTGGTTCGCGAGAGCTTCTGAGTTCCAGTCCAGGGTGGCGGGATCGATCCAGTGGTTTACAAGCTGCCTCGCGTGGCCGACGCCATCTAGCAGTAACTCCGACTCACGCCCAGGACTCGACAACGCCGTGATCGCAACGGTCGCTTCATTTTGAAAATCTTGCCACTGGAACTTTGCGTCAAACCGAGCAATCTTTTGCCCCCGCTGGTAAATCAAGAACACACAAGCCACCAGCAATAACGCGGCCAAACTGCCAGCGAATGATGCCGATGTGATGCTTGGATGCCGCGCCGACCATTTCGTCAAACGCTCTCGGATCGAACGATTCGGGGCGTGCAGCAATGGTAGGTTTTGTCGATGACAGTTCAGGTCCTCCAGCAGTTCAGTTGCGTCGCCGTATCGGTCTTCACGATCAGGAGCAACGCACCTGCTGATGATATCGGACAATCCTACCGAGACATGTTTGTTGCGAGAATGCACCTCACGTGGACTTCGACGCCGGTCCGCAATCACGCGTGATAGTTCAAACTCCTCACCTGCTCTCGGGCAATCAAAGGGGAGATGGCCAGTCAGTAATTCGTACAGAATCACACCCATCGAAAACACGTCGTCGCGGGCGTCGGGAGGGTGGCCGTTTTCGAGAGCCGCAAGCTGTTGTGGTGACATATACGGCAGTGTTCCGCCGACTATTTTTGTCTTTGGTTCGTAACTAGCGGTCGCGAGGTTAAAGTCCAACAAGAGTGCGTTGCCGTCATCACCAACAAGAATGTTGGCGGGCTTGAGGTCTCTGTGAATGATTCCTCTTTGGTGGGCGTGCGCAAGGCCTTCGGCTGCTCCGGTCACAATACGCAGTAGAGCATCCACGTAACCAAGTTTCGCGTACTGCTCCAATCCGACGCCCTCGTGCGAGGTCTCCGTTTCGTCGGGTTCGCCAGATTCGTCGACCGCTGAGGCGGGTGATGGGTTTCCCTGGACCATGCTGATTGTCGATCGGCGTCGATCAACGATCGTCGAAACCAATTCGATCGCTGGTCCGTCGAGTGAAGCCCATCGTTCGCTCAGTTGTGATAAGTCTGCGAGCGTCGTTGCTCCAAGAAATGGCATGCAAATGCATGACAAGTCGCCTTCGCGATGCACGGAGTAGACCGGAATGATGTGAGTGTGCTGGAGGCGCGCCAAACGATCTGATTCGTCCGTCGCCATCGGCGTCACTTTCAGCACGACGGGGCGACTTGCCAAGTCGGGTTGCCGGGCGAGAAACACGCGGGAGAAAGCGCCCTCGCCCAATCGCTCTCCAAGTGGATAGCCGGCGAAAATGTCTCCTGTACGCGGATACTTGACGCTCTGAACCGCCAAATCTTCTTTTCGGAACCGGCGAGTCGTCGACATTGCCCTACCGGATTCACCGCTGCCCAATTTCAACTTTGGCCAACGTGACCCATCAATGCCGTAGCGACCCGCAATCTCCATCGGATCGATATCTTCGCCCGCTCGTCGTCGCAAACGATACTCTTCAAAAACCAATTGAGTGCGGTGTGTTTCATCGCAAAAAACCTCCGGAAACGATTCCGTGTAGATTGACGCCTGCGAATTCTTTCCCTCCTCAAAGGCACGCTCCATGTCGATCCGGCAAAGCTCGGTGACCACTGCGCTGTGCGCGGGGTCGTCGTCGGGGAGAAGATAGTCGCTTAAGTCAACGACATCCTGCGACCGATCACGCTCAAAGCGAGCCAGCAGTTCTTCGACTTCGCTGCTTGCGTCGGTGGTAATCGTGTATCGCTTGTCAATCACTCGATATCCAACTTAGTCCGGAGGCGTGCGCGGAAGGACTGCAGGATGCGTTCGACGCTGCGTCGTGAAGTGGAAACTCGCGAAGCAATTTCGTCGATCTCGTATCCATCGATACGGTAACGAGCGACCTCGCGATGAAGTTCGGGGAGTGTCTCTAAAACGTCTTCGATCGTCAGACGCAGCACATCACTCGCGTCTGCCGACTGACCGAGATCGTGGTCGCCCAACAATTGGGTCTTGCTGACATCACGCTTGATGGTGCGGTGACGTTCCGCGATCAAACGCACTTTGTTCAGGGCGATTACCAACAGCAATTTCCAAAGCTCCTCACCCTCGGGGATCATGTAGTGGCCATCGGACACTCGCCGAAAAAACGTCCGAAACACTGACTGGACGATATCCTCCGCGTCGACGCGAGTGGAGAGATCGTCGCCGCTGTTTCGCCCAGCCAAATCCATCAGCCGTTGTGCGTAGCGGGTGTACAGGGCCGTAGCGGCATCGTCCTCGCCCGACTGGAATCGAACGAGCAGCGATGCGTCGCTGAAACGCGTCGGTTTTGATGGTGTATTGTCTGGCATCTGGGAATTGTCGGAGACTGCCTGTCCGTATTGTAGAGTGGCATTGGCGATGGGCGCACGCCAAAAATCCTGTCTAAATCGGCAAGATTTCTCCACAGAGCGGCAGTGTCACACTGTCATTTGGCTGTTGACAGTGTGACCGTGTGTCCTTCCAGCCAGGTCGGTGGTTCGACTTTGGCGGCGAGTTTCTGGATGACGCTTTCGGGGACTGCCGCCTCACGGTTGCGGTTTTGTCGCAGCAACACGCTCAGCGGTGGTTCCAAGTAGACGAGGTGAATCTGTGCGTTGTAGTCGGCGAACAATCCGGTCCAGCGGGACCGTGTTTGACGTAGCAAGTTGGTGGCATTGAAGGCGAATGAGGTCCCCGATCGCAGGTGCTGCCGACAACGCTCGGTCGCGGTTTGGATCACACGGCCTTGATCGTCTGTCGGATCGATGTTGAACTCTTTGCGAATCTCGTCCAACGAAACGACGGGCAAATCGGGGTGATACTTGGCGAGCCACGTGTCTTTGCCACTACCAGGCAGGCCACACATCATCGTCACCGAGCAAGCAAAATCCTCGTGCGGGACATAGAGCAGGTTGGGTTCAGGTTGCTTGAAATACAGATATCTGGCGTGGTCGGTGGCAAAGGAATACGGTCGGTCCAAGCACTCGTTTTCTTCGGCGACGAGTTTCCAGTAGAGAAGATTTTCTTCAGGCCTGGAATCAGATGTCGTTTTGCGTCCTCGTGTGTCGGCGAGTGCGAACAGATACAGCAGTCGGTTATTGCTCAGCCATGACATGCGAATCACTTCGCCAGCAGGATCATCACGCTCCACGAGAAACGCAGGGCGACCGTGATATCGCACCAACGAGCAAACGCGTTCGCGATGGTCGAGCGGACAATCCAACTGTCGTAGGACGTTGCGAACCAAGTGTTCGCCCCTGACTGCATGATGGGGAGAACGAAGGTGCCCAGATTCTGGATCGAAGATCGTTGTCGCCGGCTTGGCCGCGTCATGAAACAATGCCGTCAGCAGCAACAACTGCCTATCGGACGAATCGAGTGATGCCCATTCATCGAGTTGGCGAAGCTGTTGGCAAACCATTTTGGTGTGCGTCCAAACATCTCCTTCGGCGTGCCATTGCGCATCCTGCTGGCACTCTGCCATGGCTTGCGACCAAGGTTGCAACTCCGCCCAAGCGATCACTTCGTCTTGGCTCAGTCGTGTGAGTTCACTCCAGTTCATGACCAAATGTCCGCGGTATCGACGAGTTCGTTCGGTGTGATCGCCTGTTGTTGCCAGTGTGTGCTTTGTTTGATCTTTTCGACGAATTCGGGACGGACATATTTTGCCCTGCCGGTCACTCGATCAGCGTTCTCGGTGCGTAGATAGATTCCCTCCATCAGGTTGTCCTGACTGCCGGTCATCGGATTGTCGAACCTCGCGCCAAACGCTGATGGTCCGATGAGTGAATCCAAGTCGGAGCGTTTGACCTGACCACGGTGAACAATGGGGACGGTTTCGATGCCCGATCCATCGAGTCTCTGCAGTCGATCCGTTAGTGTCAGAAACAAACCGGCGTTCTTGTCATAGATGTCAAACTCAAAGAAGTAATGAGGCAGCTCGCGATAGTAGATCGAATGTTTGGCGTACATCCACTCACCGTACAAGATGAATTGTTCGCCGAGTCGTTCCTCCAATACACCGCGTTTGACCAGCGTCCATTGCTTCAACAGATCGTACTGTGGGTGCATGCCTTCGGTGATCAAATGCCCGCGGCATTGCAGCAGCAGTTGTCCGTCGGCAAAGTGGATGCCGACGTTGGTGCCGTCGATCTTTTCCTCGACGATCAAAGAATCATCACTAAGAAACCCGTCGGATTCCCGTTGACCGAGGTGCCGGTCGTCAGCTGTCCCGCGTGACCCAAACAAGTGCGGCGTCCGCGGGTACTTTACGAAGTCGCCCTGCGAAGCGCCCATGATGATCCTCGTGGTGGAAAAAGTTCGGCAGGATGGTTGTGTGTGGACACAATAGACCAGTCTCTGGTTCACTCTTCACGTAGTCGAGCCTCTCCGAGGCTCGAACCTTCGCGTCTCGGGGCAACGTGCGGAAAATAAGTGTCGCGAAATCCACGTAGCAATCATCGCTTCGCGTGATTTTGGCAACGAGAGTGGACACTTATTCTCCAAGCCGACCACGAAGTGGTTAAACAACATAGCCTGGGGTCGCGGCGAAGCCAGCGCACCCCGGGTTAGCTCCGATAGCTGCGGAGCAGCGACAGCATACAGCATGGGGTGCCAACCCCATGTTTCTGCAAGCGAGTCCACCCAGAAGCTGCGGAGCAGCGACAGCATAAAACGTTTGGTGTAGACCACAGCACGCGGTGGTCTGGATGCAATCTGTCGCCGCTCCGCGGCTTGTTGGCGGCGTCGGGCGGTGTTCACCTGGGGCTCGCGCCCCAGGCTGTATGCTGTCGTCGCATCCGCGACTGAGGGGATTGCTGGGAACGTGAAGAATGAACCGGCGATGACCGCTTCACGGTCATATGCAGCAACAATACTTTTCACGTTCGGAGAGACGCGACTACGTGTCAATCCAGCAGGAACAGTCCGTATTGCCAGACCCAGTGCATGGTGACGATGACGATCAGGTTCCAGAGCACGAAGAATGCTTTGGTGAACCAGACGGGGTAACGCTTGGGGCCAAACGCGGTGTCCAGGGCGAAGAACGTGGCTCCGCACGCCATGAACCAGGCGACGATGGGGGAACGGAAAAACGCCGCCGCGATGGCGACTTCGCACAACATGATCGCAACCAACAGCAGTTTGGCTGGAATTGCACCAATCATCACGGCGGTCGATCGTCGGCCAGCAGCCAAGTCGGCATCCAAGTCCATGAGTTGGCCGAACAGGTGACTCTGCATTGCGAAGAGCATGCTGAAGACCATTGCGGCGGCGTTGATCTGGGGAACACCACACAACCAACTGGCCAACACAAAGATCAGCAAGTAGCCCGACTGGTTGAGCAAGTCCAGGACAGGTTTGGATTTGAATCGCAACGTGTTGTACGTCCAATTGACCAACACCACTCCGGCAAACCAGAGCAACATCTTTGCACCGCCCAGCCAGCACATCGCGATCACAAAGGGGACTTGGACCGCCGCGATCCAGGCCGGCAGGTGACGGCGAATGGTGGCGTCGGGGCGAGCACCAAAGAGCCAACTGTCTTTACGGTCATTGATCGAGTCGCTGGCGACGTCGCCCAGGTCATTCCAGCCGTACAACAACAATCCCAGGGGAAAGCAGACGTAGGTGCATCCGAGCCAGAACGCGGGCGAGTGGAACATTTCCCGTGTCGCCAGGGGCAGCACGTAAAACCAAAGGTGCGTCGGCCAAAAACCCGGTCGGGCGACTTTGATGACCTGCACGCATTCGGAGATCACCCGTCGAGTCGTCGACCTCTCGGTCATCAGAGCGTCAGACCACCGTCGACGCAGAGGAGTTGTCCGGTGGCCATCTTGGTGTCAATGGCCAAAGCCAAGACGGCGGTCGCGATGTCGTCGGGCGAAGATGCCTTGGGAATCGGGTATCCGGCGACCATGGCGTCGATATCCCAGCTCGGGTCTCCTTCGCGGATCCACCGGCTGTCGATCGGTCCGGGCAGAATCGCATTGACGCGAATGGCGGGCGCGAGGGATTTGGCAAAGGATTTGGTCATCGTGTTCAGGGCGCCTTTGGTGGCACAGTACGCGATCGACGAACCGCTGCCGGTCAGTCCGGCAACGCTACTGACATTGACGATAGAACCGCCATCTCCCTGGGCAAGCAACACAGATGCCGCTCGCGTGACGAAGAACGGTCCCTTGAGGTTTACCGCCAACATGCGATCCCACATCGCTTCGGTCAAATCATCCAGTTGCTTCGCCGGAATGAAGCTCGTGGTCGCGGCGTTGTTGACCAAAACATCCAAACGACCAAAACGTGATTGGATTTGACCGATCATCTCGACCACGGACGCATCGTCGGAGACATCGCATTGAATGCACAACACCGTTGCACCGCGTTGCTCAGCACCGGCGACCGTTTCCATCGCTTCGGCCTCGCTCCGTGAGTAGTTGACAACAACATCGAATCCACGTTCGGCGAGTTGCCAAATGCAGGCTCGACCGACCCCGGTCCCTGAACCGGTCACGAGTGCGACAGGGCGATCAGTGGCGGATGGAGTCGATGTCATTGGGTGGACTCACGAGCGGTGATGGAAGGATGGAACACCAACGGCGTTTTGACGTGCCGAGTCGCGTTTGACGTGGACGGGAATTCTGGCGAATCCCATTACGAGTCGATTACGAATCGATTTCGACGCGTTCGCCTTGTTCGTCGCGGCAGTCCATTTCCAGGTGCTCGGGATACAGGCCTTCGCTGCCGAGGATTTGGACGGTCATCTTACCGACGTCTTCCATTTCCATCACGCTGCGACGTTTTTGGTTATTCAGGTGAGCAGCGACGGCGTCATTGACGCGAATGGTGACACGGCGGATGTGTGAGTTACGGACCGCCAGTGCCAGCATGCGGACGACTTCGATCGACATGCTTTCGGCGGTCTTGACCAACCCGCGACCTTCGCAGCAAGGACAATCCTGATAGATGCTGCGTTTCAAACTTGGTCGGATACGTTGCCGCGTCATCTCGATCAGGCCGAACGGGCTCGTGCGGAGGATCTTGGTGCGGGCGCGATCGTTGGCCATGGCGTCGCGTAAGGCTCGCTCGACTTTGCGACGGTGGCTTTCTTTTCGCATGTCGATGAAGTCATTGACGATCACGCCGCCGAGGTCACGCAGACGCAACTGGCGTGCGATCTCTTTGGCGGCGGCCAAGTTGACGCGAAACGCGTTTTCTTCGGCGGAGTCGTCACCACGGAAGTTGCCGCTGTTGACGTCGATCGCCACGAGTGCTTCCGTGGGATCGATCACGATCGAACCGCCCTCGGGCAGTTTGACTTGCCGTTGATTGATTTTGACGATCTCGGTTTCGAGTTTGTACTTGTGGAACAGGGGCACCGAGCCGTCGTAGAATTTCAGACGATCGACTGCGCGAGGCATCACCATCTTGAGGAACTCACGAGCGGTCTCGTAGGCTTCTTTTTGGTCGATCAGGATTTGATCGATGTCGTTGTTGTAGATGTCACGAATGGTGCGAATGATCAGATCGCTTTCTTCGTACAGCACGCCCGGTTCGGGATTGGTTTTGACGCGACGTACGATCGCGTGCCACAGACGCAGCAGGTACTCCATGTCGCGTTGCAATTCATTTTCGCTACGACCGGCACCGGCGGTGCGGACGATGAATCCGAGTCCCTTGGGCGGGTTGATTGAGAGTAGGCAGCGACGCAAGCGTTTGCGGTCGTCGTCGTCTTCGATCTTGCGGCTGACACCGACGCGGCCCAGTGCGGGCATCAAGACGAGATAGCGACCGGGAATGGAGATGTACGTGCTGAGCGTGGGGCCTTTGGTTCCGATGCCTTCTTTGATCACCTGCACGAGGACTTCGTCGCCGCGTCGAAAGATTTCTTGGATGGGCGGCTTGTTGCGGGGGCGGCCGCCTTTGAAGGCACGTTTGCTGCCACGTCCCGATTCGCGGGCTCGCTTGGCTGCGGCTTCCGCCATTTCATCGGACTCCCGCATGATCTCTTCAGGGTCGTAACCGCCTTGGCGAAAGTACTGGGGTTCGACATCACTGATGTGCAGGAAACCGTTGCGTCCGACGCCGAAGTCGACGAAGGCGGCTTGGATGCTGGGTTCGAGATTGACGATCTTGCCACGGTAGATGTTGCCCGCAAAAGCTTCCACGCTCTTGCGTTCAACGTACAGTTCGTCCAGTCGTCCGTTTTCCAAGATGGCGATGCGGCTCTCCTCTGGTTGGAGCACGTTCATCAACATTTCTTTTCGCATTTTGACACCTCTGGGGTGGTTGACCGAGTCTGATTCAAATTCAGAACTCGAAGTGAATTCGTGTGTTTGGTGATCGAGCCGATCTGCGCTCCGCGTGTCAGGCAGGTCGAACTGGCTCGTGGTGGTGCCGTCAGGCAGGATGTTTTCGTTGTGAGGCGATTTAGGGTGTGGTGTGTTGCTGGCTAGTGTTGTATCGGGGGGCAATGGTGTTCTCGTTAAGCGTTCAGTTGGCCGTTGGCGGATCGCTCGCTGGGAGCGAAGTCGCCACGGCAAGGGGAGCGTCCGAATTGGGCTCGCATTCTTTAGCGAGGATCACGGCCGATCTCGTGATCTTGGTGCCACGCTCGATCCAGTCGCTAGCGGACAAGAGATCCAGCACATCGCTCGGACGTAGCGATGCGGCATCGGCGGCGATGAGCGAAAACATCAGCATTCCGTTTTCGATCATCACGTTGTTGATTTGTTTTTTCACCGAGACGGTCAGCGGCTTGTCCTTACGCATGATCGTCACGGTTTCTTGACCGAGGAACTGTTCGATGTTTGATCGCAGTTCGTCGGGACTAACGCCATCGGGCAACGCGACCTGAAAATCGCTTCGCTGCAGTTTGGCCTTGCCCGCCTCCACAGGGATGCGTTGCACGCTCTTGATGGTCAAGCCGGGCTGATGGTCATCGGCCAGCCGATCCAACAGCACTTGTGGGGCCAGCTCTTCGGCCAAGTCGATTTCGACGACTTCGTCCAGACTCTCGGTGCCCAACGCGAGTGCGGAGGGGAAACCAACGCGTGGCTTGGGGTGAAAGCCTTCCGTCATCGACAAGTTCAACTGGGCACGCCGCAGCAGACGTTCCCACAAACGAGCCAAGTCACGGTGGCTGGTCCAACGCAGAAGGTCCGTTTTTGAAAAGCGAATTCGATACCGAACCCGCAGCAACTCAGGTGATTCCTGAGCGTCGTCGTTGTTCGTGATTTCGAGTTCGGGTGATTTCATTTCAAAGCGTTTGCGAAGTCTCTCTCCACAGGATCAATGTTCTTTGCAGCCGTTCACGTCACGATCAACTCGGGGACAAGTTCTGACAATCGATCCAGCAAATACAGGTCGACATCTCGTGCGGCCTCCAGAGACATCACGCGAGCCGCAATGGCTTGACACTGTTCGATGGATACGCTGCGGATCGCTTTCTTGACTCTCAAGAGAGCCGAAGGAGGAACGCTCAAGTGGCGAACGCCCAAGCCGATCAGCAACAGGGCGCGTCCCGGATTGCTGCTCATTTCACCGCAGACGGAAATCGGCGTTTGGTGTTGGTCGGAGATCTCGACGCTCTGTCGGATCAGTCGCAACACAGCCGGGTCGCTGGATTGATACAGATCGGCGACGTACTCGTTGCTACGGTCGACGGCCAAGGTGTACTGGGCCAAGTCGTTGGTACCGATGCTCAAAAAGTCGACTTCGCCGATGAAGCGATCCAGCATCACGACCGCCGCAGGGACTTCGACCATCATGCCGACGGGAATGTCGCTGCGATGTGGGATACCGGATTCCTCCAGGTCTTGCGCGACGACGTTGAGCAGCATACGTGCTTGGCGAAGCTCACCGATGGTGGTGATCAGCGGGAACATCACGCGGATGTCACCGTGGACGGCGGCTCGCAAGATGGCACGGAGTTGGGGTCGAAACAGATCCAGATTTCGCAGACTCAGGCGGATACTGCGAAGTCCAAGGAACGGGTTGTGTTCTTGTTCGGCGAGCGGTCGATGCCCCATCTTGTCGGCGCCCAAGTCGAGGGTCCGAATGACGACCGGCCGGCCTTCCATCTCGCGGACGACTCGGCTGTAGGCTTCGTAGTGGTCTTCTTCGCTGGGTTCTTCGCTGCTTGCGAGATACAAGAACTCGGTCCGGTACAGCCCGATGCCGTCAGCACCGCGTTGCAGGCAAGTGGCGGTCTCGTCGGGGAACTCGATGTTGGCGCTGAGTTGAATTCGCACGCCGTCGATGGTCTCGGCGGGAATGTTGGCGAGTTCTGAAAGCCGCGCCGTGAGGTTGCGACGCTGTTGCAGACGTTTTTCGTAGCCGGCGATGGTTTTTGCATCGGGATCGATGATCACGCGACCGCGATCGCCATCGACGATCACGCGAGTGTTATCGCTGACAGATTCGATGAAGGAACCGATGCCGACGACGGCGGGCAACTCGAGTCCTTTGGCGACGATGGCGGTGTGACCACCGGGACCGCCGGTCTCGGTGCAGAAACCTTGGACGTATCGCCGATCCAAGTTCGCCGTTTCGCTGGGCGTCAAGACGTGCGAAAGCACGATCACCGGTTCGGTCAAATCGCTCAGCGGCTGGCGAGTGACGGCGCCGAGCTGGAACAACAATTGCTTTTCGATGTCGATGACGTCTTCGGCGCGATCGGCCAGCAGCGGGTTGTCCAGCCGTCTCAGGGCGGCGGCATAATGGTTCAGAACACGGTTGACCGCATAGGCGGCCGCGTGATGTTCCACTTCGATGCGTCGCCGCAGTTCGGCTTGCAGTCGCGGATCATGCAGCATCTGCAATTGAGCGGCAAAGATGTCGCCGGTGTGCTGTCCGGCAACGGCTGCGGTTTCCAAGCGGCTCTCTTCCAGCTTCTTGGAGACTTCGTCGACCGCGGCACGCAGGCGCGCGTACTCATCGGCCACTTCTTTGGCGGCGATCAGTGAGCGGGGAATGCGATAACCATCGGCGTCCAGAATCAGGGCTGGGCCAATCGCAACTCCAGGCGAGACGGGGATTCCTTGTAGTTCGACCATCGTTGGTCAACGGACTGCGGCACGCGGTATCGCATCTCAGCGCCGGACGCTGCATTCCAGGATTCGCTTGGACAGCCTGTTTCGTCGTCGATGTCGTGGTAGCAGATGACTGCTCGACAAGTTTGCGAGTGACAAGTGTTTTGGCGGCAATGAGCTGTCCGGCGAGTTGTCGGACAGGGTGTTCCCGTGGCAGTGTCGTTGATGACCGCCTCGCACCGGAGATCGGGGCAAGGAGGACATCTTAGCGATTGATGCGGCACGAACCGATCCATCAGCTTTGTGTTCTTGTTGTGTATTAACTTTTTGAGCGAACGCGATCGTCCGCTTGATCCGAAATGCACGGATTGGGCGTCAGCCGTTAGGTTTCCCCTGCGGGCTCGGCACCTCTTTCTGACTCTATGTGGCTCTCTAACTCGGTGGGCTCGTCGAACGCCGACTCGAACAACGCTTCGATCGCATCCAATGCCCTCTGGGCATCTGTGCCTTGAGCGGTCACGAACAATTCTGTTCCTTGCGCCGCCCCCAGCGTCAGCAGTGACAGAATGCTCTTGCAGTCCACGGCTTCTCCGCCACGCCCGATCATGATCTGCGACTGATGCTGATTAGCCAGCCGGACCAGCATGTCTGCTGGCCTGGCGTGCAAACCTTGGTAGTTGCGAACAACGACGGTGCGAGACAGAGGTTGGGACATCAGCCGGATGCAAATTGGTTGTCGTCGGCTTCCTGCAGCAACTGACTGATGTCGTCTGCAGTCTTGCTTTGTTTCAAGAAACGACAGAACGTTTCGTCACGAAGCTGTCGGGAAATGTTTTCCAGTGCTCGAAGGTGATCACCGGGCCGTTCTGGAGGGCTGATCAGCAGGAAGAAAAGCTGAACACGCTCGCCGTCGAGCGAGTCGAAATCAACGCCTTCTTCGCTGACACCCACCGTTCCGACCAGCTTCTGAACACTGGGATGCTTTGTGTGGGGCACGGCAACACCGCGACCGATTCCAGTACTACCAAGCTCTTCTCGCTTCATGATGGCAGCGATGATCTCGTCACGTTGATCCGCGGCGACTTCGCCAGAGTCCAATAGACTCTGAACCAGTTCCTTAATCGCTTCTTCTTTCGTGACCGCCTTTAACTCGGCTTGAATCGACTTGGTGCTGATAAAATCTGCAAACTTCATGGGGTGTGGTTCCTCTTTTGGAAACATGTACCTCTCGTCAGCGCACTAGACCTCTCATTCGTCACGCCCCTCGGATCGATTCCGATGTCGGTGGTGAATGAGTGCAAGCGAACCACGTGGCGGCAATGCTCCTGTGGGCGTCCGCCAAAGTACCGCGGCAATCGCGAGGGCCGGCTGTGCCGACTGTTCTCACGATTCCTCGGCTTCGGCAGGGGTATCTATGGGATTGTCTAAATGTTTGTGTCCAGTGGCGCGGTGGCCGGTTTTCTTTTCTTTCAATCGACGAAGCTGCTGCTCCATCTTAGGAATCACCGTATCAAGTGCGGCAATCACCGTTGATGCATCGGCAGTGGCAACGCAGTCGTCGGCGTGTTCGATCGAGGCTTGGATTTCCACCTGCGGCTTATCCAAATTCTCCAAGTCCACCGTCACTTCGATCGCATTGATGCGGTCGTAAAGCCGACGTAGCTTGGCTACTTTTTCCTCAATGAGCTGTTGATCTCCGGGCTGAAGATTCCCGTGACGCGCCGAGACACTTACCTGCATTGTCGTTTTCTCTCAGAAGAGTTTTCTCTTCCCTCCTCGGAGGGGACTCGTTGGCGCGACCGCGCCCACAATTCAAGAGCATACGCGAGAATGGGTTTCTCGGGTAGCGATCATTTCCACCAGCTTATCAGCTTTCCTCGACGGGCAATGGGGTGGGATGCCGTTTGGCGTCTGGCGTTCCACGTCCAACCGTGGTAGTTTTCTAGGTCTCAAATCAGGACCAGACCGCTTGTGGCGTTCCACCATCCGCCTCCTCGCAAGGTCAGGGGGGGCGAACCGCTCGTGGAGAGGCTGGCCTCTGTTTTGCAAGAAAACCCGCTGAATTCGCAGGATTTGAGAGAACAGTCGTCCAGGCGATCCGTTTTCGCCGCGTTCGGCACCGTGTCCATTTTCCCCTCTTCCACACCTTCACCCCCCAAGACCGTCCATGGCCCGAAAGGTCGTCAATCGTAAGGAAAAAGCTGCCGAAGCCGAAGCAGCCGAAAAAGCGCTTGTCGCGAAGAAAAAAAAGAAGTCTTCGTCGAAACGCTCCAAGACCGCCGAAAATGTACGCTTGCGACTCTACTGGGGCGTTTTCAGCCAAAACCTGAAGCGTGTCGCGGTTTTTGATTTCGACAAGAAAAAAGAAGCCGAAAAACGGGCCAAAGAGCTCAGCAAGGGCGGCAAATCGCCTCACTTTGTTCAGAAAGTGAAAGAAGAGATCAAGGTCGAGTAAACCTGCCGAGTAAACCTGTCGAGTCAACCCGCAAAGGTTCGCATGTCCCACTTCATCGGTTTGCCGGGTATCGCGATAAAACCATCCCGACTCGGATTTTTTCCGTTGCTTGGTTTTGTCGCCGCATTGACCTGCCTCTTGTCCCCCGGCGTCATGCATGCTCAGTCACCAGCGGAGTCCTCCGCAAATCGACCCGACGCAAATCGACCCGACAAAGAGACCGTTTTGACTCTTTATCACGCTCACCAGCATCGCGGCGAAACTGGCCAATCGCTCTCGTACCGCATCATGTCCCCGGCGGTCATCGAGCCGGGCAAGCGTTACCCGCTGGTTTTGTTCTTGCACGGTGCGGGTGAACGTGGCAGCGACAACGCCAAACAACTGGTACACGGGGCCGCTGAATTTGCCCGCGACGACCGGCGTCAACAATACCCCGCGTTCGTCGTGTTTCCCCAGTGCCCCACGGATGACAAATGGGTGAATGTGAACTGGAGCGAAGCGACCGGTAAACGCTCGTTGCAAGAGGAGGCATCCTCCCCGATGCAACTGACCATCGAACTGGTCCAGTCGCTCCAGGAAACCCTCCCAGTCGATCCTCAGCGAGTCTACGTCACCGGGCTTTCGATGGGCGGCTTTGGCACTTGGTATGCCGCAGCCCATCACAGCCAACTCTTCGCCGCAGCAGCCCCCGTCTGTGGCGGCGGCATCCCGGCTTGGGCGCCGCTCTACAACGGCATTCCCGTCTGGGCGTTTCACGGCGGTGCCGACAGCGTCGTTCCGGTCAATCGATCGCGTGAGATGATCAGTGCGTTGGCCTTGGCCGGGCATACTCCCGAAGTTCGCTATGTCGAATACCCGGGAGTCAACCACGACAGTTGGTCAGCGACGTTTGCACGCGATGACTTCTTTCAATGGCTGTTCTCCCAGGAACGTAAGTGAAACCTGTTCGAGTACCGGCGGAGTGGGAGCCTCAATCCGCTATCTGGTTGACGTGGCCGCACAGCCTGGAGACTTGGCCGGGACGTTATGAGCACGTTCCTCCGGTCTACCGCGACTGGATCAGCAAGCTCGCTCCCCACGTCAACGTCTGTGTCCTCGCAGACCAACAAACCATTGCCGCACAATCGCAGTGGGCGTCGCAGCTTCCCTCCGTTCACTGGATCGACATCGAGACGAACGATTCATGGATTCGTGACTACGGACCCTCCTTCGTGGTCGACGACGAAACGCAAACCATGCACGCGATCAACTGGCGTTACAACGCATGGGGCGGCAAGTACCCACCGTGGGACGCCGACGACGCGGTCGCGCCCAAGCTCGCCCAACACATCGGCCTGCAAGTCATCGACAGCCCCTTGTGCGTGGAAGGAGGCGCGATGGAGTGGGACGGAACCGGGCGACTGCTGACGACCAGCGAATGCCTGGTCACCGACACGCGAAATCCCGGCTGGACCAAGCAGCAAATCACGGATCACTTGATCGAGCTGACCGGCGCTCGCGAAATCAACTGGATCGACGGTGGCGGTTTGATCGGCGACGATACAGATGGACACATCGATCAATTGGCCCGATTCGTGGATACGCAAAACGTGGTTGTCGCCGTTTGCGATGACGCCGATGATGAGAACGCAGTTGGTCTGGAAGCAAATTTTCGGCAGCTACAACAATGGGGCGAGCAAACGCTTCCCCGAGTGAAGGCCCATCGATTGCCCATCCCACCGCCGCGTGACATTGACGGCCAACGTGTTCCCGAAAGTTATTGCAACTTCTTGAGGGTCGGGCCGAAATGCCTGCTCGTCCCGACCTTTCGAAGCCCAGATACCGACGCCGCGGCGCTCCAAATCCTGAGTGATCTTTGCCGGGCGACGCAGCCCGATATCACGGTGATCCCGGTCGATTGCTACGAATTGATCTGGGGCCTGGGCGCACTACACTGCGCCAGCTTGAATCAACCATCACGTAGCAGCGTCTCTCCGAGACGCTAACCCAACGAGCGCAGCGAGCAGTCCCTGCTGGAGTCCAGGCTTCAGCCGCTCAGCACTGAAAAAACAGCCCCCTTCTCCCCAGATCCTGGCGAGCTTCCAGCGAGTCAGGATCTGGGGAGAGAAGGGCTGGGTAGGAGCTCATCGTTTAACGCCAAGCCGCAGGCGTCAACGAATCCGCCCGCACCACCACGTAGCATCGTCTCTCCGAGACGCTAACCCAACGAGCAAAGCGAGCAGTCCCCCCATGCGTCCTCGGCAAGCAAACAGACCACTCGCCCGGATCATTCACGCGACCCACAACAGTCTTCACAACACATTTGCGTGAAACAGCTCGCACCCACTGGCACGAAAAACGCCTACCCAAATCAGCCGCCACGCGATAGCGTCCGGTTCTCACGCCTGCCCAATTCAGCCGCGTTCTCGAGAGCGTCCCGTTCTCACGCCAATTCTCAGAAACCCCGCGCCATCCAGCACGTCGACTCTACGTCTGACATCACAACGACGCTACACGGCCTGCGTTGCCACCACCAAGGCAACCTCCCTGTTGCATCAACCGATCGATCGGACTTTGCAAGCGGCCATCAAATCCCACGTCGACATGCACATACTTCATCGTCGTTTCAATGTCTTTGTGCCCCATCAGCTTTTGCACCGTGGCCAAATCCGTCCCGTCCTCGACCAGATGCGTCGCGAAACTGTGACGAAGTGAGTGCGGCACCCCGTTCTTTGTAATCCCGGCCGCTTTCTGCGCCGCTTTCAAAGCATTGGCAAACTGCTCCTCGCTGATATGGTGCCGCCAAACCTGACCACTGCGTTTGTCTCGACTGCGCTGACGAGAAGGAAAGACCCATTTCCAACCCAGTTCCTTGCACGCATTGGGATACTTGCGACCCAATGCGTACGGCAAATACACCTGCTCAAATCCGTCGGCAACGTCCCTGTGATGCATGCGCTCCGCTGTTTCAATCTGACGCTTCAATTCCGCAATCGCCTGCTCCGGCAAAAACGTCACTCGATCCTTCTCCCCTTTACCATCACGCACCACGATGTGCTTGGCGTCAAAGCAAATGTCCTTGATCCGCAGCCGACGGCACTCCTTGTGCCGAAGTCCCGACCCGTACATCAACAAGAACATCAAGCGGTGTATGCCGGTCAATTGATCCAACAGCTTTCCGATTTCTTCACGGCTGAACCAAACCGGCAACGTCTCAGGACGCTTCACTCTTACTGCGTCAATGAACCCCAAACGTTTTCCCAAAATGCACTGATACAGAAACAGAATCCCCGACTGCGCTTGCGTTTGAGTGCTCGCGGACACTTGATCGCGTGTTGCCAGGGCTGTTAGGAAGGTGGCAATGTCGAGTTCATTGAACTGCTCCAACTTCTCCGAACCGACGTGCGTCATGAATCGCTTGACCCAACGCACGTAGGCCCTCTCCGTCGCCATTGCATAGTGCAGGACTCGCATTTCACCCCGCATGGTTTGGATCAAGAGCGGCTCAGAGCGATTGACGTTCCCCCGCAATCGAGCAAGTTCCTCGGCGGTTGGTGGTGCGTCCAATTCGATATTTCTCTCTCGCTTTCCCAGCCGTGCCAGTGTCGCCACGATGTCTGACAGGTCAGGCTCAGATCGCTTCAATACCAGATCCCGATAGCACTCAAGTGCCCGGACCGCTTGCCAACGCTGCCATGCCGGGGCACCGCTGGCAAGCAAAGCTTTGGAAAAGCGGATCACGAGCCCCGATTGACCGCCAACTCACCATCAAGCCCTTTTCGCAAAGTCAACGAATATCGCCTCACCCACCTGGGGAACCAAGTCTTGTCATTTTCCCCAAATTGTGCTGAAAGCAAAACCTCTTTTTCAAATTGAAGAACCGTCATGCTGACCCTATAAATTTAGATGGAGCGAAACGAGAGAAGGAAACTGGACGCAAGTCCCCCAATTCGGCGCGGCAGCCGAACCGAAGACACGCCGCGAGTAGGGTGATCTTAATGCATATCACTCAACTTGACGAGACGAGCGTTCTCAGGTATTATCCGCTACTTGAGTAGTTGATATTACCCGAAATCCAAATATATCACTGGGTGAGTAGGGTTTAACTTAGTAGTTCCCCGACTGAAGGCAGTTTGATGGACATACGCCCGCTCGATGAAACCGAAGTTGAGGGATTTGATTCCGAGCGGGAATGGCTTGACGCATACCTTCGACGTTTCGGGCCAGAGCACGTACTGAAGAAAGCGCCTAACGATATTCCAACACTCCAATCGCTTCTTGACGCCGAACCCTTCGCGTCAGGCGATGAAGCTGCACTTGAGCTGCTAGGAGGTGCTTTCGGTGACGTCGTTGCCGAGACACTGGGATTCGAATGGGTTGTGGCTACCGACGAACATGGATCGGATTTCGCGATCAAACATCCATCGCGGATGGTCTTGGCGTTTCCGCGTGACATGATTGTGAAACGGGTTGAGGCCGGTGACGTAATCAATATGACAGAACTGTACCAGGGCGTCGTCTCTGCACTCGAAGAACAGATCGCTGCCGACGGTGTTGCGCGGGACGGTTGACTGCGACTTTGAGGGGAACAATCGCGTGAACCGGAGCACGCGAGCCAGCGTTTTTGGAATTGAGAATCTTTTGCGCGTGCCCGGTTACGCGTGACGTTGAACTTAATCGGGTCTCTGTTGGTTGAGTTTGTGAAGAATCTGGCAGTGGATTGCTGATCGTTCTTTGGGGCAAGTCAGGAGTACGCATCCTTGCGGGGAAGGAGGCGTTGGCATCCTTGCCAACCAACTTCAAGCGTTGATTGTGCTTCTTCTTGCATTCGCACACCGCACCTTCTTTCGCCCGCCGCTTGGGCTGGGCTGACCCCAGTGCACACGCATGCTGACGTGTCTTTCAAAGGTCTTTGATTCGCTTCGCGACAGTCTTTCTTTCATTCTTTTTTTCTTCGCATGCGACCCGTAAATCGCCGGGTTAATCGTTGAACGTTTTGATTCTTTTTGACTTTATTTCCAGTTTTTACTTGCGCTTTTGCTAACTGTAAGCAGCCTCGGAAACACCAATCTCATTCGTAGGTTGGACAACCTTTTTTTGTTTCCCTTTCCACTCAGGATTCACAACATGACTCCCTATCAAAAACGCTCTTGCGAACTCACCAAACGTCTCGCGGAAGACTTGAAGATTCGCAATTACGCTCAGGCCACCATCGACGCGTACACCTACCACACCAAGCGGTTCGCCGACTTCATCAAAAAACCGCTAGACCGCGTAACCCCGGAAGACGTTCGATTGTTCCAGCTTTATCTGATTGAAGAGGTAAAGGGTTCCTACAGCAGCTTCAACCAGGCAGTCTGTGCCTTACGGTTCCTCTACAAACATTCCATCCCCGTTTCCTGGCCAGTCACCATGCTGCCCTTCGGCAGACGTGAAAAGAAACTGCCCACCGTGCTGAGCCGGAACGAAGTCGACAGGCTGCTCCAGTGCACTCCCAATCTGAAACATCGAACCTTTCTGATGACACTCTACGCTTGCGGGATGAGGTACTCCGAAGCCGCCAACTTGACCATCGCGGACATCGACTCGGACCGCATGATGGTCAAGATCGCCTGCGGCAAAGGACGCAAGGAGAGAAGCGTTCCGCTTTCACCGAGGCTCTTGAAAGAGCTCAGGATCTACTGGCTGAAGTATCGTCCGGAGGGCTTACTGTTCCCGGGCAACTCGGCCAACAAGACCTACGCCGACACGACAATCCGCAAGGCGATGAAGGAAGCAGGCAAGCGGGCGGGGATCAAAAAGAGGATCTTTCCGCACGCTCTGCGTCACAGCTACGCGACCGGACTTCTGGAAGCCGGAGTGGACATTCTGACCATCAGTCGGCTGCTGGGTCACGCGAGTTTCCTGACGACGATGATTTATCTGCACTGTCGTCGCGAGCACCTCAGCAGCGCACCGAGCCCGCTGGACTGGCTGCCAGTGAAACAACTGCCGACGTACGTGATACCCGAAGAAGGGCCGCCGGAGGAAAACGGGAAACCAAAGAACGACGACGATTCGCAGCCGAGCAAGAAAAGCTAACCGTCGCGGAGATTTTGCGGGTCGGTGCGGCGTCGATGGTCGACGCATCGACTTGCGGCCAAGTCCAGAGCGTGCTGGCGAAGCTGTCGCTTTGCCGCACGCATGTGCTTGGCGGTCGTGAGTATCTGTGCAACGACTGCGGTAAGAGCAGTTCACGGTACAACTCGTGCGGCGACCGCCACTGTCCCCAATGCAGTGGCAGCAAGCGAGTGGACTTCAATGACAAGGCGTCCAAGCTGATCCTATCCGGCGTGGCGTACTATCAAGTCGTCTTCACCCTGCCGAGCGATCTCTCCGAGTTGGCACTGGCCAACCGAAACGAGCTGGCGGACTTGTTGGTCAGTACGGCTTGGAAGAGTCTTTCGAAAAACATCAAGTCCGAGCAAGACTACGACCCGGCAGCGATCAGCGTATTGCACACCTGGAACCAAAAGCTGGAGGCACACTGGCATGTTCACATGCTGGTGCCCGGTGCCGGGCCGAGCTTGAGTGGCGATGACTGGAAAGAAGCCAAGACGCCGCCGGGGGTTCGCAATTCGGATGGTTACTATCTGGTCGACTCCGAGAAGTTGAAGGAAGACTTCCGTAAGCGGGCGATCGCGAAACTTCGTCGCTTGCGACGCGACGGCAAACTGAAGCTGGGCGGGAAGTTCGAGTACCTGCAAAGCGATGAGAACTGGGAGGTGTTCGTCAAGAACCTGGAGTCGACCCAATGGGTTGCCTACATCCAACCGCCGCCCAGAGAGACCAGTGGTGGCGGCGAAGTGGTCAACTACCTGACGCGTTACTTGACCGGCGGTCCGATCAGCAACCACCGCATCACCGCTGCGGACAGCGACGAGGTGGTCTTCATGGCCCGTGAAGGAAAACGTGTGGGCGGTGAGCGGGAACAAGTCCCGATCAAGCTATCAGTGCCCGAGTTCACCCGCCGCTGGTGTCTGCACATCCAACCGGACCAGTTGACCAAGTCTCGGTACTTTGGCGGTTGGAGCAACAACCGACTGGCAGGCTACATGGCTCGTTGTCAGGAGTTGCTGGGGACAGAGCCGGATGTCTCGGAAACGCCGACCGAAGCGGTCGATTCGATGGACTCGCAGTGGGAGCCTCCATCGTTGCCCGAGTGTGCGCACTGCGGGAGCATCGAGCTAAGTTTGGTGTGTGAAACGCCCAAGCCGACGTGGAAGGAGTTGTTCTGGCGAGAGAGTGAGACGTGTCCGGAGTGGTACGCGGAGCGCCAGCGGGAGTCACACCGAGAGTTCTGGACGGCCCACTACGGTTCGGATTATTACGACTGGTACCTGGAAACGCAGGTAGAAGTCGCAAAGGAAACGGGACCGGAACCGGCAAAAGCGATCCAGATGTACCTGCCTGGTTTGACACCGGGAGTGTCGTTCGAGATAGAATCTTTTTGAGGGTGGATTGGACGCTCCGATCCAAGTCCTACGGGACGTCAACCTCCGACAAAGCTCAACGCCCGATCTATGCATGCACGTCCTGTGCCTGCATAGATCGCAATTCGTTCTGTCGTAACCGTGCTTGATCGTCGCGTGTCGATGTAGTGATCGACCAGTCGAATGAGTTGGCAGATCTTGGGGCCGACAGCATGTTGTTGACTTCGGCAATGCGTCCTCTCGCCGAACTGTTGTGCATGAGATCGTGTGCTGGCGATCCAGGACTCGTATCATCATCTGTTGCCATTGGATCGCGTGTGACGGTCCGGCCTCGGCATTCGACTTCGGCCACATCGTCGGCGGGGCAAAATCAGGAGCGGAATCCAGGACTCGATTTGCAGTGTCGTCCGAGCATGCGATACAATCCAATGGTCGCATTCGAGCGGTACAGTGCCGCCACGGAAGACGACAGAACCATGCGTTGGACCGAAGCGACGCATCGGGCGGATGAACATGGAAACCACAATGGCGTCGCTCGGTCAACGCCGCCGATCAGCGCGGCTAGCGATCGAGTGCAGAGTGGAGGCAGGAACTGATCAGAGTGATCGAATTGCCCACGGCCGAGTTCAACCGGTACAATGGCAACGGGCGGCGATGCTTCCCAACCGTCGCTCCTTGTACCGCGATGATCAAGGTCGATGCACCCAAGCCGCGGGTGTCGTCGTTACGCACCACAAGAGACCACCGCCGCGGCTGGGTGATCTCTGCGTTCTGTCGTAACCGTGCTTGATCGTCGCGTGTCGATGTAGTGATCGACCAGTCGAATGAGTTGGCAGATCTTGGGGCCGACAGCATGTTGTTGACTTCGGCAATGCGTCCTCTCGCCGAACTGTTGTGCATGAGATCGTGTGCTGGCGATCCAGGACTCGTATCATCATCTGTTGCCATTGGATCGCGTGTGACGGTCCGGCCTCGGCATTCGACTTCGGCCACATCGTCGGCGGGGCAAAATCAGGAGCGGAATCCAGGACTCGATTTGCAGTGTCGTCCGAGCATGCGATACAATCCAATGGTCGCATTCGAGCGGTACAGTGCCGCCACGGAAGACGACAGAACCATGCGTTGGACCGAAGCGACGCATCGGGCGGATGAACATGGAAACCACAATGGCGTCGCTCGGTCAACGCCGCCGATCAACGCGGCTAGCGATCGAGTGCAGCGTGGAGTCAGAGACGGAGCGGAGTTCTCAATTAACACACGGTCGGGTTGACCGGGTACAATGGCAACGGGCGGCGATGCTTCCCAGCCGTCGCTCCTTGTACCGCGATGATCAATGTCGATGCACCCAAGCCGCGGGTGTCGTCGTTACGTACCACAAGAGACCACCGCCGCGGCTGGGTGATCTCTGCGTTCGTCGAAGAAACCAATCATTGGTCACCTTGCTGTGAACCCTTTTGCACTGACGCTATCCTTGATAGAACGCCCTCGCGTTAAACCGCGTTTCCGTTTTGCAACCGCGTCCCGCCGAAACGCATGGATGGCCGTTGTGTCGTCGTTTGCGTTGTTCGGTCTGGTTACATATTGGCCACAGCTGACAAAGAATTGGCTTGACGATATCGCGACTGCCGTGTCGATGTTTGCGTTGATTGCTCTCAGCCTGATCTGTTCGATCTGTGTGGTGGTGTTTTCATATCGATTTACTGTCGCGAGAGTTTTCGGTGGGATCAGCGTTCTGATGAACGTCGGTCTCGTACTATTGCTGGCGTTTATCTACTGGGTGCTAAACTACTCGGGTATCGAGTTTGCGGGGCCGGGCTGATGCAATCGCTTAACTCTTGCAACTGACCTTGACGGTTTGTCAACGCAAAGTTGAATCGACGAACCATCGCGTGAACCGGAGCACGCGAGCCAGCGATTTTGGAATTGAGAATCTTTCGCGCGTGCCCGGTTACGCGTGCCGTTGAACTTAATCGGGTCTCTGTTGGTTGAGTTCGTGGTGGGGTTTGAAGTCAAGTGCTGACTGCTCGGGGTTAAAGTCAGGGGTACGCATCCTTCGAGGAAGGAGGCGTTGGCTTCCTTGCCAACCAACTTCAAATCTTCACTGAGCTTCTTCTTGCATTCGCACCCCCGCACCTTCTTTCGCCCGCCGCTTGGGCGCAATCGACCTTGCACTGACGTGTCTTTCAAAGGTCTTTGATTCGCTTCGCGACAGTCTTTCTTTCATTCTTTTTTTCTTCGCATGCGACCCGTAAATAGCCGGGTTAATCGTTGAACGTTTTGATTCTTTTTGACTTTATTTCCAGTTTTTACTTGCGCTTTTGCTAACCGTAAGCAGCCTCGGAAACACCAATCTCATTCGTAGGTTGGACAACCTTTTTTGTTTCCCTTTCCACTCAGGATTCACAACATGACTCCCTATCAAAAACGTTCCTGCGAACTCACCAAACGTCTCGCGGAAGACTTGAAGATTCGCAATTACGCTCAGGCCACCATCGACGCGTACACCTACCACACCAAGCGGTTCGCCGACTTCATTAAAAAGCCTTTAGACCGCGTAACCCCGGAAGACGTTCGATTGTTCCAGCTTTATCTGATTGAAGAGGTAAAGGGTTCCTACAGCAGCTTCAACCAGGCAGTCTGTGCCTTACGGTTCCTCTACAAACATTCCATCCCCGTTTCCTGGCCAGTCACCATGCTGCCCTTCGGCAGACGTGAAAAGAAACTGCCCACCGTGCTGAGCCGGAACGAAGTCGACAGGCTGCTCCAGTGCACTCCCAATCTGAAACATCGAACCTTTCTGATGACACTCTACGCTTGCGGGATGAGGTACTCCGAAGCCGCCAACTTGACCATCGCGGACATCGACTCGGACCGGATGATGGTCAAGATCGCCTGCGGCAAAGGACGCAAGGAGAGAAGCGTTCCGCTTTCACCGAGGCTCTTGAAAGAGCTCAGAATCTACTGGCTGAAGTATCGTCCGGAGGGCTTGCTGTTCCCGGGCAACTCGGCCAACAAGACCTACGCCGACACGACAATCCGCAAGGCGATGAAGGAAGCAGGGAAGCGGGCGGGGATCAAAAAGAGGATCTTTCCGCACGCTCTGCGTCACAGCTACGCGACCGGACTTCTGGAAGCCGGAGTGGACATTCTGACCATCAGTCGGCTGCTGGGTCACGCGAGTTTCCTGACGACGATGATTTATCTGCACTGTCGTCGCGAGCACCTCAGCAGCGCACCGAGCCCGCTGGACTGGCTGCCAGTGAAACAACTGCCGACGTACGTGATACCCGAAGAAGGGCCGCCGGAAGAGAACAAGAAACCAAAGAACGACGACGATTCGCAGCCGAACAAGAAAAGCTAACCGTCGCGGAGATTTTGCGGGTCGGTGCGGCGTCGATGGTCGACGCATCGACTTGCGGCCAAGTCCAGAGCGTGCTGGCGAAGCTGTCGCTTTGCCGCACGCATGTGCTTGGCGGTCGTGAGTATCTGTGCAACGACTGCGGTAAGAGCAGCTCACGGTACAACTCGTGCGGCGACCGCCACTGTCCCCAATGCAGTGGCAGCAAGCGAGTGGACTTCAATGACAAGGCATCCAAGCTGATCCTCTCCGGCGTGGCGTACTATCAAGTCGTCTTCACTCTGCCGAGTGATCTCTCTGAGTTGGCGTTGGCCAACCGAAACGAGCTGGCGGACTTGTTGGTCAGCACGGCTTGGAAGAGTCTTTCGAAAAACATCAAGTCCGAGCAGGACTACGACCCGGCAGCGATCAGCGTATTGCACACTTGGAACCAAAAGCTGGAGGCACACTGGCATGTTCACATGCTGGTGCCCGGTGCCGGGCCGAGCTTGAGTGGCGATGAGTGGAAAGAAGCCAAAACGCCACCGGGGGTTCGCAATTCGGATGGCTACTATCTGGTCGACTCCGAGAAGTTGAAGGACGACTTCCGCAAAAGGGCGGTCGCGAAGCTTCGTCGCTTGCGACGCGACGGCAAATTGAAGTTCGGCGGAAAGTTCGAGTACCTGCAAAGCGATGAGAACTGGGAGGTGTTCGTCAAAAATCTAGAGTCGACCCAATGGGTTGCCTACATCCAACCGCCGCCCAAGGAGACCAGTGGTGGCGGCGAAGTAGTCAACTACTTGACACGCTATCTGACCGGCGGGCCGATCAGCAACCACCGTATCACCGCTGCGGACGGAGACGAGGTCGTCTTCATGGCCCGTGAAGGAAAACGTGTGGGCGGTGAGCGGGAACAAGTCCCGATCAAGCTATCAGTGCCCGAGTTCACCCGCCGCTGGTGTCTGCACATCCAACCGGACCAGTTGACCAAGTCTCGGTACTTTGGCGGTTGGAGCAACAACCGACTGGCAGGCTACATGGCTCGTTGTCAGGAGTTGTTGGGGACAGAGCCGGAGGTCTCGGAAGCGCCGGTCGAAGCGGTCGATTCGATGGACTCGCAGTGGGAGCCTCCATCGTTGCCCGAGTGTGCGCACTGCGGGAGCATCGAGCTAAGTTTGGTGTGTGAAACGCCCAAGCCGACGTGGAAGGAGTTGTTCTGGCGAGAGAGTGAGACGTGTCCGGAGTGGTACGCGGAGCGCCAGCGGGAGTCACACCGAGAGTTCTGGACGGCCCACTACGGTTCGGATTATTACGACTGGTACCTGGAAACGCAGGTAGAAGTCGCAAAGGAAACGGGACCGGAACCGGCAAAAGCGATCCAGATGTACCTGCCTGGTTTGACACCGGGAGTGTCGTTCGAGATAGAATCTTTTTGAGGGTGGATTGGACGCTCCGATCCAAGTCCTACGGGACGTCAACCTCCGACAAAGCTCAACGCCCGATCTATGCATGCACGTCCTGTGCCTGCATAGATCGCAATTCGTTCTGTCGTAACCGTGCTTGATCGTCGCGTGTCGATGTAGTGATCGACCAGTCGAATGAGTTGGCAGATCTTGGGGCCGACAGCATGTTGTTGACTTCGGCAATGCGTCCTCTCGCCGAACTGTTGTGCATGAGATCGTGTGCTGGCGATCCAGGACTCGTATCATCATCTGTTGCCATTGGATCGCGTGTGACGGTCCGGCCTCGGCATTCGACTTCGGCCACATCGTCGGCGGGGCAAAATCAGGAGCGAAACCAGGACTCGAATTGCAGTGCGGTCCGAGCATGCGGTACAATCCAATGGTCGAAACCCGGCGGTACTGTGCCGCCTCGGAGGACGACAGAACCATGCGTTGGACCGAAGCGACGCATCGGGCGGATGAACATGGAAACCACAATGGCGTCGCTCGGTCAACGCCGCCGTTCGTCGCCGCGGAGACCTTTTCGAGTTGGACAACGCAATGCGATTCAATGACCGCCATTGAGACCAGCATTCGATGCCGTCGTAAGTGCGACTTGAGACAGTGTTCGAAAGACACGGCGTCGGAGCGTTTAAAATCAGAACGCGAATTGCGATTCAGAAAGAGAGTGCCCGGACGCAGGTTCGAATTCAGCATCCGATTTGCGATCCGAGATTGGGATCGATAGACTGGGGAGGCGACGATGCGGAGCGACAATTTGGGCGATCGTCAGTGACCGGGACGAACAATGCGTTGGACCGAAGCGACGCATCGGGCGGATGAACATGGAAACCACAATGGCGTCGCTCGGTCAACGCCAGCGTTCGTCTCTATAAGGAATCGTGAGTGGATCAGATTCTCGTTTACGCTGACTCGCTTACCTGGGGCATCATCCCGGGCACGCGCCAACGCTTGACTTTCGAGAAGCGATGGCCCGGAGTTATGGAGATGGAATTGATAGCAAACGGAGCTAGCGTGCGGGTAATCGAGGACTGTCTCAATGGACGGCGGACTGTGTTTGACGACCCATATAAGCCGGGAAGAAACGGCCTTGAAGGTATCGAACAGCGAATCGAAGTGAACTCTCCATTGTCGCTTGTTTTGATCATGCTTGGAACCAACGACTTTCAGTCGATGCATGCACACAATGCTTGGCACGCTGCTCAGGGGGTGTCGGCAATTGTGACTGCAATTCGCCGCGCTCCAATCGAACCCGACATGCCTGTGCCGAAGGTTTTAGTCGTCGTTCCGCCTCCAATAACCAGACCAATGGGACCGATTGCTGATAAATTTGAAGGTGCGGATGCTAAGTGTTTAGGACTTACAAGCGAATTCAGTAGAATGACAACGGAGATTGGATGTGAGATGTTCGATTCGGGAGAAGTAGTAAGTGCAAGTGCCGTGGATGGCATTCATTTAGACGAAAAGCAACACTTCGACCTTGGCAGCAAACTTGCTACCGTCGTCAGAAAGATTCTAGGAACCCCTTAAGACGAACAAAGCATTGGACCGAAGTGCTCGATCGGGCGTTTTTGACTTGCGTAAAGTCTACCGCTCGCACTCGGTCAATGCAGGCGTTATTTTGCAGAACATGCCTCATCCAACCCAACCACTCACCGTTATTGTCTTGTTGCTCGTGAGCGTCTGCGGGTGCGACCGCTCCCAGCCAGTGTCACCGGCGACACCGCCACAGACTTCGGCATCCGAGCGCGAGCAGTTACTCGCCGCTGTTGCTGAAGCCGAGCGTGAAGCGCAGAACACGGAACCGCCAAAACCAAACATTACACTTGCAACTCCACCTGGTTGGATACGAAGTGAAACACGTGCGTTACCGCCAGACGATCACGGATTCACCGTCGCCTACGAGCATGATTCAGGATTGGCGGTCACGCTCTACCAGTTTACTCGTGGCCTCACTTCAATACCGAATGACGTGAATGCGACACCTGTCAAAGAAGAGATGCGTCACGCAAAGAACGGAATCGAACAGGCAGTACAGCTCGGTTATTGGCAAGCTGCCAAAGAGACTGAATCCAAGACGGTAGAATTGGGCGACTCACAGCAGCAAGCGTTGTGGTCACAGTATCACTTGACCGTCGACGATATGGTTCTGGCTTCTGATATTTATGTGTGGGCGCAGGGAAACACGTTGTTCAAACTCCGGTGCACGTGCCGATCGGAAGATGTGCCCTCAAATCAGGCAATCCTCGGTCCGCTACTGACTGCGTTTGGCTCGTTCGATCCTGACGTTCACGAGGAAGCAAAATAACCATGCGGTGAACGGGAGCCGCCGATTACGCGGGTTTTGAAATCATAGTTTTCTGGCGGCGGCCCCGTTACCGCCGTCGTTACCCGACTAAACTTGAACTGTGCTGCCTCGGAACGACCTTCGCCGCGTTCAATCTCAATGACCGATGACGCAACCGAACAAACGTACGCCGAGATTGAGACCAAGCGGTTTCATAAGGAACTGCCAGGGACAATTGGTTGCGTTACCACCTACGCAATCATCGCCATGATCGCATGCTCGGCATTTCTCCCCATGCCATTCGGGCAGGTTGTGGCGACCTGTCTGGTGCTACTCTACATTGGCTCCGTCCTAATGTTCGGACAGGGTTCCATCCTGGAAATGGGCGTGATGGCCGTGATCTTGCTGACACTCGCATGTCTAAGCGGTAAACTCATTGGCGACGTTAAGCAACCGTCTTACAGCACACCGGCCAAGATCGAGAACGGCGGGTAACCATCGCGTGCACCCGAGTACGCGAGCTGAGCGGTTCTGAAATTGAGAATCTTTCGCGCGTACCGGGTGACGCGTACCGTTCTGTCGTTACAGTGCTCGATCGTCGCGTGTCGATGTAGTGATCGACCAATCGAATGAGTTGGCAGATCTTGGGGCCGACGGCAGCACGTCGGCTTCGGCCGCGCGTTCTCACGCTGAACCGTTGCGAGTGAAATGGAGTGTGGTCGACCGGATGCTCGAATCACTTGTTGCCATTGGAACACGTGTGACGGTCCGGCCTCAGCATTCGACTTCGGCCACATCGTCGGCGGGACATATTCAGAAACGAAACCAGGACTCAAATTGCAGTGCGGTCCGAGCATGCGATACAATCCAATGGTTGCATTCCGGCGGTACGGTGCCGCCTCGGAAGACGACAGAACCATGCGTTGGACCGAAGCGACGCATCGGGCGGATGAACATGGAAACCACAATTGCGTCGCTCGGTCAACGCCGCCGTTCGTCGCCCGCGGGCAGATAGGATGTGGTTCCGTCTCCAATGATTTCTCCCCTCGACCACCCTTGGATAACCGAACCGGAATTCCATCCCGTACATCAGGATTTGATTCGCGTCGCGATGAAATCTGCGCTCGCGATGCTTGAGTCCGAGGATCCCCCTGCATGGATCGTCACGCTCGACGAATCCGGAATGTGGTATGGAGCACATACTCGTGTTGTCATTGACGAGTACACAACCATGGATGTTGAGGGCAATCCCGTAGATGCTCCAGTTTCAACGCTGCTGAGTGATCAACAATCCGATTCACTTCTTTATGTCTTAAACGGATTAACACCTCAGTTGATCACCGACGTAGAGAATTTCGTTCTAGATGGGACTTGGTGCCTAGTTGCGGTAATGAATGGTGCAACCCGCTGGTGCGCCTTCTCTCAATTCTGTTTTCAAGGAATGGACTCGGCGAAACTGGCTTTACCCGGCCCGCGAATTGCAAACTTGCTAAAGTCGTTTTACCGAGGGATTGCGAATCCAAATTGATTGTCTTGAAACGAACACATACAATGACGGACGTGACGCCGATCCGGATGGTAGCTATCCCAACGCCACAAATAGGTCGACGAACAAAGCGATGCACCCAAGTCGCCGGTCGGCCGCGCATTTTAATCATAGTTTGTTAACGGCGACTGGGTGATCGCCGTCGTTATCCGACTGAGCATCCTTCCTACACGAGAGCCAAAATGAGACTACTAATCGCAATGGCGTTCGCCGCTTTGGCTTGCACAAACTCGTTTGGGCAGGAGAATCCGCTCGATGAGTTGACGGTGACGTCAACGCGTCTCCAGTGCTTGTCTGGATTTGCTGAGGTCACCTATGGGTACAGACGGGGAGCGTCCAACGTTACAGAGACAAAACTTGAGTTCGTCGTTATCCAAACGGACAAACACAACTCGCGTTTTCGGAGAATCTTTCACTTGAACAACAAGGTAGACGACGTTACGCCGCCTGCCTACCTTGTCTGGCCAGAGGATACCGTCGATCTGCCTAACAAAGATCAAGTACATGTGTTCTCCGAGGGGCGATATGATAAAGCCGACTCCGATGTTACGCTCGCTGAAATCCGTGCATGGCTTGACCAGTCTGAAATACAAGCGACCGCTGATTCATTGCTGGAGTACAAAGCCAAAATGCGAGCTGGTAGACAGAGAAACGGCGGATAACAAGGCGGTCAACCCGAGCGGCGGATCGGGCGTTTGCTGAAATCAAAGTCACTTGGCCGCCGCCGGGTTACCTTTGTCGTTATTTGCGAAAGCCATCGTGTACCTCAAGATCAACTGCAATCTGGACTTCATAGACATCGCCTTGCGGCTTGTGCCACATGCGAGTCCAGATTCTCTTGATCACGACTCCGAAAACGTCTACGAGTGGATTTGGTTGAACATCAAGGATCTCCCATTTGCGTTGAACGTCTCTCGTGAGCACGGATGGGCCGACATCGACGACGAGATTGAATCCAACGCTTCGATGGATGAACTGAAAGGGATCGTGAAACCAGGTGCTGTTTACATGTTCGGTTGCGAGCGGTCGACCGATTCATACATCAATGAATTGCCGGACTGGTTGCCGCAGTTCGTCGCAGATCAACTTCATGCCGATGTCTTTGTGTACAATGGCCGTATCAATGTCGAAATCCCAGACGGGGAGCCGGCCTCGGTGGTTCATCCTCAACCGGTAAACGCAAATAACAAAGCGGTGAACGGGAGCCGCCGATGACGCCGTTTCTGAAATCATAGTCTCTTGGCGGCGGCCCCGTTACCGCCGTCGTTCGCCACACTAATCACTACTTCTATCGGACGACTTCAATGAAGCTAACCATCGCAGCTGGAATCACAATGCTTGTTTTGATCGTGATGTCAACGATTATAGATTCGGTTGATGCCCAAAACGCTGGTGCCACACAAGCTGGCTATCCTCAATGGGAGTACAAGGTGATCAACGCGCCAACAGACAACGGTTTTATCCAAGGTTACAAACTTCAACCCAGACTCAACGAACTTGGGCTGGAGGGCTGGGAATGTGTTGGCACACTTGGTGATGTGCGTAAGGAAGACACGCGCGGCCACGTAATCTTAAAACGACCGAAGCGATAGTAGCTTGGCTTGGCAAATAGGTGTTTCAACTTGTGAAGAATCATAGCTGGCGAACCATCGCGTGAACCGGAGAACGCGAGTCGAGCGATTTGGCCGTTAGAAACTTTTCCGCGCGTTCCCGGTTACGCGTAGCGTTCGCCTGCGTGGCACAGAAGTCGCGTTACATTCCGTTTTCTGCTGACTGGACAATCGCATGATGATTAATGACAAAAGCTGCGGAATGCTGTTCCTCGGCCTCGGAGTGTTTTTTGCCGTTACTTTCCTTGTCGGTGGTGGCGTTCTCACCGCAACCAACGGCGGCTATTGGACGCTCGTTTTCCTTGCCTCTTACCTGGTCGGATTGGCGGTTTTCGGACCATCGGTCTACAAATCGGCGACTGTAGGCGTTTGCAATTCGCCTGGGTCGAAATCGATCTCGCCTCGCAACATTCGCAGGTTCCTTCCCGCGATGTTCATTCCGTTTTTGCTCGTGCTGTGGCAAGTCTTTTTCCGCTCGGAAGCATTCTCATCCGAACTTGGGATACACCTATTCATGGTCGGCATGGGCGTTGGTCTTTCCCTTTTCGTTCCCCTAGGTCTAGGGGTGATGCACAGAACCGGCGAACCATCGGATGCACTTGAGACCTCGGCGTCGTCGGTATTGAATTCAAAGTCTATCCCTCGGTCCCCGTGATCCGGGTCGTTCGCCCACATGCCACGCTCCTCGGGTTCGCTATGTCTCGACGCACTCGCAAACTTCGCTTCACCATTCGAGCAATGCTTCTGGCATTGATTCCGATTGCATTGTTCTGCGTCTGGCCTGGGCAACGTATCGTCTCGCATTTAGCCCGCCAGCATGCTTTGGGCCACATTCGAGCGACGGATGGAGCGATTTATGAGGGTGAAGGTGGGTACGCTCTCAAGCTCGACCGGTCTCAAATTCAGCATTTATCTGCGCTAAGCGACGTCGGATCGCTTGATCTCGCTCGGGCATCCTTAACGGATCAAGACCTGGCCCGCTTGCGTCCACTGAACGACCTGGTATTTCTCAACTTGTCCGAGAACCCGATTAGCGATATCGGTTTGGAATCCATCGCAAACTGCCAGAAGATGAGGTGCTTGATACTTCAAGATACCTCGATTACGTCTCACGGATTGGAGCACATCTCCAGAATGACAGATTTGGAAAACCTTCTTCTTGACGGGACTGCGGTGGACGATGAAGGTCTTACGCACTTGCGGGGCTGCACGAGTCTCCGGGAGCTTATGCTGTGCGGCACAAGCGTTACTGCTGCGGCGATTGAAGACATCATTGCGCTACCCAGTCTAACTACAGTCAGCGTTCCGAAGGAGTGGTCCGTAGAAACTGTTGCACGATTGAGGGCCGAGAACCCAAGCTTAAGGGTAGTTCAACAACGAATAGTGTTACCCAGATGAAGACTGGGCGAACCATCGGTTGCAACCGAGCGGCGGTGGTAGCCGTTTTCGCAGTGGCAGAGCCGTTCGCCGCCGCCCGCTGAACCGCACCGATCAGCGCGGCTAGCGATCGAGTACAGTGTGGAGGCAGAGACGGAGCGGAGTTCTCGATTGACCCACGGCCGAGTTCAACCGGTACAATGGCAACATGCGACGCTGGTTCCTGCCGTCGCTCCTTATGCCGCGATGATCAATGTCGATTCACCCAAGCCGCGGGTGTTGTCGTTAGGTACCACAAAAGACCACCGCCGCGGCTGGGTGATCTCTGCGTTCTGTGGATGAGATAGTTGAACAAACGCGACCGCTTCATCAACGTTCTCTTCCATCGACAATCAAGTACGGTGCTTTTGTTCCCGTACGTCTACTACATGGCAGGCGTCGGAGCGCCGTGCGGCGATGCAGCAGCGTTTGATGGTGATGCCGTCAGCGAAATTGGCGCATGCGTCACTCGAATGCTCAAGATTTGCTCCAAGGCAGACGTTGACCCACTCGCCCAACGAAGAAAGACAGCTCTGCAACGGAAATGGCGTGGTGACGATGTTCCAATTGACGAACTAGTACCGGGATTTGACAACGCTACCAATTGGGATGACATCACCAGCCAATATAGCGCGATTGCAAAAGGCCCCGGCACTTACCATCGCACATTTGCCGTCGCAGAACTTCTTGAGCGGAACGGATGGAAATCCCGGAAACTCACACAATTGGTCAGGTCTTCACATGCTGGATCCGAAGAGCATGGCGAGAGCATTCGCATTCCCAGTTCGTGCTCGGCAAAATCATTGGGTTCACGTCTGATCGAACACATGCGACAATGGTAGCGTCAAGCACCACAGAACAATGCCGTGCACACGGAGCACGGCTTGCGTGGTATAACAAATGGAAAGTCGTCTCTCCGTGCCCGGTGACGGCGGACGTTCGCCCAACGAGACAGTGCCCAACTACGTCACAAAAATTGACTCTGCGCATTCACGTCGCGTGATTGTTGCGCTCGCAGTGGCATGCCCACCCGTCTTTGTGGCCTTGCTGATCACAGGCTTTGGGCTCCGATCCGTCTTTTGGTCGATCGCGGCGCTCGTGATCGTGATGCCCCCGGCTGTAATCTATATATCTCGCATCGCGCATACGGGGATCTGCCCAACATGTGGTCGACGAATTCGATTTTCTCAGATGCAGGATCGCTATACTAATGGGGATGAATACACGTACAAATGCGAAGACTGCAGTACGATTTGGAAGACGGGGATGTGGCCTGGTAGCAACGTCTAGCCGATAGTGCGGTAGGATATGGGCGAACTATGCGATGAACCGAAGTCGCGGAGCTGTCGTTTTTGACAATGGAAAATCAATCGCCGCGACTCGGTTATCGCGGACGTTCTGTCGTCGTAGCGTTCGATCGTCGCGTCGCAATGTTGAGATCTACGCCTCGAAAGAGTTGGATGATCTTGGGGCCGACAACAGTAGGATGACTTCGGTGAAGCGTCCTCTCGCGGATCAATTGCGCGTGAAATGTTGCGCCGACGACCCAGAGTTCGAAACATTCGTTGCCATTGGATCGCGTGTGACGGTCCGGCCTGGGCATTCGACTTCGGCCGCGTCTACGGCGGGACAAAATCAGGAGCGATATCAGGGCTCGAATTGCAGTACGGTCCGAGCATGCGATACAATTCAATGGTCGCATCCGAGCGGTACGGTTCCGCCTCGGAAGACGACAGAACCATGCGTTGGACCGAAGCGACGCATCGGCCGGATGAACATGGACACCACAATGGCGTCGCTCGGTCAACGCCGCCGTTCTGTGATGATGTTACAACGAATCCTTCGCTATCGAATACGTACACTGCTGGTCGCTGTCTTCATGGTCGCTTGTTTGCTGACCATCGGTATGCGGGTAAAGCGAATCCACTATGCTGCAAGATTCATTGAAGCTAACGGCGGCGACGTATGGATGGACGATGAATTGTACAGCGGAGGCGGCTTTGGAAACGTCAAGCCTCGCACGCAGATGCAACAACGTTTGACGCAAGTATGTATCATGGGTTGTGTTCTCCTTGGCCAAGAGACGAAACTTTGGGTGACTTTCCTACCCAATCAGCGCGAGCGGTTCGCCGAATGTGTTCATACCCTGAACGCGTCAGAGGTAAAATTCGATGTGCTTGGAGAAACCGATCGCAACTGGCTGTACAGCAGACTCCCCAGGCTTGCCCGAATTGCAAATTCCGCTCCAATTTCGGCAACCGCCGCGATAGATACAGAAGATTCGCCATCGCAAACAGAATCCGAACGCATTGACCAGGAACGGTTCATTCGATCAATAGAAGCCGTCGAGGCGATGTTTGCATCGAACCCTCAGCTTTATTATCGACTTGACAGGTATGAAACGTTGATTGGCTACCCAGTCCAGGGTGAGATGGGTAGAATACGGGACAAACTGACGGGGCGAACTATCCCCATACCCTGGCCCAAGTAAGACACAGAACCATGGCATGCACGCGAAGCACTCGGTCGGCCGTTTTGACTTGTGTTGAGTCAACTGCTCGTGCTCGGTGATGCCGGTCGTTATTTGGCTGAGGCTGCTCCACATGGCAATGAAAGACTGGTTTCGTCGCAAGCCCGCGTCAGAGAATGTTGGAACATCGAAGGGTGGTTCGAGGTTGATCAGATATGGCGACCGTAGCGATTTGAAACCCGAGGTCGGGTTCCTCGACGAATCGACGCTTTCAAATACCGAAGAACGCGAACGCGTTTACTCCGATCTCTTTGGTGAATCCGACACCGTGTTGCACGAATTGTTGCCATTAGTTCCGCATATCGACGTCTATCGATTCCCGCCCAACGGCAAGCGGGACTTCTTCACATTCGTAACTGGCGGAATGAGCGATCTGCCGATGAATTCACCGAGCGAACTGGGTGCCGACTATCGCCGCGCAGAGCTTGTCTTCTACTCGACCGAAGACCGCGACGATTACCCCGAGCTGCTTCGCAGGCTGGCGCATTTCGTCCATGACAACAATACTTGGTTACACTGGGGGCACTCGATGCCGAATGGCCAGCCGCCGGAACGACTTTTTGACACCAAGCATCTGGACTCGCTGTTTTTCATGCCATCAATCGTCAATCCCGATTCAACGCTTGGTGACAGACTTCAGATTGATTCTGATCCCGTGCATCTCATTTGGTGTGTACCAATCACAACCGCCGAGTGCCAATTGAAACTGGACAATGGTACGGACGCTCTGTACGATCTGTTTGACGTAAACAAACACCCATTTGTGTTTACCGGCGATCGGCAAAGCTATGTCTGACCCAAATCCCGAACTGCCAAATAACCATGCCGTGAACCGAAGCGGCGAAGTCGGGCGGTCTTGAAATGGAAAATCTTTCGTCGCCGCTCGGTTACGGCTGACGTTCTGTCGTTACAGTGCTCGATCGTCGCGTATCGATGTAGTGATCGACCAGTCGAATGAGTTGGCAGATCTTGGGGCCGACAGCATGTTGTTGACTTCGGCAATGCGTCCTCTCGCCGAACTGTTGCGCGCGAAATGGAGTGCGGTCGACCGGATACTCGAATCATCTGTTGCCATTGGATCGCGTGTGACGGTCCGGCCTCAGCATTCGACTTCGACCACATCGTCGGCGGGGCAAAATCAGGAGCGGAATCCAGGACTCGATTTGCAACGAGGTCTCAGCGGACGATACAATCCAGTGGTCGGATCCCGGCGGTACGGTGCCGCCATCGGAAGACGACAGAACCATGCGATGGTACGGAGCGTCGGTGGTCAGCAATTAGACATGGATGCCCAACTCCCGACGCCCGCACATCGCGGTCGTTCTGTCGTTACAGTGCTCGATCGTCGCGTGTCGATGTAGCGATCGACCACTCGAATGAGTTGGCAGATCTTGTGGCCGACAGCATGTTGTTGGCTTCGGCAATGCGTCCTCTCGCCGAACTGTTGCGCGTGAAATGGAGTGCGGTCGACCGGATGTTCGAGTCATCTGTTGCCATTGGAACACGTGTGACGGTCCGGCCTCAGCATTCGACTTCGGCCACATCGTCGGCGGGTCGAAAACAGGAACGAATCCAGGGCTCGAATTGCAGAGCGGTCGAAAAAGGCGGTACAATCCAACGGTCGCATCCCGGCGGTAGGGTACCGCCTCGGAAGACGACAGAACCATGCGTTGGACCGAAGCGACGCATCGGGCGGATGAACATGGAAACCACAATGGCGTCGCTCGGTCAACGCCACCGTTCGTCCATAGAAGCAACCACAAAGAACGGTCCTCGTGCCCAACTGCGATTTCTATTCTCACGCCGAAGATCACACGCAGATTCTCGCGTACCTGTTCGAATCGATGCCGTGCCGGGTCTTCGAACTGTACTCTGAGTTTGACTGCGAACTGGAGGAATTCACGTCCGTGGCCCACATCGAACGGCATTACGCAATCACGGATTGGTCGTTGCTGCCAACTGGATCGCTGCATTTTCAAATCTACGCCGAAGAGGCAAAGGGCAACATCAACATTCAACACATAGAACTGAACCCGAAGAAATGTAACGGTGCAACCACCCGTTACTGCTGTGAAGGCTGGGGACTTATTCAATTGTACCTCCAATCGCCTCGGAACGGACGTCTGGCAAACTCCCATTCCAATCACAACTCGGAAACACGTGCCAACAAGTGGGCCGAGACCTATAATCGGATGGGTAATCCAGCAGACTGGGACTGGACCGCTGTCAATTCGTTTTCTCGTAGACTCAATCGGCAAATCCGCAAGCTCGCGGTCGCCAAACAGCAATCACGCGTCATTCTTCCGTGTGCTGCAGGCTACATGGGTGTGGGTACCGAGTCGGAAGAAACCTGACGAACCAGCGGATGCACGTGAGTCGCCGAGTTGAGTTTATTGAAGTGGTCAGTCGTTTGCGGCGACCACGTGATCCGTACCGTTCCCCGACTGAATCAATTGCAGCTCAAATACGAACATGAACGCTGACGAATTCGCGATGCTATGCAGGGCAGAAAAAGATGCGATTCTCAGCTCGTACTTTGACGCATCGTCAGATGCTGCTGTCGCCAACATGGTTGATGCCCTGAACCTTGATCCGAAACAAATGGTTGACCTTCGCACACTGGTGGATGGTGTATTAACGGATGCGATGTACACCTTGCTCGTTGCAATTGATGGTGGTGCCGCGCTTGGCGGGATCCAACAACCGTATGACCTACGCGACGAGACCGGCGACGCAATTTCCGGTGACGGCGAACTTGAAGCCGCGGCCTTCACGCATTTCCACGAACGCTAACGCAACCGGATTGTTGCGCGGGGTCGTAGCTCCGATCGAGTTTGCTGTCCGTCATCGTGCTCGATATGATTTGTTTGACGTCAATCAGGGTGGCTGACGTTAACTCCGCTACCATGGCGGGGAACCAGCCCGTGCACCGGAGCCGGGCTTGCGCGGTTTCACAAATGGACAATCAACTTTCCCGGCCCGGTGACGGGTACCGATCAGCGCGGCTAGCGATCGAGTGCAGAGTGGAGGCAGGAACTGATCAGAGTGATCGAATTGCCCACGGCCGAGTTCAACCGGTACAATGGCAACGGGCGGCGATGCTTCCCAACCGTCGCTCCTTGTACCGCGATGATCAATGTCGATGCACCCAAGCCGCGGGTGTCGTCGTTACGTACCACAAGAGACCACCGCCGCGGCTGGGTGATCTCTGCCGATCAGCGCGGCTAGCGATCGAGTGCAAAGTAGACGCAGGAACTGATCTGAGTGATCGAATTGCCCACGGCCGAGTTCAACCGGTACAATGGCAACGGGCGGCGATGCTTCCCAACCGTCGCTCCTTGTACCGCGATGATCAATGTCGATGCACCCAAGCCGCGGGTGTCGTCGTTACGCACCACAAGAGACCACCGCCGCGGCTGGGTGATTTCTGCGTTATGTCAAAACAGGATGCCGATGGTTGATCCGATAAAGCTCAAGGGGCTACGTCAGCTGACGAATGCTGGATTAGCAGATTGCAAACGTGCGCTTGATGCGTCAGGCGGCGATCTCTTCGCTGCGGCGGTTTCAATGCTGACCGAAAGCGACGTGCAGGAACTAAAGCAGAGCATGATGGTCCGCGCAAGTGCTGGCCAGTCGATCAAAGACCCCGTAACCGATACGGAGCGTCAACTCCTTGAGGCCCTTGAAGCACATTTCATTGGTCAACGAACCCGTCCCGTGAATGTTGGATTCTTGTTTGAGACGACTTCACTGTTCCTGTCCGATTCGCAATTCCGGGTTGCGATTATGGACCAACCGGGCAACACACTCGAAACCGTATGGAACGCACTTGCGCCAAGTCCGAGCAGCCATTCGCTACCAAACGCGACAACCGTAGAGACAAAGAAGGTTCTTTCAACGGTCATCACGATGCCAACTTCTGAGTCAGAATGGGAGTCTGACTATGTTGTGCTCATGCACCCAAGGCGACGTCTGATTTTTTCATCGAGCGCAAGAGTTATTGCCATCTATAAGCGGACAAAGCGTGCAGACCGCGGTATCGCCAACGTAGAAGAGATGACAGGCGCCGGTGAGAATGTGCGGACACTCCGCCACTGGGTTCACGAGGACGTCGAGTTCACGCCACGGTGCCTCGGTGAAATTGCATTCGCAAGTCAATTGAGAGAAGTGACATAACCAAGCGATGAACGCGGAGTGGCCGACAGCGCGTTTACAAATGGAAGATCAACCGCGGCCACCCGGTTATCGCAATTCGATCAGCGCGGCTAGTGATCGAGTGCAGTGTGGAGGCAGAGTCGGAGCGGAGTTCTCAATTGCCCCTCGGTCGAGTTGACGGGGTACAATGGCAACGAGCGACGCTGGTTCGGGCCGTCGCTCCTTGTACCGCGATGATCAATGTCGATGCACCCAAGCCGCGGGTGTTGTCGTTACGTACCACAAGAGACCACCGCCGTGGCTGGGTGATCTCTGCGTTATTTGCCGCAACGAACCTGAAACAACCGACAAGTGTCTACGCTTCGAACGGTTCCCTAAATTCCTTTGGTGAACGGATTCCGATGTCGCCTTCTATCATCGAGCACCTCACCCAACCCGAAATTGATGTCTCGACGTACGTCCGGCGCAAAAGGATCGCGCTGGCACATGAAATCAGCGGACGGACAAAACTGTATCTCGATACAAAGTACTGGGCTCTGCTTCGAGATGTTCGCCTAGGTCGCTCGAATTGCTCTGACACCAAGAAGCTTCTCCGTGTTGTCGAAACTCGCGTCGCCGACGGATCGTTGATTTGTCCACTGAATGCGGACATCTACTTCGAGGTGATGAAGCAGGATGACGAGCAGACACTAATGGCGACTGCTCGCCTAATTGACGACCTGTCCCTCGGAGTTTGCATGCTCCCTATCATGCAGCGCATCGAACTGGAGGTCTTTCATTTCGTTGAGTCTTCCCGCAAATCACAAAACGCAGTTCACGATTTGAATGAACTCGTGTGGACAAAGACAGCATACGTCCTCGGCTTCGTGACTCCTGACTGCTACGAAATGCCGGATGACATTAACATGGCGATGCAAAAGTCCTTCGCCGACCACATGTGGACTTTGGGCCTCGAAGATATGCTAAATGTGATGGGGCCCGACAAAGCTGCGGCGAAGAAATCACCGTTCGAAGACATTTCCGGTAATCTCAATGCCGGCAAGTTCGCTCATATTGACGAACACTCCTCGTTCAAGGGCGTGTTCCTTTCCGAAGTCCAAGGAATTCTAGACGTCCACAACGAAACCTTCTGCGACCTATTCCAGTACATCTATAAGCGAGACACCGGCAATGCGCTCACGGAAGCAGAACAGCAGGACATGTCTAGCGGTCAGATGCTTGCAAATATGATTTATCACGCGTTTCGACTGAACAAAGTGACGCATCAGTTCCCGTCATTGCGCATCGGGGCAGGACTGCACGCAGCTTTACGATGGGACAAAAACCGCAAGTACAAACCTAACGATCTGTTTGACTTTCGTCATGCAATCGCCGCCTTGCCGTACTGCGACCTTTTCTTCACGGAACGTGCTTTGCATCACTTGATCCAGGACGGTAACCTAAAGTTTGACGAGTACTTCAACTGCAAGACCGCGCACAAGCCTGCTGATGCGTTGACGTTGATGTTGATGGAGACCGACGGCAAATAACCATGCGGTGAACGGGTGCCGCCGATGACTCGGATTCCGAAATCATAGTTTTTTGGCGGCGGCCCCGTTACCGCTGCCGATCAGCGCGGCTAGTGATCGAGTGCAGTGTGGAGACAGAGACGGAGCGGAGATCTCGATTAACCCACGGTCGAGTTGACCGGGTACAATGGCAACGCGCGACGCTGGTTCGGGCCGTCGCTCCTTGTACCGCGATGATCAATGTCGATGCACCCAAGCCGCGGGTGTTGTCGCTACGTACCACAAGAGACCACCGCCGCGGCTGGGTGATCTCTGCGTTCGCCGACACGCCTTGACCGAATCACCGTTTTGCCGACCATACCATGATCGACTCGAAACACATCACCACTGACACAACCGTTTATGCTACCGGCAGCGTACTCTTGGTCGTGTTCATTGGCGCAGTTTCGGGATTTCTTGGGACCACTACCCAGTCAATTGCGTTATATGTAACACTCTTTCTTGTCCCTGTATGTGTCACTTTCTTCATCCGTTTGAGCGTATGGCTGCTCAATCGGACCTGTCGATACTGTCGCGAGGCTTTGGCGACGGAATCGGAGAACGGCGAGGCGTTCGACATGAATCCCATAACGGAACGATTGAAATCGACGGTCGATTCCAAGCGACTTGAAGAGGAGTCTTACGTGGCTCGCTATGCGCGACGACGTTGCTCATCGGATGATGTACTCCGTGCTCGATCACTCCGAGTACAGGCTGAGATCGAACTATTGCGGCACGAAAAGATGCCACGGTCCTGGTCTGACATTTGCGGCGAGGGCTACGGCAGACGATGATGAATGATCCCAGTGTTTCTCAACCGCGCATGCGGCGAACCATGCCGTGCAACAGAGTCGGGCTTGCCCGCGTTTTGCGATTGAATACCTAACCTTCCCGGCCCGCTGACGGGCAACGTTCGTCGGATCAACAATAGCGATGCCGCTCTCTGACGACTTTGTCGAACCGACAACACATAGCGTCAATGACTACATCGTCTACGCGATTGGATGCTTTGTCCTTAATTTTGTCGCATTTGCGTTCGTCGGATTCGTCGACTCATTTGCGATCTTCGAGCAGCCGACATGGTTCATCATGGTCTTTTGTTTGCCTGCCAGCTTCAACGTCGTGTTGTGGCTGGCGGTACGCAGCAAGCGGAGATGCTCGCGGCTTGGGATGTTTATCTTCGTCCTGCTGACCCTCGCGATCGGCTACTTCAACGCAAAATTCATCGAGGGGATTATGGCTTCGATCTGATAGTGCGCAAACCTGAACGTGGAATGCGATGGTCAAAGGGTGATTTTCGCAATATAATCTGGAAACCGAACAGGCGGGGCCAACTTCTTACTCGCTTTAGCGGCCGACGAACCATCGGTTGCAACGGAGGCCGCGAGTTGAGGTTTTAGAAGTGGTAAGTCGTTCGCGCGGCCCCGCTGAACCGCCCCGTTCGCCGACAGAATCCGTTTGGCGGACACTGAACGCTTGGTTTCCTTCGTGATTTGCGGTCGCTTTCCCTCTTTCTGGGTGATGTTATACTGAGGTACCCTCGAGAAAGGATCGATCCATGACACTTCAAGAATCACTTCGCGCGTTACCGCCCGATGAAAAGCTAGCTGTCGTCACACAGCTCTGGAATGACCTTGCCGCTTCAGCTCCGTTGATGTTACCGGAAGATGAACTTGCGGAGATGAATCGCAGACGAGACGAATTGCTTGCGAATCCTGATATCGCGATTGACGCTGACGAGGTGTGGCGGCGTGTAGATGGCGACTGAACGCTATCATCCGCTCTTCGCCGTAGACCTAGCGACCGCGTGCGCATACTACGACTCGATTGCTCGTACTCTTGGCAATCGTTTTCGCGCGAACGTCCGATCGATTATTCAATCGACAATCGAGCGGCCGGAATCATTTGGACGGATTGGCGGTGAATTTCGTGGCGCGTTGGTCGATTGGTTTCCGTACGTCGTAGTCTTCACTGTCGATGACGATTTGCCTTCGATTTTCGGCTTGCGTCACGCAGCATCGGACCGCAGTGATTGGTTCGGTCGCACAATGCCAGCAGCGAGCGGCGAACCAGCCGAAGCACCCGAGTCGGCGAGTCGGGGCGATTCGACAATGGAAGATCAACCGCGCCGACCGCGTGACCCGTAACGTTGAACTTAATCGGGTCTCTGTTGGTTGAGTAGGTGATGAGTCTGGCAGTGGATTGCTGATCGTTCTTTGGGGCAAGTTAGGAGTACGCATCCTTGCGAGAAAGGAGGCGTTGGCATCCTTGCCAACCAACTTCAAGCGTTGATTGTGCTTCTTCTTGCATTCGCACACCGCACCTTCTTACGCCCGCCGCTTGGGCGCAATTGACGGCTATCTTCTATGACCGACTTCGCGGTCGGGGGAGTCGTGTTGTATGAACGGCGTCTTTGCTGTGCTGATGCTGATGGGTTGGGCGATGGTTTTCGGTTGTGTCGGCGGATTCGCCTACGCCTGCGGCTGTGCGTTAAACGAGATTGGTGGTCTGGGCGATGGGGTTCGGTTGTGTCAGCGGATTCGATTACGCCTGCGGCTTGGCGTTAAACGAGATTGGTGGATGGCGGCGTGACTGCTCGCTGCGCTCGTTGGGGTAGCGTCTCGGAGAGACGCTGCTACGTGGTAGCTGGTCAGTCGATTCACCACCGGCACAAGGCCGGATGGAGTCTGTTCCATCGTTGCCAGAGTGCAAGTGCTGCGACAGCATCGAGCTAAGTTTGGTGTGTGAGGCGCCCAAGCCGACGTGGAAGGAGTTGTTCTGGCGGGAGAGTGAGACGTGTCCGGAATGGTACGCGGAGCGACAGCGGGAGTCACACCGCGAGTTCTGGACGGCACATTACGGTTCGGATGATTACGACTGGTACCTGGAAACGCAGGTAGAAGTCGCAAAGGAAACGGGACCGGAACCGGCAAAAGCGATCCAGATGTACCTGCCTGGTTTGACACCGGAAGTGTCGTTTGAGATAGAATCTTTTTGAGGGTGGATTGGACGCTCCGATCCAAGTCCTACGGGACGTCAACCTCCGACAAAGCTCAACGCCCGATCTATGCATGCACGTCCTGTGCCTGCATAGATCGCAATTCGTTCGCCGACCAAATACAGTGTGACGACAACGTGAACCCTGACGCAAATCCATATTCCCCACCAACGTCAGGATTCGAGCTCGTTCCATCATCTGAACCGCGATCGGTTTCAGCCGAGGTACTACTTCTCGCTGGCGCTGCTCTGGGAGCCGTAAGTTTCTTGGCTGCGATGGCATTGATCCCATCGAGCACAGACTCACCCATGACCCACGACTTGAGATTGGCAAACAACCTTGGGTTCATTTACCCGCCACTTCTTGGGCTGTGGGCGGGTTGGGTACGTCGATCAACGCTATGGGCGATATTTGGATTCGTTGCCGGGCTCGCAATTGGTCTCGCATACTACGCTCTTTGCGGCACGAACTTTCTTGCTGTGATGGTTGGTTTTCCTTGCATACTCGGCGGCGCAACGAGCGTTCTCTTGGGCACGAAACACGATTCCTGGCTTTCTGGCATCCCACAGCGACTAATTCGTGGTCTCGTCGCGGGATTCGTCCTTGGATTTACGTACATGTTGACCCTCAACATCACCTTCCCGTTCACGTCGCCGGGCTTTCCATATAGCAACTCGGTTTCCGATCATTCGTCTAGGATGTGGATAGCGGGTACGTTTGCTTTGACGCTATCAAGTGGTTTATATTTGTTGGTGTTTCACTGGTCTGCTGGCCTCAACGATCATCTGCGACGCGAAGGCGGCGAACCATCCGATGCAACCGAATCGGGGTAGCCGGGCGTTTTGAAATGGAAAATCAACCGCCGCGACCGGCTGATCAGTCCCGTTCTGGCAATGCGATGGCGATCGATTACGAGCACGAGCACCGCGATGCTGGGCACGAGCAGGACGTTTAGCCAGAACCAAGCCGTGCACCTGATGACGGCTTGCGAGGTTTTACAAATGGAAAATCAATCGCCCGTCCTAAGTGACGGCAACCGTTCTGTCGTCGTAATGCTCGATGGTTGCGCATCGATGTTGTGCCCGGCCATCGGACTGAGTTGGCTGATCTTGGCGCCGACAGCGATATGTTGGCTTCGGCAACGCGATCTCTCGCTGATCCGTTGCGCATGAAAAGATGCCCGATCGGATCCAATGCTCGAATCACTTGATGCCATTGGATCGCATGTGACGGTCCGGCATCGGCATTCGACTTCGGCCACATCTTTGACGGGACAGAATCAAGAGCGGAATCCAGGAATCGATTTGCAGTGTGGTCCTCGAAGGCGATACAATCCGACTGTCGGATTGCGACGGTACGGTGCCGCCATCGGAAGACGACAGAACAAACGGATGCACGGCAGGACTTAAGGCTCCGTTACCCAATGGTCGCCTTTTCGTTCGTCCGCCGTGATCCTGGACGATATCCGACTGAGATTCTGTTCCACACAACAATGACCGATGACCCTCGCCTGAATCCGTATGCTCCTCCCAAGTTGCCATCGTCCGTTCGCACAGTTGACGACCATCCGCCGCATACTGACGACTTACCAGCTGATCTGCAACACGTCACGTCCGCAGTCAATTACGCAATCGTCGAACGGCAAGAAAACGACGACGACGAGGTTCACATCGACGCGTCGGAAATCTGCCAAATGGTCCTCTCGCTAGCTTGCCGCATGACGGCATACGACCCAACTGGCGGCGAGGCGTTGGCATATCTATCTGAATTGAACGTCCAACGGAGCGAAGACGTTGGACTTGCCATTGACGAACTTAATCGGCTTGGCCTGACCCGCGCTGACGATGATGACGACCCATCTGACTTTATCGGGCTGTTCGACCTTGCCGTTCCCACGGCGGACTGGAAGCTAGACTTTGACCTTGCTAAAGAAATGGCTTTCGTCTGCTCCGATGTTAATGAAGAGGATGGCAGATAACCAAGTCGTGCAACGGAGCACGGCATACGGCGTTTACAAATGGACAACACATTGGCCGCGCCCGCTGACGACCACCGTTCCCCGTCAGATACAACTTTGTGATGACAACACATCGTCAAATCATCTCGCTTGTGGTGACTGTTGCGATTGCCATTGTCGGCTGCGGCAAGACCCCGATTGCGGGCACGATGGACTCGCGTACAAAAACGGCGTTTGGCATTCACGAATGGAGCATTCTGGAGGATTACAATCGTGGTCTGTCCCTTGATGCCGTAACGGACAATGCTGCAACCGCAATATTGACATTTGACCGGGGCCATACTGTCCGAGCAGTTTTCTTGCAAAATGACATGCTATCCGATCGCCTGATTTTCAAACTCGACGCACCGGACGATGGCTTTTACGGGGCTGATCTCGATGGCATCGTGGACCCGAATTCGGTTTCGATACATGATCGTCCCAAAGCGAAGGGCGATGGCTGGATTTTGGCGTCTGGAACTAAGGACTCAGCGTCGGTTGAATTGGTGTTGCGATTCGCTGAGAATAGCCGACCCAAGATCGTTCTTGTACGGGAATAGTCAAATGCACCATGCACCGAAGTGCCGAAGTACCGAAGTACTCGAAAGCATCGTTCGGCAATGGTGGCTTGTCCGCTCGTACTCGTTGATTTGTAACGATCACCGAGGCTAGTGATCGAGTGCAGAGTGGATGAAGGAGCAGACTCCAGGGTTCGATTGCCCGACTGTCACGCCCACCGGGTACAATGGCAACGAGCGACGTTGCTTCCAACCGTCGCTGCTTGTACCGTGATGATCCATGTCGATGCACCCAAGCCGCGGGTGTTGTCGTTACGTACCACAAAAGACCACTGCCGCGGTTGGGTGATCTCTGCGTTCGCCGACTGAGGTCACACCTGTTTGACGTTGACAATTTCGACCAGCATCTCATCAACGTCAATCGTATAGAACCCGCGCAATGGCTCGCGGTCAATGAAATACAAGCCTTCGCTCAAGTGATCGCCAGCGGCAACCGGATCAGGCTTCAACGCTCCTTGAATCTGTGTTGACGCTTTTACAACCTCCGATTTGGAACCGCTCGCCATGGTGATACGCAATACGTCTTCAACGGCTTCCATCGACAACAGTACTTCGTAACTCCCAACGCCTCAACCTTCGCAATTAGTTCATCCACGGTGAACTTCGGTCCCGTACTGCCAATCCGTGACTTTGCGAACTTGATCTCATCGTCCGTTGGCGGGCGACGCACCACACCAACGCGGTTGCCTTGGTCATCGACCAACTCAATCTGGCCGTCGGAACGGCGAATTTGATCGGCAACATCAGCTTGAACAACTATTCGTATCATTTTCGGCCTCCTGCTTTGATTGCTAACATCTTACATTGTATCCTCGTGGCTGACACAGTCGAGTAATCTGCTGGCGTCAAATCGGCGGGGTCGGCTTGAATCCGCTGCAAAAGTGGCTGACCATCCCGTGCACCGAAGTACGGCTTGCGCGATTTTACAAATGGAAACTCAACTGTCCGTACTCGGTGACGGGTAACGTTCGTCGAATGAAGATGCAAGCAATACCGAAGATCGAATTGGCCATTGATGTTCCGGCGGATGAGGTTGCAAGTTATCTTCGAGAAAGAACTCCAGACGCTCGGATTGACTCTATTGCACGCTTGCTGCATATAGACATCGAGACCGAGATGTCGCTGACAGAACAATCGCCACGAGTTTTCGCATCCGCAAACCGCGAAACACATTGGTTTGGTACAACGGAACTAACGTGTGTGTACACGCTCACCTCCTCAGCCGGTTTCCAGACGCACCTTGAAATTCAGGTCACATATGCAATACCTTGGCTGCTCAGGTCGATTTTGGGCTGGCCGTTCGGTGATATGATGGTTGATGCAATTAAGGTGAGCGTACTGTCGACTGTGTCCGAGTTGATTGCCTTAGAAAAGGGCACGGCAACGCACGCTCAAAGCACTGTATGAGGTAGATCCGAACGAACCTGTCAGACCGAATCTTGATCGACGAACCATGCATAGCACCGAAGGCACGGAGTCGACGTTTAACTGAGTTTAGGTCATTCGCCGTGCCTCGGTGAATGCCGCTGTTCGTCGTTAGAGTGACATTCGTTGATTCGCCCAAACTTCTCTCTCCGCCTATTGCTTATCCTTGTTGCTGCCGTGGCATGCTCTCTCGCAGTGAATCAGATTCCCTTTCCACAGTACTCGTTGATCAACTACAGAGGCCCAATACCGGATTACTGTATTCGACAACCGCACACAATCCATTACGGCTTTCCTGCTACTTCTCGCACCGACTATTTGGCAGATCATCCGAAACACAACTCTGGTCCATGCAAATTTGATTCGACGCATCATCCGATCTGCGTATTGATCAATGCCCTCGCGGCGATCCTCATAGCTACAACGCTGGTTTGGGCGACTGACCATATCCCAGAATTTATTTCGTGGAGAATGTACTTACGGCGCGAACGCCGCATGATTGACCGAATGACTGCGGACTAATAGTTGCGGCTTGCAAACCAGTTACACTAAAATGCGAGTTGGTCCAGGGAGCTACGACGAACAAGGCCGTGCACCTAAGCGGCCGAACTGACATTTACTTGAACCCTAACAAAACTCCGGCCGCTAGGTGACGGCGGTCGTTCTGCTGGAGAGATAGGATGCGATTCCCACGGTTGAGCTTTGCTGTAGTATTACTCTTGTGGAATTCCGCCTTGTTTGCGCAAAGCATCGACCTTTCCTCAGTGGAAACACTCGACCTTGTTGCGAACCCGCCTGTCGTTATCAAGGTTGACGCTCCGGATGACACGCTCGCGATCTGGGCAATCATTCGAGGTTTCGATGACCCAGAGGTTAAACGAAACGAATTGCTGCGAAAGTCTGGAAAGTTTGTGAAGGACTTTCCAAAGTCGCAGCATCTTCCACGTGCAAAAGAAATCGTCTCAACACTGAGAAGAATGGCATCCGAAGAGTTGCCGCCAGAATCTAAACCGATAGAACGTCTGATCTTCCTCCTCCGTGACCAAGACGGCGTGCAAGTTTCGCAACCGGGAAGCTGTGACATCCTATTTGCTGATCGATTACATCACGCGATTCGCACATCAGCACCCGAATTGGTTGGAGAGTACAATCCCAGTCCGGCTCAAAGACTAATAGATATTGGCCCTGCTGCGATTCCGATGCTGATCGAACATGTTGATGATGACACTTTCACGCGCAGTGTTGGCTTTCATCGCGACTTCTATTTTTCGCATCACGTGCTTCGCGTAAGCGATTGTGTAAAGACTATCCTGCAAGAAATCGCGCCAACTGGTCGCATTTTTGAAGTTGGCGACGATCCAGCAGCAACCAAACAGGCGATGAAATCTCACTACCGGAGTATTGTCGAACAAATCAAGGCAAACGACAGCAGAACCAAGCGATGAACGCGGAGTGGCCGACAGCGCGTTTTCAAATGGAAGATCAATCGCGGCCACCCGGTTATCACAATTCGTTACGCCGACACGACTACAGTCTCTCACCGCAACACTGCCTCACGGTGCAGACTCATTCGCACTGAGGACAGGTATGACTCATCAATCCATATTCGCCACCTAACGACGAAGACGCCACAACACCACGTGTCGTTGTGCTTCAATTGAACATTCGGCGTAAGCGACCCGTGCGAACGTTTGTCGTGACCGTGCTTGTTGCTGGCTTCCTCGCTGGTCCTTGGCCCGTCATCGCGCCAATTCGATCGTTCATCGTTATTCTTACACTTGGTCTTGCTGCGGCCTGGGCAGACCTAAGACTCGACTAGCGAGCTGCTTGTATGAATGGCGTGGTGAAGTCGAACTGTTGTCTCTCGGCGCAATTTGCTGCCGGTGGTTGCACCTGATACGATTTGTTGAACATAGGGCGTCGTGGTTGGCTCCAATCCGCTCCAAGAAGCGGCAAACCATGCCATCCACCGGAGCACGGCATGGGGCGCTTACAAATGGAAACCACATTGGCCGTGCCCGGTGATGGCCGTCGTTACGCCAATGAATCACATCCTTCTCTCGCTTGCGATGACCTGTATTGCACTTTCAGGCGTTGCATTTGGTCAACGATCTGCTTCACCTGTACCAGCAGTCGACGCCGAGATTGATTTTTCGGACGCTGACTCAATCACGAGTTCAAAGCGTTTCCGCACCTTTAAGGCAGAATGGAAGAAGATCTACGGCGTTTCTGTGGGCATGACCGTCGCAGAACTTAAAAATCTCATCGCGAGACAAAATGCAAAAACGGACGAGCTTGCTTTAGCTGAGATTGACCAGTTGTTCGATCGCAGCAACCATTCTTTCAGGGAGCACAGCCCAACGCAACGGCAGGAATTGAGCGACGGGAAAGGGTCAGTTACGTACTGGGTGAACGGGGACCCGCAATTCTGGATGGACGTAGCAATCGAGGAAGGCAGAGTCAAAAGCATCTTCATTGCGTTTGGGAATGGTACGGTTTCCGCCACTCCTGTTAGACTTGACGGAACCGGCACCTACCAAAGCGACTTTTTCAAACAGCTTGCTCAATGCGTTCAAGATTTAGATGGTAAGAAGGACATCGAAAGCGCCGATAGCGAAAGTGCGAAAGAAACGCGTGCAGCAAACTCCGACTGAGCGAAACATATTGGGCGTAACCATGACATCCACCGAAGGACGCGTTTCTAGCGGTTTGGCAATGGGGAATCGTTCGCGCGTCCTCGTTGATCACCACCGTTCGCATCCCAAGACCAAGCCGCTACCGGCAATGAATCCATATGACTCGCCGAAGTCGAACGATGCCATCTACCCAGACGAGATCAGTCCGGCGATTGTTGAACGTCTAATCGCAGGTAGCGAGACCGATTCCCTTGTCTTTTACGGCGTATCCGATCATCAATTGTATGGACGCAAGAATCGAATACGCCTTTCTGGCGACGTGGCCAAACTGGCGGAGGATGCTGGGTACGATCCGATCGTTTATCAATCCGTTCTCTGGCGGTGCCTCGTCTTTATTCCAGTGGTCCCGCTCGGTGTGTTTGCCGTGATTCCGAAGCTTGAATGTGACGATGATCCGGATCGCGATGCTGATCAATATCGTGGCATCCGCATGGCTTGGGACTGGAGTCAGATTAGAATACAATACGGCGTCGTTTTCGGAACGGCTTTGCTGCTTGCGGCAATCGCATGTCGCTTGTGGTTTGCCGGATGATCGACATGGCTGCGAACCATCGCATGTACAGGAGTGGCGGTGGCCGGTCTGTCTTTAAATCAGAGTCAACTCCCGCCCCCCCGTGATGCGGGACGGTCGTCGATTGAAATTCCCTTTCCACGACCACCACTTCGATCCACGGAGCCACTGCTGTGAACATCGCACTGCCCAATCTTGCATGGTGGACTCATCAGACGCTATGCATCGTTGCCGTAGCGATACTGCTTTGGCTCGGTGGATGTCGATTTGGTGCATCAGATGGCGACTCTCAATTGCCCAAGATGCACTCAGCTGACGAGGTGCAGTACTTCCCGACGGGACCGGAATTCAAGCTACCACGCGAGGCGGTTGCGTTGCAGAAGGCTCGCGAGGAAGAGAAGCGATTGCGAACATCGGGCAAGCAAACGACTACTGTAGACAATCTTCACGACACCCATAACGAGCGGCCCCACGCCGACGAATAACAACACGGTGCACGTGCGGACTGGCAAGGTCTGATTGACGAGCGGGGGGAGATCCCGCCTGGGTAGCTGCTAGCCACAGGCCCAGTATTGAGTGTTGCAGCGGCTGTATAAGACCGGTGGTCGAAGTCAGTCGTTGAAGCACTGGACTGTTGGGATCGAGACAGGCAGAAAGGTAGTGAGGATGAATGGACTGTGGGTGGTGTGCGCGGCAGTGAACGGGAATAGCTCCGAAATTTTGTACCTGTTGGCCTCAATCAGGTGATTACAGTGCCCAAGGTTTGTGCATGCCCCAAGGCAGCACTCCACGACGCGACATTGGCGGGCTTCGTGGAGAGACCCGGAGTCGTCGCCCCGAAGAACGCTTGCTGTTCACCTTGGTCGGCTCACGCGCGCTACACATCACGTCAGTCAGGTAACCAGTGAGGACCCTGAGGTTCTTGATCGACCACGGTATCCAGCCGTGCCGATTCGAGTATGTCCCAGAAGTGGAATAAGCGACGAAGACAAATGACACTCAGGGATTCGGACGACCGAATACTACCGTTGAAGCTTGAAAGCCAATCAAATGGAACGAAGTCGAGTAATATCGATCGAGGGAAGGCGGTCGGGATTTCACGCGATTCAGACCTGACGCCTACCGTACTCAGTGACGGACCCACGGTGCTAACCAGGCTGGATCGCGGCGTTCCTTCTGTTCGTGGAGTTTCGAGAGCCCGTCCCCTGCTTTCACAACGCGCACTCCAGCGCGTCGGTCGAATGCACTGGTTCGTGCCTCGCCATCATCAGGCGGATTGCTAGGTGAAATCTGGGAGCCGGATGCTGTAACACGGCACGTCCGGATCTACGAAGGGCCGGGAGTCAATGCGGCATGGTTACAATATTGTGACACCACCAGAGGAAACGGGTGGCAAACAGGGAAAACAAACCGTAACCTAAACCAAAGAGACCCCGGCCTACTCACCCGAAGTCGCGGTGGTGTGATTTCACACATGGATACTCAACTCCCGCGACTCGGTGAATCCTACCGTTCTGCTACAAGGAAGTTGAATGCGCCTCGTCACCAGTTTTATAGCCGTAATTGGGCTTGCTTCCGTTTCTCTTGCCCAGAGCGCATCGACTGGAGAGCGAGAACTTGAACGCATTATCAAGGATCGACCTGCGATGGACGGAATTCTTCCTCGAGACGACGTAATCGTTCGGTGGGTCGTGAGAAGACTTGCGACCGGATCGAACGGAGAAACCGTGAAATGGGATCCAACGGAACCGGACCTCGGGATGGCTCAGCATGTTCCATCGCGTCGTAACGCTCCAGCGATGGTCCGTATAACGAGCTCGCCCGACATGTCTGGCCAAGACAAATGGTATTTGCTGGTTTTCGAGTTGCACAACCTAATGCATCCAGCAATCGCTGAAGGTTTCGAGCGAGCAGCGCGACTCCCGAATGTGGGACAAGCGGAGTTTGTTAATGCTTTACTCGACTACGAATACGAACGAATGGCACGAACCAACAAGTTCTTCATACGCTATCCAATTCCAAGCGCGACGAAAGAGAATGCACCGTTTTACTTCCATGCTTTAGAGTCGCGAATGGAGCTGTTCAAGCGTTCGGCACGGGACGCAATGATCAGTCGTCAATCGGATACGGAATATGGGAAAAACGTTGTTGACCTTTACTCAGCATGGTATCGTCAAATTCGGGCGTCACCAAGAAGTTCTGGGATTCGTAGAGCAGAACAATGGGATGCACACGAAGGCCGCGAGTCAGGTCAATCGGTTTGGCCTGAGTCTTTCGCGCGGCCTCGGTGATCCCCGACGTTCGCCGACTTAATTTAGCGTCGACTTGGAACTCAATCCGTGAACCGAAAATACCGCACCGCTGAGATCGCTGCTGCGACGTTTGTTCTTGGGCTGATCTGCGGATACGCAACGCGATTAATTCGCTTGCCTCTACCCGACGTTACGGCTGATCTTCGGCCACGATTGACTGCGGATCCCTATCTCCCTGATAGTTCCGCGATCGGCACGGCAATCAATGCCGTTGGCCCACTCGCGATCAAGACTTCACCCGATGCCATACCGCCGGACTTTGTGGTTCTAGACATCGACTCACGCGATTCCGTTGCTGGCATCCACTTCCTGTACCACTGGATTGACGACGACTTCGACCTCAAGTCGGAACTTGTCAGCCGCTACGGGCAATTCGAGAAGCAGATCACAATGGACCGGCCGGACTTTGGCTTGTTTCGTGACAATCAACGCGGACTTGTTTGGGCCGCTGCCATCGAGGACGATGATGACTCCGTTGGTGATCGGCGTTCTGCTGTTCTGTCCGTCCATTCGTTAGGTGCCGCAGCAGAGAGGCCCGTCGTGCCGCCTGGTACACGCGTTGATCCGGCGGGCGGGTAACCATCCCGTGCACCGAAGGACGGCTTGCGCGATTACTTAAATGGAAAATCGATCGTCCGTCCTCGGTGACGGGCAGTCGTTGAACTTAATCGGGTCTCTGTTGGTTGAGTAGGTGAAGAGTCTGGCAGTGGATTGCTGATCGTTCTTTGGGGCAAGTCAGGAGTACGCATCCTTGCGAGAAAGGAGGCGTTGGCATCCTTGCCAACCAACTTCAAGCGTTGATTGTGCTTCTTCTTGCATTCGCACACCGCACCTTCTTTTCCCCGCCGCTTGGGCGCAATTGACGGCTGTCTTCTATGACCGACTTCGCGGTCGGGGGAGTCGTGTTGTATGAACGGCGTCTTTGCTGTGCTGATGCTGATGGGTTGGGCGATGGTTTTCGGTTGTGTCGGCGGATTCGCCTACGCCTGCGGCTGTGCGTTAAACGAGATTGGTGGTCTGGGCGATGGGGTTCGGTTGTGTCAGCGGATTCGATTACGCCTGCGGCTTGGCGTTAAACGAGATTGGTGGATGGCGGCGTGACTGCTCGCTGCGCTCGTTGGGGTAGCGTCTCGGAGAGACGCTGCTACGTGGTAGCCGGTCAGTCGATTCACCACCGGCACAAGGCCGGATGGAGTCTGTTCCATCGTTGCCAGAGTGCAAGTGCTGCGACAGCATCGAGCTAAGTTTGGTGTGTGAGGCGCCCAAGCCGACGTGGAAGGAGTTGTTCTGGCGGGAGAGTGAGACGTGTCCGGAATGGTACGCGGAGCGACAGCGGGAGTCACACCGCGAGTTCTGGACGGCACATTACGGTTCGGATGATTACGACTGGTACCTGGAAACGCAGGTAGAAGTCGCAAAGGAAACGGGACCGGAACCGGCAAAAGCGATCCAGATGTACCTCTTCGGTTTGACACCGGAAGTGTCGTTTGAGATAGAATCTTTTTGAGGCGGATTGGACGCTCCGATCCAAGTCCTACGGGCAAGTTCATTTGAGCTGGCAACCTCCGACAAAGCTCAACGCACGATCTATGCATGCACGTCCTGTGCCTGCATAGATCGCAATTCGTTAGGACCAAGAGGAGAATTCGTTTTGATATCACGTTGGACACAACTCATTGTCGTTGTATTTGTCGCTAGCTCCTTGCTTGGATGTCAGCAGCGACGCGAAGTTGGCGATACGGACCCACAGGGTGCAGTACTAAGCACCCCATCAGCGATCTTGCAGGTTATTGTGTAACCAGCGACGGCATATGAAATACGGTTCCTATATTTGCAATGCACGCAGTCGCGCACTCCAGCATATCATCAAAGGTTTCCCAGGCCTGGACCGGCATCAATTCATATTTGAGTTTCTCCCAGAATCGTTCAATTCGATTCAACTCAGGACTGTACGGTGGTATCCGAAAGAATTCCACATTGCGTTGCTGCCATACCAATTCTTGACGACGAAACTCCTCGCTGGTGTGGACCGACGCGTTGTCGATGACGATTGTAGCCGGTCGCGTCAACGTCGAGATGAAATGATCAATCACCGACGTGACCGTCCAAGTGCTCACATTGCTACGATGGAGGTAGCAGTGAACGTCACCCTCGCACGACTGGAAGCCGAGGGCCTGAAGGCTTGGTCGAGATCCTCCGGTCACCGGAACTTCGATTCGTTCGCCCACAGGTTGCCAACCGTATGGCACGACTTCCCGGAGCGTCAGTGCGGATTCATCAAAGTAGTAGACATCCCGATCGGGCCTCGCGGCCAAGTTGGCAATCTTTCTCTTCGCCTTGTCAAATTTGGCCTGATCTCGCTTTTTGCGGAGACTCTTTCGAAAGCGTTTCCAGTTCAAACCAAAGCGATGGCAGTAGCGACGCAGTGTCGATCGACTAATCTGCTTTCCGGTTTCCTCTTTGAGCTTGCTGAGCACCGTGCGAGCACGATTGGGATAGCACTCGATGAGTTCACGAAGGATCGATTGCTCGTGATCATTGAGAGCAGGATCACCTCCCTTTCTCGGCTTGTCAGTGATTCCATCGATCCCATGCTGGTTAAACCGATCGATCCACCGACGCACCGTGTCAGGATGTCCTTGTACAATGTCAGCGATCTGAGCGGCGGAATAATCTCTGACGCTCAACAAGATAGCTTCGGCCCGCCGACGATGGGACGGCAAGCGGTGATGCGACTTCATCTGTTCAAGCTGTTTCAATTGCCGCCGATCTGGCAGAGCAAATTTAAAGACAGGACGTGCCATTGGATCCTCCCGGCTGGACATCACCTGGGGGCAGGGCGATGCTAGCAAAAGACAGGATTGATCCTCCAGGTAAAAGTGCAAATCTCAAGCCAAACCGCTGTGGTTGTTATCCTACAAGACCGTTGCTGGGGTGCTTACTTGTGGAGCAAGACGACGGACCAAACGATAATCTGGATTCGGACACTGTTTCGAGCCCTCCCGATGGCTGGCAACTGTATGAATCCTCTGATGACGGTTTCACGGTCATCGCTTGACAACTCGAAAAGTATTTCCATGTTCGTGCAGAAGGACGTCGGCAGTGGAATATCCGAGGAGGAGGTTCAAATGTTTCTCAATTCGTTTAAGCTGCTGAATTGAAACGCCGCTATCCGACAGCATATCCATAACATACACCGGAGTACGGGTGGTTCGCTTTTCGAGTAAGCGCAACGATGTCTCCCCGTACCCGGTGACGGCTGCAGTTGAACTTAATCGGGTCTTGGTTGGTTGAGTTCGTGGTGTGCCTTGAAGTGGAGTGCTGACTGCTTGTGGTTGTGGTTCAGGGGGGACGCATCTTTGCGAGAAAGGAGGCGTTGGCTTCCCTGCCAACCAACTTAAAGCCTTGACCTGTCGCATACGGTGTGTTGCGCGGTGTTCTCTGTGACCGGCTTCGCGGTCGGGGTAAGGGACGTCACTAGAAGTTTTCCACAGTTCCAGACGGCCAATCGTGAGGACGGGCGTACCGTACTTCGTCATGCGTAGCATGACCTACGACTTATTTCATCCCATCAGCTCTGGGATCGGTGTTCCGTGATCGACGATTGGTGTGGGGCGGCCGTTGAAGTCTTTGATGAAAACCTTGGACGAATCGATTCCCAAGTGATGATAGATCGTTGCTAGGAAATCACCGGGGCCGCATGGTCGCTCCACGACGTCTTCGCCGCGTTTGTCCGTTGAACCGATGAAGCGTCCTGTCTCGATTCCACCGCCGGCCCAGATGTTTGAGAAGGCTCGGGGCCAGTGGTCACGTCCTGGTTGCTTGGTTCCGGCCGCTGCACTCGCGTTGCCCGCCCCGGTGCTGGGTTGATAATTGATCTTTGGCGTCCGTCCAAACTCACCCGTCACCACAACCAGCACGCGTTTGGACAAACCACGCTCATGGATGTCTTCGATCAACGCCGTGACGGCTTGATCGTACGCCTGGGCGCGGAAACGCAACGCGTCGAACACGTGGTGGTTGACCGCGTGATCGTCCCAGTTGCTGACGCGGCCACAAAGTTGACCACGCAAGCTGGTCGTCAATACTTCGACTCCGGCCTCGACCAATCGACGCGCCAACAGCAACTGTTGCCCCCAAGCATTTCGACCGTAGCGATCTCGGGTCTTGTCGTCTTCCTGGGTCAAGTCGAAGGCGTCTTTGGTCTTGGGGTTGGTCAGCAATGCCATCGCCTGCGATTCAAATTCGTCCAACGCTCCGAGTTCGCCGTATCGGTCAAACTCGCGAGACATCGTGTCAAGCTTTTCTCGCAGACCGATGCGTCGGCGGATCCTCTCGGCTTCGTTTTGACTGGACAACCCGATGTTGGGAACCACAAAATCGGGAGAATTTGGGTCGCCGGTCACTGAGAATGGTGAGTAGGCATCGCCCAAATACGCGGGGCCGTTATACGTCGATGGCCCACTGACGCCGACGTATCGTGGCAACGGATTCTCTCGCGGCCCCTCTTGGCTTCGCAAATAGTTGACCACCGACATCCAGTCGGGATACTTCGGTTTGGGTTTGTCGCGTGTGTCGGCGTCGCCGGAAAACATCTGCATCGAGCCGGCCGGGTGTCCGCCGGCACCTTGTTTCATGCTCCTGAGCAGCGTGAACTTGTCAGCGATCGCGGCCTGTCTGGGCAGCAACTCGGTGAACTTCATTCCCGTCACTTTGGTCGAGATCATGCCAAAGGGTCCGCGATACTCGCTGCCCGCGTCGGGTTTGGGGTCGTAGGTGTCAATGTGAGAGCATCCGCCTGGTTTCCACACCAAGATCACGGCGGTCTTTTCGCTTGCCGCAGTCGAACCGGTTGCAGCGAGACTGGCCGCGCGTAATCGCATGACCGCTGGCAGGCTGAGGCTCGCAAAACCGGCGATGCCCATTTTCATAAAACTGCGTCGCGTACCGGCAAGATTCGCGGCTATGTTGTGCGTTGCGGCGTCAGGACCCGGACAGCACAATTCTTGTGAAGGATTCATTTTTTCTCTTCCGGCAACACTCGGATGTGGACGGGCTGGGTGACGATGATGTCGGCAATGTCATTGGTCTTGGCGTCGGCAGCGTCCGGATTCGCTGCGTACTTGACGACAGCGCCTCCGTAAAAGGCGATCGTGTAATCGCCAGGCGGGGTTTTGGTTTTGGCCAGATCGATCACGGCTTCGGTTCGATCAGCCGTGAGCGAGACGTCGAACGTGGGGTTACGCTCCATATCGCCGCCAAACGTGCTGAGGCTCAGGTTCGCTCCCGAAAACTTTGCGTTGGATGTTTGAACCATCGGGATGGTCAGCTTTTCGCCCGCTTTCGCTTCCCAAACTTTGTCTTCTTGAGGCGAGATCGTCAGTGGCGTTTTCTCGATCGCGCTGACCGAAATCGGAACATCGGCCAGCAACCTTGGACTGGGGATTTCCGACTTGCCGTCTTTGACGGGCCATTTCATCGATGCCAGGTGACAGCGTCGCGTGACGGTTTGCCCATCGATCTCGGCGGTGCCATAGAAATCGGCCATCGACATATCCTGCCGGGCGTCTTCCGCGGCCGTGACGAGCATAATGCCTCGCGATTGTTTGGCGGGGATCGTCAACCCTTGTGCGGCGACGCCTTCGGGCAAGTGGTCCATTCTGAGTTCGATCGGGCCGTCAAACCCGTCCTTGCGAATCACGACGACTTCCAATGCCATGGTCGCTCCAGGGCGAAGCGCAATCGGTTTGGAAAGTGCATTGCGATCCCCGTTGCGCAACATCATGTGCAACGCCCATCCGACCAGCGCAAAGTCTGGCTGGGCTTTGCGGATCACCATCCGATAGACGTTGCGTGGATCGTTGCGAGTGCCGCCGAACAGATCTCGCAGTTGCAATCGATAGCGACCGTCCATTTGGATTTGAAACTGACCCAGCACGTCGCTGGAGCCCGCGTTGTACGGCGGTCCATCGTAGGCGTATCCGTTGCTGGAAACTTTCACCGGACTTGAGATGTCGTTCAATTCGGCGACATCCACATACTTGCGATCGTCGCCTTCGTCAACGATTTGTTGCACCAATACGGATGGATCTGTTGGCAAGCCCAGTCGCTGAGACGCAACCTCCACCCACCACATCTCGCCTTTCTTGGCATTAAACTCAAAGGTGTCCACATCGGCGGCGGGATAGAAGCTGCCGGCGATGTCACACGGCAGCCCGATCTCTTGAGTCGTGTCTTGATTCGGTTCGATCTCACGCATCTCTGCCACAGCGGACAAGCCCGGCGGAGGCCACGAAAACGCGTTGACTTGTTGCGTTGACGGCAATGGATCGGGGATCACGTCACCCGCAACATCTCGAATCGCAAGTCGATAAAAATACTCTGGACCGCCATTGAACGTCAGCTCATGAACCTTGACTTGGTAGATCCCGTCTTTGGGAGCCGTGAAATCGATCGCTCCGCCTCGCCTTTCGACCATCAAGTCACGACCTTTTTCGTCCGCGACGATCAGCACGGCTTTCAGTTTGGAATCGATCCCATCGGCGGCGCACTCCACCAAGACACGTTGCCCCTTGTTGGCAGTGAATGAGTAATGGTTGACCGCTCGAACCGGCATTGTTGCGTTGCAGATCGTGTTGATCGCCAGCTCCATCGGGGCTTCGGCGGTTGGTGTTGGTTTCTCCTGGATCACTTCTGGCAGCGACGACACCGAGAACACACGTGACGTGGAAAGCCCCAACGGGGTCATCAACCGGGCTTCGTGAATTCCCAGAGGGCAGTCCGGCGAGATCGTCACGGTGTACTTTCCCGCCAGCGGCAGGCCATCGGCGTCGAGCTTGGGCAGGGCACTGATCCTCGGGTCCGAAAACCGCAATTGCTCCGCACCTTCGATCGATTCGCCAGTCACGGTCACTTCCACGGTCGAACCGACTTGGCCGCCCATCGGCATGGTTGTCAGCAACCGGGGTGCCGGCAAGCAAACCGACTGAGCACTCACATAGCTGAGGTGTCCAGCAAAAAAGGCAAGAACCGCAACCGCCAGTCTCGCAGTTGTCTTGGGGAGATCATTCATGATGTGCTAGTGGTTGAAGATGAATTCTTTGGTGTTGATCAACGCCCAGGTGAGATCCTGCAAGTTGTCCCGCAAGGCCTGGTTTTCCGACAGCGGCTTGCCGTCGTCACCGACGCGAGACTCGACCAGATAAGCGGCTGCAATACGCAACTCCTCGTCGCTGGGCAAACGACTCAGCGCGGCCAAGTACATTTCTCGAACTTGATCTTCGATGGGATTCGCATCCTTGGTCAGTCTTGCTACGCGACCGTTTGACGCCGCTATTTTGGACTTGATGTCAGCCGCGTTGATCAAGTGCAGGCTTTGAGCCAAACTAGCCGACTGAACACGTTCGCACTCGCAGACGCTGGTGCTTTCGGGACGCCCGAACACTTTTAAGAACGGAGACGAAGTGTTGTAGCTGTTGTCAGGCAAAGCTACGGCGCGCGTCCCAGGCGGCAGGTTTGCAAAGCTGGTGGTCGCTCCGGTCACTTGATCAATGGCATCCAACAAAACCTCGGCTTGCAATCGTCTCGGAAAGTATCGGGAGTAGTTTTGCATGTCCGCGATGTTGTGCTCGTTCGGTGCGGCACTGAGTTGATAGGCCCTGGAGGTCGCAATCACTCGAATCAAGTCTTTGAGATCAAATCCGCTCTCGATGAAATGCAGCTCCAAGGCGGCGAGCAATTCAGGGTTGGTCGGAGGATTCGTGTCGCGGATGTCGTCTTCTGGTTCGATCAATCCGCGTTTGAAAAAGTGCTTCCAGTAGCGATTGACGAGCGCTTTGGCGAAGAACGGGTTTTCGGGCGAAGCCATCCAGTCGGCCAGTTTCAGCCGTGGGTCCTCATCGGGCGAGATTTCGCCGACACGGTCGCCCAGTGCGATCGGACGAATCATCGTCCCGGTCTTCATGTTCTTTGCTTCGGCCACACCACGTTGGTGAAAGATCAGGTCTTCGCCTGCCGTCGCCGTCGGTTTGCGCCCGACACGGCTAAAGAACGCAGTCAACGCGTAGTAATCGTCTTGGCTCCATCGTTCAAACGGGTGGTGGTGACATTGGGCACACTGCAACCGAACGCCGAGGAAAAGCTGCGAGACGTCTTCGATCTGTTGGTTCGGCTCTTTCACGCGTTTGTACCACGCGACTGGCGGGTTGCCGATGATCGTTCCCGTTGCAGCCAGCAGTTCACGCACGATTTGATCGTACGGTGTGTTGGCGAGCAGACTGTCACGCACCCAAGCGTGAAAAGCAAAGTTGGATGTGATGTCGCTGCGATCATCGCGGCGGTTCTTCAACAGCGCCGTCCACTTGTTGGCAAAATAGTCCGCGTAGTCCGGGCTCCGCAGCAGCTCATCAACGACCTGGATACGACGATCGGCAGATTCGTTTTCGAGAAAGTTTTTGGTTTCTTCTTCGCTGGGTAGTCGCCCGGCGATGTCCAACGTCACGCGTCGCAAGAACGTGGCGTCATCGCAAACCGGCGACGGTGGAATTCCTAACTGGGTAAGGTTGCCGAAGACATGCTCGTCGACAAAGTTGATCGGTTCTGGTACGTCGCCCACTGGTGCTGCCATTGGAATGGTCGCGCTGTGAACTGCGACGCGACCTTGATAGCGGACCATGACGGATGCGTTGCCGGGGATGTCGCTGGCTGTCGCCAGCCCGTCGTCGGTGACCGTGATCATTGCGTCATCGTTGGACTCAAACAAAGCCAGCGATGTGACATCACGCTGACTGCCATCGGAGTACTTGACCATCACGGCCAACTGCCGCTGCTCGTTGGGTTTCAGGATTGCCGCGGGCGGGTCAACTTCCACGGAGGTGACCTGGGTGTTGTTTTCTGGGGAAGCTGGCATTCCCTGCTCAATCCATTGATGCAGCAGTCGGTAACCACTGGAATCTTTTGACAGTCGGATGCCACCTCCGTGAGGGATTTCGCCTGACGCTTTTTGCAGAATCAAACTCAGCTCGGGCGCGGCAGGAAAGACACGCCGCCCACGACCGCCTCGCACCAAGTGCGTGTAGTCGTCTTGGGGCTCAAATCCGAGCAAGGAAAGCTCGAATCCGTTTTGACCTCCACCAGCCTTGGCATGACAGACGCCGGTATTGCAACTCGCCTTGGTCAGCACCGGCATGATGTCGTTGACAAAATCAACCGACGGAGTCTCTGCGCGTACAGTTTGAATGCTGAGAACAACCATCAAGAATCCAGCAGCGATCCCCCAGCTCCGTAATGGGATGCGCCAGAATTTCCCTTGCGCCCTCTCGCTCGTGGAAGTCATATCGCCGCGTCGAGAGAATCCTTCTCTTAACCAACGCGCAGCAGGATCGTCGAGACGTTGTGGCATGGTTTGGAGAGTCAAAGGCGGGGGACTCGGAGCGATTCGGGGGGGGGAATCGCCATGGTGGGAGTGGACCTTATTCTAGTGGCTAGAGATCCCGGCGTCCAATATCAGGTTTCAAACGCGGTGATTGAGCGATCGACGTGTTCGAAAAACCATCCTTATGCTGGGCGGTTCCTTGTGAAATCCGTTCAGGGTGACGTCGGCTTGTAACCCTGCGTCAGTCCTGAAACACCTCAGGGCTGGGCCAGCGGTCCTCGAAACCTCGCACCCGCTCCTCGACGGGCGGTTTGACATTGGGCCAGCCCTGAGCGCGAATGCGGACGATTCGTCCAGGCCGGAAACCTTCCAAGATCAGTGGGACTTTGAACCCGATTTGGATCCCACTGCTACCCAGCGGCGGATTCCGTGGTGATGTGTCGACTCCGACGATCATGCCGTCCATTCCGTCGTGGTCGGGCCACCAAGTCCGCAATGTGTCCTCCGCCGCAGCCATCTTGCCACTGGTGCCGGGTTTGAAGTCCGCGTAGAGTGACTCGTCGATGCCACCGAACAAGGTTGTCGTCACAATGGCGTGACCAAATTGTCCGTATTCGATGGAGTCCACCATCGCAGGCATCCAACGCGTTCGGATGTGTCGAATGTGGCGCTGACGAACGCGTTCTGTCGCGACCGTCATGGCCGTTTCATCGAGCCAAATGTCGGCGACATGAAACTGTTGGTAGAGATAGCGTGGATGCCAAGTCAGAGCGAGCTGGACAGGCTGACCGCTCAGTTCTTTTTGCCCCTCGGCAGGCCAAGTCCCATCCGCCGTCAGTTCGTCCGTCCCCAGTAGCTCCCGTCCACGCCAGATACGTGTGGATCTGTCGATGGTCAACTTATGTTCGCCGCCCAAACCATCGCCGTCGTCCTCTCGATGCAGGCTCGCGACCAAATCACCTTCGCCGTTCTTGATGTCGACCGACCTGAGCTTCCAAGATTTGCCTTCTCGCAAACAAAGGCTCGGCCCGTCTTCCAACAGGATCGCGTGATTTTCCGCCGGGGCAGTTTTGTCGTTTCCCTTTCCATTGGGAACAGCAGAGTTCTTTGGATCGGGAGGCAAGAAAAAGCGACCGTAAAGAACCGTTCCAATGGGAATGTCTCGCAAATCGGCAGGGGCACCACGGTAGCGAATCATTCCATAGGGCAGCATGGCGAAATGATGAAGTCGACCTTCCTGGTAGTGGCCGTCCACATGCAGTCGCAGGCTGCCTCGTCGATTCACATGATCGACAAAGACCAATTCGCCTCGGAAGGCTTTGGATTCCTCCAGACTCGGAAACTCACCCGGCTTAGGTCGGTACGGTTCCTCGGCGTGTAGCGATCCGATAAACAGCGAAACACAAATCAAGCACGCTAGACTTGTGTGAAACGCAAGCGACTGGATCATTTTTGTTTGATGCATCACAGATCCAATTCACCGTTGCTGTCACCAAAGCGATCCGTCTCCACACCCATTTTCTGCGCCATCGTCAACAATAGGTTGCTCATGTGAGCATTACTGTTGGCCGGTCGACTACACAGGTGGTAGTGTTTGCCAGGTTCATCGAGTTGATAGCCGTCAAAGTGACCTTGGTTGAGATCCACGTGGCGGCCGTGCATGAGCCCACAACCTGTTCCACCGGCCAACACCAGCGGCAAGTTGGCGTTGCCATGACTGTGACCGTAGGCCATGCCGCTGCCGAACAAGGACATGGTCGTGTCTAACAAAGGACGCCCGTTGAAATCAGGTGTCTCGGCCAGACGCGTCAGGAAGTAGCTGAATTGTTCGACGCTGAAGGTGTCGCTCTGTGTGAGCTTTTCCATGTGCCCTGCGTCCCCATTGTGATGGCTGAGTTCGTGACGCGATTGTGAAATCCCCAACTCGGGAATCGCAAGCCCCTGACCCTCCAAGCCACTGCTGAAGGTCACCACACGCGTCGCATCTGTTTGAAAAGCCAAGATGATCAGATCGTAAACCGTCCGGAAATAGTCTCCCGCCTGCGTTTGAGGGACATCGCGTTCATTACGCTTTCGGTCGGCGTCAGAGATCTCTGGACGAGGGACATCCAACCAAGCATCAGCGCGCTTGGTGCGAATTTCGGTTTCACGAACGGCAGTCATGTACTGATTCATTCGCCCTTTGTCCTCCACCCCCATTTTTCGCTCCAGCGAGCGGACTTCCTCCAAATTCGCGTCCAGCACGCTGACCTTTCGTCGCAGGGATCGGCGTTGCGCTGCCGTGCCGTTCTTGGGTTCCTCGAACAGATGAGCAAAGATTTCGCTGCATCGGCTCATCCCGGGAAGCCGGATTCCGTCCGCCGTCCACGCCAATGATTCGCCTTTGTTGGCGATCTCCAACGAATGAAAACGCGTATGCGGTGAAGTCACCTCGGCCATTTGCTGATCGACCGAAATGGTATTGCGATCCGTCGGACCGAGATGTCCTCCGGTGAGCCAGATCTTTTGGCAGTTGTGATGATGTCCCAATCCACCCGGATGATGCAGCCCGCTGATCGGAGTGATGACGGCGCGATGCTTTTCCAACGGCATCAGTGACCGCGAAAACTCGTATCCTTCACCAGGCGAGGTGATCTGATAGTCGAGCGTATTGACGCCGTTGGGAATGTAGATGAATGCACTTCGTCGTGGGGTCTCCCCTTCCGCTGCGCCGGCGAGACGCATGCAGTTCAACAGCGGTAAGGCAATGAAGCTACCCAGGCCACGCAAGGCATGCCGCCGGTCGATCATCCAGGATGGGTTCATGTCAAGGTTCTCAAGGGAGTTGGAGGGACTCTTAACGCTTCCGAAACAGTTCGGACAAGGCGACGGCGCGGACGATGTCTTTCAATTGATAGTGGTTTTGCTTTGCTTCGTTCACGATTGCCTGGATGTCCTCACGATCGTCCACCGTCATGACGCGACGCAAACCGTACGTGCACAGGTGTTCGACGAAGGCTTTCAGGAATGAGTCGCGGTCGTCCAGGAGTAGTTGTTTGAATTGCTCCGCATCGCTGAATGCACGACCGTCGGGCATGACGCCACTTGCATTCACCGGCGGATCTTCGCCGGTACCTTGATCGACTCGTTCGTGTGTTCGCCATTGTCCAATCGCATCGAATTGATCGAATGCCAGTCCGAGCGGATCGACATTGCGATGACAAGCGGCACAGTTCGCGTTCTGCGCATGGGCTTCAATCTTCTGTCGAATGGTTGCCTTGGGACTGCTGGGCGGATTCGGCTCGATCGGGTCGACATTTGCCGGCGGGGGCGGAGGCGTTTTTCCAAAGATGGCTTCGCTAACCCAGACCCCACGATGCACCGGACGATGTCGAGTGCCGTCGGAGGTCAGGCCGAGGATCGCACCCATCGTCAACAGCCCGCCACGATGGTCCTCTTGTCGCAACGACACCCGCTGCACGCCTGAGGTGCTCGGTTCGGGCAATCCGTAAAACTCGCAAAGTCGCGGGTTGACCATCGTCCAGTCGGACTTGAGGAACGCGTCGATGGGCAGGTTACCGGTAAACATCTCGCGAAAGTAGTGAACGACTTCTTCATGCATGCTGGTTTCCAGCCACACGTCATAGTCTGGGTACAACTTGCCATCGGGCGGAAACATTCCCAAACGATGCAATTGCAACCATTGCCGCGGAAAATCTTTAACGAACCGATCGACTTTGGGATCCGCCAGCATGCGATCCACTTGCGTGGCTAATTCGTCTCCAGACAACGCTCCACCGCCTGCCGCATCGAATAGTTCGTTGTCGGGCATGGAACTCCACAAAAAGTATGACAAGCGTGTTGCCAGTTCCCAGTCGGTCAATCGTGTACGCGGTTGAGTCTCGCCCTCCACGATGTAGGCAAAGTTTCGCGAGGTCAGCACGCCCAGCAAAGCAACTCGATACGCAGACGAGACGCTTTCACCGGCGGCAAGTTCCGTCTCGTAGGCATTGAGGTAGTGCTGTAGCTCCGTCGGATTGACCGGACGTCGCCAAGCACGCTGGGCGAATCGCTGCAAATGATCGGTGACCGTGTCCAGGCTAGCGTCATTAGGCGGAAACAAACCGACGCGTGTCGCCCGCTCGGTGTCGCTCTCGATCGGTCCCTCCCACTCGATCCAATCCAGCAACACGAACGAAAAAATCCCGTTGCCGGATTCATCAAAGAGTTTGGGTCCGGTCGGATTCAACAACTGAGTCTCACTGGTATGAGTGAAGATGTAGTTGGAACCGCCCAGGATGTTGCGATGATGGCCACCTTTGTCTCGTGAAATGATGTCGGTGACAACGACGTTGAAATCGAGACTTGCGGGCATCTCTAAAAACACTTCGAACTCAATGATCTCCGGTTGGTCCTCTGGTGCCAAGACATCCAGTTCAATCAGTCCTTCGTTCGTCGCTTCACCCGTGCTCTGGCCGATCCGCAAGTGTGCCCGTTGGCCGCCGGGAGGGCGAATCCCGCTGACCTGTATTCTGGCACGATACAATCCACTGTGTTCGGGCCCAACGCGTCCCAGCCAGTTGGGACGCAACGCAGCTTGTAGTCGTCCCGGAAAGATCAAGGCGCGAAGCGGACGCTTGATGCCAAATCGATCGAGATATTCCTGTTGTTGCTTGCCGCCACCGTAACGAATCTCAGCCGCCGTTTTGCGAATGGTTTGTGACGTGACCGACTGTTGAGGAAACGCACGATCCAAAACGATCTCTGCCGCTCGGTAGTACCTTTCCACGTGCGACGGCGACAATGAAAGCAACGCGCCAATTCGTTCGTAACCTTGCCAAAGAGGATCGGCATTCAGCTCACCGGGTTGAGTCGGATCGTAGCGAACACCGAGTAAATCGTAGACGGTGTTTTGGTATTCGCGTCGACTGAGACGATAGTGTGCGACCGGTGGCCGAGTCGCCATTCTCGCCGCCCTTCCTTCGCGGATGCGAGCATCAAGCTGCGTGACGACACTGGCAATCTCATCTTCCGTGGGCTGTGGTTCTTCCGCGGGCGGCATCTCTCCCGCATTGATCCGCTCCACAATCTCGGCCCACAGATGGCTATCGGCTCCGACTTTGAAATCACGCGATAATTGGTCGATCCGCAAGTCCCTCTCGACTTTCTCTGGCCCGTGACACCGCAAGCAGTGTGTGTTCAAGAACGACTCAAACGATTCTGCTGCGGAAACAGTTGCTGCGCTAGCAACCATGGGCAGCACGATCAAGAACAAACGTAGGATGACGTTCATCAGGTTCACGGGAGCGTCGGCAAGGCGGGGAAGCGAGGCAGGGCAGGCGGGAGTTCCGATTATACTCCCCGCAGCGGCTCCAGGTGCGATCGGAAACACTTTGCCTGTTTCGCGACACTTGCAACATTGCTGACAACCCACCTCGCGAACGGTCTCAGAACGGAGGCTCGTCCGGGGCAACTCTCTCGCGCACCCATTGAATCGAGTTTTCTTCCAGCCAACGAATTGCGATCAGTTCGAATTTCCAGTCACGAAACTGAAACCATTCAAACTCCATGCTCAGTTCTCGGACAGCTTCTTTGAACTTGCGAAAGGCACCTTTGCCGTGAATCGCATTTTCAAGCTGCTCCCGATCTTCTTCATTCGGCAACGACTCACAGAATTCACGCATGATTTCCCATTCGTGAATATCGTAAGAACTGGGCAGGGGCTCGTAATCATTCGACTCCTCGATCTCTCTGGCCTCTTGCAGCATCTCGTCTGTCCCATTGCCAAAATAACCTGTCGAATCACCTGCCGCCTCATCCTCCAGGTAGGAAAAAATATCCGCAGGCAGGCCGATGACTTTTCCGGTTCGCTTGTTGACGAACGATGACCACTCACTGTTGCCGCACTGCATTTCCTCAATCACGTCGGACAGCAAGACGGGTTCGAGTTGCTCCCAATCCGCCGTAGAGACCTGCTCTTCATGGAACGATTCGTTCTCGTCATCAAACCTCAGCACATCGAGCGGCGGCGGCAAGTCTTGCTCCAGCGGCCCAGGAATGTGACCTCCGAAACGCCATGTTTCTACTCGCTCGCCCGTGAGCCGCTTCAGCATATTGCTCCATGCCAACGCGGCTTGCTCGACGTCCGCGTCGGGTGCGATGTCAGTGAAATAGTCACGATCGATCCCGGCGATTTGCCGAACAGCATGAGATTCATCTGGATCGATATCCATCAGGGGAGATTCCAAAAGCCAATCTTCGTCCTGCAGAACTCGATCACGTAGACTATCGATGATACCTTGCCAAATGCTCAAGTCCTGACACTCGGGGTCCGGTGCCTCGAAATCTGGATCCTCTACGTCCGCATTCACGAGGTAGGCCTCGATGACCTGTTCACGCTCCAGGGTTCCCTCTGGGCCTGAAGTTGACGACGTGTGATCGAGATCGATCTCGATGTTCACCGAATCGTAGACCTGTCGATACAACGCTGCGATCGTCGCATCCAGTAATGCCGTGCAGGGAGGCGCATCGACCGTTTCATCGAGTAAGTAAAGAGTGACGCGGTCGATCATCACGATCTTCTGTTCCGGCGACAATGCTTCAAAGATGACGCTGTCGCCCCGGTTCATATCAGCCCTGCCATCGGACGGCACATGATTGCGCAAGTCGTCGGTGAATCTCCACGCAGCATGCGCGATCAATCTCGCCTCAGCACCCCTCAAGACGCGGTCGCCGTAAGTCGTTTCGTACATTGGCCTGCTGTTCCCTTGCCGTGATTTTGTCGGTCGCAATTTGATTTCAGATTGCTTGCTATACTATGGATCCTGCCTTACGCAACATCGCTCAACCTTTTCGTAGTGGGATTCGCCAGAATTCCTGAGTAGGCTTGGAAAGAAGGGGATTCTGGCGAATCCCATTACGTTTTGCAGTTGGAGTCCAGGCTTCAGCCGCTCGCGCGCAACTTTCCGGCTACACCAACCGACCCTAAGCACAACGAATTTTGGCGAATCCCATTACGGCGAGAATGCAACAATTCCCTGACGACGTAGTGCTTCGCGCTGACAGTCCCACCACTCCCCTCAGTATCTGTTCCGCCATGAGATTGCCCTCTGCATTGCTGTTGTCCGTGCTTTGTTTGACCCTGTCGCCGGCTTGGGGCGAGGATTGGCCGGCTTGGCGGGGACCGCGTGGCGATGGGACCAGCATGGAAGCGAGCGCAGCGACAAAATGGAACGGGGAAACGGGCGAAGGTGTTGTTTGGAAAGTTCCCGTGCCTGGCGTCGGCCATTCTTCGCCGATCGTTCACGGTCAAAATGTTTTCGTCACCACCTGCTTGCTTGACGATCAAAAACGAGAACTGCTCTGCTTTGACACCGAATCAGGAGATTTGCGTTGGCAGAAGACCGTCATCGACGCACCCCTGGAAAAGAAACACAAGCTGAACAGTTTTGCCTCGGGGACGCCGGCCACCGATGGTTCGCTGGTCTATGTGACTTTTCTGGAAAACACGAACCAAGACGCCGCCGACTCAGACGCGGAAACCGCTTCGGGCAACATGGTCGTTGCGGCATACGATTTTGACGGAAATCAAGAATGGCTCGTTCGTCCGGGGCAGTTTTCAAGCGTTCACGGCTACTGTAGCAGTCCTCTGCTGTTCGAATCGCTTGTGATCGTCAACGGCGATCATGACGGCGACTCCTACGTGGTCGCGTTGGATCGGAACACCGGGCAGACGGTCTGGAAAACGCCGCGTCGTCACAAGACTCGCAGCTATGTCACGCCACTGTTGCGTGAAGTGAACGGGCAACCACACATCGTCTTTTCCGGCAGCAAGCAGATCACCAGCTTGAACCCACGCGACGGATCGACTTGGTGGACCGTCGAGGGGCCTACGGAGCAGTTTGTGGCCTCGATGGTCGATGATGCGGACAAGTACTACATGTCGGCCGGCTTTCCCACACATCACGTGATGGGAATTCGCAAAGACGGCAGTGGCGACGTGACCGATACTCATGTGGCATGGCACAGCACGGAGGCCAAGTCCTATGTCCCGTCACCGGTCGTGGCCGGCAATCATCTGTATGTCGCCGACGATCGTGGGATCGCTCACTGTTTCAACACGGAAACCGGCGAGCAGGTTTGGCGAGAAAGGATGAGCCCTCACTTTAGCGCGTCGTTGGTCACCACCGGATCACTGGTGTATTTTCTCAGTGACGAAGGCGTGATGACGATCGTGCGTTCTGGTGACGCGTTTGATGTCGTTTCCGAGAACCCGCTCGGCCAGAGAGCCTTTGCATCACCGGCGATCTCAAATGGCCAGATCTACTTGCGCGGAGAGACTGATCTTTTCCGAATCGGAAATGACAAACCCTAACGCAACGGGATGATTCGCAGTGGGATAAGCCATCCAGCCTATCCCACGTGCAGGTCACCACAATCGATCAGTCTTCGTCGGTACGGAAGGGTGACGCGGGCAAGTCAGCGGCGTTGTACAAGTTGCACGTCGGATTGTTGGCCCAACCGTAGCGAACCGCCGTGGGTTGGGGGACTGCTGGTGATGATACGACGACCGTGTCGCCCTGGACAACTGCATCGCCCCAGACAAACTTTTTGTCCTCACCGGCGATGGCAAAGCCGATCAGCTTGTCGCCTTTGGCCTTCAGGCCGCCACCGACGTGGTTGAACTTCACAATGGCTTTTCCGTCTCGGAAATCGGCCGACGCGTATTCGGGTCCGCTGTAGACGACTTCTTTGTCGTAGGCGATTCCGAGAGCGGACAGGGCAAGCCGGCGACCGACCTCCTGCTTGTTACGTGGGTGAATGTCGTTGGCTTCGCCGATGTCGATCGCCAAGGCCAGTCCGACGTTCTCGTCGTTTCGTGCGGTCAGCGATTGTGCTTCACGCAAATCCGCCCAACCGCCTTCGACCGGCTGCTCTTGGACCTTCATGAAGTTGGCGAGCTGGACGACGAGAAAAGGAAAATCGCCGACACCGAATTGTTGCCTCCAATCGTGGATCATGGTTGGCAACAATGTGCGGTATTGCCTCGCGCGACCGGCATTGGATTCGCCCTGGTACCAGATCGCACCTTTGATGGCGTAGGGAACCAACGGCGCGAGCATGCCGTTGTACAGCACGGTGACCACGTTGGGATTGCTGTTGAGTTGCTGTGGCACTGGCGAAGTCTTTTCCAGTGGTGTGCTGACGGAGTATTTCCATTGACCGGCCAGTGCGACGGATTCGCCGCCGGGAATCTCCACTCGCAATTGATCTGGTTGACCGTGCAGACCGCCGCCGCCCCCGGTATCGAGCACTCGGATCGCGATCACGTTTCGTCCGGCCTTGAGTGTGCCGGCAGGAAGTTTGTAATCACGTGACGGAAGCCATTCGTTCATGCTGCCGACTTGCTTTCCGTTGACCCACGTGGTGTCGCGGTCGTCGATGGGACCGAGATGTAATACGGCATCCTTGGCAGCGGCCGCCTCTGACAACTCAAACTCTTTTTGAAACCACACGATGCCATCAAATTGCCCCAAGCCACGGTCTTCCCAGTTACCAGGCACGGTCATTTCTTTCCAGGCATCCGTTGCGGCGTCTGGCCGGGACCAGGACTGTTTGGAACCCGGATCGTTGTCGTTCCACCATTTGGCCATCGCCGCATCGAGTGAATTGGTGCCGTTTTTCTGTGCCTCGGCCATCTGCTGGAATGCGGAAACAGCCGGGCGGAAGTCTTCCATCGTGTTGAGGGACTCCGCACTCGTCCACGCTTCGGCGATCGTTCCGCCCCACGACGTATGGATCAAGCCGATCGGCACGTTCAATTCGCGTTGCAGGTCACGACCAAAGTAGTAGCCCACGGCGCTGAACTGGGGGACGGTTTGCGGCGTGCAGAGTTGCCATTGAGCGTTGACCGTCTGCTGAGGCTCGGTCGAAACGCGTTTGGGAACGGTGAACAGCCGCAACTTGGGATGGTCGGCCGCCGCGATCTCTGCTGCGGCATTGTTGGAAATCTGGACCGACCACTCCATGTTGGACTGACCCGAGCAGATCCAGACGTCGCCGACAAGAACGTCGCTGATCGTGATCGATGACGGTCCGGTCACGGTCAATTCGTGAGGCCCACCCGCAGGCAACGCGGCGAGCTTGGCCATCCAACGACCGTCAGCATCGGCCGTCGCGTTCGCCGAATGGCCGGCGCACTCCACAGAGATCTTTTCGCCTGGTGTGGTCCATCCCCAGACTGGCGTTTCAATGTCGCGTTGTAAGACCATGTGGTCGGTGAACAGCGGATGCACCAGCGGTAGGGATTGAGCGGACGCGGTGCTGCAGAATACGCATGCCACGCAAATGAACGCGACGAGTGGATTGGCAAAGAGTTGAGTTTTCATCGTTCTTGTTGGGGAGCGTCGTGAGCCGGTGAAGGGATGGTGAGTGGTCGCCAAGCGGTTGGGTGGGAATCCTGGCGAATCCCATTAGGGGTGGGCTTTATGGCAGTTCCATCACTTCGACTTTGCGGATGTGAACGATGCTGCCTGGGTCGTGTTGCTGAAATGCGAAGTGACCTTCTTTGAAGGTCTTGTCGAAGTCCAGGTATTCGTACAGTTCGTTGCCATCGATGGTCACTTTGATACGTGTCATTTCACGTCCACGCCAAACGTCATCACGAACTTCGATTTCGTAATGGAACCACGTGTCGGGCTTGACGTGCTGCTGGTAGACGTGACACATGCCGTAGATGGAGCCGGTTCGAATCGGGTCGCTGTGCGTACTATCGATTTGGGCTTCGTAACCGTCCGTGAACCCTGGTTTGGGTGTTGTGCGAAAGTACATCCCTGAGTTGCCGCCGTCATTGATCTTGATTTCGGCGCGATAACGAAAATTCTTGTAGGGGCGAGTTGAGTAGACCAGCATCGATGCTTGGCCTGAACCAGTCAGCAACCCTTCCTTGACGCTCCATTCACTGTCTTCACTTCCAACTTTATCCCATCCCTTGAGGGTCTTGCCATCGAAAAGTGATTCCCATTTGCCATCGGCAGCCCCGGCAACAGAGCCAGCCAAGAGCAGGAACGAGACAGTGAACAGTCGGAGAAGGGAGGCGGACATGTGGGAGGACTCCATGGTGAAATGTGGATCGATGACGGCTTGCTGGAACTTGCTGCAAGTCGGAAGCGGCCTATTGTAAAGGGCGCATCGCGACAAGAATGCCTTGATCGCCAAAATACTGCAATTCTTGCCCGACAAGGATCGCTGCCTTGTCCAGCAACGCTCAACATTGACAACCTATCGACTAGAATGGTTGATTGGCGACCTGAGAGAACTCTCCCCATCGTTTTTAGTCGCCCGGTCTTGAGTTGCCCGCTTTTGAGTGACTTGACTCTGATATCCCATCCATCGACACGGTGCCGAAATGATTTCTTTGCGTGACACTTGCCTACTGTTTGCAGCATTGGTGTTCACTTCCACCGTCCATGCCGTCGAGCCGAAAACGATTGACGTTTGGCCTGATTTGGCACCGATGGAAACTTCGCGAGAAACCGGTGTCAAATCGCCGCCGCGACCCGAGGAAGATCCCCCGATCACGCGTTTGGTCAACATTCGCCGACCCACGATGGATGTTTTTTTGCCGGACAATCCGTGTGGTACCGCAGTGGTGATCTTGCCCGGCGGCGGATTCGGCAAAGTCGTGCCGGACAAGGAGGGAAGCGAAGCGGCGATCTGGTTGAACCAACTGGGTATCGCAGCGTTTGTGCTCAACTATCGAACCAACGAATCTACTCCGGCTGGCGAACCCGCCTATCTGCGTCCGTTGCAAGATGCCCAGCGTGCGATCAGTCTCGTGCGAGCCAATGCCAACCAGTGGAACATCGATCCGACAAGGGTCGGCGTGCTCGCGTTTTCCGCAGGTGGACAAGTCGGTGCTTACCTGCACACGGCGACTAAGTCTGCTTACGACGCGATCGATGAGGTGGATCAGAAGTCTTGGAAGCCTGATTTCTCTTTACTCGTCTATCCTTGGCAAGTCACCGATGACAGCGGCGAATTGAAGCCGGGGATCGTGCTGACGTCCGAGTGCAAGCCGGCTTTCATCGTACACACGCATGACGATCGCTCGACGTCGATCGGCAGCGTTTTGATTTACGCCGGATTAAAGAAGTCGGGCGTCTCGGCAGAATTGCACATCTATCAGAACGGCGGACACGGGTACGGAATGCGCTCGGTCCAAGGTTCCGACATCGGAACGTGGCCCGATCGAGCAACCGACTGGCTGCTGATTCGCAAGCTCGGTGTCCGCTAGATGGGTCGCCGCGTCATCACGTGTTCATCGTGGCTATGCATCCTGTTTCTATTTGTCAGCGTCGCACCGACAGGATGCGATTCCACGAATCAGTCGAGCAACGCGTTTCCCAATCGCCCCATCAAGCTGATTGTTCCCTTCGCCGCTGGCGGAGGAAGCGATACTTTTGGTCGCATCATTCAGAATGCGATCCAAGAGAACAACTTGCTCGACCAACCATTGGTCATCGTCAACGTTCCTGGAGCAGGGGGAACGATCGGCAGCCGGCGAGTCAAAAACGCGTTACCCGATGGCTACACACTGCTGTTGTTGCACGAGGGGATGATGACAGCGCAGCATTCCGGCGGCGCGACGTACGGCCCCGAAGCATTCACGCCCATCGCGGGAACCGGCGACGCGACCCAGGTGATCGCAGTTGCGGGCGGTTCCTCGTTTCAGACTCTTTCTGAATTGATGCAGGCGGCCAAGCAGACTCCGGATTCATTGATCTTTGCGGCCAACATGGGGGCACCCAGTCATTTCGCAGGTTTGATGTTGGAATCGGAGGCGCCAGGGGGAAAGTTTCGTTTCACACAAAGCGGTGGCGGGGCGAAGCGGTTTGCGGCATTGCAAGGTGGCCACGTCGATGTCAGCGCGTTCTCGATCGCTGAGTACGTTCAGTTCCAGGAAAGTGGCCTGCGAGCCCTGGCGCTGTTGGGAGAGTCTCGTCATCCCGACCTGCCCGAGTTGCCCACCGCCGCAGAGCAGGGATTCGATGTGGTCAGCCAAAACATGCAATTCTGGTGGGCGCCACTGGGGACCCCGCCGGCTCGCGTCGCGTTTCTGGCCGATGCGATTGAATCGGCGATGAAGACACCGGCGGTACGGCAACGGTTGGCCGAAATGAAACTCTCTGACGTGACCCTGCGTGGGGATGCGTTACTGGCAGAAATCAAGCAACGAGAGAGTCGCATCGCAGAGGTCGCCACCTCCCAGCCAGTTCCGCTGCCAGACTTTCCCCGCATCATGATTGTCGCTGTCATCACTCTGGCGCTGTTGGCCGGTTTTCGTGCGTACGTTCGAAAGCGATCATCGGACGCAACGAGTGGCCAAACGGTTGCGGTTGATTCGGGAGAAGAGTTCGAGCCGACCAGGCGACCGATCGTCGTGGCAACCATCGCTGTCTCGACGCTGATGTACCTGCTGGCGTTGCATTTCGGATGGGGCGGTTTCATTTTGGCGACCGCTGCCTACACGTCGGTTGTATCGGGCATGCTGGCGAGAGAGTCGTTTGCGAGACAGAGGCTTTCTCTGGTCAACGCCGTCTGGACGATCGCCATGGTCGCTTTCGTGATGAGCGTGGGAATGCATTTTTTATTCACACGTGTGCTGGTGGTGGACTTGCCATGAAGGGGGACCATTGCATTGTTGACTGATCTCGGTATTGCCGTCTCTTTGCTGCTTTCGCCGACGGCATTGATGCTCGCTGCGCTGGGTTGCCTGCTGGGCATTGTGGTTGGTGCGATCCCAGGACTGACCGGCGCGATGCTGATCGCATTGGCGCTGCCGATGACGTACTCGATTCGCAGCGAGTATGCATTGGTGTTGTTGATCGCCATGTATGTCGGCTCGGTGAGCGGCGGTCTGGTGACAGCGACGTTGTTGCGTATGCCTGGTACGCCCGCGTCGATGATGACGACACTGGATGGTTATCCGATGGCTCGGCGAGGACAATCGGGGCGCGCGCTTGCGTTGGGGATCGGTAGTTCATTCGTCGGCGGCATGGTTTCGTGGTTCTTTCTGTTGTGTTTGGCTGGGCCGATGGCGGTTTGGTCGCTGTCGTTCGGGCCGTTCGAGTTCTTTGCGTTGGTGGTCGTCGCGATGGTGTTGATCACGTCGGTCGGGGGTAAGTCCATCAGCTTGGGGCTGTTGTCGGGTGCCGTCGGAGTGCTGTTGGCGATGCCCGGCGCGTTGCCAGCCACAGGGACACCACGATTGACGTTCGGCTTTGCCGAGATGGACGATGGATTCAAGCTGCTGCCTGTCTTGATCGGGCTGTTTGCGGTCAATCAAGTGATTCGTCAGATCTGGCAAGCAGACCCGCCCGCCGAACGGATCGCCGAGTTGGTCACCGATGACGAGGGAGATTCACAAGTCATCGATTCTGATCGCTTGGATTTTCGTTCTCCTGACATCGTTCGTCACGGTTGGAACCTACTGCGTTCTTCGCTCATTGGGACTTGGATCGGGATCCTGCCGGGAATCGGTGCCAACGTCGGCAGCGTGATCGCGTATTCCGCCGCCAAACGTGCCTCCAGTGAGCCCGAAGCCTTTGGGCATGGCAGCGAAGAAGGCATCGTGGCTTCGGAGACAGCCAACAACGCGACGATCGGAGGTGCGCTGATTCCCCTGGTGGCGATGGGGATTCCCGGCAGCGTGATCGACGCGATCTTGCTGGGCGCGCTCGTGATTCATGGGCTGCAGCCCGGACCGATGTTGCTGCAAAGTGATCCGCTGGCGGTCCAAACGATCGTCGGTACGATGTTGATTGCCAATCTGATGACGCTCGGATTCTTGTTGGTCGGTGTTCGCCTGATGGTCAAGGCAGCCAGTGTACCGAACCACATTCTGATGCCCATCGTGATGGTGTTCTGCGTGATCGGATCGTATGCTCTGGCCAACCGCATGTTTGATGTTTGGGTGATGCTGGCGTTCGGCGTCCTGGGTTACGCGATGGAGCGATGGCGGATACCGCTCGCACCCCTGGTGATCGGTTTCGTGCTGGGGCCGATCGGAGAAGAACACTTGTCCGAAGGACTGATGCAGAGCGGTGGCAGTTTGATGCCGATGATCACTCGCCCGATTTCCTTGATCCTATGTGTCGTTGCCGCGGCCATGCTCGGCTGGACATTGCGTGCTCGATTTCAGAAAACCCAATCACTCTCGGCCGACAATTCACCTGCTGATTCAACCGATGCCTGACAAACGCCCCAACATTCTCTGGTACTGCACCGACCAGCAACGCTTTGACACCATCGGCGCACTTGGAAACCCACATGTGGTGACGCCGACGCTGGATCAGTTGGTCGCCGATGGCGTCGCGTTCACGCGAGCGTACTGCCAAAGCCCGATTTGCACGCCCAGTCGATCGAGTTTCATGACGGGCATGTATCCCTCGCGCGTCCACAACACACGAAACGGAAACGAATCCTTTCCCGATTATCCGCCGGTGATCACCAAGCTGATTGCCGATTCAGGCTACGATTGCGGACTCGTCGGCAAGTTTCATTTGCAGAGCGCGGGCTATCGAACCGAACCACGCATCGATGATGGTTTTTCCTATTGGGAATTCAGCCACGCGCCGCGAGACGACTGGTCCAGTGGGCACGACTACGCGGAATGGGTTCGAGCCCAGGGTGCGGATCTCAACGCGATGCGAGAGACGTCTGAGCGTGTGCCCACGGAATATCATCAGACGACTTGGGCCAGCGAGTGCGCGATCGATTTCATCGAGTCACACCGTGATCGATCACAGCCGTGGTTGTTGAACTTGAACATCTACGACCCACACCCGCCCTTCATTCCGCCCAAGAGTTACGCGGATCGTTTTGATGCATCGCAGATGCCCGGACCGCACTTCCGCGACTCCGACCTGATTCAGCAGCGGAAACTCGCGTCGCTGGATTTTCAGGACGAGTTGCGAACGCCGGAGGAGCACAACGCGTTTCAAGTTCAAGCTTGGTATTACGCGATGATCGCTCAGATTGATGATCAGTTTGCTCGGATCTTGCAGACGTTGGAGGCGACCGGGCAACGTGACAATACCGTGATTCTATTCACCAGCGATCACGGTGAATCTTTGGGTGACCACGGACTGATGTACAAGGGATGCCGATTCTACGAAGGCCTGGTTCGCATCCCGCTGATTTTCTCATGGCCGGGACAATTCCAAAAATCGCTTCGGTGTGATGCTTTGGTGGAGTTGCTGGACATGACGTCGACATTGATGCAGCTTTGCGGACTGGATTGCCCTGAGTACATGCAGGGCAAAAGCCTACTGCCGATCTTGACCGGCCACTCCGACGGCTCTGATCACCGCCAGTTCGTCCGCAGTGAGTATTTTGATGCACTCGACCCGCATTTCACCGGTGGGTCAGGAACGTTTGGCACGATGTATCGCACGGATCGCTACAAGTTGTGCATGTACCACGACAAGCAACTCGGGGAGCTGTACGACATGGAGCACGACCCGTGGGAGTTTGACGACCTCTGGGACAGCGCCGAGCATCAGTCGATCAAAAGCCAACTGATCCGCGAAGCCTTTGACGCCCACGTCGTGCTGACCACCGACATGGGGTCGCGACGCATTGCACCGATGTGAGATTGCAGTGGGCCTCAACGAAAGACGGGCGACCATTCTGGCCGCCCGTACTTGTTTGAGTCAAATAGCGGTGTCGCTTCGATTAGCGTTCTTCACGCCGACGTCGACGAGTCGCCCCAGCACCGGCGATCAATCCACCAACAGCAAAAACGGCGAGAGATGATGGTTCGGGGACCGAAGAAATACTGGCAGAAGTGGCAAATGACACATTGTCGAATCGGAAACCGTCGGAACTGGCGAAACCGCTAGTCGCAAAAGTCAGGGTTGTGAATGGCGTATCGGAGTTGAAGCCGAAAAACTGAATTGCAGCTTCGGGCCCTTCGGGTAGATCAACATTCATCCCACTCGCATCGAGGGTCGTTTGATTGCCATCGCTAAGTCCTGAAAAATCTGCCCCAAAGGCGTAGATTGGTGTATCAAAGGTTAGAATTAGCGACGAACTGGAGTTAATTAAAACTCTGGCGATATTACTGGCAGCAGGAGAAATATCATTCTGAAGCTTTTGTAAGGTGAGAACATTCTCGTCCATTACTGAAAGAACGGCGGACATCGAGATCGAAAAGGGGCCAACGTCGACGGCCGTGGAACCGAATTCAAGCGGCACAGAGATCGATCCAAAATCTTCTAGCGTTGTTGGTCCAACAGCCGTATCGAAGACGCTCCTGTCGTGGTAGTCGACAATCATCGCAGCGTAGGCAGACTGGGAAAGTGTTGAAGCGATCAACACCGCCGCGCATGCCACTGACAGTTGTATCGCTCGCGTCATCTTGCTTCTCGTTGTTGTAGGTCTGGTCATCTGAATCGCATTAGAGTCCGGCAGCCAAGGCCTCCACTGCCGCAGGGCTAGAGTACTATTCAGCTGGGGGGGTGCAATGGGCAAAATCCGAATAACCGTGTGAATTTCTTGCCCACGGCATATTTGGGGCGTCAGGCGACCTTGTGAGCCTGTTAATGGCGGTGATGCCACTTCTCGTTACTGTACCGATCTTCACGTAAGCGAAGTGCTGTTTCCAGCGGGACGGTCCCGATTGAATGATCGACGCCGAATCGAACTGCTAAATCCACCGCCAAACGACCGGGATCGAGCGCCACATTGGTCACAAAATCTCCGTGGTCTCGCTCGCGTCGGTACTCCGGTTGACGCGGTGCGTGACAAAGACATCGTGCCAACAATTCCAGATCCGCATCGTGCAAAATCGTGCCGTGATATAGGACATGAGTTCGCGAAACCCGCAGGCTGTTGCCCGAGCATTTGCGGTCGTTGATCGTCAAATCGCAAATGCCTTGCTGTCGGGCAGCGGGCACCTGAGCCTGCACGGCCGAGAGCACGCGCTGCATCACGTATCGGTGTGCCGCATCGATCTTTGCCAACTCCGGATGCCGGGCCACGCTCAACACGACCGTGTACATCATGCACCCCGGGCCGCCGACGACCGATGCTCCGCCGGTGCAGCGTCTCAGGACAGGAATCTCCATCGACTGGCAATATTGCAAGTCGACTTCATCAGCGATGCGAGAGGAGCGACCGAGTACGACAACGGGTTGGTCAAACGACCAAGTGCGGAACGATTCTCCTCGCTCCCCCGCGTCGGCCTCCAACAAGAGTGCTTCATCGACCGCGAGTTGATCGCGGGGGTCGTGGCTATGGAACTCAACGCGTTGCATGTCGGTGTTGTCAGCAGTGTCGTCCGAGTTCATTCCGCCCGCAACGACTGCAGCAACGGCATTCGCACCACTCTGATCACCGCGACCAAACCGGCGATCAGACCGAACACGATGATTGCCGCCACGATCACAAGCGGCTCGATGATCGGCGGGTTCATGCCGGACAACCAAGCGTAGGGCAGCACGGCGAGTACCGCGCAGAGGATGCCGCATCCGATCCCCGCAAACAGTAGCGCAGCCGTTTCGCCCATCACCAAGGATGCCAATCGTCCGCGAGTGAAGCCGATCGCACGCATCACGGCGAGTTCCTGGCGGCGTTGCAAGACGGCCCGCAGTTGGGCAATGGCCAAGCCGACCGTGCCCAGCAACAACCCGAGAGCTCCGAGACTTTGAAAGGTTCTCAAGTACGTGTTCTGTACCGCCAGCATGCCACTCAAGACGTCGGCGGTTTTGGAAACATCCATGCCGACATCACCCAGTCGTCGTTCCAGCACATCGGACACCTTGGCATCCGTCCGTCCACCGGAATCGATCAAGAAGTATTGGTATCCGCTGACGTCAGGAAACGCTTTTTGAAAGTTCGACTCACCGATCAACAACTTGCCCTGCAGGACCGAATTGGACAACAAACCCACGACCTTGAAAAAAGTTGGCTTTCCTGTCTCGTATTCAAAAGATTTGATTTGCCCCACGCCACCGTACATCTGAAAACTCCACATCGCGGTGTTCTGATCGATCACCACGGGAATCGGATCGGCTTGGGTGCCGGCGGCAGGTTTCTCCAGCAGCATCCACGCGTTGTTTTGCGCCGCTTCGTCGGGGTTGTCTGTGTCTCCCACGCCCGCCCAATCGAATCGTGTCCCGCTGTTGTTGTCGATCAGTTGCTGCATTGATGGTGGCACACCCAGGACCGTCGGCTGTGCGGCTTGGTAGAGGTTATTGCAACTCGCATCTTGGCCCAGTCGCATTCGCATGCTGATCACGGTCGTCCCATCGAGTTCATCTTTGTCAGGACCAAACGTTTCCGCCTGGAATTTCTTGTCACCCAGATCGCGGTAGATCGGCTGGGCCGACTGGGCCACCCACTCAAATCCGCCGGTGCCACGGTCGGTCGGCTGCAATCGAAACGCTGAGATGGCGATGATCAGGAATGACGCGGTCGCCATCAAGCCGATCGTCAACGTGCTGCGGAGCGGCGACCGAGATGCGCTGCGTGTGGCCATCATCGTGAGGCTTGTCGTCGGCTTTGCAGGCTCACCCGTTTCTCCCGCGCCGGTGAAGCTGCGCAAATGCAAGAAAACGGCGATGAGTGTGGTGACCAACAGCAGCATTCCGCCGCCGACGAACCCGCCCGCGGCTGCTTGCCCTCCAGCTATGGCACCGCCAATGGCAGCAACCAACGCGATCACCGGCATGATGATTACCGACCACTGTAGCCAAGGTGCTGGTTTGTATGCTCGATCGATCGAATCGGAGTCGTCGCGTCCCGTCAACAGTTTCGTCGCAGGAACCGTCACGATGTTTCGGATCGTCAACCAAATGGTTGCCATCGCAACGAGCCAGCCTGCAACGCTGCCGATCAATAGACTCAGCGTTGTCCAGTGAAAATTCAAGAATGGAACGGTGACCGCGCCGACCCACCAATGTCGCAATGCCCACAGCACACCGCGTGCGTAGCCGATTCCACCGATGACTCCCAGTAGAACGCCGAACGTTGCGATCCAAGCTCCTTCGGTCAGCACCAGCTTTGCAACCTGTTGGCGTGTCCAACCCACAGCCATCAACGCGCCGAACTGACGCAAACGGCCGATCAGTCCCAGACGTAGCAGCATCGCGATCAGCATGATGGCCGAAAAGATGACAAAGAAACTGAGCGACAGGAACAAACCGTCAAACGGCGTGGTGCCACGTGATGCCGCCAACTGTTGCTGCTGGATCGATCGCACGCTCCAACCCAAATCCGCCAGAGCCGGTTGCAGGACTTGGCGAATTTTGATGCCCAATGATTCGATGTCCTCGGCCGCATCGGTCGAAATTCGCAAGCCAGTGGTTTCGCCGAAGCGGCTGCCAAAAATTCGTCGTGCATCGGCCAACGGTAGAAACGCTTTGGGCGTCAGCCGATGGTTCTGCCAATACTCGTCGTCTTCCTTGGGGATTTCGCGGGTGAGTTGAAAGGGCAGGTCCCAATCGCTGATGGAGTCTTGATCGGTCACGCCGGGGACACTGGGGGTCAGGGCAGAATCGTTGTAAACCGTCGGCGGTTTGTCGAACTCAGCAGGACGACTTCGCCGAAACGGTTTGCTGGGCTCGGTGATCGGGACCACCTCGGTGACAACAGCGTCAAAGTATCGTTCGATTTCTTTGCCGTTCTCGACTTCGGGTTCGTAGTACGCGATCCGCAACATTGTTTCGACGTCCGCGCCCAGTCGCCGCGCCGTCCAGTCGTTGATCACCAGAGGAACCGCGTCGCTGATGATGGATGCACGTTCTGTTGATGCGCTGTCTGGTGACACATCGTCGTTACCCAGCACGTACGAAACCGGCAGCGACTCGCTGGAGTCGATCCCGGTGATGATGCTGTAGGGTACCGAGGCGATGACCTTGCCCGAGTCGTCCACGCGTTCGATCGCGTTGGCGAGGTAGGTCATCACGGGAGTGATTTCCGTCGCGTCCAATTCATCGATGATCTGGTCCGCAGCAGCCTCGGGCAGAAGCAATCGGTCACTGGTCAATGAATAGTAGTCGATGACGGGCGATCGACTCGATTGCTCTGAATCAGCAAAATTCGATTGCACACGAGTCAACTGCAGCCTTAAGTCGGGCAATTCGATCGGCAGCGAGCCGGCATCCAGCTCACCGGAGCTCAACAACACGTTGGCCTTGCCTTGTCGATCCAAGGAATCCGCGATCATTTCTCGGTCGAGAAAGACGTTCATCGGAGCGGCTTGGCTGGGCGATAACGCAAACCTCGCGAGTCCTTCGTCGGGCAGGATTTCAATCACTTTCATCCGCGGCAGGCCGACCGTTTCGGAATCACGGCGGCCCAGCGGGCTGTCCGCTGGAACGGCTTGCTCGGAGGGCAAGCGAATCGTGACCAAGTCACCGACACCCACACCGATCTCGGCTGCCGCTCTCTGCGTCAGGATGACTTCGTCGTCTGCGGGCAGCTTTTTGGGTGTGATGCCGCTGACATCAAAATCCCAGAACGAGTGATCGCATCCGACGATCTGGACCGAACCGGCTCGGCGAACCGATCCGGGCACCGTCACGTCGCCACTGGATTCCAGCACACCGCGATCGAACAGGATGATGGCGGAGTCGATTCTCGAATCCGGTAATCGCTCGCCCGTCAGGTCTTCTCCGGGTGGCTGGAAATGAGCTGCCTCAAAGAACCCGCCGGGTGCGATGACCGACTCGATGCGTCCCAGACGCTCGATGGTCAGACCGCGCAAGCTGCCTCGCATCGAATCGCCGACGAGCAAGGCACCGACGACGACGGCGGTTGCGATGGCGACGCCCAGGGCGATCGCCAGCGAAGTACGCCAGTCCGTGGTCACGCCCGAGAGAGCCATGCGAGGGAGCGAAAACGATTTGCCGGTTTCAGTCGTGCTCACTCTTGGCCTCGATCACTTTGCGGCAACGATGTAGCAAATCCAACTCGGGTCACTGCCGGCCACTTCTCGGCGTTCCCAGGTTCCATCGATGTCGGGATCGTCTTCGTCCTCGATCTCCCAGTAGACGTTGCTCTCGCTAAAGCCGGCTTCGGCGAGCATCTCACGGACTTCTGGGATCGTCCAGAATCGCCAGTGGTACTCAAACGCCCGTTTGAGCTTGCTGCCGTCGGGGAATTTGAACGAGATATGAAAACACGCGTCGGCGGTGATCGGGTTGAACGACTCTTGGGTCCAGTGATACTTGAAACCCTTCTTGCCTTTCTTGATCGTCCGCTTGTCCACGTGTTCTTCGGTGTAGCATTCGCCGCCGCCCATCATGTCCATGACCATGATGCCCTCGGCATTCAAGTTGGCCCGGGCATGTTTGAAATAGTCGACGACTTCGGCACGCGTTTTGAAGATCCAGAACGAAAAGTTTTGGGCCGCCAACACGTCGACCTGAGGCCGATTGTGTTTGCGGACATCCTGCTCCAGCAATCGAACACGAGCCTGTTGAGCGTCGGTCAACTTGGACAAGTTGTGATCGCGACCCCACTGCAGGGTTTCGCCGCAGAGGTCAACTCCCAACGCCGTTCGTTTCGCGTTGGACTTGACCCATTCGCAGCAGACCGCGAACGTTCCGCAAAAGTCTTCGCGGAGCGTGTAGGGTTTTCGTCGATAGACATCGCGAAAGGCTTGTTCAAAAAAGCCGACTTCGTGGTCCGGCGTTTGGACGGACTTTTGATACAAATCGAACTTGTCAGCCGAGTCAGCGGCCGACTTGCCCTTGGAACTCTTCTTCGTCTTTTTTGACATGCCTTATCGTCTTGCCATGCGTCGTTCAATCGCTTTGGTCGGCAGCGGCATGATCTCCGCGGCAGCACCCGTGTTGTACATCAAGTCGTCGCGATTGGGTTCACCGTCGGGTTTGCCATACTGGACCAGATAGGCACCGACCATGTCGCCACCTTTCTCATACACCGGCGGCCAAAACTCTTCGCCGCGAATCGCGATCGTCTTGGAAAGCAAGCGGGTCGCTCGGCCGGAGAAACCGCTGAGCACCATGTCCAAACGACCAAGAGCTTCTCGGTAGATATAAAACACCAGCGCGGTGTCCTTGTTGTCGCCACCGGCGTATTGCCAAGTGCCGTCGTCTTTCTCGAAATAGAATCCCGGTTCCGGCGCGTCCTCGTTCTTGCTCAACCGCATGCCGGCCGAGGCGCTGTCTGGGTGAGGGTCTGTGTCCCGGTATCGCAAGAAGAATGGACAGGATCGTGCGGAGACATCGTCCACGTCGTCTTCGGTGACAAATGGCGTGCAACCAAAGGCGTCCGAGAACAGCAGCTCGACGACCGGATTGCTCTTCACACTGCCGATGCAAACCAATCCGCGATCGCCGGTCGCTTCGGCAAACCCGTTGAAAACTTCTGCAGCACGCGCCTGGGCGTCTTCCAGAGAAACTTGGCCGGGGCTCCACACCAAGGTTTGCTGCAAGCGATCGGGCATCGGAGCTTCCGGTCGCTCCATTGCATCGCCATCTTCATCCAGTGCGCGTTTGTGCTTTGCCGCGCCGCCCAGGGTGGAGACACCGCTGAGCAGTTCGCCGAAGAGCACCGCGTCGCTGGCGACCACGGTGGCGCCCTCGGGTGACGTATTGGACTCACCCTGACGCACACCGACGACGATCTCGATCTCGCCACGACGGGCCAGTAACTCCCAGAAATTCTCCGGGTTCACTGCGAACAGGGCGCCGGGCAACTCCTCCGCGGTCGCGTGACCTTGATCGATCAAGTAGTCACACAATCGAGAAAGTGCGTCCAGCGGAATGTACTTCGCTTCATTTTTCAACAGCGATGCCACCTGGTGGCGGTCCAGCCCGGTGTGTTCAACGATGGATTTGATGGTCCCGGGTCGTTTGCGACGATCCGGTGTATGCCCCAATAATTCTGCTAACCGAAAGGCGTATCTCATCAGCTCTTCTTTCCCCAGAAAAGTATGTCTTCGCGATCTGCGAAAGTTGTCGAATTCATCCTGCCAAAACGTTCAAAACGTTTATTCTGTGCCGCGGAATGGCACCACAGCAATTCCAACTGCAAGCCATGTTCGTCGATGAGTGACCGCGCGGCTACCCCCAAAGGGTTTCCTGGACGCAGCAAGTGCGAAATCATGGCCATTTTAGCCATTTGTGTCCGCCGTCGAACGCCGATCTAAGTACCAAGGGTACATCAACGCTCCCAGCAGCAGGGTAGCCAGAGCGACAATTGCCGATTGCGGTTTGTCGATCCCGGTGAAGGTCGCGGACAGCAGTGTCCCGCCCACAAAGACGATCGGCGGCAGCGGATACCAGGGCACTTTGACGGGACTGTCGGGACGACGGTGCAAGACAAAAACAACGCTGGCCGTCAACGCCGCACTGACCGCCAAGGTAAAGGACAGATAGTCGAGCAAGCTTTTCAGACGCGTGAACTGGATCACGAGGATTCCCAACACAGCCTGAAACCAAATCGAAACCACCGGCACGTTTCCCTGAAAATTCATCCAGCGTGGCAGGTACCCATCCGCAGCCATCTTGGCGTAGACCCGAGGCCCAGTCATCACCAACGCACTGACGGAGGTGAACAAGCCGCACATGATCAATAGACGAACCCACTCCGTCAAACGCCCGCCGCCCAGTTGTGAGTCCTCCGGGAACGCTTCGCTGACCGCCGCCGCCGCGATCGTGGCCACGTTGGGCTGACCGGCGATGGACTCCCGCGTCGGCGCATAAACAAACACCGCGTTGAGCAACAAGTAGACCAAGGTGACCAGCAGCGTCCCCAACAGCAACGCTCTTGGCACATTGCGTTCCGGCCGGTCGACTTCACCCGCCACGTAAACGGCGGCATTGAACCCGCTGTAACTCAATGCGATCCACATCAGCGAGTTGGCGAACATCACGACAAACGCAAGCGTCGACGTTTTCGCATCGTTCTCCGTTTCGTCCGTCGTGGCCACCTCCGCCGATGCCGCTGAGGTTTCCAGGACCCCCGCATCGGCTTCTTGGAGTCCCTGCCAAGACCCGATGGCAGTAAAAGCGATCACCAAGAACAATCCGATCATCAGGAACTTGATCAGCACCACCAAGTCCTGGATCCGAGCGCCTCGACGCAATCCGATCGAATGGAATACGGCTGCGCAAAGCACGATCACGCTGGCGGTCATCCCAGGCCGCTGCACGATCGCGTTCAAACCCAGTCTGCCCACCCAGGGTGCTTCGGAGAGATACGACTCAAATGTTTTTGCAGCGTAGGCGATTGGGCCGGTGAATCCCGCCAGCAAAGAAACCCAACCCGCCATCAAACCGGCGATCGGATGAACGGTCTTGGAAAGAAACAAGTACTCGCCACCAGAGTCCGTGAATGCTTTCGCCAGCGCCCCGTAGCACAACGCGCCGCAAATCGCGATCACCCCGGCGACCGCCCATGCGACCATGACCCACCCGGGTGACTGTAAGCTCGCGATGGTGAATCCACTGGTGGTATAAACCCCCGCGCCGATCATGCTCGCGGCAACGATCGCCGCCGCCGAAGGCAACCCGATTCGATGGAGTCGAGCATCGTTCTGTGTATCGCCCTGCACATCGTGCTGCGAATCGGACGTCTCTGCTTGCTCGCTCGCCTGGGACTCCATCAAAACCGCCTTGTGAAAGAAACAAACACCAGATCATCGTCCCCGTAGCTTATCAAGAGCCATCAATGCCTCGATCCGTCACGCATAGATTACAATGAGATTCCCCCACCTACCAGCAATCTATCCTTCCTGCCCACCGGTCACTCATCATGATCCACCGTTTCTGTCTCGCCGCTGCACTGGTGCTCGGCTGCGCAACGTTTTCGCAGGCCGAACTCAAGCTTGCTGCACCGATCAACGACTCCATGGTCTTGCAACGCGATGAAGACGCAACGGTGTGGGGCTGGGCGACCGCCGGCAGCGAGATCACGGTACAAATCTCAGACCACAAGGCGACCGCAACGGCTGACGATCAAGGCCGATGGAAAGTGCAAATTGATCCGCCCCCGGTCGGCGGGCCTTACCAGATGACGATCGCCGGCGATGGCTCCCAACAAACCATCCAAGACATCCTCGTCGGTGAGGTCTGGCTCTGCTCGGGTCAGTCCAACATGGCGATGACGGTCAGCCGTGCAAGAGATTTCGAAAAAGAAGCCGCCGCAGCCGACTTGCCCCAAATCCGCATGTTCAAAGTCGACTCCGGGCACGCCACGCAACCGCAAGAAACTTGCCAAGGCAACTGGACGATTTGCAGCCCGCAAACCGTCGGGGGTTTTTCCGCAACCGCTTATTTCTTTGGCAAGCGATTGCATCACGAACTCGGCGTTCCCATCGGCTTGATCAACTCGTCGGTCGGCGGCACTTCGGTCGAATCGTGGACCAGCATGCCCGCGCAATCGGCCGTCGAAGCAATCAAGCCTCGCTTGGATGCCTGGAACGCAGACGACGCCAAGTACGATGCAGAGACCGCCAAGGCCAACTACGAACGAGCGATGAAAGCCTACGAAAGAAAAGTTCAACAAGCCAAGCAGGACGGCGCAAAGCCCCCACGAAAGCCGTCGCTTGCCTCCCGCCCACGAAATGATCGCAACTACCCCTCCAATCTGTTCAACGGCAAAATCAATCCCATCGTGGGCTACACCATCAAGGGCGCGATCTGGTACCAAGGAGAAAACAGCTCCGGACGTGGCTTCTCGCACCTCTACGGGGTCCAACTGCAAACCTTGATCAACGATTGGCGGGCACGTTGGGGGCAAGGCAACTTTCCCTTCGCTTGGGTGCAACTGCCGAACTTTCGCGCCCCACAAAAAGAACCCTCCGAGACCAACGGTTGGACACTGGTCCAAGAGGGCATGATGAAAACCTTGTCGCTGCCCCACACAGGTATGGCGATCACCATTGATGTCGGTGAAGAAAAAGACATTCACCCCAAAGACAAACAAACCGTCGGCTATCGTTTGGCCCAGTGGGCACTAGCAGACGTGTACGGCCGCGACCTGATCCCCATGGGGCCGGTTTACAAGTCCTCGTCGATCGACGGAAACAAAGTGGTGATCGAATTCGAGAACGCAGACGGCTTGAAATCCAGCACCGATCAAGTCACCGGATTTGCGATCTGCGGCGAGGACAAGAAATTCGTTTGGGCGGACGCCAATATCGCGGGCGACAAAGTGATCGTCAGCAGCAGCAAGATCGACCAGCCGGTCGCCGTCCGCTACGCCTGGGCAGCCAACCCCGTGATCAGCCTGTACAACGCAGCCGACCTCCCCGCCTCCCCCTTCCGCACCGACGACTGGCCAGAGGAAGGCAAGTAGCTCGCGCCCGTCACCATGATCTCAAGTCTCTCTAATGATTTCGGTCGGATTAGGGTTATTTCGTTTCGCCCGATTTACTTTGATTCCTTCTCCGTGACCAATATCCCTGTTACTTGACCTTCTTCCAAAACGAATGCAACTCCCAAGTTCTGGTAAATGACAGCGAAAGGAGACTTGGCCGGTCCTCTGAAACGAGTCGGTTTTCCGTATGCCTCAAGAATCTGATCGAACGAATCCCCGATCGAAATGTTTTCACTTGTCTTCCCCGGAAAGCTGCGGACTCCAGCGTCAGGAATCCCTGATTCCACGGCGACGGAAAACAATCCGCCACCCTCTCGAAAATTTAGGGTGAGTCCAAGTGCGTCAAACTCAGCGAGAATGTAGTCGATGGATGCATCATCTGGCTTCGTTCTGGATTGAAACCTTTGACCATCAATCGTGTAGCAGTAATTCACTTCGCTCGGCGGCCCAATTTGCTTCTTCGCGGCACCCAAATCATCCCCCCAGGTGAGTCCGCCCATTCCGAGTCCGGGTTTGAGTTCCAGTTTTCGCATGTCAATCCCGTGCGGAACCTCCGGCATCGGAACGCTCGGTCCACTATTGACTAGGCGGTAGCCTTCTGGCGGAGTCAGGCTGAGCAGCTCCCTGGCAATGTCACGGTTGAACTTGAATCGCAACGTTGAATGCCGATGTGAGTAAAGCGGATCGTCTGGCGTGGCGGGCGATTCAACGACTTCGACTGGTAAATCAGTCTCGACATCCACCCAAATCTCAAGACGGATCGGTTCTGATTCACTTTCGACAAGAAATCCTCTGTGTGATCCCCCTTCGCGAGTTCCAAGTGATTGAATGCCTGATCGCGTCGCGTCCATGATTTTGCGAATCGGATACCATGCATCCGATTGACCCTCGACCGTTGAATACCACGCTGTCTTGGAGTCTGTTTCTAAGCCCAGGCAACGTTCTCCATCGGGGCTGCATATCCTTACCAGTCCATTGCTAAATTCCTGTCGAAACGCCCCGGACTTGAGAAGGTAAACCTTCATGTTCTGTTCTGGCTGATTTGGGTTTTCATAGGTGATGATGGCGTTCTGCATATTCTGAACCGCCTCCCTCACTTGTGCAAAAGCTCTTGACGGTGCCCCAAAACTGAACACGAACCAACCGGCGACGAACAATACGCACACGCTGAGGGAAAGTACGCTGATTGTCGCGTGATGAAAGAGTGCTTTCATCAATCCATTGCGATGCATGACATTGCCCTCTCTCTTGGATTCTTTGAAGAACTCATCGCAGCATGCATCTAGCCGCTGGACAACATCAGGCGGTACAGCGATTTGTGAAAACGGCTTCAATAGAACGTCGGCGTTTGTTCGGTTGATGTCGTTTTCATTCATCTTTGTTCTCCCGACAATTGGGTGAAGTGACTTTCCTTGGCAATGGATCAGATCCTAAGTTCGCCAGCATTCGTTCAAGCCGTGTTCGTCCACGAGAAAGGTGCTCGCGAACCGTCTCAATCGAACAATCGAGCGCCTCGGCAATTTGGGCGTGAGGTTCTGCTTGAATGTATTTCATGACAATCGCAGTGGCCTGATGAGGCGACAGCCTTGAGATCGCTGCCATTACGTTGTCGAGTCGTTCGTCTCTGACCAAGTTCTCCAGAGGCAGCAAATCATCACTTGTGAGGCGACCTTCGAATAGATTCACATCGACGTGATCCATGCGACGGCGACGGAATAGATCGATCGCGGCATCCGCACAGATTCGAAGAATAAGGGCCTGTGGAGCAGGATGCATTTTCACCTGAGCTTGACGTCGCCAGACAGCAACCAAAGCGTTTTGCAAAGCGTCCTCGGCATCCTGAGGGTGTCGTAGGATACGCCAAACGGTGGCAAACATTCGGTCCTTGATCGGGCTGATCATCTTGGAAAGTGCAGCGTTTTCATCCACGCATTCGTCCTGACCGGAGTTCACTGGAAATCAGCTTGAGGTTGCGACATGAACTGAGCGGGAGGTCCCACAAGAGATTACCGAAATGAAGCGCCATCATCGGGGACAAGGAAACTGATATTTCCCAAGAAAAATCTCTCAGACTGGTCGAGCAGCTTGTTGATTGACTTAGCGGGGGGAATTCAATCGCTGTAGGCCGGGCACTCTTGCCTGACTGGCCGGAGAAAGGCAGATGATCAAGAGCCGCCGCGATGCCGAAAGTCGGCATCATGACGGAATCAGAAGTAATAGGGCGGGCAGGACTTGAACCCGCGACCCAGGCATTATGAGTGCCCTGCTCTAACCAACTGAGCTACCGCCCCCTAGGGGATCGGCATTGTAGGGCAAAACGTCGAATAGGTGAATATCGGCACGCCCGCCAAAAAGCATCGCCGGGGATGCCTCTAGCTGAGATCTAGCTCGGATTATTCATGCGACTCACTACAGTCTTCGCAATACGTTTGCAAGAAACGGTTTACGCGGATTGGCACGAAAACAGGTTGCGCATATCAGCCGCCACGCGATAGCGTCCGGTTCTTACACCTGTAATCGGGAACCGGACGCTATCGCGTGCCGGCTAATGAATGATCCGGGCTAGCGGAGTGACCGCCTCGGGAATAAGACGGACGTTTCGGCCGGAGGGTGTCTGTACTTGTGTGTTTCCGTCGATGCCGAGCTGATGAAGAATCGTCGCCGTTAGCTTCGTGGGCGAACAGGGGGATTCGATCGGCTCGTAACCCTCCTGGTCCGTTGCCCCAATGATTGATCCGGCGGGGAATCCGCCACCGGCGAGCAGGGCCGTCATCGCGAGTGAGTGGTGATCACGACCGCCGCCACCATTGACGACGGGGGTCCGACCAAACTCACCAACGCAATGAACAATGGTTGAGTCCAAAAGACCACGCTCCTCCAAGTCTAGGATCAGCACCGAAAGCGTCTTGTCCAACTGCGGAAGCAAGTTCTGGCGAAGCGCTGTGAAATTACCTTGATGCGTGTCCCAACCACCGAACGTAACGGTCACGAATCGAGCACCGGCTTCGATCAGCCGACAGGCTCGAAGTGAGTTGCGTCCCAAACTCCCTGCGCCAAACCTGTCACGCCGCGTGGCGTTTTCTTTTTCCAAATCAAGCGCACCGCGAACCGAGTCTTTTGAGAGCACGTCGATGGCTTGTTGTGAAAAACGATTCAGCCCCTCGACGACTTCGTCTTGATTGAGCCGATCAAATCCGGAGTCGAACTGTTTACGAAGAGCCAGTCGCTTTTGAAACTGCTTGAGTTGCCTTTCCGCGTCACTGGCATCGTCACTACGATTCAACGAGACCCCACGAGGCAGTTCCCGAGCGTCAGCGTCCAGATCAAAGGGATTCCAAGCCGACCCGAGGAAGCCCGCTCCGGCTCCTTGTGGGGCGGCAAACGTCACGTAAGGAGGAAGGGAAGCTCGATCGTCGGAAAGTTGGCTTGCAACCAGCGATCCGACAGAAGGGTGCTGCAGCGCAGCGGAAGGCAACCGGCCGGTCATCAGGTACTGCGTCCCCGGCCCATGAGCAGGGATGCTGTGCGTGATGCTTCGGATCAGTAAACATCGATCCATGACCTTGGCGAGTTCTGGAAAATGCTCGCAGATCTGAACTCCCGATGCACTGGTTGGGATCGGTTTGAATTCGCCCCGAATCTGATCAGGTGCATCGGGTTTTAGATCCCACATGTCGATCGTTGATGGACCGCCATCAAGCCACAGCAGGATCACATTCTTGGCTTTCCCCGACCTGTTCGCAGCGAGGGCCGAAACGGCGGCGGACAGTTGGTGTCCGAACACCGCCGTCGTCCCAACGTAGAGAGCACTTCGACGTGAGATTTTGACATTCAAACTCATCGGCGTTTCCCCGCAGGTGATTGGCTGGTTTCAGTGGTTGGTGTAGAACTCGCGCGTCGTCATGAGACTCCAGGTCAAATCGGCGACCGCTTCGATACGGTCCTTCGCTTCACGCAAATGTTTGACCGCCGACTTGCGTTCGTCTTTTGTGGGTGGACGAGACAGCGTGGTGAGAAAAAGTTGCTCCACGAGCTTCCGATTCTTGCTCATGCGAGCCAATTCAACTGCGATCCCATCTTGGATGCGTTTCAACAGCGTGTCATCGGCGAGCATGAGCATGGTTTGCCGCAGCGATGGAGCATGACTGCTTTCGCAGTCACAGGTGGCCACTCTCTCGGGACGATCAAATACGTCAAAGTACTCGGGGGCGGCCGATGTGACAGGACTGCGCATTGGCGAGTCCACGGCCCGATTGTCATCGTCTCCTGCCACGTCAGCGATGGCATCGACGAGAACTGCAGCGGGCAATACTTGGACTGGAAAGCGAGAATAGTTGCGGTGATCGTTTTGCTGGTTGGCAGGAATCGTGGCGGCTCGCTGCCAAGCATTGGAGGTCAAAATCGTCCGCTCCAGAGAGCGAATGTCGTAGCCGCTAGCGATAAACTCTTTGGCGAGCCCGTCCAAGAGTTCGGGGTGTGAGGGTGGATTGGAGGCTGAAAACGAGTCGACAGGTTCTACGATTCCCTGTCCAAAATAATACGCCCAAACACGATTCACAAAGTTGCGGGCGAAGAAGGGATTTTCGGGCAGCAGCAACCAATGGACGAACTGTTCGCGAGGATCTTCGTCAGCCTCGTAGTGTTTGTCACCCAATGGCCTCGACGGCAGCAACTCCAAGGTCGCCGCATCGCGGAAGTTCCCCGACGTGCTAGCGGTCAAATAGACCTCTCTTATCCGCGGAATCTTGCTCGGGCTCTCACCGACAGCGATGCGTCGGCGACGTTGCTCCAGCGCGTCCGCTAAGCCCATTCGCATTTCTGGAGACAAACCGTATCGGACTTGAGCAAACAAGTTTGCAAAGGATCGATGGTCGTTTTGCGTCCAGCGATCGAACGGATGTTTGTGGCAACGGGCACATTCGATACGAACACCGAGAAAGGCAGCGGCAGTGCGCTCGGCCAGTGACTCAAGATCGACCTGCTCATTCTCCTTTCGACGCGCCCAGTACAGATCCAAGGTCGGCTTTGCCGCATATTCTTGAGCATCAGTGGCAATATCGGTCGGCCTCTCCACACAAGCGTGTATGAAATCGCTCGTGGATCGCTGATCACGTGACGTCGCCGTCAGAACGCCACGTGCGATTTGATCATATGGCAGGTTGTCGACGAAGCGAACGCGAAACCATTCGTGCCATCGCCGCTGTTGCTGCTCTGCGATCTCGGCGTCTGACGACAACTGCTCTCGGCTGCCGGTGATTTCACACATCCGGGTTGCCCAAAGGCTCGCGTGTTGCGGCGAGGCCAATGCTTGATCGATTGCAACGGTGCGTTTTTCAGAGTTTGAATCCGCGGCAAACGATCGAACCTCCTCCGGTGTCGGCAAACGTCCCATCGTTAGCAGAGAGAGTCGTCTTAAGAACGCGTAGTCATCGGTTTTCTCAACGGGGGCAATCCGCAGTCGCTCCTGCCTGAGGTTTATCCACCTGTCCACCTCATTGGCTGGCGGTTCAAGCACCGGCACGCCAATCTGAGCGTCAATGGAAAAGATCGATGCGCTGGCGGAGCGTCCGCCGTAGGTGGCGATGAGTGAAGTGCCCCCATTGCCCATTCGAGTGAGCGTCCCACGGGCGTCCACCTCCGCCAGCGAATCGTCGACGACACTCAACGCGGCAAGATTGGTCACGTCGAGGAGCGCGTCGTCGGCGAACCGGGCGAACACCTTGAAATCACAATGGGGGCTCGCGGAGCTCAAATTGACTTCGGACGGTTCAATGGAGAGTTTGACAAGCTCACTCAGTTGCTCGTTTTTTGCCCCCTCTCGAATCCAACGCTCCAATAACTTGTAAGCCGGAGAATCGATATCGAAAAGTTTACCGCCTTCGTGGTCCACGATCCCGCTTGGTTTCAACAGCAGGAGGCTCTCCTGGGGTGTTTTGAGCACTCGATCGGCCTCACGATCTACGATCGCTTCATAGTCCGCCGCATCATCAAAACCGAACAAACTGAGCTTGAACCCGCCTTGCCCATGAACCGATCCGTGGCAAGAACCCGCGTTGCACCCGAATTGACTGAGCAGCGGCGCGATATGCCGCCGATAGTTCACAGGGTTTGTGCCGGGTTCAGTAGCGTGCCCAAGTGTCGATGCGAGAGCAAGCAACAGCAAGGTGCGAATGGAGGTCATCGGACCGGATCCTTGCTGCCCGCTTGCTTTTCCATCACGAAGACGATTTCCTTGGTGTCACTCTCCGCCAACGACACCGTTTGCGGCTTGGTCACGTAATGGAACTCCTGAGCTTCTTTATCAGGATCATTCTCCTCCGTATCGTCTCGATTCCCTAGATCATTTTCGAGAATTGTTACTTGCAGTTTGGTATCGGGTTGCATTTGGCCAGACCGCCAGCGACCGTCTGGCTGTTTCTCGAAATTGATGACGCCACCGTTCACGAACCGCCCGCTCATCATCGTTTCGTCGTCCTTTGATTCGACGTACTGCGTGTCGGGCTTGAAGCCATCGATCGGTTTGCCGGTCTCGTCGATGATTTTGACCAGCAGAATGGGAGCTTTGTAGCGAACGATTTCTAGTGTCGTGATATCCTCTTCCAATGTTCCAAGATTGATTTCACGTTCGACAGACAACGGGTCCTTGGGTTTCAGTCTCCAGCGAAGCGCGCTGTGTTCGTTGGTCATCGTATTGATGCGGACATCCGTTGCACCGTGAGGCGCCTTGAACTCGAACCAACCGTCTTCTCCTGGCCGAGAGCTTTCCATAGAGAAGAACTCACCATCGACCTTTCCAAACAGATGTTGAGAGTGGCTTGCACGAGGTTTTCCATGAGCATCAAAGAATCGGCCTCGAATGATGACATGCGGAAGTGCTCGGATGACAAGTGGCTCGTTGATGTCGTCATCGGAGATGGTGATCTTCATCCGTGAAAAGGCGTGGTCGAGATCTTTCTTCGGCTTCCGTCCTGTTTGCTCCTCTGTCGGGTCATGCACCTGATCTTCGACACGCACCGAATACTCGCCTGGCGGCAGGGGGAGCAGTTCGAACTTGCCTTGCGCATCCGTCATCGCTGTAGCCCGAATGCCTGTGGAGACAGCGTTCGGATTCAGGAATTCGTCAGCATCTTCGCCATCGCTCAAGCTATCGACCGAAACACCGACATTGGCGACCGGTTCTCCTTTGGTGTCTAGCACTTGGCCGGTCAGACGCTTGCCGTCATTCAGTTGGATGGAGTCATATTGGCCGCGTTTGTCTCGAAGCCGGATCGCTCTTGGGGCAGCGTTCTTGGGATAAATCCATAGTACACCGTCACCTGGCGTCGCGACAACCATTCGAAAACGGCCCTCATCGTCGGTTGCAGTATTCTGGAAAGCCCCGTATTCCCAACTCTGTCCTTCAGGTTTGGTTGGCGATTTTGAGTACACCAACAAACGCGTGTTGACTGCGGGGGCCCCGTCTGGATTGAGTACTTGTCCCATGATCGGCTCCCCGGGAGACAACTTGATTGTCTCAAAGAACGGTGGCTCGCCCTTCTCCAAGTTTGTGCGGATCATCGAATGTGCATACCCACTTTGTCCTTTGGGTTGATAGTTGGGGTGATGTGCATCAACGACAATGTAAAGTGATGGCTGGGCAACCTCCTCCGGCGGCAATGTGAACTCATACCTGCCGTTCTCATCGGAAACATGCGTGGTGGTGCGAAGCGTGACCCACTGATTCGTGTTTGGATCGCGACTCAGCTCGTGAATGACTTCAACGCTGGCGCCCTTGATAGGCTTGCCCGTCTCCCTGTCAATGACCTTGCCGACATAGGTGATCGGATCGGGTAACCGCCCATCGTCCTTTGTGTCGCCGTCAAGGGTCTTACCTGCGGCACCGTCATCCTTGTCGCCCTCCGTCACCGGCATGGCTGCAAGAGCCGGTTGATTCCCAAGGCGGAGTAGGCTCAAGCTGGCAACCGCTACGACACCCGTCAACGCAATGGCCAGAACAGAGAATGGGCTTGGGCGACGGAGCAATGGAACGCTGGAAACGACAAGCGTTTGAACTCTCCGAAACAGATTCGACTTGCTGTCAGCGATGCCCAAGGCCAAAGTGCCGCGAGCCGGGATCGTATCGCGAGCCAACTCGACCAAGAAAGCCGCGTAGTCTTCCGCCGATTCACCGTGGTCGGTCGCATAAGCATCGGCGAGGTAGTCTTGACTGAGCGTCAACTGCCGTCGCAGCCACCAATAGTGAGGCTGAAAGAAGCAAACAAACTTAGCGATCGCCGCCAGGATCCAGGTGGGATAGTCGCGATTGACGACGTGTGCCCACTCGTGTGCCAAACCCCACCTCAGTCGATCCGGTTCCCCATTCTCCAGCGTAGACGGGATCACAATCGTTGATCGCATCAGACCCCACATGACGGGAGAGCAGATGTCATCGCTCACAAGCAACTTGGGCAGTTTGTTCGTTCCCGCGATACCTGACAGCAACGCTGCAGTCGACTTTTTCGCGGGACGGCTTCGACGTGTGATCGCGGATCGACGCGATATGGCCAAGCACCAAAAAACACCCATGCCGGCAACCGTCATCAGATAGAGCATTTGCACGGCAAGCCAAAGTGACGCGATGACGTTCCTCCGCGCAGCTTGGGCGTGGGTCGATCCTTCTGGCTGGGTGACCGATGCGTTGCTTTCGCGATCCGCCACAGGTTCCGCCGATAACTCTTGCGATTGCACAGTTCGAGCGATCGCGATGGGACCCGGATTCGCCGCCCCCACGCCTTCGTCAACCAAGGAAACTGACTCAGTCGCTGATGTCATGTCCACCTGCATCAGCGAGTTTGATTGGACTGTGGATTGCAGCAATCCCAGCGAGTAACTCGGCAGAAAATGGAATTGCTGAAATAAAGGAACCAATAAACAGGCAACAAGCGTCCAGTGAATGATTCGAACGCGGTGGACCGGTTGGCGAAACAACAGGACCGCGATCGCGCCGATCGCAAGAAGGATGGTCCCGAAGATCGTCGAATGAGCCAACCATTGCGAGAAATTCTGCATGATCATGATCGCTTTTTCCTCTTCTGTGATTTTTTCGAGCGGGCTTCCGCGATCATCGCTTCCAGCTCCTGCAACTCCTTGTCGCTGAGCTTTTCGGATCGCAACATGTTCAACATCAGTTCGTTGACGGCCCCGTCGTACACCTTCTTGACAAATCGAGATGAGACATCCTCACGAGTGCATTGAGGACGATAGAGAAACACCCTTCCTTCGCGTCGATGTTTGACAAGTCCTTTGTCGTCCATGATTCGAAGCTGAGTTTGGATCGTGTTGAAGTGCAAACCCGACTCGGGCGTCAAACGTTCGTGCACCTCTCGCACTGAGCCTTCTTGGATTTCCCAAAGCACTTTGAGAATCTCCATTTCACGTTCTGTCGGATCGGCGTCCATGGACATCGTTTTCCATCTCGTGGAGTCAAAGAACTGCGAGGCAACGCAACGCGAAAGCTCTCGTCGCATTACCTAATAAATTAGGTATATCGATCCGTGGATTCTCGGTCAAGCAAAATACCTAAAAAATTAGGTGATCCGATTTGTCGAGGCGGATGGCTCAGCTCAGCTCACGCCGGGCCCCTCGTTGGATCAGTGACCAGACGGCTCCGGCGTCGGTGGTGACGTCGCTCCAGTGTCCCGAAAATCGGCCGCAGAATGACGACTTGAGGATCTCTGCCAAATCCTGGTGCGGTTGCTCCGCGAACAAGGGATGCTTCAAGTACACACACACTTCTTCCGTCGCTCGCACAGACAGTCCGCCTGGAATCTCGGGCGCCGAGCGAACTTTGCTGGCCAAGTCCACGATGCGTTTGATGATCGCATCACTCAGTTCGGGATGCCGAGCTTTCAGCAATTTGACTTCCTCCGCCGCGGGCAAGTAATCCATTTGCAACGGCGCGAAACGGTCCAACTGCGCCGCGTCGATTCCGAATGTCGCTGAAAACTCGCTGCCTCGATTGACCGCCGCGATGAACTGAACGTTGTCCCCGATGGGCAGAAATCGGTTCTCGATCGGATGAAAGAGTCGACGCGACGAATCCAACGCGGGCATCAAAGCGTTGCGGGCACTTTCGGGAGACCGATTCAACTCGTCCAAAAAGATCAGGTATCGCTTTCTGGGATTTTCCAACGCCGCCTCCAACGCTTCGAGCACTTCCGTCTTGGTGAAATCCGTGACGGGCGAGCCGGTCTCCGACGCGCGCACTTGGATGGTCGCCAAGAAGTCGGTCGGGTCGACCACCGCGCCGCAATTAAAGAAAACGAACTCCATACCCAAGGTCTCGGCGATCGAACGAGCGGTGACCGTCTTGCCACAGCCCTGCGGACCATCGAGCAAGATGTTCAATCCGCTCTCGAGCAACACTTGCAACTTCTTTGAGACGATGGGATCGAGGTATACGCCGTCGAGCTGGAATTCCAACATTCGATCAAACTCGACTTCGATCGACCCGCGGTCTTCACGCGACGCTTTCTTGATCGCAGTGATTTTCACACGACAGGGTCTGCCTGGCACGATCCTGGCGTCATCGCAGAGGATGACTTTTGGTGCCCGTCGGCCATTGAGATGGGTCGCTCGAAAACGAAATCCGCTGGTCTGAACCGGATTGGCCCAGAATGTTGTTTCGACCAACATGCCGACATTCAATTCGTCCACACTCCACTTCGTCATCACGCCATTCCTAAATCATTTGTTTGACAAGTTTCGCGACGATCGCGCCGAAGCGTCGCACGGACACCGCGATGTCGGTGTCGGTCAACTCGATATAATTCTGAAAACAGATCTCCGTCAACGGTCGCACGGCGACCTGAGCACAAACCGTATCCGATTGCCGGCTGAGTCGTTGCTCCAGCGCCGCCAACGCCTGGGTGCTGCACTCCGTTGGCAATCCGTCACTGATCATGACCAGCACCTTGGCGCTACGTCGTGATTGTTTGGCCACGCCAGCCGCATGCCACAGCGCGGCGGCATCGTTGTTTCCTCCCCCCGCGCTGAGTTCCGCGATGGCGGGACGCATCGCGTCTCCGGCATCGTAGATCTCGTTGTCCGTGAAGCCAAAGATCCGCAGATCAACTCCCGCCAGACCACGGCATGCTTCGGCCATCATCGCCGCAAACAACCGTGCTTTGGGCATACTGTCTCCGGTGTCCATCGATCCGCTGCAGTCGACGACGACGGACAGGAACAGATCGTTGTGGTAGCGAACCTCGCGAGCAACCAACACACGTGGGTCTCCCCGGAGTACCAGATTTCGCAGCCCTCCCGCGTCGACACTCCGTCCCCGGATCCGCCGCGGACGACGAACCTGCGACAGCCCCAAGTCACGCAGAAAATCACGAAACTGACGCGAAGTTGCACCGACTTGCTCTGCCAGAGGGCGATACGCATCGGGCAAGTAAGGCAAGCGTTGGACTCGGTGGATCAAGTTGAATTGCAGATCATCGCCGACGTTGATCACCAGCGGTCCACCGCTCCCACCATCGGCACTCGGTGGTTTGGTGACTCGCAGGATTTCGCGTTGAATGTCGTCGTTGCTGATCCCGTCGGCTTTGACCGCCAAGTCTCCATCGCTATCGGACAGCAGCGATTCCAGCGTTGGAAACCCATTCATGCACGCATCATCGCCGAAGATTCTACGCAGTTGCTTACAAACCCGCATCAGTCCGAACATGTCGAGCTTGCGAAACGATTTGTCAAACAACGCCAGTCCTTCGGCGACCTTTGGGTCATCGTGCCGGTTGCCCAGTCCGAGTCGCATTGCGCGAAAGAAGCGAGCGAAACTGCTGCCGCATCGCTCCAAGTCCTGCAATAGCATGCCGCCGCGAAGGTGCAGGCATTCCGGGGCCCTGGCAACGGTCGGTGGATTGTTCCGCAACACGTCAAACGCGTTTTCACGCAGCAACCTCAGGACTTGATCCACCGCCATGTCCTTGGCACCACGATTGAACGCGTACGCGCCCAGTCGTTTCAACTGATTGCCGTAATTGCGATCCAACGCTCGCAGGTTTCGTTCCAGATGCTCATCGGCGACGAGATTGAGCAATTGGCCAAGACCTTGTTTCTGTGCCGATCGCCAGATCATTTCCTCTTTACGGCCGCGATGGTACATGTGATGCCCGATCTCATGGACGATCAGGCCTTGAACGATGTCTTCGGCGTGTGGAACTCCCGTCAGCAGCGGCATTGGATTGATATAGATTCGGTCCTCGGTCAATCGCGTGTAGCCGTAGTCGCTGCCTCCGATCATTTCGATGGAGAACAGTCGTCCGGTCAATTCCCGTCCGACCTGGACGCCGCGTTTGAACTCGCCGGCAATCCGACGCAATTTTCCGGGGCGATCGCCGTGACCGCGCACCATGGTCGCCACGCCTTGACGAACATTGTCGTCCATCGCATCACGCATCACGCGCTCGGCTGCCTTGACGTGATGGATTTCCATGCGTTGGAAATCGATCAGCGAATTCAATGCGATTTCGCTGATGGCATCAGGGCCGGCTGCCAACAAGGACTCCACGGCGGGCACCACCAGCTTGTCAGGAACCCATTGCATGGGTAATCGCGCAAGCGGATCGTTGGCATCGGAAACACCGTGTTCCAAACGGTGCGTCAACAGGATAGGAAATCCAATCCAGTTGCCTTTTCGGGCCAGGGCAACCGCTGCCTTGACCCGAAGCGATTGATCACGATCCGTGCCGATCTGCAGGAACTGTTCGAGGGAACGAATCACCGGGGCGTGATCGACATCCGCATTGTCCAGTCGAAGGACCTGACGCAAGACAGCCCACCGATAAACGTTGGGATGCATCGATTGCGTCCAACGACAGCAGAGTTCAGCGATTTCATCGTGTGAAAGCTGTGACAGCAACAGCGTCATGTCAGTAGATTGAATCCACGACGTTGTACAAGGACGCATCATGACATCGCTGAGAACCTTGATCGCCGTGTCACGATCAAATTCGACATGCGACCCGTCGCCGAATCCCACCAATGCGTAAAGCGTGAAATGAAACAAGGTGCTATCAGGGAGCTTGCGATTATCTGGCATGCGATCGCCTATCAATCCAACGACCAACGGCAACTCGTCCGCGGGCCACAGCAAGACGGTTTCCGCAATCGCCTGTGCACAAGGCAGCGGCGGATTTTCCAGCAGTGAATCGACCAGGCATTCGATCCCGGTGTGTCCCAACTCGATCAATCTGATTACGGCATCAACCACGATCGTCGCGTCTCGGTCTCGCAACCAAGCCGACAATCGGTCTCGATCCATGCAGCGGCTGATGGCGTCGCGAGTCTTTGAGTCTACGGCAGTGGGCTTGATTTGCCGGGTGATGGCAACGCTGCCCAATCGCGTGGAGTCCACCCAAGGTCTCAACCGGAATTGAACTTCGGCGCTCAATTCAGGAATGATCTCCAAAGCACGGGTCTGCATCTGCACAAACGCTGCCCGGTTGATGCCGCGTTTGAATGCACGCATCAGGACACCCGCCGCATCGACCGAGTACTGAGTCGGCAATCTCTCCAGCCAGGTCTCCAAAAGCGATTTGCCGAGCAACTCCTCGGCACGCGTGTTCTCGCGTGCGATGTACAATGCGGTCACGTGGGCGATGCAGCGAACGAGTTCCTGCGCCAAGACGGGTGCTGCCAGCCGATCCGCCATCTCCAACCAAGCGATGCATTCGGATTCGTCGGCCATGCAGCAGCGTCCAAACGAGAATGCGGGGAATTCCCAGCGATGCATCAACGCAAAGCCTAGCGGACCGAGACGCGACAGGTAGGCATGCCGGATCAACTCCGGGACCACGAGCGCGTAAACGCGTTCATCGTCGCAACCCAGCGTCACCAGCGTTGTGGCGATTTCGATCGGTGAGTCAGCAGACGCAAACAGGGCAATGCAAGCAGCCACACGTTCGTCATCCGTGGTCAGCGATCCACGCTCACGAATCGCGTCCACCACACCGACGCAGCGTTTGCCGATCAAGGAGACCGCCAAAGCGTGCATGCGGATGGCTGACTCGTTGATCAAGATATGTCGGTTTGCCGGCGACAGCGACGAGCCTGGTTCCAGTGCAGCCTCCGCTGCCTCCTTTTCCGCATTGCCAGACGCACCGTTCTGAACAGACACGCGATCTGCGGCCCATTGTGCGAGAGCGGGTTCAGGATGATCGATCAGCCGCTGAGCCAGCGTCATCTCAAAGGCATAGGAGAGTCCGCTGCAGTACGGCACCACGGAAAGAAACTGTGCCATCGTGACCGGCGTCATGTTGTCGATCATCCAAACGACGATCCATTCGTTATCCAGCGACCGGATGACTTCGGTGACCAAGTCGACGCCGACGGAGAACCTCGCCCGTCTACGAACCCGCTCGTCTGCGGAATCGATCCACACGGTGGCAATGGGAGTGTCGGAAAGCCATCGATCGGTCAACCATTGCTGCAGAAACTCACGGAATGCGATTTCATCCAATTTTTGCCCACTCAGCATTTGCCTGCAGAACTGATGGGCGATCGCGGCGCTCTTGTTGACGGACACCGACCACTCGTCGCCATCGGTCAAGCGATACAACTCACGCAACGTCTTGACCATCTCTGCTGACGTGAGTGAAGCAACAAACCGCAAACCGCTCGCCGGCACCACGCACAACATGATGGCGATGGCGAACGGGTCTTTGGATCGATTGGCAAAGACGGCTTCGATCAGTTCATTCTGTTCTTTGGATGACCCTGGATAGGAGAACAGCATCGCGGATTCGGCAGGACGCTCATCAAAACCGGCCGTGATTTGCGTGACTTTGAATTCACTCAACAGGACCTGAAATCCGTCACGTCGGCGGAGGTGCAGGATCGCACCGATCACGCGCAAATCCAACTGACCCGATTCACGACGGCACCACGGCGATTTGAGATAGCCCCGAACGACCTCCACTGGGACTTCCGCGATCGACATACCGACGCGATACAGCTCGTCCGCAACCTCGCGAAACACATCCAGCGGAAGCACATCGTCCACCAGCCAGTCCAGCCTGCTCGCCAAACCGATCAAGCACAAACGCGCCACCAGAGGATTCCACCGGCCACGTTGATGCACCAAGTCGCGACACCTGAGTGCAAATTTGGTATCAACCCAGTTCCCCGTGGGGGCGCTAATCGACTCGATCAAAGCGTGAAAAAAGCCTTTTGGGAATCGATTCGATACCGCCTCCGGCTCACTTGTATCCTGATCCCAAAAGAGACTCAGTAGCCAGATGACGGGCGGCGAGTCGATATCGTCAGACTCTGACCAGTTACTCAACAGGACGATGATCATCCGGGGGTCGGCCATCAAAACGATACGACGAGCCAACGTATCGTCGATCAACTTCGCCGCGTGCATTGCGCTGACAAGCATGAAGGGCAGACGATCGATCTGTGACGTCGCCAAATAGTCGATCGCGTGCTGACGGGTCTCGGGATCACACAACAGGTAGAGCAGCAAATCGGCGTTGTTCTTTCGCATGCCCGCTGACTGTTTGGTCGCCGACTCGATCGCGGCCAGACGGACGTCGCACCTGGGATGGAACAACGCGTGCACCAACAGAGAACGCGTCGGCGTCACCGAGATCGTGTCGAGAGCTGCTTGGCGTACCGAAGCGTCATCGTCGTCGAGGTGATTCACCAAGGCACGGCGTGCCGCGACGCCGCGACAGCCTGCCAAGCACAGCAAGATCGCACGCCGCACGCTGGCGTCAGGAGAATCCAGCCAGCGGATCAGCAGCGAGACAAACGGGGCACGCTGACGCAACGACCGTTCGGCAAGTTGTTCCAGCGGCGAGACAGAGGTCGATCCGATTTTCGAATCGACCTCCGTCGCCTCAAGGAATTGCCAAAGATCCAAGTCACGCATCGCCGATTTTCCATCAACCCATTTAGGAATTGTTTTCGTCCGCACACGATCGATTGTAGGAAAACAAGCTGGCGTGCTGTCTCCGCAAAGGTAACGGGTCAGAATGATCATTCTCGGACGCCACACAAAAAAACGCTCGAAAAGCGTCCAGGTGATTGCGAGCGGCTTCATTGCGCTCGTTCACCTCGACCACTCTTGCTCCGTCCATCCCCAGCGACTCCATGGTCGGATCTGTGAATCGACAATCGTTCGAGTTTCGTTTGCTAGCTGGAACCCTGGCTGCATCTGTTCACAGTAATTGGAAAACAAGTTTCCACAGGAAGCCGCAAAGCGGCCTATCCAAACGGGATTCATCCGAATGGTCTATCGAATCCCGAGATTTCGTGTCCGGCTGCTCCCATCCGAGTAACCGCTGTGATGACACGAGCCCAATGATTTGGCCGCCGAAAGTCAACCGAGCGACCGCCAAATCTCTCACAGCCTGGGTTAGTCGTCATCGAGCCAGCTCGATCCGACCTCACCAATGATCCCTTCTCCACTCCCCTTGCTAAGCCCTCCCAAGTCCGCCGACCCACAGGTGACACAGGCTCACTTTGGAGGTTCACCTGTCACAGAAAAAACGAAAAGAATCCTCGTTGCGCCGTCCATCCCGACCGTCTCCTTAATGGTGGTAGTGGGATTCGCCAGAATTCCCCTTCCTTATTGTTCGTAATGGGATTCGCCAGAATTCCACATACTCGCAAACGGGATTAGTCACGCGACTCACAACAGTCTTCTCTGCGCCTATCAGCCGCCACGCGATAGCGTCCGGTTCTCACGCCCCTACTCGGGAACCGGACGCTATCGCGCCAGCGGCTGATGAAAAATCCGGGCTGGCAGCAGGAATTCGTGCGAATCCCACTACGAAACTTGACGCATAGCATGGATCACTCGATTCGTGCTGAACGACTAAACTGGATTTCCCCCCTTTCGCCCGTCCCGATCAGAAATGAACACCTTGCAAACGTCCGAGAACTCCGATGATTCCTCGATCGACGAGAAAATTGCGGAAATTCTTGAGCGGTATTTGCATGACGTCGAGCAAGGAGCTGCACAGCCCCGCGAGCAATGGTTGGCGGAGCATCCCGAGTACGCAGAGCGTCTGGCGGCGTGCTTGGACGGCGTCCAGTTGTTCGACGAGGGCGAAACGCTGGGGGTGAAGGCGGCACCGCAGCAAACCACCGCTGCGGACCCCACGCCCGATTCGATCGGTGACTATGAAATCCTGCGAGAACTCGGACGCGGCGGGATGGGCGTCGTCTACGAGGCCCGTGAAAAGACGCTCGATCGCGTGGTCGCGCTCAAGGTCATGCGATTTGGCATCGTGGACCCTCAAGCCCTGCAGCGATTTCAACGCGAAGCCGAGACGGCGGGTTCACTGCACCACACCAACATCGTCCCCGTCTACGCAACAGGACGGACTGGCGACACGAGTTGGTACGCGATGCAGCGGATCGAGGGAACAAGCTTGGCAGCGAAAATCACTGCGGCCAACGAATCCAAAACCCCCATCGAGCTGGAGGAGATCCTCCGCGTGGGGATCCAAGCCGCCGAGGCTCTCGACCATGCGCATCAGCGTGATGTGGTCCACCGCGATGTCAAACCGGCGAACTTGATCATCGACCTGGACGATCGTGTTTGGTTGACGGACTTTGGATTGGCCCGACGCTTGCTCGACGTCGGCGCGACCATGACCGGCGCGATCTTGGGCACGCCCCGGTACATGAGCCCCGAACAAGCAGACTTTCGCAACACGGATGTCGATCGACGCAGCGACATCTATTCACTCGGTGCGACCCTCTATGAAATGGCGATCGGACAGCCGGCCTTTGATGGCGATGAACCACTGAAGCTGATCAGTAAGATTCGCGATGATGATCCGCTGCCCGTTCACAAGCTGCGCGACGATCTGCCGCGTGACTTCAGCGTCGTGATCCAAAAAGCGATGGCAAAGGATGCCGATCGACGCTACGCCTCCGCCGCCGAGTTGGCGGATGACTTGCGTGCGATCCGTGAAGACCGACCGATCCGAGCACGTGAGATTTCGCTGGTCGAGCGTGCGGTTCGCTGGACGCGTCGACATCAATCCCGTGTGCGAATCGCCGTGGCAACGGTGTTGGCGACCGCCGCGATGATCACCGTTTTGCTATTCGGTTTGCGATCGTGGCACGAAAGCACGCTCGGTTCGTTCCGATTGCGGGCCGCCGGTGGCCCCTACATGACCAGCATCCATCCGGTCGGGCAATCCAGCCTGTCCGACGGTGCGATACAACTGACCGTCCCGATGCAGAGTCATCAGAAACTACCTGCGGGCGATTTTGACATGCTGCTCGCGCCGCCCGGTCAATGGAGCCGTCGTCTACGTCTGCCGATTACTCGCGGGCAACAACGCGAGTATCGCTTGACCGGTCAGCCGATCGAGCGAAAGACGGTTCCGATCGATGATACGTTTGCGATCGCGGTGGCCGATGAAAACGAACCCGCCATCCTGTCACGTCAAAACGGCTCGCTCTCGCGTGTTACCTTATCAGGAAAACACGACTGGCAACTCGATGTCGCTGCGATTCCCACTCAAGTCGTGACACTGACCCCTCAAGACCAAGTCACGACGGATCGCGTTGCCGATGTCAACTTTGCGGTCACCGGCGATCTGCTCAATTCCAATCGCGGCCACCGCAGTTTGGACGACAACTGCGTCTACACCGACGGACAACTCGCCCTGCAGTCACCGATCGATCTTGACGGTGATGGGGAGTCCGATACGCTCGTGGCGGCGACGGAGCAAGCCGCTTTGATGGCGGTCGATCACAACGGCAAGACACTCTGGGCCCGCAGCTACGAAATCGCCGGCTTGCCCGCCAAGAGCGTGATCGCTGCACCACACACCGCCAGCGAAAACCTGATGGTTCCCGGTGTTCTGGATCTGGTCGATGTTGGTGATCTCGACGACGACGGAGTTCACGACATCGCGGCACTGCTATGTCATCTGCAGTTTGCGGTCCAAGCCGACGCGTGTGTTGCAGTGATCAGTGGCAAGTCGGGCGATCCGATCCGTGCGATGTTTCCGCCACCCGTCACAGCGACCTACGGATCTCGATGGCCATACGATGGTGTCCTGGGTATTCAGCGACACAACCAACGTTCGTACCGAGGCGTCAGCTTCAATTCGCACCGCGCCTATCGATCGTCCTCAAGCGGTGGTTACGAATTCGAGATCCGAGTGCGCCGAGGATCGACGCCATTGAGATTTGCGTTGCCGTCACCGTTGCAATGGATCAGCGATGACTCGGATAATGGCAAATCGGGGGTGATCGTTTACCAAGCGGGAGATCAGTGCCACCGATACGAGATCGCGTCAGGGACAGAAATAGGCTCGCCGCTCAAACTGAGTTTCATGCCGGCTCGCAAACCGGTGGTGATGCGACGGGGTGGCGAATCCATCTTGGGATTTGTCGACTCTCAGCAAACTTCGGCACCCGGTATGGGGTATGTTGCCACACTTTTGGAAGCCTTTGACCTGAACGGCAAGCCGAGATGGCGACATCGACTCTTACTCTTGGAGTGGGGTGATGCCGTTGGTCGAAACCAACCGGATTGGCCACTGGTCGCCGACTTGAACGGAGACGGCAACGATGAAGTCGTCGTGCCAACGTCAAATTATCTTAACGGAGTCGATCTGGGGATCGATGTCATCAGCTCTGATGATGGCAAATCGCTCTGGGATAAAACACCGGTTCCGCAGATTCTCGGTTCAGCCGACGATTGCATTGCCCGAATCGGCGTGTCCGCGGACCTCAACGGAGACGGATGGCGAGACTTGGCCGTCGCCTCCTTTGCCGGACCTCCGAGCCCGATTGCGAAAAAGACGAGCGTCCACACAGGAGAGCTCTACGTCTATATCGATTGGATCTCCGGTCGTGATGGCAAGTCGTTGGCGTGGGCTCGTCACCCCGTGACGATGCTCCAGCAACAGTTGCGAGTTGCAGAGGTCGATGCAGTGCGCACGGAGCTGTCCAACACGCCGCCGGGAACCGTCGAGATCGATCTGCTGATCGGCGACAGCACGACGGACAACGAACTGGCATCGATGGTCTTGCGGTTTCATCCGTCCAGCCCCGATCCGATCAATGTCGCCGCAGAGCTGGATGTCGTCCCCACCCCGCCCACCCGAGAAAATGTGCGTGTTTACCGCCAACGCAGTGGCCCATACCTCGACGGCCCGCAACAGTTGACGCTGCAGCGTGACGAACCCTCGCCTCGCCTGCGTCTGGGCGAAAACCACTTGATCGCATCATGGAAATCTCAAGACGGTCGCTCCCTTGTTGCCTGCAGCGATGGCACGTCGTCACCACTTTGTGTGATCGACGCCGACACACTGGAAACCGTTTGGACGTACCAGTACGATCCCAGCTCAATGCTTCAGTGGACCCCGGTTCGGTACAGCAACGGTCGTGTCGACTTCCTCCAGCGACGCGTCGGTCTATCCGATTCTCCCGCTAGTTTGATCGATGGTCAAAGCGGAAAAACACGTTGGACGATGCCCATTGCCACCAGCGGTCGAATCCTTTCCGCCTACTCCTTTGACAACGATCGATCGATCATCCTGATCGGTGATGAGCCTATGAGCCATGCGGTCGGGCTGCAGCCCGGCGATGCTTTGATCCTGACCAGCGTCAGCTCGCAAAGCGGGGCGGTCAGGTGGTCAACGGAGTTTTTGAAAAAAGCGGCAAGATTGAATCGACCAGATCATCTGGATGAGTTGCAATTCATGGATGTCAATCGCGATGGCGTGGTGGATGTCATCGGTCCGCAATCGTACGAAGACTCCCGAATGCTCTACCTCTGCGTCTGGGACGGTCGCGATGGTGAGGTTTTGTGGCAAAGACCGCTTTGGATCGACGGAGTCAACACACGCTACTTTGTCCCGTTTGACATCGTCCCCGGTGAGGTGCATGACCACATCGTCTATCTCGGCGGTCAGGATAAAGAGAGCCCCACCGCCACGCTGCACTGGTGTCGTGCCGATAACGGCGACCTCATCGACAGTATTTCTGCAGGCGATCGCAACATGCAGTCGGACTTCTCACGCGACAGCTCACATCAGCAAGTCGTCTTGTCCGACTGCACTGCTGAAAGTGATCATCCCCGGGTCGCTTGGATCGCCAGAGAGGGAAACACCTGTGTCACGCGAGTCTACTCGCTGGCCGAGAGCAAGCTTGTCGTCGATCCGCTTCCCGTGTCTGCTTTCCTGGATGACCGGCGGCACTTGATGGGAATGTGGATGCGGGACATCAACGGGGACAAGATTCCTGAACGATTGTTTTTGCATTGGGGATCCCAGAAAGAAGAACTGGCGATACAGGATCCTGCGGTCACGTTCACGTGTCTGCCGCTTGATTCTGACGTTCCAATCTGGAGGACCGAAATCGACTACCCGGGCAGCATCACGCGTGAGCGATGGACACAAGAGCACGACAAAACAATTGTTTGGATCAGGTTCTACAAAAGCCACCACGCCGGAATTGATTGCGAGACCGGGCGAGTGATCTACGAGTCGGATGACGAGTGGTTCTCTGAAAGAAACCTACCGCACATCGTCTCTTCCCCGTCGCAGCACAATGATGAGATCATCACGTCTAGTGCAGACGGAGTCTTCATCACCTCAGACGGACCGGAAACTGTTCTTCCCGTGAATGCCAACATTCATTCCTCTCCCGATCCCCGGCGTCGCATGCCGATGATCAGCCACGCAAGGTCGCCCCACGCGCTGTCCGACTTTCTGTCATCGCATCTGCGCGGCGCTATCTTCATGTTTGCAATCGTTGTGCTGCCGTGTGCCTATTTGGTGCAAACGTTGCGGCGTCGGCGTTGGAGCCTGTCCTGGTTGCTACTCGCACCACCCGTCTTGGCAATCGCGATCGTTGGCTGGCAATCCACCTGGCTGACACAGTCCGACATGGCAGTCACGTTGCTTTACGGCATCACCCCGTGGACGTGCGTGGGAGCCCTCTGGATCGCCGCTGACCAGTGGCGTCAATCTCGCGTCCATCCCGACCGAAAACCCATCATAAACACGGTCCTGGCCTTGGCTTTAGGCGGCCCTGTCTTGATCGCCATCCTAATGTTCTACGAGTATTTCAGCGCGAACAACGAAACGGTCCAATACACGCTCGCACCCGCAGATCTGGTATTGATTTCTTTGATCGGTTTTGGATTGCTGTGCAACATCTACTGGTGCCTACGCATTCCCGTCGATATCGCCCGGTTGATGGGGCGAGGCTGGCGTCGCCTGTTCTCGACGAAGGCCCGGGCATGAACTCCAGTGAGGACTCGTACATCGCAGAAAGCTCACTGCGGCAAACTTGGTCGATCGGTCCCCTCCGACCTTGGCTGTTGCTCCTGGCCGAGCGTCACATGCCCGCCGACTTGCGAGGCAAAGTCGACCCATCGGACTTGGTACAGCAAGCCCTGTTGGACGCGTGGCGTGGTCAAACCGGTTTTCGGGGATCCACACACGCGGAACGCTTGGCTTGGCTGCGTGTGATTCTGACGCGAACGATGATGCGACAGCGACGCGATTGTCTGGCGACTGAAAAACGCGGAATGGGACGCGAAAAGACTTTGCAAGCCGCCGTCGACCGGGACAGTATTCAGTTGGAACAACTCGCCGTCGGCAAAGAACCCGACCCGCAGTCCGTCGCCGATCGAGCCGAACAAACGCTGCGGTTGGCCGCCACACTCGAGAAACTTTCGCCTGAGCATCGCACCGTCCTGACGCTGCGGCACATTGACGGCCTGTCCCACGATGAGATCGCCGAGCGAATGGGCAAAACGTCAGCCGCCGTCCGCATGCTGTGGATTCGAGCGTTGGAAAAGCTGAAACAACTGCACGGTAGCTGACGTTGGTGGGGTTTCCGATGGCGTGAACGTATATGGACTGGCAAAATCAACGGTGTAGTACGCTCTCGACTCGGAGAGTCGAGAGACAGTCGTTCGACTCTCCGAGGTTGTGACGTCAACGAAGCGTTTATGACAGAATCAAGGGACATGATCTGGACCTGATCCCGGCACGATGGTGCAAGAACTCGTCATGCGAACGTAATCCCCACGGCGGGTCGAGTGCTTGCACCGACTCGCCGCACGATCAGCACCAGAATCTAAACCCAGCGGTGTTCGCAGCCCGACCCAAAAACCGACAACCAAGTGACGATCTCGGTCGGATTAAATCTCACCGTTCATCATCGGGTTTCTTCAGGCGATCGAGCTTCTTGCGAAGTCGTCTCCAGGGCATTGAGTTTGGCGACCATTTCACCTCGATTGGGGCGTCGGACGGCTGAAGCATGGCATTTGGGAGGAATTCCTAGAATTTCCCGAGTTTCTTTCCGGAGACGGATACCTCCGATTGTTAGTAGTCCGTTGCGGCCACTACGCCGCTTTTTGAATGCCAAAACACAATCGAGGTCCATGAACATGTTATCGCACTGGCTTGCCAAATCCATCATCGGAGGAGTCCTTTTTCTGGTGCTCCTGGTCACCGTTTCCAACACTCACCTTTTGGAGCTAGTGGGTTACCTGCGAGCGACCGCAGACGAAACGGTCGAAGAGCTCCAGGATAACGTTCCTCAAGCGGTCCGGGATCGGAAGCTGAAGAATGAATTGGACCATGCACGTGATCAGATCGTTGATCGACGCGTGCAGTTGAGCTTGGCGGAGTCGAAAACTCGCAAGCTGGATGAGGAAATCGAATCACTCACCGCCCGCGTCGCAAGGCGTGAAGACGTGCTGGCCGAAGCGTATCCGGCATTGGAACAGGCGTCCAAAAATCAGGCCGAGATGATCACATTCGCTGGCAAGCAGTGGAAAGCCGAAGAACTGGCGGCCCAGGTCGATGACCTACTCAGTCAGCAAGAGCTCGATGAACAGCAATTGCAAATTCGCACGGAGGCGTTGACTCGATACCAGGAAAGCATCAAAGAGGGAAACGCGGTGATCTCTCAAATGGAACTGGAGCTCGTTCGAGCCGATAATGAAATCGCCGGATTGAAACTGCGACGAGAGCAAGCCCGTCAAGAATCCGACCTGTTGGAGCTGGTTTCAGCTCAGCGTGATCAGGGATCGGTTCACGCTGGTATCCGCAGCGACCTGGATAAACTACGGGATTCGGTGGATGAGGAAGAGGCACGCAATCAAGCACATCGCGCCGTCTCAGGGGGAGTCCTCCAGAAATCCGAGCTCAGTCAGTCCTGGGAACGAATGGAGCGACTGAAGGCTCTGCATGAGAAACGCCAATCAAAACTTGAGTCTGCACAAAGCAACGACGATGAATAGCCCAGACCAGTCGCCGAGGGATCACGATGAATTGGAACCTTGGATCTTTCAGCGTATCGAGCAACTTTGTTCGGAAAACGATGATGCGTTGGCTTCCGATCGAGATCCCGAATTGGAAGACGCAATCTATCGCTTCTTGTATCGGGAGCTTCGACGCGTCGCCGCTGTGCTGCCCGGTCTCGGCCCCAAGGCTTTGGACCGAAACGCGGATCACAGTGCCCGGTTCACGGCGGTTTTGAACAAGGCGTTTCTCCGCATCTTGGAACGTTATCCGGATCGACTCCTCCGCGCCAAGGCAAGGAACCAACTCACCGGATACGTTTCCAAGACCATGTCGAGCATGATGCTCAATCACTATGCACGCAAGGAGCGTTATCAGAAAGTATTGCAAGACGTCGTTCAAGACCTACCGATGCACGACCAGGAGGGTGATCAGTTGATCGCGGGATTGACCGAAGACCGCGGAGCGTATTTTCAGAATCGAACTGGGATCGAATTCGCCATCGGGCTCCGCGTCCTAAAACAGTGGGACGAATCCGATGACCTGGAAGAACGTTCCAGGGCGATGGTCATGCGGTTTCGATATGTCGACGGTTTTGGTTACGCAGAGATCGCTGAGCGACTGTCCATTACAAAGCAAAATGTCGAGCGATTGCTTGAACGAGCGAAGTATCACCTGAAGAGAGCTCAGCCATGAAAAAGGAACGCCATCACCATCCGGACGGGAGTCGTCAAGAGCCGCAGTCGACTCTATCGGACGACCATCCGATCGACCCGAATCGATCCGATACCGGGCCCGTCGGATTTCAGCTCCATGATGCTCTCGGATTGGGGGACGCTGACAATTTGGACGAGTTGGATTCGTTCACGGAGAGCCTCCTGAAACAGAGAGGACTACAGATCAACCGGCGAATCGATCGTGGCGGCTACGGAGTCGTCTATCGGGCAAAAGAACTGACGTCCGGAGAGTCGCGTGCTGTCAAGATTTTGTTGAACCCAGAGAACTCCACTGCGATGGCAACCTTCCAACGTGAATGGAAGGTGTTGTCATCCAAAAGTCTGCCAGGGGTTCACGATGACCAGCCCCGTTTGGCACCGCGTCTGTTTTTCGGTGAAAGCGGCAAAGGGGCGAAACCGTTTCTCGTGCTGGAATGGATCGACGGACAGAACGTCGAGAACTGGATAGCAGCTCGACCTACGTTGACATGCGAAGCACGCTTGGATCTGTGCGAGCGAATCTTCTCCGCCTATGCGACGTTGCATTCATGCAACCTGCTGCACCGAGACGTTTCGCTCAGAAACATCATGATTCATAACAATCGAATTCGACTGATCGACTTCGGCAGCGCATGCCGCAGAGATGTCGGCTACGCGAGTCGTCATTCCGTTTCGCGGGTTCCTGTCACACCGGCAACGGCATCCGATCGGATGCTGGAAAACGAATCTCGTGGAACGGTTGCCGACGAAGTGCATGCCATTGCGAAGTGTTGTTTCTATGTCTTGACCGGCAAACCCTCGCATTTGGTTGATCCATCGCTGTGGCGTCAGACGCTCAGCAATTCCAAGGTACCTCGCTCGATTATCGAGAACACGTTGCTGCCGCGAATGGCCCAGCCGACCCCCGATGTATCTCATCCAATGAACTAGCGGCTTTGTCGCGCACTTGATCCTGAACATGACGAATCAAATAAAGAAACTAACCGACCCGTCGGCGTCCCTGTGGAGTGCTGCTGCGGCCTGTGACGAAATCCGATCGTTCAAGATCCGCCGCAAAAATCGAAAGCAAATGATTCGTCACGGCTTCGCCATCACGACGACATTGGCTCTGCTGGCGCTGATCGCACTTGTCGGCTGGCGTGCCCATCAAAATTCGCAACTGCGATCACTGTCGAACCAGTATTCCGTTCAGAGAAGAATGCTGGGCACATTACAGAGCCAAAAGAATCCCTCTGTCGAGCGTCTATTACGTGAAGCAGACCTACTACATGATGCATCGCTGCAACCCGATTCGAATACTCCCGTTGAGAACATCCGCAATGCGATCAACTTGGTTGATCAAGCCGAGAAGCTCGATGTCGAGCTCACCCGACTGGGCAAACTACACAAGCCGATTGGCGAAACGCTCACGCAAACCGCTTGGTTGGAACAATCTGCGTCCATCGCCAGTCGCGTTGTCGAGTTGAAAGAGCGATACATGCAGATTGGTCGCCAGCTTGACGACGGGGAAATCGATCAGGCGGAGAGCTCACTGATGTTGCTGCTCTCAGACGTGGGGTCCGCAGAACGCGACAATGCCAAGGCCTCACAGGCGGACGGACTACGAGAGGAATGGCAACAAGCCCAGAAATCGGTGCCCGAGCGACTTGAGAATGACCCCGAACTATGGACGATCAATCGATTGGCGTCGCAGGCTGAGCAAGGATTCAATCAGGGTGACTGGCAAAACGCCCGTTCCCTTTTCGGACAAGCCTTGACGCGAATGAGCGATTTTCTGGGATCCAATCTGAGTCAGGAGGAGTGGAGGTCGATCGAACAACGCAATGCGAAACTGGCTCGCGTTCTGCGGGGAGAATCCACAACGGCAGAAGGAGTAACGACACCGAAGAATGATCCGCCCATGCAAACAGTGGCGGTTGCTGATTCAGTGGAGAAGGTAAAGCCAAACACTGTCAAGCCAGCCGCATTGAATGCGACGATCGAATTATCCGAAACAGCGGAATCGCCCGCAGGGACTCCCGCCGCATTTGAGCAGGCGTTCGCTGAGTTTCTTGGATCCGTCGGAGGGAGAACCAAAGCCGTTTTGAATGCAAAGACGCCGGTGGCGGATGAAGACTTGTCAAAACTAAACCAGCAGATTTCGCAGAATCAAATACGCCTCGCTACCGAGATTTCGTTGCTCGACGAATCGCGTGCTCAGATACTATCTGAGATTGCAAAAGACTTGGTTACAGAGCGCAAGGAGTACGAGGAACTGAAACGACTGACCAAGGTGAATGATCCAGAGGTCGTCTCGGTGGCAAAGAGCATTGAGCGACTTCAGAGGCGTCGCGACCGCCTGGTCGAATCGAACAAGCGTCATCAGAACGACTGGGCAAAGAACGAAGCACCGCAACTGGCTGCGACAGAGATCATGAGGATTGGTGCCGGGCTCTTGGCCGCAATGCGTGCGGACGAACATGAGGAGCTCATGTATCGGACGGTAGCAGAACACTATCGCCCCGGCGGTGATGACTATCCGATGGTCTGGATTGAGCCTGGTAAACTGACTGATGTTCAGGCAAGGTCGCTGGTCGGCAATCAGAAATTGGACCAAGCGATGGAAATCGAATCACCGTTTTGGATCGGCGCGTCAGAGGTCACCCTTGCCATGGCTCTGAGCTGGCTGAACGATCCCGAGGTGGAACTCAAAGGGGAATGGGGCCGCATGACTTTTGGCAAATCGCCAATCGTTGACGTGGATGGCCAATATCAGATCAATCCAAAATCGCCTTTTTCGCAGTCTCCCCAGCAACCTCTCGTCGGGATCAGTCCGGCGGGCGCCCAAGCGTATTGCGAATGGTGCAGTCACAGGGACCCTCAGTACGACTACCGTTTGCCAACTGAGATCGAATGGGAATACGCCGCACGAGCCGGCACAGCGACGCCCTATTTTTGGGGTCCAAAAGAAGATGGTGTCAGGGCCAACGTCCGGGGAACTGCTATTCGTGGAACAAATCGCTCTGGACGGTTTCTGGGTTTGACCAGCAAGGTGGCAAGCTACCCGGCCAACCCCTGGGGACTGCATGACACGACCGGAAACGTCTGGGAACTTTGCGGCAAGCCATCGGCTGCAACTCACCCGAACTGCTCTGCCCCCAGAATGCGTCGCGGACAAGTCGATGAGCACGTGATCCGAGGCGGCAGTTGGTCGTCACTGCCAGTCGACTCGCAAGTCAGCAGCCGAAGCTTTGCGGAGGACACGGAGCGAAGTCGTAGCCTGGGCCTTCGTTTGGTCGCGATCCCCAAGCGGACACAGCGAGTGGAGCCAGAATCATTGGCTCAAATTCTAGGCAGAGTCGCCGATGGTCAGCCTCGACCCAATGCCGGTACCTACACCGGACAGCGAAGAAACCTGTCGTCCATTGAAGTTCAAGAAATCTCATTGATTGTCAGCGAAGAAGTGGTCGTCGAAACCACGGGGGTGATCGAAGGCCCGGAGTCGTTGAGCCGGTTGAAGAACCTTTGGGTCCGCGACTACGACCATCGGCTTGAACGTGGCGGTCTCGCGGTCTACGCGAGCCAGCCCGATCAGAAGCAGTGGTTTGTGGTGGTCGAGGTGGACGGAAAATCGTTCCGTGGTTGCGTCTTTGGAAATCCGTCCGACTCAGACTCACTGGAGGATTGGATTGCCAACAGCAATCGGCAATGCGAGTCCGTTTCGATGAATCTCGCCAGTGACACGACATGGGTCGACTCAGCGTCGTCGGAGGCGGCACCAGCGGTCAGAAAAAACTGGAGAACGTTGCTTGCCGAGTACGCCCCTGGATGTCTTTCACGACCGCTTGCGGCTATCACTCCACACCTGTCCCGACGGCCGACCGGAGAGCTGTATGAACTGGGCCTTTACGGCGCCCAACTGACGCCGGAGATCATCCAACTGATCAACCTGCACCATCGCTCTGTTTCCAACATCGCTCTGATGAAGTCGAACGTCAACGACGTGATGCTCGGGCAACTTGCTCCACTGAATCGCATTCGAGTCTTGAGCGTCTGGGGCACTGAGATCTCACCGGTCGGGTTGAGTTTGATTTGCGAACAATTCCCTCGTCTGCGTCATCTCGGACTCAACGCGACGCAAACGATGACACCGGAGGCGTCTGTTCAACTACCGAAACTACAAGAGCTGCAGTCTCTCAGCGCGGGTTGGACCGGATGCACCGACAGGTCAATCCTGCCACTGATGCAAATGCCCTCATTGACGAAGCTCAACTTGGAGGGAAACAAATTCACTGACGACGCTCTGGCGACGCTTGCCCGATGCAAATCGCTTGAGGAGATTCGTCTCGACACCGGGCAAAGCAAATTTTCGAAGGCGGCGATCACCAAGTTAACGCAAGCTCTGCCAAATTGCGTGCTGGCGATCGAATGATGTCTCGCAATGCGAACCTGCCTTTCGTGGCACAAAGGCTCACTGAATCTTTACATCTCACCCTCTGTCCGTGACCCTCCTATTTGCTGAGTTCAGCCAAGTTCTTTTGCCACGCCTGGACGCTCCGTTTCAAGTTTTCTCGCGAGTCGCCGCCAACGCCGTAGCACTGCAAGCCCACCGCGCCCTTGAACCCGTGGTTCCTTAATTCCCGCAGCAATGCGACTTGATCAAAATCGCCCTGGTCGAGGGTTTGAATCAGTTCGTTCCAAGGCTTGCCGCCAACCTTGCCTCCCGAAACACTGACCCGCCACAAATAGGGTTTCGCTTGGGTCAGGGCCGCTCGGAAGTCGGCCTCCGGCTGGACATTCAGAAAGTGGCAAAGATTAAACATCACACCCACATTCTCTCGGTCGCTGGCTTTGGCGATTCGGACGGCGTCACCAATCGTATCGATGTAAAAACCGGTGTGCGGATACAGCACGACCCGTAAGCCGGATGCTTTCGCCTGATCCGCAATGTCACGCACGAAAGCGACTGCTGCGGTATCGCTGGCTCCCGAGCCGCCTTGAACAAAAAGTTCGATCACCGTATCGCGACCTTTCAATTGCTCGATCGCAGTAGAAATGACCTTGTCATACTTCGGCCCACCGGCTTGCAAACTGCCGCCCACGTACAGACTATAGATCTTTAAACCGGCCGCGTCGTAGACCTGCAGACGCTCCGGCAGATTCTGAGGATTTGCCGAGCCGATGCCGTCGTAGCCAAGCTCCTTCAGCACCCGCGCACGCTCCTGAGTGCTGCCGAAGTGAACTCCATTTTCAAATGCAAAAAATGGCGGTTTGAATGGCGCAGGGTCTTGCGCCATCGTCTCGGGAACCAACCACCAGGTCATCGCAACAACGCTCAGAACAATTTCTTTCACTGGGTTACTCCGCAAATTTTCGAAACGTCAAAGGGGATGAACGTCAAAGGGGACGGGGGTGGTTATCGCGTAGCCGATGTCGCCGAAAAGAACGAAGCACTGAAACCTGACATTCTTTCGCAGTCTTTTGTATCTTTCTCGCCTAGCACTACTTCGTAGCAGCGAATTTGGGGGAAGAGATGAGATAGAATCATTCTTAGTGGACCAAACGCTCCAATTCAAGTCTTTCGAGACCATCGTCGTGCGACAGCGGTGCAACAACGTATCTATGCGGCATACGCTGGTGCGTATCCACCGTTCCAGTTGCGTGACGTTGATCGTCACACGATCTTTGTCAGACAATGCACCCATTGAAACAGATTTTGCCGTGTCAAAGATTGAATGTGACGGATTTTCGGAGCGAGCAAAGTTGATCGACAATGGCGAACATCGCAGGAGCCAAATTCTATATCATTTAGATGGGCGACGCTTTGCTCCGTAGATCCGGCGGATTCACGAAGCGACCAAGCATTGACCAGACAACGCGTTTGCGGACGCGGAACACGTGGAACCACAGGAATCAAAATGCCCTGCTACAACTCAATCGTCGTTGACGCACCGATCGACAAAGTGTGGGATGAAGTCCGAGATTTTCATCAGCTCGAATGGGGACGGCCTTTCATCACCAGCGTGACGGCTGTTGGTGAGATCCCAGGTGACCGAGTTGGTGCCAAACGTGTACTCAACGGTGCGTTCGAGGAAACGCTTCAAGAATTGGATGAGAGCAGGTACAAGCTTTCTTACTCCATCGATGAAGGCCCCGAACCTGTTTCCAGTGCTTCTGTATCAGCGTACATCGGTTCTATTCGCTTGTTGCCGATCACGGCTGACGACGCAACGTTCGTGCAGTGGACGTCACAGTATCAAGCGGACAATCCTCAGTTGGTCGCGGATTTTCTCAATCCAATCTATGCCGCGCTATTGGCTTGCCTGCGTGACTACTTCCAAAACCAGACATCTGAAGATTGACACGTGATGACTAGCCATTTTGGCGTTAGCGGTCTGTTGATCTAGTGAGCCTCAGGCGCTAGCCGTGGGCCTGATGCGGATTACGGGACCTGCCCACGGCTAGCGCCCGAGGCCCACGTTCATGGTGGACGAATCCGTCATCGATCTCGTGGATCGGGTCGCGACCATGGAGTGAAGTCCAGTCATCGCGAAACTTCCCGTCGGCACATCAGGAGTCGTGGAAGCACAAGAAGTAATCCAGCGAGATTCCCAAGAGGTAATGCTGCGCCAGTCCAGACAGCAGCGACCGTGACCACAACGCCAGCCAGCCCCATAAAATCCCGCCGAGGATCGCCCCGAACGCTTCCGCCGCCGGGCCGCCGATGTGCAGCAACGTCGAGGCCATGGTTTGAACCAGGATCGCGTTCGCATCGCCGAGCGAATCACGTAATCCAAACAGCAAGAAACCGCGAAAGCAAAACTCCCACCCCAGATAAAACAGCAGGTAAGTGGCTCCGTGCATCACAAACATCCCGGCCGAATCACCGGCGCGAGGGTTGATCGGAAAGGCCTGGGCAACCTCTGGATCTTGAGACCCAAGATAGCCCGCGACGAGAAACACCGGAGACAAGATGAGCAATGACAGCGCCGTCTTGCGAGGATCGCCCACACACAAACCGTAGTCACGCAGGCGTTCGCGATAACCACATCGCAGAATCAGCGCGGGGATCAGTCCCAGCAGAGCGAAGCAGGTAAGGAACTGAAAGACCGCCGCAGCATGTTGCAGATCGGTTCCGCCAGGCATCCAATCGGCCGGCACCATCTGGGCAGGCATCCACTGCGTGATGTGTTCGGCGAAGTAATCTCGTGAGCCGTAGTATCGCCAGCACATCATGAGTGGCGTGGCGACGAGCAGGATGACTGTCGGCCGAAACTTGGGGTCTCGCGCAGTGGAGGCGAGTGATGACAACGACTTCATTTTACTTTCCGTGCATTTGTTGCAGCCATTGGCAGGTCAATTTCAATCCGTCCTTGAGAGGCGTTGGCCGATATCCAAGTTCTTCAATGGCCTTGTCCGAAGAAAACGCCCAGTCCGTGGCAAAGGTCCTGACCCAGCCCGGCGTGATCAGCGGGTAGGCACCGAACCAACGGGCTCGAAGCTCCATCAGGTGTGAGAGCAACAGCGGGCCGAACTTGAATGTCGGGATTTGCCAATGCGTTCTGCCGGTGACGCCATCAATGGCGCGGAAAAAATCACGCAGGCTGACGTTGGTTCCTCCCAGGATGTACCGCTCGCCGACACGGCCCTTTTCCAACGCCAGCAGGTGTCCCTGGACAACATCATCGACGAGGACGTAGTTTCCTACATTGACACCACGGTTGAACAGAATGGGCACACGACCACGATTGTAGTCGTCGATCAGCTTGGCCAACGCATTGCCCTCGGTCAGAGGGCCAGGTCCATAAACGCGTGTCGGGTTTACGATCACCACTGGAAATCCGCGATCGGTCCAACGAAATGCTTCCTGCTCGGCAAGCCACTTTGATTCTTCGTATCCCGTCAGGAACTCGTTGCTGGATCGGGGCATCCGTTCATCGCCGACTTTGCCAGGCGTCGAGGGGCCGAGCGTCATGATCGTGCTGGTCCACACCACTCGCCGAACACCAACCTGCTCAGCGGCCGCAAACACGTTCCGCATTCCCTCGACGTTGATTTGATTGTAGATGTCACGAGACGGTGCCCAGTTTTTGGCATAGGCGGCCAAGTGCAACACGCGATCACAGCCCTGCATGCCACGGATCAGTGAGCCCACATCTGTAATGTCACCGTGAACCAACTCGATACGCTCATGACTCAACCAGGAGGTGTCGGCTGTTTCCGGTCCGCGACGAGTCAAGACGCGAACTCGATATTCTTGCCCGATCAAAGTTTGGACAAGCCGGGTGCCGATGAACCCGGTACCGCCGGTCACAAATATCGGTGCGGCGTCACTTGACATGGTGCATTTCCGAGACGGCGAAAGACGCGATTGATGTTCCTGAGGATTGAAGATCACAACGATGGGGGTGGATTATAGTTGCGCAGCGTTCGCCTGGCCTGTTCAATAGATGGATTGTGCGTCCCAAGGGACGTAATGCATTCCGTCCCGAAGGGACATGACAAAATAGCCCAGGGCAAAGCGTAGCGCCGCCCTGGGTTGCTGTGCGTCGTAACTCCCCAAGCCCCGAAGTGGGCGCTACAGTGTTTTTTCGACACGGGAATAATCAGTGTTTTGCCCTTTCAGGGCGAGGTGGTAGTTGGGTGTTCGATTCCCCAGGGCGGCGCTGCGCTCTGCCCTGGGCTTTCATGTTCGGCCCCTTCGGGGCAAGAAATCAATAAGTGACGGGTTTCGTCCACTGCGCCAGTAATAGATTGCACGTCCCGGTGGCTCGATGCTTGCAAGTCTGAGACAGACTCGCCTACGTGTCCGTCGGCTGGTTCGAACCACCGATCCAGCCTTTGCGGCGGAAGAAAATCAGCATGCCGATCGCAACGGTCGACATCAAAGCCAATGACATCGGATAGCCAAATTTCCACTGTGTCTCCGGCATGTTCCACCGAGAGGATTCGGTCGAAAAGTTCATTCCGTAAACACCGGCGATGAATCCCAACGGAATGAAGATCGTCGCGATCACCGTCAGCACCTTCATCACTTCGTTCATCCGCATGCTCGTTGCCGACATGTGCAAGTCGCGTAGGTCGGCGCATGTTTCCCGGCAGCCCTCCAAGAGTTCAACGACACGAATCGTGTGGTCGGCCACATCTCGCAGGTGCAACTGCGTTGCTTCGCTGGTCAACTCACCGTTGTACGCCATCCAGTTGCGGATCATTTCTCGGTGAGACCAAGCGACCCGCCGCAGCGTTCGGATGTCCGATCGGACGGCAAAGATTTGGTGAATCGTTTGGTCGAGCAGATTGGTGTCCACCAAGTCGTCCTCGATTTCTTCCAGGGTGTCACCGTACTGGTGGACCAAAGGAAAGTATTCATCAATGATCGCATCGACCAATGCATAGGCCAGGAAATCGCTGCCGTTTTGTCGTACCGCGCGGATGGGTGATTGCAGGCGTTCATGAACAGCTTGAAAGCAGTCACCGGGCCGTTCCTGCCACGTCACCACGTAGCCTTTGCCGACGAACAAGCTGACTTGTTCCAAGTCCAGCCCGCCCTCGCAATGTGGCATGCGAACGACGATGTAGAGATGATCATCAAAGACTTCGATCTTGGGACGTTGGTGGGTTTTGACCACGTCCTCCAGCGAAAGGTCATGGATGTTGAAGTGTTTGGCAACCGCTCGCACGACGTTGAAATCTCCCAGGCCCACAACATCGACCCAGAGAACGTAGCCGTCCACGATGTCAGGAATCGAATCGATGGCCACGTCGGCGTCGCGACTGATCTCGGTCGCATTGAATCGTGTGACATGAATGGTCGATTGAGTTGCGGAATGGTCGACCACCAGGGTTCCCGGCGCTGTGCCGGGTTTCGTTTCAGTTCTCGATCGACGCCGAAGTAACTTGCGGAACTTCTTTCGGTTCATTCAGTGGCCTCATTGTTCTTCGATGACGTCGATTCAAAGAAATGTCGGATTTCATTTGGCAGGCTACGCAGGTGTAGATCACGTTGAGGGAACGAAATTTCGATGCCCGCATCGCGAAACTTGTTGTCGATCGACATATGCAAATCGTTACAGATGTGGAATCGCTTTTCGTAGGTGCTGACAAACACACGCAGGGTGAAATTGAGGCTGTTGTCGCCAAAGCCGTCGAAGGTCGCCAGGGTCGGCGGATCGGACAGCACGTCGGGATGTTCAGCGGCGGACTCCAGCAACAGTTTTCGTGCCATTGATGTATCACTGCCGTAGGCGATGCCGACCGCTACGGAGATACGAACGATCTCGTCCGATCGCGTCCAGTTGAGCAGTTTGCCGGTGATGAATTCTTTGTTCGGTACGATGTAGTCTTTGCGATCCCAGTCGGTGATCGTGGTCGCGCGGATTCTGATTTTCGAAACGACTCCGGTCACCCCATCAATCTCCACGACGTCGCCGACGCGAACGGGCTGCTCGAAGAGAATGATGATCCCGGCGATGAAGTTGGCGAACATCTCTTGCAAACCGAACGCCAAACCAAAGGTCAGTGCCGTGGCCATCCATTGAATCTGATTCCAGTGCAATCCGATGGTTCCCCCGGCGACGATCAATCCCAGCATGACGATTGCGTAACTGACCAGCGTTGTCACCGCATAGCGGACACTACGATCCAGGGGTAGGCGACGAAGAACGGCAAACTCCAGTAAACCCGGCAGATTTCTCGCTGCGGCGATGGTCACGATGAAGATCAGCACGGCCAGTCCGACATCCGTGATCGTGACCAAATCGATGACTTCACGCGACTGTGTGACGAAGTTTCCTTTGTCGTCCTTGATTGCCTCGGTAATGCTATCCGTGGTCGACCAAAGTGGCCATTTTTCAAAGATCCCCAACGCGGGGATCACGTCGCGCCAAACCAGCCACAGTCCGACCAAGGCGGCCGACGCCATCGCGGTCTGAAACAGACTGCGTGACTGATTCATTTGCTCCTGCAAGTCTGCTGCGGTTTCGCTGGGGATCGTGATCGGTCCCTCGCTGGGTGCCGTTTCGCCCTGCTCGGCTGACTGTCGCTGCAAGCTCGCACGCAATGCCTTTGCTTGTTCGATTCTCAACCGTCGACGGTGAACCAGAGACCATCGCATGGTCAGAGAGACAGCGACACCGATTCCGAACAGCAAACCGAGCGACTGAAAAAAACGCCAGCCGATCTGCTGGCTGGTGAAGTGGTATCCGATGACCGTCAAGGCACCCAACGAAACCGGAATCGCGATCAGACCGGGATACCAGATGTATGAGAGTCGATTGAGCCAACCCTCGGGGTCGGAGGCTAAGTACCGTGCCGGCGCACCCCGTCGGGGATGCGCCACTCGATAGACAAAGACTCCCAAGATCACGCAGGCGGCCAGCACGACATAGCGTTCCAGGACATCGTTGCCGTAACCGGAGGTGCCACCTGCCAAGAACGCGGCGAACGCGGCCAGAGGAACCGCGCCCCAGAGCAACAGTCGCAAAGGGCGACGGATCTTTGCGATCGCTTGCGCCGGCCAGCCAAAGTGCGACTCGGCCAACCCGTGGGTGCGACAGACTTGACGCAAAAAGTCCAACGGAAAGTACGCGTAGGCAAGGCCAATGCATGCTTGAGACAGGGCGGCAAGCGTACGGTCATTGCCCGCAACGGAGCCGAATCGGGAGCCCAAGAATCCGAATGCCAAGGGGACCGGGACGGCAGTCGCCACCGTCCATAAAAACGCTTTGGCCGTCGGCATGAAATGCGAAAAACTCGACTGAGACGCTTTTTCGCCCAGGTGACCGATCTCTGCTCGCAATCGGTAACGCGACAGAATCAAAGTGGCCAGCGCCATGAAAGCCACCAACCATGCAGCTGAACGTTCCAGCAGGTCGGCCCAGATTCTGGACCAGACGTTTCCCCAAGCCGATGGCAACGTGAACCACCATTCGTCAGAACTGGGCACGGGATGCGTGTAAAGCGGTCGCGTGCTGCGGATCCATAGCACGTTTTCGTTGATGTATTTCGATGCCTTTTCAACCAACTGAATGATTTCGTCTTCCACTGTTGAGATCGAGACCATCGTGTTGAAGTACTCGGACTGCGCCCGAATGGCTGGGTCCAGATATTCCGTACGCTGTTCTTGAAGCAACTCGCGGGCCTCCTCGCTGAGTGATTCGCGTTGGTCACTGGAGGTCGACTCTCTGGCGTCTCGCATCAGGCCATCGATGGTCATTCCCAATCGTTGGTTTCGGCGATCGGTCATCTCCATCAACTGATAGTTCGCATCGTTGATCTTGGACGCTCGCTGACGGATTCTCAGTTGATTGACACGGATGCTGGGCAAGTTCTGTTTGAGGTTTCTCAGCATGGCGCCGACCGCGTCGGTCAAGCCCACTTTGTCCACACGATCGGTGGCTTGCTCGAATTGTTCCGAGAGGTTGTCCAGTTCCTCGGTACGCTCGTTCAGTTCATCCGTTGCCGATTCGATATCGCGTGCGAGGTGCTTGATCAACATCGCAAGCTGTTCATTGCGTTGCCCGATGGGTTGCAACACGGCAGGCAGTTCGGGCAACATCTGCTGCGCTTTTCTCAATCGTTTTGTCGCATCGTCGACACGTTCATTCTCGACCGCCTGCTGCAAAGTGGCGAGCTGGGCCTCCATCGTCTCCACCTGTCGAGCCTTCAGGTCGCGAGTCACTTGAGGCAGGCTTGCGGCGACCTCTGCGTCCAGCAGAGCCTTTTCGGCTTTGATGGCCTCGATGTCTGCTTGTAAGGACTCGACCGACGATTTCAATTCGGCAACGATGGCTTCGCCAACCAAGGTCGCGTCACCGCTGGCCATGGCGTTCTGTAACTGTTGCTTTCGCTCCTCCAGAGATGCGGTGAGTTTGGGCAGTTCCGCATCGATTACGGCGCGTCGCTGAGCGGTGTCTTTCATCGCGGACTCGGACGCCGCCAACGCTTGTTTGGCCGCTCTGGTCGATTCGGTCAACGTGGCCAAGCTGGCTTCGAGATCGGCGAGAGACAGATTTTGGGCGACGGAGGGCTTGAAATCTTTGAGATCGCGGATGGACTGCCGTGCGGCCTCGGCGCGTTGTGTCACCGTTTCCAGTGCAGCGGCACGTTGTTTGGCAAGTTCCGACTTGGCCTTCGCATCGGCGGTCTGCTTTTCGGCTTGCCCGATCAACGCCAGCGTTTGCGTCTTTTGTGCTTCCTCTAAATCCGACTCGGTCACACGATCGCGGAGGGAAGTGGTCGCGGCGGGTGGATTGCCGGTCGGTACGCTCTCATTGACCTGTGCCTGAACCAACGACGAGAGCGTCGTGAGTACCAACAGCATCACGGACAGGTAGAGAGGCATGAAGAACCGATCCGCGGGAATGAGTCTTGTTGGCCGACGAGTTCACATTGTCCGAGAATTCACGCTCGGTGCAATCCGCCGCCCAAACCGACTGTCATTCCGAGGCGTTCGATTCTGGCTGGCACGCCATCTTGTTGACGACTTTGCGCACCCCTGGCACCAATCTGGCGATCGTCGGAATGCGATTCAAATCGGCAAGACTTTGCACGGTGCCGCTGACGGTTACCTCGCCATCAAGCTGCGTGCATTGAAATTGATGTATCTCCATCGCGCGTTTGAGCGAGGACTCCACTCGCTCGCAAAGGGTTTCGCCGTAGGTCATGTCATCGCTCCGAGACTTGGCTCAAGAAATACCTTCTCAAACAGAAGTGTACGGCAAGCGGGTGCGAATGCAGTACCAAACCGCAAAGAATCGCAACTCTCGGGTTCTGTTCCTCGGATTCGCCCTCAGTCAATTCGGCTCGCTCGATCCGGGTTCTTTGGGGCAATCTGCCCCGATCGGGAAATATGCCCCAGGTCAATGCCTTGAATGATGGAAAAAACACGTAAAAAACGGCACCAAATGCGTTTGGCACGACTCGTGCATTCCCTCCCCTGCAACGTTCCGCCATCCGCTGAACACTCCGCTGACCATCCAACGGGGAGAGACCCTATGAAGAAAACCCAAAAGGCCACTGAGCCGACCATCTGTGATCCCACGCCAGAGCAGATCCGCAAACGATCCCAAGAGGTAAGAAGCCGCTGGAGCAAGCGAGTCAGAGCAAGCCGTCGTTGCCTGCCCGCACCGGTATGGATGCCGCCCACGATCGCAGTGACGGAAGTCGTCATCGACAACACCTAACAGTCGATAACGACTGAGAAAGAATCCTTCCACCAAACTCACCTTTCGTCCCTTTCAAGAGAGAACAACTGTAATGCAACGCAAGTCAAGATTCAGCGGTGTGTGGATCACACTCGCATCGGTATCCGCGATCTGTGTCGGGGCCGCGATGGTCACGGCGGCACATTCACGGCAAGCGGAAAGGCCCGCGCTGATGGATACGGTTTCGCCGGAAACCAAACATGCAATCGAATCCGCCAACGGGCTGTCGATGGCTTTTCGCGCCATTTCCGAACACATGCTGCCGTCGGTCGTCGCCATTGAAAATCGCCCCGCGGTCGCCGCAACGCAGCAGCGAATGATGCGGCCATCGGGTGCACCCTCTACCGGAGAAAACCCGTTTCGCGGAACTCCATTCGAGGACATGTTCCGAGAATTCGAATTTCCTAACCGCCCAGGTGAACCCGGAATGCCGAAAGGTTTTAGCCCCAAGATGCCATCGCCCGCCCGTGGGATCGGCTCGGGCGTGATCATTGATGCCGACGGGATCATCCTGACCAACAATCACGTGGTTGCCGGGGGAGGTGAAGTCACGGTGCGAGTTCAAGACGGCCGGGAGTTCATCGCCAGCAGCGTCTGGACCGACCCGAAAACCGACATCGCGGTCGTCAAAATTGACGGTGCGACGGACTTGGTGCCAGCCAAACTCGGCGACAGTGATGCGATGGAAATTGGTGACTGGGTCGTTGCTTTGGGGCAACCCTTTGGCTTGGAAAGCACTGTGACGGCAGGTATCATCAGCGCCAAGCATCGCGGCATCGGCATCACCGCACGAGAGAACTTTTTGCAAACCGATGCGGCGATCAATCCGGGCAACAGTGGCGGTCCGCTGGTGAACTTGGCCGGCGAAGTCATCGGGATCAACACCGCGATCAGCTCTCGCGGCGGTGGCAACGATGGCATCGGATTCTCCGTCCCGTCAAACTTGGCTCGTTGGGTCAGCGATCAATTGGTCTCTCACGGCACGGTCAAACGAGCCTACTTGGGAGTCGGCATCCAACCGGTCACACAAGACTTGGCGAAGCAACTGGGCGTCAAGCCACGCGCAGGCGTCTTGGTAACGGAGATTCATGATGGCACTCCCGCGGCCGACATGGGACTGCAGTCGGGTGACGTGATCGTCTCCTTCGGCGGCACCTCGACGCAAACGCCGCAGGCGTTGCAGTTGGCGGTGGAGCGTGCAACGGTAGGCCAAAAGGTCGATGTCCAGATCTTGCGAGACAGCAAGCCGATGACGATGACTTATGTGGGTACCGAAGTTCCCGAAGAGTTCCTGGCCAAAGCAGATGGTGAGCCAACGCTTAACGAGAGTCGTCTGTCCGACTGGGGATTGGAAGTCGACAAGCTTTCAGCGGAAGTGGCGAAATCCCTGAACCTGAAATCTGACGGCGGAGTGGTCATCACTCGTGTTGAAGAAGGTTCTCCTGCAGCCGAGGCGGGTCTGGAACCTGGAATGGTGATCGCACAGGTCGATCGCAAACCGATGGAGTCCGTTGATGACTTTGTCGCAGCGATGAAGTCCGCAGAGGAATCAAACAGCGGAACCCTCCTGCTGATTCGCACCGAGCAGGGATCACGCTTTGTCGTTTTGAAACGATAGGCACCCTGCGATGGGCAGCAAGCCCGCAACTCTCAGGCATGGACGCCGAACACGGTTCGTATTAGCGCAGCAGCCAGCGTCCCCGCCACTCAGGACGCTGGCTGTCTTTTTGTCCTGACAGATGTGCCGCAACCTGCGACGTTGCTCCCACAACCGCTCTGTTTGCAATACACTCCATCAGATGCCCATTCCCACTCTCTGCAACTAAACCGATGCGACTGGCTGCCAAACTGATACTATTGTTCCTTGTCGGAATCCTGCTGATCGTTGTTGTGTTCTCGATCATCACTCTGCAACGAGAACGCCAGATCGCACTGGAGCAGCATCAACGCTATGCGGAGGATCTTGCCGAGATCATTCAACAATCGGCGATGGAGTTGGATTCTCAGCCTGCAAAAGTGCGACACGTTCGGGTCCGACGTGTCCAACTGACCACATCAGATCGCTCCCACTTGCCTCGCGTGCCGGTGGAACGTCTGACAGTGACCGAGCACATCACGACCATTTCGATGCCTGACGAACAAGGCACCAATCGGCTTTACACCTACGTCCCGCTTTTTGACAGCACCGGCCCAGCGGGTGAACCGTCGCCCAGTGGATCGCGAATCGAAATCAGCGCGCCCGATTCCAGTGGTGAGAGTCATCTCCAGAATGCATTGACGACGTCGTTGTTGACCCTGGTCGGTGTCAGTGGTCTTTCAGCGATCGTCATCTTTGTGGGCGGGATCAGAATGGTGGGCAGACCGTTGGATCGCTTGATCGCCAAAGTCGGCCGAGTGTCGCGAGGAGATTTCGCCGGCCCCGTCGAACTGAATTCCAATGATGAACTCGGCAAACTCGGATCAGCCGTCAATCAAATGTGCGAGCGGTTGACGCAGCAACGTGAACAACTGGAGATCGAAACCGCTCATCGAATCGATGCGTTGGAGCAATTGAGGCATGCGGATCGGCTGCGAAGCGTGGGACGTATTGCGGCAGGCATCGCCCATGAAATCGGCACGCCGCTTAATGTCGTCTCCGGACGCGCCGAGTTGATCGCCTCGGGCGACTTGACTCCACAAGGCACACGCGAGAGCGCCTTGGCCATCAAAACCGAGAGCGATCGCATTTCACGGACCATCTCAAGCCTGCTGGAGTTTGCGAGACAACGTCGCCCTCATCGCGAAGAAACCAATCTGACGCAGCTGCTCAGCACGACCATCGGATTGCTGCGTCCGCTGGCGGAGAAATCCCACGCCGAGTTGCGATTGGATGTTCCGGAACAGGCCGTGATGGCGGAAATTGACCAGGCGCAAATGCAACAAGTGGTCACCAACCTGATCAACAACGCCGTCCAGTCGGACGACTCGGGAGTCGAAGTGGTGATCTCTCTACAGGATCGTGGCGACAAGTTTCAGTTGACCGTCACCGACAATGGTCGGGGAATGGACCAAGACACACTCAGCCATTTGTTCGAACCATTCTTTACCACCAAACCCGTCGGGGAAGGCAACGGACTGGGACTGGCCATCTCCCACGGGATCGTCAGTGAACACGGCGGAGAGATCACCGTGGACAGCACACCGGGCAGTGCCCCAGGCCATGGATCGACGTTTCTCGTCACCGTGCCCAAACGCCAGATGACACAGGGAACCATCAGAGACTCGGCATGAATGAGAGCGTGATTCTGGTCGTCGATGATGAACGCGCCATGTGCGAAATGGTGCAGACGGCACTGGAGATTGCCGGACACAAAGTGATCACTTGTCTGTCTGCCGACGAAGCGTTACAGCGGCTCAAGGAAGTCGACATCGATGCTGTGCTGACAGATGTGCGAATGCCGGGGACCTCGGGATTGGAGCTATGTCAGCAAATCTCTCAGTTGCGTCCCGACGTGCCCGTGGTCGTCATGACGGCGTTCGGCAGCATGGAATTGGCGGTCAGTGCGATGAGAAACGGTGCTTATGACTTCATCACCAAACCGGTGGAGTTGCAACTGCTGAGAATGACCGTTCGCAGGGCCGTCGAGCGCCGTCAGATGTCTCAGAAGATCCATTTGCTGGAAACCGAAGCTCAGCACAAGGAGCCGTTGCCCGAATTGATCGGTGAAAGCGAGCCGATGTTGATGATGTACGACCAGCTACGGCGAGTTGCGCCCTCGGACGCGTCCATCTTGATCACAGGAGAAAGCGGTACGGGCAAAGAAGTTGTCGCGAGATGCATCCATCGACTCAGCACGCGCGCCGAACGCCCCTTCGTTGCAGTGAACTGCGCTGCCCTGTCTGAGTCACTCTTGGAAAGCGAACTTTTTGGGCACGAGAAGGGTGCTTTCACAGATGCACGGACTCAACGCCGAGGCTTGTTCCTCGAAGCGGAAGGCGGAACGTTGTTGTTGGACGAAATCGGCGACATGCCGATCGCGATGCAAGTCAAGTTGCTACGTGCACTGGAAGAGGGTAGTTTGCGTCCCGTCGGGGGCGATCGGGAAATCAAGTTCAATGTGCGTGTTTTAGCGGCCACTCACAAAGACCTGGAATCCGCCGTCGACGAAGGCACGTTTCGCCAAGATCTCTTTTATCGGATCAATGTCATCCAGCTGCATTTGCCCCCATTGCGTGCACGCGGGACAGACGTGCTGAGGCTTGCCAACGACCAAATCCAGCGATTCGCCTCGCGGAGCGGAAAGAATGTGACTGGGATCGCTGCGCCTGCCGCTCAGCGACTGCTTGCATATCGATGGCCGGGTAACGTTCGAGAGCTGAGAAACGTGATGGAACGAGCCGTCGCGTTGACTCAGCACGATACCATCACAATCGATGACTTACCCGATAAGGTCCGCGATCATCGAGGCAGCGAAGTCTTCATCGGTGGTGACGATCCATCCGAGTTGGTGCCGTTGGAGGAGATTGAACGGCGTTACGTTGAGCATGTCTTGACGGCGGTCGACGGCAACCGCACTCAAGCAGCTAAGATCCTTGGCGTCGATCGAAAAACCTTGTACCGCAAACTCAAGGCCGCAGAGGAAGAGGGGGAGTGATCAATGATGGACGGCGGTTGATCCGTGGTGGTAGCGATATCAATCGCGACGTCGCGTCTGCTTTGGACAATGCGCAACATGCGGAAGACAGGTGTCGATAAACCCACATAGCAATCGTCGCACCGTGTGGTTTTAGCAAAGAGCTAGGACACTTATTTTTCCCATGTCCCGAAGGGGCCGAACATGAAAGCCCAGGGCAGAGCGCAGCGCCGACCTGGGTAATCGAACTCTACGTTGTCGACTCGGGGGACGTGAAAAGAATTGTTGCTTCATGTGACCGTGAAGCGGTCTCAGACGGTAGCCGGCGATAGAGCGCAGCGATCATCGCCGGTTCATTTGGTGTTATGAAAACCGACCCCGGAGGCGGTCGCAGCCCCGATTCCGAGAAGTCTGCGACACCCTTCGGGGTCGATTTAACATGGTTGTCGCATACCACGGGTGCGCCTTCGGCGACCCGTGGCTACCTTCTGCGATCCCTCGCGGGATCCGATTTCGCTTTCCCGACTCAGTCCCCATTCAGATGGGTAACCAAAGACGTCAGCAATAGACGTCGCCTCCCGAGAGTCGAACGACAATCCGCAAGTGGTAACTTATATCACACGTCCCCTGGGACGAGCGTAGTTTCCACCGTAACGTGGGCCGTACAGGAAGAAAGTGTCGACAAATCGACGTATGAATCATCGCTCCGCGTGATTTTATCAAAGATACCGGATTGTTGCTTTTCGCACTTTCACAGTGTTAGCGAGTCATCGAGACGTATCTCAGGGGCATTCATCTTATGAACGACTGATACAGCGTCACGTCGGAGCTGTTTGGTTACTCGCGGGCGTCTGTGAGTCGGTTTGCGAATCATATGACTGTTGAATCTTTCCCACGATTGCCGAGAGTTCCGATTCGTGCGACGTGCCTCGAGAGTCCAGTGATGCCAACACACGTTCTCTTACTTGATCCTCCAAAGGCGGAGCATCGGATGAGTGACGTTTCCACCCGTTGACAGACAGCGATTGAGTCAGCTTATCGACTCTATCTGAATCGAGTGTGCCACCTTCGAACGCTTCTTTGGCCACGTGGGTCAGTTCTGACAGGATGGCGTCGATTTCCGGCGTCGTCTGTTTCGTTTTGCTCATGGTTGTGCCGTAGTGAAAAGATTTTAGAAACGTGAATGCTCCATTCGGTTCAGACCTACCGATTCAGAAGAGCCAAATCAAGAACGCGATCAGCATGAGACCTAGGATCAGCATCACCGGGTAGGACAATGCGACCATTGCGAATGGGGCACTGGGCTCCTTCTCTCCCAAGGGCGTGTCTGTTCCTCTCACCATGTCCTTCAACGTCTCATGGTTTTCGGTCTCATGGTTTTCATTGGAGTCTTGGGGTTCCGTTTCCGGATATTCTTCTATCTTCATTGTCACATCTCCCTCTCTGGTTGATTGAGTGCGCAGAGCCCATCTCGTAGGCGCCCATCTCGTAGGCGCCCATCTCGTAGGCGCCCATCTCGTCGGCAGATGGTGGACGCGCGAAATCAATGGAATGCAGACGGTGTGCCAATAAAGGATGGAATGTTCCTGGTGCGAGATTTGCAATGTTTCCGTTGTCAATCATGGATCATTTGGTGTCCTATTCGCCTCGATGGTCAGAAATCGGCCATTTGCGGGACGGTCGATCTTGATCGTTCACGCAAACATGACTTGGCAAACGGTTATGATCTCCCAACGAACGACTCCCCAGGCAGGTGCGCATTTGAAGCGCGACCATCAATGACCAACTCAACCTCTTCTGTTCATTCACAGTGCCTCCTCGTGTGCGGGGCGACCGGTTATGTCGGTGGGCGACTTGTTCGTCAGTTGTTGCAGGAAGGCTATCGAGTCAAATGTCTGGTACGGAGCCCTGAGAAGCTCACCCGGTTTTCTTGGTGTCAACATCCGCAGCTGACGATCATTCCTGGAGAGCTGGAGAGCGAAGACGCGTTGAGTGAGGCTCTGGCGGATGTCGATGCGGCTTACTATCTCGTTCACTCGATGCAATCCGCCAAGGGAGCCTACGCGAAGCGCGATCGTGAGTTGGCAGAGCTGTTCTCCTCCCAGGCGGCGAAATCATCGTGTCGTCGAATCATCTACCTGGGTGGACTGGGGGAACTCGGTCCTGACCTGTCCAAACACTTGGACAGTCGACGCGAGGTGGCGGAAATCTTGCAGAGCGGGAAAGTGCCGACCACGGTTTTTCGAGCTGCGATGATCATCGGCTCCGGTTCCGCATCCTTTGAAATCCTACGTTACCTCGTCGAACGATTGCCCGTCATGGTCACTCCCAAATGGGTCACGACCGAAACCCAGCCGATCGCGATACGTGATGTATTGAGATACCTTGTTGATTGCTTGTCCGTCGGGGAAACGACCGGCAGGACCATCGATATCGGCGGCGACGATGTAATGACGTATCGCGAGATCATGCAGATCATGTCCACAGCATTGGGGCTGCGGAAACGGGTCATCTTTCCCGTCCCTGTGTTGACGCCCCGATTGAGCAGTTTGTGGATCGGGCTGGTCACGCCCGTCAGCAGCAACATCGCCCGACCGCTGGCGGAGGGTTTGCGAAATCGCACGGTGTGTCGCAACGATGAGGCACGTCGTTTAATGCCGGGTGAGTGTTTTGGGATTCAGGAATCCATCGAAGCCGCCTTGGGGCGTGTGCATTCAGGTGAAGTCGAAACGCGATGGTCGACGGCTGGTAAGATTCCCGGAGATCCCGACTGGGCGGGAGGCACCACGTTGACCGATCGACGCGTGGTGAAGGTGCACGGGACTGCCGAAGAAACCTACGCCGAGATTCGCAGCATCGGAGGTGACAAGGGTTATTGGGGTGCCGGCTATCTTTGGCAGATTCGCGGATGGATGGATCAACTCGTTGGCGGTCCAGGACTTCGACGGGGACGGCATCATCCGACCCAATTGCATTACGGTGAAGCCGTCGATTTTTGGCGTGTCACATCGCTCGTACCGAATGAGCGTTTGAGGCTGCGCGCCGAAATGTGGTTACCGGGGGAAGCTGAATTGGAGTTTGTACTTCATCGCGGTGAAGAGAAGACGACGGAGGTGGAGATGACGGCAAGGTTTCGACCACGCGGACTGCTGGGAATTGCGTACTGGTACACGGTATTGCCGCTGCACGGATTTGTTTTCCCGGTCATGCTGCGAGGCATCAAGAAAAACGTCGAAGCGGCGGTTACAATGCAGCCTTCTTGAACCGGAACTCGACTCTCTAGGATCACGATGACTGGACTCCGCGTATTCATCAGCCACGCTCACGAAGACAAGGCACTCGCTCAGGCTTGGCAGTCGCTCATCAACACCCTGACGCTCGGCCAAGTCACACCTTGGTACAGTAGTGACGATCGTGGCGGCGGCGGAGTGGGGCCGGGAGAATGGCGAAAAGCCATTCGTGAGCACATGATCGAAGCAGACACGATCCTGGCACTGCTGACTCCCGGATCGAATGAACGGCCCTGGCTGGTTTGGGAAAGTGGTTACGCTGAAGGACAACAGAAAATGATCATTCCTGTCACGTTCTTTATCGATGAGCGTGGCATCCACGATGTGTTCCGAGACAAGCAGATTTATGAAGGAGACAAGGAGCCCGATACGCTGAGGTTGCTGGAAGAATTGGCTGGCCAGCACTTCGGGGCGGCGATCCCAGAAGCGTCCAAGACCGTTTGGAAAACTTATGTCTCTCAGTACATGGAAACGGTTGAGCAGGAACGCACCGAATCGCTCACACGCTCACTTTTTCACGATCACTTTCACGTTCGCCCGACTGCCGAACGGCTGAGTGGTACTTGGTACGCAACTTGGACAGAGATTTCAGACGACGGAGAAACGATGTTTGAATCGGATCGTCTGGAGGCATGGACAACCAATGGGCGAATTAGGTTCGTTGGGGTCAGCTCAAAGATCGGCATCGAAGAACTAATCGATGATGCCGCCGAGGCGTTCTACTATCCGATGGAAGGCGTTGTGTCCTCCGACGGGATGATCGCGCTTTCCTATTGGAGTTCCGGCGAGACTCGGTACTGCGGCACCGCCATCTTGAAGGTAAGCGGCGGCACTGGTCGCCTGCTTCAAGGCACTTGGCAAGGCTTCACAGCACGTAACGTTGACGAGGAACCCACGCAGCGAAACGGACGCGTCGTGATGGCGCGAGATCTAGAGAAGCTGCAGGCTGCCACCGATCGAATGCTCTCCGCCAAATCCTAACGTTGATTGACTCATCCAGGCTAGTTCAATCGCGTCACGCGACTTTTCGAACCGGCGTGCTGCTGGCATCTTCGATCCATTTGCGGATTTCCGATTCCGGCGGCGCTGACGTGTTTCTCAAGATGCGTTTACCGGCGGATGTCCCCGCAAACTGCTTGATCTGTGCCGTCAGCGATGATGCATCCTGCTCAGCGAGCTGTGACGCGTTGGTACAGCCCACCGCGACCAGCAGTTGTGATTTGTAACCGCACAACGATGCCACCTGGGTGACCAAGCGAGCTTGATGTTGCCAGTCGATCAGCTTTTGCTGATCGATCCAACTTGTTGCGAGCTTGACAACCATTTCGTCGGGGGATGCACTGAGAAACTCGCCAACCGTGTGAATGCCAATCGCCTCGAATCGCTTCGCCGTTTTGGGGCCGATCGACGGTGCGTCAACCAGATCGTCGGACTCGCTCAGAGAAGGCACCTGAGGAATGCGTTTCGTTTCGACAGAGGTGATCTTTGCTGCGCCGGACGACGGTGTTGCGGGTTGCGGAGTCTCGCTCTTGGTTGATACGGCAGGCGTGTCCGCCGCGCGCTCGCTGCGAACGGTTTTGATCTCAGCAGGCAGGTGACGTGTCAGCGTTCCGGTTCGCTGATACTCGTTGAACAAGGCAGCGACAGCGAGCTTTTCTTTCGCCGAGTCGATCTTCTTGAGAACCCAGGCGGCCGGCATTTGGATGGCAGCGATCACGGTGCCCAAGGCGATCGAGGTCGGTGGAATCGCCGCAGTGGTCTGATTCGCCAAGCGATCGATGATTTGAGCGGTCCCGGTGATCGCAAACCCGAACAGGTCCGTCAAGATCTCACGCGACTCGTCGTTGAGCCCATCCGGCGGCGATTTGACTCCCGCTGGCAAATCATAAATCTCGATCAAACGTTCGTAGTGTGGATGCGAAAGTTCGGCGGCTTGGATCACCGCGTCGCGAACCCAATCCGAACCGCTCAACATCGATGACTTATTCGTCAAAGGAAACACGGTTTGATATTGCGAGTCTCGCCAACGCGAATAAATTGCCTCATATGATTTACAAACGCTCCATTCCATCGGACGATGGACGACTGTTTCGGCATCGCTCGATGCGGTATGTAACGGCATCAACGGATCGGTGAAGTAGTGCGACAGGACACCGATCGAGTAGGCAGCATCCTCCCAGCACTCTTCGTCAAGGCACTCGATCGCTTCATCGGCCCAATGGGCGGCTTTCTTGGGAGCGCCGCCCCAGTGGCGATCCGAGACATGTACGACGTGGTTTTGGAAATCACGGAATCGCGTGTCGGGATCTTTAGCGCCGAGCAAGTAGCCGGCGTAGTGAGTCAGCAGCAGATCCGCCAATGCACGGCCCTTGTCCGTTTGGACACACTGCAGGGCATCGATCGCGAAATAATGGTGTGTGCTGCGACAATGAGCGGCACGCAAGATTCTGGCCAACAACGACATGATTTCCCTCTCTGACCTGCGAATCGTCAGCCCAGTGACTGACCAATCGCGACCATAGAGAAATCTCTCGCTGCGATCCAGAGAAATTGAGATTGCTAGCGTTTAGCGATCACTCGTAGTCCCATTTCATGATCCAGGGATCGTCCAATTCCTTCTGCATCGTCTTGAGCTTGTCCTGATACTCCTGCAAAACATCCTTATGCCCCATGCTTTCGGCGAGGTTGTTTGACTCGTTCGGATCGGCTTGCATGTCGTACAGTTCGAACTCGGGTCGCTGGACGTAGCGGCCGACGGTCATTTCGCCGTAGGGTGCGTCGTTGCCTTTGGCCAACTGGGCCTGCCAACTGCTCGCGCTCCACAGATCGGAGGCAAAGGGAAAGGGCAGCGGGTGGGCAATGTTCCAAATCAATTTGTACTGTTTGTCTCGAACGACTCGCATCGGATAGTACATTTGAATCTCGTGAAACGTGTGGGACGCGAAAATGGTTTCGTGATGTTCTGCTTCGGGATCAGCCAGCACATGCATCCATGACTTGCCTTGATAAGAACGAAACGCCTTGTTGCCGTTTCGGTTGTCCTTGACTGCTTCGTCGCGTTCTTTCCAGAACGCATCGGGGTCGAGCATGTCTTTAGGGCAATTCTTTTTGGTGTTCAGGCCTCCTGCGAAATCCAGTAGGCTCGGTGTGATGTCGACGTGGCTGATCATTGCATCGGTTTGTACTCCACGTGTTTTCTGATACGGATCACGAACGATGAAGGGGACTCGCAAGCCGCCTTCGTAGACGGTCGTTTTGCCGCCGGCGAATGCCATGCCGTGATCGCTGGTAAAAACGATCATGGTCTTGTCGTACAAGTCAGCCGCTTTCAGGATTTCGACGAGGCGAGCCACGCCTGCGTCGACACGTGCGCATGACTGGTAATATTGAGCGAGTTCTTCACGCGTTTCTTTGGTGTCCGGCAAGAATGGCGGCACGATCACATCGGCTGGATCAAAGAAGACTTCGTCGACCCCAGGATACGAACCCCGATTGGGCTTGTTTCCGAACAAGTTGGGTTTCAGCTCGCTGTCGCTGGTGGCGTCAACGCCTCCACCGCGGTGCGGGTCCGCCGTACCGAAATACAGAAAGAACGGCTTGTCATCATTCGCTGTGATGAACGCTTTGCTCGCATCAGCCATCTCCACCGCGTTGCGCCCGTTGCCTTTGAGATAGGTATCGAATTGAAACACGGTCTCGGGCGCGACGTGATATTTGCCGATGTGTCCCGTGCGATAGCCGGCTCGCGACATCACGCGTGGAAGTGCCAAACTGACCACGTCGTGAAACGATGCAAACTTGTGATAGTGGTGTTGGTGGCCGTACTGTCCGTTGCGATGATTGTGTAGGCCGCTCATCACGACGCTCCGACTGGCGCTGCAAGACGCGGTGGTGGCAAAGGCATTGCGGAACAAAACTCCGTCTGCCGCAATCGCGTCGATGGCGGGAGTGGCCGCCGCGGTATCTCCGTAGCAGCCCAGTGTGGGGCTTTCGTCGTCTGTGATGAAAAAGATCACGTTTCGTTCCGCCGCAAAGGTCGTGGCGGAGAGCAAGATCAAAAAAGTAACGGCAAGCAAACGCATGGAAAGTTGTGGCGGTGAAAGGAAGGGGAAAGATGCGAATACCAGCACGAAGCGCACGCGAGTGAATCAAAACGCCATGAATCACTCGCTTGCGCGTCGTGCTGGTAGCCAAACTGAGTTCGGGGTTACGACTTCCAGTCTAAGTGCACTGGTCGTCCAATAACACCAACGGGAGCTGAAAACCGGCAGGTTCCACCTCTTCACTGGCATTCCCAGGGCTCTGAACGTATCGTTTTGCACTAAACTGAAGAACTGAGGAAAACTCTCGTCGCCATGGTTCCGTCATCATTTTCCAAATGTCCCTTTCCCGTACCCGCCCATTCTTGTTTGCAAATTGCATGCTGCGATTCTGCGTCCCAGCCTGTCTTGTCGCAATCGCTTTCGCTGCAACCCTGTCTGTCGGGGTGGTCCAAGCAGCGGATCGCGTCTTTGACCGGACCGCATGTCTTTTGCCTCTGGCGGCCGATGCTCAGCCGCGTGATGCCTCGACCATCCTCAATACCCCCGAGTTGCGTTTCGCGGATCCGATTCCTGGTTGGTCCAACTATTTGCGTGTCTGGCGAGCCCATCATGCCGATCCGACCAACGCCGACATTCGCCGCTTCTTGACGCTGCCGCTTTCCACCGCCGATGGAAACACGGTGGCGATCAGATCCATCCGAGGCCGTTCGGCACCGAGTTGGATCGGCTGGCGAGCGGGAACTTATCAGCAAATCGACACGCCGCACTTGACCGTGTACAGCCATGCTGACGCAGCGAGCGGCCGCCGTGTCGCAGAGGATTTGGAACGATGCTATTGGGTGTGGACCCAAATGTTCTTTCCGCTCTGGGAAGCGAGCGGGCAGGTCACCGCGGCGCTATCGGGGATGCCCCCTGATGCCGATGTCGGAGAGTATCTGCAGAACAACCCCAAGCGTCTCACCGTACGCAGGAAATTGCGTGTGGTTCTGTTTCGTGATGCCGCGGAGTATCAGCAGACGCTGGGTCAAGTCATTCCAGGGATCGAACGTTCAACGGGTTTCTACAACGACGAACGTCAGACCGCATTCTTCTTTGCCGGGTCGATCCAAGATGAACATGCCGACGATGCGGCAACGCGGCGGCACGAGATGGTTCACCAACTGTTTCGCGAAGCCACACGGTCGGGACTTGGAGGTGACATGCCTGGTGAGCAAGCCGGTTTTTGGCTGGTGGAAGGAATCGCGGGGTATTGTGAATCCTTGCACTTTGGATCACACGAGGCAACGGTCGGAGGTTGGGATTCACCTCGATTGCAATTCGCACGCTTTCGCTCGTTGGTCAATCAAGACGTGATGCCCATCCGTGAACTGGCCGCCGATGGGCGAGTTGCCGCTCAGCAGCGTGATGACTTGGCGAGATGGTACGCGCACGCGATCGCTCAAACGCATCACTTGATGGACTCCTCGGTGACGACGAATCGGCAGTGGTTGTATCGTCAGTTGGCGAGTCTCTACCGAGTTCGAGTCGAGCTACCCGGCTCCGACGAGCTGCCAGATGTTGATGCGGGTTTCGTGAGGTTCTTGCGGGTCGACGACGCGTTGCTTGCTGCCAACCCCGTCAAACGTCCGTTGCGACAACTGTGTTTGGCGCAGTGCGATGTTACAGGTGAGGGGCTGGCGACTGTTCCTCCGTCGCAGCAATTGAACTGGCTGGACCTTTCACGATTGCCGATCGACGCTCATGATGTCGCTCGGATACTGCCTGCCCCGACGTTGTTGACCCAGTTGTCTTTGGAAGCCACTCGTACGGACGAATCGATTCGCGACTGGTTGACGCAGGCGAGGCGATTGGAGGAAGTCGACTTGAGCTTCACTCGTATCAATGACGATGTCGTCGATACGTTGGGGGCTTCTGCTGACTTGCAAGTGCTGTGGCTGACCGGTTGTCCGATCACGGATCGCAGCATCAGCTCCATTGCGAAGATGAAACGGCTGCAGTCGGTGGATTTGCAGCGAACGCAGGTCAGCGAAGCGGGTTTGGACCAACTGCGACGCTCACGCCCGGACTTGAACATCAACCCACTGACACTTCGTTGACTTCCATGCAAATTCTCCCTTCGTTTTTTCGCGTGCGGCAGCATTTTCAGTCACGCGCCCTGCCGAATGTCCAACAGGCGACGATCGACGCTATAGCAAACTCGCCGGCCGCATCGTTGATTCGTCCGGGGCAAAGCGTCGCCATCGGAGTGGGCAGTCGTGGCATTGCCAATCTTCAGCCGATTGTGGCCACGACCGTCCGGTGTCTGCGCGGTTTGGGTGCAGATCCGTTCATTGTGCCCGCGATGGGCAGCCACGGTGGGGCGACCGCGCAAGGCCAGGTAGGAGTGTTGGGAAGTTTGGGGGTCGATGAAGCGTTCGTGCAGTGTCAGATTCGATCGAGCATGGACACTGTCTTTTTGGGGGAAACAGAGGGTGGCATCCCGCTGCATATCGATGCCAATGCTGCTGCTGCCGATCACGTCGTCTTGATCAACCGGATCAAACCGCACACAAGACTGACGGGCACGTTGCAAAGTGGATTGTGCAAGATGTTAATGATCGGATTGGGCAAGCACACCGGTGCGGCGGCGTTTCACCACGCTTTCTCTGCATTCGACTACCAGCTGGATCGCGTTGCCTCCGAGATCGTTACCACCATTTGCCAATCGATCAATGTCGCATTCGGCTTGGCGTTGATCGAAGACGCTTACGATGAGACGGCTTGGATCGAAGCCGTGCCGGGAGATCAATTTCTGCAAAGAGAGCCTGAGTTGTTGCCCAAAGCGATCCAATGGATGCCACGGTTGCCATTTGACAAACTGGATTTGCTGATCGTGGATCAGATCGGCAAAGAGATCAGCGGCACGGGCATGGACACAAATATCATCGGTCGCAAGGCCAATGACAAAGTCGCGATGCCGGACGAGTTCCCCAAGATTCGTGAAATCTACGTTCGCTCTCTGACCCGATCGACGGCGGGAAACGCAGCCGGGATCGGGATCGCTGAGTACACACACCAGCGTGTCGTCGATGCGATGGATCGAGACAAGACACGCGTCAACTGTTTGGTCAGTGGCCATGTTACCGCTGGCGCGATTCCGGTCACCTTTGAGACGGACGAAGCTGCCTTGTTGGCCGCGAGGTCACAGTTCGGAGGCACCACCGATCAGATCCGTTGGGTACGGATCACCGACACGCTGCACTTGAGCGAGATCCAGTGCAGCGAAGCCCTGTGGGACGAGATCCAAAGTGGTGGAGATCGAAATGATCCCTGCGAGGTGATTTCTGAAATCCAACCACTGAAGTTTAGCGACGGTGAGTTGTCACCGTAGGGCAGGCTTGGTGACGGGGGAGCGACAATCGGATAACCTCATGACGTTCCCCAACCGCATCCTGTTGATGGATCAACCGCCCATGGCCATTGGAATCGATCCCAAAGTCGCCTTCGCGTTTAAGAAGCTGCTCGGTAGTCGGGATCATCCCGAGATCACGATTCACTTCTTGAACTCCGTTTTGGGCGGTGATCCGCTGATCAAAAGTGTCGAGATTCTCAATCCATTCAACGAGAAGGATTTTGAGGATGACAAATTATCGATTTTGGATGTGAAGGCAACCGACGACCAAGGTCGATTGCTGGACATCGAGATGCAAACCAGCCTGCCCGGTGAACTGGCCAATCGGTTGATTTTCTACGCGGCATCCCAGTATGTGACGCAACTGCGTGAGGGTGCCCGCTACGCCAATCTGATGCCATCGATCGGAATCAGCGTTTTGGACGGCATTCTGTTCCAAGAGGTTCCCGATTTGCACCTTGACTTCCGGCTCCGTAGCCAAAGCCCGGCGTTGACGCTCTCGGATGCCCTGCAAGTGCATCTTTTAGAGTTGCCCAAATACACTCCACCGGGCGATAATATCGTCGTCCAAGATCCACTCGAACAATGGGTGTACTTTTTTCGTCGTGCCGCCTACCTGACGGGAGACGAACTAACATCTCGACTGGTTGATCCCGTTTTTACCGAAGCCGCAAGGGTCCTTGAAATGATATCGCGTTCCCCCGATGACCGTGCCCTTTACGAAGCACGCTTAAAACTGCAGCGAGACGAGCAATCCCGTCTCGAAGCTGCTGAGGCGCGCGGAAAAGAAATCGGCACAGAAATCGGAAAAGAAATCGGTGAGGCGCGCGGCAGGATTCAGGGGAAAATCCAGTTGCTGCAGGGGCTGCTCAATGAGCCCGAATCACCTGCTGACTTACTGTCGACGATGAGTGACGAAGCGTTGACGCAACTTCAAGCATCTCTTCAAGAGCGTCTGCGATCACGGGGATAGTCGTCTGGAATCATTGACGCTTTCCCTTCGAAATGTCGTGCGGAGGCATTCCTCAGGCGGTTGAGACGGCCGACCCGTCATCGGTTCCAGATGAGTTGGTTGTGTCGCTGAACAGATTTGCCCAGACACTTTTGTGCGTCAGGACGGCGTTTCCGGAAATGGTGGCGAAGGCGACGTCGGCGGCATCGCGTCCCGTTCCGATGCGAATCAATTGAGTTGTCTTGGCCAGTTTGGTCGGATCGAACAAGTACCAACGGCCGTCCAGAAAGGCTTCCATGAACCCATGAAAATCCGGTGGTTGCAGATCGACGGCGTAGCCCGCCACATACCTGGCGGGGATGCCGACGCCTCGGCACAACGCGATCGCCAAATGGGCGTAGTCGCGACAGACCCCGGTGCGTTGCAGCAATACGTCGGCCGCGGTGGTCGTCGCATTGGTGCTGCCGGATGTGTATCGCAAGTGTCGGTGTACCCAATCACTGATCGCCCGGACGCGAGAATAGCCGCGATCCAATTGCCCGAACTCTTCGAACGCAAATCGCCCCAGCAGGTCACTTTCGCAGTAGCGACTGGGGTTGAGGTAGGGCAGTACATCGCCAGGCATTCTAGATGCGGACATCTCGCCCACATTGATGGCTTGATCAACCTGAGGCTTCAAGTCCACCGTCGCTTGATACGTGATATTCAGTTCACAAGGTTGGACGACGATTCGATGCAGCCGATTGCCTTCCTGGCCGACTTGGCAAATTTCCACGTCCAATGGCGGCGTGAACTCGAGGGACTCGTGCTCGATCACTTGACGTGACGTTTCGCTCGCGGAGATGTGCAGCAAAAAAGTGGTTTCCTGCATCACTTGGTAGCTCAACTGGCTACCCACCAAAATCTGAGTCATAGCTGTGTCGGTGGTGAAGGTGGCAGCAGGCCATCAGCCCACTGCATTGGCATGGAACCAAGTGAATCGCTCAAGACTTGTGTCCACCACTGTGTGGTCTGCTGAAGATCCGCCTCGGTGTATCTCTGGATCACAGGATCTCGAGAGCCTGCTGCGATGACGGCGATATCGATCGGCCAATCCACATCCGTGACGCTCGTTCGTGTGGCGTCAAAGGCGAGCAGGGCCAGTGCAATGGCCGATCGCAACGGGGTCTCATATGTCAGCAAGCGATCCAAGATCGGTTTGCCATAGTACGTCCGTCCGATCATGAAGTACGGCGAGTCCACTGCGGCCTCCACCCAGTTGCCTTCTGGGTAAACATAAAACAACTGCGGCTGCTGATCCGACGTCAAACAGCCACCGATGATCGCGTGCAAATTGAACGCGTGGCCGGTTGCGCTGAGCGACGGTCCGTCCTCGAGCTTGACGCGACGAAGCTGGTCGCCAAAGAGATTCACGAATTGGTACAGACGATCTTGCACCGGATTGGTTTGACGCAGGGTTTCCTCCACGTAGACGAGCGTCTTGTCACGAACGGACCGCAGCCCGCTGGTCATGGTGAACAGTGCACCGTGGGCATGTTGAAAGTGCGCCAGCTTTTGTTTATTGACTTGTTCGCTACCGCGAACAATGCGTGTGTCCGCAAGCGCGACGATGCCTTCGCGAACTTGAATGCCTACACAAAAAGTCAACGGATCTGCCTCAGAACACGGATGTGGGGACTGCCAACGGATCGACTGACTGCAGCCCGATGGGGAGCAGTAGAGCAGATCCTGAGCATTTCCCAATCCCCAGGCGGCACCCTTGTGAAGCTTTTTGACAGTCCAAGATGCCGGCACGAAGCGTAGGCGAGTGAATTTGGCGACTCACTCACTCGCCCGCGATTCGGGCTGATATGTCCCGTGTTTCAGCAATTACAATGCTTCACAGCGTAGGGTCCAAAGGGGAAGTTGTGTAGCGTCAAGTATCGATTGCATTTGGAAAAATCATGCTGCCGATCGTGTTCGAATCAATCACAGTCAACAGAGTCTCTGGACAGTTGCGTCTCTGTTTGTTGGGGGTGTCGTTGGTTTGCTTTTTGCTGGTCCAGTGTATCGAAGCGGACGAACCGAGTTCCCGATCCCAGGTCACGCGGCGGCCATTGATTTTGGCTCACTACATGCCGTGGTACACCATCCAACCGGCGACTCAGGCGAAACCTGCCGTGTGGGGCTGGCACTGGACCATGGACCACTTCGATCCCAACAAACGATCCGAAGGCAAACGGCAGATCGCGTCCGCTTTTTATCCGCTGATCGGCCCCTATGACTCGGGCGATCCGCAGGTCATCGAGTACCACCTGCTGCTGATGAAGCTGGCGGGCATCGATGGTGTCATCGTCGATTGGTATGGGCAGACTCAGTATCGCGACTACGCCGTCCTGAACACCAACACCTATCGTTTGATTCAACAGGTCGAGCGTTTGGGGATGAAGTTCGTGATTTGCTACGAAGATCAAACGATTCCCGCGCTGGTTGCCGGCGGCCAACTTGCCGAGGGCGAACAGGTTGCCCACGTGGTGTCGGAGTTGAATTGGCTGGGCAAGTATTGGTTCCGGAGTGGCAGCTATGTACGGCTTGATGACAAGCCGGTCCTGCTGTCGTTCGGCCACGCGGGTTTGAGTGACGAACAATGGACCCAGTGCTTGGGCCAACTGTCCCAACCGGTTGCCTATTTCAGCGAACACGATCGCCGCACGTCTGCTGTCGGTGCATTCGATTGGCCGGTGCCCTCGCAAGGGGTTGAGCGTTCACAGCGATTCACGCAACAGGGCAGGCAATGGCAGCACCAAATCCCCGTCGTGTTTCCTCGCTTCGTCGACATCTACGCCCAAGCCGGAGTGAACGAAGGCTATGGACGGATCGAAGACAATGACGCAAAGACTCTACGAAGCACCTTAAAATGGGCACTGGATTCGCGTTCGGAGATCGTCCAAGTCGCCACTTGGAACGATTGGGGCGAAGGAACTCAGATTGAGCCGAGCCACGAATTCGGGTACCGAGATCTGGAAATCATCCAATCAGCTCGCCGCGGACGTGATGCGAAATTTCTATCGCAAGAATCCCATCTGCGATTTCCTTTTCGTTTGTTTCAATTGCGGCGATCGGGCAAGGTCGATGCCGAATCGCTTGATCAAGTTGTCCGCCTGATCGCTGACGGAGAGTTGGATCAAGCGTTGGTGGCACTGAAGAGCTACTCGCAGGATTTGTCACCCGGCGTATCAGTTGAGTGAATTCTGTAGGTAAGGTTCTGGTAGGTCATGCTCTGCATGACGCCATGCGTTCGCCACGATCTGATCGCAGCAGATACACCAAGGTGTTTTCCGGATTGAGGACATTGGTCGTGAGGTTGGGCGAACCGTATTTTGTCATGCAGGGAACGTGAAAAGTATTGTTGCTGCATATGACCGTGAAGCGGTCACAGACGGTAGCCGGCGATAGAGCGCAGCGATCATCGCCGGTACATTCGGTCTGACGAGAACCGACCCCGGAGGCGGTCGCAGCCCAGATTCTGAGAAGTCTGCGACATCCTTCGGGGTCGATTCAACATGGTCGTCGCATACCACGGGTGCGCCTTCGGCGACCCGTGGCTACCTTCTGCGATCCCTCGCGGGATCCAATTTCGCTCTCACGAATCAGTACCCATACAGACGGGTAATCAAAGACGTCAGCAATAAACTTCACATTCCGAGCATGACCTACGAATGAAGCCGGTCAATGATTGCTCATCGTTTGCTTGGCTTTTTCCGCAGGTCCATGGTGCAATCAGATTCGGGCTCGACGCTCAAGCCGACTTGATCGACCGGGTGGGTGAATAGATAACGCCAGACCGCTTCGTGGGCGTACGTGCCCTTGGCGTCTTTGATGGCAGAACCTCCTGGCGTGACCGAGCTATGGGCTCGCTTGTCATTGCCACCGACATCGCCTGCGGTGATCAGGCGACGCGAGCGTTTGTACGGAGGTTTGGTTTCGTCGACGTCCACCAGCGGACCGAACTTGGCCAAGCCCAGCATCAGCCACGATCGACAGTAGTGGTCTCCGGTCCAGCCGCCGTCCAGGACATGGGAGAAACCGAAGTAGCGATTCTCCGGTGTCGCCGACGGAAATCCTTGCCAGTCATCCAGTTGGTCGCGAGGGCCGCAGAACATGACGACTCGTGCGACTCGTTGGTGTTTCGCAAAACGCGCCGCCGTCGTGCTGCCGTGCGAACTGCCGCTCAAGATGACTTTGTCCCACAGCAGATCGCTTTGGTCTGCGTTCAAGAATTGCTGCCAGTTGCCTTCGGGATTCTTTTTCGCCAGCCATTTGACGAACTGCAACGAGCGGTGTTTCAATCCATCCGGCTGAGGAATGTCGACCAATGGACTGAAGTCTTCTCCGGTGGCCGCTTCCAAGCGGACTTGGCCCAACGTCGTTCCGTCATCACGTGCGGTCGCATCGATCAACCCAAACCACCGGTTCGCATAGTGAGGCTGAATCGCGTGCAATCCGTAGCCCGAAAGTCGCTCAAAGAGACCTTGGTTGTGACCCATCAACCAAATCACGAGTTGGCCGCGTGACCGTACGCGGGTATCGACTACCGCGTGCTGGATGTCCTGCGGTTTGCCTTTGTCGTCAGCAAAGACATACCCGAGTTCGGGGTGCTGGCCGGCACGCACATCGATTTCGCTGGCCCGAGCGGTCAGTTCAAAGCGTTGGTTGCTGGCCGGGGACTGGTTGCTGGCCGGGGACTGGGCGTTTGCCGGGGATTGGGCGTTTGCGAGGGAACAGGCGGCAATCACAATTAAAACCGCCAGGTTAATCTTGGACATCAAGGGTACCATTACGCTAGATTGGGGGAGGTGTCGGGGCAGCATTGCTGTTGCCAGTATGCGAGCTACATCATGCATCAAGAATCCAGAGATGCAGTATGCCTAGCCAGATGGTTTCTTGCTACACCGACTATATTTTCCTGCCGCCTTTCGAAGTGCCTCCATGCGACATTCCTGCAACAAATTTCTGGGCCACACGCCCGTTGCTTTCTCGCGTCGAGACGCGTTGCGATGGGGCGGAATCTCGACGCTAGGAATGTCAGCATTGAGTGTCGGCCTGGGACCACTCTTGTCACCGCAATCAGTGCGTGCGGATGATTTGACAAGGAAGACTTTTGCCAAGTCATGCATTTTGATTTGGCTTGATGGTGGCCCCAGTCATCTGGAAACCTTTGATCCCAAGCCTGATGCACCGGTGGAAGTCCGTGGGCCGATGGGTTCCATTGCGACGACGATTCCAGGGATTCGTCTGAACGAGTGCTTTCAGCAGTGCTCGCAGATGATGGACAAATTGGCGGTGATCCGCTCGATGACTTCGCCTTTGGGTGAACACAATTTTGGCACGCATTATTTGATGACCGGCTACAAACCGTCGCCGGCATTGGAGTACCCGACTTACGGAGCGACGCTTGCTCAATTGCGGGATACCGCCACTGTGCTGCCACCGAACATCGCTGTACCTCAAGCGACCAAGAACGTGCGTGGCAACGGATTCTTGTCTGCTGCTACCGCACCATTTTCCGTCGGCGGGAATCCTGATGCTGCCGATTTCACTGTGCGTGATTTGGAGTACTATCCCGGACTGGACCTGCAGCGATTAGACCGACGCAGGGAGATGGTCAACGCGTTGGATACGTTTTCTCACAACGGCGACGCTACGCAGCGCCCGGTCAGCGATCCCAATCTGCAACGCGCCTACGATTTGATTGCGTCGGCGAGTGCCAAGGCGGCGTTCAAGCTATCGGAGGAGCCAGATGCTGTGCGCCATCGTTACGGGCGAGGAAACGGGATCGGGCAAAGTTGTCTGCTGGCACGACGCTTGGTCCAACGCGGAGTCCCTTTTGTGACCGTCAATAGTACCGGCTGGGACAGTCATCAAAACATTTTGACCTTGAAAGAACGCTACCCCAAGGACCGCAATGCTCATTTGCCCTCTCTCGATCGGGCGCTCAGTGCATTGGTCACCGATTTGGATGATTGTGGGATGCTGGATGAAACGCTGGTCGTCGTGATGGGTGAGTTCGGACGCACGCCGAAAATCAACTCGGCTGGCGGACGCGACCACTGGCCAAGTGTATTCAGCGTCGCATTGGCCGGTGGCGGCATTCAAGGTGGCCAAATGATCGGGACCAGTGATTCAATGGGTGAGTACCCCAAGGATGACCCGATCACTCCAGCGGATCTGTCCGCGACCCTGTTCACACTGCTGGGAGTCGATCCGGCAAGCGAATTGCGGACGTCCGATGGTCGCCCGGTTCGCGTTTCGCCGGACGGTGGACAAGTGATCTCGAAGCTGATGGCATGACGCGATGATGTGCCGACAATTAAGACTCGTTGCGATCCTGGTTGCAGTGATCTCGCTGCTGTCACGGCCCTGTCGGGCGATCGATTTCACCAATGATGTGATTCCGTTGTTGACCAAGCATGGTTGCAACGGTGGTGCCTGTCATGGTGCCGCGATCGGACGCGGCGGTTTCAAACTTTCGCTTTACGGTGGCAATCCGGAATCGGACTACACAGCGATCGCGCAGCAATTGGGTGGACGGCGAATCAATCTCGCTCAACCAGACGCGAGTTTGATCGTCTTGAAACCGTCCGAGCAGTTGCAGCACGGGGGCGAACAACTTTTTGCGTCCGACAGTGAGAGTGCTCAATTGCTGACCCGATGGATCGCCAGCGGTGCACCACTGGAATCGAAGTCCAAGCTGCATCGTGTCGAAATCTCACCAGGTTATCAAGTGATACCCGATGTCGGCGACAGTGTGAACTTGCAGGCGGTCGCCCACTACGATGACGGTATGTCGCGTGATGTCACACGCTGGACAGTCTTTCACGCAGAAGATGCTGCCGCAGTTGAGTTGACCTACTCAGATTCTGACAACGTTCAAATCGCAACCGTCTTGCGTCGTGGACGCCACATTGTGATCGCTAGGTATCTCACGCAGGTCCTACCGATCGAGTTAATCGTGCCACTCAGTGGGCGAGTGGATGTTACGAAAACCAGTGTGAATGCGGAGCCACGCCGGAACTTCATCGACGACGAAATCTCTCGCACGCTTGCGACTCTCGGACTGCCATTATCACCTGATTGCGACGACGCCACTTTTTTGCGACGTGCCAGTCTTGACCTGACCGGTCGATTGCCCAGTGCGATCCAGGTTCAAGCGTTTGCCAGCGATAGTAGCCCTGAAAAGCGATCCGAGTGGATCGAATCGTTCTTGTCGTCCAAAGAGTTCGATCAGTATTGGACCTTTCAGTTGAGCACGTGGTTGCGGTTGCGAGCCCAACGCGGTGACGTGTTGGCAAGTCAAACCTATCGCGACTGGATCGCTGAGCAGGTTTCCCGTGATGTCAGCTATCGACAAATCGCTCGTGACTTGATCCTGGCATCGGGAGACAGCCAGGAGCAGGGGCCGCCGAATTTCTATCGGACCGTTGCCGGACCGAGAGAGCAAGCGGAGTATGTCAGTGAGTTGTTCATGGGCAGTCGACTGCGATGCGCCAATTGTCACAATCATCCGCTGGATCGCTGGACCCAAGACGACTATCACGGCCTCGCCGCGATCTTTGCCAAGCTTGAGACGGAGCGTTTCATCAAACCGAAGCCGAGCGGACGAGTCATCCATCCTGGGACGATGGAAGACGCGATTCCCAAGATTCCGGGCGGAGAGTTTTTGGATTTCACCGGCGACAATCGTCAACAGTTGGCGGACTGGATCACCGATGCGGACAATCCTTATTTTGCGAAAGCCGTTGTCAATCGACTTTGGAAACACATGATGGGGCGAGGCCTTGTCGAACCGGTCGATGACTTTCGAGCCACCAATCCCGCCACGCATCCAGAGCTGCTCAGCCGGTTGGCTGCCGATTTTGTCGCCAATGGATACCGTCTGCGGCACACGATCGGATTGATCGCTCGCAGCCGCGCATACGCGCGGGACTCCCGTGCGACGTCGCTGAACAAGGACGATGATCGGTACTTGTCTCACGCGATCCGCAGGCGACTGTCTGCCGAAGTCATGGCGGATGCGATCTCTGATGTCCTGGGCGTTGCGGATGTCTTTGGTGAGCAACCGCCAGGAACACGAGCCGTGAACTTGATGGACCCGCAAACACCGTCAACGACGCTTGATATCCTGGGCCGATGTGGACGCAACGAGTCCTGCGACGGTGAAGTGGGAACATCCGCCAGCCTTTCGCAAACGCTGCACTTGATGAACGGCGAATTGCTCAACCAGCGAATCGGAGCCGAGGACGGCCGGCTCCAGCAGCTGCTGAAGTTGGAAAAAGAGCCCATCGAAATCATCCGCGTGTTCTACACAGTGGCATTGAGCCGATCGCCCACCGCCGACGAAGTCAAACACTGGCAAAAACAGATCGACGCGACGTCCTCTGATTCTCAGCGACATGACCTGCTGGAGGACTTTGTGTGGAGCTTGTTGACCTGCGACGAATTTGTGACGAATCATTGATGCAAATGACCAAGTCCATTCGTCCGTTTCTGTTCATTGTCTGCCTCGTCGGATGCTTGGCTGCGTTTGGCGCGGCAAGATCTTGTCATGCCGCCCAACCGCCGATCACCGCGATCGTGTTTGCTCCCTCCAGTGATGATGCAAACAGCGGCGAGCTCGTCGGGGTCAGCCAAGCCGGAGTGCACCGATGGAGTTGGCCGGATTTGAAACCAAGGCCTGTTCTTTCAAGCTCGCTTGTCAACCTGCACTGTCTCGCGTTCTCGCCCGACGGGAACCGCTTGGCTGTCGGTGGTGGCAGCCCATCCGAAGACGGCCGCGTCGAAGTCTTTCGTTGGCACGACGCTGGCTTAACAACAAGCAAGGGCGAACAAATCGATCGCGTCAGCCACGATGACACGATCCACGCGATTGCTTGGATGGATTCCCAGACTGTGTTGACCGGCAGTTTGGATCGATCGATCGCCAGCACCCGAGCTGACTTGACAGAACCCTCCCAGATGTTGCGGGGACACTCACGAGGCGTGCTGGCACTTGCCGTGCTCCATCCCATACCACCATCGACAGACAAGCTGTTGATCAGTGCGGGGGAAGATCAATGTGTTCGTGTTTGGAGTCTCGACAGTTGGCAAATGATTCGAAACCTCAATCAACACACCGGCGTGGTCCGTGCGTTGGCATTGCGACCGATCGATTCTGGGTTGCCGATGCTCGCATCCGCGTCGGCGGATCGAACGATCCGGTTTTGGCAGCCAACCATTGGACGCATGATGCGTTACATCCGTTTGGATTCAGAGCCGCTGGACATTGCCTGGACCATCGATTCCAAGCACCTCGTCGCCGCCTGCCTGGATGGTCAAGTCCGAGTGATTGATCCTGATTCCGTGCGTGTGGTACAGGCGTTGCCCGCGCTCAGTGGCTGGGCATACGCGATCGCCGCTCATCCCACAGACGGCAGTTTTGCCATCGCGGGAGCCGACGGGCAAGTTCGACGCATCGTCGTGAGTGATTAGTAGGCTTAGCGATTCCCCGAAAGTGTGGTAATTGTTCGCCAGTTCCCACACCAGTTCCCATTGGGTCAATTGCCAGTTTCCCAATGCTGTGTGCCAATGTTTTGGGCAGGTGCTCGGATTCAATGCTCGCGGGGCTGGCAATCGGAAGTGTTCGGAGCAGGATTTTTGTGATCCGAAAGATTTTCATGGTCGGAAAGGATCAAAAATCTTGCCGCCAGCGGAAGGTGATTGTGGGGGCACTCCTTGCCCACAAGTGCCATTCCCTTGCCATATCCGAACCACTGTGAGCAGCGCTATCAACGAATTTGGCAACCAAATGCATCGTGATCGCACAGCAGAAGGGGGCAACATGAGCACATTGGCACGGGGCTTGCAAACCATTGTTTTTGGGAGGAAGGCAGGGATGGATTGATCGTACTGGATGACGAAAACAACGCGACGGGGAATCGCGTTGTCCTTGTGGCCGAGACTGGTTTCACCTCGTTCAGTCTCGGCCCAAACACGGCCGTATGGGTCGGGCGATCGGTTCCGGTGCCCGTCGCTCGACCCGGCCGTGTTTTCTTCAAAAGCCTGATTTTCTATGAACTCTGGGATTGATCCTGGTCCCCGGTCTGGTAGAGAGTTGCCCGGTAGAGAGAATGACGTCGTTCATCGACCGTTTTTCTCCTTGCCCGATGCCTCGACTGCTCCATGACCAACGTTGATCTGCCCTACGATTCGTTTCTGCTGGTTTCATTTGGTGGCCCGGAAGGACCCGAGGACGTGATGCCGTTCTTGGAGAATGTCCTGCGGGGCAAGAACGTGCCTCATGAGCGGATGCTGGAAGTCGCCGAGCACTACAAGCGTTTCGGGGGCGTCAGTCCGATCAACGAACACAACCGCCAACTGCTCGCATCGATCAAGGCAGAGTTCGCCGAGCATGGAATTGACTTGCCAGTGTATTGGGGGAATCGAAATTGGCATCCGCTGCTGCCGGACACCTTGACCCAAATGCGAGACGATGGGTGCAATCGATCGCTCGCGTTCTTCACGAGCATGTTCAGTTGCTACAGCGGATGTCGACAGTATCGCGAAAATATTGCCGACGCTCAGGAGAAGGTCGGCCCGGGAGCACCGATCGTTGAAAAAGTACGAATGGGGTTTAATCATCCCGGCTTCATCGAAACACTTTCGGACAACGTCCGTGCTGCGATCGCGGAACTTGGCATCGCCCCCGAGGCGGCCAATGTGATGTTCACCGCGCACAGCATTCCCATGTCGATGGCGGACAACTGTGATTATGCCAAACAGCTCAACGAAGCGAGTCGTTTGGTTGCTGAGGCGATCGGCGTGACCGATTGGCGTCTGGTGTATCAGAGTCGTAGCGGCCCGCCCAGTCAGCCTTGGTTGGAACCCGACGTTTGCGCCGCGATCGCGCAGATGGATGACGAGAGCAAGCTGTCCAATCTCATCATCGTGCCGATCGGTTTTGTGAGCGATCACATGGAAGTGTTGTATGACTTGGACGAAGAGGCGAAGCAGTTGTGCGAATCGCGTGGTATCGCGATGAAGCGTGCTGCGACCGCCGGCACGTCACCAAAGTTTGTCGCGATGATTCGACAATTGGTACAGGAACGCTTGGGGAAAACAGACAAAAAAGCGGCGTTGGGCGAGCTCGGTCCGTGGCATGATGTCTGCCCACAAGACTGTTGTCTGTACACGCCCCGACGTCCCGGTCCGCCAGCGGGTGCGCGTTAGCGATGCTTTTCACCCAATTGGCAAGTGGATGGTTGGAATGGCTTCAGCCGACCGGCGAAGTCTTGCTCGCCTGCTTACTCCTGCTGCTTTGCACGATCGCATGGCTGACCAACCTGATCGCGCTGCCGGGAAACTGGATCAGCGTGCTGTTGATCGCGGTGTATGCGTGGGCCGGGCCGCAAGACGGTCGCGTTTCCATTGGGTACGGCACCGTGCTCGCTTGTTTCGTATTTGCGCTGATCGGCGAAATTGTCGAGTTCGTCGCGGGTGCCTACGGGGCCAAGTCCGCCGGAGCGAGCAAGAAGTCAACGCTTTACTCGATCATCGGGTCCGTGATCGGAGCATTGGTCGGTGCCGCGGTGGGGATACCGGTTCCCGTCGTCGGACCCGTTTTGGCAGCACTGTTATTCGGCGGTTTGGGGGCATCTGCCGGCGCGATGTACGGTGAGTGGAGCGACGGACGACGTTGGCGTGACAACTGGAGTGTTGGCACCGCGACGTTCGTGGGTCGAACGATCGGGACGCTGGGGAAATTCGGTGCCGGTCTGCTGATGCTGTTGGTGGCAGTCGCAGCAGTGCTGTTGTGAACAACTTCGCCGACGCAATTGAATTTCAATCAACGATCTTCGGCTACGATTTGCTTGCAAGATGTACGTCAGTATTTTCAGGCTGACCTTCGGCGTGACGGTCGGCATAGAAAGCCAGCCGAACGGAATCTTAACCGCCAGAAAAGGCACTTGCCTGAATGAATCGAGATTGGTTATCCGATAACAGGTGAGACGCGACGCGCAAGCGGCTTGTTGATTTGGTCGTAGGTTGGCCACTCTTGGCCGACATTCAAAACACAGACAGGCAAGAGTGCCCATCGTCCTACAGACATTAGATCCCCAACACGGACTAAAGCGACAAGCCAGTACGCGATCGGTTCTACCGCACTGCCCGGTGTCTTACGGCCCATGACTCACCCTTGCGTTGTAGCCCCTTTTGCAAAACAGATCGAACAGAAAAGGCATGGCTTTTATGCAGTTGGAACGTTTTGGCCGAGCTTCGTTGTTGCTAGCACTGTGTCTGTTCGCCGGCTGCCGCGTACTGTCACCGGTTGCGATCGAGCCGAAGTCTCAATACATCGCACCGGCGTTGCTGGACGCGAGTGATCCGCAAGTCGAGATCGGTCGTCCCAACAAGGTGATCGATACCGTGGGCAATGTGATCGGCATCCCGACCAAGTTGCTGTTTTGGAATCGACGGCTAGAGCAACACAAGATCTCCGAAGAAACCTTGCTAACTGCGACGGACTATTTGGAAAACAATGGACTGCCGCATGTGAAGTTGCGTGCCAATCAGTACGCGCCGTTGGAGGACTGGGGCCGGCTTCGCAAGAACACAACGGTTTCACCTTGGATTCGTTACACCGTGGGTACGCTGTCGGTTGCCCAGGAAGCTGTGTTTCCAGGGAGGGTATTCGGCGGTGACCACTTCAACCCCTATACTCAAACGATCCATCTCTACAGTGACCTGCCGACGGTCGCACTGCACGAGTGTGCTCACGCCAAGGACTTCACTCGACGGGAATACCAAGGTCTCTACTCATTGGCCTACGGGATCTTGCCCATCTGGCATGAAACGATTGCCACCGAAGACGTCTATGCCTATCTGGAAACAGCAGACGATCAGAGATTGCTCGTGGAAGCCGACCGGGTTCTGTATCCCGCCTACGGATCGTACATCGGTAACGCCCTGGGTAATGTCGTTCCGGCGTATTCGTTCCCGATCTACTTGGGCACCATCGCGTTGGGGCATGCCAACGGGCGGGCGATCGCACGAGAGCGTATCGCGGCCCATCCCGAGATTTTCGGGGCGGATTGAGCAATCGTGCGGGTGATTCGCCATGCGGGGGGGCGGGGAGCCCTGGTTTTCCCCTCTCATCGCCCACCGGAGGGTGCTTGAATCACCGTTTTTAGCCGAAATCGCAATCGAGACTGAACATCTCGCTTTCCGGCCCATAGAGTAAACTGTAGTCAGAACGTCTTTTCTCGCTCGCACTTGGTTTACTCGCTATCCCACTGGTTCCTTGCGATCCCACCTTCGCCATTCACTGAGCATCAGCCTTGCGGTATTCGTCGTCTCGCTCTTTGGCGACACGTCAGCGAGCGCCGACCAGGCCAGTCGTCAAGCAGCGTTTCGGACTCAATTCGTCCCGCTGATGCAGACCTATTGTTACGACTGCCATGACAGCGGCAGCGAAATCCCGCTAGCTGATGACAGTTCCATTGAGTCGCTCAAGAAAAATCGTACGCGGTGGGTGCAAGCGCTGTCGCACGTTCGTCTCGGTTCGATGCCGCCCGAGGACGGGCCTGAGATGGACCCGGCCACACGCGAGCGGTTAGCCGCGATGATCGACAGCCTTGCCAATGCGGTGGACTGTGTGCAAAACCCGAACGCCGGCAAGGTCGCGATGCGGCGACTCAACCGCGCCGAGTATCGCAACACGATCATGGATTTGACCGGCGTCGATTACGAGCCGGCCAGCGAGTTCCCCGGGGACGACGTGGGGTACGGATTCGACAACATCGGCGACGTCCTCTCGCTGCCACCTATCTTGATGGAAAAGTATCTCGATGCCGCCGAAGAGATTTCGGGGAAAGCGATTTACACGCCACCGGCTCCCGAGATCTACGAGATTCAACGCGATCCAGGATCGTTGATCAATGCGGACAAGTGGGGCAATCGATCTCCACTGGTGATTTCCAGTCGCGGAACGGTCTCCTTGCAAGCCACGTTGCCTTTTGGCGCGATGTACAAGCTGACGATCACTGCATCGGGTGATCAAGGAGGCGATGAGCCATGCAAAATGGAGATCGCGACGGGGGGAACCAAGAAAATCATTGACGTTCCCAACGACGATGAAAAGGATTTCACGATCGAGCTGCGCATGGGCCGTGGCACACGTCAGATCGACATCACGTTCTTGAATGATTACTACGTCGCCAACCAAGTCGACCGGAATCTGCGTCTGCATCACATCAAGCTCGTCGGTCAAGAAGCGCGCTCGACGGTGGTCTCGGATACAAAGCTGCCTGCGAGCCACAAGAAGATCATCTTTGTCCGACCTGGTCCGGGTGTCGATGAAGACCGCGCGACATCCGCGATCATGCTTCGCTTTGCCAGTCGTGCGTTCCGGCGACCGGCAACCGAAGACGAAGTCAATCGCTTGACCCAGTTGGCCGCGCAGGTTCGAGCCGATGGCGGAATGTTCGAAGAAGGCATCCAGGTAGCGATGCAAGCCGTTCTGGCGTCACCGCATTTCCTTTTTCGAGTCGAGCGGACTCAACCAACGGCAGACGGTCAGCCGATGCCGCCGATCAGCGACTACGAGCTTGCCACGCGTGTCTCCTATTTCCTGTGGAGCAGCATGCCGGATGACGAGTTGCTGTTGATGGCACACCGGGGCCAAATGCGAGACCGATCGATCCTGCTCCGCAAAGTCGCCTCCATGCTCCAGGATCGACGGGCCAATCAGTTCGTCGAAAACTTCGCCGCCCAGTGGTTGCAGTTGCGAAACCTCGACAACGTCGATCCCGACGTGCGGTTGTACCGAGGATTCAATGACGAGATCCGCCAACTGATGAAACGTGAGACGCTGACGTTCTTTGCAGGCGTGATGCGTGAAAACATGCCTGTCACGACGTTGCTCGACGCGGACTTTACCTACATCAACGAGCCGCTCGCCGAATTCTACGGGATCACGGGGGTCAGCGGAGATCATTTTCGTCGCGTCTCCCTGCAAGGAACTCCCCGTGGCGGATTGTTGACCCACGCCAGCGTTTTGACGGTCACCAGCAACCCCACGCGAACCAGCCCGGTCAAGCGAGGTAAATGGGTGTTGGAGAATTTGCTCAACATGCCACCACCTCCCGCCCCGCCCAATGTTCCCGAACTGGATCGTGGTAAACTGACCGGTACCTTGCGTGAACGGATGGAGCAGCATCGCAGCAACCCGGCCTGCGCGTCATGCCACAACATGATGGACCCGCTCGGTTTTGCCTTGGAGAACTTTGATGCAGTCGGTCGCTGGCGGACGACCGAGGGGCGAGAAAAAATCGATGCCAGCGGCAAGCTGCCCGATGGCACGACCTTTGACGGCATCGATGGTCTACGTGCCAACATCGCGGGTCCTCGACGCGAACAGTTCGTCCGATGTTTGGCAGAAAAGATGTTGATCTATGCCGTCGGTCGGGGCACCGAATACTACGACAAGTGTGCGATCGACAAGATCGTCTCTGAGTGTCGTGCACACGAATACCGATTCGCCTACTTGGTCGCGGCAATCATCGCCAGCGATCCGTTCCAAAAACAAGGATTCCGTGAATCATGAGAAAATCACTTTCACGTCGTACCGTTTTGCGTGGCGTCGGCACCGCGATCGCTCTGCCCCTGCTCGATGCGATGTCGCCCACTCGTTTGTTGTCGGCCGCATCGCCGAAGTCCGACACGCCGCTTCGCATGGCATTCTTTTACGTGCCCAACGGCGCCCACATGCCCGACTGGAAACCCAAGGAAGCGGGTTTCAAATTTGACTTGCCGCCCACTCTGAACGTAATCGCCAAGCACAAAGAAAAGTTCAATGTGCTCAGTGGGCTGACTCTCGACGGTGCCCGCGCGCACGGCGACGGCGGCGGCGACCATGCCCGCAGCGTCGCGGCATTCCTCACCGGTGCCCACCCTCGCAAGACCAATGGTGCCGACATCCAGAACGGCATCTCGGTCGACCAAGCCACGGCGCAGTACGTGGGCGATCAAACTCGCTTCGCTTCGTTGGAGTTGGGGCTCGAGGCGAGCGCCCAAGCCGGCAACTGCGACAGCGGATACAGTTGCGCCTACGCGTCCAACATGTCCTGGCGTGGCCCGACCAATCCGATGGCCAAGGAAACCAATCCGGGAACCCTGTTCGATCGGTTGTTCGCCGGCAGCACGGTCAAGGAAACTCGCCAAGCCAAAACAGCCCGAGAAAAATATCGCAAGAGTGTCCTCGATTTTGCGTTGGAGGATGCCAAGCAATTGCACGCGTCCTTGCCCGCGGTGGACAAGCGGAAACTCGACGAGTACCTGTACTCGATCCGCGATGTCGAAAAACGCCTCAACGGTGCCGAGCGTTTGCGACTGAACGAAGACGGCGTGCCAGACTATCCCCGACCCAGCGGTGTGCCCAAGGAATTGGACAAGCACAGCGAGTTGATGATGGACATGATCACATTGGCGATGCAGACCGATAGCAGCCGGATCATCTCGTTCATGTTCACCAATGCGGGCAGCAATCGCAGCTACAAGCAAATCGGCGTCAACGAAGGCCACCACGAGTTGTCGCACCACGGCAAGAGCGCTCACAAGCAAGAACAGATCGCCAAGATCAATCGCTACCACATCGAACGATTCGGATACCTCCTGGAACGCCTCTCGGGCGTTTACGAAGGTGAACGGACGCTGTTGGAGAACAGCATGATCGTGTACGGCAGCGGCATCAGTGATGGCGACCGCCACAACCACGACGATCTCCCGATTCTCTTGGCGGGCAGCGCCGGAGGCCGGATCAAGACGGGCCGCCACATCGAGTTCAAAAACGGTACGCCGATGTGCAATCTGTACGTTTGGATGATGCAGCAGATGGGTGCCAAAGCCGAAAAGTTCGGCGACAGTAATGGTGTGCTCAAGCTCACCTGACGGCTGCACTTGCTCTTTTGCCCGTGAAACGCGATCATCGTTGACTCAACAGCCGTGGCTATCTTGAGATCACGGCACTCACGGACCTTGCAGAGCGAAGCCGTTTTGATGAATCCCGAAGACCAACGATTGCTGGAAAGTCAAAGCCGCGAAAAGAACTGGCAGCGTTGGGGACCCTATGTGTCCGAACGCCAGTGGGGAACGGTTCGCGAGGATTACAGTGACGGCGGCGACGCGACGTGGAGCTATTTTCCACACGACCATGCTCGCAGCCGAGCGTATCGATGGGGCGAAGATGGGTTGCTGGGCATCAGCGATCGCGAGTGCCGACTGTGTTTTTCAACGGCATTGTGGAACGGTCGCGATCCGATTTTGAAAGAGCGATTGTTCGGCGTCACGGGCCCGGAAGGCAACCACGGTGAGGACGTCAAGGAGTGCTACTACTATCTCGACAGCACCCCCACGCACAGTTACATGCGTGGATTGTACAAGTATCCACAGAGTCGTTATCCCTACGAAGCCCTCGTGGATGTCGGGCGGCAAAGAGATCGAACGCAAGGCGAGTATGAGCTGGTCGATAGCGGTGCGTTCGAGGAGTCACGCTACTTTGACATGTTGGTCGAGTATGCCAAGGCAGGTCCCGATGACATCTTGATCCGGATCAACGTGACCAATCACGGACCGCAGCCCGCCGTATTGCACCTCGTGCCCCAATTCTACTTTCGCAACACGTGGACTTGGGACTGCACCGATGAAGGCTGCACGACGCGACCGTCGATGAGGTTGGTCGGTGATGTGGTCAAGACGGCCCACGAGTCGCTCGATCAGTTTTGGTTGGCGTGCGACGGTATGGGCCAGCCGGAACAATGGAGTTGGTTGTTCACCGACAACGAAACCAATTCCACGCGTCATCCCGGATTGCCCAGTGAGTCCGAGTACTTTAAGGATGCGTTTCATAATTTCATCGTTCAGGGGGACACCAAAGCCGTCAATCCAAAGTCACAGGGCACCAAGTGCGCTTGTTATGGGCTGCAGTTGATCGCACCGGGCGAGACCAAGACCCTGCGTCTGCGAATGACGCACGTCGGTGAGCCTCTGATCGCAGAGCGGTGCGGCGGCGAGACATCCAGGTTCGTCGACGCTGCCTTTGACGCATCCTTTGACGAAACGTTTGAGCTGAGGATTCAAGAAGCCGATGCGTTTTACGACACACGCATTCCAAGCGTGATCCCCGAACAGCGACGCCAAATCATGCGTCAAGCGTACGCGGGGCTGTTGTGGACCAAACAGTTTTATCACTACGTCGTCAACACTTGGTTGGACGGTGACCCCAACGGACCGGTGGGCAGTGAGGGACGCAAGAACGGACGCAACAGCGAATGGCGTCATCTGTTCAACCGAGATGTGATCTCGATGCCGGACAAGTGGGAGTATCCTTGGTACGCCGCGTGGGACTTGGCATTTCACATGGTGCCAATGTCTCACCTGGATCCCAAGTTTGCCAAGGACCAAATGATCTTGTTCTTGCGTGAATGGTACATGCATCCCAGCGGCCAGATCCCCGCCTACGAATGGCAACTCGGTGATGTCAATCCGCCCGTTCATGCATGGGGTGTTTGGCAAGTCTACAAAGCGAGCGGACCGCCTCGGCAACGGGACAAGGTTTTCCTTGCCAGAGCGTTTCAAAAGCTGTTGTTGAATTTCACCTGGTGGGTCAATCGCAAAGACCCTCGAGGCAGGAATATCTTTTCGGGCGGATTCCTGGGCCTGGACAACATCGGCGTGTTTGATCGCAGCAAACCGTTGCCCCGAGGTCACTTGGAACAAGCAGACGGGACCGCGTGGATGGCGTTCTATTGCGGCACGATGTTGCGGATGGCGATCGAATTGGCCGAAGACAGCGAGGCCTATGGCGACATGGCCAGCAAGTTCTTTGAACACTACGTTGCGATCGCCGAAGCCATGAACAGCATGGATGGCACGGGGCTGTGGGAGGAGGAAGACGGTTTCTACTACGACCATCTGTACGTCGACGGACAGTCGATTCCGATTCGTGTTCGTTCGTTGGTCGGACTGCTGCCACTGATGACCGGCGTGATTTTGGAACAGGAAATCATCGGTCGGTTGCCCGGCTTCACTCGACGGATGGAGTGGTTTCTCAACTCACGCGACGACTTGAGCAACCACATGACCTACATGGAGGGCGAAGGTCCCGACTGTGGTGCGGTCACGCGACGGCTGTTGGCCATCCCGAGCGAAGACCGATTCCGTCGACTGCTCGATGTCATGCTGGATGAATCCGAGTTCCTGTCGCCCTATGGCATTCGCAGCATGTCCGCCGTGCACCGGGACGAACCCTTTGTGTTCGATTTCGGCGGACAGCTGCATCAGGTTCACTACGTACCCGGTGAAAGCGAAAGCGGGATGTTCGGTGGCAACAGCAACTGGCGAGGTCCGATCTGGTTCCCGATCAATTTCCTGTTGATTCAAGCGTTGAAACGTTATCACGCCTTCTATGGTGACGGATTCTTGGTCGAGTGCCCCACCGGCAGCGGAAACAAAATGAATCTGATGGAGGTGGCTCGCGAATTGGAGTCACGCCTGATCCGCTTGTTCGAAACCGATGCCGATGGAGTGCGTCCGGCGCACGGAAGCGAAAAAGCTTATGCGGAGGACCCGGCTTGGAAGGACTTGATTCTCTTTTACGAGTATTTCAACGGCGATGACGGACGCGGTCTGGGGGCAAGCCACCAAACCGGTTGGACGGCGCTGGTGGCGTCGATGATTCGCAGTCAAGCCAACGTGCCCAAGCACGCGCCCGTCTAAGATGCCCGTCTAAGATTGGGTTGCACGGTCAAATTGAGTTATAGTGTGCTCCTTCGCGGTGCGGTTCTGCGGAATTCCCCTCCCATTTGACCGGTGAAAAGTAGCATCATGATCCAACAACGTTTTGGGACTTATCTCGCATCGGCATCGCTGTGTGTTGCATTCAGCGTGTTCGCTCGAGATTCTCATTCGGCCGATCCGCCACCCAACGTCGTGGTGATCTTCATTGATGACATGGGCTATGCGGACATCAACCCCTTCGCCGACACGGGCTATCCGACACCGAACCTGGATCGCATGGCCGCCGAAGGACGTCGGTTCACGGATTTCGTTGTTTCCTCAGCCGTATGTAGCGCCTCCCGATCGGCATTGATGACCGGATGCTACCACCGCCGCGTGGGGATTTCCGGCGCTTTGGGGCCGAAATCCGAGATCGGGTTGAATCCCGACGAAACCACGATCGCTGAAGTCTGCAAGACCAAGGGATATCGCACGGCGGCGTTTGGCAAATGGCACTTGGGACACAATCCAAAATTCTTGCCGCCCAATCAAGGCTTTGACCAGTACTACGGCATTCCGTACAGCAACGACATGTGGCCTCGCCATCCCGCGTCGATCGCAAAGCGTCAGCAAGATCCCAAAGCACCGATCCCTTGGGCCGAATTGCCCATGATCGAAGGGACACAGATTGTCAACGACAGCGTTCAGCCGGACGATCAAGCACAGATGACGAAGCAGTTCACGCATCGCGCGGTGGATTTCATCAAACAGGATGTCGACACACCATTCTTTTTGTATCTGCCGCACCCGATGGTTCACGTGCCGCTGTTTGCTTCGGAAGACTTCGTCGGCAAAAGCGGGAAAGGATTGTTTGGCGATGTTGTGATGGAAGTCGATTGGTCGGTCGGCCAAATCTTGGACGCGATCGAAGACATCGGCGCCGAGCGGAACACACTGGTGATCTTCACAAGTGACAACGGTCCCTGGTTGTCCTACGGAGATCACGGCGGCAAGGCGACTCCGCTGCGAGAAGGCAAGGGAACGATGTTCGAAGGCGGGTATCGGGAGCCGACGTTGATGTGGTGGAAAGGAAAAATTCCCGCAGGCACCACGTGTGACAAACTTTGCAGCACGATCGATGTACTGCCCACCGTGGCTGCCCTGATCGGCGCGGACTTGCCCGATCGAAAGATCGACGGAAAAGACATCCGCCCGCTGATGTTTGGTGAACCGGATGCCGAAAGCCCCCACGATTCGTTCGCGTGCTACTACGCCGGCGGTCAATTGCAGGCGATCCGCAATGAACGCTTCAAGCTGGTGTTTCCACACAGCTATCGCTCGCTCAATGGTCATCCTGGCGGGACCGGCGGGTTTCCGATCGCATACAAGCAACGTCAAATCGAGTTGTCTCTGTTTGATTTGGACGACGACGTTTCGGAAACCAAGAACGTACTCAATGATTTTCCCGAGGTCGTTGCCCAGTTGCAGGCGGCGGCGGAGCAGATGCGAGAAGATTTGGGAGACAAGTTGACCAAACGTGAGGGATCGGGGATTCGACCCGCTGGCAAGATGACGCCTCAGGACGAACGCCTGCCGCTGGTCTGGTAAGTGTGACCCCGAGTCTCCGAGCTGATGAGGACGCCATCATCAACGACTGTCTGTTCAAGATTTCGGGTTGTGGCAATTTCGGTTTGCACAAATTTCTGTCACCTTCCTCAGCGCAGTTGGGGGAGGTGACAGTTACGCAGCACAGCACAAAGCGTATGGTTTGTGTTTGGGCGGATGGTGGCGTTCGTTTTCGACTTGGAAAGTCGAACGACAATCGTCGCTCGACTTTCCAAGTCGATAGCGTGCCACGCCAAGCGATTTGCCATTACCAATTGTTGAACTGCCCAGCCCAAGGCGATGGACGAGTTAGTTTTTGGGTGCAGGGAACGGCGGTGCGTCGAACTCTTGCCTGAGTCTTTCGAACTCGGCGACCAATTCTTGACGAACGGATTGGTAGTTTGGATCGGCATGCACGCTTTTCATTTCGCCGGGATCGCTTTGCAAATCAAAGAGGTTCCATTCGTTGGATTGTGGGAAATGAATCAGCTTGTGGGTCTGCGTTCGCACACCGAAATGCTGCGGCACCGCGTGCTCGCCAAGTTCGTAGTAGGCGTAGTAGAGCGACTTTCGCCAGTCGACCGGGGCGCCATCAGCAGACTTGCGCAGCAAAGGCACCAGTGATCGCCCTTGGACTTCGTCTGGTGTGGGTAAGCCAGCGATTTCTAGGAACGTGGGGGCGTAGTCGATGTTCTGGATCAGTTGCTCTGGTTTGTCGCCGGCGGGAATCACGCCGGGCCAACGGATCAGAAAGGGCATGCGGAAAGACTCTTCGAACATCCAACGCTTGTCGTACCAGCCGTGCTCGCCGAGAAAGAATCCTTGATCGGATGAGTAGATCACGACGGTGTTTTCTGCCAGGCCGTTGTTGTCGAGGTATTTCAGAACGCGACCGACGCTTTCATCCACGGCTTTCACCGTGCTGAGGTAGTTCCGCATGTAGCGACGATACTTCCAGCGAACGACGTCGTCGTGGTTCAGTTTTCCTGACTGGTAATCGGCCAAGAATTGTTGATTGCGTGGGCCGAAATGTGCGTCCCACTTTTGCTTTTGTGCGTCCGTCATGCGATTGTATTCCGGAGTCCCGTAGCGATCCGGTTTGGGTAGTTGGACGTCGCCGCGTTCGTCTTTGCGGATCTTAGCGTCGTAGGCCCAGTCGAAGTGGCGGTCGATCTCCATTTCGTTGTCCGCAAGCGTTCGACTGCGGTTGGCATAGTCGTCGAACAAGCTCTCTGGTTCCGGGATCTCGACCTCGTCAAAGGAACCGAGGTGCCGGAGGGCGGGCGCGAACGTGCGATGGGGGGCCTTGTGTTGGCACATCAAGAAGAACGGCTTGGAGGGATCGCGTGAATCGAGCCACGCGAGTGCCTTGTCGGTCGTGATGTCGGTCGCGTAGCCTTCGAACCGTTTTTGAAGTCCGTCCATCTGTTTGAATACGGGGTTGTAGTAGTTTCCTTGACCCGGCAGGATTTCCCAGTGATCGAAACCCACGGGATCGGAATTCAGGTGCCACTTGCCGATCACGGCCGTGCTGTAACCGCCTTTTTGCAGGGCTGTGGCCACGGTCCATTGAGTCGGATCGAATTGGTTTCCGTTACGCATGAAGCCATTCTTGTGGCTGTGCTTGCCGGTCAGGATCGTCGCTCGGGATGGGCCGCAGATCGAGTTGGCGCAAAACGAGTTGAGCAGCACAGCACCTTGCGTGGCCAGTCGGTCGATGTTCGGTGTCGGCGCGACATCTGCGAGCGGACCGCCGTAAGCCGAGATGGCTTTGACGGCGTGATCATCGGAAAACAGGAACACGATGTTGGGTCGATCCGCTGCGGATGGTCTTGTTGTCAGAGCACAGATGGACAAGGCCAGCAGGAATAGCGTGGTGCGGTGCATGGTTGATTTGGTGTCGGTGGGGGGGAGGAATTTGGGATGATGAGTGGGTGCGAGTGCAGCTTGGTTGAACGGACAGTTTCGATATGTCAGGCCGTTTTGCTGGCAGGTGCAGGAGACTCTGCCAACCGGTTTGTCTTGCAGGCTCAAACGCTGCTTCCGCCTACGCCTTCGGCTGCGGGTCAAACGACAGAGATGGGGCTTTCTAACCTGTGAGTTGCTGGACCACGTCGGGGCGGAGGCGGTGGATGTCGTTGACGTCGTCGACGTCGTCGGGTTTGAGGAACAAACTTGGTGATGCTTCGTCGTCGACCAAGAACCAATGGGGAGAGGTTCTGGCGATCACTCGTTGGTTGTCTTGCGTGGTGACGCAGGGGGAGAGTTCGTCTTCACTGCGGCACCATTGGTCGACCGATACGACTGGCTGATCGGTAGCTGCCAATCTCGCGAGCAGCAACGGTAGTTCGGCGGTCGAGGTGACGCCGGGGTGACGTAGTGGTCCGCCACGGTTGACGATCAGTGGCAATCGGATGTGGCAACTGCGCAATGGGCCCGCGTCTCGTGCGATCCAGCCGTTTTGACCCAGTGAAAATCCGCCCGTGCTGGCGACAACCAGCGTCGGTGAATAGGTCACCAAGGTTTGTTGGAGTACCGCGATGAGTTCGTCAATGAGTCGCATTTGACATGCATAGGTCCGCATCCAGCTCATCACCAAGTCTGGATCATCGGCATCACTGCGTTTGATCTGGGGCGGAGCGACTCCGTCGAAAAAGTCAGGTAGACGAGGTTCGGTTGGGCCGATCTCGATGTCCATGCCGGTGTCTTCCACCGGTTCTTGCATTTCATCGTCGTCCGCGAAATCAACCGCGATCAGTTCTCGCGGTGCATCCCAGTGCTGTGACAGAAAATCGCTGTGCAGCCAAAGCGTGCTCCAGAGGTCGTCTTGGTGGCATCGCTCGATCGCTGCCGCGACGACGCGCCCCAGACGAGTGGATTCGATGTCGATGGCTGGAGTGTCCGAGTCGTCCAGATGGTTGACCATGGAGATTTGGTCGAAGACCGCCGCGTTGGTTTCGTTGATGCGGGTGGCGTCCGTGATCAGTTCGAGTGATCCGTGTTGACGCCAAGTGTTTGTCCAGGCCGATTCGGATTGCCACCACGAACGCGTCAGTTCTTCGGTTCGATTGGAGTGCGCGATCCAACGGTCCCAAACGCAGCCTTCGCCGGCCATCAACTCAAGTGTGGGTGTGTCGTTCCAGCTGCAGCCATAGCAACTCAGGCCGGAGGTGGCCAGTCCGTCGAGGGTCAGGATGATCAGTTTGGGTGGTGTCATCAAATGGTGGTGTTGTACGTCAGCCTTTCCAGGCTGACATGGGTATGAGTGTCAGGCTGGAAAGCCTGACGTACGGGTATGAGTGTCAGGCTGGAAAGCCTGACGTACGGGTGTGAGTGTCAGGCTGGAAAGCCTGACGTACGGGCCTGACGCATGGGGGCCTTCTGAGCGGCAGAAACGGAATAACCTGCTTGCCCGACACGGGCCGTGGTCAACGTGTTCGGTCCTTGAGGACTCACGATTGTACAGCGACGTAGGTTTCTAGCGACCTACGTTTCTAGCGACCGCTCACGCCTTTCACTCAAAATTCCAATGCCTGTTACTTCGTCCGATACCGTCACGTCGTCGATCGTTCCCGTTGTGGTCCCCGCAGCGAAATCATCGGATTCGGCGTCTCATCAGCGTTCGAATCAACCGGCAACTCGTCCGCTGCCTCCCCTGCCTCGGCTGGATCGGTGTCTGGTTTGGGGTGTGCCGTTTGACTGCGTGACGATGGGGGAGACGATCGATCGCATCGAAGCCTTGATCGAGCGTCGTGTGCCCAGTTACGTGATCACAGCGAATCTGAATTACGTGATGTTGCAGGATCAGGAGGCCGATGTGCCTCAGTTGACCGATGATGCCGATTTGATTTTGGCTGATGGCCAGCCGATCGTATGGCGTAGCAAGCTTGGGCAGTCACCGCTGCCCGAGCGGGTGGCGGGCAGTCAGATGATTTATGAAATGGCTCAGCGTGGCAGCCAAAAAGGATGGCGTTTTTATTTTCTTGGTGGTGAAGAAGGTGTTGCGGAAAAGTGTGCAAAGAAACTGTTGCGAAATCATCCAGGCATCGAGATCGCTGGAATCGAGTCGCCACCGTTTCGCAAGCTGACGCAGCAGGAACAAGCCGTGCAGGATGAACGGATCCGCAGCAGCAACGCCGACATTTTATTGGTCGCGTTCGGGCAACCCAAAGGTGAACGCTGGATTCACGAGCACTATCGTCGGCTGGGTGTGCCGGTGAGCATTCAGTTGGGGGCGTCGTTTGATTTTGTTGCCGGTACGGCAAAGCGAGCGCCGGTGATTTGGCAACGTGTCGGAATGGAATGGCTTTATCGCATGCTCAGCGATCCCAAACGTTTGGTGCCTCGTTATGCTGCCAACGCTTGGTTCTTGATCAAGGCATTGGTCCGAGATTGGCGAGACACGGTCAAGCGTTGGGGCATGGGGCTGGATTGAAGCGAAGACGCTATGCTAAGCTTTCGGCAAATATAAACGGCTTCGCCAAACGAAAAAGAGCCCGGTCATCCGTGAGGATCACCGGGCTCTGATTCTTGGGGACTAGATTCCACCGGACAGCCGCGTCAAACGCTGGCGTCCAATCGTTACCGCCAAGGCCCGCGAATGTAGTAGTAGCCGAATTGATCGGTGTGGCTTGGCCACGGTGGTGTCGGACGGAATGATCCCGCCGGAGCCGCACCGGGCGAATTGGCGCTGCGGCCGTATTGGTGGTGGATGGGATACATCAGGTTTTGACCGACGCCCCAGGAATAGGTTTGACGCATGTGGGCGGTCGGTGGCACGACCACGGCCAAGGGCTGACCATAGTTTTGGTTGTAGTAGCCACCGTGCCAGGGACGGTCCATGGCAAAGTTGTGCGCCCAGACTTGGGTCATGCCGTAGGGATCGCCGGCGGTGGCGTCCTGTTGGGCACCGGCCAAGGCGACGACCGCCAAGCCGGCTGCGAGAATGATTCGACGGATCATAGGATCATTTCCTGATGGGGTCGGTGGGTGTTCGGTGATTCGCTTGCCTTCAAGGGCTAGCGAGGGATACGCAGCTTGTTCCAGTACAGATTACTCACGGCCGTCTTGATCGGTGGAGCATAATAGACCGCTTTTGTACGATTCATTCCGCGACCGTTGTCGTACGTGTTGTGATAGCGGTCTTTGTGCCAGTACAGGTAGTGATGCGGGTAGAACGGCTGATACGTGTTGAACGTGTGTCCGACGAAGGGCGGCACCGGCAGGGGCGAGATGTACATCTGCGCGTTGGCGGTGTTGTAGTTGCCTTGTGAGTAGTAGTTGTAGAACAGGTCGGAGTGATCGTAGCCGCGTCCGATGCAACCCGCTCCGCTGCAGCCGCCACCGACGGAGGTTCCATCGCCGGAGCTTACAACGCCGGCATCGGATCCGCCGCAATTTCCATCGGCACATCCGCTGCCGATATCGCCCACGTAGTTGGACGATCCGGTGGCGGTGTCACTGACGATTTGGCTGCTGACGATGTATTCGCCCTGGGCAAGCTGCTGGGCGTGCACCACGCCGCCAGACACCATCAGGGCGGCCGCCAGCACGGGAAAGAATCCTCGGGTAATCAAACGTTTCATCGGGCGGTTCCTCCGAACCATGGCGGGCGACATGTTCCATCCTTGCAACATTTCGGTGAACCACGTCGGTTCACTCCGTGTAGGGCCGCGAACCGCATCGATCCACCTCCTACAGTGCTGTCGATCGGCTCGATTGCTGCATCTGGACCAATCTGCTTGGTGTTGACGATGAGATTGATACGACTGCTGAGATTGGAATCATCGGGTATGATGAGGCGATCGAAGTCGTTTACCCAATCGCTACACCTTAACACAGTCGCTTGACTCTGGCGTCAATAACGTGCAGCATCCCCCCTTTCATTGATTCCACCCGTAAGAAGAAAACGTGCCTGATCCCAAGACCTTTGCCGCCGGCCCCAAGAGTATTGCCGCGTTCCAGACCGCTTGTCAGTTGATGCCAGGTGGTGTCAACAGCCCCGCCCGTGCGTTTGGTGCCGTCGGCGGCACGCCACTTTTCATCGATCGCGCCGAGGGTCCTTATCTGCACGACATTGATGGACGACGATTCATCGACTACATCGGGTCGTGGGGACCGATGATCTTGGGGCACCGCCCGCCTGAGGTGATCGAAGCGATCAGCAAGGCACTCGAGCGTGGCACGAGCTTTGGTGCACCGACGGAAGCCGAGTCACGACTGGCTCAGCAGATCATTGATGCGGTTCCCAGTGTCGAGAAAGTACGCTTGGTCAATAGCGGTACCGAAGCGACCATGAGTGCGATCCGTGTCGCTCGGGGAGCAACCGGTCGCCACAAAGTGATCAAATTCGAAGGCAACTATCACGGACACGTCGACAGTTTGCTGGTGGCCGCGGGCAGTGCTGCGGCGACGCTCGGAGTGCCCGACTCGCCTGGCGTCACGCCCGGTGCGAGCCAAGACACGATCGTGTTGACCTACAACGATCACGAAGGCGTCAGCAATGTCTTTGCGGAGCATCCCGGCGAGATCGCGGCGGTGATCCTGGAGCCGGTTGTGGGCAACATGGGATGCGTGGCTCCGACGGCGGAGTTTCTCAAGACGCTGAGAGAAACGACTCAGCGTGATGGAGCCGTGTTGATCTTTGATGAGGTCATGACCGGTTTCCGGCTGGCGTTGGGCGGGGCGCAGGAGTACTACGGGGTCACGCCCGACATGACGACGTTGGGCAAGATCGTCGGCGGAGGAATGCCGCTGGGAGCCTACGGCGGTCGGGCCGAGATCATGAATCAAGTCTTGCCGGCTGGTAAAGTATTCCAGGCGGGAACGCTCAGCGGAAATCCTGTCGCAGTAGCCGCGGGTTCGGCGACTTTGGAGCGATTGGCCAAGCAACCGCCCTATGAATTGCTTGAGTCCTTGGGGCAGCGGTTGGCCGAGGGTTTGGATGCCGCCGCCACACGACACGGTGTCGACCATGTCGTGCAACGTGTCGGCAGCATGATGACGCTTTTCTTTCACCATGGGCCGGTGAGCAGTTGGAACGAAGCCAGCCAGTGTGACCGAGAGCGGTTCAGCCGTTATTTTTGGGGGATGATCGGCGAAGGCGTTTACATGCCGTGCAGCCAGTTCGAAGCCCTTTTCTTTGGTGTGACGCACACGGAGGCGATGATCGATGAAACCATCGCCGCGGCCGATAAAGTACTCGGTCGGCTACAATCGTGAGATCGCCGTGCGTGTTCGCATGACATTTTGTTTCCCGACAGCTTTTTGACCCGCCACTTCTCTCGTAGCTCAACTTTTCATGCCTTCACGAAATCTGAACGTCATCTTCTTCGCTGCGGTCATGGCCATCTTGTGCTACGCCACGCATCGGCGTGCGAGAACGGCGATCATCGTCGGCGAGGCCATCGATTTGATCGATCAGCGTTACGTCGACGATGTCGATCCGGGGGATTTGGTCATTGCGGCGATGGACGGTCTGACTAAGTCATTGGATCAGCACAGCAGTTACTTTCCCGTCGACGCCTACGAATCCTTTCAGGAGAGCATCAACCAAGAGTTCGCCGGCATCGGGATCTTTGTCGAACAGCCGGATCCAGAGAAGCCCGTGCGGGTGATCACGCCCGTGGTGGGTTCGCCGGCGTTGGAAAAGGGAGTGTTGCCGGGTGACGAAATCATCCGGGTCGACGGTGTTGATGTTTCGAAAATGAATCTCAAGGATGTCAGTTCGCGGCTCAAGGGGCCGCCCGGAACGATCGTCCTGTTGGGCATGCGGCGCGGTGAGGGCGAAGTTTCGATGGAGGTCACCAGGGCGCGGATCGAGATGGAGTCCGTGATCGGTGACCATCGCGGTGCGGGAAACGAATGGGTGTATCGTTTGGAAGATCAACCGCGTGTGGCGTACATCCGGCTAAAAAGCTTTGGTGACAAAACGGTCCGTGAAGTGGAGGATGTATTGACCGCGCTCGACAACGACTTCGATTCGCTCGTGCTGGACTTGCGTGGCAACAGTGGAGGATTGTTGTACGCGGCCTGCGACATCTGCGACATGTTCATGGATTCCGGCAAAATCGTCTCCACCAAGATGCGTGGCGGCGTGGAAGACTCCGCGTATTCGGCGACGCCCGGCACGTTGGTCGACTCGTCCAAACCGGTCGCCGTGTTGATCGACCATGACTCGGCCAGCGCCAGTGAGATCGTTGCGGCTTGTTTGCAGGACAACAAACGGGCGATCGTTGTGGGGACTCGCAGTTATGGCAAAGGAACCGTCCAAGAAATCTTGCCGTTGCAATTCGGACGCAGCGCTCTTCGATTGACCGTGGCACGTTACTATCGACCCAACAACCAAAATATTCATCGAGCGGACGATGCCACCGAGGACGATGTGTGGGGCGTCAAGCCGGACGAGGGTTTCTTGATTCCGATGACTCGTGAGGAATTGATCGCGTTGAATGATCGCTGGATGGAAGCGTCCTATCCGATGTTGGGCGGGGCGGAGAAATTGGCGACCGATGTGCACGAAGATCAACTGCCGGTGTTGGAGCCCCGCGAGATCCCGGTGAAAGATGCCGGGGCTGAATCGGGCGACGCTGCGTCGAGTGTTGCGGAATCGGAGAGTGAAGAATCGGAGAAGACGGAGCCTCCATTCGAAATTTCGCCTGAGTCGCAGGCCCGGATTGACGCGGGCCCAGAGTCACTGAGATTTGATCCTCCGCTGCGTGCGGCCGTGGGCGAATTGTTAAACCGCACAGGGCGGCCCAGTGATCAGGTCGAGGAGACGCCCGCCGCGTCAGAATCCGAACCTCGCAAGAACGCCGCCTAAGATGGTTTTCCGCAAGTCTCGAGGAGATGCCCCCTGGATGGAGAAATCCGTTTGCCCGAGCGATGGCGTATAATTACAGTGAAGAGCGTGGTCCATCGTGTTTTGTAGCGAGAGATCCCAACCTGTGGATCAATTCCCTCGTCAATCGCGATCCCGCTGGACCTAATCAAATACAATGCGGTGCGACCGCACACACACACTTTCTTTCCCTACTCCGTCTCTCAGTCCCAAGCATCTTGGGGAGGACCCAAAACCGATGTCCCGTCGATTTTTTCAATCGGTAACCGTCGCCTTTTTGGCCATGGCCGCCTCGCTGTATTGCCAAAGGCCAGTCAATGCTCAAGATCAGGCCATTCTGTCTGAAATCTATGGCCATGGTGTCCATGCGTATTACGCGGGCAACATGAACGATGCGACCATGCATCTGTCCTCGGCGATCGATGGCGGCCTGCGTGATCCGCGTGCCTACTATTTTCGCGGCATCGTTGCCTATGCCCAAGGCCGACCCTACGAAGCAGAGGCGGACTGGAAAGCGGGCGCGGACTTGGAGGCATCCGCAGTCGTCTCGTCGTCAATCGGTCAGTCGTTGTCCCGTTTCCAAGGCAGCGGTCGTTTGAAGCTCGAAGAGATTCGTCAGCGTGCCCGATTGGAAGCGCTTGCCAACAGAGCCGCGCGATCCGACGCTCGCTTGAATGAAATCGGCGTTGCTCCCGCAGCGAGTCAACCTGTTGCGGGTCAGCCCGCACCTCGGGCTGCCGCGCCGGCGGCCGTTGCCCCAGCACCAGTTCCTCCCGCAGCACCGGCCGCCGACAATCCCTTTGCCGACGACGGCCCCATCATGGCGGCCGGCGATCCAGCGGTTCAGTCGGATAACGCATTGGAAGGAACCTTGGGCGATCCCTTCAAGGATGACACTCCCATCGGTGGTGATGTCGATGCGGGAGCCGGGATGGCCGACGGAGCCGATCCTTTTGCTGCTGGCGGTGCCGACGCGGCCGGCGCAGCGGATCCCTTCGGCGGAGCAGCAGGCGGCGCCGATCCGTTTGGCGGCGGTGGCGGCGATGCCATGGGTGCCGACCCGTTCGGTGGCGATCCGTTCGGCAACTGATCGATTTGACAGCAGATTGACTCATTAACAGCCCTCCCGAGTGGAGGGCTGTTCGCATCAAACCGCTTGCGTGTTAGGTTGTGTGCTCCTCTGCTGGACACAACGGCCCCGACGAGACGTAAGCATGTTTTTGACCGCCTCATCTGTTCCGGAAACACCCATCGAGCCTGCTTCTGCCGGTGTGATGTTGCTTTTCGCCGTCGTGATGATGGCGACCTACGTGGGCGTCGCGGTCGAACGGTTTCACAAGACCGTGGCGGCCCTCTGCGGTGCGGCCGTGCTGGTGATCTTGGGGCTTTGGCTCAAGCTCTTTCCCTATCCGACCATCTACGAGTTTCTCAAGGAAGACCTCAACATCTTTGGGGTCATCATTGGTACCGGGATTCTGGTCGACGTGGTCGGCAAGAGCGGCTTGTTCCATTTCATCAGCATGTGGATCGTGCGTTTGACCGGCGGCAGCGCGTCAGCTCTGTTCATGACGCTTTGCTTGGTCACGTTTTTGTTTGTGGCCGTGCTGACGATCGTCCCAGCGATGTTGATTCTCAGCTCGCTGGTACTGGTGATCTGCCGATCGCTCAATTACAAGCCGATGCCGCTGCTGTTGAGCGTCGCCATTTGTGCCAACAGCGGCGCGATCGCGACTTTCGCCAGCGGGTTGCCCAACATCATGATCGGGACCTCGGCGGGCATTCCCTACGCGCATTTCTTACAAGTCTCTCTGCCCTACGCGGCAATCAGTCTGGTGGTCGCGATTGCCGGATTGCGGTTCTTTTTTCGTAACGATTTGCCATGGAAACAATCGGCCGAAGAAAGAGAGCAACTCAAGACGCAAATCGAATCCTTTGATCCGTGGGCGATGGTTGAGGACCGGCGTGTGTTGTTTCGTAGTGGATTTATCTTGATGGCTACGGTCGTGGGGTTCGTGTTTGCACAACAGATGGGTGTCGGCATGGATTTCATCGCGATGGTCGGTGCCACCGCCGCGATGTTGTTCGCCGGCAAAGGTGTTGAGGACGCGATCGGCAAAGTCAATTGGACGGTGATCCTGTTCTTCATGGGTCTGTTCATCATCATCGGATGCGTCAAGCAAACCGGTGCGTTGGCGTGGGTCGCCGAGCAAGTCATTCAATTGTCGGGCAATGAGTTGACGTTACTGATTCCGTTGATGGGTGGTTTCTCCGCAGTTGCCAGTTCGATCGTCGACAACATACCGGTCGCCGCGACTTTGATCCCGATCGTGCAAGACATCGGCGGAGAGGGTGTTGGATCAGGAGGCGGCGTGCCGATCGAGCCGCTATGGTGGACACTGATCATTTGTTGCAACCTGGGCGGAAACGGAACGCCGATCGGTTCGATCTCCTGCGTGATTGCGATCTACGCGCTCAAGAAAGAAGCCGGGGTGCACGTGGGCTGGGGCACTTTCCTGAAACTCGGCGGCGGCATCATGGTGTTCCAGGTCATCGGAGCGATCGCTTTTGTGATGCTTTATCATTACATGGATTGGATACCGTCCTTGGCTCATTGAGGATCGCTCCCGCTTGTGATCGACGCGGAGCAACTGTCGTTCGACTTTCCAAGTCGAAAACGCGAGCGAAGCTAACCGGTTCCGATCACCTTGCGTTGAAGTAAACTCAAACGACTTACTGCCACGACCCCCAAAACACTTTGGAGAGAATCTTTGTCGGACTCAGAATCAAGCGGCGATCTGGATCGTGAAGTCGATGCGTCGATGCGAATGTTCCTCAAATCGCAAGTCGGCCCTGCGGCAGAGTTGACGCCGATCAAACCGTCGCGGGTGATGCTGGTGTTGGACGGCAGCACCCAAGACGCCGGAGGAATTGCAGCCGCTCAATTTCTGAGGGAAGCGTTCAACGTGGAAACATTGGTGCTGGATGCTCGCGAAGTTCCCGAGGGCGAATCCCCAGACCCTGAGACGACGGAAGACTCCTCTGAGCTTTGTGCCTCCGTTGCCGCACAAATCAGCGGCGCGCGACCGATCCGTGTTGAACCTGGTCAATCCTTTGAGATGATTCTCGCTGCGCTCCAGCAGCATTCGGTCGATCTCGTCGTGGTGCCATGTCCCTTTGGACGATCGTTTGACAACGTCGGCGTGGACAGTGCGGGGACCACCATTGATGTATTGCTGGCCAGATGCGATCGGAACATGCTGGTGATTCGCGATCCGCAACAGTCGTTGTCTGAATGCGTGCGTGATGTCTCTGTCGTCGTCGGCGCCGAGTGCGACGCGGAAACGCGTGCCGCGGCAATCGCGTTCGGGCTGGCGTCCGAGCACGCCACCGTGTCGTTGAACTTGGTGATCGAGAAAGAACAGTACGAGAACATTCGTTCTATTTTGGAGGCTCTCTCGCCCGAAGCAAAGTTTGACGAGCGGCAATTCAGCGACGCCCTCACCAAGACTCATCAGGCGTTGCACGGTGCGATGGCCAAGACAGCGACGGCAACGGGGCGAACCTATGCATTGCGACCATTGGCGGGAGAAGTCGCTCCACCCAATCCGCTGAGCGAAACCAACAGGATGTTGTTGGTCTTGCCGTTGGAGGTCGATGACCGCTTCAATCAAGGATTCGTCCACGATCGAATCCGACGCAGTCCCCATCCTGTGCTGGTGGTGCCCAGCCACGTGGAATCGACGTAATTACACGTAGCCGAGCCTCTCCGAGGCTCGGGAATCCGCACAGACGATGTGAACGTAAGGTTCACGATGCTCGGACATCGGTTGGGCTGATTCGATTGTCGTTTGCCGAGTCTTTCGCTGCCGCCCGCTATCGACTCGGAGAGTCGAGCGACAGTCGCTCGACTCTCCACGTCGTTAGCGTGCCCCGCCAAACGTTTTGCCAATCCAAGCGATGATTTGCGTGCAGACACGCCCCCTCCCTCGCATTCGCCTGGACGGCTCTGCTCGACCTCCCCCAAGTTCCTTGGGGGAGGTGGCCGTGGATAAGAATTGACTCAGGAAAAATGCCAAAGCATCGAGTCATTTCGAAAGCGAGAACAGCCCGTTAGCCGAGGTTGATCTCGTAACCGTCACGGTAAGGACGGCTCAGCATCGAATTGGCTTGATCGTCGCCGACGATTTCTTCTTTGTCGTTATCCCATTTCAGATCGCGACCCAGTCGTGCGGAGATACCGGCCAAGTGGCAGACGTTCAGCATCTCCATGTGCGAATGCACGTCACTGATCGGTTCGGCACGCTCGCGAACGCAGTGCAGGAAGCTTGCCCAGTGAGCACTTCGCTCGTTGCCTTCCATCGGCAGGTTCTTGTAGACCTTGGCGATCGCGTCCTCGGGCAGCGGGTTGTCGGCAAGATCTTCAACGGGCTTTCCGCTCAGTTTGCCACGGCTGACAAAGATACGTCCTTTATCGCCCGTGATCAGCACGCCGTTATCCGTGTCGTTGCGGATGATCATCTTCGTTCCGCCGGGATAGTTGACGGTGAAATTGAAAGCGGTGGCGGTGTTGTAGCGATCGTCTTGGACCGCCTTGCCGTCTTTGAACTCGACCGGATGCTGGGCCGTGCCGCCAATCGAAATCGGGCCTTCGGTTTGACCGTTGAGTTTCAACGCCCAGTTGCAAATGTCAACGTGGTGGGCGCCCCAGTCGGTCAGCTTGCCGCCGGAGTACTCGTACCACCAGCGGAACTCGTAATGGCAATTCGTATGTCGATTGCGTTGTTGAGCCAAGAACCGATAGTCGACTTTGGGAGCCGGGCCGAGCCAGCGATCCCAGTTCAGTCCCTCGGGGACATCGGCAACAGGGATCGCGGGGCTGGTTGGTGCGCCGCCGATTGCCGCTTGAACTTCAGTGATCTTTCCCAATCGTCCTTCGGCGACCAACGCCATGGCTTTGACGAACAGTGGGAAGGTGCTTCGCTGTTGCGTGCCGACTTGGACGATCCGGCCGGTTTCTTTTTGGACCTTGCGAATCAATTTGCCTTCGTCGATCGTCAACGTCAGCGGTTTTTCGCAGTACACGTCTTTGCCCGCCAACATGGCTTCCACCAGCGGTTTAGTGTGCCAGTGGTCGGGCGTGGCGACGTGGATCAAGCCGATGTCGTCACGGGCCAGCAAGTCTTGGTAGTTTTCATACAGGTCCGCTTTGCCGCAGCTGTGCTGCTGATTGAAACCTTCACGGCGTCGGACATCCACGTCGCAGATCGCCACGACATCCAACCAGTTTCTGGCGGCGCGCATGTTTCCGCCCGCCATTCCTCCCGCACCAATCACGCCGATCGGCATCTTGTCGTTCTTGCTCTTGGTGTCATCGGCAAGCGTTCTGGGAGTGGAAAAAAAGTAGGGCACGGTCGCTGCGGTGCCGATGGCGACGGAAGTCGTCTTTAGGAATCGGCGTCGATTTGGGGATGGAGTTTTATGCTCGGACACGTGATGTACCTCAAGAAAGGGAAGATTCGTCAGAATGGTTTCTGCGGATTATTGCCTGGTGGGACCACGGTGGCGGCGAGAAATCAACTTCGTGCGCCCCAATCGCCACCGTAGCAGGCCGATAGTTTAGTCTAGAGTCCCCAAGCGATGGTGGACCCGTTCACCTCATCCGATCATTCTTGCAATCCGCCATAGAGGCGGGAACCTTTCCAACTCAAACAGGAGCCCCGAGCGATGGAATTCAATTGTCCCATGTGTGGAAAACGTTATCAGGCCGACGATTCCTTGGCGGGAAAGCAAGTCGGATGCAAAGCGTGTGGGCAACAGTTTTCTGTGCCCGGCGGGCAAGATTCCGGCTTTGATCTGAGTGAAACCCTGCCAGCGATGAGCCCGGTCGCCCCCTCCTCGCCGAGCAGCGTGCGAGCCGGATCCGGCGGCGGTTTTGGGAACACGACCACCGACGGCGACAACCGTTTCGCCGCGGGGGAAATTCAAATGACGACTGCTCCGGTGACCATGCGAGGGGGCCAGTCAAACGACGGCGTCAATCGAAGAGCAGACGAAATCGACTACGAGATCTTTGGCCATGAATCCCAGTACGTCGAGATCACGCTCGATCCGGGTGAGCAGACTGTCGCGGAAGCCGGAGCGTTGATGTACATGACCGCGGGGATCGATATGGCAACCGTCTTTGGAGACCCGTCCAAGCAGGATACCGGATTGTTCGGCAAAGTCCTCTCGGCGGGCAAACGGGTGCTCACCGGCGAATCGCTCTTCATGACGACCTTTACCAACAATGGCCGGACGCAAGCCAAAGTCGCATTCGGGGCGCCGCACCCCGGTCGGATGGTGCCGCTGCACCTGGATCAACTCGGTGGCGAAATCATCTGTCAAAAGGACGCTTTTCTGTGCGGTGCCCGTGGAATCACCATCGACATTGCATTTCAGAAAAAGATCGGTGCCGGTTTGTTTGGCGGGGAGGGGTTCATCATGCAACGACTGCGAGGCGACGGAATTGCGATCGTCCATGCCGGCGGAACGATGATGTACCGAGAACTCAGCGTCGGAGAAACGCTCCGGTTGGACACGGGATGTTTGATGGCGATGGGGCCGAGTGTGAGTTACGACATTCAGTTCGTCGGTGGTCTCAAAAACGCGTTCTTTGGCGGGGAAGGCCTGTTCTTGGCGACCTTGCAAGGCCCCGGGCCGGTGTGGCTGCAGTCCCTGCCGTTCTCACGCTTTGCCGGTCGACTGGCCAGTGCGATGCCCGGCGCGGTGGGCGGATCGCGAAAAGGGGAAGGCTCGGTGCTGGGCGGACTGGGCGACATGCTGATGGGCGACTGACTGGGAAACTAGCCCGGATTATTAACGCGACTCACTACAGACTTCGCAACACATTTGCGAGAAACGGCTTGCGTGGATTGGTGCGAAAACAGTCTGCGCATATCAGCCGCCACGCGATAGCGTCCGGTTCTCACACCTCTACTCGGGAACCGGATGCTATTGCGCCAGCGGCTCATGAATCATCCGGGCTAGAGTCGCGAAATCGGGGTCTGGCGGGGGTGCCGAGTCGACGAACTCACGTCTTTAGGCTCCAATGACGCTTTGTTGGTTCATTCACTCCGCCTACCGAGCTTGCCAAATCATGACCGAATCACCCGACCACTCCGAATTGCGAGCCGCGATCGAGGCGCAAGATGCCCCCAAGATTCGCGATTGGATTGCCGGTCGTGAATTCGTGCTCATCAATGTGCGCGACGAAGGAGCCGACGAAGACGATGAGGAAGCCGTCGGCGTGCTGACCGCCGAGATCGAAGAGCAAGACGTTTGGGTCGCGTTTTCCTCTGAACCACTTGCCGGGCATTTCGTTCAAACGATGCCCGAAATGTTCAGCGATGACGAGGAGATCGAAGGCTATGTGGTCGACGGTGAATCTCTCTTGCTGTACATCCCCGAAGACGTCGGACTGCTGCTCGACCCTGAAAGCGACGAGCCATGCCTGCTGTCCATCAAACTGATGGCCGAAGTCGTTGCCCTGTGCGAACACGACGACGACGAAGAAGACGACGACGAGTAATCGAAATCGTGTCGCCAGGCAGTAGGTCACTCAACCAGCCGCCACGCGATAGCGAGCGTCCCGCTTAGAACGCTCGTTCCCAGGCTCACGCCTGGGAACGCACTGCCATGGAGGCTCTGCCTCGCGAAAGTCAGCGTGGCCTGGAAATTGTCAGCAGATCGGCAGGCAGGAGCCTGCTAATCATTGGGTTCCCAGGCAGGAGCCTGGGAACCAGTGGTGCACTCGCTTGCGCTTCGTGCTAGTAAAGACGAGAAAAATGGCTGGTGCGATCAACTTTCTAAGCGGGACGCTCTCGATAGCGTCCGGTTCCCGCCGTCGGAACGGCAACCGGGTCGAGTACATTGCCGCTCCCCACCGCAGGACGCAAGTCACTTCATCGCTTTCGTCGCACAAACCGTTTGGCAAAGTCCAGCAACCCTGCATATCGCTCACCGTCATCGATGTAGTGTTCGATGACGTAGAATGCAAAGTAGTAGGCTCGGCAAGAGCTCCAAACACAAACGCCCAACAGGAACGCGGTTTTCCAATGCGGCGAGTGCAACAGCAGCAGTCCCGCAGACGTGATGCCCAGCAACACAAACAAGCTGCCTTTGACATACAGCAGCGTCGGCGACTGGATGTCTCCGCCCCAACGTTGCTGTGATTCATTGTCTTCCGTGCGTTCGGTCATGGTTTTCAGCCCGATGGCACCAGCCAATAGCGTTTCAATGCGGATTGAATCTCACGCTGTCCCATGTGCAACGATTCATCGCGGACGCCTGTCCAACGATCGGAGACCCCGCGTCGTTTGCATCGTACGCCCGTTCCCCATTCGTAGCGTTCGGCCAAGTTTGCCAGCAGCGCTAATTGGTACCTTGCCTGCGGATAAATCGGTGCTCCTCGCTGATCCAGTGACCACTGGCTGAGTTTCAGTTCGTGCCATCCGTCGCCATCGCCGTCCTCTTGGACGCAGTTGGCGAGTGAATCGTCCAGCTCACGGAGTTTGCTGCGATGGATCTCCGCATCAACGCGACTGTTGTGCGGTGAGTACAACGCCCACGATGGCCAATGGTCCCAGTATCCCCATCGTTCTCCGATCGGAGCGATCAAGGCAGCCAGAACGAGTACTCGCACTTGCCAGACCCCGCTGTTTTTTCTCGGCCCTGAACCCGTGTGAGCCTCGTCGTGTGCTTGGGTCGGTCGACGGACCATCAGCAGGTAGGCTTGGATTATTAACAGAACGTTCCAAGTCAGCACGCCAAGGCTGTGATTCAAAGACCAGGGACCGAGGATCAGGATCAGTGTGGCATGCAATCCCATCGCGGCCATTCCGCCGACTCGTCGCGTGCGTGGAAAGAGTACCAGCAGGGCGATGGTCATTTCTGTTGCCGGCATCATCGCCACGAGCGTGGTCCGCCAAGGTCTCCAGGTATCGGGCAGTCCGCCCAGAGGAGCCGTGGAGACACTGAGGAATTCATCGCCGACGGTGTGCAGGAATTGATAGTCGAACTTACCCAGTGAGCTGTAGAAGTAAATCGAAGCGGTGATGACGACAAACCAAGATTTCGCCGACGGGTCTCGTCGATGACCCAAGGTGGCGAATAGCCCGGCATACAGAATGCTCTGATACGCCCAGGGCTGAATCCGATGTTGATCCGTCAGCATCAAAGCGATCAGGCATCCCATCACCGTCCACCAAAGTCCGGCATGAAAGCGTTTGAACACTCCCAATGCGACCAGTGTTCCCGAGGATGCCAGCCCTGCCAAGGCCGACCACTGCAGGGCGAGCCCGGCGGTCGACTGCCAGTGCCACCAGGGCAGCAAAGCGATGTTGGGGTACTGTGACGGCAGCGGTACCCAAAGCGGCCAAGTCACAGCGACCAGGACAAGCAAGAAAAAAGCCCAAAGACGCGGGAAAACTTGATCGCAGAGTGGTCTAGCAAGCGTCACATCGAGTGGGGAATCGTTAGAATTTTTGGGTGGAACCAACCGCGATCTCCAGGTGTCGAGAATGGGAGTTCGAGGTTACACTGTTTGCGAAAAGAAATCACGCCCTCGTAGCTCAGCTGGATAGAGCAGCGCATTCCTAACGCGCAGGTCGCAGGTTCGAATCCTGCCGGGGGTATTTTCTCTCGGACGCTATGGCAGTCGCCAACCAAGAAGGTGCCGAATTTTACGGGAGTTGTGAGTCGATCCGCTTTCGCTGAGGTTCGGATCATCTTCGTACTCAATTCACGAAGAGATAGTAGAGCACCGAGATAGTTTGATTCATCATCGTCGTTGTCAGAAATCGCTTGAACCCAGTAGCGTTCGCGATGTCGTATCGAGCAGTAGTCGGGGTCAGATTGGAAAGACCTTCGATTCCTTTGAGATCGCGTGTAGATTAACTGGGTTCAAACATTTCTGTTAGAATGCCGGTTTTCAATCCGTCACCAGATTTTGATCGTAATTGAAATGTTGATTCGTTTGTTGCTGATGACGTCCTGTTTCCTGCCAATGACTTTGCTTCCTGTCCAGTCAAGTGCGCAGGAGTCGAGGTTAGATTCCATCATTGATCAGGCGGGCGGAAACGAACACTTGGCGAAGCTTCGCGCCGCACGGGACGGCTTTGAAAAAGCAAACCGTGCAACAGCGGAGAGTTCGGCTTTCGGTAAACAGCTTCATGCCCAGATTTTGGATATCTATGCTCTCCAGATCGAGAAAGCGAACGGTTTGATTGCGGAAGGCAAGCCGTTTGGAGCATCCGAGTATGACTCGGCGATGAAAGCCGTCCAGGAAGAGATCCGTCGCTCGGCCGAACGCATGAAGAAAGGGATGGCCGACAATCGTGACGAGCGAGCGAAGATCGATCGCGAGACGGCGGAAAAGATCAGCCAAGCCCGACAGAAATACGGTGCCGCGATGGATGCAAGTCGTGATGAGTTTCAGAAGAAAATGGCGATCGCAGACCTGAAGTACAAATTCAGTGTCAATCGAGGCGACTTGGGGGTCGTGATCTGGAATCTTCCACCGGATCGATCCCTGCACAATCGGTCATCAATGCTGGTCAACCTGCGACTGTATCTGGGAGATCAGGTCGTGTTTGATCGAAAAGGAGTTTCGCTCAACCGCCGTTTTCCACGCAACCCGATTCCAGTTTCAAGGGTTATGTTCGATCGAGTGGAGATTGAGATTCCGAAATGGAATGGTGAGGGTGTCGGTCTAGCGGAGGTTGAAGTGATTATTGGTAATGAGAACGTTGCATTGGGGCGACCTTGCAAGGTTTCCAGCATTGAAACCTTGCCGATACATTTGGATGATGAAAATGCATTAACCGATCGAATTACGATTCCCAAAAAGGAGGGCGAAGGCTATTGGATCGCCGAGGCGAAGACCGCAGCAACCATCACCATCGACCTGCTCGGTCCGAAGCATTCCTCGGTGGCACAATTGGACGAACCGGTTAACGCAGGGCGTTGATCTTCTCTTGCAAGCTCTTCTTTTGGTAGTCGCTTTTCGAAACCTCTAACGCACGTTCGTAGGTTTTGATCGCACGCTGGTCGTCGCCGATCTTTTCGTAGTGTTCTGCCAAGTTTCGATAGGTGTTATCGGAAACGTTTCCTTTGCGATTCAACAGTTCCAAGTGTTGATCGGCCGCATGCGACGCGAGTTCCCTTTCGTCAGCTTTTAGCCAATCGTTGCTGGCTTGCATCCAGTAGTGAAGTTGCATCGATTCACTACTGGATTCTTTTGCCTTTTGTTCCTTCTCGGCCGCGGATACCCGATAGCGATTCAACGGATCAAGCTTTTGAGCGAATTCCTGCGGTATGACTGGGACGGACAACTCGTTCTCTTCGCATACCCTTTTCATCTGTTGGTGATACTTCACGGCATCATCATCCCGTTTCGCTAGTTGGATTGCCCCCAGGTAGCAGTAGACGGCTTCGTTGAATAAGTCGACCTTCTGCAAGCTATCTGCTAGTGTTGCGTAGAGGCGTTCGCCGGGGTGGTGCGACGAATTCGAACTAATCTTTCGAATCTCAGTCACGGCAAGTGCACCAACGCGGCGGACTTCCTGCACGTCGCCAGCTTCACTCCACTTTCCCGCCGCTTGCACCAAATTGGTCGCACGCGAGCTAGAATCACCAGACGGACGCGCTTCGAGTTCTGTTGCCGACATTCGGAAACCGTAGTTGGGATCAATGTAGCCTTTCAGAGGTTCGGCTACTGCCATACCAGGATGCTTCGCCAGCAGCGCATCGACATAACCCTGGAATTCCGCGATGGTGTGCGTTGACTTGCAACGTTTGATCGCCTCGGCCCAGTGAGTGACGGCCTCCTCTGGCTGATCCAGAAGTGTGTAAAGTTGGGCGATTTGCTTGTGCTCGTAGTCCCGCCCACCGTTTGATTCGACGCGAAGGCGAGAAGTCGCCTTCTTCAATACGCGAGTCGCATCGTCAGGCGACTCGGCCTGCACCCAACTCTCTGCTGCTTGGATCAGTTGATAGACCGCAGAAGTCGGAGATTGCATTGCAGACTGCTCGCTTTGCTGCGCTTTGACTCGGTAGACGCGTCGGGGATCCAGCAGATCATCTGCCGGCATCGAACCTGTTCCAGCCGAAGCCATTGGACCGCTCGAACCAGAGAGCGAAGCCGCTGCTTTCTGTTGCAGCTTTTCGATTTGAATAGGCGATTTTTCCAGTCGAAGTGCAGCACGAAATGCTCCAACGGCAAGAGCCTGCCGGTCGATGGACACAAACAAATCACCAATCTTCTCCAGCGAATAGGCTGCTCCGACTTCGCCACCCTCAAAGTGCCGTTGTGCTAGGCTTAGCGCCGTTGCCGCTTTGTCCACTTCGTTGCAGCGGATCCAAGCCTGCGCTTCATTCACCCGAGCATCGCCGGCAGCACGCCCACCGAATTCGCGAGCGATTTCCGAATACAGTTCTGCACCCTTGGCAGCATCTCCCGAAGTCGCGTGATAGTGAGCGTAGTTGAAACGCTCCATGCCTCCAATTTTCTCGTCCCTCTTAGCCAGTGTCTCGTCCAGCAGTTTCAGTATCTCAAACTGCTTGCTCTGGTCATTTCGCACACGGGTCCAGTAGGTCAGCATCACACGTAATGCGGGTTCATGATGAGGTGTCTGCTGAAGTTGCCGTTCGAATACCGCAGCAAGCGAGTTGGAAATCGATGTCGGCAGTGGTTCAGTTCCCCATTGGATTTCTGTCACATTGGTTTGCCGAAGCCAACTTACCGAAGACTTGCGGGCAAAACGAAACAGCGAATTGAACAGGTTGACTTTCGCCTGCTCGATTTCAGCCGTATTGGTGCACGAATCGAGTAAAAACTGATGCGCCGTCAACAACGGCTCTAGCGCTTCGCCACGTTCGTAAACTTGGATCGCCTGTTCATAGACGCGGGCTTGAAAGACTTGGTTGTTCGCAGAGTGACGCAACGCGATCCTGAATTCGTCATCTGCAGCTTGCCAATGTCCACGTCCGATCGCTGCGATCCCAGCCCGCAGGGCCTCCTGTGCGGCCGCTGGTACATTGCCAGTTCGCGGTGCAGTGGAATTACTGGATCGCGGGCGAGCCGTGCGTTCTGGTGACAAAGGCCGCTGGTCGGTTTTGGCGATGGCATTGCCCGTCGATGCGGCTCGTTGTCCGAGATTGATCCGTTCGGCCAAGCCCAAAAAGGCTTTGTCAAAGATCTCCCGTTTGATGACACCGCCACGGATCTTGAGCGCACCGAAGGTACGATCAACCACTGTATCATTCAGCCTTTTCAATTCGGCAAGCAAAGCATGCGAGCCCATCCCCATCTCCGCAGCGGCCTGCTTGAGATCCAACTCGTTTTGATATCGATTGGCAATCAAGACGATCGGTTCTCCGGTTCGTGTAGGATTATCAATTCCGATTTGATCTGATCTCAAAGCCTGCAAGTAGCCAAGAGTATCTTTCTCAATTAATTGCTTTGCTGTCTCGTCCTCCGGATACAGCCCGAGAATTTCGTCGGTATTTCGATAGGCGGAGACATTCGCGACCACGTGCCTGCGGATTTCATCCGATTTCTGAATGAATCCGCCGTAGTGGCAGGACATGCAGGAAACCCCGTTGACGACCCTCCGATCGGGCTGTTTGGGATCGCTGACGATTTCGATTGGGCCTCGGTCAATGCGACGTCCTTCTGCATCCGTCAGCATGAACGCGAGCAAGCCGTTGGGCAGTTGGAAAATGATCTCGCCTCCGTCGTGTTCAAAGCTGTTTGAAATTTTCCCTGGTCCCAAGGGATGATCGAACAAGTTCTTGCGGTCGGTGTTGCCCGCAAAGTCATAGCTCTTCCAGTAGGCTCCAAAGATGGATTCATGACGTTCCAAAAGACGGTTGTTTTGCGAGACCCCAGATCTCGCAAAACCCAACCGAACGACCTTCTGTGCTTTAATGTTCTCGTCGACATCGACCCGCAGCAGTGCCTCTAAGCGTTCGTCCGTGGATGGGATTTGAGCCAAGGTGTGGTATAGCGGCGGTCGTGACGCAGAAGCAACAAACCAGTCCGCGCGAACAATTGGAACTTCGCAGGACGTCTCCATCCGCACCCGCAGTGCATCACGAGAGGCGTCGACCAGTCCATGCGGATAATGGTCCAGGATTTGTTGCCAAACTTTTCCGGACCATTTCAAGTCACGAAGATCGATACGGAACAAATGAGGTTGACCGCTGACGGGATGAAGACCAGCCAACTCTCGATTCCACGAAAGGCTATTGAGCAGCTTTGCCAATGCAGTCATGTATGTTGCTAACTCTTCATCAGACACGCCCAGGTTGTACAAATGAGTCGTGGAAAAGTATCGAGCATGGCCGCGGTCTTCGCTGGGTAACTTCATTAAGTCTTGCGAGACAAGACGATAAAGTAGTCCGTTGGTGACGAATTCACTCGTCGGCATGGTCGAAGTTGCTGTGGCCCCTTCGGCGATCCATGCACGCACGACGTCAATCTCATCCGCTGATGGCCTGGGTGATTCGCCCTTGGGTGGCATCGGTGAATCAGACGAAACCATTCGATCAAATAGCGGTGATCGCGCGGCGTCTTTGGGAAGCAAGTATCCCGCCGCAACCAGCTTTTCTCGGTCATGGACAAAGTCAAATCCACCTTCGTCCGCGCCGTCTTCTCCGTGACAGCGATAACAATGCGTCTTCAGAATCCCGAGCGCATGACCAGCGAGTTTTTGGTCATCGGAAGGCTCGGGGGCGGTCTGCGGTGCTGAACCGGTGCCTTTCGCTGGAGTCTTCGTTGCTGCTTGCTGCTTCAGAAAGTCTTGGTCAGCCTTGCATAAACGTGAAATCGGCAAGCTGACGATTTGGCCATTTTCACGTTCTAACACGACATTGTCGCCCCGCACGGCTACAAGCTCAGCATTCACCCGGAACTTCCCCGTCGAATCCACCCACTCGCGAGCAAACGTGATCTGTGGAACGTATAGAAAAACTACCAAAATAAAAACGATGACAGAAGCACGCATCTCAAACAAACCCCTCTTGTCGATTCAACAGGACCAGTCAAACGAACTCCAACGTTTCACTGAATATGCCCCGCAATATAACCCCCTAAAGGGGAGCGTGCCAGGAAATAAATATGGGCGAGGAAACCTGGGTGGAATCGATAGACAGAAAGTTTAATCTTGAGTCGACGACGCGGCCTCGTGGCGAAAAGGGGACGTGGCGAAAAGGGGACGGGGGTAGTTGTAGTCCTCGGACAACAATGGAGTTGGCAACCCGTTGACAGAATTGGATGCTTCTCCTGAGGTGGTGCTTGATGAGAGCGGGTTGCTCGAGATCAAAGAACCCGCAGGGGAATTTGATCCACTCTACTGGGCGGCCGCTTCCGCGAAAGTTGTCGATCGGATAGAGGACTGGATCTACAGTGCGTGGGGAACTTGGACCGAGTTTTCGTCTCCGATCAACGGAGATCTGACAAACATTCCTGATTTTGCAATGGATGTTGTCGACTCCGTCGCCACGCTCGGCGCTCTCGACTCCGCAGAGAATGAATTCTGGGATCAGACTGGACACGGAAGATTTCGTCTAAGCGGACGAGCTGACCACACGCAGTCGCGTCGTGTCTGCCGAAGGCCGCGTGCTGACGATCTCCAGGATTGCGCAACTCAATTCGCCACCCGGTGAGGAATTCACCACCTACAACATCGAGGTCGCTGGGTCGCACACGTACTTTGTTGGTCAGAGCCGAGTTTGGGTTCACAACACATCAACGCCCTGCAAGCTCGCAATGGACACGTTTGTGACGGCGATCCAGAACGGCGACGACGCCACCCAGGCGGGGCAGAAACTGCTTGCGAAACTACGAAAACTGGATGCTGAAGGCCAGATTCAACTTCCCCATACTGTCGCAAGCCATTTTGAAGACGCAGTCAAGCTCATTGAGGCATCATCGGATTCCACAACCGCGGCAAAAGCTGCTAAACTGAGAAGCCTTGCCCCAAGGGGAACAGTTGTTCGAAACGCATTGGAGGCACATGAACTTGTCCTTGCAAATGACATCGTTTCAAAGTTCGGTGGAAACTTTGTTGGCGCCGCCAAACGAGGACAAGCCGGTTTCGATGGCATCTTGGATGGAGTGAAGGTTAGTCTGAAAGAGACTCAAGGCGGATTGGGTGCGGTACTTCGTCATGCTAGTCAAGCCGAGTCGTCTGCACTGAAAGCAGGCGTGAATGTGGACCTTTACATCAAGGCGGTCAACGTGGGGAAAGATCAGCTACTCGACTTTGCAGCGAAGGGACCACTGTCGAAGATTCCAACCCAAGGGACTATCTCGAAAATTTGGGTGCTTACACGTGATGGCTGGGTCCAGATCGTTCCATAGGGAGTACGAACATGTCCGTTGAACTATCCATCCAAGCGCCACTTGATTTCGCCTACCTCGACGTGCTTAACGCTGTTCGTGAAGGGTTAGATCGATTTTCGAATCGTTCAGAAATCGAAGTGACAAACCCGTCCGAGGACGAGATTCTGGTGCGACATGGTGAAGCCATCGTTCAAGTCACGGTCTCGCACTTTGACTACGATCCGGAAGAAGCAGGACTATGGTGCAGTCTTGACGGAGGTCTTTTTCGAGACAAAGTGACTTACGGCTTGATCGTAGTCATAGCGGAAATTCTGGCTTCGAAACTCGGAGGTAGAATCGTAGATGAGTCGCTTTGGCTTGACAGGGGACGCCATGTGCCTCGCCGGGATTTAGAAGCGATCATTAAGCGTTGTATTGGCGAGCGAGTCTCAGAGCAATCTCTTGGGAACCTAGCAATCGAGCTGAACATGACCGGATAACCATAAAGCCTTGCCCCAAGGAGTGTAGCGGATGAAGCATTTGAGTCCCTTGCACAACTACGACGCGACTTGGGTATACCTGCGGCGACTACGGATGACGCATTCACGTTAAGTAGGCTCGACATTGATGGTCATTCTTTCTTCGGAATTAACGGAGGCGTTGCAAACTCCGATGATGCGGCACGGACGCTGCAGAAGCTGGCAGCAGAGCTTGGGCACAAGGGCCCGACATTTCAGCTTCTCCGCCATGCCGAAGGTGATGTACTCCTCCAAGGGTTTAATAGAGGGAATGGTCAGGGAAAGAGCGCAACCTTGTACGTTGACAATCTTTTCGTCTGCCAAGGCTGTAAATCTGGGCTGAACAACATGCGGCGACTTCTCGGTTTGGAGAAATTAACAGTGATTGATCGGGCTGGGAATGTTCTGGTATGGCCAAGGTAGGAGAGGCACAAATATGACTACGACGACACGTTTTAACCTTCTCCTTCCTAACGGCACGGAACAGGTAGTAAGTGAGGATGTTGAGCAAACAGTCCTTTCGCTTATCCGAGCGTTCGGCGCGGAAAAAAACTGGCCCGACGCGATGGTTATTCAAGGAGACGGTGAAGATTCTGGTTGGCTCCACTTGTTTTCACATGGAGATTTCGGCTGGTTAGTCGTTTGCTGTGGTGACAATGATGCCTTCGAGTATTTTTTGATTGAGGGTGATTCAACGGAGGAAATCGAAGTCAAAAAGGCAGGGTTGATAGACAAATACAAGCGAAAACAGTTTGTCAGATTTGAGTTGGCAGAAAAGGCGATCATTGAGTTCGTGCGATCGGGTAATTGCTTGGCGAGTTTGTGTTGGGAGGAATTGGGGATATAACGCGATAAACTGTAGCCCCAAACAGAACACTTTCGGTCGTCAACAGAAGCGGTTCTAATCCACGTACCGTTGAACAAATCAAAGGGGTCAGGCCTCTTTGTTTTTGGTTCTTCGCAGGTTACGTGTTGCCGGCCTTTTTGATGTCGCATTTTTGGCCGAATTGAGACTGGGTGGATTTTTGGTTCTCTTGAGGGGGGCGTGGGCGAGTTCCTGCGAAGATTGGGGGAGCCCTCTCGACGACTCTTCGTCTCCCGATTCTCTTGGGATGGCCTTGGCCGAATTGAGATCGGGTGGTTTCATTGACCGGCTGTGACTCATTGTTCACGGTCTACGTAAGATGGATTCTTTGCTTCCGCCGGGCTTGCCCCGGTTCGGAGCAACAACTGGCAGCTAGCCGGTAGCACAGTCGCATTCACTTCCCCGCCGCCCGCGAATCGCCAAAGGCGATTCGCGGGCGGTGGGGAGGTTTTGTTTGTTTGGGCAAGTAGCCGTCAGTTGTTTCCTCCGCCGAGACAAGCTCGACGGAAGGAGCTTCCAATCAGAAAAAGGAGGATCGAATCATGTTTGTAAGTTTGAAGTGGGAGGAGTGATCGCGCGAAAAGGGAACGCGCGAGAAAAGGGGACGGGGGTTTTATTTGCACCCAAGCCTATTCGAAACGACAAGGGCGGATATCGCCCTCTACGAAAAAGCACTCTGTGCCGCTCGAGTCTGTGCCTACGAGTCGATGTTCCCGGATGGACAGTCGTTTGGTAATCTATCTGGCGATTTCGTGAGCCGATGACCTTGAGGAGAAAACAAATGGCCGTTGATCTCGATCAACTTCCTGGCGATGACGCGCAGTGGAGTCTTGCTCGGGCTGAAACCGACTCTGGAATTCTGTTCATTCGCCGCAATCAGTCCGCGGAGCCCTTCCTCGGGCATCCCGAGCTTGGGATCAAACTCGGGTTTGCCATTCCCTATCAAGTCGCATCCGGTCGCGATGTTCCTGATTCAGCCGAGAATGAACAAGTCTCTGCGATCGAAGATCAAATCATTGCCAAAGTGGCCCAGTCGGCGACGGGAGTCCATGTGTTGACGTTGACCGATCCGACTTGCAAGGAGTTGATCTTTTACATCAAGCCCGGCGCGGACATCGCTTCGATCCATCAGTCGCTGATGGCCGAGTGCACTTCACATGAAATCCAGTGCATGGCCGAACACGACGCGTCGTGGGAACTCTATCTCCAGTTCTGCCCACCGGCTTGATGAGAGCGAAAAGCCAGCGGACAGCTTTGTCTACTTGAAGGAACCTTCCCATGACTCGGTCACGATAGGGTCCCAGATCATCACTCGGCGGATCATTCCGCGGTCGGTCCCTGGGCCACCGTCGACAAGGAGCGCACCGCCTTGCCAAGTGTACCAATCGCCCATTTGATTGTGTTCGAAAGTCAGGTTGTCATTGCCGTTGTTCAAGCTAATCGATCCCCAAACATAGTGGCTGTGGTTGCCTACAATGATCAAGTTGTCGTTTCGATCCGACGTATGGATACTCGTCCAAACAAAGTCGTTGGCGATCACATTGATCGTGTCTGCTCCCAAACGTCCCGTGTTGATGAAAAGCCCGCCATCGATGTCGCTATGTGTAACACCTACTGTCGCCGCTCCCGATGCCCTGATTTCGAGGTTTTCGTTGACGGTGGAGCTGACCACGCTGATTTGATCGGTTCCCAGTTCGGTCAAGATGTCCAAGTCATTGCATGTGATGGAGCGCAGCAGGGCAATGTCGTTCCCGTCGCTTCCGGGAGGGTCAGATATCAGGATGTTGAATCGAACCGACGCGTTTTCCATGATCAGAGTGTCGTCGCCCTCGCCAAGTCCGATCACGACTTGTGCATTAGCGTTTCCACGCACGTGAAGTGATCGGATGTCAATGAAATCGTCACCGTCAAACATTTCCACGAGCAGGTCATCTGCGATGTAGATCATTTGAGAACTCGCTCCGCCGACCGTCGTCCCGTTGAGCCCTCGGACAATGTGGATTGAGTTGTATACGCGAGAAATCTCGATTGCGTTGTCGCTTGAGTCTCCTTCTATGAGAACCATTCCATTGAGATACACGACCTCAACATCATTGGCGGACAGGTTGGCGGGCAAATTGGCGGAGAGGCCCACCAGCATCAGGGTCATGAAAGCAATTGTTCGTGACATCTTCGGTCTCTTTGTATCAATTTGAGATTGCTGCGCGGCGTCGATATCGATCGAGCCTCAGACATCCCAAGCGTTGAGACAGGAGTATTGTTACAAGCTCATGAAGCCGGATGGTTACCGTAGAAAAAGCAGTATCAGTATTACCGCTACGGCATGTGGGTGGTGAATCCACGGTCTGTGAGTGTTCGTTCAAGTTCGTGACATTGAAGTAGAACGGCTTGGTATTGGGTTGGGTTATCAGACGATTTAAGCACCCGGGCCAGATGACGCAATGCATCAAGTTTGCTTCGCAGGTCACCGGTCGTATCGAAAATATCCGCGCATTCTCGAAAGCATTTGCAAGCCTGATCTGTCTGTTGAAGCTTCTCCAACAGCAAGCCTTCGACCAACATGGCTTCTGCCTTCATTTCCGTGTTGTCTGTTCTCTTGGCGATTCGATGTGATTCATCAATGGCTTCACGGGCTTCCTCATGACGATCCAGGTTCAGCAGTACGTGTCCACGGCGAGATTGCACCGATCCAATATTCAACTCGTTTCCTAGTTTCTGGAGGATTTCCAAGCTTTCGTCGAGGCTAACGATTGCATCGTCAAATTTGCACGCGCAGAGTTGGGCATGTCCAAGTGCATTGAGGGCAACCGCGCGGTTGCCTTGATCGCCAACGGAATCGATCTTCTGCAGGGAACGGCGGAATTGGGAAATCGCCGTGTCGTAGTCTTTTCGCTTATGATGAACGACGCCTTGAGTTGTCAAAACACGGGGCAGCCAAACGTCGAAACGACGGCCTTGTTTCTCGAATCGGCGATAGGCTTCTTCCAATCGGCTGATCGCGTCCGTTGAATTGTCCACATCCGCGTAACAGGCGGCCAAGCTCAGTAGGCGGATGGGGATTTGGGAATCAAGATCGAAATCGACACAAACATCCAACGCCCGTCTCAGTGCTTCGATCGCATCGTTGTATCGGTGTTTGTTTCGGTAGGCTCGTGCAAGCTTTGCGTAGGCGCCCTCCAAAGTCCGTCCGTCGCTAGGATTGAGTCTTTTGCCGGTCGACTTGGCTGAAATGGAATCGATGACTTCTCGAAGCAGGCGTTCGGCGGCGTCGAACCGGCTTAGGAAAATGTAAGTGGACGCGAGCATGGCTCGTGCGCGATTGACTTGATCAATTCCCGCATAAGCTTCGTTGAGGTGAAGCATGCGTTTGTGAACCTCGACAGCTTCATCGAGTCGTGTGAGGTAACCATAGCACTGACCAAGCGTGGACAGAGCGCGTGCCAAGCAGAGTGGCGAGTCTTCTTTCTCTGAAATCTTTACCGCTCGTTCTGCCAGGAAAACTGCTTCTTTGGCGTGTCCCGTCTTGAGCAGCCGAGATGCGACGCAGGTATAGGAGTCGGCAAGCTCTGCACCGTCGCCGAGGCGTTCGAACGTCGCCATGCTTTGTTGCAACAACTCAAGTGCTTCTTCGTGTCTTCGCGCGCCCTCAAGGGCAAAGGCAAGGCTTTTTTGAGTCTTGGCGAGTTCGACCTGCGACGACCATTTCTGTGAACGATCCGCGATTTCTCTCCAAAGGGCGCAACTTTCTGTCAGTCGGTCAACTGCCTCTCTCTGTGAATGATGACCCTGGTCCATTCTCAATGTCGAGCCCAACTGGCGTGTCAGGAAGGCACGCTCGATACGTATGGATTCGGTTGATGGATCCGGCAGTTCTCGAAGTGTGTTTTGTAGTACGCTGATCGCGTCTCGATGGTGTCCGACTGCTGAATGTTCGCGAGCAAGAAGCCGTTGGTTCTGAGCAAACTGTTCCGTATTCCCGCTCTCTTTCAGGCGTTTCCCGTCTATCTCAAGTCGATCGATCACCTCACGCGTAGAGCCGACTTTCCGTAAGAGTTTCGTCATGCGAAACTGAACTCGTCGGAACATGTCGGAGTCGCTGTCATCGGCCCAGAGTTCTAATGCTCTTCGGTAGTCTTCCACAGCGGCCTTGGGGTTTCCCAGAGACTCATTGGCTTGACCGCGGATCCATAAAATTTGGCGATCTGTGTTTTCAGCCTCTTGTTCGCTCAACGATTTCTCGGCGAGGTTCAGCTGCTCCATGGCCGACTGTGCTCGATGGGCGCGGATCAGCAAATCTGCCTTTTCAATCCGAAATCGTCCCACCACGTTCGGACGCGATAACTTCTTGGCCTCAGCAATGAAAGCGTCGATCCAATCCAGGGCATGGTCCATCGCTTTGGTTCGACGCATTTCGCTCAGCGAGCGAAATGCCGTGCTGACGGCTCGTGCGTCTCGGTTTGCATCAAGATCACTTGCGATGATTTTCTCGTAGTGCGGTAATGCGAGATCGTGTTTACCAACCTCCAGGTAGAGATCTCCAAGCCGGCTATTGATCATGTACTCCAGAGTGTTGAGTCGATCTTCTTTGGCGACTTTCAGCGAATTGAGCAATGGCTCGATCGCTTCCATGGGTTGTCGATACGAGCAGTGTAATGTGGCTCTTTCCAATGACAGCTTGATGAACGGCTCTCGGCTACCCAATCTTTGGCTCGCTCGCTCGATCATTTCTTCGGCGACATCCAACTTAATCCTTGCCTCGTCATAGTTTCCTTGGACGCGACAGGTGACGGCGTACTGCAGGCGATTGAGGAACTCCAGATAGTCATTGCCAGCGGCTTTGGATGCAGCGATGGCTTTTTCGTGGGCCGTGAATGCTTGCTCGAATTCCCCACATCGTCGATGAATCAACGCAAGGCATGAGGACGCATGCGCTGCTTGCCGCCAATCTTCGATTTTTTCGCACAGACTGAGCGCCTCCTGGATCGCTTCGATGCTTTGCTCGAACTTTCCATTCCTTAGCAGTAGCGCGGAGTGAGGAATCAAGCTGCGGATGAGTTGATGTGTCCAGCCCAGTTTGCGAAGGATCTTCTCACTTGCTTCGAAGTCCGCGAATGCGAGCGTCCGCTCATCAAACTTTTGGCTCGACCCTCGTGCCTGCGCCAACGCGGAGAGGGAAACTGCTTGAAGGGATTGGAATCCGTGCTCGCGTGCGATGTCGACTGCCTCCGCAAGGCATTGAATCGCGCGTTTAAGTCGCCGCATCTTTCGATGGATCGTGCCGAGTTCCAGCAGAACATGGATCGTATTGACGGCATCCAGCTCGCTGCGACGCCGGAGCACGTGTTCCAGTGTTGCTTTCGCTTCACTGAAACGGTTGGCCTGTCGCAATGCTCTGGCTTCAGTCACGGCTAGGTTCAAAGCCGACGAATTGTAGTCCAGCTCCGCAAGCATCTGATGGCCCTGTTCCAGATGCTCCCGTGCCTTTTCCAGTTCACCCATCTGTCGGTAAGTGGCTCCGAGGCTGACGAGGCATTTGGCTTTCGCACCGGAGTTTCCCGTGGCTTCGGCCAAATGCAATGACTCTGTTGTGTTCTTGATGGCCTCCTCAAAGTGTCCAAGGTTGCGATTGGCGCTGGATAGGATTCTCAGTGACCAACCCAGTTTGGTATCGTCGTTGCCTGTTCGACACAAATCGACGAATCGGACCAAGACATCCTCCACCGATTGATGGGGTCTGCGTAGGCGGACCGTCTTGATGAAAATATTGAGCAACTCCTCCAGCTCATCAGAGCCTGACTCCTGTTCGACGATGGGAAGCAGTGTTTCCAGTCGACGAATCGCTTGTTCGAAGGTTTCCTCGTCTTCGATCATAGAAATCGCGTCGATTAGCGATCGGGTTGCCTTGAACATCTGGCCGAGATGTTGGTGAATTAGCGATTCTTTTAAGTATTCGGTGGCCGCCTCTGAACGTCGATGTTGTTGCTTTAGAAACGTTGCGTACCTATGAACTCCCTTTACCTGCCGTCCTTGTTTGCCCGTTTCCTCGCAAAGTCGTATCGATTCGAGAAAGTGGAATTCTGCTGTTGGTTCTTTCTGCCGGGCCAGAATGCCAGCAAGGACGGAGTGCTGTGTCGCTAGGCTAGACAGATCATTGTGTTGATTGCTGAGATTGATGGCATCACGGATCAATGCGACCGCTTCCTTTTCACGATCCATCTTACTGAGCAACAGTGCACGAGACGTGTTGAAGTACTCTAGTTGCCGACTTGCTCCGATCGACTTGGCGATCGGAATTGCTTCGTCAAGTAATTCCAGGGCCTCGTGTTTCCCCGTTGGCGATCGTTGCTTTACAAGGGCGAGCTGATGAAGCGCCTCAGCGAGCAATCGAGGGTCATCAAGTGGTCTCAATCTTTCAATTGCAGATTCAAAATGCTGTTCTGCCCTCTGCAACCAATGTCGTTTACGGTGCACTCGGCCGATTTCAACAAGCAGCCGCGCCGACGTTCGTTCCAGCTTTGCCTCGTCGGATGTGATAAGTGCCGTTCGCAAGAGGGCGATGCACTGACTGATCTCGGATTTGCTTTCGAGGGCACGGGCAATCAACATGCTGCAGGAAATCTGCGATTCTCTGTCGTCCGCCGCTGCGAAGAGGCTTTCGCACTGATGCAGTTGCTCGATGGAGCGATTGAGGACATCCTCGCTGTGGCTGGCTCGAAGGCGGAAATGTTCCAGGTTCAACCTTAGTTTGGCGATGTCTACCGTTGCCTCCGTTTTGGTGGCCATGTAGGAGTCTGCCAAACGCAATGCGTGTTTGGAAAATCCGAGACCGGAAAGGCTCCCGATCAAACATTGCCAAAACTCGTCATCGTCGGTGGCGTTTTCGAGCATCCATTTGCCAGCGGAAAGGAATCCATCACTATCGATCGATAGCCAGTCTTTATCATCAGTGTCTGCAAAATTCTTGATCAGTTCACGGTAGTAGTGTGCGTTGCGCTGAGTCAGTTCGGCGAGTGATTCGCGGACATGGGTGTCGTCCATGAGACGGTCGCGTACCAACGATCCGACAAAAAAACGATCGAATCCGTCAGCCGTCGTGATCAGGGACATGTCTGACAAAATGCCTGCGGCACGATTGATTTCAGCCGTGGACAATTGGGCGACAAAGCCCCATGCGTCGCGGGAGAACCCTGTTCGCGGGCAAACGGACAGTGAACGCCATGCTTTTTCTGTCGTCGCGTCCAGTTGACTTGCCGCAAGAAGTGCAGCGGTCGCCTGCATCGATTTCTTGGAAGTAGTTTCCATCCATGTCGTTCCCTCTTGAGAAATCGTTTCCAAAATGCTCGTCAGTGGAGTGGGCGACTCAGACTGTCGTGCCAGACGGCCGACGAAGTCGACCGCCCATGCGTTGCAATCGATTCGCTTGAGGATCTCCTGCGCCGCGTTCCACTCGGTGTCCAGCAATTCATCGGATTTTGAAATGCCGAGAAGCTCGGTGGCGGCTTCCTGTGAAAGTGGCGGGATGCAAACCTGTGCGTTCTTCGAAATGCCCAACTGGTCCAATAGACTTCGATTGGAAGTGGTGATGATGACCCGACATCGCCCCTCGGGGATGAGTTCACCGACGGACGGATCGTCCACATTGTCAAAAACAAGCAACGCCTCCGTGTCGCCAAAAAAGTTCGTCATTTTTCGCCCAGGGGCGAGATCCATGAGGGCAGCGTTGTGATCGATTTGGGTCAAGAAATGGTTGGCGATCCTGGAAATGGTAAGATCGCTGCAGTTTTCAATGAGCACACCTGGCGACGAAAGTTGCGACTGTATTTGGTAAGCGAATTGATACGCTAAGTAGGATTTGCCAACACCCGCAGCACCGTAAAGACCAATGATACGTTCGCCTTGATCAAACATCAGACGTTTGACTTCTGAAATCAATTCCTGGCGTCCGACGAAGGGTGTCTGCTCCACAAGACGTCTCGAGAACCATTCCCGTTCCTGACGATTGGTTCTTGCCGTTTCAATCGCTGTTTGAAGGCCACTGGTGATGAGTCGCCGCAGATGTTCCAGGTCGCTGAATTGAGGGCAATGATACTGAGACAGGTGTTGCTTGAATGCCGCTAGCAGTGGAGCAACGGAAGGCGTCTGAATTGCCTCGTAGTCCTTGGGTAAAACGGCAACGGAGTCATTGATCACGGTTGGGCACACGACCAAACCGTTTTCTTCCGCCGCCTCCACTTCGAGCCATGTGATGCTTCTTTGGTCGTGCCCTCCAAGATCGTCCGGGGGAATCCAGCCGTATCGATGAGCGACCAGGACGACAAGAATGTCACATTCGGCGACACGTTTCTTGCACCAATCAACCCCGCGGTCGCCAGTCGGTCCCGACGTCGCGTAGTCCGTTACGACGGCGCCCAGTTGCATCGCGACTTCATTGACCACTGCGGCGTGCTCTCGCAGGTCGCTGCCGGTGTATGAGACAAAGACCCGTGGACGAAACTGGGAGGGACTCATTGGTGAATGACTAAACAGATGTGATTGAAGTTTGTATCCAGACGGTTGCATAGTTTATCGGAAATGCATCGCGTCGGTGCTTATCCGTGGTGCGATTCCATTGAGCTGAACGTCCTTCAGGTCATTTCTTCACAGTTTCGTCCAAATAATAGACCCGCATGGTTTCGCGGTTGTCGTAGCCGCCTGCTGCGACGATGAGGTTGTTTTTGGGGTGGTAGTCGATGCTGCGGAAGGGCATCTGGCGATTCTCGGGGAGCGGTTCAAATCTTGCCAGTTCCTGGCCTGTTTCCACGTCGACCATCAAGAGGCTGCCCTTGTACGTGGCGACAAGTAGTCGACGCTCGTCAATCAATTTCAGCCGGTGAATGCCACCTCTGCCGCCCACGTCAAACATTCGTAGACGTTGTAGATCTTGATCGAACACACAGATACGTCCGCTCACGCCGCCGGTGACGCAGCGTGTTGCATGAGGGCTGATTGCGACACTCGCGTAGATGTCTTTTGATTGAGCCTTGCTGATTTCGTTGCCGTTGTCGGCAGACCAGTGGGTGAGCACTCCAAGATGCCGGTTCTCGGCATCCAATTTGTGACCACCGGTGAAAACTGATTGACCGTCAGTGGCAAAGCAGATGCCTCGGAGCGATTGGCCCGCGGTGATGTCGCTCCAGAGGAGACTGCCATCGTCAAGGTTCCTGAGTTGGATGGTCGAACCGTGACCGCCGGCGATGGCCAGTTGTTTGGAGTCTGGAGAAAACGCGATCGCGTCGGCGCTCGGCGGATGTTTGAACTCCCAAACGACTTTGGATTGGACCGAGTCGATAACACGTACGTTTCCAGACTGGTAGGCGTGTGCCGTAAGCATTCCATCAGGCGAAATCGCAGCCAGTTTTAGCCGGTCGTTTCCTGGGACGATTTCCGTGCACCGCGAAACCAGCATGGCATCCAAGTCGAGTCGTTCCATCGTACCGAACTTGGGAACGACGGCGATCTCGTCTGTCCCAAGCAAGAATCGCACCGCGAAAACCGCTTTGTCGTTGGACGCTTTGGGGCGACGGATGGCGGGAATGAATCGCTCCGAGGGTACTTGGACGCCAAATACGTTGATGTCGTGACCCATCCCGGCAACACAGAGTTTCTGGTCATCTTTGGAAAGTTGTAGCACAGTCACCAACGGCAACCCCACGTCGCGATCGTTGACGTGTTCACCGGTTGCCAAGTCCCACATGCGAATGCGATCTCGCAGACAACCGCTCAACAACGTGCTGCCCGATTGAGAAAAAGTGAGACAAGTCACCGCGGTGGGGTGCTTTCGCCATCTGAATTCTTGTTTGCCCGATCGAACGTCGTACACCAAGACTTCGCCATCTTGACGTCCCAGAGCGAAACGATTCCCCGAGGGGCTCGCTCGCAGTGCGCTGATGTTCGGTCCATTGGAGGAACCCTTTGCGTGCACGTCCAGACTCGGCCAGCGACGCTGTTGCCAGTCGTTGTCGCCTGCAAGCATCAAGACATCGGAGTTTTCGCTTGCTGAAAGAAGCCGGTAGGGTTGGTCCAACGGGACCGACTCGCCGGCCATGATCTCTGAGTTCGGGTTCACACTCCAGCGGCACAAGGCTGGTTGATCGGACAAGCCGACGAGTTGTGTCGTGTCTTTGCCAACCGCCAGAGCTTGCAGTTTGCCATCCGCCGTCAGCTCCGTGAGTTTGCTTCCTTCGTCAACATTCCAAATGACCAGTTTGCCATCGAGATCCAGTGTTGCGAGCAGCCGATCATTGTTGATGAAACGCACGTGCCGAATCGGGACGTTGTGTTCGTCGTTGAGGGTATGCAGCGGTTCGATGTTGTCGAGGCGACGAATCATGATCCGACCGAGCGAATCGCCGATCGCCACCAGTTGTCCGTCACTTGAAAATGAAGCGTCAAAGATCGCGGTCTCATCGACCACTTCCTTCGGCAGTTCCCACGACCAAACGGTCGGCGTCCGATCGAACTCCACCGGCTCTCGTCGATTGGACGGTTCCTGGCCCGACAGATGATTGGGCAGGCAGGTCAGCAAGATCAGTGCCGTGAATCGACAAAAAAGACTGGCGTTCATGATCATTCTTTTTCTAATCTTCGTGGAAACGTGTTTGCATCATTTCCAATCAAGTTCAATTCACGATCGGGGCATCAGGGGAATCGGTGTTCGTCACCTTCGATCTCGATAGCCTACAGCATGTCCACAGGGTCGATGTCGATCACGTATTGGACGTCGTCTTTTTCGGGGATTTTGAAGGTTTTGGTGGCGGTGCGAATCGTGTCGCCGAGTTTCCGCGGATCCAAGGCTTGCAGCAAAATATGGAAGCGGTATTTGCCGCGGAGCTTGACGATGGGCGGCGGCGCGGGGCCAAGGATGCGGACATCGGCGCCGAGCGATTGCTTGGCGGCTTCCAAGCGTCCGACGAGAGATTCCGCGGTCGCTTCGGTCACCTCCTCGATCGCGCCTCGGATGATGATGCGGGCGACGCTGCCCAGCGGTGGATAGTTGAACTTCGCCCGATTGATCATCTCGGCTTCGGCGAACTGGTAGTAATCGTGGCGTGAGGCGGCTTGGATGGCCATGTGCTCGGGCGAAAACGTCTGCACGATCACGCGTCCGCCGCGGTTGCCACGTCCCGTGCGTCCGGCGACTTGGGTGACCAACTGGAACGTCCGTTCGGCGGCTCGGAAATCGGGGAAGTGCAGGGCACCGTCGGCGTTGATCACGCCGACGAGCAATACGTTGGGAAAGTCCAAGCCTTTGGCGATCATTTGCGTTCCCAGCAGCAGATCCAATTCCCCCGAGCGAAACGCGGACAGGACTTTCTGGTGGCTGCCGGGGCGTCGCATCGTGTCGCTGTCCATGCGGGCGATCCGTGCGCCGGGAAATCTCGCTTTGACTTCTTCTTCCAATCGTTGTGTGCCCAGACCGCTGTAGCGAATCCCATCGAACTTGCACGCCGGGCACCACGGTGGCGTTGCGATGGTGTAATCGCAGTAATGACAGACGGCTTTGCTGCCATCGCGGTGATGTGTCAATGGCATGTCGCAGTCGGGGCAAGCGACCACGTGACCGCAGGCGGGGCACTGAATCGTGGTGGCGAAACCGCGACGATTGAGCAACAAGATGACTTGGCCTTTTTCGTTGAGCACTTCCGTGACGGCCAAGTGCAACTGTCGGCTGATCGCTCCGCGTCGACCGCGGTCTTCCTTGAGTCTCAAGTCGACCAGTTGGACATCGGGCATCGGTCGATTGCCCACGCGGTTGGGCATGCTGATCATTTCCGCGTGTCCGGTTCGAGTCGCGTGCCACGACTCGAGTGATGGGGTAGCGCTGCCGAGCAAGAGCGGAATGCCGAGCGACTGCGCGCGTGCAAAAGCGACTTTGCGTGCGTGGTACCTAGGCTGGCTGTCTTGTTTGAAGGACCCGTCGTGCTCTTCGTCGATGATGATCAGACCGAGGCGGGGCAGGGGAGCAAAGACGGCACTTCGTGGCCCCACCACCACTTGGACTTCGCCGCTGCGAATGCGTTGCCATTGAAAGTGCCGTTCGGCGGGAGTCATCTGACTGTGCAACACGGCGACGGAGGGGAAACGACGTTCGAATCGTCCGCGTGTTTGCGGAGTGAGGCTGATCTCGGGGACCAGGACAATCGCTGCACGGCCGAACTTCACCACGTGCTCGATCGCTTTGATGTAGACCTCTGTTTTGCCGCTGCCGGTCACGCCGTGCAGCAGCAATGTGGCTGCTTTGCCGGTATCCAGTGCCGCGGTGATTTTTTGTAGGGCATTGGTTTGGTCCTCGGTCAAATCGTGCGTCTGGTTTTTTTCGCCATCATCGATCTGCCATCGTGTGGAAGAACCCGACGTCATTTCGCGTCGCACGGTTTCGCGGAGCAGACCTTTTTTGCGCAGCGTGTTGACCGGCGCGGCCGTGCATTCGGCGTGGATTTGCAATTGAGACGACGTCATCGGACGAGCAGCGGCGATCAGCAGACGCAGGACGCGTTGTTGTTTGGCAGGCAGGGCGGCAACGACGGTTTCGTCGTCGGTCGACGGGGCAGGGGAGAGGTATGTTGTTTCGCGGGTGCCCGCATTGGTGCGGACGCTGGATGGGATCAGCGTGTCAAAGACTTGGCCGGCCGGCGATTGATAGTAGTGGCTCATCCAAGTAACCAACCGAACCAGCGGCGGATCGCAAAGAGGCTCATCGTCTAGGATTTCAGCGACGTCACTCAGCGAGCGGTTGTGCGATGAGCCTTGTTTGGTTTCGATGCACCATCCTACGGTCGGTCGTTTGCGACGGGCCAGCGGAACGTGGACGCGCATGCCAGGTTGCAGGTGTTCTCGCATGGCGTCGGGGATGCGGTAATCGTAGGGACCGTGGGGCGCGTCGCTGAATACCACGCTGGCCACCGCGATGTCTTCTTGGGCCGCCAGTTCCCATGGCGGCGGATCGGTGTCGAACAGGGTTCCCTGGGTGGATACCGTGCCATCATCCGGGTCCGTTGACTCGGCGTCCGTGTCAAAGAATCCCGGAGCAGACAGGCTGCCATGCGGGTCTGGTTCCGGCGGCGGATCGGTCGGGGCAGGGGAGGGTGACATGAAATCGGGATGCGGTGATTTTGGCGACGAACTTGTGTGGCTCGTCGCGGGGTCTGCATCGGTGTTGGGTGGCGACGCAGGGTTTTCGAGATCGGAATCAACGCCCGTGCTGAAAACCGCGTTGGCAGCCGAGTGGGAATGGTTTGGTGAATTAACAAGCATAAAGGATCATCCCTGTTTGGGGGCGGTGTCGAGTAGGATTGTCGAAACAGAGAGCGACACGTATGGTCCAACGCGGGGCGGAAACACGCAGAAACTGAGGAAAGAATGCGACGAAAACGGATCGGAATCTTTGGCGGGTCATTTGATCCGGTACACCTGGGACACTTGTGGATCGCCGAAACAGCGATGGAAAGACTGCAGTTGGATGCATTGCATTGGATTCCGGTGGCACAGTCGCCGTTGAAAGCCCGGAACCCGCTTGCCAGTGACCAGCAACGTCTGGAGATGTTGGCTTTGGCGGTCAGTGGTCGCGACGGGTGGGTGGTCGACGATCGTGAGATTCGACGCGAAGGGGTCAGTTACACGGTCGACACGGTGGAGCAATTGCAAGCCGAGATGCCCGACACGGATTGGTATCTGATCATCGGCAGTGACTCCCTGGCCTCGATGGAGCGATGGCACGAGCCGGAAAAGCTACTTCGTCAGGTGACGTTGGCGGTGGTGCAGCGAGGTGGCCAACCGGAGATCGAGTTTTCGGTGTTGGACGGTTTGGTTGATGCGGCGCGTGTGGAGGAGTTTCGTCAGAGTGTGATCAAGATGCCCGTGATCGAGATATCCAGCAGCGAGATCCGCGAGCGAGTAGGGCAGGGCAGTAGCATTCGTTTCCGCGTCCCACGTCCGGTCGAAACGTATATCGAAGCAAACGATCTGTATCCGCCGCTGCCTTAGGTGAGCGAGCGTGGGGGTGTGTGGTGTGTAAGTCTGGAAAGGCTGGCGTACATTGGGGGTGTGTCAGTCTAGAAAGACTGACGTACGTTGGGCTGACGTACGTTGGGCTGACGTACTCACGCGTCGTGGTTGCGGAGGGCGTCGGCGAGTCTGAGGGTTTCGGTGACGACGAGGTTCACGCGGGTTTGGATGTCTTCGTCTGCCAGTTCGTTGCCTTCGAAACTTTCGCCGGTCGCATAGACGAATCGGGGCACGATGTGGCAACGGAAATCCAGCATCAGGCTATTGGCCAAACCCATTGCCGACATGTAGCTGACGCCACCGCCGGCGGCCAGCATGAGTGAGACGACTTTGCCCGTCCAACGTTTGCCGGTCAGTTCGATCGCGTTTTTCAGAGCGGCGTTGACGTCGTAGTTGTAGACGGGGGATGCGATGAAGATGCCGTGCGATTGCTCGATCAGCTCGGCGAGTTTCTGGACGTGAGCATCACCGTAGGCTGTTGCGCCGTCACAGATCGGCAGGGGAAACTCCACCAGATCAAACCAAGTGGTCTCACGTTTCTGTTCCTGCAATTGTTGCAGGGCGGCACGGCCCAAGATGCGGCTTCGGCTGTTCGGATTGAGGCTGCTGCTGAGGACCAAGAACATCGGTGGACTCGACGAAGTGAGGGATTGTCATGTCCCTGAATACTAAGTCAGACCGCTCGCTTTTGACAGCGGGCGGTCTGGAGTCACGACGGTCCGTGATGTGAATCGACCGGGATAGACTCGGTCCGAGAGCTTGAATCAGCAAGCGCCGGCGTAATCGTCGCTGTCCATTCCGAGTCGGTTTTTCAAGATGTTGAATTGATCGTAGAACGATTCGCTGCTGCTGTGCACATGTTCGGCTTCCGTGATGAACTTGATTTTCTCGTCCGGATAAACGTCACCGGCGATCAGACGCTGTTCAAACTGCTCCAGTGGCCGCCCGTAGACGATCAGCAGTTTATGCTCGTCCAGTTGGACTTCCTGCCGCTTGGAGGGATTGATGACGGCGATACCGGTGCAGCCGTCGTTGAGCAGCAGGTCCTCGTGTTCCAGCAGGATGCTCTTGAGCACCGGCATGTCGATGTGTTCTCGATAGAGATCCTGGTGATGGCCGTTGGAGTGATGACTTGTTTCCAGCACGACATCGACCACGTCCCCCAACGCGTCGATCAGGTCCAGGAAAAGTTCCATCAACTGACGGCGTGTGGCCGATGCCATCAGGACCGGAGTCCGGACATTGTTGACGTCGTCAATGTATTCATCAAACCGGTAGCCTTGCCGCGGTACGACTTGCAAGTCATACGACGGTCGAATGGCATCGGTCAATTCAAACACGCCATAGGTGTTGATGCCCATGTGAGTTTGCAGTTCTTCTTCCGAGAGCGTTTCAAAGCTTCCCGGCGAGAGAACTTCATTGGTCTCATCCCCACCCGTGCTGCGAAGGATGCGTTTCAAAAAACCCATGTCGTGTCGTCCAGACGAACCTACTGTGATGCGAATTTGCGCCGGCGCCTGATCCGTAAGAGAACGGGCGGTCGTCGGCCCGGCCTCATGACCAAGCTGTCTACACCGAACGCTAGGTCACTTCATTGACCTGTTCGTTTGTTTCAAAGTCACAGACCGTCTGACGGCCAGATTCGCTCACCTAAAGCCTGTGTGATTGCCATAATCGGTACAGCCGGATTCGTGGGACCGGATTGCCTCGCTGCTTGTATACTCATGGGATGACCACGTTTGGGATGGCGTTTTCATCTCGACGACGGGAGTGAACCAGGGGGGCGAGCGATAGCTCCGTTGAAGCTAAGGTGACTTTCAACGGAGAGCTGGCGGGGAGGATTTGGTAGTGGTGCTGATCGATCATTCATTCATAGGCGTTCTTCTCTTGGCAATCACAGTATTTCGAGACAACGCGTCAGGTTCAGATGCCCGACCACTGGCGCGAGTCGTCCAACTGATGATGATTTCAGCCGTCATGGGCATGATCGGATGTGACATGCCTCCGCGACCGCCGATCGAGCGTGCGCCGGTCAGTGATGCCGCGTCTGTGGAGCCGCAGGAGGAGGTCGAGATTGTGGAGCCTCCGCAAGATGCTTTCATGGGCGATTGGGAGACGTGGGAGGTGTACCGGATTGCTGGCCGCAATGTCGGCTATCGGCACATCACTGCGGAATCGCAGTTCGACCGAGATTTGATCGCCAGTGGTGATACCCAGGTTCGTTACACGTTGCAGGACGAAGTGTTGTTTCGAAAGGGGCATTTGCGATTTGTTCAGTCGCTGTCGCAAACCAGTCTGGAGACGCCCAAGGGTGAGCTGAGAAGTTTCAATGCGGATCTGCGTGTCGGGCCGATGCAAACCCTGATGTCGGGCAATTCGGCGGGGCGTTTGCTGGCGATCGAAACGATTCGCGGAACGTCACGTGTCAGTCGGACATTGCCTTGGGCGTCCACCACGCGCGGACTGCTGGCACGATATCAATCGCTGCGCCGCAATCCGATGAAGAAGGATGAGACACGAAAGTTGCGTTACCTGCTGCCTTGGCGATACGAATTGGCGATCGCGGAATTGTTTTGCAGCGGGCAGTCAGCGATTCCGATGTTGGATGGACAATTCCAACTGTTGACCGAAATCACTTGTCGGATCCGGGTTGACGATCAAATCGTTGCCGAACACATGATTTGGACGGACGACAAAGGGATCGTGCAGAAGACGTTGGAACCATCGACGCGACTGGAGTCGTACCGGACACAAAAGAGTGTTGCGTTGGCGGCCTTGGGGGAAACATCGATTCGACCGGATCGATCGATGGAGCCGGAGCAAGCTGCACCGAGGCATCTGTTTACCGCAACTGTGGATGTTCAAGGTCAGATCGAGCGTCCCGACGATGCCTCGCGTGTTGCGTTCTCGGTGTCGATCAAACCCAGGTCCGCTGACCCTGAGCAGGCTGACCCTGAGCAGGCTGATGAGTCACCGGTCATCTTGCCGGCACCGCATCAATTGGTGCGGCAGGTGGAGGGCGGGTATCAGGTTTTGGTCTCGCGAGATCCTGAGAACCGGGACGGATTTGACGCGTTCACCGAGCAGCCCAGCGATGAGGACTTGGCGTCCACCACCGTTTTCAATCATCAGGAACCTCTGGTGGCACGGATGACGGCCGCCTTGGCGGACAAGCCCAAAAAGGAAGCGGCCTTGGAGTCCGCCAAGGTGGTTCATGGCGTATTGGGGTGGAGCGACGACGGGGTGATCGAGCGGGCGTCGTTGATTGCCAGTCGCGCAGGTGGCGGGAGTATCCAGCATGCCATTTTGTTGACGTCCATGTTGAGATCGTTGAATATTCCAGCCCGGCTTGCGATCGGAGTGAAGTACGAATCGCTGCAGGAGCCGTCGGATTCATCCATCGAGAATGCGGATCGTAGCGACGTTGCCAAGGCCAGTCCGTCACGAATGGACATCGATTACTGGACGGTCGCATTCGTCGATGGGCAATGGTTGGCGCTGGATGCCACCACGGGCGATATTGCATCGCCAGATCGAATCACACTGATGACTTCTCATTTGGGCGGGGCCAACGAATACACCGATGTCGGCCGCGCTTTTGAGATGCTGGGGCGACTGGATATCCAAGTCTTGAAAGCTCAGTACTAAAGGTTCAGTGCGACGAAGCCAAATGAGCTTGCACGGCGGCCAGTAGCGGGTCGATTGTTTGTTCTTGGATACAGTGGGGTGGAGCCCACTGCATCCAATGGAATCCATCATGTTCGGTAAGCCGGATGGCATGTGGTTCTTTGACCCAGCCGAGAAAGTAGGCCACGTGTTTGGTGAACTCTTGGTCGCCGGTTTTTTTGTAGCGAACGGGGTAGGTGAGTTCGAAACGAAAATCATCGTCTAGGCAGATTTGATCGGCATCGATCCCGGTTTCTTCTTGCGTTTCTCGCAGAGCTGCCTCGGCGAACGACTCACCGGGTTCACAGTGTCCTTTGGGCAAGTCCCAGCGATCGGGATGCCGCATCAACAAAAATTCTGTGGGGTCGCACCTCGTCATCAACAGGATTCCTGCGGCGCGGACGGGTTGGTTGGGGTCGCGTTTCGATTTTCCTGGATTGGGCATACTTGTCCTATCGGGCGGGACGCCTAAAACGTCTGGTACACTCGACGTTTTTTCTGGCAAAGATTCCTACGAATGAAAATCTACACGCGAACCGGTGATGCCGGCAGCACCGGACTATTTGGCGGCCCGCGAGTCTCCAAGGACGACGACCGGATCGAGTCCTACGGTACGGTGGACGAATTGAATGCGACGCTGGGGGCGGCACGGGCGGCGGGATTGTCATCGGAAATCGACCGGCAATTGGATCAGATTCAACACGAGCTTTTCTCGATCGGCGCCGAACTGGCGACGCCCGATCCCGACCAGCACGGCATGCGACTGATCGGCCCGTCCCATATCGAGCGTCTGGAGGGCTGGATTGATTCGCACGAGGAGGCACTGGAGCCGCTGAAGCACTTCATCTTGCCCGGCGGAACCGCCGCTGCGTCCATGGTTCATCTCGCACGAGCGATCTGTCGACGGGCAGAGCGACGGGTGGTGACACTGTCGGGGCACGAGGGAGCGGGAATATCGGAAACCCTGATCGTCTACCTGAATCGATTGAGCGACTATTTGTTCGTGCTTTCACGGGTGATCAACCACGAATCGGGTGTGGCGGAAGTCCAATGGGTCCGGCCATAGCGGCGAAATGGGGCACTGTGGTTGCCAGCCAGCCACGTGTACAATATCGCGGTTGGGGGGCGGAGCCGTCCGGCGAAACGGACGGGCGGGAAAGGACGGGCGGAATGGCTTGGGCGGACTGGCTTGGGCGGATTCGCACGGCCGGTCCGGCAACCCAATCTCCGCAATTACCCCTCGTTTTCTATCTGATGTAATACTCTGAGGCAGGATCGTGAAAAAAGTCGAAGCCATCGTTCGTCACTTCAAGTTGGAAGACGTCAAGAATGCGTTGACCGATCATGGAATTCACGGCATGACGGTCAGTGAAGTGCGCGGGTTTGGTCGGCAAAAAGGGCACACAGAAATCTACCGGGGGACAGAGTACGCGATCGACTTTGTACCCAAGGTCAAAATCGAAGTCGTTTGCACCGACGAAAATTTGCAGACCGTGTTGGACTCGATTTTGCAGACGGCCCAAACCGGGCAAATCGGTGACGGCAAGATCTTTGTGACCAACCTGGAGGACTCGATCCGAATCCGAACCGGCGAGCGTGGTGAAGAAGCGCTGTAGTCGCTGTCGTCCCATTCGCCCGCTTGCAGGTCATGACCTATGAATGCTCCTTCGATTTCGGAGGTTTCATTGCGCAGCCGCGAGCGGTTGCAGAAAGGTCGTCAGCGTTGTCGCGAGCAACACGACAGCGGTTCGGGCGGGTTCCAGATTTCCACGCGTCTGGCCGAGTTGTACGACGATGTGGTTTCCGACGTTTGGCAGACTGCTTGTGAGTGCCATTTCGATGGTGTCGCGCCCTCGGGGATCGCACTGGTTGCCACCGGCGGTTTCGGCCGCCGCGACGTAGCACCCTTCAGTGATGTCGATCTGTTGTTACTGGTCAAGCGTGGATCGTCTCGCGACGCGGAGATGATCGGCGGTGCTCTGACACGTGACCTCGCCGATGCCGGTCTGCAGGTCGGCTTTGCCATGCGAACTGTTGGCGAAGCCTGTGCGTTGTCGTGGCTGGATCCCAAAATCTTTTCATCGCAGACCGAGTCGCGTTTTTTGGCCGGCAGTCTGCAACTCTACACCAAGTTCTTTCGGTCGCTTCGCCACGGTGCCATGCGTCGGGCGACCTCTCTGGTTCGCTCGGTGATCGCGGCACGCAAAGAAGAGCAGCACAAATGGGGTGAGACCAACTACTTGCTGCGGCCCAATATCAAATGTTCACGGGGGACGTTGCGCGACATTCAGTTGATTCGCTGGATCGGGTTTGCACGCTATGGCGAAGTCGACCTGGAGCGTTTGTTGTTGTTGGGAGTATTGCCCAGCGAAGACTATCAGATGCTACGCAAGGCGTACGACTTTTTGCTGCGGCTACGCAACGAGCTTCACTTTCGCAACAACCGTGCCCAGGACGTTCTGGATCGGCCCACGCAAATGGAGATCGCCGATGCGTGGGGATACGCGGCTTCTGAGGGAATGCTGCCGGTGGAGGAGTTCATGCAGGACTTTTTCGATACCACCCGCGGCGTCCGATATGCGGTCTCCTTTTTTAGCGACGACAATCGCAGCCGTCCTTGGATCAAGCAGCTGGGGGAACGCCTCCTGTCCAGCCGTGTCGGCGATCACATGTTGATGGGCCCGACGCATGTGTGGGTGGAGAAAGGACACTTGGAGAGTTTTGCGCAGAGCTTGCCTCAAGTCTTGCGGCTGATGAGCTTGGCCAATCACCACTGCAAACGCATCGGTCATCGGACTTGGGAAGCCATCCGTGAAGCGATGCTCAATCGCCAGCCCGTGCCTCCGGACGCCGAATCCATCGGTGCCTTTTTGACCTTGCTCAGTCGACCTGGTCGACTCGCCCCGCTGCTGCGTCGGTTGCACGAATTAAGGATCATCGAGCAGTTGATTCCAGCTTTCAAACGCACACGGGGATTATTGCAGTTCAATGCTTATCACAAATACACGGTCGATGCGCACTGCATTCGTGCCGTCGAGGCGGCGACGGATTTGCAAGACGAACCCACTGCGATGGGCAGGAGGTATCGTCGACTGAAAGACAAGACGCTATTGCACTTGGCGTTACTGATTCATGACGTCGGAAAAGGTTATGAGGAAGATCACTCGATCGTTGGGGCACGTATCGCGGAGGAGACGGCGGACTTTTTGGAACTGGATGCCTCCAGTAAAGATATCTTGTCGTGGTTGGTCCTGAAACATCTTGCCGTCAACACCATCGCCTTTCGCCATGACTTGAGCGATCCTCAAATCGTGTTGTCGTTTGCCAAAGAGGTTGGGTCGATTCGGCGGTTGGAGTTGTTGATCGTTCACGCCGTGGCCGATTTGGCCGCAGTGGGGCCCGACACGTTGACTTCGTGGAAGCTCAACTTGATCGAAGACCTGTACTTACGGACTCGCCGGTACTTTGAAACCGGAAACCTGCCAGGCGAACAGGATGCCAAGCTGGACCGGATTCGAGATGAGATCGCCAAATTGCTGAGAGATTGTGATGCGGAGCCCGTGTGTTCTCAGTTGCTAACAGAACTGCCGCTTTCACTGCTTCGACGTAGTAGCCCAGAGGAGATTGGGCAGGAGTTGGTTCAAGTCGGCAAAGCGTTCGCGGCAGGCCAACGCTCCAGGTGCTTCGGTGCCTACGACTCCGAGGCTCATGTCGTGCGGTACACCGTTGTGTTTCGACAAGGCAAGCAGCGGATCGGTGCCTTCGCTCGGGTCACCGCGGCGCTGGCAGCGTCGGGGCTGAATATCTTGCGGGCGGAAATCGAGACCGTTGCCGATGTCGTGTGGGACGAGTTTTGGGTGTCCGATCCCGATCATGTCGGCGAGCCGCCCGAGTCTCGGGTCAAGAAGGTTTGTGAGAGTGTGCGGCATCTGCTGGAAACTCCTGATGCGCCACTGCCACCGCAGCGACAGACTTGGGCGATGACTCGCAATCGAGAACCGGAGACCGTCAAGCTGTTGCCGACCAAGGTGGAACTGGATAACGAAACGCTCAAACGCTACACGATCCTGTCCGTGTTTGCGTACGATCAAGACGGGTTGCTGTCGCGGATCGCTGCCACGTTCTTTCAATTGCGGCTCGAGTTGCACTTTGCCAAGATCGATACGCACCTGGATCAGATCGCGGACGTCTTTTATCTGTCCGAAATCGATGGCAGTCAGATTCGCAGCGAAGAGCGCCAGGAAGAGCTGCGTCAAGCGATCTTGAGCGTGTTGGAGAAACCTTGAGGGCAATTCGGTTTGTCGCGTTTGACGAAACCTTGGTTGTTGCATCGAACATCCACACGTGGTGTGATCGAAACACAAGAGTTTTCTCGCAACTGATTTGCTTTCATTGCGCCGCGCGGCAAGAGTTGTCATGACTGGGTGTGGATCTGGATTTCTAGCACCCGCTGCGATTCGGCTCGACCGAATCGGCATGACCTCCCGTCCCGACTCTCGACCACATGGATGTTTACGATGCGTAAATTCGCTTTCACTGGGATCTTGGCCTCACTCGCACTGGCCACCGCTGTTTCTTCGTCACACGCGAAAGATGACTTCTCTGCTTTGTTGAGCGATCTGACCTTCCCCAACGCGTTGGCGCAACAGCCAGCCGCCCGCGTCGCCGATGCAGGCCCGGTAATTGATTTACCGGAAACGTCGTCTGTTCCCCCAATGACCGGAATGGAATTGCCGCCGGACACGATGGCTGAGCAGGTTCCCGCACCGCAGCCGGTCACCACACATGTGGATGCCTACGCACCTGGTTCGGTGCAGCAGAACGAGTTCGTCGCCGCAGAGGGATACCACAACGTGGATCCAAACTGCAGCAGTTGCGCATCGGGTTGCGACCAAGGATGCGGTAACGGATGCAACCGTGGATGCAGCGGCCCAACTTGCACGCCTTATGTTGCTCCTCAGTTGCCATCATCGAGTTTCTACCAGTACTGGCGCTCCAATGCTTGCAATACGCGAGTTTGGGACGGGTATCAGAACAAGTGCTGTGAGGCGAGCAAGCACACGATGGGGCAATGTGATTGCTTCAAGCCGCGCAAGAAGTTGTGTGACATGGGTTCATGCTGCATCGAGCATCCCGTCGATTGCGGGCCCGCTCCCGCTTGCTGGACGAAATCGTCGTGTGACACTTGCGACGGAAATTGAGGGTTTCACTCCTCGGATCTGATTCGATGACGATCGATCCCCAGCGTTTTCTAAGAGCGTTGGGGATGATCGAAAAAAAACTTCTGACTCACCGCGAAACCACTGCAGGTTTCCTGTCGATCGTGCCGATACCTCTTGTACCATGGATTGGGAGGGTGGAACGATCGGTGCCATCGTTCCAGCACTGATGGGCCATGGTGAGGCAGGGAGGGCTTCACCATGGCCCTTCTCTATTTATACCCAAGCTATTTCTTCGGCTGAGGTGCTAGCCCGAACTGAACAGCCTTTCCCAGTCGGTCTGGATGATGATCTTTAGCGTGGGGAACCGCTGCCGGATCTGCATCGCTTGCTCTTCGTTGACGTCCGCTCCATGCAACAGAATCCGGCGGATGCTTGGTATCGAAGCTAGTTGTTCAACGTGGCGGGGCTTGATTTGCTCGCCGTAGAGCTGAATGGATTCCAGTTGCAATTGTTCCAGTAGTTTCAATTGGTCGACACCCATCGTGAGAATGGGCGACTGTTTCGGCGACGAATTGAAGTTCAAGGCCAAGTGTTTCAGGCTCTTGCACTGCTGCAGTGACTTCATCGCCGTCACGGGGATCTCGACGCCGGAGTGAAGTGTTTCCAGATAGGGAAAGTTTAGGAGTTCGTGGTAGCAATCGCTCCATTGCCCGTTGTCGCGAATATAGACGCGCGTGACGTGATGAAATGGTTGAGGGAAATAGCGATTTCCGGCGAGCTTCCGTATCCATTCGGGGCCGCAATAATCTTGTCCCGCCGTCATGTGACCGTCATGCAGCGAGAATCCGGGGGCTTTGGTCGCGGGGGCAAGTCCCTCGCGAATTCTCGCGTGATGGTGATACGCATAGACTCCCAATCCGACTGCGACGAAGGTCATGAGCAGTAGCATGTCACGGAGTTGGAATGTCCAAAATCGACCGCTTCGATTTCTAAACCACCAGTAAGTGAATCCACCAACGAAAACGACGATGGCGGCCGCGACCAGTAAGTCGATCAGCGTGCCCCAAACATCAATGATCCAGTCGTCCGAATGAAATGGCCAGTTGTCATAGTTGCTCCAGGAGACCGGAATAAACCTGGATCCGCCCCAGTAGAGAAACCAGCTTTTCACGCGAAGTTTGGCCTGTGAGCGACTGCGTGTGACTCCTCGATCATTGCAGTTGCAGATGACAACACGAGCTAGAAACGGCCTCGGCCAGCCGTGCTCGAAAACCGTCAGCGTGGTCGCCCGATGACCGAACTCTTCCTTGTGGTTGTCGTGAGCCCTTTGTCGCAAATCGTTTGATCGCAATTTCCAAGCGTTCAGCTCGCCCGTTTCGTCTGTCCACGGGTAGGTGAACTCACCCGGAACGATGATGAGGACCAGAGGGATGGTGGTCAGGATGACCGCCAGGCAAGCGAGCCGATGGCACGCCAGGAAGCGGAGCATTCGCCGGATGTTCGAGGCGTGTTTCATGGGGATGCGAAGCTCGCGAAGAGTGGTCTGTGAATCCACGTTCATGTTAAAGCATTCTCGCGAGCGATGATGAGAATTCTTGCTCTGGCTCCCCTCTCCCCCAAGCTCACTGATTAAGTTTCGTGCCTCGGCACGCAATCATTGTTTGCTAGGGGGATTCTGCATTGGACTCCGCAGGCGATTTTGTTTCCTTGTCACGTTTTAGTCCTCGTATACTTTGGTCAAAAGTGTCGGGACCAATTTGGTCAGGATGCTCATTGTCGTAAAACTCTTCAACCGTTGGCAAAGCAGCAAGGACCTTGCCAATGTCCAATTTATCGATGCGAATCAAGATATCGTAAGTGCCCAACTTTCGATTCTGGTTCCAACTCGCCCATCCCGATTGCGTCAGTAGGACGTCGCGGCCGGAAAGTTTTTGTGGGTGCAAGTAGATTTCCTGGGAGCCGATTCCCCCTGCGTTGATCTTGAGCCAACCGTTCTTTACATCGCATTTTCCGACGTCCATCCATTGTTTATCGATTCCAAAGTGGTGATAGCAGTAGTTCCCTGATATCGCGTGCAGGTAGGCTAGGAATCTGCCTGTTGCTACGTCATCTTTCAAACTCACATACAACCCTGGGACAAGTTTCGTATCTTCCGCCGTGTCCCTCTCCTTCGAGGCAAGCTCTTCGAGTTTGCGATGGTAAGCTTCAATGGCTTCCCAGTCATCATTTTGATCAACGACTCCGTCGCCGTTAGTGTCCTCGCTAAAAAACTGTTGGGCAAAGGATGGCGTTGCGTCTAACGAGAAGCTGCAGAATGACACGGTGAAAAAAAGGGCAGTCAGGAGTTTCATGGCTCTTAGAGATGAGTGTCAAGAAATGGATCGATGATCGTCGATGACCACTGTGTTCTTATCGTCTTCTGACTCGATGTGATAGCCTTGTTCCAATAAGTGGGCGATCAACTGACGATATTTCTCACCACGTTGATGTGGGCCGTCGGTGTGTTTGTTTTCGAAATGGATTCGCTGCGGACGAAGGTGTTTCAAGTCCATCGACATCAGGATCGCGAAATCGTTTCCTTCGGTGTCGACGAAAAGCGTTGTCAAACGATCGACGTCGTGTTCCTGAATCAATTCGTTCATCGTTGTCATCGGTACCTCAATCGTATCGATGATCAGGTCCGCGAAGTGACTTTCGACGTGACCCGGTACGGCAGAGGCGAGTTGTGACGCCCAACGCGGGAACTGTGTAAAATCGTTTTTTGGCGATGGGATGAACAGTCGCAATGTGCCTGATTGCGCGCCGACGGCTTTGTTGATCAGGATCAAATTCTGATCGAGCCCCCGATAGTTGGCCACCAGTTGATCGAATAAGTACGGCACCGGCTCGACCAAGATGCCGCGTTGACCGTTGGTGACCGATGCGTACAGCGGGTCGTTGAAGGTGCGGCCGATATGGCTGCCGATTTGGATGAAATCAAAGTGCATTGAGTCGGGAGTAGAAGGGAGATGAAACAACAAAAAACTCTCGGGCGCTGGGCGACCGAGAGTTTTGCTTGAGTTCTGTGGTCAGGATTCGGATCAGCTAAACAGCTGTTGGATGATCTTACCATCCCGAACCAGGGTGATCGGGCGACCGGTGCTGGATTCATATTCCAGTGTGGGGTCGATGCCCAAGTTGTGGTAGAAACTGGCCACGACATCGTCCGGCGAGATGCCTTCGTGGCGTGGTCCCGATGCGGTGTCGTCGCTTTCGCCGATCACTTGTCCGCCATTGATGCCACCGCCTGCCATCAACATGAACATGCAACGCGGATAGTGGTCCCGACCACCTTCGCTGCTGCGGCTGTTGATCTTTGGCGTACGACCGAATTCGCCCGTCACATAGACCGCGGTGGACTCCAGCAAACCGCGTTGAGCAAGTCCGTTGAGCAATCCGCTCAGACCCGCGTCCAGCTTGGGCAGGTTGTTGTCCCTGAGCTTGGTGAAGTTATCGGTGTGAGTGTCCCAGCCGCCGAGTTGAACGCTGACCAATCGGACGCCGGACTCGACCAATCGCAAAGCGAGCAGGCAGCTTTGTCCGAACGATTCTTCGCCGAACTGACGGGCAAAGCTTTCGGGTTCCTTGCTGATGTCAAACGCTTCGCGGGCACGCGACGAAGTGATCATCGAGTAGGCTTGATCGCCGAAGCGTCCGAGGCCGTCGAGCAGTTGCTCGTTCTTTTCCAGTTCGGCGAAGCGACGATCGAGTTTCTTGAGCAATCCCTGACGTCGTTTGACTTCATCTACTCCGATGCCACCGGGCATCGAGATGCCGCGGACGCTGTAGGGTTGTCCGAAGGACGGGCTGGAGTTGGTTTCCAGCGATGCGTAACGGATGCCAAGGAACCCTGGGCCATGGCTGGCACGCGGCACGGCGACTGCGTCAGGAATGTTTGGATCCGACGGTCGTTCCTTGCTCAACACGGCACCCAGGCTGGGGTATTCCAGTGCCGGGATCGGCTTGCTGCCGGTGTTCACGTATTCTTGGCCCAATCGGTGGGCGGCAAGAGTGTGGCTGACGCCTCGCAGGATCACGAACTTGTCCATGCACTGAGCGAGCTTGGGCAAGTGCTCGGAGATTTGAATACCGGGCACGTTCGTTGCGATCGGATTGAACGTTCCACGTACCGTGTCCGGGGCGTCCGGTTTGAGGTCAAAGGTGTCCATGTGCGATGGACCACCGGGCAGCTCGATAAAGATCGCTCGCTCGGCGCGACCGGATTGAATCTGGCCGGCGGCGGCGAGTTGGTTGTATCCGGCGAGAGTCAATCCGCCGACCGTCAGCGCTCCGGCTTTAAGCATGTCGCGTCGCTGGACGCCGTCGCAGGTTCGGTGAAGTTTCATAGCGTTGGATTCCTTGTGGCGGGAAGCTGGGCTGAACGGCCGAGCGGTTGGCAAAGTGAGGGATGAAGGAAAGACTGGAAAGATGGCTGGAGAAACGATTGCGATGAGCAGCGGTGAAAACGACCGGTGCCCAAGCTGCCCGGCTTGGAGGGCCTAGCGGTTGTCACTAGTGAGAAATGATGAACTCTTTGGTGTTGACCAAGGCCCACAGCAATCCTTCGATTCCCGATGCGGGTTTCTCGGATTCGTTGACGTAAGATGTCGCGATGCTGATTTCTTCGTCGTCGGGGTAGCGACTGAGTGTTCTCAGGTAGGCTTCCTTGATGACGTCGTTAAGCGTGGTCGCGTCTGCGTTCTTGGAGGCTGATCCAGAGGCGGCATTTGCCGTCTTCACTTCGGTCCATGAATCCGGATCAGCAATGAGGTCCTGCAATTCCGGGACTTCGTAGCCGACCATCTTATTGGTCATGCGTTGATAGTCGCGTTCCAGTTGTGGCAGGATCTTGGCTTGGCGAGCTTCGTCAGCTTTGGTGAAACCGCGAACTCGACCAATGACCTGTCGACGCATGGCATCGGCGGCGCGATCACGAGCGACCTGTTTGGGGTCAACGTCCATGCCTTTGGGACCGGCGATGCCAAGATCCTTGCAGGCTTCGGCGACCCAGCCGTCTCGATCTGAAATGCGATTGTACATTTCGGCGTCATTACGCAAGTAGATCGACTGCAGCAAGCTTGGTGCATCACTGCGGTCGCAGTCGCAATTGGTTTCTCGAATGGATTGCCCGAAAACCTCCAAAGCAAAGTCGGCGCGATTTCGCTGACGGGGCTTGCCATCGGCGATCGCCATTTGGTCGAGGTCTGCTCGCACCTTGGCGGCTTTGTCGCTCGATCCTGTCGCCAGCACCACCATGTCGTAGACAACTTCCGCAGGCAATCGGCGTGGGATGTGTCGGGCGAAATTGACGCGATCGTATTGGTTGGTTTCGTTCGTTTGAGCACTTCGTTGATAGGTGTCGCTGGAGACGATTTCGCGATGCAACCATTTCAGGTCGTAACCATGCGAGATAAAGTCGGCGGCCAAGTGGTCCAGCAGTGGACCATTGCTCGGTGGGTTCGCCAGATTCATGTCATCGGTGGGGTTGACGATACCGATGCCGAAGTAGTTGTCCCAGACTCGGTTGACGATGGCTTTGGCGAAATAGGGATTGTCCACATCTCGTAGCCATTGCATCAATGCGGGTCGAGGGTCGGCGTCTAAAGTGACCTCTTGTTCTTGTCCCAAGATCTTGCCCGATGGAATGTTGAGCGGTGGAACCTTGCGACCTTTCTTCTTGGCCTGTTCGCGGGCTTTCATCGCCTTGTCGTTGATCGGGCGGGTGTTGACCAGCAGTTCGCCAAACGGAACGGTTTCGCCTTTTCTGGCGGCCTCTGTTACGGCCCTCCGCATGTCACCGCCGTTGAGCTTTTTGCCGCCCGTGATCGCAGCCAGCAATTCCTTGTGCTGTTCTTTGGCGTCGTCAGCGACGGTATTCGCATTGCCTGCTCGGATGGGAGCGAACAGTTTGGCAAAGTCCTCAAAGTCTTGTTTGGACCATTGATCGAACGGGTGTTTGTGGCACTGGGCACATTCGATTCGAACGCCGAGGAAGGTGTAGGCGAAGCCGATGGCACGATCTTCCGGTTTTTGGAAGTTGCGACGTCCCCAGTACAACGGCATGCCGGATCGCTGTGTGAATTCTTCAGTCTCGCCGGAGCATGCTTTCGTCATGCTCTTGCAATAGGCCAAGTAATCCTCGCCATCTTCGCGGCTTTGTGCCGTCACGATTCCTTCGATGATTTGATCGTAGGGGACGTTGTTATCCAGTCGTTCACGCAGCCATTCGAACCAGAGTTTCGTCGCGGCACTGCGGACCGGCAGGACATTGGTCAGTTGCTCGTCGTTGTTACCGGTCCAGTCGCTCATTCGCGTCGCCCACCAAGCAGCGTAGGCGGGAGATTCCAGCAGGTTGTTGACCAAGCGTTCTCGTTTGTCGCTCGAACCGTCGGCCAAGAAGTCCCGGACGGTTTCGGCAGACGGCAGGACTCCAGTGATGTCCAGCGAAGCACGGCGGATGAACTCCGAGTCGCTGCACAGCGGTGCTGGGACGACACCGAGTTTGTTGAGTTTTTGTTGAACGAGTTGGTCGATCGGCTTGTTGCTGCTGGCCGCAATATTCAGCGGTTTGGCAATCGGGCGGATCACAGGAATCGTGACCACGGCGTTGTCGTAATAAACCACGACATGAGTGTCCCCACGGTCGCCGGATTTGACGATGCCGATCGAGTCGATGTCCGCGATCGAGTCGTCGTTGCTGCTGAAGCGGCACAGCGGTGTGACGTCTTCTTGAGTGCCATCGGCCCAATGGGCGATGGCTTGGAGTTGGACGGATTGGGCGGTGTCGGCGAATCGGATTTCAGCGGGCAAGATTTCCAGTTGCTCTAGTTTCTGCAACTGGGTCTTCTCGAATTTCGCCCCGTCGGCGACCCAATTTTTAAAGACGCGATACTCCCAGCCATCGACATCGAAGCGCTTGCCGCCTTCGTGAACGTCGGCATCGATCGGCTTGGCCAACATGAGGCTTTCCGCCACATCATCGGTGTCCACGCGGCCTGAGTTTTCTTCCATCAAGGCATCATGGTCGGCTTTGAAGTCATAGCCAAAGAGCGAAAGCTGGAATCCACCGCGACCTTGAAACGAACCGTGGCAGGCGCGACCGTTGCATCCCAAGCGGCCCAATAATGGCACCACATGCTTTTGAAAGTCGGGGACTTCCGTTGCCGTCGCGGGGGCATAACGTTGATCGATCGGTGCGATCAAGGGCGAGGCATTGGAGGTTGTTTTTGTTGCCGAGACGCTGGTGGCCACAAGAGTTTCGTCTGCACTGGCACTACCGATCAGGTCGCTACCGGTCAGGACTCCGAGTGCCATGATCGAGGCGATGCAGCAAAGTGAGAGAACGTTTCGTTTCATGGGGACTTTTTCCGGTGGGTGAATTCGCAACAGCAAAGCGGACAAGGCAAACGAATTTGCCAAGCAAGCTACTACGGCGAGGATTCTTTAGCGGGGGTTTTCTTGACGGGGGCGGGGGCGTCTTTGCGTCCGGCTTTCCGAAGATTGCCGGCGAAAGACCGTTCGATTTGAGTAGTACGGTCGGCTTGACGGGACTGCAAACGTTTTTGAGCAGCAGCAAGTTGTTGTTGTGCACGCTGTAAGCGTTCTTGCATTTGGTCGACGTCATACTGGGCACGCGCCGTTTCGGCGTCGTGAATCTGTTCGGTCGCCTTCTGCAGGGCTTGGCGATCGCTCTTGCTATCTCGCACCTTGAGTTTGGCGATCAACAGGTTGACTGCGGTCTGTGACTTGATCACCGTCAGTTCGAGTTCAAAGAAACGAGGATCGCGATTGGCGGCCATCTCTAAGCGTTTGGCAGATTTCGCCAAGTTCTGAATCGCCACTCGATACTGACGCGGCTCGTTCATTCGCAATTGATCCAACAAACGCTGCAACTCAGGGAGATGAGATTGAACCATCTCTAGCACACGTTCTTCCGTGGTCTCATCGACTTGGGGAGCTTCACGCGCATCGTTGTTTTGTTTTGACGAACGCTCGACGTTTTTGCTTTTGCCGGAGGCGTCTGCTTGTGCGTCCGCAAGGCGTATGGCGGGTTCCACGGCGCCGGCAAATGAGCAGCCGATCAGCATTGATGCGCATACGAGGAATTTAGTGTGTCTAACCATCAATGTCGTCTCCTGCAGCGACGGCGACCACCATCCACGAGAATGATTCGTCAAGGGATTCTTCCGTCGGCTGAGTTTCAAACTCTTCCGGCGTCAGCCAATCACTTGACAAGTTGGGCACGTCATCCATTGCCATGGAACCGGGCTGCTCCACCCATGCTTTGGCGATCATCAGATCCACCGATGGTTGTTCGGCTTGCGAGGTTCGGATTACCGACGAGTTGCTGCCCGGCGAAGTGTTCAATGTCACAAGGATCAACACGGTTGCGGCAATCGCCAATAGCGAGACAGCGACTCGCCAGCGGGGCAGGGCAGGGGAGTGAGGGTTGCGATCCAGATTTGTTTTTGTGCTCGTCTCTGCATGGACCGGTGTCTCGAACTTGCAATGAGAAACACGGATCAGCAGTTCGCTCTGTCGATTCAATTCATCGGCAATGGCCGAATCGCAAAGACTGGCTTCAAAATCGGCTTGGCGATCGGCGGACAGTTCGCCTAGCAGATACAGCAAACAATCCTGCTGGATTTGATCATCCAAAGTCTTGGTGCAGTGGTGGGGTTCGTGTCTCATGACGGGAAGGTCGCAGTTGTTGGATCGGTGTTCATTCGGGTTCGATTTGCTCGCGAATTCGTTGCAGTCCGCGTCGCATTTGGGTCAGGGCGGTGCCCAGTGGGATGTTCAGTTCGTCGGCGATTGCTTGAAACGTCATTCCATCGTGAATTCGCATTCGAATGATCGTCTGCCAGTCTGTGGGGAGCTTTCGCAGAGCGGATTGGATCTCTTGGTTGGTTTCGTCGAGGCTGAGGCAGTCGGCGGGATCAGGGTCGGTCGATTCGGTGGTGTAGGTGGCTTGTTTTTCCAGTACTCGCTGCGTGGTCGCTTTCTTTCGCCAGAATTTTGCGGCCTCGTTGGCAGCTACCTGGAATAACCATGCCCTTCTGGCGGGTGGTGCGACATCGAGTCCTTTTTCCAGCATCGTGACGGAAACGCTTTGCAGGCAATCCTCGACGTCGGCGGACTGGCTGAGTCGACTGCGAAGAAATGCTTGCAAACCCGGCCGAATTTCCTCGAACAGGGCCTTCCACTGATCGGCGATGTCCGCCCGATCGCGTGTCGACTGGGGAGTCGAATCGTCTGGTGGGGCCGGCAGGTCGTTCATGTTTTTCGCTGTCGCGAAGGTGGGATGCGCAAGGAGGGCGTCTTATTTCAGGGCTGCGGCAATTTTTTCATCACCGTGGCCGCTGGGACGTGAGACGCAAAAAAAGAGTCGGGTTGTGGGGTGGTAGGGCAACGCGTCATCTTAATGACTTGTTACCCGTTCTGTGCGCGAGGAATCATGACGGATCACCCTGAGAAATACTGGATCGGATTTGACTTGGGCGGCACGAAGATGCTGGCCATTGCTTATGACAACGACTGGCGAGAGCTGGGGCGTCGCCGTCGAAAGACACGCGGTCGCGACGCAAGTGACAGCGGGACTGCCCGGATCATCTCGACGATCCATCGGTTGCTGGAGGAAAGCGAGCTTGATCCCAAGCAGATCGCCGGGATCGGCATCGGTTGCCCTGGACCGATCGACATCGAAAAGGGACGCATTCTGACGACGCCGAACTTGGGCTGGGACGACGTCAAGGTCGGCGACAGTCTGACGAAAGAGTTTGGCTGTCCCGTGGTGGTGCTCAACGACGTCGACGCCGGCGTTTACGGCGAGTACCAATTCGGCGTTGCGAAAGGTGCGCGATGTGTGGTCGGAATCTTTCCTGGTACCGGTGTCGGAGGCGGATGTGTTTACGAAGGCAACATCTTGCACGGAGCCGGCGTCAGTTGCATGGAAGTTGGTCACACCCGGATCAGTAGTAGCGGCCGGGGCAGCGGAATCGAATTGTTGGGGACGTTGGAGGCCGAAGCGAGCCGATTGTCGATTGCAGCGGAAGCGGCCAAGGCGGCGTACCGTGGCGACGCACCACGATTGAAGAAGGAATGCGGTACGGACCTTGCCGATATCCGTAGTGGTGCGTTGGCGGATTCGATTGAACACGATCCAGCGATTCGTCGATTGGTCGAGCAAGCAGCCGAGACGATCGGAATCGGAGTGATCAACATCGTTCACATCCTGTGTCCCGACACGATCGTGTTGGGCGGCGGTCTAGTCGAAGCGATGGAAAAGCTGTTCGTCGACACGGTCACCAGCACCGCACAAAATGGCGTGATGAGCGTCTACAAGGATCGCTTCAAGGTCGTGGCTGCGAAACTCGGCGATGATGCCGGAGCGAAAGGTGCTGCGGCGTGGGCACGACGTCAGTTGGCCGATCAGAAATGAATCGCACCCCGTAATGGGATTCGCCAGAATTCCTTTCTCGCGCATCATTCAGTCTTGATTTTGGGGTTAGCCGTTTTGGCGATAGCCACGGTTGAGTCACGAAAACCGTGGCTATCGCGTGGCGGCCGATCCGCGCAGACAGTTTTCGCATCAGTCCGAGCAAGCCGCGACTAGCCCGGTTGCAGCTACCCCACGAACAGTTCGGGTAGCTTGAGCGCAATCTCGGGTTGGCAGCTTGGTGCGATTTCGCCTCCAGCGTCGACTACTTGGTACGTGGCATACTCTCGGCCGTTGCTGTCCCGATGACTGTGGACGCATTTTGCGGCGATATCGACGACCCAGTATTCGACGATTCTGTGCTCGGCGTAAAGACGAGCCTTTTCACCCAAGTCGGCGTCAACACTGCTATCGGCTACCTCGATCAGCAGCAAAATATCGTCAGCACCAGGATGCTTCTTGGAGTAGCGACCTGGTTTTAGCCAAGTGATATCCGGCTCGGGGCGACTGTCTTGTAAATCAATTCCGCTTTGCACTTGTATGACCAGGTTGCTTTGCAAAGTCACGGACGTGGACCATCGGTTCAGGAAGTTGACGTAGTCGCAGTGCAACGGACCGGCGGGGTTCATTTCTCGCAGTTCTCCGCGAATCATCTCGATCCGGCGATTGATGCCGTCAAACGCTCCCTTGGCGATCATTTGATCGTATTCGGCAGCGGATAGTTTCAGCAGGTTGTTGCTCATTGCCAGGGCGGGCTCACCTGAGTGCATGGAATCGTGACAATCGTCTCAGGCCAGCTTAAGTGACGATGAGACGATTTGCAAAAAGTGGCCCAGCCTCGAAAGGTCAAACTACTTCGTCAAACTCGGTCGATGTACTTGTTGACGACGTTCTCGAGTAGTTCTTGGCGACCGCTGATGTTGGCTTCGGCTTCGCCCTTTTCCAGCATGTAGGCTTCCAGATCTGCAAAGCCGACAGAGCCGGATTCGATCTTAGCTCCGATTCCGCTGTCCCAACTGCTGTAACGCTTCTCGATGAAGCTCTCCAAAGCGTTGTCGGCGCGGATTGCTGCGGCGATCTTGAGCCCCTTTGCGTACGCGTCCATGCTGCCGATGTGTGCGTAGAACAAATCGATCGGCTCAAACGACTCGCGTCGTACTTTGGCGTCGAAATTCACGCCACCGCTGCCCAGGCCACCGTGTTTGAGGATGTAGTACATCATCTGAGTGGTCAGGTAGTAGTCGGTCCCGAACTGGTCGGTGTCCCAGCCAAGCAGCATGTCGCCCGTGTTGGCGTCGATGCTGCCCAGTGCACCTTGATGACCAGCGTAGTCGATCTCGTGCATCATCGTGTGCCCGGCCAACGTCGCGTGGTTGGTTTCCAGGTTGAGTTTGAAGTGATCCGTCAGGTCATAAGCACGCAGGAAGTTCAAACAGGCGGCGGCATCGCTATCGTACTGATGCTTGGTCGGTTCTTTGGGTTTGGGTTCGATCAGGAACTGACCGGTGAATCCGATTTGTTTGGCATAGTCGACGGCCATGTGAAAGAACTGAGCGAGGTGATCCAGTTCGCGTTTCATGTCGGTGTTGTACAAGTTCTGGTAGCCTTCGCGGCCGCCCCAGAAAACATAGTTTTCCCCACCCAGTCGATGCGTGACTTCCATCGCCTTTTTGACTTGGGCTGCCGCGTACGCGAAGACGTCGGCGTTGCAGGTCGTGGCAGCTCCGTGCATGAAACGCGGGTTGCTGAACATGTTGGCGGTGCCCCAGAGCAATTTCACGCCGCTACGTTTCTGTTCTTCTGCCAGGACATCCGCGACGGCGTCAAAGTTTGCGTTGGTCTCGGCCAACGAGCTGCCTTCGGGTGCGACGTCGCGATCATGAAATGCGTAGTAGGGCGCTTGCAGTTTCTCAAACAGCTCGAATGCAACGCGGGCGCGATTCTGGGCGTTTTGGACCGATTCGCTACCGTCATCCCAAGGTCGCACGGCGGTGCCAGGACCGAACGGGTCGGCACCGGTGCCACGAAAGGTGTGCCAGTAGACGATGGAGAACCGAAAATGGTCCTTCATCGACTTTCCTTCGACCATTTCATCGGGGTTGTACCAGCGAAACGCCAGCGGATTGTCGCTTTCGGGGCCTTCGTACTGGACCGTGGGGATATCGGGAAATGCACTCATGGCGATCTTGGGAGTAAGCGGGAATGGCGGAGAGGAATTGGGCCAATCAATATCGCGTTCCTCACCTGCCGTATCAACCCGACGCAGTCCACCTCGCGTCGGATTGTTCTGAAGCGCTAGAGCATCACTTGCGATCGCATTGGCTTTCGGCCATCACCATGTTGGCTTTGTGATCGGCAACGATTCGTTGGATGTCGGAAATCACTTCGGGATGGGCCGCGGCGACGTCCCGTTTTTCGCTGATGTCCAGTTCCAAGTCGAATAGCAGTGGTGGATCGTGGGTGTTGACGACATTGCTGCCGGGGACATAGCTGTCTTGTGTCAAGAAGTGTGCTTTGTATCGTCCGTAGCGAACGGCCATCAATCGCGTGTCGCGATAGAAGAACATCGCGTGTCTGGGGGATGGCTCTCCATCGATGAGTGTTTTGGAAATGTCATAGCCATCCAGGACCACGTTTTCGGGCAGCGGCGTGCCGCTCATGGCGGCAAACGTCGGCAGCATGTCCAGGGTGCTGGCGAGTTCTCGACTGATCACACCGGCTGGGATCGTACCGGGCATCCAAAAGATCCCGGGGACACGCTGTCCGCCTTCGAACGTGGTGCCTTTGCCGTTACGCAGTGGTCCAGCGGAGCCGCCTTGGTCGCCGAAGGAGAGCCAGGGCCCATTGTCGCTGGTGAAAACAACCAGCGTTTCCTTGTCCAAATTCAGCTCGCGAAGTGTGTCCAGGACTTGGCCCACACTCCAGTCGATTTCTTCGATCACGTCTCCGTAAAGGCCTGCCCGTGAGTGACCTTCGAAGGGTTTGTCGCGAAACAGTGGGACGTGAGGCAGCGAGTGGGCAAGGTAAAGGAAAAAGGACTTGTCTTTGTTGTCGCGAATGTACTCGGTGGCCTTTTCGGTGTATCGCCGAGTGATTGTGTTTTGATTGACCGGGCGTTCGATTTGTTTGACGTCGTCACCGGAGCCTGACAGCAGGGGAACGTTGAAATGATGGTAGTCCGGATCTTCGAAGACTGTGCGTCTCATCTCCTTTGGCGCGACGTTGTCCATGTCATTGCTGTAAGGAATGCCGTAGTAGCTGTCGAATCCGTGTTGCGTGGGTAAGTACTCGGGCAGGTGGCCGAGGTGCCATTTTCCCACCATGCCGGTCGCGTAGCCGTTTGACTGCAGGACTTCGGCGACCGTGTGTTCGCTTGCCTGCAAACCGCCGATCGAATTGGGGAACAGCACACGCCGCTTGCCACACATCCCGGTTCGAACGGGGTAGCGCCCGGTCATCAGCGCCGAACGACTGGGGGTGCACACGGGAGCGGCGACATAGAACTGGGTCATGCGGGTTCCTTCGTCCGCCATGCGATCCAAGTTGGGTGTGGAGATCGTGGGGTGGCCATAGCACGACAAGTCGCCCCAGCCCAGGTCATCGCAAAAGATCACCACGAAGTTTGGCTTGCCGGATTGAGCAGCATGGCTCGATGGGCAAAGGAGGACGCAAGCAAAGAGGCAGAGCAGGGCAGGGAAGGGCCGGAACCGAGACATGGTGGGAGTCCGATGGAAGGGGATTCATTGGAAGGATTGCGACGTCCACCATTGTAACCCAGTCATTCCCCGCGTTTGGAAGTGAACTTGAGCAGCAACCAATCGCCTAGTGAGGGGAACGCATTGCCCAGCGCGATCATCCACCGCATGTGGGCGGGCAAAATGATGTCGCGTTTTTTTCGCTCGACGCAGCGTAGCACGGCGTCGGCCACGCGTTGGGGGTCCAGTCCTTTGACGCTGGTGCCGCCACCTGGCTGGGCCGCTTGGGCAGGCATCGAAGTGCTGACCCGATCGTCGTATCGTGCACCTGCGTCGTCTCTGCGGATCGGGCCGGGGTGAACGATCGCTACGTGGATGTTCTTGGGCAGCATTTCCAAACGCATTTGCTGGGTCAGCCCAGTCAGTGCGTGTTTGGCCGCGTTGTAGCCGCCCAGATACCTCGCGCCGACTTTGCCCGCGAGTGACCCGATGTTGACGATGGTACCTGAGCTTTGCTCCAGCAATCCCGCCATCGATTGGCTGCACAGCAGCATCGTCACGACGTTTTGATCGATCAATTCGTGCAATCGATCGGGGGTGAGTTCACTCACCAGTGATCGATCGCTGGCGCCGACGCAGTTGACCAGGACATCGAGGCGACCCAATTCTCGTTGAACACGATCGGCAAGGGATTGCGTTTGTTCCGTGTTGAGCAAGTCACACTGTGCCGTGTGCAGTTCAGGATGATTGATGGTCTGCGACGCACGTTGCAATCTTGTTTCGTTGCGTCCAACGATCATGACCCGGTAACCGCGTTGCAAGAATGTCTCCGCGATCACCCGGCCCAAACCGGCGGAGCCACCGGTGATGATCGCAGTCGGCAGAGGAGAGGGGGAAGCGTTCAATGGGTCGACGGTGTCAGCAGGGCAGAGCAGGGTAGGGCGGTGAGTCGATCAACCCGATGAAGTTTAACCCAGGTCAGTTGGATGCACAGCCATGCTGACCGTCGCTCGACGTTTCACGGTCGATAGCGTTCATGAGGCAGACGAAATTCAAGGATAAGTCGAACGCCTAGCGGATCGGCATCGGCCTTAGCAGGGTCGGTACGGGGTGCAATTCCCGTATCTGAGTGAGTTTATCTGGATTCTCGAAGCCATGGTCGATACAACAACCGCTGGAATATCGACCTCGAACCAGGGAAAATGTTGGCATGACGCGTCCATCGCTTGAGCAGGCTTGTACAAAAATCGTTGCCACGGTCGGTCCTGCTTGTGAAAGCATCGACATGCTCGCGGCCCTGATCACCGCCGGCGTGGACGTCTTTCGGATCAACACCGCACACGGCAAGCAGGCCGATCACGAGTTCAAGCTCAACAACATCCGCGCCGCATCGGATCGCGTCGGTGTGCCGGTCGGCGTGTTGCTCGATCTCTCGGGCCCCAAGATTCGCTTGGGCGAGTTGCGGGAGGAGCCGTTGTATTGTGATCTGGGAATGGAGATTTCCTTTGTCCGCGGCGAATCCAATGCACCCAATGAACTGACCAGTACTTACAAAAAACTGGTGGACGAGTTGAGCGTTGGCAATCGCGTGATGTTGGCCGACGGGACGGTTTCACTCAAAGTTGAGTCTGTCCAGAAAGATCGGGCGGTCTGCCGTGTTACGGCACCAGGCGAGATCCGCAGCCGTCAAGGAATCAACTTGCCCGGCGCTGCATTGTCGGTTTCAGCAATGTTACCCGCGGACATCGAAAATGCGATGTGGGCGGCGAAGAACGGAATCGATTTTGTCAGTCTGTCGTTCGTCCGCAAAGCCGAGGACGTTCGGACCTTGAAAAGCTTGCTGACCAGCCATGACTGCAACGCGTTGGTGATCGCCAAGATCGAGAAGCCCGAAGCGTTGGAGCACTTGGAGGAGATCGTGGAAGCCGCCGATGGCATCATGGTTGCGCGTGGAGATTTGGGCGTTGAGATCGATGTCGCGGAAACACCTTTGGCGCAGAAACGCATCATTGCGATGTGTAAGGAAAAGGTCAAACCGGTGATTGTGGCCACCCAGATGTTGGAATCGATGCACCACAATTCACGGCCCACGCGCGCCGAAGCCAGTGACGTGGCCAATGCGATTCTGGATGGCGCGGACGCGTGTATGCTCAGCGGTGAAACGGCGATTGGTGATCATCCAGTGAAAGTCGTTGAGATGATGAGCAGGATCATGACGGCAACCGAGCGAGCGTTGTCGCACGACATGTTCGATCGAACGATTACCAATCGAGTGCACCCCATCACGACGGCCGTGACCTACGCGGCAACGAACATTGCCGAAGCGATTCACGCAAGTTTGATCGTCATCGCGACCAGGAGCGGCGGTACGGCTTGGGTCAAGAGCAAGTCCAGAAGTCGCATTCCGACGTTGGGCGCGAGCGACAACAATGACGCGTTGCGACGAATGAATCTGCTGTGGGGGATCAAACCGATTGCGACATCGCAATTGGATGACACACAAATGTTGATGACGGAAATCTGTGATTGGGGCAAGCAGGTTGGCTATCTCAAGCCGGGCGACCGCGTGGTGTTTGTCACCGGCAGCGGCGTGGTCGATCGCGCGCACAATTTGGTGTTGGTGCACACGGTCGAGTAGCGACCCTTTTGCCCCTTTCCGGGCCAGGTGGTAATCGCGTGTTCGGTTACCCAGGGCGGCGCTGCGCTCTGCCCTGGGCTTTCATGTCGGGCCCCTTCGGGGCGGTGAGCATTATTTCCGTCCCGAAGGGATGTGACAGATTCCGTCCCGAAGGGACATTACAAAATAGCCCAGGGCAGAGCGCAGCGCCGCCCTGGGTTCTTGTGCGTAGTTGCCCCACAAGCCCCGAAGTGGGCGTTACATTGATGGGTTGTGAGGTTCATTCGTTAAAACAATCGCGGCTTCGAGACCCGCGTAGATTCAGTAAGGGAGCATTCTCATGGGGCAATCTCTTGTCGGAAACCTTGTCCATCTCATCTACAGCACCAAGCATAGAATGGATTGGATACCAGAGCCGATTCGACAGCCACTCTACGCATATCAAGCCGGTATCTTTCGGCAGTGGGAAAGCCCAGCTCTGATTATTGGTGGAGTCGGCGACCATGTGCACGCATTGTTCTCATTGTCAAAGAATCATGCGCTCAAGAAAGTTGTCAAGAAGTGAAGAAGTCCAGTTCGAAGTGGATGAAAACCACCGAAGGAACCGGGAACTTGGATTTCAGTTGGCAATCCGGTTACGCCGCGTTCTCTGTAAGTCAATCGAAAGTGGAAGCGGTGCGGCGATACATCGAGAATCAAGAGCAGCACCATCGTCGCATGTCGTTTCAGGTAGAGTTGCGAGAGTTTTTTCGTCGGCACGAAATTGAACTTGATGAACGTTACGTTTGGGATTGAAGGTTTGTAACGCCCCTTCAGGGCTTTTTGTCTTCTGGTTGTATGTATACCCAGGGCGTCGCTTCGCTTTGCCCTGGGCTTTCATGTAACGCCCCTTCGGGGCAACGCATGTATGCCCGTCCTGGAGGGACACGACATGGTGGCCCTGGGTTTGTGGATGAACTCTTATCCTCATCACGCCAATATTTCTTTCACCACATTCCCCGCGACGTCGGTCAATCTGAAATCGCGTCCTTGGTACTTGTAGATCAATCGTTCGTGGTCGATCCCCAGCAGGTGCATGATCGTGGCGTGCAAGTCGTGGACGCTGACTGGGTTTTCGGCAACGTTCACGCTGTAGTCGTCCGTGGCACCATAGTTGGTTCCGCCGCGGACGCCGCCGCCGGCCATCCACATGGTGAAGCAACCGGGGTGATGGTCGCGCCCGTAAGCGGTCTTGGTCAATTTGCCTTGGCTGTAAATCGTACGACCGAACTCACCGCCCCACACGACCAGCGTGTCTTCTAGCATTCCACGTTGCTTCAGATCTGCCAAGAGTGCGCCGGTGGCTTGGTCGGTGTCCCCGCACTGCTTGCGAATTTGACCGGGCAAGTTTCCGTGTTGGTCCCAGCCCTGATGAAACAACTGAATGAACCGGACGCCACGCTCTGCCAACCGGCGTGCGATCAAACAGTTGTGAGCGTAGGTTCCTTGTTTCTGAACGTCGGCGCCGTATTGCTGCAGTGTCTCGGCAGATTCATCTGACAGGTCCAGCAACTCCGGCACAGACGTTTGCATGCGAAATGCGAGTTCGTACTGGGCGATGCGAGAGTGGATCTCGGTGTCGCCTACCGTGGCGTGTTTGATGGTGTTGAGTTCACTGAGGGAGTCAAGCATCGTGCGACGCATGTCACGAGAGACGCCGGCCGGATCGGAGATGTCCAAGACGCTGTCGCCTTGATTGCGAAACTTTACTCCCTGATGTTTCGACGGCAGGAATCCGCTGCCCCAGAGTCGATCATAAAGTGGTTGACCGGTCTTGCCGCTGCCACGACTGCTCATCGCGACAAACGCGGGCAAGTCGGCGTTTTCACTGCCCAGGCCGTAGCTGAGCCAAGAACCGATGCTGGGGCGACCGGGGATTTGCGATCCCGTTTGTTGAAATGTGATCGCCGGATCATGATTGATCGCGTCGGTGTGCATCGAGCGAATGACGCACAGGTCATCGGCGTGCGATGCGATGTGGGGCAGCAGCTCACTGATCCACGTGCCTGCTTCGCCATGTTGCGAGAACTTAAAGATGCTTGGCGCGACGGGAAAGTTCGCTTGGGCCGAACTCATCGTCGTTTTGCGATCGTCCGGGTAAACGCTTTTGGGGACGTCTTCGCCGAAACGATCCGCGAGGTGGGGCTTGTGGTCGTACAAGTCCATCTGCGCGGGACCGCCCGATTGAAACAGAAAGATCACCCGTTTGGCTTTGGCCGGAAAATGAGGCAAGGATGCCAGGCCGCCCAGCGGGTTGGTGTCCGCCGCAAACGAATTCGCAGTCAATTCGCTGCCCAGCAGCGTGCCCAATCCGAGTGAGCCGAGCAGCATGGAACGTCGCGAGAAGGGGTTCAAGTGATTCATCGTCGTCATTCCTTGGTGATCGTTTCGTCAAGGTTCATGATCAGGGAAGCCGTCATTGCCATCGCCGCCAGTTGGTCGACTTCGTTGGTTTTGGCAGGTGGAGAACTGCCGACCGACAGCAGTTTTTCCGCGGCCGCTCGGTCGGTTTGATACTGCTGTAAAAACTGATCGTATGCTTTGCGTAGCACTTTGAGTTCTGCCTCATTTGGCAGACGTGAGGTGGCGAGCTTGAACCCGTGTTCGATTTGGGTGACAACGTCTTCCGGGTTGGAATCAATCATTCGCCCGGCCATCACACGGGCGGCTTCAACGAACAGTTTGTTGTTCATCAGCGTCAACGCTTGCAGCGGCGTATTGGTGGATTCGGTTTGCACCGCACAGACTTCGCGCGCCGCAGCGTTGAAGTTCATCATCGTTGGCGGTGGAATTGTCCGACGCCAATACGTGTAGAGGCTGCGTCGAAACAGGTTTGCTCCGGTGTCCTGTGTGTACTTGTTGTTGGAGATCGACGACCAAATCTTGGGCGGCATGTAGGGTTTGGCGGACGGTCCGCCGACGTGGTGGACGAGCAGGCCGCTGGTTGAGAGAGCTTGATCACGCAGCATGTACGCCGACATGCGGACGCGTGGCCCCCGCGCGAGCAAGCGGTTTTTCGGGTCTCGTTGGGCAAGTTCGTCTGTGATGACTGAAGACTGTTGGTAGGTCGCGCTGAGCAGGATTTCTTTCTCGATTTTGCGCAGGTCCCAGCCGGTTTCTTGCAAGCGAACCGCAAGGTAGTCGAGCAGTTCGGGGTGCGACGGCGGTGATCCTTGGGCACCGAAGTTGTCACTGGATTCGACCAGCCCTGTACCGAAGAGTTGTTGCCAAAGCCGATTGACGGCGACACGAGCGGTCAGCGGATGTCCGGGCCGGGTCAACCATCTTGCCAAGTCCAACCTTGTCTTGGGAATTTGCTGCTCATCGCGTGGGGCAACGTCAAGTGATTTTGGAACGCCCGGGGAGACCGGACGGTCGGTGTCAGGAGCATTGTATTGTCCGCGGATTAGAACAAAGGTTTCGCGCGGCTGGTCGGACTCGTGCATCACCATCACGGTCTTGGGGGAACCCGCCTGAGGTCTTTGCAGACCGTTGCCGGCTTCCTTGCGTGCCCGCGTCAGCTTGACCGGGTCAGGCACGATCCGGCGGTTCTCGATGGGGCTCAAGTTGGGCCAGCTTGCGGGGACTTCGATGAACGGGGGGCTGTTGCCGTTATTCGGGCCGACGCCCCATTCAGCGATGTTGTTGAAGTATGCGAACAGCTGGTAGTACTCGGTTTGTGAAATCGGGTCGTACTTGTGATCGTGGCATCGGGCGCAGCCGACGGTCAAACCAAGGAACACGGTGCCGAAGGTGTCGACACGATCGGCGACGTACTCGGTTCGCCATTCTTCTGGGATCGAGCCGTCTTCGGAGTTGATGCGATGATTGCGACCAAAGCCGGTGGCGATTTGTTGCCGCAAGGTCGCTTCGGGCAGCATGTCTCCGGCAAGTTGTTCGATGATGAATTGATCGTACGGCATATTGTTGTTCATCGCGTCGATTACCCAGTCACGCCAAACGTGTTGGTAGCGATAGCGATCGTTCTGGTAGCCGTCCGTGTCGGCGTAGCGTGCGGCCTCCAGCCAAGGCAGGGCGTGATGCTCGCCGTATTGAGGCGATTGCATCAAGCGGTCGATCAATCGCTCCGTCGCGCCAGCCGAGTGGTCCTTCACAAACGCGTCGACATCCGCTGGTGTGGGAGGCAGTCCGGTCAAGTCCAGCGTGATGCGTCGAATCAGCGTATTGCGATCCGCAGGTGGAGACGGGGATAAGTTTTCCTTTGACAGGCGATCGTAGACGAAGCGATCGATGGTGCCGCGAGACCATGAGTCATCAGCATGAATCGGAGGTGAGCTTTTCTGTGGTGAGATGAATGCCCAGTGACCTTGGTACTTTGCTCCTTGTTCGACCCAACGGGTGAGTTTCGAAATCTGATCCGGCGTCAGGGCCTTGCGAGAATCAGGCGGTGGCATCTGTTCATCGGGATCGTCTGACAAGATGCGGCGAACCAGTTCGCTGTCATCAGGTGAATCGCCGGCAAGAACGTTCGCAGCGGATTCTGGTTGATCCAACCGCAGGTCGGCATGTCGAGTGGCCCGGTCTGGACCATGGCAATGAAAACAGTTCTCCGAAAGGATCGGACGAATGTCACGATTGAACAGGATTGTGTCTGACCCGCCGAAGGTGTGCGGTGGCGACAATGCGAATGCGTTGCAAATCAGGAACGGGATGACGAGGGTAGCGGGACGCATAGCGGGATGAGAGCTCGGTGAGGCGGGACGGAGCGGGATGGCTAATCATGAGTGTATCCGAAAGTCTCGCTCGCCGGACTGAATTCCCCCTCACCCCCTGTCCCTCTCCCCCAAGGTTTCGCGATGTCGACTTGGGCAATGGCTGAGTCCTTCGCGCGAAAACCTTGGGGGAGAGGGGAGCCATTCTTGAAACAGTGATAGATTGTGGACGCGTCAAAGATTCAATCACAAAAGGATGCATGGAATACGGATGGACGATCGTCTGTTGAGTTATGTTTGCGAAGCGGTTGCTGCGAAGGCGGTCGACTCCGCAGAACTCGTTCAAACGCTTTGGAGCGGGTATGGACAAATTGTTCGCGTTGGCCTTGTCGACGCGCCGGTTCCGTCAGTGATCGTCAAGCATGTCTCGCCGCCATCGCATGCCGCTGGGCATCCGCGAGGTTGGGACACCGACATTTCCCACTGTCGAAAAATGCGATCCTACGAAGTCGAACGGGCTTGGTATCGAGACTGGAGTGATCGATGTGATCCAGCGTCGCCGTGCCGGGTGCCGCGTTGTCTGGCCGTTCGCTCGGATGACACGGGACATCTGCTGGTCTTGGAAGATTTGGACGCAGTCGGTTACGCCGGTCGACATCACCGGCTGACCGATATTGGTGTACACGCTTGTTTGGGATGGCTGGCAAGTTTTCACGCGACGTTTCTTGAGGACCGGACCGACTCACCAAGTCAAAACGCTAGGGAAAGTTGGCATGGACTGTGGCCGGTCGGGACTTACTGGCATCTGGCGACGCGACCTGATGAGCTTGCCGTGATGGAGAACGGTGACCTGAAGCGTGCGGCGGGGCGGATCGATCAAGTCTTGAGTGACGCACGGTTTCAAACGTTGGTGCACGGGGATGCAAAGGTCGCGAATTTTTGTTTCAGTCTGTCGCAACGGGAGGTCGCCGCGGTTGATTTTCAGTACGTCGGTGGCGGTTGCGGAATGAAGGACGTCGCGTATTTCCTGGGCAGTTGTTTGAGCGAAGCGGTGCTGCAGGATCGCTGTGACGATTTGCTGGATGACTACTTTGAAATGCTGCGGGAGAGTTTAGTCCGGAGCGGAAAGTCATCCATTTGGACGCCATTGCATCAGGAATGGAGTGACTTGTTTTCGATCGGCTGGGCGGATTTTCATCGATTCCTGATGGGATGGTGTCCGTCGCACGCCAAGCTGACCGGATTCAGTTCAGCAATGGTGAATCAAGCGTTAAAAGCAATCGTTCGGTAGCGCGACCTGAAGTTCTGTGCAGGCTCTGATTTGATCAGGATCGTAAAAAAGCCTTTTGAAAAGTCATGTTTTTCAGCAGCACATCGCGTGATTCGCTACCCTGAGGGGGCGATGGGAATCCGGTAGACCTGCGATCCGAAAGGGTGCGAAAATGATACGACGATGGTGCGTGGCCGACTGTGCCGTGGGGCTGATCCTCTGTGGATTGATCAGCTCATTGATGCTGATGCAGGTCCAGAGGCATCGGCATGCGGCCAGGCAATTCGAGTGCGATAACAATCTCAAGCAACTCGGACTCGCCATCCACAACTATCATTCTGCATACCGGCTGATGCCGATGGGCGCGGGCGGGACCGATCAAGGGTCTGTGGATGAGCCCCTGGCGGGCAATGCGGGACGGCTCAGCGCGTTTGTCGGCCTGACTCCGTTCATGGAAGAGCAGCGTCTGTGGGAATACCTGTCTAACCCGATGCGACTCAACGGTGTCTCCTATCCAGCGATGGGGCCGGTTCCCTGGTACGACGCACAGAAATACGTGCCCTGGTCACAGCGTCCAGAGCCGTTGGTCTGCCCCGAGGATCCGGCCAGCAAACAGTATCCCAACGCCAGCAGCTACGTGCTCAACTACGGCGACGGGATCTTGAGGGTCGGTGCGGGGCATGGCGACTCGCCAAAGCCGCCGGAACCTGCGATCACACAACTGGAGCTAGCCACGCAGCGAGGTGCGTTTTGCAAACAAAGGGCGCTGCGTTTTCGCGATTTTCTGGACGGGCTGTCCAACACGTTGATGATGGCCGAGTCCCAGATTGCTGGAAAGCCGGTGGCAAAGAACGTCTCGGGTTTGCCGATGAACCCGTCGCTGGTGTTTGAAGCTCAGCAGGGCAAGGAGTTTTGGCCGGAGGGGCGTCAGGCGTGTTGGGCCGACGGTGCGATTCGTTCCCAAGGTTTCCAAACCATCCTGCCACCGGATTCACCTTCGGCGACATCCGACGACGGCGAGTACACGGCGGTCATGTCGGCATCCAGCCATCACGGTCCCGGAACACACGTGTTGTACTGTGACGGAGCGGTCGCGTTTGTGACATCCAAAATTGATACTGGTGACACGACTCGGCCGAGCGTGGCGATCGGCGATCCGCCCAACAATGGCGGGTTTGCGAAACCAGGTTCTCAGAGTCCCTATGGGCTGTGGGGAGCGCTCGGGACACGAGCCAGCGCAGAAGTCATCGATATGAATCCCCACTCAGACGACTCTGCGATCACGACGCCTCGACGTGGTCTGACGGCGATTGAGTTGGCCGAGATCAAGAAGAAACCGATGCGGACGTGGACCATGAGTGACGGAAAGACCACGGTCGATGGCTGGCTAGCCAATTACCGACCCAGTGGCGAAGTCTTGTTGGTCGACGAAGAGGGGAAGCGGAAGTACTTGACGCTCTCGGATCTTGGCAGCGAAGACGCGTATTCCATCGTCGAGTCGACCGTGAAGGCCGCTGTCGAAGCTCGTATGGTATTGTTGCCGCAACTCAAGGAAGCTGTTGCGTTGTTGGAACAAAAAGAATTTCCAAGGTTCATCCAACAGTTCATCATCATCGCACCAGAGAACGTTGATGACATCCCTGCGATGAGCACCAACATTTATCGAAACCGAGGCATGCTGATTCAATCATTCGATGATGCGATTCGAGGAATTGAAACCAAGGATATGAGTGGAATGTCCGTCGATGAGGACAACCTGGGGATTCAGATCGGTGAAAGGTCTCCCGCAGGCAGAATGTACTTGCGATATTCCGAGGGTCGCTGGCGGATATCGCCAGGCGGCCAAGGCCGGCAACGTGCACGCCGTTTCGGCAATCAACCCGCAATCGACGCGGTGATGGAGATGGAAATCAAAGAGTACGAGGCGGCAATGGAAGCGGAGCAGCGGTGATGGTGTGTCGGGCATTGACAGTACGTTTTTATCAGGTGAGAGGCAGTCGGAATGAATAGTCGTCTTCAAAGCATCACAAATTCCGCCGCGATGCTCGTTTGCACGTTCTTGATCGCGGCGATCTTGTTGGGAACCTTGTCGCGTTCACGCGCTGCCGCACGCAACAGCGCCTGCGCCGACAACCTTCGCAGCATCGGGTTGGCGTTTCACAACTACCACGCTGCGTACAAAACATTTCCCTTTGGCACTGGCGGTACAACCGGCAGCGACGATCCTGCGGGGTGTAACGCCGGTCGATTGAGCCCCCTGGTTGCGCTGCTGCCCTTTGTCGAACATCAAGCTCTTTGGGAGCAGATCGCGAATCCCTACCGCAATCCAAAAACCGGCAAGTCGTTTCCGCCGATGGGGCCGATTCCATCTTATGACGCCAGTGCGTATGAGCCTTGGGGGAAGGCGCCATCGGTGTATCGATGCCCTGATGCCGGAGGCGACGAGCCCGTCGATGTGCCGAAAGTGCTTTACACGCTGGAGTCTCCCCAAGGCAGTGTTGACTCGCTGACCAACTACGTCGCCAATTTTGGTGACGGAACGGTGATGCAGGGTCAATTTTTGGACGATCCAAATGATCACGAGGTTCAGATGCGCCGGCGTGCGGCCAATCGTGGTGCCTTCATGACCAGTCAAGCTCTGAAGATGCGAGATTTTCTTGACGGTACTTCTAACACGATTTTGTATTCGGAGACCGTCGCTAGCGAGAAACGAGATCCAGGGAAGAGCGAAATCATCAAGGACGTTGCTGGCTTGAGCAAAGAGCCGCAACTCTGTCTTGATGCGGCCAAAGGAAAGCCCGAGTTTTGGGGCTTTGGTCGCGGGGCACGTTGGTCGGAAGGGTCGCCGATCATCACTGGTTTTCAAACCGTGTTGCCACCCAATTCTCCTTCATGCACATCGGAACTGGGCATCGAAGACGTGATCGCATCGGCCAGCAGTGCACACGCCGATGGCGTTCACGTGCTGATGTGCGACGGCGCGGTCGCCTTCATCAGCGACGCGATCGACACGGGAGACTTGAGCAAGCCGGGAGTGTCCTTCGGCGATGATTACACACCACCGGGAAGTCCGAGTCCGTATGGAATGTGGGGAGCGCTGGGGACTCGTGCGTCCAGGGAAACCTTGGAGGACGGTTTGGACTATGTTGGTGGCGGATTCAGAGGAAACTCTCGGCGTAGCGAAGACACAAAAGCCCCGATCTGGACGGATCGCGATGGAAAAGTGAGCCTCAGGGCGGAGTTCTTGGAGATCAAGGACAAAAAGACCGTTCGATTGAAATCCGGTTCCGGCACGATTCATGAGGTCCCATTGAATTCTCTGAAATCCGAACACATCCACCGCGCTGTCCAAATGGAGATGATGCGGGAGTTGAAGTAGCGTTTTTGATGCTCGACTCTTCGAGTCGATAGGGCGTGCCCAATAGTCGCTCGACTTTCCAAGTCGATAGCGTGCGCTGCCAAACGTCTTGCCAATCCCCAAACGTCGACCTGCGCAGACCGTCCCCCTTCCTCGCATTTGCCTGAATGGCTCTGCTCGATCTCCGCCCAGTTCCTTGGTGGAGGTGACGGTTATCAGTAGCGACGCAGAGCGTATGGTTTGCGTCTGGCCGGATGGTGGTGTTCGTTTTCGACTTGGAAAGTCGAACGACAATGGCTCGACTCTTCTCAGATGACCCCTTACGCATCAGGGCGATGGGGCGATCTTCAAGCTGACTTCGCCGGTAAGCCCAACACAACCATGTTCTTTCTCTTTGGGTTGTAATTCAATGACCAGCGTGTTGTGGGGTTGCAGGTGATCCGTGACGTCGAACGACAGCGGGCAACTGATTGGTTGCGACGGCAGTGTCAGGCTGATTTCGTTCAGCAATATTCCAATCATCGAGCCGTCCCATGACTCGATGTCCACCTGAACTCGGCTTTGATCGATTCCCGTCGGGCAGTTGAACGAGCGTTGGTAGGTTGCACCGCTACCGCTTGCCGCGGCCGTTTCTGGAATCGTGACGCGGATCGGCTGGTTTTCTCCGAGTGGAATTTTTTTCCACGGACCGCGAAGTCGGATGGTATGCATGGTTTGCCCCTTCAGGCGATTATTGATGAGGTCGTTCGGTTCACGATTGGGCGTTTTCGCCATCGCTGATGGCCGTTTGGTCTCGTGCTCACATTCCTCGGACGAATCTCGCGCCCTGATTTGTTGTTTTACCGGCCTAGAGAACTCTCGGCGATCCGAGTTCTTCATGAGTCTAGGGAACACCACGCTACATCATGCTGCTGCCGTACGGAACCGACGCGCCGCTGTATCACTACCCCGTCACGACGGTGGTTTGCATCCTGATCAATGTCGCCATGTTCCTGGTGACAGGAATGGGGCAAAGTTTCGGCTTCTGTCCTTTGCTCACCGAATCCGATTTTCGCTACCTCGCCCTTGAGTTTGACCAGATCAATCCCATTCAATGGGTCACCGCCGCGTTCATGCATGCTTCTTGGATGCATCTGGTTGGCAACATGGTGTTCCTATGGTGCTTCGGCATTGTCGTCGAAGGGAAGATCGGAGCGTTGAAGTTTGCCGGACTGTACCTGTGCATTGCGTTGGCGGACGGAGCCATCGGCCAAATCCCGATGTATTTCATCAGTGGCGAGGGGTGTGCACTGGGTGCATCGGGAGTCATTTTTGCGTTGATGGCTGTTGCGTTGATCTGGGCACCAGAGAATGACATCCATTGTGTTTTTTGGTGGCGTTACTTGTACACTCGTCAGGTCGACCTTCCCATTTACGCGTTTGCAGGATTCTATTTTGCGTTGCAGTTGATTCCACTGGCGATCTTTGGCGTTCGCATGTCGTCCGAGTTGTTGCACTTGATGGGTATGTCGGTGGGATTCCCTTTTGCGATTGTGATGCTGCGTCGCGGCTGGGTGGACTGTGAAGGCTGGGACTTGTTTTCACGGTATCACGATCGAACCAAAGGTTCATCTAAGAAGTTGGAAACCATTTTGGGGGAGGCCCGCGAACGCGCCAGCGGTCAGCAGGCGTTGAATCTGATCCGCAGCAACCCCGCCGCGTTCAATCCACCTGCTCAAGCGACGGCGGCCGCGAAGCAGTGGACACCCGAGGTGGCACCGTGCGATGTGGAATTCGAGTTTCAGTTTTGTTGGGCTTTGGATGCGAGTGATCTGGATGGCGCGCAGCGAAACTACGACGAACTGGTTCGACTGGATCGCACTGGGGAAATCGACATCGCGACATTGGTGAAGTTCGTTGATTTGTTGGCATCACACAAACGATATCGAGACAGCCTTGCACCGCTTTCCATCCTTGCTCGACGACGGGGCACGATCGGGCACTTGGCAGCGTTGCGGATGGCCAAGATCTATCTGCGGGTCTTGCGAGATTCCAAGGCTGCCCAGCGGGTGCTCTCAGAGATGAGAGCCCCCTGGGCGCCGAAGATTAACCAGAAACGCAATCAGATCATTCTCCAAATACAGTCAACGGGATACACTGACCAGCCAACTTGATTCCCTGATGACACCGAACTGGTCTTTCCGTTGAACTCCGAAACCACCTTTGATTTGATTGCCACGTGCGGCTTTGGGCTGGAGGCGATTCTGCGAAGGGAGCTGCAGGCGTTGGGTTTGGAGGCTGCGGTCGGTGAACCGGGACGCGTGAATTTTTGCGGTGACTTGGCCGCCGTGGTGCAAACCAATCTGTGGCTGCGGACATCCGATCGTGTTCTGATTCGCGTCGCCGAGTTCCCCGCTCCGGATTTCGACGCCCTGTTCGAAACCGTTCGTGATTTGCCCTGGGGGCAATGGTTGCCCGCCGATGGTTGCTTTCCCGTCACGGGGCGATCGATCAAGTCACAATTGTCCAGCGTGCCGGCGATCCAACGCAGTGTCAAACGGGCGATCGTCGATGCGATGCAACGCGATCATCAGACGATGTCGCTGGAGGAGACTGGTGCCCTGTACAAAGTCGATGCGGCGTTGGTCAAGGATCACGCGACGATCACGATCGACACGACCGGGCGAAGTCTGCATCGGCGTGGGTATCACTCCACGGTGGCTGGCGGACCGGTCAAAGAGACATTGGCTGCGGCGTTGGTGATGTTGAGCTACTGGCGGGCGGATCGTCCGCTGTTGGATCCCTTTTGTGCCAGCGGAACTATCCCGATCGAGGCCGCCCGGATCGGACGCAACATCGCGCCGGGAATCTTGCGTGATTTCGCTTATCAAGAATGGACCGGGGTGGATTCCGACTTGTGGCAAGACACCATTTCGCAGGCCAATGCGGCCGTCATCCCCGAATTGGGCGAGCGCATTTTGGCCAGCGACAGCGATCCCAAAGTGGTTCGTGCGGCGCGTGAGAACGCTGCGATCGCCGGCGTCGACAAAGACATCCACTTTGACGTCAAACCAGTGAGTGGTGTTTCCAGCAAGAGACGCTTCGGCAGCCTGATCACGCATCTGCCATCGCCGCGGGCGACAGGACCGGATCGTGAGTTGGATGAATTGTACCGATCCTTGCCCGGCATTTTGGCCCACTTTCCAACCTGGTCGCACTACTTCTTGACCTCGCATCCAAAATTCGAAGCCATCGTGGGGCGGCAGGCTGATCGTCGCCGCAAACTGTACAACGGTCGGGATCAATGCACGTACTTTCAATTCCACGGACCCAAGCCGGTGGTCGGCGAAGGCAAGCCGGCGAGTGAGCCAGCTGTGCAGCCGGCCGTCGATACCGACCAGGTGCCCTCCGAGGCTGATGTTGTCTCAGACGAGCAATCGCTTCAGAGAGCAGAGAAACCCGTCGCAAAGCCATACGTGCACGCCGTTGGTCAAGCCGCATTCGGTGCGTTGACAGACAAGGCGATGGAGCAAGCCGAGTTGTTTGCGGTGCGTTTGCGCAAACGACAGAAACACTTGCGTCGCTGGCCGACCAAACGAGGCATCACGTGTTTTCGGCTCTACGAACGCGACATTCCCGAGATTCCGCTCGTCGTGGATCGCTATGAAGATCACTTGCACATTACGGAGTACGAACGGCCACACGACCGTGATCCCGCTCAACATGAAAACTGGCTGGAGCTGATGGCGCGGACGGCCGGGGAAGCGTTAGAGATTCCCAAGGGCAACGTGTTCTTGAAACGCCGCAGCCGATTGCGGGACAACACACAGTACGAAAAGATCGACCAAACCAACCATCGCTTGGAGGTTCACGAGGGCGGCTTGAAGTTCCTGGTGAACTTGGCCGACTATGTCGACACCGGATTGTTTCTCGATCATCGTGTCACGCGTGGCATGGTGCGTGAACTTGCCGAGGGAAAGAACTTCTTGAACCTATTCGCCTACACGGGGTCGTTCAGTGTGTACGCCGCAGCGGGTGGTGCAAAACGGACGACGACCGTCGACCTGTCACGAAACTATCTGAAGTGGGCGGAAGACAACTTGAAACGCAACGGGTTCAGCGGCGATGCGCATCGTTTGGTCGCCAGTGACATCGAGACGTTCATCAACGAACATCCGCCCGGCGAGATGTATGACTTGGTCGTGCTCGACCCACCGACTTACTCTCGTAGCAAGCGGACCGAGAAGGACTGGGATGTTCAACGTGAGGCGGTGCCGCTGCTGCAAAGTCTGCTGCCGCTGGTGCGGAAAGGCGGTGTGATTTTCTTTTCGTGCAACTTTCGGCGTTTTAAGTTCGACACGGAGGCGTTGGCGGTCGGCGAAATCCACGAAATCTCCAAGCAAACCGTTCCCGAGGATTTTCGCAATCGCCGCATTCACCGATGTTGGCGAATCGTGAAATAGATTCGGATTTTGTGTTGGTGGCGGGTGGGGTACAATGAGGTCCCCGCCTACACAGGGCGTGAACGTGAAGATGCGTGGGTTCATGCCGATTCACGAAGCCGATTCACGAAGCCGAGCCACTCCGAGGCTCGGAATTTCACGTCTCGGAGAGACGCGACTACGTGCCGATCGCAACCTGGTTGCGTTCAACGCCACCGGTCAACCGTACTCTCACGCAGCGATTCCAGCCCACCTTTTGGATACTGTCCCGCTATGAATTCGAAATCCCTTGGTCGTCGATCGCTGTTACGTGGGGTTGGCGTCGCCTTGGCGTTGCCCGCATTGGAGTCAATGCCGCGAGCGATCGCCGCAGAAACATCTGAGGCAATTGCGAATCGTCCGACCAAGCGTATGGTTTGCATCGGGAACATGCTCGGTTTTTATCCCGAGGCGTTTTGGCCGGAGGGTGCAGGTGCCGAATATCAGCTTTCGCAAACGACCCAGGCATTGGAGGTTCATCGTGATCAATTGACCATCGTCGGTGGATTGGATCACGGGCTCAAAGGCGGTCACTTTTCTATCCACGCGTTTCTGTCGGGCGTCCGCAGCATTGATGCCAAGTCGATGCCGGAGGGCAACATTACGATCGACCAACGTGCGGCGGAGACTGTGGGCGGACAGACACGGTTTCCGTCTTTGACCATCGGCAGCGAATCCGGCATCCACGGTGGTTGCCAGATGTCGTGGACACGCAGCGGGACTCGGGTGCCTCCGATTCCCGGGCCACGTGAGTTGTTTCAAAAGCTGTTTGTCGGCGTGAGTGAACAGGACAAACAACGCGAGGCGGATCGGTTTCGTTTGCAAGAATCGATCTTGGACAATGTCTTGGGCGACGCAAACGCGTTGTCAAGGAAACTGAATAAACGAGATCAGCGAAAGCTCGACGAGTATCTTTCGTCTGTCCGTGATGTTGAACGCAAGTTGGACTTGAGCAAGCAATGGGTCGATATCGACAAGCCCGAGCCGCCGATTGCCGAACCACAGAACACCAACATGGTGCAGGATTTGCCGCTGCTGTACGACTTGATCGCATTGGCCCTGCAAACCGATTCCACGCGAGTGGCGACGTTGGAATTGGGTGGTTCGTTCGAGACACGTGACTTTGGCATCAAGGGTGGCTATCACGGACTGTCACACCACGGTCAACGTCAAGAAAGCATCGATGCGTTAATCAAAATCGAGACGTATCAGGTCGAGCAATACGCACGTTTTTTGAGCAAACTGCGGGCGTTGGAGGTTGGTGGTGAGAGCCTGTTGGATCAAACGATGGTGCTCTTTGGCAGCGGGATGGGCAATGCCAACTCGCACACCAACACCAACTTGCCCGTCGTCTTGGCTGGTGGCGGTTTCCGACACGGACAGATGATTCGCTACGAAAAGAGTGACAAGCATCGACCGCCGCTTGCCAATCTGTTCGTTTCGATGCTGCAGCAATTCGGATTGGAGATCGATCAGTTCGCGACCAGCACCGGCACGCTGAGTGGATTTGAGGCGAAGGTTTAGAGCTGTGATTGGACGAACTTTGATTGCTGCCGTCGCCGTCGTTGGATGGATGTCGTTGGTGGGGGCTGCCGAGCCGCTGGAATTGGTCCAGCAGTACTGCGTCGATTGCCACAGTGGTGCGGAACCCGACGGCGATCGCGATTTCAGCGAACTCAAGTTGGACCGTGTCGACGAAGACACCGTGGTGATGTTGCAAGACATCATCGATCAGTTGACCCTTGGCGAGATGCCGCCCGAGGATGCCGAGCAACCGACAACGGCTGAAAAACGCGAAGCAATCGATGGGCTGACGCGGTCGCTGAAATCGATCCGGCAGAGCATGGTCAGCACCGGCGGACAAACGGTGCTGCGACGATTGAATCGACGCGAGTACTTGCGCACGGTGGGCGATCTGATGGGGATCGACATGACGATGTTTGATCCAACGGTGAATTTCCCGCGTGACAATACCGTCGAGCAATTGGACAATGTGGGCGATGCGTTGGTGACGTCAGGCTATTTGTTAGAACAGTATTTGATCGCCGCCGATGCCGTGGTCGAAAAAACATTTGCGGATTTGAAGCAACCGGCTGAAAAGTCGTGGACATTTGACGGCAACTTTCGCCAGCAACCCGAGTTGAACCCCGGACACAAGGAAGCGTTCAACTATCGCTATTTGTGTTTGTATGACAATCCGCTGGCCGAGCGACCCGAAGGAGCGTATGGGCCGCTGGAGGATTTCCACGAGGGGGTTCACGCCGACGGGATCTACGAAGTCAAAGTGCTCGCCCACGCAGTCAATCGTGACACTCCGTACGATGAAAAGGTGCTCAGGATCCATTTGGACGAACCCTTTCGATTGGGGGTTGTGCCGGGCAACGCCGCCATCGGCGACATGCACACCACACAACCGATTCAGCCTTTGTTGGCCGAGACGACTTTGACCGACGGTGAGCCGCAGTGGTATACGTTTCGGATTCCACTAGATCGGGGTTTCTCGCCTCGGTTTACTTTTCAAAACGGGATGACCGAAGTGCGTCCGACGTACGGTCGTGTGATGAAGTCGTACCGGAAAACGTTGCCCGAGAAAGCTCAAAAGGCCAAGGGGATCTTCTTGGAACGGATCGCTGTCATTCATCACGGCAAGTTGCCGCATATTCGGATTCACGAGGTCTCGATCCGCGGTCCGATCGTGGAGCAATGGCCACCGGCGGGGCGGAGCGAACTCTTGGGCGGCCAGCCGTTTGCTCCAGACCGCGTTCCCGATTTGCTGAAACGGTTTGCCGATCGCGCATTTCGGCGACCGGCGGACAATGAGGAAGTCGCCCGGTTGATTGGACTTTATGAGTATCGTGTCCAGCAGGGGCGGTCGCCGTTGGATGCGATGAAGGATGCGATGAAATCGGCATTGTGCTCGCCCGCGTTTCTGTATTTGCAACCAGGGCCAGACGCGGGAGACGCGAAACTGTCGCAGCACGCCTTGGCGTCGCGTTTGTCGTACTTTTTGATCGGTTCCATGCCGGATGCTCAGTTGCGAGCGGTCGCCGATTCGGGGCAGTTGTCCGATCCGGTCGTGTTGCGTCAGCAAGCCCGGCGATTACTGGCTGATCCCCGGACGGACGCATTGGTGGAGGGATTCACCGACAGTTGGCTGAATCTGCGTGCGTTGGGTGAAATGCCGCCCGATCGCGATGCATTCTCGCAATACTACACCGCCGGGCTGCGTGATGAGATGAAGCGTGAGACGCAAATGTTCACGCGGCATTTGATCGACAACGATCTTTCCATCTTGGATTTTTTGCGTGGCAACTATTCGTTTATCAATCGAGATCTGGCACGGTTGTACGGGATCACCGATGCGGTATCGTCGGAGTCGGCGGGAGAGTTTCGCAAGGTGGTGTTCGATGACAAACGTCGCGGCGGACTGCTCGGACAAGCTAGTGTGTTGACGGTGACGGCCAACGGAATCGAGACATCGCCGGTGATCCGAGGTGTGTGGTTGTTGGAAAATATTTTGGGCACCCCGCCCGCGCCGCCGCCGGACGACGTTCCACCGATTGATCCCGATGTCCGCGGTGCGAAGTCCATCCGTGACTTGTTGGAAAAGCATCGCAGCACCGAGACGTGCAACGCGTGTCACCGCAAGATCGATCCGCTGGGTTTTGCATTGGAATGTTTTGACCCGATCGGTGGATTGCGGTCACGGTACGAGAACAAAGCGGTGATCGACACATCGGGGCAATTGCCCGGTGGACGTTCGTTTGAGGATGTATCGGGATTGAAAGAGATTTTGCTGGAGCGAAAGGATTTCTTTGCCCGGATGTTGACGACGAAGTTGATGGCTTACGCGTTGGGACGTCGAATCGAATCGAGCGACCGAGGCGAGATCGATGCGATCGTGGACGGGGTACGCGAGAAGGATTATCCGATGCGATCGCTGATCGAAGCGGTCGTGTTGAGCGAAGCGTTTGGGCGAAGGTAGTCGTCGCTCGACTTTCCAAGTCGATAGTCGCTCGACTTTCCAAGTCGATAGCGTGCGCTGCCAAACGTCTTGCCAATCCCCAAACGTTGACTTGCGCAGACCGTCCCCCTTCCTCGCATTTGCCTGAATGGTTCTGCTCGACCTCCGCCTAGTTCCTTGGTGGAGGTGACGGTTATCAGTAGCGGCGCAGAGCGTATGGTTCGCGTTTGGCCGGATGTTGGTGTTCGTTTTCGACTTGGAAAGTCGAACGACAATTATTTCACCACGCGGTCGATGAATCTCAGCAGCAGCGGGTGGGCGGGTTCGGCCATTTGGCCGTGGTTGTAGCCGTCCAGTTCCATCAACTCGACGTCCTTGTGGCCGGCGACTTTCAGCATTCGCCACAAGTATGCGTTTTCCTCGTAGCGTCCGAGCATCTCCAGCTCGCGGTTGCCCGTGATCAACAGGATCGGTGGCGCGTCGGGGCGGACGTGGTATAGCGGTGCCATCTCGTCCACGATCGGTTGTTTGCCATCGATCCCTCGTTCGCTGCGGACGGTGAAGTGCGTGATGGTGTGACCGCTGTAGGGAATCAAACCGGCCAGCCGATCCGCGTCGATGTCGTGCTCGGCCAGATAGCGTTTGTCCAAACCGACCATGCTGGTCAGGTAGCCGCCGGCGGAATGGCCGCTGACGAAGACCTTGTCGGGGTCGCCGCCGTAGGTCGAAATGTTTTGGATCGTCCAGGCGACAGCGGCCGCTGCGTCTTGGACGTAAGTCGGCGAGGTGACCTTGGGCGAAAGACGATAGTTGACCGCAACCACCGCGATGCCTTTGTCTTGCAAGGCTTTGGGCACACTGCGGTTTCCTCCGGTCAGTCCGCCGCCGTGAAACCAGACCACGGTCGGATACCCGGTCTTGTCCGTCGGATGGTACACGTCCAACCGGCATCGTTCTCGAGCGTAGTCGCTCAAGGAGTCGTTGTTCGCGCGATACAAGATGTCCGTGACAGTCGCGTACGACTGGGGATCGGCGGAATAGGCCGCGGTGGGAAGCAGTAGGCTGCTGAACAAAAAAGCGAGCAGCAGGCAGGTGGACCAATGACGTTTCACGAAGACGACTCGATGGCTGGCGGGATCAAGCGGGACCAGCACAAAGTCTACACGCTCGCCTAATAGCGGGTGCTGAGTGGGCCTTGGGTGGCGATTTGGGTGCCGTTTCCGTAGCGGGCCGCGTCGAGGTTGGAATTCAGTTGACGACTGATGGCCGCGATTCGCTCCGCGACCATTGGTTGGGCTCCGTTGAGCGCCAGGGCTCGCTGGTAATTCTGGAGGGCTTGGGTCAGCTCACCGGACGATTCACGCAGCCGGGCCAGAGCCAACCAGGCGCGAGAGTTATTGGCATCGGTCAAAACGGCGTCTTCGAGGTATTTCAGTGCCGTCTGCGGTTCGCCGTACTCTTCGTACAGCCGGGCGAGTTCGATTCTCGGTTCGGCGAGAGCGGGGTTCTGGGAGGCCCAAGTTTTCATCAGGGCAAAGGCACGATCGGGCCGGTTGGTGTCGGCCAGCAGCACGGCCAAGCCGCGGTGGCACTCCACGTGGTTGGGCGAATGGTCCAGGCACTGGTTGTACAGGGCCTCAGACTGGGCAAAGAGCTGGGCGTCCTGGCGTTGTTTGGCCAGTCGGTGAGTCGTGGCGGCGAGGTTGTAATAGCCATCGGGATTGGAGGGGTCCGCCGCAATGACTTCTTGGAATTTTTGCAGGGCCGCCGTGTATTGGCCTTGCTGATAAAGCTGCGCTCCCTGAGCATTCTTTCCACTGTTGGCCCATTGGCATCCCGTTAGGGGGGTAAGGCATAGGCAGAGAAGTCCGACCCAACGATAGGAACCGCCGAGACCAACGACCAGATTGCGTCCAGAATGAATCCCGCCCGATTGTGTTTGGGTTTCGCTGGGTGAATGTCCGAAACAATGATTGGTTGTGGCCATAACGTTCGTCTTCCTGACTGATGTGAAATCCAACCACCAACGGAGTAGATGGCTGTAGCCGCTGGCGGGGTTCGCTAGTGGTTGCGCGGGCACGATGGCGTGCCGACGGTACCAGCGAGTGGCGAAACCTTGCAAGAGAGGAACTTTTCCGATGCATGACCGTCCAAGGTCGCTGGAATTTCGGTCAGGCGGTATGCTCCGTACAATCCCCCCACTGCAACCAGAATCGCGTCCCGGACGCGTTTTACGTTGCGAAACCACACGCTCGGACTACACTCCGAACCACGTATTTGCGCATTTGCCGCAAATACTCCAGCTTATCAAATCGCTCCTTCCGCACAGAAATATGGGTGGGTGAGTCGTCGGCGTTTGTTCTCCGCGCTCAGTTCACCTGACTGGTTGCCCTCCGTGGCAGATAGACGAGGCCCCTGGATGACGCTCCGCAAACCTTCGCCCTCTCGTAAACGTTTGTTCGCTCAAGGCACCGCACGGCGGGTGAGCCAAGATCGATTGCGACGCTCCCGATTGGAGAAGCGAAGATCACTGGTTGAGAATTTGGAAACCCGGCAGTTGCTTGCTGGTCCGGAGCTCGTGGGCGTACAGCCCAATGAGGGAGCATTGCTCAACGACGGCACGGTTTTGAACGTGACGCCACGCGAGTTGGTGTTCCAGTTCGACGACAATTCGATCTTGGATCCTGACACGTTGTCCGCGATTCGGATCACGCGTGCTGGCGAGGACGGCGTCTTTGAGTCTGCATCGGCGAGCAGCGATGTCGGCACGGGCGGCGCGGCGTTGGTGGAGTTTCGCGCGATTCAGACAGGAAGTTTGGGCAACGGCATCACCGTCAATTTTGAGTCATCCTTTCGCCAGAACTCATCGGTTCCCGTCGTCACGGTCAACGGCCGGACGGTCACGATCAGTGTCAACAGCAACACCCAGCGTCCGAGCACGGTGGGCGGATTGATTTCTGCGGTTGCCAATCATCCCGAAGCGAGCGGGTTGATCGAAGTGATCCAAGTCAGCGGAGCCGGATTGACTCAAATCAGTGCCGCTCAGGTGGCGGGCGAGTCGTTGGTGCTCAGTGGTGCCAACGCTGCGCAAGCGGTCACGGACTTTGGGTCCAATGGTGCGGTGCGTGCGAGGTTTGTATCTCAGATTCCGGGCGAGGATGGTCGCGGGATCGAGTTGCGATTTGAGCAGCGTAACTTTGGTGCAACGGCGAACCCGGTCATCGTGGTGACTGATCAGGTGATCCGGATTCAGCTCAACAGTTTCGCGGCCGACCCGACCAATGTCCGAGATTTGATCGACGCGATCAACAACAACCCACAAGCGTCCTTGCTGGTCGAAGCATCGCTTCAGGAAGGAGACGAAACATTCGGCATCGGTGCGTTGTCGACTGCCTATTCGCCGTTGACACTCAGCGGTGTGAGTGATGTCGTGGTGACTCCGGGATTTGTCGGCTTGGGTGATACGGCACGGGAGGTCATCTTCCGATTCAAGGAGCCGTTGCCCGACGACATCTACCAGATCGACATCTTGGGTACCGGTCAATTTGCGTTGCGAAACGAGGCGGGTGAAGCGTTCCAAGATGGCACCGACTTGACACGCCGTTTCTTGATCAATCTGGGCACGCAAGTCGCTGCGGTGGTGCCTGAGCCGATTCGTCGAAATCCCGATGGGACGTTGAGTCCTGAAACGGGCAAGATCGAAGTCCACTTCAACGATGACGAACTCAATGCAACGCTGGCGCAAGATCCCAGTTTCTATCAGCTGATCTTTACCAACGACACGGCGGACAACACGGACGACACGATCATTCGTCCGACGTCGGTGGTGTACAGCAACATCACCAACATTGCGACGCTGAACTTTTCGCGGCCACTGTCACGGATTCCTGATCCGAACGACACCAATGTTCCCCCGCGGTTCTTGCCCGGCGCGGCGCGTTTGCGAATCGGTACGAGAGAAAACTTGCCGGCGCGGCCGACCGAAGTGAATTTGGTGCTCAATCAGAACAATGTGGTCGAGCCCGGCGACAGTTTCGGCACCGCGTTCAATCTGAACAGCCAATGGAGTACCTCCAACGCCACGACGACGCGTTCGGCTCGATTGACCAGCGAGATTGTCAATCGTACGAGTTACGGTTTGGACTTGCCCGGCCCCAACGTCGACGGCGTCCGAGAGATTCGCCCGGAAGACATCGGGCGTTTGGACCGCACGGTTCCATTGGACTATGTCCGAGGCGGTCCGGACACCATCGATGGGATCTCGGTCATTCAGTATGACTTTGCCCCGTCCTATCTCGGTGACGATCCCTCGCGTCCTGGAATCGTCAACGACACGACGTATTTCAATATCATCAGTGAAGAGCAGAAGGTTCGGGTTCGCGAGGCGATTCAGCTGTTCAGCGAATACCTCGGCGTGACGTTTGTCGAAGTCGATGGGGAGCCGACCAGCGACGCATACTTCACATTCTCCGTCGGCGATTTGTACGGTGGCGACCCTGGTGCCTTCAGCGGTGACGGCGGCGTCGCGGTGGTGACGGGCGATCGCGATGGCGACGGCATTGACGACTTGGCCGTGATGGACTTCCAGGACTTTGACGAGTCCATCGACGACCAGTTCGGCGGTGAGTTCTTTCGCGGGGCGATGTTCGCTGTGGGACAGTTGCTCGGATACGGCTATGCCAATGACTTGCCTCAACCGGTGACCCAGAGCACGAACTTCATTTTCACTCCCGGTACGGACAACGAGCCCGCGTATCCAAGTATCGCTGACATCCTGCATGGCCAGTACTTGTATCGTCCCGAGAGTCTGGACATCGACATGTATCGATTCACGGTCGACACGGCTGGTGAATTGAATGTGGAAACGATTGCGGAGCGTTTGGGTAGCCCAAGTTTGCTGGACAGCCATTTGAGGCTTTATCGCGCGGACGGGACAGGCTCGTTCGTTGAGCTTGCGCAGAACGATGACTATTTCAGCAATGACTCGCTGATTCGTATTCGGGTGCAACCCGGTGAGTACATGATCGGCGTCAGTGCCAAGGGAAATGACGAGTACGATCCCACGATTCCGGGTACCGGTTTTGGCGGATTGTCCGAGGGTGCCTATGAGTTGCGTGTCGAGTTCACGCCCGACACAGCGGACTTCATCACCGACACAACCGGCGTTCCCCTGGATGGTGACAGTGACGGCCGACCCGGTGGCGACTTTGATTTCTGGTTCGTCCCGGCAGATCCCAACAACACCTTGTACGTTGACAAGGCTGCGGTGTCGGTGCCCGGCGGTTTGATTGGGACGGTAGGAAACCCATATCGCGAAATCGATCAAGCCATTGCAGCGGCCCAGCCCGGAGACACGATCCGCGTGGTGGGCAACGGCGGTCTGGATGGCAAGCTGGAAACGCCTGCCGACAATTTCAGCTACCAAATCGGATTCACCAACAACGCGTTGCCTTTAGCCGACGGTACGACGTTGGATTTGCCTCAAGGCGTGCACATGGTGATCGATTCCGGTGCGGTGTTGAAATTCAATCGTGCCCGCGTGGGCGTCGGCAGCGTTTCACCGCTGATCGATTTGAGCGATTCATCGTTGCAAGTGTTGGGAACGCCTTCGATCGTTTCCAACAACGGTTTACCGATACGCGACGCGGCCAACGCGATCATCCCTGGTAGCGTTTATTTCACCAGCATCAACGACGATACCGTCGGTGCGGGTAATGTTTCGCAGTTCACGCCCGCGCCGCGGCCCGGTGATTGGGGTGGAATCGATTTCCGTGGAGATTTGGACACTGCCGACGAGTTGCGACGCAATCGAGAGAACGAAGCCGTTTTCTTGAATCACTTGCAGTACGCAGACATGCGATACGGTGGTGGAGCGGTTTCGATCGGTGGCCAGCAGGTGGTGATTTCGCCGGTCGAAATGTCGATCACACGACCAACGATCATCAACACGGACATCAGAAATAGTGCGGACGCGGCGATGGCAGCGACTCCGGACACGTTTGCCGAGACCCGTTTCACCGACAATCAGTTCCAGAGCGTCAGTCCGTTCACACCGGACTACACACGAATCGGTCCAGAGATCCACGGCAACACCGTGATCGACAACTCGATCAACGGTTTGTTCATACGGCTCTCCACACGTAGTGGTCAGTCATTGGAAACCGTCAGCAAGAATGCACGGTTTGACGACACCGACATTGCGCACGTATTGACGGAAAACTTGGTGATCGATGGATCGCCGGGCGGACCGATCATTCAGTCCGATGCGCCGTCATCGTTCCTGATTCGAACGACTCCGACCACCAACGGCAATGTTGCACCGGGGACCTACGTTTACCGATTGACGAATGTCAGTTCCGATGGTTTGGAATCGGCGGCCAGCCAGCCGACCGTGACCGCGACCTTGACCAGCACGGGCGCGATTCAGTTGACTCAGTTGCCCGCGGTTGCTCAAAACAGCGGGTTCGTTTCCCGTCGTTTGTATCGCGCGTTGGTCGATCCAGCGACTCAATTGCCTGGCGAGTATCGACTGGTGTCGCAGCTCAATGCCAGCAGCACCAGTTTTGTCGATCGCGTGGCAATCGGCACGCTGTTGTTGAACGACAACGCAAACGTGTTGCGTAGTCGGCTCGATGCGAGCCTGGTGATCGATCCAGGAACGGTCCTGAAAATCGACGGCGCGCGAATCGAAGCTCGCTTCGGGGCGAACTTCAAAGCCGAAGGTTCACCCTCCCTGCCGATCGTGATCACCGGATTGGAAGACCAGCGTTACGGCGGCAGCGGCACGTTTGATACCAATGATCGAGGCGAGTTCGGCGAAATCAACCCCGGTGACTGGGGCGGTTTGTACATCGGCCAAGGTGCATCGGCCAGTTTGGACAATGCGGTGATCGCCGGTGGTGGCGGTACAACGCGTGTCGAAGGCGGATTTGCTGCGTTCAATGCGATCGAGGTTCATCAAGCGGACTTGCGGCTGACAAACAGCCGTTTGGAGCAAAACGGCAGCGGTCGGTTCGCCGACGGGACTCAGAACGGCACACGTGTCGGTCGTGACGACAATGCACCGGGGACCGTGTTCGTGCGAGCTTCGCAGCCGATCATCGTGGACAACGATTTCTTGACCGGAACGGCGGAAGCTTTGTCGTTCGACGTCAACTCGCTGAGTCTGGGCGAAGTGGTCGACCATGGCCGCTCGATCGGTCAGATCGATTTGTTTGAGGTCTCGGGCAACTCGGGGCCATTGATTCAAGAAAACACGATGACGGGCAACGCCATCAACGGCATGACGGTCCGCGGCGGTCAACTGACAACTGAAGGCGTGTGGGACGACGTCGACGTGGTGCACGTCGTGACGGAAACCATTGAAGTCCCCAACCAGCACATCTACGGCGGATTGCGTTTGGAAAGTGACGCGCGCGGTAGTTTGGTGGTCAAGTTCCTCTCGGGTGACGAGCCGGCCAGTATCGTCGTGGGCGGAAATCTCTTGGGCTCTGGAGATCAGCTACGAGACATCCCCGATCGGATTGGCGGATCGTTGCAGATCATGGGTCACGCGGATTTCCCTGTCGTGTTGACCACCTTGGCGGACGATGCGTCCGGGGCCGGTTTCGATATCAATGGTCGTCCACAACTGGACACGAACAACGATGGATTGCAAGACGCGGGAATCGAATCCCAGCAGACCGGCGGCGGATTCATTCGCTTGCCCACCGGACCGGAAGTCAACAACGGAACGACCATCGACAACGACGTGGACCCCAACACGCCCGGATTCTTTGAAGCCACTGTCGGTGACGGAAATGAATTGGGAATCGGTGACTCCGATGTGACGGTCACGGACTCGGTTACTGGGCAAGCGTTGCTCGCTCAAGATTTGATCTTCTCGTACAACACATTCATCACCGCCAATGGCGCCACCTTGCCCCTGAGCGGGACGAACATCACTCAGGCCGCGACATTGATTGCCGATGATGTCGTCGAGAGTCGCGGGTTCTTTCAGGGAGCCAACGGCTCGGTCACTTGGATCGCCACGTCAACCTTCATGGATGGCGTACCGATTCTGTTCACCTCGCTGGAATTTGGTGTTCCCGTTGGCGGAAACGGACTCGGTGATATCCAAGTTGCGTCGTATCTGGATGAAGACGTCAATCTGCCGAACGATGACCTGATGTTCATCACGGGAACGCCGGGTGCTGCCGACTTCCGTGTGTTCACGATTGACGGTGTCGAAGGAATCGGTTTTTCGCAAGGCGGTTATTACACCAACGATGGTGTCAATCAGATCAATGCGACTTACCTGGGATGGGCAGCCGACCAATTCAACGACCTGCAAACCGCCATCCTTGCCGGCAACCAAGCCTTCTCAGTGCCAGGTACGATCGACTTGGTCGATTTGCCGGCCACCGCAGATCCGATTTTTGGGACCATCTGGGGACCCAACGATGTCACCACGGCACTGGCATGGAGTGTTGATCCAGACGCGACGACGGCACGCGTGACCAGTTTCCTGGAATTGATTGCGGAGGATCCGACCTCCACTCCTGCAGGATCAGAAATCGCATCGGGACTTTGGGAAGGTGTGATCATTCGCGAAGGTGCCGATGATCGCAATGTGGCAGCGTTCACCGAAACCGAGCCTGTTCGCACGACGGTCTTTGACTCCAATTCGATCCCCAGTCAGTCTCAGTTCCTGGGAGAGTTGGCACCACGTGAGCAAGCGGGGGACGAAAATCGTCGACTCGGCTTTGTCGTCGACGGAACGATCAGCACACGCACCGACGTGGATGTCTACTCGTTCATCGCCGAGAGCGGAACAGAGGTTTGGTTTGACATCGATGGTACGGCCCAAAGCTTGGACTCGGTCATCGAGTTGGTGGATGCAAACGGTCTTGTCTTGGCCGCATCCAACGATTCAATCCTCGCCGAAACCAATTCGGCGGCTATTTACTCGGACTCACGAATCGATCCAGACGCGGCGCGTCCCTTGTCGGTGGTCGAACAGCGTGTGGTCACTCAGCGTTTGACCATCAGCGAATCGATCGTTGATGCGACCGGTGGAAATTTGACCATCAGCATTGATGGCGCTGAGCCAGAGGACGCCGTTTTGATTCCCGTCAGCGTCTTCTTGGCGGATCCGGCCGAAGCAATCGAGCGGGCGCTGGACAGCTTTGCGCAAGAGTTGGGAGTAGTGAATGTCACCTTGCAACGACGGATCGAGCGAACCTATGGTCCCAACGGAACGACCGTTCTGGCGGCGGGTGGTGCATTTGTCTTGGACGTTCGTTTTGACGATCGATTCTTTGTCGGCAGACAACCGGCGGATATCCAGCTCTCCAGCGTTGGTGTGTTCGGCACGACGGTGACGACGTCAACCACTGCGGTATTGCTCAACTCGCAATTGCAAGACGTTTACTCGACGAACGCGAAAGACGCGGGGATGCGAGTTCGTTTGCCGGGTGAAACAGGCACGCGAAATCTGTATCACATTCGTGTCCGCAGTAGCAACACAGCCAATCCGTTGGATTTCAACACCCTGGTGTTCGGTGACCCCGCAAACGACATTGAGATTTTTGACGGTTTGACCAAGGGATCGTATCAACTGCAGGTTCGATTGCGTGAAGCGGACGAATCGGCCGGTACCCAGGTGAAATTGGCAGACATCCGTTATGCGACCAACGGTTTGCAAATCATCGGACAGCCGTTCCACTCGCCCTTGACCGGTGAGGAGTACGAGACCTCGCAAACCAACGATCTGTTGGCCGATGCGCAGGCACTGGGTTACTTCGGAACGGCCGACGACGCGACTTCGCTCGACGTGGGGCCACTGCAAAGTGACCGATTGGCCAAATCGATTGCGGGCGTGATCGACAGTTCGACCGATGTGGACTGGTATCGGTTCGAAATTCGGTATGACGACGTTGTTGACTCACCTGAGTATTTCTCGACGGTGTTCGACTTGGACTACGCGTCAAACTTTGCGCGTAGCAACGTCGCACTGCACGTCTTCAATGCCGCCGGCGAATTGATCTTTACCGGAGACGACAGCAACATCGCGGACGACCTGCCCAGCGATGCGGCGAGCAACGAAACCGGCGATCTGGGACGCGGCAGCGCGGGCACCGAAGACCCCTATATCGGGACGGTGGAACTGCGTGAGGGCACGTACTTCATGGCCATTTCCAATGCATCGCAACTGCCTCAGCCATTGGACCAGTATTTCAATCGAAACTCGGCCAATCCGTTGCTCCGATTGGAGCCGATTCAAGCGCTCAATCGCATCGCAAGTCAGGACGATTTCAGCGATGGGCAAATTCTGCCACCGAGTGTGGAAACGGTCCTGTTCGACAGTAGTTCAATTGAACAGTATTCGTTCGACGATGTGTTGCTGTACGTGAACACGGGGTCCGACCTATTCATCGTCAATCCGTTCACCGGCGAAAGTTATGGTCGCGTGGGCAGTTTTCAAGACGAGATCAATGACATTGCGTTCCGTAGCAATGGCGAGCTGTTCGGTTACACCGACTACTTCCAAAGTCCTCCCGGGGACAATCAGTGGAGCTACGCCCGCATCGGCACCGGTGATGCGTTGGTCACTGAGATCAGTGTCGGTGGCGGCATTCAAACACGCCACGACACCGTCGGCGATATTGACATCATCCTGGATAACTTCAGTGACGACGGCTTGTCGGTGGAAGCGATCGCGATTCGAGAGTTCCAGGGTTCCGAAGATGGTTTCCTGGTGGGCAATCGTCCGATCGATCGTACCGGTGCGATCGGTGGCTTGGAGTACTACCAAAACATTCTGTACGAGTTCGATGAGGTGACCGGTGACATCATCGGTCCGACATATGACTTGGACGAGCGATTCGCCGGAGCGGGAACGACACGTCGCGAAATTGGCCAGATCAATACCGTCGCTCCACCCACTGCGGCGGCACGTCAGTTGGGGATTTCCGATGCAACGGAAGTCAACATCAATGGGTTGGCTACCGCGACCATCGTTGACGGTGATGCTTTCACGTTGGATGACGGAACGAACACATTCACCTTCGAGTTCGACCAGGGATTCACGCTGACCGCTAACGGCGGAACGATCTTGGACGAAGACTCCATCGTGATCAACAATGCGTTTGTATTTGAGTTCAATGTCGGCGCAGCGATTTCGATCGATGAAGCCTTCCCGGGCGGAAACTTGCAGTCTGGCGATACACTCAGTATCACCGGTTCGAACTCCGTTGTGACGACGTTCCAGTTCCTCGGTGAAGGCGACACGGCAGCCGTCGGTAACATTGGCGTGCGTATCGAGGACCAGTTGCAGACCCCGTTGCCGGCCGCGACGATCGCAGCAAATCTTGTCGGCTTGATCAACACCAACGTCGCCGACGCCGATGCGATTCTCAATGGTACGACCATTGAGTTTGGTGAACTGGTCGGGCAGATCGGCTCTACCGGGCTCGGTGTGACGGTGCTTGGAAACAATGGCATCAGCAATTCGAACGCCATTGGAGTGCAGATCGGACGAACCACCGATCCAGAGGTCATCATCGATGCTCTGGCTGAAGCGATGCGAAGCGTGGGTGTCGTCGTCTCCGCTGCGGGCAATCAATTGTCATTGCCCGAGCGAGCCGGTTTGGTGGGCAGCACGAGTGCGGCAGAGTTCTCAGCCGGTATCACGCTCAGTGGAGCCCCTGGTGTGGCCACCGATAACATCCGCATCGGTTTATTGCCCACCGATTCGGCCGCCGTCATCGCGCAACGGATCTCCGATGCCGTGGATGCCGCGACCGGTGGCAACATTACCGCGACCCCGCAAGGCCGTTCGTTGCAGATTGTGGGTGCCGATATCGTGGGCACCACTGCAAACTTGACCGCGGGCGGTGTGCCAACTGGTGGATTTGTACGAGGTGTCGAGATTATCAATGATCAGCTCTACGCGCTCACCGATACGGGTGGATTGTTCCGCGTTTCGACACAGGAATTGAACACCAATGGCAATCGTCAGGTCGGTACGTACGTGGCTCGATCGACGGACCTAGTCGGAATCAACTTCTCTGGTCTGCGTGCCGGACCGACCAGTATTGATGGTGCCGCGTATCGTGATTTGCTGTTCGGAACAACGAGTTCCGGAGAGATTTATGCGTTCAACACGTTCGGCGAATTACAACCGGTTTTTGCCGGCGGTCGATCATCGATCAGCACCGGAATCGGTGGCACATTGGGCTTGGACTTCAGTACCTTGGACTACAGCCTTTGGCACACAACCGGTCGCCGGGGCGGAGACCCAGGCCATACCGGTGGGCCCACCAACTCGATCGCTTTCAACTACGAGGGCAGCGCGTTCTCCGGCAACTACGCATCCAATGCGGAACAGCCTGTCCGTTTGAATCCCAACGGTGTGGTGATCAATCCACGGTTGGACGGCGAAGGAGTGTTTGGCACGTACAACTTCCCTGGTGGTGCCAAGGGAGTTCTCAATAGCAATGAGTTCAGCTTGGAGGATTATGCTGCTGCTGACGAGCCAGTGCTGTATTTCAACTACTTCCTCAACACCGACGGTGTCGACTCCGAGCCGTTTGACCAGGATTTGTTCGCGGAAGACCAGGACAACTTGCGAGTTTATGTGGTTCAGTCCGATGGAACGGCTCACCTGTTGGCATCCAACAATGCCGCCCGCGGTCTTGGCTTAGGTGATGACGAATTCGATGATCCGATTCCGCAGGCCGATGGGACGTATCTGGACGATGTCGATATCAAGGTCCAGCAGTTGTTCGACAACACGGGGACGTGGCGTCAAGCACGAGTGGAACTGGGTGATTTTGCCGGACAAAAAGGTCTGACGCTGCGTGTGGAATATTCCACCGGTGGTACGACGCAAACAACATCGCCAACATTGCGAGCTGTTTCTCCAGACAATCTGATTGACGGGGCTGCGTTTGTCGTCGGCGGTCAACGATTCGAAGTCGACTTGGCACCGAGCATTTCTTTGCCAAGCGGCAGCCAGTTGCGTGCGGCCTATGACGCGGTGGCCATCCCCGCAACGTTCACCATCGATGGGCAGACTTACGTGCTCAACGACGGGACCTTTGTCGTTGGCCCCAACGAAATCTCGGTCGATCTGTTACCGCAAATCGGAGCGACACCGGCTGACTTGAGCGCATTGACGGCGGCCGATATCGCAACGATCGTCGAAGCGACGGTGCGTGGCAATCTGCCGCCGGCGGCAGTGATCGGTCAGTTGGGAGTCGATTTCATCGACCTACCAGCCAGCAGTGGAACCAACGATTTCATTTACGAGGCAACGCCGCTGAATTATCCCGGTGGTGACGCAATCATCTCCGGCAACGGTCAGTTGGAGGGGTTCCCGGGAACCGGATTCTCGGATGTCGATTTGTACCGATTGAACGTCACTCGTGGTACGGTCATCCAGGTCGACACGGACTTCGACGGCAACCCGGTGCTTGGCCCGTTGGTGCGTTTCTTTGATGAGGAAGGCAACGTGTTGGCCAGCGTCGACGACACGATCAGGGACGTCTCGGAATTCACGGCAACCTTTGACGGCCCGGTGTTGGTTGGTCTGAGTGCGCGAAACAATGACGACTACGATCCACGGTTCCTCGGCACCCGCGCCGTGGGCGTCACGTTGGGGTATTCGTTGGTCGTCAATGTAGACACACCGGATGCAGTGACTCGCCAAGAGAATTTGGTGGAGTTCTTTGGCTCGTCGGTGGTCACGGTCGGTCAGCCCGGATTGCCGACCGATCCAGCCTTGTTGCTCGTAGAAGGCACTCGCCCCATTTCTGGTGTCGGTGTTCCCATCAGCATCGGGATGACCACTCAAGAAGTCGCCGTCGAAATTCAACGTGCAATCGCCAATCGATTCACCGATGGAAAGCTCAGCGATATTCCGCAAATTGGGCTGTCGGTCAGGCTGCCCGACCTGACCTTGGATGACGCGGGAATCTTTGCCGACGAGTCCGATCGTTACGGCGATCAATTCGGTGGCGGCGTCCTGGCAGGGGCCCGCGACAACAACTCCGAAGGAGTATTCCTGGATGACTTTATCATCGGTTTTGCCGAACGCGGTGAGATGGCGACAGGGTCTAATGTGGTTTCAGGAGCGTTCATCTCCAACGACAACCCGTTGACTCCGGTGCCCAATGATCCGGTTAGCTCTTTGCAGACGGGAACGTATCAAGTCGAGATCCGTGATGCGAGCGAGTATTACGACACCTCGATCGTGCCGGTGCTAGTGCCACCTGATCAATTCCGAACCTTTGATACCAATGAGCGTCTGGTTGCCGGTCGCACGATCGTGGCCAATTCAGCCGCTAATTTGCAGGACGGATTGACGTTCTCTATCAACGACGGACGAAGCGAAGTCGAGTTTGAGTTTGATCTGGTCGAGAGCAATACCGGTATCACGCCAGGACGCGTAGGAATTCCGTACACGATGTTGCAAGTTCGACCAGGGACCGAGCAGTTGGACTTTGAGGGCACACCTATCCCGGGTACTGCAATCATCGAGGCTCAGTCGGCAACCGATGTGGCCAGGGCGATCGCAGACGCGATCAATCGATCGGACGTCAGGGCCGTATTGGACGTCCGCGCTTTGCTCAATAGTGGTGTAGATGCCGTCACCGATGCCCGAGTCAACTTGTTCGGAAACGTGGTGGTGGTGGATCAGCAGCAATCACTTGCTGCGGTGGAAGAGACCCGACTGCGTGGCGACGAGAATCGCCAACGGGATAGCCAGGGCATCATTCTGGTCGAAAACACCCGATTCCTGTTCAATGAAACTTACGGCGTCAACATCAATCAGAATCTGACCGCGAATGTCGCCGGTCAAGTCACATCGACCGCTTTGCGATACCCACGTAATCTTGTCGAGTTGAATGTCGATTCGTTGAAGCCGGGCGTGGTGATTCAGAGCAATGTGTTCGCGTACAACGGTGTGGGCGGACTGCAGATCGAAGGTATCGATCCCGCAGCGAACGAAACGCTGTCCGATCCGGTTTCTTACGAGCGAGTCGTCAACAACACGTTTGTCGGCGGCACGATCACTCCTGGTACGGAATCCCCTTCCGAAACCTTCAATGGAGTGTTATTCGATCAAGGGATTCTTTCGTTCGCCGACCGCGTGGTCAGTTATCAACCCAATGCGGACGGGTCGCCCCCGACCGCGATCCATCAGACGCCGAATTCGGCATTGGGTGCTCCGGACAGCAACAACCGAGGGGCAGAACCCGTTGACGGTCAGTTTGCCGTTTCGTTGGGACTGGGCGGAACTCTGACACTGGAATTTACCGACAATCTGCTGACCGGTAGCGGTGACTCCCAAGCTGACTTGATTGTGTTCGAGACCGGGACGATTGAGTCGGTGTTGGTGGAAATCAGCCGCGACGGCGTTTCGTTCTTTGATGTCGGAATCCTCGGTGGTCTGACGAATCAACTGGACATTGATGCGTTCGGATTTGGTCCCGAAGACCGGTTCGCCTTCGTTCGCTTGACCGATTTGCGTCAAGACCAACTCAGCCCGGGGGCAGCCGCAGGTGCGGACATCGATGCGGTGGGTGCACTGAGCAGTGTGCCTGTCGATCGATATGTCGCAGGCGGAGTCGGCATCAATGTGACCGGCAACGCTGCTCCGACGTTGATGAACAACGTCATCGCCAACAGCGAAACGGCGGTTCAATTGGAGCCAGGTACCGTGGGCACCGTTTTGGGTGCAAATACTTACTATCGCAACACGGCGAACGTCGCCGGAGCAGCGTTGGGTAATTTCTCCGAGATCGTCAATCCGTCGGAAGCCTTGTTCGCCAGTGCGACCGAGTCCGTGTTTGTCCCCGCTGCGGGTTCATCCATCATCGACAGCTCGATCGACTCGTTGCCGGAACGTTTCAGCCTGACCACGGTTCGCAATCCGTTGAACATTCCGCCGTCGCCCGTGTTGGCACCACGCTTTGACGTCAACGGTCAGCTTCGTGTCGACGATCCTCTCGTCGAGCCACCAAGCGGACTTGGCGAACGAGTGTTCAAAGACCGCGGTGCATCGGATCGGGGCGATTTGACGGGGCCGCGTGTGACGTTGTTGCAGCCATACGCACCAGGAATCGGTTTGGGGGCGGGACTTGCTACGGTCCTGGGGGCGGCACCGCAAGCGTTCGAGATACAGTTGGTCGACGGTATCGCGCCGGCGGATGTGACTCCGGGTACCGGTGTGGATGACAATACGGTCACCAGCAGCTCGCTGGTGGTGTTCAAGGACACGATTCCATTGGTGGAGGGCGTCGACTATCGCTTTGGTTACAACCCGAGCACCAATACCATCCGCTTGACACCCATCGCGGGCGTCTGGGAACCCGATTCGACTTATACCATTCGCATGGTCGATTCGACGGATGCGATCGTTGCCGCTGTCGATGGTGTGGATTACACCGATGCCGATCGACTAATCATTCGTGACTCCAACGGCGATTCGACTTCGTTTGAATACGAAACAGGGATCATCATCGATGTCAGCACGACGTTGGTGGGTGACGTGGCCGATGGAAACACGATCACAGTGTTTGATGGTTCCGTAGAACGCGTGTTTGAGCTGGACTCCAACAGCAATTTCTCGGCTCAGAACACGCAAGTCGTCATTGATCCGTCCGCCAATGCAACGCAGATTGCGCAAGCATTGGCTGCGGCGATCAACGCCGATGTCACACTGGATTTCATCGCTACGGCATCGCAGGGACGAGTGCAATTGACACCGTCGATTGCTGCTCCGATCGCGATCACGAGCATTCCTTCTGGAACGTTGTTCAATGGGAATGATGCCGCTGATGGCTACACGGTCACGTTGTTCGATGGTTCCAGCAAGCGGACTTTTGAGTTGGATTCAAACAACTCAACCACTGGCACCAATGTTCGCGTGCCGGTCCCGCCGTTCGCCAGCCAAGCCGTGCTCGCGCAAACCTTGGTTAATGCAATCAATGCGGAGCCAGGATTCGACTTGGCCGCCAGCATCGCTGGAAATCGAATCCAGTTAGCGGCTCCGCCTGCAATCGATATCGGTTCGCTCCCAGCGGGTACGCTGTCCAACGGCAACGATCGGGCCGATGGCTACACGATCACATTGTTTGACGGTTCGGTGCAACGTACGTTTGAATTCGATTCGAATAACCTTGCATCGGGCTCCAATGTGCGAGTAGCGGTGAGTCCGTCTGCCACGGCGGCCCAATTGGCGGACGCATTGGCAGAGGCGATCAATGCCGATCCGACGTTCCGCTTGACCGCAGATGTTCTGGGAGGGCGAATCGTTTTGTCCGGCCCGACGGTTCTTTCCACGGTCACGTCCAGCACGGGCTTCATCAATGTTGTTGGCGAGATCGGCACACGAACGGGCTTTGGAATCCTGGTTCCGGCATTGTTGAACCTACCTGATCCGGCTGTCGTGGATGGTCAAACGTTTGTCGTCAGTCGGGGTGCCGTCACGGTTCGCACTTTTGAATTGGACAACGATGGGTTCCTGACGAGTTTGGACCCGAACGTGATTCCAGTCACGATTCCATTGGTGCCAACGCTGGACGATATTGCCGACGCAATCGTTCGAGCCGTGGGTGGATCGGGATTGGGGCTTGTTCCAGAGAACGCCGGATTTGGTCGTGTCTTCCTGGGTGGTGACATCAACTACTCGGTTGACCTAAGCAATTCGGCACTCATCGAGCTGGGCGTTCCAGGTGAGGAGCCAACCGTTCCGATCAATGTTCCGATCGATCAGGATGCGGAACAGATCGTCCAGATCATTAGCGACGCGATCGATACGGCTGCTCTGCCGGGCGTCAATACGAGCATCTTTGATGTGCGTGTGTTCCTCGAAGGCACCACGGGTGTGAGTGGTGTAGGAGCCGTAGAAGTCATCACGATTCGTGACGAAGTCGGAAATGAGTTGCAAAGCAACCAAGTCAATGGACGCACCGAATTGACCATATTCATCGGAACCGGCATGGACTATGGCGACGCTCCGGCTCCGTATGCTTCGCTTGCGGCGAACAACGGGCCTCGTCACGCCATCGACAATACGTTCTCGCTGGGTGTCACCGTGGATCCGGATCCGGATGCCCAGTTGCCCAACGTGGATGAGGATGACGGCGTTGTGTTGCCGTCGGTGTTCCAAGCCGGATTCACGTCGACCGTCGATATCTTGATCAACAACCAAAACGGACGCACATTCTACCTGGACGTGTGGTTTGACTGGGACCAAGACGGCGTCTTTGAAGAGAGCGAGCGGACCGGATTTGGTTCTGCCGATACGGGTCGAACACCACTGTTTGTTCTGCCGCTGTCGTCACAGGGCGAGATCGTCGTTCCGCCTTCTGCGGTCAACGGTGAGACCTACGCTCGGTTCCGTTTGAGCCAAGTTGCGGGGATGGGGCCAACCGGTGACGTGCCCGTGGGCGCACCGGCGTTTGGCGAGATCGAAGACTATCGTGTCTTTGTTTCCAACAACCCCTACCAAAACCCGACCAATCAGTTTGATGTGAACAACTCGGGTGCAACCACGCCGTTGGATGCGCTGCAGATCATCAACGCCTTGGCAGAGTATGGTGACCGCAGCATTCCGTTGTCCGGATCGAATGTGCCGACCTTTTTGCCACCGTTCCCCGATGTCAACGGGAACGCGGTGGTGACCGCCAATGACGCATTGGAGGTGCTCAATGAGTTGCGGCGGCTGCGACAAGCTGGTCAGCTTAACAACGAGCTGGTTGGTGACGGCTACGTCCAGGCGGCTCCCGGCGTGATGGCATCTGGTTTGACGGCTCTGGGAGATCGTCTGATCTCTGACGCGGTCAAGCAGCAAGAGGCCAAAACCGAGGAGTCGGTGCAAGAGGTTGCCACCCTGCCTGCGGAGACGGTTAGCAAGACAAGCGTGTTCGATTCGCCAGCCAGCATGCAGTTGGACTCACTGGTCGACACCTTGGCCGAAGACGCCGCCAGTCGCGATGAATCCGGCTCCGACGATGAAAATGGCGCCTTGGATGCCTTTTTCGCACAGTTGTAAGGATTTTCTGGACTCCAGGAATCGGAAAAAATGAAATGATCCCAGGCGACACTTTCGTCCGAAACGCATCTAAGCGATGCTCGGATCGTGTCGCCTGGCGTGACCGTTCTGCTTTTCTCGTGTTTGTGGAGTCGTAAATCGTGATGTGGCGTCCAGGTAATCGCAAAGCGACAGGTCGCAGAGAATCCTTGGGCAAGCTGCGTTCAGCTCCCAAGGTTCGTCGCGGTCTTGCCGCCGAGCGTCTGGAGAGCCGTCAGATGATGGCAGCGGACTCCATCGGCGTCACGCCGCTCAATACGGCCGAGTTCCTGCTAGGAAAAGTCGTCGTTACCCCGGTCTTTTTTGAGTCGGACGGTTCGGTCGAGCCGAGCACGGAAGACTGGACGGTCAATGAGACCGAAGATGAGATCGGCGAAGTGCTTGCAAAGATCTCCGACGGTGTGAACTGGTGGAGCGATTTTCTGGATGCCCAAAACACGGTGCATTCACTCGAGTTCATCATTGACGACACCTACGCACGAGATCCCTTTGAGACGGGAATCGAGCCGATCGCCAATCCCAGCCATCGTTATTCGGATTATGTCGCCGACTTTTTGATCGAGCGGGATTTCGACGATGCGCCTTCGATCGAACGCGCCGTACAGATTTTCAACGATCAACAACGCCAGCGATACGATGCCGATTGGGCATTTACGATCTTTGTCGTGGATTCGTCCAATGATGGCGATGGATTTTTCGAAGGCGGTGGTGCTTTTTCGGGAGCATTCGCGTTCGCCGGTGGTTTCTACATGATCAGCCCCTCGACGCGGGAGGCGAGTACCTTTGCTCATGAAATGGGACATATTTTCTGGGCTCACGACGAGTATCCCGGGGGGGCCAGTTGGACCGCTACACGTGGATACTACAACACTCAAAACCTCAATGCGGCTAACAATCCCACACCAGGATTTGTCCATGAGCTGAGCATCATGCGCAGTGGCACCATCGCTTCGGATGCCTTTGATGCCATGGTTTCCCCCGAAGTAACATTGGCAACGGTTGGATGGCAGGATAGCGATGGCGACGGCATCTTTGATGTGCTGGATGTGCCCTTGGATTGGGAGGCGGTCGGGTATTTTGACGCATCGCAATCGCAATACCATCTGACCGGGTCCGCCAGCGCGGTTCCCCTGCGGAATCTCAACTCATCGGGCATCCAAAGCGATATCACTCTGAATGAAATCAGCGAGATTCAGTATCGCCTCGATGAGGGCGTCTGGGTCACGGCCCAAGTTTTTGGCGAGCAACACGTCACTTTTGATTTGGTTGTTCCGATCACGACGCCATTTTCCACTATCCAGTGGCGTGCCATCGATCGCTCATCGCAGGTCACCAGCGAAGTCATCTCGGCGGCCGAGGATGAACACGCCTTTACAAGTGGCCTGGGAGGATTTGTATTCGAGGACACAGACGGAAGTGGTCAACGTGACGCCGGCGAATCGCTTTTGAGTGCCACGCAGGTGACGTTGCTCGCGGCCGACGGAAGTCCGCTTTTCGGTGGTTCTGTCCATGCGGAGGACTTGGCGGATATCGAGTTGTCACAACCGATCGCGGGTGCCAGTTTCTCAGCGGACGGCGTGACGCTCGATGGTCGCGTCGGAGTTTTTCCTTCGCCGACCGTGCCTGGGATACGATCCTTTCAAGCCTTTGACGGGCAACGAAACGGCTTCGTCGACCGCTGGTCGCAGTTTCAAACGCTGGACGTTTCGTTCGACGAAAGTGTAGGATTCTTTGAAGTTCACTTCACCGGATTAGCGACCGGTAGCTATGCGATGAAGGATGGCAGCTACGCAAGAGTCGAAGCCTTTGACAGCAATGGTGTCTCCTTGGGTCGACGCACAAGCGATATCGTTTTGGCTGGACAGACGGGTGCGTTGCGTTTTGATGATCCCGATGGCCGAATCGCCAGCGTGCGTGTGATGGGTCACGCTCAGACCGAAATTGTGTTGACGTCCGTGGATTTTGGATTTGATCACACGTTTGTCACCGATGCATTCGGCGCTTGGCACGGCATCGGTCTGCCCGACGGGGAATACTTGGCCGAGCTGACAGCCGAGAACTTGATTCATCAATGGCCAGCCGGACCGGTTGCCGTTCAGGTGCAGCAAGGTGCTGTCAATATCGTCGCCGCAGGTGCGACGCGCGTCGATAGTCCTCGGCACAACACCCAGACCCCCGAAGACGTCAATGGTGACCAGATCGTCACGGCTTTGGATGCCTTGAACATCATCAATGACTTGGCCGCCGGCGGCGGTGCACGGATTCTAGGAGCCGATGAGGCCACTGGCGTTGCAGTGGATGTCAATAACGACGGTCGAGTCTCGGCGCTGGATGCGTTGCTGGTCGTGAACGCTCTGCAGGATTCGCGAGACTCCGAAGGCGAAGGCGAATTGCCGGCTGGGTTCTTGAGCATTCCCGAAAACACAGCCGTACGGCGTCAGATCACTGAAGATGTATTGACACATGAGTCAAATTGGGAGGTTTGGGGGCCTGGTGCGTCCGATTCAGATGCGAGAATGTTCAACTCTGCGGGTCCTGCACAAAGCATCAAAAGTAATCCCTTGTTGGCAACCGATACCGATTCTCAGGTTCACAACGAGCCGAGGGGCAACCGTCGCGAATCTGAATTAACGTTCGAGAAATTCGAAAAAAACAATTTTGGCGTTGAAATTTCGGGGTTTTTGGGCCGCGAAATCGTCACTGAGATTCGTCCAAATCCTTAGGAATTCTCGGAACTTTACAACGATTAACCGGTCTAAAGGGCCGAACAACGCGAACCTGAAAACTGATACCGCCTGAAATGTTGATAAACCGGGCGGATGAGATAAGATAGGGCCACTACTCAGGATGGTGAGGCTGAATGTCGTTCAGACGGATCCTCTTCGTCCCCTACCGGAGGGGTGTGTTCTCTTCCGCAGCTCCATACTGAACGCCACCGGCAACCCCACGTTCTACTGCATCATACCGGGATAACAGATGAAAAATCTGCGTCACTTGCTTCGTCGTCCCCGACTGCTCCGCGCCTCATCGCGTCCGACAACGAAGCCGCAACGCGTCACCCAATCGCGTCGCCTGACCACTCAAGCGTTAGAGAAGCGAGAGTTGTTAGCCGGCGATGTCGGCAGCTATCTCGCCGCTCACAATTACATTGACCGGTACGACGTCAATCAGGATTTCCAGATCACCGCAGCGGATGCATTGGCGGTGGTCAATCGACTGGCGGAAGATTCCAAAGCGGGTCAGTTGGGCGCTCTGATCGGCGACGGCTACTCCGGGGTGATGGGTGATGTCAACTCGGACAATCGCATCACAGCTTTGGATGCGTTGAACGTCATCGATGCTTTGGCCGCTGGTGAGCAGATTGGCGAGATCGTTGAACTGCAATTGCGGGCATTGACGTTAAACGATCAGGAACTCGACACGGACTCCAGCGGTGCGATCGAGGTCGGTAGCGAAATCAATTTGAACGAACCGTTTAAGTTGGAGATCAGCTACAACGACTTGCGTCGTTTCTCCGAACGTCTTGGCGTGTTCCAGATGTTTGTCGACATCGGTGTCAGTTCCGGCGGAAACTTGCAGCCTTTCCTGAAGGAAGCACAGGAGTTGCGATTTGGCGACGAGTTGGCCAACGTGACTTCGGGAGACTTTACCATCCAACTGGAGACCGGTGGTCCGACGGCAACCGTGACTGCCAACGATTTTGTTTTTGGTAATCCGAACACAGCGATTCGCAATGCGTTGGTGGAGTTGGGGTACACCGCGAATCAATTCACCGTCAACACGGAAGCCTTCGGAACAAATGGTGACGGTTTCCGAGTCATCATTCAGTACACCGACGATGCGTTTGGTAACGACGACGTGCCGGACTTGATCGTCAATCAGAATTTCAACACGGCTGTGACCTACAGCTTTGTCGAGCTGTCGCCGACCGACTCCAGTGCAGCGGTTCAGAAGGCGTTGTTCATCAACAGCATTGACTTCCTCAGCCGTACGTTCAACAACAACTCGCCGTTCTACAACACGTTGCCAGATGGTTCATTTGACTCGACCACCGGATTCGATGAAGTCGGTGGCCTTGGTCGAATCCCATCGGGTGGTGGCGGTATTCCTGAGTTGTCCAACGATGGCCAATTGAACTTGCCGTTCGATGCGTTCAGCTTGCCCGTCATCTTGACTCAAGCGATTCCAGCCGGTCAGAGCTTGGTGGCCGATGTCAACCCAGGTGAAAGCCTGGAGAATCTGCTGGTGTTTGGTGGAGGAGAAGTTCCGGCGGACATGATCCTGGTCGACGAAGACGCTTCGGTGACGTTTGTGTCTCCTGGCGCGGTGAACAATCCGCCGACCGTCACCGGTGCCGTCACCAAGAGCTTTTCAGAGAACGCCGGCAATCAGGTTGTTGATTTGCTGGAGGGTGCATCGGACCCAGAAGGCGATGCCTTGACCGTTTTGAATCTGGTTTCCAATCCAGCCAGCCCGGCAGGCATCACTGTCAACGGAACGACCGTGACGGTGAATCCCGCTGCCTACGCCAGCTTGAACAACGGTGAATCAGAGGTCATTACCTTCACCTATCAGATCAGCGACAGCGTCAACCAGCCGATCAGTCAGACCGCGACGGTCACGATCACGGGTGTGACTCAAAACACCGCACCAACGGTCTCTGGTCCGGCCACGATCACGCGTACAGAGGACGATCAGCCGACCTTCCTCAACTTGTTGGTCAATGCGACGGATGCCGAAGGTGACACACTGAGTGTCGTTGGAACCCCGACGGTGAACGTCATCTCCGGAACCGCTGACGGGATCACCTTCGACGCGGCCAATAACCGGTTGAACATCACGCCTCAGGCTCAGGGGGCTCTGAATACTGGACAGCAATCCATTGTCTCGTACACCTACCAGATTACAGACGGCAGCTTGACGGCTAACACCAGTGCGACCGTGACGATCACCGGTATCACCGATGTCGTCAACAACAACCCGCCCGTGGTGACCGGTCCGGTCACTGGAGCCTTTACCGAAGACGATGCCAACGGCACCGTCAATCTGCTGGCCAATGCCTCTGACCCCGACGGTGACACGCTCAGTGCGTCGACACCAGTGCTTCGAACCGGAGGAGATGCCTCGGGGATCACGTTTGATGCGGTGAACAATCGTCTCAATGTGACTCCATCTGCTTACAACTCACTTGCGGCATCCGAGTCTGCACAGGCGATCTACGATTACTCGATCTCAGACGGTAACGGCGGCAACGTTGCCACGTCCGTGACCGTTACCATCACGGGCGTGAATGACGCACCGACGGTCACGGGAGTCATCACGCGAACGCTGACCGAAAACGATGCGGCGACCACCGTCCCGATGTTGACCGGTGCTTCCGACGTGGACACGAGTGACGTACTCAACGTGACCGGCGTTTCGATCACTAGCGATACGATGAGCGGCGTCAGCGTGACGGGAACCACGATCAATGTGAATCCCGCCGCCTACGATTCGCTCAACCAAGGTCAGCAAGCCAACATCGTTGTCAGCTACACCATCATCGACGGCAACGGCGGCAGTGTTGCTCAGACCGCCAACATCACGATCCAAGGTCGAGACGAAGTCGGCACGAACAATCCTCCCGTTACCTCCGGTGTGATCACTCGTACGACCAACGAGGACGCTGGTTCCTTTACAGTTGATCTGCGAGAGAACGTCTCCGACCCAGATGGTGATACTCTCAACGTGGTCGCCCCGGTGAATTTGACCGGCAACACCGCAGGTGCTGCCGTCAATGGCAACATCCTCACCATCACACCGTCGGCCTACGGTTCGTTGAATCAAGGACAACAAGCTACCGTTACAGCAACATACACGGTGACCGATGGAAACGGTGGCAATGTCAGCCAGACGGTAACCGTCACCATCGACGGTCGAGACGAAGTGTCCACGAACAACCCACCGGTTGTTGCGGCTCCGATCACCCGAACACTTAGCGAGGATGACGCCTCGGTTGTTCTTTCATTGTTGACCGGGGCATCCGACCCGGATGGCGACACACTGTCCGTCGCCAACGTCACCACGACCGGCGACACGTCAGGCGTGGTGGTCAATGGCAACAACGTGAACATCAATCCAAACGCCTACAACGCATTGTTCGCCGGCGAGACCAGTGTGATCACGATCAGTTACAACGTCGTTGATGGCAACGGCGGTAGCGTGGCTCAAACGGCCACTATCACGATCACCGGTGCAAACGAGACAGGCGTGCCCGGATCGACGATCTCCGGTGACCTCTACATCGATCACATCGAGAATCTGCACGAAGTCATCGCCGGCGGGACACCGTTCCGCAATGGCGTGAAAGACGCAGACGAGTCGGGTCTCTCGGGAGTGGTTGTCACTCTGTTCTCGGCCCCCACGTCAAACGATAGCGGTGCTGCGATCAACCTGACCGTGCTCAGCGATCTGGATGGACATTATGAATTCACCAACCTGCCGCCGGGAACGTACACGGTGTCCGTTGAGAGCCCCGAGTCAGTGATGATCGTGGGCAGCACCAGCAGCCAAGTGGTCATCGGTGGATCAGGTGGTCAAAACGCCAGCGGCGTGTCGATTGGTGCCCTCGGATTCCAAGGTTCGATGCAAAATCTGGACATCTTGGCATTGCCCTATCTGCGAGCCAACATCCCCACTAGTGCGATCAGCGACGGTGGCCGCGAAGGCGGTTCGGTCAGCTTGGACGCCAGCGGAAATCAGACCCTGTTTGTGGCCGGGGAAGGCTACGAGGGGATTCGCTTTGCTGAGCTGACGCTTAATGCGGCCCAGGACGCAGCCTTGCTGACCATCGTCGAGATGGATGGCACGGTGAAGACCGCACGCTTGGATGAAACCAAGTTCGTTCTCAATCAAAACGGCAGTGCCGTCCGCTTCTTCGGTGGCATGGAAGATTTCGACTTCGCCACCGACGTCGATGAATTGATTGAACAAGAGTTCGCGAACTACCGCAACGCAGTGGATCAACTGCTCGCCGGGATGTAATACGAGTTCGTTCTAGAACACGAAACATGAAACGCCGATGCCAACGCATCGGCGTTTTTTGTTTGCCCAGTGTCCCGCATGTTGATTAGCATGACCTAACGAAAAGGAAACTGTGAGGTCTGGATTATTCATTAGCCGCAGCGAGATAGAGAGCGTCATCCGCTTAGGCTGGTTGCGTTATCAAACGCTGGGTGGTGCCATAGGCCCTGAGCCGCCGGGCGATAGCCCCCGGTTCTGTGCGCACACCCAATCGTGGCGGAACCGGACGCTATCGCGTGGCGGCTGATCTGCGCAGACTTTTTTCTTTTTGTTAAGGGGACACGGCAGATCTCACGCATGTTCTCGTGAAGCCGGCTCGAGCTGGCTGGATTGAACACGAAAACACGAGACTTTCCGATGATCCGCTCCTTCATAGCACCCGTCGCCTTGACCGTCTGCTGTCTGCTTTGCTCGTCGGTTTTTGCCGGCATCCCCGGCAGCCTGCCACAGACCGCCGCCGTTTACCGAGATCTCGCCGGACTGAAATCCGAGTGCGATCGGACGATTCAGATGGCCGTTCAGCTTCGTGAAGCCACTCGCAGTGCACGAAAGAGCGTGGATCAGTCGATCGACGTGACCAAGGCGATCAACGCGATGGACAAACGTTTGGTCAAGCTGATTGACAGGCTCAAGCCTTATGCATCGGTCCCCAAGGTACGCACGGTTGCACGGACGCTCTCGAAAAACCTGCAACGCATTCAAACTCAACTCCACAGCCTGCGCCTCAAGACGGACCGCTGTGAACAAGAAGTGCTTCGTCCCACCCAAAAACGCTTGCAGGATCTGGAACAGTCTCTCGCCGGCGCCGAGCACAAGCTCCGCGGGCTCAAACGAGACATCGACGAAAAAATGACGCAACTGGATCAAGCCGCTCAGGTCGCACAGCACACGCAATTCACTCGCCAAGTACTTGAGTCGACAGCACAAACGTTGCGACAGGCGACCTCTGTCACACTCAACGCTGTTCGTCAAACCCGCCAGCAGATGGATGGTGTGGGGTACAAATTACAATCGCTGAATCAATACGCCTCTAAGTTTCGAACGGTAGGCAACTCGTTGAACGACATGGATCGCAAGATGCGTACGCCGGAGGAAATGGTCGCGAAATTGGACCAAGCGATCGGGAAGCGATTGACGATCAAGATCCCGTTCTCCAAGAAGTCGGTGAGCTTCACGATCCGTCAGATTCTGGAGAAGCCAGGTGAAGTCATGAACGTGGTTTTGAAGCCGCTGGAGAAGTTGGCCGACGGAATCTTGCAACCGATTCTTGGCAAGATGAACCTGGAAATCCAGTCCCCCAAGGGGTTGCAGGAGCTTGAGCAACAACTCGCGTCATTGGGCAGCTTTCAAGTCACGCTGGGTTCTGTCTGCGACGGCCTTGTACGTCAACTGGGCACGCGGATCGATCAGGAAATCGCTCGGCTCAGAGCCGTTCGAATCACAATTCCGACGACGCCCCGTCTGACCCAACGGCAACGAGACTTGGAGCCCGTGGTGCAGCCCGTCGAACAACCGATCGCAAAGGACAAGCCCGCCAAGCGAACTCAACCCGCGATGTTCATCACGTTTGGTCCTTGAGCGAGCCACGACGCGTCAGAGCACGTTCAGCTCAAAATAGTCGCGTTTCAGAACGTTTGACGCTGTCATGATTCTGAGCCACAGGTCGTCGGGCCGCTGGTTGTCAGGGCATGGGTTTTACGCACTGAAAAGAATGCTCGACGGGGTGCAAGACCCGGCCGCCTACGCTTCACGTCGTATGATCGAGCCACGCGTTTCTTTCCCGTCACGTTTTCTTTCCGTAGTGAATTGACATTGGCAAGATCTCGACTGATTCGGTGATTGCGGATCACATGAGGCGACACACATCCGAGCACCAAGGCAATGAGAGGTAAACAGCGAGTCCGTCCTTGGTCATTCTTCTGTCCACCTAACAGCAGGCGATATGCGGTCGGCGGTGAGCGTCTCCACCACAGCCAAAACGGCGGCCATCGCCGCTCCGTTGAATCCCATCGTTACATACGTTTTTGCAGTGGATAGGTGTTACCGGCCTCGATGCGCTCGTAGTTCTCGCCTTTTTTGGGCCGGAATGTGGTCGTATTTTAGCGTAATTCTTAGACCGTGAATTCGGTACACTTTCTCCCGCCCTCGCAGCCTGCACCTCGCACCCCGCTTTTCAAAAAATCTTATCGTACCCCGCCGCTACCTCGCCCCTTTTCAAACGCGTTGCACGTAAATGGGAGGGCACATGGGTGGCCTTTCTCGCCCACTGTTCTTCTCATGCGAACTCGGGGGAGCCATGGTGACACGATGGATTTTTGCTTCGACAATACAACGCGACCAACAGCTCGCCTTGCTCAAATGTTCCCCCTGTCCACACGGCAAGCACACCGGGACGTTGAATTGACACGGCGTCCACAAAGGCTACGACGAGCAGAATTTCACGCACAAATCCATCCGAGCGATACGCATCTTTTGCAGCAATCGTGGAAACACCAACGGCTGCGGAAAAACTTTCAGCGTTTGGATCGCCGACAAAGCTGCCCGCTGCCGGTATCTCCCTGTCGCCTGTCCAGGCAAGGGAAAGATCGAACGCTTCTTTCGCCGGGTCCGTGATCAGTTCTTGATCCGCCTGCGTGGCCGAAAGATCGTGTTGCGTCACGAACGTCATCGCGATGGCGTCGTGATCGTCTACGAAGGTGGCCGCCGGGTCGGTAAGGCCCGCCTGCTGGACGCCGTGGCCAACGGCATGATGCGAAGGAAAGAAACCTCGTGAGCCTCAGGCGCTAGCCGTGGGTCTCGTGCCACAATCCGCACCTCGATGCCTCGTGAGCCTCAGGCGCTAGCGGTTTGTTGATTTAGTCGTAGGTTGGCCACTCTTGGCCGACATTCAGTACACAGACGGGCAAGAATGCCCATCCTACAGTCATTAAATCCCCAACACGGACTAAATCAACAAGCCGCTCGGCGCGGATTATTCACGCGACTTAATACGGTCATCGCAATACGTTTGCACGAAACGACTTGCGCGGATTGGCACGAAAACAGTCTGCGCATATCAGCCGCGTCTAGTCGTGGGGCACGAACCACAATCCGCACCACTCGTCCACTTCTCCCCCAGCTTTTCTGGGGATGAGGGGGCTGAGCGCTGAAACGTTGCTTCACCCAACACGCATCCATCCCAAGCGACTTCGCGCACGAAAAGCCAACTACCAACTTCACTCCTCCCATTTCCAACATCCACCCATGATTCGATCCTGCTTTCTCTGATTCGAAGCTCCTTCCGTCGAGCTTGTCTCGGCGGAGGAAACAACTGACGGCTACCTGCTCAAGCCAACAAAACCTCCCCACCGCCCGCGAATCGCCTTTGGCGATTCGCGGGCGGTGGGGAGGTGAATGCGTTTGTGCTACCGGGTAGCTGCCAGTTGTTGCTCCGAACCGGGGCAAGCCCGGCGGAAGCAAAAAATCCATCTTACGTAGACCGTGAACAATGAGTCACTTCTGGTCAATGAAACCATCCGATCTCAATTCGGCCAAGGCCATCCCAAGAGAATTGGTTGAAGAAGCGCCGTCGAGAGGTCTCTCCAATCTTCGCAACAATTCGGCCACGCACCTCTCAAGAGAACCAAAAATGAACCCAGTCTCAATTCGGCCAAAAATGCGACATCAAAAAGGCCGGTAACACTTACTGTCGCCGGGCTAACTTCAGCGGCGGCGTCCATGACCGCCGCCATCGGCGTTGCCGATTGAATGGTCTCCGGTCCAACGCCTGGCAGCCAAGTATGGCGGCATCGTGCCCGAAGATTGCGACACACTTCGTGTGCGTCGCGGTCATGACACGTTAACTACCCCCTTCCCCTTTGTGCGCTCCCGAGGCATGGTCAACTCTGGAGCGGAGGAGGATCAGACGGCTGTCGAATCTATCACCGTCGAAAACCCAATGCAAGGCCTGACCCCAGCGAAGCTCACCCACGGATCAGTCCATCTTAAGGGTGAATTCTTTGGTCTCTTCCGGCGGAGCGGTCCGTGGCGCAGGTGCATCGAAATTGCACCACAGACATTCCGTTTTTTTCTCTTTGACCTTCCCGGCGGCGGCTTTGTTGTCGATCAGATAGTCGTGGCGTTTCCAGCCCTGTTCTTTTTCCCATTTGGTGTACAGTTCGCTGGGGTATCCACTGAGCATGAACTTACCCTGGATGCCCGCCAGTGTTTCCAGCAATTCTTCATGCTGCTCAAGCGTCATCTCGAACTCGTACTCACCGGTGGTGCTGCGAGACTCGTGGACGTAGGGCGGGTCGCAGTAGAACAGCGTCTTAGGGCCATCTTGTTTGCGGATGACTTTGGTGGCAGGTTGGTTCAGGATCACGATGTTGCGCAAGCGTTGGTGCACGTCGGGCAAACCTTCGACCACATTGAGCCATGCGGAGACTTGTTCGTTCATTCGGCTCCGTGTGCGATTTCGCGACAGGGTGGCAAAGTCCTTCATCAGTCCTTGGCGTGACTGTCGAGCCAGAATGAAGAACTGGACCGCACGCTCGACGGGAGACTCGCTGCTCACCGCATCTGTGTCCAGTGACAGTTCCAATGCCTTCTCGAATTCTGCTTCGCTAAACGGCGTCAACTCGATCCGTTGTCGGAACTCCTCGAATTGTTTCTTGTTTTGCAGGACTCTCCAGAAATTGATCAGGTTGCCGTGGAGGTCATTGACGACTTCACTGCTGCCTTGATCGGCCGCAGGCAATTTCTTTTTGTCGGTCGCCATCCAATCACGATTGGGGTCACGGGCCAACAGGATCCCACCGCCACCAAAGAAGGGCTCGACGTAGTGCAGGTGGGGCGGCATCAAGCCGATGATCCACTTCCGCAGATAGTACTTGCCGCCGTGCCATTTGAGAGGTTGGGTCAGGTTCTTCATGAATCAGCTGAGGTGGGAATTGGATCTTGGGTGTTTCGGGAAAACAGAGAGCATATCGGTCTGCAGGCTTCTGAGCCAGTTCCCTTGGTCAGGCTGAAGGAACAGCCCGACGTCTGATATGGTTTCGCGTCAATGGCGTCTGTGCAGACGTATTGCCGACAACCACACGAATGGACGCGAGCAGGACAGGAGCGTCCACTCGCTGGTGAGGCACCGGTGCGGGATCCAAACGCGAAACTGTGGTTTGCAGGTGACTGATAAGGAACGCTATGGTTAGCATTGGTGCTGTTCACCGCAGGCGGCCAGCGGTCCGCTTGGGTCCGGCCGAACCAATCGTGGCGTAGTGGATTTCGCCGGAAAACCTGTGCGAAAGGGATTCTGGCGAATCTCATTACAAGTAACTCGCCAGAGATTGATAGGCCATTCCTTACGAACCCGTTCACGCGAAACCGAGAGTACCGATGAGTGATCCATCGAATTCGTCGCGAAAGATTCGTCTCTTTGTTTCATCGACGTTTCGGGACATGCAGGCTGAACGAGAGCATCTTACCAAGGTGATCTTTCCGCAGTTGCAGCGGCTGTGTGAAAGCAGGCGACTGGAATGGTCGGTGATCGATCTGCGGTGGGGCATTACCGAAGAGCAGTCGCAAAGGGGAGAGGTATTGTCGGTCTGTCTCGAAGAAATCGATCGATGCCGACCTTTCTTCATCGGGATCCTTGGTCAGCGTTACGGGTGGCGACCCGAGCCCATCGTCAGCGAATTGATCAATGACCATCCTTGGTTGAGTCAGTGCGTTGGTCGTTCAGTGACTGAGATGGAGATCATTCACGGGGCATTGCGGGAAGAGACGCAGGCAAGGGCACAGTTCTACTTTCGTGATTCCCATTATGCCGAGCAGTTTGATGCAACTGAGCGAGATTTGTGCGCCGCTGAGGACGCTGAAGCAGAACATGCCTTGGCAGAGCTGAAAGAGCGAATTCGAGAATCAAGACATACCGTGCGAGAAGGGTTTCGCACGCCGCAAGAACTTGGCCAGATGGTTCTCACAGACATCACGTCACTGATCGATGAACTTTACTCTGCGGAGGAGACTCCCTCTCCGTTGGAATTGGCGAGGATGCGGCAGCAAGAGTTTGCCATTGACCGTACCACCGCGTATGTTCCGGGAAAGATTGCCAATGAATGGTTGCAGCGTGTGTCAAGCGGCGAAATCGCGAGGCTGGCGGTCGTGGCCGACGGCGGTATGGGTAAATCAGCGCTCCTGGCAAATTGGAAAGAACGCCTGCAGCAACAGGAGCCCAATCGTTACGTCTTGTACTATGCCGACAGTTCTACAACGTTGAATGCCGATGAATCGAAGACTTTGGGTAGGTCAGATCACGGCGTCGCGTTGGCTGCGCATCGTCAGTCACCTTTGGAATACTTGTTGGAAGGACTCAACGAACACTTTCATTTCGCGGAGAATGTTCCTCGCGACAAAGCGAGTTGGCCCCGAGTACTGCAGACGTGGCTTGCGCAGGCGGCGAACCGAGGCGGTGTGGTCTTGTTGCTCGACGGAGTCGATCGATTTAGCTCGCGGGGATTGCCGACGTGGTTGCCTCGAGAGGACATGAAGAATGTTTCTTGTGTGGTTGCTTGCAGGCCGGGGGAGATCGCGGACGCGTTGGAAGGCGAGAACTGGAAAGTCTTTCATCTGCCGTCGCTCGAAAAAGCAGATCGTCGCAAGCTGATTGATTTGTATTTGTCACGCTACGGAAAGTCACTGGGGGATCAACGCGCGCAGCGTGTCGTCGATCATGAGCCCGCCTCCAATCCTCTTTTCCTGCGAACCTTGCTTGACGAGTTGCGTGTGTTTGGTGTCCACGAATTGATTGACGAGCGGTTGGACTATTACCTCCAAGCCGTCGATACATCGTCGCTCTATGAGTTGGCAATCACTCAGTGGGAGGAAGACTACAGCATTGACCGGCCCGGTTTGGTTAGAGACACGCTGTGTTTGCTCGCTGTCTCTCGTCATGGTTTACATGAGACCGAACTGCGTGATGTGTTGGGAGGAGAGATTGGTGAGGAGCATGAAGACTATGGACGCGTCCAGATGCTCAAATGCCTGAGCAAGATCTCGGCAGATTCGAGCTTAATGACCATGGCGGGGACCTCGGCGCTGTTTTCGCCATTGCCACAGGCTCAATGGTCACCGCTATTGATGCGGGCCGAACATGCAATCAGCCGTCGCGGTGGACTCCTCCGTTTAGAGAATGATGAAATCATCAAGGCGATCGAGCGAATGTTTCTGTCCGATGTCGCAGTCGAGCAAGCCGCTCGACTGCAACTCGTGAACTATTTCAAATTCCTGGCGATGGGGGCGCGTCGCAGCGAAGAGTTGCCGTGGCAACTGCTGCAGGCGGAACGCTGGTCTGAACTCAGGGAGTCGCTGGCGGGATTGGGCATGTTCACTCACATGTTTGCCTACGAGCCCGAGGAGCTCAAAGGGTATTGGGAGGCGATCGGTGGTCGATACGACATGGTGCAAACCTATGTGGACTCGCTAACAGGCGGTGAGTTCATGCCGGTCGATGACTACACCAAATTGAACGCGATTGTTCCCTTGCTGCAATTCATTCATCATGTCATGGGACGCCCCGATCTGGCATCTCCGATTCTGAATATTCTGGACGAAGTTCCTGAGGACTCGGGGCACTTTTCTCCTGAGGCTCTACTTCACGCTTGGCTCGAAGAAGCTCGAGTTCATATTGCCGTTGCTGATCTTGACCAAGCGGTTCCCGTGTTGAACAAGGCTTGGATGCTTGCCGAAAAGTGTTTTCCGGAGAAGGAGGGCCCGTCGCAAGAGACGCCGGCGGGGTTGGTGTTCAAGGCCGACTTGGTGAGCGAGATGGCGCGTGTGTTGCGACTGCAAGGCAGGCATGGCGAAGCAATTCATCGTTACGAGTACGCATTGCAATTGATGAAAGCTGGTAAGGGGAGTGTCGTGAAAATCGCGGAGGCTCTCTTTCATCTCGGTCAAGCAACCTTTTCGCAGGGCCAGCGTGATGCCGCGGAGAATCATCTGCGTGAGTCGCTTGAGCTCTGGGAGCATATTCATGGACGCGTCAGCCGTGAACGGGCTCTGGCATTGCATTGCCTCGCTCAGGTCCTCGGCAGCAAACAGCAGTTTGACGAGGCCGAGCGTCTGCACGCCGAAGCATTGGCTCAGATGGAAGAAATGGTCGGCCCCGAATCTCCTATGCTAACCCACCTGCTAAATGGTTATGCCATTCATTGTCGGCATCGCGGCGATCCTGAGCGGGCCAAGTCGATGTATCGACGCGCGTTGTCCATCGGCCACCATTCCCCGCGTGAAGCAGCGGTTTGCATGACCAACTTGGCGATCACGTTCGCGGAGCTGGATCGATTTGATGAAGCACACGAAACGCTGGACCGGGCATTGGAGGCTTGTCAACGGTGCAAGCCACCCGATCAAGACCAACAATTGACGATCTTGCAGACCAAAGCAGAAGTTCTCATGCAGCAGAATTCGCATCAGGACGCCGTTTCGTTGCTGAAGCAATTGCTGCCGCATGGAAAAAGCCTTGGTCTGCAGAAAGAGTTGGAAATTCTCGATTGTCTCGTTCGGGTTAACCGGAATGACGGAAATGATGCGGGAATGACCGAAGCACTGCTGGCTCAAGCAGAGGTTCGCCAACGTGGTAATGATCTGGATGGTGCCCTCAGCATCCTGAAGCATGCAGTCGACGTTTGCCCAAAAGACGAATGGGATTTGCGAAATACCGCGATGAGCAACTTGGCGATCGTTCAAATCCAGAGCGGAGACCAGCAGGGCGGTATTGCATGCCTCAACGAACTGGAGGCGCAAGGTCGACGGGGCGACTGCGATCAATGGGCTAAGACGTTACGAGTGCTGGTCTACGTCTACCAGTCGATTCGGGCCGACGATCGGGTCGCATCGCTGTTGCTGGAACAGGAGAACGCCTGTGCCGCTGGGCAAGACGTTTGTTTGATGGTCGAAGCGCTCATGTCGCAAACGGAGGTTGCACACATGATGCGCGACTGGGAGAGGGCAAAAGCAATCAGCCAACGCGGTATTGAGTGGTGTCGAAGGCACAAGCTGGTGGGCGATCTGGCAAGGTTCTGCGGTCAGCAGGGTGTTGTGCTAAGCGAAAGCGGTGACCATGAAAAAGCTTTGGCGTTGCATCGAGAAGCGGCGTCACTTGCGGAGGCCGCAGACTTTGTTGAAGTCCGGATCGTTGCGTTGACGAACGTCGCTGCCAGCCTTGACGATCACTTTGGCCGCCTCAACGAAGCTCGAATGATTGCTCAATCGGCTGATCGTCTTGCGGAAGAGTTTGCACCGCACATGCGAGAATCAACTCAACGTTGCCTGCGAGTGATCATGCGTCGCATTCAGGAAAACGATCCCTGCTGATTGGTCATTCGCTTTGCTTTCAGGCAACATTCCGGCCTGCTCCACTGAAGATAAAAACGTCGATACTTTTCTCTTTCGTCGTTTGAGATTCGGTCGTATTCTTTGGATTGTGCATACAATGGAGGCAGAGTCGAGCCAACCGATGAAAGATCAGGCTCCGGCGTGGCAACGAATTCATGGGAGATATTTTCGGATGTCTGCAGCGATTAAATATGCGCCGCGTTACACGATCGTCGTCTGTGGAGCAGTGCCGAGCCGACATCTTGAGCAGGCACCAGCGTTGATCGCCGAGATCCTTTCACCCTCAACGCGACAGAACGACCTGACCTACAAACGAGAACTTTGCGCCAGTCGGAAAGTTGGCACGTATCTGATCGTTGATCCGGATACCAAGACAGTTGAGCAGTTGTCACTCGGGAAAGACGGCGGTTACGAGACTGTCGCTGTGTCGAGTCGATTGACATTCACTCTGTGCGGTGCCTGCGAGATTGAAATCGGGGTGGAAAGTTTGTTTTCTGACTGAGGCATGGCTTGTGAAATGAAGAAGACAGTTTAGGTGGATAGAGCCCCGCAGCGGTAAGTGGGATTCAATCTCCAGTAGATCGGTGAGGTTTCTTGTGAGGTGCTCCATTCTTGTTGCGGAGTACGCTTGCAGCGTTTCGGGAATAAGTAAGGGCGAAAAAATGGAGGGGCAAAAAAATGAAATGCTCGGAAGAATGAATGCCTTGCTTGCGTCTCGGGATGTGCTGAACCAAGAAGGCGTCGGACATCTTTTTCTTGTCCGTCAGTCGTGCATCCACCTGGGCAAGCAGGGTGTTGATCTAGAGCGTTGCGGAACTCTTTTGCGTCGATGGCACTAGCGTCGTCGGCTCATTCATTCATGCGATTCACTCGATTGCGGATCTTCCCACCAGCGATCAATGTTCGCCGGGCAGGGGGAGGCCTAGGCCGTCGCCGTTGGGTTGGAAACCGTTGTCGTCGATGTCGATATAGATGGGGTTGCTGACGGCGATCGGTGGGTTCTGTGTGCCCATGACTTTTTCCATCGACATGCCTTCGCCGATCGTGGCGACGATCAAATGTGCATCGTGATCCAGTTGGATTTCAAAGGTCGAGTCGAACTTTGTCACGTCATCGAGTTTGCCGAATTCGTTGCCGTGGGTTTTGCGAGTTCGATTGTGTTCGGGGACCCGTCGTCCGTTGACGAGGATTTGCACGCGATTGACGTCGAGCCAATTGGGGCATTGAACTTTGACGGACAACGTGACCTTGCCGTCGTTGGCGAGCAGGTTGTCGCCTGGGATCGCGGGCGACTTGGAGGAAGCGGAGGTGGCGGTCACGGAGAGGAACGGGCCGGTGGACATGATGATGTGTCCGGCTTCTGCTTGACGAATCATCTCGGCCGTCGAAATCTCAGCCGGATCATCGGTGCTGCTGGCAAACCAGTTGCGCAGCGAACCGCTGCCGTGGTGATTGTAGTGCGCGTCGGTGTTGACGACGCCCGGGATTCGGATGCCTTGGTTGAGCAACTGCAGCCACTGGAACAGCGGGATGCGCATTTCGCGAACGTCCGGCGGGCTGTCAGGGATGTTTTCGAAGACCGTTTGCAACGGATGGACTTCGATCACGTCCATCCACTGCAGCATGCCGCGAAATCCGCCATCGGGTTTGCCGTCGACATCAAGGTCGCCGTAGATCTGGTGCAAGTTGGGGTGATTGGTCTGGATCAGTTTCTCGCTGCCGCGGTCCCACATCGCTAAACGTTCGATTTGGACCACGGGGTTGTCGTCCACGCGTGGGCCGCCACCGTTTTGGGTGTGAGGGTGATGGTGCAGTGGAAATGCGTTTTGGTGATTGACGGGCAAGAGGCGTCCGGTCAGTTCCATGCCGCTGCAGGTCGCCATCAGGGCAGAGAGTTGCATCTGTTGCAGGTGCGGCTGGTAGCTGCTGATGCGATTGTGTTCGGTACAGGGTGCAAACTCGAGATGCTCGCACAGCAAGTTTTCCACACGTCCGTATTGATCGGAAACGTTGTCCCCGGATGGACTGCTGTGGCTGTGCAGCTCGGTGCTGACCCAGCCGGTGGTGTCGACGACGCGTTTGAGCTGGACGTTGACGGATTGAGTTTGCTCGGCACTGATCTGGATGGTCTGGATCACTCGGTCAAACTCTGGGCCGTGGCTGAAGTAGACTTCGTACTTGCCAGGCGGAAGCGGACAACGCATGTGGCCGTGGACGCTGTAGACACAGTTCTTGACGAAGGTTCGTGTGCTGTCCGGGCCGAAGTCGGGAGCGTCGCCGGACAAGGCGTAGATGGTTGCTTTGGCCGGGATCGGACGCCCGTTGCCATCGTTGATTTTGGCAATGAACCCGCTGAAGCCTGTTGCGGCGATCGTGTGAGTTTTCGGATCGACGCCGACGGTGATCGTCTGCTGAGTCGGCGCGAATCCGATCGCCGACATCGTGACTTGGTACTGACCGGGCATCAGCCGGGTGTGGGCGACGCCATGATCGTCCGTTTGGATGAATGGAGGCGTTTTGTTGGATGGTACTGTCGAAATCGGTTTGATAGAAAGCTCGGCACGCATGACGTTTTCGCCGTCAAAAGCATCGAGGTTGGGGACGACGCGAAACGTTTGCATGGGCAAGTTTTCATCACCCGCAGCGATGACGTTTTGCAAATCGAGTGTGGAGGTCGCCGGATAGATTCGTACGCTCCACGAAAGTTCGCCGTCGCTTTTTGTAACTTGTGATGTGTCGTAATTCAGTAGGGAGGGGCGACCGTTTTTCCAGGTCAGTGCCTTTTTGTTTTGGGCGTCTGGGTCGGTGCCGTTGGCGGCGATTCCGATTGTCTGTCGAAAGAAGGTATCGCGGCAAACGGCAAGACCATCGAGGCTGGTGAGTTGGAAGGTTTTGTCGGCGCGGATGCCGTCGTATGCAGTAAGCGAGGGAGCTTTCTCGCCGACGAGGGAGACGGTGGTTGTGACAAAGGCGTCGGAGTTGCCCAGGCGGTAGGTGACCGTGGCGGTTGTGCCATCGTTGGTGGCGGAGCTAGACGAGCGGCAACGCCAGTAAGCCCCGTTGTCGTCACTGCCGCTTTCGACCAACGCGGGGTCGTGAAAGTAATAGCGGCCAGCGGTAGGGATGAAAGCGCTGAGCTGATCGTTGGAAGGATCGTTGAGGGTCAGATCAAGGATCGATGCGCCGATGTCGCGGACGGTCAGGTTGGCGTCACGAGTGGAGAGTGGAGCCGCAATCGTCAGCGAAATAAGATCGTTGTGCATGGTGTAGTCGCCGTAAATCCAGTCGACTTCTTTGCCGCCGAGATGTGGATGCGAGTCCGGCGTGATCTCGCTGACTTCCGCGGCGATGGTCGGCGAGGTGACGACGGGCGAGGCGAGTACGCTGGCGAACAGGAGCCCCGAAAACAGCAGGGTGGGGATGCGAAGGCGGTAGGGGAGCTTCATCGGTGCGGGGTCCTGAGACGGGGAGGGGGAGGTCCGGTGAGGTTGTTGGCGGATGGTGGTGCTGCCTGCGCCTTCGGCTACGGGTCAAACGGGGCGAAAGATAAGCCGTCTCTTGGTTCAGTCGACGACGCGATATTCGCCGCCGCTGGGGGTGGTCAGGCCTTGGAGGAATCCGGCGAGGGATTCTTCGGCGGCGATGGCGACGGTGTTGATCGTGATGTTACGGAACTGGTTGCGTTGCAGAATGTCGGTGAGGATCAGTTCCGGGACGACCACTTGTCCGGTGGTGGGGCGCCCGTCGGTCAACACAAAGATGGCTTCGAGTTGATAATCGAACTCGATCGCACGACGCAACGCACCGTAGGTGTTCGTTTTCTTGCCGCAGTTCAGCGCGCTGACATAACGGATGGCTTTTTGTTTGTTCTCGTCCGTCGCTATTTGCAGCGATTCGCTGTAGGCGCGAATGTCGGTATCGAAAACCAGGATGCTGAACTCCGTATCGGGTTCCAAGCCTCGGATCGCCGCGATCAACTCCTGTTTGGCTTTAGCGATCCGCGTTCCGCGATAGCCGACTTGGGCCATGCTGCCGCTGCGATCGATGACGAACAGCAAGCGCTTGGCATAGATGTCGATGTCGTAGTACTTCTGACGAGTCAGACGCATTCGATTAGCTGATTCGCTGTAGCTGGCGGATTTGAACATCGAGTCGGGCGACAGCGGGCGATTGATGGGCTGTTTCAAGTAGTCGCCCGCGGTCCACGCGGCGAACCGTTGATCGTCTCCCCAAAAATCATCGACCGTCAACTTGTCTAGTTCCACATCCAGTTTATGACGCAATTGGCCGTCGATGCGTGTGCGCAACCGTCCGAGGGCTTCCAAGGCATCAGGGTGCTGCATCAGCAGTAGCGATCGGACCAGAGCGAATCGCAGACCATAGTGACTGGAGCAGAGTGGTCCGTCGAAGGCATCGACCAGTTCCGGGATCATGCTGTGATGTTTGTTTTGTCCGACCGCATCGATCGTGAAGGTAGCCCATGCGATACTTGGCGCATTGACCGCTGCTGAGAGAGGGGCGACTGCATCGTCGCGATCGACTTTACTGAGCGTTGAAATCAGTTGAGCCACGCCAGGCGGGATCGGTTCTTCGCGATCCTTTTCATCGAGGCGTTCGATCAGCGTGTTCAAGGCATCCGACATTGCCGGCAGGGCTTGGACACGTGAGGTGATATTTTGGTCGATCGCCAATGCCGTTCGCAGACGAACGGTGTCGCTACGACCGGCAAGGATCTTGGCGATCTTTTGTGTCTCTGCGGTGGTTGCGGGCTCAACGGCTTGGCATCGATTTCCTGTTGCGAAAATGCACAGGAGCAGAGTGAAGATCGTGGTCAGAGATGAAATCGTTGCACGCATGGGCTGGTTTCCTTGAACCAAGTGATGCGGGTACGGACGATATCATCTTAGCAGAGTGTGGATCACGGCGGCGACTTCGTCGATTTTCACGCGGGTTTGCTCCAGGGTGTCGCGGTCGCGGATCGTCACGGTCTTGTCGGTCAACGTGTCCGTGTCAACGGTGATGCAGTACGGCGTGCCGGCTTCGTCCTGGCGGCGATAGCGGCGTCCCACGGCACCTTTCTCGTCATAGAACACGTTCATTGACTGTTTCAGCTCGCCGTAGATCTCCTGGGCGACTTCTGGCATACCGTCTTTCTTGACCAGCGGGAACACGGCGGCTTTCACGGGTGCCAAGCGAGGGTGCAGTTTCATCACCGTTCGAACCTGCATCTCCCCGTTCTCGTCGGGGGCCTCGTCCTCCGTGTAGGCTTCGCAGAGGAATGCCAAGACGCCGCGGTCGGCACCCGCAGAGGGTTCGATCACGTGAGGGACGAACTTTTCATTGGTGACTTCGTCGCGGTAGCTGAGGTCCTTGCCGCTGCCGCGATGTTTGGGCTTGCCGTGTTCGTTCAATTCAACCTTCATCGGCTCACCGGGTGGCGAGTTCGGGTCCAGTTTTCCTTCCATGTGACTGCGAAGGTCAAAGTCGCCGCGGTGAGCGATGCCTTCGAGTTCACCGTACTCACCGGGTGGCAAGAAGGGAAACGCGTATTCGATGTCGGCGGTGCCGACGCTGTAGTGGGCGAGTTCCTCGACGTGGTGTTCGCGCATGATCAGCGACTCGTCTGACAGGCCGAGCGTTTTGTACCAAGCCAAGCGGCGATCACGCCAGTATCGGTACCACTCTTGGGATTGGTCGGGACGACAGAAGAATTCGATTTCCATCTGTTCGAATTCACGTGAGCGGAAAGTGAAGTTCCGTGGCGTGATTTCGTTACGAAAACTCTTGCCGATTTGGCCGATACCGAATGGGATCTTCACTCGGCTGCTATCGACGACGTTTTTGAAGTTGACGAAGATGCCCTGCGCGGTTTCGGGGCGCAGGAACGCCGCGTCTTCTTCGCCACCAAGCGCACCGATGGTGGTCTTGAACATCAAGTTGAACTCACGCGGCTCGGTCAGCGTGTCAAGCGATTTGGCGTCGGGGGCGAGTACCGAATGCGTATCGTCGAGTTGGTCGAGGGTGAGCGATTCGTTGCCCACCGTCAGTTCGTCCGCGTTCTTGGGGCGGAGCTTAAAGAACTTCATCGCCCGTCGGCGGACTTCGTCCAGTTCCTGTTCGACTTCGGCAAGCGTTGAAACAAAGATTTTTTGATCTCGATGTTCACACCATCGGCCTCGGACTTGGTCAAAGCGATACCGTTTTTTGCTTTCTCGGCAGTCGACCATGTGATCGTGGAAGAGGTCGTAGTGACCGCTACATTTCCAGACCTGAGGGTGCATGATGATGGTCGAATCGAGGCCGACCATTTCGAACGTGCTCGGGGCGCCGGCGGGAGTGATCAAGTCGTTGTGGCCGCGGATCATGTCCGTCCACCACGCTTCCTTGACGTTGCGTTTGAGTTCGACGCCGAGCGGTCCGTAGTCCCAGAAACCTTGAATGCCGCCGTAGATCTCACTGGATTGGAAAAGGAAGCCCCGTCGCTTGCACAGCGACACGATCTTGTCCATGGATTTCATTTGGATGCCGGTCTGGGAGTGGTTGGGCGTTTCGCGGAAGCGAGACGCGGTTGTTTGTGGGTTCGAAAGGGAGAAATGTACGCGTTTTGGGCCGATTGGTCGACTTGGGGTTTAGGTGTCGAGGATCCGGGGAGTGCGGCCCACGTGTGCAGAGATTCTCGTCGCGGGATTCGCTGGATTTCCCAGTGCGAGTAGCAGTAGAAGAGTTAGGGGGAATTCTGGCGAATCCCACTACGATGGGAGTCTGGGGAGCGACCGCGGCCAACTCAGGCACTCTTTCGATACTGAAACGGCTCGAAATGTTCGCGGTGAAAACGAGAGAAAAGGCGTTTGCGGACTGCCCGAACCTTCTTTTCGGCTTCTTTCCCAATCCGTTTGAGCAGTGGTGGTTGGACGAAGGTGGCCGAGGGGGCACGATGTTCGCCTTTTTGCCAATCAACCACGTAGTCGCTCTGCATGGGTGTGGTCGAGAAGATGTCTGCTTCGTGCGTTCGTCGAGCGATCACCAGCATGAAGGTCGGGTGATGAGTTTGGGCCATCACGCGGGCGTGGACGTCGGCGGGGTCGTGGGCACGATAGGTGACGCTGCCGGGTGTTCGCTCCCAGACCAGCAAGTCACAGACTTCGAAGCCATTCTCAGGTGACAGGACGCGGTACATCAATTCGGGACTGAACTGATAGAAGCCGTGGCCGCTGAAGTTGTTGGTGCCGTTGACGGAAATAAAGTGGCCGCCGACACGCGTCAGTCGCATGCAGTTTTTGATCGCCGTGGGAAAAAAGAAAACGTGTTCCAGCGAACCTCCGTCGATAACGCAGGAGTACTGTTGATCGTAGCTTTCATCCAGCGGTTGGTTGAGGTCAGCGATCACGTTGGCGTCTTCGTAGTCCGACGCGTCCAATGAATCGACGCGTTGAGCGCCCAAGGCTCGGAGCAGGGGTTCGGCATAGCGATCGACGCTCATGATCTCATCGGCAAGCGCGTCGCGGTTGGGGATTCCGCATTGGTCGATGGTTTGACGCAGTTCAGGATCGGAAAGATGGATTTGTTGTCGACCGATCATGAGTGTTTGCTGATAATCGACGCCGATTTCACGACCGTGATCGAGCAAGCGAATGATGCGGTTGGTCAAACCCATGGTTGGTGATCCTGCAGGCAGAAGACTGCCACGCGGATGGCGTAGCAGAGATGAGGGAACAAAAGGAATCCGGAATGCTCAAGCGGCTTGGGCGCGTTGGCCGGGATGTCCCTGAAGGTTTCGGACTTGGTGGACTCCGGCATGTCGGATTCCGATTCGACCGGTGTAGTCGAGACGATTGAGCATGATCGCGATATTGTGCTCGGCGAGGTATTCATCGACAGCTTGTCGAGCGCCTTGCCAGTGTCCGTAATCGTCGATGATCAAGACACCGCCATCGACCAAGCGAGGGAAGAGATGGTTCATCTCATGCAGTGTGGATTCGTACCAGTCGGTGTCCAGACGCAGCAGCGCGATTTCTTGCGGAGCGTTCTCGGGGATGGTGTCTTCCACCATGCCTTTGACGAAGTGGGTGCGATCGGTGGGGTAGCCCGTTTTCGCCATGTGATGGCGGACTTCATCCAGTGGCGACTCGCACCATAGGGTGCTCGGGTCCACTGCGAGTTCTTGCTGCAATCGTTCACTGGCGGATTGTCCGACCAGCGAGACGTCTTCGTCGGTCGGTGCCGGCATTCCTTCGTAGGTGTCAAAGAGGTAAAGCTCACGATGGGTGTCACCGAATTGCTTCAGCATTTCGGCCACGGCCATCATGCTGCCGCCTTTCCAGACGCCGCACTCGACCACATCACCTGGGATGCCTGCGGACGAAATGTATCGAACGGCTTCGCAAAGTCCGTTAAGTCGTTCGGGGGTGGTCATGGTGAATTCGCGAACGCGTTGAATCGTTTCGACGCTATCAGAGTTCATGTCCAAAGGGTAACCGTTGGCGTCGCTGTACAGGCCGCCGTGGCGTTTTCGGCGGCGGGCTCGGCGTTTTTCGTTCCATTTGGAGATCAGATGAATCACGGTAGGGTTCGCTTGTTGGGGGATTTCTAAACGCGCGGGGAGCGCGAATCGTAATTTGCCAACACGCGTATAAGAAAATCCGAATCGGTCGGTCAATGCCGAAGTCGAGGGTTTCAGTTGAACAGACTTGGTTGCGTGCATGGTCCTACGCAAGTTGCGGGGGCACGGTCGATGGTGACGTGCCGCAGGAGGGTTCCGGCCATCGCCATGCCGCTCAAGAACGCCCCCTCCACGCGAGGTCCGCCGCACCAATCGCCGCAGGCGCCCAGTCCGTTGACGTGATCCCAGAGGCATTCCTTGGAAAGCGGCTCAGCGGGGATCGCAAAACGCCAGCGGTGTGCGGTCAGGTAGATCGGGTCGACGATTTTTTTGCCGATCAAGTTTTCAAAATGCGGCAAGAGTTCCTCCAGGACCTCGTCGTTGGCGAGATCCAAGTTGTCTTCGGACCACTGAGCGGAGGCATGGATGACCCAAGCCGGCGGGCCGGGGCGTCCCGGCTTGTTGCTGTTCTGTGCGATCCACGAGATCGGGCTGTCGTCGACAAAGGCGCCGTCAAAGGGGACGCCGTCGAGCGACTGCGAAGCGACCAAGATCGCCCAACAAGGACGCATTTTGACTTGCGCGATCTGGTCCATCAGATCCGTGTGATCCGCAAGCAAAAGTGCGGACTGCTCTGGCGGGCAATTGCAAATGACGGTTTCAAAGGGGCCATGTTGTACGTGACTGGTGTCGATCAATATCCAGCCGTCGTCCACGCGTTCCAAGCGACTGATCTGTGTTTCTAATTGCACTGTCCCCGATTGCACTGTCAGGTCGCTGGCAAGATGTTTTGCCACCGCATTCATGCCGGGAACACCCACGTATCGCGGTGTACGTCTGGGCTGGGAAACGATTTCACCGGAGGAATTGATCTGAACAATCTTGCCGAGCCACGGCGCGACGATCTGATCGTGAATCCAGCTGTTGACATGACGACAGAATCGCGGGTCTCGTGCCGTGAAGTACTGTGCCCCATGATCGAGCGTGATCGCCTCGCCGGGATCCTCTTGATCGACACGACGTGTGGCGATGCGTCCGCCGACACCACGCGATTTGTCAAATACGGTGACGTTGATCCCGTGATCGCGGAGCGTTCGAGCGGCTGCTAGTCCCGCCATGCCGGCGCCGATGATTGCGACGCGAGGCAGATTTGCTGCGATGGGTCGATCGACGATGTTGTGATACCGATCCAAGTCCAGGCGTCGTGCGTGATCCTCCAGGCACCGCGGTCGGACTTTGCCAAAAACCTCCAGTTCAGGTTCAAACGGTCGATCGAATTGGCCGTAACACCAAAGCACTCCGCCGTAAGAACTGGGGTCACGTCCGTCCAACGCATAGCGATGGTTGACGTCCATGGTCAACTGCAGCGCGCGGGCGGGTGTGTTTGCCCAAGAGAGAAACGATTTACCCCAAGTCATCCTGGTGTTGTTATGCAACTCGCCATGTTTCAACAGGCTTCGCTGGCAAGCGTCCCAGAATGCGTATCCGGTGGTGCCGCGGGCAAGGGTTTCCCAGCTGTAACACACCGGCCGTTCGTCTTCGCAATGTTCGGCAAGGGTTTGCTGCGCCCACTCGGGGAGAGCCTCCATCGTGTCGATCGTGTCGGAGTGATGGAAACAGAAATGAAACGACATTTCTCGCCAGATCAGCAACTCGTCGAGAAATTTCTCTGCGTTCACCGCATGTGCTTCACGAGCGATTCGAAAAGGGCTGACCATTCCGAAATGAAGGTACGCGCTCAGACGACTGACGCCATCATGCTTGGTCGCATCGTTACGATGAGCCGCATAATGTTTCAGTCGGTTTGTTTTGAAATCATCCCAGCGTTTGTATCCGTGTCGGCTGCCGCCGGGTGTGTCGGCGACCGGGCCGATCGAATGATCGATCTTGCAGTCCGCGATCAGCGATGCCAAACAAGCGTCCTGCAAGCACAGCGGTTGAAAGGGCAGGGGACCATCGTAGATTTCACAGTCGACCGGTTCGTCATGATACGGTGCACCGACACGTTTTTCGTACTCTGACTTGGTTGCATCTCGGTACTCGTACGCTCGCGTGAAGCAGCGATCCATCGTGGGTGCGGGTACGATGCAAGAGCAATCGACGGTGACGATCGGTGTCTTAGTTTTCGCGTGCAGCCGATCGATCCAACCGGTCAGCGGATGCACCGGCATTTCTTCTGTTACCAGGACGGCGCTGCGACGCACCAGGTCGCGAAGGTGCGGCCCGCGGTTGCCGTTTCGTTGCAGATGAAACGGGCTATCGATGCCTCGTCGTTGTAATTCACACTGCACATCGCGGTGACCTTGCAACATGAACGCATGGTAGCGATCCGAGGCATAGGGGTAGTCTTCCGACAGCCCACGATAGACCAACAGGGGCAATCCGTTTTGGCGGGCAAAGCAAATCGCGACGTCCAAGGCCGGGTTTTCGTTTGCCCGCAGGGCGTTGTGCATCCAATACAGCACGAACTCACCCGGCCCGTGACACGAATCCGACGGATGACGGGTCCACCGCATTCGTTGTTCAAGATGGTTTGGTGCTGAGCAATCCACTCGTCAAAGACTCCGCAATTGAAGCTGTTCTTGCTGTGCGATACGGTAGCGAGATGACCAGTGGGAGGTAAGACTAATGCAGGACTGGGGGGATATGATCACGGTACGATCAGCATTTTGGCGAGCCATCCGGCGGGTTGTCCCGTGACCGAGACAGGCTGTTCTGGTGAGTCATCTTCTGGCGGGGCATCGGCAACACCGCCTGATTGTCGCAGAACGCTGGCTGCGGCCAGTCGGCCGCTGATCACAGCGCCCTCCATCGTGGCTGGCCAACCGGTGTTGGTCCAATCTCCGGCCAAGTGCAGCCAGGGCAGGGCGGTGGTAGCGTCGGGGCGTTTCTTTTCGACATCGGGTCGGATGGAGAAAACGCTCTTGGGGTCCATGACCACTTGACTCCGCAGCAGCTTGGCATCTCGGGAACGCGGAAACGCGTGGTGCAGTTCGCCCAAGACCGTCTCGACCAAGTGCGATTTGGTCTCTCCCTCTGGTTGTCGCGAAGCACTGATGACGACTTGGTAGTAATGCTCCGATTGACTCGCGACATGAAATAGCCATTGCGCACGCGTGCCCACCATCACCGCGTGATCAAGCGTCGTGATCGGGCGATCAAACCACAGATGCATTCCGGTGATCGGAGAAGTGGGAAAGCCGGAGACCGCGTCGAAGTCCATCGACTGCGCCAGCTCGGTTTGGCGAAGCGGTGCCAAAACACGCGAGACTTGGTGCCACGGCACGGCGCAAATCACATGGTCGGCATGTAGCGTTTCATCCGCCGTGGTCATCGTCGGTTTGGTATTGTCTTGGGAAACACCGGTCACCGATTTGGAACATTGGATCTCAACGCCCAATGCTCGGATGCGATCGGCCAATTCGATGCCGAACAATTCTTGCAGTGGCAGTTTGGGAATCAGAACATCGCTTGCGCCGCGAGCGGCGGCGAATCCATCCATCATCACTTTGCGTGCGGCCGACATCGCAACGAACTGCGTGGACTCGCCCAACGCACTCACCAAGATCACGTCCCAGAATCGTTGCACCGACGCGGTGCTCTGACCGTTTTGTTGCAGCCAATCCGCTGCGGTGACGTCTCGCAACGAACTTGTCGAGGTACGCATCAGACGAAACAGGCCGCGTTGTATTTCGCGTTTTTGTCTGCTGGTCAGGTAACGCAGCGAGCTGATCGTGCGAGCCAAATGTAGTGGCGCGGGCAGCCAGCGTGACGGCGCGAATTTGCTGGGCGGGTGTTCGGGATGCAAAAAATGAAGCGAATCGTATCGATGCATTTGGTGCCCAATGCCACATCGATCCAGCAAGCCGATTAGTTGAGTGCAGCATCCCATCGCTGCGTGTTGACAGTAGTCGATGATTTCATCGGTGCCGCGGTCTTGGAATGAGCCCGCGCGGCCGCCCAAATTCCGTTTGGATTCCAGCAGCGTGATGTCGACGCGAGCGGCCGCGTGCCGCGCGAGTGCTTCGGCTGCTGCGAGCCCGGCGAGTCCACCGCCGATGATGACGACGCGTTGTCTGTTGTGTGAATCGGGAGGCGGTATCACTTGGGGGGCGACGTCTCGATGTGCGGCTTGGGTCGTGCGACTTCGATGGGAGGCACGGGCAGGCGTCTGAAAATCGGAGAGATGAAATGGCGTGAGACCAAACCGAGTTTCTCGCTCGCCGACAAACGCACGCGTTTGGTGGCAACCGCCCGAGGGTCTTCCGCGATCCGAGACAGCAGACGTCGATAGGTCCGCCACATCATGCTGAACATCGGACGTCCGTCGTCGCTGAGCGAGTCCCAGACTCGCCAGCCGGAATTGAACAGACGTTCGGCGCGGTTGATTTCATCATCGATCAGGCAACGCAGTCGGTCGTCGGCACGCGGCTTGAGCAAGTCGTCTTCGCACATCCCGTGTTGCTCGTAGTGCTGACGTGGCAAGTAGATTCTGCCGCGACGCGCGTCTTCGGAGATATCACGCAGAATGTTTGTGAGCTGAAAAGCGAGGCCGCAATCGATCGCCGCGTCGGTGGGCAGCGGTTCGCGGAACTCCCAAATGTGCAAGCATGCCAGTCCGACGGCGGAGGCAACCAGGTAACAATAGTGTTCGAGTTGTTCGTAGGTGTCGAATCGAGTTTTTTGTTGGTCGGCCAAGACGCCGTCGATGATCTCCAACAAGTAGCGTGATGGGATTTCGAAACGGTCGACCGTGTCTCGCAGTGCGGGCAAGATTTCACGGGCGTGTCGGTTCAAGTCGATCGGCCATGCCGAGGTGTCTTCGGCGATTCCCGGTGCCAGTGTGATGTGTTGCGGCGATGACTGCTGGATCAAATTCAGAGCCGTGGTTTGACGCCACCAGTTGAGCCACTGGGTGCGGAGCGCCGTGGGTTGGTCGCAGTCTCCCAGGTCATCGGTCACGCGTGCGAAGGCATAGAGGGCGCACATCGAATCCCGCTTCGTCTTGGGCAGCAGCCAAAACGATCGGTAAAAATTGCTGCCGCTGCGACGGGAGATTCGTCGAACGTGTCGGTAGCTCGTCAGGGTTTGTTTGTTCGATGACATGGACACCATGATAGCCGAGTCGGCTAGCACGCTGAGGGGATACTCACGAGCGACCCAGTATTGTCTTGGCCAGCATTGTCTTGGCCAGCATCACTAGTTGACCCCATTTGCTGACCACGGGACGTGTGCGCAAGACGTCGTAGTCGATTGCCCGGATCGCCTTGGCCGTCGCAAGTCCGCCCTGGGCGAACATTCGCACGTCGTTGGCAAGCCACTTGGGGACGTTCTCGGCAAGTGGCAATCCGGCATTGAGGTAGCATTCTGCTTCGTCGCACAGTTTCGCCAGCAAGCTGCGCAACGGAGCCGGGGTGGTGGATTCGTTGAGCATGTTTTCAGACACGCCGGAGTCTCGCATTCGATCGGCGGGCAGGTAGACACGATTGATCTCGCGATAATCCCGCGCGACGTCTTGCCAAAAGTTGACGAGTTGTAGCCCGGTGCAAAGAGAATCGGACAAGGCCGCGTTCTCGCAGCTCTCGGCGTCGGCGAGTTTCAGCAGGATGCGGCCCACCGGATTGGCTGAGCGGCGGCAATAATCCAGCAATTGAGGCGTCGATTCGTATCGGTTGACCGACTGGTCTTGGCGAAACGCGGACAGCAGGTCGTCAAAGGGTGATTGGTCGAGGCGATGGACGACGATCGTATGATGGAGTGCGGGGAAGAGGTCCGTTTCGAGTGATTTCCCGTCGATGGCGTTTTTGCTGGGTGGATTGCCTGCAAAAGTCGCGTCGAGCGAGGATTGGAGCTGAGCCAGTTTTTCCAGGGCGATTTGAGGGGAAGCTGATTCATCGGCGGCATCGTCCGCCGTGCGGCAGAATGCGTAGATGTTGTAAAAGTGCTGACGGAGTCGGCGGGGCAGCAAGACGGTGGCGACCAGGAAGTTTTCGTAGTGCGATTTGGCGAGTCGACGGCACGCCAACTCGCTAGCGATGATCTCGGCGGTCCGCTCGACACGGGCGTTTGGGGATTCCGGAGTCATTTCAGGCGAATAGACGGGTTAGACGAACTTGGGGGCTGGCGGTTATTCTGGCAGGTTCAGCCAGCATCCAGTGGAGCAGATAAAAATCTTATGAAAATCACCCTAGCAGCACCCCGCGGTTTTTGCGCCGGCGTCAATATGGCGATCGATTCGCTGGATTTGGCTCTCAAGAAATTTGGGCCGCCGGTCTATGTGTATCACGAGATCGTACACAACCAGTACGTCGTCAACCGATTCAAGGAAGAGGGGGCGGTGTTTGTCGATTCGATCAGCGAAGTTCCCGAGTCCAGCGTGCTGCTGTTTTCCGCTCACGGGGTATCGCCTGAAGTGCGGCAAGCGGCTCGCCAGAGGAAGCTCAACGCGGTTGATGCTACTTGCCCCCTGGTCACCAAGGTCCACCTGGAGGCGATCAAGTATGCCAGGGAAGGGTACACGATCATTCTGATCGGCCACGAGGGACACGACGAAGTGATCGGGACCATGGGAGAGGCCCCCGAAGCGATCTTGTTGGTCGAGGACGAGGGCGGTGTGGATGCGTTGCAGGTTCGCGAGGGTGCCAAACTGGCTTACTTGACCCAGACCACATTGAGTGTCGACGACGCGAACCGGATCATCCGCCGGCTCAAACAACGCTTTCCACACATCGAAAGTCCCCCCAAGGAAGACATCTGTTACGCAACACAGAATCGGCAGGAAGCGGTGCGTGTCTTGTCGGCCGATGCGGACGTCGTGATCGTGTTGGGGAGCCAGAACAGCAGTAACTCTCAGCGACTCAAAGAATTGGCGCGCGAGTCGGGCAAGCGTGCTTTTCTGGCCGATGGCCCGCAAGATCTGAGCAAGGATGATTTCAGTCCAGACGATCATGTCTTGATCACTGCCGGGGCCAGTGCACCCGAGTCCGTCGTGCAATCGACCATCGACTGGTTGGTCGAGACCTTTGACGCGACGGTCCAGACGTCGGTGGTGCGAGAGGAGTCCGTGAAGTTCCCGTTGCCCAAGCCGTTGCGAGAGTTTGCCAAGCAACAGGGTGAGCTGCCCGTGGTGGGCGATTCCAATTGACCGCATCGGCGTGAACCTCCGGTCATCGGTTTCACTCTGAATGGAATCAAACATATGGTGAGAAATACAGGAGTGATAGGATGGAGATGATCGAGACCGGTGAAGCCACGGCGATTTTGCCGGCGGGCAATCATCATTCGCCGGTGAAAGTTTTTGGCACCGAAGCGATCCGCGCGACCTTTGATGAGTTGTGTTTGCAGCAAGCGATCAATTCGCGGACGGCGCCGGGGGTCACGCAGGTCGTGCTCAACCCCGATGCGCATTGTGGATACGGTGCGCCGATCGGTTGCGTGCTGGCGTCGCCCACGCATGTGTATCCTGGGCCGGTGGGTTACGACATCAAGTGTTCCATGAGCCTGTTGCAAACCGACTTGCCCGCCGACGCAGTGTCGACGCGTGAAATCCGGCGTGAGTTGATTCACGCGATTTGTCGACGCATTCCGACGGGGATGGGCAAGGGAGCGCGTGACGTGCCGAAGTCTCGCAAGGTCGATGAGAAACTCGGTGCCGCGGCGATGTGCGAAGGCGCATCGTCAGACGTCTTGGCCAAGTTGGGCATCCCGACGAGTTGGGCCGAGCGTTGCGAAGACGCATTTCATCGCGGACACGACGATTCCGTCGATTCGCTGCGTCAACGCTTGTACGAACTGCGACAGGGCAGGGTGTTCAACAAGTTTCGCGAGCGTGTCCAGCAGTTGGGTTCCTACGGCGGCGGCAATCACTTCGGTGAATGCGAAGTCGTCGATGTGGTGGACCAACCCGAGGCACGCGCGACCGCGGAAGTGTTTGGTTTACGTGACGGGCACGTTGCGTTCTTGTCTCACTGCGGTTCGCGTGGCATCGGGCACCGATTGGCGACCGGTCAGTTTCGCGCGTTGGAGGCAAAATTTGATCAATGGGGAATTCCGTATCCGGGCAACGACAAGCAACTGGTTCATGCGCCGTTGGGAACACCCGAGGCCGATGCGTACTTGGACGACATGGCACTGGGAGCAAACTTCGCCACGGTCAACCATCTGTTGATCAACCAACTGGTCTTGGAAGCGTTTCAAGAAGTCATTCCCGGAACACAAGGGACCCTGGTGTATTTCATCAGTCACAACATCGCCCGCCAAGAAATCGTCGACAACCGACCGACTTGGGTGCATCGCAAGGGAGCGACGCGAGCGTTTCCGGCGGGGCATCACGCATTGCGTCAGACTCCGTTTGCCGACACCGGTCATCCGATCTTGTTGCCCGGAAACCCACAAGCCGGTTCCAGCGTGATGGTGGCCAGCGAGGGCGCGCGCGAAAGCTGCTACAGTGTGAATCACGGTGCCGGACGGATGCTCGGCCGACGACGTGCGATCAAGGAGCTGGATCAGAAAACGGTCGATGACTCGTTCACCGATGCCGATATCTTGACGAACTGTCGCAGGTACCCCAAAGATGAGGCGCCAGCGGCGTACAAGGATTTCGACGAAGTGCTGCGTAGTGTAGAAAAGGCAGGTCTGGCGACCGAGGTCGCGCGACTACGGGCACGTTTCGTCATCAAAGACGCGTCAGATGCGGATGACTGAGTGATGAAACGAGTAGGTCATGCTGTGCATGATGAAGTACGATATGCCTGTTTTTGCACTTAGTGATCTGGATTTGGTAAAACCGTTGGTGACGTCCGGTGCGGCCCGGTTGTGTTAAACGGATTGCGTCATGCATAGCATGACCTACGGACGTGAAATACCGCGGTAAAGGATTTTATTGGTGTCCAGGACGATTGCGATCGGCGACATTCACGGCTGTTTCGATGCTTTGTTGCGACTCATCGATCGCTTGAACTTGAGCGGCGAGGACAAGCTCGTCTTTCTGGGAGACTACATCAATCGGGGGCCGGATTCCCTGTCGGTTGTCCGATGGTTGCGTCAGCAGACTCGGCAACGCGATTGGATTTGTTTGCGTGGCAACCACGAGATCATGTTCCTGGAAGAGCAAGTCGGGCATTGGCATTCTGGTCAGTCAAGCGATGAGGATCTGGACCAGGCTGATGATGAGAAATGGACATCCGGTGATGTGGATTTCTTGCGTGAGTTGCTGCCGTATCACGAGACCGATCAGCATATCTTTGTGCACGCGTGTGTTTACGGCGACATGCCGATGAGCGAGCAACCCGAGTACATCTTGCACTGGGAACCGTTTGAATCGATGACACGACCGGAGTCCAGCAAAAAAGTCATCTGCGGGCACACGGCGCAGAAAAGCGGTGTGCCGTTGCAAAATGATTTTGCCGTGTGCATCGACACCAACTGTTGCCGTGGTGGTTGGTTAACCGGTTTGGACGTCGGCAGTGGACAGTTTTTTCAAACCAACCAAGACGGCGAAGTCCGCGACGGTTGGCTGGATGGTTGGCTGTGAACTTTTTTCAGTTCACGTCCCATCTGCCCTCTGACGAGCGCAACCAGCCCCGCCACCAACCCCAACTCCGCCAAGCAGCCCTACCGATGACCGCGGCTTTTCACCCTTACCTGATGCATTCGCTCTAGCCGAGACCCGCCGAGGTTCGAATTTCGCGTCTCGGGGGACGTGCGATTAATAAGTTACCGCTTGCGGATTGTCGTTCGACTCTCTGAGTCGACAACGTACAGCGGAGAACGCCATCGACTTGGAACGCCGAGTGACAATCGTTTTACGGTTCATCGCACGTTGATGCCGTGTTCGGAGAGTTTTTCACCGAGGATTTTTTTCGGGCCATCTTCTCCGTGCACCAACACGACTTCCTGTGGCGGTGAATCCATGCCGGTGACGAAATCGATCAGGTTTTGTTGGTCCGCATGAGCCGAGTAGCCGGAGATCGTGTGGACATCGGCGCGGATTTTCAATTCCTCACCGTGAATTCGCACGGACTTGCGGCCGGCTTGGATGTCCCGACCGGGTGTGCCGTGGCTTTGATAACCGACGAACAGGACGTCGGTGGTGGGGCGATCGAGCAGACGTTTCAGGTAGTTCACGACGCGGCCGCCGGTACACATCCCGCTGCCCGCGATAACGATCGCCGGCAGATCGCTTTGGGCCAAGTAGTCCAGGGTCGACTGGTGTTCGTCGTGGTCATCGATCGTGGTCAGGTTCTCGAACATCAGCGGTTGGTCGTCATAGGTCAGCACATGCTGTGCTTCCGCATCCCAGAACGGCTGCAAGTCCTCGTAGACTTTGGTGAACCGCGATGCCAGTGGCGAGTCGACGATGACATCGACCGATTTCATGATGCTGCGTCCTGACTGTTGCTGGATCCGTTCAAAGATCCCGTTCATTTCGTACAGCAGTTCTTGTGTGCGTCCGAGGCTGAAAGCGGGAATGATCGTGACGCCTTTGTCCTCCAGTGTCTTACGGAGGATGTTCTCCAGCGTCTGTTGTCGATGTTCGCGTCCGTCATGGCACTTGTCCCCGTAGGTCGATTCGAGGACCAGCAGGTCCGCACGCTCGGGCGGTTGGGGATCTTTGAGCAGCGGTGCATGTGGCGCGCCCAAGTCACCGGAGAACACCGCGCGTCGGCCATCGGCATCGATTTCAAAGTAGCACGAGCCGAGGATGTGTCCGGCGGGTGAGACTCGGATTTGGACGCCTGGCAGGATTTCGGTCCAGACGTGGTAGGGGATGGGACGCAATCGTTTTGCGACGGTTTCTTGAAACGCGTCGATCATGCGTTCCTTGCGAGTGAATCCGATCTTGATCGCGTCTTCGATGGTCAGCGGCAGCATCTTGGCTGTCGGCTGGGTGCAATAAATCGGACCGTCAAAACCGGCGGCCATCAGATACGGCAATCGTCCGACGTGGTCGATGTGCACGTGTGTCAACAACAGGGCTTCGATGCCATCGAGCGGAAACTCGATCTCCAAGTTCGGATGTCGCCGGGCATCGGAGCCTTGAAAGAGCCCACAATCGACCAACACGGACTTTCCCGAGGAGAAGGTCAGTTGGTGGCACGAACCCGTGACGCCCTGATGTCCGCCGTGATGTTGCAGATGCATGAAATCCGTTCCGTTCGGAGTTACTTGGATTCGTCGTTGGTCGAATCATCCGTTGCGTCGAGTGTCGGCACAGTGATCGGAGCGATCATGATTTGACGGAACAACACATCGGTGGTTGGGTCGTGACCTTGGATCATGATCGTGCCGGGCTCGGTTCGTTTGCCCTTGCGTGGATTTTCGTGAGGTTCGCGTGTATCTTGCCAGTCGCTGACGTGGACGCCACCGACCCAGGCTGCGATGTGGTCGCCGTTTGCCATCAGCAACACCGTCGACCAGTCGTCCGGATTGCCTGCGACCACGCGGGCGGTCTGTCGTTTGAAGATTCCGCCGGTGCCGTGATCCACCGGAGTCAGCGGGTTGCCATCCTTGATTTCGTTGCTGACTTGGCATTCATAGCCCATCATTTCATCGCCGGGAATGCATCGAAAGAAGATCCCCGAGTTGATCTTTGGATCGGGCATCTTGTAATCCGCCAGCAGGACAAAGTCACCGTAGCGCTCTTTGGTTTCCAATTGCGTCCGTCCGCCTTGGACATGCAATTCACCGTCTTCGTTGACGCTAAAACTGCCCGGCATCTCCGGGTACTTGGTCCATTGGGAGAGTTCAGGGTCGAGGGTTGATTTTAATCCCAGTGGTCGAATGCGGATGTCGCGAAAGGCGATGCGTCCGGAGTTGTGTTGCAGTCCTATTCGGCGGGCGGGAACGGGGACCGTGTCGGTGTACTGACAAACGATTTCGGTGCCCAGCATGACGGTGATTTCGTTGCCTTGAGCGCGAATGGTCATGCGTCGCCATTGACCGGGAGTCTGCTTTCCAGCCTTTTCCGCATCAACCTTTTGTCGACCAACCAGGCTGCCTGTCGGAAAGGCGTTGGAGTCCGGAGCGATGTTGATCTCGTAGCAATCGATCTTGGGGTCCATGGGCTCCAGAGGGGTGCGGACAAAGATTCCGCTGTTGGTCGTTTCGGTCGCGTTGAATTCGGCCGTGACTTCAAAATCTTGCCAAGTGGTGGACGTGCAGATCAGTCCCTGTTCTCCTTTGTCGGCCACGAGCGATTGGTCCTCGACGTGCCAGTTGACTTGGCCGGCCATTTCCCAGCCAAACAAGGTGTGTCCGTCGAACAAGCGTACCCATCCCTCTGCGGCTTCGGCGGGCTCCAATCGTGCGGCCAACAGTTGTTCCGCGCTCGCCTCGTAAGCCTGTGGCTCGAACACAAAAGGTTCGTTTTCCCCTCGCGTTGTGTCGGCAGTTGCCGTGGCAACAGGATCCGTGTTTGCCGTTTGTTGTTTGCAACCGCAGTGAATCAGCAGTGCCAAGGTGATGGCGGCAAAGTAAGTATGTTTCACGATGAGGAGGTCCTATAGATAGCCATAGTTTTCGAAATATTCTTTCCAGGCTTCTTTCAGCATGGCTTCGTCAAGGGGTGACAAATGGTGTTCATTGGTGCGATAGTCCTGGTGTTCGTTTTGTGCCCAGGTTTCTATCTCATTGCGAACGAAGTCAAAATCGCTCAGGTGTAGCGTTTCATAAATGGTTTGCATCGTCTGAACGGGATTCGCCGTCAGATCTTCATAGCGTACATCGATCAGTCGATGGGGCTCGATTTCTTTGCGGTCTCTTTCAAACGCCCGATACATTCGAGCCAAGCATTCGACGACATACTCTGATTCGCCTGAGTGGTCAGGCTTTTGCAAGCCTTGGATCTCATTGAGGCTTCGCCACAGCCGGCACGTCGAGGGATACAGAGCGCGCGGGTCGCGGGTCATGTGAATGAATCGAGCGTCGGGAAACGCTTTGGCCAGGACTCCGATGCGACCTGTGTGCGTTGGGCTCTTGATCACCAGCGGTCGGCCTGTGACCGTGCTGACCGCCAGCATGAAACGTCGCAGTGCGGCCAACCACGTCTCGATGTCTTCTTCTGAAACGTTCTCGAAGTCCAGATAATTCAGATCGACCGGCCCGTTGTTGGGAAACGCAATGCGTCGGTAGGGTGAGGGGAGGCCAAGGTTCATGAGTGCAAACTCGTCTTCTTGTGGCCGGTTCCAGCCCGCATTCATGTTGTCCATCGGACGTTTGCCCGGTAGCAACCAGCTGCCGAATCGTTGAAACGCCCACTCACTGACCAGAAAGTGATGTGGGGCAAAGCACTGGAAGGTGGAGGGGCTGCTGTAGCGTTCATCGCGAACCATCAACTCGTGCAGCAACGTTGTTCCGCTGCGCCAGTGTCCCACGATGAACACCGGCGGTCCGTGTAACTCCGCATTGGCCAAGCGTCGGCGCATCCAGACGTTCTGAATCAGGGTCAGCAGGGTGTTGAAGCCGACGGTGGTGCTGACACCCCAGAGATGATTCCAGCGACTGGGATGAACTCGAAATCCACCTTCACGCAGCAGGCCGATCCATGTCAGCGGTCTCATCCCATGCCAAAACCGCGGAGCCCAGAACGGGTAGGGATGAAATTGTTTGTCCGGTGCCGGTTTGCTGGGGACAGATTTGTCGGGCTTGTTAGGTCCAGCAAGTTCCTGAGCCGATTTCTCGGTCGACCCAGAAGTGATCCCGGTGTGAGCGTTCACGTCGACCGGCAATTTCGCCTCGGAATGGGAGGTTCGGTCACTGTGCATCGGCTCGGACAAAGAAGCGGCTCGCGAGGGTCTGGAAAAGAATGGCGGAACCAAACAGGTGTTTACACTGTAGTGCAACGCAAGGCGATCGTGCAGGTTAGTCGATTTCAGGTGTTTCGGTTCGTTTTTTAGCAGGTCGAGACACCCGCTGGTCTCGCCAACGTGTCTGGTGGCTACAATCCGTGCCGCACAGATCGGAAACGAGGCCCCTCGTGCCAATCATCGACGCCGGTTCGTGTCCATTACGGCATTTTTTAGCATTCCAACCCACTCAATTGTCCCCCGTTTCGCATCCATGTCATCTAACAGCGAGCTTTCCGTGGCAGATTTGCAGCAGCATATCCGCCAAATGTACTACGAGAAGGACGTTGCACGGGGGGTCGATGGCACCTTCATGTGGCTGATGGAGGAGGTTGGCGAGTTGGCATCGGCGCTGAGGGGCAACGACAAAGAAAATTTGGCGGAGGAGTTCGCCGACGTGATTGCCTGGCTCGCGACGATCGCCAACGTCGCTGGAGTCGATCTGAATGCCGCCTTGGTCGCAAAGTACGGACACGGGTGTCCCGGTTGCAAGCGTTTGGTTTGTGAATGCCCCGATTCGGAGAAACCGTGATCGTGGGTCGCCTTTCATTTCAGATCGCTTTTTTGATGGTGTTGATGTCTGTTGCACCCGCATGGGCGGCGCAAGACGGCGTTCCTGAGAACGCATCGCCCCCTCCCAGCAATGTGACCGTGGGGATCGACGGGCACTATCGTGTCGGTCGTTGGACGGCAGTCCATGTCTCTGGGGAGCTTGCTGAGCCCGCCGGGCTTGCAGCGGGAGAGGACTCATCCGACCAACCACTGCAGGTTCAAACCCTCGATGGTGACGGCATCCGAGTGACCTATTGGTCGCCTGAAATCAAACGCGATGACGCAGACGATGCCGGGGGACGATTTGTTTATGTCGTGCCGGGCAGTGAAGCAGCTCCATTGACGGTTTTGCGCGGCGCGGTTCGAGTCGAAACACGTTTTCCTCAGTTCGGACGGCCCAGTAAAGAGCCGTCGATGATTCCGACCGAAATGCCTTGGGTGCTCGCTTTGGGGGATCCGCTGGGGATCGAAACCATCGGCGCCAATGAGTTGCTTGATCGAGACCCCACCGTGACGGTGACGATTCCCTCTTCGGCGCGGTCGTTGCCCGATCAATCGATCGGCTATGACGGAGTGGATTGGATCGTGATCAACCGAACGGGATTGCCGTTGCTGGGTGATATGAGTCCGACTCAGCAAGACGCATTGGCCGAGTGGATCCGCTTGGGTGGCAACGTGCTGTTGAATCTGGGCGGATCGTTGCCGCAGTTTCAGTCCACTGCGCCATGGCTGCTCGATCTGTTGCCGTTGGAGTCGGACAAGGTCGTCCGAGTGGATCCCTCCGCCGTTGAGACTTGGACGACCAGTCAATCTCGCTTGGAAGTGTTTGATGCAGCCACGTTGCCCCGTGGTCGTGGGCGTGTCCTGCTGAGCGGTCGAACCACTCGTCGGATACCGGTGACGATCGCGGCGGAGTATGCCGTGGGGTTGGGGCGTGCGATTGTGATGGCAGCCGATTTGGACGACGCTCCGTTTACGCAGTGGCCCAGCCGGATGGACTTGATCTACAAGTTGGTCGGCAACGATTTTCGTTTGAAGAACGAATCGGTCAGAGCAGGCAATCGAGTCACATCCTACGATGACTTGGCCGGTCAAATGCGAGGTGCTCTCGATCAGTTTGACGTGAAGCGATCCTTTGGATTTTCTTTCTTGGCAATCGTCCTGCTGGCCTTGATTGCAGCGATCGGCCCGATCGATTACTTCTTGGTCAATCGCGTGCTGGGCAAGCCGTTGCTGGGCTGGTTGACGTTTCCACTGATGGCGATCGGGCTGTCGGTGGTTTTGATCACCCAAGCGGCGCCGCGTCATACGAATGCGGATTCAGTCGATTCCAGCGATGGGCAGTCTACGACAAGTAGAGATTCGACTCAGCAACAGGTGTCGCTCAATCAGGTGCAGATCATTGATCTCAACGTGGTCGATCAAGGTGGCCGGGCGTTCACTTGGAGTTATTTGTATTCGCACGACGCGACTCGCCTGAGAGTGCTGAGTGGTCCGTCCGAAAGTCTGAAGAAAATCACTCGTGGTATTCAGTGGGCGCAGACGGCACCGTTCGGACATCCAGGACGCGAGTTCGGCGGGATCCAGTTGGCCGGCGAAAACACTCTGATGCCGCCGTACTCGGTTACGCCCGCGTTTGCCGCAGCGGATTCAGCGACCAAGGTGGACGGATTGTCGCTGCCGCCGCGAGGGAGCAAGTCGATTGCGACGCGGATGAGCATTCGTTGCGAGTTTCCGGAGAGTCTGGAAATGCTGCGTCGACCGGGTAGCGATCAGTTGCGAGGCGAACTGATCAATCCATTTCCGTTCGATTTGCTCGATGGGATGCTCGTGTATCAAAACTCGGTTTACTTGTTGCCCAAGCGATTGCAGGCGGGCAGCCGAATTGCGTCGATCGATTCCGTTCGCCAGAAGAGTTTTCGACGTCAGTTGACGCGACAACAATCGTTCGAACAGAACCAAACCGAAACGGAGATCTGGGCACCTGGGGACTTCCGTTCACCGCAGCGCATCGCCGAGATACTGATGTTCTATCAAGTCGCCGGCGGCCAAGTTTATACCGGTCTGACGGACGATCCACTATCGATGTTGGACCTCAGTCATGCGTTGGTCGAAGACCAGTGTTTGTTGGTCGGTCGCACGGAAGAACCTTTGATCGAAACCTCGGCCGAACGAGTGCAGACCGGAGGCACCGATGACGTGGGGCCGGCCGTTGCGTTAACCGGCGAAACGCTGTCGATCATTCGTTTGGTGGTCCCCGTTCGCGTCACACGTTTGGATTGAGTTGCATCGGCTTGATCACATCCTCATCCATTCTCTCAGCCCCCCTTTGTAAAGCACACTGTCCAAGTGATTAAGACTGTTGATTTGACGAAAAAGTACGGAGATGCGTTTGCCATCCGCAGCATCGATCTGGACTTGCAAGCAGGCGACTTGTTCGGCTTCATCGGACCCAACGGCGCGGGCAAGACAACCACGATGCGAATCATCGCCACGTTGTTGGAGCCCAGTTGGGGCGAAGCCTACGTGTGCGACTACAGCGTACATACGGCGCCCAAAGAGATTCGCCGGTTGGTGGGCTACATGCCCGACTTCTTTGGCGTCTACGACGACATGACCGTCGTGGAGTACCTGGAGTTCTTTGCCGCCGCCTATCGAATCAATGGAGTGGATCGACGCAAACGTGTCGACGAGATGCTGGAGATCGTCGACTTGGATTTCAAGAGGGATGCCTTCGCCAACACGCTGTCGCGAGGTCAAACGCAGCGGTTGGGACTCGCACGCACATTGCTGCATGATCCACAGGTCCTGTTGTTGGACGAACCTCTCTCGGGGCTCGATCCGAGGGCGCGGATCGAAATGCGGAACCTGCTGCGACGGCTCGGCGAAATGGGAAAAACGGTGATCGTCAGCAGTCACATTTTGCCCGAGTTGGCCGACGTGTGTAACAAAGTCGGCATCATTGATCGCGGCGAACTCAAACAGAATGCAAAGGTCACCGAAGTGATCCGGATGGTTCGTCAACACACCGTGCTCGTCATTCAGCCGGGCAAACGTGAACAGCTTGAACGCATCTCACAGTTGCTCAGCGGTCACGAAAAAGTCCAAGGCTGCGAGCCCGGTGACGATGCGATTCGAGTGGTGTTGAAACAAGAGGTCGACGACTACAGTGATTTGCCCAAGCTGTTGATCGAGAATGGAGTCGATCTGAAACGGTTCAACGAAGAAGAGCTGGATCTGGAGTCGGCATTCATGGCGTTGACCAAGGGAACCAGCACTCGAATGTAGACGCTCAGCGATGTTGCTCAGCGATGTTGCTCAGCGATGTTGCTCAGCGATGTTGCTTTGGGGGGCTTGCGTAAACGATGATGCTTGTGTGGGTGCCCGCTGATCCGCATTGCCGAGGGGGCAGTCTTCGATTCGATCGCCGATCCACCCGATAAAATGGTGGTCAAGTGCGGGTCAGGATGCTCAAATACGCGGCATCAATCGACTCGTCATTCAGTCCTCGATCTCTCAAAGAGCGGTTTGTTCAGAACCGTGTTCATTCGCGATGCCTCAAGAGTGGTTCATTCGAACGAAGTCTGGAAAACGCGGACCGTTTACGATGGACCAGTTGCAGGCGTTCGCAGATCGTGGTGCGATCCATGCGAATGTTGCCATCGGATCAGGCGAAGACAACTGGCGGAGTGCCTCAGAGATACCTGGTTTGGTTTTCTCGGACGATGATCCGTCTGTCGGTCACAAACAAGCCAAAGTCGTCAATGCACCCGTCAATGGTCACGGGCCGCAATCCTCGCGTACCGGTGGGGCAGTCAAGGCCAACGCGGACGCGTTGATGTTGCAAGCCCAGCAGACGCGGCAACGGGCTGAAGCGGATTCGAAGAAGATACTGCAACAAGCCGAGCAGCGGCGGTTGGAGGTCGAGGAGCTACGCAATCGGCTGACCGCTGAGCAAGCAGCATTGGAGGGCAGAGCCGCAACACTGGAGCAACGCGCGTCCGAGCTTCAACAGCAAGAGAATGCTTTGCAGCAACGCAGTTGTGAGCTCAATGAGTTGAAGGTGAGTTTGCAGCATGAGAAAGCGGCTTTGGAGGAAAAGCTGAAAGCTTTCAAGGCATCCACCGATGGGATGGACGAGCGGAAAAAGGATCTCGCGGGCCGTGCCGAAGCCGTACGTGTGGGCGAACAGGAGATGCAGGCTAGGTCATCGCAGCTTGCCACACGTCAGCGAGAGTTGGAGGGGTTGGAGCAGCGACTGGATCAGCGTGAACGCGAGATGATGCGTCAGCAGACTGAGTTGGAGAACTCGCAACGTGCCCTTGCGGAGCGTGAATCACAATTGGAGACGTTGGAGAACGAAACGCAGTTGCGTAGTGATCACCTCGTCGCTCGTGAGGAAGAGGTCAAACGTCGTGAAGATCAGTTAGACGACATGGCGTTGATGGGGATTGATGAAGAAGAATTGAAGGAGATCTTGGCCAAACGTGATGCCGAGATGATGGCGCGAGAGCAGGTGTTGCTGAAGCAGATCGCGACGCTGAGACAACGACAGGAGTCCGTTTTCAGTGAGAAGCAAGCGTTGTTGCTGTCGATGGCCAATCGTGAAGAAGAATTAGCGCGACGCGAACGTGAGTTGCTGGATCGAGAATCCGATTTCGTTCGCCGGGGAACCGGCAGCGTCTCGGGCTCGACCCACAGTTCATCCTACTTGTCAGCTCAAATCAAGACACCGCTGGATCAATCCATTTTGGGACAACCGTCGATCGGTGCAAATCAGTACGACGTTCCGGTCGTCGATGTCCGATCGGCGCTGCCGCCAACCGTGGTTGTTCGAACGGATGAGCGAAGTGGACGGTCGAATCGTCAACCCATCGGGTCCGATTCGTCGGCGTCATTCGCAGTCAGTCATCACTCTGCTGACACGCGAGCAACACAGCAATTCAACGCCGACTCTCGGGCGGTAGATCAACGCGGTGTCGGTCAACCGTCGGAGGACACGAGCCGTCTACTTTGGAAGCATCGCATGCGAGAGTTTGAGTCTCGCTTCGGTCCTTGTTCGATGGTCGAACCGCCACTGCAGGACGACCGAATGAAGATCGATGTGCTTGTTTTTCCCCCGCACGAAGAACGCGACTTCACGACTTTGGCGACCAATGGCATGAGCGATTATCCCGTGGCCATGCCTCACGGTCAGCGATCGGTGCTGGGCGAGTTGCTGCTGTACGTGACCCATGTGGATCACAACAGCATCGCATTGCTGCGCAGCGCCGCGATGTTACCCTACATACGCAAGAACGGTTTGACGTTCGGATCCACGACATCGCTTGCGGACATACCGGGATCGGGAGTGGAAGGCAGTGCGCTGGATAACTGCGTTTATATGCTGCCGGTGATCGACAACGATTCCAAGCCGATGCCGGGGTTACGCTCCGGTGCCAACTCCATTCAGCCGTTCTGGTTGGTCCCGATCACCAGTGCCGAACGAAAACTGATCGATTTCAGCGGCATCCATAAATTCTTGCCGTTGTTGGAAAAGCATCACCATCCAATCTATTATGACGCGACGAGAGAATGCTACGTCAAACGAAAAGGTTGGTTCCGGCGTTAGGGCGGATGGTGGTGTTCGTTTTCGACTTGGAAAGTCGAATGACTATTGTCGCTCGACTTTCCAAGTCGATAGCGTGCCCCGCCAAGCGTTTTGCCATTTCCAGCGCATTGACTTGCGCAGACAGGCCCCCTTCCTCGCATTCGCCCAGCCTTATGATGACCGCCCCCACCTTCGAAGCCCGTGGCTAGTGTTGCGATTTTGACTTGACCTTGACTCCGTTGGAATTGGAATGAGTGGCTACGCCGGTGGTTTTGCCAGGCGGAGAACGAATTGCTCCAGTAGAAATCGATCGCGGCCGTCGGCGCTGTGGGTGCCTTTGAGTCGCAAGTCGGCATCGAGAAGCCATGGCAACAACTGGCGAGCTTTGACGCGTCCGATCCGTTTCAAACTGGCGCCGGCCTTCGCCGCTTCAAAGGGTTTGATGCCAGCCTTGGTCAACGCTTCGTCCATTCGCCAAGGTTTGCCTGTGCGTTCGGCGTGTTCGATGGCGGCCGTTGCCAATCCCAGTCGTCTGAGCGACCACGCGATCTGTGGCAGCAGGGCGATCGGGGGTTGGCCGCCTTCCATCAGTTTGTCGAGTTGCCGAATCGCTTCGGCCGCGTCTCCGGCATTGATGGCTTCGATGATCTGCCAAATCGTTTTTCCTTGCCATCCGGAAACGATGTCACGCACCAAAGCTTCGTCGACCGTTTCGCCTGGTTGCTTGTACAGAGCCAGCTTGGCGATCTCAGTGTCGATGAAGCCGGTGTCGGCGCCGAGCATCTCGATCAACGCATCGGCGGCCCCGCCGGTCAGTTTGGTTTGATGGCGTGGGGCAACGTAGTCGGTCAAGAATTTTCGACGTGATGCGGCGGTCACGCCGTACTTCTTTTCCACTTCGCAACTGCAGACGATCAACAAGTGTGACTTGTCGATCATCTTGTAGGCTTTTGTGTTTGATGGAAACGATTCCAACAGCAAGATCAAACGTGCGGCCGAGCCGGGCTTGGCAAGGTAGGCTTCGATCTCAGGACGATTGGCAGACAGAAATTTGTCCGCGCCGCGAATGATGATCGTGCGTTTTTCGCCCATGTCGAACAGAGACGCCGTGGCTAAGTCGTCGCGAATGTCGCTCCACCGCGCCGTGTCCCCATCGACTTGAGTGACATCGGCGTCGCCGATCAAACGTCCAGCCACCCAAGAGGCCAAGGTGGCATCAGGGCCGAATAACGCAGCGACGTCGAAGTCGACGGGGCCGTCGGCCGGGGTGATCAGAAAGTCGAAGGCGTGTTTGAGACTCATGCTGCCCAGATTACCAGAACCGCTGCACGCTGTCAGTGAGTCTCCACATCGTTTGACCCGCAGCCGAAGGCGTAGGAGACGCAGCCAACCGGATTGCCCCGCAGGGTCAATTGCCGCTCCCGCCTACGCCTTTGGCTGCGGGTCAAACGGGGCCTGCGCCTTCGGCTGCGGGTCAAACGGGGCCTACGCCTTCGGCTGCGGGTCAAACGGGATTCGGGGAAAGGCTTCCGAGTCCTCAGCGAGGTCGGAAACCCAGGATGCGAGCTCGGGGAGCCAGGCCGAGGGTGTCGATCGGCTGGTCCAGGATGTAGGTGCCGATGTTGCCCGCTTGATCGGTCGCGTCGATTCGCAAGTAGATTTCGCGGGGCAACTGAGGGTCGGCCGGCCAGACGTGGGAACCATCGTTTCGCAGGCCCGACGCGATCGTCGACCAGGGGCCTTCCGTCGATTCGCCGAACGAGAGTGCGATCGGTCGTTGCATCAAGTTGTCATCTCTGCATTCGTATTCGATCACCAGCGCGCCCACTTGGTCACCTTCGCCATATCGCGCCGCGGTGATGTCCAATTTGGGCGGCGTCTGGTCGACCACGACGGCGATGTCCGGTGTTTCACCAGGCAAGGGTCGCGGGCTGGCCAGTCCGTTGCGACCGAGCACGACGATGCGAAAACAAAACGTGCCTTCTTCGCTCGTCTCGATGTCAAACGGACTGGTGCGATCGGGATCGGCTCCCCAGCGTCGCCACGTTTTACCCGCGTCGGTGCTGCCATAGAGCTCGACCGCGTCGACGCCCGTGTTGCCGACGGCTTCCAGTTCGTACTCGAGGCTGAATCGCAAGGAATCGCTGTGGCGAATCGCGACCTTGTTGGCCAGCAACGCGCGGTCGTACTCGGCTTGCGCGGCACGGTTGGCTTCGTAGGCTTCGCTGCGTCCACTGGACATCGGGATGTTTTCAGCACCGGGAATGAATGTCTTGCGGGGCGTGCTCGACGCGCTGTTTTTCTTGTCCTCGGCTGATGAGCGGGTGGGGGATTGCGATCCGAGCGAAGGGCGGAAACCTTGTGGCGGTATCGTCTCAGGCGAAGGCGTTGTGACATCGCCATCGGGTTTCGGGGTGGGGATGTTCTCCGCGCTTTCGAGCGGACGCATGGCTTGTTGCAATGTCCGCCGCGGTTTTGGAGCAACGGGTTTCTGTGCAGCGGGTGGTTTCGTTTCCGGGGTCAACGAGTCGGCATCTATTGACTGTGGTGTCGCGGGACGGGGCGCGTATGTGGCTTGTCCCGGCGGAATGATTTCGGGGATGGTCGGTGCGGGAAAGCTTTGGCTCGGTGGTGAGTTCAGTCCGCTGCTGTCGCTGGCGTTGATGTAGTTCGGCGAGTTGGGACCGGCGACGGTCTTTGCGTTGACGCCGCCGTGGTCTTGACCGGGCGATGCGGCGGCAAGTGCCCGTGTGGCACCGGCAGCGATGCGAGGTCGATGAACGATCTCGGTTTGGATGGTTTGGTTGCCGGCCGCGTCCACGACGATGGCTTGCACCGACATTTGTTGCCAAGAGCTTTCCCCGCGGATGACGAGACTGCCGTTGCCTGGGGTGCTGGTTTGCATCAGGGATCGGGTGTCGATCGATTGCCATTGCCGCACGCTATCGGTGGCGTAGTGCAACTGCAGGGATCGAACTGGCGTCGCGTCGGCGGTGCTCAGCTCGACGATCACGCTGCCCGATGCATCGGCTTGGGCATTGAGCGTTACCGACGGTTTGGTGCTGTCCACGAAGACTTTGAGCTGCGGTTGCAGCGTACCGCTGGGGTGCGGTTGACCCGCTGCGTCCACGGTTCGGGTGGCAAACCAGAACTCACCGTCGGTTTGACCGACAAACTGAAACTCGGACACGCCGGCGTCGCGTCGGTCGATCAATTGCCAAGACGCTTTCTCGCCCTGGGCCACATACAGTTGTACCTCGACCGGTTGTGATTGACGCGCGTCGACGTTGACGGGGATCCCGAACGAGCGGGAGTGAAGGATCACCGCATCGGGGCTGGGGCGTTGGCTGGGCGTTGGTGGGGGGGCGGACGTCCGGGTGGTTGCCATGCCCGTGAAGGATGCCGGAGCAGAGGACAATGCAGCGGGCGGCGGCAGTGGCGGTAAAGGTCCGTTAGCTGCTAGTCCATTGCCTGCTGGTGCGTAACCCGACGGTCCATAACCCGGCGGCCACTGGGCCGACGCGATCGAGGGCAGGGTGAGCGCCGCCAGCAAACCTGCGGCCAACGCGTCACGTAGAACGCTGCGAAATCTGCCAGCACGAATCTCGGGCGAGCAGCGATCGGTCACCCTCGCTTGCCTCTTGGTAAACTGTCCGTTGCGGCTTGCAAGTAGAGCTGGGATGGCGAATCGCATCTTGTCGACCGAGCCTCAATGGCGGAAAACGGGTCCACGGGATAGGGTTTCGCGGCGCACAATCCGCGGACGATGCAAACTTCCCATTCCGTTTGGGAGGTTGCCTCCCGTTCGGGATCGGCAATTCATGCCGGTTTTCTTGAAGTAAACGAAGGTCTGGCGTCGCCACAGGTCACAATTTCCCTATGAGTTCCATTCGCTATCAATACGATGTCGTCGTCATCGGTGCCGGGCATGCCGGAACCGAAGCCGCAGCGGCTGCCGCTCGACTGGGGGCCAAGACGGCGCTGTTGACGACCAATCTGGATACCGTCGGCCAAATGTCGTGCAACCCGGCCATCGGAGGTGTCGCCAAAGGACAAATCGTTCGCGAGGTCGATGCGTTGGGCGGATTGATGGGGCAAGCCATTGATGCGACGGGCATCCAATTTCGGATGTTGAATTGCCGCAAAGGCCCCGCGATGCACAGTCCTCGCGCGCAAGCCGACAAAAAGGCTTACCAGATTCACATCAAGCACCAAATCGAATTGCAAGACAACTTGGACTTGCGACAAGAAACCGTCGAGGATTTGATCACCACCGACGAGGAGAACGGATCACGCATCGTGGGAGTTCGTGTCCGTGGCGACGCCGAGTATCTCGCGCCCGCCGTGATCTTGACCACCGGCACGTTCCTTGCCGCCATCATGCATACTGGCGATGCAAAGACCGCCGGGGGCAGGGCAGGGGAGGGCACAACGCAAGGGATCAGCGGCGCTCTGAATCGGTTGGGGTTCACCCTCGATCGCTTCAAGACCGGTACGCCCCCGCGATTGAATCGCCGCACCATCGACTATTCAAAGCTCAGCGAACAACCTGGCGATGATCAGCCGCAAGCGTTTTCGTTCTTGACGGATCGATTGCTGTTGGAACAGGTGCCCTGTCACATGGCGTTCACCAATGACAGTGTCCACGAGCTGATCCGCCAGAACTTGCACCGCGCGCCGATGTACAGCGGACAGATTCACTCGCGCGGACCTCGCTACTGTCCGTCGATCGAAGACAAGGTGGTTCGCTTTGCCGACAAAGACAGCCATCAGTTGTTCCTTGAGCCGGAAGGTCACCACACGGAAGAGATTTACGTCAACGGTATCTCGACCAGTCTGCCTCGCGACGTCCAAGACCAGATGTTTCGGATGATCGAAGGTTTGGAAAATGCTCAGATCATGCGTTACGGCTACGCGGTCGAATACGACTTTTGCCCGCCCACGCAATTGTGGCCGCATTTGGAAACCAAGCGAGTTAGCGGGTTGTACTTCGCCGGCCAAATCAATGGCACGACGGGTTACGAAGAGGCCGCCGGGCAGGGGCTGATCGCCGGACTGAACGCTGCACGCAGCGTCGCCGGCAAAGCGACTTGGGTGCCCACGCGTGACCAAGCGTATCTCGGCGTGTTGGTCGATGATTTGGTCACTTCGGGAACCGATGAACCCTATCGAATGTTCACCAGTCGTGCCGAGTATCGCCTGTTGTTGCGACAAGACAACGCCGATCGACGACTGACTCCCGATGCGATTGAACTGGGGTTGACCACTCCGGAGCGAAGGGATCGTTTCAACCGCAAGGTCGAGCAGATCGAGCGAGCAATGACGTTGCTAGCTTCGGCTCGCTGCGACGGAGTTCCCGGCAATGTTTACTTGCGACGCAACGAAGTCGATTGGCAAGTGGTTTGCTCACGCGTCGAGGGGCTCAGCGAAATCGAGTCGCAAGCCGCCCAGCAGTGCTTGTACGACATCAAATACGAAGGCTATGTCAGTCGGCAGAAAGCGGAAGTCGAACGTCAGCACCGCATGGCCAAGAAACGCATTCCGGCTCAATTTGATTACAAGGCCATCACATCGATGCGAATCGAGGCACGCGAAAAATTCAGTGAAATACGACCGCTGACGTTGGATCAAGCCCAACGCATCAGTGGTATCACACCGGCGGACATCGCTTTGCTGTTGGCTTACATGGAATCGGAGTGAGTGCAATCGGTGTGAGTGAAATGCGAACGCGGACGCTTGCTATCGAGATTGTCAGCGAACTGGGCGCTGGCTCAATAAATGGGCTCGAAAAAAATGTTTGCCACTGACGTGACGTTTCTTGATAAGAAGTGCTGATTGCGGTGTTTGGCGACTCTTAAGTGATCTTGACGCACTGCGTTAAATCGGTAGAATCCGTCACCAGGGCAAGGCTGGTAAGGCCGAGGGTTTCGGTATTTGCTGCCGCCTGCGTTTTTAACGTAAATTGGCGCTGGAATGCGCTAGTGCGAAAGAACGGAGGTTTGCTAAATGGAGAGAAGTTGGCCTGATTTGCATTGTCGCGCTTCAGGTGATTGCACTGGATTGGGAAACGGCTCGTCATGCAGGGAGGATGGTTTCTGCCATGACCATAAAAACGGTCTTTACGACAGGCGAAGCGGCGAAGATTTGCAAGGTAAGTCAACAGACGATCATTCGTTGTTTCGACAACGGGTCGCTCAAGGGCTTCCGAGTACCGGGCAGCAAGTTCCGCAGAATTCCACGTGAGCAGTTGTATCTGTTCATGAAGGACAACGGCATTCCCACGGATGCGTTGGAGAGCGGCAAGAAGAAATTGTTGATCGTCGACGATGACCAGGATTTGGTTGACTTGATGAAGGACGGTTTTGAACGTGACGGACGATTCGAGATTCGAACGGCCAACAACGGTTTCGACGCCGGGATGGGTGTCAAAGAGTTCCGGCCTGATTTGGTCGTACTCGATGTGATGCTGCCCGACATCAACGGCAAAGAAGTTTGTCAGCGAGTGCGTACGGACGCTGCGTTGGACATGGTCAAGATCCTCTGTATTTCGGGGATGGTCGAACATAGCAAGGTCGACGCGTTGCGAGCGGCCGGTGCGAACGATTTCATGCAAAAGCCGTTTGCGATTGACGATTTGGTCAACCGTGCATGCGACTTGCTGGAAATTGAGCGAAGCGTCACCCACTGATAGCGTCTCTAACCGACTCTACGATTCCGACCACCGCGAGGAGACCTTGCCTGATGGGGTTGTATCCCTGTTTGCGTCACGGTGAAAATCGGTGGTGGTTGCCGCTGGGCGAAGACGCGCATACGGTGATCGGTCGTTTGCTGCTTGCACCGCCGCAGGTGCCTTCGCATGTTCGATCCGCGGTGATCGAATTGTTACAAAGCGATCCGACGTTCTTTTTGTACGCGGCGCTTCAATTCAGTAGCGACACCGCCGGCTTGGAGGATCTCGCCGACTGGTGGATCGAAAACGCGCGTGGTCGATTCGCAAGCGGAGACGCTTTTTTGGGTGCGCCCGACATCGTCGTTGAACACAAACAACGTTGGCGAAAGTTGCACGCCCATTACGCGGCGATTGCACACAACGATTGGATGCGTGACGCACCGCTATGGCTGGAGGTGTTGGGGCCGCCGGTTCCGTTGAGTTGGCATCAGCACTGGCCGGAGATTGAATTCGACGCCGAAGTGATGGAGGCGGAAGCTTCACCGCTCGATTCGGGAATTTTCTTGCAGCAGTTGGCGAGGCAAACCCAGCGTGCGGAATCTCTGCAGGCGGCTTTTGACGAGAGACTGCATCGCGCCAAGCTCGGTTCGCTCAAACAGCTTGCCTATGGGTTGAGTCACGAGATCAACAATCCGCTGGCAAATATTTCCACGCGGGCGCAGCAATTGCAACGTGAGGAATCTGATCCGCAGCGCCACGCGGTGTTGCAGCGCATCGTCGATCAGGTGTACCGCGCGCACGAGATGATTGCGGACCTCATGTTCTATGCCAATCCGCCGATGGTGAATCCCGTCCGACTGGACCTCGTGCCGTTGGTGGCAGACGTGTTGCCCGCAATGCAGTCGGCGGCTGAGGTGCAACGTATCCGGATCGAGTTTCAGCAGGTTGTCGGATCTGCCTGGGTCAGCGGTGATCGCTCGATGATCGGGGAAGCCGTTCGGGGGCTGGTTCGCAACGCGGCGGAAGCGATTGGTCAGCGGGGGACGATCATCGTTTCGGTCGAGCAAGAGGGCGAACGATTTCAGATTCGAGTCGCCGATAGCGGACCGGGTCTATCGGCGCGAGACCGCGAGCACGCCTTCGATCCGTATTACAGCGGACGCGAAGCCGGTCGCGGACTTGGTTTGGGGCTCTGTCGTGTTTATCGAGTCGCACGTCTACATCAAGGCGACGTCGCTTTGACCACCGGCCCCACCGGCTGCGTCGCCACGCTGACGCTGCCAATCGCAAAATCGTAGGTCATGCTGTGCATGACGAAATACGGAATGTCCGTCTTCACGCGTGGTGGTCTCGTTTCCGGTAGGACGTTTGAGGACTTCCCGTGCGGTCGATTTATCTGCCGGGCATTTGTTTGCGAATCACAGGTGATGTCACTAGACTGCAGATGGAGGCGACAAATGGACATATACACCGACAGCATTCAAAATCTTTCTGAAGTCGACAAGTTACTGCTTGTCCAGCGGATATGGAGCGATTTATCGTCATCCGACGCTATTCCGTTGCCCGAATGGCTTGTTTCTGAAGTTGGACGGCGACGCGACCAAATGATCGCCGATCCGAACTTGGGACACACTCATCAAGACGTTCTCGATCGCATTCGAGCATGGCGAGATGCCTAGGTCCCCACGTTTTCATCCACTCTTTACTGTGGATGTCTTGCAGTCCGCCGATTGGTACGAATCCAAGGCCGTCGGGCTTGGTGTTGGGTTTACGCACGAAGTCGAAACGGGAATCGAAGCATTGCTTTCTGATCCTGAACGTCGATCGAATTTTCACTATGGATTTCGATACTGGCCCATCCAACGATTTCCACATTTGATCCTGTACGACGTGACACCTTCTGAGGTTTTGCTATTCGGCGTCATGCACCCATCGCAAGAGCCCAGTCAGTGGATCGCAAGGCTCGGTTAGCATGACCCCTCACTACACAATTGACGACTATCGCCTGTGGGAAGGTGATGGGGAGCTATGGCAAGGCATTGCGGTAGCGATGACTCCAAGTCCATTGTTGGCAAGGCTTGTCAGCAATCGTAGGTCATGCTGTGCATGACCTACCGGGGCTAGAGAATGCCTTTGGCCTGCCCGGTAGGCGAGGGCGGGTTCTTGGTCGATAATCGGCGGCTTGAACCTGTTTTTCGTCAGATTTCACGCCATATCGACCGATCATGCTTCATTCCGCCCAGCAATTGCTGAGACTTCAGGCCGACGGGGAGATCACCGCCGTCGAGATCGCCGAGCGCGCGATCGCCGCGATTGAGGCTTCGCAACCGACACATAATTCATTCACTCACGTGGCCGCCGAATCCGCTTTGCAGGCCGCCGCCGCCGTGGACGCCAGACGAGCCGCCGGTGAGACATTGGGGCCGCTGGCCGGGGTTCCCGTTGCGGTGAAGGATGTCTTGTGTGCCACCGGCATGCCGGCGACTTGCTCCTCCAACATGCTGCGAAATTTTGTCCCACCCTACGACGCCACCGTCGTGGAAAAGCTGCGGGCCGCCGATGCGGTGATCGTGGGCAAGACGAACATGGACGAGTTCGCGATGGGGGCCAGTACCGAAACCAGCTTCTTTGGCGTCACTCGCAATCCATGGGACACCCAGCGGACACCCGGCGGCAGCAGTGGCGGGGCGGCCGCGGCGGTCGCGGCGGGGACGGTGCCGCTGAGTTTGGGGACCGACACTGGTGGTTCGATTCGACAACCGGCGTCTTTCTGTGGCATCACCGGAATGAAACCCACCTACGGACGCGTCAGTCGCTACGGCTTGATCGCCTTTGCCAGCAGCTTGGATCAAGTCGGACCGATGGCTTGGTCGGCGGCCGATTGCGCGTTGCTCATGCAAACCATCGCCGGTTTCGAACCACGCGATTCGACTTCGTTGGATCGTCCCGTTCCGGATTACATGCAAGCCCTTGATTCGACCGATCTCAGCGGGGTGCGCATTGGTGTCTTGCGAGACGCCTTGGACGTTGACGGGCTCGACCCCGAGGTCCGGCAAGTCGTGCTTGACTCGATCGATGTCTTCGTTGGGCTCGGTGCAACGATCGTGGATGTTGAGTTGCCACACAAGGAATACGGCGTACCGACTTACTATGTGATCGCGCCCAGTGAAGCCAGCAGCAACCTGTCACGTTTCGACGGTGCCCACTACGGACACCGTGCCGATCCGGTGAAAGTCGATCCCGAGTTGGGGCCGCTGGTTTCGATGTATTGTCAAAGCCGATCGCAGGGGTTTGGCGCCGAAGTCAAACGGCGGATCATGATCGGCACCTACGCGCTGAGCGAAGGCTACGCGGATGAGTACTACAACAAGGCGTTGAAAGTTCGCCGGTTGATCAAAGGCGATTACGACAACGCATTCGCTCAAGCCGATTTATTACTCGGTCCGGTCGCGCCGACGCCGGCCTTTGAGTTGGGTGACAAGATCGACGATCCCGTGCAAATGTACTTGTGCGACCTGTTCACCGTCGGCGCGAACTTGGCCGGCATCCCGGCGATCTCGTTGCCGGGCGGATTCAACGCCGGAGGATTGCCAATCGGGATTCAGTTGCAAGCACCCGTGTTGGACGAAGCACGTTTGTTGTCCGCCGCTCACGCGTTTCAAACCGTTACTGATTTTCACACCAAACGGCCCGCATCATGACGCGACTGCCATTCACAACGATCATCGGACTGGAAGTTCACGTGCAACTCAAGACGGCGACGAAGCTGTTTTGTGGTTGCAGCACGCAATTCGGAAGCCCGCCGAACACTCAAGTTTGTCCGGTTTGTTTGGGGTTGCCCGGTGCGTTGCCCGTGATGAATCAAAACGCCATCGACTTGGCCGTTCGCGCCGGTCTGGCGCTCAACAGCGAGATTCCGCCGCTGACCAAATGGGACCGCAAACAGTACTTCTATCCGGATTTGCCCAAGGGATATCAGATCAGCCAATTCGATTTGCCGATTTGTGACGGAGGTTACGTCGAGATCGACGACCCGGCAAATCCCGGCAGCGTCCGCAGAATTCAGCTCACCCGTGCTCACTTGGAAGAAGACGCCGGGAAGAGCATGCACGACGAAGCGGCGGGACGCAGCGACAGTCGCATCGACCTGAACCGCTGCGGCACACCGCTGTTGGAAATCGTCAGTGAGCCCGACATGCGTTCCGCCGAGGAAGCCCTGGCGTACTTGACCAAGCTCAAGGAGTTGATGATCCACCTCGGCGTCTCCGATTGCGAGATGCAGGAAGGCAGCTTGCGTGTCGACGTGAACATCAACTTGCACATCGACAAAGCCGGTGAGAAGATCGCGACGCGGATCGTCGAGGTCAAGAACATGAACAGCTTCCGCAGCGTGGCCGGCGCGATCGCTTATGAGATCGAGCGTCAGTACGACGAGTGGGAGCAAACCGGTCAAACTTTCAAGGACGGCAAGCGGACGTTCGGCTGGGACGATAACAAGGAGATCACGTACGCCCAGCGTGAAAAGGAAGAGTCCGCTGACTATCGTTATTTCCCCGATCCCGACTTGTTGCCAGTTCGGATTCCACGCGAGCGAGTCGAGGAGATCCGTGCTTCGTTGGGGGAGACACCCGATGAAGCTCGCACGCGGCTGGTGTCCCAGTACGGCATCAAGCAATACGACTCCGACGTGATCGTTTCTCAAGGTGCCGCGATGATCGTGTTCTTTGAGACTGTCGCCGGTGCATCGGACGCGAGGCGCGCGAGTGCCTGGATCCAGCAGGACGTGATGCGTGAGTCCAAGGAACGTCAACTGTCCATCGATGCGTTCCCCGTTTCCGCTGAGAAACTTGGGGAGTTGTTGGGCAAGGTCGTCGCGGGTGAATTGACCAACGACCGAGCGCGTGATGTTTTCAAGCACTTGATGGATCACGACGAAAGTGTCACGCAGGCGATCAAGTCACTGGGGATCGAATCGGTCGATGGCAGTGAATTGGAAACGTTGGTGCAAGAGTTGTTGGACGCGAACCCGAAAATCGTTGCGGATGTTCAAGGCGGCAACAACAAGGCGGTCGGTGCGCTGATCGGACAGGCCCGCAAGAAGAACCCCAACGCGAGTCCTCAGCAGGTCAGCGAGATAGCGCTGAAGTTGATCAACGGGTAGGCCGTAACGTGAGCCTCAGGCGCTAGCCGTGGGCCTGTACTGCAATCCGCATTGGCCCCACGGCTAGCGTCTGAGGCTCACAAACGTCGTGGGCCGGTGCTGTATTGCGCTGCATGTTCGTGATAATGATTTCAAAATCACCAATTGCGTTGCCCATTGAGAGTGAGCCTCAGGCGCTAGCCGTGGGCCTGTGCCGTAATCCGCTTCGGCCCCACGGCTAGCGCCTGAGGCTCACAAACGCCGTGGGCCGGTGCTGTATTGCGCTGCATGTTCGTGATAATGATTTCAAAATCACCAATTGCGTTGCCCATTGAGAGTGAGCCTCAGGCGCTAGCCGTGGGCCTGTGCCGTAATCCGCATTGGGCCCACGGCTAGCGCCTGAGGCTCACAAACGCCGTGGGCCGGTGCTGTATTGCGCTGCATGTTCGTGATAATGATTTCAAAATCACCAATTGCGTTGCCCATTGAGAGTGAGCCTCAGGCGCTAGCCGTGGGCCTGTGCCGTAATCCGCATTGGGCCCACGGCTAGCGCCTGAGGCTCACAAACGCCGTGGGCCTGTGCCGTAATCCGCATTGGGCCCACGGCTAGCGCCTGAGGCTCACAGGAACGTGGTGGCCGATTATCGAGACGATTATTACAATCTCATGCCTACAATTCTCGAGGCCGATTAAGCGGACCACTGCGGTTGGGGGCAAAGAATGGTTGAACGTTGGACATACTTCATCACTTGGGCAACCTACGGATCACGGTTACCTGGGGATTCGCGAGGCTGGCGCAAACGCGGGGCTGGTAACCAACAACCACGGCCCGAATTGGAGCAGTGGTGCCGAGAGCAGATGCGGTTTGATCCCGTTGTCTTGTCGGAACAAGATCGGCAAACGGTAGAAAAGGCTTGCCAGGAGCACTGCAATTATCGAGGCTGGTCTCTACTGGCTGTGAATGCTCGCACCAATCATGTGCATCTTGTCGTTGTTGCAGATCGAGGCCCGAAAGCCGTTCGCGATCAGCTCAAAGCGAATTGCACACGACACCTACGGCAACAAGAGATCCCATTGATAGTCGAGCGAACATGGGCAAAGGGGGCTGATATCGAGATCCTTGACACTGAACAAGAAATCCATGATTGCATCATCTACGTCCTGGAAGCCCAATGAACGTGAGCCTCAGGCGCTAGCCGTGGGCCGGTGCTGCAATCCGCTTCGGGCCCACGGCTAGCGCGTTAGCCTCAGGCGCTAGCCGTGGGCCTGTGTTGCAATCCGCTTCGGGCCCACGGCTAGCGCCTGAGGCTCACAGGCGCCGTGGGCCGGTACTGCAATCCGCTTCGGGCCCACGGCTAGCGCCTGAGGCTCACGGCGTTCGCTATCATGGCGGTGCGGTTGTTTTCGGTCAGTGGGGGCGTCTCCACAGAAGCTAGAATCTTCGCTGCTAGAACAAAAAAATCGTCCTTCGGGAAGTTTTCCTCGTCCAGTACGATTACCTTCCAATACGCCGCTAGCGGTGGTACCCAATCCATATACTCGCCGCGATACGTTCTGATGATCACTCGCACCCTCCTCTTGCTCTTGCTGTTTGCCCTGGTCTCGCCGGTCCAGGGCGAGCAATACGCGTTTCTCGTTGGTGTGCGTGATTACTCGCTGCACAACGAGCTGACCGCACTGAAATACACCGAAGACGACGTTCACACGCTGGCGGGGACTCTCTACCGATCCGGCGTCCCGCAAGACAACATCGTTTTGATGACTCAGCGAATGTCACTAGGAAAAGCACGTCTTTCTCCGCGGTCAGATCAAATCCGACGCGAGTTCCAACTGTTGCTCAGTGAACTCGGCCCGGACGATTCGATCATCGTCGGATTCTCCGGGCACGGACTGCAATTCAAGGGCGATCCGGTGAACTACTTCTGTCCCTTGGACGCCAAACCGACCGACAAGTCGACACTCATTTCATTGACGGAGATTTACGAATCGCTCAATCGTTGCAAAGCACGAACGAAATTACTGTTGGTCGACGCCTGTCGCGACGATCCGTTGACACAGGTGGCCAAGACGGCCAAGCGGATCGAGCTGGAACCCGTTCTCGATCGTGCGGCTCCGGTTCTGTCCGGTGGAACGGTCGCGATTTTCAGTTGCAGTGCTTCGCAGCAATCCTTTGAATCGCCGGACTTGCAAAGCGGCGTCTTCTTTCACTTCGTCAATCGCGCATTGGCGGGCGAAGCCGACGATGACGGGGACCAAGCCGTTGATCTCATCGAACTGGAATATTTCACGATCAAGAGCGTGCAGAAATGGGCGCGGGTGAACATCGGTAAACCGCAGATTCCCGAACGCTTGGGTCGTGCCACGGGTGCGATGAAACTGGTCCGGCTTGACCGAGGTCGGCAACCCGCCGAGATGAATCCGACCAAGCCGCAATCCGACGCAACCGCGAAATCGATCACCAACAGCATCGGCATGCGGTTGAACTTGATTCCCGCTGGGACGTTCCTGATGGGATCACCCGCAACGGAGCAAGACAGACAGGATGATGAGACCCAGCATCGAGTGACATTGACCAAGGACTTTTACCTTGGCACGACCGAGGTGACACAGGGGCAATGGGAATCGGTGATGGGTACGACGCCTTGGAAGGGACAAAGATACGTAAAGGAAGGGTCGAACGTCGCCGCGACGTACGTGAGCTGGGAGGATGCGGTGGAGTTTTGCAAGAAGTTGAGTGCAAAGGAGGGCAAGACGTATCGTTTGCCGACGGAAGCGGAATGGGAATACGCGTGCCGAGGCGGCACGACGACGGCATATGGTTTTGGTGACGATCCCACGGGATTGAGTGAATATGGCTGGTTCGACGGAAATGCGTGGGATGTCGAACAGAAGTTTGCGCATGAGGTCGGACTGAAGCGAGCGAATGCGTTTGGTCTGTATGACATGCACGGAAACGTTTGGGAATGGTGCTCGGATTGGAAAGCGGACTACCCAGCTGGAAGCGTCACCGACCCTCAGGGCCCTTCTACAGGCTCGCTCCGCGGGTTTCGCGGCGGTAGCTGGTACGACGTTGCCGGGTACTGCCGGTCGGCGGACCGCAACTTCATCTCGCCGGGCTTCCGGAGCTACGACCTGGGCTTCCGCGTTGCCGTAGGTCGGTAAGGGCTGAGCTAAACGAGCGAGCAAGCGGAGCCGAGAGCGGAGGCCCGGAGGAATGGAGGCGGTAGCCGGAGTTCCGTAGGTGCCGTAGCGGAAGGCGTAGCGCCAGCAACACCGTCGATTAAACCACGTAGCCGCGTCTCTCCGAGACGCGAGAATCGAGCCTGCCCTGTTTGACCCGTAGCCGACAGGCGTAGGCGGAAGCGGCGATTGTTTCCGCGGTTCAATCCGTTTGGTGGTGTCTCCTACGCCTTCGGCTGCGGGTCAAACACGTAGCGGCGTCGAGCCACCGGCTCTCTTTCGGGAAATTCGCGATTGTGACCGGTTGCTGGGTTTTTGTAGGATGATGCGGCGTTCGGACAATCCCTGCGGGCTGGCTCTCCATGACACATCCAAAACCATCCAACGACTGGTTCTTTCGAGGGATCGTTGCCCTCGTGTGCTGCGTCGCGTTTTGGTTGTTGCTCACGCCATTCGTGCCAGCGGTCGCTCGTTCGACCATGGGGCGGTTTCATTTAAGCAGTTCGTCGTTTGCTTGGTTTGCCCTTCAGCAGCCCATCCCGGCCATGTACAACTTCAGCAATCAATACGAAGTGCAAGACGTGCCCGCGGATTTTCTCAGTCCGATCTTGGATCAGAGCGAGCGACGTTACATCAACCATTTTCCCATGCGGGTGCTGACGTTCGCGAACACGCGTTACCTGTTGACCGAACCGGGGACCGATCGTTGGGTCACATTGTGGACGACCTATCGTGGTCAGACGATGGAGACGCGGGTTCATTTGAAACCGCTGGGTGACGGCAAATTCGAAATGATCCGCGAGGCGCTGCCGTGACGAATGGCGAGTCAGACGAAAACGTCACGACGGATCCGTACGCCGGCCGGATCACTGCCGCGTACTTGATCGTGCAAGCCAGCCTGTTCATCGGTCTGTTTTGGAAACTTGCGTTGATCACGCCAAGCGGGTTGGTGTGGCAGAAGGGTTTCTTTCTGCTCGCCGATGAACTTTATCATCGCACACCGTTGCTGGATCCCTTCTTTCCCGATTGGTTGCGATCCGCCGAAGTGCTTCGTTGGGCTTTCCTTTGCACGATGGCATCACTATTGATCGGGATCGTCGGAAAATTTCGCCTGGTGCGAATCGCGATGGCGGTGGTGTCGTTGGTCGGGCTGAGCATCCTGTGTGTGCATCAGGGCAGCTACAATGATGCCACCTTTGCGACTTCGTGGTGGGTCACGCTGTGGGTGCTGTGGTTGACGACGCGGATGGGGCGGGGTGACTCAGTCGCAGTCTTGACACACGCTGCGTTTTTGGCACGTCTGATTGGGTCGATGATCTTGTTGGGCGGAGCGGTGGGCAAGTGGACACCGGAGTACTGGTCGGGTGAAGTGTTCTACGACATCTATTTTCGCGACCGGGATCACTGGCTATTCAATCGACTTCGTGAAAGCTTTGAGCCGGAGACTTTGCGAACGATGGCCATGTGGTACAGCCGCAAGGTCGTGGTGGTGGAAACAATTTGCGGATTTGGAATGTGGCGACTGCCACCGCGATGGGCAGCCGCACTGGGAGTCACACTGTTCTTTTCGATCGCAGCTTTGTCGAATTTCTGGCTCTTTTCCGTGCTGACTTGCATGGTCGGAATGTCGTCGGTCGGATTTCTGGTGCCAAGTCAGAGGTTAGGCGAAACACCTTGAGCCTCCAGTTCCGCCTGAATCTTCTTTGCTTTTTCCTTGTCCGCATCCGACTTGCGTTTCCAATTCAAGAACGCTTCGGCCAAGCTGAGCGGTTTGTAGGGCAATTCCAGATTCTCGAATTCGGATTTGGACTCTGGGGCGACTTGATGGATGCGGTTCCAGAAGGCCGGCCACATGTTGTTGTTCAAGTCTTCGATGACCGAATTCATCGCCGAGTTGGTCTTGCCAGCAACGCCAGCGTTTTCTTGGTATTGGTAGTCGACTTGTTCGCTGTTGGTGGCGCTGAAGGTAAACGCGGAAGCGATTTTCTCGGCGTCGAGGTCGTACACAAAGGCTTCGGCAGAGCGAAACCCTCCTCGGAATTCTTGTCCGGTTAGGACCGGCAATTCTTGATCGGTCATGCGGACGTAGACGACGTACTTCATTTTTTTCGCGTCTTTGACCGTGTCCTCCAGTTCCCAGATTCCAAAGTACGGGTCGCCGAATGCGTAGTCGGCGATCTGATCGACTTCGCTGTCACTCGTGTACTGGTAGCGATCCTTTCTGGGGAACTTTCTGCTGGGGCGGTCCCATGAGTTCATCACGGAGTCGGGATCGGTGTCTGCAGCCACACGAGCGTACTCCGCTTCGCAGGTCAGCAACGTGTTCCATGTTTCTTGGCGAGGTGGTTTTGTGTTGCGAAAGTCAAGTTGCAGGGTCTTGAGCTCCTCGCGTTGCTCGTCCGTGATCGTCTCCAACAGTGAGCCAGGGGGAACGGATTCGACAGCCGTTTTGATTTTCGCGAATTGATTCGCGCGGCGTTTCAAAATGTCGCTGTGTTTGGCTAGGTACTCCTGTCGGACTTGCTCTTGGGTCGGGACTGTGAACCAAAGCATGGAGGCGCCTCCGAGTCCGACCGCACCGCATAGCAGTGCCAGTGGCCAATGAAGTGGACGACGCTCGCCTTTGCGTTGCACGAACCAGACGACCATCGTCAGCAAGAACGCCGGAACGAAAATCGAGAGCGCGGCGATCAAGGCATTCATGCCGTCGGTCTCGGAATCCATCCCACGGATCAAAACGATGGCGGCCGCCGCCAGGAGAAACCCGACCGTGAATCCCAGCAGAATGCTCAACAGGTTTTTTCGTTTGGGAGCGTCCAGGTGGTCATCGGACATGCTCATGGGAATCACCTTGTGTGAGGGGTTCTTGCGGACGCTTTGTCGTGATATTTCGTGCATCTCCCCCTGTTTCCAGGGGAGCGTGCTGACTAAAGTCTAGCCGATCTTTCGTCCCTCAACATGCGTTTTGGAAAGCCCCCATGCAGGTCAATGAGTATTTCGACGGCAACGTGAAGTCGATCGGTTTTGAGAACAGTGAAGGCCGTGTCACGGCGGGCGTCATGGCACCGGGCGAGTACGAGTTTGGGACCAATGAGCATGAGCGAATGAAGGTCGTCTCGGGCGAGTTGAAGGTCCGATTGCCGGGCAGTGAAAGCTTTGAGTCATTCCCCGCAGGAACGGAGTTCAACGTCGAGGCGAACGAGAAGTTTCAGTTGCAGGTCGAGCAAGCGACCGCGTATCTGTGTTTTTACGGTTGATCGCCTGATGCCAGCGGCTCAGGGCTCATGACACCACCAAGCGCTTTGAACCACCTGCATCCTCATCACCCGCTGGCTAGTTGGACAGTCGGGCGGTCGTCATTCTGCCGGGGTCGCGGCGTGTTCGTCGGGGACGTTGATCGAACCGACCAGGGCGATGACCGTCTGGCCGGCTTCTGGTTTCAACGGTGCATCGATCGTGTTGACCAGCAGTTTGCGGTTCGTGTCGATGCTGCAAAGGATCGTCGCTGAATCACCGTAGGTCGTTTCAAAATCGGCAAACGTGAATGTTTCGCTGAGCTTCGTCGCTTTGAAGACTGCGCCCGCAGCGTGCATGTCACGGATGTTGGAAAAGGTTCGTTCGGGGGAAAACAAAGCCCGACCCATCAAGTTGGACGTCAATCCGCGGCGGCTCTTTGCGTTTTGATTCTTGAAGGGCAGTTGATACAACGCCGATCGGTTGAACAGGTGTCGACATTCTCGGGTGGCAAGCGAATTCACTTCGTCGTTCTGTGTCAGCGCCATCAGTTGCCCGATGCCGGTCAGGTCCAAGTCTTCTCGGACGTGTTCGTTCAAAATGTTGGCGCACACCGCATTGATGCCGAGTTGGCGTGCCGCAGAGACTTTGTTGAAGTTGGTGTCGACCAGCAGCACCGCAACGTCTTCTTTTTGCAAAGTCAATGCAAAATCACGTACCCAAGGGTCTGCTCCGGCGATCAAGATGCCATTGGACTGGTCCTCCGCGAGCCCGAGTAGCTTGGCGAGCGGAGAAGCGGACAATCCGTAGATCAGCACAGTGGCAACGATGACAAAGAACGTGACCGTGCTGAGTTGGTCGCTGCCCACGAGATTCAACGGCTGTCCGTCGCGTTCGATCGCCAACGCAAAGACACTACTGACCGCTGCGGCGACAATCCCGCGAGGTGCCAGGAATGCGACGAATGTTTTTTCCGGCAAGGTCAGCTTGGTCCCGAGCGTGGACGCAAAAACGGAGATGGGACGAACGATCACAATCAGCAGTGCGACGAACGCAATTCCGCCCCAGCCGATGGCCATGATGTCACTCAATTGCACACGGGATCCGAGCACGACGAACAGACAGCCGATCAACAATGTTCGCAAGTTTTCTTTCAGTTCGACGATATGCTCGATGTCGAGGTTCTTTTGATTGGCAAGCCAAACGCCCATCACGGTGACTGTGATCAAACCGGATTCGTGGGCGAGCATGTCACTGAGGGCAAAGAGCAGCATGCCCAATGACAACGCGGCGACGCCGTGCAAGTTATCGGGAATCCAAAAGCGACGCAGTGCGATCGCCAATAGTAGTCCGCCGAGGATGCCCAGAACGCTGCCAACGGCGACGGTCTTGAGTAACATCAGGGCAGCCGATGCGGCTCCGCCCTGGTGGAGTTGGTCGATCAACTGTTCAAAAACCAAGACAGCCAGGACCGCGCCGATCGGGTCGATCACGATGCCTTCCCATTTCAACGTGGATGACACACGTCGACTGGGTTGGACTTGTCTGAGGAGTGGTCCGATGACCGTCGGACCGGTCACAGTCAAGATGCCGCCCAGCAGGAAGCAAATGGACCAATCGAAACCGAGGGTCCAACGCGCGGCCGTCGCGGCCAGTGCAAATGTGATCGCGGCTCCGATGGTACACAGTTGCAACACCGCAGCACCGGCTTCTTTCAGTTCGTGCAGTTTCAGCGACAGGCCGCCTTCGAACATGATCACGGCGACCGACAATGCGACCAGTGGAAAGAGCAAATTCGGTCCGGCGGTTTCATCACCTCCTGTCAATTTTGCCAAATAATCATCGGGCTGCAGAAACTGCCCGAGGATCATCCCAAAGAGCAGCAGCAGCAAAATGCCCGGCAAGTTCAAACGCCATGCGAGCCACTGAGCGAGCACACCGATGGCGGGAACGAGGGAAAGGTAGAGTAAAAATTCCATGGCCGGGCTGGATCACTCAGGAGTGGATGTCAAGAAGCTGATGGAGACCCATCGTAGATCAATGTCCAGTGGTCTGATATCCGCCCAAACAGGAGACTTTGTTGGCTCATTCCGGTAGGGCCTGGAGGTCACTCAAGTCGATCGGGCGGCCGGAGGCTTGTTTCATTCGACGAAGCCATGCCAAGGATGCAAAAGGACGCCCTGAAATGGTGATTGAATCCGCGAGCACTGTTGACACATCGGTATCGGCCAGTCCAGGAACGAAGTCAAACAGATCCAGAAAACCGCAGTCCGAACCCAACATCATCAGATGTGAGCTGCGGACGTAGGCAATGTCTGCCGGAACGGTTTTTTCGATTCCTGTTTCGGGATCCACGTCGTCAGAGATCCAGAATGCGTTGATCTCCCTAAGGACTTCTGCAACCTGTTGTTCCACTTCTGGCGATCTGAGAAACAGCACGTCAATGTCTTGCGTGGCCCGTATGTGTCCGTGTGCAACAACCGCGTGCCCGCCGATGATGGTCAAGGGAACGTTGCGTGCCAGCAACAAGTCCACGGCTCGAAAGAAGTCATTGCTCATGACTGGACTTATTCTCTCGACGTCGACGGAGGCGGAAGTTTCGTTTCAGAAAGGCTTCGTACGCCGCCGGGTTGGCTTGCAGTAGTTCCCAGGCTTGCCGATTCAATTCTGCTCCCAGCTCAAGACGTTGTTCTGGCGTCATGGCCAAAGCCTGACGGCGGCGATAATTCTCGGCGGCAGTGGTGTCCGGAAAATCCATCTACAGGACGCCTTTGGTGCTGGGAACCGCATCGGATCGCGGATCACTTTCGGCGGCCATGCGGATCGCGCGGGCGACGGATTTGAAAACGCATTCGCTGATGTGGTGAGCGTTGCGGCCGTGGTGCAGCACCACATGCAGGTTGCATTTGGCGTTGGCCGCGAACGATTGCCAGAAGTGCTCGACCAGTTCGCTGTCAAACGTCCCGATCTTGGGCGAGGTGATGGGGGCGTGGTATTCAAACGCGTAGCGACCGCCCAAATCGACTGCGGCGGTGACGAGGCATTCGTCCATCGGCAAGGTGAAGTGTCCGTAGCGGCGAATGCCGGCGCGATCGCCCAACGCCTGATCGATGGCGGTACCCAAAGCGATCCCGATGTCTTCTGCGGTGTGGTGATCATCCACGTGCAAGTCGCCCGTGGCCTGAACGTCCAAATCGATCAGGGCGTGTTTGGCGAGCAAGTCCAGCATGTGATCGAGAAAACCGATGCCGGATTTGCGTGAGCCGGAGCCGTCACCATCGAGATTGATCGAGAGCTGAATGTCGGTCTCACCGGTCTTGCGTTTGATCGTTGCGGTTCGTGTCATGGGAGCAATGTCTCAAGCGTTCTTGTGCGGAATGGTTTTGATGGATTGAGGTTAGAGTCGCAGCGTCGATACCGAAGAATCGATACAAGCGAAGCAACGATGGCTCCCCTCTCCCCGCTGACGAAGGCAAGTTGTGCTTGCCTTCGTCAGTGGGGAGAGGGGCTGGGGGTGAGGGGGATCCGATTGAAGTTGCAACGAATTCGATTTGTATGTTTTTCCCATCATCATAGCCGGATCTGCCATTCATTTTGATGGGATTGATTTCAGGGTGAATTCCCCCTCACCCCAGCCCCTCTCCCCCGAATCCTGACTCACTTAGACGCGTCAGGATTCGGGGGAGAGGGGAGCCATTTGCAAAAAACTTTTGCCTCGATGAATATGCCGCGTATGTCAGCCTGGAAAGGCTGACGTACTTCATTGAAAAAATCGTTCCAGCATCATAAGACAGGCATCGACTTGGTCGTCCGTGCCGACGCTGATTCGTAATCCGTCGCCCCAGTCGGGGAAATCCATGTAGCGGACCAGGATCTGTTGCTTTTTCAGGTACTGGTACATCTCATTGTGTTTGCCACTGGGATGTTGGCACCAGACGAAATTGGCTTGCGAAGGCGTGACGTTGAAGCCGAGTTCACTCAAACGCAGCTGCATGCGAGCACGCGTGGCGTTCATTTTCTTGACGACATCGGCGAGCCAGTCTTGTGCGTTCATGGCTTCGGTGGCCGCAATCGTGGCCAAGTAGTCACAGTTGTAACTGTCTTTGATGTTGCAGAGTTTCTTGATCAACTGCGGCTGTGCGACCAAGAATCCGAATCGGACTCCGGCCAAACCGTAGGACTTGCTGAGCGTTCGCGTGACGAGAATGTTTTCGTGTTTTTGAACCAGGTCGATGCAGTTGAACTCGGCAAAGTCCGCGTAGGCTTCGTCGACCACGAGAGGGCAGGGCAGGGTGTTCGCGAGTTTTTCGATCTCGTCGCGGGAAACGATGGTGCCGCTGGGGCTGTTGGGATTGGGCAGCAAGACGAGCCGCAGATCATCGCTTCCTTGGCCGAATGCGGTCGGCAAGTGCCAGCCGTCCAGGAAGGGCATCTGTTCCCAGCGAGCTCCTTGGATGTCGGCTAGCGTTCGGTACAGGATGTAACTCGGGTAGGGAAGCCGCAACAGTTGGCCTTCGCCGACAAATGCGCGGACGAGGATCGTCAGGATTTCATCGCTGCCGTTACCTGCCAAGATCCACTCGGGGCCGGGCAAGCCCAATGCGTTGGCCGCAGCGCGTCGAAACGCGGTCGCGGTCGGATCGGGGTAGCGGTTAAGCGGTCCCGACGCGGCGGCTTGCAATGCAGAAACCACGGACGGTGGAGGTGGGTACGGATTTTCGTTGGTGTTGAGTTTGATGTACTTGCCCGGCGGCGGTTGTTCACCGGGCGTGTAGGGTTGCATTTTGGAGAGTGCGGGACGCAGGTCAATTTTGCTCATGGCGGCTTGGCGAAGCGGTGATCTGGTGGTTGATGTGAAAAAAGAGTCCTGACACCTTTTTCGATCAGCGGCGGATGGAGACGCTGCGGGCGTGTGCGGTCAGTCCTTCTTTTTCGGCCAAACGTTCAACGTCGGGCGCGATCGCTTTCATCGCGTCTGCATTAAATTCGGTGACGCTGCCGCTGCGTAGGAAACTGTTGCTGCTCAAGCCGGCCGCCCAGGTGCAGGTCCCGCCGGTGGGCAACACGTGACTGGGGCCTGCGGCATAGTCGCCCAGGGCGACGGGTGTATGTTGGCCCAGAAAGGCCGCACCGCTGTTGCGGATCTGAGCGATTTGTTGACGAGGGTTGGCCGTTTCGATGTGCAAGTGTTCCGGGGCAAACGAATCGGTCAGCTCGCATGCGTGTTGTTCGTCGCGAACCAGGATCAATGCGCCAAAGGATTCCAGGGAATCGACCGTCAGCTCGCTGCGTTCCAACTGGGCGACCTGTATCTCAAGTTCGACCGCGACGGCTTCGATCAACGCTTCGTGCCAAGTGATCAAGATCGCGCTGCCGGGTGAGTGCTCGGCTTGGGCCAACAAGTCGGCGGCGATGAAATCGGCTCGCGCCGTCTCGTCCGCGATCACGATGACTTCGCTAGGGCCGGCAAAGGAATCGATGTCGACGGTTCCGTAAACATGCTTTTTCGCCAAGGCGACGAAGAGGTTGCCCGGGCCAACGATTTTGTCGACGGCGGGAACGATGTCGCAACCGTATGCCATCGCCGCGACGGCTTGGGCTCCGCCCATCCGGTAGACTTCTGTGACCCCCAGTTCGTGACAGGTCGCCAGCATGTCATTGTTGTAAGCACCGAAGGGCGTGGGCGGCGCGACGACGGCGATTTCGTCCACGCCCGCGACTTGGGCGGGGACCACGGTCATCAGCACCGTCGATGGGTAGGCTGCTGCGCCGCCGGGTACACAGACGCCGACTCGATGCAGGGGTACGTAGCGTTGGGTGAGCGTGACGCCGGGCTTGGGCGTGATCGTGACGTCGCGGTGCAGGATGGCGGATTGGAACTCGGCAACGTTGTCGCGGATGCGGCGAATGGACTGCAACAACTCAGGATCGGCACCGGCGTGGGCGGCGGCGAGATCGGCGGCGGGGACTCGGATTTGGTCTGCGGAGAGTTCTTTTTTGTCGAGCTGGCGACCGTATCGCAGCAGGGCCTGCGTGCCTTCGCGTCGGACGTCGTCGCAAATCCGCTGGACGACTTCGATCGGCGTCAGCGGCTGCCCGAACACTTCTTCGGTCAAGGCCTTGCCGCGTGGCGAAACGACATTTCCGTCGGGGCTGAGTTTGTCGCGTAACTGCTGCAGGATTTCCGCGGAGCCGTCACGGGCGTCGACCCGTTGTATGTTCAGGGCGGGGAGATCACGGGTCGTCATGGGGGTGGAAGTCGGTTTTTCAGTGCGGAAAGACGGCGGAGAGACGTTTGGGGATTCATCGCGGAAAGCCGTATGATAGGCAGGGGGCCAAACTTGGTACACCGCGTCTGTTTTCGATAGGCTCTCACGCCAGGACAGCCGCCGGTCCTCCGCGGTTCGCGTTTCTGAAAGGGTGATTTCACGCAGGGGACGAGTTTGGTGTACTTTGACATCCATTCCGCTCATTTCTCCACTTCCAATCCGCCACCATGTCAGAAATCATCGATTTGCGTAGTGATACCGTGACCAAGCCGACGCCAGAGATGCGGCGGGCGATGGCTGATGCGCCGGTCGGCGATGCGGTGATCGATATTGACCCCACCGTTCAGCGGTTGGAGGAGCTGACAGCCGAGTTGTTGGGCAAGGAAGCCGCGGTGTACATGCCTAGCGGTTCAATGACCAACCAAGTTGCCTTGAGGACCCATTGTCCCTCAGGCAGCGAGTTCATCTGCGAAGCCGACTGCCATGTGTTTCATTACGAGCAAGCCGCATTTGCGTCGCTTTCGGGGCTCGTGCCGCGTTTGATCGCGACCGATGGCGGTACGATTCGTCGGGAGCAGTTGGACGCATGCGTTTTGCATGACGATGAGCATCATGCGCGGACGCGTCTGTTTTGTATAGAGAACACGCACAATCGTTGGGGCGGTCGGATTTTGGATCAGTCCTCCGTGATCTCGGCTTGTCAGTGGGCTCGCTCGCATCAACTGAAAACGCATCTCGACGGCGCCCGGATTTGGAATGCAGCGGCGGCGACGGGCATGGATCTCGCCGAGTTGGCTCAGCCCTTTGATTCGGTGAGTGTTTGTTTCAGTAAAGGACTCGGGGCGCCGGTCGGTTCCGCGCTTGCCGGATCGGTCGAGTTTGTTCGCGAAGCACGCCGGGGGCGAAAGCTGTTCGGAGGTGCGATGCGTCAGGCGGGAATCATCGCGGCGGGTGCGTTGTACGCGTTGGAAAATCATCGCGAGCGGTTGGTCGAGGATCACGCCGCTGCTCAGCGACTTGGTGATGCGATCGCGGAGTGTCAAGGATTCCGGATTCGAGGCGGCGGCGTGCAAACGAACATGCTGATCTTTGAAATCGATCCTGATCGCGGCGGGGCAGGGGACTTTGTCGCGAAATTGAGAGAGAACGGCATCTGGTGTTTTGCAATTGGTCCGCAAGCCGTTCGGATGGTCACGCATTTGGACGTCAGTGTGTCGCAGATTGAACAAGCGTGCCGGATCATGCAGCGTGTGGCGGCAGACTTTTGAATGCCGATCGTTTGATGACGACAAGGTTCCTGCTGCAACTCGCATCGGCCTGCATCTTGGTCGTGGGGCTGACGATCGTGTTTCGTTTGCCATCGTGCAGCGAAAGCTTTTGGATCGACGAACTGCATTCGGCTTGGACGGTCGCCGACGGATTGGGCGATGTCGCACCACGGGCCAGGATTGGCAACCAGACGCCGTTGTACTTTCAGGCCTTGTGGTTGTGGCGGGCGCTGGTCGGTGACGGCGAGTTGCCGATGCGTATGAGCAGCGTGTTGCTGTCGGCGTTCGCCGCGGGTTGTTTGGTGATTGGCGTGGCAGTGACAACGCGAAGGATTTCGGCGGGCGTGATTGCCGGTGGAATCCTGGTCGTGGAACGCAACGCGATGTTCTTTGGATGCGAGTTGCGTCCGTATGCCGCAGTGATGTGTTGCGCTGTGTTGGCCGCATGGTCGGCTGTGGCGGCGTTGGATTCGCGGCAGCGTTCAGATCGTTGGCGATTGGCGTTGATCGGTTCGGTGTGTTTGGCTGCTTTGCTACATCCGACTTCGTTGGGTGTTTTGGGTTGGTTGGTGCCGATCACATGGATCGTGATTTGGCGTCGGGGGCAATGTGTGTTCACGCGATGGGATGGTGTGGCGGTTGTGGTCATCGTCATCACGGTCTGGATGCTGTGGCGGTCGTCGTTGCCCCAGTCGTGGTCGCATCGAGAGCAATGGAAATCGTTTGCCCATGCGACCTCTTGGTCGCAATTGTGGGATGAACGCCGCGCGTGGGCCTGGTTGCCGTTGGCGATCTTGCCCATCGGATTGGCGGTCGTATGGTCAGTGGTGCGGCGTGTCCGACAGGAGAAACACACCGACGTGCTCAGCGGTTGGTTGCCGGGCTTGGTGGGCGTGGTCGGAACGGTGGCTTTCTTTGTGGCGTCGTATCTGGACATCGTCCCGCTTTGGCATCGACGTTATTTCATCGCAGCGTTGCCGCTGTTGGCTTGGTCGGCCGGCGTCGCTGGAACATGGGGGTTGCCTTGCAAGCGACTGGGTTCATTTCTTGCGGTTGGCAGTGCCGTGATCGTTCTCTGTGTGTTGATGTGGCACCAAGGAACGCTGGGGCATCTTTGGCACACCGGTCGGGTGCCGAGAGAGTTGCGAGGTGAACCGTGGCGTGAAGCTGTTGCCTTGGTCCAGGCGGAACGGAAAGCCGGTGAGCCCGTTTGGTTGGACACGGGATTGATCGAAGCGTCATTCTTGAGCGAACCGATGAGTGATGCCGACGATCTGCCCACAGAGTTCTGGCGGTATTTAGCGTTTCCCGTTTCGGGACCTTATCGATTGGAGGATGTCACGGTGGTTTCGGTGACCGAGCACGAAAGTTGGCGACGTCAGCGATGGAACGAAGCATTCCGGGAAGGTCACGCTGTTTGGCTGATCAGTCGTCAGCACCCCGACGCGGTGAGTCGGTATTGCGAACGCGCACGGTCAGTCATCCATGCCGATATCCGAATGCGACGACTCGGTCAGCTGAGCGTCGTGAGGCTGAGCATGCCCGACTGATCGAAACCAACTGATCCGGGCACCGTCAAAGCTTCGTTTTTATTTCTGCCACATTGGACTCGTCGATCGTGACATCCAGTTGTTCCGGATTCTCGTCCCGCGGAGAGACGATGTAGAGAGTGTGCGGGACGTTGATCGGTACGGCGTGAAATTCGTATTGCCCCATTTCATCCGTCATGGCGAAACGCCGGATGGATTTGCCATTTTGTGCCGGGAACGTTTTAAGAGGCGATTGATTCAAGACAACGCGACGGCTCTTGATAGGGGTGCCGTCTGCTTTCAGCAACGTTCCGACAATCTTTCCGCCGGGTTGCAGCTCGATCGTTAGGTTCTTGTCGTCTGGTTCGATCAATTGATGGCCAACCTGATTAGATTGAATATCGAATGCATGAACGGATATTCGGTCCATCCATCGCTCCGTCGCAAATGTCCCTTCATCACCCGATGTGGTTGAGAAACCGGCGTGGCCAGGTGCATTGGTGGACTCACCCATGATCACCGCTCCGGCAACCGGCTCTCCGGCCGCATCCACGACGCGACCGTCCAGGTTTCCTCGAGGTAATCGATCGAGGTGCTGATTCACAATCAGTTCTGGTTCGTCCTTCACCACGATTTCGTGGCTGGGGCCGTCCACCAGTCTCAGCGTATAGGTGCCCGGGCCGACTCGGAAATGATAACGGCCTGTTTCATCCGTTTCGTTCCAGCGAACCAGATTTGCGTCTCCTGCCGCGTTCTGAATCAATGTGGCGGTTTGGTTTTGAACCGGTTGCTGATCTGCTCCCATCGTCACCACGCCGGTCACCAGCGTTCCGGAGCTCAAAGTGAAATCGACGTCGTCAATGTCCTTGCCTTCGGGGAGCAAAATATCTGTTTTGCTTTCAGCGGCGAAGTTTTGATCGGTAATCGCCAGGATCGTTGTTTGGTCGGGATAGATCTTGATTTCGTAATTGCCATTTTCGTCCGTGGAACAATGATCGCGAAAGTAGTGATTGGTGTCCCCACGACCTTCGCCTTGCATGCGGATGCCGACGGCGGGGCTGCCATCGGCGTACCTCACATTGCCTCGCACGATGGAGTTGCGAAACATGGTCATCGTCAGTTGTGATGACTCCGGCGAGGACGCAACGTAGCTCGGATTGCCCGGGCAGTAGTAGTCATCACTGTGGCCAAGAAAGGTGACGCTGCCTAGCAGATTGGCAGGGAACCAATTGAACTTGCACTCGCCTGCATTGTTACTTTGAAAACGACCGACTCCAGAAAGATTCACGTAGGAAAGTTTGTCTTTGATGTGAATGGTCCATGGATGGACGCGAATCCCACTCAGTGGTGCACCTTTGGAATCCTCGACCTTCACCGTGACATCAACGGCTCCTTGCAGCGTCATCGTGATGTTCTCAGGGACTTGCAAACGCTCGGTTGACGGAAACGCATCATAGTTTTCGTAGTAGTCCATTCCTTTGCCGTCGCGATGTGCCACGATCCAGTCGACTTCGGCATCTGACGGATAAGAAAGTTCAGCCGTTCCGTCATGGTCCGTTCTTAGGTGGGTAAGTTCATGGTGGTTGGCGATCAAGCGAACGTCCGCGTCGGCAACCGGGCGACCATCGGTATCGACCACTTGCACCGACGTTTTCTGTTTGGGGCGAATGACGATTCGAAACGGTTTCACGTCGGATGGATGGTATTGGTATCCGCTAACGAACGATGTTCGCTGGCCATCGGGGCCTGTGATGAGCATCGGCTCTCCGTAGTACTCGTTGTCTGCTGGAACTCGTTTGACGAAGGCTCCGCGGTCATTGGTGGTGATTCGGATCGGCGCGTCCAATCGATAGCCAACGGTTTCTAAGACAGCACCGGCAACCGGATCGCCGAGTTCGTTGACGACGATGCCACGCAATAGCATTGAGCCGGCACCGCGTTTGACGGATGTGTCTGCATCATCCGCTCGAGCGTTTCTGGCCATGAGCAGGCCAAGGAAAAAGACGCTAACAAGTACCAAAGATCGGTGGAGTGTTTGCGACATAGGAACGCTGCTGGAAGTCTGGGTGGGCGTGTGTGCCGATGCATCATAGAGCCCTGGAGGTTCACAAGCAACGAATGGTTTACACCGCCATTTCAGAGGACAAGCTGCGAACGAGATTCTGAGGACGATCTGTATGCTGACATCCAGACCAGCCCCGCCATGTGGTCTTGTTCGAAGACGGGTCGACCGACCGTTTGCGTGAGCAGATTCGGTAGGTCAATCAAACGCTGATTGGGCAGGGACGTCGACAGTCGAAAGAATCGGTGCATCAACCACAGTTTGATTCCGGCGATCATGTTGGCAAAAAGCGAAGCGGAAACGGGATGGCGAAAATCCAGGACCCAGATGCGTCCTTCGGGGGCCAATGCGCTGGCGACTGTTTTCAGCACGACCTGCAGCTCATCGGGTGAAAAACAATCCAGCACAAAGGGCAAGATGATTTCGTCGTACGCTTGCGATGGTGCGTTCCACGTTCGTAAGTCGGCAAGTTGCCACGTGATGCGTTGGCCGTTCCTGAGGGTGGCGCAACGACGTTGCTGCGCCGCAATCATTGCATGGCTGAAATCGAGACTGGTGATTGTCGATTCGGGCTTCGCGGTAGCCAAGCGGAGCAGCAGACGACCGGTACCACCACCGCATAGCAGCAATCGAGCATTCGCATTCACCGTGTCGACGATCCGATTGGCAAAGGTTTCTCGACAGCGATCCAGATTACCACCAAACATCGCCCACTCCAACGCGGAATAGACCGTCGCCAAGCGGTCGTAGCCACGGTTGCCGCCTACAGCAAGGTTGCGTGCCGGAGGCCGAGCGCGGATCAAATCGTCTGACATGCGGTTGCCCACAAGAGGAGCCCCGTCAGTACGAGCGATACATCGAATGCGGATGCCCACAAGCTGGTCGTGAATTCATGGCCACGGTGTCGGCGAGCGGCTATGCCGATCAGCAGCATCAACGCTGGCCCGGTTGCCATCACCATTGTGATGGGAAAGCGAAGCAGACTGGAGGCCAGAAGAATCGTTATCGCGGTGATCGTCACAGTCTTTTCAGGAAGTCGACGAAACTGTTTTTCGGGCTGGCGATCCAAATTCGAAACCCATTGGCAATTCAAGAAGAACAGCCCACTGCTGATCACCCAGGTGGCGGCCAAACGGATGACGGAGAATGGTTCCGAATTGCCGGTGGGCAGTTCGCCGGTGATGAATGCAGCCAAGGCAGGGATGTGCATTCCATATGCAAACAAGCTTGCCACCACCGCCGGCTTGAACCAGACAGGCAGGGAATCGACAGTCAACCGATTGCGTCGATGAACCAAGATGAGGTATCCGCCCACGGCAACACTGCCCAAGGCTGCCAAAGCCAACTCTACTGAATTTAGGACAAACGGAATTGCAACCATCAACAGCGGCGCGGCAGCCATCATGGTGATGGAAATGAGACGCCAGTGTTGTCGGTGGAAGACATGACGATACGGAATCGGACACGCTGGTGAGCGTTCCTTGCGAGCGTCCATCAGGTGATCCCCGGTGTACACCAGCCACACTGTAAGGGCCATCAAGCATACGTGCCCCCAGTCCGGGCCGTGCCCCGTGTGCAAGCGGGTCACTGCGGCCAGCCAGACGGCGGCCACGGCGACCGCGTCTAGCGAAACGGCGTTGATTCGCGGCACTGTGGAGGGAGGACGTGCGTGGTTGGCTAAGGTCCCCGTCCATGCCGCTGGTGACATCGCCGAGTCTGGAGGCGAGGCATTGTGCGTGGCCGGTGGTCGCGGAATCGTCTGCTGTTGCGACATCGTCGCAGTACTAGCCCAGTGGATGGAGGATTGATGGATGCAATTGTTTAGCGACAAGCCCCAGGCGTCGATGACTTGTCAAGCTGTCGATTTAGTCGTTTAACCCGTTCCCGAAGGGTAGGTAGTGTTCCGTAGGCGACGTTCCCTTTGTCGTTAAACAACTGTCGCCTACGGCTTGTCGTTAAACAATAGCAGGATATGCGGGCAGAGGAGCAGCGTGATCTTGTTCAGAGTGTCGACGGTTTGTGACGAAATCGTCTTTCTGCAGGGTGTTGACTCGACAAGACGATACAATGAAAAAACAGTTCTGATGCAGAAAATATGGCAAATGATGCGGCCCATGAGTCATTCCGTTCCTTTCAAAATGCGACTCTTCCTGTCGTCCAGGCTGGCTGTTGTTGCCCTGTTGGGAATCTTTTTGCCGTGTGGCAGCGGTGATTTGCAAGCTGTCGAGCCGAGTGAAGGTCGAGTCGGAAAAGCGGGTTTCACACCGTCCGCCCAGAGAGGCTATCAATTCTTGACCGAGTCGGCGGTGCTGAGCAGCGACTTTGATCAAACGACCGTGGATCATCTTTGGACCGTTTGGCCGCAGGAGCTTCGCAAGCAAGCCGAGTCAGCGAGTCCAGAGCGTCGCCGTGAGATGATGTTTGAGCGGTACGGTTTGACGCCTCGCCCCGACGATAAGTCTGGTAAACCGCTGCAGTACGTCGTTGATGACGGCGGCATGTGGACCATGAATTGTTTTTCCTGCCATGGCGGCAGCGTCTACGGCGAGCCAATGCCCGGGGCACCCAACAATCGTTACGCGTTGCAGACGTTGACAGAAGAGATCGCGAAATCCAAAGCGAGTCTGGGAAAGCTGCCGGGCCGAATGGAGATGGGGTCGCTGTTCATTCCTTTGGGGACGACCAATGGCACGACCAACGCGGTGGTCTTTGGCATGGGGCTGATGAAATCACGTGATCGCGACTTGAACATCGTCCCGTCGCGACCGGAGTTCTTTACGCACCACGACATGGACGCGCCGCCCTGGTGGCATTTTCACAAGCGGCCGTACATTTACATCGACGGGTTTGCACAAAAAGGCCATCGAGGCCTGATGCAATTCACTTTGATTCCGGAGAACGGCCCTGCGTTTTATCGTCGCCATGAACAGGATTTCAAAGACGTGTACGCGTACATCAGTTCCTTGCGTGCGCCGAAGTACACCGGGGTGATCGATACTTTGTTGGCAGAGCAGGGCAGGGGAGTGTTCCAAAACAATTGCGCGGAGTGTCATGGAACGTACGGCGAGACTTGGACGTATCCCAACCGTCGCGTGCCGATCGATGAAATCGAAACGGACCCGGTGCGTTTGACTGCTTTATCGACGGCGGGGCGAACGAAGTATGCCGAAAGCTGGTTTGCGCATGCGGGAGAGGCCGCCGAGCAGGAAACCGTCGTTGATCCAGGCGGCTATGTCGCGCCGCCGTTGGATGGGGTGTGGGCCAGTGCGCCGTATTTTCACAACGGTAGTGTGCCGACGCTCTGGGGCGTGCTCAATCCAAGCGATCGACCGACGCTTTGGCGGCCGGTGTCCCAGGCGTTGGATGAGGAAAAGGTCGGGCTCGATGTGGAGTCGGTCGACGCGATTCCCTCGGGTGTCACCGATATCGCTGAGCGGAGAAGCTTTTTTGATACGAGAAAGTTCGGCAAGAGCAACCAGGGGCACGATTTCCCTGATCGGCTGAGCGTCGATGAAAAGCGTGCTGTTTTGGAGTATCTCAAAACGCTGTGAGAGTGGTCGCCCCCATTTGGCCGGGTGTGGCGGATTTGGCACCTACTCTTATCCGGCCCCGGGGCGTATAACAGCCTGTCCGATTCATTGAGTTTTCCGCCGACTCGGCGGGTTTTGGGAGCAGAGGAGACTATGAGTAAAACGCAGATTTTGGCCGCGCAAGCAGGTGAGATTACCCCCGAGATGGAATTCTGCGCTCGGCGCGAAGATCTGCCGGTGGAGACCATCCGGGACGAGGTCGCAGCGGGACGAATGGTCATCCCCGCCAATAAAGTCCACGCGGCGGGAGCCTTGGAGCCGATGTGCATCGGTGTGGCGGCCAAGTGCAAGATCAACGCCAACATCGGCAACAGCGCCGTGACCAGCAACGTCGACGAAGAGCTGCAGAAGCTGCACACCGCGGTTCACCATGGTGCCGACACGGTGATGGATCTGTCGACCGGCAAGGACATCGACAACATCCGTCGCCAGATCATCGAAAAGAGCCCCGTGCCGATCGGAACCGTGCCGATCTATCAGATGCTGGAAGAACTCGGCGGCAATATCGAAGACATGAACGCCCAGCATTTCTTGGACATGGTCGAGCACCAGGCCAAGCAAGGCGTTGATTACATGACGATCCATTGCGGCGTCAAACTGGAACACCTGCACCTGAGCATCAACCGCATCACCGGCATCGTCAGCCGAGGTGGCTCGTTGATCGCCAAGTGGATGATGTCGCACAACAAACAGAACCCACTTTATGATGCGTTCGATGATCTCTGTGACATCATGCGTGAGTATGACGTCACTTGGTCGCTCGGCGACGGGTTGCGTCCCGGTTCGATCGCCGACGCGTCCGATGCGGCTCAGTTTGCCGAGTTGGAAGTGTTGGGTGAGTTGACCAAACGCGGCAAAGCCAACGGCACTCAGGTGATGGTCGAAGGTCCCGGTCACGTGCCGATGCACCAGATCCAAATGAACATGGAAAAGCAAGCTGAGCTGTGCGACGGCGCTCCGTTCTATGTCTTGGGGCCGTTGGTCACCGACATCGCACCTGGATACGATCACATCACCAGCGCCATCGGTGCCGCGCTGGCCGGATGGCACGGCGCAGCGATGTTGTGCTACGTCACTCCCAAGGAACACCTCGGGCTGCCCAACGAAGAAGACGTCAAGCAAGGCGTGATCGCGTACAAGATTTCCGCACACGCGGCGGACTTGGCTCGCGGTCGCAAGGGTGCCCAAGATCGTGACGATGCGCTCAGCCGCGCCCGTTTCGCGTTCGATTGGAACGAGCAGTTTCGTTTGTCGCTCGATCCGGAAACGGCGCAGCGGTATCACGACGAAACGCTGCCGCAGGATACCTTCAAAAGCGCCCACTTCTGCAGCATGTGCGGACCCAAGTACTGCTCGATGAAAATCACCGAGGACATCCGCAAAATGGCCCAAGAAAAAGAGTTGGTTCAATTGCCGACCGCAGAATGAACGTGGCTGCTGAGACCGCATTGCCGGTGACCGATTGCACCGGCTGCGGCGTGTGTTGTCTGCACATGGGCCATCCGACATTCAATTTGGAGCCGGATCAGCTCCAGGCGGTGGTTGCTGGAAAGAACGTCGACGCTGGCCAGATGGGCCAGGCTGCCCGGGCGGACCTGCAACGCTGGTTGGAAATGCCGGTGCGTTTGCGTGACGAAACCCTCGCGACGATCTTAAGTTACCAGCCGCCTGCCGACGGTGAGTTGGACGGTCGCTGTACGTGGCTGGATGCCAAGACAAATCAGTGTTTGCATCACGAACATCGGCCCCAGGTCTGCCGAGACTTTGAGGTCGGACGATCGCAATGTCTGGCTTGGCGTCAAAGCTATTCTTCGTTGCTCCGCCCCTAGTGAATCCATGACTGTTGCGTTGCCGGCGACTTCCGATCCAATCGTTGTCGTTTTGGATACGGGAGTGGATGCGTCAGCATTGCCCGCGGGCGTCGTGATGCAAGGTTGCAATTTCAGCGGCGAAGGCGACTCAATCGACTTCTTGGATCGCAACGGGCATGGGACCGCCATCGGTCGAACGATCGTGGATGAGTTTGCCGAGGTCCGTTTGTTGCCGATCAAATTGTTGGTTGATCTGGGATACCTGCCTCATGGACCAGGTTTAGAGGATGCTTTGGAATGGATTCTGCACCGGCATCAAACCCAGCCGGTCGCCGTTGTCTGTGCTTCGTTCTCTGATGGCAGTCACACAAGTGATGATGACATCCACAGGGGATCGCGATTACAAGAACTCGTCGCTGCTCTCAAGACAGCCGGCGTTCCCACGGTCGCGCCGGCTGGAAATCGGTACATCGAAACGAGTTGGCGGGACGTTCATGGAATGGCTTGGCCGGCGATTTTACGAGAGACCGTCAGCGTAGGAGCATTGCGTCCGTTAGACGATGACAGGACGCTCAGAATCGCGCCGCGTTCGCAACGTCTGCATCGATCGGTCCATCGGGATTGCGCAACAAACGTCTTTGCCGTGCCCGGGCCGCCGGGTGATACCAGTGGGGCGGCAGCGGTGGTGGCGGGACGATTGGCACGACTGAGAGGTCGATGCCCCGGCGCGACTTGCGACGAGTTGGTTCAGTTGCTGATGCGAACACAGACCACCGAGTTCGAATCCCCGGCCGGGCTTACGTGGCCCGCATTGGAGCCGTAGCCGCCGATGATTCATGCGGATGATTGATTTTAGCGCTAACAGATTCTTGACAATGAGTTGTGATATCGTTGGGAAATGCAGATTGTTTTTCATAACCCGACGCGTAAGCGAGGGATTTACCGAGTATCCCTCGCTTACGCGTCGGGTTATGAATCATCCGGGCTAGCTGTCGATGAATTTTCTTGACCGTTTGGTCGCGCTTAGCCGTTCAGGCGAATGCGAGGGAGGGGGCCTGTCTGCGCAAGTCAATGATAGGCAATGGCAAAACGCTTGGCGGGGCACGCTATCGACTTGGAAAGTCGAGCGACGATTGTCGTTCGACTTTCCAAGTCGAAAACGAACACCACCATCCGCCCAAACACAAACCATACGCCGTGTGCCGTGCTGTCTTCGCAATAGGTTTGCACGAAACGGCTTACGCTGGACTGCTCAAAGTTTGGTGTTGTTTCTAATGGGTTTACGCAAGTTTATGTCCCTACTGCCGCGCAACTGATGGCCCCCAGTGAGCCTCAAGCGCTAGCCGTGGGCCTGAGGCGTATTGTGGTGCCGGCCCACGGCTAGCGCCTGAGGCTCACTTTGATTGCGATGCATGGAACAAAAACATGGACTGAAAAAACAATGTCAACACCAAACTTTGAGCAGTCCAGTGTAAGCACACGGTTCGCGTTTCGTTTAAGCCAGCGCTTTGTCGACGTACGTTTTCTGCGTGACGACTTGCGAGATCGTGAACAATAGCGTGCCTGCTTTGCACGCAGCGCCACTGCCGATGAGAATCGTCTTGAGAACAGGATCTTTGGGGAACACGCCGCTCATGATCAGGATCGTACCGGCTTGATCGAACGTGCGAGTGAGCCAGCGGAGTGATTCGGATGCTTGGCGACGTTGCTGATACTCGTCCTCGGATTGTCTAAGGTAGTCGATCAGGATGCCAAACACGGCGCATCCGACACCGACCAAAGCGACGTTTCCGACGATAGAGACGGCGGCATCAATCTCTGCCGAATCAGCGGTCGCTCCCCATTTCGCTGCCGCGAAAGCGGCAGAGGTCAGGAGGACAAAGCTGGCGGCGCCGATTCCGCACATTTCCAACGCGTTGATCGTATCACCATTGTGTTCTTTGTCGGGGTCGTGTCGCGCGAAGACCTCTGCTGCCAGTCCGATGCCTCCAAAGAAGAGACCGCCAATGATGCCCATTTTGCCAAGTCCATCTTTTTTCGCCACTGCTTGCTTTGTCTGGTAACCGGCGACCGCCAGCTTTGCAAACCCGCCGGCGATCGCCATGTACGGCATGATGTCACCGATCGCATAAGACGACACAGTCGCTCTACCCAGTGGCAGGTTAAGTGTTTGACCTTTCTTGAAGGGTGCTTCGTTGAAAATCAGCTTGTACGCGATCGTTGATGGGACCGCCAGCATCAACATGAATGCGTCCACGAGCCGGAAGGACACGTCGACATCGGATTCGGGTGAAAACAGCTTGATGATTTTCTCGATGAAGGGGAATCGGATCTTGGCGAACACGGCAGAGCGGACCACTTCGATCAATCCACGGATCAATTCGAGGGTTCGGACGACGAGGTCCTTGACGCTTTCCAAGAAGCCGACGACAAGATCGGCACCGACGGCGATGATCAGGTTTTGGATCATTTCAAAGGAGATCGATTCTCGGCTAGGAACTTCGCGTCCCACAATGCTGACGATATCCGCCGCGAGTTGTTGCCAGAGAGACATCACATTATTGATTTCATCGGAGATAAGCCCGCCGACAAAGTCTTTGGCTGTTTTCATTGCCAGGGCGCTGGGGTTCTCGCTTTCGATCGTGATGATTTCATCCATCAATCCGGTCGCTTTTTCCATGACCCAGCCGATGACGCTGTTTCCGGTGATCTTGTCAATCACGTCACCGACACTGCTCAGTCCATCCATCAACTGTTTGCCGAAACCCCCGCCGGCTTCATCGGGGTTCAGTTTGACCGATGGGACACCGATCTCTGCTTGCCAGCGTCGGATATCCGCGATGACTTTGTTGAATCCATCCTCCGTCTTGTCTTTGAGTTCATCCACACAGCCTTCGACATAGGTGATGGCTTCGCCGGTGGCGGTGACCATCACATTGCGAGCGATGATGATGTCTTGCCAATCAAAGACGAACTTGAGGTATTCCCAAACCTTCTCCAGCCCCGTTTTGACTTGGTCCCAAAGCCAAGTGAGCATGCCGCCTAATTGTTCAAGGGTATCCACCAAGAAACGCTTGACCTGATTGCCGATTTTGCAGATGAACTCCAGGCCTTTTTCGACTTTCGCCATCACGAACTGCAAGCCTTCTTTGATTTTGGCTCCGATGCCTTCAAAGAAATCGGCGATCGATTCTCCGATGTCTGCAAAGAATGATCCGACGGCTTCTCCCGCGTTGATGAGGCCGTTGATGACGTCATTTTCCATGGTGATGACGCCCTGGGCGGTTGTCTGAATCCCCATTCGAAATCCATCAGGGATGGAGGCCGTATTCAGTTGCGAGCTGTAGGAGGCGGTTGTTGCGGCTTTGGTCACACCGGCAGGCAGTTTTTGTCCCGTCGTCGTGACGCTCAGCTTGGCCACTTGCTGCATCGCTTGCGCAACCGCGTCGACTTGTGCCGAGAGCTGACCGCCCGCTTTGTACTCTGCGGGTAACAGGGACTCACTGCGGCCGTCGGGGTTGGTGATGGTGGCGCCGCGAAGCTCATCGCCGGTCATCGATCGGAGCCGTTCTTGCACGCCGCCAGAAGGGTTGACGTCGATTGCCTCAGAGAGTGTCTCGGATTGGAATCGATAGACGGCGGGCGTGAGTGAACTCACTCGGTCATAGACGTTGATGCTGCCGTTCAAGTCAGTGGTTGCCGTGACGGTCAGGTTGGGTCCGATGAAGGCTGACTTTCCATTGACAACGACGCTCGACAGCGTCGACGCGGAAACGGAGACGCTTTTTTCCGGGATGGGGATACCGGATGAGTCGAGCAGTCGAAAGGAAGTGCCATAGCAGGTGATCCTGATGGCGTCTTCCGGCGTCGCGACCGAGAGTCTGCGTTCTTGCCATTGCCCCGAGGGTCCTTGTTCACGTGACAGGAAAGCGGCGTGACCGTCGCGGTAGACCGTCAACAGCGATGTCGTCGTGTGATCGTCACCGTGGACCGGTGCGATCGCCACCACATCGTTTCGCAGACTCAGCGGTGTCGACCAAGGGGCGTTTTGTTCACCGGACTTTCGGACCATCACCAATCGGCCGCCTTGTCCGACGGTCCAGACCACTGCGGAGCCGTCTGAGTTCTCCGCGACAACGAGATCTTGAGTTTGAGCGGCAACCGATGGGGAAACGATTTCGGTAACCGCAGCTTCCTCCTGGTTCCGCAATTCCGCCGCTTCGATCAGGTAGGTGCCTTCGCCGCTGATGTAGAGATTCGTTGCGTGCAGTCGACCACTGCGACCGACCGGTCGAGTGAGGCCCGATTCGATAACCGTCGCGCCAGAGGGACACGGCAAGGGGACCACGGGCGGAATGGGGATTTCAGGCGTCGGGAAGGGGCGAAAGGACAGGTCGCGTGTTCCACCATTGGTTCCCAGCACGGCGATACCGGGACCTTGCGTCGGGTGCATGGCCGCATCGAAATCAAAGATCTCATCGAGGGTGACGGCGGGGTTAAAGACGGTTGATTTTGCAAAGGGTTTGGCATCCTGGCTGTCGAGCAGGTACAGCATGTCATTGGGACCTCGGTCGCCCGCCAGGACGACCCGCCATCCGCCCTTGCCATCACTGAGCACGCGGATCCCTTCCACACGAACGTCTTCGCGTGTGCCCAAGTCCTGCCAGGCGATGTTTTGCCAATCGGTGTTGCGGGTGCTGAGATTGTAGGCAACAAAGACCCGACTGCGTTCGCTTGTTTGATCATCAAATGCGACGACGATGGCGACTTGGTCTTCGTCAGTCCATGCCGCATTGAAGGTGCGAATGCGAGGTTTGTAGCCGACCATTGCTTCGATCGAATCATCGACGTCGATCAATCGCCACCCGTCACCGTCTCCGCTGGTTCCGTCTTTGCGCACCAAATACAGGCCGGCGGAGCTGCTGATCGTCAAGACCATGGGAGTGACGACGTCACCCTGTTTGTCCGGAATCGCAACCATGCGGCGTTGAAATCGTCCGTCTGCGTTCGGGTCGGAGAGATCCTCGCGTCCGAAGGTTCTCGCCGATTCGACATAGTCGACGATGTCTGTCGAGATCGTGAGGGACGCTGGCTTTCCGTCGTTGTCTGTTACCGACAGTCGAGAAACGTTTGGCGTATTCATTCTAAGGTTCCTTGAAAGGGCAACAGGCGGTTATCGTTTGTATTGAGCGTCACACAGCAAGTCACCGGCATGCGAAAACCGGACATTGGAATAGTTCATCTCACCGCCACCCGGTGGTACAAACGTCTGGTGATTGAGTTGCAAATCCAGGTGTTGCAGGATTTGATTGAGATGCTGTGTGATGCCCGAGAGTTGTTGGTGCATCGCGCTGGAAAGGATTTCTTCTGGAGAATTGCCCAGCAGGCCGAGAGCTTTGCCTGCTGAACCCAAACCGTTCGTGACCACCGCGAATCCGCCGACGGTGTTTCGATCGACGACAACGCCGCCGAAGTAGCCGCTGTTGGGTATGTCCGCCCTGATGTGGAAACCCGAACCTCCGTTTTGTTCGACCAAACGAACACTGGATGCGATGTCGCGGTGCCCGTTGAAGTACATCCATTCCGTGTGGTCGTTTCCGCCCAAGAATCCCATGTCGAGCGTGTAAGCGTCGTAGTGGTAGTACGACGCGATGCGACCGGTTAGCCGTAACTGGTTGGTTCCCGGAGTGGGGGTGACGACGAGTTTGTAGCTGAATCCTGTCTTGTGATAACGTTTGACCAAATCCTTTGTCCTGTGTTGTCTGTCTTGGCCGTTGGTAAAACTCCAGGAACCATTGCCAACGGGGACGGCTGGCACTCCCAACGCACGAGAGAACATCGGGATCAAGTGATTGTCGAGGAAGGATGCGCGGCTGATCGCCATGACACCTGCCAGTTGACCGTTGGCACGCCACATCGCTGCCGAGTCGACCCAGTTGTCGGACATTCGCACGAAGGCGGCGTCGATCCCCGAGGGCATGGGGTGCCCGCTAAACATCCCGACGTAGTTGAGTGTGCTCGCGTCGCGGTCCGCACGTTCTTGATAGACACGAACAGCTGTGCTGGTGACGGCAAAGGTTGGCGTGGGGCCTGCCGCTCGGTTGCGTCGAACGATCGTGCCGAGCAAGAATTTGCCTGCACGCTGCGGCAGGATGGTGTTCAAACAAACCGATGCCTGCTGCAGTGCTCCCGCGGGGATGGTGCGAGGGCTCCAGGTCTTGGTCGCTGAGGGTTGAGTCTCCAGATTGGTAAAATCCATCAACAGCGATTCGATTTCGAAATGAGAGATGGGTTGCCCTGTTTTTTGCAACGCTTGTTGCACCGATGCGGCTGCATCGGCCGATCGGTTGCGAAGCGTATCGAGACTGTCTTGCTGTTGAGACAATTGTGCGAGAAAGGTGTACTGCCAATTCTGAATGCTGCACTTGGCAATGGTCGGCATCCCGTTGTCGTCCGGCTCGCTCGTGTTCGCGTAAGTGACCTCACCCGATTTCAGATGCATGGTCACTTCGACCTGACCGGGCTTGCCATTGGGGACGACGAAGTTGACGCTCAGGGGAGCCAACTCGGCTTGGATTCCCAAAGGGCTCTGTTTCCCCAAGGGTGATACCGGGAACACCTTTAGCGTTGTTCCCTCGGTCAACCGTGAGTCCCTCAGCCAGCGATCCCACAGATCACTGATTTGACGATTGATCGTCTGTTGGGTGATGGCAAGGCAGAAGTCGAAGTCTCGCAGTACGTTGGTCGTATCATTGGACATGAAGTGATCCTGGAGGTTTTGAGAACGGTGATCGAAAAGAAAAGCGTCCCGTCAGGCCGCTTTGTAGATCACGTCGAGCAGGACATCGCCGACAGCGGAGAAGCGAACATTTTGGAATGTGAAGACACCGCCTCCTGGTGGAATGAACGCCTGTTGGTTGAGTTCAACGTCCAGATTCTTGAGCGCCGAGTCGAGTTCGGACCGCAATGCTTCCACCGTTTTCGACATGCTGGATTCCAGCATTGCCGCTGGCGTGTCCCCGATGATGCCGACCCCTTTGAGGACTCCCCCGACGGCTTCGTTGACCTTTGCAAAGCCTTCGATCTCGTCCTTGTCGACAACGACGGGGCCAAAGTAATCGGCATCGGGGATGTCAAAAGCGATTCCGAAGCCTACGCTCCCGCCGGTTTCGCGTAGTTGCAGTGATGTCGTGATGGTGCGGTGTCCGGCGTAGGCGATCCACTCCGAGCGTCCGATACCCAAGCCTTCTGCACCGTGCGTGTATCCGTCGTATCCGATCGACGAACTGATTTTCCCCGTGATATTCAGGACGGCTTGCCCCGTCATGACTTCCACGGAGAGCGATTTGGACCAATCGAAAAAGAATTTGCGACGGATGATGTCGTCGATCGTTTGCTTTTGATCCCAAGCGTTGGAATAGTTCCATTTCAGTGGGTGCTCGGCATCGCGTTTGGGTGTCATGCCCAAAGCCTGCGTGATTTTTGGAATCAGGTAGTTATCCAAGAACGTGTGAGCCGAGATGGCCATGGTTCCCGAGACCGTCGCATCGGTGCCGTTAAGCCTTTCGGGACGCACCCAATTGTCCTGTAGCTTGACCCGAGCACGATCCAGGTCCTGGCCTTTCGGTAGAACGTTGCCGGAAAACATCCCCAAGTAGCTCAGCGTGCTGGCCGTAGGGTCGACCGGATCGGAGAAAATATTGAAGGCGAAGTCGGTCATGGCGAAGGTCGGAATCGGTTTGTCGCCTTGATTCTTCTTTTCGCGACGCACAACGGTTCCCAGCATGAACTCGTTTGTGCCGTCACCTTGCAGGACCGTGTTCAACGCAACCAACGCTTGTGTGCGTGCCGCCAGTGGGATGCCGTCCGGATTTTCCGGGGTTTGTTCATTGGGAATGTTGATGGATTTGTTGTCGACCAACAGCAAGTCGATCTTGGTGAACTTCATGAACAAGTACTCGATCGAAAAGTACGAGTCGTCCAGTCCGGGGTTCTTTTCCGTGGCGTTCTTGATGACCTCGTCTGCTCGCTCTGCAGCCTTGGGGTCAATTTTTCGCAGCAGTTCTGGATCGACCGGTTTGGTGTCCAAGTCCGTGAGAAACGAAACGCTCCAATTGTCGATCGGGCAAGTTGCTTTCTCGAACTCGAATTGGTCAAAGTAAGTCACTGTTCCGCTTCGGAGGCGAATCGTTACCTCCACCTGACCGAGTTTCGCATTGGGAACGTTGAGGCTGACGGTGAGCGGTGCCAGTTCGGCGCTCATGCCCAATGGGGTTGGTTTGCCAGTCTTTGGACTTTTCATGTAGACGTCCAAATACCCGAACGCATCGTCATCGCCGGAGTCGCTGAACTCTGAGCGAGAGACCCACTCCTTCCACGCGGAAGCGATTTGGCTGTCGATCGCTTTCTGCGCCAACGCGAGGCACATGTCAAAGTCGGTCAAAGAGTTGTTGGTGTCATTGGGCATCTGGGAGTTTCCTTTGGCTCTGTCATTCGCTGTGATCGGGTCACAAGAGGCTGCAAGAGGTGATTCGCAGTACCGTTACGCCAAAGACGTTTTTGCGATGCGTTCACAGGCAGGGTGGAGGTGCGTACACGTGCTGCGTCGTAGCCACTGCGCATCTCTTGAAGACAACGATACGGCGATGGCCCTATCGATGGAGACCGCAACCGTGCACGTCACGTCTTGATGTGTGGTTCAGACTGAACCACGAGAGAGAGATCGAGATCGCTGCAGCGCCGCCGAAAACATGGGTGTCTTCAATCGCCATCGTTGTCCGCGTCGATCGAATGGACAAGGCTAGAATAGATGGATGCCGCAGCCTAGGGTCTGGGACAGCTAGAAGTTAGTGTTTGCCGTAGTGGATCTTGCCAAAGATCCCACCGCTACAGGATCTTTAACAAGATCCACTACCCTAAAGATAAGTTGTCCCAGACCACTAGTGCATCGTCCAGTCTTAGAACGTGGGTTCGGTAGATGAGCCGTTTTGGCGTTAGCCACGGTTTTCGTGACACAACCGTGGCTAACGCCAAAACGGCTAACCCCAAAATCAAGACCGGACGATGCACTAGTGGTCTAGAGCTACTTCGCTCGTTTCGTTCGCTTGTTGAGCAACTGACGTCGCTTCTTGCGTTGATTGGGCGTCAGGGTTGGCATGATGATGCCTGTTTTTGTCTTCGTTTTGGTCGCGATGCCTGCATACGGTGAGGAGTAATCTGGCGAATCACCAACGTGTTCTCGCAACATTCGGCGGTGCCTTTGCAGACGTTCAATGAACACGGGATCGCTGAGACATGTTTCGTGGACCAAATCGAGCAGTTGCTCGGCGTCCTCCGCTTGATAGTGCAGGGGGTCGAGAAAAGGATTGCCCATTCCGAGCATCTTTCCCATTACATCGTCTGGGTCCCAGGAGTAGTTGATTGTGGCGAGCTCATCGAAGGTCGGATTCTGCGGATCTTTGAGTTCGATGACTTTGAGCACCACTCGCTGACAATCACATTCGGGATCGACGCAGTAGAACTCCTGTATCAGGAATTGTTGATCGTGCAGTCGATCAGGAGGACGCATGTTGTCAGGGTCGACGAAAAAGAGCACTCTCATTTCCGTGCTACGCAGGTCTGGAAACGCTTCAAAGAAACTTTCCATCGTCATGGTCCTATTCGAGATGTGTCCGTTTGAAGTTCGTCGACGAAATCGACTTGCGTTATTATTCCCCTATTCCAGAAAACCGCCAACATCAGTTCTTGCTCGGCTTAGGGCACATCGGCGGGGCTTTGATACGGGTTCTCGGTTTCCTCTGGCGTGGTTGATTCGCTGAGGGGGAGGTTGTTGGCTTCGCTCGAGCTGCCGGTCAAAATTCCAGTTCCTCGCAGCTTCCAAAGAAAGAAAGCGGCACCCAGGAACATCAGCAAGCTGCAGATGTAAAACATGTGTTGAGGTTGGACGCCAAAGGCAGGGCGGAGCAGGTAGAAAAGAATTCCGCTGACGGTCATGAAAGTGAACGAAACGGCGTTGGCCGTGCCCAAGAACTGGCCACGTTCATCATCCGGTGAAAGTTTTTGCAGCAATGCTTGCAATGGAATGATGTAGAAACCTGAAAAGAAGCCTGCGCCGAGGATGAAGAATGAGACGTTGCTCAACAGGACACGTTTCATCGGCCCCAGGTTGGGCATCCATGGTGGGACGGCAGCCAGCAAGATGAAGAACACGATCAGTCCCGCCGCGCCCACGGTCGTCAGTCGCGGCTCGATGTGGTGACCGGAGATCCAACCGGCAACGGCACAACCCACACCGATCGCGATCCCCAAGACGCCCATCAACACACTGGCTTCTGTGTCGCTGACATTCAGCACCACGCTGTACTCGGGCACGATGTACAAGGCCAGTCCGGCCAGGAGGTAGAAGTATCCCCAGGCCATCATCACCATCAACAATCGCGACTTGGACATCTCGCGGATCGTCTCGACGTAGGTTGCGAACGGGTTGAGTTCGTATTGGATGCCGGGGTTGCCAGCCGGCAACGGAGTGAGCGTCCAGGCAGCGAGCAGTCCCAACACGGCGGTGACGGTCATCACGGCGAAGGGGATCCACAGCATGTTTTGTCCGCCGTACAGGTCGCTTGCCACGCCCGCGAGGATCGTTCCGCCGATCACGGCCAAGTTGGTCATCATGTTGATGATTCCGTTGGCACGACTGAGTTCACCATCGGGAACCAACTCGGGGATCATCCCGTATTTGGCCGGCCCGAAAAACGAGCTTTGGCAGGTCAACAGGATCAACGCGAACAGGGTGATCCAGAGGTTCTGCGTGTAAAAGCCGATTCCGGCCAGGGCGACGATCGGGATCTCCGCGATCTTGACCCACACGGTGACGGTGCGTTTGGAGAAACGATCGGCGATCTGTCCGGCAAACCCTGAGAGCAGGATGAAGGGGACGGTGAAGCAAACACCGACAATGCCTTGGCCACCGTCACCGAGTTTGCCTTCCCAAACGCCGCGGATGACCGTGAACGTCAAGATGACTTTGAGGATGTTGTCGTTCATTGCCCCAAAGAATTGGGAGACGACCAGGCTCAGGAAGCCGCGATTGAGGAGCTTGTTTTTCAAGGTTAGGAGTCGTCGACGGAGGAGCGGATCAATGTCGGATCGGCGAAGTGTAGCATTCCTGGCAAAATCCCGTGACAGCGATTTTGGAGCCCCTGGGGACCAAGCGACTTCGCAGAAAAGCCGGGAATGTCGAGAGCGGCGGAGCGGATTTCCGTGTTTCCGCCGTCGAGCCTATACTGGTTTTGTGAGTTTCGAGTCGTATGGCTGCGCAACGCGAGCCGTGAGGGAGCCCTATGCAAACAACCAACCCGTTTCCCGGCATGAATCCGTATCTTCAGGCGAGGTGGCCGGATGCGCATACGCGATTGATCGCGTACATTGGTGACGCGATCAGCGAGTCGTTGCCCGGAGACTTGACCGTCGTGGCGGAAGAATCCGTTTCGATCGATGCACCGGACGAAATGGTCGAGTTGTCCCTCCGAGCCGATGTCGAAGTCGCGGAGGTGAGTGACATTCAGATTCCGGATCGGGACTGGGGGGCGAGCGAGGCCGCCACGGTCGCGATCGATTCACCTGTTTTGTTGCGTGCAACGCGGAAGCATACGCATCGCTGGTTGGAAATTCGCGATACAGAGGATCGTGTGATCACGGTCATCGAGGTCTTGAGTCCATCGAACAAGACCCCTGACGCGGCGAAAAAATTTGCCCGGCGTCAGGACAGCCTGCTGCTCTCCGGCGTCAACACGTTGGAGATCGATCTGATTCGCGGCGGCAAACGAACGGTGCCTGATGCGTTTTTGCATTTGCTGCAGGAAACAGATTCGACGATGTACCTGATCGTCGCTGGGCGCGCGCACGATGTCGAAGGTCGCGAGGTCTACTACAGTCCGATCGACAAACGCATTCCCGTCGTCGGTGTCCCGCTTCGGCAAACCGATGAGGATGTCGCATTGGATCTGCAACCACTGGTGGACCGCTGTTATCAAACCGGCCGTTATTGGCAATTGGCCCAACGACCGCTGCCCGAACCGGAATGGATCCCGGCGGAAAAACAGTGGGCGGAAGGTTTGTTGGCAAAGGCGGGTTTGCGCAAACCAAGTTGACTCATTCGTTTAACGACAAGCCGAAGGCGACGATGTGTTTCGATGTCGCCTTCGGCTTGTCGTTAAACGAAGGTTATCGGTATCGCGCGGCCACTTCGGGCAATGGGTACGCCGTGACATCGCGGTCGCCGGGCCAGTTGTTGATTTCCAACAGTCGAGCATAGCCCGCTGTGACCAGTTGCCGCCGCGTTGCCACAAAGCCTGGATCCAACTGTGTCAGGTTCATCGGGCCATCGACGGTCACCGACTCGAATTCCGAGTGATCGATGAACTGAGCCAACACGGGGTTGCAGCGGATGTGGCGTTCGGCGGTCGTGTGCAGGACTTCGGGGTCCAGTTCACCGATCACAAAACGCAGGTACAGATCACTTTCGACGATCGACGTCACATCATTACCGCAAACATCGCATCGATAACCTTCGTCGCATTTCATGTCAGCTAGCGATTGGCAGTTGGGATCAACGGTAAAAGATCGACTAATCGAGCCTATTTTACTGCAAGCAATGCAGATCACACCAACGCCAAATCGAAATGTCCAGTAGAGCCAGGAACTGCTGGGATTCGAATGATGAAGGCTCTCAAACTTACCTACCTTGGGTGTGGGTTCGGCTATCCAGTGGCTACTTGGTGAACTCTAGCTGCCTGTTTGGAAAGAGGCGGTTCCAGTGATTCGTCAATACTCTGGAGGCAGATACAAACTCATCAAACCCAGGCTTGCTCCGTCGATTCATGACGAAATCCTCAATACCCTGTCCTTCTTTTAGAACTCCCCATGCTGTCCATACTCGGACAAGCTGACTCTCATCCAGTACATCTGCTAATCGAGCTTGGTTTCTTGAGATCGAACTCCTGATCGATGCTAATGGATCGACCGATTCTAGATCGATCGACTTCAGATCAACCAGCTTCAGATCAACGGACTCCATCATTCGTAGTTCTGTCTTTCGTATATCGTGCAATTGTCGAACCTGATTGGCATTAAGGCCAAGTTCGCTCGTGATAAGATGGCACTCATAGTAGTCTTGTGGCATTTTCCTAATCAGCGAAGTCACAATAGCGTCGAAGTCTTTTGGCTTCAAATGCTTCTTCAAAACCGAAGCAACTTGCTTGTCGAGATCGCGTCGGAAACCTTCAACCTCCTCCGCGACCTCAATTACCTCCTTTTTGTCAAGCTTCGATGAATCGGCTAGCAAAAGAGATTGCCTGTATTTTTCCATCGCTGCGATTTGGTAAACGTACAAATCACGCAATTCATGTTCGAGGCCATCTGAGATATCTGCAACAGCCAACTCATCGAGGCTTCCAATCAGAAGCTGAATTGAATCCCTGTGCGCAATAGACTCGTACAGGCGTTTCACCTCTTTTGATCGACTGACGGGCTTTGCAGGGCCATGTTCCGACTGCCCACCGAGCTTGAATTGGGAAGGAACATCTTGCGCGAAAGAAATCGCCACCGGCGTGCCGCAGGCAATCAAACAAATGGCTAGTTTGATAAACATCAGAAAACCTATTGAAATCCTAGAGAACGAACAGCCGAACTACCAAAACAACTCTCCTAACGCCTCAAATTAACGTTTTGAAAGTAGACTCCAGTCTCCAGTCTGAGCTTTCAGTGTGCCTACTCGCAATTTGAGCTTTGTCGACGCGACAGACTCCTGTCACTTGTGATAGTACAGCGTGCATGTGAACCAATCTCCAGAAAAGTTTACTGCAAGTGCTCTATGCGCCCTCGCGCGAGATTTTTGTCTGGCTCTTCCGAAGAATCAGTGGGTGTATTTCAATCGAATTGACGCGATTAGCTCTGCGAGACTTGAGTTTCTTGAGAGGTCGGTACTGTTTTGAAAGTGAACACCAGTTTGAAGATGGATTTTCGGAGGCATGGGCTCCTGCGTCCAATGAGCTGAAAAAGGCAGTCTCGACAGGCACTCGCTCGCCGAGACTACCCGCACCATTGGCGCGCAATCGACCGGAATATCCCTTCCCAGGCCAACTTCCCCGCAGAGCCTGAGTCCGTTTTTTCCCGCCTTTTCAGATTAACATTTGGCAGCGATTGATGCAAAATCGCATTGGACGCAGGAGCCCATGCCTGAAAAATCCTTCATCCTGAATGCACTTGGGACGAGTGTTCGACAGCACAGTCGTTTGTCAGGAACGTACCAGAACCCTGCAACTTACACCCACTGATTCTGCGGATGAGCCAAAAAAGTAAAGTGCGACAGCACTTGCGGTTCTTTCGATGGAGCAAGATCGACGGTTTTTGGCTACCTGAGTTGGCGGAACAAAGTACTAACTTCAACGGCCAGGACAAACTGGTCAGTCAGATCGTCAAGCTGCAATGGGCGATTGGGGGTAAGGCACCGGATGCCGCGTTTGATCTTGCGACGGAGGACTTTTGTCAGCGGATTATGGATCATTTCAAGGCGGACTTCATGCGGATCCAAGACGGCGTGTTGACGATGTCGCCGCCCTACGAACCACCATCTGAAATTTTCGAGCATTATCGCGAAGCGAAAGGCGAGTGATCTTCATCTGAAGCGGTCCATGACATGCCTCTCGCCGTATCCGACGCTAACCACTGAGGGACGTGCAATGAATCATTTACCGCTTGCGCATCGTCGTTCGACTCTCCGAGTCGACAACGCACTGCTGAAAACGCTATCGACTCGGAGAGTCGAGCGACAATTCTAATTACATTTCCAGGACGTCGAACATGTCGTACATGCCTGCTGGTTTTTCTGCGAGCCATTTCGCGGCGGCGATGGCGCCGGAGGCGTAGCAGTCGCGGTTGCTGGCGGCGACGTTGATCTCGATGCGTTCTCCCAGCATGCCGAAGACGATCGTGTGTTCGCCGGGGTTGTCGCCGACGCGGACGGCGTGGTAGCCGATCTCGTTTCGTTGTCGTTGACCAGTGTGTCCTTCGCGGCCATGCACATGTCGCGTGCCGTCGTCGAGTTTGTCGGCGATCAAGTCACCGAATTTCAGGGCGGTGCCGCTCGGCGCGTCGGCTTTGTAACGGTGATGGCGTTCGATGATTTCGATGTCCAGGCCGCCGGGCACGTCACGCAGTTTTTCGGTGATCTGCTGGGTGACTTTCATGGTCAAGTTGACCGCGAGCGACATGCTGGGTGCCCAGACGATCGGGATGATCTTGGCGGCTTGTTGTAGTTTATCGACTTGGGCGTCCGTCATGCCCGTCGTCGCGATCACCAACGCGGTGTCGTGTGCGATGCACTGTTCGATGCAGCGATCAATGGCGGTTGGCAGTGAGAAGTCGATGACGACGTCGGCGTCGGTCGGCCATTGGGAGGACAGAGGCACGTCCAGGGTTTCCACGCCCGAAAGATCGCCTGCGTCTTGGCCCAGCAGTGCGTTGTCATCGTTTTCGATCGCGGCGACGACTTTCAGCAATGGATCTGCGGAGGCGAGTGCAACGACACGTCGGCCCATGCGTCCGGCGGCACCGTGGACGGCGATGTTGAGGATTTCGCTCATGTTGTTTTTTAAGTAGGTGGGGGCGACTGGTGTGGTGGGCGTGACGCACGTGCTGCGGCTCAGCGTTGAAAAGATCCAGGTCACGAGTCCTTGAACGGGTTCTTCGCTACGGGGACTCGTTACCTCGTCCACTACAGCAGGGACAGATTGATTTGCTGACTAAGCGTAGAGCTGGATGGCTTTGATGATGTTGTCCAGCTCGTTGGGTACCGCGATGGCTTTGTTGGCAAAGCTTGCTTTGGTCACACCGCGGCTGCCCAGGGTCTTGTGAAAGACTTCCTGGTCCGTGGTGTGATAAGCGACCGTCGCGGTGGGGTCCTTCAGTTCGTGTCCGGTCAAGATGCAGACGACACGATCGCTTGCGGAGATCACGCCTTCACGACGCAGCATCTTGGCGCCGGCAACGCTGGCGGCCGATGCCGGTTCGCAGCCAAAGCCACCCGCGCCGACTCGGGCTTTGGCGTCCAAGATTTCTTGGTCGCTGACTTGGCGGACCACACCGTCGGTGAACTCCAACGCACGCAAGCACTTTTTGAGATTCACGGGACGGTTGATCTCGATCGCGCTGGCGATCGTATCGGCCTTGATGCCTTCGCGATCCATTTGGTCGTTGTATTGAACGATCGGATCCATGTTCACATGACCGCCGTTCCAGCGCACACCGCGTCGCTCGTGCAATTCATACAGAGTGTCCGCGCCGCTGGCATTGATGACGGCGATGCGTGGGACACGGTCGATCAGTCCGAGTTCTTTCAGCTCCATGAACGCTTTGCCAAACGCGCTGCTGTTGCCCAGGTTGCCGCCGGGCACCACGATCCAATCGGGGACTTCCCAACGAAGCGCTTCCAGGACCCGAAACATGATCGTCTTTTGGCCCTCAAGACGAAACGGATTGACGCTGTTGACCAGATAGATCCCTAGTTCCTTAGCGACCTCACGCACTCGCAACATCGCGTCGTCAAAGTCGCCCGCGATTTGAACCGTCAGGGCGCCGTAGTCGAGGGCTTGGCTGAGTTTGCCGTAGGAGATTTTGCCGCTGCCGATGAAGATGATCGCCTTCATCAGTCGGGTTGCGCTGCAATAGAGCGCGAGCGACGCCGAGGTGTTGCCCGTGCTGGCACAAGCGGCCCGCTGCGCACCCAAGATGCTGGCGTGGGTGACCGCGGCGCACATGCCGTTGTCTTTGAAGCTCCCCGACGGGTTCATGCCTTCGTATTGCAGATGCAGTTTGCCGTTGTCCATGCCCACATATTCGCCGACCGCATCGGTCTGTTGAAGCAGCGTCTGGCCTTCGCCCACCGTCACCACGCGGTCTTGGGGGGCAAAGGGGAGCAGTTCATGGAAACGCCAAACGCCGCTGAAGCGAACCGGGTTGGTCCGCTGGCTCCACATCGCCTCAAACTCGTTGAGGTGTTTGGGCACGGCGATCCGATCCCAGTCGTAGGCGACATCTAGCAGATTGCTGCACTTAGGGCACGACGTGTGCAGTTCGCTCGAGTCGTACGTGGCACCACAAACCGGGTTGATGCAGCGTTGGAAAGCGAGGTCGGTACGAACGGCGTTGTGCTGGGCAGCAGTATGGATCATGACGATGGTGTCGGTGAGGACGTAGTGTTGGATGTATCAACAATAGATCGGTTGAATCGGATTGTCGCTAGTTTCCAGCGAGAGAACATAGGGAAAAAGTCACACGCGGGCGGTCAATTCCGGCAAGTTGACCTGGGCAAAGCATGGCAATGATTTTACCGTTGACGTGCGGTGGAGTCTCCGGCAACTTTCATCGGATCGTTTTACACTTCCCTCCCAGCCAAATTTCCCAGCAGATCCATGGATGCGTCTGATCGTCCCGAAGAGTCTTCAGACCGATCGCATAACGTGCCTCCTGTGGCGGATGAAGCGTCGTTGCTGGGCCGCGCGGCGGTGTATTTCACCCTCGCCATTACGGGTGCTGCGCTAGATCTGTGGTCCAAACACTTCGTCTTTGCCACCCGAGGGATCCCTGGGCAAAAGGACATTTGGTGGGTGATCGAGCCGTATTTTGGCATCGAGACCGCCGTGAACCCCGGTGCGTTGTTCGGTATGGGAGCCGGCAAGGGGACCGTGTTTGCCGCAATGTCCGTGTTTGCGTTGGTTGGCATCCTGGTATGGCTGTTTCGATTTCGAGCCGCCCACTCGTTGTGGCTGACCGTGGCGCTGGGGTTGGTCACCGGAGGGATCATCGGAAACTTGTACGACCGTCTGGGATTCTGGTGGACGCCGGATTATCCGCAGTCCTGGAGCAGCGGTGTCCGGGATTGGATCCTCTGGCGCATCAACGAAAAATGGACGTGGCCGAATTTCAATATCGCCGATTCACTCCTGGTCGTCGGCGCGGGAATGTTGTTGTATCAATCCGTTTTTCCGGGACAGTTTGGTCTGACGACAGACCCGCAAGCGACAGACCCGCAGGCTGAACCGAGCGAAACAACGAACGACGCAGAATCGAGCTGAGCACCATGAAATCAGAACCCTCCCGTTGGTCCGGACTGCACGAAGGACGCTTGTCCGCCATGGTGGATGTTGCCCGCGCCGCTGGCGATCACACGCTGACGCATTTTCGCAGCACCGGATTGGTGGTCGACGCCAAGAGCGACGAGTCGCCCGTCACCATTGCTGACCGCGAAGCCGAGCAGTTGGTTCGCCGCATGATCACGGAGCGTTTCCCCGACGATACCGTTCAAGGCGAAGAATTCGCGGAAACCGTTGGCGAAAGCTCCTTTCGCTGGGTCGTCGATCCGATCGACGGCACCAAGTCCTTCGTCTGTGGCGTGCCGCTTTATTCCACCTTGCTGGCATTGGAAAAGGACGGGGAGCCGATCGGTGGCGTGATTTATTTGCCCGCTTTGGGCGAAATCGTCGTCGCGGCGTCTGGATTGGGGGCTTGGTATCAGCAGGCCGGCAGGGCTTGGCAAATCGCCTGTGTTTCCGACCGGGAATCGCTTTCTGATGCCGTGTTTGTGACCAGCCAAGTCGATTCGTTCGCCGCCCGGGGCGCGGATGCTGCGTACCGATCGCTGGAATCCGCTTGCCGGATCACCCGTTCCTGGGGTGATGGGTACGGGTACCTGTTGGTCGCGACAGGTCGGGCGGACCTGATGGTCGATCCAATCTGTAATGCATGGGACGTCGCCGCGATCATGCCGGTGATCCTCGAGGCGGGCGGCGAATTCACGAGTTGGAAAGGCGAGAAAACGGTGCGTGGGGGGGATGGTTTTGGCACGAATGGGCGGCTTCATCAGGCCGTGTTGGCGATGTTGAAGGATGGTTCTGTGTAGCTCTCCGCATTTCTGCCGTCTTTATCCATTTACAATCCGCCATCAAAGTCCGTAAACTGCCGGGCTTTCCCACGGCGCTAGCGGTACGCATTGACCGAGCGTTTCAGAAAGGGAATTGCCCGTGTTTTCCTCCAATTGTCCCAGATAGGTCGTGTTCGACTCGCTCTCCGAAGGTCTACAGTCCGCTTTCAAAAGCTTGCGTGGTAAAGGCAAGCTGACTGAGGGCAATATGCGCGATGGTCTGGAGATTGTCCGGAAATCGCTGCTGGAAGCCGACGTGAGCTACCCGGTGGTCCAGGATTTCATGGGTCACGTCACCGAGCGGGCACTCGGAAAACGCGTGTTGCTGAGCCTGCGGCCTCACGAAGAGCTGGTCAGCATTGTCCATTCGGAGCTGGTTTCGCTGCTAGGACCGGTGGATTCGTCGTTGCATCTTCGCAAGGAAGGCCCGACGATCATCATGCTGTGCGGTCTGCAGGGCAGCGGAAAGACGACGACCTGCGGCAAGCTTGCTCAACTGCTCAAAGAAGAAAACATCAAGGCCACGCTCGTCGCCGCCGACTTGCAGCGGCCGGCCGCGATCGAACAGTTACACGTGATCGGACGCCAGTTGGACGTCCCCGTGTACAGTGAGCCGCAAAACAAGAATCCGGTGGAGGTTTGTCAGAACGGTGTGGCGAAAGCCAAGGCCGATGGCGCCCGCGTGGTGATTCTGGATACCGCCGGTCGGCTCGCGATCGACGAAGAGTTGATGGCCGAGCTGAGCCGCATCGACAAGAAGGTTGCCCCCGACCAAGTTTACTTGGTCGTCGACGGCATGACCGGACAGGACGCGGTCAACAGCGCCGATGCCTTCAATAAATCACTGGAGCTGGACGGGGTCATCATGACCAAGCTCGATGGTGATGCCCGTGGCGGTGCATTGCTGTCTGTCAAACACGTCACGGGTGTGCCGATCAAGTTCATGGGTACCGGCGAGCACATGGATGCGCTCGAGCCATTTCGCCCTGAAGGCATGGCGGGCCGGATCCTGCAGATGGGCGACATCGTCGCCGCTGCTCGTGAAGCACATCGAATCGTCGATGAAAAAGAGCGTGAGGAATTGGAAGCCAAGATGGCGGCCGGCGATTTCACGCTTGACGATTTCAAGAAGATGATGGAGAAAGTCGCCAAGCCCGGTCTGATGGGCAAGATGATGGGCTTGATGCCCGGCATGGGGCAATTCAAGGAAGCCCTGGAGAGCGAAGAAGCCGCGGGCGGGATCAAGCAGACCATCGGTGCCATCAACAGCATGACGATGGCCGAACGCCGAAATCCCAAGATCATCGACGCGACTCGGCGGACTCGGATTGCCAATGGAGCCGGTGTGCAAACACCAGTGGTTTCACAGTTGATCAAGCAATTTGAGATAATGAAACCCATCATGCAAGGCATGGCCGGTGGCGGCGTCGCCGACCGCGCTCGCATGATGCAACAGTTGCAAACCAGTATGGCCAACGATCCGACGATGTCGGGGATGAAGGTCAAGAAAAGTACCGGCAAGCGGCTCAGTGCGCGTGAACGCGCTGATTTGAAAAAACAGCGTGACAAAATGAAGAGACAACTCAAACGTCGCGGCAAATGATCGTCGCGATGAACCACCTATCCACTGAAAACATTTCAACGAGAAGTTCTACGGAGCAAGTTTTAAAATGGCAGTTCGTATTCGTCTGAAAAAGATGGGTCGCACCCACCGACCTTTCTTCCGCGTCTGTGCGATGGACCAACGCAGTCCTCGCGATGGCCGCGTGATCGAAGAGTTGGGTCACTACGATCCGATGTGCCCTGAAACCGATGCACGCGTGACGCTTAAGGGCGAACGTGTTGACTATTGGTTGGGCGTCGGAGCACAGCCGAGCGAAAAGGTCGCCACGCTGATCAAAAAGTACGGTACCAACGGCACCCACTTGGATGCCCGCGAAGCCGCTTTGGCCCGTCTGGGAAAACGCAAGGAATACACACCCGCACCACCAGCAGCACCCAAGCCGGTTGCCAAGGTGGAAGAGGCTCCTGCGGAAGAACCAGCAGCCGAAGAAGCCGCGACCGAAGAAGTCGCAGCAGAAGCATCCGCTGGTGAAGAAACCGCAGCCGAGTGATCGGTCGAGCTGTTGTCAGTGTTCGTGGAATTTGAGTGACCAAGCAACGCAAGTGAATCATGCGATTTGATGTCGTCACCCTGTTCCCCGCCATTTTTGACGGATACCTGACTCAATCGTTGTTGGAGAAAGCGATCCAGCGTGGGCTGGTCGATATCCAACGACACGACTTGCGAGACTGGGCACAAGACACCCCGCATCGCAAGGTGGACGATCGCCCGTTTGGCGGAGGTCCGGGAATGTTGTTGCAGGTCGATGTGACCGTCCGGTGCGTCAACGCCGTCGACGAATTGTCACTGACACCGGCGAGACGCATCCTGCTGACACCACAAGGCAAACGGTTTGATCAACGGATGGCGGAGGATTTGGCGACCAGCGACAGAGTCATGCTGTTGTGTGGTCGCTACGAAGGATTTGACCAACGGGTGACGGACATTCTGGAACCCGAGGAAGTAAGCATCGGTGATTTTGTCCTCAACGGGGGCGAAGTCGCTGCGATGGTGATCATCGATTCCGTGGTGCGTCTGCTGCCAGGCGTGTTGGGCGATGAGAACAGTTCGGTGCAGGATTCGTTCAGTCGAGGCAATCGGTTGCTCGAGTACCCGCAATACACCCGACCCAGAGAGTTTCAGGGGCACTGTGTCCCGGATGTCCTGTTGGGCGGTGACCACGGGGCGATTGCCGCGTGGCGGGAAAAACAAAGCCGAATCAGAACAGAACAACGACGATCCGATCTGCTCGATGGCCGATCAGATCAAAACGATTGAAATAGGAACTCCTGCCCCTGTGGCAGAGGCAAGAACACAGCACAACGTTTTTTGATGCAAGAAGAGAGAAAGTCATGAGTCAAGCGATCCTGGACAAAGTCGAGAAAGCACACCTGAAGGAGACTCCTCCTGAATTCGAAATCGGCGATACCGTCGACGTGCACTTGCGAATTTTGGAAGGCAACAAAGAACGTATTCAGGTCTTCACCGGCGTCGTGATCGCCAAGAGCGGCAGCGGCACCCGTGAAATGTTCTCCGTGCGACGCATCGTGGCCGGCGAAGGTGTGGAGCGTAAGTTCCCGCTGCACAGTCCCAAAATCGAACGTGTCGAAGTCAAACGCAGCGGTGTCGTCCGCCGTGCCAAGCTGTACTTCCTGCGTGGCCGCGTCGGTAAAGCCGTCCGCCTGAAAGAACGTCGCCGCTCGTAGGTTGCTGAAATCGTCGCTCGACGCTCCGCGTCGTTAGCGTGCGGCATCATACGGTTAGCCAATATCAACGTTCCCCTCTCGCCGAGACGGTCAACCTATCGGCGGGAATTCCGTGGGACTGAGCAATGAGCCGCCTGATCAATCGACTCACCGAGCGCTATCTCAGTTGGCGTTACGGAGCGATCGATCCGACCGCTCCGATCGGTTTGCAAGGCGAACAGCTCGCGGCAAGATTGCTGCGCCGCAAAGGGCTCATCGTCGTCGCACATAGTGAGTCCGATCGCGCCGGCGAGATCGATCTGATCGCGTTGGATAAAAAAACACGCGAAGTCGTGTTTGTCGAAGTCAAAACGTTGCAAACCACTCGTCCCGGGCACCCCGCTGACCGTGTGGACGAAGAAAAGCAAGCACGGATCACGCGTGCTGCGCTGCGGTATCTGAAACGCAAGAAGATGCTCGGTGCCCGTTGCCGATTCGACGTCGTCGCGATCTGGTGGCCCGCCAATCAGCCTTCACCCACCCGCGTCGAGCACTACGAACACGCTTTCGAGGCCGCCGGCGATTTCCAAATGTTTTAACGCGATTCCCGGCGACCATGTTGAACGCCAAGTCATCGTAATGGGATTCGCCTGAATTCCCCTTCCCGTGCTCTTCCGCTCCACTATCAGTTCGAGCCTAGACCATATTTCTTCAGTAAGACGACTTCAGTTACAGCAGAGACCTGATTAGGAGCCTGACAGATCGTCTCCGGCAAACTCGCTCGTGCACGAATTTCTTGGGTCGTTGTGAACGTCCGGCGACGATCGAATAAAAAACGCCGACTCGAACAGTTAAGGCGACCATTGATAGCTGCTTTACGGTTGTCCGTAAGTTTAACATGTCGTTTCATGCAAAAACACGAGACGGTTGGGGCAGTAGAGAAATGGTGCCATGGGAGGTGAGATATCGTGAATCCAGTTCGTTTTGACAGCTGATAAGATGACTTGGCGCTGATGCCAGTAGCCATTGCTTAAGGGTGGGCCATCTCCCATTATCGCGGTGCATGCTTGTGTTTCGCGTTTTGTTTTCGTGAAATGTGAAAATTGGGTTACCAAAGATGGTTTGATGGTTGGGGCAAATGCGAGGTGGTGTAGCATCTTGGTAAGAAATGTGCTTTACGCGGATATGTTCAGGGTTATACAGATGTTCAAACATAAATTCCCGCTTCATGCCTTGTTTGCTGTCGCCATTTTCTCTTTGTCGGCGGAGGCAAATGCAGCGCTGCTTACCACTCTGGACTTCACCGACACGAATTGGACGACAACGTTGTCGGGATCCGGTGACGCTAATAATTTATCGACTGCAACAGCAACCACAATCATGGCTGACAAGAGTTCTGGAAGTGGAGCCGCTCAAATTCTTGTAGAGTTGACGGGTTCAATCTCGACCCTGGGTTTTCAGGATATTACCGTTGGATTTGATGGTGCCGCGGAGGGGCTCGAATGGGACGCGAACTTTGCAAACCCAATTAATTCTTCAGACGGATTTCGAATCTTTGGTTCTGGAGTCGAAATCAACGGGAACTCGCTGAATGATCTTACCGGAACAACGATAGAAACTGATTTTGAGAATGGACCAACGACGTTTCCCAACGTCAATTTTGACGCGGATTTCACTTTCGACTCAAGTGTAGATAATAGCTCGATTACATCTATGACCTTCATTCTTCGTATCAACGCCAACCCCGAGACTTTGTCAGTAGCGAACGTACAGATTTTCGGTAACCCGATTAGCTCGACTGTCCCTGAGCCAAGCAGCTTGGCGGTGGCGATTGGGCTGATCGGTTGCACTTGTATGATGCGTCGGCGTAAGAACTGAAACTTGAGTTCAGTTGCTTCCGTTAGTCATCCCGAAAACAAACTCTTCAACGCTTCTTTGACTTTGTCGAGATTGCCCACGATCACCGGGACGACCAGGGTGACGTTGCTGATCGCCAGACGACGACGCAGGCTTTGATCAAACGGCCACGTCGGGAGTTCTTCGATGCTGTTGTACTGTTCGCTGAGTCCGGCAAGTTCATCCTCCATGATTTTGATTCGATTGGTTGCCGATTCGGATCTCAATTGTGTCTTGATCGCAACGATGCGATCACCAATCTCGTCGGCTGAGCTGAGAAGTTCTCGTTTGCGAGACTTCATCTGCTGGTGAAAGAAGAGCAGGGGATAGGCAAACGCGATCAGTTCGCAGGCGATCGCGATGGCAAAGAACACCAAATACCAGTTCTGCCAATCCACCAAAGGCGGTGTGTCGATCCACAGTCGAATGATGAGCCACCAGATGGCGAAGAATGCTGTCGGGATCATCAGCAAGCACGCCTGGAAGCTGTAGAACTCGCCAGCCGGTTTCAATCCAGCGGCACCATCGGGATGGGATGCTTTGACGATGACGGATGCACCATGCAGTTTCAGGATGTTACCCAAGAGTCCGTAGACGACGCCGCGTCCGACGTGATTGCCGACCATCGCAGCGGCGATGATTTCAAGAAGCCAGGTGATGCCAACAAGTAAATCTTGCTGAAGTGAAAACAACGACAAGTAGGCGATCAATAACACACCGGGCAACGCCAATGCGCCGATGATCCCGCCGCGATCGGCCAATGATTGGATCCCACGTCGCAGCTGTGTTTGATGAGATTCGCGTTTGCTCTCTGGAAAACGAATCGCGTCACGATGAAACATTCGCTCCAGCATCAACTCGAACCGGGCACGCATGTCGCCGGCAAAGAAAACTCCGATGGCAGCGACGCTCCATGCCGAAGCTTCACAGATCGTTTCCGGCCAACCGGTTCGCTGACTCACCCTCAGCAAAGTCGTGGCAACTCCGCCAAGAACGAGAAAGCCAACGTCGAGCCGAAGTGTCATGTTGGAGTATTCCGGGAAACGGATTCTAGATCAGTCAGCGAAGTGGTATCCCTCGCTTGGTTGTGAACGGTGGGTCGGCAACACTCTAACGCGTCCGTTGGCATAGTTGGATGTGGGTGCACGCCAAGCATGGGGTGGGGACGCTGTTTGGCTAATGATGGTGGTGGTGTTGAGAGGCCTTGGCGAAGGGGGGCGTTTTTGTTGGTTGTGCTGACTCTAGTGGTTATATTGACGGGCTCTTTTTCTCCTCTCGTCACTCATTCAGTCTCGCCATCATGTCTGGTCATCGCGTCTGCTCTGTCGTTTTGGTTTGTTTGTTGTTTGTCCACTCGCAACGAGTCCACGGTGGCATTGTGCACATTGCGTTGGACGGAACGCAAAGTGGTTTGGTGGCAGGTGACTCGTTCACCAACAACTTGAACGGTCTCATCTCCGACGGAGTGACTTTCGATTTGAACATCTCCGTGACGGGATCAGCGACATTGAACGGGGGTAGCGGTGGAACGGGGCTTGCAGTGGCTGGCGGACTCACGGTGGGAATCGACACGAACGAATGGTTGCAGTTCACGGTGTCAACTTCGAACGTGACGGGTGGCACCGTGGTGTTCAATGGTTTCTCTGGTCTGGACTTCAGTGAGTATGTCGACGGCGCGGATGTGGTGGGGGCTTCGACAACGGGGATCAATCCCGCGGACTTGATCACGTCGGTTGGCAATGATCCGACCTTTGTGACTCCTTTGCCCAATAACGTTTTCGTTTTGGGAGGCACGGCGACGTCGGGCAGCGGAACAAGTTTTCGCATCGATGATGTTTTCGCGAGTTTCACCGGTACTGCTGCTGTTCCCGAGCCGAGCAGCTTTGCTTTGATCTTGCTAAGCGGGATGGTTTTGCTTCGTCGACGACGCGTTTAGGGTTAGCAGCAGAAAACTCGAAGTGCCACACGGTTAAACTGCAGCATCGCAGCCCCTCACCCCCGGCCCCTCTCCCCCAAGATTTTCGCGACTGAGTCATGGGTGATGGAGGAGTCTGCTCCGCGAAAATCATGGGGGAGAGGGGAGCCAAGTTTGATCAGTACTATTCTCAATGGCTCCCCTCTCCCCCGATTCCTGGCGAGCTTCCAGCGAGTCAGGGATTGGGGGAGAGGGGGCAACGATCCGGCTTGTCCAGCGATCAAGTTTCTCTTGATCGAATGATTCCCGTCTCTTTGATTTTCGAAGGCTGCTGCGGGTCGATCAGGTGTTATGAATACACTCATCACGCATGAATCCTTAGAGATGAGAGGCATGACCGAAAGACAACCTCACCCCCGGCACATCCCACTCAGGATTGAAAGTTGGCTCTACGGATCGCTGCTGCCCAGTGGCATCGCGAGTTTGGTTTGGGTCACCGTCATGCCGTCGCGAGTGTGGGTGACTCGGTGGAACGAGTGGACTTTTCTCAAGGCATCAATGAACGCTTGAAACTCTTCACGCTCTTCTTGCTCCATCTCGTTGGCGTTGGCGATCTGTGAAAGGCGGTCGGTGAGCAGATCGAAGTCGATCCAAAGAACCGATCGCAACAGGCCTGTTTCCTCGCTGTCCCGCCAAACAACGGAATCATCGTTTGGGACAAGCATTGCTTTGGTCACGTCACGCTGGCTGCCTATGGCGAGGATGTCATCACTCAGTCGCCAGTGAAAATCGGTTTGGCTGGTTTCTTCCGGCGTTTCTTCTTCTGCAATAGCGTCATCATCCAGCTCAACGGTTTCGACTTCGAACGCAGAGAGGTCCGGGGTGGCGATGGTGTAGATGTCGGAGTCACCATCATCCAGGATGGTGGGCGGATCGATCTGTGGTGGTAAAGGAATCTCATCATCGTCGTCGAGTGTCTTCGCCATCTCAAAGTATTGATTGACATAAGAGTTCGCCCAGGTGCGCAGCATTCCACCGGCGACGATCAAGTCGTCACGATGGGCGACGCGACTCAGCAGGGTAAATTCGATCGGCGACTTTTTGGGGATGCCCGGGGCAGCGTGATGGAAGGTCGCGACCAATGCCTGACCTCCGTCGCCCAGTGCGGGAAACCATTTGTCCTCCACGATTGTGCTCAGTCGCATCGGCATCTGTTGCAGTCGAGCCAAGTATCGCTGCGATTCTGTGGGAAGGCCTTCGTCGCCCATCATCGCAAACATGGTTTCCATGAATCCCAAGTAGGTATTGGTAACGAGTTCAAATCCGAGCAAGCAGCGAGTGGCGGTCGTGGTTCCTTGGCGAGCATAGATTGCGACGGTGTCACCACCCGCGTAGCGATCGACATTCAGTGGTGTGTCAGGCAGCCGTGGGTCAACGCTCATCCAAACGCTATGACTGCTGATTCCTGTGGCATCGCAGCCGACCGTCATCGCCCAGCCGGCCGGTGGCAACGCTAAAGCATCCCAGCGCTGCGCGAGGCTTTTCATTCGGCCGCTAAAATCTGAGCTGCTCAGTATAGGGACACCCATCAGCATGCCCATGTCGCCCATCGGCACTCCGTCGACTTTGGCCGAACGGGCGATGAGAGAAATGGTATCGACCCAATTGGTCATCCAGCCGGACTCATCCGGCACCACGCCTGATTTTGCGAACGAATCGGAAATGTACGCAGTTGCGAAATGCGATTGACCGGCCGGTGGCATTGCGGCGGCAAATTCTGGCGTGTCCACCAATCGCTCGTCATTTTCATCAGGCACCGCGGTTAGCTTGTCGATCGCCGTCAAGTCTTCGCCGACAAAGACGATCAACTGATTTCGAATGATTCCAATGGAGACGTGAAGGGAACGATCTCTTAGCGATCTGCGAACGGCTTGTTGAAACAGCAGGTCGGACTCATTCACGTTGACATCTTCGACGAGCGAGTCGAACCAGGTTTCCAGTTTGACCGACAAGGTTGTCAGCGATTCGTGATCGATTCGGTGCTCGCCGATTTCCCAAGGGATCTCTTCTTCGGTCAAGCTGGCTTGCCATTCGGCGAGCAGTTCCCTTGCGAGGGTTGGATCGCTCAAGTGAAAGCCGGCGAGTGTGTTGGGCACCCGGATGTCTTTCAGGTGCTGGTGTAGGGATTCGGCTTTCTCCTCATCGCTTCGAGCCGTTGCTTCGTCGGTCAAGTTGTTCTTTGCGTCCGCGATTGCGATTGAGACCGCATGCCAAGTCGATGTCCAGCTTTCATCGCCGCATAGATAGGCATCTGTTTGAAAGAGCTGGTTAAAAACAAGCCCTGGTTTGGAATTCTGCATTTGTTTGATTTGGTCGGCGTTACTGGCGATGTCCGACAGTTCCAATCCAATGATTCCAAGATCAACCGCGACGGGTTGATCCTCCAAGTCTGTTTGAGTGGCCGCTGAATCCGTTTCCAGGGTTGCCAGTTTGTCGGCGAGTTCCCTGCCGCCCAACATTGAGAACAGTTCTCCGCCGCGGTGGATGCCGAAGTAAAACGAGATGTCTGCCGGCATGCGTTGGAGAGATGGCGGGTCAGTTGCGATGCCGGCGTTGGGAGTCTGGGCCAGCGAAATTTCACTGATGGGTATCAGGCAACAAAACATGCCAGCGGTGATCAGTAATCGCATCAGGTTGATTCGCGTTGGAGGGAAACGGGTGACTGCAAGCGAAACAGTCTTGCACGTCACGAAAGGAAAGGGCATGGCAGTTATTTCAACAAGAATGGCCGAGGCAAGAGTCGGAGGCAGGTGATGCAGCAAAACCGCCCGCCGTGCGAGGTTCGAATCGCAGTTCTGCTTTTTTGGGGAGTTTTCGCGACCCCAGCTGTCCACTTTCCAGCCCGTATTGGTTGAAGGTTGGTTTTCCATCGGTTTTTATCGGAAATTCGTTCGCGATCTTGCCAGAATGCCATCGGGTTGTTGCCACCGGTACTGGCGGGGCCGAGTATACTGGCCCGACCAAATTTGAGTTTCAACGTGAACGCCACCCGTGAGAGTGTTGGATGAGCCAAGCGATCAACAGTGAAGTAGAAAAACTGAGCGATGACGATGTCCAAGCGATCGATCGCTTGAGAGACGCTTATCAACGGTTGAGGAATGAACTGGGGCGAGTCATCGTTGGCCAAGCGACGACCATCGAACAACTCTCCATTTGCCTGTTCGCCCGACGCCATGCTTTGTTGATGGGTGTGCCCGGTTTGGCCAAGACGCTGCTGGTCAGCAAGTTGGCCGAGACATTGTCATTGAAGTTTCACCGGATTCAGTTCACGCCCGACCTGATGCCGATGGACATCACTGGGACCGACATTTTGCAAGACACGGCGGATGGACGCCGTGAGTTTCAGTTTGTCAAAGGCCCGATCTTTGCCAACATCGTCTTGGCCGACGAAATCAACCGCGCCCCACCCAAGACGCAGGCAGCGCTGTTGGAAGCGATGCAGGAGCAGAACGTCACGGTGTTGGGCAAGGAGTTTCACCTCGAAGCACCGTTCATGGTGTTGGCGACACAGAATCCGGTCGAGCAAGAAGGCACGTATCCGCTGCCCGAAGCTCAGTTGGACCGTTTTATGTCGTTGATCGAGCTGGATTATCCGAGTGAGGAAGAGGAGATCCAGATCGCGCGGACGACCACCGGTGGCGATCTGCCCACGTTGGATTCCTTGATGTCAGCCGAAGAAATCATCTCGCATCAAGCGCTCGTTCGTCGTGTTCCTGTTCCCGATCACATCTATACGTATGCCGCGCAGTTGGTGCGTCGGACACGACCGCAAGGGACCACCGCACCAGACTGGCTGACACCTTTGGTCGGTTGGGGGGCTGGGCCTCGTGCTGTGCAGAACTTGATCCTGGGAGCCAAGAGCCGGGCGGCGTTGGAGGGTAGCTACATGGTTCGCTTGGAAGACATCCAGTACGTCGCACCCGCCGTTCTGACACACCGGTTGATCACGACCTTCGCTGCGCAAGCCGAACGGGTCAGCGCCAAAGACATTGTCAAACGCTTAGTCGAAGAAACGCCTGCCTAGATATGTACGTCAGCCTTTCCAGGCTGACTTGCGGTGAGAATGTCAGGCTGGAAAGTACGTCAGCCTTTCTAGGCTGACTTGGTAAGTATGTCAGGCTAGAAAGGCTGACGTACATGCTTGGCCGCTGAAAGCTGCACGGATGCTCACACCTACCATTTCCCACGTATGTCTGAACCCAACACACGTAGTTTTTTTGATCCGCAAGTGGTCGCGCGACTGAGCGCGTTGCCGCTGACGGCGCGTCGACCGATGTTGGGCAGCGTTTCGGGAAAACATGCCAGCCCACACCGTGGCGCAAGTGTGGAGTTTGCCGAGTATCGCAAGTACGTGCCCGGCGACGATCTGCGTCGTTTGGACTGGCGAGCCTATGGGCGATGCGATCGTTTTTATGTCAAAGAGTTCGAGGCGGACACCAATCTGCGAATGGTTCTGGTTGTCGACACCAGCGGCTCGATGGATTTCGGCAGCGTGGGAACCACCAAACTGAACTACGCCCGCAGCGTTGCGGCGACGTTGAGTTATCTAGCGATCCAACAAGGCGACGCGGTCGGACTTGCGTGCGTGGCCGACGGGATTCATCAAGAGATTCCGCCGCGGCGAAGTGCTTCGCACGTCAAGACCTTGATGGATACCTTGTCCGGTGCGGTGCCTCAGGGCGAGACCGGTTTGGAAACGGTGTTGCATGAGTTGGCCGAGACGGTGCGTCAGCGTGCTTTGATCATCGTGCTATCGGACATGTTCATCGAGCCCGACGCGATGCGAGATTGCTTTGAGCATTTGAGATTTCGCAAGCACGATGTTTCGGTGTTTCATTTGCTCGATCCAGAAGAGATCGGATTCGATTTCCACCGACCCACACGATTCTTGGACATGGAGGGCGGAACGGCGATCTTTGCCGAACCGACCGAGATCGCCGATCGCTATCATGACGCGTTGTCGGAATACTTGACCGCGGTCAAAAAGGTCTCGTTGGAGACCGCTGTGGACTACCGTCGCGTGATCATCGATCAACCGTACGAAAAAGTGCTGACGGATTTCCTTGTCGATCGCGCTTTTCATCGGGGGAAACGATGAGCTTTTTGCAGATCGGTATGTTGGCCGCGTTGCCCCTGGTGTTGTTGCCGGTGATCATTCACCTCATCAACCAATGGCGATATCAGACCAAGCAGTGGGGCGCAATGATGTTCCTGCTGAAGGCCAACAAGATGGCTCGCGGCTATGCCAAGCTGCGTCAGTGGTTGATCATGGCGGCACGGATGTTGGTCATTGCAGGATTGATCTTTGCCATCGCCCGACCGCTCGCCAGCGGACTGTTGGGTTGGTCAGCGGGTGGACGCCCAGACACGACGATCTTGTTGTTGGATCGATCTCCCAGCATGCAACAAGCGGGCAGGGGAGGGCAGTCCAAGTTGGAGACCGGGCGTCGCCAGATCGCTGATGCACTGAAGACCCTCGGCTCCACCCACTGGGTGTTGATCGACAGCGCGACGATGCAGCCGCAGTCGTTCGAGTCGTTGGAAGCCATGATTGATGCTCCATCGACGGATGGAACCAGCGCGGCAGCCGACATCCCAGGGATGCTGCAAGCGACCGTGGACTATTTGAACAACAACCAGCCTGGTGCCAGCGAAGTCTGGTTGTGCAGCGATTTGCGTTCCGCGGACTGGCAACCTGATTCAGGGCGTTGGAAGGCCGTTCGAGAGGCGTTCGCCAAAATGCCGCAGACGGTTCGATTTCATCTCGTTGCTTATCCAGAGTCCGCCGACAGCGATGCATCCATTCGGGTTTTGGGTGCACGTCGCACACAAGCCGAGGGCAACGCGGTGCTGTTGTCGATGCAGGTCAGCCAATCGGGGACGGTCGCAAGCGGTGGGATGATGCCGGTGCGGATCGAGATCGATGGTGCGACCACGGAATTGAATGTCGAGATGACGGGCAATCAAGTCACCGTGCGTGACTACCGTGTTCCGTTGGCCGGCAGTGTCGATCGAGGCTGGGGAAAAGTTTCCATTCCTGCGGATTCCAATGCGGCGGACAATGAAGCGTACTTTGTATTCGCCGATCCGCCGGCGCGACGAGTCGTGTTGGTCACCGATGATCGCGAAGCATCGGCGGCGATCGAGATTGCCGCTGCGATTTCGCCGGACGGCAAGAGCGAATCGACCGTGGAAGTCATGGCACCAGAAACTTTGGATTCGTTGGTGTTGGATGACGCTGCGGTTTTGATTTGGCAAGCCGCGTTACCCGACGACGAGATTTCGCCGGCGGTCAAACGTTATGTCGATGGCGGTGGGCAAGTCCTGTTTTTTCCGCCCAGTAGCCTCAGTGGCGGTTTGGATGTCGAGGGCGAGTTTCTCGGAGTGTCTTGGCAAAGCTGGGTCGGTGATGAGAAAGCGTTGGTGGAGAATTGGCGTGGCGATCAGGACTTGTTGGCGGCTACCGGCAGCGGAGTCGGTTTGCCGGTCGGTCAATTGGAAATCAACGAACATGCCAAACTTGGCGGCGAATTCACCCAGTTGGCGACTTTGTCAGGTGGCGACCCGCTGTTGGTTCGTGTGCCGACGGCGCGTGGCGGCGTTTATTTCTGTACCGCGACCGCGGCCTCTGGCCAGTCGACTTTGGCCAGCAACGGGATCGTGCTGTACGTCGCCGTGCAACGCGCGATCCGGCAGGGCTTGGATGCGATCGGGCAGACTGGCAATCGTGTTGCTGGATCAACTGGTGAGGACGCAGTTGACGAAGATGCCTCCTCCGAATCAAGCGGGGCAGGGCAGGGGAGTGCGGCAGAAGAAATGGCTCAGTGGCGACAGATCGCAGGTCCCACCGGTGTGTTGTCGAGTGAATACACCTACCAAGCTGGCGTGTATCAAGCCACCAACGAGACCACAGAAAAAGAGCAGCCATTGGTCGCAGTCAATCGTTCGGTCCCCGAAGACCAACGCGACACGTTGACGGATTCGCAGTTGAGCAACTTATTTGCCGGTTTGGATTATTCACGAGTGGATGATTCTGCTGGCGGACTGGAGGGAATCGTTCAAGAGATCTGGCGATTCTTTTTGATCCTGATGATCGCCGCAATGTTGTTGGAAGCCCTGTTGTGCATTCCCCGCCGTCGGGCGAGCGCCGCGGCGATCGTAGGGCGTCCCGACGTCAGCGGGTTCAAGAAATCAGATAGTCGTTCCGCGGATCGAACGACGGCCGGTAGCGATCGGACGAAGGAGACGAGCGCCGCATGATCGCTAGTTTTTCCTTGCAGCCCAACGTGGCTTCGCTGATCGTTTCGATCATCGCCGTGGTGATGGTCGTGGTGTTGGCGTATTGGTCGTGGCAACGCAGCGGGTTTCATCGCGGCATCAATTTGCTCGAGTTGCTCCGCGTGTTGTTGGTGTTGGCCGCAGTCCTGTTGCTCAATCAGCCCGAAACCGTGCAGCAATTTCTGCCCACCGAAAAACCGACGATCGTGGTCTTGGGTGATCGATCCAAGAGCATGATGACGCGTGACGCTGGATTGGACGCTGGCGGCGAAAGGGCGTTGACGACACGCAGCGAAGCGATCGATGGCTTGATGGACGAGGCGACTTGGTCGGACGTCAAAGATCGATTCAATGTCGTCGTTCAGCCGTTTGCCGAAGGTGAACAGAGCGATGAAACCGACTTGGCCGGTGCCTTGGAATCTGCTCGTCGAGAACACGCGAATTTGCGCGGCGTGCTGTTGGCCAGCGATGGCGATTGGAACAGCGGCCCGCCGCCCGTCGATGTTGCGACCCGATTGCGTTTGGCGCAAGTGCCGATCTTTGGTGTCAGTGTCGGCAGTGCATCACGGTTGCCCGACGTGGATCTCTTGTCGTTTGACTTGCCCACCTCAGGCGTCGTCGGTAAAGCAGTTCGCATTCCGTTCACGATTGAAAGCTCACTGCCTCGCGATCACAGTGTTGTTGTGACGATGACATCGCAGGATGGTGAAAAAGTCACTCACGACGTTCGGATCAGTGCGATGGGGCGAACCACCGATGCCATTTTGTGGAAGCCCGAAAACGTCGGCGAGTTCGCCTTGACGCTGTCGGTTCCTGAACACGGTGACGAACAGATCACGGACAACAATTCGCGAACCGCTTCGATCACCATCAAAGAAGAAAAGCTCAAGGTGCTGGTCGTCGAATCCCTGCCGCGTTGGGAGTATCGATACCTAAGGAATGCGTTGTCGCGCGATCCGGGTGTCGAAGTCTCGTGCCTGTTGTTTCATCCCAAACTCAGCAAGGTCGGCGGCGGAAATCGCGACTACATCAAGACCTTTCCCGAAGCTCTGGAAGATTTGGCATTGTACGACGTCGTCTTTCTCGGAGACGTCGGGATCGACAATGGACAACTGACGCCCGAGCAGTGCGCTTTGCTAAAAGGTTTAGTACAGCAGCAGGCCAGTGGTCTGGTTTTCATGCCCGGTTGGCAAGGCAACCAACTGTCGCTCGCCGAAACCGAATTGGCAGAGTTGATTCCCGTCACTCTTGATGAGGGGCAGCCGGAGGGCTGGGGGTCGCAGGCGCCGGGGCACTTTGCATTGACCGAACTGGGCCGACGAAGCCTGCTGACCAAACTGGCCGACACTTCGGACGAAAACATGCAGGTTTGGGAAAGCCTGCCAGGGTTTCAGTGGTACGCACCGATCATTCGAGCCAAGGCGGGCACGGATGTGTTGGCCGTGCACCAAGACGCGTCCAACGAGTACGGTCGCATTCCGCTATTGGTGACCAAGACATCCGGTGCCGGAAAGGTCCTCTTCATGGGAACGGACGGCGCGTGGCGTTGGCGGCGAGGCGTGGAGGATCTCTACCACTATCGTTTCTGGGGCCAAGTCGTTCGCTGGATGGCGTATCGTCGAAACATGGCCAAGGGCGAGTTGATGCGATTCTTTTATACACCCGAACAGCCCAAGGTACGCCAGACCATCGCATTGTCCGTCAATGCGATGGAAAAGAGCGGTGAGCCACTGAGCAAAGGAAACGTGACCGCACGGATCGTCGCCCCCAGCGGCGAAGCCAAAACGGTTCGCTTGCAAAAAATCGGTGAACAGTGGGGAGCCTTTGGCGGCGCGTTCACGCCCAGCGAGCCGGGGCGCCACGAAGTCACCTTGAGGTGTGCTCAGACGCAAGCCGTCCTGCAAACCAACATCGATGTTCAGGGTGCCACATTGGAGCGACTGGGTAAGCCTGCCCGGCCGGAGGTGCTGGAGGAACTAGCCCGTGTGACGCGGGGACAGGTGCTGAAATCGGGCGATGTCGGAAAAATCGTCCAAGCGATTTCCGATATTCCGCCGCCGGTCGCCCAAGTCCGGCGGGTCCAATTGTGGAGCCATCCGTTGGTTGCGGCCCTGATGATCGCGATGTTGGGGCTTTTTTGGGTCGGACGAAAGATGGTCGGCGTGATCTAGTGCTATGAGTGTGAATTGACATTGATTGGAAACGAGTCAAATACCAGCACGAAGCGCAAGCGAGTGAATAAAACGCCATGAATCACTCGCTTGCGCTTCGTGCTGGTATCAAAGCTCAATTCGCGATTTTGGCAGTAGCCGGCTTTTTTGCACGGGCAGACAAATTCGCTGTACTTATTGACGTCCAAACGCATAAACTGGTGGTGTCCAAACCAGACCCCTGATCGGGCCCGACCCCTGATTGGACTGTCCCTGCACTCGGTTCCAGCACTCGAGCTTGAATGAAGCCATGAGCACTAACGAAACTCCCTCGCTGTTGACCCTGCCGGCGTCACTCAAACGCCAGTTGCTCTCTTTTCGGTCTCGGGTGTGGACGACCAAGGTGGTCGAGGCTGTCGGCCTGGCATGCTTGGCCGTATTGGTTGCCTTATTGTCGGTGTTCATCGTCGATCGATTTGTGGACACCTCACCGTTGGTTCGCGCGGTGATCCTGATCGCGATGACGGTCACGATGCTGGTCATACCGATTGCCATCTATCGATGGGTGTATCGCAATCGACGTTTGGATCAACTGGCCCGATTGCTGCGACAACGAGAGCCAAGCATTGGTGATCAACTGTTGGGCGTCATCGAGTTGGCAGAGAGCGATACCGAACAATCGCGTTCACGCGCGTTGTGTGCTGCTGCGATCGAGCAGGTTGCGGGCGCGGCGCAAAAACGCAATCTCAACGATGCGGCACCTCGTCACTGGTTGCCCGTGGTAGGCTCGCTCGTCGGCGCCGCCCTGTTGGCGATGCTTGGTTTGCTCATTTGGTCGCCGCCAGCAGTCTCCAACGCATGGTCGCGATTGCTGTCTCCCTTTAACGGGCCGGAGCGATACACGTTCACCGCCGTTGAACCGATGCCCGAATCAATGATCGTGCCACATGGCGAAAGCGTCCGCTGGACGGTTGCCTTGGATCCGGAATCACGATGGCAACCAGAGCAGGCGACGTTGACCGTGCCGGGATACCCAGAACAAGTCGTCTCGTTGGTCAAGCCAGAGAATGCAACCGAGGCTGTTGCACGCACATCGGGTAGCTCAGGTCGTTACGAGTTTCAATTGCCGGCCAGCACCGCGCCGTCGGAGATGATGGTTCGAATCGGTGACTTCTATCAATCCGTTCAACTCGATCCCCAATTCCGACCCGAACTGGTCGCTGCCAACGCGATGGTTCAGTTACCTGAGTACTTGCAAATCAAGGAAACGATGGAACGTGACGTCCGCAGCGGCACCTTGAGTGTCGTTCAAGGTAGCAAGGCCAAGGTCACCGCAACCGCGTCGCGCGACTTGGAGGCTGCCGCGATCAACGAAGAGCAGGTTGCAGTGATCAACGCGAGTTTTTCATCGGCTGACGTTTCTATCGATGGCGAGGCAGGTCAACTGGCGTTGACCTGGCGGGACCGCGACGGACTGGAGGGCAAGCAGCCCTTTGAGTTGTCGTTGAAGTCCGCGCCCGATGAAGCACCCAGCGTGGTCACACAGGAATTGCCCCGCCAAGCTGTGCTATTGGACAGCGAGCAGTTGAATTTCCAAGCCATGTCGGCGGACGATTTTGGAATCAAACGCGTCGGCTTGGAGTGGCGTGGGTTGGACGACCGGATGCAAACACCTGCCGAGGGCGAAAAGGTTTTGGCCATGGGAGGTCCCGAGCAATCCTCGTTGCAGTTGCCCGCCACATTCAGTGCGAAGTCATTCGGAATTGAACCCCAGCCGATCGAACTTCGGTTGTGGGTGGAGGATTACTTGCCCGGTCGAAACCGCGTGTATTCGTCGCCGCACATTTTCTATGTGTTGACGCCAGAGCAGCACGCCATCTGGATGACCAACGAGATGAGCAAGTGGCATCGCGCCGCGCTCGACGTGCGAGATCGTGAGATGGGGCTGCACGAACGAAACAAGCAAATCCGAGAGATGTCACCGGAGGAACTGGCCGACGATGCCATGCGTGACGAAATCCGCAAGCAGGCACGCGGCGAAGCCTCCAACGGTCGTCAGTTGGCCAGTCTGTCTCGGCAAGGCAAAGAACTACTACGACAAGCCGCACGGAACCCCGAGTTGGGCGTGGGGCACTTGGAGAAGTGGGCCGAGATGTTGCAGATCTTGGAAGACATCTCAGCCAATCGGATGCCTTCGGTTGCTGAGTTGCTCGACAAAGCGTCCGCGGCAAACAAGATCGCTCGCAAGGACAGCAAGTCGGGACCACAGGCCGGCAAAAATCGAGCCACCGCGGGCGCTCCCGGCGGTGAGGACAAGCCGGAGGAAGAAAAGAAGGGTGAGAAACCTGCGGTGCCTTCGTTGGTAGATCAAGAAAGCTCGCAGCAACCCGCCGACCCAGCAGGCGAAGAACCCAACAAGAAAAAGAAAGAATCGAATCCGCGTTTGACGCTGCCTGTCACCACGATTGCAGGTCCGCCAAAGAAGCCGGATCCGGCGGCCGAGAAGGAAGAAGACAAGCCCGAAGAACCGATGGACGAAGCGATCAAGGAACAAAAGGACTTGCTCGCCGAGTTTGAGAAAGTCGCCGATGAACTCAACACGCTGTTGGCCAATTTGGAAGGCAGCACATTGGTCAAACGTCTCAAAGCGATGTCGCGTGAACAGAATCAGATCGCCGAACGCATCAGTGAGCGTATCGATGCGGTGTTTGGCGATCGATCACCTGATGAGAAAACCGACCGAGAGTTATTGGCCAAGTTGTCCGAAGTCGAATTGGGCACGACCAAGTCGGTGTCGTACATCATGGACGACATGCAAAGCTACTTTGAACGCCGACGCATGAATCAGTTCAAAGCGGTCTTGGACGAGATGCGCGAGTCGGAAGTGCTGACCGCGTTGACGACCTTGAGCGAAGACATTCCTAAAGAGCAGGGCATGTCGATCGCGCAAGCCGAGTTTTGGTCGGACAGTTTTGATCGTTGGGCCGATGACTTGGTCGATCCGGCCTGCAGTGGCCAGTGCCCCGGATGCAAGGGAGCCGACTCCCTGCCGCCATCGGTGATTCTGGAGGTACTGCAAATCCTGGAGGGCGAAGTCAACTTGCGTGAAGAAACCCGTGTGACCGAGCAGGCCCGCGAGGCGATGGAGAAGGACGATCACAAGAGCGAAGCGATCCGGTTGAGTGAAACCCAAGACGGGTTGCGGGATCGTACCGATCAGGTCATCGAGCGAATCGAGCAGTTGCCCGAGGGGGCGGCGAAGTTTGCCAAGGAAATCGACTTGTTGACCGCCGTCAGTCGCGTGATGGTAGAAGCTCGAGAGATCTTGGTTTCAGCCGAGACCGGCAGCGCGGCGATCGCAGCGGAGACCGAAGCGATCGAGTTGTTGCTGCGTTGCAAACGAATCAATCCCAAGGGTGGCGGCGGTGGAGGCAGCAGTCCAGGCGGAGGAGGGCAGGGCGACACCCAAGATGCCGCGTTGGCCTTGCTGGGCACCGGTGTCAATGAAAAGGAACAACGTCGTGCGACCGATGTCACGCAAGCAACCGGCGAGACAGGACGTGCACTGCCGGAAGAATTCCGGGCCGGACTCGATGAGTATTTCAATCGACTGGAACGTCAAAAATGAGTTCCCCCTCAACCCTCCGAGTCTTCTGCGCTCTCTGCTTCGCCACCGTTTGCATTTGCTTCGGTACGGCGACCGTGTTTGCCGATGATGGCGAGGTGTTGCAAGCGGTTGAAGTGGGCGAGGAAGATGTCATCGTCGAGATGGACGAAGTAGACGTCGTATTTGAAGAGGCTATGGCCATGGATATGGAAATGGGCTTGGACATCAACGGCAATCCCGTTGAGTCCAAGTTGAAGGCCTATGTTCGTCGCCAGCGAGTGTTGGTGTCGTTAGTTTGTGAACTGGATGACGTCCAGAAAAAACAGCTCGATGAGTTGGACGACAAGTGGGTGCAGGAAAAGATCAAGCAGTCGGTCGAGCGTCCTGAACAAGAAGTCAGAGTGGTGCAGCCGAATTTGATTGCTCGTTTTTTTGGTGCACAGCCCCGTCCGATCAACAGAGGGCGTGGCCAGCCATTCGTCGATGAAGCCGCTGTGCGATCAACGATCGACGAGGCGATCACAGGTATCTTGACCCAAGAGCAAGAAAAGCTGTTGGACGACGAGCGACTTGCTGCAGAAAGGTTTCAGCACGAAGCCACTGCGGATGCGGTGATCGAGTGCCTGAGCACACAGCTCAATGTCAGGGATGAGCAACGCGAGCCACTGAAAACAAAACTCATCCCGTGGCTGAAAAATCGAGACATGATGATGTCGCCGTATTTTTCTGGCAACCAGTATGTGCCGTCGATTCCCTCGCACCTGTTGGATGGTCTGGATAAAGAACAGTTGAAAATCTACGGCGGGTTGCAACAGGTCTCTTTTTCATCCGAGAGTTTTAACAACGGCGAAACGCCGATCGTGATCAAACCATGAAGTACGGCTCTGTTCGTTCTGCTACGAACTTGGCCCTTCTGGTGTTGATCGGCTGGTTCCTGACAAGCTGGCGTCATGCCGATGCGCAGGTTTTCTTTGCCGGCCAGGCTGCCGAGCGCGATTTTATCGCGATGTTTGCCTTTAACGGTCGTTCGGAAACCGATGTGAAGAATCAGATGAGGATGCTGTCGGGCATTCAAGTCGATTTGGTCGCCAAGATTGGTGAGCTGGATGAGCAGCAGACCGACAAGTTGCAGGCGGCCACGGAATCGGACATCCGTCGCTTCTTTCGCGAAGTCGATCAGGTGCGTCATCAGTTGGATGAAATGAAGCTGGGACCAAACGATATCAACGAAGCATGGCAGGTCGTGTCGCCGATTCAAGTAAGAATGAATGCGGGAATCTTCGGTGAACAGTCGTTGTTCCAGCGGGTCATCAAGTCGGTCCTGACGCCGGATCAACAGACGGCTTATCAAGACGAATTGGTCCGACAAAGGGTTCGACGTTGGAATATCATCACACGGATGAACATCGCCGAAATTGAACGCAATTCGATGCCGCTGACCTCATCGCAACGCGACCAATTGCTGGCGGTATTGGAAAAAGTGGAATTGCCAGCCACGCTCAACAAACAGATGGATGGCTACGCAGGCTACATCCGTTTGACCGGTTCGGCCAAGCATGATCAACAACTAAAGAAATTTCTCACACCGGCGCAAATGAAAGTGATCGATCAATACCGACTACGATACGAAGGCTGGTTGGGGCAGGTGGTGCCGTGAACAAACAGAGTTGCAACATGACCAACTGGACGACCTCCCCCTCTCCCCACACCCGTAATGGGATTCGCCAGAATTCCCTTCCCCCCAAGGACTCCCGCTTGAACCCCAAGACGTCTTTGATCGTTGCGTTCAGCTTCGCGGTATTGCTGCTGATTTTTTCGACGCCTTCCGCAACGGCGCAAGAGTTCGTCGCTCCACAGGGTGATGTCGTCTCACGTGACGTGCGTGAAATGTATGACCGAGGTTTAGCCTATCTGGTTTCGACACAGACCGACGATGGGACTTGGGCATCATCCGGAGAGCGAGGTGCGGGAACGACCGGATTGGGTCTGTTGGCGTTGTTAGCGTCGGGCGAAGATCCGAACTTTGGTCCCTATCGGACGCCGATCCGCAAAGCCGTTCAGCATTTGATCAAAACTCAATCCGATAGCACGGGATACATGGGACCGAGCATGTATCACCACGGCTTTGCATTGTTGGCGCTCAGTGAAGCTTATGGCGCGGTGGATGAAACCGATTTGTGGGCTGGATCGTCCGATGCCGTCAATCGCAGCATCGCGGAGACATTGGAGCTGGGCGTTCGCTGTGCCTTGACTTCGCAGAAAAGCAACCCTCTTGGTGCATGGCGTTATTCGCCTCGAACTCGAGACGCCGACACATCGGTCAGCGGTGCCGTACTGATGGGCTTGTTGGCGGCACGCAACGCCGGGATCGAAGTGCCGGACGAAAACGTCGATCGCGCGATCAAGTACTTCACCAGCATGACCGGCGGCAATGGCATCGTCGGCTACTCAGGCGGTTTGGGTGGTTTCGGTGAATCGATTGCACGCAGCAGCATCGCCTGTTTGGTCTACTCCATCGCCGGCCGCAAAGACTTGAAACAGTACGAAGCCACGAAGAGTTATTTGATCAATAATTTGTCCGAGTCGTCTTCTTGGCCCGAGTACTCCCGCTATTACCAGGCTCAGGCGTTGTTCCAAGCCGACATCGATGCGTGGGAGAAATGGAATCGCTCGCTGGTCCGAAAACTAAAATCCGCCCAGAAAGAAGATGGCAGTTTTCAAGGCGATTTGGGGCCCGCCAATAGCACATCGATGGGACTGTTGGCGTTGGCACTCAACTACCGATTCTTGCCGATCTACGAACGATGATTCAATTGAAAAACATTCTGATATTCCGACGGACTTGCTTGGCGTTGTGTGTGGCATTGTTTTGTCCTGCGGCCGTCAGCCGCGCCGCGGAGGATGCTGCGTCAGACAATGGTGCGCTGCGTCTGTCGCTCAAGGACGGAGGGTTCGTTCTCGGGCAGCCGGTTTCCAGTCCGACGGACAATCGGATTCGCTGGAGCAACCCACAATTCAGCGGCCCGCTGGAATTCGATATCCAGGCATTGAGGAATGTTTCCGGCAGCGCTGCGCCGCCGGCGCCGCAAAAAGGGCATTCCTTTTTGCTGGAATCTGGAACGCGGATATCGGGAACGCTGCAACAGTGGGGTGAGCAGTGGGTCAGTGTCGATTCACCGGACTGTGGATTGGTTCAAATTCGTCGCGAGGACTTGAGAAGCATTGAGTCCAACGAGATTGTCGGCCAACGTCTTTATGCCGGTCCCAAGTCAGTCGATCAGTGGAGTGTGTTGTCCACCGATAAGTCTTGGGACTACGTCTCGGGATCGCTGACGACCAGTGTCAAGGGAGCACGTTTGGCAAGTGACGTTGGGTTGCCCGTGCGGTTTCGTTTGTCCCTCGCCATGTCATGGAACGAGAACCCGGACTTCGTCTTGGCCATCGGTTGCGAGAAGCCAAAGAATCGTGAGAACGTGCAAGTGGAAAATGGGGTGGTGCGCCGCGTGAATTTGCCCGCAGCGCAGGATCGACGCAATTATGGCACGCGAATCGAAATGTGGGACGCGCACTTGGCCACCGTCCGCGAAGTCGGAAACTTGGCTGACATTGCAGTGCTGCCGCTGGAGGATTCAGCCGATCGATTCGAGTTGACTTTTTACATTGATCAGGTGGAGGGCGTGGTTGCGATCTATTCCAAGCGAGGACGCATGTTGGAAAAGATCGTCGTGCCCGGCACGCCCGGTTCAGAGAATCCCTACGTCCTGCTGGAGAACTTTGGAAAGCAGATTTCGCTGGACCAGTTCGATGTCTTTGCGTGGGATGGTCATCTGCCCGAGTCGATGGATTTTCCTGAAAGCTATGTCCTGGCTCGCGATGGTGCCATGATCCAAGGGTCGATCACCGGTTTTGACCCCAGTTCGGGCGAATTGACGTTGGTTCATCTCGATGGCGAATCAGATTCGTTGTCGATCGATAAACTGCAACGATCGATTCTCGCCCGACCGCAGCCTGACCAATCAGCGTCGGATTCGGCGACAGAGGAGACTGATGAGTCGGAGCAAGAGAATCCTGAGAACACTGAGTCAGAGAACACTGAGTCAGAGAATACTGAGTCAGAGAACACTGAGTCAGAGAATACTGACAAAGAGAAAGATTCGTCTACGAAATCCGAGGCGGAACTGGAAACCGCAAAAGATGCAGCCGAGCGAGAAGACTTTGCCCAGCGGGATGCCGCTCAAATGGTCGAGGTTCAACTTGCCGGTGGGTCACGATTGGTCGGTTTCATGGACGCCGCCGATGATCAGCAGCGATTTCGTATGCGATGTCAAAGTGTTCGCGGTAGCGAGTCACTTGGTCTCTCTTATGACGCGGTCGGGGTGGTGTCGATCACTGGTTCCGAAAATCGCTACACCGCGAAAGAAGATTCCGATGTGCCGACGACGCGAGGGCAATTGACCGCTGATGGCGTGCAGTTATCTGGTTCTCTGGTGGATGCGGGCGATGTCGATGGACCAACGGTCTTGGTCTGGCGACCCTGGGCGAGTGAGTCGGCCGTTGCATTGACATCCGATGCGAGAGGTGAGATCGCGTTCACGTCGTCGGGTCGACGTGTCCAGGCTCCGGTTGCTGCCAACCCCGGCCCAGGCAATGGGGCAGGGCAGGGCGGTGGGATTGGGCAATTGCTCGGTGGCATTTTCGGCGGAGCTCCTGCGTCTCGACCTTCACCGGCGTCCGTTTTGCCGCACAAGCCCAATGTGGACGGGCTGCCAGAGACGGCCGAGATGGTTTTCATGTCGGGCGACTCGATTCGTGGTGCGGTCACGCGAATCGATGCCGAAGGTATGAAACTGGCCAGTCAGTCCACGGCCACTTCGTTTGTGCCCCATGACAAGATTCATTCGGTATTGTTATCGCCGCCGAGCAAAAACACCCCGGTGGACGAAGAAAAGATGCAGCGGTTGATGACCGTGCCTCGTCAAATGCGAGACGACCCACCGACACACTTATTGGTTTCACCCACCGGGGACTTTCTGCGATGTCGGTTGGTCTCGTTGGATGAGAAAAACGTGAACGTCGAAGTCCGTTTGCAACTGCGTTCGATCCCCATTGAAAACGTATCACGCATCATTTGGCTGCATGAGCGACCTTGGTTGGACAAGAAAGATGCCGGTGAGGGTGATGGGTCCGCGGAGGGTGATGACGCACCTGAACAACCAGCGGCTGATCCGCCCGAGACGGAAATGCTCGTTCACGCGATCCGGCCATCTGGACGTGGCGTGACGTTTCGCCCCACTGCTTGTGATGCGGAAACGTTGTCGGGTGAAAGTGAACTGTTGGGAGAATGCTCGGTCGCGATTTCCGATTTGACGCTCCTGATGTTTGGCAGTGACGTGGGTTCGCGAGCGCAAGAACGTCGCGACGAGAGTTGGAAGCTTTCGTTGGCCAAGTTGCCTCGCATTTACGAAGAAGACACCAGCGCAGGCGATGCCAACGCTGGCAAAATAGGACCGTTGGTGGGCAAGCCCGCGCCGGACATCCGATTGAACACGATCGATGGCGAGCCATTCAACTTGGCCGATCATCAAGGCAAATGGGTGATCCTGGATTTCTGGGCCAGTTGGTGTGGACCGTGCATTCAAACGATGCCCGAAGTCGAGAAGCTGGTGGAATCACTTGAGCGAGAGGACCTGATGCTGGTCGCCGTCAATCTGCAGGATTCCGTCGAGCGGGCCAAGCTGGCGGTCGAGCGAATGGGGTTGGCCAATGCGTTGGTCGTGATGGATGTCGATGGCGAGACCGGGCGTTTCTACGATGCCCGTGCCATTCCGCAAACGGTAATCATCGACCCCGAAGGAAACGTCACCCACGTCTTCGTCGGCGGCGGTTCCAAATTCCTCAAGGATCTTCGAGCCGCCCTGACGCAGTGATCGTCGCTCAACGTCGATAGCGTGCGGGATCATCCGCTCGGCCACTGCTTTTCGTGTTCACGCATTGCTACGTTCGTAATTTTTGGGTGTTGGTCGAACGTATGGCGGCGCACGCTATCGATCTGGAAGATCGAGCGACATTCGCTCGACGTTCCACGTCGATAGCGTGCGGCTCTTACACCTATATTCGAGAACCGGGACGCTCTCTATCTCGCTGCGGCTGATGAATCATCCGCCTCAAAGCGACGGATCTGTCATCCCGTTTTCGGTGAATCCTTTGTTTCTCAGCAGGCATGCGTCGCAATGGCCGCACGGTTTGCCGTGCAGGTCGTTGCGATCACCAGGCAAGGGATCGTAGCAAGAGAGAGTGATGGAGTAGTCGACGCCCAGTTGCATTCCTCGGGCGATGATTTGAGCTTTGGTCAAATCGATCAGGGGAGTGTGGATCGTCAAGCGTTGTTCTCCTGCCGTGCATCGCTTGGTCGCCAAGTTGGCCATCGTCTCAAACGCCGCGATGTACTCACCACGACAGTCCGGATAGCCGCTGTAGTCCAATGCATTGACGCCGATGAAGATGTCGGAGGCGTTGAGCGTCTCGGCCAATGCCAATGCCAACGACAGAAACACGGTATTGCGTGCCGGAACATAGGTCACCGGGATGTCGCTGCCCATGTCATCGGCGGATTCTGATTTAGGAACCGCGATGGTGTCATCGGTCAGCGCCGAGCCGCCGAACTGAGCCAAGTTGATGTCGACGACTCGATGCGACGCCACTGCGTAGGACTTTGCCAAATACTCCGCGCGCTGCAGTTCGTATTGATGGCGTTGGCCATAGCGAAAGCTGATCGTATGGACATGGAATCCCATCGACTGTGCGATGGCCAGGCAGGTGACGCTGTCCAGTCCCCCGGACAGCAGGACCACTGCGGGCTGATGCGAGTTGTTTGAGTTCGTCTCAGTCACGTTTCTTCCAAAGTTTGCGTCCAATCGAGGGCGTGTAGTTGGTCCAATTGCCATCGGCGGCAACGTCGGACTCGATCACGGTGGTGTAGGAGGATAGTTTGGCGTCCAAGTTGTCGATGTGGTGCAACGCGACGGCTTCCAGTGTGACCGGTAGCTTGGGGCTGCCGAACTCCAATTGACCGTGGTGGCTGACGATCAGATGTTCCAGTTGCCGCCGCAAGCCTTCTGGAAAGGACTCGCCGTGGTTTTTTTCGCAAGCGGTGATTTTCTCACCCAGCATTTGGATGCCGATCACGATGTGTCCGACCAACTGTCCACGGTCGGTGTAGCTTATTTCGCCGCGCGAGGACAGTTCCAGCGTCTTGCCCAAATCGTGTAGGAAGGCGCCGAACACCAATAGCTCGCCGTCGAGTTGAGGGTACTGGGGCGAAATCAACAAACACAGCTCCATCAGGTCGATGGTGTGTCGAAGCAGTCCGCCCGGGTAGGCGTGGTGATTCGTGACCGCTGCGGCGGCGCAACGCAGATCGGTCATGAATACTTCGTCGGCCAAGTAGACGTCAGCGAGCCGACGCAAGTGGACGTTTTTCAGTTGCCCAAAGATCTCACGTAGTCGTTTATCCAACTGATCTGCTTGGTCGGCGTCGAAACGATCGAAGTCTGCTGTATCAATTTCGGACGGGTCCATCCGCTCGATGCTGGTCAGAATGATTTGAAGGGCACCGTTATGTACCTGTGTTCGGCCTTCGCAGTGGACGTAGTCCCCACGGTCAAAACTGTCAAAGACACGCTCGTCGGCGTTCCACAGCATGGCGACCAAGGTGCCAGAGCGATCGGCCAGTTTCAACAGAATGTATTTGCCACCTTGTCGATTGACTCGCAACTGTTTGTCTGCGGTGCGAAAGGATTGCGAGACGGCAAGTCCATCGGTGAGTTCGGTGATCGGGGTACGTGGCACGATAGGAGATCTCGGTGGGAGAGAAGCGGTAAAGGCGAGGGGATTCGAGGGTCCCAGGAAGACCATCATTTGAGATTTGGCCGGTTTTGTCGATCGGTTGAACTTTGACGCGGAGGGTGTCGGCGCGCCGACGCGGAGGGGCACAGCGATTTCGCGGCTCGGCTGGGACGATTTAGGTGGATCTGGTCACCCTCGCTGGGTCGCACTGTCGCTTTGTTTTGCTATAATCCCGTTATGGCCAATTCGATCTCATCTGCCGGGTCTAGTCCTTCGTCGATCAATCTGGTGCGCTCGTCACAGTCGTGGACTGAGGCGGACAGTGCAGCCGGGTTCGTGCTTCGCTATCTATCGCCGATGCGGCGTCAATTGGTGGAGGTCATGGGTTCGACCAAGGAAGCCGACGAGGCGCTCCGTTTGCTGCTGGCACATTTGGTGGCCGCTGGTTTTGGCGATCACCGAAAAGGGCGACTCAGGGATTTCCTGGTTCGCGGCATTCGCTCATCGGCCAAGGCGCGGCTCAAGGAAATCCCCGAGCAGCAACGAACAGCCGTGACCCTGGACGAACTGAAATTGGAATCGCCCAACTGGGTTCGTTATTGGCGAGATTGCTTGTTGGAGCGTTCGTGGCGTGCTCTGGAACGTGCGGAGCACAAAGATCCAGAAACGCCGCTTTATTCCATTCTGTGGGCGTCGACTAAGAATCCCAAGGCGAATATCGACGAGTTGGTTGTGCAAGCCAACAAGACAGCCTTGATCCAAGTCGATGCCTCAACCGTGAATCGGCTGCTGCAGCAATCCAAAGCCACATTCGCTCAACTGCTCGCCGACGAAGTCGTTGAAACGCTGGAATCGCCCACCAAGGCCGACGTTCGCAACGAGATCCAAAGTCTGGGCATGTCGGGCGCATTTGCCGGCCTAGCGACCCACTAGGCGCGGATCATTCGCGCTGGCTCACTACAGTCTTCGCAATGCGTTTGCATGAAACGGCTTGCGCGGATTGGCACGAAAACAGGCTGCGCCTATCAGCCGGCACGCGATAGCGTCCGGTTCTCACGCCTGGAATCGGGAACCGGACGCTATCGCGTGCCGGCTGATGAATCATCCGGGCGAGGGGGCCCGCGCGTACGTCAGCCTTTCCAGGCTGACGTACATTCCTGGCGGTTCGCTATCCATCGGCACTGGAAACGAATGAGGATGTCACCGACAATGGGTGCAAGCGTGTTGAGCAAATCACTCTCCCCCCCTTGGCCCACCGATGTACACACGATCCCACCTTCTGGCCTTCCATCGCGTCCTCCTGCCCGCCGTGATGGCGATGACTCTGTTCTTGTCCTTCGTTGCCCTCGTTTCCGCCCAAGAAGTCCGATCTCCGCGAGATCCGGACGGACGAATGGTGAACTTTGAGCGTGACATCGTGCCGATATTTCAAAAACATTGCCTTGAATGTCACGGCCCCAAAGAAGCCAAGAGCGATTTTCGCATCGATGAACTGGACACGGTCATGGCGTATGTCGAGCCAGGCGACGTGGAGTCGAGCGCGATGTTTGTCGAATACATGACGACGGATGATCCTGATTTGATGATGCCGCCGCCATCCAAGGGAGGACCGCTTTCTGCTGCTGAGCTGTCTTTGGTTCACCTGTGGATCGCCGAAGGCGCGAATTGGCCGGAGGGTGTGATCGTCGGAGAGCCGGGAGTGGAGGGGCATGAGGCGGTAGTGGAGCCAAAGCCCGAAGTTGCGAGGTCGGTGGTCGGACGGCTTTGGGGATTTCAGGGATACTTTCACCCCGCAGCGGTCCACTTCCCGATTGCTTTGCTGTCCCTCGGCGGTCTGTTCGTCATCGTGGGGCTCAAGTGGCCGACGCTGGGCACTCAGATACCGTTGGCCTGTTTGTTGTTGGGGGCTCCGGCCGCAATCGGCGCAACATTGATGGGTCTGTCGTTCGCCACCGAACAGGGCTACGGTTCGTGGACCAAGGTGGACTTTGACAGTGAAGTCTTCTGGCATCGCTGGAGTGGCGTGATCGTTGCCGTGTTGGCGACTGTCTTTGCGGTGATCGCCTTGATGTCGCTGAAGAAAAAGAACGATGGTCTGACTCGGGTTTGGAAGATCGGATTGGTCGTGCTGGCCGGTATGATCGGTGCCGTGGGGCACCAAGGTGGCGAGCTGAGTTACGGCAAGGATTTCTACACTCGCGCGTTCAACGTCTTGACCGGCGGTTCTTCGGAAGAAAAGGTCCCGCCCACCGAAGCAGACACCAGTGAAGCGGACGCCACCGAAGCGGACACCACTGTTGATCCCGATGCGGTACCCTCAGGCGACGCCTAAACTGCATCCACAAGAATGCGTTTTCGTTTTTTTTGCCTGATTTGTTTGACGTGATATTTTTCGCCTGGATCTGAAAGCCAAAACGCTGTGGCAAAAAAAGCTAAGACGAAGTCATCGAAAGCACCCGCTGTCGAGAAAAAACTGGTAGATGAGGCTTCCTCTGCAAAGAAATCCATTCACAAGGGAGTCGGTGAAAAACGCGCGGCGGAGAAAGAGTTCGAGGCATTGCCGGTCGATCGATTCATCAATCGAGAGCTGAGCTGGTTGGAATTTAATCAGCGGGTGTTGGAGCAAGCCGCGAACGAATCGTTGCCCATATTGGAACGAGCCAAATTCCTCGCCATCACGAGTTCTAATCTCGATGAATTCATGATGGTTCGCGTCGGTGGTCTGCGATTGCAGAAACAGCAGAACAAGTCGGTTGTCGATCCGGTCGGTTTGACCGTGACTCAGCAACTGCACTGGATCGCCAAGAAAGCACATTCGATCGTAAAACGTCAGTACCGTTTGCTGAGAGAAGATGTCCAGCCGCAACTCAGTGATTTTGGGATTCGTCATGTCGATCTGAGTCAGTGCAGTGAGAACATCGCCGATGCCGCCGAAGCTCGTTTTCACACCGACATCGTCAATGTTCTCTCGCCGCAGAGCGTCGCCATCGACTGGTCGTTTCCACTGTTGCAGGGTTTGGGACTGCAAGTTTGTGTGCGAATGGTGGCCGGTGGAACAGGCAATTTGGTTCCTGAGCATCTACGGGCAGGCCAGAAGGCCGATGAAACCGATGCGGCGGACGACGAGTGGGACTACGCCGTGATCCCGTTGGGCAAGTCCATCTCTCGCGTCGTGCCATTGCCCGGCGATCTCGATGGCTCAGAATCCGCTCACAACTATGTTTTGTTGGAAGACTTGGTGATGCATCACGCCAAGGAATTCTTTCCCGGACGTGATGTCGTGGAGTGTGTTCCCTTTCGCTTGACCCGCAATGCGGACATACAACTGCGTGAGGATGAAGCCGCTGACTTGCTCGGCGGAATGGAAGAGGTCTTGGAAGGCCGACGTTACTCGGGCGCAGTACGTTTGGAGTACAGTGCGACGGCGAGTCCTGAAATGATCGCGTTTCTCCGCGAGGCATTGAGCTTGGGCGACGATGACTTGTTCCCCATTGATGGACCGCTCGACCTGACGTACCTGTTTGCACTGCACGGACTGGATGGTTTCGAAGCGTTGCGGGATCCCAATTGGCCGGCGGTTCCCAATCCGCGGATTGATGCCGCCGAGCCGATGTTTTCGACGATCGCGGCGGGGGACCTGTTACTGGTTCATCCCTATGAACGATTCGATTCCGTCGTTCGCTTGATCGAAGAAGCCGCCGTGGACCCTGATGTGCTGGCGATCAAGCAAGTTTTGTATCGCACGAGCAAAAAGAGCCCGATTGTGGCCGCCTTGGAACGCGCCGCAGAGAACGGCAAATACGTCTCAGCCATTGTGGAGTTGAAAGCGCGATTTGACGAAGCTCGCAACATTGAGTGGGCGCGGGAAATGGAGCGTGCCGGGGTTCAAGTCATCTACGGCGTTCGCGGTTTGAAAACGCACGCAAAGGTTTGCATCATCGTGCGGCGTGAACCTCAGGGGATTGTGCGATACGTCCATTTCGGTACCGGGAACTACAACGAAGTCACGGCGAACTTGTACAGTGACGTATCACTGTTCACGTGCGACGATGTATTGGGGGCCGATGCTTCAGCGTTTTTCAACGCCGTCACAGGGGCCAGCCAGCCTCGCCAGTTGCGTGAGTTGTCTTCCGCACCCACCACGCTGCGCAATCGAGTGATGGAGTTGATCGAAGGAGAGACGGAGCGGGCCAGACAGGGACAAAAAGGGGAGATCATTGCCAAGCTCAACGCGTTGGCCGATCCCAAAGTCATTGACGCGTTGTACCGGGCCAGCCAAGCCGGTGTTCGCATCCGTCTGAACATTCGCGGCGTCTGTTGTTTGAAACCGGGCGTCGAGGGTTTGAGCGAAACGATCGAAGTCTACTCGATCGTCGACCGATTTTTAGAGCATGCCAGAGTCCTGTATTTCCGTCACGGAGGCGACGAGCAGGTCTTGATCAGCAGTGCGGATTGGATGCCCAGGAACCTGGATCGCAGAATCGAATTGCTCATACCGGTGAACGATCCGACGTGTCGTGAGCGGCTGTTGGAAACGCTGAAGACATATTTTCGCGACAACACACACTGCTGGAAAATGCAGCAGGATGGCAGCTACAAAAAACGATCAGTCAGCGGAAAAGTTGAGCGAGTGCGTTCGCAACGAGTGTTGTATGACGAGATCACCAAGGCGTTCAGGGAAGCTGAGATGAACCGCCGAACGACTTTCGAAACACATCAAGCCCAAGACTCATAAGCCGGTGCACCGGCTTCAGCCAGACCAATCCGGTACACCAGTTCAGGTCACACGTTGACTTCGACACTCAAGTCGGATTTGCCGCCGTAGCGGACTCGAATGGGGTCGACGTGTTCTGCGATGAACTGGTCGACTTGTTGTGGTGATCGACCCACGAAATCCATCGGGTCGATCTCGGTATCAAACTCGACCGCCGAGAAAGCCGCGTCGTTCTTTAATCGTTCGATCATGTCGTTGGGTTTGCCCTCCGCGTTGACCCGCTGGGCGACTTCGCGGCTGTGCACACGGATGCGTTCGTGCAGCTCTTGACGGTCACCGCCCGCCGCGACGGCTTTCATCATGATGTTTTCGGTTTCCATGTACGGCAGTTCTTTTGCCAAGTTGTACTCAATCGTCTTGGGGTAGACTTCGAAACCGCTGGCAATGTTTTGCATCAACACCAGTGAGGCGTCCACGGCCAGGAAAGCTTGTGGGATGACGAGTCGTCGATTGGCGCTGTCGTCCAGCGTGCGTTCCATCCACTGAGTCGCCGCCGTCATGGCGGGACTGCTCTGCAAGCTGATGACGTAGCGAGTCAACGCGCAGATCCGTTCGCTTCGCATCGGATTGCGTTTGTAGGGCATCGCCGAGCTGCCGATCTGATGCTTCTCGATCGGTTCTTCGATTTCCTTGCGGTTGGCCAGCAGACGAATGTCCGTGGCGATTTTGTGTAGCGATTGGCTGACGCCACTCAGCGCGTCAAGAATCTGCGAGTCGACTTTGCGAGGATAAGTCTGCCCGGTGACGGCGTAGGAATCGGAAAAGCCAAGTTTTTCGGAGACTTTTTTCTCAAGCTGCAGGACCTTTTCGTGGTCCCCGCCAAAGAGTTGCAGGAAACTGGCTTGGGTGCCCGTGGTCCCCTTGGCGCTCCGGGCCCGCAATTGTTCCAAGCGGTGTTCGATTTCGTGCAGATCCAGCACCAAATCGTAGGCCCACAGGCAGCATCGTTTGCCGACCGTCGTCGGTTGAGCGGGTTGCAGGTGCGTAAATCCGAGGCAGGGCAGGGCACGGTGCTGGGCCGCAAAGGTTCCCAGGGCGTCGATCGTGCCGGCCAATCGTCGGGCGACAAGCTCCAACGCACCACGAATCAGCACCAAATCTGCGTTGTCGGTAACGAAACAGCTCGTCGCACCCAGGTGAATGATCGGCTTGGCATCGGGGCATTGGTCGCCATAGGCTTCCACGTGCGCCATCACGTCATGGCGTCGAATTCGCTCATATTCTGCGGCGACGTCGAGGTTCAAATTCTCCCGAAATGCCTTCAATTGTTCGATCTGGGTGTCAGAAATCGGCAAACCGAGCTCTTTTTCGCTTTCCGCCAGGGCGATCCAGAGGCTTCTCCAGGTCTGGAATCGTCGCTCAGGGCCCCACCAATGGGCCATTTCGCGGGAGCTGTATCGCTCAATGAGGGGGTTTTGGTAAGGAGTGGATTCAAAGTCGGACATGGGCTGTCATTCGAGGCGGCGTTTCGGGGTCGAATCGAGTGCGATAACATACAGCCTGAGTTTGGTTGGGCAATTCGGCCTATTTGACAAGCTGTGCTTGACGGTAGATCTTGCCTGATCCCACTAATGGGTCTCACTTCCCCAGAGGCCAATCCAGACCGGACTTGGAATGCCTTTTTTCAACCATCCGACGCTTGAGTGTTGGTTGTTGCCGAAAAGTAAATTTATGCCATCACAATACAAATTGACGTCGTCATCTGAAATCCCCTCCTGCGCTCGCCCGGAGCGTTCACGCCGAGCAACGAGGTTGTCTCGTGCCAGAGGGATCGTTGCCTCCTGGATTGTCTGCCTGATCGGGCTCGGTCTTGGGGCGGAGTCAGCAACTGGCCAGGACGGTACGCAGCAGGCCGACGCGCAGGTCGCGTACATCGATGCAGTCGACTTGTTGCCCGAATCGACGGCAGGCATCGTGCGTGTGCCCAATCTGCCGACCTTCTGTGACGCATGGAAAAAGACTCAGTTCGGGAAACTGGTTGACGATGAAGCGATGCAGCCTTTCATCGAAGCGCAGCGTAAGCGTGCTGAAAACTTGCTCGATGCCGTCGAAAGCCCCATCGGTCTGCGGCCCAACGATCTCTACGACATCGCGTCCGGTGAAGTCGCCTTTGCGTGGTTGCCGTTTGATCAAGACAAGCGTCGTCCCTACGCTGCGTGCGTGATCGCTGACGTGCGCGGAAAAGACCAGGAAGTCGCAGCGGCGGTGGAAAAGATTGATCGCGATCTGAAAGCCGGTGATGCGGTTCGCAAGGACGTCCAGTACGGCGGCGAAGTCATCCGCGTGTACACGACCAAGCCCAAGCCTGGGCAACTCAAAGTCGATCAAGTCGCGTTATCATGGAACAAAACACGCATCATTGCTGCAGACCGCGACACGGTTGTGCAAAACGTGCTCGACGTGGTAGCCGGGAAATCCACCGTGAAGCCGCTTTCGCAATTGCCCGATTATCAGAAGGTACTGGAGCAATCCCAAGCAGCGATCGAAAAGACAGATGACAAGACCGGTGTGGTCTGCTGGGAGTGGTTCGCCCGCCCGTTCGCGATGGGACGCATTCTTCGTGAGGTCTTTGAGTACGATCGTGGCAATCAACTCGATGTGCTGGCTCTACTGGAGCGACAAGGTTTTGAGGTTGTCGAAGCCATCGGTGGTGTCGGAGTCGTGGCCGGTGATCAGTTTGACATACTGCATCGCGGCTTGATCTTGGCACCGGGCGAGTTTACCAAAGCAGCGCAGATGTTGCAGATGTTCAACACACCCTACGAAGAATCCCCGGGATGGATTCCAGCAACGGTCGGGTCCTTCACACGATTGAATTGGAAAATGGAGGAAGCCTTTTGGGCGTCCGAGCCAATGATCAACGACGCCGTGGATGACGAAATCTTTCGCGAAATGATTGAGGGCATCAAGAACGATCCGGAAGGACCTCAGATCGACATTGCCAAAAACTTTCTGCCGCATTTGGACGATGAGTTGATCTTCCTGACCGACAACACGGAGCCGGCCGGACCGGACTCCGATCGCATGTTGGTCGCCATGCGGTTGACCGATGCGGCGTCGGTCAAGAATGTGATTCGCAAGGCGATGGAAGTGGAGCCCGATGCGACAAAGTTGGACGTGGCTGAATTGGATGTTTGGCAAGTCCAGCGTGATTCGTCTGACGAGGACTTGGATGTCGATCTGGAGCTGGCAGAGTTTGGGTTGGGCGAAGACTTTGACGATGAAGATGCTGCTCCGTTGTTGAACCACTGGGCCATCGGCGTGGCCGAACCGAAGGCCGCTGACGGCTCGGCTTACCTCCTATTTTCCAGTCATTCCGACTTCCTCGTCGACGTCGCTCAGCGTATCGCCGCGGGCAAAGCTGATGGCATGTGGAAACAGGCTGACGTGGAGGAAGTCTCGCAGGAGAAGAAAAAGCTTGGGGTCAACGAAATCGCTTTGGATCGCATCACACGCACTCGGATCGCCTTCCGTTCTCGATGGGAGTTGCTCCGCACCAATCAATTGCAGGAAGGCGACTCGATGTTGGCGAAGCTGTTGCAGCGAATGGACGAAGCCGCCGATGCGGACGGCAACAAAGGTGAGCCAATCGATTGGAGCACGTTGCCGCCGCTGGCAAAGATTGAAAAGTACTTGCGCAACGGTGGCAGTTTCTGGGAAAAGACCGCTGACGGCTGGACGCTCACGGGCTTTGTCTTGAAGTAACCTCAGCCTTCCTGCTGCATCGCTTTCTCGACTGCTGCGATCACGACCGGCAACACGCGAGCTTTGACATCCGCCAGCGTGCCTTCTTGAAAGGCACCCGCGGCGGCTTTGTGTCCACCGCCACCGAACTGCCTTGCGATCTCGTTGCAGTCCATCGCGCAGCGGCTCCTGAAACTCAGCTTGAATCCGCCTCGAATCTGGCCGACAAAGATCACGGCGGCTTTGGTGTTCTCCACCGCGAGCGTCAGGTTGATCGCGTCTTCGGTATCGCTGGGGAGTGCTCCGACGGCTTCGAAATCTTCCTTTTCGACATAGGTGTGCATCAAGGCACCGCCGACTTCGCTCTGTGTTCGTGAAAGGATCAGGCCGCGCAGTTTCAGGCGTCCCAGTGTGTCACGCTCGTAGAGATCGCCATAGATCTCGCTGGGCACAACACCGGCTTCGATCAATCGGGCAACGACACGATAGGTTTCCGGAGTCACGCTGCCGAAACGGAACCAGCCGGTGTCGGTTGCGATGGCGGCGAACAGTGCTCCGGCCATCTGCCGAGCCAACGGTACTTTCAGTGCGTCCGCGGCTTGGACGACCAAGTGCCCTGTGGCTTCGGCTTGATAATCCTTGTACATCGTCGCCCCGAGGGCGTCTTCACCGACATGGTGGTCCAGGACCATCTTGTCACACGATGCGGCGCGAATGACGTCGCCCATGTCGCCCAGTTGAGCCCACGCGCTGGTGTCCAGGATCATGATGCAGTCGGGCGAGATGTCTTCGGCCTCCACATCATCACCAAGGACTTCGATGTTGCCCGCCGGATCCAAGAATTGCAGGGCAGGCGGAGTACGGTGCGCGTTGATGATACGAACGTCCTTGCCGATCTGACGCAGCACGTAGGCCATCCCCAGTTCGCTGCCCAGAGCGTCACAGTCGGGGCGGATGTGGCTGACCAGCACAAAGGACTGATAGTGGCTGATCTGGTCGACAAAGGCTTTCCAATTGACGCTCATGAATGACTCTTTCGTAGTAGTTTTCGGACGCGGTCCACGTCCTGGTGAAGTTGCTGCGTAAGTTGCTCGCCCGATTCGAATCGGGCGACGTCACGCACTCGCGCGACGAAATCGACGTAAAGCTCGTGTCCGTACAAGTCGCCGTTGTGATCCAACAGGTGGACTTCCACTTTGCCGTTTTCGCCGCTGTCAAAGGTCGGGCTTTGGCCGACGTGAATCGCGGCGGCTTGGCGAATCAAGCCGCCGTCGATCATCGCCCAGCCTGCATAAACGCCGGGCGCGGGCACGACGACATCGATCTGATCCAAGTTCGCGGTCGGAAACCCGAGCGTTCGGCCGCGTCCGTCGCCCGCCACGACACGCCCCCGGATCCTGTGTGCATCGCCCAGCATGTCACACGCCAGGTGCACATTGCCGCGGTTCAACGCGTCGCGAATCCGCGTGCTGCTGACCAACTCGTGTCCTTTGCGAAAACCGGTGACGACCGACAATTCGATGCCGCTGCGTTGGCACAACTCGCCCAGCGTGTTGATGTCGCCCGCACGGTCCCGCCCGAAATAAAAGTTTGGGCCTTCCACGATCCCGCTGGCCCCCATGTGTTGGATGGCCAGCAGTTCAAAGAATGACTCCGCGGTCAGGCTCAGCAGTTCGCTGGTCGTTTCGCAGATAATCAACTGGTCAATCCCCAACGCGTGCATGCGTTCGGCTCGCCGTTCCAACCACGTCAACCGTGGCGGGGCCGATTCAGGACGCAGCAGCACCGCCGGGTGGGGAAACAGCGTGACGGCAACCGCCGGACATCCTCGCTTGTCCGCTTGGCGTCGCACCTCACGCAACAGCAGGGCGTGGCCGCGGTGGACGCCGTCAAAATTGCCGATGCTGATGACGCCGCCCTGCAGGACCGAGTCGACCGCCGGCGCGTTGAGGTCGGCAAGCGAAACGATGGAGGTCACTGAAATCCAGACTGCAAAGGTAAAATGAGGATGACGCTGAATGCCCGTTATGATGATTCAAATCAAGCGTCTTGGGAACCTGTCAGACGGTCGCATCCTGGGCAGAGCAGGGCAGGGCGGTCAAAATCTCCCAGCACGTCATGCCTGAGCTACCGATCGAATCAGCGGCCCGATCGCCTGCTCGTCCGTGTACCCAGACGCCCAGTCGGGACGCATCCCACGCAGAGAGCCCCTGCCCGAGCAGCGATGTGATCACGCCGGTCAGCACGTCGCCGCTGCCCGCGGTCGCCATGCCGGGGTTTCCCGTGTCGTTGGTCCAACGCAGCGGCTGCGCAGTCGCGCTGTCAAATCCCACCACCACCGTCGGGCCGCCTTTGACGACCACGACGATTCCGTGTCGCTGTGCCAGTCCCGCCGCGGCATCGATCTGCTTTTTCCGCTCCCCGGCAGGCACCCCCGTCAATCGCGACAGCTCTCCAGGATGCGGCGTCAAAACGATCGGGCCATTGATCGGGCCATTGATCGGGACTGCCGGTGAGTCCGAGTTCAACCACCCATGCTCCGCCAGAATATTGATCGCGTCCGCGTCGAGAACACGGGGAATCGATGTTTGCTGCAGCACGCGGCAAACCAATCCAACGGATCCGGCCCCGGTGGTCATGCCAGGTCCGATTCCGATCGCATCGGCACGCTGCAAGTGTTTGTTCACCTCATGGCACTCATCGAGCACGTCGAATCGTCCTTGCGGTGTGTCAGCAAGCGGCACGGTCATCACGCCCGGATGAAAGGACGCCACCGTTTCCAAACAGCGATCGGGTACCAATGCGGTGACGAGCCCCGAACCGGTTTTGAGCGCCGCAATGCTTGACAGTGAAATCGAGCCCGCCATGCCACGACTGCCGCCGATCAAGACCACACGTCCAAAGTCTCCCTTGTGGCTGTCGGTGTCACGGCTTGGAAAGAGCAGGGGAGGGCGGCTGTTCACGATTTGGACTCCTCGGCGGCGGCGTTGAGTTGTTGCCAAGTGATGCCGGCAAGATAAGCGGCTTTGAACCCCGCATCAATGTTCACCACGGCGACATTGGACGCGCACGAGCTGAGCATTCCCAGCATCGGAGTCAACCCGCCCAACGTCGCCCCGTAACCGACACTGGTGGGCACCGCAAACACAACGCATCGAACGTGTCCTCCGATCGCCGCCGGCAAAGCTCCCTCCATGCCCGCGATCACGATGATCGCCGACGCGGCACGCAGTCTGGGAACGGCTTGCAGTAATCGCTGTGGACCGGCAACTCCGATGTCCGTGATCAATGAAAATGGAACTCCCATCCAGTGCAAGGTCTCCATCGCCTCTTCGGCCACCGGCGCGTCCGTGCTGCCCGCTGTGACCACGGCAACGTGACGGGGCAGGGCAGAGACTCCGTCTGCATCCAATGATGTCTCGCTCAGTGGTGTCGCGTTCAGTGGGATGGGCCGATTCGCCGTGGCGACACCCACGCTCAGGGTTCGCGCGGTGGGATTGTGTCGGGCCAAGACTTCTTCGGCTCCTGCCGTGGGAACACTCCGCAGGACTTCGGTCGCCGTGTCGGGGTCGATTCGCGTCACCAGTGAGCTTTGCCCGGCGGTCTGCTGAGCCGAGATGATACGGATGATCAAGTCCGCCGATTTGCCTTCACCATAAATCACTTCGGCAAACCCACAGCGGGACGAACGCCCCAAATCCACTGTCGCGTTCTCCAATTGCCGTGTCGCTGAATCGCCGGTCGCTGAATCGCCGGTCGCTGAATCGCCGATTGCTGAATCGCCGATTGCTGCATCGCGCGTCCCCGCATCGCCCGTTGAGTCGATTCCCAGCCGACGGAGTGCGTCGGCCACCGACATTTGTCCCGCGGCTACTCGTCCCAAGACCAATGCCGGGTCGTCGGTTCGGGGTGGGTCAGCAGGCGATGTCACAACAGTGTCCGGCGGGGTTTTGGTCACAATTCGAAACATTCCAGCACAGAGGGCGGTTGCGGGAAACCGGGTTCGGAATTTCAATCTGGTTTAGATACAGTTGCGGATCGTGCCGCACAATTCTCCAACCTAGCGTTTCGCGTTCCCATCAGGCATCTCCATGTCCAAAAAAAGTTGCGTTCTGGCTTACTCCGGCGGTCTCGATACTTCGGTCATTCTGGGATGGCTGCAGGATCAAGGCTACGAGGTGCACGCTGTCTACGTCGACTTGGGTCAGCCTTGCGAAGACCGTGAGGCGATCATGAAAAAGGCTCGCGACGGTGGTGCCGCGTCCGCCCGGTTGATCGACGTCCGCGAAGAACTCTGTCGCGACTTTGCCTTTCCCGTACTGGCGTGGCAAGCCAAGTATGAACAGATCTATCTGCTGGGCACGTCGATCGCCCGCCCGTTGATCAGCAAGGTCTGTTTGGAAGTCGCCCGTGAAGTCGGCGCGACCGCCTACGCGCACGGCGCGACCGGCAAGGGCAACGACCAGTGCCGATTCCAGTTGGCCGCCGAAGCGCTCAATCCCAAAGTCGAGATGATCGCTCCCTGGCGCATCAAAGCATTCCGCGAAGCGTTCCCGGGACGCACCGAGTTGATCGCCTACTGCAATGAAAAAAACATTCCCGTCAAAGCGTCCACGGCCAAGCCGTACAGCAGCGACGAGAATGTGTTGCATATCAGCTACGAAGCCGGGGATCTGGAAGACCTCAACGTCAACGGCGTCGAACTGGTCGACTTTGGCATGGGTGTCAGTCCTCAAGAAGCACCCGATACGCCCGAGTCGGTGACCATTGATTTCGAATCCGGTGTGCCGGTCGCGCTCAATGGCAATAAGGTCAGCGCCTTGGAGATGGTCGAGCAACTCAACGCCATCGCCGGACGCAACGGCGTCGGCCGAATCGACATGGTCGAGAACCGCTTCGTCGGCATGAAGAGCCGCGGCGTGTACGAGTCACCTGGAATGACCGTCCTGTACGACGCGTTGATGTATGTGGAACAACTGACCATGGACCGCGACCTGATGCACTTGCGTGATCGTTTGGCCCCCGAAGTCGCCGAGATGGTTTACTACGGATTCTGGTACACGCCCAAAATGGATTCCTTAATGGCCTTTATCCGCCAAGCACAAAAGACGGTGACCGGCAGCGTGACGCTGAAACTTTACAAGGGCAACGTCATGGTCGATTCCCGCACCAGCCCGAACAGCCTCTACGACGCCGAGATCGCAACGATGGAAGGCGGCGGGTCGTACAACCAAGACGACGCCGAAGGTTTCTTGCGTATTCAAGGCTTGCCCAGCCGCGTCCAAGGAATCGTGACCCCACGCAAGTTCTGATCCGAGCATCCGTATCGCATCAGTCCAAGGTGTCGTCGGCAAGCGGCTCATTGCCGGCCGGGGTCACCAGTGCATTGAACGTTGACGCGGGCGTCCCGATGGGCAGAAAGTGTGCACGTCCATCGACGGTCGCCATCGCAACTCCACCGGGTATCCATCCGCCTGGTTCAATACCGACGGCACCCCCAACCAGTCCCTGCATCTTGCCGTAATCCATGTCGACCGGCTCTGTCCACATTCCAGAGCTGATCGTCGGTCGTCCTTCGATCACCAGGATCGTTTGTGAACCGTTGTCCTTCACGTCTTCGGGGCCAAGCGGTTTTCCTTTGGGAAACAATGTGCCTGGGCCGGTCAAGTAATAGTACGCGGGCACCATTGAGTAGCCGACCGCGTTGGTATCAGGATGCTCGTAAACACCGGGCATCTGATATGCAACCGACATGTTGGCTTCGTCACTCCACGGTTTACTGAGATCGAATTGGTCATACAGCTCAACTTCATCCAAATACGGCAGGATGAGGACACGCCAAGAGTGCAGGGGAGTGCCGTTGGCGCTCGTTGTGTAGGCGGGCGGATAAGTGCCGAATTCGTCTGCGTACGCGTTCAATGCCGTTGCGATCTCTTGCAGGTTTTTCATCGATGCTGATCGCAGTCGATTTTCCGTGAGCGCCGCGACCGTTTGGCCGCCGTAGCGGATCGCCGCAAAAACAATGCATGCCAAGATCACCACCGCCAAGCCTGCGGCCACGAACAAGCCGGTCGATTTGTTTCTCTTTGCTGTGGCGGACCTTGTGGCGCTCGCTTGAACCGCCCCCGCGTCAGTGAAATACGGGACTGTGATGTCGCCACCGCATGTCGCACATTGGCCCTTGTGACCGCTGTACCGATCGTCAACTTGCGTTTTCGTTTGACAATGGGGGCAGGTGAACAAATACGGCATGGCGAGTCGGTTGCGGTTTCGAGTAACGAATGCTTGCGGGGCGCGAAACGTGACTATCATTCTACTGGTTCGCGACCTCTGTGAGGAAAGCCCACAAGGGTCGTTCCCATTTTACGAAAGGATCTCACCTTGAAAGTCGTTTTGCAGCGAGTGACTCAGGCGAGCGTTACCGTCGACGGGACGTGCGTCGGCCAAATCGGACCAGGGTTGCTGGCGTTGGTCGGCATCGCCGAAGGTGACACGGCAGACCAAGTGCGGTGGATGGCAGAGAAAACCGCCCAACTGAGAATCTTTGAAGACGATCAGGGAAAGATGAACCGTAGCATCCTGGACACAGGCGGAGAGGTCCTGGTCGTCAGCCAATTCACGCTTCTGGGAGATTGCCGGAAAGGACGCCGACCCGCGTTCACCGGTGCTGCACATCCGGAGATCGCCAACGAACTCTATTTGCATTACGCGGATCTGCTGGCAGGGCAGGGGATTGGTGTCCAAAAAGGAGTCTTTGCCGCTGACATGAAAGTGTCACTCCTCAACGACGGTCCCGTCACCCTGATCTTGGAACGCTAGTCGGCAAACCACGTAGTCGCGTCTCTCCGAGACTCGCAATGAACCACGTCGTCACGTCTCTCCGAGACGCGGAATTCCGAGCCTCGGAGAGACGCGGCTTCGTGGATAATGAAACGCGTAGTCCCGTCTCCTTAGCGTCTCGGAGAGACGCTTCTACGTGAGCGTCACCGCGTCCAACTGTTTGGATCGTAATACGGCGGCGCCGGCTGCGCGAACTGCGGCATCGTGAATGGAGGCGGTTCTACCGGCGCCGTGTACTGTGTCGGACCAAAGATCCACGAACGTTCTTGTTCCTTTAGGCGTTTGCAGATCCCATCGTCATGCCATGCCGCGTATGACAAACCGATGACCATCAAGTAGACGAACGCATTGGCCGTCGCATTGGGGCCAAAGAACTTTAATGCCGTGCCAAATGATTTCTTTGTTCTCAATCTTCCCACACCGACTTCAACCGCCCATATCTCATCCAAAATCAAATGGATGATGAAACCCAACACCACGGCAAAACTTTTGTATGCGCGCACCGCTTCACTTTGGCTGGGCATCAACAAGTAGGCGATCAAGCCTGCCGCCGCGGCAGCAGGCAGGCTGTGCCACATGCCGCGGTGCACCGTGAACCGTTTGAAGAATTCGACCACGACGAATCGTATTCCCAAGTAGATGATCATCGCCGCCAAGGCCATCGACTCTCGCGACAATCCGTAATCACGAAATCGATCGATCATCAAGATCGGTACCACCGCGGCCGCAAACATGCTGGTCTCACGCAACGGAATTCCACCGTCGCTGTCCAAGTCGGGCAGCATTCCACTGACGGCGCACAAGCCACCGGCCAGCATGCCGTTCTCCACGGTCATGCCTTGAGTCGCTGCACCCCAGTATCCGTACGCGATACCACCAACGGTGCTGACGGTGATGTGTGTTTTGAAGTCTGCCACGCTGCGATACTAGACATTTCAGAGCGTCCGGGTCGACACGAGTCCGGCAACTTCGCTTCGCTAGCAAAACAAAATCGATCTTCGTTCGCGAAGCCGGATTCCCTAGAATCCGAAACGTTAACGCACTCACTCAGGCAACGGACGCGAAACTGTGGAAGTCTATGACATCGTGATGTTGATCATCTTGGTCGCTGCCGGGATCTTCGGTGCCGTCAAAGGGTTTGCTTGGCAGTTGGCGTCCATTGCTTCCATCCTGGTCAGCTACTTCGTCGCCTACCGTTTCCGCGAGCCCCTGAGTCAATCGATCCAAGCCGAGCCACCCTGGAATCGCTTTCTGGCGATGCTGATCCTGTTCATCGGAACCTCGCTCGTGATTTGGGTTGCATTTCGCATGGTCAGCAACTCCATCGACCGAATGAAGTTGCGGGAGTTCGATCGTCAGATCGGTGCGCTTTTTGGGCTAGCAAAAGGAGCCCTGTACTGCACCCTCGTGACACTCTTTGCTGTCACTCTGATGGGCGACGGTATCCGCAGGTCGATCGTTGCTAGCAAGAGCGGCAACTTCATAGCGAGGACACTTGATCGCACCGAATCGGTCATCCCGCCGGAGATTCATCAAGTGATCCGGCCGTACCTGGAGCGTTTTGACGAGCGGTTCCACGAATCGGGCTCCGGTGCCGGTATGGGGGCGGATTCGGGGCTTTTTTCCGGAACTCAAGAATCGTTTCCCGGTTTGCCCAACGTCACGCCCGGACAGGTCGAAGGATGGATCGATTCAGCATCCGGAATACTACCCAATGGGCAGCCTTCGTCGGCTCCCAATCCAGCACCGATCGGATTGCCGCAGACGTTGAACTTTTGATGCGGTGCGTCACAGCAAAATCGTGAGCGCTACATAAATCGCACACGCTAGCAAAGAAAGCAGGAACCACACCATCGGGCTCTTTCGAGGTGGGTATTCCACGCCGGTTTCGCCATCGAAGTTTGCCCCACAGGACTGGCAGATCATGTCCTGCAATGCTCGTGGGCCGCGCCGACCGTGCCATTTGTCATAGGCAGCGGGTTGCGAGTCTTTGGAGCCGCATGCGGGACACGGCGTGGGCTCCGGTTGGTCCTCTGATAGCAATCCTGTCCTCCCGCGTTCGTAATCGTCGAACGAGGGAGGAGCGAACGGATTGACGCTTGAGGGTTCGTCGTTCAATGGTCAGTTCACCTGAGTGTTTTGAACGCCCAGATAGCGGGCGTCGCTGAATGCCAGGATCGGAAAGAAGATGAATCCGAGGAAAGCCAATCCAATGCCAAACCCAGTGGACTTGCCGAAGTTTTCTGCGATCGCGATGGAAAGCATGATTCCAAAGATGATGTTCACAAACGGGATCATCAATAGCAAGATCCACCAGAGAGGTTTCCCGGCAATCTCAATCAGAACAATCGCGTTGTAGATCGGGATGATTGACGCCCACCCCGGCTTTCCTGCTTTCTGAAAAACGATCCACAGGCTGGCGATCATCAGGATGATGAAACCGAGGTAGAGCACGCCGCCGATGATAGGTCCGATGTTGTCCATTGATTTTGTCTTTCGATGAGAGGGAGATTTGCCCCGGCCCGGATGGGTGGTTGGGGGGATCGGTTGATCGTAGCGCTTTGAGCTGGGCGACGCAAGCTTTTGGAGGTTGGAGGTTCGCAGGAATCATGCAATTCTCCGGAGAGCAATCTGTGTTGATCACGTCCGGTCTGGCGTTCAGCAGAGCCAAAATGCGAGGCTGTCTTGGGACGGTTCCAGGACGATCGTTGGCGACCAATTCCGCGGCCGTGGTGACGCTGAATTCAAGGGCTGGTGAAAGGGCTCAGCTCTCATTCTTTTGGGGCGCTCGATCATCGAATTCAAACGGCGAATTTGACTGGCGAATTCGACTGGCATGTTGGTCTCTTCTCCAGTTCGCGGCGGACACCGCTTGGCTCATGATCGACCCCGCATTGCCAGGCTGACGTTGCAGTTTGGTTGCCGTTGCATTGAGCGAGAGGCTGTGTTGTCGAGCTTGGGGAAGCAGGGCTCGTGGTTCAGCCTTGGTCAGCGTTGATCGACATCGGGTTCCGGGACGGCGAAACACGGAAATCGCTCAAATACGGGGATTTCCGCAGCCTGAATACAACATAAGAGTGATTATCGGACGTTGCAGAAGTGGCTAAAACGCCCTGTGTTTCGCCGTTTCCAGGTTCCTGTCTGCCCAGATGGTTCGTCCGTTGATGGCCAATCCGAGCTCTCGTCGGGCATCCTCGCTGAGCGTCCGAGATCGCTGGGCGAAAGCGATCGAAGAGTTTGTTCGCCGCGTTCCAGGCGTCACCGTGATCGGTTGTCGACAACCAACGACGAGCGAGATTGCTTGGTTGTCGACAACCAAGCACGGCGTCGACAACCAAGCAAAATGGAGAGCGGATTCGGGTCGCCGAAAGAGAGTTTTGGGCGGCGTTGCTGCACCGTTGCGACGCTTGTCAAAGAGCCCCAAATCGAAATCGGTTTTGAGGCTCGATTTTGAGTCTCAGATCGTCCGGTTTGACGTTCTGATTTCACGAAATTCGATTTGCTTTGCATCGCAAATCCAGTTTTCACCGACGACGACGAATTCGGGTTATTCCGGTTGCGGACTCGATCAACAACGAGTTGTCGCCGTTGCTGGCCCCAGTGAGCCTCAGGCGCTAGCCGTGGGCCTGAAGCGGATTGTGGTGCCGGGCCCACGGCTAGCGCCTGAGGCTCACTTCGAAGCAACTCCCCTGCACTGCTTCGCCTCGCAGGCGTCCCATTCTCGATTGACCCGCAGCCGTTCCATGTTCTTTTTAACCCGTGCCCGAAGGGTAGGCAGTGTTTCATTGAGCGTCGCCTTCGGCTTATGAAGTTGCTCCTTTTGGGTAACCCGCTGCGAAAGCGAGGGAGATTCGATCTTGACTCATCCCTCGCTCACGCTTCGGGTTACCTAAGACCAATGCCTCGCGCAAAAGCGTAACTTCAAAACCTTCGACTACCTGTTAAACAAAAACGCCACAGCCGGGTGCTTCGTTGAACTTGCGGTCGACCTGCAGGTGCAAGTGCAGTAGCCAACCTCGAGTCAGGTCGCAAGTTCCTCGACCCCGCCGTCAAGAAACACGCCCATGCGACGGAATTTTTCGTACCTAGCGTCGAGCATCTCATCCACGTCCTGGCTTTCCAGTTCGGTCAGCGCTCGTGACAGATACGTTTTCAATCGAGTCGCCATTTGGTGATGATCACGATGGGCGCCTCCCAGGGGTTCTTCCAAAACATCATCGACCACGCCCAGGTTCTTCAGGCTGTCGCTGGTGAACTTCAACGCCGCGGCTGCTTTGGGGGCGTGTTCGTGGCTCTTCCACAGAATCCCCGCGCAACCCTCCGGGCTGATCACGCTGTAGTAGGAATGTTTCAGCATCGCGATTCGATCGCCCACACCGATGCCCAATGCTCCACCGCTGCCACCTTCGCCGATCACAACGCAGATGATCGGGGTTCTCAGACGACTCATCTTGAACATGCTTTCGGCGATCACCTGGGCCTGTCCGCGTTCTTCGGCGCCGACGCCGGGATAGGCACCGGGGGTGTCGATAAAACAGATCAACGGCAAGCGATACTTTTCAGCCAGACGCATCTTGCTCATCGCTTTGCGGTAACCTTCGGGATGGGCGCAGCCGAAATGGCAGGCGGCGCGTTCTTTGAACGTGCGTCCCTTTTGATGACCCAGCACCATGACTTTAAAGCGATCCAGTTTGGCAAAGCCTGAGATCATCGCACGGTCGTCGCCAAAATGCTTATCGCCGTGCAGCTCCACAAACTCGTCGAACGCCAGATTCAAGTAGTCCTTGGTGTACGGTCGATTTTTGTGCCGAGCAACTTGCACCGTTTGCCAAGCGTCCAGTGACGAATAGACATCGCGTAATTGATTGACGCGCAGCAGTCTCAGTTCACGAAGTTCGTTCTCGACTTCGTTGCTGCGATCGGTTTGCCGTTCCAGCACGCTGATGCGTGATTCCAGATCAGCGATTTCGTTTTCAAATTCCAGTCCGGGGCCAGCGCTCATCTCGTATCAGTCCTCGTATTCAATGACATCGTTTTCCAGGCCGGCATCTTTGCGGAGCATGTCGTCGGCACCCTTGATTCCCGGCATGCTGTCGAACACGCTGATCTTTGGTTTTCGGGGGCGTTTGCGATGGATTTCAGTCGTTCGAAACTCTTTCAAGAAATCCCACATCGAGTCCGGTCGATCAGCGGGATTCTTTGCCATCATGCGTTTGACGATGGCGGCAAATTCGGGGGTGATGTTGTCGTTATGGACAATCGGGCTTGGGATCGACGAACTCAGGTGTCGGCTGAGCAAGTCGTTGGGCGTGTCGCCGGTGTACGGTGGTTTTCCCGTGCACATTTCGTACAGGACACAGCCAAAGGCATAGATGTCGGTTCGCTCGTCACAGACCTTGCAGCGAATCTGTTCCGGGGCCATGTAGCTGCGAGTCCCGCGAGCCGTCTTGGATTTGTGGAACAGCTTGCTCAGGCCGGTTTTCTTTTTCTCGCTGATGGTGAAGTCGATGAGTTTGGTTTCGCCGTCTCGGCTGACGAGGAAATTGTCCGGCTTGATGTCCAGGTGCAACCAGTTCTTGGTGTGCATGTAGTAGAGGCCTTCGCCGGCTTGCTCGATGATCTTTCGCAGCATGAACGCCAGCGATTCGGGGCCACGCCGCAAGGCTTGTTTGATATTCAGTTCGCTGAACAGTTCCAGGACCAGGAATGGACGGTCGTTGGCGACTTGGTAGTCCAGGATCTTGATGATTCGCGGACTGGCGAGGTCCTTGCCCACGTTGTACTCATGTTTGAGCATCGCGACCTCGGTCCTGTCGCCCGCGCTCTGCCGCTTCAAGATTTTGAGTGCATATCGCTCGTTCGTGTTTTCGTCGATCGCTTCCCATACCTCTGCAGTGGATCCAGAGCGAATCAGCCGCGCAAGTCGGTATGGGCCAAAGAAGTCTCGGGTCTTGGTCATCGGGGGGCTGGTTCAGTCGAGGTCAGTTCCGTCAGCCTCGTCATGATAGTTCAATTCGGCACTACCTTGAAAGGCTGCCCAGGGTCCGCAGATAGAGCTCTCGTATCAGCCGTGTCATCGTTTCGTGCCGGAATTGCTCGGTAAAACGCCTCTGCCCTGCCCCGCCCAGTTCCGCCCGCAACTTTTGATTTCCCGTCAATTTACTGAGCGATTTTGCCAATCCCTGGGTGTCACCGGGCTCAATCAGGTAGCCGGTTTGGTCGTTGATCACGACCTCGCGGGCTCCGTCCACGTCGTAGCTGACCGCCGGTTTACCCGCCAACAGGGCTTGAGGCAACGCACGAGCGAGCCCCTCTCGCAGCGAGGTATGGACCAGCACGTCCATGGCTCCGATCAGCGGCGGCACCTCCGAGGGCGGGACCAAGCCGGCAAAGACAAAGTGATCTTGTAACCCCAACGAAGCGATCCGATCCGTCAATGGCTGTCGCAGCAGCCCATCGCCTACCAGTAAAAATCGCACCTGGGGATATTCTGATGCGACGATGGCGGCGGCAGTGATCAGGTCGTCGTGTCCCTTGAGGTGAAACAACCGGGCAATCTTGCCGATGACCACATGCTCGTTGCGAAAACCAAAGCGGTCACGGATCGCTTGGCGATGGTCGTCCGAATGCAGAAACGGGTCAACGTCCATTCCACTGTAGATTGTCGTGAACTTTTCCCGCGGTGCCACGTCCGCATCCACCATCAAATCGGTCATCGCATCGGCGACACTGACCATGTGATGGCAACGTTGGGCGGCCCAACGTTCGCACCGTCGAAAAAACTCTCGGGCGGGCGCGGACTGAAAAGGATGAAACGGTGCGCCGTGAACGGTGTGAATCACCGCAGGTCGCTGTCCCTCATTGTCTCGCAACCCCCAAGCCACATGTCGTCCGAGTAATCCACCCTTTGCACTATGTGTGTGAACCACATCCGGACGAAAAGTTCTCAAAATCGATCGAATCGAGCGTGTCGCTTGCCAGTCGTGATAGGGATGGATCGCACGTCGCAGTGACGGCACCTGCTCAATTGGCAACTCCCCTGCCCTGCCCTGATCCAAAAGGTTTCCTTCGGGACCAACTGACGGCCCCGTGATCAGCAGCACCTCATCGCCATGATCGTGCATCAGATCCAGGCAATTCAACAATGTGTTTTCTTGCGCGCCTCCAATGATCATCCGAGTGATGATGTGAGCAATTCGCATGTCCGCTTTCGCCGTTCCTACAACTGTTGTTTCAAGAAGCCATCGACGTCGGCAACGACTCTCAGAATCCAATCAGCCTGATTCCAATGGCCGTGCTTGGCTCCAGGGTGGACGATCAATCGATTGAAGACACCCAGCGAAGTCATCTTGTCGCGTGATGGCTGGTTACGTTCTGGGTTGTCCAAGCTGCCTGAAACAAAAAGCGTCGGAGGCATGCTGCTGGAAATCTGCTCATACGCGTCGGCAAGATGATACATCTCGGGTGCCGTGGTGAAATCAGCGCCAATCCATTGCACCGCATTGCTGTTTGCCTCGGGACCGCTTGATCGCTCGGCAACGCTGCCGCTGGCGACCTGCAGAGGCCCCGCCATCACGACGGCGGCTTTCAACGAAGCGTTCTTGCCTTGATCTGCGGGATGTTTCAGTTCGTCGTTGTTTGCACCCGCCGCCATCAAGCCGACGAGATGACCGCCAGCGGAACCGCCAACGGCAGAGATTCGATTGGGGTCCAGGCCAAAACGGCCCGCGTTCTCTTTCAGAAAGATCGTCGCCGCATTGCAGTCGCGAATCCCGGCGGGGAAACACGCTTCGTAGCCCAGTCGGTACTCAATCGCCGCCGTGACATAACCACGCTCAGCAAGCCGTAACGCCAGGGCACGAAATCGAGTCTTGTCGCCGTTGAGCCAGCCCCCGCCGTGCACCACGATCACACATGGCTTTGCCGGTGAGCCACTGGTCGGCGTGAACACGTCCATCAGCAATTCGCGTCCGTCGACGGTTGCGTAGACCACGTTCAGCTGTGAGCGAATCGATGGTCGGATCACGGTGGAGATCGGAGCCGGCATCGCCTTTTCCTCCCTCGTCGATTCACCGGAGGTTTCTTGTTGAGGTGTCCCTGAGTTGGGAGTCGGGGCGATAGCGTAGGCATCGACGGGGATGCTGTAGAGTCCACCCAGTGTGCTGATAAACAACACCCGTGAATCGATTCCACCAAGTACCACATTGATCGGTCGCTCGGGAGTCTGCAGCGTGTCAACGATTTCGCCTGAGGTTGCAAACACGGTGACCGACTCGGCGCCGGTGACGTAGAGATTGCCCGCGCGATCGGTGCACATGCCATCACCGCGGAATCCGTTCTCGGTTTCAGGCAACTGGGCAAAGGACTCGGCTGTCGCAGGTTCATTGCCGTCGCTGATCGCTAATCGATAAACAATTCCTGTTTTCGCCGACGACACATAGAGCGTTCGTCCGCTGGGCGACAAAGCGATCCCGTTGGGAGTGGACAGTCCATCGACGAGCACGGTCACCTTTCCGTCAGGCGTGATTTTTCTCACCACGCCTTCGGGTGTGAAGGTGACGTAAACATTGCCCATCGCGTCAACGTCAAGATCGTTGGGACGCTGGTTCTCGTTGAACTTGGCCAACGTCACCCCGGGGCCTTCGTTGCCCAGTATCGCGATCCGGGCACCGCGATTATCGGCAAAATACAAGTGTCCCAGTTGAAAACACGTGCCCGAGATTGCGAGCCCACTGGCACGCGTTCTGGCGGCGTCCTCGGGATTGCGTAGCTGAAAGACCTTGAGCACTTGACCTTTGACATCGGGCACAAACAGCCGACTGGCTCCATCCCAAGCGGCACCGTCGGCCATTTCAAAATCGTTGCTGATCAAGGCCAGTTCGGATGGATCGGCAAAGATGGTTCGGCCAGGATTCTCTGCCGATGCCGGGATCTGTGTCATCGTCAAGGCCAGCATCAGGGCGAGGAGGGAATGGACACGGCACATGGCGAAACTCAAGAACAAATGTGAAACCCAGGAAGCAACGGAATGCCCCAGCATGAGCCGCCCAGTGGCTTGAATCAACGGCAGGTGTTTGTGAAAGACCCAGATGCAACAAAAAAAGCGGCATCCCATAGCATGGGATGCCGCATTCGTACGTCAGCCTTTCCAGACTGACCATCGCGTACGTCAGCCTTTCTAGGCTGACATACACAGTCTCGTGTCAGCCTAGAAAGGCTGACGTACTTCTATTTACGTTCCGAACTCGATGCGTCGCCGGCCCAGTTGCGATTGCAACCGGTTGACGATCGATGTGTGCATCTGGCTGACGCGTGATTCAGAAAGATCGAGAGTGGCCCCGATCTCCTTCATCGTCAATTCTTCGTAGTAGTACAGAATGATGATCAAGCGTTCGTTGCGGTTGAGTCCTTTGGTGACCAATCGCATCAGATCGTTTTTTTGGACGCGACGCGTCGGGTCTTCACCCTTCTTGTCTTCCAAGATGTCGATCTCTCGAACGTCTTTGTAGCTGTCCGTTTCGTACCACTTTTTGTTCAATGACACCACGCCGACGGCGTTGGCATCGGATTGCATCTTTTCGACTTCTTTGATGCTGATCTCCATGTGGGCCGACAATTCGGCGACCGTTGGTGGTCGTCCAAACTTTGTCTCCAATTGCTTGCGAGCAACACCCAGCTTGCTGGCCTTGCTACGTACCAATCGGGGCACCCAGTCCATCGTACGCAGTTCGTCCAACATGGCACCACGAATCCGTGGCACACAGTAGGTCTCAAACTTAACGCCTCGATCCATGTCGTAGGCGTCAATCGCATCCATCAATCCAAAGATGCCTGCGCTGATCAAGTCATCCAACTCGACCCCGTCTGGTAATCGTTGCCAAATGCGTTCGCCATTGTAGCGAACCAATGGCATATAGCGTTCGACCAAACGATTACGAAGGGGTTCGTAGTCGGCCGAATCCTTCTCGGTTTGTTTAAACTGCTTCCAAACCTCTAGGATTTCTTCGTCCGTTGAAACTGCGGCTGGCATTCAATCCTCCGTGAACCAATTCGTATCCGCCGGCGTCCTGCCGGAAGTGTTTTCCAAGTTGACTGAGCTACACTTCAAAAAAACTTCTCAAGTCCGTTTCAAAGTTTGTAGCTCTCCACTGTTTCTGTATCGGGCGTCTGCTAAGCCCAAGATAAATCTTTTTGCGAGAAAATTCATAAAACCTTCTTCGCTCTGGTATTCCGTTTGCTACGCCGCCCCTACGTCTGGCAACGACACCGGTGCAGGCAGCAGTCGACTCACCAGCGCGGTGGCATCCGCGATCGCAATGTCATCAGGAACCTGTTGCCCGTTGGTGATGTAACTCAAGGGCATGCCTGGACGCGTTGCCGATGCGGTCACCGCTGACAACACTGCGGCAGTGCACGGCGTCTCATCGAGCTTGGTCAAGATCGCTGAGGTGGGATGCGCGGGCGAGAATCCTTGCAGGACGGAGCCGATCACCGCAGCAGAACTCGTCGCGCTAAGCACCAAGTGCGTCTCGTCGACTTCCGCCAAACGAAGCAGTTCCACCAATTGTTCGATACGACTGTCGCTTCTCGGGCTACGTCCGGCCGTGTCGATCAAGACCAAGTCGACGTCGCCCAAACGTTTGAGCGCGGGTTGCATCTGATCGGGTTGTTCGACGACCTGCATCGGCAAGTCCATGATGTCGGCGTAGGATCTCAATTGTTCGACTGCGGCGATGCGAAAGGTGTCAATCGTCAGCAGGCCGACTCGCCGCTTGGAATCCAGACGAAATCCGGCGGCCAATTTGGCAACCGTCGTCGTCTTGCCCACCCCGGTGGGTCCGACCAATGCCACGACATGGCGGCTGCCCGGTTGCGTTCGAATCGGTCCGCTCCAGCGGATCTCTCGGGCGACACTGCGTTGTAAGTGTTCCAGCCATGGCTCGGGGAAATCGTCTCCCAAATTTGCGGCAAAGCTGCATGTGGATCGGATCCAACGCGATACGATCGTCTCATGCACACCGGCCGCTCGCAAAGACTTCTCCAGCTCGGCGAGCTGCGGCGGCAGGGCCGGCTCGATCAATCGTGGTTTGACCGACTCGCCAGATGCGTCCCACATCGGTAGCGTCTCCGGGCCGCGATAACGATCGCTAAGCCGATCAAGCCGCGGATTGGTTTGACGCACATCCAGCGGACCGAGCACATCCCTGCCGAAGTCGTTTCCTGAGAAACCATCAGCGTAGCCGCCACTCGATCCGGAACCGATTGACTGTTGCTGAGAATGTTCATGCGACGATGCGTCGCAATGGGCATGGCTTCCTTCGCTGATCCCAGCGGTCACTTCGACATACGTTCGTCCCAGCCATCCCATCCAACCGTCACGTCGCTGACGTGTTCTCAGCACCGATGCATCGGGACCCATCTCCTGGCGGATTTCCTCCAGGGCAGCTTGCAAGCTGGCGGCTCGGAATATTTGGATTCGCATGGATGGAAACGCTCTAGGAACCAAGTGACGGATCAGGCGGCGATGGATTTTTGAGTGCCGGCGACGCTGTGCGACTGGATGGTTGTGTCTCGGGTGATTTCACGATGGGATAAAACGTTCAACCAAGGCATCGTGCCTCGCGTGATCTGTTTCACGATCGGTCGAATTTCGGCGGAGACCAACAACACAGGTGGATGTCCGTCTCGCAACAGGTTCTTAACTGCTTGACGAACTGTCTTGCAAGTGAAGTCTTGCGTTTCTTTTGTGGTGATGTCGGATTGGTTCGACACGGTTGGCCCAAAGGTGGCATCGGACAAGGCATTTGTGATCTGATCGTTCAATTCTGGCGACAATTCGACGACATGCAGCGTGTTACTCGCATCTCGAAATTGAGCGCACAGCGTGCGTGACAATCCTCGTCGAACATGCTCGGTCCACTGCACCGGATCGGAGACCGTTCTCGCGATCTCTCCCAGTGATTCCAAAATCAATCCCAACTGACGAATCGTCACGTTCTCGTTCAGCAGGCTACGCAGGACGTACTGAACGTCGTGAACCTGTACGACTTGAGGAATCAACTCATCGACGATCGCCGGCGCAACGCTTCGCAATTCATCAATCAAGTGTTTGGTAGCGTCACGCGACAGCAGTTCGTCCGCGTGCGACCGTGCGACCATCTCCAAATGCTCTACCAACGCCGCCACAGGTGTCTGTGTCTTGTACCCGTAGATCAAGGCTTGGTCCCGCGAGTCGGCATCGATCCAAATCGATGGCAACGCATATTCCCGCGGAGTCGCTTTTTCACCCGAAACGGTGCCCGTTGTGCGCCCGTCGTCGATCGCCAGAATCTTGTCGGGACGCAAATCGCCTTTCGCGATCAGGTTGCCGTTGATTCGAATTTCATATTCGTTTTCAGCCAATGTTGATTCGTCTCGTACGCGGACTTTGGGCAATACGATTCCGATGTCGCCCGCCATCTGATTACGAACATTGCTGATGCGTTGCATCAAATCGCCGCCCCGCGCGGGGTCAGCCAAAGCCAGCAGGCCGATTCCGATCGAAACTTCCATCGGATCGACCGTCAAGAAATCTTCCACTCGTTTTTGTGTGGCCGTTGCAGGTTTCGCCGGCTCCCGTTCCGCAGCTTCGCGTTGAGCTTCCTGTTTGCCCAAGATCACTGCCATTGTGATGCAGCCGCCGCCCAGCAACGCTAGTGGAATCGCGGGCAAGCCGGTAAAGATCAATAGGCACAGAAAGACGCCCGCAGCATAAAGAGATTTTGAGCTGCCCAGCAACTGGGAAATGAAATCACTCGACAGATTGGTGCGTCTTGAACTTCGGCTGACCAAGATACCGGCAGCCAGCGAGATCAACAGCGCGGGCACTTGGCTGACCAGTCCGTCGCCGATCGTCAACTTTGTGAAAGTCGACGCAGCGGTACCGATCTCCATCTTGGCATGAATCACGCCGATGTACAGTCCGCCGATGATGTTCACAGCGGTGATCAGCAATCCGGCGATCGCATCACCCCGGACAAACTTTCCCGCACCGTCCATCGCTGAGTAAAAGTCTGCTTGATCGGCCACCTCGGCTCGACGTTTTCCGGCCGTCGCCGAGTCGATCACGCCCGCGTTCAAATCCGCGTCGATCGCACTTTGTTTTCCAGGCATGCCGTCCAGAGCAAATCTGGCGGCGACTTCACTGATTCGTGTCGAGCCTTTGGTGATGACGACGAACTGGACGACGATCAAAATCAAGAACAGGATCAAACCGACTTCGATCTGATCCCCCGCGACGAACTGACCAAAGCTCCTGACGACACCGCCCGCCGCGTCCAGTCCACGAGTTTCCGCGCCTGTCAAGATCAATCGCGTCGTGGCGATGTTCAGGACCAGTCGAGCCAAAGTGGTTGCCAGCAGCAGCGTCGGAAAAACACTGAATTCCAGCGGCGTGGCCACATGAATGGTGGTCAACAGGATGATAACGCCAGCGGTGATGTTGGCCGCAAGCAAAAAGTCCATGATCGCGGTCGGCAGCGGGACCAAGATCACCAGCAGGCAGGAAATGATCCCCACCGGCAAGATGTAATCTCGATATCGCTGTAAAGCCTGCACCTGCGATCCTTCGCGTGTGTGATGTTCGTCTCGTTGTCACCCAACCGCCCTGCCCTGCCCCGTCTCGGGGACAATACTGGAAACGAGCCCCCAAGGTCCAGAGAGACCCACCCAGCCCGAAACCGGCTGATATGCGCAGCCTGTTCTCGTGCCAATCCGCCCAAGCCTGGTCTGCTCAAAGTTTGGGGTTGACATTGTTTTTCCATTCCATGTTTACGATCCATGCACCACAATCAAAGTGAGCCTCAGGCGCTAGCCGTGGGCCGGCCCACAATCAAAGTGAGCCTCAGGCGCTAGCCTGGGCCGGCAAAACATTGGTCTTGACTTGCAACTTCAATCAGCCGGTTTGGTTCCTCCCTTTGGAAGATACGCCGAAGGCGTTTAACAACATAGCCCAGGGTAAGGTTCCCGCGAGTGTAACGAGTGGGACCGCCACCCTGGGTTGAGAATGCGATCGACTCTCACCTCACTCCCGCTCCGATTTTGGCGGCGAAGCCGCCAAAATCGGAGCGGGAGTGAGGTACTGGTGGGGACCTTATCTGTACCCAGGGTTGCAGCGTCATTCGCCAAGGCGAATGACGGCTTTAACCCTGGGCTATGCTGTTAAACGCCTTCGGCGTAGGGAGAAAAGTTGCGCATGCCAATCCCCTTACAACCCCAAATTTTGAACAGCCCACGGCTAGCGCCTGAGGCTCACTGGGGCCACCAGGTGCGCCGACAGTAGAGACATAACCTTGCGCAACCCCAAAAGGCACAACACATTTGCACGAAACAGCTCGCACCCATTGGCACGAAAAACGCCTGCCCAAATCACCCGCCACGCGATAGAGCACGTCCCGCTTAGCCTAGTTATGTTATCAAACGCTCTTTGGTGTCATACGCCCTGAGCCGCTGGCCGTCAGGCCACGGGTTTTATTCACTGAAATGGATACTTGATACGTATAAGACCCGGCCGCTCACGAGCACGTCCCGCTTAGCCTGTTTGTGCTATCAAACGCTCTTCGATGTCATACGCCCTGAGCCGCTGGCCGTCAGGCCACGGGTTTTACGCACTGAAATGGATGCTTAATACGTATAAGACCCGGCCGCTCACGCGTCACGGCTCACGGCGTTTGATAGCGTCATCCGCTTCCATAGGTTGAGCTGTTTGGGATTCAATGCCACTATCTCGCAAAATGCTTTGTTTCCTCCGCGTTCTAAGCGGGACGTTCTCGATAGCGTCCGGTTCTTACGCCTGCCCAAATCAGCCGCCACGTTCTCGAGAGCGTCCCGTTCTCAAACCAATTCTCAGAAACCTCGCATCATCCAGCACGTCGACTCTACGTCTGACATCACAACGACGCTAAACGGATTGCGTTGCCACCACCAAGGCAACCTCCCTCTTGCATCAACCGATCGATCGGACTTTGCAAGCGGCCGTCAAATCCCACGTCGACATGCACATACTTCATCGTCGTTTCAATGTCTTTGTGCCCCATCAGCTTTTGCACCGTGGCCAAATCCGTCCCGTCCTCGACCAGATGCGTCGCGAAACTGTGACGAAGTGAGTGCGGCACCCCGTTCTTTGTGATCCCGGCCGCTTTCTGAGCCGCTTTCAGAGCATTGGCAAACTGCTCCTCGCTGATATGGTGCCGCCAAACCTGACCACTGCGTTTGTCTCGACTGCGCTGACGAGAAGGAAAGACCCATTTCCAACCCAGTTCCTTGCACGCATTGGGATACTTGCGACCCAATGCGTACGGCAAGTACACCTGTTCAAATCCGTCGGCAACGTCCCTGTGATGCATACGCTCCGCTGTTTCAATCTGACGCTTCAATTCCGCAATCGCCTGCTCCGGCAAAAACGTCACTCGATCCTTCTCCCCTTTACCATCACGCACCACGATGTGCTTGGCGTCAAAGCAAATGTCCTTGATCCGCAGCCGACGGCACTCCTTGTGCCGAAGTCCCGACCCGTACATCAACAAGAACATCAAACGGTGCATGCCGGTCAATTGATCCAACAGCTTTCCGATTTCTTCGCGGCTGAACCAAACCGGCAACGTCTCCGGACGCTTCACTCTTACCGCGTCAATGAACCCCAAACGTTTTCCCAAAATGCACTGATACAGAAACAGAATCCCCGACTGCGCTTGCGTTTGAGTGCTCGCGGACACTTGATCGCGTGTTGCCAGGGCTGTTAGGAAGGTGGCAATGTCGAGTTCATTGAACTGCTCCAACTTCTCCGAACCGACGTGCGTCATGAATCGCTTGACCCAACGCACGTAGGCCCTCTCCGTCGCCATTGCATAGTGCAGGACTCGCATTTCACCCCGCATGGTTTGGATCAAGAGCGGCTCAGAGCGATTGACGTTCCCCCGCAATCGAGCAAGTTCCTCGGCGGTTGGTGGTGCGTCCAATTCGATATTTCTCTCTCGCTTTCCCAGCCGTGCCAGTGTCGCCACGATGTCTGACAGGTCAGGCTCAGATCGCTTCAATACCAGATCCCGATAGCACTCAAGTGCCCGGACCGCTTGCCAACGCTGCCATGCCGGGGCACCGCTGGCAAGCAAAGCTTTGGAAAAGCGGATCACGGAGCCCCGATTGACCGCCAACTCACCATCAAGCCCTTTTCGCAAAGTCAACGAATATCGCCTCACCCACCTGGGAAACCAAGTCTTGTCATTTTCCCCAAATTGTGCTGAAAGCAAAACCTCTTTTTCAAATTGAAGAACCGTCATGCTGACCCTATAAATTTAGATGGAGCGAAACGAGAGAAGGAAACTGGACGCAAGTCCCCCAATTCGGTGCGGCAGCCGAACCGAAGACATGCCGCGAGCAGGGTGATCTTACTGCATATCACGCAACTTGACGAGACGAGCGTTCTCAGGTATTATCCGCTACTTGAGTAGTCGATATTACCCGAAATCCAAATATATCACTGGGTGAGTAGGGTTTAGCTTAGTAGTTCTGTCGTCGTAGCGCTCGATCGTCGCGTCGCAATGTTGAGATCTACGCCTCGAAAGAGTTGGATGATCTTGGGGCCGACAACAGTAGGATGACTTCGGTGAAGCGTCCTCTCGCCAATCAGTTGCGCGTGAAATGGTGCGCGTGAAACGGTGCGCGGACGACCAAGTGCTCGAAACATTCGTTGCCATTGGATCGCGTGTGACGGTCCGGCCTCGGCATTCGACTTCGGCCACACCGTCGGCGGGACGAAATCAGGAGCGAAACCAGGGCTCGAATTGCAGTGCGGTCCGAGCATGCGATACAATCCAATGGTCGCATCCGAGCGGTACAGTGCCGCCTGGGAAGACGACAGAACCATGCGTTGGACCGAAGCGACGCATCGGCCGGATGAACATGGACACCACAATGGCGTCGCTCGGTCAACGCCGCCGTTCCCCGACTGAAACTATAACGCGAATTGACGCTCAATCCGTACGAAGCCGCTGAGAGCACTACCGCGCATGTCGCGCCGGATATATCTCAACGCCGCATCTCGCGAATCGTCCGACCTGCAATCTACTTGCACCTTGTCGCCGTTGCGCTCACTGGACTCGGGATGACGCATGACATTCGGTCCATCATTTGGCCGAAACAATACATTCCATTCATCGAACTCGGTCTACTATTTGGAACACTGGGGTTCTTCGTCTGCCCGGTTGCACTGCTGGTTGGCCTTGCCCGATCGACTGCCCCGGCACCTGGACGCATGATTCTTCTCGCTGTTGAAGCTATGATCGTCGTCGCTCATTTCATCGCCCTCATACCAAGTGTACAATAGCTGATTCGCACCCGTACTTCCAAAACCGCGGGGAACCATCGGTTGCAACGGAGGCCGCGAGTTGACGTTTTCGAAGTGGTGAGTCGTTCGCGCGGCCCCGCTGAACCGCACCGTTCTGTCGTTACAGTGCTCGATCGTCGCGTGTCGATGTAGCGATCGACCAATCGAATGAGTTGGCAGATCATGGGGCCGACAGCAGCACGTCGGCTTCGGCCGCGAGTTCTCTCGCTGAACCGTTGCGCGTCAAATGGAGTGTGGTCGACCGGATGCTCGAACCACTTGTTCCCATTGGCACACGTGTGACGGTCCGGCATCGGCATTCGACTTCGGCCACATCGTCGGCGGGGCAAAATCAGGAGCGGAATCCAGGACTCGAATTGCAGTGCGGTTCGAGCATGCGGTACAATCCAATGGTCGCATCCGAGCGGTACAGTGCCGCCACGGAATACGACAGAACCATGCGTTGGACCGAAGCGACGCATCGGGCGGATGAACATGGAAACCACAATGGCGTCGCTCGGTCAACGCTGCCGTTCTGTCGTTACAGTGCTCGATCGTCGCGTGTCGATGTAGTGATCGACCAATCGAATGAGTTGGCAGATCTTGGGTCCGACAGCAGCACGTCGGCTTCGGCCGCGCGTTCTCTCGCTGAACCGTTACGCGTGAAATGGATTGTGGTCGACCGGATGGTCGAACCACTTGTTGCCATTGGAACACGTGTGACGGTCCGGCCTCAGCATTCGACTTCGGCCACATCGTCGGCGGGACATATTCAGAAACGAAACCAGGACTCGAATTGCAGTGCGGTCCGAGCATGCGATACAATCCAATGGTCGCATCCGAGCGGTACAGTGCCGCCGAGGAAGACGACAGAACCATGCGTTGGACCGAAGCGACGCATCGGGCGGATGAACATGGAAACCACAATGGCGTCGCTCGGTCAACGCCGCCGTTCGCCGGTGAAGTTTCTCTCGTCATGACAATCCGACATCTGTTGGCAACTACCGCGATGATTGCGATTGGAATGGCACTGTTCGCATGGAATTCGGGCGTCGCTGTCTTCGTATTGGCAACTGTACCAATGACGGTGGTCCTGCTTTCCAACTCACCAAAAGGCTTTTGTCGTCGGTGGCTTCGGCGTTTCTCGATTGTCGTTGCGACGACGCTACTCTACTTTGCGTCGGTCGGTCCGTATGTGGGTACGGTTCGAGTATTTCTCGCATTCGATGAACATCCCGCATGGCTGACCGAGCTTACAGACACGCTCTATTTCCCGCATCAATACTTGAGTGATCATCCAATTACGGGCTCGTACTTCGGGCCAATCAACTTGCGGTACAATATCGCTTGGAGCGTGGTCGGAATTGGTATTAGGGACATAGTTTCGGGTACGACGACGGAGTTTCCAGCGTGGTTCCCGCGGTAAGGAGACACAAAGAAATCGGCGAACCAGCGGATGCACGTGAGTCGCCGAATTGAGTTTTTTGAAGAGGTCAGTCGTTCGCGGCGACCACGTGATCCGTATCGTTCGCCAGCAGAGGCCGCAAATGATCACAGCATCGGAATTGGCAGGCATGTTCGCAGCCCACGCGGTGTGGTGCGTGTCGGACGGAGATACGCTGATCCCGATGCTCGTCTTCACTGACGAGAATGGTGGACGTCAAATGGAACGTCTCGCACATGATGACCTTGGTGCAGCAGTCGAATACGGGAGAAACAAACTGGCATCCAACGACATGGATGCCAATGATGCAGCACTGATCTACGATGGACGGATCACGCTTGGTGAAGAAAAGCTGGATGCACTGATCATTGAAATGCGTACATATTTTTCACCTGCCTCCGTGGCCGCCTTTGCGATTCCGTATACGCCCAAGGACAGTGGTAGGTTTCGCGTCCATAAACCGAAAGTACTGGCGTGGGACAACTGCGAAGACTTCGACTTGGATCATGCCTTCGAAGCTTTTTTCGCTGGCGTCGCGGGGCACGAAAAGGGTTCGGCAATTTGGAATCATTCCCTCGACGAATCAAAATAGCTGGCGAACCAGGCGTTGCACGCGAGCGGGCGACAGCGTCGGTATTGAAATCAACGTCCAACGCGCCCGCCGCGTGAACTTGGTCGTTCTGAATTGCCCCTTGCTGAATCGGTCTCGCTGCCGGCATCTCGCTTCAAGACCTCTCAGTAGTCCAACCGCAATTGTTCATGCCGAGCGCGGTAAACGGTCTCTCGCCTCGATTCAAGCATGGAACAACGGGGCAATCCGTTTGCCATTGGCTTGCGAGGGTTTGTCTCAAGACGCGTTTCACGCGGGGCAAGGTTGCGAGTCGTAAGTGATGCACACGAAAGAATTGCTTGCCACCGAGATCTGAGTTCGGCTACGATCGAGGATTGGTTGGCAAGGCGATGATACGGCGGGCCAATCAGAACCAACCATTGCACCGAAGCCGCGTGCAGCGAGTTTTCTGAAGCAAGCCATTCACCCGCGGCTCGGTGAATGCCATCGTTACCCGATCGGAAATTCATGACGGCCACGCAGGTTTCAATTGTGGAGGCAATCGAGCGTGGTTCACTTGGGCCGTTCGCGCTTGGCGTATCGCGGCACATCGTTGGAGAGGTGCTAGGTGAACCGACAGATGCGACATTTGCCAATCGCAAACGCACTTCATGTATCTGGCGCTATGGGACGGTCGAGTTTCACTTTAATCACGATCTTCTGACACTAATCCATTGTGATGCTGACGCTCTATTCGATGGCGGTCCGTCGCTGATCATTGAGCCTTGGAAGCTTCGACTCAAAATGCCGCTTGATGAACTGAAATCGATTCTCGACGCCAAGGATTTGTACTACACTGGATGTGATGATCCTTACGCGCCGGAGTGCGTCCTTCGTCTCGACTCCGGGTTTTCGGTCGGTTTTGTACTGGATCCCAGTGCGGGCCTTGGCTCGACCGGACTCACCAGCTGGTCAATCATTAAAAACGGGTAACCATGCCGTGCACACGAAGGTCGGGAGTCGTGTTTATTGAAGTGGTCAGTCCATCGCCCGACCTCGGTGACGGCTGACGTTCTGCTACAGATTCAAACGCGGCAATGGCCAGAATGTGACCTGATGAAGCGACCAACTCAATTCGGACTTTTTACTCTTTTGGCTTTGCCTGCGATGTTCGCGCTTGGATGGTGGACTCGTGGTGTCAACTACAATCGCGACGTCTACGTTGCAGCAGAAGAGATCGCTCAGTCGTCTGGTGGCACGTATATTCCAGAACTCGGAGTGATTCACGGACGGGGACAATTTAGCGCCCGCTACAATGCAATGTCGCCCGCCGCAAGAAAGGAAATGGACCGACGCATGGAGTTTTTCGCAGAATCCATAGAACCTACTTTTAGTCCACCGAAGCCAAGCTTATTGCAGTCGCTTCAATCGCTATTCACATTCACCGATGATTCGCCAGAATCCGGTGATAGTGCGGCAGAGAACGGTGAAGAGGTAGACCCGGTCGACGTTCAACGCCGGATTGAATTCTTCCGGAGATTACAGAATGGGCGAGAGCACTCCTACACTCAATCGGAAGATGGAGCAGAACAATGAAATGCACGGCAGGACGGGAGTTTCGTTAATCGGTCTGCTTGCAAATCGCCCGCCCGTCCGCCGTGATTTCTAACGTTCGCCGACTGAAAGAGACTGACGCTTCACACGGATGCTTTGAACTTGGAACGTAAACGCATCATTTACATCGACGTCGATGACACGCTGATCCGAACGTTCGGCACAAAGCAGATCCCGATGACGTCATGTGTGGACTACGTTCGTCGAATGCATGCCGATGGTCACACACTCTATTGTTGGAGTCGCGGCGGCGCTGAATACTCGCGTGATGTTGCTGCCTCTCTCGGCATTGACGAGTGCTTTTTGGGTTTCCTACCCAAACCCGACGTTGTGCTCGATGACCGTGGTGCCGACTTACTGGACTATTGCGAGTTCATCCTTCCGTCGAATGCATCGAATCACTGACATCTCGTTTCGAGGACGGTATAATCCTCAGCACTCCGGTGACTGAATGGCACAATGCATCGGCTCGAAGATGCGGCGAACCAGCGGATGCACGTGAGCCGCCGAGTTGAGTTTATTGAAGTGGTCAGTCGTTCGCGGCGGCCACGTGATCCGTATCGTTCCTCGCACAGGTGATTCCGATTGAGCATTCTTGCGTGCAGTGGCGAAGGAGCACCGATCGCAATCTACAGTGCTGAGTTGTTCGCGATGATGGGTTTCGTCGTGCAGTTACTTCTCGTCGTTCTGACTTCGGCGATTTTCCTACGTTCCTTCCTTGCGCCATCGACATGTGCGTGGAATGTCGGATTTACAGTGCTTCACCCATTTTTGACGTGGTCTGCACGAAGCGGCGACTGCGGATCAATAATGATGCTACTGACTATCATTTGGGTGCCACTTGGCGTCTTCACGACCGGAAAGATCGTTCGTAAATACCTGGCGTGGAATCCCACTGACGAAAAACCGCAGAGTACAATCGAGACCTGATTCAGACGGAATGAGGCGGCTGGTGGATCGCCGCAACTGTTAAGAGCCGAGGAACAATCGCGTGCACCCGAGTACGCGAGGCGGCGTTTTTGAAGTGGAGAATCTTTCGCGCGTACCGGGTGACGCGTGACGATCAACGCGGCTAGCGTTCGAGTACAGCGTGGAGTCAGAGACGGAGCGGAGTTCTCAATTGCCCCACGGTCGAGTTGAACGAGTACAATGGCATGGAGCGACGCTGGTTCCAACCGTCGCTCCTTGTACCGCGATGATCAATGTCGATGCACCCAAGCCGCGGGTGTCGTCGTTACGTACCACAAGAGACCACCGCCGCGGCTGGGTGATCTCTGCGTTACCCGAATAAATCAAACGACCTCGAACTTGTCGCCTGGTGTCGTGAATCCTTATACACCCACATCTGAAACCGACGACGGCAATGATGATGCAACGCCTGTCTCCAAGTTTCACATCGCACTTGGCGAAATTGTGATCGTCGCGGGCATCATCGGATTCTTCGTCGCCGTATTGATTCCTGCTGTTCGCGTTGTAGCCGAACGACGCGGCGAACCAACAGCGACTGACTTACTGGCTTGGCTGCACGAGAACCATGCTTGGATACCGCTCGTTTGCCTTCCCGTCCTATTCGCGTTGGTCACGTTCATCGCATTCGCCATACTTCGTAGGATTGTCCCGGCTTGGTGTCTGCCGTACATTCCCTGGTGGGTCGGTCGATCTACATTGATAAACTGAACCACAACGGCGGGTAACAATCCCGTGCACCGCAGGACGGCTTGCGCGTTTAATTGAATGGAACATCAACCGTCCGTCCGCGGTGACGGGCGACGATCAACGCGGCTAGCGTTCGAGTACAGCGTGGAGGCAGAGACGGAGCGGAGTTCTCGATTGACCCACGGTCGACTTGACCGGGTACAATGGCATTGAGCGACGCTGGTTCCGGCCGTCGCTCCTTGTACCGCGATGATCAATGTCGATGCACCCAAGCCGCGGGTGTTGTCGTTACGCACCACAAGAGACCACCGCCGCGGCTGGGTGATCTCTGCGTTCTGCGATGTAGAAGTTCCGGGACACTGATGATCGAAAACCACGTGTAGCGCGTTGACATGTCAAACAATGCTCCAAAACTTGATGCACTGTCGGATGTCCAACAAGACACGCTCGATGTTCGTATCATCGCTGGTGAAAGATTGGAAGCAATCAAATTGATTATGGACTGGTGTGGCGTTACGCTTTCTGTTGCAAAGGAATTGAACCGAGCACGCTATCGTCATCTACGTGAAACTCGTGGTGCTGAATTTAATTGCGACGATGAGAAGTACTGGTCGAACTTCTATGAGTGTCCATTTGAAGCAATTGCGCGGGATGAAGGCGAGCGATAAACTGGATCGTCAGAACACGCAGAACCAAGCCGTGAACCGAAGCGGCGAAGTTGGGCGGACTTGTAATGGAAAATCTCTCGTCGCCGCTCGGTTACGGCGGTCGATCAGCGCGGCTAGTGATCGAGTGCAGCGTGGAGGCAGGAACTGATCTGAGTGATCGAATTGCCCACGGCCGAGTTCAACCGGTAGAATGGCAACGGGCGGCGATGCTTCCCAACCGTCGCTCCTTGTACCGCGATGATCAATGTCGATGCACCCAAGCCGCGGGTGTCGTCGTTACGTACCACAAGAGACCACCGCCGCGGCTGGGTGATCTCTGCGTTCTGTCAAGCTTAAATGAAAGTCCAGTTAGCAGCGTTCCTAACATTGATGGTTGCGGCTGGATGCAGCGACTCCACGGGCCAGCGAGTCATCACTCCTGCCGATGTTGATTTCGACACTGCGGTCGAGATCATTGCCACGTCGCACGATTTTGACTACGTAAACTCAGCGCAGGCGCGTCTGGCCTACGGTGGTTTGCCCGCGATTGCGGAATTGAGACTGCATCTATCAGATGAACGACTTATTCCAACCGGATACTCAACGCGTTCGATAAACTCTGGCGATATTACGATCGGCGAACACGCCTTGTGGACGATTCAGGATATGATTGAAACTACACGGCTCCCGAAATCGCTCCGCAACTACCCTGTACTAACTCGCGAGAATGTGGATTCTTGGTTAGATGACCGCTCCGGAGCGTCACTTCGACAATTGCAGATCGAGGCGGCAAGAACCGCGTTCATTGATGCTCAAAATGATTTTCGCTCTTCTGGCAGTTCGGACGCTCGTGCGGCGATGGAACTGTTTCGTGAGCAACTTCACGAGTTGGAATCGGACAGAGAGTGACGCGACAGAACCATCGAATGCACACGAGCGACGGAGTCGAGTTGGTTGGAGTGGTTGGTCTTTCGCCGTCGCCATGTGATTCGTAACGTTCTGCCACGCAAAGCCGCTTCCTGCCCGTCTTGCATTCCGACCATTACGCAAGTGATGAATCCATACGCTCCAGTCCGATCGAAAGGTGAAAACCTGACGCAAAAGCCTTTGGTGGTACGACATGCCCCTTCGTTTTCACGAGGGTTTGGACGTGGGCTACGCTGGTCTTTAGTTCTCGCGGTGCCTGCGTTTCTGGCACTCTATTTTGACTACTCGATTCGCTTGAACTATGAGGTCGATCCCGCGACGGGAGCATTTAGGATTAGGACCGACTTCACTTTACGTGATTATTTGCGGTGCGCGTTGCATGCTGCGGTTCCGGTCACGGCGTTTATCATGATCCCGTGGGCGGTGGCGTTGGGTATACTCTACAAACGCAGGGTGCGTCTTCAATCGTGAGCCATTGCGTGGAACCACGAAGGCAGAACCATGACATGCACGGAAGGACGGCTTGCGTGGTTGTTGAAGTGGAAGATCAATCGTCCGTCCTCCGTGATGTCTAGCGTTCTGTCGTTACGGTGCTCGAGCGTCGCGTGTCGATGTAGTGATCTACCAGTCGAATGAGTTGGCAGATATTGGGGCCGACAGCATGTTGTTGGCTTCGGCAATGCGTCCTCTCGCCGAACTGTTGCGAGTGAAATGGAGTGTGGTCGACCGGATGCTCGAACCACTTGTTGCCATTGGAACACGTGTGACGGTCCGGCCTCAGCATTCGACTTCGGCCACATCGTCGGCGGGACATATTCAGAAACGAAACCAGGACTCGAATTGCAGTGCGGTCCGAGCATGCGATACAATCCAATGGTCGCATCCCAGCGGTACAGTGCCGCTAAAGAAGACGACAGAACCATGCGTTGGACCGAAGCGACGCATCGGCCGGATGAACATGGAAACCACAATGGCGTCGCTCGGTCAACGCCGCCGTTCTGTCGTTACAGTGCTCCATTGTGGCGTGTCGATGTAGTGATCGACCAGTCGAATGAGTTGGCGGATCTTGGGGCCGACAGCATGTTGTTGGCTTCGGCAATGCGTCCTCTCGCCGAACTGTTGCGCGCGAAATGGAGTGCGGTCGACCGGATGCTCGAGTCATCTGACGCCATTGGATCGCGTGTGACGGTCCGGCTTCGGCATTCGACTTCGGCCACGTCTTCGGCGGGACAAAACCAGGAGCGAAACCAGGGCTCGAATTGCAGTGCGGTCCGAGCATGCGATACAATCCAGTGATCGCATCCCGGCGGTACGGTGCCGCGATCGGAAGACGACAGAACAAACGGATGCACGGCAGGACTCAAGGCGCCGTTACCCAATGGGCACCTTTCCGTTCGTCCGCCGTGATCCTGGACGTTCGTCAGACTAGAAGTTCGCGATCGCGTTCATGCAAAACGATACTGCCAGTGACAACTTGAACAACGATTCCCAATCCCAGATTCCGCCATCGTCATACGCAAGACGCGGCGCTCTGATCGGATGCGTTCTGGGGCTCCTCGCGGTTTGGCGCATCATGTCGGGCGCGATTGATCCGACCGTAACGGATCACTCGCCCATTTTCTCCGCCGCTGTGATGATCGTTTGCATCTTCGCCGTTTTCGTTTTGCTGGCGCTCACGTTGATCGGACTCACTATCGGCGCATGCATCAAGCGAACTCCCTATCTGCAGCGCGACCATGTCCTGCATCCCCAGGAATTTGATGAATGACTGCACGATTGATAGACTTTGGACAGCGCGTGGGAGCAATGGTCGTTTCCCCGCGCTGCAAAACTGACGAACCATGAAATGCACGCGAGGACGGGAGTCGCGGTTTTCGGTCTGCTTGCACATCGTTCGCCCGTCCCGCGTGATTTCTAACGATCAACGCGGCTAGCGATCGAGTGCAGAGTGGAGGCAAAGACGGAGCGGAGTTCTCGATTGACCCACGGTCGACTTGACCGGGTACAATGGCATTGAGCGACGCTGGTTCCGGCCGTCGCTCCTTGTACCGCGATGATCAATGTCGATGCACCCAAGCCGCGGGTGTTGTCGTTACGTACCACAAGAGACCACCGCCGCGGCTGGGTGATCTCTGCGTTATCTGAGCTGAATTGGACCTTTCATTGAGACGCGTTCGGTTCTCGATCGCAACACTGCTCATCCTCACTGCAGTTGTAGCGTTGTACCTAGTCCCAGATCGCAAATCTTGGACTGACTCGACATCCGTGGCGACCAGCGACGCCAACCATCGTTTGTTGGTTCAATCTGGCGTACGCAACAACAAACTGCTGTTCGTTGCGATTGCAGGTGACCCGATCAATTCTGGAGGTTCTACAAATGGACTCATTCGAGGCGGAGGAGGAGTTGGGTACAATTGGCACAAAATTCACTTTCCAGACGGCTCTGAGCATTCACTACCAAAGCCCGGTTCCCAACTTTTTCAATTAATTGATGGCGAGTGGACCGAGTCGAAAGGCGATGTTACACCTGATGAATTCGAGGCGTTTTGTGCCTCAAAGCCGCGCGAATTTACGATACAATCTCTTTTAACTTTCGTCGCGCAACAACGGCAGGACGTCAGATAACCATGTCGTGAACCGAAGCCGGACTTGCGACCTTTTTCAAATGGAAAGTCAACCGTTCCGGCTCGGTTACGACTACCGATCAACGCGGCTAGCGATCGAGTGCAGAGTGGAGGCAGGCACTGATCAGAGTGATCGAATTGCCCACGGCCGAGTTCAACCGGTACAATGGCAACGAGCGACGTTGGTTCCGGCCGTCGCTCCTTGTACCGCGATGATCAATGTCGATGCACCCAAGCCGCGGGTGTTGTCGTTACGTACCACAAGAGACCACCGCCGCGGCTGGGTGATCTCTGCGATTATTTGGCTGAGGATGTCGTATGAAGATGCAATCCACCTATGGCATTTTCGACGACGAAGCCGATCACCTAATCGCCATGGTTCGCAGCCACGCGTCTCTTGATTCGATCGCTGCCACTCCTTGCCCGGCATGCGGCGAGAAAATGGTCGTATCGTTCAACGAGGATGGCACCGGATTCGAGCTGATCTGCAAAGGCGATCCGCTACACATGACCAAGTACCAGCAGATCACTAATCCGCCGCCGTGGTGGCAACAGTGCTACGAACAGCCAACTGATACGACATGGTATTGGCGTGAATGGCATTCATTCGATGACAACGGAACATTGCACATGCGGATTTCAGGATGGCGGGCTGACGACGTTCGTTGGTCGGGTGAGTTGGAATGCCCACGAATCCACCATGACTACGATCTTTGGCGTTGGATACTCAATGAGTCTGGTTGCACGAAAGACCTGATCAGCGATACTGACCTCAAAAAACTTCGATCTCAATACGAAAATGCCAAATAACAATGCCGTGCACACGAAGCCGCCGATCGCGCGGTTTGCCAATGGAGAGCGTGTCTCCGGCGGCTCGGTGACGGCCGCCGTTACCCGACAGGGTGGCTTCATCCATTGCCATGCCCGAATCGCGACTGTTGACCGACATCGGTACGCTGCTCTTTTTCGGAGCGGGCATCTATTGGATGGGACGACACGAGCACAAACGTGTTTCAAAGGATTCCAGACGCAAGTACGTTCACGGCCGATACATTCCAGAATGGGTCGCAATTGGTTTCATGGGTCCCGGGCTGGTTGCGTACATTCTGAACTGGCCAAATCCGACGACGGGAATGGGGCCGATGATCTTGTCATGGTTCGGTTTGCTAGTTGGCTTGGCTGGCGGTTGGATTCATGGCGGCTTTCGCCTCCTATTTGATCGACCTGATTCATCAACCCCAATCACGAACAAAGTCGATCCGCGACCTGAGGACGGCAACCCGTATCGACCGCCGGACAGCGGGTAACAATGTGGTGCACCCGAGCACGCGAGTCGGGCGTTTCGAAATGGAGAGTCAACCGCGCGTGCCGGGTGACCACTGACGTTCGTTCTTACAAGGATCATCATGCGTTCTATAGCCTATCTCATGATGGTCGTTCTCATCTGTGGATGCACCGTCGTACGTGTTCGCGACGTACCTGGAACTCGATGGACCAAGGTGCAAACGCGGGAGCTTGTTGGATGGTGGTGTTCTGATCGAGACAAAGAACTATGGCGTGCAGAATTGACCGCCAAAGGCGAGCTGTTAATCGGATCTATTTCACGACGAGCGGACGACCAATTTGAACTCATGGATTCCATTGCGGTCCCGACACGTGTTGGTGATCGTGACATGCTATGCGTTCGCATCAAGACGAAAATCGAATCGGAGGCCGGATACGGTTTCATGCTGATGCGTCGGGACGGCACAGACAAGATCACTCTAATGTTTCCAAATGGCGACAATATCAAACAGATGGTCGCCGACGGCAAGATTAACGGCAAATTCCTCAAATACGAGAATTCAGAGCAGTCATTGGTTTACGTGGCTGAAAATGACAGGAACTTCATGGATGCTCTCAAAGACGCTCCGATTGACAAGATCTTTGACGATCGATTTAAGATCGAGCTAAGTCGCTTGAAACTGCCATAATCGGACGAACCAAGCGTTGAACGCGAGCGGGCGATCACGCCGGTCTTGAAATGATAGTCAAACGCGCCCGCCGCGTTAACGCCACCGTTCTGTCGTAACCGTGCTTGATCGTCGCGTGTCGATGTAGTGATCGACCAGTCGAATGAGTTGGCAGATCTTGGGGCCGACAGCATGTTGTTGACTTCGGCAATGCGTCCTCTCGCCGAACTGTTGTGCATGAGATCGTGTGCTGGCGATCCAGGACTCGTATCATCATCTGTTGCCATTGGATCGCGTGTGACGGTCCGGCCTCGGCATTCGACTTCGACCACATCGTCGGCGGGGCAAAATCAGGAGCGGAATCCAGGACTCGATTTGCAGTGTCGTCCGAGCATGCGATACAATCCAATGGTCGCATTCGAGCGGTACAGTGCCGCCACGGAAGACGACAGAACCATGCGTTGGACCGAAGCGACGCATCGGGCGGATGAACATGGAAACCACAATGGCGTCGCTCGGTCAACGCCGCCGTTATTTGGCAGACGCGTAGATCATGATCGTTGCACTCCCTGTTGATCCCTCAATCCAATAGATCGTCTTACGGCGCACGATGACTCTTTTTCCCTACATCTTTATCTGGAGTGGCCTCGGTCTGGTTGGGTCATTCCTTCTTCTCTCAAAATCCGCGCGTCCCGAACGCGCATTATTCGTGGTCTTGTTTTCATTACCCCACGCAATAATCTTCGGCCCACTATTCCTACTTATAAGCCTAGCGGGACGGCCTCAAAAGCTTTGCCCATTCTGTCAGTCGAGCATTGACCAGTCTGCAACAGTGTGTGCAAAATGCACAAGGGAAATGCCACCAGATCAATGACTAAATCGCCACGGACGCAGCAAAGCCAAATAACAAAAAAATGCACCCGAGTTGCCGGTCGGGCGTTTCATGAAGTCAGAGTCACTTGGCGGCAACCGGGTGATTTTGATCGTTCGTCCCTAGAGGAACGCACTCTGACACGCAACACAAAAATAGCCCTCGCTATTGCTTGCAGCCTCTTGGCAATTTCATTCATCGGCTACGTCGTGCCATACGCTTCTCAGCGACGTGCCGAACAAACTTGCGCCGCCAACCTTCGGTATGTTGGGCACGCTGTGCAGAGCTATCACTCTTCGTTTGGCCGCTTTCCTTCGCCCGACTGTGACGGTCATAGCTGGCGTATCCGTTGCGTTCCATTCATGTTTGCGTCCCCAATGTACGGCGAATATCGCTTCGATGAACCATGGGATTCTGAGGCCAACATCTCGATTGACACTAGGCCATTGCCCACTAAAGACTTTCCACCAGACGGTGGACCACCACCTGAAGAACCACACGGCATGCCCTACGCTTACCAGTGTATTGACGAATCTAATGCTCATCACACAGCGTTTCTGATGCTCGTAGGTGTGCATGCCTTTGGCAAGCCTGGCGGATGGCGACGCTCCGATGAAATCGTTGATGGACTTGAGACAACGCTCGCCATCGTGGAAACGATACGGTCGGACGTTCACTGGCTCGACCCAACCGACCTTAACATTGACAAGATGTCGTTTTCATTGAACGATGGTCTGAATTCAATCTCTAGCCCTCACGCTAGCGGTCCTGCTGTTCTGTTTTGCGACGGCGCGGTTTATCGTTTACACTCGTCGGTGACACCCGATTTACTTCGAGCGATGGTTACGATTGACGGTGGCGAACCAATTTCTCGTGATGAAATGATCGCCAAGGGCTACCTTGTTCCGCACTGAACGTAAGATCGGACGAACCAAGCGATGCACGTGCGGACTGGCAAGGTCTGATTGACGAGCGGGGGGAGATCCCGCCTGGGTAACTGCTAGCCACAGGCCCAGTATTGAGTGTTGCAGCGGCTGTATAAGACCGGTGGTCGAAGTCAGTCGTTGAAGCACTGGACTTTCTGGAGCGAGGCAGGCAGAAAGGTAGTGAGGATGAATGGACTGTGGGTGGTGTGCGCGGCTGTGAAGGGGAATAGCTCCGAAATTTGGTACCTGTTGGCCCCAATCAGATGGTTACAGTGCCCAAGGTTTGTGCATGCCCCAAGGCAATACTTCACGACGCGTCATTGGCGAGCTTCGTGGAGAGCCCCGGAGTCGGCGCCCCGAAGAACGCTTGCTGTTCGCCTTGGTCGGCTCACGCGCGCTACACACAACGTCAGTCAGGCAACCAGTGAGACCCTGAGGTTCTTGATCGATCCGCGATCTCCAATCGTGGTCGAGTGAGTATGTCCGAGAAGTGGAATAAGCGACGAAGACAAATGACGCTCAGGGAGTCGGACGACCGAATACTACCGTTGAAGCTTGAAGGCCAATCAAGTGGAACGAAGTCGAGTAATATCGATCGAGGGAAGGCGGTCGGGATTTCACGCGATTCAGACCTGGCACCGGCCGTACTCAGTGACGGACCCACGGTGCTAACCAGGCTGGATCGCATCTCTCAACGAGCGAAAGCGGACCCGGGAGCGGTTTTCAACAACCTCTTCTCGCTGCTCAACTACGAGCTGCTCTGGTACGCCTTTCGCCGATTGAAACGAGGCAAGACGCCCGGCGTCGACAACGTCACGGTGGAAGACTACGAAGAGAATCTGCGGGCCAACCTGCAGGACCTTCTTCTGCGACTGCACCGAGGCTCCTATCGGCCGAGACCAAGTTTGCGAAAGAACATTCCCAAAGGGAATGGGAAAACGAGGCCGCTTGGTATCGCTTGCGTGGAGGACAAACTTGTCCAACGCGCAGTCGTGATGATCTTGGAACAAATCTACGAAGTCGACTTTCATGACGCTTCGTATGGTTACCGTCCCAAGCGATCCTGTCACGCGGCCCTGTCGACACTTGGGGCGATCATCGCCACGCAAAGAGTGAACTGGATCAGTGACGCAGACATCGAAGGTTTCTTCGACAATGTGTCTCATGAACGCTTAATCGAATTGCTGCGCATCCGTGTCAGCGACCCGAAGATGCTTCGACTGATCACCGGTTTTCTTAGAGCCGGAGTGATGATCGATGGCAAGCTGACGGCAACCGAAGACGGTGTCCCACAAGGGGCAAGTCTCTCCCCGTTGTTGGCCAACGTGTATTTGAATTACGTGTTGGACCAATGGTTCGAGCAAGAAGTCAAGCCACGGCTTCGGGGCGAAGCGTACATCGTACGCTTTGCTGATGATTTCGTGTGCGGCATTGAACTTGAATCTGATGCGAGGAGATACCAAGCGGTATTGCCCAAGCGACTTGCCCGGTTCTCGCTGTCAATCGCCGAGGAGAAAACCAAGTTGATCCGTTTTGGACGTTTCGCCCGTCGCGATAGCCAGCGGTTGGGTGAAGGCGCTCCAGCGGTATTCGACTTCCTCGGATTCACTCATTACTGCGGCCGGTCACGTGCCGGGAAGTTCAAACTGAAAAGGAAAACGTCGGGTAAGAAGCTGCGTATGAAGCTGAGTGAAATGCGTCTCTGGTTTCATCATCAGCTCTCCACTCCGGTGGGCGAAATGTGGCAAGTGCTCAACGCGAAACTTCGGGGGCACTATCAGTATTACGGGATCAATGACAATTGGCCGATGCTGATGGCGTTCCGAAGCAAGGTTCGCCGGATGGCAAAACGTCACCTGAGCCGCCGCAGTCAAAAGAGCTACGTGAACTGGGACGATTTGGGTGTCGTCTCGCCAGGGCGCAAGATTCCGAGGGATAGCGAAGGGCGTAAGTCGAAGATCGGCGTGAGTTCGGATTGGTATTTCATAAAGAGGGCGTCCCGCGTCACACTGATGTTGCAAAACAAATACGGCAACACAAGGACGCCCTCATGGATGAGTTTAAATGCTGGGGACACCAGCACGCAACGGATCAACACCGATTTCTTATCGCACAACAAATCGTCGACCAAGTTTTTGACACGGTCAAACCCAGGTTCGTCGCCACTGTTGAGTCGTTTCTCGCCCTGGCGATCACTCCTACCGCATTCTTCCAATTTGAAGTCGCTTTGCTGTTGCTCGTTCGTGAGCTCGGGCGATTGGTGCTGCAAGCTGTGGTTCAGTCGCTTGAACCCAGTCAAGCTGACACCTTGCCCAAAGATCTGTACTTCCAATGTAGCGGGTATCGTCGTCGCTCCAAACCAACTCCCAACCGATCGATCGCAACACGCTTCGGCAACATCGTCCTTTGTCGAACCGGTTACCGAAGCTGGCAACGGGGTGAAGAAACCATCTTTCCTTTGCAATTGATGCTGGGACTGGTGGAAAACGTCTCGCCGGCAATGCTGGACTGGATCGGCAAGACTCATGCTGCTGCTGGCATGAGCCAACAAGCAACGCTGGCTTTGATCAAACAGAACTCGGGCGTCTCGATGGGCGTCAAACGCTTGCGTGCTTGCACTGTCGCATTGGCCGCAGCGATGGAGCCGATTCGGCAAACGCACCAGGTCGATGCGCTGATCGAAATGCTGCGAATCGCGGGCGAAAGCAGCGGTAGTCGTAAGCCCGTGCTGGCTGTGGGGCGAGATGGGATCACGCTTCGACATCGACTCGGGTTCTTTGAAGTAGCGACTGCCGCAACCTTGAGCGTTTACGATCGAGCGGGGAAACGATTGGGGACGATCTACTTGGCTTATCCGCCTGAGTTGGGGCAAACGACGATGGATTCCATGCTGACAGAGTTGCTGATCGAGCTGTTTACAAGTTGGAGTGGCCCGCTTCCGCGGTTGGCCTACGTGACCGATTCGGGAAGCAATGAGACGAACTATTTTCGTCGAGTGCTGCGGCCAATGAAGCATCCGATCACAGGTGCGAAACTGGATTGGACGCGAGTGGCTGACTTCTATCATGTCAGCGAACGGGTATGGGCGATGGCGGGTGCGTTGTTTCCCAAGTCGCAAGAACGCCAGTCGGTGGCCTGGGCACGCCGGATGTTGAAAGACTTGAAACGACCCAGTGGTGCCAGTCGTGTGCTTCACTCGGCGGCCAGTCTGCGAAGTCGCCGCAAGCTGGGCAAGACACGACTGGCGAATTTTCAAAAGGCGTACCGGTACATCCAAGAGCGAACGAGTTACCTGAAGTACCATGACTACAAACGCAACCATCTTCCGATTGGCAGCGGGGTGACGGAAGCGGCTTGCAAGACGGTCTTCACGCAGCGGTTGAAGCTATCGGGAATGCGTTGGAGTCACTCGGGTGCCGGTCAAATTCTGACGCTACGGACGATCTTGCTGAGCGGAACATGGGAGGCCACCTATGGTGCAACGCTATTGAAGAACGTGGCAACGATTCGAACTTACGCCCCAACTACATCAATGAACCCGCAAATCGCCGCCTAAACGGCCCCCTGGCGAGACTTCACCCGACGATTTCAATCTCTTCACGGAGCGTCACCCCTTGGCGAGCCCCGTCGGTTTAACGGACCTGATCGCGATGTCACGGGCGAAGCGAAGTGCGGGGGACAAGTGAAATCTGGGAGCCGGATGCTGTAACACGGCACGTCCGGATCTACGAGGGGCCGGGAGTCAATGCGGCATGGTTACAATATTGTGACACCACCAGAGGAAACGGGTGGCAAACAGGGAAAACAAACCGTAACCTAAACCAAAGAGACCCCGGCCTACTCACCCCGAGTACGCGAGTCGGGCGGTTTTGAAATTGAGAATCTTTCGCGCGTACCGGGTGACGCGTGCCGTTACGCCACAGAGAAAAGCTGAATGTCGCTTGCGCTCGAACATCGAAATTCGGTGATCGCAAAGATCATGGCTCAGTACGATGCCGACTCCGATACTGCAGTTCTTCCCGTCGTATCCATTGAAGACTTCTTTGAACACAACTGGGACGAGAGCTCACTTGCTCCGAATATCGCAGGCTCTGGACGGCCGCCATTGGCCGAATGCTACCGAATCTTACGCGAAATACGGGAACGCCCGACTGTGCAAGACGTTCTTATTGCAATTCACGAAAGCCCATATGCTGATGAACCGGAGGACGAAGATATTTGGCCGGATAGTGACACCATCTATGTCCTCACATCTGCAACGGACGATGAGGTTGCTGAATGGGCGTCTCCACTGATGCCGACCGAGATTGGAAGTAAGTGGTCCTGCAACACCGACAAGAAACCATCCGCAGCGCCTGAATTGATGCCGGGAATGCGAGTGGTCGTTCTATGGTGGGACTGAATGGCGTAACAACACAATGCACCCGAGCGGGCGACTCGGGCGTTTTCAAAATGGACAGTCACTCGCGCCCGCCGGGTGATTGTGAGCGTTCGCCGAAAATATGAGTCGCCGGATGACTTTCCGCGTAATGACTTTGATGTTTTTGGTTGCGGTATTTACCATAGCGTTCGCTCTTGTTCCACGTCCACGATCGATCATCAAGGAGCTGCGACATGATTTGCGGCTCACCCACAGTTCGGAAATTCGCGTCGTTGTCGAATTGGATCCACATCATGTCATCGCGGTAATGAAAACTGGGGGACGGTTCATGCTTTGCTACCTAATTCACGAGGAAACGCATATTCGACGCGAGAAGCACTGGTTTGTCCCGGCTAGTGTTGACACGAACACTCCAATACCGCGTACCATTGTTTATCCTACGAGGACGTTCGACCACTTCCCTACGGAATCCGAAGTCGCAAAATTTCGGGCTGACCATAGAATCTAGATTGATTGAGGTTCTTACCTCAGGTGTTTGTAGCAACGAACCATGACATCCACCGAAGGACGCGTGCTGAGCGGTTTGGCAATTGTGAGTCTTTCGCGCGTCCTCGGTTACGACCGCCGTTCGTTGGATGAAGAATGAATCCAACGCAGGTGTCTTGGGCGAGGCAAAAGATCGATGTGATCGAAGAGGATGCGTGTCGTGTTGGTTTGCCGTCGTCTGTTTTGATGGCTATCTTTGACACGCTATCGCGATCTGTTGCCGGGTCTGATCTTGGTCCGCGCGATGAATGAATGCTTGCGACCTTCTTCGTGTCTTTTCGTGTTCTTCGTGGCAAATCGTCTTTACGGTTGGAGGCGGAACGACTCGGATGCTCGAAACCAGCGTCAGGCGTCGATGCGGCCGACAATCTTCACCACGAAGGTTGCGATCGACGATGCGCGGTCGAATTTGGCGCGTGATGATACGCACGCTAAACTTTGGTGATCGGTGTGGGGCAATGGTTGCTCGTTCGCCGCTACCAAAACACCAACGAACAATGCGTTGGACACGAAGCGACGGATACGGCTTTTGCAAATGGATGCCACATTGCCGTCGCTCGGTCAACGCTGCCGTTCTGTCGACCGATAGACTCACAGCAGCTTCGCTGCTCGAGATCCGCTAAGATACTTCGATGCAAAGTGTCTACCTCGAAACGACCGTCATTGGCAACATCGCTGGCCGTGTGCACCCTGATCTCGCAATGGCGGCTAGGCAATCCGTCACGCGACGATGGTGGGACACTGCCCCAGATCGCTACGAATTGTTCGTCTCAGCCCTGGTCGTTGACGAATGCAACGGCGGGGACCCTACCGCTGCCTCAGAACGTCCCGCTGTGATTGGCGACCTTCCGATGCTCGATGGCGGCGACGGTGCAAAATCGCTCGCTGATTTACTGCTTGATGGAAACGCGGTTCCTCGGTCCGAGCCACGGGACGCAACCCACATCGCGATTGCCGCCGTAAACGGGATCGAATTGTTGGCAACGACGATATGCACACCCGAACAATTGCTTGAGGCGTTCGATGATTCCTGACCCGACCGCTGAGATCAAGCGTATCCGTCATCAACTGGGGGCGGATGATGGTTTTGATCTTGACCGTATTTTTGCTCGGATTCGTCGTGTACAGGCCGAGTCTGGGCGTACTTGCATTCGCCGACCTTCACGCAAGCCGGCGAACCATGCGATGCAACGGAGCGGCGGTGGCGACGTTTCTGCAAGTGGTGAGTCAACTCCCGCCGCCCGCTGATCGCCACCATTCAGCGACTGAAGACGGGGACTTCACCTGCTTTGTAACGCAATCTGGTCCATCTCCTGTCCTCCCCGTATGACTCGCGCGATGTCGATCAATTCTGGCGTCACGAAATAGAGCATGGCATAGCTGCCGAACCCGCTTACCAACTTCGCACGAAGACCTTTGGCTTCCGATCGTGTGGTCGGCACCACACCACCTGCTTCCGGAAATTGACATAACATTTCGACGGTCGCTTCGATCGCATCAAGAAAATGCAGGGCTGAATCGAGATTCGATTCGGCAATGTAACTTGAGTGTCCCGCGATGTCTTCGATGGCAAGCCGCCTGCGATGCGGCACTTTGCGTCCAGGCATTCAATTTCCGTGCTTTGACTTTAACTCTGCGCGAATTGCCTCTATTTCTTTTCCATTCCATGGCTCACTTGGTCCACTCTGCAACCCTTCGATCGCGAGATTCTCTACTTCAGTCTGGCGCTCAGATATTCGCATGATGAGATGCGATACGAATTCGTTGACGTCGTCATAGCCGCTAATCCTTGCACGCTCCACGATTGCTGACATTATTGGGTCGGGTACATTGACACTGATCGTAGACATTTTCGGCTCCTGGGACTCTTGCCACGCCCAATTCTACACCATTGTGAGCGCTGGGTCAGCTCCTTTCCTTGCCCATTCGAATTCGCGGCGAACCATGCGATGATACGGAGCGGCGGTGGTCGCCGTTTTCGCAATGGCTGGGTCACTGGCCGCCGCCCGCGAATCGCCACCGTTCGTTGGGTAAAGGATGATTCCGACGCGAACGTCTTGGGCGAGGCAAACGAAACGTGGGCTCGGCGCTAGATGCGCGTGATGCTTGCTCGCCAACTTTCTTGCTGGATTGCATCTCGCTTTTGATGCCGCGTTTCAACTCGCGCCGCGAAACGAGCGAATGCAGACGGCGATTTTTGCTTGTTCTTGCGTTTTTTGTGGCTAGCAACCTTCATCGTCTGCCGGGGAGAGTGCGCTGACCAATCGATAGCCACGAAAAGCACAAAGAGACACAAAAGGGCGCATCAGAAACAGCTGTGATTTGTCTTGCGGAATTGCTTACAGTAGTATTTCGCTTGCGGTGCCTAGCGATGGTCGCTTTTTGGCCGCTGCAAACCCAACGATACAAATCACCGAAGTACCCAAAAGCGCAGTTTTTGATGGTGACCTTTTTGTTCGTACTCGGTGATTTGTATCGTTGAACCTAATCAGGTCTTTGTTGGTTGAGTTCGTGGTAGGGTTTGAAGTCAAGTGCTGACTGCTCGGGGTTGAAGTCAGGGGTACGCATCCTGCCAGGAAGGAGGCGTTGGCTTCCTTGCCAACCAACTTCAAATCTTCACTGAGCTTCTTCTTGCATTCGCAACCTCGTCTTTTCTTTCGCCCGCCACGTGGGCGGAATTGACTTTGCACAGACGGTATGTTGCAAGGTGTTTCTGCGACCGCCTTCGGGGTCGATTGAGGTGAGGTTCGGAGGACCGTCGGTGCGCTGTCGCGACCGACGGCTACCTTCTGTGACCGACTTCGCGGTCGGGGGGAGTCGTGTTGGAGGAACGGCATCTTTGCTGTGTTGATGCCGATGGTCTGGGCGACGGCTCTTGGTTGTGTTGACGGATTCGCCTACGCCTGCGGCTTGGCGTTAAACGAGGTTGATTTAGCAATCAATCGGTGAAAACGAGAAGAAGCGAAAGAACAGAGTTCACATTCGAGAGTATGCCAAGACAGCGGCATTGTTCATCACTACTATTGTTAATGTCCAGCAACGTGTCTGGGATTTGCTGGCAGATCTGAGTGTTTTCGCCCAGTCCGCGATCCACGATTCAAAATACCGGACTTGGGACTAGAAATTGAAACAACTTCTCGATGGTTTTTCCGAGCGTCTTCGTGTTTCCGGCGAGATTGGACAATGCGTTGACAAACGTCGCGCGGCCAAATGGTTCTTTGGTTTAACCCTGCCGTATGCACTGGCGGCTAGTGCGCTGATTGCATGGCGTGATTGGTATGAACCGAATCCTGGCAATGTTGAGTCGGCTGTTCGGTCGCTCCTAATCGGACTTGGTTTTACCGTCATTTTCGTTGTGCTTTACCGAGCCATCGTCAGACCCGCAATGCTAGACTATGCAAACACCCTGCGATCCGAAGCCGAAAGTTCGGATGAGTCAAGAAGCCAATAACCAACAAGGATTTGACATCGCGGAGTGAGGAACGAACGCAGGTGATACTCAAGTCCTCTGTTCAAGAAGCCCGTGGTCCTGACGAGCGATTTGACTAGCTCACTTGGGTTTTGCTTGCCGCTGTTTCAGACGCTGGCGGTGCCGTCATCCATACTGGAAGACATGACACGGAGTGCGATGCTGCTTCTCGTATCGGTCTGCGACTGTCTGGCGATGCGTTGGGATCGTAGATCCGTTTCCAGTCATCTTATTGGTGACGATTTGCGAGGTCGGTACGTGCCTTCATCCTTCGCCTCCCCGATGACGTTTCCTTGGCGAACACCGCTTGCGGTGGGCCGCGTGGCAACAGGGTGGCTTCGTATGTCACCTACACCACTCGGACCTAGCCACCACAGTGGAGGCAGCGAAGCGGAGTCGTCAGTGGTTTTTCCTGCGGTGTGTAGCCGCTGTCCAGCCAGTAGACCCAGCCTAAGCAAAGCCACACCAGTGCGGGGAGTTAGGGCAAAAAAATGGACGGGCAAAAAGATGCTCCTGTTCATTCTGATGCCATATTTTTTGCCCACACATTTTTTTGCCCACGCTCTCTGCTCTTTGCCACAACGCGGTTTCGGTAGGTCATGCTGGGCATGACAGCATCCATCTACTGCAACGCGGTCGTGCCGGAGGTCAGGATGTGACAAGGACGACGGGTGGCAGCGAAACCAATGGAACATGGATGCATCTCGGCTTCGCACGAGAACACACTGCGGAAGAATCCTAGGCGGCGTTCGCCGGGGTCAGACTCGGGATTGCCAACGAAAGCTGCCTCGAGCGAGTGTGCGCACTGCGGGAGCATCGAGCTAAGTTTGGTGTGTGAGACGCCCAAGCCGACGTGGAAGGAGTTGATCTGGCGGGAGAGTGAAACGTGTCCGGAGTGGTACGCGGAGCGCCAGCGGGAGTCGCACCGCGAGTTCTGGACGGCCCACTACGGTTCGGATGATTACGACTGGTACCTGGAAACGCAGGTAGAAGTCGCAAGGGAAACGGGGCCGGAACCGGCAAAAGCGATCCAGATGTACCTGCCTGGTTTAACACCGGGAGTGTCATTCGAGATAGAATCTTTTTGAGGCGGATCGGACGCTCCGATCCAAGTCTTACGAGACTGCCAACCTCCGACAAAGTTCAACGCCCGATCTATGCATGCACGTCCTGTGTCTGCATAGATCGCAATTCGTTCGTCGATCTGAAAAATTCGCGCCCTCTCTCGTGCGATTTGCCGCCACTACACATATGGCCTAGAATTGCTTGCATTACCACGCCGTTATGGAGGGCTCAACTTTGGAATGGTTAACCAAACTTTCGGACGTTTTCAAACTTCCAACCAAGTATGTCGCGTTATTGGCGTTCGTTACGGGCGCTGTCCTGTTTTCACCACAAGCGATTCTCGACAAACTGCACTTGTCCTTGATTCCGGCGACCTACGGAGCTGTTGTCGGGATCGTATTTCTGATCTCAAGCGGCATTGTATTGGTAAACGCTTGGTGCGAGGGTGTTTGCATATTTCGGCGCCGCGGGTCTTTAGCCCGACGCCGATCCCAAGTGTCCAGCGAATTGGAGAACCTGGACCCCGTTGAGCAAGCGATTCTGCGGGAATTCATGCTGAGCGGCAGTTCAACATTGAAGATTCCAATGGACAATCCGGCGGTGGTCGGGCTTTCAGCTAAGGGAATCTTGGAACGAATCGGTGCTTACGGCAACTACTCTCTAGACGGGATGATGTTTCCATTTCGCATCTCGGCGGTCGCAGAGAAACATATCACACCGGACACACTAGGGCTTGCGCAATTCACAGTCGTAACTGACGACGGAAAATTGACACTCACGCATGAAGGGTTCGAGTGGGTCGATGAGCGTAGGCCCGAATTTGTGATACCACGTCGAGAACGATGGTAGAATCCACGACGAACCATGTGATGCAACGGAGGACGGGTGGTCCGTTTTCTCGTCTGCTTGCACGTCGTTCGCCCGTCCCCGCTGATCAGCGCCGTTATCGCTTTTGAGTTCACGAATCATGGCTCAACCGAAACTCGATGAAGACCTGTTGCAGCGTCTTGCAGCACTGGCGGCGCGGCTAGATGGCGGCGACGAAAATGCCGACGCCTCAATTCTTGCCGAGTTCAATCAATTGGCTGGTACAAGCATTCCGTTTTCTGAGTTCCAAGGAATCTACGGGGCAGAAGAACACATTGACTATGTCCGTCGCGTGTTGACTGATCGCGTCACGGAAGCTTTGCCGGGGTTAGAGCGTGACACCCTTGCCACTATGTTTGCAAAAGTACTCGCCGACCCTTGCGACAACGCGTATCTGCAGTACGTCTTCACAACGATCAAAAAGACGTTTGGTGACAATCAGATTTCCGATTTGGTATTTTGGCCGGGCGAGTACTTCGGCGACGGCGACAATCAACGTGAACTCACTCCAGAACTCATGGCGGATGCTGTACTCGAACGCTACGCCAAACGACAATCGCGATAACCATAAAATGCACGTGCGGACTGGCAAGGTCTGATTGACGAGCGGGGGGAGATCCCGCCTGGGTAGCTGCTAGCCACAGGCCCAGTATTGACAGGCCCAGTATTGAGTGTTGCAGCGACTGTATAAGACCGGTGCTCGAAGTCAGTCGTTGAAGCACGGGACTTTCTGGAGCGAGACAGGCAGAAAGGGAGTGAGGATGAATGGACTGTGGGTGGTGTGCGCAGCTGTGAAGGGGAATAGCTCCGACATTTGGTACCTGTTGGCCCCCATCAGATGATTCCAGTGCCCAAGGTTTGTACATGCCCCAAGGCAACACTCCGCGACGCGTCAACGGCGAGCTTCGTGGAGAGACCCCGAGTCGGCGCCCCGGCGAACGCTTGCTGTTCGCCTTGGTCGGCTCACTCGCGCTACACATCACGTCAGTCAGGTAACCAATGAGGACCCTGAGGTTCTTGATCGACCACGGCATCCAGCCGTGCCGATTCGAGTATGTCCCAGAAGTGGAATAAGCAACGAAGGCGAGTAAGATCGATCGATACTTTCAGGTTGTCAGGTCGACTTGAGATACTTCGGTGCGAAAAGTTTGGGCAAAAAAATGGAAGGGCAAAAAAATGCTCGTGCTCATTCTGATCCAGCATTTTTTGGCCCCTCGCTGTCGGTCCTTTGACGCAGCGTTGGTTCGGCAGTTGCGGTAGGTGATGGTTTGCATGCCGGCAAAAGTCCATCACAAGTCGATAACATCGGTCATCAGCAGATGTCTTCCCGGATCCATGCAGCCAAACGTGGAGATGGGCAGACCGTATTTTGTCATGCAGAGCATGACCTACGGTTATTCTGGTCACGTATTTTTGCCCGCACATTTTTTTGCCCCAACTGACCTACGGTTGCTTTTCGATTGAGGGACCTGATCGCGATGTCCCAGCAACAAGTGCGTGCGGGAGACAAGTGAAATCTGGGAGCCGGATGCTGTAACACGGCACGTCCGGATCTGAGAGGGGCCGGGGATCAATGCGGCATGGTTACAATATTGTGACACCACCAGAGGAAACGGGTGGCAAACAGGGAAAACAAACCGTAACCTAAACCAAAGAGAACCCGGCCTACTCGCCCGAAGCGACGCATCGGGCGGATGAACATGGAAACCACAATGGCGTCGCTCGGTCAACGCCGCCGTTCGCCTACCTGTCACCGTACTTTAGGACCCATGATGAAATATCGCCTATTGCGCTCTATCGTCGTCGTATTCGCGTTTGCGATGACGCTGAACCTGTCTGCCGATGATAATCCAAACACTGAAATTCCTCGGGCAGCGACACGCGATTCTGGCGACTACGAAGAACAGGTCGAGCAGATAACCCGCGAGTACAGACAAAAACTTTCGGAGCTTCAGCAGGCTTACAAGACCGCAGTAAAGCAGGTCCGCGTTGAGTACATCAACGAAGAGACTTCCGATGAAAATCCGGTTGAACCACTGCTCGCGGATAGGCCTAGCGTTGCAGTATTTACTCAGTTTAAACCCAATGCTGAGCGTGGCAGCAATCATGTCCTCCACATACTTACTTCAGACGGAAAATCGTTATTGATCCCTTACCAGTTCCTCGAGCAAATGGCGGGTACATGGCGATCTGTTCCAGGCGGGATTGAGTACACCTGGAAAGGACGCGGGTCTGCGGGTTCGGCGTTGATCGATTTCGATCCCAACCGACCTGGGTACAGACACCCAAATGCAAAAGTCGACGACTTGGTAAATGCGCACGGCAGTATGGTTGTCGGTGATCCGACGTTTCTGAAAAATGGTAAGCCGTCAGAAGAACAAACGAATGGCGAACCATGACATGCACGGGAGAACTGCTTGCGCGGTTTTTGGAGTGGAAAGTCTTTCGTCCGTCCCCCGTGATGTCCAACGTTCTGCGGTTTACATTTCGAGAGGAGACCTGCGATGGTTCGATATCTGGCGTCACTCGGACTTCTGTTCTGTTTCGCGTGCTCGGCGTTGGCACAGTCCAATCCCGTCGTCGCCGTGCTCCGTGATTCCGAACCGTCCGTTAGCGGAGCTGATCTTAACCGCGATTCTGCGATCTTGCTGGACACGCAAGCGAACGTAATCAACGTCATCTCTGGCCTCGGAGTATGCCAATCACTATCGTCCCAGAACACCTTGCGGTTTGATGCGGTCCATCGGCACGTACTTATCGCCGAAAACCTGCGTGATCGTGTGTCGGTATTTGACTACGACGGAACTTCTCAACTCACAATTCCGATTGAGAATGCCACCGCAATCGTCCTGACCAACGACGCAAAACAAATCGGATGCGTGGCCGGCAAAACAATCAACGACGGGCAAACAGTGTTCTTCGACACGACGACTGGAAAGGAGATCCGCCGCCTGAACTTGGGCGCGGTCGCTCTGACGAATGATGTCGTGGGGTCACAGCTTTGGGCGATTGGAAAGCAGTTAATCGCGTTTGAACCCCCTGGCGAGATCGGCATCAGGCGGCCCTTAACCCAGTTACCGGTGGAACCCGAACACCCCACGGTTATCAATTCCAGAAACTGGTGTGGTGTTGGAGTTGCCATCGAACCAAATGACAATGACTGGTGGCGGAGGATTTGGGTTATCGAGCGGGACCACCCAGACGTAACCGGGAGCAAGACTCGACTCTTCGCGGTTGATCCAGATGGACAGACCCGTATCCTCGTGGAGTTAAACGAAATCGATCCCAGAAGCATCGCTTGTGCAACTTATCGGGGCAGCTTGAAGCGAATTCTGGTTGTCGACGGGGTGACTGGAAACCTCGTGTCGTTCAACTCCGATGGTGAACTGATGGGCAAAGTCGAATTGGGCGTACAAGTGGTCGGATTCGGAGAGCATTCCGGTCTGTGGGTTGCTGCCCGCGAGTCAATTCGACGCCTTGATCCGTCTGACCTTTCCGTTCTCGCCGAGCATACGTTTGACCAAGAGTGTGATTCCGTGGGGCTAGCAGTTCGCTAACACCGCAGAACAAACCGTTGCACGTGTGGACCGGCAAGGTCTGATTGACGAGCGGGGGGAGATCCCGCCTGGGTAACTGCAAGCGGCAGGCCCAGTAGTGAGTGTTGCAGCGGCTGTCTAAGACTGGTGCTGGAAGTTAGTCGTTGAAGCTTCTGAAGCGAGGCAGGCAGAGAGGGGGTGAGGATGAATGGACTGTGGGTGGTGAGCGCGGCTGTGAACGGGAATAGCTCTGAAGAATTGTATCTGTTGGCCCAATCAGTTGATTACAGTGCTCAAAGCTTGTGAGTGTCCGAAGCGAATCAGGTGGAACGAAGTCGAGTAATATCGATCGATACTTCTAGGTTGTCAGGTCGACTTGAGATACTTCGGTGCGAAAAGTTTGGGCAAAAAAATGGAAGGGCAAAAAAATGCTCGTGCTCATTCTGATCCAGCATTTTTTGGCCCCTCGCTGTCGGTCCTTTGACGCAGCGTTGGTTCGGCAGTTGCGGTAGGTGATGGTTTGCATGCCGGCAAAAGTCCATCACAAGTCGATAACATCGGTCATCAGCAGATGTCTTCCCGGATCTATGCAGCCAAACGTGGAGTTGGGCAGACCGTATTTCGTCATGCAGAGCATGACCTACGGATACTCAAGACGACCGCCGATCCGGCGAAACTAACCCCGTTACGTTCTCTCGTCGCGTTACGTTTTCTCGTTCTAGCGTAGGCCCTCTCCTGGATCTTGCTTCGCTCGATCCGACCTCCCTCAAATTCCGAGACTGCTGATTTAGTGAGCCGCAAGACGCTAGCCGCGGGCCTGATGGTGCTGTCCCAACCCTTCGAGGCCCGTGGCTAGCGCCATCGGCTCACAGTGATAACGAAAAACGATTAAATCAGCAGTCTCATTCTTTGGTGGAGGTGACAGCAGACCCCGCGCAAACCCAAACTGCCACAACCCCAAGATTTGAGCAGTTCAGGGAAAGCCCTACTTCATCAATCCCCACTGAATGGCGTTCTTCAGCATTCGGGGCAGCACGGGGCCGGCGAAATCGTCGACGTGTCCCAGCGAGGTGTAGAAGCTCTTGCCGCCGTCAGATCGCGTGTGTGTCCAGGCGATCGGTTCGGTGGGCTTTTCTGTGACCGTTCCCGACATCAATGTCGTGGTGTTCTCGCCCAAGGGCGCGACTTTGTATAACGACCCGCCAGCGTCGTACGTTTTGTTGGAATCAATCCCTGCAAGGATGGGATGCGAAGCGGCTGTGGGGACAACTTGTAGGGTTGTTTTCAAGTCCTTGCCGTAATGGTTGGTGTAGCTGCCTGCGAAGACTTCTTTATCGAACTCCGGCCAAGCGGCCCGGTCAGCCGGAGGATCTTCGTTGCGTAAACAGAACGCGTGGTTGGCCGTGCGGATGCCGATCACCGGTTTGCCCTCGGCCACGTGTCGGCGAACCTTGTCGAGTTGCTCGGCGGGCAGCGTACGGCGTCGCACGCTGATGATCAGCACATCGGCCGAGTCGATCGCTTCGGCGCCCACGAACCGATTCCGGTCGTCGTCTGCGGCTCGCAAGATGGACACGCGATAGCCGCTGGCGAGGTGCTGCTTGGCAAACGCCGTCAGCGACTCATCGGTCTGATATTCCCGTTCCGCAACCATGATGACCACATGGGGATCGTCTGCTGCCCCGGCGTTTTCCGTGACGCAGGAGAGAGTCAAGGACAAGACGGCGACCATGGTCGCAACGGTGCGGAAGTACGAGTGCATGGCAGTGATTGGCAGAAGGTAGAGGGTGAAGTCGATGGTTCATGAGGAACGGAGACATTGTACACACCACTCCCCTGCCCTGCCCTGCAGGCTCTCGCTTCACGTAGCCGCGTCTCTCGAGAGGTGAAGTTTATTGCTGACGTCTTTGGTTACCCATCTGAATGGGGACTGAGTCGGGAAAGCGAAATCGGATCCCGCGAGGGATCGCAGAAGGTAGCCACGGGTCGCCGAAGGCGCACCCGTGGTTTGCAACGACGATGTTGAATCGACCCCGAAGGGTGTCGCAGGCTTCTCGGAATCGGTGCTACGACCGCCTCCGGGGTCGGTTTTCATAACACCGAATGAACCGGCGATGATCGCTGCGCTCTATCGCCGGCTACCGTCTGTGACCGCTTCACGGTCATCCGCTCATCTTTGTGCCTCGGTCGGTCGATAAGATTCCAGAACGATTGGCACGAAAACAGTCTGCGCTCATCAGCCGCCACGCGATAGAGAGCGTCCCGCTTAGAACGCGGCGGAATCACTGCATTTCGCGGAAAGTGGCGTTCAATCCCAAGCAGCTCAACGTATCTAAGCGGATGACGCTACCAAACGCCGTGAGTCGTGACGCGTCAGGTCGGGGCTGGCACGTATCGTGCGTCCATTGCAAAGCGTAAAACCGTGGCCTGACGGCCAGCGGCTCAGGGCGTATGGCACCGCCCAGCGTTTGATAACACAACCATGCTAAGTGGGACGCTCTCACGCTGCGGCTGATCAATCATCCTGACTGGGAGGTGTGACTGCCGCGAGATCGATCTGGAGAGTCTGGCCTTGCTCGATTTCACAAGGAACACGTTTGACGACATCCATTCGGAAAAACCCATTGAGTTCGTCGGCACGAATCGGAGGCCCGTAAACGATGAGACGATGTGTTCCCGGAGGAACGTTTTTGATCACATAGCTGGATTTGTCTGGAGAGAGAATGGCCGGCAAAGTGCCATCGCTACCAGAAAGTTGGATCTGTGAAATGCCATGAAAGGAGTCGATGTCGATTTTGCCGGTTACCTCGCCGCCGCGACTTGCTCGTATCACCAGTGTTTCGCGTGCGTCGGGCTTGAGTTTTTCAATTCCCTGCATCCGGCTTCGCACAGCACCGTCGCCCCAGTAGGCAATCTCCATGTCAACGGCTGGTTGGACGTTGGCAAAGGTGAAGGAACCATCTGGTTTGGAGATCGTCTTGAGAAACTGAGTGACCTCCGCACTTTGCGCGACTTGTCCGTTGAGCACCATCTCCCAGTTGAAAGGAAACTCCGCTCGAGAGTCGCCGCGTTGCTCACTGCAGGCGATCAATCGCATTTCAAGTCCAGCAATGCCATTTCCGTCTTCATCGACGACTTTGCCGGAAAGTGTAAAGTGCTGACTCGGATCGATGGGCTTCAATCTGTACACGTCAGCAGCTGCCTCGGAATCTCGTTGAGCAACAACGCGTCGCAGCACGGCGGGCTGATAGCCCTCAGCCGATACGGTCACTTGCAACGGCATTCCTTGAATCAGGTCCAGCAATTCAAAGCGACCGGTGACACTGGAGAAGGCCTCCCCTTCATGAACCCGGTTGCCGGTCAATCCCCCGCTCGGTTCGCCGGGTTTGCGATCTGGCGAAAAGGTGATGCGGACATTGAAGGATGGAATCGGCTTCCCCGTGCTTTCATCAATCGCACGGCCACGCAGCATTCCTTGGTCGGGCATCGTGATGACGACTTCGTCATCGCGATCCAGCGGCAACTCGCGATCTCCAAGCGCAGTGAAGCCGCTTTTGCGAAAGTCGAGGGTTGCTCCTTTGGGTAGTGAATTGAAATTGAATCGACCATCGACGTCGGACTTGGTGGTTCGCGAAATCCGCAAGCCGCCGCCAGTCCTGCCATTGGAGACAATGAAAACATCGGGAATCGATTTTCCTCGTTCGTCCACCACCTTGCCGGCGATGCTGTGTCCCGGTTGTAGCACGATCTTGATTTCTGACGGAGGCTCGGTGACTTTTCCTGCAATGCTCATTTGAACCGGTGCGTATCCGTTGGCTTGGACCACCAGTTCGTCGGGGCTGTACAAATTCTGTAAGTGAAAGCGTCCTTGTTCGTCCGAGCCTGTTTCTCGGATGAGGTTGGACGAGCGTCCGTGATTGCTGATGCTGGCGTTGGCAATCGGATGGCCGTCTTTGTCGACCACTGTGCCCTTGATCGAACCACCATCGGGACGACGTGGAACCGTCAAGTCGAGGGTTTGCGTTTCACCCGGTTTTGCGGTGAGCGAAACCTGCCAGTCTTGATTCGAATGATCAGGTGAGTTCGAAGACAAGCGAAGCCCGCCCATTGGCAGGCAATCGAATCGATAGGTTCCGTCGGGCTGCGTCTTGACGTACTCGATTTGTCCACCGCTCATGTCTCCAGGAAATACACTGAGTCCCAAGTCGCCAATCGGCGTGCCCGCATCATCGACCACGCGTCCGGCCAAGGAGGCTCCTGGGTCCAGGTAGGACTTGATCGTTGTGTATCCACCCGTCGGTAGCCTGACGGTATGGTTCTGCTCGGCATATCCGGGCGCTCTGACTTCGACACTCCATTCTTCTGCTGTCAGGCCGTCAATGGTAGCGGTCCCCCTTTCGTCGACAGCGTGATCACGTTTGATATCGGACCAATTCAAACGCACAATCGCGTCACGGACGGTCGATTGATCTTTTTTCGAGTACACCTCGACTTGCAAGGTCGGGCTAGCTGAGAGTTGCAGCTCAATTTCGTTTTCGTCTGGTGAAACCTTCTCTCCCTGGTAGCGTTTCACACGCGAAGACATTCCGCTGGCAGCGGCGACCAATTGGTGTTCACCGTCGGGCAGCTCTTTGAAAACGAAACGCCCGATGTTGTCGGTGGTCGTTTCTTGTGGTTCGGAGCGAGTCGCATTGGCCTGCCGCGTCCTGAGATAGACAGTTGCGCCGGCGACAGGTTTTTGGTCGGGACCGATGACTCGACCCGAAAGGGACGGCTTGACATCGTCCGCCGGTGATGTGGTGGATGGATCGCTGTCCGGGTTTTCTCGCTGCTGAGCCCTGGCGGTCACTCCGGCGATCATGACCGACAACGCGATGACGACGAGGGCGACGAAACTTGCGACCGACTTGGAAAGTCGTTGGCTCAGCGGTCGGCTGAAGTCAATGATTCGCTCGATACGCTGCTCGATCATTGGGCCACGTGCCATCCCAACCAAAAGTGGCTGACGTTGCAGGTCAGTTGCACGCTGAGCCATCCAGATCAGATGTTTTGCATACGTGTGCCGATGTCCTGTTGTCAGAATGACTGAGTCATCACAAACGTGTTCTGCCAATTCAGCAAGTCGACGCTGTAGGGTCCAGGCAATCGGATGAAACCAGTAGATCGCGAGATTGAACGATGACAAAAGCATCGTCAAGGTATCCCCACGTCGCTGGTGCTCTCTCTCGTGCGCTATTGCGATCTGAACCAGTTCATGTTCCCACTGAGGCCAGTCGGTCGGCAACAGAATCTTGGGCGACCAAAAGCCAACGGTCACCGGGACGGAAATCTCATCCGACTGCCAGACACTCAAGGCTGGGTCATCTGTGGGCAATAAATCTGTGTGCAATGAATTCGATGGGAGCAGGGCCGTCACTCGCCTTGCTCGGGAGGCAATCCCAGTGCAACGCAGACATCCAATTGTCGTCCGAGCGAGCATGGCCAACGCACCGACGAAGTAGGTCCCCAAGACGACCAAGGCAACCCAAGTGATCGTTGAAGTTGATGTCGTGCGTGTTGATCGATCGCTCGATTCGATTGGTTGGATTTGGCTCGTTGGGACCAAGGTTTGGTTGTCCGTTGGGACCATTTCCAGACCCGAGACGCGGTCATCATCGACGGTCGGAATACCAGACGGTTCCATGGCCTGCTTTGAATAGGCGTTGTCCGTGATGTTGCTTGCGACGGGATGTGATTGAAAATCCATCGGCGTGTCTTTGACGGCTGCAGGATTTGCGTTGTTGAAATCATGCAAATTCTGTGTTGGATGCGGTTGAGAATCAGCGACAACCGAGTTGACTGAAATCCAAGGCAATGCGATTCGTGGAGAAGCGATGACGAGGATTGGCATCAACATCATTCCGATCAACAAGCAGAGATTCAGTCGTGAAAGGACGGTTGCGTCTCGCACGCGGCAGAGGCTCACCGCCGTCCAGACGACCCATGCCAAGCACAAAGTTTTCAAGGAAACGTTCACCAGAAGTTCGAGTCCTGGCAATGCAATGGAGTCGAGGTGGATCATTTTTTGTTGCCCTTTCGCTTCTGTTGGTCGGTTTTGATTCGATCAGCCAGTTCCCGTAGCTTCTCCGGCGTCACCACTTCGCGATTGACCATGCCCACCAGCAGCGATTCAACGGAGCCGTCGCAAAACCGGTCGATGATCCCGCGGACGGCGTCGGCAGCGACGTTCTGAGAGAAGTCGGTCGGCTGGTAGAGATACAGACGGCCTTCGCGACGATGGGACACATAACCCTTTGCCTCCAGTCGTCGAAGGACGGTCCGGATGGTGCTGTCCGTCAACGGCTGATTGGACTTGACCAAGCGACGGACCTGCTCGGCATTGACTTCACGCTGACGCCAGACCACGTCCATGACTTTGTTTTCAAGCTCGCTCAGGGTCGGCTTCTTCGCTGGCGGCTTTTTCGACTTCTTTGCCACATGATTCTCCTGCTACGTAATGTAACGTTACAGTTTGTAACGGATTGGCCGTGTCGGTCAAGTGATTTTTTAGATATTCGCAAAGGCTGGTGTTTTTCTGCCGCTGCTCGGGGCGTGCGGAAAATAACTGTCCTGTCTCTTTGCCAAAATCACGCGGAGAGATGATTCCTAGGTGGATTTCGCGACACGTATTTTCCGTGCGGTCTTCGTTATGGTGTGTACTGTTTTTGTCCCGAAGGGGCATGACAAAGTAGCCCAGGGCGGCGCTACGCTCTGCCCTGGGCTTTCTTATTCGGCCCCTTTGGGGCGTGGCGACAATAAGCGGTCCTTGGGCTGACGCCCAAGGCTCTATGCTGCCGCTGCTTCGCAGCTTTGGGGGGGACAGCGGGAGATTGTTGACCGAGCTTTTTTGGGCGGGGAGAGAGTACCGGACGATCGGTTTGGGAGATCGCAGGCGTTTTCACAGCCCTCATCTTTTGACGCCCCGGGCAATTCGAAAGGCCCGGCCGCTCACGCGTCGCGGCTCACGGCGTTTGGTAGCGTGATCCGCTTAAAGACGTTTAGCTATTAGGAATTGAACGCCACTCCCCGCGAAATACTGTGATTCCGCCGCCTGCTAAGCCGGACGTTCTCTATCGCGTGGCGGCCGATCTGCGCAGACTGTTTTTCTGCCAATCCGCGCAAGCTGATTCACGCAAACGTTTTGCGATGACTGAAGTGAGTTGCGTGAATCATCCGGGCTTGGAAGCCAACTCGGGGCAACCGTTAGCCGAGCCAGGCGGGTAGGTCGTCGGCGGCGGGGAGGTCGATGACGATGGCTTTCTCGACGGCATCGAGTGCTTCCACTGCTGCGATCGCGGCTGCGGGGACTTCGCCGTCCAGGCTCAGAACACCGATGGCGGCGCCGCCGGGCGTGGTGCCTTCGCGACCGACTGCCATCTGGGCGATGTTGACGCCGTGGTCACCGAAGATGCTGCCGACTTTGCCGATGATGCCCGGGACATCGTTGTGCATGAAGATCATCAGCTTGCCGTCGAGATAGGACTCCAAGCGATAGCCGTTGACGTTGATTAAACGCGGCATGTGTTGACCGAGGATCGCACCGCCGACCGTGACGCTTTGGCCGCCACCGGAAACGGTTGCGGTCAGGCTGGACGAGAAGGCGCCCATCTCGTGATGCTTTTCTTCGCTCAGCTCGATTCCTCGTTCACGCAACAGCATTTCGCTGTTGACGATGTTGGCGTCGTCGACGATGCGTTCCAGCAGGCCGGCGCAGAAAGCGTTGGTCACCACGCGGGTGTCCTTGTGCGCCAGTTCTCCGCGATAGGTCAGTGATACCTTGTCGATTCCGCTGCCGTGCAACTGGGCGGAGAGCAGGCCCAGACGATGCGAGACGTTCAGGAAGCCGCGCAACTCGGCGAGTGCTTTGGGGTCCAGTGCGGCGACGTTGACGCTGTGCTTGATCTCGCCGGTCTTGAGGAAATTGATCAGCAAGTGGATGCCTTCCACAGCAACTTGCGTTTGGGCTTCTTCGGTACTGGCGCCCAAGTGGGGAGTGCAGATGACGTTGTCCATTCCGAACAGCGGGCTGTCGGTGCAGGGTTCATTTTCGAAAACGTCCAGGGCGACGCCGCCGAGTTTGCCCGTCTTGAGTCCTTCCACCAGGGCGTCGATGTCATAGATGCCGCCGCGAGCGGCGTTGATGACTCGCAACCCTGGTTTGACGATCGCCAATTGTGCGTGGCTGATCATGCCTTTTGTTTCGGGCGTCAGCGGGGTGTGGACGGTGAGATAATCGATTTCGGGCAGCATTTCTTCGACCGTGCTGGCGCGGGTGACGCCCAACGCGGCGGCTTGTTCGTTCGTCAAGAACGGATCATACGCGACGACTTTCATGTCAAAGACGAGGGCGCGGGTCGCGAATTCGCGACCGATGCGTCCCATGCCGACGATGCCGACGGTTTTGCCGGCGAGCTGCGTGCCCATGTACTTTTTGCGGTCCCAGCGTCCTTCGATCAGGCTTTGGTTGGCCGCTGCGATATTGCGTGAAAGCGCCATCATCAGTGCGAAGGCGTGTTCGGCCGTGCTGACGGTGTTGCCGGCCGGGGTGTTCATGACGACGATTCCGCGGCGTGTGGACGCGGGTTTGTCAATATTGTCCGTTCCCACGCCGGCACGCACGAGAGCTTTCAGACGCGTGTTGCCTTCGAGCGACTCAGGCGTGATCTTCACGCCACTCCGCAGGATGCCGGCGTCGAACTCATTGAGTGCGGCTTTGAGTTCGTCTCCCGAGAGTCCGGTTCGAATTTCGTATTCGATACCGGGTGTGGCGTCGAGAATGTCCAGGCCTTCTTGGGCGATGTTGTCCAGGACGATGATGCGATGCATAGCGGAGCTGAGTGGTTGGGATGTTGGGAAGAAAGGTTCAGATGCCGCAAGCGTGACGTTGCGGCCGGTGACTGGACAAATGCGAGCAGTTGCCCGGTACGAAGCTTGATCGAGTGAGGATCAACCATTCTTAGACGCAAAGTCTTTCATGAAGTTGGCCAGGCACTCGACGCCTTCGCGTGGCATGGCGTTGTAGATGCTGGCACGAATTCCGCCGACGCTGCGGTGACCTTTCAGGTTGACCAAGTCGTTCTCGGCGGCACCCTTGATGAAAGCCGTCAGTAACTCGTCGTTGGGCAAGTTGAAGGTGACGTTCATCGTCGAACGGCAATCGGGCTTGGCGTGGCTGGCGTAAAATCCATCGCTTTCATCGATTGCCGAGTACAGCAGTTGCGATTTTTCGCGGTTGATTTTTTCCATTGCGTCGAGTCCGCCGATGTCGTTGGTCAGCCAGCGAGCGACTTTACCGAGCACGTAGATGGCAAAGGTCGGCGGGGTGTTCCATTCCGAATCGTTTTCGGCGTGGTTCTTGTAGTTAAGGTAGCCGGGCAGTTGATCGCTGCCTCGGTCGAGCAAATCGCGACGAATGATGACCGCGGTCACGCCGGCGGGGCCCGCGTTCTTTTGAGCGCATGCGTAGAGCAAACCGTACTTGTTGATGTCCAGCGGACGGCACAGAAAGTCGCTCGATGCATCGCTGATCAGCGGGACGCTCGACGGGCACTCTGGTTCGGATTGGAACTGAACGCCTTGGATGGTTTCGTTGCTGCAATAGTACAGATAGGCAGCGTCGTCGGCGACTTGGTAGTCACCCGCGGCGGGCACATGGTTGAAATTGCTGGTGGCGGCGTCGTAAACGACGTTGATCTTGCCTTCCTTCTTGGCTTCTCCGATCGCTTTCTTGCCCCAGGTTCCGGTCTGGATGTAGGCAGCGGTTTTGTCGGTGCCGCGGAGCAAGTTGGCGGGGATCATGGAGAACTGAAGCGCTGCGCCGCCTTGCAGGAACAGTACCGCGTAATCGTCGCTGATACCCATCAGGGATCGGAGCGAGTTTTCGGCGTCATGCAGGATTTCGATGAATTCCTTTTCACGATGGCTCATTTCCATCAGTGACGTGCGTGCACCGGGCAAGCACAAGAGTTCGTCCTGCACCTCCTGGAGGACGGAGACGGGAAGAACGGCTGGGCCGGCCGAAAAGTTGAAGGCTCGTTGCGAGACGGCGGTTGCAGTCATGATGGAATCGTGAAACGTGAAGGTTCAGCGGAAAGTTTGCAGGGGAAACGAGGGCGCCTGCGATGATCCCCGCCTGCATCTCGGTGCAGGTCTGGCCTGATTCTACGCTTGGGGTAGCGAGTACGGAAGGAGCAACCGTGGCGGAGGGCTGGCCGGGACGTTCACCGGCGGGAGGGGGCCGCATTGCGGGTGATTTTAAGCGGCAATCTGCCACGAACGCGAGGGTTTGGGGGGGCTGGCGGTTTTTGATCGCCACCGTCAGTCGGGTCTGTCTGGGCGATCGAAGCCGAATTCGTCGAGCCACTGGGAGACTTCGTCTGCAGAAATCCCGCCACTTGGCTTGCTGCCGCCCTGCCCTGCCCCGCCCGTTTCGTTTGGCTGGCCGGATGATGTCGTCATCGTCGTCAGGTCCCCTGCTCTTTCTTGCTTGGATCGCGGAATCTTGATCGCCAGCCGGACCTTTCCATCCAACAGGTCATCGAGCCACTGTTGGGAGTCGCATGTCTGAGCGCCGCGTCGCTTTGCGGCGGATTGAACGCGGTGGTCTGACGAAACCACCATCAAACGCTTGGGCGAATGATGGGCGCGGATGATTTCCTCCAGCAGGTCATCGGCCTCCGGGTGATCGACGGCAAAGCGAATCGAGATCCCACGCTCGGTGAACGAATCGGAGCGATCTGGCGGAGGATTTCGTGCGTCAAACACAACGCAGGTTTTTGCGTGAACGGATTTAGGTAATGCGTCAGCGAGCCGCTGGATCAAGAGCATTCGCTCCCGATGCAGCCATAGCGGATCGGGCTCGCTGGCAGAAACCCAGCGGGATTGACGACCAGGTCTCGCCACGGGGGCGATCACGTTGTAGCCGTCGATCAGCAAAACCCATGGCATGGACAGAAGACGTTTGGAGAAATGGGAGCGGGCGATGCCGTCATTGATCCGCCAATCCGATCGATCGTAGCCCAATCATCATGATCGTACAATCGCGAAGGGGTTGCGAGGTCAGGTTCGTGGCGGGAACGCGTGGTGATGCACTGACGCGTCGCGGTAGGAACCGGGTACCATGGGGTGAAGCAAATGGGGTATACCATTGCCGTCACATCGTCCGCTCGTTTGGCACTTTGGCACTATTTGTTGGCTTTGTTCTCACTCCCGCGTGCATTCAACACATGATCATCATTTTTGGAACACGACCTTACTTCGGATCCGCTCGCGTGGTTCAACACGGCTTTTGTGCCCACTGCGATCAGTTCACCAAGCTGAAGAGTTCATCGCCACTGATGTTCTTTCACTTGTACTATCTGCCCGTGATCCCCACCCGGGGTCGGCGGCGACACCACAAGGCGTGCTCCAAGTGCAATGTTTATCAAGAGTTTGAGGTGGAGAACTATGAGCAAGTGACGCAGTCGATGAAGGACCACGCGGCGGATGCCGTGGTCGCGTTGCAGTCGGGTGAAGAGCAATTTGTGATCGAGGGCGATGAAACCGGCGAGCCGACGGATTGCGTTGCGTTTCTGCACGGCGCGTTTGACTGGTTGTACGCTGCTGGTGAAAACGAGTACTGTGAAGGGTTGTTGTCACAGCTTCGCGACCCGAGGGCAAAGTATGCCAGCCATGTGCTGACAGCCGCGATGGAAACGATGCGGGGGCGTACCGACGCCGCGATCGAGTCGCTCAGTGCTGCGGCAGCGAGCAAGACCGACGTGGCGTACCCACACCAGCAAAGGGCCCACTTGTTGGTCGTTCGCAAGCGTCGGGCGGAAGCCATCGAGGCGTACAAAGCGGCACTTGCGCAGGCTACAACGCCTCAAGAACGGCTGCCGATCTTGTTGCAGATGGTGCCCGAGCAGATGACGGCCAAGCAGTTCGCGGAGGCTGCGGCAAGTTACGACGAGATCGTTTCTCTCTCGCCTGAGCTGGCACACGACAAGGCGATCGCCAAATCGATGAAGAAAGCCAAAAAGAAAGCCGGTTTGGCGTAGGGGAAACGCAGCTTTGATCGTGCGTTGTCATTGTTGGAACGTCGAAAGACGCAGTGAGATCGATAGTTGCTCGACGTTCCACGTCGATGGCGATCTGGCGAATCCCATTACGAGAGGCGTTCGGGTTGGACGTCGGCGTAGACGATGGCGGCGAACCAGATCAGGCAGACGACTTGACCGGCCAGTGCCGCGACGGCGACGGCGACCGTGCCCATCGAATCGAGCAGCAGCATGGTGACAATCAGCATCATGACGATGGCAACGATTCGGCAACCCAACACAGAGAGCGGGCGTCCTCGTCCTTTGAGATAGCTGTCCAGTCCTTGCAGGATGCCTTTGATGGCCGATGCGGGAGCGAGCCAATAAGCGAACTCAATCGCCGGTTCAAACGCTTCGCCGTACAGCAGGCGAACCACGGGGCCGACCAAGATGACGAATGCGACGGTCATCATGGTTTGCACTGCGATGGCGGAACCGAGGATCCGATGGATGTCTTTCGTCGTCAACGAGCGTTCTTGATCAGCTCCGGCGTTGAACAGAAACAATCCCATGGTATTGGGGATGACCGTCAACGGATAAACCACTGGAACGATCGCTGCATAGAATCCTTGTTCCTGCAGGACGACCAACCAAGTGACCAAGAATAGGTCCATACGATCGAACAGGTCCGTGACCAGCATCGATACCGCGTAGGGACGACTTTCTTTGAGCAGCTTGGGAACCGATGGATGACTTTCACCGGTGAACGGTTTGGGCAGATGAGTCAAGCACGCGAGCATCGAGATCACCGATGCACCGACGAACAGCCAGCACGCGAGGTTGACATCGATTTGAGTGAATGGCAATGCGATGAGCAACAGCACGGGAAACGCTGCTGCGGCGATCACTCGACGGATGTTGTACGGCCCGAATCTGCCTCTGCCGCGATCGACTGCGGTCATGATCAACATGACTTGTTGGCCCATGACGCTGAGTGAGACGATGATGGCTTGTGGGATCAAGTAACGTTTCTCTGCCGGCAGCATGGTGGCGGCCAAGACGACGACGACCGCCGTGGTGATGATTCCGGTGGTCATGCCCAGCCAGAGCGCTGCGCGACGGAGTTGCGTCTGATCCACACGCGCCTCTGCCGCGTATCGGCAGATGACTTCCAGTCCACCGAACAGTCCGATGTACAGCAACATCTGCGCATACAGGACGGCCGTTGCGTAGGCCCCGCGGCCTTCGGGACCGAGCAACCGTGCCAGCAAGATGCCTTGAGCCATCTGCAGCAGGACGATGGCAAACGCGACCGCGACGGTCGCGACAAACTGAAAACGGACTTTGGGGGCACTGTCACCGGCGTCCGTATGAGCGATCGATGCTTGGCCGTTTGGTGAAGGCGATGCCTGGTGCGACGGGCCTGTTAGCTCGGACAGGTTCTCCACCGCTGGGTCCAGCGACACGCGCGCAGGGTGAACCTGTTCGGAGAGCAAAGAAGAGTCGGCAGTGAAGGAGTCGCGCGCCATGGTGGGGCCGATTATAGTTGGCCAAGCGGCGTTTTCCCCAGGCAACTTTCTCCCCTGCTGCGGCAAAAAAGTCGTCCAGCCCCGATAATCAGTCCAAATCTCGCAGCACGCGTACCTCGGGGCCTTTGAAGAAACCCACCGCTTGGTACGCAGCAAACCCCAGCAAGCACAGGGCCAAGGCTCCTGCGGCGACCATTTTCCAGGTATCGGTATCGCCCGACAGGCTGCTGAGCGAAAACGAGGGCAGACGCGACGGTCCCTTGGGACGCTTTGGCTTGGGGATTTTGTGGGGTTTTAGCGGCTTCGTCTTTTTCGGGGCAGGGGGTTTCGATTCGCTCGTGGATTCAGCGGTGCTGTCGACATGAGTTCCCCCGTCCGCGTTCGCCCCGTCCGCGTTCGCCCCGCCCTTGTTTGACCCGCCCTCGTCATCGGAAAAGTTGAACAGATCCACGCTCGAGGCCGATTCGTCGTCATCCAGCGGGGTGTCGGCAAAGATGCTGAGGTCTTCGGTATCCTGGCTCAGCTTTGCTCCGTCGGACGTCGCAGCGGTGACAACTTGGCGGTCGGCCGTTTGAGCTTCGTTTGAGATGGTTGCCGGATCGATTTCGTCGGAGTCTTGAGAAGGGTCTTCGACGCCCTGCCCCAGGATGTTTTCATCATCAATGTTCTCAGGCGAGAGGAACATTTCGACATCGACACTGTGCCAGGATTCCGGGGTATCAGTACCGATCGATGCGAGTCTTTGTCGTGCGATCGAGTCGTCGGGAAGGCTCAACTTGGCGTGGGCCTTTGATGTTGATTGGGGCTTTCCGTTCGATTTTGCATTGGGCTGCGAAATGCTGACTTCGATCGTGACTTTGCCGCAACGGACGAGATCGCCGTGGTTGAGTCGATGCCAAGTCTTGGGGTGCAGCCGCTTGCCGTTGACCTGCGTTCCTCGAGTGCTCTCCAGATCCAAGATCCCCAGACCGTCTTCGTTATTGAGGATCAGGCAGTGGCGACGACTAACAGATTTGCTCTTCGGGCGAATCTGGCATTCACGATGCCGACCGATCATGTAGTAGCCTTCCTGCAGGGGCGCGATGGTCCCACCGGGAGAGCCTACATTGAGAGTCAGTTCAACATTCATGAATCGTGGGGGAATCTGGGCGATGGAAGACGGAATACAAGGTTGGGCGAGAATGGGTGTCACTCACGAATCACGATCACGTTGCCCTTACCGTCTTCCATGGTTTTCAGTCGTGGCTGGGCAGCCGGCTCTTGATTGATTTGATAATAAACGACGCCAACGACAGCGATCAAAGCAAGGATTGCGAATGCCAAACCGACACCCAACAAGACCTGTTGATTGCCATCGGTGGTGCTGGTCGACCGCGACGATTTGTTGCCCGCCGAGTTGTTTGCGGGCATCGACATCGGGGAATTGGCCAAGGGCGACATCGGAGTGGCAGACAGCGACGAACTTGGGCCTTGTGTCGTCGGGATTTTGGAAAGATCGATTGCGGGCAAGCTGCCGAAATCAAAGACTTCGACCCCCGCAGCAACTTCGGACATTTCCTCCAATGGTCCACTGTCGTCAAAGGTAGAATCGCTGGAGGGATTGTCTGAGAGCGTGTTACCGGCGGGGGCCACTTGTGCAGACGGCAAACGCTTGGCAAGTGTCGATCCACCGGTTTGCCCTGACAATCGTTCGAGTTGGGCGAGCAGTTCGACCGCGGACGCGGGACGGTCGGACGGTCGTTTGGCCATCATGCGGAGGATCAATTCTGCGATCGCTGCGGGGCAGTCTTTGCGGATCGCTCGGACATCGGGTGCGGGAGCGGTTTGGTGTTTGGCCAGTCGCATGTGCACGGTGTCGCCGGAGAACGGTGGGCGACCGGTGAGCAAGAAATACCAGGTGCATCCCAGGGAGTAGATGTCGGCGCGAGAATCCACGGTGCGACTGTTGATCGCTTGCTCGGGTGCAACGAAGTCGGCGGTGCCAGTCAGCCGTCCGGGATTCTCGGAGCCATCGGCTGCATCCCATCCGATGCGGGCCAAACCGAGATCGCTGAGTTTGACCACGCCGTCGCTGCGCAACAACAGGTTCGACGGTTTGATGTCGCGGTGGATGATGCCGCGTTGATGAGCGTGAGCCAGTCCCTGTGTGGCTTGGGTGATTGCGTCGAGCGCCGTTCCATGGGACATCAATCCATCGCGAGCGACCGCGCGATGCAGATCGATGCCGTCGATGTACTCCATCACGATGAACAACTTGCCATCAGACTGTGAGAAGTCGAACGCCTGGACGATATTGGGATGATCCAGTTGAGCGCAAGCGCGGGCTTCTTCTTTGAAGCGTGCGATTCGTTTTGCATCCGCCGTGGCTTCGGGCGGCAGGATCTTGAGCGCCATCAGGCGGTTCATCACGTTGTGTTGAGCCAGAAAGACAACACCCATGCCGCCCTTGCCAAGCGGTTTCAGCAAACGATAGCTGCCCAAATGAAAACCGCGAGCCTTGCCCTCGAGCAGTTTTCGGGACTGCCACTCGGTCAACAAGCTCGCACCAACGAGTCCTTCGGCGAGTCGCTGGGGGGTGAACTGGTTGCTCTCGGCCATCAAGGACACAACGACTTTTTTGATGTCGTCGATCTCGACCAGCCCAGCAGCGAGCATCCGACGGACTAAGCCGCGGGTGTCGTCGTCTAGGACCGGTTGCGGGACGCTTTCTTTCACCGACATCGCCATGTTTTGTGCTGCATTGTGCAGCGTCACTCTTGGGTTCGCGGTGCCCTGTCGTTTGACCGAAGGTTGATGGAGACTGCTGACTTGGTCGTGCTGCGTTCTATCTGTGAGCCGCAAGGCGCTAGTCACGGGCCTAATGGTGCTGTCCCAACCCTTCGAGGCCCGTGGCTAGCGCCATCGGCTCACAGTGATAAAGAACAACGATTTAATCAGCAGTCTCCTAGCGCCTTGCGGCTCACAAAGTTAGCAGTCTCTGATGACACCAACGCGCTCGGGCACCACTGAAATGAACTTGATGCATCTGCCTGAACGCCCCGGCTGCTTCGTTTGAAAGGGCTGATTGATCCGCAGGGATTATCGACGATTGACTTCCAAATACCGTTAAGAAGGCGTTAAGGAGGCGTTCAGATCGTGTTGCCTTTAGTGGGTCACATCGGGTCGTAATCGACACGTAATAAAAAGAGGCCCTGGGGCGGTGCCGTTTGTCCCGCATGGATGCGGTTCTGGGCGGAAATCACCTCGTCAATCCATTCCGGTGGCTGCTTGCCAAAGCCGACTTCGACCACCGTTCCGACAATATTTCGGACCATGTTGTACAAGAATCCGTTTGACTCGACCTCGATGGCGACGTGAAAACGCTCGGGATCGGCATTCTGCACGATCACATCACAGGCTCGCACGTCGCGGACCGTGGTTTTGCGATCGGCGCCGGCGGATTGAAAGCTGGCAAAGTCCTTTTCGCCCACGATGCGTTCGGCCGCCTGCTGCATCGCGTCGATATCCACGGCTCGCCGCAATCGCCAGCGGTAACGATGTTCGAACGGGCAATGGTTGCCGCGAACTTGCAATTGATACCGGTATCGTTTGCCGATCGCATCACGGATCGCGTGAAAGTCATCGGGCGCTTCGTCGACACGCAAGACGGAGATGGTTTCGGGTAGTCGCGAGTTGATCGCTTTGGTTAGCGCGATGGTCCCTGCGGTCCACTCGGGCAGCTTGATGCTGGCGACTTGACCAATCGCATGAACACCTGCGTCGGTCCTGCCGCTGCCGATGACGGCGACCTCGTGTTTGGTCGCGCGTCGGATGGCGGATTGTAATTCGCCTTGAATGGTCCTCTGCTCGGGCTGAACTTGCCAACCCGAGTAGTTTGTGCCGTCGTAGGCGACGGTCAATTTAAAGAATCGCGGCATCCGCTACTTTTGCAGCTTCTCGATGGCTGCCGGCAGTTCTTTGTCGACCAGTCCCAATCCGCCTCGACCGCCTTCGATTCGCAACTGCACGTCGCCCTTGACGTCATCGGCGCTGGCTTCCCAGAACTTGGTGATCTTTTCACGTGGCAGTTCTTTGTAGGACCGAAAGATTCTCATGCCGACGCCACGCGCCGGGTCACTGGTGAACCACCACGGGCTGAGTGGAAAGTTGGGGTCTTCTTCTTTCCAGTCTTCGTCGTTGCTGGCCAATCGAGCGGCGCTGCGAAGTGCTTCCTTTTCTTCGTCCCACCAACTGCCGCCACGGACGACGCTGGGAAATGCCGTCTCAGGCCATTTGACCATGTCCACTGCGGCGATGGGTTGTTTGTCGGCAAAGTCCGCGTAGCCGTTTTCAGTGTAGGCATTGACGGTCCACTCGGCCGCATTGCCGTGCATGTCGTGCAAGCCGAACGGATTGGGTTTCTTCGTCCCGACAAATCCGGCACCTTCGTCGGAGTTGTCGAACAGGTATGCGTAGTCTTCGATGTTATCGGATGCATTTCCCCAACTGTATGCAGTGGATGTACCACCACGAGCGGCGTATTCCCATTCGGCTTCGGTGGGCAAGCGGTACTGGGTTCCGCTGACTAGGCTGATCCACTTGGTGAACTGTTGCGCGGCGTATTGAGTCATGGTGACGGCCGGCTGCTGCGGTTCTTCGCCGTACTCATAAGTGAATGACGGATCGTAGAGTTCGGTGGGTGCGGTGATCGCGTCGACTTTGTTTTCGTCGGTGATCGGCCGAATTTTCTTGGACTCAAAGTCTTTGAAAATGCCGTAGAGCTTCATGTACTCCTTGTACAGTTCCCACGTCACTTCGGTCTTGGCGACCCACATCGGTTCCACTACGACTTTGACCTGGGGGCCTTCGTCTTCTCGGTGGCCTTCCTCGCTCTCAGGGCTGCCCATCATGAACTCGCCGCCTGGGACGGGAATCATTTCGACGGTGACATCGGTGCCGGGAACTTTAATGGAGTACGGGACCATATAACCTTCCGCCACTTTCACCGATGGCCCACTGGCGGGTTTTTCTTTGCTGATGCCTGGTGTCGCACTGGCGGGTGATTCAGCCTGAGTGATCGTCGGAGCCAGGATAGCCATCGCAACCATCAAAGCAGCGGAGGCAATGGTCCAGCGGGCGAACCGATCTCTAGAACTGTGGGATCGAGCGTTGTAACGAAGGTCGCTGAGATGGGGCATGGGTGCTGAATCGTGCGTGAAATGTGGTGTTTGGTCGGTTGGATGGATCGCCGAACTGTCGCCCGGGAGATGGTTTTTGAGGCGACTGAATCCTCATTATAGGCAGCGGAACCGAATAATTCGATCGGCAATTGGGCAGCGCTGACTGATTACAGAATCGCTGACGCCAGAATCAGCGAACGTTGAGGCGATCGGGTCGGCTGCCGAGAGTGACTTTCACGGTCAGCTCCTCGCCGTCACGCCGAATTCGCATGGGGATCGTGGTCCCGGAGGTGGCATTCCCGATCAACCGCATCAGGTGCCCCATGTCGCGGATGTTCTCCCCGTTGACTTCGATGATGATGTCATCGGTTTTCAATCCGGCTCGTGCCGCGCCGGCGTCGCTGTCGGCCACGCCGGTGATCAACGCGCCGCGGGTGCGATGATCCGAGCCGACAAACTGTTCGTCAGGGACTTCGGCGAGAAAAACGCCCAGCCATCCCCGCTGGACGTAGCCGGTGTCCCGCAGTCGCTCGTAGACTTCTTTGGCAACACTGCTGGGGATGGAAAAACTGACGCCTTGGTAGGTGTCGCCGACGATCGCCGTGTTGATTCCGACCAAGGTTCCGCGGGCGTCGACCAATGGACCACCGCTGTTGCCTGGATTGACCGCAACATCGCTCTGCATGAAATCCTGATAGCGGCTGCTGGCTCGGACTAGGCGATGCTTGCCGCTGAGGATCCCAAAGGTCACCGTTCTGTCCAGACCAAAGGGGCTGCCGATTGCCCACACAGGCGATCCGACTCGAATGCGATCACTGTCACCCCAAGGAATCGGAATCAATCCGCTGGCGTCGACTTTCAGAAGCGCCAAATCGGTCAACGCATCAGTGCCGATCACTTGTGCCTGGACGCGGCGTCCGTCACTGAGTGTCACGTCGATGATTTCACCGTCGGCAATCACGTGACGATTGGTCAGGATGTAGCCGGCCTTGTCGACCACCACGCCGCTGCCCTGATCGTTGATCTCCGGATGGTCTGGTGAATGAAAACGGTCTCGATCATCAAATCCATGCATTTCAGGACCGTGCATATCAGCGCCGTGCATATCACCGCCGGGGATTCCGGTCGCGGCAGTGATAACGGGATTGATGGGCCGATGGACATCGATGTGCACCACGCTGGGGCCTGCGGCTGCCGTGACCATCTGATAGGCTTGGCTCAGCGTGTCCATCGAAACATTCTTGAGTCCGTCACTGCCGACTTCGAATTCCGCTCGCAGTTGACCGCGATGTTGGGCGTAGCGGATTTCCTCGACGATCGGTGGAACAACGTAGCGTGCCGATGCCAGCATGATCGCGACGGTGGCCAGCAGCGTCAGGCTGGATGCAAACGTGCTTGCCACACGAGCTTTCTCGGTGCTGCGAGCGCCATGGGTCGACAAGTCGTCCAAGCGACGCAACGCCCTGCCCTGCCCCGTTTTTTTTCGGTCTGTTGTCGTTAAACCTGTCGACTTCCAGCCGGTCGTCTTCAGTGCAACCCTTCGACCGCGACCCCAAGACTCGGGAGTGGCTACATCCAGCACGCGATACGAAATACGGCGTTCGCAATCGGCCAAGTCTGAGCCATCGGTCTCGATCATGCGAGAGGAAGGACCATCGCTCGCGTCGGATGGGTGAATGTGTGGTCGGGAGGATTGGATTCGGTGGAACACCAAAGTCCTCGCAGGTTCTCCGCTGACCCGATCCGCTGGCAGCTTGATGACCTGTGGCGGGGCGTCGGCACCCGCTGGCTGCCGTTGAGTGTTCACTGGGGTCTCAGGCCCAACAGTCTCAGGCCCAGGAGTCACTGGCTCGAACGCCTCTGGCGGGACCACGTCGGGCGGAGATGACGACGATGAATCCATGCTATTGCGTCAAACCCGGTGGAGGTAGAAATGAACCTAGTGAAACATCCGGTCTTGATTTTGGGGTTAGCCGTTTTGGCGTTAGCCACGGTTGTGTCACGAAAACCGTGGCTAACGCCAAAACGGCTCATCTACCGAACCCACGTTCTAAGACTGGACGATGCACTAGTGAAACAGTGTTGGGGGAGTCTGCTTTGGTGGTGTCAGTACGAACGCGACCAGACGCCTCAACTCCTCAAAACCCCATTTTAGCGCAACGGACTCTCTGCCAAGCAACATTTTTCTCTCAAATCGCCCGCAGAATCCCGATTCACTGGTAGAAAAAACGGTTTGATCCGGCATGAAAGTGCTCTTGGGGCTCGTTTTTTTGGTGGACACCGTCAAATTGTTGGTCAATCCAGTTCCCGACTCCCCATCCATCCCCCCGATTCAGTTTTCGATAGACATGCCCAATTCTCTGCGCGATTCGATCCATGAGGCGATTTCTTCGATCCGGTTGGTGGACCCTCACACCCACATCAATCCCCATGATCCTGGTTCCCACACGTTGGCGGACATATTGGGCTACCACTATTACACGGAGCTGGTTCACTCCGCCGGAATGCCACAGGCTCAGATCGAAGAACCCGGGATCTCGCCGCGGGAATTGGTTGGACGTCTGGTCAAGGGATTGCCCAACATTCAGAACACGGCCAACTACCAGTGGTTGATCGAGATCTGTCAAACGTTCTTTGATTTCGATGACAACGTGATCACGTCGGACAACTGGGAATCGTTGTACGACACGGCTCAATCAAAGATGAATGCCGCCCAGTGGCCCGAGATCGTGTTGGAGAAAAGCAACGTCGAATCCGTTTTCTTGACCAACGACTTCGACGACGACTTGCAAGGCTTTGATACCAGGACCTACATCCCCTGTCTGAGAACGGATGACTTGGTATTCCATCTTGCCAAACCGGAGACGCGGGAGCGGTTGTCGGCGTGCAGCGGCATTGCAATTGACGGCTCATTGTCCAATCTTCGAGCCGCCCTGAACCAACGCTTTGAGCATTTCGTTGCGTCGGGCGCCAGAGCTTGCGCGATCTCGATTCCGCCAAGTTTTGCACCGACCATGGTTTCCGATGGCCGTGCCGCCAAAGCACTCGACCACGTGCTCACTCACAATCTTTCTTCGGAACCATCGCACGTGGATGCATTGTCGCGTCGCGTGTTCTGGACGATCGCTGAGCTTTGCGACGAGTATGGATTGCCCTTTGATTTGATGATCGGCGTCAATCGCCGTGTCTATCCCAAAGGCGTCTACCAAGGTCAGGACTTGTACGACAGTCGCGTCTCGTTGATCCAGTATCGTGAGTTGTTCAACGCGTTTCCCGATTTGAAGTTTCCCGTGTCGGTGTTGGCCAGCGTGACCAACCAAGAATTGGTCAGTTACAGTTGGATCTTTCCCAACGTGTTGACCAACGGTCATTGGTGGTACAGCAACACACCGTCGTTCATCAAACGTGACGCCGCCGCGAGACTCGAAGCCGTGCCACAGAACAAGCAGATCGGCTACTACAGCGACGCGTACAAGTTGGAATTTGTGTTGCCCAAGTTTGGCATGTACCGACGCATTTTGGCGGGCATCTTGGCGGATTACTTCGTCGGTGATTGCGGTTGGAGCGAAGAACGTGCGATCGAACTGGGGCACCGCGTCTTGCGTGGCAATGTCGACGATGTGTTTCGATCTCCCTTGGAGGCTCTCGAGCCGGAGGGTGACGGTCTGTCGGAATCGGTGCCAAGCGTTTCATCAAACATTGTCTCCTCAGGAACTGAAGACACAGTTTCTGACATTGATCCGCTGATCGCTGGTGTTGCTGCTGCGGGTGCAGTCGCTGGCACAATGATGAAATCGAATTCGGATCCCCAGCCCACATTGGATTTTCTGTCCGATGACGACGAGTCACCGTCCGCTGTCTCTGATTCGGAGGACGCTCAAGGCGACTCTGGGATATCCAGCGAGCTGGCGGACTTTCTCGCGTCCGATTCGGTCGACGATCCTGATTCGGGGGACTCGACTCTTGACTTGAAGAACGAAAAGACGGTCGGGCCTCAACTGGGGACTGTCGCCGAAGATGAATCCTTTGGCGAGTCATTCGGTGCTATGTCAGATGATGATTCAACCGCCAGTGATTCAGCCGATGATTCCAACAAGGTTTCTGATGACGGCGAATTGGCAGTGATCGATGATGAACTTTTGGACCCGCTGCCCACGGATGACGAAATCAGTCTTACATCGGTCGGAGACGTCGAGTTGACTGACGCGTCCGATGAATTGCTCGATGCACAGTCGTTGGAGCTGGAGATCGATCCGTTGCCACTGGACGTGGGCGATCTTTCGTTGGACGATGAGTCCTCTGCCGATTCCGTTGCTCAGTCCGCTGGCGATAAATCCTCGCTGGCAGACTCTGAGATTCGCATGCTCTCAGGTGATGGAGCGTTCACGCCAGGCGATGAAGAACTGCTACTCAAGACCGATCCGCTGACGGGCGAATTGCAGTTCCCCGTTTCCGATTCCCCATCGGCCGACGATGGACAATGGGATTTGGACGACGTTGAGGTTATCGACCTGGAGGTTTCAGGAGATCCAGCTGCCGAATCGTCAGGTGATCTCGACGAATCATCCGAAAGCGATCCCTCCGGAGCCGACCCGTCCGATGATGACGACTTGGGATTTGGCCAAGGCGTTTTTTGATTTCGGGATGAGTTCGCAGATAGAATCAAGACGGCTAAGCAACTTCTTCCTCCCCACCGCCATTGAATATGTCCATGAAATCTCTCGTGACGTTGTGCTTTCTCGTTCCTCTGTTCGCGACTCATGCGTGTTGCGTGGTTGCCGCAGAGGCTGACGCTGCGGCACGGCCCAACATCATGGTCTTCTTGGTGGATGACATGGGGATGATGGACACGTCGGTTCCGTTTCTCCAAGACGAAAACGGGCAACCCAAACGTTATCCGCTGAACGATTACTATCGAACGCCGGGAATGGAGCGTCTTGCCAGCCAAGGAATTCGATTCAATCAGTTCTACGCCATGAGTGTTTGTTCGCCGACGCGGATTTCGATCATGACGGGCCAGAACGCTGCGCGACATCGTACGACCAACTGGATCAATCCCAGAACAGACAACGCCGGCAAGAACGGCGCGCACGACTGGAATTGGGCCGGTCTCACAGAAGGCGATGTGACGCTGCCCGGTATTCTGAGTCAGAATGGGTACCGAACGATTCATGTCGGTAAAGGACACTTTGGTCCAGAGGAGCATTCCGGTGCCGAGCCGCTGAATCTTGGTTTCGATGTGAACGTTGCCGGCGCTGCCTTCGGAGCACCGGGCAGCTACTACGGCAAAATGAATTTCGGCCACGGAACCAAACGCAGCCATCATGCCGTGCCGCACTTGGATGCCTACCACGGCACAGAAACGTTCTTGACCGAAGCGCTGACGATCGAAGCAAAGAAGCGTGTGACAGAGACTGTGGGCAAAGGTCAACCGTTCTATCTCTACTTTGCTCACTATGCCGTACACGCACCGTTTGAATCCGATCCGCGATTTGCTGATCACTATGCGGATTCTGGCAAGCCCAAGAATGCCCAAGCCTTTGCGACGTTGATCGAAGGCATGGACAAGTCCCTGGGCGACATGCTCGACCACTTGAACGAATTGGGGGTTGCCGAAAACACGCTGGTTCTGTTCCTGGGCGACAACGGATCGGACGCGCCTTTGGGGCATCAGCATGAAGTCGCTTGCGCCGAGCCGCTGCGTGGAAAGAAAGGGGCACACTACGAAGGCGGCATGCGGGTCCCATTCATCGCCGCTTGGGCGAAGCCGAATTCAGAGAGTCCGTTGCAAAAAAGTCTGGCAATTCCCGCAGGCCAGATTCAAAACCAAGTCGCATCCGTGTCGGATCTGTTTCCAACGGTCTTGTCACTCGTGGGCGCCGAGGCACCCGCGTCGCACGTGCAAGACGGTGCGCCGCTGCAAACCCTGTTGACTGGAGCCAGCCAACCGGATCGTTCGCAACAGTTTCTGATGCACTATCCCCATGCTCCACACCGCAGCAACTATTTCACGGTGTACCGAGACGGGGCTTGGAAAGTGGTCTATCACTATCTGCCCGAAAAAGGAAACAAGGACGACCACATCGACCTGTTCCAAGGACACTACCAGTTGTTCAACCTCGACCAGGATCCCTTTGAGTCTGCCAATGTCGCGGCCGACCATCCTGACGAGCTGAATCGGATGATGGAATCCTTGATCGAGTCGCTCAAATCTCATCAGGCGGTCTACCCGATCGACGACAGCGGTAAAGCCGTCCTGCCTCAGTTGCCGGGCTGACGCCACCCAGTGAGACGTTGTCTCACGACTCAAGGATTTGAGCTCGCCACGACGTGATTGTACGCGAGCAACGATGCGTGGCGAGCGATGAACGGTATCGTCTCAGTTAAGGACCGTCCGGATGTTTTCATCGCCCTCGGTTGGCTTCAGGTCACTGATCTTTTCTGTTTCGATGACCACCTCGACACGCTTGAGCACCGAAGCGTTGTATGACTTTGCGACCAACTTTCCGGTGCGTCGATCCAATTGGAATCGAATCCGTTTTTCTGTTACGAGTTGGGTGCGTGTTTCGGCAATCTCGCCATAGAAACGGTCTGGTCCCGATCCACCATGCATTTCGTCGTCGAATCCGTCGTTCACGGGATTTCCATCTCCACCACTGAACGGTTCATATCTGTTTTCCTGGCATCCGATCAACTGGTCGGCACCGTCACGGCCATAGAGCGCATCTCGCATTTTTCCACCGACGAGTACGTCATCGTCGGCACCACCATCGAGACGGTTGTAACACTGCTGGGCACCGGTCAAGTGATCATCCCCATCGTCGCCATAGAAAAACATTTGGCTGCCGACGTTCGCCCGATCTTCGGCACCAATGATATCGTCGTCACCCTCTCCGCCGCGGACGATGTAGCGACCAGGGAGTTCGGCGTCCAATGAAAGTGCGAATTCTACGCCATCAAGCAGATAGCTTGCTTCTCTATAATTATCTAAGAAACCGCAGCGGATGGTGTCATCACCGGCTCCTCCATCAACGACTGCTTGACGTGCGCCTAAAACGTAAACCAAGTCGGTACTGAATTCCGAGTTGTTACCTAATGCCACGGAGTCACCGCAGTCAATGTCCACATTCTCACAGTCATAAATCGTGATGAAGTCGGGGCCGTCGCCTCCCAGCACCTGGACATCACTGGCTCCAAATACTTCCAGGTTATTCCGGCCATCACCAAGCACCACGGAGACTGGTTTGTCGCACAAATACAGCACGCGAGTCTCAAACGATTCGGCGAAGACTTCTACTCGATCGATGTCGCCATACGAGAAAGTGCGATCTCGGCGACCAGAAACTTGGCCGAAATCGATCGTCGCAGTGTCGTATCTCGTGATGTCGACACGAATGTCGCCAAAGAAATCTACGATTTGAACTTCGTTTGCCGGATCATCTACCGACACGATCAGTACGCGGTCATCACGGTCGATGCTGACACCCGCACTGGCAAAGTGAGCGGCAACCAGCAGAGCGATGTTGGCAAACGTGAACGATTTGAGGACGTGAGACATGGCTACAATTGGCGTTTTGAGGTGAGTTGACGGAAAACCATGCCCAACGAAGCGGTAGCGAACGCCGGTTGTTACTCCCTATTCATGCTCGGACCAAACGAAACACCCAGATTGGGAGGATCCATCAGCAATCGGACCATCCGATGCCCCTCGTCAAGGTGAATTGATGGGGACACTGTACCATGCCGAATTCAGCGAGTTTGTCGTTCGATCCTCCGGATTGAAAACACGTTTGAGCCACCGCATGGCGAGTGCAAATGATTGGCGTACGACGGAAGGTTTGGTACGGTGGGGGCATCCCGCCATCCGTCTCTCAATCGCTTGACGTTTCATGAGCTCGGTTCCTCGAACTCTGGGACGGAGTTCCTATCGCCAAGTCTCCGAGTCCATTCGGGCTGCACCAAGTGGTCGTTGCAAAGATGGTGACGCAACTCAACAATGCCCTTGTCGCTGTTGGCTGTGACGGCGTTGCAGTTGCCGAACGCGATTGGATCGTCCGCCAAGACACGGTGGTCCGTCCCGATGTCATGGTCATTTGCGGTGATCCACCCGAAGGCCATCAGCTCGCTCCGCCCGCAAAAATTGTGGAAGTACTTTCTCCGAGCACTCGGGCGAACGATCTCGGCTACAAGAAGGATCTTTATCACGAGCAAGGGGTGACGCACTATTGGGTCGCTGACCTCATTGCCCAGACCGTGGCTGCGTTCGACATGACAAGTCCTGGCGGTGAATCCACCCCGCTCGGCGGCATCACGCGCTTCACACTCGGCGACAACTGTCAGATCGAAATCGACCCCGCTGAAATCTGGCCGACTCGCAAATCGTCGAATTCTGAGCGTCCGCTAGCCGAAGGTTGCAACGACTCTGGGCGATAAGTCTCTGGTGGGCGCTTTCTCTAGCTCGCCGCGGTCCGTCACCTGAGCACCTTCATCGCAAGTTGGTGATCAATGCATCGGAAAAAGCATCGACATCGTTCCAACTGCTGCCCGTAATGACTTTGGCGTTGTTGTCCACCACAACGGGTTCACTTGTGGTTCGGTGTTGCGATGCGTTGCTCACCTCGATCCAGCGTGAGTCTGCGATAGTGGCTCCGTCAAAGGCGCCGTGGTAGATCGGGATGTTCATTCCCTTTCCGATAGCAGCGATCCATTTTCGAGCGCGAAAGGATTGGAGCAGTCTGTTGACCGCTGCGCCCACCGCATCCGTTGCGATAAAGGAATCGTATCCGTCTCCCATGAACACCACGGCCGTGTAGTCATCGAGGTCGTTTTCCACGATGTCGATGATGTCGCGTTGCACGTTGACGGTCGTGCGATCGGGGGCACGATCATCGGGGTTGAAGTTGGCGATCCCAACTCGATCGGCAGTGATGGTGAACGGGACCCCAGATTGTTGCAGGTGTGCGCGAATCGGTCCCAAATCGCTGTACCAGAATCGATCAGCGCTGATCACCAACAGGACCTTCGTCGAGTTGGGGGCGACGTCAGACCCAGGGTGGATACGGTTTTCTCCAGCGCGACGCTCACCTTGCGAATCATGGCTCCCCTGCCCTGCCCCGCCGACGACAAAGTAGCCTGCTGCCAAGAGCGACGCTGCAAGAACACCCGCAATGCCAAACATCGCCGCGCGGCGATTAGGTCTGGACGTCGATTGAGGAGTCGCGGTGTCGTGCGTCACGATCGAAATGGGAGTCGACACAGGCTGAGCGTCTGCGATTGTCTCCGTAGTGTTTGATTTGGTCGGTTTGGCAAAAGGAGCCAGATCAGCCATTAATTCCGAGGGAGTTTGATAGCGAGCATCTGGATCTTTGGCCGTCAACTTGCTGATGATCCTGGCGACTTCGTCGGGAACGTCATGGCGTTGCTGTTGAATGCTTGGGAAGGGATCGGTGCAATGTGCGATGACGGTTTCCACATAGCCGTCACGGACAAAGGGTGGTTGTGCGGCGAGTAGGTAATAGAGGGTGCAGCCTAGGCTGTACAGATCGCTGCGGACGTCTGCCAAACGTGAGTCACGTGCTTGCTCGGGGGCAATGAAGCTGGCGGTGCCCATCACGACACCGGAGGCTGTCAATTCGGACTGATGCTTTCCATCGTTGACACGAGCCAAGCCGAAGTCCATGACCTTGATCACGCCCTTGGTCGATTTCATCAGGTTGGCTGGCTTGATGTCACGATGCACCATGCCTTGTTCAAACGCGTGCTGAATCCCAAGTGCGGCTTGCAAGATGTAATTGCAACTGTGTGTTACGCCCAACGCACCTTTTCGATCGATCGTTTGGGCCAGCGATTCGCCTTCGATGTACTCCATTGCCAAAAAGTGGATGTCATCCACTTGGTCGGCATCGTACGCGGTGACAACATTGCGATGAGAAAGCCGTGCAGCGGATTGGACTTCCTGATGAAATCGAGCGATGGCTTGTTTGTCGGCGACCAGATCCCCACGGATGACTTTGATGGCGACCGATCGCCCCATCTTTTTATGAGTGGCAAGATAGACGGCGCCCATGCCACCGCTGCCGAGCTGTTTCTCCAGCCGATAGTTGGAATGCTTGGCAAACAATGCGGCCAAGTCCTGTGCAGAACGTGGCGGTGAGGCCTCGGGGGGTGTCTCTTTTTTGTCTACCGATGATTCGTAGGAGATATTCCTCAATTGGTCGACGAGTCGCTCGTGGACGGGAGTGTCCAGGGCTTGGGCGCACTGTTCGCATTGGGAAACGTGACGCCCGACAACCAGCATTTCTCGTTCATCGAGCTTTCCGATCGCGAACGCTTTGAGCGTCTTGGCATCAGGGTGTCGTTGATCGTTCGCCATCGGCACAGATGCCTTGTTGTCCGGAGTGTCGCCAAGTAGGAAGCTTAGTTTGGGCCAGCGTCAAAGTGAATGCCGTAGGTCCCCTTTGTCGTCTTCGTCCTATCTGTCCCACAGCGATTTCGGATACTTGACGACCAGCGACCCTCATCCGTCAAACGCGACCTTGGCCAGATAGATGCACGTTTTTTCTTCGTGTGACGAGTAGTAGCTGATCCACAGCAAATCGTCTTTCCAGACCATGCCCGCATAGCTTGTGTCGCCACCGGAGGGCAGCGTCAAGCATTCCTCTAGCGTTGCGGAATCGGGGTCGACCCAGCAAAGTGAGGTTCGCTGGCGGCCATCATAAAGTCGAACCGCGGCGAGGATTCGGCTGTCTGGTAGCCTGAGCATGTTCGGGCCACCGATTCGCCGATTCATCTCCGTCCAAGTCCACTGTTGGTAGGGTGGCGTTGACTTGCCGAGGAACGCCATTTGGCTGCCTGATTCATGTCGAAACAAGCATAACGCGGATTGATCGGGGAGGAATAGGATGGTGTCTTCGCCGACACCCTTGTCGATGTTCACTTCATCGATCCATGAAACATAGTCACGCCCGTCGTCACTGCGGTAGAAGCGCGTCGTTCGTTTCTGGCGGTCCCGATCGGTGTCGTAGCCCATGGTGTAGCAATGACCCTCGTGCCAAGTTGCACGCCACAGCCAGAATCCCGGGTCGCCGATACGTTCACCTTTGCTCCATGTCTTGCCATCGTCTTTGGAGAACCACACCATGGAATGGTATCGCACCGGCTGATCAGCCTGCATTCCTGCGCCATTGAGCATCAGTTCTCCGTTTGGCGTCACGCATATCTTAGCGTCTCGCAGGTCCTCTGTCGGATCCGTGACCAAGGCGAGCGAAGTCCAGTTGTCACCGTCATCAGAGACGAGTACACGAATGGAGCCGTCGGGTGAAACGTGTCGGCTGCCTTCGCGGAACACGCAGTACCACTTTCCTTTGTGATGCAGCAGGTCCGTGAACGCGTTGTGAGGAGCTTTGTCCCAGATGCGTTTGACGGAAATCAAACGCGGTTGACTTGTCGGTTGGTCAGGCGATTCTGCCGTTGTCGGTTCCACTGCCGACAGCACTGAAGGCGACGACAGGGCGGTCATGCAGGCAAGAGCAAGTTTGAACGCGAAGTGGTAGCTGAGGTTCATGGTGGGGCAACCTTGGTTTGAGGAGGGAGCCACCAGCATAAACGGAAATCACATCGGCCGTGTACAGTCGCCGTATCGGCTGTTCACGTTTCATCCGCCATTTCATCAGATGGCAGCATCTTGATTTCGGCGATGATCTCTCTGGCGAGAGCGGCATCGGCTTCAAACGTTTTGACCTGCACCATCCCTGGTGCCTCGGCTCGAAAACCAGAGGTGAATCCTCCCGTCGCGATCGCCCGAATGCCTTCGTCGGCCAGTACCGACACCAGAATGGTCGCGCTCATTTCGTCGGCACGTTCGGCGACGGTTACCAATTTGGAGTTGTCGAGAGAATCGGTGGGCTGAGTCATTTTGGGTTCGCTCGTGGTTGATTGTTCAGCGGTTGGCGGAAGATACGGGGGCTACGAACGATTCTCGATTTGGTTGATCGCGTTCAACATGGCCAGGATGGTGCTTTCGACACTATCCGTGCTGAGGCCGACTCCGCGATACAGCTGGCCTTTGTGCTCGACTTCCAAATTGACTTCGCCGATCGCGTCGCGTCCCAGCGTGGCGCTATGTACTCGGAAATCTTTACAGACGACTTCGACGCCCGTGATTTTTTCGACGGCCCAAAATGCGGCGTCGATGGGGCCATCGCCCTGGGCCACTTTCACGGACTGTTCATTGTCTCCTTTGCGGAGCGTCATTTGGACTTCGGGAGTGATGTTTTTGCCACTGGTGACCACGTAATCGATCAGCTTCCAACCCTGTTCGGTGTCGGCGCGGATTTCTTGGCGGATCAATGCGATGATGTCGCCGTCGTAGATCTCTTTTTTCTTATCCGCCAAGATCTTGAACTGGTCAAAGACGGTTTGCAGTTGTTCGGCGTCCAAGTGGTAGCCGAGCGACTGGGCGCGGTCGGCCAAGGCGGCGCGTCCGCTGTGTTTTCCCAGCACCAAATCGGTCTTGGCAACGCCGACGTCCTCTGGCGACATGATCTCGTACGTGCTGCGTTCTTTCAGCATGCCGTCTTGGTGGATCCCGGACTCGTGCGCAAACGCGTTGCGGCCGACGATGGCTTTATTGCGTTGCACATTGATGCCGGTGGTGGAACTGACCAAACGGCTGATCGGTACCAAGCGTTTGGTATCGATGCGAGTTTGGCAGTGATAAAAGTCGCTGCGAGTTTTCATCGCCATCACGACTTCCTCCAACGCCGCGTTGCCCGCGCGTTCGCCGATTCCGTTGATCGTGCATTCGATCTGCCCTGCCCCGGCGGCAACAGCGGCCAAGCTGTTGGCGACGGCCATGCCCAAGTCGTCGTGGCAGTGTGTGCTCAAGACGGCTTTGTCGATATTGGGCACGCGATTGCGGAGCATGTCAAAGATCTTGAAAACTTCCTCCGGCGTGACGTAGCCCACGGTATCGGGGACGTTGATCGTGGTCGCCCCCGCATCGATCGCGGCTTCGACGACTCGGCAGAGAAAATCATGTTCGGTGCGACAAGCGTCTTCCGGTGAAAACTCGACGTCGTCGCATAAGGAGACCGCGCGTTGAACACCGGCAACGGCACGCCGCACGATTTCGTCGGTTGTCATTCGGAGTTTGAACTCGCGATGGATGGCGCTGGTGGCCAAGAACACGTGGATGCGGGAGCTTTCTGCGGGCCCGACGGCTTTACCAGCCGCGTCGATGTCTTTGTCGTTGCAGCGGGCCAATCCACAGATGGTTGAGCCTTTGATGGTGCGAGCGATCTGCTGGACGGCTTCAAAGTCACCCGGAGAAGCGATCGGGAAACCGGCTTCGATGATGTCCACACCCAAGTCCGCGAGACTCTGTGCGACCTCCAGCTTTTCGGCCAAGTTCATGCTGGCACCGGGCGATTGTTCGCCGTCGCGCAGCGTGGTGTCAAAAATGCGGATTTGTCGCGTCGGCTGGGGAGGTGTTTCGGTCACGGAATCGTTGGGGACGGGGGCGGTTTCCGGCATGGCCATCAAAACTGTGAATGGTGGTGAAGTAAAAGCATAAAAAAAACCCGAGTCCACGGGGACTCGGGTTTGTTGTGTCTTGGTCAAATCCGCTGTTTTAGCGGTCTCTACACACCCTCATCTCCCGCCGCAGAGGCGTTTTGCAATAGGAGTAGTAGGATGTCGAGAATGAAAGTCATGATTTCATCGTAGGCAGATAGGGGGCAGATCGTCAATGGGTGATGTTGCTCTGGTGGACATCACCCGCAGGTTACCCCGCTGCGATCAGGAGTGGATTCGTGTTGGCAAGGTTCACGATTTTTAGTTTAGTCGACGTTTATTGATGATCGACAAGGGGCGCGATTTGAGCGGAAACCGGCAACAGCACTCGCATGCCGTGTTCTTTGTGGGTGAATGCTGGGAAGTGATTTCCTCGACAGGCGCTGCGGGAAATGGTCCGACGTTGCCAGTAACTGCCGCCTCGATAAACACGGCGTGTGCCCGTCGGCGGTCCTTGCGGGTCCAGTGTGACGTTCGCATCAAGTTCGGCGTAATAGTCAGCGGCGTACCAGTCTTGGCACCACTCAAACACGTTGCCGTGCATGTCGTACAATCCGAACGGATTGGGTTTCAAGCTTCCAGTGGGTTGGGGGCGTTTGGTGGCAGAGATCGACCAATCGAATTGCTCGAATTCATCGACCGGGTGCGACCAGGGCGTTTCTGTTCCCGCGCGACAGCAGTACTCCCACTGTGCTTCGGTGGGCAGTCGATACCCGGTGCTATTCGGTATCGGCCAGACCACCTCTTCACGGATTTCGTAGCTCGGCGAGAGCCCTTCCGCTTGGCTGAGTGCATTGCAGAAAGCGGCTGCGTCGAACCAGCTGACACTTTCGATTGGCATCGATTCGGGATCGAAATTGTTTGATGACGGATCGTTGTTGGCGTGGTGCGAAGGACGCTTGCCGGTGACCGCTTGATACTGACCTCGAGTGACTTCCATGGTGCCGAGATAGAATGGCTGACTGATCCGTACGCGATGCAGTGGCGCTTCGGCTTGGTAATCGTCTCGTTTCGTTTCACGTTTGTCCCACGACGCCAGTTCATCGATCTCGTCTTGTGTTGATCCCATTCCAAATTCACCGGGTGGAATAAGACGTAGTTTCATCCCCAGGGAATTGACGTATTCCTGCGGCAGGTTGCAGTGATGGCTCCATGCGGTCTGGATCTTGCGGGTTTGTGCTGCTGATTGAGGGGCCAGCAGCGGCAGGGGTGAGGTTCGCCACTGGCTCAATCCGCGGATTTCTTCGACTCCCATCGCACGAGAAAAAATGCAGATCTCATCGATCATGCCTTTCGTCGTGGTGCCGTTGATGGAGCCGACAATCATTTGATCCGAATTGCTAAGAATGGCGTGCGGGGTGTCCGCCGTCGTGTCGATCACGCCATCCACAAAAATGCTTGATTGGGATGGGGATAATGTGAAGGCGAGGTGGTGCCACGAGCCGTCGGCAATCATGCGGCGGGAGCGAATCGCAGGGATATGCTGATCATCGCTGAACAGATTGACGATCACTCTGCCTGCTTGAGATGAATCCGTTGACAACAGCGAAATGGCAAATCCCGCTGACTCACTTCGCTTTTGAATCAACTTGATGTTTTCGGTCAGTTTGGCCCTTGGGGTCTTGAGCCAAAAGGAGACGGTGAGTTCTTCGGTATCAAAGGAAGCGTGATGCGGAATCAGGGCCAGAGGTGCTGGCGATCGAAGCTGGGCAGACAGTCGGGTGCCAATCATTGGCGCTGAACTGCCGCTCAATTCGCTTGAGGGGACGGTAGGGACGCCATCAAGCCCATTTCCGGAACGATCCCGGAACGCGTTTTCGTGGGAGTCATCCAGCGGCCAGTAGGCCACCAAGCCCGCCGGTGCGTCAAACGCCGAACGCGGCTGTGGGGTTAGCTTTGGCGATGCGGTGCTGTCAAGTGAACTGCCTGCTGTGCTCTCTTCAGTGGACGCACGGTGCGATCCTGGCGATGGGCTGGCAGGCTCTCGTTCAGGTGTGTTGATGTTTTGCCACCAACCCGCGGCCGTCAGCGACACGCCGAGTACGAAGAGTGAAATGGCGACCGATTTCCAACTCCGGCGAGTGCTGCGTTCTGGCTGGCCTATCGTCGCCGAACCGGCCGATGTTTCTACAGGCTCCGTATTGTGTGAAATTTCTTTTGATGAACCTGACGAAGTTAGAAATTGGTGAGAGGGTTGAGAGTTGATCGTCTCACTGGCCCAGTGCGTCAGCGCCCGATCAGCTTTCTCCAGCGGTTCCAGTTCGACGTCGGGCAAAGCGGCAAGGAGTGCCTGCAACTGGTGTCCGTTGCACAGCGGCTGAATCCTGCGGATCACTTCGCCGGGAGTCGCAGGACGATTGTCCGGATCATTGCTCAGCAGTTGGGCAACGAGTTCGACCAAGTCATCCGATAGATCCGTTCGCAACTCACTGACCAATGGTGCGGGTTTGCTGGTGATGGTAAGCAATCGCTTAACCATCGAATCCTGTGATGGATGATTGTGTGGAGGCACGCCTGTCAGCAGACAGTGCAATGTGGCTCCGAGCGCGTAGATGTCTGCTCGAATGTCGACCCCGTGGCTGTCATCGCACTGTTCAGGGGCCATGAAGTCCACGGTTCCCATCAATTGTCCGGTCGCCGTCAGTTGTTCTCCTTCCGCAACCGCATCGATCATCAGAGCTAGTCCCATGTCCAGGATCTTGATGATCGGCTCGCCGGTTCGGTCACGTGTCAGCATCAGATTGGATGGCTTGATGTCACGGTGCACGATGTCTTGAGCATACGATTCACTTAAACCAGTGGCGGCTTGGCGTATGATCTCACACGCATCGCTCTGAGGCAGTGGTCCGTGATGTCTTACGATGGCCGACAGATCAGCTCCCTCCACCAACTCCATCGCCAAGTAACAAAAGCCGTCGTATTCGCCCGCGTCGAGTGCGGCGACAATGTTCGGATGGTTGAGCCTGCCGGCTGCACGCACTTCATTCCGAAAACGATTCACGGAATCCGCACGATGAAAGCGATGTGATGACAGGATTTTCAGCGCGACGAACCGATCTAGGCGGCAGTGTCGTGCTTTGAATACCGTCCCCATCCCTCCGCAGCCAAGTTTCCCCAATAGCTCGTATTCATTGATCAACAATGGTGGCGACACTGGCTGATGCAAATCCGCTGCGACCGGAAACTGTGCTTCGTGAGCGATGTCTTTGACACGCTGAATCAACTCGTCCAACTCATCCGTGTGGGAATTCGGTTTCGGTTTATCGTGTCCTATGTATGCAGCGATCGCATCAAGTTCGTCCAACGCGGTGAAATCGAATTCATCGTCCGTGCGGTCTGGCGGTTCGATAGGATCGTCCGGTGAAATCACTGTAGTAATTCTTCACGCAAGCGGCTCAACACTCGATACTTGGCTTGTCGCACTGCCCGAGGAGTCATTCCCAAGGAATCCGCAATTTCGTTGGCGGATTGCTGTTCAACCGTCATTCGCCAAAAGGCTTTCCAGGTGTGCGGCTGAAAGTCACCTTCGATCGCTTTGAGGGCTCGATGAACCAAGCTCTTTTCCGCATCTGCATCGTGTGGCGGTTCGTCGGATTCCAGGTAGTCGGGGACAGCAGTGATCAATCGGTGGGCTGTCGTACCGCCGGTGCCTTGCGCGGTCTTGGAGTTGGCATCAAAGTGTTGACGCAGGATGTTTCGCGTGATTCCCCATAGCCATCTGCGGAACGATCCCTGTTTGGATGTGGTCCGCTCAAAAGATTGCAACTTGGTCGCAACCACGCGAAAAACGTCTTGAGTGACATCCGCGACATCCGCCGACTGCAGCCCGCTTCCTTTGGCCCAGCGAAACACCAGCGGCGTGTAGATCGCCGCGAACCGACCCCATGCCTGGGAGTCTCGTACGATCAACCGCTCCAGCAGGTTGGTGGAAGTCGATTCGGCGGGTTGAACGTCAGTCATTGCAAAGACGGCCTGAGGCTACAGGTAGGGCAGGCAAGAATTTTCTTCTGGATGAGGCAATCAACAGGCTTTGCGTGGCGCGATCCCGAAAACACAAGTGAAAGGTCACACGGAACCGAGTAGGGGCTATCCAATGAAACAACGACCAACCGGTCCGCCGGTCAACGAGGACGATCAATCGGTCCAATCTGCTGACCATCGGTTATCTGATATTGAAACGCTGCTGCTGCGAATCTATTCCCAAGAATCGCAGGAAGACCTTGAATTGGTCCAACAATTGATCCATGAAGTCACATCCATCATCCAGCAGGCAACGGGCAAACCCTAATGGCCAAGGAACAACGATACAATTACTGGCGCACTTGGTCGTGGGATTCACCAGAATTCCTTTCGCACGGGATTTCCGGCGAAATCCACTACGCCATTGATTGAGGAATCGCTCCTAAGTGAACATCTGAGCAGACGCAATCTTCGGCACTGGTCGGAGTCCGGGGCAGGCACGGGGAGTAAACCGGAACGCTAATTCAAAACGGATGCTACACGCAGGTTGGGGGGCCATCAAACGAATTCAGGAAACACATCACACTTTTCACATTTGCCCCGCGTGATGTCATTCGCAACCGCGTTACGCAAAATTGCTGATGCGATCTCCCCCCCCTGCCGGAATCAGAGTTCTGCTGGGGTAACGGCCCGAGTGCTGGAAACGCGTCGTCGCGGTCGCTTGGGCTCATCGTCGCGCAGTTCGTCCTTGAGTTCCTGGTCCGTCATGCGAAGGCTTTGTTCCAACTGCCACCATCGGACACCGTATTCCAGCCCGCCCAGGACGATCATGGCCAATGCAAGACGAAAACAGGCTTGGTTCAGGCAGCGAAAGACCTCCCCAATCATGGCGATCGGCTGATACTGACCCAGATAGAGGACCGCGCGACCTTCATTGCGAGCAATCCAGACCACGGCTGCCGACAAAATTGCCAGCTTGATCATCACCAAGCCAGTTGCCGTCCATTGCTTCATTGAAAAGAGTTTTTGAGCGTTGTTGGCGGGATTGAGATGGTTGCCCGACGCAGCAAGTCTACCTGGTGTCCACAGCAGCCCGGTCTGTAGCACTTGAGCAGCGATGCTGACAGCCATGTAAACCAACAAGATGGGCGCCAGCAGGATGGCAAACGCCATGGCCGATCGTGTCAGCAATCCAATGGCATCGACTGAGTTCAGCGTCAGGTTGGTTGGTGATGCCAAACCCTCGCGGATCATCTGCATCATGTTTGTCAGAACGTCTTGCCCCCATAGCGAGAGAACGCCTGAGGCTGACAGCAACAGCAGGGCGGTGACCAGTTCACCACTGCGCGCGACACGTCCTTCGTCGCGCGCTCGCTTTCGTTTTCGCGGTGTCGGTGGATGTATCTTGGGTGCATCATTATCGGACATGGATCACCAAAGCCCATGGAGTTGCTCGGTCGCGAGACTGAGTTCTTCTTGAAAGATCAGTCCAGCGGAGCCGATCGTCAGCGCGGTCACCACCAGCATGGCCAGTACATTTAGATTCAAACCGACGGCAAAAATGTTGATCTGGGGCATGGTTCGACTGATCAAGCCCACCAGCAATTGCGTCGCGATCAGGGTCAAGCAAACCGGCGCGGCAACTCGGAGGCCCGCGCCCATGCCCTTTGTCAATTGATCGATGATCAGTTCGATCAACGGCTGGTTGATCGATGCATCGCCCGGCGCAACACCCGAAAAACTATCCAACAGGGCAGACACCAGTGCACGGTGCCCACCGGCAAGCATCATGACGGCCACGGCAAGCAGGCCGATCAGACGCGAAAGCGCCGGCGTTCCCTGCTCTCCAGAACCCTCGATACCTCCCAATGGAATTCCCGAAACGGTCGCGATCATTTCACCGGCCAACTGAACGCCCGACACCAAAAGCTGAACAACGCCGCCGATGATCATTCCCAGGATCAATTCTCGTCCGGCGGCTGCAGCCATGTTGACGATCAACATGGTCCAGCTCGATTCGCCGAGCAAACCAGCAACGGACGCGGATTCGGTGTCAACAAGTCCGGGAACGAGTACCGCGGTGATTGACAAAGTGATCACGATCCGGAGTCGCCAGGAAACGTGTGTTGTGATCCCGGGCATCGCCAACACCATGCCGCCGATGCGTGAGAACACGAGCAATGCGATCAGTAGATCGGAAAGATCGAGTTGCAGGAGTGAAAGAAGTGGTTGCATCAGAATCCGCTGCCCAGAAACGTTTGCTGGGTGAACTCGATCAAACGAGAAAACATCCACGGCATGCACGCGACAACGACGATCGTGCATGCGATCAACTTGGGGACAAACGAAATGCTCTGATCTTGAACTTGGAACAAGGTCTGCAGAATCCCGGTGAGCAATCCAACCACCGTCGCCACAATCATCACGGGCGCGGCCAACAGGATCGCGATCATCATCACGCTGCGGCAAAGGTCGATGGCACTGGATTGATCAATCATGAAAAGCGTCACTCTGAGTAAAAAGGTGTCAGGACTCTTTTTCGGCTATCCCGCCACCATGAAACTGTTCATCAGCATCTGAACCACCAAACGCCATCCATCGACCAATACAAATAGCAACAATTTCAGCGGCAATGCGATCACGTGCGGCGGCAACATCATCATGCCCATCGACATCGTGACGCTGGCGACGACCAGATCGACGATCAGGAAAGGCAGGTAGATTTTGAATCCCATCAAAAAAGCGATCTTCAATTCGCTCAGGATGTAGGCTGGCAACAGCACACGGATCGGCACATCCGCGAAAGAGCTGGGCATGGGGCTGTCCGGTTCCGCGTATTGATAGAACAATCTGACATCGTCATGGTTCTCAGCGGAGTCGATTTGCTGTGACATGAATTGGCGAATCGGAACGCTACCCTTCTCGTAGGCTTGCGCGAGCGTCATCTCCGTTTCAGGATCCGAATAGGGAGCGATTGCGTCGTCGTATACGCGGGTCCAGACGGGGGTCATCACCAGTAGCGTCATGAACAATGCGACACTGGTCAGGACTTGAGTGGGCGGCAACGATTGCAGTCCGATGGCTTGTCGGAGCAAGCTGAGGACGATGATGATTCTTACGTAGCACGTCGTCATCAGTAGGATCGCCGGAGCCAAACTCAGCACCGAGATCAACAGCATGACTTGCAAGCTGCCTCCCAATCCTTGTGGGCTGGTCAGCCGATCGGTGCCCGGCCAGGACGCCGCGGGCTCGGTTGCATCTGCGCTGGGGGATTGGGCTGAGTGATCGACTGGAGCAACGGAAACCGATGATCGAGGGATCAAGCGGCTGACCAAGTCGGTGTTTGAATCAACGCCCCCCTTCGATTCGGCATGGGCGTCGGATACTCCGGTCAGCCCGAGCAAGATCACCAGCCCGGCGGCGCAGAGCCATCGGAAAATGGTCGAGTTCAATTGCGAAATGCAGTGACGGGACAACGTTACAGGGCCTGATCCTTGGGCTGGTTGGGAGCATTCCTTTGCTCACCTCAGTCGGACTTTAGAGAAAATCCGGCGAATGTCGAAAGATCGATCAGAAAATCAGCCGCACGAGTTTCACGCAATGTTTTCACGCGGCAGTCTCGATATTCGCATCCCCTAGAGACGCGAATGCACAATGTCAGCTAGCCCCCCATCTTTCGCTCTCTGGCATGCGGCCGCTTTGAACGTGAAAAACAATGCCTGCCCCCGACGAACAACACCGTTGGAGTGTTAGGCTTCAGCCGATCCGAGTACTGAACGAAAACCGTTGGAGTGGTAGGCTTTAGCCGATCTGGGAACTGAGTAAAACTTGGCTTGCTCGGTTGGGGCTTTGGCTCCAGCAGGAGTCTTTCGGCGAGCGAGCCAGGGGGAGGCGGCTGAAGCTTGGACTCCAACGGGATTCGCCGACGGTGAAAAGAGTCCATTCAACGTTTGGAGCTGTGGCACTAGGGGTGCCAAGGTTGAACTCCATCGCCTTAGGGCATCAAGAATTTGGCGTCCACGTCTTGGTATCATGCGTGCAGGCGGTTTCGCATTTGGTCGACGCGACCGGGATTTACCCGTGCCAGGTCATTTTGTTCCCCGCGGGACGTGGGACCCCGGCGAAGCCCTTCTCGATGGCTCGACATCAGGATCCGATGGCGGGTATCCCGGTTCCACGTCGGGATCGATTTCCAGCGGAACTGTGACGACTGGTGGCTCGGGGTCAGGCGGATCTGGCTCGGGTTCATCGTCACCTGATGCACCCGTCAATGATCCGCTGGATGACTACACGACGTACGATTGGGACAACCGCAGTCGTTTGATCAAAGTCTCGGAGTTTGACGGCGACGACGTGTTGCAGGAGGTACACTATCTGTACGATGGATTGAACCGTCGGGTCGCCAAGCGAATCACCGACTACACACCCCAGGGTTCAGAATCAGGCACTGAGACGCAGACTTTCAATTCGGCTGAAGGTGTAACGACCATCGAGAAATTTGTTCACGATGGTGGTCACTTGCTGGCGGTGATCAATGGGCAAGGACGTGTCACGGAGCAACTCGTACACGGACCGATGGTGGACCAGATCCTTGCGGAAGAGCGATTCGACGAAGCCGGCGCCAGGACCGTCATGTTTTCTGCGGCGGATCACCTGGGCACGGTGCGCGATGCACTGACGTGGCAGGACGGGGTGGACCAAGTGGTGCGTCGCATCCACACGGAGTTCGATGCCTTCGGCAACGAAATTCAACCGATATCGCCGACTCCCGAGGACTGGCGATCTCGATTCGGCTACACCGGTCGTGACCGCGACCCGGAAACGGACTTGCAGTACAACCGCGCCCGTTACTATGACGCCCGAACCGGCAGTTGGATCAGCCAAGACCCGATTGGCTTCGCCGCCGGTGATGCGAACTTGTATCGGTATGTGGGGAACGGGGTGACCGGAGCGACTGATCCGACAGGTCTCTATGATGCTGGCGGACACTTTCTGACCACGTACATCATTTCCCAAATAATTTCCGGGGACTCACTCGCATCAGCAAAACTCGCATACTATTCCCAACTTCCGGATATCATCAAGGACCACGAAGCCGTACCACAGGTAATGAATGCCGGCAAGGCGAACGCGACTCGATCGATGAGTGTCACCAAGACTATGGCGAAAGACTGGTGGAATGCGGCGACGGGAAGGCCTACCATTACCGGGCAAGCAGGAATGTTGGCGTATGAGGAGGATTCGACGATTGCTTACGCACGTCAAATCAACGGAATTCTACATGCCCTCCACGGAACCGATGATGTGCAAAAATGGCGCACGTCGTTGGAACGTTTTGTTGCTGCGGGAGGAAATCGCTCGATTCAAGAGGTAGGCTACGCAATTCATACGTTCGGCGACACGTTTGCTCACACCTTCATCAGTGGCAATGGCAACCGTGAAGCCTACGGATGGTGGATCGGACACGGCAGCGTTACGCCGCCGCTTAGCGTTATCGACAACAACGACATGAGCGGTTTGGAAATCGCTAAGGACACTGGGCACGTACCGGACATCATTGCGTACGACTATAAGAACTATGAGGCGTATGTAGACTCTTTGGCACCTGCCCTCAGTGGATACGTTGGAAAACCGATCACCAAAGAAATGCGAGCAGAAATCGATGAATTCCTAGGCAACGTCAAAGGACTTGCGGCTGATCGACAAGCACTTGGCAACAACGGCAAGTTCTTGAGAGACGAGATGTTCAAAATCGCGAAAGAAAAACACCTGCCGCACCTCATCGGCGATGACGGAAGTGAATTCCTGCCTCATCTCAAATTCCGCCAAATCGTTCCAGCGTTTCAGGCGCCCAGCCAGTCCCAGGTCGAGGGGTACATGGACAACATATTTGGTGCTGTTTATCCCGGTAAGGATTCCATCAGCTTCCTCATAGAGGCACAAAGGGGGCAGTAGGTGAAAATCGTCTCTCGATCGCGAGTTTTTCTAGTGCTTGTAGTGTGCATGTTTTTCCCAATTGGACTGGGGGAGGCAAAGGGGGACGAAGGCATTGAGATTCTTGATGCGAGTTTCGATGCCGGTGTCGGGGAACTGCGAATCAAGAGTTACGGCGAGGAGACAAAGTCCTATTTGAAACAGATTACTGCCTCTGCCAAGCACGTTCCAGTTGATACGCTGGCGTTTTGGGACCTACACACACACCAGTTCTTCAAACTCGTTCCAGACTTCAGCTCAGTTTCGACTTTGGAGTTTCGGCGATGCGAGCTAACTGATTTGTCGACTCTTCTAAACCGTAAATCTATCGCGAAAACATTGAATCGGGTTTACTTCGTCGATTCACGGATTGAAGGAGACTTGCTTGTGTCTTCAGAGCATGCAAACCGGTTGAAGTTCTTGTCATTGTCGGGATGCGAGCTATCAGAGCGTGCGTTTCAATCACTGCGGAAAACTCGCGTTGCGTATTTTTACTGTGCTCACACGGATCTTGATGCCACGCAGCTTACGGATATCGCAAAGTCGCAGAACATTCTTGAAGCAACCGTTCAGGTGACGCAGCTTTCCACAGATCAACTGAAGCTTTTTGCAGAAATGAAGCACTTAAAGAAGCTTACAGTCGTAACTAATCAGAATAGCGAACAGATCCACTCAACTCTATCTAGTCTGCGGCCCGATATTGATCTGTCGTTTCGTAAACCTCTTGGTAAAACGACTCCATAGATGTTGCGGCAGGGTCAATTGGTGCCACCCACCAATATTGACGGCTGGGTTTGGGCAGCGGTATGTTCTGTACTGGCCATCTAATTCGGGAGTGAGGAGAAATCAAACGGGTCAGAGAAATCAAACGGGTCAGTTGGGGAGAGCTTCGCTGGGCAGGGAGAGCTTCGCTGGGGTCAGGCCTTGCATTGGGTTTTCGGCGGTGTTTGATTCAGGAGCCGTTTGATCGTCCTCCGCTGCAAGGTTGACGATGCCTCGTGCTCGCTGCGTCCAGTTCCCCGGAGCTATCAATCACCTGATCACACGGGGTTTAAGCGGTCGCCGTAGATCATGGCGTGACCGCTTCGTACTATGCCGGGTTTCGTTCTTCGGCTCCCGGTCGGGACATGGCCGCGTGGCTGTGCCGTCGTTGGACCGGAGCGACTTTGGCAGAACTAGGCGAGGCGTTCGGTGTCAAGGTCAATTGGCAGCGTCTCGGGTCTGGTCCGCCGTGCCGAGCAACGGCATGCCCAGTCGCCGTCGTGGCGGCGACGGGCGGCTTCGATTGAGGACAGGCTAAAGCTGAAAACCCAATGCAAAGCCTGACCCCGGCGAAGCCCTTCTCGCACACGTGTTCCATTGGCCGAATGGTGCCACCCACCAAATTCGGCCCTTGCTTCCACCGGCACGAGGCCGGAGGGGAGCCGAGAGAATCGCCCGCTACTTTGTAGCTCGTCAGTCTTGCTTCCACCGGGGCAAGCCCGGTGGAGAGCTTGGAAGTATGTCATTCATGGGGCTGGCGCTATTCGCTCCATTTAACCAGACTCTTGCCGGTGGTGAATCCGGCTGACTGGCTACGACAGGGTGGGTGGCACCAAAATGTTCTTTTGGACCGATTCCACCGTCAAGAGTTCTTCCAAGGAAACTGGCCCTTGACAACGTTGTGTGACCCAAACGATCCGGCCGGTGGGTTTATAATAGCTGGACATCAAGTCGATGGACGATTGCAAGTGTTGCTTAATCAGCGAGCCGATGTGAGAGCGACACAGGAAGGCCGGCACCGGGGGCATGACGGTTTTTTCGGTGCATTCGTCGCAGTCATGGATACGTTTTCTGGAGACTTCAGCTATCAAGATCATCCGGTAACATCTCCAAATGGAATGTCAGAACTGGATTTCATAGGAGCACTACTTGATTCCGCACAGTTCTATCGTAATGCGGAAGCTGCAAATCCGATTCCGTATGGAGCGATGAGCACTAATTGCAACCGATTCATGAATTCGTTCTTGATTTCTTTAGGTTTACCAGGAACATACGACTTCGGCGACCACGGAGTCACGCTGCCCTTCGGAGTCCAGCCCTTCGAAACTACATTCGACATACAAAATGCAACGACACTTCCGCCGGAGTACTTTCCGCGGAATCAGAATCGACAGACACCAAGCGGCGATGCGCCTCATGTTCCAAACGCAGCTAACAGATAGCAATTGGATGTAATGCCGAACCCGTATCAGCCTGCAAGAGAATTGAAGGTTCCGACCGCCACCAAACAGCGTTCCTGGTTGTTCCGTGTCGGAGCATGGTTGATCGCTGCTTGCGCGTCTTATTTCGTGGGTGTCCTTTTTGCATCTTTGGTCGTAAAACAAGTTTTTCCATATGGAGAAACAATGGTAATACCACTGATACCGTTGATGTTCGGAATTCCGTTAGCGGTTGCAGTTGCTTGCTTTACGAGGAGACCTTTGTGGGTGGTTAGTAGCTACGTCGTGAACGGGTTCGCCTTTGTCCTGCTTGTTGCAACACTTGAGGAGGCCTATCCAGTGTTACTGGGTATTCGCGATGAATTCTTGATACTGATACTTTCCGGTTTGATCTTTTCGTTGGTGGGATTCTGGTTCTTGTTTCGAGAATAGCAGGAAAGGAAAAATCAAAGGGGTCAGAAAAATCAAAGCACTGTCATGGCCGAACCTGATTTTGCTCGCCTTGGGAAAGCTTCGCTGAGCCAAATGGTGTCACCCAACAGCATTGTTATGCCCACTTCGGGGCTAAGGGGGGAACTGCCGACAGTAACCCAGGGCGACGCTGCGCTTTGCCCTGGGCTTTCATGTCATTTCCCTTCGGGACGTGCGGTAAACAATTGTCGCTCGACTTTCCAAGTCGATAGCGTTCTTCGCTGTACGTTGTCGACTCGGAGAGTCGAACGACAATTGCCCTTCGGGACGACGTTTCTCATGGTCGCCAAGGAGTTTTCCCGTCCTTATGCGGCATCAAGAATTTGGCGTCCACGTCTTGGTACCAAGCGTGTAGGCGGTTTCGCATTTGCTTGACGCGGTCTGGATGACGGTCGGCCACGTCGTTTCGCTCTCCGATGTCTTCGCGCAAGTTGTACAGGTGGACGTGTCCGTCCTCGTATCGTTCGACCAGTTTCCAGTCGCCCATGCGAACGGCGCCGCCGGGGAATCCGCCTTGGTTGCTGTAGTGCGGGTAGTGCCAAAAGAGTGCGTCGCGGTCGATAGAGGGTTGTCCGTCGAGCAAGGGTTTCAGCGAGACGCCGTCAACGGCTTCTGCGCGTGGCGGCAGGCCAGCGAGATCCAATAGCGTCGGGTAAAAGTCGGTGCTGATCACGGGGGTGTCACAAGTCGCGACTTGATCTTTGATCATGGGAGCACGAATGATGTAGGCTTCACGGATTCCGCCCTCGTACACCCAGCCCTTGCCGCCTCGCAGCGGTAGATTGCTCGTCGGTGAGCCTTCGGATGTCGACAGGCCTCCGTTGTCGCTGGTGAAACAAACGATGGTGTCGTTTTCCAGGTTCAGCTCCTTAATCGTTGACAGCACATTGCCGACCGCCGTGTCCATCGACTCGACCATGGCCGCATAAGTCGCGTGAGCTTGCAGCGTACGTACCTTGCGTTCTTGTTTGGCATCTGGCCAGACTTGTTCCTCGGGTGCGAACGCTTCTTGTTCAGTCAGTCCCAGTCGTTTGGCTTTCTCGGTGTACTTGTCCACCAACTCCTTTGGTCCCATCAACGGTGTGTGTACGCTGTAGAACGCGAGGTAGGCAAAGAACGGTTCGCCGCGATGCTGTCGGATGAAGTCCGACGTTTCTCTCGCCAAGCGAATCGGCAAGTGTTCGCCATCGGGGCCGTCCGTCAGACGTGGGTTACCGTAGGGCGAAAAGTAGCGTTTGCCTCCGTAGGGACCGCCGCGGCTGAACCCGCCACGGTTGACATCGAATCCTTGATGCTCGGGCCAAAAAGATTCGTCCGGACCCAGGTGCCATTTGCCGGCAAAGAACGTGTGGTAACCGTGTTCCTTGAGTGCTTCGGCCAATGTCACGTCCTGCAGCGGCATGCGGTCGTTCAAAGGAGCCGGTTTGAATCGTCCGCCGCGTGTTCCGGAAAAGAAGTTCGTGGTACCGGCGCGTGTCGGGTAACGTCCAGTCAGAATGCTGTAGCGAGTGGGCGAACAGACCGGATTGGCGGCGTAGCCGTTGGTGAAGTTCGTGCCGCTGGCTGCCAAGCGATCGACATTGGGTGTTTCATAAAAGGTCTCCGCGTTGTTTGCCCCGATGTCTCGATATCCCAGATCATCGACGAGGAAGAAAACGATGTTGGGCTGACGAGCGGACTCCGCGTGCAATGCGAAATCGGCGGAGAGAGTGATTGCAATGGCGAAGAAAGCGGCCGTCCGTAAACGAGCATCGGTGAGTTTTGGGAACGTTCCAGTCATGTCAGATCGGTGGTTGGGTGGTTTGGCGCGAAAGGCTGGTGATCAAATTGGTTCAACGTCCATTATTACCCATCGCGCCTCGGTATTGGCTGGGGGACGATCCGGTCACCGCCCGAAACTGTCGACTAAAGTAATTGCTGTCAGGGAATCCGACACGCAGTGCGATCTCGGAAATCCCCAATTCGCCTTGTTGCAGCAGTTCGCAGGCGCGACGAATCCTCAGGCGAATGAGGTATTTGATCGGTGGCAGCCCCATCGTCGATTCAAAGATCCGCAGAAAATTGCGGCGGGACATCCCCGACATCTCCACCAATTCGTCCAGCGTGATTTGCTGAGAGTAGTTGCGTTCCAGGTGTGAGATCGCGGCGGCAATGGCCAACAGGGATCGGCCGCCGGGGTCACGTGCTCGGCTGTAACAGCGGGACAGGTAGGCGACCAGTTGCAGGAACAAGGTCGTGGCCATGACACGAAAGCCGTCACCGCGTTCGGCCAACTCGGCTTGCAGTTGATCGATCAACTGCGTGGTGTGTGCCAACTCCACTGGCGTGAGTTGCAGTCGGCTACTGAACTGATGCTGTTTTCGGAAAGCGGGCTCGAGTTTGAACAGTGCGTGATAGCCCGACAACTGCGGCAGGTCGCAGAACTCCATCGGCAAGTGTTCCGGCTCGAACAGGATGTTGATCAAGCTCAATCGTTCCATGTTCAAGTAGTCGTGTGGGCGATCACCTCCGATGACGAAAGCGTCGCCGATGGACAGTTCGTACGTGTCTTCGGTGGTGAAGTGCAGGCCTTTGCCGCCGGTGATCACGACGATTTCACAGAACTCGTGGCTGTGCAGGCCGAACGGTTCTTGGGGGTCACGACGTTCCACGACAATCGGAAAACCGTCTTCGTGAAACCAGTCTTCTTTACGCAGTTTTCGCACGGTGGCTTGTTGCATCAAGGAAGGGAAGGGACGGTCGCTTCGTTGTTCGGCGATGCGCAGGTCTGTCGCCGCAACTCAGTGCTAGTTCCTGCCCACACAGAAGACTCTTGGGGCTCAGAATGGGAGTCTGAGTTTTCGGCAAGATAGACCATCAGAGCATCACGAATAAACTTTAGGGCGGGTGAAAAGCCCTGTTTGTTCAGTTAGTTGGGCGATCTGGCACTTTCGTGCTTTTGCATGGCGATATCGTCAAGGCGAAAGGCGAGCGATGCGAATAAGGTTCCCATTGTGCTAAGACCGCAGACGCCGCGCTCACGCGGCAACGGTGGGTCGGCTATCTTGTGGGGCACTCGTGAACACCCTTTTTTTCCACGAAAGTATTTGAGATGACGAAAGTGGAGCAAATCGAAAAGGCCTTTGCTCTTGCCAAGGAACGTTATGCGTCGATCGGCGTGGACGTTGATCGGGCGATCCAAAGTCTGCGTCAAGTCGCGATCTCGGTCCATTGTTGGCAGGGCGATGACGTGGCCGGGTTCGAAGCCACCGATGTCGCGCTCGGCAGCGGGTTGGCTGTGACAGGAAACTATCCCGGTCGCGCCAGAAACGCGGATGAGTTGCGGAGCGATCTCCAGTTGGCGTACTCGCTAATCCCAGGTCGTCATCGTTTGAATCTGCACGCCCTGTACGGTGAGTTCTCTGGTCAAGTCGATCGCGATGAAATCGATGTCACTCATTTTCAAGGTTGGATTGATTGGGCTCGTAGCGAAGAGGTAAAGCTGGATTTCAATCCGAGTTACTTCTCGCATGAGAAAGCCGACGATGGATTCACGCTTTCCCATTCCGATTCTGGCGTTCGGCAGTTCTGGATCGACCACGGCATCGCTTGTCGAAAAATCGCTGCCGCGATGGGCGGGGCTCAAGGCACTCCCTGCGTGAACAACTTTTGGGTGCCCGATGGCTACAAGGACTCGCCCGCGTGTCGCAAGGCACCTCGGGAGAGACTTGCCGCATCACTGGACGAAATCTTTGACGAGGTGATCGACACGGACAAGTTGCTCGATGCCGTCGAGTGCAAGTTGTTCGGTATCGGATCGGAAAGCTACGTCGTCGGATCACACGAGTTTTATTTGGGCTACGCGATCTCAAGAAACAAGACGTTGTGCCTGGACGCTGGGCATTTTCATCCCACTGAGGTCATCTCGGACAAGATTTCTTCGGTGTTGATGTACGTACCCGAGCTGTTGCTGCATGTCAGCCGTGGTGTCCGCTGGGACAGTGACCACGTCGTGACGTTCAGCGACGAGCTGCAGGCCATCATGCAGGAGATTGTTCGGGGGCAGTATCTGGACCGTGTCCACATCGGACTGGATTTCTTTGACGCCTCGATCAACCGCGTTGCGGCTTGGGTGATCGGAACACGCAACGCGTTGAAGGCGTTGTTGGCGGCGTTGTTGGAGCCGACCGAGACGTTGCAGCGGGCCGAGCGTGAAGGTGACTACACCACTCGCTTGGCACTGATGGAAGAACAAAAGATGATGCCGCTGGGGGCCGTTTGGGATCAGTTTTGTCTGATGTCGGATGTGCCTGTCGGCGCGGATTGGTTGCAGAACGTTCGCCAGTACGAGTCGGATGTGCTGTCCCAACGTAATGACCAGTCGGCGGTGGTTTGATTTCGGTTTCTCACAGGTGGCTTAGGAGAGTCGTTGGATGAGTGAAGAAAACTCGGATCCGAGCGGATCGGATTCAGGCGGTGAGTTTGAACGCGAACGCGTGCCAGATTCGGCGTTGTTGGGCTCGGGCAAGTTCTGGGGTATGTACGCGGGCGAGCATGCGGCGGGCACCGAGTTCATGATCGGCCCGTTGTTTCTGGCCGCCGGTGCGAGCTTGCAGGATTTGATCCTCGGTTTGTTGCTGGGAAACCTGTTGGCGGTGCTGACATGGCGATTCTTGGTCACCCCGATCGCGATGGCCAAACGGTACACGTTGTACTACCAGCTCGAACGCATCGCTGGTGGTTCTTTGGTCAAGTTTTACAACTTGGTCAACGGCTTGCTGTTCTGTTTTTTGGCCGGCGCGATGGTCACCGTCTCCGCTTCGGCAGTCGGCGTGCCGTTTGACATCAAGTTCGATGTGCCCGAATCAATGTTTGGGCTCAGCAATCCAGCTTTCACCGCGTTGGTGTTCATCGTCGGGGTGGTCATCGCATTGGTCGCCGCGGGTGGTTATCAGCGAGTGGCTCGCGTGGCCAACATTGCTGCGCCCTGGATGATCGCCGTATTCGCCGCGTGCGGAATCGTGGCCATGGGTCAGATGGGCGCGACGAATTGGTCGTCCATCACGGAAGGAAAATTCTGGACGGATGCGGTTGCTTTTGTGCAGGAAAAGAATGGCACGGAAACGTTCGGCTTTTGGAAGATTGTCGTTTTTGCTTGGCTGTGCAACGGCGCGATGCATTTCGGCATGGCGGACTTGTCGATCTTTCGTTTTGCCAAGAGCAAGGCGTCGGGATGGGCACCATCGATCGGCATGTTTTTGGGACACTACATGGCCTGGATCGCAGCAGCCCTGCTGTTGGCAGCGCTGATCAAGACTCAGTCTGCGATGGCTCTGGGAGACGATGGCAAGGTTGTCGCCAATCCAGGTCTGTTGGCATTTCAATCACTCGGTTGGACGGGCATCATCTGCGTGGTGATCGCGGGATGGACGACGGCGAATCCGACGATCTATCGTGCCGGTTTGGCTTTCCAAGGCATCTTGCCCAAGAGTTCGCGAACGACGATGACGTTGGTCGCTGGAGCGGTTGCGACGCTCGCAGGCGCTTTCCCCAATCTCTCGGCGCAGTTGCTCGGGTTTGTGGGAACATATGGGACAGTCTTGGGTCCGATGGGCGCGGTCATCTGCGTGGATTTCTACTTGTTGAAAAGGTTTGGCATGCGTGACGAGTACGCAGCGCGCCATGGGCAATCCGTCAACGTCGCTGTGATGTTGGCTTGGCTGTTGCCCGTCGCCGTCGGGTTGTACTTGATCTTTTGGCAAGGATTGTTCGCAGCCTATGCCGTCGTCCCCTGCTGGCTCGCGTGTGGCGTGCTGTACTTGCTGCTCAGCAAGGTGATGCAGAAACCGTCGAACGAAGCCGCGTCCAACGCACAAATTTGAACCCAGGAAAGCCACATGACTCCCATCGTAAAACTGATTTCCTTGGTGTCCTTGGCCGCCGTGATGTTGCCCTGCTTGGGGTATTTTCTCGGTCTTGTCGGGCTTGATGCCGTGAAATGGACGGCGCTTGCCGGCACGATCGTTTGGTTCATCGCGACGCCGATGTGGATGAGTCGAGATTTGCCTGTCGACGCAGGAGAAGTCGAGATCTAAATGGTAGTTCCAGAATCGCGACTTTGAGCCTGCATGCCAGCACGACGCGCAAGCGAGTGATTCGCGGCGTTTTATTCACTCGCTTGCGGTTCGTGCTGGTATTGGCATCGTTCCCAATCAAGGTCAAGCCACGGTTCACCCTCGCGTTCCAGTAAATCGCCATTCGTTTTCCTTCTCCTTCAGACGCTCAACATGCACTCTGTCTTCACCTCCATTTGTCTCACTTTGCTTTTGGGTTTGGTTTCGATCGCCGGGGCGGCGCGTGCCGACTCCACGCGGCCGACGCGTCTGCGTTGCGAGTACTTGCAAGACCCCATCGGCATTGACTCGATCAAGCCACGGCTCAGCTATCGAATAGAGTCTGACGGACGCGGCGTTCGCCAAACCGCCTATCGAGTCCTTGTGGCGTCGACTCAGGAAAGGCTTGATGCCGAGGTGGCGGACATCTGGGACTCGGGAAAAGTCGAGTCGGATCAAACATTGTTTATCGAGTATGCCGGTCTGCCGTTGCAATCTCGTCAACAGTGTTTCTGGAAGGTGCAAGTCTGGTGCAATGATTTACCTGCTCCGGTTTGGAGTGAATCGGCCTCGTGGTCGATGGGGCTGTTGGCTGAATCGGATTGGTCTGCTCAGTACATCAGTTACTCAGATACGGTTTCCGTTCATACGGACGTGAATGAGTTGCATTTGCCTTCGGCGAGGCAGTATCGCAAGGAGTTTGCGACGCAGAATGGTGAGTCAAAACAGATCGCCCGAGCGACGATTTATTCGACAGCGTTGGGAATCTATGAACTACATCTCAATGGGCAACGTGTCGGTGATGCTTACTTTGCACCGGGGTGGACGGACTACGATCAACGTGCGTACTACAACACCTACGATGTTACCGGCTTGGTCCGCGGCGGCGAGAATGCCTTGGGGGCCTGGGTGGCAGATGGTTGGTACAGCGGATACGTCGGTTTCGGATTGTTGACGGGGATGGGAACGGAGAAAACGGGCCGCGCCACCTACGGCAAGACACCGGCGTGGATGGCTCAACTGGAGATCGAATACACGGACGGATCGCGTCAAACGATCGGAACCGATCCGTCATGGCGGGTCACCGGCGACGGTCCGATCCAGGAAGCCGACTTGTTGATGGGCGAGGCATACGACGCACGCGCCGAAATGCCCGGATGGTCGGCACCCGGTTTTGATGATTCGAAATGGTCCTCGGCGATCGCGGCTGAGTCTACCGGCAAGATTGCGGCCACTTTTTATCAAGGACGAAACCCAGAACGTGCCGGGGGCGGTCCACGCATTCTCGGTGAGCCGATCGATCTCGGATTCAAACGCCCCAAACTGGAGTCCTTTCCTGGAGTACCGGTCCGTATCACACAAGAGTTGCCCGCGCGAAAGATGACGGCTCGCGAACCTGGAACCTATGTGTTTGATCTCGGGCAAAACTTTGCCGGCGTCATTCGCTTGAAGCTCAAGGGACCCGCCGGGACACACGTGCAAATCCGCTACGGCGAAATGTTGCATCCCGATGGTCGATTGATGACGGAGAACCTCCGCAAGGCTCGGGCGACGGATTTTTATACGCTCAAGGGTGACCCGGAGGGCGAAGTCTATCAGCCGCGGTTTACGTTCCACGGATTCCAATTCGTGGAGTTGCAGAATTTCCCCGGTGAACCCACTTTGGAAACTGTCACCGGACTGGTGATGCACAGTGACACGCCGATGACCAGCGAGTTCGCATGCAGTGATCCGATGGTCAATCAGCTTTTTCAAAACGTCCTTTGGACACAGCGATCAAATTTCTTGGACCTGCCCACCGACTGTCCGCAACGAGACGAGCGGATGGGGTGGACGGGCGACGCCCAAGCCTACGTGGCGACGGCGGCCTACAACGCGGACATCGGTGCGTTTTATACGAAGTGGCTGCGTGAGTTGATGGAATCGCAACGACCCAGTGGCGCGTTTCCGGGCTACGCGCCGTTTCCTTTTCAGCACGGTTGGGATTTTGGAACCGCGTGGGCTGACGCCGGCGTGATTTGTCCTTGGACGTTGTGGCAAGCCTACGGGGACACGCGAGTGATCGAAACGTGTTGGCAGCCGATGACGGATTTCATGAAGTGGCGTGCCGCGACAAGCGTCAACGACTTGGGCGTCGCGCACGGAAACGCGTGGGGCGACTGGTTGGCTCAAGGTGCTGAGACGCCGTTGGACTATGTCGACTCGGTTTACTTTGCCATTTCGGCCAAGATGATGTCGGAGATGGCCGCGGCGATCGGACGAGAGGACGAAGCCGCGGCGTACCGCGATCAGTTTCAGCGAACCAAGAAAGCGTTTCAAGCAAAGTACTTGCAAGCTGATGGCAGCATCAACGTGAACACGCAAACCGCACAGGCGTTGGCGCTGTTTGCCGATTTGATACCGGAGGATCAACGCGAAGCCACCGGCCGTCGGTTGGCCGAGATGTTATCGGAGAACGGCAATCACATGGCCACGGGGTTTCTCGGCACGCGACCTTTGCTGCCGGTGCTTTCCAGTGCCGGACAGCATGACTTGGCCACCTTCCTGCTGCAGTCGCGAGAGTTTCCATCCTGGGGTTACGAGATCCAGAATGGAGCCACCACGATTTGGGAACGCTGGGACAGCTACACCAAAGAAGACGCGTTTGGTCGTCACAACGCGGCGATGAACTCGTTCTCTCACTACGCGTTCGGTGCCGTTTGTGAATGGATGTTTGAAACGCTGGCAGGGATCTCGTCTGATGGACCGGGGTACAAACACATTACGATTCATCCCCATCCGCCGACGCTAGGCAGCAATGCCATGCACGATTCGATTGATTGGGTGCGTGCGTCCTACGATTCGATTCGTGGGCCGATTCGTAGTGAATGGAAACTCGCCGCAGGAACGTTTGAACTGAATGTCACGATCCCCGCGAACACCAACGCAACGGTCTACCTGCCCGCGACACAGGCGTCGGAGATTACCGAAGGCGGAATGCCGATCGAGGGCAATTCGAATGTTCGATTGATCCAGATCCAGGACTCACTGGCTGCGTTGGCCGTGGGATCCGGCAGTTACACGTTTCGTTCCACCGGAGCACCCAAGGCGGCAGCGGTTGCATTGAAAACCTCCAAGCCGAAGGACAACTCGATCAATCCGCTGAAGATCGATTTGACGGGGGCCAAAGAACTCGCCCGTTGGGATTTCACCAAGACGACGGACTTGGACAAATGGTTTGATCGCAAGAACGTGGAGATCGAACAGCGTGATGGGCTGTCTTATTTGGTTGCCACCGGCGACGACTCACAGATGGCGGTCAGATTGCCAACGCCCGCGACGGGACGCTTGGTGATCGAGTTGAGAGCTTTGCCAGCCAACGGTGCGACCAGTCAGTTTTTCTGGGCGGGTCCGAACAACGGATTCAACGCCACCCAGCAGACCAAGCGAATGTTGATGGCGACGGAGCAAGTCAACGCGTATTTGTTTTTGATCACAGAAAAGGGTCCCGTGACGAAAATCCGCTTCGATCCGTTTGCGACCTACGACAAATACGCCAAGGCGGGCGAGATGATGATCGAATCGATCGCGGTGTTTGAGCTGCCCGATCGCTAGCCGGGATTATTCATGCGGATGATTGATTTTAGCGCAAACAGATTGTTGACAATGAGTGGTGACATCGTTTTCATAACCCGACGCGTCAGCGAGGGATTTACCGAGTATCCCTCGCTTACGCGTCGGGTTATGAATAATCCGGGCTAGGCACCGGCGAAACGGAATGCGGGCGACAATGATGGGGGGGCGGGGAAAGGAAAACACCCAGACGTGATGTTTGTCATGACGGAAGACCAAGACCTGGCGGAAATGAATCCACAGAACCACGGTGGCCGCGCTGCTACGATAGAATTGTATGGCCTGCAGTCCGATCCCGATGAGATGAGGAACACGATCGGGCAGGCAGATTACCTACCGAGACAAGAACAACTCGTTTCAGCTTTGCGACAATGCATCGTGGGACGTGCGAAAAATAAGTGTCCTGTCTGTTTGCCAAAATCACGCGGAGCGATGATTGCTCCGTGGATTTCGCGACACTTATTTTCCGCACGTCCCTTGATACATAGAAATCCGCTGTGAAGCTGCCCTCCCCTGCCCTTTCCAACTGATTGAGGACCATGCCATGAGCACCGTTACTGAAACCCGAATGCTGCCGGAAGTCGAAGCGTTTCTCAAACGAGGTGTCTTTCCGGCGTTTGTTGGTGGCAAAGATATCGAGTCTGCCAGCGGCGCAACCATCGCGACGATCGATCCGGGCTCGGGCGAAAAGCTTGCGGAGATCCATGACCTGGACGCTGCCGCGATCGACGAGGCAGTCGATGTCGCCGCCGCCGCATTCCCGGCATGGGCGGGTCTGTCGGTCGCCGATCGATCGGCGATCCTATTGCGTTTGGCCGATGCCGTGTCAGAACACAAGCCGATCATCGCACAAATCGAAGCTCTTGATGCGGGCAAGATCGAAGCCCAGGCTCAAGGCGATGTCCAGAATTTCATCGATACTCTGAGATATTTCGTCAAACTTGCCGGTGACGTGCAAGTACGCAACAAGCTGGACGTCGACGGCTATGACGCGTGGACGCACAAGCAACCTTGGGGAGCGTGTGCGTTCATCTTTCCGTGGAACTTTCCCTTTCTGCTGATCGGTTGGGGGATATCTCCGGCACTGGCAGCGGGAAACACCGTGGTGATCAAACCGGCAGAAGACACATCGCTTTCGGCCCTGTATCTCGCTCAGCTTGCCAAAGAAGTCGGGGTGCCTGATGGCGTCATCAACGTCGTGACTGGCGCCGGTGCGACGGCCGGAGCCGCATTGACCAACAACACCAAGATCAAACGCATGTCGTTCACCGGTTCACCGGAAGTCGGCCGATTGGTGGGAGAAGCCTGCGGGCGAAACCTGGTACCGGTCAAGTTGGAGCTGGGCGGCAAGGGAGCAGCCGTGGTGTTTGACGATGTGGACGTTGCCGACACGGCGCAAAAACTTGTCGGCGCGATCACTTTTCACACAGGCCAGGTTTGCTGTGATGCAACGCGTTGGTTGATCCATCGAGACATCTACGATGAGTTTGTCGACGAATGCAAAAAGCATTTATCCAACGTCCGCATCGGACACCCCCTGGATCCCAACAGCCAGATGGGGCCGGTCGTGAACGCCAAACAATGTGCCCGCGTTTTGGGTTACCAAGAAAAGGGGATCGCCGAGGGAGCCGAGTGTCTCGTCGGCGGTGGCGCGGCCACGGTCGAGGGCTACGAGGGCAACTATGTTCAGCCTGCGTTGCTGGCCGGAACGCTCGACAACGTGGCCGCACGCGAGGAAATCTTTGGCCCCGTCGCTTACTTGGCTACGTTTGAAACGGAGGAGCAAGCCATCGAGATGGTCAACGACACTGACTACGGTCTGGCCAACAGTGTATGGACAAAGGATTCCCGGCGTGCCGCTCGCGTCGCTGAGTCGATGGTCGCGGGCAACAGTTGGATCAACGCCCACAACGTCTTTGCTCACGGCGTGCCCTACGGCGGGGTGAACAAGAGCGGCATGGGTGGCGGCGTACTGTCGATCGAAACTCTGATGGATTATTATCGCAGCACGTCGATCGTCCGACCGTTGGGCTGAGCATACTCTCTTGTGAACAGGTTCCGAAAGAATCACATGAACTCTACTCGCAGTCTGATTCACCCGCGTGATGAAATCATGCAAACGATGGATCGCATCTATCGTTACCGCATGACCACCACGTCGGGAGGGAACCTGTCCATTCGAGATGAGAACGGTGACGTATGGATTTCGCCCGCGCGGGTCGACAAAGGAAACTTGACTCGTGCCGACGTCGTTCGGGTACTCAGCGATGGATCGATCGACGGGCTACATCGGCCGTCCTCGGAGTTCCCCTTTCACCGTGCGATTTATGAGGCTCGCCCGGACATTCGCGCGATCGTTCATGCCCATCCGGTTGCCCTGGTCGCGTTCAGTATTTGCCGAGAGACACCCAACACAAAGCTGTTTCATCAAGCCCACAGTGTCTGCGGCAACCTGGGGTTTGCGCCATACGCATGTCCAGGCAGCGAGCAACTGGGGGCGAACATTGCGGCAACCTTTGCCCAAGGTGCCGACAGCGTGATTCTAGAAAACCACGGTGTCGTTGTTGGCGGCGACAGCTTGGCTCATGCTTTTCAGCGTTTCGAGGCGTTCGAGTTTGCGGGAAAAACCTTGGTCAAAGCAGGCCAGCTTGGCGACGTTCGCTACCTGACGGATAGCCAATTGAATCAGGCCGCTCAACGCAGCGTGGACTTTGAGTCATTTGATCCCCCGGTTGCCACCGCGACCGAACGGGAATTGCGGCGGCAGCTCTGCTTGTTCATTCGACGAGGCTGTCGCCAACGTTTGTTGATCAGTACCGAAGGCAGCTTTTCCGCGCGTGTCGATCGCGAGAGTTTCTTGATCACTCCCACTCGATGCGATCGTGAGTTATTGGACGTCGAGGACTTGGTTCTCGTCGATGGAGAAAAACGCGAGGCGGGAAAACTGGCAAGTCGCGCTGCAAACGCCCACCAAGCGATCTACCAACGCCACCCCAATGTCCACGCGATCGTTTTTGCACATCCGGTGAATGCTACCGCTTTCAGCGTGACGGATTCCAATTTTGATGTCCGCACGATCCCCGAAAGCTACGTTTTTCTGCGTGACGTCAAGCGAGTTCCCTACGGCGTTCAGTATCGATCCGACGGCAAGATAGCGGACTATCTGTCCGTCGAATCTCCCGCTGCGATGCTGGAAAACGATGGAGTGATCGTCACCGGCAGCAATGTTTTGGACGTTTTCGATCGATTGGAAGTGCTGGAATCGACCGCTGAGGCCGTGATCAACGCCAAGGCGATCGGCAACGTCGTGGCGATGGACGATAATGTGATCGAAGAGCTTCGGTCCGCGTTCAATCTCTAAGTTTCGCACTCGATCTTCAACGACTCAGTTTGCGAACCGCTCCCACACGCCAACGGGGATATCGCTGATGGGCCATTTGCTGCGCGGCCAAACTGTCGCGTGCAGAGACCACAACGGACCGTGGATAACCGTAGGCATTATTGGGAAACAGTGCGACCTCCCAAACATCCACGATGCCCGTTCCGACTTGTAGCAGTCCCAGTTCCATCATTTTGAATTGGCGATCGCGAATGGATTCTCTTTGTCGGAGACGCTGATAGCTATCCAGAGCAAGACGTTCACGGGTCTCCGCTTCGTACCGGTCCTCTTCAGCAACTTCCTCCGCTCGGGCGGCTTTCCAGCGTGTGAAACCAGGCATGATGGCTTTTGCCTCTTCCGAGGCCAGCAACGGTAATGGAATCGTGATCGCGCCGCCTTCGGCGAGCTTCAGTTGCACACCTTCGATGTCGTACTCGAATGGACCTCCACCGCCATCGGCGAGGTGCTTCTCCAGTTCATTCAAGTTCTCAAGTGGCTTGCCGTCGATAGCGGAAACGACATGCGGCACGACTTTCTCGTACGCCATTGGCAACGCGTCGAGTTTGTATTCATTGACATAGAGATCGCCTCTTTCGCGTTTTACGATGAGCTTCTGGTCACCGAATCCCACCAGTTCCCCTTGAATGATGGAGCCATCGAGAAGTTTCCATCTCGAGATGCCTTCGCCGGCGAGCTCGGAGGATTCGGCAGCTTTCGTTCGTCGCGCCAACAGTTCCGTCAGGAACTCTCGGTCCGCCGTGGAAAGCTCGTCGCGGCGCAGCACTACCAATTCGCCATCTTCCTTGGCAAGCACGACTAGTTTGTCGTCTGACGTTACAAAGTCGGCGTCGACTGAATACAAGCCACTCGCATCCTCCCAGTGACGAATCTCCGCGGATGCGCCGACGGGCAGAAGGAAAACAAATGCAAGTGTTGCAATGGATACGATGCAGTTGCTGATTCGACAAAACATGTTGATCTCCGATCCCTATCGACTACCCGGAACGTCAGACCAGCGTCTGCCAAAGCATCCGGTTTGTTAGAGGAAGGGAAGCAACTTGTATGCCAGAACGCCCAATCTGCAGCAAGCTGTCTGTAGCCCTTGGTGCCAGCGGTCAACTGCAAGACACCAATGGCACGGAGTTTGCGGCAGTAGAAAATGCTACGGAGAAGATGAAATGATCCTGCAGGAAAACTTGACCAAACCGAACTACCGCCCCAATGTCTTGGCGATTGACGATACTCGTGTCTTTCGCTGGTTGCTTTCCAATCTACTTGAGCGTTTGGGATGCAGGTGCATCACCGCACAAGATGGTTACGCAGGTTGGCAACTGGCACGCACTTGCCATCCTGACTTGATCATCACAGACCTCGAAATGCCAGTTTGGAGTGGATTCGAGCTCATTCGTTCCGTACGCCAAGTCGGCGATCGCCGGATCGGCGATATTCCGATCATTGTTTGCAGCACCCGATCCGATCGAATCTACGCCGATCACGCGATCGAACTTGGGGCCGATGCGTACGTGACTAAACCTATCAGGCCCAGCGAGCTACGCATCGCGATCGCCAACTGTGCACGGAAGTTGATTTCCCGCTAAACGCGGATGGTTGTTTGCAGGTTGCTTACGGGACGTCGAGTTCGTCGAGACGGCGACGTACTCTGTCCATGGCCATGGGCAGTTTGCTGACCAGTGAATTCGTTTCGGCTTCATGATGCAGTTTCGCAGACTGCTCAATCTGTCCTGTCAGTTGCTCCAATTGCTCCGCAGCCAAATTCGCAGCGATACCTCTCAAACGATGTGCTGCATGAGCTGTTCGATCCCACTGCTCTTGCTCCGTTTGTGCATCGATCTCTGCGGCAATGGAGGCTGCGTCAGATTTGAATTGGCTCACAAACAGGGTGTAGAGTGTTTCGTCATCCTGCAAACGTTTCATTGCCGCAGGTTTGTTGAGCACAAGATGACTGGAGTGCGCTGCGGGGTTTGTTGCTATGTTCTCGATATCATCGTTCTCGATGTCGTCCGACAGATTTTCCAGCGATTCATCCGCTGGCGTCGGAGCGATGATGCGAAAGAGGTAATCCAGGTCAACCGGTTTGGGAACGCAGTCAGTGAATCCAGCTTTCGCGCAATCTCGTCGATCCGATTCTGACCCGCGAGCGCTCATTGCGATCAGAGTGAGCTGCTGACCATTGGATTGTGCATGGTTCCGAATTTCATTGGCAGCTTGGTAACCATCCATCACCGGCATCTGTAGATCGAGTAGGACGGCATCAAAGTGTCCGTCGGCAAATATCGTGACCGCCTCTTGCCCGTTAGCCGCCGTGGTCACTTCGCATCCGCGTCTGACCAACAGTCGTTGCATCGCCCTCAGATTTGCTGGCACATCGTCCGCGAGCAAGATTCGAATTTTGGGTCTGGACATGGTCACTCGCTCATCGGAAAGCTGAACGTTGAAGCCGCTGATTCTTGCAGGGACATCTGGCATGAATGAGCAAGCAATCCTAGCGATGTCAACATTAGAAGTCCACCGTCGCAGTTGACAAGGTGACTTCGTTGGCGACATCGTTGAAGCGAACACGACCGACCAGTGAGTGCATTAAAGCCAAGCCGTGCGACCGACCATCGTGAAAATGATCACTCGAATTTGCCTCCACGATCGCGTTGACATCAAAGCCGTCTCCGGAATCTTGGATGCTGATCTCTGCTGCCTCCCGACAAAAGCTTGCTTTCACGATGACCTTGCGATCGCGGAACTTCAGCATTCTGCCGCGGCGATCAACCGTGCGATGGAGGGTGATCTTACCTTGATCGCGAACCGTGATGAAATTCGACTGGCCTATCTCGAGGTTCCCATGGACAATCGCATTGAGGATCGCTTCCTCCACCGCGGTACAGGTTCGAATTCTCGACGATGGGTTTGCTATTTCCATACTGGTCATGGTTCTGTGTATCGCATTGACGACTGGTTCAATCATGGAGAGATCATTGCTGAGCTCGTAGCAAGAATATCCCTCAGACAAACATTTTCCCGCAAAGTTTCGGCATCGATCAATAATGCCGCGATTGACAAGTCGCTTGACGATGCCGACCAATCGCTCGTTGAGTTGCGTCTTGGGAACAAAGCTAGCCGCGCCTTTCGTGAGAGCTTCCTTGGCAATGTGACCGGTGTCGTACGCAGTCATCAATAGAATTGGGATGCTGGGATACGCATCGTTGGCCGCCAGAGTGAGTTCCATTCCATCCATTCCGGGCATGATCAGATCGGTGACGATGACATCGATACGAGAATCTCTTAGCACATTCATCGCGTCGTTCCCATCACGAGCAAATTCAACGTCAAACCGAGAGTTCGATCTGATCAGTCGCGCAACGATTTCACGTTCAACGGCCAAGTCATCGACAATCAGTATGGTGGGATTCATGGGAACAGCTCTCCGATAATGGTTGTGACGCACCCATCCGAATGGAATGTTCCGTTCGATATCGTGGAGATCACGTCTGCCCTTGATCAAGAGGCAGACGGCATGCCAAATCGTTCCTCGTTCTAGATCACTTGTGGTAAGTCCTTGTCTGTCAAAGGCTTGCGTCGATGAGTGTGTTCTCCCAATGCTCGTTCGTCTCCGATTCTTCAGCGGTCTGATCTTGGCCATGTTGATACCATCGGCTCCAAGTCTCACATCTTTCGCAGTCAGGAAAGCGAATCTTGGAAACAGAAAAGTCAATGAAAACAACCCCGTTTGTGGTCTTTCGGGCTTTGGCATGATGTGTGCTTCTCAGAAATGCCAAACAGTGTTCGATCAAAATGCATTAGGAAACGGAGTCATGGCAACTCAATACAACACGTTCGCGATTACTGACCGAGGTGCGGCAAGAAAGAAAAACGAGGATCAGTTTTTGGTTGCAAGTCGTTTTCGCAGCAGTCCACGTAGTTACACGGCAACCGATTCGTCGGTCGTCAATGTGCGTGGCGGTGATCAACTATTGCTTGCCGTCGCAGACGGTGTTGGCGGGCACCGGGGTGGAGAGGTTGCCTCACGAATCGCTGTGGAAACGCTTCGTAACGAGTTCGATAAGAGTTCCAGAACAGCGTCGATTAAGTTGACTCCTGAAGATGATTTGAGACGAGCGGTCATTCAATGCAATCGCAACATTAGCGATCGGAGTTTCGAGGACCCCGATTTGTACGGCATGGCAACCACATTGACCGTAGCACTGATTGAGAATGGCAAAGTTTTTATCGCACACGTCGGCGATAGCAGGTGTTATCTGCACAGTGGTTCGAGTCTTAAGCAACTGACCAATGATCACACGATGGCCGAGCTGATCAAGAATAGCCGACGAGTGTCCTTGTCGACATCGCACCTGCTCTATAACTGCATTGGTGGGTACCATCCCGGCGAGATGATGATCGATTTCACTGAGTGTGAACTGAGTGAGGGGGATACGCTTGTTCTGACCACGGATGGTTTATTGAGACACGTTGACGAAACGGAAATCGTTGAGGCATTACGGTCGGACACGTTCACCGTTTCGGTGCTTAACGACCTGGTCGGCAAGGCAAATGAACGCGGAGGGCGAGACAACATTGCCGTGGTGATCGTTCGAAATGAGCCTGAGGTTGTCGAAGCATCGCTCAAGATTCAATCTGTTACTCCGGTGCCGGCGAAAGCAACGAATGAGTCGATTTGGGCTCGACTGCTGGCAAGTTTCGGAGCATCGAATTCGATCAATACGGTTGGGTGATCGCAGTTTGTTTCGTCTCGTCCGTTCAGTCATTTCGGTCGCGGTAGTGTGAAGCAAAAGCGACTGCCAGATCCCTCAGCGGATTCTACCCAAATTCGTCCGCCGTGGCCTTCGACCACACGTTGGCAAAAGGATAGGCCGATTCCTGTCCCTGGAATTCCCGTCGACTCGTGCGCCCTGACAAAGGGAGCAAACACCTGTTGGGTTGATTGAGGGCTCATGCCCAGTCCGTTATCGGAAACGGAGAATTCCCAGCTCGATTCCTGTTCTCGAACGGCAACGTTGATCTGCGGATTTCGATGAGGATCTCGGTATTTCAATGCGTTGGAGAGCAGATTTCTTAGCAGTTGTCTTAGTCGAATCGGGTTGCCGTTGACGGTCGGCAGCGTTGCACAGTCGACTGTCGCTGACGCATCGATCACTTCGTGTTTTAGTGTGCTGATTGCTTCTTGGAAAGCGACGTTCATGTCAACACTACAAAGCTCGGATGGCGTGTTTTCCACTTGGGAATATTCCAGCAGATCGGTGACCAACTCGGTCATTCCCACAATGGCTTCCTTGGCGTCCGCAATCGCTTCGACACTATCAGGGCCCAAAGCATCATGGTGGTCTTCGTCGATCAAGGTCAGACAGCACGACACGATGTTCAGCGGCGACCGGACTTCGTGAGCGACGGTGTGAGCGAACGTTTTCAGTTCTTCGTTTCTCTTTTCCAATTGGTTCGCGTACTGAGCAAGTTGAACCTTGTTCTTTCTGCGTTCGATGGCGTAGCGAATCGACCGCACGAGGACTTGGCTATCGATATCCGATTTGACAAGGAAGTCATCGGCACCTTGCAAAACCAGTTTGCTGGCAAAATCCAGGTCGTTTAGAGAAGTCAATACGATAATGGCAGCGTTGGGAGTTGTATCGATGAAGCGTCCGAGCGTTTCCGTGATGTCGCTGTCCGGCAAGCTCAGGTCCAGTAGCACGGCATCATATTTGTCGGTGTGAATCGCATCGATGGCGTCACGAAGCGTGCCCACACGTTGGACATCAATGGTGGACAGTTGAGCTTTTTGGAGATGTCGACGTACCAAGTGAGCGTGAGTTTCGTTGTCCTCTACGAGCAGGACACGCAGATGTTTACCCAGTGGCATGCGCTCATTCTCCTTCCGGTGGCTCGTTCCAGACACCCCAGTACAGGCAAAGATCTCTTACCAATTCGCGAAAGCGGTCAAAATCAAGCGGTTTGACGACGTAGCTGTTTGCGTGATGCTCGTACGCCTTGACACGATCGGATTCGGCATCCGAGGTCGTCATCACGACAACAGGGATGGTTTTCAAGTGTTCGTCTTGTTTGATGATCGCCAGGACTTCATGCCCACTGAGTTTTGGCAGATTGAGATCCAGCAGCACCACATCTGGGTGAGGCGTGTCTGCGAAATCGCCCTCACTTCGCAAAAACGCCAAGGCTTCTGCCCCGTCGGACACTCGAAAAACGCGATTCTGTACGCGTGCTTTTTGCAGACTTCGCATCACCAAGTGGGCATGATTGTCGTCGTCTTCCACCAGCAGGAACGTGAGTAAATGGGGGGACAATATTCTCTCCTTGGGTTCAGGCACTTGTTTTTCGCTCACACTTTTACGGGGATCTCGATCCAGAACGTAGCACCTTCGGTCGGTTTGGATTCGACCCAAGCTCGACCGCCGTGCATCCGGGCAATCTTTCGCACTGATGCAAGTCCCAGTCCGGTTCCTTCTTTTTTGTTGTCCAGTCGCTGGAACAAACCAAAAATCTTTTCTTGATAGCCTGGTTCGATTCCGGGTCCGTTGTCCCGAACGAAGTACCTGACAGCGTGCTTGGATTGCAGCCCACCGACTTCGATCTTAGGGTCCTGCACGTCGGCTGCATATTTGATGGCGTTGGTGATCAGGTTATCAAACGCTCGGCGAAGATCGCTTTCGTCAGCACGGATCGCGGGTAAATTCGCTGCGACGGAGATCGAGACGCCTGCGACCTCAAGACGCTCAGTCAAGTCCTGCACCAACTGAGTCATCAGGGCATGGACGTTCACCTCGACGAGCTCAAGAGGTTTTCGTCCGATACGACTCAGTTCCAGCAAGTCATCAATGATTCTGCTCAACTGATCGGTCGCTGCTTCCAGTCGATTTGCCGAGTCGATGACATCATCGTAGGCTTCGTCCTCAAGGTCTTCCTTGAGTAATCCGAGTAAGCCTTTGCACGAGACCAATGGCGATTTCAAGTCGTGCGACACGGTATAAACGAACTGTTCCATCTCCTGTGATTTGTCAACCAGTGCACTGTTGAGCGAGGCCATTTCGGCGTTCTGCGCGTAAACGGTTTTTCGCATTCCGTCAAATGCTTTGGCAACCTGTCCGACTTCGTCATTACCGACGACCGGAATAGGACGCGACAAGTCACGTGCATCGTGAACTGCCTGTGCGTACGCCGCTAACTTGCCAAGATCGTTGGCGATTCGTCCACCGATCACAAACGAAATCAACACGCCCACAGCAATTCCTATCGCACTGAGCACGATCAATCCGTTGCGAGCTGTTCGGTATGCTTTTCCGCTCTCCGTTTGCAACTCCGTCATTTCCATCTCGCTGCTGTCGATGATTGCATTCAATAGTTCTTCCGATTCGTCGGCCAACGGTTCACCGACTCCGTATGCGAGCTGAAAAACGAGGAAGTCACCACTGTCGCCCATGTAGTTGCGAATCGATTCTGTCAGGGCAATGTATTTGTCCAACGCCATTTGGGCGGCTGTGATCTGCTCGTCAAATCGAGCGTCGCTGATCTCTGCCAACCGCTGTAGTCCCTCGCTGATCGATAGTCGCAAAGGACGAACGTGTTCGCTGAAGTCGTCGACCGCCTCGGCGGTCGACGCAAGGATCAGGTTTTTCTCAAATCGCTGGAGTTTCAAGGCGGAAAGGCTAAGTTCGAAGACCATACGCTGAACTTCGGGATCGTCCGACTGAGAACCGATGAGAACAAGTTGGCCCTCCAAGGCGTCGATTTGATTTCTCGCGTCTCCGACAGACAGCATGCGAGCAGTCACATCGGAGTTGAGTCGGGTCATTTGCCGCAGTTCAGCATGATTGAACTGCCATTGGTCCCACTTGGATCGAAATTGATCGAGTTGTTCCCGGGTCTCGTCAGATACCAATGCACGAAGTGCTGTTTCGTTTTTTTGCAATTCGTCCAATGTCCGATCGATCGTGTTCATGTGCCGCTCCATCTCCTCTTGGCTTTTCGCAAGGATCATGTTTTTCTCAGCACGCGTCGCGGCGACCAACTCTTGTTTGGTCAAGGAAGCCAGCTTGGATTTCGCCGCCGCGACATCAACGATTCGGTTCATGCGATCATTGAGCGCTTGCATCCTGGACAATCCACTGATTGCGATCAGAGCGGCCACCAGCCCAATCGCTGCCGTCGTGGCTAGCAATTTCCATCGAATCGGAATCGCGAAACGTGTTTTCTGATCACTCTGATCGCTCTGGTCCGTCCTCATCGCAATGAGCTTCCTTGGCATTGCGGCTGAACAGAAAGAACGTTGTTTGTAGTGATCGGGGGGCTACTCGACATGATGTTCAATTGACAATCCCAATTCACGGACCTTTTTTCTCAAACTGCCTCGGCTGATTCCGAGGTCTGCGGCTGCTTTGGATTGATTACCGGCTGATTCCTCTAGCACACGGGCGATCAGATATCGCTCCATGAACTCAAGTGCGTCGGCGTACAGAGACGTGGATTTGGCATTGCGACATTGGTCGACAAAGGCAACCAGATCGACGGCGTCGTTGATCTCTGTGTTTGGGCGAGAAGCGGATTCTTGAAGCGGTGACTGGGCGTCACGAGAGTCCTGGGTTGTCGTGTTAACTTGACCGCAGATCTCGCTGGGGAGGCAATCAGGCACCAAGACGGGGCCAGTCGATTTGAGAATCGCTTTGCGAATGACGGACTGCATCTCACGAATGTTTCCAGGCCAATCGTAGCTCTTGAGCAATTCGAGTGTCTCGGCGGCAATTCCTTGAATGTCTTTTGCCGCCTCGTTGGCATATTTTGTCAGCAGGAAGTCGAGTAGTTTGACGATGTCGTCGCCGCGATCTCGCAGTGGAGGTAGGTCGATGCGATAGCCATTGAGGCGATGATAGAGATCCAGTCGAAAGTCGCCGTCCTGGATCATTTGTTCAAAATCTCGATTGGTCGCCGAGATGATTCGAACATCCGTTTGAATGGTGTCGCGACCGCCGACGCGTTCAAAGCGTTGTTCTTGCAGCAAACGCAAGACTTTGCCTTGAACAGAAGGCGACATGTCACCAACCTCGTCCAGGAAGATCGTTCCACCGTCGCACTGTTCGAATTTTCCGATGCGTCGACGATCGGCACCGGTGAACGCTCCCTTTTCATGTCCGAACAGTTCGCTCTCCAACAAAGTCTCCGAGAGCGCCGCGCAATTGACAGCCAGGAACGGCTTCTCCGATCGAAGACTATGTTGATAGACGGCGCGAGCAACCAATTCCTTGCCCGTTCCACTCTCGCCGCAGATCAGAACCGTCACCTCTTGTTTTGCGACTCGACCGATGTCCTTGTAAACTTCCAGCATGGCCGCGCTGCGTCCGATCATGGAGTCCTGGTCACTCATGACGTTGGAGGAGGTATCCTCGTCGTTGCTCAGTCGCACGGGGATCTGCATCATCCGACGTGCCGAAATCGCGCGCGATGCGACTTCTTGAATCTGGCCGATATCCAACGGCTTGAGTAATAACTCATAGGCGCCCACCGTCATTGCTTCGATCGCCGTGTTACTATCGTCCGACGCGGTGATGAAGATGATCGGAAGCTTGGGATCCAACGCGTGGATTGTTTCCGTCAGCTCGATTCCTGATAGGTCAGGCAGCCGAATGTCCAAGAACAGTGTGTCAGGTTCTTGCGTCCTGATGGCTGCCAGTCCTGACTCAGCTGAATCCGCAAATGAGACTTCGACCGGTAAGTCCCTCAGTGCTGCGGCAATCAATTCTTGCACCATGGGATCGTCATCGATTACCACGACTTTCGACATTTGCGTTCTCGGGAGAGTTCCGGGTGTGAATTCCAGGCCGGTGTATGGCGGGATTCATCGATCTGGATTGCCTTTCGGATCGTTCCGACCGCAGTTCATCGCCTTCACTGACTCATTCTACCCTCGGTCCCGCGTTAAGCGTAGCGTAGCGAATTGCGTCTGATGACCGAGAGGCCGAGGTGTGGCTTTTTCGTCGATTGCTGCAACGACTGGTATCAAGTGATGGTAGCGATCGTGTCGTGATGGTCACGTCGGTGTCATCACCGGGGCAGTGATGAGAGTGAAATTGATGAATTAGCTCGCCCAAGCTGATTGGCACGCTATGAGCTTCGGATTGCATGCTATGAGCTTCAGGCCATGAGCCTACGATTGCTGACGCCCCGATAGCATTCACGTCTCGGAGCGATCTATCTCGAATCTTGAGGTAATGAACATGTCTCGTCTAAGCCCCACCGTTGTCTTTTGCCTGACGATCTGCCTGTCTGCAACGCTGAGAGCCGAGACGGACCAGCAAGCACGAGTATTCGATCATCGTATCAAAGCGGAAGTGAATCAGGAGATACGCGACATATTCCCGTTGGTTCATTCCGAGATTGATGCTCGGGTAGTCGCTGGCAAAGTCACGTTGGCTGGGGCAGTAACGAGCTATCGCGAGCGATCTCGGATCGAACGTCGCGTAGCCGAGATTGAGGGTGTTCGCTACGTGAACAATCGAATTCAAGTGGAACGTGTTCCGATCGAAATACGACACCATCAACTCAACGGGAGTCGACGGGGGCGTGCGTCGTCTTTCAATACAACCTCGAAACCACCGGGGACTGAGATGGTACGTGGGTTGCTTGCGTCCAAAGTGGACGATTTGATCGTCATTCGCGGTTTTCGTGGCGGTCGAGTTTCAGCGACGATCAGTGACGATGCCATGGTCACGCTCGACGGAGAAGTTGTTTCGCATGAAATGCTGAGTGCGGGGCTGTTGGTGTTTGCCGAAATGGAGCCTGAGAACGGCGAAATGGTGGCTCGCTCGTTGGAGGCGTATTCGCCGAAATAGTACGTCACGGGCCCGTGGCAAAACCTTGGTTGGTTTATTGTCTTTCACTTTGGTTGAAAACACATCATTTTGTGCTCTCGATTCGTCGTATAGGGGGCAGAAACCGGCAGGGTAATGCTGCTTCGTCAATTGGAACGAAAACTGCTCATCGCTAGTCTCAGCACCTCGAAAATTCACCTTTGTCTTTGGAATCCAGTCATGTCCTTGATCGAACTTCGTGGGCAGTCTCGTCCGCTGATGCTGCAGTCGCACTCCCATTCACACGTCAAATCTCACGTCAAGCCGCTGCCATGGGCTCACGATGCCGGGCAGATCACGGCGATTGCCTGGTGGACGATGGCGGCCTGTAGCGTGACTGCCATCATCGTCAGCAGCTACTTAGCTTGGTCCTCACTGACGTCGTCTCCCATCGCCGGTTGCAGCGGAGGAGATACCTTTGATTGCAGTCACGTCTTACACAGTCGATGGTCGACTGTGTTTGCAATTCCTGTGAGTGTTTTTGCGGTGGGACTACACGTGACGACATTAGGATTACTGCTTGCCAAACCATCGGATCAGCGTCGACAAAACCTTCGCTGGCTAGCGCTGGGTTTCGTGAGCCTGTCCGCAGGGGCGGCGGCGTTCTGGTTTACCGGTCTGCAGGTGTTCGCGTTGGGGCACCTGTGTCCGTACTGTCTCGTCGCTCATGCCGCCGGCCTGATCCTAGCTGTCACCTTTCTTTGGCAGCGCCCGGTCGCGTCTGGTCAGTTGAAATGGGTCGGCGGTGCGGCGGTTGCTGGGTTGTCAGTATTGATGGGCATGCAGTTCTTGACCCCGCCAACGGAGTCCTATGAGGTGATCGATCATGCCGAAGTTCCTGCCGCCCTTGATAAGCCCGGTGATAAGCCCAGTGATAATTCTAGTGCAACGGAAGACTCCGATGCCCTTTTCTTTGCAGCGCCAGATGCGACGACGGCACAGTCGTCAACGAGTCAGGACTCAACGGGGCGATACTCAATGCAGCAGCACAATGATCGCATGGAGACAGAACAACATTGGTCACCGTTCATCGTGGCCATGGCAAATCCTGTGATGCTGCTCAGTGGACAGGTCTCGGCGACCTCGAAAGCGGCATCCAAGATGGTGACGGTGTTGGGGGGCGTCAAGTTGTCAACCAGTGACTGGCCGTTGATTGGAAAGCCAGACGCGGAAATGGTATTCGTCGAGATGTTTGACTACACGTGCCCGCACTGCCAGCGAACGCACCAGTCGCTCAAAGCGGCGATGAAGTCGTACGGAGATCGACTGGCGGTCGTCATGTTGCCGGTGCCGTTGGATAGCAAGTGCAACTCGACAGTTCGGTCCACCAATGCCAGCCACAGCGAAGCGTGTGACTTGGCAAAGCTGGCGGTCGCGGTCTGGCGAGTCGACCGAAATCAGTTTGCAGAGTTCCACGACTATCTATTCGAAACAAGGCCTAGTTATGCTCAGGCGATGCAACATGCCAAGAGCGTGGTCGATGCCGGAAAGCTCCAGCAGACCATGCAGGGGCAGTTGCCTACCGACTACATCAAGAAACACGTCACTCTCTATCAGCGTGCAGGCGCAGGAACGATCCCGAAACTACTCTTTCCAAAAACCTCGACGGTTGGCGCCGTCGAATCACCTCAGGCGATGATCAACTTGATCGATCAGCACCTGAAGTGACACAAACCGGCGACGGTTTCTTGATTTCATGGACGCAAGCACCTTGCAAGATCAATCTCGACTAAACTGACTGTGTCAATCAGTCCTTCCTGTCGGGATCGGTCCATGCGTATTGCCCTGCTCTGCCCTGCCCTTGCGTTTCTTTTGATTTCTGTGCGGATGGGAACGGCACAGGATCCGTCCTTCACCCAGCAGTCCGTTCGTCAAGCCATGGTTTCGGCGACCTCGTTCATGCGAGATCAAATCGCTGACCACGGGGGTTATGCTTATGTGTCGAGCGCTGACGGCAAGTACTCCAACGGCGAAGGCATCGCCGGACCCGATCGCATCTGGGTGCAACCACCGGGGACGCCCGCAGTCGGCATGGCGATGTTGCAAGCCTACCAGGCCAGCGGCGACAAAGTTCATCTTGACGCCGCGATCGATGCCGGAAACGCGTTGGTCGCCGGACAGTTGCGCAGCGGCGGTTGGGGCTACTCGATCGAGTTCGATCCGTCGCTTCGGAAAAAAATTCCGTATCGAGTTGGTCCACACGGCGGAAAGGACCAGATCACGCCAACGCCATCACCCGGTGGATGGACTGTTTGGCGACAGGGCAAGAACAAGGCCAACAAGACGTTGATCGACGACGACACGACGCCAGCCAGCATTCGGTTCTTGGCAAAGTTGGACCAAGAACTCGGTTTCAAGCATCAAGAGATTCACGACGCGGCATTGTATGCTTTGCAATCGACTCTGAACGCGCAGTATCCGATCGGCGCATGGGGGCACAACTATGACCGCTTTCAACCTTCGCCACCTAGCGAATCCTTTTATCCCATCTTGAGGGCCAGCTATCCCAAAGATTGGCCTCGCAAGTGGCCCAATGCATGGAACGGGTGTTACGGTCTCAACGACCGGATCACCACCAACATGATCGAGACGATGTTGCTGGCGGCAGACGTTTACGACGACGATCGGTATCGGCAAAGTGCCATTCGCGGCGGAGACTTCTTGGTCAATGCTCAGATGCCGATGCCCCAACCGGCTTGGGCTCAGCAGTACGACGAAAACATGCATCCGGTCTGGGAACGCAAGTTTGAGCCGCCGGCGATTACCGGTGGTGAGTCCCAGGACGTGATCGCGACGCTGCTGAAATTGTATCGAGAAACCGGGCAAGAGCGTTTTTTGCAGCCGATCGGTCCTGCACTGAAATACCTTCGCAACTCTCTGCGCAAGGACGGCCAGTTGGCGCGATACTACGAGCTGCAAACGAATCGACCATTGTACTTCGACAAGGAATACCAACTGACCAGCGACGACTCGAATGTGCCCGATCACTATGGATTCATCGTCGAGTCCAAGCTCGAACCATTGGACCGCGAGTATCAGCGTTTGATCAACGCTGGTCCGGAACCGAAGTCGAAATCACTCAAGACTCTGGCCAAAGCGGTGGCACCGGTGCTTGCGGCCCAGCGAAGCGATGGTGCTTGGCTAACGCCCACGTTTGTTCGCGACGGAGATGGAAAGAAAGTAACCCCCGCTGAGGGAGTGGTTGAGTCCGCCGTGTTCATCAAGAACATGAGGGTGCTGGCCGATTGGTTGGCGGCGGCAAAACGCGTTCGATGATGGAGGTTCGGGCTCGCTGCTCTGAGACGCTATACTGAGCTCCGGCGGAGCCCCATTTTCCTCATCTTTCTAAACTGCGTTCATGAATGCCGAAGACCTGCAAAGTATCTACGACGAATTGCGTGGCAGCCGATCTGCCCCTCTGGTCATGGACGCTCGCTCACTATTCTTGGATCAGCAGTACACGGCTGCCTTGGGGAAAATGACCGAGGCGCAGGAAAAGTATCAGGAGAGCCGATTCCGGATTCTGAAACAGGATCCCGTCAAACAAGTCGATCCGAAAGCCAAGGATGCCGATCGACAGATCCGCCGCCTAGTGCGGAAACGCGAGAAAGCCGAAGAGATTCTGGCGATGATCGATGAAGTGCTGCCTGAACTAAAAAAGCTGAGTGACAAAGAAAAGACGAAGAAGGCAAAGGAAGCTGCGCAGGCAGAATCCGCACCACCGACGGACGATGCCTCAAGTGATGTCGCCGATAGTGAGTCGGCAACGAACGATGAGAGTCCCAGCGAAAGCGGATTGGACGCTGACACCTTGACGGCCGATGAAGTGAGCCCCGATTTTGTCGATCAGTTCATGCAATCGACAACTCAAGAACAGATCGAACTGATCGGACAGCGTTTCGGGTTTCAACCGATCCAAACCGATCAAGATGTCGTCGCCGGCACGGTTTGTTTCCTCAAGGGAGACGATGAAAGCTTGCTGGTATGTCTCTCGAAAGTCGACGGACGCGAGCCGGTCGAGATGGTGAACTTGGCGACCGGCGGCACGTTTCATGTTCCGCTGAATGTACTGGTGGAATTTGGCCAAGAACGCAAGGTCGTCGTGCTGCTGCGTTCCCCTGCAGAAGTCCGGCAACTGAGCGACGACGAAGGAGCGACGGACGAAGTACGTGACCGCGTGCTGGACATGGGGGCGCTGAGCCAACTGATGGATTCCGCGCAGCGCTGCGGGATTGTTCCCGGAGCGGACCAGATCGCCTATGTCCGCGACAAAGAGTTTCGTACGGGGCAATATGATTTGGCTTTGCAGATCATTGAAAGCTTGAACGGAAAGTTTGTCGCCAATGCGTCCGCACGTAGCCAGCGATTGATGCGAGAAGACGCCGACATTGCATCGGGGCGAGTCAAAATGTCACCCAAAGAGTTGCACGCCAAACGCCTCCGCGACCGCACCCAGGACCAAGCGATCGAAAGGGCAAGAAGCCGCTTCAACCGAGTACTCGACGGCCTACGCGTGCTACTGAAGCAGGGCGTGTGATTGGGTCGCCTGCTGTTTGACCCGTAGCCGTAGGCGAAGGTGGGTGCGGCGAATGGGTTTGATCCGAATCAAACGGCGGGGCTCTCCTGCGCCTTCGGCTGCGGGTCAAACGGCGGGGGCGAGTGCGTTTGGCCGGTAGCTCCCAAAACAGGCCACTGCGGTGCATCAAGCGGTTTTCCGTCCGCAGCGATCACTCGTCCGTGTCTTCTGGTGGTGGTTCTGGTAGCCAGAACGACAACACGCTGCCGATGAGGTAGACGATCAATGCTACGATTGCGGCGGCGACTGCGGTGCTGCCTGAGGGCAGCATGGTGGTCAACCAAGCCGTCACGGCGGCGAACGAGGTGCCGATCATTCGGCCGCCGATGTTCGCGGCAAAGCTCTCGCCGGTGCCTCGCAAGTGCACCGGAAAGACTCGCGGCAAATAGTTGCCCCAGAAGCTGAACTGCGCCACCGTTAACAATCCGGCGACGAAGATGCCCCATTTCAGCAGTTCCAGGTTGTCGCGTGCCGGATAGAAAAACAGCAACGGGACGATCACCAACCCCGGCCACTGAAAGATCCTCAGCAGTCGTCGACGACTAACAATCACCATGGCCAGCGTCGCCAAAGCAAAGCGTCCGATCAGCCCGCCGACTTCCTGATACCCGTTGACCGTGGCTGCAATCTGCTGCTCCGTTTTCTTTTTCTGCGGCACGGGCATGTCTGCGGTCATCGCTTGGACTTCCGGCAGACTGGGAACGATCGACGGTGTTTGTTGCAACGCTCCAAACGCCGCTCCGTAGCTGCACGCAAACATCAACGTGGTGATGATCGTCGTGCGTCGTAACTTCGGCGCGAACAACTCGGTGATGCTGGGTCGCCGCAACGTGCCGGCCGCTTTCTTCTCTGCCCATACCGGGGACTCGGGCAAGAAGGGACGAATGATGATCAGGGGAATCGCCGGGATCACACCGGAGATGACCGTGTATCGCCATGCTTCATGACCGCCGGCGATCTCCGGCAGAGACATGGCGTATCGGATCGCCAGCAGGTTTGCACCGGTCACCAGGATGCCACCGATCGACGAGAACGCTTGCGTGTATCCCAGCACGGCTTCGCGTGATTTGGGGTCACGAAACAACTCGGCGAGCCATGCGACCGCCGCAACGAACTCGACGCAGACTCCGACAAAAACAAGGCAGCGGAAAACCAACAGCATCTCGATCGATTGCACAAACCCGCACGCGAGTGCCGAGAAGGCGTACAACAGGATGCTGTAGGTCAGCACCCGGCGTCGTCCCCACAGGTCGGTCAAGTAACCGCCAAGCAGTCCGAATACGCCGCCGACCATAGCCGGCACGAAGAACAGCACGCCCCGCCAAAACTCAAAGTCGGGCGTTCCAGGAGCGACGCCACCTAGCTCTTGCAAAGCAGGTCGCAAGATCAACGGTAGCATCAACAACTCATAGATGTCGAATGCAAAACCAAGTGCTGCGATGAAGCAGACGATCCAGAGCGTAGTCCGTGATGGACGATAGGATTCAGTGCTCATGGATTGGATTGCACCGAAACGTTGTCGATGAAGATTTCTGCATTGGTCGCGTTGCCGAACAAGCCCGGGCTGCCATTGAGGTTGGCTGCTTCATCCGTGGCGGTGATCGTCCAGTCGGTGGGCTCAGGCTCGTCTCGCTGCCATACTTTTCCTCGCAAGACCGCCTTTCCGTTTTCTGTGGATGCTTGGAATTTCAATCGATACCAAACGCCGGCGTTCCAGTTCATGGGAACGCTCTGAGCCATCCGTAGTTGTGCCGCCCATGTGCGAATTTGTAGCTGCTGGGATTCTCCCATCAGGTCCAAGGTGTAACGTTGAGCGATCACGCCCATGTCGGGCAGTTTGCTTGTCCCGGGTTGAGCTTTGACGTCCGCCGTGATGGTGTAGTCGTGCAGATCGGTTGGTCCGAACCAAGTTTGGCTGCGAGTTCCCTTGGGGATCGTCGATATCTTGACGATCACAGGTTCCTTGATCTCCGATCGAGCTTCGTGTCGGTAACGAGCTCCGATCCAAGTGATCGGGACTTCGCCGTTGGCAAAGTCAAAGCTCCACGGCAGCGAAGGAATGATTCGCACTCGGGCCGCTCCCTCGGTATCACCCAGTGTTGCCGTCAAGGTGCCGGCGATGTGTTGGTCGGTCATCGGGGCAGTGAACGACTGACCGTCGATCGTGCCGACGCTTGCCGTGAAGGTGACTTGATCGAGATCCACCGGCAATCGTTGTCCCAATGAGTTGAAGGCATGCACGGTCAAGGCAATCTTTTGGCCGGGTTGAATCATCGACTCGGCTGGAACGATCTGCAGTTGGGCAACGTCCGGGTTATGCGAAACGGCGGCTTCGGACGGTGCGCTGTTCGTCGGACTGTTGACGAGCGTGGTTGCGTTGGGCGACGGGGATGCCGCATCGGTTGCCAGACAGAACAAACCACCGGTGGTCGGCAAGTACAGCTTGCCATGCGATGCGATCGGCGAGCCGCCGACGTCGTGGCCACGCGGCAAGCGGACTTTGAAAATCGGCTCGACTCCATCCGCGGTGGGACGCAGGATTTGGATGATGCCCTGTGATGACGCACTATAGATTTTGCCGTCGGCGTACAACAAGCTGCCCCGCATCGCGGTTCCGAGTTTCAGCGGTTTACCGATTGTTTCACCCGTCGCGATGTCCAGCATGTGCATGCGTGATGAGTCTTCCACCACGTAAAGACGATCGCCGATCAGCAGCGGAGAGCTTTTGCCCGCCGCGATTTCTTCGCTGCGCCATCGTTCGCTCGATGGTGCCGTCGCATCATTGGTTGCGGTGTCGATTCGGACGACGGCGCCCATCGCGGTCCCCTGCGGGTTTTCTTCCCCGTGGGTTGCGTAGACGCTGCCGAAATCATCGACCGACACCGTCGTATTGATTCCACGACGCGACAACGCTTCGTGCCACAGGATCTTGCCCGTGCGAGGTTGAAAGGCGTACACGTCGCCATCGCCCGAACCGGCGACCATCACTTGTTGACCGTTGATGACTTTGATCACCGGAGTGCTGTACGTGGTGTCCTCGGGCAAGGGACGCGTGCTGTTGGTCCAAACGAGTTTTCCGTCGCTGGTGTCAAAGGCAAAGAAGCGATGTGCTGGACGTGCGGACTCGTCCCACCCGGTGGTGACGCCGCTGATGATGACGAGGTTTTCGAAGACGACCGGTGTATTGGTTCGGCCGCCGTAGGTGCTCAGCATGCCGAACTCTTCGCTGAGTGATCGGGACCAAACCGTTTGCCCGCTTTTCGCATCCATGCATTGAAAGAAGCAGCACGCGCCGAGGACAAAGACGCGTTGGGTGGCTGGGTCGCCACAGACGTTGGACCAGCCGACCCGTTCAGCGGGCAAGTCGGAAAGGAACACGTTGTAAACGTTTTCCCACAGCAGCTCGCCGGTCGCGGCGTCCAACGCGATCACCTTTTCCGCGTCCTTGGGCGTTCCCGGTTGATCGCGAACGATCGTGAACAATCTGCCGTCCATCACGATCGGCGTGGAGATTCCCGCCGCGGTTTCGCTTTTCCAAAGCACGTTGCTGCCTGGACCCCCGTCGGGGTCAAAGCTGTCTATTAAGCCGGTGTCATCGGAGTGGCCGTTCTGATGGGGACCACGCCAATTGGGCCAATCGAGCGAGTCGGCGCAATGCCCGTTTGGGGCAAAAGCGATGAAGAGGACGGGGAGTGAAAGGAGGGCGACGCGAAAACGCGAACAGGTTCGGGTCAACGAAGGAGACTTTAGGTGACAGGGCGGTAAAAAACGCAACAACGCAATCGAGCTGAGCTATCCAACCACCGCCGACGTCAACGGTTCCGCGAAATCGGAAAATATTTTGTACGTTAGTCTTTCGTACGTCAGCCTTTTGTACGTCAGCCTTTTGTACGTCAGCCTTTCCAGGCTGACATGAGGGGGATGTCAGTCTGGAAAGACTGACGTACGGGTTACTCGGCGGCGGTGTCTTCGTAGATCGGGAGGTGCCGGTAGTAGACTTCCAGGTTCAGCAGGTTCATGGTCGTGACGTACAACCGGCCGGCGTGGGCACTCCAGCGATCGGGGACTGGTAGCTCGGGGTCCCAACTGCCTGCTTCCGGGCCGCTCTTGATCTGGGTTTCCAAGAGCAGTGGGTTGAGATAACGGTTCCACTGATCCCAGTGTTCGCCGCCCATGTGGAACATCACTTGCGTGGCGTAGTACCAGTAGTATCCGTCGCGCCGGGGACGTGTTTTCTCGCCCAGTTGCGGTGGGTATTGCAGCAAGTAGTCCGCAGCGGATTGCATCGCAGGATTCTCTCGACTCCATCCGTTGTACATTCGCATCAGCATGCCGACGGCAGTCATCGTGCGTGATGGAACACGTCCATGCCGCTGCTGTGGCGTGTCGGGTGCATACGGGTTGTACCGATATCGGTCCAGTCGTTCGGGGCTTTCTCTGGCCAAGTCCAACCATTTGTCGATCCCGTCGTAGGTTGCTTGTGGTACCTCCAGTCCGGCCAGTTCACCGCTCTTGAGCGCCATCATCATCCAGCCCGTCACGCTGGTGTCGCTGCTGACTTGAGGTGTGTACCGCCAGCCGCCCCGTTTGTGATGTTGCGTTTCGATGATGTAGCTGAGCGCGGCTTGTGCCGCGGGGCGAAGCTCAGGATCTTGGGTCATCCCGTAGGCTTCGCTCATCGCCAAGGCGGCGATGCCGTGGCTGTAGAACGCAACGTTGCGATCGCTGACTTCGTTTTCGCTGCGATACAGGTCGCCGTTGGTGCGTTGGTTGTCGATCAGGAATTTCAATCCCTTAGAAACGGTCGTCGCATACTGGTGTTGTTGATGCGTGTAACCGGCTCCTTGAAAGGCCAGCAGACAGAGGCCGGTTGCGGCGGAATCGCTGCGCAGCAAAACCGGATCGCCGTGACCTTGCAGTGACCAACTGCCGTCTTCGTTTTGCACGCTGGCGAGGAATGCTAGGCCACGCTCGATGGCTTCCTCCGTCGCCGGGCCGCCCAAGCCAGGAGGCGAGGGCGCTGCGCCGCCGCTGGTTCGCATCACGCGTCGGCTGAAGGATTCGACCGCGGCGATCTTGGTACCGGCGGGCGTGGCCGGTCCGCCGACGTTGCGTTTGGGACGCGCGTCGCGACTGAGTTCTAGTGCGGCGATCTCCGGTTGATCTTCGCTGGGAACCACACCGACGGTCTTGCTGATTTCGTTGGACAGTCCGACCGGTCCGAGTTCGGCCATCAGATCGAGTGCCAAACTGGGTGCGCCCGCGGCTGATAGTTCGGGTGTGGTGGAGCCGCCGGAGTTTTCCGATCGTTCCGCCATCATGTCCATGGTGCCCATGCGATCGTCCAACTGGTCCACGCTGCCTTGACCGCTCGTTCCGGTTGAACTTGCTGCCAACGCATCGTTGGGCGTGGGGGCACCGATCGGAGAGAATCCCGATGCAACGTTGGCTCGGCGTGAACGACCTGGGGCACGCGCCGCGTTGCCGCTGTTGATATCGGGTACACCGGCGCGTGCGGCTAAGGCATTGCGTGCGATGTCGGCGCTGCCGGGTGAAGTCGATGGGCTGGATTCCGCGGAGAAGCTCGGGCTTTCACCGGTTGTGATTTGCGCGCCTTGGGTCTTGCCCGTACGATTCATCGGGATCTCAACTGGCGCGAGCATCAGGCTTGCGTCGTCACTACTGCGCGCGACCGCAACGGTCATCGGTGCAGGAGCGGCACCGGCGACGGCGACCTGTTGCGGACGAGAGCGAGCTTGACGTTGTCGGGACATCCCGGCGTCCCCGATGGTTGGCATCGATTGCAGTTGACTTCGTGACGCCGCCGTCGGTGTGGTGTTGTTTGTCGGCGTGGGCGTCTGGACCGACATCGCGGCCAGCGGTTCCAATTGGGTCGGTGCACGACGAGAGGTGCTGGAGGATGGGTTGTCGGCGAGGGCGCGTTCGGTCGGAGCGGCTTTAGCCGGCGCGGTCGCGTCACTCGGTACCGAGGGGGCTTCCACCGGCGTGTTGGCGGGAACGGGTTCATTGTTCTGAGAGGGGCGTTTGGCCAACTTGCCGGGTGAGTCGGCCGGCATCGGTTGCGCCGAGGTCGGTTGTTGACGCTCGGTCAGAAACTTCTGCATCGGCTGCTTTTCCAACTGCCGTGGCTTGGGCATCTCCAAACGCGGTTGGGTACGTTCGACAGGTGGCAATTGACGTTGTTCTTTGGGGACGACGGGCGAAGTCGTGGCGGCCTCGACGGGTTTGGACCAGTCCGGCGTTTGAGCGGTTTCTTTGGGGGATTGGAACAGGTGTTCCGGCACGGTCTTGCGAATCGGCGAACGTTTGGGTTGTTCCCCGTTGGATGCGTGGGGCTGAAATGAGGTGAAGATCACGACGTTGATCGCCAAGATCAACAGCAGCAGGTGGACACAGACGCTGAAAAGGAATCCCAATTGGATCGTCTTCTGAACATAGCGAGAGGTCAGTCCGCGAAGTGCAAAGGCCATTGCCAAGGCCACTGCGGGGACGCCGATGATGTAGGTCCACGCATTGAACAGCCAGCGTTCGTCATCCAGTCGCAGTCGCGAGACGACCAGAAACAGCACCAGCGATGACAACGCCACCAACGAAACATCCAGCGGCCACATGCGACCCGTTTCGGTCGGTTGTGCTTCGGGCAATCGTTGATGAGGAGGAAACTTAGCCAATGTTTCAGCTCTCTGGGCCTTCTTGGGTGGTCACCGAGTAATCGGAGATCCCAGAACGGTTGCACACGTCCATCACCGAGACGACCGGCTGAAACGATGTGCTGCGATCGGCTCGGATCACGGCCGATTGGTTGGTTGGATTTTTTGCGACGGCGGCTCGGAGCAGTTTCTCCAGATCGTCCAAGTTGGTCGGCTGTCCGCCCAGGTAGACTTCGCCCTTGTCGTCCACATCGATCACGATCTCGCGTGGCTTGCCAGTCATCGGCACGGCGCTGGTCGCGGTGGGCAATACGATATCCAGTCGCCGCTCTTCTTCTTCGAACTCGCTGGTCACGAGAAAGAAAATCAGCAGCAGAAACACGACATCGATCAGCGGTGTCAAGCTGAGGGTTCCGGCAACGCTGGAGCGTTTGATTTCTACGGCCATGAGATCAGTTCACGTTCGTTCCGCCTGCGGTCGCAGCAGGACGAGGTGGCAGCGGTGGCGGTGGTGGCGTGGCTTCGCCGAGGTGATGTTCGATCGGGTGCAAGTTGCCATCGACGTCCAGTCGTTGTCGTCCTTGGAATTTGGCGAGTCCGGGAGCCATGTCGAATGCCAATTGTTCGATCTCGTGGAACAGTTTGGAAACCCGATTCTCCAGGTACTGTGCCAGGATTGCCGCTGGAATCGCGACGGCAAGCCCCGCCAGCGTGGTCACCAACGCCGTGTAGATGCCTTCGGAAAGTTGTTCGCTGCGCGAGCGATCCGCGGTCAACGAGGTCGATTCATGAAAGGCGACGATCATGCCCCAGACCGTGCCCAACAAACCCATCAAGGGCGTGGCGGCAGCCGCCAAGTTGAGCCAGCGGATGGGAGCGGCATATTCATCGGCCTGACGCTGAACGGCTTCATTGGCCGTGCGTTCGATTTCACCGAGCGGTTGTCCGGTGCGCAGCAACATCGAACCGATCACGCGTGCCGTCGGGGATGGATTTTCTTGGCAAGCGAGATATGCCAGTTTGGGACGAAGTTTTTCGACGGGGTCGGACAGTTGGTGCAATTCGCGGATCAATTGCTTGGGCAAGACCTTGCTGCGACGAAGGCTCAGGGCACGCTCGGTTGCCAGGGTGACCACCAACAGGCTCATCAGGCCGATCGGGATCATGAATCGCCCGCCACTGGAAATCAGCGACAGCAAATCGATGCCGGAGGGCTGGGCCGGTGCGTCTGTTGCGGCTTCTTCCTCTGCGTTCATCACCGCTTGGATAGCTGCCGCGTCGATGGCCGCTGCATTGTCGGGTTCGGACTCGTCGGGACCTTGGCCGAGTGCTCGGTTGCCCGTGCTGAGGCTGCCGAGGGTGGTCAGTAGCAGCATCGCTGCCAGGCACAGCCAAGCAGTCCAGCGGCCGGATCGGATTCTTTCTGTCGCAATCACGATTACTTTAGAGCCTCCAGTCGCTCTGCTGATTTGGTTGCCAATTCATGGCTAGGATGTTTCTGCGTGACGTATTCAAAGAATCGGACCGCAAATTCTTTGGATTGATCTCTCGCCTTATCTGTCTTGGCCGTCTGCATCAGCAACTCGCTACAGCGACCGGCTTCGAATCCGCTCTTGGCCTGCCAGTTCTTAATTTCATCAGGCGCTTTCTCGGCGCCGAACCCGTACATCACGCGTTGGAATTCCGGGATTGCCTTGTCGAATTGTTTCTCGCCGAAGTGGATTTCGCCCATCATGAATCGCGCCCTTGCAGCGACTTCATTGCGATAGTTGTCCGCGACCTGTGAAAAGAACTTCAGCGCCTCGGAAAGTTCACCCTTTTGTTGGTAAGCGAATCCGGTTTCGTAGAACACCTGGGACAAATAAGTCGTCGCGGGAAAGCGTTCCTTTAACTCGGTGTACCAGCCGATCGCTTCGTCCCACTTTTTCAACTGAGCTGCACTTTGTCCTCCATGCAACAAGACCAGTTCACGAACTTGGCGTTCAGCGGTATCGCGAATCGTCTTGGAGTTATCGTCATTCTTGCGAATCCGCTCGCGTGCTTGGGTGTACGACTCCAGGGCTTTCTCATAGGCGGGTTTTTTGAACTCGCATTCGCCGACCATCATCAACGCGTCGATGGCCAGTGAACCATCGGGGTGCTCGCTGGCCTGTTTTTGAAACGCGGATTGCGATCCGTCGAAATCATCGAGTTTGAAGCGGGACCAACCGAGCCGGTACAGGGACTTTTCCGCCAAAGTCGGATCCTTGGTTTTCTCGGCCGCGACACCAAAGCTCTCCGCCGCCTTTTGCCATTTCTCGGCGGCGTAGTTTTGTTGTCCGATGAAGTACGCTGCCTCAGGAGTCACCGACGCTTCTGGGTACTGGCTGACCAGCTGGGTGAATCGCTGCTCGGCCTTGTCCAAATCGCCCGCTTCGCGAAACGACCAACCCAATTCGTAGAGTACTTTCTCCATCGACGGATACTTGGGCACCTTGTCGACCAGTTCCTCCAGTCGCTTGGCGGCCTCGCCCGGTTTATTTTCCTTCTGTTCGATCAAAGCCAGTTCGTAGAGAGCGTGGCCGAGATTCGTACCGGTTGGTTTGAGGGCGAGGTATTTCTCCAAGTCCGAGCGGGCATCACCGAGTTGTTCCAAGTTGCGATTGGAGATGCCTCTGGCCAACAGAGCGTCGTCTGCGACCGGATGCTGAGGAGTCTCTTTCAGGATCCTTTGCAGTGATGGAACGGCGGATTTGTGATCCCCGGCTTGCATCAGTGACCATGCGCGACCGTAGAGTGTGTACGGAATCAACCCTTTGTCTTTGTCATTGGCCAAGATCTGATCGTACAGTTTCACTGCGTTTGCGTAGTCACCCGAAGTGCTGGCCAATTGGGCCAACTTGTATCGGGCTTGATCGCCCATCGGGGTGTCACCGTTGGATGAAACAAGTTTCTCCCAAGCCGCCTTGGCTTCGTCACGTTTTCCAGCGGAGAACAAAGCCGTTCCCTGCAACAGCATCGCTTCGCCGGCACGTTGCCATTGCGGACTGGCATCGACGCATCGCTGAAAACTCAATGCTGCATCGTTGGCCCGACCGGACATCAAATGAGCTTGGCCGACCAAGAACTGTGCTTCCGCTTTCTGGTTCGCATCCGAGATCGTCGCGTATTCTTGTTTCAACAATGCGATCGTGTCGTCGTATTTCTTGGCGGCGTTCAGTGTTGTCCCGGCCCGCAAGACCCACAGCGGTCGCTGGACGCTGGCGTTCGCAGGGACTTCCGCGATCAGCTTTTGGTAGCTCTCCGCGGCGCCAGCCACGTCACCGGTCATCAACTGACTTTCCGCGGCGATGAAGCGAACATCGGGCAGCAATTCGTCCTTGGGAAACCGCTGCAAGAATTCGTTGGCCAGCTTCAGCGATTTCTCTTGCTGACTCGTCTGTAGAGCCGAGAAAGCAGCGTTGTACAGGGCGCGGGCGGCAAGCGGATCGTCGGGCGACTCCCGGTAGACTTCCTCGGCAACCGTCACACTTTCGGCGATCGTTTTCGGGTCGACCGCCAGGGCTTCCGCCAAATCCAATTTCAAGTCCACCGCGTATTCGCCTTGTGCACCGGCGGCGAGCTGCTTTCGGGCGATCTCGACGGCTGCTGTGGAATTGTTCTTCGCCAACTCGATGCGAGCCAGCCAGTGCGCCGACTCGGTGGCGGCGGCAGGATTGTTTTGGCCCAGCACCGCGCGGAATCGCTCGGCGGCTTCGTCCGTTTTTCCGGCGCGATACAGGCTTTGTGCCGCAGCCATCGTCGCGTTGGCCGCGTAAACGGAGTCGGGAAACTCTTTGAGCAGCCGTTCGTATTGCAACGCCGCTTGATCAGGCTTACCCGCCTGCACCAGTGCGTAGGCTTCGCGGAAGACGGCATAGCTCTTGTCGTCATCGGACTCGCTCGTTTTGAACGCGGACTCGAATGACTGAACTGCCGCGTCAAATTCTTTGCGGCTGATCATCACGTCGCCCATGCGGAGATGAACGTCGGTCGCCAGTTCTTGATTCTCGCAACTGGTTAGCAATTGTTTGTAGGACGCCACTGCTTGATCGAACTGGTCGATTTCTTCGTAAGCGATCCCACGTGCATAAAGTGCGTCGCACCGTAGTGGCGACTCGTTGGCTTGCGGTAACGCCAACATGTCGTTGTAGAACTCGATGGCCTTTTTGCGGTCGCCCAAACCGTAGGCTGCTTCACCGCTGTAGAACAAAGCGCGATCCAAGAACTCGCTCTTCGGCTTTTCCTTCCTCAGCGTTTCAAAGGTTGCGATGGTTTTCTTGAGGCGATTCTCGTCGCGTTGGGGACCGTCACCGGCCGAGGCGTAGTGGCACCAGCCTTGGTTGGCCAAACTTTCTTCACGCAGTTCGTATTTCTTGTCCTGCAAAGCCGTTTCGAAGGCGTTGGCGGCGGCCGCGTAGTCTGGGTTTTCACGCTGCATGTAGCAAACGCCCAGGTAGTGGGCTGCCTTGGACGCCATGTCGTCGTCGGGGTACTGGTCCAAGAATTTCTTCCAAGCCTGAATCGCCAGATCGATCGCGCCGTTGGTTTGAAAGTTGGCAGCATCAGCGTAAGCGGCGAGTGATTCTTCCGTGCTTTCGGCCGCCGGCAGACGGAGATTCAGTCCGGAGACGAGAAACAACGTGAATGCCGCGACAAAGATTTTTTGAGGGATCATGGATGACTTTGGGGAGCCGGGCATCTGGGAGCATGGGTTGCTCAGGCGGATCACGGGATCTGTCTCCGAAACGCTGGAATCTGGTGGACCATCGTGGCTCGCAGGACGAAACGCACACTATGGAGAAACAGTTTAACGCTCTGCCTACCGGATCGATAGTTCGCCGCCCAATTCCCCCAGGCCGCAAACTCCCGCCAGAGGGGCGGTTTGATGTCAGAAAAGGTGCGACACAGCGTCCCGATCGGGCTCGCCCCTCGACCGGGGTGCTGGACACGTAGGCGAGTCTCTCCGAGACTCGCAGTTTCGCGTCTCGGAGAGACGCGTCTACGCGCTACTCGCTTTTTACGGGATTCGCCGCTGCCGTTTCGCGAATCCACCTTGTGAGTTCGTCGTGTGTGTAGTAGCCGATTTGGTCGCCGATGATTTGGTTTCCTTGGACCAGCAGGAGCCGCGGAATGCCGTTGACGTTGTACTCCTCTGCCAATTCCGGGTGCTCATCCACGTCGACTTTGATCACGGACACCATGTCACTGTGAGTCAAATTCAGTTGTTCCAATTCGGAGTCCAACGCTCGGCACGGCGGGCACCAAGTTGCACCGAATTTGATCAGCCGCAGGTTGGGCTGTGTGGGTGCGTCCGCGTCCGCAGAGTACTCCACCAGCGACTCGGCCGATGCCGGCAACGACGGTGTGTGTGATCGATTCCAAATGGCGATGCCCGCCGCTGCGATGACGAGCACGGCAAATGCGGTCATGAACCCGGATTGATTGGACATCGGCGGCTCTGCGAACTTGGTGGGTGGGAAATGGTGGCGGCACGTTCACGTTGGGCACGTTCACGCTGGCAGGGATGTAATTGCTTTCTAACACCCTGCCCCGCCAGATGCCTGTCGACACGGCAGACGGCAGTACTGAAACCAATTTCTCAGCAATTCGTATGCCGTGTCAATTCGATTGCAGGTGCCAATCCGGTCCATCGGCCATCACGCTGGCGTTGATCGACAGCAGTTTTTCACGCATTCGGGCAACGATTTCGGGGTGTTGCTCGGCGATGTCGGTGGTCTGAGCCGGGTCGTCCGCGAGATTGAACAGCTGAAAGTGGGTATAGCTGCCGTTTTTGATGGCTGGAATCCAGGTTTCGTCGAACATATTACTGGTCGATAGCTCGTAGTCGGGATCGGCGACCAGGGAGTAGTCCCCGTCTCGCATGGCGACGATCGGTCGAGATTTTTGCAAATGCCAGAAAAGTGGCTGATGACGGGTGAACCCATCCGCGTTGCCGGTCAAGATCGGCGACAGGTCACTGCCGTCGAGGTGCACGCCGGCGGGCTTGGGCAGTCCCAGCAAGCCACAAACCGTGGGCAGCACGTCGACCAAACCGGCGGGCTGACGGGCAACCACTCCGGCTGAGATCTTGCCGGGCCAGTGAAAGATTCCCGGCACACGGATGCCACCATCCCAGTTCATTCCCTTGCGGCCTCGCAAGCCACCGGTTCTGTCATCACGGTAGCTGCCGTTGTCCGAGGCGTAGATGATCAGCGTGTTCTCCAGGCACTGCATCGCCTTGAGCTTGTCGAGTAAACGAGCAATCGCCGTGTCGGTGTTGTCGATCGTTCCGGAGTAGACGGCGGCCTTGTCATTGGGCTTGCCGTATCGCGTGACCAAATCCTTCGGTGCGGCGATCGGTGCGTGCGGTTCATGAAACCAGACGTTCAAGAAAAACGGTTTACCAGGGTCTCGTTTCGAGTCCAACCAACGTGTGGCTTCGTCGGCAACGATCTGACAGGAGTAACCTTCTAATTTTCCCACCGGCTCACCGTTACGGATGAAGTTGTCCGGGTTGTGGTGACTGGGGCTGGCGTTGTTGAAGGTTGCAAACCAGTGATCAAATCCATGGTCGCTCGGTGTCGGCTTGTCACGATCATCGGTGGGCAGCCCAAGGTGCCACTTGCCGATGTGCGCGGTCGAGTAGCCCGCGTCGTGCAGGATCTCAGCGAGAGTGACTTCGCGGAGCAGCAAATGAGATTGCTGTGACGCGTCGTTGATCCAACTGTAAACGCCGGCACGGATGTGATGACGGCCGGTCAGCAACGTGGCACGCGACGGCGAGCACACCGCGCATCCGGAATAAAAATCTGAAAAGCGTGTGCCGTCTGTAGCCAAAGAATCGATGGTCGGTGTCAGCACCGGCCCGTCGTAGCAACCGACGTCTTGATAACCGAGGTCATCGGCCAGCAACATCACGACATTGGGGCGAGACGTTGACTCGGCCTTGGCTGAGCGGCTCGCCAGCAAAGACACACAGGACACAGTCAGCGACAAAAACGCAAATGCGGTCAGGCGTTTCGGCAAATCGAGCGAGTAGAGGTTGAGGCGAGCCGTTCTATCATTTCGGTGCATTCTTGGTGATCTCTCAGGCATTCGCTTGGCAATGGTTATTGAACGATGATGGCGAGTCTCCAACGCAGCAAGATCGAAGTGGTTAGCGATCCTCCTGACGAACGACTCCTCGCCAGCTTAACCGATGAGCAATCGTTGAAAGGATAGTCGAAGGGTGTCTCGCTGATTCATAGGTGGGTGAGTTTTTTGGGGAACACTAATCGGCACTAATAGAACACTAATCAGCAAGAGCGCTCACGGGATGGACACGTGCAGTTGGCGGTGGGTGAAGTTTCAGCTCGGGATCTCGCGAAAGACTCTCTCCGATTAGTGTTTCATTAGTGAAGATTAGTGGTTCTTCTTTTGCTGCGGAATGATTCGATTCCAATTCAGCTCACTCAATGAGACGTGGTTGACCGGTTTGCCGACGCTCATCGCGATGGTTTGGAGGTGGGGTTGTTTTTTTGAGGTGCGACGACCGTGTCCGGGGTCAGGCTTTGTGCGACGACCGTGTCCGCAGCGACGACCGTGTCCGGGGTCAGGCTTTGCTTTGGGTTTTCAATTGCAGCCTGTCTTCAATCGAAGTTGCCCGTCGTCGCCACGACGGCGACTGGGTATGTTGTCGCTCGGCACGGCGGACCAGCGCGGTGAGGACGAGGCATGGTCAACTTCGGAGCGGAGAACGATCATGTTTTGGTTCAGCGTGAACTGGAGTCGAAACTGACCGTTGCTATTCGCAAGAGTAAGGTTTGAAAACAGGAAAGACGTGGAGTACTTGGGGGACTGGTCCCCCAGGTACTTCCAACCATTTCCGACTCTTAAGTTCCACGTGTCCAATTAGCAAAGATCACGCTCGACTCCAATTCACGCTGGACCAAAACAGTAACATCTAGCGAACGCCCGACTTTATATTGTCATTTTTACGCACTACGACATTCCAAGTAATAAACACGTAATTGTCTCCTTCAACATCTAGCTGGAAACCCATCGGGTCATTCGTAATCGTGGTTCGCAGATCAACAAGAAATGGCTCGGCAACTTCCCCTGTTAAATATAGAGTCCCTAGCATAGGAGAATGACCTGGCGAGCCACTTCTAGCGTAAGCAACATCAATATGTCGAAATCGATCATCTGACGAAAGGGCATTTCGTATTTGCTTTATCCTAGCATCGACAATCGCATCCTGACGCATTCTGTCATGCCCGGAAATAAGAGATTGTGGGAAGAATAAAAATGATAGAGCAAGCCCCAAAATACCCATATAGCATATTCGCTGCATTGCCGAGGAAGTTCGCCAATTTAACGCCGCCAAACTCAACCCGATAGCAAACACTGAAAAAATCGACAGAAATATAATCGCCCCATTCGTTCCGTATAGCACCATTCCACGATGACTCGACCAGAAAGCAATGGAAGTCACGGAAATTAGTATCAAAACATGTCGTATGAAAAATCGCATTTTGCGATACTGCCTGCTTGATGGATTTTAGGGTTACCGTGTCCGGGGTCAGGCTTTGCGTTGGGTTTTCAATTGCAACCTGTCTTCAATCGAAGTTGCCCGTCGTAGCCACGGCGGCGACTGGGTATGTTGTCGCTCGGCACGGCGGACCAGCGGGGTGAGGGCGAGGCATGGTCAACTTCGGAGCGGAGAACGATCACGCGGCTGCTGAATCTATTGCCGTCGAAACCCCAATGCAAGGCCTGACCCCAGAAAAGCTGAATACGTTACCTTCCTCAGCCGAAAATCCTTCATCCCTATCCGGAAGATCGATTTCGCGCTCGACTAGCAGCAGGAGCCGTATGAGGTAGTACTTCGCGTACGGATCTGTGCGGGGTGGAGGCTGGTGACAGCCGTCCCAACCGCAATCCCCAGGGAAGCTCTTTCCCGCGATTCGTTGCGTCGGGAACCCTGCAACTTACAACAACTGAATCTGCGGATGAACTAAAAACTTAAGCCCTTCCTCCGAAAAAAACGCCCTTTGAAAACTCAGGAATCTTCGTCGAGGCGAGCCTTTTGCCCTCCCAAAACAAAACAATAGCCCCTGGCAGTGCCTCTCTCTCAGTTTCACTACAAAACATGAGGCTTTAAACCAAGCGTGAAACTAATGTGTGATTTTCCAAACATTTTGCTTGACTCTCTTGTTGAAATTCATAGCGTTAAGGACGTTCGACTTTGGTTCGTACAACACTGGGGCTTCTGATGAACAGGCATCTTCTTGTCTTCTTGTCTTCTCGTGCTTCGCTGCGATCGTTGGTCTCTCTCGAAATCACGTGCTCGGTGATGAGGCAATTCATAAAAGTGAGATTGTTCTCTCCAGCGAGGCTGTTGAGAAGCTTCCTGTCTACGGCCGGATAATGTCCAACGGTGAGCAGTCCAGGCATCGGCTAGAGCTTGGTACTGCCTTTCTTGGGTCGGTTTTCCAGGGGCGTGTTGTTGTCATCAATAGTGGGGAGCACGGTATCCGTATTGAACGGATAAAAAGCTCCTGCGGGTGTACGATTGCTCAATCAAGTGAGAGAGAGATTTCGCCGGAGGGAAGTCAAAGCGTTCTTATTCAAGTGTCAAGAAAGGGGCTGGGGGCGTTTGCGGAATCAGTTGATGTAATTATCTCTGGGCGCCAGCATACTATCGAATTGAAAGGGCGAATCCAGGCTCCTGTATGGCCCCAGAGTGAGTTGGTGATTGGTGAGGACGGAGAAGGAGAGGTTACGTTGGAGATCCGTGATGGGACTATCGCTCTAGATTCGATTAGCTTCGAACCTGATAGTGACCAATTTAAGATCCTTGAGAAGAGGGTTCTTGATGACGAAGTGTGGCTGAAGATTGCACGAAATGACAGCGGCCAGTTTTACGAAGCCATTCATTTGCAGCCCCGGGTTGAAGGCGATCGGAAGTTTGAGCCAGTCTCAATCCGCGTCAAATATGAGGGCGTCATTCGGGCAGTGCCAAAAACTTTGTACATTGCAGCAGCAAGAGATTTGCGATTTTTTTTGTTTGGCGACGTATCGTCAATTATTCCAAAAGAGAATTCAAGAATAGATGTATTTATAGAGCTGAAGTTGAAAGAGGGAGGGACGGCAAGCAAGACGGTTGAAGCGAAGATGACAGTCTTAAAGCAAGGTGTCTCGCTATCATTTAGCAGTGATTTGTCCGATTGGATTCGTGATGCAAGCTTGTCCACGGATGTGGAAGCAAAGATCTCGTGTGGCGAGATTGGGTTTACGGCTCGATTCCGGTTTCTTGATTCCTAAACGCTTTACTGAGGTGAGAAGAATGAGATTTGCATTTACTTGTAGTCTTTTAGTAGTTGCTGCAGGCACGCTGGCTGCTCAAGATTGCGTACGGTATGTTGTTCCGTACAATTATGTTCGCGTATGCGGTACCGCGAGCTATTCTGGTTGCTTAACTGGCCAGACATCACAGTGTGGGAATCCAGAAACGTCAGCGATTTGCGTAAACAAAGATTGGCGCTGGTACGATGATGACTACAACGCCACTGTGAAAGAGCAAAGGAACGCGGCCTCCGAGGAGGAGGGGCGTTTAGCCGATGAAGCCAATCCCGATCACTATGAGTGCTGGAAAGAAGGTGATTGCGAGTGCGAGTGGGAAGATACCTTTTGGCAATGCCAAGGAGGTCAAAACGAGAATTGGGTAGAGGAAAAGGACGTTTATGAGCTCTCTGGCGTTCAGTGTTTTGGGTAGCTTTTCAAGCCACTGGTCGAATACTGCTAGAAGTCCCTGCCGAACACGTAGTATGGATGCGGGTATCACGCAGAATATTCGCAATAATTGATTTGTAGATCCGTTAGGAGTATCGGGCAGTAGACGGAAAGAAAATGCGTTGGGTACTGCCCAATAGTTTGTAAATGGTGCAGGCTGCCTTCCTCCAGTGAGCGTCAACAGGGCGATTGCACGGCGATTTACCGACTGAAAACGACCTTTTCCATGTAGTCATCGTCCCACCCGGCGGTGAGCCGCCTGTTCTTGACTCCACACTTCGCAGTTTTCTCTTGCTTGAGCAAGCTTAAGGCCGTCCGTCTAAGCGTGCTGAAGTTCTCGTCACCATGACCTTTGCGAATGCGACATTGGTCTTCGCCAAACGTCACGTCCAACTGCCAATGACAGCTGTTCTCGATGCCCCAGTGGTTACGCACAGCACAGGCAAACGATTCTCCTTCAAGTGTTTTGCTGAGTATGTAATAACGCACTGCGATCTCGTCGCCCTTTCGACGTTCCGTGTTGTTGATCGACATACCGATGGCACTGAGATTTTTCCAACGACTGGCGTCTGGAAGATCGCTGGGAACCTTGCACAAGTAGTAGCTACGCTCATCCACACGTCCGTGATCGGTCTCCTTCGTGTGATGTTCAAACACCTCGATTCGGGCAAAGTCATCCTCAAGATGATCCAAGAAGAAGGCCTTGATTCCCTCGTGAAGTGTCGGTTGGTTCCCTTTCACTGCCAAGCAATAGTCCGCACCTTCGTCAACGATCTTTGCAGCGATCTCTGTTTGGCAGCCCATTGCATCAATCGTTACCAAACCTCCGGAAACGTCGATGATTTCCAGCAATTTAGGAATCGCTGTGATCTCGTTGCTCTTCGCATCGACCACCGTTTGTCCAAGGCTGATGTGGTTAGCCGTCGCCCATGCACTGACCATGTGGATGGCAGCTTTGCCGGTCGCAGTGTCGTAGCTTCTGCGAAGAGTCTTGCCGTCGATCGCAATGACTTGGCCATCGGTGATCTTGTGAAGCTGAGTGATCCATTCGAGCAGCATCGGTTCAAACTCTTCAGGTTTGACCGCATTGAGGATGGCGTTGAAACGATCGTGCGATGGAACTCCTGCGGTCATATCCAGGAACTTGGAGAACCATTCTTTCTTTGTGTTGGCAAACTTAGCGATCGCAACGAAATCATCCGCACCAGCGATCACCGCACACAGGGCGATTGCGCCACACTGGGTAATTTGCGAAGATGAGCGAAGATTCGTGTTTGGGTCGCTGAGATGCAGTGGCTGGGCGAATCGACTCGCTCAGGATTGGCTTGATGGAACGCTCTGCTTCACTGATTGAAAAACTTAATACCGTTTCCGATCCACGACCGGGCGAGCCGATTTATCCGCTTGTCAATATTCTCTTTATGACGATCTGTGCGGTGATCGCTGGTGCGGATGATTTCGTTGCGATCGCTAAGTTTGCCAACACAAAGAAAGAATGGTTCTCCAAGTTCCTGGATATGACCGCAGGAGTTCCATCGCACGATCGTTTCAACGCCATCCTCAATGCGGTCAAACCTGAAGAGTTTGAACCGATGCTGCTCGAATGGATCACTCAGCTTCACAAGATCACCGATGGCCAAGTCATTGCGATCGACGGCAAGACTCTTCGCAGAAGCTACGACACTGCGACCGGCAAAGCTGCCATCCACATGGTCAGTGCATGGGCGACGGCTAACCACATCAGCCTTGGACAAACGGTGGTCGATGCGAAGAGCAACGAGATCACAGCGATTCCTAAATTGCTGGAAATCATCGACGTTTCCGGAGGTTTGGTAACGATTGATGCAATGGGCTGCCAAACAGAGATCGCTGCAAAGATCGTTGACGAAGGTGCGGACTATTGCTTGGCAGTGAAAGGGAACCAACCGACACTTCACGAGGGAATCAAGGCCTTCTTCTTGGATCATCTTGAGGATGACTTTGCCCGAATCGAGGTGTTTGAACATCACACGAAGGAGACCGATCACGGACGTGTGGATGAGCGTAGCTACTACTTGTGCAAGGTTCCCAGCGATCTTCCAGACGCCAGTCGTTGGAAAAATCTCAGTGCCATCGGTATGTCGATCAACAACACGGAACGTCGAAAGGGCGACGAGATCGCAGTGCGTTATTACATACTCAGCAAAACACTTGAAGGAGAATCGTTTGCCTGTGCTGTGCGTAACCACTGGGGCATCGAGAACAGCTGTCATTGGCAGTTGGACGTGACGTTTGGCGAAGACCAATGTCGCATTCGCAAAGGTCATGGTGACGAGAACTTCAGCACGCTTAGACGGACGGCCTTAAGCTTGCTCAAGCAAGAGAAAACTGCGAAGTGTGGAGTCAAGAACAGGCGGCTCACCGCCGGGTGGGACGATGACTACATGGAAAAGGTCGTTTTCAGTCGGTAAATCGCCGTGCAATCGCCCTGTCACCGCACAGATCGTCATAAAGAGAATATTGACAAGCGGATAAATCGGCTCGCCCGGTCGTGGATCGGAAACGGTATTAAGTTTTTCAATCAGTGAAGCAGAGCGTTCCATCAAGCCAATCCTGAGCGAGTCGATTCGCCCAGCCACTGCATCTCAGCGACCCAAACACGAATCTTCGCTCATCTTCGCAAATTACCCAGTGTGGCGCAATCGCCCTGTGAGCGTCAAGGATATTCGCCTGACGATGTTTGTTCGAGCTCGGGGAGATTGGTTTGAGTATTCGCAGGACGTCGGTGTATTATCTTCCATTATGGAAAAAGCGTCAGGTGCATTGAATAGCGCCGACAGAAAAGTTTTTGTTTGGCTGTTCGGATACTGTACCTGTTTAGCAGTCGCTGGCACGTTAACGAGTTTTATTTTTGTATTCAATCTAAGCGTGGAGCGAGCGCATGCGATTTTTCTGCTCACTGGCGTTCTTGTTGTCGATTTCATGGTCTGGTGAAGGCACCGCTCAGGAAAAGGAGTCCGCCCATGATATCGTTTACCAAGGACTTGCAGATATGACGGTTGCCAGAGATGAGGTATTGAAGCGGTACGCGCTGATGGTCCAAGGCGAGTCACAGGTGTTCTACAGTGACAAGGTAAAAGGGCGGCCTCCTGTTAGAATATTTAGGATCTACCGATTGAAAGCAAGGTCGTCTGCAAAGGATCTTGAGTATTCGGCACACGGTCGCGTAATTGGCATTGGAGAATCTAATCAACCGTTTGAATTTCAGACTTGGACCGAACTATTCACGTGCGGTGGGAAAACTGAGGGTCGAAATGGCGCTGCATCAGCTCGCGGATATATGATGAAAGAGAAGGATATTTCTACGCGAGAATTCGTGAAGAAAAACGCATTGAGCGCTGTCAATTTTGATGCATTCGATGATTTAGTGCTTCACCCAATGTTTCTTCAGAATCCAATGGAGCAATTCGGTTGGATTGAACAGGTGTTCTTGCGTGAAGGTGAGCTGATCGAGGCGCAGCGAGTTGTTCAGGGGGAAATTCATTCCAAATGGCGATCGAAGCATCATACGCTCGACTTTGAGATCGAAATGTGGCAATCGAAGGCGTGCGATTACATGCCTGTTCGATTGACGTATAAGAGCAAGATTCCAAACATGCCAAACTTGTTTGGTAATACTGAAATCTCTTGGAAAAAGAATGATTCGGGCAAGTTATTGCCACATGTGTTAAAGGCAGCGTCGGGAAGTCCGTTTGATTTGACTCAAGAGCAACATCATTGGGTATTCAATTGGCGTGTTGGAAAACAGGTTCCCAACGAATTCTTTGATTGCGAATCTAAGGACTTTCGCTTGCAGTTTACTCCGCTCTTTGAGTTTTACTTCGACACATACGCGAAGCCTGGCGGCCGTTTAACTGGATCTCAATGGAAGACGCCTCAAGAAATTTTGTCCGACAGCGATCCCAAATAGTAGTCAGTGAGCGATTGCGGTGATCGTGACCGTCACGGTAGAGCAAAAGGAAAAGTTTGTTTACGCCTGCGAATCAGCCAGCACGCAGTGCAGGACATAGTCAACTCCAAAGTTTAAACAACCTCATCTAACGCTGCTTGATCACGTCTTCTTTTTGCGTGGCGATCGAAGGGATCAGTCGTCCCGAAGGCGGGGCGTTCGGGTCGAGTGTTTCCATCCCGATCGGTCTTGGCGGTGTCATCAGGATTTCGGACCAGAAGGGTGAGTAGTGTCGGTCGGCGCCCAGGGTCGCCATCAACTGATGCGGTTTGATCGCGCCGCCCGAGCTGAACACCACCGGTTGTCCGTCTTCGGCTCTCAGCAATGCGACGCCGGGTGGCCCGCCGCGAAACTCCAACTGGGTGTCGCACATGCCTTGCAGTGAAATCTGTGAATCGCCCAACATCGAAAACTTCAACGCCGCCAATCGATAGGGCAAGCCCCGACCGTCTGGAGGCAGGGCGTTCATGTCGATCTCGAAACCCAAGTCGCGTTGCAGTGAACCGAGCATCCCGATGCCCACCAGTCCGTCACGAGCGATCAGCGTTCCGGCGACGTTGATCGGTTCGCCGGGCCGCATGGTGCAGCGAGCCAGTTGCAGATCGGCGGTACCGACAACCGGGTAAGGCAAGTGTTTGCTCCAATAGCTCAAGTCGATCTGATTGAACTGGGAACCATCGAGTACGATCGATGTGCCGGTGTCCGTCATGCGGCACTCCAGGGCTCCACGAAAGGTCGCGTTGGGGCCGAGTCCTTGTAGGGTCGGCAGGTAGCCGGCAATGGCCGAGCAAGGCAGGTCGTTGTCGCCGCTTTCTAAAATCAGTGTGCTCTCTGGTCGCTCGCCGCTGCGGTCGCGCACCAGCGTGACACGGGTCAACGAAGTGTTTGTGGAGGTTGAAGTCGACTTCACCATCCGAGGACTTTGGTCCGCCAATCGGCATTCCAGATTCATACGCAATCCCGTCGCGTTGGGTTGCACCCACGCTTGCACGTCTCGCAGCGGCATGTCACCGGTGCGACTGACGATCGTGACATCGTTGGCGGCGATCTCGATCGGGATCGTGGTGTGCTCCGGACGACTGATCAGCCGATCGTGAATCATCGACCACGCGTGTCCGAGTTGTTCGGACTGAAGCTCCGGTTGGTGAATCATGACACGCACGGAATCGGCGTCTTGCGTCCAATCGATTTGGCGAATCATCGCGACTTGGTATAGCGTTTCCGGTTCGATCAATTCGACACGGTGCAGCGTCCAACGGTTGGGCGAAACACGACGAAAATCTTCGATCTGGACGACCAGTCCTGTTTCGCGAGAGAGATGCTCGGCGATCGCGGCGAGGCGACTGGCGTGGTACCAAGGCGTCCAGGTGATCAGAATTGCCAGTAGCGTCAGTGACGTGGGGACCGCGCAGCAGAAAACGAACAGCAACCGAGCTATCGCTCGTTCAGTTCGCTCATGCATCCGTGCGTTACTCTCTGGGTTCGGCTACGATCTGGGCTGATCCATCCGGGGTGCCAATCGGGACTGGCTGTTTGGGCTGGCCTGATTCGCGACCCTGATACTAGATTCTCTCGCCCGTGCGTCGGTAGACCGTTTCCCATGGCATTCCCCTCTCGATGGCTCGCGAAATATTGGTTTTTGCTAGCACTGGTGGTGTGTTTTGCCGTCGGTCATGGTTTCTCGCAGAGCTTGGAGCCGGTGGCGAAGTGGCCTCCGTTGCGAAACGGGCTTGTTTTTGCGGTGATGTGGGCGATGGGCGTGACGCTCAAGCCGGACGCGGTGCGTCGCAGCGTGACACGTCCGCTGCCGTGTTTGCTGGCAATAGGTACCAATGTTTTTTTGGTTCCTTTGTTGTGTCTGCCCTTTTGGTGGCTGCTCAGCCCGGTGGAGTTTGGCGGGCTGTTCGTCGCCGCGTTGGTCCCGTGCACATTGGCGTCGGCGTCGGTTTGGACTCGCAAAGCCGGCGGTGACGACTCCATTGCCATCATGACAACGCTGGTGACGAACGTGGCTTGCGTGCTGGTGGTGCCGCTGGGAGTTGCCCTGGTGTTGGCCAAGCAGGTGACGATTTCACCGCTGGATCAAATGATCAAACTGGCGTTGTTGGTCGTCTTGCCCTTGATCGTCGCACAAATGATGAGGCGATGGGTGGGCAGATGGGCGGACCGCAATAAGTTGGCAATCTCATCGGCGGCTCAACTGGGCATCTTGATGATGGTGATGATCGGTGCGGTTTCCAGCGCGGAGTACTTGGGGCATACCACTGGCGTCAGTTGGTGGTCGCAGTTGCCCATGTTGTTGGTCGCGTCGGGCGTCCATTTGGCGGCATTGGCAAGCGGCGTTTTTGTATCGCGTCGTTTGGGTTTGCCGGCCGAGCAGCAGATCGCGGTGGGCATCTCGGGCAGTCAGAAAACGTTGATGGTCGGTCTGCAGGTCGCGATCGATTGTGGCGTGAGCGTCTTGCCGATGTTGATCTTTCATTTGGCCCAGTTGGTGCTGGACACGATCATCGCGTCGCGCTGGTCGGCCAAGCACGGAGTTGGTGTGAGCACGGATTGATCATCAGCGGCTGGCGCTCAATGAGTCTAAACGTACGACGCTACCTAACGCCGTGAGCCGTGACGCGTGAGCGGCCGGGTCTTGCACGCATCGTGCATCCATTTCAGTGCGTAAAGCCAGTGGCCTGACGGCCAGCGGCTCAGGGCGTATGATACCACCTAGCCCGGATTATTGACGCTGGCTCACTGCAGTCTTCGCAATTCGTTTGCACGAAACGGTTTACGCGGATTGGCACGAAAGCAGGCTGCGCATATCAGCCGCCACGCGATAGCGTCCGGTTCTCACGCCTGTAATCGGGAACCGTACGGTATCGCGTACCGGCTAATGAATAATCCGCGCCTAGCGCTTGGTAGCACGACCATGCTCAGCTGGACGTTCTCTATCGCGATGCGGTTGATACGCGCATACTCTCTTGACACAGTTCCTGCCAGCTCTTCGGTATTGATGATGGATTACACCAACGAATTTGACGCATTGATCTTTGACTGTGATGGGACATTGAGCGATTCGATGCCGCTGCATTTTGTCGCTTGGCGAGAAACCTTGGCCAAGCATGGGATCACGTTCACCGAGGAGCGTTTCTATCAGATGGGCGGGATGCCCAGCGGAATGATCGTCGAAACCTTGGGGCGGGAGCAATCCGTTCGTGTCGACGCGGTGTCAGTTGCGTTGGAAAAGGAGGCGGCGTTTGTCGGGATGATCGACCGAGTTCAGCCCTGTGAGCACATATGCGAAATCGCGAGATTCCACCATGGTCGTTTGCCGATGGCGGTGGCCAGCGGCAGTGGTCGCGAGGTGGTGGTCAAGCAGTTGAATGTCTTGGGCTTGGATGCTTTGTTTCAAACGATTGTCGCGGCGGAGGACACTCAGCGGCACAAGCCGGAGCCGGATGTGTTTTTGGAAGCCGCCCGTCGATTGGGCGTGGCGGCACAGCGGTGTCTTGTGTTCGAGGACTCGCCGCTGGGATTTCAAGCGGCAGAGGCGGCGGGGATGAAGTGGCTCGACGTCCGACCGGCGGCTTGGGCGGCGCGGTAGCCCGGATTATTCACGCTGGCTCACTGGACTGCTCAAAGTTTAGGGTTGACATTGTTTTTTTCAGTCCATGTTTTTGTTCCATGCATCGCAATCAAAGTGAGCCTCAGACGCTAGCCGTGGGCCAGCACCACAATCCGCCTCAGGCCCACGGCTAGCGCCTGAGGCTCACTGGGGGCCACCAGCTGCGCCGGCAGTAGGGACATAAACTTGCGCAAGCCCAAAAAGACACAACACCAAACTTTGAGCAGTCCAATATTAGCCGCCACGCGATAGCGTCCCGTTCTCACGCCTGTAATCGGGAACCGGACGCTATCGCGTGCCGGCTGATGAATAATCCGGGCTAGGGAATCGCGTTACCGGTGGGGCGTGTCATGCATTAAACTGTGGAGCAGTTGCAGGTTGCAGCGGTTGATTTGGGAGGATTCAGAACCGATCCCAGATTCGATCGCGTACGTCCTGTCGCCCCCTACCCCGCTCTGCCCCGCCCACGCTTGCCCCAAACTTGCTCATCATGACTCAGTTCTTTGATTGGTCCTGCGCCAAAGCCTTCGTCGGATTTCTACTGCTGGTTTTCTCGTTGACGGTCCCGACGGTTCGTGCGGTGGCTCAAGCGGCGGATCAGCCCAACGTGGTTTTGGTCCTTTGTGACGACATTCGTTGGAACGCCCTTTCCTGTGCCGGGCATCCGCACCTCAAGACGCCGCATATCGATCAATTGGCTGCCGAGGGCATGTACTTTGAGAACATGTTCTGCACCACCAGTTTGTGTTCACCCTCTCGCGCCAGCATCTTGAGTGGACTGTACGCCCATGCGCACGGGGTCACGAACAACTTCACCGACTACCCCGCCGATTTGGATAGCTTTCCATTGCGTCTGCAGGCCGCCGGATACAAGACGGCGTACATCGGCAAGTGGCATATGGGCGAGCAAAACGACGAGCCCCGTCCTGGTTTTGATTACTTCGTCACCCACAAAGGTCAGGGAAAGTATTTTGACACGGAGTTCAATTTCAACGGTCAGGGTCGTCGCGTCGTGGAGGGTTACTACACCACGGTGGTGACCGACATGGCGATCGATTGGATGAAGGAGCATCGAGCTGCGTCATCGGGAAAACCGTTCATGATGATGATCGGACAAAAGGCTCCGCACAGTTTTTACTTTCCCGAAAAGAAGTACGAGCATGTTTTTGACGACGTGGAGATCAACTATCCGCATTCGGCGTTTCATTTGGAGGGCAAGCCGAAGTGGATCACGCAGCGTTTGAATACTTGGCATGGCATTTACGGGCCGTTGTTCGATTGGCGCAAGGAGTTTCCCAACGACAAGGCCGATGCGGTGCTCGACTTTGAGCGTATGGTGCGCGCCTACTGGGGAACCATCCTGTCCGTCGATGACAGCGTCGGTCGCTTGGTTGCTGATCTGAAAGCAGCCGGCGAGTTGGACAACACGATGTTCATCTTTTTGGGTGACAACGGATTGCTGGAGGGCGAGCATGGAATGGTCGACAAACGCACTGCGCACGAAGCCAGCATTCGCGTGCCGATGATCATTCGCTATCCCGCGTGGACGGCACAGACGGGACCGTCCAAGATCGCCAGCCAAGTGCTGACGACGGACGTCGCACCGACCATCTTGGATGCCGCCGGTGCCGCGCCGATGAAAGGCATCCACGGTCAATCGATTCGGCCGCTGGCGGTCGGTCAGACCAGCGGTTGGCGTACCGAGTGGCTGTATCACTACAACTATGAAAAACAGTTTCCCTACACACCTAACGTTCGTGCGGTCAGAGGTGATCGTTGGAAATACATTCGCTATCCACACGGGGACGGGACCGCGGATCGTCACCTGTCCGAGTTGTACGATCTGCAGAACGACCCCGGCGAGCGCACCAATTTGATCAACGATCCGAATCACGCCAGCGTGGTGCAAGAGATGCAGGGACGCTTGGTCAAGGCGATGAGGAGCGTCGGCATTGAGAAAGACGAAATGCCGATGGACGAGGGCATCGGAACCGAGTTGCCCGACAAGGCGATTCGATAATCGATTGTGTCAAACAGAGCGGGGCAAACAGAGCGGAACGCTCGCAGAGTTTTCTTTGTTGTGGTAATACCGAAAGAGCAAGATGTCCCTTTCTGATGAGCAGCCGATCGGCGACGATGAGCCCAGAGCAGATCACGACGCAGATCACGACAAGAAGCCGCTGGACGAGGATGGCTTGGATTCTCAGAGTGAGTCTCTTTTGCCCGAAGACTTGCCGGTGGTTTCGTCTGGGCGTGGTGTCCCGCTGGCAGACCGACCGACAGAAACTTCGCCTTCGGAGATTGGGCAAACCGCAGTTTATGAGACAGATGATCCGTCATTCGCTGTGACCGGTGATTTTTCCCTTAGCGAAAGTGCGGACGACAAGAAAAGTAGCAGTGTGTTTGACAGTGTTTCAGACAAACCGGTTTCGCTGGGACGCTACACCATTGAGCGTGAATTGGGTGCTGGTGGGTTTGGGCGTGTTTTTCTGGCGGTAGATACGCAATTGCATCGGCGAGTTGCGATCAAGGTGCCGCACAAGAATCGTGTGGCCCGTCCGGTCGACATCGAGCGATTCTTGGATGAAGCGAGGACGCTGGCGAGTTTGGACCATCCGGGAGTCGTACCGATCTATGACTTCGATCGTATCGAAGATCGTTGCTATGTGGTTTCCAAGTTCATCGATGGGGAAACGCTTGCCGATCGTATCAAACGTTCGCCGTTGTCGGTCGATGACACCGTGAGGATGTTGTTGACGATCGCAGAGATTCTGCAATTCATCCATTTGGCGGGCGTGGTTCACCGCGACGTCAAACCCGCCAACTTGCTGTTGGATCAGGCCGGCAACTGCTTCATCACCGATTTCGGTTTGGCGCTGCGGGACAACAGCTACGGCAAGGATCGCGGTCGGATCGGCACGGTCATCTACATGAGTCCAGAGCAAGCACGGGGCGAAGGTCACTTGGTCGACGGGCGGTCGGACCTGTTTTCTGTCGGCGTCATGATGTACGAGATGTTGACGGGGCAGTTGCCGTTTATGGCTGATAGTTGGCAAGAGGTCGTGTTGTTGATTTGCAATCAAGAGCCGCGGCCATTGCGTGGGCACAATCCAAAGATACCCAAGGAATTGGAACGGATCTGTCTGAGGCTGCTTTCCAAACGCGCCGCGGATCGATATTTGATCGCTGATGACTTGGTCGAAGACCTGGAGCATTTCATCAGGCAGGGCGACGAAGATGCAATCAGCGTCACTTCGGTGCCGACCGGAACGCGACCGCAAATCGAGTCGCATGATCAGTTGGTCGGGATCGTCCCTCGTGGGTTGCGGTCGTTTGACCACGAGGATGCCACCTACTTTCGCGAGTTGTTGCCTGGGACCCGCGATCGCGATGGTTTGCCGGATAGTTTGCGATTTTGGCGTCGACGGATCGAGTCCGACGACCCTTTGACCGCTTTTCGTGTCGGAGTGATCTACGGTTCCTCCGGTTCGGGGAAGTCGTCGTTCGTCAACGCGGGCCTGTTGCCGACACTGGATCCCAATGTCACCGTCATCTCGCTGGAGGCGACCGGCAATCGCACCGAGTTGCAATTGCTCAGCGGGCTGCGCAAGCGTGTGTTTGGGATGCCGAAAGATTTGGATTTGGTCGAGAGTCTCGCGTGGGTTCGTCGCAGCTTGGATGGTCAAGTCGGCCGCAAAGTGCTGATCGTCATTGATCAATTCGAGCAATGGCTGCACGCTCACGGCAACGACCTACGCTCTGACCTGATTCTTGCATTGCGTCAATGCGACGGTCAGCATTTGCAGTGTCTGTTGTTGGTGCGTGATGACTTTTGGATCGGCGTCAGTCGCTTTGTCGATCAACTGGAAGTCGATTTGGTTCGCAGCCACAACTTGGCCATGGTCGATTTGTTCGACAAACGGCACGCGCGAAAGGTACTGGCCGAATACGGTCGTGGGTATTCCCGATTGCCTGACAACCTGTCCGATTTGAGTCTTTCTCAAAACCAGTTCCTGGATCAAGCGATCGAGGGGTTGGCCGACGAGGGCAAAATCATTCCGGTGCAGTTGGTGACGTTTGCGGAAATCATGAAAAGCCGCGAGTGGACCGTGCGGTCGTTGCAAGAACTCGGTGGTATCGAAGGCGTTGGGATTCGTTTCTTGGAAGAATCGCTCGGTGCCAGCGCCCCAGCCGAGAATCGTTCTCACGAGTTGGCCGCGCAAGCGATCTTGAAGTCCCTGTTGCCCGAGGCGGGAACGGACATCAAGGGTGCGATGCGTTCAGAGTCCGAATTGCGAGAGATATCGGGCTATCAATCGGAGCCAAAGCGGTTGGCCAAGTTGCTGACGATTTTGGATACCGATCTGAGGTTGATCACACCCACGGATCCCGATTCGGATGCTCCCTTGGACAAGGCGTCCGGGCAACGGTACTACCAATTGACGCATGACTATCTGGTGCCCGCGGTTCGCCAATGGTTGCAATATCGTCAGCAGCTCACATTCAGCGGACGAGCAGCGATGCGGTTGGCCGATCGTGCGGATGTCTGGAAATCGAGGCCGGACAAAAAGCATTTGCCGTCCTGGGGCGAATGGGCGATGTTCCAAACGCTGACTCAATCGTCACGTTGGAGCGATCCAGAACGCCGGATGATGTTTGCGGCTACGAAACAGCATTCGCGTCGGATGGTCGTCGCGTTGTTCGCCATCGTCGCCGTGGGTTGGGGCGGCTACGAGCTTTGGGGGCGAAGCCGTGCGCAATTGATCACCGAACAGCTCAGCGTTGCGGAGGCCAGTCAAGTCTCCGGTGTGATCGACAAACTCCAGTCCTTGCGGGGCTGGAGCAAAACGCCGCTGACTCAATTGCGAGACCGTTTGCCGATCGATGAAGCCGGCGGGTTGCACGGACGTTTGGGACTACTGAGGGTCAATCCGAGCGACAACGGTTTGTTCAAGGAAGTGGCCACACAGTCGCTGAAAGCCGAGTTGAAAGAGTTGCCCCTGATCCGCGACGAACTTTCCGGGCATCGTGGACTGCCCAATGTCGTCCAGCAGTACTGGTCCGTCTTGAACGACACGTCACGAGCGTCGGAGGAGCGTTTTCGATCCGCCTTGATGCTCATGTCGTTCGACCCGCCCCAGGTCGGGACAGCGAGCGTTGGTTCAGACACAGATTCGAAAACTGATTCAAGCGATGCCGATGGGCCACCCCAGCGTTGGATAGAGCATCGTGAGTTTGTGACCGAAGAGGTGATACGGCAAACGATCCGCAATCCCAAGGACTACTTGATCATCGTTGAGTCCATTTCCAAGGTTGCTCCCTATATCACGCCTGAGTTGAGGCGGGTGTTCATGCAGCCGGGTGATTCGACTCAGCGTCAAAAGGTCGCTAGCCTGTTGGTTGATCTGTGGTCGGAGGAACCCGCTCAATTAGCCGACATTTTCTTGGATTCTGATGTGGAGCAAGTCGACGCGTTTGTCGAAGTGCTCGATACCAGCGATTTGAGTCAAATGCGTTCCGTTTTGGATTCCGCATTGCGAAACAGCCCGACGGCGCAGGTGGGCGAGCAGGAACAGCAGCATGTCTCCAATCGACAGGTCAATGCGGCCGCGTACTTGTTGCGACGTGGCGTGACCGACAGTGTGTGGCCGTTGCTGCGTCACGATCCGATCCCCAATACACGTAGCGGTTTGATCCATCGCATCAAAGTCATGGAGGTGGATCCTCGATTGCTCATCGAGCGTCTCTCCTCCACGCAGTTGAGCAGCGATCCGCGAGGCGTCGAGAGCGGATTGATGTTGGCGTTGGGCAGTCTTGGGCGGGAGCGAGTGAAGGATCAGCAGGTGAGCCAGGGTCGTTTGATTGCTCGCCAGGTGTTTTCAGATTCCGCCGATCCTGACGTCCATTCCGCCGCCGAGTGGCTCTTGCAGCAATTCGACGACCGTGACTGGGTGGACACCGCGATCAACAAGCTGCGGGAAAAGGATGTAGCCGATTTGGAAGCAGGCCGCGCTCGGGCGTGGTCGATCAATTCGCGAGGTCAAACGATGGTTCGATTCGAGTCACGATCCTCTGCGTTTCAGTTATCCTCGACGGAAGTCACGGTGGAACAGTTCTTGGATTTTCGCTCCGGACATTCCTACAAGGAGTCTCAGGCGCCGGACCTCCGCTGTCCCATGATCCAGGTCACTTGGTCTGATGCCGTGGAGTATTGTCAGTGGTTGACGTTGGAAGAAGGCTTGGGAGACGAAGAGCAATGTTACGTTGCTGTCGACGGTGACGAGCACGGCTGGAGCTTGAAGCCCGATTACGTAGAGAAGTTGGGATATCGTCTGCCACTGTCCACTGAATGGGAAGCCGCGTGTCGTGGCGATGCGGTCACGAGATTGCCGTTCGGGTACGACGCATCAATCGTGCAGGAGTACGGATGGACACTGTTTCAGTCTGCGCCGTCGGTGATGCCGGTCAAAGTAAAGAAGCCGCTGCCCACAGGGATGCACGGCATGCTCGGCAATGTCACCGAGTGGTGTACTGATTTGCAAGGCAGCGGCCAGAAGCTGCGGGCCGTGCGTGGACCTCGATGCAATGCCTATCTGCAAGACGTGCTGGATTCCATCTCGACGGGTGGATTCAATCCAGAAACTCGGTTTTTTTCTCTGGGTTTTCGCGTGGCGCGATCGGCAGCAAAACAATAGCGAATGATTTTCTTGACCACCGTCGGGTGGGGCGTTACGCTGGCAAACGAGCGGGGCGTCCGCTCAATGGAATTCCGTATTTCGCAAGCAGCGAGAAAAGTTATGTGGGACGTTCAGCAGAGTGTGTTCTTGGGGGGCAGCAGCGGCAGTCGTTCGGTTCCTGAGGGAGTCGCGACGTGGCGATATGATGGAGAGAAGTGGGATCTCCAAAGTGTGCAATCCGAGTCCGGCGGTGTCGCCGGCGATCCGCCGTCGGTTCCCGGCCAGTTCAAGGGTCAATTGCGGCTCACTCCCTGTGTGCAGCCTGCCTGTGCCTGATCTGAGCGTCTCGCTCAACTGTCAACTCGAAGCCGGCTTTCCCAAGCCGGCTTTTTTTCGGTCCCGATGGATTCCGGGCACCCATTCGACGGCATTTGACGGCCGCAAACGCTGACGCCTGCCGCTGGCGGGGTGCTTGCCCGGATATTCATCAGCCGGCGCGCGATAGCGTCCGGTTCCCGATGACAGGCGTGAGAACCGGACTGCTCAAAGATTAGTGTTGACACTGCTATTTTTGTCAATGTTTTTGTTCCACCTGTCGCAATCAAAGTGAGCCTCGGGCGCTAGCCGTGGGCCGGCACCACAATCCGCCTCAGGCCCACGGCTAGCGCCTGAGGCTCACTGGAGTCCACCAGCTTCGCCGGCAGTAGGGACATAAACTTCCTCAGACCCACAGTGCCACAACCCCAAATTTTGAAACGTCCAGGCTAGGCCCCGGGTCGCTGTTTTCGTCCTCAGCCGGCAGGCTCCGACGCAGATTCCTTCAACGGATCGCTAGCGAAACCCGATAGAAACCCGAATCCGGCACGTTAGCACTTGTCCAGTCAGCCTCCGGTCGAATACACTTCGAAGCTTCGCGGCGCTGTACCAAGCCAGTTCCACCCCCCCGAACCAATGAGAAAGACGCCATGAAAGAAGGCATCCACCCCAATTATCAGGAAACAACCGTCAGTTGCGGTTGCGGCAATACGTTTCAGACACGCAGCGTTCGGCCCGAGTTGAAGGTCGACATTTGCAACGCTTGTCATCCTTTTTACACCGGCAAATTGAAGTTTGTTGACACGGCCGGTCGGATCGACAAGTTCCAAAAGAAGTTTGCCGCTGGTACCTACGGCAGCCTGCAAAAGAAGGGCAAGAAAAAGTAGCTCGCTCAGCGTTGCTCCCTCGCGATACAGCCGCGTCGTCCGCATTTCAATGGAACGATGCGGCTTTTTTCGTACACCCTCCTCCCCTTTGCCTAACGCGTGAGCCATGAGCATCGTCCGCGATTTGCTGGAAGAAAAACTTGCCCGATTCCAAGAGTTGGAACGCCAAATGTCCGACCCCGAGGTGTTGGCCGATGGCGCGAAGATGGGTGCTGCTGCGCGCGAGCACGGCGGGCTCGCCAAGGTGGCGAGCAAGTACCGTGAGTTCAAGCGGTTGAGCAAGGAGATTCGCGGTTGCCAGGAAATGGCCGAGGCAGCGGAGGATTATGATGAACGCGAAATGGCCGAAACCGAAATGGCCGAGCTGCGTTCCAAACGCGAAGTGTTGTGGGACGATTTGCTGTCGATGACCGTGGGTGGCGAAGACAGTCATCGCACCCGCTGTGTGATGGAGATCCGCGCGGGGACCGGAGGCGAGGAAGCCGCTTTGTTTGCCCGTGACCTGTTCGAGATGTACCGTCGGTACGCTGAGATCAAGGGCTGGAAGGTGGAGGTCATGGACAGCAGCGTGTCCGACATGGGCGGATTCAAGGAAATCACGTTGACGCTCGAGGGCGAGAGTGTCTACCGCGATCTGGCGTATGAGTCCGGCGGGCATCGAGTTCAACGCGTTCCCGAAACGGAGACACAAGGACGTGTGCACACCTCGGCGGCAACCGTTGCCGTGATGCCTGAGCCTGAGGACGTGGAGGTCGATGTGAAAGCAGATGACTACCGTGTCGACAAGTTCTGCGCTTCGGGACCTGGCGGCCAGCACGTCAACAAAACCGAGTCGGCGATTCGCTTGACGCACCATGAGACCGGCATCGTGGTGCAGTGTCAGGATGAAAAAAGTCAGCACAAGAACTTGGCAAAAGCTCTGCGGGTGCTCAAGGCGCGGGTCTATGAAAAGAAACGCGAAGAGGAGCAAGCCAAGCAGGCCGAGCAACGCAAAGGTTTGATCGGTTCAGGTGACCGAAGCCAACGGATCCGCACCTACAACTTTCCTCAGAATCGACTGACCGATCACCGCATCAATTTCACTCTCTACAAGCTCGATCAGGTGATGGCGGGCGCCGTCACGCCGGTCACCGAGGCGTTGATCGAGTACGACCGTGATCAGCTTCGCGGCGACATGGTGGATACCTGATGTCGTTACCGTCATCCCACCGGCTACCTGTTCTTGCTCCGAGCCATTCCACTTCAACCCCGTCAATACAGTTCCATGCCTGAGTCCGCTGAACAACCCTGGACAGTCTTGCGATTGCTGGAATGGACAACGGACTTTTTCAAACGCCGTGGCAGCGAGTCGGCGCGGTTGGATGCCGAGGTATTGTTGGCGCATGCCAGGCAGTGCAGTCGGATCGAGCTGTACACGGCGTTTCAGGAAGAGCCCGATGACGAACAAAAGACCGCTTTTCGCGAATTGGTGCGCCGGCGTGGCGAAGGCACACCGGTGGCTCAGTTGGTCGGTTACAAGGAGTTCTATTCGCTGCGGTTTCGTGTGAACGAGCATGTGCTGATCCCACGCCCCGAGACGGAGCATTTGGTGATCGAGGCTTTGGACTGTGCCAAGGCGATCAAGCCCGGTGATCGGCCACTGCAAATCGCGGACGTGGGCACGGGCAGCGGCGCGATCGCGGTGAGTTTGGCGGTTCATCTGCCTTCCGCCCGCATCACGGCAATCGATTTGAGTCCGGAAGCGTTAGAGGTGGCAAGGTGGAACGCAGACCAACACGGTGTCGCCGAGCGGATCGATTTTGTCGCCGGTGACCTACTCGCCGATGTCACCACTCCGGCCAAGTTTGACTTGATCTGCAGCAATCCGCCTTACGTCAGTGAGAGCGAGTTCGATCAATTGCAGCCGACCGTTCGCGACTTTGAGCCCAAGTTGGCGTTGGTTTCGGGGCCGGACGGGACAGAAACCATCAAGCGCTTGCTGGGCGAGTCCTATGGCCGGCTTCATCAGGGCGGCAGGCTGATCATTGAGCTCAGCCCGATGATCGCCGAGGCTTGTGCGGAGTTGGCGGAGCAAATCTCAGAACTGGGTGACCTGCGGTTCATCAAGGATCTTGCCGGCCATCGTCGCATCCTGTCACTATCGCGTGTCTAGCAGCGTTTTGATGGGGTTCTCCGCCGCAAGTTCGGCGTGAAGGGGGGATTCTGGCACCGCAGTGAATCCGTCAGGGGATTGATCCTACGGTCGCTTGCAAGCCCGGTTACAATGCCGACTCTCTTTCAGGCGGGAGAGAGTTTTCAGTCCATCAGCGGATCGGCTGACGCCGCTTAGCGGTCGTTCATTTGTGCGCAATTGGGAACCCCCGTCTCGTGATGCAGAATCAATCTCAGTCTCAGGCTTCATCGCGTTCGCCCGCCATCTCACGGAGCCCGCGAGAAAAGCTGCCGGCATTGTCTGGGTATCAAACCGATGGATTTTTTGATGAGTTGGTCGATAAGGATTGTGTAGCGCGTCCAGACGCGCAAGCTCTGGTGGATTTGATCATCAGCTTGCCGCCCAAGGAGCTCCTGCGACGACAGGACGCGATCGAACGTGCCCTGTTCAAGATGGGGATCACATTCACGGTCTACAGTGATTCCTCCGGCACCGAAAAGATCATGCCCTTTGACGTGGTCCCACGCATCGTATCGTCCTTGCTGTGGAAGCATATCGATGCCGGACTGAAGCAACGTATTCGGGCGCTGAACCGTTTCTTGTGTGACGTGTACAACGAGCGGGAGATCGTACAGGAAGGGATCGTTCCGGCCGAACTGATCGACTCGTGCCCGGCCTATTTGAAACAGTGCGTGGGGCTCAAGCCCTTCAATGATGTTTGGTGTCACATCACAGGCACGGACTTGGTTCGAGACAACAGTGGTGCCGTCTATGTCTTGGAGGACAACCTGCGATGTCCCTCGGGCGTGTCGTACGTGTTGCAAAATCGGCACGTGATGAAGCGGAACTTTCCGCAAGTGTTTCGGGCGTCACAGATTCGGCCCGTTTCGGATTACACGTCGCGTTTGTACGGGATGTTGCGGGAAGTCGCACCGCCACATGTGGACGATCCGACCGTCGTCGTATTGACGCCGGGGGTCTACAACAGCGCGTACTACGAACATTCGTTTCTCGCCCAGCAGATGGGGGTTCAATTGGTCGAGGGACGTGACTTGATCGTCAAGAACGACCACGTCTACATGCGAACCACGCGAGGGTTGAAGCGAGTGGATGTGATCTATCGCCGAATCGATGACGCATTCTTGGATCCCAAGGTTTTCCGCAGCGACAGTGTGCTGGGCGTTGCCGGTTTGATGAACGTGTACCGTTTGGGCAACATCACCCTGGCCAATGCGCCGGGAACCGGCGTCGCGGACGACAAGGTCATCTACGCGTACGTTCCGGACATGATTCGCTATTACCTCGACGAAGAACCGATCCTGGCGAGCGTCAAGACCTACGTCTGTCACGACGAAGAGGATCGAGAATACGTGCTCAGTCACCTCGACGAGTTGGTGGTCAAAGCCGCCGGCGAATCGGGAGGCTATGGGATCTTGATCGGTCCACACGCGACCGATGAGCAGCGACAGGAATTTGCCAAAGCCATTCGGTCCAATCCACGTAATTACATCGCCCAACCGACGTTGCAACTGTCACGAATGCCTACCGTCGTCGGAGACCATTTGGAGGGGCGCCATGTCGATTTGCGTCCCTACATTTTGTGCAGTCGACCCGATGACGTCTGGGTCTTGCCAGGCGGATTGACGCGGGTCGCGCTCAAGAAAGGTTCGCTGGTCGTCAACTCATCCCAGGGTGGCGGCAGCAAGGATACTTGGGTGATCGCCGAAGCCGGTCAGCCCATCGCCTCGATCGACTCCCCTTCAACCCACTGATTCGTATGTTGTCACGTGTAGCTGAATCAATCTATTGGATGAGCCGCCAAGCAGAGCGGGCCGAGAACCTGGCGCGATTCATCGAAGTCACTTTGTACATGATCCTGGATCAACCAGAGTTCGTCGTTGATCCTTGGGAGCCGCTGGTCAAGGTGACCGGAGACAACGAATGGTTCACCGAGAAATATGGTGTCGCCGACCGCGACAACGTCGTCAAGTTCTTGGCGTTTGACACCGAGTACCACAGTTCGATGCTGACGTGTTTGATCGCAGCCCGAGAAAACGCTCGCGGTGTTCGTGAGACCATTTCAACGGAATCGTTCGAGGAACTCAACGAGTTTTATCATTTCGTCCAAGACAACGCGGAGGCTCAGATCAAAGATCCCACCGCGGAATTTTTTGAACAGGTGAGGCTCCATGCATTGACATGGACAGGAGTGCTGGATAGCACCATGGCGCACGACGCTGCGTGGCACTTCATCAATTTAGGGCGACTGCTGGAACGTGCGGACAAAACGTCTCGGATTTTGGATGTCAAGTATTTCAGCCTCTTGCCCAGCCTGGAGGATGTCGGTACTGCCGTCGACGATTTGCAATGGTCTACGTTGCTGCTGGCAGTCAGTGGATTTGAAGCGTACCGACGCGAGCACCATTTGGCGGACGTGAAAAAGATCGTTGAATTCTTTCTCTTTCATAAGTCCTTTCCGAGGTCGATTCTGTCTTGTATCCGTGGCGCAGACGGGTCGCTGGCTCAGATCGATTCCGATTGTGGTGGTGATCGTACCACCGAAGTTCAAAAGCAAATCCAATCTCTATTGCATCGTTTGTCGAACACCAGTGTCGAAGAAGTGATCGCCGGCGGAATGCACCAGTTCATCGATCGTTTGCAGATTCAACTCAATGAAATCGGCGTATCGCTCGGACAAGATTACTTTCACAGCACGCAGCCCGCATGACCATTCGAGTCGCTCTCCACCATCACACCCACTACCAGTACGACCGCCCGATCGGTCTGGGGCCGCAATTGGTGCGTCTGCGTCCGGCCTATCACGGTCGCACTAAAGTCGTCTCATACGATTTGCAAATTCGTCCCACCGAGCATTTTATCAACTGGCAACAGGATCCGTTCGCCAATCCCGCGGCGCGACTGGTGTTCCCCAAACCGGCGACCGAGTTGTCCATCATGGTGGACTTGGTCGTCGACATGACGGTTTTCAATCCGTTCGATTTCTTCATCGAGGATTACGCAGAGTCATGGCCGTTCCAATATGACCCGGCGCTGAAGGTTCAGTTGGCACCTTATCTGGTGCCGGGCGAGCTGACGCCAAAACTCAGTCAGTGGGTCGATTCCATGCCCAAGGAGCGTGAGCAGGTGATCGATTTCCTGGTCGACGTGAACCGTTCGGCCCAGAAGATGATCAACTACGTCGTGCGGATGGAGCCGGGAGTCCAGACGCCGGAGGAAACACTGACTTTGGGCAGCGGCTCGTGTCGCGATTCGGCTTGGATGTTGGTTCACGGGTTCCGGCACGCGGGATTGGCCGCTCGGTTTGTTTCGGGTTACTTGATTCAACTGGCACCGGACGAGAAACCGATTGAGGGTCCCGAAGGACCGACGGCCGATTTTTGCGACCTGCATGCTTGGACGGAAGTCTATCTGCCAGGGGCCGGTTGGGTCGGGCTGGACCCGACCAGTGGTTTGATGGCGGGCGAAGGACACATTCCATTGTCTTGCACTCCGCACTACACCGGGGCTGCTCCCATCACCGGCGGACACGAACCGTGCGAGGTCGAGTTCAAACACGAGATGTCGGTCAAGCGGATCGAAGAGCAACCTCGCACCAGTCGGCCCTACACGGACCAGCAGTGGAACGAGATCCTCGCGGCAGGAGATCACGTGGATCGACTATTGGTCGACCAAGACGTCCGGCTGACGATGGGCGGCGAACCCACGTTCGTCTCCGTCGACAATCCCGATGATCCCCAATGGAACACGGATGCTGTCGGCGTCGAAAAACGTGTGCTCAGCAATGTGCTGTTGTTGAAACTGCGTGATGAAGTAGCTCCCGGAGCATTGCTGCATTACGGTCAAGGAAAATGGTACCCAGGCGAATCATTGCCCCGTTGGGCGTTGACTTGCCTGTGGCGTCGAGACGGCGAACCGGTCTGGCAAAACCCAAAATACATCGCCGACGAAGGAACCAACTACGGCCACACGCATGACGATGCCCAACGCTTCGTTCGGCATCTGGCGGTCAACCTCGGCGTGTCGGCAAAGACCACCTTTCCCGTCTACGAAGACACCTTTCACTATCTGTGGCGAGAGAACCGGTTGCCGATCGATGTCGATCCGGCCGACCCCAAGCTCGACGATCCCAACGAACGTGCGATGATGATGCGAACGTTCACACAGGGGTTAAGCAATCCGGTGGGATTTGTGATGCCGATCCGTCGTGCCTGGTGGAATGCACACTCGGGTTGGATCAGCGGACGATGGCCGTTGCGGAGTGACAAGCTGTTCTTGTTGCCGGGTGATTCGCCCATCGGTTTGCGATTGCCGCTGGACTCGTTGCCCAAGGGCGGCGCAGGTGCCTCATTGAACGCCGATCTGTTGGCCGCGCCGATTGATCCATTTGCACCTCGCGAAGCGCTACCTGCGGCTTACACGATCAAACAGGATCCCGAGCGGATCAACCGAATCAACGAACAGCAATTGCAGGACGAGCCGACGCCACCGACCGACGATTTGGTTTTGACCGCCCTGTGTGTCGAGTGCCGTTTCGGTCGACTGCACGTGTTCATGCCTCCGACTCAAAGGTTGGAGGATTATTTGGATCTCATCGCGGCGGTCGAGGAGACCTGTGTCGACCTGGACATCCCAGTCATCGTGGAAGGCTATTTGCCGCCGACGGATTACCGCGTCGAGATGTTCAAAGTCACACCGGACCCGGGGGTGATCGAAGTCAACGTGCAGCCGTCGTCTTCCTGGAGGCAGCTGGTCGGCTTGACGGAGACGCTGTATCAAAAGGCACGCGAGAGTCGGTTGGTTGCCGAGAAGTTTGACATCGACGGCAGCCACACCGGCACCGGAGGCGGTTCCCATATCGTGATGGGCGGTTCACGACCTGAGGACAGTCCGTTCCTGCGACGACCGCACTTGCTGGGCAGCATGATTCGGTTTTGGCACAACCACCCTGCCCTTTCGTACCTGTTCAGCGGCAAGTTCATCGGGCCGACCAGTCAAGCGCCGCGGATGGACGAGGCACGACGTGACAGTGTCTACGAAATGGAGATCGCGCTGGAACACTTGGACAACATGTTTGGCGGAAATGATTATCAGCCGCCTTGGATGGTCGATCGCTTGTTCCGTGACTTGATGGTCGACTTGACGGGAAACACTCACCGCGCGGAGATTTGCATCGACAAGATGTTTTCGCCGGACTCCAGCACCGGCCGATTGGGCTTGGTCGAGTTGCGTGGGTTCGAAATGCCACCGAGCGCTCGAGTCAACTTGTCGCAACAACTATTGATTCGCTCGATCGTCGCCGCGTTTTGGCAGCGGCCGTACACGCGAACGCTGACTCGCTGGGGGACATCGCTCTACGATCGATTCTTGTTGCCGCATTTTGTCTGGACGGATTTGTGTGACTTGATCCAGGAGTTGAAGCAGAACGGCGTGCCGATGAAACCGGAATGGTTTGTGCCGCATCACGAGTTTCGCTTTCCGAAAATCGGAGGGATACAGTGCGGCAGCGTGAGTTTGGAAATCCGAACGGCGATCGAACCTTGGTATCTGATGGGCGAAGAACCGGCCGGTGGCGGCACCGCACGATTTGTCGATTCCTCGATGGAACGATTGCAGGTTTGCGTCGATGGCATGGACCCCAAGCGTCACGCCGTGTTGTGCAACGGTCGGCGTGTCCCAATGCACCCGACCGGAGTCGCCGGACGTTTCGTCGCCGGAATCAAGTACAGAGCTTGGCAGCCACCGCGTTGTTTGCACCCGATGATCGGCGTGCATGTGCCGTTGCAGTTCGACTTGGTGGATCGTCGGACGGAGTACTCGATGGGCGGCTGTCGGTATTTCACCGCAGACCCATCAGGGCGAGCGCACGAGATTTTTCCGATCAATGCGAACGAAGCGGAGTCGCGACGGGCGACGCGTTTTCATGCGGGAACGGCTACCGGGGGGCGGCTGGCCGTTCCCGATTTACCGGTTCCCCTTTCCACGCCGGACGAGTATCCAATTACCTTTGACATGAGACGAGGATGGTAGCCCGGAGTTTGCAAAACCAGTAGGCCGAGACAGCGCAACAGTGAGCCGTGGGCCGTAAGGCACCGGGCAGTGCGGTAGGCCCGGCCGCTTACGCGTCGCGGCTCACTCAATCAACAGCCCGCTAGGCGCGGATTATTCACGCGACCGACTACAGTCTTTGCAACAGGTTTGCACAAAACGGCTTTTGCGGGTTGGTACGAAAACAGTCCACGCACATCAGCCGCCACGCGATAGCGTCCGGTTCCTACGCCTGTCCTTGCGAACCGGACGCTATCTCGTTTCGGCTGATGAATAATCCGAGCTAACGCCACTGCGGCTGATGCAATACCCCGGGGCAGTCGCTTCGTCATCCCAGCAGTGGGGCACGGATCGATCGTTTAGACCGAAAATATCGGTAGAAAGGCTCAAGCCTCCATACGTTCACGTGCGATAATTGTGTGTTAAAACAATGCTCAGTCGGCCGCCTCGATGCGGAGCCAAAATGCGAGTTTCCCCTATTGGTCTGAGCTATTGAATACTGCGATTGAAACGGCTTCGATCTGGCAGTCGTATCGCAGCAGCGGCGATCGATTTGACGAGATGCTGTTCCCAGATGGAACAACGCGTCCACATTGGCGTTTTCTCAAATCGCAACTCCAGCAACTCGGTGCGGCAGGCCTCACCGAATGCTCCGCGACGATGGAACGCTTGGTTCGAGAGAATGGAACCACCTTTCGAGTCGATGATGGGGAAAAGAAAGCTGGGTCGAGTCGTCCCTGGCAGGTTTCTCCAATCCCGATGGTTTTCGAGCCCAGACAGTGGCAAGACCTCAGTGCAGGTCTGGCACAACGCACGATCTTGTTGGAAACCATCCTGCAAGATTTGCTCGGGCCGCAACGATTGATTCGTGAGGGGATCTTGCCAGGGCGATTGCTGTGGGAGAACCCAAACTTCTATCGAACCTATCATGAGTTGGACAGAAACAGTCAAAAGCTGCACCTGACGGCGACAGACTTGGCCAGGCGGTCCGACGGTCAGTGGATCGTGACGGGCGATCGGACTCGTGCGCCCAGCGGCCTCGGGTATCTGTTAGAAAACCGCATCGTCACCAGTCGTGTGTTCCCGCAACTGATTCGCAGTTGCAAGACACTGCGATGCGCATCGTTTTTTGAATCACTACGAGAGCATCTGCGATCTCAAGCAAAGACACAGCGAGACAATCCTCGTGTCGTGTTGATGACACCGCCGGGAGCGAGCTACCGAGAGTTTGAAGACGCCTACTTGGCACGTTACCTCGGCATGATGTTGGTCCAGGGATCTGATTTGGCCGTCCGTGGCGGGCAATTGAACCTCAAGACGCTGGGCGGGCTGTTGCCGCTACAGGTCGTGTGGCGACACGTCAGTGATCGTAGTTGCGATCCCCTGGAGTTGGCACCCGATTCCAGCTCGGGTGTCTCCGGAATGCTGCGTTGCGTTCGCAATCAGCAAGTCGCGGTGGTCAATACTCTGGGCAGCGTACTTGTTCAGACGCCCGCGTTGATGGCTTATTTGGACGCCGCGAACCAATACTTCTTTAGCGAGCCGCTGACGCTGAAAAGCGCCAAGGTCTATTGGTGTGGTGACGACAAAGATCGTAAATACGTCTTGGATCACTTGGATGATCTGATCGTGCGTCCCGCTTTTGCCGTGTCCAGCGACCCACCGTACGTGGTTTCGGAGATGAGCCAAGAGGATCGTGGCAAGTTGCGGGGGCGTATCACTGCATCGCCACGGGATTTCATCGCGCAAGAACGATTTCAGTACAGCACCACACCTGTATGGACCAGTGGCGGCATTCAGTCTCAATGTGTGTCACTGCGTACGTTCCAATTGCTACGCGGCGAGAATGTTGATGACGAACGAGTTCGTGTGTTGCCCGGCGCGCTGACGCGAGTTGGAAAAGACGATTTAGAACTGGCGTGGTCGCCGGTCAGCGGGAACATGACTCAGGACTGCTGGGTCATGAGCGAAAAACCTGTTGAACACCAAATCACGTTGCTCAAGGAGAGTCACGGATCGATTCAGATTCGGCGCGCGGGCGATGAATTGCCCAGTCGTGTTGCCGAACATCTGTATTGGTTGGGACGCTACAGCGAACGCGCCGAAGCACTCGCGCGCTTGCTGCGGACCACGTTGGACCGCATTTCCGGCGAAGACGAGATCAAATCGGTTTCCGAGATTCCACGTTTGGTCTACGCGTTGGCATCGATGGGGCAAGTCGAACCGAGTTTCGCATTGGAATCTTTTGCTGCGAACCTGCCCGAGTTGGAAATCGTTTTGCCCCGTTCGATCACCGACGTCGATCAACCTCGAGGCTTGCAACGTACCATGCAGTCCGTTGTCCACAACGCGACTGCGGTGCGAGATCGACTGTCGATGGACGCCTACCGTATCGTGCAACGGGCTCAACGTGAACTCAATGCACCGCTGGGCCCCGACAATATTGGTCAAGCCATTGAGCGGATGGGCACGTTGATTGTTGACCTGCTCTCCTTTGCCGGAATCGTAACGGAAGGTTTTGTCCGCACTCACGCTTGGCAATTCCTGGAACTGGGGCGTCGTATCGAGCGGGCAGACCACACGGCGGATCTGTTGCTAACCATGTTGTGCCCGGCCACTCCAAACGGGTCAAGGATTCATGAAGCCGTGTTGCAAGTCACCGACAGTTCGATGACCTACCGCTCGCGATACCTGAACCTTGTCCGCTTGGCTCCCGTCATTGATTTGGTTGCCGTGGACGAAACCAATCCGCGTTCGATTCGATATCAACTGGACGAGATCGTTCAGTTGCTCAAACGATTGCCATCAGGGGAACAAGAGATCGGCCCTGGACCGGATGAGAGAATCGCCATGAACATGCACCACCAGTTGATCATGGCCGAGCCCCATCATCTCTGCCACCTCTCCGAGAGCGGCGAGTTGGATAGATTGCGTGCGTTGATGACGATGGTCAAAGAGGAAATACCCAAATTGGCCCAGGCGGTCAATGCACGGTATCTGATTCATACGCAAACTGTTCAGCAGATCACAGGGGCACGTTGATGCGGTCGGTCCATTTCTCACTCGCGTGTCTTTGTGAACTCTGATGAATCAAAATTCTGTCCCCCAAAGTGACTCGGCATCCATTCTGTATCGAGTCAAGCACCGGACACATTATCAGTACAGCTCGGATGTCTCCGTCTGCCAAAACCAGTTGCGGATGCAGCCTGTCAGCGGTGGCAATCTGCAGTGTCATCGGTCGCAGATACGAATCGAACCGGCACCGACGACGATCGAGTCCCACTTTGACTATTTTGGAAATCACGTACAGACGTTTTCCATCGAGTCGGTTCACCGTTCGTTGGTTGTAACGGCCTCGAGCGTCGTTTCGATCGAACCGCAAGCAGTGATCGACGAAGATTCAACGCCACCGTGGGAACAATGCTCCAGTTCGATCGAATTGGCACCGGCGGAGCCCTTGATTGACGAGCATCGGTTCAACTCGCCGCTGGTTCGTTGCGGTGAACCGTTTGCTCAGTATGCGACATCCTCGTTCACGCCGGGCCGCAGTCTCTTGGCGGCCTCACTGGATCTGACGCGTCGAATTCACGCTGATTTCCGCTACGATACGACGGTCACGACTGTTAATACGACGCCGGAGGAAGCGTTCGCGATTCGAGCGGGCGTGTGTCAGGATTTTGCTCACATCCAGATCGCTTGTCTGCGAAGTATCGGGTTGGCGGCGAGATATGTCAGCGGCTATCTGAGAACGACGCCGCCACCGGGAAAACCACGGATGGTCGGTGCGGACGAATCACATGCTTGGTTGGAAGTGCATGCGGGCAAGGATGTCGGCTGGATCGGTCTGGACCCGACGAACGCTTGTATGGTCAGCACCAACCACATTCCCATCTGTGTCGGCAGGGACTACGGCGACGTCAGCCCAATGCGAGGCGTGGTCCTCGGCGGAGGTGCGCACACGTTGAAAGTCAGCGTCGATGTCGAGCCGATCGAAGACAAGTCTAAGTCCTAAAGCGGACTATTCACGCTGGCTCGCTACATTCTTCGCGGCTGGGGGAGGTAACAGTTACGCAGCACAGCACAAAGCGTATGGTTTGTATGTGGGCGGACGGTGGTGCTCGTTCTCGACTTGGAAAGTCGAACGACAATCGTCGCTCGACTTTCCAAGTCGATAGCGTGCCCCGCCAAGCGATTTGCCATTGCCAATCGTTGACTTGCGCAGACAAGCCCCTTCCCGGATCTTGCTTCGCTCGATCCGGCCTTTCCCGGCTGCGCCGGGAGAAGAGACAGAAACTTGCGGAGCGCCACAGTGTCAAAACCCCGAATTTTGAACAGCCCAGTTCGAAAAGGGGATCAGGGTTTTTTTAGCTTCTTCTTCCACTACCAGCGTCGCGCTAGCGATAAAGCTACAGAGGTCTCGCTATGTCGTCCAACTCGCCAAAAAGGAGAAGATTCTTCGATTCGTGGATACTGTCGAGATAAGTCGTGTCTATATCTTTGATACTATCGCTGTCATCACTAACTCTTTCACCGAAGCTGACCCATTTGAATTCAACATCATAATGATGGACCTTTACCTCGATTTCGTTATCTTTGTTTCGGTACATTTCTCGAAACTCACCTCCAATCTTTGACGGCACATACACCCCACCAATTCGCCGCCATTGATAGCTTTCTACGAGGATTGGATCGAACGAAGAGCTCTCATGCCAGCGCCGTTTGAATCTCCAGTTCTTAATCAGAGAATGCTCAAGATCAAATTCGAAACGATGTTCGTTAAAAATCAAACCGTCATCTGTTTTAAGTTCCACTGTTCCAGCTCCGCGACCAGATGCCTGCAGTAGTCGCTGAGCTGGATTTGCTGTTCGATACGAATTCAGTCGAGCCTTAATTACCGCTTCTGGAACCCCCGATGAGTAAGGAAACCGGGCAACGCCAATCAATCTGTAGTCGGTCGGTGCCATCGCGAGCACAAACTGGGCATCCGTGTCATTAGATCGAGGCAAGCAATTGCGACCTTCTGGGAATTGCCGCGTGCAAACAAGTCCATCGTATTGGAGTCCAGCAGATAGCTGAAACCCTTTCTTCGCCTCTCCGTTCTCTGCGGTCATCTCCCTTTCAGCTTCGCGGAAAAACAACTTGAATCCAATCCCGTCATTCACCATATGACGTACATATACAACTTCATTAAATGTCTCCGCTGTGCCCTCACAAGTGACAAAGCTATCAACTCTGTATGCAACATCAAAGTCTTTGATAGATTCTAGGTTTCCAATATAAGCATCAAAAAGTGATGAAGCCTCGGCGTTGCGATTGTCAAGGTCTTCATCCATGAGGCTGGCTCGCAGCACTGATATCGGCGACTTGAATGGCTGCTTAATGTCGCCCACAATAACAATCCAATCCAATTGCCTGTTGTTTTCTGTGGCGACTGCTAACGTATCCGAATCGATAAAAACTTTTATTCTCCAACTACTGTCAGAAATCGGAACGATGCTAGTTTTCAGGGGCTTCGTTCCCATTGATACAGAAATAGAAGGTTTCGGCAATTGTTTTTCGGCACTTTTTTTTGCTGGTGACTTCCCTTCCTCCAAATCTACAGCCGCCTGAAGTAGGCAATTTGCAACAAACTGCTTAGAATCATCTTCCCTCGAAAATCGCATTGTTCGCGGACTTAGCCGCAGATCCAGTCGCTTAGTTAACGAGCAGTGAGTCTCGATTTCCCTACCGGTCACATCATCAGCAAGCTTGATGACAAAGCTCAGGCCTCTGTCAGGTATCTGCGATGGCGAAAGTGTGATCGCGATATCCCATGCGTTATCGTGTACATCAGACTTAACAATCTGGCACGGCAGAAGTTCCGGCTGCATCGTTGCAAACAGATTTCGCTGCTGCACTGGGGGTGTCATGAAAAACGGGATTTTGACTGTCACTGGCTCATTTGCATCAGCTACCTCTATTGCAGTCATTGGCTGCGAGAATTCCATCATTCCGGTGAGCCGGCACTTAAGATAGATAGGCAGATTGAGAGCTTGCGATGACTCGCTCACCAGATTGATCGGCACCACAGCATCTGGATGTCGGGCTCTACCGACGGTTGATAGCTTCAAACGCAATGCTCGGGATCCGCCTGGTGGGATTGGCCCACGTTCAAGCTCTGCTTTGATACAACTACAAGAAGGCTCAACAGCCTGGGCGAGAAAAAGGGACGGGGGTAATATTGGCAGGACAATCCCTCATTTTATTGGCGTCGGCTTCTTGCGGGGGCGTCCCACCGGACGCATCGTGAACCAGAGTCCGTGCTTTTCCGCAACCTCATCAAAACTGCCCCCGTCCCATTTTCTCCGCCTGGTCGCTTTGACTTTGATGCAAAGCATAGAGGCCGCAGATGAAAGCTCTGTTAACGCTTCGCTCACGTCTGAACAAACATCTTTTCCACGACGCAGGCGAAAGCGTGAACTTTCGTCGATGGTTTGATCAAGACTCGGAGACGCGATGGAAGAAAGATTCCTCGATGGTCACAACCACGTATTGGCTGGGACGCTGTGGATCGACGATGGATGGCGTTTGGGCGGATCGATGTGAATTCGTGCCAGTGCTGGTTGGCGTGAGTGATCAGACATTCGATCAACACTTGCAGCAATTTGCCGGCCGGCAAAGCTGCCCGCTGCCGGTGTCTCCCTATCGCCTCCAGGCAAGGTAAAGATCGTGTTGCGTCACGGCGATGGCGACGAGATCGTCTACGGAGGTGGCCGTCGGATCGGTAAGCACCCGCCTGCTGGACGCCGTGGCCAACGGCATGGCTCGAAGGAACGAAACGCTTAGCAAATAGCTCGATGCCTCGTGAGCCTCAGACGCTAGGCGGCTGATGAATCATCCGCGCCTAGCCGTGGGCCTCGAACCACAATCCGCACCACTCGTCCACCCTGGCTCCATTCTCCCCAAGCTTTTCCGGGGGAAAAGGGCTGAGCGCTGAAACGTTGCGTCACCCAACAAGTGCCTATTCCAAGCGACTTCGAGCACAAAAAGCCAACTACCAACTTCACTCCTCCCACTTCAAACTTACAAACATGATTCGATCCTACTTCGGTCTGATTTAAAGCACCTTCCGTCGAGCTTGTCTCGGCGGAGGAAACAACTGACGGCTACTTGCGCACGCCAACAAAACCTCCCCACCGCCCGCGAATCGCCTGCGGCGATTCGCGGGCGGTGGGGGGAAGTGAATGCAATGAGGGTAGCTGCCATTTGTTGCTCCGAACCGGGGCAAGCCCGGCGGAAGCAAAGAATCCATCCTACGTAGACCGTGAACAATGAGTCACTTCTGGCCAATGAAACCATCCGATCTCAATTCGGCCAAAAATGCGACATCAAAAAGGCCGGTAACATCTATCACCGTCGAAAACCCAATGCAAGGCCTGACCCCAACGAAGCTCACTCCAACGAAGCTCACCCCGGCAACTGAGGACAGCGGATCGACACTCTTGCAGATAGGTTTCCGTCCCCACGCGTTCATCTAAGGCGCCTGCCTTCGCCTGCACCGTCAACGCTCCGAATGATTTCTCCGAACAAAACAGGGCGGCTAATTCCCCCCTCAATCTTAACGACTCTTTAAAGCTCTGGAAATGTAGAGCTGATCGTCATCAGACAAGAGACCAATGGCCAAAGAAATTTCCTGACCATCCCGCGTTCGCAGGTGGACTGTGTCGCCGATGAGTTTTAGGAAGCGAGCTTCTTTTTCGTATTTGCCATTCCTGCTGCGGAAGGTCCGCCAATTGTCATCCTCGGTCAGTTCAACATTGTCGTTCGTCGGTTGCTTTTCTGGAGCTTCGGTTGATTTTTCAATCGACGGAGCAGTTTCGAGCGATTGATACATCTCAGCCTGAGGCACTTGGCCAACCTCCGCGTCCGCTGATGCATCGGTCGTCGAATCCTTGCTTTCCTCGCCAAAGACACGCTCGTGAAGCGTCTTCCTTAGAGTTGCAAGCCCCTCCTTCGTCATGCCCGATTCAGTCAGGAAAACATTTTTTAAATTGGGCATCGCTAGCAGTGTTGGGATAGCCTCGTCCGTAATTCCCTTTCCGTCTATCGAGAGAATGCTAAGTGAATCGCACTTGCTGATTTTCAGCACGTCTTCGTTTGAAAATTCCGTTCCCATAAAGGAAAGGGTTCTTAGTTTTTTGCACTTTGCGATCTCTTTCATCGCTTGCGACGTTAGGTTCGAGGAGATGACTGTCAAATGAGAAAGCTCGGGGAGCAGACAGATCATTGCAAGTGCGTCGTCGGTCAGATTCGTACTGACTTGTTCAGACGCTGGCAGGTTGGGGATGAAGTTTTGACGCTGTGTGCTTGCGGCCGAAAAACCGGTGATTTCGCCATCCTCGTTCATCTCTAATGTTCCAAGATCCAGCGCGACCCAATGCTCGGCAAACGCTTTCGCGTTCTGAATTTCAGAAAGAGGCTTCGCTGAAGCAAGCCGCAGTTCGTTCACGATCAGCTTTGCTTGCACCTGATCCCTTCCCTGGTAGCCGGCTTTCTCGTCCAACCGTCCGGTGCCATCGGTCAGTCCGTTGGACTCGTATTTGAATTCGTTTGGGACAACGTTTGCGCCCCAGTGAATCGCATAATGAACCCTTGGTGTTAGATTTGCTGTAAACGTGACACTCGCGCCAGGTTTCAATTCCATCCATTGCGGAATCGCTTCCTGGGCCGACAAAAACACAATGTCAACTGGGCAGGATTTCGGTAACGCAAATCGCAGGACGCCAAACTTATTGCAGGAATAGAATACCCCTGACCAACAGACAGGCCCTGGATGCACGTTGGAGTACTCGATTGAACCTAATTCGTGTCCACGTCGAAACTGTCGGAAATTGTCCGCGAAATCGTCAAGACTCGCTGTCGCATCCCCGCCGCCAGCCATTGCCTCGCGACTGGTTTGGGAACCAATCCCTAACGAACGCACAAAAAGAATTGCAAGAACTACCAAGCCAATCATTAGAAATGCCACGAGGGCTCCGATGATTAGCGGAAGCCTACTTTGTAGTGTCTTGGTTTCGATGGACGAGTCGTTGTCCAGACTGATTTCGAGAAGATCTCGCTCGTCGCTGGGATACGCAAAATTCGTCGCTGGAGAACTAACGAAAGGACGAGCATTCAATTCCGATTGCCGCAGGGCTTCTTCTAGATCCGGCATCAGAGGAGTATCGATTTCCGCGAACGGGTTGGATTCCAACGGTGGGTTTGCCGAAGCGACCGGCGTTTGTTCCGCCGCGTCAGAGACAAGGTCGAAACCGCTAATAAGGCCGACGCCGCTTTTGACGACAAACTCTTTTCCGCATGCTTCACATGCAACGGTTTGGCCGTCCATTTTTGATGATACGCGAATGGAGTTTTGGCATTCAATATCCGGGCAACTCGTTTGAATTTCCATTCTCTCTACCGAAGCTCACAAGATGAGACCAAAATTTGATTCATTGTAAAACCTGATTCATTGTCTTTGCAGGAAATTGTATCTCGCGAATCTTTCAGTCTCAATCGGCCGTAGAAAAGGTGCCGTAGAAAAGGTGTCGGACACCGATTTGGTGCAGGGCTGTGGCAAACGTTGTAAATCATTGCCCCAGGGCGACGCTACGCTGTGCCCTGGGCTGTCTTTTTTGTCCCGTCGGGACGCGAATCGTTCGACACCGAATCGTTGCGAATCGTGAGAGCAAGCTGTCATACTGCGTCACCAATTCTTTTCACGTCCCCCGAGTCGATAACGTCAACGAAGCGTTGATGCCAAAAACAAGGGACGCTTGACCAGTTTCAACCGCAATAATTGATCATCCCATGCATTTGCATTTTGTGGTTGGACGCTTTCTACGGCGTCACTCCGCAATCGTCCACTTCTCACCGTCGCTGTCGGACACATTGGGCGAGGAAAAAGGAACGGGGGTAATATTGACAGGACGATCCCTCATTTTGTTGGCGTCCGCTTCTTGCGGGGGCGTCCCACCGGGCGCATCGTGAACCAGAGTCCGTGCTTTTCCGCAACCTCATCTGTCCACTGCTCATCACCAAATGGACGACCACGGTTGACGCAGGTGCGAATGGCGTCCAATTCCTTTTCACCCAACGGTTCATTGACTCGCTGGACCCAGTTGGGCAGTCGTGGAATCGGCCATGGCGAGAGTATTTTCGGAAGTGGCTCTGCGGACTGGTTCCAACGAAAAAGTGATCCATATTGCCAATCCTCTGCGTGCTTGACCAAGTTCGCTCGGAGTGGATTGCGTTCGATGTAGCGACATAAAACATAGAAATGCGTGTCGCCTTGGACAGGAAAGCTTTTGAAGCGGGACTGGTAAAGATGGCCTTCGCCGCGAGTTCGATAGTGCCCGTGATAACGCAGAGAATGAGTTGCCGTCACCCAACAAAGCAAACGTCCCATTTGCCCTTTCTGCTGAGGCCGCAGGACCAAATGCCAGCGATTGGGCATCAGTGTAAACGAAAACAATTCGACTGGATACTTCTCCAATCCCTCGGCCAGCACTCGAATGAACGCGTCATAGTCGTCCTGCTTCAGGAAAATCTTCTGACGAGCGTTCCCACGATTGATCGCGTGATCAATAACGCCAGCTTCATCGGCCCGCTTCTGTCGTGGCATGGAAACTCCAAAGCAGGCAGTTTATCATGCGATAGGGCTCAAAATTACCCCCATCCCAGTTTCTCTCCTAGGACTCAGAACTACCCCCGTCCCATTTTCTCTCGTCCCATTTTCTCTCCCAATGAAACCATCCGATCTCAATTCGGCCAAAAATGCGACATCAAAAAGGCCGGTAACATCTATCACCGTCGAAAACCCAATGCAAGGCCTGACCCCAGCGAAGCTCACCCGCCAAATGGGTTTTGAACAGGCTCACCGAACGGGCTTCTGAGGGGGTCTCCGAAAGGGTCCTTCACATCGGTTTTCCTCTCCAACCGCTTCCAATCCAGAACCCGTGGGTTTGACATACTGACGTTGAATCGATTCGCCGCGCGGATCATCTGGTCAACGGCCAAATGATAAAGTTCTTTGCTGCCCACGATTTGCTGTTCAGGGACGCCCACCGACAATTTTGCGTGGATCGACGGAGCAGTGTATCGGCCACTAAGGAGCAGTTCCGACTCTCGAATCCAACGAGGAGGCGTAAAATAGCCTGGGTAAAAACGCAATGAATGGCTTTCATTTGTCAACACAGATTGGATTGTCGAAATGTCTCGACGTGAGAACTTTCTGATGATTTGAACGCCGATCAAGCACGCAGAATCCCAGTGCCTTTGCTTTTCGGCCACTGTCTCAATGTCTGTTGAATCGACAACACCCTTCTCATCAGCAAAATAGAATGGATTGTGCCCGTCACTCACTGAACGAAGCAACCATGCGACGGCGCTCGCACACTCCGATTTTGATTGCTTCCCAGTTTCTTCGTATGCTCGTCGCAAAGCGATTGGAGGTTCAACAACGTCAATGCGAGAGAAATTGCTGACTGTCTTTGCATCATTGGAATCACCATAAACACGCGTCACCAAGCCCTTTGCAGGTTCAGATCTCAGCGGCAGCTTTGACTCAAGATCGTGAGAGGCAATCACATCGCCGAGCAGTTTTGGAATCTCAATGTTCGAGGATGATGAGTCCAAAGCGGACGCAGGGCTTCCCACATTCGCATAGAGATTCACCACTTCGCGAAGTACGACTTTTTGTTTTTCCGTTGCAAGCCGGTAAGCTAATTCCGCGACTCCACGGTTGAACTGATCACTCCCTTCAACGCCGTGAACATTCGAGGAATCGAATACCACCATCAGCAATACGAAAGGGAAGACGATGCATTTATTCATCTGTTTCACTCGATGAGTAGCGGTGCTATTTAGCTAGAGTTATCTTCTTAGTGTACGTAAGGGACTGCCCGACGTCACCTTGTATCCTCCAAATCGAGAATGCTGGGGAAAAGCGAATGGGGACAGAGCACATTGTTGTGCGTAAGCAACAAAATGTTCTTTCCGCGTTGGTCCTACTTGCCTCATGCCAGCTTGCTTGGCGTGAGCAATCGTTTTGTTGGTTAATGCACCCCAGACAGGCTCCTCAGATTCCCAGTCGTTTGCCGCCCTTCGCGGCAAACGACTGGGAATCTGGATGCTTTGAAAGCTAACTACAAAACTCATTCACCCATGAGACAAGCTCATAGGGGTTCGGAGTCCATAGTCGTGGATGCGACGGCCCCGCTAAGCATGGGACGTGAGTCCCATGGGGTGCCAGATCACCGTGCCTGAAAAGCCGCGACGTGGTGAGAGATAGGTTGGGAAATCGACCGCAGTCTGTCGCCGCTTCCGCGGCTTGTCTGGAATCGTTTGGAAACGTGACCTGGGACTCGCGTCCCAGGCTTTACGCTTTCGCCGCCTCCGCGGCTTTCAGATTTGGCTGCTTTGAGAAGCTAACTCCCGTTAACTCCAGAGCTCATTCACCCGTGAGACAAGCTTATGGGGGGGCTTGAGATCGGCGTTCGTTACGAAGGTGGTCTAAGGTTCCTGATGGTCGCAATCACGCGTTGCAATTGTTCGTCGGGGTTCTTGAACCAGTCGATGGACCAGATGCGATGGATGATCCAGCCGCGGTCCTCGAGAACCTGTTGGCGAATCCTGTCGCGATCACGAGCGGAGGTGGCGGTTCGATAGCTCTCGCCGTCACACTCGATTCCGATCAAGTATTGACCGGGACGTTGGGGATCTACGATGGCCAGATCGACCACGAATCCTTCCATGCCGACTTGTGCGTGAACGTCATAGCCATGTTGGGTCAGCGCGGTGGCGACTTGTTTTTCGAACTCGGATGCGGGTGGCTTTTGCTGTTGGCTCTCGCCGTTCAAGATTCCTTTCTCCGCGTATGCCAAAAAGGTTTTCAAGGCCGCTACGCCGCGTGCGTTCGTTTTGGTCAAGTCGATGTCGTCCGAGCGGATCGATGTAAAGACGTGGCATTGCTGCTTTGCGCGAGTGACCAGAACATTGAGTCGTCGTTCACCGCCATCGACGTTCAGAGGTCCGAAGCTCATGGATAGTTTGCCGCTGGAGTCGCGTCCATAACCGACCGAAATGAAAACGCAATCGCGTTCGTCACCTTGGATGTTCTCCAAGTTCTTGACGAAGAATGGCTCAGGGCCTTCGTCGGCGAAGAACGATTCCGTCTCGGGGGACTGTCGACGCAAGCGTTCGATTTCGTCCAGGATCGCATCACGCTGCGCAACCGAAAAGGCTCCCACGCCCAAGGAGAGATGGGGCTGTTTGTGTGCGTGGCGCATCACTGCCGAGGCGACCGTTTGGGCTTCGATCGCATTGGTGCTGGAGCCTCCTCTGTCATAGACGCCGTCTTTGAGGAAATGAAACTTCAGTCCCAGGTCATCCGATTCTTCGATCGGGCTGGGCACGACGTAGAGTTGATCTGCGTAAAACTCTCTGTTGGAAACCGCGATCAGCGATTGGTGCAGACTGCGGTAGTGCCAACGCAGCATGCGTCGAGGCATGTTTTGCGATTCGCACAGCCCAAGGACACTCTCCAAATCTCCAACGCTCTCCAGGTAGTCTTCGGAGTCGTCGATTTCGTGGCTGGTCTTGGCAAAGAATGTCGTCGGAGGCAGTTGGCGATCATCGCCCACGACCACGATCTGTTTCGCTCGGGCGATTGCGCCGATGGCATCGCAGGGACGCACCTGGCTGGCTTCGTCGATCAGCAACAGGTCAAATTCCACGCTGCCCGGCGGCAAGTATTGGGCCACTGACATGGGGCTCATCATGAACACGGGCTTGATCGCTTGGATTTCTGCGCCGGCCAGTTCGAGCATTTTTCGCAGCGGTTTGTGCCGCATCTTTTTCTTCATCTCGTGCCGCAGCACTTTCATGCCCGGTGATTTCACGGTCGTGGGCAGGCGAGAATGGTGCGTCGCTGAGACTTGATGACGTGCGTTGTTGATTCGTCCCAGATCGAGCTCGACAAAACGCTGTAACGCAAACTCGTGCGAGGTACCCTCAAATTCGGCGAGTTGCGGAAACTCACAATACGCTGCACGCAAGATGGCTTCGTGATAGGCGGTTTCGAATTGATCGGTGACTGCGTCTTGTTCGATGTGACCGCGATGGATCTGGTCGGCCATTTCACCCAAGTCGGCGGCGATCGCATTTTGGTAGCGACGGTAATAAGCGATCCATTTCTGTAGTTCCAGCGGGCGGTCTTGCCATTGTTTTAACCGCTGGATCCAAGTCGTGATGCAAACGCCACGTTCGGTGTCGGCATCGAATGCCGATCGAATGTCTAGTTTCAGACGGCTGCATAGCGATTGAATGTGAGCAGTCGCTGTTTGTACAAGCGGCTTGATGTTGTCGATGCCTTGGCGAATCGTTTTGGCGTCGATCGGCTGGCTGCAACGGTGCAGAAATGTTTCCGGTATTTCGGCGGCGTCGCAAGTCTTTCTCCATTTCAGGATTGATTGCAGCGAGATCCAATCGGTTTCCTGCTGTTGATACTTGTCGCCCATGGCTTTGGTGAGCAAGTCGGTTTGACGCAGTTGTCCATCGGCTTGCTGCCACTGCATCAACATGTCCAGCAGACTCAGCTTATCATCAAGACTGCGAGGCGGCCGATCGGTTAGGTGTTCGGCCAGCTTGGCGGATGATTGGCGATAGTCTCGATAGAAGATACGAAATAGAGACCGGCCACGAGTCGCCAATTGCTGACGGGTTTGTGACCAGTCGGTCGACCACGCGTCGTCGGTGATTTTGGCGGCGAGCCGCTTGCGATACTCGGACGCAGCGGGTCCGATTTCGAAAACGAGTTTTTCGAGTTGACGGCGATGTTTGGTGTCCCACGCGTCGGAGATCTGGGACGACGGGTCGCAAGGCGGCATTTGGCAGGCAAGTTCACCCAGCTCGATCAAGCGAGCGATGTTTGCCAAAGAGAGGTCGTCGACGCAGGGTATTTGTGTCGCCAGGTGATCGGATGCATCGCGAAGTTTCTCTAATGCCATTTGAGCATCACCAGCATCGCGGGCGATTTGTGTCATGTCGGCAGGCAGGACGGACGGGATGCCGCAACCTCGCCAGGGATGATTGCTGGGAACGCTCACGTGGGTGAGTTGAGTCGCCAAGTCCTGTATCAAGTGTTTTCGCTCTCGCATTTCGCCCTTGGACCATGCGGCTGCGTACGCGAAGGCGAACGAAGCGGCAGAAACACCTTTGGCGGCCAAGCGGACGAGTTCTCCGACGGCGTCGAAGACGGTTAGCCCGGTGTTGCCGATCGGTGTGTGCAGCGACATCGCGTGCTCGTTCATGCGATGTCGATACGTGGTCAGCTCTTCGGCTTGCGTGGTCACGTCGACTTGCTGGGGCGATGCCATGTTGAGCGTGACGAGCAGATCGCTCAGGACTTCGCGTTTGTTGGCCTTGTGACTGTGCAGTTCCAAGCACATGTCGCCCAGGCCTACATGGGTGAGCCTGCGCTTGACGACGTCCAACGCCGCCATTTTTTCAGCGATGAACAGGACGCGTTTACCGGCTTGAACTGCGGTGGCGATCATGTTGGTGATCGTTTGGCTTTTGCCGGTCCCCGGGGGACCTTGAACAACGAGGTTGGTGCCGCACTTGGATTCTTCGATCACCAGCATCTGGGAGCTGTCTGCGTCCATCACATGAAACATCTCGCTTGGTGTGATGATGCGATCGACATCATCGTGTTCGTCAAAGATGACTTGGCCGCTGTCGAATCCGTCACCCAGCAGGGATTCGATCAGTGGATGAGCGTGGATGCGTTGGTTCTCCGGCCAAGATTCGGGTTTGAGATCCTGGTACATCAGGAATTTTGCAAACGAGTACAGCCACAGCACCATGTCGTTGTCCAACACCTCCCAACGCGGTTGGTCGACGATTGCCTGACGCACGGCGTTGAAATAGTCCGACGGTCGGAAATCATCGGAATCTGAGATCGACTCGGGGATCTCTGGCAGGCTGATCTCAAACTCCAAGCGGAGTTTTTCGCTGAGCGAGAGATTGGTCGAGATTTCCTCCTCGGTCGCCGTCACTCGAAACTTGGCGTTAGCAGAGGTGCGTTCTAACGTCACCGGGATCAAGATCAGGGGTGCGTAGCGAGGTTTGTCGCTGGATGGGCTTTCGAACCATTTCAGGAACCCCGTCGCCAAGTAGAGAACGTTTGCCCCGTGTTCTTGTTCGTAGGTTCTCGCGTCGTAAAAGGTTCTCAGGAGACGTGTTTGAAGTTTCTGTGAGTCCAGTTCGGTTTGCAGATGGTTGTCCCCGGCTCCGGTCGGCAAGCTGGGCTCATCGGGTTGTTGCAGCTCGTTGTCGTTTGCCGGTTCTCGCTCGGGTTTTGGATCGCCCGAGTCGGTCTGATCAGGTTTGGGCAGAAACGTCATCCGCCTTCGTTTGACACACAGGCGGTGAAACACATCGTCGGAGAGTTCATCGACAATCTCCAGGCGACTGGATCGACTGGAGGAACGCGACGTGTTGATGAGGCGATTACGAGCCGTCAAATCCAGCAGCTCGACACGCGCGCGTTCGAGCTGTTCTGGGATGTTGGAATCGGACATCGTCTGCCGGAGAGAGTAGCGGTACGCGCAAGCCGGTTGCGGAGAAAGGGAGGAGGTCTGCACAAAGATAGCAGATCAATAAGCATCGATCTGGGGCAAATTCGGTTGGTGTGCCGGGTTCAGCCGGCCGGGCGCACCTACCACGGAGCCGAGAATAGGACCAAGGTGACAGAGGGGACCGATGGGACGTAAGTGTTGATCACCTTCGCGGGTGCTTAGGGCTGCAAGGAGCTGAGGTCCCAGATTCGGATCGTTCCGTCGCGTCCGCTGGTGGCGACGCGTTGATTGGCGGAGTCGATGGAAGCGTTGTGGACGGCGGATTCGTGACCGGCCAGGGTAGCGATGATTTTTCCTGACTTCAGGTCCCAGATCTTGGCCGTGGAGTCTTGGCTGGCGGTGACCAGATGGCCGCCGGTGGTGCAAAAGCCGGCGCTCCAGACATCGCCTTCGCTGCCCGTCAGGGTTTGCTTTTCGGTGCCGGTTTCCGTGTTCCACAGGATCACCGATTTGCCCCAGCCGACGGTCGCGAGTGTCGATCCGGTGGGAGCAAAGGCGACGTTGTAGATGGGACCGGGATGCCCCGCCATGGTTTGTCGCTCGGACAAGTTTTCTGCGTCCCAGATGCGGACGATCTTGTCGCTGCCGACGGTGGCGATCAAGTTTCCGTCGGCGGAGTAGTCCACGCCGAAGATCGAACCCGGCTGGGTGACTTGGACGACCGGTTCTCCTTTGTCGATATCCAAGACAGTGATCTTGCCGTCTCGATCACCGGCGACGAGTCGCTCACCGTTGGGGGAAAAGGCAATGTTGCGGACCGCGTTGGTGGCACGCCACTGACTGATCGGTTCAAAGGTTTCTCGATCCCAGAGTTTGACAAAGCCATCGTCGCCGCTGGTGGCTACGATCGGGCGTGTCGGGTGGTACCGAACCATCCAGACGATCCCACGATGCGCATTGAAGCTCTTGACCAGTTCTTGGTTTTCCACATTCCACAGTCGTACCGAACCGTCACCGATGGCTGCGGCGATGTGTTTTCGATCGGGGGCAAAATCCACCGACCAAACAGTGCCGGGATTTCCCGACAACACGACGACGGGAAAACTGGGGCCATCGGGCTTGGGCGATGTCGACGCTGCCGGTCCAGACAGTTCACTGGTGCGTTCACCAGGCAGTGAACCAGAGAGTGAATAGCCCAGTAGGCCGCCGATCATCAACAGAGTGACTGCGGCGGCGGCCCAAATGCCGAGCGTTTTGGGATTGCCGAGTCTGCGATGGTTGCCGCTCAATGTTTTCGCATCGGCGACTCCGACGGCCGGCACCTGCAGCGGCGAGATCGGACCGAACTGATTGACCACGCCGGCAAGCGCCGAGGCGACTTGGGCGGTCGATTCAGGACGGCGTTCAGGTCGTTTGTCCAGCAGAGCCATCGTGATGTCTGAAAGCACACGGGGCACGGCGGGGTTGACCTTGTGCGGAGGCTCCGGGGTCTCATCCATGATGCGTTTCATGACGCCGACGATCGACGGTGCTGCAAAGGGTGACTTGCCGGTTGCCATTTCGTAGAGCACCGCACCGAGCGAAAACATGTCGCTTCGTTCGTCGGCGGCGGCACCGGTGGCTTGTTCGGGCGACATGTACAGGGGTGTTCCGGCGACCATGCCGGTCTTGGTCAATTTCACATCGTCGGTCGCGCGGGCCAGTCCGAAATCCGTCAACTTGACTCGGTTCGTTTCGGCTTCGATCAAGATATTGGCGGGCTTGATGTCACGGTGAACCATCCCGCGTGCGTGCGCAGCGGAAAGTCCAGCGGCCATCTGCATGCCGATGCGGGCGGTTTCAGCCGGAGGCAAGGGTTGTCCATCGCGGAGCCTGCTCTCCAGCGTTTCACCTTCGATCAACTGCATGACCAAGTAAGCGATTTCGTCTTGTTCTTGACGGACCACTTGGTGCATCGCAACGACGTGCTCGTGTGCGATCGCGGCAGCGGCACGGCCTTCGCGACAGAATCGCTGGCGGGCCACTTCGTTCTTCGCTACTTCTTGACGCAAAACTTTGATGGCTACGTTGCGACGCAGGTGTGTGTCGAAGCCTTCCAGCACGATCCCCATACCGCCGCTGCCGATGACGCGTGCGATCTCAAAGTGTCCGAGTCGTCCGATGTAAGCCGGGTCGTCGCTGGGGGCCAAGAAGCTCAAGCGGTGATCGATAGCGACGGGGGGCAGATTCGTGGTGCTCTTGGACGATGCACTCGCGGGACTTGACTGCGAGGGTGTTGGGGCAACGGATAAATCTTGCGTGACATCGGTTCGAATATCTACCGACGATGCGTCCGATTTGACCGGCACGTGTTCCGCTTTGACGGACTCGATGGCTTTCCAGTACGCAGAATCTTGCAGCGGACCGTCGGGGTCGATTCCCGTGACGAGTGACTCGATGGGTATTTCGCCCGTGGCGATGCTGTCGAGTGTTTGTTGGCATGTCGTGCAGGTGCCAATGTGATCGGTTGTTCGGCCGGCCTCCGAATCGGGCATCGAGCCGTTGAGCAACGCTTGCAGTTCGACGCGAGTGGGGCATGTTAGTGTGCTCATGGAGTCATTCGTTTTCCTGAAGCCGTTCGACTTCTGCGCGTAGTTTTGCGGTCACTCGGCTCTTGGCGACGTAGATTGCGCCCGTGCTCATTTTCAGTTCCTCAGCCACTGCGGTTGCCGACAGACCATCCACCGCGGTGCGTTGAAAAGCGAGCCAAGTACTGGGTTCGACATCATCGCGTACGGTCGACATCGCGACGGCCGCCAGTTGACGCATGTGTTCGTGTTCCCACTGCTGTTCCAATTCGTTTTGAGTGTCCGCAGCCTGGGAAAGGAGTTCGAACTGCGCGGTGTCGTTTACTGTTGCGCTGTTTCGGCTGCGTTGTTCAAAGTATGTGTACAGACGATTGCGAGTGATCGTGAACAACCACGCGCGAAAGCCGCCTTTTTGTTTGTTGTATTCCAAGCGACCGATTGCCGTGCCGACGCGACGCATCACGTCTTGGACAATGTCCGCGGCGTCGGCGTCTTGCAGTCCTCGGCTGCGGACGAAGCGATACAGCATGGGGCCGTAGTCACGCAGAAACTGATTCCACGCGTCGCTATCGCCGCCGTCGCGGAGTCGCAACAGCAGGGTCGCTCGGGTCTCGTTGGGTGAATCAGTCAATGCGATCACGTCCAGAAAACCAGCATGCCAGGCAAGCACGAACATCGGGCCAGCATCCACCTGGAACAGATGATCGTGATTATATCGCCCAGGCCAGCGGGGCAACCGCATCGACGGATTCACACGGGGATACTGGCGAATTGGGCCGGTCTTTCACAGTCCATCGATTCTTGCAGGGAATTTCGCGGCACCCATCCCGCTTTTCCTCATCCAGCGGGTGCTATTTCTCCATTAACGCGTGTGAACGGGGGCTTTCAGGTGCTCGAATCACCGGGAAAAAGCGTTGCTTTTCGGCATCACCGGCGCTGTGACCGAGTGTTCTGTGACCTAGTGTTCTGCGTACTCTACACCTGACTCTCAATCGCACGCGGGACAATTCGGTGACACAACCCTCACAATCGGTGCCAGCGCAAGCCGGTTCATCTGGCGGTCATTCGATCATTTGGTTTTCGGCAACCACTTTGCTGGGCGCTTTCTTGGTCTTTCAAGTCCAGCCGATCATCAGCAAATGCGTTTTGCCTTGGTTTGGCGGGACTCCGGCTGTCTGGACGACTTGCATGTTGTTCTTTCAATTGCTGTTGTTCGGAGGGTATTTGTATGCCCACCTGCTGAAAACCTATTTTCCGCCGCTGTTGCAGGGCATTGTTCACATCACGCTGTTGAGTGCTGCGGCGTTGGTGTTGCCGATCGAGCCGTCTGACGCTTGGAAACCGGGCGGCGCCGAGTCGCCGACGCTGTACCTGTTGTGGATGTTGGCCAGTCACGTCGGGCTGCCGTACTTCGTTCTCTCCAGCACCGGGCCATTGGTACAGGCTTGGTTGAGTTTTCAAGACGACAGCGACCGCGTGTATCGACTTTACGCGCTCTCCAACGCGGGCTCTTTGTTCGCTCTGTTGAGCTATCCGTTCTTGTTTGAGCCAGTGTTCTCGGTGTCGACGCAGTCGATGTTGTGGTCACTGATGTTCTGTTTGTTCGTCTTGGTCCAAGGCGGCGTGGCGATCGGTATGTTCCGGGTGAAAGCAGGTGGTGGAACCGAAGGAACCAGCGAAGCGAAATCAGCCGATCCACCCGCCACACCCTCATGGATTCATCGCTCCGCATGGGTTGCGTTGCCCGCGTTGGCGTCGACCATGTTGTTGGTGGTCACCAATCATGTTTGCCAAGACGTTGCCGTGATTCCGTTCTTGTGGGTGCTGCCGCTGAGTTTGTATTTGATCAGTTTTATCGTGTGTTTTGATTCACCGCAGTGGTACAAGCCCAAGGCCATCGCGGGCGCGACATTGATCGCGTTGGTACTGATTCAAGCCAAAGGCATGTTGCCAGGCAGTGTTCAACTGATCGCGGAAGCCAGTTGTTACATGGTGATGTTGTTGGGGGTTTGTCTGCTGTGTCACGGCGAAGTCGCGCGGATCAAGCCAGCCGCGGGGTTGTTGACACAGTACTACGCGATGTTGTCCGGCGGCGGCGCGATCGGCGGATTGATCGTGGCGGTACTGTGTCCGACGTTTTTGAGCAGCTTTGTCGAATTGCCCTTCAGTGTTGCCCTGGTGTCATCGCTCACGTTCCTGTTGTTCTTTGCGTGCAAGGGCTGGCGTGAGACGACTTACGATTGGACCGCAGCGTCGCGATTGAAGTTCGGTGCGGCAGTCCTGATGATTGCTCCGTTCCTGACCGTGTTCTTGGCAGAGAAAGATGAGATCATCGCCTCGGAACGAAACTTCTTTGGCGTCCTGCGAGTGTTGAAGGATGACGCGGGGATGCGACTGGTGCACGGCAGCACCATTCACGGCATGCAACGCAATGCTCCCCACCAGAGTGAACCGACCACCTATTACGGTCGAAAAAGCGGCGTGGGGCTGACATTGGCTGCGTTGCAGGCGGACAAACCGTCGATGCGAGTCGGCGTCGTTGGACTGGGATGCGGCGTCTTGGCCAGTTACGGTCGACCAGCGGACCGGTTTGACATGATCGAAATCAATCCGGCGGTGGTCGAGATTGCTCAAGAGCACTTTTCGTTCATGAAGGATTGCCCATCGACGATCGAGAATCACTTGGGTGACGGACGGTTGGTGTTGGAGCGGATGCGGGACGCGCGGTTTGATCTGCTGGTCCTGGACGCGTTCAGCAGCGACGCGATCCCGGCGCACTTGCTGACACGAGAGTCAATGGAGCTGTATCGGGATCGGTTGGCCGCAGACGGAGTGTTGGCCATTCACGTTTCCAACAATCACCTCAACTTGGTGCCACTAGTGCATCGGCTCAGTCACGACGCCGGATTGGTCAGCCGTGTGTATCGGGCGGGCGGGGACTTGGACATCGGAACGCGGCATTCGACATGGATGCTGATTTCGCCAGAGGGTCACCCGTTGCTGGATGATCCGCAGTTGGCCGATGCCGAGTTTGCTAGCGAAGCCGAATTAGCAGATGCACCGCTTTGGACCGATCAGCATCACAATTTGGTCAGCGTGCTGCGTCTGTGGTGATTGCTGATAGACGCAGACTGTTTTCGAGCCAATCCCCGCAAGCCGTTTTGTGCAAACGTTTTGCGTAGGTTGTATAGAGTTGCGTGAATAGTCCGCATACGCGTCGCGGCTCACGATATCAATAGCCCGCTCTGTTAACAGATCGGTTGAATCGAGAAAAACGGAGAAAGCCCCGGCAATGATCTTGCCTGGAGTTTCACGGCTTTGATAGGGTCGGCGGCGGTCCGGAAACCAGGACGCGCAATCTGGTGAGAGGAAATCGACGTAAGCCGTAAAACGGCTGAAGATCAACGCAGCGTGGGGCCGACAACTATTATGTTTTCGCCTCTTCGCGCTGAGAAAAGTCTCTTCTCACTAATGGATTGCGTCCTGGGACAAGGATCGCGGCGCTGACGACCGAAGCGAAAACGGCCAAAAAAGCTCATCCAGGATGGAACGGGTTCTTTGGTCCGGTCAATTTCGCGCTAACGACTCCGCAAGCCAGCCGATCAGGAGTATCCGTTCAATCGGGTGCGGCTGTGTGACCGGAAGTTCCAACACCACTCGGAGCAATTCCCAGATGCAGATTTACGGTCCCTTTCGCGTCTCGACCACGCAAACCACTGGCGGCATTCAACGTACCGGCGAAGTCTCACAGGCTGCCGGCGCGGGTGACGCATCCAAGATCAGTGAAACCTCCACACGTGGCAACTCGCCCGTGGATCAATTGGATCTGAGTGCGGCTCATGGAGCTAACCGAATGGAGTCCGCCGGGCCGGTCGCTGGCGAGGGCATCCGGTTCGACCGCGTTGCCGAATTGCGTCGGCAAATCGCCGACGGAACCTACGACACGCCCGAGCGAATGGATGCGGCGTTGGACCGCATGCTCGACAATTGGGGCTGAGAGCGAACAGCATGTTTTGAAACGCGTGGCCTGACGGCCAGCGGTCTGGATGGTGGCGTCGCAATAATACGCCGTGAGCCGCGATGCGTAAGCGGCCGGGCCTACCGCATTGCCCGGTGCCTTACGGCCCACGGCTCACCCATGTGTTCCCAATTTCGACTAAATCGACAGCCTTTTTGGACCGGCAAGCGTCAGCTCTGAGCACATTGCAACTTTGCGGCCATCAACGTGTTGTGCAACAGCATGGCGATGGTCAGTGGGCCAACGCCGCCGGGCACCGGAGTGATGGCCGACGCGACCTCGCGGACCGTATCATAGGCGACATCGCCGACCAATTTTTCGCCCACGCGGTTGATTCCCACATCGATGACCACCGCGCCGGGTTTGACCATGTCGGCGGTGATCATTTCTGGACGGCCCACCGCAGCGATCAAACAGTCCGCGGTGCGGCACACTGCGGCTAGGTCTTCCGTGCGACTGTGAGCCAAGGTGACCGTTGCGTTGGCGACGGCGGGGCCGCACGTGCCATCTTTTTGGGCCAGCATCATGGCCATCGGTTTGCCAACGATGTCGCTGCGGCCGACCACACAGACTTGTTTGCCGGCGACAGAAATGTCGCAGCGAGCCAGTAACTGCACGATGCCGTGAGGCGTACAGGGCAGGAACCGCGGTCGGCCTTGCATCAGCAGTCCGACGTTGATCGGTGAAAATGCATCAACGTCTTTGAGGGGATCCACGGCATCGAGAACCGCTCGCTCGTCGTAGGAGGGGCCTCCGCTGGGGTTGGGCAGCGGCAGTTGAACCAGGATGCCGTTGACGCTCGGGTCTGCGTTGAGCTGGGCGACGAGATCCATCAAGTGTTTTTGACCACAGTCGGCCGCCAAGCGGTGAGTTCGTCCTTCGATCCCTGCTTTTTCGCAGGCTCGGGCTTTGTTGCGAACATAGACCTGGCTGGCCGGGTCTTCGCCCACCAGGACGGCCGCGAGGCAGGGGGCGGGGTTTCCGGCGGCAACGAAAGCTGCGACATCACGCCCCACTTCCTCGCGGATTTCCGCAGCGATTTGCTTTCCGTCCAGGATCCGGCCACTCATGAATTCATTCCCCTCTGGGTGTAGGAGCCGGACGAAAAGGATCACCATAGTGATAACGTCCGACGGTCGTTATAGTTTCACCTGCCCACCGTAGTCTGACCGCACGCAGCGACGTGCGGAACCTACCGTCGAATATATTTACACAGGACCCCATGCTCGATGTCTACTGACACGCCGAAGCTTAGCAAAGTAGAGAAGATCAAAGAAGAAAGCCAGTTCCTCGCCGGCACGATCGGCCCGGAGATGGCTGCCGATACCGACCACTTTGGTGACGCCGATATCCAACTGCTCAAGTTTCACGGGACCTACCAGCAGGACAACCGCGACCAACGCGCCGAGCTAAAGAAAACCGGCGGCGGCAAAGCGTACTCGATGATGGTGCGATGCCGGATTCCGGGCGGCCGGATCACTTCGTCACAGATGCTGGCGCACTTGGACATGTGTGACGAGCTGGGTGATTCGACGATGAAGATCACCACGCGTCAAACGATCCAGTTGCACGGTGTGCTCAAGTCGGACTTGCGCAAGACCATCAACCGCATCAATGAAATCGGACTGTCCACCCTGGCGGCGTGCGGTGACGTCAATCGGAACATCATGTGCTGTCCGGCGAAGATCAACGATGGGATTCGCGAGCAACTGAATCAGTTGACCGATGAGCTGACCATCGCCTTGGCTCCACAAACACCGGCGTACCACGAGCTCTGGGTGGAAGATCCGGAAACCGGTGAGAAAACGCTTGAGGGTGGCGGTGAGCCGACGGGAGTCGTCGAGCCGCTCTATGGACCGCGGTACTTGCCCCGCAAGTTCAAGATGGGCATCGCATTGCCCGAAGACAACTGCATCGACATTTACACCCAGGATGTCGGATTCTTGGCCGTCGTTCGCGATGGCAAGATCATCGGTTTCAACGTGTTGGCCGGCGGCGGTATGGGCACCACGCCCGCGTTGAAAGAAAAAACCTATCCTGCGCTCGCCAAACGGATGGCGTTCTGCACGCCGGATCAAGCCGTTGAGGTGGCCAAGGCGATCTTGAAGGTCCAACGGGACTACGGCAACCGCGAAGATCGCAAGATCGCGCGGATGAAGTACCTGGTCGACAAGTGGGGCATCGACAAGTTCCGCCGCGCGGTCGAAGAGTACTTGGGTACACCGCTGAAGGATTGCACCGAAGACGACGTTACCGGTTTTGACGACCACATGGGATGGCAGGATCAGCTGGATGGCAAGTGGTCCTACGGTCTGAACATCGAGAACGGTCGTTTGTACGATAATGAGAAAGTGCAACTCAAAGCCGCCATGCGTGCCGCGTGCAAGGAGTTCAATACCGAGCTTCGCATGACCGGGCATCAGAGCATCATCTTTACTGACATCGATCCGGCGGACAAAGACAAACTGACCAAGATCTTTTCGGATCACGGGGTTCGTTTGACCGAAGACACCAGTACGGTACGTCGTTGGTCGATGGCCTGCGTCGCGTTGCCCACGTGTGGGTTGGCGATCACGGAGAGCGAACGATACTTGCCAAGTTTGATCGATGGGCTGGAGGCGCCTCTGGCGAAACTCGGCTTGGACAAAGACCGCTTTACCATCCGGATGACCGGATGTCCCAACGGTTGTGCGCGACCCTACAACGCCGATTTGGCGTTTGTCGGCAAAGCCAAGGAGAAGTACACGTTCTATGCCGGAGGCGGTTGGCTGGGCAATCGACTCGCCTACGTCTACAAGGATCTGGTTCCTGCGGACACGTTGGTCGACGAAATCGTCGGTGTTTGCAGTGCGTACAAATCGCATCGCAACGAGGGCGAATCCCTCGGCGAGTTTTGCACCCGGGTCGGACGTGACGAGTTGGAGTCGCTGGCGGCGGCAGCACCGCGGCCTTGATCTGGCTGCGCCGTTACCGCGGTGTGCAGTTGACTGCGGTGTGGAACGGGTGTGTTTGGTACATTGGGGCGAAATCGATTGTTTTGCCCTGGAGCCCTATGCATCATGAATCCGTCATATTCCACTTCGCGTCGCCGCCTGCTGGGAACTTCCTTGGCTGCTGCGGCGTCGGCCGCTGTTTGCGCGACCGGATTCTCGTCCCCAGCGGTGGCTTCCGATAATCCCTTTGCTGCTCTGACGCCCTCAGGGGCTCGGGCTAACCCCATCGCGGTCTCCACCTATTCCTATTGGCGTTACCGGGACGACAGCAAGCTCGGGATCGAAGAGTGCATCGACTTGGCCGCCGAAGCGGGCTTCGATGCCGTTGAGATCTTGCACGTTCAGATGCAAGACGAATCCAACGGCGCGCTTCAGAGGATCAAGCAACGTGCCTTTCGAGCGGGCTTGAGTCTGTGTGGGCTTTCGACCCATCAATCCTTTGTCTATCCCGATGCCGACAAGCGACAGGAGAACATCGACCACACGATCAAGTGCATCGAGTTGGCGTACTCGCTTGGCATCCCGACGATTCGGGTCAACACGGGGCGTTGGGGGACATCGAAGGATTTCGATGAATTGATGGCCAACAAAGGGATCGAGCCGCGATTGGAAGGCTACACCGACGAGGACGGCTTTGGCTGGGTGATTGACTCGCTGGAGAAGTGTCTGCCGGTTGCTGAAAAATGCGGAGTGGTGCTGGGTTTGGAAAACCACTGGGGACTTGGCCGGACCGCCGCCGGTGTCTTGCGTGTGATCCGGGACGTGGATTCACCGTGGCTCAAGGCGACCTTGGACACGGGCAACTTTTTGGAAAACCAGTACGAACAGTATCGTGAGTTGGCACCCGAAGCGGTGTTCGTGCAAGCCAAGACGTACTTTGGCGGCGGAACCTGGTACACACTGGAGATCGACTATGACCGCGTGGCCGAAATCCTCAAGGATGTCGGTTACACAGGGTACGTGTCACTGGAGTTTGAGGGCAAGGAAAAACACGAAAAGGCCATTCCGCAAAGTCTGGCGATGTTGCGAAAGGCCTTTGGGTAAGGAATGATGACAGTCGCACGATCTTCCAGATCGATAGCGTGGTCCTAGAACGTTGTGCATTCAGTCGCGTTACTTCGCGTCGGCGGGAGGCGGTGTTTCGTCGGTCACTTTGGGTTTCGGATCAGCCGGTGGCGTGAGATCGGGATTTGTGGCGGAGTCCTCTGAAGATTCTTTACCAGGCGACGAGTCGGCTTTGTTGTTGTCGGCCGAGGGATCTGGCGTCAGCATCTGAGCTTCGTATGCCTCACGCTCGGCGTCCGTCATATCGGTTCCGACGACTTTGCCGGCCACGGGAGAGACTTCGCTCGACGATTCGTAGGCGAATTTCGCATGGCGGTAAAAGATGTGGTTGGTGCCGTGAGGTTTGAAGACGGTGTACAGCTTGTGGGGGCGACCCGGGATTCCACTCGTCCACGCATAAACTTCGACCAATTCGACACCATCGTTGAACGTTTCGATCGGTTCTTTGTCGAGCAGCTTGGCGACGTCTTCTTTGGTCAGAACGTCGTCTGGGTTTTTGTTGGCTTCCACACTGGCGGTGGCGATGTCGTCGTAGGCCTTGGCGACGGCAGGTCGGGCGACCCGATAGTCGTAGATCAAGGCAGCGATCATGACCGCCAGAACGGCGAAAAGGATAGTTTTTCTGATCACAGAGTTGCCCGAGGCGGCGTCAGACGCAGCATCAGCGACTTGATCTTCACTGGAAGAAACGGACATCGGAATCCTCATAAGAACACGCTCGAGGTGAATGGTCGGCCGTTACAGAATCACAGGACTCCGGGCTGCCGAAATTCGCATCGAGTTGACTAGGGCCGGGAAAAGAATGAATGTTTTAGCATACTTAGGCGTCCCAGGATCTGTCTGCCGAGGTCAAAATCACCGATTCGAGGGGGTCACCGGTTGCCTGAAATCGCCGTTGCCTCAATAGTGACAGCGTTCGAGCGTCCGCAGTGTCGATTCTGACGCTCGTTTGCGCGTTTCAGCCCCTACGCCCCGAGGCTCCACGCCATCGTCGCGGCTGAATGACCATTCCATTGATACCCTCCAGCCATACTGAATTTCCATGAGTGTTTTGGTTACCCAGCAAGCACCTGATTTCAAAGCCCAAGCCGTGATGCCTGATGGTCAGTTCAAGGAAGTCTCCTTGAGCGATTACAAGGGCAAGTATGTTCTGCTGTTCTTTTGGCCGTTGGACTTCACGTTCGTCTGTCCCACCGAAATCATCGCCTTCAGCGACCGCGCGGCCGATTTCGAAAAACTGGGAGTGCAGATCCTGGGCGTTTCGATCGACAGTCATTTCACCCACCTTGCTTGGACCAATACGCCACGCAATCAAGGCGGGATCGGCAAGACGGCGTATCCGCTGATCGCGGACTTGAGCAAACAGATCTCACGCGACTATGACGTGTTGTTGGACGGCGGCGTCGCGCTACGTGGTTTGTTCTTGATCGACAAAGAAGGCACTGTGCGACATCAAGTCGTCAACGATTTGCCTTTGGGACGAAGCGTCGATGAAGCGCTGCGAATGGTTAAAGCATTGCAGTACTTTGAAACCAACGGCGAAGTCTGCCCGGCCAACTGGGACGAAGGAAGCCGCACGATCAAGCCCGATGTGGAAAACAGCAAGGCGTTTTTCAGCGCCGAGTACGCGGGCTAAGAAAACGTCAAGCGGACAACTCAGCGGCATCCAATCAGAGAGTCAACCAGATGTGGATCGTGCATCCCAATCGTCGCGGCATCGTTGCCTGGCAGACCGGCAATTCGGTCTGGCTGTTGGAGGCTCGTGGCGGTAGTTCACCGATCTCCCTCGTGGACGGCGAGCGAGATGGAGTCGCCTACGTTTCACTTGCGGCGGTGGACGATCAAACGTTGCCCGAGTTGGACGAGTTGTTCGTGCGAGCAGACGAGTTGCATTTGCGTTATCCGCAATCCGGCGGCCAGTTCGGATTGCGGTTGATGTTGCGACCGATTCAAAGCGACGCTGACGTGCTCGTGCTGGAGTGTGTCACGTCGATCGAGACCGTCCTGCTGGACGCCCATCCGACGGTCGACGTACTCAGTGCAGGCCAACATCAAACGATTCGTGCTGACGATGAACTCGCCGGTCCTGCTATTTCGGCAACGATTTCCGAAACACATTCCACCGCGATTCTGCTTGGTCCGCACGACAGTCCCTTCACAAGTGATCTGTCTGGCGGAGGTAATACTGGCGTTCGTTTGCGATTGTTTGGCGAGTTTCTCGAAAAGGGAGTGATCCGCAAGGCTCGCCCGTGGATCGTGATCGACCGATCAGGCCAATCAATCTCACCAGAACAACTCAAACGCTGGCATCAAGAGCTATCTTTCAGCCCATTGCCGCTGACGAGCTAGGGAGTCATCGATGTCGGCGTTGATCATGATCGGATCTGCAGCAGTGATCATCTTGTTGGTCAAGTTTGGTTTGCTACGCGGCATCGACCATGTCGCTGGTGCACTGAACTGGAGTGCCAAGACGCGTGGTCAAGTCACCGGATACGCCACTTCGGTCCCCGAATTGGTTTGCCTGGTTGCGGCCGGGTTGGCCGGAGTTTGGGAGGCCGGCTTGTGGAACATCGCCAGTTCCAACATCATCAATGCGGGTTTGATGCTGATGGCGGTGGCCTACTATCGGCAATTCGGAGACCTTTGGAATCGACGCTTTATCGACGAAGTGGTCTTTGCGGGACTGGCCATCGTGGTTCCGATTGCCTTGATGTACTGGGGAGCCGATACGCAGTGGTACCTAGTGCCAGCGCTCCTGGGATTCTTTGTCGTCTATCAAGTCATCGATCGGCGTGTCAATCGACCGAAGGAAGGAGGCCAGGAGTCCGAAGCCGCTGTGGGGAGCTTGCCGTTGGGAATGATTCTGGGTGTCACCGCGTTGGTATGCATCGCGGTGGCCGGCATGTTCTTGGGCAACGCAACGGCACAGGTGATCGAGCAAATGGGGATTCGTCCGGCCATCGCGGGCTGGATCTTGGGTGTCGTGACCAGCATCCCTGAGATGGTGAGCTTCTTTGCCGTCTATGCAACGTCCAAGAAAGAAGGCCAATTGCATGGATTGCGAGACACGCAAGAAGCGTTGGATAATTTGACTGGATCGAACATGGCCAACGTGGGAATCGTTTACCCGATCGGATTGGCCGCGTTCTTGATCGCCGCGGCGTTGTTGGCGGGGTAAGGATGTGCGTCAGCAGTTGTACGTTAGCCTTTCCAGGCTGACCTTTGCATCGTATGTCAGCCTGGAAAGGCTGACGTACTACGGTCTTGAGCCTACTTCAGTTCGCTGCTGGACGTGCTGCGGCGGCTGACGCGGTCGGAGCGTTGGCTCATGTAATGAGTGGCTTCCTCGGCGACCAAGACCGTTTCGCCGCTGCGAATTTCGGTTCGGAAACGATGGTGTCCACCTTCGCCGGCTTCCGCGATCACTCGCAGCTTGACTTCGCTGCCCGCTGCGATCACTGGAATCGGATCGAACAACACTTGTCCGGTCAGCACTTCTCCGCTGTGGCCTTCCACGCGTCGTGGCTCGATGCCGTTGCTGAACTGGGCGATGGCACGAACACCGTTGGCGTCCTTGCTGCCGCGGTTGCGGATCGAGATCTCATAGACGACTTCGGCGTTGACCGGAGCCGGTGCCACGGGGTCTTGGATGGTCAACACCAAGTCGGCGATGGATTCGACCGTTGTGTCCAGTGCGACATCCGTTTGTCCGGCTGCGGAGCCCTTGCACTCAAAGGCAAAGGTTTGTTCGCCGGGTGATTTCATCAAGCATCGGAATTGGTAGTCGCGAACTGCTCCGGGGGCCAGTGCGTCGATCTGCCAAGTCAGCAGTGCGCCACGCTGTTTCGCGTCATCGATGCCGCCGAGGTATTCTGCACCTGCCGGCAGGCTGAGAGAAGCAACGATGTTCTTGCTCGTTGCGTCGCCTTCGTTGAGCAATTGCAAGTTGTAAACCGCTTCCGTGTCTTGATACTTCAGCTCGGGGCCGTTCATGACAGCGGACAATGCCGCGGCGGAAACCTTGATCGTCTTGCTTGCTTCGGCTTGCAATTCCAAGTCGCCCGATGCGAGTCCGTGGATCTTGAGGTCGCCAAGGTCTTGGGCGGTCAGTTCGACTTCGAATTGAGCTTCTTTGCCGGACGGGATGTCGCCGATGCGTTGCGTTTGCGGTGTCGGTGAGTTGGGTGACAATGTGAACACGACGTTGGGAGCGATTCCGTCGCCGGGATTCAGGACGCGAACACGATAGGTCTGTGATTCACCGTAGACCACCGACTCGGGACCTTCGATCATCAAGTTCAACTGAGGCTCTCGAACCACAACTTGTGTCACGCTTTTTTGTGGGATCAATGTCCAGTCGACATCCAAACCGTGCGTGCCACTGCGTTCTGCCTTGAGTCGTACGAACAGCTTTTCGCTCGTGCCGGCTGGCAGTGAATCGATTTCCCAGACGAGTTTTTCGTTCCCGTCGCCCGACTGTGCGTCGACCGTTCCACGAGAGGCGCTCTGACCTTGGACTTCTGCCCAATCAGGAATCACGGCACGAACCATGACACCCGTGGCGTCGATTGAACCGCGGTTTTCGACGCGGATCTCGAACTGGTTGGTCTGACGGATCATGACCTTGGACGGGCCGTGAGTGACCACGCGGATTCCGGGCAGCTCCGAAGCCACGGCGGTTTGCCCTGGTGGCAACGCACGCGTTTCAATGGGTTGATTGCGGTAGCGTTGTTCCGGGGCGCTGGCGAACGGTTTGTCGTTGAACTCGGCCGGTTGCGACCGCGCGGTCGCCGTGGCCGACGGTGCCGATTGGGTCGGCGGAGTGTCGACAAAGCTGCGTGGTGCGGGAACCGCTGGAGACTGAGCTGGGGCGGTTGCCGGTGCTTGTGCCAACGATTGCGGAGTCTGTTGCGCGTATGGATCGGCGGGATAGTAAGCGTTGTCGGAACCGGGTTCGGTGTAAGGCGAAGTCGGGGGTGCTGGAGGTGCCGTCGCGATTCGGTTTTGCGCAGTCGTCGTCGGCGCACCAGCAGCAACGTAGGGCTGTTGAGGCGATTGATAGGGGACAGCCGTGTAAGCAGGTGCTTGGCTGTAGCCTGGAATCGACGATGGTGCGGGCATGCTGGTCGGCGGACGGAAAGTCACACCGGAGGCGTTGGTTTGTGTGTTGGGGACACCCGATCCGATTGGTGCGTCTGGCACTGCGGAGTAACTGTGGGGTGTTTCCATCGGACGCCGTGCTTGGAAATTCGATACGTGATCGAAATCGCTGCTCGGCGGGCCACTACGTTGCGAAACCGTGCTGGCACTTGGAGCCAAGGGCACGCTGCTCGGTACGGAAGCGACCGTGGATGGCTGTGGCGATGCCATAACGGGAGTCGCCAAGGTCGCGGTTGGGCCGTCCTCGGTTTCTGGGGTTGTGGCGTTGTTGGTCGTTGCAGCAGCGATGGACTGCGACGGTGTTGCTGTTTCGGCAGCAGTCGTTTCCTTAGCAGTCGTTTCGTCAGCAGTTTGTGCCGGAGCGGCTGTCTCTACTTTGGCAACCGCTGGCTCGGGAGTTGGCTGCGGAGTGGGGATTGCCTTGCGAGGGACGGTCGCGATTTCAGCCGTGGGTGTTTGGGCTGGTGTCTTCGTTGCAGTCTTCGCTGGCACATCGGCCTGCGCGGTCGATTTGACCGGAGCAGACTTGGCGACTTGAGTGGGTGTCGTTTTGGGTTTGTCTTGAGTCAATTCGCGTCGAGCGATTTTCGGCACCAAGACTTCTTCGGCGACAGGCGAGGCACCCTCTCCGGCGGCGGCGACTTCGGATGCGTCCAGCGATGGGATATCGCGACGTCCACGCCGGCGGCTGCTTGCTTCGCTGGAAAGCTTGGGTGCTTCCACTCGCGAGAACTGAGGAGCTGCCACCTGAGTGTCTTCGGTGACCGGTGTCTCGGTTGCACTTTGTCGGCTGGACGACGTGGATGCCAAGGCCGGCGGTTTTGGGACGTTGGTCAACGGGGCGGCCGCTGGAACCGATGGTGGCGTTGTCCTGACGGATGGTGCAGTGCCAGCGGTCGGCATTCGAGTTTCGCCTGGACGAGGGTCTCGAATGGGCGCGCTGGTGGTCGGACGCGACGGTGTGCTGGTGGCTTGGTGATACGGGATCCCCGTCCAATCGGCCGCTTCACGGGGCGTGTTCACCGCGCGAGCTGCACGTGGCGCTGATGGGGCGGGTTCGGCTGCAGCCGGGCCGTTGAACAGGTTGCCCAAAATCGATCGTATGGGACCGGTTGTCGGAGCCGATTGGGGGCCGTCGTTGAGCACGGTGGCGATGGGACGTGTTTCGCGTCGTCCCGGTTGTTTGCCCGCGACCTGTTGAATTGCCCCGGGGGAATCGGTCGTGCCGAGGGCGAGAGCTGGTTGGACATCCGATGTTGTGACCTTCTCGTCAGCTCGTGCAGTGTCGATCAGGCAGAGGGCCTGCGGGCCGATCAAGCAGAGAGCCAAGGGAAGAATCAGGAGTTTCGGAGCCAAATAGCTGCGGTTGCCGCCATCCATGCGTACATCTCGCGTGTTTGCGTAAAGAGGGTGTGTCAGTCGTTGTATCGTCGAATCCGCTTGCGCACGTTGAGTCGAATTTGCGGATTGTGACGGTTTGTCGGGAGGTTGGCTGCTGTATTTGCCTGCCCTGCCTTTCGATTCGTTAAAATGGGTGATCTGTGCGTGCCCCATCGCGTGATGTTTCATGCAACGTGTTTCACGTTTCGTCCCCCAAACCGCCCCAGATGGTTTCGAATGATCCTTTCTCCCCTGCCCTGCTCTGCCCTGCAGTCTCTGCTATTCCTCTTCGTAGGCTCACTCTCAGTCACCATGTTTCAACTTGCCGACGCTCATGCCGAAACGGTTGACGTTTGGTTCGGAACCAGTACCCCACGCAACGGACTGAGCAAGGGGATCTATCACGCCAAGTTTGATACTGAGAAAGGCGAGTTGTCGCAGGCAACGTTGGCCGCTGAAGCCGACGGACCGGGATTCTTGGCGTTGCATCCCAACGGAAACGTTCTCTACAGCGTGGGCAATCACGAGGGAAAGCCATCCGTTTCGGCTTACACGATCCATCGAGACGGTGCACAAACAAGTTTGACGTGGCACAGCTCTGCGGAGATCGGTGATGGCGGTGCCGCCCATGTTTCGGTCGATCGCACGGGAAAGGTCTTGTTCACCGCGCAGTACGGCGGTGGCAGCACCGCAGCGTTTCGTCTTGACGATGACGGTGGAATCGTCGAGCGAACGGGGCTGTACAAACACGTCGGAGGATCCGATGTCGTGCCCAATCGGCAGACATCGCCGCACGCACACTGGACCGGCACGTCGCCCGACAATCGCTTTCTGTTCGTTCCCGATCTGGGAATGGATCAAGTCGTGATTTGGAAAGTGGACACAGAAACGGCAACACTGACGCCACATGGTTTTGGCCAAAGTGTTCCCGGCGGCGGTCCACGTCACATGAAGTTCCACCCGAACGGAAAAATCGTCTACTTGCTCAACGAGCTTTCTCTCTCCGTGACCGTGTTCGACTACGACGCGAAGGCGGGGACGATGTCACCGAAGCAGACCATTGAGACACTTTCGGAAGCCGTGAAAGCCGGGGAACGATTCAATAGCTCTTCCGAAATTCGTGTGCATCCCAACGGAAAATTTGTCTACGCGGCGAATCGAGGCAACGATTCCATCACGGCATACCGTGTCAAAGAAGCCGACGGCACTTTGGAGCTGATCGAAGTCGAGCCGATCCGCGGCGCGTGGCCGAGGAACTTTGCCTTGGACCCGACCGGCAAATGGCTGCTCGCTGCGGGCCAGAACACCAATTCCGTAACGATCTTTGAGATCGATCAGCAATCCGGCCAATTGCAGTTCACCATGAAAGCAGCCATGGTGCCCACACCGATTTGCGTGCTGTTTGCCGAGTGACGAGTTCTGATTGGCAAACTTAACACTTGCCTGGCCGCAGCAGGAGACTGCTGATTGAGTGAGCCGCAAGGCGCTAGCCGCGGGCCCAATGGTGTTGACGAAACCCTTCGAGGCCCGTGGCTAGCGCCATCGGCTCACAGTGATAACGCAACACGATTAAATCAGCAGTCTCAGTAGGGTTCCGATCACTTGCCAGCCGACTGGGTGCCCGCGCGTGTGACTCGCAGCGTTTTGCCTTGCCATAGTTCCTTGGCGTGATTGGTGAAGACTTTGGCCAGCGTTTTTGAATCGCTGGTCAGCTCAAACGATGGGTCCGAAGCCGAGTCATCATCTTTGTTGGGCTCGATGTCGATCGTGAGCTGTTCCAGGTCAACTTTGTCGACACGTTTTTTCAGTTCACCATTCTCGACGAGTTTCTCAAAGAATTTTTCGTTGAGCGGTTGCAGAGTGATTTCGTTTTCGTTGACGAGTTCGTAGCCAAAGATGCTGTAGTAAGTGACCTTGGCGGGATCCCATTTTTCCGGCGCGTCGTCGGTCTCAAAGTTCGCCATGTTGATGTAGCGATGCTCACCGAGCTGAGTGACAAAGAAGTACGTTGAGGCGGTGTCCTTGTCGATTGTCATCGTCATCCGGTGCAGTCCTTTGGGGGCTTCACCGCCAGCCGCTTTGACCTGATAGCGGATCGTGACCTTCTCTTCCGTTTGGACCCATTGGCCGTTGAGCCGCGTGTCCAATACGGCGTCGGCTGGATCGCTCAGCGGATGCTGCGAATCGACTCCGATGCAACCAGGTGTCAGGGAGAGCATGCCGAGCAGGAGAGCGGCAATCATCGTACGAACGTTCACGGACGGGCCTCGTGTTGTGGGTGGTTGGGTGGACTACCACCGTTTTACCCGCAGGCGGCGAAAATTGCACGCTGTCGCTTCAAACGGTTCGCATTCTGCAATTTCTGTGAGCCGATGGCGCTAGCCACGGACTGCTCAAAGTTTGGTGTTGACATTGTTTTCTCAGTCCATGTTTTTGATCCATGCATCGCAATCAAAGTGAGCCTCAGGCGCTAGCCGTGGGCCGGCACCACATTCCGCCTCAGGCCCACGGCTAGCGCCTGAGGCTCACTGGGGGCCACCAGCTGCGCCGGCAGTAGGGACATAAACTTGCGCAAACCCAAAAAGACACAACACCAAACTTTGAGCAGTCCGGGCTAAGGCTGTAGGGCTTTGCGGATTCGAAAGGCGGCCGTTTGGTCGGTTTCCACCGGCAGGTGTTCAACCAGGATTTGTCGGGCCTGGGGATCGGTGCTCTGTGAAAGTGACTCGATTGCTCGCAGTCGCACCAGTCGGCTGGGGCTTTGCAGTCCGGCCAGGCAAGTCGCCAACGAGTCGTTTGCCAGTGAATCGATCGGGTCCGCAGCCAGATGGACGGTCGGTGTGATCACCGGGGTTTGCCGAGCCGTAGCGGGTTCGATATCTCGTGCGTCGACAGTGTCTTCCGTCACAGCGACGCGAGGTTGTCCCAGGACCACGGTGCTGACGTCCACTTCGCGCAAAGTTTGAACCGAAGCTTTGACGACCGTCGGAGCCGAGGGCGGCCAGTCGGTCCACTGCACGTTTGTGTTGCCCAGCGGCAAGGGTGTATCAGACATCGCAGGCAAGGAAGTTTGGCCGTCGAATGCTAGCTGACCACGCTCACTGGTAGTGTCGATCGCCGGATCATCGCCCCTCGATGTGTTTGCGATGGCGGTCAGTGCGAGTTCGTAGACTCGTCGTGATTCTTCGTCCGCGGCGCCGGATGAGTCTCGAATCAGGTCCCGAGCGACGGCGACGACTTGTGTTTCTGAGGACGACGATGGTCGCAGTTCTGACAATGCGGTCGCCAACGTTGTTTGACGCAGAAGCCGCTCTTTGGCCGGCAGCGTTAGCCATTGCCGCTGAGCTTGGGAGATCAGCTCGTTTGCGTGGGCGGAGACCATCGCGGACTCGTCCGTCAAGGACTGCGTCAACGTCGCAATCGCCAGGACGTCGTGTCGGGCGAGTTGAGTCAGCGCTGCGCATTTTTCATCAGCAGAGAGTTGCGGCAATCGGTCTGCCATTCGCTGCACCGTCCAGCGTTGCCAAGTGCCCGTTGCGGTCACCAAGACGATGAAGGCGATCACGCAAAGGATCAGCAACTTGGCTGCTGATAGGAAAGCCTGTCGTGGTTGACGTTGTTGCTGAGCGAAGATCGAAAAGGGATTTTGCGATTCGTGGAAATCGGCATCCATGACAACATCCATCGGGTCGGACTTGGGAGGGGGACCAGAGTGTCGCCAATGCCCCTGGCGAGTCGCAAGATCAGTCTTTAGCGAACCGAAAGCTCCGTGATTTTTTCGCGGTACGCTTTTTGGTCCGATTGCCACTGCTCATGCAGTCGTTGTGAAACCTCGATTTTGTTCAAAACATCGCCAACGACGGTCCCAAAGGCCGGCAAGCCCGACGCGTTGAGGCCGGATTGAACCCACGCGACTTTGCGTTGGCCGTCTATGATCACCAGGTCACCCGGGCGTGTCTTCGTCGCGTCTTGAAAACGCTGCTGTGCATCCACCAGGGCGGGCAGGGAGCCAGGTTGGTTCAGTTCCGCGGCGATGGATGAGTTGTCGACGATCGCAAAAGAACGCAAGCGGCGTTTCATTGAACCGGGCAGGAGCTGACGCCACAGATTGAGTGATGCGATGGACTGGGCGGAATGCGGTGTCAGCATTGCCCCGCCGTCGGTCAGGTCGACGCGGTCGGCAACGAAGACCACCACGACGGTGCCGTCGGATGTCAGTTCGCGTTCGAGTTCTGTGCCGAATCGGACATTGTTGAGTGACCGCCCCAGAGAGGCGGAGGGTGGCGATGGTGGCAGTGGCACGAGGGCGTGAACCCATTGAGGTCGCTGGGGCATCGGGGGCCGTTGCAGCATTTCGGCGGGCGGTTGCAAGGTCGCACCGACCAAGTCCAGCTCCAAGCCCATGACACGCACGTTCAGCGGATCGGCACCTGTTGCCAAGGCGATCACTTCGGCACGAGGAGGCGGCAGCTCAACGCGTCGAATCAGCATCGAGTCACGTGCGATAAAGAAACGGTAGACATCGTCGCCGGCTTGCGCGTGAACGATGACACATGGAGTTCCGTCGATGGTCTCATGTCCGTCATAGCGGATCTTGTTTTCGGACTGAAAAAGTTTTTCCATCGGCTCTGGAGCGAACAACCATTCCAGTTGCGGTGCGGGGCCCGCAAGTCCCGCATTGAGTCGTTCCGTAATGATCGTGTCGTCCAACAGTTCCTCGAGTTGCAAACGTGTGCCGGACTTGCGACGTTGGACTCGGACTTGTGAGTCATGGTGGTCCGTCGTGGGATCTTCCAGCCAAAGCAAGACCTGTTTTGCATCCGACCACATGCGAACGTCGTAGGCACTGAGAAGAAACATCTGATTGTGAAACGAAACGTTCAGCGGTGCCGTTTCACGTTGGATTCGATCATTGATCGAGACGCTCAGGCGTACGACGCCTTGGTCACGATAGGATGTCGCCGTTTGGTAGGTCGCGAAGGTGCGGCTGAGGAAGTCTTGGGCGGGCTGCTCAGGTAACGCTGGACCAGAGGAGGATGAACTTTCTGGGTTGTCACCGCGACCACAACCCGCAACCAGCAAGGCAATTGCCAGCATCGAGATGGCGAGTCCGGTGTTGAAATGTGGCAAAATCATGGACAATCTGGCGGTGCGCGGTGTGGTCCCCGCACTTGCGTGACCGTCGGGTTCACGGGATAACCCATAATCGTGCAAAGATCTACCCCGAAATATCATCCCCCAATTGCCTCGGTGAATACAACGTGTTGTTTTCCAGTGACGTCCCGAATCTTGCGTCGGACGCGGTGTGGGAGTACGAAAGTGGTTCAGACGCGGAGTTGTCCGACGTGATCGATGAGGTGGTCAAGTCGCTCAATGCCCCCTTGGACTTTCCCGGCATTGATGCAGCCATCGTTCCTGGCGACCGCGTTGCCATCGCACTGGACCCCAATGTTCCTCAAATCGGCGAAGTCGTATCAGGCCTTTTGCGAGCGTTGCATCAGTCCGATATTGGTGACGTGGACATCGTCCTGTGGGACGAGGCGACGGAACAAACCGTTCAGGAGGTTCGCTCGGTCGCCGGCGAGTGTGCCGTGATTGTGCATCAGTCCCGCCGACGTGGCCAATTGCGATATTTGGGTGCGGATGGGGATGCGGAACCGATCTATCTCAATCGAGCCGTGATCGATGCGGATTTCGTATTGCCTGTGCACGCGATTCGTGCGGACGACGTCGAGCTGAAACGTGATCTGACGGGGATCTTTCCCTCGCTCGCCGATTCAGCAACCGTTTCGCGATTCCTGAATGCCGATCGGGGATTTGATCAGCCGTTGGCCGTGGGCAAGATGTCCGCTGAGACTCGGTGGCTGTTGGGCGTTCAGCTTGTGCTGGGAGTGACCGCCAATGCAAAGGGACTCGTTGGCAACGTTTTTGCGGGGACACCGGATGCGATCGGAGGGCAAGTGACGTCGAGAGTCAACGAGCCGGATTCCGTGCCACCCAAGGCTGAATTGGTGGTCGCATCGCTGGACGGTGAGTCACGGCAGCAGACGTGGGCCAACGCGATTCGCGCCGCACATGCGGCGCTTCGGTTTGTCGCCGATGGTGGGACGATCGTGATTTGGACTGATATCGAAGAGCCGCCCACGGGGCGTTTGACCCGAGTGGATAGCGACATGGATGAATCGGAGTCCGCGATGCAGGCAGAAGAGTCGGATGATGACGAAGACGACACTGAGGCCAAAGATGGCTTTCCTCCCTCTCATCAAAACAATGCTTGGGCACGAGTACTGCAAAGAATCATGCAGGAGCATCGCGTCTTGGTAAGGACGCGATTGGATCCCACAGTATTGGAGTCGATGGGGGTGGGAGTCATCCAATCGCCCGCCGAATTGGAAAAACTAAGTCAATCCTTTCCTACTTGTGGCGTTCTCCGTGCGGCTCAGTTCGCCGGTGCGTCATACCCTGGCGCGGCCGTGGCAGATTAGGCATCACCCGTTCGAATTGTTTCATCACCTCGCTAAAGTTCGTTTTCTATGTCGGTTCCGATCGAGTCCGCGTTTCAGTTTTGCCCGAGGTGTGGTGAAGCCAACCAGTCGCCGGCAAGCATTCCGTTTCGATGCGCTGCCTGCGGAATGACATTGTTCTTCGGTCCGGTTGCCGCGGTGGGTGGCTTGATCGTCAACGAAAAAGGAGAATTGCTGTTGGTGCGTCGCGCACGCAACCCGGGCAAGGGACGTTGGGGATTACCCGGTGGCTTCGTCGATCGTGGCGAAACGATCGAACAAGCGTTGCAGCGAGAGGTCATCGAAGAAACCCAACTGCGTCTGGTTGAACAAATACTGTTGGTGACGTTTCCCAATTCGTACGACTACCACGGAGTGGTTTCACCGGTCATCGATTTGTTTTATCTTTGCCGAATCGATAATGATGCCGAGATCAAGTTGGCCCGCGATGAACTGGATCATTTCGTGTGGACGATTCCAACAGCCGGGCATTTGGACAACATGGCGTTTGAGTCCAATCGGCGAGCGATCGAGTATTGGCTCGGTGATGAAACACCAGATATGAGTCGGACTCAGCGATGAACTTTCTGTGCCACGCCATGCCGTATTTCGACGAACCGCTGGTGGCGATTTCAACGGGAGTTCCTGATTGGTTGAGTGTCATCGATCGAAAGATCCGCGCCAGGGGGCGATCAGCAATGCTGCATCTGAACAGCCCCGATGACGAACTGCGTCAGGTCGCCCAGGGCATCTTGCATCACGTCAACGATGACCGCTGGTTTCACTCCACGGCGGCCTTTGTCGAGACCAATATGGCGTTGGCCGTTCAATTGCGAGATCGGTTGCCGGGTGATGAAGGCTTTCGACCCACGTTCGTCGGGCACATCCTGATCGAGATTTTTCTCGACGCGTTTTGGTTGCGAGATCGCGCCGAGATCGGTCGCCAGTACTACGCGTTGTTTGATGAGCAGCGGGCAAGGATCGTCCAGCGGTGTGTCAATGTGATCACCGGAAAACCCACGGATCGTTTGGCGGAGACGATGTTGCGTTTTGCGGACAGTCGATTTTTGTTGGACTATTTGGACCCTGAAAAGCTGCTCATGCGGCTCAATCAGGTGATGAAACGTGTCAATCTGCCGCTTCTGCCCGACACGCTGCTCCCCTGGCTCACCGAAGCCGGCGAAATGATAGAATCTCGTCGTCGTCGTTTTTTGACACGTGCCGATGGCACCAGTCACATCGACCTTCCTTTTCATTCTCCCTAACCCCAAGTGATGCATACGCGATGAAATACGGCATGAACCTGCTGCTCTGGAGCGGTGAAGTAACCGATGAGCTGCTGCCCGTTTGCGAACAACTCAAGGCCGCCGGTTTTGATGGTGTCGAATTGCCCATGTTCAATCTGGATTTGGACTACGCAAGTCTCGGTAAGAAACTCGATGCGATGGGATTGGCACGCACCGCCGTGACGATTCGTGGCGAAGAAGACAACCCGATCTCGCCGGATCCGGCTGTTCGAAAGAAAGGAATCGAGCTGACCAAGAAGACGCTCGACTGCTGTGCCGCGGCCGGTGTCGAAACCTTGGTCGGTCCCTATCACTCCGCGATCGGCTACTTTTCTGGTGAAGGCCCCACGCAGGACGAGTGGAAATGGGGCGTCCAGAGCATGCGTGAGGTCGCCGAGTATGCAGGTCAAGTCGGTGTGATGTTGGGCGTCGAAGCACTCAACCGGTTCGAGTGCTACCTGCTCAATGCCCACGGGGACTCCGCACGCTTTGTTCGTGAAGTCGACCACCCCAATTGTGGAATGATGTACGACACCTTCCATTCCAACATCGAGGAAAAGTCGATCGCTGATGCGATCAATGCCGGAGGTGACAAGCTGATTCACATTCACATCAGCGAGAACGATCGCAGCACGCCCGGCAAGGGAATCGTACGATGGGACGACAACTTTGACGCCATCGTCAAGAGCGGCTACGACAGTTGGCTTGTGATCGAAGCGTTCGGGTTGGCTTTGCCGGAGATCGCCGCGGCGACCAAGATTTGGCGTCGAATGTTCGATGACGAAATCACGTTGGCCACCGAAGGCTTGGCGTTCATGAAACGCGAAATCGAAAAGCGGTCTTGATGCCCAGCGTCGTATTCCTATCGGGTGACTTGATGTTCGCGTCGCGTGTGCGTGCCGCCGCGCAGGCGAATGACCTCGAGTTTGTTCTGGCGACTCAAATGCCAACTGAGCTGAGTGAGATTCGGTTCGTGATTTTGGATCTGGCCACCCGGAGCAAGCTGACAGAGACGTTGGTCGAGCAATGTGGTCAGCTTTGTCCCGAGGCAAAGCTGATAGCCTTTGGTCCGCACGTGCAGGTTTCGCGGTTGGATGCCGCACGTGCAGCGGGGATACCAACGGTGATGACTCGCGGGCAATTCGATCGCGAGTTGGCAGGGAAACTCTTTCACTGAAGCTTTGTGCAACGAAAAAAGCTCGCCCCGATCAAGTCGGGGCGAGCTCTTGAGTTGACGAGCTGCTGTTTGCGTCTTTAGTTGGCAAGCAGTTCGCGGATTCCGAAGGTGAAGAAGGTGCCCAGGCCGAAGTTGATCAGCTCTTCTTCGCACTTGTATTGCAGGATCAGCGTGTCACCTGCTTGGATCAACGGTCGTTTTCTCGGATCGTTGATCGCTTCGGTCAAGTCGACTTCGATGGCAACCTGTCCGTTGCATTTGGTATTGCGAAGGATGTACAGCAGTCCTGGTGGCAGGGTTGCGATTTGACCACCGAGGCCTCCGATTCCGCCGCCACCTTGACGTCCGGTGCCGTAGGCTCCGTTGCCCGCCATGGCCATGGCGCCCAGCACGTCGAGGTCATAGTCACGTGGTAGCGGGAACTGGCCACCGGGGAGCAAACCACCGGTGTAGAAAATCTCCGTTTCTCGTGACTCGATGTAGATGATGTCGCCGTCGTGCAGCTCGACGTCCTTGCGGCTGATTTGCGGCATCACTCCTGGCGGCAGGCGTAGTGGGATTCGCAAGATCGTGGGATCTTCGGGCAACTCGGGGGCACAGGCACAGGGGTCCAACATCGCGGCGCGTTGTTGGGCGTAGAACTGTTCCATGAACTTATCGCGAATGGCCTGATTGGTGCGATTGGCTCGCAGGACCTTGACCTCGTTCTTTGCGTTCAGGCCGGGCAGGCCACCGGTTTCGACCAAAGCGTGCAGAATGTCGTTCTGGTATGCCTTCAGCTTGACCAGGCCTCCACGTGCCGAGCGATCACTGCCGCCGGTCAGAAACTGAGAGCCCAAGTTGTTCGTCGACAACCCGCCACCGCCGTCTTCGCGGACCACGATCACGTCGACCGTACGTTCTTTGATGATCGTCACGATCGGTCGAGCTTTCTCGGGACGCAGAATGTCGCTGTCGATGTAGGCTTCGCGGACCGCGTCACGCACTTGTTCCAGCGTCAAGTCACCGACCTTGAGCGGTTCGATCAGAGGCAGCGAAAGCGTGCCGTCTTCTTGAACCGCAATCGGATAACCGATCGACGGGGGGAGAGTGCTCTCCGCATCGGGGAAATTCACCGGCGGGGGTTCGGGCGGCGAGTTGGGCGGATTGAAGGGCAAGACGCCTTCGATGTAAACGCCCAGGATGTCGCCCGGACCGATGAGGTACTCACGAGACGGTTCCAGTGACAGCATGGCGATGTCGACCGGCACCAAATCATTCTTTGGCTCGGCAAAGAATTCACGCGGCAGTCGGTTGGCTGGCACTCCGTCGATCGGTTGCGTCAGCGCGGTGCAACCGGTTGTCGATGCGATCAGCAATCCGGCCGCAATGGATTTGGCCGCCCAGCCGATCATGCGCTTTCGCAAGCGTGAAGTTGCTTGGCTGGCCGTAGCAAGTTTCGTTGTCATCCCTGAACTCTCTCGTTGGGCCCTAGTGAAAATATCCCAGGCGGCAATAGCAATGTTTACTCGAACTTGAACTGCAGTGCGTCACTTGCGTCAGCGGTTTCAACTGCCGCAGAATCGGTAGGCGAAGTCGACTGAGTTGCGTTGGATGCAGGTTGTACGCTCGAGTTTTGTACGCCTGAGTTGGGCAAGTCGATCGCACCAAAGATTTGTTGGATCGCTTCTTGTTCCATTGAATCATCCGTTGACGCATCGTTGAGTGAGTACGTCGTTTGTGTTCCGTAGGGAACCAGGTCGCTGGCCTCTGCAAGATCTGCAGTCGAGCTACCTGTTTTCGTTGAGCCGCCTGTGCTGCCCAACGGTTGTATCTGCAATGCTCGGCCCGCTTCGGCATCGACATTGGGTAAGCCCACGTTTGGCGCGGGGCCATCCAATGCATCTTGCAGTTGCAAGGTGGCATCTTCTGGAACAGAATCCGAGGGCGATCCATGCTCCACCGAATCGGTCGTTGTTTGCGAAGCTGCCGAAGCCGGGGACGCATCCAAGTTGTTGATTACGCCGGGGCCGGTTAGCATCGGAACGCCGTGTTCGTCGAAGATCACCGTCGGTTCACCGTGATAAGGCTGCGTCGGATACGAATGTGATCCTGGCAGTCCCGAGCCGTAGGGTTGGGTCAATCCCGTGGGGCGAATCTCACCCCAATGGCCGACGCCATCCTGTTCGGCCGCTTTCACGCCGAGCGGGTAGCCTGCGAACCAGGAGTTGACCGCACACTGACCATTGGGTGACTGGTATTTCCAGCCCCAATACTCACTGGGGGCAACCGCCGGTGTGCAACCGTCGCTGCCTTCGGCAACGTCGATGTAGCCTTGGATGAAACCTGCTTGGAATTCATCCAGGTTCTGTTTGTTGCAATGGCAATCTCGCTCGCGATACCAAGCTTTGAGAGCCATTACACGATTGCGATGTCCGATCATGAAATCGTCAATGCAATCGCTCTGGTTAAACGCTTTGCGAAAACCAGAGGATAACGATGTGCAGCCGGTCGAGCCGGCGACAATGACCGCTGCGAGCCCTGCCAGCACGATTCGTCGCAGAGACTGCCGCCGTGCGTAACGGCGGATCTCGTGAGACTTATTTCGCTGGGTGAGAGAACGCTGCGCCAACGAGTTTTCGTTTGCGACGGTCGGATCTGTCAGTGTGTCGTGTTGTGCGGAGCCCGCACAAGCAGAACGAATCGCCATTTGGCCCCCCTTGGCATCAACGGCATTCGGTATAGTCAATTTCGATTTCGAGTCGCCTGATCCCGGAGGCCAGACTTCTCTAGCTAGGTTTATCGCCGTAACGGACGTGCGGAATTAACCAAAACTGACGGAAAGAGCATCTGTGCGGATTTCAACGCTGATGTCGCCTGTACAGGTCAAGTCGGTAAAACGGCGAAATGGACCCTAAGTACGCGGGGGTTTGCATGCGACCTGACGAAAGATTCCAAGAATTCGGGTCTGGTTCATTTTGCCAAACAACCGACGTTTTATACTGAAGTGAACCTGCATTAGAACGACAATGTAGTTCACATGGAGTCATGAATCTCCCCGTTGGGGGAGTTGTTTCGTCCCCCAAGGCGCCCCGCATGCTGTGGCTAATTCTCGGATCGTTGGGCCTCTCTCTGGCCACTTCACTGGTACTGGTGCCAGTGGTCCGATGGCTTGCCCATTTGGTCGGGATCGTCGATGCGCCTGACGCCGAACGAAAGTTGCATCGTAAACCGATTGCGTTGGGTGGTGGGGTGGCGGTACTGGTTTCGGTCTTTGTTGCCTTTGCAGCGGTGATTTCCTATGACCGCTATTGGGGCGGGTTTGAACTGGAATATATCCAAGCTCGCTGGTACGGGCTTTTCTTCTGTGCCGGCGCGATGTTGTTGGTCGGGTTGGTCGACGACAAGTGGAACATGCGAGGGCGTCAAAAACTTCTCGCTCAGATCCTGATCATCAGCGTGATGATCGGGACGGGCACGGTGGTCGAGTCGATCAATCTGTTTGGCTACCAGTTTAACCTTGGCCCACTGGCCTATCCCGTTACGGTTCTGTGGTTGCTGATTGCAGTCAACGCGTTGAATCTGATCGACGGTGCCGACGGTGTGGCAACAACCGCTGGTATCTTCATCAGCTTGGGACTGGCAGTGCTGAGTTGGCAACACGGTTCCATCATGGCTGCATTGGTCGCGTTCTGTTTGGCGGGATCGTTGATCGGCTTTTTGAACTACAACCGCCCGCCCGCATCGATCTTTCTCGGTGATGCAGGCAGCATGGTCATCGGCTTGTTTGTGGGCGTTCTGGCCGTGTGGAGCAGCATGAAGAGTCCGACGCTATTGGCGTCGGCGCCGGTTGCCATTCTGGCGATTCCCCTGTTTGATTCCAGTGCCGCGGTGCTGCGACGTTGGCTGACGGGACGCAGTATCTACGCGACCGATCGTGCTCACTTGCATCATTTGCTGGAAGCAAAGTTTGGCCACCATGGAATGTTGTTGATGGTGGCAGGGTTATGCACGTTCACGACGGTGCTGGCAATCCTGTCAACGTATCTCAAGATGCCTTGGCTCTCGGGCTTGGGGGTCGTGATGGCGTTGGGAGTGTTGGTGTTTACTCGTTCCTTCGGTCACGCAGAATTCCGCTTGGTCGTGATCCGACTTTCCTCCCTTTGCCGATCCTTCTTGATCAGCCCCAAGACGTGTGAGGATGGGAAAACGCAGTCGAGTGTTCCTCTGCAGGGAACGGGCAACTGGGAGTCGATTTGGAACCCATTGGTTCAGTTTGCCAAAGAGCGGGATTTTGCACGGATCAAAATCGACCTCAACTTGGCATGGCTTCACGAAGGCTATCACGCCAATTGGTCTGCCGTTCGACTTCCTGACCGCGTTCGGCAGCTGCAGCTCAAGATTCCGCTTTTTGCTTACCCCCGCGGAAAGACCGAGTTGATCTGCATCGGACGACTGGAGGTCATTTTGCGTGGCGATGATCCGAAGGCTTACTCCAAACTGTCAGAGCTCGCCGAGCGACTGATGGTCTTGCGGCCGCAGATCGACGAGCTCTTGACGGCTCTTGAATCCACCGGTTCGGATGAAACGGAGAGTCGTTCGTCTGTCGGTGTTGCCGACCCCCTCTCTGTCGTCTGATCGCAGTGTCTCGCACTAGGCCGGATATTCATCAGCCGGCACGCGATAGCGTCCGGTTCCCGATGACAGTCGTGAGAACCGGACGCTATCGCGTGGCGGCTGATCTGTACAGCCTGTTTTCGTGCCGATCCGCGTAAGCCGTTTCGTGCGAACGTATTGCGAAGACTGTAGTGAGCTAGCGTGAATAATCCGGGCTAGGCCCGTATGAAGCATGGAAGGCTCATTCTGTGATTGCAATCGATTGTACCGGTCATGGCGATTGCCCCAGTCGCGTTGCTATGCTGCAGGGGAATCGGGCCTTTCAGACCGGCAATCCTTGTCAATTCTCTGCCAATCAATCATTCTGACACCCGCTGAGAGAACGACATGATGCGGCTTCAAAACGCTCGTAAATATCGCTTTTTGCTGTTCTTCGGCACCGAGTCGTCAGGAATGATGCAATCCAAGTCGTTGCCGGAATTTTGATAGGGTCTGCCACCCAGGTGGACGAAGTCTGCGCCCTCACTATGTTCCCCCGTTTCCTTTTTACGGTGTTTGTCCGTTGCCAATCCTGCCTCAAGAACCAGACCATTATCCGGCCGATCTGTTGGAGACCGAGATCGCTTTGGGAACATGGTGGCTGCTGTACACCAAGTCGCGTCAAGAAAAACAGCTGATGCGGCAATTGCGGCGACTCGAGTTGCCGCACTATGGTCCACAGATTGCCCATCGCCGCCGCTCGCCCGCAGGCCGTGTGCGAACGACCTACGCGCCTCTATTCAATAACTACGTCTTTTTGTGCGGTGACAACGACTCGCGTTATCAAGCGGTTTGTACCGGTTGTGTTCAGAAAGCGTCCGAGATCACGGACACACCGATGCTGCTCAATGATCTTCGTCAAATTCGAGACTTGATCGAGATGGGCGTTCCGCTGTCGGTCGAAAGCCGACTGGAGCCGGGACAAATGGTGCGAGTTCGCAATGGAGCCTTCGCTGGGTTCGAAGGAACCGTGTTGCGACGTGACCAAGAAACTCGCTTGTTGGTCTCCGTGCGTTTCATGGATCAGGGCGTGAGTGTCAAGCTCGACGATTGCCAACTGGAGCCGATTGGAACGCTCGCCAAATGACATCGGGCGAACCCGATCTGTTCGTTTCTGCCCTGTCCTTTTCTCGATGACTTTCATCCTACTACGCTACCAATTTAGATAGTTCTATGGTCAATAAAACACATCCCATTCGACGCATTTGCTGCATCGGTGCCGGCTACGTCGGTGGTCCCACGATGGCGATGATTGCGAAACAATGTCCGGACATTGATGTTCGCGTCGTCGATATCAATGAGCATCGGATTGCCCAATGGAACTCGGACACGCTGCCGATTTACGAGCCGGGACTGACAGAAATCGTTCAACAGTGTCGTGGAAAGAATCTGACCTTCACGACTGCTGTGGAAGAATCGATTCGCAACGCAGACATGGTGTTCATCTCGGTTAACACGCCAACAAAAACATTCGGTGTGGGTGCCGGTCGGGCTGCGAATCTGGAGTTCGTTGAAAAGTGTGCCCGGCAAATTGCAGATGTTTCCGAAGGTCACAAGATCGTCGTTGAAAAATCCACCCTGCCGGTTCGTACCGCCGAAGCCGTCAAGCGTATCCTGTCCAATTCAAACAACAACGCCACGTTTGATGTGCTGAGCAATCCAGAGTTCCTCGCCGAAGGAACGGCGATCGAAGACTTGTTGGATCCCGATCGCGTCTTGATCGGCGGCGAGAGCCCTGATGCGATCCAGGCCTTGGTGGATGTCTATGCTCGCTGGGTGCCACGCGAACGTCTGTTGACCACCAACTTGTGGAGCAGTGAGCTGTCAAAGCTGACCGCCAACGCATTCTTGGCACAGCGGGTTTCTTCGATCAATGCGATCTCCGCGTTGTGTGAGGCCACCGAAGCGGACGTGGACGAAGTCGCCGCGGCGATCGGTAGCGATTCTCGAATCGGTCCCAAGTTCTTGAAGGCCTCGGTCGGATTCGGAGGCAGTTGCTTTCAAAAGGACATTCTGAACTTGGTCTACCTCTGTGAGTACTTTGGGCTACCCGAAGTCGCGGAGTATTGGGAGCAGGTCGTAAAGATGAACGATTTCCAAAAGAAACGTTTCGTGACAAGAATGGTACGAACGATGTTCAACACCGTTTCCGACAAAAAGATCGCCATTTGGGGATTTGCCTTCAAAAAGGACACCAACGACACTCGCGAATCAGCATCGATCTACGTCTGTCGCGACTTGCTGCTCGAAAAGGCAAGGCTGTGTATTTACGATCCCCGCGTCGGTGAGCAGCAGATTCGGCAGGAGTTGGAGTACGTCTTTGCAGAAGCCGATGGAGAGTTGAGCGACTCCAAGCGACGATTGATCCATGATCATGTGACAGTGGCGGTCAGTTGCGAGGAAGCCGCCGAGCAGGCTCACGCGGTCGCCTTGCTGACCGAGTGGGATGAATTCGCCAAGCTGGATTTCGCAAAAGTGCTTGATTCGATGAAAAAGCCTGCGTTTTTGTTCGATGGACGAAACAAGCTCAAGAACCTTGACCTCGCGAAAAAGGGGTTCGAATACTACGGGATCGGTTTCTGAATCCCCCAACGGCCTGCCAAGCCCGGCCACCCTGAAATAGACCCCTCCTGAAATAAACGACGTTTCCGCGTAGAATCTGGCCATCAAACTTCGGCTCAATGCCGATCCGGACACAGGTCGCCAATTTTCTCACCGTTAACATTGTTCCCCCTGTCAGCTTGGTTGATGAATCAGATCACGAATGCCGCTGGTCGTGTCTTTGTCGCGGGTCATCGCGGGATGGTCGGCGGCGCCGTCGTTCGGCGGTTTCTGCAAGCGGGGTTTGATTCCGATCAAATCATCACGCGGGACCGGAATCAGCTCGACTTGATCCGACAGCGTGACGTCGAAGAGTTCTTTGATCAGGAAAGACCGGACATCGTGATCTTTGCAGCGGCAAAGGTGGGCGGCATCCATGCCAACGACACCTTTCCGGCGCAGTTCATCTACGACAATCTGATGATGGCCGCCAACGCGATCGACGCGGCGTATCGGTGGGGCACCAAGCGTTTCTTGTTTCTCGGCAGCACCTGCATCTACCCGAGAATGGCTCCACAACCGATGGAGGAGTCATGCCTGCTGTCGGGGCCACTGGAGCCGACCAATGAGGCCTACGCGTTGGCCAAGATCAGCGGATTGAAGATGTGTCAGTACTACCGCCAGCAGTACGGCGTTACTTTTCATTCTGCCATGCCGACCAATTTGTACGGTCCAGGTGACAACTATCACCCAGACAACTCTCACGTGATGCCGGCGATGATTCGGCGATTTGACGACGCGGCCCGGTCGGATGCAGAGGAAGTCGTTGTTTGGGGGACGGGAACGCCTCGGCGAGAGTTCTTGCATGTGGACGATCTTGCCGACGCTATATTGCACCTTGTATCACTTGATGATCCGCCCAACCTCGTCAACGTGGGAACGGGCAAGGACATTTCGATACGTGAGCTGGCTGAGCTGGTGGCTGATACCGTTGGTTTCACGGGCAATATCCGCCAGGACTTGACCAAGAAAGACGGCACGCCCGTCAAACGCACGAACATTGATCTGATTCAATCGACGGGCTGGCAGCCGTCGGTCGAATTGAAAGAGGGCATTCGCCGCACCTACCAGGATTACCTTCAAGAAACCAAGCAAGGATCCCTGCGATCCGTTTGACTTCATTCGAGAAAAACATGAACGCACAGAAATCCGCCGAAAAGAAAGCTCTCATCACCGGCATCACAGGCCAAGACGGTTCGTACTTGGCCGAGTTGCTGCTTGAAAAGGGCTACGAAGTTCACGGCATCGTTCGACGCAGCAGCACGTTCAACACCGAACGCATCGATCAGATCTACATGGACCCCCACGAGGAAGATGCCAAGCTGTTTTTGCACTACGGTGACCTGACAGACGGCCAGTCGTTGACCAACTTGGTATTGGATGTCGCTCCCGACGAAATCTACAACTTGGGGGCTCAGTCTCACGTTCGCGTCTCGTTCGATGCGCCGGTGTACACCGTTCAGGCGACCGGAGTGGGCGCGTTGAATGTGCTGGAAGCTGCTCGGCAACTCAACAAGCAAAAACCGGTTCGCGTTTACCAGGCGTCCAGTAGCGAGATGTTCGGTGACGTGCTTGAGACCCCGCAGTCGGAAAAGACTCCGTTTCAGCCTCAGAGTCCTTACGCGTGTGCCAAGGTTTACGCGTATCACCAGACCGTCAATTATCGACACGCCTACGATCTATTCGCCAGCAACGGCATTCTGTTCAATCACGAATCACCACGCCGCGGCGAGACCTTTGTGACCCGCAAAATCACGCGTGCGGCGACTCGTATCAAGTTGGGGCTGCAAGAAAAACTTTACCTGGGCAACTTGGACGCAAAACGCGACTGGGGCTACGCCAAGGATTATGTGGTGGGCATGTGGATGATCCTGCAGCACCACGAGCCCGATGACTTTGTCTTGGCAACGGGTGAGACCTACACGATTCGCCAATTCTTGGACTACACCTTCGGTTACTTGGATTTGGATTGGAACAATTACGTCGAGATCGACCCTCGATACTTCCGGCCGACCGAGGTCGATTTGTTGTTAGGCGATTGTTCCAAGGCCAAGCAAAAGCTCGGCTGGGAAGCGACCACGACTTGCAAAGAATTGGCCGAGTTGATGGTCGACCACGACCTCGCTCTGGCCCGCCAAGAAGCATTGGCACAGTCACAGGCCTGATCGGGTCTGTCGATTGAGACCAGCCACCGGCTAGATGCAAGAATCTTTCCAGAATCTTACCGGTGGTTAGCTGCTCAGAGCAGCGTTTGATTCTATGGAAACCCTACTGCGATTATCGATCACCGTCGCGGCTTGGGTAGCCGTCGTGATGGTGGCTTTGCTGCCGATAGGACTAGGGTTCGATTTCGGCGGTGTCCTTTGGTGGTCGCACCACGCTTTGGCGTTGGTGGTGATCGCATCCGCCTGTCTGACGCTGGGAACCCTGTGGTCCCACCCCAAATTGACTTTGCGTCATCAGTTGGTGATGGTTCCGCTGGGGCTGTGGATCGCATACTCGTGGTTGCATCGTTGTTCCTTCGACGCCTCGTTCGTTGGATGGTTGAGTCAGGGAACCGCGGCAGCCTATCAAGATTGGATGCAACCCTTGTTGGGTGCAGGATCTGACTTGAGTCGGTTGCCTATGTCCATTGCACCTGACTACACCCGGCATGCCACGTGCGTTTTTGTCTTGTTGTTGCCCTTGGCATGGCTGTCCGGGCGACTGTTCAGCACTTCATCGCGGATCGTGTTCGTGCTTCACGCGATCTCGATCGGTGTGAGCTTGCACGTGCTCTATGGAATCACTTGTTTGATTCACCCGGAATGGTCCATACGCCCGGCCAACGAGATGGGCATCGAGACCGGCTTTGGGGCGTTCGTCAATCGTAATAATGCCGCGTTGTACTTCAACCTTGCGATTGCGTGCAGTCTCGGGGTGATCGGCTGGAGGTTGGCGACTGTTATTGGGCAACAGGTGGACGAGGATGACTTCGAGATTGCGGACTTACTGGTGCTCTTCAATGACTTTCAATCACTCGTTGCCGTGGGGTCGCTGCTTGTCTGTTGCTTGGGCATTTTGACTTGCGGATCTCGGGCCGGGATCGTTTCGGCTTTCGCGGGACTGTTGATCGTCTTTGGCATCATGCGTGGCAGGAAGGGGATTTTCCGCTGGGTTGCGATTTTCTTGGCAACGTTTTTGCTCGGCGCGATTCTGTTCTTGCCTGTGGGCGGTCGAGGGTCGACAACGTTGGATCGACTGCGAGACATCGATCTCAATAGTGGCGAGGGCGTGATCGACGACAGTCGCTGGTCTCATTGGGGCGATTCGATTGATACCGGACTGGCTCACCTGCCAGCGGGAGCCGGGCTATCGACCTATGCGTGGGCATATCTGCCCTATCAGAACACGGGATCGAGAGCATGGTTTCATCACGCAGAGAATATTTGGTTGGAGCTGTTCGTCGAGCAGGGGATCCCAGGAGTGCTGCTCGTTGTGGTAATCATCGGCATGATCATCCACTCACTAAGAAAGCTGAATGAGAATGTGGATCCGGTCGACCAAGGAATTCGTACCGCCGGTTGGTTTGCGGTGGGAGTGATCGGGATTTCTCAAATCGCTGATTTCGGGCTGATCATTCCGGCAAACTTTACGATCGTCGTTGTTTTGTTTGGCATCGTTTGTACCCGGGCTGCGTTCGGCACCACGCAGTCTGAGCCTGAAGTGGACGAGACGATTCTGTTCAGATCGGACCGCAAGACTTCCATTGGTAGAACGGCGTGGTCATCAATGATCGTCGGAGTGTTGGCGATCCTTTCGGCGGCCCTGTGTGTTCCAACTCTGCGGGACGACGCAACTGATCAAGCACTTGTTCGATCCGCTGCACTGACACTGCAGAGTTCGTATTACGACAGTGGACGGGTGAGACGAGGGTACGCGGCTGTTGAAGAGCGACTTGCTCAGCGAGAAACCTACGAATTGCTCATTGCGTCAGCGGATCTGAGTCGTCAATCAGCTCGTCTCAATGAGGTGTTCGAGAGAGAACCGGAAGGCAGTAGTGAAATCACATCTGCGTACGAGAACACTCGGACAAGCAAGTATCGGAGAGCTTGGCGGCACCCTGATGAGAGCGAGCATGCGGTGTCCGACGCGGAGATCGAACGATATCGACCGGCGCTAGAGCGGGTAGAGCGAGCACTGCAGCGGTTGCCACTGGGGGTTGAGCCGCGAGCGAAACTGGTTTACCTGGACTTTGTGCATCAGGACGTGCGGTTGACTCGTGCTGCGTTGCAGCAATTGGGCGAGTTTCAACATCACAGTCCAGAGCAGTTGATCCAGATCGCTGAGTGGGCCGCCGGGGGCGATGACTATGACTTAGCTGCCCAGTTGTGGAAGCGAGCGACCTTGTTGCAACCGCGTCGTGCACGGTTCGCAGTGGAGTTTGTTCGCCGATATCCGAAACTGAGTTTGCTGGAATGCATTGATGACAATTCCGTCGCACAACAGGTTGCCGTCAAGCTGCTATTGGCGACGGCGGCGGATGATGAAGTCTTGAGACAGAAAGCGACCGAGTTTCTTCAGCAGGCCGATGGAAAGTTGCATTGCAACCAATGCGAAACCATTTCGGAGGGGGCCAGTTGCTACGAATTGGCCGCAGATCTGCAATCCTATTTGGGCAATGGCGAATCTGCGTTGGAGCATCTGGAATCTGCGGTCAAGCGTGACCCTAGCAATTCCTTGCTGAAATCGAAATGGATCGCGCGATTGAGAGAAATGGGCTACCATCGACAAGCCTTGCAGGAAGCAAGACGTTCACGGACGCAAATGACCGATACGGCGACCTTTGACAAGATGATCAAGGAAATGGCAGAAGAGGATCTCAAAGAAGTGGAATCAAGCAAGAAGGCTGAGCGATAGACGTGCTAAGTACGATGGAACTCTTGATGAAATCCTGTAGCTGACATGTTTTCTTGTCAAAGATTTCAAATCGGTGATAAACAGTTGCATCGCTCCGGCGAACTCTTTGTGATTGCCGAGATCGGTTTGGCGCACGAAGGATCGTTGGGGATGGCGTTTTCGATGGTGGATGCTGCAGCGTCTGCGGGAGTGGATGCCGTGAAGTTTCAAACCCATCTTGCAGAGCACGAGGGCACGTCGCGAGAGAAGTTTCGAGTCCCTGTGTTTCCGCAGGATGCAACACGATCAGACTATTGGCGACGCACGGCTTTCACGCTGGATCAATGGATGAAGCTTGCAGAACATGCTCGGTCTCGGGGCGTGCTGTTCATGAGTTCGCCATTCAGTTCACAAGCCGTTCAGTGGTTGAGTCAGTGTGAGGTGCCGGCCTGGAAGCTTGCCTCAGGCGAGTTAACCAACTATCCGATGATCGAAGAAATGTGCCAAACCGGCAAGCCGATTCTGCTCTCCAGTGGCATGAGTTCCTGGCAAGAATTGGATGAGACCATCGCATTCATCGAGCAGAACGGAGGAGCCTACGGTGTATTTCAGTGCACATCGTCGTATCCTTGTCCACCACGGCAATGGGGATTGAACGTCATTGACCAGATGCGAGAACGCTATGACTGCCCGATCGGATTGAGCGACCACAGTGGAACGGTGGTTCCCAGTTTGGCCGCCATCGCCCGTGGGGCAACGATGTTCGAGGTGCACATGACATTTTCCAAGCGGCAGTTCGGTCCGGATAGCAAATCGTCGCTGACCGTGGACGAACTTGCTCAGTTGGTGGGTTCTGCGCGCATGCTCAGCCTTGCAATGGCTCATCCAGTGGACAAGGATCTTGTCGCTTCGCAAAGTGGCGAGCTTCGGGCGCTGTTCACAAAGAGCATTGTCGCGGCACGGTCGTTGCCCCAAGGTCACGAGTTGGCTCGCGGTGATCTTGCGTTCAAGAAGCCCGGCGACGGGATATCAGCAAAGCACTTTCAGACGCTCGTTGGCAAGAGGCTCAATCGAGATGTGCCTGCCGACCACCTCTTTGCCGTGGACGATATTCAGGAATGATTGTGAAACAGGACCAGTCAGACGATCGCGTGCGCAAGGTCTGTGTCGTGGTCACGGCGCGCCCAAGTTACAGTCGTGTCCGATCAGCACTTTACGCGATACAGCAACATCCAAAATTGGAGTTGCAACTGGTGGTCGCTGCCTCCGCGCTATTGGATCGCTACGGCAACGTCATGCAAGAAATCGAGAACGACGGATTCCAGGTCGCCGAACGCGTGTTCATGGTGTTGGAAGGCGAGAATCCGACATCCATGGCAAAGACGACCGGGATCGGAGTGATGGAGTTGTCGACGGTCTTCTTGAAGCTTGAGCCGGATGTCGTCGTGACGATCGCCGATCGTTACGAAACGATCGCAACAGCCATCGCTGGTTCATACATGAACATTTCGGTGGCCCACATCCAAGGCGGCGAGGTCACCGGCTCCATTGACGAAAAAGTCCGGCACGCGGTGACAAAACTGTCCGACATTCACTTGGTCGCATCGGAGAATGCTCGTCAACGCGTGATTCGGCTCGGGGAGAACCCCGATCAGGTCTTTTGTACCGGTTGTCCTTCCACCGACATTGCGGCGCAAATCGCTGCAGATCCCGAACTGGATTTTGATCCGATTGAGCGATACGGTGGGGTTGGCAAGTTGAAGAGCATTTCCGATGACTACGTCGTCGTCATGCAGCACCCGGTGACTACGGAATACGCTGATTCGCGACGTCATGTCGAAATGACTCTCCGTGCGACTTCTCAGTTGGGCATGCCAGTCTTGTGGTTTTGGCCCAACGTCGATGCAGGGTCCGATGGGACCTCGACCGGAATTCGTTCGTTTCGAGAACGAAACGATGCCGAGAGATTTCACTTCTTTAAGAACATGTCGCCGACTGATTTCCTAAAGCTGTTGCTAGGCAGCCGATGTCTGATCGGCAATTCCAGCGTGGGAATCCGCGAATGCGCCTATCTGGGTGTTCCGGTCGTAAATATTGGGTCTAGACAGTCGGGGCGGCAACGAGGCCTGAATGTTATTGATGTGGACTACGACGAGATAGAGATTTTGGCGGCCGCAAGAAAACAGGCAAACCATGGGCGGTACGCAAGCGATCCGATCTACGGTGATGGCTCCGCAGGTATCAAGATCGCAGAAGTGCTGGCGACCTGTCAGTTGTCAATCAGCAAGACGCTGAGCTACTGACTGGCGACCGGAGAGTCAGCAAACAAGTGAGATGATCAATCGATGAAAGTACTCGGAGTGATACCCGCTCGCGGAGGTTCAAAAGGAATCCCTCGCAAGAACCTTGCCGATGTCTGTGGTCGTCCGTTGATCGCATGGACCATAGAGCAAGCCTTGGCGGCCGAGTCACTCGATAGCGTTGTCTTGTCCACGGATGATCCCGAGATAGCAGACGTCGGACGCCGGCTTGGTGTCGAAGTCCCTTTCCTGAGGCCTGATGAGCTTGCTCAGGATAGTACGCCCACCATCGATGTCTTGGTGCATCTTTGTCAGGCACTACAAAAAGACGCCAAGGTGTATGACGCCATTTGTTTGCTGCAGCCGACTAGTCCTCAGCGTCCAGGGAACCTCATTGATCAGTGTATCGAAAGGTTTAGTCGGTCTGATGCTGATTCACTGATCACGGTGGTGCGTGTGCCGCACCAGCACAATCCGCATTGGGTCTATTGGATGAATGAGGGCCAATCAATGGAGTTGTCGACCGGCGGCGTGGAACCCATTCCGAGACGACAGTTACTACCAGATGCTTTCATTCGAGACGGTCGGGTGTATCTGACCAAGACGCAGGTCATCATGCAGCGAAGATCGCTTTACGGCGATCATGTGGTTGGATTTGAAGCCGAGCCCGGCATCAATATCGACACGATGCAGGATTTGGAGAGTTTTCGACGAGTTGCCGAAAGTGGGCAGAATTCATCTCGATGATCGGTCGAATGGTCCAAGTCGTCAATCGCATGCGTGCTCGTCAGGTACGCCGCTATCTGGAACGCAACGGGATTGATTTGTCTCATGTGCAATGTTCACATCGGCTGTTGGTTAAGAGAGAATCAGGTGTTCCAACGGGCGAAACCTTTCGCATCGGTGAGCACACCCATTTGGAAGGCCGCTACATTCTTGGCAGCGAGGGCCGGATCGTCATCGGATCGCATTGCAGTTTTCGAACTGGGACCCACATGTCCTCAAGAGATCTGATCACCATCGGCGATCATGTTTTTGGCGCAGAAGGGATTTTTATCGCTGACAATGACAATCACCCTGTATCGCCACTGGCCCGAAAGGAAATGACGTGTACGCCCCCTGGTTCAGTGCTCTGGAAAATGTCGGATCAAGTGGCATGCAAGCCGGTAGCGATCGAGGATGGCGTCTGGATCGGTCGTCACGCGATGATTTTGAAGGGAGTCAGGATTGGTCAGTGGTCGATTGTGGCTGCTGGTGCGGTGGTGACCAAAGATGTTCCTGAGTTCTCCATCGTCGCGGGGAACCCCGGCAAGGTTGTCAAAACAATTGTCAATGATTTTGAGTTGAGTGGCGAAGACTGAATCAAATGCGAGTTGGAACAAACCCTCATAAGCAGCGTTCTGAGTTGCAACCGTACAAGCGGCATCGGGTTATCATGCCGATATTCATTGGTGACAACCATGAGTACTTTCGAGAGTCGGCGGAGACGCTGGATTTGTGTCTTCGAAGCTTGTTTGCCACGATTGACGAGCGTCATGTTTCTGTAACGGTGATCAACAACGACAGCATTCCCGGGGTTGATCAGATTCTGGAACCGTACATCGTTGCTAAGAAGATCGACCGCTATGTTCGCAATCAAACCAATCGCGGAAAACCAGACGCGGTGGCAGCAGAGATCAAGGCGGTCTATGAGCCGTTTGTGACTTTGACTGACTGTGACGTATTGTTCCGGCATGGTTGGATGCGACGACTGGAAGAGGTTTTTCTTTGCCACCCAAGCGTCGGTGCCGTTTCTCCGTTTCCAGCTCCCAATCATCCCTTTTACAAGACCGCGACAACTTGGCTGTATGGTCTACTGCATGGCAAGGTTCGCTCGGGCAAGTTTGTCGAGGACTCTGCCATCGACGAGTTTCTTTCTTCCATTGGAAAGCCCGTCGAGCATTTTCCTGTTGAAGCAAAGAGAATGCAGTTTTCGCTCAAGAGCAATCGGTGTACCACTTTGATCGGTGGAGGGCATTTCGTCGTGATGCTACGTACCGCAGCCTTCCGCCGTTTTGACTACCTGCCGAGGCTTGCGGGCGCCTCCAATGGCGAGCAGGAAATCGATGCAGAGCCAGATCGACAAGGGTATCAGCGTTTGTCGACACCAGAGTATCACGTGTACCACCTTGGCAACTCTGTGGAGCCATGGTTTGGAGCTGCAGTCGCGGAGATCGAATCGACGCCACCCTTAGAACTGCATGACGACAGCGAGATGTCCGCAATCATTACATCGGGACCACTGTTGATCGGTAGGTTGCCGATGTTTTTTCGACGACTGGCATTTCTACCCGTTCACGCGTTAGCAAAGTACTACCGAGGTCGAGTGAGATGAGCAAGAACATTTTGATCACTGGTGGGGCGGGAAACGTAGGCGGAAGTCTTGCCTGTCGACTCACAGAGGAGCCGTCGAATCATGTTGTCATCCTGGACAATTTGAGCACCGGGTGCGCATCGAAGTTGCCCCCCAAGTCGAGAGCCAACTGGACGTTCATCAAGGCGGATGCCAATGACCAGTCTGACGTCACGGAGATCATGACGTCTTACCGATTTGACTACGTGTTTCATTACGCGGCAGTCGTCGGGGTTCAACGAACGCTGAAGAACCCTGTTTCGGTGTTGAATGATGTCGATGGAATCCGCAATGTGCTGCGAGCCAGTAAGAACACCGGTGTGAAACGCGTGTTCTATTCGTCATCCTCGGAGGTGTACGGGGAACCAGTGGAACTGCCGCAGAATGAGCTGACGACGCCACTCAATTCGCGACTTCCCTACGCGATCATCAAGAATCTTGGTGAATCTTTTTTCCGGTCGTACTACGAAGAGTACGGGTTGGAGTACAACATCTTTCGCTTCTTCAACACCTATGGGCCGAAGCAAACGACGGACTTCGTGGTTCCAAAGTTCATCGATGCGGCACTGAGGAACGAAGACATACCGGTGTACGGTGACGGTAACCAGACTCGGACCTTTTGCTATATCGACGACAATCTCGACACCGTGATTAATGTCTTAAGCGACGATCGATGGTCCAACCAAGTGATCAATATCGGCAGCGATGTCGAACTGACGATTATTGAATTGGCGGAGTTGATCATTAACGAAACCGGCTCAAAGTCTCGCATCGTGCATCTACCTCGTTTACCTGAAGGCGACATGACGCGACGGCAGCCCGATAATTCCCTGATGCGAGAAATCCTGCAGCGTGACATGACCTCACTGTTGGACGGGTTGCGGAAGACGATAGCGACCCATCGAGAAAGCCAGTAGGCGGTGGACCAGACCGCTGACGCTCAGGGCGAGACATTGTCAAGCATCGAGAGAAACCAACGCGAATCAGGCTTTTACATTGTCTTGCAGCAATGTGTGGCGTTTGCAGTCCACTTTGTGCAAGTGTTTGTGTTGAGTCGGCTGCTTACCTCCACCGACTATGGATTGGCGGCAATGGCGGGTGCCATTTTCGCCATCACATCTGTTTTCAAGGATTTCGGTTTCTCCACGTCAACCTTACAAGTCAAGGATCTTCGGCGACAGGATTCTGTCAACTTGTTCTGGATCGGAACGGGCATGTCGGCGGCAATCTGCGGCGTGATGTTGCTGGGGGCACCCTTGTGTGCAAAATGGTTCGATGAGCCGGCGGTCATACCGCTGATGATCGGGTACGCAGGGATCTTCATGCTCAGCAGTCTGGGCAACCAACCCACCGCGCTTGCTCAACGTGATTTTCGATTTCGTGAGTTGGCGATTTGGCGTATCGCCGCGTTGGTGGTTGGATTCTTCGTCGCCGTCATCGCAGCATGGTACGGCCTGGGCGCTTGGTCGATCGTTTGTTTCTCCCTGTCTGTGGAATTGATCTCAACGACTGGCGCATTTTGGATCAGTGGTTTTGTGCCCGGAAAATTGGAGGATATTGGTGCGACTCGATCGCACTTGAAATTTGGCAGCGTTTTGACGTTGGGTGGATTCTTGGGGTACGCAAGTGCAAACGTCGATCGAATCATTATCGGCAGATACTTGGGGCCGGACTCTCTGGGTTACTATTCACGGGCACACAATCTCGTACTCGTCCCCGTTACGAAGATGCTTGGTGGTTTCAAACGATTCAATGTCGCCGCTTTGTCGCAGGTGATTGAGGATAGGACGCTGTTCAAGCAAACCATTCGCAAGCTACAGCGTTTGTATCTCGTTCCGTGCACCTTGTTTCTCGTTCCTGCAGCGGCCTTTTCGGATGACTTGGTGATGTTCACGATGGGAGAGAAATGGGCACCAGTTGCTCCCCTGTTTGCGATTCTGGCTCCCTATATCTGGGTGCACATCACACTCATGATCTGCTACCTCGCGCACGTGGCTCATGCGGACATCCGTGGTTTGACGTTCTACTACGCGATCTGTTTCTCACTCTTGACCGTCAGCTTGGCGATTGCAGCGAGATTCGGTTTGACGGCTGTTACGATTGCCTTTGTTCTTACCGGGTTGATTGGTGTGCAGGGGCTGTTGCTGATGTTCGCTGGGCGACGGGGCCTCATTGAGGTCGTTGGCTACGTTGCGGACTACCTAGTCAACGTGATTGTTTGTGTTTCGGTTTTCGCGGGGCTGCTGCTGGCAAATGGGACGGTCATAGACTTTGACGCCCCGTGGATGAATCTGATGTGTGGATACTGCCTGGGGTTTCCCGTGATGCTCGCAGCTTATTGGGCGTTCCCTCGCTATCGAGAGACGCTGCAGTCGTTGCTCTCGGATTTGAAGCGGGTTTGGGTTCGGTTGAATCGACCTAGCATCGCTTGACGCATGTTTTATTTACAGCAGATAAAATGAATATTGGACGAACCGTTCGTTTTTTGTTGAACAAGCGGCAGTTGAGCTATTTGTACATGATGACGCATAGCGGGTATCTGTTTCAGAATGGCTGGATACGTTCGTTTGCAGAACAATCGCCTGTGGCGAAAGATGGAACACCGGTTCCATGGCTGACGATCCCATTTGTGAAGTTCCTGACACCTCGTCTCGATTCGTCAATGACTGTGTTGGAGTACGGCAGCGGAAACTCGACGCTGTTTTATTCCAAGTTGGCTCAATCTGTTGTTTCTGTTGAAAGCGACTCGGACTGGTACAACAAGCTGCTGTCTCAGGTTGATCAACGCGTCGTCGACATCCACCTCAAGCAATTGCCCGAGTACATCACGTTTGCGGGCACGTTAGGACGGCAGTTTGATTTCATTGTGGTGGACGGTTTGGAACGGGTGCAGTGTAGTAAGGAGGCCGTTAAGCTCTTGAGCGATCGTGGAGTGATGGTGTTGGACGACTGCGTCCGCGAAGAGTATCGGCCCATTTATGATCACATGAAAGAAGCCGGCTTCCGCTGTATCGAGTTCTTTGGAATGGCACCGGGGTCCCGGAAGGACAACGGAACGGCAGTGTTTTATCGTGACGGCAATTGTCTTGGAATCTGAGCAGACAGGGCCAACAGTTTGCTATCTCTTGTCGAATGGATTTTCGGCAAGGATGGTGCTGCACAGTAAGCTCTCAACGCAACTCCGCAGAGCGGGATTCCGTTTGGTGGTGTTGACTCCTGATTCAGGGGCCGGATCGATCAAAGCGTTTCAGTCGGACCAGTTGGCAACGGAGTCGGTTGCGTTTCAGAAAACGCATTTGCTGATGACGCTCAACGATGCGCGGCGATATTTACGCGAACCGATCCAGGAGAACGCAGCGTTGTGGTCTCGCCATCAGTATGTGGCGTCTGGATTGGCCGGCAACTACGCGAAGTATCGTGCTTGGATGAATCACGCTGCCCATCGTTTGCTGTTTCGACGCCAGTTTGTTCATCGAGCATTTGACGCCGTGGATCGCAAGTTTCATCGGCGTGCGGCGTTGGTGGACAAGCTTCGGTCGATCTCACCGTCGCTGGTCGTTTCAACCTATCCTGTCGATCCGTTCGAGATCAGTGGGTTGTTGGCTGCGAAGGAATTGGGAATCAAGACGGTCGGGCATCTGCTTTCGTGGGACAATATCACCTGTAAAGGAAGGTTCACGGCGGTTCCCGACTATTTCGTCAGTTGGGGGCCTGTCATGTCGGAGGAGATTGAGCAGCACTATGGAGTGGATTGCGATCGGATCTTTCCAGTGGGCGTGCCTCACTTTGATGCACATCGAGAGGAGATCGATCCGAGCCTGAACAGTGATGTGTTGCAAGATTTGGGGTTGGACCCTGGCAAGCCGTATCTCTTCCTCGGAATGAGTGCTCCGATTTTTGCGCCTCACGAAATCGATGTTGTGCAGTGGCTTGCCGACAATGTGTCCACTGGGCGCTTCGGCGACGATATGCAACTGGTGATCCGTCCTCATCCACAGAATGTGACCGGGAACATGGCCGACGTGAGTTGGCTCGATCGACTCAAGGCAATGCGCAGCAGTCGAGTCGCATTGAATTTGCCATTGTTGAGTCAGCGTGGTCTGAGTTGGGACTTGGAGACTCGCGATCTGACCGTCTTGGTGAATCTGTTGGCCGGGTGCTCGATCTGTCTCAACAGCGGATCAACGCTTTCGATCGATGCACTGGCGCACAACAAACCAGTTGTTTTGACGATGTTTGATGCCGATCGAACCGATTTGCCGTGGTGGCAGTCTGCGAGCAGGATTCGTGAGTATCCACATTACAAGAAACTGATCGAAATGGGAGGCGTTTCTCCTGTTGATTCCTTTGCGCAACTGGAAGCTGAAATCGACGCCTATCTCACAGATCCGGATCGCAACCATCAGCAACGAGCAGAGACTTTGGCACGGGAGTGCCGAGCCATCGATGGTCTGAGTTGTGAGCGAGTTGCGACCGCATTCGACCGAATTCTTGAGATGGGAAATTGACGATCGTTTGATGGTCGATTCGATCAAAACGCTTGTTGTGTCGGAGTCGCTGCTGCCAAAGCGATGCGGTTCGTCGATCGTGATGGAGAACTTTGCTGCCCACTTTTCCGCGGATGAGCTGGTTTTGCTGGGTGATTGTGCCTTTGGAAAGCGTACTGAGCATCAGCGCCAGCAGGGGTTTCCCGAGGTCGAGTATTTCGGGACCGCGATGTCCCTGGGAGGCAGAGGGGCTCGTTTTTTTAAGCGGCTTCGTTGGCGGCTATTGGACCGCTTGGTGAAAAGGATCATGGATGTCGCCACCCGGCACCGATGCAACCACATTTTGGGAGTCTATCCCGATGATCTGTGGTGTTACGCTGCATGTTTGGCGGCCAAGAGATTGAATGTCCCGTTCGATTCGTATTTTCACAACACCTATGTTGACAACGATGCCATCGAGGACGTGCGTGCCCAGCAATATCAAGCTGAGATCTTTGAGAGGTCACGAACAGTTTTTGTGATGAGCGATGGCATGTTGGGCTACATGCGGGACACTTATCCGGAGGTCAAGTTCTCCGTCTTGACGCATGTGTTTTGTGAGTATCCGTCCCGTTTTGAAAGAGAGCCCGTTTCTGTCACAGGGACGAAGAGAATTGTCCTGTTTGGGAATTTCAATCAATCCAATCTGGATGCCACGTTGCGTTTGCAAGCGGCTGTGCGATCTCGCTGTGACTATGAATTGCACTTTTACACAGATGTTCCGCGATTGTTGTTGGCTCAGCGTGGCTTGAACGTTTCCACAGAGCACTATCACGGGGCGTTGGGGCATCTGTCGTTCGATGACATGATGTCGGAGATCCGGCAGTATGACCTAGTTGCTTTGACGCACGGGTTGACGGGTGGGTACGGAGCTGTCGAGTATCAAACGATTTTTCCAACTCGCACCATTCCGATGATGTTGAGCGGGCTGCCCCTGTTGGTGCATTCACCGGAGAACGCGTTTTTGTCGGAGTTCGTGAGAGAGCACGGAATTGGTTGCTTGGTGACACAGCCGAGCGAGTCCGAGCTTGTTGCTGCGCTCGATCGATTGGTTGCTGATAGAGAGCTTGCTGATGACAAGATACGAAACGCAATGACAGCGGCGGGTTTGTTTTTTGGTCAGCGAGTGACATCACAGTTCCGTGACCAGATTCGTCGGCCGGCGGTCTAGGTCGATGTGTGGAATCTTTGCCCTTTTTGATTCGAATGAAACCGAGATTGATCCGTCTCGGGTTCGCGAGGCGACCGAAACGTTGTCTCATCGCGGTCCAGATTTCAGTGATGCTATTGTCGATGAGCATGTGGGATTGGGGCATACACGATTAAGCATCGTCGACTTGACCGCGGGAGCCAATCAGCCATTTACCATTGACGGCGGTAGGTTTACCCTGGTCTACAACGGTGAAATCTACAACTTTGCTCAGCTCAAGTCCGAGTTGGAAGCTCTCGGAGTGCGGTTCCGTACCCACTGCGATACCGAAGTGTTGGCCTATGGCTTGAAGCACTGGGGAGTTGATTGTCTAAGGAAGCTCAATGGGATCTTTGCGTTCGCGTTTTGGGATCGTGATGCCAAGACGCTGACGGTCGCGAGAGACCGGTTGGGCGTCAAGCCGCTGTACCTTTATTCCCATGGCGGGCAGTTGGTGCTCGCTTCGGAGATCAAGGCGATTTTGCACGCGGTACCGGAGCTGAAGCGAGAAGTGCAGTTTCAGGCGTTTTCCGAGTTCCTGCAATTTGGAGTTTCGCTGGGTGGCAAGACTCTATTCGCGGGAATCTCGCAGTTGCCGCCTGCGAGCTATGCGATCTGGAGTCGCGGTGATCAGTCGCCGGTGACGGGAGTCTATTGGTATCCGGAACCTGGTGGATACTCGGGAACAGTTGGAGATGCGATTGAGGAGACACGCGAGCGATTGGAGGCGGCGGTTCGATCTCAGTTGACGGGAGATGTTCCGATTGGCGTGTTTCTCAGCGGCGGTTTGGATTCTTCGGCCATCACTGCGTTTGCGTCCCGGCATTACCCAGGAAAGCTCCGGACATTCTCGGTGGCCTTTGATTTCGCTGACAAAAGTGAGTTGGAATTGGCCAAGCTCGTTGCGGAGCGATTTGATACGGAGCATCACGAGGTTCAAGTTTCCGGTTTTGGGCTGGAGGCAACCGTTTCGGCGTTGGTGGAGTGCCATGATTTGCCCTTTGGCGATTCGGCAAATATTCCGTTGTACCTGCTGTGCAGACAGAATCTTGCAGACATCAAGGTTGTGTTGCAGGGCGATGGCGGAGATGAATTGTTTGGAGGATATCGGCGATATCGAACGCTGACTCATGAGGCGTTCTATCGGTGCATCGCTCAAGTTCTCAGGATTCCCGGAATTTCGGGTGCACTGCCTCAGCGTCTCTCACGGTATCTGCAATGCTTCCTGCCCAAAAATAGAGGAGACAGGTTCGCACGGTTGTTGACGACCGAAACCTCGACAGAACGATTGAGTGGTGTGTTTAGTGATGGCATCGGGCGTCGATTGCTGGATCAACAACCGTTTGAGCGATACAAAGAAATCGCCGGTAAGTACTCGAGTTTGGACAGTGTCCAAGCAATGTTGCTGACGGACCTGGAGATTGTATTGCCCGACGTATTTCTGGAGAAAGTCGATCGAGCGTCGATGGCAAATGGAATAGAAGTGCGAGTGCCGTTACTTGAGAATGACTTGGTCGACTTTGCTGTATCGCTTCCTAGTTCATTCAAGGTCCGTTCGGGCGTACAGAAGTGGTTGCTTCGCGAGTCTCTTTCGGGAATTGTTCCTAGTGAGATATTGACAGCGAGGAAGTCTGGATTTGGCGTGCCCTACTCAGCGTGGTTGCGAGGGCCGCTCAATGAAATGGCTCGTGACCATTTTGCGGGCATGGCTGAAAAGGGCATGCTGAAGCAGTCTGCTGTGGATGCAATGCTGGCGAGGCATCAATCTGGATCAGAGCGTGATGCGTTCTTCTTGTGGAAACTGTTTCAGTTGGCGATCTGGTTCGATAAGTATCAGGTGGCGATGTGAGCACAGGTCGAGTATTTGACATGGACTCGTCGAGATCGTCGCGAATGGAAATAGTGCGTTATGCAGAATGATTCAGGAAAGCAACGCTATGCGGTGACGGACTACCTGTATTGGGGCATGATGTTGTTCGTCAATGTTCCCAATTTACTGGAGTTGGTCGGCATTGACACAATGTTCAAGCCCTATCGTGTGATTGCACTGGTTATCTGTGCCTTTGTGTGGCCCAAATTTGTTCGTGAGGCCGCTGTGACACGCCAGTTTTCCAGGTTGCTGTTCGCGGCCATATTCTATGGCTCGATCGTAACGGTTCTCTTCGGCGGTCGAGACATGTTGGCAAACGTGCCATTGATCGGTTCTATTCTGATTCTTTATGTGGCGACGTTTGGGGTGACGTCACGACGCTCACTGATCATCGGACTGTATGCATCTGTCGTCTCTTTCATTGTCTCCGCGTACTTTGGACTGTTGGCTTTCAATCAGGGCGAGTATCGGTTGTCGGGTTTGTTTGAGAACCCTAACGCTATCGGATTTGGTGGTTGCTTTGTGTTGCTGATCGTCATCAACCGCAACCTGGTGATTCCAAACGGTGTGCGTTTGGCAGTCGCGGTTGGGCTGATTCCGATTATGGTTTTGACCGGTTCCCGAAATGCGCTGGTGGGAATGGTGGGATGTTTCATGTCACAGACCTGGCGCAATCCGAGATTGTTCAATGGGTTGTTGATCACTGGTTTGGTGATCGCTGGGGTATCACTCTATTTTGAAAAAGAGATCAGCCGCATCACTCAGCGAGCCGTTTTCACGCGATTGACCAATCGAGATGTCATCGCGAGGGGAGGTGCGGGACGGATTGCCGTGGCATCCGCTGCATTGCAGGTGGGTTACGAGCACGGGTTCGTTGGGATCGGGTTTGGGCAGTACCGAGAGAAATACCACACCAAGTTCTTTCGTGAACGCCGAACGGATGGAACGCTGCGGAAACTGGGGTCGCACAATTTCTATGTGACGCTGTTGACCGAATGGGGCTTCTTTGGCTTTTGTTGTTTTGCATTGATGATGTACCGATTGGCGAAAGCGACAGAGGGGATGGGGTTGGAACGTGATTTCGTGATCGGTTTCTTGGCGGTCAGCATGCTCAATTCGCTTGGCAACGACATGGTCGGTATGATTCACTTTTGGGTCATGCTCGGTGTTTGTGTTCAGTTCATCAGGTTTGCCCATGAGGACGAGTTGGCATGGCAACCTTATCAAAATGCATGAGGAATATGCCGGTCAGGATCGTTCAGTAGCCGCAGCCACATGAGTAAGAAAGAGAAGGTGTTGGTGATCGGAGCGTTCAGGCGTACCGCCGAGGACGATCGGATTGGCGGTTTAGCTTTTGCGTGCAGTAGTCTGGTCGAGAGTGAATTGCAGCAGGACTACGAGTTCTTGTTGGTCGATTCGACGATCAGCAGCATTCGCAATCAGTCTGGCTGGCGACGTGCACCATCATCCGTGATTCGAATTCTGAAAAGTCTCTGGTTGATGACGACGAGTCGGGTGCGTTATGTCGTTTGTTTCACCAGCCATGGAAACAGTTTCTTGGAGAAGGGGACGATCGCGATCCTGGGACGTTGTCTTGGGAAACGAGTGGTGTTGTTCCCACGATCAGGTCACTTGATGAACCAACTGCAATCTCGTGCTTGGATGCGCAGATTTGGTCGACTGGTTGTTCGGTGCTCGTGGCGCGTCCTCTGTCAGAGTGAGCGTTGGAAAGATTTTTATGTGGAGATGTACGCCCAAGTCGGGGAAGCCGAATCTCGCTTTGTCGTATTAGAGAACTGGTTGCGAGCGTCGGCGTTTGTGGACATCGATGAACCTGTGTCGTCGTCCGATGGAACCGGTGCGGTGGTCGGTTTTTACAATCGGATCGAGAAATCGAAAGGGATTTGGGATTTTGTTGAGGTGGTTGACCAATTGCGGAAAGTGAACCCGCAGATTCGCGCGATTGTGTTTGGCGATGGCGCGGATTTGGACGAGTTGCAGCGTTTGATTCAACAACGCGGTGACGGTGCAATCAAGTATGGCGGTTGGCTAGACAACGACAAGAAAGAGCGTTTGCGAGAGTTGGACGTGATTTTGTTTTGTTCGCATGCGGAGGGTTTCCCCAATGCATTGCTGGAGACGATCGCGTTGAAGGTGCCGACGGTTGCGACCGATGTGGGAGCGGTGTCCGATATGGTTGTCGATGAAGTCGGCGGCTTCATTGTTGATGTCGCAGATCATGAGGCGATGGCCGCACGCGTGATTGAGCTATGTGGTAATCGATCGTTGCGATCGCAGTTTGCCGAGAACGCGTATCGTCGGGCTGTGCGTGAGAATTCGCTTGAAAATGCAGTCCAGCAGTTCAGGGAATTGTTGAGATGAATCCCACCGTGATTTGCTACCGGATTGGCAATTGGTTTCATCGACATGGGATGCGGCGAATCGGTTGGGTGATCACTTGGATCAACCGATTGATCTTTGGCGGTTTCGTTCCGTCAAGTGCTTCACTTGGCAAGTCGATCGTCATCGGATACTGGGGACTGGGAGTGGTGTTGCACAAGGATTGTGTGATCGGCGACTATTGTCATATTGGCACCAATGTCACGGTGGGTCGAAATCCTGGTCAGCCGGGCGTGCCGAAGATTGGCGACCATGTTTACATTGCAACGGGCGCGGTGGTTTCCGGATCGATTTGCATCGGTAGCCGAGTCATCATTGGTGCAAACAGTGTCGTTCTGAGCGATTTGCCGGATGGGGTACTGGCCGTCGGATCGCCGGCCAAAGTCGTGCGAGAGCTGACTCAGTACGAATTGGAAACGGTTCTTAGCGGGATTGTTCCTTAGCCGCAGCGTGCTACAGCTTTCGCGATCGGACTGAACGTTGGTGAATTTGGGATTTCACCGGCCATTTCGTCGCTTATTCTGTGCGAAGGCGATCGCGATTGAAGACAATGGAGCCTTCTAAAGCCCAGCCTATTTTGCTCTCATCCCGATGCCCGATTGGGGCCGCACTTTTCTTGACCACGCCAATCAGACCGTGAAAATCGTCTTCTTTTCGCACTACTTCACGCCCGAAGGGAATGCGCCGGCATCTCGGACGCATGACCATTGCGCGCGGTGGGCGGCGGCCGGGCATGAGGTCACGGTGATCACTTGTGCGCCCAATGTGCCTAATGGAGAGGTCTACGAGGGATACTCGAACGGACTTTGGCCGGTTAGAGAAACGATCGACGGGATAGAAGTGGTCCGGGTGTGGACCCGCATTCGCCCCAAGCCAGGCAAGAAGGACTTGATCCTGAATTTCTTGTCCTACATGTTTTCCGCTCTGTTCGCCTTCGTGTTCTTTGTCAGACGGCCCAACGTGATCGTCGCCACAAGTCCACAGTTTTTTTGTGGCGTTGCCGGCGTCTTGGCGAGCTGGTTGAAGTGGCGGCCATTGGTGTTGGAGATTCGCGATATATGGCCGGAATCCATTTTAACCGTTGGTGCCATGGGGCGATCACCGATCATCCGAGCGTTGGAGGTGATCGAACGATGGATGTATCGAAACGCATCACACATCGTCGCCGTTGGTTCGGGTTACCGAACCAACATCATGAAAAAGGTTGGCTTGGGTGATCGGATTTCAGTGATCACCAACGGGGTGGACCCAGAGCAGTTCACACCCGAGGAACGTTGTTTGGACATCGTGGAGACCTATGGCTTGCAGGGCAAGTTCATCTGCTCCTATGTCGGTACCGTGGGGCTGGCGCATGGATTGGACATCGTGGTGCGAACCGCTGAGCGTCTACGCGATGCAGGTCGTGACGATGTCGTGTTCATGGTCGTTGGAGGAGGCGCGAAACTGTCGTCATTGCGTGAGACGGTTTCAGAGCTTCGGCTGGATGATTTCATCGTGATGACCGGGCATTTGGATAAGCCTCAGATGCCCAAGGTGTTGGCGACATCGGACGCGTGTTTGGTTCACTTGAGCAATGTCGCGTTGTTTGCGACGGTGATTCCATCCAAGATTTTTGAAACCATGGCGATGGAACGACCGATCATCATGGGCGTGAAAGGGCCCGCGCGCGACATCGTGATGATGGCGGGCGGCGGTGTGGCCGTCGAGCCGGAAGACGATGCCGAGTTGTTCAATGCCGTCTTGCGGTTGGCGGAGGATCCCGAGCTGGCGCGTGCGATGGGGAGCGACGCAAGGCGTTTTGCACTGAAGCACTTCGACCGAAACGATCTCGCCGCAACCTATCTGACATTGTTGCGGGAGGTTGCATCCGGTCAGCCGGTCACCACCGTTGTGGCAGATTTGCCTGCGATCGGTCCTGAGGAGCGTCGATCGAAGTCAAGTTCATCGGCTGGTGTTGCTGCGAAAACGCAAGCGGAACAGGTTGGGTAGTTTTCTCGACTCCCGCAGATCGATCGACGCAAAGAGATGGAATAAGTAGGTATGCTGAGCGAACGGTTCTTTGGACGCCGGCTCGCTCGTGTGTCGAACCTGCTGGCCTATCACAAACCCAGCCAACTGATTGGACGGGCTTGGAAGAGCGTGCAGCTTAAGGTCCGTCGTCGTCTTCCCGAACGGATGATCTTTCAGCTTGGCAGAGATGCATGCTGTCTACGAGCCGGAGCGAAGGAGTCGCTGACCCGGCTATCTGAAAAGCGACTGAGTGCTTGGTCGCATCGCGGCCATGACGGATCTCAAATGGCCGAAGGCACGTTTTGTTTTCTCAATCAGTCGGTCAGGCTGACCGAGCAGGATACGACGTCGCTCCAGTCGATTCGTTGGCGAGGAGACGAGCCTCGGTTGTGGTTGTTCCATCTGCAGTGTCACGAATACCTGTTGGAATTGGCAGAGCATGATTTGGAGGCCGCGAATGATTTGCTGCGCGGTTGGCTCAGTGATCCGCTGCATCAATTTCCAGATCGAGATGAAAACGCTTGGCATCCGTTTTGCATCTCACGTCGACTGCGTGTTTGGATCTGTTTCGCTGCGGCGTTTGAGCTCGAGGATGACATCGAGACTGCTTTTTGGTTGAGTGTTCACGACCAGTTGCGGTGGCTGGCACGCAATCTTGAGTGGGATCTCGGGGGGAACCATCTGCTGGAAAACCTGGCGACGTTGGTGTTTGCGAATTGCTTTTTAGAGACGCTCTCAGGGAAGTCGCTGCCACGGTTCGAGTCGCGATTGATGCGTGAGATTCGATTGCAGGTTTTGCCGAGCGGTGAGCATTTTGAACGCACGCCGACGTATCATGCCATCATGCTGTTTTGCGTACTGGAGTTGGTCGATGCGACCGAATTTGCGTCGCATCCCATGCGAGGTCAATTGGTCACGGTAGCCGAGTTGATGTGCCGGTGGTTACAGCATGTGCTTCATTCGGACGGCAGCATTCCGCTGTTTGGCGATTCGGCGATGGACGAGACTCCAAATCCATCGGTGTTGTTCGAGTGGACAGGAGAAAACTCGACGATCAGATTCGATGGCACGGAGACGGTGGCTGAACCTTGGGTTGATTGCCCCAGTGGTCGGGAAAAGTTTGTCTTTGATGTCAGCGACGTGGGGTGTGATTCATTGCCCGCTCATGCGCACGCGGATTTATTGCAGGTAGTCGCTTCGGTTGCTGGCCGCCCGCTGTTGGTGGACTCGGGGAATTTTGACTACGAGCCATCTGAGATGCGGCGGTATTGTCGCGCGACGGAAGCACACAATGTATTGCAGGTCGATGGTGTGGATCACTGTGATCTGTGGAGTCGATTTCGCATGGGGCGTCGAGGGCACATCACGTGGCGCGCAAGCGGCAGAGAAGACTCGCTAAGTTGGTGTGTGGCAACGCACGACGCGTATCGTCACTTGGGCGTTCGCGAAGTAGGACGCTTGGTTTTGGCGGATGGATGCTCGTGGACGGTCGTGGACTGGATTCGATCACGTGGGCAGCATCAGTTGGTCAGTCGGTTGCATGTCCATCCAAGCTGGCGGTGTGAGCTTTCTGGTGCGTCCGAGGTGGCCGAATTGATTTACGGCCAAGACATCGTACGTCTTCGCAGTCTTCGAGAGAGTGATCGGTGGGGCAAGGGAACAGGTTGGTATTGTCCTGAGTTTGGTGTCAGACATCCAAACGATGTCCTGCAGTTGTCTCAATCCTCATCGGGATTTGCTTGGCTTGGCTGGACGTTGACTTGGGGCGATCAAGACCGTGAGGTGATGAGTGTGGAGCGAATTGAGGTCGATGGAGATTTTGTGCGTTTGGGATTGCAAGATGGACGCTGCGTTCAGATTCCAAGGGCATCCTAAGGTGCCCCGGCGCGGATTGGAGATGGTTACAATGGTCCATCACCTGATCCGATTTTATCTGTCTTCCTGGCTTGTTAGCGAATCGTATTCATGAAACATCGAAAGACGAACCGCCGCGCATTCTTGGCGACTGCGGCAACCGCGTTGGCGTCCACGAGCGTCTGTTACGGTGATGTGTTGGCCGACGATTCGGCAAAGAATGATCGGCCGGTGTTGGGATTGATCGGCGCTGGATTTCAGCCGAAAACCAAGCGACAGGGACGGGGGATCGCGATCGGAAAGCTGGCTGCGGAATTGGGCGATATCGCTGCCATATGTGAATTGGATCAGGATGCCGGGCGGTACGCGAAGAAGCATGTCACAGGCGATCGCTGTGAACTGGTCGACGATTATCGTCGTGTGCTAGAAAGGCCAGACATTGACGCGGTCTTGATCGCAACGCCCGATCACTGGCACGCCAAAATCGCAATCGAAGCCATGCGAGCGGGCAAGGATGTTTACTGTGAAAAGCCGGTTGCGGTGACGATCGACGAAGGAAAACGTATCCGCGATGTGGTCAAGGAAACCGGGCGAGTGTTTCAGGTGGGGACGCAGCAGCGGAGTGAATACAACAATCGTTTTTTGACAGCGATCGCGATGGTTCGAGATGGCCGCGTCGGGACCCTGCAGAAGATTCACATCGGACTTGATAAGGGCTGGGAAGGTGGTCCGTTTGACGCGTCGTCGCCTCCGGCAACCCTGAACTGGGAGCGTTGGTTGGGGCCAGCGCCGTTGACGGAGTACATACCGGAGCGAACGCACCGAACGTTTCGCTGGTGGTATGAGTACGCAGGCGGGCAGCTTTGTGATTGGGGGGCACATCACGTTGACATCGCGCAATGGGCGATCGGTCAAGCCGACGGTGGCCCCAAGCGTGTTGCGGGGACCGCGAAGATGAATCAGACGCTGGTCGATGGAATGCCGACGCGTGATGACACCTACAACACGCCGATCAATTTTTCAGTCACTTGTCAGTTTGACAACGACATTGAAATGTTGATTGATTCGTCGCGAAACGGAATCACGTTCACGGGGACGCAAGGACGTTTCTTTGTCAATCGAGGAACTTTGGAGGGCACGCCGGTCACGCAGTTGGCGGAACGTCCGCTGCCCGAGGGTGTGTTGCAAGATTTGTACGGTGGCGAGCCCGGGTCGCACATGGGCAATTTCTTTCAGTGTTTGCGGACTCGCCAAACTCCTATCTCCGACATTGATTCGCATCATCGGATTTTGACCACCTGTCACTTGGCCAACATCTGTTTGCGAGTGCATCGAGAGATCACCTGGGACCCCGTGCAGGAGCAGATTGTCGGGGATGAAGTCGCCGCATCATTGATGAAACGCAGTTATCGAAAGGGATACGAGATTGATGGATGACAATAAGGTTGCCTACGGACTGATCGGATTTGGAGCATGGGGAAAACATCATGCCGATGCGATCGCGAAAGCTGACAATGCAAAGTTGGTTGCCATTGCGGCCAGAAGCGATGCGTCTGCTGCTGCTGCACGCGAGATGTATCCTGATGCTTTTGTGACCACCGACTATCGAGAGCTGTTGTCTCGTGGTGAAGTCACCGTCGTTGATGTGGTGGTGCCCAGCTATCTGCACCATGAAGTCGCCACGGCGGTGTTGTCCGCTGGAAAGCACTTGCTGTTGGAAAAGCCAATGGGTGTTTCGCTGGGCGAGTGCGATTCGATGATCGATTTGGCCAAGGAACGGGATCGTTTGCTGTGCGTCGGACACGAACTGCGATTGTCATCGATGTGGGGCAAGGCCAAGGAGATGATCGAAGACGGATTCATTGGGACGCCGCAGTACTGTCTCGTCGAATTGTCTCGAAATCCGTATCGTCAAGGAGCGGATGGTTGGCGGTACGACATCCATCGCGTCGGAAACTGGATTCTTGAGGAACCGATCCACTTCTTTGACTTGGCACGCTGGTACCTTGCGTCGGCAGGCGAGCCAAAATCGGTTTATGCAACGGCCAATTCTCGGCAGCCGGATCACCCTGAGTTGCAAGACAATTTCAGCGCGATCATGCATCTTGATGGGGGCGCCTATGCCGTGGTGACGCAAACGCTCAGCGCGTTTGAGCATCATCAAACGGCGAAGATCACAGGGACCAAGGGTGCTTTGTGGGCGTCGTGGAGTGGTGCGATGGATCGGACTCGGCATCCGACTTTTTCGTTGCGGGCGTTTGATGGCAACGAAGTCACAACGATCCCGATCGAGAAACCGACCGGTGAGTTGTTTGAGTTGGAGGATCAGATCGTTCGCGTCGCCGATGCAATTCAGAACGGCACCGCGTTGCATTGCACGGCGGAGGACGGGCGATGGTCGGTCGCAATGTGCTTGGCCGCAACCGAATCGATTCGAATCGGTGCGGCGGCGGAGATTGATCGACGTTAAGGCGTCTCGGCGGAGAGCGTATGGTTTGTGTTTGGGCGTATGGTGGCGTTCGTTTTCGACTTGGAAAGTCGAACGACAATTGTCGCTCGACTTTCCAAGTCGATAGCGTGCCCCGGCAAGCGATTTGCCACGTTCAAACGTATTCTTGGGCAGACAGGCCCCCTCCCTCGCATTCGCCTAAAAGGCTCTGCTCGACCTCCCCCAAGTTCCTTGGGGGAGGTGGCGGTAGGGAGTCGCGGCGGAGAGCGTATGGTTTGTGTTTGGGCGTATGGTGGCGTTTGTTTTCGACTTAGAAAGTCGAACGACAATCGTCGCTCGACGTTCCCCAAGTTCCTTGGGGGAGGTGGCGGTAGGGAGTCGCGGCGGAGAGCGTATGGTTTGTGTTTGGGCGTATGGTGGCGTTCGTTTTCGACTTGGAAAGTCGATAGCGTGCGGCTACTTCTGCTTTTTTGTGCCGAAGCTCCAGAACTCGCTGGGTGTGTGGGCATCGGTGAAAAAGCGTTTTGCTTTGGCGACCAAGTCGGGATGTTCGGATGCGACGTCGTTGGTTTCGCCGATGTCTTGGCTGAGGTCGTAGAGTGCGACGGGACTGTCCGCATTTTTGTTCAGGTTCAACTGGATCGCTTTCCAGTTGCCGAAGCGGACCGCCCGTTTTCCGCCTTGTTCGTAGAATTCCCAGTACAGGTAGTCGTGTTGGGGTTGCTGGTCGGGTTTGCCCATCAGGGTGTTGACGAACGAGATGCCATCGATGTTGTTGGGTGTCTTCACGCCGGCCAGTTCACAGACGGTTGGCAGGACGTCCCAGTGCGCAGAGGCGTGTGACGTTTTTCTGCCGGGGGCGATCTTTCCGGGCCATCGGGCGATCATCGGAGCCCGAATGCCGCCTTCGGTAAGGTCGCGTTTGAAACCTCGAAGTGGTCCGTTGCTGTCGAAGAGCACCGGGTCATGACCTCCTTCGCGGTGTGGACCGTTGTCACTGGAGAGCATCACGATGGTGTTGTCGTCAAGGTCAAGTGTTTGAAGGAGCGTCATCAACTCACCGACTTCGTTGTCCAGGATCGTCATCATCGCGACAAAGGCTGCGGCGGGGTTGCGAAACTCGGTGCCCGCGTACTTTCCGATTTTGTTTTCGTACTCAGGAAACTGATCGCGGAACGGTGCCACATCGGACTCGGGCGCGTGCATGGCGGCATGCGGAATGGTGACGGGCAAGTAAACAAAGAACGGAACGTCTTTATTGTCCCTGATGAATTGAGTTGCTGCGTTCGCGATCAGCGGTGCGGTGTAGGTCTTGCCGTCGAGTTCAACACGCTCAAAATTGCTCCACAAGTGTGTCGGGTAATAATTGTGTGCTTCACGTTGGCAGTTGTATCCATAGAACACGTCGAAGTGATTCGCAGGATCACTTGGCGAGCCTGGTGCGCCGAGTCCCCATTTGCCGAACGCGCCGGTTTTGTAGCCGGCGTTACGTAGCAAGCGAGGGATCGTTACGATATCTGCCGGCATGGCTGCCTGCCCCTCCGGTTTGACTTCGCGGTTTCCTCTGACGTAGGTGTGACCGGTATGCAGGCCGGTCATCAGCGAGCAACGCGTCGGTGCGCAGACGGTGCTACCGGAGTAGTGGTCGGTGAACTGGATGCCTTCCTGGGCCAGTCGGTCGATGTTGGGTGTCTGGAACTTCTGTTGTCCGTAACAGGACAGATCCCCGTAGCCCGCGTCGTCCAGCAGGATGTAGATGATGTTTGGTTTTTCGGCTGCTTCAGCGGGGCTGAAGCCCTGGATGGCGAGCAAGCAGATCAGTGCGGTCAGGGAAAGTAGTTTCTGAAGCATCGATTGACAAGTCATTGAGAGTTGGGAAATGTGTGATGGGAACGTTCTATCTTAGTCCAGTCGCTGGCACCGGAGCAGGGTTCAATCGATTAAGATCGGTCTCAGGTGATGTCACAGTAACTTAGCGGAAACACGGAATCGACGTCCGATACGATGACAAAATTGGCTTTGCTGAGCGGTGGAAAGGTTTATTTGGTCGATGGCGATCGTGATCCGACGACGCATGAGAGTCGGTTCGCCAAGGAGGCCGAGTCGCGAGTGCAGCGGTCTCGATCGACCAACAGTTGGAAGCAAGAAACGGACGCTTGGGATCTGAATGCCAGCATGATGCCCGGACTCGGTGCGTTTCAGAATGCGGCGCGGCCACAAGCGATTCCGCGATTCACGGGGGTGACGCGTGGCATCGGCAATACGATGTGTTATTCGATGAACGTGTTTGGCGCTGGCGGATTGTTCTCGTATGACTTGGAGAAAGGGTTCGAGACGCGGTTGATGCACAGCAACGACTTTGACCCGCAAGGCTTGGTTGCCAATGCCTGGGACGGCATGTTGGCATTCGCGGTGGCCGCAGGCGACGGTACCGTCCACATCAAGCTCAAGCACACGGATCGCCCTCATCAACGGCAGATCACTGATGGCGACACCTGTGACGAGTGTCCGTGGTGGCATCGTGATGACGAAACCGCGTTTTTGTATTTTCACAGCACGGCTGTTGGACGTACGCCCGAAGGCTACCCGATCGGTCGAGGCCCGGGGCAGATCTGTCGCATTGCGGTTGATGAAGGCGACGTGGAGCATTTGGTGAGTGACGAAGCGTACGATTTTTTAAATCCGCGTTTGGATCATCAGGGCGCTTTGTACGCGATTCGGCGACCGTACAAACCACCGATGCAGCGGCAGAGTGGCGATCTGAAAACGACGGTGAAGGATTTTTTCTTGTTGCCGTATCGTTTCATGCGGATGCTATTTTTCTTTGCCAATTTCATGTCGATGATGTTCGTCGGCAAACCGTTGACCAGCGAGCATCTGGTGGAGACACCCGAGACGCAAACGCAGCGTCGTGTCTTGTGGGGCAGGGTTTTGGAAACGCAGAAAGCGATTCAGCAGAAGGGGCAAGAGAAACGCATGCGGCTGGTCCCAGGGGATTGGGAGTTGGTGCGTTTCGAGCCTGGTGAGTCGTTCGATACCGGTTCCGCCAAGTCGATTGCAAAGCACGTGATGGCGTATGCGGTAGCGGATGACGGGGCGGTGTTGTACAGCGATGGTGGCGGCGTGTACCGACTCGACTCGGCTGGCGCAGAAACCAAGGTCGCCGACGTCAACGCGGTGGAGCAGATCGCGGTACTGGGGGCGTAGCGGACATGCATGTCGGGTTGTGAGGCAAGCTTCATTCGATCCCGCAGCAGCTAGGTGGCATTGGCCATGGCGGCCAGTTGAACCGTTGCCCTGCCCTGCTCTTTCTCTAGATAGCCGCGTCCGAATTTGATGTTGACGTGATCCCAGGGCAGCTTGTCCATCATTTCATAGCTATCGTGGACTTGACGATCGACGTTGATTCCGGCGTCCGCTAGGGCTTGCCACCATCGTTGCGGATCGAGGTATTCGGTCCATCCGTCCATGCGAGCGCCGCGTTCCCACGCCAGTCGGATGGCTTTGCCGGTTCGGCGATCGCCTCGGCTGATGACGCCTTCTAGCAGGCTCGTTTCGATGTCGTGGCACTTGATGTTCACGCTGCGGATCGTGCGTCGACTCCACAAATACTTGTGTGCCCATTGAAAGTATTCCCGACGCTGCATTCCGTTCCACTGGTACGGCGTGTGAGCTTTGGGGACGAAGTTAGACACGCTGGCGGTCACGCGTGCGTAGCGACCACGGACTTCTTTACCTACGGTGGCAATCGTTTCAGCCAAGTCGACGATGCCATCGAGATCGACGGCGCGTTCGCCGGGCAGGCCGCACATGAAATACAGCTTGACGCTCTCAAAGCCGTTTTGGAACGCGGCCCGGCAGCCTTCGATCAAGTCACTGTTCTTGATCTTTTTGCGAATCTGTTCCCGCATGTCATCGCGGGCGACTTCGGGTGCCAGTGTCAATGAATTTCGACGTTCGCTACCGATCAATTGCGGCAACGAGCGCAGTTGATCATTCACGCGAAGGCTGGGGACGCTGATGTTCACGCCGACCGGCTTGAAGACTTCGTGGAGTCGTTTGACCAGGGGTTCGAAGTGCGGGTAGTCACTGCTGGAGAGCGAGAGGATGCTGATCTCGTTGTGGCCCGTGTTGAGATAGCTTTCCCAAGCGGCGTCGACGATCGTTTCGACTTCGCGGATTCGCAGCGGGCGTTTGATCACCGTGCTTTGGCAGAACCGACAGAGGTGCGGGCATCCACGCATGATTTCTAATGCGATTCGATCGTGAACACATTCGATGTAGGGAACGATCGGCTTGGTCGGTAGGGGGATTCCGTCCAAGTCGCTGATGACGCTGGGGGCGACTGTTTTGGGGATGTCGTCGCGTGTGGGCGTGAGGGATTGGATGCGATCGTCGGCGTATTCGCATTGGTAGAAGCGTGGGACGTAGGCGTATTCGATTTGTTGGGCGACGACGAGTAAAGCATCGGCACGCTGTTGGCGGCCAGTCTCACCGTCGGCAAAGCTGCCATCGGCGCGGCGATATTTTTCTTTGAGTTCGATCCAGAGGTCGCAGATGACTGGCAGTGCCGGTTCTCCATCGCCGGTGATCATGACGTCAAAGTAGTCCGCCATCGGTTCCGGGTTTTGGCAACACGGGCCGCCAGCGACCAACAGCGGATCGGCCATCGTGCGATCCACGGCATCCAGTGGAATGCCTCCCAGATCGATCATGGTTAACACGTTTGGCGAGCTGATCTCGTACTGCAGGCTCAGTCCGACGACGTCGAAATCCGACAGGGCGGTGAAGGTTTCCAGGCTGTAGAGTGGTATGTCGTGTTTGCGGAGTTGCTGTTCCATGTCTGGCCATGGAGCGAAAACCCGTTCGGCACACCAGTCGGAGCGGCGATTCATCAGCGAGTACAGGACTTGCAGCCCGTGGTGGCTCATACCGATCGTGTAGGCATCGGGGAATCCGATACACAGCTTGCCGCGAAGGTGTCCATGATCCTTGACCACGATGTTTCGTTCGCCGCCGACGTATTGTGCGGGAGTTTGAACGTGGGGCCAAATACGTGATTCCAGCAGTCGGCGGCGTTCGTGATTGATCATGCGGAGGCTTTTGGTGGTTGGTCAGGTGGGCAAGATTTCGCAGTGCGGTAAATTTGCACCATTGGGTGAAATCAATTCTGGTCGAAACAAGCCGATTTCCACAAGGGAAACCGGTGTCAGCCTAAAGGATATGAACGTGAGTGATTTTGAAGTGGTCGGGAAAGTGAGCGATTTTGAGGTCGGTCGCGGCCGTGCGGTGCCGTATGACGGTCGAATGGTCGCGGTATTTCGCCAGGAAAGTGGCGAGTGGTACGCGATCGACGACCTGTGCCCTCACATGGGGGCGTCGCTGGCCGAAGGATACGTGGAGGGCAATTCGGTGACTTGCCCCTGGCACGCATGGCGATTCTGCGTTGCCGATGGGACTTGGGAAGACAATCCCCGGGTCAAGGTCGACTCGTTCGAAGTGCAGGTCGATGGCGATGACGTGAAGGTTCGTGAACGGGTGGTGGAAAAAGAGGGAGATGTGGAGTGAGTGTCGAACTGCCGGATGCGGTTTGTTAGATTTCGTAGGTTCCGTCGACATCCAGGACAACCGGCGTCGCGCCGGTTTGCTGGGTGATCTTTTCCGCCCAAACCTGTGCGTCTTGCGCGATTGGAGGCCAAGTTCCATAATGTGTGGGCAGCACCACCGACGGCTCGATCAGTTTGGTTGCCGCAACACTGTCGTCCACTCCCATCGTGAACAGGTCGCCGATGGGCAACACGGCTACGTCGACACCCTGAGCGTACAAACGCATGTCGCTGAAGAGTGCGGTGTCGCAGGCAAAGTAAATCCGTTTGCCGTTGATCGTGAGAATGAATCCGGCCGGGCAACCCGCGTCGCTGCCGTCGGGCAGTGAGCTGCTGTGCAGAGCGGGAATCATCTTGACGGTGCCGAATGGCAAGTCAGCGGAGCCACCAAGATTCATTCCGAGGGTCGATTGGATGGAATGAGTGTCGGCGAACCATTGAGCGATCTCAAAAACAGCGATCACGGTAGCGTCGTTCGCTTTGGCGATTGCCGCAGCGTCGGCCACGTGATCAAAGTGTCCGTGTGAGATCAGGATGTGGCTGATGTCCGTGAAGTCGGACGGCTTGGACTTGGCCGTTGGGTTATCGGTCAAGAAAGGATCGAGCAGGATGCGATGCGAACCGGTATCGATCAGCCAAGAGGCGTGAGAAAGCCAAGTGAGTTTCGTCATCGTGCTTCGTTGGGTGAGTACGTCAGGCTTTCTAGCCTGACTGGGTTTCTGTACGTCAGGCTTTCTAGCCTGACTGGGTTTTTGTACGTCAGGCTTTCTAGCCTGACTGGGTGAGGGCATGTCAGCCTGGAAAGGCTGACGTACTTGTTGCTGATGTACGGGTTACCAGGTTTCGCCGCGGAGGCGGGCGATTTCCATGGCGTCTTTGTCGCCGCGTCCGGACAGGCAGACCACAAGGTTTTCCTTGGACGACATCTCGCTGGCGATCTGCATCGCTTTGGCCAATGCGTGGCTGGACTCCAGGGCTGCGATGATGCCTTCGGTGCGGGCAAGCTGATCGAACGCCGCCATGGCTTCGTCGTCTCCGCACTGGATGTAGTCGACCCGCCCGGTGTCCTTCCAATAACTGTGTTCGGGGCCGACGCCCGGATAGTCCAGTCCGGCGCTCATCGAGTGAACGTCGCAGGTTTGTCCGTCGGCGTCTTGCATCACGTAGCTGTAGCTGCCGTGCAGCACGCCCGGTGAACCGAACGACATCGGGGCGGCGTGGTCGCCTGGGTTGCTGCCTCGTCCGCCCGCTTCCACGCCGACCATCCGCACGCCGTCGTCTTCGACAAAGGGATAGAACATGCCTGCCGCGTTGCTGCCACCGCCCACACAAGCAACGACGCACTCGGGCAACTTGCCTAGGATTTCGCGAGATTGATCACGTGTTTCGCGTCCGATCACGGCCTGGAAATCTCGAACCATCATCGGAAACGGATGGGGGCCGATGACGCTGCCAATGATGTAGTGGGTATTCTCGACGGACGACATCCAGTCCCGCATGGCTTCGTTCACCGCGTCACGCAAAGTGCGCGAGCCGCTCTCGACGCTGCGGATCTCCGCACCCATGAGTTTCATGCTAAAGACATTTGGTTTTTGGCGGCGGATGTCTTCGGCGCCCATGTAGACCGTGCATGGCAAGCCGAAGTGGGCACAGGCGGTGGCACTGGCGACGCCGTGTTGTCCGGCACCTGTTTCCGCGATCACGCGTGTCTTGCCCATTCGCAGCGTCAGCAGGGCTTGACCAAGCGTATTGTTGATCTTGTGGGCACCGGTGTGATTGAGGTCTTCGCGTTTGAGCCAGATCTGGGCGCCCCCGCAAGCTTCCGTCAGTCGTTTTGCGTGGTAGAACGGGCTGGGGCGGCCGACGAAGGTCTTCAGTAATCCGTTCAGTTCACGTTGGAACTCGGGGTCTTTCTTGGCTCGCTCGTATTCATCGATCAGTTGGTCGAGGGCGCGAGTGAGCGTTTCCGGGACAAATCGACCGCCGTAGTCGCCGAACCTGCCCCGCGCGTCGGGAACCGATGCTGAAGCGTGAGAGGAATCCGGTGCGATACTCATGAGGATTTCCGAGGGGCAGAGGTCAGCGAAGTGGTTTTGGTGTTGGTGATGGGGGCGATCGGTGTTCAGATCGACCGTGGCCGCTAAAGTTTATTCGACAGCAAAGACGCCGTTCTGTTCCCCGATTCTCTCTGGACCATCCGAGTTGGTCAACGCGACGAAACCATCGACCATCCGTCTGCCCGAGATCCGGTCCGTCATGGGCGTTGATTTCAGTGGTGCCGCATTGTCCGGAAAAACAGCGTGGTGTGCTCAAATGCGACCCATTGGTGTCTGCGCGGACGGTTTGCCCAGGCTGAGGCTGGATTCTTTGGACCGACTGGGCCGTTTGGCGGGCGAGGATCGACGCGAAGCCGTCTGTGGTTATTTAGTGGACCGGATTTCCGGCGGCGAGAAAACTTTCTGGGGATGCGATTTTCCCTTCGGATTGCCGATCGAGCTCCAGTTGGGGGATTGGCCGTCGCAATTGGAGCATGTGGCGGAGTTTTCTCGCGATCAGGGATTCGCGGGCATCCAAGGCAGATCCTCTGTCGGGGCCAAGGACTACGGTCGACATCTCGTCAAATTGACCCAGCAGCGAGTTTCGACGATGCACACGCGGCGGGACACGGATCGAGAAACACAAACGCCGTTTGACTGCTATCACTATCGCATCATCTACCAGACCTATCATGGGATGAAAGACGTTCTGGCACCGCTGGCAGGCCGCTCCGATGTTGCGGTGCTGCCATTTCAGTACGAACGGTTGCGGTCGCGGAAACCGGTTTCGCGGCTGGTGGTTGAGGCCTGTCCGTCGTCCACGTTGAAGCGATTGGGATTGCCGCATCAGCGCTACAAACAATCTGGTGGCAAACCGCCCGAAGCGATCCACAAAAGGACGCGGCAGGTGATTTTGAAAACGATCACTCGCTGGGTGGAGCTGACGCCCTATCGACGTCGTGTGATCATGAATGATTCCGGCGGTGACGCTTTGGATGCGGTGTTGGCGGGTTTGGGAAGCTGGCAGGATTGGGCCGCCGCAGACCATCAACATTTGGCCGGTCACCACCGATATCCGGTCGAGGGACGTGTTTATGCCTGAATTGCCCGAAGTCGAAACGATGCGACGAGGTGTGCTGCCGATCGTGGGCACACGCATCGTTTCCGCCGAACGACCGCCCTGCCCTCGTCGTCCGATTCTGTTTCAGCCGACGATCTCCACATTTGATCGACGCGTTGCCGGCAAGACGATCACAGACATTCAGCGGTTGGGCAAACGGGTGATTGTGATCTTGGAGGATGATCAAGCGATCGTAATGGAGCCTCGCATGACCGGCTTGGTCTTGTTGAGCGATCCGCCCACCATAGAACACTTGCGTTTGCGATTAGAGTTATCAAGTGAGTCGAATCGACAGTTGCTGTTCTGGGATCGTAGGGGACTCGGTACGGTGCGTTTGTACCGCCCCGGTGAGTTGGCGACAAAGGTACGTGCACGACTGGGAATGGATGCTCTGGAGATCACATCGCAGCAACTGCAGCAAAGTCTCAAGTCCAGCCGGCGCGCCGTGAAGGTGGCATTGCTGGACCAATCCGCAGTCGCTGGAATTGGCAATCTCTACGCTGCGGAAATTCTGTTCGTTGCCGGGGTCGATCCGAGGACGCGATGTGACCGGTTGACGCGGCCCCAATGGCAGCGGATTCGTGCCGCGGCGCAGTTGGTTCTGGCGGAGGCGATCGAGCACGAGGGCAGCACGCTCAGCGATGGAACCTATCGAAACGCATTGAATGACGCAGGTGGCTATCAAAACTATCATCGGGTCTACGATCGAGAGGGAGAATGCTGTGCCCGTTGCGGAAAAGCCGAAATTCGCCGAATCGTTCAAGCTCAACGAAGCACATTTTTCTGTCCGGTTTGCCAGCGAAAGTCAGGTTTATACGAGGGAGTGGCCGATTTGCGGGAGTCGTCACTCGATGTGTGAAAACTGATCGAGCCGGAATTTGGCTGCTCTGGTAGAATAATGGTGTGGTCTGAACGCCCAAAGTTTGGCGACTCTTTCGAACTGAGATGTTTTCATGAATCCAAAACAAACCCGACGTGACTGGCTTCGGCAGGCGACAGTGTTGTCCGCGATCGGGCTGTCTGCGTCCGTGGGGCGGCCTGTCCATGCTGAGGAAAATGCCAAATGGGAGGAGTCCGTTCGCAAAGGGCTTGATTGGTTGAGCCGAACCCAGTCCTCTCGCGGCCATTGGAACACTCAGGTCTATCCGACCGCGATGGCGGCGCTTGCCGGGACGGCGATGATCGCTAGTGGTTCGACGACGACTCAGGGTCCCTACGCCAAACCGATCGCAAGAACTGCGGATTACTTGATCAGCAAAGCCAACAGCAACGGGTTGATCGGAGATCCGAAGACCGATTCACGCTACACCTACGGGCACGGATTTGCGATGTTGTTTATGTCGCAAGTCTTGGGCGAAGAAGGCTTGTTGGATCGGCGACGTGAACTGGTCGAGGTGTTGACTAAGGCAGTCGAGTTCAGCGGCAACGCTCAGACGGCGGCTGGCGGATGGGGCTACGTTTCAGCGGCCGAAGGAAACGATTTCGACGAAGGCTCCACGACGATCACGCAAGTGCAAGGGCTGCGTGGTTGTCGCAACGCGGGGATTCCTGTGAGCGGCGAGATCATTCAACGTGCAAAAGACTACATCTACGGTTGTAAGAACAAGGATGGCGGAATCAGCTACAGCAGTCGCCAGCGTGGCAGCAGTCGTCCGGCGATCACTGCGGCGGCCTTGGCGGCGCTTTACAACGCGGGTGACTACGACAGCGAGCACGTACCCGAGATGCTCGCTTACGCCAAAGAGAATTTGCACAACATCAGTGACACGGCTCGCGCGTTCGGTCACTGGAACTACACCTACTTGTACTACAGCCAAGTCGTGTATCGCCAAGGCGACGAGCTTTGGAAACCGTTTCGTCAAAAGCTGTACGATCAAATCGCAACCACGCAGCGTCCCGATGGATATTGGGAAGGCCAGATCCATCAAGTCTACGTGTCCGCCTGTAACCTGATCATGATGCAATTGGACCACAGCTACCTACCGATCTATCAGCGGTAAGCAGTTGAACGCATAGGGATGCCGTTTCCACGTACGTCTTGTGTACGTCAGCCTTTCCAGGCTGACATCTGCGCAATTTTGTTTGACCCGCAGCCGAAGGCGTAGGAGACGCTACCAACCGGCTTGGCCCGCATGGTCCAACGCCGCCTGCGCCTGTCGGCTACGGGTCAAACGAGGCTGGGGGTGAAGTTTGCTGGGTTGGCCTTCGAGACTCGCTTGTGATTCGCGTATTTCGTCATGCGGAGCATGACCTACGTGAATTCAATCCGCGGCGATGTCGTAGGCGTACATCAGGTCTTGGTCGCGGATGATCAACTTGCCGGCGGCGACGACCGGGTGCGTCCAGATGGCTCCTTTGCCGCGATCCAGCTCGGTTTGCTTGGGCAGCGTCAATTTGCCGTGGGAAATCCAATCGCTGCGATTGGGTTCCGCCAAATGGACCGTGCCGTCTTGATCGTTGTAGCAGTACAGACGACCGTCGGCGTAACAGATGGCGCCGCTGCGGTTGGGGCGTTCACCTTGTTCCCATAGCGTGTCACCGGACTGCATGTCTTGGGCCATCCAGTTCCCGCCGTTGGATTTCGTGAATCCGTAGATCACGTCGTTGACCAAAACGACGCCACCGTGATTGTTTTCCATGGATTTGTTGGACAGTGCATAGACGGACTGCACCGAGAGTCCGTCCGGTTTGTCCTTGATCTTCAGCAGGGTGTTGCCCGCGCCGTACGCGCTGGTGTGATAGATGAAGCGATCATGCAGAATGGGCGTCGGGATCACAGCGGTTTGATTGCCCGTTGCGGTATCACGAAAGACCTCGTCTCCACTCTTGCAATCAACCGCGATCAAACCGCTTTTGCTGGCGGTCAAGTAAAACGCAGTTTGTTTTCGTTGGCCTCGCATGATGGAGACGTACTGTGCGGGTTCGTGAATTCCTTTTGAACCCCAGACTTTTTTTCCGCTGTTTCGATCCAAGGCGATCATGAAGTTATTTTCGCCCGGTGTCACCACCACTCGATCGCCATCGACCAATGGCGATTCACTGTAGCCCCAGGTCGGGACCTGGCCGCCGTGGTCGGCGGTCATCGAAGTCGACCAGAGAAGTTCACCGGTGTCTTTGGCCAGAGCAGCCACGGTACCAATGTCGGTGACCACGAAGACTTGGTCGCCATCGACCGTCGGTGTGCCGCGAGGGCCGGCGCCCCACTGGTCGTTGTAGTCGCCCGAGTTGCCGGCGCGGGCGACGGGTGTTTTCCAGATTTCACTGCCGTCACCGAGCGACAGGCAGATCGCAAAGCATTCGTCATCGTTGGCACCCATCGTGAAAACTTTTCCGTCGACGACCGACACGGTGGAGTAGCCCGTACCCAAATTCACCGCCGTCCAACTCATCGGCGGACCGCCTGATGGCCAGTCTTGCAACAGTTCTTGGGGAGCGGCGTGTCCGTCGCGATTGGGGCCTCGCCACTGGGGCCAATCTGTGTCGCCGGAGCGTGCGGATGATGCGGTGACGCAGGTGAGTGTGCAGGCAAGCAGAAACGAAGTGGTGACGCGAGGAAGCAGGTGAGGCATCAGTCGGCAGAACGACGGCGGGAGGGAGGGGCAATGTGTTGGACTGTCAAGAGTTTGGGGTGTGGCATTCTCGGTTGATACAAGATTGATTCCTTGCTTCCGCCGGGCTTGCCCCGGTTCGGAGCAACAACTGGCAGCTACCGTGATCAGTGGTTTCCTCCGCCGAGACAAGCTCGACGGCAGGAGCTGCGCGGAACAAAACTTGCAAACCAGAATTCCGTATCCACCCCAACGTTTTGACAGTCCAGGGTAGTGCCGCTTCAGTATAGCAAACTCGATCAGAAACGTTGGAAAATGCCAGATTTCGAATCGTTCTGACAAGCTGTGTGTTGACCTCGTCGTCGGCCGCTCACTCTTGAACGGCCCGCTAGCCCGGATTATTCACGCCACTGACGACAGTCTTCGCAATACGTTTGCACCAAACGGTTTACGCGGATTGACACGAAAACAGTCTGCGCAGATCAGCCGCCACGCGATAGCGTCCGGTTCTCACGCCTGTAATCGGAAACCGGACGCTATCGCGTGCCGGCTGATGAATAATCCGGGCTAGCTCGGTGAGGGGACGACGGGGTCGCTCATTTGCAGATGAATCATATCGCGATACCGGCCACCTTTACGCAGCAGCTCCTCGTGCGTTCCGACTTCGGCCACGCGGCCGTCCTCCAACACGATGATCTTGTCGGCACCGGTGATCGTGCTCAGGCGGTGGGCGATCACGAACGCGGTCCGGTCCTGCAGCAGTTCGTCCAGGCTGCGTTGGATCAAGCGTTCGCTTTCGCTGTCCAAGTTGCTGGTGGCTTCGTCAAGGATCAGAATTTTGGGATTGGCCAGAATCGCGCGTGCGATGGCCAGTCGTTGGCGTTGGCCTCCGGAAAGTTTGACACCGCGTTCGCCGATCACGGAGTCGTAACCCAGTGGTAGCTTGTCGATGAACTCGTTGGCCGCAGCCGCCGTCGCCGCTTGCACGATTTCCTGATCTGTTGCGTGTCGAGTCGAGTAAGCGATGTTCTCGCGGATCGTTCCGTCGAACATGAATACTTCTTGTTCGACGATTCCCAGCAGACGCCGATAGCTTTCCAGTTGAATGTCTCGCAGATCGCGTCCATCCAATCGAATGCTGCCCGATTGTGGATCATAGAACCTGGCGATCAAGTTGGTTAGCGTCGTCTTTCCGGCACCACTGCGGCCGACCAATGCGACCGTTTCCCCTGCAGCGATGGTGAGTGTGACATCGTGCAGCACTTGTGTTTCGCTGCCGGGATAGGCAAACGACAGACCGCTGATTTCGATATTGCCGGCGACAAGCTCTTTTTCGACGCTGACGGCACCGGGGCGACTGGGCAGCTCCTTCTCGGCTTCCAACACGTCGAGTACGCGATCGAGGCCGGCCAAATTGTTTTGGAATCCGACGGCACTGCTGGCGATCGTCGCGATCGGGTCCAACAGCATGGTCAAGTAAATCAAGAACATCATCAGCTCACCAAGCGTCAATTCCGCGTTGATGATTTGATAGCCGCCGTAGAGCAGCAGCGCGGTCGAAGCGAGCGGAATGATGACTTCCCAAATCGTTTCGATGATCCGGGTCCACCACCAGGTAAAGAGTTGTTGTCGAACCAGGAAGCCGCCTTCGCGAACGAATCGTGACGACTCATCACGAGAACGCGAGAAGGTTCGGACCACGCGGATGCCACCGAATGTTTCGGTCGCACCCGAGTCAATTTTTTGGCGTTGTTTGCGGATGTCGCGGTACATCGGGCGAATACGGTTGATCCAGGTTCGGTGAGTCAACCAAACAATGGGCAACAACAGCAAACCGCCGACCATCAGTTTCCAATCGACGAAGACCAGGATGATCAGGCTGCCGATGAATTGGACGATCGCACGCCAGGGGTTGTAGAGCATGCTGAAGATCAGATCGGCAACACCGCCGGCATCTTCTCGGATCAAACTGGCAACGCCACCGCTCTTGAGGTCATAGACTTGGTGCAACGGCAGTCGAATGGTGTGTTCAAAGACGCGACGTCGTACGGTGATCTGCGTTTGGTTGACGGCTTTGGTGGCGATCCAACGGCTGCACAGATGAATGAAGGTGGCGATCAGTGTGACCACGACGACGGCCATTGCTATGAAAAACAATTGCCCCAGTCGCGACGATGGGACTGCGATGAATTCCAGCCACGCCGGAAACGGCTTCGGCGGTGTCGTCAGGACGCAGTCGATTGCCAGCTTGGTGCCCACGGGCGGAATCAGCCGCAGCGAGATGGCGACGGTCAGCAAGGCTAGCGAGAAAAGGATTTGGCGACGGTGGTTGGCCAGCAGGCTCCAAAAGGAACCGAATAGCTCAAAGAATCCACGATCCTTGTCGCCCAGTTTCTTGGGCTTGTGTTCCGAGTGATGGTGCCCGTGACCTCGCTCGCTGGCTGATTGTCCGCGTGCATTTCGCTCGCGGACCATTTCACGGTACTGACGGAATCGTTGTCGACTGGTGAGAATTGGCATCCACTATTGGTAGTCGCCACAGGGTGAGTCGGCAAGGTCCTGCGGTTTTTGAGTCCGAGGGTCGAACGACGATGATTGTCGCTCGACCTTCCAGGTCGATAGCGTCGGAGCCTTGGGTTCGGTTCTCGGCTGTCGGATGGTGTTGAAGCGTTTTCGACTCTGAGAGTCGAACGACAATGGTCGAGCCCTCGGTTCGGTTCTCGAGTCCGAGGGTCGAACGACGATGATTGTCGCTCGACCTTCCAGGTCGATAGCGTCGGAGCCTTGGGTTCGGTTCTCGGCCGTCGGATGGTGTTGAAGCGTTTTCGACTCTGAGAGTCGAACGACAAATGTCGAGCTCTCGGTTCGGTTCTCGAGTCCGAGGGTCGAACGACGATGATTGTCGCTCGACCTTCCAGGTCGATAGCGTCGGAGCCTTGGGTTCGGTTCTCGGCCGTCGGATGGTGTTGAAGCGTTTTCGACTCTGAGAGTCGAACGACAATGGCCGATCCCTTGGGTTCGGTTCTCGAGTCCGAGGGTCGAACGACGACGATTGTCGCTCGACCTTCCAGGTCGATAGCGTCGGAGCCTTGGGTTCGGTTCTCGGCCGTCGGATGGTGTTGAAGCGTTTTCGACTCTGAGAGTCGAACGACAATGGCCGATCCCTTGGTTCGGTTTTTGAGTCCGAGGGTCGAACGACGATGATTGTCGCTCGACCTTCCAGGTCGATAGCGTCGGAGCCTTGGGTTCGGTTCTCGGCCGTCGGATGGTGTTGAAGCGTTTTCGACTCTGAGAGTCGAACGACAATGGTCGAGCCCTCGGTTCGGTTCTCGAGTCCGAGGGTCGAACGACGATGATTGTCGCTCGACCTTCCAGGTCGATAGCGTCGGAGCCTTGGGTTCGGTTCTCGGCTGTCGGATGGTGTCGAAGCGTTTTCGACTCTGAGAGTCGAACGACAATGGCCGCCAATCAAATCGAAATCGAGGGATCGACGGAGCGTGGTGCGATTGGCCCGTCGTCGTTTTTGTCTCGCCAGAAGCAGAGTCCGGCGACGAGAAACGTCAGTTGTGAGACCACAAAGATCGAGAGCCACATCAGGACACCTTGCGTGAAGCCATAGCTGTGCAGGCCGATGCCCAACTCGTTCGTGCCGAACCAGCTCCACGCCGTGACGATGTTTCCACCGATGGCCAAGATGGCGAATCCGCGGTCTTTCACCATGCCGTCCCAGCGGGCATGCAACATCAATGCGTTCCAGATGACGATCAGCAACGCTCCGTTTTCTTTGGGGTCCCATCCCCAGAAACGTCCCCAACTGTCGTCGGCCCACAGTCCGCCCAGTACGGTGCCGACGAAGCTGAAGAGGATGCCGAAGCACGATGCACCATAAATCATTCGATACAGGTTGCGTTGTTTTTCGCTCGTCATCCCGCTCCAATTGGCCACCAGCAAGCCGATCCCAAGCATGCCGGCGACGAGTGTGGCGACGTATCCGAGTGAAACACTGATCACGTGGGTGGCCAACCAAAATTGGGTGTCCAATACGGCTTGCAGCACGGGCATCGTATCGCCCGAGCTCAATCCGTACGCGACGAGCAGGGTCAGCATGCCGCTGGTGGCGGCGAGGATGTTGCCGAACCCTTGTTTGAAGATCTGTTCGACACCCATGCCAAACACGACAGCCGCCCAGCCGATGAACACGGCAGACGAATAGATGTTGATCACGGGCGCGCGTCCGGTGATGTAGATCCGCGAAAGGATCGCGATCGTATGAATGATCAATGTCACCAGCAGGACACCGGTGGTCGCCGTTCGGATGTTTGAGAATCCGGTAGCAAAATAGATCAGTCCCAAAATCACAGCGATGATGTAGAAAACCGTCGCCACACCGGTGGGCCAGTTCGAGTTCATCCATCGCTCCAAGCGGACTTTGCCGGGAGAGTAACGGGGGATCGGATAGGCTTGCACATCCGCAATGTGCTGATCGACCGCTTTGTTGAACGCTTCGTGATCCTTCGTGCGATAGGCACTGAGCATGGATTCAAAGGTGGCCACGCCGGCAATCGTTTCTTCGCTGTCTTGTGCGGCGGCTTTCATCTGCTCAAACGCTGCTGAGGCAAACGGTTGCCAAGCAACGGTGTCGACGGCTACCTCGGCATCCTTGGCCGATGGCGGAATGATGGCGGGTGCCGATGAATTGGACAGTCGTGCCATCTCGCTTGCCAATTCTTGCAAGGCCCGTGTCATGACGTCCTGCATCGTGATGCCCGGCGGCAAGCGAGCGGGATCGATGGACGGCAGGAAGGGTTGTTGAAAGGCTTGCGCGGTCATCACGTATTGCGTGAAACGTCCTTGCAACTCCATCAGTTTCTTTTCTTTGAAAGATCGCTCAGCGGGATCTTTTTCTCCGGCTTCTCGCATCAAGGTCAACGCACGGCTCCAGTTGGTCCTCAATTCCATCAGCGAGTAGAGTTTGCTCTTGCGTCGTTCCAGTCCGAGTTCGGTACGGATCTCGTCTGAGTCGATGCGGAACATCGGCAGTTCTTGCAGCGAATCTGAGTCGATCGCGACCTCCATCAGCCACTGCAGGGCAGAGATCTTTTCTTTCTTGCCTCCGACGCGGTCTTTCATTGCGGCCAACGGATCCTCCGTGTCAGAATTCGGGTCCTGGGCGGCGTCGGCGTCTGGAGTGGAATCCGCTGTGTCCGTGTCGGCTGTGTCGCTGTTCTCAGCTTGAGTGAAGGCGACGTTATTGGCGGACACGGTTTCTGAGGTCTTGGTCTCGTCCGACTCGTCGTACTCGTAAGGTTCTGGGATTTCCAGGTAGAGCGATTCGCGGTTGCTCATCGCCTTGAGTGCTTGACGGGCGTATGCATCGAGCGGCAACACGCGACCGCCGTACTTGGTCGGGATTTTTCCAGCGGCATAGAGATCGAAATGAGTGTCGCGTGTTTGTGGCCGCAGTGAATCTTTGACCGCGGTCCAAGGAACGAGGCTGAAAACGGCAAAGACTGCCATGATTGCCGCTGCGATAACAAACCCTTTGATGCCGGACGATGTATCACCGGCGAGTTTTTGAAGCTGTCGTCTTTGGCGAAGTTCACGTTCACGTCGACCGACAAAGCGATTCAGGGTGCCCAGGAAGTGGACCAGCATGCCCAGCGACGTGATGCTGCAGGCGACGTAGGGGATCAACCAGCCCGAGTTGCGGACGACCTGTAGTCCCGTCAGTTCCTTACCACTGGGCAAGGGTGTGTAGCTGGATTGAAAGAATGTTTCGCCGCGGTAACGCAGTGGGTTGTTCATCCAGATGCGTTCCCTGCGATCTTCTCCCGTTTCGGGGTCGATGATTCGCACGAACGAAGAATAATCACGTGGTGTGCTGGTTCCGGCGTAATTGGTGCGACGAACGTCTTCCAGTTGGACCCAGTACGGTTTGACTTCGCGATGATATTTCAGGCCCAGTTGATACTCGGTGTCCGCAATGGTGACCGAGTCGAAGTGGTTGTCCACCTTTTCACCGGGGAACAGCATTTTGCGATCAGACAGGAGCTGACTGACAAGGTAGGTACCGATCGAGGCTCCGGATTCTTTGTCGATCAAATCGATGTAAGCCGACACGACATTGACTTCGGAATCCGTGCCGCCGTGTTTGCGGTCTTCGACCGCCTGGAGTTCGGTGCCGATTCCCTTCGTCGCGGGGTTGGTTTGATTGGGATCCAGGTCGGCGAGTTTGGAGTTTTCGTAGAAGCTCAACACGCGGACATCGACGGGTAATGTTGGATCGGAGATGGCGGTCTTGGACTCAAAGGAATCGATCAGCCGACTGCCGGGGATCGCGATGACTTCGTCGTCCGTCTCGCCTTTGGAGATCAGAGTCAATTCGACTTGGTCCAGATTGACCAGCGTGTTCGTCGAGTCGCCTTCGACCAAGCTGATGCGTTGCTCCAATTGACGATCGCCGAACTGAAACTGTCCGACCATCAACAGTGCGACACCGAGGTGCAGCAGCACGTTGCCGCCTTGGCGATCGAACACCAGCATGCATCCGACCATCAAGACAAGTCCTGCACCGAGGCCTTTGGTCAACTGCCAGACGATACGTAGTCCTGGATCGTCGATGCGGTTGCCTGAAAAGATCGTGTACATCAGCACCATGCCGATGATCGTCGCTAGGAGAAACGTCAGTTTTTGCAGGACAGGTTGTTTGATGCTGTTGGCGGCGAACACGAGTCCCACCACTCCCAATCCCATGGTGACTTGGACCAACCGCCAGAGTGTCGCCGAACTCATCGGAGGTGCTCCCTGCAAGCCTTCCGCATTGTGCCCGGTGAACACGATCAAGGTGGTGAGGAATGCGCCCATAGCCAGGAATACCAATCCAGCAACGAGTCGGTTTCCTTTGGCGTGGATCTTGAACCGGGTGACTTTGGCGGCGATCAAGTTGATCAGCAGCATCGTGCCGATGAGCGCTCCACCGGGAAACGGCAGCACCAGTTCAAAGGGCCGCGTGTGTGGGTAGAAGGCTTGTGGAAAGAAGTCGTCCACGTGCATTCGGGCGATCCACGATACGAAGTACCGCTGCTTGACGTCTTGCATGTTCATCTCGTCCTGGGCAAGTGTGCCGACGAGGACAAGGATCAGCGAACAAGCGAACAGGGCGACCGTGATCTTGAGCGAACCGAGAACGCGGAGGACAGATGCCAGCGAGTCAAGGACGTCGTGGTTTTCGACAGATTCGCTATGAAGCGCGTCGTTGTTCGTGACGGTTGCCATTGGAGGTCTCCGAAAGGAGTCGTTGTTGGTCGGAAAGGTTTGATTGGGCGCGTTTGGTAGGGCGAGTCTATTTGACGCGTCTATTTGGACTGGCCAGCAAGTCGTCGATCTTCTCGAGGGTGCTGGTCAGAATTTCAATGAATCCAGGAACTGGCCCATCGCTTCGCGTTGGCTGCTGACGGTGGCCGCCGGGCCTTTCATTTTGATGAACATGCTGAATCCGGCACCGACGGGCACGATCGTCGCGTCAATGATCTCGCCCTCCTGGGCATTTTCGCCTGTCAAGATAAACCGCTGCGCGTCGCGATCGGAAACCGTTCGTTTTTCGGCCGCCGCCATGGCTTGATCGACGACATCCTCGGGTGGCTTGGTTAGGCGAACCTGTTCCAGCCATCGAGCCACATTGTCACGCAGGTTGCCGCCGGCGGGCATCATCGATATTTCTGCTTCGGCATCTGTCGGGCCAGCGGCAAAGGACGCCCATCGCATGCTGCTGGGACGTCCATCCCGCCAGGAGTCCGGTCGCTCGAATTTTAGGTTGTCCCGATCGGCCGTCATCTCTCCGGCAGGCGATTGGGGGGCAACCTCAGGGGCGCTGGCTTGTGGGGGGATTGGACGCGATTGATTTTGCGATGCCATCATCGGCGGCATCATGGAGGATCCGCCGCCCGGTTTTCCGGTGATGTCTAACCAGATCGAATCACCGTCCGCTGCCGGCACCTCAATGGTTTCTGCCGCTGCCCATCTTTCGGTGGAGGGTTCCAGGCCAAGTTGACCGCGCCAACGGTTGACGTTTTCTGAAACGTAGTCGTCCCAGTCGTCGCGACCGGGAAGCATTGAGATACTGACGTCGAGTTGTTTGTCTTTGGTGGTCACGTCAAAGCTGGCGAAACGCATTTGTCGTTCGCGGCCTCGTTTCCATCCTTTGGGCGGATTGCTGAGATCTGGTGAACTGTCGACGAATTGCACATTGATCACAAAGTCACGAAAGGTTTCTTGGATTTCTTTGATGGAATCCTCTGGGCCGGTCACCTTAAAGAACCACACGTCGCCACCGTGGGGAACCATTGCCGCCAGCATCCTGTCCTTGCCAGGTAATAGTTGCGCAGGGATCTGCGTCGGAATCCGATACTTTGTGATCGGTTCGGGCTCGGAGCAACCGATGGCGGTGAGGACATAAGTTGCGACGCACGCCAGCCAAAGGAACATCAGCGACGATTGACGCGTGTTTGCCTGGTGAGGGCAATCGCGTTGAGCGGCAGAGGTGGTTGTGGGAATAACGGTAGCCCGATGCATCGGTGACCTAAATCAAGCGTGATTGATCCGACGGAGTTGTGGCGAGCGGGGGCCACGTCGGATGATTGGTGAGTGGACTGTCGCCCTGTTGAGTGAAGTCCTGTGACCCAGCCCAGCGGAACGAACGCGCGCAGCGGTCAGACTGAGGGAGGAGAGTCAGACCGAAGTATTCGCTCTCCGACAGTATAAACGTCTGGGCACCATTCATCGTACCCGAGAATCATTCCATCGTCCGTATTCGGACGCTTTCGGGACGTTGAGATAAAGCAAAGCTAATGATAGCAGCGATGTTGTTGAAAATCGCTGCGTCGGCCATGCGTCAAGTTGTCCGGTTGAGCAGCGGACCGAGAAAGACTGGCGAATCCCACTACCTGGTGCGCTCCTGGATTTCCTGTTGTTTTTTAGGAATCCCAGCCCATCAAGCCGATCAACGCATCGGTCAAGGAGCTGACTGGGGCCGTGGTTTCGGAGTAAGCCCACATGTTGCGGACCAAGTCGGTCATCAGCATGCCACCGAGGCTGAGGATCATCATGATCAGCAACAAAACGACGCATTGTAGCAGCGTGAAGGGGACTTCAAATCCGCCGACCGATGCACGAGGCGAGGCCGCGACTTCTTCCTCCATCATCATGTCCGGCTGGACGGGTTCCCCCATCGGGTCAACGGCCACAGGGGTCGCTTGGCCAACGGGCATCCCGTCGCCAAACGCGTCCATCGACGCACCGCCAGCGGCAAAACCAGCGGCATCACCCACGGGTACTGCGTCACCAAAGTCGTCGTCAAAGACAACGGCTTCACCGACCGCTTCGGTGTCTTCGATTTCGATCACTTGAGAGCTGCTGTCGGATTCGATTTCCAGTCCGACGCCCGAGGGAGACAGTTGGAATTCTTCGTCGGACTGAAAATCAACCGCGCTGCCATCGCCGCTGGAAATGGCGGAGCCGGAAATGTCACTGCCTTCGGCAAGTTCTGCGCCCAGGTCCAGCGCGGAGATGCTGCTGCCCGCCAAGTCCAAAGGTTCGCTTTCCAAGGACAATCCGCTGTCGGAGGGACTCATCAAGTTGATGCCGCTGTCGCCGGCAACGGAGATGTCGCTGACACTGTCGAGCATCAAGTCTGCGTCATCGTCCGCGATCACGAGATCGTCGTCGCTATCCAACGCGTCGTCCATCTCCGCCAGCACGCCGGATGAGAGGCTGCTGCCCAATCCGGATGAGGAGAGCAGGCTCTCGCTGTCGCCGGAGATCAGTCCGCTGCCGGACTGTTCTGCGCTGAGCAAGTCCAGCTCACTGAGCACGTCGGCACCGGAGGAGCGAATCGGATTGTCGCCGCCCGTGGGCGCATCCAAATCGTTCATCAGTTCTAGGCTGCTGGCGCCCGCTGATGCCAAGCCGAGATCGTCGTCAGCAAGTGCGTCGATGGACCCACTGTCATCGCCGATCATCGCATCGTCGCTATCGTCATCCGCCAATCCAGAAAAACTCAAGTCGCTCTTGGATTCGTCTGAACTCTCGCCTTCCAAGCTCAACGAACTGGCGGACTCGGCCAGGGCATCATCAATGTCTTTTCGTGCAACCGGCCCCGTGCTGCCTTCTTTGGGATCGATCGCCAAGTCGATGGATTCATCTGAATCGTGCAAGATCGCTGGATCGTCCAGTCGCAGTTCGGCCGAATCGATTTCCACCAAATTCATCGAGTCGTCATCGAACAGCAGATCGTCATCATCATCGAGTTCGATGCCACTGCCGCTAGGGACGAGCGAAACATCGCTGCCGTCCTCGCTCGCATTGGCGATCAAGTTGACATCGCTGCCACCGGTGCTGCCTTCTTTCAGCGGTTCGCCGCCGATGCCCAAGTCACTGCCCGCCCCGTCATCGGTGCCTTCATCATCACCGATGATCGAGCCGATGCCGCCGCCGAAGTCGACCAGTTCACCTGAGCCGACGCCGTCCATGGCCAGTTCGTCAGCCAGACGGTCGATCTCGGTGTCGGGGAATTTCCAACTGCTGCCGTCTTTGAATCCACGGATCTGACCTTGGCTACGCAGTTCCACCAAACGGTCCGTGGGCACACCTAGTTTTGCGGCGGCTTCTTCGAGTGACAGATAGTTTGGCATGGGAGATACGGGCTCCGAAAGCTGGCTGGTTGGTGCTGTGGCAGCCAGAGATCGTCCATGCGATCATCCAGCATGCCTCACTTGCCCACACTATTCATCCCGCGGATTTCGCTGGGAGTGGGGGAAGTGGCATTCAGTAATAGGGAAAAGTCGTCGTCGATCGGGCGGCTACTGACCAAACGGATCTGGCCCGACCTATCAATATGATACACGGCCATCCACGATTTGCCGGTATGAACTAGCGTAATTGTTTGAGTTCCCGAGCCGTCAGAATGTGAAAAACCGATCATCTGCCCGGCAGCACCCACTTCATCGGCACCATCGTCCGCTTTTGCTTGATTTTTATACAAACTCGATGCGTCGACGCCCCCAATGAGGGGTGGTTGGTCGGCTGGGGGGGCCTGGGCGATTTCTGAACCCGCTGGCGCTGACACATCTGCATTGGCGGATGCAGAGGGGGCAGATACCGCTGCTTGTGGCGAGCCGCCTTCGAGAAATCGCACATACTCGGCAGCGCTCATCTTCTTGCCCGGCGTGGCCGCCGAATTGAGGGGGGGTGTGGCCACTGTGTCCGGCTCGGTGCGATACTGGCCACCTTCCCAAACCGGAATCGACGAAGGGGGGGCCGCGCCGATCTGTGTGCCCGAGGTAAAGGTTTGTCCTGAGTCAGGTCGCTGGCTCTGGGAGGTCCCGGAGAGGGTGATCCATGCTGCTACGATCAAGACTGCAATCCGGCCTCGACGAATCGATTGGATACCGGAGTGGAAGGTTATAGTCACGGCAAGACTCCAGGATGACAACAGCGTCCTCACGACGCAAAAACGGCTTCTCCCCTGGTATCAATCCGCCGCCCTTCCCGGCAACCCCAGCACGCAACGCGGTGAAGCATTTTATTTGCCGAAACGCAGGGCATACCAGCACGAAACGCAAGCGAGTGAGTCGCCAAATTCACCCGCTTGCCGGCTGATAAATCATCCAGGCTAGGCCTTTCCCTACGTTTGACCCGCAGCCGAAGGCGTAGGAGACGCTACCAAACGCATTGCACCGCACAGTCCACCGCCGCTTCCGCCTGCGCCGTTGGCTACGGGTCAAACGGAAACCGTGCACGAAAACAGTCTGCGCACATCAGCCGCCACGCGATAGCGTCCGGTTCTCACGCCTGTAATTCGGGAACCGGACGCTATCGCGTGCCGGCTGATGAATAATCCGGGCTAGCCGTGGGCCGGCCACAATCCGCCTCAGGCTCACGGCTAGCGTCTGAGGCTCACTGGGGGCCACCAGCTGCGCCGGGAGAGGTGACAGAAACTTGCGGAGCGCCATAGTGCCACAACCCCGAATTTTGAACATCCCAGTGATGTCCTGCGAATGCTAGCACGCCCGGTGACAAACTCTGACGATTAGGTCAAGTCAGCCGGTCGCGTTAGCCGATCCGGGTGAAGGGATTCTCCGGTGAGCTCGACTTGGCTGATCACGCCTTTTTTTGGACTCCGGCAGAATCGCCTCCCGAAATGGAACGCATTGATACAGGGATGTTGACGTGAGCGAAGCTAGCAAGAGCGTGGTTCTGGCGAGCAAGAAGACGACCCCGAGCTACATGGTGCCCGTCTTGGGCGCGACGATGGCGGGCTGCTTTTATCTCTTGGTCGCCTTCGTTCCTTGGTCGCCTCTGCAGCGATATTTCCTAGGGCACCCCGTGGCTGTCGCCGCAACGGTCCTGTTCTGTTTCGCCGTCGCGATTCTGGCGGTGAAATGGCTGGCGGTCTCGACGCAGTGGAAAACCATCAACGGGATTGCCGACGAACGGCTCTTTCCGCGCAACGAGAACTTGTCGCCCTCGGACGACTATCGCAACCGGCACGACGCGGGGCACGTTGCCCGTGGATGGCTCAAGTCGCTTTCGGGTCTGACGCTCAACATGCAACGCAGTTGGCTGGTCATCCGTTTGCAAGAACTGCTGACGCGGCAGTCTCAACGGGGCACGACCAAGCATCTGTCGGATGACTTGCGCGAGTTGTCATCGCGTGACGCCGATGATGCGCATGATTCGCTGGCGTTGGTCCGCATCATCGTTTGGGCGATTCCGATGTTGGGATTTCTCGGAACCGTGATCGGTATCACTCAGACACTTGGTGGATTGGACTTCTCCAACGGCAACGCGGCCGTGGATAATCTCAAGAGCGGCCTGTACGTGGCCTTCGATACGACGGCCTTGGGTTTGGTCCTTTCGGTGCTCGCGATCTTCCTGCAGTTCCCCGTCGAGAAAAGCGAACAGCGTCTGCTTGCAGAGATCGATCACCGTGTCGGCCACTTGCTCTCAGCCGGTCTGCCCAGCGACGAGCCGGCCGACAACCAGTATGAGTTGCTGGCCAACTTGTGCGAAGGCGTCCGCGCCGCGGTGGCCGAGTCATTGGCGAACCAAGCCGACCTGTGGCGCGGTACGATCGACGAAGCCCAGCAGTACTGGCAACGCGCTCATGAGACGCAAGCCAACGGGATCATCGACGCGATCGAGTCGACGCTCAAGCCCGCGCTCATCGATCACGCCTATCAATTGGAATCGTCATCGCAACGCAATCACGAACGCACCGAAAAACTTTGGGACCGGTGGCAGCAAGGAATTGGGCAGTGGCAAGACGCCATGGACGGCGGTGCTCAAGTCCTTGCTAGCCATCACGAAACACTGATCGCTCAGTGTGACCGGATGTTGGAAACCAGCACCGACACCGGACTGCTGATGCAACTGCAAGCCGCGTTGGATTCGAATCTGGAACGTTTGCAAGTTGCCGGTCAACAGATCGACAAGAATCTGGGTGCCGCGGCCGGTCAAGGCATGGCCGATGCAATGCGAATCCTGGCCCGCGCCGTCGACGTGCTGTCCAAACAACTTCCCGCATCTGCAGCGAAAACTGCTGCGGCCAAAACCGCTGCAACAAGTGACATCGTCAGTGCAGTTCTTCCGTCGACTGCAGTTGCGGCCACGCGGACAATCAAACCGGGCAACGAAGCTGACCATGCGACTCGATCGAGGGAAGCCGCATGAGCGGGCGTCGCCGCCAAACGCTATCGCCATCGCTGTTTCCGTTCCTCGCCGTCCTCGTGTGTACGCTGGGAACGCTGATTTTGCTGTTGGCGTTGGTCGCCGAAAACTCGACGGACGCGATTGTTGCTGCCGCTGAGGCTGAGCAGGTGGAGGATCTGTCAGGGGATTCCGATCAGCCCAAGCTGACGATGGCTCAAGTCCAAGACTTGATCGAAGAAGAACGATTCCGCACGGAAGAGTTCGTCGACATGCGCGACGCGCAAACCGCAGACTTGGAGAATCGACGTGATCAACTCGCGCACCTGGACGATCACATCCGTCGTATTCGTCTGAAGCTCAAACACATCAACGATCAACTGATCGCGGCTGAATCAGATTCGCCGTCGGATCCGGTTGACGATGAAAAACTCGTTGTGCTGCAAGAACAACTCGAAAAGAACAAAGCCGAGTTGGAGAAACTGCGTGAGAAGTCCAAGGACAAGACTCCGCGAGTGGTGATTGTTCCCCACAAGGGACCCAACGGAACGGATCGACGCCCCATCTATATCGAGTGCACGGCCGAGGGAGTGACGATCTGGCCGGAGGGTTCCAAGATCGAGATGGGCAGCTTGGAGGACACGACACGCAGTGCCAATCCACTTGATGCCGCCCTGCGTGTTGCCCGCTATCGTGCCCTGCAAGATTACGGTGATCAAGTCGCACCGTATCCGATGTTGATCGTGCGTCCCGACGGCGTTGCATCCTACTCCGCTGCGCGAACTGCGATGCAAGATTGGGATGACCAATTCGGCTATGAGTTGGTCCCTGCTCAAGTCGAACTGGCATATGCGACGCCGGATATCGAGCTGAAAAATCGAATGGAGGACGCGATCCGGCAAGCCGTCATCAAACAATACAGCTTCCAAGCCATCGCGGACCGCGGTCCAGGCGGCGGAGGCTCTGGGCGTTCGCTTGCCAACGCAACACGTAGTCAAGTTCCAAGTTCTGCATCGGGCGTTGGAGGTGGAACAGTCTCCAACAGTCCTGACAAACCGCTGCCGAGACTCTCCGCTGCGCAAATGGACCGTCAAGGACGCAGCAGTGGGTTTGATGACCATCGTGCACCTGTCGGTTCGAGCTACTCGGGCTCGTACGGCGCCAGCAATCCTTACTCCGCCGGAACCGGTGATGACGTCGCCGCCAAGCTGGACGCTCGACTGAGAGAAGCCGCGTCGCAGCTCAATACGGATGGTGGATTGCCCGGCGACCCACTTTCTGGGCTCGGGTATCCACAGGGAAGTGATATCGCAGCCGGAACCGCAACGGATGAGCTTGGTCGTCAGCTCACACAAAATCCACCCAGCGGTGTGCCACCGCCGACCGCCACGGCCAGCGAACAACGTGTTGGTGGAAAGTATCAACAGAATCCCTACGCGCCTTCCGAAGCGATGGATTCGCAAACGGCCGCAGGGAACAGTGCCCCAGGTGATCGCATGGCATCGTCCGATGCCGCGATGAGTCTCACCGCGCCGATGACCGATACACCGCCAGCAACCAGTACTGGGTCCTCGGCGATGACTTCATCCATTAACTCTGGCAGCACGCCTCCGCAGAACCAAAGCAGTCCATCCAATCCCAATCAGGTGGCGGGCTCCTCGACGCGAGGCAGCCAGATGAGTCCCGATCTGCCGGCGGATATGCAAAATGTCGACCCATCGGCTCAACCGCCGAGCGGTCTCTCGGCAAACGTTACAAAATCCTCGACACCTCCTTCGGCCAGCACCGTGCGTCGTGGCGGCATGGACTGGGCGTTGCCACCAGAAGTCGCCCAGTCGCGGGGCAACGCGATCGTTCGCTCGATCCGCGTGGAGTGTTATCAGGATTCCTTCGTGCTGCTGCCATCCTCACGACCGGGTGAGCGTGCTCAGTCGTTCAGTTTCACCGATGGTGAAGTCAACCGGGCGACGTTGGAGTTGGCAACGGCGATCCGAGACCGCATCAGCAGTTGGGGTGCCGCCATCCCCGGTGGTCGTTGGCAGCCTCGTTTGGACGTGACCGTGATGGAGCGAGGGGATCACCGTTTTCATCAGCTACGCACATTGATGACGGGCAGTGGGATCGAAGTGGAGCGGAGTAACGGACCATGAAACGCAGAAAACGATCTTCACTAGAGAACGGCAACGATGCCTTCCTGGACATCGTCGCCAACCTCGTCGGAATCCTGATCATCTTGGTCGTCATCTTGGGTGCCAAGAGCCAACAAGTGATCCGGGAGACGCAGGAACAGAAACTCAACGAAGAACCCAAGATCACTTACGCAGGCGATGCTGAGTTCAGCGACTTGGCGACCGAAGCCACACGTGCCGCCGCCGCCCGCGCCGATTCCTTGCGTCTGGAAAAGACGATCAAGGTATTGGATCAACAGCTCGCATCCAAAGCCGAACAGAGGGCGACAATGCTCGACGTGTTGCGGGTTGCGGAGGAGGCATGGAAGGAACATCAGGAGTCGCTCGACGAAGTGGCTCGTGAACGCTCCAAGCAAAACGAGGAGATGGCGTTGTTGCATCAAGAGCTTGAGACGGTCGACGGTGAACTGCAACGTTTGGCCAATCAAGACACGCCCGTGATCGCCGTGTCGCACTTGCCCACCCCGATGGCCAAGACTGTGTTTGGTACCGAGATCCACATGCGGTTGAAAGACAATCGTTTAAGCGTTGTTCCGGTGGATCGATTGCTCGACGAATTGAAACGTGACTTGTCACGAGTCGCCGGTGGTTCACGCGATGGGATGATGGACGCGGTGATCGGACCGGTCAACGACTATGTGGCGCGTTACGCGTTGCACAAGTCGGAGGAGTTGGTCGCACGCGGTGGTGCTGTGGGACGGATGACAATGGTGCAACTGCAAGCGATCATGTTCGAGCCGTTGAACGAGCCGCACGGATTGATGATGGACGAAGTGCTGCGCGACCGCCAGTGGCTCGACATCCAACTCGCTGGCCGCAACCCAGCGACGACAACGGTCACGGTGTGGGTGTATCCCGACAGCTACGCCGCGTTTCGTTCGTTGAAAGAAAACCTCTACGAACGCGGCTTCGCAACCGCCGGTCGCCCCCTGGAAGCCCACCGCCCCATCATGGCCAGCCCCCACGGCACCCGCAGCAGCGCGCAATAGCACGTCTGAAGCGCAAACCGGATGGCGAGATCTAAACGCCATGAGCCGCGACGCGTCAGCGGTCGGGCCTTTCTTGAAAACTCCTATCCAACAACGTTTGTTGTTCTCGGTGATGGTCATCATTCGGCAACGGCCAAGTCTCATGCCGGGGCACGCTAACGACTCGGAGAGTCGAGCGACAATCGTTCGACTCGACGAGTCGAAAACGCAAGCACTTACAGTCCCATGGCTCCCCTCTCCCCCGAATCCTGGCGAGCCTATGCGAGTCAGGATTTGGGGGAGAGGGGGAAATGAATACGGATGAGATTTTGTTGCGTCCAGGCGGGTCTGTTGGGCAACCAACAAGACCCCACGTCCCGAAGGGGCCGAACAGGAAAGCCCAGGGCAGAGCGAAGCGCCGCCCTGGGTAATCGAACAACCGACTAACATCTCGCCCTGAAAGGGCAGAACATCGGTCGCAATCTCAATCGACCCGTTCGCCAAACACAATTTCGCGTCAAGGAAAGCGCTGCAACGCCCACTTCGGGGCTTGGAGGTTCACGGCGCACAACAACCCAGGGCGACGCTGCGCTCTGCCCTGGGCTATTTTGTCATGTCCCTTCGGGACGGTAATCGTCCCTTTCGCACGCCTCGGGGAACGTGAAAAGAATTTTTGCTGCATATGACCGTGAAGCGGTCACAGACGGTAGCCGGCGATAGAGCGCAGCGATCATCGCCGGTTTATTCGGTGTTATGAAAACCGACCCCGGAGGCGGTCGCAGCCCCAATTCCGAGACGTCTGCGACACCCTTCGGGGTCGATTCAATATGGTCGTCGCATACTACGGGTGCGCCTTCGGCGACCCGTGGCTACCTTCTGCGATCCCTCGCGGGATCAATTTCGCACTCACGAATCAGTCCCCACACAGATGGGTAATCAAAGACGTCAGCAATACATTTCACGTTCGGAGAGTCGAGCGACAGTCGTTCGACTCGACGATTCGAAAACGTATACGGACTCATTTCCTCGGTCGCACCCGTTTACAATACCGGCGACCAATCACTTCGCCGCATCGTTTTTGGAGTTTATCGTATGGAGTCTCCTCGGTTATTGCCCACACCGTCGGACATGATCGGGCACCTGGATCAATTTGTGCGAGGTCAATCGCGTGCAAAACAAGACATCGCGGTTGCGATCTACAACCACTATCTCTCGCAAGCCTATCGCGAACGCGAAGGCATCGACTTGGGGCGTCATCACATCCTGTTGATTGGCCCAACCGGTGTTGGGAAAACGTATATCGTTCGGACTTTGGCAGATTACTTGGACGTCCCCATCGGGTTTGCCAGTGCGGCGGGCTTGGTGGAGGCCGGATACAAGGGGAACTCTGTGGAGACAGTCGTCCGCAGTTTGTTGGATCGCGCCGGAGGGGATCCCAAGAAAGCGGAAAAGGGAATCGTGTTCATCGACGAGATCGACAAAATCCGTCGTGGGGAAACGGGTGGTCGCGATATCAGTGGCGAAGGAGTCCAGAATGCTTTGTTGACCTTGCTGGATGGTCGACGTTCGTCCGGTTTGGACGGAAACGAGCACGCTTCTGTTGATACCTCTCGCCTTCTGTTCATTTGCACCGGCGCGTTCGTCGGATTGCGAGAGATCGTCCAGCGACGCTTGGGCACGGGAAAATCCAAGATCGGTTTCGCACCTCGCGCGGGTGAGGACGTCGACGAGTACCCCGATCAACCGACCTACTCGGCGTTGTGTCAGTCACAAACCGCGGATCTGGTCGAGTTTGGCATGATCCCCGAATTCATCGGTCGATTCGCGACCGTCAGCGTGCTGCACGACCTTTCTCGCCAGGACTTGCGACAAATCGTACGTGGCACCGTCACGCGATCGGCATTGGACCAGCAACAGTTGCTGGCGAAGTTGCATGGGATCGAATTGGAGTTGTCTGATGAAGCGTTGGATGCCATCGCCGAGGAAGCGGTCCAGTTGGGAACCGGCGCTCGGGGGTTGCATCGTTTGATCGGGCGAGCCGTCGACGCGGTGGATCATCGCTGGCACGAGTTGGCGACTGACGGGGTGACCCGCGTCGTGATCGATCTTGACTGTGCGACGAGCAATGGGCAGCCGCAGTTGTTTCGCGAATCAACCCAGCGAGAGCGTTTGGATCTCGCATTGCGTGAGGAAGCCTTGGCGGGATTGCCCGCGACACCCGCCCCGGTAGTTCGCGAGCCCGATCAAGTGGAAACCGCATCGGGAAAGATCACCAATGCGTCGAGTTGGTCAAACGAGAGGATTTGGAATCGAATCGAGATGCTCAAGGCATCCAAATTGAGTTGGGGAATAACCACCGGCTCGGCGCGGAAGTGGTGGACGGCCTTTGAGGAAGAAAACAAAAACCGACCGGCGTTATTGTTACGCACCGTCGAAGAGTTGGCCAACCGTGATGCAAGTGTGACTGAGTTCTTTTTGGCCTATGTCTATTCAGCGACCGACAATATCCAGGCAAACCTGTATTACCTGGACTATTCGCGTCTGAAGAAGGCAGAAGAGAAGCGTAAAAAGAAAAAGAAGAAAGACGACGGAGAAGGATGATAGCGGGACAACGCGACGCAATAGCAGCGTCGTCAGGGAAGGTAGCCGTCAGTTGTTTCCTCCGCCGAGACAAACTCGACGGAAGGAGCTTCGCGGAACAAAACTTGCGAAACTGAATTCCGTGTCTACCGCAACCTTTTGTCAGTCCAGCCGTACCATGGGCTCCATCTACACTGGTTGTAGCCTTCGACGCTGAAGGGTTATCAGGCAATCGCCTCACACTCTCATGGCTCCCCTCTCCCCCGAATCCTGGCGAGCCTCAGCGAGCCAGGATTTGGGGGAGAGGGGCCGGGGGTGAGGGGGCATGAACACGGATGTGAATCGGTTGTTCGTTTGACGAAAACAATCGTTCAACGCATGATCGATTTCGATCAAAACCATGAGAAGGGTTGTACCTGCAATCCGAAGCTTACGATGTCTATCGTGTCTGTGACGCTACATCGTTAGGCGGTGGGCGGACGCACGCCGGGGCAAGCTAACGACTCGGAGAGTCGAGCGACAGTCGTTCGACTCACCGAGTCGAATACGCAAACAGAGGCTAGGTACTCTCCGCCGTGTTCTTCTTTGCAAACCGGCTCAACATCGCTGGCAGCAGGATCACGTCGGCGAATAGTGCTGTGGTCAGTGTCAGGCAGCCCATAATGCCGAACAGGCGGGCGTCGCGGGAATCGCCCACGATCGCGGAACCCATTCCGGCGACCAATACGATCGTCGTCATCAACAACGCAGATCCCACTCCCGTGAACGCGCGGCGGATCACCTCTTGATGGTCTCCGCCTTTACGCATCTCCTCCTGATATCGGGTCAAGAAATGGATCGTGTCGTCCACCGCGATTCCGATGCAGATGGTGAACACGCACACCGTTACCATCTCCAAGTGCTGACCGGTCAACACCAACATCGCGCCCGTTGCCGCCAACGGAAACACGTTGGGGATGATCGAGATCAACCCGATTCTCAATGATCGATACACCAGTGTCAGTACCAGCCAAATCACGATGCTGGCCGTGCCCAGGCTGGTCGCCAAATCCGTCACGATTTGAAACACGTTGCGCCAACGCCAAACCGCGTTGCCATCCAAAGCGATGCCGAACCCTGGGTAATCGTTCGTGACCCGCTCAAGCTCCTTTTCAATACGGCTGAAGGTATCGCTGTAGGCCGCAATACCGAGGTCTTGGATGCGAAACTGGACGACAGCGTGGCGGCCCTCGGGGTCATAAAATGCACGCTTCAGCGACGGCGGCAGCAAATCCAACAGCGACATTCGTTCGGCCGCATCGCCGCTGCCGGGCAGCGCATCGAGGATCTGACGCATGCCCAACGGATTACCGATCAGCGGCTCGTCCTTCAGGATTTTGCCGACACGATCAAGCACCTGCAAGACATCGGCCTCCGTGGATCGCTTGTTCCACGAGACGTTGACCGTTCCGAAGTCCAGTCCGCCGAGAGAACGGTCCAGATGTCGCAACGCTATTGCCGCTTCACCCGATTCGCTCAAACCGCTGTAACGTTTCTCGTCGGGTGTCAGTTGCAACGCGATCACGACCAACACGATCGTCGACAGGATCGCAGCAAGCGAAACCTTGCGGTCGTGTCGCAAGATCCATTGGACCAGCGGCCCGATGCGGCGAAGTTGTCCGTCGATCAAGCTCTTGCCCATCCCGATATGCAGTCGACGCCCCAAGGGTGAACGGCATCCCAAGGGAGTCACGGTCAAGACGCTGACGAACGTCATCACGACTCCGACGACGCAGCACATGCCGAAATCGCGGACGATGACGTGGTGCGCCCACCACAGAGAGATGAAACCGATCGCCGTGGTGGCGCTGGTCAAGAAACACGCCATGCCGACTCTGGCGATCCCGACCCGAGCGGCTTGTCTGGTCGGCAAGCCGGTCGAACGCTGGTGACGAATCTCGACCATCAAGTGAACCGAGTCGGTCAATCCGACCAGGCTGATCAGCACCGGCACGATGATGTCGTTGAAGGGGTTGTCTTGCAAGTCAAAAAAATGCAGCATCCCCATCGTCCAAAACACGCCGACGGCCGGCGCGAGGGCGACGATGATCACGGCCGCGAATCCTCGAAACAACACGATCGCGGAAACCATCATGATCGAGTAGCCGATCAACTGGTACTTCACCGAATCGGTCACGTGATTGCTCGCCACCATCAGATGCAGTGGAACCTGTCCGGTCACTTGATAACGAATGTTGGCACCCGGAACCTCTGCGGTCGCCTGCTCGGCACACTGCCGCAACGCGACCGTCACGGCGTCATCGCTGTCGACGAAGAACCAGTCGATGGTAACGTGCATCAACAGCGTTTTACCATCGGCGGAAATCAACTGCCCGACGGCGAGTGGATTGTCCAGGACCTGTTTTCGGGCTTCTGCCAACTGTCGAGGCGACGCATTGGGGCTGGGAACCAGTGTTCCCGTCAGGCCGAACAGGTTGAAACCCGGAATGTTGTCCAGCCACATCACCCGATGGACCTGCGGCAGTTCTTGCAAGCGATCGGCGACGGAATAGATCGCTTGCAAGTTTTCCTTGTTAAAGAATCCTAGCTCATTGTCATCGGGAATCGTCGCGACCAGCACGCAGTCACCACCGCTGACCCGAAAGGGTTCGACGTATGGTCTCGGTCTCGCCGGTATTGATTGGGTGGCGTTGGACGCCAGGGTGACATTGAGCCGGGAGCGACCTCCGGCGTCGATGTAATAGCGATGCTCCTGCTGCTGATCCGGTGCCAAGAACAGGTCGCGAATCAGTGAGGGACGAAAGTACCCGATGAGTGCCAACGTGGAGAGCACGACGAAGACCGAGAGTTGCACCCACGTGTGATCAGCCCACCAATAGAACCAACGCGTGGTCAAGCGAGGTCGGGGCGAGTCGTCATCGGCAAGCTGAGTCTCGGGCGGTTGGCCGTCACTCATTTCAGCACCGTGTTGACGGCGCGGTCGTGTGCGACACTCTCGATCTCAGCTGCATCGAGCACTTGATCGCCATTTTCATCCATGTGGCGAAACATGTATCGTTGGAAACCTTGCGGGGTCTCTTCTTTGGCGATCGTTCCGTCTCCGTCGCGGTCCATCTGTTTGCGAAACTGATCCGCGAACTGTTGGGTCAGATCCTTGATGCGTTGTTCGTCGGCATCACTCAAGTCAACGCCTTTGAGAAAATTATTCTCGATAGCGCCGACTGGGGTGGCCACGTCAAAGAAAGCGATCGCCATTTCCTCGTGTGTCTGGTCGCCCCAGGAGACGTATTCCTCAGGCGACGGGTTGACCGGGTTGCCGCGTGAGTTGTCGAACGTGACCGTCATTTCCAAGGACTGGATCGCGTCCAAGTCGACCGGTTTTCGAAACGCGTACCAGTGTTGCCAGTTGAAATCGTAGTGCGGTACGCTGAGCATCGTTTCCGTCTTGCCGTCTTTCCAGGTCGCATCGAGTCGAAACGATTTGCCACGCAAGTGCATGTGGGGCGTGATCCCCAGCATTCGGCCACCGGCGTAGAACGAATCTTTCGTCATCTTGACCTCGAAATCACCGTTCTCTGGCGGGATCTCGAATTCATGATTGATCGCAATCTGCGTGGTGACTTCGTGAGTCACTTCGGACTCGGGGATCCTCCAGACGCCGACACGGGACTGGTCGTTGGTCTCTCGCCCGTTGGGCGTGTAGTGCATTTGGAAAACCAGCTTGGAGCCCGCCGGGATGCGACGCGCGTGCCCCGGTGGCAGTGCAAATGTTCGTTGGCCGGGAACGTATGCTCCAAGCCAGCCGATGCCATTGAAAAGGGAACCGTCGGGCGGGCGGACGAATACGATGCAGTGGTGGACGACACTCGCGTCACCCGGGATCACTTGAGCGGCTTGAATCCACTGATCGGTTTTCCAGCCCGGGTCGACGACGAAATACTGGTATTCGATGATGCCTTCGGACGGAACGAGGAAAGGACGATCACGCATCGGAAGCTCCGCGTCGGGCTTGGTCTCCAAATGCCAACCGCTGGCGAAGTGCTGTTGTGGCGGCAGGTCCGCTGCGTCACCTTCCGCCATGCCTTCATCGATCCATTTGGCGATCGTGTCACGGTCAGCGCGAGGCATGATCCGTTCGCCTTCGTAGTGGCCGACCGCCGGATCGGCGTGCCAAGGTGGCATTCGCTTTTCGTCGATGACTTCCAAGATCATCTGTCCCCACCCGATGACTTCGTCGTAGTCGGTCAACTCCATCGGTCCGATTTCGCCCGGGCGGTGGCATTCGACGCAGTGTGTATTCAGGATCGGGGCGATGTCGCGGTTGAACGTCACGGTGACTTTGGAGGGCTCGTTGTCCTCCGGCCGTTTGACGCGTGTGATCAAGCAACCGACGCCGGCGGTCTCTGGGTTTTTTACGGGTTCACCGGCCAGCAATGCGGCGATGGCATCATCCAAGTCGTTGCGTGACGGTTCGGCTCGTGCTCGGCCCGGTTCGTATTGGTCATCGATGCGTCCTTGGTAGCGAACGATCCCCAAAGCGTCCAACACAAAGACCTCCGGAGTCCGTGTCGCCTTCAAAGCATCAGCGATGGATTGATCCGCGTCCTTGACCATCGGAAAGTGAACTCGATGCTCACGAGCATACGCGTCGATCTCGGCGGGTGAGTCTTGGACATTGCTGTTGACACCGACGAAGTTCACGCCGCGATCTGCGTAGCGGTCAGACAAGTCTTGTAATCGACCACCGTAGAGTTTTGCGAGCGGACATTGCGTGCCGAGAAAGCAGACAACCGTGAACTTGGAGGGCGGCAACGTGATGTCTTTTCCATCGGTGCCACGCAAGGTCATTTGCTGAAACGGCACAACGGCCTGTGCAGAGGATGCCTGTGCAGAGGAGGTCGCGTCGGCGGCGTCCAGTTGGGGGGCTGTGGCCACGATCAAGCAGCAACAAAGTGACAGCCAAACCCACGAGCGTACGCCGGGCAGAAAATGCATAGCAGGGCAATCGATCGAGAAATGCTTAGAAAACGAAGCTTGCATGATACCGTCTTTGCACCGATTCGTTCAAGCGACGCCGTTGGAGCAGCAAAGTCAACATGCTGTCTTCCCCGGATCTTCGTCCAGGCTTCACCATCACCTGCTAACTTCCGCAGCCCGCATCGGCTCGGCCCACCGTAATGGGATTCGCCAGAATTCCCGTCCCCAACCTATTTCTGGCGAAATCCACCACCACCCTCCCCAAATTTGAACCAAGACACCGTGTTCGCAAATCGCATCAAACACCAAACTCTCAGCACACTCTGTGAACGTGTCGGCGTTGCTTTTGACGTCGGCCTGGACCCCCACCGCGTGTTTGCTCGTGAGGCCGAGAAACGGGGCAGCCGTTACAGTCGACATATGCAGTCCGTGGCGGACCACGTCAGTCGCGGCGGATCGCTCGCGGATGCGGTGAAGGCGCAGGGCAACTATTTTCCGTCTAACTTTGCGGACATGATCGAGGGTGGCGAACGGACTGGTCAACTGGATCGTGTCTTGGGGAGATTGGCAGACTACTACCAACAGCTGGCAGATTTCCGAAAGCTCTTTGTCAGTTCCATTCTTTGGCCGGTCGTTCAATTGGTGCTGGCCGTCCTGATCGTCGGCCTCCTGATCTATTTGCCGTCGGTCATTGTTCCTGAGAATTCGGAAGCCAGTCGCGATCTGCTCGGATTTGGACTCGTCGGCGTGTCCGGGTTGATCACGTACATCGTCTATGTCGGTATCGCGTGTTTGGTGTTGTTTGCGTTGGTGATGTTGGGCAAGAACGGACACTTTGGGTTCGCCGCTGACTGGGCAGCGAGACTGCCATGGATCGGCAATGTATTCTCGGTCTTTCCCGAAGCCCGATTTGTGCAAACGCTTTCTATGGCGATCGAGTCGGGCATTGACGCGTGGACAGCGGTGGATCTTTCGTTTCGAGCCGCCGGGACGCCCCAGTTTGCCAGCCGAGCCGAACCGGCCAAAGAATCGATTCTGCAAGGGAAAGAAATTCACGATGTCTTGCAGAACACTCAATTGTTTCAGCGAGAGACGATCGAAGCGGTGCAGCTTGGTGAAGAATCGGGTCGTTTGGCGGAAACTCTCGACAAACACTTTCGTCATTTGCAGAGTCAAGTTCGATCGTCGATGGCAACGATCACTTACGTGGCGTCCGCATTGATTTGGATGATCATCGCAGCCGCGCTGATGGTGATCATCTTCAGGGTGTTTTCACTTTATGTGGACAACATCGGTAGTGCCGCGCAAGGTGCGATGGATCGGGCAAACCGTTGATCCAGCAGCAGCGGGCTACCCAGGCATTTTGCCGTACCCCGACATTGAACAATACAACCATTGAGTGAGCAACGTGGCATCCAATACGAATGAAGTCAGCCGGACGAATCGTCCGACAGAAGTGAACGGTAGATATTCACGTGCGGATGCAGCAACTGTCGATGAACCAATCGATTTGGCTGAGCAGCGTAAGTTGATCGTCGATCGGTTGTTGCATTTGCAGCCCAAGACGGATGCTTACGCGACCGAGTTTGTCGATCAAATCCTGCAGTTCGCCGCGCGGGTGCGGACCAGCGATTTGCATCTCCAGCCGACGCTGACTGGATTTGAAGTGCGGTTTCGAAACGACGGCGTGTTGCAGCCGCTGGGAGAGTTTCCCGTCGGTGCGAGTTCTTCGATCGTTTCGCGGTTGAAGGTGATCGCCAACCTGTTGACTTATCGAAGTGATATTCCACAGGAAGGCCGTATCGCGGCGCCGAGTGATGCGACAGAAGTCCGCGTGAGCACTTATCCGACATTGCATGGCGAGCGTGCCGTGCTGCGATTCTTTGGCCACGGAAACCGATTCAAGAAACTCGACGAGCTGGGACACTCGCCGGATGTCACCGAGATGATTCGCGATTGCTTGGCCGAAACGAGCGGTGCGATGCTGATCTGCGGTCCGGCCGGCAGTGGCAAGTCGACGACGTTGTACGCTTGTTTGCGACATCTCGTTTCGACCACCGGCGGCGCTCGCAATCTGATGACGTTGGAGGATCCGATCGAAGTGCCCGTGCCTGGGGCATCACAAAGTCAAGTCAATGTGGCGGCCGGATTCGATCTGAACACGGGATTGAGATCACTGCTGAGGCAGGATCCGGAGGTCATCATGATCGGCGAAATACGCGATCCCGAGACCGCTGAGATTGCGATCCAGGCTTCGTTGACGGGCCAGTTGATGGTCACCACATTCCATGCCGACAGCTCCGTCACTGCAGTCAGTCGTCTGTTGGACATGGGCATCGAACCCTATTTGTTGCGCAGTGGCGTGATCGGAATTCTGTGTCAGCGGTTGTTGCGATTGGTCTGCGAGTGTGCAGATCAATCCACAGACCAGAATGACTTCTGTGGATTACCGATCGAGCGAACGGCGATCGCGCGGGGTTGTGAGCGATGCAATGATTCAGGGTACCAAGGCCGAAAGGTGATCAGTGAGTTCCTGTCGCTCAAGGATTCCGCCTTGGCCGACGCGATCTTGGACACCAAGGACAGTCGAGCGACGTATCGAATCGCGGTCGAATCGGGCATGAAATCGCTATGGGAACGAGCCACCGAGTTGGTCCGTGAGGGAAAGACGACGGCACAAGAAGTCCGCCGAGTGCTCGGGATGACGATGCGAATCTGATTGTCGCTCGACCCTCCAGGTCGATAGCGTTCGAAGCCTGACTTCGGTTCTTGGCTTTGGGGTGGTGTTGAATCGCTATCGACTCGGGGAACGTGAGATGTATTGCTGACGTCTTTGATTACCTGGCTGTAAGGGTGCTGATTCGTGTGAGCGAAATTGGATCCCGCAAGGGATCGCAGAAGGTAGCCACGGGTCGCCGAAGGCGCACCCGTGGTGTGCGACGACCATTTTGAATCGACCCCGCAGGGTGTCGCAGACTACTCGGAATCTGGGCTGCGACCGCCTTCGGGGTCGGTTCTTGCGAGACCGAATCGACCGGCGATGATCGCTGCGCTCTATCGCCGGCCACCGTCTGAGACCGCTTCACGGTCATTTGCAGCAACAATTCTTTTCACATTCCAGGCGTCGAACGACAATGATTGTCGCTCGACCTTCCAGGTCGATAGCGTTCGAGGCCTGACTTCGGTTCTTGCCTCTGGGGTGGTGTTGAAATGTTTTGACCTCGGTGCGTCGGATGACGCTCGATCAAGCGGAGAGGTTTCGCAGGGCTTAAGATGGCGGGATGCCTCTTCGCGAAATCCATCGATTGCTGTTTGTGCCCATGATCTTGGCGACGATGGCTTATTGCGCACCAGCACAATCAACCCGTAATGCATTCCTGCCCGATGGAGTCTCCGAGTTGGGGTGGCCGACGATGCGAGGACCACACCTCAACGGCCACAGCGATGAGATTCATCTTGCCGACGCTTGGCCGCCATCAGGGCCACCGGTGTTGTGGACTCGACGGCTGGGGCAAAGCTATTCGTCGGTCACGACGGCGCATGATCGTGTTTTCACACAGTATCAGACGCTTGCCGGGCAGTACGTTCTGTGCATGGATGCCGCATCAGGGGACACGATTTGGGAGCACCGCTACGGTTGGGCTTACGAAGCAACCGGTTTGTACCCGGGGCCGCGCAGTACGCCGACGGTCGCCGATCATCGCGTCTACTTCACCAGCCCCGACGCGGTTGTCGGATGTCTCAGTTGGGATGGTGTGCTTTTATGGTCCGTTGACTTGGCCGAACGTTTCGGTTCTCGCGGAACGGAATTCGGGTACGCGTGCAGTCCCGTCATCGAACAGGGACACGTTTTGTTGCCGCTGGGAGGAAAGAACGCCAGCATGGTTGCCTTGGACGCGGCCACAGGTCGCGTAGCGTGGCATTCAGGTGACGAACCGGCCAGTTATGCATCCGCGTTGCCCATTCGTGTCGGACAGCAAACACAGGTTGTCGGCTACATGCAACACGCCTTGTGTGGATTCGATCTGCTCACTGGTAATGAGTTGTGGAAGGTCAGTCTGTCGCGAGGGTACGACGAGCACTCTTCTTGGCCGTTGTACCGGGAACCTCATCTGTGGATCTCCGCGCCCTTTCAGGCCGGATGGCAATTGTTCAAGGTCCTGCCAAGCGAGGGCGACAGGGCAGCGAGCATCCAGCGTGTGATGCAGGGAGACAACATGTCCAACGATGTTGCATCCAGCGTTCTGGTGGATGGGTATGTCTACGGGTTTGATTTGGCGGAAGCACAATCCAAAGCACACCGTCCGTCGCGCGGACAGTTTCGCTGCATTGATTTTATGACAGGTGAAACCCAGTGGGAAAACGGTTCGCTGAAAGTTCGCCGCAGCACGGATTTTGACGAGAACGCAAAGACGCAAACCGTGGGTCACGCGAGCGTTGTGGTTGCCGATGACAAATTGATTTTGCTCAGCGATCTGGGAGAGTTGATTCTCGCGAAGGCGAACCCATCGCGTTACGAAGAGTTGGGACGCGTGTCGGTATTGGGGGGCGAGATCGGTTGGGCGGCTCCCGCGTTACACCGGGGATGCCTGTATGTTCGCAATCAAGAACGATTGGTTTGTCTGCATCTTGGCGAGGAGGCATTCATCAGTCCGACGGTTCGTGAGAATGCGATTCCTCTATCGGAGCTTTCCGGACGCTACTGGGACTGGAGTGTGGTTCTGGGTGTGGAACCGGAGTACGCGATGGACCCGCCGACAAGCCGTTGGTTGGTGAATTGGTTCATCGCGATTAGCGGCTGTTTCTTGGCGGCTGCGTTGGCCACGGTAGGAGTTGCCGTTGTGAAACGCCGAAGGATCTCGGGGAAGTGGTATCGAGGAGTCTTTGCCGGATGGGCTTTTGCCGCATGTCTTGTTTCGGGCGGCGTGATCAGCTTGGTGACGAATGATTTTGTGTTCACTTGGCCGGGGTGTTTGTTTGTCGCGTTGACGGTCGCGATTTACTTGAGCAAGTCATCGCGACGCTTGGCGAAAACAGAGCAATCGAAGTCGAGATCACGTGGGGATCTGTACGGAGTGCTGATTTTTCTTGCGACGTGTTGGGGGTATTTTCTGGTCTGTCGTCGGCTGAGCTTGGTCACGCAGTGGGTGTTCTTGTTTGGGAGTGTGACCGGCAACCCGCCGGTTAACATGCCATGGTAAGCGGAGTGTAGTGGCAGACCATGTTACGGTTTGGATGGGTGCTCTCGCTCAACTCCGTGACTCGCTGTTTGCAGAATTTATCCCAGTAGTCACTCTGAAATACCGCCCGCACGTTGAGCATGCTCCGTGCAGCTTCCAGCGTCCAACGCATCCCGCTTCGTTCCATGCGGTCCTTTACCAAGTGCCCGCACGCGCCTTCGATCACACCCGAGGCAATCGGGTAGCCTGCAGCAAGATATTCGTCGTAACGCATCCGATCCTTGTGTTTCTCGAAGTAACCACAGATGCGTCGAAGGTCTTTGAGTTTATCGCCCTTGAGTTTCCCAAGCGAACCCATTCGACGTAGCCCTCGGATCACCCCGTTGACCTCACCACGCAGGATTTTCAGCAATCGCTCCCGCGTAAACGCTGCTCGCTTTTCGCTGGATTTCTCGAACAATGACGAAGCCTCCCACACGTAAGTCGCTACGTGAATGATGTCCAAGATTGGCACCACTAATGGATCGTCGCCTAAGTGTAACTGCGCGACTTCCCAGAGGCTCTGCTGACCGTCCATTAACAGAATGATCACTTGGAGTTTCTTTCGGCGGACACTGACTTGATCTGCGAGCCATGCGATCCCCTCGTGGATACCGCTGATGGGAACCTCCGTATCGTCGTCCACGAAGGTCGCGGGAAAGTGAGCCGATGTGTGCTTGTGCTTTGGCCGCGGTCGTTTCTTTTTGCTCTTGCGTGATTGCGTGCCGGGTTCTTTGTCATCACGGAACAAGGCAGCGACAATTTGCTCGGCTGTGCGAACATAGGGATCGACGGTGTAAGCACTCGTGACCGTTGCCATGCGACGGTTTCCGGGCCGTTTCTTTGCTGTCTCAAAAGCAGCAACTTTGGCGGCATCGTCTTTGATCAAGGGAACGCCCTTGCAGTCGGCCGAAGCGACGAGAAGCTCGGCTTCATCCTTCTTTTTGGGCGTGGGCAAGTCGTCCAGAAAGGCATCGGCCTGGACCCCCATTCTCTGGCTGGTCTGTTCGAGCGTGTCGATCGAGAATTTCGCTCCGAAAACGAGTTCGAGATTATCAGCGGCCTGGTTGAATGCGGATTCGACGCAGAACATTTGGGAGAACTCTTGGAGCAGGTACGACCAGCGGTGCTCCGGCAGTTGCATGCGGGCGCTGATCGGATGCAGTTCGATTCTCTTGTTCTTTCCCGGGCTGTAGGTGTACTGTTGAAAGGCGTGTTCACCGAAAATCGACCGAACCACCGTGTCGGTCGGTTTCTCGCTGCGTCGCAGTGTTTTGCCTGATTCGCTGACCGCTTGATCACCAAGGTCCCCCTTGCCTTGGAGTTTGGTGAAGAGCTCCATCGCCAGAAAGCCGGTTTTCAAGACAAGATTCCACACGGCACGCTCTGTTTCATCGAAAGACTGGCCGCATTTAGAAGCATTGACGACGTGTTCTCGGATGGTGTCGCCGCACTGCTGCAGTTTCTCGGCGATTTGCTCGGGCGACTGCGGAAAAGAAGACGAAGTGGGGTTGTCAATATCGCTTGAATGTTCGACGCTCATTTCAGCGGCCTCCTGCCTTTGATACCTGGAAGTTAGAACCCAAATCATGGCAGGTTGGCCGCTTTTTGTTTACCCAGATTCCGCAATGCTCCGCAGAAGCCTCGCGGGTTGCCGGTCACACTCCTTGTTTGGATTCGTCGCCGCCGTGCCCACGCTGTTGGCCTGCCGATATTTTGCCCGCAGGTCTGGGTGGGGGAGTCGATTGGCGGAAGCCGTGTGTTGGGGCATCTCGTATGTTGCGTTCTATGGAGCAGGTTCCGCCGTGTTGTACGCGAAATACGAGATTGGTTCTTGAACACGGAGTAGCAAAATCAATCGTTTTGGTGTGCTATTAAAAGAGTCGAACCCGGAGAAAAAAGCGGGCTTTGCCTGAAAGATCTTTTGCCCGCCCTGGTATTCTTTCTTTGAATTGTTTTCACAATGGCAACTCTCTCGTTCCGAACGTTTTTCTCCAGCTACTCAGCAAGACAATGACTTTGAAATCTTCCAGTGCCCTGCTCTGCATCTTCACGCTTTTATGCATTGTTGCGACGGCAACGCAAGCGGAGTCACCGACGCCGGGCGTGTGGGGGCAGTTTCGCGGGCCGCAAGGGATGGGCGTCGCGTCAAGCGACTCGGTGGGCCTGAATTTCGAAACGCCGGCCTTCCGCACACCGCTGCGTGGCGTCGGGTGGTCTTCGCCGGTGACCGACGGGCAGCGGGTTTGGTTGACATCGGCGATCGTCACCGAAGCGACGCAGGAGCAGCGCAAGGCGAAGCTGGCCAAAGTGCAAATGGCAAACATGAAGGATGTGGCGGGTTCCATCGAGTTGCTGGCACAGTGCGTCGATGCCACCAGCGGCGAGATTCTGTTTGAGAAATCTCTCGGCAAGATCGGAGATCCCAACCCCATTCATCCGATGAACAGTTACGCATCCCCGACGCCTGCCTTGGTAGGCGATCGACTCATTTGCCACTTCGGTGGATACGGCACTTGGTGTTTGGATGCAACAACGGGTGAAACGATTTGGACGCAACGACTGGTGGTCGACGATAGTGTTGGACCTGGCAGCAGCCCGATCGTGGTCGACGACATTGTGCTGTTGGTGTGTGACGGTATCGACAAGCAGTTCGTCGCGGGGGTCTCGCTGTCTGAGGGCGAAGTCCTCTGGCAGACACCGCGGCCCAAGATGCGCACGCCCAATGGCGAATTCCAGAAAGCTTACTGCACGCCGCTGATCATCGAGGTTGATGGTGAAACGCAAGCCGTCATTCCCGGTGCACAATGGATCGTCGCGTACGATCCTGCGACAGGTCGTGAGCACTGGCGTGCCGATCACGGTTCGGGTTTCAGTGTCACACCGATGCCGATCTACGCGGGTGGATTGGTTGTATTTTCTACCGGCTACATCACCCCCGAGCTGGTCGCCGTTGATCCGACCGGTCGCGGGGACGTCACACAAACCCATGTGCGTTGGCGAATCAATCGAGGCGTTCCCGCCAAACCGTCGCCGATCAGCGACGGTCAATTGGTGTACTTGGTCAGTGACGATGGGATCGTTACCGCGGTGTCGTTGGCCGACGGGGCATCACGATGGCGAAAGCGGATTGGCGGAACGTTTTCGGCATCGCCGTTGCTTTCTGGGGATAAGCTGTTCATCGCCAATCACGATGGCGAAATCACGGTCTTCCGTGCCGGCGGCGAATACCAGGAAATCAAAACGGCTGATCTCGGGGAGCAGGTCATGGCGAGTCCTGTTCCGGTCGGCAGCGACTTGCTGATCCGCACGAAAGCAGCCTTGTATCGATTTGCCAATCCGTGAGGGGTTTCTGGAAATGCGAAAAGTCTTGTTCGATCTTGGGGCGCATCACGGCGAGTCACTTGAACCGCTAGCGATCCGATTGGGGATCGATAGCGATTGGGAGATACATCTATTCGAGCCGAATCCCGAGTGCTTTCTCGTGGAGCGAATGCGTGGCTCGAAACTGGGCACGGAACGGGACATCCAAGTACACAACGCCGCCGTTTGGATCGAGGACGGACGAATTCAGTTTTCGCAACAAAACCATCGTCTTGCGAGAAACCGATCGCCCACCGATGGGCGAAGCGAGATCGATGGTTGGGGCAGTGCAATCACGTCACTGGAAAGTCACCATCCGGCGTTGTTGCCGCCCATTGCAGTTCCTTGCGTCGACTTTGCGGAAATGCTTCGGTCCTATTCACCGGCGGATCACATCGTGGTCAAAATGGACATCGAGGGAGCGGAGTTTCCTGTGCTTCGTCACTTGATCGCGGAAGGCGTGATCGATCGAATCAAACTGCTTTTCATCGAGTGGCATGTCCGCTTACTCAAGAGTGAAACACAAAATTCCCGTCGGCAATTGGAACAGCAGCTACGACAATCGGGAGTGCGGCTTTTGCCCTGGAGTTGAACGGAAGGTGCCGTTCACGCCGAATGCTAGATGGGAGTCATTTGGCTGACATCTGTCGGACGAGTCATGTGTTGAGGAACCCTTGGAGTTGTGTGAGAGCCCGGTCCAAGGCGAGAGCATCCAGGGAGTCCGAATTTCGATTCGAAAAACATCTGACGGTCTCTTTGATTTGGTGATTGTTCATTTGTTGGATGGCCGAACTGAATTGTCCCACTGAATTCAGGCTTGCTTGGCGTCCGAGTCCCAAATGAGCAATGCGTTGCGAGGTCACCTGTTGCTCGATGAACAGAGGGCACGCCAGGATGGGTAACCCGTAGCTGAGCAAGCGAAGTGTTGTGCCGTGGTTACCGTTGGTGATGGCGAATTGGCAGTCGTCAGCTATCTGCTCAAGAGAAACCAGTTGGCTTTGCAAGCGAACCGTCGAAAGATCAGACGGAATCAAACGCTGCATCTTCAAGACATCGGACGCGACCGCGACTTGATAGCCATGACGAGTGATTTCACGTAGCAATTGGGGGACATTGGGGTGCGGTTTTAGATAGGCAAAGACACGGGGCAGTTCGTTGGAAGGCCATTGCGCGGGCGGGCCATCACCATGGTCCCAAATCCCAAGATAGCTGCTTTCAGGAGTCGCCCGCTCGTAGTGATCCAACTCTCCAACAGTGGACAGCAGTGCTTGGTCGCCGATCAAGTCCGCGAAGCAGGAAATGCTGTGTCCATGGAAGCCACTTTCACGCAACGCGGTGGTGATCCAGTTGAGAATTTGATCTTCGACGTCACGCTCGCAGACAGAGCTGGGAAAACCTGCCAAGCGAATTTCCGCCAGCGGTGATTGAGGTGGCGGACACTCGTAGCCTGTTCCCAGACGCATTTGTGGAATCTGCATCGCTGCTCCAGCAATTGCCGCCCCGATGCCAAAATCGGAGATGATGACGTCGGGTGAAATGCCGTGCACCAATTCAATCCAACGTTTGACCAGAGACCCGACCCGCTCTTTGCTGCAGTAACCCAAGTTCCACGACAGAGACGCCAACGTTCGAGGATGGCGGATCGATCGAGGCGGCCTGTCCGGTGTGACCGGGGCTTGATAGATCTCGTATTGATCGGACGGGAAAAAGGAGTCGACATGCGAATGCGATCGTAGTGCGACGGCGATCTGGTTGCCGTCCTGTTTCAGACGCTGCGCGATCGGCGCGAACCTCGCAATGTGTCCGACCCCGGCTCCCCATTCCCACGCGTAAAGGATTCTGGTCATGGTTCCACTCTAGGACTTCGATTTGCGTTCTCGGATACGTTGGATCGCATCCGGAATGCGATGAGAGGGAAGTCCGCATTGGTCTGCGAATTTCTCGAGTGTTGATGCCGGATCGGCGATCAAGTCATTGAATTCGATTTGGATGTGAGGGCGGCCTCTCAAACTGTTGTCGCGAGACTGCACCAAGTCATCGATGACCTGCCGACGATCACGACGAGGCCACCATGAGGTAGGCGACTGTGGGGTTCTGCGAATCCAAGAACGATGCACGTCGTCGACCGGGCGATTCACGGAAACGAAGACAATGTTCTCTACCGATGTCGTGTTGCAAGCGAGTGAGATTTCCTGAATCAACTTGCATAACAACGGGTGTTTTCCGCCGAATGCCCGTCGTCCCAGTGTCTCAGCGCGTGCCGCCGCCCAGTGGTGCCAGGTTTGCAGCAAAGCGACGCGTTGTGGAGGGGGTTTGCGGTAGTACCAGTGACCTTCGCGTTCGTCAAAGCAAGCCAAGCACGTGAGACGAAGACGCGTGTCTTCATAGGTGCAGTATCCTGTTTCCGCATTGAAGAAATCGTCACCGACGAAAACTTCGAATGCTTCGAGAATCCCCGTGACGAGTGAGGTTCCGCCACGATAGGGTCCGAGGACGGCAAACACCTTTCTCGGACCGGTTATGTTGAATTCTTGCCGATTCATTTGCCCCGACATCTCCATTGACTATGACGAGGGACTTCATTGCAGGATCACGGAACGATCATTGCGACTTCACATGATTCCCAGTCCAACCCATTGTGTTGACAATGGATGCATCAGTATCCAATTGCTGGCTTTGTTGTCAAACGAGGAAATCCATCCATGGAAGCGATGGGAAAAATGATTTCTCAGTACCTACGCCTAGTGGAATTCCCCTAGAATGCGTTCTCTGGCGTGAACGTTTCGTGGGCAAAAATGGGGTAGCGAAGATGGCTGTTCAGGGCGAAAGTTTATCGGTTTGCATTGCGGACGATGATCAAGAGATGCGTGAGCGATTGAAGGAATGTCTTACCGGCTTAGGGCATCATGTGGTTTCCGCGTCTGATTCTGGCGCTGGTTTGCTGCAAAGCTGTGCCCGGCACAGACCAGATTTTGTCGTCACCGACGTGGTGATGTCAGACATGGACGGATTCAGTGTGGTTGCAAAAATCTATCGACAACGCCCGCTACCATTGATCATCGTATCGAAGTTTGATGATCAAGAGTTCTTTCAGCGTGCCAGTCGTGAACACATTCTCGCCTATCTTGTGAAGCCCATTGACAAGAGGAACCTGGCCGCGGCGATCACGATCGCGAGGGCCCGTTTCGATGAGTTGTATCTTTTGCAGAGAGAGTTTCAGAATCTGCGTCAGGCATTGGAGGATCGAAAGATGATCGAGCGAGCAAAGGGAGTGATGATGCGTGATTGGGGATTGACGGAACAGGAAGCATTCACGCGATTGAAGTTGACGGCACGAAGTGGCAATCAAAAGATGATCGACGTGGCACGGACGATTTTGTTAGCAAGTGGTGCATGTGGGACCGCGTAGTCAGAGTCCGTGTTCCTCGCGAATCGAAGTGTGGTTCACGATTCGCAAAGGATCGTGGTCTGATCGCGGTCTGATCGGGCCGCTCATTCATGTTCGGACAGCTCATTCACGCGGTTCATTCGGCACGAGTTTTGCTTGCGATCCTTGCTGTTATTGACGATGTCGTGCGAGGTCGGCTCGACGAGAATAATGGGTTCTGATTTTCCCAAAAATAAATTTGACGTAGCCATCTTGCTCCGTATACTCACCCCAACCTCATTGAACCTTTCAGTCACGACCCGCTGAATTCAATTGCCGGTGAGGTTGTTTTGTGAGTCTTGTTTGCTCATCAATGTTGCTGTGTTTTTTGATCGAATTCTGATTGAACTCTGATTGGAACGCACCGGCAACAGGTTTGGTGGCCCCGAAGCTACCCTCGAAAATGTATGGACATCGCCGCGTACGATTCGCGTCGGATTGGTCCATACCACGGTTTTGATGATCGCTGCCCATCACTGGCACGCAATCCGTTCATCTGATCACCGTATGCAAGAGGGTTTCGATGCCACAATTGCTTTCTGCCGAGCGTTTCTTTTCTGCTCGCAATAAGCGGCGTTCTGCATTTCAACGCCGAAAAAAGAGAATTCATCTCGTCCAGTCTCTGGAAACCAGAGCGGCTCCAGGAAGCATGTGGGAGGTACTCGCCAGCAATGTCGCTCGCATGACACTTGGCGACCCAGACGGAGATCCCATCGCCAAGTCGTTGATCCAGGCCGAGCAGTTCCGAACGCAACGCGAGACGATTGGCCAGCCCCTGCGTGCATCGCAAACGAGCGTTTCATCAACGTCGCTCGACGCGATGGGGTTGGATCTCCGGTCGGGATATTCGGGGAACCTGGAGGGCGACGAATCGTTTCAGCGACCGGACTTGGATATCGCACCGCCGCTTGGTCTACCTTTGCTGGGGTCAGGGTTCGCGGCACCAGCCAGGTATCCATTGTCGTCGCTCAATGATCGAGATCTTGTCAACCAACAGCTAGACGCCTCGATCGCGGAAGCTGCGGAAATGGATGACCCGATCACGGTCTCAAGCGGATTTGATATGGGGGATCCCCTTTCATTGGAGAGTGGCTCTGGAGGTGGATTCGGTTCGCTCCGGACACCAACGGGTGTCGCCGCTGATTCTGTCGGTGGTGCGATGGGCGTCAGTCACTCCGGTTCGAGAGGTGGTGGGGGAGGAGGTGGCGGTGGCGATGCGGGCGATGCAGGTGATGCGGTGGCCCCGGTCGATGGTGCGGTGAACGCAACATCGGATACGGCATCTGCGTCCGGGGATGCCGGTCTGCGCTCAGACGGTCCACAAAGCGAGTTGGCGGGAATTGTCAACGAACTTGAATCTGGAGTTGCAGATGCGACTTCAGAGATCACGGTGACAGCGGGGCTGGATCAGGAGGTGCCCGCAGTGGTCGAGAATCGACGTATCGCGACTCGCATCGCCGACAACGAGTATCGTTTTGACGGTGGCAAGGACGGCAAGCCGATTGGGCTTCGCAGCGGCGCGCACAAACTGACCAACGTGGATTGGCATGCCAATGACGACGAATGGACTGGGCAGAAAAAGTTGCCTTTGGGGCAGTTCCAGTTTGACATCACGGATGTCGAGATTGGTGGTTCGGCCGAAGTCGAATTGTTGTTGCCTGACGGCGTGATTGCTGACGGCTATTCAAAAATCGATCCCGCAACTGGTGATGCATACGACTTCAGTTTTGACGGGCAAACCGGCGCAGTCATCAACGGGAATCAGATCACGTTGCATCTGATCGATGGTGGTCGAGGTGATGCCGATGGAATCGCCAATGGTGTGATTGTCGATCCTGGCGGACCGACGTTTGATCCGTTGGTGATTGAGCCCGGCAGCCCTGATCCTTTCGACGGTTGGACTCAAACCCAGTACGGTGGGGGCGTGACAGGTTTTGGTGCCGTAACGGATGACAACGGCAGTCTGCTGTTGACCGAAGGCAACTCATTTCTGGTCGAGCTGCATCAAACGGTGGTGATTCCAGAGGTGCCAACGATTCTGGAGTTTGCTTACGAAGGGGAATTTGACACAAGTGATGATGACTTCATCAACGATGCTTTTGAAGTCGCACTTTTGGGGCAAGACGGATACAGCGTGATTCCGACGATCGGTCGCGATCGAGATTCGTTCTTCAATTTGACGGAACAGCTCAGCGAAGCTCTTGGCGACGGAGTCACACACACCGTGACCACCGGTTCGATGTCGCAGTCCGGCATTGTGCAGTTGGATATCTCGAGTTTGCCTGCCGGGGCGACGTATGACTTGGTTTTACGGTTGGTCAACAATGATGACGACGACTCCACCATGTTTCGGCTTCGTCCCGGATCATCGGAGTTGTCGGTCGATCCTCTGAACCAGAACGAGGGATCGAGTGTTCCGCTGGTGGCGGTGTTGACAGGAGTTGGCGACGCTACAGGTTACACGGCTCAGGTCGACTGGGGTGATGGGTCGTCCGCCGAAGCGGCGACGGTTACTGCGGTTGGTGGAGACTTGCAAATCACCTCAAGCCATGTCTACGCGGACGATCAACCGGAGAATTATCAAGTCAACGTGACTGTCTTTCAGTCAGGAGTTGAGATCGCTTCGGAGCAGGCATTGGCAACCATTGTGAATGTTGATCCCACGATCGAATTCATCCAAGACATTGCGATCAACAATGAGTTGCAGCCCTCAGGTGAAGAACGTCGAATCTCGTTTTCGACAGGATTTGCCGACGTCGGACTTGCCGATACCCACACTTATGTCGTCGATTGGGGTGACGGTTCGACGTCGTCAGGCTCGCTGACAACCACCGCGGGCAGCGGGACGGTCAGTGGCACGCACGATTACACGTCCAACGGGACATACGACGTCACGGTGACGGTGACGGATGACGATGGGGGAGTCGCCCAACGAGCATTCAAGGCGTACATCGCCGGAGATATCATCACCATCACGGAGGATTCCTTCATCGAGTTGGACCTGTCTGGTTTGGAGGTCGAGGCAGGCTACAACAACGAGCTGGGGATCTTTATCGTCGAGGACGTCGACGGTTCGATTCGCGATAGCAGCGGGACTTTGTTGCAACCGGGGGATAGTGGGTATGCGGAAGCGGCAATCACGCACGCGAGTCGCCGTGTGATTTTGCACCGCGACTTCATGGCTGAAACCAAAAACATGGCCGGTCCCTCTCGGCAGCAGCACAACTATCGAGTGATGGTCGAAGCAGGTTCGTTTGTTTCCTTTTACGCAATTCAGGACCAAACGACGGACTGGTGGATCGCGAACAATCCCAGCAACACGATCAATCCCAGCAACTACAAACGGGTGGCATTCTTTACCGCCAAAGAGGCGAATCCAGACGATGCACACCCTCACTTTCGTGTCAGCACTTTGCCGGATGGATCGTTGCGATATGGACATGAAGACTTGCTGCGCGGTCAATACGGCGTTTCCGGGCAAAACTCGGACGAAGACTACGATGACCTGAACTTCACCATCAAAATCACGCCGATCTCTCAGACACAGACTCCAAAATTCTTTGTCGACAATGACGCGTCGACCAATGATCAGATTTTCTTTTACAACTCGCAGGGCAACGCCGTTCAAACCGAGCTTGACCCGACGGCGGCAAACGATCAGTCCATCGGGCTGACGAGCAATCACGACGGTTCTCAGCTTTGGTCCATCGATCAGGACAAATCGATTTACGAATATTCATATGACGTTGTGAATCATGTTTTGGCATTGAACGGATCTTGGAATCCGAAGACCGCTGGCGGGTCGGCTTTGACGCAGCCGACCGATATTGCGACGGACAGTCAGGACATTTGGGTCGTCGACAAGAATGGATCCAGCTCTCGAATCTACTTCTACGAGGACGCCGCTGGTACGCTTCCCTCGGGCAATCAGAATGCGACGTCTTCCTTTGCACTGAACTCCCAGAATACGGATCCGAGCGGATTGGCGGTCGATGCGACGCGTGCCTTTGTGACGGATCTCAACCGTCGCGAAGTGTTTGTCTATGACCGCTCCAGTGGTTCGTACTTGGGGCGTTGGGACCTGGATCCCGGAAACCAAAACCCGACCGATCTCACCACGGAGCCGACCGGTGTGGGGACGTTCGGTGCGAATCTGTATGTCGTGGACAAAACTCGCGGGGAGGTGTTTGTCTACCCCGATTCAGTTGACTGGGTGGACAACGGCAATGATTCCAATGTTACGTTCCTAAGCAAAAACTCTACCTGGAGCTATTTGGTCACGGATGCCGATCCGCCGGAGCAAACATCGACGGGCGCCCATTGGAAGGACTCCGATTTTGATGACTCGGCTTGGTCGACTGGTCAGGCACCACTGGGGTACGGAGCGGGGGAAACGACGACCATCGGTTATGGTGGCAATTCAAGTGACAAGAATAACACCACGTATTTCCGTAGTGAGTTCACGGTCAGCGGTGACGACTACACGGGCTTGAATTTGGCTTTGCGTCGAGATGACGGTGCCGTCGTTTACGTCAATGGTGTCGAGATCGCTCGGCACAATATGCCCTTTGGCGCGGTGGATTACGACACCAAACCCCGTGGAGACTCAAACAGCACCAGCACCTACTACGACATCAAAGTCAGTCCCACGGAGTTGGTCGTCGGCACGAACGTGATTGCCATCGAGGTCCATAAGTGGGCCAACAGCGGTTCATCCAGTAACAAGCTGATTGTGGATGCCGAGTTAAAGAGCTATGTCGCTCCATTCCGTATTGCTTCGACCACATTCTCGTTGCAGGTTCAAAAGCTCGGCAACGGCGACACGGTTTCGCTGAATACCTTTCCCGAGGGAATTGCTGATCCGCCTTTTTTGACGGTCAATGACCCGATCAGTAGCGACGTGATTGATCCTCAATCCAGCGTCTTGGTCACAGGGACGGTGCAGCCCAATCCGGATGCGATTGCTTCGGTTTCTGTTTCCGGTGCATCGTCGGTGACCGTCGATGCGGCCGGCAACTTCTTTGCTGCGGTCCCGAGCACTCCACCCAATGGCAGCATCGCGGTTTCGGCGAGCGATGTGACGGGAGCGGACGCGTTGAACTCAGCGAACTTCCAAACGAGCAACGTCCATCCTTACTCGGGGATCGATTTTTCGGTGACTCAAAGTGCGGCTTCCGCTGGTCTGTTTCCCAACTACGGGCGAACCTCGTTCGAGGATCGAATTGACAGACTCTATACGGACCTGCAAATCGAGAATCAAGGCAGTTTTGCAGTCAGAGGTCCCATTTTAGTGGGTGTCAAAGACATCTCCGATCCGAGAGTCGCGCTGGCAAATCCGGACGGATACAGTCCTCAGGGAATCCCGTATTACGACATCACCTCCCTGGTAGCGCAAAGCGGTTTGCCGGCAGGCGATGCTTCTGAGACGTTTACGTTGGCGTTTGATAACCCCGACCGCCATCCATTTGATTATCAGCTCGTCGTATTTGGATCACCCAACCGCGATCCACGTTTCGTCACACCACCGCGAGTCCAAGTGGCTGCGGGGGCGACGTACCAATACGACTCCGACGCGATGGATCCTGACCAAGACACGTTGACCTATGCGTTGACTGTGGGGCCGAGTGGATTGTCCATCGATCCATCCAGCGGGGTTCTTTCGTGGGCAACAACCACTGGTGACGTTGGCGACCACTATGTTCGCATCACCACGGAGGATGGGCATGGCGGATCTGACGAACAAGCCTATGTGATTTCGGTGGTCGATGGCGTCCCGAATCGTCCGCCACGCTGGACCAGTGATCCCGTCGTCGATGCCTATGTCAACATGCCGTACGAGTATCCCGGAGCCGGGTTCGATCCCGACGCGGATCCGCTTTCATTCACTGTCATTTCAGGTCCAGAGAACTTGACCATCGTCGATCCGGCGACCGGGGTCGTGGACTGGGTCGCTCCTCCGGAGTTGGTGGGACAGCACGTGCCTGTCTCGTTAGAAGTTTCCGACGGGCAAGGCGGGACTGCGATCCAGGATTACTTGATTTATGTTCATCCCGAGCCGGGAAATCATCCGCCGGTCATCATCAGTGAACCGTCAACCTACTTCGAGATCTCTGGCGAGAACTCTCCTGCGTCAGGGGATGTCACGCCACTGGTGATCGACCTTGGGCTGACCAACGGGCAACAACATGTAGAACCTGTTTCGGTAACGCTCTCGCCGGAGGGATTGGCGGCGGATGTTTTTCTGAACTTTGACGATACGGGGAGCTTCAGTAACGCCGGTCCCCAGATTGCCGCTGAGTTTCCCGAGATCATTGCCGCCCTGTTGAACGATCCAGAGCTTGCCGGAGTGAGTTTGGGATTCGGTGTCGGTCGGTTTGAGGACTACTCGACGGGTTTGGGAGATCGACCGTTCATCCTCAGTCATCCGATCGCGCTGCCGAGTGATCCGAATTTTGATCTTGCCATGTTGTCGGCACTCAATCGCACTGCGCCCGGTGGTGGTGCCGATGCACCGGAATCGCTCATCGAATCACTTTACCAACTCGCCACCGGAATTGGTTTTGACGGCAACGGAGACGGCGACACGACAGACAGTGGTCCTGCGGGACTCGCATCCACACAAACCAATCCCGGCTACGGTGGCGACGTGCCCGCGTTTGATTCATTCACTGCGGACCCATCCAACAATGTCTTGTCGCCCGTGGGTGATTTTGGCGGCGCCGGTTTTCGAGGGTTTGCCGTTCCGATCATCATCTCGGCAACCGATGTGGGAACGGCCTACGAGCCCGATCCCAACCCCAGCAATACGACGATTTACGGAGATGGAGGAGTCTCCGTTGCATTGACTGAATTTCTGTCGATGTCTCGTGGGTCGACGCCGGGCGGTCGTGGTGCCCAGATTCAAGAAACGATTGATGCATTAAACGATCTTGGTGCCTTGGTGATCGGTGTTGGGACCGGCACCAGTGCATCCAGCGCCCCCAGACAAGTCCTGGAGGCACTTGCGAAATTGACCGGTGCGGTCAACAGTTCGTCGACGCCAGTGGACAGTGGCATCAGTGGTGATCCGATCGAGCAAGGCGACCCCTACTATTTCTTTTTCGACGAATCCTACGGTGGCGGCTACGGTGGGTATGTCGATGCGCAGTACGACGATGTCTTTCTTGGTAACCGTGTTCCAGGCCAGCCGATTGATCTGTTTGTGCTTGGTAACGATACATCGACCGCGGACGGAAAACTGACGGTCACCAGCGTTTCGTCCCAACCTCAGCACGGTACTGTCACGATCAGCGCTGACGGCGATTTCGTCACCTACACACCAACCGGTGATTTTCAGGACGATGAGTTTGTCTACAGTGTTTCCGATGCCGAGGGCGGAACCGGTAGTGCAACCGTTCGTTTGTTCGCCGCGGGATCGAAACTGGACAACTCGACGTACACCGATTTTTATGGTGGATACTACGGCTATTACGGCGACTATGGTGGCGCCGCTGATGATCAAGTTTACCTGGGGCATCTCGATGTCGGCCAAACGGTCGAGATCTATCCGATGAACAACGACGGCGATACCGATGTCGCCGGTCGTTATACGATCACATCGATCTCGACGCCATCCGCCGGGACCGCCACCATCGCAGCCGAAGGAGACCGTATTCTCTACACGCCTCCGTCGTCCGGTCACGCAGACACTTCGATTGACTACACCATCACCGCTGACGACGGAACGGAGCATTCGGCGACCATCCACATCGAAGACGAAGCCTATGCCGGTTATGGTGGTGGCTACGGCGGGGGCGGCTACGGTGGCGGAGGTTATGGAGGCGGCGGCTATGGTGGATACGGCGGCTACGGTGGATACGGTGGCTACAACGCTCCGCCGGTCTTGCAAAAGGACGACATCTATCTGATGAGCGTTGACGATAGCCATGACATGGAGATTCATACTCTCAACAATGACTATGATCCTGAGGGTGATTCACTCACGATCACATCCATCACGCAGCCCACGGCCGGTTCCGTCAGTATTGATTCCGGCAGCGATCGACTGATTTACACACCTCCAGTGACCGGTTTCGTCGACACGGTGTTCAGCTATACCGTCAGTGATGGCAACGGGAACTCGGTAACGGCCCAAGTCGAACTTCACAATCATTCTCATGGCGGATTGGGAGCGACGGCGCCCAACGCGGTCAATGATTCATACGACATCTACGACCAACGTACCGGTCATGTTTTCAATCTTCATGTGCTCAACAACGACGAAGACATCAACCATGATCAGTTGACAATCACTTCGGTGACCCAGCCCTCTGCCGGAACGGTCACGATCAGCTCAAGCGGCGACTATTTGATTTATGATCCGCCCGCCAGCGGCCATGTTGCAGAGAGCTTTACGTACACGATTGATGATGGTTTGGATGGCACTTCCACTGCGACCGTCAGCCTGACCAATCCTTCTGTCGGAGATCCCGGCAACGGTCTCTCTCCGTTCGCGGCCGGAATCGTCACTGCTGTGAAATCCGCGTTGGTCGGTGTTTCCTATGACGTCGACGTGATCGCCAGCAACGGTTCGACGCTGTTTGAGAACTTGACAGGAGTCCTCCAGGACAAAGCACCCGGCGATACGGTCACGTTCGATGCTGAATTCACCGGCGATGGCTTCCGCCATTCATTTGACTTGCTATTCGTCCGTTCGGGTACCGGTGTCGTGTTGGGGTCGATCCCCGTGCGAATCAATGAAGGCTACCGCTACGACGTCGACGCCATCGATCCTGATGACGACCCGATCACTTACAGCATGGACGACGCGCCGGACGGTGCCACCATCGATCCCGTTACGGGGCTACTGCACTGGTCACCGCCGGAGCCTGGCGATTACGAGTTCACCGTACGTGCCGAGGACGGCCGCGGCGGTTTTGATACACAGACCTTCACCGTTCACGTTTCATCGGGCGATCCCAACGAAGATCCCGAGATCACTTCCCCAGCGCCGACCGTTGCGCAGGCTGGTAGTGATTTTGCGTACCAAGCGATCGCCACAGATCCCGATAGCGATCCGGTAGCCTACTACATCGAACCGCACTTAGAGTCCAACACGCCGATCGGTATGTCGATCGACACCGCCAGTGGTCTGGTCACTTGGTCGCCGGGAATCGCGGAAGAGGGACAAGTCTCATTTAAAGTTCGTGTGCTCGATGGTCGCGGCGGCGAAGACGTACAGGAAGTGGTCTTGAACGTGTCACGTTTCGAAAGAAACACGGCGCCGAACTTCTACACCGAGCCGATCAATACTGCCGTCGCAGGACAACTCTATCGCTATCACTCTCAAGCTGCCGACGCCGAAAGTGACGCGTTGACCTATGAGCTGGCCGCCGGACCGGCGGGCATGGTGGTTGACGGCACGACGGGATTGGTTGCATGGCGACCACAGGAAGCTGACATTGGGCAATACGACGTGACCTTGATGGTTCAAGATCCGCGGGGAGGAACTGATCTGCAGTCCTTCACGCTCGTGGTAACCGACGTCAATGCGGCACCGACGATCGTTACTCTGCCGGAGCTTTCCGCAGCGACCGGCGTTCTTTGGAAATACGAACCTGCTGCGGAGGATCCTAATGGGGACCTCGTGCAGTTTCGACTCATCGATCCGCCCACAGGCATGGGTTTCGATGCTCAAGGCGTGATCAATTGGGTTCCCGGCGACGAAGGAACCTATCGAGTCGTGATGATCGCGGACGACAATCGTGGAGGAACGGATCGTCAAGAGTTCTTTGTGCGTGTGACCGACAATGCGCCCGCGCGGATCACGTCGACACCCAATACGGTCACCCCCGTGGGAGACCTCTATCAATACACGATCACCACGGAAGATCCCAATCCAGGGGACACGGTGACCGTTTCCATTTCCGACGACGCCATCTCTCGCGGAATGACATTCAACGGCACCATTCTGTCGTGGACTCCGGAGACCCTCGGCGAGTTCGAAGTTGTGGTCACGGCGTTGGATGACCTCGGGGAGGGACAAACGCAGACTTACACATTGTCGGTTGTCGAACCCGCGGTCGCCAGTGAGCCGCCTCAGATTCTTTCTCGACCCGAGGGGCCGATCTACACCGGGCAAACGTGGACCTACGAAATCGATGCCATTGATCCCGATGGCGACGATTTGGAATTGGACTACACGCTCGATCTGCCAACCGGTAACCCGAACGTTTCGATCACCGACAATGTCTTGTCGTGGACACCCTCTGCGCCGGGGACCGAGTCGTTTACGATTCGAGTCACCGACGGAACCGGTGTGTGGGTCACGCAGTCATTCACCGCCACCGCGGCTGACAATCGTCAAGGTGCACTGCCGGAAATCACAAGCGTTCCGACCGGACCGGCTGTTCGGGGTAAGACATGGACTTATCCAACGATTGCCATCGATGCCAACGGAGATGAAATCGTTTATTCGCTGGGCAGTCCTGTCACCGGTGCCTCGATCAATCCGACGAGTGGGTTGCTGACATTTGAGCCGGGAACAGCGAACCAAGTGACCTTTGATGTGGTGGCCGATGATGGCATCGACGGTTCGGTCACTCAAACGTTCACGCTCGATATTGTCGATCCACCAGGCGCGGTCCCGCGGATCACGTCCACACCGGTGGGCCCAGCGATTGAAAGCGACGAATGGCAGTATGTATTCAATGCCGTTGATGCCGATGGGGATGTCCTGGAGTATTCGCTTGATTCGGCGACGAGCAGCACCGGTACCGAGACGGTGGACTTCGACACGAACTCCGGTTCATTGCGTTGGACACCTTCGATTGCCGGTGCGACGCTCACCGTGACGCTCTCGGCGACGGACAATGTTGATGGAACTGCGACTCAAACGTTTACGGTCGATTCAGTGGCTCCGCCGACGTTCGATCCCAACAACGAACCACCTCAGTTCGTTTCCAAGCCCAGTGGCCCGGTATTCTTCGGCCAACTATGGTCGTACATGGCGCGAGCGACCGACGACGACGGGGACACGCTCACCTATTCCTTGGACGCGTCATCGGAATCTCTGGGAATGAGCATTGATTCGGCAAGTGGTCGAGTCGAATGGACGCCGGATGCGGTCGGTGAAGTCTTTGTCACAGTGACCGCAGACGATGGTAATGGGGGGACAGCGACTCAATCCTTTACCCTCAGTGTGGTCAGTACGAATGTCGCACCTGAGATCGTCTCGCGTCCGAGTGGACCGGCGATCGTCGGCGACGAATGGACGTACTTGCTGGAGCCGGAGGACCTCAACGATGCGATTGAGACGTTGACGTTGTCGATGGAATCGCCGAGCACATCATCTGAATTGACTTTCGATTCGATGACCGGAGCAGTTTCTTGGACTCCGTCGACTGAGCAGACCATTGATTTCACTTTCCGCGTCACCGATCCCCATGGTGCCTATTCGGAACAGACATTCCGCTTGGCAGCGGTCATCGACGGTACCTCGGGCAACAATGTGCCTCCGGTCATTCGTTCGATCCCGGTCACATCAGTGGTGTTGGGAGACGTCTACCAGTACGACGTTTCGGCAACGGACCTTGATGGGGATTCGTTGCTCTACACGCTCGCTTCGGCCCCTCTGGGAATGTCGATTGATTCGTCAACGGGGGAGATCTCTTGGCGGCCCGATCGATTGGGGACTGCGGATGTCACCGTTGCGGTCAGCGATGGAATCAACTCCGCTGTCACTCAGTCGTTCCAGATCACGGTCTCGGCACCTCAGTCCGCCAACGATCCGCCAAAGATCACCAGCAACCCGACGGGGCCCGCCGTTCGTGATGTGCTTTGGCAATATCAAGCCATTGCGACGGATCCCAACGGCGACGACGTGACTTGGTCTCTGGACACGTCTGCCATTCCAGCCGAAGCGATCGGCGACTTGGGGATCGATTCATTGACCGGATTGGTCACATGGACGCCGACGGTGGACGGGACCTTTACGATTCACGTGATCGCCACCGATCCATCGGGCGGGAATGACGAACAAGGATTCCATCTCCCCGTTCTGGAGAATGCGCCCCCGCGGTTCACTTCCGATCCGGTGACCACGGTCGATGTCGGACAGAGCTATTCGTACGATGCGGACGCCGTCGATCCAAACGCAGGCGATACGCTTACCTACGCGATCGATCCGGTGTCCTTGGACCGTGGCATGCTGATTGATTCTGTCACGGGGCAAATCAGTTGGACCTCTGCGGCCGTCGGCGTCTACACGGTTTTCGTTTCGGTCACCGACGATGACGGTGCCCGCGACGTCCAAGAATTCTCGCTTCGGGTTCGCGATCCTGCTGGGCCGAACAATCCGCCAACGATCGGCAGTACGCTTTCGGGGAGCTTGCAGATCGGTCAACGACTAGTCCATGATCTTCAAGCGACCGACCCCGATGGCGATCCGCTGACGTTTACGATCAGCAATGGTCCGACCGGATTGACCGTGTCCGCATCGGGGATCCTCGACTGGACTCCGGCCAGCGATCAACTCGGTAGCCACACGTTCACGGTCACTGCCGACGATGGCCGGGGCGGTACGGACGCTGAGACGTTCACGTTGGACGTTACCAGCAAAGCGGACAACACCCCGCCCATGTTCACCACACCGCCAAAACTAAATGCCGTCGCCGACGGTCTGTACAAGTTCGACGCCGATGCGACGGATGCCGACGGTGACACGCTTCGATACGCTTTGGCGACCAAGCCCAATGGCATGGTCATCAACTACAACACCGGACTGATTCAGTGGATTCCGACGGCCTCGCAATTGGGCAAGCACGATGTGCAACTCACGGTCGTCGATGGTCGAGGCGGAATCGATACATTGAATTTCCAAATCGATGTCGGCAGCGTCAATCGTCCGCCCAAGTTGCTTTCTGATCCGCCTACGGTCGCATACGTCGGGGAAACGTATGCCTATGACGTCGAAGCATCCGATCCCGACGGTCACGAGCTGACCTACTCGCTCGGCGAAGCCACTACGGCGGACACCAATGGGGCGATCACCATCGATAGCCAGACAGGATTGATTTCGTGGACGCCCACTGCGGTCGCCACCAATCGCATTCAAGTCAACGTCGTGGACGAATTTGGGCTCGGCTTTGCACATATCTTTGACGTTTCCGTTGTGACGGGAACGGGCGGAGGCGGAGGCGGCGGCACCGGGCCGAACACCGCTCCACGGATCACCACGATCGATCCACCCCAGCGAGTTCCCACGGGCGAATCGTACAACTATGACTTTGATGCCACCGATGCTGAAAACGACACGCTGACATTTAGTCTGCCGGTCAAGCCGAGTTGGGCGTCGATCAATTCCAGTACCGGAGTGATCACGGGGACGGCGACGGGCAATCCCAATGACACGGCGACGTTCAAGGTTGTTGTCAGTGACGGATCACTTTCGAGCTATTTTCAATACACGGTCGTGATCGGTGCGGCCAACGTCGCGCCCACGATCGATCCGATCGATGACGTCGACTTGACCGCCGGTGCAACGCTTCGCATCGATGCCTACGGACGCGATGCAAATGGCGACGATCTTTCGTACAGCCTGGACACCGCTTCTGAATCACTCGGTCTTGCCATCGATTCACTCGGACGAATCACCTGGCCCACCGATGATGGAGACATCACCTCCTCGCCCCACACCGTCACAGTGACGGTCAGCGACGGACGTTTGACCGGAACGGAGTCGTTCGACCTGACAGTTTCGGCCGACACGACGGGGCCGGCGGTTACCGTTGTCGCCAGTAAAAGCAAGCTGGATATCGACGAATTCGTAGACTTACAGGTTCATGCGGTCGACGATGTCGCGGTCACAGCTCGTACATTGACGTTGGTGAGTGTCACCGACTTGTCCAACAACACCACGACGCTGAACGAGTCGCTGCCACTCACGGCCGCCAATGTGCACCGCCTCACGGCGTTGGCAGAGCATCTCGGTGTGTTGACTTTCACTGCAACGGCCACCGACGCGGCGGGAAACACGTCCACCTCGGATCCAATCACTGTCCAGGTCACCGATCCCAATGATACGCAGCGCCCTCAAGTCAACTTGGTTCAGCCGACTGGCAAGATCACATCACCGACGGAACTGATCGGCACGATCACGGATGACGGTTCGGAATTGGCTTGGGAATTGATCCTGACACCGTTCTCGCCCGACGGCGGCTCACCACGAACAATTGCAACCGGAACCGGCTTGGTCCCCAATCCTGCTGCCGTGGGACTATTCGACCCGACGATTCTCGCCAACGGGAGCTATGGTGTCACGCTGATCGCGACCGACAATGGAGGAAACGAAGGCCGCGATAGCATCAATCTGTCTGTGGAAGGTCGCTTGAAGCTCGGCAATTTCAGTCTCTCATTCACTGATCTGGAAGTTCCCGTTGCGGGAATCCCCATCACCGTCAAGAGAACCTACGAAACGCTCGATTCCCGATCGTCCGGGGACTTCGGCTACGGCTGGAATTTGGAAATCGTGCAACCGGAACTCGAAATCGTCGCCGGGACGACATCGACACCCAACGATCGACGTTACCCAACATTCGTCGATGGCACACGAGTGATCGTGACAACGCCGAATGGCAAGGAAGAAGGGTTCACGTTCCGAGGTGTGGGGGCTGACGACGGCTACGGAGCGCTCGGCTTGCAACGATACTATCGCCCCAATTTCGACCCTGATCCCGGAAATGACTATGACCTGATTCCTCCGGGAGCGGATCAGATGTTCAATAAAGTTGGCAGCACCGGCTATCAAGATTTCTACGGCGACATCTACTCCGCGCAAGATCCGACGTACGGTGGAGCGTACCTGCTCAAGGAAGTCGCTCCCGGATCCAAGGGGCTTGAGTACACGATCTCGACCGAACTGTTGCAGGGCACACGAGTCGCGGACAAGTATGGCAATGAGCTGCAGTTTCGCGACGACGGAATCACCAGCAATCGCGGTCGCAGCATCGAATTCACACGAGACTGGCGAGGCCGCATCACCACCATCACGGATCCGGCCGGATTTGAGTTGCGGTATGGCTACGATGCCGCCGGTCGACTGGTGTCATTCTCGGATCGAAGGCTTTCTCGCGACTTGGACGATGGAACTGCCGACGAACCCTTCCGTTATGAGTATCGAGATTCCAATGACGACTACGCGAACTTCCTGACGAAGATCATCGACCCGCTCGGTGTCACGATCGCCCAGTCCAACTTCGATGAGACCGGGAGAATGAGGGGAATGACGGACGCTGAAGGCAATGTCGCGCAATTGAGCTACGACATTGACGAACTCAGTTTGACACGGGACACCGGAACAGGACCGCAGGAGGTGACTCTCGATACGTTTGGTAATCCTGTACGACAAGTTGACGAGCAAGGACGCGTCACTGTAACGACCTATCAGGACGGCAACCGTGCACTCAAATCGTCAGAGACTTACATCATCGGTCTGCCGGATACGCCTGAGCAAATTGCCAATGGAACCGGTGACGATTTGGTGATGACGTACACCTACAATTCGCACGGTCAACGAACAGGAGTCGTCGACCCCAGAGGAAACAGTGAGCAAACCGTCTATGACCAACGAGGTTTTCCATCACGGGAAATCGACGCCTACGGTGAAATCACAACCTACTGGTTCACCGACGAAGGCGACGTCGCCTCGATGACTGACCCGGACGGCAATTCGTCAAACTTCGGCTACGACGAATTCGGCAATGTCAATTCGCTAACGCAAAGGGAATCAGGATCATCGACGGGAACGACGATCGAACTTGAATACAACACATACGGCGATGCCATCGGTACGACCAGTCACGAGGGCAAAGAGAGAACCGTTACATACAACGCCATTGGCATTCAAACAGAAACGACGAGCACATGGCAAGATCCGCTGGGAATATTGCCTGACCAGACGATCACAACATCCAATGTGATCGGCCCCGATGGCGTCGCCGATGGGACGACGGATGGGCAAGGAAGCGCGTACACGACGCGATACGACGCTTTGGGTCGGCCCTCCGTACAGATCAACGACAACGGTCGAACCACCGAGACCGTGTACGACGCTCGTGGCCAAGTCATACAGTCGCGTATCGAGACGGTCGATTCTGATGGTGTCAGCACGTGGCTGATTTCCAACACCGTCTACGATGACTTGGGTCGAGTGATTTATTCCACGTCGGGTTTACCAGAAGACGCGGCAATTTCTGAAGTCAGCGGTACCCACACGGTTTACGATGCCGTTGGGAGAGTGGAAAGAACTGAGAATCTGATTGGCGTTGATATCGACATCATTTCCACCGCCATCGGGCTTCAATCCGTTGTCAGTTCGCCCGGTACAGTCATCGGCTTTTCACGCAGCCATTACGACGAAGTCGGCCGGGTCATTGAGTCAGAAAACGACTATGGTTTGCGAACCCAATCTCTGTATGGGCAGTTCGGTGAAATTGTCGAGTCAAGAAACGAGGTGGTCGCCACTGACGGGACGCACAGTTGGCTCGTGACCCGCACGATTTACGATTCGAAGGGGCGAGTCACGCTTCAAACCGGGCAATTCATCGTTCCCATCGATACACCCCTGGGCGAAGATCCATTGAACTCGGGAACCGGTTTGCGCGAACCGGTCGCGGTCGTCGCATCGAAAACCGTCTACGATGATCAAGGTCGTGCGGTTGCATCAGAGACCTATGTTGATGCCCTGGTCTCGCTCAGCCAGGATGTGAATCTGACCTACTCTCCGTCGCCGACGATTGACGATATCGGGCAACTTGAAAGCGTTTCTGAAACACTTTACGACTCGGCTGGACGAGCGTACCGGACGATTTCGGGTCGTGTTCCATTGGCATCATTATCGGCAAAAGCACAATCGCAATTCCAGGCACTGTCAAACTATCCCGTTCGAAATGGAGTCGTTGACCCGTACGAATCTCTCAATCTATCCCCTGGGATCATTACCGACTCAATCTATGATGCTCGCGGCCGTCAAATCGGAACGCTGGGACATCCGCTACCTGCTGCCGATCTCGGCCTCAGCGGTACCGACTATGACGGAAATCTCGTTCGCGCTCGTTCTGAGATTCAGTACGACTCGTACGGTCGAGCGTATCTGACTCGCGAAGGACTCGCTCATGTCGAAGAACCCGATGGCGACTTCGTGGACGTTTTGGACGCTCAGTCGGTCGACACCAAAACGTTCACCGACGCTTTTGGACGCCCGTATCGCGTCGAATTCATCGTTGGCGGAACGGTTCAGTACAACACCACCACAGGTCTGACGGAGCGTACCGGCGGTTCCGTTCACTCTTACATGTTGAAGCGGTTTGACGAGCAGGGTCGTGTTGTCGCCGAGATGCAAATGACAGACGGTGCAACGACGGCGGTATGGAGTGAAACGGAAAATAGCTTTGTCATTGACGGCACCACCACGGCGGTTCCAACCAAACTATTTCACTACGACGTTGATGATCGACTTTCGTCCGTCGAATTGCCTGCGGTCGCTGACCCGAACAACTCAAACGCGATCGTCCGGCCGAAGTATGAATATGGATACGACGAACGTGGCAACCAGGTCTTGTTGCGTGATCCGCTGGGGCGAGAGACACGATTTACTTTCTCGGATCGCGGGTTCCAAGCGACGAGGACACTGCCCTATGGATTTGGCGATGATGGAATTGCGTCCGCTGTTGATCTAGAGAATCTTCGCCTGGATGCGGGGTCTCAGCCGTTCACGGAGCGAACGACGTACGATGCAAAAGGACGTCAGCATCTGCACTACTCGTTCGAGGGTGTCGTCACAGAAAACCTCTACGATGAATTCGGACGGATGTGGGCCGTGAACCATTATCAGTCCGAATCGGATTACGACTCCGGTCTGGTCAGCCAGCGTGATCAAGTGATCTACGATCAGCGAGGCAGGAAAGAAGGTTGGGCTCGATTCGACGCGGCCACTCCAACCACCATCGCGGACACTCAGTCGGCAGCTACTCACGGTTCCTTTTCCGTCTCTAGAACCGAATCAACTCAATACGACGATCGTAGCCGAATCATTGCCGAAATCAGCGAAGAAGGCTCGATCAGCTACGAGTACGACAACCTCAGTCGCATGGTTGCCTCGGAAGTCCGCCCGGCAGGGACACCGCTGACCAATACACCAGATCGCGTCACGCACTACGAGTATGACGCACTGGGACGATTGTCGGGTGTGGAAGAAGACGAGACACCTGCAGACCCCAATGATGCACCTCAGGTCGACACGGATTACGAATTCGACATTCGATCTATGATGCGAGAGCAGACGACGACGGCCGACAATGGTTCGGTGACAACGACGTACGATCACGATGAACTCGGGCGTCTAGACGTTCAGACCGAAACGGACGGGTCCGGAAACGTACTGGCCCAATATGACTATGACGTCCGCGCGGACGGCAAGCGCAGCCAACTCGATGAAACCTTCTGGTACGACGAAGACCAGGACGGAACGGTCGATCCGGGTGAACAAAAATCCAACCAATATGACTGGACCTATGACGACATTGGTCGTCTGACCGATGAAGTCATCACGCATCACGACGCGGATATTTCGCAGACGGAATCGTTTGTCTATGACCTGACCGGCAATCGCGTTTCGCACACCATCGACTACGCCGGCGTTGCGAAGCAGGATGAAGCGTTCACGTACGAATACGATGCCAATGACCGCCTGCTGTTTGCCTGGTTGGACAACGACGCCGACATGGATATCGACGTCACCACGGCCTATCAATACGACCAGACTCAGCAAACGGAAACCACCGTTTACAGCGGCTTTGTCGACGAGAATACTGCGCCGGCGAGCCTCCCAAATGTCGTCAGTCGCCAGTTCTTTACCTATGACCTGCAAGGACGCATGGCTTCGGTCACCAACGAAGCATATGACGGCTCCGAAACGCTGACGTCACGGACCAGAACTCGATACGAGTACGACGGTGCCGATTTTCGCGTCGGCGTGGTCAACGAAAACGATCCAAATCTGGACAACAACTTCGTCGAAACCTCCACGGTCGAGTTCCTGGCCGATCGCCACAATCCGACGGACTACACGCAAGCCATCCGCGAAACGGAATTCAATGCCGACGGCAGCACGATCACCATCGACTACACGTTCGGCCACGATGAGATTGCCCAACGCAAGGTCATTCGCAATTCCTCTGGAGTCGTCACGCAAGACACGCGTCTCGTCTTCGGTCACGACGGCCACGGCAGCGTGCGAGTGCTTTACGACCTGGCCGAGACGGTCTCTGGCGTGCTCGAACAGGTGCTCACCTATTCCGCGTATGGACAGACCATCGCCGTTCACGACGACACAGGCAACTTCGTCGCCGGCGGTGAATCAGCGTCGTTGACCAACATCGGATATTCCGGCGAACGGTTTGACGCCGCATCCGGCCAACAGTATCTCCGGGCACGCTTCTACGACCCGGCCACGGGTCGCTTCAACCGCCTGGATCCATTCGCGGGCAACGCGGAAGATCCCCAATCATTCCACAAATACGCCTACGCCCACAGCGACCCGATCTCCAACACCGACCCGACGGGAATGTGGAGTCTGGGAGGAATGCTGGGCGCAATCGGAATCAGCACCGCGAATTTCTCGTGGCATGGACTAGCAGTCTATTCTGCAAAGCAATTCGCCATCAGCGTGATTGAGACGACTGTCGAGGTAATTGTTGGAAAGTTTATTGCTCTGATTACCGGGATTCCTTTCGAGACAACTAATTATGAACTAGCAAGGAGTCTCGGTACAAATTTCATAGCAAACTTTGTTACCGCAGGAATAGGTAACAAGACGCGGAAAGCAATCGCTGCAAGAAATATATTAGATTTTGGAATTAGAGTTGTCTCCGATGTGACAATCGGTGGACAAAGTATAATGTGGGCTGCGGCAACCAACTTGATAGGAATGGCAGCGAGTGGATTGTTGCTATTGTCGAAGTATGGAAAGAAGTTGTTTGGTGAATGCATCGGCCGGTTTGGAGGTTGCTTCGTTGGAGAAACGCTCGTCCATAATGCTACTGAATCCGAATGCGTGAGCCATAGCAAAGATTGGCATCGCTCTGCATCCAGTAGTGTTCTGTCGCACGTATCAATGACTACCGGCTTGTCACGATTACAGGACATAAAGCTTGGTGCGAGAGTTGAATCGTCAGCAGACGTAGTTTTGGAAAAAGATCCAGCGTTCGACGAGCCAAACGCCGAGGATTGGCGGAAGGTCGTTTTGCAGCATACCCGTGATGATGGGATAACGGTTGAAACTGAATTGCTGCGTCCACAATGGTGGATCGACATGTTTGGACTTGAGGAGGGACAAGTCATTGATCTTAGGGTGAACGAGTTAAACAATTTTGGGATTGCTAAAATAGTTCACATTAACCGCGACTTCACAATTGATCGCGGACCTGGCCGAGTCGTTATCGGTACTTTTTGTACTCGCGACGCTACAAACCTTGTGCGAGTTGCTTTGCAAAACGGAGATTCAATTGTAGGGACCAATAATCACCTTGTTTGGTCATTGAGTGAGGGCGAATGGAAAGAAATTGGCAATTTGACGCAGGGAGAGCGGCTTTCATCACTTTGTGGTGAAACTAGCGTCGTAGGCATTTCAAGTGACGTGCTGCCAAGCGACGTGTTTAACATTGAAGTTCATTGTGAACATGTTTATCGAGTTGGCGTCGCCGGTGTTCTTGTGCATAACGCTGATGCGGATTATGTACCCGACAAAGCTTTGTACTCGGCTATTCCGGGATCGTACATGGATCCACGGCATATCATTGATATGGAGCCTGCGCGTGCTCTAGCAGGGTCGACGGAGAATGCGTTCGGAGAAGTTCGTAACGCAAACTGGTTCTGGCGTCAGCTTCTTGATAAGTACCCTGAAATGTTCAGTGCGGGGAATCGATATAAGATTGAAGTGCTTGAGTTGTCACCAAAGGTTGATCCAAAGTGGATTGAGCACAATCCGTCTCACATGAGCTTTAAGCAGGACGTGCTCCACCATCACCACATCGACCATGGGCGCACGGCGGTGCCACTTCCCGTAACAGTTCATCAGCAATGGACGTCTGTGCTCCACAGCCATTGAATAGGAATTGAAACTGGATTAGAATTGGGCCGGGTTGGGTAGAAAAGAAGTCGTTGGACACAGCTTTTGGATTTGATTGATGGATGCAGTTGCATTTGTAAATTCGCTTCGAACATTGATGCCCTCCGCCGTGGATTTAGAGGAGTACGGGCTGGACGCTGAAGAGATTGCGGATGTCCAATCAGCATTTGACGCGAAGCAGAGACAGACCTATGAGGCAAAGAACACGGAAGTTGAACATCTGGTTACGGCATTTGATTGTTCCTCCATTGCGATCGGGATTGTGCGATTTGATTCTGGTGTCACATCCGTTAAAGGAGGGACTCGATTTGCGTACTGTGAAGCAGATCCGCTAGTCGTGGATGGTGATGGTAGGATTTTAATGCTTCATCACGACGTTATTGATGCTGACCCGATAGGTTGCGCTGAGGATTCTGAACGTTTCCTGGATGCCATGCTTTTTGCCGCCGACGCAATTGTTAATCGAGTGGGCTGGAAAGGTCGCGGTATCGAAGTTGCTCGTGAATGTTCCGAGCGGGCGGGGGGGAGTGGGTACCTCGGTTTCTACAGGTCGGTGGTTGGTGGTTTGTAGGCAGAAAAATCGTAACCGTTCCGTGAAGTGTTGATATTTTTGCTTGCCATGAAGCAGCTTCGCTGGGGTCAGGCCTTGCATTGGGTTTTCGGCGGTTCTGGATTCAATTGCCGTTTGATCGTGCTCCGCTCCAAGGTTGATCATGCCTCGTCCTCACCGCTTCCAGTTCCTCGCGGCTATCTATCACCTGATCACTCGGGGTGATGGTCGACGGGCACTGTTTCACGATGAAGGTCACAAAACCACCCTGGGGACACAGCACTTTGCTTGGGGAAAAACAAGGGGGCGGGCCTCTGTGTAGCGGAAAGTGATCGTTAGCGATTTGGTTTTCTGCTAGCAGGATCGCCAGCTTGATGCCAAGCTCACCACGGGCCGCTCAAAGAGGTTGACTGTATTTGTCCCCACAACGAGGTGTGTTGCATGCAGCGAGCTTTCGCGAAGACCTGGATTACGAGGGTTCGGGCGAAGCTTGTGCGAGGCACTGTGAATTCATCCGGTGGAGCTCTTTGCGTTTCAGTTGATGCCCATCGACTCTCCTGCTATGCGTCACCCGCTCGTCGAACGCGAGAAGAAGCGATTTGAGGGACGCGTCGCTTCATGGGGTGGGTCGGTGGTGGTGCCGCGAGGTGAAGGCAGGCGATGGGTTTCCTCGTGGCGATGGCTTTGCAGGCCAGGGTTCGATCCGCTGCTGCTATCTTATTGGGGCTGTTGTCCCGTTTTCCCGGCCGGATCGAGCGTGAAAGCTAGCCGCTTTCGGAGTGGAAGCTCGCTGCATTTAGACTGTCGGCCCAGCGGCGTACTCCACTCGGCGAGGAAGAGCTGTAAATGGCGTTTGACATCAACTCGGAGAGACAATGGTTGATTGGCAGCAATTGGAGAGCGAGGAAGATGATTGTGAAGAGTTTCCGGAATTGTTTCGGCAGCTCAATGGTTCGGATGAGAAGGTGGTTGGTGCAGCTTTGGCCACATTGTGGGAAAGCTCAGGCGTTGACTACGGACGCGTTTACGATTGCTTTCCCCATTGTCTCGATCCGCTGATCAAAACATTTCTCGCTGGGGGGAAGGCATCGTTGCGATCTGGTTCGTTGGCTGGTCGGATGCTGGAAAACTGCAAAGAGAGTCTTGAACAGTCAGGAGCCGACTCACAAGTTTTTGAGATAGCGATTGCTTGCACCGACCTGATTGGGGAATCTGAATCTTCATTGCTTAGCGCGAACTCCTCTCACCCAGGCTTTCTGAGCGTTCTGTCTTACGTTGTCACGAATGCTGCTTTGTTGGAGAGGAAGTTCCAGCGTCGTTCCATGATCGACCCATCTGGTTGGTTGCAGGAGTTTTGGGAACGTTCGCAGGAACCGATCGACAAAGCCGGGCTCAGGATGGCAGCAAATCAACTATCAAGCTATGCAGAGGTTCCGATTTGCTTTGCTGGACCGAAGGAGTTGTCGTTTGAGGAACGACTTGTCACGGCGGTCACCGTTTCGCCGGTCAAGCTGGCGTCAGACTTGGACCTGTTTTTAGCTCTTGTTGAATGTTGCCGTCATCCGAAGCAAGCAATCGAAAAATTCGCCTATGGGTTCCCCGCAGATCTCACCAATGATTTCATTTTTCCATGGTTTCATCCAAATGTCGTGGTCATTGCGGAGCGAATTCTTCTTTCGAGCGAATTTCTATCAAGCGATGATGTTGCGCGGGCATTTGCAGAACGCGTGAGTCATTCAAATGTGTTGCTGAGCGACTCATGCGTTGAGATCGTAAGAGCGTATTTCCCAGACAGGCTGAATTTTGAGGATGGGGCAGAGAAGTTGACTTGCCCGCAAAGAATTGTTCTCAACGCCGTCATTGAAAATGATTCTTTGTGGGGCGACGAAGAAAGGTTTGTGAATCACATTTCTAGGTGGTTTGGGTTGAAGGGCTTGTCGTCTGATCGCGATAGACTCGCTAGTTATTTGAGCGATCGAAATAGCTAAAGGCTATCTGAATCGGATTGATGAAAACAACGCAACCAATTTACTCATTTCGGTACCGCCGCCCGCGACCACGCACGCTATCGCCATCGAGCTATATTGGTACCCTGTGACTCTTGATCTGTTTCGTAACGAAACGCTTCCATCAATTCAGGAACCTTGGATGAGTAAGAAAAAGTCATCGCTTGACGAAGCGGCTGAGCAATTGGAGTTGAGGTCCCAGAGCATTTCAAAGGGGAGGAGTGGGAGCGATTCCGTCGTCGAGCTGTCTTTTTGTTTAGACGAGGACATCGTCGGAGTGTATCCGCAGGCGGCCCCTCCGAAAGCGAACGGTGACTTCCAGGACGATGGGTATTTGTACTTTGACCGGTTCCCCGAGCCGGCTGGCAATCCGATTGAGTTGCGACTGCAAAGTGGGGCAGAGTGGACCGATGTGTTGTCCGCGTCGATCAAGTACTTTTGTCTCCTCGTGAACTCGACAGCGTTGGAAGTTTTCAAACGTTTTGATCTGGGGAACGTGAAGTACTACGAAGCGGCGGTTCTGGGCAAGAAGAAAGAGAAGAGGGATTACACCTACATCTTCATTTGCAACCACGTGACGCTGGACGATGTCGACTTTCCTAGAACTGAATGTTTTTTGGTCGATATGCTCAGTGATCCATTGGGCGAGATAGCAGTCGTTGACAAGGCTGATTACCTGGCGAAAGTCCAGCAGGCAAACGAAGGGTCACTACCCGACAGCGAGCCGTTTTCCAGGATCGCAATGGGAAAGGTTCAGCTGCTGCCAGGACACGCACCTTCAGCTGACATTTTCGGGATGAGTCAATTGGACACAAAAACGTACGTTTCCACTCCGCTGCGAGACGCTTTGCTGAAAGCAGGTGTGTCTGGACTTCAATTTGCCAGTAATACTCGATTGTTTCTGTAGGAAATCGAGCTGCCCCCCAACCTGTCGTGTTCGTGGACGAGTTTGAGTGAAGACAGAAAGCGGTTCCGTTTACTGAGCAGTCCTGCGCTGATTGGTTTAGTGGACTTCGATTGTCGCTGCGGGCGCAACTCCGACGACTCATTCGCCGCGTGCTGATGTTGTTTGAGGATTGATGCTGTGACCCAGGGGACACATCGTGCGTGCAGCGGAGTTTGAGGTGGTTGCCACTAAAACGATTGCTGGTGCTCGCGTTTTCGTTTTCCAAGTCCAATCCACGCTCCTCCAAGCGTGATCCGCTAAACTTACCCGAAAGATGCGAAAATCAAGACGCTTTTAAGGGACGGTGTTGCTCATTCAGCGTGGCAAAATGCTTAAACGGCAGAATATGAATACGAGAGTTTCTGGCAGAGTGGTCGATTTAAGTGAGTGTGACCGGCAACCCGCGGGGCTTCTGCGGAGCATTGCGGAATCTGGGTAAACAAAAAGCGGCCAACCTGCCATGATTTGGGTTCTAACTTCCAGGTATCAAAGGCAGGAGGCCGCTGAAATGAGCGTCGAACATTCAAGCGATATTGACAACCCCACTTCGTCTTCTTTTCCGCAGTCGCCCGAGCAAATCGCCGAGAAACTGCAGCAGTGCGGCGACACCATCCGAGAACACGTCGTCAATGCTTCTAAATGCGGCCAGTCTTTCGATGAAACCGAGCGTGCCGTGTGGAATCTTGTCTTGAAAACCGGCTTTCTGGCGATGGAGCTCTTCACCAAACTCCAAGGCAAGGGGGACCTTGGTGATCAAGCGGTCAGCGAATCAGGCAAAACACTGCGACGCAGCGAGAAACCGACCGACACGGTGGTTCGGTCGATTTTCGGTGAACACGCCTTTCAACAGTACACCTACAGCCCGGGAAAGAACAAGAGAATCGAACTGCATCCGATCAGCGCCCGCATGCAACTGCCGGAGCACCGCTGGTCGTACCTGCTCCAAGAGTTCTCCCAAATGTTCTGCGTCGAATCCGCATTCAACCAGGCCGCTGATAATCTCGAACTCGTTTTCGGAGCGAAATTCTCGATCGACACGCTCGAACAGACCAGCCAGAGAATGGGGGTCGAGGCCGATGCCTTTCTGGACGACTTGCCGACGCCCAAAAAGAAGGATGAAGCCGAGCTTCTCGTCGCTTCGGCCGACTGCAAGGGCGTTCCCTTAATCAAAGACGATGCCGCCAAAGTGGCTGCTTTTGAGACAGCAAAGAAACGGCCCGGAAACCGTCGCATGGCAACGGTCACGAGTGCTTACACCGTCGATCCCTATGTTCGCACAGCCGAGCAAATTGTCGCTGCCTTGTTCCGTGATGACAAAGAACCCGGCACGCAATCACGCAAGAGCAAAAAGAAACGACCGCGGCCAAAGCACAAGCACACATCGGCTCACTTTCCCGCGACCTTCGTGGACGACGATACGGAGGTTCCCATCAGCGGTATCCACGAGGGGATCGCATGGCTCGCAGATCAAGTCAGTGTCCGCCGAAAGAAACTCCAAGTGATCATTCTGTTAATGGACGGTCAGCAGAGCCTCTGGGAAGTCGCGCAGTTACACTTAGGCGACGATCCATTAGTGGTGCCAATCTTGGACATCATTCACGTAGCGACTTACGTGTGGGAGGCTTCGTCATTGTTCGAGAAATCCAGCGAAAAGCGAGCAGCGTTTACGCGGGAGCGATTGCTGAAAATCCTGCGTGGTGAGGTCAACGGGGTGATCCGAGGGCTACGTCGAATGGGTTCGCTTGGGAAACTCAAGGGCGATAAACTCAAAGACCTTCGACGCATCTGTGGTTACTTCGAGAAACACAAGGATCGGATGCGTTACGACGAATATCTTGCTGCAGGCTACCCGATTGCCTCGGGTGTGATCGAAGGCGCGTGCGGGCACTTGGTAAAGGACCGCATGGAACGAAGCGGGATGCGTTGGACGCTGGAAGCTGCACGGAGCATGCTCAACGTGCGGGCGGTATTTCAGAGTGACTACTGGGATAAATTCTGCAAACAGCGAGTCACGGAGTTGAGCGAGAGCACCCATCCAAACCGTAACATGGTCTGCCACTACACTCCGCTTACCATGGCATGTTAACCGGCGGGTTGCCGGTCACACTCGATTTAAGTGACGAGATCTGGATCGCCGTTTTTGACCCACCTTTTGAAGTCATAGGAAATTTCCTGACACAAGATGTAGGAAAGGCAGTTGCTTCTTGTCGTCACTACCTGAATGAATCACTCGCTGCAATTTTGCCGGATTCAGGTGGGCCTATTCAGCTATTGGGTAATGGACATAAGCTCGTCGTAACACAGCAATGGACTTTCTTGGAGAGTATTTTCGGCACCGCCCAGTCAGTCACCTTTGATTCTGATTTATTGATAGAGGCTTTGAGGTATTGGGAAGGAGTGATCGAGCGGAAGTCGTCAAATGGTGACGAAGAGATCCCCGAGTTTGCATACGTAGGTGATCCTTTTCAGGTTAGTCCTACAGTGAAGCAAGCCGAGATGTTGATTAAGTTGTACGACGAGGATCTTTAGTACAGCCATCAAGGCGGTCAGGCCTTTGATTTCACCTGTTGACTATCCGCATTCCACAGTTGGACGAACAAAATGGACGAACATTCTGAGTTGGACGATCTTGTCTTGCAAATCGAAAGCGAGGTTGATCGGTTCATTGGCGATCAATCCGCCTCACGAAACTTTGTTGCCGCAATGCTCTCGACAGAGAGATCCGAGGTCGGAGACTATCCCCAGGCAAGTCTTGATACAAGCAAGGAGTATTTGGAAGACGATGGTGATCTGTATCAGGACCGCTTTCCCAAGTCCCTGCACGAACCGATCGTGCTAGAGTTAAGTCGAGCTGCCAAGTGGACTGACGTGTTGTCGGCAGGGCTTTGGTCTCACGCGTTTTTGCTTAGCGACAAAGCACTTGCTGTTTTCGAGCAATTTGATTTGGGTAAATCAAAAAAGTACAAAGCGGAAGTGCGTCGCGGAAAAGAGGTGCAGCGGTACACCTTGCTCTTCGTTGCCAATCATGTCTTGATGGAAGATATCGACATTGGTGAGTGTGAATTCTATCTTGAGGAAATGTCGGGTAGCCCGAAGCACTTGGTCGAAGTCTCTTCGGTTGAGGACTTGAAGCAGAAGAAAGTTCAAGCGATGAAAGGGGAGCTGGAAGGAAGCAAACGTTTCAATCGGCTCGCCTACAAAAAATTGACATTCATGGCGGGACACGCCCCCAAGCCTGCCATCTTCGGCATGGGAAAACTGAGTGCGACGGAGACATACGTTCGACGGGAACTGTACGAGGCTTTGCGAGATGCAGGATTGACGGGATTGGAATTCCGGCGAAACAACAAGCTGTTCGATTGAATCTCGGTGCGAATTCAAACCGAATTGAACGGAGTCTTTGCGATAGCACGTAACGGGAGAGGGATCTTGAAGTGGAAGAGATAATGTCCCGAGCCTTGTCCTAGGGAAAATGCTTCAATGGCATCAAGCTACATTGAATTTCGAAGTCGAGCCGTGCGGCTCAACGACCAAGTTTGCTTGCTAGTGGGTTTGCTCGCGGAAGAGTGTTTTGGCGACGAGTACCTCCACGCCGGAGTCGAGCATTTCATCAGCGAACTCAAGCAGCAGGGTTTGGCCGCACCCCCGGGGATGATTGATGTTGAACTGCAAGCCTTTCATAACGACGCAAGTTTTCGGACGTCGATGAAGGAATCCTGTGAAGCACTGAAATGTTTCGTGTCCAGCTACGGGGATTTCGTCCCGGGCGAGTTTTTTGAAACAAGAGCAGGCGAAACGCCCATAGAGTTTGTTGATACTCAGGCCACTCTGATCATTGATGCAATTCAATCGTTGCAGAAGATCTTTGAATGATTCCGGTGTCTGAAGCCTATGAGGCTCCCGAGAAGAACCACGTGAATAGGGGATTGGTTGATGGATGCAATTGCATTTGCAAATTCACTGCGAGCATTCATGCCCAGAGCCAAGGACCTAGCTGAGTACGGACTTGACGCTGATGAGATCGAGGAGATTCAATCCGCATTTGACGCAAAACCGAGAAACTCTGGTGGGCCAGTGAGCACGGAGGTTGAGCGACTGGTGACGGCGTTTGATTGCTCAGCCGTTGCGATCGGGATCGTACGATTTGATTCGGGTGTTGTGCCTACGCAAGGAGGAGTTCGGTTCGGGTTCTGCGAAGCGGATCCACTTGTGGTCGATCATGAGCGTAAGATTTGGATGTTGCATCATGATTCGCCCGAAGTTGCACCGATGGCTTGCGCCGAGAGTTCAGAGCAATTCCTGGATGCCCTGTTATTTGCCGCCGAAGCCATTGTGAATCGTGTGAAATGGAAAGGTCGCGGGCTCGAGATCGTCCATCAATGTTCAGAGCGAGCGGGGAGTGCAACTTGCCGTGATTTCTTCAGATCAGTGGTCGGAGGGCTGTAAGCAAGTTGATTGGCGCATGCAGAGTCTCGTCAGCGCCGTGGTGAGACTTCTGCCTAGGATTCATCCTGCCGTATTGCGCACGTACGGAGCATCGATTAGGATTGAGGGGTGTTTTCGGTTGATCTTACGTTTTAGGCTATCGAGTCGGTTCATGAATGTTCCATGGACACTTGAGATTGACCGTCCGAACTGACTCTAGCGAAAGATGGTTCCATGCGAAAGGTTTTGATTTGTTTGTTTGCCTCAGCCGTTGTCGGATGCACGACGCAGACGTCGTCGGTGAGTACAGACCAAGACACCGCTGTGTCGGCAGATGTTGCTCCTGTTCAGGCTGGCAGCGAAACAGGAACCGAACCCGATGTGATCGTGATCGACGTTCGTTCTCAGGAAGAGTGGGACTCGGGACATGTCAAACAGGCAGTTCACATTCCTCACACGGAGATTGCAGAGAGAATCAGCAACGTGACTGATGACAAAGACGCGAAAATTGTCGTCTACTGTGCCGTTGGCGGCAGAGCGGGAAAAGCGAAAACAAAGCTTGAGGAACTCGGGTTCACCAACGTTGAGAACGCAGGTGGGTACGACGACATTAAATCGAAATACGAGTGAGACGCTGAGCAATTTGGAGTGATCATCGAGAACCCGGGCGACCAAGAATATACCGTTCCTCAGAAGGCATCCCTACCCTACGATGTCACTTGACACGCTTGAGCATCGTTACTCGTATCGAAATTCGAGTCATCTGTCGGATGGGGCATCTGGTACTGATGGTCAGGTGATACTCGCTCCCGATCGTCCGTTTTCGTTCCAGGGGCAGTTTGCAAACTCGGGATTGTTCTGCGACGCTTTGCTGTGCCTTTCTGATATCGTTCGATCAAATTTTGCGTATGCTGCACCGGGAATGCTTGATCCGGTCGTCACCTGCGATCCCAATGGGGTTCGATTCGAAGGTTTTAGTGGTTGTTGCGGTGTCTATGTCACTGCAAACTTTATGGAACCGATGTTTGACAACGCCCAATTCGAGTTTGGCACAACCAATGTTGACTTCAACGATGATTTTCGAAACGGCCTGTCGCTCTTCCGGCAAAAGCAATCGCTGAGTCTGTTGGTGAGACATGATGCCGTGGAGTTGATCGACGAGGATTCTTCATATCGAGAAAAGAAGGTCAAGCTGCCGCTGCGTTGGCTGAGAGGGTTTTGTGAAGTTCAGAACATTTTGGCACGCGTTGAGCATCGCATCACATGTTCTAGTCGGGAGGTGCGTAAGTTCTTACAAGGCTTGCCTCGAAACGCGGCTCGTCAGCATCCTCTGTGGATCGTGCCGTCGGGTAAAGGATTGCGTGCATCGACTCGCGAAACGGACCAGGCGGTACCGTTGGTGGGGACAGACCGGCTTCGGTTGATGGAAAAGCTTTTGAGGTCTCACGATGGAACCATTTCGATGGGCCGAATTCCCGACCAAGCAACCAGTTCTTGGTTCTGTGAGTTCGGAAATCTGCAATTCGGAATGCTTTTGAGTCCAGGCATTTATCGCGGGTTTTCCGGTGAAGGCCAAGTGTTGTCGGATCTCGCCGACGAATCTTGGAAGAACGCCATTGATCGTGTGCGTGGTGTTTTGAATTGGCATGAGAACTTGGATTCGGATTCGCTTGCCGCCAAGCTCAAGCTTCCTCGCAACGAGATTTCATCCGCATTGACGGCACTGGCAACACGGGGAGTATTGGGATATGACCTCTATCAGCAACGGTACTTCTACCGTGTGATGCCGTTCGAGTCCTCGCTGGTCGAGTCATTGCAGCCTCGCTTGATTGCGGCACGCAAAATTGTGCAACAGAATCGTATTTCGGGTTGCGACAGCAACTCAGACTCGGAACGCTGGATTGTCCAAGGCAGTGGTGTTGAGCATTTGGTGGAAGTGACGCAGCAGTCCTACAAGTGCTCGTGCATTTGGTACAGCAAGCACAAGACAACGCGGGGACCGTGCAAACATATTCTGGCCGCGATGATATGCAGGGGTGAAGAAGCATGAATGATGCAAGACTGATTGATCAACTACGTGATCTTGTCGTCCAAGGAGACCGTGAAAAACTGTGTACGTTGTTAGATCCTCTGGATGAGAAACAGCGATCCGAATTGAAGGAGGAAGCTTTGGAGATCGGAGTGGCGATCGATCGATATTGGGGACCAGGCGGTTTGGAGATTGACATATCGAACGATGCATTGGTCGAAAGTCAGCGTGATCTTCTGAAGGCTTTGGATAAACAGAACTATGTTGATTGGCGGGTGCCGCGATGGACGGTCAATCTGTTGGTGGTTGCGGTCTGCGATTTAAAGACGCTTGACAAACCCTGGGATCAGGGTTTGTCCTGGTTACGCGACGATCTTTCGGGCATGCCTGAAAGACTGCTGCGTATTTTGGTAGCGCGCAAGCCGAAATGGCTCGCAAAGTGGGTCGAAAAGGAATGGAGGAATGAACGACCAGTGCCCAACTCGTTTGTCGAGCGAGGTCTCATTCGTGAGGGTCTTATCCCAGCCAGTCGTGACTCGGGTTACTACGATCGTCTTGCTAACGACAGCATGGAAAGTTATCCAGCGGACGCTTGGAAAACGGATGTTTTCAAACGCAAGCGGCGGAGCGTCAAAGAAGTAATTGATGCGGATCCAGAGCTGTTGAAAGAAGAGATCTGGGGTATCTTTGAATTTGATTCTTCCGTCATGCGGAATGCTTATGAGTCGTGGAGCGAGGCCTTAGTATCACTGTCGGATGAGGGGAAAATCGATCGACGCGAGTTGCTCAAGAGAAGTCTGCAAGGCATGGGCTTGCCGCTATCGCCCGGCACTTTGACGGGAATGGGGAAGTTTCATCAGTTGCTAGGGCCGACCGTCGAAGAACGCGAATCTTTTCTGCAGGAATACTTGTCGCTCTTTTCTGCGAGTCAATCCACCGTGGTCGGACAAGCTTTGGCAGCCTGCGAGGTCTTGCTGAAAGCAAAGCGGCTGGACGCGAATGCATTTTTTGCCGCGTTGCCGGATGTGTTTCGAATTGAAAAGAAAGCCCAGCCGATGAAGGCCTTGGGGATCACGAAAAAGTTGCTCAAACAAGAGTCGTCGATTCAAGCGGCCGCTGCGATCGCCATCGTCGAGGGAGTTCAGCATGATAACGCTGATGTTCAGAGTGCTTGCTTGAAACTATTGGATGCGATCGAGGGTCCAATTCCGGTTGAGGCACAATCTCGATTGGCATCACTCCGCGAACACGTAGCGGCTTCATTGAAGAATGACCTAGAGAGTTTGCTGAGACAAGACACGCAGGTGAACATCGAGCCAGTCGAGCCTGCAGGAGACCCACCGAGTTCAGGCCGTAAACCAAATTCAGGCGAGAGCCAAACCAAGTCAAAGTCTGATTCATCAGGAGTAGCGTTGGCAGATCTGAAAGCTTTGAAGGAACGAGCTGAGAAGCTGCCCAAGTTGATTCAGAAAACGTCGGGCCTGCTCGCAGCGTTTGAGCAACACGAATCGGGAAAATGTTTGACTTGGCCACCGGTTACTCCCCACGAGGTCCCTCGACGAGATCGAGATCGGCAAGTCAATCCCGTCGAAAACGTGGCGGAGCTGATCGAGTTGGTGTCATCGACGATCGAGTCAATCGAGGACGTTATGGATTTGGAGCGGATTCTCGATGGTATCTCTCGGTTTCATCGAGAGCGGCCAGCCGATTTCGATTCGCGTACGTCCTCGCTCAAGAAACGTATCGTCAAACAAAGTGAACGTCACTCAGGCAGATTTCTTGACCAAGCGAATAGTATCGGCTTGACTCGCTTGCTGAACACCTGGCTCGAAATGCCCGAGACGCCCGCTGACCAAAATGTGCACTGGTACAGCATGCGTGGTTGGTTCCTGCGCGAACGTATTTCTGGACTGACGAATGACATCGTGCAGTCGCGTCAGGCATATCGGCGTGCAGATAGTGTCCCGATGCCGCTTTTATCGCTTCCGACGCACCTGGGTGGTTGGATCGATCCAATGGTTCTCGTCCAACGAATCAATGATCACTACGCCAAGCATCGAGAGTTGCTTGATAGCTATGACTTCGCGCAGGCTTTGCTGCGATTGATGCCCGAGGGGCGATCGCAGGCCTTGGGACAATTGGACAAGCCAAGTCACTACAACGGCGGTCACTTGCTGCGTTATGCATTGGGGGATGACTGTGAGCTGAAGTCCTTCGGCGGCTGGGGCGAAGATGCGGTCAAGGCAGCGGCAGTCCGGGCACGCCATGTGATTTTGCCAAATGTTGCGCCGGTCTTGCCCATCGCAAAAGCGTTCTACCGCAATGATCAAAGCATTGCCATTGAAGGAGCGATTACGGATGACCCAACCGTTCCTTTTTCATTGGCAGAAGTGGCTTTGTCCGTTGAACCCTTTTTCCATCGTGTCAAGGCACCCACCGACAAACAGTCTTGGTTGGATACCTGGGAGTCATTGACCAACCCATTCGATACCTCAGCCAGTTGCATGGCGGGACATCTGGGGCATCTGCTCGATCCGGAGTCCACGTGGAACGATGCGACCTGCAGACTATTCGTGATGGCTGCGGGCGACGAGCGAGGTGAAAATCGGATTCTCGCCACGGATGGATTGCTGGACGCGATTGCTCGCTCGTTGGTGTCGCCAGAGATATTGGGAACGGTCATCGCCAACACCTTGCCATTCATCAAGCTAAATCGCCTCAGCAAAGTTTTGAGTTCGGTTGCGGGGGAATCCAAGCTGCATCGATTTGTCATCTCGCAGTCGATCGAGTTTACGATACTTCACTTGGAGGAGCTGCCCATCGACATTCAACTTCTCTTGAGTGTCCTGCTTGAGTCCAGCTCAGACCTTGGCATTGCACCAGGTCAGACTCTGGCAGAAAAACTGTCGGCGATATCCGGCAGTTCCAAAACCGCCAAACTTGCCAAACAACTGGTCAAACTTACTGAAGCAACTTCCCGTCAAGATCTGGATTCCCTGGTGCTCGCAACGTTCGTCCAGAGAGGTGAACGTTGGCATGCCACAGCTTCGTTCATGGATGGTCACGGCGATTCCTCAAAACCCAAATGAAGTGTCGCACCAGTCACCGCAGGTTGCGTTAAAGCGCACCACGTTGACCTTCGACCGTAGAGTAGCAATCAGGAATGAGCAAAAAAACAGTTCCCGAACTCATTGAGATTCTTGTCTCACTGTGGGCAACTCCACGTGTGCCGCAGTATATGGTCGATGCACGTGCGTCACTTGAAATGCCAATGCAGTGCACCTCAAAGCCCGTTATAGAATCGCCAGAAATCGCCGGTTTTCCTCCGGACCTTGCAAGCTTTTGGTTGCATTTTGAGAGCGTTTGTCTCTTTCAGGACGTCAATTACGGCCAATGGGGATTGAAGTTGCTTTCGCAGCCAGACTCTCGTTCGGTAACGTCGCGATCTTTCTCTGAGTTTCTTGAATGCTACAGTGATGTCGAGGGGCAGAAGTTCTGGGAGCCTCAATTCGGCAGCTAACCATGTTGTATGAAACTGATTTCTGTACCGACTTGGAAGCTGCTGAGTTTCGGCTTCATTCAAGTAGCGTCTGTGGGCTTTACTTCTTTAGAAAACGGAAAGGGGGGCACCACCAGGCCGTCGTTATCAACCAGTCCGGTAGCGAGTCACCTGCATTTTATGCTTACGCGGTTGTGTCGTTTCTGAATCACGGGTACTTGTACAAAGAGCTCTGCGTGATCGATTTGATCACTGAAATTGCCAACGATTCTGGCAGGGGATGGACGGAAATCCATAGTCGTAAGGAAGCACAGGAGTGGGGGCGTTCACTCGTTAATGCGCTGCCAGGAAGATTTCGAGAACTGGAGTCGAGCCAGTTGGAGGAATTGAGTGCGAACTCCGCCGAGAGTCGCGCGGCTGCGTCCAAGTACGTGGCCTTGTTGTCAGGGGATGTGAAGCGTGGCGAAGAAAGTAAACGCATCGCAGGGATGCCGGGCGTCTGCCAAGTACCGGATGCGGTAGATCTTTACACCCGCGTGGTGGACACCATTTTGCAAAACCAAGAAGTGGTCGATCCTGGGATCGACTTTTCAATGCTCAAGCCGATCGAATCTGTCGAATTCATGCGGCGAATCCAGCTTGTTGCTGACTTTCTCTTTTGGCGTGATTTCGGCGGGGACGTGAATCGTGTTGAGTGATCAACGCGAGTTGGGAGTCGTGCTACCAATGGATCGCTGTGATTAGCTTTCGTTCCAGCAGAGATGTCGAGTTTTCATAGCGAGCACTTTCGCCGTAATGAAGGCTGGTGGTGTCCGAATTCCGCAGATGGTTTTGAAACACACGGTATTTTTCAGCATTGGACGCATGTTGGTTTCGGCTTACTTCGCGGTCTACCGTGGCTGCGAAATCAGCCATGTATTTGAAATGGAGTAGAGCACCCGAGGGTTGGTTGAAGTTTAGCTCGAAGGGATAGGCGACGTGGGGGTTCCAATACCAGGTCTCAGGTCGCCAGTAGATCAGTGGGATTTTAGCCATCCAGCCGCGTTGGTTTCCGAAGACACGTTCGCTGGCTCCTCCAGACCAAACGACCCGCGGCACAAGGCCGTCAGGCTCGATCTCTTGACGTTGATATCCGTTGCCATCGAAATACGGGCAGCACTCCAGCAGGGTTTGGTCCGCATGGAGAATCACGGATGAAAGGTCTCCGTGGGAGTACATATCGACCATGACGCAGGGCAGCGAGGCATTTCCCATCGCTTTCATGTGGTCCGTTAGAGCATGCAGATCGTGTTGCTCGCTGCCATCAAATACGAGCTGCTCATCCGCATCGGACCAGACGACCCAGCGGTGGGCTCCGTAGTGTATATGGATCAACGCCGACACCCAGCCGCATCCGCCAACGGATGTCTTGTAGTCCAACGGGACGGAGTACAGATCCACATCGGGTTGTTGCAGTAGGTAGTCGCGAGTTGAGTCGGTGGACGAGTTGTCCATGATGGCAAATCGTTCAATGCCCAAGCTGCGATAGTGGCGAAGTGAATCCGGGAGACGCAAGGACTCATTGAACACCACCATCACGCAGATGAGTTGCGTGAGTGATGGGGGCGGCAAGCGACGGATGATCTCAATACTCTCGACCGCCCGTTTCAGGCGTGAGCGTTCTGCAGATAAACGTTGAAGCACACGAAGGTTGTGTCGCTGTCGAGCTTGCGTGTTCATGGAACCGATTCTAATGCAACCGGCGAGAGATTTCTGCTACGGATTGTTTTTGACGAGGGGAGTGAGGCACAACAGGTTCCGTCGAGGGGAAAGTTTCGAGGTTTTAGGTGACCTGAATCCTCTCTGGTACGTTCCGACTTAGGTATACTCGAATCTGCATTCCGATGATTTCAATCCACCTGCGTTTGAATATCTGTTGTCGGAAAAAGTCATTCCCCACGCTGGATTCTACGTTCCAACAATGATCTTTCGATCCACCCTGTCCGTTGCATTTGGACTCCTTGTCCTTGCCGTTGCCTCCGCGGCTGAAAAGCCCAACATCGTTTACATCATGTCGGACGACATGGGTTACTCGGACATCGAGTGTTACGGTGGCGAGATTAGCACGCCGAATTTGAACATGCTGGCCGACGGCGGGATTCGGTACACGCAGTTTTACAACACGGGACGTTGTTGCCCGACACGCGCGAGTCTGCTGACCGGGTTGTATCCCCATCAAGCCGGAATCGGGCACATGATGGAGGATCGTGGTTTTGACGGTTATCGCGGCGAACTGAATCGCAACTGCGTGACAATCGCCGAAGCACTCAAGAGTGCCGGTTATCGAGCGTACCTTTCCGGGAAATGGCACGTCACTCGCGAAGTCAGGCCGAAGACGGATGCGGACAAGTTCAACTGGCCGCTGCAGCGTGGGTTTGACCGTTTTTACGGGACGATCCATGGCGCGGGAAGTTTCTTTGACCCCAACACGTTGACGCGTGACAACCAGTACATCTCACCGTTGGCCGATCCAGCGTACACAGTCGCTCACCAATCCAACGGAACGTTTTACTACACCGATGCGATTGCGGATCAAGCTTGTCGCTTCATTCACGAGCATCGAATCCAGACGGGCGATCAACCTTTCTTTCTGTACGTCAGCTTCACTGCAGCCCACTGGCCGATGCACGCGTTGCCCAAAGACATTGCCAAGTACACCGGGAAGTACGATGAGGGGTATGCCGCGGTCCGAAACGCTCGTTATCGAAGGATGCTGGAGCTGGGTTTGATCACCGAAGACAGCACGGTGAACTGGCCCATTGCGGACGAGTGGAAGGAAACCGAGTTTTGGGAATGGGATAAACACAACATGGAAGTTTATGCCGCGATGATCGACAGCATGGATCAGGGGATCGGACGGATTGTTGAGTCGCTTCAGGACACCGATCAGTTTGACAATACTCTCATCTGTTTCTTTCAAGACAACGGCGGGTGTGCGGAGAACTATGGCCGTGGCGGGAATGGGCAACCGCGAGCGGATGCGCCGACGTTGCCCCCGTTGGCGGATGATTATCTGCAACCCGACATGCAGCCAAAGCAATCGCGTGACGGCTATCCCGTGCGAACCGGCAAGGGTGTGATGGCGGGTGGAGCGGATACCTACATCGGCTATGGTCGTGGTTGGGCGACCGTGTCCAACACGCCGTTTCGTGAATACAAACATTACAACCATGAAGGCGGAATCTCGACGCCGCTGATCGCGCATTGGCCGCAACGTATCAAGCGTGCTGGCGAATTGGATTCGACTCCAGGGCATTTGGTCGATTTGATGGCGACCGCCGTGGATGTCGGTGGCGCGGAGTATCCGGCCGTTTATCACGACGGAAAGCCGATCAAGCCGATGGAGGGCGTCTCACTGGCGCCGACCTTTGATGGGAAATCGATCGAGCAAAGGGCGATTTACTGGGAGCACGAAGGCAATCGTGCGATCCGAGTCGGGAACGACAAGTTGGTCGCCAAGGGTGCCAACGGTCCTTGGGAGCTGTACGACATCTCCAAGGATCGCAGCGAACAAAACGACTTGTCGAGCGAAATGCCGGAGCGTGCAGAGGAGCTTGCTCAGATGTGGCACGCTTATGCCGAACGCGCCAACGTGTTGCCGCTCAATCCGGGGGCGAAGAAGAATGCTGCAGATAGGAATGCGGCAAACAGGGAGCAACGACGATTTGAGCTTGTTGGCGGCGCGGACCTTGGTGGCGAGTCGGCACCGTACGTGGTTGGACGCCCACTGAGTGTCGAGGCACAGGTTTCCGTTGACGGTGACGGCGTCGTCGTTGCTCAGGGTGGGACGGCACACGGCTGGTCGTTGCACATTCGTGATGGCAGGCCAGTGTTTTGCGCAACGATTGCTGGAAAACGTGAGTCGATGGTGAGCGAATCTCTCGTGATGGGTGATTGCAAGATCCGTGTCTCGGTGGGACGCAAAGGTGCGGCGAAGTTATTCGTGGACGACAAAGTCGTGGCGGAGAGTGCGATTGCTTGGCCGATGACGAGTCAACCGATCGACGGTTTGCAGGTGGGGCAAGACAGCGGAGGAAACGTGGACGACTACGAGTCGCCCAATCCGCTGAGCGGAAAGGTGACGAAAGTGGTGATCGAGCTGTGACAATGTCGCTCGACCTTCCAGGTCAATGGCGTTTGAGCCCTGGGTGCGGCTCTTGGCTTTGGGGTGGCGTTGAAGCGTTTTCGACTCTGTGAGTCGAACGACAATGTCGCTCGACCTTTCAGGTCGATGGCGTTTGAGTCCTGGGTGCGGTTCTTGGCTTTGGGATGGTGTGGGAGCGTTTTCGACTCTGAGAGTCGAACGACAATGTCGCTCGACCTTCCAGGTCGATGGCGTTTGAGTGCTGGATGCGGTTCTTGGCTCTGGGGTGGCGTTGAAGCGTTTTCGACTCTGAGAGTCGAACGACATTGTCGCTCGACGTTCCAGGTCGATGGCGTTTGAGTCCTGGGTTCGGTTCTTGGCTTTGGGGTGGTGTGGGAGCGTTTTCGACTCTGAGAGTCGAACGACATTGTCGCTCGACCTTCCAGGTCGATGGCGTTTGAGTCCTGGGTTCGGTTCTTGGCTTTGGGGTGGTGTGGGAGCGTTTTCGACTCTGAGAGTCGAACGACAATGTCGCTCGACCTTTCAGGTCGATGGCGTTTGAGTCCTGGGTTCGGTTCTTGGCTTTGGGATGGCGTGGGAGCGTTTTCGACTCTGAGAGTCGAACGACATTGTCGCTCGACCTTCCAGGTCGATGGCGTTCGAGTGCTGAATGCGGTTCTTGGCTCTGGGGTGGTGTGGGAGCGTTTTCGACTCTGAGAGTCGAACGACAATGTCGCTCGACCTTCCAGGTCGATGGCGTTTGAGTGCTGGGTGCGGTTCTTGGCTTTGGGATGGTGTGGGAGCGTTTTCGACTCTGAGAGTCGAACGACATTGTCGCTCGACCTTCCAGGTCGATGGCGTTAGAGTGCTGGGTGCGGTTCCTGGCTTTGGGGTGGTGTGGGAGCGTTTTCGACTCTGAGAGTCGAACGACATTGTCGCTCGACCTTCCAGGTCGATAGCGTTGGAGCCCTGGGTTCGGTTCTTGGCTTTGGGATGGTGTGGGAGCGTTTTCGACTCTGAGAGTCGAAGGACAATGTCGCTCGACCTTTCAGGTCGATGGCGTTTGAGTCCTGGGTTCGGTTCTTGGCTTTGGGGTGGTGTGGGAGCGTTTTCGACTCTGAGAGTCGAACGACATTGTCGCTCGACCTTCCAGGTCGATGGCGTTTGAGTCCTGGGTTCGGTTCTTGGCTTTGGGGTGGTGTGGGAGCGTTTTCGACTCTGAGAGTCGAACGACATTGTCGCTCGACGTTCCAGGTCGATGGCGTTTGAGTCCTGGGTTCGGTTCTTGGCTTTGGGGTGGTGTGGGAGCGTTTTCGACTCTGAGAGTCGAACGACATTGTCGCTCGACCTTCCAGGTCGATGGCGTTTGAGTCCTGGGTTCGGTTCTTGGCTTTGGGGTGGTGTGGGAGCGTTTTCGACTCTGAGAGTCGAACGACAATGTCGCTCGACCTTTCAGGTCGATGGCGTTTGAGTCCTGGATGCGGTTCTTGGCTTTGGGGTGGTGTGGGAGCGTTTTCGACTCTGAGAGTCGAACGACAATGTCGCTCGACCTTCCAGGTCGATGGCGTTTGAGTGCTGGATGTGGGAGCGTTCTTGAACCGGAGAGACGAGCGACGATGATCCTTTGAATTGAGTACAATCGGATGGGTATTGCTGATGATTCGATAAACCGAGGTTCCATCATGACTGATCATGCGACGGGTAACGGGACGATGGGTGATCGGATTCGGCTTGATTTCACGTTTGATGCAGAGCGGATGCTTGATGAAGTCCGTGCGATGCAGTTGGCGGATTTTCTGTACTACGATGTCCTGCCGCTGAGGTCCCCGGCGCACTTGGTCGATTCGTCACTGAACCCTCCACCACCGGCTGCGGATTATGCGGACGGATCGTGGACGCCGTGGCTGGATACACCTGCGCTGACGTCGTTTCCTTATCTCACCAGCGTGGTGGATTTCTTTCGGGCTCACTGCAGCGTCACGCTCGTGCGTTTGCTGCGTCTAGCTGCCGGTGCGGTCGTGGATGAGCACACTGATCCGACATTGGGACTTGAGATCCCAAAGTCCGTGATACGGCTGACGGTGCCGATCAAAACAGAGGATGCGGTGGAGTTTTTTCTCAATGGGACAGTGGTGCCGATGAAAGCGGGAGAGTGTTGGTATCTGAGGCTGACCGATCCGCATCGGATCACGCATGGCGGGTTGGAGGAACGCATCAACTTGACCATCGACATGGTGCCCAACGATTGGGTCCGGTCCTTATTGCCGGGGTCCACTGTATGACGCGATGAACTACGGCGAGCTGTTTCCCGAGTGGGCGGCGGTTCGCATTTAGGGCGGGTTTGGGAGCCCGTTTGCCTCAAGGGGGGTCGGCCGCATCGCCCCCATAGTGCTGGTTTGAACCCATTCGCGATGGAATGTGGACAAAAAAGGGTCAGAATTCACGGTGACCTGACAAAAAAGCTCTGAAAAAATTGGGACGGGCATCGATAATGTCGCGATGCCCGAGGTACCTGTTCCGCAACGCCCAACCGATCCCCAATTACTCGCCGGAGACGCACATGTCGTCTTTCTGGTCAATTTCGTTGCGCCCAATTTGGTGGCGGTGTTGAAGGAAGTCGCCAAACGGGTCGGACGGCTGACGGTGCTTTCCTCGGTCGAGATGGAGGCTAATCGGCAGTGGGAAATGGATGCAGGAGGTCTGGATGTGATCGTGCAAAAAACGTGGACCATCACGCGGACGGTCAAGCATCCAGGGGGGTATGAGGAGCACAACTACATTCATGTGCCCTTGGATAGCTTGAGTCAACTGCGTCGATTGGACCCGGATGCGATCGTTTCGTTGGAGCTGGGGGCGCGAACGTTTTTTTCTTCGTTGCACCGAACGTTGAGTCGAACGTGTGCTCATGTGGTGGCGGTCTACGCATCGGAGCGAAGCGAAGCGGGACGCGGGGGCATACGTCGGTTTGTCCGCAGGCGGTTGCTACGGCGCGCCGATTGGGTGACGCAGAATGGTCCCAGTTGTGAGCGTTTGCTGCTGTCGCTTGGGGCGACGACGCAAAACATGTCGGCTTGGAATTACGCGTCGGATCCAGAGAAAGCGTTCCTGGGAGAGCGACTGGAGTCATGGTCGGGGGATTCTGGTCGCGGTGAAGCGATCCGTATTTTGACCGTTGGTCAGCTTGCTGCGCGTAAGGGTGTGGTGCAGGCGATGGAGCAGCTCGGTCTTTGGGCTCGCCAAAATCCAGAGAGGCGAGTCCAATGGAATTTAGTGGGCAGTGGGCCGTTGGAATCCCAGCTTCGAGGCCAACAGATGCCGGAGAATGTTGAATTGATTCTGCATGGTCATTGCGATCCGGACGAGATTCGGCAGCACTACGGAGCGAACGACGTGATGTTGTTTCCGACGCTTGGTGATGAATGGGGGTTGGTGGTTGATGAGGCTTTGTTCTCAGGCTTGGCAGTGATCGGAAGCTGTCATAGTCAGGCGGCGACGACGCTCCTGCAGTCGGGTGTGAATGGGTATTTGTACGATCCAGAATTCATCGAATCATTGGGACTGGCGTTGAGTCGCTACGTGACGTTGACGCCTGAGCAGCGGCAGGAAATGTCGCAGCGTGCACGTTTGTCGGTTCGGGGCAGGACACCTCAGGCGTCGGCGGATCAGTTCGTATTGGCGGTCGGTAATGCGATTGCGAGACGGCGAGGTTTGCCGATCTCACCAAGCGTGGATTTGCAGTCGGATTTGCAGTCAGAGACTCCCGTCCGATCGACATCACTGCAATCTTCGGGGAGTCGTTCATGAGTAGCGTGATAGCGGCACAGCCGATCCAGCTCAGTGAGCGAGACTTAGAAGTGTTGCGGGTGGCGGTCTACTTGGCCGATCAAAACCCGCACCGTGACCGTAGTCTCGGCATCACGTCGATGACAGAATCTTTGCTCGGTGAGATGGCCAAGCGAAATGATTTATTGATGACGCAGATCACCAGTCGCAGTTCGCATCATCAGCGTGAGTCTCGATTCAGGACGATTCGTTTGCCATTTCGGACCGATCACTCGTTGGGACGTTTGATCGCCGATTCGGTTCATCCTTGGATCGCCCGGCCTGATGTGGACGTTTGGTATTATCCCAAAGGTTACGTTCCTCGATTTGCAGTCGCCCGGTTGCCCTCTGTCGGCACGATGCACGACACCATTGTTCAGCATTACGCGGACCATTATCCCGAGACACGGACTGCTGGCGCGTTCCGCTATTGGATCAATGTGACCAAACGCAGTCTGACGAGGTTGGATTGCGTGTTGACGATCTCCAATCACGCGGCCAATCAACTGCGTGATTTTTGTGATCGTCATCGATTGCCGCAGCCCAAGATCGAGGTCACGTACGAGGGCAGTGTATGGGAAACATTGCGGCTGAAGGATTTTCAAAAGGAGGATTTTGTCGTTCATCTCGCTTCGACTTCTCCTCACAAGAAGACCAATCGTCTGTTGGAGATGTGGCGAACACTGCAGCAGCGTTCGGGATCATTGCCGCCGTTGAAACTGGTCGGTGAATTGGATGTGGCGGGGCGGTCGATTTTGGCTGAATTGCAGCACGTGGAGTTGCTGCCTCGGCAAACGCTACCCCAGTTGCAGTCGTGGGTCGGTCGAGCCAGGGTGCTGTTGATGCCCAGTGAGATTGAGGGGTTTGGGTTGCCCGCAGTGGAAGCCTACTACGTGGGGACATCGGTCTGCTACGTCCGGGGCACATCGGTGGATGAAATTTTGCCAAGCGTCGGTCGGTTTGGTGCGTTCGATTTGGCGGACGTCGACAGCCTTGATCAGGCTCTGAAAAACGCGTTGGATGTCGATCAAGCGACGATCGTATCGATCCGCGATGAGTTATTCAGCCGCTACTCTCTCAGCCGAGTATCGCAGCGAATCGTCCAGTCGCTGCGTGATCACGTCGTCTGACACGCGTTGTCGTTGCGTGTGATGTCGTTGAAAAAGTTCTCGCAAATCGGCTCTGGCCGGACATGGGAGGTCGCGCACCCATTAAGTTAGCGGTCGTGTACTTCCCCCACCCCGCAGTTTCTTTCAGAACATTCAATCCAAATGAACTCATTGTCAGTGAATGCCAATGCCACGGTTGATGGGCAGCAGGCTTACGGCGATTCTCGATTTCCCTACGTGTTTGCGTGTGATGATGCGAATGCGACCTTGGAGGATACCGCCCGGTGGGTGGCGGAGAATCGCGAGGAACTGTTGCGTTTGATGCGTGTTCATGGGGCGGTCGCGTTGAGAGGATTTCCAACGTCGACGGTCGAAGCCTTTGATCGTGTTGTCAGCGAACTGCAGTTAGAGAATTTTCCGTACAAGAAATCACTGTCAAACGCGGTGCGTGTCAATCGAACTGAACGCGTGTTTTCGGCCAACGAAGCTCCGCCTGAGGTGAGAATCTTTTTTCACCATGAGATGGCGCAGACGCCTCTGTACCCCAAGTACATCTTTTTTTACTGCGAGATCCCGGCCCAGAGCGGTGGTGCGACGCCGTTGTGTCGCAGCGATTTGTTGTTCCAGAAATTGGCGGAACGCTGCCCGGAATTTGCCAAGACGTGCGAAGAGAAAGGCTTGTGTTACACCAACGTGATGCCCGATAGCGACGATGCCAAGTCCGGGATGGGGCGAAGTTGGCAGAGCACGCTGGGTGTGCAGACTCGCGAGGAAGCCGAGTCGCGTTTGGGTGAATTGAGGTACTCGTATGAGTGGATGGACAACGGATGCTTGAAAGCGACCACGCCGCCGTTGCCTGCGGTGATGGAAGTCGCGCCTGGTCAAAAAACTTTCTTTAATCAATTGATCGCCGCGTATTGTGGCTGGAGCGATGATCGCAACGATCCGTCCAAAGCGATTCGTCATGGTGACGGTACGCCGCTGGATAGCGAAGCCGTCAATGTGGCGATCGAGTTATCGGAAGAACTTTGTTACGACCATCAATGGGTTCAAGGTGATGTTGTGCTGTTGGACAACACGGTTGCCATGCATGCGCGTCGACCGTTTTCAGGCACGCGAAAGATCTTGGCATCACTTGCTGAAATGCGAACACATGCTTTGACGGTTTCCTAGTCTTCGCGATCAATCCCAATCTCTAGACAAGTCGGTACGCATGAACGCGGACAACGAAGCGCCGAATACGGAACAGACGCAAACGGAGCCTCGCAAGTGGTATCACGGTGTCACAAACTATCAGTGGCTGGTGTTGATCATCGCTTGCGCCGGTTGGGTGTTTGACGTATACGAAGGTCAGATCTTTAACATCACCCGTCAAGACATGTTGCTTGAGGTGTTGGGCGGTGATGAGGCGGCGACCAAGCAGTGGGGGGACTTCTTTCTTGCGATCTTCCTCTGTGGCGGTACGATCGGCGGGCTGCTGTTCGGTTCATTGGCCGACCGTTATGGACGGCAGCCGATCATGATCGCGACGATCCTGATGTACAGCGTGTTTTCGGGCCTGACTTTTTTTGCCAGCGACATCTACACGATCGGTGGATTGCGATTCTTGGTCGCACTGGGCATTGGCGGCGAGTGGGCCGTTGCCGCCAGCTTGGTCGCGGAGGTATTTCCCAAGCACGCGCGAGCGCATGCGTCGGGGATCTTTCATGCGACGAGCATCTTGGGGACGTGGCTGGCCGCTTTGGTCGGGATCTGGGTGGCGTCGCAATGGCGGTACGCCTATTTGATCGGAGTCTTGCCCGCATTGTTGATCGTTTGGGTTCGTGTCAGCGTCAAAGAGCCTCAGCGATGGGAAGAACGCAGGCGGTCGACCGAGGTCAGTCAGATGGGCAGTTTCCGAGAGTTGTTGCTCAACTCCCAATGGAATGGCTTGGCCATTCGCGGGATGCTGTTGGCGGCAGTCGGGCTTGGAACGTTTTGGGCAGTGACGGTGGCGGGGCAGGATATCGTGCGCGAGTTTCTGTTGGAGCGAGGTGTGGTGGAGGAAGACGCGAAATCAAGGGCCAAGTTTGCTTACGGGATCGTGCAGGCCACTGGTGGTGGTTTGGGATTGCTGTCCTTCGGCCCGTTGGCTGCCAGGTTCGGCCGCAAGCGGACGTTCATCGGGTTTCATGCCGCAGCGTTGGCGATCGTACCTTGCGTTTGTTTTTTGCCGCAGACGTACACACAGTTGTTGATCTTGTTACCCGTGTTTGGGTTTTTGACGTTGGGAATGCATTCGGGCTACGCGATTTACTTTCCCGAGTTGTTTCCAACGAATATTCGCGCCACGGGTGCGAGCTTTTGTTTCAACGGCGGTCGGATGATGGCGGTTCCCGTGTTGCTGTTTTCTGGGTGGTTGAAGAGCCGTGAGGACGTTTCGCTGAGCACAGCCGTGATGGGCTTGTCGCTGCTGTTCTTGGTGGGGATTGCGATCATACTGACGTTGCCCGAGACCAAGGATCGCGATTTGGTGGAGGCTTAGGCGAGGTGGAACCGTTCTGGGTGATCGTCTCGATCTGTGCGATTGCGTTGGCCGCAGGGTTTATCCACAGCGCGATCGGGTTTGGGTTTGGAATCGTCGCGGTCACGCTGATGCCGCTGGTGATTGACGCAAGGCAAGCCCACGTCCTGATCAGTTTGGCCAGTGTTCCGGTCCTGATTGGTACGGTTTGGACGTATCGTGAAGGTGCAGACTATCGCAGTTTGCTCAAGGCATTGGCGGGAGCGGCGATCGGTCTGCCGCTGGGTGTGCTGGCGTTCGAGCGGATGTCGATGGACTATCTCGTTCGCGGCACCGGAGTGGCGATTCTGGTGATGGTGTGGATGAGTTTTCGAAATCGACGATTGGCTCAGCAACGCTCTGATTGCCATGCGTCGGGCGGTCAGTCTTTGGGCGGTCATGCGGCGCTGGCTGGCGCATACGGAGGGTTTCTCGCAGGAGCGGTCAGTATTGCAGCCCCGCCGGTCGCGGCGTGGGCATTGCAGCAGAGTTGGGAACAGAAACGGTTCAAGGCGTTTTTGAATCAATTCCTATTGGCGGTTTCGATTTACAAGGTTGCCGCATTGCTGGTGCGTGATTTGGTTGACCGGGAGGTTTGTTACCAAGCGTTGTGGTTGGCTCCGTTGGCGATCATTGGCATTCGCGTGGGGGCGTACTTTAGCGGTCGACTTTCGGCCGGCTGGTTTCAGGTCGTCGTCGCGGTGGCGCTGGTCGGGATTGCGGTATTGTTTGTTTTACGGGGAGAGGGATAACGGGCTTGGTCTGGACCACAAATCTTTCTCAGGACCGTATGAACTTGACTTATGAGTGAATGAGTTTTGGATTTCACGATGTTCGGGTGAGGGGCGTTCTACGCACATTACCGTCACGTATCACCCCCTCACCCGGACGAAGGCTAAACGCCTCGTCCGACCTCTCCCCCAACAAGTTGAGGGAGAGGTAGCATACTGGATTAGGGTTTGATCTCAGTTTGAACACGAAACGCCACATCGCAAAGCATTGAGGAGGCGTAAACGATGCTCGTCCGTAGCGAATCAACCAGTGACATGGAGTCAAACTCATCTTGCGGCTATCATGCTACGCATGTCCGTTGGGCGCATTATCAATAGATGGCGTAGTGGATTTCGCCAGAAATCCTGTGCAAAAGGAATTCTGGCGAATCCCACTACTAGGTGTTCCAGCAAATGGTTCATCGAACCTTGGGGCTGTAAGCGAACTTTTGTCCTCGTTTGAACTCTGTGTGAACTTCGCGTGTCGTCGACTTTATCCACTATCGATGAGCCTGTCCCGCATCACAGCGGGATCGCTTGGAAATTGTCCCTGTGGTGGATGATTCTGCGGACGGCCTTGGAAGAGCGTTTTGTGTATCGCGGGGATTTTGTGCTGGGAACGCTGATGCGTTTTCTGCCGATCATCACGCAGGTGTTCTTATGGTCGGCGGTGTTTGATGCGATCGGACAAGTCGAGGGAGAAAAGGCCGCCGAGATCGGAGGTTACCAGTTTCCGGACATGGTCGCTTACTACTTGTTGACGATGATCGCGAGGGCGTTTTCCAGCATGCCGAGTTTGGCTTCGGGGATCTCACAACAAGTGCGCGACGGCGAGATCAAGCGGTACATGATCCAGCCGATCGATTTCATCGGTTTCCTGCTGCTGACTCGGGTGGCACACAAGCTGGCGTATTACACCATCGCCATTCTGCCGTTCGCGTTGGTGTTCTATCTGTGCCGCGAATACTTTGTCGACGGATGGCCGCCGTTGAACGTGTTTTTTAGTTTTTGCGCGTCATTGGTGATGGGGTTTTTGATCGGTTTTTTCTTTGAAGCCCTGATCGGCATGATCGGATTTTGGTTCTTGGAGGTCAGCTCGTTGCTGTTTGTGATGATGCTGTTCAGTTTCTTTCTCAGCGGGCACATGTTTCCGCTGACGATGTTGCCCGACGGAGTGGAGGGGTTGGTGAATTTTCTGCCCTTCAAGTACCTCGCGTATTTTCCCGCAGCGGTATTTTTGGGAAAGGTACCGGAGGAGGAATTGCCGATGGAGTTGGCGGTCGAAGCGGCCTGGTTGGTTTTTTTCGTGGTCGCATGCAGGGTAGCCTACGCCCGCGGCGTGCGACGCTACAGCGGATTTGGGGGCTAAGTTTCATTGATGAATGAGTTGCCCGTCCGTCCGAACTACTGGAAAGTTTTCCTGACGTTTGCGCGAAACAGTCTGGTTCGCGACATGACCTTCCGCACTAATTTCTTGTTGCAATGTGTCAGCAGTGTCGGCTGGACCGCGATGAACGTCGGTTTCTACCTGATCATTTTTCAACACACGGCGTCGATCGGCGAAGGCACCGGATGGGATCGCGATCGATTCTTTTTGTTCATCGCGACGACTTGGTTCATCAACAGTCTGGTGCAGGCGTTTTTCATGCCCAACGCACAGGAGTTCAGTGAACTGATCCGGACCGGCGGATTGGATTTTGCGTTGTTGAAACCTATCGATACGCAGTTTCTGATTTCGTTCCGGCGGATCGAGTGGAGTGCCCTCTCGAACTTTGCCTCCGGTTTGGTGATTGCGGGTTATGCGTTATGGAGTTTGGCGACCCGTGATATCGATCCGATGATCCCGTCGTGGTGGTCTGTTTTGTTGTACGTTGTGTTCATCTTGTGCGGCGTGGTGATGATGTACAGCTTGATGATCTGTTTGAGTGCGACGAGTATTTGGTTGGGGCGGAATCAGTCGCTGTACAATTTTTGGTTCTACATCACCAACTTCAGCCGTTACCCGATGGAAATCTATGACAAGGGTTGGGGCAAGCCGTTGTATGGCTTCTTTACGTTTGTGATCCCGATTTTATTGGTGGTCAATGTGCCGGCCAGGTTGCTTGCCAAGCCGATCTCGCCGCGGACGAATTGGGAATGGCAGATGGTCGGATTGGCAGTGATCGCAACGGTGTTGAGTGTGCTGATCAGCCGATGGGTGTTTCGGCTGGCGTTGGGGAGTTACCGGAGCGCGAGTTCTTAAAGGCACTCAATCAACAGGCCGCTAGACGCTGGGGCCGTAGTAGTTGTCTCGCGATAACGGAGGCCATTGGTCGCTCCAGGTTTGGATCTGGAGAGCTTGGGCGTCTGAGAGCCAACGTGTCGGGATGATAAACAGCGGTTTGTCGTGAAATGATTTGACGGCCAGTCCGGCGGTAGTCCATTGAAAATGGCCCAGCGACTCACCTCGCATGGCGTAGGCGCGTTTGTATTGTCTGTCGGCGATTGTGATTGAATGGGGTGAGATCTCGGCGGCGAAAATGCCGTGATTGCAAAACAACCTGGAGGTCACGAATGCTGCCCAGATGCCCAATGCAATCGCGACGGCTGCGGCAACATAGATCAACGAAATCGAGTTTTGATATCGGTCTCGAATCACGTAGCCACGGGGGAAGTTGAGAGCAGATGACGGAATGGAGCGATAGATCCAAATGGCGGCCCCGATGCAGCCAAGGCACAAGACTGTCAGCACGATGGCTCCCAGCAGCCATTGCAAGTAGCAAGGAAAAGACTTGAGGTCTTGGCCGAGTAGTTTTCCTTCCACGCGAATGTGAGCTTCTGTCGGAAGGTTTGAGTTTGCCAGTTGCGAGGCTGCGTCTAGTGGGTCGTCAATCGGGGATGTCTGGGTGGAGTTCAAGCAGCGTATGACATCGGTATCCGCGATCGGAAATGGTTTGGGGATTGCTGGCAAGCGGATTTCTAGATTGCGTTTGAGGATCATTCCGCGGGGGATCGTTTGCAGCGCGACCAGGGTCGAGGAGGGTCCGCTGACGATCAGGTATTCCGTGGTGAGTTCTCCGGCAACGGGGCCTGCGAATCCGGGCACTGAAGGTACGCCTGAGCGACGCTCGACCAGGGCGCTGAGCCAGAAAATCCCTAGCCACGTCCAGACGACGAAGCCCAGACAAGGGATGTGGGAGCTGACGCCAAAAAACGCCATCAGAATTGACAGCCCAAATCCTGCTGACGTCAGGGCGAATATCGCATTGAGGACATGTCCTCGCGAACGTTGCTGCATTCGTTCGCGTAGACCGTCGTCGGACCAATCGGTGTGAAACACAACACCGATCGTGTCGGGGTTTTTGGCGGGATCCTCGTCAGTGAGTTCGCCGGGCGCTTGGTAGGGGTTGATGGACATGACTGTCCATTATGACTCGGCACGGCGGAGCGAGTGGTGGTAGGTCAGGCTAGAAAGCCTGACGTACGAGTTAGGAATTCTTGGACATTTGGACGTATGCCATTCTCAGGTTGTAGAGAATTTCCTCGAACATCTTGGACTCATCGTCGCTGGTGTTGCCGGTGGTTTTGGTTTGCAGGATTTCGATTGTGTCGATGAAATGCTTGGCCATCGGCAAGTCCGTCTTTGCCTGCTGCGTGCTCGGGTTGGGGATCACCCCGAGGGACATCATTGTTTGGGAGTAAAGAGTCGTCAGCAGGACTTCGAGGCTGGCGGGCGGGATGGGGCCGTGATCAGCAGGGTCTGAATCGATCGCGTCTGTATCGATGGCGTCGGTATCGATGGCGTCGGTATCTACCACTGCACTGGAATCATCGGTCGGCTCATCCGATGGTGTTTTCCCGGCATCCTTGGCCGCTGCGGCTTGTTGCTTTTCCTTTTCGACCTGTGCTTTCCAGTCGCTGTCGACGATCAATTCTGGTTCGGAGTCAGGCATGGTTGCTTACTGGTTGATGATGGCGGGGGAATCGGATTCATTACGGCGAGCGTGACGTTTGATCGCGGCTTCGACAAACCCGGCAAACAGCGGGTGTGCTGCCAGGGGTTTGCTTTTGAATTCGGGGTGAAATTGAACCGCCAGGAACCATGGGTGATCGGGCAGTTCGATGATTTCGACCAGGCTGCCGTCGGGGCTTGTTCCGGAGAACGTCATCCCGTTGGCTTCGAATTGGCCACGATACTGATTATTGAATTCGTAGCGGTGCCGATGTCTTTCGTCAACGTTTTCTTTGCCGTAGGCGCTAGCGGCTTTGGTGTTGGGGGCCAATTTGGTCGGCTGGCTGCCCAATCGCATGGTGCCACCCATTTGAGTGACGTTTTGTTGTTCGTCGAGCAAGCAGATGACGGGGTGCGCGGTGTCTTTGTTGAATTCACTGCTGTTGGCTTCGTTCAGACCGCAGATGTTGCGTCCGAATTCGACGACGGCGCATTGCATTCCCAGGCAGATTCCAAAGAAGGGGATGCCGCGTTGGCGTGCGAACTGGATGGCTTGCACCTTGCCTTCGATACCGCGTTCGCCGAAACCGCCGGGGACGAGGATACCGTGATATCCGCTGAGCAGTCGTTCGGCGCCTTCACGTTCGATATCGCTGCTTTGGATTCGTCCGACGCGAACGGAGGCTTGGTGGTGCATGCCGGCGTGGTCGATCGATTCGTAGATCGACTTGTACGCGTCTTTGTGTTCGGCGTATTTGCCGACCACGGCGATGGCGACTTCGTGTCGCGGATTACGCAACCGGTGCAGCAGGTCGGTCCAGGGTGTGATGTCCAGAGCGTTGGCGTGCAGTCCGAGGCGGTTGACGACCAGTTCGTCGAGTCGGTTGTCGACCAGTGAAATCGGGACTTCGTAGATCGAGAAGTCCTTGTCCTTTTCTTCGATCACGGCTTCGACGGGCACGTTGCAGAAAAGAGCAATCTTTTCACGGTCCTCACGGGTGATCGAGTGTTCGCAGCGGCAGACCAGGATGTCGGGTTGGATGCCGATTTGGCGAAGTTGGCCGACGGAGTGCTGGGTGGGTTTGGTTTTGAGTTCGTCGGCGGCTTTGAGATAGGGGACGAGGGTCAGGTGCATGTACAGCACGTTTTCTCGTCCGACGTCTTGCGAGAACTGCCGGATCGCTTCCATGAAGGGCAAGCTTTCGATATCGCCGACGGTTCCCCCGATTTCGGTGATCACCACATCGACATCATCGCCGCCCATGCGGGAGATAACGGATTTGATTTCATCGGTGATGTGGGGGATCACCTGGACGGTCTTGCCCAGAAACCGCCCTTTGCGTTCTTTTTCGATGACGGACAGATAGATCTGCCCAGTCGTGTAATTGCAGTCGCGAGATAAACGGCCGGAGGTGAACCGTTCGTAGTGCCCGAGATCCAGATCGGTCTCGCTGCCATCATCCAGCACGTAGACTTCCCCGTGCTGATAGGGACTCATCGTGCCGGGATCGACATTGATGTAGGGGTCGAGCTTCTGCATCCGGACCCGCAACCCGCGAGCTTCCAGGAGCATTCCAAGCGAGGCGCTGGTGAGGCCCTTGCCGAGAGAACTGACCACACCGCCGGTTACAAAAATATGCTTCGTCATGGAGACGAATGATAACGCGCGAATGGAAATGCAAAAGGTGCTACTGAGAAAGTCGCTGACGAAACGCGTCCAAGTCGGCTTGGGTGTCGATTCCCGGCGTTGCGGAGTCGACGTGGGCGACCATGATCGTCTTGCCTGCTTGGATGGCTCGGAGCTGCTCCAGGCGTTCGATTTGCTCCAGCGGGCTGGGCGGATGAGCGGCAAACCATTGTAAAAAGCTTCGGCGGTAGGCGTACAGTCCTAGGTGGTGCCAGTAGACGGGCGGGAACTGGTGCAGTCGTGTTTCGGGGTTTTGATCCCGATCGTAGGGAACCGGGGCGCGGCTGAAATAGATCGCCCTGCCCTGTTTTTCGAGATTCTGCTTTTCGCTGTCCTGGCAGGTTGTGGATTCAATCGTTTCACGTCCTGCATTGGTGGCTGGCAAGTCGCTGGCCGCCGATAATGGTGTTTCACCCGTCGGTGGCGTCTTTGCACCCGCGGCTAGCGCCTTGCGGCTCACTGACTGAGGAGGCTGCTGCGGCGACGGGTCCCCCATCACGACTTTGACGATTCCGGGATCCTGGAGTGCCTGGACGGAGCGAATCGGGGCGGCGGCCGTCGACATGTCGGCAGATTCGTGTTGCAAAAGCGTTTGGGCGACGGCGTCGATTGCCCGGGGATCGATTTCCGGCTCGTCTCCTTGAACGTTCACAAACACGTCGACATCGGGCATTTGGGATGCGACCTCGGCGATCCGATCGGTACCGCTGGGGCAGTCGGGGCGGGTCATGATCCAGGGCGCGGCGAAGGAATCGCAAATTTCGGCCAGCCGGGGATCATCCACGGCGATCAAGACCGCCTCAGCGCAGGTGGCGGCTGAGGCGGCCCGGAAGGTGTGTTCCAGAACGGTTCGCCCGGCGACTTTTTGTAGTAATTTTTCGCTCAGGCGTGTGGACGCCAAACGTGCGGGAATGACGATTTGACACCGGTTTTTCATGGCATTCTTCAAGAGTCGGCTCGCTTGAGCGAGAACAGGTGGCGTGCATTTTGACGAATTCGCTTGACAGCCAGCGATGGGAGCAATAGGTTCTCGTCAACGTCATGTGGTGACACGATTGTCGGGAATGGCAACCGTGTGAACAGGGAACTTTGGTGAGAATCCAAGACGGCCCGGCCGCTGTGACCGATGTGATGGAGTTGAGGCCACGGGCTTTACGTCCACGGGATTTCAACTCGATCCGCCAGTGTTTCATTCTTTTTGCCATTGTCCACAGTCATTGTGATCCTGTGCAAGGGTGCCGCCGGGCAGTCAACTGCCGAGCCGGTGTCAATTGCCCGAGTCATGGAGGCTGGACGACGAGAAGGCGGGACACTTGTGATTCATCGGGAGTCAGAAGACCTACCACGTGACGGACGCTTCGTGACCTTCTTGGGTGAGGTCGGCGTTGAGAGCTCAAGTCGTACGTGATGATTCGGACGGAGAAAAGTTTCTTCACCGGAGAGGTTGCGTACGGACGAATGGATGCATCCCACCATCTAAGGATTTCCGGTTGTGGAGTCCGGGTATGGTTGCTGCGCCAGGGCGGTATCGATGTGTCGGTATCGCGCTGGCGGCAAAGCGTTACTGCCGTTGTAGCAATGGCTGCGCAGCAAACGTCATGTGATGGATGAGCTCGACCGTCGGAATGTTTACACACTGGGACCCTGATGTGACTGCCCATCATCAGAATCAGATGCGAGACGCGTTCACGTTGGTGGAACTGTTGGTCGTTATGGCGATCATCGGAATTCTCGTCAGTTTGTTGCTGCCCGCTGTTCAGTTTGCTCGTGAAGCCGCGCGGCAGGCGAATTGCAAGAATCATCAGCATCAGATCGGGATCGCCTTGCAGGCCTATCACAACTGTCATCGTTCGTTGCCGATCGGATGCGTACAGTGGCGGGGACATGGGCAACCGATGACGCGGAAGAATCTTGCTTGGTCGGCGTTGTTGTTGCCGCAAATGGGCGAGCAGCCGTTGTATGAAGCGGTCGATTTTGACTACGCATTTGACCACCCCAAGAATGCCGACGCGGCGGCTGTGGTGGTTGAGTCGTACATGTGCCCCACGGAGATTCCGGAAAACGGCTCGCGTGGCGAAATCAGCTATGGCGGGTTGTTTGGAGAGCGGCTTGTCGACTCGCGGCCTGACGATGGGGTGTTTCTCTACGACACGATCATCAAGTTTCGTGATTGCATCGACGGGTTGTCTCACACGATCGCCACCGGAGAGGACATGGTGGGGCCGGACAGTGAATGGATCAATGGCAGAAACATTTTTGTGCAGTCCTACCCGATCAATGATCCCACCGTGTGGGTCGGCGACAACGAAATCCGATCATTGCATCCCGCCGGGGCAATGGTCTTGTTTTTGGATGGATCTGTCCATCTGCTCAATGAGTCGATGGATCGTGTCGTGTTGGGGCAGATGATTACTAGAGCAGGTCACGAAGTGATCCCAGCAGATGTTTTTTAGGTGCAGCGCCAATTCTTGGAATGGCTAGTTTTTGAAATGAAGAGACACGAGAGATACAGCATGATTATGAATCAAAGTTTCATCGTCGCATCGCTAGTTGCGATTTGCGTTTTCGTTCGGTCGGTGCCCGCAGAAACAGTCACGTTCGAGGGTTTGCTGCCGGGGGCGGATTCGGTGTTCAACGGCTACGGTGCCGGCGCCAATTCGGCTGGGTTTGAGTTGCAGAGTGTGACGTTTACCACGAACGAGTTTGGGCCAGGCTGGTCGTACTCCAACGTGATCAACACCACTCTGCCTGGATTTACCAACCAGTTTGCCGCTTTCCCAGGAGGTGGCTCCAACGGTGCCGGAGGCGTGCAAGTTGGCTCTGCGTACGGGGTGGTCAATACGGGTTCCTCTACCTTGCTCAACGGTGAGCCAACCAATGGGGCGACGATTTCGTTTGCGCAACCCACGCTCTTGAATTCACTTGATCTGGCAAACACGACTTATGTTGCGCAATATGCACTCAACGGTTTGGATGCTTTTGGATCGCCCGACTTCGACGCCAATCAACAGTTTTCAGATGGAGATTTTTTCCGGATACGGATCTCCGGTTTTGACGGAGCGGCCGGTACGGGAAATTCGACCGGGGTGATCGAATACGACTTGGCAAACTACGGTGGTCCAGGTGTCGGCGACGACTTCTTTCTCAATTCGTGGGAAACCATCGACTTGTCCGGATTCGGTCTTACTCAATCACTGATGTTCTCGGCGACATCCAGTCAGATCAGTGACTTTGGGCCGTTTGGCATTTTCAGCGATGTGCCTTCTTATGCTGCGGTGGACAACATCAGTTTTGTTTCGGCAGTTCCCGAACCGAGTTCTGTGGTTTTGCCGGCCGCGGTCGTCGGTGGGGCGATTTGTCGACGTCGTCGCCGTCGAGTGTGACCTTTGCTGTATCAGGCGCGCAGCGAATCGACTAACGTTTGGATGGTTTGTTCCAGCAGTGGCGTGCCGCCGAACTCCATTCCCAGTGATCGGATCTTGCTCGTGTCGATTTGATGCTTGGCTTCTTTGCGGTCACCGTGAATTTGGGAGTGGCTGCCGGTGAGACGCTTAGCGATGGAGGCGACTTCGTGATGACTGATCATGCGGTCGCAGCAGTTGAATGATTCGCCTGCGATGGGCCGGTCGGTCGTCAGCAGCAGATGGGCTGCCTTGGCAACATCCGACGCGTGCACTTCTTTGCTGCCGCCGCTGACGTCAACATCCCTTTCGCTGACGACTTGGGTGATCAGTTCGTACCACTTGGACTGCTCGGTCGGTTGGGCGACTGCGTAGATGGCGGTGGGACGCAGCGAGCAGGTTTGCAGTTTACCGCTCATGCCGTAGTGATGAATTAACGCTTCGGTGGCAGCTTTGCATGCTCCGTAGAAGGATTTCGGCCACAGCGGATGCGTTTCATCGAGCGGTCTGTCGGAGAGAATTTGATCGTGAACGGCTCCCGATGAAATGAACACAAAACGTCCGACCCGCTGACGGGCGGCGGTTTCCAGCAGCTTGAGCGATCCCCCCACGTTGAGGTCAAAGTAGTGCTGTGGATCGTCCACGTCGGCGATGAAACTGTCCGTGGAGCGGTGGACGGCGGAGTGGACCACGGCGTCGGACTTGGCCAGCAGTCGTTCTGCGGACTCATCGTCTTTGAGAGTTCCCTGGATCCAGTGGACCCGCGGATCCAAGTGGTCTTCGTCGGGTAAACAGCGACACCATGCGCGGACTTCATAGCCCGCGGTGATGAATCGTTCGATCAGGTAACGCCCGAGGAAACCAGTTCCACCGGTGAGAGAAACCAACATCTGCAAATCCTATCGAGCTTGACGGAGCATCCGTTCGGACGGACAGTGATCCTCGACGCTGCCGAAGCAGGCCGTGGGCTGAGGAGATTAGCAAATGATGATGAATGAGAGAAGAAAAGTCGCGGGGCTAGTTGCCGAATGCGCCTGATATGGCATTGGCGGATTCGTCAAAGCTCTGCTTTGTGTTATTGGTCAGTGTCGAAACGGCACCGATACAGACAGCAACGATCAGAGCAAGCATGACGGCATATTCGACCGCCGTAGCGCCTTCTTCCTCTCGTAGGAATTCGCGGGTGGATTGATTCACGGTTTTATATTCAGCATGGAGGACCACGATGTAGTTTTTGGGGAACGCCCCCGAAGGAATGTTCCACCAAAGCCTACGTCATCTGAGGCCTGACGCGAGCGAATGGGCTTTTTTGGAGGTTGGTGCGTACCTATCCCAAGTGCAGGGGGGACGCGATCTGACGATTGTGTCGATGGAATCACCCCAAGTGTGTGCCGATGTGCGGTCAAGTTGATTCGGTCGGGCGATTCGGTCGGGCGATTCGGTCGGGCGATTCGGTCGGGAGTGGGGGGGGCCGGTCTCGGTGTCGAGCCGCGTCCTGCTATCATGGGGACTTGATTCCGACCCGTACTTTCAATCCAGTCATTTTTTGCAGAACCCGTATGTTCGGACCCGTCTTCAATCGCGAAGCCAGTGTCGTTCCCAAGCGACCACAGACGTATTTGGCCCGCGGATTGTATCTGCTGACACTTTTTGGCCTGATTTGCACTGGCTACTTGGTGCTTGATGGGTCTCGTTCGCTGGCGACGGTTTCTGATTCGTCGCGTTTTGGCGGGTGGATGTTTGCGATGCTTTCGCCCCTGCAGTTGCTGATTTTGAGCAGTTTGGCTGCCGTGGGCGCGGCCAGCAGTGTTGCTCAGGAAAAGGATCGGCGAACATTGATCCTGCTGTTGATGACACGTCTCAGTGGCTTCGAAGTGGTGGTGGGAAAGCTGACCGCCACGTTGTTGGGGCCGCTTTCGATGCTTGTCTGTGCCCTGCCCTTGTTCTTGATTTTTCCCTTGTTGGGCGGCGTATCGCCTCAGCAGGTGTTGGGTGTTTTTGTCGTGACGGCGGCAACGGTGATTTTGGCGGGGTCGGTCGGAACGGTCGTGGGAATGTGGCGTGAGAAAACCTTTCAGGCGATCGCGTTGACCGTGTTGTTGCTATTGATCTTGGTGGGGACGGGGGAAATCGTTTCGGTGTTATTTGCTTTGCCCGAATCATTTCAGCTCGCATTTAGTCCCGTCAGGGCATTGATGGCAGCGGCATCTCCTTTAGCAAGTTTGTCACAGGCCACGTCCACCGGCGTGATTTACTTCACCGTATTGGCGTTCACCCTGTCGATCGCTGTCTTGGCCTTTGGTGTCAATCGTGTGCGGGTTTGGAATCCGTCGCGAGAGGTTCGACTGAAGGCACCGGAGATCGAGACGAGCGAAGAGATGGAAGCGGAGTCTGGGCCACGGAGTTGGAAAGTTCGTGCGCCGCGACCGGTTTGGGACAACCCAATTTTATGGCGAGAGATTCGAACTTGGGCTTATGGCCGCAAGGTCGTGATCATTCGCGTGGCGTTTGCGGGATTGTTTTTGTTGGTTGCCGGCGTCGTGGCGATGCAGGTTCAAAGCGGGGTGGCGTTTGAGCCTGCCGGACGCATTGCTCGTTCGTTACCCGCGGCAACTTTGCCTGTCGCGGCGATCGGTGTCGTCAGTTTGGTTCTCGTCAACGCTTTGGCCGTCAACTCGATCACGGGCGAGCGAGACGGATTGGCAATCGATTTGTTGTTGGTCACGGATTTGAATCCCAGTGAGTTTGTCTTTGGCAAATTGTTGGGAGTGTTGTATGTGGGCAAGGAGATGATATTGTTGCCTCTGTTGTTGCTGGTCTATTTGGCGGCAACCGGCGTGATGACTTTGGAGAACACCGTGTACGCGATTGTGGGGGCGTTGGTCCTGTTCTTCTTTGTGGCGATGCTGGGGGTTCACTCCGGGCTGAATTATGTGGCGGGGCGGACAGCGACACTCGCGAGTTTGGGAACGGTCTTCTTTTTGTGTATCGGTATCGCGATTTGCATGACGATCATGGTCAGTTTTCGCGGTGCGTTTCAGTTGCAGTTGGCACCGTTCCTGGTGATGATTTTGGGCGGCGGGGCGGCTTTGTTTGCGTCGCTGGGTTGGCGGAACCCCTCGTCGGCGATTTTTCTCTCGTCGTTCTTTTTGCCTGTCATCACGTTTTATGCCATCACTCAGTTCTTGCTGCAAACGGATCACCTGTTCGTCGTGTTTCCGCTTGTCGTGGGTTATGGGTTCACCACTGCGGCGCTGATGATTCCGGCGTTGAGCGAATTTGACGTTTCGTTGGAGCGAGATCGTGGTGCCCCCGGAGATGCGGCTTGATGACACCGGGGTTTGCTGGGGGCATTGCCGCATTTGTTCCCGCCGTTTGGTTGGCCGAGACTTGGCCTTGGCTGCTGACGATGTTCGTATTGGTTGTTGCCAGCGCGTTGTTCAGTGCCAGCGAAGCGGCCCTGTTTTCGCTTCATGCCCGCAGTCGTCGTAAGCTGGCCAGGGCGGGGGTTGGCGGGCGAATCGCGGACCGGTTGTTGGACGATCCTGAACGTTTGCTTTCGGCAATCCTGTTCTGGAATCTGCTCATCAACATGACGTTCTTTGCAATCGCCTCGATTCTTGCCGGTGATTTAGAGTCCGGGACAAGCGGCACCCAAGATGATGGAGAGAGTATCGCGGGCAATGCGTCCTCGGCGATCGTGTTCACGTCGCTGAGTTTGTTGACGGTCATCTTTTTTAGCGAGATGTTGCCCAAGAGCATCGCCGTTTTGTCACCGCTGCGGCTGAGTGTTTTGGTCGCCATTCCGTTGAACGTGGCCGTTCGCGTCGTGTCGCCGTTTCTGCCGCTGGTCAAAGTCTCCAATGTGTTGGCAGGACGGCTCATTTGGCCCAATTTTCAGCCCGAGCCGGATATCGAGCTAACCGATATCGAACGTGCAATCGAACTGAGCACCGATGACGCTGCACTCTTGCAACGTGAGCGGTCCGCACTGCGTGCGTTGGTGGAGATGGCGGAGACGAGAGCCAGTGAATTGATGCGTCCGCGGGGCAAGTTGATTCTTTGTTCCTCACCCGTCAGCAATGCCGTGCTGCAGGGGGTCGAGCCTGCCGGTGGCTATTTGATGGTCACTGGCGAAGAAGAAAACCAGATCATCGGTTCAATCGGCGTACGTCTGCTTCGCCCCAGTCAGCTCGACGATTTGAATTCAGCGATTGAACCTGTGATTTATGTGCCTTGGAGCGCGCGCGTATCGATGGTGTTGGAACAGCTCACCGAAGAGCAATTGAGTGTCGCCGTTGTGGTTGACGAGTACGGAGAAGCGATCGGGGCGCTGAGCATTGAACGTATCTTTCGGCACATCTTGGCTCAAAGCGGTGGTGGTCCAGAACAGATGCTGGGCGAGTCGTACATTGATACGATCGGCGAAGGCCATCATCAAACCATGGGTTCGACCAGTTTTCGCGCGGTCGCAAAACGTCTCGGCGTGGAGGTCTCAGACGAATCCATCGCAACGGTCGCGGGCTACATCCAGCGATCCAACGAGCGGTTGCCACGAGTGGGGGACACAGCCATTTTGGAGCCATACGAGATGGTTGTCATGCAGGAAACCGACGGTGAGCTGACGATCGAATTGAAGAAACGAACGGACACAGACACGATGGGAGGTGAAAGATGATCATTGCCATCGTCTTGTTTCTCTGTGGTTTGGGCTTGAGCGCATTCTTTAGCGGATCGGAAACCGGTTTGTATCGGGTTTCGCGAACACGATTGGTGTTGGACGGACTGGATGGATCAGCATCGGCCAAAGCGTTGATTTGGTTGCTCAATCGACCAGCGATTTTCGTCGCGACGACGCTCGTTGGGAATAACGTGGCGAATTTCGTCACCAGTTTTGCATTGGTTTGGGGCGTGGCGCAGTGTTTCGGGCATTCCTCCACGGCAGAATTACTCGGTCCCATGTTGATGACACCTGTCGTGTTCGTATTTGGTGAGTTGTTGCCAAAGTATCTTTTCTATCAAGCGCCGTATCGTATGCTGACGATGGTGCGACCGTTGCTATTGATTGCAACGGTGGTCTTCTTGCCCGTTTCGCTGGTCTTGGGACTGCTGGGGACGGTGCTCAGTTGGTTGACCGGGCAAACACCGTTTCGGTTGCAGTTGGCGATGGCGAGAGGTGAGTTGGACCAAGTGATGCGGGCCGGTCAGGAAGCGGGTATTTTGGGGGCCGGGCAACGGTCGCTGGTGCAGCAATTGTTTGTGGTGGGTAATCAACCCGCTGTCTCTTTTGCCGTGCCGCCGGATCGTTTGGCTGCCGTTGACTCTCCGATTGATCCACAAATCGCGGTACAGAAAGCTCGGCGGCAGAATCATCCGATCATCTTGGTTCGCAGGGGCGGACGAGTGATCGGCTATCTCAGATACAGCAATCTGTTTGGCGGACAAGAGACGCCAGAGGTTCGGCCGGTGATTCGGGGACGAATCAACGACCGACATTTGTCATTGTTGCTGCGGATGTACGACGCGGGCAGCGAAGTGGCCGTGCTGTCGGACGACAAAGGTGAGATGCGTTATTGCGTGACCCGGCGTCAGTTGTTGCAGCCGATGCTGAAGACACTGTAGGGGACTGGGCTTGGACGCCTACTCGTCGCACTTTCGGTAGCCGAGAGTCGAGAGTACAGCCAGCATTTCATCACAAGTGATGTATCTGCGGTGATGGGCCAGCTTGTACTGGTCGATGGCCAGTGCGAGTTCTCGACCGTTTTCGGTGAGTCCGTCATGCGAACTGCCAAACTGTCGACGCTCCGCTTTGCCACCTGATTCGTTGCCGCGACGACGATCAAAGAATGTGCCGCTCTCATCGCCGGTTGAATGGGATTCGCCACATGAAGATGAGTTGGCGATGCCCAGGCCAAAGGAGTTTGGGGAGTTGATCATCGTCGTGTCGTTGTGAACGCTCGGTGCTGGCATGGGAACTCTCTGTCGGTTGATAAGAGCAGCCAATCCATTGGTGCGTGAGTGTCAGGTCGAGCGATGTGCACAGGGTCCTAGAGATTCAAGAGGCCTTGTTATAGCGAGGCCTCATTTTCACGGGGCCTGCGGCACAACGCAACGTCCAAAGCCTACGCTACGGACCACCACGGGGATGCGTCGACAGATTGAAAAAAACATGAATCGCTGCCCATTGAGGGTGAGACGTCAGCATTGGAACGAGTGAATCGAGTGAATAATGCGTGCAATCGGTTCGATCGATACTCGTCGAGAATCACGGATTCGTCTTCATTGCAGCACTGCGTCGCGAGCATCGGCAACATGGGGTATGTCTTGACTCATCGTTCCTGGTGAATCGACCAGGCGGCTCCAACCTGACTGTTGAACCAATTGGGGGTCTCGTTCCATCGCCATGGCGACGTATTGGCGAGCGTTGTTGAAATTCTTGGCTTCCGTTTCGATCGATGCCATGTGCAGCCACGGTTCGGCGTCGTCAGGATTTTTCTTCGCCGCCAATGCAAAGTTCTCATGCGCCTCCTGTGTGCGGCCCAGTTGACGCATCGCGATTCCTCTCAGCAAGTCGACTCGGGCGGGGACGTCGGCTCCATCGCCATTGAGTTCGATGCGATCCAGGGTCGCGAGCAGTCGGTCGAATCGTTTCTTGATGCGATAGATCTCAGCAGTTTGGATCTGAACGTCCAGGTGATTGGGTTGCAAGGCGAGTGCACGATGGTAGGCCGACAACGCTTCATCGACTTCGCCGTGTTCGTTCAAGCAGTCACCGTGGAGAGCCCAAATGTCGGCAGAATTCCTTTCGGCAGACAGCGCGATCTGACATTGAGCGTTGGCGTCCTCCAAGCGTCCGTTCTCCAGGTACATTCGTCCGAGTCGAGCGACGAGTTTAGGGTCACCCGCACTAAGCCGCACGGCGTTTTCCATGTGCACGATCGCGGCGTCATGCTCACCGCGATTCCAGAGTGCTTCGGCGAGTCCACGGTGGGCGCGGTCATCTGCCTTGGAGATCTCCAACGCATCGCCGAATAAGTTTTCCGCGACATCCCATCGTCCGTCATGCATCGCTTTGATGCCTTCGCGGGACAAGCGTCGGGCGGCGATCGATTCACCGTTGTCGCCGATCTTGCGGATCGCCCGGCAACCGGTCAAAGCGGTTGGAGTGAGGACGATGAAAAGCAGGCAGGCAATGGATCGCAGGGGGGCGGAAGGGCGATTCATTGCTTGACGGTATTGCTTGACGGTAGCGTGCAGTGGTTGAGAAAAGGTCATCAATCCCTGCAGGGTTTACCAATTCTGACGGGCCGCAGGCAATGGAAAAAAGGTTCGCAGGTTGAAAGCAAATCCGTGAACTTGGCTGCGCATGAAAAAATCGGCATTTGCTTGCGTTGTCCCTTCGGGGCCACTCTGGCATGATATCGCGAGTCTCGGCAACTCGATCCCTCATTTCCCGCCCCAAGAAAGCGTAAAGCATTCGGCATGCCCGCCCAGTTTGATTCCTTTGGCGTTCAGTTTCTGTACCCCGACAATTGGGTGGTGGCTGAACGACCGGACGAGGAGTCGGGCAGCGGAGTCACCTTGGAGTTGCCCAGCGGCGGGTTCTTTTCGATCGAGAAGGATGATTCACTGTTGCCGGACGACGAGTTGATCGAACGCGTCGTCTCGGCAATTGCAGCGGAGTACGACGAAGTCGAGCGGGAGGACATCCAGATCGATCAACTGGGGCCTGAAGACCGAGGCTTGGAGTTGCGGTTTTACTACCTTGACCTGATCGTGATCTCCCGGATCGTTTTGACATCACGTGGCGACGAGCGGTTGATCATTCAGATGCAGGCCGAGAGTCGCGACTACGACGCCAACGAGCAGGTCTTCGCAGCGATCTTGCAACAGATTTTCTCCTGAGTCTCCTGATGTTGGCACCGACACGAGTTTTTCGAACGGTTGCCAGCGTATCACGCATCGACTGACTCAGTGGTCCGAACGGACTGGAACGCATTTTCGGTGTTCAGACAAACGCTTTGATGTGTCCGTGACTCAGTGGGGCTCGGATTCCAGTTGGCGAAACGCCTGGAGTAGAATGACCTCAGAATCTACGTTTGTGCGACAAAACATGGGGGCCAGAATGCGTCTTCAAATCTACCTGTTCCTGATCTGTATCCTTGCGACAGTGCGTGGGCTAGCGATCGATGTGACGCTTTTGCCCGCGCACAGTGATCAGCCAGCGGGAGCGTTCGACATGATCGATTTTGTGATTCAGGACGGCCCAGAGACGAAAAAGTTTCGCTTGTCTGTTCCCGAGAATCGGGCGTCGGAATCGAGTCGTCATATTCGTTTGTATGGTTATCAAATCAAGGCCCGCAAGCCATCCGGATACGCGCCGATCTTTCTTTTAGGTGGTGGGCCAGGTCAGTTTTTTGGAGACAAACTGATCGAACGGTTGAATCACAAACCCACCGGCGGCATGCTAGGCGAGGTCTGGGAGTTTGCCGAAACGCGAGATGTCGTGTTTGTCAATCAGCGTGGCGCTGGACCAGCGTTCATGTCCATGATGTTTATGACTTTGGGTGCCCCCGTGGGGGAACCCTACGACCACGATGCGATGAAGGGCCGGATTCAAGAGAACTACAAGATGGCAATCGATCGTTGTGCTCAGCAAGGCATCGACTTGGCTGGCTACGACATCATGAACGTGGCGGCGGATCTTGATGACGTGCGTGAGAAACTGGGTTATGAAAAGATTGTCTTGTACGGCGGCAGTTTTGGCTCGCAGTGGGCTTTCTGTTACATGCAGAAGTATCCCGATCATGTGGACCGCGCCGTTTTGTCGGGAATCGAACCAATCGATCATGGCTGGGACAGCCCTCAGGGGATTTGGAATGTGATCAAGCGGTTGGAGAAACGCATTGCCCCCGACCGTGACAAGTTGGGGTTTCCAGAGGTTTCGTTGACGGACGCCATTGAGTCGATTGTTAAACGTTTAGAGTCACAGCCTGTTCGTGCGAAGACCGGAAAGACGGAAGTGGTGATTGGACCTGCGGATTTTCAACGCGCGATGCTTGGTGGGCATGGAGCACATCGCGAAACCCACGAATCCATCGCCAAGATGCCCAAGTTCGTCTACGAAATTTACATGGAAAACTACACGGTATTGGCAGCGAAAGCCGCTCGCAAAAACTCCGTCGGTGCCTCGCCCTTGCAGGCCTATCTGATCGACAATAGCCTTGATATTAGCGAAGTGCGTCTGTCGCGAATCGACAATGAACCGGGCCGCAGATGGATCGGCGAACTGAACGCCACTTATAAGGCGACACGAGACGTCACGCCGACGCCAGTCATTCCGGAATCGTTTCGGATTTTGAAGACGGACTTGCCGGTACTGATGGTTCAAGGCGATTTGGATATGTCGACACCTTTCGAAAACGCGAAAGAGCAAATGGAGTTCTCGTCGAACGCGCATCTGATTCGCATTCACGGCGGCACTCACGCCGCCATCATGCAAATCGCAAAGCACGACCCCAGTTTTCACGATCATGTCATGCGGTTTCTCGACGCCGACTTCAGCAACCAAACTATCGCGTCGCTCAAACTGCCTGACGAGCTGAAATTGCCGCCCATCGAATTCGCGGCGATGCATAATCCCGAAGACTAGGGCGCTGGACCAGTCGGTGGTCTGGCGACGCGTCTGCATTGTGGACTCAGACATGGGAGTCCAGTGAAATCTCCCCAGCTACTGTTTTCCGGAGCGACACACTGCAATTTCGTAAGCGACGAATGATTGCAAATACCAGAAACTACTGCCGATTCTGGAAAACCACCTCCGTCACGTTTTCTTCCCGATAGCATTGCTGTGTCAATTGCTGTGCAGGTCGAGAGCCCAAAAGAATGGGTCCAGGACTCGATAGGGCTCCCATTGCTCGGTTCGGTCACCCTGAGCACTGCCGCCCAGAGACGAAACCACGGTGAATCTCAAGTCGATATTTTGATTGTTGGCAAAGTTGATGAATTGTTTGCCGTCGGTCCGAGAGGACAGCCACTCACGAATCTGATCGCTCACTCGTTGCAGAACCTTCATGTAGTCATTCATGCCAGCACTGTCAAAGCCGGCGAGTTTCGTTCCGTTGTTTGCGGCCAAGGCGATCGGATCGCTAACGGTGTACTCAAAGAGGTTTTTCGGCAAGTCTGCCTTCAATGCATCGACCTTGCTTAGAATCACGATGATTTTTCGACGCTCCTGTCGGACATTGGCGTTGTACTTCAGCAGCGTGTTGACGTAACCCTGCAACAACTGCTCCATTGATCTGCTCGACGAATCAGTGGTTTCATCCTGGAAATCGCTGAGGCTAAACATAAAGAACGAGGTTCGAGTGTTGAGGAGAAAGGGAACTTGGGTCTCGGGAATCTCAAAATCGTTGAAATTCTCACCGCCACAATCTCGGAGTACAAAGGTGCGACTGCCCCAATACGGCATCTTTGAAAGTACCATGATGTAGGCTTCCTGAACCCCGAGTTGAGTCATCTCGGGGAGTTCCTTTCTTCGGATTGATTCTTCGACCGCCTTTTGGAAACGCATCGTGGCTTCGTTAGCCGGTGTCGGCGTAAACTGATCCCAGGCGGTTCGACTGAGTTCACGCATGCGTCGGGTGAGAGAATGGAGCCATACGGTTTTACCGACGGAGGACCATCCAACGATCGGGACATAGAACGGTTTTGCGATCGCGTAGTCCTGCATGTAAAAGCGGGGGTTCTCCTCTTTGCCGCATTCACACCGATCCGCATCCTCGACGATTCGCATCATCTTGGCACAGTAACAGCACTCGATTGATTTCTTTCGTTTGCCAAAAAGTGACAGCACGTTGGGCCTCTCTGGTTGGGCGGATTATGGATCGACTTGAGGAGGGGAGTTTTTCAATACCAAGGATGCGGCGGGAGGAAAGACCGAGCCGTTGCTCCGTGCGTTTTGCGGACCGGCTTGCAGTGCTTTTGACAGGGATGTTTGTTCCAACTGCAAGCGGCTAAGTTTCTTGTGCAGGCGGAGCGATTCTTTTCGAGTGAGTCGTGCAACGAACAGGCATAGACGATCATCGTCGAACGCTTCGATGGCACCTTCCATCGCAAGTGCTTCTACGAGAAGCTGAAATGAATCGGAATTCATGAGAGACCAATCCAACGCATCTAGCAGAGTGGCGCTGTGTCGACGAATGACGAATTGGTGGGCTGCCACCGGTCTTTGCAGCAATGCCAAGGAGGCTTGGAATGCGCGTTCATCCATTTGCTGCAGCGAATTCAGTCGTACTCGATCCAATGAACCTTTGAACCATCGGGTCGTGTCCAAGATCGTTGCCCAGAGCATCAGTTGCCAATATTCATTGTCATAAGCGAATGATCGAATCGAGTTCCAGTCGCGGGACTTTAGTCTTAGGCATTCGGCATCGTCCGAGAATACCTTCAGCCACCGCAGAATCCATTTCGCGATTTCAGAGCGGTTGAAAGGGGACACGGTCCCGGTCGCTCGCAGAGGCAGTTCCTCATCAGCCGTTTGTTCGTCGATGAAGTCGGCCAACAATCTTGCGGTGCGTTGCGAGAGTTGCTTGGAGAGACAATTATCAATGATGGAAAGTGAGCATTCAGGAAAGAGGCGATGGAAATCGGCACATGCGGCCGGGATTAATTTCACATCGTCGGGTATCGTTTCTCCGTGAACCAAAGAGCGTTCAAGGTACTGAATGGTTGATGCCCGCCGAACGACTTCATCAGGAGGGGTCGAATTCAAGCTCTCGTGCAACCAGATCATGTAGTGAGAGTCATTTCGGTCGGGGATTCCCTCCGGTTTATCCGCGATTTGCTGCCTGCTCGTATCGACCTCCAAGAATCCGGGGCGTTCTCGGTTGCGAGCACCGACCGCCCAGTATTCACCCGGTTCGACTCGGCATGTTTCAACATGTGTGCTGAACGTGCAGTGGATGCGCAAGGATTCATTGTCCAACAGTGAAAACAGGACTCTCAACACATCGGCAGCCTCGTCGCTATCCCCGATCAGCAGAACCGACTCGCTATTGCGGTTCATCGATTGTGCCATCAGGCCCAGTCGTCTCAGTTCTATCAAGGAAGACGCAGGCCAGTCTGTGTGAGGAGGATTGGTTGTATCGCAGTCGATTCTAAGAAACGGATCGATTTCTTGGGGTTCGATGAAGCGTTCAACGAGCTGTTCGGCATCGTGGACAAAGGGATCGCTACCATCAAAAATTGCAAACGGATTGTTCCGGAGTTTTGAAAACTCCTGCGGGGACAAGACGAGGCAGTGAGCAAGAAACGCCCCGCTACGTTTATCGACGATTTCAGCGTGGGATACAGGGCAGGAGTAAGTGAGTACGATTCGCCCATCTCGAAGCCGAAAATACTGCAGTCTCTCAGAGTGCGGATCACGTCGGCCGACGCCAAAACATTTGACACGGTTCTCGATCTCTCGGGCATCGTTCGCCAGGCCGGGAGAATGATAGGCGATCTGATAGCCCGCCCGCCGTGTGGGAGAATAGGCAGGCTGCAGTCGCGTGAAGACAAGTTGTTCTGCGATGATTGATGGCATGGCTATCTTTTTAGCAGTCGAAATCCGTAAAAGGCGGGCGCCGGATCAATCGTCGTCGGTTGTCTCGGTTGACCTGCGTCTAAATTGATGATTCCTCCGCCGGCTTCTCCGTGCGGTAATCCCGCTCCGCCCCATTGGTCTGCTTTCATCCGTACCCACTCAAAAATCCCTTCACGCATCAATAGGGAATCCGGCATGCTTCGCTGTCCGCCCTGCACCTTTGCTGCCGACAATTCCAATTGATTCAGCAGGCTCTCGACGCGAGGTTTCAGGGCCAATTCGCGATAGAGCGAACCAGCGATCGTTGGCTCCGTCTTGATCGATTGATAGATGCTGTACCACTCTTCGCTGGAGGGCAGTTCGTAGGTGTCATCACTGTTTTTTCCGCACCAGTTTGCAAATGACTGTGCATCGGTCGGAGTGATGCCGGTGATGAAACAATGCCAGTAATTGTTCATTCGCACTTTTCCTGGAGAAACGCGAGGGCTACGTTCCAGGACGCCGCGATACCATTGTTCATCGAAGTGTGGCTCAGGTCGGTCGCTCAAAAAGTACTCAAATTGAATCTTGGTGATCGGTAGACAGCTCACATAGGCATCGACCGCTGAACTCCAGAACATTGGAAAACCAGTGCGATCCAACGTGAATGAATCAGTGTCAGTGAACGCGGACATACTGAGGCTCGAAAGACGGCGAAACAGGGTGAGAAAAGCTGAGAGTGGACTCTGCTTGAGTAACGGGATTGTAGCAAGTAAAGCTTGTTAGTTGACGAACGACGCCTCGCGGTCGAGATGAATGAGTCGGTGTACCACGGCGTTGGGGTCGTCGTTGGGACGAATCACAAACGTGTGCGGCCAGATGTCTTCGAACTGCTCGTCTGCAACACCGATCAAGATGCGATCCCGCAATGGCGAAGTGACAAAATCAGCGATGTCAATGATCGGGCCTGCAGTTAAGACCAGAGCACGGCAACCAGCGGGAGCTCGGTCAAGAATCGAACCGATGATTCTGGAACGACGTTGTTTGGAGGGTGATTCCGGTGGTTGCTGACCGACATGACTCGCCGGTCGCAACCCTCCCAGGTAATGTGTCCAAGTGTCTCCGTGTGACGACATCGCACGCCAGTACTGCTGCAGTGTATCGTTCGCATAGAAGGGATCACACTCACTACTGCAGTCAACAATCAGCAACAAAGGATCTTTCTTCAACACAGATTGTTCTGTGGGCGCAGCGATCGTCCAAAACAGTGGATCGAGAACACGGTAGCGTTTCGCTCGCTCTATCAATCGATTGGAGGAATCATCTGGGTGATGTCCTAGCGCGGATGTGGCGACAAAACGCAATCGCATTTGATGTTTTCGCACCATATTGATGAACTGCCGTCCTCCGCTCAGGGTTTCGGCGAATGACTCGAGCAGGTCCGAAATTTCGGCCGCTTTCTCCAGGTAATGAGAAACAGAAAACGATGGATCCAGTTTGGAGGTTCCCTCATTGAGGTCGGCGAAAGGATCATTCGATAGGTACTCAATGACGTCGGCGGGCAGGTCGCGGCGGATCAACTCGGACTTTGTGAAAACGACGATGATTTGCCGACCTCGCAAATCGACTCGTGAAGATTCCATCGCGGCTTGGTAGGATCGAAAAAGATCGGTAAGCGAGGTTTGTTCTTCTGATTGACGAAAATCGCTGACGCTGACCAGGAACCAGATCGTTTGGACATGCTCTATTGCAGGCAGGTTTTCGTTGAGCGTTTCCAGGCTGGTAAAGAATTCGCCTGCTGCATCGTAGATGACCAGGGTTCGCTTAGTACTTGGCGAACTCGGTTCCAAGCGACCGTCGATTTGCATCATCAGCGGCTGGGGATTACGAGGTTGTGTCGACTCGCTCAGGCTGCCGTTTTTCGCTTGCCAACGCATCTCCCGAACAGTATCCAGCGTGTATTGATCCAGATAATCACAGGTAAAGTTGGGAATCGCGTCGGCGAGTTGATCGAGCATCAAGCTCAACGCTGACAAGTAGACGGTCTTGCCGTGCCCGGAAAAGCCCACGGAGGTGATCCAAGTTGCCGGCGCGGCAGCACATTTCTTTTCGTAGTCGATGGGCAACGGGCACTTGCCCGCTTGAACACACTGCAGGACGGGGTTGGTGCAGTAGGGACACCGCAATTCCTTAGTCATTGATTTCTCCTTCGAGTATTCCGTTGAGATGCTCGATAATGTTCTTTAGGGCTTTCTTGTCGTGTCGATCTGGTGAGATGGTGTCCCAGGATGGAGCCCAATGGATGTTCTTTTTCGCGTGGTCACAGTAGAAACTGCCGTCCGCCGTCCAGTCCTGTTGACAATCCTCCAGATCCATCACGGGTGTATTGCTGAGTAGCACAAGCCGTCGAATTTGGTCTCTCGGCAAGCGGTCAAGGATCGGGAGTATTGTCGGTGCAAAGCGTGGTGCGTCAGGCAAATGAAGCGAGTCGAATGCGATTGGATCACTGGCTACTGCAACGGGATCGTTCTGCCCCAATCGAAACAGAATCGGGCGAATCTTCTTTGCATATCTCGAACCAACGGGGGCAGATCTTCGGTAGTATCGAAACAGTCCGGTGGCAATCTTAGCCAGTTTCATCACGTGCGAGTCAACGATGATGACGAGAAGCTCTTCGTCTTCCTTGAGTTCAGGGATCGCCTTTCTAGGACCAAGTAGTAGATGGACCAACAAAGAGTTTCCGATACGCTCGGCTTGCTCAGGCACCGATTCTTCGCCCCAACCGGAACGAGCTTTTGTAAAGTCGGTGAGGTAGGTCGCAAGATGTGATCGCCATGTCGAGGGACAGTTCTCAATCATCTCTCTGAGTTCCAGCGACTGTCTAAAGTGTTGAGCCCAGGCAGGATCGTGGCACCAACGCCGCACCCAATGCAGGATGGCCTTGACGCACTGCCAATCGTCTTTGGCGGCGACCAGCGGGGCAAGGCTTAGCAGGGGAGAGTGAGTCTCAACACTTGGGAAAAATGCTGATTCATCGTCCGAAGCTGGTTCCGGCTCCATCGTAGCGATGCTTAGGTCTTCGGAGTCAACGGGTACGCCCCAGATGTCTGTCTTGCGTTGACTGGTTTCTTGCGGCTGTTCGCTCAGGCCATTCTTTTGGGGATAGAGGCCCATGATTCGAAAGAGCATTCTCGTGTAGGAACGACCCATCGGAACCTGGGGTGCGTCTTCGTCCAACTGTATCCAACGCTTGAGTAGCTCAACGAGACTGTGGGGTGAAACGGCATTGAGCCATTGCAAGGCACAGCCCACCAGTCGCGCGGTATCGACTTGATCATCGGGATCAGGAATGTCGTCGAGTCGATCAGAAAGTTCTTGAATCTGGTTACAGACACTCTGCAGGTCCGCAGGGTCGGCGTTCGCGAGATACGGACTCAACAAACTCCACCATTTGCTCGAACCCCGAGCGGCCAAAACGGTAGCGATTCGCTGGTCCACTGAGTAGCAAATGTTTTCCCGTTCCTTTTCATGCAGCAAGCGATTGAACGCGCGAAAGTGTTTCGCTATGAATCCGATCTCTTCCAGCCCATCGGCAGAGAGCTTTGGGTTGGCAATACGACCGATCGTTCGTTGCAACCAATCGGGATGGACCGACTGGATGTCTTCGATATCCCATGGGGTTTGGCAAGCGATGATCAGCAAGAAATGAATGTCGCCGGGGTCTTTTGTTTCCAGCAACGGGACGGTCAATGGCAGCCTCGATTCCGTGTGAACGAATTTCTTTTCGTCAAAATCCGCTGTCGGCTCGACGATCCATTGATTCATCCCGAGTTGTCCTACGTAGATATCTGCTTGGGTTCGGAAACGATGATAAAGCGGCAGACCGGAGTCGGATAGGATCCGATTTCTCCTGGCCGTAGATGTTGTCTCAAGCAGAATGATTCCGGCCTCAGCGTTTGGTAGATCGACGGGCACGCCATCGATGATCAACGCCCGCGCGAGAAGCGTTTCTGCGATGTGCCTCAGTCCAGGATCCTCATCGGGTAGCCATTCATTGATGAGTGTGCGAGTGATTCTGCGTCGCTGATGTTGAGTCGATCGATTGATTGCTTGGAGCAATTCTCTGAAAACGCGTTCGGTCCACCTGGAATTCTGTAACCAGTGCCGAAGTACATCCAACAGCGAGTCGACCACTTGCTGATAGGTTCCGTAGGAATCCGCCAGTTCGTTTTCTGCGTTGTATCGGTCGGCTGCCAGATGAAGCACTGGGCGAATCAATCGCAGGAGTGGTGCATAGCTCTCACGTAGCAGTAAAGGGTCCTTGTGGTTTTCCAGGAGTTTTTGCCCGATGGCGGCGCCGAATTGTTGCAGGATAATTCGCTCGGCGAAATCCGTTTCTTGAGCCTGCAGATGACGACGATCTGGATCATCGTCGTCGTTCTGTCCCGTGAGCGAGTTCGATTCTGAGTCATCGGCGACAGTATCCTGATCCACTTGGTTGTCCAACGCTCCGATCCAATCGCAAATCAAATCGACGGCTCGGCTGGGATGCAGTCGATAGATTTCACAAATGGCTCTCTGCACACTATCGAAGTTATCGCTCGCCGCTTGGGACCTTAGCGAATCGATGGTGACTTTGCTGGGAAGTTCGCTTTGCAAATCCTTCAACGCGGCAGAGTCGAATTGGTTGAATCGCTTGGCGAGTTTGGCAAGGAGGGACTCGCAGTGCTCCAGTGTTTCCTTGGCAGCCTTGATCGCGGACTGAGATTGTAGTGATTGCTTTTCGATCGCTTCTTGGGCATGATCAGCGGTTTCCGCCAACGCGTCATGAAATCGCCAACAGCATGCTGCTGAGGCCCACATCAGGTTCGGGTTGCCGGACTCCACCCATTCCGATAGCAGTTCGCCGATGCGGGGCAATCGCTCGGGATCACCGCTGGGGCCGCCACGTTCAATGATGACTTGCAACGCGTATCCGGGTACCGAAGCGATGGCGCCGTGCGAATGCGATGCGAGACTGGTCAAAAGAATTCGGAGTTTTTCCCAATCATGAATCCCGAGCCGTCCCAAGGCACGACCAAGGCTGCGTCGCAGTTCCCAGAACTCGCGTTCGCGAAATCGATTGATCCAATGAAAGCCGGTCGATGCCATGACCGTCCAGAGCAGGTGCCGGTAGCTTTCAATTTGAAAATCGACTTCTTGTCCAAACGCGCTGGGCGTAAATTCCAGTGAGCCGGCGTCGTTTGCTTCGATGACATGAAGCTCTTCGAACAATTGTTCCAGTCCATCTTGGCGGTCATCATGCAATCCCTCGATTCGCAGCGGCAATAGTTCGGACAGCGATTCTCGATACAGTTCGTGAACGATGTCCGCATCGAGTCCCTGAAACAAACTGATCAGCATCGCGTAGAGCTTTGCGTTGATTGACAGTTGCCGGAACCATGATCGAACGATGCGGCGATCGTTTCGCGTGACCTCGTGACTGAGTTCCATCAACAAACGACGAGGATCGCCGTCGTCGATGTTTGTCAATCCGCTTTGGCTCAATCGCAGAAAGAACACACTCACTTGGACAGGGTTGCGAAGCTCTTTCGATAGCTCGTTGTTTGTGTCCTGGATCACTTCGCCCAAGGTGTCCCAGAGGAGGTCATTCGTCGCCGTGCCGTCCCCCTGACGATAGAATTTTAAGTGATTGGAAATGACCTGCTGAATGAACTCTGCCTCATGGTCAGCTTCGATTTGCAAGGGATGTAGATATCCCGCCAACGTTTGCAACACTCGGTTGTCGGTGTCGACGGTCGTCATGATTAAATAGGAATCGTTCTTCTCTAATCGTTGATTGACAATGTCTAGGTATTCTCCACCCAGTGAGTCGATGGAGACGGACTTTTGGAATGCATCGCGGATGATGAAGACAGACTGTTCCTGGAAAGCGTCTGGTTGTTCGATGATTTCGTCGAGAAACAGGTGGCGTGGTTCATAGCTAAAGCAGGTACGATGCCGTCGTTGTTCTGTAAGCCAAAGTGCGAGTCGAACGGCGCAGGTGAATCGGCCTGTCTTTGGTAGTCCGTCGATCAAGAAGATCCGCTTGTCGGGATGGAACGCATCGCCCACTCGCAGTAGGTCGCGGAATGCTTTACAACTTTTCGGCTCGACAAAGAGGTACTCGATCCTGTTCAGCGTTGAAGCCACGATCTGGGTCAGGCGAGGCTTGGCGTTCGCTTGATCTCGTCGCTGCGAGACGCTGCCCAGTCGCGATAGATCGACGATCGAGTTTCGCTGTGTCGTTTGCGGCGTGGCGTCGTCCGCAGGCTCCGACTCTGATTCTTGCGTCCTTTCCGATTCAAAGTCACGCTCCGTGTCATCGGAAAGGTTCTCGGCATGAGCGGAATCGACCGTGAGGGATTCCTCCGCTGCATCGTGACTCACATTCTCGTTGGGTTCGCTTTGCGAGGTGGGAAGCGACCCCATTTCTTCATCCATCGCCGTGTCGGGATTCTCATCAGGCGATGGCTCAGGTGAGCTCGCAGCGTCAATTGATTCGTCTGAATCGGATTCGAACATTGAGATGAGATTCCAAATCGCAATTGGTTTTGAAAATCGATCCGATGCGGTCGCTAGGATGGTGCTGACGTTTGGCTGGGACTCTGTCGGCCGGCTAATCTTTTCTTGGCGAAACAGAAAATCCCGACGTCATGTCTGCTGAGCCAAAAATCGACGCCTGCCAACACGCTCATCGCTCCAGCAAACCACAAGATCGGCGTTAGACGGCTGGCAACCGCAAAGATCCCAAGAAGCATTGGCCACGTCAGGAACGTCGCTAGGATGCCAATCACCAAGCAGAGCAGGAATCTCGTTGTCAAGGTCGTCGACACTGAGGCGTCTGTGTCGCCAGTGAAGGCATCTTCACACGGAGGTGCCAGTCCGAACATTCGAGATGATTTCAGATAAAGCTTGGGTGATAAGAACAGAATTGAACCAGCAAGAGCACCCAAGACTGCAGCCGAACTGAGCGGTGATGGACCAAAACTGAACCCAAGGAATACCAAGCCCAAAAGTCCAACAGCAATCAGGTTGGGAACCCAGGCTTCCTGGTGTGTTGCAACCAGGATCCCCTGTTCACCGTGAATGCTGATGAAGGATTCTCGGCTGGGGGGGCGAAAATGGTGGAGCCGGACGCGTGCCAGCACGGCTTTTCTGGGAGGCAATGAGAGCTTTAAGGTAGAGACTTGGCGGACAATTGGACTTTCATCCTGGGGCTCATGTGACGGATGAGGTGATCTCCAACTGACGGTCATCCAAGTGGGCCCGAAGTCCGTGGGCAATTCAATCGGTTGACTGGAGTTGTTCTGAAACAGAACCAATTGCTCGCTGCAATCGCATCGGTAGATCGTCCCGGTGGACATGCCCAACGGCGTGTCGCGAATCGAGTTCAGTGGACCGCTGTTGTACGGGATCGCGGTCCTCTGTCTGATCGTCACAGGTGGGACCGGGTTGATTGACGCGGGATCGGCTGTTTGGCATCCGCAGAGATGGCACTGGCCGGGCCATTTGATTTTCAGGAATAGGCATTTGCACTGCGTGCATCGAAGGAATTCTCGACGCCGAGGATCCGAATGCTTTGGGTTGAGCGTCTCGAAACTCCAGGCGCACCCGAGGTCAGCTCCTAGGTTTGTGTCAATCGACGGATGCCTGCTGGTGGACGACAGTGTTGATTGACCGTCTCGGCTTGGCGGTTCAAGTTGCCTCGGATCTTGCTGGGAAGATCGCGTTTCGCCGCTGGGCGGAGGAGCGAGTTGCGCGGACTCAGTCGTTGCCATGGCGAGGCGAGGAGTGGATTGATGGTTCACCTGACGATGAGCCTCAGGTCCAGAGTCAATCCGAGTTTTTTGTGAGTCTGGCAAAATGGTCTCCTGAAAGCAAATGTGGCCGGAGTTCCTAGGGAGAGTGTAATTCCGGCGGTGGGTTTCGCATCGGAATATGTTTTCAATGGTGCACAATCCGTAGCATGGTTTCCAACCGTTTGATTCCTTTCTCGGTGATGCCAGTTCGCTCAATATGTAGCTCTTTCAGACGGCTGATCTCCAATATCGCTGGAATGGCGTCGTCAGTGATTCGTGTGTCGTTTGCGCGTATCTGTTCGAGACGTTGCATTGATCGTAATGATGATATTCCCCTGTCGGTGATCTCTGTTCCCGAAAGCCAGAGATCTTCGAGGTTCTGTAGTTTGGGCAAATGTTCCATTCCACGGTCGGTAACCGGAGTTCGTTCGATTCGCAACAGCGTCAACGAGGGCAACGTCGACACCAATTCCAATGCCTGGTCGTCAATCTGTGTGTCGTATAGCGATAGTCCTCGTAACTGGGTGGCGTCGGAAATCTTGCAAAGTCGGCCTTGAGTTACGTCACCCAGATCGAGGAGGGTTTCACTGGTGACGTCGGGGCCGGATAGTCGCAATGTGGTAACGGCCTGACGTCGGTTTTCTTTCAAATCGCATTCGATTTGTGGTTTTTTAATTGTGGGCGGCGTTCCGATTTCTGTCGAAGAGCGATCGCAGAGCAGACGAGCACTTTGAACAAGGCTCCGTAGGTGATCGATTGGGGCGCCGTGATGGGCATCAATCCAAGTTCGATGACCAATCAGGAACTTGAACCTGTCAGGGATCTCGAATTCATCGAGCCGGTAAGTGAGGATGGGTTTGGCGACCGGGGTCATGGAGTAGGCGACCGAGACTTCGCTGTGGACATACCGAGATTGAATGGAATGTTCCGAGAGGATCAGCAGCAGGAACTTGGTTTGGCGAATCGCAGCGGGAATGGTGTCTTGGTAGACATATCCAGGGGGAGCATCGCGAGGCGCGTACCAGCAGCGGATTCCGTTGTCCTCAAGAGCATCACGAATCTCGATGGCCACTGGATCATCCTGGGTCGAGTAGCTGATGAATGCATCTACGCTCATGTCTGTCATCCCCGATCACAAACTCCCTGCGACCCATGACGAAAAACCAAAACCAACACTGATTGGAGCGGCTTTTGTGGCACCGGTCGATGTTTGATCGTGCGGGCCCAGCGAAACCTCCGCAGGTGGTAGTGTATCCCCTCGACCGCCACGCTCAAGGTTTTTTTAGTGAGGCGAGACGTATGGACCGTCGATCAGACGAGATCTTGTTTGCGTTTCTTGCGGCGTTTTTTGCTGCATTTTTGGCAGACGCCTTGGATGATCATGCGGTGGCTGTTGACTCGAAAGCCACGCTGGGCGGCGACTTCGTTGCGGAGTTCTAGGAGGTCGTCGCTCTGGAATTCGAACAGTTCGCGACAGGAGGTGCAATACAGGTGGTCGTGCTGGGGATATCCGTAGCCGTGTTCGTAGACCGTTCGTCCGTCTAACTGAAAACTGTTCAGCAAACCGGCGTCGACGAATTCCCGCAGGGTTCGATACACGGTCGCGCTACTGACGTAGTTTTCCTGGCCTCGTCGCGGGAGCCGTTCGATCAGTTCATCGGCGTCAAAGTGCTCGTGGTGACTGAAGACGCGATCGATCAGAAACTTTCGCTGGTTCGTCTGTCGCAAGCCGCGTGACTGCAGGTATTCCTCGAAACGCTGTTGTGGCGTCAGGGATACCTTGATGGGTGTCAGTGAGTCTTGACCGTTAGGTGAGGCGGTCGAAACTGCTCTGGAACGAACTGGCGACGAGTCGGACAAAAGATCGGGGCCCTGCTGCATTGAAATCAGGCAGGCCAAAACGAAACGCAATCACTGGCCTGTCGTTCCATCTTAGGCGATATTTCGATGAGGGGAAACGCTGCTGGGGGGCAAGTGGCAAAAGGCCGCTCTATCGACCGGCCGCCCAGACGGTTCCACGTACCAGAGCGTCGAGGAAGACCTGATCCTGAAAGGTTTCGTTGGAATGGCCGTAGGTTGTGCCGAAAACCCTTGCTTTTCCGTACTGGTTGGTCCACAGAACGGGGTAAACCTTTCCATCTCGCTCGCTCTTGCTGGTCGCCAAGACGGTGGTGTTTGGCCAAGTCTTTTCGATCACATAAAGTTCGTCCTTGGCTGTCTTGTGGCCATCGGGGAACGATTTCATGATCGGATGGTCGGCCGCGACGACTTTGATCTCGTAGTTGCTCTGATGTTCGTGGCGTCGGCTGGTGACGCCCAGGAATTCACGCCAGTCGTCGATGGTGGCGTCTCGATAGGTGTGCATCGCACAGTGGATGACCACGGCATTGACGCCGGCGTGGTGGGGACTGGTGACCTTGCGGATATATTCCGGGTTGGTGGTCCCGGCGAAGCATTCGTTGTGGATGACCACGTCGAATCCTTTGGCCCAATCCGGATTGTTGTAGAACTCGATTTCGGCCTTTGTGCCGGTGCCACCTTCATTCACGACTGTCCAATTCGCCTCGACGCCCTGCTTTTCAAAAGCAAGTTGCATCGATTTGGTTTGGAAATCGTAGTCGTGGCAGCAACCGCTGGTGATCAGCAGTAGGCTGAGAGGTTTCTGGGCTAGGCTGGGGGCGACGCCGAAAACGAACGTTGCGGCCAGGGCGATGAGCAGGCGGGGGGCGAATTTCATGGCTTAGCGGTTGTCTTCCAGTTCGACGGTTTCCATCACTTTGGTGTTTCGCTCGACAGCGATCACGGTCGTCCGTTGACGCAAGCCGTCTCGGCTCTCGGTGGTCACCGGCAGAACTTGGCGTTTGTCGGGCAGTTCCATGCGGACGGTAAAGGAGCCGTCGGCCTGCAATTTCACAGGGCGTCCCGAAACATTGACCGAGCAGCCGGGGGATGTCTTTCCGAAGACGATCAGTTCCGCATCGACTTTGAAGGGCAACTTGGTTTGGCGCAGCAGGGTCGGTTCGGCCACGGTTTGGCCGTTTTCGCCACGCATGGGCATAGGGCGTCGAAGTCGTTCTTCGAAGACTTCTCTGAGATCACCGCCGTCGGTATCGTAGCCACCGCTGAGGGAATAAATCCGCTCGTAATCTTCGGCGATGTCGTGCCAGTGTTCGTCCAGTCGCTCGCATTCACCGGGACGAGGTGTTTCGACGACGTTGCTGCGGCAGATGGTGTAGAACTCCCCGTCGCCGGTGAGATAGCCGATCGCGACGCGAAAGCGAGACGGCGGTTCTTGGACATCGACATACCACGTGTCGACGCCGCCGTGGATGGTGATGTCTCGTTCTGCTGTTTCGGCGCCGTTGGCAGTGACGTCACCGACAGACAGTACTCGCAGAGTTGGGGTTGCGGTGTGCCATCGTTCCGCCAGTGATGACTGTGCCCGTTGAACGCTGCCTCGGGTGATTTCCCAGGTGGCTTGCAACCAGTAGGAATCGCGCACCAGCAAGATGATGCGGTCGCGATGTGGTTCCTCGGTTCTGGATCGTTGGGCGCCGCTGATCACGGCGGAGCCGCCCACGAGCGTGCCGGTTGACAGATCGCGGTTTTTTTGCACCAGTTCCTGTCGTTTCCGCATCAGTGATCGGATGCGGGCCGTTTTGGCAGAGATCCGCGGCGGTTTCATCTCCGGCAGGGGGCGGTCATTGAGGGATGTGTTGGCGGCCGAGCGACGCGACTTTGTCGAGGAGGATCGCCGAGTGCTGCGTCCTGCTGATTTGCGGGCGTCGTCGCTTCGAGATGGGGTACCGGCCGCCGCGGTGCGTTTGTCTTTTGACGTCGGAGCTACCGCTCTGGATTGTGCCTTGACGGTCGTCGTCTTTGATTTGGGGGCGGCGGCACGAGAGGTCTTGGTGCCGGTTTTCGACTCTGGTTTTGCAGAGCCATTTGCTTTGCGTCGCAGACGCCGTTGCACTTTGGTGATCGCGTCGACCAGCTCGTCCTTTTTCATCGCATGCCAGCCTTCGACACTGTAGTTCTTTGCCAGTGTCGCCAGCTCGCGCCGGGTTTGGGCTTTCAAATCAGCGGTCTTGATCACTTTTGTTTTCTCCAGCGGCATCAACGGCTGTTCACCGTTGAGACTCTCGTTGATAGGCAGGACGGGCATCGTCTTGATGCGGCACGGAGACTTACTGATGCAGGTTTCCGTTGCTTCCTTGCCCCAAGCCATCAGGGTGATGTCAGGGAGTTGTGGGTGTGGGTGATTGCATTTGGGAGAGATCAAAGCGGTTAAATGTGGGTTTTTACCACCAAATCCCCCAGGAACGGGGTTTTGGAAGGGCCACATAGCCACTCAGTTGCTCTTAATGGGGTAATCACCGCCCGAACGCATTATGCCAACTGTGCGACAATAGTTCCAGGCTTTGCCTTGAAGAAACCTGCTATTCGGTACGACTTGACCCGGGTTTTCCCGTTTCAATCGCCACAAAAGAGATTTCTTCCACGGTTTCGCTAGGTCCCCCATTCGCGGTGTTCGGTATCTGTCCATCTCGCGCACGGTCGCTTTGCGTCAATTCTTGGCCTGAATGAGTCGGCTGCCGGTACTGGCCCGAGTTTCAATGCGTTAGCATGCGTGCTCGGCTGGTGTGTTTTTTGGTGCGGCGATCGGTCGCGATACCTAGCGAAGTTGTCAGCGGCAGTCAGACTGCTGCCACGCACGAGGGACACTCAAACCCGTGACAGATTTGTCTCACTCCTCCGGCGGTGTTCCGCCCCAGCGTTCCCATGCAGGCGAGTCCGTGGGAGGTGATTCCGAGTCGGATTCAGACACTGCAGGTCCGCTTGCGGCATCGAGCGAAATGGGGACGGATGGTGAGTCGCCCAGCAAGGTTGGTTTCAAGCGTTCCGGTTCCGATGAGCGAGGCAAGCCTTGGATGCGGTTCGTCGGTGTGGGGATGGAGATCGCCCTGTACACGATCGTGCTTGGCGGGATTGGGCATTGGTTGGATGGTCGTCTGGGGACGGCGAAGCCTTTTTTGACGGCGTTGTTCGGACTGGTTGGTTTTTGTTTTGGGATGTACCGCCTCGTTCGCATGGCAGTACTTTCTCAGAGACGCGGTGGGGCTTGATTGGTCCCGGAGAGAGAGTTTCGGAGCGAGAGAGCGGGCAGTCGGTGTTTGCCTGCAGCGTTTCGTTTGTTTGTCGAATCAGAACATTCAGATTTGTAGTTCTCATGGATTTGTTGTCTCCCAATCGAACGCAGAAGCCTTTTACGACGGTGGGTGTCTACCTCTTGTTGTTGTGGGCGGTTTCTGTTGGTTTGGTGGGTGGCCTTGTGGTTACTGCCTCGCTTGCCTCGATGAGTCAGTTCGTGTGGGTTGCCCTGGGCAGTGTTGCGGTGTCGCTCTGTGCATTGATGCCTGGCGCGATGGTCGAGTGGCTTCCCAAGGGGGCCGGCCAGTCCAGTCCGGCATCGACAGTTCATAGTTTCTTGGCTGGAATGGTGATTCGATTGTTCGGCACCGTTGCACTGTTTGCCTTGTGCCGTTATCACATGGCCGCATCGCCCGAACAGATCGCGGCGATGACGTTGGGGTGGTATTGCTGGTTGACGGTCACTGAGGTCGTGTTGTTGGTTCGGCTGGTCCCGTCTCGGCATTCTTGCGCGGTTCCGGTGGCGGTCATTTCTGATCGTTCGGTGGATTCCCGCACCCAATCGATGAGTGACTCGTCGGCATTAACGCTCAACTAAATATTTCCTGTCGCTATAAATAACGCCTCGAATGAATTTCCTACTGGCCGCCTCTGACAACCCGCTGACGCACGTGGTTCCACACCGCTTGCACGAAGAGCCGTTGTTCTCAGTGGATACGGGTGGCGGCGACATTCCGGAGCTGTTCATCGAGAACGGCGTCTATCAGTTTTTCATCACCAACCACCTCATGATGACAGCGGTTGCTGCGGTGTTGGTGTTGTTGGTGTTCAGTTACGTCGCGTTTCGGATGCGGGTCAAGGGCGAAGGCTTGCAGGCTTATCAGACCAAGGGCAAGGTTGCTCAGCTTTTCGAGACCATGTGCTGGTTCATCCGCGACGAAGTGGCCCGGCCGAACTTGGGTCACCTGACCGACAAGTACATTTACTACATCTGGACGGTCTTCTTTCTGATCCTGTTCAGTAATGTTCTCGGGCTTGTTCCGTTTGGCTATATGCTGCAGTTGGTTACGGGTGACACGCATTTCAGCCATTGGGGCGGAACGGCGACAGGCAATTTGTCGCTCAACGTGATGCTCGCCTTCTGCAGTTTTGTTGCGGTGATCTTCATTGGTATTCGTGAGACTGGCGCGAAGGCATTCTTTGCTCACTTCAATCCGATCGGATGGGATGGCCCCAAGGCGTTGTCGTTTGGAATCGGGTTGCCGCTTTATTTGCTGGAGTGGATGGGCTTGGTGATCAAGTGCGTGGTGTTGGCCATGCGTTTGTTTGGCACCATGATGGCGGGGCACTTGGTCGTTGCCGCGATCGTGGGCTTGGTCTTCACCGCCGCATCGGTTTCGCACTTGCTCGGGTACAGCGTTGGAATCGCAGTCGTGCTGGGGTGTGTGGTGTTGACGCTCTTGGAGTTGTTTATCTGCATGCTGCAGGCGTTCATTTTTACTTTCTTGACGATTCTCTTTATCTCGACCGTGGCCACGCACCACGGCGATCATGAGGAGGATCATGTGGATCCTCTGAGCGACGAAGCTCAGATGGATTTGGATAAACTGATTGATCCGTCACGGCTCGGTGGCTTGGCTCACTGAGGCCTGGCTGACGGAACGTGTTTTTGTTGACTATTTTGACCCTTTCCCCTTCGATGAGTTCGCCGCGTCAAGCTGACGATGCGATCACACAAGAGTTTTCCTAGGAGCGAAACGAGAGATGTTTGAATTCGCAATGATGTTGGCTCAGACCGCAGAAGAGATCGCCTTGGCTGAGGCGCCGAATCACGGTTACGGCGTTTTGGGTGTCGGTATCGGTATCGGTTTGGTCATCATGGGTGCCGGTCTTGGCATCGGTCGTATCGGTGGCAGTGCGGTGGACGCGATTTCGCGTCAGCCGGAAGCCGGCGGAACGATCAGTACTCAGATGTTGATTTCGGCTGCACTTATCGAAGGTGTTACCGTTATCGCTTTGATCGTGATGTATCTGCTTGGCGGCTGATTTCGGTTTGGCCACGATGTCGTTTGTTCGCTGGCGGGTTTCGGTTTTTGCCGGGTCACGCGGTGTGGCAAGTGTCGGTACGGTTTGTTTTGATCAGTCCTTAGGTGATTTTGATGTTTCAGGTTTGTCGATTGGGCGTGCTGATGGCACTGCTCGCGATGTTCGCCCCTGCGTCGCTCAGAGGTGAGGATGCTCCAAAGAGTGATGATGCAGCGGTTCACACCACCGTTGGTGATTCAGGCGATGCGCATCCCAAGGGTGAAGCGGCGCACAAGGAAGGCGGACATGACGAAAAGATTCCACCGATCTTGTCGTTGGATGTCGGTTCGGCTGTCTTTAACATTGCGATCTTTCTCGGCGTCATGGCGATCCTGTCCATCTTTGTATGGCCGGTGATCCTTGGCGGCTTGCAAGCTCGTGAGGACAAGATCGCCAGTGACCTTCGAGAAGCTCAAGACGCCAGTAACAAAGCTCAGGCGATGTTGGCGGAGTATCAAGGCAGGCTGAACGAAGCGTCCACTCAAGTTCAGTCGATGTTGGCTGAGGCTCGCCGTGATGCGGAAGCCAACGGTCAGCGGATCGTCGACGAAGCCAAGGGTGAGGCGAAGCGTCAGTCGGAGAGAGCTATCGCTGACATCGAAACGGCCAAGAAGGTCGCATTGGCAGAGCTGGCCGGTCAAACGTCCAGTATGGCGATGGGTGTGGCAAAGCAAGTTGTGGGTCGAGAGTTGAAAGCGGACGATCATGCCGACTTGATTCGTCAAGCGTTGGATTCGCTGCCCAGTAAGAATTGACCCCGTAAAAAATGACCCCGAAACAGTTGGTCCAGTAACGAGTTCACTCAGCGCTCGTTGATTTTTGAAACCTTTTCCCCATTGATTGTCACCACGTCACGGTGATCGACTCATGATTGAACCTGATTCCGTAAAGCACGAAACGGTGTTGGACACCGGCGCCGAACAAATGGGCAAGACTTATGCCCAGGCGTTGATCGGTGCGGCGCTCAAAGCCGGAGTGGCGGATCAAGTCGTCGAGCAGTTGGCTCAGGTTGTGGACGGCTACCTGGGGCAGAGTCCCAGATTGGCGGCGGCGCTTGCGTCACCCCGAATCGGGATGGATGAAAAGGTGCGGGTGATCGATCGTCTGTTTGGTGGTGATTTTCACCCGCTGTTGGTGACATTCATGAAGGTCATGGCGTCACGAGAGCGACTGGGTTACTTGGCCGCTGTGCGAAATGGAGCTGAAACGATCTACGACGAGATGTCCGGTCGTGTCTTGGCGACGGTCAGCACCGCAGTGCCGCTGACGGATGACTTGCGAGGTCAAATCACGTCGCAGTTGAGTGGGACCCTCGGAAAGAACGTTCGGCTCAAAGAGGTCATCGACACTGATTTGATCGGTGGCATGGTGATCCGCGTCGGTGACACGGTGTTTGATAACAGCGTCGCCAATCGTTTGGAAAAATTGGAACAGCGGACTCGCCAAGGCTTTGCAAATGCGTTGCTGAGCCGATTCGGTGAGCTGGTTGGGGATTCGTGAACGCAAGGTGATCAGTGATGTCTGACCTCGATGGTTGACATCCTGAACGACGAAGCCACGGGCGGCTGAGCCCGGTACACAAGAACATTTTTAACACTCTGACCCTTTAGTTTTGTTATGAAATTTAGCAGCGACGAAATCGCATCGGTCTTGCAACAAGAGATCGAGAATTTCGACAGCAAGATTGACGTCCGCGAAGTCGGCACCGTGCTAGAAGTCGGTGACGGGATCGCTCGGGTCTATGGCCTCTCCGGCGTCATGGCCGGTGAAATGGTCCAATTCCCCAACGGCTCCATCGGTCTTGCGTTCAACCTGGAAGAAAACAGCGTCGGGATCATCATCCTTGGCGACTATTTGACGATCGAGGAAGGCGACGAGGTCAAGGCTCTGGGGACACTGCTCAGTGTGCCCGCCGGCGACGCAGTCATGGGACGCGTGTTGGACCCGTTGGGGAATCCACTCGACGGAAAAGGTCCCGTTCAAACGGACGTGACGCGTCCGGTGGAAATCATCGCCACAGGCGTTGCCGAGCGTCAGCCCGTGAAGGAGCCTTTGCAGACAGGCATCAAAGCCATCGATGCCATGACGCCGATCGGTCGTGGTCAACGCGAACTGATCATTGGTGACCGCAAGACAGGCAAAACAGCGATCGCGATCGATGCCATTTTGAATCAAAAGGGCAAGGGCGTGAAATGTTTTTACGTCGCGATCGGTCAGAAAGACTCCGCCGTGGCCAGCATCATCGATGTGTTGGAAAAATACGGTGCGATGGAATACACCACGGTCATCGCGGCCGGTGCCAGTTCGCCTGCTCCGCTGCAGTACATCGCTCCCTACGCTGGAACTGCAATGGCCGAGCACTTCATGTTCAACGGCGGGCACGCATTGGTCGTTTACGATGACTTGAGCAAGCAAGCCACCGCGTATCGTCAGATGAGCTTGCTGATGCGTCGTCCTCCAGGCCGCGAAGCGTTCCCCGGCGACGTGTTCTACTGCCACAGCCGCTTGTTGGAGAGATCATCCAAACTTTCCGCCGACTTGGGTGGTGGTTCGATCACCAGTTTGCCGATCATCGAGACTCTGGAAGGCGAAGTTTCCGCGTACATTCCGACGAACGTGATTTCGATCACCGACGGTCAAATCTACGTTCAACCCGACTTGTTCTTCTCGGGTGTTCGTCCTGCGATGAACCCCGGTATTTCCGTTTCACGCGTGGGTGGTGACGCCCAGATCAAAGCGATGAAAAAGGTTGCCGGTGGTCTGCGACTCGACTTGGCCCAGTTCCGTGCGTTGGAAGCGTTCGCTCAGCTGGGCACTGACCTCGACGCAGCGACCCAAGCACAATTGGATCGTGGGTATCGCTTGGTGGAATTGCTCAAGCAGCCTCAGTACCAGCCACTCAGTGTTGCCGAGCAAGTTCTCAGTATCTTTGCAGGTACCGAAGGCCACTTGGACGATGTCGACATCAAGGGTGTTCAGGCTTGGGAAAAAGCGTTCTTGCAGTATGCCCGTGACAAGAAACAGTCATTGCTCGACGAGTTGATGAACAAAGGTGAATTGACCGATGACGTCCGATCTCAAATCGAGTCGTTGATCAAAGAATTTAAGGCCGGTTACAAGCCCGCCTAACATTTCAATACCTGTAGCCGCAACCACGTCGATCAGTTAGTGAGTCCACAGTCCCTAAGTATTCATGGCCAACGCAAGAGCTCTCGATAAACGACGCAAGTCGATCAAGAACATCCGCAAGATCACGCGGACGATGGAGTTGATCGCGACGGCTCGCTACAAAAAGGCGATGGACCGGGCGTCTGCCGCCACGGCGTACACGCAGCAGATCACCAAGATTGTCAGCCGTTTGGCTGCCGCCGGTTTGGATGTCAAGCATCCGCTGTTGGAACCCCGTGAAAAGGTTTCTTCTGCCCGTGTTCTGGTATTGGCCAGCAACCGCGGTCTGTGCGGCGGGTACAACGGTGCGATCCTGAGGACGGCGAACAAACGGATTCAGGAACTGAAGTCAGAGACGGATCAATTGGTCGTTGATGCCAGTGGTAAACGTGGCGTCAACGGTCTCGCGTTTCGCGGCATCAAGGCCGATCAACGATTCCTGCAGTTCGAAGACCAACCGGCATACAGCGAAGTCGAGAAGATCGCCAGCGATTACCTGGCTCGTTATATCACTGGTGAAATCGATCGCCTCGATGTGGTTTACACCAAATTCATCAGCACCAGCAAGCAGATCGCGACGATCGAAACCCTGCTGCCGCTGGGATCAATCGATTCACAGGACGATGATGGTGCCGACGAGTCGGGCAAGAACATGGATTACGAGTTCTTGCCATCGGCCGACAGCATTTTGGAAGAAGTCGTTCCAACCAGTTTCAAGATTCGCTTGTTCAAGTGTTTCTTGGACGCAGCCGTCAGTGAGCAAGTCGCACGGATGATCGCCATGAAGGGTGCGACCGAGAACGCTGGTGACATGATCAAGAAACTTTCGATGACGTACAACCGAGCTCGCCAAAGCCAGATCACCGGCGAGATCATGGAAATCATCGGGGGCGTCGAAGCTTTGGAAGGTTGATCCCCGGTCGACCCAACTGGCTTGCTCCCCCTACCCCATTCATTTTCAACAAACCCACTTCGTTCACGGCATACCGCCGAGAACCCACTGCTAACCGCTAAGAGCTTTTCATATGTCCACCGCAACTGAGCAACGCGTGACCGGAAGCGTGACGCAAGTCATTGGTTCGACATTCGATGCCGAGTTTCCTGAAGGTCAACTGCCCCAGATCTACAACGCTCTGGAAATCAAGAGCGAGCACAAAGGAGTTTCGATCGACTTGGTCGGCGAAGTCCAGCAGCACCTGGGTGGCAACCGCGTGCGAGCCATCGCGTTGGGCAGTACCGACGGCATGATGCGTGGGATGAGCGTGGTCGACACGGGCAAACCCGTTTCAGTTCCCGTCGGTCCAAAATCACTCGGACGCGTCTTCAACGTTCTCGGTGAGCCGATCGACAAACGTGGACCTGTGGAAGCAGATGACTACTGGCCCATCCACCGCCAAGCTCCCCCGCTCAACGAATTGTCCACCAACACCGAGTTGTTTGAGACCGGGATCAAGGTGGTTGACTTGCTGACCCCGTTCGTTCGCGGTGGTAAAGCCGGTTTGTTCGGCGGTGCAGGATTGGGTAAGACCGTTATTTTGACCGAGTTGATTGCCCGGATCGCCAGTACCCACGGTGGCTATTCGGTTTTCGCCGGCGTCGGTGAGCGTACTCGCGAAGGCACCGACCTTTGGTTGGAAATGCAAGAAACGGACATCGGATCGACCGGCCGCAAGGTCATCGAGCAAACCTGCATGGTGTTTGGACAGATGAACGAGCCGCCAGGATCTCGTCTGCGTGTCGCGTTGTCCGCTCTGACGATGGCAGAGTACTTCCGTGATACGACCGGGGCTGACACCCTGCTGTTCGTCGACAACATCTTCCGTTTCTCCCAAGCGGGTAGTGAGGTGTCCGCTTTGCTCGGTCGGATGCCGTCCGCTGTGGGTTATCAGCCCACATTGGCGACGGAAATGGGTGCGTTGCAAGAACGCATCACGTCGACCAAGAAAGGGGCGATCACGTCGGTGCAAGCCGTTTATGTGCCTGCTGACGACCCGACCGACCCCGCTCCGGCGACCGCCTTCGGTCAGTTGGATGCGTTCATTTACCTGGAACGATCGATTTCGGAGAAAGGGATTTATCCCGCGATCGACCCGCTGGCATCGAACTCGCGGATCTTGGATCCTCAATACGTCGGCGACCGTCACTACGATATCGCACGTCGCGTGCAAACGATTTTGCAGCGTTACCGCGAACTGCAAGACATCATCGCGATTCTCGGTGTCGATGAGTTGAGCGAAGAAGACAAGACGATCGTGCACCGAGCACGCCGCATCGAGCGATTCCTTTCGCAGCCTTTCTTGGTCGCCGAAAAGTTCATCGGTCGCCCCGGGGAAGTCACACCGATCGCGGATACGATTCGCTCCTTCGAAGAAATCTGCGACGGCAAGTGGGACCACCTGCCCGAGCAAGCGTTCATGTACGTCGGCACGATCGAGCAAGCCGAAGAGCAAGCGAAGAAAATGGAGAAGAAGTAACCCATGTCCATTCGCTGTATTGTTGTCACCCCCGAGAGAACTGAACTCGACTGCGTGGCCGAATCGTTGATTCTGCCGATGGTCGATGGTGCCTTGGGCGTATTGCCTGGACGCGCACCGATGATCGGCCGTCTCGGCTATGGAACGCTACGTCTAGAGACTTCCGCCGGCCCACAACGTTACTACGTGGACGGTGGGTTTGCTCAGGTGGAAAACAACACGGTGAGCCTGTTGACCGGGCGGTCCATCGCGGTGGACTTGTTGGATGTCGGGGAAGCAGAAACGGCATTGGCCAAGGCTCAAGAAATGCCAGCCAACACGCCAGAAAAAATGCAGCTCAAAGAAACTGCTGTCGCTCGCGCCCGCGGGCAGTTGCGGTCGGCCAAGTAGTTGGTTTGTCAGCCTTTTGTACGTCAGCCTTTTGTACGTCAGCCTTTTGTACGTCAGCCTTTCTAGGCTGACATCGAATGCTGAGTGTCAGGCTAGAAAGCCTGACGTACGGTTGTGCTAAGTGTCAGGCTGGAAAGCCTGACGTACGGTTGTGCTGAGTGTCAGGCTGGAGAGCCTGACGTACTTTTATTTCAGCCCCATTCCGCTGGGGCGTTTGTCCAAGGCACCGCGTACGCCCAAGGCGCGTGGGTCACGGGCGATCTTGTCGCTGAAGATGCGGGCGTCATCCAAAATCGGTCGAATCTTTGCGCTGGCGTCCTCGACATTGCTGACGATGCGGCGCAACTGCCAGTAGATTTCGTCGTCATTCAACAATCGGCTGACCGTGCCTTCGCTATTGTTCAGCGTCGCACCGAATCGCCTGGCTTCGACGAGAGTGGTATCCAGGTTGGCGAGATTCTGCATCAGTTGGGCAACCAGTTGATCCGCGTTTTCTGCGACCGGCTCGCTGATGCGTTCGATGTTCTTGATCGCACCCTCTGCACTGTCGAGTGTTCGTTTGGCACCTTGAACGGCAACGCGAATTTCGTCCACGGCACCGTCGACGTTGTCCACCGTGCGTTCCGCTGTCATTCCGACTTTTTCGAACTGGGCGCCCACACGATCGAACGTTGACAGTGTCTTGCGGGCTTCGGTCAAGACCTCGGGCAGCTTGGCGAATGAATCCTGCAGACTCGCCTGCAGCTCAGGATCGCCGAGGATCGCTCGTATGTCACGCATCGCGCCCTGGAATTCTTCCAAGGCTTTTTGCGCCTCGATTGCGACCGCATCCATCTGCGTGTCCGCACCGTCGACCACATTTCTAGCATCATCGATCAGACGATTCACATTGTCGCCGGCGTCGCCCACCGCCGTACCTGCTTGTTGGATGGACTGCATTGTGTTGACAAGGTGTTCCTCCAAGTCAAACAGCAAAGTGAACGGGTCGGAGGATTTCTTGCCGTATCCCAGGAACTCCTCGTTGACGTACAGCGCGTTGCGAATTCTTGGCAGGTTTTCCTTGTGGATTTTCTGGAGTTCTTCTTCGCTGGCTTTCACAAACTCGAGTTTGGAATCTCCCGAGATGACATTGCCAGTTCCGATTCGAGGGATGAACTCGTGTGTCATCGGGTACTTGTCATCGATCCCCAGCTTCAAAAGCACGTCTTCTTTGCGAAGTTCGATTTCGATGACGCGGCCGATCTCTACGCCTCTGAGCATCACAGGGGTGTTGGGCGCAATGCCTTCTGCGGAATCAAAGGTGACGTCGAGGGTGTATTCGCCCGTCAATACTCGGGGAAAGGCGCCGAAAAGAAACGTCAGGATGATGCCGATGCCGATCGCAGCGATCACCAAGACGCCGACGCCGAATTTGAGCTTGTTGTCGTCCATGGTATTGCCTCAATCTGATGAATTGGCTGACTGTGTCAGTTCGGTCAATCGCTCGCCGGCTTCGCCACGCACAAATTGCCGGACGCGGCGATCCGGTGCATTCTCTAAATCGCTCGGGGAACCATCAAAGATGATTTGTGGTTCATCCGCACGCAGTCTCGTTCGTGGAAAGAACATCAGGACACGATCGGCAACCTTTCTCGCAGTGTGCATGTCGTGGGTCACGATGATGCTGGTCACCGGGTACCGGCGTCGAACGTCTAGCATCAGCTCATTGATCACGTCGCTCATGATGGGGTCCAGTCCAGTCGTTGGCTCGTCATAAACCACCAATTCTGGAGTCAACATCAACGCGCGAGCCAACCCGACCCGTTTTCTCATTCCGCCTGAGAGTTCACTGGGAAACTTTTCGCAGACTGAATCCGGCAATCCGACTTCGTTCAAGTGTTTGCGGACCAGCTGTGGGATCTCGTCATCGGAGTAACCTCCGTCCTGCATCAATGGAAACGCGACGTTGTCGTAAATGTTCATGCTGTCGAACAAGGCAGCATTTTGAAAAACAAAACCAAATCGGCGACGCGTTTTTGTCAGCTCTGCCAAACTCATGGAGTTGAGATCGGTGCCATTGAACTTCACCTTGCCGCTGGTCGGTGTGATCAGACCCACCAGCGTTTTCATGAACACGGTTTTGCCGCAACCACTCTCGCCGATCACGGCAACGGTTTGACCTCGCTCGATCGAAACGTTGATGTCCTGCAAAATCGTTTGTCGACCGAAACGTATGGTCAGACCTTCCACTGCGATCAAGTGAGAATTTGAGCGAGTGGGTGTTGATGTGATACCCGGCGATGTTCGGTTTGGCTCCGCGTCCATGCTCATAGGAAGTGGGATCCTGAGGGATAGAGCCAGTAGTAGATGCGATCCAAGACGATGTTGAGAAACAAGTCCATCGCCAGAATCAGCACGAACGAGTAGACGAACGCGGAGGTCGCGGCCTTGCCGACTCCCTCCGCACCTGCCTGGCAGTTGAATCCGTGATAACAACTGACCAACGCGATGATGCCGCCAAAGAAGAAACTCTTGAAGATGCCCATGAACAAGTCAAAGCCGACCACGCCGTTGCGTGAGTGGGTCAAGTAGGCGGCATGATCAATTTCCAAGATGATCACACTGTAGAAGTACCCGCCGACGATTCCCATGAAGTCAGCCATGATGGTCAGCGCGGGAATCAGCATGATGCATGACAAGAATCGAGGCACCACGAGATAGTGAATCGGATCGGCACCCATCGTTGTCAGTGCATCAATCTGCTCCGTCACTCGCATCGTCCCCAGCACAGCGGCCATCGCACTGCCCACGCGTCCGGCCAGCATGGTCGCCGCCAACACCGGGCCGAGTTCTCGTACCAGCGACGTGTTGATCACGACGCCGAGGTGACTGTCCAGTCCGATGGCATGGAACTGGTAGTAGCTTTGAACTGCCAATACCATCCCGATGAATGTTCCAGTCAGCGAAACAACGGGCAGGCTCAGGACACCAATCTGATAGAAGTTGATCAACATCGTGCCACGCTGGGGCAACCGCGTCACCATCCAACGCAGCATCTGCCAACCAAACAACGCCATGTCGCCGACGGTCAAGATCCCGTCGACGATGGCAGATCCCCACTGCGTGATCCACGCCGTCATCGACTCACCGATGGTCGGTGGACGACCAGCGCGTGGTTGTGATTTCGAGATCGGGGACTGGGAGGAGGACACCGCTAAACCAAGCCATCTCTGGATGGATGGGCCGAAACAGCGTGAAACATTCTGCGTTTCAACGTGAAACCGAACGAGCGCGCAAAACGACCCACAGAAAACCGTCACGTTTGGTATCGGCTGGGCTGACTTTGCGGATTAGCTAAACTTTGTGTCCGGTGCCGAGGGGCGACTGCACTCCATGACGCACTTTGTAATGGGATTCGCCAGAATTCCTTTCGGGACGTGCGGTAAACAATTGTCGCTCGACTTTCCAAGTCGACCACGAAGTGGTCAACAACATAGCCTGGGGTCGCGGCGAAGCCAGCGCACCCCGGTTTAGCTGCGGAGCAGCGACAGCATACAGCATGGGGTGCCAACCCCATGTTTCTGCAAGCGAGTCCGCCCAGAAGCTGCGGAGCAGCGACAGCATAAAACGTTTGGTGTAGCCCACAGCACGCGGTGGGCCGGATGCAATCTGTCGCCGCTCCGCGGCTTGTTGGCGGCGTCGGGCGGTGTTCACCTGGGGCTCGCGCCCTCTTTATCCTACACATCTTTTTTTCTACCCTTTGGTCGGTTGGAGTCGACAAAACACTTCCCCAGGGATCGGGACAATGGCAAGCTGGATAAAAGATGAGCTTCGGACTTTGGATTTAGGTGATAAGCGGCGGGAGCGACGTGTCGCCCTGATTCTTGAGCAACAGTCCGAGATTGCCGAATCTACGCCCAGTGCGTGTAAGGACAACGCGAAACTTGAGGCAACCTACCGTTTGGTAAACAATCGAAATATCCCTGTGGACGGCATTCTCAAAGCCCACAATGATGCTTCAATCGCTCGCACCGCCGAGCAACCGGTCGTCATCCTATCCCAGGATACCACCGTCTGTGATCTCACCAAACCACAGCGGCAAGTCCGCGGGGCCGGGCCGTTGGAGAGTCGGGACAAATTCGGTTTTTTTCTGCACCCACTCTATGCGATCACCGAGGATGGACTTGTTCTGGGCACGGTCGATCAGTGCATTTGGACGCGTGATGACATCAAGACGGATCTGAACAAAACAGAAAAAGTCAACCTGCGACGCCAGCAAGCCTTTGAAGAAAAAGAAAGCTACCGTTGGCTGGAGATGTTTCAAAGTGGCGAGCAAATCGCACTGGCTCATCCCCAGACGCACTACATTGGCGTCTCGGACAGCGAGTCTGATATTTATGAATTGCTAGCGCAAACCGATGATCTGGCGGCCAACTATGACTACGTCATTCGTGGTTGCCAAGATCGCACAGTGCTCGATCAAGGTGAAACCAGGACGATCTCCGAAGTGATGCAGGAGACGGAGTTTCAGTTTCAGCGTGAAATCGATTTAAGCGAGCGAAAGTCATTAATTATCGGAGAAACGCGTGCTCGTCGGATGAGTCGCAGTGCCCGGGTAGCATCGATTTCGATTCGTGCCCGGCAGGTCACTTTACGCGGCCCGGCACGCCCTGGTGGTCGTGCTCCCGACGTGACGATCAATGTTGTCGAGGCCGTCGAAACGGACGCACCCGAAGGCGAAGAGCCGATCCGCTGGTTACTTTTTACATCGCTCCCCATTTCGACGATCTCGGAAATCGAACGAGTCATTGGTTCTTATTGTCGCCGCTGGGACATCGAACTGTATTTCAAGACGCTCAAGAGCGGCATGAAGATTGAGAAGCTGAAGTACGAGCAGATCGATACATACGTGCGTGCGGTGACGCTTTTGATGATCACTGGGTTTCGAGTCGAGCAACTCAAGACCGCCAATCGAGTTTGTCCGCAAGTCAGTTGCGAGCGTTTCTACGATGCCAGTTTTTGGAAGGCGACGTACCTCGTGGTCTTTGCCGGACGTGAGGTTCCCGAAACACCTCCCACGATCGGCGAATGGATGCTGGTGGTCGCCAAGCTTGGCGGCTATCTGGACAAGAAAGGCCAAGGCCCGCCCGGCTCCACAACGATCTGGCGAGGAATGCGGAAAATCGAGTCGTACCACGAAGCTTTCCTCGCCTACAAAAGGCTCATCGGAGATGTGTAGGATAAAGAGGGCTCGCGCCCCAGGCTGTATGCTGTCGTCGCATCCGCGACTGAGCGGAATGCTAATCGCACGTCCCTCGGTAGGATTTCTGGCGAAATCCAATAGGTCAGTTTTCCTAGGCAGCTCTGCGCTGCGGGCCGATGTGGTGACCCAGGGTATCGATCTCCATTCGCAGTAACTTGCGGGCTACATCACTGGCATCGGGACGTTTGCTGGGGGATTCAGCCACCATCCATTCAACCATTTCAACGATCGGACCGAGGATTGACTCGTCATCGACATCGCTAGCGATCAGCCATTGCCAAAGCACGCGTCCCAGCGCGAAAACGTCCGAGGCAAAGGACTGTGGTGCTGCGTTTGAGAGCAATTCGGGGGCTGCGTATTCCGGAGTGCCACGGAAGACGGACCCATTCGGTTGAGAGCAGTCCGCTGCGAATCCCAGGTCGATCAAGGTGGCATGGCCGTTGTCGGCGACCACGATGTTCTCCGGTTTCACGTCGCCGTGGCTCCAGCCGGCTTCGTGCATCACCGCCAAAGCCTGGGCGGTCTGGCGGACCAACCACAACGCAACGGGCAGTGGTTTGGCGGGACCATGGTCCAAATGCCACTGCATCGATCGTCCCGGCAGAAATGGCATCACTAAGAAAGCTTGACGATCGGTGACGCAACCATCCAGTACTGGGACCAGATTCGGATGAGAGACAACCGACGACGCTGCGATCGCTTGATTGATTTCGATCACTGCTTCGGTCGTATGCGACGCCGGGTATTTGATGGCATAGTCCCATCGTCGATCGTGGCCTGCGTCGACCGGCTGGCAAAGCGAGACGACAAATCGGTCACTTTTTTGCAAAGTGCGTCCGACTCGCCAAATGCCGAGTTGATCGGGCATCCCATTATGGGTGAATCGACTCACAGCTAAATCATCCTTGATAGCGTTTCAGGTTCCATCCGATGTCGAAGTTGCGACTTCGATCCCGCGTCTAACTCTTCTGCACCATCGACCTAACGTCTGGGCATTTTGCAGCCCGATTGCCGTGCCGTTAAATCTTGCCTAAGCCGACGTGACTTCCTAAATGCAGTCGACTCAGGCTAAACAAAGGCGGTCAAACTTCTCGGGCACTGCGAGTCTGGTACCGGATCTTCCAGCCGGCATCGATCGCGTCGGTCTTGGGTGCCGGAAGCTCACCGTCGGAGGAGTTCGGCGTTGGGGGTTCCAGTTCCAGGGATTCGCTTGCGTCGGACGGCGATGCATCGGGAGTCTCGATCCGCATCTTCATACTCGTCTGAGGTTTGGGATCAACCATCGACGAGGATTCTCTCGGCTGTGTCACAACTGGATTGGAATCCACGATGGTGGAACTGACGGAGGGACTGGAAAACGCTGAATAGCCACTCACGATGGCCGGGCTGAACGCGTCGTAGTAACCCAGCGGGACTCGCTGAACGACTTGTCGCGGCACCATCACGGTTTCGGTGTAGGGCACGTACGTCTTTCGGGTCACGGGGCGTCGGACTACTTGGGTATACGCTTCTTGCTCGACGTAGGAGACCTCGACTGGTTCGCGGCGTGTTTCGTAAACGGTGCGAGTCGACTGGATGGGTACCTTGCGAACCTGTTCCTCTGTCACCCAGCGTTGTTGAGTGACGGGAACCTTGCGAGTCAACGTTTCCGTCACGGGACGTTGGACCACGAAGGGTACTTTGCGGACTTCGGTCGTGGGGACCATTCGTGTGGTTTGAACCGGCACGTTCTGCGTCACCATTTGAGTCTCCATGCGTGTCGACTGAACGGGCACATTTTGGGTGACCATTTCGGTTTGCATACGTTGGACTTGGAAGGGCACCTGAACTTGCTCAGTCACCGGCATGTACGACGTTTGGGCGACCTGTTGTTGAATGTAATTGGGCCGGTACATGTACTGGGTCTGCACGGTCGGTGGCGTGACCTGTTGAACCGGGACGTAGCCGCCGTAGTTACGGGAAAAGATTCCCAGGGGACCGGGCACCGCATACAAATTACGTTGATACGCGAGTCCCATTTGCACGCTGCCGGGAGTCACTTGTGTTTGAGGCACGTAGCCGCCCGCGTCGATCGTTTGCGTTTGCATCGTCGTGACGGGGCGGTAGGACGTTACCTGCTGTGTCTGCGTCATCGTCTCAGTGACAGGACGTTGGACCGCGTATTGTTGCTGGACCATGTGGGTTTCGGTGACCGGTCGCTGAACCGCATATTGTTTTTGGTAATACTGCGTCTCCACCACAGGGCGATAGGTCGTGTACTGCTCTTCACGCTCGGAGGTCTCCGTCACGTACCGGGTTTGCGTGTAGGTTTCGTCACGCGTGCTGGTTTCCGTCACGGGTTTCCACACCGTGTAGGTTTCTTCCCGATAGCTGGTTTCAGTAACGGGTCGGGCGACGCGGTACTCTTTCATTTCGGTACGCGTTTTGGTCACCGGTCGATATCGGGTGACTGTCTCGTCGACGTACTGAGTTTCATAGCCGATGCGATAGCGTTGGACCTGCTGCGGTTCCATTACGGGTTCGCACTCAAGCCGATACGCAGGCTGAAAACACGCGTCTTGGGCGGTGGCAGCCGTGGAACCTGCGAGCGAGATCAGCCCCAACGGGATCGCGGCGGTGAAAAGTACGGGAGTGATGTGTCGGAATCGAATCAACACGGTAGACGGCCTTCTCTATGAACTCAACTTGGTGACATCGTTTGGGAGCTGGCGTTAGTACAGCGAAGCCTCACGAAGAACTCAGACGCGCAGCCGCACGAAGCGGATCGCCTATGGCTCCAATCAAGATTACGCAAGACTTGAGCGTTTTGGGCAGAAAACGTCTGAAAAAGAGTGCTTTTGCCGTTCGCAACCCCCACAATCTTCACCAGATTTCCTCGCCGGACTGATCCGTAGGGTCGTATGACGGATTCTGCTAGCGGACAGTTAGCAAATAAGGTCACAAGGAACGTCTGGAAAGGCTGGGACGATTGGCCCGATTGGTTCGATCACGACACTTGGTCGGGCTGCTTACCCAGCCACAGCATTGATCCATGCCATCAGAAGTCCTCACCAGTCTTCGGTTCGTGAACGTAATAGCAAAGTCCGTCTGGCGCGACGACAAAGAAGACATAGAACTCTTGTCCGTCGCGTCGGTCCACGCTCAGTTCGGCGACATCGACGCCGTTGGCTTCAAACTCGTCTTTGAGCGAGTGAATGTCATTGACCAAAATCGCTGCCCCATCCTGTGACGCATCTCCACCATTGATCGCAAAGCCGATTCGTACCCCGTCGCGTTCCAGGATGACGCTCGGGCAAGGAGACTCTTTGCGTTCCACTTCCGTCATGCCGAAATGTCGACAGTACCACTTCGACGCGACATCAAGATCCGTCACGGGCAGTGACAAGACATCACTCTGGTAGGGAAAAGCCGACTGGAAAGTGGGTTGATTGGTCATGTTCGTATCGGGTCCGATGAAACTCGTCGAGGGAGGTAAGACGTGACAATTCAGTGGACTGCGATCGACAATGGCAGGAGTTGAGGGACGCCTCATCAATTGGTGGCGTCGTGGAGTTTGTCAGAAATCCTGCCCGAAAGGAATTCTGGCGAATCCCATTACCAATCGCATCAGTAAATGAATCGTCGCTCCTTGCGTCACCGTCGTGAACGACGTGGTTGATGTTGAGTGACGAGATTGTACCAACGCCGGTGTCTGTTGCCAAAGAGCGAGCCTGATCCGAACGCCCCGGGTCGGACACCTGTGGAACCTGTGTTGAGCGACAGGCTAGTCCAGGTCCGGAATGGAATCGCGATCGACCAACAAACGGATCGTCCGGCTACGCCCTGGTTCACGGGAAATGAAGCCACGCTCACAGAGTTTGACGACCATGTTGTGAACCGTGGGCGGTGAAGTGCGAAAGTACCGCTGCATGTCCGATTCAGCGGGTGGTTGCCGATTCAGTTTCGTGTAGTAGTAGATGAACGCGAGGTATTGCCCTTGTTTGGCAGTTGGTTGGTTTGAAGCGTCCATCTCGTATGATTGAGTCTCGCAACGGAAGGTTTTTACGACACCGCCATGAACGAAGCGGCCGACGCTTGAACTACTAGCGATTGTACCAATACCAGCGATCGTTGCCAAAGGACAAAGGTGTGCCGAAGGCCTAGCGTAAAATCCATGTTAGCCGCCCGTTGATTTACGAGTGACGGTAGACAGAACGAACACGCATTCCAATAGCGTCGCAACAACCAAGCCATAGATCAAAGCCGCTGCGCCAAGTCCATCAGGTAAATCTTGCATCAGTCGGCCAATAGATGGACGGTCACGAAACTCGATTGCGACGATCGCCAAAGCACACCCTGCCACGCCGACAAACCACGCCAAAGCATGGCGAGTCACGCGACCCAACGACACGCCACAGAACCAACCAACATACCGCGTGGCGAGCCCCGCCGATGCGACGAGCCCCCACAAGCCCCATTCGTTCCCACCGAGCTTGATGGTGGTGGCGGCCGCAAATGTTAACGCAAAAAGAATTGTCGCAAGCAACATTTGCGAGATTCGAAACTGTTGTGAGTCGTGTGAGACGGCGTTCACTCAAGGGGTTGAGGGCGGGTAACGGAAGGTTTTTACGACACCGCCCTGAACGAAGCGAACAATGCCTGAACTACGGAAATTGTACCAGCAGAGGGCGGCTTGAACAAACGACAGCGGTGTGCCGAAGGCCTAGCGTAAAAACCATGTTGGCAGACACGGGCCATCCGAGTGTCAGGCGTCCTTCGCGGAAACATTTGCGGTGATCCAATCTACGAGTTCGCCGCGTTCGACATCACCAGCCGCAAGTTTCAAGAACAGAGATTCGGCGTCATCAACAGCCGCATTCAACTCGCGCCCGTTGAGAACCAGAAAGGTCTCCATCGCGGCATGACCGATCCTCTTGTTTCCGTCGACAAACGGATGATTCATCACTAGCGAGAAGCATAATGCTGCGGCCTTGTCGATCAAAGTAGGATAGAGCTCGTCGCCGCCGAACGTCATCTGTGGCTGCACAACCGCAGACTCGACGCCCGCAAGATCACGAACTCCGTCAGCACCACCTGACTGCTCGATGACTCGTCGATGCAATTCAAGCACTTCAGAGAGAGTGAGGTAGCGCATTAACCGAGCCGCCTGTAGAGTTCGCGATTCTTATCGAGAACTGATTTCGCAGCACGATCGAAATCGTCGGCCGGACGCGCAAGTAAATCGTTGACGGCGGCCTTCGCGAGATCACGCGGGTCGACGCCGAGTTCACGAGCGCGTTCTTTGAGGCGTTCCGATTGATCGTCGTCAAGGTTGAGAGATATCGACATTGAAAATACCTAGGGTCTGACAACGGAAGGTTTTTACGACACCGCCCTAAACGAAGCGAATGATGCATGAATTACCAGAGATTGTACCAAGGCCAGCCCGCGTTGCCAAAGTCGGAAGGTGTGCCGAAGGCCTCAGCGTAAAAACCATGTTAGGCGACCGGTCAGCCGAGATAGTCTTCGATCCTCATTGCACTGTGAAATATTCCGAGTATCTCAACACGGTCTTCGCTGATAACGAGATAGGGGATTCGGTAGTGACCGTAAAGAATCTCGCGAACTTCACGGTCAGCAATCGGCAGATACTGTCCACCCAGTCGAGGGGACGTCCGCAACAACTGAATCTTCGCGTATATTCCACGCGCAACGTCCAACGCTGCGGTCGGGTTGTCCGCAGCGATATGATCGTGAATCTTTTCAAGCCAAGTCGCCGATTCGTGGGTCCAGACTATTTCTGCCACGATTCGATCCTCTGCTTGACTTCGTCATCGGAGATGACGTTACCAGCGTCGGAGTCAGCCAGACCGCGGTCAACCATGCGAGCATAAGCGAGTTCGCGTAGGATCTCGTCATAGCTACTGTCGTCGGGTTGTTGTGCGATGAGATCAGCCATCGCCTGTTTAACGGTGGGCATATGGGTTTCCTTGCGGGGAGGTCGCCTAACGGAAGGTTTTTACGACACCGCCTCAAACGAAGCGGTGGAGTTTGAATCAACAGAAATTGTACCAATGCCAGCGCCCGTTGCCGACCAACGAAGGTGTGCCGAAGGCCTAGCGTAAAAACCATGTTGCACGACCGTTGCGTCAGATTGAACGCTCGAACCACCCACTCTGATCAGAGGCAGCATGGAAGACGCCAAGGATTGCGACAAACTCGTCGCGGTTCTCGAACAGCAACACATAGGGAAAACGATTAACCGTTGCCACACGCATGATTCCATGAACGCAGCCAAATGATTCTGGGCGTTGCGACAGGTCACGTAAGCGATTACCTAGATCGACAGAGATCTCGTCGTAGTAGTTGGTCGCGGATGACAAGTCATCAGCGACCATTGGGTGAAAGCGTCGTTTCTTAGCCATCGACGCGACGCCAAAGTTCGTCCTCGTCAATTGCGATCGAGGGGTCGGCGTCAAGTTCGGCAGATCGACGGGATGCCTCGCGGATCACGTCAGGCGGCACAATGACGTGCTCAGGCGAAGACGCGATCTCGTCCCACAGTTGCGTTACGATTCGGAGTTTTTCGTTGACAGAAAGGCCGCTTAGATCTGATATGTTCATGCCAGTAGTATAACCGATTAGGGCGTGCAACGGAAGGTTTTTACGACACCGCCCTGAACGAAGCGAACGATGTCTGAACTACGGAAATTGTACCAAGGCCATGGCCCGTTGCCAAAGAGCCAAGGTGTGCCGAAGGCCTAGCGTAAAAACCATGTTGTCGGTCATTCACCGCTGCCGAGATCGCGTTCGTCAAAGATTCGAGCACTATGAAACACAGCGAGGATATCAACCCTGCGTTCGGCTACACGATAGATGATGCGGTAGTTGCCTTGCAGAACCTCGCGCAAGTCCTCGCGGCCGATCTCCGGAACGACCTCGCCGGAGCATGGGAATTGTCGCAATCGCCCAATCGATAATCGGAGCTTACGGACATAGGCAGACGCCGTGGCCGGCGCATCCCGGGCAATATGAGCGCGAACCGCTCGCAAGTCTTCGCGAGACTGTCGCGTCCAGTAAATCTTACTGGGCACCTTCGGCCTCAAGTTCGTCCATGAACTCGTCATGTTCCATCACGTCGCCGGCATCGGCTTGAGCGATGCCCAGTTCGATCTTGCGAAGGAGGTAGAGACGGTCGATCACTTCGTCGAGTGAGACATTGTCATCAAGGGTCTGAATTAGCGAAATAGCCTTTTCTTTGGTTGTCACAGTGAGTCCTTTGATTTATGACCGACAACGGGAGGTTTTTACGACACCGCCCTAAACGAAGCTAGCGATGCCTGAACTACGAGAAATTGTACCAAGACTAGCCCGCGTTGACAAAGATGGAAGGTGTGCCGGAGGCCTAGCGTAAAAACCATGTTGTGCGACCGTTACGCTGGAGATTTAACGTTGCAATCACATGAAATCTCGGCGCCATCGTATGGAGATGGAGCAGTTTTTGGATCAGGATAAGTCTGGCGGAGTTTACGTCTGCCAGTGCCGTTGCAGATGCCGCAAGCAGGATTGAAGGTCTGTTGCGATCGAAACCCTTTGATCCACGCCATGAACACTAACGGTTCACCATCGCGATGCGGATTCGATTCAATGTCGCCGCCAATATCCGCGCATCTCGCACCGGACTCGAAAGCGGATTGTCGCTCTGCATCTAACATTCGCTAGGTCGCACAACGGAAGGTTTTTAGGACACCGCCGTGAACGAAGCGAGTGATGCCTGAACTGCGAAAGATTGTACCAAGGTCAGCGAGCGTTGCCAAAGGAGGAAGGTGTGCCGCAGGCCTAGCGTAAAAACCATGTTGTCCGCCCGGCCCCGCTATTCAGGTTCAGGGACATAGCAGTCCCATTCGTTCGTTTCCTGCTCGCGCTGGCGATAGAGCCGACCACATTCGGGACAAATTGTGATGCCAACGGAGAATTCGTCTGCGCGAGTAATGATGTCGTCGATGATAGAGCCGTCCGAGATGCCGAACGGTGGACGCCCATAGAATTCGGTGATCCATTCGTCGCGTCGGCCATCACGAACAGCGACGAGGAAAGCGTCGACGGCAGCGGTACGGCGGACGCAGAATTCGTCGAAGTCAGCATCGGAAATCAAGCTCGCCTCGTGGGGCGAAGGAACGGCGACTAGCGAAATCGTGTGTCCACAACGGCAACCAAACTTTGGCATTTGGAACACCTAGGATCGCACAACGGAAGGTTTTTACGACACCGCCCTGAACGAAGCGAACGATGCATGAACTCCGAGAAATTGTACCAACGGAGGGCGGCTTGAACAAACGACAGCGGTGTGCCGAAGGCCTAGCGTAAAAACCATGTTATGTGACCGGAAACCTACGGCAGATCGTCCACTGCGGATGAATCAACGGCCCCGCCAGCGTCCGCGTCGCTGCCCACGGAGTCAGAATGACCGTTTGCGGCAGGGACACCGTTGGGAAAGTAATAGTCATTGACCGCGCGGTCGATCCCGAGCGGGTCACGGGCTGATTCAGGCGACGAACATCCGGCCAGCACGATGCACGCCAACCCAGTCACGGCGAACGATTGCAGTGTGAATTTCATTGAGCGTTCCGTCGCGAGGCGTTTCCGGTAGGTCACACAACGGAAGGTTTTTACGACACCGCCCTAAACGAAGCGAGCGATGCTTGAACTACGAGTAATTGTACCAAAGCCATGGCTCGTTGCCAAAGAGCCAAGGTGTGCCGAAGTCCCGAGCGTAAAAACCATGTTGTGCGGCATCACGGTTTCCACACGAATCGGCCATCCTTGTATTGCGAGGAGTTGTCGGCTGCCCACTTCTTGGACCATGAGCTGTATGTTGAACTGTATTGCCACCATTCGTGTGTGTGGTTCTCGGGAATGGGGTATTCAGCACCAACAACAGGTTCGATCGTGTTGCCGTGGAGGGACCACCAGCGATATACGCGAATCAAGACGCGCCGATTCCCGCAGATGTGGCATGACTGGCTGGATGTCTCGCGTTAATGGGGCGTCGGTGGCACAATCAAGGCCAGCAACGCGACAACGACGGCGATCACAAGCCATTCCGATTTCGTTGGGTAGCGGAAACGCATAAATGATTGTCCGCACAACGGAAGGTTTTTACGACACCGCCCTAAACGAAGCGAACGATGTTTGAATTACGAGGGATTCTACCACCAGAGAGAGCCTTGAACAAACGACAGCGGTGTGCCGAAGGCCTAGCGTAAAAACCATGTTAGCCGCCGCGATTATGCCAGCGAGGACGCGACATCAGCAGCCCATTCATCGCCGCAGAATTCAGCAGCCCGGTTGCCGAAAATGTAATTGCCGATGAAGTCGTCAAAGTCGATCGCGACTGAAACGAGAGTCCCGCCATCGTGGTCGAGAGATGAAATGGAACCGTCCGGTAGTTGGACGTAGCGGAAACCTGACGGGTCGGATGCGATCACAGTCCCGTGACAAGAATCAGCGACGGTTGGGAGCGAGTCGACGGAATCGCCAACAGCGTGGATGCGAATTACGTCGAGATCGAGGCCGTTCCATCTGCGTAAGAGTTTAGCCAGCGACCCGCTGCATCGTCCATCGAATGCCGCGGCAATTTCGGTGTCCGTTGCGCCGCGATCCGGGACAAACACGAGATCCCGTGTCAAAAGCGAAGAGTCGAGGACGCGCTGGATAAGCTGGATCAACGTTGCACTCGATTGAGGTAGCGGCACATAACGGAAGGTTTTTACGACACCGCCCTAAACGAAGCGAACGATGCCTGAACTACGAGGAATTGTACCAAGACCATGGCCCGTTGCCAAAGAGCCAAGGTGTGCCGAAGGCCTAGCGTAAAAACCATGTTGTAGGCCGTTGAACGACCAATACGCTTTACGACGTCAATTGATCCGCAATTGACTGGGCGAACATCTCAGCAGGAGGTTCGAGGTTATTCTCTCGTGCTTTCTCAGCGTTGCGTTGCCACATGCTGCGGAGTTCATCAGGCATGGCCGAGGGAATCTCAAGCAGTGATTCAATCATTTCATGCCAAGAACCGCCCAGAGACCAAGTTTGGCGGAGATTGGGTTCCATTTCGGTGAGGCGGTCCGCATCGGCAGAGTCGAGTTCGCCAATCACCCAGAGTATCCAAAGTTCAACCAAGCGAAGGAGCGGTTTTCCATCGTATCGTGGATTGTTCATTTTGCTGAGGCGTACAACGGAAGGTTTTTGCGACACCGCCCTGAACGAAGCGAACGATGCCTGAACTACGAGAAACTGTACCAAGGCCAGCCCGCGTCGCCAAACAGGGAAGGTGTGCCGAAGGCCTAGCGTAAAAACCATGTTGTGCGGCAGCTGAAGTGCCAATCAGGTTCCCAACATCTTGTGGTATTCTTCGAATGCTGCCGACACGGTTTCATCGGTGACGAACGAAAGGTCAAGTTCCGAGTCGACCGATGGATGGTTCGCCGCATCGAGCGATTTGCGCATGTTGTCGGGGATAGAGAAACGCCCGCCGCGACGCGTGAATCCATCGTCGGCAACAGCGCGACCGTGAGGAGTGAGCAGGATGCGACCATCACGGATGTCCACGAGTCCGCAACGATACAACGCCTTGAGCGAGCGAGTTATTTCGCCAACAGTTGGGATCGCGTGATTGAGAGAGTCGGCCGCGCCAATGAGCAACGGAAGGTCAACGCCACCATCGGCGGTTACCGAAGCGAAAATCCAAGCGGTGGCAAAGTTGAATCTCTCCATCGGTTGTTGCCGCACAACGGAAGGTTTTTACGACACCGCCGTTACCGAAGCGGTGGAGTTTGAATCACGAGAAATTGTACCAATACCAACGCCCGTTGCCTACCAACGAAGGTGTGCCGAAGGCCTAGCGTAAAAACCATGTTGTCCGCCCGTGAATCACCGTTACGGCCAGCGAAAATCAAACCCGCCACAATACGTCAGCTTGGGCGTTGACCGGAGGGAAGAGTCAAAACCGCCAAACGCGTCTGGAAAGACCAAAAGCAATGTGTTGGCATCAGGATTCGCGGCACGAACGCGCCCCAAGTCGGAGCCATTGACCAAGTAAGAAGCAAGGTAGGAGTAGCGTTCGTCGCCGTCGATAGTTTCGATGAAGTCCGAATCAAGGTAAACATCGCCGAGGTCGTCGCAAAAGCCCCAAGATGGGTTGCGGTTCTCCCAAGCGGCGTACTCGTCGTCGCTCACGGTGTCGCTAGGCTCAGGTTCCCACTGTGGCTCGGTGTAGAGGCACGCTTCGTTGCGGGATAGAAATGTGCCAGCGAAGACATGAAGTATGCTGGTCATCAGAAAGACCTAGGGCGGACAACGGAAGGTTTTTACGACACCGCCCTGAACGAAGCGAGCGATGTTTGAACTACGGGAAATGGTACCAATGCCAGCCCGCGTTGACAAAGATGGAAGGTGTGCCGAAGGCCTAGCGTAAAAACCATGTTGTCCGGCCAGTGAAGCGAGGAAACGGTCTCAATCAGAGTCGTCCAAGAGTTTTGCGGCACATTCCGCCATACACTCAGCGAAAGACACGGATTCACGAGCGTCAGCGCCGATATTTGATGACAGAATCTCGTGCGATTCGCGGTAGTGCGCCATGGCAAGCGCAAAATCAAACGTTACATGTTCGTGAAAAAGTGCGCTGCCAGCGAGCGCGGATTGTAATTCATGCCACGGAAGTGATGGATCGCGGGCTTCAGTGACAGCCTGTGCCATCAGTTGAATCGCAAGTTCGCGGTCACCACGACCATTAGCCTCACGCGCGGCGAGTTCGGTCTTGTGCCACTGGAGATCGCCACGCATCTAAAGCTCTGGTCCGGACAACGGAAGGTTTTTACGACACCGCCCTAAACGAAGCGGACGATGTCTGAACTACCAGAAATTGTACCAACGTATGGCGGCTTGAACAAACGACAGCGGTGTGCCGAAGGCCTAGCGTAAAAACCATGTTGTCCGACTCAAGGAAGTGCGATTGACCATTGATTCTCAGATGATACGGCAGCAATTACGTCGGAGAACGCAGCGTATTGGGGATCAGGGCGCTCGTGATTGCGAGCGGGCCACCACGCGCCCCAGCGGCCAGATTCGGTGAAGATGAACACGGCATCGTGCAAGATTGTGAGTCCCTGCGGGCCATCGACAGATTCGTAGGCGAGCAATCCATCGCCGTAAACAGAGGGATTGAGCCGAACGGTCAGTCCCGCCGCGCGCCATTGGGATTCAAGGTCAGAAAGGGCGTCACTCATCTTACGGCTGAGTCGTACAACGGAAGGTTTTGCCGACGCCGTTCGTGACCGAAGCGAGAAAACGTGGCAAGACAATAGATTGTAGCTACAGCGTGAGGCTTGAACAACCAAAAGAGGCGTCCGCGGCGTGACCATCCGAGCGACGTTATCGAGGCGATTGAAGTTTGCCAACCGAACGACGCTCAAACGGCGAAGCCGCGGCTTAGCGGCAAAACCATGTTGTGCGGCAACTGAAGTGCCAGTCAGGTCCCCAACATCTTGCGGTATTCTTGGAACGCTGCCGAGACAGTTTCATCGGTGACGAACGAGAGGTCGGGTTCCGAGTCGACCGAAGGATGGTTCGCCGCATCGAGCGATTTGCGCATGTTGTCGGGGATGGAGAAACGCCCGCCGCGACGCGCGAAGCCATCGTCGGCAACAGTACGACCGTGAGGAGTCAGTAAGATGCGACCATCAAGGATGTCCACGAGTCCGCAACGATACAACGCCTTGAGCGAGCGAGTTATTTCGCCAACAGTTGGGATCGCGTGATTGAGAGAGTCGGCCGCGCCAATGAGCAACGGAAGGTCAACGCCACCATCGGCGGTTACCGAAGCGAAAATCCAAGCGGTGGCAAAGTTGAATCTCTCCATCGGTTGTTGCCGCACAACGGAAGGTTTTTACGACACCGCCTCAAACGAAGCGGTGGAGTTTGAATCAACAGAAATTGTACCAATGCCAGCGCCCGTTGCCTACCAACGAAGGTGTGCCGAAGGCCTAGCGTAAAAACCATGTTGGGCGACACTTACGGCACCGTCGTGATGATCCAATCTTGTGGGCCACGAAATGCGATTGTGTCAAAGCCGCCATCGAGTGCGCTACGCGAGCGAAGCTCACGCATGTACGTGGCAGGGTCACACATCTGCTTGAAGTCCTCACCGAACTTCACGCCCAACGAACGAAGCTGGGAGACAAGTTCAATTAGCGTTCGGTCTTCAAAGGCACTTGGGTTGGATTGGGAAAATGGAATTTGCCAGCAAGAACCAGAGCGAATCATTCCAAGTTCTTCCAACACCAATAGATCGGACCCGACGTCACCTGCAAGCTGGACGAATTCCGAGTGGATCAGCGAAACGTAGGCTGGTGGTTGCACTGTGTCGCCCAACGGAAGGTTTTTACGACACCGCTTCTCTCCGAAGTCAAAAAGCGTCGCAACACCAAACAGTTTACCAAAGGATTGCCAGGTTGCCACTGAGGCGGTGTCCGCGGCGTGGCAAACCAAAACGCGTCATCGAAGTGAACGACGAGGCAAACCAAGCAATGCTCCAAGGACGAAGCCGCGGCTTAGCGTAAAAACCATGTTAGGCGACCGGTGGAGCAACCGACCATCGCACTTGATCTAGGGATTCGGTGAAGCGAAACTCGCCGGTAGCGACAACGAAATTGTCAGGGTCGATTACAAGTTTGCCGTTGAGAAGTCGTTGCAATTCTTCGTGGCGTGCGCGATCGTCGGGCAAAGCTGGATGTGTTTCGTGTGGCGTGTCGCCACGTTTGTATGCGGCGTTCCATCGCAACCAGACAGCCCAATCTTCGAGGGCAAGCTGAAATAGGTCGTCTGTAATTGGAGAGAGGCGGAACGAATCGGTATAGTTGCCCAATGTGTCCGAGAATTCCGATTCGTATACGTGTGGCGTTCCGCGAAAGTCCGCAACGCCACCGCGCGGGCCATCGTAGTAGTCGGTCATCGTGTGGACTGTTTCAAAGTCTGCCATCAGAGAAGACTAGGTCGCCTAACGGAAGGTTTTTACGACACCGCCCTGAACGAAGCGAGCGATGCCTGAACTACCAGAAATTGTACCAAGGCCAGACCGCGTTGACAAAGTTGGAAGGTGTGCCCGAAGGGCCTCAGCGTAAAAACCATGTTGGGCGACTCTACGCGCTGGTGGCGGAGGATTCGATCAAAGGCATTTCGTCAACCTCGGTGAAAAGAGGCACGCCACAATCGCAGTGCTTCGTGTACGGTCGCACAATATTTGTTTGGATTGATGTGTCACGAGATTCACCACACGACGAACAGGTCAGACGGACGTGCGGGCGGCCCCACGGCACATTGCCCGTAGAATCACGTTTTCGCTTGAGGTCAGTGAAAGGCAAGTACGCGAAGTGGACGACGTATTCAGCGACAGATCGCGCCCCATCGGACGATTGCGTAAACGACGTGAGTTCGCCACAGAAACCGTTGCAGTTCTGACGGCCAGTGCATTTGGGCCACCGTTCATCGGGGTGGAAGACGACAGTACGATGAGTGCGTTTGCAGACGATGCAGTCAAATGTTGCCTCCAGCTCGGGTAGGAATTCAACGCCGACGCCCGATTCTGCGTTGATAACACACGTAAACTTGGCGACACGGTTGTATGGGGTGTCATTCACTCTGAGTCGCCCAACGGAAGGTTTTTACGACACCGCCATGAACGAAGTGAACGATGCCTGAATTACGTGAAATTGTACCAAGGCCATGGCCCGTTGCCAAAGAGCCAAGGTGTGCCCGAAGGGCCTCAGCGTAAAAACCATGTTGTGGGACGCGTTGATGGGCCAAAACGGTCTCCACCCCGGAGGAATTGCAAGGACAGCGCAATCGAGCATGGGGAACCACGAAAGACGCGAAATACACGAAAGACTCCCGAATCGCGATAGGTCCAGAACAAGAAGTCCGCGCTACGACGGCGGGCGATGCAGATCGCGGCATCGGAGATACGGTAAACGCACACGAGTTGATGCCAACAAAAGATTGAGCGACGAAACAGTCCGCCACGGTCGCCGCCGAAGATCGCGCGCCATTGCATGGCGAATCACCAACCAACGCTCGAAGGTACTAACAGCCGAAACAACAGAACGCGTTTGCCGGAGGAGCCGAAAACCTAGCGTCCCACAACGGAAGGTTTTTACGACACCGCCCTGAACGAAGCGAGCGACGCCTGAACTAAGGAAGATTGTACCAAGGCCAGCCCGCGTTGACAAAGTTGGAAGGTGTGCCGCAGGCCTAGCGTAAAAACCATGTTGTGCGGCAAATGTGCTACGAATCGGTGTTGCCACGCTTTTCGGTTTCCGCAAGGATTTTTACGAGGTTGTCCCAGTACTCAGACGATTGACCGCCGCACCGGCATTGGAATTCAGTATCAGTCGTGAAGCTGTGTGGCCCCCAGTGTTCGTTGACCATTGCTGGGCACGAGAAGTGCTCGAAGACCGTTTCAAGGTGGTGGCGAGAATCGGCGTGACAACAGAGTCCCCAATCCGCGTTGAATGGAGCAAAGAACGAACAGCCGCCGCACTGGACCCCATTGTCAGCCTGAGCGGCAACGGCAGGTTCATTCGGCCAGCGATTGGTGTAGAGCTGCTCGGAGGCTGCGTTCGACCAAGTGTCAGTGGTTATGCGGTTGGAATTCATCGTTAGTCTTTGCCGCACAACGGAAGGTTTTTACGACACCGCCCTAAACGAAGCGCACGATGTCTGAACTACGAAAGATTCTACCAGCAGAGGGCGGCTTGAACAAACGACAGCGGTGTGCCGAAGGCCTAGCGTAAAAACCATGTTGTGCGGCAACGGGCGCTGCCAGCGCTATTCGCGCTGACGTTTGATTCGGTCTATTGCACGCTGAACGCCGGGCGTACCGACCGTGTGAACACGTCGTTCGAGGTCATCAACGATAAGCTGTAAATTATACAGTTTGCGCCCCGCATCATTGAACTGTTGGGTAGGTGCAAATTCAAAGAGCCAGCCGATTTCTACGCGGCCAACCGATACAGGTTCAGCGGTATACGGTACGCCATAACTCGATTCGGCAACTGGCAACCACCGATCGAGTATCAATTGAAGTGCGGTCGTTTTGTTGATGTGCTCGTGCATGGGGAGAGTGTACGAGAATCGCGAATGAGTTGCCGCACAACGGAAGGTTTTTACGACACCGCCCTAAACGAAGCAAGCGATGCCTGAACTACGAGAAATTGTACCAAGGCCAGCCCGCGTGGCCAAACGCAGAAGGTGTGCCGAAGGCCTAGCGTAAAAACCATGTTGTGGGACGCGGGAAGCACCAGAAAGCTCTCCATCGGAGAAGACCTGCAAGTCGACCGCGCATCATTCGATGATTTTGCCACACCAGAGGAACTCGGCGAAAAGCTTCCAGCTTGGCTCTGGTTCCGGCTCATCGTCTCCCGGCATGGATGCGAAGACGTCGCACGCAGCCTCGAGGAATTGTGGGATGTCGGCGTTTGCCCAGCCGTGCGCGCCGTCCACCATGTATCGCGTGGGATTCTCGGCTTCGATCTTGGCGGCAGCTTCACGCTCGGCGGCAAGCGCCATGACGAAAGCAACAAATGATTCACGGTCGTGTACGGCTTCAAGTAGCGGGAAAATGTCACTCACGAATAGCTAGCGTCCCACAACGGAAGGTTTTTACGACACCGCCGATGCAATGCCATTCAAGTTTGAACAACCAGATATTCTACCAGTAGATGGAGGCTTGAACAAACGACAGCGGTGTGCCGAAGGCCTAGCGTAAAAACCATGTTGTACGCCGCCGAATCACCAGTTGAGTATGACCCAGATTCCGTCGTCGGCATGGTGGCGAGAACCACAATGTACGAGCAACGGCCCGACTGCATCGTGCTCGACATCCTCGGATGACCACGCTCCGCATTCGGGGCACTGCCAAGAAACGTGATTAGTGACGCCGATTTCACCAACGAATTCAACCGCAAGATGCGTGACCGGAAAAGTGCGGCGCACAATACGCCATCCGGAGTCGTCGGGCGAAACAGCCCATGAGTTTCCAAGGGCATAGTCGTCGGATGGGTCACCAAATCGAAACGACGATTCCGCGGTGGCACGTGTTTCATCGCTGGATAATCCGTAGGCGTACGGGCGGCCATCAAACTCAGCGAAGAAGATGTCGGTTTGAATTGTTGAATGGCTCATACGCTGCGGCGTACAACGGAAGGTTTTTACGACACCGCCCTAAACGAAGCGAGCGATGCCCGAACTACGAGAATTGTACCAAGGCCAGCCCGCGTTGCCAAACATGGAAGGTGTGCCGAAGGCCTAGCGTAAAAACCATGTTGTACGCACCGGAACCTACGAGTCGGTGTCATCCCAGAATTCGGTCGCAGGATCATCCATTGTTGGCCATTGTCCGGAATGTTGCGAGGTTTTGTGTTTGATTTCAGTGTTGAAGGCTTCGACAACCGAGTTGAGCGTCTCGCGGCGATCAAGTCCCGCGACGTCTTCGAGCGCGTTTGAGATGTGTTGCGCGATGTCCGCCAGCATAATGCCCCACGCATGAGGTTCGCTGGTCTCAGAATTCTTGTGCCAGTGGCCGACGTTGAGTACGCAATGTAGGCCACCCTCAGCGATCCATGCGCGTGCCATCTCGATAGCGTTGTCGTCTGCCTCAGCGGCGGGCGGAATCATCAGAGGTTTGCGGTTGTCTGCCATCGGGAAACGCTAGGTGCGCACAACGGAAGGTTTTGCCGACGCCGTTCGTGACCGAAGCGAGAAAACGTGGCAAGACAATAGTTTGTAGCTACAGCGTGAGGTTTGAACAACCAAAAGAGGCGTCCGCGGCGTGACCATCCGAGCGACGTTATCGAGGCGATTGAAGTTTGCCAACCGAACGACGCTCAAACGGCGAAGCCGCGGCTTAGCGGCAAAACCATGTTAGGCGACCGGTCAGCACCGAAGCCACCATCGTGATTGAGATTAGTGTTCGATTAGCGAATATTAGTGTTCAGCGCAGCCAAGTTTTTGGGAACACTAATCCGCACTAATCGCACACTAATGAACCCCGCAGGCAACCCGAACCTGGGATATCGCTAGGTCGCCTAACGGAAGGTTTTTACGACACCGCCCTAAACGAAGCGCACGATGTCTGAACTACGAAAGATTCTACCAGCAGAGGGCGGCTTGAACAAACGACAGCGGTGTGCCGAAGGCCTAGCGTAAAAACCATGTTGTGCGGCAACGGGCGCTGCCAGCGCTATTCGCGCTGACGTTTGATTCGGTCTATTGCACGCTGAACGCCGGGCGTACCGACCGTGTGAACACGTCGTTCGAGGTCATCAACGATAAGCTGTAAATTATACAGTTTGCGCCCCGCATCATTGAACTGTTGGGTAGGTGCAAATTCAAAGAGCCAGCCGATTTCTACGCGGCCAACCGATACAGGTTCAGCGGTATACGGTACGCCATAACTCGATTCGGCAACTGGCAACCACCGATCGAGTATCAATTGAAGTGCGGTCGTTTTGTTGATGTGCTCGTGCATGGGGAGAGTGTACGAGAATCGCGAATGAGTTGCCGCACAACGGGTTTTTGGGCGACACCCCCTATCAAAAGTGGGGTGTCGGGGAGGATTTGATTGCTTTTAGATTAGCGGGTTTTGGGGCTTGGGGAAAGATTGGTTGTCAGGTGGAAGCTGGTTGGTGGGCCTGTATGGAGATTGAGAGGCCTTGTTTTGATGGCAACGCGCAGCGTGAGAAGTCGGCCGCTGTGGGGATGGCCGGTGGGGGCTGCGGGGGAAAGAAGTTTGATTGCTTGCTACGAGAGTCAGGCGATCTCGGCGGCGGCTGGGCTACTCGCGTGGATAACGGCTCAAGACGTGCGCGGTGATGCGAGCGGAAAGCATCTCATAGAAACCCGCTTCGTGGATGCGATCGGCCTGGGCTTTGGGTAGTTTTGCGAGTTCCGGTTTCCACTGCTCGATCGGTGGCAGTTGGATTGTGACGTAACCGGGGCGAGATTGCTGGGCGCGGATGCCGGTAAGAAAATGGCGGGGCGCGGAAACCGGTTGGCCGGGTCGGATGATTTCCAGTGTGAACTGAATGTCATTGCTGCTGGGATCTGGATCGGGACGGCTATGCAGTGTCAGCCTACCGACTGGTTTGTCGACAACTGATTCTGTCGGAGCTGGTGTCGCAGGCGGCTGGCCGACCAGTCGGTCCAGCGGACTGGGCATGTCCGTGCGTCCCTTGGCGACTTTGACATAGATGGTCGTGGTTTCCAGATTGACGTGGCCCAAGACGGCTTGAATCCGTCGGATATCGCATCCGTCCTCGAAGGAATGCGTGGCGAACGCGTGTCGCAGAGAATGTGGCGTGGCGTGTTTTTGGATCCCGGCGACGCGGCATGCTCGTTGCATGGTTCGCTGGACGGTTCTCGGGCTGAGGTGGCGGTTCTGTCGATGATCGCTGGCGGATTCGGAGGGGAACAGATAGCCGTCGGCAGCCAGTGGGCTGCAAACGGATTGCAGGAGGGCTCGGTAGCATTGTGGGAGTTGAATGTGCCTGTCCGCGCGTCCTTTGCCCTGGCGGATGAAGATTTGATTGCGGTCAAAATCAAAGTCCCGTTTCTGCACCCGGCAGACTTCACTGACCCGCATTCCGGTAGCGTACATCAAGCCCAACAGCAGCGTGTCTCGGGTCGACGGCGTGGCTTGGAGCAGTCGTCGGACTTCTTCGCGGCTGAGAACGACAACACGTCGACGTGGTTGTCGGGGTGTGGCGAGGCCCAGGGTGATGTCAAGGAAACAGAGTTTGTCGAAAATCGCGCGGATGGCGCTGAGTTGGACAGCGATATCGGAGGTAGAGTGGCCGGCGTCGACGAGGTATTCGAGGTAGTCTTTGACGTATTCTCGATCCAGTTCGTGGGGCTGGCCTCCGAACCATCGCAACAGGGACCGCATGGCGGCAAGGTAATCGGAGACGGTGCCAGCGGTGTAGCCACGGATCTTGAGTTCACGCTGGATCAGGCGATGAAATCGAGCCGGGGTGGGTGTTTCGTGTCGGAGATCGATGACGGCGAGAGCGGAGTACAGGTCTTCGACAGGTTTTCGAGGGGCCTGTCTGCCGCGAGCGGTTCGGTAAGGCTGGCCGTTGCGGTAGCGGTGGATGGGATGGGGGAGCGATTCGGACGAGCGTGATGGTTGGCTGACAAGGCTTGGATTCACGGCGACTCTCCTATGACTTGGGCAGTACGGTTGAGAGGGTATGCCGTTTCGGAGGATTACCGAAGAGAGGTTTTGTTATTTCGTTGCCTGGTGGCGTGAGAGGACTATGGGTAGTGCTTGCATTTTGTTCTGGCTGACGGAGGTGTCGAGGTGGTCTACAATGCTAGAGACCGTTTGATGCTTAGTGCTCTGCTCTGCCCTCCCCTGCCCCGCCTTTCGGATTGTTCAGCCGTGTTGCGATCTTTTCTTGGGTTCCTTCCGACGCGGCTTGCCTGCCTTGTGATCTTTCTTTGTTGGTTTGACTCCACGCAGTCTTGGGCGGGCGAGATGGGTGGTGTTGAGTTCTTTGAAAGTAAGGTTCGGCCGCTGTTGGTTCGGCACTGCTATGAGTGCCACAGCGAAGAACATCAGGAGCAACAAGGTGGGTTGTTGTTGGATCGTGCATCGGGTTGGCTGGGCGGCGGCGACACGGGCAAAGCGGTGATTCCGGGTGAAGCGGATGCGTCGTTGTTGGTTCGTGCGGTTCGCTATGACGACAGCGACTTGCAGATGCCGCCCGACGGCAAGTTGAGTGACGAAGAGATCAAAGTACTGGAGCAATGGATCTCCGGTGGAGCGATCGGACCTGCGGAGGACATGGGCGACACCGAGTTTTCTCAGTTGGGTGATCAAGAGGTCTTGTTCGATCGGGCCAAGGAGCATTGGGCGTTTCGACCGCCTCGTGACACGGTGCCGCCGGTTGCCAGTAACAAGAAATGGAATGAGTCAACGATTGATCGGTTTGTCTTTGCAAAATTGAAAGATCACGGCATCACGCCTTCGCCGATTGCCGATACCAGGACTTTGTGCCGACGTTTGCACTTCGATTTGATTGGGTTGCCGCCGTCGTCGGCGCAGATCACCGAGTTCCAAGCAGCCTTTGAGCAGAATGCGGATTCAGCGATTGCCGACACGATCACTCGATTGATGCAAGATCCATGTTACGGTCAGCACATGTCGCGGATGTGGCTGGATGTGGTTCGCTATGCGGATACCGACAGCACGTATCGTCCCGACACCAAGACCCCGCACTACTTTCCCTTTGCGTTCACGTATCGTGACTACGTGGTCGATTCGTTCAACGCCGACAAACCGTATGATCGATTCTTGGTGGAGCAGTTTGCGGCGGATGAGTTAGGGTACGGTGATGGAGATCGAGAGATCGCTGCCCTGGGTTTCTTTGGCGTCGGTCCGTATGCGAATCGTTCGCAGGCAGAGTCGCTGGATGATTGGATTGATCTGACGACGCGAGGGCTGATGGGGCTGACGGTGGCATGTGCGCGGTGTCACGATCACAAGTACGAGCCGGTGCCGACAGTTGACTACTACTCGTTGCGGGGAGTTTTCGCTTCGCTGGATCGCATTCATCCTTTGGACGAAGAAAAACAGCCAGCGGTGGATGGTTATCGTGCTAGCGAGGAAGAAACCGCCGACTACAAGAAGCAGCTTGCCAAGATCATGAAGCAGATCGATGCGGCGGGTGGCAAGAAAGCGAAGGGGAACAATCGATCGATCGCGGAGAAGATTCGCGAGACCGATTTGGCTCAGTTGTGGGCCTTTCATCCCGGAGCGCCTGCGCACGCGATGGTGGTCCGTGACAAGCAGAGTCGGCCGCGATCATTTGTATTTGTGCGTGGCGATGGAGCCTCGCGAGGTGAGCCTGCGCCGAGTCGGTTCTTGAAGATTTTGGATTCCGAACAAGAGGTGTTTGGCGAAGAAGCCAGTTTGCGGATGCAGTTGGCTCAGCGTATCGCCGATCCTGACAATCCGTTGACGGCGCGTGTGATCGTCAATCGCGTTTGGGGATCGCTGATGGGGGCGTACCTTGTTGCCACTCCATCGGACTTCGGATTGCAAGGTACAGCGCCGACCCATCCTGAGCTGCTGGATCATTTAGCGATTGATTTTGTCGAGCACGGATGGTCGATCAAGTATCTGGTTCGGCAGATCGTCAGCAGCCAGACTTATTTGCAGCGTAGTCGGCATCGGGACGATGCGGCGGCGGAGGACCGGGAGAATCATTTGCTGTGGCGGGCCAATCGCAAACGGTTGTCGATCGAAGAACTTCGTGACAGCTTGCTGCAGGTTGCACAGCAGTTGGACTCAACGGTGGGAGGTCGACCGGGGCCGCTTTGGGAGGGTGACTACACTCGGCGGCGTTCGATTTACGGGTTCATCAATCGGTTCAATTTGGATCCGACACTTGGTGCGTTTGATTTTCCCAGTCCGATGCAGTCGCAGTCGCGGCGTGGCGAAAGCGTGGTGGCTCCGCAAGCCTTGTTCACAATGAATGCAGGTTTCGTGGTGGATCAAGCCAAGGCGGTGACGCAGACGAAACGTTTTCTAGATTGCGCAACGGACGCGGAAAGGATCTCGTGTTTGTTTGATGTGGTGTTGCAACGACAGCCGGCGGAGAATGAGATCACCAAGGTGGAGCGTTTGCTGGAGTTTCAAGCGAGGTTCACGGACAAGCCGTCTCGATTCGACGAGTCTCCTTGGCCGATGGTCGTACAAGCGTTGATGATGTCGAATGAGTTCCAATACTTTGATTGAAAAAGCTGAGCGGATGAACGAGTCACATGATCCCTTCGCTGCCTTGTCGCGGCGTCAGTTGTTGCAGTCGACCAGTTTGGGGACGCTGGCAATGTACGGTCTGCTGGCCGATTCGCGGGGTGCGGATGCTGCGGAGTCCGGCGGTACAGCGGGCGGTGCAGCGGGCGCGATAGACACGTCTCCGTTGGCCGAGAAACCGCCCCACTTCCCCGCTCGCGTCAAGCGGATCATTCATCTCTTTGCCAACGGCGGTCCGTCCCAGATGGACACGTTTGATCCCAAGCCTGAGCTGAACCGACTGGACGGAAAGCCGTTGCCCGATTCGGTGTTGTCGCAGTTGCAAGACACGCAGCGCAAACGTGCCGGTTCGATTTTCGGGTCACCGTTTCAGTTCAAGCGATACGGCGAGAGCGGTTTGGAAATCAGTGAGTTGTTTTCCAAAGTCGCCGAGCACGCCGATGACTTGTGCGTGATTCGATCGATGCAGGGTGAGATCGCCAATCACACGCCCGGATTGTTGTTGACCAACTGTGGTCACTCGACGTTGCCCCGGCCGAGCATGGGGTCTTGGTTGTTGTACGGATTGGGCAGCGAGAGTGATGAGTTGCCCGGATTCATCACTTTGTGTCCCAAGGGATTGCCGACGGCGCAGACGTTGAACTGGACCAGTGCGTTTTTGCCGGGAGTGTATCAGGGCACACCGATTGATACCGAGAGCAGCGGCAAGCAGATCGTTCCGAATCTGACGCGGTCGGACATTCGCCCGGGCAGTCAGCGGGCACAGGTCGCGTTGACGCAGTTTTTGAACCGTCGTCATCAGTTGATGAATCCGGGTGACGAGCGATTGGAGAGCCGGATCCAGTCGATGGAGCTTGCGTTTCGCATGCAGACTGCGGGGACCGACGCGTTCGATTTGTCACAGGAGTCGGCTGAAACGCGGCAGATGTACGGCAACACGATCGTGGGACGTAACCTATTGACCGCACGACGATTGGCCGAGCGTGGCGTGCGTTACGTTCAGTGTTATCACGGGGCCGGACAGCCTTGGGACAATCATGGTTCGTTGGTAAAAAACATCACACGATTGGCGGGCGAGTCGGATCAGCCGATCGCGGCGTTGTTGCAGGATCTAAAGCAGCGTGGGATGTTCAACGACACGTTGGTGATTTGGGGTGGAGAGATGGGACGTACACCGACGATCCAGCAAGTGAAGGATCCGAGCAAGTACGGTCGAGATCACCACATCGATGGCTACACGATCTGGCTGGCCGGCGGCGGATTCCGCGGCGGGATGACCTACGGGGCCACGGACGAATTGGCGATGCAGGTGGTGGAGAACAAGGTGCCCATTCATGACTTGCACGCCACGATTTTGCATCAGATGGGGTTGGATCACAAACGACTGACGTATCGCTACTCTGGTCGCGATTTTCGATTGACCGATGTACACGGGCGGGTGATCAAAGAGATTTTGTCGTAGCGGATACCGTCATTCAAACCATTCAAACGAGGGATCGTTCATGCGACAACACACGATTGAGCACCGCGTACGTTACGACGAGTGCGACCCGATGGGTTTCGTGCATCATTCGATTTACCTGCAGTACTTTGAGATGGGCAGGACCGAGTTGTTGCGAGCTGTCGGTGGGCGTTACCGTGAGATGGAGGAGGCGGGGCAATTGGTCGTCGTTGTCCGAGTGGACTGTCGCTATCGGATGCCAGCGAAATACGACGATCTGGTTCAAATTCACACGGAGATCAAAACAATTTCGGAAGCCAAGATTGTTCATCACTATCGAGTGACCCGCGGCGAAGAAACGTTGGTGACGGCGGACGTGACGATGGGGATGATCGATCGCGAGGGGAATTTGCAACGGATACCGGAGGGTTTGATCAAGCTATTCTAGGCTGACCAGGGATAGGAGACTTAAGTGGATAATCGAGTGATTCATCAGTCGACAGGCCGTATGAATTTCCCCCTCACCCCCTGCCCCTCTCCCCCGATTCCTGGCTCGCTTGAGGCTCGCCAGGAATCGGGGGAGAGGGGAGCCATGTCGGGTTTTGAGATCCGCTCGCGTTTCGGCCAAGATTTGTGCATCACTACCGCGTGACCCGCGGCGAAGAAACGTTGGTGACGGCGGACGTGACGATGGGGATGATCGATCGCGAGGGGAATTTGCAACGGATACCGGAGGGTTTGATCAAGCTATTCTAGGCTGACCAGGGATAGGATTCTTAAGTGGATAATCGAGTGATTCATCAGTCGACAGGCCGTATGAATCTCCCCCTCACCCCCTGCCCCTCTCCCCCGATTCCTGGCTCGCTTGAGGCTCGCCAGGAATCGGGGGAGAGGGGAGCCATGTCGGGTTTTGAGATCCGCTCGCGTTTCGGCCAAGGTTGTGCATCACTACCGCGTGACCCGCGGCGAAGAAACGTTGGTGACGGCGGACGTGACGATGGGGATGATCGATCGCGAGGGGAATTTGCAACGGATACCGGAGGGTTTGATCAAGCTATTCTAGGCTGACCAGGGATAGGAGACTTAAGTGGATAATCGAGTGATTCATCAGTCGACAGGCCGTATGAATTTCCCCCTCACCCCCTGCCCCTCTCCCCCGATTCCTGGCTCGCTTGAGGCTCGCCAGGAATCGGGGGAGAGGGGAGCCATGGTGTTGTTTTGCAGTGCACAAACCAATCCTGGCTCCCCTCGCCCCCAAGGCTTTCGCGCGAAAAATGCTGCCACCATCCTAGATTGATTCGCGAAAGTCTTGGGGGAGAGGGGGCGAACTCTGTGCGAATGAGCACGAGGTTTTCGCTATGATGAGCATTCGTTTGAACCTCAGTCCCCCTTTGAAACCCCAGCATCATGAAATCACGAATCTTTGTCGCATCTGTCTCATTGGTCTTTGTTTGGTTCGCCACGAACGTCCGTGCGGAGTCGCCGGCGAAGATGACGTTGCCGTTGTGGCTGGAGGGGACTCCCGGTGTGACCGTCGAACAGCCGGGTGATGGGGACACGCCGCAATTGTTGGTGACGTTGGTGGAGTCGGAATCGCCCACGGCGGCGGTGGTGATTTTGCCTGGTGGTGGTTATCACGGTCTGGCGATGTCGCACGAAGGGCATCAGATCGCCGAGTGGTTTCAGTCGATGGGCGTTTCGTCGGCCATTTGTACTTACCGCGTGCGTGGCAAAGGAAACGCGGGCAAGGGCTACGGGCATCCCTATCCGATGATGGACGCGCAGCACGCGATCCAAACGGTTCGCGCCAAAGCGAGTGAGTGGAACATCGACCCGGATCGAATCGGCGTGATGGGTTTTTCCGCCGGCGGTCACCTCTGCTCAACCGTTTCGACAAAGTTCCTTGAGGGCGACAAGGAAGCCACGGATCCGGTCGCCCGTGTTTCATCGCGTCCGAACTTCAGCATTCTGTGCTATCCGGTGATCGCGTTCGACAAACCCTACACGCACGGTGGCAGCCAGCGAAATCTGTTGGGTGAGGATGCGCCGGCCGAGTTGGTGGCCTCGTTGTCCAACGAGTCGCAGGTGAGCAAAGAGACGCCTCCGACGTTTTTGTTTCACACGGCGGACGATCCTGTTGTGGCGGTTGACAATGCGGTTGAGTATTTCATGGCATGCCGTCGCGCGGGTGTGCCCGCGGAGATGCACGTGTTTCCCAAAGGCCGGCACGGTGTGGGATTGGCCGTTGGGATGAAGGGTTTGGATCAGTGGCCGGGACTGTGTGAACAGTGGTTGGTCGGGTTGGGTGTTGTGAAGCGTTGATGGTGAAAGAGGAGTGAATGGGATGCGACCGTTGGAGTATAGCCTTTAGGCGATTGGGGGCTGGTGTCAGTGTTGGTTTAGTGTTGGTTCAGTGCTGAGCGGCTAAAGCCTGGACTCCAACGTTGGAGTGTAGCCTTTAGGCGATTGAGGGCTGATGTCAGTGCTGGTTCAGTGCTGAGCGGCTAAAGCCTGGACTCCAACTTGTTTCGATTCCAGAGGCGGCCGGTGAGGATCAATGCTACGACGATCCCTGTGATGATAGTTGCGGGCCATGCGATTGGGACGCGTTCCAAAACCAACAAGGGAAGTGCGACGGTGATCATGCCGCCGCCGATGAAGGGGGCGGACAGCGGGGCGGCGAGCGCGTAGTCCGTTGCCGCTTGCGTCTTCAGTTGCGGATCGACCACGCGTAGCAATACAAAGCCCGTGGCGGTGGTGCCGGTGGACATGCCGTAGTTGATCAAGCCGAGTTGGAACCAGCAGTCCGCGGGCAAGATCCAACGCGAGATCAATAGCAGGCAGACGGCTGTCCAGATCGCACCAGTAACGAACAAGATCATGAAGGGTCCCAGCAGGGTTGAGATCAGCTCGAGGTTCAGTGAAGCGATTGCGGCGACGACGAGGATCTCCATCGCCGTGGACGTCAACCGATTGATCGTGGCGTTGTCGATTTTGTCGGCGTGTCCCGTCACCGTCAGCAGCTTGCGAACCGCCAGACCGCCGAACAGCGTGTAGATGAACAACGGAAAGTTCAATACGTGTGAGAACGTCAGTCGGTTGTTGAGTTGTTTGTCCGCGTCGTCGGTTGTCGCTGTGTCTTGAATCCACTGTGAATCGATCCAGGACGCATCGGCGCTAACCAATGACTGCAACGCAAGTCCGATTCCAAAGGCCAACGCGAGCCAGATGACTTGCAATAGCAGCGGGTCGATCGTGTCACGATCGATACGTTGAATGCCAATCGGGATTCTTTCTCGATCCAGGGTTCCTGTCGCGTTGCGTTGCGAGTCGGTGCGTTGAATCCAACCCAGTCGTGCGCCGAGGTTGATCCATCCGATTCCTGAGACCACACCGTAGACCAGTCCAAAGGTTGCCATCAGCACGCCGAGGTCTTGGCCGCTGGGCAGGTCGATTGAGGGATGCCGGTAAACTTGGCCCATCGCAGCCGCGGTGCCGTGGCCGCCGGCGAACCCGGTTTCGATCAGCATTCCGAAGGAGTTTGGGACGTCGAAATACGATTGCACCAACAGCCACGTTGCGAGCAGGCCGACGGCGGTTTCGCCCAAGACGATGATCCACACCATTAGACCTTGTTTGCCCACGCGGGTGAAGCGATTCGTCAGGGCCGAGCCCCGCGAGTCGCCCGGTGTGCTTTCAAGCAGCATGCCAGCGAACACGATGGCGATCAGGAATCCCGGCCACTTGGCGAGGGTCTCAGCCAAGTTCCTGGCGATGAGGTTGGCCATGGGCAGCTCCACGGCATTTGCCGCCTGAATGACCACCAGTCCGATCAGTCCGGCCACAACCGATGCGGGGATAAAGAGCCAGCGAAGCACGCCGAGGGATTGTCTCAGCACCACACCCATCAGCAGCAGGACGGCGACGAACAGAAAGGCAACCGTCATGGCGTCGTGGGCGAGGTGCTGTGGGGTGGGGAAACGGAGCGAGCGTGATCGCAAGATCAGGATTGCCCATCTTACGGTGATTGGACGATTGTCGCTCGACGTTCCACGTCGATAGCGATCTCCGCTGTACGTTGTCGACTCGGAGAGTCGAACGACAATCCGCAAGCGGTAGCTTATTAATCGCACCTCCCGAGAGACGCGGCTACGGGAATACACGCCCGGTTATGCCGGTTAGGAGGTCTGCGATGCCTGGAAATGCGTGCATTGCAGTGTTTTAGGGGGTTTGGGTCGGCGTTTTGTTTTGAAAAGAGCTAGGCCAGGCAGCGTGTTTCATCTACTCTTGAGGGGTGCTGTTTCGTGAAGTTCAGCCACCCCACTGACGAGCCGACTGCCCTCCCCTTTTACCGCGATTCCGTTTCCCCGCATGCTCAAAGCACTCGAACTGGCCGGTTTCAAGAGCTTTGCGGATCGGACGCGTTTCGATTTTCCGGACGGGATCACCGTGGTCGTCGGGCCAAACGGTTCGGGGAAATCCAATATCGTCGATGCCATCAAATGGGTGCTGGGGTCTCAAAGCGCCAAGAGTCTGCGTGGCAAGGACATGTCCGACGTGATCTTCAAGGGATCGCAGACGCGTGCGGCGGCCAATGCGGCCGAAGCCACGATCATCTTTGAAAACGCCGACGGCAATCTGCCGGTCGATGCCCCGGAAGTCCACGTCACGCGGCGGGTGTACCGGAGTGGCGAGAGCGAGTACCTGATCAACAATCAGGCCGTTCGACTGAAGGATGTCCGTGATTTGATCCGTGGCACGGGGATCGGAATCGACGCATACAGTCTGATCGAACAGGGAAAAGTCGATCGGATGTTGCAAGCCAATGCCAAGGATCGTCGCGCGATTTTTGAGGAGGCGGCGGGGATCTCGCGCTTCAAAGCCAAGAAGGTCGAGGCCGAGCGTCGCTTGGCCCGCGTGCAAACCAACTTGACCCGATTGGGTGACATCGTCGACGAAGTCGGCGCGCGGCTGAAAAGCGTTCGCAGCCAGGCCAGTAAGGCCGAGCGTTACCGGCAAGCCACCGAGCGGCTCAAAGAACTGCGAACCGTGGTCGCGTGGACGGACTGGGCGCAGATGCAGTCCGAGTCTGACGAGATCAAAACGGAGTTTCAGCAAGCCAACGAGCGACTGAGTCAACTGGAGCAGCAGCGTGAGGAGATGACTCAGCAGCGTCAAGCTGCCGACGCGCAGTTGCAACAGATCGCCGACGAAGCACAACAGCTCGAGTCCGTCCGGTCGACTTTATCGCAAACGATCGCGGAATTGGCTGGACGCCGAGAGGCCGACAAATCGTCCGTCGCCGAGTTGCGTACGACGATCGCCAAAGCGTTGCGGCGTGTCAGGCTGTTGCGTAGTCAAGCCGGTTCGGCCGCCGCGGAGTTACGCGGCGCCACGGATCGGTTGCAAGCTTACCAAGACGAACTCGCATCTGTGCGTGAACGTGCCGGGCAAGTCGAGCAACATCGCGACAAGATCCAACAGGAAATGGACGGCGTGCTGAAGAGCCGCGATGAGACTCAACGCGAGCACTTGGCCACCGTTCGCGACGTCGCCGATCGTGAATCGGCGCGTCAGAGCATCCAAGCACGGATCGCGGAAGCCGGTCGCTTGCTGGTGACTTTGGCGACACGGTTGCAAGCGGCTCAGTCGGCTCTGGAGGCGGCGAATCAAGAAGCGGAAAAGACACGGCTACGTTGTAGCGAACTGGAACAACGGATTCAAAAGGCGTCCGCCGACGTTCAGATCGCCGAAGCCAAATCGCAGGAAAACCGTCGAACTTTGTCGCGACGTCAAGAAGAACACTCGGCGTTGAAGACGCGGCTGGAAGGTGTGCGTCAGCGGCACATCGTTTTGGAGGATTTGCAAAGACGTCAAGAAGGAGTCTCGGGCGGCGTGCGCACGTTGCTCAGCGATGACAACGGAGGGGCCAAGCGTTTCGCGTCGTCGATTCGCGGGATGGTCGCCGATTTGATCAAGGCCGAAACGTCGGTGGCACCGATGATCGACACGGCGTTGGGTCACCGCAGTCAGTACGTTGTTGTGACGGGCACCGAGATTCAAGATGCTGTCGTGCGTTCCGAGTTGGTCATCGATGGCCGCGTGGGTTTGCTGCGTGCCGACGCGTTGCCCGCGACTCACGATGCGGACCGCATCAAGCTGGATGGCTTGCAAGGAGTCGTGGGGCGTGCCGACCGTTTGGTGCAATGCGAACCCGAGCATCTGCCCATCGTCCAGCACTTGCTCTCCAGCACATGGGTGGTCGATTCGCTGGAGACCGCCATGGGCTTGCGTAAGCTCGGTGGCAAGGAGATGCGGTTCGTCACCCAGTCGGGCGAAGTGCTGGAGAGTGATGGCGCGATTGTGGTCGGCAAGATCGGCACGGCGACCGGTTTGATCAGTCGTCGCAGCGAGTTGATCGCCGCAGCGGAAGAGATCGAGCACTACACGTTTCAGATTCACGACAACGACGAGGAAATGGCACGCTTGCTGGAATTGGTCGAGACGCAAGATTCGGAGCTTGGGCGGGCCGAGCAAGCTCATCGTGCGTTGTTGACTCAGCATGCGGCTGCCGAAGCCGAGCGGCGTCACGCCAGCGAACGTGTGGCGTCGCGTCAGGGAGCACTCGAAGAACTGCAGTCCGAGATTCAGACATCCAGTGACGAGCAAGCGGCGGCCAAGAAAGAAGACGTCGGTCTGGAAGCCCGCATCAAGCAGGGGCGAGAAACCATCGAAGCCTTGGAGATGCGTTCGGCCGAGATCGATGAGATGATCAGCGAGACCCAGTCGGCGTTGCAGGCAGCCACCAACGCGGTGATGGAAGTCTCCGTGGACGTTGCCCGTGCAGAGCAGAAATACGAAGCGCTGTCGGCAGCAATCGAGCAGCAGCGCCGGGATCAGGGCGAGCGACAAGCTGCGGTCGATGAGGCGCGTGGTGCGGCCGATGCGGCGCGACAGCGTTTGGACATGCTGACCGCTCGGATGTTGGATGCGACCGATCAACTCGCCACGCTGCACTGGGACGCAGAGCAGAACGAGCGAAAGCTGCGGTTGTTGGCCGAAGACGCCGCGCGAGTTCGCCAGTCCAACCGGGACGTGATCGCCGCGAGTGAAAAAGCGATGAAGGCGGCTGCGACTGCCAGTGAAGCCGTTCACTCGCTCAACGCGCGTCGCGACAACTTGGTCATGCGGATGGATTCGCTCGCCGAGCGTTTGCAGGAAGACTACCAAATTGATCTTCGCGGCGATGAGCCGCCGGAGGATTTGCAAGAGCCTGAGAACCGACAAGAAGTCGAATCAGAGATCGCGCGTTTGCGTGAACAGTTGCAGCGAACCAGCAGCGTCAATATGGAGGCGCTCGAGGAACTGGAGGGGCTGCAGGAACGCTACGACCATCTGCACTCACAGTACGAAGACTTGTCGGCGGCGAAAGATTCGTTGCAGCGGATCATTGGACGCATCAACGCGGATTCACGGCGATTGTTTCTCGACACACTCGAAGCCATCCGGCAGAACTTTCAAAAGTTGTATCGCAAGTCATTCGGCGGCGGGCATGCGGACTTGGTTTTGGAAGACAGCGACGATCCGTTGGAAGCCGGTGTGGAGATCGTGGCGACACCGCCGGGCAAACCGAGTTTCAGCAACTCGTTGCTCTCCGGTGGTGAGAAAGCGTTGACGGCGGTGGCGTTGTTGATGTCGATTTTCCAGTATCGTCCCAGTCCGTTTTGTGTGTTGGACGAAGTCGACGCGCCGTTTGACGAAGCGAACATTGGTCGATTCGTCACCGTGCTCAATGAGTTCTTGGACCACAGCAAGTTTGTGGTGGTGACGCACAGCAAGAAAACGATGACCGCCGCAACGACGTTGTACGGCGTCACGATGCAGGAATCGGGCGTCAGCAAGCAGGTCTCGATCAAATTCGAAGACGTCAGCGACGACGGCGAGATCACCGAGGGCGAAGCCGCGTAGGTTTTGTCATTGGGTCGGCGGCGAATGAATTTGTGTCTTTGTTTGGTGGCTCGTGGTGGCCTGCTCAAAGTTTTGGGGTTGTGGCATTATGGGTTTGCGCGGGCTCTGCTGTCACCTCCACCGGCGCAGCTGGGGGATGTCGGATCAAGCGAAGCAAGATCAGGGAGGGGGCTACGCGCTACAAACCGCGTTGGTCAACCTATTTCCTTCACACGTACCCCCTCCCTCGCATTCGCCTAAACAGCTCTGCTCGACCTCCCCCAAGTTCCTTGGTGGAGGTGACACGGGGAATAAAACGGTGGCGGCAAAAGAGCGTTTCAACCTCTTACTTGTCGCAGTCCAGGCTCGTGGTCTGATGGTCGGCGGCTTGGGACGCATAGCACCAGCCTGTAGCTTTGGGGGGGGCGGTGCTTAGCAGCTGACAGGTGTTTGAGTGCCGTTTGATGCGTTGAAACCGATGCTGGGCGTTGGAAAAGCGGGTGTTTTGACGAGATCGTTCCGGGGCAACCTCCGGGGCAACCTCCGGGGCAACCTCCGGGGCTCCTGACCGCTACGACCTGTAAACTTGCACCCCGCTGTCGGCTGGCTTACTTTAGTCCGTTCTCTCTGGAGCATGTTCGGACCGGAATTTGGTTTGGGCGGCTGCTAGGAGCTTTTTTCCTATTGAGCGAACGATTCGTTCTCAGGCCATAGTGGTCTGAAAAAAGCGAATGGTTAGCTCTTTGACCCGCCATCCTATCTCATTCTGCACTGGACATCGGCACTGGTACTGGCGTTGCTGCGTCGGCCAACAAATGCCCTGCAATCCCATCATGAGCATGTCATTAAAGAGTCAACTGGTTGAAGATCACGGCAATCATCGCATCCAACCCAGGTCGAAGAGGACACAGGGTAGGCGTCGTCGTCGATTGCTGACAGAGCGGTTGGAAAACCGCATGTTGTTAGCATTGGATGTGTCACTGCAGGTTATTCGTGATGCGGAGATCATCGACACCAACCGCGATGGTACGTTCGATGTGATCTCTGAAGCGGCTTTGGGAATGGATGCGCGAGACTCCGCTGCGGCGCCGGCCGAAACGAAGGTGGTGGTTTTGGAATTTGACACGACTTCGATTCCTGCGGGAACACAGATCGAGGCTGCTGCGCTTGAATTCTTTGTCCAGTCAGTGCCTGCGGGAACCAGTTACACGGTGGAGGCGTTTCTGGGCGATGGAAACATTCTACTCTCGGATGCAACAGCAGTTGGAGTGACAGCAGGCACATTCATCGGTGGGTTGACGGGCGGAAATGCAGTGTCATTGGATCCTGTTGTGTTGTCAGGAGCAATTGCTTCCGGGGCTTTAACGCTAAGGATTCATGCGAACACACCCGCTGGTGATTTAAGGATTCATAGCCGCGAGGGAGCTAGGTCGACGTCTTTTTACCCTAACTTGCGATTGACCTTGGCTGAGCCTCCAGGAACGGAGCAAACTGCAATCTCCGTCTCATCGGATGCGGAAGTGATTGACACCAATCGGGATGGCAGCTTTGACGTCATCAATTTCTCCGGTAACACAATTGCGATTGATAATCGTGTTGCGGCAGGTGATCAACGCGTCGGCGTGTTTGAGTTTTCGACCTCAAGCATTCCGACCGGTTCGACGATCATTTCGGCGGCGTTGGAGTACACCGTTTTCGACCAAGACGTAAATTCGACAATTAACATTGACGGTTTTGCGGGAGATGGAACGGTGCAATTGTCTGATGCCTCAGTCGTGGCTCCATTGCTGGGGACATTTAATGCCTCTATGACGGGCGTGGGAACGCACCGGATGTTGATTGATCCCGCGTTGATTTCGGCGGCGATCAATTCGGGGAGCGTTACGATTCGCGCGCGCAGTGTTTTGGACTCCGGCGGGACCACGGTGAGGGCGATTGAGGATCCGAGGAATACGGACGAAGTCAAGCTAGACGTTGTGTATTTGCCGCCGGCGCCTACGATTGATTTGGCAGGTGGTCTCGGACTCGGGGAAGGCGCGATCTTTTATGGAGCGGAGTCCAATGACGTCAGCGCTCGCTCCGTAGATATTCTTGGTGATCTTAATGGCGATGGATATGACGACGTCCTTATTGGTGCCCTTGGCGGTGACGGCTTGGGCAACGGAGCCAACTCCGCGGGAGAATCGTACATCGTTTTCGGTTCTGCATCGTTAAATCCGCTGCACGACCTTGTGAATCCAGGGGTTGCGGACGTGATCATCTACGGTGCCGACAACTCAGACGAGAGTGGCAGCAGTGTCTCTGGAATCGGTGACTTCAACGGGGATGGTTTTGATGACATCGCAATCGCAGCCGTCGGCGGCGACGGGGGCAACAATTCCCGTAGCGATTCGGGCGAAGTATATGTGTTCTACGGTGGACTGTCGCTGCCCGGGGCAATCAATCTGGCAGCGGGAAGTGTGCCGGACTTGACGATTTACGGTGCGGATCTCAATGATCGTTTCGGGGCTTCGATTGCCGGGGGAGGCGATGTCAACGGAGATGGTTTGGCGGATCTTTTGGTTGGTGCTTTTGCCGCTTATGGGGCGACCAATTCAGAGAATGCTGCGGGCGACGCATACATTATTTACGGTTCTACGACTGCACCGCCGCAGATCGATGTTGGGACACTTGGCACGGCGGGCGTTGCGTTGTACGGGGGACGGACCTTTGATCAAGCAGGGGTGAGTGTTACCAACGCGGGAGACGTTGATGGGGATGGTTACGCGGATGTTTTGATCGGCGTACCAGGAGCGGATGGCCCAGGCGATGCCAAGCTTGATGCGGGGGCAGGCTATTTGGTCTTTGGCGGCCCCACGCTACCTCCTTCTCTCTCGCTGGATAGCTTGGGCACCGCGGGCGTCGTCATTCACGGCGTCGATAGTGGGGATCGTCTGGGGGATGTGCTCAGCGGCGCGGGCGATGTCAATGGCGACGGTCTCGACGACATTCTCGTTGCCGCCACGAACGCCAGCGGAGAAACAAATACGGACAACGCGACTGGGGAGGCCTTTCTGATTTATGGGCAGATGGCGTGGCCCGCATCGATTGATTTAGCAACTCCCCTGGCAAATGGTTTCGTCATCTACGGTGCAAACGCAAATGATTTTTCAGGGAAGGTGCAAGGCGGTGGGGATATCAACGGGGACGGTCTGGATGACATTCTGATCTCGTCGCCGGGCGGTGATCCGTTGGGTGGAACTCGAAACAACGCCGGTGAAGCACATGTGCTTTTTGGTCGCAGAGACTTTCCCAGTCAAATCAGGTTGGACGACCTCGATGGATTTGGCGATCTGACGCTAACGTTTCTAGGTGCAGACGCCATGGACGGTCTCGGGGAAGCCATTGCGATGGGTGGCGATGTCAATGGGGACGGATACGATGACGTTTTGTTAGGGGCTCCCGCTGCAAGGAGTGTTGGAAACGGTCGTGCGTTTGCTGGCGAGACGTATCTGATCTACGGTCGCGATTTCATCGGGGGCGTTACGCGTCAGGGAACGCCTGCAGGGGATACGATCACCGGTTCTTTCATGGACGAAATCATCGTTGCTGGCGGGGGCGATGATCGTGTTATCAGTCGCAGTGGTACTGACAGCATTCGTGGCGGACAGGGCGACGATACGATTCAGATTACGCCGGGTGGCTTCGAACGAGTGGTTGGCGGGACAGGTGTTGATACCTTGGAGGTCGTCGGTACCGGGACGCTTAATTTACGTGGGCTGCCTGACAATCGCATTCTAGGGGTGGAGGCGATCGATCTGACGGATATTTACCAACAGACTTTGCAATTAGATGTGATGGATGTCTTGAACATCAGTGATGAATCCAATGAGCTGATCGTTCGTCGAAATCTGAACGACACCGTCGATATCGGCGGTGGATGGAATTTGAGGGGAGATACGCTGATCAACACCGATTGGTTTGAGGTGTATGAGCAAGGCAACGCGCGACTGTTGTTGGAACATTATCCGTTCACGGTATCGGGGGTAGTGTTTGAAGACATGGATGCAGCGGGCGACAGGGATATACCTGAGGATCTGGGGTTGAGTGGTGTGGAGCTGCAGTTTTTTCGAGACGGTGGCGACAATTCATTTGGCAATGATGGAAATGGATTGGGGGCGGGGACGGGGATTGGCGGTGACGACGATATTCTGATCGCCACCTTCTTGAGTGGCGTAGATGGAACCTATTCGACCCCGCGGGTCGCCGCTGGCACTTATTTTCTGAGAGCCAGTCTTCCCAGTCGTCATGTAGCAACAACTTCGACATTTCCCCGTATCGTGGAATTAACCGGCAACAATGTTACCCGCAATTTTGGTAGCGCGATTCCGGGCTCAATTCATGGGTTCAAGTTTGAGGATCTCAATCGAAATGGAGTGTATGAACCGTTGATTGATGCTCCGATGAGTGGCGTGACATTCAGGATTAGCGGGATTGATGGGAAAGGAAGCCCTGTTAACCAAATCGTGGTCAGTGATGCCAACGGTGAATTCTCTCTCACCGGATTATTGCCTAGTGTTCGTGGCGAATCCCCAGGAACCGGATATGTGGTGAGCGAGACTGTGCCTCAGGGGCAGGTCGCGACGACACCGCCCACCGTGATCGTCGATTTGCAAAGCGACGAGAACTTGGTCGCTCAGGCTGGTCAAGCCAACTTGGTTGTGTTGCCGTTGCCTGAACTTGATTCGGCGTTTGGCGTCGATGGAGCGTTTATCCATCTATCGGACAGAACCGCGTTGTACGCCAGTGCATTGCAATCTGATGGCAAGATCGTGAGCGTAGGGCGCGCCGATTTTGGAGCGACTGCGGCCGGATTTCGAGTGACTCGGCTCAATTCCGATGGAACGCTGGATACGACTTTTGGCGTAGGCGGCGATGTCGAGATGCAGGTGGTCGATCCAGACGACCGTGCCTTGACCGTTGCCATCCAAGATGATGGTAAGATTCTGGTCGGCGGGCGACAGGGGACCGGGGATTTTGGATTTGTGACTCGGCTTAATGCGGACGGAAGCGTTGATACGAGTTTCGCAACGGGCGGCACTTTATTGCTCAGTGATCCGGCAGACAATCACGTTGTGGAGCATCTGCTTGTTCAACCCGACGGGAAAATTGTCTTCAACGTTGAGAACCGCGGAGACATTGTTGTCGTCCGGCTCAATTCCGACGGAACCTTTGATAATAGTTTTGGAATCGGGGGCTATGCCTCCATTGATGCCGGCCAGTCGTCTGTTACCTCCAGCTCTGCTATCGCCCTGCAGTCAGATGGAAAGATTGTCGCGGTACCAGATTTCACGAATTCCAATCAAGTCAAGGTGGTTCGCTTCACGGCAGCGGGAGCCGTGGATACAGGCTTTGGATTTGGTGGTGTCAATTCAGTATTCTTATCCGGTAACTTGGCCACAGGGCATGGCGTGGTCATTCAGCCAGACGCACGCATTCTGGTTTCAGCGAGCAATGGAACGACCAATCCTATTGATGGTACTGTGTTCAACAATGCGGTTGTGATGAGGTTGATGCCCAATGGTGCGTTGGATACCTCATTTGCGAATTCAGGCATCTATCTTTCGGATTCGATTTTTCCCGAGTTCATTTATGGGCCGACACTGGGACTACTTAGTAGTGGCAATGTGGTGCTCGGCGTTGGACGTGGCAGTGACAGTGGAATCACGACCTTGGATCCGTCTGGCGCGTTGCTGGAAAGAGGCGTAGCGCAGTATACCGTTTCAGTTGCCAGTCATTTATTTGTTCAGCCGGATGACGGGCTGATTGTCACCGGCAGTCGCCACGTATTGCGGTACTCGGACGTTCGCGTGTTGGGCGACGAAATTGACTCGGGATCGACGCTGCAATTTGGCAACGTCCGCCTCGATTTTGGCGATGCGCCAGATTCCTATCGAACCTTGCTCTCCAACTCAGGTGCCCGGCACTACGCGGTTGGACCGACCTTGGGGCCGGCGCGCGATGGTGATTCAGACGCGCAGGCTCCGTTGGACGGTTCCGGCGATGGTGCAGACGAAGACGGCGTGACGATCGGAACCTTGACTGCAGACCAGATGGGAACGGTGACCGTGAATGTTCAAGGCAGCGATGCACTGTTGGACGCATGGGTTGATTACGACCGCAATGGCGTGTTCGATCCGACGGATCGTATCGCGACGGCGCTGCCGGTGTTTGTCGGCGACAACGTGCTGAATTTTACGGTTCCGCCGGATGCGGTGAATGGTGGCACGTATGCGCGGTTTCGCTTGAGCACTGCTGGCGTTGCGAATCCTTTTGGACTTGCCGTGGACGGAGAGGTTGAGGACTACGCGGTGACCTTGGTTGGCGATACTCAGCCGCCTCGTCCGGTGATCACGGGGCCATCGAGTCCTAGCAATTTAGATCCGTTTGATGTCACGATTGACTTTGGTGAAGAGGTCAATGGGTTTGATGGTACCGATATTGTGATCAGTGGAGCCACGGTAGTGGGCCTGACTGACGACGGTGGCGGTGTATTCACGGCGACGATTGATGCCCTGGCTGACGGCTTGATTTCAATGTCTGTACCGTCCAATAGGGCTACCGATCGGTCGGGTAAATGGAACCAGTTCTCAAACTCGTATTTCATCACGATCGATACCGTTCCACCGGCACCGTTCATCACGGGGCCCATCGTTAGCCCTGTGCCCGACTTCTTTACCGTCTCGATTCATTTTGGCGAAGCAGCGATTTTGCAAGACTCCGACTTGATCGTCACTGGAGGAGTCATTGATAGCCTGACCAATTTGGGGGGCGGTGTTTTTCAAGCGGTGATCGACGCGTCCGGTGATGGAACGGTGACGGTGCAGTTGCCCGCAGGTGTGGCGAGTGATTTGGCGGGCAATCCGAACCTCGCGTCCAACCTGTACAGCATTGATGTGGACGCCACTCCGCCGACACCGACGATCACGGGGCCTGTAAGTCCGATCGCGTCGAGCAACTTTGATGTGACGATCACGTTTGATGACATAGTCTTTGGGTTTGTCGACACCGATATCACGGTCGTCGGAGGATCGGTGGCGAGCTTGGTCGACAATGGTGGAGGCATTTATACAGCGACGATTTCGGCGGTGGCCGATGTAATGCTATCGATTTCGGTGGGCGGTGGGTTGACCAGCGACGTTGTTGGGAATCTCAATCTGCCGTCCAACGTGTTTGATATCCGTGTCGACACTCTGGCTCCGATGCCGATCATTTCGGCGACGAATCCTAACAATCAAGATCCCTTCACCGCGACGATCGACTTTGGAGAGTCTGTCAATGGATTTGATCTGACCGATTTGTTGGTCACTGGCGGCGCCGCCAGCAATTTGACGGATCAGGGAAATGGTCGATACACCGTTTCCGTGGATGCCATGGCAGATGGCGATGTCAGTTTGCAAGTTCCTGCCGGCGCCGCGATCGACGATGCATTGTTGGCGAGTTTGGACTCAGGTGTCTCCGTCGTGACGGTCGACACCACTCGTCCAAATCCTGTCATTATGAATCCTGGGACGGCATTCGTTGCCTCTCGTCAATTGGATTTGACCGTTGTTTTTGGTGAAGAGGTCACCGGTTTTGGTTTGACGGATGTATTGGTTGCCGGTGGATCGGCGACCAGCATCACAGCGTTGCCGACGCCTGGCGAGTATGTGGTTCGAGTGGTGGCAGCCGCGGACGGACCGTTGACGGTGCAGATTGACAGTGGGATCGTTTTTGATATGGCCGGGAATATCAATTTCTCGTCCAACGTCATCGCAGTGACGGTGGACACCGTGCGTCCGACGCCGGTGTTGACGGCGCCGCTGGATCCGCAATCGAATCCGTTCTTGGTGACGGTTGATTTTGGCGAAGACGTGACTGGATTTGACGCCAGTGATTTGGTCGTGACCGGTGGGACGACGGGCGCGATGACCATGATCGACGCGAGAACCTACACCGTCGAAATCACCGCACCGACGGATGGACCGGTCAGAATTGAATTGCCCGCCGATCAGGTTGTCGATGCGGCACTCAATGGGAATGACGCAGCGAGTCAGTTGGATGTGGTGGTGGATACCTTGAATCCGGTTCCGGTGATCACCGGTCCGGCGGGTCCGACCAATGCCGACTTGATTGATGTGACGATCACCTTCAGCGAACCCGTGACTGGTTTTGACGCAAGCGACATCGGTGTGGGCAATGGCGTGATCGCTCAGTTCGTCGCGCTGAGTCAAACCAAATTCCTGGCTCGGATCTCGACGGGTGGCGATGGCATTTTGACGGTGGATGTTGATGACGGTGCCGCGACAGATTTGTTTTCACGATTAAGCCTAGCGGCGATCCAGTACTCCATCGAAATTGACAAAAAGGGACCGACGCCCGTGTTGACTGGTCCGGCGAGTCCGTCCAATCAGGATCCGTTTGGCGTGACGATCGATTTTGGAGAACCGGTGAATTTCTTCATCCCCGAAGACATCATCGTCTTTGGCGGTCAGGTCGCGAACTTGGTCGATAACGGTGGTGGTGTTTACACGGCGACCATCGACGCGGACGTGGATCGTCGCGTGATTGTCTTGCTCAATGCAAACATTGCGGCTGACTTGGCGGGCAATACAACCAAGCCGAGCAACGCGTTGCAGGTGGTGGTTGATACACTGTCACCCACGCCAGTGATCTCCGGGCCAGCCAGTTTTACCAACAATGATCCCTTCGATATTCAGATCGATTTTGGTGAATTGGTCACGGGGTTCGATTCGTCTGATTTGTCGGTGACGAATGCTGTCGTTTCGGCGTTGGTTGACAATGCGGACGGGACCTTTACCGCAACGTTGACGGCTGCGAACCAGGGATTGGTGACGGTGGATATCAACGCGGGCGTTGCCAGTGACATTGCGGGCAACCCGAACCTGTCGGCTGCGCAGTTTTCGGTGCTCATTGACACGGCAGGACTGGTGCCATTCATTACAGGGCCTGCGGGGCCAGCCGCCGTGGATTCGTTTGACATCACGATCAACTTTGGCGAAGCCGTCAATGGGTTCGAGATTGCCGATTTGGTCATCGATGGTGGTATCGCGAGAGACTTTATCAACCTGTCGCCCGGCTTGTATCACGCGACGATTGATGCGGCACGCGATGGTGTGATCACCGTCAACATCCCCGGCGCCATCGCATTGGACTTGGCAGGGAATTTGAATCTGCCTGCGACGCAGTACAGCATGATCATCGACCGGATCGCGCCAACGCCCGTGATCACGGGACCGGCAAGTCCGACCAGCAGTGACCCGCTGACGGTATCGGTGGACTTCGGCGAGCCAGTCACCGGGTTTGGGATGTCGAGCTTGGCCGTCGGAGGTGGTGTGGTCACTGGGATTGTTGACTTGCTCGATGGAGAGTACTTGGTGACCGTCGACGTTGCCACTGACGGAATCCTCTCGTTGGACTTGGCTGGCGGAGTGGCCATTGATGGGGCTGGCAACAGCAGTTTGCCGGCGGTTGGATACACAACGGTCGTGGATACGGGGTTCCCCACCCCGGTGTTGAGTGGCCCGACCGGATTGCTCACTCAGAGTGTCTTCGTGCTTTCGGTCGACTTTGGTGAAATCGTCGGAGGGTTCACAGCGAACGATTTGATGATGGTAAATGGAGTTGTGCGTGCGGTCGACAATCTGGGCGGTGGGCAATACGCGGTGACCATCGAGTCGATTGCCGATGGCGTGGTCAGCGTTGATATTCCAGCTGGAGTTGTACTGGATGTCGCGAGCAACCCAAATTCATCCGGAAACACGTATTCCGTTTTCGTCGATACCGCCACTCCGCTGCCGCTGTTGACGACGACTCAAAGCGAGACCAACCAGAATCCGTTTGCAGTTGAAGTTGACTTTGGCGAGGAGGTCGTCGGACTGCTGGCGGGAGATTTTTTGGTGGCTGGCGGCAGCGTTGTTTCGTTGACGGATTTGGGCGGTGGTCGATATGCGGCGAGTGTCAGTGCGACCAGTGATGGCGGTGTTTCGATCGCGTTGCCATTGGGAGCTGCAAATGATTTGGCGGGGAACGTCAGTCGGGGTTCTCAAACCTTGAGTGTGGTGGTCGACACCACGGGACCCTCACCGACCTTGTCTGGGCCGTCCAGTCCCACGAACCATGACCCGTTTTCCGTCGTGGTCAGCTTTGGCGAAGAGGTCTTGGGATTTGTGGCCAATGATCTGCTGGTCAGTGGCGGTTTGGTGACCGGGCTGACGAGTTTGGGCAATGGGCAATACATCGCAACGATCGATGCTGATGCCGACGGCACGGTCACGGTGGGACTCAACGCGGATGAGGTGACCGATTTGGCGGGCAACGGCAATGTTGCTGCGTCAAGTGTGTCGGTGGAGGTGGATACCGTTGGGCCGATGGTGATGCTCAGTGGACCGGTAAGTCCAACCCCGCTGAGCACCTTTGATGTGGCGATCTCCTTTGGCCAGCCGGTGAATGGTTTTACCGTCCGCGACGTATCGGTATCCGGTGGTCTGTTGACGGGATTGATCGACAACGGTGGTGGCGACTACGTCGCCACGATCACAGCCAATGGCGAGGGGAGTGTTTTTGTCAGCGTTCCGCAGAACGCGGTCACCGATGACGCGGGCAACGCCAACACTGCCTCAGGGCCTTTGGTCATCGTCGTTGACACGGTCGTTCCTCAGCCGGTGTTGCAAACGGTTTCCACAGCGATACGTCAAAATGCCTTTGATGTTCTGATCCGGTTCGGTGAAGTGGTCAGCGGATTTGATGCGTCCGATGTGATGGTCCAGGGTGGGGTTTTGACGAACTTGATCGACAACGGGCAGGGTTTGTACACCGCCACGATGTTGGCCGACGGCGAGGGATTTGTGACCGTGTCGGTTCCGTCGGGCGTGGTCGCCGACGGGGCGGGCAGCCTGAACGTTGCATCCGATGATTTGGTTGTGAAGGTGGACTTGAGTTCGCCCAAGCCGGTTCTTTCTGCGACTCGTTCTCACGTCAACACATTCTTGTTTGATGTAGGCATCGACTTTGCGGAGCCCGTCAGTGGATTTGGTTCTAGCGACCTGATCATCAGCGGTGGCTCCTTGGTATTGTTGCGAGACAACGGAGACGGCAGCTTCACCGCGACGGTGAATGCAGCATTTGATGGCACCGTTTCCGTCGCCGTTGCAGCGGGATCAGCCAGTGACTTGGCGGGCAATTTGAATCTGACGGCGGATCCATTGGGTGTCGTCGTGGACACGATTGCGCCTTCGGTCGTTCTCTCGGCAAGCAGTGTTCCCACCAACGCGACGCAGGTGACCATTTCAGCCGCATTCAGTGAATCTGTGTCTGGGCTAGACACGGATGATTTCACCGTCAGCGGTGGCGTGGTCAATCAGGTCGTCCATCAGGGAGGCAATGTTTACGACGTATTGATTGATGTCGCAGGAGATGGACTGGTTTCTGCATTCATCCCCACAGGGGCGGCCACGGACTTGGCGGGTAACACCAGTCGTATTTCCAACACCGTTTCGGTCGTGGTCGATCAGGTCGCTCCCGTCCCGAGGTTGAGCGGACCTGTCACTCCGATCAACTTCAATCAGTTCGGAGTCACGATTGATTTTGGTGAGTTTGTCAACGACATCGATGCCGGAGATGTCGTGGTGACGGGGGGCACTGTTTCGAGCGTGAACCATTTGGGCAATGGACGATTTGGACTGACGGTTGATGGCGAGGAAGGCATCGTGACGGTGGACGTGCCTGCGGGGCAAACCCAGGATGCCGCGGGCAACGACAACTTGGCTGCAACACCATTGCAAGTCATCGTTGATTTCACGGCTCCGACGCCGGTGATCTCGGGGCCTCAGAATCCCTTGAATGTTTCAACCTTTGACGTCGTGATCGATTTTGGCGAAGCGGTCAGGCAGTTCACGGCGGATGACATCAGTGTTGTCGGTGGTGCTGTCGGAGCATTGGTGGACAACAACGATGGGACCTATACAGCGAGTGTCACGGCGGTAGACGAGGGAGTGGTGACATTACGAGTTGCCTCTGGTGCAGCCCGAGATTTTGCCGGCAATCTCAGCAATGCAGCGTTGGCTACTGAGGTGGTCGTCGACTTGCGAGGTCCCCGACCATCGCTTTCGGGACCGTTTGGCCAGATCACGACTCCGAGTTTCGTCGCGTCCATCGACTTTGGTGAGACCGTGACGGGTTTTGTTATGAGTGATGTGAGTCTTAACGGTTCAGGAGCCACGGTCACGCAAGTGGTCGATGTCGGAGGCGGACGATTTGACGTGATGATCGCGACGCTGATGGATGGAGCCGTTGTGATGGACGTCGCCGCCGGAGTCGCCAGCGATTTGGCAGGAAATCCCAGCTTGGTTGCTGTCAGTCCGATCTCGTTTAACGTCGCTGCCGATTTGGACTTTGGTGACGCACCCAGTTCCGCACAGTCGGGGTTTGCTGGTAGCTATCCCGTCTTGTTGAGCGATGATGGGGCGAGGCATTCGCGTAGTACGCTGGTATTGGGGCAAAGCGTCGACTCAGAAAGAGATGGGACGCCGACGGTCAATGCTGATGGCGACGGAGCGGACGAAGATGGAATCGGCGTGGTGACTTCATTGCTCGTTGCTCCGTCGGAGACGACGAGCAGCGTGTCCATTGAGGTCTCTGGTGCCGGTAAGTTGAATGGTTGGATCGATTTCAATCGGGACGGCGACTGGGAGGATGCGGGAGAGCAGATTTTCGTTGACCTCGCAGTCTTGCCTGGAATGAATTTGAAGAGTTTCCAAATCCCGGCCGGCGCACTGGCAGGTTTGACGGCGGCCCGATTCCGGCTCAATGATGTCGGTGGTTTGTTGCCCTCGGGGGCAGCGACTGGGGGCGAAGTCGAAGACTACATGATCGACCTGGTCGATACTTCGGCGGTGACGGATGTCTCGGTGGACCTGGTCGGCAACGCGTTGCTGGTTTCCCGGGAATCCGACGAACTGGTGATTCGTGAGGGGCAGACCGAGCGTTTGCGGGTTCCCGCAGATGGAGTGAATGCGATTCAGCTTAGCGGCACCGATGGCGATGACATCATCGTCGTGGATGGTCGCGGCGGTGATCCTTTGCCAGCAGGCGGGATCGCTGTTGACGGTGGTGGTGGGGCCAACACGCTGCGTTTCTTTGGTGCGGACGGGACGATCGATTTGACCGACACTCGTTTCCAAATCCAGGACATCAACATCATCGATATCTCCAGTATTGATCTCAACACCGTGGTCATTGATGCCGCGACGATTGCTCAAATGAGCCCCGTGGACAACCACGTCCGCGTGCGGTCGGGGGCGGGGGATCAGATTGTCATCCCGGGCGCTGACCAATGGCGTCTATCGACACCTGTCATGGAAGGCGGACGATTTTATCTGCGTGCTGAACATCAAGGCGCTAGTGGTGGGGCCATCGACGCCGAAGTCGCCAATGGCTGGCATAATTTTCTGCGTGAAAGCGATGTCAACAATGACGGTGTGGTGACTTCGCTGGATGCCCTGGTGATCGTCAACGAGTTACGCAGTCGGTTGTATTCCGCACCGAACGGGAATTCTATCCCGGCTGCCAGTGCCACAATTTGGCCGGGCGAGTACTACGACCAGAACGATGACGGCCGATTCTCTGCCTTGGATGCGTTGGGGGTCATCAACGAAATACGCGACGCCCGGTTGCTGTTGGCCGGAGGTGAAGGTGAGCGGGTGGTGATGACGCTGCCGGCTCAATCGGTTCGTGTAGAGACGGTCCGCAAGGAGCAATCGTCAACGGACGTGATCGAAACGGACGGCTCGTTGAGCATCGCAGAGGAGTCCATCACGTCGGACTTTGCCATGGACCATGCGACGGCGGTTGGTCAGGCAACGGCCGTCGAGGTGAGTGGAGGAGGAGAGAATGCCGAGTCCTTGTCACAGAGAGACGTCGACGCGTTGTTCGCGGACGACGCGTTCTTGAAACACGGTCTGGGTTCCTAATGGCCTGGGATCCTAAAGGATTTCTGACCTCAGTTGCGTCAGTAGTTGGATCGCGTGACTGATTTCTGCTTTTTGTCGCTCGGGATCTTGAGGGATCTCGCGCTCGATGGTCAGCGGACCGGTGTAGCCGATTTCCTTCAACGTTTCGAGGTACTTGCGGATATTCACGTCGCCTTCACCCAAGGGGACTTCGGCGCCCCAGGTGTCTCCGGGGTGATCGCTCCAGGTGCCGTCCTTGCAGTGAATGCTGCGGACGTGCTCGGCCACGCTCTGCAGAGCTTCGATTGGTTCGCCCGTGCCGTACAGGATCATGTTGGCCGGATCGAAATTGATTTTCAGATTTTCTCGGTCGACTTGGGCGATGAACTCCAGCAAGCCGTCCGCGGTTTCTTGACCGGTCTCCAGGTGTAAGAACTGGCCGTGGCTTTGGCAGTGGTCGCACAGTCGTCGCGTCACGTCCACGATGGGGGCGTAGTCGGGGTCTGTCGGGTCGTGGGGGATGAATCCCAAATGCAATGCCACGGTATCGCAGCCGAGCCAGTGAGCAAAATCCGAGATCTGCATCATTTCGGCCAACCGGCTCTCGCGGGTCTCTGGGGGGACCAGCCCGACGGTGCGGACGACCGTGGGGATATCCGCATAGCTTTCGCCGTCAAAACCTCCAAAAACCGCCGTGCACTGGACTCCCATGGCGTCCAGTTGGCTGCGGAGAGTCTGAGCGGTCTGCTGTGTGCGTTTGTCGCCGTGGGGGGCGTGTAGCTGAATCGTGGGGACACCGAGTTGCTCGATCACGTCCCAGGCGACGCCCAAACCAGCGTCCACGGACGCGAACACACCAATTGGCCAGGATTCCATCGATATTCTCATCATCAAGAGCAGGGGGAAATGGATGCGGGACACGAATGATATCGAATCTTGAGGCGGCGGACACGGACGCTGTGGGGGCGAATCGGAGGGAATCTGGTCGCCTCCGGTCGTCGAATCGTTGATCGGTCGTCACAATGACCGGTGTGTGGACGACTCGGACGTATGGGCAGCTTGAATCGGCTGGGCAGACTTTCGACGCACCACCCTCCCATCCAGTGACGGACCGCCCCCAGCTACGCCAAAGACGAATGACGACAACGGAAATCAAAGTCAAAGGAGCTCGTGAGCACAATCTCCGCAATGTCAATCTTTCGCTGCCACGGGGCGAGTTGATTTGCTTCTCCGGGGTCTCCGGTAGCGGCAAGAGTTCTCTGGCGTTTGACACCTTGTACGCGGAAGGCCAGCGTCGCTACGTCGAGTCGTTGAGCAATTACGCGCGACAGTTCATGGGGCAGATGCCCAAACCGGATGTGGATTTGGTCAGTGGACTGAGTCCATCGATTTCGATCAGTCAGAAATCGACGGGCAACAATCCGCGCAGTACCGTCGGGACGATCACGGAAATCCATGACTTCCTGCGAGTCTTGTACGCACGCGTCAGCACCTCACGTTGCCCGGCGTGCACCACGCCGATCGCTGCCCAGCCCTCCGACGCCATCGCATCACGGATGATGGAGCTGGATCCGGAGGCCACGCTGTGGGTGATGGCTCCGCTGGTGCGTGGCCAAAAGGGTGAGTTCAAGGATCTGTTCGAGGACCTGCGTAAGCAAGGTTTTACGCGTGCCCGCGTCGATGGTGAAACGGTCCGGTTGGCCGAGCCGCCACCGTTGGATCGTCAGCATCGACACGATGTCGAGGTCGTCGTCGATCGATTGCCACCGGACAGTCGTGATCGAGGACGTGTGATCGAAGCCGTTGAGATTGCGCTCAAGCTGGGCGACTGGACGATCATCACGTCGCTGTCCGAGGCAAACTCGGAATCGGCGTCTGATCCCAAGCAAGACATTTTATTTTCGTCGCGTTATTCTTGCCCGACCTGTGGTGAGAGTTTCAAGCCGCCGTCGCCGCAACTGTTTAGCTTCAACAGTCCCCAAGGGATGTGTCAGTCCTGTGACGGATTGGGTGAGCTATACACGTTTGTGCCCGAGTTGTTGATTCCCGATGACAAGAAATCCATTCGCACGGGCGCCATCACGTTGTTGGGCAAATGGGGTGACATCGGACGTTATCGCCGACACGTTTACAAGAACGTCGCTTCGGCGATGGACAAAGCGTTCGAGCTAGAAGACGGCACGATGCTGAGCGAGAAGTGGCGAGATTTGCCCGAGGAAGCTCAGCAGGTTTGGTTGTGGGGAACCGAAAAGTCACTCGAGTTCACTTGGCGGGGTGGCCGGAGTCGGCGCAAGTACACGGGTAGTTTCGAAGGTTTCATTCCCGAATTGCTGGACCGCTATCGGACGACCAAGAACAAGATGCAGTTGCGGCATCTTGAGAAGTTCATGAACACGCTGGACTGCTTGGACTGCAATGGCGGCCGACTCAATCCGCAAGCCAGAGCGGCCACCTTGCGGACTCGGCACCCAGACTTTGCCGATGCACCGGACTTTTCGCTGCCGCAACTCAGTGAACTTTCCATCGATCGTCTCAGCGATTTCTTTTCGGACATCGAACTGGGAGCGACCGATGCCAAGATCGCGGCCGAGGCGCTCAAAGAGATCCGCACGCGGTTGGGTTTCTTGTTGGGCGTGGGGTTGAACTACCTTTCGCTGGGGCGAACCGCACCCACGTTGTCGGGCGGTGAGTCTCAGCGGATCCGGCTGGCCGGTCAGATCGGCAGCGGACTGGTCGGGGTGTTGTACATCTTGGATGAGCCGTCGATCGGTTTGCATCCGCGTGACAACGATCGACTGATCGAAACGCTTGTGCGTCTACGAGACGCAGGCAACACGTTGATCGTCGTCGAGCACGATGAAGACACCATGCGGGCAGCCGATCGTATCGTGGACTTCGGTCCCGGTCCGGGAATCAAAGGTGGCATGATCGTCGCCGAAGGAAACGCGGAGGCGGTCGGAAAACAAGCTAAGAGCGTGACGGGACAGTTTCTTTCGGGCACGCGTTCGATTCAACCTCCGGAGAACCCACGCAAGATCGATCCCGACGTTCAGCTGACCGTGCACGGCGCTCGATTTCATAATCTCAAGAATGTGGATGTCTCCATTCCGCTGGGAACGGTGACCTGCGTCACCGGTGTTTCTGGCAGCGGCAAGAGTTCGTTGATCTCGGGCATCGTCGAGCCCGCGCTGCGAAATGCGCTCAATGGTGCGGAACTGACGCCCGGCGAACACGATTCGATCAGCGGACTGGAGCACTTGGACAAGACCATTGCGATCGATCAATCGCCGATCGGGCGGACACCACGTAGTAATCCAGCCACGTACGTGAAAGTGTTCGACGAGATTCGAAACTTGTACGCCAAATTGTCCGAGGCCAAGACGCGAGGCTACACCGCCAGCAGGTTTAGTTTCAACGTCGATGGTGGCCGTTGCGCCGCGTGTGACGGCAATGGTGCATCGAAACTGGAAATGGATTTCTTGGCCGACATCTGGGTGACCTGTCCGGTCTGCCAAGGCAAGCGTTACAACCGCGAGACGTTGTCGGTCGAGTTCAAGGGCGCATCGATCGCGGACGTTTTGGAGATGGACATCTCGCAAGCTCTGGAGTTGTTTCAGAATGTCCCCAAAGTCGCGGAGAAACTGCAAACTCTGGTCGACGTCGGACTGGAGTATCTCAAGCTCGGTCAACCGTCACCGACATTGTCCGGTGGCGAAGCTCAGCGGATCAAACTGTCACGCGAGCTGAGCAAGAAGGAGACGGGCCGAACGTTGTACGTGCTGGACGAACCGACAACGGGGTTGCATTTTGCCGACATCGAATTGTTGCTGAAAGTCATTCACGGCTTGGCCGATCGTGGCAACACCGTTGTCATCGTCGAACACAATCTGGACGTCATCAAGACTGCGGATCACGTGATCGATCTGGGCCCCGAAGGCGGCGCCGGAGGAGGGCGCGTCATCGCGGAGGGGACGCCTGATGTGATCGCGCGCTGTCCCGAAAGCTATACCGGTGCGGCGCTTGCCAAGACGTTGGGCATCAAGCGAACCGGCAAACGCGCCGGTGCGATCGACAAACGCACCCAGCCTGCCCTGCCGCCTATCGACGACAAAGCACGCACGCACGTGGTGGTCCAAAATGCCAGCGAACACAACCTCAAGAGCGTCAACGTGGCAATTCCACGTGATGCGATGACTGTGTTCTGCGGACCCAGCGGCAGCGGCAAGAGTTCGCTCGCGATGGATACGATTTACGCCGAGGGACAACGGCGGTACGTCGAGTCGCTTTCGTCGTACGCCAGACAGTTCATCGGCCAAGCGCAGAAGCCCAAGGTGGAACGCATCGAAGGACTCTCGCCCGCTGTGGCGCTCGAGCAAAAGAATCTCGGGCACTCGCCACGCAGTACCGTGGGGACGGTCACCGAAGTTTACGATTACATTCGGATCTTGATGGCCCGGTTGGGCACGCGACACTGTCCGGATTGTGATTGTGTGGTCGGAACACAGACACCGGACGAGATCGTCGACAAGGTCATGGCGATGACCGAGGGCACCAAGGCGTTGATCTTGGCACCGATCGAAGTTGTTGCCGGTGATGCGTCCAAGGACACGTGGCAATCATTGAGAAGCCAAGGTTTTCAACGTGTCCGTGTCGACGGCGTCACGATGTCGCTGGACGACGCCCCCGCTTTGGACCCGAGAAAACGACAAAGCGTTCAGGTGGTCGTGGACCGCATCGTCGTGCAACCTTCGGATAAATCACGCATCAGTGACAGTGTCGAACAGGCTTTGTCGCTCGGCGTCGGTGTCGTTCAGGTGGCGATCTCGGATCCCGATCGCGATGAACATCGATGGGACGTCATCACGCACAGTCAGCACCTAGTGTGTGGTTCCTGTGGTCGTTCGTTCCCGACGCTCACGCCGCACCATTTCTCATTTAACTCTGGTGTCGGATGGTGTCCACAATGCGAAGGCCTGGGAAACCAGACCGGGACCAATCCCGCTGCCCTACTCGATTCACCGACGAAATCCTTGCAGGAAGGCGTCTCGTTGCTGTGGCCCAACGTCGATGAAACGGTCTCGCAGTGGATGCTGCGAGCTCTGTCGCGTCACACCGGCATTCCGATTGATGTGTCATATGAGAAGCTCACCGTATCGCAGCGACGCGTTCTGTTCCACGGAAACCGCGAGGAGTGGATCGAAGTCCGCCAGAGCGACATCAAGCCAGGCAGCACGGGATCGACCGTCGTCTTCCGATTCCAATTCAAGGGTTTTTATCCTGCGTTGGAGGAAGCATCGCGATTGACACCTGGTTTGCGTGGCAAGCTGGAGCAGTTTGTCGACGAAATTGACTGCGTCGCTTGTGCCGGTTCACGACTCCGCGAAGAAGCTGCTGCGTGTCGATTCCGCGGGCATACGATCGCGGACTTGGTACATATGCCGCTGGATCGCTTGTCGGAAACCGTCAAGTCGTGGAAATTTGATCGACGAGAAAGCAAGATTGCCGGTGAGTTGTTTCGTGAAATCCGTGCACGCATCAGTTTCTTGCTCGACGTCGGGCTGAACTACTTGACGCTGCATCGCGGCGCGGCGACGTTGTCGGGTGGCGAAGCACAACGGATTCGCTTGGCCGCACAACTTGGCAGCGGCTTGTGCGGCGTGCTCTATGTGTTGGACGAACCGACCATCGGTCTGCATCCCCGAGACAATCTGCGGCTGCTCTCGGCGCTGCATCGATTGCGGGACTTGGGCAACACGCTGTTGGTCGTTGAGCACGATCGCGACGTGATCGCGGGCAGCGATTACTTGTGTGATTTTGGACCGGAGGCCGGTCGTCGCGGCGGACGTATCGTTGCGGAAGGTCCACCGCTGGACATCCGTCCGTTGGATCAGTCGGTGACCGCAGGCTACATCACCAACCGCAAACAGATTCCGATTCCGCAGAATCGTCGACCGGTCAAAGGTGTCGGAGGTCAGGACTACGTCAACTATTTGAAGCTGACCGGATGCCGAGAAAACAATCTGATCGACGTTGATTTGGAAGTGCCGTTGGGTGTGATGACGGTCGTCACGGGGCCGAGCGGTAGTGGCAAGAGCACGTTGATTGAAGGGACATTGTTCGCGATTCTGGCCAAGCGTTTGCATCGACAGAATGTCAAGCCTGGGCGACATGAAAAGTTCGAAGGGATTCGGCATGTCGACAAGGTCATCCGCGTCGATCAGTCGCCATTGGGCAACACGCCCTCGAGCAATCCGGCGACGTACACCGGTGTGTTCGATCACGTTCGACAGCTTTTCGCGGAGCTGCCCGAGTCTCGTGAGCGAAAGTTCACAGCGCGGACATTCAGCTTCAACGTCCCCGGTGGCCGTTGTGAAACCTGTGAAGGCAGCGGTCAGCGTCGTATCGAAATGCACTTTTTGCCGGACGTTTGGGTTGCTTGCGAAGAATGTGATTCACGTCGCTACAACGACGATGTCTTGGAAGTCAAATATCACGGTCGATCGATCGCCGATATTCTGGCCATGCAAATTGGCGAAGCCGTCGAGTTGTTCGCATCGGAACCGCGGATCACGCGTGTTTTGCAAACGCTTTGCGATGTCGGATTGGATTACGTCACGCTGGGCCAATCCGCGCCCACGCTTTCAGGCGGCGAAGCTCAGCGGGTGAAGTTGGCATCCGAGTTGGCGCGACCGGGAACGGGCAGCACGTTGTATTTGCTCGACGAGCCGACCACCGGATTGCATTTCGACGACATCGCAAAACTGGTCACGGTGATGCAGCGGTTAGTCGATCACGGCAACACGGTGGTGGTGATTGAACACAACCTGGATGTGATCAAGTGTGCCGACTGGGTCATCGACATGGGGCCTGGGGCGGGTGTTGACGGCGGGAAGATCGTTTTCACGGGCACACCCGAACAGTTGGCCGCGACGGCAACAAAATCCAAGCGTGGCCAGGAGTCATCGATCTCGGTCACGGCACCATTTTTGGCCGACGCACTAAAACCGATTGGCGAGACGGCGACTTCGGCTGCCTCTGCGAAACCGAGCAAGCGGAGTGCCAAGACGCTCAGTCCGTCAAAGAACACGCCACGAGCGGTCGCTGCGGAGTCGTCCGCCGAGTTGCGTATCGACGCCGCACAGCCGTTGGACGCGTCCTCGCCTTGGCGTGTTTTGGGCAGGCGTTGGCATACGACGGCAAAGGGTTTTCCGGAGGGGGAAACGCCGTCTTGGCCGCTGGAGTTGGCCGACCGCGTGATGACAATGATGGAACAAGTCGCCGGCGACGAATCTTTGGCCTTTGACGAGCCTGACAAAGTTCAAGTGAGGCTGGCCGATGGCGAGCAAGCTTGGGCCGAGATCGAGACCAAGGCGGCCGATGTGGTCACGCTTCGCCTCGCAGGACCATCAGATGTGATCAAGCCGGACGATTTGAAGACGTTGACGGTTGCTGGTGCAGAGATCGAGCAAGTGGACGGTTCGCAAGATCGCGCGATCGTCAAGATCCGCTTCAACAAGCTCGGCCAGCCACGCAGCAGAAAGCTCAAAGCTTTGTTGAAGGTACACTTGGATGCGACGGTGGCCCGGAGTGATCAATGACCCGTACGTCAGGCTTTCTAGCCTGACATGCAGGGGGCTTGTACGTCAGGCTTTCTAGCCTGACATGCAGGGGGAAGTCAGGCTGGAAAGCCTGACGTACGTGAGGTCAACAAAAAAAACCGACTCGTTTCCGAATCGGTTTCGTTGGTTTGCAAATTGCGTTGCCGGGCACTAGGGCTTGTGGGCGCTGTGGCAGGCTTTGCAGTTGGCGGCTTTCTTGAGCATGTCGCCGGCACCTTCGTCGCCATCGACGGCTGCCTTGCTGGCCTTGACCAGAGCGCTCGTCAGTTTCTTCCAAGACTCTGCGTCACCCTTGGGGGCTTCGTTCTTGCTCATCGCGACGAGCATGTCGTGCAGCTTCTTCTTATCTTCGTCAGAAGCTTCACCGCCTGCGACTTTCTTCAGCAGTGGGCCTTTGAAGGCTTCTTTCATGACTTCTTTGGTCTTGTACTTCTTTGCTTCTTCCTCTTCCGCCGCTCCGGCGGGCAGGCACAGAAGTGCGGCGGCGCAGAAACAGGCTGCGGCCGCAACTAGCATCTTTCGCATGGTTTGAGTTCTCTCACAGGGGCTTCATCGAAACGAAAAACAGAACCCGGCATTTTGCCCGATTCGAACAAGTAACAGATATAACGAACGGCAAACGCCGCCGCCACATAATTGCGGCCTGGAGCAGCGAAAAATGGCTATTTGCCCTCTTTTGCCCAAAGCTTCATCTGGGCGATGTTGTCCTGGATTCGCTGGGCGTGCTCTGGAGATTTGTTTCGCTTGGCAATCCCATCAACGTAAACTTGCATGTCGCTGTCATACATTTCGGGCGATTCCGGCTGTCGACCCATGTCGCCCGTGGTTTCTTCCCACTGGGCCAAGCGTTGCCGCATCTGTTCCAGTTGTCTCGCCCACTCGGGGTTCCCCGCCAGATTTCGTGTTTCGAAAGGATCGTTGGCCAGATCGTAGAGTTCTTCCGTCGGTCGAGTGGGCTGAAAGATTCGGTCCTGCAGCTCGGTCAGCTTTCCCTCGTCGTGCAGTCGACGCATGGCTTGAACGATCGCTTTACCGTCTTTGTACGCACACGGTTGCATGTGAGGGCGCTGGTTGAGGTAATTGCGGATGTACTTGAGGTTCGCAGTGCGCACGCTGCGCAGATGCTCGACCGTTTCATCGCATCGATCACGTGCCGAGAACACCGCATCGCGTGCAACGTACTCGGGCGACAGAATGTCTTGGGCTTGCATGGATTTTGGGATTTCGATGCCAGCCAATCCAAGTGACAACGCAGCGATGTCAATGTGCTCGACGAGATCGTTGCGGGTTGCGTGTTCGATTCCGGGACCGGCGATCACCAACGGCACATGGATTCCTTCATCGTACAAGAATTGTTTTCCACGGGCGTGACTGATGCCATGATCGGTCATGAAGAGGACGACCGTGTTCTCAAGGTCACCGTCCTGTCTGAGTTTCTCAATGACTTCGCCCACCATGTGATCGGTCAAGCGAATCGAGTCGAGGTACGCAGCCCAGTCTTGCAGCAGCACCGGATCGTTCGGGTAGTACGGTGGCAAGGTCACATCAGCGGGATCGGTCGCCGAACCGAGAACCTGCTTGGCTTGCGCGGCCAGTTTCTCGGCTGCTTCTGGAGACGCGCCACGCAGCTTTCCGCCGGGGGTTTGGATCTGTGCAAAGAAGGGTTGCCCTGGAGCACGCTGTGTCCAATCCGATGAGTTGTAAATCGATGGATCCCACTCAAAGTTGTAATCGGTTTTTCCAAGACGGCCTTTCTTGTTGGGCCAACCGCTGATGGATGTGTAGTAGCCTGCGTCCTGAAACAGTTTGGGAACCAGTTGGACGTCCGCGGGCAACTCAATCTTCAACTCGCCGCGGCCACTGCGGTGGTGATGCGCTCCGATGCTGGTTTGGTACATCCCCGTGATGAACGCGGAGCGGCACGTTGAGCAGACCGGGGCGGTGACGTAAGCGTGATTGAATTGTATGCCTCGCCCGGCAAGAGCGTCCACGTTGGGGGTTTGGATTAGTTTCTCACCGTAGCACGAGAATTCCGCGGACATGTCATCGACGATGATCCACAAGATGTTCGGACGCACCGGTTGGTCGTTGGAGGTGGGCTCAACGTTTGCTTGGGCAAACAAATCGGTTGTGTCGAGTACGACGATGCCAAGCAGGGCGAAACGCAGCGTATAAATCAGGGTTTGCATGAAGGAGAACAGAGGTAGGAGTTCAGGGTTGGACGATGCGTGAGATTATATTCGCTTGCGATACCGAGCGTGTTTCTGTCTGCTGCACACGGTCTTGACTTCGTTGCGTTGCGCCGTACAACTTGAATTAGCGAGAGATCCGTCGATCGGCAAGCAACTTGATTGCTTGTCGTCGTGGCCGGGATCTCTCGTTTTTTATGCGCCGAATTGGAAACGCATTTTGGATTCGCTCTATCGTATGCGTTGAAAGTCGCTTTCCCGATCGATGACCATGCCAATCGAAGTACTTTATCGCGATGGTGGTGTAATCGCGGTCAACAAGCCTGCCGAGTTGCCCACCCAGGCAGCAGAGGGGATCGAAAGTCTGCAGAGCCGACTGCGAGAGGAGCTGGAGAGGGAACACGAGTACCTTGAGTTTCCCCATCGACTGGATCGAGGTGTCAGCGGCGTGATTTTGGCAGCGACATCGAAGAAAGTGGCACGATTGCTCTCCGATCAGTTTGCGTCTCGCAAGACCGAAAAACGCTACGTCGCGTTGGTGGCTGGAGTTCCTGAGTTCCAATCTTCGGCGTCGACGTCGGTCTCAGGGGAACAGAGCGATAACGTCTGGCGCGATCACTTGCGCAAGATCGATGGGGTGGCTCGCGTGGAGTTGTGTGACGAAAACGCACTGGGAGCAAAGCTCGCGGAGACTCACCTGGAGGCCGTGTCGCCGTCCAAGGCTGGCGATTGTTCGCGGCTTGTTCTGCGCCCGATCACGGGACGGATGCATCAACTCCGAATTCAAGCCGCCTCACGAGGTCATGCGATTTTGGGTGATTCCATTTATGCCACCGAAGTGCCAGAGGGTGGCGACAGCGATACTCGAATTCACTTGCACGCGTGCGAAATCACATTTCACCATCCCAAAACGGGCAAACGAGTGACGGTGAGCTGCGCTGCGGATGAGCGGTTTGATCTGGATCGACGATCTGGCAGCCACCCGGTAGAATTTGAGGACTGAATGGGGCGGTTAACCGACGAGTTGTTGTGCGGTTGATTCCCTGTTTCGGTGGACAACGTTTGGTTTTTCATCGTGTGATCGGTATCGCGTGTTTTTACCAGCACGACGCGCAAGCGAGTGAAGTGTCAATCCGTTCTTGGATACACTCGCTTGCGCGTCGTGCTAGTATTCACTTGCTTGCGCGTTGTGCTTGTATTTCGCGAAAAATCACTCGTCTGAATTGCGTTCCCAATGCGGACAAGCCCTCAGCACGTACCAAGTTTCACTCCTCCACAAGATTGCGTTTTCATGCTCCGGATCGGTGCCGTCTCCTATCTGAACACCAAGCCCTTGATTTATGGGCTGCGTGAGCGACTGGAATCCAACCAGTCAGGCGTGTGCGGCCAATTGTCGCTGAATTTGCCCAGCCGTCTCGCCACGCAGTTGCGTGTCGGCGAGCTGGACGTCGCTTTGATTCCATCCGTGGAGTACTTTCGCGGGCAGTCGGACTACCAGATCGTCTCTGACGCGGCGATCGCCTGCCGGGGGCCGGTGTGGAGTGTCCGGTTGCTTAGTCGCGTGCCGGTAAGGAAAATCAAACGGCTGGCATTGGACGAGGGAAGCCGCACCAGCGTGGCGCTGACCAAGGTCTTGTTGTGGGAGATGTATGCTCTGCGACCGGAAACGGTTCCCTTGACGATGGAGCAAACGCCGGAAGCGGTCGATGCCGATGCCGTTTTGGTGATCGGCGACCGCGCGATGCACCCCGAGCCGGGCGTTTACAGTGAGATCTGGGACCTGGGTGACCGCTGGTGCAGGTGGAGCGAGCTGCCGTTCGTTTTCGCGATGTGGGTGGCTCGTCGCGGAGTCGACATCGATCGGCTTGCCGAACTTTTGCAGCAGAGCCGTGACGAAGGGGTTGCGAATCTCGAATCCATTGCCGGGCAGTATGCAGCACCGCATGGTCTGACTAACGAAGACCTCCATCATTACTTTGCCGATAACCTTCACTATCACCTCGGCCCTCGCGAACAAAGCGGACTGGAGTTGTTCCGATCCCGTTGCTCACACTTGGGGCTGATCGCAGACGAAACGACCGCTGCAGGAGCTGAAAACGAATGATCAAAGACATCCTGGAAAAATCCGTCGCCGGCCAGCGTATCAGCGGCGACGAAGCCCTACAGTTGCTGCAGTCGCACGACTTGGCCGCCATCGGTGCCGCCGCCGACAAGGTATCGCGGCGCATGCATCCGGAGCCTTTCCGGACGTACAACGTCGATCGAAACATCAACTACACCAACATCTGTACCGCAGTTTGTCACTTCTGCGCGTTTTACCGCGGCCCCAAGAGCGACGAAGGCTACGTGTTGCCCCGTGAGGAACTGTTGGCAAAGGTCGGCGAGACGGTCGAGCTGGGCGGCAATCAGATTTTGATGCAAGGCGGATTGCATCCGAAGTTCAAGCTGGAATGGTACGAGGAACTGCTGCGGGATATCAAGTCGGCGTACCCGGAGGTGAACATCCACGGCTTCAGCCCGCCAGAGCTGCATCATTTCACCAAAGTCAACAACATGGGGATCGAGGAAGTCCTGACGCGGCTCAAAGCGGCAGGGCTCGGCAGTATCCCAGGCGGCGGTGCGGAGATCTTGGTCGATCGTGTGCGTCATGTTTTGACTCGTGGCAAAGTCATGAGTGACGACTGGTTGAACGTGATGCGCGTCTGGCACCAATTGGGCGGCATCAGTTCCGCGACCATGATGTTCGGACACGTCGAAACGCTTGCCGAACGAGTCGAACACTTGCAGCGCATTCGTGACCTGCAAGACGAGACCGGCGGTTTTACCGCGTTCATCTGCTGGACATTCCAGCCCGACAACACCGAGATGGCACACATCCCTGCAACGGGCTCATTCGAGTACCTCAAGACCCAAGCCGTGTCGCGGTTGTTCTTGGACAACGTGCCCAATATCCAAAGCAGTTGGGTGACTCAGGGGTTAAAGATGGGGCAGCTCGCGTTGCTGTTCGGCGCAAACGACATGGGCAGCCTGATGATCGAAGAAAACGTGGTCGCGGAAGCCGGAACAGTACACTTCTTGTCTCTGCGACAGATGCGTGAAGCGATCGAAGAACTCGGATTCCAGGCACGGCAGCGCGACGTGCATTATCAGCTCGTCTCACCCGAGTTGGAACAGAAAGCGATCGATGCCAACGGCGGCAGCGGACCGACAAAGGCAGCCGCAGGGGAGCCCGTTTTGGTTCAACTCGACGCCACCCCGGCCTGATTTCACGTGTCGCACCGCTCTGGTGTATGATGGTTCTCTATCGGGGGCTGCCCCACGGCTGTCCAATTGTTGTTGCTGGAGTAAAAGCTTTGGTTCCAACCTACGTCTGGAACTGAGTCGAGTCCTGATCGCGGCAGGAGCCATCGAGTGAATCATCGCATTCCAATTCAACGCATCGCAGCGATGTGCTACTTGTGCATCGTTTTCGTGTTCGGTCCAGGGTGCACCAAACCGAAACAGACCGCGTCCACTCGCTCGGCCCAAGCAAGGCAGGACTTGGCGGACGCCGAGCGTGCCGAAGAATTGAAGTTCCAAGACGAAGAAGGCAACACGGATTGGCGGGCTCGATTAGAGGCCGCCAAGGAGGCTTTGGAGGAAGCCCAATCGGAAAAACGCTGGGGAAACAAAACGGCCGCCTTGGAGAAAGCACTCGACGCCGCCCGCTTGATGCCTCCACCGGGCAAAGATTTTGAACTGCCGCAACTGAGTTCGTCCGGTCAAGGTGACGGTGAGTCCGGTGACGGCGAGTCAGACGGCAGCCAAGCAGCGGCCGAGGCAGGTGATTCCGATGCAGAAACGAATCAGGGTTTGAGTAATGAGGAAGTCCAGCAGTTGCGAGACTCACTCAGTGAGTTGCTCGAATCGTTGGATGGTCGCGTGGGCGCAACCAAGGCGGACTTGAGTTTGGATCACGACATCATTGAGATCGAGTGACGTGATCGATCATTCACCGTCGCCGGCCGTCTATCGCTTGCAACGCGTGCTCGATTCGAGTGCGTCGCGCCACGAAATCGTCGAGGCGTTGGAAAGTGCCCAAGCATCGGCGAGTGGGCTCCCCGAGTTGCTCCTCTTTCGAGCCAACGAACGAGTGGCTGCAGAGCGGATGTTGGAACGACGCCGCATCCTGTTTGCCGTCGGCAGCATGATCGTGATCTTCGCCACCGTCGTCGGCGGATTTGGACTGACGACGCTCAATCGCATGCGGTCGCTCAATCAGTCCGAGAGCATCTTTGCCGAGCTGGTGAGGACCGAGCAATGGGACGAGGCCTCGCGTTTCTTGCAAGGACTGGACGACACGACGCGCTCCAACCCTGTGTTTGTGGAGGGGCAGCGGACGGTCACCGAAGCCTTGGCTCGCGAGGAAGAGCGTGCTCGTGAGTTCAAACGCTTGGTCGCTCAACTGCGAGCCGGTCCGGCAGACGATTTCGATCCCGTCAAAGTCCAGCAGATCACGGACTTGGCCAAGACTGCGGAGGAGCAGGAGACGGCGACCGAGATCAACGAGCAATTCGAAGAGCAACGTTTGCGTCGCGAAGCCTCTCGCACCGATGGTCAAACCAGCCAGTTTCAGTCACTGCAGGACCAGGTGGATCGTTTTCTGACGCAAGAACAACAATCGATGACCGAGGATGAGCGGCAATTGCGACGGTATGAGTTGCAAAAGGAGCTCAACGAGTTTGTCGCGTCGCACCACTTGGCGAATCCCGAGCTGGCCGCCACGGCAAAGCAGACCGTGGCGATGCTGTCCCAAGACGGATCGCGTGATCAACAGATGGCCAAGCGGGAGCAGCGAATGGCCGCGATCACGGACGCCGTCGGGAACTTGGAAACCTATCTCGGACGCATCAAGAACTTCGTCGCTGATTTGCCTGGCGACGCCATGTCGAGTGACTTAGGGCAAACGCTTGACTCGCCAGACGAACTCAGCGCCACGTTGACTTGGATCCGTGTCTTGGAGCATCCGGGGTTCCAGGACATTGATGTCGATTCTGCAACGATCGAGCAGTGGTTTCAAGTGCTCAGAGAGGCTGAGCGTGTTGCGCCGCAGCACCCGTTTTCTAAGCTCAGTGCGCCGCTCGAAGAGCACTTGATTGCCGTTCAACGTCGTAAAGGATTGATCGCGGAGCTACGGCAAGAGTTTGCGTCGGATTTGATGAAGCCGATGTATGTTTATCCGGGTGACGACCAGGAATTTTTTTACAGCGAGCAGGACCCGTCAACGAAATCGGACCGTGCCCACGTCGTCCCTTACTTTGCCGACCTCACGCTCTCTCGCGAGACCAAGAACTACGGTTTGCAGTTTCGTCAACAAGTCGCTCCACGTGTTCGGATGGCAGGCCACAGCCGTTACGCGGCCGAGTCGGCGGCAACGCTCTCGGGACTGAGTCCGGAAAATTTTACCCCCAGCATGTACCGGCTGATCAACGGCTTGAGGGTCTTTCAGGGCGAGCCCGAATTTGATCCGGTGTATCGCGTGATTTGGATGCGCAAGCTGATGCGGATTGCGAGTGACGGCAGCGTACCACTGCGGTCAGCCTTCGGCGATTGGCAAGCCAAATTGTCTGATGCGACGCTGGACGCGACCGTGGACTGGATTTCACCGCAGCAGAGAAATCAAGCGGCAGTCCTCGATGCCACGCGCACGGCGAGAGCCTTGCTGCAATCGCCTCCCGACTGGGATTCGCGTGTGCAGGACATGTTGGCCGGTTTCAAGCGATTTCAGCAGCCGCGTCCCAAGGCACCTCGTTGGGTAGGCTGGGTCGCGATGCAAGATCGCAGTCGTGTGGCAATGCTAGTCGGCGATGCACCGAGTGACGGTTTGGTTGTTGTTTCCCATGGCGGCGAGTCCAACGAATCGCAGTTGGTGTCGATTGATTCCTCTGCTGCAGACAGTGTGATTCGCATCGACAATGGCGTGCGTTGCGGTTCGATGGTCTACAGCATGACACAGTGGGATTAGGGGACGAGTCATTTCATGGAAACATCACTCGTCAGCAAAGACCGCTTGGTTTGGATGCGTCGTGATATCGAGCGACAGTTCGGTTTCAGCGGATCTAGATTCACGCGAGTGGGCAGTCTGTTGCCCGCATTGATCGCGATCGCCGTCACCGTCGGGTTCTTTGGCGGTTTATTTGCCATCGGTTCAAATCCCTGGGTGGACATGTTCACTCGACGCGGCTGGACTCCCTTTGTCATTGTTTTCTTTGCCCTGTGGTCGGCAATGATCCTGTGGCTCAAACGGTCCAAGCTCGGTTTGCAACGACGCGCGCTGCGACTGAACGTCATTCCCGATCACATCGAACACGAGCAATTCGCGTTGTCGGTCGAAACGGCCGAACAAGTGCTGCATCGGCTCTATCAAGTCAGCGACGATCCGAAGCACTTCGTCCTGCTGCATCGCATCGAAGTCGGCTTGTCTAATGTTCGCAGTCTCAGTCACGTCGGAGACTTGGGCGAGATCCTGCGAACGCAATCCGAGCACGATGAATCAGTGATGGAAACGAGTTTCAACTTGATCCGTGGGTTGGTCTGGGCGATCCCGATTCTCGGTTTCATCGGGACGGTTTCTGGGCTCTCCTCCGCCATCGGGGGCTTCGGTCGCGTGCTCAGTCAAACCGATGATCCGGCACAATTGATCGATGCGCTCAAGGGAGTCACCGGAGGACTCGCGACCGCGTTCGAAACGACCTTATTGGCTTTGATCGCCGCCCTGTTGGTCCAAATGGCGATGACGTTCCAAAAGAAACGCGAAGAAGAGTTTTTGGATGAATGCACCGAGTATTGCCAGCGTGAGATCTCCAGTCGGCTGCGAACCGATGGTTCTAGTTCAGCGGCGGTTGCATTGCCAAAGCCCAGCCCTAAGTCCGCGTCGCGCGCAAGGGTTCCGGAAACCAAGCTTCCCCAACAGGCGGGGCAAACCTTGCCCGCAGTCACTCCCGTCGCCGCAACGGAGCCACCAGTCTCCTCTGCACCTGAGCCCGTCGATGCCGAAATAATCTCTTTGGACGATGAAAATGGTTCCGCGACGCAGCCGATCGAGGCGGAGCCCATTGACGCAGACGTGATTTGGGATTGATCGCCATGCGTCGCCGCAAACGAGAGCAAACGATCACCCTGTTTTCTTTTCAAGACATCATCACCGGTGTCGCCGGCGTGATGTTGTTTGTTCTACTGCTGTTGGTGGTTCAACTGACGATCCGTACCGCCGCCGCAGCGGCAAAACAGGATGACGATGCCGTGGTCGTTCCCGAGCCGCCTGTTTCTGAAACGGAAATCGCCGAGGCCAGGTACGAGGAGTTGGAGCAGAGTTTGCAGGAGATGAAGACTCAGCTCGACGAACTGCGACAACAGAGTGAAGCATTGTTGCACGCCGCCGAGAGCAACTTGGACGATAAGATCGCTCAGACGCAGGCGGAGATCGACGAGTTGATTCGCTTGGCCGACGAGCAGAAGCGTCAAGCGGAACAATTGGCGGCGGATATCGCGGCGCAAGAAGTCAGCGAGCAGCGTGAGTCGATCTTGGAACGACGCGGTGAGTTGCAAAAGAAGCTTGAAACACTGGAGGCGGAGCGACAACGACACGCCAAGGGAAAGCTCGTCGCTTTTCGAACGGCCTCCAATCAGAACGTTCCCATGTGGGTCGTGGACTTGCGGGATTTGCACGCGGATCTGTTCGACGTGACCGATCCCAGCACCGTGACATCACTGGACTTTGAACGCAAGGATCCGCCGGGCGTCGTGATGACGCAGGTTGCATCAAAACTGAAGGAAAAGACCAAGTCGCGCAACATCATCCTGTTGCTGCGTCCCTCCGTCGCCGGTGCCGGGGTTCTGTACATGGAAGCGTTTCGCGCGGTGGGTTTCAACGTCGCGTTGGAGCTATTGGACGAGGATACTTTGGTGACGGAGCCGTCCTTGCCATGAAACGTAGCCGATCAGACGACGATCAGCAGGATTCGCTGGACTTGCTGTTGGACACTGTTTCCAACGTGTTCGGCGGCGTGATGTTTCTGACGTTGCTCGCCGCCCTGCTGATCCTTGCCCGCGGCAGCAGCAGTGTGGATGAGCCCGAGTCCGAGCAGTCGATCGAGACCACCAAGCCTGTCAATACGACCCTGTTGGAAGCGGAGGCTAGGCGAACCGCAGTCGCGCTGGAGACTCAGAAACGCATGCTGGAAAGATTGGACCCGGACGGTTCGCTGAGTGAAAAAGTCCAGCGTCTGAGCTCACTGGAAAGCACGTTGATGTTGGCTCGGCGACACGCCCGACGCGCGGATGGCAAGTTGGACTCGCAGGAGCAAGCCAGGCTTGACCAGCAGGCGGCCGAGAGTGATTTGGAAGGCCAGATCGAGGCTTTGGAAAAGGAGATCGCGGAGCAAGAGAATCAGGCCAAACAAATGCGTTCTCAATCGGAACGTACCGTCCAGTTTCGACCGCTGACACGCAGCCAAACCGGAGAGGCCGTCCTTTTGCTGCGATACGGTCGTTGGTATTCGCTGTTGACCAGTGAAGACCCAGGCAGTCTGAACCGCGAGGATTTCTTCCTGCTGCGAGATAGCGGCGGCGTCACGCGTGTGACGCCGAAACCCCATCGCGGGCATCCGGTGAACGACGCGTCGTTGTCCCAGTTGACGATGTTTCTCAAAGCAAACTTTTCCAACCAACAGTATCACGTGGTCATCGCCGTTTGGGACGATTCCTTTACCGAATTCAATCCACTCAAGGATGCCTTGGTCGAATCGGGATACCAGTACCGTACGTTGCCATGTGACAGCAGCAGCCGATTGTCCAACCAATACGCCGCCGACGCTTATGTGCAGTAGGTTTGTCGCTCGACTTTCCAAGTCGATAGCGTAGTCGAAGCGTTTCAGTCGGCGAGACCGTAAGATTGACGTGATGGCATTGGACGACCGCCTGGGTTGCGAACGCGGTTGCGGTGATGTTGGAATCATCGGCGGGGCACGCTAACGACTTGGAAAGTCGAGCGACAATAGTCCGGCTCTTCGAGCCGGTTGCGAGCGACCATTTTCATACGCTTCCACGCCCATCAGACACGCAATCGGTTAGACTGCCGCAAACGACACTGCTTTTCATTCACACGGAATCATTTCATGTCGGACACGGAATCAGCAAAATCGGGTCACGGATCTCGACTCACGTTGTACATCTGTGTCGCCATCATCGCGGCGATCATTTTGGCCCTGGTGGCGCCGCATTTCGCGGAGTCGCTGGATATCGGCGGCGAACTCTTCCTGCGCACGTTGAAGATGATCGTGGTGCCCCTAGTGTTTACCTCCGTCATGTGCGGAATCATGGGCATGGGAGACGTCCGCAAACTCGGGCGACCTGGCGCTGCCGCAATCGGTTATTACCTAGCCACCACGGTGCTCGCCGTGATCGTCGGTTTGATCGTGGTCAACATCATGCGTCCCGGCGTGGGGACGGTTGATCAAGCAGCGATCGACAAGCTGGGCGAAGGAGGCATGGGGACGCCGAAGTCAAAGATCATCAAGTCGATCAGTGAAGACAGCGGGCTGAGTCAAAACGAGGTGTCCGGTGTCTTGCAAGGATTGCCCGATGGCGAAGCCGAGCAGCCGGGGGTCGGTACGATCATCAAGAACCTTGCTCTGATGCTCGTCACGGACAATCTGTTCGTTTCGGCGGCCAACACACAATTGCTGCCCATCATCGTTTTCGCCATCATCCTCGCCGCGCTGATGACCACGATGGGCAAAGAGGTGGCGACGGTGCAGACCTTCATCGAGCAATCAAACGAACTGTTGATGAAGTTTGTGCTGTTACTGATGAAAGCGGCGCCGCTGGGGATTTTTTGTTTGGTCGCTGCCCGATTCGGGAAAGCGCAGGTAGAGGCCATCGAAGACGGAACCGGTGGGATCTGGGCCGAATTGATGCAGATCGGCTGGTACTTTTCGACCGTGCTGGTCGGTCTGGGTTTGCACGCGTTCATCACTCTGCCGCTGATTTTCTACATCGTGCGACGTGAAAACCCTTACGTGTTCATGTATCGCATGTCCAAAGCACTGTTAATGGCGTTTTCGACCGCCAGTTCGTCGGCGACACTGCCCGTGACGTTGGAGTGTTGCGAAGAAGCCGGTGTGTCGGAGAAATCAACCGAGTTTGTGGTCCCGCTCGGTGCGACCATCAACATGGACGGCACCGCGTTGTACGAAGCCGCCGCGGCGATCTTCATCGCGCAAACGATCCCCGGTTTCGATTTGTCCTTCACGACGCAGATGATCATTGCGGTGACCGCCACCTTGGCGGCTATCGGAGCAGCGGGGATCCCGGAAGCCGGTTTAGTGACGATGCTGATCGTGCTCAACGCGGTCGGATTGCCGCTGGAGTACATCGGCTTGATCCTGACGGTCGACTGGTTGCTGGACCGATTTCGAACCGCAGTCAACGTATTCGGCGACAGCATCGGTGCCGCCGTGGTCGAAAAGGCTTTGCCGCCAGAGCCGGTCTCGTGATCTCCGATCGGCTCTCCGAGCCGCTAGGGAAAAATAGTCGCTCGACTTTCCAAGTCGATGGCGTTCGCGTTGTTGTGTTATCAAGCGTTCGATGGTGTCATACGCCCTGAGACGCTCGCCGTCATCCGCTTGATACGATGAGCTGTTGGGGCAGTGGGATGCTGAATGCGCTTGTGTTGGCGGTAGCTGCCAGTTATTGCTCCGAACCGGGGCAAGCCTGGACTGCTCAAAATTTGGTGTTGTGTCTTTTATGGTTTGCGCAAGTTTTCTGTCACCTCCACCGGCGCAGGAGACTGCTGATTTAGTGAGCCGCAAGGCGCTAGCGGGCTGTTGATTTAATCGAAATTGGGAACGCAAGGTTGAGCCGTGGGCCGTAAGGCACCGGGCAATGCGGTAGGCCCGGCCGCTTACGCGTCGCGGCTCACTAAATCAACGGCCCGCTAGCCGCGGGCCTAATGGTGTTGACGGAACCCTTCGAGGCCCGTGGCTAGCGCCATCGGCTCACAGACACAATGCAACACGATTAAATCAGCAGTCTCCGCAACCGGGGGAGGTCGGATCAAGCGAAGCAAGATCCGGGCGGGGGCCTACGCGCCGCAAACCGCGTTGGTGAACCTATTGCTTCACCCATACCCCCTCCCTCGCATTCGCCTAAACGGCTCTGCTCGACCTCCCCCAAGTTCCTTGGTGGAGGTGTCTGTGCGTGTCACCTCTCCCAGCGCAGCTGGCATCCCTGTGCCACGGCACTAACGATCGGACGTGATGCTGAATGATTCCAATGCGAAGTTCACGATGGGCGTTGGGTCGGTCAGGCCGTGGGGATGGTGGCCGAGGCCGGGGCGGCGGTGTTGGGTGATTTTGCCGCCCAGCTTTTGATAACGTTGCACCAAAATGTCACCGTTCTCGGCCGGTGGGACCACCTCGTCGGCTTCGTTGATCAACGCATAGATCGGCACACCGGCTTTGGCGAGTGGTTCAAGGCGATCCAGTGGACCGGAGTCGTAGGTTTCGCTTTGGGCATCGGTCATGCCATAGGCGGCGAGGCATTTCTGCCAAGACGGCGCCGCGCCAGGCCCGGTTCCTTTGCCGCCCGGCCACGAACGGAAGTCCATCACCGCGTTGTCGACGTAGATACCAGATACTTTTGTCGGATTCGCTGATGCCCAACGCATGACAATCAATCCGCCTCGACTCATGCCCTCCAACAACGGTTTGTCACTGAGTCCCATTTGTGTCGTGAGTTTGTAGAAGTCATTCCAACGTCGGACTGCTTGGTCGCTGCCGAACAGATCCGCGACGTCACAGTACGCCACGTGCCAACCGCGACGCAGCATTGCGAGATCAAAAGCGGGTTGGTGCCCCCAGAACCGGGCTCGCCAAACCCAAGGGTTTCCCGGCGCGGCTGTCATCGGCTGAACGATTCGACAAGTCACCCCGTCGAACTCGCCCACCAGCATTTTGAACTCGTGAAAGGATTCCGTTTTGACGTCGGTGACATGCCGCCCCATCGTCGCAGCGAGGTCGGCGGCCTTGTCTTGAGCGATCACCGTCATGCAGAGGCATCCAGTGATGACAACGGTGTGCAGTAGACGCAGCATATTTGGTCCCAGGTATTGTTTCGTGGAGGTTTCACGTAGCCGCGTCTCTCCGGGACGCGAAGGTAAACAATTGTCGCTCGACTTTCCAAGTCGATGGCGTTCTCGGCTGTACGTTGTCGACTCGGAGAGTCGAACGACAATCCGCAAGCGGTAACTTATTAAATTGCACGTCTCTCCGAGACGTGAAATCAATAAGTGACGGATTTCGTAGTGGACGAGGTCATCACGCCCGTTACGGTTGATAGGTTTCTGTCATCACCTGCAAGATTTCTGTCAGCAGTTTTTCTTCTGAGATCTTGCCGTTGTGTCGGAAGACGACTTTGCCGCCGGGGGCAACCAGGACGGTGTGCGGTTGTGGCCCCTCCCATTCTGGGTCCAACGTATTGATCAGGCTGTCCGCGTCCGGGTCGGTGAAAAGATAGTTGTTCGACGTTCGGCCTTCCTGTTTCAACGATGGCTCCAATCGTTTGGGCAGTGCGGCGCGGTAGCCCGAGAGAAATTTCCTGACCCGCTCGCGATCGTCTGGCAAGTCCGTGCTCAGGGTGATGAGTTCAAAGGGCCGCAGCCCCATTCTTCGTGAGACGGCGATCAGTCCGGGGAACTCCTCCAGGCAGGGCAGGCAACTGGTCGACCAGACGTTGAACAATCGGTACTTCTCGGTGTCGTTCGCCACCAGCTTGGCGAGTCCTGCCGCGTCAATGTCGTCCAAGGTCACCGGGGTATTCTGCCATTCTTGTTCGTCTCGTTTGACGTCGGCAATCTTTTCACGCCACTTCGTCGAGCAACCGAAGGGTTTCGTCACCTGCACGGGAACAGGTTGATCGGCCAGCAGGGCAACGATCGCGTTCTTTGCATCTTGCTCTTTGACGGTCGATGGATCGGGGTATCGCGAATTGTCCAAGCGGCCTTTGTACTGAAGCTTTCGCTGCGCATCGAAAACGAAAACGTGAGGCGTTGCCAAGCAGCCGTAGCGTTTCGCGGTTGCTTGGGTGGCGCCATCGTACAAGTAAGGAAACGTGAAGCCGTGCTCTTTGGCGTACGGCGTCATGTCTTCGAAGCTATCGTTGTATTTCGAGTAGCCCAATTCGTCAGGCCGCAGTCCGTCGCCCGAATTGGGATTGATCGCAACGACCGCAATGCTCTGTCCCTTGGTTTCTTGTCCCTTGAGTTCTCGTAGCATCTCCACGAATCGCGGGTCATGCGCATGACAGACCGGGCAGTGGTTGGACGTGAAGTAAACCACCAACACCTTGCCTTCACTGAAATCCTTTAAGGTCCAATCGCGACCATCGATACCGGGGAGTTTGAACTCCGGTGCGTCGTCTCCGATCGATAGTTCTTGAAATCCAGGTGGAAATTCGGCAGAGACCAAGTTGGTGCACGAGACCCAGACGCAGGTCAGCAGTGCGAGTGTCAGCAACGTTTTCATGACGGTTCACCAGTAGACATAGTGGCTGGAAATGAGTTGAACGATCTTGTTCCTGGGGCTTGTTCCTAGCGACTCACGTCCGATTCTAACCGATATGGAGGGCTTGATAGGCGTTGTCGATTGCATTCCTGTGGCCAGATCTCTCTTGACACCAGAGGCGGGGATTGTCATTTCCTACAAGTTGACCGCCAGCTCGAATGGACTCGCTGGATTCGTCAATCGTACTATTGATGGGTGTGAGGGGCATACCGATGCGAATTGCTGCGATGCAGCCTTATTTCTTGCCGTACCTGGGGTACTTTAGTCTGATCGCGGCTACCGATCGGTTCGTCGTTTTTGATCCCGTGCAGTACATCCGCCATGGATGGATCAATCGAAATCGAATCCTGCATCCAACCAGCGGTGAGCCACAATTCATCACCGTGCCCGTTGCGAAACACTGCCGCAGCACGCCGATTCGCGACATCCAGATCTCTGATCAAACGGATTGGCGATCCAAGATTTTGGGCCAAGTCGCGCACTATCGGCGAAGGGCACCGTTTTTTGATCAAGCCATGACGGTGTTGCGTGACTGCCTTGGTTGCCCGGCCACGAGCATCGTTGAACTGAACGTTCACAGCCTGCACGTCGTCTGCGACGCGCTGCAAATCAGTTTCCAGCCGATCGCGTTCAATGAACTCTTGCCCGAGATGAGCGAGGCAGAGCATCCGGGGCGGTGGGCAGTTGAGATCTCCAAGGCAATGGGCGCATCGGAGTACATCAACCCAGTCAATGGACGCGATATTTTTCACGCGGCAGAGTTTGCTGCTGCGGGTGTGCGGTTGACGTTTCTGTCCAATGACCTGGCACCCTACTCACAATTCAATGAGTCTTTCTCGCCAGCCCTGTCCATTTTGGATGTACTGATGTTCAACGGATTGAAGGTAACGCGTGCGAAAATTTTGCACGATGTTCAGTTGTATGATGAACACGCCGTTCCCCGTCAACGAATCAAGGCGGCTTGAGCATGGACCAGGACTCATCAATTGGCGAAGCGTTGCACAAGGAGTATCCCAAGCGGTTTTCGCGGACGGATTTCTGGCGTCAGATCAAGCGTACCGTGAACGGGCAGCCGGTTTCGGAGCGTGATATTGAGCAGATCGTAGCCCAAGTTGGCCGTCATCTGGCACTGTGCGGAGATGATCATTTATTGGATTTGGGGTGCGGAAACGGAGCCTTGGCGTCTGAGTTTTTTGACGGCATCGATCGATACACGGGCGTTGATTTCTCAAGCTACCTGCTGGAAATTGCAGGCGACTATTTCCAGCCCAGCGAGGCGATCTGTTACATTCAATCCGACATCCGCTGGACAGATAGATACTTGTCAGCAGCGAGCGGGGCGACCAAAGTGCTTATCTATGGATGCATGGGGTATCTGCAGCCGGATGACTTTTTACGGCTGATTGCAGAATTAAAATCGGGGCTGCCGAGCTTGAAAACACTATTCATCGGTAACATCGCAGACCGTGATAAGGCGGGAGAGTTCTTCGCCGCACGTGGCATCGACGACTTTGATCTCGACGATCCTCAGTCGGCAATCGGGGTTTGGTGGAATCGAAAGGCGTTGATTCAAACTTGTCAGGCCGTCGGTTATCATGCCGAGGTGACTGAAATGCCAAGTGACTTTTACTCCAGTCGTTATCGTTTTGATCTTGTGATCCACCACCCATCACGTTGAATCGGCGGAACGCGGATGAGCAAACTTTTCCAGTCGCCGATCTCGACATCGAATCTGTACCTGCCGGATTTCGATCGCGTACTGGGCATCCTCCAGCAAGCTCACGATTCCAGCGGGCATCTTGAACGAGGCAAGGTGGTTGGTCAGTTGGAGAACCAACTTTGTGAGTACCACCATGCCAAATACTGTGTCGCATTCTCGACCGGTTTCTGGGCTTTGGTCGCAGCGATTCGATTGCGTGCGGCACCCGATAAGACGGAAGTGATCATTCCGTCGATGACCTACCGGCGTTTGGCTGACGTCGTCTATTGGGCGGACAAGATTCCTGTGATTGTCGACAACGAGCCAGACGGTTTGGCAATCGATTGTGACGCCGTCATCGATGCATTGACGGCCGAGACGGCATTGATATTGGCTGTTCATCCGATCGTCAATTGTTGTGACGTGGATCGGTTGATGTCGATCAGCAACACGTTTCAGGTTCCCATCGTGTTCGATGCGGTCGAGTCGGTTCATGAGACGTATCGTGGTCGGCGGATCGGATCCTTTGGTGTGGGTGAAGTTTTCTCGTTGCACGCGAGCAAGCTGATCAACGGACTGGAGGGTGGTTATGTTTGTACAGACGACTCAGTCTTTCGTGACCAGTTGATGGATTTTCGCTCGGGGGACTCCGCAAGGTCAGCGGAGGCACCCTTGTCGATCAACGCGGAGCTGTGCGATCCACACGCTGCATTCGCATTGGCCAGCTTGCAAGAAATCGATTTGATCGTGGCGCACAACCGCGAAGTCTACGAAACCTATCGAGCAGAGCTTGCCAGCGTCGCTGGAATACGCTTACTGACGTTTGATGATTCTCAGCAGACCTCGCAAAAGAACGTTGTCGTTGAGGTGACGGAGGAGTTTGTCTTGTCACGTGATGTTTTGATGGAGCGACTCAACCAGCAGCATATCCTGGCACGTCCCCATTACTATCCCGCGTTGCACGACCGCGGCTACGAGTATCCCGTACGGTATACCAAGACGCAGGTTGCCGATCAGGTCATGAAGCATTATCTGAACTTGCCGTGTGGTGATATGGTCAGTGTGGATGATGTGCGAAAGACCTGTGCCTTCATCAAGTGTGTCGCAACGCTGGAGCGACAGGATGCGCAAGGGCCATGAATCATCATTCTGTATCCTGGGAAAGCTCAGCTTCGCTGCAAGACTGCCGCCGTGTCTTGGAGCAGATCTACGAAAACCGCTACTTCACGAACCACGGGCCGCTGGCACAGAGATTAGAGTCGAGACTGGAGGAGTTGCTGGGCGTGGGCAACGTGATTGCGGTCGGAAACGAATCCCTGGCGTTGCTGATCGCGTTGGCCGGATTTCAAGTCAGCGGTGACGTTGTCGTGCCTGCGTTTTGTGGGCAAGCAGCGGTGGAAACCTGTGCTTGGTTGAAACTGCCCGTTCGGCAATGTGATGTGGACCCACTGACTCATCAACCGAGTCTGGATTCACTGCGTCGGGTGATCGACAAGCAAGTGGCCGCCGTCTGTTTGGTTGAGACCTGGGGCAATCGTTGTGATCCCGCGATCCTGCAGTGGCTGGGTGAACAAGGGATTGCGGTTGTGATCCAGGCATTGGATTCGTTTGCCAGTCGATCGGAGGAGGGGCACGTGTGTCAATCACCGCATGTGGTCACCGTGTTTGGGCTTGGACCTGAGCGGATCGTTTCGTCTTTGCAGGGAGGTCTGATTGCGACCAGCGACGATGCATTGGGCGAAGTCTTTCGCAACATTCGTAGCAGCTACGGAACGCGACAAAAGGTGGATGTGATTGCGACTTGTAATGGTCGGTTTTCGGAGTTTCAAGCGGGAGTCGGGCTGCGGTCGTTGTCTCGCTTGTTGGACACATTGGTGCGGAATCAGGCGGTCGCAGAGATCTATCAAGCCAAGCTTGGCGATGTGAAGGGATTGAGTTTATATGGATTTCCAGGAACGGTTGCGCCAAACCATCAGTGTTGCCCCGTGATTGTCAGTGGCGACTTTTCGGTCACGCGAAATGAGCTGGTGCGACGACTCACGGAACGCGGCTTTCCCGTGCATGTCGTAAAACCCTCATGCGGCACCTTTCCCCTGACGGATCGACTGCAGAGAGAGTTGATGTTGCTGCCGGTCGCCCGAGATTCGTACGAAAATAGCGAGCAGAGCCAACGCATCGCGACGCAGGTTGCCGACGCCATCATCGAACTTGCGTGAGCCACTGGCGGCTTGGCACGTGATGTTCCGTTCAAGCGTTATCCATTGTCTAACCGAACAAGGTTAACAGTGGGGCGATTGTACGCCGACGTGTCATGCATGGAAGTGATCGGCCAATGGATTTCAGCAGCGAGTTTTCCGACTGCATCGAGTTGCCGCCTACTCTGCATGTCGGGTGTCCCAATGTCGGTGACCGCGATCTGTTTCACCGGCTGGTTGACGAGATCTTTAGCAGCAGACGGTTGACCAACGACGGTCCTGTGGTGGCCGAATTGGAATCAAAGTTGTGCGAGTACCTGGGCGTCAGGCACTGCGTCACAGTGTGCAACGCAACGTTGGGTTTACAGCTCGCCTGTCGGGCATTGGATTTGACGGGCGAAGTCATCGTGCCTTCGTTTACCTTCGTCGCATCCGCACACGCGCTGCAGTGGGAGGGCGTCACGCCTGTGTTTGCTGATGTCGATCCGATCCGCCACACGATCGATCCCGATCACGTTGCTCGTTTGGTGACAAGCCGTACGACGGGGATCTTGGGAGTACATCTTTGGGGCAGCCCGTGCAACCCAACCGAGCTGGCTCAGCTTGCATCGGATCATGGCTTGCGGTTGTTCTTCGACGCTGCTCACGCGTTTGGTTGTGGGAATCATGGAAAAATGGTCGGCCAGAGCGGTGAGTGTGAGGTGTTCAGTTTTCACGCGACCAAGTTTTTCAACACGTTTGAGGGTGGGGCGATCGCGACGAACGATGACGCATTGGCTGCAAAGATTCGTCGGATGCGAAGTTTTGGTTTTGCCGGAGTTGATCACGTGGTGGGAATCGGAACCAACGCCAAGATGAACGAAGTCTGCGGGGCAATGGGGTTGTCCATGTTTGCCGATCTCGAATCGATCCTGCAATGCAATCGTCGTCACTACTTGAACTATCGAGATGGACTGGCGGGCATCGACGGAGTTCGGCTGTTTTCTTTGGATCATTTAGAGCATTGCAACTGGCAGTACATCGTCGTCGAGATTGATGAATCTGAGTTTGGATGTTCGCGAGATGATGTCATGCGATCATTGCACGATGTCGGCGTGCTGGCCAGACGATATTTTTATCCCGGGTGTCATCGTATGGAGCCGTACCGCACGCTGTATCGAGAGCGTATCGATCGGTTGCCCGTTACCGAGAGGCTGTGTGACAGCGTGCTGTGCTTGCCGACGGGCAGTGCGTTGCGGGAGAGTGATGTCGATCGTGTGTGTGCGGCGATCCGAAGCCTGGCGGATGCGAAACGGTCGGTCATTCGACGCGCTGTTTAGAAACGACTTTCCGTCAGAGAATACTGGCGGAGCCCTCGATACCCGATGTTCTGGTTGTACTGCCTCCTTTGGTGAGATGGATCTGTGTCCAAGGCAAAGAAGAAAAAACGCAAAGTGCGCCGCCCAGCCGCCGGCGGTGTTTCCTCGACTGGTAAATGTTCTGTCGGACAGTGTTCTGTCGGACAGTGTTCTGTCGGACAGTGTTCTGTCGAGGGAGCGCTGCAACTGCATCGGGCGGGAGACCTGGGCGGCGCGAAAGCGATCTATTGTGAGGTCATTCAACGAGAGCCGACCAATGCGGACGCTTGGCATCTGTTGGGCATGACGCTGCATGCGGGCGGAGAAGATGAGCAGGCTCTGGAGTGTTTGGCACAGGCCGATGCTTTGGTTCCTGGGCATCCAGAACTGTTGGCGAATTTGGGATGGGTCTATCGTTCGCTGGGGCGATACGAGCCGGCCTGTGATGTTTTGGAGCGGGCGATCAAGGCAGATCCGAGTTCCGTGCCGGCGAGATGTTCGCTGGGAGCGGTTTTTTCCGAGCTGGGGCAGGTGGATGACGCCGAGCAGCAGTACCAGGCGGCGTTGGCGATTGATCCCGGCCATTGTGTTGCCTTGATGAACCTCGGCAATCTGCGTCAGTCACAAGGCCGATCGCGCGATGCCGAGCAACTGTACCGAGAAGTGCTATCTCGCAACCCTGGTGATTCCCTGGTGATGATGAATCTGGGAGAGGCATTGCGTCAGCAGGGCAAATGGGATTTAGCGATCGAGATGTTGACCGGCGCGTTGCGGGTCAATCCGATGTTGGTTCAAGCTGCCGTCGGTTTGGGCAGGACGTTGCAAGCTGCAAGACGTCTAGCGGAATCCGAATCGATCTTTCGTCAAGTCATTCGTCAGCGTGGCGACTATGCCAAGGCCTACCACTATCTCGGCAAGACGTTGTTGGACGCGGGAGACGCGGAGGCTGCCCAGGCAGAGATCCGTCACGCGTTGGAGCTGGACCCACGCGACGCTTTTGCTGTATGCACGTTGGGGTTTGTTCGGTTGGAGATGGGGCAGCGAGACGAAGCGGCGGAGTGTTTCTCCAGAGCCATCGAGTTGAATCCCGATCTCAGTGAAGCCGCAGGAACGTTGCTGTATCTACGTAGTACCGATCCCGGCGTGGAGCCTGCGGAGTTGTTTCATCAGCATTGCCAGTGGGGACAACGTTACGGCGAATGGCCCAAGGTGTCGATCGGCGAGCGAGACATGCGAGCGGACCGACGACTGAAAATCGGATATGTCTCGCCCGATTTTCGCAACCACGCAATTGCCTCGTACATCATGCCGGTGATGAAATCACACGACGGGGAGTGCGTCGAAGTGTATTGTTATGCCGAAGTCGCGTCGCCGGATCATGTCACAGAGCAACTGATGCGGCATGCGGACCACTGGCGGTTTACCAACGGCTTGTCGGATGATCAAGTCGCACAGCAGGTGGTCGAGGACGGCATCGACATCTTGGTGGATTTGGCCGGTCACACGTCCAAGAATCGGTTGTTGGTTTTCGCCCGCCGTCCTGCGCCAGTGCAGATGACTTGGCTGGGATATCCGAACACCACGGGGCTCAAAGCGATTGATTATCGTTTGACGTGTCAGACCCAAGATCCCGAGGGAGAGGAAACTTGGCACGTGGAGCAACTGTTGCGTTTGCCGGGCGGGTCATTTTGTTTTTCTGTTCCGGAGAATGCACCCGCCGTCCACCCCACGCCAGCGATGAATGCGGGGCACGTCACGTTTGGAGCGTTGCATCGTCCGATCAAGATCACCGATTCGGTGCGTGATCTTTGGGCGGCGGTCATGCATGCCGTGCCTGGTTCCAAACTGTTGGTGTTCAATACCCGGTTTACGCAATCGGCCGCCAGTGATTTGCGTGACGGATTGATTGCCCGTGGTGTTTCGGCGGAGCGGATGGAGATACGCAGTCGGTACGATGGAGCCAGCTACCTGGAAACCTATCACGAAATCGACATCGCTCTGGACGTGTTTCCTTGGGCGGGCGGCACAACAACGTTGGAAGCGTTGTGGATGGGGGTGCCGGTATTGGCGATGTATGGTGATCGCCGCAGTGCTCGCAGTACAGCAGCGATCGTCGAGAATGTCGGGCACGGCGCTTGGGTTGCTCGATCAACGGCCCAGTATGTTCAACTGGCGGCGAAGCTGGCATCGGATTGGAATGCACTGCAAGCATCGCGAGCGAGACTGCGGACAGACGTTCAGTCCACGATCGTCGATGCCAAGCGTTTTACCGCGTCATTAGAAAACGCGTATCGAGACGCGTGGCGGCTGATATGCGCAGACTGTTTTCGCACCGATCCGCGCAAACCGTTTCGTGCAAACGTATTGTGAATACTGCAGTGAGCCAGCGTGAATAATCCGGGCTAGCAGGTTGCGTGCGAGGTCACGCGTGTGATGGCAAATTCGACGCGTCGAAAGCGTCGGGCAGCAGTTCGCTGAGTTTGCGAATACGACGGCTGCCGTCCAGCACGTTGGTCATGACAACCGGCAGGTCGGTACCAAACTCTGACAAGAATTGGCGGCAGGCACCACACGGGGTCACGCCACCGAGGCTGGCGATCGCGATGCCACGCCAAGACCGGTATCCTTTGGCGACGGCTGCTGACGCAGCAACCCGTTCGGCGCATAGGGACAGGGAGTAGCTGGCGTTTTCGACATTGCAACCGGTGATGATTTCTCCATCATCCAAGAGGACAGCAGCGCCGACGTAGAAGTGGCTGTGCGGCGCGTAGGCATGGTCTCGTGCGTCGCAGGCGCATCGAATCAGGCGTTCGATCTCACGTGATTTCAGTTCGGGCATCGATCAATTAGCGATAAGTGGTAGATAAGGAATCGATCCGCTGGATGATCAACGGACGGCACTCGACCGGTACATCAACGATTTCAATGGCCCCTCGCAGAGCACTAGAATAGTCTGTCGCGGGCTCTCGGTGGCAATGCAGCGTCAAAAGCCTGTCTCCTTTGTTCACACGTTGCCCCACTCTCGCGTGGACTCGGATGCCCACGGAGTGATCGATCGTGTCGCCGAGCTGACGTCGCCCGCCGCCGATATCGACGACGCACTGACCCAAGACCCGGCAATCGAAACGCGAAATGTATCCGTCGCAATGCGCATCGATTTTGGAGAATTCAGGGGCAATTTTCAGCGGCTTCGTCCAGGAACCGCCTTGTGCACGGATCATTTCCTCGAATCTTTGGCGAGCCGAGCCGTCATCGAGTTTGCGTGAGAGTAGATCCATCGCGGTGTCGCGATCCGGGGTGACGTTGACTTGGCAAAGCAGATTGGCCGCCAACTCGACGGTCAGCTCGCGAACTGCCGGGGGGCCTTCGCCGCTGAGCACCTCGACGGCTTCGTTGAACTCCATCGCGTTGCCCAAGGTTTCGCCCAGGGGTTGGTCCATGTCGGTGATCAGCACGGATGTCGGCAGTCCGGCTCCGGCCCCGACGCGAACCAGCGACTGTGACAATTCGACGGCATCGTCCATTCGTTGCATGAACGCGCCCGAGCCGACTTTGACATCCATCACCAGTGCGTCCAGGTTGGCGGCCAGTTTTTTGGACAGAATGCTGGCGGTGATCAACGCAACGGAATCGACGGTGCCCGTGACGTCACGAAGCGCATAGAGTCGTCGATCCGCCGGGGCAATTTTTTCCGATGCACCGGCGATGAAGGTACCCAGTTGTTGCAGTTGCGCGTCCATTTGTTGGATCGTCAGATCGCTACGAAATCCGGCGGCGGACTCCAGTTTGTCCAATGTTCCGCCGGTCAGGCCGAGACCACGCCCGCTGATCATCGGCACGTCGACATCGCAAGCGGCCAACAGCGGTGCCAAGACAAGGGAAATCTTGTCGCCCAGGCCGCCGGTGCTGTGCTTGTCCACACGTGGTCGCCCGCGGCGGTCCGAACTTTCACGCGGCAGACGCTCACCGCTTTCCAACATCGCCTTGGTCAGCGTGGCGACTTCGCGTGGCGTCATGCCTTGCAGGCAAATGGCCATCGCCAAAGCCGACATCTGGTAATCCGCGACTCGACCGTCACAGTATCCTTGGATCAACAGAGAGATCTCGGCATCGGTCAGTTCGCCGCCGTGGCGTTTCTTGCTGAGCAGTTGTGCAACGTTCATATGCAATGTTCGCTTGCGGAGTTGGCTTGCGGAGTTCATTTGCGGCCCGATACGCCGTCAAACCTGTGGTCAAACGTGTCGATGGTGGAATCAGGATGCCCGTGATCAGGGACCTCGGTTATATTCCAAGCAGTGATTGTATGCAGGCGTTTGGGTGGAAAATGACCCTTGTCACGGTCAAGCTCTTTCTCAGCGACTGGCCTGCATGGATCTTGTTGGGTTGTTTTCTCAAAACACGAGTATGTTCCTTCGATGTTTCATTCCGTCCAGTTTCTGCTCGCTTGGATCGTTTTTGTCACAGCATTGGCCGGGTACACCAACACGGGGTGTGTTTCGGCGCAGGAGAGTGCCTTGAATCCGGCACCGGGTGGACTTTCCGAAGATGGGGCCGGCGGCACGCAAGTGGAACCGGATGGCGACGAGGAAAAGCCTGCGGTGACATTACAGGAAGCTGCCGAGATCCAGGCGGCGGCGATCGAAGCCGCTGCGGTGCAAGCCGGACCGAAAGCTCTCTCGCGTGCGTTTCGGCTGGCGGCAAAGCGTGCTTCGCCATCGGTCGTTGTCGTTTACACCTACGGCCAAAACCAGTCCGAGGACGAGGAGGACATCGCCGAACCGGATGCCGATGAGGCGGAGGAGGATGGTGGGCTGCCGTTGCTCAAGCGTGCGGAGACCCCCACGCCTCCGGCACCTGAAAAGACAGATCAGGAGCTGACCGGTTTGGGCAGCGGAGTGATTGTCAGCGACGATGGTTTGGTGATCACCAATCACCACGTGATCGCCCGAGCCAAACGCGTCGAAGTTCAGCTTTCAGACGAAACCAAGGTCGCGGTGATCAAAGTGATGAGCGATCCGGAGAGCGACATCGCGATTCTGCGGCTTGATACCAGCCGTCCGTTGTCCGCCGTCGCGGTGGGCGACTCCGATGCGTTGGAGATCGGCGATTGGGTCCTGGCCATTGGTAGCCCATTCAAACTTGAGGCCACGGTCAGTGCGGGCATCATCAGCGGCAAGAATCGGCGGCTGAGTCGAATCAAACGCGGTCGACTGTTGCAGACCGACGCGGCGATCAATCCGGGAAATTCCGGTGGCCCTCTGGTGGATTTGGACGGCAAGGTGATCGGCATCAACACGGCAATCGCCACGCGGAGCGGATTCTATCAAGGGGTCGGATTCGCAGTCCCGATCAACCAAGCCAAATGGATCGCCGACGAGTTGGATCAGCATGGCCGTGTCCGCCGTGCCGCCATCGGGACCACGCTTGTCGAGCTGAAACCAAGAATTGCGGAAAAATTCAAGCTGCCCCCGAACTTGGGTGTTCTGGTCTATCAAATCATCAAAGATTCGGTCGCTGAGCGGGCGGGATTCAAGCAACTGGACGTGATCCTAGAATTTGGTGACCAAAGGGTGCGTGATTTGACGAGTTTGCAAGAGGCGATCGAGCGGACCCCCATCGGATCGTTCGAAAAGGTCAAAATTCAGCGAGATGGAAAGGAAATGATCCTGGAGGTCGAACTGGCTCCGGCGGAGGATCCGACCCTGGGTGGTGACCAGCAGGAGACTCAAGGCGGGGCCCAGCAGGAGACTCAAGAAGGAACTTCTGGCCAGTAGTGGCAAGCAGGATGGACTTGAGATCGGGTAAGATAGGGGGCGATGGGAAAACCGATCGACGGCACAGTTCGTATGGAATAGGGGGTGTTGGCGGCCAAAACCAACATTGCCCCATTTTTGTCACTTTCCTACGATTCCCTACCTTCAATCCCGGCGCAGTCATCACGCTTGCCGCGTCAAACCCGACGCGATGTGGTTACTGCCCCGAGAGAGATACACAATGAGATCAAAACCCGAACAGGTATTCGTTATGGATCATCGAGTGAGTCACCGTTTTCTGGCATCGTTACTGGCCCTTTCGTTTCTGTGCACTGCTGTCCTGGCGGAAGCACAGGAGTTGCCCGGAGCCGGGCCGAAAGACCGTACGGTCGCCCGGCTGATCGCTCGGTTGATGCCCGAGTATCACGTTTCTGGTTCGGAGTTGGACGATTCGATCAGCAAACGGGCCTTGGATCTGTACTTGGATCAGTTCGATCCTTTGAAGCTCTATTTCCGTCAATCCGACGTCGATGAGTTCCGTCAGTACTCCACGCAGATCGACGACATGGTGCGTGAAGGCGATCTGTCGTTGGCTTATAAGATCTTTGGGCGTTTCAACCAACGCGTCAGCGAACGGGTTGAGGTAGCGATGAAATTGTTGAAGGAGAATATTGATTTCAACAAAGAGGAAGTGCTGATCATCGACCCCGAGAAGACGACTTATGCAAAGACGGATCAGGAAGCCGACGAGCGATGGCGCCGCCAGATCAAGTACGCCCTGTTGGACTTGAAAGATGACGACAAGACGGGCGAAGAGGCTCTGGATCTGCTGCGACGTCGATACTCTCGCTATGCCCGTCGTTGGAAGTCGACCGACAGCGACGACCTGTTGGAAATGTATTTGACGGCCGTCACCATGGGCTACGATCCTCACTCGACCTACATGTCGCCATCGACCTACCACGACTTTCAGATCAGCATGAATCTGGAGCTGGAAGGCATCGGCGCGGCGTTGCGTGAAAAAGATGGCAACACCGTCGTGATGGACGTCATCCCCGGCGGCGCTGCCGATCAAGACGGCAAGCTAAAACCAGACGATGTCATCATCATGGTCGGCCAAGGTGAGGAAGGTGAAATGGTCGACATCGTCGAGATGCCTCTGAAAGACGTCGTCGATTTGATCCGCGGCAACGCGGGCACCACCGTTCGCCTGGGCGTCAAGGTTGGCGGCAAGGGCACGATGGAGACTTACAAAATCACCCGCGCCAAAGTTGAATTGGAAGAGTCCGCGGCACGTGGCAAAGTCATCGAGCACAACGCACCTGATGGAACAACCAAGAAGATCGGCTTCATCAATCTGCCCAGTTTTTACATGGACATGGAAGCCGCTCGGTTACAACGAGCCGATTTCCGCAGCAGCACCCGTGACGTCCGTCGCATTCTTGCGGACTTTCGCCGCCAAGGAGTTGAGGGCGTCGTGTTGGATCTGAGCCGCAACGGTGGTGGCAGTCTGACCGAAGCGATCAACTTGACCGGACTGTTCATCAACCGAGGACCTGTGGTCCAGGTCAAAGATTCCGATGGCCAAGTCACACAGTATGCCGACGAAGAAAGTGGCACGGATTGGAACGGACCGCTCGTCGTGTTGACGAGCAAGTTCAGCGCGAGTGCCAGCGAGATTTTTGCCGGAGCGATCAAGGATTACGGACGCGGGATTATCGTCGGTGATCCTGCGACCCACGGAAAAGGCACTGTGCAAACATTGATGGACGTCGGCCAGCGTATTTTCTCCGTTCAACGCAAGCAGTACGGGGCGTTGAAGGTCACGCTGCAACAGTTTTACTTGCCCGATGGACGGAGCACGCAACGGGAAGGCGTCGCCGCTGACCTCGTGTTGCCAAGCTTGACCCAAAAAATGGATGTCGCCGAGAGTGATCTCAAGTACGCTTTGGAGAGCGATCAAGTTTCGGCGGCACCGCACGATGTGTACGGCATGGTCCCAGCGAATCTGCTCGCCCAGCTACGATCCAGCTCGGCCAAGCGTGTGGAAAACAACCAAGAGTTCGTCGATTTGATTCGTCGCGTGAACTTGTACGTCAAGCAAAAAGAAGAAAACTCGGTGCCGCTGAAGGAAGACGAGTTCTTCGCGCGTCGCAAAGAGCTGGATGCCCAGAAAGAAGACGAAGAAAAAGAGCTTGAGCAGGAAGTCAACGAGAAGAAGGTGTTTGCCGACACGTTCTACAACAAGGAGGTACTGAGCATCACTGCGGAGTACATCCAAGGGCTCCGCGAGCAAAACCTGGCTCAGGCCGGCTGAGACTCAAGTTCGTCAGCCTTTCCAGGCTGACCTACCCCCAATGTCAGCCTGGAAAGGCTGACGTACTCCCAATCACACGGGCGGCACAAAAGCCCCAAAGCTCCCGCTTTGCCAAACTGGATTGCCGATTGGACGTGGCCTCGTGGTTCCCGTAAAATAGTGGGTCGTTCAGCGGTGGCCTGTCCAGACGAGAACACGGTTTTTGCAAGGACGGTTTTTGCAAGGACGGTTTTTGCAAGGACGGTTTTTGCAAGGACGGCGCAGTACCCGCAGTTGGCTATCTCCTCCGACCACTCCAACCCACTAGAAGATCACTTGCGAATCTTTGTCGGTGAATTCGTTTCTGGCGGAGGGCTTTCTGATCATCCCATCAGTGAGATCCCGAGCAGTTTGCGGCGTGAAGGCGTCGCGATGCTACAGGCGATCGCCGGTGACATCGCTGAGTTTGCCGAGGCAGTGGTGCCTCTGGACGGGCGTTTGAAGATTTCGATCCCGGGCGTCGAGGTGGTCAAGCATGATCCCGCTCAGCCGTTGTGGAGTCAGTGGATCGATGCAGCGTCCAAGTGTGATGCGGCGTTGATCGTTGCACCCGAGAGCGATGGGATGCTGGCCAAGGGCGTCGCGATGCTGCGCGCAGCAGGGATCGACGTGATCGCGTGCAGCGGTGATTTTTTGCGTGTGGCCAGCGACAAGCTGTTGACGGCCAAACGTTTGCACGCTGCGGGGGTGGCACATCCGCTGTACTTGGCGACAGCCGACACACGCTATGAATCGCAACTGCTCGATTTCGATCGGTTTGTGGTCAAGCCGAGAGATGGGTGTGGAACTCAGCAGATTCGCACCTTTGATCGGTATGACGATGCGGTCGACGCGTTGACGGACGATGGGATCTTACAGGGATGGATGCCGGGGCGTTCGATCAGCATCGCACTGGTGGCTTCAGGCAGGTCTCAGACTTATTTGCCCGCGGTCGCTCAGGAGATCACGGACGAGAGTTGTCACTACGCCGGAGGATGTGGGCCGTTGGATGACGACGCGCAGCGCCGCGCCACGGCACTCGCTTCGCGTGCGATCTCCGCCATGCCGCCGACGGTGCGAGGATTCGTGGGGCTGGATCTGATTCTTGGGAAGTGTCCCAGCGAGGATTGTGTCATCGAGATCAATCCACGGCTGACCACGTCATACGTCGGGCTGAGGTGGATGATCAAAGGCAACTTGGCCGCACGATTATTTAACCGAGAAAAAGGCCGTGTGTCGTGCAAGCGAGCCGTGGAGTCCGTTCGCTGGACACCCGACGGTCACGTGTGGTTGGACGACTCAGTGGCTCAAAACGCCTGACTGTTCTTGAGGCAATGCGTATCGTTCGTGTAGGTCATGCTTTGCATGACCTCCGATCCGCATAATCATGTGGGGCAGGTTTACAACCTGCCAGACTGCTCGCCTGCTCGGCAGGTTGAAAACCTGCCCCACAATTGCATGACACCGTCCGTACATCGCAACGCGGCCACCACGCGTAACCTTGGGCCTGCCGTATTGCGTCATGCACAGCATGACCTACGGCTAAAACCAGTCACGTGGGGATCATTTGGCAAAGTTCTGCTAGGTGCGGGTCGTTGACCGAGCGGCAGGCTTCTAGTGGGCTTGTCTTGCCAGTCAGTACGGCCAGTTGTGCGGACTCACCCAACGTCAACATGCCGCGTTGAGTTGCCAATCGTTCCAGTTCCATCGCTGCGGCACCATCGGCTATGGCATCCTTGAGTCCCTGGTCGACCTGCATGACTTCGGCGACGGGACACAAACTGTCGAATCCAATTTCATGACATGTCGAGCAGCCCTGAGGTCGATACAGGATCGGTTTTTCGCCGTCCGTCATTCTGCCCACGGTCCGATCGGAGACCTCAATCGGTTGGAACAACTCAATGGGACTGCGGCATTGAGAGCAGAGACGCCGAATCAAACGCTGGTTGATGACGCCGATCAAAGCGCTGGCCATGAATTTTCGATTGATGTTGTACTGCAACATCATGTCGATGGCTTCGGCTGATGATGTCGAATGGATCGTTGCCAACACCAACTGACCGCTGGCACCTGCGCGGACCGCGGTTTCCGCCGTGCGGTGATCACGGATCTCGCCGATCATGATCACGTCGGGGCTGTGCCGCAGCACGACGGTGAGCAAGTCTGAAAAATCGAGGCCAGCCCTGAGATTGACTTGTGACTGCATGACACCAACGAGCGAATGCTCGACGGGGTCCTCGATCGTATGAATCTTTCGCGTGCCATCGTTCAAATGATCCAACATCGCATACAGCGTGCTGGACTTGCCGCTGGCGACGGGGCCCGTTACCAAGATCATACCGCTGGTGTGATTCAAGAGAGATTCAATCATTTTGCGATCGGTGTCATCCAGTCCGAGCTGTTCCAGTTGTCGCGAGCCACGGACGGGGTCGAACAAACGAATTGCGACGTCTTGGCCGAACAGGGTGGGCACGGCGCTGAGTCGCATGTCGGCGACGGAACCGTCTGGCGTCGTGATCACCCCGCGACCTTCGACCGGACGTATGTGGTCCCCTGCATCGGCACTGGCGAGAATCTTGAGGTGCCCTTGCAGTCGTCGACCATAATCCTTGGCCAAGCGTCGCACCAAGCGTATGCGGCCCATCTGGCGAATCGAGACGGTGACGCTGTTCTCAGAATCTGAGACGAACAAATCACTTGCGTGGCGTTCCAATGCCCACTCGATCAGATTTGCGGTGTAGAGTTCTGGCGGCATCAATTCCGTTTCTGCTTCCAGGTGCTCCATCTCTTGGAAATCAATCCCATTTTGGCTCGTCACGGTTAGTCCGTTGGTTCTGAGGGCGTCGGAAGGTCGGCTCGAATCAGCCGGTGGCCAGATTATGACGGATGCCAGCTATGAAAGCAAAAGTCACTTCACTCGGCAGAGGCATTCAGCATTGTCGCTGTGTCCCGTGAGTCCTGTCCGCCCCTCGTAGATCCGGACGCGCCTTGTTACCGGTTTGCAATGAAGGGAGTGGGGGCACGCACAGCACACCATTGGATGAACGCTGCATCAAAGCACAGACAGATGGGGCAAAAAAATGTGTGGGCAAAAAAATCCGGAACCGTGATAGCCGTAGGTCATGCTCTGCATGACGTCATACGGCGGGTTGCTGAGTACATCGCACATAGATTGAAGCTGCAAATGAGAAGGCGGGCAATTCGTCTTTTCCTGCGACTGGCACCCGCATTTCGAACTACCAGTCACAATCATCCAAACACGTCATGCGTCGCACGTACCCTCCGCATCACTGCAACCAAAGCATCGTCCCACCGAAAAGCCTCCCTCTGACCGCGAAGCCGGTCGCAGATGGTAGCCGTCGGTCGCGGCAGCGCACCGACGGTCATTAGAATCTTGGCCTGACCGACCCCGACGGGGGTCGCAGAGAACTACGATATGGAGTTGAGAGCTGTGGCATAGCCGACTCCAAATGATAGTTGCGGAACGATTGACAATGCAATCCGAAGGTGAGAATTGTGCACTGCGAAAGCAAGCAGACCCGGTGTACCACCAAGAAATACGCCAAGTCCGAGGTAGCCAACTATCTCATCACCCTCGCCAAAATCATGTACGTAGTCAGAAACCCAAAGAACGGTAGCGAAGCAAATTAGGGGAACCGCTGTCGCAAGCCAGGAAATGCGTGATGATTGAAACCACCATCCGGCTAAGCATCCCATCGCAAAGAATGCGGCGACTGGAACGGATGCAGAAATCGATGCGACGTAAGAATTGTCGGATGTTATCAGCCCCGTTAAAGATTCTTCGATCGTCAATGCAGCGATGACAGCCAGCAACAGAAGTGAGATTCCCGTCGCGATCCACGCGGTTTGAATCGAGTAGAGCAATGACGGAGCGGGTCCGCGGTGTTGGGCTACCGCAGAGTCCGAATTGGAGTTCGATGGCGATGACTAAGGGTTCAACGTTTGTACTTCGTCCTAGTCAAATGGCAGAACGGTAACGATATACGGGCGGCGGCGAGAGATCCAACGCTCTCAAGAATGGCGACCACTACTGATCCTTATCATCGCATGATTATCGTGCGCTTCGCCACCTAGCCATTTTTGTGTAGGACAGTTGCGGCGGAGAACCAACCAGCGTATGCATCACAACCAAGGCCATCTACTGCAAGGTTGCCCATCAGTGTCTTACATGTTTCATAAAACTCATCGTACTCGGACGCGTTGAGGGTAAACGGTTCCCACTGGAGTATGATCTCGGAGCCAGCGTCGTCTACCCCGCATCGCAGGAACGAATTCAACAAGTGGATGGGAGGGAACAATCCAGACTGCCGGACGATATCGAACGTCAAGCCCTTGGTCGCGATTGTGACCGCTTTTGCCACACTCATCTGTAGGCACCGTTGGTTGCGATGGATGTTCTTCCGGTAACGGCACGGATCACGCGGTCGCCCTGAGTGACCCTCTAATTCAATAAGCACGACTGGGCAACTAGTGCATCGTCCAGTCTTAGAACGTGGGTTCGGTAGATGAGCCGTTTTGGCGTTAGCCACGGTTTTCGTGACACAATCGTGGCTAACGCCAAAACGGCTAACCCCAAAATCAAGACCGGACGATGCACTAGTCGTGAATCTGATTGTTACCAGTCGATCCCTGGCGGAAAAGGTAGCGTGTATTTGTCCAATTCTGATGCCGATGTTAACTGCCTGCGCATCGTGTTCACGTCAACCATTGCGTCGTCCGAAATCAGTTGAACCATCGGTTCGGATTCAAGATCAAGAAAGGCCAGGAACATGTGTTCGGGATTGACGCCAAGGTGACCAAGTGCTTTGGCAATGTGTATGGAATTTACAAGCAACTGTTTTGCCTGCGGAGTCTGCGGAACGTTCGTCGATCCATCGCCATTTCCGGACGTGATTTGCTTGTTCACAAGTTCACGAACTCTGGCGCATGAAACGGCAAGGTCGGAATGCTTTGCCACCGCGATGTCCGTATCGGGAGCGGTTAATACTAGCAGAATGTGTTCAATGCCGACGTAATCATGTTTGTGAGCGGCAACGTAATCCAGTGATTGTCGGATCGTCTCCACGGCCCGTTTCGTGAATGGCCGAACATCCATCTAATTCCTGCGTGAAAATCTAAGTGTGATGGGTGAGAACGAACTGCGATGGATGCAGGCACAGGACGTGCATGCATCCATCGTGCGTTGAACTTTGTTGGAGGTTGCCAGCACCAATGACATGGACCGTGGGACTTGAGTCGGGATGTCCAATCCGCCCAAAAGAGATTCTATCTCAATCCACACTCTCGGTGTCAGAGCGGGGCCCGTGTCAGACCAAGCCAGTACATCCGGATCGCTTTTGCCGGTTTCGGTCCCATTTTCTTTGCGACTTCGACCCTTTTTCTCGTCCCCAGACCTTTTTTGTTGCCCCGACATCGCCATCGGGTCCGTCAAGCGAAGCGGAACGGTAGGTCATGCTTTGCATGACAAAAGACGGTCCGCTCATCTTCACGTTTGCAGCGTGGATTCGGGGAGACACCTGCTGAGGTCCCACGCTACCGGTTTGCGACGGACGGTTGCCGCCACGCAAAGCATGCCTTGCCTGATGAACGCTACGTCAGGGCGCCCACCGCGAGGGCACCCACCACAAGGGCACATAGTGTGCGGGCAAAAGTTGCGGGCAGAATGAGCATGAACATTTTTTTGCCCCTCCATTTTTTTGCCCTATCTCTTCCTGCCGATGCGTTTCAAGTCGATCCGCCAGCCAGAAGTCGCGATCAATACCACTTGACCTTGTTCCATTTGATCGGCTTGGAACACGTACAAAGTTCCGGCACTAAGGTCTCCGGAATGGGATAAACAGGTACCAATTTCGGACCGTTTCCCGTTCACAGTCGCTCATACCACCCACAGATCGATCATGCTCACTGTCTTTCTTTCTGTATCGTTCCAGACATAGTCTAGTGCTTCAACGACTGATTTTGAGCTTCGATCTAAGACAGCCATTGCAAGACAATAGCACGCTGCATTTCTATTTCGGAAAGCTGGCTGAGCCCGAACACACCTTGTAGTTTTAGTGCGTCCTGTGCGTTTTCGGGGGCGTGAGGCTGACGCACGAAACGAATTCTTGTTTTGGCGAAAGTATCGGGATGGCCCCTGCGGTTCACCACATGGCTCGTTGGAATTCATCAGGTGAGTTGTTTTACCATGTATTGCGATCCTCCACCGTCTGAATCTGCTGCGTAAACTGCCTGCTGAAACCCGAATCTTGTGTAGATGCCGCGGGCGACCGGATTGTTCTCCTGCACTTCCAGGGACAGTTTGCAGCAGCCGATACGTCTCGCTTCATTTTCGATGGCGAACAACAATTGGTTTCCGATCCCTTTGCCTCGTAAACGAGGTTCTACGAAGAAATCGCTGATGTTGATGAGCGGTTTGGCAGCAAATGTAGAGAAGCCACGGAAACACGTAGCAATTCCGCAAGGAGTCTTGTTGTCCAGAGCAAGAAAGACAATCGTTGTCGGATGCTCGGACAATCCTGAAATCAAGTTCTCTTTGGCGTAGTCCGAAAGACCATGGCCATCACCCATTGGGTCGCACGAATACGCTTCCATCATTGCAAGGACCGCGCATTGATGGTCAGGATTAGAAAGATCTGCTTTTAAGATTTCGATGGCCATAGCTATTGTCAATCATATCGAACGCACCAGCGCGCGCCAATTTTCCCGAGCCGAACGAATGGGGACAGTCCCCATGAATGACATGATTCCACGCTCTCCATCCGGGCTTGGCCCGGTGGAAGCAAGACTGATGAGCTACAAAGAAGCGGTCGATCCTCTTGGCTCCCCTCCGGCCTCGTGCCGGTGGAAGCAAGGACGATCACTGGCCATCTCACGTCGCGTTCGTCCCTTTGCCACTGGCACGAGGCCAGTGGGGAGATGGGTTGCGATTGACCTGCGGTGTCGTAGCCAGTCAGTCGGATTCACCACCGGCACAAGGCCGGTTGGAGTCTGGTCAAATGGAACGGATGGGTTTGATGCGTGTCCTATCGTGTCGCTTGCGGCTTTGCGATGAGTGGCAAGGGGCCGCGTTGTTTGGGAGACAGAGCGTCTTTCCGCGACGTCTGGTGTCCAGCGAGCTTTATCCAGCGAGTACCTAGCCGCCGAGGGCTTGTTTATTCTTGAAGAGTGCTGGCTATCGCTTGCATCCTTGAGGCGAAACGCACGGTATTCATCGATCCTGGGCGGACCCGCATGCTAGGTGTTGTTAGAGGGTCCCGGGTAACCGGGCCCCTATCTCGATACCCATGGTTCGTCCACGTTTTCTATGAAGCGGTCTCAAACCCAAGCCAAAGTTTGACCGCGTCCTCGACATCCGTCATCTGATCCTGGGGCAAGGTGCCGATTCGGCGAATCAGCTTGACGGTAGGTATCGTAACGACTTTTTGCGCGTCAAACGCACCCGGCTTGTGAAATCGGACACTCGAGCGGACCTCGAATCGTGAGTCTCGTGTGCTTGTGGTGTGCGGCACGATCGTGGTCAATACGCGATCGTTGTCGTCATCAGCAGGTACGCTGAGAATCAAACAGGGGCGAACCTTGGCAACCATTCCGAGATCGACAAGCCACACATCAGCCCGGGTCGGCATCGTTGCCATTCGATTCCTCAGCATCCAACGATTGGAAAAGGTCGTCGGCGATCACCACGAGTTGCTCGTCCGAAAGCTTTGTGTCAGGTAATTCGCCGCTTCTTCGGAGCATGGCGATGAGCAATTCGTGCCGCTCCTTCTCGGGAAGTGACTCGAATGTTTCTAGCAGTTGTGTTGCGGTGTCAGACATTGCTGGACTTCGTGTAAAGGTCTGTCCCATTATAGTCGGACGAACTTGTAATTAAGGGGAGTTAGGACTTGGCGGTTGGCTATTTGACGGCTTATGGGCGGTTGCCGCTCGATTTTTTTCCGGACTTATTGGCAGTTGACTGGTTTTGCCAGGCTTCACAGCAGTTTGCCAATAAGAACGTTTGGCATTATAGGCAGTTGCAGCCTCGAATGCGGCCTTGGGTGGGGCTGACACCGCTTGGCAGGCCCTGCGTTTTGACGGCACTGCCAGTTTGTGCATTTGGATTTTCGATTCCAGGGGCACGCAATGAGTAGATCAGAGAGCACGGGATAGTGGACACATTGACTCCAAGGAATCACTCGTGCTGCAAGAGTATCGAAGTGTGATCCGAGCGAATCAACTTGCGTACAGTACTGAGGAAGTGTCTGTCGCTCAGGTCTGCATGTTTCTCAAGGCAGCCAAGCGTTTGGATGTGATCGAACGCGCGGGTATGGAAGAGGGTTATGGGCTTAGTGATTTGGCCGCCCGAGGTGTGGAGTCCCATCTAACGGATTGAGCAGCATCTGTCGCTGCGTCCGCAGCTTGATGGGACGATTGCCGGTCGGACGTGGGGCTGACGCCCCACGCTTTATGCTTGTTTAGGCGTGAGAACCGGACGCTATCGCGTGGCGGCTGATGAATAGCCGGGCTGGTGTTACGGACTGTATGAATGCTTCTTAGCGTTAGGGTGTCGGGGCTTGTCATGGAGACGGTGCTTGTGTGCCAGCGGCACGGTTGACTCCTCGCTTTGCTCGCTGGGGTTAGCGTCTCGGAGAGACGCTTCTACGTGAAGGGTGCGGGATGCTGTGTGTAGGGAGGGTTGCCTGATCGGCTGGCTTGGGGCAGGATTTCGAGAATGAATGATTTGCCTGACCGTTACGCCCCCAGCCAATTGCTGAAACGATATTTCGGGTTCGATCAGTTTCGGACCAGTCAATCAGCCGTTATCGATCATGTCCTGGCGGGAAAACATGCCATGGTGGTGATGCCCACGGGGATGGGGAAGTCGTTGTGCTACCAGATTCCCGCGTTGAGCTTTCCGGCCAGTTCTGGCCAACTGGTTTTGGTCTTGTCGCCTTTGATCGCGTTGATGCAGGATCAAGTGGACTCGATGCAGCAGCGAGGGATTGAGGCCACGTTCATCAACTCGTCGTTGGACCGCGAGACGAGGATGCGGCGGTATGAGGACGTTGCCGATGGTCGCTACCGATTGTTGTTCGTTACTCCCGAACGATTCCGGAAGCCTGATTTCTGTGATGTGATTTCAAAGCGAACGGTCAGCCTGCTGGCGGTCGATGAAGCCCACTGTGTCAGTCAGTGGGGACACGACTTTCGCCCGGACTACACACGGGTTGGTGAAATCCGGCAGTTGCTCGGAAATCCGACAACGATTGCGTTGACCGCGACGGCGACCGCCGAGTGTCGGCGGGATATCTATCGTCAGTTGCAGATTCCGGAAAACGATATCCGACTGTTTCACGAAGGGATTGATCGTCCGAACTTGACGCTCGATGTTCAGCCTGTTTGGGACGAAAGCGAAAAGATTGCAGCGCTCGGTGATCTGCTCCAAGATCCCGACTACTCCAGCGGCAGCGTCATCGTTTATTTTTCACTGATCAAGACACTGCAACGCTTCAGTGAGCATCTCACCTCCGACGGCCTGGACCACGTCTGTTATCACGGAGATCTTGGGCGGGGCTTGCGGCGTCGTTTGCAGGATGAATTCATGAACGGAGATGCGGATGTTGTTTTGGCGACCAATGCGTTCGGCATGGGGATCGACAAAGAAGACATCCGGATGGTGATCCATGCCGAGACGCCTGGGTCGATCGAGTCGTATTATCAAGAGATTGGTCGTGCTGGACGCGACGGCAAGCCCAGTCGCTGTGTTTGGCTCTACGACCAAAGTGACTTGATGACGCAGATGCAGTTCATCGAGTGGTCCAACCCGGATGCCGCGTTTTACACACGGCTGTATCAGTTGTTGGTCGAGCACAACGAGCAGTGCCGCGCGTTCGGTTTGGATTGGATGAATGAACAGATTCAACGGCGAAGTCGTCATGACCACCGCATGACCACCGCCATCTCAATCTTGGATCGCCACGGCGTGATCGGAGGTCCACGTCCGCCGGAATGTTTTGAGGTCCTGGAGAGTCTGCCGGTAATGTTGCAGGACGATGAACGGTTGTCGGAAAAGAAGCGTCGGGACCAACAACGGCTTTACGCGATGGTCCAATTGGCGGCCGAGGAAGGAGACCGTAAGGAGTTTCTCAATCGCTACTTTTTGGAAGAAGGGTGAACGTTGGCGTTGTGAGTTGTGTTGCCGAGGGGCCTGAAGGTTGGGGTATGTCAGCCTGGAAAGGCTGACGTACGTGGGGCTGACGTACGTGATTATCGGCGGGGTTGTTTGATGAGGGCGCTGATGGATTTGAATTCGGGGCGGTCGGCTGTTTGGAGCCATTGGAAGAGGACAGACTCGATTGTTGTGATCGTTGCTCCTGCGTCGCGCATCTGGTCCAGCGCGGTTTCGTGTTCTCGACCGCCTCTCGCCGCGACGGCTTCGCTTACCACAAAGACCGAGAGTCCTTCGGCGAGTAGATCCAGGACGGTTTGCAGAACACAGACGTGGGTTTCAATTCCGGTGATCACAATCTGATCACGTCCGGCTTGTAGCCAAAGTTCCAATTCTCGACGGCAAACAGCGGCCGAGAAGTCGAGCTTTTCCTCTGGGTCAGGGAATCGCTCAGCGAGCCGTCCGACCAATGGGCCGAGCCCTTTGGGGTATTGCACGGTTGCCGCAGACGGCACGCCCAGCAAATCTGCGGCGTGCAAGAGTCGCTCGGTGACCTCCGCGACATGGCGTCCCGAGGGGACGGCAGGGACGAGTTTTTCCTGTAGGTCGATCACGAGGATCGCGCTACGCTCGATCGACAGGCAGGCGGAGGAGCGAATGTGTGGCATGCTCAGTCACTCGCCTTTTTGCTGCTGCCACCACCGTCCTTCTTCTTTGCGCTGCCGGAATCTTTCTTGGACGATGAACCGGAGTCAGAGGACTTGGAATCGCTTGATTTGGAATCGCCCTTTGACTTGCTGTCCTCTTTGGCGGCCTTTTTGTAGCCTTCGCTGCGATAGTCGGTTTGATAAAAACCGCTGCCCTTGAAGACGATCGCGGCACCGCTACCAAACAGCCGTCGGAGCTTGGACTTGCCACACTCCGGGCATTTTTTCTTCACGGGCTCATTGATGCCTTGGAACAACTCCATGGTGTGTCCGCAAGCATCGCATTCGTAGTCGTAGGTCGGCATGGTTGGAGTAATCGATCGGTAAAAAAGTTGAGTTCCGAAACCAAGAATCTATCGCAACGCTATTGGGTTTTATGGCTATTGAGGCGGTCCGGTGCTGACCACGACTTGGCTGGGGCGTACGACGCGGTCGTGCAATTGAAAACCGGTGACCGCAACGTGCGCAACGGTGCCGCTGGGGTGATCAGCGCTGGGCATTTGCGAGATCGCTTCGTGGAAATTGGGGTCAAACAATTCACCTTCGGCTGGAATCTGACGAACGCCATGTTTGGCCAAGGCGTCGTCGAATTGTTTGGCGACCATTTCAACGCCTTCACGTAGGCCTGAGTTTTGTTCGCCCGCCGCAGCGGCCTCGATAGCACGGACCAAGTTGTCGCGTACTTCGAGTAGATCGGTGACAATGTTGGTCGTTGCGAATTTGAGTTGGCCTTCAAAGTCACGGCGCATGCGTTTACGGAAGTTTTCCGCTTCCGCTTGAGCCATCAAGGCGCGTTTCTCGGCGGCATCCACTTCTCCGCGCAAGCGTTCCATTTCTTCGTCGCGGGTTTCGGGTTGCTCTGGGATTTGAACGGCGTCTTCATCCTGCAGCACTTCGTCGATGGCCTCATCAGGATCATAAACGCGGCCTTCGAATTGATCATCGAATTGATCGTCGGATTCTGGTGTCATTGTTTTGCAGAGGGATCTGGGTCGGGGTCAAAAAAGTTGCGTAGCTTGTCGAGAAACGAGGTCCGCTGAGGCAGGACGCTTTCGTGGTCCAGGTCGGCCAATTCCCTCAGCAGTCGTTCTTGTTCTCCGCTGAGTTTTTTGGGGACTTCGATGAACACTTGAACGAGCAAATTGCCGATGCGACGTGATCGTGGGTCGATGACGCCTTTTCCACGCAACGTGAACACTTCGCCGTTCTGAGTTCCGGGTTCGATGCGTAACTGATGCGGACCGTCCAGCGTCGGGACATCGATTTCGGCGCCCAAGGCGGCTTGGCTGTAGGAGATCGGCAGACGCAGGATCAGGTTGTTGCCGTCGCGTTTGAAAAGGTCATGGGGTTGGACGGAGATGAAGCAGTAGCAGTCACCGGGAGGTCCGCCGTCGGGGCTGACTTCGCCTTCGCCTTGAACTCGAACGCGGATACCGTCATCGACACCGGCGGGGATCTCGACGGTCAGTTCGGCCTTTTGTTTTTGCAAGCCGCTGCCGTGGCAATCGTTACAGGGCTGGCTGATCTTGTGGCCCGCACCGTTGCAGTGAGGGCACGCGGTTTGGACTCGCAGGATACCCGCTGATTGGATGACTTGGCCTTGTCCGCCGCACGTCGTGCAGGTCTCCGGCTTGCTGCCCTCGGCCGCACCGCTGCCGTTGCAAGTGTCACAGCGGACGTGTCGTCGAAACGAAAGGTCTTTGCTGACACCGCGAGCGGCTTCTTCCAGGGTCAGGGTGACATCACAGCGGATGTCCGCACCACGTCTGGCCCGGCGTCTGCGTCCGCCGCCGCCACGACCGCCGAACAGATCACCGAACATGCCACCGCCGAACAGATCGCCAAAGGCTTCGAAGATGTCTTCGACGTCATTGAACTGATGTGCTGCGCCGTTGACGCCGGCGTGTCCGTACTGATCGTATCGCGCGCGTTTGTCGCTATCGCTCAGGATCTCGTACGCCTCGGACGCTTCCTTGAACAATTCAACGGCGTCTTCGCCACGATTGCTGTCCGGGTGGTACTTGATCGCCAGTTTGCGATAGGCGCGATCGATGACTGATTTATTGGCGCTACGTTCGACGCCCAGCACTTCGTAATAACAGCGTTTTTCGCTCATCAATGCATTCGCGCGTTGTTACCGGAATGGTGATGTTACCGGAATGGTGATGTTACCGGAATGGTAGTGTATGACTCAAAAAAACGGGTCGCGAGCCGACTACGGCACCGCGACCCGACTTTGATTTGTGAATCATTTCAACAAAGTGTTCCGATCAGGCAACGACGCCTTCGATCGGAGCGCGACTTTTGTCTTCTTTGTCGAAATTCGTCACCAAGGCTTCGGTCGTCAGCAGCAAACCTGCGATGCTGCCGGCGTTGGACAAGGCGGTACGGACAACTTTGACCGGGTCGATCACACCTGCCTTGAGCATGTCGACGTATTCGCCGGTGTGGGCGTTGTAGCCGATCGTGTTGCCCTTTTGGCTGACTTCGTCAACCACGACACTGCCGTCGATTCCACCGTTGTCGGCGATCTGACGCATCGGAGCGGAGAGGGCACCCAGGACGATGCCGACGCCGATCTTTTCGTCGCCCTTGGCTTTCTTTTGTGCTTCCAAGACCGCTTCGCGGCAGCGAACCAGAGCGACACCGCCGCCGGGCAGGATGCCTTCTTCCACTGCCGCGCGGGTGGCGTGCAGTGCGTCTTCCAGGCGCGCCTTGGTCTGCTTCATCTCGGCTTCGGTTTCGGCACCGACGCTGATGACCGCAACACCACCGGCCAGCTTGGCCAAGCGTTCCTGGTACTTTTCTTTGTCGTAATCGCTATCGGTTTGCTCGATCTGGGCACGAATCTGAGCGACACGTTGATCGATGTCGGCACGCTTTCCGCCGCCTTCGATGATCGTCGTGCTGCTCTTGTCCACGGTCACGCTCTTAGCGCGGCCGAGTTGTTCCAGCGTCACGTTCTCGAGTTGGATGCCGAGGTCTTCGCTGATCAGCGTTCCGCCGGTCAGGGTAGCGATGTCACCCAGCATGGCTTTGCGACGGTCGCCGAATCCGGGAGCCTTGACGGCACAGACGTTCAGCGTTCCGCGTAGCTTGTTGACCACCAACAGGGTCAACGCTTCCGCGTCGACGTCTTCGGCGATGATCAGCAAAGGTTGTCCGGTCTGAGCTGATTTTTCCAGCAAAGGAATCAGGTCGCGGATGTTGCTGATTTTCTTTTCGTACAGCAGCACCAACGCGTTTTCCAAGTTGGCTTCCATCGTTCCGGCATCGGTGATGAAGTAAGGCGACACGTAGCCTTTGTCGAATTGCATTCCGTCGACATAGCTGACTTCGGTGTCGCGGCTCTTGCCTTCTTCCACCGTGATGACGCCGTCTTTCCCTACTCGTTCCAGGGCATCGGCCAGCAGGTTGCCGATGGTGGAATCGTTGTTGGCGCTGATCGCACCGACGTTAGCGATTTCTTCCTTGTTCTTGACGGGGCGTCCCATCTCGACAAGGTGATCGCTGGCTGCTGCGACGGCCTTTTCGATTCCGCGACGGATCGCGGCGGGATTGCTGCCGGCAACGATGTTGCGCAAGCCTTCTTTGAAGATCGCACGTGCCAGGACGGTTGCGGTTGTGGTTCCGTCACCTGCCAGGTCGCTGGTCTTCTGGGCGACTTCGATCACGAGCTTGGCGCCCATGTTCTCGAATCGGTCTTCCAGTTCGATTTCTTTGGCCACTGTCACACCGTCTTTGGTGACCGTGGGGCCGCCGAACGACTTGTCGATGATGACGTTGCGACCCGTGGGGCCCATGGTCACGGCGACGGCATCGGCCAGCTTGTCGATGCCGGCGAGCATTCGCGACCGAGCTTGGTCGTCAAAAAGCAATTGTTTTGCCACGAGAGGATTCCTCTATTGAAAAACGGTGATTTGTTGGTTTCTGGACGGGGTGGAAGTGCCTTAGAGCACCTTTGCCAGAATATCGCTTTCGCGAAGGATCTTCATTTCCTGGCCATCGACTTCGATGTCGCTGCCGCCGTACTTGCCATAGATCACGGTGTCGCCAACAGCAACGCTCAATTCGCCGCGGTTTCCGTTGTCGAGCAGTTTGCCGGGCCCGACGGCAACGATCGTTCCGCGCTGCGGTTTTTCCTTGGCCGAGTCGGGGAGCACGATTCCGCCAGCCGTCGTGGTTTCTGCTTCAACGGGCTGGACAACGACACGATCATCCAATGGACGCAAATTCAGTTTTGCCATGATGGGAAGTTCTTTTTTTGAAAGTGGGTTGAGTTGTTTTTGATTTGGTTGAGGAGGTCGCATCGCTCAGGGGAAAGATTCATCCGCAAGATTGAGTGATGCGACCGAAATTGGACAGTCGCACAGTTTGCACCGTCGACAGTTTGCACCGTCGACAGTTTGCACCGTCGACAGGGCAACGGCTTACATCATGCCGCCCATGCCGCCCATTCCGCCCATGCCACCCATGCCCGGCATTCCGCCGCCCATGCCGTGGTCGTGGTGGTGGTCGCCGCCGCCTTCCTCTTCTTCCACGGGAATGTCAGCGACAAGCGATTCGGTGGTCAGCAACAGGGCTGCCACGCTGGCAGCGTTGGTCAGTGACGTGCGAACGACTTTGGCGGGATCGACGATGCCGGCTTCGACAAGGTCGCAGTACTTCTCCGCGTTGGCGTCGTAACCTTCGGTCTTGCCCTTCATCTGCAGCACGCGGTTGACGACAACGGCTCCATCCAAGCCGGCGTTGTTTGCGATCGCTCGCAACGGTTGGTCGAGGATGTTGCGGATGATACGGATGCCCAATTGCTCGTCACCCGAGGAAGCTTTTTCGAGTTTCTCGACCGCGGGGCGACAACGCAGCAAGGTGGTTCCGCCGCCGGGAACGATGCCTTCCTCCAACGCCGCTTGCGTTGCCGCACGAGCGTCGTCGATCAAGGCCTTGCGTTCTTTCATTTCCGTTTCGGTGACCGCACCGACGTTGATTTGAGCAACGCCACCGGCAAGTTTAGCCAAGCGTTCTTGCAGTTTTTCTTTGTCGTAATCGCTGTCGGTCTGTTCGATTTCGCGACGGATCTGCTGCACACGACCTTCGATGTCGCTCTTAGATCCTTTGCCGCCGACGATCGTGGTGGCTTCGCTGGTGATGCGGATCTTTTTGGCAACGCCCAAGTCGCTGAGCTTGACGCTTTCCAGATCGATGCCAAGGTCCTTGAAGATCGCTTTGCCAGCGGTGAGGACCGCGATGTCACCAAGGATGGCTTTGCGTCGATCGCCGTAGCCGGGTGCTTTGACGGCACAAGCCGACAGGATGCCTCGCATTTTGTTGACGACCAAAGTGGCCAGGGCTTCGCCCTCGACGTCTTCGGCGATCACCAACAGCGGCCTCTTGGCCTTGCTAACTGCTTCGAGCAGCGGGATCATCTTCTTGTTGTTGCTGATCTTTTCTTCGAACAGCAGCACGTAGCAGTCCTCCAGTTCCACTGCCACGTTGTCTTGGTCGGTGACAAAGTGGGGCGAGAGGAAACCGCGGTCAAACTGCATGCCTTCGACCACATCGACGGTGGTCGAGTTGCTGCGGCCTTCTTCGACGGTGATGACACCGTTCTTGCCGACTTGGGTGAACGCGTTTGCGAGCACGTCGCCGATTTCTGGATCATTGTTTCCGGCGATCGTTGCGACTTGCTTGATCTCGCTCTTGCTCTTTTCGTTGACCGGCTTGGCCATTTTGCTGATTTCAGCAACGGCACAGTCGACGGCTTTGGCCATCCCGCGAGAAAGGGCCATCGGGTCGGCACCAGAGGCGACCATCTTCAGGCCTTCGCGAAAGATCGCTTCGGCGAGAACGGTTGCGGTGGTGGTTCCGTCGCCGGCGACGTCATTGGTCTTGCTGGCGGCTTCTTTGACAAGCTGGGCACCCAAGTTTTCGAAGGGGTCATCCAGTTCGATGTCTTCAGCGACGGTCACACCGTCCTTGGTGACTTTGGGGGATCCCCAGCCTTTGTCCAGCACGGCGTTGCGACCACGAGGCCCCAACGTGCTGCGGACCGCTCGGGCCAGTTTGCTGACGCCGGCCAACAACGGCCCACGTGCGTCGTCGTCGAAAACGATTTGCTTTGCCACGACGTTCTCTCTCCTGTGATTCGAAATTCAAGCTGCTGTGCCTCCGGTGGATCGCCACCGCTGAGAAAGGACACCGCATGCGTTTCGGGAAATGGGACAAATATGTGTGTGTAGTACGGAACCGCTGGTCTGCCGCTGTGGATTCGCTGCTCGAGATTGTTTTTCGAGATTGTTGTTCGATCGGGATTTTCTGATCCCTAAGAATCTGATCCCTAAGAATCCGTGAATCCCAAACCGAACCCATGTTCCGAATCCGCGTTGGGCAGCACTCCAGGTTCCGTCGATTCGCTCACGCGGGCACCGATGGCAGTCTCCATCGATGACGGCGACACGTAAGCAATCGTCGTGCCAACTGATCCGTTCGCTGCGAAAAAAATCCGGAGTCCTGAGAGCCGATGGTGATCAGCGGCAGGGGGCGCAGGTTCTGCAGCGGCCAATTGCACGAGCGGCGAATCGTACCCGTCGTGGCGGTTTTGCATAAGCCCCATGGTCAACAACTCTCGCGGAAACCGACTTTTACCAGCATTTTCCAGTGGCAAAGTGTCTTCCCTGGGCCGTCAAAACCTGCCGAATCGTTGCGAACCGGCAGGGGGTTGCCCGAAAGGCCTGCCAAGTGGAAATGTTGGCAGATCAAAACGTTGACGAATCCCTTTCTGAAGCGTCCACTTCCGCTGGAATCATTCCGCGTCCGCGATCGGTATGCCTGCTCGGCACCGCCCTGGTAGGCCTGGTTTCTCGGATCGCAGTGGATCCGCCCGCAATGAAGAAAACAAAGTCCCGCACGGAAAGAATCAAAATCATGTTCCTCAGCCGAATCAGCGTTACCGCATTCGTTCTGCTGGCAACCTGCAGCACGTCCCACGCCGGCTTGTGCGATTGGCTTTTCGGCCGTCCTGTGGCTTATTCGGCGGGTTATCCCGCTCCCTACGTCGCGGGTTATCCGGCTCCGGTTGTCGGTGGAGCGTACTCCGCCGGCTACGCGGGGACGCCTGTGGTTTCATATTATGGCGGTGTCCCGGTGGCGGGGCTGTCGACTCAGACTGCCAATTTGGCCAACCCGGTCTATGCGGGCCGCCCGATCATCAGCAGCCAACCGCTTGCCAATGGAGTCGTCCAGGCTCAGCGTCCCGCGTATCCGACGACGGTCACGACTTACGACAATCCATCGGTCTACACGGGTCTGCCGGTCAGCAAGGGTCTGCCGGTCAGCACCTCGCCGCTACAGCAAACGTCGTATAGTCTGCCGGTGACGGGAACAGCGGTGCCGCTCAACTCTGTGCCTCTTTCCGGGACGGTCTCTGGCACTCAGTATTCCGCCGGGTATACACCCAGCGGAACAAACACGTATGGGGCTGCGTTGCCTCTGACGGGCACGCCCATCTACAACGCACCTGCCTACAGCTCGCCAGCCTATAGCTCGCTGCGTCCCACCGTTCCGATCGCGTCCACGCTCCGTGGTGCGTCGACCAGCAGCAATCCGTTTTACGGTACGGGCAACCTTTACCCGACGACGAGCACGCCCTATCAGGCCAACTATGGCAGTGTCGCTCCGGTGCAATACGCAGCCCCGGTGGTTAATTCAGGGGCTGTGTTGCCGATCGTTCCCAGTCAAAGCGGTCTCTCTCGGTTCTTCAGTTCGCTGTTCGGCGGTCGCAACCAACCCAACTATTACAGCTCGTACTATTCGGCGCCGGTGACTTACTATCGCCCGGCGACGACGTTCAATCCGGTCACGGGAACGACTGTCACGACTCAACAAGCCTGTTCGTCTTACGTTCAGCAACTGCAACGCACGCCCTACAACAGTTTTCAGCTTGCCCCGGTCAGTCCAGGCGTCACCACGATCAATCCAGGTTGCAACACGACCAGCACCACGGTGATGCCTTTGTCGTCTTATCCGGCCAGTGGCGTCGGCGTTGACCCGTATTCGTCGCCTGTTACCGTGCCCGGCACGGCGATCGGCCAAGTCGGCGGGGTCATGTCACAGGGTGACCCCGGCGTGATTCCGATTCCTTCGACCACTCAGCCGTACTACGGACCCGGTGCGGTGACTGGACCACTTACTGGGCCGTCCGCCGCTGACCCGCAAGACGCTCAGAATGTTCCAAAGCCGGAGCTGCAATCCAACAAGCCGGTCTTGAGCGATCCGATGACGGGCAACAGTGAAACTCAGCCACGCACCGACGCGGGTTACTATCGCTCATTCAGCGAGCCCGCATGGCCGATCGATCCTCAGGCCGGCGGCAGCGGCAATGAAGAAACTCAGTCGCGTGAGCCGGAGTCACCGATTTCGCTGCGTCGATCGGTTGGTTCCTTCAGTGTCTCGCGTCCAGATGCGAGCCCCAGCCTGGCGGCGCCCGAGTTGCTTGATCGTGAGACGAGCGCTGAGCGTCAAGGTTACAGCGACATCCGGCCGATCGGTGCCCCGGAAGATTTTCAGTCGCCGTTCACCAGCGGAGCAGACGAGTCAGATGTGCCGTTGTTGCCGCCTCCGAGTCTGCCCGCGCAAGAGCCGGCTTCCGGCAGCACGACGGTTCGCTTGAGCGTACCGGTACGTCCCGCCGTCACGCAGCCTGCCCGAACGTTGACCGCCCAACCGCTGGCCGTGCAGCCACCTGCTGTGCAGCCCTCGATCGTTCAGTCGGCCGCCCAAGCAAGCGAGATTCAGCGTGTCAATCACGAGCAGCCGGCATGGCAGACCCGTGGTGATTATGACTCACGTCGACAAACCGTTGCCCGGCCTGCGGACGAGGAGCGTCGCTCCACCGGCGGTTGGAAACCAGCCCGTCGGCGATTTGAGTCCTATCCGGGCAACTGATCCATCGATCACCGCGTTGCTCTGTCCGCGACGCTCTTTCCGCTTCGCCGTCTCTGGCGTCTAATCGTGTTGGGTGATGCGCACGGCATCCTTCACCCAGTCGCCCCGACGATGCAGGAGACACGGTTCAGTGGACAACGCGGCAATAGCGAATGTTTTCGATGAGATGGCGGAGCTGTTGGAGTTCCGCGGCGAGAATCCGTTCCGCATTCGTGCTTACCAAAACGGCGCGAAAGCCATTCGGGACCTTGATGAATCCGTTGCCGATATCTTGGCCGATCCGTCTCGCAATTTGGCAGATGTGCCGGGCATCGGAAAAACGCTGGTGGAGAAAACGCAAGTCTTGTTGGAGACCGGCGGGCTGCCTCAACTGGACGAGTTGCGAAAGGCCATTCCGGAAATCTTGATCTCGATGTCGCGGATCCCTGGGTTGGGTGCCAAGAAAGCCGCCAAGCTCCGCGAGTCCCTCGACATCGACACGCTGGATGACTTGCGAGCCGCTTGCCAAGCCGGCTTGGTCGCAAAGCTGAAAGGATTCGGGGCCAAGACCGAGCAGATGATTCTGGAGGGCTTGGAAATCGCAGAGCAAGCCGCCCAGCGGATGCGTTGGGCCGACGGTGATGCGTTGGCGCATTCAATTGAAGAACACATGCGGCAATGCTCCGGTATCACTCAGATGCGGTGGGCGGGCAGCTATCGTCGTGGACGCGACACGATCGGTGACCTCGATTTGTTGATCGTGACCGAGGATCGCGATGCTGCGATGGATCACTTGGAATCCTATCCCGACCGGTCCACCACGATCATGCGTGGTGAAACCAAGGTATCCATCCGCGTGGGCAAAGCGTTCCAGGTCGACATGCGTTGCGTCGAGGCCAACCAGTTCGGCGCGGCGCTGCAGTATTTCACCGGCTCGCAAGCACACAACATTCACACGAGGCGGTTGGCGAAAGAAAAGGGGCTGAAGATCAACGAGTACGGAGTCTTTCGTTTGGACGATGACACGCAAGTTGCCGGCGCGACGGAAGAGGGCGTGTACGAGTCCATCGGGCTGCCGTGGATCGATCCTGAATTGCGAGAGGACCGGCGGGAGTTTCAATGGGCCGAGTATGGCAGCTTGCCCAAGCTGATCGAGTTGTCCGACCTGCGTGGCGACTTGCACATGCACACCACCGCCACGGACGGGGAGAACACGATTCGCGAAATGGCCGACGCGGCCATCGAGCGTGGGTTGCAGTACATCGCCATCACCGATCACAGCAAGCGGGTCTCGATGGCCATGGGGTTAGACGAGGAGCGGTTGCGAGCCCAGTGGCAGATGATCGACGAGATTCGCCCCGAGTACGAAGGTCGACTGGTGATCTTGAAGGGCATCGAGTGTGACATCCTGGAGGCCGGCGGCATGGACTTGCCCGATGACGTTTTGGCGGAAGCCGATTGGGTGTTGGCCAGCGTTCACTACGGTCAAAAGCAGCCCCGCGAAAAGATCACCGAGCGAATCCTGGGCGCGATCGAAAACCCACACGTCAACTGCATCGCGCACCCCACCGGTCGGCTGATCAACCGCCGCAAGCCCTATGAGGTCGACATGGACGCGGTGCTCAAGGCCGCCCAAGCCAATGGGACGTTGATGGAGCTCAATGCCAATCCGGCCAGGTTGGACCTCAATGACGTGCATTTGGCAGCCGCCAAGAAACTCGAGATTCCGATCGTGATCAGCACAGATGCCCACCATATCGGAGGGTTGGACGTGATGAGATTCGGGATCAAGCAGGCTCGTCGAGGCGGTTTGACGCGGTCCGACGTGGCGAACACCATGGATGCGGCGGATTTCCTGCGTTTGGCGGCCGTGAAACGCTAATGAGCAATTTCGACGCTGCCAATTTTGCCACTATACGCCGAACGCTGCAGTCGCTATCTTCTGGGGCTCGATTGAACCCTTACTGAACCATTTTTCCCAGCAATTCCCAACATGTACGCCATTATCGTTGACGGCGGTCGCCAATATCGCGTTGAACCCGGCATGGAAGTCGATGTGGATTTCCGCGAAGTGCCCGCGGGCGAGAACATCACCTTTGAAAAAGTCCTCGCTGTCAGCGGCGATGACGGGCTGAAGCTCGGCGCCCCTACGCTCGACGGTGCCACCGTGACGGCATCGATTTTGGGTGCAAAACAGGGCAAGAAGGTTTACGTGCAGAAGTTTCGTCGTCGCAAGAACAGCAAGCGTCGTACGGGGCATCGCCAAATCTACACCCGAGTTCGTATCGAAGAAATCGCTGGCGTTTGATCGCCCGCGTTTCGTCAGCAGTGGGCTTCTCGCCCGGATTCTTTCACTCGCCCGGCGGCGTCTGCCGCTGGAATGACCCGCTGAAGAAGTGCTGTCTATGTCCGTCCTTGAGTTGTCGAACTATGAATTCGGCGACATCCTGGGCGTAGGGACCGTTGGCACCATTTATCTGGCCACCGACCTGCACACGGGCGAGCAAGTCGCGGTGAAGAAGCTGCACCCGCGAGTCAGTCGAGATCCGCTGATTCGTGCCCGCTTTAAACGCGAGATGACCATCCTGGAGCGTCTGCGGCACCCCAATATCGTGTCGTACCTCGGCGGAGGCAGAGAAGATGACTCGCTGTTCTTTGTCATGGAAGTCGTCCACGGCGGAACCGTCCAGAACCTGCTCGATTCCGGCGGCCCCCTGCCCTGGCAAGCCGTGGTGGAGATCAGCCGCCAGATCTGCAGCGCACTGCAGTGCGCTCACAATCATGGCATCGTGCACCGTGACCTCAAGCCGAGCAACCTGTTCTTGACGCCCGAGGGTGTCGTCAAGCTCGGTGACTTTGGAATCGCTCGCGACCTCACACGCGCGGACCTCAGCAGCGATGGCGTGACCGTGGGCACGCACGCGTACATGGCACCCGAGCAGATCACAGGCGATCTGTCTGTGTCGGGCAAAGTCGACCTGTACGCGTTGGGCTGCTGTATCTTTGAAATGCTGACCGACCGCAAAGTCTTCCTTGGTGAGAACTATGCCCAGTTGTTCGAGCAACACTTAAAGCAAGCTCCGCCAAAGCTGCGGACACTCGTACCGCAATGCCCCGAGGCGCTTGAGCAAATCGTCTTCGAAATGCTCGCCAAGAAAGCCGACGATCGTCCTTTCAACGCACGGCTGGTTCAAGCCACCATGTTGGAGATCGCTGAGACGGCCGAGGCACCGGAAACCGAAAAGGCCAAGGATGACTACTCCTTTCACGTCGGCAGGGAGCAATTGGTGGAGCGAATCCAAAAACGATTCCGACCACCCGCAGTCGATATCAGTTGGAAGCGGTTTGCCTTGGCCGGCGCAATCGTCGTCGCATTGATTGCCGTTCTCTCCGTCGTGGCGGCGATGACCCAGTGATGTCGCCACGGTCAAACGCCACCCCCGTTTGACCCATAGCCGACAGACGCAGGCGACGTCGGACCCTGCGGTGTAAACCGAATGCTGGTGTTCGTTTTCGACTTGGAAAGTCGAACGACAATCGTCGCTCGACTTTCCAAGTCGATAGCGTGCCCTGTCGAGGGTTTTTCCGATTCCTAGCTCGGATTATTCATCAGTCGGAACGCGATAGCGTCCGGTTCCTGAGTATAGGTGCAAGAACCGGACGCTATCGCGTGGCGGCTGATATGCGCAGACTGCTTTCGTGCCAATCCGCACAAGCCGTTTCACGCAAACGTGTTGCGATGACCGTAGTGAGTCGCGTGAATAATCCGGGCTAGCGTTTGCTTGCGCTGACCGGCCCCTTCCTTCGCATTCTTTTGGGAGATATGTCAGCCTAGAAAGGCTGACGTACGTAACAGTCAGTCCGACCACTTTCGGGCTTCATGGCTCAGCTTGCCTACCAAGTTCGTCAGACGCTCACGCAGCTGTCCCATCAAGGGATCTTCCTCGCCTCGAGGTGCTCGCTCACTCGGTACCGGAATCGGTTCGCCGAATTCCACCACGGCTTTGAGCGGCAGTGACGCATCGGATTTACCGAACAGGGATTCTTGCATCAACTGGATCGATTCGACGATTCGAGTGTCCGTCACGACGTCCTTGCCCAAGTAGTCATCGGGCGTGGACAACTGCTCTTGTGCCAGGTCCGCGTCGTCGACGCAGGCAACCAGTTTCGAGCAAGGTGGCGACGGGTAATGCTCGGCAAAGTACTTGCTCGCAACGGCGGAGCGTATCTGGCGAACGCGATCGAGCACGCTTCGTTGCCACGTGTGAAGGTCTCCCGATGCAACATCACGATCACTCGGTTGGATCTGCAGCACGGACTCGCAATGGCTGAGCAAGTGTTGGATCAACACGGCACGTCGCTGCGATGTGTCGCCAGAACTGCTTTCGCCAAAGCAGCGGATCTCGTGCAGAGCCAGGATCGTTTCGGACAATCGAATCGTTCGCTTTGGGATGGAATTTTCTGGAGGATGTTTCCAGCCGAAGGAACGTTCGAGACGTGAGAGCTGATCTTTGGCCCAGTCGTCGATCTTGTCGATACAAAGGTATTTGATTCCGACGGGGAAGATCATCACATCGCCGCTACCTGATTTTGCGCGTCGTCGAGCCGCCGTGCGGGCGATGAACGAGACGCCATCGAGCAATGGAATGATCAGGTCGTTGGTGCGGCTGGTGGTCCCCTCAGGAAACAGCACCAGAGGACGCTTGGTGTCGACCAGGATATCAATGGCCGACTCCAACGCTTGTCGATCCGTTCCTTCCCGATGAATGCTGAAACCGCCCATTTTGCGAATCGCAAATCGGTCAAAAGCGCCTTCGTTGAACAAATGCCACGACGCCATCGCATGGACATGGATGCCCAGTTCGCGAGAAGGCCATCCGAGCACCAGCGGGTCCGCGTATCGGCAGTGATTGGGTGCCCACAGAATTCCGTCGCCACGTTGAGCGGATTGTCGAACACGATCCAGGTTTCGGCACTCGTAGCCCACCACGCCATCCTTGCGTTTGAGGTAGCGGTCGACGATTCGCAGTCGCTGAATCAGCCAGGGCCACAGAGGGTTTCGATCGGGTGGAACGAATTGGTAGGGTCGTTGGAAAACGACGGACATAGAGCCGCTTGCAGATGGGGGTCAAGAATGCGTCGAAAGCCGAGATTGTAGAGAGCCCGTCGATCGACGACCATGACGGTTTATTCGCGGGCTGGCAGTCGCCGGCAACGTTTGACATTTGCGCCGTGGCCGCAGGCGTGTTTGACCCGTAGCCGAAGGCGCAGGAGACGCTACCAACCGGATTGCCCCGCAGGGTCAAACGGGGCTAAAGTTGGACTGCTCAAAGTTTTGTGTTGACATTGTTTTTTCAGTCCATGTTTTCGTTCCATGCATCGCAATCAAAGTGAGCCTCAGGCGCTAGCCGTGGGCCGGCGCCACAATCCGCCTCAGGCGCTAGCCGTGGGCCGGCGCCACAATCCGCCTCAGGCCCACGGCTAGCGCCTGAGGCTCACTGGGGGAGGTCGGATCGAGCGAAGCAAGATCCGGGAGAGGGCCTACACTGGGCAAACCGTGTTCAAATGCCCAAAAGGTGCGTATTGCCCCCTCCCTCGCATTCGCCTAAACGGCTCTGCTCGACCTCCCCCAAGTTCCTTGGGGGAGGTGACAGTGGACAAGAAACGGCTTATAGAAAAACGCCGAAACATCAAGTCAACCCCAAGTTTTGAACAGCCGAGCGCTAGCCCGTGACTCGGGCCAGGAAGAAACCGATGGCCAGGGCGACGATGAAGAACGCAGTCAGCAAGGCGATCACCAGTCCGGTGTCCATGCCTTGTTTCTTTTGTCGACGACCGCTGCGGAGGTGAATGTCGGACTCGTCTCCCACGTGCACGCTGGAGCGTCCTTCGGAGGACTCCGGCCAAGACGATGTTGGACTGACGGGCGCGTTGTTCCTCACCTGACGGGCGATTCCACTTGACGGGCGGTACCCCGATTCTGCTTGCAAGTCCAGGAAGCTGTTGTCGAGTATCTCGATCTCACGTCGTTTGATCGACACCAGCTTTCCGCTATCGCTCGGGCTCAGTCCGTCACCCCTGAGCACTTTGGAGCGACTGCTGGCGAGCGTGTCGTTGTTTTTGTTGGACACGGTGTCGCCACCGCCGGTTTCTTTGCGCAGTTCGCTGTCGTCGAGCGAAATCGATGACGAGCCGATGTCATCAAAGGTCGGTTTGTCGCCCAGCCCGATGGCAACCTTTTCACCTTTGGGAACTTTGGCCACGTATCGTTCCAAAACTTCGGCGATGTCGGAGCCGGTTTGGTAACGGTAGGCGGGATCCTTTTGCATCATTTTCACACAAATGCCCTCGAGTTCGCCGGGGCAGTCGGCGCGAATCTGACGAATCGGTTTGGGCATCTCCGACTGATGCTTGGCAATTCGTTGCGCCAGGGTGCCTTCGTTGAACGGCGGTTGGCCGGTCAACAGAAAATACATGGTACAACCGAGCGCGTAGAGGTCGGCACGGTGGTCGACCGAATGACTGTTCAGTGCTTGTTCGGGCGCCAAATAGTCTGCGGTGCCCAGCACGTTTTCGTTGTTGGCGACGGTTAACGATTCATCATCGTTCGCGCCGACCAACGCCAGTCCCATGTCGAGCAATCGAACGACACCGTTCTGGTCGATCAACAAGTTGGCCGGTTTGACATCGCGGTGGATGACGCCTTTCTCATGTGCGTGTGCCAAACCCCGCGCGGCTTGAGCGATGGTGTCTGCCGCCGTCGATGGATCCAACGGCCCATCACGCTTGACCAACGCTTGCAAGTCCAGGCCGTCCACATACTCCATCACGATGTAGTGAACGTCACCTTCGTTGTCGATGTCGTAGGCCAACACAATGTTGGGGTGACTCAGCGATGCGATCGCTTTGGCTTCCAATTGAAAGCGAGCCAGGTAAGACGAATCCTTGACCCGTTTCTTTGGCAAGACCTTGATCGCGCGGCGATCGTGCAGCTTGGTGTGCTCGGCGAGGTACACGCTGCTCATGCCGCCGGTGCCGATGTGACCGAGCAGCTTGTACTTGCCCAGAAAGAAACCCTTGTACTTTCCATTGAGCAATTTCTCGAGATGCCACTCCGTCAGCAGGCCCTTTTTCTGAAAACATCGCGCCAGTGTTTTCGTTTCGGTGGGCAGTTCGCCGCCGTTGAGCTCTCGGACTTTCGAGACCAATCGCTCAGACTGCTTGGCATCCACCAAGCCGCTCTTTTCGACGATCTCAAGGAACTTTTCGGGCGTGAGCTTTGTCATGGGCTGCCGGCCGTGACCCCATGGATTTTGATGTGATGGAAAGGATCAGCAAGGGAAAAGGATATCAAGGTTGGCGCCACAAGTTAAGAATCCCTCAGTGAACCTGCTTCAATCCACCATATTAACCGCGTCAATCAACTCCGCTATCTTCCATTTTCGCGGTTGTGGCCAACATCAACAACCCAGAACGTCCTATTTGTGGGTCTGGAACGATATTGGCGGCTCGATAGGGCCTCGGACACCTCCAGCCCGATTGAACGCAGAATCATTCGATCAACGCACAAAAACTGGCCTCATGACCGTTACGGGAAAAAATACCGAATTCGACACGCCTTGGCCGACTCGTCTCGGGGTGATGGCCAAATACTGGTCTGCCGGTGCCGTCAAAACCCGCTTGGCCGCGGCCATCGGCTCCGCCAACGCAGCGGCTTTGCATCGTCTTTTCTGCCTTCATCTGGCCGATCAGCTTGGACAGTCCGGTGAGAGCCGGTGGTTTGTCGTCAGTCCGCCAGAGCGGCTGGCGGCGTTTCGGCAAGAACTGCCCGACACGTGGGAAACCTGTTTGCAAAGCGACGGTGACTTGGGGCACCGAATGATGACTTGGTTTCGGTCCCAAATGCAAGTTTCCCAGAGGCATGATGATGACGGGGGCTCAACCGCAACGTCCCGACGTGTGCCCAATCGGTGCATACTGATTGGTGCGGATTGTCCCACTTTGGATGCCGGTACGATTCAACTCGCGTTTGAACACTTGGCCACCCACGATGTCGTGTTGGGGCCGGCTCGCGACGGCGGTTACTACTTGATCGGTTTCTCGGGACAGTGGTCACCAAGGTATGAATCCTTGATGCAGGAAATGCCGTGGAGCAGTGATCAAGTGTTCGACGAAACGGTGAAACGCGTTCGCGCCGCGGAGCTTTCTCTGGCCTTGCTGCCCACGATGGAAGACATCGACACCATCACCGAACTACAAAACCTGCAAACCCAACTGAGCAAACATGCCCCAAATACTCCTGCCCCAAATGCTTCCCTGCATCCACTGCTGCAAAAGATTGACGACGTGATGACGACGACGAACCACGAGCCCCGTTTCCAGTCTGACGTGACGATTGTTGGTGGGGGGGTGATCGGACTGGCGATCGCTTGGGAACTGGCCCAGCGGTCCGTTGAAGTGACTGTACTGGACGCCGGGCGTCTGGGACGCGGCACGTCATGGGCCGGCGCCGGGATCCTGCCGCCCGCACGCTTGGACACCGCCTCAGACCCCATCGATCGTTTGCGTGGTCTGAGCCATCAGTTGTTTCCTCGCTGGGCAGAGAAACTGCGGCAGCAGACGGGCATCGATATCCAATTGCTGCGTTGTGGCGGTTGGTATCTCGCCGACACCCCCGGTGAGATCGGCGCGATGGTCGGCATGACCCAATACTGGCACGACTTGGGAATCGAGTGCGATCGCCGCTCGTTGGCAGAACTCGTCAAGTGCGAGCCCAACCTGGCGAGCTGGGCTGCGAATCATTCTGGTGCCAGCAACATTGGTGCTGGTGAATCCGCTGCCGCCTGGTGGGTTCCCGACGAGTACCAAATTCGCACCCCCGATTACACGCGTGCTCTGGTCGCTGCATGCCGATCACTTGGTGTGCAATTTCGCGAGTTCCATCGTGTGGACGATGTACTCAGTGCAAGCGGTTCTGTCGAATTGCTGGGGACCTGTGGCGAGCCTACCAAGGCTGGTCCGGCGACAAGCCGATTTCGCTGTGACAGTCACCGCGTCATTCTCTGTGGCGGCGTCGGACTCGGACGCATCGCGGGTCAACTGCGTCTGTCGCAAAGCATCGTGCCTGTGCGGGGACAAGTCTTGCAATTGAAAAGCGAGCATCCTCCTTTTCGCAGCGTGATCAACTTGGGCAACCGATATTTTGTCCCTCGCGTCGATGGGTTGACGTTGGTGGGCTCCAACGAGGAGGAAGTCGGATTGCAGCACGGGACGACTCCGGCCGGCCTTGCCCAATTGCGGGACTTCATCCGCAAGTTCGCCCCTGCGCTCGACGACGCGGTGGAATTCCGAGCATGGTCCGGCTTGCGTCCCATGACCTTCGACGGCTTTCCCATGATCGGTCCGGTGCCCGATCAGCCTGGCGTTTTTGTCGCCGCCGGACACTATCGTAGTGGTATCCATCTCTCGCCGGGCACTGCAGTCGTAATGGCTGATTTGATCACCGGTTGCCAGAACAGCCTCGATCTGGATGCTTTCCGGATCGGCAAGCAACAGCAACAACCCTCTCCTGTCTGATCACGTTCTCGATCATGAATCATCCCTTTGTTTTGGAGCCCCCCGGCTCGATCGCAGTCATCGGTGCCGGACCGCTCGGCATCGAAGCCGCTTTGTACGGCCGCTACCTCGGCTACGACGTCACCGTGATCGAAGCCCACCGAGTCGGATACTCGATGTACCAACGGCGAGAGGAGCCGTTGCCGATGATGCCCGATCGATGCCTCACGCCGCTTGCGATCTCCGCACTCAACGCCCAACGTGGCGATAATGCTCCGATGACGCTGCCCGTGACGATCGGTCAGTGGATCAACAACGCCCTGCTGCCCCTGACTCAATCGGACTTGCTCAGCGATCGAGTTCGCGAGGGCTGTGTGGTGACCGCAATGGACTGGGTTCCCGTGCCGGAACAACCGTCAAATGAAACGAACGAAGAAACGGGCGAGGAGGATGATGACGAAGAACCACCGCCGGATTTTCGTTTGACGTTTAAACGTGATGACGGCACCACGGAGACGTTGGATGTGGAAGCCGTCATCGTGGCGACGGGCGAGTCCGACGAAATCTCGCGTTCGTTTTCTCTGCCGGCCGTCTTTCATTTTGAACTCGGCCGATCCGGCGCCCCGTCTGCCAAGGTCGATCCAGAGCGAGACCTCCACGTCGGTTGGAAAGAAATCGTCCAGATCTACTCGCAGCTTGCCGACCGAGAACAACTGGATTTGTACCGTCCCTTGCGCGGATAGTTTGATCATAGCGTTTTGCTAGCACACGAATTGGACTTGATCAGTCGAGCAAATTTCAGGAAACGTTATCTTCCCATACCGACGTTTCCCCCCCTTTCGATTTTGTCATGGATCATCTCACCACCGGAGCACGTGCGTCTGTGCGTCCTTTCGTCTTGGATGAGTTGACGCCCTGCGAGCCGACATCACCAGAGCTGGACTCACCCAGATCACGGGATGCGGCCGACACCGTTCGGATCGTATTGGGACGCACACGCCTGAGGTGCAGCGATGCGTTGAGGTTGACGTCTGGATCCGTGATCGAGCTTGACTGCGGGGCTGACGAGCCGCTGGAGATATTCGTCGGCGACGAGCTGAGTGCCTTGGGCGAGCTCGTGTGGGTGGATAATGAATTGAAGCTACGAATCACACAACGAGTGAAAGCAGCCTGATGAGATTTTGCCACCGACCGCTCGGTTATTGCGTCGCCGCAGCGATGCTGTTGGTCACGATGATGCCCGCTTCAGGTCAAGGTTTCTATCAAGTCCCCGAGTCGGATACTGTTGCCACACAAGCCGATTTGGCATCGGCCCCCACGCAGCGACCGCGCCCGCTTGCTGCAGATGGTTTCCCGACGCTGCGGCCGGCCGATGCGTCGGAGGCCCCTGCCGAAATCGAATCCAAATCAATCCTTGCCGGACCCTTGATCAGTACGGTCAGCAGTCTAGTGGTCGTGTTGGGGCTATTTGCCGGGTTGGTTTGGATCTCTCGGCGCTACGGCGGAAACCAAGCGATGTCAAAAATCGCACCGGGATCCGTGGTTCAGCATTTGGGCAGCACTCAGATCGACGCAGCAACAAAGATCTTGTTGCTGAAATGCGGAGGAAAGATTTTGGTGGTCGCCCAAACGCAAGCAGGAGTTCAACCACTCTGCGAAATCACCGATCCGGCGGAAGTCGCCAAGTTGGCCGAGCAATGCTTGGGCACGACGAACGCCGAAGCCAACCGGACTCAAACCTCCCAAAGACCATCTCTTGCATACGCGTAGCAGCGAGCGTTTGCAAACTATCTTGCGGCGCTGTTCCAGCATTGAATGCACGTCAATTGCAACGGCCTTCTATCGGCAATGTACGACTCATCAGCGAATGACGCACCATTCGTCAGAAATACCCCTAAGCTCGGAAGCCTTGTACCATGAAGTCAAGATCCAGCCTCGCGATTGCGGCAGGAATCATCTCCGCATTGTTTGCCGGAGTGCTACTATCACTTTCTGCGTTTCTCGCCCTGACCGAATCGACTGCGGGGAGCCCGCTTTCCTTCGCATTAATGAGCGTGTTTCCGATGCTCGTCGCACTGGCCTGCCTGGGTCAGAAATGGCGTACTGTTGCGCTGCGAATGGTTGGGGGAGTCACCGCCCTCGTCGTCGGTTGGATTCTGATTCAGTCGTACATCAATCCTGAAATCAAAGTTGGACGCACGGGGCGAGGTCTTTATGTCGCGATGTGCGTGGGTGCGATTTCGATTGCAGCAAAGGGACGTTGGCCGTCGTCGAATCCTCAAGCAGATCCAGACAGCGTCGGCGCCGAATCTGGAACTTGAGTTCGCTCGTACTGACGTTGACCAAGTTGCTGCGAACGGAAATCTTTGACATTCAGCCAAAAAACGTCGAGAATGGCTGGGCGAAGATACAAACGAAAACTCTTGTGTGAACAGGTAACTGTTCTCCTACGTTTGAACGCTGTGAGTCAACGATGATCCAACCCATGAAACGCAAGTCGGTAAGCCGGTGCGTTGTCGCTATCGCCATCTGTCTGCTTTTTTTCGCTGGATGCGGCAGACATGTCGAATCGCGGCCGATGGAGATTGATAAAGCTGGGATTCCGCAAATCGACTCGCTCCTAACGACGCTCAAGTCTGTCGTGCAGGCTGCTCGCGAAGGACGTCTTGAGTCGATGAACTCTGGAGACGATTCGTTGACGAGTCTTGTGACGCGAACGGTGATGCGACGAGACGGTTTCTCAGACGCTATCGCGAAGCGGAAAGACGGCGAGCCGCGTGTGCTATTCGCTCAACGTCAACTACGAGTCTCGCTCAAGCAAATCGAGAAATTCGACAGATACAATGTGCACACCGCGACCTTGGTCCAACGGATCGGGCACCGCAGCGAGAGTCACGACGAGAGTCGCCCAGAAAGTCACCGTGAGGAACGCTGGGTCTTGGTGTCGACCAGCGTGTTCAAGCCGCTTGAGGATTTTCTGGAGTTCGGCCACCCTTATGAAGGCGACGATCTGGACGAGATCGCGAGGGTGATTTCAAACAGTAAGTTGCCGCCGCCAGAGATGTCGATGTTCGCATTCGATGAGGCCGGCGGTAACTTGAGTTTTCCCTTTGAGTTGCCCGAGGAATGGGACGGCAAAGTCCTGGAGGCTCGGGAGTCATGGGGGCTGGCAATCGAATTGCCAACTCAATATGACGATCCGAACGAGATCGGGGTGGTCTTGTTCAGCAATTACTCGTCAGGACGGGAAAAAGACTCCGGCGGCTATTGGCAAAGCAGAGGCAATTTGATCAGAAACCGTTGTTTCATCAATCCGGATCTTGGTCCCATCTTGAATGCTGATGGGTATCAAGCTGCGAGCCAGGAAACCAGCAACCTGATTCGCAATCTGTTCCGCGTTGGTGACATTACCCAGACATGCCAGAAACTGGCCACGGCAGACGACAACGAAACGGCGTTGCCCTACATGGACGCTGCTCGGTTGTGCGCGATCCATCGTCCCGACAGCGAAGATCAGATCGTTGAGTTAGCGAGAACGATCGATCCGGAATTCAAATTCGATGAAGCATATTGATGTTGTCGAAACTCTGCAGCGAAACGTTTTCGCACTGAGTGTATCGCACCCATTCCGGCCCACGACTTTGGACGGCCCACGGTAAATGAATCAAGAAAATCCATTTGCAAAATAGTCTGCCGGCACTTGCACTTGCACTTGCACTTGCAATGCAAACCTTCTTGGTGCTCGCGGTCTGTTGATTGAGTGAGCCTCAGGCGCTAGCCGTGGGCCTGAGGCGGATTGTGGTGCCGGCCCACGGCTAGCGCCTGAGGCTCACTTTGATTGCGATGCATGGAACGAAATCAACGCCGAAACATCAAGTCAACGCCAAATTTTGATCAGCCCAGTCAAAAGATGACGCCGGCGTATTGCCGCTGTTGGACTTGGTCGACCATGCGGATCGAACGATCCGCCAAGGTGTGCGAGCACTGCTTGCGCAGCGTCAACTGAATCTCAATCATCAACGACTTTCTTAACGCTGCGTTTCTTGGCGCAACGCGACGTGTTAGACTGCTGTGATTCACGTTCTTTCAATTCGGACCGGTAAAAAGGAAAAAAAATGAGAAAAATTTCTTTACTGCTCATGACGGCCAGTTGCTGTTTTGTCCTGTCGTTCTCTGGCTGCGGCAGCAGCGGGAACACGGTCGTGGAAGCGCCTCCGGAAGTGGTTGAAGACCAGCCCGCGATGGAGGGCATGACCGATGAGGAGTACAACAAGGCGATGGAAGCTGACATGAGGCAATGAGCAGGGTTCTGGCGTGAAATCGCCTCATGACGGCGATTTTTGACAAAAAGACGTGGTCCGAGCACTCTGATCCCGTCTGCAGCTTCAGTAGCACGGCCTAATCTGCATCTCAGGGTGCAGTATTTGGCGGGTCTTTTTATCGTCCGGCTTTCCGCTGGGCGCTCGTGCATGGCGGCCTTCTGTCAGGCCAGGATGTCATTGCGTGGTGGCGTGCAGGGGCTCGTGAAATCGCAATGGCGTCGCATGTCACCTTTCGACGACTTAGTGGAATCTTCAGCGACAATCTGATAGCCTCGTGGCTGTTGTTTTTTTCTTGTCCTCCTCTATAGAAGGGGTTTCACATGACTACGTCACGTAGGAACGTAGCGAGCGGTTTCACGTTGGTGGAGCTGTTGGTGGTGATTGCGATCATCGGAATTTTGGTTGGCTTATTGTTGCCAGCCGTGCAGGCGGCGCGTGAAGCAGCGCGACGCATGAGTTGCAGTAATAATTTCAAGCAGATTGGTTTGGCGATTCAAAATTATCATTCCAATTACAAGCAGTTGCCCACACACGGTTGTGGTACGGGCATCGGGCTGCAGAGTCCCAATTGGTGGCAGACGGGCAATGATGCCAGTCACGAAGCTTTGAGTGCACACGTTCCCATGCTTCCGTTCATGGAACAGCAAGGGTTATGGGAACAGATCTCCAACCCCAGTACCCAAACGGTTACCGGTGCTGCTCCGCCTGCGACCACGGGTTTGACGGGGCCGGCTCGTTGGCCGGCAATGGGACCAAATCCGCGGAACTTTTCTCGCAACCCGGGGTACGTTCCCTGGGCGACTGAAATTCCGACCTTGCGTTGTCCCAGTGATCCCGGCGTCGGTTTGCCAGGTTTGGGACGAACCAACTACGCAGTGTGTTTGGGTGATGCTCCTGGTACTTGGCACAACAATTTCAAAACGGGTGACTTGCGGCCAAACAACGCTGGCAACGTAGAGAACTTCAATGCCGTTGCGCGTGGCGTCTTCATGGTCAGAAAGGAGAGCAAGTTCCGTGACATCTTGGACGGTTTGTCCAACACAATTGCCATGGGTGAGATCCCGTCGGACTTGGGCGACCGCGATATTCGTACGGCTGCATCGTGGGAGCAAGATGGTACTAACGATGTCAGCGATAGTCCTTCCTATTGCGCCGACCTTGGTCAAATCAGTCCGACGAAGCCGACGAAGTGGTGTGCTGCCGGTGAAGCGGGCTGTACGGCGCCCGTCCAGCTCTATACCAGTCAGCACGATGGTCGAGGGATGAGTTGGGCGAATTTCCGCTACACGACCACCGGCATGTTCACGATCTTGCCGCCCAACAGCGAGCTATGCATCGGTGTGTGGGTTGATTCGGCGGGCACCATGCCAGCCGGTAGTCGGCACCAGGGTGGTGCTCATGTTCTGATGGCCGACGGAGCGGTGATTTTCATGTCGGATTCCGTGGAGGCTGGTGATCGCCGCGCAGGAGCGGTTCGGCGTAACGCACCTGGTAACCCTCCAGGTCGAGTGCCCGGTGCACCAAGCCCTTATGGATTGTGGGGGTCACTCGGTACCAAGGCGAGTAGCGAAGTCATCCAGGAGTCGTTGAACCAGTAAGACACGACCATTTTGATGATGGTGTATCTGACGGTATACAAAGCCCTGTCCTCTGCGCAACGGAGGGCGGGGTTTTTTTGTTGCCCGCATGTGATCAAGGTTCGATGACACGTATCCAGTGATCGTGAAAGATGATTCCACCGTCCAACTCAATGGCTGGCATGTGGCACTCGATACAGCCAGACTCAGATTCAACGGGGCAACTGGCGTGCGTCGTTGATTCAGGCTGGTGGCATTTCAAGCAATTTTGGATATGAGATTCCGCCGGCATCTCGGCGATCGTGCGGTGTGGGTTGTGGCACGTGGTGCATCGCAGTTGCAGGTCAGACTCCAGGTAACAGCGACTTCTCAACATTCCGACCGGTTGGAAACGGGTCAATAGATCGGGATACTCTCGGAGTTCCTTTTCACTAAGACTGCGTGGTAAACGGTGGCAGTCACCACAAAGTTGCAGCTCAGCCTCGGCATCCCACTCGTCTTTTCCCACGGAGTAAGCGGGCGGTTTGGTGTTGGATCTTGCCAGTCGGATATGTTCGCTTCCCGGACCGTGGCATTTTTCGCAGTTCACATTCGGGACGAGATCCACGATGGATTCTCCGACAATCTTGGCGCTGGTGGTATGGCAGTAGACGCACCTTTCCAGTGGTTCTCCGTGAACCGAATAGCCAAAGTACTCAAGCGGGCTACGAGGAAGCATCTGGGAGTGTCCCGGAGTGAGTCCAAGGCGATCGCCAGGGTAACGACTGACTCGATGTTCGATGCCTTCGGTTCGGCCGTTTTCGCCGGGAGCAAGTGTGAGAATGGTTTGAGCATTTTGTCCCGATCCGAGCACGTATTGCAGCGGGAATGGAGAGTCACCGAACTGCGACTTCAGCGTTGCAAACAGCCTCTGCTTGCTACCTGAGTCATATTGGTAAGTCCCGTGGCTTTCGCCAGAGTCAAAGCTTTTGCCGGCAAACAGTGAGACCAAGTCCGATGTTTCAGCGCGTTGAAATGTCGAAGCGTGTCCATGCTTGGAATGCAACGCGTGGTTTTCGGCGTGGCACTCGCGACAGGTGTCACGGCCCACGAATGTCGGTTGGCTCTCTGGTTGCGAGGCGATCGGCCCGTCGTTTTCTTTGCCTGAGGGTCGAGGGGCATATTGCGCGGCCACAACCAGGATTGCAAATGCGAACACTGCAGTCACGCCTTGGGCACAATTCATGGGGTGCTCCGGTGAATAAAAAATGAAGGGACCAACCCACCGAGGTTGTTGGGGGAATGTCACTTACTGCGATATAATGACACGGCCAGCGAGCGTCAGTGCACAAAACATACGATTGCCTTGATGCACAGTTCTGTTGCGTATCTCTGGGGCATATCTTACAGGAGAACTGGATTGATTGACCAAAACCAACTCTTTATCCGTTGGCGAGCCATCTTTTCTTACTGTGTCGTTGCGTTCGTCGTTGCGTTTGTCGTTGGATGCTCTCAGCAGGGAGCCTCTCCTGCGGTGTCTGAAATTGCGTCTGCGAATTCACTCTCTGAAAAGACACCGAATGTGTCAACAGACTCAGCGTCCGGGGCAGGTAGCAGCGATTTTGCCTCTGATGCGAACGTGCTCCTGGAGCCACCGACAACGGGACTCGCAGAACCTGTCGTGGAACCTGATCCCGCAGGATTGCACATGGATGGACTGTTGGCGTTGCAGCGAGGGGATGTGCAGGTCGCTTATGAAAAAGCCCGTCAAGCGATGCGACTGAGACCAGACGATCCTCAAGTGATTTTCTTGATGGCGATGGTGCTGGGCAAACGCAATCGTTTTCCCGAAGCGATCAAGATGCTCGATGAACTGGCGGAAACGACACCGTCTCTGCGTTTGCCCGTGATGGGGCAGACAGCAGAGTGGATGGTACAGTCTGGGCAGTGGCAGGAGGCCGAGCGTCGTTACCGCAAAGTCATGGTGGCTGTGCCTGAGTCGGTTCAAGTCCATCGCAACTTGGCGGGTTTACTGTCGCGGCAAGGTCATCGCATCAATGCGGCTGAACACCTGGCTTCGCTTTGCGAGTTGGGCGATGTGACAGAAGAAGAATTGCGATTTCTGTTGATGATCGCATTTCCTTTTCCCGGTGATGCAGATGAGATTGATCCAATCGGCGTGCTCGGAGCGTCACGTTGCGATCTCGCGTCAGGTGCGTGGCAGAGTGTACGTGAACGCCTTGAGTCGCATAATGAGATTGACGCTGTTGAATCCGCATTGCTCGGTCGAACACTAGCCAATTTGAATGATCTTGATGCGTTGGAGGCTTGGGTGGCCAACGCAGCGGATTCCGATGAGGGGCACCCAGATGCTTGGTTTGCCAGGGGAGTCTTCGCAGCCAACCAGGGGGAACATGATCGTGCCGTCCGATGCTTTTGTGAATCCGTCCTGCTTGATCAGACCGATCACCAAGCGTACCTCATGTTGGGGCAGTCGCTCGCTGAGTTGGGGGCAAACGAGGACGCGGAAAGAGTCTTGCATCGGTCCAGCTTGATTGAACGAACTCAAGTGCTGGGGGCCAAGATGGCATCTACCGAATTGCGTGAGGATGCCGCGTTGACGGAGTTGATCGGTTTGCTGAATCAGTTACATCGACCGTTGGAGGCATTGGGATGGCGCGGAGTGCAGATTGGTTATTCGCAAGGCAATTCGTCCACGACGGATTCGGACACGCAACGCATCCTGGAGGAAATTGTCGTTGGACGATCCAAAGTACTGAGCGAGGGTCACGCACGCCCATCCCGAGAATTCATTCTCTGCGGCATCGATGTGGATTCACTGCCGCAAGATGAGTCCAACGACCTCTGAGCGAACATCGTGTGTTCAGCGAAACCGCAGTAAGCGGTTTAGGAAACGGGTGATGCGTCCGGCGAGGGAGACTGGAGTTGCGGTGACTCGTGCGGATGTGGCCGCGCCGGTCACCAACGTTGCTTTGGTGGGATTCAACTCAACGCGCACGACGTAGGATGTCGTCACCGGTTGGGTTCGCGCAATGGCATCGGGATTGTCACGACGATGAGCATTATCATTTGCCGACCACTGTTTGCGAGAAACATCGGTGACTTGTCCCGTGATCACGATCTCGGGCATCGACTCCAGCACCATGGAAACCTCGTTGCCCACCGCGATTCGATCGACTTGCGTTTGATTCATGACCAACTCAGCGTCCCAGGAGTCGTTTTCCGCGACGCTCATCAGTTCCGTTCCCGTTTCCAGGAAACAATCTTGGTTCTCAGGTCCCGTCGGTTCGCCCGACCAACTGACCAATTGCGCCGCAATCTCGGTGTCCGTCACCGGTGGCATGTCACGACGCGGCGCGGCGAGCAGGGTACCCGCAACAGGTGACTTGATCGATAGCGCTTCGACCCGACGACGGCGTGTCGCGAGTTGAGATTCCAAATCTGCCAGCAACGACTCGGCCGCAGGCAGTTGATTGGCGGACTCGGGATCCTCGACTTGACTGAGTTTGAGCGCCGCGACCAGCTCCCGTTGTGTTTCGTAGCGTCCCTGAGTTTGCAGCAACTGCAGTCGCACATCAGGATTCTCCAGGATCGCCACCACATCGTCTTTCTCGACCCGATCGCCGGGTTGGGCGACCAACTTTTGCAGGTGTCCGGCGGACGCGACATAGATCGACGTCTCCGTCCTGGGGATCACTCGTCCCGTTGCGGATTCGCCTGCGGGGAACTTGATGAATGCGGCGACCATCAACAAAGCCAGAACACCGGCACTGAGCAGAAAACGTTTCATTCGAATCAACCTTCGACGTGCCGGATTTCGCAAGAAAGTCAGCGGCTGTCGCAATAAGGTAAAGATCAAGCCGCCCGCCGCAAAGACACACAGGATGCGTCCCACGGATTCCAAACGGTAGGGCCTGAGAATCAAAGACAAGAACCATAAAATTGCCAAGGTCAAAAACCATCGATACGCGGTGGCGGAAACCGCATAGCTGGTCATCCAGAATCGTTCCAAGCGGCTATAGATTTCGCCGCTGGGTTCGTCGACGCCGAAGAACCAACGACTGATGTTGCCAGCCAACAGCTTGCGTGATCGCTCTCCTAGGTTTGGCACATCGCACAAATCCGACAGGACGTAGTAGCCGTCGTAACGCAGCAACGGGTTTGCGTTGAAGAGAATGGTACTGACGCCACAGACCAGCATCACGTTCATTGCGATGTAGTGCGGGAGACCAGGACCGGTCGACGCCCAAAGAAATGTTGCCAACGCGGCCAAGATGACTTCGGTTCCAATCCCGGCCAGTCCGACCGCCGCGCGTTGCCAGCGGCTGGGCAGCATCCATGAATCGGATGTGTCGCAATACAACGCGGGCGTGAACACGAGCAGCATCGGGCCGATTTGATGGCACTCGCCACCGAAACGTTTGCACATCAGAGCGTGTCCCAATTCATGCAGCACCTTGGTTCCACCGATCACAGCGGCCAGGATCAGCACTGAATCAAGACGGATCCATTGGCTCATCGCAGGAAACTCAAGTTGGAACCGATCCCAGTGCACGACAAAGGTGATCGCAGCGATCACGCACAGCACCAATGCGATCGCCGAACCGACCAATCCCATCGCCGGTCGAACCAGTGGGTAAAGTCGTTTCAAGAATGGCTCCGGATCGACTCCGGGAAAGCGAATGAACAGGATGCCAGAAAGGTGCTGCATCCATTCTTGTCGTCGCTGCGTCGCGCGGCGGTCCGCAAGCCGGTCTCCTTGCTCAGCAGCGTCTGACACCGTCAAACCGCTTTGGTGAAATCGAAACAAGAGTTGATTCAACTCAGCAAGTTTTACCTTCTGAGGTGCCCAGCGTTTTTCGTAGGCGTCTCGAATCTGGGTCAAGGAGCGTGTGCCGTCGAGCAATTCCAAGACAAAGTATTCATCGGGGCGCATGCGGTGGTAACGCATCGCGATGGGATCTTTGACGACTACAGCGGACTCATGTTTGTGCTTGGTCGCGACCACCACCAGATCACGCCGGCAACGCACACGTAATGCATCGCTGCTGCCGGTTCTGGCGGCAGGGTTGCGGCGTGGAGCGGGGATAGGCAGGAAGGGCATGATTGTACGTCAGCCTTTCCAAGCTGACATGGGATTGGTACGTCAGCCTGGAAAGGCTGACATGGGTTGATGTGTCAGCCTGGAAAGGCTGACGTACGGGTTCAGACTGGAGACGTCACGTTAGCGAAAGTAGAACAGCACGTTGCGATTGACGAAATCGAATACATCGCCGAACCAACTTCGCAGCACCGTTCGTTTGCCACAGGCGATCTTTGCGGTCACGTCGGCCCCGACACGTGCACCGTCGGCGGAGAATGACGCTTGGGCGTAGTCAATGCTTTCGTCGTCGGTCTCGATGACTGCAGCAGTGGCGTCCACAACGTTTTCACCGTCGTCGGCCATGCGTGCTGCGGTCGAAATCGTTTCCAGCCTGGCGGCATAAGTTGAATCGGGCTGTGTCGCAACAGCGAACCGCACGTTCAGAGACGCGGATTCACGGAAAGATTCCAGCACCGGTCCGGCATCTTGATCGGGTACCTTTAATCGCAGCGACCAGGGTCCGTTGTGATCGACCACACTGACCAGCAGGTTGCCTCGTGAAACCGGACGGTCAGACAACTGTCGCTCAAGCTGCCAACCGGCGATCGTGCCATCGATCGGGCTGCGAACGATCAGTTGTTCTTGCTGTTGTCGCACCAATTCCTGCTGTGCGTTTAGGTTGCTCAGTTCACTAGCAAGTTGCCGTTCTTCGATCGCCAGTCGGTTGCTTTGATTGGGATCGGCCGCCATGCTCAAACGCAACGATTGAACGGATGCTAGGCGACGGGTGGCGGTTTGGATCTCGCCAGCAAGGTTTTCCGCACGCGTTTCCAGGTCCGCGTTTTCCAATCGAAACAACCGGTCGCCGACCGAGACCACGTCCCCGTCTGCGACGAAGATTTCCTTGACGATCCCATCGACTTGCGCGAACACTTGACGTTGCGACGCTGGCACCAGGGTCCCGCTGGCAATGACTTCATGCTCGATTTGAATCACGAGCGATGCGATCAATGCCGTCATGAGTAACAGTGATGCAAGCACGGCGAACGCCATGCGTTTGCCGGCCAGCAGTGTGCCCAGGAGCTTCCACAATCTGAGCCCGAACACCTTGTGGTGCTCCATCGAGTTTCGGATCGCAAAGGTCGCTTCGCGATTGATCGTACGCATCGCGGGTGTGATCGCGGTCGGGGCTTCGCCCGAAAAGTACTCCAGGAAAACCAACGCCAGGATTTCTTGATCGTGGTGACCGAAGTCTTCCCCTGCAGAGTCCGGTGAGTCGGTGTCGTTTGCATCCGATGGGCGATGGAGCGGCAGCATGATGGTCGACAGCACGCCGGTCTCGTCCAAGTATTCGTCCAGCGGTTGTTGGATCTGCGGGGGCAGGGGGTCGACGCCGGGCATGATCAGCGGTCGTTCCATCACGGCGCTACGGACTGCGAGACTTTCCAAGGCGGTGACCGAATTGCTGCGTCGATCAACCACCGAGACGCCGCTGACCGCGCGGACTCGATAGCGTCGTCCGGTTCGAAATAAAACAGACACGCGGTCACAGCCGATCAGGCGTCGCGTCTCATTGGCGATTCGATACGCGGTCGCATTAAGATCCAAATCGCGATGGAACCACTGCAGCGAGTGGCGATGTCCAAGCGAAGTTGCTGCGTTGTCGTTGGGAGCCTGTGATTTGGATGCCGCCGTCGTGGCGGACCTTCCTGCGGGTAGGTCCGCCAGCACGTCACGGCTGGAGTTTGCGTATTCGCTGAGTCGTTTCAGGTCTTGCACCTGACGCGTCGCGGTGGGTCTTTCCTCGGCATCGTAAAGTAACAGTAAAGCGGACTGCTCCGGCGTCCCTGTGATCTCGACCCGTAATCCGCGAGCGTGATTGTCACCATTGCGACAAGGAACGTCACAGGCAATCGGCAGCTGTGTTGCCGATCTCAGCAAGCCACCGATCGCATTCTGGTTGATTCGCTGGGCCACAGCAGGATCCGAAACAAGCATCATGGGGGCGGTCCACTCATGGGACGCCACCGCCACCAGCTCCACTGCGAACGATTCTGAAAGTTCCGTCGCCAATAGCTTTAGGAACTCTGAGCGATCGGATGCTTGATCGGCAAACCGAATCACTCGCTGGTGAATGGATTGCTCAAGCGATGATTTCGCGCCAACCGAGGATTCATTGGTGTCGGTAGCAGACGTGGTCACGGAGTTGCCGCTTTGATCGTTAGAGCTTGGGTGTGTAACTCGGAGCAAATCTTGGCAAACGACGAGCCGAGGGATGGCCTCTAGCGGTCATTCGTCTTCGCTATCCCAGGCTAATCTGACCGTCGATCTGGCCAAGCAAAGAGTCGGCAGCCGAGGAGAGTCACGGGCAGCGAAGTGCCGATTGGGAGAATTGATCGGATTTCCTGGACCGCAGCGAGCCCCGAGAATTCCCTTTCCAGGTGCCTGTTTCCATATGGTGCTGATCAGCAGATCCCCCGATCAGGCTCAACGAGTTTAAGTGGGGAAAGGGCTTGGGGCAAATCATTCCAGATGGAATTGCGGAGGTAGCAACAAAAAACGGCCGAGAGCAAACTCTCGGCCGTCGCGATGATTCGTCAAAGTGACTACTGGAGGATCAATACATGTCGTGGTCACCGCCGTGACCACCCTTGCCTTCTTTGGGCTTTTCGGCAATCAACGCGTCGCTGGTCAACAGCAGTGTCGAGACACTGGCAGCGTTGCTCAAAGCGGTGCGGGTCACTTTGGTGGGGTCGATGACACCTGCTTTGACCAGGTCCTCGTAGGTGTCGGTCAATGCATTGTAGCCTTCGTTGCCTTTAGCACTGGCGACTCTTTCGCAAACGATCCCGCCATCTTGGCCGGCGTTTTCTGCGATCATGTGCAGTGGTGCACGGCAGGCACGCAGCACGATGTTGTAGCCGACCACTTGGTCTTCCGTCAGGCTTGCATCTGGCTTGACTTGGCTGCTGGCACGCAACAGGGCGACACCGCCACCGGGCAGAATGCCTTCTTCCACAGCGGCGCGGGTGGCGTGCAGAGCGTCTTCGACACGAGCCTTCTTTTCTTTCATCTCGCTCTCGGTCGCTGCACCGACGTTGACCTTGGCCACACCGCCGGCCAACTTTGCCAATCGCTCTTCCAGCTTTTCACGATCGTAATCGCTGGAGCTGTTCTCGATTTCGCGACGGATTTGGTCGATACGTGCTTTGATGTCGCTGCTCTTGCCGGCGCCTTCGATGATGGTCGTGTTGTCCTTGTCGACGATCACTTTCTTGGCACGACCCAGTTGTGGCAGGTCGACGCTTTCCAGCTTGATGCCCAGTGCCTCAAAGATGGCTTGGCCGCCGGTCAAGATCGCGATGTCTTCCATCATCGCCTTGCGACGATCGCCGTAGCCGGGAGCCTTGACGGCGCAGACGTTGAAGGTTCCACGCAAGCGGTTGATGACCAAGGTCGCCAATGCTTCGCCATCGACGTCTTCGGCGATGATCAACAGAGGCTTGCCTTGCTGGACAACTTTTTCCAGCATCGGCACCATGTCTTTGATGCTGCTGATCTTCTTTTCGAACACCAGGATGTAGCAATCTTCCAGGACCACTTCCATGGTGGTGGGGTCGTTGACGAAGTAAGGCGACAGGTAGCCGCGATCGAACTGCATCCCTTCCACCCACTCTTGCTCGGTCTTCAGGCTCTTGCCTTCATCGACCGTGATCACTCCGTCTTTTCCGACCTTGCTCATCGCGTCGGCAAGCAGTTCGCCGATTTCGCGATCGTTGTTGCTTGCGATCGTTGCGACGTTGGCCATCGCTTCTTTGTCTTTGACCTTGGTGGCCATCGCATGCAATTTCTTGGTGATGTCGGCCACTGCGGCTTCGATCCCGCTCTTCATTTGAATCGGGTTGACACCGGCGACAACGGCCTTGAGGCCTTCGTTAAAGATGGCTTCGGCCATGACGGTCGCGGTCGTCGTGCCGTCACCGGCAACGTCGCTGGTCTTGCTGGCGACTTCGCGGACCATGCGGGCGCCCATGTTCTCGAAGACGTCTTCGAGTTCGATTTCCTTGGCCACGGTCACACCGTCTTTGGTGACAGTCGGGCTGCCGAAGCTTTTCTGAAGGATAACGTTACGTCCTTTGGGGCCGAGCGTCACTTTGACAGCACGGGCCAACTTGGACACGCCGCGACGGATCGCCTCGCGTGCTTCTTGATCGAAAGCAATGATCTTTGACATGGAATGTTCAGTCCGATTACAAAAGGTATGAGGTTGTTTTAAGGTTTCAGGCAACGTCCCCGGCGAGGTTTTCCCCGGCTAGTTTTTCACCGCGAGAATCTCACAGTGCGTATTTCACAGTGAGTTGGTCGCAGCACGCCGAAAATCCGCTCGCTGGCGAATCTGCCCAGAGGTTTCATTCACCCTGGGCTGTCGTGAGAGCGAACGCGGACGCCCAAAATGGCCAGAGCGATATGCACGATCGACCTGGCCTGAACGATCTGGCCGATTCAGGGGTTCGGTGTCGACTACTCGACGACTGCCAAAACGTCGTCTTCTCGCATCAGCAGATACTCGACGTCGTTGATTTCGACTTGCTCGCCGGCGTAGCTGCTGAACAGGACGAAATCGCCTTCCTTCAGTTGGCTGGCGGCGCGCGAGCCGTCTTCCAATAGTCGCCCACTGCCGATCGCAACCACGGTCCCGCGAGCGGGTTTTTCCCGGGCGGATCCGGGCAGCACGATGCCGCCGGCGGTCGTTTCTTCACTTGCTTGTCGCTCGACAACGATTCGTTCGCCGATCGGTTGCAAATTCACTTTGGCCTTTTTCTTGGTGGCAGTCGCCATCTCGGTCAAACCTTTTCTGATGCAGGGAAAAGATGGATAGTTGTTCGTTGGGTCGCCGTGCCCACTTGGCAGGCTTGGTCTGGAAGTCAGACCCATAAGCAATCGGCGTGCCATTTTCGCTGGTGGAGCGTGACGGGCGTCAAACTCTTGGCAAAAAACGTTCGCCAGGGCCGGCCATCTTGTGCGATTTGAGGGCTGAGATACAGGGGTGATCTAGAAAATCACTCGGTTTTATTGTTGCCAAAGCGAAATCGTACGCTCGTGGGGCCTCCCGGCTGTGACTCGACTTGCAGTTGTCCGCCGACAAGCTCTGCCCGCCCCCTCATGCTGCGAATTCCAAATCGCGAGGTAGGCACATCTGATATCTCGAACCCAGATCCGTCGTCGGTGATCTCGATGGAATTGCGACCGCAAACCACGTCAATTTGGCTGGCCTGCCCGTGTCGTATCGCGTTTCGCACGGCCTCGACCACAATCCGATAGGCGGCAGCCGCTACAGGCTTGCTCCACTGCGTCACATTGCCGGCTGACGCGGAACCCGTCGTGTCAGATGCTGCTGGTTGGCCTCCTGGCATCGGTTCCGCATGATCAATGCTGGGCCGAAGTCCCGGAAAAGCGTCCGAAATGGCAAAGTCGACCCGCGTCCCCTCGCCTGCAAGTTGACGGACGACATCCTGGGCTGCACCGAGCCAGCCCATTTGCTCCAGCTCCGGTGGGTAAATGCAGGTCAGCATCTGTCGGCCCACCTGCATCGCTTGGACCAGCCACTGCGATGCTTGTTCCAGACGCGATGCGTGCGTGGAATCCGCTGGTAGCTCCTCGCGTATACGGTCAACCGTCGCGTTGGCTGCAAAGATCAGCGGCAGCAGTGCGTCGTGGATCTCGTGGCCGATTTGTGCACGCTCGGCGTCGATCACATCAGTCACCGGTTCAACTGAACCAGCCTTTTTTGTCAAAGCTTTCCAGTGCCTTTTCTTCGGTGGCTTGGATGTCGAATAGCTTGTTCAGCTTCGTGATCTTAAAGACCTCCAAGACATTAGGCGAAACCTCGCAGAATTTAAGGTTCACGCCCTGTGCCTTGCAGCCCTTGTTGAGCATCACGAGCTTGGTGATCATCGCGGACGACATGAATGACACCCCACGGAAGTTCAGCAACAGCTTTTTGTGGATCGCTTGAGGCACGACTTCCTGCAACTCTCGGCCGACTTGCTCGATCCGCTGACTGTCCAGAATCTTGCTGTCTGAAAAACCAACAACCAGAATCTCGCCGTTGGTCAGGGTGGTGATTGCCGACATTTAAGTGCTTGATATCAGTTTCAGGAGAGAGCATTCGGTCATCGAATACCCTTGGGGGACGACATAGACTATCACTCGTGCACCGCTGAGGCAATCAACCCCCGTCTGACACGGCAAAAAAAAGCCATTTGTTGATAAACCGGGTGGGTCGGCAGGCAGCCAGTCCCGTTCATTTCCGGCGATAGATTCCGTTGGCTTGAATGTTGACCATGTTGGGGCCGTCCACATAATCAGCGGTCCCACGGATCACGACCACGTCGCCTGCAGCCAAGCCGAACAGGTCTTTGGCCGAGATGGGCAGCGTTTCGCCCTGCTCGTCATTGAAGCGAACCAGTGCCATCGGGGCATTCTTCAGCTCGCGTTTGCAGAACGGGCAGTTGTCGGCATGCTCCGGATCGTCCGCCGCGTGGCCTTCGTCCGGTAGTTGAGTCATCACAAACGACGCTTGCCCCGGTTCGAATGGCTCCAGCTCGCCGGTGCTGATCCGGCCGGCAATCAGCACGGTGCCGTCGTCGGAGGCTGCGGGTTCGGATTCGTCGCTGGACTCCTGGACATTCGTTGGCTCGCTGCCTGCTGTGTCCACAGCCTCAGGTTCCGACTCCGTGACTTCCGTGGCAACCACGTCGGGGATTTCACCAGGTGGATCAGCGATCGTCTCGTCGGACGCTAGATTCTTGATGTCGGTGGGTGAAAGAATCTTGCCTGCGGGTTCTTCGGTCAACCAAAACCGAGTTCGCTGCGCCAACATCTGGTCCGACAGCTTGCCGGCCGAAGCCGACGTGGATCCGCGTTCGCCACTGGAGTCACAACCGGCGAAGCAGGCGATCGTGGCAAGCAGGACGCAGCCGAAAGGGCGAGTGATTTGCATGATGAAAGTACGTCAGGCTTTCTAGCCTGACCTGCGCTGGGGATGTCAGGCTGGAAAGCCTGACGTACGGGTGGATGTGTCAGGCTGGAGAACCTGACGTACACGTAGATGTCAGGCTAGAAAGCCTGACGTACACGCAGATGTCAGGCTGGAAAGCCTGACGTACAAGCAGGCGTCAGGCTGGAAAGCCTGACGTGCGGGTGGCTACTTGATCGCCTCACCGAGCGATTTCATTGCCGCTTCGATCGCTTCGCTGACTTCGGAATAATCCTTCCCGCCGTCACCGTGAACTTTATTGTCAACTTCTTTGAACTGCGTGAACAAGGTCTCGACGCTGGCCAACGCTGTTTTCTTTGCGTCATCGCTCAACTCGGATTTTTTCACCAGCTCTTCGACATCGGTCAACAGATCGCCCGCGTGATGCAGTTGGTCGTCTGCGGACTTTGGTTCACCGTCGGCGAAGGCTTTGGCGATCTGGTCTCGCAAGGTTGCCAGTTCAGTCATCGCTTCTGGCAAGCTGTCGTGGTGGTGATCCTCCGCGCCGTGCTCGTGCTCGTCATCGTGGGAGGATGTGGTGGTCGTTGTTGTGGTTTTTTGGTCACATCCGACCCACGCACAAACGCTCAAAGCGACCACGCATGCCATCAGGGGATGAAAAACGAAACGCATGATTGGGTTCCAGGATTGAATGGGGAAAGGGCTGAGGTCAGGTGAGCGACCACTGAAATGCCAAAATCGTGATACGACAGAAGTTTCCAGCGGCACGTGGTCAAATCGAATTGCGAGTGCACCAGCAAACGCAAGAGGAAGTGGGCAACGGCGCTCGAACGCACGGCGATATCCCTATACAGTATCGCAGGTCACTGCGTTTAGGAAACACCGTGACTCTTGCGTACGGGGCGAACGACCTCAGGGTTCGGCGAGCGGCCGAATGCTAGCGTTGGTTTCTGCCGACTCGGCGGCGATCGGCTTCTTTCATCAGAATCTTTCGCAGCCGAATGCTCTGAGGGGTCACTTCGACCAACTCATCGTCTTCGATGTACTCCAGGGCCGCCTCCAGGGACATGTCGCGCGGCGGTTTCAGGATGACGTTTTCATCGCTGCCGGACGCGCGCATGTTGGTGAGCTTCTTTTCGCGACAGGGATTGACGGTCATGTCATTGTCCCGGACGTTTTCGCCCACAATCATGCCTTCGTACACTTCCACGCCAGCCGGGACGAACAAATCGCTGCGGTCCTGGAGGGCAAAAAGTGCGAAGGGCATGGTCTTGCCTCCGAGCATCGAGATCAAAACGCCGTTGGCACGACAGGGAACATCGCCTTCCACCGGTCGATAGCTTTCAAATCGATGGTGGATCACCGCGGTGCCGCGGGTGGCATTGAGCAGGCGGGTTCGCAATCCGATCAAGCCACGCGACGGGATCAGGAATTTGAGCAAGCTGTACTCGCCACGCTGAGCCAATTCTTCGAGTTGGCCTCGGCGGTGCCCGACCAGTTCCATCACGGGGCCCATCGCTTCGGTGGGGACTTCCACACGCAGTGTTTCGAAAGGTTCGTGGTCCTTGCCATCGATTTTTTTGAAGATCACGCGAGGCTTTCCGACGCTCAGCTCGTATCCTTCGCGTCGCATCGTTTCGATCAAGATCGCCAGGTGCAGCACGCCACGGCCCTTCACCGCATAGGCTTCTGTGCCCGGGATCATCTCGACGCGAAGAGCAACGTTGCGTTCCAGTTCTTTTTCCAGACGCCCTTTGATCTGCCGCGTCGTGACGTACTTGCCCTCGCGTCCTGCCATTGGTGAGGAATTGACGCTGAAGACCATTTCCAGGGTCGGTTCGTCGACCGTCAGTCTCTTGAACGGTTTGCCCTGATCGGGGGCGCAGATCGTGTCGCCGATCTCAACGTCATCAAGACCTTCGATCGCCACCAAATCGCCCGCGCTGGCCATCTCCGTGGGCACTCGGCCGAGCTTGTCGAAGACGTGCAGGCCGGCGATCTTTGTTTTGCGTTTTCCGTCGCGACCCCACAAATCGATGGCTTGCCCCGGACGGATCTCACCACCGGTGATGCGACCGATCGCGATTCGGCCGACGTATTCGCTCCAATCCAGAGTGGTCACCATCATCCGCAGTGGCGCATCGGCTTCGATTGCCGGGCCAGGCAGGTGGTCCACCAGCAAGTCCAGCAGCGGTCGCATGTCGGCGGTACGGACAGCCGGATCCGTCGTCGCGTAGCCTTCTTTGGCACTGGCGAAAACAAATCCGACGCTATCCAGTTGGTCTTCGCCGCCCAGTTCCGCCAACAACTCAAGTCCTTCGTCGAGCGCCTCGGATGGGCGTCCGTCGGGACGGTCGACTTTGTTGACCACCACGATCGGTTTCACGCCCGCCGCGAGCGCTTTTTCCAGCACAAACCGGGTTTGCGGCATCGGGCCTTCTGCAGCGTCGACCAACAGCAAGCAACCGTCGGCCATCGTTACCACTCGCTCGACTTCGCCGCCGAAATCGGCGTGGCCGGGCGTGTCGATCAAGTTGATTTTGACGCCGCGATAGGGGATCGCGATGTTCTTGGACAAGATGGTGATGCCACGCTCTCGCTCCAAGTCGTTGGAGTCCAGGATCCGCTCGCCCTTGAGTTCCGTGTCACGAAACTGTCCGCTTTGGCGGAGCAAGCAGTCAACGAGGGTGGTTTTGCCGTGGTCGACGTGCGCGATGATGACAACGTTTCGGATGTCGGGACGTCGTACGATTTCTTTTTTTGTTTCTGTCAATTGCAAGGGGACAACTCGTCCAGCGAAGGCTCTGATCTGGCCGAATTCCCAGGCCATTGGTTCTCGCGTAGACCGGCCACGCAATTCTTGCAGATCCTAGCTCCCGTCTGCTTTTCCAGCAATCGCACCGTTAGGGTGGTGACCTGCCGACGCGCCTTAATGCCACTCTAGGTGAAAAGACGCCCCCGCCCGCGACACTTGGTGATGCCGGGTGATATCATTACGAGGTCTGATCCTCGTGCGCTGACACCACCATTTCAGCCGATGACGCCCAAACCTTCTTCGACGAAACGTTCCACAACCTCCTCGATTCACGACGCCCTCGATCCAAGCCTCCATGAAAACTCACCTCAACCGCCGTGTCCTTGGCACCGCCCTCATCGCCGCGTTCCTGACCGTTTCTGTCGCTGGAGTCACCAATGGCCAAGACAAATCGGCAGCCTCCGCCAAGCCCCTCAAGGTCCTGCTGGTCGCGGGAGGTTGTTGCCACGATTACGCGACCCAGACGCAATTGCTGAAAAAGGGAATCGAAGCACGCATCAACGCGGTTGTCACGGTTGAGTTCAATCCCAGCAAGACGACCGAGACGCGATTCGAAATCTATGAGAAAGACAACTGGGCCGACGGCTACGACGTGATCTTGCACGACGAGTGCTCGGCCAACGTGACCGAGCAACCCTATGTCGGTCGCATCTTGAACGCACATCGCAATGGCGTCCCCGCCGTCAATTTGCATTGCGCGATGCACAGCTATCGCTGGGGTGATTTCCGCAGTCCGGTCGAGTTGGGGGCGGACAACGCGGGCTGGTACGAGATGCTGGGCGTTCAGTCGACCGGTCACGGCCCCCAGGCGCCGATCGACATCGTTTACAGCGATCAATCGCACCCGGTCACCGCGGGGCTTGAGAATTGGACCACGATCAAAGAAGAACTCTACAACAACGTTCGCGTGTTCAGTCAAACGCAAGTTCTGGCCAGCGGCAAACAACTGACGCCGCCGAACAAACGTCAGCTAAAAGAAAACCCCGACGCCAAGCCCAACGAAGCAGACGCCGTTGTCGTCTGGACCAACGAGTTCGGGCCGAACAAAACGAAAGTCTTCTGCACGACGCTTGGCCACAACAACGAAACCGTCGGCGACGACCGCTACTTGGACCTCGTCACCCGCGGCATCCTCTGGTCCACCGGCAACCTGACCGCCGACGGCAAACCGGTTGCCGCATTGGTGAAGTAGGTTTGCATTCACGTAGCCGAGCCTCTCCGAGGCTCGGAATTTCGCGTCTCGGAGAGACGCGACTACGTGGAAGATGCCCGGCGATTGTCGCTCGACGTTCCACGTCGATGGCGTCCGTGGCATCAACCGCTCTACCTTTTCAAACGTGTTGATGGTGTAAGGAATGTTGCGAAGGGAATTTTGGCGAATCCCACTACGAATGCCTGGTGACCAACGTCAGACCGGCTCGCCGCAAGCACCACAGCATCGGGATCTGAGCGAGTGTGGCTGATGTAATGTATGCGACAGAGTAGGAAGCTACAGGCCAAGGAATGACAATCGGATTGACAAAAGGGGCCTCCAAACGGTGAATAACGCCGACGGAAATCATGGCAATCGTTCCCGTCGTTGCGAGGACCAAGAGTCCCAATCGAATCCGACGGCGGGCGCTCATTGACGTCAAAAACAATGCGTACAGGCAGCAGGTGGTGATCGAGAGTCCGATCGCGGGAAACCAGTCGTACACGATGCTGTAAGTCATTGACATGACGTTGACAACATCGCTAAACCATCCCGCTCTCAGCACGATCACACAACCGACGGAGACCACCAGCGTGGATTCAAACAACTTGCTAATCCCGATTCCGCCGGTTTCCTGATCGTCACCGGCGGAGCGAATCGTCCATCGCTGCATCAAACTCAAGAACGTCGCCATGCAGTATGCCAGGATGCTCACGACAGGACCGGTGAACGCGACGATCGCTAGTGTGGAAACACGATAGTCTACGTGCGATGTGATGATCCAGTACAATGCGATGACGGCTGCTTGCGGTAACAGAAAGCAAAACAGCAGGGTTAAACGCCGCGTGAGACTTGCATGGTGAATCGCGAATAGCACAAGCAATGCGAACGCAGGTGCATAGCTGAAGCCTTGGCTTGCTCCCGAGCATCCATACAGGAGAACATCTCCATGCGCAACTGCCCGAGTCATCAACTGGTTGGCAGCGAACGACATCCCGATCGATCCCAACATCACCACGAACAGCAGAACCCACCATATCAATGAGGGGCGTTGTTCGCTGATCACCTGCTGATTGCCGGCCGGTTGTTCGCTGGCTTCCGCCGCGTCGTTGGCCGGCTCAGGCATTCTCGATCCGCACGACCACTCGCGCACCTTGCTTGCTGATCACTTTCACACGCTGGCCAGGATCGACAAAGTCTCCTTCGGTGACCACGTCGACCATGTAGTCTTCCACTTGCATTTTGCCACTTGGTCTGAGCGGTGAGATCGTTTCACCGACGTCGCCCACGGTGACGCGTTGCCAACCGGGCAATGTTGGGTCCGATGCCGTCAGTGCGCTCGTCGGCTCGACGCCGTCCATCGCCACCTGTGGTTTGAGCGTCAATCGTCCCAGACCGGGTATCTCGCCGATGAAGTTGGCCAACACCAGAATCGCCACCATGAAAACACAAAAGGCACCGACCACCGTGAACACGTCGTATCCCAAGCTCGCCATTTCTTCGGAATTGATCGGCACGAGGAAACGCCGTGATGCCATCACCAAAGCGGTGCCGCTGAGCGCCAGCCCGCCGATTCCCGCGACCCCGAATCCGGGAATCACAAAGATCTCACAGGCGATGAAGATGATCCCGAGCACAAACAGCGTGACTTCCAGCCAACCGGCGGTCCCGCCCAGGAAGCGACTCCAAAAGAACAAGCCGAAACACAGAATCGAGATCAAGCCGCCGATCCCCATTCCCGGTGCGCCCATCTCGATCACCAGAGCGATCAAGCCGATCACGATCAGCAAGAACGTGACGAAGCCCGAGTTGAGGAAGAGGATAAAGGTGTCCATTCCGGTGCGATGCTTGACCGGAATCGGTTGCTTCACACCCAACGTCGCTGCCAATTCGTCTTCATCGGCAACGATATGGTCGGCCATGCCCAGTTCCACCGCGCGGCGACCGTTGACGGTAAAGAACATCTCCTTGCCCGCTTCGCGAACCGGTTTGCCTTTGTCCCAGTCGTCGGTGTTTTCCATCGACTCCCATTCTTTGTCGCTGATGTAACGCACGCGACCATCGGTCTTGTTCGTCGCTTTGAACACCACCATGTCTTTGTCGCACATCTTTTCGGCCAAGCTAACTGGGCGATCATTCGTCATCGCGGTATCGCGGATTTTTTGGGCCAGGTAGCTGCGACTCTTGGCTTCCGTGTATCGAAACGCACCGTCAGCTCCCATCACGATTTCGCCCGCGTCACCCATCCGCGCGTCGGGCAGCATGATGATTTTATCGCACGCGAGTGAAACCAATGCCGCACCGCTGATGGCTTCTTTGCGGATGAAGGCCACGGTCTCGACATCCTTGGCGTCCATGATCATGTCCATCAATTCGAACGTCACGTAAGTGAATCCGCCCGGGCTATAGATGTCCAAGATGATCACGTCGACACCCGATTCGACCGCCTGTGCAAACTTGCGTTTGAGCAGCTCGCCACTGAGCGGATTGATGTCTTCGTGCAGCGGGATGATCACCGCGTCGCGCGTCGCCGGCGGCTTGGCAGGTTTGGCCGCAACAGCATCCGCGTCGGCATCGGCAGTGACTGCAGACGCGTCATCTTGAGCGACTAGGTGGGGCGTTGGGCTGACGAAACCGAGGCACGATGCGATCAACATCGTGCCGATCAGCGTCCAAACGGTGGGTGCGGAATTTCCGAAATTCATTAGGTTGGCCGTGAGATCGAATTCGGGCAGTGAAAGGTGCAGGATTCTGTCGGATTTTATTTTAGCAGGTTGCAACCCTGAGGCTCAAAGGCTCGATCTCGAATCAGAACGAGCGCATTTTGTAGTGGGATTCGCCAGAATTCCCTTTCGCATGTTGAGTACGGGAATTCTGGCGAATCCCATGACGATGGGAGTCGGCGATGAGAATCACAGCCGACGCCAGAACGACGGAAATGTCAGCACCAGGACGCTGAAGACTTCGACGCGTCCCAGCAGCATCAGCCAGACAAAGAGCAGCTTGGCACCTTGGCTGAATCCCGCATAGTTCTGCGTCGCACCGACAACGCCGAGCCCGGGGCCGATGTTGTTCAGTGTTGCGGCGACGGCGCTGGCGGAGTCGAGGATCTTTTCATCCAGAGTGCCTTCGGCCATCGCCGTGTCTGAGTTAACTCCCCATGTGCTGGAGGGTTCCAATGCGACCAGTCCGATCCAGGAAATGATAAAGATCGTCAGGATCAAGCAAAAATAGACGACGATCCCATGCAGCATGTCTTGGTCGTCGATCGGGTTGCCGCCGATGCGGATGAACCGCACGACTCGTGGTCGGTGCGACCGTTCGACTTCGCGTGCCAAGATCCGAACGAACAGAATGTGCCGAATCACTTTCAATCCGCCACCCGTGCTGCCCGCGCATCCACCGATGAACATCAACAGCAACAGGATGCCGCGGCCGAAGTGATTCCATTTGTCAAAGTCGGTGGTGCCGTATCCCGTGGTCGTGATCACCGAGACGACTTGAAACAGACCGTTGCGGAGGCTGTCGGACAACGACAGAAATCCCGCGTCCTGGTTTCGCATTCCGAAAAAGATCACCGCGATGGTGACCGCGCCGATGATCCCCACGAATGTGCGGAATTCCAGGTCCTCAAAGAGCGGTCGCGGGCCTTTGACGAGCGTCAGATACAGCAGGGTGAAGTTCGTCCCGGCTAGGATCATGAACACGATCGTCGTGTATTCGATCAACGCGCTGTCAAACCCGCCCAGGCTGCGGTTATACGTGCTGAACCCTCCCGTGGCCATCGTGCCAAAAGCGTGGCACAGCCCGTCAAAGAGCGTCATGCCTTCGATCATGTAGATCACCGTTAGCAACGCATTGAGCCCGACATAGATTCCGGCAAAGACCAACGCGGTGTGTTGCATCCGCGGCATGCTGCCTTCTTTGGTCGGTCCCGGCATCTCCGCACGCACCATCGCTTTGCCTGCCGAGCCCTGTCCTAAAATCGCAACGAACAAAACGACAATACCCAGCCCGCCCAGAAAGTGTGTCCAGCTACGCCAAAACAAAATGCAGTGTGGAACAGCCGTCGGAGTCTCCAAGTCGGTCAGCACGGTTGCCCCGGTGGTGCTGAACCCAGACTGCGATTCGAACATCGCTTCGATGAAAGTGATCCGTTGGCCCGCCGCGATATCGGTGTTGCTGAAGTAGTACGGTAAAGCACCGAGAATGGTCGCCAATACCCAGCTCAAGCCGACAATGGCCATCGCCTCTTTCTGGTAAATCACGTGAGTCCGAGCGCGACGACCGAACAAGAACAACAATGCCCCGACAAGGACACTGATCAGCATGCTGTAGACCAACCCGCGAATCCCCACGCTCTCGATCGCTTCGGCTGGCGGCAGATGCGTCCGCTTGGCCAGTGCGGGAAAAGCAAACGGTAGGCTGAAAGACATCGACCCGCCGATCAGCAGGCAAACGATCCCGAGCACGCGAAATAGAAGCGGATAATTCAAAACAACTGGAGCCCAAGAATCCAATGAAGCGAGACGTTAACCGGCTGCTGGTCGAACAGCGTACCGATTCGGCACTCAGTTTGCATATCGGACTGCTGCCGAATCAAGCCCTTCCCCAGGGGTCGACGACGGCACAGGGCGGTTGACACTGGAGGCGGTGTCAGCCGCCCGCTTTTTGCCACTCTCGGTCCGCAGGACGCGTTTTTTGCCCTCATAAACGCTTTGTTGATTGAATTCGTGACGGAAATTGAGTCGCAATAGGCGGGGCGTTCCTGCTCGTCTGCGTGAAAAAAGTCATCCAGAGGTGACCGACCAACCGCCGCAATTTGCTGTACCGATTTGCTACACTGCTGCAGTCTTGAACGCTTGCTGCTTCTTTTCGATGGGCCAGAAATCTTGTGTGGTCGATTTACGCTTCGAACCAATCCTGTGGTCTGGGGACAACTCTTTCTCCCCGGATGGAGCGCCGATGAAATCAAGCAGCGGGCCGAAGCACTGGGGCTGAAGCCACGATTCAACATCGCGCCGACGCAGTCGATCGCTTGCATCCATCGCTCCGAAATCGGCGGGCCGCGGCAACTGACTTTGTTCCGCTGGGGGCTGCTGCCTCCTTGGGCGGACGATTTGGCGATCGGAGCAAAGATGATCAATGCGAGGTCGGAAACGCTCGATCAAAAACGTTCGTTTCAATCCGCTTTCGCAAGTCAACGGTGTCTCGTTCCCATGGACGGCTACTACGAGTGGTCGGTTCGAAATGGGGCGAAACAACCATTTTTGATCGAACCCAGCAGCTCCGAGCCGCTCGTGATGGCGGGACTCTGGCAGCTGAACAAGAAACTTGGACGCGACGGTGAGCCGGTATTCAGTGTCACCGTGATCACCACTGCCGCGAACAAGACCACGCAATCGATTCACGATCGCATGCCGGTTTTCTTGCCCGAGTCGGCACACGATCAATGGCTGGATCCAGGGTTCGCCGATACCGATACGCTCACACAATGGCTGGTACCCGCCCCGGACGACTTGCTGGTTGCCCGACCCGTCGCCAAGACCGTCGGCAGTGTCCGCATCGACGACGAACGTTGCGTGCAACCGGCGACACCCGACGACACGCCAAGACAAGGCCTGCTGTTCGACGACTGAGTAGGGATCGCTGTCACGGTATCTCGGTCGAGTTAAACTGCATTCCCCTCCCCTGCTCTGCCCTACCCTGTTTTTGGATTCGTTTGATGTTTCGAGTGTTCCTCGTTTGTGTGTTTGCAACCGGTTTCGTGTCTTTCGTATCCGCCGATGAGAAACTCGCCGGCAAAGCCTGTCGATCGGTCCACTTGAGTTATCCAGGTCCGGTGGGCGATGCGTTTTACTGTGAGACGACGGTGGAGCAATCCGCCGCAGGCAGCTACTTCATGGTCTGTGGCTGGAACACCGGTTACTTCGGCATCCAAGAGATCCGTCCCGGAAAGAAGGTCGTGATCTTTTCTGTCTGGGACAATTCTCGCGGCGATAATCCCAACGAAGTCGATCCGAATCGTCGCGTCGGGATCTTGCACGAGGGCAGCGATGTCCAGGTCAGTCGTTTTGGAGGCGAAGGCACCGGCGGAAAAAGCATGTTCGATTTCGACTGGCAAGCCGGCCAGACGTATCGATGTTTGGTGACCGCCAAGGCCGATGGCGAGCGGACGCAGTACTCAGGATACTTCTATCTGCCCGAGCAAAAGGAGTGGAAGCACTTGGTCACCTTCTCGACCATCACGGGTGGCAAATTGATGCAGGGCTACTACTCGTTCGTCGAAGACTTCCGACGCAATGGCGTCTCAGCGACGGAGCCTCGCAAGGCAAAGTTCGGCAATGTTTGGGTCCGTGATGCGGCGGGGCAATGGCAATCCGTTCGCAAAGCAAGATTCACGGGCGATTCCAATCCGGCCACCAACATCGACGCGGGCCAATCCGGCAGCGATTTTTACTTGAGCACCGGTGGCGACACACAGAACAGCGGCATCGAATTGAGATCCTATGTGGAACTCACCGGTGACGCCCCTGACATGCCGCCGAGCGACTTGCCGGTGAAGTGAGTCCAAGTAGCCGCGTCGAATCAGTACGCCGTGTCCTGTTTCCAAACGACCATCACGGTCTTGAACAGGATCTTGAGGTCCAGCCACAGGGACCAGCGGCGGATGTATTGGTGGTCCCATTGGATTCGACGTTCCATCTTGTCGATCGTTTCGGTTTCACCGCGGCAACCATTGACTTGGGCCAGTCCGGTGATTCCTGGTTTGACTTTGTGTCGCAACATGTAGCCACGGATCAGGCTGCGGTACTGCTCGTTGTGTGCCGAGGCGTGCGGTCGGGGGCCGACCAACGACATGGATCCTTCCAGCACGTTGAACAACTGGGGCAACTCATCAAGGCTGGTCTTGCGAAGGATGGCTCCCACGCGAGTGATGCGTGGATCGTCCTTGGTGGCTTGTTTGACCACGGGGCCGTTGTCACAAGTCCGCATCGAGCGGAATTTCCAGACCAGGATTTCCCGTCCATCCAATCCGTATCGGCGTTGGCGAAAGAAGACTGGCCCTTTCGATGTGAGCTTGACCATCGTAGCGATGAGCATCATCGGAACGGCGGCCACCAACAAAGCGCAGAACGCCAGGAAGATGTCGGCAATCCGTTTGGTCACGCCATCGACGCCGAATAGTGGGTTCTCAAAAACGCTGACCGCGGGCAAGCCGCCCATGCTGGTCCATCGCGAGTGCAAGAGTTCAAAGACGAAAAAGTCCGGCACGATGTAGACCGATGCCGTCGAGTCGCTCAATTGATCCAACAGGTACTTGATGCGGTCCTCCGCTCGCATCGGCAGCGTGATCAATACCGTGTCGACTTCACCGACCTGGCAACGATTGACCAATTCTTGCAGGTCGCCGCTCAAGCTGTATGCTGAATTCTGAGCATGAGTGTTGCCAGCCTCTGTGTCGCCGACATTGGCGGCATCGGTCGGTTCTCGTTTTTCGACACGGTCGTCAAAGAATCCGATGAGTTTGAGTCCCAGGCCAGAGTCTTCGTCGATGTTGCTGGCGGTTTGGCGACCCAGTTCGTTCAGGCCTGCGATGGCGACCCGGCGGATCCCGATGCCCTTTTGGATCAAGAACTGCTGAGTGATCCGCAGTGTCATCCGACCCAAACCGATCATCGCAGGCGCCAACAATACCCAAGACAGCATCACGGATCGCGCGAAGTTTTGGCTGTATCGTGTGGCAAATCCGATCGCTGTCAGGATCAACACGGTCAGTACCCAGGTGATCGCGATGGACGTGATCTCGTTGTCCGCATTTCCCCGGTCCTGGTTGCGGCCCAGACCGGTGACGCGTGAGGTGATCAGGAACGCGATGACGGCGATCAAGCCCATCGCGACCGCGGCGTCCTCCACCCATCCTCGGGCGGCGAACTTGACCACGAACAAGGACCCCATGATCGCGATGGCGTCCAGAGTCGGTTGCAGCAGATCAGACCAGCGGCGGTCGGAGTTGATCGTTGAACTTGGTTGCATGGTTTGGGCGACGATTGGCGTTGGAGATGGGGGGCTGAGCCCGGACTGCTCAAAGTTTGGTGTTGTGTCTTTTTGGGTTTGCGCAAGTTTATGTCCCTACTGCCGGCGCAGCTGGTGGCCTCCAGTGAGCCTCAGGCGCTAGCCGTGGGCCTGAGGCGGATTGTGGTGCCGGCCCACGGCTAGCTGCCGGCGCAGCTGGTGGCCCCCAGTGAGCCTCAGGCGCTAGCCGTGGGCCTGAGGCGGATTGTGGTGCCGGCCCACGGCTAGCGCCTGAGGCTCACTTTGATTGCGATGCATGGAACAAAAACATGGACTGAAAAAACAATGTCAACACCAAACTTTGAGCAGTCCGGCCCTGATGTCCAACAACCTTAGGTCGTCTTTGCGTCAAACCAGTCCAGCCCCAGGTCCAACCAAGTGGCTTGATGGGTCAAGGCACCACTGCTGATGCGTTCCACTCCGGTTTGCGCGATCTGAGCGATCGTATCGAGTGTGACGTTTCCCGAAACCTCCAGCTCCACGTCTGGATTTAGTTCTTGGCGAATCTGCACGGCTTGGCGGATTCGATCCAAATCAAAGTTGTCCAACAGGACGATGTCGGGGCCGACGACCAAGACATCCCGAAGCTGATCCAGCGAGTCCACTTCGATCTCCACCATTTGCGGTGCCGTCATTCGATCGACCGAGCCACCACGCCACGCGATCGCTTTCTCCGCCCCCACGCTTGCTTTCATCGGCCCGTTTTCATCGCCACCGAGTTGCAGATGGTTGTCTTTGATCAGAAATCCGTCGTACAAACCACGGCGGTGATTGCGGCCACCACCACACGCCACCGCATACTTCTCCAACAGACGCCATCCCGGTGTTGTTTTGCGAGTGTCATACACGTGTGCTTTGGTTCCGGCGACCTTGTCCACAAACGCACGTGTATACGTTGCCACGCCGCACAGTCGTGACAAGATATTCAGGATCGTGCGTTCGCTGGTCAGGATATCGCGAACGTTGCCCAGAACCCTCGCGATGGCTTGACCAGGCATCAGCTCATCGCCGTCTTGGCTCAGCAGTTCCACTTTCAAATCCGCGTCGAACTCGTCGACGATCCAAGCCAATGTTGCAAGTCCGGCGCAAACGCCGGATTGGCGCGGCACGATTTCGCATCCCCCACGTCGCTTGTCGTCGATCAAGCAGACCGTGGTCCAGTCAACGGCGTCGAGCAAGTCTTCTGCAATCGACAAACGGACGAGCGACCGCAGGTCACTCTCCAGGGCTTCATCCGCAGTCACGGTCACGTAGTCAGGCATGTCGGCAGGTTTAAAACGCGTAGGAGGCTTGATTGGGTTGTTCGTCGGCCACGATAATACCGTTTTCTGATGCAACTGTCGTAGTGGTTCACTTTCTCGGGCAGCATGGTGATCGCAGCCGACTCAAGCAAATCGAAACGGGAGGCCGGAACCAGCGAAGACACGCGTGAGGGGAATCGTGTCGATGCGGCGGTCCCCGCCATTTGTCGCCGAAGCACATTGGGTGTGCTCGTGATCCCTTGTACGCTGGTCGTGCTCGGGCTGGTTGCATTCACTCTTTGTTCCAGTGATTTGCCACGCGAACCTGACCTTGCGATTCCGCAGAAACCCAGCGGCGATGACGCAGCGATTCTGCTGATCGACATCAATGCCGCTCCAGAGCGTCAGTGGGCATTGATGCCGCGGGTCGGTCCCGTTTTGGCCAAGCGGATTGTTGAGGAAAGACAGCAAAACGGGCCGTTTGAGTCTCTGGAGGATCTCACCCGAGTTCACGGAATCGGTGAAAAAACTTTGGAGGGCATTCGGCCGTATTGCACGGTCTCCGTTCCCTGATGAAGTCTGATTCGGGGCTGACGCCGATGTTTCTGTCGTTTCCAGGACGATGGGGAATCACTACAGTCTTTCTAGTGCATCACTAGCCAGCCAGAACGCACCCGATTTTGACCTTTGAGCCAGACGCGATGAGCGACGAACTAACGCTGCCCGAAAAAAGTCTGCCACCGGCAGATTTTCACCTCAATCAACCCTTTCCGCCCGCCGGGGATCAACCCAGCGCAATCGAGGCGTTGACGAAAGGGTTTCAGTCGGGGGCTGAGGCGCAAGTTTTGCTCGGTGCCACCGGAACCGGCAAGACATTCACGATGGCCAACGTGATTGCCAATCTGCGTCGCCCGGCGCTGATCCTTAGCCACAACAAAACATTGGCGGCACAGCTGTATGGTGAGTTCAAAGAGTTCTTTCCCGAGAACGCCGTGCACTACTTCGTTAGCTACTACGACTACTATCAGCCAGAGGCCTACATCCCCCAGCGTGACGTCTACATCGAAAAAGATTCGTCGATCAACGAAGAGATCGATCGTTTGAGATTGGCGACCACCAGTTCACTGGTCAGTCGGCGGGACGTTGTCATCGTCGCATCGGTCAGCAGCATCTACGGCCTGGGGTCACCCAACGATTACAAGCAACTCGTGGTCGGATTGACGGTCGGCGATATCGTGCGGCGTGATCATCTGTTGATGAAACTGGTCGATGTCCTCTATCAACGCAACGACATTCAATTCGAACGCGGCAAGTTTCGCGTGCGTGGCGATAGCATCGAGATCTGGCCCAGCTACGAGGAGTTTGCCTATCGCATCGAGATGTGGGGCGAAGAGATCGAGCAGTTGTCGATCATCAAGCCCGTTTCGGGAGAAACGATCCGCACGGTCAAGCAGTTCTTTATTTACCCGGCCAAACACTTTGTGATGCCCGAAGATCGGATCCGACGCGCGATCGCTGTGATCCAAGAAGAATTGAAAATGCAACTGGAGGAATTTCAAAAACAAGGCAAGCTGTTGGAGGCGCAGCGATTGTCCGCGCGGACTCGCTTTGATCTGGAGATGCTTGCCGAAGTCGGCCATTGCCCCGGCATTGAAAACTACTCGCGACCGCTTGCTGGAAAGCCACCGGGTGCCTCGCCCGACACGCTCTACGAATTCTTTCCCAAGGATTTCATCACCTTTGTCGATGAGTCCCACGTCACCGTGCCGCAGGTTCGTGCCATGTACGCGGGTGACCGAAGTCGCAAAGAAACCTTGGTCAATCACGGTTTTCGATTGCCCAGTGCGTTGGACAATCGTCCGCTCAAATTCGAGGAATGGGAGCAACGCACCGGGCAAATCTGTTTCGTCAGCGCCACGCCGAGTAACTACGAGTTGGAACGCACCGGAGGCGAGGTCGTCGAACAGATCATTCGTCCCACCGGGCTGCTGGACCCCGAGGTGGACGTCGTCTCGGCGCGTGGTCAGGTCAACCATCTGCTGGAGGAGATCCGCATCCGGGCTGCGAAAGACGAACGTGTGTTGGTCACGGCACTGACCAAACGGTTGGCGGAAGACCTGTCAACGTATTTTCAGGAACAGAACGTACGCTGCCGTTGGTTGCACAGCGAACTCAACGCGTTCGAGCGCGTCGATCTGCTGCAAGAACTGCGGGCGGGTCACTTCGACTGCCTCGTCGGCGTGAACTTGCTCCGGGAAGGGCTCGATTTGCCAGAGGTTTCTTTGGTGGCGATCCTGGACGCCGATAAAGAAGGCTTCTTGCGTAGCGAAACAAGCTTGATCCAAACGATCGGACGTGCGGCACGGAATGCGAATTCCAAAGTGATCCTGTACGCGGACAAGGTCACCGACTCGATGCGAATGGCGATCGACGAAACCGAACGCCGCCGCGCGATTCAGATGAAGTACAACGAAGAGCACGGCATCACGCCCGAGACCATCCGCAAGTCCATCCGCTCAGGAATCGAAGCCGATGCGGCAAAGCGAAAACGCACGGAAGCACAAGCGGCCGAAAACTCCGATGCGGTTTACATCACGATCGAGTTGGTCGAAAAGCTGGAGCAAGAAATGCTGGCCGCTGCCGAAGGACTGGAGTTCGAACGCGCCGCGCAATTGCGTGACCGAGTGTTGCAGTTCAAGGAAAACATCGGCAAGCCGCTTTCGGAAATCGAGATCGACTCCAAACCGTCCAACGCGACGGGCCGGCAACGCAAAGGACGCAAGGGGATCAAGCCGAGTGGCCGGGCCAAGATCCCTCGTCCCAAACGTGGATAGCGTCCGACGACGTTGGCCTCGCCGGTGTTGTTGGTCGCGCCGGTGTTGTTGGTCTCGCCGGTGGTCGATCGAATCGTACGTCGGTCACTCTGGGCCGACATTCCATCACTCCTCACGGATATCCGGTTCGGTCTGCTCCGTCGCATTACCGTTGTTGTTGCGTACCATCAGGAACAGTGGGGCTCCGCTTCGAAAGCCACCCGGTTTATTGCCGCGTGCCTCCGCTCGCCAACGGACGAAACCGGTTTCCACATCGTCCAGGTCGGCCGAATCGATGAGCATGGGCTCGAGTTGACCGGTTGCGGGATTGAGATCGAGGCGAAACAGTTCGATGTCCTGTGCCGTCCCGGCAGCCGAGTGCGCGGTGGTGGCGAAACCACGGGCTTCGTAGCGAACACGCGTTCCTTCATCACGAAACGACGCACGCTCGATACTGATCTGCGGAGTCGTTGCCGGATCGGTAACGAGTGTTCCCGTTCCACCATACTCAAAGAGAAACGCGTGAAATGTTGCGGACGCAAAGTACCCTTCTGCGCTCGATGGCACTGCCTCTGATGTTCCCAATTGAATCGAATCCGGCGAGATTGGAAATCCGAACTGATTCTGAAAGATGGGTGATGCGGGGTCATCCGCGTTGGAGCACAATCGCGAGTCGGTCAGCATGGCGACCGGGACACCATTGATTTCCAGTTGTCGTTGCGGTCCCGGATCATTTTTGGTGACGGTTCCCAGCAAGACCGATTCGGCAGGTTCCACGTCCATGAAGTCGGCTTCAAGGATCGTGGGCGTCTGAGCTGTGTCCACTGTTCCTTCGGCGATCAACGTTCCGCCCAAGAATCCTTGTTCGCTCCGCCCTGGAAACAAAGATGTGGCGGCCAATTGAGCGGGAGTGAGTTTCGTGGTTGGCGTTCGGATCGCCTTTTCTCGTCCGCTGGCGGTGAGTCCAGGTGCGAAGCGAACGGTCATGTTCATGCAACGCACCAGCACACCTGGCGGTGAGACCGAGTGGTCCAAAGTGATTGATGAAATAGGACCTTCGACACTCGATTCGATGATTGCCATGGTAGAGAAGTGCTCCTGAAAAAAAGATCGATGAGAGGTTAGTTTTCTGGAAATCGGGAGGGGATCTGACTTGGGTCGGGCTCCCCATCAACGATCCATCCACTTGCTCCGACCGCGCGAACGGACTGAATCGATTCGGCAAAAGTTCCGTCTTGGTAGCCATTGACGAGATTCAACGACGGATGATCAAAGGGTGCTTGCTCCAGTCGCACGCGTTCGTCCGTTAGACACAGCAAGAAGAACAGCAACGCTTTTTGGTCGTTGTTCGAAAGGTGCAGTTCACGCATTTCGGGATGCTTGTCCGGATAGAGTTCGCGATCCATTTCGATGAATCCGCCATCGTCGTAAAACTCGATCACGTCACCGAGGGATTGCAAGCGACCGTTGTGCATGTACGGAGCGGTGAGTTCCACGTTGCGCAACGAAGGCGTCTTGAATGAGCCCCAAAAAGCGAGTTCATTGTCGTGCAACAAGGGTTTGCGGTATCCCCAAGGGTCTTCGTCAACCACGAGTGTTCTGGCGCGAGAGAAAAACCTCAGTGAAGATCGCCGGACGCTTTCTGGAATGTCATCTCGGTCCCAACTGGTGTCGGTGAACTCTGTGTTCCATAGCGCCTCATCTGGATCGTAGCTTGGTCCTTCATGGCATTTGCGTGCGGGGGCAGGATCGCCGTCCTCGGGAGCATCAACGACAGGTTCTTTCGTGTATTCGCTCAGTGATCCCCACTGTTTTGGAAACTGATAGGCTTGTCCACGAGCAACACTGACTTCGGCTGAGGCTTCGATGGCAAGTAGTTTCTCCCGAAACTGCTTGAATTCCGTTTTCACATCTTCGGGGTACTCGCTAATTTGCTGCGGTAAATTCTCTCGACGGTAAGTTTGTTGAGCGATATCCAACGCCTCAACATCTTGTTTGGTCGCTTGCGGCAGATTGGAAACGAATTCCAGCATCTTCATTTGTTGAAAAGACTCTTGAATGGCCTCCTCCGGCGGAGCTTCGTTTGGGATGCGTCCGCCGATGCCCCGGTCGTATCGACCGGGTGAAACTCCCAGTGCGTAAAACGCTGTGTCGTAAAACGCGTAGGGCTCTGTCGTGAAGGCATCTTTGATCGGCAGCGGTCGTCGATGCTGAACCTGATCTTCACGTAGCACCATCGATTCAACCAGCACGGGCGCTGTGAGGGCAGCAGCGAGTTCGACGCGTTCTTTTTCGGTAAAGAAGTGGCGTTCGCCGAGTTGAGACGGGAACTGTTTTTCAAAACCGATCAACTTGTTCGTGATTTGCTGGGCAATTCGCGTCAACACAGAGTCGCTGCTGGACAGTGGCTCCAGACGAGATTTGACTCGTGAATTCAGATTCTTTGCGTTGCCTTGCGACTGCTCTCTCAGCAGGTCCAGTTCACTGGCCCATTTGATTGCCGTTGGTTTGTCAATCGTGGTCTCGTTGACAAGGATCTCGGCAATATCATTCAACGTTGACTCTCTGAATTTCGAGAGTTGAATCGCAATTGCGTCGGCCCGAGAATTGGGCAGCAATGTATGGGAGATGAGTTTGTGTATGGGGAATTTCACGTCTTCGGGGCGTCGCTCATACAGCTCGCTGAACAGTGGCCCGCCATGACACTCCACACAGTCGCTTCTCAAGAACACACGAAGTCCGTGCTGAAAGACGGAGGCTCCTGTTTCGTGTGCCGGTGGGTCTTCGGTCAACTCAGGTTTGAAATGTCGTCCGCGATCCAGACGGATCGTTCCCAGATTCTGTTTTTCCTTCTCCCAGCGTTGGTTTACCAACTGGGGGTTCCCCATCATCATGGCATCGAACGGGGATTGGTTGCTGACGAGGGTGGATTCATAGAGCATGATGCTCAGTCCCCAATACAGAGAGAAATTTGCCACCATCACGCTTCCTCGCGCTCTGCGGTCTTCCTCCTGTGAACCCATCATGACCAGGGGCACCACGTTTTCTTTCTCCCTCGGGTTGCCATCTTGGTCCAGTACCGAGGCACCGTTCTGATCAAGCAGTGGGCTTGTACCGGTTTCCCACCATTCGCGTCGAAATGCCATTTTAATCAGGTCACGATAAGTAAGTCTTCCGTTCGGACCGATCAAGCCTTTGGCCGCCCATTTGCCCAGTACGCTGTCATCGTGTTTGACGGTTTGCACGGCAAGCACACGAGAATCCAGTAACTTGCATGCGACATTGGGAAACGTCCGACCGACATAGGACATTTCGACATCGTTGACGATGGGACCGACTGCTTGGCTGGCCAGTGCCGCTTTGGGGATCGCGACGTGGACCTGGACGGGTTTGCCGTATTTGGGTCGACCATCGGTACCAATGACAATCCGGCCGAGTGCGTCTCGAAGAGGTACACCGCGGAAAAGCACCGGACGGTGGTCTCGGTCACCAAAGATGGAATACCCGTTAAACGTGGATTCTGCTCTGCCGTCATGGAACAAACGATCAGAGAAGCCACTGTTGATCACGCTTGGTGAATTGCGACCTGTGATTTGACGAAGACGTTGCCCGGCGTCGTTGTGGCCTCGAATGAACATTGCCCACTCGGGCAGACGGTCGAGTGTTTCAGGGGTGCCGGACTGAGGATTGACGCGTTCCAAATGACGGATCGAAAAGTTCTCCGATCGCCAACCATTTGGCAATGACGACAGATCGACGGGCGAACCCGATTGATAGGCGTCATCCAGTTTCTTGAATACCTGCGGTTCCACCCCCGCCGAGCCATTGACGAACGAAAGGTTTCCAAACTTGTCTGTGTCAAACGAATACGGTTGCGTGGCAACGGTGTCGAGCGGGAATGGCAACTGTTTTTCGCCGAAGGCCATTGGATCGAGGTCGTGTTCGGGATGCAGTTCATATTCGTCCCATACGACGTAGGGGAAACGTCGAGAGTGTCGACCGCGCGCGTCGGCACCATGCCGATAGTGACAGCTTGCGCATGCCGTGCCGACAAAGGTTCCGTCGTCTCGACGGCCGAAATCACTCCCCGCCTGCATGTCCCAAAAGAAAGCTTTTCCGAGCACGTTGGCGGCTTCGACATCAGCGATAAACTCCGCCAAGTCGGGACGCAGCAGTTGGTGCCTTGTCACGGCGTCGCCCGACGAGTCAATGACATCGGTTGTCTTGAATACCGGGTTGACCAGCTTGCGGGGATCCCAGTCATCGATCACATCTTGAACTCGGTCCAATAGTTCGTGGTCTTCGTGACCAACCAGGTGGATCGGAGTGACGATCTCGTCTGTCGAATCGGCGGCGAATGATACTTGTGCAGGCACCAGCAAGCGGCAGGCGATTACCAAAACAACAACCAAGAACATCATGTTTTTTGGGGCCACCATGATCGATTCTCACCAGGAGTGAAGGACTAGTTCAAGACACTTGAATAGGGGTCAACGAGTGATTCCATAGCGTTGTTCAAAGCTGAATCCGGCAATGCGCCGAATGGACTCGATGAGCGTGGACGTTCGCAATTCCGCGGGGAGAGAACACCAGCGATCGGTGTCCAGGTTGCCAACGACAAGCAGTGATGCATGTTCTGAAACATCCTGGTCAACTTGCGGGTTCAAGTCGAATAGGCCAAGGGATCGTCTCAATGAATCGGTGTTCGGTTTATTGGCACGCAAGAAATACCAGTCGCTGAGTTCTGGGTTGGGCTCTCCTGCTCCGTAGATCTCGGCATACGATCTCAGCACCTCAGGAGTATCCACATGGGGTTCAACGGTGAACGACAGAAAGGTCAATGAGTTTCCAAACGCAGGACTCAGTTTCTCTCTCAGTTGCTCAATCGTCGCACTCGTGCCAGGGCAAGAGCCTTTGCAAGTGGTGTAGACAGTGTTGATGATCAGTGCCTTTCTGGCACGAACAAATTCGTCTCGAAAACGGATGCGTTGACCAAATTGATTGGTCATGGGGATGTTGGGAATCGAATCGGAAATCTTTGCATGCGGGGGGACGGCTGTCCGACTTCCCGAATCAATCAACGAATCGTCGGGATACAGCAAGCCGTCGAGCAGATATTTCAGTCCAAAGCCCATCTCCGATGCCCTCACGTTGTCTAATTTGATGTGTTGATTTGGTTTCGTCGTCTGTCAGCCCGCCAAACGGCTGTCGTCCATCTTGGTGATCTCTCGGATCACTCGGTCGGGTCCCGAGGCGGAATCTGATCCTGCCCTGCATCCTCGACGGGCGTCTTGGGGATCGGCGAGTATTCCCACTCCAGTTCACCGACGTATTGATGTTGTTGTTCTCGCGAACCTTGAAAGGTCAAGTCGTTGCCATGCGTCCTCGCATCGGGAGCGATGTTTGGATCATGATCGGGAGCCGCCACCGTTTCAAAGTTGAACATCATTCGCATGTCTTCGTGTTCCAGGTTGTGACAGTGGAACACAAACGGGCCGTTCCAAGTTCGCGTGCGGATTCGAATCCTGGCAACGGTGTTGGGGCCTAAGACTTGAGTGTCGTGCAGTCCGTGTGCTTCCACCGGATCCATCTGCCCGATGATGTCGGGGATCTCGCCTGTTCCACCCAAGACAAGGTTGGGGCCAGGCGGATCGGCGCGGTCGACCACCTCATCCGCTTCGAAATCCTTTTCGTATGAGATCAATTGATGGCTTTCCAGGTGGATATGAATCGGATGCCACCATCCTCCGCCACCGTTGCGTAGGATCCACTCTTCTGTTGAATCGATGCGTGGCGACGCATTGGCAATGAATGGGTCATAAAATCGACCGTTGATCTTCCAAGCACCTTTTCCCCTTTCGAAAATGAATTCGCGGACGGCGGAAACTTCGGAGTCCGGGATCTCACGATGTTGGACCAGAGGAGTGCCATGCTCAATCGACGCATCGCAATCACCCGCCGGGTCATCGGGGGCCGTGCCGGGCGGCGCGTGGCAAACGACGAACTTCATCAGTCCGATCGGACGATTGAGTTCGACCAAGGGAGTTTTAGGGATTTGCTGACCATCGCCTTGAACATCAAAGGGGACCGGCAAGACTCGTGGGTCTCCGCCGTCCTCCAATTTGGGTTTGGGGCCGCGACCATCAAACTGGGGCATCGTGTTGACCAAGATGAACTCTTTGGATTCTCCCGGCTGCAAGCCGCCAGCGATCGCGTCAAAGTCGATCACGATGTCCGCCCGGTTTGCCATCGCAAGGACAATCGACTTTTTCTGGACCGCTTTGCTCCACAGCCAACTGTCTTTCCCGATTCGCAGGTAGGGCAACGAACACCGGTCGTAGTCAATGCCAAAGTCACCCGAGTCAGCGTCATCCGAGCCAGCGTCATCCGAGCCAGCGTCGGTGGGAACAGAGTCATTCGCCGTCGGCTGTGCATCGTTGGTCAAATTTCGCCCCACCGCGCCGATTCCGTTCTTGTTGGCTTGCTCAAAGTCGTCTGCCGTCATCAATCGCAATCGAAAGACGCGAGCATTGGAACCGTCCAGGATTCGGAATCGGTATTTGCGATTCCGCACCTTCAGTTTGGGCCAGGCAACGCCATTGACCAGAAAGGTGTCCCCGAGGTATCCGTCGTGGGATGTCAGGTCGTAAGCGATTTGACCCGTCCGTTGATCAATCACCTTGTCTTGCAGGACCAGTGGAATATCGAAGGGGTTTCGATAGGGTTCCTTGGACGGATGATAAAAACCCGGTTTCTCAGGATCTTCGAGAGCCGTCAGATCAGATTCCGAAACGTCTTCGCTCGCCGTGTACCGCATGCCGGAGGGATCGATGCAAGAGTGCGGGCCGTATCCAGGCAAGACTCGATCATGGATCAGCTTTAATTCCGGTTCGCTGTAGCACAACGCAAATCCGGCGAGGCCTTTGGAGACGTTGTAGGCTGTCGCATCCATCGCATGGTCGTGGTACCACATGGTGGATTGTGACTCACCAACATCCGGAACGTATTCCCCGTCGGCGTCTTGAAAGAGCGGCAAGATGTTCGGGTAAAAGTAGTCGCGTGACTTTCCTTGCAATACATAAAAGACCGGGAAGCCGTCACTGTGCGAGGGGCTGTGCCCGCCGTGCAAATGAACGGACGTTTCTGCTTCGAGATGATTCTCAAAGCGGACCACCACCGGTTCGCCGAGACGCATCTTGATCGTTGGTCCCGGAACCATCCCGGCATAGCTGTACAGCCGAGCTGGGTGCTCTGCATCAGGATGAAGCTTTGCATAGGTTTCCACGATCGGGATCTTGTAACACTTTGGCTTGAATCCACTCCAGTTTTCCACCGGTGGCTCACCCAGGTAGTGCTCGATCTTGCCGAAATGCTCACGCTTGTCTTGCCAGTTGGCCATCGGGTCCGTGCTGCGCACGCATCCATACGCCTGCCAATGCATCGGCGTTTCTGCCCATTCTTTGGCAATGCCGTGAAAGCTGTCGCCCAAAGGCAGCGGATCCTGATTTCCGAAAACAGGTTTGCCATGCAAGTCCTCGAATCGACCCACACGCGTCGGGAGCGCAACCGGTGGGATTTGGAGGGGCTCGGTGAACGCTTTCGCGGGGAGATGATGCTGCTGACCTTTTTGAAAAGTCGTCGTGGGCAACGAAAACGGCCCGCCGACCGGCCCATTCAGCTCGATCTCCTGGGCCGACGCCAGACCCGCTGCAGCAGTCGATGCGATGACACCCTTGAGTAGATCCCTGCGTTTCATAGACTTCCCCCCATCTCAAAGACATGTGATTCATTCAGGGAGTAAGTCTAAGGGGCTTTGTTGGGGGGTGTCAAGCATCTGGGGGCAAGAGATGCGACGCGAAGTGAGAATCGTGGGTATCGCTGGGCTGATCAGTAGGTAGGTAGGTAACGACTGGACTGCTCAAAGTTTGGTGTTGACATTGTTCTTACAGTCCATGTTTTGTTCCATGCATCGCAACCAAAGTGAGCCTCAGGCACTAGCCGTGGGCCGGCACCGCAATCCGCCTCAGGCCCACGGCTAGCGCCTGAGGCTCACTGGGGGTCGCCAGCTTCGCCGGCCGTAGGGACAAAAACTTGCGCAAACCCAAAAAGAAACAACACCAAGTTTTGAGCAGTCCCGGGCTAGTGCATCATCCGGTCTTGATTTTGGGGTTAGCCGTTTTGGCGTTAGCCACGGTTGTGTCACGAAAACCGTGGCTAACGCCAAAACGGCTCATCTACCGAACCCACGTTCTAAGACTGGACGATGCTCTAGGCGCCTTGCGGCTCACTAAATCAGCAGTCACCTGCGCCAGGAGAGGTGACAGAAATCTGCGGCGAATGAATAACCCCCACTAGAGTTCGTGGAGCGTTCCGTGGATCACACGTTGTGTTGGCGGGCCGCCGGATGCGGGGTCGATATCGCACTTCAGTTCATAGCACCACGTCGGTTTCAGATCGGGTACCGTTAACGTGACCCTGCGTCCATCCGGGGAAACTTCCACATCGGTGATCGTCTGCTGGGTTTCATCATGGTGATCTGAGCCGTAGTTTTTGGTTCGACGCAGCGACCATGTTTTCAATTGGTATCGCGTCAAATCGGTTGCCGATTCGAGTTTGATCGGATCACTGAAGATGACAGAAAGTTTGTCTCCCGAGGCTTGGGTATCGACGGGCATCGTCGCATCTTGGCCGGTGTATCGAATTCGGTACAGGCCGCCCTCCTTGGCTTGCTGACTACTGCCCCAGGCAAACAGTCCACAGACATACAGTTGCCCATCCGCAGGATTGAATCGGCCACGCATCGTTCCCGTCGGAAACTGGGGAATCGGCAACACGCACATTCCGCCTTGAACACGTCCGTCGGCGAGGTGTTGATGTGGCACGGTGTAGACCTTGCCGTAGCCGTAAGAAAGATTGAGCAGGACGCCGTTCAAATTGCCCCACTTGGGACTGTCCACCCACAGCAGTTCTGCCGGCGAACGGTCGAATGCGTTGGTGATCCAACAGAGCGGTTGCTCCATCGCATCGTTCGACTCGTCGGTGACATCGTGATAGCCGTACATGTTGCCGTAGAAGCCGCCTTCATGAACCCAGTTGATTCGATTCTTGGGATTCCAGTGGCCTTCTTGATCAGTGACGATGAAGCTGCCGTCGTGGTTCAAACAGACACCGTTGGCCGCGCGAAAGCCCGTGGCAAGGATGTCCGTGCGACTACCGTCCGGCGTAACCTTTAGCAGCGTGCCGTGATGGGGGACCAACGCGGTCAATGCGTGCCGAGCCGATTTGGCGTAATAGAAATTGCCCTGGTCGTCGCGTTGCAGCCCCATCGCAAATTCGTGAAAGTGTTCGGTGACTTGATGGTCGTTATTAAAACACTCATAGAAATCGATGCTGCCATCTTGATTGCGGTCTCGCAAAATCACCAATTGATCGCGACAGGTGACATAGATCGTTTCGTCCACGATCTTGACTCCCAGTGGTTGAAACAAACCGGACGCGATTCGACGCCAACGCAGGATCGCGGGCGATTTCGGATCCTCTTTTGCTTGATCCCCTCCGCGCAGTCCAGTGACGTGATAGACGTCGCCATCCCATGTGCTGATCGCCATCGCGTCGCCGCCGGGAAAGAAGTCCAGGCCCGAGAAACGAAGTCGTGCCAGCCAGGGATTGCTTTCGGGCGCCGTCAGCACATCCACGGCAAATCCGCTGGAATCCGTCGACGCATCCGCCGGGCTCACGGTAATATTTGTCGTCAATTCGTTCGGCCACAACGGTTTGTCTTGATCGGTGATCTCTTGACACCAGTCTTCGTTGTCCAGGAGTTCAGCGGCCAGCTGGTTGCGTTGTGAAAGTTGGTTTGCGCTTGCCAGATCGGATGACACATCGCCGTCGGCTTGCCGAGCCGTCCAAATCGCCAGACGACGAACGTGTTGCAAGCCGGGGATCGAAAGACACAGGCGACCGTCTTGTGAAGAAAACTCACAGCCATCGGTGTCACCGGCCATGCCCGCGACCAAGCGATTGGAATTCGGTTCTATGGCAGTTGCATCCCGTTGCAGTTCAAGTTTGGGGCCCGTGTCGTCGTCGGAGATCCAGCGGGCAATCAAAGCCGAATCGTTTGTCGCGGGTTGTTGGATCTCGCCAGCAGAAAATGCTTTGCGGTAAAAACGCACGTCCGCCAATTGACCGTTGAACCCGGTTTCCTTGGGAAAGTTTGCCGCACCGTATCCGATTCGAACGATCGGCCGCTCGATGCTTTTGCGTGGTGAGAGTTTGCCTTCACCAGCCGGTTTGTTGTCGACAAAGAACCGAACGCGTTGTGCGTCTTTGTTCCAAACCATCGCGATGTCATGCCATCGATTGTCCGCGATGCGTTTGTCGGATTGTACGACTCCGACCCATCCAACGTCGTAGCACAGTCGTCCACCGCGTATGAACAGAACGGTGCCATCTGGCACCCAGTTTGGAGCGTCGGAGGTGCGAGCAAAGATGACGCCATCGCTCTTGGTACGAACACGGGCGGTGATCGTGAAGTCATCGCCGAAGGTATCCAACGCAGCGGAGTCGTCGTTCGTCTGTAGCCACCCTGAACCGTCGAATCGGCCGGTACTCTCTTTGGAGATCACCTCCGCGGCTGTCTCGGGTCTCGCCGGGCGATTTGAGTCATTGTTGAATGCGACCGAGTTGGAATCGATCACACGGACAGTTGCACCGGCCGTCGTGTCCGTTGCGATCGAAACGATAAGGTTCTTTTGACCCGGCTGGATTTGCAACAAGCGGACAAACGCCGGTGAGTCGGCTTGTTGGTTCAGAGTGTCAAAGGACTCCAGGATCTCGGTGGGTCCGATACGATAGGCGACTGCAATGCGGCCACCCTTTTGGTAGGCGCCGTGATACTTTGCCCATGACTGAGGCAGAGGTCCGTAGCGTTTGCCGTCGCGTCCGATCACGCGGGCGTCATCGGCAAAGCTGTTGTTTTCCGGATTGGCCCAGCCGGGGCCAGTCGGGTTGGCCAATACGATATCTCCGGCGACACGCGGATGGGCTTGATGTCGACCGTCGAAGTGAATCCCACGCCAATCGATGAACCGTGCGGGCGACTTGGGGTCGTGAGTCCACGCGCCGGCAAGTCGCATCGTGTCATGATCGAAAACGACCCACTGATTGCCACGAGCGACTCCGCCGGGGCCGCGGTCAAGGCGAACGGAGAGCCCCTTGTAGGCGATGTTGGTTCCGTCATTGCCAACCTCGACGGTGTTGAACATCCACGGTCCGTAATCCATGTCGCTCCAGGGTTTGGACTCGATCGGTTCAGGGCCGAACGTGTCGCCTTTGGGGAGAGACTCAAGATAGGTCTCGGTGATCTCCTCGTACTGCTTGGGATTGTGAGGTTTGACATAGGCTTCGCGGATGTAGTGCACCACGTCGTATTTTTGACGTGGAACCATCCAAGTTTGCGGCACCATCAAACCGAAACCATGGGTCAACGTGTGGTACATCGAGAACGGGTCACCACCCACGCGAAAGTTTCCTTGAGCGAAACGCATGGCGGTGGGCAGAGATCCCGGTTGATCCACCGTGCCATGACAGTTGACGCACAATCGATCGTAGATGTCCTTGCCTCTGGAAAAGGAGTCCTTGTCCAGCGAGCGAATCAGTCCCGCGTGATCCACCTTGGACTCATAGTCGGGCAAGCGAAACTGGATCAGTTCGGGTGACGGTTGCAATTCGCGAGCGCGTTGAGTCCCGCCGTCTCGGATTTCGAGCACGTACCGTACCAAATCAAAAAACGACTGCTCGCTCGCGAACGTATTGATGATTCCCCCGGGCATGACAGATGTCTTGCTCAGTACCGCGTCGTCAATGTCGTGCGATCCGATTCGAATCGGTTGACCGGTCGCCACGTCTCTGACGACGACCGCTTCATCGGTTTGACTGATCAGCAAGCCGGCAACTACCGTGCCGTTGGTTCGCAGGACAGACATCGTTTGGTAGCCGTCCCGGATCATCGCGGAGGGATCCAGGATGGATTGAACCACGTGTCGATCATCGTGAGGTTGTGCGGTGATCAACTTGGCGAGATTGGGACCGAGCGATTCATCGCGACGGTCATCGACACTATGACACTTGGCGCACCCGACATTGGCTTGATGGAAAACCACCGCGCCACGAACCGCGTCGCCCTGCGTCAACGACTGTTGGACGAGTTGCTCCAGCGAGCGTGCATTCAATCGTGACTCGAGCGATTGTGAGAACGCTGTCGGTGCGAGAAGGCACGCGAAGATAACGATCGCTAACAAGGCACCGCTGAGCAGTGTCCGTGATGTTCTCCATTGGACGATTTCAGCATCGAGTGGCTCCGCGAGCGGGCCAATACCAAAGAAAGGGTATTTCATGAGCGATTGTCAGTCAGCGGGCGGGTGAATGGGTGCATCGAAGATGGCTGGCAAGTTCCGTTTTTTGCCAGACCGGATTTCGACCGACCCTAGTTTAACCCATCCGCGTCTTTCGGACCGGCAGGTTACTGGTCGTTCGGTCGTCCAGATCGATAGACACCACCAAACGCCGTGAGCCGCGACGCGTGAGCGGCCGGGTTATTCATCAGCCGGCACGGCATAGCGTCCGGTTCCTGATTACAGGCGGAGAACCGGACGCTATCGCGTGGCGGCTGGTTCATCGAACCCTCGTTCTAATTCTGGACGATGCGCTGGCTACAGCGTTTCGCCGGAGAACTGCAGTCGTGGGTCGTCCAGCCCCAGACGCTTCATTTTTTTGTAGAGCGTCGTCCGGTTGATTTCCAGAACGTCGGCCGTTGCAGCGCGGTTCCAGTTGTACTGCCGGAGCGCTTGCAGGATGATTTCACGCTCGGGGGCTTCCAACGCTTCTCGCAAACTCTTGCCGTTGAAGACACACGGGATGTGATGACTCGTTGAGTGTTGGGCTGCCGGGGTAGCGGAGCCGGCGGTGGACTGAAGCGGCATGGCGCCGAAGTCCGTGAAGCCGTCTGACTTGCCTGTCAGCTCTGGCGGCAAATCCTCCACCGTCAATCGCCCGTCACGCGAGAGCAGGACCGCGCGCTCGACCACGTTTTGTAGTTGGCGAACATTGCCCGGCCAGTGATAGGCTTGCATGAGACGGATGGCTTGATGATCAAAACCAGAGACGTCGCGTCCGCAAGTCTGGGCGGCTTCGCGTAGGAAGTGATTCACCAACAGAGGAATGTCTCCCGCACGTTCTCGCAGCGCGGGTAAGACGATGTTGACGACGTTGACGCGATAGTACAGGTCTTGTCGGAAGGTTCCCTTGGCGACCGCACGCGTCAGGTCTTCGTTCGTCGCCAAGATCACGCGTGTGTCGACGGTGTGTGTTTTGGTTCCGCCCAATTGCTCGAACTGCAACTCTTGCAGCACACGCAGCAGTTTGACCTGCATGGCTTGGGATGCCGTTGCGATCTCGTCGAGGAACAGCGTCCCTCCGTCGGCCAATTGGAACTTGCCCTCGCGATCATGATTCGCGCCGGTAAAGGCACCTTTGACGTGTCCGAACAGCTCGCTCTCGAGCAAATTGTCGGGCAACGCTCCGCAGGCGACTTCAACGAACGGTTTGCCTCGACGTGAGCTGCGTGCGTGAATCGCCCGCGCGATCATGCTCTTGCCGGTTCCGTTTTCTCCCGTGATCAGGATCGACGCACGGGCATCCGCCACACTGTCGACGACATCAAAGATTTTCATCATTCGATAGTCGTGGCTGAGGATGTTTTCCAGGCCGCTGCGTTTGTCCAATTGTTGACGCAGTCGCTCGTTTTCCTGAGTGATGTCGCGTTGCGAGACGGCTCGCTCGATCGCCAGACTCAGTTCGTCGTCGATGAGTGGCTTGGTGAGCAAGTCGAACGCCCCCGCGCGAACCGCTTCCACCGCTGTCGCGGGCGTCGCGTAACCCGTCATCACCAGGACAGTTGTGTTGGGATGATGCTGGTGAGTGTGATGGATCAGCTCAAATCCATCTTCGTTACCCAATCGCAGGTCTGTGATCACCAAATCAAACGGCTGCTGCGTTTGTTTTTGTTTCGCTTCTGAGACGCTTTGGGCGACAGCCACATCGTGAGAGAGCTCGCGCAGCCACTCGGCCATGGACTGGACCAAATGACGGTCGTCATCGACGAGCAGGATGTTGGCTGACTCAGACATGGGGTACTTGATGGCGATTCTTGGGCGGTGGTGGGCACATGGGACTGAGAACCCATGCGACGCCGTGAAGGCGCCGTGACGTGAAGGGACGGTGACGTGAAGGCACAGTGACGCAACGGCACAGTGATACGTAGGTCACGATTGCGTGGCGGGCAAAAGAGAAGGCGTATCGGCACCCATCTCGCCGCTATTTCGGGGGGGCGGGGTATGCGTTAGTCAGCATATGTACAGAATCTTCCCTTTCATATGGCGTTTTTCCGCCACGCGCCGATTTTGTGGGGCATCCTTCGGCGAGGTGAAATTGGCGTCAAAATAAGGGCAAACAAAGAGGAATCGGATGCCGCTGCAAGCGTTGATCGTTGACGATCACGAGGCCGTGCGAGAAGGTTTGGTCAACATGTTCGAGGGAACTTCTGTGCAAATTGCCGGTAAAGCCGGCGATTCGCAGGAGGCGATGTCGCTTATCCCGAGTTTGGCGAGTGAACCCGGCCTATTGGATATCGTGCTGCTAGATGTCCAAATGCCCAGCGAAGACGGGTTGACCACGCTGGTCAAGATTCGGGCTGACTACCCGGCTCTACCCATTGTGATGCTCAGCGCGTATGACAATCCCATCTACGTGGCGCGGGCCAGTGCAAACGGAGCTCATGATTTTGTGCTGAAATCCGATCCACCTCCGTTGATCATTCGAGCAATCAGCTATGCGGTCGAGCGATCCGGGCCTCACCCTGACGGATTGCTGTATCAGATTCGCAGTACGCTGCAGGCTCCCGTGGACACCAGGGTCTTGCCACCTGAATTTCCGCTGACGTCGCGTGAAGCGCAGGTGTTGCGACATGTGGCGATGGGGCTGAGCAATCGAGAAATCGCCAGTTCCCTGGAAATCAGTGTGGAAACGGTCAAGGAACACGTGCAAAACATTCTGCGAAAAACGAATTCGTCGGATCGGACCGATGCCGCGGTCCGCGCCGTTCGATTCGGCCTAGTCAACTGAAGCTGGCGACTTTGTCATCACCGCTGGCTTGTAGTGCCGGTTGTTGATTTGGTTCGGTTGGTCACGTTTGGCCGACAGTGATCACTCAGGCGGGCAAGAGTTGCCCGGTGGACGGTGTGCCCGGTGGACGGTGAACCCGTTGCCACGATAAAACGTCTCGACAAACGGACTGCTCAGACCTTTGTCTCCGTGTCATCTCTAGCAGGCTGTGCATATCAGCCGCCACGCGATAGCGTCCGGTTCTTGCCCCTACAATCGGGAACCGGACGCTTTCACGCTGCGGCCCATGCGTAATCCGGGCCAGCAGGTCTGGGCTCATTCCACTCGCCGCTGGTACATCAACATGATCACAATCGTCGACTATCAAATGGGGAACCTTCGCAGTGTGCAGAAGGGGATCGAGCGGATCGGAGGGTCGGCTCGGATTTCGTCGGATCCCCACGAAATCGCATCCGCGGAGAAGCTGGTCCTGCCCGGCGTCGGCGCGTTTGGCGATGCCATGGCGGAATTACGGCGGCGAGACCTCTGTTCGGCGATCAAGGATTTTGTGGCGACGGACCGGCCATTCTTGGGAATTTGTCTTGGGCTACAGTTGCTGTTCGAGAAAGGATTTGAGCACGGAACACACGATGGTCTGGGGATCTTGCCCGGCGAAGTCGTTCGGTTTGAATTGCCGGAGAAATACAAGGTGCCCCACATGGGATGGAACACGGTCACCAAGTGTTCGGATTCGCCATTGCTGGCCGATGTCTCCGACGGCACACACTTTTATTTTGTGCACTCCTACTTCGTTCGGCCTGCGGATGAATCCGTCGTGGCGCTGCGGTGCGACTACGGGGGGCCTTTTTGCGCCATGGTTTGGCAAGACAATCTTTACGCGACGCAGTTTCACCCTGAGAAGAGCCAAGCCGACGGTTTGGCCTTGCTCGCTGCGTTCAATGGTCTTTCCACCCAGAGCAAGGTAACGGCTGAATGAATGCGTCAACCAAGAGTTCCGTCGTGACACCGGACTCCGTCCAGCTACAAGATTTTACGCGGCGATTGACGCTGCAATTCGATTGGAGCGATGACCGATTCGTGCATCGCCTCGTCGATGCAGCGGCAGCCGTACTGCAGTCGGTCCCGGGCGACTGCCAGCAGGCTTGGCCCAGTTCTCCACCCCTGCAGCAACTTTCGCTCGAAAGCATTGGCCAGTGCGATGTAGTTCTGGGAGTCGGCTGTGCCGGAACGAGCCACTGGAGCGTCAGTGTCGAGCCGATCGAAGGTGGTTTTCGATTTGACTGGGCGTGCAAGTCCAAGGAAACGCCGCAATCACTTGGCACCCGGTATCGTCTGTCCGACGATTTTGAATTCAGCGTTGGCCAGGACGGGCGGGTCGAACAGGACGCAGGGTTCGTCTCCGTGCATCCCGTCGAGCCGCTTCTAGGGTCCAAGACTTACCGCTGGTCCTACAGCGTGCGGGCCAAGCTGACCCGCACGCAGTAAAGATTCAGACGGCTTGTAGGACGTCCATTTCCTTTGCCAATCGCTTACGAGCGACGTGCAAACGACGCTTGATCGTTCCGATCGGAGCATCGAATTCGTTGCTCATTTCGATCAACGTTCGACCACGCAAGTAGAACGCGGTCAACGTTTGTTGATCCAACGCACCCAAGCGATCGATGCTGTCGCGAACCGCCGCAGCTTCCTCGCGATCTTCCGCATCGCCGTCGGGCGAACCGTTGGCCAAGCAAGTGGCTTCCAAGGTCTCCGGGTCGCACGCCACCGCGTAACGGTTTCGCGTCACGCGATTGATCGCCATGCGATGAACGATTCGACGCAACCATCCACCGAAAGCTTCGGGGACACGCAACTGATCGATCTTTTGCATCGCTTGGATGAAAACGTCTTGAGCCAACTCTTCGGCTTCATCGGCGTTTCGGACACGACGCATCGCCAAGGCGACGATTCCGCCTCGGTAGCGATCGAACAATTCGCCGAACGCGTCTCGATCGCCCGTTTGAGCGGCGCGGACCAAGTCGACGATGGTCAAGTTTTGGTAGTCAGTCAACAAAGTGCTGTTATCAGTCATGATCAGGTTCCTTCCGAAAAACTCGACCGGTGCGGATTCAGTTCGCGGGATGGTCGCGACCCGAAATCGGGTGACTTCGGATCGATGATTCGGTTTCTGCGAGCGAGTCTTTCTTTCCTGAGCGATCCGACGCACGTACGTGCGGAGATGCAGGGAAAGTCGGAACACGCGGGACGGGGAAATGCCGAGTCCGACGTTGCTTTGCGGTGATCGCTGAATTCAGGAGCCGTGTTTTTGAAATGCGACAGCGTTTGGGAAACGAGGTCGTGTTCAAAGCGAGCTTGGAAAATTCAGCCAATGTCCGCTGGCGAGGTCATTGACAGGGCAGTTGCAAACGAGCGATCCGTTGTCCGCAAAACGTGTTTTGCACAGACAACCGACACCCGCCGCGACTAACGTGGTAAGACCGTTTGCTCAGCAATTTGCTAAGCGGAGTCCTGCCTCGGGGCGTTGGGTCGATGGCAGTATTCGCTGCCACGGACTGACGCCCTGTTTGTCAATCGCGAGCTCGATGTTGCGTTTCAACTCGAGACTTCTCAGGTCAACTGGCAGCGGATAGCCGCCCGATGAACCGGAGCCCGAATAACACAACATCCCCAGAGGCATCCGCGCCATCGGTAGATGGAGGTGCAATGCGCGGACAATCGCCTCTGTGCCAATGAATCCACGGGCGACCGTTACGGCCACGAAGCGTGTGATGGCTGCGGTGATTTGTTCGAAACGCATTTCAATCCTCCCGGCACCCGTCAGGATGCGGCGCGGACAACAGAAAAAAGACCTGAACGATAGGTTCCGTCACGGTGGAATGGGAACAGGATGAAATCTCTATGTTAGAAAACTCTGCTCGCCACCCTGACGGGGATCGCCCACCTGGATAAAACGTATTCCAGATCGGCACCAAAAGCCAGCGGAATTTCCGCCTGCCTTTTAGATGATCGTTTAGACGCCGTGCCCCACTGTAGGTTCGCACTGAAAAACAAAAAAATTTGATTCGACATTTGGTCCAGGGTTTTGATCCGGTTGCTCATGTGGCATTTTCTTGCTCGTTCCCGTGATCTTGCCCGCGAAAGTAGCCGTTTGCTGCTGGATTTGGTGTTTCCTCCAACCTGCCGATTATGCGGTGAATCCGTCGATTCGACGTCAGATTTTTGCCTCTCCTGCCACCAATCACTGACCATCACGGAGTCCTTGATGCGTTCGGCATGCTCCCGGTGCGGGCGACCACAGGGCAGTCGACTACTGGGGGCTGATTCGGAATTGCCATCGCCGTTTCAAACGGACGATCACCAGGATTGTTCCCAGTGCCGCAAGGAAACCTACGAATTTGACCGAGTGATTCCGCTGTGGATTTATGAGGGAATGGTTTGCGATGCGGTGGTGGCGGCCAAATTCGGCCATCAATTGGCGTTGGGGCACGCCCTGGGGACCCGACTGGCCCGACGGGTGTGGGAGTTCACTCGCGAGGACCCTCCAGACGAGGTGGTCGGGATGCCGTCGCACTGGATCAGAAGGATGCAGCGACGTGGAAACGGCAACCAAACCATCGCTGCAGCGGTTTCCGGACTGCTATCGTCCCAATGTGCCGAAGATTCCGGTGGCGATGTGCCCTTGATTTACCCTCTGCGTACAACCCGTAAAATCCAAAAACAGGCTTGGCTCAACGACTCAGAGCGCCGAAAAAATGTTCAAGGTGCATTTGCGCTATCCAGGGGCTATGGTTTGCGCAGGCGCTTTTTGCCGGGCCACGATGGACCATTGGATGGCCGACACGTATTGTTGGTGGACGATGTCCTGACGACCGGGGCGACGGCGAACGAAGTCACGCGGGTGCTGATTCAGGCGGGAGCACGACGGGTGACCTTGGCGGTCCTGGCCAGAGCTGTCTGGGGTTGACCGGCCGTCCAAATTCAGGCATTTCACAACTCGCGCGACACAAACGCCAAGCCATCCAAGCCAATAAGGCTTCTCTTCAAAATGGATCCCACCCTGACGCCTCCACCGAAACCCAAAAGACGCGCTGCGGGTTTCCGCAGCGCGGTTCTTCGTGGATTAGGCGTGGTCCTGCCACCACTGTTGACCATTGTTGTTCTGATCTGGGCATGGAACACGATCGAGAGCTACGTGCTCGGTCCGATCGAATCCACACTCCGTAGTGGATTGGTGCTGTACTGCGAAACCACAGGCGGCACTCAGTCGGAAGTCCCCAAGGATGCGGTCGCGACCGCTGAAGGCACCCGCAGGCTGGATGGATTTACCTACGAAGGCGTTCGCTACGTACCAGATCCCACCCGTCGCCGGTTTTTGCCCGAGTATGTCGTCAAGGTCGTCGACGACAACGCGGCTTATTTTGGGCCGGATTCTCCCAAACCGGCCAGCGCAAACGCCTACTGGCATCGATACGTCGAAACCGAATGGATGCCTCGCAAGATCGTCCTGCCCGTTTTCTTGATCGTGTTCTTGACTGTCCTGTACTTCCTTGGCCGTTTGTTCACGTTTGGACTGGGACGATGGTTCTTTCGCGCTTTTGATGCAGCGGTCTTGCGAATTCCAATCGTCAACAAGGTCTACGGCGGCGTCAAACAAGTGACGGATTTCGCATTCAGCGAACGCGAGATCGAATTCAACCGTGTCGTTGCGATCGAGTATCCCAGTGCGGGCATCTGGTCGCTCGGTTTCGTTACGGGCAACAGCATCCGACAAATCGCCGAAGCGACCGGTGAGCCGATGCTGAGCGTCTTGATGCCGACCAGCCCGATGCCGATGACAGGATTCACCGTCACGGTCAAGCGTAGCGAGGCGATCGATGTCGACATGACGATCGACGAAGCCATTCAGTTTATCGTCAGTTGCGGCGTTGTCGTTCCTCTGGATCAACGAGGCGTACAAGACGTCAAGCAAAGGGACGGCGAGGAGCAAAGATTGAGCAAGATCGATTCCGCTAAAATCACCAGTCGGTGAAAGACGCCTTGTGTGCCCTTGATTGGAAAAGATGCAAATACCAGCACGAAGCGCAAGCGAGTGAATGAAACGCCGTGAATCACTCGTTTGCGCTTCGTGCTGGTGGTCTGAGATAACTTATCTTTAGGGTAGTGGATCTTGTTCAAGATCCTGTAGCGGTGGGATCTTTGGCAAGATCCCCTATCGGCAAACCCAAACTTCTAGTTGCGGCTTCGACCAGCCTGGACGATCGCTTTCATTTCCGCCTTCAGTGTCTCCACGACCTCGGCGCGATCCGCGTACACGTTCGTGGTTTCTCCGCGGTCGGACTGCAAGTCATAAAGCTGTCCGGGGAATTCATCTGCCAACCCGGCGTCGGGGTCTCGCTCGGAGAAACCTCCCGAGCCTTTCCCGTCGATGTACTTCCATTGCCCCCGACGCATGGTCATCAATCCGCGGCCGCTCTTGAGCACCAGTGATTCTCTGGCCGGGTAGCGGTCACCCGCTGGCTTGCCCGTCAACTCGGAGAGAAAACTGAAGCTGTCGGGGCCGGCCTGGCTTGTCGACTCCGAGGACACTCTTCCAGCCGAAACCATTTCGTCCAAGGTCGCCAGCAGATCACAGAAACTGATCAAGCGATCGCTCGCCGTGCCGGACTTCACCACACCCGGCCAACGCACCACAAAAGGCATTCGATGACCGGCCTCCCACGCATCGGCTTTCATCCCTCGCAATCCGCCTGAGCTGTCGTGTCCCAGTCGTTTCACGTCGGCCTCGTACCAAGTCGGCCCGTTGTCGCTGGTGAAGATCACCAGAGTGTCGTTCGACATCGACGATTCGTCGAGCTGCTTGAGGATCCGGCCGACCATGGCGTCGACCATCATCGTGAAATCACCGTACATGTCCGCACCGCTCTTCCCCCGGTACGCTTCGTCGGGCAGCCATGGCGTGTGCGGCGCTGGAAACGCCACGTACAACATCAGCGGTTTCTGTTCTGTCGCCGTCTGATGATCGCGAATCACCTTGCAGGCCTCGTCCGCGAACCGCGGCAACACGTCGTGCAATCGCAAATCCGGTGCGATGCCGCCGGCTCGCCAAAACGCACCCTGGATCGGCGACCAGCCTTCGCTCTGGCTCGCTTCAATCGTCTGAGTCGGAGGAGTGACCGCTCGCCGATCACGGATGTAAAAATACGGAGGAATGTCCGTGGACGCGCGAATGCCGAAAAACGAATCAAAGCCCACATCCACTGGACCGCCATTGAGATCTTGATCGTACCCCTGTTCGTCGAATCCGACGTGCCACTTGCCCACCATCGCCGTCGAGTAACCCGCATCGGACATCAGTGAAGCGATCGTCGTTTCCCCTTCGTCGATCAATGGCTCCTTGGGCCATTTGTTCACATTGATGCGAAAGGGATAGCGTCCTGTCATCAGGCCGTAGCGAGACATGTGGCAAAGCGGTCCGGGTGCGTGGGCGTCGGTAAACCGCATGCCGGACTTTGCCAGCGAGTCGATGTTCGGTGTGGGTATCTTGGACTCTGTGTTAAAGCATTGCGGGTCACCATACCCCATGTCATCGACCAAGATGATCAGCACATTGGGGCGGTCACCTGTCGTATCGCCGTTGGCATCCTTCGCGGGCAACAGTCCGATCAACAAAGCGGTAACGGCTACGGTGTACAGAATCTTGAGCATCTCGGATTGTCCGTTGAAGCGGGCTTGGAAGGCGAGTGAGTGTGAAGGAGAGCCTTGAATATACCGGCATCTCCACCGGCGATGACCTTTGTGCAAAACGTGGAGCGTCGGGAGATAGTCGATCAACGTTCATCACCGATTGCAGGCGGAACCGTTTCGCCCTCCATCGCCAAGTGGTACCCACACGCGAAAAGGTCGGTCAGCTAAACTGAGCCATGGCATTCTCTCCAGCGTCGTGCTGGTATCAAGGCTCAACTCGCGATTTTGCCACCTGGCCACCTTCTCTCAATCTCGCCCACCACAGTCCCACCTTCCTGAGTATCGCAGATGTCCTGGATCGACTACGTCGTTGTTGCCGTCTACTTCATCATCATGATCGCCATCGGTCTGTGGGCGATGGGGCGAGTCAAAGGCCAAGAGGACTATTTCATGGGCGGCCGTGGGTTCGGGAAGCTCCTGCAGACGTTCGCCGCATTTGGTGCCGGCACCGGCGCGCACGAGCCGATCCAAGTAGGGCGAACGGGATGGACCAGCGGATTGAGCGGCGTTTGGTCGGCACTGATGTGGCTGTTCGTGACCCCCGTGTACTGGATCACGGCGGTTTGGTACCGACGCATGCGTCACCTGACACTGGGCGATTGGTTCGTGGAACGTTACGAGTCCAAAGCACTTGGTGCCGCTTACGCCGTGTTTGCGATTCTGTTTTACATGTTCTACCTGTCAACCATGCTGTCGGCGATTGCAAAGTTTGCCGTTCCCTTGATGGGAACGGATGAAATCGCGGGTCTGGATTTGAAGTACATCCTGGTTCCTGGATTGGCTGGGATCGTGATCTGTTACGGTGTTCTGGGCGGGTTGACTGCAGCTTATTGGACCGACTTGATCCAGGGTGTCTTCATCATCCTGTTGAGCGTGCTGCTGATTCCGTATGGACTGTGGGCACTTGTGGAGCAGTTCGGCGATCCCTCCACGCAAGGATTCATGGATGGATTCACGATCATGCACCAGCGAGTTTCGGGGGACTATTTCAATCTGTTTACCGGACCCAGCGCAGGAGAGTTCCCGCCGCAGTACATCTTTGCCTTGACGCTGCTGGCCTTGGTGGGGATTGTCGTTCAACCTCACTTCATCGCGACCGGCGGCGGTTCGGCTAAAAGTGAGAACGAAGCTCGAATCGGACTGGTGGTGGGCAACTTTTTAAAGCGTCTGTGTACGGTCGGTTGGGCATTGACCGCATTGATCGCACTGGCCCTACTGGCCGGCCGTCCTGAGCTTGCCGTAGATCCTGATTTGGTTTGGGGAATTGCAGCGAGAGAAATTCTGGGTCCGCTCAACGTGGGTTTGGTCGGACTGATGCTTGCCTGTTTGATGGCCGCGATGATGAGCTCGGCTGACACTTACATGATCGTCAGTTCGGCATTGATCACTCGCAACCTGTACGCCACCTACGTGAATCCCGACGCCACGGACAGAGAGAGTGTCAAAGTGGCTCGGGTGACCGGATTGGCGATCATCGTCGGCGCGTCGATCGTTGCCATCACCATGGCAGATGTCTTCGCACAATTCACCTTTGCGATCGAGTTGACGATTTTGTTCGCCGCGCCATTTTGGATCGGAATGTTTTGGCGTCGTGCCAATGCCACAGCGGTTTGGATCACGATCGCTTTTTCGACTCTCGTCTTTTTTCTGTTGCCGATTGTTATTCCTGCACTGGCCCCTCAGATGCGGACCAGCCCGCAATGGACAACGACAACCAATCGCGTCACCAAGACGATCACTCGCGCCGCGACGCCAGCCGACGTCGCTCGACACGAAGCCTGGATCAAGGCTGTGAGTCAAGCCGACGGAAATGCAGAGTTGCTCAAGAAGATCGGTGTGGAACCACCGGACTGCAGTGTGGGCGACGAAATCAATGTGGTCCTCACATCAGGTGATAAATCTGTCTTTTGGAGTGGTGGCGTCGAGTCGGTAAAGGCTGCGTTTGAACGCGTCGATCAAACCGATGACGGCAAAATGTCGATCTTGACCGAACGTCGCGTGGGAGAATTGAAGGGGCAAGGACAGTTCAATCTCGATTTTTTGATCTATCACTACTTGGGTGTCGATCTGGCCAACGCATCCAAAGCAACGATCGAAACGTTGCGTTTGCCTACCCGTGTTCTTTTGCCCTTCCTCGTCTTGATCGTTGCCAGCTATCTCACACCACGCACTTCTCAAGCCGCTCTGGACCGCTACTACGTCAAGATGAAAACGGAGGTGGATCCTGATCCCGAGACGGATCGAAGAAACTTGGAAGAGTCCTACCGAAATCCCAAACGTTTCGAGGACAAACGGCTCTTTCCCGGGACCGATTTCGAAGCGTTGCGGCCGCGCCCCTCGGACGTGATCGGCTTTGCCATCTCCGTTGTCGTGTGCTTCTTGGTCATCGCACTCTTGAGCTGGCTAGCAGGGATCGGCGGCTAGGATGCACTAGCCGTTGGTTCAGGCTCCATCCGGCCTCAGCCGGGCAATTCACTTCACTCTCACGAGTTTCATCAGGCGACCTGCGACGTTCCAGTCTTGTACGTACAGGTTGCCGTCTTTGTCCCAGAACGATCCGTGGGTGCCGCTAAAGATGCCTTCGATCCATTCTGATTGAGGCACGTTGAAACTGCCGCCTTTCTTGGGGTCTGGGTTGTGCCCCAGCACCGAAATGATCCGGTTGGACTTATCCAGGATCACCAACCTACCTTGCAAGTCAGGCACCGAAACGAAATCACCTTGGATGGAAACCGAAGTCGGCATCCCCAGCCCCGTGATGACTTCCTCGATAAAGTTTCCGTCCAAGTCATAATGCAGCAAGCGTCCCTTGGGCGTGTGATTGCGATCGCAGATCAGCAAACGATTCGGTTCGTAGCGAGTGTCCAGCGTCATCCCGTGAGCCGTGTTGAACTGCCGCATGTCGTTGCCCTTTTCACCGAAGTGACTCAGGTACTTGCCGGTCTTGTCGAACCGAAAGATGTGGTTGCTGGCGTATCCGTCGGAAAGATAAATGTCGCCGTTGGTTGCCACGGTGATCGCGGTCGGATTGAACTTTTTGAGATCCAACCCGGACTCCTTGGGGAACGGCAGATGCAGAACAATCTCGCCGTTGTGCACGTTGAACTTGATGCCTTCCGCATTCTGATTGCGAGCACCATAGATGAATTCACCGTCGTCCTCCTGGCGGATCTCCATGTCGTGGATGTTGCTGTAATCCGGCCCCAGGTACGAATGGATCACTTGACCCTCGGGCGAAAACACGAACACACCGGCTTTGGCGCTGGTGTAAATGTTGCCCGACTTGTCGATCACGACGGCCCCGTGTGTGGGCCCCAATGGTGAATTTCCGTCTGGCCGCAGTCCCCATCCAGGGACTGTGTCAAAAGTCATGTCGCCGGCGCCCATTCGCACCGGTTGAGGTTTTTCGGCTTGCAGGGGCAGGGCAGCCAGAACGAACAAGGCGAGAAAGCAGGCAAGACGGTTCATTGGAGGCAGGTCCGGTCGATTGGAGGATAGGAGAGCATGGTGCGGGGAACTGAAATCGTACATGGAATGAACGACAAAGGGTTGTTGTCATCGATTTCTGCCCACGATTTTATCTGGTATCCTCGGGTGCTATCCTGGACCCTTTATCAGCCTCAGCCGAAATGACGGAGAAGACACCGGTGAGTGATGATTGGCAGCAGAAACAGACACCGACAGAAGACTCGGCGACCGAAAATTTCGATCGCGGTGACCGGGATGGTGCCCAGAATGATGACCAGACTGCTGATCAGACTGCTGACCAGACTGCTGACCAGACTGCTGACCAGACTGCTGATCGGGGCAATGCGGCGATCGAATCAGCGCTTCGAAAAGCGCTGCTCGTGTTTGTGTTCGCCATGCTGCCGATCATCGCCCTGCTGGTGATCTTGAATCTGAATCGCAAGAACGCGAAACCCAGCGAGTTTGACGTGGTCGCACCGACGGTTCCCGACGCCGGACAAGCAGAACTGCCGCGACGTGATTAGCGATTCGTCGTATTGGTGTGCCCTTGAGCGACACTAGGGCGAGGGTTGAAGATCTTTCTCGTTCGGTGTGGTCGGTACGGTGCAGGCGCGATTTGCACTTCTCCTTGCGGAGGCATCATCGAGCTTTCGCCGATGACCTGGGGTGTCGAATAGTGAACGTCACTCGGGTAGCCGACTTCCATTCCGCAACCCGGCTCACAGCCACAGCCCGGCTCGCAGCCACACGCCGGTTCCAAACCGCAACCAGGTTCGATTCCACATCCGGGTTCGATTCCACATCCAGGTTCGATTCCACAACCGGGTTCTACAAATCCTCCTGAGCAACTGCCGCAGGAACATCCGGCATCGCAACCGGCATCACATCCTGTAGCGCACCCGGTGCTGCATCCGTCGCAACCACATTTGTATCCCCACAAGCTGCCGATGCCGGAGAACACGGAACGGCATTTTCCACAGGATTGTCCGTTGTGGTTTCCGCATTGATCACAGGGATCGACGCAGTCGGCGGGATGATTGATCCACGGATCGACGTACAGCTCACCGCACCCAGTGCAGTTGTCGCACGTGGAGCATCCGTGTCCACCGATCGCGGGGCCACAGCAACCTGCGCCCATCGGCCCGACGCCCATCGGCCCGACGCAGCCGGTGAGTCCCATCGTAGCAAGACCAAGTACGACCAACGGTAAAATGCGCAACAGTGACATGGCAGACGTCCAGAACAGTGAAATACTTTTTCGTTAGGATCGTCATCGGCCGCCTAATCGTCAAAGTTCAACAAAACTGTTCAAACGGGCGGACAATGCCTGCCTCGTTGGTCGATGAAGTATGGCGTCGCAACGCTGATCTTTCGCTCGGGGATGCGATTTGGTTACGTTCCCGATGCACTGATGTTGTGCGACCACACCGACTGTGTCTGCAAGGTTATCGTCCATGCCACCGCGTGAAACACGATCCGACGACAAGCCCACTCCTCTCATTGCAATGATGGCGTTGCGGGCCCCCACGATCACCCAGCGTGTCGGGTACATTCGCCCGTCATTGTTGTTGTGGATCGCCTCGATCATGTTGCTGACCGTGCCCATGATCACCTTGATCGATGTCCCGATGGCACAATGGTTTGCGTCCAAACCGTTGCCCAAGGAGCTTTCTGACGCAATTGATTTGATGCGTGTGTTCTCACACGGCAGCGGTATTTTGCTCGTGTTCGTTGCTATCTTTTTGATGGCCCCACGACTGCGATGGCATTTGCCTCGTTTAGCGACGATGGCGATGGGTGCCGGAGCCATTGCGACGATGGTAAAGATGTTCGTGCTGCGTCCGCGCCCCAGCGGCTTGAACCTTGACATGGCCCGTCACGACTCGGCTTGGCTGTGGGCTTTCGATTGGAATCTCAGTCAGGTTGCTACGTTCGACGCCAGCACGCGAGCGTTTCCCAGTGGAGATGTAGCCACCGCGATCGCATTGACCATCGGTTTGTGTGCCGTGTTGCCGCGTGGACGATGGCTCTTTGCCTTGATCTGTTTGGGAACATTCGTGCAGCGTCTGCACACCGGGGCTCACTTCGTCAGCGATTTGTTCGGTGGTGCCGCGTTCGGTCTGCTGTGGGCCTATGCATGCACGCATCCCAAGCTCTTGGGCAGCTTGTTTGAAAAGATGCAACCAGAATTGACAGGGCGACGCCGCTCTGCGGACCGATCCACCGGCGGTGACGAAACCGTCGACGATGCCGTTCGCAAAGCGGCTTGAAGTCTCTCACGGTTGAGTTGGAGTTTGCGGCTCAAATTCTTCTGTCGAAATATTCTCAATCGTCGCCAGTCCTGCCGGCACCCCGCGGACTTTGACAAACCCCGAGATGGCAACGATTGCAATGCCCATCAGGACCACAACAGTGATCCACCGTTTGCGTTGATCTCGGATCGGCTGCAGTTTCTTGCTGCGTCCCACCAGCGCTGAGGCGAGAAAGAACACGGCCAACGCCAACAGCATTTTTGTTCCCAACAGGGCATGGTAGAGCGAGTCCCCTTTGTGCAGGGATACGGCTCGCACGTAGTTGTAGAGTCCCGTCGCCAGCAACAACAGGATTCCGACGTGGACCAGACGTTTCCAGCGACCGCCGACCGCAGAGGCAAGTTGCTGATGAGATTCGTCGGACAATGTCTTGGCCGACGGCAGTAGCACCAGCAGCGTGAAAATGCTGCCGCCGAGCAACATGATGGCGGTCAAGACGTGCAAAACGCGTGAAACGATGTCGATAGGAAGCATGTGATGCTCGGGCTGGGTGGAAAGAAACGTGCCATGATCGTTTCCTCTCATTTGAGATCAGATCGCCAAGATTGACTAGGTCGTCAAGGAACCGTGTGCATTTGCGAACTCGACCGGTACCAGCAAACGAACACGTGAGGGCAAGATCTCGATTTCCAGCGGTAGGCGTCCCGCATAGTCGCCATCGACTTGGTAAGGCACTCGCCTCTCCGATTCCAGACGCAGCTTGGTCGCCTGGCAACGTTTCACGTCCGAAAAGGTTTGGTGGCGACCAGTTGCGATCCCCATGACATATCGCAAGCCGTGAAACACGGAACCATTCTTCATGGTGATCAAGTCCAGTTTGCCGTCGTTGCCCACCGAATCAGGGATGATATGCAGGCCACCACCATACTTGGGCAGATTGAACACCATCGCCCACGCGACTTCGTCACCGTCCCCCACGGCTGTGCCAGTGGGCGGGTCAATTCCATTGAAACCTAAGCTCACCCGGATTCTTGGGAATGAATATCTCATCAACGACTGCCAAATCGGCTTGGCGTAGCTGAACTTGCGTATGTGACCACGCCGCTTGAGGTGGAGTCGTCGAACGACGTCAGCGTCGAAGCCGCACGAGACCATCACGAGAAACAACTGCCCGTTCGCCAAGCCAGCGTCCAGTCTGAACTCGGTTCCGGTCCGAATGGTTTGCATGACGTGAGCCGCGTTGCAACTGTGCCCAAAATATTTTGCCAGCAAATTCTCGGTCCCCAACGGCAAGGGCAGAATTCGAGTTTCGCAGTCCAAGTGCTTCGCAACCAAGCTGACGGTGCCATCGCCACCGGCGGCAATGACCAGTGGCTCCGCCTCACCCGTGCTGCGAATGCGAGCAACATGATCGATCATCTCGTCGATGGAGACGGTCAAATGATGATGGATTTCCGACTCGGTCAGCATTTCGACCAAGCGAGGAATCTGTTCCCGACCTGCTCCACTGCCCGCTTTCGGGCTCGACACAATGATGACTTCGTCCATGGACAACGACGCGGCAAGAGGAAGCGACTTGGTGGGATCGGCAAATGCGGGACAAGGACGTCAGAGCCCGCCAGGCGGCAGACGGTTACGTCTTGCGGAAAAGGTTGTCAAAAAGACGCGCTTTTGTTCAAGCCGCAGGGGCGAATCTACCTTGTGTCGATGAAGCCAGCGTTGGTACGTATCGGGTTGATTGGCCTCGCACGCAGCGGATTCTGTGTCCAGGCCATTGAAAATGCAACAAACGATCAGCAACCACGGTCAGTAACTACGGTCAACGGCACGGCATGACGTCAACCAAGATACCGCGAACAGAAGCGTTCCAGGAGGATCCCAGGGTGGAAACTCGTTTCGAACGATTGCCAGCGAGCAAACCAGCAGGTCTGGCGATGTGTGCCCATGCCACTACGGCCCATGCCACTTCGGCCCACGCCACTTCGGCACTGGCCACTTCGGCACTGGCCACTTCGGCACTGGCCACTTCAGAACTGGCCACTTCAGAACTGGCCACTTCAGAACTGGCCCGGCCTCGCCAACGACACGCAGCCTTCCTGACAATACTGGCGGCGTTGGCCCTCGGGTGCATTTTTGCAGCCCTATCGCCCCGCGCCTCTGCACAGTTCGGTGGCGGCGGGTTTGGCGGCGCGGGCGGTGGCGGCGGTGTGCCGGGACCGGCCGAGCGTCCTAAGTTTCGTGACCATATTCACACACTCGATTCCCTACCGATCGCTCGCGAAAAAGGCGAAAAGCTCGTCGCCACGGTTCGAGTCTCGGGCAATCGCAAGCTGACCACGGCGGCCATCTCTCAGCAACTGCAAACCCGCAAAGGACGTTTCTACGATTACGAAACAGTGCTCGGTGACGTGCGACGTTTGCAAGACATGGGTTCGTTTGACCACGTCACGTTCAAAGAAACCGAAACCGACGAGGGCATGGCGATCACGTTCTTCGTCCACGAGCGTCCCCTGATCACCAGCATCCAATTCCACGGACGACGCGGCTTGAACGATCGCGAACTATCTGGACGCACCGGCTTGAGCGTGAACGACCCGCTGAGCGAGTTTGCGATCGAATCGGCACGCCGACGGCTGATCGATTTCTACAAAGAAAAAGGTTTCAATCAGATCGCCATCACCTCGGTCATCGGATTCAAAGACGACCCTGGCGCGGTTGTCTTTCGGATCAATGAAGGACCACTGGAACGCATCCACGACATTCAGATCGTCGGCAACCAACTGCTCAGTGAAGCTCGCTTGAAAAAAATCATCAAGAGCCGAGGGCCGTTCATGTACGTCGGACGTTGGTCGTTCAACATCGCCGACATGAACAAGATCGATGCCGACGTGGACATCCTGGCCTCCACCTATCACAACCTGGGATATTTGACCGCCACAGTCGGCCGACAAATTTTCTACGACGAGACGGGCAAGTGGCTGACGGTCAAATTTGTGATCAACGAAGGCAAACGATTCAAAATCAACAGCGTCCAAATCACCGGCACCCAGTTTGTCAAAGAAGAATCACTGTTCAAACGACTGACACTCAAATCAGGCGACATGTTTGACGGCACCACGCTTCGCAAAGACGTCGGTGAACTCGTCTACGGCTACGGCGAACTCGGGTTCATCTACGCCGAAGTCAATCCGCGGACGATCATGCGTGACGACGATCAGTCGGTCGATCTCGTTTACGAAATCACCGAAGGCGATCGTTGGAAGATCGGCAAGATCCGAGTCAACATCGAAGGCGAACCGCACCTGATGCGTGAGACCGTGATGCTGAACATGCTCGACATGCGTGAGGGCGATTGGATCAATCGCAAGTTCCTCGAGACGGCTCGACGACGTGTGGTCGGCAGCAACCTGCTGGAGACGAACCCCCAAGTCGCCGATCCGCCGGACATCATTGTCGAGCCGGCTGAAAGCAGGTACCGCTGATGAATCACTTGTCGTTCAGAACCGTGTTGCTCATCCTCGGGCACTTTTACCGATCACTCTTTCGCTCCCTTTCACGTGCAACGGACCGAATGGAACTTTTCACATACCGACGCTGCGGATACTTGGCTTGCGTGATCGTCATGGCGTTCACCGCGACGCTGACGGGGTGCGCCCAGTTGAATCCGAGATTCCCCGCAGTCCAATCAGGCGGCATGTCCGCCAGCAATGCCGCTCCAGGTAGCGGGGCGGTGGCGACGGTAGCTGATGCGACCACCGTGAACCCTGTCACCCAAGCAGTGCAGCAGAGTGGATACCCAATGCCCGGAGGCGTTTCTCACGCCATTCACTCGGCACCACTGGACGGACAGAACGCAATCAACGGTTTGGTCGCTCAAACGGCAGCTATTGATGAGCCGTATGTAGCTCGCCAATACCCCAATCAATATTCCGGACAATCCGTCCCGCAGCCACCACAGCCGGGCTACACTTTGGGCACCAACCAACCCTACACTCAGCCGGCCCCCGTTCCATTGGTCGATAGCAATGGATACGCCGTCCAGCCCAACGCGGGAGGGAATCCGTATTCCGCTGAGCAATATCCATCCGAGCAGTACCCGCAGGGTGGATACTTAGCCGAGCCACCGCCGCCGGTGGTCAACAGCACGACGACATTCCCTCCCACTCAATTCGGACCACGAACGGTCCAGCCTCAACCGTCCACCATCCCTGGACTCGGGCCGGCATTCCCGCCGATCGGGACCGACCCTGTGTACTCGCCCAATGTTCGCGTCGCCGATTTGATCGTCAACGGGTTTCCGGCACGTACCGGTCGGATCATGTTTGGTGCAGCGGTCAACAGCGACGCCGGCGTCACCGGCCAAATCACGGTCGATGAGCGGAACTTTGACATCACCCGATGGCCTCGATCTTTCCGAGACCTGCTGGGCGGCACTGCGTTTCGTGGCGCAGGTGAAACATTCCGATTGGAAATGGCGCCCGGTAGTCAGTTCGACCGCTACTCAGCTCAATGGGCGACTCCCAATCTGTTGGGTTACTTGCCACTGAGTTTCTCGGTCAGCGGGTTCTTGTATGATCGACGGTTCCGCGACTGGGACGAAAACCGGTTGGGGATGCGAACGAGCTTGGGCTATCGAATCACACCTGACCTTTCGCTTTCGGTCGGCATCAGTGGACAACGGGTCAAGCTCGACGATGCACGTGCAACCGTTCCCGATGGCGGCGGCGGATTGACTCAAACACCCATTCTGGCTGATGCCGTCGGTCGCAACGAACTCTACAGCGGCCTGATCAGCTTGACGCACAACACGCGTGACAGCCCGATCCAGCCCAGCAGCGGTCACTACTTTCAGCTCAGTTTCGAAGAAGTCTTTGGTGACTTTGACTACTCCAAGATCGAAGCCGAGTATCGCAAGTATTGGTTGCTGACTTCACGAGCCGACAACTCGGGCAAGCAAACCTTGTCGTATTCCACGCAGCTCGGTTTCAGTGGCAACGACACACCCATTTTCGAAAATTTCTTTGCCGGTGGCTACGCGACGATCCGAGGTTTCGATTTTCGGGGTGCCAGCCCGGTGGTCGACGGGATCGAAGCGGGTGGTCGTTTTCAATGGCTCAACTCCGTCGAGTACATGTTCCCGATCACCGCGGACGACGCGTTCCGTGGAGTCACGTTTGTTGACTTTGGAACCGTCGAGCAAGACATCGAGCTGAACAGTGATTCGTTCCGAGTCGCACCCGGTGCCGGTTTGCGGGTCGCCATTCCCGCTCTCGGCCCCGCGCCGCTCGCATTCGACTTTGCATTCCCCGTTGCGATGGCGGACACCGACGACAAGCGAATCTTTAGCTTCTACATGAGCGTCGTTCGCTAAACCGATCAATGAAATCGATACGATGAAAATACTCGTGCTGACCGGTGCGGGAATCTCGGCCGAGTCTGGGATCCCGACCTTTCGTGGTGACGATGGATTGTGGGAAGGCCACGCGATCGAAGAAGTGGCCACGCCTCAGGGTTTCGCTCGAAACCCGTCGCTGGTTCACAAGTTCTACAACGCGCGTCGTGCCCGCTTGCAGGAAAGCGACATCCAGCCCAACGCGGCACACCTCGCCTTGGCCGAGTTCGAGCAGCAACACAACGATGACATCTTGTTGGTCACTCAAAACATCGACAACTTGCATCAGCGAGCAGGCAGTAGGAACGTCTTGCCGATGCACGGCGAGCTGCTCAAGGTCCGCTGCACCAAGACGGACGAGATTTTTCCCTGGACGGATGACCTTTCCACGTCCACGCCTCATCCCAAAAACCCTCAATGGCTGGGATGCTTGAGACCACACGTGGTCTGGTTTGGCGAAATCCCGATTGGTTTGGAGCAAATCGCCGACGCGGCAGCCGAAGCCGATTTGTTTCTCGCGATCGGAACCTCCGCCGTCGTTTACCCCGCGGCTGGTATTGTGACGGCTACGCGTGCCGATTGCCGACGCATCGAAATCAATTTGGATGACACGCCTCAAAGCAGTATCTTTGATCAGACGATTCGTGGAAAAGCATCGATCGAAGTACCGAAACTGTTGCGTTCGCTGTCACACTAGTGGTCTGTGACAACTTATTTTTAGAGTAGTGGATCTTGTTAAAGATCCTGTAGCGGTGGGATCTTTAACAAGATCCACTACGGCAAACCCGAACATCGAGCTGTCCCAGACCGCTAGCCCGGATTATTCATCAGCCGGCACGCGATAGCGTCCGGTTCCCGAGTATAGGCGTGAGAACCGGACGCTATCGCGTGGCGGCTCATATGCGCAGACTGTTTTCGTACCAATATGCGCAAACCGTTTCGTGCAAACGCATAGCGAAAACCGCAGTGAGTCGCGTGAATAATCCGGGTTCAGCGCTGCGGAGAATTTGCGAACGGTGGGCTCCAACTGGGGGCCAAGGATGCGTCGTCGCGGTGCACTCCGGCTTCGCTCTGTCCGGCGTGGTTCATCATCGGATGATCGGGCAACGCATCGAGAGAATCGATGTCAATGAATTGAACACGACCGTCTTCGTACAGGACGTTCATGCCACGTCCACTGTGACCGACGAACTCGTTGGACAGATCACCGCCGGTCAATATCATCAGCGGCGCGTCCGACATCACCGCAAACGAGCTTCGTGATTCGAACTTGGGTGACGTGTACTGCTGGTGATCGACGACGCCCAGGCTGTAGGCGTAGTGGCCACCGGAATAGCGTTGGATCTCGTGCAGTTCATTGACGGGTGCCGATCGAAGCTGCTCCAGTGACACGAGCTTGTTCACCACCACTGATTGCACTTGCTGCGCGGGCTGGATTGGCGCGTCGACCGATTTCGTCGAGCGTCGGGTAACCGGTTGAAAGTCAATGGGGTTGCCCACCGAGGGGCACCAGCGGATCTGGGGAGACTCGATCAAACCGGCATCGGCCAAACGGATTGCGTAGACCCCTGCAAAGGCTTCCGGGCCTTCGCGACGAACCGCCGGCAATCGTTCTCCACCACCGCGGGTCACGTACTGAATCAAGGCGGTTCCGAACTCACGCAAGTTATCTTGGCAAGCGATCTTGCGTGCCTCGAAACGTCCTTCGGCTAGTGAAGGAACGAGCAGCCCCAACAAAATCGCTACGGCGACCGAGCCACCGACCCAATCCATCCAGCCGACGCGATGGCTCTTGCGTCCTTCCGTCATACCGACCGGTGTCAAACGCGAATTCAGTTCGAAGGTTCGTGATGAGTGGTGTTGGTCATCGGTGAGTGCCGCTTCATCGATTTCCTGCAGTGCCTCAAGAGGCTCATGCACGGGCGGCAGCGGAGGCAAACTGGCCATGGTCCGCGCGATGAGGTCTTCCTCGGCCTCGTGACTGGGAGGCTCAATGTCGGCGTCCAATTCGTCCAACGGACGGAGCATCTGTTCGATTTCACGCAGTTGCTGCTGAGCGGCGGGGTTCTCACGAACCCATTGGGCCACACGACGCATTTCGTCGGGCTCCAACGCTCCCAGCAAATATCCGAGCAAATCTTTGTGCATCGCCACGTCAAAATCGAACCAAGACGTCTGCCAAAAAACGTTTTCAGCGGCCTCGGACGTCTCACACACCTAAGTCCTGGTTTTGATACGAGGCTGGTCTCGAGACAGTTCGCCGCCGGTCAGTATATTTCAACGCTACCAACCAGGTTGCGGGAATCCAGGACGCGATCACTCGGCGGCGGATTCGTGGGTTTCGTCCCAAATCAGCCCCAAGCGTTGGACCGCCGCGTGCAAACGGCTTTTGACCGTTCCGACCGGGATGCCGAGCGCTTCGGCGGCTTCGCGATACTTGAGTCCCTGGTAATAGACCAGGTGGATGACCTGCTGCATCGACTCGCCCAGGGTCTCCACCGCCTCGCTGATCCAGCGGCCGTTTTCCTGTTGGGAGGCCACCGCCAATGGATCGGGGGTGCCGCCGACCAGTTTTTCCGACCAACTCACATTGCGCCCTTCGGCGTCATTGGGCGTGCGATCCAAGCTGACCATACGGTGCCGCTTGTTTCGACGTTGAACGTCGATGGCCTGATTGGTGGCAATCGCGTACATCCAGGGCCGAAATCGGCGTGACGAATCGAATTGGCGGCATTTCAGGTGAACCTGCAAGAAAGTCCCCTGAAACGCGTCTTCCGCCATCTCGGTGTTGCCGATGTAGCGGCGCAAGTAGCTGTAGACCTCGCGCTGGTAACGACGCATCAACTGCTCAAACAGCTTGCGATCGCCCGTTTCGCGGTACTGGCACAACAACTCTTCGTCGCCGATCTCCGACGAAACGTCATCAATGGAATGATCCAAGGCGGTTGAATGGGTCATCGGATGGGCCGGTGATGAAAGAAATAGAGTTTGAATAAGGGATCAGTGAACAACCAACCATGCGTGGACGGGAAGAAAATCCCGCCAAGAAAACCATTATTGGGCTCACTGATACGTATTGTCACGTAACTCGGGCCATTCGTCAAAGCGATTTTTGGCATTCCAAGCGAACAACCCAAATCGGGGGTGTCTGGTGAAACCGATTTTACACCATTAAATTCGCGATCGCCGAGTGATTTCCGAGCAGATGATGATTGCATCAAGATCTTGATCCCCCGGCGATGCGATGCCCCGTTGAGAAATAAACGCGTCATCATTGACGTTGTCCGTCGTCCCCATACAGAGAGCCAGATCCGTTGAATGATTCAAAACCGCTGTGCGGCTCCCGTTACGACTGGCTGCGGAAGGGCGACGTCAATGCTTTCTTTGGCCTGATGCTGGACAACCTGACGGGTCTGTTTCTGCTGTTCTTGTTGCTCAGCTTGAAATTCGGTTTTCCGGGTGATTTCATCGTTTCTGCGATGGTGCCGGGCACGGCGTTGGGGGTCCTGATCGGCGACTTGGCATTCGTTTACTTTGCCTTTCGGCTCTCGCGGCGTACCGGACGTTCTGACGTCACTGCGATGCCGCTGGGGCTCGATACGCCGTCGGTCTTTGGTGTCACGCTGCTGATTTTGGGGCCGGCCTACGCGCACGGTGTCAATGTGATGGAACTGGATCCGACGGCGGCCGCCTATCGGGCGTGGCACATCGGGATCTGGTGCACGGTGCTCAGCGGCTGCGTCAAGCTCGTCATGGCGCCGATGACGCAATGGGTTCGGCGCGTCGTGCCCCGCGCCGGACTTCTCGGATCACTCGCCGCGATCGCGTTGGTGTTGATCAGCTACTTGCCACTCAGCGAGATCTTTGCCCATCCGTTGCCTGGGTTGCTCGCACTGGTGATCGTCTTGACCACATTGATCGCCCGGGTCCCGTTGCCCGGGAATATGCCCGGCACGCTGGGCGCGTTGCTGATCGCAGGACTGGCGTATTATCTAATGTGTGGTGCGGGAGTGCCCGGGTATCACTTTCCCGAGGTGCCCACCATTCAATGGTTTCCGACGCGATGGTTGGAAAGCTGGAACTTTGCCTGGGTCGCGTCGCTCGATGATGCCCTGCCGTACTTTCCCATCGCCTTGCCCTTTGCCATTGCCACCGTCGTCGGCGGGATCGATTGCACCGAGAGCGCGGCGGCGGCGGGTGACGACTATGACACGCGAACGGTGATCGGTGTGGAAGCCGTTGCGACATTGATCGCGGGGCTATCGGGCGGCGTGATCCAAACGACGCCTTACATCGGTCATCCGGCATACAAGGCGATGGGGGGACGTGCGGGATACACTCTGGGCACCGCGTTGCTAATCGGTTCGGCCGGACTGATCGGCTACTTCGCGTGGATCAACGCGTTGATCCCTAAGCCGGTCGTGATGCCGATTCTTGTCTTCGTCGGTTTGGAGATCACCGCACAAAGTTTCTTTGCGACACCGCGACGACATTACGCGGCGGTCGCCTTTGCTTGTTTGCCCGCGTTGGCCTACCTCGCGTTGATCCTGACCAATCAAGTGATCAATGAGGACGCGGTGCGTGACGCCGGCATGACGGTCCAGTCGTTCTCTCCCGTGCTGCAAGACACTTATCACACGACCACGATGCTCAGCAACGGTTTCATCCTGGTCAGTCTGTTTTGGGCTTGGGCTTTGGCGGCAGCCATCGATCGTCGACTGGGCGTGTCCGCAGCAGTGTTGGCAGCCTGCGCGGGTTTGACGTTGCTGGGGCTGATTCATTCGCCTCTGGACGGCAATCAAATGTTCCTACCATTCGGGCCACAACAATGGGAGCACCTCGTGTTGCCAATTGAACATCGCGCCAAAGTGTTCGAGTTCGCCGCCGCCTACGCGGTGACCGCCGTGACGCTGTTGGCATGGGGAAAAGTCGCCCCACCGTTGAACGAGTTGGTCGATACGGAGCACTAAGTTACACGCGACCAACTCGTTTAACGACAAGCCGCAGGCGACCTCGTCACCCATCGTTTAACGACAAGCCGCAGGCGACCTCGTGTCCTATTGCATGACACGCGATCGCCTGCGGCTTGTCGTTAAACGAGTCGGTCAAGCGCTAGCGTGAAAAGATTTCGCCGAAGGGTTGGTAGCCATGAAACGGAACCGCGTCGGCTTTCCACTTGGCGACGGCGGAATCATAAATCGCCCTCATGTGCGTCAACTGCGCGGCGGATGCCGCCGAATCGATCATGTTTTGTAGCTCCATCGGGTCGGCGGCGATGTGGTACAGTTCGTCCGTCGCTTTGAATTCGCCAGCCGCGTAAGGCCAGCGAATGTACTTCCAGTCACGAGTGACAACGGACAGGCTGTGCACTTTCTTCGGTCCCCAAACATTGATCAACGCCAGTGACTTGTGGATCGGCGTCTCCGGTTCATCGTAGAGCATCGTCAGCGAACGTCCGTCGATGTCCTTGGGCAACTCCACGCCGGCGAGCGAAAGAATCGTCGGCAGGAAATCGATGTTGCCGGTCAATTCTTTACACCGGATTCCCTTGCCACTGTTGGGATGCCGAGGGTCGTAGATCATCAACGGCACGCGGGAGCTTTCTTCGTACGGCAACACTTTGCTGCCGTAGCCGTGCGAGCCACACAAGAAACCGTTGTCGGAGGTGAAGATCACGATCGTGTTTTTGTCGACGCCGTGATCGACCAATGACTGGCGGATCTTTCCCAAGGCGACGTCCACCGCGTACACCTGCTGATGGTATCTCCGCATGACTTGATCGTACTGGTCGCTGTAGTGCCAGGAATGAAAACGCTCGAACTGACGCCCTTGCTGGCTTTGCAGTGAGAAATGTTGTCCGAATTCGCGACCAAAGTTTGCTGGTTTGGTGAAGGTCTTGTTTTGGTAGACGTGATCAAAGCGTTCGTCAGGCGTCTCGGGCTGATGGGGCGCTTTGAAGCTGATCGAGAGACAGAATGGCTTGTCGCCGTTTGCGGCAGACGCGATGAAGTCGTCCGCGAACGCGGCGTAGGACAGCGTGCTATGTGGGTATTGCTCGGCGTATTTCTGCATCGATTTGTTCTGGGCGGTTTTGTAGCTGGTTTGTCCCGGACCGGCGCCCCACGCATCGAAATCGTCTTCGGGTAGCTCGCCTTTTTTTCCCGGCGTCTGAGTCACCTCCAAACCGATCTTGCCGGCCATCGCTGTCACATAGCCTGCCTTGCGCAGCAACATCGGATAGCTGTCGTTCCACAATGGTTGCATCAAGGCACCGTGTTCAAAGTTGCACCCGGTTTTGTATTCGTATTTGCCGGTCATGATCGTGGCACGACTGGCCATGCAGATCGCGGTCGTGACGTAGTGTCGATCGAACACGATGCCATCGGCAGCCAAGCGGTCCATGTGTGGCGTTTGAACATCGGGATTGCCATAACATCCGACCGAGTAGGTACACTGGTCATCGCTCAATAGAAACACGATGTTCGGTCGACCCACAGACGGAGAATCGTCCGCCAAGGTTTTCGTCGCGATCGAAATTACGGCAAAAAGTGACAGCAGCATCGTGAAACGGGGGGGCATGTCGGTGCATCAAGACAAGAGTGGGGGATCGGTCGAAAGCGTTGGAGAGACTAGTCTAATACGTCTGCGAACCCACAGCAGTCACCACGAACAAGAACACCCCACACGACATGGCGAAACCACCCACCGCTTTTGATGCCGATCCCCGTCGCCTGTTGGCGTTGGGATTTTCAATCTTGATGCTCGTGGGTGCCTTGATGGCGTACCTGTTTGGTTCAGGCAACAGCGCGGGCTTTGCTGCAGCGGGGTTGGGACGAGTGGGGATCGTGATGTTCGCATTGTTCTTAGCGTGGCCGTCGCTTCGTCGCCCCTCGCAATGGCTGCCTGCAGGAGCGGCCATGATAGGCGTTGTCGCATTGATTGTGATCGCTGCCAACCCTCGGCTTGCGATTGCAGCGATACCGGCAGCAGGCTTGCTGATCACCGTCTCGGCGTTCGCCCGTGCTTTCCGCCGTCGAGACGGCTAGAAAAACTACCCGCGGTCTTGCTACTCAAGGTAATGGGACTCACCAGAATTCCCGTCGCAAAAATCGACATCGCAAAAATCGACATCGCGAGTGATCAAAGATGCGATCAAGGGAACATGTAGCGAATCCAGTTTCGCAGGCCTTGGCCTGGAACGTAGGCAACGGGTTGTCCCCACAGGCCTTGCCCGACTTGGACCGGAAATCTTTCTTGCCCCAAGGTGAACAGCGACGGCGCAGGGGCTCCGGTTGTAGGATTTGACAGACAGCCACCCGTGCCGGTTTGGTATTGTGAAATCGGTGCTCCCACCGGTGGCATCACAGCGGGAGCGGCGATCTGTGCCGGAGGCGCGACGTACTGGACGGGTTGAGCATAGTAGCCGGTGGGCATGACTTGGCCACAACCGTATCCGATGCCACTGGCTGCGGAGTAGGAACTCGGCCCCGTCACAAGATTGCAATTGCTGGCCGTCGCAAAGCCGCCCAACTGAGGCTGCGGAATTTGCGTCATGTCACTCGGGCTGACAATCGTCGAGTTGTTTGGCCCGGAGATGCCAACCTGCGCTGCGTTGCTGGGGAAGGAATTGGGAGCGACCGAATTGGGTGAGGGTAATCCACGAGGAGCGGAATTGATCGGCGGACTGTTCATCGGCGCACTGGTCATCGGCGGACTGTTCATCGGAGCATTGCTTGCAGGTGGCATTGGCAACTCTGCCGGTAGACCGAACCCGCCTGCCTCCGGCATGGTGTTCTGCATCCACACTGTACGGCGAATCGTCGGCGCATCCCCTGAAGTGCTAGCGGTTCGCATGATTCCAGACGCAGCGTCCGGTGATGTCCTTTGCGCTGATGACGTTCGATACTGATCCACTGCGCTGGGTGCACCTAATGGTCGTAATCGTGTTTGAGGCTGGCTCAATGATTGCCCGTACGATTGCCCGTACGATTGCCCGTACGATTGCCCGTACGATTGCCCGCCGTACGATTGCCCGCACGCGGAGGAGGCTGATCCGATCACGCCACAGGAAACAAGCAATGCCGAAACGCCAACGGCGCTGACCAGCCTGCTGTGCAGAGTTTTCCAACGGGTCAACGATCCCCTACGGGGCAGATGACGTGGATGTGGAGAGTTCATGGCAATATCCAACCTTGGGCAAGCAAGTACGATAGAGGGCATTCGTGGAGCCGAATCAATGACGACGGCGCGACTGCCCCGTCGTCTCATTAGCTCGTGAGAGCAACTCAGTGCAAGATCGGTGCCGAGACGATACGCATGTTGCGTGAAACACAGCCGGTTAACACGTGTCGCGTTGCGTGAAACACGATTTGAAATATTTTCAGACGCTCAGCGTTTCGGGACAACGCGGAACTTGATCGGCAAAAATGACAAAATGCGATGCCCAAAAGTTCATTCGTCGATCAATCCAGCACGCGAGAACGGACGGATCCTTGGTGCAAACGTGTGGTGATGACGTCGCCGGATTGCACCACCTGAGCATCGGTGATCGCACGTCCTTGCTCGTCCACCGTGACGCTGTAGCCACGACTGAGCGTGTCCAGGGGCGAGAGTCCAGAGAGGCTGGCCGCGACGGTAGCCAGTTTCGCCTCGCTGCGTTGCATGCAAGACGTCATGGCTCGCAGGGCTCGTTGATCCAACTCGTCGAGGTGACGCGAACGCAGGTGGATGATTTCCAGCGGTTTGCGAATGATCGGCCGCGACGACAGTGCGTGCAGTTGCATTTGACGCTGCGCGATCGACTGTCGAATCGAACGATGCAGTCGTTGCCCGAGATCGTCGACGCGGCGACGCAATGACGATTTGTCGGGAAACACGCGAGTTGCCGCGTCGGTGGGCGTCAACGCTCGCAGGTCGGCAGCGAGGTCGCAAAGCGTGATGTCGACTTCGTGCCCGATCGCGGAGACCGTCGGGATCGTACATTGGGCAACCGCGCGGACCACGGGCTCTTCGTTAAAGCACCACAGATCCTCCAGACTTCCGCCGCCGCGTGTGACCACCACGACATCCGGTGCCGGCCTGAGACGCTGCGCCGCCGCGATGGCTCGGACGATCGTCTTGGCCGCCGTGTTGCCTTGGACTTGTGCCGGGATCACAAGGATCTCGGCGTCCACCCAGCGATTCTGGGCGGCCACCAAAAAGTCATGCACGGCTGCGCCGCTGGGGCTGGTCACCAGGGCGATGCGTTTCGGGTGCGAGGGCAATGGTTTCTTGCGGTCCGCGTCGAACAGTCCTTCCGCGTTGAGCTTGTTCTGCAGTTTCAAAAAAGCTTGCTGCAGCGTACCGATGCCTTGAGGCTGCGCTTTGCGAACGACCAGCTGGTAAGTGCCGCGTACGGAATAGACTTCCAACTGGCCGTAGCACAGGATGGCTTGACCGTTCTCGATGTCGAACGGCAATCGGGTGGCGACACCGCGCCAGATCACGGCGCGGATCTGTGCATCGTCGTCTTTGAGCGTGAAGTAGATGTGGCCGCTACGAGGTTTGGCCACATCGGTCGCTTCCCCCGCCACCCACAACGGAGGAAACGTCGCCTCCATGACGGCTTTGATGTGTCCGGTCAGCTCGGAGACGGAGACGGCGCGCCCCGATGCATCACTCACGACATCCCCCACTCACCCTGAAAGACTTCCGTGGCAGGGCCCGTCATCATCACGTGCTCCGTCTCCGCGTCCCAGTCCAGGATCAGATCGCCGCCGAGCAAGTGGTTCAGAATGCGTCGCTCGGTTTTGCCTGTCAAAACGCCTGCAACGCAAACGGCCGAGGCGCCCGTGCCGCACGCCCATGTTTCACCGCTGCCTCGTTCCCAAGTTCGCTGGCGGACTTCCGTTGGCGAGATGATCTCCACAAACTCCACGTTGACCCGTCTGGGAAATCTGGCATCGTTTTCGATCAATGGTCCCAGCTCCAGAACCAATTCGTCGGTTGCCCGATCGACGAAGATGACACAGTGGGGGTTGCCCATCGAAACGCATGTGGCCTCGACGGTCATCTTCGCGTTTCCCAAATGGTGGTTGGTCGGCAGGGTCACCATGAATGGAACGTTGATGACAGGACCCGATGGTGCCAACGTCGTGGGGATGTCGGGAGCGTTCAAGATGGGTGCTCCCATGTCGACCGTCACTCGATCGACTTTGCCATCTTGGCCGACGGACAACTGCAAGTCCAAAACGCCAGCGCCGGACTCAATCTTGAGTCGATCTTTCACCGCGATGCCGTGATCGTGGACCAATTTGGCGACACAGCGGATGCCGTTGCCACACATTTCGCTTTCCGATCCGTCGGCGTTGAACATCTGCATTCGAGCATCAGCGACTTCACTGGGTCGAACCAAAATCAACCCGTCGGCGCCGACACCGAAGTGACGATGCGAGATGTCGCGAGCCAGCTCCGGCAGGTTCTCCGGAACGGGCTGGGAGAAACAATCGACGTAGACGTAGTCGTTGCCCGCGCCGTGCATCTTGATGAATTTCATGATCAGTTTGAACGTCAGTGGTGGCAGAGGGGATGCGAACGTCACACCCAGTGCAATTCTTCGGAATCGGGGTCTTCGTCGGCATCCAAGAATGCCAAGTGGTCGTCATCAAAGAATCGCGACATGATTGCTCGAACGGGGACCAGCAATGCCACGAAGATGGGGAAAAGAATCCGGACGGGTTGGGAGGGGAATACATTGATGACACACAGTACGATCAAGCACACCAGTTGGACAAGTGTGAATAGGTGAATGGTTCGGGTCGGAACGCGTCGAGTGTAGTGATTGATCGGATACAGTGCCGAATCTTTCAACCATAGCCCCAGGCGATCGATGAATTGAATGCCCCTGAGCGAAACGAAGCCCATGTACAAAAAAATTCCGTACAGCGTCGCCATCGGCACATATTCCAAATAGGGCATCACCAGCAGCGTGCCGGCAATCAAAACGTGAATCGCGATCCCGGTGACGCGATTCTCATTCATGTGGATGATCTTCTCGGGGCTTTTGCTGTTGGCGGTGACGTCCTCGAATTCGGACAATGCCCTTAGGTGGGCTAGGGAGCGGACGGTCGCCGCAACCATCCACGGCCAGCCGAACAAGGATGCCAGGCCGATCAGTAAGCCGACCACTGCCAAATCCCAGTGGTAGGATTCCCCGCTTTCGATTTTGTTTTGCGGACTGTTGACCAGCCTCGCGGTGATGTTTTGCGACAAGAACACGAGGACGGTCGCCAAAACAGCCGGCCCGGCTGCGGCCAGCTTGACCCAATTGGGGACGGCCCACAGATCGACCATCCAAGATGAGTCTGCCGAATCGGTCGCCGACGCCGCAACGTCGGTGGATACCTTGAGCGTGTCCAGGGTCGTTCGGTCACCGAGCGTCCAAGCCACGACGATCATGGCCCCGAGCGCAATGGAGGGACCAAAGTCCGCGAGGAACTCACGCATCCAGGGCAACAGATACTGGCTGCGTCGAAATCCGGCCAGTGTCATCGCGATGTAAAACGTGCCCACCGCCAGCACCAAAGCCAGCAGCGCTTTTTCACCGGAACTGTCCGCGTTACCGTTTCGGAATGTTTCGATCAATGCTTCGACGGCTTTGTAGATAAAGATCAATGACATCAAGGCGGAAAAGATTTCGTCGGTGAACCGCGTGAAGTACTTCATCAGGTTGCTGGCGTTGGTGATCGCCAGAGCCACCGTCATCAATGCCGTCCAAAGTCCGACCCATGCATAGACGCCGAGGAACTGTCCGCCCAGTTCCATGTCCTGACAGAGCTTGTACAGGATGATCGTAAAGATCAGCAGTGGCCCGATGCCGCCGAGAATGATCAAAGGACCGCCGGCAAACATTGCGTACAGGATCCCGCACACCGCCGTGGAAAGCAGCATCTCGGGCGCGCCGATCAATCCGCCCGTCTCTCGCCCCATCAAGCCGCCGAAAGTCACCGCAGGGGCGACGCAGGCAAAGAACATGAACACGATCGACGCGATGCTCTTGGTACGCAACCCGTTCTTGTAATCCAGGATGTAGTGCGGCAGCTTGCGAGCCAGGTCTCGGCGTATTCCGGCAAACGGCTTGCTGCCACTCCGCAAACCTTCGCTGACCTCACGAGGCTTGGGCGGCTTGGCGAGCACATTGCGATTGACGTGACGCTCCATCGCGTCCAACACGTCTTGTTGATTGGCCGCGTAGGTGACTTCGAAATGAAACACGTTGTCCGACATCAACCGGGCAACCGATGCCAGCGTGTCGAGATGACGTCCGGAATCCTCTAGCGATCCGATCAGCAAAAAAACGTAGCGAGTCGCTATCCCGTCGGGTGCCCCCAAGTTCACCGCGTTCTTGAGCCGCACAAAGACCATCGCCGGCTCGTCGATGAAATCGGTGTACAAATGAGGCACGGCACACGCGTGCCCGATCACGGTGGGGACCACTCGCTCGCGTTCCAGGATGCCTTCGATGACCTGGCTGGCCTGATTTTCCGGCAGACGCCCGGTCTGCACCAAGAACTCGACCGTCTCCGAGACGATCTCGCGCATGCTGCGCGCGTCCAGATTCAGCAGACAGCTTCCTTCTTGGATGGCCTGGAAAAGCAGCTTCACGACTCAGGATCCTTGACGCGGTTGGTTCGAGACATGCAATCGATCAAATCGAAAAGCGACGCGGTTGTGCGGCTGATTGCATTCTACCCGAGCATCAGACGAGCGATGTTGATGTAGATCACGATGCCGAGAATATCGACGATTCCAGCCACGAACGGATTGCTCATCATCGCCGGATCGAGCCCCAGACGCTGAAACATCATCGGCAGCAATGCGCCAAAGAAGCAGCCGACCATGATCACCGCGAGCAGCGTCAGCGGGATCACCAGCGATGCGTACAGACTCGGTGCCAACAACGTGGCAACGATGAATCCGATCAACGCCAGAAATCCTCCCAGCATCAGCGACACGATGACTTCGCGTCGCATCACGGTTCGCCAGTCTTTCAGGGCAAGCTGACCGCTGGTCATGGCGGTGATGACGAGGGTCGCACTCTGGCTGCCCGAGTTGCCGCCTGCGCTGATGATCAGCGGAATGAAGGCAACCAGCCAACCGTACTTCTCAGTCTCTTGGTGGTAATGCTCCAACGCGACGGCGGTCAAGATGGCGGCAAAGAATAGAATCGTCAGCCAAAGTCCGCGTTTCCACGAAAGTGTGAACAGGGCGATCTGCAGATAGTTTTCTTCCAGTGGTGCGACCGCCGCGATCCGCTGGGCGTCTTCCGTGTATTCCTCACGGAGGACATCGATCACATCGTCGTGAGTGATGATTCCCAGCAACTTGTGGCGAGAGTCGACGACAGGAATCGCCAACAGATTGTATCGCTCGACTTTCTCTGCAACCGACTCCTGGTCTTCCGTGACCAATGCGACGACGACATCCGATTCCATCATCTCGCCGAGTGTCCGCTCGGGATGATTGAGCGATGAAATCAACTGTCTGGTAGATACGATTCCTCGCAGCGAGCGGTCGTTGTCGACAACGTAGAGGTAATAAATCGTCTCCAAGTCACTCGCTTGTTTGGCCAATTCGTCGAGCGCCTGACGCACCGTCAGGGACTCGGTCAACATGGCCACGTCGGTCGTCATCAGACCCCCGGCCGATTCGTCTTCGTAGCAACCCAGTCGTTGGATGTTGCGACGGTCCTCGATCGGCAGCAGCGGCATGATCTCGGCGACACGCTCGTCGCCGAGTTGTTGAATCAGGTCGATGCGGTCGTCGGGAGGGATTTCCTCAACAAGTTTGGCGACCTGTTTGGCCGACTGGAGTTCCAGCAACTCAAGCTGCCGGTCTTCCTCGAAATAGCTAAAGATCTCCGCGCGACGATCCGCTTCAGCGAACTGCAGCACCTGCCACGCTTCGTCATTGCTGAGCCCTTCCATGAACTCCGCCGTGCGTCCCGGGTTGAGCGTGACGCAGAACTCCTCCAGCTCGGCCCGATTGTTCTCGGCCAGCATCTCGCGAAGTTCAGGCAAAAAGAGCGTGTTGACCATCAAGCGTTGCGTGGTGTCCGATCGGGTTCGTGCGGAGTAACGAAAACGTCAGTTGCTGACGCGTTCGCTGTACTCGCCCGTTCGCGTGTCGATCTTGATCACGTTACCGGGTTTGATGAAACCGGGGACAATGAACTCAGCCCCCGTTTCGACGATCGCGGGCTTGGTCACATTGGTCGCCGTGTCGCCTTTGGTGCCGGGGGCGCATTCGGTGATTTCCAGCTCGACCATGGTGGGCGGTTCGACGATGATGGCGTTGCCGTTGTACAACGTCATCGAGCAGATCATCCCGTCCTTGAGGTATTTCCAGATGTCGCCGGCGATCTTTTCAGGGACTTCGTACTGCTCAAAGGTTTCTTGATGCATGAACACGTAGTCTTCGCCTTGACGATACAGGAACGACACGTCGGTGGTCTCGACGTCAGCTGATTCCAGCGAATCGCCACCCTTGTAGGTTCGGTCCAATGTCGTGCCGCGGATCAGGTTCTTGAGCTTGCACTTGTACAGCGCGTTACCCTTGCCGGGTTTGACGAACTGCATCTCCGACATCAGGTATGGTTCGCCATCAATTTGAACCTTCAGGCCTTTTCGGAAATCGCTGGTGTTGTAAGTTGCCATAGTGGCCTCAGCTCCGTCAGTGTGTTTGCGGTGGGAATGAGGAGGAAAGCGGGGAAAACGGCAAGTTTAACGACCGCCATCGTTTTTGTCCCGACCGGTAAGTCGCATTTGTTCGCAGCAAGAAATCAATGAATTTGCCCGTCCACCAAAGTTCGTCCAACGCCCTCGCCGCCGGGGCACCGCGCTCACTCGCCGCCGGGGCACCGCGCTCACTCGCCGCCGGAGCGCTCTCGCACGGTGATAATTCGCTCCCGTCGCCACCGGGCGAATCGGTTTCTTGGCAAACCGCGATGAAACGCGCCATTCGTACTGCCGGCGAATTGCAACGCTATGTCGGCTTGAGGGAGGATGATCTGCCGTCAGGCTGCGAAGCATTTCCGACCTTTGTGCCGTTGGAACTGGCCAGGCGAATCCGCCCCGGTGATCCCGACGACCCCATCCTTCGTCAGGTCTTGCCGGTGTCACAGGAAATGGCCCCAGCGGCAGGTTTCGTCAGTGACCCCGTCGGCGACCTGCCAGCCTTGGCCGCCCAAGGCATCCTACACAAGTACGACGGCCGGGCTCTTATCATCACGACCGGAGCGTGTGCGGTTCACTGCCGTTACTGTTTTCGACGCGAATTCCCTTACTCTGACGCCGGGTCGCGTGCTCTGAGCTGGCAACCCTCATTGCAGTACCTGACAGAGCACGAGGACATCACGGAAGTCCTGCTCAGTGGCGGCGACCCGCTGACACTGCAGGACGACGCTCTGTTTGGTTTGATCGGGGAAATCGAGTCGATCCATCATGTCCAACGTCTGCGGATCCATACGCGACTACCCATCGCCATTCCCCAACGCATCACGCCGCCGCTCGTCGAACGTTTGCGTGACAGCCGACTGACGGTCTGGACCGTGATTCACAGCAACCATCCCGCCGAGTTGGACGAAGCGGTTTTCGCCGCCACCGACCGTTTGATCGATGGCGGCATTCCGGTACTGAACCAGTCCGTGCTGTTGGCCGGTGTCAATGACGATGCGGAGACCCTGGAATCCTTGTCGCGTCGACTGATCGACCATCGGATCCAGCCGTATTACTTGCACCAGTTGGACCAAGTCCGTGGGGCCAGTCATTTTTGGGTGCCGCCGGACATGGGAATTCGGTTGATCGAGCATCTCAGAAGCGTCCTGCCCGGCTACGCTGTGCCGACTTTTGTCGCCGAACACAAAGGCCAGCCTTCGAAAACACCGCTGACGCGCCAGTCGCTAGACTCTATACGCGAGACCGCTCGCCCCTGAGTGGCCAAAACTCAAATGGCCAATCCCTGAGTCGTCAAACATTGCCAAGCCACGGTGCGTTTCGCTCTATGTATCTCTTTGAAAATCCCGTTCTGCAACGCGAGCTGCTGGTCAACTTACGCACCAAGCGTGCTTTCTTTTTGTTGGCGATCTACCAAATCCTGCTTGCCGCCGTCGTCTTGATCGCGTGGCCGACCGACGAACGACTGGACTTGTCCAGCAGCCCGCCCTCGGCAACCAAACTGGTCAACCTGTTCTTTCTCGGCCAGTACGTGATCGCGTCACTGATGGCCCCCAGCTTTGCCGCCGGGACGATCACGGGCGAAAAAGAACGCAAGACTTATGAGATGTTGTTGGCCAGTCCGTTGCGGCCTGGAGCGATCGTGCTGGGCAAGATGATTGCTTCTCTGACACACATCGGCATGCTGATCGTCGGGTCGCTGCCGATCATCGTGCTCTGCCTGCCGCTGGGCGGCGTCAGTGTTTATGAGGTCTTGGCCGCGTATCTGGGATTGATCGTGTCGGTGATCCTGTTCGGCGCGATCGGTGTGCTTTCCAGCAGCTATTTCACACGCACCGCCAGTTCGCTTGTGGTGAGTTACCTGGCGATCTTGCCGCTGGTGATGCTGGCTGTTTTGTTTTGGAACTCACTCTCGGCCGACGGAGACTTGCGGTTGAAACTTGCCGTGCTTGTTTTTCCAGCGTTCGGACTTTCAGGTGTGATCCTGATGGGGGCCGCAGCCGCCGGGCGAATGTTGTATCCACCGGATGTGGGCAGCGAAGGCAAGGAAGTGATCGATTTGGAGAAAGAAGCCGAGGAGGCAGTCGGCTTGGTGATCCAGCCGGATCAGTTCCCCGATCGCTTGTTCGCGCCTCCGAAGAAGCAAGAATTGATGCCAGACGGTGCCAACCCGGTCTACGACAAAGAAATCCATAGCGAGATCTTTAGCCAAGGAACGTTGATGCTGCGGCTGGTCATTCAGATCAGCATGGTGCTCGCAATTCCCCTGATGGGCGTTTTTCTGTTTTTCCGTGCCGAGCAAGCACCTTGGTTTTCCGTCTACGTGATCGTTTTCAACATGTTGGTCGGTCCGGTGTTCTTGGCCAGCAGTATGACGAGCGAACGCGAGCGACAAACACTCGACCTGTTGCTGACCACCACTCTGACGCCGACGCAGATTTTGTGGGGCAAGTTCGTTGTGGGGTTCCGAGTTTCCGCCGTGCTGACAGGGTTCCTGTTGTGGCCGCTGCTGCTGGGCAGCGCACTGAATCACATGTTTTGGACCAATCTGGCGGCTGTCGCGGCGATGTTTGCGATCGTGCTGATGGTCTGCTTGGTCAATGCGGTCGTTGCCTTGACCTGCTCGCTGTTTCAACGCAAGACATCGATCGCCTTGTTGACGACGTACGCGGTGCTGCTGTTTCTGTACGTCGTCCCCGTGGCATTGAGCACACTGGCCAAGACACTTGATTTCACTGAGCCCACTTCCGAGATGCTCGGCTGGACCGGCGTTGCCAGTCCGTTCGCCGCGTTGTTCTCATTGCCCTTGGACACGAATCTGGTCAAAGACAACCCGGCGGTCAACCAAGGCAATCTCCCCATCGTCCTGGGCTACTTTGCGTTTAGCGCAACCCTGCTGGTTCTATCGGCCATCGCCATGGTGTTGCGATTGAGAAGCCGACGAGGACTTTCGGACGACTGATGATTCTGGATGAGCCCTTGTTAGGCCATAGCTTGAACCAAGGACGACAGGATCTCTTTGCGTCAGTTGCCGATTCGCAACTGACGTTTGCCGCCCTGGGGCAATTCATGCTGCGAACCGTGCTGCTTGCCGCGGTCCGCAGCGTCTGGATCATGTTTGTAACGCCCACTGCCGCGCACGGTGACCAACCGCATCCCACATTCCATGTCCAACCACTGCGATGATGCGTTTTGGATCGCCAGAGTCCGAACGTGAATCAACGCTTGCTCGCTAACGATGGCGTTGCCAACTTGGTCGACACCTTCGGCTTGCTGATCGCCCGACTTGGGCAATCCCCTGACGTAGCCCTCCGCGTACGATGCACCGCTCCCTCGAGCATAGCCTCCGTACTGCAAGTGAGCGGCCGTTGCGATCGTCACTAACAATTCACGAAACAATGCAATGCTGTTCTGCACATCGTCTTTGGGACCAAAGAACCAAAACCAAGTCCGGTGACCCTTGCGGTCAAAGTACCACTGTACCGTCGGAAAAATCTCGTGCGTCACGTAGGACGCCAAGTCTTTCTCCCAGTTGCACGCCCGGCTCCCATTGACAGGGCACGCAATCCGCGTGAACTGAACCGAATCGACATTGTCATCCTCATGAATGTCCTGACGGGTCAAGTTGTGACGAAGCATCAGAGTCTGCATCATCCGCAAGGCGTTTCGCTTTTCGCCTTCGGTGCTTGCATCGTTCTGAGCCGTTTTGTCCAGGGCAACCAATCGCTTCAGAATTTTGTCGAATTGCGACTGAGTCAGCGTCTCGTCCGTGGCACCATCGATGCCCGCATTGACACCAGAAACACTTTGAACGTCTCGTCGAATCGTGACCGCGATGTTTGGATCCGGGCTCCAGTAGTCCATGATCTCGATGTCGGAATCGTCACTGGGATTCCAAGTGTCACGGATCGTGTGATCGACGACGGTGCACATGTGAGTGGATCGATGATTGGGCGAACCCACGTGCAAGATGACGACGCCCGACGGCAAGTCACACCATGGCAGGTAGCTGCCGGCAACTCGGTGGCGACGCCATCCATGACCACTGAGAAAACGATCGGCGATATCAATCCGCACGCCGTCCCTGGGCGATTTCTCCGCAGCCTGCCCGAGATCACGATAGACATCTCGATAAACCAAGCCCGTCGCGATAGCGATCGACCGTGCCACACAGTCGCCCGTAAGCCCGACGAACCCACAAGAGGCACGACCGCCATCGTCCCAACAGAATTCCATTTCCACCATGTTCTGCATCAAACTATTCCTCGATGACCTCAACCGGAATCACTTCATCATTATCATCTACTTCTGCGGGTTCATGCCCATCGGGACGCGACGCAAAACCCACAAATATCGCCAGGAAACCGAGCAAGAAAGAGCCGATCGATTTTCCAATTCGCAACTCGTAAACCTGATAGCATCCGAAAGCAATGATCAGGAAACCGGCGACGACGAAGTACCACCATTTCCAATCTTTACCGTCCATCCCGCCAGTCCTCGGCAAATAGAGCCAGGTTCGAAACAGTGCCCGATTGAGCAAGATATCAAGCGAAAAGCATCGGAGCAAGCAAGCCCCCAGAGACGCGTTGACAGCAATCGTAGGTCATACTGTGCATGGCGAAATGCTGGGCATGTAGAATTCATCAGTGATCGCTGAAATGATCCGAGTGTGTCTTGCCCATCGTCTCACGACCATCACCCTCTGGACTGCATCCCCATCAATTGGAGTCAATATGATTCAGTTCCCTGCTTGGACGAGTACCGATTGCCTTCGGTCGTTTCTGCTTCATTTGCGGCTGACAACAAGCACAAACGCATCCGTCGTCGTTGCCGCTTTGTTGTTCCAATCCCTGGTGCTGCAGTCTCCGCTCGCGCTCTCTGCGAGTGCCGAGTCCGTCCAACGCCCTAACATCGTTTTGGTGATGACGGATGATCAGGGTTGGGGGCAGACGGGTTACTACAACCACCCGGTACTCAAGACACCTAACTTGGATGCGATGGCAGCGAGCGGTCTTCGCTTTGATCGCTTCTATGCCGGTGCTCCGGTATGCTCTCCGACACGCGCCTGCGTACTGACGGGCAGAGCGAACGATCGCACGGGTGTTCTCAGTCATGGCTACGCGTTGCGACGTCAAGAAATCACGTTGCCTCAGATCCTACGCCAGCACGGCTACACCACGGGGCATTTCGGCAAGTGGCACTTGAATGGATATCGCGGTCCCGGTGCGCCGATTCTGCACAGTGATGACCACAACCCTGGTGAGTTTGGTTTTGACGACTGGCTGTCCGTCACCAATTTTTTTGATCGTGATCCGATCATGAGTCGCAAAGGGAAATTCGAAGAGTTTCAAGGAGACTCGTCTGAGATCGTTGTCAGCGAAGCGTCCAAGTTCATCACGCGGCAAGCTCGATCTGGCAAGCCGTTTTTGGCGGTGCTGTGGTTCGGTTCTCCGCACGATCCGTTCTTGGCCGCGGATGATGACCGTGGAGAGTTTTCCGAGCTTGACCCTCCGTCACAGCATCATTACGGCGAACTGGTCGCGATGGATCGCAGCGTCGGAACGCTGAGGAAAAACTTGCGTGAGTTAGGTATCCAAAAGGAAACATTGGTTTGGTTCTGCAGTGACAATGGTGGGCTGCCAAAGATCAAGCCAGACACCGTCGGCGGTTTGCGAGGGAACAAAGGCACAGTCTACGAAGGCGGCTTGCGGGTCCCCGGGATCATCGAATGGGAAGGCAGGATCGATCCTCGAATCAGCCGCTATCCGGCGAGTGTCTTGGATATCTTGCCCACCGTACTGGAACTGACGCAGACGCCATATCCATATCCTCAACGACCCTTGGATGGTCTCAGCTTGGTGACGGTTTTCGACCAGGAGCCGGCACGCCGTGAAAAGCCGATTCCGTTTCGTCAGGGGGGCAAAGCGGCTTGGGTGGACAATCGGTACAAACTGCTCACCACGAAAATGGATTCAGGCAAATACGAGTTGTATGATCTGGAGTCAGACCCCAATGAGACAAAGGACCTGTTCTCGGATCGCTCGGATTTGGCCGGCGATATGGTGCACGCCTTCACTCAATGGAGCGAAGGTGTGGATGCCAGCGTGAGCGGTCGTGACTATCCCTCTGGAAAGGTCGACGCAGGTGAGCCTGAGCCTCGATTTTGGACGCAGACCGAGGAGTATCAGCCCTATTTGGAGCAGTGGGCCGATCGTTGGGAATACAAGTCTCGTCTGAAGCCAAAAGCGAACCCCAAAAAATCGGCAAAGGGGGCGGCCGCCAAATAGGCAAGCGGGAGCGGCCGTCATTTGCGACGCGTCGTTTTCTATGGACTATGATCTAGAGATTCAAAATTCTCCGACCACTTCCATTCATCACGCCGATCCGCTGTGACTCGAATATTGCTGACCGCCTTCGAGGCCTATGATCGGTGGCCAGACAACTCCAGTTGGTTGTCGCTGATCGATTTGACGAGCTGGTACGACGGTGATTTGGACTTGGTGACTCGCCGTTACCCGGTCGACTTGACCCGGATGAGCCAGATGCTCAGGGATGAGCTGAGGTCGGGTTATGATTTTGCCATCCATTTGGGACAGTCCCCGGGGGCGACCGTGATCAAGCTCGAATCGATGGGACTCAACGTCAGAACCGATGGCAGCCCGCTGATCGGTGGAGGGCCTCAAGCCTATCGTTCTTCACTCAATCTTGCTGAATGCTCGTCCATTCTTGCTGATGCCGGAATCCCCAGCGAAGTATCCCATCACGCGGGCACCTATCTCTGTAATGCTGCGATGTATCTCAGCCAGCATTATTGCAGCGAAATGGGACTACCTACCAAGAGCCTGTTCATCCACCTGCCGTTGACGCCGGGACAGGTCGCCAGGGATGGCAGCCGCTTGGCCAGCATGAGCACACCCATGTGCAGTGCGGCGATCGCGATGTTGGTAGAGCACATCGCGAAATAGGGTCCCTGCTTCGTCAAGCGGTGCGGGACAGGTCGCTCACCTGTGGTCTCGTGTTGCCAACTCCCTTGGGAGGATTGGACAAGGAGAACGGAGCAATCTTTCCCACCGGGACATCAGTAACCTTCACATCGGGGTAGCCGGATTGCGTGGAAGCACGGACATCGACAAACGTTCCGTCAGGAAGCTCTAGTCGGTAACTCGCCAGTCTCATTTTTAAGTCCCAAGCTAGGAAATGATTTTGAGGCCAAGGGCGATCTTGAGATCCACATGAGATCAAATGGTCGTCTGTCAGAGAGTACCGCCAAATCAAGTGCCCCCGCAAATGAACACGCGTGTTTTTGCCGTATTCCCGCACCAGAATCGGAAAAATAATCTGCAATGAAAGGAAATGAAGCAGCATGGTCAATCTTTGTTCACCAGCATTGCGTTGATGATCATTGCATTGATGATCATTGCCGCATGGCTCAGTCGCCCAGTCCATAGTCCCTGATCTTCTTGTGCAGGGTGTTGCGATTCATTCCGAGCCGAACAGCCGCTTTCGTCTGCACCCCTCCGCAGGCCTCCAGTACTTGAGCGATCAATTCCTTTTCGACACGATCGACGATCTTGCTGTGAACGTCGGTGGATTCGCTGCCTACTTCTCCGAGTCCTTGCATCACAACCTGTCGCGTCAGCGAGGCGGCATCATTTCCGGTGATGCCCAAGTCACGGTGATCGGGTGAGTCGCTTGTCACGCACCGCGGCAACAGGTCGAGCGTCAATTCATCGTTATCCGCCATTACCACGGCGCGTTCAATGTAGTTTTGCAGCTCACGGACGTTTCCCGGCCAATGATACTGCTGCAATGCTTCCATGGTTCCCGGGCCGATGTGAACGACGTAGCGATCATTGATTTCGTTGTAGTATTCCAAAAAGTACGACACCAAAGATGGGATGTCTTCCCTGCGTTTTCGTAGCGGAGGAATCTCGATGGGAACGACGTTCAAACGCCAATAGAGGTCCTCGCGAAATAGGTCTTGTTTGACTTGGCCCATCAGGTCACGATTGCTCGCCGCGATGACTCGCACATCCGCATTCAAGGTGCTGGTATCACCAACGCGTTCAAACTCCTTTTCTTGCAGAACCCTCAGCAGTTTGACTTGCAATGTCAGTGACGTGCTGTTGATCTCGTCGAGGAAGATTGATCCTCCATCGGCGGCCTCGAATCGGCCGGTGCGGTTGGCAACGGCACCCGTGAAAGCCCCACGGACGTGGCCAAAGAGTTCGCTTTCCAGCAAGCTCTCGCTCAGTGCTCCGCAGTTGACTCGGACGAAGGGGCCACCACTGCGATGGCTCAACTGGTGTACCGCACTGGCGATCAACTCCTTGCCCACGCCCGTTTCCCCGAGGATCAGGACCGACGCATTGCTGCCGGCAACCAATCGGGTGACGCGATAGACTTCCTGCATCGCCGGTGAATTACCAATGATTCCCGGTGGCGGTGGATGATCGATGGATTGTGAGTTGCCGAGAATCGCCATCTCGCTCCGCTAAGCGGTGGTTGGAGCACCGTTCCTGAATGATTACGTCGACGCAAAACTCGTGACGCGTGGTGAAAGCAATCGTCCCCGCTCATTCCGCCTGACTCTGAGCAAGTCCTAAAACGATACCCGTAAAATCGCTGGCCGAATACCTGAGATGCTGTCTGAAAACGGGATCACGCCCGCCATTTTCGCCAAATGATCCGTGGTCGAAAAGTCCGGCCGGTTCGATTTCAGTTCACGCGACGACGCTACCGGCATGCAACGGTATCCGCGATCACTTTGCTGAGGCCTTAATGGCCTCTGTGGCGACTTGGCGATAGTGCTGCCTGTCCAGAACGGTCAGGTCCGGCAAACGCTGGAGCGTGGAAATCCGGCTGCGAATCTCTGCAAACGCCGATGGTGTGGCCGGCATTTCGACCAAGATACTCTCGGCGTCCCATCGTCCCGTGTCGATCCCATCGAACTCTTGCCCATAAAACACGACGGGCAAACGGCGACCTTCAGGAAGTCTGCGAACGCGATCGATCAGCTCGACCGGCGGCATGTCCCACAGTTCCGTTTTGGCCAATATCATCCGCAGGTCGCCCCCTAATGCCACTTCCCTCTCCAGCTCTCGAACGCTCTGAACAGGCTCGGTACGGAAGCCCATCTGCGCTAGAATGCTGCTCTGTTGCAAAATCACGTCCGGTCGGGTTTCGACCAAAATCGCGACGGGGCGATCTCCCAATCGGCTCATTTCCGCCCAACATTGCCGCACGTAGCTGCTGCCTGCGTAGGGCAGGCTGTCGTCCAATCCGGCGATGACCTCGCCTGCTTCGTAGCGGACCCTAGGGATAGGGTTTTGGACGGACTGGACGAGCGGTGTCATCGAAGCACCGTCCGCTCGCAGCAACTCGTCCGGCGACAGTCCACCGGCAGGATTTGAGAGCAGACGCAGCATCCCGACTGCGACGGGAACGTTCTGTTGAGCGTTTGCCATTGCCAAGCCCGTCAGCAATTCTGCTGCGGAGGTGTTTTCAGGGTACTTGGCCGAAATCGCTGCGATCTGATCCGGCATCCCCCAGTCCGCGTCGATCACGACTTGGTAGCTCAGTTCCCCCAGCAAGGCTCGGCGAGCGACATCGATCGGCAGACCGCCGAGCCGATTGAGTCTCGCCGCGGCGTCGTAAACATCTCGATAAGCCGCCAGCATTTGCTGACAACGCTGGACGACGACTTCTGTGCGGTTCTCGGCCAAGCTCCAAAGCATGGTTTGTTGCGGATCATTGGGGGTTTGTTCTGCGATCCCAGACAGTCGTTCCAGTTCATGCAGTAAGAACGTGACCGCTTGCTGACGTCCCACGGAAACGCCAGCCTCGCGAAGGGCGTCGGCTGCGATCTGACGTTCTCTGTTCGTCGCTTCTTGGGCGTACAACGCTGAGACGCAATGCGATTGTGATTCTGATGCGCCCAAACGAATCAGGCTCAGTAGTGCATTTTCACGTGCCGCTGGCGGTCCGTACATCGCCAACTGCTCAATCGCGTTGATTCCCCGCGGATCAATCGCCAGCAGAGTGCGGAGGATTTCATCTCTCGCTTCGGGCGACTGGTTCTTTGCAGCGGCGGCAGCCAACGCGGCAACCGATGCATTGCCTCCCTGCAGCAGCGTCCGGATTGCAGCAAGACGCTTATCGACCGACGGGGAGGCAATGTCGGTAATGGCCGCTGCGATCTTGCCTTTGTCCTCTGCGCTGGACTTCGCCGCATCGAAAAGTTTCTTGATGGTAGAACGTTCCGCGTCCCCTAGTTCCCTTCGCGATGAAAGTTTGAGCAAGACGTTTGGGCCGATGACTTTCGCCATCTGGGCAAGCTGATTTTGGTCCTGGACGCCGTCTACTTTCGCAAGCCATCTCAGTGCCGCCGGCCACTCTCCGATGCGTACCAGTGAGGCGATCGCGACGGCGAGGTCCGTTCCACCTAGCGCAGCCCGGTCGTTCAATTGGTCGACCAAAGGATCCGCTTTTTCGAGCAGATCGCTGTTTCTGGTGTCGACGGGATCGGGCGTCGCAGGGGCCGGGGCCAACAGCCCTTGAGCGGACGCGTGTCTTGGCAGAACCGGGATCAACAACATTCCCAAACAGAGAATGGTCGCGGGCAGAGAACACGTAAAGAAACGAGGTCGCATCAGCATGGCCGGGAATCAAAGAGTCGAGAGGAGCCAAAACGCTCAAACGGGCTTGCACCCATCATAATCGCTGGCCGGGACGCGGGAACATGATGCTTCCGCCGTTGGATCACCGGTTTCGGTAACGCTCTGGCGGGGCGTCCTCCAGCACGGCTTCCAGTTGCTTTGCTGTTTCCCACTCCAATGACCCTTCCTCGGGAACACCCTCGACGTTGGCGAGCAGTTTCTTCACCATCCGCTCTTTCCGTTGCCGTGATTCTTCCCAGTGTCGCTTGGAATCGGAGAGATCAGGGAGATTTCTGGGTGGCTCGTACTTTCGCTGGAGCTTTGTTTTCAACTCCTGCTCTTCTCGCACCATCATGGCCACAAACTGCTCGTTGGTCATGCTGGCCTCGGGGTGCCGATCGTCAGCCCCCGTGGTCACGGAATCAACCGTGACGGGACGATTGGCGTGGCGAAAGGGGAGTGTGAATGCCCAAGTAAGCACCCCGCCGGAGAAAACAAAGGAACCGATGATGGCGTAAGTCACCCACTTGGACTGTCTTGCCAAAGGCCTGCGATCCGATGTTCGCCGACCTCCGGATCGAATCCCTGTTTCGTCACCACCACGATCGCTTTCTCGGCGATTGAGTGTTTCCGTTTCTGGGGGTGACGAGATGGGTTCTGGATTTGAATTGGACGGTGGCAGTGGAGCAGCCATGGATGATTCCCCGTTGAGCGAATTTGTAAACTTTGGAAGTTATGTTTCTGATACGAAAATCATCCGGGACACATTGCGTATCCCGGACGATCGAAATGTTTTGCGATTTGCACCGACGATGCTGCCTACTCTGTCAGGATGGTGGGCAGGTTGTTGGCGATCTCTTCAAAGATGCTGACCAGTTGGTCGCCATCAGCAGCGTGATAGTGTTTGCCACCACCGATTGCCGCAACTTGCTGCATTCGGTTTTGATCGGCACCCTCACCAAACGTCACGGTGTGAATCGTCAGGTTGTACGAATTCATGAATCCTTGCGCGACGCTGACAGGGCTGACTCCCGTGTTGTGGATGCCGTCGGTCAGCACCACCATGGTCTTGGCCGCAAAGGGGCGTGCCGAGCTATCCAGCAACGCTTGGATTCCCTCTTGCATGCCTCGTCCGATCGCGGTGGCTCCAGTGGGGGACAAATTCATGACCGTATTGCGAACGATCTGGTGATTCTTTTCCAGGTTGGTATCCAGCGAACCATACGATGCGTAGCTTGCCAGTGAGACCTGTTCTTCCTGGCTGGTGCCTTCCAGAACGTCCAAGAAGGCGTCGACTGCTAGCAACAAGTCTTGCCACGGGGTGTGAGGGGCTTCACCGAGCCCGTAGTAGTCTTCATACGCCCATTGTTGATAAGTGGTCGCATCGACACCGGGATTGTAGTAGTACCGCCAACCGTTGCTGTAGTACCGCCCCAACAGACCGGCTTGGTAGCCCGCGTAGATCGCGCTGCTCGAATAGGGGTCCTTGTTCCATGGGAAATCAATGTCCAGTTCAGCCATTGAACCACTGCGATCCAGGATCAGCGAGATGTCACGGTCGACTTGCATGGCGACAGAGTCTTGCGTCGTTTCGAAATCGTTGGCATCCAGCAGTCCTGGGATGATCAGTGGAACTCGTCCTGAAAGCGAGCCTGCGTTGCGATTGCCTTTCACACGAATGGCACTGGCCACGATATTACCAGACGACACATCCGAGGTGGGGATTTTGATGAAGTGGTATCGACTTTCAGATCCGTCATACTGCTGAGTGCGTCCAAACTCAATTTCGTTTGAACCGTCGTCTTCACGGATGCGCAAGGGGTCGCCATTGACCGTGTTCAGCGCCGCCGTCACTCGAACGGCCTGTTTGGCCGCATCGACTTCCTGGTATTCACTGAAGGCACGGCCGCCCGCCCGGGCTGCCGCGTCGGTCGCAATCGACAATTCCGTTCGGGTCAATTGCATGTGCGCCGTGTTGACGGCAAAGGCAGCCAAGATCGCGAGCAAGGGCAGGAGCATCGCCATCATGGCCATCACAGAGCCACGTCGTCGTGAACGTTGGCTTTTCATGCCCAATGGTAGTGAGGTATTCATGGTGTTGATCACAGACGCGGATGAGAGACTCGTTGAAATGGTTGGTCAGAAGCAAAAAGGTTTGTTGTTTACTGCTCAAAGAAACCGTCGTAGCGTTCGGTTTTCACGTTGGCAGTCGTCGTGATGGTGGCGTTGGGCATGAATCGAGGCGCAAACAACGCAACTTCGTCGAAGTCAACCGTGACCGTGACCACGACGTTCTCGGAATCATTGCCCAGCGGCGACACATCGACGGTGTACCCCGTCGTGACCATTGAATCCATCAAGTCCGACGCGACTTGGATGGCCTCGTCGGCCGTGGCACCGGGTACGATTGCGTGACGGGCGGCAAAGTAGGCCGCGTCTTGAGCCAAGTTTCGGATCATGTTCATCCGCGCAAATTCCATGCAGGTGAACATCATCATGAACATGATGTTTGCGACGATTGCGAACTCCACCGCCGCAGCGCCCAGACGCTGCTTGCATTTTCGGTTCTTGCGATTTGATCGCGGTTGTCGGTGAAGCATCTTGAATGCCTGAGGTTGGGTTTGTCTGTCTCGGAAAGCCACGTGAGATGTGATTTCGTTGCGATCGATCGCTTGTTGGTTGCTCGACACGTTAAGGGCCCGTATCGAGATTTTGGTATTCCTTGCGCAGAGTGACATCTGCGGACATCATCATGTCACTGAACATGGCAGAAGGAATCAGCAGGTTGCCTGCGCACGGAACGGTTACCGTCGTCGTGACGTTGTCCAAAGTTGCGGCGCTGGTGAAGTCCGGGTTGCTGAACGTCACCGCAGCCCCGGGGGTGAACTGGATATCGCGTTCCGCCAAGAACTGCTCCACACGCTGAACGACTTCGGCGTTGGTGCGGCCACGATTGACGCCTCGACGAGCACCCTCGTAGGCGGCCAGCTTGATGGATTCCTTCAAGAACAACATCGAGCAGATGTCGATGGTCCCGATGGTCAACATCACGAGAGCCGGCAAGCAGAAAGCAAACTCCACCGTCGCGGCTGCGCGACGATCGCGTCGCCGGCCTTTGGCTGAGTGATGTTTGTGTCGCTTGGATGTGCGGGTGAACATGGTGATGGGCATTGGTTCCTGAGTCTGACGGAGATCCCCCTATGAAAGGAAACCTAGCTCAGGAATGCCATGTGTGCGCACTGAATTCAAGAAAACGCGGTGCGTGTCGCCGCGTTTTTGCGGACAATTCAACCCTCTTGAGGGAAAGAACGTTGTCTTTTCGCTACAGACAATCGTTTCGGTTGCTTTCGAGCAACAACCGGACCGCCTCACGCACACGCTCCTCCGCCGATTTGGGAGCAACCAGCGTGGCATCAGGTGTTTGGACTACAATCATGTCCTCAATCCCGATGGTTACAATCGCATGGCCGGGCTGGCCAAAGATGATCGAGCCTTTCGTATCGATGGCATAGTGCGAACCCACAACGGTGTTTCCATGTTCATCCGATGGATTGAGACGCTCCAAGGCCTGCCAACTGCCCACATCGTCCCATTCAAAGGGAGCTTCGATCACGGCGACATTGGGGTAACTTTCCATGACGGCGTAGTCGATGGATGTTCCCTTGATCGCCGCAAACTCAACCGCCAACGTCTCTTGGAACTTGTCCGTTTCCATTGCTTGGGCAATGCGATCCAGGTGCTCGTACATCTCCAACTGATGGGACTTCAACGCGTCCAAGATGGTCGAGGCTCTCCAGAGAAAGATGCCACTGTTCCAGTAAAAACTGCCGCTGGAAAGGTACTGCTGAGCGGTCAAACGATCGGGTTTTTCTCGAAATCTCGCGACCTGAAAGGCTGCCACGCCAGCGGCTTGCAATGGCTCGGCACGCTCGATGTAGCCGAACGACTCGGCCGGATAGGACGGCTTGATCCCAAAGGTCACGATGCGACTGGCATCTTCCTGCACCAGTTTTTCACCCGCTCGAATAGCGTCACGAAATCGATCGGGAGTTCCGATCACGTGATCCGAGGGCATCACGGCCATGATGCCCTCGGGATCCTTTCTCGCAATCATGGCCGCTGCCAGACCCACGCATGGTGCGGTGTCACGTTTGCATGGCTCTCCGACAACATTCTGGTTGGGGAACTCAGGCAGTTGTTCCAGCACCGCTGAGACCAATGCCTGATTGGTCAACACCATCCGTCGCTCGGCGGGAACCAGTCCCTCCAAGCGGTCGCTGGTTGCCTGGATCATCGTACGCTCACCCGACAAGGCAAGCAGTTGCTTCGGCAAAGCATTTCGACTCGCCGGCCAAAACCTCGTCCCGCTGCCACCAGCCATGATCACTGCATGTAACATTCGATTCAAATCCCACCGTCGTGATGTTTCGTTCAACGTCCAAGTGAATCCAAGGAACCCGGCTGCTGGCTCGAACTCCTTGAGATGATTCTGGCAGCACTCTAACGGATCACCGATTCAACGTCACGACGTCGCTGATTCCTGATTCCACTTGGAGCCCAGAGAGATGCGATAAATCACGGCAACGAGCGAGATCTGAATCGTTGCGATCATCAAGGGAGGAATTCGCCGCAAGCGGGAAAACAACGCCCGGGTCCACGGGATTTCTTGCTTTTGTGTTGCTGAGATCCATTCGTCCAGACTCTGCTGCCTGCCGCCTGCTGGGACTCGCCATTTCGAAGCATCCTCCCAGCCATGTGCCGTCCGACGCCAACCTGAGGGGATTTCGCCTGCCGGCAACTGCTCGGTCGCTTCTGCCGAAGCGAGTTGAACGCTACTGCTGACCGATGACCGGTCCGTGTCCACGGCAAAATTCGCTGAGACAGAACCCAGTAAGATCAGGCTGCAGGACACAGTCACCAGAGGTGCGTTGAATCCGTGATGATGTTTTTTGGTTGGCATCCGACGCGAACATCGCAATCCGAGTGCCAATCACACGAACACGCTTTTTTTTCGTCAATTCGGCTCTTTTTGAAATGGGACACGGTGCCCGGGTGCATCGTCTGTTGCGAAAAGTCAACGTGCGTCTGAGAAAGTCGACGACCAGCGATCGCCTGGAATCCGCTGGATACCGGACGTTTCAGCGGCTGATATTGACCAACTGCGTGGACTGGCTCATCGGTGAAATCGGCTGCCTCGCTTCATCGACCAGGTTTCGCAGGAACGACTGGGCTTGAACATAGTCGTCCATGGAATACTCGTGGATGTGATCCTTCAGTTCGCAGCGAATCTGTTCGATCCAGTCGCACAGCGGTTGGTAGTGATCTGGATTGATCGCCCCATCGTGGGCTCGCTGAGCAAAAACCAGATCAACCGGTCTGCGAGCTCTGGCAAAGTGAGTGGTGGCGAGAATCAGCGGCCACTGAACGCTGCCGTCTGCAGGGGCGACCGCCACTGGCTGCTCTGCTTTTCGCAGTTCGCTTGCCAAACGACGCTCCTCCGCTGCGGCATGCAAGTGTCCGAAACGGGACTCCGTGTTGATGCGTCGTCGTTCCAATCGGGCGGCCAAAGCATCAACGCTGTTTTGCAGCTCGAGTTGGACCGCAGCGGCATTCTCGGATCTTGCCTGCGCCGTCAGCAAATTGAATTCGCCTTGAGCACGAATCACCGACGCCAGTTCGAATCCAGTGGTCCGATACCCGTAATAGGGGCTGGCATATCGATAGCCGACAACCCGAACAGCGTGACCGTGAGATCGCCAATCGTGATTTGCGTGTCGGTCACAGTGGTGCGACGGACGATAGAACCCGCTCTCGGTGGACTGCCCGTTGGCGATGGCTGTGAGGCAGAGGACGCAAAACGCGAGTGAAAACAGTGATTTTTTGAGACACATCGACCCAGACTCCCCGTGGCTTGGTAATGAAAGTCAACTTCTTACCTAGCCAAGCGGGGCGTTTCTGGAAATGTTTCCGACAAAAAATAAATCAATTGCCAAAATTCAAAACGGTCGTCGATTTGAACTCTTCTCCTGGTTTTAGCACGGTGGAGGGAAACTTTGGCTGGTTGATGCTGTCAGGATAATGCTGCGTTTCCAGGCACACGGCGCTGCGGTGAGGATACGTTTTGCCATCTTTGCCGGTTTGTCCCATCAGGAAATTGCCCGAGTAGAACTGGATTCCTGGCTGATCGGTGGAGATGGTCAGCGTTCGCCCCGAATCGGGGTCCACCAAACGAGCGGCCATCCGCATGCTCTTGCCCTCGGGGATCTCGGCCAACACAAAGTTGTGGTCATAGCCCAGTGCTGCCGTGTCGGTGAGCTCTTCGATGCCTTTGCCGATGCGGGTTGGTTTGCGGAAATCAAGCACGGTGCCCTCCACGTCTTTGATTTCACCAGTTGGGATCAGGGTATCGTCCACGGGCGTGTATTGAGGCGCATTCAACATGAGCTTGTGGTTGAGCACCGTTTCACTGCCCGCTCCGCCGAGATTGAAATAAGCGTGGTTGGTCAGGTTCACTGGCGTCGCTTTGTCGGTCTTTGCGGTGTACGTGATCGAAACCCGATTGGCATCCGTAGGCACGAAGAAACGAACGGTAACGTCCAAGTTTCCAGGATAGCCTTCTTCGCCATCGGGGCTGGTGTAGCTGAACGTCACACCGGTTCCCTTTTCGTTGGCAAACGGCTTGGCCTTCCACACAACTTTGTCCAAGCTCCGCTCGACGCCACCGTGGAGATGGTTCGGTTCATTGTTGATCGCCAGCGTGTAGTCTTTGCCATCCAATGAAAACTTGCCTTTGGCGATTCGGTTGCAAACTCGTCCCGTGGTGCATCCAAAGTACTGGTTGTCTTCGCTTTCATAGCCGGCAACGTCGTCGAATCCGAAGATCACATCGGCAGACTTTCCGTCGGAATCCGGGACATGCAACTGCACCAACGTCGCGCCGCGAGTCATGATTTTTGCCACCAGCCCCTTGGAACTCTTGAGGGTGTAGAGTTCCACGGGAGTGCCATCGGCTGTCTTGCCAAAGTCCTCGGCCGTCGGCTTTGCCGGCGTATCAGCCGAGGAGATGCCAGGCGCAGCAAGACAGAGGCAAGCAAAAGTAAGAAGGAGAATTCGTTTCATGGCCGTTCAATGAGGAGTAAAGGTTGAGTCTTGGGGGGAATGGTTGGAAAAACGACACAAAGTCGCAACAATCAGAATCGGTGGCGATCCGCCGCCTGACGAATTGTGAAGCAGATCCAGCAATCACGATTGTAGACGGGGGAAACACCCATCACAAACCTTGACAGACCGCTCGCCCGGATTATTCACGCGACCCACTACGGTCTTCGCAATACGTTTGCACGAAACGGTTTGCGCGTATTGGTACGAAAACAGGCTGCGCATATCAGCCGCCACGCGATAGCGTCCGGTTCTCACGCCTCTACTCGGGAACCGGACGCTATCGCGTGCCGGCTGATGAATAATCCGGGCTAGCGGATTGTCGGGCAAAAAAATGAGGATCGCGCAGTATTCGGTGCAGTGCTCGGCTCGGTGATAAGGGGGGACCCACAGTGATGGACACTCGATTTGGCGTGTATTCCCTGTTGTCGTAAAGTCGTAAGGCAAGCGGAGCGTCGAGAAAAAGGTGTCAGCATCCGGCTAGGGGCAGTCCGGACTATTTCGTGGATCGTTTGATCCAGTAGATCGTCGAATCGATGTTGTCGTTGTAGCTGGCGAGCATCTGCACGTTGCCTTGTGGGTCCACAACGACGCTGATTTGATTGGAATATCCTGGGTACGCGGCACGTGTCTTTCCCTTGTGCCGGCCTTCTTCGGCTTGGCTGTCGACGGCGACCAAGCAAGTCAGGTCCCGAACAATCGATAGCTTCGCAAGGGAGGATGCTGTTTGGGGTGGGGAAAACAGAGCGATTACTGCAAGGTCATCTCTGCCTGCAAACGCTTCACAGGCGCGTCTGAGAGCTGGTAACTCGGTGACAAAATCGTCTGGATCGGACCCCATGAAGAAAAGCAATAAACGTTTGCCCCTCAAATCAGGGGCCTCAATCACTCGCCCGCCACGAACCCAGTTTTGTATTTCCAGCTCAGGTGCGGGGTCGCCATGTTTCATCGCGACCTCTGCTCGATCTGGTTCTCCCAATCGAGCAATCAAGTCGACGCAGTCGGTTTTGATTCCCGTAAACTTACCACGACGTGAGACGGCATTGGAATCGATTGAGCGTTCGTCAAACACATTCGTACCCGCTGGCAAATCCATCGCAAAAGTTTCGATGGGCAACTCGTCGTTCAGTTGAACGTCGTCCAGGAAGATCACTCCCGCGTAGTCCAACTGTTCGTCACGATAGCGTGCTTCCACCTTGATCCTGGGTAAGACTTGGCCATTGATTTCTCGCTTTCCGATTTGCCATGAACTCTTCCCGTATCTGCTGGATGAAAAATCTCGCACGTAGACGAATCCAGACTTAGCATCTTGCTCGACACGCATAGATTGACCTGCTTCCTCTTTCGTTAACACCATGCGATTTCCTTCTCGGATCGCCCCTTGCGATTCCAATTCCATCGGCAACAGAATCAGGCTGGAGATGCTTGCCATGTGCATTCGCGAGTTGATCTCCTGCTCGACGTTGCACTGTCGATTGGCAGCGTCGAATCGGATTCGATTTTGACCATCAGAAACCGTCCAGTCGGTCGTCTTTTTATCGCCATAGGTGTGTGTGCGTTCTTCTCGCCGCCGGTCGCCGAATTGCGTCAACACGATCTCCGACATCGGTAACTCGCCAAAATAGGCGTGAAGTTCATCTTCGATCTGCGCCGCATTCATGTCGAGGAGCGATTCGATTTTGTCGCGAAAGTCTTCGGATGACACCTCTTTCATCAGATGATTGTTGGATCGATATCGATAGACACCGTTCAGTGGAGTCACTGAATTCAGGTAAGCCAGTTTTCGAGAATCGGCATCTGTTGTCTTAGCATTCACGCTGAAGAGCAGTTCGCTTTTTCCGTCAATCTTCTGTGCCGTCTGATTCAGATCGTCGCCTTTGATGCGGATCGATTGAGTTTCCGCCGGAACGACCAAATTCATGACCCCGCCATTGTCGGTCGTCGCATACTCGGTGTAGCTGCCCTGCGTCGCGGCCGTCCTCCAATTTACACCGTCTGTGCTGTATTCAAAAGAAATGCCAGCGACAGGCTTGTCACCGGCAACAGCCTTGCATCGGATTCCGATAGCTGGCATCAACTCCCAAGCCAACGGATCTCCGCCCGCGTGACTCTCTTCTATGTTCAAAACGTCGGTCGTTACCCAGTAGTCATTGCCAGGCGGCGGAATGATTCGCAGCGTGTAACTTCCAGCCAAGATTCGCAGGCTGGCGATACCGTCCTCGTTTGCCGTAGCCACCGAGCCTTGCTGAATGTTACGTGAGTAGGGAAGCTCAAACTTGGTTCCTGGCACTGGTTTCCCCGTCTTGGGGTCAACCGCCTGCAACGCAATCGTTTGCCCACGATCAACCGTCGCACTCAATTCGCAGTCAGGACCAATGAACTTGCCCTGTTTTTCGCCGGGCGATGTGTTGAAACTCCTCAGCACGTGCGACAGAAAGCTGGAATGTGAAAAGCTAACAGCCATACGAACGCCATAAGGAATGTAGTCAAATCGGTATTCACCCTTTGCGTTCGTCGTGGTGGTTCGAATCTCTTCGGGGATCAAATGCATCCGGGGATAGCCCACTCCAGCGTTTGGGGAGCTATCCAGGAAATTGAAAATCGTCATGCGTGGCTTGGCGTCTGGCGCATCGTTCGCATCGTTGACTTGGCCTGCACGGACAACGGCACCTGGGATTGGGCTGCCCGCTTGATCGGTCAGCGTTCCATGCAGTGGGACACTCTCAGGAGTATTCCCAACTCGTTTCTTTGCAGGCACGATCAGATTGTCAGCTTCAAAGCGTCCCTGCTGGTCAGTTTTTACGCGTGCCAGTGCAAACGGAAATTCCTGCTGTTCGCCTGTTTCATCCTTTCCAACTGCACGATTTAAATCCGCGTAGCCGACAATGATCGTTGCGCCCGCAACAGGCGCACCCTGCTCGTTCTTAGCATTGCCCGATAGCGATATTTTGTGAACCTGAATTTCACCATTCCGCCCCCTGAGTGTTTGAACGAGCGAATCTACTTTTGATTCTTGCTTGCTATCTTGCGCAGTCACGTGACCCGTGAAGGCATGAACAGCAAACAGCAAGACGGCCACGCGCGAAAAAATCATGTAGCACTCTCTTTCCGATTTACAAACGAAACACAAGCTTTGGCTAGGATAACACGGATGCAGGTGAGCTAGGAAAAGGAGCTGTTAAGAACTGAAATCCCGAGTGAGAGGGCATGCCGTCGAAACCAATGTGTGCGGTACAGCCGGGGCAACAATGCGCCCCAGGAAAGGTATCAAAGATCAACTCGCGGTGGAGAAAAGATTTTTTTATCTAGGGGACATACCAGGTGTCGGACACCGAATTGGAAGGATGGGCAAAGATCAAGAAGGGCGCGGTAGCTTTCGTGGACGGCCCTGGGGACGCATCGTCGATTCGAGATCGAACTTTCTCGCAGTCGACTCTACCCAGGTCTCCTCACCAAAAGGAACCCTGCGGCGCATGCTCCACCGCAATTCCTCCTGCTTCGATTGGCTAAACGCTTGAGCCACACGGTCGATCCAGGCGCGTGTTCGAGGGACCGGCCAAGCCGAAAGAGAGTTGCTGAGTCCACCAAATCGGTGTCCGACACCTTTTCTGATTCCGTCCTGCTTCAGGAAAATCTTCTGACGAGCGTTCCCACGATTGATCGCGTGATCAATAACGCCAACTTCATCGGCCCGCTTCTGTCGTGGCATGGCAACTCCAAAGCAGGCCGTTTATCATGCGATAGGATTCAAAACTACCCCCGTCCCATTTTCTCGCGCCGTCCCATTTTCTCGCGCGCAAGTTGGAGTCTAGCCTTTAGGCGATTGAGCACTGGTACAGTTCAGGTTCGAGCGGCTAAAGCCTGGACTCCAACATAAGTGGTTTCGTTGGATGCGGTGGAACCCGTTTAAAACCCCTCGCCGCTATTTCTCGTCTTTCATCTTTCGCGAGAGAGAAACTTCCAGCTTTCCTCTGCGGTATCAAACGCTTTGCTCATGTTCGGAGTGTGGCCAGCACCTTGCACGATCCAAAGCTCCACTTCCACATTGTCGGTCGGATTCGTCCAGCGAGTGAAGGGAACCGGCGTCTCTACGTCAACCGACACGCTGCATTCGTTGCGTTCACTCCAGATGCGAGCCGTTTCGGTTGCCGTGAAAAACGTGCCTTTACGCAGATCCCCGTTCGTTCCGAACATGGAATCTTCGCTGCCCACCATGATCAGCATCGACACTGCTGGCCCGGGGACGATGGCGTCACGACTGTTGCGTGCAAGCGTTCCTCCAACAGCGGCAACGGCAGCAAAGGTATCTGGAAGTTCCGCTGCTAGCCGATGTCCGATTGCAGCACCATTCGAAAATCCATAAGCATAGATGCGTCGCGAGTCCACCTTGAAGTCGTTTCGAATCTCCTGCACCAAGTCACGGACGAATCCCACGTCATCTGCCCCAGCAGTCGCTTTGATTTCGTCATCACAACCGGCGTTCCAGCGGCCGTTGATTCCGTCCGGTCCCACCAGTAGAAACCCATGTTGTTTTGCGAGTCGACGAAACGGGATCATCTCTGCGAGTCCGCTTCCGCCAGCTCCATGAAAACACAACAGTAGCGGGGCGGGTTTGTCACGATCTAGCGTGGTAGGCACGTAAACGTTGTAAGTCCGCTCGCGGCTTTCCGAGATCAACGTGTGCCGAGTCGTCTGGTCTTTACTTTCCTGCGCATCGACGTTCACGGCAAGCAGAAGTGCCAACCCCAGCGACAAATGGGCAACGAAGATTTGGCGTGCAGAGCTATTTGGAAATCTCATCAGGAAGGTCTTGTTCGCCGTGAATCACTCGCTGACGCGTCGTGCTGGTATCTAAGTTAGGGTTGGCTGTAGTGGATCTTGTCAAAGATCCCACCGCTGCAGGATCTTTAACAAGATCCACTACCCTGAAGTTAAGTTGTTTCAGACCACTAGCCCGGATTATTCACGCGACTCAATACGGTCATCGCAACACGTTTGCATGAAACGGCTTGCGCGGATTGGCACGAAAACAGTCTGCGCACATCAGCCGCCACGCGATAGCGTCCGGTTCTCACGCCTATACTCGGGAACCGGACGCTATCGCGTGCCGGCTAATGAATAATCCGGGCTAGCGGCGGTTCTGGTTCTTGCCGACGGGTGGGCGATGCGTTTCGAGCATTTCCTGGAGTCGGGCAAGTATTTCAGGTTCCTTAGCCGCAATGTTTTGCGTCTCGTTGGGGTCGTTGACGTAATCGTATAGCTCGTACACGGCGTTGGATGGGTCTTCGCCTTGGGAAAGCCACTGGACCATTCTGTAGCGTTCGGTACGAATCGCACGACCTAGTTTCTGCTTGGGATAGGCGTGGTAGGCGTGGTCGCGAACTCGCGCGGCAGGATCTTTCAACACGGGGACGAGGCTTTGACCGTCGATCGGCTGCGGCCCGCTGGGGGCTGGCAGTCCGGCTAGCTCAGCAAGAGTGGGGAACAAATCGACTGTCTCGGCAAGCTGCTTGGTAGACGTCCCCGGCTTTGTCACCCCAGGAGCAGAGATGATGATCGGAATTCGATTGGCTTGTTCGTAGTTGGTGTGCTTGGTCCATATCCCCAAATCACCAAGGTGAAACCCATGATCGCCCCACAGCACCACGATGGTGTTCTCACCCAATTCCAAACGATCAAACTCGCTGAGAACCTTGCCGATCTGAGCGTCGACAAAGCTCATGCTGGCGTAGTAACCATGAATCAGTTCACGCTTTAACGCTTCGTCGACATTCCCATCCTCCGGGACGGGTTTGTAAGCAGCGATTTCGCCGCCTCGCTTGAGAGCCACATTGGGCGCGTCGCGGGGGAAGGAAACATTCGATGGCATCGGTAGCTTCATCGGGTCGTACATGTCCCAGTACTTTTTCGGGGCAGAGAACGGCAGGTGGGGCCGGACAAATCCCGCTGCGATAAAGAATGGAGTGTTGTCTTCTGACATGCGATTCTTTGCTGCACGCAATCGCTCCACTGTTTCCGCCGCAACTCGGCCGTCTGCGTACTGGTCATCTGCGACATCAGGAGACTCAAACGCGGCACCGCGTGGTAGCGAGCGGATTTGGCCGAGCTTCTGATTGGTGAACAGGGCTTCCTCTCGCGTCAGTTTGCCGCCATCTGTGCTGTCAGGATCCAGGTACTCGATGACCTTGTCTTTGAAGTGCGGCACTTGAAAAGACACCGGGTCACCCTCGTTGCCGTGTCCGATATGAAACACCTTGCCCAACGACTCGGTGCGATAACCACCGTGCTTGGCAAAGTACTGAGGCATCGTCACGGCATCCGGAACGATTTGCCGAAGCTGACTGCCCAGACCGTAAAGTCCGGTCGATGTCGAATGCGATCCGAGCATGAGCGTAAAGCGGGACGGTGCGCAAACGGCTTGATTGCAGTACGCCATGTCGAAACGCATGCCTCGACTGGCCAGCTTGTCCAGATTGGGTGTCTGAGCGACGGGGTCGCCGTAGCAACCCAATGCCGGTTTGAGATCATCGACCAAGATCAACAACACATTGGGACGCGTCGTTTCGGCCTGAGAATGTGGTTGGCCGAGCGAGGTCAGGGCAAGACACGCGACAAGGCATGCGGAAACACGAGAGGTTGTGAGCCAGTTCTTCAATGGTCATCTCTTGGTTGGGGGATCGTGAAAGAAACCGCTGTCTATTGTTTCTTGGACTTTTTCTTCTTGCCCGCAGGCTTCTTGTTCTTGCCCGCTGGCTTAGGGATCACGTTCGCGGCTTCCGCCCAGGTTTTCCATTGCTGCCTGAGATCCGCAACCATCGCTGGATTCTTGGCAGCCAAGTCCTGTTGCTCCGTGCGATCAGAACTTAAGTCGAACAGTTCCCAGTCTCCATTGCCACCAGCCCGAACCAGCTTGTGATCGCCGACACGGATCGCAGCATTGCCTTCGTGCTCCCAGAAAAGTGGACGCTCAGGAAGGTTGCCGTCCTTGGTCAATAGCGGTCGCAAGCTTTGTCCTTGCATCGGTGTGATCTGGTTTCCCGATCTTTCCATCGGATATTCAGCCTGCGCTACGTCGACGCAAGTCGCCATGATATCGATCACGTGTGTGGGTGTGCGAATCCATTGCTCGCTCGGTTGGATCGCCGCGGGCCAATGGGCGATCAGAGGAGACGCGATTCCGCCCTCGTGGTTGTAGTGCTTGTATTTTCGAAATGGAGTGTTGTTCAAGTGCGCCCAGCACCGTCCGATGAAGACGTTGGAGTGAGGATCGCCGGGATTCTCGCCTTGGTAAGTTCCGTTGACACCCGCCTCAGCATTCCCACCGTTATCGGAAAGGAACAGAATCAGTGTGTTGTCGAGTTGTCCACGCTGGCGAAGCCCGTCCACAAGTTTGCCCACGTTGCGATCCACCTCGTCGATCATCGCCGCGTAGATGGCCATCATGTCGTCGTAACGTTTCTGCTGCTCACGGGATAGAGAATCCCACTGGGGAATCTCTGCCGGACGTGGTTCCAGTGGCCACGAGGGATCAATCAGTCCGCTCGCAACCTGTCTCGCATAGCGTTCGTCTCGCAACGCATCCCAGCCTTTGAGATACTTACCCCGATACTTGGCGATGGTTGACTCCGGCGCCATGCAAGGAAAGTGCGGGGCGACGTGCGCGAGGTACAGAAAAAACGGCTTCTCTTGCGATGCCGCTTGATCGATGAACTCAAGCCCCTGTTCCGTCCACAGGTCGGTTCCGTACCACGGCGCATTCAACTGCGGTGCATCACGATCAATCTCACGATCACCCAAAAACAGTTTTGTGTTTCCCTTGGGTCCGGTTTGGTTAGAAAAATGAAGTCCACCGGCGGGCAAACTCAAATTCGCCTGAAAGCCTCTTTTCCAAGGAACCACGCCGTGCTCAAAACCAAGGTGCCATTTTCCTGTCATCGCGGTGAAGTAGCCGGCATCACCCAAGACTTCGGCGATCGTAACGCAATGGTTGTTGAGCTGACCACGATAACCCGGCGCACTTTGATCAGCCGTCATCCACCCCATTCCCGCTTGATGCGAATAGAGCCCGGTCATCAAGCTTGCCCGAGTCGGACAGCAACGCCCCGTGTTGTAAAACTCAGCGAACTTGACTCCGGCCGCCGCCAATGCGTCCAAATGCGGGGTTGGAATCTCACTGCCGTAGGGACCGATATCAGAAAACCCCATGTCGTCCACCATGATGACGACGATATTCGGCCTCGATGATTCCTCCGCGTACAGAGGTTCCGCGTACAGGGGTTCCGCACCGACGATAGACAAAAGCACCGCCGACAAAAGCCAGGCCGACAACGTGAATGTAATCCCGATCGATCTCATGAGCCATTTCCGATGTCTGGTTAGAAACGGATCATGATAAATGAACTGGGGGACTCAACAATGAGTCCGATGTTCATCCGGTCAGAGATTTCTTGTCACTCCTCGTCCGCGTAGCACTTGAGCTCGTCACGAAGACGGCTCATGACTCTAAATTTCGCTTGCCGAACCGCTCTGGCGTCCATTTTCAGATCCTCAGCAATGGCCGTTGCCTGTTCCTGATGCATGGTCATCCTCCAGAAGGCCTGCCAAGTTTTTCCTTGGAAATCGGCCTTGATCGCCTGGAGTGCTTGACGCACCCGAAACTGTGAATCGTCTCTCCAGGAGGCGGAGTGCAGCTCACAGAGTTGCGGGGCAAGTCGTTCCCAGTTCGCGTGATCCAAACGGGCATCGATCGTGACGGGGCGTTTGCGTGAGCGGCGCATGAAACGATTCAACACATTGCGAGTGATCTGAGATACCCAGGACTGTATTTCCAGTTTCGGCTCTTCACTGCAATTTCTGGTTGGCTCCGATAAACCATCTTGAGGAGCGTGTTTCGCCATGATACGAAAAACATCTTGTGTCACATCGGCAGCGTCACTGGGCTGCAGTCCAGCGGCTCTCGCCTGATGCAGAATCTTGGGCTTGAACTTGGCGATGATCGCCTCCCAGACATCGGCATCTGCGATGGAAATCTCGCCCCATTGATTCGGTTGATTCCTGGCGGGTTTGATCACGAATGAAATCTCCAGCGAAATCCGTTCAGTTATTGAAACGGGAGGCAATCCCCCTCAACTGAACTTCGCGGCCGCGTTACGCCAAATCGTGGATCGTCACCATTATTTTTTGGTTCATGGACGGAGGGGCTTCGCCTGGGCTGTTCAAATTTGGGATTGTGACGCTGCGGCGCTCCGCAAGTGTCTGTCACCTCTCCCGGCGCAGCTGGTGGCCCCCAGTGAGCCTCAGACGCTAGCCGTGGGCCTGAGGCGGATGTCGTGCCGGCCCACGGCTAGCGCCTGAGGCTCACTCTGATTGCGATGCATGGGACAAAAACATGGACTGACAAAACAATGTCAACACCAAGTTTTGAACGGTCCAGGCTTCGCCTGGACTGCGAACTCCTCAGGATTCTGCAGGAAAATGCCACATCCGGCGGCATTCGTTATTGCGCAAGTAAATCCTTGGACTTTTGCGCTGCGGCCAGGATCTGAGGACCGAGTCGTTCCAGGTCCTGACGCACGGGGCTCAGGTCGGCGACGCGTTGCTTCAGAACCGCGACCGCCTTGTCTTGTGCGCTGCCCTGCAGAGCGGCCGCGGCAACATTATCGGACTTGATCGACTGAATCTCGTCGTTGACCAGTTGCTGCCATCGGTCGCGCATTTGGTTCACATGCGAGAGATACAACGCATCATCATGCGACAAGAGATTTTCAATCGCTTGGCTGATCGCTGACCACCGGGCGGTCAACGCACTGATGTCTTGAGCCGTACGCGCATCCAGAATTCGCTGGCGAGCGGCAGCATGAGTAGAGTTTACCGCGCGGGCTGCGCTTCGGAACCTATCCAGTTTCCCGCTTTGGGGATGACCAGGAAACTCGACGGCAAAGCGTTCCAGCAACGCCAACGCTTCTGCCCACCGCATCGCATCAAACGCTTCCTGAATCGTTTTGAGTGAACTCTCGGCAGCAGCGAAACGCTCCGCCATTGCCATGTCAGCTCGCAGTCTTGCCGTTTGCGCGTTCATGTCATCGATCGTCTTTCGAAATGACTTCATCGCCTCCGACAGGTCCAAGTTCTCAACCTTTGCCGCTTCATCGATTGCCTCGGCTTGGTCAACCAGCGAATCAACATTGGCGAGTTGCAATGCTTCATTGCTGAGCTGACGAATCGTCTGCTCGTCGGATTCCTTGGCTTTATTGCTGATGGTCGCAACGAGTTGGTTGATCTTGGCAGCGTTTGCTCGCAACTGGTCATGCAGCCCTTTCAGCGAAGTCAGATAGTCGCCTTGATTTCCCAAATAACGAAACTGAAAGATTAACGGCTCGGGCGAAACGCCTCTAACAAAGGGTTGCGTGATTGCCTGGTTCTCATAGGCGACTGTGACAAAAATCGGCTTAGGGTGATCAACTTGGAACTCGGCGAGTCCGTTGCGTTGCGTAACGGCCGCAATGTTCGAATTGATCTTCAATCGGGGTGACGGCTGATCGTGCAAGTAAACATCGCATCCGCCCCGAGGAGCCAGTATGTCCGGTTGGTCTGGCACCGTTCCCGTCAACAGAACTTGCAATCGCGAGACTCCGGTACGTGGGGTGACACGACGTACCAAGTAGCGAGCGCGAGCGTCATCGAGGTACTGAAACCAATCACGGTCCCACGCGTCACCGATCGGTGCGGCGACGACCGCGTTTGCTCCCAGAGACTCGATGGCCAAGAATTGACTCGGATGGGCATCTTGACGCAATTGATTGTCGTTGATGGTTTCGCGATACAGTTGTAACACGGCACCTTGATCCAGCCGGCTTAGTTTGGAGGTGCTCAGCAACCGCGGTAGGTTCGCAAAGTGAACAACAAACTTGTCATCTTGCGTCGAGACAATTTGGCCGACGGGCGTCCAGCAATTCATTGCCAAGCGAGCCGCAGCTTCATCCAGCATGTCACGTTGAACAACCTCCGCGCTTTCGATCGGACCGAATTGATCAAAGTGCCGATCGAACTCTCCTGCGTGGATATAAAACGAACCGTTGCGGTACTCTATTGAAAGAACAATCGTCTTTTCATCGCCATCGAGTCCAAGCAGCCTGCACTGCGCCGCAGTGAGTTGTTCGATCGAGTTCCGTCCCAACCACTCGTCGACGGCAGGCCGCGATACGATGTCAACCGTCGCCCCAGCGCCCAGAACGGTGACGAACAATCGTTCCACGCGATTCTGAACCGCCGTCAGTAGTGAATCACTGACCGCTGGGTCTCGCTCCGCATGCAGCACCACAGAAACATCCAGTCCTGTTGCCACGGGAAAGCCAAAACGATCGGTGGGCTGCGACTCCTGGCTCCAGCAGGGAGTGAAACCGATGGGCAGGGTCAATGATGTGATCACGAATCCCCAAAAAAACTGGCGTGTAAAGGTCACTGTGCTGTGAGTTTTCATGATTCTTCCCCGTGGGCCATCGCGGTTGATCGACCGGACTGCTGAGAACCCGATTCGTCAAGCGACGGGATCGATTGTTGCGGCCAAGAAATGATTTCCGTGCAAAACCGATCCAAAAAGAATCTGTCATGGCTAAGCACGATGATGGTCAAGTTCATTGACTGCTGAGCTGCGATCAGGGTTTCCGCCAAACGCCCCTGATGAAACACGTCCAATCCCACGGTCGGCTCATCTAGAATCAGGGCTTTGGAATTCGTTGGAATTTGATCGTTTCCATCTTCGAACTGTTGTAGCAATAACAATGCCCGAGCGATCGCCGCTCTCTTTTTCTCTCCACCACTCAAACGGGAGGGAGGTGCAGACAACAGCCTTGGTGACAGTCCAAACTTCTGAAACGCGTCAGCAGCGAATTGTCGGGCGTTCGCCTTGGTAAAGGGATGTTGGTCACTGCGTAACACACGCTCCATCGACGCGCCGACGGGTTCGCTGGGATCAAACACCAGATCAGTGTCTTGATAGGAGAGCTGAACACGACGCCAAAGTTCGCGGCGTTGATTGCTTGACATCTCAGGGGGATTCGACCAGTGAGCGAACCAGTCTACGTCTCCGGTATCAGCAGTCGTCAACCCAACCAAGATTCTTGCGAGCGTCGTCTTTCCACCGCCGCTGGGACCTTGGATCCCAAACCGACTGCCTTGCTCGACGCGAAAGCTCTGGTTGGCAAAAATCTGCTTGCCCGCTTGGTTCTTGGACAGTCCTGATACCGTCAATGCTGGTGGCTTGCCGTCTATTCCGCCCATCGTTGACACGGGAAACTGACGGATCGCAACTCGAATCAGTTGCGTGGTTTGCTTGGTCTTTGGCCCGCCACGCAAAAGTACCGGCGAGGGCAGTCGGTCAACGACCTCGCCCTGATCGATCACCATGCATGTACCTGACTCCGCAAGCGACTCAAGCAATCCCAATTGATGAGTGATTAACATGGCAGAACCGCCCTGACGCAGATACTGACGAAATCGCAGCACCAACACCGAGGCGGTCTCGGAATCCAATGATGCAAATGGTTCGTCAGCTATCAGTAACGCAGGTTCGATCAGACAAGCCATGGCAAACAGTACTCGCTGGCATTCACCGGTGGAAAGCTGGTGAGGTGATTTGCGCAGTATCGAATCCACTCGGCGGCCGTCATTCAAAAAGAACTCGCCCAGCAACTCACGCCCATCCGAAACATTGGCTTTGCCGATGGCTGCAGAAACAGCTTGCTTCTTTCCCGAACGTTTCCGTACTTGCGATGCCAGGTCCAGATGCCAACGCACGCTGCGATTGGGGACCAACGACGAGCGAGCGTGCTGTGAAACGTAGAGGATGGTTGCCGGAGCCAATCGGCCAATGGAATCGTTCCACTGGATACCTTGCAATGGAGCAAAGGTTCTATGCTGCAACACATCTTGCCCCTGGATGCGAAACACGTCGGCTTTAATTCGCGATGAGTCGGGCAACAAACCGGCAACGGCCAGTGCCAGTGTGGACTTGCCCCCGCCGGATGCCCCAACGATCGAAAGCAACTCGCCAGGCATGATCGCCAAGTCTGCTGCAACCACACGATGGAACCGGGCATCGATCGGATCGAGCATCGATACCGCCAACGACTTGACAGCCAACGTCGGTTCGGTGGAATCATCGAAGGCGATAGACATATCCCCCCACCGTTGTCTTGAGTGACTCGACAAGCAACCAAAACACAACGATGCCCAACCAGACGTACAAGAACGGAATCCCCAGAATCCAACGATTGAACCAATCCATGGGCGCCCAGTTCATAAAGGCCTCCATTCCCATGCCAAGTTGGCTGCCCCAAGTAAAGATCACGCCTCGTCCACGGACCCCCAGCAGCCCCAACACGGCATCATAGTGCAAGACGCCAGCGATGACGGCCGCGCACTGGATCAACAACACCGGCAGGCAGTGATTCTGCAAAACCATTCGAAAAATCATTTGACGCCACGTCATTCGTGTCATCAACGAGGCTTCGACATAGACGGCATGGTTGATTGATTCAAGCTCGTCTCGTACCGCCTGATAGACCTGCGGTGCATGCAGCAGCCCTATCAAAACGAACAGCCGGATCACCATCGTGTTGATCGAAAAATCGACACCCAGTATCGTCGCATCAATGACTTCGCCAGCCATCACACTGAATCCCGCTAACAGAACCAGTAGCTTGGGCAACGACTCGATGAACTCCGCCATCAACAAACAAAACTGGTCTGCAAGAAAAACACCGCGTCTGATCCATCGTGAACGAACCCAGCGATGCAACGACAAGAGAGAACAGGGAGTCCAAGAGGCCGCGCACGCGATCGCCAACAGCGTTGGCACGATCATTTGATTCATACCCGTCCGAATCGACGACAGAACATCCAGCCCTGCCAAATCGGTTCCGAACCAATGCTCCTGTCCAGGATCCAAAAACGATCCGTCAGGCGGTACGTCTCCGTACATCCAGCAAACCATCACTAGCATCGCCAACACAATACTGGCCAACCCAGCGTAGGCCATGTTGAACCTGTTGGCCGGACGAAGCCGACTGTAATAGAGTGTGTTGCGCACCAAGTTCCCCAGAAACGTTCCAGATGAAGTTGTGACCGCAATATCGGACTGCAAGTCGGAGGAAAGTGCTGAATGCGATTGGCCATCCAGATCGGCCTCAACTGGGGCAGCAAGGATAGAAGTCGACTCGGTGCGTTGACTTACGTCAGTCGTCGCGTTGCCAATGGGATCGTACTGGGCGTCTTCCTCCTCCATATCATGCTCAATCCGCTCGGGAATCCATCTGGCGTGCGCAAGCATTCCCAGCCATCGAAACGCGGATCGCAAGGTGACGCAGAAGATGCAAATCCAAAAGAACCAATGCAAGTCGGCAGGCGTTTCGGAGACCGATTGGTAGGCGGTGATTCCGATGCCTGGGATGTTGAACAACAATTCCAGCGCAACCACGCCACCGATCAAATGCGGAATCCGCCCGGTGAGCGAAAACAACAAGGCGACACAAGCTTGAGGCCAAGTGAATCTCCAAACGCTCAGCCCCAGGGTTTGAAGGGTCTGGATGTGGGGCATCGCATGCTGCGACCGCAGGCTTTCGCGGAACCGGGAGGACACTGTCGACAGGTTGCAATCTCCCAACGCGAGGCAAACCGCTGGCAGCCAAACGCCTCCGCTGGGCATGCCCTGAAAAGCGTGATCGGGCGACAGTAGAGATGGCAGAAACGGCAACAAGAAAGATGGCAGGGCGCTGACCGACAACACCACGACTTTGATCCAACCCAGCATGGGGTGATCCTCCAGTCGTCCCAACACCATCGCACCGGATGCAATCATCACGATTGCCAATGCCAAGATCGGCACGGTTTCCATCGCCGCGCGATAGAACTGCGGCCCGATCGACACTCCGTCACGATCCCGATGCAGGTCGCGATAGAACCCCAAAAAACTGCTGTCCGTGACCAGCATGCCGAGCACGGAGGCAGCGAGCGAGACCAAGACCAGCAGCGCAAGGAAACGCAGAATTTCCAGTGCGAATCGACTTGGCCATCTTTTCATGGAGCGAGCTAGTTCGTTTGCGGCTTGAGGTACCACTGTTCCACATCGCGGAAAAAGTGCGTCCCGTCCAACGGCAGTGCACCTTCGCCTTCGGTGGTGCGGGCAACGAGCCGTCTGGTGTAGGCGATAAAGGTATCCAACTGCCACAGTGGAATGACAACCGCTTCGGTGCCAATGAAACGATGGATTTTGTTTTGAATCGCCCAGATCTCATCGGATACTTTGCTGGTTCTCAGATCTTCAAAGGATTGAGAAAGCGTTTGATTGTTGTAGTTCATGAAATTGCCGCCTTCGCCAAGTGCGGTCGGGGCGGCGTCAAACAGATTGGCGATGTTAAAGAGCACGTTGTCGTGTTCGATGCAGTAATAGGCCAAGTCAAACGAACCATTGCGCAGTTCTCGGAGAAATGCATTGTTGGGTCGTTTCTGCAAGTCGACTTCGAAACCCACTGCTTCCAGATCGCGCTTGACCTGCGCCATGGCCGACTCAACGACATCGCCATGATCGGCAAACTTCAAAACCAGTTTTCGTTGACTCACCTGCGTTTGATATCGACTGACTAACGACCGCGCAGCATCGACCTGTTGGGTCGGTTTGGGGAACGTCAGATCGTAGGCTTTGGACTGTCGTGGAAAGGGGCCGCTGACCACCGCGTGCGACATTTGTCCTCGTCCGCCAAGATTAAAGTACTGATCCAAGATGCCCTGTCGATCGATGGCAAGCGATGCTGCGCGGCGAAGATCTCGGGCCGCGCCAGGACCACTCGGGTTTAACTTGTCACCAAACAAGGCGCGGCCATGATTGACAGCCAGCACCCAGACACTATTTGGCTCGATGCGACGCGTTTCGAAACGGGTTCGCGAATTGCGTATCTGAGCCAGTTGAGAAGGCGACGGGTCTGAGATGACGTGAATGCGTTCTTGCAAGAGATCATTCACGGCATGACCAGTCCCCCGTTTCACATACCTTTTGAACTTGATCTTTCCGATCTGCATCGGGCTGCGAAACTGTGAATTGGCGACCAGTTGGACATCGCTCCCATCAACCGTGCTCAGTCGGTATGGGCCCGAAACGGCAGCGGGACTTCTGGACGCCTCATCTCCCCGCTGGGGCAACTCGCCGAAAGCGCCACGATACAGGACTGGCAAGTAGAGCAATGAATCGGGACGTGGATGCGGGTTGACATCGAGTTTGACGGTAAAGGGTGACGTTTGACTGGCTCCGGTGATGAATCGAGCCCACTCTGCATCAAACGCTTCTCCCGCAGGGTTTCGCAGTAATTCAATCGTTTCCACCACGTCGGCAGCGGTGATCGGTGAACCGTTGGAGAATTTCAACCCTGGGGTCAAGTCGACGATGTACTGTTGATCTAGGTTTCTCGGCTGGATCCGCGAAACAAGTGGCGTCCTGCCATAGCGAGTTCCTGTCTCGTCGCGTGTCATCAGAAAGTCATGCATCAGATGGACGATCTGGCGTTCCACAGGTCGCGTTGCATTGATCGGCTCAAACACGCCAGGGTCTTCGTAACTCGCCAGGATCAAGCCTTCCGCATTGCGGATGACGATCCGTCCGCGTCGCCTCAAATCGGGATCGTTGGTCAGCCGAACGGCGCGTTGAGCCTTTGCAATGGCTTGCCCACTGTTGGTCAGTTGGCTTTGCTCTGCTGCAGCGACCAACCGTACCGCCTCCGCTTGCCATTGCCTGCGAGTCTCGAGCAGTTTTTTGTTGTCCGGAAACAGCGTCTCTCCCTTGGCGAGATATCCGTCGGCCTGGTCCGCATCCTCGGAGTCCAATGCATCGGTCGCCAACTGGATCAGCACATCTGTAAACGCATCTTCGATGAAGGGATCCTTGCTGAAACGAGCATGCAGTTTTTCCAACTCCGCCAATCCCTCCGCAACCTTCTGTTGGGATTGAATCTTGTAGATGCTGCGTCGCGTTTCGATCCGCGCCCGCAACTGATCCACGGTGGACCAATCGGAGTTGAACTGTTCCATTTTCTTGACAATCGCATCGGCCACGCGATAGTCTCCCGACCGCATGCGGCCGAGTGCTTCGACTTCGGCGAGCGATTCCCAGTAGGTGATGCTGTGAATTCGATCCGTGGAAAAGCCGATACCGCCTTCCTTACGATCGTAGGGCGTATAAATGATTTGATCCCGGATCCGATAGTTCGACGGACGTCTGTCCTGGTCAGACCAAATCGGGTTTGCGTAGAGTTCCGTGCGATCAGCCAAAAGGATGATATCGTAAACGGTGACGGTGATCTCCTTGGTTTTGGGATGGATCGTCACCAGCGGAGGACGCTTGGGAGTTGGATTTTGGCCAACGGCAACGCTGAATCCAAAGCCGCAGACACACGCCAAGACCACCAACAGCCACAGAATGAAAACGCGCGTGCCCGATGCGCGACTCATTAACTGCGCAGCACCCGATCGTCCGTCGCGGAGTGTTCCGCAACACGGTGAGCGATGCGTCGATGAATAAGGTCCAGTGGGCATTCGGGTCAATGACGATGAATTATCAATCGGTGTCTATGGGGATTGTACTGCGAGCCGGCGATATAGCGTTGCGTCTGCGAATCCCGCAGTCTCGGCGCTTTCACTTAAGTTGTTCAGGATCGTTTTTAATACAAACGATTCGCTGGCAGCATTGTCGGGATTGAATTCCTGACGGGCTTGCAAAAAGTAGTTGACGGCAGCTCCGGGTTGTTTGAGTTCATGTTGCAGATAGACGCCAATGTTGTTGATACATGCGGCTTTGTCCTCCGATGAGGTGGCCAAGTCTCTCAGTGTCAGCAAAACATCCAAAACACGTTGAGACTTGGTGTCAGATGGGAAACTGGGCAGATAGTCCAGCGGTGAGTATCGCATGCTGCCGATCGTGACACTCTCTGATTCTAAGTCTCGCTGAAGTCGAATGAGGTGTGTGGAAATTGAGTACGTGTCCTGGACGTTCAAGGCCGACGCATGGTGCAGTTCACGGACGGCCACGGCGCTCTCACCAGACTGGGACGCGGCGTAGGCGAGATTCAGGTGCGATGGTGCAAATCCGGGCGACACGCGGACGGCTGCTTGCCAAAATCTGACAGCCGAGTCGGTCTCGCCTTGTTGCCAATACGCGTCACCAATCAAGTGCGGTAGAATCGGCTCGCGAAACCATCCGCGCTCCTTCACATACTCAACGGAGAGTTTCTCTAAGTCCAGCCCTTCCACGCCAGCAAATCGCTTTCGTTGCTGTTGATAATACGCCAAGAATCCGCTGGATCGAACCTCACGCCCCGATTGTTCGCTGCTGGTTTGCAGTTGATGCGTTCCCGGAGGCGTCGGCAGCAGCAATGTGATCGCGCCAAATCCTGTGTCGGTCAATTCCGTTTGAATCACACCATCTAAAGTCGCGATTTGTCCAGCGGGAATCTGCATCAGGGAAACGTCCGCCGGCCAGCGATAAGCGTTGCCGGAGGTATCTCTCTGCGATGTCGTGTCCGTCGCATCGGCTCCGAGGGTTTCCAGGGAATCCAGTGCGGTCAAATCGCTGAGGTCCAAGACTCCAGAATCCGCGCCGACGTCTTGGGCTTCGCGGTCGCGATCGACCGAAGCAGCAGAACGCTGGTCCGCCTGCGAGTCCTTTTCCGCAACCGAATTTGAGTTGGAACTCCTCAATGCCAGCCAACCGATCAATAGCGCACCAGTCAACACGGCAGCACCAATGGCGATGGGAATCCACGTTCGCGATTTCGCGGCATCAGAGGACGAGTCGCTGATGTCGATCTGAACCATCGGCGTTTGCACCTTCGCCAATGGAGCGAACCCAGGGCCGGCATGGTCGGGCTGAGACGATGCGGTGGTTGGCAATTCAACGTTCCAATTCTGGTCGCTCGCGCCGTCGGGTTCACTGGGAACTGGATCGGCCGTTGTGCTTGATTGTGATGGCGATTTGTGCTCCGCCGCCACACGGTATCGCTTGCCGCATTTTGGGCAACTCAGCGTTCCGTCGGCTGACGGTGCTAACTCAAAGGGAGTGTTGCAGTTTCGGCACAATGTCATGCTCATCTGGTACGTCTCCTCATCGAACGCAGCACGAACATCGCAATGAGACAAAGTCCGGCCAGAACCACGCTGGCATAGATCCATCGAGACCGCGAGGTTTCCGGAGCAACGGGAGTCGCAGCATCTGCTACCGTGACCGTCTGCCCGTTGCCCCAAAGCAGGGTCACCAGTGTTTCGGAGTGATCGGGTTGCAAGGATTCGATTTCACCCGACGTCGATGTCGTGCGGCGAAGTCCCGAGAAGTCTCTGGAAAGTCGCGTCAGCGGGTTGAGTATCGGATGCTTTTCTCTCAAGGATTCATCGATGTACAACTGCCAAGTCTCGGTGTCGCCGACCGCGGCTGTAGCATCCATGAGCAACGCGATCCGCAGCAGGTCGATGGGTCGCCATGATTCGAGTACGGTCGGCGACATCAATTCGGAAATCAATCGATACGCGTCTTGAGCGGATTGCCGAGTTGATTGTCGAGATACAGGCGTGTCTGTTTCGGATGCCGACGATCGATGGTCACGAACGTCGACGCGACGATGAGCCCAGGCAATCTCCCAGTATCGATCCAGGACCGCACTGGTTTGCTCCGGCCGATTGGACAATACCTGATGGGACAGCGGATGGGCACCTTCCGCGTACCGGCTGGCCGAATTTTGCAGGATCGAAAGTCGCTGGTCTGGTTTGAGCGACAAAAGCCCCAACGCACGATGAGCCCAGACGCCCTCTGGTGACTTTTCCAATCGGGACTCCAAAAATGTTTCAACGGAGTCCGATTCACCTCGCAACTCGGCCAGCGTGGCGAGCAAGTACTGCCATTCTTCCTTTTGAGACGCCGACAGTTTGCCAGCGGTCGCCAGTTGAACGATCTGGTCTGTGGTGTCTGCTGCCGATTCGGTGTCCTCCATCAACCGTTCACACCACAAGCGAACCAGCAACGATTCCACATCGCTCGTATCGTCGACCAAGGACAACAATTGGTGTGTCTGTGACTCAGCGGCGAAACGAAAAACACCGGGATCGATGAATCGATAGTCAAAGTCAACTTTTCCTGCCACACGAATTGTAACGCCTGCGTCGAACAAGTTGTCATCTGGGCCGTGGTCGGCGCCGAGACTAGAGTCCCATTGATCGGAGTCCATTTCACCAAGCAGGGCGTTGATTCGAGAAATCAGTTCTTCTCGAGCATTGTGAAGTGAGTCAGATGGCATCGACTTGAAATCGCTTAGCCAGGCTTTCTGTTTGTCTGGTGAATCCGACAAGCATTCCGCGACTGTCGTCCAGTCCCTCAACTCCAACGCAGACAGCGTGGCAAAACAGCCCGCAATGGCAGCCTTTTCAGTTTCATTCATGCGATGAAACTGATCTTCGTACAGCGTGTAGGTGCGTCGGGCCAACTCGCTACCCGAGAATTGGATTCGGTGATAGGCGATCACATCCAATAACTGCTCACGCAACGGCTGCGCTGCATCGAGGCCACTCGCCACAATGAACAGGTACGCTGTCAAAACGATACGAGTCAAGCGTCCGCTCATGGCTGATGACTCAGTACGATCGCGAAGATGTCTCTCGGTTTGCTGGTGTGTCCGGCGAACAGAAGTACGGGACGGCGCACCACCGGATTGCACGCGGCTTCGGATGCCGACGTGATCGGCAGGGGATACTCGACCGTGAACGAACTGGCGTCCGACACGCGAACGAATTGGAGCGGATAGTGTGCTTGTGCATTGGTGTTGGCAAAGCACCACAAGCCTGATGAGTGAGGGCTCCAGGTCGGACCGACGTGTCGAAAATCTTCCTGCACGCGAATGTCAGCGAGCAACTCACGTGCACTAGAGTCACCCTCCGATGCGGAGGTCGGAATCACCCACAACGCCCATCGATTGTTTTGAATGTCGCGTCGATGAAAAGCAATCTCATTTCCACGGGGCGAAATCCTTGGGTTACGAATGATCGCATCGGTTGCCACACACAATGTTTTCTCACGCTCTCCTGCCGTCTCGCGAATGACCAATCGATATTCGTTTCCGGATTCGTTGCGCCGTACGATCGCCATGAAACGACCATTGGGCGACAACTGGGCTTCTTCACCCTCTCCGATTGAATCGACTGACTCGGCGAGCGCCGAATCGGGTCGGTAAGTTGCCAGATATAGTTCACGGTCGCGACGGAACACCAACGTGCTACTCTGTCCGGACGAATGGATCGCGGGGAATTCAATCACACCATTGCCAGAAGTGATTCTCTGTGGCGGGGAAGCGATGGACGTTTGATGAACGTTGTTCGAACCGTTGGGCTCATTGTTGCTCTCGAAAACCATCAGGCTGCGAGGTCCAGAGCTCCACGTCACCATGTCTTCAAAGCTCGTCCGGTCGTCGTAGATTGTCACGGGCGCTTGACCGGGTTGCTGCAGAACTGCCTTGCGAGTTCCCTTTTGCAGATCCGATCGCAGGAATCCGATTGCGGTCCCGTCGCCAGACCAAGTCGGCGCGTAGTGATTGTTGGCGTCAGAGTGAACTCGGATCACCGCAACGGGTTGAGGAATCTCCTCACCAGACATCGCTGCAATTTCTTTCAGCGTGGGAACGGATGCGGGCGAGACCAACGCACCCGGCATCTGAATCGTCAGTTCGCCAGGATACAGAGCAGGTGACGAGTCTGTTTGCGCTAACGCGGTCTGATGCAATGCGAATAGAACCGCGAGGCAGAGCGTCAGTTGCCATGTGCACTGACGTAGTGGATTTCGCCAGAAATCCTGTGTAGAGGAATGTGTGGTGAAGCCTGCAAAGAGAGGGATGCGGTGGACGAAGGGAATTCTGGCGAATTCCATTACGGGGGAGATGGGCGGGGAAGTTGTTTTTGTTGATGTCAAAACGGAAACTCCACGTCGCGTGGTCGACTTTGGATCAGCTTGATCGGCTTCTGCGATGGATCGCCGACGATTTGAATCTTGAAGGTGCCGACGCCGTCGCTCTCTGGACGAGCAACCCTGAGATAATTCCAGCCATTCTGGCCCGTGACGATATTCCACTGGATCGATTTGTCATCATGAGCTTGATTGACTTTGATCTGCCGGACGTTGATCGTGCTTGGGAATGCCAACCATGCGGATCTTTGATCACCACTGGAAAGCTCACCGGTCCAGTCTACCGATGCGGAGTTGCTAGGCTCGAATTTTACCCTCAAGGCATGCCGCCAGTTTGCTTCCGATTGTTCGTCGTGCAAATGAGGTATGAAATTGACCGAATAAGTGAACTGAAACGCTGCCTGCATCCGCTGCTGTTCTGGTACGGTCAGCAGGTGTTCGTCCACATTCTCGGGCAGCGGTTCTCCGTTCAGGATTTTCATGACTTGCTGATAGATCGCGTCCGCGTCACTCTCCGTCGCGATCGGACGTGGGTCCATTTGCATCTTTAGAAAAAGCTTGTCGTACGTCATCCAGCGGCAAAGCCGAGCCAGCGTCTTGACCGGTTCGGAGCGATTGGCGGCGGAACGAGGCAATTTCAAGACGTGCTTGAGCGTCAGCCCATATTGATTGACAAGCCGATCGATCTCGCGTCGAGCGGCTTCGTCACTCACCTTGCCATTTTCGTCCTCAATGCGATTGCGAACTTCCGCCTCATAGTCTCCTGCGGGATCGGCACTCCATTGTTGTGCCAGCCGGACTGAGCAGGAGCGGGGCTCCGAGCGTCCGTTTTGTTTGACATTCAAGTTGTCGCCGTGAGTCACGCTGGACTCTGTCCAGGCACCCGACTCCTTGCTCTCGACGATGAACTCGACACTCGGACGACCGATCATGCTGACGGTGTGTTTGATTTCGATCTGGTACTGTCCATTGACGATTCTATGTTGAACAGATGGCGATCGGTCTGCAGTGGAAATCGCGATCCGTGCAGGGGGCGGTTCTTCGGCGTGTGCATGTTGCTGCGAGACGGATTGCTGCAACACGATCGCGACCAAGCAGCAGAGGTGTATCGATTTCATGGGAGAGTTTGCTCCGGGACTGTTTTCTCCGGGACAGCGTTGACAGGAATTGGCGTGATCGGCGTCCAAATTCCGCTCACCGTCGTCATATAGTCTATGCCATCCAGTACGATCGGGGGTGTTCGTATTGGAGCGGTCGCTACCGAGACCGCTGGTCCGGAACCCGTAGAAACCGCTTGCTGGGACAACAGCCACAAGGTGTCTTGGTCGTCGCAAAGCCAGATGCCTTGAGTGGCGACCGATGCGAGCCGGAGGGGGCGTTGGGAAACTTGGTGGATCGACAGAACGCTTGGCTTTCCGTCTCGATTGATGATAGCCGCACGACCGTTTTGCAAGCCGATGACGAGACGGTCTTCACTCAAAACCATCTGAGCGGTCGCACGTGATGGCAAGGATACCGTGTGACCGATCGCAAGGGTCTGGGGATCCAATTGGTGCAGCATGGAACCGGTGGTCACCCAAATCGATTCGCCGTCAAGCAACGGGGCTTGATCCAACACGCCGAGCTTGATCACTCCGTCGTCGTCCGGAGCGGCAAAGAGGACTCCACCTTGGACTCTCAACTGGACCCTAATGATGCGTCCGTCAGAATTCGCAAGCAACAACGAAGACTCATCCAGCCACTGCGGAGCAAACCAGCCAGCGGGAAGATCCGAACCGGACTTCACAAAGCCGACGGCGTTCGGTTCATTCAGTTGGTGGTACAGAATCTCACTTGCTCCCCCTAATTGCTTTGCGGCCGAGTTGGCGTTTTGGCTGAGTGGGTAGATCTGAAAACGGGACTTGGCGTCGATCATCGCACACCAGACACCTTGTCTGGATTCACTGTCTTGTCCGACGAATCGAAGTGGTCCGACCCGGACGGACAACGGACTGGCAGGGCCGGACTCGACTCTCTGCGTCGCGATTTGCGTGCCGTCGGTCTTATTGACTTGCAAACTTTGCGAGGACGCGTCGAACCGCAGCACTGCGTTGGCTTCGTCGATCCACTGAAACGTTGGATCGGTTGAATCAATCGGGATCGTCGCATGCGTGGTCCCATCGTCTGACTCTTTGTCTGGCCGGATGTGAATCAACTGCCCGGAGTCCATTCGTGCAATCGCATTTTGATCATCACTGCGAATCGTTGTGACCTCGCCGCCCAAGCTGAGAGACCACGTCGGTTTGCCCGTTTCCAGCGACAACGCTTGAATCAAAATCGCCCGCGTCCCGATGGCTTGCGCCGCGACGTACAGATGCTTGCCCAGAATCCTCAGCGGTTGAGTGGCGACGTGATGTTCGGATGGAAACGAGTGTTCCCAACGAACGATCGGTTTGCGTTCTCCGCCGCTTGCCAAAGGGTCCACCCAATAACAAATGACCTTGGATTGCCGGATCGCTACGAACGGGGCATCCGCGTGACTAAGAAAATAAGGACGCCTTGGGTACGAGGTCGGCGTTTGTCGGCGATAGCGAGTTGCAATTGGTTCGACAGGGGCATCGACATCGACATGGCGTATCGTTTCATCGATCGCATCGGTGACCAACAGAAAATCGGCACCGACAATCGAAGGGTTGTCCCAGAGTTGGCCAGCAACGCGTTCGCTCTGAACGAGTTGAAATTGCTCACCCTGTCGCTGAAATACTTCCGCGTACGTGTTCTCATCCAGTTTGTTCTGGAACACGACGACGTAGGGCGGGATCCACATGCCACGACGCGATGTCGTGTTTGCATCCTGGCTTGGAAACACGACATCGGACACCGTCGGCTTATCCTTGACGTCGATCAAATAAACGCCGAATTGATCGCCGATCGCCATCACGCCTTGCTCGTCTTCTCGGACCACCAAGGGATTGCTGGACGTCTCCGGCAAATCCAGTTGTGACACTACGCTGCCATCGTCGATCTGCAATGTCCAGAGCTGGCCACCTCGCAGCAGCAGATGCAGATTTCGATTGATTGCGGTGGGTGGCCCCGCCAAGCCGACACCCGGAGGCAGCATGATGGACCAACGTGTCGTTCCTGTTGCCGCCTCGAGCACACTGATGACTTCGCGTTGTCCCTGTAGTGTCACACAACAGGCCAGGGTGGTGTTGCCGTTGTTGATCAGAGTCGGCAACCACTTGGCGTCATAGCCCATCTCCACCACCCAGCGAGTCGCCCCCGTTTTTGAATCCAAGGCATAACAAAGCTCGTGCACGCGGGCAAAAATGATCTCGGTAGTTGCCAGAGATGCAGCCTGCGATGCGTCCTTTGATACGTCGGAGGGAACTGTCAGCAATCGGGACAGTTTGATCCGTTTGGGCAGGTCCGGGGAAGGATCACCCAGGTGGCCGGTCGCTGCCGATTGAATCGTTTGTTGCTTGCCGTTGAACTGGTTTCGGATCGTATCGCGAAGGCTTTCGCGGAAATCGGTCCACATGGTCTCCGATGCCAGATTCGGAAACATGCTCTTGGTCGATTCCCATTGAAACGATGCGTTGGCCACGTCCCCATCATTGAGAGAGGCCAACGCGCCGTCGGCTGCGGCAAGGGTCGCTTGGATCGAATCGCGAAACCGTTTGGCCTTCTCAGCGTCGTTGAGGGTTTGCCGCAACTGGGCAGCGGGCTGACCCAGCGGTTCGGCGAAGTCGACCCAGCGAGCCAATGCGGCCCGTGCTTGATCAAACTCCGCATCGTTCCACTGATCGACGAACTTCCTCGCATCGTCCATGGACTTGAGGTTGGCCGAGAGAGAAACTGCCGAGAGTCGTTTCCCTAGACGCCTGATTTCGTCGGCAGCCCACCGATGGATTTCGTCGATCCGCTCGTCTCGGGTCAGAATGTCTTGGTCTTCGCCTGCAAATTCAAGCGTCTCCGGTGAAGCCACGATGGCTTGCAATAATCCATCGACCGCCGTCAGATCAGATTGTTCCATTGCCCCGCACAACTGCGTCATCGATTCAGCCAGCTTGTGAACCGTCGGGGCATCGCTAATCGCGGAGTCGATCGCGTCCATCTCTTGGATCTTACGATACTCGACAGCAGCCTGTTGCAGACCTCGTCGGCTGAATTGTCGGTCGGCGATCTCCCATCGCTGAGCATAGGCGGCGCGGATCTTGGTCGACTGATAGTGTCGGTACGCGCCGTAGCCCGCACCGATCAACAGCAACAGCACGACACCCAGGATCGGCACGACGCTGCGATTGAGCGGCCGGCTCTTGCCACCGGATCGCTTCTTTCGTTTCGCGGGTCGCTTGCTCATGCCACTCAGTTGCGTTGAATTTGCAGAGGCTGATTGTTTCCTCCCGATGCACCGCCCGACGCCCCTCCCGATGGTGCCGTCGTGACGTCTGCCAAGGCGACATCGGAAATCCCGACTTCGGCCGCCGCATCGAACGCTTTCACGATCGCCTCCAGGGACGCCATTTCGTGAGCGACCACAAACGCTTTATTCAGTTTGCTCGACTCGCCCTCGGAACGAATCGCCGCAACCAGATCCGCGACCGCAACGGGTTGACTAGTGCCACCGACCGATTTGACAAAGAACTCGTCCTTCTCGTTGACTTCGATGATCACACGGTCGTCGAACTCACTCAAGCCGGGCGCCGGTGCGTTCGTTGATGGCGAGTCCTTTTGTTTGTCCGGCGGAAAACCGAGTCCGGTTTGCAAATGAAAGGTTGCAGTGATCATAAAGAAAATCAACAACAAAAAAACAACGTCGATCATCGGCGTCATGTCCATTCCAGGATCGCCGTCCTGTTTCTTTCGTCGTCGCCTCCGCGCGGTGCTGGCGACTCCGGCGAACGGATCGATCAATGCAATCTGACGAAGTTGTCCGTGGTCGGCAGCCGGTTGGTTGAAATGCTCTGCGGGCGAGCTCTCCATCGCCCAGTCTTCCGGCTGGATCTTGCGACGATACAGCAACTCACGTACTTGATCCTCTGTCAGGTTCTCGATGCGGTCTCCCGCTCGCGTTACGATGATCCAAGTGGTGTTCATGTTCGTGTTGCTCCTGTCGGTCGGGCTCCCATCATCTGGGCCTCGCAACGCCGATCATGGTATCACCCGCTCCGGCGGATTTCGCCGTCTTGATGACTTCGCGGACCACCCCGACGGGCATCTTGCGATTGGACTGCAGGATGAACTCTCCTCCACCGTTTTTCTCAAACGCCCTCACCAGAGCGGCATGCAACTGGTCAGGAGGAATGAAACTGTCTGTCTCGTCGGCCAAGTAGAGCTTGCAATCCTTCAGCTCAATGAATTCCGATCCGCTGTACTGGGAGGTGTCATCGACAATCTGATTGTCTTGATAGTCCAACACCAAGATCACACGCCCCTCTGGACGCTCGGCGTCCCCCGCTTTGGCTTCGGGGAGCTGCAGGTCGGCAAATGGCGAGATGGTGCTGGTGACCATAAAGAAAATCAACAGCAAGAACGTCATGTCGATCATGGGTGTCATGTCGAGTTCTTCGTCGTCCGGATCCACGATCGACGAACGTCTGGCGGCAGCACGCTCACCACGTGATGGCGGTTGCGTCGGAACCTCGGTCGCGACACTGCCCAAAGTACTGACCACCGGCGAATTGACTGCGGGAGTACTGACCTCAGGAGTATCGGCCGCAGCAGAAGTTGGTGCGTTTGAATCGGTCAGCCAACGCGAGGACGTCGGATTTGGACTCAGCGGCGGAGCTGCTTTCGGCGCTCGTGTTGTTTTCGGCTGTGGGGTTGTTGGCGGAGGAGTCGTTGCCCGCTTACTTTCCATCGGAGGATTTACATTCGCCGTCTGCTTGGGCAAAAACGGCATCGCCTGAGCGACACTGAGCCACTCGCTGGCACCGACCACCCGCACTTCATGCTGGTCGCCGATCACGCCGGTGTGAACGAACTCGGCAAGCTTGTCCGCACTGGCGGTCGCAATTTTGTCGGTCCCGCGGCGACGAAGTTCCCATTGGGACAGTTCGCTCATGCGCGTGCCTCGCCGGTGGCCATTGAGGGACGTTTGTTTGGGGCGATGGTTGGCGGGTTGGACGGAAACATGACGTCCAAACATTTTTGGCTGTAGCGATCCAGGTCGATCTCAAGTTTCTCGATCCGCGCTTTGAGATACGTGATCGCGAAGACAATCGGGATGGCTACCAGCAATCCGAGAAACGTGGTTCCAAGCGCCATGCCGATATCACCGGCCAATGCTGCAGGTTCGACCCCGGCCCCCGTGGCGCCGGCGATCGTTCCAAAAGCGCCGATCATCCCCGAAACGGTTCCGATCAGTCCCAGCATGGGAGCGACACGAGCGACTGTTCCCAGCAGCCCCAAACGCGCACGCAATCTGGGGACGACGATCAATTCGATGTGGTTGTCCAGAACGTTTCGCAAGGTCGCCGGTCCGAGGCTGCTGTGCTCAATCGCGATCCGATAGACCTCGGGAACCCCCGCACCGTGTTCGCCGCCGTACTCGTCACAAATCTCGATCGCCTTATCGTAATCCGATCCACGGATGGCTTCATCAAACTCATCGGCAAAGGCTTCCGCGTCGCTCGATGCGTTTCGAAAAACGATGACGCGTTCGATGAAAATCCCGATGGCGAGAACAAAGAGGATGCCGATGATGATTCCGACAAAGCCGCTATTGAGGACCAGTTCGACCATCCGTTCGTCCGATTCGTTGTGAGGAGAAGTGAAAAGTGCAATCCGCCGGTTTGCCGACCTTTCTGGGGTGGCAACACGGGGGCATGTCAGCCTGGAAAGGCTGACGAACATGCCGACTCAGCGGGCTGTAATGTAGCGTCCGTTGTTCTGTTGCGCGATGTCGACCAGAGTCCTGATCGTTTCGCCAAATCCGATGCAATCGATGGACGCATTTCCTCGATTGGCACGGTCGATGTCTCGAACATAAGTATCGCTGAACTCGCCATCGCTGAGCAAAACGATTTTTTCTGGTTTGACACCCAGTCCCAGCATGACCGCAGGAAAAGGGTTGGTGCCGCCGTCGGCGTGCATGGTGCGAATCCAATCGATCGCCAATTTCTTGTTGCCGTCGGTCGCCGGCAGCATTTTCAGCGACCTGGAACGCCCCGTGCCCGCGATACCACGGGTGGCAAAAATGGGCCACGCAAGTCCATCGAAAAAGACCACGGAGAAACTTTGGTCTTCGTTCATCTCGCTGATCGCAAAGATCAACTCGGCTTGAACGCGTGCTAGATTGCTGCCCGCCATCGAGCCGGACTTGTCGATCACGTAGACCACCGACTTTGTATTCTCGTCGATCCGAAAGATACCGACGACGGACGAGCTGCCGGGCGACCCGCCGCCTGGCGGTGCTGGTGGCAACGTGACCACAGGCAGATTATCCAACTTCGTTTTCGTATCAGCGATCGTCAAGTTTTCACCGGTCAGGTCACGCCCGGTGCCGACGTCCAGGCTGGCGATCGCATCGATGCCCGCCATCGGGGCGCTGGATTGCTCGACGGCTTGCTGCGGCGTGACCGCATCGACGACGCTGTCCAGTGGACTGGTTCCGTCACCGAGAATGACCTCCTGGACGGTGATGTTCGGCTTTGCCAACTCGGCTTCTGCTGGCCCAATGACTTCGCCGCCCACCAAGAAGATCAAGACGACCGCGGCGGCAACGATCACGGCCAGCACCATTGCCAGCAGAGATTCATCACGCAGCCATTTCAGTCGACCAAATGTGCGTGAGCGGACAAAGGGATCATCTAACCTCTCTTTGACTTCGCTTTCGACCTGAGTCAATTTTTCTTTCATGGCTCAATGAATGAATGCAAGGAAAAGGCAACGACCAGAGCGGTTTTTGTGGGCGACAAGAACGTCAATTGTACACCTTGGGGCGGGGCGATGGCGCGGGGCGATGGCGCGAGCCAAGCGTCAGACAAGGGGCAGGTTCTCCGTCGGACCACCACCGCTAGCCCGGACTGCTCAAAGTTTGGTGTTGTTGCTTTTTGGGTTTACACAGGTTTTTGTCCCTTCTGCCGGCGCAGCTGGTGGCCCCAGTGAGCCTCAGGCGCTAGCCGTGGGCCTGAGCCGGATTGTGGTGCCGGCCCACGGCTAGTGCCTGAGGCTCACTTTGATTGCGATGCATGGAACAAAAAGATGGACTAGCCTGCATGATTCACGCGACTCACGACAGTCATCGCAACACGTTTGCGTGAAACGGCTTACGCGGATTGGTAGGAACCCAGTCTGCGCAGATCAACCGCCACGCGATAGAGACCGTACTTACCAGCATCAAAAAAGCCTCGCGAGTTTTGGCTCGCGAGGCTTTTGCAGTTTCATTTGCTGGTGATGGACTGGCCGACCACCAAAGAGGGATTCGACTAACCGGGGAACAGAGGTCCTTCGCTGCCGCCCAAGCCACCCTTGAGATCGCCGTCTTGGGGAGGGACGCCCGACTCTTCGGCTTCGGCTGCCGCTGCGGCGCGTTCTTGCTCTTCGCCCCAATCGACTCGCTTGAGCGAAAGACCGATCTTTCGCTCGTCGGTGTCGACACGTAAGACCTTGACTTCGATCTCGTCGCCAACCTTGACGACTTCTTCGGGGTCTTCCACCTTGTGCTCGGCCAATTCGCTGATGTGCAGCAAGCCTTCCAAGCCGTCTTCGAGTCCGATGAAGACGCCGAAGTTGGTGATCTTGGTGACGTTGCCTTTGACCAGTTGGCCGGGCTGATACTTGTCTGGAATGTCGCCATCCCATGGGTCGTTATCAAGCTGCTTGAGCCCCAGGGCGATACGGCGACGGTTTTCGTCGACGCTCAGCACGCGGCAGGCAAGCTCTTGTCCCTTCTCCAACATTTCGCTCGGGTGAGCGATCTTGCGGGTCCACGACATGTCGCTGACGTGCAGCAACCCGTCGATGCCTTCTTCCAGCTCGATGAAGGCACCGTAGTTGGTGAGGTTGCGTACTTTGCCGGTGACGTCGGTGCCTTCGGGGTAACGCTCCAGGACGTCATCCCAAGGATTCTTTTGCGTTTGTTTCATGCCGAGCGAAAGCTGTTGGCCTTCGGGGTCCACGCCCAAGATCTTGACATCGATCTCGTCGCCGATGTTGACCAGTTCGCTGGGGTGATTGACCCGTTTGGTCCACGACATTTCCGAGATGTGCACGAGGCCTTCGATGCCCGGTTCGAGCTTCACGAATGCACCGTAGCTCATCACATTGACGACTTCGCCGTGATGGGTTGAATCCACCGGGTATTTGGCCTCGATGTTTTCCCACGGGTTGCGATCCTTTTGCTTCAGACCCAAAGCGATCTTTTGCTTTTCGCGATCGATGTGCAACACCTTGACTTCGATTTCTTGGTCGATGGCCACCATCTCGCTGGGGTGACCGATACGCTCCCAAGCCATGTCGGTGATGTGCAACAGACCGTCGATGCCGCCCAGGTCGACGAACGCACCGAAGTCGGCGATGTTCTTGACGATCCCCTTGCGGATCTGACCGACCTCGAGTTCCTTCATCAAGTAAGCGCGGTCTTCTTCGCGTTGGTTCTCGATCAGCGAGCGACGGCTGATGACGATGTTGCGTCGCGTGTCGTCGATCTTCAGCACTTCCGCTTGGATCACGCGGCCGATGAAATCTCCGATATCGCCGGGGCGTCGGATGTCGACTTGGCTGCCCGGCAGGAAAACGTTGACGCCGATGTCGACGAGCAAGCCGCCCTTGATTTTGCGGATGACGGTACCGGTGACGACCTGGCCTTCGCCGATCGTTTCGATGATCTTTTCCCACTCGATGATCTTCTCTGCTTTGCTCTTGCTCAGCGAGATCATGCCGTAGGGGTCATCGGCGGCGCCGTAGTTGTCTTCCATTTCCTCGATGAGGACTTTGACAACATCGCCGATCTTGGGGGTCGCTTCGTCAGGCCCCCACTCGTTCAAGGCAACCGTGCCTTCGCTCTTGAATCCGACGTCGATCAGCGCCCATTCATCGTTGATTTCAACGATGCGACCGTCGACGATCTTGCCTTGGTTGTAGTCTTGTTGCTCTGCATGCTGCAGAAAATCGAGCAACCAGTCTTCGGTCTCCTCTTGGGGAGCCATCAAGGCCAGTTCGTCGAGAATGTCGTCGTCTTCGAGGGAGCGGATGAGGTTACGGTTAACCATGCAAATTTACCATTGGACGCGGCGAGTCAAAGAAAGAAGGCTCGCTCGGCGCTGAGGGGTAAGAGGAACGAAATGAAAGGAAACAAGAACGGTGCAGCAGTCGTGAATGAGAGCGTTTGGTCTCGGAGGGTGAAGGGTTTCGGGAGCCGTCCGTCGTTCCCCAAATAGGGCAGCCCCTGGAATGGGGAACTATCCCCGAAAAGGGCAATCCGACAGCGACTAGACCGCTAGAGTTTTCTTGTCCATCGAGCAACATGCCGATGTGTGTGCCGGAGAGCGAAACTCGTTCTGGCGGCGCAGTGCCGGTACGGTACCAAAGCCCCCATCGCCCCACAACAGCTTTTTGGCACCCTCGCTGCCGAAATCAGGCGGATTTTGACGAATCGGGCTTGCAGCGACTGCCGAGATTTCCCGCTGGTGAGTTGCCAAGCCGGTGTCCGCCCTGGCGTGGCCGACCTCATCGAGTCACACTGGTCTGCTCGACAGCCGATCAACGGCACATTTACGCTCTTCTCACTGTTTTTGCTCGATTCAAGTACCCCATGACCCAAATTGCTCCACTCCGTGTCGCGATCGGTGGTGATCACGCCGGCTTTCCCCTGAAAGAATTGATCGCTCGCAAACTGGATGGACATGTTTCTGCCCTGATCGATTGTGGCACCAATAGCGAGCAAAGCTGTGACTACCCGGATTTTGCCGTCGAGGTGGCTCGGCACCTCATTGCCGGCAAGGCGGACCGCGGGCTGCTGATCTGTGGCAGCGGCGTGGGTGTCAGCGTCGCTGCCAACAAGATCCCCGGGATCCGTGCCGCCATTTGTCATGATACGTATTCCGCCCACCAAGGCGTTGAGCACGATGACATGAACGTACTGTGCATCGGCGGCAGAATCATCGGCTCGGAGCTGGCGATGGAAATCGTCTACTCGTTCCTCTCCGCTCAATACACCCCCGGGGAACGCCACCAACGTCGCTTGGACAAAGTGCTGGAAATTGAACGACTGGGACTGGATGCCTTGAAATCCTGATGCCGCTGGTGGTGTCACCCTGATGGCCAGGACACCCAAAACGTCTCCCAGACAGGAACCTCAGACAGAAACCCAGACCTAGGAAATTTGAGTCGATGGAAATTCTCGGCGGACCACTCTTCAGCGTCGCAGGAGCCGGTGAGTCCCACGGTCCTGCGGTGACCACCATCATCAATGGCTGCCCACCAGGGCTGCTGGTCCGACGCAGCGACGTCCAACAGTATCTGGATCGACGTCGCCCCGGCGGCAACAAACACGGCACACCCAGGAATGAAAAGGACAAGGTTGTTTTTCTGTCGGGCCTGTATCAAAACGACCACGAGCGAATGCTCGGCGGCGCATCGATCAGCGTCAGTGTCGATGGAGCCGATTTCTCTACCGAGGGTTTCGAGGAAGGCTACACGACCGGCGAACCCATCGCGGCGATCGTTCTGTCGACCAGCAAAAAATCGGGCGACTACACTCAATTTGCCGGCGCGAAAGGACAAGTCCGCCCAGGGCACACCGACTTGGTGAAGTATCACAAGTCGCGAGGATTTGTCGACATCCGCGGCGGCGGTCGCAGCAGTTATCGTGCGACCATCAGCGACGTGATCGGCGGATCAGTCGCTCGACTGTTCCTCCAGCAACGCTTCGGCACGTTGTTCCTATCGTCGATCTCACAAGTCGGCCAGCTTCGAGCTGAACATTCCTTGGCGGACCGGATCGAATCGCTCGCAACCGGCGAAGACGGCCGCGTGCCGGAGTCTGAGGTCGTCGAGATCGAACGACAGATCAACGCCGCGGAAGTTCCCTCGATCGATTCCGAGTTTGCTCAGCAAGCCGGTGAGCTGATCAAACGCACGCGACAAGCTGGTGACTCGCTCGGTGCGGCGGTCGAAGTCGTGGCGATCAATGTCCCGCCACTGCTCGGTGAGCCGCTGTATCAAAGCTTGAAGGTTCGACTGATGGGCGCGCTGGGGGGACTCAACGCGGTTCAGTCTTGCGAAGTCGGTGCGGGAAAGGACGTCGTGCGACGCTTCGGCAGCATGAACAACGATCCGATCCGCAAATCGGGTTACGTCACCAACAGCCACGGCGGTCTGATCGGCGGAATGACCACCGGCTCCCCACTGGTGATGCAAGTCGGGTTCAAGCCAACCTCGACGATCAATCTGCCCCAGCAATCGATCACCAAGGATTTCACGGAGATCGACTTTCAACTCGAAAAAGGACGCCACGATCCGTGCGTGGGAGTTCGAGCCGGGGTGACTTTGGAGTCTCGCATGGCGATCGAATTGCTCAACGCCGCCATGACACATCAAGGCCACTGGGGCCCGGACGGTTACCTCCACCCGTAGTGGGATTCGCCAGAATTCCTTTCGTTGGCCGACACGCAGGCGGCGTTTGATTCTGCGGTGCAATCCGGTTTGGTAGTGCCACCTACGCCTTCGGCTGCGGGTCAAACAGGAATGCTCGCCGATTCCGTCAGCGCACGAAAAAACCCTGACATCGTGCCAGATGCCAGGGTTCGCTGCGATCCGATCGACAGTCGATGCCTTCCCAGCAAAGCCTGTCAGAAACCCATGGAGAGATCGGACTACAGATTGGGAGTCGTGTAGGGCTCGACGTCGCCGACCATGTGGAAGTGGTTGTGGTCGATGTAGACGACTTCGATAGCCTCTTGATCGTGCAGTGTGTGAGGCACTGGGTATCCGACCGTGGTTTTTTCTTCGAAGTAGATCGTGCACTTGTAGTGAGCGTGGTGCAACTGGGCGGGGCCGATCAACGGATAGAAGCGTGGCGGGTCGATGTAGTCCGCGATCTTCTCTTTGATGATCCGCACGTTGTTGCGTTGCTTTTCGTAGATCAGCGGAATCCCACCCTGGACCGGACGTGCGTCTTCCAACGCATGCATGACTTCGTCATCGGTCGGCGGGTCCAATGCAACGGGTGAACCGCCCGAAGTGGTCGGGCCAAGGATCGGAACACGCTCATAGCGTTCTTTCTTCCAGAAGTCCTCTTCCAGCTTGTGCTGATAGTAGGGGCTCACCGGAATCGGATAACCGAGGAATCCAAGATTGTAGCCGCCGGTCACGCCATAGCATCCGGTGGTGGAGATGGCGATCACCGCCAAGGCTCCGAGAGTCAGCATTCCTGCAACAGATCGGGGAGTCGAATTGCGAGCTTGACTGTTGTTCGAGGTGGTCATCCGAGCAACCTTCCGTGGGTTTCATTAGCCTGTACCTACCTGGGCCTGTGCCAAGGAGGTCTTGTGTAAGAGTGTTATCGTGTGAACTTATGCCGATCTTGCGGGTAATCCGGAAGAATTGCCTGAAACCTCACACCTTAACAATTGGCGGCATTGAGCCACGCGTGTTTGCTTGCATTAAAATGCCCTGGATGGACCCCGTATGTCCCCATAGGTCCGAAACGTCCCATAGGTCCTCCCGGCCAGATCCAATCCCCGCCCTGTGCCGGTGGTAAATGGACAGACCGGGCACACCGCGGATGCAAGTGTCAGCCTAGAAAGGCTGACGTACGTTGGAAAGGCTGATGTGCAGACGATGGGGGGCAGCCCGGTTGAACTGACCTGGACTTAGAAAATGCCCAAGTGGTCTCGGGCTTCGTCGGTCATCAGGTCGGGAGTCCATGCGGGCTCCATCACGACTTTGACTTCGCACGAATCGACTTCCTCCAATTCTTCAGCAGCCGATTTCGTGCCGGCGACCAACTGTGGCCCGGCCGGGCACATTGGGCTGGTCATCGTCATCTCGATCCTGACGTCGTGTCGCCCGTCGTCTTTCTCTTCACCGATCTGGACCAAGTAGATCAGCCCCAGGTCAACGATATTAACGTACAACTCGGGGTCAATCACTTGCTTGAGCGACTCACGAACTTTGTCTTCGGCCAGTGCCATGGAAACAGTCTCAACAGGAAAAAAGGGAAACGTCGGGATCAGTCTTTGATCGGTTGTGGATCAAACGTCAATCATTCGTACTCGCGGACTTGGCGAGCAATCGCGGCACCCAATGCTTCTCGAACGCTTTCGATCGTGATCCGGTCAAAGATCTGCTGAAAGAAACCGTTGACGATCATGCGTGTGGCTTCCTTTCGCGTGAAACCCCGGCATCTTGCGTAAAACAGTTGTTCTTCATCGACCTGGGCGGTCGTGCTGCCGTGTGTGCAACGGACATCATCGGCTTCAATCTCCAGGCCCGGGATCGAGTCGGCCCGCGAATGTGCCGACAGCACCAGATTGTCATTTCGCTGATATCCGTCGGTCTTCTGCGCTATCGGGTCGACCTTGATCATCCCACGCCAAACCGTTCGGCTTTTGTCCTGCTGTGCGGCCTTGTACAGGAAATCGCTGTGGCAACTGGGGGCCTTGTGATGCTGCTGCGTGTGGTAAGCCAAGTGCTGGCGGCCTTCGGTGAACATCACTCCATTGACTTGGCTGTCCGCGCCGGGACCCACCAAATCAACCGTCTGATTCACCTTCGTCATCCCAGAACCCATGGCCGCAAGCGTCCACTGCAGCGTGCAATCACGATCAATGATCGCTTTCTGCTGTGCGAAGTGATACGTCTTGTGTCCCCACTCCTGCAAATTGACGTAGCGGAAATGAGACCCCGGTTTTTGGATGATCTCAACACCGCCCAAGTGCAATCCTCCGGCACTGTGGTCAACGCTGTTGTACTCGTGCAAGACCGTGGCCTCGGCACCTTCGTCCAATACGATCAGCGTGTGAGTCGTATCGGTGCCGCCGTCGGAAAGAACCGAACCGATGTGCAAAGGCCTGTCGATCACCACACCACGGGGCACATACAAGAACTGACCGCCCGCCATTGTGGCGGCGTGCAACGCCGCAAACTTGTCGTGGCCGATGTCAAACGCGGTGAACAGGTGGCTGCGAATCAGATCGGCGTGCTCTTCGGCCAATCGCGACAAGCTGCCAAACACGACACCTTTGGCGGCCAACTCGTCGCTGAGGGACTCACTCGTCACACAACTGTCATAAGTCTCGATTCGACCACCGAGTTGGACTCCATCGAGCAATTGATGCAGCGAAGGGGTGGCCGTTTGGTCGGCGGTCGGTATGGCGTACTTCTGCAGTTGAAACATTCGCAAATCGGTGCGAATCCATTCCTCGTGCCGCCTCTCCGGCCAGCTCATCGCCTCGGCCTGTGCCCAAGCCTCGCGGCGTGCGTCCGTCAGCCAACCCGGCTCGTTGTCGCGAGTTTGGAGAAAAGCCTCCATCCCCGCTGCATCAAAGTTCTGCGTCAATGTCTCGATCATGTTGATAAAAAATGTTGGAATGAATGGATTGGTGCGCAGGCAAAGGGCTTTCCTTGGCGATGCGTGAAATGCAACCGAGGCGATCAGCCCACGCTGCCTTCCATTTGCAATTGGATCAGGCGATTCATTTCGATCGCGTATTCCATCGGCAATTCTTTGACCAGCGGTTCGATGAAACCGTTGACGATCATCGTGCTGGCTTCCTGTTCGGTCAGCCCGCGACTGAGCAGGTAAAACATTTGCTCCTCACCGATTCGCGAAACGCTTGCTTCGTGTCCGATCTGAACATCTTGCTCGCAGATTTCGATGTAGGGATACGTGTCGCTACGGCTCTCGGGGTCCAGGATCAACGCATCGCAGACGACATTGTTTTTGCTGTTGTGGGCACCCGGTTCGACGCGGACGAGGCCGCGATAGCTGCTGCGTCCACCGTTCTTGCTGATACTCTTGCTGATGATCTGTCCGGTTGTGTTGGGAGCCGCGTGAACCAGTTTTGCTCCGGCATCCTGATGCTGCCCGGCGCTGGAGAACGCGATCGAGAGGATTTCGCCGCGAGCGCCCGGTTCCATCATGTGGACCGCGGGATACTTCATCGTCAGCTTGCTACCCAAGTTCCCATCGACCCATTCCATCGTCGCGTCACCGTAGGCGTACGCCCGCTTGGTCACGAGATTGTAAATGTTGTTCGCCCAGTTTTGGATCGTGGTGTAACGGCACCGTGCGTTACGTTTCACAACGACTTCGACCACCGCGCTGTGCAAGCTCTCGGTGCTGTACATGGGCGCCGTGCAGCCTTCGACGTAATGCACATTGGCACCTTCGTCGACGAGGATCAACGTTCGTTCGAATTGCCCCATGCTCTCGGCATTGATGCGGAAATAGGCTTGAAGCGGGAAATCGATCGACACTCCTTTAGGAATGTAGATGAACGAGCCGCCGGACCACACCGCGCTGTTGAGCGCCGCGAATTTGTTGTCCTCCGGTGGAATGATCTTACCGAAATACTCACGGAGCAAATCCGAGTGCTCGCGGACGGCGGTATCGGTATCGGTAAAGATCACACCTTTCTTGGCGAGGTCCTCTTCCAATGATCCGTAAACCACTTCGCTTTCAAACTGTGCCTTCACACCCGCCAGAAACTTCTTCTCGGCTTCGGGAATCCCGAGCTTATCAAACGTGTCCTTGATTTCCTGAGGCACGTCGTCCCAAGTCTTTCCTTGGTGATCGGTCGGTTTCAGGTAGTAAAAAATGTCCTGGAAATTGATGTCGATGCTGCCACCCCACTTCGGCATCGGCTTGGACTCAAAGATGTCCAGCGAGCGAAGACGAAACTCACGCATCCAGTCAGGTTCTTTCTTGATGTCTGAAATCTGATGGACAATCTCGCGATTGAGCCCCTTTTGCGCTTTGAACACGCCGGTGGTCTCGGTACGGAAATTGTACTTATTGATTTCGCCGATATCGGACTTTTCGGTAACGTCAGTAGCCATCAAGTGGCCTCCGGAAACGGGATGGAGTGATTGGTAGTGTTGCGTCTGGTCAGTTGGTTCACGCTCAAAGCTGGTTCCTGCTCATCGCGTGGCGTCAGACCGAGACAGCGTCGTCAGCCAACATTTCTTGATTGGCGGCTTCCGCATCGGGGTAAGCTTTGCGGATGCGGTCATACCCGTGCTGATGCAGTTCGTCTGCGAGTTCGGCACCCCCGGTCTCGACGATCCGCCCACCGAGCATCACGTGTGTGTACTGAGGCGGGTTATGTTCCAGCAGTTTGTCGTGGTGCGTGATGATCAACAGCCCCATCTTTTGATGGCCGATGTCGGCGATCGATTCGCTCGCCAAACGCACCGCGTCGGCATCGAGCCCGGAGTCGGTTTCGTCCAAGATCGCAAACTTCGGCTGCAACATCGCCAGTTGCAGGATCTCAGCTCGCTTCATCTCACCGCCCGAGAATCCATCGTTGACGTAGCGGCGAGCGAACTCGGGATCCATACGCAAGTGCGCCATCTTTTCTTTCAGCTCCGCTCGGAACTCACGCATCGGAATCAGCTCCTCGCCCTCCTTGCGCTCTGGACGTCGAACGTTGGTCGTTGCGTGACGCAGGAAGTCGGCCATCTTGACTCCGGGAATCGCCATCGGGCGTTGGAACGCCATGAAGATCCCCGAGCGAGCGCGGACATCGGGTGACATTTCCAAAACGTCGGCACCGTCCAGCGTGATGCTGCCCTCAGTGACTTCGTAGCCGGGGTGTCCCATGATCGCCAAACCCAACGTGCTCTTGCCGCTGCCGTTGGGGCCCATCAACGCGTGGGTTTCACCGTGATTGATCGTCAGGTTGACGCCACGAAGGATCGGTTTGTCACCAACGGCGACGTGAAGGTTTTCGATTTTCAGAACGTGTGACATAGAAGCAAAGGATTCAGAGGGAAATTGTTTATGAAGTGATTTGAGTTAGGTGAGTGATTCGAGATTGAGGACACGGGGTCAACTTGTTTTTTCAGCAGGCTTGCTTTCACGTGGCAAATTTTCTCGCGTGGCTACTGCGGAAAACTGACAGCAATCATCGCCATCAAGTCGGCAGCGACTCAGCTCGACTGGAGTTCCGAGTGCTCTGGAAAAGATCTCCTCCTCCATTCGACACATGGATCGATCTCCCGATGCATCCGTGAGTGATGGATAAGGACACGAACCGATGTCCAATACCGGCAGCTCGACGGTGTTTTCACCGGGAAGACTTTCGCCATTCGCGTTCGCCCCGCTCGTCGGTGACGTGTACTCAGGCGTCTTTTCCCTGATCGTCAGCCGGTGTTGGACTTGGCGTTGAGCCAACAGCGTCGAAAGCTTTGCCACGCGTTGGTTGAAGGAATCATTCGGGTCGATCTTTGCCGCAAACTGACGACCCAATCGCTGAGCGATCGAACCGATCAGTTGCTGGCGGACCACTTCGTCCGGCAGCGCCAAAATCTCACGCCACATGGCATCCGCCAACTCCGTCGGATCAGCGCCGCTGCGTCGGTATCCCTCCACCGTCAGCCGATAGCGGAACGTCGGACGTCCGCGACCTTCGACCACCTTCTCTCGATCAATCAATCCTTGCTGTAACAAACGCTCGATCCGTTGTCGGACGGCCGTTGCGGTCACGCCCAAGCACTCGGTCAGTTGACCGATGCTCGCCGAGTCCCCATGGGCATCCTCGACCCCATGCTCTCGTCCACATCCACAGGACGGCTGCATGCACTGACGCAACGCACGCAACAACTCGCGGTCGACCGACCGGAGGTAAGCTTGTGAGGCGACTTGATCTGATAGTGACATGCGGGACAATGTGCGGAAACAGTGCGTGAAAACAGTGAGGAAAAACGTTGCCGAGAGCTGCTCGATACCACTACTGTTGCGACTGAAGCCATTTTTGACAACTGCCGATGCGTAAAATAACCTCAGGGTTCACGCAACGTAGCCCGCAACGGCACTTTCGCCTCCCTTAACGTGCCTGTTGCGTCAGGATCTGCCATTTCCCTTCCACCGCCCCAACCACCGCACCCGCGGTCGACGTGAGTCCAACGGCTTTGGATTGGCTCCCCTTTCGGTGAATGGTGGGGCTGGTACGATTTTGGCCCTGAGGATTCGATGCTCTGATTTCGGACCCTTTTTCGTGCCCTCTGCCCCCATTCCCACCATCGTTTGCACCGAGATTTTGCAATGAAAGCCGTCGCGGTTACTCCGGGTACCCCCAACAGCGTCCACTTGGAAGACATTCCCGAGCCGAGCGTGGATCAAGTGCCCGACGGCAAGGGTGTCCTGGTCCGCGTCCTCAAGGTCGGCGTGGACGCAACGGACCGTGAGATCAACGACGCGCTCTATGGCAACGCTCCCGAGGGCGACGACTACTTGGTGATCGGCCACGAATCCTTCGGCATCGTGGAAGCGGTTGGTGAAAACGTCCGTCGGGTCAGAGTGGGCGACTACGTGACCGCGACCGTGCGGCGTCCCGGCGGGTCGATTTACGACCTGATCGGCACCAACGACATGACCAGCGAAGAAGAGTATTTCGAGCGAGGCATTAACCTACGCCACGGTTACTTGACCGAACGGTTCGTGGATGAAGAAGAATACATCGTGCGTGTGCCCGAAGGACTGAAGCACTTGCATGTTCTGCAAGAGCCGATGAGCTGCGCAGCCAAGGCGGTTCATCAAGCCTACGAAGCACAACGTCGAATGAAGGTCTGGCGACCAAAGCTGGCGTTTGTTCTCGGCGCGGGCCAAATCGGCTTGCTGACCACGCTGATCCTGCGACTCAAAGGAATCGAAGTCTACACGTTGGCACGCGGTGCGGCTCCCAATCTGAAGAGCGAGATCGTGTCGGGTTTCGAAGCCACCTACGTCAGCACGCGAGAAACGTCGATCGCCGAGTTGGTTGCCAAGTCCGGCAAGCCCGACTTGATCGTCGACGCGACCGGCAGCAGCTCGCTGGCGTTTGAAGCGATGCAGCATCTCGGGCACAACGGCGTCGTCGTCTGGACCAGCATCACCGGTGGCGACCGCTCGGTCCAAGTCCCCTCGGACGCGGTGAACTTGCATTGGGTGCTGGGAAACAAGCTGCTGTTGGGCAGCGTCAACGCAAACCGCGATCACTTTGAAATGGGCATCCGCGACTTGGCACTGGGCGAAATGATGTACCCAGGCGTCTTGGAAAAGATCCTGACCAATCCGGTGGATGGGCTGGAAAACTACAAGGAAATGATGCGTCTGCTGGTCGAAGACAAAGAAGCCTTGAAGGTCTACGTCAACGTCGCCGAAGTCTGACGCACGCTGGGTGTCTTGTACGTCAGCCTTTCTAGACTGACACATGCATCATTTTGTTTGACCCGCAGCCGAAGGCGTAGGTGACGCCACCAACCGGATTGCCCCACAGGTTCAATGGCGTCTACGGGTTCAATGGCGTCTACGGGTTCAATGGCGTCTACGGGGCAAGGACGTGCAGCACTGCGTATGTCAGCCTGGAAAGGCTGACATACACTCTAGTGCATCGTCCGGTCTTGATTTTGGGTTTAGCCGTTTTGGCGATAGCCACGGTTGTGTCACGAAAACCGTGGCTAACGCCAAAACGGCTCATCTACCGAACCCACGTTCTAAGACTGGACGATGCACTAGAACCGCATGTGGATGTGCGATCGCGACGGGCCGCGGTGATAACTGGGACGCGGGTACGATGGGTACACACGTTCGTGAACGATGATCGGCTCGTGGATGATCACCGGTGCCGGTTGCACAATCTCTCGTTGAATCACATGTGTTTGTGGCGAGTACTGCGGAGGTCTCGCGACGATTTGAGGATTGTTGGCGATGGTTTGAATCGACGTGATCACGTTTTCGCTGACGCCTTGCTGGTGCAGCGCGATGATGTCGCTGACGGCAATCGTGCCGATGTAACCACGCTGGCGGATTTGATTCGTGATCACTTGATCGCTCAGTCCGCTACGGCTCATCGAGATGACGTCTTGCAGCGTGACAGCGGACTGCATTTGGACGGCTTGCTGTTGCTGTTGATATGCCATGTGCTGTTGTTGCTGGTAGTACTGTTGCTGCCGTGCCAACTGGGCATCTTTGTCGGCCGCGTTGCCCAGCAGTCCGCCGGCGACGGCGCCGACGACGGCACCGATGCCTGCTCCCGCGCCCGCTTTGTCGTTGTGATCGCCGATCAATCCTCCGGCGACCGCGCCGGCGAGTCCACCGAAGGTCGCGCCGCGCTGGGTGTTGTTTTGAGCTTTGGCATGCGACGCAAACACGAAACAAGAAAGGGCAGCCAAAGCGACAAAGCATTGGCGTGGGGTCATGACAGACATGAGGTTCATTCCATCCAGACGACGGTGTGATGGGGTGCGGAACGGACTTGATCGCCGTCCCGCCGGGTACAATTCCGCTTGTAGCGTCACAAGAGTTTCCGGAGCAATGGCATTCCTGCCCGGTGAAAACGCAACGTCGGCAGAACGCCCATCCCGGGCGATCAATTCGGAGTGTTTTCGGGGTCCCTGTCGTCCGCTGCCGCCCGTTCATCGACCGGTTGTGGCCGTCTCATGATCGCGTAGATCGCTTGGACAAAATCCTGGGCGTTGTCAAAATCGCGGTAAACGCTAGCAAATCGGATATAGGCGACTTCGTCCAACTCGGCCAGATGCCGCATCACGATGTCGCCGACTTCCGCGGCCGAGACTTCGGTGTCGTAGTTGGTGTAGATTTCCGTCTCGATCGCTTGGACGACGTTCTCGATCACTTCGCTGGTGATGGACCGTTTGCTGCACGCCCGTTCAATGCCGCGGCGAATCTTTTCCCGATCCAGTGGCTCGCGAATCTCCCCCCTTTTGACGACGCGGACGGTCAATTGCTCGATCTTTTCCAGGGTGGCGAAGCGTCGATCGCACGAAGTACAGATCCGTTTTCGTCGGACCATGTAACCGCCTTCCGCGGCACGGGTGTCCAGGACGCGGTCGTTATCGACGTGGCAATACGGGCAACGCATCTGTTTGCTGGGAATGGAGAACGGCGAGGGTCAAATAGAGTATAGTGTTTTTGGTGGTCCTTGCTGAGGGTCGATGAATTGAACGAGAGGTGATCAGTCATGACAAGCTGGTTTGTGCAACGAATGGACGGGAACTACCAGACCGAAGTCGGTCCGTTGCGGCCTGCTGAGTTGTTGGCAATGGTTCGTTCCGGCGAAGTGACTCCTGGTTCCTTCGTTCGCAAGGATGACTCAGCGTGGTTTGAAGCCAGCAAGGTCGGGGGCCTGTTCGAGGCGGCTGAGCGGCCCACGGTTCATTATTATTGCCCGCAGTGTGAGACCGAAGTCAAGGAACCGCCGGTCACCTGCCCCAAATGCTTGAGAGACATTCGCAAGGCACATGAAGTGTTGACCGAAAACAAGATCGCCACGAAACGAAGCGACCAAGCCTCCGACGCACCACAGAGTTCGGCAAAACGCTCCATGCAAAACTGGCTGCGAAAACGTGTCGACAAGAAATAGCGTCCCTCTGGCCTTCCTTGATTCAGAAAACACTCAAGCAACGTTGCCCCAGCGGACACCGTACTGGGATTCGCCAGAATTCCCCTCCACAACGGACCTACTTTCGACAACCGCAGCGCGCTTATCAAACGGGTAAGTAAATGTCCGTGACCAACTCGGCGCACGGCGTCTGAGCGGGATCATTTCGGTAAACCTCGAATGCGGCACGCTTGGCCAGTTTGATTTTTTTCGCCCTCGCGTACTGATAGGCAGCACTCCACGCATTGCCAAGATTTTCGTAGCTCCCCGTGTGTCGCACATGAAAGGCTTCGCCGTCCGACAACTGCAGCGAAGTCAATCCGCTGGGCGTTACGGTTCCATGAGGCACCGTCCAACCGGTCGTGAAATCAACGTCTCCGCACTTGATGTCTACCGGATGGTAAACACTGACGACATCGCCATCCGTTGCGACCCCCGCGGCCGCGAGGCCTTGCTGCACCCGCGGCAAGATCGCCTGCATCTTGGCACCAACCTCGTCAAGCGAGCATTTCTCGCGGATGCCGATCAGCAGGTCTCCCTTCGTCACGCCCTCGCCCATCTCAACGATCTTGTCGACCTCGGTGTTCGAAAGAACCGTTCCCGTTTCGATCAACTCCTTCAGCATTTTGAGACCACGTTGGAAGTCCATGCCGATGAAGGTTTTCATCATTCCGGTCATCCAAAACATGAACCACGGCAGTTTGCCGTCCATGTGCCACGTCACCTTGGTTTGCTGGCCCGACGGGACAATCTCAAAGGTCACCTTGGATTTTGAGCGGTGCGGCTTGAGAAAGTTCAGTTCGTCTTCGATGCGTTGAGGACTCTTGAGTGTCAAATGCCGCATCTCGCCTTCGCCGACGACGGGGCCAGCCCAGTGGTAGCGAGATCCGACAGAGTTGGAATCTTCGCTCACGGTGACTTTGGCATCGCGGTCGGCCGGCAGCCAAGGAGACCATGCGGTCCAAGTTGCATAATCGCTGACGGTTTCAAACACCTTTTCAGGCGTAGCATCGATCAACACACTGCGTTCAACGTGAAAAGCAGGCATGGTGGTCTCCGATGAAATCCAAGGGCGTGACGGGGTGCGATTGGCAAAGGATAACGCACTTGGCGCAATCCGGTATCACGCCAGCGATATAGACGGTGCTCAAAAAAAGCATTTTTCACGGACCAGGGTGTGCTCCGTCGGCGTCGCGATTGAGCAATCAAACGCCTTTTTTTCGAGACCGCCAAACGCTGCCCTGGGGGAACTCATGCTCAGCGAGAGATTGGTCGTGCATCGTGATGCTGTATCCGGGCATCGTCGGCAGTCGGTAGCGTGCGTCTTGGATATTCAGGCGATCGACAAAATGTTCGTGCAGGTGATCGCTATATTCCAGTACGACCTTGTCCAAACTGGGTGAGATGGCGATGTAGTTGAATGCGGAAAGGTGTTGAATGTAATTGCACAACCCTACGCCGCCGGCGTGTGGGCAAACGGGAACGTTGAACTTTGTCGCCATCAACATGATCGCGATCAGTTCATTGACGCCACCAACGCGACAAGAATCGATTTGGCAGAACTGCATCGCGCCCGATTCCAAAAACTGCTTGAACATCACGCGATTACTGATGGCTTCTCCGGTGGCCACACCGATCGGCGCGATGGCTCTCGCGATCTTGGCGTGCCCCAAGACATCGTCGGGCGATGTGGGTTCTTCGATCCACAGGGGCTGAAACGCGGCCAGTTCTTTCATGCAATCGATGGCGGTGCCGACGTCCCAGACTTGGTTGGCGTCCATCATCAGTGCGCATTCATCGCCGATTTCTTCACGCAAGATGGTGGCGCGGTGCATGTCGTCGGCCAAGTTTGCTCCGACCTTGAGTTTGAAGTGCCGGAAGCCGAGATCCAGATACTTCTGGCATAGCTCGCGTCGGTAATCGTCGCTGTATCCGATCCAGCCTGCGCTGGTGGTGTACGCTGGCAAGCCCGTGCTCAATAGTTCGGCTTCACGAACAGCCTTGGTTTGCTCGTGCTGTTTCAACAATTCGATCGCTTCGTCCGGCGTCAGTACATCACTGATGTGTCTGAAATCGACGACGCTCACCAATTGATCAGGCGTCATGTCGCTGAGCAGTTTCCAAAGTGGTTTGCCTTCACTCTTGGCGTACAAGTCCCAGACCGCATTGACGATTGCGGCAAAGGACATGTGAATCAAACCGCGTTCTGGACCAAGCCATCTCAGTTGGCTCTCGTTGCATGCCGCTCGCCACCAGTTTGCAAAGTCACCGGTGATCGACTCCAGGCTCCGACCGACGACGAAGCTCTGCAGCTGCTCGATCACCGCCACGCAAAGTTGGGTACCGCGGCCGAGCGTGAACGTGATCCCGTCGCCGGATAATCCCGGGACATCGGTGTGCAAGGTCACGTAGGCACAGGAGTAGTCGGGATCGGCGTGGATGGCATCCGAGCCATGCAAGCCGTCCGACGTCGGAAATCGGATGTCGCGGACGGACAGGTGGGTGATCAGGGGCATCGACGAGGCAAAAAGCAGGGTTTGAAGGCAAAAGAACCACGCCCGAGTAAAATTTGCGAGTTGGGCAACGACGCGTTCGCTCGGCTGGAGGATGGATTATCATAACGTCATCGAATCGACGCCCATCCCCGGCACCTCGGATGGGTATCATTTTCATTCCCCAACACACGACGTGGTCGGATCATTCGACCCCTCACGCCTAAACCTTCCTGGAGACTTTAATGCTTCGTAGCACTGTATTGACCATCGCGTGTCTGTTTGCTGTACCAGTCCTCGCTGACAGCCCCGCCGTGACGGCACCCGCTCAGCCCACTGACATGGTTCGTATCTTTGATGGAACGAGTTTGGACGGCTGGGACGGTGACACCACGCTGTGGTCCGTGAAAGACGGCGTGATCCACGGCGAAACGACACCCGAAAACCCAGCCAAAGGCAACACGTTCATCATCTGGAAAGAACCCGTCAAAGATTTTGAGTTCCGTGCGTCCTTCCGCTGCACCGCAGACAACAACTCCGGCATCCAGTACCGCAGCCAACGTGTTAGCAGCGGCAAACAAGCATCCAACAAATGGGTCCTGAAGGGTTACCAGCACGAAATCCGCAATGAAGAAAATTTCCCGAACGTGCCGAGTTTCATCTATGACGAAAAAGGCACCCGCGGTCGGATCTGCTTGGTCGGGGAAAAAGCCGTCTGGACGGCAGAGGGCAAGAAGGTCCTCGGCGAACCGTTGATCACCGCTGCGGAATTCAAGGAGTTGATGAAGGTGGACGAGTGGAACGATGTCGTCATCATCGCCAAAGGAAACCACATTCAGCACTATCTCAACGGTCGATTGGTCCTGGATTTCACCGACGAACACCCCGAAAAATCGCTCAGCGAAGGCGTCCTTGGGTTGCAATTGCACGCCGGCAAACCGATGTGGGCTGAGTTCAAAGACATTCGTCTGAAGCACATCCACTGATCGAAATGATCTTTTGATCAACACTGAGCGGCCTCCGGCGCGCCCCGGAGGCCGTTTTTCTTTGCCTCTCACGTCTGCCAATGTTCAATTGCCGATAGAATGGCCCCATCGCGTCATTCTAGTGCTGCGAGAACGAATTGAACCTGCATCCCAACCCGACGCGTCAGCGAGGGATAACGTCCGTTATTGAACCTGCATCCCAACCCGATGCGTCAGCGAGGGATAACGAAAAAATTCCTCGCTTACGCGTCGGGTTAGGAAACTTTCGCAGCACTAGTCGAACGATTCACTTTACGGACACCGCCTCATGGAAACCAAACCAGCAGACGAACCGACGAGAGGTCCGATAGGAGAACCGGCTGGCGATCCGATCGGCCCGCTGCGAGAGCCGTTGATGCCGCAGATCTCGATTCGATCCCAAATCGCCTTGATCACCGTCAGTGCTTTTCTGATGGTGGTGGCTCAACAAGCGGTCTTTCACGAACGACTTTGGGCGATCTTGATCCTGGTCGGCTTGGCACAGTTGGTCGCTGTCTTTTCGCTCTATGCACTCTCGTTCTGTATGGCCAATCTGTTTTCCAAGATTTCCTCTGCCGCGATGACACCTCTGCCTGATGAAACGCGATACACGCCGACGTTGACCATGCCGCCGGAGTGGTCGGCGAATCCACCTGCCCAAGCCGCCGGTCAAACAACGGAGACGCTTGCCACCGAGAATCACACCAATGCGGCGTTCGACGAAACATCCCGCCAAGATACGGAGTCATGACGTGCGAGCATTGAACTCCTCTCGTTTTCCGATCGCAGTGTCGATCGCAGTGTTTTCACTGCTGATCGCATCCAGCGTCGCGATGGGGGAAACCAAGCGAATCGGTAGTCTGCCTGGCAAGGCCAAGAACGCAGGCTTCACGATGCAGATCGACATGGAGCCGCTCGGCGGTGATGGCTACCAACCCATTCACCTGCTATTCAGACCCATGGGGACCGCATTCCCTGGAGAACGCCCGCTGACCATTCAGATTCGCCCCCGAGCGGAGCGTGGCACCGATTTGGATTTTCAGTTTCAGCAGGAGGTCGTGTTGCCTCAGGGCGCGACCAATGCGACGTTCAAGCTCTATGTTCCGCACTATTATCGATGGGAGTTTGTGACCGTACGGATTCTGGAAAACGGTCGTTTGATCGAGAAAGGGGATGGGACCTTTCATCTTAATACGCCGACTCAACAATCGATGGGTCAGTTGACATCGATGGGGATCTTGGTCCCCAAGGACGAAAAGACTCAGGATGCGCTCTGGAAGATATTTCCCGACATGCGTTCTCTTGTGACCTCCATCGGCGATGGTCCCTTGCCACGAGATACCGATGTCAAGCGTCTGTCGCACTTCGCCGCCAACTCGTTTGTCGAATCCGTTCAACCGGGGCGTTTGCAGTTTCGGCGTATCGACGAAGAAAGCCTGCATGAGTCTTGGCTCGGTTTTTCGCAACTCGATGTGATTCTGGTCGCCGACCCATTGCTCAGACGCATCGAATCCGAGCAGCCCTCCGCGATGGCGGCGATACGCAATTGGGTAACCGCGGGTGGCAATCTGTGGATCTATGCGGTCCCACCTGATGACGCAGAGTCAGATGGCGGTGCGAGTTCACAGGCATGGCATACCGGCTTGCCAACCCTGGAGCGATTGCCAGCGAGTTCCTTTGTCAAACCAAGTGAATCCCAGGCAAATTTACAGTTGGGCGAATCCAATGATCTGCAGATCATGGAGTACAACGCGTGGCAGGGATGGTACGGCCCCGGCACTTACGGACGTAGCAGCGGCGGTGAACGACGTCAGAGCCTGTTCGACCGAATGGCGTCCGAAAAGAATCCCATGGTGGATACCGTCGCCCCATCTGAACTCGCATCGAAAATCCGATTCGGTTCATTTGGCAGCGGGCGAGTCATGTTGATCGAGTCGGACGACCCGTTCCCCGGCTCGTTTCAGTTCTGGGACTCGGTCAACCGAATTCACGGCAATCGCCTGCGATGGGTTTCACGCAACGGGATCAGCGTTCCTTTGGGCAACGACAGTTACTGGAGTTGGCTGATCGCAGCGGTGGGGCAACCTCCCGTCAAGAGCTTCGTCGGGCTCAATACTTTGTTCGTGGTACTCATCGGACCGGTGCTCTATTTCTATCTGCGACGTCGTGACCGGCTGTACCTGCTGTACTTTTCCGCGCCGGCTCTCGCCTTTGTCGTCACACTCGGCCTGTTCTTGTACGCACTGGTCGCTGATGGTGTCAGCACGAGGGCCAAAGCTCGTAAGTTGACCTGGGTGGATCTTGAGAACGATTGTGTGCTACATGAAATGCACCACACCTACTACACGGTCTTGGGCAGCGGCAATGGCCTGAAGTTTGACAGCGATGTCGCGGTCTATCCTTATCGGCACGGCCCTGTCATCGACGGCTATTACTACAGGAATGCCAATGGCAACGTGGCCGGCGAAGGCTTGATCAATCATGGGAACGATGGCGTGCGATTTACCGGCGGCTTTTTGCCCTCACGCGACCAAGTTCAATATGTAACGGTACAACCCAAGAACAATGTTCCAACGGTTTCCTTTCAAATCGATGATGGAACGCCACGTGTGACGAACCATCTGGAGCAATCGCTCAGCGATGTTCTGCTGTGCGATGCCTCGGGTGTCAGGTGGCATGTCGCGAATCTCGCGGCGGGTGCTACGGCGAAGATGCAAACGGTCACGACGCCGATGATCAACGAGATACTCGATAGCGACGTCTTCCCCAACGCGGCGAACGTACCCGAACTCAGGCGTGACTACTATCGCTACGGATACAATCCATCGGCTGGCTATCTCAATGTTGTACAGACCAGCGAGTTGGAACGTTCGCTCAAGTCATTTCGGCGACTCATGCCGGCCGGTTCTTTTATCGCCACCACGCAGCTACAGGATTCTGATTTGGGTGTCCCCAAAGCGAGACTCAGTGAGAGCGCCCACGTTTACTTTGGAGAGTTGCCATGATCGCAACGCCGTGGACCGGCCCCGTCATCGAATTGCAAAATCTGTCTCGACATTTTGGCCAAACGCGCGCCGTCGACGAAGTTTCCTTTTTGGTGCCGCGTGGCAGCGTGTTCGGTTACATCGGCCCCAACGGTGCCGGCAAAACCACCAGCATGCGGATCTTGGCCACCCTGGAATTGCCAACCTATGGCGAAGCTTATGTTGAAGGACTCTCGTCGGTAAACGATCCCGATAAAGTGCGTAAGCGTCTGGGCTTCATGCCGGACAGCTTTGGCACCTATCCGGATACCAACTGCGCCGAGTACCTCGATTTCTTCGCCCGCTCGCACGGATTGATTGGCCGAGAACGTACCCGCCGCATGCGATGGGTGATGGACTTTACCGGGCTGCGTGCGTTGGCTGACAAGCCGATCCGTGGCTTAAGTAAAGGCATGCGGCAACGGCTTTGCCTGGGTCGTTCGTTGATCCATGATCCGTCGGTTTTGATTTTGGACGAACCCGCCGCGGGACTTGATCCTCGTGCCCGCATCGAGTTGCGGCAAATCATCCGTGCTTTGGCGGCCGACGGAAAAACGATCTTGATCAGCAGTCACATCCTGACGGAACTCGCCGAGATGGTGGACCGTGTGGGGATCATCGAGCGAGGCCGACTGTTGGCGACCGATAGCGTCGACGGCATGCGGAGGCGAACTCGTGAGTCGCATACCGTTGCTATCCGGATCGGTGGCGCGAACGCGAGCGACGATCGCAACACTGCTGTGAACATGCTCTCGGACATGGCGAGCGTGAGAGACATCGAGACGTCCAAGGAACTGATTGAGTTCACGCTCATCGGTGGAGAACCGGAGCAGATCGAGATCCTGCAGAAACTTTGTAACGCACGTCTCGGAGTCGCCGAATTCCGGGTTCGTGATCAAAGTTTGGAAGACGTTTTCTTGAGAGTCACATCAGGACAAGTTCAATAGGACGGGGGCGAGTAAGCAATGCCAGACCACAACTCTTCAGCCTCAACGGTCCCAACCGCCGGTAATCGCCTTGCCGAAGCAACATTGGGCGGCGGTGATGCCTCACGTCCGTACCATTCGTTGGCACTCGATCCGATAGAAACGGGAGCATGGGGCAAGGTCGATGTCTGGAGCGACCGGATTGGCGGATGGCTCAATCCGATCTTGATCAAAGAGGCTCGTCAATCGCTCAAGAGCAAACAATTTCTCGTCATCTTTTTCACGCTTCTGTTTGCCTCTTGGGCATGGACGATCTTGGGAATCGTGATCAATAGTCCCGACGTCTACTACACACCCACCGGACAAAGTTTACTGAGCGGTTACTATCTCATCTTGGCGATTCCCTTGATGGGCTTGGTGCCCATTGTGGCTTTTCGTTCGCTCGCCGCAGAGCTGGACGACGGGACGTTTGAGATGCTGGCGATCACCCAGCTCTCGGCAACGAGAATCGTTTGGGGCAAGCTCAACAGCGCGATGCTGCAAATGCTGATCTACTTCGCAGCAATCGTACCCTGCCTCGCCTTTTCCTATTTGCTGCGTGGCATCAGTCTGCCATCGATCCTGTATCTGTTGGCGTTTGTCTTTGGCGTAGCGTTCCTGCTGACAACCTTTGGATTGCTGCTGGCGACCCTGACCAATCATCGAGCCGTGCAGACCTTCACGCTGTTGGGATTGGTCGGGGTGATTGTCTTTTCACAATTCCTGTGCGGCGCATTTGTCTTGGGAGACATTCTGGGCGACAGAATGTCTTTCGATCTGGGGACGCTGATCGACACTTCCTATTTCTATGCGATCGGACTCTCCTTTGCCGCCATGTTTTTGATGGCCGCCGCTGCCAGGATCGCTCCGGTCACCGAAAACAGATCGACGGGGCTGCGATGGATGATGTTGATACAGCAATCCATTTGGATCCTCGTCATGGTTGCGCTAACGGTTCGGTACAGCGATGTCGAGCCGATCAATTTCGGCTCGACCATGATCGGACTGTATTGGTTGATCGTGGGCACGTTGATGTTGGGCGAATCGAAAGAACTCAGCCCACGCGTGCAGCGAGGGTTGCCACGTACGTACCTGTCTCGCATGTTTTTGACGTGGCTCTATCCAGGCCCCGGTACCGGATTCATGTTCGCGATTTGCAGCGGTTGTGCTGGACTGCTGGTCTTGAGTGCTTTCGGAGATTTTGCAGAGATCAATGGACTGTCTCGCCGTCGCAACACGACGTCGGGACTGATCTTTGCCATGATCATGGCGGGGTACTTGCTGGGTTACCTCAGCGTCATTCGCCTGTTGACGATGCCATTGGCACGACGCTTCGGCTCCTCGTTTGTGCTGCCGCTCGTGATCGGTCTCTTGGTCATGTTCACCGCGCTAGTCACGCCGTTGATCTTACACTTCATGCTGACCGGCGGACCGCCTCGAAGCTACGAGGTCCTAGAAGCCCCCAATTGGGCCTGGACCTGGGAGCATGCCATCAATCGCCGATTTGATCCCGGCATCGCAACGCTGATCTTTGTCGTCGGTGCGATGGTGTTCGCCATCAACCTGTTCTTTCTATTCCGCGAGTTTCGCTATCGTCGGATCGCGGTGCCTCGCCGTGTCTTGGCCGACGAAGCCGTGGACGCAAACTGATCGGCTGTTTGCCGGCAATAGAAAAACGTGTGACTGCCGAGTCAGATGATCAGGCCGATCAACTTGAGTTGATAGTGCCTCCGCTGGCATTTCGGACAGTAGTAGGCTGCCCTCATGACCAGTTTTTCAAACCAGCGGCGATGTGTCTTTTGAAAACCTGTGCCGCAACGCCCGCATCTGTGCCCTGACATGAAATGAGTCTCCCTCGCGTCTGAAACAGGATCGATACCGACTCGAAATGTATGTGCCCACGCCCAGAAATCCAGCAGAGATCAGCGCTGATTGTGTTAAAATCGGCAACGTCCTCCTGACTTCCCTAAACCGCTATTCCCGGTCCCCAGATGGTCCTCGGCCCCAGAAATCTCGTCCCCTCTGCAAGGTGCGGTGCCGTGAAAAAGCCTCCAGGTCGATGTTTCACCCCACCGTGGTGAGGTCCCCGTTTGACGGCTACAATGCCCGTTTCGGCGATTGATGCCTTTTCAAGAGACATGCGAGAGAATAGAGATGAGCGATTCCAAAGTCAGTGGCGTGGTCCACTTGATCGAAGAAACCAAGACCTACGGAGCAAAGGGATTTCGAAAAAGATTGGTGGTCCTGGAGCAGGACAAGGGCAGTTTCACCAATTACGTCCCCGTCGAGTTTACTCGTGATCTCTGCGATACCGTCGACGATATGAACATGGGTGACGAAGTCGAAATCACCTATCGCCTGAATGGTCGTCGCTGGCAAAAAGACGCCAACAGCGAAGTCAAGTACTTCCTGAGCTGTGAAGCTGTCGCGTTCCGTGTCGTGGGCAGCGGCCCAGGCGGCGAACCGATGACCGAAAAAGTGACCGACGCCAATGATGCGTTCAACGAAGCCGGTGACGACGACGCACCGTTCTAGTTCAGATTATTCTCTTTGCAATGCGTTTGCACGAAACGGTTTACGCGGATTGGCACGCAAACAGGCTGCGCATATCAGCCGCCACGCGATAGCGTCGGGTTCTCACGCCTGAAATCGGGAACCGGACGCTATCGCGTGCCGGCTGATGAATCATCCGTGCTAGTATTCAAACTCAAACACGTGGTGTTGACGCTAGTTCGTTCGTCGACGCCGACGCTGCGTGATCGCTGCGACACTCAATCCGACAAGAGCCACGAAACATCCTGGTTCGGGTACGGCGGCCGCGCTGGTGTTCAGTTGGACGGTGTACGTGAACACGTTGAACTCCGCGAGGTTTTCTTGAACCCAGATGGTGTAGTCGCCAGCTCCCAGCGGTGCCGTCACGCCTTGGCCACCGAAATTCTGCTGAGCCGTCGTTAAGTCCAGCAGGTTGATGTTCAATGTCCCAGCGTCACCAACCAGGGTGGCAATCAGCAATTGGGTTCCATTTCCAAAATCGGAGGTGGTCCCGTCGTCCAATCCAAAGAAATGCCCATCTCCTTCAAAGTCCAGCAGGATGACAGAGTCCAGCACCTGCCCCGCGCCGATGGTGAAGGTAAAGATATCAGGATCGATATCCAGCTCGTTGACCTCTCCTTGGACCAGGGCTCCTTCGACCTCGTTGGCACCCAGAGCAAGCGTACCGATTGACGTCGGCGCCGTGGGCAGATTGCTCAAATCAGTCGCCAAGTCAAATTCACTGAACACGATTTCCGCAGAACCATTGGAACAAGCGAGCAAGAGCCCGATCGAAAGCAGGGCGAATCGCAGCATCAGTTGAGACCGGAGTGCAGAGGATACAGAGGGGGAAAGTTTCACCAAACGCCGAGTATAACTCGCTCAATGTATCGGGGATAGCTTTTCAAAAGATCCGTTCCGCCATCGTGGCGCCGAGCAGCATCCCAGCAAATACAACGCTGTAAAGCATTCTGACCGTCAAGAATACTAGCACGAAGCGCAAGCGAGTGAATCTGGCGACTCACCAACTCGCTCGCGTTTCGTGCAGGTATGTCCCGCATTTCAGCAGATAAAATGCTTCACAGCATTGCCGCCTGGCGACGGCGGCCTTTCAGACCACCCGAATGGCATTGCCCCCCGGCACGCCGATCTGCTATGCCTCGATCGTCAACGATTCGCCATTCTTCCATTCCGGGACAGCACGATGCATCCTCTGCCTTCATTGCGACACGCCGCTGCGATAGCGGCTGTCATTTTCGCAGCGTCTCCCACTTTCGCCCAGCAGTCGATTCCGCCGTTCACCGAGTCGGTTCAACAAGCCTCCGCGAGGGAGCCTGCGACGGGGACGTTACCTGACCCGGCTGAAGCCACGAGCGAAATCCCTCCCTCGTCAGGCCCATTTGCTTCGGCACCAACCGGAGCGACAGCGACGACGATCGCGGCGCAAGCTCTTGCACGGAGCCGCATGAAGCACGACACGACTTCGGTCCTGATCGACATGGAGATCTTGTCGATTCAACCCGATTTGCGTGTCAAATGGTACGAACGAATCGGGACGAACAACATCAACACCACGTTCACCAGAATCCCTGAAACAAAACACAACGATATCGATGGATCGCCGATATCTAACTCGCGGCAGACCTGCACTTACATTCCTGGCACGATCTCAACTGCAACGATCACGGCCGATGACCAAAAGCAACTGCGAGAGGAGGTCCGCCAATCAGCCGTCAGTCGCATCATCGCGACGCCACGAGTGATTACCAATGATCATGTCCCCGCTACCATCAGTGACGTTCAGCAGCGACCGTTCTTGACGGACCTGACTCGAGAGAACGGAATCCAGTCGGACATCCAGGTGCTCGACGAAGGCACCGAGATCGGAGTCTGCCCCAGTGTCAACGTCGAGTCCATCGAGCTGGATGTCTTTCTACGCACCGCGTTGGTCAAGCAGGTTACGACTCAGCGTGTCTTCGGAATCTCCGATGGCGAAACGATCGTGCAAGTTCCCGAACTGCAGACCACGTCCTTGCAAACGCATCATGATCTCCGCCCAGGCGAGGTTCTATTGATCGATCCGTACATCGAAGTCGCCGCGCAACCAAAGGCGGACGCCGAGCCGGGGATTCTCAAAAAGCTGCCATCCATTGTTTCAACTTTCCGATCAGAAACACCGCAGCAATCTCCCAACCAAATGATGATTTTGATTCGCGCCAAGCTCGTCCAACCACAAGTCAAGCAGGCAAACGCCGAGCGCTAACACCACGTAGGCGAGTCTCTCCGAGACTCGCAATCTTCAGTGTCTCAGAGAGACGCCGCTACGTGTAGATGCCACCGAGTCGGATCCCGTTTACCGCGTCCTGATTCCCTCCCTGAAAATCTCCCGCACCGACAAACGCATCCAGGAAATCACAACCCTTGCGATCCCGACTTGGTTTTATGGCCACGAGCCCCCAGCGTCATTTGCTACCGACATCGCCAAGTACTTCAGCAACAGCATTCGCGAGGACGGCTTGCTGCAAATCGCCAACCATGGCGTGATCGATACACCTGGCAACGCCGGGACCGATCAAGAAACGTTCCAGGATGGTGCTCAAAACTACTACGAGACTTTCCTGCACGCATCTCCCATGATTCTGCTGGGCAGAGAGTACTGGCAACAGGAGCGTCCCGCATGGCCGTTGATGCGATCCCTTGCGGAAACGCCAGGCAAAGAACACATGCGAGACAACGTCCACTTGGTCGACACGATCAACGAAGCCCGAGAGATCATCGAAGCATTCCGGCCTCCTCACTTGCTTTCTTGACGTGGTCTCCTGGCTTCCAGCCACGGTTGCTCGGGCACATCGTCAGGATGGTCGATCGCCCACTGCGGAGTTTCAAACCAACGAAGCGAACTGTGGCGCGGATAGGTCTCCCAGATTTCTGCCGCGGCGGGATCGGTTTGACGCAAGTCACCGGTGCGGACCAAATGATCCTGCAGCGTCTGAGCCATGGCCTGCTGCAGCTCCGCAAACTCTGGCTTGCCAGCGAGATTGTCCATGCAAGCGGGATCGGTGCGAATGTCGTACAACTCGACGGCAGGCCGCAGATCAACCGCAGCACTCAGTAACTGACCGACCTTGGGTTCGTCGCGGTGATCGACCATCCAACGCAAGGTCGGTCCATCGTCGATATCGTGGTAACCCGCATGCGGCGGACCGAGTTTCCCAGCCACCAATTCGCCGTCGCCATTGAACTTTGCCCCGTCGTACTTTTGTCCCGGCCCGGCCGGCCAACGCTCCGGTTTGAAATTGCGGATGTACAAATGCGTTTTGGTTCGAACGCATCGACTCGGATAGCCCAATGTGTTGTATCGAGACGAAGAATGCCGTTCGCGACCACTGAAGACCGCGTCACGGGCCGGCACCGTCTTGTCCGACGCTCCATGAAAACGGGACAAGAAACTTACCCCCGATAACTGCTCGGATTGGCGAGGCACGACTCTCGCGGCTTCGAAAATGACCCGTGTCACATCGATCAAACTCACCAAGTCATCCGTGTCTTGACCGGCAGGAATCTCCGCCGGCCAGGAAACGGCCATCGGCATGTGGATGCCGTATTCATAAAGATTTGCTTTGGCGCGAGGAAACGGCATGCCGTTGTCACTCGTCACGATCACCAATGTATTGTCCAACTGCCCGGTCTCGGCAAGCTTGTCCAGCATGCGTTGCAAATGCGAGTCAAACCACTGAACTTCAAACAAGTAGTCCGCCATGTCGCTGCGGATCGCATCGCTATCGGGCAAGAACTTTGGAACGTTGACCTTCGCCGGATCGACTCCGTTCTCCGCACCAAGTCCGGCACCGTAGACCCGGTGTGGTTCCTGACCGCCGAACCAAAAGCAAAACGGTTGGCCTTCCTTTTGTTCAGCCAGAAAATCTTCAAAGTTGGCGGCATAGTCCAGATTGGAAATCCCCTTGGGGGCCTCCATCTTGCGTTTACCGTAGCCCTTGCCCGCTGGATTGTGTGGCCAGCCCGCGGACTTGCCCGGTCCCCAGCCTTTGCCCGTCATCCCCACGTGATAACCGGCTTGTTCTAGCTGTTGTGTGAAAACCGGCAGCTCGGTCGGAAAGTCACTCGCGTGCGTCCCCGCTTCTCGGTTCTGCCAGATTTCGCGACCGGTCAAGAACGCTGCCCGCATCGGGCTACAACCAGGTGCGGGTGTGAACGCGTTGCGAAACAAAATGCCTTGCTTGGCGACTCGATCGAACGCCGGCGTCTTGATCGCGGGATCACCATACGCCGATGCATGGGGATACGATTGGTCATCGGAGATCGCGATCAGAATGTTCGGCCGCTCGGTGTTCGCTTGCACATCGGCAAAAGAATTGGCGGCCGAAAGCATTGCGATTAGCAAAAGTCCCGTCGCTACGATCAACGAAACATTTCCTGACGCATCCCGTAATGGGATTCGCCAGAATTCCCTCAACAACGCATTCCCGGCGAAATCCAAGACGCCATTGATCGATGATAAATTCCTAAGCCGGTATCTCACACTGTCCATGGAAGTCTATTCCCTGAATCGAGTCTTGATGTGTTCTCTATCCACCGCCAACGGACTGACAATGTACTCGCCCGCCGAGCACGCAGGTATGCAAAGCCAGCAGAATTGTCTGTTGACCGCGTGGCGGCTTATTTATCCAACCCACGTTCTGAGACTGGACGATGCAATAGAACATTCTTGCCCAAGCCTCAGAAGCACGCGGCAAAATCAATGTCGATACGATTCACCCCGGCGATTCATTCTCTTCGTGAAGCACCGGTTCTTTGCCCACCCATCGCACAATCGCCACCAGCACCACCGACCCCGCCAGCAAACTGATCCAAGGCGAAACCCCCAACGCCGCCGGCACACACCCCACCGCGATGCAAACGGCCGCAACGATGATCGCGTAGGGCATCTGCGTCCGCACGTGCCGCACGTGGTCGCAACCGCTTGCACGACTGGACAGCACCGTGGTGTCGCTGATCGGTGAACAGTGATCGCCAAAGATCGCTCCTGCTAAAACGCTGCCGCACGTTGCCAAGCAAATCGCACCTCCGGGGCCCCCGCTCGGATCCATCGTGATTGCCAAGGATACCGACAATGGAGTTAGGATTCCCATCGTCCCCCAACTCGTGCCTGTCGAAAACGCGGTCAAACCTGCGATGACAAATACGATCGCCGGCAGCAATCTCACGTCCAATCCGTTGGAAAGTACCGCAGCCAAATAACCGCTCGTGTTCAATCGATCGGGCTCCGTCAGTGCAGACAAGGCCCAGGCAAACCAGAGGATGACCATCGCCGGCATCATCTGCTTGGCGCCACGATACGTTCCCCAAAACAAATCCACCGGTCGGCAACCGCCCATCCCCAGATGCATCAACGACGTCGCCGCCCAACCGATCGCCCCGCCCGCAATCAACGCTCGGTACGAATCACCGTTGCTGAACACCAAACCCAAATACTTCCATGTGGGAAGTCCAGCGTTCTGCGGTCCAAGTGAGAGATATCCCGTGATCATCAACACCACACCGACGACCGCGATGCAAAGCAACACCGGTATGATCGCGGCCAGCCACAGGTAGCGTGGCAATGAACTCACTGCTTCATCGTCACCAGATCCGTTTTCCGCAGAACCACCGCCATCGAGATGCCGGTCCATCGCTTCTTGTTCAGCCGATCGCATCGGGCCAAAATCTCGACCGGTTCGCGCGATGATAAAGACCATCACGAGCGCAAGCAGTGGATAAAAGCGATAAGGAATAGAACGAATGAAAAGCTCAAATCCCGCCGCTCGATCCGTGATCCCCGCAGCCATCAGCCCGTCACTCATGTACGAGATTTCGGTTGCCGCCCAAGTGCTAATGATTGACAGGCCGGCTACGGGCGCGGCTGTCGAATCAACCAGATATGCCAGCTTGCTCCGGGACATCCCGTAGCGATCCGCTGTCGAGCGCATCGTGCCGCCCACCAACAACGTGTTGGCATAGTCGTCAAAAAAAACGGCCAATCCCGAAGTGGCCACTAACGTCTGAGCACCGCGACGGGAGCGGATCGTTTTAGCCAATCCACCGATCAACGAACGCATGCCACCGCCGATCTCCAGCACACCGACCATCGCGCCAAGCAGCAAACTGAACAACAGCGCTTGCAGATGCGATGTACTCATGATCGAGTCCTGCATCGTGTAGCGAAAGTACAACAGCGGCGACAACAAAATCGAATCGTGAGGGGCCAGCATGACAGCGCCGCAAAACACTCCCAGTGCCAGCGGCAGCACCACTCGCTGTGTCGCGATCGCCAAGCAAATCGCAACCAACGGCGGCATTAAACTGTCAAACCCAAAGTCCATCAACGCGGCGTCCCAGACTTTGGTTCTGCGGTGTCCGAAACCTCATCTACATCGTCGGCTGCAATAAACTGAACCGCATCGGCAATCACGTGACCGTCGCTATCGGCATTGGTGATCTCAACGGTCGCTGACTGAGAGAATGAGTACGTGCCAACCACGTGTTGTCCCTTGGATGCTAAGTTCCGCTGATTGACGTGAACCGTCGTGCGTCGGCCATCCGCGTCGATGACGGTCACCGCAGCGTTGGTTGCCCGGTTGGAATACGGGGGCCAAAACAGCACCACTCGATAGTCACCCGGCGCAGGTAGCTTCGCAACATAGGTGGCGACGCACTCGCCTTTGTGGTCATCACCATCGTGCATATAGTCATGTCCCACCCGCGGCGAAGAAGAACTGCTAGTCATCCAAGGTCCTTTCAGGGTCGCCCCGTCATTGTCGACAACGACACCCGGTAACTTGCTCGGATCGATACCCGCCACCGGCTTTGGACCAACATGCTCCAAAATCTGTCCATTCTCTTTGAGCGTCTCTGCAAGCTTGTCGTACTGGACGTCGTGCAGCCGTTTGTTCTCATCGATCGCCAGCTTCGCCGCCGTTGCCGCCGACTGGCCCAAGACCATGAAAACGGGTTCCATGCGAATGGAGCCGAACGCGATGTGCGTCGCCGACAAACAAACGGGTACGAGCAAGTTGGACACTTCCTCGGCTTGGGGCAAGATCGATCGATAACTGATGCCATACGGGGGAAATCCACCGACTTGTACGTCTCCTTCATTGCGAACATGGCCATCGGCATCGACGTAGCGTTGCTGATTGTGTGAGTCCATGGTGTAGGCGGCCAGTCCAACCGGGTCGGGCACCGCGACGCCTTGGCAATTCTTTTGCGTCATCACATACTCGCCGACCATCCGCCGGGCTTCTCGTATGTAAAGCTGATTTTGCCAGCCGTTGCCATCGGTGAATTCGTCTTTGCACATTCCCCATCGTGAAACCGATTTGCGAACCGACAATGGAACCCGCGGATGGTTGGCCAGCGTCCACATCAATCCTTGCTGATACAGTCGATGTTCCGCCACGATTTGCTCACGTCGCTCATAGCTCGCTTCGGGATAGTCGTAGTTTTGCCCAATGAAATCCGTTGAGAAACCCGTCCGGTTATTCGTGTCCGTCTTGCGATTGGGCATCGGTGAATTGATCCAGGGGGCCGAATTCTCACCCGCTTCATAGTTTCGCAACATCAGTTCGTACCACTCCGGTCGATAGCCCTCGGGTTGATGAAACTCGATTCGGTTCTCCGGATGATCGGTCAGGCACATGCGAAAACAATACGCCTGAACGCGATGATCCGCGCCGCCTTCGATCCCCGGTCCTTCAGGGTCGATGTGGGGCAGCAGCCCGCTGTCGGCGTTGCCCGGGACGACGTACGGATCGATGCCTTTGAAGAGTTGGTGGTGTCGTGCCATCCTGGTTTGCACACCGTTGAGCGTCTCGCCGTACTGTGAATTCGCTTCGCGTCCCACCGTGTAACTCACGCCAGCGGTCGCCAGCAAATCGCCCTCGTACGTCGCGTCGATGAACATCTTGCCTCGATAAGTCTCGCCAGACTCCATTCGAATCCCGATGATTCGTGCCGGACGACTGCGAGTCATCATCACTCCCGCGTCGCGATCGAGTCGCTGGCCGTACACCACATCGATCTTGTTTTCATCGATCCAACGTTGATAGACGGACAAAGCGGCGCTGGGCTCAAATGTCCACATCGCATCTTCGCCCTGTTGCGTTCGTGATTGACCGTCGCTGCGATACTGTTCTTGAGTCTGCCATTTCCATGCTTCGGGCTGAGCATAGTGCTTGGCGATGTCTTGATAAAACTCGCGAGCGATGCCTCCGATCGCGGACTTGTTGCCGATATCGGTTTGCCCAAGCCCACCGGTGGTCAGCCCACCGACACGATCGGACGGTTCGATGACGACCACGCTCATTCCCATGCGTTTGGCCTGCACCGCCGCCGCGATGCCCGCCGAAGTCCCGCCGTAGATCACCAAGTCGGTCGACTGTTCTGCTTGCGACTGAGCTTGAGCTGAAGTTTGATGATTCGACTGGAGGCCACCAATACAAATCAGTGAGAGCACGACCAACGCGATCAGAAAACGGTGAGACATGAGATGCATCATTGAGGTGAGAGCAAGGTGGAATCGATCGATTGAGGGACGCTGCATCAATAGGTGGCGTAGTGGATTTCGCCAGAAATCCTGCAAGTGGCGTAATGGATTTCGCCAGAAATCCTGTCCGAAAGGAATTCTGACGAATCCCACTACCAAGTGCGCCAGCAAATGGATCGTCGATCCCTTCCATTTGACAACAGTGGTATCCGAGCGGCCAGTGGTAGTCCCAGCGACCAGTGTAGCCCTAGCCCGGATGATTCATGCGGATGATTGATTTTAGCGCAAACAGATTCTTGACATTGAGTTGGGACATCGTTGGGAAGTGCAGATTGTTTTTCATAACCCGACGCGTCAGCGAGGGATTTACCGAGTATCCCTCGCTGACGCGTCGGGTTATGAATCATCCGGGCTAGAAGGTTGCGCCGCAGCGGAAGACGCGGCATCGGCACTCATCCGCTGACGTCAGCCGCGTACTCGCTGCATGTACATCACGAACGCTTTGTCTAGCTTTGGCAGCGTGGTCTCAAACGACTCTTCGAACATCTTGATACGCTCGCGACCGGACAGTTCTGCCAGCGGCTTGCCTTCGCTCAGTTTCTTAAGATAAGCGACGTACTCTTCCCTCCGCGTTTTGAGCAAAAAGTACGTCAGCGCCCAGCTTTCACCGTACGCTGCCTCGGCGGTCGCTTCGCTGCTGAGACGCTTGTCATCACAGATCAGCGTTGCCAGCGAGTCGGCAGGACGCCGCGGTAAGTATTCTCGCCATCGCGCAAGATTCTTTTGATTGATACGCCCGATGCTTCGCCACATGGATGCACTACGGAAATCTGGCGACTCAAAGAACATCGCCAATCCTTCGCTGACCCACTTGGGATTGTCCGCGAACCGCTGCTGTACTCCGCAGTTGTACGCCAGTTGATGCGTGGCTTCGTGAATGATTGTGGCAACGTTTCGCTCCAAGTCAGGGACGTTGAACGTCGTCATTCGGTTACTCGACAGATGATAATAGCCGATGACCAAATTGGCCGTGCTGCCGACTTCCGCCCCGGCGTGTTTGAGAAACTCATTGCGATCGGACAACACCAATGCGACCAACGGAAACCGTGGTTCGGGCAAATCCCATCGTTGATTGTTCCAGAATGCAAAGAAGCCGCGGTGCAACTGTTCAAACAATGTACCGACTTGGCGAGCGTAGGCCTCGGAGGTGTTGTGCACGATCAAATAGTTGGCGGTTCGATACACGGCAAACCCCGCTGGCAACTCTTCCAGCATCCGCTCGTGCATCGCATCTGCCGTGATCGGCACCAACGGTCGATCGTCTGTTTCTCTGGAAATGATCTGATCGGGCTGGATCGTCCAAATTCGCCCATCATCGGACTGCAACAACAATCCACCATCAATCGCTTCCACGAGTGCTTCGCCGACCACCGTCCGCGTCGGCTCAGGCTTGCCGTTGACCAAGTCGTCCTTGCCGGAGCGAAACGTGACGGTCTCGACCGCCCAGGACGAAGCAACAAAGGGCGAAACCGCCATCATGCTGGTCATCACAATGGATAACGACGACACAAAATACAGGCCTTCGGTCAAATGCTTTCCAAAGCGATAGGTGATCACGTCACGATTCCGTGTGGTTTGATTCATGCCCATGGAGCAACGGGAACAAACAGAGATGAAAACAACGGGACATCAACAGTTTAGCCGAGCCTGTCGGAGTACTGGCCCGACGTTTTCGATTTTGCCGCAAATCCGACGATCATCACGCATCTGACCGGAATGACTCACCGCATCCAACGTCGTTTGGCCCAGCCCGCGAAAAACAAAATGCAGATCAAGTACCAGATCGCCAGTGACGCTTCCTGATATCGTGCCCCGCTATGCAGCAATGCAAACAGGCGTGTCCCCACACTCGTCACCCCCGGCGGAATCACCGGCAGAGTCGCAGGAACGTCGCCCGTCGCAAAAACAGCTACCGCCAGCATGCTGGCCAGCAAACTCCCCGCCAGCAGCGGCCGATCGATGCTCCAAATCCTCTTCGCCCAAGTCAAGTCCAGCCGCCCAGCATGAACGACATCTCGTCCGATTCCTTGATAACCCGTTCGCAATATCCAGTACGCGATCGGCACTCCTCGAACACTCAGAGCGATCCAAGTCGGCAGTAATGTCTGCTGGTAAATCGCTCGCATGCCGGGCAAACCCATCGCAAAGCATTTCACGATCATCAAACCGACGATCGGCCCTGGGATCAAGAACGCCGCCACCGCAGACACATCCACGACTCGCCGAAACACTGGTCGACCGCGCCCGAACATCGCCAGCGGCCATGCGACCATCGTCGCCAAGCAAGCCGCCCCCAGCCCGATCACGATCGTCCATTGATATTCTTTTGCAAAATCCAACGGGGCACGCAGCAAGCGGCTGATGCACTCGGTTGCCGACCACGTGACCTTAGCCACCGTTGAGCCATCCGCCGCCGTGATCAACGTCACATCGTGGCCGGCTTTGATCACCAAGCTGGCGATCGGGATCAACGTGATCAAGCTCGCGCAAACGAACAACGCGACGATCGCCATCGCTTGACTTGCAGCTGAATCTTCGCCGATATCCATCCGCGTGGCGTCGCCCTGATCCGCATCTGACAACTCTGCAAATGCCTCCGATGACGGACCTGCTACTCGATCTTGCAAGTCAAACGATCGATGTTTTCCCAAGAACCAATGGGCGATGATCGTCAAAGCAAAGACGGCCGGCAGCACCAGCGTGCTCAGCACGGAACCGACATCTGGATTGGCCGCGTGAAACAGATAAAACGAATCCGCCAACGTTCGCACCCCGTACAAATCCGCCACCGTCATCTCAGTCGCCGCAAACGCCGCCGTGGCCAACAAAGCAGTGATCGTCCAAGGAGCCGCGAGCGGCAATTGCACCGTCCACCATCGCCGCCATGGCCCCATCTCCAACGAAGCTTGCCTCAAGAAAACGCTTGGGATGCGTCGCATTCCCACCCACGTCGCCAGGGAAACCATCGCGGCACCCAGCAATCCATGGACCCACACGCACGCGACCATGCCGCTGTATCGCCCCGCTAAACCTTCGTACGTCCGGCTGCCAGACTGCGTCAGCGACAGCCAGCCGAACTTTCCCGCAGCGGCTTCCCACGCAGCGGCGTGCAAAACCATCGGAGTCGCGATCGCCGCCACCATTGCCAAGAAAAACAGGTGGCCGGCGAACCGACTTGCGACCGCCAAAAGTCCGTTCCCTCGACCGCCTCTCTTGAACGCAACGCCTAGCGATGAAGTCGCCACGGTAGCGCCCCATGCTCCGACTAATCCGACCAATCCTGATATCAGGACCGAACCGACCATCAGTTGCAGCGTCAGCAGGAGAGGTTGCCACCAATTCAAGGATTTGTTCCTGCGGGTTGTGTTCGGTTCACGTTGCGTCAATCACAATGTTTTCACCATGAAAATCTCCGCGATCCCACAACTGTACCGCAACCTCCGCCGATGGCGGGAGATCCTGGCGGTCTTGAGGCGATATGGTTTGGCGGATTGGTTCAGCCAGTATGAGCGATTTCCCCTGCGAGGTTTCTTCAAAGACCCCTCGGGTACGCCGCTGGCAGAATATTCACGCGAGCAACGCGTTCGCATGGCGCTGACCGACCTGGGGCCGACGTTCATCAAGCTCGGCCAAGTCCTCGCGGGACGCCCCGACCTGACCGGACCGGAACTCGGCGAAGAACTCAAACGCCTTCGCGCCAACGTTCGTGCCGACAGCATCGAAACGGTCCAGAAAACGCTCGCCGCTGAGCTGGGAGAAGACTACCAGTCGCATTTCGCGTCCATCGACCCCAAACCGCTAGCGACCGCATCGATCGGACAAGTCCACCGTGCAAGGCTCAAAGATGGTCGTCGCGTAGTCATTAAAGTCCAGCGGGCGGGAATCGAAAAGACCGTCCGTGAGGACATCGAAGTCCTCTCCGGCCTAGCCGTACTCGCCGAACGTGTCGAAGCTCTCGCGGCGTGGGGACCGAGCGATGTCGCCAATCAGCTCGCCCCGATGATCACGCGTGAACTCAATTTCGATCGCGAACGCCAGAGCTTGGAGCACTTTGCCCATTGGATCGCCAAAAATCATCCTCAGGTCGTCGTGCCCGTTCCGGTGACGTCCTTGTGCACAAGACGTGTCCTGGTGATGGACGAAATGGTCGGTCATTCACTGGAAGCCTACTTTGGCACCGATGATGCCTGCCAACCGGACACGCCAACCACCTCGACGACTTCTGCCCCATCACCATCCACTTCATCACGACCAGCCAATGGTCGCGTGAAAGACACTGAGGGCGAGCCAGGAAAGACCGATGCCAAGTCACACACCGTGATCAGGTCCAAACAAGAGCTGGCCACGCTCGACGCCGGCACCAAACAGCGACTCAGCGAAACGCTCGCGGAAGTGTACTTGGGGATGATCTTTGACCAGGGGCTCTTCCACGCCGATCCGCACCCCGGCAATCTGTTTCTCCTGGATGACGGTCGACTCGGGATTCTCGATTTCGGGATGACCGGACGCATCGATGAAATGTTGAGAGAAAATATCGAAGACATGCTGGTCGCGGTCGGACGCGCCGATCAAAACCGCTTGGTTCGTCTCATAAGGCGAGTCGGCAGCACACCACCGACACTCGACGAGTCGGCCTTGGCCATCGATGTCGCGGATTTTGTTGCCACCTATGGGAAACAAAGTCTCGGCGGTTTTGACTTGACCGGCGCGCTCAACGAGCTGACCGCGATCCTGCACCGTCACTCGATCAAGCTGCCCAATCAGTCGGCGCTTGTCCTGAAGATGCTGATTTCGTTGGAAGGCACACTGTGCGAACTCGGTGCGAGTTTCGACTCTCTGGAAGTCGTCCGGTCGCTTGCACGTAAAATCGCACTTCGCCGCATCAGCCCCAAACGCAGATTGAGACAAGCCCAACGCATCTACTTGGAAGCAGAGAGTTTCCTGGAGACCGCGCCGGACGAAGCCATCTCGTTGATCCAACAAATTCGACGTGGCGACATCAAACTTTCGTTGGACCATCAGCGACTCAGCCCATCGGTCAACCGGCTGGTGTTGGGAATGATGACCAGCGCCGTCTTTCTCGGTTCGTCCCTGATGATGGCATTCAACGTACCGCCGCTGCTGTTTACCGAGACCGAATTCATGGGGATGCAAAACGTCAGCTTGCTGGGCATTCTCGGCGTCGGCGGCAGCATCAGCGTCATGTCGTGGCTGCTGCTAGCGATCGGTCGCAGCGGCCACCTGACAAGAAACAACGACGATTGAGAGGGCGGTCGTCAGCCTGTTTGCCCCGCACGCCCCCCCCTGTTTGACCCGAAGCCGCAGGCGTAGGCGGCGCCACCTTCGACCCGCAAGTCAACTGACCGCCCGCCTCAAGAATCCTCGTCGCCCAACTCCGGATCCTCATCAACCGAGATCTCCAACCCCTTTAGCACTTCGCTCAGCTGAGCGTCCAATGCGTCCAATTGGGCCAGAACATCATCCTGTCGTTGCTCCAATTCGGCCAGCAATTGTCCAGGTTCATAGGGGTCGGCGTTGGCAGCAGCAGGAGAAGACATCGGCGGTCCGTGTTGAGGATCGGCTTGAACCAAGCCGGTCGGGCGGTCTGCGTTCTCGGGCCTGAACCCCTGTCAGCCGACGGTTACAGGCCGAGAACTCCCGTGAAATCGGACCTTCCTGGGGGCTCAATCCGCTGTCGTTCCGATCAATCCTGTCACACCGGTCGGGTAAAGATTGCGGATTTTGAAGGCTTGTCCGGCGGTATCGATTCTGCCGACCGAGCGATTCGCACCGGATCGGGGCCGGGGGCGGTGGATAGACGGCCTAAAACACGAAAAAAACCGGGTGAACAAGAAAAGATGGCCGTTGCAGGAACCACAGTACGATCGTTACACTTCGTGGCCCTGCGAAACACGACTGCGCTTCGGACATCCCTTTTCGGGGGGCGTCTGAGCATTTGCTTGTGAAACTTCGTACTTATTGAAAGAGGACTCAAAATGTTAGTGGAGAAAAAATGGTCAAGTTGATGGTTCGTGACAGCGAAACAATCCAAGAAGCTGTCCGTCGTTTCCGTAAATTGGTTGAGCGTAGCGGGATCAAGAAAGAAATGCGTCGCCGGGAGCATTATCAGAAGCCCAGCGAAATCCGCCGCCGCCAAAAGATCCAAGCGGAACGTCGCAACCGTCGAGCCCGAATGCTTGGCCGATAGACCCACCTTGGCGACCGCGCAGTCGCCCAGCGTCTAAGAATCCGAGCTCAAGACTCTGAGTTCAAAAGCATTTCCCAGGCGAACAAGCACCGCATGATCGGCCAATACGTAGCAACAACCGATCATTGACTGGGGTAGTGGACGAGGTTACGAGTCCTAATGCACGGGAATCGTAACGTCGTCCACTACGAAATGCGTCACCTATTGATCGTGCGTTATTTAGCTCGTCATTGTGTGTTTATGGAAAAGAAGTGAACCCGATCGTCAAATCTGGCGACATAGAATCAGCAGACAAATCCAGGTCAATCGAATTTCATTGACCTGACGACCCGGGCGTTTAGCTCAGTTGGCTAGAGCATCTCGTTTACACCGAGAGGGTCGGGGGTTCGAGTCCCTCAACGCCCATTCTTAAGTCTTTGCAAAAAGCGACTTGCGGCGACAAAAGCTGGTCCAGTGCGTGACACCACTGCGACGTCAAGTTGAGGATTGCTTGACAGCGACGTTGTCATTCACATCAATACCGGTGGGGCACTGGTCAGGAACAAGAGTCCGTGCGATTCACCATTGATGGATGCCGTTGCTGCGATGTCAAAGTTCTTTAATCACAGCGGCAGGTCTGACAATAAAGCCTGACCCCGGTTCGACCAAGTCATGGAGGTCGACAAGTTGTCCCCCCGGGATAGAGAAAGCCTCCGCCGGACGAGCTACCTTCGGCCCCAGCGGTTGCGCTGATGTCGCATGACGCGACACTGTCGCGGTCAGGTTGACGACAACCTCAAACGGTGCTGGGCGACGTTTTTGCCGTTTTTCCTAATGATTCACCGCTAATTTGCGATTGGTACAGGTTGTGCATTGCCCTTCCTGCGTAGTTTAGCTGTAGACCCACCGGCCAAATTTCGATAGTAATACTGCGACGATTCGTACTGTTTTGCCAGTCGTCGGGGCATTTTTCAAAGCGACCATGTTTCACAAGCTCCTCACCTATTCGACGATGATCGCCGTAGTGCTTCACGCGCTGCTGGGTTGTTGCGTGCATCACGCTCACGCGGGTCACACGCACCGTCACAATGTTGACCAGGTGATGTTGGACGTTCCGCACGTGGTTGGACTTGACGACGCTGGCCACGATCATGACGGACATGCCCACGAAGGCCACCGGGCTCCGTGCTTTGATGACGACACGAATGAAATTGTTTCCGAACATCCTTGCTCAGAATTGCCTTGTTCGGGTTCACATGCACCGCATGAATCCTGCGACGAAGCGGACTGCAATATTGTTGCGGATCAACGAGACAATGACATTTCGTTGATGTTGATCGTTGATTGGTCACCCTTGCTGACGTGTTGCTTGTCGTTGTCGTCGCAAGAATTGCTCACACCACGCAAGCCGTATGGCTCGCCGCCCGATCCGCACTGCGTGCAGTCGCCTCTCCGCCTCAAGACTCAAGTTTGGCGTCTGTAATGGTCCGCTCTCGTCCGTGATTGGATGAGAGTGTTCGTGCCTCTTTGCCGATGCGGAAGTCGTAAAGATTTTCGATCCTCGTGCCTCAGCTCCAACACTCTTGGTGACACCCGCAAGCACTGACCTGTGTGGCTGGTGTTCGCCGTTCATCTGCTACGGACGCTTCTTGGCGTTGACATTCCTTTGATCCACACGCATCCGAATCGTGGATCGGTTTCTCCGGCAGTTGTTCCATTGGTTTCGATACCATGAAAATCCGAATGCCCAAAGTCCCCATGAAGTGGGTTTGGTTCGTCGCCACGCTGATCATTGTGATCATCGGTGGTTTTACTTGGCAGCATTGGTTCCCGGCCACCAAGGCGTGGGTCGATCGAACCGCGGTATCGTTCCGCAATGGAGACGGCGAATCGCACGTGGGTGAAGCGGCTGGCGAGGTTGATTCACATGCCGGTCACGATCATGCAACGCATGCTGGGCACGACGAGGCGACTTCGCTCGAATTGTCACCGCAAGCGATCCGAAACATCGGATTGTCCGACGAAACGATCCGCCCCATCACGCTGGAAACGTTCCGCCGCTCCATCACGGTCCCCGCCGTGGTTGTCGAACGCCCCGGTCGCTCGCGAGTCCAAGTTGCCACGCCGATGACCGGTGTCGTCACCCATGTTCACGCCGTGCAAGGCGAAGCGGTTGAGCCGGGAAGCCTGTTATTTCAGATTCGTTTGACCCACGAAGACCTCGTCAACGCACAAACCGACTTTGTCCGTACACTCGGTGAGCTGGATGTGGAGAATCGCGAGATCACCCGTTTGGAGCAAGTCACCAGAAGCGGTGCGGTCGCGGGTAAGATTCTGTTGGAGCGGCAATACTCCCGCGACAAGCTGAAAGCGAATCTCGGTGCTCAGCGTGAAGCGTTGCGTTTGCACGGCCTGTCGGACGACCAAGTGAATGAAATCGAACGCGAGCGACGGCTGCTGCGTGAGCTACAGGTTTTTACCCCGAGCGTGGATAGCCACGGTGAAGCCGAATTGCGATTGACTCGGCATTTCGTCCAGGCGAATTACGTTCTGGAAGATGCGTCCAAGCACACTGGCTCTCAGCACACTGGCTCTCAGCACACTGGCTCTCAGCACACTGGCCCGTTGATCCTGCAAGACTTGGCCGTACACAAAGGACAATCCGTCAACGCAGGCGAAACACTTTGTATCCTGACCGACTACGACGAGTTGTTCATCGAAGGTCTTGCGTTCGAGCAAGACATTCGACAGCTCCGAAGTGCGTCACAAAACGGTTGGAAAGTCGAAGCGATCATCGAACAACCAGGCTCCCAATCCCACGTTATCGAAGCCTTGGATATTGCCTACCTGGCCAACCAAGTGGATGCCACGTCACGCACCTTGAACTTCTATGTTCGGCTTCCAAACGAAGTTGCGAAGGATCGTCGCAACGACGGCAATCGCTATGTCGAATGGCGCTACGTCCCCGGTCAACGGATGCAGTTGCGAGTACCGGTCGAAGAAATGCCGGAGCAAATCGTGGTTCCCGTCGAAGCGGTGGCGAGCGAAGGAGCGGAAACATTCGTATTCCAGCAGAACGGCAGTCACTTCGACCGAGTGCCAGTTCATGTGAAGTACCGCGATCAGTACTCCGCCGTGATCGACAACGATGGCTCACTGTTCCCCGGTGACGTCATTGCGATGCGTGGCGCTCATCAGATGCAAATGGCTCTCAAGAACAAGTCTGGCGGTGGCGTTGATCCACACGCAGGACACAACCATTGAAGATTGTTGGTTGCAGATCGGAGAATAAAGGATGGATGGTCGTGAGTTGAAACAGCGGACGCAGGTGTTTGCTCTGAGTGTGATGAAGATGATTGAAGCGTTGCCGCAATCATGATCGCCTTAAGAAAAACCCACAGCAGCAGATAGACATAAACAATCTGCAAACTCCAATCATCATCATTGTGCAATGTTAAATTCAATCATCCGTTTCGCACTCCGACAACGCCTGCTCGTGATCGCCGTTGCCATGTTCCTGGTGGGCTACGGGACTTGGCAGGCGATGCAGGCCCCGATTGACGTCTTCCCCGACCTGAACCGGCCGCGCGTGGTCATCATGACCGAAGCACCAGGGTTGGCGCCGGAAGAAGTGGAGACCCTGATTACGTTCCCGATTGAAACAGCGGTCAACGGGGCCAACGGCGTGCAAGCGGTTCGTAGTTCATCCGGCGTCGGTATCTCGGTCATCTATGTCGAGTTTGACTGGAACACGGACATTTACAACGACCGTCAAATCGTCAACGAACGATTGCAACTCGTTCAAGAACGGATGCCGCAGGGCGTCAAACCAACCCTCGCACCGATCTCTTCGATCATGGGTCAAATCCTGATGTTGGGAATGTGGAGCGACGAAGGTGTGACCGAACCGCTTGAGTTACGAACGCTTGGTGATTGGGTGGTCAGGCAACGGCTACTCACGATACCTGGTGTTTCGCAAGTATTCACCATGGGCGGCGGGCGAAAGCAGTTTCAAGTTTTGGTTGATCCAGATGCCATGCTGCGTTTCGGTGTGTCGCTGAACGAAGTCAAGCAAGCAGTTCAGAACAGCAACCAGAATGCGACCGGCGGATACCTGGACGAACAAGGTCCGAACGAGCTGCTCGTTCGTGCATTGGGTCGCGTTCAGAAAATTGAAGACCTGCAAAAAGTCGTCGTCACGCTGAAAGAAGGACGTCCGATCGCGCTGGGGCAGATTGCAAATGTCATCGAAGGCCCGCAGGTGAAACGTGGCGATAGTTCGGCGTTTGTAAGAAATGGAGAATTGAGAACAGAGAATGGAGACGAAAAGAACTCTCCCCCTCTCAATTCTCAGTTTTCCACTTCTGGGTGGTCCGGAGGACCAGCCGTCATTCTCACCATCAACAAGCAACCCGGTGCTGACACGCGGCGAGTAACCGAAGATGTGATGGCGGCGATCGACGACTTGCGTCCTTCGCTTCCCAGTGACCTTCGCATCGAACCGCTTTACACCCAAAAGTCGTTCATCGACCGAGCGATTGAGAATGTGGCCGAAGCACTTCGCGATGGCGGTATCCTGGTCGTCATCATCCTGTTCCTGTTTCTCATGAATGTCCGCACCACATTCATTACGTTGACGGCGATCCCACTTTCTTTGGTGATGACCGCGATCGTTTTTTCCGTTTTTGGATTGTCGATCAACACCATGACCTTGGGCGGTTTGGCCGTTGCGATCGGTGAATTGGTGGATGACGCTATTGTCGATGTGGAAAACATCTATCGCCGATTGAAGGAAAACCGCGCGAGCGAAAACCCAAAGCATCCGCTGTTGGTCGTGTTTCGAGCCAGCATCGAAATCCGTAACTCGATCGTGTTCGGCACGATGATCGTCATCCTTGTGTTCCTGCCGCTATTCGCACTGTCGGGCATGGAAGGGCGTCTATTTGCTCCGCTCGGTGTCGCCTACATCGTTTCGATCCTATCGTCGCTGCTGGTCTCCTTGACCGTCACTCCCGTGCTCTCGTACTGGTTGCTCGGCAAGCAGAAACTCAAGGGACAGGAGAAAGACGGCTTGGTCTTGCGAGCGATCAAATGGGTTGGCGACAAAGTCATCCGCTTCAGTCTCACGGTGCCGCGACTGAACCTCGCCGTTACGGCGGTGTTGGTTGCGTTGGCCGGCATGTTCCTAGTGAGTCTTGAACGCGATTTTTTGCCGCCATTTAACGAGGGTGCGGTGCAGCTAAACGTGGTGCTTCCTCCGGGAACTTCGCTGACAACTTCCAACGACATCGCCGGTCGCATTGAAACTCGATTGCGTCAGATCGAAGACATCAAAGGATTTGTTCGGCGAACCGGTCGTGCTGAGTTGGATGAGCACGCCGAGGGCGTCAACATGAGCGAGTTGATCCTGGAACTCGATCCAGATTCACCGCGTTCCCGTGAAGAACAGCTCGAAGAAATTCGTGAAGCAATGGCCGACATTCCCGGCATTGTGACCGCTGTGGAACAACCCATCGCCCACTTGATCTCCCACATGATTTCCGGCGTGAAGGCACAGATCGGTATCAAAATTTACGGTGATGATCTCGACTTGCTCCGTCGCAAAGCGGGGGAGATGGAAGCAGCGATGTCAGCTGTGCCGGGCGTGACCGACTTGTTGGTTGAACCGCAAGTCATCATTCCGCAAATGCGAATCGAACTAGATCGCGACAAGTTGCTGCTCTACGGCCTTAGCGCAGTGGAGGTAAATGAGTTCATCGAAACGGCATTGAACGGACAGGTGGTTTCCGAAATCTTGATTGGACAACGAACATTCGACCTGATGCTGCGTCTGGATGAAGACTATCGCGAAAACCTGCAAACGCTGCGTCGCCTGACGATTGACCTCGCCGATGGCGGCAAGCTGCCACTGGAATCGGTCGCCAACATTTACGAATCCGGCGGGCCAAACACGATCAATCGAGAAAATGTTCGGCGGCGGATCGTGTTGCAATGCAATGTGTCCGAGCGCGGTGTGGTCGATGTGGTGCAAGACATTCAAAAAAAGGTCCAGCCGATCGTCGAATCACTGCCGCCGGGCTATTTCGTTCAGTACAGCGGTCAGTTTGAAAGCCAGCAGTCGGCCTCGCGGGTGATCGGCATCCTGTTCGCGGTTTCACTCCTCGGCGTGTTTTTGGTGCTGTACACAATGTTCCGCAGCGTCAATCTGTCGCTGCAAGTGATGATGGCTTTGCCGATGGCGTTTATCGGTTCGGTGGCCGCGTTGGTCATCACCGGTCAAACGCTGACGGTTGCCGCAATGGTCGGATTCATATCACTGGCGGGGATCGCATCACGCAACGGCATCCTGTTGCTGAACCATTACCTGCATCTTGTGCAGCACGAAGGCGAGGACTGGTCGAAGGAGATGATCGTTCGCGCCGGACTGGAACGTCTCGCTCCCGTGCTGATGACTGCACTCACTTCCGGAATCGGGTTGGTTCCGTTGGTCATGGCGGCGGGCGAACCCGGCAAAGAAATCCTGTATCCAGTCGCAACCGTCATCCTCGGGGGTCTGATTAGCTCGACGTTGCTCGACTTCTTCGTTCACCCGGCATTGTTCTGGCTGATCGGACTGAAAGCGGCGCAGCGAGTTGTCAACGAATCGAAAACTGAGACTCCTCTGTTTGAAGAATCCTGAAACAAGGAAACTCACCAACAGATCAACCCTTCTCCGTCACGGACGACTGAGACCACCTTGCCCCATTCCGAATCCGCGACCTAAGACAGGAGGGGAACGGATCATCTCTCATGAAGGAAAGTTTGATATTGAAACAAATTCCAAGACTACTGTGCTTCGTCGCACTCGCGTCTGTCGGCAGCGCTGCCTGTGCCGAATAGTCGATCACATTCGGCTTGCCCCAGTGGAAAGAGACGCACTTTGACGATTCGGCCAAGGCACAACAGCACATCGCGGCCGTGCAGAATCTGGGATGCGAATCCAAGATCGACGACCACGCGACCACGGGGGCGAGGACACTAGAAATCTCAAATCAACCAGCTCCATTCAGGAAAAACCAATGAAACGCTCTACAAAACTCTTCACGCTCGCGCTCGTTTCCGTCACCTTCGGCTTTGTTGGATGCAAAGACGGCGGCACCAACGCTGGAACTGGCGTGGGAACGTCGCCACCTCCGGCCACCGTTGACGCCCATGACGATCACGCCCATCCCACCGAAGGGCCGCATCACGGCGGATTGATCGAACTGGGCAACGAGGAATACCACGCCGAACTCGTTCACGACGAAGACACAGGCTCGGTGACAATCTACGTGCTCAACGCAGCCGCGACGGAGCAAATCCCGATCGAATCAACCGAGATTACGATCAATGTCAAACACGACGGAAAGCCGGAACAATTCAAGCTGGCCGCATCGCCTGATGAAAACGATCCGCAAGGCAAGTCGTCACGCTTTGTTTCGGCTGACGCGGAACTCGGTGTACATCTGGATGAAGAAGGGGCCGAACCAAAACTTGTCCTAACGATCAACGGAAAGTCGTTCCGAGGAACGATCGCACATGACCATGAATGATCAATGATCGACATGAATAATCGACGATCGTCGATTGGAGATCGGGGCGACGTGATTTTTGCGAGGTGATTCTGTTTTGGCGCGGTGCCCGAAATTGATCCAAGGTGCTCGGCGAGCTTCCGGTTTCCACTCCCCTTCCCCCAAGAACGGAGTGAATGCCCTCAAAACCGAGTGAATGCGGGCGGGTTAAGGCCTTTGGCATGGGGGTTGCACCCACGCTGGAGACGGAAGCACGGGCTCAACGACTCGTGTCATCGTGCCTGATCAAAGCCTTGCTTGATAGCCTTGCTTGATCACGGGCGTTGACGACATTTTCGCGACTGTTGACTCCCGCGGTTCGACGTTTTGGCGGTTGTAAATAGAACCTCCCGATTTGGAGCTCACCGCCTCTCTCCAAACACACCTTAGGTAATCTCATGTTGAAAGCACTCCTGAACAGTTCCCTCGCAGTCGCCATTACTCTTTGTGCCGTTGGCTGTGATGTCGACCAAACTCGTGAAGGTGAACTCCCTGACGTTGACGTCGATGTGAGCGGTGAACCTGGGCAACTGCCCGCATACGACGTCGATGCTCCCGAAGTGGATGTAAAGATGGAAGAAAGCACCATGAAAGTGCCCGACGTCGATGTCGATATGAAGGAAAAGAAAATCAAGACGCCGGACGTGGATATCACACTTCCCGAGGACGAATGATCAGTTGCGATCGCGAACGATGCGCGTTCCCTGTTGACGTCCCAATCCGAGACGCCAGCAGGGTGACGGACCACGCAGCGGAGACCAAAAAGCAAATCGACAAGGGTATTCATGATGCGGCAGCTTTCTTCAACGCTCTTATTTGTTCTCGCCATGATCGGACCCGCAAGCGCTCAGTCATCGGCTGAGTCAATGGTCACTAAGGTGGAACGAGCGATCGTCACACAAACTAATGACTTTCGAAAAGAAAATGATGCATCGCCTGTCAGCGAGAACGCGGAATTGTCTGAGGCGGCATCCAAGTTTGCCAAGTTCATGGCTGACACCGACAGATACGGGCACCATGCCGATGGTCGCACTCCGGCTGAACGAGCCAAGGCATCTGGCTACAAATATTGCGTCGTCCGCGAAAACATTGCGTATCGAACCAACACCGGCGAGGTGACTGCCAAAAGCCTGATTGATGTCTTTGTCGAAGGCTGGATCGACTCGCCCCCGCACCGCGAGAACATGTTAGCGGATTACGTGACGGAAACGGGCGTCGGTGTTGCGACATCAGACGACGTCACGTTCTACGCGGTTCAATTGTTCGGTCGCCCAAAGGCATCCGCGATCAAGTTAAAAATAGCCAACGAATCTGGTGACAGCCGAACACTAATCGTCACGTCAAATGACAGTGAAGATGAGGTCGAGCTGCCATCGAGGGCGATCGTCACGTTAAAGCGTTGTTTTCCCACGACCATTTCCTTAGCAGAAAGCGATTCAGGAATCAGGCTTACGGAGTCGACGCAATTGAGGATCACGGCAAACGAGCTCAGTCGTTCGCAGCAGAAGGAACCGCAATGACCTTCCCGCTTGTTGTCGTCACCAAATCGTGGTCTATCCTTAAGGCGGATCAATGGGAACGGACCTACTGACCGCGATCGTCGTGATGATTCTTGTCTCGCTCGCGAGCGGATTGCTTACGGGGCGGTATCTTTATTCCGACAAAGGCCAACGGACGATCGCTTGTCTTGCGACCGCAGTGATCGGAATGGTCTTTTTTCTGTTTTACGCATCAGGTCAGTTGTTTTGGGCCAAGATAGTGCCATCGTCGGCAGCGATCATCTACACCAACTTGGCTGCCGTCTTCGCAGCCCTGGCGGCCGGCTGGGCTTGGCGTTTACCGAAGACGCCCATGTGGCGACGTTCCATCATGACGGTCCTCCTGGCTTGCGGCTCCCTCGCCGCGATCCTTTGGCCGCTGCTGTCGATGGCTGTTCGGCCACCTCCGACAGGAGGCGACCAATGGAAAGACGGCGTCGCAATGCAGACGTCTTGGGCAACGTGTAGTCCAGCCGCCGCAGCTACATTGTTTCGTGCGGAGGAAATCGACGTCAGCGAGTCGGAAATGATCCCGCTCTGCTTGACCGACTCCAGCGGAACGCCGACGCTGGGTCTGTACCGCGGCGTGAAGCTGATTGCGAATCGCAACGGCCACGACGTTGAGCTACTTGATGGTTCGATCCCTGATTTGCTCTCTTCCGATGATTGGCCCGTCTTGCTCGCGGTCGAGTTGGCGTATGGTGAGGAGGATCGTACTTACGTGGAACAATGGGGCTGGATCCCTGGCATGGGACATTCCGTTGTCGCACTAGGTCGAGGGCCGAATGGAGGTGTCCTGATCGGTGACCCATCAGTAGGCTTAGAGGAATGGACTGAGAAAGATATGGAAGTACTGTGGCACGGAGTCGGCTTGAGGATTAAGTGAAATGTCTATGTTTGACTCAGTAGAACTCAGCCTAGTGCATCGTCCGGTCTTGATTTTGGGGTTAGCCGTTTTGGCGTTAGCCACGGTTGTGTCACGAAAACCGTGGCTAACGCCAAAACGGCTCATCTACCGAACCCACGTTCTAAGACTGGACGATGCACTAGTGCGACCACCATGCGGTGAGTCTAGTGTGACCCCATGTCAATCTGTCTAAGCAGCTATCGGGATCGAGGTGAAGCGATCTCTATCGAACTTCTCTAGCTCAAACTCAAAGGCCGTAGGTCATGCTATGCATGACGCATTGCGTTCAACGCAACTCGGGCACCCTGGACGTCACCGAGAGTCTTCTCCGAAAACAATCCACCGGACGTAAAGGTGAGCGTACCGTATTGCGTCATGCACAGCATGACCTACCGATTCTGAGCCCAGCAAGCCGGGATTGCGGATTTGCGCGTTCATCGCAGAATCCCTCTTGCTGGCCTGGTCAGATTCTATAGAATCTGACGGACATTCGATAGATCCCATTCAGGTTTGCCCTTGCCCAGTTCAGCCAGTACCCGTTCGCCCCTTCATGGGGATCGTCGTGATCACGTCGTTCAGGCGGTGATTGCGCGAGTGATTTCTGGCGACTTGGCCGGCGGAGATCGTTTGGTCACCCAGGATTTGGTGAACGAGCTGAACGTCAGCGCGACTCCGGTGCGTGAAGCTCTTGCTGTCTTGGCCGGGCTCGGCGTGGTGGACTTGCTGCCCAACCGAGGTGCGGTCATTCACCAATTCACTCGCCGGGAAATACGTGACATCAGTCGCGTCCGACGTGCGTTGGAGTGCGAAGCGATTCGAGGTGCATGTGGGCGCATTCCACCGTCTCAGTTGCGGCATTTGGAAGCCGAATTTGAAAGGTTGTCACAATCACCCATCAAAGGACAACGCGGCATCAACAAGGCACGAACGTTGGACACGCAACTGCATGACGCGATCCGACAGAACTGTGCCAATGCATTTTTAATCCGTGAATTGGAGCGACTTGGGCATCTGTTCCGATCCTTTCGCGACGCTTCCTGGAACGATGCCAGTTCGCGAAACGACAGTGATCGGCTGGCCGAGGAGGCAGCCGAACACCTGCTCATCGTGCAATCGCTACGTCGCAAGGATTCCAAAGCCGCAGTCAGGCACCTGTCGCGTCACATCGCTGCGTCGTCGCGATATTGGAGTCGCGTTGTTGAGCAAGGCGGATGAAGGATGAAGGATGAGCTGCGGGGAATTCTGGCGAATCCCATTGCGATCTGTGTCTTTGAATGTTGGGCTATTCTTAAATACCACGACCAAACCGAGAGAAACCGATGAAAGAATTTAGCATGATTCCTACCGAAGACGAATTGGCCTCGTTGCAGAGAGACTTGAGCTTTCACCCGACGGAGAATCCATCGCCCAAGGTACTGGCCTCCGACCAAATCGAGCGATTCAATCGTGATGGCTACTTGGCACCGTTTTCGGTTTTCAGCGAAACAGAAGTGCAGCAAACACGTGAATACTTTGACGACCTGTTGGCCAAAGTCACCGCGGCGGGAGGCGACAGTTATTCGATCAGTTCGGCGCACCTGAAACATGGTCGTGTCTACGACATCTTGCATGACTCACGGATCGTCGATCGCGTCGCAGATTTATTGGGTGAGAACGTGATCGGCTGGGGGTCGCATTTCTTCTGTAAGATGCCCGGCGACGGCAAAGCAGTGGCGTGGCACCAGGACGCCAGCTATTGGCCGCTTTCTCCATCCAAAGCGGTTACGGTCTGGCTCGCGATCGACGACGCGGATCGGGAGAACGCTTGCATGAAGTTCATCGCTGGTTCACACACGTCGGGACACATGACTTACCGCCCCAGTGATTCGACCGAACACAACGTGTTGAATCAGACCATCGACAATCCGGAACAGTACGGTACGTTAGTTTACGATCCGTTGGCGGCTGGGGAGTTTTCGATTCACAGCGACTTGTTACTGCACGGTAGCGAAGCCAACGAGTCGAACCGACGACGATGCGGTTTGACGCTCAGGTATTGCAGTGCCGACGTCCGAGCGGATCTTGGCTGGAGCCAAAAAGGAGTGCACGTGCGGGGCACTGACCCCAGTGGCCATTGGAGCAATCAGCCTCGACCCGAGTGAGTGCTGTGCAGGTAACCGGGGGGTTTTTAGTGCCGGTTTGAGTTTGGGGCGTGTCAGCCTGGAAAGGCTGACGTACACAAGCTCAGACGCGGCCTAGGATTCGATCGAGCGAATCGGAAGTCTGGTAAATCAAGGCTTCGGGGTAATGCGGATAGGGATGAAAGTACTCGAAGGTGACATAGCCCTCGTAGCCGATCGCATCGAGTTGCGTCATCACCTCCGGCCAATTGGTGGTTCCGTCCAGCAGCGGTCGAAAGGTTTCCAGAGAGTAGTCGGTGCCCTTTTTGGTGAACTCCTTGAAGTGGATGTTTTTGGTTCTTTTGCCAAGAATCGGCACCCAGTGCTCAGCGTGTTGAAACATCGAGATGTTGCCGGTGTCAAAGTGCACTTGCACGTTTTCGCTGCTGAATCCATCGACGAAGTCATTCATTTCCATCGGCGTCATCAAGAATCCGTTGAAAAAGATATTCTCCATATTCAAGGAAACCTTCTTCTTCTCCGCGCCGGCGACCAACTTGCCCACGGCTTCGCGTGCGAGTTTTTCACAGACGTCGTTGGGCACTGGTTGGTGGTCGTCTCGCCAGGGAATATGGACTGCACCTGGGACGACGAGCAAGTTCTCAACGCCCATGGTTGCGGCGGCGTCCGCCATCATGCCTGCCAATTCGATTCCGCGTCCGCGTTTGGCCGGGTCGAGGCTCGACAGGGGATAGGGCCAAAATAGAAATGAGCACAGGCCGCTGATTTCGATGCCGATCTCGTCGGCCATGTGACGGATCGCGGCGAGCTCCTTGCCGTTTGCTTTGGGCGACAGATCATTGTCCAAGTCATAGTTCAGTTCGATGCCGTCGAATCCGGCGTCTTTGGCCAACTGCAGGCACTCGCGTAGTGTCATGCGTTCAGGATAAGGAAACGCCCACAGGTTGATCGATTTCCGTGCCGCAAAGCGTTTGGGCGATGACTTGCGATCGTCGCCTTTGCTGTGCCCTGGTGTGTCTGCGTTGTCCTGTGCCGAGCTGGACTGCGTGGTGATCAGTGATGCAGCGGCGACGCCAGACGCGGAGAGTCCCGCGATCAACGCATCGCGACGACTGACGGAACGGTTCTGTCCCAACGGCAGGCAGCGTTTGGGTTCGTTGGTATTCATGACGTGGGCTCCTGGGGTGAATCGCCGGCCGGAGAGGATGGCTGGTCGGGAGCATTATCGCTGATCAGAAGGCCCGTGTGGGCGATCAGCAGTCCATGTACTCGACTTGGACTCGCACAATTTCGGCTGCGCTTGCAAAGAACGCATCGAGAATTTTGGGATCAAAGTGGGTTCCGCGTCCCTCTTCAAGAATTTCAAAGCATTTTTCGCGAGCGAGCGCTTTCTTGTAGGGGCGTTCGGACGAAAGTGCATCAAAAACATCGGCCACCGCTGTGATGCGTCCTTCCAACGGGATGTCTTCTCCGGCAAGTCCGATCGGATACCCAGATCCGTCAAATTTTTCGTGGTGAGTTTGAGCGATCGTCGCAGCCAAACGCATCAGGGAGCTGCCGTCACGCAGCATTTCGGCACCCGACTCGACATGGCTACGCATCGCCCGTGCGTCATGTCCCATGAATGGATTGATGATTTGCCGGCCGTGCTTGACGTGCGTTTGGATGATCTCGAATTCTTCCGGTTCAAGCTTCCCGGGTTTCAGCAAGACGGCGTCGGGCACAGCGATCTTGCCGACGTCGTGCAACTGTGCCGCCAGTTCGATGTCGGCGACGAATCGTTTTGGCAAACCGAGACTTGCAGCGATGATGCCCGCGTATCGTCCGACGCGAATGACGTGGTTGCCCGTGTCGTTGTCACGAAGCTCTGCGGCGCGGGCGAGGCAGTAGATCACTTGGCGGCGAGAAAGCTCCAGCTCACGTGTCCGCTGCCGAACGGTTTCCTCTAGTTTTGCGGCGTGGTGTGCCAACTGATCCTGGTGGATTTTGCTGAGCAAGGCGTTGCGAACACGAGGGGCCAACTCCACCGGATCGACCGGCTTGACCAAAAAGTCCGTCGCCCCCAGTTCCAGACACTTTAGTTTGACTTCCGAATCGCCATTGGCGGTCAAGATCAGTACCGGCAGGTGTCGAAATCTCTCGACCTGGCGAACTTGTTTGAGGATCGAAATGCCGTCGACATGGGGCATGTTGATGTCCAACAGCAGGACATCCGGCATGCAATGGTGCACCATTCCGACTGCGAGCGTCGAATCGGTGGTCGTTTCAAAATCAGTGTATCCCGCTTGTGTCAACAGTTTCTTTGCGACCAGAACATTCGCAATCTCGTCGTCCACGATCATGATCTTTCCGCGGGGAACGCTCTGTTGCCCCGTTGCTGTTGTACGCGGTGGCTGCTTCAGCTCCGGTGGAACAACCGCTGGTTGCGCAACGAGAGGGGACGCCGTTTGACCGGCGACTGGCGGAATCGAATGGGGAGACGATGTGGGCATGTTCTGAGGCGGGCAGGAAGGAACGCTGGCGCAATCATGGGTCCTCACTTGCGCTGTTCGAGCGATTTCACGGTCGGTTGCCACGTGTGACCGAGGTCCCCAGTGACGGATGTGCGGAATGTACGAGTGGATCCTTCAATGACCAGCGATATCGAACGGTCAGCATCCGGCCGCAAAGTTCGACAATTGGCAGGCTAGCTCGTGGTGCCAGCATCAGCGGACCCTTCTTCCACAAATCGAGTAGATCGTCAGGGATCGTCTCTACGACTGGATGACGCTGGGGCTGGTTCATATGGTCTATCGATGTATCGCTCTCGGCGTACGTTACCCATCAGGCGACGGTGGCGGAGGATTTTTAAGTTCTGACGGCCAAATTCGCCGCCCGGTTGGACCGGATCGCTAGTGCCTGCTCTGTTTCATTGAACGATGGTAGCGATGGCACCTTGTGATGAACACGATCGAGAACAATGCACCAATCGTAGACAACAGTTGCATTGCCAATACCGGTGACGACCGTGTTGGGATCCAGTTTCGCATATCGGTCGGATCAAACAGTATCAAGCTTGCCGGGAAGGCGAAAACATAGATCGCGCACATCAGCGCCGTCCACGGGAATGTACGGAACGACCGCCTTTCCATTGTGAATCCATTTGCGGCGATGAAAAATGGCACAGGGTCGATTCGAAGTGAATCGGTCAAAGGTAAAACTGCAATTGGCCATAATAATTGGTACAGGCCAAATGCTCCGACGACGAGTTGCGTTCGCCGGAGGAGGTCAATCGGGAGTACGGTATCTGGTGCTGATCGCGATTCCAGATCTTCTGTCGCCGCTGGTGGTCTGTATGGATTCGAAATCAAGAAACTGCTTCCATCTCTTGGGGCAACGCGTGAAATCGTCGCAAGCTGGGAGGTCAGGATAACAAAGGGCTCTCTTCTTGAATGTCAGCTCCAACGTTGCGATCCGCGTTGGTTGGTTGGTTGGTTGTGAGGCGCGGATTCGTTGACGCCTGCGGCTTGGCGTTAAACGAGATTGCGCCTGCGGCTTGGCGTTCAACGAAGATGGAGTCTCGCGGCGCGAGGAGTCTGAGTTTACTGGGGGAGACTGAGGATGCGGTTATGCCCAGTGTCGACGATGTAGAGCTGACTGTTGTGCCAGCGGACGCCGTGGGGGCGGAGCAGTGTGATGCGAGGATCGCCATTGCCTTGCCCCAGTATCGTGGTGACTTGTCCTGATGACGGGCTGTATTTGCGGATTGCTCCGTTGCGATCATCGGCGATGTAGACGTTGCCTTCGGGGTCACAGCAAAGGTGTTTCGGTTCCCCGAATTGAGCCTGCAGGGCCTCGCCATCGACATACCCTTTCTTGCCGTTGCCGGCGACCGTGTGAATCGTTCCGTCAGGACGCACGACTCGCAAGGCGTTGCCGTTTCGCTCCAGCACATAGACGTTTCCCAAGGTATCGGAACAGACCGCGCGTGGATCGACCAACGGGCTCTCCGTTGCGACTGCTCCGTCGATGGGCACGTCCTTTTTTCCGTTGCCGGCAATCGTAGTGACGTTGCCGGTAGATAAGTCGACGTCACGAATCCGCCGATTTTTAAGATCGGCGATGTGCAGACGTTGGCGATCGGGCGACAGGGCGATGCACATGATGAAATCAAACTGGGCGTCCGTTGCACGCCCACCGTCGCCGGAGAAACCTGCTCGGGGGACTCCCACGATGGTTTGAACTTTTCGTGTTTTCAGATCCATCGAACGGACACAGTGATTCCAACTGTCTGCAATCAACAGTTGCCCGTTTGCCGAGACCACGCAGTTGTGCGGTCCGTTGAAGGATGCTTTGTCGACAGGCCCGCCGTCGCCCACATAGGCTTGCTCATGTTTATCACGCAAGGTTTGCAGGTTGCCATCGGCGGATCGTTTGTGCAAAGCTCCACTGGTCAATTCGACGATGTACATCGCATCGGAGTCGTCGAAATCGATGCCGAAGGGTTCTTGCAAAGGACTGCTGGTGAAATCCCAGTTGCCGTTCTCGCTGGTGAGATAGTCACCCACGACGAAGCGAACCCGGTCGGTCTTGTCGTCATCGGCCCATGACGTCATTGATGTCACTGATGTCAGTGCACCGAGAACGACGACGAGGGACAAGAGTGTTTGTGTTGGTGTCGAATTCATCTCAGGGTTTCACCGGTTCGGTTTCGAAATCAGACTTGTTGACCCAGCCCGCGTTGACTTTTTCGCCCGCCATATAGCGTTCGTAAAAGTTGTCGGTTGCGGAACTGGAGTAGGGATAGCGATCAAAGACATCGCCCTTGCCGAACATCCGTGGGTCACCTTGCTGGGACAATTCCGTTGTCATCTGTTGTTTCAGCTTGGCAACGGCCTCGGCATGTTGGGCCGAACCGATCAGATTGTTGGTGCAGTCGGGATCGTTTTCGATGTCATAGAGTTCTTCTGCGGGGCGTTGGCCGAAGCATAATCGCCAAAACGTTTGTGCTTGACCGTTGCGTCGCATGTTCAGGATTTCTGTTTTCGTCGCTCCACCGTCGCAGTTGAGGTATCCCGTTTCGGGGTTGCCTGCGGGCCAGCGATCGGGCTGAAAATTGCGTAGGTACAACAAGCCGCCTTTGCGAATTCCGCGGATGGGATAGCCGCCCGATTCAGGACGCCCGATGTCATGGCGTTCTTTGCCGACCAGAACGTGATCGCGTGAGGCAGCGGCGTCGTCTTGGTTCTCGAAAAGATCAAAGAGGCTTTTTCCGCTGATCGGTTGCATGATCGGACCGGCATTGTTGATACCCGCGGCTTGCAAAAACGTGGGTGCCAGATCGGTGAAGTTCACCACCGCGTCGACTTCGTGACCGGGATCCTGGATTCCTGCTGACCAGCGGATGGCCAGCGGAACGTGGTTGGAATGCTCGTACGCTTGACCTTTCGCACGAGGAAATGGCATCCCGTGGTCCGACGTGGCGACGATCAGCGTGTTGTTGAGTTGTCCGGATTCACGCAAGTGATTGAGAATGCGTCCGAGGTGGTTGTCATAATGTTCGACTTCCACGGCATAGTCCAGCATGTCGTTGCGGACGGTTTCGTTGTCAGGCCAGTAGCCCGGTACCCGTTCGATCGAGTCAAGCGTTTTACCCGCTCGAACGCCACTGCCATACTCGTAGCCGCGGTGGGGTTCCGTGGCGCCGTACCAAAACACCCAGGGCGTATCCTTGGGCACATCGCCGAGGAACTCGGCAAAGTTGGCTGCGTAGTCGATGCCGGAGATTTGTTTCGTCGGCGGTTTGGACTTGAGCTTGGAGTATTGTTTGCCGGTGATCTGGCGAGCTTTGCCATCGACGTCGTTGGCGATGCCTGGCCCCCAGCCTTTGCCCGTGTAGCCGGCGAAATAACCATCGGCTGTCAGACGTTCCACATAGCCGCCGAACTTGGGTGGAAAGACGCACATGTGGTTGCCGGCTTGTTCCAGTTGCCAGGAATAGCGGCCGGTCAAAATCGTTGCCCGCGAGGGGGCGCACTTGGCGTTGGGCGTGAATGCGTTTTGGAACAGCAAGCCTTCGCGGGCGATCGAATCAAAGCTTGGCGTCTGAACCCATTGACATCCGTAGGCGGTGGCGTGGCCGTAGGACCAGTCGTCTGCGATGGCGAGGAGAATGTTGGGACGCTGAGCAGCAGAAGCTTGGGACGCAGAAGCTTGGGAGGCAGAGGCTTGATCTACAGCAGATTGGGCTTGTGCGATCTTTGGGGATGGCACACTTAATAGCAACACGCTCAGCAGCAAGGGGAATCCAACAAAGCAAGCAACGATTTGCCGATACATCGGGAAGCTCGGTACATCAGAGTGTGGGTCGGTCGGTGGGAGTCGACCAGTTTAACCACAATGCATGTTCACCGTGTGCTCATTGAGCAATTTGTCGATGTACTGGTCGATTCGATCGAGTGCGTCGAGAGTGTCTGTTTCACTGGAGCGTTTGGCGGATTCCTCGCAAGCCTTTGCCAGGACGGTGATGTTTTTCAGTCCCACGGTTCCACCGGACCCCTTCATCCAGTGAGCCCGTTTGGCGACAGCCGAAAAATCCCCGGTGCGACACATCTGCTGCAATTGGGGCAACTCGGCCAGGACTTTGCTGGCGAAATCGACGGCATATTTCCGCAACCAATTCGAGGGGAGAGTTTCGTCGGCGAGCGACGACTCGTCAGTGGATTCGTGAGGCACGGGGTTGATGGGGATGCAGTGTCTGCCCTTGGCCCAATCGCGGACTCGACGTGTCAGCAGGTCCAGGTCGAGTGGTTTGGACAGGTAGTCGCTGCAACCGGCGGCTTTGCATTTAGCGTCGTCGCCGAGCATGGTGTTGGCCGTCATTGCGATGATGGGTGTATTCAATCCGGAGTCTCGCAAGCATCGTGTTGCGGTATACCCGTCCAACACGGGCATCTGCATGTCCATCAAGATGACATCGATGCGGCTGTCCCTTTCTTTCAGGACCTCGATCGCCTGTTGGCCATCCTCGGTCGATTGGACTTTGGCACCCGCGACGGACAGCAGACGCGTGATCAGATCGCGGTTGGTCGGCGCATCGTCAACCACCAAGACGTGGATGCCGGTCAAATCGACTCGAACCCACGCAGCGTCCGATTCCCCACCGGCGACTTCGGCTGCCGAGTCCTTGCTCAGCATTCGAACCGATTTGTTGGTGTTCGTCGCGACGGTCAATGTGAACGAGCTGCCCACGCCCATCTGACTGGAGACCGTCAAGTCGCCGCCGAGGGAGGTGGCAAGTTGTTTACTGATCGACAGTCCAAGGCCTGTTCCGCCGTATCGACGTGTGGTCGAGGTGTCGGCTTGAGTGAACGGGTCAAACACTCGTTCCATCTGCGACGGAGTCATCCCGATGCCGGTGTCTTGGATCACGACTTTGATCGTCGTCGATGAGCCGCTGACGGAGACCAGGACGCTGCCGCGATGGGTGAACTTGATTGCGTTTCCGATCAAGTTGATCAGGATTTGTCGCAGACGTGTCGGGTCGGAGGAGATGGTTTCGGGAATGTTTGAGTCGAAAGCCAGTCGCAACTCGATTTGTTTTTCCGATGCTTTGGCCGACATCGACTCGACGACTTCACCGACGATCTTTGCCGGGGAGCATGGCAGTTGCTCAACGTCGATGCACTTGGCTTCGATCTTGGACAGGTCCAAGATGTCATTGACGATGTGCAGCAAGTGAGTGCCGTTGGCGTGAATGGTTTGCAAGTCGTGTCGCCGCTTGTCAGGATCGGAGTCGATTCCGCGTAGCATGAGTTCGGTGTATCCGAGGACTGCGGTGATGGGGGTTCGAATTTCGTGGCTCATCCGCGCCAGAAATTCGCTTTTTGCGTCGTTGGCGGCTTCCGCTGCTTCTTTGGCCGCGTTCAGATCCTGTTGAGCGGCTTGCAATCGGTCCGCCGTTTCCTGCAGTTCTTTGGAATGCCTGACCAGGGCAGCGGTTCGATCTTGAACCTTGACTTCCAACGTTTGATTGAGTCGTTCCAACTGCGCGAAGCCATCAGCCTTTTCCATTGCCCCGCCGGCGGCGGAGGCCAGGTAGTTGGCGATTCGAATTTCGTCATCGCCGTACATGCCGGCCATGTGAGAGTTGGCGACGTAGAGGTAAGCGATGATGTCACCGTGAGCACGAATGGGCGTACACAAAAATGCCCCGTAGCTGTCGGTTCGAGCCGTTGAGGCTTGCGAGTGCGATTCGTTGGAAGAAACATTTTCACGATCGGTGATAACGGTTCCGCCGGTACGTTCCGCGCGAGAGACGATTGCTGCGTCAAAGGGGGCATCGATCGGCGTGGTGACGGACCGTCCGCCGTCGACGGATTGTTCAACGATCAGCACGCGATCGCCACGAAAGATCTTGGTCGCTGCAAGCAGGACTTGGTTGCGAATGTCGTCGGGCGACAGGCTGGTGGCGATTTGTCGTCCGGCATCCAGCAGCGAGTCAAAGCGATCAACGAGCGAGAGCGAGCCATCGTCATCGTCACAACCGACGGACAGCCGCACCCGGTTGTTTGTTTGCTCGGCGTGCCTGAGCACTCGTTGGTCGACGGTCCATCCCAGTTCTTGTGCGTATTGCTGAAACATCAGCACGGTCTGCGCGTGTTCCCAATCCGCGTCTTGCTGTGTTGCGACGTTCAGGCTTTCCCGAAAACATCGTTTTGACTTATGGAATTGACCACGCATTCCGGCGACTGCGGCACATTCACGTAGCGCATGAGGCAGGTCATTTGTGAAACGCCTCGCGATCTTCAGTGCTCGCTTGGCTGCGGCCTCTATCTCGCGCAGGCTGCGGTTTCGTTTGCGCAAACTGATCGGCGTCGACAGTTCATACCGCCGACGCATTGCCGTGACCAACCAGATGGATGCCGGAGCTGTGTACGCGTTGACCAGGGAGGCTCGCTGGGCGATCGCAACGGAATCACGCAACGCGTCGACAGCGTGGTCCATGTCATTTTGATAGAAGGCATTGACTCCTTCTGCCAACTTGATTTGACAGAGCCGTTGAGGGTCATAGACATCCCGGCTCAACTCTGTGTTCAGCACGTCGGCGGGCAGTTTCCCGAGCGATGCTTGGGCCCAGATGTCGATGAGCTTTCCGGTTGCGTGATCGTCACCGTTCTGGATCGCGAATCGATAAGCCGCCCGTGCTTCGTCCAATGCATCACGCAACCTACCTTGCCGGAGACAAGCTGCTGCGAGTTGGTATCGGGCGACATAGATGTCCCAGCGGTCGCCGGTGCGGGTCAGGATTTCGACACTCTGACGCGACTGCTCGATACATTTTTCGAACTGTGATGACGAGTACAGCAGCATGCTGAGGAAATTCAGCGTTTGTCCTTGTCCCCAAACGTCGTTGCGGTCGTGCCGCATGTCCAGAGCCAGTTGTGCATAGCGAAGCCCCCGTTGGTGCATGCCCATCAGGTTCATCACCGGAGCGTGTTCGGAGTAGGCTTGAGCCAGTTCGGTGGATTCGGTGAATCGCTCCGCTTGATTGAGCCCTCGCAGGTGAGCCCAAAGCGTGTGAAACCGATCGCGAGTGTACCAATAGGTATGAGCGAGTTTGCTGTACAAGTGCAGGCACAGCTTTTCAGTGGGATCCGGCTCTCGCTCCCGTCGCGAGATGCGTGACGGCAGGAACGTGTGGATCATCTGAATCGAGATTTCACAAATGAGGTTCTTCAACAAGGCGGTTCGGCTATTGCTGACCGGTTGGCCAAGTTGTCTCAGAGCGGTTTCGAAATAGGCGATTGCCTGTCCTTTTTTTCCGCGTTTGAAACTCAATTCGCCTCGACGCATGGCGACCGCTGCCTTGTCAGATTCGCTGATGGCGCTGGCGGCGGACCAATCAAGCCACCGCTCGGCCTGATCAAATTCGCCCTGCAGCAACAAGACTTCGCTCATCATCATTTCGACGAAGTGTCGCGTCACGGACTGAGCATGTGGAAACGCGCGGATCGCGATCTGCAGATATCGCGTCGCTCCGTCGAGGGAGTAACGTTGGCGAGCATGGATCGCCGCGTTGACCGCGTGTGGCAATGCTTCCCGATGCATCCCGGCGGCGTCAAAATGGTGAGCCAGTTCAAAGCACTTGGTCGGCTGGGTGGCTTGCAGATGCCTGGCAAAGCGTCGATGAAGTTCTCGCAAGTGATCTTCGGTGACGCTATGAAGAATCGTCTGGCGGACGTTGTCTTGGACGAACGCGAACCCGCCATCAGGTTTGCTCCATATCAGTCGATGCTCGCGGGCGATCGCAAGGTGTCGATGGGTTTCGAAGGAATCCATTTCAGTCAGGGCGACGACCGATTCCATTGAGAACTGATTGCCGACAACTGCGGCCGCGACGAGAAAATCACGCGAGGACGCGGGCAGTTGGCTGAACTGTCCCTCGAAAACATCGCCTGCAGATTCGGCGACTTGAAATTCGCGGAGTTTTTCCGAGTCGATGCTCCAGCAGTCCTTTTCGGGGTGAAGGACCTCGGAGTCGATCATGCCACGCAGCACGGTGGCTGCCATGAAGGGGTTTCCTTTGGCGTAGTCGCGTACGACTTTGATCGCGCTGGCCGGTAGATGACCGGCCATGGACTCGCAGAGCTGCGAGATGCCTTCATCATTCATCGGCTTGAGAGCCAAGTGAGTGCACGAATCGAGCATCGCAAGATAGGGCTGAGCCGATTCAACATCGTCGCGGAATCCAAAAATCAGCGTTTGGTGAGTCGCATCAGCGTTCAGGACCTGAGACAGAATCCTGCGTGACATTTCGTCCAGCAGTTCACAGTCGTCCAGCACCATCAACACGGGATGGTCGATCGCCCCCAAATGAGTCATCAGAGTTGCGAACGCGGTGACGATTCGGCACTGTCCGAGTTCATAGGGGCCTTCCAGTTCGTGATCGCAGGCAACCGTTGCCGAGCGAGAACGGGGTTTGTCCGATGATTCCGTCCAGTCCAGTGCGTTGGCCAGCCGGGGCATCGCGGTCAACAATTCGTCACGGTGATCCGCCATGACCTGAGCAACCCGCCTACGCAATTCCCGCTCAGAGGAAAGCAGATCCGCAAGCTGATTGACCATCCTGAGCCAGATGCCTGCGGGCTCCTCGACTTCGGATCCTGATGCTTCGCCGATGAGTACTTGAAACCCCATTCGCGTGGCGCGTTGCACGGACTCCTCGATCAGGCGACTTTTGCCGATACCGGGCACACCGCTGATGGCGATACGCTGCCATCCACCCGAGAGGGCATCACCGAGGCAGGAATGAATGGTGTCGACATCGGATTCGCGGCTGATGAAGGCGGGGTCGATGATGACCGACCTGGAGTCGCGATGTCCCAAAGCGAGCGGGCATTCCAGATCACCCCTTTCGATGGCGTCACGGATGCTTTCCGCATCACGCAATGCAGATTCGGCCGACTGATAGCGTTCCCTGGGTTCCTTGCGGGTCAGATGTTCGAGGAACGAAATGAGATACGGAGGAGCTTGTACGGGGACATTGGCGACGGAGAGTCCGATCGTTGATTGCTGAAACAGGATTTCACTGACGGTGTCGCCAGAGAACGGCATCCGTTGCGTCAGCATGTGATACAGCAGCAAACCGATGGAATAAAGATCGGACGTGGGGCCGATATCTTGTTTGATGATTCCGGCGAGTTCGGGCGAAGCAAAGGAAGCAATTTCACGCCCCCTGTGGCTATCTCCGGACATCAACGCGGCTCGCCAAACGGGGCCGTATCCCGCCAGGACGGCGGAGCCACCTTGGCGGATCACGACATGGGAGGGACGGACGTCTCGATGCACGACTCCCAATTCGTGAATCTTGCAAAGCGCGGTCAACAAGTCGCAGATCCACGACATCGCTTGATGGGCGGTTGGCGGTTGTCTGTCGACGATCCGTTGCAGCGATTGGCCTTCGATCCACGGATAGACCAAGCGTAGTTTTTGGTCGCGAAGTTCAAACTGCTGCATCGCGCAGTAAGATGCGCAATCGACCTCCGCCAGCAGACCGGCCTCGTTCTCCAACCGCGCTTTTAGTCCCTGGAAAAACAGATTTTGAGGCAGGTCGCGAACGACACAGCGTGTGTTCGTCGTTTCATCGAGCGTCAGCCAGCAATTGACAGAGGGGACATCCTGCAGTTCACGAATGATTCGATATCGATCGCTCAGTAGCCGATTGCCCGAGGAGTCTTCTGCGGTCCGTGCCTCGCTCCATGCGACGGGGATACCAGAACGATCAACGAGGCCGTCGTAGAAGATCGGCTGTGACGAAGCTGAGTTTCTGACGCCGATTTTGAACATTGGAATTCACTGATGGTTCGCTTTGAAATCCCAGTCCCGCCCCGAAGCGAAGTCCGTGATCAAGTGAGCCGTCGTGTCGCCTGACACGATCTAGGTTTGGCCAGTGAAAGCCTAGGTTCAACATTGTCTGCCGCGTCTACCGTATGCGAGGGTTATGCGACATCGGGGCAACTATTGTTTTGCAGTCTGCGGCGTATCGAACACCACATCATGCAAATCGCCCAAGATGACCGCGCGGGTCATCTCTGCTGTGCTGCGAACATCCAGTTTCTTGTAGGCCGACTGACGATCGCGTTCGATGGTTTTGACGGACAAACTCAGTTTCGTCGCAATCTGTTTGTTGGGTGCGCCGTCGACCACCAAGTCGACGATTTCGCGTTCCCGCTCGTTCAGGCTGCCCAGTCGTTCGTGGCATCGACGCACATCCGCGTGGTGCTCAATAACTTTCTTGACGTGTTCGGCCTGACGGATCAGGTCGACGATTTCACCACGTTCCATCGACTGTGTGGCGACCAGGTTCGCCAGATGCTTGATCGCCTCGGCCGACGCCATGGTTGCATTATCACTCACCACCAATGCACGAGGAACGCAAGTCTCACGTTGGGACAAAGCAAACTCGAATGTCTGCCAGTCTTGGATGTTCGCATCATAGTCCAGGAACACACAGACACAGTTGCGTTGATCGGTAACGCTGGACAGATAAGCCGTCACGCTTGGGAACGACTGCACGATCATGTCAAGCGATGCGGCTGCTTGGTTTACCTTCGCAACCCAGTAATCGTTGCTGCTGATCACACTGATGAACTTTGATTGAATCGACATGAGAGGCCCCAGGTGTACAATGGACGGATCGAATTGAGAGTACTGCGACATGGTCAAATGTCCGTGTCGCGACATTGAATTGAATCGGCACTCTTAGCGTTCTCCCTCACCAATCTCGACTGCGTACTTTACGCGGGTGTCATGCACACAGGTGATATTTGCGCAGGTGACATCGACACCCGCGTCAAAGACAACCACGATCGATTGCATTGCAAATCGCATGAGGGTTTACCGTCAGTTCGCGAGATGGCGTGCGGTTGATGTTGCACGAACGTCATGCAACAAGCGATCAGAGTGCGCGGTGTTGGATGTGCGTGAACGCACGTGTAATCACACCGGCAAGAATCAGCAGCAGACGTTTGCACGCGTCGCATTGCTACGACATGGTTTTGACGCAAAGGTCTAGCGATGCCAGAGGGGTAATGATCTCAGGATGCGTACCCAAGCGGGTGACGCTATTAAACGCCGTGAGCCGCGACGCGTAAGCCGGGTCTTGCACGCATCGAGTATCCACTGCAAAATGCAAAACCCGTGGTCTGACGGCCAGCGGCTCAGGGCGTATGACACCACCCAGCGTTTGGTTACACGACCATGGGACAAGGTGCGAAAGAAAGTCTGCCCATATCAGCGGGCACGCGATAGCGTCCGGTTCTCACGTCTATACTCGGGAACCGGACGCTATCGCGTTGCGGCTGATGAATAGTGACGCTATCGCGTTGCGGCTAGAGATTAAACCGAGCTATCGCCATTCGGCTGATTGGGATACGCAACCAAGGAACGGCATTGTGGTTACGCGCGATAGAGCTGGCAAGCGACACGGATGAAATTGGGAGCTTGCATCTTTTCACATGCGCTCTTGCGATGCTTGTCGATGGTTTGCTTCGTCACCGAAAGTCGCTTCGCGATCCCTTTTGTGTTCGCGCCTTCCAGAAACATGTTCATGATCTCGCGTTCACGCGGGGTGAGCGTTGAGAGTCGGCTGCGTACCTCGCACGGCGAGTCGATACCGTTGGTGTCATGTTCGATGGCACGTTGGACGGATAGCGAGAGCGCTTCGTGGTCCAACGGAAACCCCGTGAGTTCAAAGCAGCCTGCTCGGATGGCTTGCCGGATATCCGCAGGTGACATGTTGGTGCAGCATGCAACGATAGAGAGGCGAATGCCTGATGACGAGATCCGTGCGATCTCGCCGATCACGTCGTCACGATGGGTGTCAAAATCAACCAGACAACAACCGGCACGAAAACGACTGAGTCGATCGATGGCTTCCTCCCACGTGTCGACTTCCACGAGTTGAAAGGGAAGTGCATCTGGCAGTGTCGCCAAGCTGAGTCGATCGCTTTTGAGAACGACTGCGATGGGCCGCGCAGCGACCACGGACGGAAAACCGTCGAAAGTAGACTGAATCAAACTTCTTGCCCCAAAGTTTGTAGAGTGTCGTTAGTGAAGTTGCCTGGCCTAATGCGCGGCCTGTGAGCTTACGTTATGCTCAAAGTTCATCGAGCAGTTCATCGAGCAGTTTGCCCCACTGCTCCGTCGAATCGCTCGACTTGGAGCCGAGCGTTGCTTCTCGGACCGCCATTTCCAAGACAAAAGGAAAACTAGAAAATTAGTGAACAAAAAATCCAGACCAATAGGTGGTTTTTTCAAAAAAACTTTCAAGTGGACCGAACGCCCCTCCGTGGCGAGCGTTTCCGGTAGCAGCAACGCTACGTGCTGCAGGCATCCAGCGGAGCTATCATGATGGTCTCACCTCCCCCCATTTCAAACCTTGCATCGGCATCGAGTACCTGCTGTGAAGAATCCTGTCACGACCGTCCAAGCTCTGCTCCGATTGTTTCTGCCCCATTTGTTGCCGCCCCAATTGAAGCTGGCCCGTTTGAAGCTGGCCCGTTTGATGCTGGTCCGTTTGATGTTTTGTTCGATGGTGGCATCGGCAACGGTGTCGCCCATGACGTTGGTTGCCGAAGACACGGATCGGACGACCGCTCAGCAGTGGCCCACGTTTCGCGGACCGCACGGCAATGGCATCGCCGGCGAGGCAAAGTTGCCTGCCGTGATTGACGAATCGACGGTTCGCTGGCAGACACCGATCCACGGCAAGGGTTGGTCGTCTCCGGTGGTGTGGGGCAATGAAATCTGGCTGACGACGGCAACGCCCGATGGCAAGACGATGTCAGTGATCTGTGTGGCGCGTGACAGCGGCAAGATTCTGCACGATGTGGTGGTCAAACAGAACGCGGAACCTGCGTTCTGTCACCCGATGAACAGTTACGCGTCACCTACACCGGTCGTCACAGCGGAGCATGTCTTCGTGCATTTCGGTTCTTACCTGACGGCTTGCCTGAACAAGTCCGATGCGTCGATGGTTTGGCAACGACTCGATTTGTCGTGTGACCACCATCGTGGACCAGCGTCCTCGCCGATTCTGTATGACGGCAAGCTGTACATTGCCTATGACGGGTTTGACCAGCAATACGTTGTGGCGTTGGATGCCGCGACGGGAGCGACCGTTTGGCGTCGGGACCGCGACATTGATTATGGCACTGACAACGGTGACCTGATGAAAGCGTACTGTACCGGGCACGTCATCCGCGTGGACGGGGTGGAGCAATTGGTTTATCCCAGTGCAGTGGCGACCATCGCCTACGATCCGAAGACCGGCGAAGAGCTTTGGAAAGTTTACCATGGCGGAATGAACGCTTCGGCGCGCCCCATCTACTCCGACGGTTTGATCTTTTTGACCAACGGCATGGGCTCAATGGTTGCGGTGCAAAGCGGTGGCCATGGAGACGTAACAGAGACCGGCATCGTCTGGGACTCAAAGAAAAGTGTCGCCAAGAAATCGTCGCCCATGGTCGTCGATGGTTTGCTGTACATGATCAGCGACGACGGTGTGGCCACGTGCCGCGACGCCAAGACGGGCGAAATCCATTGGCAGGAGCGACTCAACGGGGAATATGCCGCTTCGCCGATCCTTGCCGATCACAGAATTTATTTCTTCAGTCGAGAAGGAGACATTTTGTCGATCGCCCCTGGAGTCGAGTACAAGGTGCTCGGCGAGGGCAAGCTCGGTGATGGATTCATGGCCTCACCCGCCGTTGTTGGCAATGAGATGATTTTGCGAAGCAAGTCAATGCTGTACTGCGTTTCCGCAAAGTCCGCTGATTAGGTAGATTGAGAGCATGCCTGATTTGATTGCCCAAGGACCGTCCCCTCAAGATCGCTGGCGTCGCGAGATTCCGTCGCCGACGTCGCGCGTGCCGGTGGTGATCGGTCGTTCTGGCGCGGATTGGGAGGTCCCATGGGATTCACAAATCTCCCGTCAGCACATACGGATTATTCCGCAGCCGTCCGATCGTCTAGAAGTCGTTTGCTTGCCCACGGCTCGCAATCCGGTGTTTCATGGCGGCAGCGCCACGCGGCGATTCACGCTTGTGCCCGGAGACCACTTTGTCATCGGCCAAACCACGTTCACCTTGGCCAATCGACCCGGTGCCAGCGAAATGCGGCACGTCGGCGAGATGACCGAGCACGCGTTTGATCACGCGGCGTTGCAACGTCGGCATTTTCGCGACGCGTCGACTCGAATCGACATGCTGAGCCGACTGCCCGATCTGATCACCAGCAGCGGCAGCGATCAAGAACTGTTGGTTCGAGTGACGAGCGTGTTGCTGCAAGCCACACCGGCGGCGTCCGCGGTCGCGATCGTATGTTGCCCAGAGGCGGGTTCATGGGGGGGGCAGCGGTCGGGTCACTCCACGGGCGGGCAACCGGTCAGAGAACCGGGAGGGGCGATCGAGGTTCTGCACTACGACAGTCGAGTGGTCACCAATCAGTCGACACCCGTGAGTGGCAAGCTCGTTCGTGATGCGATCAAGAAACGAGAGAGTGTTTTGAACATTTGGGCTTCGGGGAAAGGTGCCCCAGACGGTTTCACTGCAAGCGAAGACGTGGATTGGGCCTTTTGTGTTCCGCTACGGACGGAAGCATGTCCAGGCTGGGCGCTGTACGTCACCGGCCAACTGGCGACGCAACCGGGACAGAATCTGGAGCAGTCAATTCAAGCCGCACCGCAACAGATGGAGGACGACGTCAAGTTCGCCGAACTGGTGGGAACAACGATCGCGAATTTGAGACAGAGCAGGCGTCTGGAACGTAGGCAGTCGGCGATGCGTCATTTCTTTGCGCCCGTTGTCATGGACGCGTTGGCACGCGGAGATAGTGACGAAGCCTTGCGGCCGCGTGAAGCCAATCTGTCGGTAATGTTCTGTGACTTGCGAGGTTTTTCCCGACGTAGCGAGCGTGACTCGGGGCAGTTGCTGAAACTCTTGGAGAACGTCAGCGACGCCCTGGGAGTCATGACGCGTCACATCCTGGGCATGGACGGCGTCATCGGTGACTTTCACGGAGATGCCGCGATGGGATTTTGGGGCTGGCCTCTGGAGCAGTCCGATGCCGTGTTGCGAGCGATGATCGCGGCGACACGGATACGGGAAGAGTACGCCGCGCAAGGTGCCGACGGATTTCGATGCGGCATCGGCCTCGCCTCGGGAGCAGCCGTCGCCGGACGAATCGGCACGGTGGATCAAGTCAAGGTCACCGCGTTCGGGCCGGTGGTCAATTTGGCCAGCCGGTTGGAGGGGATGACCAAAGCGTTTGGTGCGGCGATCATCGTCGACGAAGTCTTTGCGCAATCGCTACATGATCAACTCAACGACGACACCGCCATCGCTGCGCTGGGATTGAGTTTTTCGGGTGAGAACATTGTGCGTCCCCGACTGCGGCGATTGGCCCGGGTGCGTCCGGCCGGTTTTGCGTCCGTCCTGGAGATCAGCGAACTGTTGTCGTCCCCCAGTCAAAGCGAGCAGGTGCTGACGGACCAAAACATTGCGGATTACGAAAGTGGGTTGGATGCCATGGTTGTGGGCGACTGGGAAAGTGCCATGGTTCACTTGCATCAGTTGCCACCGTGGGATCGCCCCAAGGATGTCTTGATCGCAACCATGCTGGGACACAATCGCGTGCCGCCCGCGACCTGGGACGGCGTGATCGAATTGCCAAAGTGATGTCAGCCGATCAACCACAGAAATTGACGTTCAGCCCTGTCGGAGCAATGGTTGCCATCATCCTGTTGGGGATCGGGTTCGTTGGGCGACTGCAGATTCAGTCCCAAGAATCAGACATGCTGACGCAACGAAACCACGAGCCGATCCGAAACATCGCTCGCATTGATGACGAGAGTGTTCCTCTTGACGGCGGCGGACTGCAATTCACACCGGCAGGTGGATGGACGGTGCTGCAGGTGACAGGGGAACCTGATTTGGGGTTGGTCGTGATACATCCGGCCAGCGGTTGCTTGGCCCGATTGAAACCGATCGGACAGAACGAATTGGTTTCTCCTGCGGCCTGGCAAGAAATCCAGTACACCGATGTCACCGTGCACTGGATGGTTGACATGGAGGAAAATGAGAGAGAGCAGAAAACGTCGTCGGATTTGCCATCAAAAGCTTCAGCGTGGCGATTTCCGTATCGGCAACGGGTCCTGTACGGACGCATCGAAATGCCCCAAGGCAACTTCCTGCTGCAGGTCTGTGTGGGACGACCGGCTGCCTGCCGGGACTGGAAAGAAGGCCCCCTGGCTGACCTGTGCAACGGGTTCAAAGCTCTTCGATGAAGCTTCCGTGGCGATTTTTGCCAAAATGTGAAGTCATCTGACCGAGAATCGCTGGCAAACCCAACGGGACCTGCAAAGTTAACCAGGATTCGCTATGTTTCCAGCTGTGGATGCGTGACTGCATCCATCGAGTAACCCAGTAGCGCAACCCAGTGGCGTACCCAGACGCACCCTCGGGGCGACCTTTCTACAGACTCTCAATAGATATGAATCGAATTACCCTGGCGATCGTTGCAATCGGAATGGTCGCGTGCTGCCAGCCGGCGGTTGCCCAATTGTCTCAGTGGCAGCGTGACCGGATGGTTGAGGCCGCAAAGTCGTCCATCGAGCAGTTGGATGCGGATCGGATTCCCGACAAGGATGCCGCCGAAGAGGCTTTGCATCTGGCTCTGTACCAATTGCAGCAACATCTGCAGCAAAAAGCAGACGCATCAAACGCCCAGGCTTGGACGGACTACCTCGCGATCACCGAGATGATCAAAGCGTTGCAGGCAGAAGACGAAAAGAGAGTGCTCTCCGCCGCCCAAAAGATTCGTGACCGATCGATCGGCGTCGCCCCTGGTTTAGAAGTCACCGCCGTGCGTGGCGTTCGGGACGCGACCGAGCGGTTGGCCAATGCGTATCGATTGAGCAAGAAAGAAGCGTTGGTCAAATTGGTCACGCGTCAGTTGGAGGCCTTGGCGGAAAAATGGTCCGAGGTCGATTCGGTTCCATCGGTCGACGACGCGGCGCGGCTGACGTTGGTCTTGTCCATTTTGCAACAGATGAACCAAGACGTCAGCCTGCTCCAAGAGGCGCGTCAGCAGTTCTCAAGGCCCAATGCGAACGTGATGGTGGGTGAAGCATTCGTGCAGCGGGCGGTGCAGAGAAGCATCAACCAAAGCCGACCGGTTCGCGAATGCATCCTTGGCACGTCGATCAGCGGAACGGCGCACATGATGGGAAACGTGACCGCCAGTTTGATTCCCAGCGACGGTGCGGTTCGCGTGCAAGTCGCATTGACAGGTCAGGTCACCAGCAACAACACCGGCGTCAACGGCCCGGTGCGTTTGCGAACCACGGGGTTGGGCCAAGTTTACTCGTATCGAACGATCACGGTCAGTGAAAGTGGTGTGGTGGCAAGTCCGACCCAGACCACCGCAACGTTGTCCACTCAAATCAACGCCATCGAGCACCCGTTGCGTCTGGTGCGTCGCATCGCCAGAAAAAAGGCTGCCGAGCAAAAGCCCAAGGCTGACCAAATCGCATTGGGAAAACTGCAAAGCCAAGTCGGAACGCAGTTTGCCGACGAAACTTCGCAGGCGTTGTCCAAGCCGTTGCCCAATCCGATGGACCAACTGCGTCCTTGGCTGTTGCGTTTGGATCTGCCGACACCCTCGCGAAACATCGGTTCCACCAGCGACAGTGTCTATGCCCATGCGATGCTGCGTCATGATTGGCAGTTGGCCTCACCCACATCGGCGCCACCTGCGCCGGGCGGATACGAGGCGGTCGTTCAAATCCACGAATCGCTGATCGACAATTCCATCGGACACGTGCTGTCCGGCCGAACGATCGGAGAAAAGGAATTGCAAAAACTGCTGGAGGGACGGGGCAAGAACGCCTCGGCGGCGAGCAACCGTGATGCCGACAGTGACGACGAGGAGTCCAAGGAACCGTTTGAAATTGATTTCACTCGCAGTCGCCCGGTCGTGTTCGAAGCCCGTGAGGGAAAGATCCGCATCGGCGTGCGTGGCACACGGTTTTCTCAAGGAAAGAAGTCGACTGAAGGACGGATCCCCGCATTGGAGATCACCGCCGATTACATTCCCGTGAAAACGACCGACGGCGTGGTGTTGCTCAAGCGAGACGGGGACGTGAGCATCGAGTTTCCCGGTTCGCGAAGCTCCAAGATCTTTCAGGCCGGAATTCGGAACACGATCCGCAAGCGATTTGAAGATGTGTTTCCGGAGTACTTGATGGATCAACCGTGGACGGTTCCACCGACCGTGACCAACGACGCGATTCGCAATCGCGTGTATCGTCCGCGATACGTCACCGCCGAGAACGGCTGGCTGACGATCGCGGTGAATTGAGATTCTCTGCCGAGGCTTGTAAGTTCGCGTCTCGGGAGACTTGTGGTGGGTACTATTTTCGTCCCAAAGCGACGTATTCGATTCCGTCCCGAAGGGACATGACAAAATAGCCCAGGGCAGAGCGCAGCGTCGCCCTGGGTTACTGTGCGTCGTTACCCCACCAAGCCCCGAAGTGGGCGTCACAATGTCTTTCTCGACGCGAAATTGAGTTTGACGAACGGTACGTTTTGGGATTGAGAACGGTGTTTTGCCCTTTCAGGGCAAGGTAGGAGCAGGTGTTCCATTCCCCAGGGCGGCGCTGCGCTCTGCCCTGGGCTTTCATGTTCGGCCCCTTCGGGGCGTGGAGAAGAATAGGTGTTCTGGCTCTTTGCAAAAACCACGCGGAGCGATAATTGCTTCGTGGATTTCGCGACACTTGTTTTCCGCACGACCCAAGGGACGCGGCTACGTGTTTACTCGATCACGTCGGCGGTCAGTGTGGGCGGCTGAGTGTCGCTGTTCTCTCGGCTGGCAAAGGAAACGGCGGCGTTGCCAAGTTCCCCTGTGACGATCAGCGTGATCGTTCGGTTCTTTGATTTGGATAAGAAATCCGTCAATGGTTGAGATTGGATCAAGAGCACGTTGCTGTCGGATGATCCCACGGTGATTTCAGCCAGTGGCGTGAGTGCTTCGAGGCCTTCGTTGGACAGCGAATTGGTCCACACCAAACGATCTTCGGGCCAGATGTCACTGCGTGGATCGTCGAAACCGAACACGCGAAGTGTAGCGCCAACGGGGCGTTGGGGCATGTTGAATTCCATCAGCAATGACGCCGATGCCAGTGGAACCTCATCGGCTTCTTTCTTGTTGCCCTGACGTCGGTTGGCTTGGGCGAAATTCTCTGAGGTATCACTGCCGCCTCGCAAGGGATCGAGGTTAAATCGCAAGTAGATGTGTTGCAGTTCGACGGAGTTGCGTGATTGCACGACCAAGTGATTGCTTTCGCCCAGCGGGTTCTTTACGCTCGCGCCTTTCTTGACGGTCGCGTCCGCTCCGCCCTCGTCCGATGTTTTCATCGTCACGCTTCGAGTGTTCACGTTGGAGGTTGGAGCATCGGACGGTGGGTTATTCGTCGGATCAGGCTGATCGGGGCGCTGAGTCGGTAGCGTCTCTGATTCCATTGGCGGCGTCTGCGAATTTGCCGCGATGGTTGACGGGGCAGGTGTCGACGCGGACGCGACGCTGGCGTCCTCTGCCGACTGCGCGGTGAGCTGGATGTTGTCCAGGAACGCTCGCTCACGTGGTTTGCCTTTATTGGAAAGGATGAACCTGACAAACGGTGTCTTGCCGGCTTCTTTCTCGGTGACGGTGTAGAAGTGCCCTCTTGTTCGGAGCCCCTGCGATACGTCCGTCGAATCGTCAAATTCATCCAATCGATATCGATGGCTGCCTCCGCCGCGAAAACCCAAGATCACCACGTAGTGACTGCTTCCTTTGCCGATTCCTCCGACGTCGTACGTCAATCGCAACTGATCACCGACGGCAACATTTCGCTTGAGCGAATCGCTGAAAAGTTCGATCGCCGTGTCGGCGCCCACGTACGCGGCGGCCTTTCCTTCACTTGCTCCTTCCCTGCCAACCTCTTGCCACCCAGCATCCTCGCCGCGAATGATCGCGTTCCAACCGGGAACGGAGCCGGTTCCGTCGCCTCGATTTCCGGGGCGGTTTTGTTCAAAAGAGCCGTTTTGGATTGACGGATCGATGAGGGTGATCGCACCGGGCGCGATCACGCTGTCGATACTCGGAACGGTGATCTCGATAGCGGGTGGAGGAGAATTCTTGTTGCCGTCTCGACGTGGATTTCGATCACGTGGTTGCGAATCAGCCGGTGGTTGTGATTTAGGCGTTGCGTTGGGAGTCGGATTGGGTGGGTTTGGTTGGCGTGTCGGTTGGCTCGCCGTGTTCGAGACCGCGGCGGGGCTGCCGTCCTGAGTGATGATCCGGTTTTCTTTTTCACCGCCTACAGTGAAAACGTAGATCAAGATAGGAATCAGGACCAACGCCAAGACAGCGATCACAATCAGAGGCAAGAACTTCTTCAGCAACGAAACGCCTTGCGTTGTCGCGGACTTTGATGATGGGTTGGTGGGACGAACCGGGTGAGCACCGGACGCGGCGACTGATCCAGGCTTCACAGCGGGATGGATGCCGGATGTCGAACCGCTCGGCATGGCTGCAGTCGTCCCTTGGGCCAAAGGGGCCCCCGGGGTCACTCCGCTGCCGCCGGCGACAGGTGCTGTCGCGAACACATCGGGCAAGGCAGCGAACGGATCGGGCATGGCCGCAAACGGATCGGGTTGCGACGCCGTTGAGACTGCATCCAGATCCAGCTTTCCAGCATCCAGCGAACCACCGGATTCTTTCTTGTTGACGACTTGCTCAAGTCCCAGTTGCAGTTTGTTGATCGCTTGAGCGACTTCGGATTTGGACTCGCATTCCACCGCGACCTTCTCCAATTCCGTTTCCAGGATCGCTGCGGAAGGGTAGCGGTCGCGAGGTTCTTTTTCGAGCAGTCGCTCGATCAGATCGGCCAAGGGTTGCGGGATGTCTGGATTCAAATCGCGAACGGGTCTTGGGCGATGAGCCAGGATCGCGATCAATTGTTCGGCAACGGTTTTTGACTGCAGAGGCAACTTCCCCGTGGCCAACTCGTACAGCACCACGCCCAAACTGTACAAATCGCTGCGGTCGTCGACCGGTTCGCTCCTGGCTTGCTCTGGCGACAGGTAGCCTGGTGTTCCGATCACTGCACCGCGACCAGAGAGTTGATCCACGGGTGTGTGAGCCAGGGCGAGGCCGAAGTCCAGGATCTTTATCCGCTTGGTGCCTTCTTCCATCCAGATGTTGGCGGGCTTGATGTCGCGATGGACGATTCCGTTGGCATGTGCAGCGGCCAAGCCACGCGTCATGTCGCGGGCGTAGCCGATCAATTCTTCGTAGGTCGGCAACGCCGATCCTTTCTTGATCGTTTCCAGTGTGCCGCCGCGGAGCATTTCCATCGCCATGAAGGGCGTGCCGTTATGCTCCCCGACTTCAAAGATCGTCGCCACGTTATCGTGGTGGACCGCGGCCATCGCACGGGCCTCGCTGATGAACCGTTTGCGGCTCCCCGGCGTTGCGGCGATCCGTCGATTCATCACCTTCAACGCCACGGTCCGCTTCAGCCGAGAGTCTTCGGCGCGAAAGACATACCCCATTCCTCCTTTGCCGAGCTGGTCGATGACGCGGTACTTTCCCAGCGTCCCCAGGTCACCAGGATTTTTAGGAGGATCCAGGAACTCGTGTGTTTCAGGAGCGGACGCCATACGCAGAGCAAGGTCTGGTCAGAGAACGGGAAAAGAAAAGCGGTGCGTTCAGTGTATCACGCGGAAACACCTTCTGCTGAAACCCTGGTTGTTGAAACGATGCCCGTTGAAACCCCACCCGCTTGAAACCCCGCCAGGCAAGTGATAGCCCGTCGCGATCCCTGGAAACGAACCATTCGACCTATTTTACCCTCCAAAAGGCCTAGCGAGACCGCAGATTCAAGGGCCGTTGTCAGGTCCGGCTCCGCCTCGCCCTCCAACGTGAATCAATCGGGATTGACGTTAGTCGGTTACCCCCATCATCCTTTGAGTCTGGTCCAGCCTCAATCGTTCCGAGCGCCAGGACTTATTTCCTCTCAAAACACCAGAAAAACATGAGCACCGCAGCCCCCAGCGTCCAAGTCCAATTGCCCGACGGAACCCTCGCCGAGCACCCCGCCCAAACCACGTCGATGGATGTGGCCAAGGGGATCAGCGAAGGCTTGGCTCGCAGCGTCATCGCAGCCGAAGTTGATGGCAAGATCGTCGATGCCGACCGTCCGTTGGGTGAGCTGGCCACCGGTGATGGACCGCTCTCGTTGAAATTGTTGACCAGCCGCGACCCCGACGCCCTGGACGTGCTGCGTCACTCGGCGGCCCACGTGATGGCTCGGGCCGTGATGCGACTTTACGAGGGAGTCTCGTTGGCGTTCGGCCCGACCACCGAAGGCGGCTTCTACTACGACTTTGACATCCCGGAAAAGATCAGCGAAGACGACTTTCCCAAAATCGAAGCCGAGATCAAAAAGATCATCAAGGACAAGGAACCCTTTGAGCGTTTCGTCATCGACCGCGACGAAGCCAGAAAACTGTGCGACGATCTGAACCAAGATCTCAAGGTCGAGCACATCGACACCGGCTTGGCCGATCAAGACACCGTCAGCTTTTATCGCCAAGGTGAATTCGTGGACTTGTGCCGCGGCCCCCACATTCCCGATGCGGGCAAGATCAAAGCGATCAAACTGATGAGCATCGCGGGGTCTCACTGGAAAGGTGATACCTCCGGGCGTCAACTGCAACGTCTCTACGGCACCGCGTTCTTTGACAAGAAAGAATTGGCGGACTACCTCGAGCAGATCGAAGAAGCCAAGCGTCGAGACCACCGTGTGCTGGGCAAGCAGCATGGGCTGTTCGCGATCAATCCCGAAGTCGGCCAGGGGTTGTGCTTGTGGTTACCCAAGGGGGCTCGCGTTCGTGTCACCCTGGAGAACTTTTTGCGAACCGAACTGCTCTCACGAGGTTACGATCCCGTCTACAGCCCGCACATCGGACGCGTGGAACTGTACGAAACCAGCGGCCACTTTCCCTATTATCGTGACAGCCAATTCGCGCCACTGTTCGGCAGCGAGGTCGGCGGACTGCTCGACGCCTGGAGTCGTCGATTGGAATCCGGCACGATCGATGCCGATGGCGAAGACAAACTGATGGCGGCGGTCGAGACCTTGGGTGTCGAGTTGCCCAACTACAAACCATCGATGACCAATGAGCAAAAGATCGCTGTGCTCAACGAATGGCAGCACAATAACGAGCGATACTTGCTCAAGCCGATGAATTGCCCGCACCACTGTCATATCTTTAAAGCTCAACCGCGTTCCTATCGCCAGTTGCCCCTGCGGTTATTTGAGTTTGGAACCGTCTATCGTCATGAGCAAACCGGTGAACTCAACGGTATGCTCCGCGTTCGTGGCTTGACCCAAGACGACGCGCACATCTTCTGTACCGCCGATCAAGTCGAAGATGAATTCCGTGCGACGATCGAACTGACCAAGTTTGTTCTCAAGTCGGTCGGACTGGATGACTACCGTGTCCAGCTTTCATTGCGTGACCCGGATAGCAGCAAGTATGTCGGCTCTGAGCAACAGTGGGACAATGCGGAAGGATCTCTACGCAACGTGCTGGAGAACTCGGGGTTGGAGTTCAACGAGGAGCCAGGCGAAGCCGCTTTCTACGGCCCCAAAGCCGATTTCATGGTCAGGGACTGCATCGGACGATCGTGGCAATTGGGAACGGTGCAACTGGACTACAATCTGCCCGAGCGTTTCAAGTTGGAGTACAACGGCAGCGACAACTCGGCGCACCGCCCGGTGATGATTCACCGAGCACCGTTCGGATCGTTGGAGCGATTCACCGGCATGTTGATCGAGCATTTCGCCGGTGCGTTCCCAATGTGGCTTTCGCCCGAGCAAATCCGCGTGTTGCCGCTGAGCGACAAGTCGCTCGACTACGCAGTGGCGGTGGCCCGTCAGTTGGACGAAGCCGGTTTGAAGGTGACGGTGGACTCCACCGGCGGCAAAGTGCAAGCGAAGATTCGCAACGCGCAACTCGACTTGGTCAATTACATGGCCGTCGTCGGACCCAAGGAAGCCGAGACGGGGCACGTGGCATTGCGAGACCGCATCGACGGCGATCTCGGCAGCATGCCGGTCGCCCAGGCGATCGCAAGGTTGCAAAAAGAAGTTGCCGACCGCACCGTCCGCCAAGCCGTCAAGGGCTCCGCAGCCCCAGCAGTCGAGACCGGAGCTACCGGCAACGAAGGCTAGTTCTGGATTATGCACGCGATTCACTGAGCTATGTTGTTAAACGCCTTCGGCGTATCTTCCAAATGGAGCAACAAAACCGGCCAATGGAAGTTGCCTGTCAAGACCAATGCTTTGACAGCCCAGGCCTACGCTGGGCTGTTCAAAATTCGGGGTTGTGGCACTATGGCGTTCCGCGAGTTTCTGTCACCTCTCCCGGCGCAGCTGGTGGCCCCCAGTGAGCCTCAGGCGCTAGCCGTGGGCCTGAGGCGGATTGTGGTGCCGGCCCACGGCTAGCGCCTGAGGCTCACTCTGATTGCGATGCATGGGACAAAAACACGGACTGGAAAAACAATGTCAACGCCAACTTTTGACCAACCCACGCTTGGGCTGGTCAATCAAACGATAAGAACAAAAACAAAGCGATGTCACCCACACGAAAAACGATCAAACGTTTACTGACGGTTGCGTCGTGTCTGTGCGCCGGTGGTTTGATCGTGTCCTGGTTCGTCGCTGGCGCCCTCGTGGCGCCGTGTCCTTGTGTGATCGGTGATGCTCCGATTGGATGGAACACAAAAACCATTGCTCTGACCAGTGATTCCGGTTCGACGATCTCTGGTTGGCACACTCGACCCGATCGCGGTCATGGGGTGGTTGTATTGTTACACGGCATCCGGGGTTCTCGTCTGTCGATGGTCGAGCGTGCGAGGTTGCTTCACGACGCGGGATACGCGACGGTGATGATTGATCTGCAATCGCACGGCGAGAGCCTTGGCGAGGTCATCACGGTTGGGCATCTGGAACAACACGATGTACGCGCCGCGGTTCAATACGCTCGCCGTGAACATCCGGGCGAACCGATCGGTGTGATTGGCGTTTCCCTCGGTGGCGCGGCGGCCTTGTTGGCTTCACCGTTGGACCTCGACGCACTGGTGCTCGAGTCGGTTTATCCCAACATACACGCTGCAATCGACAATCGCGTTTCCGCAAAACTGGGGCCGCTTTCGCCAATCCCGACATCGCTCTTGTTGATTCAGCTTCAACTGCGTCTGGGGATTTCTCCATCGGATCTTCGTCCCATCGACCACCTTTCTCAGATCGAGTGCCCAGTGTGCATCGCCTCTGGAACATCGGATCGACACACGACGGAATCCGAAACGCGTGCGATGTTCGAGGCGGCCCCCGAACCCAAAAGTCTTTGGCTGGCCGACGGTGCGGCACACGTTGATTTGCTGAATCATGACCGCGAAGCATACCGGCAGCAGGTCCTGGGTTTTCTCAACCGTCACTTGCGTACTGGCGAATCCACGACCGAGAAACACGCTCCGCCGAGAAATGAACCAGAATAATGAACCAGCCCGCCTCTCAAATCGACAAGCGAATGCTGTTTCTCTGCGTGATCAGTTTTTGTGTTCCGGGATGCATTCGAACGATCGATTCTGTTTTTCCTTTTCTCTATCTGCTACCACGCCCTCTCGGACTTCCTCAGTCAACGATTCTGCTGGCGTTGGTGTTCGTTGGAATGTGCTATGTAGAACGTCGGACTCGTAAGAACAGACGTTCCTCCTAAAGAGAACGATAATGAGATCCCGGGGATCCTGGAAAGTGACCAACTCTTCATTTGCTTTGAAAATGGAAGCAGCCGCCCTAAATGGATAGCCGCTCAGTCAGGGTGCAAAGGCAAGCTCGGAGCAGGTGATGTATACTTGATTGCACGAGAAGCCTTGAGCCAATCAGTACGATGTGGATGAGTAGCTGCCCATCCAGAAACATTCAACGATGTCATTGGAGGAACCGATGAAAAAACGCGTGTGCCCAAAGTGCGGTGGTGAGATGATTGCGGGATTTCTTCTTGAAAAGAATATGCCTGTCCTTGAAGTCGATCTAACCCCGACAGAGTGGGTGTCAATCGATCCAGAGTATTTTGACAAGCACGGATTCTTTCAAACGAAACACATCAGGGATCGGCGGCGAGTTGAAACTCACCGATGTAGCGAATGCAACTTTCTCGAATCTTACGCTGCCGACGCTTCAACTGCAGCTGATCAGAAGTGATGTTGAGAAAGCCTTCTTGGCTGTCTTGCCTTTTTCTTCCTGACACAAAATCGCTCCATTCTGAGCCTCAATGATTCAGTCATGGGAGCGTCAAAGTCCCGGCCCTGTGCACACGTCATCTGTTGAAGTTGATGCATGACAGTAGTTCGGAGCGGCGGTTTTCGCCGATTCCCCTTATCCAAGCCCCCCCTCTGAAGGGCGTTTTGCTGGAAACAATGCCATAAACAGGGCGTTTTACCTGAGATTCGACGATAAGAGCCTGGTAAGCATCCTCCTATTTTGCCCAATTGCCGCTGCTTGGCTGGAAACCTTTTGCCAGAGCGCTACAATGGGATTTCAAACCTACCCCTTTCAGCCGATGCGTGCTGGTCAGACGTCACCTTGATGTTCTGGCGAGGGCTCTATCGCCCTTTTGATCACACTTCGGTCCTGCCTTCAAACCTGCAGACTCGCCTTTGTCCGCTCAACGGATCTCTCCATCTGTTTGCGCTGCGCCACGACGTGGCGTTCGCCGAATCGCCGTCTCAACGGTGATCGCGGTGATTCTTTCGTTCGGCATCGGCATTCAAGCCGGCGAGCCGTCGGGTGATCTCGCTGCTCCTGCCCAAGCCAATGCCACATCCGAGTCGTCTAATGAGAGCTCTGACCATAGCAGGGACGCATTGAAGAATTGGAAAGCCACCGGCTGGCCACTGATGCAGCAGTTTTGCATCGATTGTCATAGCGAGGACAATCTGGAGGCCGGTTTGGATTTGAGCGGGTTCGAAACGTTGGACTCCAATGCGACCGCCGTTACCGCCCGCGTCTTGGAAATGGTTCGCTTTGGAGCGATGCCGCCCGATGACAGCGAACTGCCCAGTATCGACGAACGCAAGCGGTTTGTGGATTCGATCGAGTCGACACTCTACGCCGTCGGTTGTGATCTGACGCCCAAATCGGGCAAGGTCACCGCGCGTCGATTGAATCGAGCGGAGTACAACCATTCGGTTCGAGATCTGTTCGGCATCGACATCCAACCTGCGGATGATTTCCCGTCCGATGAAGTTGGCGCGGGATTTGATAACAACGGCGATGTGCTGTCGTTGTCGCCGATGCTGTTGGAAAAATACATGGCGGCGGCGGAACGAGTCGCCTCCGCGGCGATCGTTGATCCAGACACCTTGCCACGACTTGATCTGGACGTCGCGCCGGATCGTTTACCGGTTTACGGCAATTTCAAAGTCGGCAGCTTCAACGGTCGATTTCTCGACAAAGAAAGTTTTATCTGGCTGGACATCAAACCGCCCTTTGCTGGCGAGTATCGAATCTCTGTGCGTGGCGGCAACACGTTGCCTGATGATAAGCCACGCACCGTCGCGATCTTTGACGCAGCAGGAATCCTGCGAGCAACCGGTGAGCTGAAGTATTACGGTGGCAGCGGAGGGTCAGAGAGTTTCTCTGCCAAGTTGGATTTGCCCGCCGGCGAGCAACGTTTGTTCTTTGATGTGATTCATGACGATCGAGAGCTTGTCGTTGGCGAGTCGCGTTTCGAAGAGCTGGATCGTTTGGACGGCAAGCGAATGAAATCCGTCTTGGAAAAGCTCAGCACACCGGTTCCGCCCGAACGCAACTTTGACAAGTCCGACCATCCGTTCATGTTTCGTGCGATTTCGATCGACGGGCCGTCGCGATACGAGCCCGATGTACTGCCGCCATTCCAAAGTAAGCTGGTCCGCCGTGTCGCTCCCCGCCGACGAGGGCGATACAGCGATGTGAGCAAGACGGCGGCATACTCCCTGCAACCACTGATGCGACTCGCGTTCCGAGGACCGGTCAGTGACGATGACGTCGCGCCATATGCCCAGTTGGTCGAGATGGCGACCGATCAAGGAGAGTCGTTTTATGTCGGAATGCAAGTCGCGATTTCGGCGATCCTCGTCTCCCCACGTTTTCTATATCGTGTCGAGACACCGCCCGCCGATGCAAAACCAGACGACAGCGGAGACGTCGCGTTGACGCAACATCAGTTGGCGACACGTTTGGCTTATTTCTTGTGGAGCAGCACTCCTGACGACGAACTGTTGCAGGCGGCCGACAAGGGGCGTCTGGACGAGGCGATGTTGCGTTCGCAGATCACTCGCATGTTGCGTGACCCAAAGTCCGATGCGTTGGCGTCTCAGTTTGCCGCCCAGTGGTTGGGTTTGCGAAACCTGGAGGAGCACACGGCGGATGCTGAGAAGTTTCCTGCGTTGACACCGTCGCTCAGGAACGCAATGGCTCGCGAAACCGAGTTGCTGTTTCTGGATGTGTTGCACGAAAACAAGCCGGTCTCAGAATTCCTGACCGCGGATTACACCTTTGTCGATCGCGAGTTGGCCAAACACTACGAGCTGGATTTCGATGCGGACGGATTTCAAAGGGTCTCGCTTGCCGCTACCCCACGTCGCGGACTGCTTGCCCACGCCGGAATTCTGACATTGACCAGCAGTCCGACTCGGACCAGTCCCGTCAAACGCGGAAAATGGATCCTTGAAAATATTCTTGGAACACCGCCCCCGGAACCGCCTGCCGGGGTTCCATTGCTGGACGAAGCGAAAGTCGCATCGGCTGATGCAACGTTTCGAGAGCAGTTGGAATTGCATCGGCAATCACCGACCTGTGCGTCTTGCCATCGAGTGATGGACCAACTGGGGTTCGGTTTGGATCAGTTCGATGCGATTGGCCGGTTCAGGACGATGGAGAATGGACACCCCATTGATTCGTCCGGTGAGATGCCTGATGGACGCGAATTCAACTCGGCGAGTGAGCTCAGCCGGATGTTGAGCCAGAGCGAGCAAACCGCGTTTTCCAAAACACTCACCCGGCGGCTGTTGACCTTTGCCATCGGCCGCGAGCTGGCCCCCACGGATCGATGTGTCATCGACCAAATCATGGAAAACACACGCGAAGACAATCACCGATTGGTCGACCTGATCACGCAAGTCGTGCTCAGTCGACCGTTTCGATTCCAAACACCTGCAACGGAGAACTGATCATGGACAGCCGATCACTGAAACCCTTGATGGATCGTCGAACGATCCTGCGTGGCTCCGCCGTTGCATTGGGCTTGCCATTGCTGGAAGCCATGACGCCGCTGAGTCGCAGCGCATTCGCATCCGCCGATTCGATCCAACGGCCTGTTCGGATGGCATTTGTATTCGTCCCCAACGGCGTTATCGTGCCGGACTGGAAGCCGACCGGCAGCGGCAAGGACTGGCAGCTCTCGAAGTCGTTGCAGCCGCTGGAGTCGATGAAGTCCAAGCTCAATGTGATCTCCGATTTGGCACATGACAACGGACGCGGGTACAAAGATGGCGCGGGTGACCACGCGCGGTGCGCATCGACCTTTTTGACAGCCGCACGCCCCCTGAAGACCAGTGGCAGTATCCGACTGGGCGTCTCGGTCGATCAAGTCGCTGCGACACAACTCTCAGGACAGACTCGGTTGTCTTCGATCGAACTCGGTTTGGTCGGCAGCCGCAACGCCGGCAGTTGTGACTCGGGATACAGTTGCGCCTACTCGTCCAATATCTCTTGGCGAAATGAGAACCAGCCGATGCCCAAGGAGACGATTCCACGCCTGGCATTTGAACGCCTGTTTGGCGACGGGGATTCCGCCAAGCGACGCAAAACCAATCGTTTTCGCAGCAGCATCTTGGACGTTGTTCGTGGCGATGCGGAAAAGATCATGGGGCGACTTGGCAAAAACGACCGGCAAAAGATCGACGAGTATTTTGCGGGGGTCCGCGAAATTGAACAACGTATTGAACGATCCGAGAAAGAAGACGCGGCGGCGATGCCGGATTTGGAGGTCCCGTTCGGCCCCATTGATCAGTTCGAACAACACGCCAAGCTGATGTTCGATCTCATGGCGGTTGCTTTTCAAACCGACACCACACGAGTTGCCACCTTGATGTTGGACAACGCAGGCGGCAATCGTCGTTACACGCAACTTGGGATCAACGATGACCATCACGGGATGAGTCACCATCGTGACAAAACGGAGACGGTTGCAAAGTTGCAAAAGATCGACCACTACTTGATCGAGCAATTCGCTTACTTTTTGCAAAAACTCGATTCGATCTCAGACGGAGAGCAGTCGCTGCTCGATCAATCGATGGTGCTCTACGGCAGCGGCATCAGCGACGGCAATCGTCACCGGCACGATGACTTGCCCATCGTACTCGCCGGCAGCGCTGGCGGTCAGATTGAAACAGGTCGTTTCATTGTGCCAGGCAAAGAAGTGCCGATGGGCAACCTGTTCTTGTCCATGCTGGATAAGATGGGTACACCAGCCGAATCGATCGGTGATAGCAGCGGGCGACTGACCGAGTTGGGATGAGCGATTATTGGGCGTCTCCACATAGTCGTTCGACTTTCCAAGTCGCAAACGTTTTTGTCGCTCGACGTTCCAAGTCGAAAACGTAGACTAAGAGAAGTGTCGCTAGAAAACGCTCCCGGTTTCTGCGATTTTGCTCTTCTCAAAGCACGACGTCATGCCACTTGCAACCACCGTTCCGACCAACGTCCAGACCGCTGTTGAAACGTCGCCACCTGCCAAGCTGAACTTGTTCCTCGAGATCACCGCTCGTCGCTGCGATGGCTTTCATGAGATCGATACCGTCATGGTTCCAATCGATCTCCGCGATCACCTGCTCATCCAACGGTTGGATTCTTCGGACGAACTGAGCATGGAAGCTCAATGGATGCCATCGAGCGAAATTTGGACGCAAAAACTTTCCGGATCACCCCAGTCCTCCCATCTTGCGCAGATCCCCAGCGATGAAAATAATTTGGTGATCAGAGCGTTGGCGGCTTTCCGCAAACATTTTGGTGTCAGGTGCGGATTTCACAGTCGTTTGTTCAAGGGCATTCCTGCGGGTGCTGGGATGGGTGGAGCGAGCAGCGATGCGGCCAGTGCACTTCGGTGCGCATCCCTTTTGTGCGAACCGGAGCTTGGCCCCGCAGCCGAACGTGTCGAGGAGTTGGCCGCGATCGCGGCGACGATTGGCAGTGATGTACCGTTTTTCCTCGGGCTTCCAGGACAATCGGAATCAACCGTGGCGGCTCGCGCCCGTGGCCGAGGCGAGTTGCTCAACCCCGTGTCCTTGCGTTCACCCTTGCCGGTGGTCGTAGCATACCCGCGGCATGGTTTATCGACGGCGGAGGTCTACGGAAGACTCACTGTTCCTTCGGAAACCATTGATCCAGAGCCGTTTTTGAAAGCATTGTCGTCGGGAAACCGTAAATTGATTGGCGAGAAGATGACAAACCGTCTGACTGCGCCGGCACGAGAAATCCGGCCTGAGATCGATGAAATGCTAGAATCGATGTGGCGGTCTGGATTGCAAACGTGTCAATTAACGGGAAGTGGTTCGGCATGCTTTGCGATTACCGATACGATCGGGCAGGCACGCAGGGCCGCAGCGAGACTACGCGCGATGTTGCAACCGGGGGCACTCGTTTGGGCCACACACACCACAACGACTGCCCCAAGGGTGCGGCACGCGTCATAAGGGATTGCTCCTTTGGGGAGCATTGCTGATCAAGATCACAGACGCCATGTCATTAGATCGACGAGCCAACTTTGCACGGGTGGGTTTGTCGGCGAGGGAGTTCGGCTCGTGGAGATCACGGAAATTCGGATCAAGTTGATGGAGTCCTCCGAGGATCGTTTGAGAGCATTTTGCTCGATCACGATCGACGGCTGCTTCGTCGTGCGCGATCTCAAAATCATTGACGGGACCAACGGTCCTTTCGTCGCCATGCCCAGTCGCAAGTTGACCGGGCACTGCAATCGGTGTCATCACAAGAATCACTTGCGTGCCCAGTACTGCAACAACTGTGGAAACAAGCTTGATTTCCAAGCCGACGGCGGATTCGATTCACCTCAGAAGCTGTACGCGGATGTCGCCCATCCGATCAACAGTCAGTGTCGAGAGTTGATTCAGAATGCCGTCATTACCGAGTTTCTTGCGGAGTTAAAGCGTTACGAGCAACCCGACTATCGGTCACGCTACGATGACGATTTTGACTACGAGGACACGTTGGTCGATCACATCATCGAACCGGCTCATTCGTCGGTCGGCCCACCGAAATCGGAGACCACACAGCCTCCGGCCACCGAAAAGATCATGCAGTCCGATGACAGGGCGAGGCAACCGCCGTTGGAATCGGACAGCAGTGAAGGGAACGGTGATGAAGGATTCGGAGCCGGAATTTTCTAACGGCTGATGACCAGTCATTCCAAGCACAGCTGCGTTCCGTGTTGCAAAGTCGTATCGAGAATGGTTTTGGCAGCGTTGCAGAATGCCGTCGATTTCTCCAGCGAGTCAGGATCTTGGGGAGAATGGCTGGGGGACGAAGATGCACGAAACCGAATACACCACGTCACGTAGAAGCGTCTCTCCGAGACGCTAACGCAACGAGCGCAGCGAGGTAGCCAACCGCCTAGCCCCGATTATTCATAACCCGACGCGTAAGCGAGGGATTTACCGAGTATCCCTCGCTTACGCGTCGGGTTATGAAAAACAATCTGCATTTCCCAACGATGTCACAACTCATTGTCAAGGATCTGTTTGCGCTATAATCAATCATCCGCATGAATAATCTGGGCTAGCGTCACCCAGTTCGAATCTACCGGCAAGAGAATCGAAGGCAGGATGATGTCACAGACCCGCAAGGCCTCGACCAACCACCATACAAGCCACACGGTTTCTTCAGTGGATCACGTAGCACCGTCTCTGCGAGAAGGTGGGAATTATTCACGTCCCTCTGGACGTAATCGATTCCGTCCCAAAGGGAAATGACAAAAAGCCCAGAGCAGATCGCAGCGTCGCCCTGAGTTATTGTGCTTCCTCTGCGTGCGACCGCTTCCAGCTGCGGAAGCAGCGACAGCATAAAGCGTGGGGCGTCAGCCCCACGTCCAACCGACAATCACCCCATCAAGCTGCGGAGGCAGCGACAGATACTGTTGAATTCGTTAGATGGGACTCCCTCCAGGTCCGCTTCGGGCATCCTGAGATTGCCCTCCGGCATTGCCATCCGCTCCGGAACACTCGCTTGCACTTCACTCTGCTCCGCGTTCCGCTCATTGAGTCGATCCAGCGGACTGACCACTTTCTTTTCAGGGTCATTCAAGCAGTGCAGGTAGATCATCGTGGTGCTGATGTCCTCATGCAAATGGTGACGATGCATCCTGCGGTCACGCGGATTTCGCGAATGCCGGTAATGCACCGATCTTCCCACCACGGCTCCCATCTCCCCCGGATCCTGGCGAGCTTCCAGCGAGTCAGGATCTGGGGGAGAAGGGCTGGGGATGAGGGGGCACGAACCCCAACACACCACATCACGAATCTGCGTCTCTCCGAGACGCTCACCCCATCGAGCAGCCCGCGTTGGAGTCCAGTGTTCGATGGTCGCATCGAATCAACCTGATCAACGAATCCAACGAGTTGGATGATCTTTCGGTTGGTGAATACGTTAAGCTGCTCTTTCGATTTGCAGCGGAGGACGCAGAGCGAAACGATCACGAAACAGAACGCATGTGGGTTCTCATTACTGACCTTGATGATGATGGCTACTACGTCGGCACCGTCGAGAATGATCCACACCATTTCGATAAACTGAAATGCGGGGACACGATCTCTTTTCATCCGCTGCACGTAATGGCCGTTCTCGAAGAAGATGCATAACAAAGCCGTGAACCGGAGCACTCATTCACGCGGCAACTGAAATCAAAGTCTTCCGTTCGTGCCCGGTTACGGCAGGCGATGAGGAGTTTGTTAGGGGCGCAAGCGATTTTCAATCAGGCCTGCAAGAGCACGGGGACAACCGTTGCAAATCGAAAGAGCTTGCAGAGCAATGGGATGCACGTGCGGACTGGCAAGGTCTGATTGACGAGCGGGGGGAGATCCCGCCTGGGTAGCTGCTAGCCACAGGTCCAGTATTGAGTGTTGCAGCGGCTGTATAGGACTGGTGGTCGAAGTCAGTCGTTGAAGCACTGGACTGTTGGGATCGAGACAGGCAGAAAGGTAGTGAGGATGAATGGACTGTGGGTGGTGTGCGCGGCTGTGGACGGGAATAGCTCCAAAATTTGGTATCTGTTGGCCCCAATCAGGTGATTACAGTGCCCAAGGTTTGTGCATGCCCCAAGGCAACACTCCGCGACGCGTCACTGGCGAGCTTCGTGGAGAGACCCGGAGTCGGCGCCCGAAGAACGCTTGCTGTTCACCTTGGTCGGCTCACGCGCGCTACACATCACGTCAGTCAGGTAACCGGTGAGACCCTGAAGTTCTTGATCGATCCGCGATCTCCAATCGTGGTCGAGTGAGTATGTCCGAGAAGTGGAATAAGCGACGAAGACAAATGACACTCAGGGATTCGGACGACCGAATACTACCGTTGAAGCTTGAAGGCCAATCAAGTGGAACGAAGTCGAGTAATATCGATCGAGGGAAGGCGGTCGGGATTTCACGCGATTCAGACTTGGCACCGGCCGTACTCAGTGACGGACAAACTTGTCCAACGCGCTGTCGTGATGATCGATGGCAAGTTGACGGCAACCGAAGACGGTGTCCCGCAAGGGGCGAGTCTCTCCCCGCTGCTGGCCAATGTGTACTTGAACTACGTGTTGGACCAGTGGTTCGAGCGAGAGGTCAAGCCGCGGCTTCGCGGTGAAGCGTACCTGGTGCGTTTCGCCGATGATTTCGTGTGCGGCCTCGAGCTGGAATCAGATGCGAGGAGATACCAAGCGGTCCTGCCCAAGCGACTTGCCTGGTTCTCGTTATCAATCGCCGAGGAGAAGACCAAGTTGATCCAGTTTGGCCGCTTTGCCCGTCGCGATAGCCAGCGACTGGGTGAAGGCGCGCCAGCGGTATTCGACTTCCTCGGATTCACTCACTACTGCGGCCGATCGCGAGCCGGGAATTTCAAACTGAAGAGGAAATGACAATTGGCCGATGCTGATGGTGTTCCACAGCAAGGTTCGTCGGATGGCGAAACGCCACTTGAGCCGTCGAAGCCAGAGCAGCTATGTGAACTGGGCAGATTTCAACCTTTTCACGGAGCAACATCCCCTGGCGAGTCCCAAGGGTTTGACCGACCTGATCGCGATGTCCTGGGCAAAGAGGACTATTCTGGCGACCATCAGTCATCAGGCTATCAACTCTTGACGTTCTTACTGGCTGACCGCCCCGGCGTGTTATCGGAATGGGAAGCTGAACGAATATCTATTCGGCATGCCACAGATTCGACTTGGGGTTGCAGGGAAATTTGATGACGGCAGGCGGGCAGAAGACCTTTGTGCAATCCCTGATCTCGTTGGTGGCGCTGTTGCGAAATGCCTTACGAGTATCGACAAACGCGGAATTCCACGCTCGTCAAGTATCGTAACACCAACTCTAGAACGCCAGAGTATGAAAACAAATCTCATTCACAGTTGGTTCTCAACGCTCGACGGACAAATGTCCGGTATACTGTGTCTTGTCCGACCGCACGAATCGGGATTTATGCTTTCGTTTGCGAATCCAGGCGTTACCTTGGGTGATGCAGACGTACCAAGGCTATGGCTACCTCCCGACGAGTCCGACAGGAAATGGCGACGATCGTCCAAATCTTGGTAACCAAGAATTTGCGGAACCATGCGATGAACTGAAAGACCGCATGGCACGTTTAGAAATGGAAACTACATTGGCGGTCCTCGGTGACGACTGCCGTTACGACTTGAAGGGAACTTTAACATGCCATCCGGTGACGCCCAACGAGCTTGGTTTCCGGAAATGCTCACCGAACTGGACCGCTTTTGGGCCAACGATCCGGCCTGGAGTGAAGTCATCGCGTTCTGCGAGCGGATGACATCCCTCCGTACAGACATTCGAGATCAACGGGATATTCGGTCACCGATGATGATGTGTCTGTCCTGCGGCGTAAAACATGCCATGACGTTGCTGCCGATTTCGCCACGCTCTCTTCTTTTTGCATTGAAAAAGATTGACGCCATCACCGACGAAGAATTGAAACGACTGGACAAAGAATGGATGCGTTATCGTAAGGCCGAGAACCTGGATTCACGGGGGCACCGGAATGTGGACGGCGCGGACGACGCGGACGACGCGACTCAAACATCTGCATGCCATTGAACCGATCAAAACGTCGTAACCATGTCGTGAACCGGAGCGACCGGCAGCGTGTTTTCAAATGGAAAGTCAGTCGCGGACGCCCGGTTACGACCGCCGATCGTCAGCAACCGTGAATCTCCGTAGAGTAGGCATGAGTGACAAACCAGACATCGCTGAGAGAATTGGCACTGCGATAAATGAACTCGATATCGATTTCAGTCGGTTTACGATTGTCGGTTGGTTCGTGAGCCTCTCGTCGCTCGCCGTGGGCGGCGGGGTAGCGTATCTTGCTTGTAGTGCAATGATCCGTCGAAATGGTTTGAACCTTGCCGCTGGCATGATTTTTTGCCTGACCATCATCGCCGTAACCACAGTTGTGTTTTTAACGCTTCGTTGGTTTTTCGGGCTTGCCGGATTCGGAATCACAAAATCCGCCTCAGTCACGAACAATAGCAACAACGCTAACCGTGATACACTGAAACGCATGGCAAATGCTGGTATGGAAATGAATGCAGTCCATGCAATCGACTTTTGGCACCGATTCAAAACAAAGGATGATGCTGAGATCATGGGGCGCAAGGCACGCCAAAAGTCGTTCAATGTCGTTTCCATCGAACCAAACGATGAGTCCGGCGGGTATGACGTTCAAATCCAAGTAGAGCTTGTCCCAACTCTAAATGCCATCAATACTACCGAACAAACACTTGCGATTATCGCTGAACAATACAACGGCCACGCTGATGGCTGGGGTGTACGGCAAAAAAGCTGACGAACCAATAAATGCAACCGAGTTGCGGACCGGGCGTTTCCTGAAGTCGAAGTCTCTTGGCGGCAACCGGGTGGTTTTAGTCGTTTGTCGATGAAAGTGTAATGATGTATCGCGCGTTAGTCGCAATCTCGCTATTGCTCTTCTGCGTTGGTTGCAGTCACCGAAGAGGATCATCGTCGTATTCGGTCGAAGATGCCCGGTCTCGCGGCATACTGTTGGCTGAATACGTGATCGCTGACGATGCCAAACTCGGTCCCTACACGCCGCTCGAAGTGTGGATCGAGGAAGAGCGTAAGCTCGTTGTGCGACTGAAGGGACCGCATGTTGATACAGAGCCGCGTGTGGACATCGAAGGTTTGACTGATCTCGACTACAGATCTATCTGGTCCGAACGCGAAGGTCCTCCGTATGAAGTTTGGTTGGCTCCCGATCCCGTACCGGATAAACTGGTACTGCTACGCGGAGAGGAATCAACGGTAATCCACCTACGCAACGAATGACGACGAACCATGGGCATCGAGATAGGAGCCCAGTTGCCCGGGCCCCTCTCACAACACCTAGCATGCGGGTCCGCCCAAGATCGATGAATGCGGTGCGTTTCGCCTCAAGGATGCAAGCGATAGCCAGCACTCTTCAAGAATAAACAAGCCCTCGGCGGCCAGGTACTCGTTGGATAAAGCGAGCTGGACGCCAGACGTCGTGGAAAGACGCTCTGTCTGCCAAACAACGCGGGCCCTTGCCGCTCATCGCAAAGCCAGGAGCGACACGATAAGACACGCCCAGCGACATCAGATTCCGCAGCCGGGTCTTCGATTTCCGCCACTGTTTCCAGTAACAGGCTCGGCCCCGACGATCCGCTTTGATCGGGTTGGGGCATTTGTCCAAGTCGGTGAACGTTGTCTTCACTTGATCCAACGCAAAGTACCCTAACCAGCCCCGTGCGTTGGACGGTCGCATACACGCGTTGCGACACCGCTACGGCCTTCGTGAAGATCACGAAGTCTTCGGCATAGCTGTTACCATTCGTTCCATTTGACCAGACTCCAACCGGCCTCGTGCCGGTGGTGAATCTGACTGACTGGCTACGACACCGCAGGCCAATCGCAACTCATCTCCCCACTGGCTTGGCGCTACTGGCAAGGGGACGAACGCGACTTGAGATGGCCAGTGATCGTCCTTGCTACCACCGGCACGAGGCCGGAGGGGAGCCAAGCGAATCGACTGCTTCTTTGTAGCTCATCAGTCTTGCTTCCACCGGGTCAAGCCCGGATGGAGAGCGAGGAAGCATCAAAGTTCATCGGTGGTTCGTTCCTTGTCTTGTGACGTTCAGGCCTTTGTGTCGCCGTTGGACTCGGCGGGTCACTCCTATGCCTTCTGCTGCCGACTTCGATCGTGGGTTCGTGTTACCACGGCCCACCCCGCGTTGGAGCAAGCTCTACTAGCGGCCGCAGGATGAAGTCCTCCCGAAATAAGGGACGTCCGTTTGGTCGATGGGGACCGTCGATTTTCACGGACACGTGATCTGTCCCCGTCACTGTATTCATTGCTTGTTGGGCCACATCTACCTGTGCCCAGCTTTCCGGGTCGGTTTCGCTGTCAGCAGCCAGCTCACCTAGGGTCATCGGCCTCAATATGATTTCTGTACCGTGCTACTGCAAGCTCGCTACTGCAAGCTCGCTACTGCAAGCTCGCTACTGCAAGCTCGCTACTGCAAGCTCGCTACTGCAAGCTCCGCGCGGGCGACGGGTCTTGGCGTGGATGTGGACGGCACGAGTAGCCATGGGAATTCCGTCCGATTCAGTTTTCGTTGAACCGCACGTTCCGCAGGCCAGAGCCGCCTTTACGAACACATCCGCAGGTTTCCTCCCCACGGTTTATCGCCTCTCCGCAGTTGCCGGGCATCTTCGAGACAGGGCCTCGTGCTCTCTTCTTTCGGATCTACATTTGGTATCCTGTCTCCTACTGGAAGTTACCGGAACTCAGTGCAGGGGACTTTCATCCGACAAGATCACGTCCTTGTTGGTCGTACTGCACCCAAACCGCGGGTGTCGTCGTTGCGTACCACAAGAGACCACCGCCTCGGCTGGGTGATCTCCGCGTTCTGCCATTCAATTGAATCTCAATCTTGGTGTTTCACTGAATCCGTACGAATCGACATCATCATCATCGAGCACCACCGTTCAGCGGAGGTGGCCGACGCACTGGATACTCGACGCAACCGTTGCAACTTGGATTTCTGCGGGACTCTCGGCTCTAGGTCTTGCCGTTTTCGGTTCAACCGCGATGCTTGGCTCACCCATTTCGCTTCTTCTTGACGAGGACGCCTACCTGGGTTTGATCGCCGTTCCCTTCGTCGTTGTGTTTGTAGGGATCGGTGCTTCGATTGGTGCGTTCTACCGATCGATCCCGCTTCAACTGACTGTTTGCTTCGTTCCTCTCCTTCTTCTCGCTACGACACTCTTCCTTTGCGACTATTTCAATGATCTCGGCGAAAGCGAACAGGTCGCCACCTATTATGCCTACGGCCTGTTTATCGGTGGATTGTCAGCAGTCCCTGCGTTCGTGAATTACCGAAAATGGCATCGCATTTTGCTAATGTTTGTCCCACACTCGCTTGTTGCATTTTGCTACGCTGGACTTCTCGCCAACGTCGCCCAGTAGCTCCAGCAGAGTCAGAACCATGACATTCACGGGAGGACGGCTTGTGGGGTTTTTGAGGTGGAAAATTGTTTGTCCGTCCCCCGTGATGCCTAGCGATCGCCGACTGAGAAGTAGAAAATGACGCATCTGCAGATTCGACCGATTGCAGATTCGACCGATCATTGCATTCACCCTGACTGTGGTGCTGGCGACTCATTGCTTTGGGCAGACTCCAGACGAAGTTCAGTCCGTATTACAGCAGCTCTCGGCGAAACGGGATCAGCAACGTGCAATCTATGATGCCGCAATGGAGAAGGCGAATCGCATTGCAGAACAGTAACGCGTGAGATGGTGCGCGGACGCCCCAGTGTTCGAAACATTCGTTGCCATTGGATCGCGTGTCACAGCCCGTTTTCGGCATCCGACTTCGGCCTCGTCGTTGGCGGGACAAAATCAGGAGCGAAACCATGGCTTGAATTGCGGAGCGGTCCGAGCATGCGATACAATCCAATGGTTGCACCCCGGCAGTACGTTACCGCCACGGAAGACGACAGAACAAACGGATGCAAGGCAGGACTCAAGGCGCCGTTACCTATTGGTCACCAGCCGGTTCGTGCGCCGTGATCCTGGAAGTTCGTTGCAGCAAAATGGAGCCCCAAAGCGTGTTCAAGCCCTACTTGCCGCTACTTGCGACGGTCGCCGTTGTAGTAAGCGGAGCGTGCCTGCCCGCACGAGAGCCGCCAGCGACTGTGCCGGATCAAGCAGGCAGCTCGGCTCCGAATGCTGGACCGGCTATTGAGCCATCGGCTCAAGTCCGCGACCACATGCAGCGGGTACAGGACTGGTTTGACGAAACTAACCATCAAGTTGTCTATCGCTTGGCTTTTGTGGCATCGATCTCCGAGATCCGTGCAAGACGCCCAACAGACAAGCTAGTAGGCGAGCTTGCCGAAGGCGAAGCTGATGTAGCTGTCTTGCGCGTCCGAGCAATGGGGAGAAATGCTGATGTTGGCTTTAAGAAGTCATCCGTCATTGTTTGCCCGATCGGAGAGTTGCGGCTCCTGTGGGAATCACGCGAAAGGAACGTCGAAATATTGTTTGAATACAACCGAATTGGCGAGCGAGTACGGGTCCAAAAATTTGGCTGCTAAACTGCGGCGAAGCAACGAACAATGCGATGATACGGAGCGGCGGTGGTCTCCGTTTTCGCAGTGGTCGAGTCAGTCGCCGCCGCCCGCATATCGCAACGGTTCAGCGTCACGGTCGCCATCTCCCGTCGCCGCGTCTCACCAACCAGCGTCGTTCCGTAAACGGATTGCTCGATACGCTGGCAAGGATGAACATGATGTCATGAGTGACGACGATACCTTCAAATCGAGTATGCCGTTTTGGACGGCAGTGGATGCAATTCTCCGCTTTCCCCCGAAATCGGCAGCGATGATTCGGCAATCGCTACTAAAGATTCGGCAGACATTGCGTAGCTGATCAATTGATTCATACTCGCACTGTCGGTACGCCGGCTGATGCGGAAATGCCGATGGTTGCTTCGACCGCCCACCCCCCCTCGATGAACCGTACGTTGGACCGAAGCATCGCATCAGATGTACTGAAATGGAAACCAAAATGGCGTTGCTCGGTCAACGCAGTCGTTCTGTCTATGAGTTTGTCACACATGCACACGGCACTGCCCCACTTCCCTCTGGTAACAGTCCTTCTCTTCGCAATCGGTTGTACGGATACGGCTGTTGATGCACCAGCGAGGACGGCAAATGGCAGCGCGCAGTTGGGCACGAAGATGGAATCAGATGCCGCATCCGATCCACCGTCGGAGGACTCCGCTCCAGTTGGCCCCGAGCAGGAAATCCACGGTGGCCAGACTTTGTCGCAATGGATCGACCAAACACGGAATGGCAGCACCCTATCTGATCGGCAAGACGCCCTGCAGGTACTGCGAAATGCTGGACTCAACCACGATAGGGAGCGAACATTAGTCGCTTTCTCCGCGGCTCTGACCCAGCCTGACTTGCAAGCATTGGCAGCAGCTGGTCTAACGAAAGCAGGGCCGCCGGTTTCAGATTCAATCAAACGTCAACTTTACGATATTGTTGCGTCGGAGCTTGATGGTAACAGTAGCGAACCGAACAACGGACTGCTTATGCGTGTATTTGGCGCACTGGGTGCTATCGGTGATGCCGTTGACGTTTCAAAGCTACAAGACCTTTCTTTGAAATATCCTGATCGGGCAGTTGTCGCCAAGCTGTCGCAACAAGCTGTCGGAAATATCACGCAGCGTTCAGAGAGCAACAGATAATCGCGGGTGTCACTGTCCCTTACCACAACAGACCACCGCCGCAGATGATCTGAGCGTTGGACGACCAAATATGCTCATAGGTTCAGCAAGAATCGAAGACGCCGAGATTTTGGCTCAGGCAGAGTACGACACGGCTGCGGCGCAGGAAGGTTTGCTTGCGGCGATGCCTGGCGAGATCCCTGTGAGCGCATTTCGAAACAAAATCCAGAAGCTCAGCACAGGCGGCCTGTACATCGTTGTCGAGTTGGACGGGCTCCCAGTTGGCCACCTCTTCTTGGAACCCCTTTCCCTTTCTTCGACACGCCATGTCTCTCAGTTGACCATCGTTGTGCATCCTGGACACACTAGAAAAGGCTACGGGAGGGCACTCATGGATTACGCCATCCAATGGGCGAGAGAGTCCGACTTGGTCGAAAAGATCGAGCTACGAGTAAGATCAACCAACCCAGGAGCGATAGCCCTTTATGAATCGCTCGGATTCATTCGCGAAGGCGAACTCTGGAATCGGATCAAGCTGGAAACAGGATACGCTCATGATATCTGCATGGCGTTGTTCGTCGATGGGCCGGCAGCCAAACAAAGCGATCAACTCAAGCCGCTGATCAGGTGAAATTTTGAACAATAATTCTTTGGCGGCGGCTTGGTGACCGCAGTCGTGACGCCTGCAAACGAAGTCAAATACCTTGGTAGGCAAACGCACGATTGGTTTAGTCACAGCGAAGCGATCAGACGACAGCGGTGACGTCAACGGTCATTCGGTGGAAGACATTATCGCGTTGATTGGTCGAGAGTTTTCTCTCGAGCGAGGTTCTTAACAACCTGTGAGTTCAATCACACAACCCTGTCCTCCATCGATCGCATTCCATTGCCCGACTGAAACAGCTCCTTGCTGGTGTTCAGCTTCAATCATGATTTCCGAACCCGCCCTGCTTCGTTCTTTCGTCGGTTGGCGATTCATTTTCTTTCGCACGGTTCGCGCCGGTCTGATTTGTGCGTTTCTGGGAGTTCTCTTGAATCTCGTCGTCCATCGTGAGGGCATGCCGGGCACTGAAATTCGAGGAGTTGGATCGTGCGTACACGGTTTCATGCCGCAATTGCCTAAGACAAGTCGCTTCGACTTGCAAAATTTGTCCCCGATGCGAAACGAGATTGAGGTAGTCGAAGAGGGGACGATTTGGCGGAGCAGGCGATTCTCATTCGAGAAAAATCATGCGATACTTCGTTCCACTCACGATCCTGGGCTTCGCGTTATTCGCCGGATGTCACCAAGAGTTTTCCCCGAATCCAGGCGACCGAGCGTGAAGATGGACGCACCGGATTGTGTCATTCACAGCATGACCTACGATTACTCGCCAATGATCACCTGGTGGCAAAATGATGTTAGCGATCAATGAATTCGCCGCCGGCACGTGTGATCATCTTTTTCAGTCGTTCGGTGTCCGGCTTTGGCCATACTTGGACCGAGCCGTCTGCGATCAACAAGTAGATCGCCCGGTCCTCTGGCAACTGTGGCTCTCCGTTGATGTCTTGTGGTTGGGTCCAAGGCACACTGTCGGTCGTTTCGGCCAGCAACACGGTGTTCGACGTGCCGTCCCTCATGTCGATAAAACCGACTCCGTTGTCGATCCCCATCGCACTGTCTCCCGTCGCGAATCCTTGAATGTTCGTATGCCCTGTCGTTTGATCATCGGGTTGGAAGGGGCTACGGTAAACCTCCGGCATTTGATCCAGGAGTTTCAGATTTGCTTCGCTGTCCCAGGGCTCATCAAAACGATACTGATCATGCAATTCAGAGAATCCCAGTAGCGGCAAGAGTGCGACACGCCAACTGTGTGGGTGTTGATCCTTGGTGGCCATTTCGATTTGATCGGCTGGGATGTTTTTGGAGGCGGGAAAGCTTTTGTGATCAGCGTGGTACTTGTGAAACGCGACTCCGATTTGTTTCAGGTGACGACTCAGCGTTGCACCGGCTGCGCGGGCCTTCATTTGCTGATCGATGGTTGAGTCAATTGTCGAATCGAGTTTCGTGCCCAACGCCTTCATTCCACTCAAGATGAGCTGGGCCATTTCCCCCTGTCTTGAAGTTCCCTGTCTCGCCTTTTCGGCTAGAGTTTTAAACTCTTGCTCCGTTTTGGGGATATCCGAGATGCGATCCAAAACCCAGGTGACGTCAACGCTGGGTTCCAGCAACGAGGGGGTAACGGAAGTGGGGCGTTGTTTGCCTTCTTCGTTTAACGCGATTGTGGCACGCGATGAGCCATGAAACTCTACGATTCCTTTGAGTGTTTTTGCGGTTTGATTCGCATTCTGGATGGTGATATCAATTTCACTAGCGCTGTCTCGGTGATCAATCAATTCAACAGTGCCCATCAGTTGATTTGCGTCGCTAAACAATGCGATTTGACCTCCGTCAAAGATCAAACCACCTTTCTCATTGGTTGTTTGTTGATTGTTCTTTATTGCCACCGACAGCCACCAGACTCCTTGCAGCTTTTCTTTCGCCGTCGTCTTTTTCTTGCCAAGTGGTAACTGCGGGGGCACCATAAAGTCTGGGTTGGCTTGCGCGAATGCGTTTCCCAAACTCATCATCTCTTCTTGTGAGAATTTTCCCGTGATGCTGATCGCATTGCTCAGTGGACTCATGATCCGTGGCGACGAGATGACTTGATCGTTGACGATGATCGCAAGCGATCGCCTCATATTGGCTTGCGTCAATCGTTTCATTTCTGCCGCCAGAGTATCATCGAACCTCAGATCGATTTGCATCGGGAGTCCCGAAGACTGGACTGCGGTGACGTGGGTGCGGAGTTGGGTCCAATCGATTCGTTGATCGGCAGCGTTGGAGACCAACACATACTTTTGTCCCAAATAGTCGAGAGTACCTTGTGAAACGGAGTCGTTGGCAACTCTGTACCACGTGCCGTATTGGGTCGCGATTGGACCGGCGGATGTGTCGTGTTTGCGAATTTCGGTGAGTGCCTTTTCGTAGTTCGGATTGGAAGTGCCATTTTCATCGGCGGGCAAGATTTGGATCGCCAACGCGAGCGGGGAAGGTGTTGTTATTGGAACAGGAGTGACATTGGGGTTCGTCTGAGCGGTTCCATCGGTCGACTCCGAAATGTTCGGTGTCGACTGGGTTGTCACGCGAGTTCCTTCGGGTGCGTCGACAACGACTTTTCTGCCATCGGGGAACTCGATGGTGATCAAGATACCCAGCAGCAGCCCTGCGGCGATTCCCCCCAGGCCCGCGGCGATCGCCACGTAGGTCGGTCGTGGCTTGCGAAACCAAGTTTGAGTAGCAGGCGATGCGCCCGCCAACGCTGTGGATTCCAGCACGGGGTCTTCATTCGCGGCGGTCATCTTCACGGCGCGGGTGATCAAATGTGGCAAATCGGATCGATCCGCAATGTCCGCCAGCTGCTGTGCGACTTCGAGTGGTTTTGCCGGACGATGACTGGGATCCTTGGCCATCATCCGATCCAGCAACGCGATCAGCTTAGCCGGCACATCGTCTCGCAAGCCACGAACACTCGGCGGTGTTTCGGAAACGTGCGCGTTCATTTTGGCAAACGCAGTGGAATGAGCTTGCGTGCCAAAGGGTGCTTGTCCGGTCAGCAGTTTATAGAGTGTGCAACCGAGCGAATAAATGTCCGCGCGGATGTCCACGGTTCGGCTGTCGGTCACCTGTTCCGGTGCGATGTAGTCCGCTGTCCCCATCGTCTGCCCTGTGCCGGTCATGTGCGCGGCGTCGTTGTTGGGAGGGTTGAAGCGGGCCAGGCCAAGGTCAAGCAGTTTGACTTCGCCGGTGCTACTCAGCATGATGTTGGAAGGTTTGATGTCGCGATGCACGTAGCCTTGTTCGCTGGTGTATTGCAGCGCGGCCGCGGTCTTGCGGATGATTTCCGCGGCATCGGCGACCGAGAGCGGACCGATGCGTTGGACCAGTTGGCTCAAATCGAGTCCGTCGATGTACTCGGTGACCAACACGGCGGTGCCATCGATTTCTCGAGCGTCGTGTGCGGTGACGATATTGGGATGGCTCAGTCGCCCCGTGGCTCGCATCTCGTTCTCAAAACGCTCCCGCGAATGGGCATCCAGCATCCGATGATCCGCGATGACTTTTAATGCGACTTGGCGACCAAGTTTGGTGTGTTGGGCGAGGAAGACATTTCCCATGCCGCCCCGTCCCAACGGAGCGATGATTTCGTATTCGCCGATCGAATGAGGCAATTCCAGCTCATCATTGGAGCGGGACTGGTGGGCGATTGCCAAAGCTCCCAGTGCCTTGGCCACCGCGACACTGCATGCGGGTTCGTTTTCCGGGTCACCCGTTTGCGAACTTGATGGTTCTTTGCTTCTCAGGTCCGCGATCAGCGAATCCTCGGTCTTGTCCAGTGTTTCGAGTTCGGACTGGCAAGTCGGGCAGGATTTCAAATGCTCCAGCAATGCGTCGCTTTCGGTGCCGGGCAGGATCCCCAACGTCATGTCTCGCAGCAGATCGGGCGTCGGGCATTGGGTGGCGGTCATCATTTCATTCTCCTTGCGTACCAGCATATTCGAGTGAGGTGCCTAAACGAGTGGCGGGGCCGGTGATTACCGGCAACAGTAAGAACGAAAGGGTCTGACAGCACTTTGAGAAAAAATATTCAGGAGTCGAGAATCTGCTAGAATCTGTCGCATGAGCCGAGAACCTTCGTCACAGCCGCCGTCTCCCGAAATCCCGACGGCATCTTCGTTGCTGCTGGACAGAGTGAAGGCGATGGAACCGGAGAGCTGGAGTCGCTTGGCGGGGACGTTTGGACCGGTCGTGTATCGCTGGTGCCGAGCCGCCGGCGTGTCGTCCGAAGACGCGCCAGACATCGTCCAAAATGTCTTTGCGTCGGTGGCGCGTGGCATCGCACGATTCGAACGCCAGCGGGAAACGGGCAGTTTCAGAGCCTGGCTGGCCACGATCACCCGTAGTCGTGTTCGTGATCATTTTCGTAAAGAGTCTCAGCGTGCTCACGCCATCGGCGGCACGGACGCTTGGCAAAGACTACAGCATCAACCAGACCTATTGGATTCGACGATCAACACCACTGGTGTCGAGGGCTTGCTGATTCGCCGAGTATTGCAAAGTGTCGAGCAAGAATTCGAAGCGATCACTTGGCAGGCGTTTTGGCAAACCACCATGGAAGAAAAACCCGCGGCGTTGGTCGCAGAAACACTAGCGCTGAACATCGCCAGTGTCTACCAAGCAAAGTCCCGAGTACTGAGACGCCTGCGTCAACGCATGGCGGAACTGCCCCAGTGAGCTCATTGACCCAGTGAGCCCATTTACCCAGCGAGCCCATTTGCACTCGTGATCCTATCGACCGACCACCAACAAATCCCGTTTCCGTTATCCAGGTGCTTCATGAAACTCAATCAACTTGCCTTGTCCATCCTCTGGACCACCCTCCTCGCCATCGCTTTGCCCAGTGAGCTTTCCGCACAAACGCAAAACGTTCAACCCACTCATCGCGACATCGCCTACGCCGAGGACGATCCCTCCCAGAAAATGGATGTCTATCTGGCGAAATCAGATAAACCGACAGCGGCGATGATTTTCATTCACGGCGGAGGTTGGCAAGCGGGCTCCAAGAATCACGTGCCGGCTTGGCTAAAGAAGTTCGTGGAGGATGGCGTGTTGTCGGTGGTGTCGGTGGAATACCGATTCACACAAGTCAAAACGCATCCGGCTCAAGTCAACGATTGTTTGCGTGCCGTTCAGTTTGTGCGTCAGCATGCCGGGAAGTGGAATATCGATCCGGAACTCCTTGGTGTGACTGGAGGATCGGCCGGTGGGCACTTGACCGCCTATGTCGCATTGCACGACGACGTTGCCGACCCGAAATCGGCCGATCCTGTGGCGCGGCAATCATCACGGGTGGCATGTGCCGTCAGTTTCGCTGGACCGACCGATTGGGAGTTGCTGAAAACGATCCAGCACGGACACCCCGCGTACCGGCAGTTGATCGGTTATCCGCCGGGGACGCCCGCGACGGAGATGCAGGAAAGCTTGATGGCAGACGTTTCGCCGATCACCTTCGCCAGTAAAGATGATCCGCCGGTGATGCAAGTGCACGGAGACGCCGATGATATTGTTCCGCTGGCACATGCCGAGGCGCTTCACAAAGAGCTGGAGTCTGTCGGTGCATCATCCACTTTGGTGGTGATTCCCGGCGGCAACCACGGCGTTGCCGGGGCGGGCAATGGGGTCACCGGCCGGGCGACAGAGTTTGTCAAGAAAAACCTCTTGGACAAATGAGGCCCGACTGAGATTCTTTGTCGCCGTCGTGAGACCCAAGATCAATCTGTCGTGAGACCCGAGATCAACGAGGGGCAACCCTGCTCACACGGACGATTTTCTTGCTATCCTGTTGCGTCACAGTTTGCTGACGTTGTGTTTCGATTCTGTAATGGTCCTGCAATCGCGGGCGGTTTAAGGATTGTTTCGAATGGTCAGCGGCAACTCAATCACGATGGTTCCGGCTGAGATAGAGCAAGAAACATGAGCAATAAGCAGTGTCGCTGGGGATTTTTTGGTACCGCAGCGATCGCCCGCAAAAACTGGAAAGCGATTCGCCTCAGCGGCAATGGACGCGTTGCCGCGGTGGCCAGCCGGACAGCGGACCGCGCGCAAACCTTTATCGACGAGTGCAACGACGAGTATCCGGCCGGATGCGATGTCTCAGCCGTGGGCAGCTATGAGGGCTTGCTGGAACGCGATGATGTCGACGCGGTTTACATTCCCTTGCCCACGGGTTTACGAAAGGAATGGGCGATTGCGGCGGCGGCTGCTGGCAAACATGTCTTGATCGAAAAACCTGTCGCCAACAACAGCTCCGACGCCGCCGAGATCATCGCCGCGTGCGAAGACGCCGGCGTGCAATTCATGGACGGTGTGATGTTTGACCATTCCGAGCGATTGGCAAAGGTCAAGCAGCAGATCGGAGACGGCACCACGGTCGGAAAGCTGCGACGCATCAACGCTCACTTTTCCTTTGCGGGTGATGCCGAATTTCAAAAGAGCAACATCCGTGTGGACAGCGTTCTGGAAACGCATGGTTGTTTGGGAGACCTTGGTTGGTACTGCATTCGGTTCATCTTGCAAGCCAACGGGCTTGTCATGCCGACCAGCGTTTCCGCACGAACGCTGACGCCGTTGCAGGGCGAGAACAGTCCGCATTGCGTCCCCGGTGAGATGTCGGGCGAGCTGATCTTTCCGGATGGTGTTTCGGCTGGATTCTATTGCTCGTTCCTGACGGAAAATCATCAGCGTGTCAGCGTCTCCGGCGACAAAGGCTACATCGCGATCGAAGACTTTGTGTTGCCGTTTTACGATTCGATGGCGCATTGGACGACGAGTTCCAACACGTTGGAAATCGACAATTGCCGCTGGAATTTTCGCCGAGAAACGGTCGCTCATTCGATCCCCGAGTACGCATCGGGCGAGGCCAACAGCCAGGAGGTCAAGATGCTGCGAACGTTCAACGATTTGGTCCTCAGCGGCAAACGAGATCCGCTGTATCCCGAGTTGGCGATCAAGACTCAGCGGATCTTGGACGCGTGTCGGAAAAGTGATGTGTCGGACGGTCGTCCTGTTCAGCCATAAGACTTTCTTGTTCCCAGCCTGTTCGTTGATTGTGTGAACCTATCGCGTGCAGTTCTCCTCCCTCCCTCCTTCCCTTTTCGGAAAAGATTTCCCATGTTGATTGCTACGTTCTTGCTCTTCACCGCCGCGGTTGCCGTCGCCACATGGTGGGTCACGCGTGGGAGCAGCAATGAGACCGACGAAGGATACTTTCTGGCGGGACGCAGTCTGACCGGTGTTTTTATCGCCGGTTCGTTGTTGCTGACGAATCTATCTACCGAACAGTTGATCGGACTCAATGCCGGTGCGTTCACTGAGGGCCTGTCGGTGATGGCGTGGGAGGTGGTCGCGGGCATTTCGCTCGTTGCCCTGGCGTTGATTTTCCTGCCCCGCTACCTGAAATCCGGCATCGCAACGATTCCGCAATTCTTTGAAGAGCGGTACGGCAGTGGCGTCCGGACCTTCACGACATTTATCTTTGTCATCGCCTACATGCTGATCCTGTTGCCGTTTGTGTTGTACCTGGGGGCCAAGGGACTCTCGGGAATGTTGGACTTGGAGAGCATCTTGGGGATGGAAGAGCTGCCCACGATTTGGACAACCATCATCTTCATCGCGGTGGTCGGCGGTGCTTATGCGATATGGGGAGGGTTGCGAGCGGTCGCAGTGTCCGACACGTTCAATGGCGCGGGGCTGTTGATTGGTGGTTTGTTGATCACCTATTTCGCATTGGCAACCGTGGCCGGCACGGAAGGCGGCATCATGGAAGCGTTCACACACATCCAGAACCAGAACCCCGACGCGTTCGTCTCTTTGGGCAAGTATGACGAAGACGTCTCTTGGCCCACCTTGTTCACCGGTGTGCTGCTGTTGAATTTTTTCTATTGGTCGACCAACCAACAAATCATTCAACGTACCTTCGGTGCCAAAAACTTGGCGGAGGGTCAGAAGGGCGTCTTGCTCGCAGCGTTCTTTAAAATCATGGCGCCGATGATCCTGGTCGTGCCTGGCATCATCGCGGCCTATCTGGTCACCCAGGACGAATCGTTTCGGGAATTGGTCGGATACAAACTCGACGACAGTGGAAATCCCACCACCGATGTCGACGCTCAGAATGCTTACGGTGCTTTGGTCACCCGAGTATTGCCAAGACCTTTGGTCGGTTTCTTTGCTGCCGTCGTGGTCGGTTCGATTCTTTCGACATTCAACTCGGTGCTCAACTCCAGCGCGACGATGTTTTCGCTGGACGTCTACAAGCGTTTCATCAAGCCCGATGCGACAACCAAGCAGGTTGTCCGTTCTGGCCAGATTTGTAGTTTGCTGGTAGGCATATTCGCCGTGGTTGCCGCGCCGACGATTTTCCATGGACAAGACAAGATTTTTGGCTTCTTTCAGAAACTCAACGGCGTGTACTTCATTCCCATCCTGGCGATCATGATCATCGGATTGGTCAACCGCACGGCAAACGGCAAGTCAGCGATCATCACGCTCGTTGTCGGACTGGTGGCGATGTCTTTGGGAACGTTCTTTCCGGGAAAAGAGGCAGGGGAATCGAAAGGTTGGTTGATCGACACCTTTCACTCGGGTTACCACTACATGGGCGTTGTGTTTCTCGGATTGATTCTCTTGCAACTCGCTCTCTCCGCCGCCGGACTTCGACGCGACAGTCCGTACACTCAGCGGGACGCCGGGGCGGTCGACCTGACACCGTGGAAACCAGCTCCGTATGTCGGAGCCGCGTTGATTTTGCTGGCGGTCAGCGTCTACGCCTTCTTTGCACGCTGATGAATCATCCGGGCTAGCCCGGATGATTCACGCGACTCACTACGGTCATCGCAACACGGCTGCGTGAAACGGCTTGTGCTGGACTCCTCAAAGTTTGGGGTTGACATTGTTTTTTCTGTCCATGTTTTCGTTCCCTGCATCGCAATCAAAGTGAGCCTCAGGCGTTAGCCGTGGGCCGGCACCACAATCCGCCTCAGGCCCACGGCTAGCCGGCTGAGGCTCACTGGTGACACCAGCTGCGCCGGCAGTAGGGACATAAACTTGCGCAAACCCAAAAAGACACAACACCAGACTTTGAGCAGTCCAAGCGGCTGAAGCTAACAAACGCCGTGAGCGGCGACGCGTCAGCGGCCGGGTCTTGCACGTCCGGCATCCATCTCAGTTCATAAAACCCGTGGCCTGACGGCCAGTTTGGCCGGATGGTGGTGTTCGTTTTCGACTTGGAAAGTCGAACGACAATCGTCGCTCGACTTTCCAAGTCGATAGCGTGCCCCCGCTGCATCGCAATCAAAGTGAGCCTCAGGCGTTAGCCGTGGGCCGGCACCACAATCCGCCTCAGGCCCACGGCTAGCGCCTGAGGCTCACTGGTGACACCAGCTGCGCCGGCAGTAGGGACATAAACTTGCGCAAACCCAAAAAGACACAACACCAGACTTTGAGCAGTCCAAGCGGCTGAAGCTAACAAACGCCGTGAGCGGCGACGCGTCAGCGGCCGGGTCTTGCACGTCCGGCATCCATCTCAGTTCATAAAACCCGTGGCCTGACGGCCAGTTTGGCCGGATGGTGGTGTTCGTTTTCGACTTGGAAAGTCGAACGACAATCGTCGCTCGACTTTCCAAGTCGATAGCGTGCCCCCGCCAAACGCTTTGAAGTTCCCGTCGCATTGACTTGCTCAGAAACGCCCCCTCCCTCGCATTCGCCAAAACCACCCCCGAAATACGCTTGATAATCATCAAATCATCGCGTGATTCCCTCGCAATAGGGGGCGATCTTTGATCGGTTGGGTGGTGAGTGCTGTTTATTTTTCTTTTTTCAAGCGAAGCGAGGGGGAAGTACGAGTCGCCCGTTCCTATACTCGAATCACATCGTTCGCAGGGGGAAACCGAGAGTAATCACCGGAAGTCCCTCACAACACAGCATCAACCTAATCCTCTTGGCCAACGCTGATTGGTCGCTGGAGCAGGTTTGCCGTTCCATCGCCGAAAAGACTTCGCATGGCCTCGCACGAGGATGATTTACCGCTGTTCAATCCGAACAATGACACGCAGGTTCGTCCGGTGCGGCAGGATGAGACGTTCGTGCTGAATTCTACTCAGCGCGGGGTGCCACCGCCGTGGCAGGAAGGCGATCGATATGGTGATTTTGAAGTTCAAGAACTGCTGGGATGGGGGAACAGTGGCTTCGTCTACCGTGCGTATGACCACGTCGCTAGGCACCGATGCGCGTTGAAGGTCTTGGGGCCACTTTCGTCTCGAGAGCTTTGCCGAAACAAGCTCGGGTTTCGGCGGATGACACCGTTTCGACATCCCAACTTGATGCAAGTCGATCGCATCCATGTACTGGACGACAAAACCGTCTTTGCGATGCAGCATGTCAATGGCACGACACTGTCCGATGCGATACCGTTGATTCGTGCCATGCCTGAGGATCAAGCGTTCGCGATCGTTGAGAACTTGGTGCGAGACTACGCAACCGGTTTGGCTACGATCCACTTGGCCGGATTGGTGCATCGGGACATCAAGCCATCGAATCTGATGGTCACACCTGATCACCGTGGCGTGATCATCGACTTTGGGCTGGTCGCCACATGCAACCCGGAGGTCGAGGCCGATGGCGTTCGCTCCTATCTAGCGGGCACGCCACGCTACTTTTCGCCGGAAGCGGTTTGGGAGCAACTCTATACCCCACCGGGCGACCTGTTCGGTCTGGGGCTGGTGACTCTGGAGATCATCAATGCCGTTCGAGGACGCAACGATTGGTTTCGGATGGGTGAGTTCCAGGATTGGAGACGAGATCAAGACAAGATCGAAATCGAACAAGCCGTTGATGGACTGAAAGACGGTGTCCCTGCATGGCTTCGCAAGGTTTGTCGTGGCATGCTGAGAGTCAATCGTGCCAAGCGATTCACGGCCATCCAAGTCGCGCTGCAGGATCGCAAGGAGCCACTGAACATTCCTTGGATCACCAAGCAGCCTCTGTTTGGTCGGACGCAAGAGGTTGCAGAGGCACGACAATGGATCCGTTCCATCCTGGACGGCAAGAGTGAGCGATTGCATATTCATGGCCCGTCCGGGATTGGCAAGTCTCGCTTGATCGATGAAATCGAGGCGATCCTGGAAGCTATGCCCTGGTGCCAAGTCTTTCGCGTGCGGTGTCGAACCCGCGAGCAGCATTCACTCCAAGTGCTTGATCAAATCGCCGATCAGATCGCCAGTCGGTACTCAAGAGGCGATCGTGAAAAGCTGAGAGTCGATCCCGTCAGCGCTAGCATTTTGCATGAAATGTTTCCGCAACTGCGACATGTCGTTGTCTCTGACATGTCGGACAATGCGTCACCGCTGCCAGACGCTCCCGAACGCATCGATGCGCTGCGTGCTGCAATGCGTTTGAGCGTTGAACTACGCAAGGTGGGGCCCCTGTTCATCATTGTTGATGACGCGCAGTGGTCGGATCACGACACCAACACAGTTTGGGATGAACTGCAGCAAGACGGCCATGGCAGATTGGGAATCATCACGGTTTCACGTGACCCGGAAACCTACCAGCGACAACCAGCAGACCACAAGATTCATCTACGCGCGCTGTCGGTCCAACGCTCGGCGGAGTTACTGGGGCATGCCGCCAAGCAGTGGGGAGTCAAAATCAAATCAGCCACGTGCAGAGAGTTGGCGGAGCTGACGGGCGGCAACCCATTTCGATTGCAAGAATTGGCAGAGGAGTTCAGGCCGGGAGGCGAACTCCACGACCCGCAGCCGGCACTCGATTCGAGTCTCACGTCTCTGAGAAATCTGGACCGACTCTGGCAGCGTCGATTCAATTTGCTCAGCGTCGAGGCCCGTTCTGTGTTGCCATATGTCGTGACCGCGAGTCGTCCGGTTTCGACTCAGCAGCTTGAGATGCTGACTGATCTGGGGCTTGCGGTCGACGCGGCCGTATCGGAATTGGTAAAGCAACGACTGGTCAACGACGATGCGACCGGTGGCGAATGCATCACGATCGTTCACGACAAGGTTGCCGATGGGTTGTTTCAGAGTCTGACCGATGAGGAACAACGTGATGCCCACAAAGCGTGGGCAAATCTGCTGATCAGCAGCGAGCATCCGACGCGATACGCTGCGAGAATCGCAAATCACCTCAGGGCATGTGGGGAGTCGGTCGCCGCGCTGCCGTTCGCGATCAATGCTGCCATCGAGGCCGATCGAATCTACGCGAAAGTGGAAGCCGGAGAGTGGCATGCCAAGATCCTGGAGATGGTTTCCGGGGAAGCGAGACAAAAACATTTGCGCGACGCTGCAAGGTGTTTTTATGAGGGCGACGTGCCTCTGCGAGCGGCGGAGTATTTCAGGCAATTGGCCGATGAATCTGACGACCTGACCGAGCGGATTCGCTTCACGATTTCTGCAACGGAAGTCTTGATTCGCTGTGGAAAGTTTGTTGCAGCAAAACCCCATCTGGATTTGTTGCTGCAGCAACTCAACCTTCGCCTGCATGCGGAGCCTGCCTCAACAAGCATCGCTTCGCTACGTGACCTGGTGAGTCTGGCGTCCTCGTTTATCCAAAGACCGCTTTCGCCGTTTGCTGAGGATAGGCTGCCGGGCAACCTAATCGTGCAGCATCAACTGGAGTTGTGTTCGTATGTGGCTCGGCCCATCGCCATGTTTGATTTGCGGAGCACCGTGAATTTGTTGACGGACGGCAGTCGGCTGGCGCAAAAGTATGGAACGATCGCCCAACAAGCGTATTTTGCGTCGTCGATTGCGATTTGTGTCTTGCTGGCGGGAAATCGGCCGGCTCAAAGACAGAGAACGCATGGGATGTTGCAGACGCTGCGAGACCAAGTCCGTGGCGGCGAAGACAAGCGTGCCATCGCAGAGATCGAAACAGCCCAAGCCTATGTCGAAGCGTTGGAAATGCGATGGGATGCTGTCATCGAACCGATGAGCATCGCTATCCGGCTGTTCACGCACTCTGACCTGCCGTCGAGATTCGAAACATCGCAAATGCGATGGCTCGGTTTTTGGGCCGATTGGAATTTGGGGAATTGGTCACACATCGTGACCGTGGCCGAGGAAATGCTGCACGATTCCCAAAGGCGCCGGGACCCCTTGCAGCATCTGCTTGCCACGGGTGGCTTTGGCGGAAATGCCGCGTTGATCGAAAACAATGCTCCCGCGCTGAAACAATTTCAGAGGCATCATCGGCATGTCGCGACTTGTTCGGAACAAGTGGAGATGGTGGATTTCTTGGTTTGGGTCAGCCGTGTCCAACGCTTGATATATGAACAGAAGTATCAACAAGCATGGTTCGCCTGTCAGGTATTCAACGATCGACTGCAGTCGTCATTGATAAATCGATTGCACGCCATTCGAACGACAGTTGACTTTTATATAGGATTGTCCGCGGCCCACATGCAGCGTCACTCTGGATTGTTCCCGGTGATTGATGAATCACGCGTTGCCGCCAAATGCTGGAGTTTGCCCCAAGAGACCATCGGTACCGCCATCAAGAACCTGAAGAGTCGTCATTCGCCGTATGCAAAAATGCTTGCGGCGCTTCTCTCGGGAATTTCGTTGCGTCACGACGGCCGATTCGATCAAGCCTTGATCGCATTTGGCCGCGCAAACACGTTGGCCACGCAACTGTCACTGGCACCCTTTATCGCAGCGACGTCCGATGCGATGGAGCATTTGGAGACAGGCACGTGGAGTGAAAAACTCAGACACCAAATGATTCACGACAACGTGGTGTCGCCCATCGATCTGGAGCGGCTGTATGTCGTCGCGCCACCGGAGAGCGAAATTTCGACGTGTTAGCCTGGATTCGTCATCAGCCGTAGCGAGGGAGCGACCGGCTTGTGAGTATAGGTGTGAGAACTGGACGCTATCGCGTGGCGGCTGATTTGCGGAGACTGATTTCGCAACAGTCCTCTCAAGCCGTTTCGAACTGCCGGGCTGCCGAGTCAGTCCATTCGCACACCCACCGTCAGCAGGATGTTGGCGTATCGCTGTTGGTCAGCGGTTTGAATGGTCAACACGTGGTCTTCGGTCGTAACGGCTTTGTAGAAATCCCACTTGTCGATCGGTTCCAGTTCCAACGAGAGTCCTTCGTCCTGGATCGTTTTTCGGTAGTCGTCCCAGACCGGCGGGTCGCCGTCCAACGCGTAAGGCCCGCTGTCTTCGGTTTTCATCGTCTGGATGGCTTCAATCGGCACTGCGGACAGAACAGCCTCAAGCACTTGATTGCACGTGGGGACTCCTGGCATCAGGTTCAAACTGATCAGTTCCGCCCGGGGCCCCCGCTTGCTGGCAGCGGGGTAATTGCCGTCCGCGATCAAAACGCTGCTGTGGTGTCCTGCTGCGGCCAAAATCGAAGAAATCTGGGGGTGAATCAATTTGTGTCGCAACATTATCGTGTTCAATCCAGGATGTGAGGGTAAAAGAAATGCAAAAGGGTCTGCCCGGGTATCGACAGGCTGATAGGATTGGTCAGCTACTTTCGTTTCGGCGCTATCGTTTCGGCGCTATCGTGTCGGAGGTAGGGTTGTCGCGGGCCGGTTGCCATTGTGACAAAACTCACTGCGGTGCGGGAGCGTAGATGAAAGTAAACTTCAGAACGCACGCACTAGCGATTTTACCCACTCCACTGACCATTACGCCTGCAACGGACCACGTGTGCTTGATCAACGCCTGAAACTTGGAACATTCTTTGGCATCGGAGTCTACGTCCACTGGACGTTTGCCCTGCTGGTGGCGTACGCCGCGTTTTCGGTTTCGGAGGGCGGCTTGGCAAAGATGGCGTTTCACGTCGCCTTTTTGCTGCTCGTTTTTCTCTGTGTGACGCTCCACGAATACGGACACGCGTTGACGGCCCGTCGTTTCGGGATTCCGACGCTTGACATCACCTTGCTGCCCATCGGAGGCGTTGCGCGACTACGAAACATGCCGCGGATCGCGTGGCAAGAATTGCTGGTTGCCGTCGCGGGGCCGGCCGTGAACGTCGTCATCGCAACCGTCTTGATCACCATCATCGCCATCGTGCATCCGGTCGCGATGTCCATGTTCACGATGGCGGATGTGGACCAAGCAACGGAAACACATCTCGAAACGCTGCTGGACGAGCCGTCCTTGATCGGCATGCTCGTGATGTTGGCCGGGGTGAACATCGCGTTGGTGATCTTCAACATGATCCCGGCGTTCCCGATGGATGGCGGACGTGTGCTGCGCAGTCTCTTGGCGATGAAGCTCGATTATCGCAAGGCCACTCGGATCGCGGCGACGGTCGGTGTGATCTGCGCCGTGGTCATGGCGTCGACCGCTTTCTATTTCGGTCACGTCGTGGGCATGTTGATCGCCGCGTTCGTTGTCTATGCGGGGCTTTCCGAAGCCCGGCAGGTGGATGTCATGGAGTCGGTTCGCGGCTTGACGGTTCGCGACGTGATGATCCACAATCCGTCCTCGGTTTCGATGGACACACCGATTTGGGAGTTGATACAGCGATGGTCTTACGAGACGGGAACGGCAATGCCAGTGGTCGGATTGGACGGCTTTGCCATTTCGATCCTGCCGCTGCCTGAGTTGGTCAAGGCCCTGGAGTCGGGCGTGCGACCGGAGACGACGGCGGGACAACTTGCAGGGCAGCTAGCGTCGCAACTCTCCGACTCCGGCAATCCGGTATTGAATTGCGATGAGAAACTCAGTGACGTGCTCATGTCGGCCGGACGAGGACGCCGGCAGTTTGCGGTCGCCGACCTGCGGGGAATCCTGGTCGGCATGCTGGATCTGGATTCGGCGCGGGTGCGTAGCCAATTGGCTCGCATGAGCCCCGATGCTGCTGAAGTCGGATTCCATGCAGATCCGATCACTGAGAAGGGCTCTCCCGACGCCGAGTGGCTGGGCGAAACGCGAATTTCCTGAATCTTTGGCCCGCTCGCGCCCCAAATGCGCCCGGTTGATGCCCTACGATGACGGGCTGAAACAACCAGTCGTAACAGGATGAGGCATTGGCGGTCGTGGAAAATCTAATCAATGAGTTCAATGAGCTGATGTTTGTCGGGCCGCTTTGGCCCGCGTCCCTGCTTGTCTGCATGATGGTCATCTACGCCATGATTGCCGCGTTGGGGTTCATCGATCTTGGACTTGACGGACCTGACATTGACCTGGATGCGCCCGGTCTAGATGTCCCTGAAATCGACGTGCCCGAATTTGACGTTCCCGACCTGGATGTCCCGGACGTAGGCGTCGGCGGAGGTGACGTGGACATTTCGCACCCCAGCGGACTGGACTTTCTCAGTGGGATCGGTGCAACTTCGATCCGACTGACGAACTTCGGACGAGTCCCCCTCATCATCTGGGCGGGTGTCTTCACACTGGCCTTTTGGATCATCTCATACGCCTTTTGGCACAACTTTGATGTCCATCGATATTCCCCGACCTGGGTGCCATCCATCCTGCTGGCGATCCGAAATTGGGTTTTAGCGATCATCGTGACTAAAGCGGTCACGCAGCCGGTCGTTGGCAAGTTCGCGCCAGAGCCTGGTTACGACAAAGACAGGTTATTGGGAGCAACCTGTGAAATTTGGTCTTACGAAGCAACCCCTACCTTTGGGCAAGCTAAGTTTCGGACGAACGCTTCACCGCTGCTGCTGAACGTCCGCACAGACGGACCGACCGTCACCAAAGGAACGGAAGTGCGGATCATTGACTTTGACCCTCTGAAACGGGTCTACACCGTCTCAAACATTCAACCGGAGAAACAATCGTGACGTTTGCCTTTTTATTGCTCGGTGAGGGCCTCATCAATGGCTGGACCATCGGGTTAGCCATCGTTCTTGTGATCGCATTCGTGATTTTCGCGATGATCAAGAACTGTTACATGGTGGTTGGCCCTGACAAAGCCATCGTCAAGACAGGGATGGGCGGGTTGGATGTCACCACGGCTGGCGGTCGCTTGATCGTCCCGGTCTTCCACCGCTATGAATTCATGGACTTGACTCTCAAAAGTTTTGAGATCAGTCGTCAGGGTAGCGAAGGATTGATCTGCAAAGACAACATTCGTGCCGACATCAAAGTCGCATTCTTCATCCGCGTCGATAGCAGCGCGGAACAAATGAAGGAAGTCGCACAGTCGATCGGTGCCAAGCGTTGCTCGGAGTTGGAAACACTCCGCGAGTTGTTCGACGCTAAATTCTCCGAAGCGTTGAAAACAGTCGGCAAACAATTCGACTTCATCGAGCTGTACGACCAACGCGACAAGTTCAAATCGGAAATCCTCAAGGTCATCGGACTTGACCTCAACGGATACCACCTCGACGACGCTGCGATCGACTATCTGGAGCAGACTCCCCTGGAAATGCTTTCGCCCAGCAACATTCTGGACGCCGAAGGCATCAAGAAGATCACCGAGCTGACTTCGCAGGAAAAGGTCAAGGAAAACCAGTTCACCCGCGACAAAGAAAAGACGCTGAAGAAGCAGGACGTCGAAGCGGAAGAAACCATTTTGGCTCTGGAACGCCAACGCGTCGAAGCGGTCGAGAAACAAAAACGCGAGATTGCCGAAATCACGGCCCGCGAACAAGCCTCCGCGGCAAAGGTCCAGCAGGAGCAGCGTCTGGAATCCGAGCGTGCCCGCATCACCACCGAAGAAGAACTCGGGATCGCAACCGAAAACAAAGATCGCCAAGTCTTGGTCGCCCAACGCAACAAGGAGAAGACGGACGCCGTCGAGCTGGAACGCGTCAACCGTGACCGTGACTTGGAAGCCACCGAGCGGATGCGTTTGGTCGGCGTCGCCGAGATCGAGAAAGAAAAGGCGATCGAAGTCGAAAAACGAAACATTCAAGAAGTCATCCGCGAACGGGTCGCCGTCGAGCGTGCCGTCGTGGAAGAACAAGAGCGAATCAAGGACACCGAAGAGATCGCCAAGGCCGAGCGGGCCAAGAAGGTCCAAGTGACCGCCGCAGAAATGCGAGCCGAAGAAGAATTGATTCGTCAAACCAAGTTGGCCCAGGCCGAAAAGGAATCCAGCGAACTGTTTGCTGAAAAGATTCGCATCGAAGCCGAAGCGAAACGCGATGCGGCCGAGAACGAAACCGCCGCCGCCAAAATGTTGGCCGAAGCCGAGTCGGCACAAGCCGCCGCCATCGGATTGGCAGAAGCAAAAGTCCAAGAGGCCAAAGCAACCAGCCTGGAAAAGGAAGGGGCGGCCGAAGCCAGCGTGCTGGAAAAGAAAGCCGTTGCCGAAGCCAAGGGGATCGAAGCCAAGGCAGCCGCTATCGAAAAGCAAGGTTTGGCAGAAGCCAACGTCGACTTGGAGAAGTACCGCAGCGAAGCGATCGGTATCACCGAGAAGGCCGAAGCGATGAAGATTCTGGATACCGTCGGAAAGGATCACGAGGAGTTCAAGCTGAAGCTGGCCAAAGAAAAAGATGTCGAGATCGCAGCGATCGATGCCCAACGCGGCATCGCCGAAAGCCAAGCCGGTGTTGTCGGCGAAGCACTCAAGGCGGCTCGCATCGACATCGTCGGTGGCGACGGAGAGTTCTTCGAACAGATCACTTCGGCGGTCAAAGGCGGCAAAGCCATCGACCGATTTGTTTACAACAGCAGAGTGGCTACGGACATCAAAGACACGTTCTTTGACGGAAATGCGGAGTATTTCCGAGATCAGTTGACCAAGATGATGGGACAGTTCAACCTCGACACTGATGGCGTCAAAGACCTTTCCATCGCGGCCCTGATCGCCAAAATGTTGGGAATGGCAAATACAGAGGATGTCCGAGGCCAACTCACCAGCCTGCTCGGCATGGCTGGACAGGCCAATGTGGCTGATCAAAAGGCCGGTCGATTGCTGACAGCAAGCGTCGCAAAGCCCAACGGCAAAAAGGCTTAGTCCATTGTCAGTCTCTGATTGGTCCAAATCTGATTTTGGACACGCCCGCATCGCGGAGGTCGACATGATCTCCGCGATGCACCATTCCCGACGAGACGCCGTCACATCATCACTCCATAACACACTCCACAGGGGAGCCCGCTCGTGACCGACTCCCAACTCGCCGCTGGGACCTACGAGGTCCTCCGCAATCGACTACGCGACGCCGCGAAGGACCTACGTGGTCGGCTTGCCAAGCTGAACACCGCTCGCGCCGATGTCTTCGGCAACATTGAGACGAAACTGCTCTCCACCGAGAGAGTCACCACGGAGCACAATTGCATCCCGCGTGACTTGGTATCCGTCGGTGACAAGTTTCTGTTCGGATACAACGTGCAGTTCGGTCTCAAAACAGAAATCGAACTCGCTGATGTGTTTTCCGTATACCGATTCGCAGATAATCATTTTCACGAAGATTCGCTGGATCTGATCGGTGCAGCGGGTTTCAAAAACGATTTCCACGAACTGTATCGGTTCTACAAAGACACCAAGTTTTCTCGATTCTTTCGCGTCGGGCCCATGTTGCACATGGTTTTCCAAGTCGGAAAGACCCAACGCGACATCAAGTCGTTCAAGTGGCGTGTCACACCGACAAGCATCGAGTACATCGATAACCGCAGCGAGCACGAAATTCGAGAGCCCGAGCAGCACGAGTTTCGCTGGACCCGCACCACCCGTGATCAACATCGCTACGGCGAGCACCCACACATCTCGATCGAAGACATCGTTTTCGTCGAAACGGTCGGTGGCGACCTGACCGTCAAGGTTGAGAACAACACCGGCAGCGGCGAAGGAATCTACGCCGAGCCGGTCGACCATGCCGACCAAACTCTCGACGATGCGGAGATCCACTATGCGGTCCTTGGCAATCTCGTCTTGCTCAAGATCAAACCGTATCAGGAAAGTGCGACTCGCTTTCTGGTCTACAACAGCAAGATTCAAAAAGTCAGCCGGATTGACGAGATCCAACACGCTTGCGTGATGCTGCCCAGCGATCAAGGATTGATTTTCCCCGGCGGCTATTACTTACAAACCGGTGAATCCAAACGATTTGATACCGGTCTGTCCGACATGCGTTACCAACGCACGATCGCCGCATCCAATGGCGAGGACTATTTGTACCTGTTCTACGCTCCCGAATCGGGCACCTATGTGCAACTACGGTACAACTTGATCCGGCAAACGGTCGAGACCCCACTGATCTGTCACGGCCAAACATTCTTTGAACGCGGTGAAATGGTTTGCTTTCGCAGCCAAGAGGAACCGCAAAAGCATCACGCGATCCAAATTTGGCAGACGCCGTTCACGGGTGCCAACTACACGCCCGAGAACCAAACCGATTCTTTGCTGTTCAAAATCGGCAACAAAGAAATCGTGCGAGGGATGGCCGAATGCAGTGAAATCCTGCAACTGATCGACAAGGATGACAGTTACGACGGTCTCTACTTGGACCTGGGCAAGAAATCGGCCGATGTCCTGGACAGCTACTTTTGGATCGACAAGGACGAAACCGAAAAACTCTCCGAGCCGTTGCAGAAAATCCGTGACGCCGCAAATGCCGCCGTCGAGGAATTCGAAAAGGTCAGCCGTGTTCGGCGTGATACTCAGGCAAAGACCAAGGAAGTCCAGTCGTCGATCGAAGCGCTGATCAAACATATCGAGCGCAGTCGTTTCGAGTCGATCGACGACTTTGTGGCATCGTTGGCAAAGCTGCGACAGGAACGCGGTCACGCGATTGGATTGAAAGAGCTGCGTTATGTTGACGAAGCCGTGGTTGAGCATCTGGAACAGACCACGGCCGAACGAAGCGAGCGTTTGTCTCGCCGTTGTGTCGATTTCCTGCTCACACCCGGTGCGTTGGACCCCTATGTTCAGCGAGTCGCCAAGGCGAGCGAGCAAGTGCCCGCGATCTCAACGGTCGCCGAATCCAAGAAACTCGGGGAAGAAATCGACGCCGCGGGATCGCAGTTGGAGCTGCTGACCGAAACGGTGAGCAATCTGCGCATCGAGGACACCACCAAACGCACTGAGATCATCGATTCCATCGGTGACGTGTTTGCATCGCTCAACCGCGTTCGCAGTGCCCTGAAAGCACGCACGACGGAACTCGTCGGTACCGAGGGACGCGCCGAGTTTGCATCGCAATTGAAACTGTTGGAGCAGACGACGTCCGGTTATTTGGATGTCTGTGACTCGCCCGAAAAATGCGACGAGTACCTTACCAAGGTGATGGTCCAGTTGGAGGAACTTGAGGGCCGTTTCGCAGAATTCGATGACTTTGTCGTCCAACTCGCCACGCGGCGAGAAGAAGTCTACGCGGCGTTTGAGTCGCGTAAGATTCAACTGGTCGAGAAGCGAAATCGTCGCGCAGAGTCGCTTTCCTCGGCGGCTGATCGCATCTTGAAAGGGATCGACAACCGCGTTCGAGGAATGGACACGATCGACGACATTGCCGCTTACTTTGCCGGCGACTTGATGGTCGAGAAAGTTCGTGACATCGTCACGCAACTGCAGGACCTGGACGACGCGGTGCGTGTGGAGGATTTGCAAAGCCGACTCAAGACGATCCGCGAAGACTCAATCCGTCAACTCAAGGACCGCCAGGAGCTGTTCGAGGACGGTGGCGACATCATCCGATTGGGCGAGCAACGTTTCGCCGTCAACACGCAACCACTGGATCTGACCACGGTGCTGCGTAACGACGCGATGTGTTTGCACTTGACGGGAACTCAGTATTTCCAGCCGTTGGTCGATGACGCACTGGCTGCCAGCCGGGACCTTTGGAACCAGGAACTGATCAGCGAGAACGCGCAGGTGTATCGTGGCGAGTATCTGGCGGTCGACCTTTTCGAGAGTGCACACGCGGCCGGAGAAACGCTGGACGCGTCGAAGATCAATCCGGCTTGGGTCCAGGCAAAGATCGGCGGTCGATTTGACGAAGGCTACGCAAAGGGCGTGCACGATTTTGATGCTGCTGCGATCTTAAAAGCCTTGGTCACGATCGATGATTCGATCGGATTGTTGCGTCATGCCCCCAGTGTGCGAACAGCGGCGTTGTTGTGGTTTCACAAGATCCTGGACGCCAAGACTCGTAAAGAAATGACCGACTGGATCGGAGGCTTTGCCAAATTGGCCAAGGCGTATCCGAATGCCAAGCCGGCCGTCGAATTTCGCCAACGGCTGGAGGAGCTTGCCACCGCCGACGGTGCCATTTGGCAACCGCTGTTTCAAGCGAACGTCACCGCTGCTCGTGTTTCGCGCTACCTGTTTGATCAACTGATCCATCCTGGACGAAAGAACGTCGTCAGCGGACGCGCTGATGGCCTGTACCATCAGTTCATCGAAGCGGTGCCGCAGGCAGATTTGGACAAGTTGCTCGGCGCGGCGATCAAGAGCAATCAAGCCGATCCGGTGAGGTTGTTCGTGCTGTGTCGCAACTGGGCCGATGCATTCTTGGAGTCGCATTCCAAAACAGATGAAGTCGACCCGGCGATCTACTACATCGATGAATTGAGCTGGCTGATCGCCTCCGGTGGTGACAGCAATTCCAATGTGGCAAAAGTGAACATCGCCACCACGCTTCAGGAGATGGCGGGCAGTCACTCGCGAATCCACGGCGGCAAAATGCAACTGCACTATCACGAGCTGCTTGGTCGTGTGCGTCACTACCGCAACGATGTCGTGCCACGCTTCAAACAGTTGCACCAAACCAAGTCACGTTTGGTCGATGCGGCTCGTGCCGATATGCGGTTGGAGGAATTCAAACCTCGCGTGCTGACCAGTTTTGTCCGCAACCGATTGCTCGATGAAGTCTATTTGCCGCTGATCGGCGACAACCTCGCCAAGCAAATGGGCGCCGCGGGCGAAAACAAGCGGACGGACCGAATGGGCTTGTTGTTGCTCATTTCGCCGCCGGGTTACGGAAAGACCACGTTGATGGAGTACGTCGCCAATCGGTTGGGCATCGTATTCATGAAGATCAACGGTCCCGCCATCGGGCACCAAGTCACGTCACTCGATCCCGCCGAGGCACCCAATGCCGCCGCTCGCGAGGAAGTCGAGCGGTTGAATTTGGCGTTGGAAATGGGCGACAACGTCATGCTTTACCTAGACGACATCCAGCACACCAATCCTGAATTCCTGCAAAAGTTCATCTCGTTGTGCGACGCCACGCGCAAGATCGAAGGCGTCTCCAATGGCAAGACACGCACCTACGATTTGCGTGGTCGTCGCGTCGCCGTCGTCATGGCGGGCAATCCCTACACCGAAAGCGGCGAGCGATTCCAAATCCCGGACATGCTTTCCAATCGAGCCGACGTTTACAACCTCGGTGAAATCATCGGTGACTCGGCCGACGCGTTCGAAATCAGTTACCTCGAAAACTGCTTGACCAGCAACCCCGTTCTGGCACCGCTTTCTTCCGCCGCACCGGAAGACGCTCGGGCGGTCATCATGGCCGCTCAACGCGATTCACTCGAAGGCATCGAACTGAAGAGCAATTTGTCGATGGACCAAGTCCGCGACATGTACGAAGTCATGCGCAAACTGCTTCGCGTCCGCGACGTCGTCCTGCGGGTCAATCGCGCGTACATCCGATCTGCCGCACAGGCCGACGCGTATCGCACCGAACCGCCGTTCAAGTTGCAGGGTAGTTACCGAAACATGAACCGCATCGCGGAGAAGGTTGCCGGAGTGATGAACGATGCCGAACTGCAATCGTTGATCGTGGGCAGCTACGAGCAAGACGCCCAAACGTTGACCACGGACAACGAAGCCAACGTGCTGAAGTTCAAGGAGTTGATGGGCATCCTGACAACCGAGGAAAAAGAACGCTGGGACGCGATCAAGTACGCGTTTGTCGAGAGCGTTCGCATGTCAGGTATGGACAGCGAGGATCAAGCAGGGCAGTTGATGCGGCAACTGGCATCGATGCGAGACGGATTGGAGTCGATACGTCAAGTCATCTCCAGGGCGATCGCCGCACAGAGCGATGGAGCCGAGGAGCGGATGGACACGCGGATCGACTCGATCCGCCAAAGCCTGACCGCGTCGGCGGACCAACTCGCCGGGACGCTCAAACAGACCGGCGAACAGCTCAAACGGATCAGCGAATATCAGGCAACGGCGGCACCGCCCGACCAAAAAGTATACGTGCAACACAAGGTCCCTCGTGTCTTGGCAGACCTGATCAAGGGACAGTTTCACCTCATGCAAGAATGGTTGCGTCCGATCTTGTCCGAGTCATTGGATAACGGCCGCGACTTGAGTCGCCTGAAGGCTCAGCTCGACGAGTTGGCTGCGAACTATCGCGAGATCGAAGACACCTTTGATTCCGCCAGCGGCGAACAACCATGATGAATTTCAATCCACTCGGACGTGAATCGTCCTGAGCCGCTCTGAGACGGCGAGCACTTTGCCAAAGTCGATCTTCTCCGCGAGGGCTTTGGGATCCATCGTCGTCTTGAGGATCAGGTTCGTCGACGTTCCCCGTCGCACCATTTGGTAATCAGCATCATCGAGCTGTTTGATAAGCTGATCGCGTACAGATTCGATATCGGCATCAACACGATGCAACAGTGTCATTCTGATGACCTGATCAGACGCAACATTGAACGTGGACGCCTCGGCGCCGCTTGGGAAACCGGGTGGTCGGGCGGATGGTCGATTTCTGGACGGTGCCATCTCTGGTCCAGGGCCGAAAGCGCCGGAGTATTCCGATGACGGAAAGCCGGGGCGATGGCTTCGATCAAAGGGGTCGCCCAGGTTTTCATTCTTGATTGCACCGTACAGCACGGAACTAAATAACAGCGACCCGAATGCCAAGTATCCGCCTGCAGATAGTCGGGCGATGCCAAAAATCTTCCACAGCCACAACGCCAACGAGAACATCACCGCGAACCCGACCAAGGAACCGATCAACGCCCCCACGTTTGCCGGATTGGTGAATCCGGAGAAGTCCAGCTTATCATTGCGCGAGAGACGGCTCATTAGCTTGAAAGCGACTCCCATGCACACCAGGACGATTGTTCCCGCACCAGCCCCTGCTGCTTGCGCGCCCACTTTGTCCCAAAATTTTTGCACCAAGTGTTGGCGTGGAATGAACAGCAAGCCAATGATGACCAGTCCGACAGGAATACTCACCGCCGCAACGACGAGAATGAGCGGGTAGAAAATACAACTGATCAAAATCGCCACGTTGAAGACCGTGATCGCGGTGACCCAAAGATGGGAGGCGACCCAACGCATGAAGCCTCCGCCGGAACCTTTGGCCGCCTTGCCGGTTCCTGCATAAGGATTACCGCCGGCGTAGGGATTGGCACCCATGGCTGGGCTGGTTGCTCCGCCCGGAATCGCTCCTGTCGGCAGATTCAATGCGTCAAAATCCATGGCACCGGTGGCGGGTGCGAGACCGGGCGTCGGTGACGAGAACGGATCGAAGCCCGCGGGCGGTGGACTAGGGACAGGTGCAAATACAGGTGCGTTCGGCCCTGGTTGCGGTTTCGCAGCGGGAATCGTCACGTTGGACTGGCACTTGGGGCACTTGGCGATCGCGGGCCGATCCAAGGGTTTCACAGACATCTTGGACGCACATTGTGAACACGAGACGATCAGATTACCGGCTGGGGTGGCCGGTTTTGGGCTTTGAGGCGTCCTCGCCGGTGCTGGACTTCCCGGGGATGGACTCGCCTGGGGTGGACTCGCAGGTTGCCCGAATGCGGGCACGACCAACACGGACATGCATTTGGGGCACTTGACTTGTTTGCCCGACATCCCAGCACTGACCGACAAGACTTGGGAGCATGTGCCGCATTTGATGTTCATTGCACTCAAGAAAGTCGCCCCTGTGTGATGTCTGTCAGGTTTTCTTGCCCGACCGTTGGTTGTCGATGTCGGCCTGGAAAGGCCGACGTGCTGGTCATCATACCATCGTGTCTTTGACCGCAAGTTGCCGAAAAAGTTCCTCGATGATTGGGTTCTTGAGTGTACGATTTTCCGCAAGAACCGTAAGACTGTTCCGAATGCCCAGATTCACCCGTTGTAATGGGATTCGCCAGAATTCCCTTCCCAGAACTAAATCCTTGATCCAGACGGAAACTGCAACCTATGTTCATTGAGAGTTGCGGTATAACGCACCACACAAACGGCCGGTTTCGTGCGTTTTGGGGATCGCACACGTTCTCCTGATCGGGTGTGACAACACATCGGCGCCCTGTCGGCTGTCGATTCGGGCCTGTGTCTTGAGGAGGGGAATTCTGGCGAATCCCATTACGAGTTTCGCCGGCGACTGTTCACTCGCTCACTTCGCAATCTCACTCGTTTATGCAATCTCAATCGTGTAATTTGGCCGTCTGAGTTTTTTCCGTTTTTTGCCAAACAAGGCTTCAACATGTCATTCATCATCGGATTGATTCTAGGCATCATCGTCTACAGCTTCTTTCGCTGCATCGCCGGCGGACTGTACACGGTCAGCCCCGATCAACGAGCCGTCGTCACCAGCTTTGGAAAAGCCGATCGGTTGCGTGCCGTTGAACCACCACCGGGCGACGAGGGGGCATCCGGTCTCAGCAGCGAAGAGCAGAACCGGTACGAGTACCCGCAGGTAAGAGTCGTGAGACCCGGCGGTCCGTACTTCAAAATGCCTTGGCAAGACGTCCACAAGGTCAGTGTGGCCACGCAAGCGGTCGACTTGTCATGGGACCCCTCGAAGTCTCAGGATACGATCGAAGCCGTCACCAAGGACAACCTGACCACGGGGATCAACGGTCAGCTTCGCTACCGTATCAGCGAGAGCAACCTCTATCCCTATTTGTTCGGCGTCGCCAGCCCGCTGGAACATGTGATGGGCTACTTCGTCTCTGTTCTACGAGAACGCGTCGCGAATTTTGTCGATCCCAAGGGCCAAAATCTTCTCGCGGCGACCGCTCCGGAGGGCGAACCTGAAATGTCGACCAGCGCGGTGGATCTCTCCGAAGGCGTCTCGATCAACGACCTGAGAAAGAACTTGCCGCTGCTAAATCAGTACATGGAGGAACAGTGCCGTTCCACCACGGGACGTTACGGCATCGAACTCGATGCTGCCTTGATCACGGAAATTGACCCGCCGGCCGAAGTCGACCGAGCGCTGTCGGCGATCAACAGCACTCGCAACCAAGTCGCCGCCGATCTGAGTACCGCTCGAGCCGATAGCGAGCAGCAGATCACGATGAGTGCCCGCGCCGTTGAGATCGCGACCAACAACGCACAAGCCGAAGTGGCACCACTTCGTGAACTTGCGCAAACGCTGACTGAGATCAAAAAGGAAGGCGGCTCGTCTTGCTTGCGTGCCTACCTTCGCAACGCACGCATTCCTCTGTATTCGATCGCCAACCGAGTGATTGAGACGACTGACAAGGGTGAACCGGGATAGCCAACCGATCGACCACGGCTTTGGACGATACACATTCGAACTCTTTTTTTAGTTGGATAATACGATGGGATGGTTTGTCGGCGGTTTTGTTTTTGGGATGATGTTGATCCCCTTGATTCTCGGGGTCGCGAGATTCTTTGGCTTGTACGTGTGCGTCGGTGAATGCAAATCGCACGTGTTCACGCTGTTTGGAAAGGTCATCGGCACGATCGACGAACCAGGGCTGCACATTCCGGTTCTCCGCTTCGGAGGCAGGGCGATGCTGGTGCCATTTTTTGGAAAATCGTATGTCGTCGACACTTCGCTGCGACAACATTATCTACGTAGCCAGATGGTCAATTCGGAGGAAGGTACGCCGATGGGTGTCGGCATCTGGTACGAAATGCGTGTCACCGAACCGGTCTCCTACTTGTTCACCAACGCAAATCCAGATGGTTCGCTGCAGGCAAACGTGACCAGTTCGACGATTTCGACGCTCAGCAATCTTGAGATGGAAAAGATGCTGGAGGATAGACACTCGTTGAGTCGAACCGTTCGGGAGACGGTTTCTCCGCTTTCGGAAAAATGGGGCTACACACTCGGTTCGGTCTACATTCGAAAGGTCGCGTTCACTGATCGGTTGATGGTCGACAACATCACCGAGAAAGTGGTCAAGCGTCTTGTGCAGGTCACCAGCGCGATGAAACAAGACGGTGAGAACCGCGTCGGTTTGATCAAGAGTGAAACGGCGTTCAAGGTGTCACAGAAAATGGCCGAAGCATCCGCGTCGCGTCCAAAGATTGTGGGCAAAGCGTTGAACGAGATTGCGGCCGTCGACAAAGAGATCTTGGACACCGTGCTGTCGGTGATGGAAGTCGACGCGTTGATCGCTTCCAACGCCTCGGTCGATCTCCTGCCGGAGTCGAGCAACCTGTTGTTGCAAGTGGGATCGGACAAGCAGTCAGGTGTGCGCCGTCGGGCGGGGAACGACGCCTAGTCGTAACGCGTAGGTCATGCTGTGCATGACGCAATCCGTCCAGCACAACCCGAACGCTTTGGACGGCTTCGAGCGTTTTGCTTGATCCAAACCGCCAAGCGTTTGGGCAGGCGTGCCGTATTCTGTCATGCAGAGCATGACCTACGATGCGTAGGGCATGGTGTGAGTTGGGCGGAGAGCGTAACGTAGTGCGTTTCTGCTCCTTCCCCGTTCACCTTTCTTGGCCCGGCTTCTGTGCGCGACTTCCTCAAACTGCATTTGGTAGTTGTGCTTTGGGGCTTCACTGCGGTCTTGGGAAACCTGATCGATCTGAGTGCTGCTCAAGTCGTTTTCATCCGCAGTTCACTTGCCGCTTTGATACTTGCGGTCATGCTACGCAGGTTTTTGATCATCGACCGTCGGTTGGCAATGGCATTGATCGGCAACGGGATGCTGTTGGGTGCTCACTGGGTGCTGTTTTTTCTGGCGGTCAAGATCTCCACGGTATCCATTTGCATGGTGGGAATGGCCACGGTTTCATTTTGGACCGCGGTGCTGGAACCGATGATGATCGCCAAGCAGCGATGGCAAGGCGTCAACTTGATCCTCGGTCTGGTGGTGGTCGGCGGCGTCTATCTGATCTATCGCGGCGAGACGCAGTTTCATGCGGGGATCGTGGTCGCGTCGCTCTCCGCGTTGTTGGCTTGTGTCTTCTCGATTTTCAATGGCGGTCTATCGGGACATGCTGGCGAGCGGGTCATCGTGATGTACGAGATGGCAGGTTCAGCGATCTTTTGCGCCCTTGCGTTGGGACTCTCGGAGTATTTCGGCTGGGGGCTTGCGTCCGATCGCTGGTTTCCCACGCTCTGGGAATGGGGATGGATTGCCATTCTGGTCCTCGCGTGCACGATTTATGCTTACCAGGTTTACGTCGAGCTACTCAAGCGGCTCAGTGTGTTCACGATCAACTTTGCCAACAACCTGGAACCCGTCTACGGCATCCTGCTCGGTTCGTTGCTATTTAGGGATCATCAGCGGATGGGAGCAAGCTTTTTTGCCGGAACTGCGATCATTGTCGTCGCGGTGATTGCCCAACCCTGGCTGGAACGTCGCCAGCGTCAAAGGCGTTGATGCCGCTATTGAGCGTCCCGAACTCCCGAAACGTCGCCCCTGATTTTTCGTCGCTTGATCTTCACCGCTCGTTTGGCTTTTCTTGAGCCCTGCGATGAGATTTCAACTTGGTTCCCTTCATTTGACGAAGCCGCAATCTGATGTACAGCGAAGACGAGATTCGAGTCGAGCAACTTGGAGAGTGCCGGTATGAGTCTCCGCTAACGCCTCTATTGGATTACCGTCAGTACTCGATCAACTACGTCGAAGAGTCCGATCGAATCTTGGTCGACAACACGGTCTCGTCATTGAGCGATGAGCTGCAATCGGGACGTGCTTTGACCGGATTGGAGCCAGCGGGTGCTCGTCGAAAGATCTTCTTTGATCCCGCAACAACGCGAGCGGGAATTGTGACCTGTGGTGGTCTGTGTCCCGGCCTGAACAACGTCATTCGTTCTTTGGTCAACGAGTTCACCCGGCGCTATCAGATCCAATCGGTTTTTGGTTTCTGCAACGGATATCAAGGCCTGGTGTCAGCTTCGGAGCGTCCGCCGGTGGAACTCACTCCCGATTCGGTCAAGGACATTCATGAACACGGCGGTACCATTTTGGGATCATCGCGTGGTCAACAGAATCCTAGCGAGATTGTCGATCGTCTATTGGAAATGGAGATCAATATTTTGATGGTCATCGGCGGTGATGGCACGATTCGTGGTGCGATGGCGATCGCAGAGGAGGTTTCAAAGCGGCAACTGGAGATCTCCGTCATCGGAGTACCCAAGACAATCGACAACGACATCATGTTCACCGATCAGAGTTTCGGTTTTCAAACCGCGATTGCGGAAGGCACCTCCGCGGTCCGCGCGGCGCATGTGGAGGCTTGCGGGGCACCCCAGGGTGTCGGGTTGGTCAAGCTGATGGGTCGACACAGTGGCTTCATCGCTTGCTATGCGTCTTTGGCGGTGAACGACGCAAACTTTGTGTTGATCCCCGAGGTGCCGTTTGAGCTGGATGGAGAACACGGCTTGCTCGCTTGCCTGAAACAACGGCTTCGGCAAAGCGGCAATGCGGTGATCGTGGTCGCCGAGGGCGCAGGACAGCACTTGATGCAACGTGTCAACCAAACGGATGCGTCGGGGAATCAGCGATTGGGTGACGTCGGTGTCTGGCTCAAGTCAGAGATCGAACGACATTTTGCTGAAAACGATTGGTGTTTGAACCTCAAGTACATCGACCCCAGCTATGTGATCCGCAGTGTGCCGGCCAATCCGTATGACAGCGTCTACTGTTCGAGGTTGGCTCACAACGCGGTGCATGCGGCGATGAGTGGACGGACCAAGATGGTCGTCAGTCGTTGGCACACCCGATTTGTTCACGTCCCGATGTCGTTGGCGATTCGTGAGCGAAACTGCGTCGACCCCAACGGCGACCTCTGGATGACTGTCTTGGAATCCACCGGCCAGCCGCCGCGGTTTGGTTGAACTCAGATCGGCAAAAGTGGGTGATTTTCGTCCAGAAGGATTGATTTCTGGGGCGATATTGGTGGACCAGTGTCTTCGGTCTTGCGATGGTCCGCCGGGATTGAGGATGATCGGCAATCCAATCACACCCTTTTTTACCAGCAAATCGCTTTTCCGCCACGTGACCAAGATTGATCGCTACGTCCTGTTGCTGTATTTGCGAACCGTCTTGGTTTGCTTTTGCTCATTGGGGGGCATTTTTGTGGTCTTTCACGCATTCACCAAGATGGACCAGTTGCTCGCAATGGCGTCCGATGGCAGCGGGATGGTGTCTGTGATGGCACGTTACTACGGGCCCTACATGGTGCTGCTATTTGATTGGACGGGCGCGATCATTTCATTGATGGCATTCTTGTTCGTTGTCGGTTGGCTACGAGGGACCGGAGAGTTGACGGCAACGTTGGCCGCCGGGATTTCGCATGGTCGGATTTTTCGTCCGATGATTTTTGCGGCCGCCGTGTTGGTTTTGGTCCAGTTGGCCAGTCGTGAACTGTTGATCCCCAACATGCGTGACGCGTTGTCGCTCAAGGCCAGCGATTTGACGGGCGATGCGGAGCAGTTGATCTCGCCCAGTTACGATCAAGCCAACGGGATTTTGCTGGAAGGCAAGTCGATCAAGCCGCGAAGTCGTCTCGTATTGGAGCCGAGTTTCCGCCTCGACGGCGATTTCCCTGGATACGGCGATGTGCTGATGGCCGATACGGCGCAGTGGATGGCGGCGACCGAGGAACATCCCGAAGGTTACTTGTTGCAAAACGTGGTGGATCCCGAGAACATCGATTCGCTGCCGTCACTGGCTGCAGGCGATCGGCCGGTGTTGATGACATCGCGGGATCAAGTTTGGTTGAGCACGCGTGAGTGTTTCGTTGCAACGACGGTCAACACGGACATCTTGCAGACGGACCAGTCGTCCACGCGATTGTGCTCCAGCGCAGAGCTCGTCAAGCGTCTGCGAAATCCAGCCGTACACAACAGCATGAAGACACGCGTGCTGTTGCATGAGCGACTGATCCGAGTCCCCCTAGACTTTTCGCTTTTCCTGCTCGGGTTGCCACTGGTGATCAATCGCCGTGGACGCAATCTGTTTGTGATGATCGGTATCGCGATCGGAACGGTGATCGGATTCTTTGTGCTCAAGACCGTTGCCAGCGCGATGGGAGGCAACGGCTACCTTGTTTCGCCAGCCGTCGCCGCTTGGCTGCCTCTGATCATCTTGGGGCCGTTTGCGTATGTGCGATTGCGAGAAGCCCATTCGCTATGACGTCTCACAGCGTTTCGGTGATCATCCCGACGTTGCGAGAGGAAGGCTCGATCGCAGAGACGATTCAATCGGTGATCGATGCGGGAGCGGATGAAATCATCGTTGCCGACGGCGGCAGTGAGGATCAAACGATCGCTGTCGCGCGTGCCGCTGGAGTTGATCAAGTGGTGGAGTCGTCGCCGGGACGAGGTATCCAATTGGCCAAGGGTGCCGAGGTGGCGTCGAGCGAGTGGCTATTGTTCTTGCACGCCGACAATCGCTTGGCTGTGCAGTGCATTGATCAAATCAGGCAATTGGATGCGGAGCAGATTTGGGGCGCGTTTGAGCAGTCCATTGAAGCGACGGGATGGCTTTATCGATGGCTTGAGACGGGTAACGCGGCGCGAGTGCGATGGCGTCAGATGCCTTTCGGTGACCAAGCGATTTTCGTTCGCAGGCGGGTGTATCATCAGGTCGGCGGTTTTCCCGCGATACCATTGATGGAGGACGTTGAGTTCTCTCGACGGCTCCGCAAAGTTGGTCGAGCCCTTCTGTTGCCCGGCCCGGTGCTTGTGGATGCCCGCCGTTGGCAGCGTCGCGGAGTCGTGCGTCAAACGGCACGCAATTGGACGATCCAGATCGCGTACCGCATGGGTGTTTCGCCGGACCGATTAAGAGCTTGGTATCGGTAGACGGCGCAATCGTGGGGTTCAGACTACTAGCCCGGATGATTCACGCGACTCACTGCGGGTTTCGCAATGCGTTTGCACGAAACGGTTTGCGCGTATTGGTATGAAAACAGTCTGCGCATATGAGCCGCCACGCGATAGCGTCCGGTTCTCACGCCTATACTCGGGAACCGGACGCTATCGCGTGCCGGCTGATGAATAATCCGCGTCTAGTATCGGTCTTGCTCGGACTCGGCCCAGACGCGGGCGGTCTCGTCGTCCCAGTCCACGTGGATCACGCTGGGATGGCAGCAAACCGGGCAATCTTCCACATAGTCCTGGTGCGAACCTGCCATCGGATCCAACGGAATCACGATTTCTTCACCGCAGTGGTCACACACGTACATCCCGTCGGTATCAAATGTCTTTTCGTCGCCCATGAAAATGTCCTGCGCTGTTGGTTGGCTGACAGATAGGGGTTGGCAAATGCGGCGTCGATGGGGCGTTTTACAGTGGTTGCCAGTGTCGGCAGCGAGAATCCAACGAAACTTTCGCTGCCAGTAATCGTTACAACAATAACGTTTCTACTCTCTTGTCAAGGAATTTCTTTGTGAACATCTCAACGTTCAATCGGCGTCAAGCGCTCACCGCGGGCATCGCTGCGTCGGCGATGATGACCACGCGTGGCCTATTTGCGGAGCAGTTGGTGCAGACGGCTGCGATGACAGAAGGTCCGTTTTACCCAGACAAGTTGCCTTTGGATACAGACAACGATCTGCTGGTCATCAACGACGCGATCACACCTGCCGTCGGCGAGATCACACATTTAACAGGAAAAGTGTTGACGGCCAGTGGATCTCCCGTTCGCAATGCGTATGTGGAGATATGGCAAGTCGACAATCAGGGAGCCTATTTGCACACCGGCAGCAGCAATCGCGAACGTCGCGACGGAAATTTCCAAGGATACGGTCGATTTTTGACCGACTCCGCTGGGCGCTACTACTTCCGAACGATCAAACCGGTGCCATACCCCGGTCGCACGCCACACATCCACTTTGCCGTCAGCCAATCCGGCAAGCGAGTCCTGACGACTCAAATGCTGATTGCTGGCGAAAAACAGAACGACACAGACGGTTTGGTGAAACGCATCCGTGACCCCGAGGCGTTGAAGTCCATTTTGGTGGATTTCAAGCCGATGGCGGAGTCCACCCTGGGTGAACTGACTGCAAATTTTGACATCGTTTTGGGCAAGACGCCAAAAGATGGCTGATGATCGGTCGCCGATCGCGACCGTTTTCCGTACTAACTCGTAGCAGCATTCCTTCCCCCCAACCCTTTTGCTCCAAGAGACAATTCCCCATGTTCAAGAAAACACGAGCCCTGTTGATCCCAGGTTTGTTGGCGGCCGCGATGGCCGGAACCACAATCGCTCAAGACGGCGAACGAGAACGAGGACCACGCGACGGTGACCGCGGAGCGGAGCGTGGCCCCCGTGACGGTGATCGAGGCCCTGGCGGTCCGCGCGACGGTGATCGAGGTCCTGGCGGTCCGCGCGACGGTGACCGTGGACCGGGAGGTCCTCGTGGATTCGGCGGTCCGGGTGGCCCAGGTGGCGGTCCGGAAATGATGATGCGGATGATGCCCGTACTGGCTGCCTTGGACGCAGACCATGACGGCAAGATCTCCAAGTCAGAAATCGACAACGCCGCCGTCGCCCTTCGCACCCTGGACAAAAACAGTGACGGTCAACTGACCGCCGAAGAACTGCGTCCCGAATTCCCAGGTCGCGGTCCCGGTGGCCCGGAAGGACGTGGCCCTGGTGGACCAGAAGGTCGTGGCCCAGAAGGTCGTGGACCTGGCGGCCCAGAAGGTCGTGGACCTGGTGGTCGCGGTCCTGGCGGCCCAGAAGGTCGCGGTCCCGGTGGGGAAGCGTCTGTCGAGGGGGCCGTGCAACGTATGCTGCAAATGGACAAAAACAATGACGGAAGCCTGACCGCCGATGAACTGCCCGAGCGAATGGCTGCCATGATTGATCGTGCCGACTCCGATGGCGACGGCAAACTGTCCAAGGCCGAACTTACAAAGATGGCAGAAGCAAGAATGGCTCGTGGCGGCGAAGGCGACCGCCCACAATTCCGAGGTCGTGGGGGCGACCGAGAAGGTCAACCAGGCGGAGAGCGACCACGTCGTCCCGAGTCCGAGTGATCTCTCCCTCGCTGTGTAGCTATCGAAGACGCCGTGTCGATTCATTCGACGCGGCGTTTTTTCATTTCCTTGGACGAGATCGCGAAAGCCATCGATTCGATTTGTTTTTCTTGTCCCGATGCCTGATAATGAAACTCGACCGTCTTGCGATGCCCTCTCAGCGGAGAATCATTGATCATGAACAATAATGCGCCCAAGCAACGACGTGCGCTCAATGCAACGATGCCTGCGATGCTGTGCGCTGCACTTGTGATGGTGCTGAGCACTCAAGTCGCGTCGGCACAAATGATCACCACGCAGGCTCCGTTTCAACAAATCGGTTCTTCTTTCCATGAGCAGAACGGAGTTCAGTGGTCTATCGGGGGACCCAATTTTCAAGCCAACTTTGGCGGTGGAAATGTTCAGGCACCATTCGGAAATCCGGATCCCAATTCCGGTTTGCGTACAGGCATTGGTTTCGGCAGCGGACCGATCCGCGGCAGTCTCGGATTGAACTTCGCGCAAGGAAGTAGCCGATCAATCTCATCGACCACCCCGTCGCTGACGACCATGAACGGCTATCCGGGCTCCATTTCCAGCCAGACCATTCGCCCATTTGTCACCGGGGTCACTCCCGTGGTCTCCGGTGGCGGCTATGGCCAACCGCTGGAACAAATGCGAGCGACAGAACAAGCCTACACCGCGGCACAGAATCAATACTTGCAACAACGAATGCAAGCCAATGCGGATGCACAGCAAACCAGGGCGTTGGAGGTTTTCAATCGCGGACAACGCGCCGAGGCCGAAGGCGATCTGAAGAAAGCAAGAGCCAACTATCGCTTGGCGTTCGGAATGGCCGCTGGCCCGTTGAAATTTGAAGTTGCGAAACGACTGCAGGCCCGGGGGTGGTAGCGAACGGTGCGTAACGAATCATCTTTTTGGTTTGGGGGAGATGTGTTGTGGAGGGGAATTCTGGCGAATCCCATTACGGGCTACGCGGAACATACCAGCACGAAGCGCAAGCGAGTGAGTCGCCAAATTCACTCGCTTGCGCTTCGTGCTAGTATTTTTGACCGTCAGAGTGTTTTACAGCGTTGCACTACGGGGTTTGATGTTCGGTGCTCTTTGCCAGTGGCCAGATCCAGACGGTTGCGGTTCCCTGATTGTTGAAATAGAAACCGGGGACGTCATTGACGCTGAGATACAACCTTCCTCGGCGTGGAACCGAAAACGGGATGCCGGGCGTGATCACAAATGGCATCTCTGCGGGATCGTCGACACTGGCAACGAGTTGAAAGTAAGCGGCAGCCGGATTTCGTTTCAGTGGGGTTGATAGCCGCTGCAAGGCATTCAGATTTTCTGGTGCGATCACGCCGTCTGCATCGATGGGTTGCGTTCGGTCCTTCCATTGCGTCTCCTCTGTTAGGCCTCTCTGGATCGCCAAGACATACATCACACGCGGATCGACAGTCAGTTCCGTGTCAAGGATGTCGGAGGTGACAAAGGAGAGTTGAAAAGCTTTTGACTCAATGCCTTGGATGCCGGCAGGAATGTCGGCCATGCTCACTGATGTCGCGTCTGCACTCTGGATTCGCATTCGCAACACTATGTCGCGAATCGTGATCCAGATCGGAAATGCCAAGGCCACACTCAGAATCGAGAAGGCGACCGTGGGGACGACGATGTGGTCAAAGAACTTGATCCATGGGCTGCGCTCGGTAAAACGTCCGGCGAAACGGTCGTACCGGTCGGGTGAGAGTTCTTTACGCACAATGATCCGCTGGGACACTCTCCAAGCGTAGACACTCCATAGCCGCATCCGATTGCGACAGAAAGCATTGAGTTTGATCACTCCGTAGAACAACGCGGCGAAGATCGCAAAGCAAGTGGGGGAACCAAGAACTCCGACCAGTTGCTCACCCGCGACCGGGATCAAGGCTGTGGTCACCCAGTGCGCCAACGGACGCAGGATCAGGGCGAGAATCATGAAGCCCGCGGCGTTTAAGAAAATGGTCCGAATCGGATTCGGATCAGCCAATTCTGTGAGTTGGTCATCGAGTTCGTCTTGCGCCAAAACCCGTTTGCGAGATCGGTATGAGATCACTGCCAACGCGATCAAAGGCGGCGTGAGTACGATCAGCGGGATCGGCCCTAGGGGATTGATCTCGTGGAACGCGTCTGTCACGCGGGCAACACCATGATAGAAGAAGTTGTCGATGGGGGCCAAGAGTCCGGGGCGTTTGGACGTGACACCGACCACGAGGAACGCAATCGTGAGCGTAAAGAACGCGTAGTACAATCCTCGTCGAATCCGTGTGTAGCCGTACGTGATCCGCAGTGCCTGGCGGCGAGTTTCTTCCGGGCAGGCAGGGTCCACCGCTGTTGATTCGTCACGCAGCGTCTCACTTGCGGTGGACTTTTGAAGAGTCGATCGAGTCACCTCCTCCTCAGGTCGGCTTCGTTGTTTCCATCGATATTCGGTCGAGGACGCAGTTGGCACGCTACCGCGGAGCGTTGGGTCACGAAAGAATGAATCCTCGATTTGCGTCGTTGTCTGTGCACGGATCTGCTGCTCCAGGGTGCCAGCCGCTTCGTCGACTTCGACATAGTGATCGGGGCTTGGCAGGCCGATCGGGGCATATTGGTCTGTTCCGTTTTCAATGCGCTGCAAGACCGAGGTATGAATTTTTGGCTTGCGTTCGTCGTTCTGATAGGTCAAGCCGACTTGAGCAGACAGTTTTTCGACCGAGCGAGGTTTGTAGCGATAGTACAACGCCAGTCCACTGCGGGAGTCCGCGATCTGGCTGAGCGGATCCGCATTGTCTTCGTATCGGCGACGCGTGTTCGCTTCGAAAACAAGTCCGGCTTCCTCGGCCCGATCCATCATCCATTTGAGTGACACATAGGCGAGGTCGTCTTTGGCATAGCCTCCACCGACATTGGCATGCATTCCGGCGAACCATACCTGCTGGACATTCACGTTCTTTTTTCGCGTTCCGACGGGAGGACGTGTTTGATCCAAATCGTCATCGGTTGCCACAGACGCGTCCGGCTTGTCAAACTCGGTCCACAGAATGGGCCGAAATGCTTGGCGTTCATCATCCACCGCGATCGCGTGAAACGCGTTTCGGGTCAATGGATTCAAGTCGTCGTCACGCCATTGAGTCCAGTGACCATCGCGATGCCAGTTCAGTTGTGCGAACGTGGCCCATCGTAGCCCAGGTTTGCGAACCACTCGTTGCCAGAAACTCATCAGTCGTTGATTGACGTTGTCAAACGGAAATCCGACCGAAGCGACCGTGTCCCACACGCCGACGAACTCAATCGGTATTCTGCCTTTCTCTGGAGCGGCTGGTTCATTTTCGCGGTCTTCGAACGTAGCAGGCGGCTGGTAACTGGGTTCTCCGTCAGCGGATTTAGAGATGCCTGCCCGCAAACGAAACAGTTCAGCCAACGATCGCCCTGACGCATCCTTTACGTGGCGATGTTTGTACGCCTCCACCGCTCGCGTTGCCAAATCATCGATTTCATCGTTTCGCAGCAGGCGACCTGTGTGATGTCGGCAACTGGCAACGCCGCACCGATACAAAAGGTCTGAAAACATACGGACCGTGTACGCGCCCCGACTGAACCCGAACAAGTACACTCGATCGCCCGGCTGGTAGACTTGGATGAATCGCGAATACAGGGATTCCAAGTTCGCCGTGAGACCAAAGCTGATGGCTTTGCCCAAGATCTCCAGGGGCCGAAAACGGCTGGTTCCGACACCGTCCTGATACAGGACGACTTGAACGCGATCGTCTCGCTTTGGTATGCCTTGGTAAACCGCTTCGCGGATACGCCAAACATTCGTCGGCGTGACGGCTCCACCCACATTTCCCGTTCCGTCGCAACAAACCACAATGGTCTTCGGTTGGTTTCGATCACCATCAGTGGGTTGATCAGTCATCTGCAGCTCCATTGCGGGCACGGAGAAATAGAGAATCCAATCGGCATGGATTGGGTTGCGATTTCGATCGCTCATCCTACGTGGCGTGATCTGGCCACGCGATGATGATCGCACGTATACTTGGTATCATTCTCGGTGCCAGACGGCTCATTCCTATCGTTTCGATTCAGCACAAAACCATCAACGAGTACCGCTTTGTGACCGACAGGGAATCGCTTTCGAATCGAGTTCAGCGTACGATGGAGTTTGTCCAGTCGCGGACTGCAGTCGTTCCTGAGACCGCCATCATTTTGGGCAGCGGGCTGGGTGGGTTAGCGGACCGGATCGAAACCCCAATCGCACTCGACTACTGCGATATTCCCTGCTTCGCAAAGTCGACTGCCAGCGGTCACCGCGGACAATTGATCGTCGGCACTTTGAATGAACGACCTGTTGTGGCCATGGCAGGACGGTTTCACCGTTACGAGGGTTGGAGCAATGCGGACGTCGGTTTTCCGGTCCGCGTGATGCATGCCCTGGGCGCGAGGACGCTGATTGTCAGCAACGCTGCCGGCGGCGTGAACCCCAAGCTTCGCGTCGGCGACATCATCGTCATTCGGGACCATATCAACTGGCTGCACCAGCGAGGGCTGGGCAGCTCCGATCAGCCGACGGTCGCCAATCCGGCGGATTGGCCGCTGAGCCTGGGGCGTCAAAGGATGGGAGAACTATACGACTCTGGACTTGCCTCGATTGCCATGAGATCGGCCGTCAGGAATGGATTCACGGCTTATGAGGGCACGTACTTGGCGACTTTGGGACCAACCTACGAAACCAGGGCAGAATACCGAATGATGCGGCGGATCGGTGCCGATGTCGCTGGAATGAGCACGGTGCCCGAGGTCTTGGCCGCCGCTGAATTAGGGATGCAAGTGTTGGGATTATCCCTGGTCAGCAACGTCGCGCAGGTAGATCATGGTGTGAAGGCGGATCACGCCGAAGTGCTGCAGGCCGGTCAGGCAGCGGCGACAAAAATGGAACAAGTCGTTTCGAGTGTTGTGGGATCGAATTAAAATCGATCGAAAACTTCTCCTCTCAAGCCACCATGTCACCTGACTCGGATTCTTCATCGACTGACCACTTGGCCCGGCGAAAACCTGCCGGGAAAGATTTGTCGGGTTCCGGTTCAGCTCTGGAGCCGCCGCCCGAGTACCGCTTGTCGCTCGCGGAGTTGTCTCCGCAGGAGCTGCATGACGCCATCCATGCCATTGAATCGGACGGGTCCGAGGACCAGATGGCGACAATCGAAATCCTTGATGCCAATGGCCAACACTCTGCCTTGATGAGATTGGATCATCCGGTTCGGCTCCGCGTCACCGGTCCACTGGGTGATTATGCCTTTGCACACAACGCACGAACCCTGACGAAGCTCACCGGTGATGTAGGACACGGTGTTGGCGAGGGCATGATCAGTGGAGCGATTCGCATTCGCGGAAACGCGGGTGCGGGCGCGGGAACGGCGATGGCCGGCGGAACGCTAGCGATCTACGGTACGGCCGGAAATCACTGTGGCGCGGCGATGCGTGGCGGAGGGATTTTTGTCAAAGGCAACGTGGGGCATGAGGCCGGCGTCGGCGCGCTCAGTGGGATGATCGTGATCGGCGGAGATGCTGGCGAAAATTTGGGCGACGCAATGAGCAACGTCAACGTGTTTCTGCGAGGCAAGGCAAAGAGTTTGGCAAAGGGTGTCGTGCGAGCCCCGTTGCGAAAACGCGAGGAATTGCAGTTGGGCTTGTTGCTGATCAGTGCTGGAATTCGTGGCGATGCAAAGGATTTTCAGCGGATTGTTCCCGAAGCGATGCTGGCTGCCGAACAGGCGCAGCGTGGCGAAGTCAACCCGAACTGGCGGTGAGTCTCTTGGACGATCGATTGGCCTCTTTGTTGCTCGTGCCACCACGCGTCACGACCCCCTGGAGCGGACACGATTGTGATCTGCGGCCGATCACGTTTGCCCGCATCGATGGTGTCGAGGTCACGTGTCCATTGCCGCTTTTTTGGTACGACCCTCCCTGGGACTCGCTTGCCCCACAACACGCGGACTGGTTGGCAACGTCGGTGGCCGAATTGGATGTCATCGTTTCGGCACTTTCACGAGACCTCTCCGCGCACGCAACACCCATGCTGATGACGCAGCGGCAAGAATCCGCGGATGAGTCGTCCCCGGCCTCCAACGCCAGCCGAGACGAATCGAATGCGTTTTACCTGCCGCGAATGGTCCCCTATCGACCCGAGCGTTACGGTCTGCTGCCCGTCGATTACGACGATGCCAAGATCATCGATGTGCGACTGACACTTCATCGTGATATATCGGGACGTTTTGCCTATTCGCCTGAACAAATTGGACGTTGGGAAGCCACTCCCGAGGATTCGCCACACTCCGGTGGCGGCTATGTGCCTGCGGGAACGTTTCCACCGGATGTGATCTCGATGAAACATCTGGGAAATAAAATCGATCAGTTGCGACGGTTGTCGCCCAAGGCGGCGGTGTTTGTTTCGATTCCGCCTTTTCGACTGGAAGAAGAATTGTCGGGCGTACTGGTCTCCAAACCTGACGGCGTGATCTTGCGAATGGATCAAGTCGACATGGAACCGTTACAACTGGCCGCCTTGACCCGACGAGCTCGCAAGCTGATGCGAGAAGCCGACGCGAAGCACTTGCCACTGTGGATCGTGCCTGGCGAGATCACGCCGGCAGACGCGGTGAAACTGATCGCACTGGGTGCCTCCGGTGTGGCGATCGACGCATGGTGTGATCCTATCGTCGATGAAATACAGGAGTCCATCGGCGGTTCGCCCTACGCAACATTTGGATTCGATGACGTTGATCGCATAGTGACGCAACAATTGCCCCATCGCATCGAAAATTTCTCGGGTCTTATGTCATCCCTGGACCGTGTTCCCGCAAAGGAACAACTGGGAACCTTCAGCTCAACATGGGCCAAAGCCCTGGCGATCAACGCCCTGCGTTGATTGAACTACCCGTAAGAACCGCATTCTCGACCCTACAAGTTGAGTCGGTCAAGTGTCAACGAGCAATAACGGGAACGGGTTTTTACAAGCTGATCAAAGTGACTGATGACGAGCAATAAAGGGAAGGGGGTCTTAAAAGCTGATCAAAGTGACTGATGGCGCCAATCAACATTGGTGCCCGTGCACGGTCGCGGATGCGACGGCAGCATAAAGCGTGGGGCGTCAGCCCCATGGAGTGCCACATTGTGGGAGCGTTCACTTCTTAACGAGCAATAAGGGGAAGAACGAGCAATAAGGGGACGGGGAATAACCGGAGACAGTGCACTCTGTTGAGGCATCGCACTGTCTCTAACCGAGCGGAGGAAAAAACGGGATTGAGATCAATTCGGTGAACCCGTGCGACAATCAGTAAAGTGCTGTGTTCCCGTAAGCCTGGACTGCTCAAAGTTTGGTGTTGTGTCTTTTTGGGTTTGCGCAAGTTTATGTCCCTGCTGCCGGCGCAGCTGGTGGCCCCCAGTGAGCCTCAGGCGCTAGCCGTGGGCCTGAGGCGGATTGTGGTGCCGGCCCACGGCTAGCGCCTGAGGCTGCTGCCGGCGCAGCTGGTGGCCCCCCAGTGAGCCTCAGGCGCTAGCCGTGGGCCTGAGGCGGATTGTGGTGCCGGCCCACGGCTAGCGCCTGAGGCTCACTTTGATTGCGATGCATGGAACAAAAACATGGACTGAAAAAACAATGTCAACACCAAACTTTGAGCAGTCCACCGTAAGCCCTGACAAGCCTTGTGATGTTTGCACGCGAAGGCGCAAGGGCGCGAAGGGCGGGCACCTTTCTTCGCGTCTTTGCTTGAGTGTTGATGGATGATGGGGTCATCTGATATCGTTCTTCGTCTGTTCGTAGTCGCGGATGCTTATCAGGCACGCTATGCAGCTTCGCTGGCTGGGGTGTTGGAGTTCAAGCGGTTGTAGAGTGTCTTGAGGGCGATTCCCAGTTCTTCAGCGGCCGCTTTTTTATCGCCGTGATGACGTTCTAAGGCTCGCTCGATTGCGATCGACTCGAGTTCTCGTAGCGTCATCGGCTGGTTGTCGATCAAGCCCGCCCGGACTTGGCGACGACTGAAATGTCTGGGTAAATGCTCCGGCTCGATCGGTAGGTGATCACAAAGAATCGCGGCGTGCTCAATGACGTTGGCCAACTCACGGACGTTGCCGGGCCACTTGTGTGCCAGCAGCTCTGCGACTGCGGCGTCGCTGAACAGTTGATCGTCGCTTCCATCGTTTCTGTGGCGGCGCAGCAAGTGGACTGCCAGTGGCATGATGTCACTTTCGCGTTGCCTCAATGGTGGCACGTCGATTTCAAAAGTATTGATGCGGAACATCAGGTCTTCGCGAAACAGATCCTCGCCCACCATCTTTTCCAAGTCTCTGTGTGTCGCACAGATCACGCGAACATCGACGTGGACGGTTTGGTTGTCTCCCAGTCGTCGGATGTCGCCTGTCTCCAACACTCGCAACAACTTGGCCTGCATCGACAAAGGCAGCTCGCCGATTTCATCCAAAAAGATCGTGCCCCCGTCGGCTACTTCGAACAGTCCCATGCGTGCCGAATCGGCACCGGTGAAGGCGCCTTTGCAATGCCCGAACAGCTCGCTTTCAATCAGGTTTTCGGGCAACGCGCCGCAATTGATCGAAACCATCGGTTGGGCGGCACGCAGACTGCTGTCGTATACCGCCCGTGCGACGAGTTCTTTGCCGCATCCCGTTTCACCGCGGATCAGTACCGTGCTGTCGGTCGGTCCGACTTTCGAGATCAGTTTGCGAACGGAGTCCATCACCGGGGCGGTACCGACCAGTTTCGAGTCACCTTCGGCTTGACGTAGTCGATGACGCAGGGCGGCCATCTGTCGTTTCACGCTGCGGTGCTCCGAGAGTCGACCGAGCATCTCGGCAAGCTCGGCGGTTCGGCAGGGCTTGGTGAGATAGTCGAACACGTTTTGACGAACGGCCTCGATCGCAGTGTCCTTGGTGGCTTTGCCGGTCATCACGACGGCATCCATCTCGGGACGCAGTTGAGCGGCTTGCTTGATCACCTCCATGCCTCCCAAGCCGGGCATGTTCAGGTCCACAATCATGCAGTCGAAAGATTCTTTCTCCAGCGCAGCGATGGCGGTCAGTCCGTCAGGGCAGACCACGACGCTATGTCCCATGCGACGGAGCGACTCACCAACCAGTTCTTGCAAATCGGGTTCGTCATCGGCGAACAGGACATGCAACACTTGATTCTTAGGCAACTTTTTGCGGCTCATGATTCCAATGACTTTCGTGGTTTTCTGAGAGGCTTGCCGACGATGCTTCCGTGGGCAGCAGGAGCACCAAACGAGATCCTTTGCCGACGCCGTCGCTCTCGGCGATCAGAGATCCGTGGTGCTGTGAAACGATTCGGTAGGAGATACTCAATCCCAGCCCCGTGCCGGTTCCGTCCTGTCGACGCGTGTAGAACGGTTCAAAGAGATGCTCCTTGACTTCTTGATCCATACCACAACCGTTGTCCTGGACGATCACTGCGGCACATCCATCTTGGTGAGTGACGTATACATCAACTGCCCCTTCGGTATCAACACTTTCCATGGCGTTGGTGACCAGATTCAGAACCACTTGTTGGATCTCCTGGCGGTTGCAATGGGCAAAGACATCGTCCTCGCAGTGGGTGCGCACCGTCTTGCATTGGAACTTGCCGACTTTGACGACCATTGCCACCAATTCATCCACCAGTGTTTTCAGATCGGTCTCGCTGCGTCGTGAGTCGCCCAAACGGCTGAAATCCAACAGCCGATCGGTGATGTCCTTGCAACGAAAGGCCTGGTCTTGGATGCGTCGCAGATTCTTGTGCAGATTGTTGTAGATTTCTTGCTCGATCGGCGTTGGGCTCAACGACGAAAGATCTTCGACATTGTCACCGAGTTCCTCGGCGCTGAAAGCGATCGCCGCCAACGGGTTGTTGATTTCGTGTGCAACGCCGGCGGCTAAGAATCCGACGCTGGCAAGTTGTTCGTTCTTGATCAGCTCGCGAGTCCGGTCACGCACCTTCTTTTCCAATTCACGGTTGAGGTTACGTTCCTTGGCGTAGGCATCCATGAATCGCTGACTCATCGCGTTCATGGCCTCGGCCAGTTCGCTCAACTCATCGTTGGTCCCCAGGTCGATGCGGTGTCCGAACTGCCCGCCGGCGACCAACCGCGATCCTGACAGCAGCGTCTGAAACGGCTTGACCACCAAGGTGCGAAACGACCAACTCAGCAGAATCACGGCACCAAGTGCCAAGCTGGTGTAGGCAGACCAACTCCACATCCAACCGACGTACTTTTGATGCGCATCCTCGCGGAACTCGGCCATTCCACGGTGGATCAGATCAAAGTGATCATGAGTGGTTTCCACCAACTTGTTGAGCGTATCACCCAGTGGCAGGTCACGATGGTAGGTTGGACTGTGCCAGTATTGATCCACCAAGTGAACGATCGCACTGATCTCAGTCAGACTGTCCCGTTGCAGATCACGATCGACCAACAAAGAGCTTTGATTCGACTGAGCGACTTCCTGAATGTGCTGTTGATACCGTTCCAGTTTGAGCCGCATTTCGACCAATGCATTCTCAATGGCGACGCGTTCGACATCGACTTCACTGGGGCTGAAAACCGATTCGATCATCCCGATGTTGTTTTCCAACCGAGACATCCGAGACTGGCTCTGCCGGAGGATTTCTGCGCAGCGATTCAAGTCGTGGGCAAAAAGGATCTCATCGGCACGCTGCTCGACTTCGATTGCCAGAGAACGGTAGCGACGCAAGCCGGTGATTCCACTGACGGCAGTGAACGCAAAGATCAACGACAGAAGCGTGATCCCGGCAACCAATTTCTTTTGGATGGTCCAATTTCTAAGCATGCTGACACCTTCCCTGGCGTTTGGCGTCCCGTTCCCGTGGCGTGAAACTCCCTTCACGCAGGATCAGAGTAGTGAGAGCGAGATTACAGGACAAGAGGAGCCTGAAAACTCACCTTGCTAGCGTTCATTCATCTTCCAACGGTCGTCCGCTGAGTCCAGGCTCGTTGCTTTCTTTTTCTGCGGTATCGTTCTCCGTCTGATTGCCGTTGGCAAACGCGGCAAAGGTGTACACCAGGGTTTCGCTTTCAATGCGAGCAACGACTTGGTTTTGCCAGGGACTCACTCTGACCTGGGTGGCCAAGCCGTTGGAGTTTGAGGCCACTTCCTTAGCCAATTCTTCGTGCAATGTCTTTCCATCTGAGATATCCAGCATCTGCACGTCCAAGCGAACGGTACGCGTCCGTTTATTGGGCTCATGAGTGGTTATGGAACGAGTGAAAAACACGACGGGAGAGCGGTAGGGTTGGGACAGTGTGCAGCCCCACGGTTCATCGAAAGTTCGCTCCCACTGCAAATCACCGCTTTCGAGCGAAATCGCGTAGACCCCGTGAACGGTCAAGTGTTCATTGTTGGAACGCGTGACCAGGTCGCTGGGAGCCTCGTAGCGTTCTGGCATGACCAGCAGGCGACCCTCGGACAGCAAACAATGAATCGAAATCAATCGGTCGTCCGCCGTCACTTCCTGGCGACAGATTTCTTTGCCCTCCTGGATATCCCAGACGGTCAGTTGTCCCAGTGTATCCAGCAAAACCATGTATCGATTGCCGACGATTTCGCCGTATCCCTTCGGTGCGGACAGTTTTGATTGTTGTTTGACGGGCGACTGCATGCTCAGCAACACTTCGTCGGTAAACGCGTCGACCAGTTTGACGTCGTAGAGCGTAGGGTCCTCGCCCGGTGAATAGGCCAGCACATTGCGACCGTTGGTCTCCCAGACCTCACCGTGTTGCCAAGGCCGAGTGGTGTTCTTCTTTCCATCGAGAACATCAAACAGTGCGATTTCGTTTTCCAGGACACCACTGCGGACCCCGACGTGGCGCACCACAGCGACTTCGTGGCCATCGGTCACAATCGATCCGCTGATCGGAGCCTCTGAGTTTCGCCATAGTGTTTCGTTAGTGAGAATATCGATGGCCATCAGCTCACCGCCTTGTAAAACAACGACGCGATCGCCCAAGATCGGACCGACTCGAAATTCCTGACCGCGAGAACTCATCGAATAGCGGGTGTGCTGGCTGCCGAACTTGCTGATCGCGCTGCGACGTCTCGACATGGCTGCGTCACTATTGCCCAAGTTCCTCCGCCACAGCACCACGGCCGATGACGGTTGCTCACGCAGATTAAACAGGTCCACCGCGGTGATTTCGCCTGGACGGATCATCAGCATGATCCCGCCGTGGATGGCGACTTCGTAGGCGTCGTCATTGCCAGTGGGAATGCGTTGAATGGACAGCCGTCGAGGCTCGCCCAGTGGATCTTGAGTCCACACGCTGGTCTGGTCGCTGATCACATTCCAGCCTTCAAACGTCAGACAGCCCGATAGGCTCGGTTGGGCTACGCTGCGTACGTTCATTCGGTTGTAGCCCGGATTGCCCAGTCGTTCCGAACTCCAGTTCAACTGAACCTGGGATTTGACGTCCAACGCGCTGGCCGTCTCCGGTTGTGAGCCCTTGGCAAGTTTTTCGATTTCCGCGACTCGCTCGCTCTGTTCATCGATGGGGCCGGCAGCGGCAAGCCAGTTCAACGCATCGGCACCGAATCGTCCTCGGGCATAAACCTCCGCCAGCATCAGGGCATACTCGGAATCAATGGCGTCGGAGGTTTCGGTTTGGTTCTCTGTATCGGTTTGCTTGACCGGCGTGTTAGGGGGCACCGCGATTCCCATGGCTGCCCGCTCGGCCGCCAGGGTTTCGTCTTGCTGCAGCAGATTTTTTGCGTAGCGTCGGCTCAATTCGCCAACACCCAGCGGCTGATAGAATCGCAAAAGTCGTCGCAGCAAACTGTTCGAGCCGACCGATTTGTTTTCCAAGTAGTCCGAAACGATCTGATTGACGTCGGTCAATTTTTCGGTGCGTTGGGCAACGGAACGGACTTCGGCTGCACGGGCCGAAATCCAGCTCGATGGAGCAGCTTGGCGGGTTGTCTCGGTGAGCGAATGGCCGGCTTCCAAGGCCGACGTCGGCTGATCGATGACTTCCGAAGAGAATTCCGTCAACTGCCGGATCGCATCGATCGGCATTTCGTCGCGAAGTGACTTTTGAATTCGTAGAGCGAGGAACTCCATTCGTTGAGACGAATCGTGAATCAGTGCGCTGAGCTCGTCGATGAAGTCATCAGACTGATCGGGGTCTGCCCGATACATGCCCAGCATGGCGGAAACCGACAGCGCCAGGGCATCGTCGTTGTCGGGCTCCAGCTCTCTCGCCTTATCCAGCACCTCCAACGCTTTGGTTCGTTCGTCACGTTGAACGTAGAGTTGTGCCTGTTGCACCAACACATTGACATCATCAGGTGTTGCAGCGATCGCTTGCTCGACCCACTGAGCCAAACTTTTCTCGCCGCTGACCAACGACAGTTGAGTGGGGCTCTGAGACAGGATTTCGCCATCAACGGCAACCAAATTGCCGACGGAAAAGTTGACGCTGCGATGTTGCAATAGAGAACCGTCCTCAAGCGAAATTTGGAACAGTTGGTTTCCTGAGACGGGCAACAGATAGCTATCGATGCCAAAGACGCCTCTGCCGACGATTTGTTCGCCTGAGGGCAACAGGTCCGATTTCGTCGTCCATTTGGTGGAACCGGTAGCCAGGTCAATGGCCTGGACTTCATTGGGTCCGACAATCAAGCATTGATCGTCTTGAATACCGGCAACGTACAGTGCGCTCTCACGCTGTTTGGTGTTGAAGCTGGTCTTGCCGCTGAGCACATCCCAGCAAAACATTTGATCGGTTTCCGAAGGCGACTGCACGACGTATCGTCCCGACGCGATTGCCGAACCGTGGTGCCAGCGTTGCATCAAGGCTTCCGCATCCGGAGCAGATTGCTGTGTGTTGTAACCTCGGGGCACGGTCGCTTTGCGGGGATAACTACGGCCCCATCGCAGCATGCGGTCTCCCAAGTCGATCGCGATGGTCACGCCTGCACCGGTCGGACAAATCAACACGCCTTCATGGTACGTGGGGGTGGCCCCCGAGATTCGCCGGACGGCGTCGTACTCAACACCTAGTGATTCCATCGATACGAGTTGCTGCAGCCACAGCAACTCACCCGATGCGGGATCAAGGCAAACCAGAGAGATGTCGCCTGAGATTTCGACCATCGCGTACAACCGCCCGTCGACGGGCAGTGGTGCGCCGAGAAAGAACGCTTCGCTGAGTGGCGTCCCCTCCGATTCGCCCTGCCCCAGACGCCACAATAGTTTTCCTTCCGTCGCCAGTTCCAACGCGACCAGCGTATTGCCCTCTTTTGACTTGGGCAGCGTGCCTTGAATTCCGATCACCGCGTTGAACATCACTGGCTGAACGGACTCCAGAGAATCCAGCATGAAAACACGCTCTCCATCGCTGGTCACTTGACCGTACGGCAAGTCATTCCAAACACGTTGCACGAGAACATCGGTCGGGTTTTCATCCGGACCAGCCAAATCAACGACCGTTTCGTCGTCTTCTACGTTGTTGTCGGCCGAATACCAAGGCCATTCCCAGATCCGCTTGCCGGTCCGATGATCGATTCCACGCAGACGTTCGGTGCAACGCATCAAAACGTGGTCACCGATCCGCAAGGGAGACCAGCTCGGCGGCGGCAGTTTGCCAGATGAAACCAACCGCTCGGACTCTTCCATGATCATACGTTCCTCAGCGGTGCTGTTGACCGTCGGAACGACCCAGGACGCGTTGCCGATCGGCATCTCTCCCGCCCGGGTTTCATTGCGATTGGAACCGCCCCCGAGAAACCGGTACTCCGCCATCTCGCCGCCAGCTCGGTCGATCGTGACGCTGAAATGCTCGTCCAACCATGCAGGCCACTGATCCGATGACGGCAACGTTGTCTCCGATCCACCGAGAACCACTGTTGCGTTGTTCGCAACGGGCGGATCCGGAACGTCTCTGCCAGAAACACTGCACGCAGCAGAATGCAGCACACGAACTCCCTGTCCAATCTGCTTGATCGCTCGTTGCTGACTGACCACATCATCCAGCAAAGCGGATGCAGCGAGCGGATGCCCGGTTTGCATTTCTCGTACGGCCAGCAAGTATGACGCGGTGTAGCCTGCCGCAGTATGAAAGAACTTGCGTCGCACGTCCCGAAGTCGTTGCCAATCGCGACTCTGTGCGGCTTCGTCCAACTCTCGCTGTGCCAACGGGCCGTAACGCAACTCGTAAGTTTCGCGAGCCGCCTCGGGCAAGTTGCCGATCATGTCACGGCACTTCTTCAGAACGCTTTCGTCCAGTCGCTGTACGCTGACGAGTGGATCGATGGACAAAAAATAGTCCTGTCCGGCAAACGCTTCGCCATCCGCGTTGACGTCTTCGCCTTGCAACAAGTCGCCCAAGCGAACGACCGCCTCGGAGTACTGTTCTTTCTCGATCGCCGATTCGGCTTCGCGCACCTGCTGCAACAACCACCGCGGCGGCTCGATGAACCGGCCGGACGCCGGTTGGCCGTTCTGAATGATCATGTTCTGCGCGGAAACGTGATCGGCCCCCAGGATTGCCGACAACGCGATCAGCGCGCAGTACATCAGCCGGCTACGAAGTGGAGAACCGTGACGAAGTCTTGGATGATTCACGAACAAGCCTCTGGGATGGATCGGCACAGATAAGAATCGATCAGAATGATTTGTAGCTCGATTCTAACGAGATTCATTGTAGGACCTATCGAGCGAATCGGGGACCGTCGAAATGGGAGTCCCTGCGGTGATGTTCAGCCGGCCGACGTTGAGATGGCGTCGACAATGCTGACAAAAACCTCATCAGGGTCACGCATTCCATCAATTTCACGGACGATTCCGCTCTGTCGATAGTAGTCCAGGGTGGGCAGCGTCCGCTGATAGAAAAGGTCCAAACGAGCCTCAATGGCGGCGGTGTTGTCGTCACGACGGCCTTCGATGACCGCTCTGGCGGTCAATCGACGCAAGATCTCGTGCGTTTCAACCTGCAGGGACAAAACCAAGTCAATATGTTCCTCGGACTCGGCCAACAACTCGTCGAGCATCTTGGCTTGCGTCAGCGTTCGCGGGACGCCGTCGAATAAACAACCAGATTGGCAGTCGTCCTCCTCAAGTCGCCGTCGGACAATCGACATGACCAAGTCATCGGGCGCCAAGTTCCCCAACGCAATCAACTCCGCGATCCACAGGCCCAACTCGGTGTCCGTGGGCGTATTGCGGAGCATTTCGCCTGTTGAGATGTGAGCCAGCGGGTAACGTGCGAGTAACCGCTGACACTGCGTCCCCTTGCCTGATCCCGGCGGTCCGATGAAAACGATCCGCATCAGAATCAGACCCCGATCAAACGACTGGGGTCACGCCGCCGCCAGCACCTTCCAGCAGTCCGCGGTAGTTCCGCATGACCAAGTGGCTGTCGATCTTTTGGACCAAGTCAAAGGCGACACTGACTGCGATCAACAAACCCGTACCGCCATAGAAACCGGCGATCGAGTAGGGCACACCCAGCGATCCGTAGATGATCGTCGGAACGATCGCAACCAAGGCAAGGAATCCTGCACCGACATAGGTGATACGAACCATCACCTTTTCGATGTAGTCCGTGGTCCGCTTGCCCGGACGGTATCCAGGAATGAACGTGCCGCTGTCGCGAAGGTTGTCCGAGATTTCCTTGGGATTGAACGTGATCGCCGTCCAGAAATAACAGAAGAAGAAAATCAGCATGACGTACAAGAGATTAAAGAAGTACGAAGTCTGATCGCCCATCGTGAGACTGATCAAGTTCAGTCCCTTGAACATGCTGCCTTCGGTATCAAACTGTCCGGCCATGAACCCAAAGAACACGCTCGGGATCATCAACAAGCTGCTGGCGAAAATGATCGGCATCACGCCGGCTTGGTTGATTCGCAGAGGCAAGTTTTGACGCGAGCCGCCGTAGACACGGCGACCACGAGTGAACTTGGCCGACTGCGTCGGAATCTTTCGCTGTCCTAAGGTGATGAACACCACACCGACGACGACCGCGATGAACAGGATCGCCAACAGAATCAACGTTTCAATGCCGACCTGACCGCGGCTCAAGCCCGTCAGTTCGGTCTTCATGTTTCGAACCAGCTCATACAGGGCCTTGGGCATTTGGGCCAAGATCCCCGCCATGATCAGCAGGCTGATCCCGTTTCCGATCCCGTGTTCATCGATCTGCTCGCCCAACCACATCAGGAACACCGTTCCGCAGGTCATCACCATCACTGCAACGATCTGCCAACCGAAATACAGCGATTCCCCGGAGGCGTTCAAGAAGTTTGCATTGATCAATCCGTAGCCACTGGGACCGCCGGCCATCAACATGAACTTGAGGTACATCCAGCTCTGGATGATACAGATCGCGACGGTCAGGTATCGAGTGTATTCGTTGATCTTCTTACGGCCGGCCTCGCCTTCCTTCTTCAGTTCCTCCAACGGTTTGTAGACCGTTCCGAGCAACTGGATGATGATCGATGCCGAAATGTAAGGCATGATCCCGAGACCAAAGATGGTTGCCTGACGCAAATCGCTCGCGGCAAACAAGCTGACCTTTTCCAGGAAGTCCGCAGCGCCGCCGCCACCGGCTGACGCGCCCAAATCGGTCGCGATCATCGGCAGGGGGATGTGGAACCCGATTCGATAGATCGCCAGCAAACCCAAGGTCAGCATGACCTTTTTGCGGAGTTCCGGAATCGAGAAAATGATTCGCAGTTTTTCGTACATGCGTTGTACCGTGCCTAAAAATTCATGTCAGTATTTGACCGGAACCTCTTGTCCCGGCTCAAACCTGCCAAAGTGTATCGATTCGGCTCTTTTGGAGCGATAGCGGACTTTTCGCTCACGGAGGGCAAATCTTTGCCGGGAGGCGAATTACTTTTCAGCCTTTAGCGAGGCAACGCGTTCTGCCGGCGTGCGTTTGGCAACCAGTTTGTTGACGGTACCGCCTGCGGCGAGGATTTTTTCCTCGGCCGATTTGCTGAAGCGATGTGCGTGCACGTTGAGCTTCTTGGTCAACTCGCCGTCACCGAGCACCTTGACCTCGTCAAAGCTGCCTTTGGCAACGTCCTTGGCCGCCATCGACTCCAAGGTCACGTCTGCGCCGTCGTCGAAGTGATCGTTCAGCTTGCCGATATTAACAGCAAAGACAGTGACAGCCCAACGGTTGTTGAAACCACGCTTAGGGATGCGGCGGAACATGGGCATGGCACCGCCTTGGAAACTCGGTTTACGCGAGTAACCGCTGCGGCTCTTGTGACCCTTATGTCCACGACCGGATGTCTTGCCGTGTCCGCTACCGGGACCACGACCGATTCGTTTGCGTTTGCGGAACTTCTGAATCCCGCGATGGACGTCGTTCAAATTCATGACGTGACCGTTTTCTACGTATGCTTAGGTTGGAGCAACTGAGTTTCGCGAGTGATTGTCCGATCGCGACGGGCAGTCGAACCGTCGCCACAGGCAACCGATCGACCGATATGTATTTGATTTTGGATCAGGCGGTCAGTTCTTCGACCGTCAATCCACGCAATGCGGCTGTTTCTTCGCGAGTTCGCAACTTCGTCAGTGCTTCCACCGTCGCTTTGACCAGCGTGACAGGATTGTTGGTCCCGTACGACTTGGTCAAAATGTCGTGAATCCCACAGGCTTCGCAGACCGCACGCACAGCTTGGCCGGCGATAATACCGGTACCTGCGCCGGCGGGGATCAGCAACACCTTGGCGGCGCCAAAGCTGCCCCAGACTTGGTGAGGGATGGTTCCCTGAACCAAAGGGACGGCGATCATGCTGCGACTGGCTTGTTTCTGAGCCTTTTGCACGCTTGGGGGCACTTCGTTGGCCTTGCCATAACCCCAGCCCACACGACCACGACCGTCGCCGACGACGACCATGGCGGCAAAGCTGAATCGGCGACCGCCTTTGACCACAGCGGCACAGCGTTTGATCTTCACCACGCGATCGAGCAAACCATCGGCCAAGCCCTCTTCCTTTGGCTTGCTGTCACGTTTGCGGCGTTGATTTGAATCTCTTGCGTTACTAATGGTACCAACCCTCGAAATGGGCGTTGAGTGAGTCTCTGTCTTGTCTGATCATCAAAACTGCAAACCGGCTTCACGAGCCGCATCTGCGAACGCTTTGACTCGTCCGTGGTAGCGATTGTGTCCGCGGTCCATCTTCACTTGCGTGATTCCGGCTGCGATCGCTTTCTCTGCGATCGCTTTGCCGACGGCAGCGGCGGCATCACAGTTTCCGCCTTGACTGACGGCCGACTTGACGTCTTTGCTGTGCGTGCTGGCACTGACCACGGTGTGGCCTTTGCTGTCGTCGACCAACTGAGCGGCAAAATGTTTCAGCGACCGCTGGACACATAGGCGTGGGTGCCCATCGGTGCCTTTGAGCGAATTGCGAACGTGATTGCTCCGTCGCTTGCGCTGTTTCTGTAGTTTCTTGTTCTTGTCCATTTTTTTGCCGATCGGATTTGGACCGGCCCATGGATAAAGGGTTGTGGTGTGCGATCCGAAGAAAACGACTCTCTGCGGACGCCAATTGTATTGCAGCTTGTGAAATCACCCGCGGAGGCGAGTAAATCGTATTATTTCGACGCGGCCTTACCAGCCTTCAGCTTGATCTGTTCGCCTTGGTAGCGAATTCCCTTGCCCTTGTACGGCTCAGGCTTTCTCAGCGAGCGGACTTCCGCAGCGAACTGAGTGACCAGTTGCTTGTCACAGCCTTGAACCACCACGTGGGTTTGGTCGGGGCAGGTGACGGTCAAACCGGTCGGAATTTTTTGGTGCAGTTCGTTCGCAAAGCCGACACGCAGCTGCAGGGTGTCACCGGCGATGGCTGCCAGATAACCCACACCGACGATTTCCAGTTTGCGTTCGTAACCGTTGGTCACGCCTTCGATCATGTTAGCGATCAGTGCGCGAGTCAGTCCATGGACTTCACGTCGCGTTCGATCGTCCCCACCACGGGCGACGACGACTTGACCGTCTTCCACAGCGACCGTTACTTCGGGGCGATGCTGGTAATCCAGCTTGCCCTTGCTGCCTTCGACGACGACCAAGCGATCGTTGACGCTGACGGTCACACCGCTGGGGATCGGAATCGGTTTTTTTCCAACTCGGCTCATATCAGTTCACTTACGATTGAATTCAATCTGCTGTTGTTTGTCGTCGCGGCGAAGCGTTTCCAAATCGGCTCGGGCCACCTCAACGAGGTGGCAGTGAGACTCGATCAGGAGACCTCGCACAAAACTTCACCACCAACATTGTCGCGTCGCGCCTCGCGGTCGCTGATCACGCCTTTGCTGGAGCTGATGATGCTAATGCCCAGTCCACCCAGGACCGGCTTCAATTCTTTTGATCGGGTATACAACCGACGTCCGGGTTTGCTCATTCGGCGGATCGTTTGGATCACGCGTTCACCGTTGGAACCGTATTTAAGTTCCAAACGAAGGTGAGCGACCGGTTCGGCCTCTACTTCCTGCCAATCCCAAATGAATCCCTCGCGTTTGAGCACGTCGGCGATTCCTCGCTTGACGCGGCTGGCGGGGACATCCACGAACGTTCGCTCGACGCGAACGGCGTTACGGATGCGGGTGAGCATGTCGGCAATGGGGTCTGTCATCATGGCTAATAAGTTCCGCTGCGTGTGTTCACCAACTGGCCTTACGGACACCGGGGATCAACCCCAAGTCCGCGTTTTGACGGAAACAGATTCGGCAAAGGCCAAATTTGCGATACACCGATCGCGGACGTCCGCAGAACTTGCAACGGTTCTCCTGACGACTGCTAAACTTCGGCTTCCGGTTTGCCTTGGCGATTTTCGATTTACTTGCCACGGACTGCCTTTAGGTTTCAAAAACGTTTCTAAGGACTGCGTTCCATTCGACCCACTACCAAGTGAATCGACCAAAATGTTGCTGCCTGACCGATCAGGCGGCATTCTCTTTCTTGGGGAGTTGTTTGAAGGGCATGCCAAACATCTCCAACAAATCACGAGCTTCGTCGTTGCTCTTCGCCGTCGTGACCACCGTGATGTTCATGCCCTGAGGGCGAGTGAACTTGTCGGGGTTCAGTTCCGGGAAAACCAACTGCTCGGTCAATCCCATGGTGTAATTACCGTTCCCGTCGAACGCTTTGCGGCTGATACCGCGAAAGTCACGTACTCGGGGAAGGACGACCGCCACCAAACGATCGAGGAATTCGTACATGTGCTGGCGACGCAGAGTCACCATGCAGCCGATCGGCATGCCTTCACGCAGACGGAAACCTGCGATGGACTTGCGAGCCAGCGTGTAGACCGGCTTTTGACCTGCGATCTGGGTCATCGCGTCGTAGGCGAGATCCAGGATCTTTTTGTCACCGATCGCAGCCCCCACACCCATGTTGAGCGTGATCTTGGTCAACGCCGGGACTTGATGCGGATTGGTATAGCCGTACTTTTCCACCATCGCTTTGCGAATGGTATCCTCGTAGGCCACTTGAAGTCTTGGTTTGTTGGTCATTGCGAATCTGCTGCGTTAATTACTTCTGTGCGTACGTTTCGCGTGCCGGAGCAATGGTGCCCAAGCTGTTGCCGGTCTTCTTAGCAAAACGTTCTTTGCTGCCATCGGCCAAGTACCGAGCACCGACGCGGGTGGGCTGGTTGGTCTTGGGATCGATCAACATCACATTGCTGGCGCTGATCGGCATCTCTTTGCTCAAACGTCCGCCTTGCGGATTCTTTTGGCTTCGACGCACGTGCTTCTTGACCAACGCGGCACCTTCGACGACCACTTTGTTCTTCTTGCGGTCGATCTTCAGCACTTTGCCTCGGTGGCCTTTACTGGCACCGGCAATCACGATGACTTCGTCGTTGACGCGGAGGAGCATGGCTCTGAACGCTTTGTCTTAGGAATGTATGGGAGGGTAGTGAACGTGGTTTGGCGGTCGACTGCGAGAGTCCGCTGGCGAGTGTCGAATGTCGACTGGGGCTCGCAATCAGACAACTTCGTGATCAGACGACTTCGTTTGCCAAGCTGACGATCTTCATGAAACTGTTGTCTCGCAACTCGCGAGCGACGGCACCGAAAATTCGAGTGCCTCGTGGTGATTTGTCTTTGTCGATGATGACGACGGCGTTGCTGTCAAACTTGATGTAGCTGCCGTCGGGCCGACGTGTGGGTTGCTTGGTGCGAACGATGACCGCACGCACGATGGCTTTCTTTTTGATATCGCTGCCGGGGATCACGCTTTTGACGCTGCACACGATGATGTCACCCAGGCCGGCAAAACGCCGACGGCTACCGCCGAGCACCTTGATGCACATCACTTCTCGAGCACCGGTGTTGTCGGCAACGTCCAGACGGGATTCTTGTTGGATCATGACTGTTGACTGGTAAAGGCTTGCGGGTAACTGTTAGGAGTCCGACTCTTCCGACTGTGTCACACCGACACCCGCGGCTTCTGCTTCTTCGGCGACCTTGCGAGCAGCACGCAGAGCGGCGACGTCCACGGCGGTGCTCTTTTCGATCACTCGAACGAGGCTCCAACGCTTCAGCTTGCTCAACGGTTGCGACTCGATGATCTCAACCAAATCGCCTGTGCCGGACTCATTGTTCTCGTCATGGACGTGACAGACGGTGCGGCGTTTGACGTATTTCTTGTACTTCGGGTGCTTGACCGAGCGGTTGATTTCGACACGACGGGTTTTATCCATCTTGTCGCTGGTCACGATCCCTGAAACAACACGTTTTGGCATGCTCGTTCGCTTCTGCTAACTACTTGGTGGCGGCCGCGTGGACTCGTTCGCTTTGGATCGTTTTGATCCTCGCGATGAGTCGACGGTTTTTACGGATATCACTGGGCGTGTTCAAACGCTCAGATTGTGATTGAAACCGCAAACGAAACAGTGTCTGCGCCGCTTCATTGGCGGTCGCTTGCAACTGCTCGTCGCTCATTTCTCTCAGTTCGGCATTGGTGGTCATGGTGGGACCTTGCTGACGATTGATCGCTGGGTGATTGATCGATCGGAGGATCGATCGTTTGATTTGTCTGACGTTGTCTAGTTTGTCGAGCGTCAGCGACCGGGTGGGTCACTGACGATGGTTTGTGTGTGTCGACGACACAACTCACATGGTCCGGCGATGCACGAAACGCACCTTCACCGGCAGCTTGCTTGCCAATCGGGCAAAACAAACCTTTGCTTGTTGTTCCGTCACACCACCGAGTTCGTACAGGATCGTTCCTGGCTTAACGACCGCGGCCCAGAAGTCAGGCTCACCCTTACCTTTACCCATCCGTGTTTCCAGCGGGGTGCTGGTCACCGACTTGTCGGGAAAGATTCGAATGTACAGCTTGCCTTCACCGCGAACGTATTGCTGAGCCGCAATCCGTCCTGCTTCGATCGTCGTGGCTTTGATCCATCCCGCATCTAGGGACTGGATGCCAAAATCGCCAAAGACGACCGTGTTGCCTCGAGTCGCACTACCTTTTATGCGCCCTCTTTGGCTTTTTCGATGCTTGACCCGTTTGGGCATCAGAGCCATCGGCGTCGTCTCCGTAAGTACCTTGGTTTATCCAGACCTGAATCCCGATGTGCCCCTGTGGCGTCATCGCTTCGGTCCTTCCGTAATCAATCTTCGCTTGCAACGTGCTCAATGGAATCGAGCCCATGCTTTGTTTTTCGCGGCGAGCCATTTCGGCACCGCCCAATCGCCCGGCCAACTGGATCTTGATCCCTTTGGCTCCGGCGTCCATCGTCTGCTCCAACGATCGTTTCATCGTCCGACGAAAACTCGATCGTTTTTGCAACTGCTGTCCGATGTCTTCTGCGACCAACTGAGCCTGCAACTCAGGCCGGCCGACTTCCTCGACCTTCAAGTTGATCCGTCGTCCGATCAAGTTCTGCAATTCTGCTTGCAGAATCTCGATCTCTTGTCCCTTCTTGCCAATGATCAAACCGGGGCGAGCGACATACATCATGACGCGAACTTCGTCGCGGGTACGCTCGATCTCGATCCGGTCGATTCCGGCACTTTTGTACTGTGTCTTTTTCGGGTGGTTGGTGATGAAGTTTCGCAGCTTGCGATCTTCGACCAACAGGTCCGCAAAATCCTGCTTCGACGCGTACCAACGGCTCGTCCAGCCACGGGTGACGCCGGTTCGAAATGCGATCGGATTTACTTTTTGGCCCATTGCTCAGGACTCTCGCTTTTTTGTTTTAAACAGTGGTTTGTTGCGCTGCTGATTCGTTGTGCTGCCAGCGTTCCGTGCGACTGGATCGGGTCGCACTATGCCTCTTGGCGACATGCCTCTTGGCGACATGTCTCTTCGTTAGATCTCTTCGATCGGCGTCAGCCCCACCGTGATGTGGCTGCTGCGTTTCTTGATCATGAATGCGCTTCCGCGTGAGCGAGGACGCATCCGCTTGAACATCGGCCCGCCGTCGATGCGAACGTCCGTCAACACCAGTTCTTCGGCTCGGCGCGAGACGCCTTCATTTTGATCGGGGTCCTGAGCATTTCCGACTGCACTTTGGATGACTTTTTCCAGCATCCGAGCGCCACGCTGGGGCTGATACTTCAACGCGTCCAAAGCTTCGTCCGCATACATTCCGCGAACCAGGTTCGCCAGCAGACGCACTTTACGTGCGCTGATGTGAGCCCCTTTATATCGTGCGGTGAATTGTGCCATTTTGTTTCTCTGTCGTTTTAGCGTCGCGCCGGACTTCTAACTTACGCCGTTACTACTTCTTCTTGCCGCCGTGGCCCTTGAACGTCCGCGTCGGAGCAAATTCACCCAGCTTGTGGCCGACCATGTCCTCGGTGACCTTCACCGGAACGTGCTTGCGTCCGTCGTGCACCATGAACGTCAGGTTCACGAACTCGGGAACAATGGTGCAAGCACGTGCCCAGGTTTTGATCGGCTCTGGCTTACCCGACTCGGCTTGTTTTTGCACTTTGAAAAACAACTTCGGGTCGACGTAAGGTCCCTTCTTGCTACTTCGGCTCATATCGCTCAGCTACCGCTTCGGACGGAGGGTTTTGTGTGTTTCTTGGTTACTTGTGCAGCTTCAGTTGACCGTACCGCTTGCTCTTGCGGCGGCGAACGATCGAGCTGTTGCTTGGTTTTCGCTTCTGGCGTGTCGCTCCACCCTTGGCGCTCTTGCCCTGCGGGCTGACCGGGTGACGACCGCCCTTGGTCCGACCCTCACCACCACCGTGCGGGTGGTCGATCGGGTTCATCGCGGTACCACGAACATGTGGACGGCGACCCAACCATCTTGCCCGCCCGGCTTTACCCAGGCGAACGTTCATGTGTTCACTGTTTCCGACTTGGCCAACCGTTGCCCGGCAGACACTCGGAACTCGGCGGACTTCGCCGCTGGGCAACTGCAACTGAGCCCAATCGGCTTCGCGTGCCATCAATGTCGCACGCGTTCCGGCTGAACGACACAGCACAGCTCCTCCACCGATTCGCATTTCGATGCAGCACACTTCTGTGCCCAACGGGATGTTTTTCATTGGCAAGCAGTTACCGACGGTCGGAGGTGCATCCGGACCGTTCATCAGTTTGTCGCCTGCCTTGACGCCCATCGGGGCAACGACATAGCTCTTGGTGCCGTCCGCATACTTCAACAATGCGATGCGAGCCGAGCGATTGGGGTCGTACTGGATCGAATCGACCGTGGCCTGCACCCCATCTTTGACGCGACGGAAATCCATCACGCGGTACATCTGCTTGTGACCGCCGCCGCGGTGCCGCGCGGTGATCTTCCCTTGATTGTTCCGGCCGCCAGTCTTGCGTTTGGGACGCAACAGCGACTTTTCGACGTCGTAGCCTGGCGTCAGCTCAGCGAAATCGCTAACGGATGCATTTCTGCGTCCGGCGCTGGTCGGCTTGTAAATTCGAATACCCATAATCGTCTGCTAATTGTCAGTGCGTGTTTGCGTTGCGTATGATCGCGGCCTGGTGAGCCATGTTTACTGAGCCATTTTTAGCCCAGCCGTTTTCTTCACAGCGGATCGGCTTAGAAGAAGTCAATACGGTGATCGGACTGAAGCTGGACAATCGCCCGCTTCCAATCCGACGTGCGTCCGATGCGGAAACGATAACGACGAAACTTTCCTTTACGATTCTGCGTCCGGACCTTTGCGACCTTGACGCTAAACAACTCTTCTACTGCAGCTTTGATTTCATCTTTGGTCGCGTCGCGATGAACCTCGAACGCGTACTGGTTATGCCGAGTCGCTCGGTGCACACCCTTTTCGGTCACCAGCGGGCGCAACAATACTTGATGCGGCTCCAACTGGATTTTCGTTTCGGGTTTCTTGGGAGGCTGGATGTGTGCCATGGTTTCGTTCTGTCTTTTTGATACTCAGCGTCTGTTTGCTTCGGCTCGGTTCTGACTCGGCTTGGTTCTGACTCAGCTCCGGTGCCAATCAGGCTTCCGCGCCGTTTGCCGCGAACGATCCGTCCTTGATCTTGTCCAACGCACCCTTGGTTACCAACACACGATTGGGCTTTAACACCGACAATGCGTTGAGCTGCCGAACAGGCTGGACATCCACTCCAGGGATATTTCGCCCGCTTTTGAATACTGCCGGGTCTTGGTCGGCCACGGCAACCAACGTGGTCGTGCCTTCCAGCCCAAGAGCCTTCAGGACCGAAGCCATGCGGGACGTCTTTGGCGTATCGAACGCCAAAGTGTCAATTACCATCAGTTCGCCATCATCGATTCGCGAACGAATCGCCATCTTCGTCGCTTGACGCAACGCCTTTTTGGGCAACCGATAGCTGTAGTCACGAGGCTTAATCGTCTTGGCAACACCACCGCCACGACGGACGACCGATCGCTTACCACCGGCACGTGCGTGACCGGTACCTTTTTGGCGATACAATTTCTTGTTGGTTCCGCTGACTTCGCTACGCGTACGTGCGTAGTGCGTGCCCATTCGCATGTTAGCCTGGTACATCACCACTGCGTCATGCAGCAACTGTTTGCTCACTCGATCGACGATTGCGTCGGTATCGATTTCGTAGGTCCCGACTTCTTCGCCGGTCTCGCTAAATACTGGTAATGTCGCCATGATCCTCAACCCACCTTGTTCGTTTTGCGGACAGTGACAAAGCCACCATTTGGGCCGGGAACGGAACCGCGAATCAAAATCAGATTCTCTTCGGTATCGACACCCACGAGCTCCAGATTGCGGGTCGTGGTCTTTACATTCCCATATTGGCCGGCCATCCGAATGCCCTTGAACAATCGGCTTGGCGAAGCACTGCAACCGGTACCACCAGCGTGGCGGTGCACTTTCTTGACACCGTGCGTTGCACGCTGACCCGAGAAATTGTGTCGCTTCATGACGCCACTGAAGCCGCGGCCCTTGCTCGTCGCGGTGACATCCACTCGCTTGACATCATTGAACAAGTCAACCGTGACGGTCGAGCCAACTTGCAGATCCGACTCACCGCGGAACTCGCGAATGTATCGCTGAGGCTCGCACCCGGCCTTAGCAACCAGCTCAACACCACTGGCGGAGCGTTTCTTAGACCGCTTGCTCTCAAGCTTGGCGACATGACCTCGCTCGCTGCGACTGGCCAGGCGACGTGGCTTGTCCTCAAAACCCAACTGAACTGCCTGGTAGCCGTCACGCTCCTGCGTACGAACCTGCAACACTTGACAGGGCCCAGCCTTCACCACGGTGACAGGAACAACCGTTCCGTCTTCCAGGTAAATCTGAGTCATGCCGACTTTGCGGCCCAAAATTGATGGTGACATAGCTATCCCGCCTCGGCTTCACCGAGACGCTCGTCGTTCGTGTTGAATTTCAAGCACACTGACGCGATCAGCCGGCTACGCCCGAATTGGCATCTCCGCGTTTTCGCGCCAGCTTCCGTTCATCCGGAAACCAACCTGAAACTTGGTACAACTACACTGCCATGCGGGAAACGCTCCCGCTCGACAGAAAAAAATCAGTGCCACACACGCAAATCAACGACATCAAGTCGATGAACTGCAGTGCAAGCAAACTACCTTGCCGATGCCTTGATTTTGATATCGACACCAGCAGGCAGACTCAATTTGTTCAAAGCTTCGATCGTCTTCGCAGTTGCCTGGACGATGTCGATCAAGCGTTTGTGGGTCCGAATCTCGTACTGCTGACGAGCCTTCTTGTTCACAAACGGACTGGACAGCACGGTGTATCGCTCAATGCGAGTCGGCAACGGGATCGGTCCGTGAACTTCGCTATGAGTTCGCTTGACCGTGTCGACGATCTCCTGAGCACTTTGATCCAGCACGGAGTGATCGTACGCTTCCATACGAATTCGAATGACTTCGCTTGCTCCGGCTGACACGTTCGGCTATCCAGTTTTGGGTTTGAGTTTTGCTGACTAGGAAGTGGTCTTCATCGGCAGGCAAGCCTGCGAATCTGAACCGCGTCCGGCCCATCAGGAATTTCTCCGGCTGGGAGGGCGAGAATGTAGAGCCGCGACTGGTTGTCGTCAACGGCTTTTGTAGGTTTCGTGAAATTTCTTTTTGGGACCATCGCCAAAACGACCGACAACCCTGCTTTTTCGGCGTTTTACGCTATCAACTTGTGAAGATAGACAAGCGACTTGCCCAGTCGCCCTCCGTAATTCCCCGCCGTGATTCGCGTCAAGCCCGGCGTTTGCGCGGCCGCCAGAATCGCTGCTCGCGTTGCGTTCTCGATCGACTCCAGGTCTTGGCCGTTGACGATGATCTCCATGATGCTGGCGACCCCTTCGGGAACTTTACTTTTTTCGCCTAATTTGTCACGTAGCGTGGGGCAAAACTCGGCATACGTTGCGGCGATCAAAAAATCGTAGCTACTGCCGGCTTTGGATCCGCTGGCCGCGACTCCGCCTGGAAACGTCGTGATGACTCCCGGTGTTTCCTCTGCGGCAATCGCGGCTCGCTCGGCGGCGTCCAACGCGATATCGACACTGGAACCCAAGAACCATAGGTTTCCGCCCATCACTCCGTCACGAAACCCGAATCGGCGTGACAAAAAGAATTCGCCCCCGAGAATCGGAACGACCCAGCCTTTGTGGCCGTGCCGCACGTCACGAAATTGATGCCGGTCGCCAAACAGGGCAACTTTGCGACCAAGTTTGAAGTACGGATCGGTGTCCAGGCGATTAAAGCAGGCGGCTGTAGGGCAAGTGAGCACGTTTTGGCTGATGCGGGCCAACATGACTTTTCCAAGGTGCTCTTCCCTGTCCTTGCGAAATCTCGGGACGTGAAACTGCACGACTGCTCCCGGTCGCCCGTCCGGGGTCGCTCCGGCGGCGGCCGACTCGGCATCGATCCACTGGGCGACGCCGGCTTCGCAGTCGCACAGGATCGTGCTCGATGCATGACCGGTGACCGCGTGGACGCAGTGCTTGAGCCAGCGATCGTCTCGAGCGGTGATCAGAATTTCCCCGTAAATACTGCGGAATCCTTCTGCATATGTGTCCTCGACTAATTCTTTCAGTTCCGGCATGACGAGTCCTGGTGGATGGCTGGACGGCATAGTTCTGCGTGCGAAATGGACGCAAGCGGTGGACACGTATCTTGGGGCATCACGCCGACGCGGGAAAGCACCGACTGGATCGCATGCGGTCGCGTGGGCTACAACTTGCGCTGGCAAACTCTGGACGTCGGGATCGAATCAATTGGGAGGCGAGCGGTGAAACAATTGCTGGGGCTTTGGCGAGACACGTGGTGGCTCTGGCTGGGGTTCGTCGTCATCAGCGTGGTGCTGGCGATGGCGATCGAGTGGTTTTTTGCTCTGCTGATCCCCTGTTTGCCCGTTCCCTTCGTGTATTTTGCGATCAATCGCTACGACGAAGATGGCAACGAGAAGGCCGACCTGTGAGAAGCCCGCTAGCCCGGATGATTCACAACCCGACGCGCAAGCGAGGGATACTCGGTAAATCCCTCGCTTACGCGTCGGGTTGTGAAAAACAATCTGCATTTCCCAACGATGTCACAACTCATTGTCAGGAATCTGCTTGCGGTAAAATCAATCATCCGCATGAATAATCCGGTGAACAATCCGGGCGAGCGGGTCGTTGATTTGGTCGACATTGGGAACTTCATCGTGAGACCCAAGCGAGAGAAACGCTGAAAAGGCATAAAAAACGCCCCGTGAGGAGTTTCCCACGGGGCGTTTTTTGTTTTTTCACGAGAGCGGCTGATGGGATTCGAACCCACGACAATCACGTTGGCAACGTGATGCTCTGCCAACTGAGCTACAGCCGCATGTCATCGAGATCAGAGATTATCGATAGAATTTTTCCATCGGCAACCCCACCAACGAAACTTGAGCCGCAAAGTTTGATCTTGGGCAAAGAACCCGCTTGCTGATTTCGTCGCTTTGCCGGTAAATTCTTGGGTTCGCCCGCTGAATCCGACTCTCGGGATTTCCTTTCCTTGAAAATCTCGTCAGCGGCAAAAGCTTCTTTCCCAAACAATTCACGAGATCTGAAGGTCTGTAAAAAGGATGTCCACCTCAACCGAGCCCGAAACCACCGACGTTGCGGAAACAAAACCACCGATTCAGTTGTCGGTGGATGTCAAATCGCCGCAAGCTTGCGTCCGCGAAGTCGTGGTCACCATCCCGCAGTCCGAAGTCCAGCGTTACCTCAAAGACGCCTACGACGAACTCGTTCCCGAGGCCCAAGTGCCTGGCTTCCGAGCCGGCCGCGCTCCTCGAAAATTGGTGGAAAAACAATTCCGCGAACGAGTCATCGAGCAGGTCAAGGGATCTTTGCTGATGGACAGCCTGTCCCAGGTCACCGAGAAGCAAGAATTCTCGGCGATCAGTGAGCCCGACTTTGAATACAAGTCGATCGAAGTACCCGAAGAAGGCGACTTCATCTATCAGTTCACCATCGAGGTGCGTCCCGAGTTCGCAACGCCAAAGTGGAAGGGCTTGAAAGTCCAGAAACCGGTCGAAGCGATTGAAGACGAAGATGTCACCGAAGCGCTCAATCGCGTGCTGGATCGCCAAGCAACTTTAGAAGCCACCGATGAACCCGCGGAACTCAAAGACCGCTTGTCGGTCACGATCGAGTTCTCCAACAACGGCAAGATGCTTTCCAAGCTCGAAGAACAACGCATCACGCTCAGTGAACGCGTCTCCTTTGCCGATGCCGTCTGCGAAAGCTTTGGCGAAAAACTGACCGGAGCCAAAGAAGGCGATACGGTCGACGTGAAAGTCAAACTGGGTGCCAACGTCGAACCGGAAGACCTGCGTGACAAAGAAATCGACGCGAAGGTCAGCGTGCTGGAAGTTCTGAAACTGGAACGCCCCGCGTTGACGCCAAAGCTGCTCGAAGAGCTGGGTGATTTTGAATCCGAAGAAGAACTGCGTTCGTTTGTTCGTGATTCGCTGACCCGCCAAGCCGAGTACCGTACTCAACAAGCCGTCCGCAAGAGCGTCTCTGATCTGTTGGCCGAGTCTGTTCAGTTTGAGCTGCCCATCGACCTGGTGCGTCGCCAAACCGGACGCGAACTGGAACGCAAAGTTCTGGAATTGCGACGCAGTGGTTTTGATGACGACACCATCCGACGCATCGTGAACGCTACAAGGCAGAACGCACAAAAAGCCACCGAAGCTTCGTTGCGTGAGCACTTTGTTCTGGAGCAGATCGCAGAGGAATTGCAGATCGATGCCGAGCCGAGCGACTACGATGACGAAATCGCTTTGATCGCCGAGCAGAGCGACATGCCCGAACGTCGCGTTCGTGCTCGCTTGGAAAAGTCCGGCCAAATGGACGCGCTCCGCAATCAAATTGTCGAACGCAAGGTCGTCGACTTGATCATCGCAGAGGCCGATGTCACCGAAGTACCAGTGCCAAAGGATGAAGCCGAAGAGGACAACAAAGAGTTTGCCGTCATGCACAGCGTCTTGGACACCAAAGACGACTCGGCCATCCCAGAAGCCAAGTACGACGACAACACGGTTCCCGGAACCGAACCAGAAAAGAAAGACAAGGACAAAGACTGAGAGCTTTGTCTTGACAGTTCATCGCCACCTCGACCGGGGTGGCGATTTTCCGCATCGTTGGCAATGGGCGTCGCACAGCTGGTTTCTCGCAATAGCTGATCACACACGATAGCTGAACTCTCGCGATCGACAGAGCACAGGTGCTATCGCCCCTTCAATTGATTGACACCCAGAGTATTTCGGATGGCCTTTCTGTCGACCAACGCGGGAACACCTGGAGCCAGCCGGTTCGAGTTGACCGAATCGGAAACCACCATCGGTCGACACCCGGACTGCCACATCGTGGTCGATGCCGGGGCGGTCAGTCGATTTCATGCCAAGGTCACACGCGAGGGCGGCAACTTTTCTGTCCTCGACTTGGGCAGCCGAAACGGAACGTACCTCAACGGCCAGTTGCTTCAGAACGCTCAATCGCTGCACGAAGGTGACCGGATCCGAATCAGCGACGTCGAGTTGGTCTTTCATCATTTGGCGACGCCGGCATTTGCCAGCAGTAGCTCGAACTCAGAAATGACCTTCGACGGCTCCAGTTTCGGCGTCATGATGGTCGACGACGAACCGGACTCCGATTCGATGGTGCCCGCCAGTCGCGTTGAGTACAAAAGCTCCGCCGACGGACTGATGGTTCGCGCGACCGCCGAAGCCAAGTTGGACGCGTTGACCGAAATCAGTCGACACATGGCTAACGTGCAAGCCGTCGACGAGGTGCTGCCGAAAGTCCTCGACAGTTTGTTTGTGATCTTCCCCTCCGCCGACCGCGGCTTTGTCGTGATGGAAGGCGACAAGGGCGATCTGGTCACTCGCTTCGTTCGCACTCGTGCGGTGAGAGACGAAACAGAGACGGTTCGCATCAGCCGAACGATCGTTCGCAAAGTCATGAGCAGCGGCGAAGCCATCCTGTCCTTCGACGCGATGGAGGACAGTCGATTCGACAACAGCGAGTCCATCTCGGATTTTTCCATCAAAAGTATGATCTGCGCCCCGCTGACCGATGGCGAAGGGCGAGCGTTCGGAGCCATTCAAATCGACTCCACGCAGGGCCGCGGGCAGTTTGTCGAAAAAGACATTGACCTGCTCTCCGGCGTCGCCGCGCAAGCAGGCATTCTGATCCACAACGCCAAGATGCACGAACAAGCATTGCATCAACGCGAAGTCGAACAGGATTTGAAATTGGCGACTGAAGTCCAGCAGGCGTTCTTGCCGCAATCGCCGCCCGACGCGCCAGGCTTTTGCGTTGCCAGTCACTATCAAGCCGCCAACCACATCGGTGGCGACTACTTCGATTACATCCATTTCGGTGACGGACGCGTTGGCATCGTGGTCGCCGACGTGGTCGGGCACGGTGTTGCGGCCGCCATGTTCATGGCCAAGCTGTCGGCAGAGACACGGTTTTGTTTGGCAAGTGATCATGACGTGGCCCGCGCGGTCGAGCGATTGAACGATCGCATGAGCCGACTGGAGGTCGAACGCTTCGTGACGTTCCTGCTGATCGTCGTTGACCCTGCGAATCCCAATGTGACGATTGTCAACGCCGGCCACATGGCACCGGTCATGCGTAAGGCTTGCGATGGTTCGATCGAAGAACCAGGTGAAGAAGAATCCGGATTGCCGATCGCGATCGATACCGGCATGGACTACGAAGCCGTCGAGGTGCTGGTCGAAGCCGGTGATGTGCTGGTGATGTACACCGATGGCGTCAACGAAGCCATGGACGCCGAAGACAACGAGTTCGGCATGGAGGCGGTTCGGGAAATCACGCGTAAGGGTGGATCCGCCGAAGAGATCTGTGGGCGGATTGTGCAAGCGGTTCATCAGCACATCGGGGCAGCTCCCCCCTTTGATGACATGTGCTTGGTCGTCATCGAGCGGACCGAGAATCCGAAAACCGCCGTCGCGGTCGGCGTTGAAACCGTCGATGAGGACGTGATCGAAACCGTGCTTTGACCAGACAGCTGTGATTAGCCTGGGCTATAAAGCGCTGGGGTTGTGGCTGGACTGCTCAAAGTTTGGTGTTGTTTCTTTTTGGATTTGCGCAAGTTTATGTCCCTGCTGCCGGCGCAGCTGGTGGCCCCAGTGAGCCTCAGGCGCTAGCCGTGGGCCTGAGGCGGATTGTGGTGCCGGCCCACGGCTAGCGTCTGAGGCTCATTTTGATTGCGATGCATGGAACAAAAACATGGACTGAAAAAACAATGTCAACACCAGACTTTGAGCAGTCCAGTCGAAATCGAACACCACCATCCGCCCAAACGCAAATCCTACTGTTACCCTTTGTATCGACTGAATCTGTCAAAAACTTGGAAGGGCACCCCCGATGACCTCTGACAAACGACGGTTCATTGTCCGTTTCACAGGGCACGTTCAGGGAGTCGGGTTCCGCGCCACCGCCGTCGGGCATGCGAGAGGTTTGGGCGTCCATGGATTCGTGCGAAACGAACCAGATGGCAGCGTGCTGCTGGACGCTGATGGCCCACCAGGCGACTTGCGTGAACTGGTGCGAAGGATCAAAACAACGATGGGTGACCGGATTGATTTCGCAGACGTTCAACAGGCGGAACCGTTGGGGCGTGAGGGCGGCTTGGTCATCCGCTGGTGACCCGCCATTCGCATCGATGCCCAAATCGATCAAACTCGCACCATGACTTCGCCATCGCTCCCTGTCGTTCGCAAACTGCCGCCCGGTTTTGACGTGGCCGTCGCGTTTGATCGACTGGGTGACATGCCACGTCGAATCTGGCTCGATTCGAATACTGCGGCAAACACGGGACAGCTAAGTGAGGCAGCAAGCATCGATCCTGCGGCTAGCGTTCAAGACACACCTCGTGGTCGCTACTCGTTTCTGGCCGCCGATCCGGTGCGAACGCTGGACGTTCATGCCGGTGCCCCCGCCCCGTGGGACGACTTTCAAGTCCTGGCCAAGTCATTGCCCCCAACGAACGCTCCCGAGTTGCCGCCATTTCAAGGAGGCATCGCCGGCCTGATCGGATACGAAGCCGGCACGTGGTTGGAAAATGTCGGCACCAGTCGAATCGATGACCTGCCCACCCCTGCAATCTCACTGGGCGTTTATGACTGGGTCATTGCCGTCGATCACATCAACGGGGAAGCTTGGCTCGTCAGCCAAGGTCTCGGTGCAGACGACGAAAGCCAGCGCGAGACGGCCGCCCGGCAACGTGCGGATGCCGTGATGCGGTGCCTTGAGAGTTCGAACGACGCAACGCCGGCGTACGGCAAATCCGCAGGAAAGGCTTTGAGCGTTCTCGCGAAACCGACCAACCAGTTTGCCACTCAGCACACCGGAGTGACCAGCAGTTTTACCGGGGCCGGTTTCCGCGGTGCCGTCGCCGACATTGTTCAGCGGATTCGGGGCGGCGATTGCTTCCAAGTCAACCTGGCCCAACGACTACTTCGCCAAGCGGATTGTTGTTCGAGCGAGCTTTACCATCGACTTCGCAAGGCCAACCCCGCGCCGATGAGTGGTTATTACGACGGCGGCGACTTTCAAGTGCTCAGCAGTTCGCCCGAGGGGTTCTTGCAAGTCCGTGGCGGCCGAGTCGAAACCCGGCCGATCAAGGGAACCGTACCAAGGACCGGCGACGATCGACGTGACGAGGAACTTGCCCAGCAGCTACGTGAAAGCAAAAAGGACCACGCCGAGAACGTGATGATCGTCGACTTGATGCGAAACGACTTGTCGCGGGTTTGTGAAGACGACAGCGTGGAAGTCGAAAAGCTGTGCAAAGTCGAGCGGTATCGCTATGTGCAGCATCTCGTTTCCGTCGTCACCGGCCGTTTGCGTGCCGATCAGGACGTCGTCGATCTCCTGCGTGCCTGTTTCCCCGGCGGCAGCATCACGGGGGCACCAAAAATCGAAGCCATGAAGACGATCGCCACTCTGGAGCCCAATCCGAGAGGCCCGTACTGTGGCTCGTTGGGCTACATCAGTTGCGGAGGCAATGCAGACTTCAATATCTTGATTCGGACCATCACGGCCACACGCGGCTATTGGCAAATCCCTGTGGGCGGCGGAATCACCGCTCGTAGCGAGCCGGCGGGCGAAGAAGCCGAGACGTGGTCCAAAGCCGAGGGAATGCTGCGTGCGGTTCAAATCCACGATGGAACATAGAAATTGTCCGCAACCAAGTTCCCCGATGAGCCACAACTCCTGAACGGCCACCCCCATCCCCGCGGCGAAAAATCCTTGTTCAAGGTGTAGCCAAATCACGATGCAATCGATACATTGAGGGCTGAGATGAGACGTCGCTGCTTTCCAGTTTGCCGGCTCCATCAAAAAACAAACCCGCCCTTGTAGCTCAGTTGGTAGAGCAACGGACTCTTAATCCGTGGGTCGTAGGTTCGAGCCCTACCGGGGGTACTGTCTGAAAAAGCCACCACATCACGTGGTGGCTTTTTTTGTCGCCCGTCGTTGGCCCCGTCCTGCTGATGTACCGGCTTCAGCCGGCGATTTCCCCGCCTCGTATTATCGTCCGCTCGTGCGAGCCAGCCGGATTTCAGGTCGACAAGTCATTCCCACACAACGAAGCATCCCATGAATCGGTTCTTCTCCATTGCTCTGTTGTGCGTCGTGGCTTGCGGATGTGGCGGCGAACGATCCAAACCGGAAACGCTCGTCGATTCGGGCTACGACCAACAGGAGATGGACGACGCGATTGCAAAGGCCCGCAGCGAAGTCGATTCCTTCATCACCGAGCTATCCGCTCCCACTGGCACGGATCACGCCGTGAAAGCCCCGATCACGGATGACGGCCAGACCGAGCATTTTTGGCTCACCGAAGTTTCTTTTCAGAACGGCGAGTTCAAAGGAACGATCAATAACGATCCTGGAATCGTCAACAATGTCCAGATCGGCCAAGAGTGGACGATCAAGAAGTCGGAGATCTCGGACTGGATGTTCATGCGTGACGACAAGATGCACGGCAACTACACCATGCGTCCCTTGCTGAAGACGCTGCCAGAGGAAGAAGCCGCGATGTACCGTTCTCTGCTCGCCGACCCCTGATCCAGGTCAGCACGATGGTGATCTCATCTGCCTTTTCTAGCCCCTGGTCCGATTCATTTCGCAGTTGTCGGTGCAGAACTTCACTCGCCAAATCACTCACTCTTTGAGCCGGTTCATTTCGCGATCAACAAGCGGTCGCGAAGCCAGGTGGAAACGATTTGGCATGAGTTGAAACGCATACAGCTTAATCTGCTTCGTCGGCGCGACATGGCCTGGTATTGCGAGGTCGCTGCGATCAAGAAGTCCCCGATAAATCCGAACGCCCCACCCATCAAAGAGTCCTGCCCTCTTTGATATCGGGGTAGCGTTCAAGCATGAGGTGTACCTCTATCGGCTGCAACGGAGATCGCCAAAACGGCGTGCTTGAGATCGCCCCCATCTTCAAGAACTGAATTGTTCGATCCACAACGCGTCCGTCCCAAAAGGAATACTGGTCGTTGGATATCGCGACGAAGATGTTACCGCTGGAAACGCGATCCGAAAGTTCAGAGCAATCGAGTAGCCTCACGCGAGTCTTAGCACCAAGATGCGACAGCCCAATCTCCAGTGACGGAGCGAACGTCGAGAAGATGCCCTGCGGTGGCGCCGGCAAGTCATCGACAAACGCTCTATGATCTTCGTGGAAGAAACGAAACTCTGACGCATCACAACGCGATATGGAATTCGTGGGGACAGAGCACTTTGCTGGGGAGTTCAGCATCAGTTCTATCAGCCTGCGTTGAGCAAATGCAAAGTGTTCTGTCCCCGGTTACGCCCCCCGGTTATGCCCGCGTCGCCACATCCTGCGAATCACCCCCGTCCCCTTTTGTTTTCGTCCCCTTTTGTTTTGCTGCCCGTCGCCATCACCAGCAGCGACTTCCGTTCGTTGTCCTTTTCAAACGACTCGCCGATTCGCCGGATCGCGCGGGTTTGGTAATAGCGTTCCACAATCGTGTCGTCGATCGTCGCCGAAGCCAAATCACGGCGACTACTGCGTCGTTGGATCAGCAGTTCCAACTCCGCTTTCTTGTAGAAGCCCTGAACTCGGCGCGGGGCGTACATGGCATCGTCCCAAATCCAATGTTCGTACCCGTTGGAGTAGAAAATGATTGGTCGCTGGCCATACCTTGCTTCCAGGCAATCGGCATACAGCTTTGCCTGCTGTTCCCCGGTTCTTGGGTCGCGTCGCGTCCGTTTGGCCTCGACCACCGCCAGCGGCTTGCCATCGTCGCCCACAGCACGTAATCGACAAAGCCTTCTCCTGTCAGCCGCTGGGCGTTAGCCCCGGTTCCTTCGCCGTCGGTATCGCTACCATCTTCAACCGCGGCTAACGCCGTTCGGCTTATGTTTCCGCGATTGGGCATCCCCGTCACGGGGAACTCGCGATCACGCTTTTGATCCAGCGGCCAGCCGGATTCTTTCAACAGTTCGTCGATCCAGCGATCTCGGGTTTCGGCTTCGTTGTAATCGTGATCGTCCTGAATCTTCTCGGCCGCCTTTTTCGCCTTGGCCACTTCCGTGCGAAGCAGCTTGATCTCGGCATCCAGCTTGTCCTTGTCGGCCAACAAGACGGAGAGTTCCTCGTCCTTCTCCTTCAGTTGCGTCTCAAGCAATTTCAGTTGGCTAAGCGTTTGCTTGGGGATCGCGGTCGTCGGCAAAAGCGCCGGATCGAACGTCAGCGCGGGATCCGGCCGATCGCGTCGGGCGTATAGTCGGGCAAACCAGTAGCAGAAGTGAAACAGTTCCTGGACCGTTGAAACCGCATCCGCATCGGAAACGTCCCGGTGGCTGTGAACGGCATCATTGCCCCGCTTGTTGATCAGCTTCGCTTTGTTGAAGACCGCATCGCCAGCGGTTTGCTTGAACGTGGGTTCGTGAATCAGCGCCGACAAGTTGTCTTGGTATGGCAGTTTCAAAGCCCGGTCGAACTTGTAAGCCACCGCGCCGCCAACTCCAACGTACGGCGAGCGTAGAAGCAGGAGGTGCGTGGATCGGGGATCGCTAATGCCTCAGCCTTGGCAGCCGATTCGTGAATGTCTTTCCACTCAGCGAAAAGAAATTGAAACTGCGAAATGATGGCGACTGCCTTACCTGTTTAGGTGCTCTGAAGTTCGTCGACTTCGGTTCCCAGTGGGGCGTCGACGACCGTGGTCTGCAGTTTCACACCAAGCGCATCCAGGATCTTGATTGCGCGATCAACGGTAATGCCGTGGTACTCGTTACGTTCGTCGCGAGAAACCTGAGACTCGTGCACCTCTAGTTTCGCCGCAAGCTCTCGTTGCGACATTCCTCGAGCAATCCGCAGAGAAACCAGCAGCACTCCAAGTCCTTTCAAATTCGGCAGGTCAGGAAACTTCCCTCGTTTCAAATTCTCGTAATGCTCGACTTCTTCCCGCAATTGCTCGTGAAACGAAATCAAAGGTTCCATCACACGTTGGACGCCCGCTTTTTTAATACCGTCGTCGATCAGTCGCTGGCGATGTTCGTCGAATCGCTTTTTCTCAGCCGTCAGTCTTTCGACGGCTTCGCGGTATTCCTGTTCGTTTCTAATCATGATCTACCTCCTGACGGAGCTTAACAATTCCACGCGGTTTCCCGTCACGCCGAGAGCGGCGAAACGCTGCGGGAAATTCGAGTTCGTAACCATTTTCATCGGTAATCCCGCAGCCAAACCCAGCAACGTGCGGGTACAGTTCGACTCGATAGACATGCCACATCGGTAATTGAGCCTTGGGATAACCGGCGTAGGGTTTTCGCATTGCGTGGTCCCACGTCCAAATCTTCTGCGGATCTAACAGATTCAAGTCGCGCTCAAGCTCACCTGATTCAAGCCGATCCAAATCGCAAACGAAATAGCCATCGATGTCATTCGGATGATCTTTGTCCTCCACAAATGAGCCATCGATGTAAATCTCGTCCACACCGACTAACCAAAGTTGCCTCACCATCATTTCCAAGTGATCAACCAACCACAATCGCCAGCTCGCATCCCAGGTCGGATACTCAATGCGATTGCGCGGCCCCTGAACCAGGATGGAATCCCGTAGTTCAGCGAGCGTCACCTCGTAGTCTCCGATGGCCAGCAATCCAGCGGAGTCGAACTCAGGTATCTTGTCGGTCATATTTTAGCACACACTTTAACTATGTGTAGAGTTAGACGTAAATGTCAAGCTGCCAGTTCGCCTGCAATTTGAATAAAAAGAACGAATGTGCCCGTTTTTCTGCGATTTTGACGTTAAAGCGTCGCTTGGTGAACGGTGCGAGGATCGGGGATCGCCGCCGACTCGGCTTTGCTGGCCGCTTCGTGGATGTCCTTCCATTCGGAGGTGAGGAAGTCAAAGTTGCGCATGATTGTTTCCTACTGAAAAATCAGCCGACGGGCGTTAGCCCCGGTTTTCTCTGTTACGTGTAAATAACCGGGGCTAACGCCCATCGGCTGATGAAGGGTTCACCCGACATCGCGATCTTTCCGATCCTGAGCTTCACCGGCGTACTGAATCAGTTGCTCCAATTCTTCTTCCGTGTTGACGCATTGCCAGTCGCCGCCGGCTGTCCAGACGGGCCGGTCAATGAATGATGGCCAACGTTCTCGAATCACCCTTGTGCAGTTTGCCTTGATCTGATCTCTAACCTTCGCCCCGTTGTATCCTGTCGCCGTCACCACAACATGAACGTGATTGCTGCGCGGGTTCGCTTTCCAAAGTTCCCAGCCGCGAAATTCGCACAGGCGTTGGATCTCGGCCTCGACGACGGAGCGTTGTTCATCGTCGAGCAGCACCACATCGTGATTCAGTCGATCACGATGCCATTGCTCAAGAAATGGTTGAGGCGGTCGCGAGCCTTCATTCCGGGAACGCCACCAACGAGCATCGCCCTGCAAGAATGTCCCGTAGACCGTGAAGGTAATGAAGTAGGCGAGTGGTTCATCATTCATCGGTTCAGCCCCACAAATTCAGCCGCAGTTCGTTTTATCCCAATTAGCCGCACGGCGTTAGCCGCGGTTCTTGTTGCGTCAGTTTCCACCGTGTAGGAACCGGGGCTAACGCCCATCGGCTGATGATGGAAGCCGCAGGTCGTTTTAGTCCAATTAGCCGTACGGCGTTAGCCGCGGTTTTTGTTGCGTCAGTTTCCGCCGTGTAGGAACCGGGGCTAACGCCCATCGGCTGATAGTGGAAGCCGCAGTTCGTTTTATCCCAATCAGCCGCACGGCGTTAGCCGCTGTTTTTGATGCGTCAGTTTCCACCGTGTAGGAACCGGGGCTAACGCCCATCGGCTGATAGTGGAAGCCGCAGTTCGTTTTAGTCCAATTAGCCGCACGGCGTTAGCCGCGGTTTTTGTTGCGTCAGTTTCCACCGTGTAGGAACCGGGGCTAACGCCCATCGGCTGATAGTGGAAGCCGCAGTTCGTTTTAGTCCAATTAGCCGTACGGCGTTAGCCGCGGTTTTTGTTGCGTCAGTTTCCACCGTGTAGGAACCGGGGCTAACGCCCATCGGCTGATAGTGGAAGCCGCAGGTCGTTTTAGTCCAATTAGCCGCACGGTGTTAGCCGCGGTTTTTGTTGCGTCAGTTTCCGCCGTGTAGGAACCGGGGCTAACGCCCATCGGCTGATAGTGGAAGCCGCAGGTCGTTTTAGTCCAATTAGCCGCACGGCGTTAGCCTCGGTTTTTGTTGCGTCAGTTTCCACCGTGTAGGAACCGGGGCTAACGCCCATCGGCTGATAGTGGAAGCCGCAGGTCGTTTTAGTCCAATTAGCCGCACGGCGTTAGCCGCGGTTTTTGTTGCGTCAGTTTCCACCGTGTAGGAACCGGGGCTAACGCCCATCGGCTGATAGTGGAAGCCGCAGTTCGTTTTAGTCCAATTAGCCGTACGGCGTTAGCCGCGGTTTTTGTTGCGTCAGTTTCCACCGTGTAAGAACCGGGGCTAACGCCCATCGGCTGATAGTGGAAGCCGCAGGTCGTTTTAGTCCAATTAGCCGTACGGCGTTAGCCGCGGTTTTTGTTGCGTCAGTTTCCACCGTGTAGGAACCGGGGCTAACGCCCATCGGCTGATGGTGGGAGGTGAGGAAGTCAAAATTGCTCATCGCGTGCCCTCGTTTGCCGTCATGAAAGTTCCCCTCGAAACGCAAGGTGTTGGAGGGAGGCGAAGAGTTGGTCTAGCTCATCTTGGGATGCCGCGAGTAACTTCTTCTCCTGTTGGATCTCCTTAATGCGAGCCACAAAAGTACTTTGAACCCGAATTATTCACCAACTACGTCGGTGAATCGTTTTTTGTCTGACTCGATTCGATCTCGGTAGCGAATGCTGATTCTAACGCATTTTTTTGCGTTCGGAGCGCAGTTCCCCCTACCCCCAATTCGTGTTTCGCAGCGATGGGCTCCGTCACGTGCGTAAAACTTCGCACAGATGGGAATGTGCCGGTGGAGGCATCCAAGGGCGTGGCGATGGAGCGGTCGTTGTCGCGTCTCTAGGCGATGTCCACGATTCAAATCGTTCAATCAATCGTGACCAAAATGGTTGAGCCGACTCGGCGATGCGAAGCACTGCTCGACGACTGTGCTTGATAATCTCACCACCGATTTTCAAAATGAATAGTTGGAACCGCGTCAGGTCCCAGCACCCGCCTACTGCGTCTTCCAATTCGTTGCGGCAGATCGAACTGAGGTTGAATGAAAGCAGACCAAGCAGCATCGTTGCTTCGTTCGCCTTGAACGGTTGTGACGACAGATGAGGGCCGATTGCTGCATTGAACTCTCCCAAGCGATCTTCAAACGTTCCTCGTGGACGGTAGTGTGCCAACAGTTCCTCGGCACTGCGCTGATCTTCCTGCCAATTGGTTACCAAGAAAAAATAGCGAGCACTAAATCCAATTGGCCAGTTTGAGGATCTGGCTTGTCGACGACAACGAGAATCAACCGTTGAGAATGTTTCCATGTATCGATTTGATAGGCACCCAGCTGGTGTATTCGTATCCGCCTTCAGGTGGACGCCCTGCAGGACGATAGACATGCTCGGCGGCGAGGGCGTCTAGTTTTGAATTCCCCTTCAGACGCCCCACAAAACGCAAGTTCCGGTCAGTCATGCAGTCCATCACAGATGGGATCGTGTAGCCCGCATCCATTGGGTAGTCCACATTGACCGCAAGTTTTGAAGCCTGCTTTTGAACGGTGTTAATGAATCGGTTGACACCGTTTGCCGTGTGCACTTGCCCCTGACGCAATGTTGCGTGGATGAAGCCATTTCCCAATCGTTTGCCGCTGCGCCCGCTGTCGTAGTCGCCAGCAACCGAGAATGAAGCTACCAGGGGATGGTAAACCGTTTTCTTGTAGTAGCCGTTGTAGTAGCCGTTGTAGGAGGCCCCTTTTTGCTTGCCGTGGATTTCGATTGGAAAGCTATCGATATCGATCGTTGCGTGCCGAGCACGCCGCCCACTGCCAGAGGCTTTGATGTGTTGCTCGATAGAATGTGTAAGGCCATTGCGAACCGCTTCAAGATTGCCAGTGTTCGCGGTCAAGGTGCTGATGAGCCGTGACTGGGTCGGTTGGCTGGCGAGCCGCTCGTTGATGACATTCTGACCAGGGCGATCCCAGACAGCAGCGCGAAAGGCAGGGTCGTGTGCAAGACGATCGAGATCATCTTGAGCCGATAGCCAACGGCCATCGCGTATTACGTTCTCGGAGCAATTCTGTGATGGTGTAGCGGATACGATCGTCGCGTCTGGGATCATCAACATTCTGGGCGATGGAAGAGAGTATTCCAAGTCGATGATCTGCCTCGCGAAGGAGAATAACGCCAGAGTTGGACGTGAGTCGATGATCCGTGGTTTGAACCTTGATTGAACGGATGAATTCAGGCTCAAGAATGTTAGTCTTGCTTTCACCCATTGCGTGATCCTCATTGCGGTTTTGAAGTCGTTGTATAACTCCTTAAACGCAACGAATCTCGCGATGGGGCTCTAAAATCTAAAAGTGTTTGGTGAATAATTCGGGCTGATGATTTCGATCGGAAGTTTGCGGAATTCAATGTCCAAGCGGTGCGAGAGCAGATGTTCGGGGACGGGCAATGATTCGCTTTCTGCTTGACACAGGGCCAGCCCAGAGGTTTGTCAACAAAGACCCCGCCATCGGTAAAGTGGCCGAGGAGCGAAGTGCTCTGTCCCCGGCAGTACCTGTCCCCGGCAGTACCTCTCGCTTCCGCTGGGCTTGCCCCGGTCGGAGCGCCAACTGGCAGCTACGCAATACGCGATCCACGCTCTCCCTTGCTTTCCCCGCGAATCGCCTTAGGCGATTCGCGGGGAAAGCAAGGGACTGCAGTCGCAATGTCGGCCATGGGTAGCTACCAGTTGTGATCCCGCCGGGACGAGCCCGACGGAAATGAACGTTGGCTTGTTGTCTTTTTTCTAACAAACCTGGTTTGAACATCCCGGCATCGATTGCATTGTTGACCTTGGCCGAGGCGGTCCCGATTGAGCAATAGAAGTGCCCATCAGAATGCGAGCCGGATTTCAGCCCGAATCACGTCGTCGTACCACTGCGCACCGGTCAGTGCACGACCATAGCCGAGATAGATGGAATGCCAACCGTCGCCGTGCGACGAGCTGAGAAGGTCGAGCCTCGCGCCGACCTTGATGTTCGCGATCGTCGTATTTGCGTCTTCGACTCGTTCAAGCGGCGTATTGATTCCCTTGCCGACTCGGCCGCCGAGCACGGACCAAGCGACCGTCTCCACAACGGGTGAAAAGCGATAAGATTCGTTGAAGAACCAGGGCTGTGAGACACCTACTCCATAACGCAATACGTTGCCGGCCCAATTCGTACCCCCGATCGGAATGATGTCTCGCACTTCGCCTTCGATCAGCGTGCCCGACGAAAGACGTTTTAGGAACAGTAATCCTGGTTCCAAACGCACGGTCTCCGTTCCCAGTCCTTTGGAACCATCGCCCGTCGGAAACGACGTCCGGAATTGAAAGGTGAGATACTCTTGGTCGCTGGTCAATAAGGCCGCTTTCAAACCCAACTGGATATCCGATATGCCTGCGGCGTTCTCATTGACATCGGGATTGATCAAGCGAAAAGGAACTTCAATGAATCCGGAGATCAGATCGTCGACGAGCAGTGATTCGGCGTAGAAACGAAATTCCTGGAAATCGATTCCGGTTTCTGGCAACGGAGGTCCCGGTGCGTTCGGATCAGCGACTCCGCCAATGGGTGCAGAGGACTTGGGATAGAGAAATTCCGCTCGATAGGGAGTAGGACTATCGTACGCCGAGTCGTAGCGAAACCGAATTTGGTTGCGAACAATTGACGAATCGATGTACCCCACACCGGTATCCCCGCCTTGAAATTGAGCCACAACCTGCGAGAACCAGACGAGAGTCACAAGAATTGGCAGGGCGTGTCGGTTCATTATGTTCAGTGGCCCGTCAGGGAGGCTGCATCCATCGGTCCGCCGTTGACTGCGGTGAGACGACAGATGCAAGCGTTACGATCTGCATTCCTATCTGAAATCGGCGGATTGAGAATCTGAAGGGTGAAAAAAGCAAATAACCCGCAGGGTGGACCCAGTTTACCTAGTCGGATGATTGGCCCGTTGACAACGTCGATTGAAACTGCCGATGGCTGGCCAAACGTTGCTGATAGTCGAGGTTGTTGGGCTGTAATTCAACCGCTTGCTGTTGGTGCTTGATCGCCTCAGTGATGCGGTCCTTGGCCAACGACGTTTGTTTTTCCATCGCGGCAATGGCTGATCCGTTTCCCTGAATCAAACCCATCCAGGATTCGTATTCTGCGATCCCTGGGAACTCGGTGATCAATCGATTCATCGCCTCAAGTGAACTCTTGTAGAAAGATCGGCATTTTTCCAAGCCGGCTTCGTCGCCACTGAGGCCATGGAGACTGGTCAAATTCACCAAGCAGATGATCTTGTTGAACTGATACTCGGGAACACTTGTTGGCAAATCGTTGAAGTGATCTAGCGCCAACACCAACCAGCGTTGGGCTTTGACAGGGTCGTTGAGTTGTTCACTGAACATATAACCGAGATTTCGCTGCGTCACGGCAAGCAGAAACTCGATTCGGCGATTGTCGGGTTCCAGATCAAAGAGCCCCTGAAGTTCGTCGATCGCTTCACGATACGCATTCTCCGCGTCTTCGTAGCGATGACGAATACGTTCCATCCGCCCGAGGTTGATCAGCGTACGAGCCAAATCGATCTGCGACTCAATATTTTCCGAATCTCGCAAATTCTGTTGACGTAAGATCTTCTCGGATTGAGCGTATCGTCGCGCGGCGGCATCGAGTTTCCCCTCGCTCTCAAGCAGTAGTCCGTGGTTATTCTCGACGCGCGCCAACTCTTGACTCGTTGCGGGATTCTCTGGGAACTTTGCCTGAGCGTCTTTGAGCAGTGACAAGGACTTCTGGTATGCCGACTCCGCTTGCTGACGATGTCCGTGGTCGCGATAGAGTTCACCGAGATAGTCGTAGGCTTCGCCGAGCAACGTTGCATATTGAGGATTGGCCGGAACCTGTTGGCTCAACTTCTGCAATCGATCGATCGCCGTTTGAAAGGCATGTTCAGAGCGAGGGAAGTCGCCGAGCAACCGACTCGCCTTTGCCACACGATACGATGCCTCGGCAATATCGAAACGCCTTTGCTCGCTGAGGACGCTGGTTCCATTGAATGTTTGCCATGCGGCGATCGCATCGTCGTAACCGTCCAACGCCGCCTGTAGCTGATCGGCGTCCATCCCGACGCGTCGCGGCACGAGCTCGTCATGGGAAGATTGATGGGTCAAGTCGACGGACTGCATCTGGGCATTCAGACGATCCCACGCAGAGTCGACACGTGCCATCATGTTTTCAGTCACCATGCGGCTGCGATGCCTTGTCATCGCGATTCCAATGCCGAATGTTAACAACGTGATGACGATCATGGCAGCGATCGCCCGATTTCGGCGGCACCAACTTTGCAAACGTTCAAACGGGGAAGCGCGTCGAGCGAGGATGGGATATCCCAACTGGAATCGTTCCAAATCTTGCTTGAGTTCTAAAGCCGTGGTGTAACGACGCGAGCATTCTTTCTGGAGACACTTAACACAAATGATCTCAAGTGATCGGCTGACTTTAGGGTTGAGCTTTCGGGGAGAGACGGTTTCTGACTCAAGCACTTGATGAATGATCGCATGATGTGTTTCCCCGACAAACGGTGCTCGACCGGTCAACAAGTGAAACAGCAGGGCACCGATGGAATAGACGTCGCTTTGAAATCCGATCTCATCTTTACGACCTGCCGCTTGTTCGGGAGGCATATAACTGGGGGTTCCGATCGCTTGACCGGTTTGGCTGAAGTCACTGTCGTCTTCCAAACACTTGGCCAAGCCAAAATCAGTGACCATGGCTCGCCCGGTTTCATCGGTGAGCACATTGGAGGGTTTCAGGTCTCGATGCAACACCCCGTTCTTGTGTGCATAAGCGATGGCATCACAGATTTCAATCGTTAGGCGAACTGCGTCCGCTTCGCTCAACGATTGTTGCTTCGCCAGATGCTGAAGAGTTGGTCCCGCGATGAAGTCCATCGTGAAATAGTGCAGTCCGTTGCATTCACCGACTCGGTGGATGCGAACGATGTTCGGATGTCGTAGCTTTGCGGTCGCTTCGGCTTCGCGTTGAAATCGATATAAGTTTCGTTCGCTGGCGAGTTCACCCGACACGATCGTTTTTAGTGCCAGGAAGCATTTGAGTTTGACGTCCCATGCTTTGTAGACGATTCCCATCCCTCCACGAGCGATTTCGCTGACGATCTCGTAGTCGTCGATTTTCCTGATGGGGGAAGAAACGCGAGCTTTCTCGGCGTATGAGATTTCCGAGTTTGGCGAATCGTCTTCACCAGGATCAATGGTTTCCGGCAATTGCTGCGAGTCGCCGCCAGTGGTTTCTTCGCCGTACGTCCCGCCGTCGTCAGTGTCCACTGACGACAGCAACGGGACTTCACTTGAATGTGTTGGCGGGTGCGGCGAGTTGGCTTTGCGAACGGCCGCTGCCAAGCGTTCGGCGCGGGCTGGGCTCCAAGCTCTGTCAGGAATCGGAAGGTGCTGTGGATCGATCATCACGTGCACGGCTGGCAAGACGCTCGCGCAGAGATGATCGAGTTTGCTTTGGCAGTCGACACAATCGCCGATGTGTCCCTCCAATCGCGAACACGCATCCGCCGAAAGTCTTTCGTCGACGAATCGCTGGAGAATCTCGGCGGGAGGGCAATCGGGCACGTGAGTGGTTGGTGATGAAGGTTCAATCGAATCAATCTAAGATCGAACGACCAAATGAAGGCTAGGGATGTCCAGGTTCAATGTGGGGATAAGGTGAGCCATTTAGCCCCAATGATTTTTCCATGATGCTCGTTTCCTGACGAATCATGCAGAATGTCTCCGCTGCCTTCATTCACATGGTACAAGGCAAGAGTGTGTTCGTCGCTTTTAAAATTGAATTCGGGGACAAAGTCGTCGTGGTACCTGGCGTTCATCGAGATTCGGGCTTCACCGATCGCTCCCACCATCGTTGCCCCCAGTTTCATCGTGGTTTGCCACTTGCCTCCGCCACCGGCGCCCCAATCGGAATCCGATGGTCCGCTTCCTACAAGTTTTCCATTGATGTACAACCGCCGTTGCTTCTCCAACTCGTCGACGGCGGCGACATGCATCCAACGGGAGGCTTGCTCTTGGTGCCAGAGTGGCCCGTAGAGGTCACGAAAGCGAATCGAAGGAGCCCCACGTCCGGACGCTTCGCCGTCCGCGATGAAGCCGGATCCTGGAGCGCTGTTGATCGCGAAGTGCTGGATGCCAAGATATGCTTCGTGCACATCCATCCCTTTGCGGTCGCGTTGGATCCATATCTCCAATGTCGACGCTCCCGTTTTCTGAAAACGATCCCAGACTGTACTCGCCGTCAGCGTCGGCACATCGACGTAATGTTCGTTCCTGACGCTCAGCCACAAGGCGTGGTTTCCGGGATATTCGTCTGACATAACCATCAGCGATTCGCGGTCGCTATTGGGGCTTGGTGGACGATTGGTTCCATCGGAAGCAGAGATTTGGGAAGGCAGCGAAGCGGCGTCGCTTATAGATTTCAGCTCCAAAGAATTCGATATCTTAAGCTCTTCGATAGACTTTCCATCACGGATGATTCGTACCTTCTGATTGTCGATCATCGCAATGCGAAGAGCGACGTCATCCCCTTTGCCGATTGTGAATTCTTTGGTTTGAAAGGTTTGATCGCCTACCATGATTTGCAAACGATGTGGTCCCGGCACGACCTGGAACTCGCCATGGCTTCCCGTGACACGAAGTCGTTCGTCAGCACCGACAGAAACTTCAATGGACGGATCTTCGATCTCGATCTTCAGGACTCCGTGCGGTGTTTGGATGAGCAAGACAACGGCGGCGACAAGCAGGGGAATACCACCTAACATCGCGACAATCGATGGCCAGCGGTGATGTTGGTCGTTTCCTTCAGAATCGGTTTCAGGCAAGCTGGTTACCGGTTCGCTCGTTGCGGCATCGACATTTGGATATCCCTCTGCACTGATCGAGTAATGTTCCGTCAACGTCGAAGCTGAGCCAGCACAAGTCTGAGTTTCACCGTAGGATTCGACAAAATCGTCAACTTGAGTTGCTCCGATCCGGTTGGCTTGTTCAGCCAGGCCGACCAAATTAGGGACGCCCAGGCCCGTTTCTTCGTCGCGCACGGTACGCAAATGAGAGATCACCTCGTCCATCGACTCATATCGTTGATCCGGGGTCTTGGCCATCATCTTTTGAAGGATCACATCGATTGCCATTGGGATGTCGGGCCGCTTCTCGTTCAATTTGGGTATCGCATCATCTCGATGTGAGATGAGTTTCTTCATCACGGTATCGCCTGGAAAGGGACTGGCGCCCGTGAGCAACCGAAACATGGTGCAGCCGAGACTGTAGATGTCGGCGCGGGCGTCTGCCGATCGGGTGTCGAGTGCCTGTTCGGGTGCCATGAAGTCGACCGTGCCCATGATCTGGCCGGCAAGTGTGAATTGAGCATTCGTGTCGGTGCCCTCAAGTCCCAATTCAGTCATACGCGCCAAGCCCATATCCAAGATTTTGATGACACCATCGGGCTGCAGCAATAAATTGGCAGGTTTGATATCGCGATGAATGATGCCTCGACCATGCGCGTACGCCAAACCTTGCGCGGCTTGAATCATGCACTCGAGGACATCATCCAACGCCAATGGACCTTGCCGTTTAAGGATTTCCTCAAGATCGTGCCCATCGACGAACTCCATGACGAGGTAGTGGATTCCATCTTGTTCACCAGCATCGTAAGCCGAAACGATGTTAGGGTGAGCCAATCTGGCTACCGCTTGAGCCTCACGATAAAAACGACCAATAAACGATGGCTGCCGAACGGCGCTTTCTGGCAGAACTTTGATCGCGACGTCGCGTTGCATTCGTTGGTGCCGTGCTTTGAGCACGATCCCCATCCCGCCACGCCCTAAGATCCCCTCGATTGCGTAACCGGTCAGCGTTGGCACTGATCTCATCGTGACCGAATCCTGAGCCAATTTGGCAAGGTCATCGGTCTCCGCTTGCCTCAATGCATGTGCCAAACGCTCAACGCGATCCAAATACCAGTGCCCTTTACCTTGCTGCGACTTCGCGGATCGGTGAAGTGTTGCAATGGTGTCGTGAGACTCACAACGCGCGTTGAGCGTCTCTTGACACCCAACACAAGTCTCAATATGAGACTCCATGTCGTGATATTGTTGCGGATGGAGCTTCGCGTCGAGAAATGCGTCGAGCAGATCGTGACTGGGACAGTGATCCATGGTCATCCGATCGATTGTGGGAGTAGCTGTTAATTGGTGAAGACAACGCCACGCACGAGACCAGAAAGCCTCAAGAGCGATGCGGAAGGATGGATTCGTTCGATAAGTGATACCGGTGCTTCAACCCAAAACTACGTGGAAAACTTCCCGAATCCTCACACCGGCTTTCATTCCAGCACCTGCTGATGATTTCGTGGATCAACCGCTGCCCTTTCGATCGGTCGTCGTGATGGTCGCTGCTCTATCCAGTTGCAAGGACACTTCCTGAACCAAGACCTCAAGGTCGTTTGGCCACTTTCGGTTGTCCTCGGCGTAGCGTCTTGCGTTGTCGAGCTGAATTCTCGCATTCCGAAAGTGCTCCTTCGCCTCTTCGGCTCGACCAGAAGCGCAAGCCACGGCGGCTTGCAAGGTCATGCAGATCGAACGCTGCAAATGCCATGGACCATGCGCGATCGCTTGATCCAAACACTCCTTGGCTTGCTCAAGTTTTCCTCGCCGGTAGGCCATCAGTGCCCGGGTTGTCCAAATGCCACCAACGGTCGGTCCACGTTTGTCGGCGGGTTCATTAACCAATGCATCGACTGGCAAGACGGACAGGATGTCGGTACTCGGTATCAGTGCACAAGAAAAACATACGGTCGAGGCGATCTCAGGATCCGACACATCTGAGAATCGCGAAGCGATTCGGCTCGACCAAGTTCGGTAATCCTCTTCCCTGTCTGTGAAAACAAGCATCGGTGCAAGGGTTTGCCAGACAGATAACATGTCGTCGGTTTCGCGTTCGAGTAGCATCAGCCCGGTCTGGGCAGCCGGCGCGATCAGGTTTTGACGTCGTAGCTGATCGTACACATCTCGTATCACCCAGGTTTCGTTCGCTCGAGATTGTTGCAAATCGATCGCGGCTTGCTCGTATCGACCGGCCCCGATGAAAGCTTTGGCTCGTTGCGCGACGAGGGTACTGTCGGCTGGCGTGCGTTCAATGGCGAGATTCAGTACTTCGATGGCCTCGTCCCATCGCCTCGCTTGCATGAGATGTTCGGCAGTTTCGACCGCACTTTGGGGAAACTCATTGGCGAGCCGGATCATGGACCGCCAATTGCCGGTCATTGCATAGATCGTCATTAGAGCTTGCCAGTCATCCGGTTGGATCTGTGGTGAGTCCGGCAAGCGACACAGCGTCTTCCAATGATCAAACCATCGAGAGGATGAAATAAATTGTGCTTTTCCCATGTTCACATCCGTCGATGAGGCAAGCTGCCCCAATAGTTTGAATGCCCCTAAGGTGTCTTGAGGCACCGATAGCCATTGATGCAGTTGCGTCACGCCGAGCATTTCGCTCCGCGCGTTGCACCCCACCAAATGGTTGCCATCGGGAGTCAGGATCGCGGAGCAATGGCTCTCGGCATAGTCGCTCTTTGACGAATCGCTGTGCAATGCGAGAACCCGAGATCCGGTTCGGATATCCCAAACGTCATGACACCGCGATGCAACAGTGATCAGGTAACCTTGGGGAGTGAACGCCAAGCTAAAGATTTCTCCATCGGTTGTCATCGCCGAGCAAACTGGGCGTCCCGTTTGCCAGTCCCAACACCTCGCCTCACCCGCATTTCCGCCTGCCGCCACGTATTTTCCATCGGGACTGAAGGCAACGTCGAAAATCGCGAACCATCCGCCGGGGATCCGAAGCAGTTCGCTGACTTGGCGGCCAGTGCTCAGATCAAAAACCACAACGGCTGATTCACGTCCCTCGATGACCGCTCCGATCGCAAGCCAACGGTCGTCCGATGAAGTTTCAAAGGTGCGAATGAAAGAAGCAGGATCGGTTTGCATCAGCAACGGGGCGGATGCGCCGCTACTGGCGTCAACGACCTGAATCGTGTGGGAATCGCGGTGCATGAGCATCTTGGTGCCATCACGACTGTATCGAATTTTGTTGAAATAGGAATCCGATTTTGGGTGATGTCGTTCGTGAAGCCGTTGGCTGCTACCAAGGTCAATGACTTGCACACCTGTATGATGCAGAACGGCGACCTGAGGAGCTGTGGGATGAGCGTCGATTGACAGAATCGGGGTCGGCATTGGCAGTGGTTCGCAAACCGGTTTACCTGTCTTGATTTCAAAGAAAGCGAGAAAGCCTAACTCGTTACGGTTCCAAGCGATCGCGACGATTTCATTTCCCGAGCATACGCAGGATTCCCGGAAGGGAACCGGCGTGTCGATTGCCGTGCCTACCCGATCGCCGGACCGCGCATCGACCACGCGTAAACGGGTCAGCGTCAACGCTTCGGGCGATGAATCTTCGTTCCAGAATCCAGGAGAAACGAGTGTTCCATCTGCGCTCAAGCGTACCGCACGGCCCCAATGAGTGAATGCCCTGCGTACCACCTTTTCACTTTGCCGTTTCCAAATCCGAACCAATCCCTTTTCTTCGATCATCGCCAGATAGCGAGCATCATTCGAAATGGCGGCCCCACGTACCGGATGTTCGTGCAGCATCGGCCCGCTGAGTGAATCTCCCGTATCAAAATCCGCTAACTGAGCCAACCCTTCACGCCCCGCGGTCAACAGTGTGCCATCGCTGCTCAGTGCAACCGCCAAAATCGCATTCGAGTGAGGCTTTCGATTGGCAACACCTTTGGCCCCGGCGTGATAGACTTCCATCCGATGGTTGGAGATCGTTGCAAATCGATCCGCAGCGAGGTTGCTGACGATACGGTCCGCATCGTAATTAGCCTGGGAATTCTGCACACGAGGTTGGCTGGGGGGTTCTGAGTCAATGTCCCAAAACGAAAGTTGCTGTTCGACGGGGATGCAAACCAGTGTGCTACCGCGATCGAAAAAAACCGGTCCTCGAGGTGGTCCCGTGTGATCAATGTGTCGATGGGGGACAGGTCCGAGGACAGGCGTCTCGCTCAATCCGTTTGCATCGATTTCAAAGACGAATGCTTGGTGTTGTTTGGTCGCGACCGCCAGCCGCTTTCCGTCAGGGGAAAACGTGACCGAATCGATCCATCCATCCACTAGTCCATAGCCACCGAAAAAATCATCTTGTTCGCTGCGCCAAAGACGAATCTGATTGCCAGATGCGAACGCCCAGGTCGATGTTGATTCGTTGTGGCACAGCGCGGATACTGCCGATTTCATCTGCAGTTCTTGCTGCAGCGTGGCGGCCGGCATTCCGAGAATTTCGATTCGGCCGTCGGGTCGTCCGACGGCAACTTGATCGCCTCGAACGTTCGGGCAGACCGCAGTGCACTTGGCGTAATAAGTCGGATCAGAATCAGGTGTCGACCAGTCCCTGATGGTGACGTCGTCACCAGCATGAATCAATAATTGCCGTCCATCGTCGAGGAAATGACAGTCATGAAGGTAATCTGCGTTGATCATGAAAGCACCGACGGGGACGGTTGCTTGTTTGGCCGCATTACGAGCCCTGAGGAGATTAGCGTTGTATCTCGTCGGATCATTCTCGGCCTCAATCGCCGCTTCCGCATACCAAAGCAGGGATTCATTGTGCCGAGATTCATTCTCCAATCGCAACCCACGCGACGTGTACATATCCGCCAAGACGCTCTGAGCCCGATGCGAAGCTGCTGTGGCTCGATCTTTTTCCCTGGATTCTCGGACCAACGTGGTTTGGATTTCGGCATTGACCTCGGTCAATTGCTTCTTTGCTTTCCATTGAACCAGTGCTGTCGTGGTTAGCCCCATGATCGCAAAAAAGAACGCCAGTGATACCGCAGCGGCGAGCCCACGATTTCGACGGATCCATAATTTGACACCAGCTATCGCGCCCGTCTGATAGGCTTGCACGACTCGTTGATCCAAGAATGCCTGGAGATCCTCCGCCATGCTACGTGACGATTCGTAGCGTTGATCGATCGATCGTGCCATCGCCTTTTGGCAAATCGCTAACAGCCCGGGTGCGACCTCTCGATTGAATTGGAGAACGCTTGTGGGCTCGCGTTGCAGAACGGCGGCGATCACGCCACGTGACCCGCCAGACTGTCTTTCTTTGTGAAAGGGGGAACATCCGGCGAGCAATTCATACAAGATGGCTCCGAGCGAATAGATGTCCGAATGGGTGCCAATCAGTGAAACATTCCCGGAAGCCTGCTCCGGAGACATGTAAGACGGCGTCCCTAGAACGGTGCCGTCAATCGTCAGCAGACTTCGCTCACCGCCCCGGGAGTGATCGATCTGGGGCGCGAAGACGGTCGACACGAGCGACTGACCTTGAGTCTCTGAGTCGAGCTGGGATTGCCGAGCCTCATCGTCAAAAAAACTCACCTCATTGGCGATCTTGGGGTCAATCGGATCGTTTGCCTCGTTCGAATCAACGGCTACCATGCCATTGGTGCGCTGATTCGTTAATTCAACCGCCAACCCCCAGTCCAAGACATAAACATCACCCAGGTCACCCACCATGACATTCGATGGCTTTATGTCACGATGAACAATCCTTTGGCTGTGAGCGAAAGCGATGGTTTGACAAACCCGCACCATCACGCCCAACGCACGAGATTGATTCCAACCTTCGCGTTCGTCCCTTGCCAGTCGAAAGATTTCGGAGAGGGTGCGTCCGCTCACGCTTCGCATGGTGTAAAAGAATCTTCCCGATGAATCGGTGCCAACATTGAAGACAGGGACAATCGAGGTGTGATCCAATCTCGCCGTGATGCGTGCTTCTCTCGAAAAGCGTTTTTGCAGCATCTCCGGATCGCTGCAATGAATCCGATCGAGAATTTTGATCGCAACATTACGCTGTAAATCCAACTGCACAGCCTGATAAACAGCCCCCATTCCGCCACGACCCAGCAGGGCTTGGATTTCGTAGCCGTCAATCTCGGGAGGAACCAATGGGTTCTCGGACGCCGCAGAAGACGCGTTGTTTGAAATGTGGACGGCGTTTACCAACCGCGCCACCACCTCCGCGTTCCAGCGCCCCAGAGGTAGTTTCGTTGAGCCGCTTGCTTGGGGTGGGGGGAAAATCGAATCAGCGCAGCAATCATCCAAAACCCGTTGACATACGACACACGTCTCGATGTGCGTTTCAATCTTGCTGACCTGTGTTGTTGGAAGCCTTTCGTTCAAAAAAGCATCCAGCTCGTCACGATTCGGGCAGTCGAGTGTCATGAATTCCATCCAACTTTCTCGAGATCAAAACAACTTCGAACGGAGTTGTTTCCCTTTTTGCGAATAGAGACATTGTCCGCGAACCGACGATGAGTCGCAGGTCGTCAGGCGAGTTCCGCTCAATCCACAGGCGTATCGGCACAAAGTTTCTCTTCGTCGGCTGATTCCAACACTTCGATCTCCGCACGAACCTGCGTGGCGACTTGATTCTTCGCAGCGTACAGCGAGCCCAATGGCATGCCTAATTCATCAGCGACTTCTCTGTTCTCGCGGCCTCGGATGGTGGTTTCGTGCCAAGCACGCCACCGCTTGTCGGAAACCCGAGACCGCACGCGTGTCATGGCAAATTCTAAGAGCTCCAAGTCGAAGACTTCGCTCAATTGTTGCAGCAATTCTGATTTGGCCTCGACCGAATCAATCCAAGAAATGCTGTCGGGTTGCTCAGCAGGCAGCTGGCGATGCTGGCGACCGAAGAAATCGTTGATCGCATTTCCCGTCATTCGTTGCAGATAACCGCGAAAACTCTGCTTCGCGTCATACCGAAAATTTCGGAGGTACTTGGCAATGCGAATCAAGACCTGTTGGGTCACGTCTTCGGCGTCGCTGGGCTGCAGGCCACGTTTTTCGCACCATTGAAAGATGCGTTGTCCGTAACGCTCAACGAATTCTATCCAGGCATCCTCTTCCCGCTCACTGGCCTGAATTCGGGCGATCAAACTGATGTTTGTGCTGCTTTCCGTTTTGGACATCGCTCACATCACTTTGCGAAAGAATTCTGAACGTTTGCCAATCGTAGTCAAATCAAGGCGTAGTTTCTACGGCCAAGAGGGGTAAGTCCATTGGCGGGCTATCCAAATGCCGGAGTAGCCGCCACTTCAACTTGGACAAACGAACACGTAAACGATGAAAATCTTCCGTCGCCGACCTCGCCGCGCACTGACCACCTCGACCATCAAATCGAACGCCCGTCGTGATCTGAGTCGGCAACTTCAGTCGCTCGAACCGCGAATGTTGTTGGCGGCAGAGATAGGTCTGGAACCGATCGTCTTCGTGCCCGGGTTCGGGGGCACGTTCGCCGCCGATGAGTCCCCCGCTGGAGTCGATCACTGGCTGACCCATCGCGGTCTGCCACCCGACCAGTTGCAACTCGAGCCGATTGGCAACGTTTACCACGACATCGTGAAGACCCTCGAGAACGTCGGGTACGTCGAGAACCAGACACTTTTCGTCGTGACTTGGGACTGGCGTTTGCCAGTCGGACCGACAGATGGTTCTGTCAATGGCACGCTCGATACGGTCACGGTTGAGGGGATCACGAACGATGTATTTGAAACCGGACTGGACTATCTGGGTAAAACCCTGGCCGAGGCGGCAGCGAAAAACCCCGGCAAAAACGTCGATATTTTATCGCACAGCACAGGCGGTTTGGTCACGCGAAGCTACATCCAAAGTCCCGCATACGGGCAGGGTGGCTTGCCACGGATCGACGACTTTCTGATGGTTGGGGTGCCTAACGAAGGAACGGTCGAAACGTGGAATCTGCTCAGTGATGACTGGTCGGGAAAACCGGCGTCCCGAATCCTTGGCCAAATCGTCGACAACGCCTACGACGCCTTGCAAGCCGGAACTCCAATTCTGGGTCCTGACTCCGGCTCGGCGACCGACGACATCACCGACCCCGCAATCAGCAAGCTGGACTTTGCCCGTCAGTACGTCCAAGCGGCAAAACATCTATCGGCAACCTACCCCGCTTTCGATTTTGACGGGGATGATTCATTGGATCTCATTGCGACCACCGATCCCCGCTTCAACGAGCTGTTGACCGATCTAAACGCAACCAACAACGACAACGACTATCTGGATTTGACGAATCAGACCGTCATCATTTACGCCACCGATGGAGACACGGTCGACCAAGTGATCGAGCGTACAGGTCCGGTGGATGATTTCTTGGGGTTCCGCCAAGACGAACTGTTGTCCTTCAGTAACTACATCGGGCGACGTCCGGGTGATAGCCAAGTCTGGTACGAGGAAAAGCAAACGGGACACGGTGGCGACGGGACCGTTGCGACGTTCTCTACGGTGGATCCGTTTTTGAATGATCCTCGTCTGGGGTCTTCGTTGGAACTGGTTAATATTCGCGCCGGGGACGCCGGCGGCGACCCGGTCTTGCACACGGACTTGCTGATCAACGAGTTCTCCCAAGAACAGGTCCTGCGGGCTTTGGGTGTGACCGATACCGACAATGACTTGCGTCAGCACATCTCCACCGATCGCGTCCGCAGCACGGCTGGCTCCGCCTTGAAGGCATACCAACTTGACGTCATTGATTTGGGCGAAGCGTTTCGCGAGGTCGCGGACCGGTTCAAGGAACTGTTGGTCGGCGTGAAAACGCACGCGGAGTTGGGCAAGGATGTCGTCCTTGCCGAAAACAGTCTGGGCGAACTCGTACCATTCGACCAGCTCTGGCAGGATAAGATTGTCGCTCCGCTGGCAGGTTACACTTCCTCCGGCGAAGTCGACCACATCGCGGCGGCCCAAAGTATCGCGGATCGGTTGGGAAGCAACGTCACCAATCAATCAACGGCCGAAGAAGTGGTTCTTGCCTTTTCATTCAACGTCAGTGACTTGGGCGGCCCGGTGGAAACGTCCTTCGACTTGGATCTGGGCGACGAATTTCCGTTGACCGGCGACGGAGCACTGACGCTATCAGGCGATCTCACATTTTCGGGCAAGTTCGGATGGGATCTCAGCTCAGGGTATGACTTTGCCAGTGGTCTGTTTTTCCGCGATGTTGCGTTGCAGGTCGAAGGCAGCGTCGACGCACCGAACTTGAACTTGGACATCGAGGTCGGTGGTGTCTCGGGCAGTATCGATAACGGACGCGTGGCGTTCGACGCTGGCGTGAATGTGTCACTCGTCGATCCCGATGGAGATGGCAAAGTCAGTCTGGGAGAAATCACCAGCGGACTATCGAACTTGAGTGAGCTATTGAACGTGAGTCCCAGCGGTGCGTTTGATGTCTCGCTCCCGCTGACGATTGAAGTGGGGTCATTCGATCTCAATGAGTTTGGAACTCCGACGATCCAATTGGCTGCCGAAGACTTCTTTCAGCAAGCGCCCGATGTCTTGGTCGACATGACGATCACTCCGGCATTGCAAGATCAATTGCTGTCACTGATCACTCCCCTGGACGACGCCGGCGATGCGATTTCGGCCGCCAGTGCGCTCAACGAAACATTGCCGGGCATCGGCCAGTCTCTCAATCAGCTCGTCGCTTCGGAGGCAGATGGGCGAGACGGGTTGGGTGATTTGTTGAAGCTCGGTGCTCCGATGGCGGCGTACTTTGCAAAGTTTGATCCCACCAGCGACTTGTTTGATCCAGGGTCGGCCGGTGAGTTGCCAACGGTGATCGGACTGCGAAACGCGCTCGGTGACGCGTTGCCACTGAGCCTATCGGGCGGCTTGGATTTGGCGAACAACCGATTGCAATTCAATGTCGTGATCGATCAAAGCCTTCAAAATGAAGTCGAATTGGACTTTGACTCTTTGGGAACCGATTGGACCGACATCGGGCTCAGCTTTGACGCCGACGTTCGGGCGGATCTGGACTTCGCCGCCGACATTGACTTTTCGTTCGGCATCGGACTGGATCGAGACACCGGAGTCGATCCTTTCTTTAACTTGAACAGCTTCGACGTTTCGGCAGCGATCAACGCCGACGGTTCGACACTAGGTTTCGAACTGGGGCCGATCACAGGTGAGATCACAGCCAACAAGTTGCAACTTGCCGCGGCGATGGCCATCGCGATCACTCCTGGCGCCGCATCATTCGCCGACCGAGTAACGATCAACGCCATCGTGCCCGCCTCGGGCAAGATGCTTGACTTGGAGTTTGATCTCGATGGCAACTTGTTTGGTAATCAACTCGGTGCGGCGTCCATCGAAGTCAGCGACGTCGACTTGTTCGATCAGACCGCACCAACCTTCGCGGTCGACATCTCGCCCTTGGTGATGGATTTTTCGGCCGAGAGTTTGATCGATGGTTTACTGGACTTGGCGACATGGTTGGATGAGCGTGTTCTGGATGGAGACGTGGGTGAGGCGAAGATCCCGCTGATCAACCGGTCGATCGGAGAACTGCTTTCATCTCCCGCGGAACACCGTGAGTTCAGCGATGCGGAAATACTATCGATCACGGCACCGATCACCGGCGAAGACTTTCACCAATTCACGGTCACGCTGAACACGGCTGGTACTGGGGTTGCTTCGATCGGTGTCAAAGTAGGTGACGAAGCTAAGTTCTCAACGGAAACCGGTGAACGTTTTCCGGCCGAAGTCACTTCGATCGACGGCGAACGTGTGACGCTTCGCTATGACGCGTCCCGAACCGATGTGCCTGATTTGGCAAATCCATCGATCGGGTTTGATATCGGTGGGAGCATCGGGGATTCTTTGCGAGCGGCGCTGGTTAACTTCAATCATCCCGAAGCAGCAGCCCCTTCGATCGGTGTGGTTCTCAATGCGCTCTCTGGACCGCTGGGAATTGACTTCGGCGCGATCGCTTTTGACGAATTGACCAAGACACTCACGCTCACCCCAGCGTTCACGCCCACGCCGCTGAAATATGAAACGAAGCTCGATTTTGGCGACGGTGTGTCGGGACTTGAGTTTAACGCCTCGGGCAACTTCCTGATTGAAGCCGCACCGACGATTCGTTTGCCTTTGAAAATCAACCTCAAACTCGATGACAGCATCGCTCCGTCGGACCGGATCATCGTGGTCGACGACGTTGATCCAGAGATCAGCATCGAATTGAAGGCCAGCTTGAACAACCCTTCGGCCACCGCGTCGCTCGGATTCTTGAGTGTGGAATTGTCCGAAGATGGCAGCCAAGACCCGAACGACGGCGTCGTGCTGCAAACCACTTTCACCATCGATATCGACGATCCTGGAACGGACGCGATCGCTGGTGCGACGATGACCGAGATTTTGAACACCGTCAATTTCTCAAGTACGTTCGATCCTTCCTTTTCGGGAACGCTCAACATCGACGGGATCGACATTTCGCCGAAAGTCTTGGACGTGACGATTCCCGGCGAGATTTCGATTTACACGACAAAGCCGGATTCAACCCGCGGTGCGTTTGAGTTCGATAGCTTTGCCGATCTCACCGGGCTGTTTCAGATTGCCACCACGGGTGAAGCGGACGCCGCGAATCGATTGGTGATCCGTAATACGATCGGTAGCTTTGAGTCGCTGACACCGGACGCCATCGCGACGATGTTCCTGCAGCTTGGAAACTCTTTGCAGGAAACCGTCAAGACGTTCGACATCCCCGATGGCATCCCGTTTGTCCAAGACGCGATCGACGGTGTGGTTCAGTTCGCCGAGACGCTGGGTGACTTCACTCGCCAGCTCTACTTCAACGCCTCGATGTTGGGCGATCAAGAGATTTCCGTCACCAACGGCCGGCTCACTTCCGATGCCCGATTCATCATTCGGCTCGAAGGCAGTGAGCCATTCATTGTGACGGTGCAGGCGGCTTCAACGATTGATAACACCTCGATAGATGACCTGTTTGTGGACGTCAATGCGGCATTGGACGCTGCCGGATTGGGCGAAGCCATCGTTGCCGAGCGTCCCACGCTCGAATCGGATGACGCGAATCGCTTGTCGTTGGCGACTCGTAATCCCAGGTTTGGTGTCTCGATGGCGATTAGCACGGTCGGCGTCACCGCGGGCGGCGTTCTGCCACGACAATTGGCGGAAGATCTCAACGTAACGCTGATCATCAATGGTGAGGAGGATCAGCCGGAGACCTTCACGATTCCGGCCGCCTCGACCGCTGGGAATCTTGATCCTGACGACATGATCGCGTCCATCAATGCCGCTTTGGAAACGGCGGAACTGAACACCAAGTTCGTCGCGTTGTTGTCGTCCACGGCAGCCGGGCAACCGACCGTGAGTTTGGTATCGATCGATAACACCATCGATGCCGTCCAAATTCAAGGCGGAACGATTCTCGGCTTTTCCGAAGCGAAGAACGAAGACGTCAACTCCGCGCGAACACAACTCGGACTGTCCACGGGGCAAATCGCCGAAGCCCAGTTCCGCGCCGGCACGATTCAAGATCTTGTCACGATCATCAACGAATTGATCAACAAACAGTTTGACGACTCGCCCTTCACGGCAACGCTCGGATACAGCGAAACGCCGACACGTACGGTCACGTTTGGCCTCTCCCTCGCGGCGGACTTTACCAAGTCCATTGACCTGAACTTTGACCAAGGCATCGATGTCGGGTTCGCACAACTTGGCGTCGCCGGTGGTGCTTCTGGAACGTTCGCCGCCCGTGCGGGGGTCGATTTGTTGGTCGGGATCGATTTGGATCGACCCGGCAGTGATTTGCAAATTGATGTCGGAACGAAGCTGCACGATCCGGGCAACACCGATCCGTTTGTAAAGAACTTTGCCGTGAAAGTCGGTGTCATTGCAAATGATCGCGTGCCGTCGAGCGGACGGGATGCGACCGCCGGTGATGTGACACTCGCGTTCGACGTGCATCGCTTCGGCAGTCGCACCGATTCCATTTCCGTCACGGTATCAGCCGACGAAATCGAAGAAAACGAATCGGTGACCGATTTGGTCAGTGATTTGAATCGAGCGCTGCGTACGTTCTTGGAAAGTCCTGGCAATACGACTGGGCTGCAAATCGATGACGGCGTCTTGCCGGTCGAAGTTCAAGCGGTCGATGGCAAGTTGATGCTGTTCGCGATCGATCGCCAGATCAATGGATTGACGGTGTTGCCCGCCACGATCGACTGGCTTGGGTTTGCCGACAATCAAGCGAGCGACCTGCCCGACTTGAGCATTCGATTGGCCAGTGGCGCTGAGTTCGACGTCAATCTGGATCGCGCCGAAACGCTGGGCGACATCAAGAACCAAATTGAATCCGCCGCCGGTGGTTCGGCCGTGTTGGAAGTGACTTTCGATGGCGATCAAATCCGCCTGGAAGATAAGAGCACCCCGAGTGGCAGCGATGTGCTACGGGTAGCGGCGGTCACCGATGCCAATGGCCTGAGCGTGGCCGGTGCGTCGTTGCGAATTCTGAAATCGGCAGTCGATGATCTTGAAACAACTGATGTCGACGAAAGCCTGACCGGTGGCACACTGATCGGTGATTCGTTGTTAGCCGGTGACGTGATCGATCAATTCTATGTGGTTCCCGGCAGTAGCAAGGTCTTTGCCGACGTCAGCATCACGGCGACTGACATTGAGCTGATCGGATCGTTGGGGATTTTGGAGATCGGTATCGAAGACGGAGCGGCCCATTTCAATATCGAAGCCGAACTCGGCCTCAACGATTTTGGCGACGGCGACGGCAAGTTGCGGCTGAGCGAGTTCACGTCGGCGAGTCTGAGCGAGATCGGGACGCCTTCGTTCACCTACGGCGGAACGCTCGGTCTGCCGGTTGGTGGAAATTTGGTGGAACTGTTGCCGGGAGCCCCCGGTGGTTTGGGGATCATCGCCACGCTCAGCGGCGAAGGGATCACGACGGCTCCGACGGTGTCATTCGACGCGGTCGGGCTGCAAGATGTTGTCGGCGGTTTCAAGAACTTTTCGCTGCGCGACGTGGCCGTCTTGTTACAAAAAGTCGTTGACTTGTTGCAGGACAGTGACATCGAAGGCTTCAACACCGAGATCCCAGTCGTCGGTAAGACGCCCAACGAAATGCTCGGCATAGTCGATTCGCTGGCCGCCGCGGCTGAAAAGTTATTGGCGGGACCGGATGAAGCATTGATCGGAGGCAAGATCGACGAACTGGAAGCTTTGTTGGATGATTTCCGCGGCAGCTCGTCTCAGGTCAACGAAATCCAAGACCAGATCACGGCACTGCGATCGGCCGCGAACTCCGAACACATGCTGACGTTGGCTCTCGAGAACGCTCCGTCAGTCGCCACCGAGCTGCTTGACGCCAATGCATCGGCCGGCGAAGTCCGCGATGCACTCAATGCGGCGTTGGGGGCCTCAACGGTGACGAACGTTACGGGACGTCGCGGCGGCCCGTTCACCGTGACGTTTGCCGAAGGTGCAGGTAACGTCGCACCCATCATCGGACGCAGCCCCACGGGATTGCAGATCCAGAGCGAAACCACCACCGACGGCGGTCCGGGCGAAGCCGAAGTTCAGATCGTGACCTTGGTCAGCGTGGGCAAGCTCAGTGCCGCGGTTTCTCGAGTACGGCAAACCATCGAAAGCGTGGGCGCCGATGTGGCAGGACGATCCGAATTGCTCGCGCAGCTTGACGGGATTCAGGATTCATTTGGTTCGATCGCCAATCTTGAAAAGTTCCTCACCGACACGATCGAAAAAGAGCTTGGACTGCCCGAGGGTGTCTTTGGTCTGGACCTGGCATTCGTGGATGCCGACTCGTCCATTGCCGGGATGCAACCCGCGTTAACCGTGAATGTTGGGTTTGATTTCACCGGCGAGAACGCGATCACCGAAACGGTCGGTTTTGATCTGACGCTTCCCGACCTGGGGCCGATCACGGCCACTACCGATGCCAACTTGGACGTCACCGTTGGCGGCAGCGTCAATCTCGGTTTTGGATTCAATTTTGACTCGGCGACGCCCTACATTCTGGACACGACTTCGATCGAGCTTCAGCTCGGCATCGATTCTGAGTTGGGACTGGAAGCCGGCATCGGTGGTTTCAAAGCGGGACTGGCCGGACAGTTTCTTCTCGGCCAAGGCAATGCCGAAACCGTTGGCAATGGTTCGGGAACGTACACGCTCGCGGCGACACCTCTGAATGATCAGGTCATCGTTCATGACGGTGCCAAAGTTCTGCGACGTGACGTCGGAGATGGCGGCGATTACACGTTGACAGGCACGACGTTGACCGTGATCACCGCGGCGGCCGGTCCGATCAAGGTCTTTTACGCGACTTCGACCGATCCGGCCAGCATGACCATCGGCCTGGATTCCGATCAAAACGACAACAACTCAAAGGACGATTTCGGGAACACGATCGGCGGCATTCCGATACGAGCTCTGTTCGCGAACTCGCCCGCCGATTTGGTGACGTTTGATTTGTCCGGCGTCGCGATCGCTTCATTGGACGGCCAGATTCCCGTCTTGGGGCAACTCGACGATGCGATTGTCGTTGGGTTGGACTTAAAGAACCCGCTGGAGCCAGTGTTCGGTTTCGGCGGGATCACGGATTTTTTGAATGACCCCGGTTCGGGTCTCGGGCTCGGTAATTTGAGTCTGGATCAAATCATCGATGGCACGCGAACGATTCTCGATACAGTTGAGTCGGGATTGAAGTCGGACCTTCTCGAAAAGCTGCCGTTGATCGGTGACGGTGTTGACCTGGGGCAGAGTTTTATCGGCGATCTGCGAGGCGTCATCGACGATTTGGAAACCGTGATCCAGTCGGCCGACGATTCCATTCAATCCATGGTGGCTCGGGTTCAGCAAGAGATCTTCCGGGCTCTCGGCCCGGCGGGTGCCGGAATATTGGATCTCGATCCGTTGTTCCACGACGACCCTGAGCTTTCCAACGCCAACGAAGTTGCCGACTTCCGCGATGTGGAGGTGTTTGTATCGGACATTCTGACCACCAGCTTCGAGGACCTGGAGTTCTTCATCAACTTGCGTTTGGCCGGTCGGGATTCGTTGGACGTCGATTTCGATCTGGGCGTCGATGCGTTGATCTTTGAACTCGAAACGCAAGGCGGGTTGGAGCTCGCGTTTGAATACGCCTTTGAGTTCGGGATCGGGGTCAACTTGAAAGAGGGTTTCTTCTTCCAGCTCAATGAAAACGTGGTCTACGAGAACGGCACGATGTCCAGCGGTGCAGGCACGGATATTGGTCTGCCGACTGAGGCCGGAGGCAAGCCAGAAATCTCACTTCAGGCCGAGGTCAACTTGAAACCCGGTACGTCGCTGACCGGCGAGCTGTTTTTCTTGAACGTGATCGCTGAAAGCAACGCGATTGAGGACTTGAACCGTGACGGGATTCTCAACGACGGTGGCACGGGACTGTTCGTTGATCCAGACAGCGGACTGACGCTGGTGCGTGGTCCTCTATTGAACGAAGCCGTTGATGATCGTGACTATAACCTGGATGGTGACAAGTCCGACATTCTGAGCGAGAGCGTGGGTGATGACGGTCGGTTCAGCAAAGGCACAGGACTGCGTGGTGACATCTTCATCGATGTGAACAATCCCAGTGAAGGCCAAGCGGGCGATGACGGCAAGGGTCGGCTGTCGTTCACCGAATTGGTCAAGACGCCGGTCACGCAGTTGTTCAACGCGGGCATCTCAACGGAGGCTTACGTTGACTTGAACCTGAAGGCCAATACGGACCTGAAGGGTTTGCCGGAAGTCTCCGCCGATTTGACGCTCGATTGGGCGATCGGGTTAACAGTGCGTGACGGTTTGGTCGGCGGCGGAATTCCGGATCTGGCCATTCGCAACGCGACGATCGACGTCGGCAGCATCTTTTCGACGACGATCGAGCCGATCTTTGACTCGTTTAACGAATACGTCGGCCCGATTCGCCCGCTGATCGATTTCCTGGCTTCACCCGTTCCGGGGCTCAACGATCTGTCTGAGTTGGTCTCCGGGCCGAAGATCACTTTCTTGACGCTCGGTATCTTGGGCACCGGCGTGACGGAAAGCTCGCTCAAGGCGGCCAAGATCGCCAACCAAGTCGTTGGACTGATTCAAAACATCTTTGAATTCTCCGATGTCGTTCAGGCGGCAACGGATGATTCCGATGGCATCAAGATCAACTTCGGTTCGTTCTACATTTCCGGCAAACCGACTCAGGTCAACAATTCCGCGACGAGCACGACTGGACTCGGCGAGAACGAACACGGCCTGCCGAGCAATCCCAAGACGGGCACCCATGTCCGCGTGTTCGATGACGGCGTGGAAATTCCATTCGACGCGTTCACCATCGTGCGATTTTCCGTCGAAGAAAACGGCGAAGACGTTGCCAGGACCAAAATTCGTTTGGCTAATCCCGCCAGCGGCGCGATCACGGCGACTTACATCACAACCGAAGGCGGCCCAGACTTGACGGACCCTGACGCCGAAATCGCGGTCGACACGGGCATGCTCGATTCGGTGGGGATGGGACCGGCGGACGGTATTTCGCCCGGCGTTCTTGAACAAACGGGAACCAGCCAGAAGGGTAAAAGAACGAAATCCGCTCTGAGCCGATTGACCGGGGCTGCCGACAGCAACGGTGACGGTGGTTTTGGAATCAAGATTCCATTGCTTTCCGATCCATCGAATATCTTCAAACTGTTTACCGGCGAGAAGGCGGATCTGATTCAGTGGGACATTCCGACCTTGTCATTGGATGTCCCCTTCAAGATGGAACTCGGCCCGATTCCGTTTGCCCCCAGTCCGCTGTACGTCACATTCGGTGCGGCGCTCGAAGCGGCTGTTGATTTTTCATTGGGCTTTGATACCCGAGGCATCGCCAAAACGGGAAATATCATTGACGGATTGTATTTCGGTGACCTCGAGAATGTGACCGAAGGTTTTGACATTGATGAGATCTCCATCGGGTTGGAAGCCACCGTCGGCGCGGCGTTGAAGTTCGGACCGATCAGTGCGGGCATCGAAGGAGGACTTCGCGCCGACATCGGATTGAACTGGAACGACTTGGACGGTGACGGCAAGTTGTACTTGGACGAGATCGCTGATTTGTTCGAACTTCGTCCCGAAGGCGGGGGTGGATTCCCGGGAATCTGTGTCTTCGACGCGACAGGCGTCTTCACGGCGTTCTTGCGAGCGTATTTGAAGGTTCCTTTCAAGACCTTCAATATCGATATTGCCAACGTCGAATTGTTCAGTTTCAGTCATTCCTGTCCCGCACCAGGAATCGCCGAGTTGGGAACGACCGATTCGGATGTGAAGGCCGGTCAACTGATGCTCTTCGCGGGAGAGAATGCGGAACCCCGCGGACCGATCTATGGCGACGATCCGAACGAAGAATTCTCGGTTCGCAAAATCATCGACACGGACCAAAACAGTGAGACCTTCGATCAAGAATTGGTCGAAGTCACTTTCCTTTACACCAATCGCGATACGGATCCGGACACGGTCGTGCGAACGTACCTGGCCGCTGATGTCACGGAGATCTACTTTTCTGGAGGCGACGGCAATGACAAGCTGACCGTCGATGAGAGCGAGATAGCGTTTGATATTCCGATTCAATTCATCGGCGGTGCGGGCGACGACACGTTTGTGGGCGGCAGCGGCGATGATGTGATCACGGGTGGACTGGGCAACGACACGTTGTCCGGTGGCTTGGGTCGTGATCGTTATGTGTTCGGCAACAACTGGGGATCTGACACCGCCATCGAACCGGAAAACGCCACCGGTTCGGCGAACCTGGGAGACATCTTCGATTTTGGGAGCGTCACGACCAGCCTCGAAGTTGCCTTCGGAAGCGTGTCCGTTTCTTCAGGAACCAATATTGTCAACGGTGGAAAAAATGAAGCCGGTGAAACGGTTCAAACCGAAGGGATTGAAACATTCATCGCCGGCAGTGGCGTCGACACCCTGACCGTCGGGCAAATCGTCGGATCGGCAGCTCGTAACACTTGGAATTTGAACGGTATCGGACGCGGTGACATCAACAACTCGTTCTTCTTCGAAGGGTTCGAGAATCTGGCCGGTGGTGAGCAAGACGACACCTTTGTCTTTGATCCCAGTGATCGCGTGATTGGTCGGATCGACGGGCGGGGCGGACGCGACACGTTGGATTACAGTCGCCTGACCACCACGGTCACGGTCGACTTGCAGTCCGGCCTGGCCAACAACCTTGGTACGTTCGCGTCGATCGATCAAATTCTTGGTTCAACGGCGACCAATGATCACCTGCTGGGTGCCCACGCGTCGACGACGTGGACACTCGACGGGATCAACCGTGGCTCAGCGGGCGATGTCGATTTTGTGGGCTTCGAGAATCTCACTGGTGGCGATCAAAATGATCGTTTTGTGATCGCAGCGTCGGGACGACTGACCGGACGACTTCTCGGAACTCGCGCGATCGGCAATGATGACGACGATGCGATCGAAGCGGCCACCGTGAACGTTCCGTTGGAATACCAAGTCACCGCTCGAAACGAAGGCTCGCTGCGAGATACTGCGCTACGCGTCGACTTCGCGTCGATCGAAAACATCGGTGGCGGATCGGCCAACGACGTTTTCAAAATGTTTCCCGGCGCCTCCATCACCGGGCAAACCGATGGAGCAGGCGGATTGCGAGATCATCTGGACTACTCGGCTTGGACAACCGCCATCAACGTCACCCTGGACGGCAACAATCAAGTCGGTACCGTGACCGGCGTCGAAGACGTCACCGGTTCGTCTGCTGGGGATACCATTACAGGCAACGATGACGACAATCGGCTGATCGGGATGGGCGGGGCCGACACGATTGATGCCAAGAACGGCGACAATCTCGTGATCGGCGATTCGGCCAACATCGAAATCATTGATGGCGCGATCGCCTCGATTCGAACGATCGCGACGTTCTCCGGAAACGACATTCTCAGCGCCGGCGGCGGCAATAACGTTCTGCTCGGTGGTGGCGGGGATGATCGGCTCACCACGACCGGACAAGGTCAAAACTTCATCGGCGGCGACCACGTGATCGTGACGCTTTCGGGTGGACGCGTCGTAACGTTGCAAAGTATTCAGCCCGCAACTGGCGGAAACGACACGATCAATGTGGGAACCGGCAACGACTATGTGGTCGCCGGCGGCGGATCTGATTTCATCACCGACACCGGGGGACGTAACGTGATCCTCGGCGATCGCGGGATCATCCAGCTGGCCAATGGATTGCCGACGTTCGCTGAAAGTCAGTTCTCGACACTCAGCGGCAACGACACGATTGTGACGGGCAACGCGGCCGACGCGATCATCGCCGGAGGAGGAGACGATCGGATTACCGCTGGCAATGGCAACAATTTTGTTCTCGGCGATGACGGCAGCATCTTGTTCCTTTCCGGATTGCCGATCACCAGCACCAACAACCTGACCGAAGCCGACGGCAACGACAAGATTACCACGGGATCGGGCCGTGACATCGTGTTTACCGGCAACGGGGACAACCAAGTCGACGCGGGCGACGGAGACGACGACGTCATCGGCGGAAGCGGCCTCGATGATCTGTCAGGCGAGGGCGGCAACGACTGGTTGGTCGGAATGCTAGGCGACGACCAACTGACCGGCGGCGATGGCGATGACGTGATGTTCGGCGGCTTGCCCGTTGGTTTGCGGAGCAACTATCGACTCGGAACCAGCGACTTTACGCTGCCACCCCAGTTCGCGGAAACCGAGGCTGCGTTTCCGACGGATTACCTACCAACGATATTGATCACTCCAGCGATTGTTGCTGATCCGATTAGTGGTCGAATACTGTCGGTCGATGGAACCGCTGGGGATGGTCGCGATGTGCTGCTTGGCCAATCGGGCAACGATGTGATGTTTGGCGGAGCCGATGCGGACAGTCTTGAAGGGGGCGCGGGCGTTGATTATCTGGATGCTGGTGCCGGCAACGACGTCAAGATTCTTGGCGGTGCTGGCGACGATGTGATTCGCGGCGGGGCGGGTGATGATGTCTTACACGGTGGAGATGGCATTGATCAAGTGTACGGTGATGGTGGCGACGATCTGCTGAAAGGGGACGCTGGCAACGGGGCCGATCAAGCGGGCCAGCGACTGTACGGCGGCGAAGGTCGCGATACGCTGTTCGCCTTTGCCCCCGCGATGGCGAATCTCTCAGGATACGATACGCAATCAACTCTGGTCGGCGATCAATTGTTCGGCGAATCCGGCGGTGACTTCTTGCACGGCAATGCACGCAAAGAAGTCCTCGACGGAGGCGGCGGCAACGACTTCATTTCTGGAGACGAGTTTGTTGGCCCCGAGTATCTGACACATGATCTGGCGGCATTGGGGACGCAGGCGGACGTTGATGGAGCCGACGACAAACTGTTTGGTGGCAGCGGCGAAGATCAACTCTTCGGCGGTGGCGGCGATGACGAGATCTGGGGCGGGGCGGGGACCGATTACATCGACGGCCAACAGGGAAGCGACCTTCAGTTTGGCGGCGGGGGAATTGACATCTTTGTTTTGCCAACGTCGCTTGGTTCCGACGGGCATCTGGATCCGGGAACCGATACGATCAAAGGTCACGTTGGCAATGCGCCTGGCGACACGACGCCCGATGATAACGCGACGGATATCTTGTCGATCGATGGTACCAGCGGCAATGACACGATTTTGATCGGAACCAACACAGAGGCTGGCGCTGATTTCGGCAAGGCCGTCGTGTTCTATGACAATGGTTCAGGGCAGAGCAAGGAAATCATCGTTGACATGTTGGATAGCAACGGCGATTTTCTGATCGAACAATTCCGCATCGCAGGTCTTGCGGGTGATGATACGATTGGATTCTTTACGGACGTGGCGGAGATCGCTGGCGCGCTGCCGGATGGCTTTTCATTGCCGGCAAATTTTGATGTTACTGACATTTCATCGTTGTCCAATCGGTCGAACGACTTTGTGGGCGTCTTCGACGGCAACAGCGGCAATGACCTATTGATCGGCAGCGATGGTCGCGATCGTTTGGACGGCGGCATTGGCAGCGATACAATGTTCGGCTTTGGCGGCGACGATCGACTGTGGGGTGATGGTGGCGGCGGATCCACCGGCGATCAGGACGTCTTGTTTGCTGGCCAGGGCAATGATGATTTGATCGGCGGCCAAGGCACGAATCAAATGTTTGCATGGAGCTTCGATCCCGAGCTCGATGGAAGTGAGTTCGGCGTCTTTGTCGATGACGAAGGAAAATTGGCAACCGACGATGGCGACCTGAACGACAACGGCATTTTGGATCTCGACGATGCCATCGTGATCGGTCCGGTCCGTTTGGCGCGGGTGCAAGAAGTCACCGGTCTGAATCGGATGCTTGGCAGCGAGCAGGCGGACGAATTGTATGGCGGCACGACGCTGGACTTCATGTATGGCAACGGTGGCGATGACGTGTTGTTTCGCAGCGATGGCACGACGTTCGAATCGCTTGACGGATCGCTGGCCGGTGACGAGTGGAAAGAGTACGCCCGCGAGTCCGACCAAGTTTGGTATGTGGGCGGCAGCAATGCGGACGACCGAATCAACGTCGACTTTGTCACCGAACCGGGACTGTTGACCGATCATCACCTGATCACGAGGTTGACCGAAAACAATGGCAACTTCTCCTTTGCCGCTCAGGTCAAGCTGGACTTCAACGCAACTGATGGTGAAGGGAATGCAGTCTGGAGCGCCGAGGATCTGGCGTTCAAGCTGGATCAATTGCAAAGCGAAACCGATCCAGCGGCCCGTGGCGAAACGCTTGCCAGCGTGGCGGCTTCGGGAATTGCCCCGCCTGTGGCCGATGCGCTGATCGCCAGCTTGCTTCCACCCGAAGGTGACTTCCTGGTGATCTTGATCGATGCTCTCGATGGAAACGACATCATCAATGTCGGACCGACGGTTCAGAAGACCGTGTGGGTCGATGGCGGTGCGGGAGATGACGTGATCACGATTCAAGGAGGCAACGCGATTCTGGTCGACCGTGCGGAAAGCTCTCGCAGTGCTCTGAACTCCAATATCGCTGGACGCAATGACATCCCGTTGCTTGCCTTCGACTTGGTCAGTCCGGCTGGCCCTGTCGATGCGCTCGTTGATCGCGTGTTCAATGATTCAACGTTCGAAACGTCGGCTGTGAATTTCAACGATCTGTCACTGGACAGCCCCGACGATGTGGACTGGTTCGCATTCACGTTCCAAGCCGACTTTGATCCTGGCGCAAGGATTGAACTTGCCAGCGGTTCGGCCATCGATGCGCTGGACCTTGAGATTTTCCGCGTTGACGCGACGGCAGACGATCCGTTTGACGAGGAATCCTTGATTTCGGAGATTGCGGTCACGGGCTCGGGAGATCGGTCGGAAGTTTCATTGGCTGGATTGTCCGGTGGTCAGCGGTACCTGTTGAAGGTCAGCGGCAACAGAATTCCGACGCTTTACGATCTGAGAATCAACTTGACCGGTGATGCGGTCACCACGGGCGACGGAACCCCGGCGATCGCGATGTCGTTGCGATCGGACACCGTCCGCCGCGACGTGATCTTGGGCGGTGCTGGCAACGACATCCTGCAAGGCGGCGCGGGCGAGGACTTCATCTTTGGCGGCCTTGGCAACGACGTGCTGACCGGTGGACGCGATCGCGGTGCCAGCGACTTGTTGTTCGGTGGCCCAGGCGACGACACCTTCCAAATCATTCCCGATGCCTTGCCACTGCTGGGCAACCAGCCCAACACGCAATTCGATCCGGCGACACAGACCTTCATTCCCACCTTCAGCGATCAATTCATCGGCGGCGATGGCGAGGATCGTGTTTTGGTCCTCGGTGGCGATTTGGATCGACGCGGTTTACCGGTCCCCGATTTTGCGTCGATTCGTTACAACACAGGCTTGCATCGCTACGAGTTCACGAGTCTGGTTTGGGACATCGGTTTACAGCAGTACCAGACCACGTTCGTCAACACCGACGGAAGTGTGGACACTAGCGGCGTTCCGACGCAGTCTGACGATGAACCTACCGTTTACGAGCAAGAATATCTGTTCTATCAGACGCGCGATATCGAGCGGACGGAGTTCGTCATGCGCGGCGGGGACGATGTCGTTCGGGCCGATCCCGAGTTCAAGTTCCTGCCGATTGATGTGAGCGGTTCGACAACCGTGATCGACAGCCGTTTTGATCCCGATCTCTTCGAAGAATGGGGAATCGATAGCGGCGATTTCCAGCAAGGTGCTCGAGAAACCGCTGTAACGATTGATTTAGGTTCAGGCAACGACATCGCTTTTGGTACTCCGCTAGACGACACCATTTTCGGTGGCCCCGGAAATGATTTCATCGTCGGAGGTTTAGGAAATGACGATCTTCAGGGTAATGGTGGCAATGATACCGTCTTCGGTCACACACCTGAAAACGCGACGACCGCTTACCCATCGACTCCGCTGCTACCAGAGGGCTTCGTACCGGGCCAGTTTGTTTCGGAAATCTATCGTTATGATCTTGCTACGCCGACGTTGCCGATCGACGTTGCTCGCCGCGGAATCGATTTAAACGCGGACATCCCCCAGCCAATTAACGACCATGCATTCGGCGTTGCGAGTCAACAACCGGGCCAGTTGTCGGCACTGACGAACATTGGCGATTTCAACGCGGATGGACACGCTGATTTTCTGTTCACAGACGCGGTCACCAGTTACATCATATTCGGTCCCTACTCTGTCAGCGATTTGGAGTTGACCACGCACGCCGCCAACATCGTGATCGATCGATCCGTGTTAGGATCACCAGCAAAGCAGTTTGGCGACTTCAATGGAGACGGCATCGCAGACTTGGCTTTTGTGCGCAGTGATGACTTCGACACAGTCGTCACGATTGTTTTTGGCGGTGTCGATGTGGGGGTGAACCCAAACGATTCGACAAAGAGACTTGCTTGGCCGCGATATTGGAACCAAACGTTTGCAGTCAACGATCTGAGGACAACCGGCAACGACAAGAACTCGACTGTTATTCGCATTGAGTCGAACGAAGCACAGCGTCAGGCAGGGATTGCCGTCCTTGGAAACCGTCCGACGACGCGCGTCGAAGTTGGCGATCTCACGGGAGACGGACTCAGTGACCTTCTATTGACGACGGGAACCTCCATCGGTGCTACTTCGACGGTTCCCGGTCAATTTCCACTTGGTTACGTATTCTCGGGACAGATATTGGCATTGTCGACCGCCGAAGAACTTGGCTTAAGCGATGCGTTGACTCAGATCGACACGAGGTTTCCCGTTGCGCTCCAGCCGAGTGTTCTAGGAGACTTAGAAGGTAGCGGATTAGCATTGTTAGGGTTTGGATCTGCCCAGGCAACGATCGATATTCTGGAAGTCGATCCTGCCATCATTGCGGCACAGTCGCCGATATCCATCATGCCTGGTGTCGAGTCCACGCTGCGAATATCCGTCGGCGATCACGTGTCAGAAATCAAGGTAACGCCAACAGCGGTCGATACGGCAACTGAAATTCGAGATCGTATCAATTCAGCGATCAACGAATCTGTGTTGGCCAATAGGGTTCAAGCAACCATCAAGGGCGGGCGATTATCGTTTGCGACGGCCGAAGGGGGAAGCGGAATATCGCTTGCAATCGATGAACCCGCCGTTTACCAAGCTGGATTTGGTGTGAAAGGCCAGCGTGGAATAACTGCCTTGCTACTTGGTGATGCCCCAATCGTTTTGGTTCCCGGCTCGACCGTCAGGTTTACAATCAAAGCCGAATATAGCGGAAATTTACTGAGCAATAGCATCGCGCAGAATCTTGCCACGACGAACATAAGCGTGGCAGTTGCAGCGAATGGAAGCGAAACACGTGAATCGTTCCTGACGAAACTGAATGCGGCGATCCAATCAGCAAATGTCACCAAATTGCTAGGCAATGAAGGCGATGTATTGATTCGCAGTTCTGTAAGAGCTGGGTTTACATCCGCTGGAGTCCTGTTCTTTACCGGATTCTCGGGCGCGACCGGCGCTGCTACCAATCAACTCGAAGTGATCGAAACAGGTGTCACACCACTGGGGATTCGTAATACGACACCAGTCACCAGGACGACGACGGTCAATAAAAACGAACCGCTCACGATTCCGACCTCCAATTCACGGTCACAGTCGATTGAGGTACAGATTGCAGATTTGTCGGAAATCCAAAAGGTAGTCGTTGACGTAAACGTTACTGGACTCAGTGGCGGCAACAGCGGTTTCCAGGCGATGTTACTGTCGCCTAACGCGGCTACGGTTACGCTCCTCTCGGATGTGGGACATAGAAACGGCTTCAATATTCAACTCGACGATGCGCAATCGAGTCTGATCGATGATGTCAGTAGTGGAACCGCTGGCCAACCGGTTACAGGGTCCTTTCGTCCCACCGAACCACTTTCTCATTTCAACGGCCGGTCTGCCAATGGAACGTGGAGTCTGTTGTTGTTCAATTCTGCGGGTAGTACATCCGCAGTCATCCAAAGTTGGTCGATGACTTTCACCACGGCTAATCAAACCATTCGAGTCGACTCAACTGGCTCGGAAACAAGCATCGCCACTGGTCTCACTTCGAACCTCGGAATCCCGTTGATTGAGCGAAAGAGCAAGGTTGTAGTCGATAATTTCCTAGACGCAGGGTTGGCGACTCCGTTAGGGGATCTAAATAGCAATGGATTCGATGAAGTCGCCTTGAGCACGCCATCCGAGATTCGCATTTACGAAGGAGGGGAGGACCTCAACTCGATTTCAAATGAGCCGCAATGGATCATCCCCGGTCAACATCTAGCTGTCACCGCAGGCGACTATTCTGGTGACGGCAAAGCAGATCTTGCCGTCACTTCCTTCGCAGCGGACGGTGCGCATCTGATTCATGTCTTCCATTCCATCGGCGACCGAACGGGAACGTTGTCGCTCACGGACGCAGACGATGTTGTTCCTTTCGATGGAACACCCTTTGTCAGCGTCGATCAGGTTGACCTTCGAAGTGTGTTCAATGCAGATGCGATCCGTAACCGATCCGATGGTACCGATGACAATGTCGACAATGCGATCGACGACTCTGGACATCGCCTGCTGACCGATGTGTGGGCGAAGAATAGTAGTCCGGAAAATGGAAACGGTCTGCCGGATGACGGATTCTTTCCCGCCAATGCATTTCATCCCGATGTCCAACTCGCTTATCGTAATTCCGACGATGGTCTCAATGCTTTGCTGTTGCAACAGGTCGGCAGTTCGCGAACCTTCAGCGTTTCCAATCATTCGGTCTCGGCACTGCATCTATTCGGACTTTCAACCATCGGCAGCAGCGACATCGCGGTCACGCTTCGTTATGCCGATGGGGACGTGAGGCTGCGCACTCGCGTTGATGATTGGTTCAATGAAATCGTTGATGGAAGCGTGCAGGGCGATGCCGTTCGCTACAATCTGATCGATGGTATGGACCGTGCTGCGGGGAATGTCTTTTCCAATGCCAACGACCCCGCAGTGTTTGGTCATCGGTTTGCCGTCGATCCGAATCGTCAACTGCAGAGCGTGACGATTGAGAAGCTGACGTCGAGTGGCTCCCGTCTCGTCATCCTGGGGGCGACTGTTGAATCGGTGCCGTCGTTTGCTCCATCGACCCTCGATTTGAATGCCGACGGCATCGACGACCTGTCGATCCCTGCTGGACAGAACTCGTTCGTTATCTACGGCAGTCGTCCCACAGTTGAGGTCCCGGAATCGTTTGATGTTCTCGAGAACTTCTCCGTTGCTGGAAGCGGATCTTTTGTGGTTGATCGCGGCACGGGCAGAACGGAAGTTTTTGCGGATGGCAGTGAGCCGTTCTTTATTGATAACACACAAGAACGCTGGTTCCAGTTCACCACGCTCGGTGATGCTGTTGGCGGTGACGCCATTCGTTTCTCAGGTGACGATGTCAGCAGCGATTTGCTGGACGCCGAAGGCCGCGTCGTGTTGAACAATCAACGTGCCTACGATCTGCGAGGACTCGAAGCGGGAACCTATTTCTTGCGAGTAACCGGTGACGAAGGATTGCGTTTTCAAATCGAGTTCGACGCACCGATCCGAGGTCGAGCCAGTGGAAACGAAACGCATCCCGACCGCGATGTCATTTCAGGCGACGAAGGAGACGACACGCTTGTTGGCAACAGCGACCTTGATCGCATCTTTGGCGGCAGTGGTGCCGACAGCTTTACCGCCGAGCCGACGGAAGTGCGTGATCGCGATGTGGCTGATCCAATCTTAGTCGCGCCGATTGACCGTGAAACGGTTGCCGGAAGCAGTCTGCCAGAGATTGATCCGATCTTTACGGTCGCGGACGAACATCTTCTTGCTGCAATTCATAACGCACTCGGAAATCCAATTACGGCGGCCTTCAAGCCCACTTTTGCATCAACGACCGTGTCGACATTTTCAGGGGGCGATCCAGGCGAAGGGCTCGATCTCACCGGAAAATTTGTGTACGCAGTAAACGCTGGCGGAGCGGCCGTTGGCAAAATTGTTGACGCAGACTTCACGGACGAAAATGTATCCGGTGTGACTATCTCAAGATTAAACAGGACGTCATCTCGCTCAGACGCTTTCCCCGCTGAGTTCGGTTCTTCGGTCAACGACGATCTTCTCGAACAGGCGATGCAACATCTCCGCGCCAGCGACTTTAGTGATGAGCCGCTCGAAGTCAACCTCGCCAACGTGATTCCAGGCGACGCGTATAAACTGCAGATATTGCTGGGGATTGGAATCTTGGATCTCGATCAGTTGCCCGATGTGTTCATTGATGGGGTTCAAGTAGCGTCCAATCTAGAGATTCCTTCATCGCAAGTTGGCGTCGTTAATCCAACTCAGGCAACTGTTGTGACGCACACGTTTGTCGCAACGAGTTCAACGCTGAGCATCGAACTGCGCAGTTCGTTTGGGAACAACCCCATTCTGAATGCATTCACTTTGGAAAAACTGCCAGAGTTCCAATTCCATGAACCGATATCATTGAGCCAAGTTGGATCGATTACTTCGCTCGATGCGTCTGGCTTTGACGTATCCAGTTTTGCAGGCATCGAACGACTGACAAACTTACAGCATCTCGATCTGTCATCGAGTTCATCCGGATCGCTCGATAACGCGGATCTTGCCGAGCTAGCTTTCATCGGCACGATGGACGGTGAACTGGTAGGGCTCACTCGCCTTAAGTCACTCAATTTGAGCGGCCAATCGAACATCACAGATATTTCGGAGTTGGCGAATCTAGGGTCGCTGACGGAACTTCGTTTGGAAGGGACCGGCGTCGATTTCTTGGCAACCCAAACGCTAGACACGCTGAGCGAACTGCCAAATCTTGAAACGCTGACGCTCGATCCAGCCGCGACAGTTGTTCCTGAATTCACCAATTTTGTTGTCAGGGAAGGCAGTGGAGCAAGTCCAGGAATCATAAGTTACGCATCGCCACGCTTTGATGGCATCAACGATGGAGTGAGCCTCGGCGTTGTGCCGGCATTAGGAGACTTGACCAACAACTTTACCGTCGCCGCTTGGATCAAACCGGAGAGCGTCACGGGATTCCGCCGCATCATCAGCCGAGGATCGGGCACGAGTGGTTGGGGATTTGGCTTGGTCGATTCCCAACTTGTTTTCACGGCATTCGGTGTTCAAGACTACAAGGTTCCCGTCACGATCCCTCTCAACGCTTGGGCCCATGTTGCCGCCGTAATGAAGCCTAACAATTCCGTGGAGTTTTTCCACGACGGTGTCTCGCTGGGGTCGGTTGCCGGAACGACACCCGCACGCACATCGACATCCGCTTTTTTCCTCGGTCGTACACAAAACTCAGAAGCATTTGTCGGGCAACTTAATGACGTTGGCGTGTGGAACGAATCACTTTCCGTTGCTGAGATTAATGGAGTCCGCCGTGGCGATTTGGGAACCCTCGTAACGGGAAATCCCCTCGCTTATTGGCGACTCAACGAAGGTTCGGGAACAACCGTAGCGGACATTGGCATCGCCGGAGCCAATGGCACTTTCGTGAACGGGCCGAGCTGGGGAACGGACGTTGTTCTCACCGGACCCGTTGTGATCGAGAACTCCGAACTCGTTGCGCTCGATAACGGTATCGCCACCGTCACGGTTCATGACAAAACATTCCCGCTGGTGATTCGAAATGTCGCTCCTGAAGTTTCCTTTGCACCGAACTTCTTGGAGAACACTAACATTAAAGAAGGACAAACGCTGTCGCTCTCTGGCGACCATTCGCTCCAATTTGATGGAAGTGGTAGCTTTGTCAGTATCCCGTTTTCGTCGCAGCTCAACCCAGAAAGTTTTACCTTCGATACATGGGTCAACGTAAGTGCGACGGGTGCCAACACCGCACGAACGATCGCGATCACGGGGCGCAGAGGCGATGATGGATTCTCGATTGAACTCAACGGCCAGAACCAATGGCAGTTCATCACGGGTGCGAACTCGCTTGTAGGTAGCTCTGGCCCTGTCGCACAAGCCGGCCAGTGGGTTCATGTCGCCGCAACGTTTGAAGCCACTAGTGCCCCGAATGGTTCGGGAGTGGTAACTGGCGTCAAGCGTTTGTACGTCGATGGCAACCTGATCGCTGAATCGCTGAGTGCGACGTATCAACCAGTGACCGGTATTTCGCGGCCATTTAATCTTGCCGCCGATGACCGCTTGAACCCAAATTTTTTCGGCAATCTCGATTCAACGCGGATGTGGAACATTGCTCTTCCGAGCGACGTCATCCCCATTCTCTTGCAAGAAAACTCCATTGTCGGCGAGCCAAGCCTTGTCAGCGCATGGCTGTTCAATGAAGGCGAGGGAACCGTCGCCGCGGACCAAACAGGTCGCCACGAAGCACGAGTCTTCGCACCCGCATTGTGGTCGGACGATGTACCACAACCGCCCACCAACAGGGTTCGTATCCCCATCGCCATTGACAACGCACTGGTCGGTGAAGTTTCTGTCTTTGATCCGAGCCGAGCCGACATCAACAAATTGACAACAGAGATCCTGGTCACAGCCCCGGATGGGATAACAACGGATCTGAATCCCAAAGCGATGTTTTTCGAAAACGATACGGTTTCGCTAGATCACCGGGTGCTAGATGGCGCCTCGAATCTGACCACCACGTTCTGGTTTAAGTCCGTCGACAAGGATAGACACACGGTCATCAGCGGTTCGAGCGAACCAAATGTGTCCGACCAAGAGTTTCAGATCAACATTCAGAACGAGAATTTAGTTTTGTTTGTCAACGGTGAGAGTGTGTTCTGGTCTGTGCCACAGTTCCTCGATCAAACCTTCCATCATGCGGCGTTGGTGGTAGATCAACAGTCAAATACTGCGGAGTTCTTCGTTGACGGTCAGTCTGTTGGTTCTCGAACCTTCATCGATCCGCTGCAGCGACTCGACATCAAGCCAGGTCGACTATTCGTCGGGCAAACGATTCGCGAGACAGGATTTGATCCTCAAGCATCGCTTCACGGGACGCTGGACGAGTTTGCAGTTTGGAATCGAACTTTGTCAGAATCCGAAATACAACAACTCGTCAATGGCCAGCGTGGGAACGTGTCCGACTTGCGACTATGGTTGACATTCAATGGCGGTTCCAGCAACGTACTGAAAGACAGCAGCCCTCTGGGGCTAGACGCAACACTCTTAGATCAAGGCGTTGCCGGCCGATATATTCGCATTCGCTCACTGAATCCCACAAGTGACAGGCTTCAAATCGCCGAGATCGAAGCCTTTGCAGCTGGAATTCAACCAGACACGGTCAGGTTCGTTCAAGACTTTGACCTTGCGTTGCCACAGTTCGACGCATCGCTTGAGTCGTTTGTGGGGACAGTCATTAATGGCAACCCTGACCTCGCCTTCGACGGAATCTTGCAGAATGGCGTTCAAGTGTTCACGCTCGATGGTTTTGGCAACGAGTTTGTCTTGGATTTAGGTCCGCATCGTGATTTAGGTACCCTCCGCATCCATGGTCCTTTTCCCGGTTCATTCAACAACATCGAAGTGTCTGTATTGGATGATGATGGTTCGGGACAACCGGCAAATGTTGTCTTCACGCAAGCGTTTCCAGGTGAATCAATCGGCACTTCAATTTCGATTGACATACCGCTCACTGCGAAGACGGTTTCGCAATCGCTAGACGTTCCGGACATCTTTAGCAGTGACTATACGTTCAACACGGATGGGGTTTATACAATATCGGTATCGGCTGACGACGGCGACGGTGGAGTTGACACGTCGAATGTCACGTTCAACGTAGGCAACGCAGCACCGACAATTGGTAGCCTGAATACAAACGACACCGGACCTCTGCAAGTCGGTTCGCCGATTTTTATGGACGCACGTGATGTGTTCGATCCAGGTGAAATGGAAACATTTACCTATCTGTGGGAAGTCACCACGAACAACGGTCAAGCCAACCTAGCCTCCGATGAGATCGAGTTCGATTTCACACCGGAGTTTGCCGGAACCTATGTCGTTAAGCTGACGGTCACCGACTCCGATGGCGGTGTATCGGTGTTCCCTGATCCGCTCAACTCGGCTCAGGTATCAGCCGCCACGTTCGTTGTCAATCCAATCGCTGTTGTCACGCTGCCGGAAACCAACCCGACGGCGGGCAGCGTCGTGACGCTTTCGTCAACTGGTTCCAGCCTGCTCGCTCCGGCCGGCGGACTTCGTGGAACCAGTCAAACGGCAACACGTGAATATGCGTGGACGATCACCGGCGGTACGCAACCTGTTGTCGGAACTTCGGCGGACATCCGGTTCGTTCCTGACCAACCGGGATCTTACACCGTCGTACTGAAGATCGATGATGTCTTCCTAACCGATGGTGTCGAACAGTCGCGACTTTCACATACCGAAACGACCACCTTCACCGTCGCTTCCCCCAATCCGATCCAGATCGTCGCTCCGACTGCGGCTTCTAAAGAAGGCGACACGCTCAGATTTTCAGTGACAGGATTGCCTGAAATCGATGTCATCAGCGAGCGTGCTTACCAGTGGACGGTGCAGGTCGGCAGCGGTCCGGTCTTGAACGTCAGCACCGACGCGGTGTACGAGTTCACCCCGACTGATCAGGGTTCCTACACCATCGGACTGGCAGTCACCGATACCATTCGCATCGTCGAGGACGGCCCCGGCACGCTGATCTCGCGAGTGGCCGGCGGATTAGCGCTCAACATCGAAAACGCTGCACCGGTGATCACTGTCGACAGTATTGAAGGCTTCGAGGGTTCATCGGTAACGCTGACCGCTACGATCTTTGATTTCGGAAGCGACACACATACCTTCGATCTGGACTGGGGCGATGGCAACACGATTGACGACGTGCAGGTCGTCGGTGGGGCGATCGAATCATCGCACGTTTACGCACAAGACGGAATCTACACCGCGACGTTGACGGTCACCGACAACGACGGCGCGTCCCGCACACAAGCGATCCAGGTGACGGTCCAAAACGTCGCACCCGTCGCGGTGGATGAGACGCTCGCCTTTAGTGATGAGAACACGATTCTGACGATTGCTAGCGCCGACTTATTGGGCAACGATACCGACTTTGGAATCTACGACACGCTTTCGATCCTCTCCGTTAGTCCGCTATCGGCCAACGGAGCTCGTGTTTCCTTGAACCCCGATGGCTCCGTCACCTTCGATCCGACCGTGTCGGAAACAATCAATTCCATTCCGCGTGGTGATGGCGTGTTCGACACCTTCACATACATCATTACCGATGAAGCGGGAGGCCAAGCGATCGCTACGGCGACGATTCCCGTTGCTGGCGTGAACGACCTGCCGATTCCAGTTGTCGATCGAAACAAAATCGATGAGGACGCATCAAAGAGCGTTTCGGGCAATCTGGTCGCCAACGATGTCGATGTCGATCAGCGAATCGTGGTGACGCCAGCCAGTGCCGCTTTGAACGCTGGCAGCGAGGCGTTTTCCGTGGACCGATTGGTTGATGACAGCGGCATTAACGTCTTCATCAATTCGACCAGTGTTTTCTTCTCTTTTCCTGATGCGATCGCGACCGATCAAAACGCCTGGGTGACGCAGTCAAGCGGTTTGGATTATTTTGAATCAGGGGAAGCTCCGGTTTTGCAGTTCGATTTGGGTGGCACGTTCGAGCTGCAAGGAATCCTGTTTCTCTCATACTTCCTGGACGCAAGTCAGCCCAGCGCCAGTGATGCAAAGAGCTTCCGTCTCGAATTCTCAAGCGACAACGGCGAGACCTTTGGTTCAGCGATCGAAGGAACACGCAGGTCGCTGTTCGGCCATGTCACGCCCGACGAGTTCCTGTTCGGCGATTTTATTGTTGCCGATACGGTGCGTCTGACGATCACCGACAACTACTTCGGCGAACCTGGTTTACAAGGGGGCGACGCGGTCGGTCTGAACGAAGTCAAGTTCTTCGCTCGGCGATTGTCGGTTGCCGAAGTCAACGGCGTAACGGATGATTCAACAGACGTAATTGGTGAGTACGGAACACTCAACTGGTCGGTCGATGGGAACTACGAGTACACGCTCGATTCCAGTCACCCCGCCGTCCAACGGCTGGGCACGGGAGCCACGTTGGTGGACACCTTCCAGACCACGATCACGGACGAAGCATCCAACGTCGCCTCAACGCTGGAAATCACGATCAGAGGAACGAATGACGTACCGGTCGCCATCGCCGACGACATCACGGTGAAAGCCGGAGGCATCGTGACGGTGCGTACCGGTGAGTATGACGACGCGGTGATCGGTGACGGACCTGCGGCGTACTGGCGTCTCGGCGAAACCGAGGGAACGGTTGCCCGCAATGAACGATCGCCCTCCTCTCCCGATGGTCTGATCGGCGAAGGTGTCACGCTAGGTGGACCGGGACTCGTGCCCACCGCCAGCGACCGAGCCGTGCGTCTGGATGGAACGGATCTGATCGAGATTCCCGGAAGCCTGTCGATCCACGACGACGCCGCGCAGAAGACCATCGAACTAATCTTCAACGCCGACGAAGTATTCTCGCGTCAAACGCTCTATGAACAGGGAGGCACCGACAATGGGTTCAACCTCTACATCGACGCTGGCGAACTTTACTTTGCCGCATGGGATTCGGAAGATTTTCAGTTCGTCAAAACACCGATCGCTCACGACACAACCTACGTGGTCGTCGGCGTGTGGGAAAGTCAGACTCTCCGTCTGTACGTCAACGGGCGGAACGTCGGTTTCACTAACACAGCGTTTACCAACGGTGAAGTCTCAAGACACGACAGTTTTCCCAGCGCCATCGGTGGACGTTCTCAAGACACTCGCTATCACACCGGCGGCGTCTCAGGAGTCAATGGTGAGTTCTTCACCGGAACGATTGATGAAGTCGCTCTTTACAACATCGCTCTTCCCGCCGAACGAATCATGGCTCATACCCGGGCTCTCGGCTTATTGACCAGCGATGCCGATGCGGACACGAGCGACACACGACTCGTAGCCAGTGTTCAAGGAAATGCCGATTCGGTAAGTCGCAACGTCACGTTGCCTTCCGGTGCGATTGTTCGTGTCGAAGCTGACGGAAGTTACCGATACGATCCCAATGGTGTGTTTGCCTCGCTCGCCCACGGTCAAACCACGACGGACACGTTCACCTACTCCGTCGTCGACTCGCAGGGAGCCGTCAGTGATCCAGCCACGGTGACCGTGACCATCACTGGCGAGAATGACTCGCCCCTGGCGATCATCGCCAATCGCCAAACGATCACGCCGTCGGTGACCGCCGGCAGCACCATTGCGACGTTGACCACGCTCGACGATGATGCCGGGGACACGCACACGTTGATCATCGTCGACAACCCAGGCGGCCGTTTTTCGGTGGTCGGCTCGGAACTTCGCATCAACAACGTCACCGGGTTGGAGGTTTCCGACGTTCCTTTCCTGGTGACTGTCCAAGCGACCGACAGCCAGGGGCAAACGTTGACACAGGTCTTGCCGATCCGCGTCGTCGCTGACCCCATCGACGAGAATATTCAAATCGTACTGCCGGACACCAATCCGCCTCAATTACTTGTTCGCCTCAACGGCGATCAACTCGAGATTGTCGACACGGCCAATGGCAACACGGTGATCCAATCTCAACCACTTGCTGGCACCGAGTCGCTCACAATCACGGGCGCAGACAACGTCATCGATACACTCACGATCGACTACGCCGCAGGTGGCTTCTTTGACCTGCCGGGGGGGATTTTCTTCACCGGCGGTGCGGGCGACGGCGACGAAATCCTGGTCATTGGCGATCGCTTGGAAACGTCTGGCCAACTCTCCTTCACTCCCGCCGCCGACGGCAATCCAGCGCAATTCAGTTTTGTCGCGGGCGACGGCGCCAGAACGAGCACGCTTCGCTTCAGTGGCGTCGAACCGATCGAGATCCGAGATTTCCAATCACTGCAGTTGACCGGTTCCGTGAATCTCGGCGACCGCGTCATCAATCTCGACGTGGCTTCACCGATCAATCTGGGCACGCTGACCACGCTTGCCGGCGGCACGATCAACTCGACCAGCCCGATTTCGATCGGCGGGGACGAGACGCTCAACGCCTTCGGCACCATCAACGCCAACATCCTGGGCCAAGCAGCTTCGACCATCACTGCCACCGGCAGCTTAAGCATGGGCGATGCCGCCAGTCCGGCGGGATTTGTCACCGCTGGAACACTGAACGTGGGCAGTCACACGGTCACCTTGCTCGACAGCAATCAGGTGCAATTGGGGACCTTGACCACGTTGGATGGTGGAACCATCATCGCCACCAATGGCGTATTGGTTGACGCGGGTGACAACGTCTCCGGGATCGGCACGATCGATTCACCCAACAGCGTCTTTCAACCTGTCTTCAACAACGGGGCGATGTCGGGTGTGTTCTTCGGTCAAGAGTTGGAATTGACCGGATATGTCAAAGGCATCGGCTCTTTCGACTTTGTCTTTGTGTCTGGCACATTCGCACCCGGACTAAGTCCCAGCATCAGCAACATTGGCAACGTCCGATTAAATGACGTGGAAATTGAGATCGGTGGCACTTCGCCGGGATTCACCAACGACAGCCACGATCAAATCAACTCCAGTGGCTCCGTGCTGTTGGAAGGCGATTTGATTGTCATACCGTTCAACGGTTTTGAAGCCACGATCGGCGACACCTTCACGATCTTGACCGTCCAGAACTCGATCGTCGGAACCTTCACCAACGCTCCCGACGGTGCCACGCTTGCTTTTGGCGACGTGGATCTGCGAGTCAATTACACGGCCACCGAAGTCATACTGACTGCCGTTGAAAAAGCCTCCGCAGTGCCCAACGTTGTTGCCGTGAATCTCGCCGCGAGTGCTTGGCCAAGTTTCGTGGCCTCTCATGTGGACCCTGCCAAGTCTCTTGGTTTTGACATCACGGCCAGCACAGTCGACTCCCCCGCGTTTTCGTCCGAAGTCCTGGATACCCTACACATCCAGTTTGCCGATGACGATGGAGCGACCCTGCAACAAAGCGATTTCGGATTGGCAGGTGTCAACACGACGGATTACTCGGGACAAGTCACGTCGTTCAACTACGACGCTGCAAGTCAACTCGCCACGCTGGGACTAAGTCAACCGCTCGGTCTGGACCGTTACCAACTCTCCATCACGGGCGGATACACGTTGAACTTCAGCATCTTGCCTGGTGACCTCGACGGCAACGGAGTCGTCAATGAAGCAGAACTGTCAATCTACAATGCGGCCTACTTCAGCGAACCGGGCGACGCCAATTACAGTATCCGTGCCGATGTCAACGGAGACGGCTTGGTGACGATCGGCGACCTGCAAGCGTTCAGCGATCACTTCGCGTTGGGCTTGCCCAGCGGCACGGCCGGTTCGGGTGGGCTGACCGTCAACCGCGTTTCTTTGGACACAGCAGGTTCTCGACAAACGTTATCCGTCAATGGCGTGGAATTGGAATCTCAGCCGATCGGGCAAGCGATCACGGTAAGCGGATCGTCCCTCAATGACACCATCTCGCTGTCCGATTCATCCGAATTGAACGCTTCAGTGGACGGCAAGGGGGGCGTGGACCGTCTGATTCCGCAGACTGACGAACAAACGATCGACTTGGTCAATCTCCTTGCCAACGGAACCCTTCAATCGGTCGAGATCGTCGACTTGTCCGGCTTTGGGGCCAACGACGTGGTTGTCAGCGCCGCAGCGATTAGAACCATGTCGCCAGGTTCAAATACTTTGATGGTGTCGGCTGAACCGAACGACCGTGTGATCATGACGGATCCGTTTGAAATCACCAGCACTCGGGTCGGCAACGGAAGCTTGCACGTGATCGCGCGTTTCGAAGACACGATCTTGCAATTCTCAGGAATGAATTGGACCAACCCATTGAACCGTTACGATGTCGACGCGTCAGGGCGAGTCTCCGCGCTCGACGCGCTGAAGATCATCAATCGACTCAGAAACAAAGACGACATTGTCGGCGAAGCAGTGACGTTAGTTGATCCGGCGGTGCTTGACGTGTTCGGCATGGAGTTCTACGACACGACGGGCGACGGGAACTTGACGGCATTGGACGCGTTATGGGTGATCAACAACCTCAGACACATTGCTCTGGAAGGCGAAGAGTCTTTCATCGCCGAGTCCGCATCGATCAGCGGCCCCACGATGAACGTGATCGCCGATTCGGCGCGGATGATCGTGAGCGGGCCATCGGAACCGATGTTGATCGCGGCGACTCGCGATGTGACGGAGGCGGATTTGTGGTCCGAACCGATTCTGAAGACGGATGGCGTGATCACCTCGAATGAAACCGAGACGTTGGATTGGGTGGAGTTGCCAGACTTAGAACCGGCTGAATCGCAAGCATCGATGGTCGACGCGGCGTTATCGGATTTGTTCCTTGACGGAGAGTTGTCATGAATCGTTTCGCTCTTACAAGCCAGACGCGCGAGCGAGTAGAACCGCTGGTATGTGGGACGATTGAACGTCTTTCCTCACTGACGCGTTTCCAAGTTGGGTTCATTGCAGGTAAGAGAGCCCGATTCAACGCAAGTTCGCGGGCCCTTGCTTTGCAATGCGCAACTCTAAAACTTGCGAGTCGGGTTTGTCTCAATGGGTTGGCGGCGATTGTGTTGCTTTGGATGCTGACTCGTTCTGCGGACGCGGCGTTCGTCCTTCAATTCAATCCGGGGCAGACGACCGTCGAAAGTAATGGCATTGACCAAGTCTTCACGATTGACGTTTTGGTGACGCACGATGGTTCAGCAGAACCGTCGGTGTTTTCTGGATTCACGTTTCGATTAAACGATCCCGGCAGCAATTTGAGGTATTCCAACGCCCAAGAAGCGGATTTTAATTTCTCTCAAACTCCGATGGTCAGTCTGTCCCAGCACACCGGCTTGTACTCATTCGGAGCGGCGTCGAACGACACCGAGTACAACGTTGGAAGTGGCCAAACGATGCGCCTGATGTCTGTCGACTTTCTGTTGGACCGTTCGGTCCAAAGCGGAACCTTTGACTTGGATCTGACCCTGGTGGATGCCAAACGCGGCACTGCCAATACGGGCGGATTGGTGGACATCTCGTCGTTCACCACCGTGATGAATGGCTTGTTTACCGTCAACAACGCCGTCGCCGTGCCGGAACCGTCAACGCTTGCGTGGTTGTTGATAGCGGGGGCGACTTTCATACATCGTTCGCGACGCCGTAGGCAGTGAAAGAGAAAGGGTGTCGAAAGAGAAAGGGTGTCGGACACCTTTTTCTCGACCGGACACCTCTTTCTCGACACCTTCTTCTTTCGATATCCTCGTTCACTCATCGGGCATAGGTGTACCGAGTCCCATCGCGAGGAGTGTGGCAAGTGAACTGATGGTCCAGGCAAACTCCAACAAACCGTCGGGCGAACTACAGGATTCGCTCCCGAAGTTCATCATCTTCGAGCCATTCGAGGTCTAAGTCTCTGGTCAAAGCCCACGGGCGTGTCGTCTCATCGCCTTGGAACACTGCCGCGTGATTCATCGGTTCTGTCTTCAATTGCTGTCGCCTTACGCCCTGCTTCGCAAGTTCGTTGATGACCCGCAGCGCGTCGAGTGAGGTAACTCGGCCGTCGCCGTTGTTATCAAATCGGTCAATGCTCGAATTCAGAGACCGTGCTTCTTGGCCATCAGCACGGTTGTTCCTGAGCCAATTGACGATCAACAGTGCATCAAGTGACGACAAGGCATCGTCATCGTTGCTATCGAACACTTTCAAACTTGCCGCTAACGCCGGCGTCGGGGGGACGATCACGTTTTCGAAAGGTCGTCCGTCATATTGATCAGGCGATGTGATCGATTGACCCTGTGCCTTCAACAGGAGTCGGGTTCCTGGCAGTATGCCGATGTCGCGATAGCTTGAGGGATCGCCGGTGCCCGGGGCAAAGTCAGAGAGATCAAATGAAATCTCCATTGGTGCACCGGTGAAGTCGAGAGTGTCGTTTCCACCAACGCGAAGCGATTCGCCGACTACGGTTCCCCCTTCCTCGACCAAAATATCGTAAGAGTCGCTGATCCAATTGAATTGATATCGATCGTTTCCTCGGCCACCATAAATCACATTGTTTCCACCTCCGCCAAGCAATAAATCGTTGCCGCCGAGACCGTAAATCGTATCGTCTCCGCCACCACCCTGAATGATGTTGGATGCGTCGTTTCCAATCAATGTGTCGTTGCCTGGACCGCCAATGATGTTTTCGAGAACGGTGCCGAAAATCTGGTCCCTCCAACTCCAGTATGTGCGATCAATCCAGCGATAGGCTAGGACCGGATTGACCACCGTTCCCTGCGGCGGTAGAGGTGGAACCGCATAGTACTCGGACATGCGAGGCAGACTATTCCCCAGGTCGATAGACAGGCTGTAGATCGATGTTGGAGGCACGTCGACGTAATCAATCGTATCGTTGCCGGAGTTCGTCGACGGGATCGGACGCCCGTCCGCATCCAACACCAGTACCCCGAACTCATCCAGTACCACGGTCGGATCCAGAATCACATCGTTTTCGGGAATCACTTGATACTGATTGGAGCCTCCGCTTTGGACGTATCGCAGCGATTCGAAGGCGTATCGATCGTCACCCGCTCCTCCCATCAATCGGTCATTCCCGCCTCGTCCACTAAACCGATCGTTGCCATCGCCTCCAACCAAGCGATTGTTACCGTCATTGCCAAGGAGCGTGTCGTTGCCACCGCCGCCGATCGCGTTTTCGAATCGCTGCGGATCATCCAGGGTGACTCGCGGCACACCGGCAATGCTGGCGGTGCCGCCATACAGTTCTACGATGATCGGGTCGGTTCGGTCCGCGTAGTGTTCCGCAAAACTGATTGTGTCGCTGCCGCCGCCGGCGTTTTCGAAGAACGTATCGACTCGATTGGAGGGATCTGGCGAAATGATGTATCGATCGTCGCCCAATTCGCCATGGATTTGGTCGCTGCCATACCAACCGTCGATGTGGTTATCACGGGAACTGCCTCGTATCACATCGTCACCTTGTCCGCCAACGACATCTTCAATGGCTTCGAGATCACCACCGGCACGCACACGGATTGCCGTACCGGCTTGATTCAATTCCGCTAAAACCTGGCTCGACAAGTCAATTGACAGCGACACCGAAGCTGGGGTCAAGCTGAAGTCGATTCGATCTCGACCTTGACCTTCGAACTCATTGATCCAATCGAGCGCGGAAAGATGTCGAAAGTAATAAACATCATCGCCGTCGCCGCCACTTATTCGGTTCCCATCGATGCCGTTGTAGAACTGGTCGTCGCCGGACGTACCGACGATGTCTTCGATATCAGTTATCGCCTTGGTTTTCCAGCGAACGGTTCGTCCATCATGGCTTGCGACAGTCGTCGACGCGTCCAGATCGACGATTAAATGTTGCTGGCCCGAAAGGGATGAGAAATCGAGCAGATCGCGACCGTTACCACCGCTAACGATGTCGTTTTCATCGACACCGAGAACGTCTGAAAAAAAGAACACGTCGCGATCGTTGCCGCCATCGAGCGAGTCGTTGCCAGCGCCGCCAATGAGGAAGTCTTCATCATCCAGCCCCAACAGCGTATCGTTGCCGTCGCCGCCTTCGAGCCGGTTAGCGCCGTCGTTTCCTTCGATCCAGTCATCGCCACCACCGCCGACGACGTTCTCAATCCCATAGGGGTCTGAGTCCCAATCAAGATTCTCAAGATTACGAGTTCCCGTGAGCATCATACGTCGGTTCAGAAAGACGTTCACCGAATCGTCGTAACGGCCGAAATCCAACGTGTCGATGCCATCGGTATCGCGTATGACGTCGTTCTCTTGGCTCGTCGGCACGGTAAACAAATAACGATCCGCTCCCGAACCGCCGCTCAGACTATCGTTGCCCTCGCCGCCTTCCAGGTCGTCGTTTTGCGGTGATCCGATCAGTGTGTCGTCGCCGCCACCGCCGACCAACTTCACGTTGCCTCTGGTGAAAGCAGATGCGTCAAGCGTGCGGCCTTGCGAATTCATCGAACTCGCTCGAAGCTCAGCGTGCTCGATCGAATAGAGGCTGTCGGAAACGAGCAACGACGGGCTGAAAGAGATGTTGCCATTGGTGAGTGTTTGATCCGCATCCAGCCAACTGACCACCGTATCGGTTCCCTCACCACCGTCCAGGTCATCGTTTTCGGAGGCACTCGTTGGCGATGCTGCGGCGACCTCATGGGTCTTCCCCCAGAGAATATCGTTTCCCAAATCCCCCCTGAGATAGTCGGCTCCCGCGCCACCGATCAATTCGTCGTCATCACCGAGCGAAATGATATACGGGTCGTAGCTGACATCGTTGTCTCCCCAGATCCAATCAACGCCAGCGTGACCTTCGATGTGATCCTTTCCGTCGGGGACAATCGTTGTGCGAATGTTGCCGAAATATAAGCTGTCGACCGGTTGATCGATGACGGTAACGATGTGTCCGCGGTCGGGAACCCAGGTCAAGCCCGAGAAGCTAAGCGGAACCGAATGCAGATTCGCTAGCGAACCGTCGGAATCCAGGTCATATATGGCGGGTGCATTCTCGCCCGTGCGTGGTTCACCCGCAGCGAACAAGAATCTCGGCGTTAGCTCACCGCGATAAGCCACCATTCCTGCAACACTGCCGAACAAGGGATCCGAAAGCGGACGTTTCGATTTCGCTTGACCGGTGAACGGATTGATCTGAACCAACTGAGCTTGTCCGTCATAGACGACCGACCAGTAGTCACCATTGTGAAACGTCAGTGAAGATGCATCCGGAGGTCCAAACTCCGAGCCGACATGAAAGATGCCGCGTCGGGTGACTTGACCGGACTGGGTGTCAATGTCAACCAACCAAGCGGCGTTTCCGTACGTTTTGACGGCATGCAGGCCACCGAAGTCGGCGACGAGATCGCCCTCAGGGATGCCTTCGGAGAGCTGTGTCAGCAATGTCGCTTTTCCGGTGATTGAATCAATCTCGAAGAGAAAACTCAGCAAATCGCCCACGGGAAAGAGGGAGAAATTTCCGACCGCCAATAAGCGGCCTGCTAGCCCCGAAGTGTCGTATGTCAACCCGATCCACTGCGTGGCTGCATACCCGTCAGGCAACTCGATCGGTTTGACGTGGGTGTAGTGACCGGTTTCTGGATCGATTTCGGCCAAGTAGCCGTCGCTGGTAATGCCCCAAGGTCTTTCGCTTGGCGACGTCTCGGTCCATCCAGGCGGCATCAGCTCGCGAACGGTGTAGGTGCCGGGTTCAAGCTGGAACGTGAAAGCACCGTTGCTGTTGGTCAAGGTGTACGGTTCGCCTGCGTCATATGCAGCATTGCCATTGAGGTCGACATAGACAGGTTGCCCAGCGATGCCAGACTCTCGATCGCCGCCCGACCAGTCGTAGACACCATCCGTATCCGTATCCTCAAAACGGATTCCGCTGACCGCATAGGTACTGATAGATTCGCCTGCCGCCATGACCGCTGGCGCGGCCAGCGTCGGCGCCATGATGGTCGGTGCGGCCGAGTGAGAACTGAAGCCCTCAATCTCCTCGTTGGACGCAGCCGACGATTTTTGTGTTGTTTGGACGATCGCTTGGCTGGTCGAAACAAAGTCGCTGATCCCAAAGTCGATTTCCGTCACCGACTGTTCGTAGTCGATATCGAGCGTGTAGCCGACTCGTTTTGCGGTGACGCGTACATTGTCAATCGCCCAGGTCTCACCCGCTTCCAATCGGCTGCCCAAGAAACGAATGACTGCGTTCGAGTCGACATGATCAACCGAGAGGGACATCCGATAGGCCGCTTGGCGGCTATTGGGTTCGCCCAGTGGGTTGAGTCCGGTGCCGTTGGGTAAGTAAGGCGCGCGAAAAGCACCGGTTCCTCCGGCGTGCTGGTTCGCCGCTGCCTGGTCGAGTTGTTCGGGGTAATCCTGAAGTCGTGGCGTTACCTCGAATCCCTGAAGGTTCGAGAATGTCGTGATGAATTCCGTCTGCGAATCGACCTGGAAGCTCCAAACGTCGCCAGGACCGCTGCTACCTTCGTCGTCGGCTGGCTTACCGTCCCATGAACCGACGATCCAAAGATCAAATTCAATCTCCAAGCTTTCGTGTGCCGGCAGATTCGACAACGACAGCGACGTGGACTCGTTGCCGAACAAGCCCAACATGCGTTCGCTTTGATTGGGTGCAATGTAATGCCTCGGCAAACTCCAGCTTTGTTCCAGGTCGGCGTTCGAGTTCAAGTTAGAAAAATAAATCTCTTGATCCGCTGGCGATGTTTGCACGCCGCTGGTTAAATCCAATCGGACAATACGTTCGCCAGGTTGCGTATCCTTCAGAATGAACCGGAAGTCTCCGTTTTTGCTGCTCCCCAGATAGACTTCGGTCGGAAACGTGATTGTTTGAGCCAAACTGTCGTTGGTGCCGTCGTTGTCCGCATCGATGTACACATTACGACCCTCCAACCCTGGCTCGCCTTCATCACGTCTTCCGTTGCCGTTGATGTCATGGAAAACCGTGCCGCGAATTTCGGGACGCAGGTGCATGCCGATCAAACCAGCATCGATGCTTTGTGCGTCGCCGACGGCAACGACGATTGGCATCAAGTCGTCCGAGCCTGTCGGTTGCGGTGCAGTTTGAATGATGCGCTCGAAATCCTTTCCGAGCGTTTTGACTATTCGCAGTGAATAGGTTCCTGGAATCACGTCGTCAAAACGAACGATTCCACGTTCTAGCGTCGGATCAATGTAGTCGTCTGTGTTCAAGTCGACGTCCTGCGAAAACGCCGTCGCGACCGAGCCTCCCTCGGCATCGATGAGTTCAACTTCCCAATCGTTCTCGAACTTTTCGGAGCTGCCCATGGCGTGATCCGCGTTGTGGTCGCGGAACACTCGCACCGTGACCGACCCGGATTGTGGCGTTGGTAACGAATCGGGCAATTCAGAGGTGCACGACTCCAGTAGGTAGCCTCCAGGCAGCACTGGGATGGTGTTGTCAAAATCGATCAAGTCGTTGCGGTACGTGTTGTAGCTGATTCCGCCATAGAGAGAATTCGAACCCGCGGAACCACACAGAAAATCGTCATCGGGGCCGCCTTCAAGCACATCATCGTCGGCTTGACCTTGCACAACCGGGCCATCGATCTGGTAGGCGATCAGGCTATCGTTACCCCAACCGCCGAGCAGAAAATCGGCCCCAGATCCACCAACCAGATAATCGTTTCCTGTGCCGCCGTCGATCAGCGGGTCATCGCCAGCCCCGCCTTCGATCCAGTCATGACCGTCGTCACCGTAGAGCGTATCGAAGTCATCTCCGCCGTACAGATGATCGTCTTGCAATCCGCCGTGGAGGGTGTCGTTGCCATCACCACCAAAAAGCGTGTCCCGTCCAGCATTTCCCCACAACGAGTCATCGCCTTTTTGGCCGTCTAATTGATCATCGCCATCACCGCCGAACAATTGATCCCCCCCATCGCCGCCGAACAAAAAGTCATCGCCAGCATCACCAAATAGATGGTCCTCCTTGTTGCCACCATACAGGCGATCGCGGCCGACACCGCCAAAGGCAACAATTGGCAAACTGAAAGTACGGTTCGTTTCCGGATCCGCAATGACGTTCAATTCATCATTGCCCAGCCCGCCGTCGAAGGCGACCAAGGTGACTCCTCCAAATGTATTGTCCAATCCCATTCCTTGCACACGAACCACGCCAGGTGCCGGATTGGATAGCGTGAACGATTCGCTTACATCTTTGCTGCTACCGCGATGCCTCAATCCCGCCATCGCCCCGGCGTGAATGATCAATGTGCCTGCCGGGGCATATTGGGAGTCTGGTTCAGGGCCAATGATTTGTTCGAGCAAATGCTCCGGAAGTATATTCGGGAAATCGCGACTGTCTTTCTCATTGCCGTCGGAAACGTGCGCGGCCAAGCGAGCCGGACACACGCTGCTGTTGTCCGTTTCGAACAACGTGATCTCGGCGATATCGATCGTACCCTCGGCAAACAACACCTGCCAAACCAAGCGGATCACAGCGGTCAGTTCGGCACGAAGATCAAACAGACATTCGAACCCATCGTCGCGAAGCATTTTGCCGAGTTCATCAAAATACAATCTTCCGTCGCCGTCGGGGTCACGCCAGTTGGCCGCGATCTGACCGTACAAACCGCCTTGAATTCCCGCCGAGGCAACTCCCAAGTCCAACAACGCCGCCAACGTCGCGCCCAAACGCAACGTCAACTCGTCGATGTCGTCACCGGTGGTAACGTCCGCCCGATCACCAAAGAAGAATCCATCCAGCAAATTACCCGTTTGCAGTCCTCGACTAGAAAGTCCCAACGAAAGATCGATCTCCATCACGGCTTCCAAACCAATCTCGACGCTGATCGGTGGTGTCGGAATGATTTGGAATCGTTGGGCCCAATCGAAGCTAAGTTTTAGCTCCGGAACGTTCCATGTGATCAAATCGATCGGTTGACCCAACAGCATGCGTATTAAACTGCTCGGCTCGTCCCAAACTTTAAAACTCAATCCGAGTCCTTGATCCTTTCGCTTTGCAGAACTCGGTTCGCGCGAAAGTTCTGCCACGAGCGAGTCGAGTTCGGCGTTGGCGGTAGCCAGCGGATTAGAACGAACGCCGGAATCAACCGTAATACCTGGAAGGTTTCCCAGTGTCTCACCGACATTCAAGTTCCAACCCGCCTCGGTCAGCCCCTCGCCCGCAAAGGAAATGCTGCCAAAGTTGATCTCACCCGCTGCCGAAATACGATTCGAGAGTTCCGTCACCGACTGAACCGTCTTCAGGAACTGAATAAACTTCTTCGTCGATTCGCGATCACTCGCATCCAATTGCGATAGCGCCAGATCCAACAGCGTCACTGGGCCGTTGCCAGCCAATTGCGATAGCTGAGAAACGCCGGGAATCGGGGTTTCCAGAATCTCGATAATGTCGGCAACCGGCTCCAAATACTCGTTGATTTTTTGTGCCGCCGGACCAATCACTTCGCCCAGGAATCTGCCAGCGTCCAGCGAGATGTTGTTCAGAGAAAACGAAGGTGATTGAACACCGCCCATGTCAGTGTCGAATCCCCAATGGCCGACCAAGTCGGCGGTGATAGACGGCAAAACACCGCCCGCAACTCGCGTCTTCAAATCCAGGTTCAGATTGGCATCCACAGCGATACGCACATCGAATTGGTTGAGTTGCCCGATGGGCGTTTCTTGGTTGCCCAGATCAATCTGAATCGAACCAGAAACCCCGGTTGCTGGTTCATCAGACGATTGGGATGCCGTGACATCGAGCACAAAGAGGTCCAGATTCAATTCGGTTTCCGGTGCCAAGTGAGCGTCAATCTGTAGACTCAGTTCGTTGCCGGTGCCATTGATTAAATAAAACCCTTCATAGCGGCTGACACCAAAACCGATATCCAGCGTCGGTGTGATGTCAACCTCCAATCCACTTCCATCACGCATGGAAAGCCCAGGCAGATTGGTGTCGAAGGGTATGTCGACTACCGTGTACAATTTGCCGAGGGTGACTTCGATTTCAAAACGATCTGCCGTCAGCGTGATATCGAGTAAGTCCTCGTTGGTGATCAAATCGCCGAGTGCGTTAAAGATACGATCGTGTAGCTCACGTTCCAGATCAGCAAAAGTGCGAATGGTGCTAGCGGCGAAAAGCTCGCGAATCGGCTCGACAAGCTTCGTTCGCAGGTCTGAAATGAAGCCGCCGATGTCTTCCAAGCCGCCGCCGATGATCGGCAATTCGTCCAACTCTTCACGCAACGTGTTGGAAAGTAGACTCAAGAATTCATCAATGCCTATAATGATCGTTGCCAAGTCAAAATCAAAGTTTGCAAACAGTCCGACCAAACGGGATTCATCGACAACGAATTCCGGTGCTTCACCGGAAGCAATGTCCCACTCCAGCGTGACCACGTTGTCCGCACGCTCGCCAATCAAATCGACATTCAGATTCCCGGTCAGCACGCCACTGGCCTCGAACTGAATCTTGCTCGCCAATTCATCGACCGGCATCAGTCCGTCGGCATCGGCATCAAGCGACACAATGATCTCTGCGGGATTGGAATCGGCAGTCGACTTCTGCAGTCTTAGATTCACATCACCGCCGGCAACCGGTGCCGTGCCAACGGTCACGGCGGCGCTGCCTTTCGCCAACGCACTCGCTTTGAGTGACAAATGCGTCGGCACATAGTAAGGGTTGCCTTCGGGGTTCGCCGTGATCAACTCCACCGTTGGCGACGAACCGTCATAGGACAACTTGGCACCGAGTCCCAACTCAGCATCAACTCCGAAGACCCCATCGAGCGCCGCATCCGCCCCGATAAAGAAGTTATCGACCGTAAAGTTGGGATCGAACTTGATCTCACCGGCCTGCGACAAACTTAGACCGACCAGAATGATCGGCCGGTTGTTGTCATCGATCGACGCATCAAATTGGAACGTCACATCATCGCTGTTTGGCAACTCGCGGCGTATCGCATCACTAAAACGCTTTGCGAGGTCATTCGCCGCAGGCAATGCGTCCCACAATCGATCCAATGCTTCGATCACCAACCGCTCCAGCTCGCTGGGTTCTCTCGTAACGGATTCTCCTTCCGGAACGCGACTGAAAGCCGCTGGAGCAGCAACCGGTGCAGCGGATGCTGCGGGTGTCAGGGGAATGCCAAGGTTCTTCGCTTCCTGACGAATCGTTCCCACTGCCGCAAGCAGTTTGGTCAGCGTCGGCGTGATCGATTCGGTATTGGCCAGCGATCGCACCTCGGCCAGCAGTTCGCGAGCAGTTTGAAGAGCATCAAAGATCGATTGTTTTTCGCTTCTGGCCAGTGGCAAGTCTTCGATTGTCACTTGCACATCATCGATCGCTTCCGCAACCGCAGGTGAGTTTACTTCGCTGACGACACTGCGAATCGCCGCCCGGACTTTCGTCAACACATCGGCAACGTCGGCCAGTGCCGATCCGACGATCGGTAGCTTTTCTCGCAAGAATGCGGTCGACTCACCATTTGTCCATTGGTCGACGACACGCAATAGTATTGCCGCGACGTCTTGGGGCTGCAGACTTCGCAACTGTTTCAGCACGTCGTCCATCGCCGAGGTGTCAAACGTCAGCAAGTCCAAACCCGACTCTGGCTTATTGAGCGTCATCGTTAACAGTGGCGTGGAACTGAAAACGCCTTGCAGCTCCCCTCGTACGTCGATCTTTCCACCGACGGTGATATCGGACAACGTTGGCGGGGAAAACAGATCGAGTGGTTCAGCCTGAATCAGCTCTCGTAGCGTTATACGCCCGTCGTCCGCTGACGTTCCCGGGTCGGTCAATTCCAGGTCCAGTCCATAACCGATCTTGATCGGGTTGTTGCTCTGCGTCGTCGCCTCCAGCCCGATCATGCCCAGAGCGCCACCGATGGCGACGTTGCGAGATTCCAAGTCGATGTTGGCTGACAAACTTGTCTTTTTGGCAGCATCCCCGGGAAACGATTCTGCCAAGAAAACGCGGTCGGAAAGGGGGACGTCATTCAAGAGAGGACTAGCGATTTCATAGTTCCCTGCGACAAACTCGCTGGTCGCCAGCAGCCCCAGATCATACGCGGCATGCGAGGTGAGCTGACCAGTATCCAGGTTGCTAACTTCGAATGGCGTATCGGACGTCAACACAATCTGGCTTTGATCGCGGATCGATCCACTGACCAGTCCGCCGGTCTGAGCCGAAATTGCCTGCAACGCTTGTCCGAGTGTGATCACACCATCCAGGCTGATAAAATACTCCTGATCTCTCGCCAAATCCTTGACCAATAAATCGGGATAGGCCGTGCGGTTGTCGCCGGTTGCCGGTTGTGTCGGAGCCTGCCGGTAGTCACTATCGTTGATTGCCAACATCCCGAACGGCGTCGCCAAGCGACGGTCAATACGAACTTCCATCCAAGCAATGGACGGATCGATCGCGACAATGTGCAAGCGATTGCGTGAGCTATCGTCGGCGTCCTCGATGAGCACGGCTTCGAACAAACTGCCCAGTCCCGAATCATCCAGTGCGGATTGTAGATCGTCAATTAAATCTTGCGCCGTCAGATTATCCACCGTGTCGACGTTGCGCAAATAGATCTTTTGCGTGAAAACCTTGCTGTTGCCGGCACGCCTGTACTGAATGTCGAACGGTGTGTCGCGGTTTCGCTCCAGACGTGAGCCTGGTGCTGCCGTTCCTGCCACGCCGACCGCAGTGCCGACACCTCGACCATCGTTTAACTCGGCAAGCCTTGTGCCGGCGTTGATCATCATCGAGCGGTCGCTGGGATCCAGATTCAGCCCGACATTTAGCTGGAACCCAATGTTTGAGGCGGACGCGCTCGCAGTGGCTTGAGCAATCAATTCAAGCTCTCCAAACACTCCCAGGTTGATCGTACGATCCAAATTCATTGCGACCGATTTTGATTGCGTTGGAACCGAACCTTCCAAACGAAAAATCAAGGTCTTCTCCGCGGCGTCGTAGCTCCATGCCTCGGGTGCGATACCCAGTCGCGACCGGAGTTCCTCCAAAGCATCCTCGGGTAACTGACTGAGCAGGGCGGGATTCACATCCCGCGTCGCCCGGCGGCTGGTCATGCCCAAGACGCTGCGATGTGGGAGCGTGTCTGCATTCACGCTCTGTGTCGTCGAAAATCCCAATAGTGCGGCGTTTCCTCCGGCACCAGCATGGTCAATCGAAAATGCTTTGACATCGGATCCTTTCGCCACGATCGTGATCCGCTGCTCATCGCCGTTGCCCACGAGTGTGACCGGCAACCCGCCGGTTAACATGCCATGGTAAGCGGAGTGTAGTGGCAGACCATGTTACGGTTTGGATGGGTGCTCTCGCTCAACTCCGTGACTCGCTGTTTGCAGAATTTATCCCAGTAGTCACTCTGAAATACCGCCCGCACGTTGAGCATGCTCCGTGCAGCTTCCAGCGTCCAACGCATCCCGCTTCGTTCCATGCGGTCCTTTACCAAGTGCCCGCACGCGCCTTCGATCACACCCGAGGCAATCGGGTAGCCTGCAGCAAGATATTCGTCGTAACGCATCCGATCCTTGTGTTTCTCGAAGTAACCACAGATGCGTCGAAGGTCTTTGAGTTTATCGCCCTTGAGTTTCCCAAGCGAACCCATTCGACGTAGCCCTCGGATCACCCCGTTGACCTCACCACGCAGGATTTTCAGCAATCGCTCCCGCGTAAACGCTGCTCGCTTTTCGCTGGATTTCTCGAACAATGACGAAGCCTCCCACACGTAAGTCGCTACGTGAATGATGTCCAAGATTGGCACCACTAATGGATCGTCGCCTAAGTGTAACTGCGCGACTTCCCAGAGGCTCTGCTGACCGTCCATTAACAGAATGATCACTTGGAGTTTCTTTCGGCGGACACTGACTTGATCTGCGAGCCATGCGATCCCCTCGTGGATACCGCTGATGGGAACCTCCGTATCGTCGTCCACGAAGGTCGCGGGAAAGTGAGCCGATGTATGCTTGTGCTTTGGCCGCGGTCGTTTCTTTTTGCTCTTGCGTGATTGCGTGCCGGGTTCTTTGTCATCACGGAACAAGGCAGCGACAATTTGCTCGGCTGTGCGAACATAGGGATCGACGGTGTAAGCACTCGTGACCGTTGCCATGCGACGGTTTCCGGGCCGTTTCTTTGCTGTCTCAAAAGCAGCAACTTTGGCGGCATCGTCTTTGATCAAGGGAACGCCCTTGCAGTCGGCCGAAGCGACGAGAAGCTCGGCTTCATCCTTCTTTTTGGGCGTGGGCAAGTCGTCCAGAAAGGCATCGGCCTGGACCCCCATTCTCTGGCTGGTCTGTTCGAGCGTGTCGATCGAGAATTTCGCTCCGAAAACGAGTTCGAGATTATCAGCGGCCTGGTTGAATGCGGATTCGACGCAGAACATTTGGGAGAACTCTTGGAGCAGGTACGACCAGCGGTGCTCCGGCAGTTGCATGCGGGCGCTGATCGGATGCAGTTCGATTCTCTTGTTCTTTCCCGGGCTGTAGGTGTACTGTTGAAAGGCGTGTTCACCGAAAATCGACCGAACCACCGTGTCGGTCGGTTTCTCGCTGCGTCGCAGTGTTTTGCCTGATTCGCTGACCGCTTGATCACCAAGGTCCCCCTTGCCTTGGAGTTTGGTGAAGAGCTCCATCGCCAGAAAGCCGGTTTTCAAGACAAGATTCCACACGGCACGCTCGGTTTCATCGAAAGACTGGCCGCATTTAGAAGCATTGACGACGTGTTCTCGGATGGTGTCGCCGCACTGCTGCAGTTTCTCGGCGATTTGCTCGGGCGACTGCGGAAAAGAAGACGAAGTGGGGTTGTCAATATCGCTTGAATGTTCGACGCTCATTTCAGCGGCCTCCTGCCTTTGATACCTGGAAGTTAGAACCCAAATCATGGCAGGTTGGCCGCTTTTTGTTTACCCAGATTCCGCAATGCTCCGCAGAAGCCTCGCGGGTTGCCGGTCACACTCGTTGCCCACCAGAACGGCTTTCAAGTAGGTCCCCAATGATCGTAGCGACCGAGCGATCTGTCGTTCATCCGTGTCGTCGCCGCTTACGTTCTCGTTGCTGTCGAAAATCTCTTCGGGGTAACGTAAATCAACGTTTCCTAACGCCCGGTTCAAATCGTCGACAAGATCTTGGGCGACGGCGTTGTCAATCGAATCGGCTGCCGACGCTCGGGGGATCCCAAGCGTCCGATCGATCTTCACCGGGACATGTGCGATCGATCCATCGGGCTGAACAAGTGTCCTGGTGTCAAAGTCGATCGTTTGCTCGTTTCCGTCACCATCAAGCGTCTTCAGTGTCAACGTCATATCGAAGCGGATCACATCATCCACTTGTCCGAATGCGGGAACTGGATCAGTCGCTTCCAACAGCGGCGTGGTCAGCGAGATGGTGTCAATGTTGGTGTTGTCTGCTGCCCGCATTCTTATAGCTGGCGAGTTATTGATCTCACTGATTTGCGCGACAACTTCGAATACGACTTGATCGTCAATGCCTACCTCAGACGCAGCGTTGTTAAGGCTGTCTTTCCAGGCGTTCGCGCGTTGCAGAATGTCACCGTTGAGATCGGACGGCTCCTCCGCAATCAGTGTCATCGGACTGCCGCCATCGATCGACAGATTAAAGCTCAAATTGCCTGACCCGGCGGCAAAGGTCGGGGCAACTGGGCTGCCGGAAACGTGATCGATCAAGATGACCTCGGGACGCAAGGACGCATTTTGTGCGAACTTCCTTACCGTGTCGCCAATTGCGAACAGGCCATCGAGCGGTTTATCGAACAGCGCGATTTCGTCGACGATTGGAACGTCCGAGATCGATTCGGCAGTCGATTGGAGTTGATTGGCAACTGCCTCAAGTTGAGAGACGCCTTCATAAAACGTCCTCAGAATGCCGCTTGTCAACGCGTCGGATTCGGGGCCAGATTGACGATTGACGCCGGACAAACCGCTAATCGCATCCGCCGACAGCAGATGCCGTGGTTCAAGCGATTCAAAGACATGTCGACGCCGCCGGTCGCGAAGGCGTATGGATCGACGGTTGGAATTCTTTCTTGATGGGCGGATTGTAGGCACGTTAAGATTCTTGAAGTAAAGGGCGTTCAGTTGCCAATGCGCACACGCGATCCTGTTTCTAACGTCGTTTCCGCCGATGTTGTCGGCCGCACAGAATGATGGCTCCAGCGATTAGCCAAACCGACGACGGTTCGGGCACGGCGGCGGATGAAACATTGGCGGAAATTTGATAGTCGTAGAAACCATCTCCACCGTCGTCGCCACTGTTAAAGCTGGTCACAATCGCGGTGTAAGTGCCGCTGGTTGGCAAAGACAATGTGAACTGCACGTCGTAAGTGAACTCGCCCGGCAGGATGTAATCCGCGGCGTAGGCGGCACCACCATCGTCGAAAAAGCCGAGAAATCCTGGATCGCCCGAATCAATGAAGCTGGATGCCCCACCACCAAACTCACTCGTATCCGTAAACGCGCCTTCAAACAGCCAAACGTACGGATCATATTGGGGTTCGGAACGCATCACGCTCAGTGTCAGCGAATCACCCATCGTCCCGGCAAATGTCCAAAATCTGCCCAGGTCTTGGTCGTCGTTAAATGCGAACGAATCGATTGCATCCAACTGCGACGATCCGTTCGTGCTCAATTGCATCGACGTGATCACCCCCGCAGCGGCAGGAGTCCAAATGCCCAGGACGACGAGTACAATACCTGCCGTGATGGGTAAATGATTGAAACGGTTGCGTGACTGAGAGTTCTTGCGCATTGGGGGTTTCTGTGACGGGCATGAAGATTGGTCGGTGAGTGGGCGGTACACGGCGACTGGGGTCATCGGTTCAGCCGTTTCCCTGTTGTGATCTGGGCTTAGAAGCCTGACGTGAATTCGTTGCTATGGGAGATTGGCAGACAGCGACCGTCATGCGCAACGACGTTTTTTCGTGAAACTCAGTACTCAACGACAAACCGTTTTGAGCGTCCCACTTTATTGCCGAATCTGCTATTTTCTTGTTTTTCTGCGTTGCGCGATTGGCAATGCGTCGGCCCTCACCGACGGGAAGTACAGATGGTTTTTGCTGGGAATCGATTCGGTTGTCACCAATGGACGTATCGCGATCAGACAGCTCGCTATCGGATCAACTGAATCGATATCGTTCGTACCTGTCGTTGTTGGCGGAAGCCGAACTGGGGAAACGTTTGCGAGAACGCGTCAGTCCATCGGACGTGGTTCAAGAAACGTTGCTGGAAGCGTATCGTGATCGGGGAAACTACCGCGGGACACACGAATACGAGTTTGTGGCGTGGCTGCGCAAGATCTTGCACCATACGTTATTGCGGCTACATGAAGCTCATGTTCGTGCCGCCTGTCGCGATATACGTCGTGAGGTCAAATTCTCACAACTGGATCGATTCGAGGAATCGGCCATCCGCTTCGAACAGTCCCTGGTCGACCAGTCGAATCGGCCCGAAGACAATGTTGACCGCTATGCTCAGATCGCGGCTGTGTCGAGTGCCCTAACGCAATTGCGTCCAGACTATCGTCACGTGTTGATGCTGCGGAATTTTCAAGAGTTGTCATTCGACCAGATTGCGACAGAGATGGGACGTTCGTGTCCGGCGGTGAGAATGCTGTGGCTACGAGCACTCCAAGCACTTCGGAAACAGTTGAGTGCGAGCGATCAATGACACCGAAATCACGAGCCGAACTGCTTGCCGACCTCGCACCGAGCGAGCAATTGGCGATGATACTCGACGACTATCTGACGAAACGTCAGCGAGGTGAGTCCGTCGATGTGGATCAGTTGCTCGCCGAGCACCCGCATTTAGCAGATTCGCTGCCTGAATGCCTGGAGAGTCTGCAGGCGTTGCATCAGTTTATCGAAAAGGCTCCCAACATCGTTGAGGATACAGCCGACTCACGAACCACCTCGGCGCAGTTCACCGATCGCGTGCCGTCCGAACATGAGTTCTCCGGTGGAGCCAGGGAGACCGAGTCCCCGCATTGCCCGACGACGCTCGGACGTGATCGGCTCGGACACTATCAATTGCTGCATCCTCTTGGACGCGGAGGAATGGGAATCGTTTACGCGGCGCGACACGAAACACTGAACCGCGATGTTGCAATCAAAGTGTTGCCGCAGCCGCTTAGCAATACTCGTTTGCTGCAACGCTTTGAGAATGAAGCAAGAGCAGTGGCCCAACTCGATCATCCCGCGATCGTGAACGTCCATGAAGTAGGTGTCGACTGCGGCGTTTCCTATTACGCCATGAGATTGATTCGCGGCTGGAATCTCAGTGAAGTGATTGCGATCATTCAAGAGCAACCTTCTCGCGAGAGTGACAAGCCGGCTGCGACCGTCGATCAAACCGCAACACCCTCGCTACCCCGCTATGCCAGCGATTCGTGGTGGAGCTGGTGTGCGGCAGCTGCGAGGACAATTGCTGACGCCCTCCATCATGCTCACCTAGCTGGCGTTATTCATAGGGATGTCAAACCGTCAAACTTGATGGTCGATTGCGACGGAAAGCTATGGATCACAGACTTCGGCTTGGCTCACTGCGAAGGCACCGAGACGCTGACCCGATCAGGTGATTTGCTGGGAACACTGCGTTACATGAGTCCCGAACAAGCGTTGGGGAATGTTTTGTTGCTGGATCATCGCAGCGACATCTATTCTTTGGGTGCCACCCTCTATGAGCTGTTGACACTGCGGCCGGTCATCGACGACGCACCTCGAAGTAAAGTCCTGGAGGAATTATCAAACTATGCCGTTCGCGCGCCTCGACAACGGTGTCGGCAGGTCCCAAAGCCGCTCGACATGATCGTCGCCAAAGCCTGCGCTTTTGACCCCAGAGACCGCTATCAAACAGCCGCGGACTTTGCTGATGATTTGGATGCGTACCTGCACGATCGACCAGTCTCCGCGCGTGCACCGGGAATCACTCTTTGGGTGACCTATTGGGTAAAAAAGCATCGCGAAATGACGGTCGCCGCTGCCATCGCGGGTTGTCTCTTATTGATTGTTCTGGCAGTGGGAACTTTGCAAATCAATCGGGCTCGGCGACGAGCCCTCGATGGCGAGCGCCGAGCCATTGCGAGTGGAAAGAGGCTGGCCGAGCTAAACGTAGTGGCAGAACAGCAACGGGCCGAAGCGATCGAACTGCGAGAACAGACTGATCAAGCTCTTTGGAAATCGGCTCTGAGTGAAACACAGCTTTGGCTTGCGAGTCGAGAAGCTGGCCGTCGTGGCGAGGCGATTCGTGCCGTCGCCGACGCTGAAAATGTTGCGAAGCGAATTGAGGTGTCACAAAGCGAACTCATTCGGTTACGTGATCTCAAGATTGCGGCCCTCGTCAGTGATGATCTTCGTCTAAACAACAGTTGGCCGTTGATTGGTCATTCGCATATGATCGAAGCGACCGCGATGACCAGAGACTACTCGTTTTATACTCAGCATCGACACCAAACACTTTCCATACGAGAAACAAAGACAGACCGCGAAGTCGCCAGCATTCAGCTGATCGATTTTCCATTGCGTTGTCGCTTCAGCCACGATAGTCGGTATTTAGCAGTCATCGGGGAAGATGAATCGGCCAACCGCAACACATTGCGAGTGTTCGATTGGCGAAACAGCCGCCAAGTCTTGCATCTTTCCGCAAAGGACTTGCCTGCAAGCATCCAACGAATGGCAGTCGACTTTCACCCTGATGACCACTCATTAGCAATCGGCCTCAACAACGCCAGTGTGCGGATCGTTGACTTGGAGGGCTTTTCAACAAAGACTCGACCAACGGAACGCCTGGGACCAGCAATCGACTTGCCTTCGACCGCACATAGCTTGGCATATTCACCCGATGGCAAGTCCCTTGCCGTTGCCTGTATGGATGCGGCTAAAGTCGAAATTTTTTCCACCGATTCGATGTCTCCACGCGAGTCGATTAATACGAGTGAAACCGCTTACTCGCTGGCTTGGCGTAGCGATTCAAATCGCGTGGCAATTGGCAGCGGCTATGAAATTGAAATTTGGGATCAACAGATGGATGGTAATTGGATCCTTGCCCACACCATGGGCAAGCAAACCGCGCCGATCCATGAACTGTACTTTCATGCGACAGGACGATTCGTCGTGTCGCACGGATATGACGGCCGATCGCGACTCTGGCGGATCGGCAATGACACGGCGGTGATCGAACTCGATGGACACGCCACCGAACCGAGTGGGGATGGAAGGCTGCTGGCGGTTCGTAACACGCGAAACGTTCAGTTCTATGAGATTGAAGTGGAACGATTTCGCTGGGATCTAGGAGGCGGACAAGTGGCTGCTCAACCGAGAGTGCTCGCCGGGCTCCATGCGGGGCGCGTCCTAGCCGTTGGCAACGCAAAAGGAGTGAACCTTTGGGATCTGGAAACCCGTCAACAATTGCAATCCTTGGATTTAGGTGCGGCAACATGCCTTCAGAAATCGACTTGCGCAGATCACCGTTGCGAGCAACTATGGATTGCCACGCCAACAGGAATGATTCGTCTCACCACAGCCGCGACTACGGAGCCTGACGGCACTTTCCACTTGGACGTAACGGATCAAAGTCTCATCCAATTGCCGAATCAGCACATCGCGGCTCAGTTCGCGATTGACACCGGCGACGCTGCAAAAGTGGCCTATAGCCGAGCCGGCGAAAAAGGAGTGTGGCTTCATCAACTGGGGCAACAGCAAACCCAATTGTTGGTTCCTGACGTGGAACCACCGAACATCAGTTTCAGTAGAGACGGTCAGTGGATCGCCATGGGCCGCCGCAATTTAATGCACTTTGTCGTTTGCCCGGTGTCCACTATGCGTCCCACCTTTTTGGAAGGTCCACGTAGTGGGTTCGTCGGTTTTTCGGGAGGGCATTCTGATTTGCGTTTGGTGACCGGGTCTCCCGATGCATTTCGCATTTGGAGCGGATCACCTTGGCAAGTCGTGGACAAGATACCGGTTTCTGATGCCATCGGCCAAGGCGCGTTGGCGATCCAAGCGAGCGGCGATGTGGTGGCAGTGGTTACTGGACCGCAAACACTTCAGCTTTGGAATTCAAGGTCGTGTCAAAGTATTGGAAGCTTGCAGGTGCCGAGCGAATTCGGAGCCCCCGTCCAAATCTACATCACTCCAGACGGCGAACGAATTGCCGTCGCAGTCGAAGACAATGTCTATGTATGGGAATCCGCGAAAATACTTCAACAGATCCGTCATCGAATCATCGACTTCGCATCCGTTCACAGCAACTCGGGCATTGTCACACAATAGGTGTCATCGGGCAAAGTCACCAGTGGCAAACCACAGCCACCAAATGCCAAATATTGTGGACCACGACAACATTTCTTTGCATTCGGAACCAAGCCGACGTACCATCAGCTTTCAAAATCCGGACCTTCGATTGAAAATATCAGCTGTCCTTGGCGATCGACTGGTCGATAGCAGAAGCCCTCTTGAGGATTCAGATGAAGACTGAACGCGCATTAGCCTGCAGCGGCCACGTGATCCTTGGCTTACTCATTCTCCCTATGACAGTGTTTGGACAGAGTCCGCCAGCAGGAGAGCATCTACCTGAGCTAACAATCGAGTGCGAAGTGGAACGCGATTGTCCGCCAATGGGCGCAGTTGTCACCATCGGCATTCATGTGGCACAGCCATCAAAAGGGCATCTCTATGTCCTTCGCTATGAGGTCCGTGTTCAAGAACAAGCAGGAGTACTCGGTCCTTTGTTAGGGGATGCGAGTTTTCCCAAAGGAGTTTCATACGATGTGGACAATTCAGAAGGAAAGGAACTCGCCCGAGATGGAAGCGGGAATTTCAATTTGAAGGCGACAATCGATATGACACGTGAGAAGTTGCGTGGGATGACGAACTGGCCGGACATGGGGCAACAGCGAAAGGTCGTCGTCGCCATCGAGCCTCACGTCTACGACAAGACAGCGAGTCTGTACGTAACACCGCCTTCGCTCTCGCCGGCTTTTCTTCTTGTGACAATGGACGAGAGCGGAAAAGTGAAATCGCTCCAAAGCTATGAAGACTGGGTTTGGAACTTTTCCTTGCAGTTTAAACGAGTCGACTTCCCGATTCTGATTGACACTCTGAGCCGGCTTGGCGACTTCGATCCAGTGGGGCGACAGTTGCCCAGGGCGCTGGCGAGAATGTTGGAAGGCGATGATCTCAAGCCAGAGGATCATCTTGCTTTGCTGAGGGCAATGCGACCCGAGTGGGTGCTGCATGGCAAGTTAGGATTGGAATCCGGGTTAGCACAGTTGCTCGAAGAGTTGGGTGCAGTCGATGATGCAGAAACTCAGAAAGAAGTAAAACGACTGTTAAGTGGGGGCGATTAACTGCGGACCATTTGCGACGACAAACAAGCCTGCTGGGACAGAGCACTTTGCCACGCTCAATTCGACAGCATGAGGGCTAATGCTGGAATCTTGTGTTGATGGAAGATGCGTCACGTGTAATATCGGCGACGAGATCTGGGACTGGCGTCCCAGGCAGGCTTTGCGATTCCGTCGCCTCCGCGGCTTTCAACTACGAGCCATGCGTTCGGTGGTCTTCGGTCCACAGTCACGGATGCGAAGGCAGCATCACGCATGGTGCGCCGAACAGATGCCGCTGGACGAGAAAAAGTTCCAGGAGGAGAAAAAGTTCCAGGTCACATTTCTCGTCGTTTTTTTATGGTAGCCTCGGATTCGTCTCCGGTCTTGAATCGCTTTTGTTTCCCTTGACAGTTCTGGTAAGTCGTCCAGTGCAGGACACGATCGGCTTCACGCAACCCGACCGAACTGAATGTCCCCAAGTGTGTTCCCCGAAACCAGGCCGCCAGGGGGTAAGGACGGGCGCACCTGAAATCCTCATGAGGAATTTCTTCCTGCGGAGCACGCCCCACAAATGCCGGCCAATTGTCTGACGATACCGAACGGTTGCCGACAAACATGAAACCCCGCGAACCGCTGGGTTTCACGGGGTTTGGGGCAAATGGGCGATACAGAACTCGAATCTGTGACCTCCACGATGTCAACGTGGCGCTCTAACCAACTGAGCTAATCGCCCTTTGAATAAGGGAGTGGGCTTTGGAGAAAGCCTCACTTGGCGGGCCGCACGCGGGTGCTGCTTGCCAGTGTTGGGTCTCATCGGCACAGGAGATATCCGACCTTGATTCCCGTTGAGTCGATGACCGAATGCGTAGTCTGCAACGGTTGTGGCAAACCGTCAAGTCTCCCTTTGACGAGGTTTTTTTCCGGGATCGCATGCCGCGATAGCACACGGCAGGCCGAAGTGTCCCGTGATCTTGGAATTCGACGACTCCGAAGCCGAGTAGGCTGCCAAATCGGAAGCTGAATCCAGGGCCAAAGGCTAGATTTTGGCTCAAATACACGGCATTTGCCAAGATTCAGGCATGCAACGACGGTTCGGTTTCGGCATGAATCGGCATGAATCGGCATGAAAACGAATCGCCGCCGGTGTAGAGGGGCGAGCCAACAGCACAGGTTCATCTTGTCTTTTGCCCGGGGGGACGCCTAAAACTGTTTTTGCAGGGAAAAAGATGGATCACGGGTTTGATGGAGTAGGTAAGCGATGTCTCGATTCTTAGCTGGGATGGTTTGTGGTGCGGCGATCCTATTCGTGGCAATGCACTACCACGTCGTGCGGGGCAACAACGGCGTCGTCTTGGTCCCCAAAATCCAAAACAACCTGTCGGACATCTACACCGACATTCGCAACTTTGAGCTGCAGGATTGGCGGAGCCACAAACCGCTTGCCGCCGCCATCATGCGGAGTAATCAAGCCGATTTGATGCAGGACTCCGCCCGGGAATCCTTCGGCAGCTCTGTCGCCGGAATGGTGGATTCTTTGTTGGGCGCAAAGTGATCGGTTGGGGACGGTTCTTATGGGGTTCTCACGCTGCGACTTGGGGCGTGGCCGGCTGAAGCCCAATACCGTTCAGCGAAGCACCCGGCTGTGGTATTTTCATTTAACCGGTAGCCGTAGGCGACGCTTCATGGAGCACCGCCTACCCTTCGGGCACGGGTTAAACGAAAACTGAGCGGTATTGGGCTGAAGCCGGGACACCAGCGTGTGGTCGTCAGCGGCATGACCGTTGCGACGCGATGTTTGACCAATCGCGTGCATTTCATGCTGTCGGGGTGTCGATGAAGGAGAACGCTCGTGTCTGATGCGCGGGCAACCCCAGGTAAACCTCCTTCCAAGACGTGGGGCCCATCGCCAATGTCCATTTATCGCAACCGATTCTTTCTCGCCGGCATTCTGTTGATTTTGCTAGGCACCCAATTTCGCATGATCGACTCGGTCGTACTCAACGAGCCGACGACGCGAGCGTTGGCGAAGTTCACCAACACACCGATCGTGGACAACTCCACAACGATGGGTTCGATATTCAGTACCGTGACGCCGAAGCCGACCAAGCGATTGCAGCCACCGCGCTGGTTGGGCTTGGCGTTGATTGCGGTGGGCACCGTGATCAGCTTGCACGCGTTTGCCTTGCCACAGCACAAAAAGGGTGGCGACTGAGCACTCTGCATGTGTTCTTTTCTGTTGTCGTCGGGTCTGGATGAGTCGGCATGAATGCAAGTGCGTCAGGGATGGCGAAACAATCGCCAAGGTGAAACGGCCCGAGGGCTGGTTTCATGAAGACGCCCCGCCCCGCCATGTTATTGCTGCCGCTGCTAATCTACTGGGCGCCACGCCCGATGCAATTTGGGCGTCGAACCATGCGTAGTGCGGTCGCAAGCGTTGTTATGATCGCGTTAATGGGGCCGCTATGCGCGTTGGATGGAGCGGCAATGGATCGCTACTCGGGAGCGAGATTTGAGTCCGATGACTTCGGCGGCTCACGGCAATCGCTTGTTGATGAACAGTCGCAGTCTAGCGATTGGATAAAGCCGCGTGTCTTTGTCGATTGACAACGCGATGGGGCGATTTAGGTTGTTTCTGACACCGGTGTGATTCGAATTGTCGCGGCTGAATCGGCGATTACTTCGTTGCCGTCTTGGTGGAAAGCTTGTATTCTGTGTGTTCGGGCGGTGGCTTGGTGCTCGGTTTGAGTACCCAGTTAGGCAAATTTGATTCGAGCATCGTTTGAACAGGCTGCACCAATATGCTGCTTAAAGAACATTGCTTGGACAGGCGAATGGATGAGGCGGTGAGAAGCCAGGACCAATCAACCGAACCTTGAGGCCCCATGAGAGATTTCAACCTGCTGAGAGTGCGATACCGGGACGATGCTCCCGTGATCTCGTTTGAGATTTCGGATTTCAATCGAGTCCCCTCTGCCCAGCACATCGGGTTAGAAATCGAAGCAGCGATTGAGGACTGCGGAGGGGAGCATTTGATCTTAGATTTGCAGCATGCGGCGTGGCTCTCCAGTGCCGCCTTGAATCAATTGATACGCTTGCGTCGTCGGGCCAGAGAATCGGGGGTCGCTTTGGTGCTGGCGGGAGTGCAGCATACGGTTCGTCAGATTTTTGTGATCACGCGATTGGACCGCCAGTTTTCGATTGATGAGACTGCCGTCGAGGCGAAGTTGACCCAGGCGGAAGCTATCTAGTGCGTTGGGAATCCGCTGATTCACGGCCCACTTTCATGGTCGGCTGCCCCTTGTTTTGACGTTGAGCGGCAGCGTGCAGGGTGTAGAAAGCCATTCTCGCCGCGTCCTGGCTCCCTGGGGGGCTTGATCGGTCACGCCAAAACGTCTGGAATGCCTTCATTGGCAAGGACGCAACGCAATGGATTTCGGGCTACAATCGTTCGGACCAGCGTGTCCCTATCGCCGGAAATCCGATACGGAGCCCGTAACGATCCCGGCCAAGTCTTACTCATCTCATCCACGTGTTTAACAAGTCCAGCCGATGACCACAGACGGGCCGTGGAAGTTTTCACAGTCGATCCCCAGTGACACTTCTATCGGAAGTGGACTGGTTTCTCAGTTGCTGGAAGCAATGATGGAGCGAGATTGGCCGCCCGCAGACCTTTTCCGGACGCAACTGGCCTACGAGGAAGCGATCGTCAACGCGATTCGCCACGGAAATCGTTGCGATCTGGACAAGAAGGTGCTTGTGGAAATGACGTGCGGCGATGAGGAAGTTTGGATTCAGATCACCGACGAAGGAAAAGGGTTTGACCCCCAATCCATCCCCGATCCCCGGCAGGACGACTTACTGGAAGTCCCTGGCGGACGTGGTTGCCTGCTGATTCACGAAATCATGAGCAGCGTCACTTACAATGAAACCGGCAACCAGATCACGATGGTGAAGATCAAAGGTGACTCGCCGCCGATGGACGACGATGACGACGAGTGATTGATGGCGGGTGGTGGGGCAAGTTGGCGGGTGGACGAATGCCGCTAACAGCCGGCTTTCTCGGGTGATTTCGAGGCTCTTTGGATCTCCTGCAGGCATTTCCGTGCCTCCCCGCCCAATTCTCGGGCTGCATTCCTGAGCAAATTGCAAAAGAGGGTTGGTCAAGACGGCAGGTTCTTGGCATAATCCGGGGCCCTATTTAACCCGTATCAACCCGTTTAGAACCTCCTAATACCGACCATGGCTGGACGCAGTAAGAAAAAAGCCGAGACGATCTTCTTGGTTTGTGAAGAAACCGGTGACTACAACTACACCCTCAAACGCAAGCCTGGCGGCGAGAAATTGCGGTTGAAGAAGTATTGCCCACGGGTCCGCAAGCACACTTGGCACGCCGAAAAGAAAAAGTAGTACGGGGCGTTCGGGGGCTACGGGATACAGAAGCACGGGATGACAGAATCACGGGCCGTTTGCCGGCCGGCTGTACATCTTTGCGTGGTGCAATTTGAGCAAGGGGGAATCAAGGATGAAGCGAAAATGGCGTTTGGTCCCCCATGACGCGGGCCGTGTCCATGAGTTGATCCGCAGTTCCGGCGTTCCTCCGGTCGTCGCCCAATTGTTGGTCAGCCGCGGCGTCTACGATGGCGACCACGCCAAGTCGTTCCTGGACATCAAGCTCGCTGGTTTGCGCGACCCACTGGAACTGCCAGGAGTGGCCGAGGCGACGGAACATTTGGCGGCGGCGATTGAAGCCAAGACGCCGATCGTCATCTACGGAGATTATGACTGCGACGGCATGACCGGCACCGCGATCCTGTACAACGGATTGCGAATGCTGCATGCCGACGTCAGCTATCACGTTCCGAACCGACTGGAAGAAGGTTATGGACTGAATGAAGACGCGATTCGCAAACTAGCCGAGCGAGGCAAGAAGCTGATCGTTTCGGTCGACTGTGGCATCAGTAGCGTCGCGTGCGCGGAGTTGTGCCGCGAACTGGGCGTCGATTTGATCATCACTGATCACCATACCCCGGGCGAAACGCTGCCTGATGCCTTGGCGATCGTCCATCCGCGACTGCCTGGCAGCAGCTATCCCTTTGGCGATCTGTGCGGTGCGGGCGTCGCGTTCAAGCTGGCATGGGCGTTGTGCCAAAAGATATGCGGCAGCAAGAAGGTCACCGAGCCGATGCGTCGCTACTTGATGCAGTCGCTGTCGTTGGCGGCCATCGGAACGGTCGCTGACGTAGTCCCCTTGCTCGACGAGAACCGGATCTTGGTCGCGCACGGCTTGCGGATGCTCAGAGCGGAGCCGCTGATGGGGCTGGCCGAGTTGATGCGTGTCACGAAATTGGACGAAGCGTCGACGCTGAACACGCAAAGCATCGGATTCACTTTGGCACCCCGACTGAACGCCTCGGGCCGATTGGGCCAAGCGCAACTGGGGGTGGAGTTGATGACGACCGGAGAGCCTGAGCGTGCAACGGCGTTGGCCGAGTACATCGATCAACTCAACGGCAACCGAGACACATTGCAGCGTAGCGTGACGCTGGCTGCGCAAAAGCAAGCCAAGAGCGATTTTGATATCGACTCGGATCCAGCATTGGTGCTGGCCGGAGTGGGATGGCACCAAGGCGTGATCGGGGTTGTCGCCGGACGTTTGGCGGAGAAGTACGCCAAGCCGGTGATCATTCTGTCAATGGATGGGGCTGGTCAAGCCGACGCGGTGGGCTCCGGTCGAAACGGGGGCACGGGAGTCAATTTGTACGAGGCGTTGGAGCAGTGCCGGGAACGTTTGGTGCGTTTCGGCGGACACACCGCAGCGGCCGGATTGACGATCGATGAACGTCAGATCGATGCTTTCCGCGCCGAGTTTTGCGAAGCCGTTTCGCAGCAATGGAGCGAACGAGAGATCGTGCCCGAGATCATCGTGGACGCGGAAGCTCCGATCGGTCAGCTGAATTTGAATGTGGTCAAGCAAATCGAGATGCTGGAGCCTTTTGGTGCCGGCAACCCTCGCCCCACGTTGTTCTGTGGCGATGTGACACTTGACGAGCCGGCGCGAAAGATGGGCAGCGGGGATCGGCACTTGACCGTTCGGCTGAGCCAAGGCAACAAAAAAATCCGCGCGGTCGCTTTCGGCGCCGGAGACTGGTGCGACGAGATCAACGCGTGTGAAGGGCCGATCGAGATCGTGTACCGACCGGTGATCAACGAGTACCGAGGATACCGCAGCGTGGAAGTGCACATCGTCGATTGGCGGCCCTCGAAACGCGCCGCAGCCGTGAGCGTTTGACCCGTAGCGGAATGTTGGTCCGCTCAATCTTTGGGGTGTGTAGGTGACAGTTATGCAGCACGGCACAAGGCGTATGGTTTGTGCTTGGGCGGATGGTCGTGTTCGTTTTCGACTTGGAAAGTCGAACGACAATCGTCGCGCGACATCAACCCAGGCGGTCGGTGGCGACGTGGTAGTGTGGATCTTCTGACACGTTGACTTCAACGAAGTCGCCTGCGCGGTCCAAGAGGCTACGGCATTCATTGCTCAAGTGTTTCAGATGCAAACGCTTGCCCAGGGCATCGTATTTCTCGGCCAGTCCATTGATGGCTTCCAACGCCGACTGATCGTAAACGCGGGTGTAGTAGAAATCGATCACCACGTCGTCGGGATCCGCTGCCGGATCAAAGAGATCTTTGAAGGACGACACGGAGGCAAAGAACAGCGGGCCGTGCAGTTGATAGATCTTGCTGCCGAACTCGTTGAACTGAACATCGGCTCCCAAGTGCATGGCGTGTTTCCAGGCAAAAACGAGTGCCGAGACGATCACTCCGATGATCACGGCGCTGGCTAAATCGTGCATGATCACCGTGTAGCCGGCAACCAAGATCATCACCAAGGTATCGCTGGTAGGCATGCGGCGAAACATCTTGAGCGACGCCCATTCAAACGTCCCGATCACCACCATAAACATCACGCCGACCAGAGCCGCCATCGGAATCTGTTCGATCCAAGGTGACAAGAACAGAATGAAGAGCAGCAAACAGACCGCTGCCGTGATGCCGGAGAGGCGTCCGCGACCTCCCGAATTGACATTGATCAGAGACTGACCGATCATCGCACATCCGCCCATTCCTCCGAACAGGCCACACAGGATATTCGCGGCACCTTGGCCGATACATTCCTTGTTTCCGCGTCCGCGAGTTTCCGTGATTTCGTCAATCAAAGTCAGTGTCATTAGCGACTCAATCAAACCGACTCCGGCGAGCGTGAGTGCGAAGGGAAAGATGATCCACAGGGTGTGGAAGGTCAGCGGGGGCAGCGTGTATTTCCAAAAGAACGGTTCGGGCAACCCGCCACTGATCGACGCACTGGCGGCCACTTCATCCATCGCCGACTGAGACAGTTCGATCACCATCGGTGCGGAGGCCTGATCGGCGGGCAAGTCCATCGGATCTGAATCGGCGATGTTTTCCAGGTTGGCGTTGACCAGCGTGACGTCCAACTCGGCCGCCATCGCGAGTCGTTGTTTTTCGATCGCGACCGCTTCTGCTTTCGTTCTCAGCATGTCGCCGACAGTGGCAACGAGGTTTTCGGTTTTCGTGCCGCCGGAGTCGCCGCTGACTTGGCCGCGATTGACTTGGTTGATTCCCACGGACAGCAAGGTCACCGAGAGAATGGCGACCAGCGAAGCCGGGAAAGCCTTGGTCACCTTGGGCAACAGCCAAATGATTCCCATGGTCAGCGCGACCAAACCGAGCATGACGGCGAGTGGCATGCCGGACAACAAGGTCAGTTTGCCGGCGGTTCGATCCAATGTTTGAAAGGAGCCGAACTGCGCTAAAAAGATGACGATCGCCAGTCCGTTGACGAAACCGAGCATCACGGGATGGGGAACCAAGCGGATCAGCTTTCCCAGTCTCGCCATGCCGATCGCGGCTTGAATGATTCCGCACAAAATCACGGTCGGGAACAAGTATTCGATCCCGTGGATGGCAACCAGGCTGACGACGACGACCGCCATCGCACCGGTGGCACCTGAGATCATGCCTGGACGACCGCCAAAGACGGCAGTGATCAGGCCGATAAAGAACGCTGAGTAGAGGCCGATGATGGGGGAGACCCCGGCGACGAAAGCGAACGCGATGGCTTCTGGGACCAGTGCCAGGGCAACGGTCAGTCCAGAGAGCAGGTCATCTTTGGCAGTTGCGCTGCGAGACCGAAAGAATTGGAGCATGAATGATTGAGTCAGGTAGGAGTGATCAGTCCATTGCGGAACGATCAACTCACTGCCTCAACGGGCTGCTTTTCCGCCAGCCATTTCGGGCGTCCGGTGCCATCGTTCCCTATCGCCATTGGTAATCGCCATTGAGCTGGCGTCCAACAAAACAAGCGGATCGTAGTCGTCTGATCCGTAGCGTCAATGTTGATGCAAGTTTAGGTCTGGCCACACGTTAGGAGGGGAACCGATTTGGAAATCGGATTGCGGTGGATATCTACGCCACTAAACGGGCACATCGTGAGATGAGCCCCGACAAGCAGTAGCCGGTCCTTCACCATCGGTCGCCGAAATCATCGGAGAAAAAATTTCGGCAATCAAGAATCGCTGTCAGTTGGCTCCGTCAGGTGCCACCCAGGAAAGGAATCGGGATCAGGACGGCATGTTGCTGAACCCACGTTTGCAGGCCGTCCCAGCTCGTGAATTGAGAAAGCGTGACGAAGGTGAGATAGATCGCGACCACACCGACCATCAAGAATCGAACGATCCAACGCGAAAAGAATGCCCACCAAGAGGTCGGATCGGGGAGACGATTGGCGCGTCGGATGGCCAGGCCTTCAGCAATTCGGGCCGGCAAAATGAAGGCGACGAAAACAAGCGTGGGCAGCCAAACGACTTCCTGCGGCGTGGCTTCGATTTTCAGCAGGTACAACGGCAGCGGCAGAATAACGAGGCCACTGATCATCGCCAGCAACCAAGCCCAAGGGGCGCGGCGGTACAGTCGGCGAACCTTGCGTAGTTCAAACAAGGCCGATAGCCGATTTTCGGCGGCGAAGTGTGTTTGCAACATCGGCAGATAGAGCAACACGACGCCCAGAGCCAGCAGACTCAGTCCGCCAACCAGCCCAGCGAGTCCTGTTTCGCCATTGCGGTTGGCGGCGATGATGATCATCGCGGGTGCTAGCCAAACCAGAGTGCCGATCGCTCCACGCACGCCCAACCAAAACAGCCTCGGCAGCTCAAGCGACACCGTCGTCTCCCACAGCTTGTCCGGCATCTCACGGTACGTGCTCGGTCGCCAACCTTGGCGGAGAAAGCGAATCGGCTGTGGCCAGAGATAGTGTCGAAGCTGTCCGCCTCGAACCCACACCCACAGCAGATAGACGGTGCCAGCGATGGCCGCTCCGATCGCCAAGATCCGCATCGTTACGGCTTGGGCAGATCCGGGCTGGATCAATTGCGCGACCGATTCCCAGTGGACCAGCAATTGAACCGGCAATGCGGCGAGAAAGAGTCCGCAGCCGGCCAAGCCGATCTTGCCGGCGGCGTCCAGACTGGGCAACGCGTCGCGAAAACGTCCGCCGCGAGCAAGCCTGCCAGAGACATCCAGCAAATAACCAAAGGTGACCAGCTGAAAAATCGGAATCGCGGCCAGGATCGCAAGCAGGACGATCAGCGAGGCGATTCGAAAGGCGGTCCAGATCAGCCAACCCACACCGCGAAATCCCCGGCGAATCAAACCGACCCGAGGAGCCGATGGCGTCATGTGCGACGGGTCAATCTCGGCAGCGTCACTGGCCGTAGGATCACTGGCCGAGAGATCGCTGGCGTCGAGTCGTTCGACGGGTTCGGAGTTTGCCAGTTCAAGCATTTTGGTAGCTCGGTTCGTCCGTTTCGCGTGACATTCTTGGCTGCTGACAGGCTGGTCGTGTTCTTCAACTCCGCAGGCACCAAAGCCCGATGTGTCCACCCAACAGCCAATCATCGTGGGACCAATCATAGTCTTCGCTAGCACGTCGGTGATCTTGGCAGGGATGCCTGGAATCTTTTGGCCAGAGGCACACGAAAAATTTCCTGTATTGGACGAGGTAACGAGTCCTCGGCACGGGTTTTCGCTCCAGGGACTCGTGACCTCGTCCAAAACGGTGGATGCAGATTCATCCGCCGCTCGCCCTTGGCGGAAATGCCGCGGGAAAGCAGCAGGAAAATGCACCGGGGCGGCTTTTTTTGCTGCAGTCCCGCTTGCCGATCCATTTGACTCCACCATGCCGCCCTGCACCGGGACTCCAAAGGCGGGGTCGAATGTTAAGGCTGGTAAACCTTGCGGCATTGGTTTTGCCACATCAAGCGGCGAGGCCGGTTGGTCCGATTCAAACCCTCGTGCCGAAAATGACGGCATGACTGCCGGCGGAATCCCGTAACGTCCGCCGACCCAAACCCCCAGAAGCGACACCGGTGCGGGGATACATGCGACCTAACAAACAAATTGCTCAGGCCTCCCGGACGCGATGGTTCAAGCGGTTAGCGCTTGGCGTGGCTGGACTGGGTTTGACTCTCGCCGCCTCCAACGCTGATGCCCAATTGGTTTCAGCGACTGGTTCCATTCAAGTCGGCGATCATATCAACCACCGTGAAACTCCGACCGTGCTGGCGGTTCGCCGAGCGGGCCCATCGGTGGTCAATATTCACGGCCAGAAAACCGTTCGCACGACAGCGGCCGGAATGGCCGGCGCCACGGGGCCGGACTCGTTCCGGCAAGTCAACGGGATGGGAACCGGCGTGGTCATCGATCCACGTGGCTACGTGATCACCAACTATCACGTGGTCGAGGACGTAGAAGACATTCGTGTCACGCTCCATGATGGAACGGTCACGTCCGCCGAGCTCGTTGCCGCAAGGATGCGCAACGACTTGGCATTGATCAAGATCCGCACCTCAGAATCGTTGCCCACCATTCCGCGTGGTACCAGCAGTGATCTGATGGTCGGTGAAAACGTGATCGCCATCGGCAACGCGTATGGCTACGTTCACACGTGCACCCAAGGCATCATCAGTGCGTTGCATCGTGACGTACCAGTCAACGAAACCCAAGAATATGAAGACTTGATCCAGATCAGCGCCGGCATCAACCCGGGTAACTCCGGCGGACCGCTGTTGAACATCGATGGCGAAATCATCGGTATCAACGTCGCCGTCCGCGTCGGCGCTCAGCAAATTGCTTTTGCGATCCCGATCGATCAAGTCGTCGAAATTGTCACCGAGATGATCGATCGTCACAACGAAAGTCGTCTCATCACCGGAATGCGAACCGAAGGCGGACCTCGCGATGGAGACGGTATTGTGGTCTCCCATGTTTCAGCCAGCAGTCCTGCCGCACGGGAGGGATTGAAGCCTGGAGACCGCGTGGTCCGCATCGGTTCGCAGCCAGTGGACGATCGTCTGGATTTGGCCCTGGCATTGTTGAACACCAACCCAGGCGACCCACTGACAATCGGAGTGCAACGTCAAGACGATGTCGTCGAGCTGGCTTTGGGGACCGAGAAAGCCACTGCTGAGCGGCCCCAAGATGTCACCGATGCGGCGTGGCAAATGGTCGGCGTACGCGTCAAGCCCGTCAGTTCAATCGCCATGCAACGCTTGAACGCCCGTATGCGTACTCCGTATCGCGGCGGTCTGTACATCACAGCGGTTCGACCCGGCTCGACTGCTGCCGAGCAGGGCATCCAGGTCGGTGACGTGTTGTTGGGCATCCACGGCTGGCAAACCGCTTCCCTGAACGACTTGGCCGGCATCCTGGAGCACCCAGAGATCCAAAGCGGCCCGAAAGCAAAGTTCTTCATCGTTCGCCGTGAGCAGACGTTGTTCGGACACCTGCAGTTTGCAGCCGTTCCGGGGACAACCCGGCACTGAGAAAGAAAGAGTGAGCCGTGGGCCGGCAGGCACCGGGCAGTACATTTGGCCCGGCCGCTTACGCGTCGCGGCTCACGAAAACAGCCGGGAGCAACCCGGCACACCGTTTGTGGCGTGTCTTAAACATTTCGCTGCAAACGTTTCACGCGACGGGATCCGTCGCAGAGGTTCAGACGCAATCGTCCCGGGGTAAGTTTCGGTCGGCTCGCACCATCGATCGAAATTTACCGACCCAGCCGGGACGAACGCGTCGAACCTTTTTTCATCAGCGTCCCGTATCGCGTGGTCGTGTTACCAAGCGTTCGGTGGTGTCATACGCCTGAGCCGCCGACCGTCTGGCCACGGGGGCGAACGCAATGAAGCGAATGCTCGATGCAGCGAGACCTGCCGTTCGGAACGGGTTAAACGAAAATTGAACGGTATTGCGTTTAACGCAAAACTTACACCTTGCTTCCGCCGGGCTTGCCCTGGACTGCTCAAAGTTTGGTGTTGTTTCTCTTTGGGTTTGCGCAAGCTTATGTCCCTACTGCCGACGCAGCTGGTGCCCCCAGTGAGCCTCAGACGCTAGCCGTGGGCCTGAGGCGGATTGTGGTGCTGGGCCACGGCTAGTGTCTGAGGCTCACTTTGATTGCGATGCATGGAACAAAAACATCGACTGGACTGCCCAAAGTTTGGTGTTGTTTCTTTTGGGGTTTGCGCAAGCTTATGTCCCTACTGCCGACGCAGCTGGTGGCCCCAGTGAGCCTCAGGCGCTAGCCGTGGGCCTGAGGCGGATTGTGGTGCTGGCCCACGGCTAGCGCCTGAGGCTCACTCTGATTACGATGCATTGGACAAAAACATGGACTGGACTGCTCAAAGTTTGGTGTTGTTTCTTTTTGGGTTTGCGCAAGCGTATGTCCCTACTGCCGACGCAGCTGGTGGCCCCAGTGAGCCTCAGGCGCTAGCCGTGGGCCTGAGGCGGATTGTGGTGCTGGCCCACGGCTAGCGCCTGAGGCTCACTCTGATTACGATGCATTGGACAAAAACATGGACTGGACTGTTCAAAGTTTGGTGTTGTTTCTTTTGGGGTTTGCGCAAGCTTATGTCCCTACTGCCGACGCAGCTGGTGGCCCCAGTGAGCCTCAGGCGCTAGCCGTGGGCCTGAGGCGGATTGTGGTGCTGGCCCACGGCTAGCGCCTGAGGCTCACTTTGATTGCGATACATGGAACAAAAACATGGACTGGACTGCTCAAAGTTTGGTGTTGTTTCTTTTGGGGTTTGCGCAAGCTTATGTCCCTACTGCCGACGCAGCTGGTGGCCCCAGTGAGCCTCAGGCGCTAGCCGTGGGCCTGAGGCGGATTGTGGTGCCGGCCCACGGCTAGCGCCTGAGGCTCACTTTGATTGCGATGCATGGGACAAAAACATGGACTACGAATTGAACGTCCGCAACATCTTGCGACCTTTGTAGAGATGGAACGCATCGCTGGCCGTCAGCGGACGCAGACGTCCGGCGGTCGGTTGATCGATGGTCTCCAGTCCATCCGTGACGATGATGCACTGCGTTCCTTCGCGTTCTCCGCGGAAGACACCCGCGCGTTCATCCAAGAACAAACCCAGCAACTCCGGGCGGATCGATTCGTAACCGAGATGCTGGAGATGTTGTCCAAAGACATCCATCACTCGATGTTGAGCTTCGTTCAGTGAGTCGGCGGCCACGGTAAAGATGTCCGGATGCTCGGCTTGCCATCCCGCATAGATCGCGTAGATGTCATCGACGGGCATATCGGCCAAGTCACAGGACATCGTGTACACCGAGGGTCCCGTCATGCCAATGTTGCTGTAGACGTTCGCCCCCATGCTGTATTCAAACCGTACCAAGTGCACGTCGACGGGGTCATTGAAACTGGGCCACATCAACCGTCTTGTTTCGATGAACTCCACGTGCGTGGGCGGCACGCCCATCTGATGCGGTTGCGTCAACCACAACGCCAACTCGGCTTCGGCCGTCGCGGCATCACTTCGATTGCTTTCATCGATTTCGTCACCCCAACCCAACTCGTCCGCGTAGGCGATCGCGCGTAGTCTTGCTGCGGGATCGCCTGCCAACTCGATCAAACGCTTGCGGCCTTCTTCGTCACCCAGTTTCGCCAGCGCCCCGGCCGCCTCACACTGGACGCGTCGGTGCCTCAATCCAACCGCCTGATTCAGCTTGCCGATGGAGGATTCGTCGCCGATCAATGCAACGGCATCACACAGCGAGACTGCCAACGCGACGGCTTCGCTGAGCCGCTTTTGCACTTCCTCGACGTCGTTGCCCAGCGTCCTGGGGTTTTCTTCAAAGTGTCCCAGTCGCGTCGCGACGCTGCCCAGCAAGTGATTCAGCGTTTCCAGGTGATCGGCAGCCAAATGGCCGTCGACACGACCGCTGCGTGTGAGGTAGTTAGCCAAGTCCAAAAGTGACGCGGCGAGCGAAGGATGGGGCAAGCAAGCGAGGCATTCTGGAAAGAACGCTTCGATCGGCCAATCGTTCCTCTGCATCAACGGGCTGAGCACCAGTCCCGCGTTCATCCAATCCTGCGGCGGGCGTTGGATCAAGATCGCCACCAGAGCTTTCAACGATTCCGCACTGCGCATTATCGCCAGCAAGTGCAGCAAGAGATGTCGATTCGTCGCCGCCTCAGGCAATCGCTCCGCGACCGACCGGATGACGGTGTGATCGAGTTTTTCGATCGTCTGTTGGGGCTGATCCTGAATCGACTTGGCGATCGAGTTGTGCATCACTCGCAGGATGGCACCCAAAATCGCCGGATCAGATTGCTCCAAAATGGAATCGGCGGCGGCCAACTGTGCCAGCAGCACAATGCCGGTGTCAGGCGGGCCTTCGGCGAGTTGACGAAGATGATAACCGGCGGCGACGGGATCGGCGTCGGCACCCAACAGGTGAGAAAGTGATTCGACGACAGACAATTTCTGACCAAAACGCTGAGGAAAATACGGACAACGGTCCGTCAGTTTACCGGCGTGCACCAAATCCGGTCAGGGGACCGTCTGCTAGGCAAGGATCGGGCTGATCAGACTGCACTCCTCCACACCCGTGAGCTTTTGGTCGAGTCCTTGGAACGGGTACGTGAATCGACTGTGGTCGATCCCCATCAGATGCAGGATCGTTGCGTTGAGATCGCGGATGTGCACAGGATCTTTCGTCACGTTGTAACTAAAATCGTCGGTCTCGCCGTGGACCGCGCCGCCTTGAATTCCGGCACCGGCCAGCCAGATCGAAAAGCATTTGGGGTGATGGTCTCGGCCGTAGGTTTCCTTGGTCAATTTGCCCTGGCAGTAAATCGTCCGGCCAAATTCGCCTCCCCAAACAACGAGCGTGTCGTCGAACATTCCCCGCTGACGCAAATCGGTCAGCAGTGCGGCACATGGTTGATCGACATCGCGACACTGATTGGGCAAATCACCGGGCAAGTTGGCATGTTGGTCCCAACCCCGGTGAAAGATCTGTGTGAAGCGGACGCCACGTTCGGCCATTCGCCGAGACAGCAGGCAACAATTTGCAAACGTCCCGGGCTTGGTCACATCGGGGCCATACATGTCCAAGATGTATTGCGGTTCGTCACTGATGTCCGTCAAATCCGGCACGCTGGTCTGCATGCGAAACGCCATCTCGTACTGCGCGATCCTGGCCACCGTTTCCGGATCACCGACAGTCTGTGCCGTCTGACGATTCAGACGAGAAAGCGAGTCGAGCATCCGACGCCGGACTTTGGCGTCCAAACCATCGGGATTGGAAAGATACAGCACCGGATCACCGCTACTTCGCAGCGCCACCCCTTGGTACTTGCTCGGCAAGAATCCGCTGCCCCACAACCTGTTGTACAACGCTTGCGCCTCCTTACGTCCGGTCCAGGACGCGGTCATGACCAGGAAAGCCGGCAGGTTCTCGTTCTCGGTGCCCAGCCCGTAGCTCAGCCAAGATCCCAAACTCGCTTTTCCGGGCAGTTGATTCCCGGTGCAGATGTAGGTGATCGCCGGATCATGATTGATCGCTTCGGTGTACATCGATTTGACCAACGCGATCTCATCGACCTTGGTTGCCGTGTGAGGCAGCAGTTCGCTGACCATCGTTCCGGCAGCTCCCTGCGGCGCGAATTTGTAGATGCTCGGCGCGATGGGAAAGCGAGCTTGTCCACTGGTCATCGTCGTCAACCGTTGACCTTGTCGGATCGAGTCCGGCAAGTCCTTGTCGAACCACTCGCCCATCTGCGGTTTGTGATCCCACATGTCGATCTGGCTCGGGGCGCCGGACATGAACAGATAGATCGCGCGTTTCGCTTTGGGCTCGTGATGAGGCAGTGCCGGCAAACCGCCGCTGCGTTGCGCGAGTGTTGCCCCATCGGCGGGCGCAGCGTACCCGGTTTGCTGGTCCAATGCGGCCAGCGCGGCGGCTCCCAGACCGACCGCTGCCAATCGGTCGGCGCTTTGACCAAAGAACGAGCGGCGGGTCAGGTTGGTCAGATCAATGGACATGGAATGGCTTCGTATTCGCAAAAGTTTCGATCACGTTTCGTCAATTCGAAGAACGGCATCTCGTACAATATACCCGATCGCCTCGCTTTCTGATCACCGTAGACTACTCGCCCGACTCCCACCTCGCCAACGAAGCCACCCCGTGAAACACAGCACTTTTTATTTCCTCGGCCAAGTTTTGTCGGTCGCCCTGGTCATCACCTTGGCCATCATTTTGAACGTTTCTGACTTGGGGGCCGCGGACCGGCCCAATGTATTGATCATTTACGGGGACGATCAAGGCTCGATCGACATGAGCTGTTTCGGTGTCGCGGACCTGCGAACGCCCAACATGGACCGGCTTGCCGCCCAAGGGATTCGCTTGACCAACATGTACGCACCCGCACCGGTGTGTTCGGCCAGTCGTGTCGGCCTGCTGACCGGTCGTTTCCCGATTCGAGCGGGCCAACCGAGCAACGGTCCGCTCGACGCCGACGAGATCACGATCGCGGAGGTCTTTCAGCAGGCCGGTTATCGCACCGGACAGGTCGGCAAGTGGCACCTCGGCACGACACCTGAGCAGATTCCCTCCGGGCAAGGATTCCAGAATTGGTTCGGACACTTGCAGGGATGCATCGACAACTACTCGCACTTCTTTTTCTGGAGCGGTCCCAATCGGCACGACCTGTGGGACAACGGTCGTGAAATCCATCGCGGCGGTGAGTTTTTTCCCGACATGATGGTGAACAAATGCAACGAGTTCATCGATCAATCGGACGATAAACCGTGGTTGTTGTACTGGGCGTTCAACGCACCCCACTATCCTTACCAGGGCACCGAGTTCTGGCTCAACGAGTACCGCGATCTGCCCTCTCCACGCCGTGAGTACTGCGCGTTCCTGTCGACGATGGATGAACGGATCGGCAAAGTCATCGAGCACCTCGATGCGTCGGGACAAGCGGACAATACGATCGTCATCTATCAACCCGATCACGGACACAGCACCGAAACACGTGCCTTCGGCGGCGGAGGAAACGCTGGCCCCTATCGCGGCGCAAAGTTCTCGTTGTTCGAAGGCGGCATTCGAGTGCCCGCGGTCGTGCGTTATCCCAAGTCATGGAAGGCCGGACAAACCCGTGACCAATTCATGACGGCGTGCGATTGGCTCCCAACGCTTTGTGATGTCTGCGGCGTCGCGACACCTGATGTGCATCTCGACGGCGTTTCGATGAAACAAGTGCTTGCGGAAAATGCCCCCGCACCGCGTGAAACGTTTTACTGGCACACCGGCGGCGGAAACAATCCTCAGTGGGCGGTCCGCGACAGTGAATGGAAACTGATCGGAAATCCCCTCGACACCACGGCGCCACAAGAAGGCCGCGTCAACGGGGGCAGGCTGCCAGAGGAATTCTTTCTAGTGAATCTCAAAAACGATCCCAGCGAAACGACCAATCTAGCCAAACAACATCCGGATGTTGTCCAGCGTCTGCAAGAACAACGTGAGCAATGGCTCACCGAATTCCGCACGGCCCCCAATCGTTGATCGTGAGCGATCGACTTGATTGGCTCTGGTTGTTTGAGTTTGTTCCGGGCGTGAAGTCCCATCCGTAGCTTGGGCATTCTTGCCCGCGACATCATCACGCTCGGACGGGCAACAGTGCCTAGTCTTATGCACCATTGATTACGCAATTCGAAATCCACGCTGACTTGAATGGCAATGAAGGTTTGACAGTGTCAAGAAGTCGCCAATAGACTATGAACTGGTGTGTGGTGACAAACACGAGCATCGCGATGCTGAGTCCGAGCCCCCAAAAGAGCCAAAACCATGCCTTACGACTCGTCTACGCTCGTACGTGCTCAAGACACTGATCGATGGTGAAGCGAAAATCGACGAAGAAAACGACCAAGAGGACTCGAGCTAAGCCGGAGTATCAGGTCTTCGTTAGCCATGCTACGGCCGACAAGTGGATCGCAACTACCTTCTGTGAAAAGATTGACGCAACTGGGGCAACCTCTTTCCGCGACGACCGGGACATTAACGGTGGCGATAGCATTCCGCAGTCGATACGCACCGAAATACAGGTGTCACGCGAATTGGTGGTCTTGCTCACACCAGAATCGATCGAACGACCGTGGGTCTTGCTCGAAGTTGGAGCTGCGTGGGGCCGACGGAAGGACTACCGAATTGTTCCGGTGCTTTGCCATGTCACGTTTGACGCGATTCCTGATATAATTGAGGGCAAGAAGGCGTTTCACATCAACGACTTTGACACGTACCTAGCCGAATTGAAGCGTCGGGTAAAAAAATGACGGCTACAGCAACTCCAACCTTTGACGTATTCGTTTCTCACAGCTCTCGTGATCGCGATTTTGCTGCAGATATCGCAGATCGGTTGAAGGCAGAGGGTCTGCAGCCGTTTCACGACGCAAGCGTCCCGGTCGGACAAGAAATCAGCAAGGCGATTTGGGACGCACTTGCAGAGTGCCATGCATTCATTGTCATTGTATCATCAGACTCTACGCCTGATGCAATGGGCATGGTTGAATTGGGGGCCGCAACGGCTTGGAATAAACCAATCTTTGTGCTGCTGAACGGGCCGGCCTCTACACATGTCCCCGAGGCACTCGGAAGTTATCAAGTCTATCCTCGCAATCGAATCGACGAGGTTCTGACCCAAATCCGCCGAAACTTAGAACCAATTGCGGACGATGAACGTCAGGTGCTAAGGGAGATTTATCGTGACCTTTGCATACCGGTAGATCGCCTCAGTCAGTCGCCTCGAGAACTTCAGCACCTCGTCGAAATGTTCAACAGAAAGACGAACAAGCAACTCTCTGGGACGCGTCTACTGTCTGAACTTTTGCGGATGCGAAAACAATCAAAGCTCCCGCGTCTGAGCCCCAAACGGCAAAGACCTGAGCCGTGAATCGTAAACCTGCCCGCTGGATTCTCATCCCTGTATCGCGGTAAGATTGCATCCTTGATGCGTAGGATCAAAACAACCAGCAGTGAGAACCAGTCATGGGTAGAGGGTTTGAAGTCCGTAAGGTGTCGATGGCCAAGACGGCGGCACAGAAGACGAAGGTGTATTCAAAATATGGCAAACAGCTCTACGTCATGGCAAAGAACTCCGGTGCCGATCCGGACTGCAATCCCTCTCTGCGGGCTTTGATCGATAAAGCCAAACGAGACCAAGTGCCCGCGCACGTGATCGAGAAGGCCTTGGAAAAAGCCAAGGGTGTCGGCGGCGAGGATTACGTGCCGGCTCGCTACGAAGGTTTCGGCCCCGGCGGCTGCAGCGTGATCATCGATTGCTTGACGGACAACAACAACCGAACCATCACCGACGTCCGCAATTGTTTTAGCAAGACCGGATCAAAGTTCGGTGCACCGGGTTCGGTTGCTCACGGCTTTGATCACTTTGCCATCCTTTCCTTCAAAGGTGACAATGCCGAAGAAGTCTTGGAGGCATTGCTGGAGGCCGAAGTCGACGTGGTGGACGTTGAAAACGAAGACGGGCAACTGATCGTTTATGCTCCGTCGACCGAGCACCACAAGACCAAGCAGGCATTGCTCGCTGCGTATCCCGGTGTCCACTTCGATGCCGATGAAATCAGCTTCATCCCACAAACCACCACCGAGATCGACCCGGATGACGTTCCGATGTTCGAGAAGTTCATCGACATGTTGAACGATTGCGACGACGTCCAAGACATCTATCACAACGCGATCCTGCCTCGCTGATCCCTTCGTTTTTGCAACGGCTCGGTCATGGGGAGCTTCAACATCTTTCAGATCTACTTGGAATCGTTTGTCGGCCACGAGCCGCTGCCTCAGCGTGTGAACCACGTGTTGCATTCATTACCGCTGGAGGTCCAACGTGATTTCCTGGAGGATCCCCGATTTCGCGTCACGGTGGACAACTACGAGCCGGGCAAGGGCTGGAGTCTGATGATGGACATGCCCAGTCCGACGGGCAGCGGCAGCCGATGCGTCGTGCTGAGACGAAAGCTCGCCCAGGCCGAGGAAGCGTTTGCCTGGTATGTGATCGCCCACGAGTTCGCTCATGCTTATTTGCGAAACGGCGGCTGGGGCGAAATCACCGACCGCGAAGAAGCCGCCGACGCCCTGGCCGCCAGCTGGGGCTTTCCAAGACCAGCGAAGTGGTGAACACGTAGACGCGTCTCTCCGAGACGCGAATCTTCGAGCCTCGGGGGACGTGCGATTAATAAGTTGCCGCTTGCGGATTGTCGTTCGACTCTCCGAGTCGACAACGTACAGCGGAGAACGCTATCGACTTGGAAAGTCGAGCGACAATGATTTATCGCACGTCCCGAGAGGCTCGACGACGTGTTTTTCATGATCGCTGCTTGACGGCTTCCCAAAGCGGTCTGCCCGCGTGATGCTGCAGGGATGAACTGGATTTTCCTGAGCTTGATTTCTGCAGTATTGCTGGGCGTTTACGACGTCTCCAAAAAGCTGTCCGTGCGCGGCAACGCGGTGCCGATCGTGTTGTTGATCAGCGTCACGGTGGGGGCGGTGATTTGGTTGCCGATGATCGTGTGGTCACATGGTTTTCCCAGTAGCGTGCCCGTGGAATCGCTCCGTGTGGACGCACTGAGTTGGGCGCAGCATGGCCTGTTGCTCACCAAGAGCATACTGGTCGGCGCGTCGTGGACGTTTGCGTTCACTGCCTTGAAGCATCTGCCGCTCTCCATCGGCGCTCCCATCCGTGCGACCAGTCCGCTTTGGACCATCCTGATCGCGACGATCGCGATGGGGGAACGTCCCACGCCGATGCAGTGGTTGGGCATCGCAATCGTCATGGCGGGTTTCTGGCGATTTTCGCTGGTCGGCAATCGCGAAGGCATCCGATTCACTCGGGACCGTTGGGTGGCGTGCATGGTGATTGCCACGTTGCTCGGTGCAATCAGTTCGATCTACGACAAGTGGCTGCTGCAGAGTGCGATGATTCGCCCGGCGACCGTTCAAGCATGGTTCACGGTCTACCTTGTCCCCGTGATGCTGCCGATGGCGGTGCGATGGTACTTCCGCGACCGCCCGAAGCATCCCTTTCAGTGGCGTCGCACGATCCTTTGGATCAGCCCGCTGCTACTGGCCGCTGACTTCGCGTATTTCACTGCCTTGTCGGATCCCGATGCGATGATCGCGATCGTCTCAACCCTGCGTCGCAGCAGCGTCGTGATCGCCCTGGCGTTCGGGGCCAGAGCACTGCGTGAAGTGAACTTCCGGGCCAAAGCCGTCTGCGTGGCCATGATCCTGGCAGGCGTTGCGTTACTGACGATCGCTTAGCTAATGCAAACTCACGGCGACTTGTTTTCACGAGCCAGCACATCATCAAAGATTTGTTTGGGAACACTCACCGTGTCTCTGGTGTACCAGAATGTGTTCTTGTCGACGACGGGGAAAACGGCGACCGATTTCATCAGGTAACGTAGCATCTGTTCGTTTTGTTCCCTTGTCGCCAATCGGCTCAAGCATTCCTTGGCGTACCACATGTCGTATTCCACCGGCCAATTCTGCCGATCGTATTCGGTGATGCCCGACATCATGCGCGAGATATCAAAACTTTTCCAATCCAGTGCTGAGTCATTGTAGAGGTGTCGAGACAATCGGCCGGCCATCAATGCATAGACGATGTCGGAGTGCTTGCCTTCGTAGAGTTTCGAATGTGCGGTAAAGAAGCTGACAACGTCACCTGGAGCGCCATGCCACTGGGGCAACAGCTTGATGCCAAGGCAACCCGCGATCCGCAAGTTGTCTGGGTACAGTTCGACAAATCGTCTGGCCAGGGGATCAACAGCCGTCAGATCGCCGTCCAGATCCAAGCTGACTTGCGTCAACTGCAGCAGTGCGAGTGATGGCGGATTGTCTGACTCCACAGCCGCCTTGAGATCTGCTTGCGCTTTGCGATTGGATTCCTCAAACGTTTTCCAGCCTCCCTGTGAAACGGAATCGCTCATCCCATTGCCGCGTGCTTCCCAAGCATCCATCGCATGTCGGTACCCCGAAACGGTCTTTGACAATACGCTGCCTTCCTCTCGCCACTGAACCAGGCTTTGCAACACTCGCTTGTCCTGCTCCGAGATCTCATCTCCTTTTCGATCCAACGATCTCCATAATTCTGATGCAAAACTGAGGAGGTAGTCCTGTAGCTCACTGGGGCATTTGCCAGCGGACCAACGTTTCTGGCGTCCGAGTGCTTCGTAGAGCAACTCGATTTGCTTGACATCGGCCGTTCTGACGACGGCGTAGCCAAGTTCCGGTATATCGATTCTCCTTGGGGATCGCCAAGCACGACGTGGATGGAGATGCAACCCTGCGGAGTCAAGCAGCACCACCAGTCCACCATTGCGACTGGCAACCATCCGACGGGGCTTTTCCTGCAGCGGTATCGCGACAGAGTGGTTTCTGCTCTTGGGACCAAAATCAAACAGGATCCACTGGGCTTGATCATTGATGATCCGCATACCGACGGTCAAGAACCAGTTCGTCTTTTCGTCGCGAGTGCAACTGACGGCTAAGTGAGGACGCCAGTATCCCCAACGCAGATCCAGATAGTTTTCTTTTTCATCGGACCCTTCTTTGTTGCGTTCTAGCGCCACGACCCATGTAGCCTGGTCCAGCCAGGCATCAGCGTTCAAGCCACCCACGACTCGAATTGCTTTATGCACAACTTCCGCATCGATCGTGTGAAATTCAGTGACTCGATGGTCTTTAGTATTCAGAATGTGCGAAAAATAAGCACCACTGGACTCCGAAACCGCAATTGCGTGACTGGCATCCTCTGTGATTGCGACGTCGGTGTAAGTGCGATCCTCCACATTGGCGGGAGAGAAATACGTCAAATCTGGATGCCCCAAGTAGATCTTGCCTTCGTCGCTTAGCAACACCATCGCATCATCATTGGGTGTGATGTCCCATCGAACGATTGACGCGTTGCAGCCATCGACTTGGCTGCTGATCTGACCGTCCTTGCCGCTTATACGACAAATTTGCTTCGTGGATGCAACGAGAAAATCTTTGCTGCGGCCACAAAAGCGGACAGCATGAGGTGGAGCACTGGACCAGTCGCCAGGCAATGGCATGCTGCCGATTCGCTTGTTCGTCTCCGTGTTGTAGAGCACCAATTGTGTATTGCGCAGCAACACCAATCGCTTGCCGTCGAGTGAGAGATCGAACGCCTGATCGCCCGTCATCTCGTTGGGATCGATCGTTAGAGAGGTTTCCAATTGTGTTGGCAACGGATCGTAAATCTCGGCCAAGAACGCTTTGGCCTCGTCCCCCAACGGGAGATCGTCCCAAGGAACCAACGGCTCCTCATACACATTGTCGAACGAGAACTTCTCGGAAAACGATGTCAAATAGGCCATCGGTGGCGGCTTGGTGACAATGTAATTCTGCCTCTTCAGCGGCCATTCGTAGCGTGAACTGTCAGACGGTTCACTCCATTTGATGTCCAAGCTGGGACGCTGATAGTCGACCGCATGATAGATCGGCTCACCACAGCCGACACAGACAGCCAAGAACCCGGAGATCAGTAACGAACAAACGGATCGGTGGGACGAAGGAATCTTCATTCCGCTGCCTCTCTCTCTACGGTTGGATCGGTGTCGACTGATTCAGTTTCGCTGTAATTGGCATCCACTGATTCGGTTTCGCTCAATTCGCCTGGCGGGGTCGCATCTTCGTCAAAATCGCTTGGTAATTCGTCTGTTGAACTGCCCAGCAGCATACGCTGAAGCCAACCGCTCACGCCGGTCGATGGTGCAGTCGTCGACGGCCTCCCAAATTCACTTTGTCGTCGTTGTATCGCTTTTTGTCTGGCGGCCATCGCCCGCTCTCCGAACTGGCCGTCCGGTGAAAAGCTGTCCGTGTCGATGATGGAATCATGTGTCCCTGTCGCTGGAAATCCCACTCGAATCCCTGGTTGAGCGGCAGCCAGCGCTGCCTCCATTGCCCTACGTTGATTGAACTCGTCTTCATCGACGATGCGTTGTTGTGATAGCAGACGAGTGTAAACCTCGGTGGCTAAATTGCTGCCCGTCGGGTCAATCAACAATCCTCGTTGTTTTTGCATCAACGCCAGCAATCGCTGAGAGTCCAACTTGCAATCACGCAGCACCAGTAGCTTCGGAGAAAACTGCACATTCGCTAAAGCATCCAATACATCATCCGGCACTGTGGTTCCCGAAACATTAATATACTCCAGCAGGCTCACTTGCAGCAGCGATTCCAATGTGCTGGCATCCAATCCGATGCCGGCGAGCGAAAGGGAGGTGAGACTGTCTTTGGTTGCCAAGATATTGAGAGCGGCGGGATCAATGGGGCAGTGATTCAAATTGACGTTGGTTAGCAGTTTAGAATGAAGCAATCGATTCAGCGATGCGTTAGTGATCTTGGTTTCACTCAAGTCCACCGAGGTCAGTGAAGTCATCTCCGGCCATTTTTCGACCACCGCATCGTCGACATTGCAACCTGGCAGGTACAAATGGGTGATGGATTGCAGTGGCAATTTCGACAACGCATCTTCGGAGGCGCTGACGTAGGCCAGCGTCAGTTTTGACAGCTTGTCACAGCCAGCGATTTGAGACAGAAACGCATCGTCGACGGCTTGTCCACCCACGGCAAAATGATTGAGGTCCCTCAGATCGCGGAGCGTGATCTTCTCTGGCAGCGGCGTTGCGATCGAAAGTCCCGTCAGGGAAGGTGAATTGCGAATCTCCAGCTCTTGAGAAATCCACTGAAAATCCAAGTCGGCTTGCAGCATCGGCATGTCGACGACGCGGACCGTCTCAAACATTCCGCCCGTCGAATGGTCCATCGTGATCGATTTCAAATTCGGGCGACCGATCAATTCCAAATCGCCTCCACTGCGGTAGGACATGAACATACCAGAGCCTCGCCGCCCGTCGTTGGCAAACTCCAAAGACTCAAGCTCAGGAAACTGATCCAACAGAATCTCGACGTCGTCCATCGCAACCATGTTTCCATCGAGTCGCAGTTGCTTGAGCCTTTTCAGTCCCGCGAGCTGTTTCCATTGTTTCAGATTCGTGTTGGTGTATCCCAGGTACAGATTCTGAATCTGTTGATTGCCAGCCAGTGGCGTCAGGTCGACTCCGGAAAGCGGAACGGCATCTAAGTCAATCGTTGCCGGTCCATCGCTGCTGCCAACTCCCTGGATGATCGCCTTGGCAACCTCTGGGTCGAGTTGTTCCGGATAAGTCGAGGCTTCCTGTGGCCCGCCCCGCTCATTCCATCCCTGCTCGGCATGGATCTGATAAACCCCGAGCCCTAGATCCCTGAGCATGGGGACTTCGTTGATCGAAAGCGATTCCAGATCACAGACGAACGCCTCCAAAGTTTCCAACTCGGGAAGCTTGCGACCGTGAAATCGCTTCAGCCAGTTCAACCCTGGCATCTTGCCACCGCGTGCGATCCTGGAGGTCCAGTTGTCCTTCTGACTGCTCACTACGGTCAGCTTGGGCAAATCGGTGAGCGTCAAATCAAACGCTTGAAAGCGATCCAATCGCAACGTCGTGAGCTTCGGCAGCCCGGACAACTGAACCTTCATCGCCGTGGCGTTCAGTGGAACATCCAATTCGTTGATGTTCAATTCTTGTAGCTCCGGCCATTGATCAAGGATCAATTCATCGGCGCCTCCAGACTCCGGATGAGGCAAGATCATGATCTCGATCCAGTCTGCCCAGGGCGGGCGACCAAGATCGGCCAAATGCACATCGGAGTGCATCAGATTCAGGCGTCGTAGAGCGGGCAACTGGCCCATTGCGTTCAACACACCAGCATCCACGTTGGTCCGCATCAGGTTCAACGAGTGTACTCGTGGATTCGACGCCAGCATCTCGACCGTCGGCGTGTCCAACTGGCGTCCTGATATCCTGACATCGATCAAATGAATGCGACGCCCCAAATCATCGAGCAACGACAAGTCGTACTCTCCACCACCGACGCGGAAGTGCGTCAGGGTGGGGATCGCAACTGCCTCGGCGACCTTCGCATCACTGGGATGCTCCAATCGAACACCACGTACTCGCTGCAAATTGCTGGACAGCCATTGCGGAAGCCGATCTCGTAGCAGAGCAGGCACCCATGCCGAGACATGAACCGAGTCACCATCCTTAGCATATCGCTGCACGATCTCAACCACGGCTTGCTGCTGTGTCTTTTGATATTGCCACCAACCAAACGGGGCAGCCAGCAGGAGTGTGATCAGCAACAGGTCCGCAATCCGGATATTGGATTTGCGGCCGCCGACTTGACGAAGTCCGCGACGGTACAGGTACCAGCAGATCAATCCGATGACCAACGCGCCTGACACGACATTGATTAGCAATCCGATCCCTGAAAAAACATTGACTGCGGGAACGTTGCCCTGTTCGTCGTAGTGGATCCAGTAATGACAAGGCCAGCCCGCCATCCTGGGCATGACGTAAAAGCCCGATGAATCAAAATCAACCACCGCATCCATGCCCCCCAATGATCCGATCTCCGCATATCGCAACGGCCAATTCAGAGCCACGGTGAGAACGGAAAGCAAAACGGCAATCGCGATCGCGGACTGCCGAGCGGCGCGGTGTGATGTCGCAGGAGTTGCGGAGTCGTCTTGTTGGGACGTCACATCATCGTTCGGTGAATCATCGTTCGGTGAATCATTGGAAACAGCCTCGATCGACACTACTTCGCCGGACACTACTTCGCCGGACACTACTTCGCCGGACACTACTTCGCCGGACACTACTTCGCCGGACACTACTTCGCCGGACACTACTTCGCCGGACACTACTTCGCCGGACACTACTTCGCCGGACACTACTTCGCCGGACACTACTTCGCCGGACACTACTTCGCCGGACACTACTTCGCCGGACACTACTTCGCTGGACGAATGATCGCTGCCGTGTGCCTCAGGCGAACTCTCCGGCGATTTCTCTTGGAAATCCTCCTGCGATTCCCCCAGAAATTCACCAGGAAATCCCTCATCCATCGGAGCATCGTCGCTATTGATTTCTTTCATCGCATGCTTTGTTGCTGGTCATCGGTAAACTAGCGTTGTTGCCCCGCAATGAAGCACGTCAACAAAAGCCTGACAGTCCGCCACTGGGTGCCCCGGGTCAATCGAGTGAATCGTGTTGAATCGGCTACGCAGCAACCGGAATTCGATACGCTCGACATCGTCTCTCGGAAAGGCGATATTGTGACGCCCCGGGGGAGGGGAAGCAAGTTTTTTATGGGGCGGCTTTTTTGCGAGCCAATGCGACTTACGAGGTGACGGTTGATATGCAAGGCGAGGACAATGCCACCGAACTGGAGCTGACCGCATCGCTGCAATTCTTGCCCGGTGTGGGCGGCGACCGCGCCCAAAAGCTCGCCAAACTCGGCTTGCGAAACGTCCGTGATCTGCTGTTCTTTTTCCCCCGCGACTACGAATTCCCCGCACCTTCGGTCCCCGTGGACCGATTGCGAGAAGGCGTCGAGGCGGCTTTGGTCGGCGTGATCACGGATGCCGAAATCGTGTCCCGCACGCCCGGAAAATCTGTATTCGGCGCGATCGTCGAAACCTCCACCGGCAGCGTCCGGATCTTGTTTTTTAATCAGCCCTTTCGCGCCGAGACACTGACCTTTGATCGCAAGGTCATGATCAGCGGAGCGCCGAAACTCACCGGACTGCGTTGGGAATTCGTGCACCCCAAGGTCACCATTCTGGATGGTGACGAAGCCGTCCCGAAACCTCAGATCTTGCCGATCTACGCGTTGACCGACGGCATCAAACAAGCCGACTTGCGCAAGCTGACCGATCTGGCAACCGCGTCCGCCGCGCACGCCATTCGCGAAGTCATGCCGGAATCGCTTCGTCGACAATCAGCCATTCGGCTTCGACATGCCGGCATCAATGTCGTGGGCGATTTACCTGATATCGCTACGGCTCTGCGGGCGATTCACCGACCCGATTCCAAAGAAGCCATCGTTGCCGCGCGGACACGATTTATCTTTCAAGAACTGCTGGTCATGCAGTTGGCGCTCGCCATCCGACGCCGACGACTGACCAGCGCACTGCAGGCGCCGGTGATCTCACGCACCGGACTGTGGGACGCCCGAATCAAGAATCGATTTCCGTTTGAGTTGACCGGCGATCAGCAAAGGGTGATCGACGAAGTCTGTGTGGACATGTCGCGTCAATTCCCCATGAACCGAATGCTGCAGGGTGACGTGGGCAGCGGCAAGACCGTCGTTGCGGTTTACGCCATGATGCTGGCGGTGGCCAACGGATACCAAGCGGTGCTGATGGCTCCGACCGAAGTCCTCGCGCGACAGCACTTTCGCACGCTACAGAAAATGCTCGATGGCAGCCGTGTACGGGTCGGTTTGCTGTGCGGGTCCCTGACCGCCGCTGAGCGACGCGATGTGCTGGCGGGAACCGCGGCGGGCGAAATTGATTTGCTCGTCGGCACTCAAGCCCTGTTGTTTTCGATCGAGTTCGCCAAGCTCGGACTTTGCGTGATCGACGAGCAGCACAAATTCGGAGTCCGACAACGCGTACAGTTGCGTGGCGGCGGAATCGATCCGCACTACTTGGTCATGTCCGCCACGCCGATTCCCCGCTCGGTCGCGATGACGATGTTCGGCGACGTCGAACTCAGTACGCTGAATGAGAAGCCGCCCGGCAGATGCGAGGTCAACACGTACCTTGCCCACGACGGTTGGAAAGAACGCTGGTGGCAGTTCGTCAAAGAACGCCTCGCGGAAGGCCGCCAAGCGTACGTGGTCGCCCCGCGAGTCTCGCCCGACGAACGAAACACTGAAAGGAACACCGACCAGGACGCTGAAGCCGATAGTGAGGATGGCAAAGAAGACGTTTCGTCTGTGCTGACCGTCTTTGAGAACTTGCGAAGCACAGTCTTTGCCGATCATCGCGTGGCGTTATTGCACGGCCGATTGTCCAACGAGGAAAAGCAATCCGTGATGGACGCGTTTGCCGCAGGAGAAATTGATGTGCTGGTCAGCACGACGGTGATCGAAGTCGGGATTGATGTACCCAATGCGACCGTGATGGCGATCTTGGGTGCCGAGCGATTCGGATTGGCCCAATTGCACCAGTTGCGTGGTCGCGTTTCTCGCGGGACTCACGCCGGGCACGTTGCCTTGTTCACCGATGGTGCACAAGCTGCGAGTGACAACGAACGACTGCAAGTCTTAGAAAAAACGGACGACGGTTTTGAGATCGCCGAAGCCGATTTTCGGATGCGTGGTCCGGGAGACATGCTGGGGCAACGCCAAAGCGGTTTGCCGCCGCTGCGCATCGCGAGCCTGGTCGAAGATCAGGAGATCCTGGCCGTTGCCCGGGCGGTCGCCCAGGAAATGATCGACGATGACCCGGAAATGGACGATCCGTCTCTGGCGGATTTGAAGCAGCAAATGATGAAACGCTACGAAGCAAGACTGAGCATGGGCGACACCGCGTGATCGTCGCTTGCTTAACGTCGCTCGACTTTCCAAGTCGATAGCGTGCGTCGCCATACGCTCGACGGTGTCGCGACGGACCTGTGAACCGTACGACGTTGGCCTGGCGTTAATCGCAATACCGTTCACTTTTCCAAGTGGGGCAGGTTTGTAACCTGCCGAAGGCGCAGCAGAAACTATGAAAATGCGGGCATTCGTTCCTGGAGCGTCGGCAGGTTGCAAACCTGCCCCACGTGTCTCCTACGAACATTGAACGGTATTGGCGTTAATCGCAGGAGCGTTCAACTATTTGATTCGCGTTTTCGACTTGGAAAGTCGAACGACTATCAACGTGAACGGCCGTCGGCTTTGATCTTCTCCAAGGCGGCCAGCATCTCCTTCAGCCGCTCGGGTTCTTGATCGGCGAGATTCTTTGTCTCCGACGGATCGTCGGCCAAGTGGTACAGCTCGTACTTGCCCGGCCCTTTCTCGTACGTCAGGTGCTTCATCGGCTTGGCGTTTTCGTAAGAGAGCACTTTCCAGTCGCCGATTCTCAGTGCCAACGTCGGTCCTTTGTTGGGTTGTTGCAGCAAGTGGTCGCGTCCCTTTGCGTCGTCTTGACCGAGCAGCGCGGGCAACACGTTGAAGCTATCCGGGCACGCCGAATCGGCCAATTCTTGACCGGTCAATGCCGCCATGCTGGCTGCGAAATCGACCGTGCAAACGATCTTGTCCGAGGTGCTAGGCTTGATCGTGCCGGGCCAGTGAGCGATCAGCGGCGTGCGGGTGCCGCCTTCGTAAATGCTGTACTTGCCGCCCCGGTAGATTCCAGAGGGCTGGTGGCTGCCGAGTTTCGTAATCGCGCCGTCTTCGTATCCATCATCCAACACGGGACCGTTGTCGCTGCAAAACAAGATCATGGTGTTGTCGCGAATCCCCAGTCGGTCGAGCGTTTTCGTCAATTCGCCCACGCACCAATCCAACTGGATGATCGAATCGCCGCGATAGCCCAGTTTGGTCTTGCCCTGGAATCGCTCGTGCGGCATTCGAGGCACGTGCAAGTCATGCGAGGCGAAGAACAGAAAGAAGGGTTTGGACTGGTTTTGCTCGATCCACTGGACCGATTTTTCCACCCACTTGTCCGCCAAGTCCTCATCGCGCCACCGCGCCGCGTTGCCACCGGTGTAGAAACCGATACGTCCGATTCCGTTGTGGACGGTGTTGTTGTGCCCGTGACTCCAGTCCATCTTCAGCGTCTTGCGAACTTCGGGATCCGAGCCAACGGGATGATCGGGGCTGGGGCGTTTATTGCCGACCCAGAGTGGGTCGGCCGGATCAAGGCCGTCGACTCGATGGTTTTCCACATAAACACTGGGCACGCGGTCGTTGGTCGTGGGCAGCAAGTAGCAGTAGTCGAAACCGATCTCCAACGGCCCGGGTTTCAGCTCGCCGTTCCAGTCCGGCGCGTCACCTTCGCCCAGCCCGAGATGCCACTTGCCCACCACGCCGGTTGCGTAGCCCGCACGCTTCATGATCGAAGCGATCGTTTCGGTTCCCGGCTTGACCAGGGCAGTCGCGTTGGGCGGCGCGATGCCGGCACCGGGCTGACGAAACGCGTACATGCCGGTCAGGAAGGAAAAGCGAGTGGGCGTGCAAGTCGACGCGCTGCAGTAGCCTTGGGTGAATCGCAGTCCGTTCTCCGCCAACGCATCGATGTTCGGAGTCGACAACTCGGTTGCTCCGTAGCAACTGAGGTCTCCGTAGCCCAAGTCATCCGCCATGATGACAATCACATTGGGTGTTTCGGCGGCGCGGGTTTCTGCGGCCTGGGCTTGGCTGGCAAGTCGTGCTTGGCAACAGGCAAGCAGGGCGGCGACGCAGAGGGCAGGGACACAGAGGGCAGGGACACAGAGGGCAGGGACGGTACGAAAACGCGACATGCGGGTAGTCCTGGAGGGAAGAGGAATCGGTTGGCGATCGGTTGGTTTGATCGGGTGACGAGTCGTGAACTCGCGGTGTTGAAATCGGCTGTTAGGGCAGCAGTGATTGTGGTCGGATTGTTCGCCACGGTCAAAAGCCATCAAGACTTCTCGAAAAAAAATCCTTCTCCTACGTGGGATTCGATCCCATCGAGCACGATCGGCGGTGGCAATCCTGCACCTTAAACCATTGCCGGAAAACAACTTGCGATTGACAGTCGGGTTTAGCAGCACAATTCGGGCCAGTTTGCCCGGTTGGGCTTTCGTGATTTGGCTCAATGTGATACTCTCCGTGAGTGTACCCAGGCCAAATCTTTGCGTTCCCGCTGTCCCGTCGCTTTCCCATGCCGCCCAGCCATGCCCGAACTGGTGCGGAATTGCATGACTCCGTACGAGTTGCCCCAGAGTTTGATGCGAGTTCAATGCGTGTTTCACGCTTGGTTGCCAGCGAGTTGGTTGCCAGTGAATTGACATGATCCGCTGAAGGTTTGCGCTGAGGGTCCAAGCTCTCATCGCTGATCTCGCCCGGTCGGCAAAGAGCTTGCCGATTGCGGCGGACCAACTGGTCCGAAAACGACACAAGAAACGCATTTGCGACTTGGTTACACACACCAAACACACCCACTAGCGATTCATTTTGACCCAGGTTTTTCGTACGGCACCGATCCATGTCGGTCCTGCGTGAACCCCTCAGGAGCCTCTCATCCGATGGCAGTCACCTCCACACGTCGCCTGGAACCTACCAAAATCCGACACTTTGGATCAGACAAGGACAGCTTTGAGCTGCCCGATCTGACCGCTCTGCAAACGAAGTCTTACGCGGAGTTCTTGCAGGCGGATGCTGATCCCAAGTCGCGCGAGGACAGGGGTCTTGAAAGCGTTTTGCGTGAGATCTTTCCGATCAGTAGCTATGACGGCAATATCACGCTGGATTATCTGCACTATGAGCTGGGCAAGCCTCGCTACACGAGCCAGGAATGTCGCCAACTGCGACTGACCTACGGATTGCCGCTGCGAATCTGGCTGCGTCTGAACCGCGAGGAGCCGCACGAGGAAGAGGTGTATTTGGGCGACCTGCCGATCATGCTCGGTGGCGGCGAGTTCATCATCAACGGTGCAGAACGCGTGGTGGTCAGCCAGTTGCACCGCAGTCCCGGCGTGGACTTCGTTTGGGACACCGACACCACGACGGACCGCAAGCTGCCCAGTTGCCGGGTGATCCCCGAGCGTGGTAGCTGGGTGGAGTTCAACGTCACCAAGAAAGATTCTTTGACGGTTCGCATCGACCAGAGCGGCAAGTTCGCCGCGACGACCTTGCTGCGCGCCATGGACCCCAAGCTTTCCACGGACACGGATTTGCTCAAAGCGTTCTATCCGACGGGAACGCAAAAGGTCAGCGGGATCAAGAGCGCGCCGAAGCTGGAAGGGAAGATCGCAGTCGATGACGTGGTTTACCCCAGCAGCAGCGACCGCGCCGGCGAGATCATCGTCCAAGCCGGCCAGCGCATGACCAAGGAACTCGCAGAGACCATCTGCACCGCCGACGTCACCAGCGTCGAGTGCATGGACGCGCCGAAGATTCCGTTGATCTTCAACACCTTGTTCGAAGACAACACGGCCAGCCACGAAGAAGCCCTGTTGCGTATCTACCAGCGTTTGCGTCCGGGTAACCCGCCGCAACTGGAAAAGGCACGCACGTTGTTCAACGAAAAGTTCTACGACGACAACCGCTATCGCTTGGGCAAGGTCGGCCGTTTCCGCTTGAACCGTAAGCTCGGTCTGTCGGTCAATGAGTCCGAGATGTGCCTGCGTCCGGACGACATGATCGAAGCGATCCGCTATCTGATCGACTTGTTCGACCCCGAAAGCGCCGCCGAGATCGACGACATCGACCACTTGGGCAACCGCCGCTTGCGAACCATCGACGAGCTGGCATGCGAAGAACTCCGCAAGGGGTTCCTGAAACTGCGTCGTACGGTGCAGGAACGCATGAGCGTCAAAGACGCCCAGGACATGTCGCCGCGTTCGCTGATCAACCCCAAGAGTGTCTCCGCCGCGATCGATTATTTCTTCGGCCGTGGTGAGCTTTCGCAGGTGGTTGACCAGACGAACCCGCTGAGTCAGTTGACTCACGAGCGTCGTCTGTCGGCACTGGGCCCAGGTGGTTTGAACCGTAAACGTGCGGGTTTCGAAGTCCGCGATGTTCACATTTCGCACTACGGACGGATTTGTCCGATCGAGACTCCCGAAGGTACGAACATCGGTTTGATCAGCTCGTTGGCGATTTTCGCCGGCGTCGATGACTATGGTTTCTTGATCACGCCCTATCGCTGTGTCAAAGGTGGCCAGGTCACCGAGGACGTCGTGTGGCTGCGAGCCGACGAGGAAAACGAAAGCATCGTGGCTCCCGCTGACACGGAAGTCAAAGATGGTGCTTTGGTTGCCGGCCCCAACTTGATCGCACGATTCCGAAGCGACTTCCAGATCGTGTTGCCCGATCAAGTCCACTACATGGACGTCGCACCGAGTCAGATGGTCGGCGTCTCGGCAGGCTTGATCCCCTTCCTGGAGCATGACGATGCGAACCGCGCGTTGATGGGTTCGAACATGCAGCGGCAGGCTGTGCCGTTGTTGGTCGCTGAGCCGCCCATTGTGGGAACCGGCATGGAGCGCGAAGTCGCAAGAAACAGTGCGATGGTCGTCCGTGCTCGCAACGCGGGCCAAGTCACCTACGTCGACTCGTGCAAGATCGAGATCGGTAGCGACCACTACGACCTCAAGAAATACCAAGGTCTCAATGAACGCACCTGTTTGAACCAAAAGCCATTGGTCAAGCTCGGTGACCAAGTCGAGAAGAATCAGATCATCGCGGACGGTGCCGCGACTCGCAACGGCGAACTGGCACTTGGCCGAAACGTCTTGGTCGGATTCATGTCGTTCGACGGATTCAACTACGAAGACGCGATCATCATCAGCGAAGAACTGGTGCGGAACGACACCTACACGTCGATCCACATCGAAGACTTTGACGTTGAGATCCGTGAAACCAAGCTGGGACGTGAAGAATTCACCCGCGACATCCCCAACGTCTCCGAGAAAGCGCTTCGCAATCTCGACGACACCGGAATCGTGCAGGTGGGAACCTACGTCAAGCCGGGCGATATCTTGGTCGGCAAGGTCAGCCCCAAGAGCAAGACGGAACTGACGCCGGAAGAAAAACTGCTGCACGCGATCTTTGGCCGTGCCGGTGAGGACGTCAAGAATGACTCGCTGGAAGTCCCCTCGGGCATCGAGGGGATCGTCATCGACACCCAGAAATTCTCGCGTCGCATGAGTCTCTCCGAAGACGAGAGAAAGGAATTTGAGCGTGAACTCAAAGAGGTCGAAGCGGTCGGCAACCAAGAGATCGCCCACACCTTTGAAGCCCTGATCCGGGAACTCGAAGCCGCAGCGGGTACCAAGCTGAAGGATTCCACCGGAACACCATTGGCCGACGGACAAGATCCCAAGTTCGTCGCCGAGCGCGCCATCGCGTTCCGCCTGGAACATGTCTTGGATCAAGTCAACGGAGACGACAAAAAGGCGGCCGTCGAAGAAACCTATCAGACCCACTGGGGCAACGTCGAATACGCGATCGATACGCGTGACCGTAAGCTCAACAGCATGAAGCGAGGCGATGAGCTTCGCAGCGGCGTGTTGCAAATGGCCAAAGTCTATATCGCCACCAAACGCGTCATCAGCGTCGGCGATAAAATGGCCGGACGTCACGGGAACAAGGGTGTGATCGCAAAGATCATGCCGATCGCCGATATGCCGTTCTTGCCCGATGGAACTCCTCTGCAGATCCTGCTCAATCCCCTGGGCGTTCCCAGCCGGATGAATGTGGGTCAGATTTTGGAAACCCACCTCGGCTGGGCGGGAGCCAAACTCGGTTTCCAAGCGATCACGCCCGTGTTCAACGGTGCCAGCGAAGAAGACATCAACGAGTGTTTGGCCGAAGCCGGATTGCCTCGGCACGGCAAGGCTCGTTTGATCGACGGTCGTACCGGCGAGCCGATGGAGCAAGAAACCACGGTGGGCTACATCTACATGCTGAAACTACACCACTTGGTCGACGACAAAGTCCACGCACGCAGCACCGGACCGTACTCGTTGATCACGCAACAACCGCTCGGCGGAAAGGCTCGCTTCGGCGGTCAACGCTTCGGAGAGATGGAAGTCTGGGCGTTGGAAGCCTACGGTGCCGCTTACATCTTGCAAGAGTTGTTGACGGTCAAGAGCGACGACGTGGAAGGCCGTACGAAGATTTACGAGTCGATGGTCAAGGGCGAGAACACGCTCGAGGCCGGTACGCCAGCCAGTTTCGACGTGTTGACCAACGAGATTCGTGGTCTGGCACTGAACATGCAACTCGAAAAACGTCCTATCTGACGCTCCACAGCCCGGCGGCCGTCACGCACACGTGACCGCCGCCAATCCGCTTGATTTCAATCAGCGGCCGAACCTGATCACGCTTTGGCCGCACCTTCCCTCTCACACAGTCATCCATCACAGCTAATTGCTCACCGCTAATAGCTAGGAGCCCACATATGTCGATTGGCGAAACCAGCAACTACGATCGCATTAACGACTACGCATCCGTTCGCATCTCCCTGGCACGTCCCCAGGACATCAAGAGTTGGTCGTTTGGCGAAGTCAAGAAGCCGGAAACGATCAACTACCGAACCTACCGCCCCGAAAAAGACGGCTTGTTCTGCGAACGAATCTTCGGCCCTGAAAAGGACTGGGAATGCGCCTGCGGCAAGTATCGCGGAATGAAGTACAAGGGGATGATCTGCGACCGCTGCGGCGTCAAGGTCACCCACAGCCGCGTACGTCGTAAACGCATGGGCCACATCGAACTGGCCGCCCCCGTCGTACACATCTGGTTCTTCAAAGCCATGCCCTCACGCTTGGGCAACCTGTTGGCGATGAAAACCAGCTCGCTGGAAAAGGTCATCTATTTCCAAGACTACGTCGTCGTCGATCCAGGCACGACCGACTTGGAGCACCAACAACTGCTGACCGAAGAAGAGTTCCGCGCCGCCCGTACTCAGTACGGCCCGGGGTCTTTCGAAGCCGACATGGGTGCCGAAGCGGTCCGCAAGCTGCTCAACCAGTTGGACTTGGTTCAATTGTCCGAGCAACTGCGTATCGACTTGGCCGAGACCGGCAGCAAGCAAAAGAAGAAGGACTTGATCAACCGGCTGAAAATCGTGGAAGCGATCCGCGACAGCGACAACCGCCCCGAGTGGATGGTGCTCGACGTCATCCCCGTCATTCCACCCGACTTGCGTCCTCTCGTTTTGCTCGACAGCGGCAACTTTGCCACCAGCGATTTGAATGACCTGTATCGCCGGATCATCAACCGCAACAACCGCTTGCGCAAGCTCGTCGATTTGAACGCGCCGGAAGTCATCATTCGCAATGAAAAGCGGATGCTGCAGCAGTCCGTCGACGCGTTGTTCGACAACAACCGCTGCAAACGTCCCGTGCTCGGCTCGTCCAACCGTCCCCTGAAATCCTTGACCGATATGATCAAGGGCAAGCAGGGACGTTTCCGCGAAAACCTGCTCGGTAAACGCGTCGACTATTCCGCCCGAAGCGTGATTGTGGTCGGCCCCCGACTGAAACTGCACCAGTGCGGTCTGCCCAAGAAGATCGCGTTGGAACTCTACCAACCGTTCATCATCCGCCGCTTGAAGGAACTCGGCCACGCCGACACGATCAAGTCCGCCAAGAAGATGCTGGAGCGTAAGGACGAAGAGGTTTGGGATATCCTGGAGCAAGTGATCACCAATCACCCGGTGTTGCTCAACCGTGCCCCCACGCTGCACCGCATGGGGATCCAAGCGTTCGAACCGACACTGGTCGAAGGCAACGCGATCAACCTGCACCCGCTGGTCTGCAAAGGTTTCAACGCTGACTTCGACGGTGACCAGATGGCAGTCCACTTGCCACTGTCGATCGAAGCTCAGGTGGAGGCCCACACGTTGATGATGAGCACGAACAACGTGTTCGCACCATCCAACGGCAAGCCGATCATGAGCCCCTCACAGGACATCGTGATGGGTTGCTACTACATGACGGCCCAGCTGCCCGGTCGCAAGGGCGAGGGCATGATCTTCTCCGGCTACCAAGAAGTCGAATTTGCGTTCGCGCAAAAAGCCGTCGACTTGCACGCCAAGATCAAAATGCGTCTGCCGCGTCACCAACGCCTGAAAACCGAGGAAGAAGATTCGAAGTACGGTGCGATCATCGAAACCACCCCGGGTCGCGTGTTGTTCAACGACATGCTGCCCGACGGGATGGATTTCTATAACCGCGCGATGCGCAGCGGTGACTTGGCCAGTGCGATTAGCGATTGCTATCAGCGTCTGGGCCGAAAGGCGACGATTCACCTGCTGGACGACATGATGCAGATGGGTTTCCGCGAATCCACTCGTAGCGGTCTGTCCTTCGCAACCGACGACTTGGTCACGCCGGACTCCAAGACCGAGTACATCAAGGAAGCCGAAAAGGAAGTCATGCGACTGAAGAAGGCGTACGATCGCGGTCAAGTCGCAGACGACGAACGCTATCAGTTGGTCCTGGACGAATGGACCAAGGCTCGCGAATTGATCACCACCGACATGATGGCGGCGATGGAAAGCGATGTCCGCGAAGGCGGCTGGTACATCAACCCCGTGTTCTTGATGAGTCACTCCGGTGCACGGGGTGGTATCGCTCAGATTCGCCAGCTCGCCGGTATGCGGGGTCTGATGGCCAAGCCGACCGGGGAGATCATCGAGACGCCCATCAAGGCAAACTTCCGCGAAGGCCTCTCGGTGTTGGAGTACTTCAGCTCCACGCACGGTGCTCGCAAGGGCTTGGCCGATACGGCGTTGAAGACCGCCGACAGCGGTTACCTGACTCGAAAGTTGGCCGACGTGGCACAGAACGTTGTGATCACGATGGACAACTGCGGGACCACTCAGGGCATCACCAAGGGTGTCGTCTATCGTGGGGAAAAGGTCGAAGTCCGTTTGGCCGACTCGATCAACGGTCGTGTCAGCCGCAAGTCGATCGTCAACCCGGTGACCGACGAAGTCGTCGTGGCCGAAAACGAAATGATCACCCCCGAAATCGCTCGTAAGATCGAACTGATGGGCTTGGAAAAGATCCAAGTTCGTACGCCCATGACCTGCGATGCTCCGCTGGGCGTTTGCCGCCGCTGCTACGGAATGGACATGTCCACCGGTGCCATGGTGGAAGAAGGCATGGCCGTCGGAATCATCGCTGCCCAAAGTATTGGTGAACCCGGTACCCAGTTGACCATGCGTACGTTCCACATCGGTGGTAGCGTGAGCAAGACGATGGAAGAGTCAGACATCAAGAGCAAGAAGTCCGGTGAAGTTCGCTTGACCCGCATCCGCGCCGTCAAGAATAGCGAAGGCCGTATGGTGGTGCTCACCCGTAACGGTGAAATCTCCTTGGTCGACGATCGAGGTCGCGAATTCGAAAGCTATCCGATCCCCAGCGGTTCGGTTCTGTTGGTCGAAGACGGTCAAAAGGTCGTCAATGGCGAAACACTCTGCCAATGGAATCCTTACTCGGTTCCGATTCTGTCGGAGGTCGCCGGTAAAGTTCGATTCGAAGACGTCGTCGAAGGCGAAACCGTCCGTACCGAACGGGATGCCAGCGGCAAGAGCCGATTGTTGGTCATCGATCACAAGGGTGACCTGCACCCGCAGATCGTCGTTGAAGACAACACCGGTAAAGCTCTGGACGTTCAGTTCCTGCCCGAACGGGCCGTTATCTCCTGTACCGACGGAATGACCGTTGAGCCGGGGATGACGCTGGCCGAAATGCCGCGTGACAGCGGTGGTGTTTCGGACATCACCGGCGGTCTGCCTCGGGTTACCGAGATCTTTGAAGCTCGAAAGCCCAAGGATCCCGCGATCATCTCAGAGGTGGACGGGGAAGTTGAAATCTTGGCCGAGAAAAAACGCGGTAAGACGACGATCGTGGTTCGCAGTGAATCGGGTATCGAACGCGAGCACATGGTGCCCACCGGCAAGCGATTCCTGGTGCACACCGGAGACGTGGTCAAAGCAGGCCAGTCGCTCGTCGACGGTCCGCTGGTCCCCCACGACATCCTCCGCGTTTCGGGCGAAGAAGCCGTTCAGCAGTACTTGCTGCACGAAATTCAACAGGTTTATCAATCGCAAAAGGTTGAGATCAACGACAAGCACTGTGAAATCATCATCGCCCGCATGCTTCGCAAGGTGAAGATCGAGAACGCCGGTGACACCAATCTGTTGCCCGGTTTGGTGATGGACCGATTCCAGTTCCGTCGTGCCAACCAGGAGTTGGCCAAGTGCATCAAGATCGCCAACCCCGGCGATAGCGATTACAGCGAAGGCACGATCATTCCAAAAGAGTTGTTCGAACAGATCAACGCCCAGATCGAAGCCGAAGGTGGCACGCCGGCCAAGGGCAAAAAGCCCAAGTCGGCGACCGCCAGTACTCAGCTGCTGGGGATCACCAAGGCCGCCGTTCAGTCCAACAGTTTCATCAGCGCCGCGTCGTTCCAAGAAACGACCAAGGTGTTGACGGAAGCCGCCTTGGCCGGCAAGGTCGACCGCTTGGTCGGCTTGAAGGAGAACGTGATCCTGGGACACTTGATCCCCGCCGGTACCGGATTCCGAATCTTCCAAGAATCGGAGGTCAACTACCGCCGCGAAGCACTCGAGGAACTTGCCACCGCACCAGTTCAGAGCTTGGAAGAAAGCTTCCCGTTGCTCGAAGCCGGAGATGATTTCCTCGGGGCAGCGACGCCCGTGGATCATCCGATGAGCCAATCGGCATCCACCGAGATGGAATCGGAGCCCAGCTTGGGATCACTCCTCGGCGGCGGCGGCGAACCAGAGCAGAGCGACCAAGAGTAATCGTTAGCCTGCCAAGTACGTCAGCCTTTCCAGGCTGACGTACCAACCAAGTAGATTCGTAGGTCATGCTCTGCATGACTAGTGCATCGTCCGGTCTTGATTTTGGGGTTAGCCGTTTTGGCGTTAGCCACGGTTGTGTCACGAAAACCGTGGCTAACGCCAAAACGGCTCATCTACCGAACTCACGTTCTAAGACTGGACCATGCTAACGGTACGCTCTCGTAAGTGGCCAGGACTACCCGGGGCTGTTCAAAATTTGGTGTTGGCATTGTTTTTTCAGTCCATGTTTTTGCCCCATGCATCGCAATCAGAGTGAGCCTCAGGCGCTAGCCGTGGGCCGGCACCACAATCCGCCTCAGGCGCTAGTGGCCTGTTGATTTAATCGAAATTGGGAACGCAAGGGTGAGCCGTGGGCCGTAAGGCACCGGGCAATGCGGTAGGCCCGGCCGCTTACGCGTCGCGACTCACTAAATCAACGGCCCGCTAGCCGTGGGCCGGCACCACAATCCGCCTCAGGCCCACGGCTAGCGCCTGAGGCTCACTGGGGGCCACCACCTGCGCCGGGAGAGGTGACAGAAACTTGCGGAGCGCCATAGTGCCACAACCCCAAATTTTGAACAGCCCAGAACTACCCCTCTTGGTAACATCCGGCTTGGCTCGATTGCGTTTTACGCATGGCGTCATGCACAGCATGACCTACGTCGTCTAATGCGTGTTAGGAGGTAGGTCAGCCTGGAAAGGCTGACGTACATTTGCCATCTCAGACGGTGGGGCCGACCGTCCACGGCACAAACTCGTGGTCGCCGAAACCCTGACGTTCGCTTGCGGTTTGCTCCCCACTGGCGACTCGCAACGCGTAGTCAAAGAACTCCGCCCCGAGCGACTGCAAGTCGCCGCCCTCGAGCAAGCTGCCCGCGTTGAGGTCCATGTCTTCACGCATCGCGTCAAATAGCATCGAGTTGGACGCGATCTTGATCACCGGTGACGGCTTGCAGCCAAAGCAACTGCCGCGACCGGTCGTGAACATCACCAGATTTGCACCGCCAGCGACCTTGCCCGTCACGCTGGCGGGATCAAAACCCGGCGAGTCCATGACGACCAAGCCGGACGTGTTCACCCGCTCGGCGTAGTCGTAGACGGCTTCCAATGCAGTGGAGCCACTCTTGGAAACCGCACCGAGTGACTTTTCCGTGATCGTCGTCAACCCTCCGGCTTTATTGCCCACCGAAGGGTTGTTGTTGATCTCTCCGCCGTAGTGTGCCACGTATTCTTTCCACCACTCGATGCGATCAAGCAGTTTCTGCGCGACCGCTTGGTTACGACTGCGTCGCACCAACAAGTGCTCGGCACCATAAAGCTCGGTGGTCTCCGAGAGCACGACCGTGCCGCCACACGCGACCAAGTGATCCGAAACGACGCCGACGGCGGGATTGGCGGTCAAGCCGGAATAACCATCGCTGCCGCCGCACTCGACTGCCAGCATCAGGTGCCGGGCATCGGTCTCGCTGCGTTGAAATCGATCGGCTTGGTCCAGCACCTGCTCCAGCAACTTCTCTGCTTTGTCGATCGTCGCCCGCGTGCCGCCTTCGGTTTGCATCGTCAGCATGGCGATGCCGTCATCGCGCGTCAGTTTTTCGCCGCTCGGGGCGTACAATGCGACCACGTTGTGGTGTTCAGCCAAGTAGCCCGCAGTGTTTTGTTCACATCCCAATCCGATCATCAGGCAACCGCCGACGTTGGGATGGTTGGCGTACCCGGCCATCGTGCGACCGAGCATCTGATGCTTGATGCCGTGATACTGCATCGCGCAGCCGGTGGTGTGCGTGGCGGCGAAGACGCCGTCGACGTTCGGCCATCGCTGCATTCGCTGAGCATCGAACCGGGCAACGACTTGATGGCAGACCGTGGCGCTGCAGTTGACCGTCGACATGACGGCGACGTAGTTGCGAGTTCCGACGCGGCCGTCCGGTCGATTGAAACCCTGAAACGTACGTCGCTGACTTTCAGGAAAGGGCGGAGGCGACACGCTGCTGAGGTCGCTACTGACGTCGTGTTGATCGCGAACGTTGTGGGTATGGACATGGTCGCCGATTTCGATATCAACGGTTGCCACACCGATCGGCTGGCCGTATTTCACCAGCGGCTGCCCCTTCTCCACGCGACAGACCGCGATCTTGTGCCCTCGCGGGATCGCCGTCCGACTGGTCACCTCTCGGTCACGGACGACCGCCGTAATGCCCAAACCGATTCCCTCGGTTGCGATCGCCACATTGTCGATGGGGTCCAAGTGAATCAGGCGAGTCATGGCGTTGTGAGAAAGACAGGAATGATGGTTGAAAGTAACAGCGAGCAGAACCGAAGTCCGAATCGGCTCCATGAATCTATCCTCAGGACTGTTTGGCCCTCCTCAGGATTGTGTTGATCCACGGGTTCCGAGGTTACCGGTCGAGGCTTATATTCGCAGCGTTCGGGAAAGCGTTCTGTTTTCCCCTGTTCTATCGCCGACCCTTCGCAGCGTCCCAGATCATCGATGAAGATTCACGAATATCAAGGCAAAGAGCTCTTTCGCCAAGCCGGTGTGCCGGTTCTTGAAGGCATTGTGGCCCGATCGGGCGACGAAGCCGCAGCGGCTTATGAAAAACTGGGCGGTGCCATCGCGGTGGTCAAAGCCCAGATCCACGCGGGTGGACGCGGCAAAGGCAACGTGATCGACAACCCCAACCAAAAGGGCGTCGTGCTCGCCAAATCAGCCGACGAAGCTCGCGCGGCGGCGGAAGGCTTGCTGGGTAAAAAATTGGTCACAATCCAGACCGGTCCCGAAGGCCAAACGGTCAACCAAGTCTTTGTCGAAGCCGGCTGTGATATCGCTCGCGAACTGTACCTCGGCATCGTCTTGGACCGCGCCGCGGCCAAACCTGTGCTGATGGTCAGCACCGAAGGCGGAATGGAGATCGAGAAGGTCGCCGAAGAAACCCCCGAACTGATTCACAAAGCACACTTTGACCCCGCGGTCGGACTGGAAGCGTTCCAGGTCCGCAAGCTTTGCAAGAAACTCGGTATCACGGGCAATGCAGCCAAAGCGGCGATGCGGTTCATGCCCGCCATGTGCCGGTTCTACGTCGACTACGACTGCGAACTTGCCGAGATCAACCCGCTGGTCATCACCGGCGACGACCAAATGATCGCCTTGGACGCCAAGATCACTTTTGACAACAACGCCCTGTTCCGGCACAAGGAACTGCTGGAACTGCGTGACCTGGGCGAAGAAGAGCCGAGCGAAGTTCGTGCGAGCAACGCGGGACTGAGCTACGTCAAACTCGAAGGCAACATCGGCTGCCTCGTCAACGGTGCCGGCTTGGCCATGTCCACGATGGACATCATCAAGTACTGCGGCGGACAACCGGCCAACTTCCTCGACGTCGGCGGCGGTGCCAATGCAGAGCAAGTCACCGAGGCGTTCCGGATCTTGCTTTCGGACCCCAACGTCAAGGGTGTCTTGGTGAACATCTTCGGCGGCATCGCTCGCTGCACCACGATCGCCGGCGCGTTGATCGAAGCCAGCAAGACCGTCGGATTCACCGTGCCTCTGGTCGTTCGCTTGGAAGGCACCGAAGTGGAGGAAGGACGCAAGATGTTGGCCGAGAGCGACGTCGACATCATCTCCGCCGTCGACATCACCGACGCGGCGAAAAAGATCGTCGCCGCTGCTGCCGAAGTCGCCTGAGCGACTGTTTTTCTGTCATCGCTTTCACTCAACCAATCACAGCCTCGCTGCTCCCTCAATAAATCGCGAATCGATCATGAGCATTCTGATTGACAAAAACACCAAGGTCATCTGCCAAGGCATCACTGGCAACGCCGGGACCTTTCACACGCTGGGCTGTCGTGACTACGGCACGCAAATGGTCGGCGGTGTGACACCGGGCAAAGGTGGTCAGGACGTCGAAGGCATTCCGGTGTTCGACACCGTTTGTGAAGCCGTCGAGCAAACCGGCGCTGACGCCACGATGATCTTCGTCCCGCCACCGTTCACCGCCGACGCGATCCTGGAAGCTCTCGACGCGGGCATCAAAGTCATCGCGGCGATCACCGAAGGCGTGCCGGTTTTGGACATGGTCCGCGTCTACGAGAAAGTCCGCGCCAGCGACGCCGTCCTGATCGGCCCCAACTGCCCCGGTTTGATCACGCCAGACGAATGCAAGATCGGCATCATGCCCGGCTACATCCACAAGAAGGGCAAGGTCGGTGTGATGAGCCGTAGCGGAACCCTGACCTACGAAGCCGTCTGGCAAACCAGCGGTCTGAACCTCGGCCAAAGCACTTGTGTGGGACTCGGGGGCGACCCGATCGTCGGCACCAACTACATCGATTTGTTCAAGTTGTTTCAAGAAGACGATGAGACCGAAGCGATTTTGATGATCGGCGAAATCGGTGGCTCGGCGGAAGAAGAAGCCGCGGCGTTCGTCAAAGAACACGTCACCAAACCGGTCGCCGCCTTCATCGCCGGCCGCACCGCACCTCCCGGCAAACGAATGGGCCACGCCGGCGCGATCATCAGCGGCGGCAAAGGAACGGCAACGGAAAAGGTCGCTGCGTTGGAAGACGCCGGCATCGTCGTCGCCCCCACCCCCGCCGACATGGGCACCGCCGTGGTGGAAGCCATCAAGAAGGCCTAAGAACTTCAATCGCCAACTGCGTCTGTTAAGGCTTGTGTTGCAGAGCTGTTCCTTGAGGGATTCGTTTTCGACTTGGAAAGTCGAATCATTGTCGCTCGACTTTCCAAGTCGATAGCGTGCCCTGCAGAACGTAGATCAATCTCAATCGGTGACTTGCGCAGACCGCCCCCTCCCTCGCATTCGCCTAAACGGCTCTGCTCGACCTCCCCCAAGTTCCTTGGTGGAGGTGTCTGTCACGTGTCACACAAACACGCTATCGATCAGCGGCGGGCAAGCTATTGATCGTCCGGCGGGACGCACAGTTCGATCCAGTGGCCGTCGGGGTCGCTGACGAACGTTTGCAGGGCACCATCGGGGCGTGTTTTGCGGGCCAAGCGAGTTGCGTTCATTGCATCCAGATGCGACTCCCACGCATCCAGGTCGCTCACGATCAATGCGAAATGGCCGCCGCGATGGTGTGAATGGACGGGGAGTTCGCGGTCTCCGATCAAGTGCAATTCTTGATCGACTCCCAGTCGAAACCAAGCACCTGGAAAATCGAAGGCGGGGCGATCCATCTGCGGCAACTTCAACACATCCCGATAAAACTCAACACTCTTGGCCACGTCGGCCACGTGAATCGCGACATGATTCAGTTGGTGGACTTTCATTTCCTCGTTCTCCCTAACTGGTTTGCTCTGGTTGCGACTTCAGACTTTGCATCCACTGGCTCCATCGACTGGGCTGCTCGACCGGAACGGTGATTTTCAACTCAGTATCGGCCGACAGTTGTCGTCCCGCCAGAACAGATTCGATTTCTTCCAACGCAACCGTCACCGGTACCGCTTCACCATCGACCGATTCGCCCAATGACTTGATCGTTCCGGCCATGACGACATCGCTGTCAGCGACGCGAACCGAGACAGCTTGACCGATTTTGATCGCGTCGATTGACTCGGGAGCCAGCTTGGCAGTCGCCCAGCTCGTGTTCAATTGATCGATCACTACGACGGACTCGTTCAATCCAATCGTTTCCCCCACGGCGACATCAACCGATTTGACCGTGCCGCTGGCTGTCGCGACCACGATGCTGTTGAGCGGTTGATTGATCGATCGAGTTCTCTGGACCGTCATCCGTTGCACGTCGGCACGCGTTTGAGCGATCTGGGCTTGCAGTTCGCGGAGCGGTGTGATGCCTTCGGGAGTGACCAAGATCTCGTCGTCTGCGGCCTGGGCGATCAACTGCGTCTGGTCGACCACGGCGCGTTGCAATTCGGCTTCGGCCCGCGCCTTCGCGACGGAGGCTTTGATTTCGTCCACCTCGGCTTTGCCGATATTGCCGTCGAAAATCAGCGGTGCGATCCGTCGCAACTTGGCTTCGCCCTCGTCCACGATCGCATTGAGTTTCGCCAATTCGGCGGCGGCGATGCGTTGATCCGTGATCGCTTTCTGCCGAGCGACACGCGAGGCGTCTTGCAATCGTGCCAATCGTTGCTGCATCGTGATCAAGTCTCGATTGCCATCCGCGATCTGTTGTGCCAGCGTCTCGGAGGCTTCGTCATGGACGGCATACTGCACCTTGGCGATCGTTTGTCCCTGTTCGACGTGGTCGCCGGGGCGGATCAACAACTCGGTGACACGACCACCTGCGGTGGACTTGACCGTGACGTGTTGGGATGTCAGCGAGACGTCGCGAAACGAAATGGTTTGCGGCGCAGGTTTGGCCGTGGCAAAAATTGCGAAACACGTGGCACACAACGCACCACCGACCAAAGCAGGTTTCACTCCACGATGCTTCTTGCCAACCGAAACAATACGTTCCGGCTGTGGATGGTTGCTGGAGCCCTTTGCTGAGACTTTCTTTGTCGCAACAAGAGGCGTCGCGGAAACCTCATCGAGTTCAGTCGAATCGGTGTCCGCGCCGGTGGGGTCGATCGCAAGTCGATGCAACGATTGACGCAGTTCCAGCAACTCGGACTTGACGGCATCGCTCTGGGGTGCGAATCGACATCGCACCAAGTCGTCGTGTGTTTCGGCGATGTAAAAGCGAACCGGGATGTGGTGCTCTTGTAGATCACGTACCCGCACGGACGCTTCGTTGCATGAAATGATCGCCCCTGCATATAGCTTGGCAGGCTCGCTTGCCTTGAATCCACTGGCCAATTCTCGGCTTTCGACCACAAAGAATTGTTCATCGATCGCCATCACGGCGAACGACTCTGACTGCCAGTTCAGCACCAAGACGTCCAAATTGTCCATTGGAGCGACGCGGGGCCGCTCAGAACTCGGGGCGACATCGGAGCGATTGTCGGTGGTTTCCTCAGCGGCATGACTGCCGGCGGAATGCTGCGAAGGGGACTTGCTGGGCAGACTAGGATCGTTGGCGGGCATGGTATCGTTGCCGTTTACATCAAGATGCTGAAAACCGTTTTGTTCACGGTATCCACTCCCATCGTTGTTTCAATGGCTCGTGGCCTTGGCAGGGCTTGAAGCCGGGGGATTTCGCCAAGATGTAGCGATTGTCGGGGGCTTGTCGGGGAAAAACACGCCCAAAAGCGAGTGATTGCGGGCGGGATTCGCTTGACTTTCCCAAAACATTCTTTTGAGACCGCAACTGGCCCTTCCTAAGTCGTTTTGCCGCAACAACTTGCGTCTCACCGCCGCTGTGAAAGCGGGCGAACGCATCGTTGGGCGAGAGGCAGATGAAAAGTTCACCGGTAGTGGGCGAGGTCACGAGTCCCCGTACTGGTTTTTCGAACTGGTTTTTCGCTACCGGGACTCGTGACCTCGTCCACTGCGGAGGGTACTGACTGAACCGCCGCTCGACCTGTGTCAACTTTAACGTCTGTGCCGATTCTGACCGCGGCAACAGCAATGAGCATTGTGAGGGGGCTCGATAGACGAAAACAACGAATAGACGTCGTTCCCCCAACGTGTTCGCCGAGTTTCAACCATGCCGCTGAACCCTGACACTCACGCTCACCCAAGGGTGCGATCGACGCGTGGCCGCAGGCTGCCCTCGCACTTTGCCTCCAAAACCAGTGCCGCCAAAACCATTGCACGATTGGCCACGACCACGCTGACACTTGCGACGCTCTCATTCTCTGGATGTTCGACCACGCCGACGGACATGTTCTCGTCCGGCCCACCGTCGTTGCACAATCAACGAATCGCTTCGTACGTTCCCGCCCCATCGAGTGCCCAATCGACACCGGTCACAGCATCTCATTTTCATGCTGCCGCAGTCGCTTACCATCCCGTTCAGCCGCCCAGCGATCAGCAACTGCTGCATCCGTGGGAGCGGTTTCAAAACCCGAGCTTGCAAGTCCTGCAAGAAATGGGGCTTCGCAATGCGGGCAATGCGAGTGTCTTGCAAGCTCGATTGACGCAGGCACGTCAGGGACGCAATGTTTCGTTGCCGATGTCCAACGAGGTTTCTCAGCTACGCCGTGATCTGTTGACTGAAATCGCGATCCTGGCCGCCGAGATACACCGTCACCAACGCATGCTCGTCGTGACCTCCGACAATCAGCAACGACAGTCCGAAGGCTTGCAACGCGCCAATGTGCGGATGCAAGTGGGCTCGGTGGGGCGATTGGATGTCGATCAATTCAACGTGCTGCTCTCTACCAGCGCAGCCAACGCGTCCACGCACCACCAAGCGTTGGATGCCGCCGTTCGTCGACTGCGTGATTTGGTCGGTCAACCGATGACGGCCGCGTTGGTGCAAAGTTTGGCTGACCAACCGCAACTCGCCTTGAATGATTTGCAAAACCGTCTGCCGGCCGAAATCTTGCGACAACGCTGCGATGTCCGCGCCGCCGAGCAGCAGGTGACCCAGTTGGGAATGCGAGCGGGAATCCCGGAAGCCGAACTGTATCCACACCTCGGGTTGACTGGCGAAATCCGAGCAACCCCAACGCCGCCGACGGCAAGCCAATCGCCGATGGACGACGCGTTTCGTCAAATCGACGAAAACGCCTTGAGCATCGATTTGGGCAATCAACAGTCATGGCAATTCGTGACTCCCTACAGCAAATTGGGAGTCGCCTCCCAGTTCCGCACCCCACTGCAACAATCGATGGGCGGCTATCAGCAAGCTGTGGTTTACGCTGCCGATGAAGTGCAAGCGAGACTGACGGAGTACTTTCGAACGCAGGATCAACTTTCGCAGCTACGAAAGACTCAACAGCAGGCTGCGGAATCGCTGCGGTTGACGCTGCAACAGTTCGATTCCGATCGCACGGACGCCACGACCGTGATCAATGCGTACACGCAACTGCAGCAAGCAGAGTCAGCCATCGTGGAATCGGAGTACTCGCTGGCGCGGATCGCAATCGACTTGTTCAACGCCGTGGGCGGCCAATGTTATCAAGACAAATTCGCCCACGCCGTTTTCTACGAAAACTCGCTTTAGTGTAGGTTTGGGAATGTACGTCAGGCTTTCTAGCCTGACATTGCGCTGTGTGTCAGCCTGGAAAGGCTGACGTACGGATTGCTGTAGGTCAGGCTAGAAAGCCTGACGTACAAAGCCTGACGTACAAAGCCTGACGTACAAAGCCTGACGTACAAAGCCTGACGTACGGGTTACTCTTCTTTGGCGGCCGCGAAGTCGCCGGCGGCGGCTTGGACCAGTTTCTTGTAATCGATGTACTTGCGGATCGCTTCATTGACCGACTCGACGGTCGCCGACGAGACGCGTTCTTCGAAGTCGTGTCGGTACTGCATGGTGCGATCATTGAAGATCGTCCCCAGCAATTGTGCGACCAGCGTTGCATCGTCGGTTCTCGAAACACGTTGGGCTTGCAAGTACGCGCCCTTGGCTCGATCGAGTTCCTCCTGGGTCACTCCACTCTCCCGTAGCTTGAAAATCTCTTCTTCGATCACGGTCATCAGCCGTTGAATGTTGGCCGGATTGGTGATGGCGTACAAGGTAAAGTCCACGCGTCCGTCCTTCGTACGTGCCGTCACGCCACTCCGGACACCGTAGGAAAGGCCTTCTTGTTGCCGGACGCGATCGCCCAGCCGGCTGCTGAGTGTTCCGCCGCCGAGGATGAAGTTGCCAAGCACGAGTGACGCATAGTCATCCGACGTGTCCTCCAAATCGAGTTGGTTGGACGAGTAGAAAAACGCGTTGGCTTTGTCGGGTGTCTCAATCATTTCCAGCGAGCCGGGGACGTCCGTGTTTGCTGGTTGCCCGGCACGCACGTACTCATTCTCGGTCGTCCAGCCCTTCAACGCGTCAGAGAATCTCTGTTTGACGTCGTCGGCATCGAAATCACCGACAACGGACAGCTCGCCTGCTTGGCTGCTCAAAAAGTCTCGATGCAACTCGCGAATCTCGTCGATCGAGACTTTTTGGTACATCTCAATCTCTTCTTCGTTGGTCGGGACGTAACGAATGTCACCTTTTTCGTAGGGTGACAATTCTCGACGAACGCGAAGTGCGGCCTTGGCGGTCGGATCGTTGCTGCTCTGTTGCAACTGGGTCACGATCTGGCGACGGATGATTTCCAGCTCATTGGCATCCAATCGGGGCTGACGCAACAGGTCCTTCAAGAGCGTGATGACTTCGGGCAAGAACTCGCGTTTGGTTTTCACGGTGACTTGCAGCAGGCCGCTGGTGCTGTTCATCGACAGTTCCGCACGCAGTCGTGTCAGTTCATCTTGCAGTTGCTGGTAGTTCAGGTCCGTGGTACCGCGAGACATCAACATGCCCATCAATTCGACCGCGCCCATGCGACCGTGGAGAGTTTCCGGGGTTCCGTACCTGAGCGTCAACATCAACGAGACGACTTCGCCCCGCGTTTTCTTAGGCAGCAGTGCGTATCGGACTCCCTCCACCAAATCGCCTCGCTGAGTGCGTTCTTCGATCGCCAAGGGCTCGGGGTCGAAGATCTCGCCTGCTTGGACCACTTCGCGTCCCTTGTAATCCTTTAGCTTGGCTGCCAAATCAGGCGATGGCGGGATCGACACCCGCTGTGCTTCTTCGCTGGGAATGAACAAGCCGACGGTGCGGTTGTTTCGCACCAGGTATTTCGTCGCCACGGCTTGAACATCCTCCGCGGTCAAAGCTTCCAGCGTGTCGCGAAACAAGAAGTACAAACGCCAATCGCCTTGGGCAGCCCATTCGCTGAGCGAAACGGCCAAGCGATCGGTGTCGGCGGCTTCGGACTCACGTTGTTTGAGCAACTGTTGAACGGCCCGGTCGACTTCTTGATCCGTGACGGGTTTCTCCAAGAAGGATTTTTCGATCGTATCGATCAGCGTCTGACGAGCTTCCTCCAGCGATTTCTCTTCGGGAATTTCCGCAATCGCCATCAACACACCTGGTTCGGCAAAGGCGAACGCAAAGGCAAAGACATTGCTGGCCAATTCCGTCTCGACCATCTGTTGATACAGACGTCCGCTCGGTTCGTCGCCCAACGCGTACGTGAGCACTTTGGCGGCCGCGTATTCGGGATGGCTGCCAGATGGGATGTGATATGTGGCACCTGCCAACTGAACATCACCGACGCGACGGAGAACGACTGTACGTTCGCCGTCTTGAGGCGGTTCGACGGTGTAGGTCGGGTCGATCGGGGTATCAGGAGCGGTGAGTTTTCCGAAGGTGTCTTGGATGAGCGACAGTGCATTCTCGGGATCGAATTTGCCCGCGACGATCAGCATCACGTTGTCGCAGCGATAGTACTTGCGGTAGAACTGTCGCAGGCTGACCACGGGCACTCGCTCGATGTCGCTGCGGTTTCCGATCGTGCTTTGGCCGTAGTTGTGCCAGTCATAGGCTGCGGACTGCATACGTTGCATCAAAATGCGGAACGGCGAGTTTTCGCCTCGTTCGAACTCATTGCGAACGACCGTCATCTCACTCTCGAGATCTTCGCCTTTGATGAAGCTATTGATCAGTCGGTCCGCTTCCAACTCCAGCGCGAAGCGGAGATTGTCTTCGGTCGCCGGCAGTGTTTCGTAGTAATTGGTTCGGTCGACCCACGTCGTGCCGTTGAATCGTGCACCACGTTCTTGCAAGACTTTGGGAACCTCAGGATGCTCCGGCGTGCCTTTGAACAGCATGTGCTCCAGCAAGTGCGCCATACCGGCTTCGCCGTAGCCCTCGTGTCGAGAACCGACGAAAACGGTCATGTTGACCGTCACGACGTCTTTGCTGTCATCGGGAAAGAGCAGGACGCGTACTCCGTTGTCCAGTTTGTATTCTGAGATGCCTTCGACTTCGGTGACTTTCATGATCGATTGGTCTTCGGAGGATTTTTCTTGCGCGTCGGCGGATGAGAGGGCGAACGTTGCCGTGCAGCAAATCGCAAGCAAGAACGCTCCGACTCGATAGCACCAAGGGGCTCGATCGCACCAAAGGGAAGGGGTATTCACGGGGAAAGCTCCTGCGGAGAGTGAATCTGGATTCGTATGACGGATTGTAACGCAGTGGGCAATCACCGATAACGGGCCTAGAGGAGACCATCGCAATGTCAGAGTGGAGAAACATCGCAAGATCGGATGAGCTGTCCGAGGGCGGGGCGATTGAAATCGTCCTGGAAGGCCGCATCATCGCAGTTTTTCGCAGCGACGGGGCGTTGCATGCGATCGACGGGATGTGTGCCCATCAAGGCGGTCCGTTGGCCAAAGGCGTCGTCGCGCACGGCTGTGTGACATGCCCGTGGCACGGCTGGCAATACGAATTGGCCACCGGAATTCAATGCGTCAATCGGCAACCACTGCAGCAGACGTTCGAGGTCCGAGAATCCGACGACGGATGCATCGAAGTGAAGCTGGAGGTCGAGGCGTAGCGTGTTGCTGCAAAATCAGGGGACGTGGTAGAGCCGTGTGCCGCAGGTTTCTGTCGTCATCTGCCGATGAAGCTGGGGGAGATGATGAAAAGGAGCTGATCGCGTATGCCCTGAAAGGGCATGGACAAGAAAGCCCAGGGCAAAGCGAAGCGACGCCCTGGGTTATCTGCATATGACCGTGAAGCGGTCACAGACGGTAGCCGGCGATAGAGCGCAGCGATCATCGCCGGTTCTTCACGTTCCCAGCAATCCCCTCAGTCGCGGATGCGACGACAGCATACAGCCTGGGGCGCGAGCCCCAGGTGAACACCGCCCGACGCCGCCAACAAGCCGCGGAGCGGCGACAGATTGCATCCGGACCACCGCGTGCTGTGGGCTACACCAAACGTTTTATGCTGTCGCTGCTCCGCAGCTTCTGGGCGGACTCGCTTGCAGAAACATGGGGTTGGCACCCCATGCTGTATGCTGTCGCTGCTCCGCAGCTATCGGAGCTAACCCGGGGTGCGCTGGCTTCGCTGCGACCCCAGGCTATGTTGTTTAACCACTTCGTGGTCGGGTTGGAGAATAAGTGTCCACTCTCGTTGCCAAAATCACGCGAAGCGATGATTGCTACGTGGATTTCGCGACACTAATTTTCCGCACGGTCTCCGATTCGAAAACGAACACCATCAACCGCTCAAACGCGAACCGTCAGGCGTGGTTGCCGTTGGACTTGGGCTCGCGGCGAACGCCGTGTTGATGTCGGACGATTTCGCCGTCGACCAAGTAGATCACTTCTTCGCTCAAGTTTTCTGCGTAGTCGGCGATCCGTTCCAGGTGTCGAGACGCACTGAAGCAGTGGACGGCGGGTTCGATCTGCTCGGGATCGTCCTTCATTATTTCTTGCAGTTTGTCGATCACCACGCGGTTGAGCGCGTCCACTCGATCGTCCATCACGATCACTTGGGCCGCCAAATCGGCATCACCGACGACAAATGAATCAAGTGCTTTGCGAACCATCGAGACGGCGGCGTTGACCATCTCGTTCATTTCATCGGGAACGGGAAACAGCGGAAACAAAGCCAACGCCTTGGCACGCTCTGCGATGTTGCACGAAATGTCGGCCATCCGCTCCAGCTCCGCGTTGACTTTGACGACCGTGATCAGCCAGCGCATGTCTCCGGAAACCGGTTGGTGCAGCGCCAACAGCTTCAAACATTCTTCTTCGATCTCGATATCCGTGGCATCGATCGCGGCATCGCTTTCGATCACTCGATCGGCGAGCGTGATGCTACGTTCGACCAGAGACCGGACCGCGAGCTGGATCATCTGTTCGACGCCCGTGAATTGCTGCAACAGCCGATCACGTAGCAAGTCCAATTCGCGCTGAAGATGTTTTGACATCTAGTATCGTCCGAGTGTTGTTATCCGAGGCTGATTAACCGAACTTTCCACGCACGTAGTCGTCGGTCTGTTTGTTCTCTGGCTTGGTAAAGATCTTTTCCGTGTCACCGGACTCGATCAATCGACCTTCAAAGAAGAACGCGGTCTTGTCGCTGCAACGTGATGCTTGTTGCATGTTATGCGTCACGATCACAATGGTATACTGTGAACGCAATTCAAAGATCAAGTCTTCGATGGCCAGTGTACTGGCGGGGTCCAGTGCGCTACAGGGCTCATCCATCAACAAGACTTCTGGTCCGACGGCGATGGCACGTGCAATGCAGAGCCGTTGCTGCTGACCGCCGGAGAGTCCAAGCGCTGGTGCATGCAGCCGATCCTTGACTTCTTCCCAGACCGCAGCTTTCTGCAGTGACCATTGGACCAGTTCGTCCATCTCAGACTTCGTCAGTCTCATGTGCAGCCGAGGGCCGAACGCGACGTTGTCGTAGATGCTCTTGGGAAACGGGTTGGGTTTTTGGAAAACGATCCCGATCCGCCGTCGCAGTGAGACCACATCAAGCGATGGGTCCAAGATGTTCAAGTCAGCTCGTCCCTCGTCTTGGCGAATCTGCATGTGCCCCTTGGCGGTGGCGCCAGGGACAATGTCGTTCATCCGATTGATCCACTTGAGCAGCGTGCTCTTGCCGCAACCGCTGGGGCCGATAAACGCCGTGACCTGGTGTCGTGGGATCTCCAGCGACAACGAATGAATCGCTTGAAAGTCACCATACCACGAGTTGAAATCTCGAATCTCGATCAGGGTCTGAGCGGCGCCGCTGCCCGGTCGCGAATCCGCAGTCTGATCTTTAGGCTGTTTTCCGGCGTCGGACAGCACCGGGGAGACGCTGGAGCCTTCCGAAGTCGACGCGGACCGGCCCGAATCCAGTATCGTGTCGTCGGATTGTTTTGAATCGTTCGTCATCATTTGATTCTCAGGGGCAGGATCAATGTTGTTGCATTTTATGGCGGATGTAGATCGCAGCCGAATTTAGGATCAGCAGAATGATCAGCAACACGATGATGGCGGCAGCCGCAAGCTCCCTGAATTCGTCTTGCTGACGTCCCGACCAGTTGAAAATCAAAACCGGCATCGTCACGGCCGTATCCATCATGTTCTGAGGACCGGTTCCTTTGGCAACCGCAGCTCCCAAGACCACCAGGATCGGGGCGGCTTCGCCAATGGCACGGCCCATGGCCAAGATCGCGCCGGTCATCACGCCGGGCAAGGCCGCGGGCAAACAAACGTTGCGGACGGTTTGCCATGTGGTGGCGCCCAAACCGGAGGAGGCTTCACGCAGCGACGGCGACACACTCCGCAATGCTTCTTGGGAGGAGATGATGATGATCGGCAAAATCACCAGGGCAAGCGTGAGCCCCGCAGCCAGGAAGCTTTTGTCAAAGGGCAGGCGAAAATAGTACCAGGCGCGCTCCGTGATCGTCCCGCCGATCGCGCCCTTTCGGACGGTTCGTTTGCGAACTTCCGGATCGGTCGGTTTGGGCGTGCCCGGTTCCCATATGGCGATGGATACTTCGTTTCCGTCGGCATCGACACCGACGGTGGGCTCCGTGACGGTCAACTGCCGCTGCTCGGGATCGGCTTGTGGAATCATCACCACCTGGCCTCTCTCGAGCGACAGGACTTGATAGTAATGCTCGGCGCCCACGATTTCCCAACCGTTGGACTCGTTCACTTTGATTTGCCCGAACACGTTGAACATGTAGACAAACACCGTCAGTCCCAGCAGCCCGTAAACGATCGATGGGACACCGGCGAGATTTGAAATATTCAGTTGCACGAACCCGTGAATCATTCGGGCGATCTTGTTGGTCGGTTTGAACTCTTCCAAGAAGATCGCCGTGCCGATTCCCAGCGGCATGGCGGCCAAAGCACACACGCCGCATACCGCGAGGGAGCCGAGGATCGCAGGCCACATTCCACTCTGTTCGATTTCCAATTCGCTGTGTGCGTTGGTCAGCAAACTGGGCCGCAACCGCGATTGTCCTTGATAGCCGATCGAGACCAACAAAACGACCAGAATCAGCACGCTCAACAATGCGATGCCGACACACAGCACGTAAAACCAGCGACTGGTCGCCTCACGTCGCTTGCTGTTGCGTGCTTGGTACTCCAGATCCGGCTCGGCCAAGGCTTTGGGGGTACTCGCTTTGGCGGCCGCTCTTGCTTTGACCTTACTCACTGATACGACTCCTGATAACGGCGTCGAATGATTTGGCCCACCAAAGTCATTAGGAACGTGATCAGGAACAAGGTGATCGCGACCGCGTACAGACTGTAATACTGGACCGTGCCGTATTCGCTCTCGCTCTTGATCATCTCAACGATGAAACCCGTCATCGTTTGTGCTTGACGCGTCGGGTCTGCCGTCAACGTGGGCAACGTGCCCGCAGCCAAGGCAACGACCATCGTCTCGCCGATGGCACGACTGAAGGCCAACAGGAACGCGGAGATGATTCCACTGAGCGCCGCCGGCACGACGACTTTGACGGCGGTCTCAAACGAAGTGCACCCCAAACCGTAGGCGCCCTCTCGCAGCGAACGAGGGACGGCTCGCATCGCGTCCTCGGAAAGGCTGCAGACCATCGGCAGGCAAAGGATACCGACGGCGATTCCCGCGCTGGTCGCGTTGAACGTGGCGAACGCGCCGCCGCTGATCAGTTGCAGCGACGGGCTGATGACCAGGATGGCAAAGTAACCCAGCACGACGGTGGGGACCCCCGCGATGATTTCCAAGGTCGGCTTGAGCCACGACCGAATCCGCTTGGACGCAAACTCGCTCAGGTAGATTGCGGTGATCAACCCCAGCGGCAGGGCGATGATCATCGCGATGAATGTCACTCGGAGCGTTCCGCTGAGCAGCGGCAGGATCCCGAATTTGGCATTCTCCAGTTCGCTGGATTGCAATGCCGTCCACTCGGTGTCGGTCAAAAAGCCTTTGACCGTGACTTCTTCGCTACTGAAAAAGCCCGCACTTTCGCTGACGAGCATGTAAATGATGCCCACGGTGATCAGCACCGTCGTCAGCGCACAGGCGGCCAGCATAAAAACGATCACGCGTTCCACCAGGACGCTGAGATCCGTCGATCGAAACTCGCGTTTTTGGAGCGCTTTGGGCACGGACATGCGTCAGGATTCTCAAAAAAACAATGGCGTGGGAAGCGGCATCTCACCACGCCATTAGACTGTCAACGACCAGAAGGCCAAACCCCTACTTGGTCAGGTTTTCTGCTTTGAAATTGGCTGCCAGGGGGCCACTTCGCTTGTTGCCTTCGGCATCGACGAAATGGGTGCCGATCGCCTCGTTGTCCAGGTTTTCCCGGCCTTTGGCGATAATTTCCTCGGGCAAACGCACGTAGCCGACTTTTTCGCACAACTCCGAGACGTTCTCCAGGTAAAAGTCGACGAAGGTCGCCACTTCGGCGCGAGGCAGCGATGCCGTGCTGACGTAGATGAACAGCGGGCGGCTGAACGGAGCGTACTTGTTGCTGGCGATGTTTTCGGTGGTCGGCAGATACGCGGTCCCGTCCTCAGGGTTGACGATTTCAACCGCCTTGAGCTTGTCCTTGCTTTCTTCGTAATAGGCGACGCCAAAGAAACCGATGGAGTATTTGTTGCCCGCAACGCCTTGGACCAAGATATTGTCGTCTTCATTCAGGTTCATGTCGTTGCGAAGCGACTCACCCTCGCCATCGGCAACCACTTCACGGAAATAGTCGTAGGTTCCCGATCCGGTTCCCGGGGCGAAGATGTTGATTTCTTCGGCGGGCCAAGCTGCATCGACATCGCTCCATTTCTTGGCTTCTGAACCGGCGACAAAGATCTTCTTGAGTTGCTCGATCGTCATCGTCTTGACCCAGTCGTTGTCGGGGTGCACGACGATGGTCAGTCCGTCATACGCGACGGGGATCTCGATGAACTGCACGCCATTTTCGCGGCATGCGTCCAATTCGCCCGGTTTGATCGGACGTGAGGCGTCGGAGATGTCGGTGGCTTTCTTTTGAAAGTCCTTGAATCCGTTGCCCGTGCCAGCACCGTCGACGTTGACTGTGACGTTGGGGTATTGCTTGATGAATTTCTCCCGAACAGCATCGCTAATGGGCGCGACGGTCGAGCTGCCGTTGATCTTGATCGTGCCACTCATGTTCGACACTTCTGCCGTGCCGCTGCCTGCTGAATCACTGCCGGCTGGGTCACTGGACGTGGCTTCAGCCGTGGTCGAATCGGTTGTCGCGGTGGTGGTCTTTGGCCCACAGCCTGTGACGGCGACAAGGCAAACGAGGCAGGCCAAGAAGCCATTTCCAAGAAAACGTTTCATCCGAAAACTTTCAGTCGTCGAGGGGAAGGTGCGATTATTCGGTGGCTGGGGTGCCCACCGCTAGCAAGCCGGCAAAATACCAGCACGCACCAATTTTGACGACCGTCAGAGGGCCTCGAATTCGGTTAAGATTCAATGAGGATTGACGAGCCGGATCCCCCATCGCTCCCGGGGTTGACGTCTCGCTTCGCCCCTGCCGGTTGCGTTCAGTCCGCTTTTTCCGGCACTTTTTCCAAGATATCCAGCAAAACCTTGTCGGCTTCGATGCCCTCCGCCTGAGCTTCAAAATTGAGCAGGACACGGTGTCGCATGGCGGGCAAGTAGACCCGTCGGACGTCTTCGAAACTGACGTTGTAACGGCCTTCCAGCAACGCACGCACTTTGGAGGCTAGGGCGAGGGTTTGAGCCCCCCGTGGGCTGCTGCCCCAGCGGACGTAGTTGTTGGTCGCGTCGACCGATTGAGGTCCGTCGGGGTGCGTCGCCATGGTCAAACGCACCAAATAATCCTGGACGTGCGGTGCCAAGATGACTCCGCGAACCAATTGCTGCCACTTGATGACTTCTTCGCCGTCCATCACCCGATGCAAGTCGGCCTTTTCGCCACGCGTGGTCCGATCGACGATGATGTTCAAATCTTCTCGGTTGCTGTAGCCGACCACCAGCTTGAACAGGAACCGGTCCAACTGGGCTTCGGGCAGCGGGTAGGTGCCTTCTTGCTCAATCGGGTTCTGGGTCGCCAGCACAAAGAATGGCTTGTCCAGGGTGTATCGATGCCCGCCCGCGGTCACCGTGCCTTCCTGCATGGTCTCCAGCATCGCCGACTGGGTCTTGGGGGTGGCGCGGTTGATTTCGTCGGCAAGCAAGATCTGTGTGAAAACAGGCCCCTTTTGAAACTCAAACTTCCGCCGCCCCGCGTCGTCTTCGACAATCATGTTGGTGCCCAAAATGTCCGCGGGCATCAGGTCGGGCGTGAATTGAATGCGGTTGAAGTTCAAATGCATGACTTCGGCCAACGTCCGCACCAGCATCGTCTTCCCCAGCCCTGGGACGCCCTCGAGCAAGCAGTGGCCGCCGCACAACATCGCCGTCAGGACGCCATGGACGATGTCATCGTGGCCCACAATGACTCGGCCGATCATCTCGCGAACTTCGGTGTAACGACTGCGAAACGCTTCGGCTTCGGCTTGCATCGCTTCGACGGTAGTGCTCATGTTCAATGGATCTCGTGGACGTATTCTTTTCAGGGGATCTCGGCAGGCTACCACTGTACCAGATGCCCAACGCCGGCGCGCGTAGCCGGGACAGCAGGAAAACTTTGGTTTTGCATGTTTTGTTCCGCGAAGCTCCTTCCGCCGAGCTTGTCTCAACGGAGGAAACTAATGACGGCTACCTTCGTTGTTGCTACTGCCGGCGCAGCTGGTGGCCCCCAGTGAGCCTCAGGCGCTAGCCGTGGGCCTGAGGCGGATTGCGGTGCCGGCCCACGGCTAGCGCCTGAGGCGGATTGCGGTGCCGGCCCACGGCTAGCGCCTGAGGCTCACTTTGATTCCGATGCATGGAAAAAAACATGGACTGAAAAAACAATGTCAACGCCAAATTTTGAACACCCCTGCCTACCGCACTGGCGAAGTACACCAAACCACAGGAACCCGATCGGCGAACTGGCGTTTAATGGTTGTGGTAGTCTATCGCTTCTCCCGTCATTCTCTCTTTTTCCATGCGAGTTCCGTCATGAGTCGCCTGTTCTCCAGCGGATTGGCCAACAAGCCGATCGCTTCATTTCTGGCCGTTCTGGTCACCGCCGCTTTGGTTTCCTCCGACCTGCTGCACGCCGAAGATTGGGCCCGGTTCCGGGGACCGGGAGGCGCCGGCGTCGTGGATTCGACCGACTCGATTCCCACGCAATGGTCGCCCGAGGCAAATCTCGCCTGGAAAACGGAAATGCCCGGCCCGGGCGTTTCCAGCCCGATCATCGTCGGCTCGAAAGTCTTTGTGACCTGCTACTCGGGCTACGGACTGGACCAGCAAAACCCAGGTGACATGAACAACCTGGTTCGTCACCTCGTCTGTGTCGACTTGCAAACGGGCGAAAAACTATGGCAGAAAGACGTCCCCGCAGCACTGCCGGAGGATCCCTATTCCGGGATCGGCGTGACCGCCCACGGCTACGCGTCGCACACACCGGTGTCGGACGGCAAGAACGTCTACGCGTTCTTTGGCAAGAGCGGCGTCCACGCGTTCGATCTTGACGGCAACGCGTTGTGGCAAGCCGATGTGGGCAAGGAGTCCGATCCGCCGAAATGGGGCTCGTCCTCCAGCCCGATCGTCCACAAAGACACCGTCATCGTGACCGCAGCAGCCGAAAGCCAAGCGATCGTGGGCCTGGACAAAACGACCGGCAAAGAACTCTGGCGTCAGGAAGCCCAAGGACTGGACAACATGTGGGGCACACCGGCCCTGGTCCAAGTCGACGATGGACGAACGGACCTTGTCATGAGTGTCGCCAAAGAACTTTGGGGCCTGGATCCCGAGACCGGCAAACTGCGTTGGTATGCCGATGCGACCGGTGCTGACCAAGCACACTCCAGCGTGATCCTGGACGGTCAACGCGCGTTTGTCTTCTCCGGACGCGGCGGCGGCAGCGTTGCCGTGGATGTCGGCGGCAAAGGAGACATCAGTGACGACAGAACCGTCTGGACGGGCAACGACACGGGCAGCTTTGCAACACCGGTCAAACACGACTCCAAGATTTACGTCGTTTCCAACGGTGTCGTCACCGTGGTCGATGCAGCCAGCGGAGACAAACTTGATCAAGTCCGCTTGGAGGGCGCTCAACGCGGCGGCGGCCGCTTCGGCTCGTTGGACTATCCCTCACCCGTCGCGGTCGGTGATCGATTGTTCTATCTCAACGGCAGCGGACAAATGTTTGTGTTTCAGTTGGGCGACCAGACCAAACAGATCGCGGTCAACCGCGTCACCACAGAAAGCGAATCCTTTGGCGGAACTCCGGCGATCAGCGACGGACGCATGGTCTTGCGTAGCTCCAAGCATCTGTACTGCGTGACGAACAAGAACGAAAAGGTTGCCCCGGCGGACTCCGTCACCAAGGCCGATGAGCCACAAGCAGAAGAATCGCCGCAGCGCGGAGGATTTGGTGGTGGCCGAGGTGGACCAGGCGGCGGACCGGGCGGCGGACCGGGCGGCGGACCGGGCGGCGGACCGGGCGGCGGACCGGGCGGCGGACGCGGCCCTGGGGGTGCGGGTGGCGGTGGCCGTTTCGATCCGATGGCGATTTTCAACGAGCGTGACGCCAACAAAGACGGCAAGCTGACGGCCGATGAACTGGCGGGCAGCCCGATGGCCGATCGCATGGATCAGATGGACAAAGACGGCGACAAAGCGGTCTCGCAAGAGGAGTACCGCGCCGGAATGGCCGCGATGTTCGGTGGCGGACGCGGCGGAAACCGTGGCGGGCGAGGTGGCCCCGGTGGCGGACAAGGCAACCGCCCGGATCGCCCGCAACGCCCAGAAATGGCTTCGTAAAAAGTACGTCAGGGTTTCTATGTACGTCAGGCTTTCTAGCCTGACTTACGTACGTCAGGCTTTCTAGCCTGACATGAGCCGGCAGTAAGTCAGGCTAGAAAGCCTGACGTACGAGAGGCTAACGTACGAAAGAACGGGGACAGATCGCTGATGGTCAGTGAGCCTGCGAAGCAACGCTCCACATCGCTTCCACGACTTCTCGGTCGACCGTGGAAATCCAATTCGTACACGACGCGACCTTCATCGATAGTCGCCGTCCGTGTGATCGGGTTGCAGTCCACCGGGCATCTTTCCCGGGGAACGCTCGGTGTCGACGGATCCACGGCGGGCAAGTTGACGTTCCACAGAGGCGGCGTCTTCGCTTCGTCGGTCACGTTCTTGGCCTGCCGGTACCGAAGTGCGACTTCGGCGAACTCCTTTAATGTCTGCTCTACCCAACGTGGCACGTGGTCCCAAGTCTTGGCGACATCGTGTCGTCGGTAGTGCGAAACCGCCATCGCCGGTACGCCCAACGTTGCCGACTCCCTGGCTGCGGCAAACGTACCGCTGACCATCAGATTGACACCCAAGTTGGCACCGGCGTTGACGCCCGACAAAACAAAGTCAGGCTCGAACTTCAAACCGAACAGTGCGGCTCGCAAACAGTCCACCGGCGTCCCATTGAGCGCAAACCAACCCGGTCGGATCTCTTCGATGTACAGGTCCTCACCCGTCGTCACACTGTGCGAACACTCGCTCCGTCCGCGGTCGGGCGCGACGACAACGAGCTGAGAAACTTGGTCCCCCAAGGTTTCGGTAACGCATCGATGCAGCGTCGTCAAACCCGGCGCGTCGATCCCGTCGTCATTGGTGAGCAGAACATTCAAAACAACTGAAATCCGACTGGTTTCTCAGGTTCACTTGGACGCGATCAGTTGATCGAGTTCTTGCTTCAGACGTGGCAGGATTTCGTCGTAGCCGAACGCCCCCAAGGCTTCCGTTCCACGTTTCAGATTGACTTTCGCAGGACCACACCAAAGCCCCAGGTCTGCGTCGTCGGTTTCGCCGGGACCGTTCACCCGACAGCCCATGACGGCGATCGTGATGTCGTAATCCTTGGCATACGCGGACATTTCTTTCACGCTTTGCGCCAAATCGATGAACGCCTCGTTCTCCACGCGTGAGCAACTCGGACAACTGATGATGTTCAGCGAATGGTCATTCAGCTTCACCACCGTGCGCACGCGACCGGCATGGATGTCTTCAATGATCTGCAATCCCGCCTGAATTTCTTCCGGTTTGCGTGGATTGGGCACGGTCAGCGAGACACGCACGGTGTCGCCGATGCCGTGGCCGATCAACTGTTCAAAGGCGATCCGAGTCTTGATGATCCCATCCGGAGGCATGCCTGCTTCGGTGACCCCCAAATGCAAAGGCACATCGGGACGCCGCTCGGCAAACCGACGATTGACTTCAATCACTTTCTGCGGATCACTGTCTTTGAGTGAAACGACGTAGCGATGAAATCCGAGCGAATCGACGAAGTCGCAATGCTCCAACGCACTTTCGAGCATCGGGGTGATCGAGTCCTCCGGATCATACTTTTCTTTCTTGTCCGGATCGACGCTGCCGCAATTGACACCAATGCGGATGGCACAGTCGTGCTCGACGGCTTGGTCGATGATGAACCGAACTTTGTCCTGCCACGGCTTGTCGCGTTGATGATGGTACAAGTGTCCGGGGTTGTACCGGATCTTGTCCACGTTTGGTGCGACGATTTGGGCGAGACGAAAGTTCTCCTGCAGATCGACGGCCAAGTTCGCCGTGGTTTGTCTGCGAATCTCAGCCAAGGCTGCGGCATCTTTGTCGCTGTCAACGGCGATTCGGACAACACCTGCACCGGCCGCCCGCAACGCTTCGGCCTGCTGGACAGTGGCATCGATATTCTGTGTCTTCGTCGCCGTCATGCTCTGAACGGCAATCGGGTTGTGGTTGCCGACGCAGATGGAACCGATCTTGACTTCGCGTGTCGTGTTACGCTCGATGGTCATAGGATGAAACGTGAGTGGGAACTGGAAATGACTGTCGTAGTGGACGAGGTAACGATTCCCAGCTTGTAGGACTCGTTACCTCGTCCACTACCTTTTGATCGGACGCTTGTTTTCTGCTTGGTCTTTGGCCCGGCCGCTTACGCGTCACGGCTCAGCTGTCGCCCCGGCCACCATCAAACGATACGGCAACGCCAAGGTTTCAACCAGCCGAGATCCGATTTCGTTTCGGCACGCCCGCCCTCAGCTTTGGTCCAGCAACGCGGCTGCGAGCTGAGCGATCGGTGGGACGGCCTCCTGCCCGGTTTGCTGGATCTGGGTGGCACGCGGCCCCGACAACCCATGATTCTGAATCTGACTGAGCTGCGGCGCCAATTGGTTCCAATCCTCCAGCAGGTGACCAGTCTCCTCCTGCAGTTCCGCCATGTGCCGGCGGTCGTTCATACGGTCACCGCGGCTGAGCAACTCGTGGACTTCTTTTGCATGGCGATAAAAACTCTGCACGTTTTCGGTGATCCCAGCCCGAAACTCGTTCGGCTGAAAGTATCGCTGATTTCGCAACACATGGTCACGCAATACCTCTGCGGTCCCCTCCAACGCCGCAGCCGAGTGCACCAAATCCGCCAACCGTACCGGCGACGCATAGTCGGCACGCAAGTTCAACGCTTCGCGCAGTTGCTCGCAGCTTCGGTTGATCTCGGCCACGTGCCCCAAGTTGACCGTGGGAATCCTGACGAACAAAGGCTGCCCGGCACACCAGGTTTCATCGAGTGATCGGAAGGCCGACTGCAATTCTGCTCGTTGAGGACGCGACGAAGTGGCGAGGTTGGTGAAGCGTACGGACTGCTGGGTCAACTGGCGCACCGATTCCAACACTCGGACTTGATCACCCGGCGGCAGGCTGGTCAGCGCCCGCAGCGTCATCTTTTCCGTCACCAAATCCAACTTCTGTTTCAGCCGTGTCGCGATTGGACCGATTTCGGTCACCGACGACGGCGGCGGGATCCACAACAATTCATAAGTCGCTTCGCCACACTCGCTGATCCGATCCAAACGTCGAGCGATGTGCGCGTCGCCCAACGCGTAGGCCTGCGCGCCGAACGCTCGCCAACGGGAGGCAAAGTCACTGAACTTGGAAACGCATTCGTTGTACCCGTAGCGGTCGATCCGTTGTGCATCGGCCAGCAGTTGCTGCCTCAACAATCGACAGTCATGCTCCAGCCGATGGCACTGGTCCCGCGGAATCGAAGACAGTTCCAAATCGTCCATCAAAGTTTGCATGTGCGCCGCAGCGGTCGTCATTTGATCTCGTAACGCGATCCGATCGAACTGTGGTTGGATGTTCAGTTGTCTGCTCATGGCAGTGCAAAGTTGATCACACGTGCGAATGGCATCGTTGCAACTGTCGCTCAGCCCACCGACCCTGCGCAGTTGAAACGAAATGTTACGCCAGCGACTGTCCCATTCCTGATGGCTGGGAATGATTGGCGAGAGAACGCTCAGTCCATCGCACTGCCTGAGCAACGTTCGTCCCGATGCGGAAACCTCATAGACTTGTGGCATCAACGTACGCAGTTCAGCGTTTCGCGTCGCGGCAGAACGCAACTCGGCGACCAATTGCGAATACGATTGATTGAACGCAACCAGGTTCTGCGCGTACTGGGCCGCCTTTTCACTCCGCACATTGATCGAGCCTAATTCCGGCCCGCGATCCGGCCTGATGGGAGCCCCAGGAGGCGTGCCAACTGGCGGACGTGCGGGCAAGTTCGGTTGCGGGACACCGAATCCACTGGGCAAACGCACTTCGTACGGATCCCGCCTGGATTCTTGTTCGCGTTGGATTGCTTCGCGTCGCGCCCGCTCTTCGGCTTCGGCACGTTTCTGTCGCTCGCGTTCGAGTTGACTTTCCGCCAACGTCCGAAAGAGTCCTTCGATCAATTGGCCGTTCTGCGCCGAACCGGTGCGGGCCGCTCCGCTCCAGGTCGCGACGACAACGATGGCAATCAATAGGCAACGAATCAGCATGACAAGCTCTCAGGGAGGTTGGATTAGATAAGACAGCAGCAAAGCGTTTCGCCACGGATGGCATTCGTTGATTCTACGTACCCCGGCCGGGTTTTCGCACCGTTGGCGTGGATTCCCCAAGGTGTAATTCCCAGGAAATGCACGCAAATCAGTCGCTTGCCGCTCCCGGCGTTGTTTTCTGCGTCGAATCGACCACAATTCTCGGTCCTAAATTGCTGCCCCATTCCGAGCGTCCTGTCGAATCGTTACGACGACAGCAATGCTCGGAAGATCCGTTTGAGGATTCTTTCATGTCGTCCGCTGATCGTCCCGTGTCCCCATCCGAGCCAACCGAGAAATCCGCCAAGGGTCCCTTACGCGTTCTCTCAGGGATCCAGCCGACCGGACGACCGCACTGGGGCAACTACTTCGGCGCGATCCGTCAGTACATCGATCTGCAAGAGGCCAATGAAGGCTACTACTTCATCGCCGACCTGCACGCATTGACCACCGTTCGAGACGCCGCCGTGCTGCGTCAGAATGTGCTCGACACCGCGATGGATCTGCTGGCGTTGGGACTGGACCCGACCAAAGCAACCTTGTTCGTTCAGTCGCACATCCCCGAGGTCAGCGAATTGTGCTGGCTGCTGCTCAGCGGCACGCCGATGGGATTGCTGCAACGCTGCGTGGCGTACAAAGAAAAGGTTGAGAAAGGATTGCCGGCCGACGTGGGGTTGTTTACTTATCCGGTTTTGCAAGCCGCAGACATCCTTGCCTATGACAGCCAACTGGTGCCGGTGGGTGCCGATCAAGTTCAGCACATCGAGGTATGCCGCGACATCGCTAGTCGTTTCAACCATCAGTTCGGCGACACCTTTGTCTTGCCGAAAGCCAATGTGTTGGACGCCAGCGCCAAAGTACCGGGCACCGACGGCGAAAAGATGAGCAAGAGCTACGACAACACGCTGCCGCTGTTCGGCGAAGTGAAAAAAATCAGCAAACAGATCATGAGGATCACGACGGACAGTCGGCCGATGGAGGATCCCAAAGAACCCGAGGACGACCACTTGTTCCAACTGTTCCGATTATTCGGCAACCCGGACGAGATCGATGCGATGGCCGCGATGTACCGACGTGGAGGCTTCGGCTACGGGGACGTCAAGAAGGCGATCGCCCAATCCAGTGAAGCCTACTTTGCCGACGCCCGAGAAAAACGTGCAGAATTGGAACAGAATGTGGATTACGTCCACCAAGTGCTTGCAGAGGGAGCGGAAAAGGCTCGCAATGTCGCCGCAAAAGTCTTGGGCCGCGCCCAATCGGCTTGCGGGCTAAGATAAAGGCTCACGAGAGCTCAAAACGCAAACGGCTGGAACGCAACATATGGCAATCCTGGGAATCGGTACCGAAATTGTCGAGATTGTGCGGATCGCAACGATGATCGAAACGCACGGTGAACAATTTTTGGAACGCGTCTACACGGCCGATGAAGTGGACTATTGTGTGGGCTCGGGAAACGCATCGCTGAATTTTGCCACCCGCTGGGCGGCCAAGGAAGCGGCGATGAAGGCACTGAGATGTCGCCGCCAAGGTGTTCGCTGGAACGAAATCGAGTTGGAAGTGCGTCCGGCCGAAGGCCCCGTGATCGTGTTGCACGGAACGGCGGCCGAAGTCGCGATGCGAAACGACGTCGAGAAACTGCACGTCAGCTTGGGCGGTTGCCGCACTCACGCGACCGCTTACGTGATCGCAACCGACGACGAAGTGATGTAGTTTCGGCGATGCGTTCTCGGTGTCGCCTTCTCCCAATTCACTGATTCCCGATTCACTAACAAATCACGACCGACTAGACCCAGCCTGCCCCACATGTCCGAACGAATCTCCGGAATCCTGACGCCCAACATCACGCCGGTCGATGCACTGGGGCGAGTCGACGAAGACACCTTGAGGGGCTATGTCGACTGGTTGATCGAAAGGGGCGTCGACGGGCTGTATCCCAACGGCAGCACCGGCGAGTTCGTACGCTTCACCGCCGACGAACGCCGACGCATCGTCCAGATCGTCGTCGATCAAACGCGTGGGCGTGTTCCGATTCTGGCTGGGGCAGCCGAAGCCAATGCCAAAGAAACGATTGCCGCCTGTGATGCTTACGGCGAAATGGGGGTCCGCGCCGTCGCGATCGTCGCACCGTTCTATTACCGACTCAGCGAACAAGGCGTCTACGCTTACTTTCGCGAAATCGCCGACGCCGTCTCGGTCGACGTCACGCTCTACAACATCCCCCTGTTCGCTTCACCGATCGAAGTCGGCACGGTGGTGCGATTGGCGTCGGAGTGCCCACGCGTGATCGGCATCAAAGATAGCAGTGGCGATTTGCCAAACATGATGCGGATGATTTCACAAATCCGCCCGATGCGTCCCGAGTTCAGTTTCCTCACCGGATGGGACGCTTCGCTGGCACCGATGTTGATCATCGGCGCCGACGGAGGCACGAATGCGACCAGCGGCGTGGTTCCCGAATTGACCCGCGCGATCCATCGCAATGTTCAGTCGGGGAATATCGATGAAGCCATGCGGCTGCAGTTTCAGTTGCTGCCGCTGTTTGACGCACTGATTTCAGTAGGCGAGTTCCCCGAAGGTTTCCGGGCCGGAGCAAGATCACGGGGATGGAACCTTGGCGCAGGACGCGCACCGCTGTCGGATCGCCAACGTGACATGGTCGCCGCAGCCCAACGCGAGATCGACGCGTTGGTCAATGAAGCCGCACATCTGACCGACGCCAGTAGCAACGCCTCGGGCGACACCCTGACCATGCCCACACAAACGATCGAACAAATCGTCCAAAAAGTGATGCGTCAGTTAGGGCGATAGGCTCGTCTGTCAAAACGTTGTCGTTGACTTGATGTTTCGGCGTTATTCATTGAGCCGTTTCTTGTCCACTGTTACATCTCGGGGCGTATGGTGGTGTTCGTTTTCGACTTGGAAAGTCGAACGACAATTGTCGCTCGACTTTCCAAGTCGATAGCGTGCCCCGCCAAACGTCTTGCCATTGCCAATCGTTAACTTGCGCATACCGGCCCCCTCCCACGCGATCGCCTTAACGGCACTGCTCCCAAAAAGTGTCTCAAAGGCAATAAACCTGCGGTACCGAATCGCTTTGCCGCTCGTTCCGATCGTTTCAGACGCCTCTGCCGGCTGTCACGAGAAATGAATCTGGTACGCTAGTCTCGATATTGAATTCCTTCTTTCCTTCACTCCTTTCGCTCGCGGCAATGGAAAAACGAAAACTCGGAAACACCGGTCTGGAACTCTCTGTACTCGGCTTTGGTGCATCGTCCATCGGTGCGGAATTCAGGCCGATCGATGTCGCTGAGGCACTTCGATGTGTCAACGTGGCGATGGAGCGGGGCATGAACTACATCGACACGGCGGCGTACTACGGGCGCGGGATGAGCGAAGTGATGCTGGGGCGGGTGTTGCCCGAGATTCCTCGCGACTCTTACGTCCTGAGCACCAAGCTAGGACGCTACGCCCCAGCCCACTTTGATTTTAGCGCTCGTCGCGTCGCCGAAAGCATTGATATCTCGCTGGAGCGGATGCAAGTCGAGCACATCGACATTGTGTTTTGCCACGACATCGAGTTTGTGGACCTGAATCAAATTGTTGATGAAACCATCCCGGCGCTGCGAAAGGAAGTCGAGAAGGGAAAAGTGCGTTTCATCGGCGTCAGCGGCTACCCGATGAAGATCTTTCACGAAATGATGTCTCGCGCGGACTTGGATGTTGTGTTGACGTACAACCACTACACGCTGCAAAACGACATGGCGTTGGATCTGATCGAGCCCTGTTCGCAACGCGGTGTCGGATTGATCAACGCCGCGCCGTTTTCCGCAAGACTGCTGACCAACGCACCACTGCCCGTGTGGCACAAAACCACGGACGAGGTTCGTGCCGTGGCTGCCAAAGCGGCCAAGCACTGCGAGGACGCCGGAACCGACATCGCGAAATTAGCGTTGCAGTACTCGGTCGCCCACCCCAGCTTCGCCAGTTGTGTGACCGGGTCGGCAAGTCCAGAACGGGTCAGCCAGTGGTGCGATTGGCTGGACGAACCTTTGGACGAAAAACTGGTCGCGGAGGTCAAAGAAATCCTGGCTCCGATCCACAATTGGGTCTACGTCGAAGGACGCCCAGAAAACAACGACGGTTGATCTGGAACACCACCCACGATCACAACTTTCCTCTCCATCAAACACCTTCCTGCTCCATGAAATCCTGCATCACCATCAGTCTTGTCGAAGAATCGCGAGGCGGCCCCTTTGTTCTTTGGGACGGCCTGGACAAGTCCATCGCCTTTGCCGCCGAGTTGGGTTACGACGCGGTAGAAATCTTTGCTCCCGGACCTGAGTCGATCGATGCAGATGATTTGGGGCGAATGTTGGATTCCGCAGGGTTGCAGCTTGCCGCGTTGGGAACCGGTGCCGGTTGGGTCAAGCATCGTTTGCAACTCGCCGACGCAGACGCGGGAAAGCGAGAACAGGCAAAGGCGTTTGTTCGATCCATCATCGACCTGGCAGGCGGTTTCGGGGCGGCAGCCATCATCGGTTCGATGCAGGGCCGTAGCGAAGGAGCGGTGGACAAGCAGACCGCGCTGGCGTATTTGTGCGAAGCGCTGGAGGACGGTGGAGACGCTGCCGCAAAGTATGGCGTGCCCTTGATCTACGAACCGCTCAATCGATACGAAACCAACCAGTGCTGTACCGTCGCTGACGGCGTTCAGATTCTGGAGTCGCTGTCGACCGACAATGTTCGTTTGCTGTGCGACTTGTTTCACATGAACATCGAAGAAGAAGACATCGCTGCGGCCCTGATCACGGGCGGACAGTGGGTCGGGCACATCCATTTCGTCGACAGCAATCGCCGGCCCGTCGGCTGCGGTCACATGCAATACGGTCCGATCATTGATGCGTTGCGAAGCATCCAGTACCAGGGATACTTGTGCGCCGAAGCGTTTCCTTGGCCCGATCCACACGAAGCCGCGCGGCAAACGATCCGAGCGTTTCGTTACTGGACAGGACGTCCTGAGTAGAACCGCGAAACGGCTCACTAAGCGATGGTTGGGAATCCTAGGAAAAACGATTCATCTACTGGCGCACTTGGTAGTGAGATTTGCCAGATTTCCTTTCGCTTGGGATTTCTGGCGAAGTCCACTACGTCATTTATTGAGGAACCGTTTTCAGCGACTGCAGGTACTCCTTCGTGGCCGCTCGGTCGACTCGGATGAAGTGGTCACGCAGCGGTGGAAAAACGCTTTCGCTGCCGAGTTCCATCCGCATCCGTTCGGATTCCTTTACGGGGACATGGCAATCAACGCAGTTGGCGGCCAAGTCCAATCCATCAACGGGCTGATCGTTCATCCCGCACTCGGACACTTCATGGCATTTCATGCAACGCTCGGAAAACAGCCGTTTGTTTCCACGTTCATGTTTGTGTGGATCATGGCAGTCGGCACACGCCATCTCCGTCTCCTGAAAACACTTGCTCAGCGATAAGCGTGCGACTTGATTGCTGGTATGGACGCTATTGCCGGCTTCGTTGGGATCGGGGGCTTCGAATCGGTCCTCAAAGCGATCGCCCGGTTGAAAGGCGAAGGGTTCTCCCTTGGCAGGCGTGACCGTCGAGTGGCATTGTCCGCACAGATCCAATTGCCCTTGACGCGAAAGCTGTGTGGGGACGGATATGTGTTGCCCTTTTTTCTCATCCTTGTTTTGGCGATGAAATTCGACGTGCTTCTCGCCCGTTCCATGACAACGCTCGCATGAGACCCCCAGAATAAAACTGCTTTCGGTGAACTGGTTTCCCTCGCCACGCGAGTCCGCGTAGGTGAAATGGCATTCGACGCAGCGGCTTCCGATGCTGCGTGAATAGTTTGCATCGCCATCAAGGTAACCAGGGCTGTTGATCCAGCCGTCTGCCGTCTCGGCGTAGCTGACGTTGGCTTGATAAAGTCCATCCTCGTGCCAGTACAAATAGCTTTCGCCGAGTTTTCCGGAGCCGACGATGATGTCCATCGGGACTTCGAATTGCCAGCCGTAATAGGACACCCGCTGATAGAACTTGCCGTCGCGCTCCACCATTTTGAACGCGACTTGAGGTGACTTTGTCGACAAGACGTTCTTTCCTTCTTCAAATGAGCCTCCAAACGCTTCGGTTTCAGGTAATCGGCTTGTGCGATGGTGAGCGGTGTGAATGAACGAATCGTGTTTTTCCTGGTGGCACTCCGCGCAGACATTGGCGCCGAGGAATCCCGGGTTTTCATGGACCGGTTCTTGCTCGGCTGGCGGCGTTCTGAAGCGGCCTGCGCCGAACGGGATCTCGATTCCAAACGGCTCACCTGGATATCCGACGAACCAAAACATGCCACCTTCGCCCGGCCTGACATCCAAGACTTTGGGAACCGGCACGCCTTTCCCCGCCGCTTCCAACGCGGCCCAGTCGGGCTCGTCAGCGACCACGTCGTTCTCAACAACCGCTGACCCGACGGACTCTCGCATCTGACGCTGCCGAAGACGTTCTGCGACATCGTCTTGTTGGCCGTCACTGCCGGTGGTCGTGAAATAATAGACAACCACCGCGAACGCAATGACAAACAATCCGATGATCCAAGGTGATCGCATGAGTGGCCGAGTTCCAAACGATTGGTGTTGGTGGATGTGCTAAGTAGAACAATACATTCACTGACGCATCAGGTAATGGGATTCGCCAGAATTCCTTGCACAAATGATTTTCTGCCAAAACCACGACGCCAACGATTGATGATGTGTCATCAATGCCGAACGCAGTTTATCCGTTATTCAACGTCTGCGGCGGATAAATGATAGACGCGAACCGCGTTGTCTCGCATCACTTTCTGCACCGCCGCTTTACCGTGTTGATTCAAATAATCCAAAGCCAAACTGACAACAGCGTCCACCGAACCGTAGTGAGTGCAGACGCCCCAGTTGGTGCCGAAGATCAGCCTGTCTTCCCCAAAGCTTTCCATCAGCGGTTGGAACACGGGCAGGTAAGCCTTCAGATCGCTCGGCGCCTCGCCGGAGAAAGGTTTGACGCCAGAGAAATCGATCAGGCTGCTGAACTTGCAATGCACATTGGGCAGCGTTCCCGCGCGGCGCACGGCGGCGAGCCACTGCTCGGTTGGCTTGCCGTCGACCATGCGTGCACGAAAACCATGATTGATGACGACCGATAACTTGGGGAAATCGTTGGAGAGTGTGATGACGTCATCGATCTGCTTGGCATCGATCAACAAATCCGCAACCAGGCCCTGTTGTTCCAGCATGGCGAGATGCTTGCGTCCTTGTTCGCTTTCCAGACAGGACGCCAGTTCCCCCATTCGAATTCGATATCCTTTCAGGTGACCGCTTTCCATGTAACGCTGATGATGGCTGGCGAAGTCGTCTGCTGTTAAATCGCCATGAGCCACGTAGCCACAAATCAAATCCGAATCCGCTTGATCGATCACCCAGTCGTTGAATCGCAACAGATCTTGATCGACCGCCTCGACCACGACGGTGGCACGGATGCCCAGACGCTCGGCGATCGGCGCGTAGTCATTGGGCACAAAAACTTGGCCCAGTGTGTTTCGTGGGTCAAACGATCGGGCGGCGTGCTCAGCAAGGACTTGCTCGGTACCCTTGAAATGCGTGTGGGTGTCGATGATCCAGGGAGAATCTGCCCGCAATGGGGAGTGGTGGAATCCGGCACTTACCAGCAACAAAGTCGCTGCGATGGGGAAAAAACGCATTTGAGAACAGGTCGTGAGGGCGGCGGGATGGATTGTGGTGGATTTCTGACCGGCCTGGCCATCTTTTATGACGTGCGGCAGACGACTGAAGCATGATAGATTGTAACCAGCCACGAATCATTCGAGTCCCATCGAGAGAACGCTAGCTTGAACTTCAAGCCCTTTTCCGTTCAGTGCCCGACATGCTCCAGCCGGCTGCGAGTCACCGACCCGCATCTGGTGGATACGATCGTGGCGTGCCCACGCTGTCAATCGATGGTGCAGATCGCTGCGCCAGAGCAAATTGCGCCAGAGCAAATTATGCCAGAGGGATCTGTGCCTGCGGGATACTCACCTGTCGGCGGTCCACAGATCGCTGTCGGCGATCACCCCGTCGACAGCGGAGCGCTGACGCAAGACTCCGTCGATGGCGGGTCCGCGGTCGGAGATGCCAACGCTTCGCAGACTGCTGGTCACGGACAGGCTCCTCCCGTCAGCGGCTTTCATTCCGCGCCTGCGGACACCGCGTCGCTCGCGGATTCAACATTGGCAGGAACGGGCGAAGGCCAAGACTACTCAGAGTTTGGTGATCCGTTGCGGCCGGATTGGCAAAGCGAGCGGACGCAGCGGTCACGACAAATCGCGATGCTGGTCGCATTGATGGCCTCCGTGCTGATCACCACCGTCTTTGTCTTTGTTTACTTCGTTCGCACGTGGAAAACGGAAACAACGGCAGACGCAACTGGAGTCGTCGATGACGGCTCGGTCGATCCCAGTCCATCACCGATCAACGATGCTCCCAACCCACCAGATGATGCGACGCCGACGGATGATTCGCACGTAGCAACCGATGACGAGTCGATGCCGCCCGGTGATGCGACGGACGTCAACACTGGGGACGCAGCCAACGAATCCGATCCCTCCGCTCCCCACGATGCGGCAGATGCGGCAGAGCCTGAGCAAATGGCCGCGTCTCCCAACAACAGCCCGCCAGCGAACACTTCGGCGATCCCCAATGACTTGTTTCCACAGTCGCCCTTGGATGATCTGTTGGGGCCTTCGCCATTGAAGTCTCCACTGACCGATGATCCCAAGGATGCCGGCCCTGCGACTGAAATGATGGCGTTGCCGAAGGGTTTGCGGAAAGATTTTTTTGATCTTGAGATGGATCGGCCCCAAGCACCGCCCACTGAACCTGCTCCGCCGACTTTGGATGAAGTCATCGTGGATCGACCGGCTCAGGAAAGCTTGGACCCGATGTTGATCGCCAGTCCTCCCAGCCCGATCAACGTTCGTCGCGCCTTAGCGATGCGTTACGCGCTCAGCACGGACGGCGACACCATGCCCCTGATGGACTTGGTAACCCTGATCAGCCAAACGACAGGCGCACCGATTCAACTGCAATGGGTGTCTTTTGATTTGATCGGATCAGGGATCTCGCAACCCATCACGGTACCCAAAGGATGGAAGACATCCGAGGATTTGCTCAACCACATCGCCGAGCAAGCGGGAGCCGAAGTGACGATCGAAGACTATGTGATCCGAATCGGCCCCACGCAAGCAAACTTGGATGCCGCGACGAATGCCTTGTTGGATCTGGCGGACCTCGGCAATGATACCGCGGCCGGTGTCGACTGCGTCAATCAACTGATCTTTGGCAAATCCAATCAAGCAAATCCGGATCGCGTGCTGCCGCCCGAAACTCTGACTCAGAAGCAACTCGGTGCGTTAGCCGCTGACGCGATGCGGCGAATACGTGGCGTGACGCCTCGGATCAAGGACGGCGTTTTCGCCAAGTGGGCTCAGCCCGTCGAGTCCGCGCAAGCCGACTGGCCCGTCTTGGCCGATCAACGATCTGGCCCGACGTTGTTGATGCCTATCACCGCGATCGATTTGCTCCATTCGGTCGCCGCGCGAAACAACGCAGACTGCTTTGTGAATTGGGACGACGGCATTCGCCGACGGTTTTCGCCCATCCAACGCGTGATGCCCTTCATGGGTGACGACGTCAGTGCGGGTGAGGCATTGGCCGATACTTTGTCGCCATTCGAATTGCAAGTCCGAGTCGTGGACTCGGACTACTGGTGGGTCGGCAGCGAAGCGACTTATGATCGATTGCCCGTGGTCCTGTGGACCCAGCCACTGGCCGACAAGGATGACTTTGTTGCCCGCATGCGTGCAGCACTCGCCAGCGATGCGGCCAGCAGCGTCGCGACGGAAGTCAACGCCGCCATCCGTTTTGACATCGCGGTCGATGCCACGACCGAACGTGCGCTAATGGTGTTGCCACGATTCATGGTCCGCCAATTGCCAAAGATCCTCGCAAAGCCGAGCGACGGTGTTGCTCAGTCCAAGTAACGCTTGGTCAGATCCTGGTAAGCGTCCACGCGTCGATCTCGCAAGAAAGGCCAGTGGGTGCGAACGACATCGATTTCATCGAGTTCACATTCAAACGCCAGGAAGGTTTCACTTTCATGATCGGCCTTGGCGACGACCTCGCCACGCGGAGAGGTGATGAACGATCCTCCCCAAAACTCAACCTTGCCTTCTTTGCCGACGCGGTTGGGAGCCCCCAACCACAAACCGTTGGCGATCGCGTGGGCTCGCATCGCCGTTTGCCAAGCGTCATGTTGCCCGGCACCGTACTCTTCTTTCTCACCATCGATCCAACCGATCGCCGTGGGAAACAATAGGATCTCCGCACCGGCCAGCGACAGCAGCCGCGCGGTTTCGGGAAACCATTGGTCCCAGCAAATGCCTACACCCAGTTTTGCGTATCGCGTTTGGATCGGTTTGAAACCGAGATCGCCGGGGGCGAAATAAAATTTTTCGTAGTACAGCGGGTCGTCCGGGATGTGCATCTTGCGGTATGTCCCCGCAACGCTGCCATCGGCGTCCACGACGACGACCGTGTTGTGGTACACGCCAGCCGCCCTCTTTTCGAAGATCGGAACAACAATCACGATGGCCAATTCGCGAGCCAGTCCAGCCATCATCTGGATCACGGGGCCGTCCAACGGCATCGCATCGTCAAATCGACAGTGGTCCTCCGTTTGGCAAGGATAAGCGTCGCAAAAGAGTTCTTGCAAACAAATGACTTGTGCGCCAGAGTCTCCCTGGGTCGCCTCGCGAATCAGCCGCTCGGTCGCTTCCAATGTCTTGTCTCGCGATCCTGCGTACCGCATCTGTAGCAATGCCAAGCGAACCGTTCTTGTCACTTTTCTTTCCCTTTTGAGCAATCAATAAAACAATGGAGACGCATCCGACAAAAACCGTTTTTGTAACGGGCACGGACACCGACGTCGGCAAAACCTACGTGGCTTCCCTGCTAGCTCGCACGCTCGTCGGAAAATGCCAGCGAGTAGGAGTGTACAAGCCAGTAGCCAGCGGTTGTATCCCGGCTACGATCATGATGGTGGACGGTCAACCGGAACTGAATCCAGGTCAGTCCGGGGATTCTGGGGGAATGGTTGCCACCGATGCCTTTGAATTGTGGCGAGCGGCTGGCATGCCCAGGCGATTGGACGACGTTTGCCCTCAACGGTTTGCCCTGCCGGTCGCCCCACCCGCCGCAGCGGCAGCCGAAAACCGCGAGGTTGACGCCAAGTTGTTGGTCGATGGTGCAGCCAAATGGCGTTCCGGGTACGACTGGTTGATCGTCGAAGGAGCCGGTGGATTCATGAGCCCTCTGGCAGACGGGCTGCTGAATATCGATCTCTATCGTCAGCTGGGCCAACCGAAACTCCTGGTCGTTGCGGCCAACCGCCTGGGAACCATTCATCAATCCCTCGCCACCTGTCTGGCAGCACAGCAGCTGGGCTGCGAGGTGTCAGGGTTACTGCTCAATGCCGTGCAATCAACCACCGACTCGTCATGCACAGGCAACGCAGAGCAAATCCGACGATACAGTAACGTCGAGTTCCTCGGCACGGTTGATTACCAACAAACGACCTTGCCCGACAATATCATCGGTGCCATCGAGAAGTGGTTTGCCTGAACGATGTGTCGCCATCGTCGCTCGACTCTCCGAGTCGCAATTGTCGCTCGACTCTCCGAGTCGTTAGCGTGCGGCCCCTTAAAATCAACCATCCACTAAACGCATTCACGCCGCGAGCCCGTGGGTCAGCGGTTGCCACTTGCCCGACCGTATGATGAAGCACGCTATCGATTTGGAAAATCGAGCGACATTCACTCGACTTTGCCTCTCTAGTCTCTAGTCCGGATTATTCATCAGCCGCAACGCGATAGCGTCCGGTTCCTAACTATAGGCGTGAGAACCGGACGCTATCGCGTGGCGGCTGATATGCGCACACTGTTTTCGTGCTAATCCGCGCAAACCGTTTTGTGCAAACGTGTTGCGAAGACTGCAGCGAGCCGCGTGAATGATCAAGGCTAGCGTGCCAAGGAATCCAAGTACGCTTGCACTTGGCAATGGGTGATCAGTCGAGTCCGCACCACCAAGTATCGCCGCGTGCCAAGGCAATGCATTCTGCAATCTGAAGCTCCACCCATGTTGACCCAGCAATCCGATTCGACCATCTGCTGGAGCGATTCGGTGAGCTGCCAGCCATTGGAATCATTGGGAACGAAACCATCCAGCGTCAAAACGGGAGTCTTGGTTGCCGCGTTGAGTTTCTCCACCAGCGAAGTGACATCATAGACTCTCAAGTATCCATTCATCTCGGCAGACTCGATCGTGGTGATCGTGATCTGCCCCGATCGAATGGTGATCGTCGCATCCACCGGGGCAAGAAAGGAATCCAAGTGAGACAACAGGCTGATTGAGTTGCTCGTCACATCGCTTGACGCCCGAGGCTTGACCGGAATAGATTTCCACCACGGCGTGTCCGAAGCGGACTCATTACCAGCGGACTCATTGCCAGCCGGTTCGTCGTCCACGACAGGACTGCCAAACGGGTCCGAGTTGGACGTGATCACGCGAGTCTCTCGAGTGCGTTTGGCTAACATTGAACTCGCCAATTCTGGTCGCGTGGCTCGGTTACAGTCGACACCGATTTCATCGAACGAACGCTGATCGATGACCGCCTGAACGACCGTGGAGAGATCGCGATGTATGTCCAGAATCGTTGTCTGATGATCCCAAGCAAAAGGTGATGGTGCCTGCAAAACGAGTTCCAGATTTTCCTCCTGCGACGAACTCATTTGTGAATCGGCAATCCAAGACTTCACAGAACGTGAAGACGCAGGACTTGTGTCTTGTGCCATCAACAAGGCAGGCATTGCTCTCGGCATCAGAATGAACGCACCGAGAATGAGACACGCCCGGATGATCGATCGAATTCGTTTCAACATAGGACGCCTGATTGCTCGGGTTGGGATCGAGTTGAAGAAGTCTGCGGGGCAGTTCTGCTTGAATGCATTTCCATTGATGCAATTGGTATGCCGAATGCAACGGCATCATCAACATCAACGATTCCAAGCACCTATCGATCAGCACGTTTGATTTGGCAACACGGTTCCGACACCGTCTGTTGCAAATCGCAACAGATTGAACTGCCACGGACGAATCGAATCTCAAAAAACATCAGGAAACCATGGACATGATTACGCATACCTTGGGTACCACGCAAAACGCGTTTGCCGCGACAACATGCTTGATGCTGTGCTTTTTCACCGCCACATCCGCCCAAATCTCATGGAGTGACGATGCGGTGGAGAAAACGGTTGCAACGAAAGTGGTATCGGCAACTGTGTACCGCGATCAAGCGAGAGTGCAAAGAAGCGTCGTCATTGAGCCGTCCATGGAGGTTCAACGAATCCGTTGCACCGGTCTGCCATCGGCACTCGTCGCTGACAGCGTTCGGGTGGAGGATGCCCACGACATAGACTTGATCGGCCTGCACCTTGATACCCACCACGCAGTTCTCAACCCTCAAATTGAGGAGGAGAAACAGGCTTGGGCGGATGAGCGTCGAAAGCTCGACACGGAGCTTCGAACCGCGCAGCAAACCGAGTCGGTCGTCGAGCAGGATCTCGCAACATTAGAAAAACTCGTTGCGTTCTCCGCAGAGAAAACAAGAGACGATCTCAATCAAGCTCGCCTCGATGTGGGGGCCTTAACTCAGTTGGCTGAATTCACGATGTCACGACGCCGTGAACTCGCCACCGAGCTGTTTCAGCAGCAGGCAAAAGTCCAGGAGATATCCGATGCCATCGAGCGGCTTGAGTCACAGCCGAAACCATGGCTACGATCCGACGCCAAGGAGACCTCCGATGTGATCCTGACCGTACGCTCTCCCGGCGGCGGGTCACTGCGGTTGACCTACCAAGTACACAACGTCAGTTGGGTGCCGGTTTACAAAGTGTTTGGCACGACAGCCAGCGTGAAGCCTGGCCAAAACGCCGGCGAGCCCGTGAGATTGGCCATGGACGCCAACGTGATTCAGCAAAGTGGCGAGGATTGGCCCATGGTGAAAGTCACTCTAGCCGGCACGTCGCCAGAGTATCGTACGAGTCACCCGCAAATGGTGCCCCTGAGAATATCTACGGCCGACAGTGAGTCGGGCCTGCCGACGGACAATGCGTTTCCCACCACGGTGATGCCGGGACTCGGCACCACAAATCCGATGTCCTGGCAACAGGATGCCGCACTGAACCAAATGGCCTCCCATCAGCAAATTGCGGAATTATCACGAGCCAGTAGCGTGCAACGTCAGATCGCCCCCGATGCGGATCAAGATCTTGCGGACCTGCAGTTTTCGGTGCCCGGCGAACTTGATCTAAACTGCCGAGCAACACCGCACCGACTGCCTGTGATGGAGCAAGCATTGCCTACGGAAATGTATCGCGTCGTCATGCCGTTGTTGAGCAGCTACGCGTACCATGAAGCTCGCATCACGAACAATTCGGACATCCCATTACCCGGCGGCGATGCAGACGTCTACCTTGACGGTCGCTTTATCGGAGAAACCACTCTTGAGCCCACCGCACCCGGGCAGCCGATGATCGTGGGATTCGGCAGCGACCGACAGGTGCGGACAAGACGAGAACTGCTCAATCGGCGTGAGTCCATCCAAGGCGGCAACCGACGATATGAAATGGCCTTCCGATTGGTTGTCAGTAATTTTCATGCCTCGCCGATCGACATTCGGCTGTTCGACCGAATGCCGATCGCAGCAACCGACGGTTCAATCGACATTCAGTTGACCGCTGAGCAGACCACCAATCTTTCCGACGACCCGTTGTACCTGCGTCTTTCTCGCCCCGCCGGAATCCTGCGGTGGGACATGACGATCCCGGCTGAGAGACACGGCGCAAACGCGTTGGATCACCATTACACCTACAGCGTCGAAATGGACAAGCAGCATTCGATTGTCGGCAATGAACTGGCCGACCAGATCCAATCCGACTTGCGTTTCCAAAACCGCAACGTCGGCGGCGGCATGGGAGGCGGTTTCGGAGGCGGAGCGTTTTGATTGAAAAAGAAAAACACCTCCCGCGTGCACAAAAGAGCTAGAATCTGGGTTCCCGTCCCCAGTTTTTCACGGCACCCCAAATAGGATTGTGCAGACCATGCTTCGATTTCATTTTGCGGCCATTGCATGGAGTGTCACAATCGTCGGCTTATTCACCACTGTGGCTCACTCGACGGCAGATGACCGGTCCGTTGAACCGGTCGAAAGTGCCATCACGGTCCCAACGCCGGACGATGTCGTCGCCAAGATGCTGGACTTGGTCAAAGTCAAAAAGGACGACGTGTTGTACGACCTCGGATGTGGCGATGGACGGATCGTCGTTGCCGCGGCGGTCAAGTATCGATGTCGCGCGGTTGGATTCGACATCAACCCGTTAAAGATCGATCAATCTCGTGAACGAGTCAAACAAGCGGGCGTCCAGTCGTTGGTTCGCATCGAACAGAAAGACATTTTCAAAGTGGATCTGGCACCGGCGACGGTGCTGACGTTGTATCTGTTGCCCGAGATGAATGATCAACTGGTCCCACAAATCCAGAAAATGAAGGCCGGAACCCGCATCGTCTGTCACGATTTTCCCATCGAAGCGTTCCAACCGGAGCAAAGGATCACGATCAAATCCGTTGAAACGGACGCCCCGCATGAAATCTTCCTCTACCGTCTGCCCCTGAAACCACGCAAGTAAACGCTGCCCGCCACAGGACGAGCCACCCCACGAGCCACCCCACGAGCCGCCGGTTTTTCTGCGGCTCGTCGCTGAACCCACAAACTGGCTGCCGCCATCGCGTCGCTTATTCAGTTGGCTTGGGCGGTTGTTCGCCGAACTTGGCTTCGTAGCGGGACGCAAACTTGCTGAAGTTGTCTGGGTTGCAGATGAAACACTGCGAATCAGGGCGATTGTGCTCATCGCACCAGTCCCCTTTCGCTTTGAAGTCAGCGATCAGCGAAGTCTTGCACAATGCACACTCTTCCTCGGGAACACCGTGTTCATTGCACCACCAACCGCTGTGGTCGTGCGAAGCATGCTCACCTTCCGCATGCTTGTCTGCCGCATGCTCACCTTCCGCATGGTCACCTTCCGCATGCTCATGGACGACCTCTTGAGTTTTCTCCCCACACCCAGTGATGCCGACGGATACCAACGCTGCCAACATCATTGAAAAAAACAATCTCATTTCCATTCTCCCTTCGTGTAAAGCATCAGCAAACATCGACACCGAGACGATTCGGTTGCCTTGAAACGGAATGTCTGCCGATTGCTTCGACATCAGACAATGACTCGCCATCGACTTTGCGAGTTGGGCCATTGCCCGGTGAGTTGTGTTCGTCCGCATGAATCGGACCTTGAAAGACCATGTACAGCACTCTCAGTACCAGCAGCGACATCACCATCGCACTGATGACGCCGCCGATCACGACGGTTGCGAGCGGTCGTTGAACCTCGGCACCCATTCCAGTACTGAATGCCATCGGGATGAATCCCAACGCCGCGACAAGTGTCGTCATGAGCACCGGACGCAGACGAGTCAAAGCAGCCTGCTCGACCGCTTTCTCCAGTGCCATGCCTTTTTCGCGAAGCTGTCGAATGCACGACACCAACAGCATGTCGTCAAGTACCGCCACACCCGATAAAGCGACAAACCCGACCGCTGCCGAAATCGAAAACGGCATGTCACGAAGCCACAAGGCGATGATGCCGCCGGTCCACGCGAAGGGGATTCCCGTGAAAACCCGAACCGTATCGACGATGTTTCCATAGGTCATGTACAGCAATGAAAAAATCAACACCAGTGCCACAGGCACCACAATCATCAACCTCTGGCGAGCAGCGATCATGTGTTCAAACTGTCCGCCGAACTCGATGTAGTAACGCGACGATGGCATCACGATTTTTTCGTCAAGCTTTCGCCGAGCTTCGGCAACGAAACCGCCGACATCACGGCCTCGCACATTGACCGAAACCGTCACGCGTCGTTGCCCCCATTCACGGGCAATTTGCGAAGGCCCCGTCGTCAAGACGACATCTGCCAAACGCCCCAACGGAATCTGCTCGCCCGCCGGTGTGGTCACCGGAATCGCGGCAATCGCATCCGGGTCATCGCGGTTCGCCTTCGGTAGACGAATAACCAAGGGAAAACGCAACTGACCTTCAAAAACGTCACCGACAGGCCGGTTCCCGATCGCTTCGACAAGATCTAGCACCGATGACGCAGGGATGCCGTAGCGAGCAATCACGTCCTGTTTGATCTTGATTTGCAGCATCGGTTGACCTGTCAATTGGGTCGCACCCACGTCCGCTGAGCCCTCAACAGCGAGCAGCACTTGCTCGATCTCAGCTGCTTTCGCAGACAGCGTATCCAGGTCATCACCGTACAGCTTCACGGCGATATCACTACGACTGCCGGTTCCGAGTTCATCCAGTCGCAGTTTGATCGGTTGGGTATAGGCGAGTCGCTGGCCGGGCAAATCGCGGAGGGTCTGCTCGAATCGCCGCGTCAACTCACTTTGGCTGGACGCTTGTTTCCACTGACTGCGGGGACGCAGCGTGATGAAGACGTCCGTCAATTCGAGTCCCATTGGATCGGTCGCGATCTCTGCCGAACCGATACGGCTCCAAACATGCGCCACTTCGTCGGGAAACTCATCGAGCAACACACGTTCCATCTGCGAATTGAAACGCAGGGAATCATCGAGTTCGGTTCCCGCCAGGCGAACCACATTGATGGCAACGGCACCCTCGCTAAGCTGTGGCATGAACTCGGTTCCGAGATTCGGAGCGATCATTCCAAACGCGATCAGCAAAACGCCTGATGCGAAACCGATCACGGCGAACTTTTGCCGCATCGTAAAATGCAACACGGGGTGATAAAGACGCTTCAGCAAACGAACGAGCAATGGTTCGCGATCGGTCATCTTTTTCGGCAACAGCAAACTCGCCAACACGGGCATCAACGTCATCGACATCAGCATGGATCCGGCCAGTGCAAAAATGACCGTCATCGCCATGGGACGGAACATTTTGCCCTCGATGCCTTCCAGCGTCAGGATCGGCAGATAGACGATCATGATGATGAGCTCACCAAACATCGTCGGTCCACGCACCTCAACGGCTGCGTCGCGAACGATCTCCAAGCGACTTCGCTTCAATGGATTGGCTTCGCTCAAATGTCGCGTACAGTTCTCGATCATCACGACGGAACTGTCGACGACCAACCCAAAGTCGATCGCACCGAGACTGAGCAAGCTGGCGGCGATTCCGAAACGCCACATGCCGGTGAATGCGAACAGCATCGACAACGGGATCGCCAAAGCCACAATCAATCCGGCTCGCAGATTCCCGAGAAAGAAGAACAACACCGCGACAACCAACAAACCGCCTTCAAAAAGGTTCTTGCGAACCGTGTCGATCACCGAATCGACCAACTCGGTTCGATCGTACATGGTCACCAAGGCCATACCGGACGGCAGGTTGGACTTGATTTCTTCGATCCTCTTCTTTAACGCTTCGGTGTATTGGTGAGTGTTCTCGCCCATCAACATGAAACCGAGTCCCATCACCGCTTCACCTCGCCCATCCGCTGTCACCGCTCCGCGGCGAATTTCATGACCAATATCGACGGTTGAAACGTCGCGAATGCGAACCGGCACTCCATCAACGGCTTTGATGACAATGTTGCCGATCTGTTCGATGTCCGTCGTTCGTCCGAGACCCTGCACCAGCAGCATTTCGCCCATGCGGTCGATGTTGCCCCCTCCGACGTTACGGTTGTTTTGCTGAAGTGCCGTGACAACCTCGCCAAACGTCAACCCGCGTGACACCAATCCGGCCGGATCAAGCCGAACCTGAAACTGCTTTTCATACCCGCCCCAACTGTTAATCTCTGCCGTACCAGGAACCGTTCTTAGCTGTGGTTTGACGACCCAGTCATGCGTCGTCCGCAGTTCAGTCAGTAAATGCAATCGCTCTTCGTCGGGCAACGCCGAAAAGTCGACGCCAGGATAAGTCAGTATGTAATGGAACACTTCACCAAGTCCCGTCGCGACGGGGCCCATCTTGGGACGACTAACTCCCATGGGCAGCTCAACGGTCGCCAGTCGTTCGCCAACGACCTGCCGAGCAAAGTAAATGTCGGTGCCGTCCTCGAAAGTGACGACGACCTGTGAGAATCCAAACTTTGACACCGAACGAATGTTCTCCAAAGCTGGCAATCCGCTCAATGATTGCTCGATCGGGTAGGTGATCTGCCGCTCGATCTCCTCCGGTGCAAGCGATGCCGCCGTCGTGTTGACTTGAACCATCACCGGCGTCGTGTCGGGAAAAGCATCGATGTCCAGGCGGCTGAGTGCATAGCCGCCGGTGGCGATCAAGACGATGACGCCCAGCAAGACGGCAACGCGATGATGCAGCGATACTTCAATTAGTCGTTCAAGCACTAAAATTCCCTTTCATGGTCCAACATTGCAGTGATCAGTGGCCGCAGGTGCAGCCGGCACCAAGGTTGCTCTTGAGCAACTGAGCCCGCAGCACGTCGCTGCCGCTTGACGCGACCACTTCGCCTGGCAAAACGCCCGCGATGATTTCGACGAATTTGTCTCGCCTTACGCCTGGCCGCACACTGCGCGCGACAAAGAACTTGGGGCGATTCTTTTCAAAGAACCTCGCGTCCCTCACAAAAACGACATGTCCTGTCCCATCCCATTGCAACGATGATTCGGGGACAACGATCGCGTCGGACTCCTCACGCAATACGATCTGTCCCGCGCCGAATGATTCATTTCGTAGGCTTTCATCCGTGTTGGAAAGCTCTGTACGAACCCGAACGGTGCGCGTTTGAGGATCAACGTCTGTGCTAATCCAAGAAACTCTTCCTTCGTGTGTCGTTGTTTGACCGTCCGGCAAATAGCGAACGGTTTGACCGATCCGAACCAATGATGCTTGTTCCGCCGCGACTCTCAGATCAAGCCACACAGCGCGAGTGTCGACGATGCGGAATATATTGCTGCCACGATCGACGACTTGCCCGATCGTCGCGAGTCGATCGACGACACGACCTTCTATGGGCGCGGTGACGGCAACGAGATTGTCGCTGTCCTCGACATCCTTGATGTGGTCTGCACCAATCGAACGAATGATCGCTTTCGCCTTCGCGAGATCCTCCCCACGCAGTCTCTCGATGTCCACGTGCAAACCCAGGTTGGTAAACGCACGGATCGCTTGTTCCACGTTCGCATTTGCCTGCCGCAATTCCGTTTTTGCTTCCATGACTCGGCTGCCGGAAATGGCACCGCTCGGGGCCAGCTTGGCAACGCGATCGTGTTGATCTTGCTTGAGTTGTTCGTACAGCAACGCAGACAACAACGCGGTCTTCAGCCGTCCGGCTTCTTGCGAGTCGATCACGGCCATTACGTCGCCGGCTTTCACCCAGTCACCGACTTGCACCATCGCTCGCCGCACGATCCCATCGATTTGCGGCGAGACTTGGGCCGTCTTGGTCTCGTCGTATCGAATCTCGCCAGCCGCAGTGATTTCCTCGGTGATGGCACGCCTCTCAACGGGCTCGACGTCAACGCCCGCTTTGGTCATCGCTTCGAGTGACGCGAACTGAATCCGAGTTCCAGGAGTGCTGCTGACAGCGATGTTTTCTTTGCGATGTGTCAACATCAAGGCACGTTCCGCCCGAGCCAGGTCGCTGGTGGTGGGTTCCGTTGGCTGTTTCGTTTCAGCCAGCCTCGGGTGACACAGTACGCATCCGTGAACACCATGTTCTCGGCAGAACGTCAACTCGGCCGCGTCCTCGATCAGGCCCGGTTGGCAAACGATGCACGCTTCCTCGGGCACCCCATGACTGTCGCACCAAGCGGGATCGGCATTTGCGACATCCTCAGCCACGCTACTGAACTTTGGCAGTTTCCAATCGTTTTGATGACCGAACCAAGCCATCCCAGCCAACACAGCGACGACCAAGACGGAGGGCATCCAACCGAAAACGAAACCTCTCGCACGATCAACGATTCCCAAACGAGTCGGCAATGCATCCGATGGCAGATCCGATGGCGGTTGCTCGCGTGAGAGGGGTATGGCGGAGATTGGCTGAGGCGAAGTGACGGGTTGTTCAAGAACTTTAGCTTCAGACATAGCAATGCTTTCCGGAGAGACGACATGCAACGAAAGAGAACGCCAGCCATAACCCTTGCATCGCAATTCGTGCATGCGCAGCACGTTTCACGAATCATCCAACGAGGGAGGCTGTAGACTCAGAGCAGGGAGTCGTTACAAAAGCAGTGTGCAATAAGAAGTCAGCAGCGCACGCCCACTCGGCGGCTTGAAGCTGTCGGGAAAGTCGTCTGTTCGAGAGACCTTGTTAGCAGAAGGCGATACGGCAGCATCCATCGACACGACGAAGAACGCATCGAAATCGAGTTGCGGCATCGGTGTTTCAAACGCGGGCGGCAACGCTCCCGCACAGAAGCAATCGTGACATTCGTCGGGACACGATGGCGAAACCGGAGCATCGTTTCGCGAGTCGTCCGTTTTTTCGTGACAGCAACAATCATCACAATCGCTGACCGTCGTCGCCAATTGCGAATCATCCGCACCGCCACAACACCGCCCACCCGTCGCTGGACAAACCAGCACGGTGATGCAAATGAGCAGGTGAAGTAGATGCTGAAACACGGCAACGGCTTATGCAAAACGGAAAACAGATTCAAATCCATCATCGGCACATAGCGGTCATTCGTCAAGGTTAAATACCGTTTGAGCGATCATTGACCAGTCTTTCAATCCGTCGTAGCTGGTCTGAATGGTCGATGAACCGCCATCACGCTGGAAATTGACTCACCGATCAGCTCACGCCCCATAGCCGAGCGCGTGTAAAGTGGATGGGGTCGTTTTGGCTATTCCAAACCCATTCTCAACTTCTCGAGTACAGGTGTAAGCACCGGACACTATCGCGTGGCGGCTGAACGTCTGTTCTATTACCCGACGCCGATTGTGGCACCAAGCAGCAAGTTCTTGCTGGCAACTCCCCAAAAGAAAGAAACCCTCAATCAGTGTCTGCGCGCTCGTCGGAGGGACCGGAAATTAAGAAGTGAACGGTTACGTGCGTTCAACGCTGAAAAAAAGATGATAGCTCACCAGAGCTCGACGAAACAATAACCTGCCCCCCTCCTAGCGACAGCCAATTGCGATCAATTGGATGAACGCCCTGCAGTAACTTGGGAAGATTTAATCCCAATTCTGGTAAGTTTACAAAGTCGATGCCGAAAAATACCGCTACACCTGAACCTTGCTCATTAATTTCGTTAGCCCTCCAGTCGCTCGGCTGAATATTTTTTGTATAGCATGAAACAAATGAACCTCTTGGGAATGCGATGTCAATATCAATGTGATTGTTGACGAAAACTCCTTTGTGCTGCGCATTCGGGAAGATGCTTAACCTAAATCGCTTTCCTCTAGCCTCAGTAAGGACGCGAACACCATCAGGCACTTCGCTCGCCGAAGCACGCTTTCCAGTACGAGAGTTTGAGCCGTACACACGGATCGAATGGCTGCTACCGTCTGGAAACGTCGATTCCGCGAAAATTGAAATCACATCAAATGCAAATGTACGATTCCCTTGGCGGGCGTTCAATATATCCCAAGATTCACCTAAATAGAGCTGTGCGACAAATGTCATCGGCTTATTGTTCACGACTGGCCAGCTAAACCTATTGTCGACAAACGGAAGCCCCCCTAGCTTCGTGCAGAAGTCGCAGTCTCCCGCCCCCTTTTCAAAAATATAATAGTCCGCGAACGCAGGCGGCCCGAGATCCGATGTAATCTTCTTCAATTGTCCCAAATCAAATTCCCGTTGCTCAAGATCTTCGATCCCCTGAATGAGCGAGAGCACAGTATTGTGATTGACTGGTTGGATCTTCATTTTTCCAGGCTCATCTGCCAACGCGGTATTGATGGAAACCAAATGCACCAGGAAAAACAACAGGAAAAAAAACGGGACGGGGGTTGAATTGGTCACTCTGAAGTGACTTTTGGCTTTGGGCGTTTGCGTGGGCGGCCTGCGGGACGCAAGGTGTGCCATAGCCCGTGCCTTTCAGCCACTTGCTCGATCCATTGCTCACTGCCGTAGGGTCGAGAGCGATCGACGCAGGTTCGCAATTCCTTTAATTCACCGGCCGCCAATGCAGCGAAACCCATTTAAAACCCCCTTCCCCTTTTCGCGTTCTTCCCCTTTTCGCGTTGGCCACGAGTGCGGTTGGAGAGAGGGCGGCGGGGGAGTTTTTGTCGTAGTTGCATGGAGCTCATTGTACGGCATTGGGCTGCCATGCGGCTACTTTTCTACTTGCTCCACAGGGTGCGTTTTGTCGCCAGGCTTACGGGGACACAGCACTTTGTTGCTTGCCGCCGGGTTCACCGAATCGATCTTAGTCCCGCTTTTTCCTCTGCTCGGTTTGAGACAGTACGATGCCTCAACAAAGTGCTGTTCCTGTTTCTCCGTTCCTCAAGTTTGCTCACGCTAAGACGCGAAGGCGCGAAGAAAGGTGCTCTCTCCTTCGCGTCTTAGCGCCTTCGCGTGCAAACATTCAAACCCAATTCCAAACCCCCTTGCCCTTTTCGCGTTCGTCTCGATCAAGCGAACAGCAACGCATTGGTTACCCAAGTCACACTGGGCAGTCTTGGCAACCGGGTAAACCGGCAAGCTCTCGCTAGTAACGTCCCAAAGAAAGAACCCCTCACTCAACGTCTGCGCGGTCTGCAGACGGATCGGGTATTAAGAAGTGAACGCTCCCACAATGTAGAGCCGCGGAAGCGGCGGAAGCGTAAAGCCTGGGACGCAAGTCCCAGGTCTCGTTTCGCAACGATCCCTATTAAGCCCCGAAGGTGGCGACAGATTCTGATTGATACCCTCCCGTTTCTGTCGCCGCTTCGCGGCTTCGCTGACGTGTCAATGTAACACCCCATGGGGCTGACGCCCAATGCTTTATGCTGCCGTCGCATCCGCGACTGTGCACGGGCACCAATGTTGATTGGCGACATCAGTCACTTCAATCAGCTTTTAAAACCCCCTTCCCTTTATTGCTCGTTCTTTATTGCTCGTTCAAAGCGCGACTGTTTCGAGTCGCTCAGAGTGATCGCATCGTCTACAATCGAGCCAACCAAGAGCAAGAAACCGCGTTGCTCACCCAAGTCGCACTGGGCAGTCTCGGCAACCAGCTAAACCAGCAAAATCCAGCTGGCAGCACCCCAAAGAAAGAAACCCTCAATCAACGTCCGCGCGCTCGCAGGAGGGTTCGGGATTTTAGAAGTGACCGTTTCGTAACCTGCTACTGATTCGATTCAACCCCCGTCCCGTTTTTCTCTCCCGTCCCGTTTTTCTCTCCGGTTTGTTTCCGATCTCAAAAAGTTCCTTTGGCCATGCGGAAAAGAATGACCACTCTACCCGTTGCTCTGCCAGTGCGAGGCACTCAACACCAAATGAGCCCGGCAGAGCGATCCAAAGAACTGCCTGATCAGCTGATTCGTTGAACCCCACTTCAATTGCGAACTGTCCGCCTTGATCGAATACGCGATCAGACCACGCGATGCAGTGATGCTTCATAAGCACTTGTCCGGATCGGTCAAGCACAAAAACTATCACTAGGGACTGGACATCACTAGAATTGGCGTTAGTAAAACTCAGTAAAAGATGCCGCTCATCATGTGCAGCGCCTAAGGGCATCAAGTCTTCGATGCCAGTAACGACGCCTTTTTGAACTGGCCATAAGCGACCATCGTTTAGAGCAATGCGGTCGTTAGACGCGGAAAAGCTTTGCGAGACAGCAAACGATCTATCTTTCAGATATTTCTCCCATGACCCTTCATCGAGTCGACTCATTAAAAGCTCACTCATCGCTGCGGAAGGGCGAGACTTTGCCAATTGAAAAACATCATGTACAAAATCGCTTTGAACATTCGACACCGTTTTTTCGTCGGCATTCGACCTCTGAAACGCAACAAGCCGTTGACCGAGTATCCTCAAGTCAACATCTTCGCTCACGCTCAGTGCCTGCGCAGACTGAGGATTTGAAAACTCTGCAATGACTCTTGCGAGTCTTCCCTTCGTCGGGCCCCACTGAACTTTGGAGTAAAGGTTCTCCACATCATCGATTGTGGTCGCTAATTCGTCGCCGACCTTTAGGCTGATTGGCATTGGAGAAGTAAAGGCATATCCAGTTGATTGGCTATCCTGAGACCAGCAAGTTCGCACGCCAACCCCGGAAAGCATCACGGTAACAAAACAAAGTATTACGTTTGCCGAATGAGTCACTAAAGCATCACACATTTTCAGGGCCTCGCGTCGATGTGTGCTGTATTTACGTCAAAGCAACAATTCCAATTCATCACTTGCCTGACTGCCTCGTAGGTGCAGTGGCGTTTGATGCGGCGGGGCGTTGGTGAGACAATTTCGCACGGGCTAATGGCAACTACGACTTCCCTCGCTCGCACGGGTGCTGCTGGAGACAGGGCGGCGGGGAGTTTTTGTCGTAGTTGTATGAAGGTCATTGTACGGCATCGGGTGGCGAGGCGGTTAGTTTTCTTTTCGCTCTGCAGGGTGCGTTTTGTCGTGGATTTCCAAGAGCTTGCGGAATGACGTTCGCGCGTAAATTTGCGTCGTGTCGCTCTTGGCGTGGCCGAGGATTTGCTGGATCAGCGTCAGGTCCGCTCCGTTTTCGTGCATCGCGGTGGCCATGCTGTGTCGAAAGACGTGACAGGCTCCCGGTTTGTGGGTGCTGGCAGCTTGGATACCCCGGCGACCGTACTCGGTGATCGTGTCGGGTTCGATCGGAGTACCTGTTTTAAAACCCCCTTCCCCTTTTCGCGCCACCTTCCCCTTTTCTCGCTACGATCTCCACTCCAACTCACGCTGAACCAAAACACGCGAGCACCTTACCAAGGCGGCCAAATCAAAGTTCGACCGTGACAGTGCTTATTGCTCAGATCCAAGGTGGTAGAAGATTACGGGTGAAAAATGTCGCAGAGAATGATTCTTCGCGCGCGGTCCCCGCCGGCAATCTTCTACCCGTAATCTTCTACCAAATCGTAATTGACCAACTGAATCGCTTGACCTTCGTGATGAATACGACTGTCTTGGAAGAGAAGGTGACGGGGTGGATGCCGAGCAAGAACGCATTCATCAATGGCATCCGCAGCGGACTGATACAGCCTGATGATCAATGTTTGAGCTGGTGAGTGAAGAAGCAGAGTGGCCGGACTGCACAGAGAGAACGCCATGACATCGACCAAGCGTTCTCAATCTCGCTCTCTCACACCCATTGGTTTACATTCGCAAACCGATCAGGCTCGCCAATTGTCAGTGAAGTCACACAACGAAGATTTTGGCACAAGTTGGCATGTTCCCACGTCTCATCGCGACGAGAATCTGTCGCCAAGGTTGATCATTTCGTCTTCCATTGAAACGATCAAGAGAATGAAAACGCTATGCGTACCCAAGTCACACTGGCAGTCTTGGCAACCAGGTAAACAAGCAAGCTCTCGCTGGTAACGTCCCAAAGAAAGAACCCCTCACTCAACGTCTGCGCGGTCTGCAGACGGATCGGGTATTAAGAAGTGAACGCTCCCATAATGTCGAGCCGCGGAGGCGGCGGAAGCGTAAAGCCTGGGATGTGAGTCCCAGGTTTCGTTTCGCAACGATCCCTATTAAGCCCCGAAGGTGGCGACAGATTCTGATTGATACCCTCCCGTTTCTGTCGCCGCTTCGTGGCTTCGCTGACGTGTCAATGTAACACCCCATGGGGCTGACGCCCCACGCTTAATGCTGCCGTCGCATCCGCGACTGTGCACGGGCACCAATGTTGATTGGCGACATCAGTCACTTTGATCAGCTTGTAAAAATCCGTCCCCTTTATTGCTCGTTCTCTTCGGCCAATCTGAAATCATCCAAATGTTTAAGCAGCTCCTTTTGCTGTCGTCGATACGCATCAGACCCAACCGAATTCGCTTTTCCCTCCGTACAATTATCTACAGCGTTTAGTTGTGCTCGCAACGCATCTGACAGTTTCAAAGATTCTTGAAATGCCAGCATTCGCTCTTTTTCCAACCTTGCCGAATTTGCAGCGTCCAATTGGTGCTTGAGCCTCTGATGGTCCAAATACCAAGCGAGCAAAATTGCAATGACGAATGTCAAGCTCAACACCGTCCTGATTCGAAACCGCATAAAAACTGCCAATAAAACGTGATTCTAAAAGGGTGTAACCAAAACCCATTTAAAACCCCCTTCCCCTTTGCGAACCCCATCGCGAATGTCTTCGTTCGCCTCCAATATCGCGGCCAACCCAGCGCAGTGGCAGCGATCACCAAAAGCGACAATACAACGGCCGTGATTTTGAATGGAAGGACAAGGGGCCAAAGCATCGGACGTTGCAAGCCAATTTGAATTGGGAAATTTGGGATTGATGAACTTCGTTAATCTTCTTTGCCAAAACGCGTTGCAACGAGTTGATGCACGACGGTATCCGTCATTCACAATTGCGCGCCTGCGAGATTGAATCACGTAGGATTTGTTCTTTGGTTAGATCGGACAAAACAACGGGAGCGTCTGGGCTGCATGGCGAGTGCACGATGAAAGCGGGTACGCTTTTTAGGCCAAGCCGTTGCATCAGTCGCGTTGCTTCCAAATCCCCGTCGGTAATGTCGGCGCGAAGCAGCACGACCTTATTGTTTCTGATGAAGCGAATCATCTCTTGATTGTGTATTGCATACGGTTCGTTCGAAATGCAGGCGACGTCCCAGCGAGCGATTAACGAGACCAAGACGACGCGACCAGTTTCTGTCGCCTGCCGAACGCGCTGAGCTGAATAGCGTTCCCAATCAAGCGGCAGGGTTTGTTCACGTTCATGCAACCAAGCTGTGGCAAAAACTGATAGTATCAAGACGATTATCAGTGATCTCAGTCCGAATCTCATCACGACTCTCAGTGTCGAGTACGCTCATCGCAATTGTGTTTCGATTCTACAAAAAATGAAAGCTGCACGGGCGTCGGCTAACTGCGTCAGAAACTCTTTTCGACGCCGATCATATCCCTCGAGATTCAATTACTTTGGCACTTCTTCTTTCAGTCGCGATTTTCCGGGAGAATCCACGTCATTGCACCATTCTTTCCAATCAAAACCCGTTGCAGTGGGAGGTGCTTTGAAGCGGACGGTTCCGCGGCATGAATCTCTTGGCAGCTTCTCCCATCCGATTTCGCAGTACGCAAGGATTCCGCCTGCCCACTCTGGTTCTTTCGGCCACGAACTGGGGGGACGCGAACCGAGGAAATCGGCGTAGATGAGCCACAGTTTCAACATACCCCGCGAATGCTCGTCGCTTCCGCCGACGTCAACGATGAATGTTTCAGAGGTCGCGGTGTGCACCACGGTGTGGATGTCCGTCTCGGTTCCCATCTCTCCATTCCATTCTGCCGACACCAGGGGCATATTGAGACTCGCTGGAGATTCTTCGTGTCCGTCGGCATCAAACTTCCGTATCAGCACGGCAGCGAAGTCGTTGTCAACAAGCTTTCCCGGATCGATGCCACCGTATCGCTCGACGCGTTCTTCTCCGTGGTAACGCAACAGGTAGGGCAGATTAGGCCATTGCCACTTTGTTTCCGCATCCCAAACTCTCACGGAGTCCATCCAAGGAACGTTAGCGAAAGCCAGTTGTGAGTTCCAGTGCTCCCGCGCCGAGTCGGTGGATGGTCGATTGATCGCAACGGTGATTTGAAGAGCGCGTCTCGGTCCAATTTGTGAAGATTCTTCCAAGCAGACGTTTCCCCGCAAAAGAGGTGGCGTATTGGTCGGGCGTTCCGAATTGGGATCACGCGGTGGCCAATGAATATCAAATTCATGCCGCGTTGCGCCAAGCAAGTCTTTACGCGGAGACTCATGCCCGCAGCCGAGCAGGAGCACGGAAAAGCATGCCGCCAATACATACATCATCCAATAGCGCGGGCGACCGTACTTTGCTTGGATCACGCGGGGGCCCTTTACCGTATTGAACTCATCGACATTATCACTCGTCCCGGAAGAACCTGTTTTAAAACCCCCTTCCCCTTTTCGCGTACTTTGGAAGAGTTGCTGTCGTATCAGCATACCTGCTTTCCCGTAGCGCCGCTGAACATCCAGCGGCGGTCATCGAAATCGTAGTTGCCCTCATTGCGAAATAGCATCACCTGCACTCCTGCGGGAATGTGCTTGAGCATTTCCGGTTGATCATCGACGTAGATCGTGACACCGTACTCGGCGATCACTTCCGCCTTGGCTTCAAATCGATCGACCAGAACCACGTCGTCATAACGAATGTTCCGCTCCTCCAAATCCGCAATCGCCTTCGCTCGATCGCGGCGATACGTAATCACAATCACCTTGCCGGGCCAGGCGTGAGTCCAGGCGGAGAAAAATCCGGGAGCGTCGGTGATCACGCCGTCCAGGTCGAGACCCAATACGTCAACTTGATAATCAGGCACTATTCTAGAATCCACAGATCGAGGAGATTTCGGTTGGCAAAAAAGCTTGCGAACGGTCATTCGCGCTCGAGTTCTAACTTATCGCCTGACCGGTGCCAGCCACAGCGGCGTGGAATTGCACGGGTTTCTTAGCTATCTCGTGCACGTCGCTGTGACCGGCAAGCCGTACACGATCTTTGGCTACAAAGGCAAGCAGGTTCGCGATCAGATCGAATGCAGCGACGTGGTCAAAGCGTTTGAAGCGTTCTCTAAGAATCCGCGCCCCGGCGAGGTGTACAACATTGGCGGTCGTCGCGACAACGCGGCGAGCGTCTTGGAGTGCATCACGATGATCGAAGAGATCGGTGGACACAAAGTCGATTTCTCCCTCGGTGACAACAATCGAAAAAGCGACCACATCTGCTACATCAGCAACCTCGCCAAACTTCGCCGCGATTATCCCGACTGGGACATCCGAGTATCGCTCAAGGATATCCTGTCTCAGATGATCCACGCCGAAGAACAAAAACAAGCGGTCGCGACGTCCTGATCAGCGACGGCGAATTTGAAATCAACAGATACGGCGATCTACTTGGCGAGTTCTCCAAGATTCTCGGGTTGGAGTGATTCGTCGTCTTCCGCAACGGTCAAGTACAAGCCACGCATCAGAACGAATAGATTGTGATAGGCAAACTCGCTGCCGGGTTTTGCCGGCGCAAATTCGACACCGTTGCGGTTCATGAAACAAAGCAAGCCGACGACGTGATCGGCATCGATTTTCGGGTCATATCCGCTTTGCCCGCTCAGCGGACGAATGTCGCCTGATTTTTCAAGCTGCAAGATCTCACGATCCAATTCCTGCAAAAATCGATCTCCCGAATAGAAGTGCGTGAAGCGATTGCGTTGCTTGACCCACTGTCTGACTTTCTGCGAACTGTGAAATTCGTTCGTCAGTTTCATGAGTGACGCTTCCATTCGCTGGATGCTTTCCACGGACGCCTGCCCGCTGGCTTCTGATTCCTTCACGACCGCCAGACGAGCTGCCTCAAACGCCGAACGAGTGGTCTCAAAGTCTTCCCAGCGTAGAATGTAGGGCCACAGGCTGATGGTACCGTCAACCGTCTGACTCGCTGAAAACTTGAATGGTCCCTGTGCCAACGTGATGTGCGAAAGCAGATCGTCATTGAGATCCAGCTGCCGCAGCGCTTCTTCGCTGTAGCGGCTGGTTTTGGGATCAAATTGATAGGGCAATGATGATGCGGCAATTCGAGCGAGCATGAAATTCAGAGCGCTACCGTTGCGGATGTTGGGCCCACTGAGCTCGGAATGGTTCTTTAATCGATCCCACAAACGGCTGTTTTGCCATTTTTGATCATTCAAGTACTTCATCCGAGCGATTTGACGAACCTGGTCCAGCTCGAGTTTCTTTTGTTCGGCAAGCGTTTTGCGTTCCCAATAGATGCGCAGCTCCTTTTTCCAGTTGTCCAATTCCTTGCTGTACGCGTCCGCGTGCAGGTTTCGTGCATGTGCAAAATCAACGGCCGCGTCGCCTTGTGCGCGAATCAAATCTGCTTGTGCATAGATTCGCGAGGTGACCGCATAGTACGGGTCGTAGACCGCCCAGCGGACTCGAGTCGGATATCGATAAACGGGGTCGACAACAACGACATCCTGAGCCATCGCCCCGTGTGCGGCCACAAGACACAGAAGGCATACCGTGATGGTGTTCTTGGTCATTTGGATTCTCCGAAAGCTCTCAAGTAAACTCAATTACGGATGCAGACATTCAAGTACACGCTGGATCAATGGAGCATCGAACGATGGATCGGGGGCCAATGCACTCTCCGCCATCGGCGGTGTCGGTCGCGAATAGATTCCCACGACTTGCCCCGTGGCGTTCATCACGGGGCTGCCAAGGTAGGCAAGGTCATTCTGCTGGGCAATTCCCTTGGCGACGATACGATTCGTCGAACCTTCAGTCGATTTTACCAGCCTGCCAAAGCGGCTTGCAATCGTCGAAAGTTCAATGGGAGCCGTACGATCAAAGTACGGGTCTTCGATATCAAACGCAAAGCCGGCGACGTTCAGCTTTTGATTCGCCCGTAGTTTGATGTCGACATCTGCCTCGGGCAACCAATGCGACACTGGCCGACTCGCTCTTAAGATCCCAACATCGTAAGTCGTCTTTTGATCAATCGCCTCCAACGCTTTGATACGTGCCGCGACCAAGCGATCCTTGACGCTCTCGAACGCTTCTGGGTTGGGCGGTTGTGATTCCAACTGATCAAAGATCGTGTCGTGTTCCTGCTGTGCCTCCCGTGCTACTTTATCGGCAGACTCGAACTGCGGGTGGGTGGTGACGGACGCGATTTCCAATTCACTATCGGTTGCGGGTGAGAACAAAAATGCATCGGGGTAACCGTCCTGTTGCAAACTTCGCATCGCTTGGATCACGGCTGCCGTGGTCACGATGCTCTCGGAATCAATCGCAAAGCCGGTGCCGACGCGAAATGGAGTCTCGCGCTCAGTATCCGCGCAAACGATCAAGAATATCGACCGCGACAATGCTTCCTCGGGCGATACTTCCTCGGGCGACAGTCCGACTTCAGCAGATTCAGTCACCGACTGAATCTCGACGTTTTCTGCACTCATTGTTGCAGATGGAATTTTGGTGTCCTCCGATTCCGGCATCGCTGACGCAGTCATCAGCATCTCGGATGGCTCCGTTTGCGAGATGCCTCGATTCCGCATTGCCAACCAACCGATCATAACGACCAGTAACGCACTGCACGCGAGTGCCGCGAATACGACGGTGCGATTGGATTTTACATTTTCTGGCTGAGCTGAGTTCGTTCCACGGTTCATTGGAGCGACAGAATTAGGTTCCGATCGACTGAGCAAATCAGAGACTTGATACGCGATGGAGCCGAGGAAAACCGTATCAGACTCTTGAACGATGGCGCGACTGATCTTGTTCTCAACTTTTCCGATCGAAGTACCATTCGTCGACCCGAGATCTTCAATCACGATTTCGGCGTCATTGACGAGCATCCGCGCGTGATGCGTGGAGATGTTCGATCCGCTCAGAACAACGGTGTTGTCGGATCCTCGGCCCAGTGAGATGATCTGCGGTGTCTTGGCCGAGCGATTTGATCTCGACGGATTCACCAGCGGCCTGGCATCGACGAAGTTTAGACTTTCTGGCCAAGGCATTGGCAGTGTTTGACCGAGTGTGATTCGATCCGTTGTAGAGATTTTGCTTAGTCCCGAGAGGCGTTTTCCGTTGACAAACGTGCCGTTGGTCGAACCAAGATCCGTCAGAGTCAATTCACTACCATCGGAAACAAGCCGACAATGTTGGCTAGAAACGGTCGAGTTGTTGACAACAACGTCACAGGATGAGTCGGATCCAATCGTCCAGGATTGCTGAGGCATGTTCTGTGTTCCATTCTTTCAATGAGGTTGTTTAGGCAACATTGGGCTGGAAGCGAAAACGTTGCTGTCCGAGTTGAAATTCCGTTTGTTTGTCGATTGGGAATTTTTTGACTCGAATCCAGATGCCGTTCAATGATTTCTGGTCTTCAATCATCCATCGTTCCGTTTCGTCTTGGTACAGACGGGCGTGTTTGGGACTGATGAACGGATCGTCTTCGATCGCAATTTGGCAGCGAGGATCTCCACCAAGAAAGATCTCGTTGCCTCCAAGTGAGAACGAGCGTGAGTTCTTCTCGCCGGTTCCGGCCTCGGTCAGCCGCGGGACAAATTGTTCCAGCATGGTGCGAGTCGGCGCTCGATACGCATTGGTCTGCAGAGCTTCTGTCTCCGTGGCTTCGACACTAGTTTCGGGTAGCTGAAAGAGGTATCGGCGACCGCCGAGGACGAGTTCACTTTCGCGAGAGAGCGATGCACGGAATGCGCGGACGAACGTCCCGTTCGTGCTTTTGCGGTCAATCAAATACCAGCGGAAACGCCCCTTCTGTTTTTGACAACGTAGTTCTGCGTGCTGACCAGAAATGTCGCTATCAAACGGAATGACTAGATCGCCTTTCTCACGACCGATCGTGAACTTGGAATCACGCAGTCGAACCGTTTCACCTTCATCTCGACTGCCGTCATCAAGAATCGTCAATAGGGCCAAGGGCTGGCGATTGGTGGGGCGGAATGCGCGCACCTGTGGTGACTGCGAGGTCTCGGCGGCCGAAACGTTCTTCGGTGGCGTTTGCGGCAAAGCCTGCTTTTGCAAGAATTGCTGCAACGGCTCGGCGACCGTTTGAATGACGGGTTCTTCGTCTGTGTCGCGTGATGATTTTCGGTTCATTGGCTTGTCGAGGGATTACTGTTTCTGCATCGCGATGGGACTGGTTGGATGGTGGGCACCAGACGCGTTAAATGTTTGGTGCGAGATCGTCGTCATCTGGTTCTGGTGGCCATTTCATTCCGCCCCGATTTGATCCTGCGCCGACTCGTTCAACTCCTTCACAACTGCAGGCTTCGGAGTTTGAACCACTGGTACAGCCGATTTGATTTTCCAAACGACCACGGGGATATAGGGGCCGGCAAGCATCAACCGCGAACCATCGTCCGAAAACGAAAGGAATTTGACGCGGTCCGCGTGTTCGCTGTCTGATTCGAACGGATAGCTCCAGCGTTTTATCTCGGCTCCTGTCTTGGTGTCCCACAGACTCAACTGGTGAGCGTTGATCCGACCTGCCGTCGACACCAGCCACTGGCCGTCCGCAGAGAACTGGACCGCATGCACACGACCGCCTTGTTTGCCACTATTCCAAATTTCCTCGCCGGTCGAAGTGTCCAATATCGCAGCATACGAAGGGGCACCATTGAGCACACCGTACGCCAACCGAGAACCATCCGCTGAAAGGTCCATTCCCGTCACACGTTTCGTGTTGGCGATGTTCTCAGGGAAATTGAATGTCACCGGCAGTCGTTTTCCGGTGCTCGTATCCCATAGACTCACGCCGTCTCGGACGCTGTTCACCGCGACCGTCTGCGCGTTGGCTGAAGCGTCGATACTACTGGAATAGTTTTGATCGGCCATTTCAGCCTGAAAACGACTGATCAACTTGCGAGTCGATACCTCCCAAGTGAGAAAAGTTGACATCCCCTTGAGCTTCACTTCGCGGTCATTTGCCACGGCAATGAGTTTCGATCCGTCCGCAGACAAATGGACCCATGCGACCCTCGGCTCGATCGGCGACTCGAAAGGTTCGCCAACAGGAGCGAGCGACTCGGCGTCCCACAAGCGAATCTTCTTGTTCTCATGTCCCGTCGCAACCAGACGACCATCAGCAGAAAACGCAATTGAGATCGCATCCTGCATTTCTGGGGGAACCGCAATGTCACGTGCTGATGCAGTGTCAAAAATCTGCAGCGGGCCATCACCGATTCGGAATGCGAGACGGCGTCCGTTTGGAGCGAGGGAGGCCAAGTAACAATTCCCAGAGTTGGCATCTGCATGCGGCCACTCATTGAGCAAGTCGAGTTGCAAATCAACTGACAACGGAGGACGCTGACGATCGTTAGCAGATGGCGTCGAATCGGCTGCGGTGACCGGGCCGGCGATTTTTTCGGGAGAGCCGACGTCACGGTTCGTTTCAGCCGACCCCGGCTTGATCGTGAGATTCCCCGCGTCATCAACGTTGACCACCGCATCCGAATTTTCATCCAATTCGACTTTGCCGCCTTTGAAATAGATGATGATTCCCAGTAGCAGCGAACCGCCAAAGAAGCCGGACGCGAGCAGGAACTTGCGACCACGGTCACCCCCACGAAATCCCGCATCTACTTTCTGCTGTGGCGTCGCGGTCTTTGTCGCCTTTTGTATTGCCGGGGCGGACTCAATCATCGTCGCGATCGGATTCTCGCGGTCTTGAGCAGCGAAGAAGGCATTCAATGCACCGGTTTCGGTCAGTTGTGCAAGATTTGAATCAGCGGCTGAATCGCTGGAACTTTCTGCGGTCGAGACATCCGCCTCGACCGTTGTCTTTGGACCTTTTAGGTACCCTTTCAACGCCTCAGCAACATCGCTCATCGACTGAAATCGATCCCTCCGATTCTTGGCCATCATCGTGGCGCAGATCGATTCGAGCTGAGGATCGATCTCGCCACGGATTTTCGTGGGTGCGACGGGCTCTTCATGCACGATGCTATAAACCACCTTCGCGATGGCCCCACGAAACGGCAACTGGCCGGTAAGCAATTCGTAGAGGATGACGCCCAACGCATAGATGTCCGCAGTCGCCCCCACTTCTTCCAAGCTGCCACGGATCTGTTCGGGTGACATGTAAGCCGGAGTGCCGACAGCCATTCCGCTTTGGGTGACGCGGCTTTCAACATCCATTTGTCGGGCTAAGCCAAAGTCCATCACAATCGGTTCACGCTTGGTGTCGATCATGATGTTGGCCGGTTTCAGATCGCGATGGATGACTTGGTGACGATGTGCTTCCGCCAACGCCAAGGCCAATCGATGGACCAGAATCGCGGACGTTTTCGCTGGGGGTAGTTTGTCAGGCCTGATGAACTCCGACATGCATCTCCCTTTGACGAACGCCATCGAAATGAAATGTCGTCCATCGATTTCACCAACGTCATAGATGGGGCAAATGTTTCGATGTTGAACCTTGGCCGCCGCACGGGCTTCTCGATAAAATCGCGTGACCATGCCGTTATCGTCACCACCAGAAAAGCTGGGCGTCTTGAGAGCAACCTGACGGTCGAGTTGGCTGTCGTGCGCAAGGTAGACCTTGCCCATCGCGCCGGCGCCCAATGCCTTGATGATTCGGTAGCGACCGAACTCGGCGGGCAAGTCAACAACCGTTCTGCGTTTTTGAACGCTTGTTTTGGTATCTCGCAATGGATCGATACGGCTGGTATCGATCGACGCTTGTGCCGGTTCAGCTTTTCTGAGACCCAGCAACGAATCGGTCTCGCTCGAAGTCAAAATGAGGCGAGCGAGTTGTTGGAACTGCGGAAACTGATTCGAAAACCGAGACTCGTAACTGTTCAAAAGAACAGCTGGTTCGACATTGGGTTGGGCGTCACCGCATCTGGCTTCGGCATATCTGGCTTCAAATTCGGCAACGATCAAATCGACGTCAACCGATTCCTGGCTTCCGAGGAATGGAAACTTCTCAAGATATGCTTCCAGCATGCGACCGCTGCCTGCCGACCAACTCCGCTGCAAGTCGACTTTCACCAATTCGGACAGGGCAAGATCGCGGAACTGTGGGTTTGGATGCGAGATGACACGCCGCCCAAATTCCCCCAGCGAGTCCGGCTCCCAAGTTTGGTCAAAATCCATCATGAGAGCTTCCAACTCATTCCGGTCGGTGACCTCCAGGACGGCCAGTGGATCAGCTGATGACATGAGAGCTCCAGTCGCTGGTGTTCAAGGCATTGATCGTGGACAGATCGAATTGAATTCCGGTTCTAAAGGTCTCATCGCCGTGAGGGAAAAAAGTGTCAACCAGAATCGCTTTCTTTTTCAGAATCCTTGGTATCGAATGCAGAGAATTGCTCAAAACGCTGTTTAATACGCTCCTGGACGAGTTTCAGGATTCGATGAATGGTTTGTCGCGACAGGTTGAGTTGCTTGGCGATTTCCGAACGATTCAAACCTTCCAGTCGCATCGAAATGATTTCAGCGGTGCGATCGGGCAGTCCTTGCAAAACCATCTCCATTTCCTCCCAGAGCGCCAACGCGTCCTCGTGCGAAGGCTGTCGGTCGAACATCTGATTGACGTCGGAAATCACGACGTCCGCCGAGGCATCTCGCTTCTCTGCGGTGTGCTTGCGAGCTTGAGAGCGGGTCTTGCACAGTGTCAAAGTCACCAAGAGCTGCCACAGTTCTTCTGAGTGCTCGATGTGAAACGCGCCCTGTTCTTGACGCCGAAAGAAACTACGAAACACGGACTGGACGACGTCCTCACCATCAAATCGCTTCAGCAACGCAGGGTGAATGTTTTTGCTCGCCAAGTGAATCAGACGTTGCGAATACTGATCAAACAACGCTTTGATTGCGTCCGAATCGCCGTCATGCAATCGCTTTTGGAACGATTGAAATTCGCTTGATCTACTTGGTGGCTGGCTGGTCACTTTATCGGAATTCTGAGCAATGATGTCGTCCGGTTTGCATGAAAAGAATATACATGGCACTCCACCTGAGTGTCGTCTGAACGCTTGACCGAACCGAAATGAGCCTGCTTTCGTACAGAATCTGATACGCTAGAGCCTGAAACTCAGGAAGGCGGATTCTGTTCGATGAACATGCTGCATGCGGATTCTCGCCGAGGACGCAAGTTGATGAGGCTAGCGGTGTGTGCCATCGGCTTGCTGATGGCCAAGATCCTGCTCGTGATGCTTTACGAGTACCGCGGCTATTTCCCCGCCGACTTCGAGTCGACTTTCTTACTGGGCCGACGCGAAACGTTTACCGGCTGGTATCGCATCGCGTTCTACGCCCACATTGTTTTCAGCCCGTTGGCGTTCTTGTTGAGCACCGCCCTGATGATTTCCGGCGGACGTGCCCGTTTCCGTGGTGCCCATCGGTTGGCTGGACGTGTGTTGGTCGTGATCGTCGTTCTGCTGGGTGAATCCCAGCGGATTGGCGATGTCGGGACACGCTTATGCGGGACCGGTTGCGGGACTCGGGTTCGCGATTCATTGCATGTTGACGGGACTGTTCGTGGTGATCGCCGCGTGGCAGGCAAGCCGGGCACGTATGATCTCCGATCGACGTTGGGCGACGCAAACTTATTTGTTGCTGTGCGCGCCCTTGCTGCTACGGTTGATTTCCGGCGCGGCAGCTGTCTCCAACTTTGAAGACCAATGGGTCTATCAACTGACGGCGTGGGTCAGTTGGCTGAGTTGTGGGAAATCTGGTGAATCACTTTCCCAGCAGCATGGCACTTGATCGTCACTCGTCCCAAAAGGGATCGTCCCAACCCGTTCGTTTTTGTTCGTCGGTTGCGATCTCAGCCGATTCGTCAAGCTGCTCGTGTTGTTCTTCGTGTTGTTTTTCGGGCAGTTCATTGAGTGACTCGATCAACGCCGCAGCCGATTCAAATCGTTCACTCGGTTGTTTGGCCATCATGCGGCCACACAAGATCGCTAGCTCCGGTGAGATCGTTGGCAATCCTTTCTTGGTACGAAACGGATTGATCGCCGGTGGCAGTTCGGTGCGGTGAGCCATCAGCTTCTGCTTGATCGATCTCGATTTGAATGGTGGTCGGCCGGTGAGCAAGAAGAACAGGGTGCAACCGAGGCTGTAGATGTCCGTGCGGTGATCCACGTCGCTGAGGCCACGCGTTTGTTCAGGCGACATGAAGTCTGCTGTGCCGACGGTTTTACCGTTTCCCGATTCCACGTTCTCCGCGTCGTCGGCCATCAATCGCGCCAGCCCGAGATCCAGAATCTTGACGTTGCCATCGAGATCGAGCAACAAATTGGGCGGCTTGATATCACGGTGAATCAATCCCGCATCGTGAGCGTGCTGCAACCCCGACGCCGACTGGCGAACGAAATCAATTGCTTCGCGTGGTGTGGACGGACCGTCACGGCGAATTTTCTTGTACAGGTTGATTCCATCGACGTACTCCATGACGATGAAATGTCGAGCACCCTCTGCGCTGACATCATGAACACGCACGATGTTGTTGTGATTCAGTCGCGCCAATGCCCTCGCTTCCAAGTAAAACCGCTGCAGAGAATCGCTTTCCTGGCATCGCTCGCTGGGCAGGACTTTGATCGCCACCCTGCGTTGCAGAATCTCATCTTCGGCTAGAAAAACGCGTCCCATGCCGCCGACGCCGAGCAGATCCTGGATATGAAATTTGCCGAGTTTCAAGCCGCGGTATTTGCCCCGCAGCAGTTTTTCATTTTGCCACTCGGTCAATTTGCCATCGGACTGCAGAAAGTCGGCGAAGGCGAGTGCTGATTTTGACTTGGGATCGCCGTCGCAAATATCGCGAAAAACCTTGTAGCGTTCACGCATCGCATCAACCGAAATCAAGCCGCTGGCCTGAAGGGTTTTGCAATAGTCTTGGAGCGATAGCTGGGACATGAGACCCGGGGGGGCGGCGCAAAAGCTGTGCAAGGACGAATCGCACAGTTTAGCTTGAGTCGCGGATGATTTCGCGTGGTGTGTTGGCAGATGTTTTCAGGAAAAAACGGCCCAAGCCCGCCGAGGAGCGGAGTTGTCACGCCAGAGTCGTCTGTAGAGTGACGACAAAAAGAAGGAGAGATGCCAAGACAGGCTCGCGTCAGACGCCGGTTTTTGGGCCGGCCCGGTACCGACCTGATGGTTGAAGTCGGTTTCGGTACGCATCTGATCGCGGAGCCTTGGCGTTGGCGACGCTTAGTCGCGAAGTTGCACGTTTTCAGCGCGTGGACCCTTGGGGCCTTGTCCGATCGTGTAAGTCACGTCTTGGCCTTCACGCAAGCTATTGAAATCAATGCCTTGCACCGATGAGCTGTGAAAGAACATATCAGTGTCCTTGCCAGCGGTGGCGATGAATCCAAATCCCTTGTCCGTAATGCGTTTGATGGTGCCTTGTTCCATTGTCTCTATCCAGTTCACTTCAAAAAAATAGTAGTACCCGCCGCCAGTTCGCGTGAAACGTTCACGTGATTCGGCGGGCGTCTCTCAAAACCGTGTTATCTCCGAGGAAGGTCATTCCTCAGTGCGACCGATAACGGGCCAAATGTGTCGCCGACTGGGCGACCTGTGTCGACGAACCGAAGTTCGCCGCCGTGTGCATTGCTAACCGTGATGGAAAACGCCGCGTGTGTGTTGGTGTGGTTTAGCAACCAGCGATGCTTTACTGGCGTAGTGGACGAGGTGATGAGTCCTATCGCACGGGACTCGTGACCTCGTCCACTACGGAATGCGTCACTCGTTGTTGTCGACTGGTGCATCGGACTCGTCGGACAGGGTGTTCTCGTCTGTCTCATCTGATTCGACGATGGCAACCGGTGGCGGATTCAACTCGGCCTCTTTGCGCTGCAGTCGCCGGGTTCGTTTGTCTTCGGCTTTGCGCCGTTTTTCCATTTCGCGTTGACGTTTGACGATGGTGTTTTGATTCTTTCCGATAACAAATACTCCCTAGTTTCGAGGAACGACTGTTTGACCCTGTAGCCGTCAACAAGCGATTGCGACGACATGTGACGGCGACGGATGACTGCCTCGTCTGCGTCGGCGGTGTGGGTCAGACGAAATGGTGGCTTTTCACTACGCAGAGGCACTCCTATGCCGACGCTTGCCACTGTCTTTGGCGTAAGCGGTGGGGCCTCCGGTGTGACCGGCTTTCTTGGCTTTCTTGAATCCGGATGACTTGAAGTTATTGCGTCGGTTTCCCGAGCGACCGCGGCTCTGAGTCTGTCCACCGGTGGCGACGGGCTTGCCCGAAACAAATTTGACTTCGGGGTTTTCGATCGTCAGTTTTTGACCGATCAAGCTTTCGACGGCGTGCAATATCTCGCGTTCGTCGGGCATGCAGTATGAGATCGCAACGCCTTCGGCTCCCGCACGACCGGTGCGACCGATTCGGTGTACGTAGCTCTCGGGTTCGTTGGGCATGTCAAAGTTGATGACGTGGGAAACACCATCGATGTCGATACCACGTGCGGCCACGTCGGTTGCCACCAAGACGGTGACTTTCTTTCGGCGAAACGCGTCGAGGGCTTTTTGTCTGGCGTTTTGCGTTTTGTTTCCGTGAATCGCAACGGCTGCAATGCCCTCTTTCTCCAGCTTGCGAGTCAACGCATTGGCGCCGTGTTTGGTTCGCGTGAAGACAATGGTCTGATCGACCCCTTGGCTCTTGAGCGTCTTGCTCAACAACGCGACTTTGTCACCACGTGGAACGATTCGAACACTTTGTTGGATTTGCTGTACGCTGGTCGTCTTGGGCGTCACGTTGACGGAGATCGGATTGAACAGCAGTTCTTGCGACAACTCGCGGATCTTGGGGGGCAGCGTGGCCGAAAAGAACAGCGACTGACGTTCCTTGGGCAGTTCGGCGATGATCTTTTTGAGCGCGGGCATGAATCCCATGTCCAGCATCCGGTCGGCTTCGTCCAAAACCAAGATCTCAACGTTGGCCAAACTGATGTGTCCTTGCTGCATCAGATCGAGCAGACGACCGGGTGTGGCGATGAGGACATCGACGCCCGTCCGCATGGCTTTGACTTGTTGTGCTTGACCGACACCGCCGTAGACCAATGCGGAGCGAAACCGCATGTGTTTGCCGTAGACCTTGAAACTTTCTCCGATCTGGATCGCCAATTCCCGCGTGGGTGCCAGCACGAGTGCTGTCGCGTGTTTGGACGACAACGGAGGCTTTTCATGCCCCAGGAAATCCAGGATCGGCAAAGCGAATGCGGCTGTCTTGCCGGTGCCGGTTTGGGCGCATCCCAGAATGTCTTGTCCCTCGATCGCCGCGGGGATCGTCTGTGCCTGGATGGGTGTCGGAGTTTCGTATTTTTCTTCTGCCAGGGCTCGCTTGATGGGTGCGAACAGATCCATCGATTCAAAAGTGCTCATGCTCTTTGTGCTTTGTTTGATTTTCTGTATGCCGGCTGCGGTGGGATCGTCGATCATCGGCCCATCATTTGGGCAGCGATCATCGCCTCGCTTGTCGGAACACAAGGTGTTGATTGAGAGACCCTGGGCGTTCAGACGGCGGCTGTTTTGGCAGCGTGCCGGGTTGATGCGCACCATGGGACCGGTTGTTTTTCGGCAGCGTGTCCTGGTCGGCTATTGGTTAAGCGACCCAGAGCGATGCTCATGGATTTCGGACAACAAGAAAGTCTCGAAATCGGGGCGTTGTCGAAACAACTCAAGCGGCAATCCAGAGCGGTACACTCGACCGATGGTAAGCAGCAGTTGACGAATCTCCGTTCGTCGGAGCGAGAGGCTGAGACCTTAATCAGCAAAACATCTCGCTGAGCCGAAACACGCAAGTTGAATTCAACTTCGTTTCTCGTTCCATTTCGGCCAGTTTAACCAGTCAGAAATCGATCCAACTTCTTTCCGGTCAGCAGAACTGTACCTCCCTGGCAGGAGATTACCAAGAGCAAACCGCCAGAATGTCCAACTTGGTCGGTTTTTGTCGCCTGCCGGGATGAATTTGCCAACGCAGTTGCCCAGAGGACACTTGGTTCGACAGTTGAACACTGCTGGAAGTCATCCTGTCATGACTTACGGCCAAAGAATCGGCTCATCCCGAATTTCATGATGTCCATCATGTCAAAGTCACCGTCACCGTCTTGATCAAACATCCGGGCTATGAAACCGCCCCCAAATGTTTTCGACTCCACTTCTTTGCGTTCGCTGTTGAGCAAGTCGCCCAAACCGCCTGGCGAAAGCTCTTTGTCTCGTGTTCGTTTGCCAAGTGCTCCCATCAAGAGTGGTGCTAGCATCACCATCAGCTTCATGGTCTGCCCGCCGGTCAAGCCACTCGCGCGGCTGACGCCCTCTTCCACACGTTCCTTTCGATTGCCCAAGATGTGATCCAAAATCGCGTTGCCCTGCGTCGCTTTCTCGTTCACTCCCGCCGGTGCTTGCCCGGGAGCAAACCAGTCGCCCAGTTGGTCCAGCAAGGATCCATCGTGGTCGCGAACCAAGGCATGGTGTAGTCGCTGCTGACCTTGTTCATTTTCGGCATTACGCGTCAGTGCCCCCAGCAATGTCGGCAGAGCGGCGCCGATCGCTTTCTCGGTTTGATCCGGATCAGCTCCGAGCGACTGGCTCAGTGCTGCGATTGCGTCTTGGTCGAGATGCTGTCCGACGATGTCTAGTAGTTCTGACATGGAGGTTGCCGTGATGAGAAAGGGGGGGGGGGCGGACAACGAGAAAAATGGAATGACCGGGGATTTGACCGAGCCAACTACTAGTCGTGGAAAATCTCAGGAGCGCCGTACTTGCGATGGATCGAATTGCACACGCTTGGTTGCAGACGCAATCCGTGGGCAAGATCACCCAGGTACTGCGCCTCTTTGTTTTCATCCAAATCAATGGCGATCAATGAAATCGTGTAGGCCTGCTCCTCCATTCCCAGTGGAACCGACCAAGCCAATTCTTTAACGTCGATTGGTCGCGAGAACTCTTGACGCAGGAACTCGATGGTCGATTCGTCGACGTGCCCCAACTGATCAATGATTTGCTGCTGCTCGTCTTGCGTGATTTGCCCATCGGCTTTGGCCGCGCCGATCATCGCTCGAACTAAGACGGCCGACTGCTCATTGAGCGTTTCGCGCGGGGGCAACGGCTTGCGCGACGGCGGTGCGGGAGCACGTTGCGGCGTTGGCTGCGGGACTCGCTGAGGCGTAGGGCTAGGAGCAGGAGCTTGCCGACGTTGTGTGTGTTCTTCGTGTGATACGTTCAGCAAATCCTCCAGGCTCTGTGCCGCATCGCTGATGGTCCTTGGGCGATTGGCTCGCTGTGGCTCGGGTGCTCGACGCGGCTCGGGTGCTCGACGCGGCTGAGGCGACGGCGCCGCTTGTGCTTGTCCACCCAAAATATCTTTCAGGATATTACCGCCGGCAGAACCGCCGCCGGATTTGCGCCCCCAGCAACGCTCCCAAAACATCCATTGCGTCCATCGATTGTCTCCGTGTTTTTGTTTAACGTGGTGTCGCGACCATTTGGGGCATCATATCATCACGAAACGCAAGCGAGTGAATTGACGCACTGAATGAAGGTTCACTCGCTTGCGTTTCGTGCTGGTAATAGAGATTCACTCGTTTGCGGACCATCTCCAAGTTACTGACTCAGGACGCGTCCTGCCTGCAGGCATAAGGACTCGATGATTAGAAACGCGTGAAAGTTTCCGGGATCCCGCACTGGAATCCCGCAGCGAAATCTACCGCCAAATCGATCAGTTTCCGGCTTGGTAGCACGCCAGTTCGCCCATCGACTCGGCGAGGTCTTGGTAGAGGCGACGGTAGATCGGAAACAGTTTGTCGTATCGCTTGACCGCATCTTTGTCAGGAGTCGTTTGACTGGCCACCTCGATGGTCGCATTGCATGCCGATTGGATGTCTTTGTAAGCACCGTCGCCGACCGCCGCCAGCAGTGCGACGCCGAACGCCGGGCCTTGCTCCACCGTCAGGGTGGTGATTTTCTTGCCGAACACGTCCGCCTGCATCTGACGCCAGAATGGATTCCTGCTGCCGCCTCCTGATGCTCGGATTTCGCCAACGGGTACGTCGAGTGACTGGATGATGTCCAGCGAGTCACGCAGCGCGAACGTGATGCCTTCCATGACACTACGTGTCATTGCACCGCGATCATGTGTCAGGTTCAAACCGACAAACGCACCTCGCGCATTGGGATCGGCGTGGGGTGTTCGCTCGCCGTTGAGATACGGCAAGAACAGCAGTCCATTGCTACCCGCTGCGATCTTTTCTGCTTCCGCTGTCGCGGCCGCATATGTCTTTTTGCCAGAAAGTCCGGCGAGTCCTTGCAGGACGGACTCGACCCACCATTGCAGCGAACCTCCGCTGGTCAAGTTGACGCCCATCATGTGCCATTTGCCATTGACCGCGTGACAGAACGTGTGAAGCCGACCGGCGGCATCGTACTGGGGCTCGTCGCTGTGAACGAACATCACGCCACTGGTTCCGATGGATGTGCTCAGGACTCCTTTTTTCACCACGCCGTTACCGACGGCGCCTGCAGCGCAATCACCGGCACCACCAACGACTTTGCAATCGGTTGACAACCCCAGTTGTTTGGCGACCGCGGGCGTCAGTGTGCCTGTGACTTCATCGCTCTCCACCACGGCGGGCAACAGCCCCGGGTCCAAGTCCAATTTTGAAAGCAGTTTCTTGGACCATTGACGTTTGACCACATCGAGCAACAGCGTGCCGCTTGCATCACTGACTTCCGTGACAAGTTCACCGGTCAGGCGTCGACGGATCTCGTCCTTGGGCAACAACACCGTGCGTAAGCGATCAAAATTTCGCTTCTCGTTGTTTCTCAGCCAGAGGATCTTGGGTGCTTGAAATCCGGTCAACGCGGGGTTGGCGACCATCTTGATCAACGCTTTTCTGCCGCCGGCGGAGGATGTGATTTCGTCGCATTCGGCGGCGGTCCTTTGATCGTTCCACAGCAACGCGTGACGGATCACATTTTGATCTTTGTCCAAGAAAACGCTGCCGTGCATCTGCCCACTGAGCCCGATCGCTTTGACGGCCTCCGGTTTCAGCCCCGACGCTTTCATGACCGCGCGGACCGTCTTTACCGTTGCCCGCCACCAGTCCTCGGGGTCCTGCTCGGTCCATCCGGGTTGCGGCTGATGCAGCGGGTAGTTCGCATCGGCTTCGGCGACCACACGCCCCCCCGCTTCGATCAAGAGCGTCTTGGTTCCGCTGGTTCCGACGTCGATTCCGATGTAGTGACTCATGGTGATGATTCGAATGAAGTGGGGGAGAATGAGGGCTTAGACGCGAGCGAACAGTCGGCCAATATAGTGCGTAGCACACCGCAGTCGAACTCCCCCTCTCCCACACTGCTGATACACGACTCCTTTTGCAAATGAAACACGAGACCTCAATCGGCAGGCGGGAATGGATGCTGGGCGTGGCTGCCGCGACGGCGACCGTGGGCTGCGGTCATCGCCCCACGGAATCGCCTACCGAAACGACTCGCGAGACACGTACCGACGTTCCCCTGCGGTTACTGCTGGTTGGTAGCGACAGCGAGGCAGAGGCAGTACGCAGAGGCTGGGGGGCACTGTCACCGGTGCCGCTGGACGTGACCGTGGTCGCTGCGGATCGTTCCCGTTTGTCAGGGATCGGCCAAATCGTCTCGGACAAACTGGCATCGATCGACGTTGCAATCTATCCGCTGATCGTCATGAGTCAGTTGGCCGCCAGTGAGCACATTGTCGCCGAAACGGACGAGTCGTTCGACGACTATGAAACCGAGCTGGGCAAGACCTATCCCGCGCTGATCAGCGGAGCATGTCGATTTGCCGACCAGTATTTTGCCGTCTCGCTGGGCTCCAAAGTGCCCGCGTTGTTGTCTGTCGAGGAAGTCGATGAGCTGCCGACGTGGTCGGACTATCACGATTGGGTCCAGACGCTCGATGGCAAGGCCGCCGAGCCTCTCGCCGAAGGTTGGGCGGCGTCCTCGTTCCTGCAGCGTGCCGCCTCGACGGTACTGGATACTTGGCTGTTTGATCGAAACGATGTCTCACCGCTGATCAACACCGAGCCCTACATCAATGTGCTCTCTCAGATGCTCGACACAGCAAGACTCTATCAAGGGCAACGCAAGACGTCCGCCGAAATCTGGACGGCGCTGCGGTCGGGGGAACTGAAGGGCGGTATCGGTTTTCAGCCCGCGAAAGCTCGATCGGATTGGGCCGGACAGGCATCCGATCCAGACTCTGCAGATCCAAATTCAGCAGCCACTGATGTTGCAAAGATAGAGCTGGACATCACCGCCAGCGATTTGCCGAGCGAGTTGCAATCTCCACGAGTCCTGCTTGACTCACTCTCGCCGGTAGCATCGATCAGCAACGCGTGTCGTCAAACGCGGGTGTCCAGACAGTTCCTCTCCTGGATCTCCGGCGGTGAAAATCGTGACGCCATGCTGGGGCAAATGAGCTCCATGACGCCGTCACGCACTTCGACGCAGGCCACAGCGGTCAATGTTTCTGGATACAACCGCTGGCTTGCCGATCGATTGAGAACTTCTCTCGTGCGCCCCGGATTGCAACTGATCGACGGCGGCAAGTATTTCGACGCGTTGGAGTCTCAGGTGGTCCGTTGCTTGGACGGCCAAGCAAAACCGGCAGAAGCGTTGAGTGAAGTCGCCAATCAGTGGCAAGCCATCACGGCCGCCGCCGGCCCAGACCGCCAACGCGCCATCTGGCGCCGACTCTAAGCACACCTACTCCGCATTCACCGCCACACGATCAGAATGCGTCAGTAAAGACACCACGATCAACGTCACGAATGCCAACGGAATCGTCACGATCCCAGGTTGATCAAACGGTGTCATTGCCGTCGACGGGTCCAGGCCGTAGACGCTCTTGTACGTTCCCGCGGACAACAAAATCCAGCCCAGCGAACTGATCATGCCGACCAACACGCTGGCAATGATTCCTTGTCGCGTCGTGCCTTTCCAGAACAACAGCATGACCAGGGCTGGCAAGTTCGCACTGGCGGCAACACTGAATGCCCAGCCGACCAAATAGCCGACGTTGAGCTCACGGAACAGGATCCCCAACGCAATCGCGATCACGCCCACCACCACCGCAGCAAACTTCGCCACGCGGACTTGCATTTCACCGGACATCTTGATGCCCATTACGCCGGTCAACAAATCGTGCGCCACGGCGCCACTGCTGGCCAAGATCAAACCGCTGACGGTTCCCAACACGGTTGTGAACGCAATCGCTGAAATGATCGCGAACAGCCATGTGCTGATGCTGCGTGCCAGCAAAGGTGCCGCCATGTTGGTGTCGGTCAAGTCCATCGCGCCGCTGGTCATGGCACCGAGCCCCAAGAACAACGTCAACACATAAAAGAACCCAATGCTCGCGATGCCCACGATCGTGCTCTTCCTTGCCGCCGCACCGTCTTTGACCGTGTAGTAGCGAATCAAAATGTGCGGCAAGGATGCGGTTCCGCAAAACAACGCCAACATCAGCGAGAGAAAATCGAGCTTGCCGATCAGCGCATCGCCGCGAATCCCGGCAAACTTGGGATGCTCGCCCGGACGCAGCACTTCGCTGCCCGCCGTGGGTTTTTGAAAGTGAACCACGGTCTTGGTGCCGTCAGCGTGCGCGACCGTTGTGTTTCTCCACAAGATCAGTTCACTGTCGTTGAGCGTGTTGAAGAACTCGACGGGACCGAGCGGCCCAGACTCGCTTTCTCCGTCAGGCAATCGGGAAATCGTCCCCACCGGCTGCAGGAGTTGCTCTCGCTCACCGACGCCGCGTGGTGCGCCATTGATCAGAATGCCGTCGGATGTTTTCGTGACCGCCTGTGCTTGACGCAGAACGACTTCGGTTTCCTGGTCATTCGACGGGACGACGTCATAGATGTCGTATCCCGATTGGCCGTCGCGCTGCAGTCGCACGAACTGTGGAACCGACTCCCAACCGTCGGTCACCTGGATCACTTTCAAGCCGCCGACCGTTTCATTCTGCAGATCAGCGACCGGCATCGGTCCCAGCTCGCGAAACCTGTCCGGCTCGGCGACAAAACCTCGCATCAGCAACAGCACCACCAGCACGGCACTGAAGATCACCAGCAGCGACCCTTTCAGGAATTGCACCCATGTCGTCGAGACCATGCCTGCGGTGACGACAATCGTGATCACCACGATCCCGACCAGAACAACACCGACCCAATGCGGAAACCCCAACAGCGGTTGAATCAACGACCCGGCGCCGACCATTTGGGGAATCAGATAAAACACGCTGACGACCAGCGTGCTGATCCCCGCAGCCGCTTTGATGCCCCGAGAATCAAACTGGGAATCCAGTGCATCGGCAAAGGTGAACTTGCCCAAACGTTTCATCGGCTCGGCGATCACGAACAAGGCAACGATCCAGCCTGCCAAGAAGCCGATCGAGTACAGAAATCCGTCGTAGCCGTAATTGGCAATCATTCCGCAAATGCCCAGGAACGATGCCGCGGACAGATAGTCCCCAGCAAAAGCGATCCCGTTGACCGCCCAGGGGATCTGCCCGTGAGCAGCGAAATAGCCTTCGGATGATTTGGCCTTGCGACCGAGAAAGAAACTCAATCCGACCGTGGCACCGACGAACACAAAGAAGACGACGACGGCGATGACCGATGGTTCATAGATCATGACTGAGCCTCCTCGTTGGCGGTGCTCGTCTTTCCTGCCGCATTGACGTCAGGGTTGGGCTTAACGCCTGAGATCGGCTTGGTGCTTGGGATCGGCTCGCTGCGGCACATCAGCCCGTAGATCATCGCCATCACAAACGCGCCAATGATCAACGCGAAACCGTACACGATCGCCAGGTTCAAGCCCATCAGGACTCGCTTTTCCATCACACCCGATGCGAAGGCGCTGAGGACGACAAAACCCAGGTAAATCGATAGATAAATCGCAAACAGAATCAACCCCAGCCGGGAGTTGTACTGTCGCGAGTCGGAAGCGGAGTGCATCGACGATGATCTCACAGTCAGGGGGGAAGGAGTGATGAGAGAAGGCACGCGGCAGGATGGCCTGATGGCAAAGTTGCGAATGCAAAGTCTACTCGCTTGCCAGCCCGCTGTGTTTGGGTGTTGTGCTTGACGGCCCCCGGAAGTCGTCGTCTAGAAAGTCGTGCGTGACAGCCGAATCGGAATGTTCAGCCCGTCGTAGGCCAGCTCGATTCCCGGGGGCAATGCTTCGTTCGTCGCGGAGTAATCCAGTTCGTGCGAAACATGCGTCAGAAAGGTCCGCGTCGCGCCGACTCGACGCGACGCCTCGACGGCTTGCTCCACATTGAAATGCGTCGGGTGCGGCTCATATCGCAATGCACCTACCACCAGCGTCTGCACACCGGCCAACTTTTCCATGGACGACTCGGGGATTTCGTTCGTGTCGGTGCAGTAGGCAAAGTCACCGATCCGAAAACCCAAGACATTGAAATGCGGTCCATGCTTCATCGGAATCGGAATGAACTTTGTCCCGATTACATCGAACGGCGACTCATCGATCGAACGAATCTCCAGTTTCGGCGTTGCGCCGGGATGCGTCGGCTGCCGATCCGAAAACGCATAAGAATACGAGCGTCGAATCGCCTCTTCCACGACTGGGCGACAGTAAAGCGGTATCGGTGCCCCCAACCGAAAAGGAAACAGTCGCAAGTCATCGAGCCCAAAAACGTGATCCGCGTGCTCGTGGGTATAGACGACCGAATGCACCAAGCGGACTCGTTCACGCAGCAACTGAGTCCTCAAATCCGGCGGCGTGTCGATCAGTACCGTGCCGCCGGGCAGCCGGATCAGGACCGCACAGCGAAGCCGTTGATTCTTGGGGTCATTGCTTTGGCAGACCGCGCAATCGCACCCGATCGCCGGAACCCCCACGCTCGTCCCGGTCCCCAGCAGGACGGCCGTGCCGATGTCGGCAGATTCGGATCGTTCGGGGGCAAAGGTCACTTGGCGTGGACGTCACTGTAAAATGGGCAAAACGGGGTCCAGCAACCCGTGAGCTGGCAACTTTCCCCGCCCCCAAAACGTACCCCACAGCCCTGTTCGTCGGTAGCAGGAGCCCACAATTCACGTAGCCGCGTCTCTGGGAACGCGAAAAGAACTCCACTTAGACGCGTCTCTGCGAGACGCGAATGCACTGAAAAAGCCAGCAGGACGGTCACTCTTGTTCCCCTAAACTCGCGAATGTCGGCCATGAGTGACCGACCGGCGGCTCTTCGACAGCCCACTTGGGGACGGGGTTGATCAACTCTGACGGAATCGTCCGCCGTTTGGGCTTGCGAAGACCCCGTCTTACGCCATACTAACCCGCTTCGCTGCGGCAAATGCCCCGGCAACATCAGAGGGCTGGCGTTGGTCAACGTGTGACCCGCCCCCCGTCTTTGTGGTGAGCTGTCAGGCCGACATCTCGACGACAATGACGAATCCAAATCATTCACTGGACTCAGAAGGGTAGACCCGCGATGGCGGAAGTTCTGCAAGTAGAGAAACGCGATCTCTTGGGATCGGCAAACTCGCGACGCCTGCGTAATAGCGGCCGGGTGCCTGCTGTTTTGTACGGTCACAAACAAGATACCGAGCACTTGGCGATCTCACAGGCTGACGCCGAGTCGATCGTGCGTCACCACGCAAAGATTGTTGAATTGCAAGGTGCCGTCACCGAGACCGCACTGGTCAGCAGCCTGCAATGGGATCCCTTGGGAATCGAAATCCTGCACGTCGACCTGCAACGCGTTGACTTGAGCGAAAAGGTCGAAGTCAAAGTGCCGATTCGTTTCCGCGGCGAGCCCGTGGGTGCGCGACACGGCGGTATCGTGGTCGAAAACGTTCACGAAGTCGAAATCCGATGCTCGGCCGTTACCATTCCCGAGTACGTCGTCTTGACCGTGCTGGATGTCGATGCGGGTGAAAATCGCTCCGCTGGCGATATCACGCTGCCCGAAGGCGTTGAGTTATTGACCCCCGTGGAAACCGTCGTGTACACGATCGAAATTCCCAAGGGTGCCAAGGATGCAGGCACGGGTGAGGAAGGCGAAGCTGGGGAGTGAGTCAAGCCTTCGGTCGGTGGCTAAGTGTATGATCACTGGTTGATCGCAGCCTGCCGCTGTCGGACCGAAACGCGACAAATGAACAAATGAAGCTGATCGTTGGGCTGGGTAATCCCGGAAAAAAATACGAGGACACCCGCCACAACGTCGGCTTTATCGCAGTGGCTAAAATAGCCGCTTTGCTGTCCGCGAGTCCTTCGAAAGTAAAGTTCGAAGGCGAGTTAGCAGAGGCATCCGCAAGCGGGACCAAGGTCTGTTTGCTGTGCCCACACACTTACATGAACGCCAGCGGCCAAAGTGTTCGAAAAGCCGTTGATTTTTACAAATTGGAACACGATGACATCCTGGTCTTGTGCGATGACCTCAATCTCGCACCGGGTCGGTTGCGCATCCGACCTCGCGGCAGTGCCGGGGGGCAAAACGGATTGAAAGACATCATTCGCCATCTGGGAGATGAATCGTTTCCCCGGTTGCGAATTGGGATTGGTCGTCCACCCGATGGCTGGACGGTGACCGATTACGTCCTTGGAAAATTCGCCAAGAATGAAATCGAAACGATAGAATCAGCGACCACTCAAGCCGCCTATGCTGCGATCAGCTGGGTGAATGATGGGATTGGTGCCGCGATGAACAAGTTCAACGCGTCTGCCGACACCGATGAAAAGAAAGTGAACACCAAGAACAAACCAGTGGCCGACAAACCATCGGCCGCGAAGCCCAGGATCGATGCGGAAACCGGCGAGCAATCGCCCGGCCCCAAAAACGAATCCTAAATCCAACAAAACCTGAATCCAAATCGCGAACCAGTCTGACGGAGAGTCGAAACAGCCGTGGCCATCAACACTTACGAAACCCTGAGCATCCTGGACAGCAACCACTACGCGCGTGATCCAGGTGGCGTCGCCAAGCAACTCGACGACATCATCACCAACGCCGGCGGAACCGTCCTCGTCAATCGACTGTGGATGGAACAAAAGCTTGCTTATCCGATCGATGGGCACCAGAAAGGCACCTACTGGCTGACCTACTACGAGATGGAAGGCGATGCGTTGACCAAAGTCGCCCGCGCCCTGCAGCTTTGCGAGCCAGTGATGCGTCAGATGACCTTGAAGCTCGATGCCCGTTTGGTGGAGCCGATCTTGGCAAACGCACGCGGCGAGAACATCGTCCCCCGCACCGAGATTGCAGAAGCGGCAGCGGACACTGCTGATGATGACGCCGTCGAGGCAGTTGACTGAGCTCGGCTCGTTCGGCAGCGACACTCGTTTGACAGTGGCACTTTCCGACAGTGATTTTTGTTTCCCCGTGACAAGAGGACCCCTTCGATGGCCAGCTACAATCGCGTCATCTTGGTCGGTAACTTGACCCGAGACATCGAATTGCGGTATACCGCAGGCGGGACAGCCGTCACGGACGTCGGGATGGCGGTTAACGACCGCCGAAAAACAGCCACCGGAGAATGGGTCGACGAAACAACGTTTGTCGATGTCACCCTCTGGGGGCGAACCGCCGAAGTCGCCAGCGAATACCTCAGCAAGGGATCGCCGATCTTGGTGGAAGGCCGATTGAAATTGGATACCTGGGAATCGGAAGGCCAGAAACGAAGTAAACTGCGAGTCGTGTGCGACCGAATGCAAATGCTCAGCAGCGGACGAACCCGCGAGGGAGCCCAGACCGCCGAGCACGGCATGCACTACGATTCCTCCCCGATGAACGAACCCGACTTCTCCAGACCGGAACCCTCCAGACCAGAACCCTCCAGGCCAGAACCCTCCAGGCCAGCCCGGGAATCTGCAGGGGCGGCCGAAGCCCAGCCGACCGGCGGCGGAGCAGGATACAACGACCCCGAGATACCGTTCTGATCGGCGATCTGATTACTGATCATGCCCGCCATTCAGAACAACACGTTAAGACACTTTCCAATCAACAGCTTTTACTGAGCAGAATCGAAAAACGAGTTTTCCGATGACCAAAACCCGTAGCGGACGCAAGTTCAAACGACCTTACAAACGACTGCCCACCGGCGAAAATGGCGGGATCCAACTGCTGTTGATCCACAACATCGAACACCTTGGCAAGCAGGGCGACATTGTCGAAGTCAAGCCAGGTTACGCGCTCAACTACCTGCTGCCCCACGGCATGGCGACCATCGCCACCGACCACCACAAACGGATGGTCGACAAGCACCGTGAGAAGCTTCGTGAAATGGAGCTTGAGAAACTCAAGAGCTACCAAACGCTCGCCGACGAACTGGGCAAACAGTCGATCACGATCGAAGCCAACGCGAACGACGAAGGCCACTTGTACGGCAGCGTCGGTCCGCAAGAAATCGTTGGCGCGCTCAAGGAAGCCGGTTTCAGCCTGGCCAACGATCAGATCCGCCTGGACGGCCCGCTCAAGGAGCTCGGTCTGTATACCGTCCGCGTTCACCTGCACAGCGAAGTCGACGCAAGCCTCAAGGTTTGGGTGGTCCCCACCGCCTCGGACGACGTCCAGGGCTAGTCGCCTCCTGTTTTGTGAGTCGCGAGACCTAAGCGGCTTGTTGATTTTAGTCCGCGTTGGGGGGAATGGCATCAGGATGGGCGCTCGTGCCCGTCTGCGTATTGAGTGTCGGCCAGCAGTGGCCAACCTACGAGTCAATCAACAAGCCGGTAAGTGCGGCCGGGGTTTGCAACATCCCCGCCGCCTCAGGGGCCAAGACAACGCGAACGCCAACTAGGTTTTCGCACGATACGCCGCATTCACCACCCAGCGTGTATGCGGCGGGCAGCGACGCTGGGTCGGCAATCATTTCTTGGACACCGGCAATACCGGGGCTGTGGCGGAACTGGCAGACGCGCTGGATTTAGGTTCCAGTTTCTTCGGAAGTGCAGGTTCGACTCCTGTCAGCCCTATTGCTTTTCTTTCTGTGTTCGCAACCAGCACCCTGGGACAGGCTTCTGCCGCCAGGGTGGGTCATCGTCGCTGGAGTCGTTCAGCGTATTTCGGCTAAAGCCGATACTCCAGCAAGTTTACTTCTGTAGCGCAGCTGCGAGTTGCTCGTAGGTTCGTTGCGAGTCCTGTTTCGAACCGCGGTTATCCAGGGCGATTTGGTAGAGGTGCTGGCCGCAATCGGTTGGATATTCGCCTGTGACGCAAGCTCGGCAGAGGTGTTCTGCGGGCAACCCGATGGCGCGGGCGATTGCTTCGACGGGCAGGTACGAGAGCGTGTCGGCGCCAAGGTCGTCGGCGAGTTTCTGCTGTGAGCTCTCGGTCAGTTCGCCTGTCACGCCGAAGTACTTGGGCGCGATCAGTTGGTCGATGGTGCTCATATCGATGCCGTAGAAACACGGCGCGATGATGGGCGGACAGGCCACGCGGACGTGGATTTCTTTGGCCCCGCCGACTTCTCGGATCCGATCCAACAGCACGTTCATCGTTGTGCTGCGGACGATCGAATCTTCCACCAAGATCACCCGTTTGCCCTCCATGACTTCTCTCAGCGGCGTGTACTTCGTGGCCGCCTTGGCCTTTCTGGCCCGGCCGCCTTCGATGAACGTCCGTCCGGCGTAGCGATTGCGAATCAGTCCTTCGCGACACGGAATCGACAGTTCGTAGGCCATCGCGTCTGCAGCGGCTTTGCTGGTGTCCGGAACGGGCACGATGATTGTGTCAGGGTCATCCAGGGGCACGCGTCCCATTTCACGCTCGGCCTTGGCCAATTCTTCGCCCAATCGAGTTCGGCTCAGATAGACGCTTCGGTCGTCTAGCGTGCTGGCGACGTTGGCAAAATAGATCCATTCAAAGAAACAGTGCGCCGGCTTGGGGGATTTCGCGAACTGCAGGATCTCAAGCCCTTTCTTGGGATGAATGACGATGGCGTGTCCGGGTGCCAACGATTTGATTTGGCTGGACTCGAAACCCAAGTTCAGCAGGGCAACGCTTTCGCTGGCGGCGGCAAACAGCGGTCCCTCGTGGACGTAGCACATCGGCTTGATGCCCAGCGGATCGCGAGCGACGATCATTTCTCCTTCGGCCGACAGCAGCGCCAGCGAGTAGGCGCCGTCGAATCCCGCAGCGACTTGACGCAGCACGTCGATCCACTCGATGCGACCGGGCGCTTCGCTGAGGATGCGGCCGATCTCGTGCAAGATGATTTCGGTGTCCGTATCGAGTGACAGGTGATGATCACCGTCAGCGAGCAACCGTTCTTTCAGCACGCCGTAATTGGCCAACTGACCGTTGAAGCAAAAGCTAAACCACTTGCGTTTGTGAATGTGCTTTCGTTCAAAGGGTTGTGCGTAGCTGCGGTCGTCTTGGCCGCAAGTTGCGTAGCGAACGTGTCCGATGGCCGCCCGTCCCGCCAAGGACTTCATCAACGATTCCGCTTTGGCTCGGTGGTTCAACCGAAAGACTTCCGTGACCGTACCGACGTCACGTCGGGTCCGTAGCAGGTCCGGGCGTTCCGTGTTCAGGGTGGTCATGCCGGCGGCGAGCTGCCCGCGGTTTTGGATGTCCAGCAGCATTCTGGGCAACAACCGAGAGATTTGTCGCGGCCCCTCCTCGCCACACATGGGGCTACGCCCACGCCCCGACAAGTGATAAATGGCTGCGACACCGCACTCATGATGCAATTCGCTCATACCGATGATGGGTCCAGAGTTGGGGGGATGCGAGGTAACGTCGAAACGTTCCAGAGGGGAAATGCAGACAACACCGAAAGCAAAACTCACAGTTCTCTATTGTCCAAATCGCTGCGAGTTTGTCGAACCGCCCGCATAGTCGATCAGGTCAGAATGATCAAAAAAGTCGACTCGGGCAAACGAAGGCGACCGCTCCCTTTCATGATCGGCGAGCCGAAGTGACAATGGACCAAGTTGTTGCGAGATTTCCGTCGCTCCCGAGCCCACTCATTCAACGGCCCCCGCTGAGAAAACCAGTGACCCAAACGAATTCCTTCTCTGACAGCCCACCCAGCCGGCGAGACGTGATCGCGCAGGCAAAATCGATTGTGGTCAAAGTCGGAACACGGGTTTTGACTGATTCGGAGGGCAAGCTGGACCGGCATCGTATCGCCCTGCTCAGCCAACAACTCTGTCGGATCGCCGATACCGGGCGTCAAACGGTGATGGTCAGCAGCGGAGCGGTGGGGGCCGGAATGGGAAAGCTGGGTTTGGAGGAGCGTCCCAGCGGCTTGGCTCAATTGCAAGCCGTCGCGGCGGTGGGGCAGACGGACCTGATCCAAGCCTACGAGACTGCGATCTCTGCTCAAGGACGTCACGCTGCTCAGGTCTTGCTGACCAGTTCCGACCTCAGACGACGGAGCGGATACCTGCACGTTCGTAACGCCCTGACACAAATCCACGATTTCGGTGCGATCGCAGTGGTCAATGAAAACGATTCGGTCGCCGTCGCAGAGCTGATGACGACCTTTGGTGACAACGACCGGATGGCGGCACAGGTAGCGGGATTATTGAGCGATTGCCTGTTGATCATCTTGTCCGACATCGATGGTCTCTACACCGGCCCACCTACCGCGCCGGGCAGCAAGCTGGTGCCGTTGGTCGAGCATTTGGACGATTCTGTCTTTGCTTTGGCCGCCGATTCCCCGTCATCCGCCATCCTGGATGGCCCAACGAGCCAAGCCGGTGCACTCCCAAAACCGAAAGCAAGCAGCGACACCCAAGCCAAGAATGCATCGCCCAAACGGATCATGAGCAAAGGCGGCATGACGAGTAAATTAAAGGCGGCCCAGTTGGCGACGTCGCACGGACACAACGTGATCATCGGTCCGGGACGAAAAGACGACGTTTTGGACCAAATCATGGCTGGGCAGTCCGTGGGGACCCTTTTCCTGGCACCCACCAAGTCGATCCGTGGACGACGTCGCTGGATCAGCGCGTCGGCGCCCGTCGCCGGGGCGCTCTCGGTCGACGCGGGGGCCGCAAAAGCCGTGACCGTGGGCGGTGGCAGCTTGCTGGCCATCGGTATCAAAGCGATCGAGGGGCGTTTTTCTCAAGGAGCCGTTGTCTCCATCCGAGATCCAAATGGTCACGAAATCGCCCGCGGGTTGTGCAATTACCCGTCCGATGAGCTGGCCAAAATCTTGGGGAGCCCCAGTGACCAGATCGGCGAGATTCTGGGCCACCGACCCTACGAGAGTGTTGTTCACCGCAGTAACCTGGTGCTCTCTTGATTCCACCTTGCCTGCGGATGCCATTCTGTTACGCTATTGGGCCCCCACGAGGCCGTTGGCCCCGTTGCTGCCACCTCTGGACGCAACTCGTCGCTTGGTGACTCGTCACTTGGTAACCTGTCGACCGGTAACTCATCAACGGGTAACTCACAGACGGGTAACTCACAGACGGGTAACCCATTAACGGGGGGAGGATTTTACAGAAATCACCGACAGTCCTCTCTGTCGGTCGAGTCATTCACACATCAACACATTGTCTTGTCCGCCGCCTCAAAATCGTGACGGACACAACCAATTGGGAGACCGATCTAGGTGGGTACGAAAAGAACCGGAAAGGGCCGACGTAAAGTGGGACGAAAAAAACGACGTATGCGTGCGAAGATTCGTCACCGCAAGAAATAAGAATCGCTTCGCGTGAGGTGTCCGGCTGAGCCGCTAGATCGGCTACAGCCCCCCGTCACATGTCGGCCCTAATAGATGTCGTACAACGGCCCGCCAGGCCACGATGCCCAACGATCGGTCGATCCATACCGGATCGACCTTTTTTATGCGCCGACTTTTGTCGTCGCCAACCATTGTATGTTCATTTTGAACAGTCGGTCCCTAGTGGCCTGTTGATTTAATCGAAATTGGGAACGCAAGGGTGAGCCGTGGGCCTTACGGCCAATGCCACCTACTTTGTCGTCAATCGGGTGGTGATTCGGAGGCTTTGGATTTTATTTTTCTTTCCAAACGTTGGAACTTGGTGCTCTTTTGGCGGCGAGTATGCGCGACTCGAGGGTAGCTCCGCGGTGTCTTGCGATTGGGAAGCTTTCTCGTCGAGGCATCAATGAGCGTCTTCTGGTACGCAAGCGTCCATTGCTCCAGTGTCGTTAATTCCTTGCGAAGCAGGCCACTCTGAAAGTCCTGCCACGCGCCACTGAAGCTCAGTCGTCGAGGCGAGATATTAATCAACTTGGCGGCCTGCTTGCGCAACTGGGACACCAGATTGTAGGCGATCACCGATCCCATCAGCTCCTTTTTCATCGTGTCCACGCTCTTGGCACGGATATTCTCGGTGTCCATCGTGACTTTCAGGTCCCGGATGTCGAATTCCACATCGTAGCGGCGACGGTAAAGCTCGCCCACGGACAAGGCGTCCGCTTCGATGTTGGTGACCAACTCCAGCGTTTGACCGTTGTCCAATTCGACTTGGTGAATAAAGACTTCACAAGCTGCATCCTCAGGAAGATTCTGGTGGTTCCTGCGTTCTTTGCTCGATGGCTTCCAGATCAAATGGTGCGTTACGTAGCCAGGCCCTTCCTCTACCAGCGTGGCGTTCTTGAGGTATGCCTTGTATCGCTGTTTGGTCAGACGCAGTAAGAACTCTTTCCCACGCGTTTGGCAATGAAAAGCCACTGAGAACACGCCGAAACCGCTATCGGCCTTGACAATCGAATTCTCTGGAAGTCGGTCGATGACTTTCTCGGCTTGTCTGGTTTCGCTGGAATTGTTGGGGCCGTACATCGGATCGATCTGTGGCATTAACGCGCAACCGGTCTGCATTTCATTGGCGACCATGAGCATCGCAACGGGCCAAACGGATTCACCGTACTGGTTGGATGCTGGTGGAAATGCTTTCTTGAGCGCCGGTGTGGGTGGCAGTGTGATCGTCGTTCCGTCGAGGATGAACACACGCCGCTCAAGAAAAGCTGGCTGGGCCTTGCGTGCCAGGTGATCGCAAATGCGATTGGAAAAGTCTTGGACAACCTTAATCGGCAGTTTTTTTCTCGCTTGGTTGTAAGCGGAATTGTTTTTTGAAAGCGTCCCTTCAGTAACTCGCCGGTTAGGGGGCAGGAGGTCTTTGTGATTGTCGATCAGATCACTGACGGCTTGATCAAGAGTGAGGCCTCCCCCGAGACGTTGCAGCACCAGTAGCCAAAGTGTTGGTGCTTGTGTGTAAATCTTTGCAGCGGAACTGGCGTCTTGTTGCTCAAGCTCTTTAACGATCGTAGGGAGCTGAAGCAAATCCGCGAGCAATGTTTTTGCGCGACAGAATTGCTGTTCGTTCTCAGTGGCGTGTGATTTGGGATCGAGCATTGAATTGGTGACAAATTGGCGGACAAATTGAAACCAATTCAGCAGCGCAAATTCCGTGCCAAAAACATAACGCGCCACTCGATAGAGTAGAGAATAGGTGGCATTGGCCTTACGGCCCACGGCTCACCCTTGCGTTCCCAATATCGATTAAATCAACAGGCCCACGGCTAGCGCCTGAGGCTCACTGGGGCTACGAGCTGCGCCGGCAGCCTCAGGCCCACGGCTAGCGCCTGAGGCTCACTGGGGCTACGAGCTGCGCCGGCAGTAGGGACATGAACTTGCGCAAACCCGAAAAGACACAACACCAAACTTCGAGCAGTCCAGCCTTGCGGTTCAATAAATCAGCAGTCTCGTTCTCTGGGGGAGGTGACAGTGCAAAGGTAGCCGTCAGTTGTTTCCTCCGCCGCACGTCGCTTTCACATGGCATTCACGCCACGCACCAGTTCGGCGAGATTTCTCGGGTTTTGCCCCAAGTCACCTTTTCCGATCCGAGACTGACTTGTCGCGTACATTGTCACATGCCCCTCTGACTCCGGTGCTGAACGCAACTGCACCGTGACATCGTCGACGAAGCGAAATAGTCCCGTTGTGCGAGTCATTTTGAGTGTCGTTTCCCATTCGGTGTCGTTGCGCTGCACCAAGTCCCAGTGGGATTGTTGCTCGCTCCAGCGTTCAATCCGGTCAGCTACATCGGCGACCGCCCCCGTAAATATTTGCGGACGCAACTCGGGACGCACTGCCGTGTCTTCCAACGACGCGTGATTAGTGGTCCAATCGCGATTCCAGTCGTCCACCCGCCAGACCACCAGGGCCAGCGGAATCCCGATGGACGCTAAGATGATGAACCAAATCATTTTTCGAGGAGCCGTTCTTTTTGCGGGCATGTTCATGAATCAAATTCCGTCGCTGTTCGATGCCCAAGAAAAGGATTTTCTCAGCGCCGCGCAGCCTCTAGCGGCTCGCATGCGTCCGCAGAATTTGAGTGAGTACGTCGGTCAGCAGCATATTTTAGGCCCAGGCAAACTGTTGCGGCGGATGATTGACGCTCGTCGACTCGGGTCCGTCATTCTCTTCGGTCCTCCCGGAACCGGAAAGACCACATTGGCGCACCTGCTGGCCACCGAGACCGGCAGCGAGATTCGCAAACTCAGCGCGGTGACGGGCGGGGTCAAAGACGTTCGCGAAGTGCTCGCTTGGGCAGGTGATTTGGTCGCCACCGGCGCACCGCGTCCGTTGTTGTTCATCGATGAGATTCACCGATTCAGCAAGAGCCAGCAAGATGCTTTGCTGCCCGATGTCGAGGCGGGCATTGTTTCTCTGATCGGCGCGACCACCAGCAATCCCTATTTCGCTGTCAACGGAGCGTTGCTCAGCCGCAGCCAGATCTTTCAACTCAACATGCTGTCACAGGAGGAAATTCGATCGCTGTTGGATCGCTGCATGTCAGACCATGAGCGTGGACTGGGTGATTGCGACGTCACCGTGACGGCAGACGCACTTGATTACTTGGCAGATGCTTGCGAAGGCGATGCCCGTCGAGCATTGTCGGCATTGGAAATCGCGGTGGGCAGCTGCCAATCGAGTCCGCCGGTGGTGGACAAGTCGGCGGTCGCCGAATCATTGGGCAAGCGACTGGGGGGATACGATGCGACGGGAGACGACCACTACAACTTGGCCAGCGCTCTGATCAAGAGCATCCGAGGCAGTGACGTCGACGCGGCCATCTATTGGTTGGCGAGAATGCTCGAGGGCGGCGAAGACATCCGATTCCTTTGTCGTCGGTTGGTCATCCTGGCCAGTGAAGACATCGGCAACGCGGATCCACAAGCCCTGCCGCTTGCCGTCGCTGCCATGCAAGCCTGTGAGTGGATCGGGTTGCCAGAATGTCAACTGACGCTTAGCCAAACGGTGGCCTATCTGGCACTTGCTCCCAAAAGCAATGCCGCGACCACCGCGATCGGTGCGGCGGTCAAGGACGTCCAAGAAAAGAAGCTCTTACCGGTCCCGGCTCATCTGCGAGACGCTCACTACGGCGGTGCGAAACAACTGGGGCACGGAGATGGCTACATTTATAGTCACAACGAAAACGACGGCGTGGCCACACAGGACTACTTGGGCGACGACCGCACGTATTACCATCCCGTCTCACGCGGTTTCGAACTTGAGCTCCAACAAAGACTCAAGACGATCAAGCAAAAACTTCGATCCTGATCTTCCGCTTCCTTTTCTCTCTCAGTCATTATTATCTTGAATCACCAGGATCCAACCAACATGTGGAATCGCCGGATTCCCTTTAAGGTCGACATTGCCGGCATCATCGAGATCATGGGGTCCTCGCTCTACAGCCGGCTGGACACTCCGATTCGTGAACTGATCCAGAACTCGCATGACGCGATCATGCGTCGTCGTAGTCGCGATCTGAGTTTTCAAGGACGGATCGATATCGTCCAAGACGCCGAAAATGGAACGATCACTTTCACCGATGACGGCATCGGGCTCAGTGCCGAGGAAGCCGAATCGTATTTGGGAACGCTCGGCATCGGGATCACCGGTCTGTTGAAAGGACGCGGCAGCGAGGAAGCTCGCCAGAGTGTCAGCGGATCGGGCGATGAACTGATCGGTCAATTCGGAATCGGCCTGTTCAGCGCCTTCATGTTGGCCGACCAACTCGTCGTGGAAAGCCGCAAGTCGGACGACGTCGAACCGGTCCGCTGGGTCGCCGGCGCTGGGACGGAAATCGAGTTGTCCCCCTGCGAACGCGACAAGAACGGAACCAGCGTTTGTCTGCATCTGAAAAAAGACTACGTGTCCTTTGCCATCGACCCGGAGATGCTGGAACTGGCGGTCAAACGTTATGCGGATTTCTTGCCGGTGCCGATCTTTCTCAACGGATCTTCGCAGCGGATCAATGTGATCCAAGCGTCTTGGTTTGAGAGCGGCCATGACGAAGAAACCATCGAACTGGACTTGGCCAGCTATTTCGAAGAAACACCCCTGGACGTGATTCCGATCAAAGTCGAAAAGCCGGTGGTGATCGAAGGTGCCCTGTACATCTCGCCTCAACGCACGCCGGGTTTCACCGACGACTCCGTGGTTGCCGCCACCATCCGCCGCATGGTGATCTCACGTCACGTCCAAGACTTGTTGCCCTCCTGGGGATCTTTCCTGCGCGGCATTTTGGAGCTGCCCGATTGCTCGCCCACCGCCAGTCGCGAGGACCTGGTGCGAGACGGTCAGTTCGCTCGCACCAAAGCGACGCTGGCCAAGATCATCTATGACCACTTGAACGAATTGGCGGAAAAACAGCCGGCACGATTGGAAGCCATCATCAGTTGGCACCGATTCACGATCGCAGGTTCCGCTCTCGACGAAGAACCGCTGCGTCAATTGCTGAGAAGCTGCTACCGGTTTTCGACGACCCAGGGCGACCTGACGTTCGAACAGATCCTCGAAAGATGCGAAGCCGATCCGCTTTATGAGTCCGAAGCCGATCAGGTGATTTGGTACAACGCGGATCGTCGCCAAGAAAGGTATCTGAGCGACGTGTTCGACGGCACCGAGACGCTGTGTGTGCACGCGTTGAGAAGTTTCGAAGAATTGCTGTTGGCGTCCATGGTCGCCGACACTCAGGAAAGTGTCGTCGACGTTCGTGTCGCGAGCCCCTCGAGTCCCGGGTTCGATCAATGCGTCTTGGGCATGTCCGACATGGAAGACGCTAGTGCGGAGTGGTCGGAGTTCCTCAGTGGCACGGGGGCGAAAGTGCTGTGGGCGTCCTATCGACAAAACCAACCCGTTATGGCTTTCTTGAACGAACGCTACGAACTGGCCAAAACGTTCGAAGATCTCAAAAAAGAAGGTGAGATCCCACGAGGGTTCCAACGCATGATCGACGCCCACTTTGAAAACTCACCGGCCGATCAAAACGAAGTCATCCTCAACCGCGAACACCGACTCGTCAAAAGAGCCTTGGAACGTGGCACACGCAGCCCACTGGCCAACGTTGTTCGTTTGCTTGTCAGCAATGCACTGCATGCCGCCGGTGCCGCTTCGGATCGAAAGACACAACAAATGCAGTCCGAGGACCTCGATTGGATCGCAGAAGTCCTCTGGGGCCGCGATACCTGATCCACCACCGCCAGAGACATTTGCGTCAGCCTTTCCGGCAACGCTGTAAAACATTTTCTTTGCTGAAACGCAGGAATTACCAGCACGAAGCGCAAGTGAGTGAGTCACCTTATTCACTCGCTTGCGCTTCGTGCTAGTATTTTTGACCGTCAAAATGCTTCACAGCGTTGCCTTTCCGGGTTGCGTCCAACACTCCGTGTCAGGCTAGAAAGCCTGACGTACTTTTATTCCATCGATCACGGAAACCGTCCATGAACGACTTTGATGACCTCAGCGAAATTGACAAGCAACTCGAATCGCTGGCCGAACAAGCCGGTGAGTTGATTCAACCCGGAATCTACAAGACGTCGTTCGATCTCTACGGACAATTGAGGCAAAAAGCAAAACGCGAGCAGCGTGCCTATTTCTATATCACCTCCGTGTTCCATCAGATGGACGAAGCCCAGTATTTGCTGGACTTTCAAACCATGCGAGAACGGGCGATCGAGTTGATCTCGCTGCTGGAAAGCGAAGAGCAATGTCGAAAGATCCAGCCCGACATGCCACCACAGCTTTACGAAGCTCTGGTGTACCAGATGAGTTCCTGCGCCTACGAGAACTTGGCCGAAGCCACGGGGCAGATCGAAGGTTACAACAGCGAAGGAATGCAAGCGTGCATCGCCGACGGACTGCACGTTTGTCGCAAGACCGGCAAACTGGCATGTGTGGGATGCTTTCGCGAATACTCGTGCGATGTCTACCTTGCTGCGGACGATGCCGAGATGGCGTCGCACCAGTGCAGCTTGGTCCTGGACGGCTCATCTCCTTTGTCCGACCGCGGCGATCGACGCTGGTTGGTCAAGAAGAAACTCGCCTCGTTGGCGTGCTTGGCCGGACGACACGACGAAGCGATCAAGCTGTGTCGCGAAGCGTTGGAGTTGGCCGAGAGCGAAGAAGTCACTTTGCCGTTGGAAGCCAAAATCCGTGTGCTGTACGACTTGGACGCGCTGCTGATTTCCGCCGGCCAACCCGCCGAGATGCAAAGCAACCCGGCTTGGGAGCATCATCCGCCCGAAGGCGAGTGCCCCATGTACGACTATCTGAAAATGCTGAACGAAGCCTTGGCATTGACGGTTTCGCAGCAGTACGAAGCAGCGGCTGAGATCCTGACCCGTTGGGACAAGAAACTACAAGATTTGCACGGCACCAACCTGTGGTTCGAAGTTCGCCTGAGACTGATCGCCAATAGCTTGCTCTCTGGACAAGATCGACTTGCTGAAAAACTCGGCAAGCAGTTGCAAAAACGAGCCAGCGCGGCAAGTGATTGGCTGTCGTTGCGGCGATTGACCGCTCTGCAAGACGAAGACTTTCCAACCACTCCACTGGCGATCTACGGACGTCCTGTCGCGACATCCGCCAACGGGCACGGCGACAGCAGTTCGTCCAGCCACGATGATTCCGAGCTTACCTCCGACAAGCAGGGCGAGGAAACATCGGCACCGGACACACCTTTGGCGCCCGTGATCTCGGAGTTCGGTCGACGGTTGAGCGAAGTGGTCGAGGAAGGATACCTGGAACAGTTGAAGGGACTCCGCGATGAGGTCATGGCGATCGACATGGACACGATCACCCATCGTGAAGACGCGTGCGGGTTGGTTTTCATGATCAGCTACATGCTCGGTGACCACGCCGAAGCTGAGACGGTCTGGCAATGGGCGAACCGATTGGTGGGCAAATTCGATGATGATCCCGCGGCGCTTTCATTGTTGGGAGATCTCGGCAATCGCATCCGCTTTGGACCCAATGAAGAGTTTGGGGCAACGATCACCAGCGAACGTCTCGATCCGATCTTTCGCAAAACGCTGCAACAGGATGATGTCGGGCCGAGAACCTACATGCGCTGCGGCGACCACTTCATGGCCGAAGACAATCATGGCGAAGCAGAACGATGTTACGCGAGAGGATTTCGGCTGCTGCGAAATGCAGGTGACATCGCCTTGCGCTTGGCGTCGCTGTACCGCGACACCGATCGGCCACGGGATGCCTTGCACGTGCTGGACTTGTGTATCCGAGAGGGCACCGAGGAAACCCGCGTCGCCTGGGAAGCCGCGTTGTTGGCTTTCAGCCTCGAACGTTTCGAGGTCATGCTGTCGTACTTGGACAAATACCAAGCCGATGCCGGTGTCGAACCTTGGATCGACTATTACCGCAGCATCGGGCTGATGGAACAAGGTGACCCCGCGGGCGCCAAGGCAGCGATCACACGTGAACGAGAGCTGATCGGCCAAGACGCGTTTCACTTGGATGTGATCACCGGCTGCGCCAATTCACAATTGGGTGAGCATGCCGTGGCGGCGGAGTTCCTGAAACGGGCATCGGAAACTCCGCTGTACGAAGCGGACATGCTCTCGCCCGCAGGCATTTCCGCGCTGCTGCATCGTTGTGAAGCTGCCGCTCGGGCTTCCGCACCGGATCTCGTCAGCCGATTTCAGACTCGAATGCTGCAGGCCGGATGTGCCTCAGAGGAGTTCTTTGCCGAGCAACGTGAGAAACGTGACTCGGGTCAGGTGAACTACTATCGTTGTCTCGTTTCGCAACCCTTGGACGACTCCTGGCAGTCCTTCCCCGGACGAATGATGCACCAGGAAGACTGGCCGGCCTACTTGGGCGAATGGGGCGTGTTGGCAGAAAGTGAAGAGCAAGCAGAAGAAGAAGTCTTGGCGGCGCAATCACTGTGTTTTCAACTGCCCGCGGAGTTTGCAGGCATGCAACTTATCGAAGAAGGATTCAAGGATTCGCCCGGCATCGTTTGGCAAGGCATCCGTTTGTCCCCGGCAGAAATGGCTGCCGGAGAAGAATTCGGTGATGAAGACGATGACGACTACGATGGCGACTACGACGACGACATGGACGATGACGACATGGAAGATGACGACATGGAAGATGACGACGACGAGTTTGCTGACGAGGATGATTGAATGGCAACGACAGCGAGCATTGCGATCACATGACAACGGATAGACTATGATTGGCTCATCGTCCACCGTCGTGAATACGTGAATGCGAAACCACAACTGCCATGTTTCGACCACCCGTCATCTTCCTTGCCTTCGCAAACGACTATGTGAACGATGGTAAACATCTGGCCAGTCTGAAGGTTGAGTTGAAGCAGATTCGCGACGCATTGCAGTCGGCCGCTGCCAAGGGTCTCTGCGAAGTGGTTGAACGCAATGGAGCGGCAGCCGATGACGTGTTTCAAGTGTTTTTGGACCCTCGGTATCAAGATCGAATCGCGATCTTTCATTTCGCGGGCCACGCTGGAGCGACTCAGTTGCTGTTGGAGTCTGTCGGTGGCGATGCGGAAATCGCCGGTGCCGAGGGCATGGCAAGTTTTCTCGGGCTTCAACAATCTCTGCAGCTGGCGTTTCTCAATGGATGCTCAACCGCCCAGCAAACACAGGCCTTGCTGGATGCCGGCATGCCTTGTGTGATCAGCACGCGCCAGCCGATCAACGATCAGGTGGCCACCGATTTTTCAACATGCTTCTATCGCGCACTTGCCAACCACTGCGATCTGCAGACTGCATTTGAGACGGCGACAGCGGCAGCCCGGACCAAGATGACGGGACGAACGCGTGCTCTCGGGTTGGTTTCCAATGATCCAACGGACGCGGATTCGAACGTCGATGTGTTTCCATGGACGATGACGATCGCAGAGAAACACCCCCACGTTGCCCGATGGAACTTGCCCGCCGCATCCAAGAATCCTCTACTGGCTTTGCCGCCACTGCCGAGAATGGAATTGCCGGCAAAACCCTATCGCTACTTGAACTGGTATCGCAAGCGAGACGCAGCGGTCTTTTTTGGACGTGGCAAGGAAATCCGCGACCTGTACAAAAAAATCACAACGCCAACATCAGCACCTGTCATTCTCTTTTACGGTCGATCCGGGGTGGGCAAGTCATCGTTGCTCGACGCGGGACTGATCCCACGACTGGAGTCCAAACACGAAGTCACCTATCTGAGACGCGATCGAGACAGGGGACTCTTGGGAACCGTCATCGATGCGTTTCCTGACATTGTCGAGGATCGCTCACCGAAGGAAACATGGCTTGAGCATGAAGCGAAAACCGGTCGACCGTTGACCATCATCCTGGATCAACTGGAAGAAATCGAAACTCGTCCCAACGCGTCGCTCTCCGACGAGATGAAACGGTTCATGGACGCGGTCCAAGAAGTGTTCGAAAACCCGCAGCAACGTCCCCAAGGTCGATTGATACTGGGCTTCAGAAAAGAGTGGTTGGCCGATGTCAAAAAACAGCTTGAGCAGCGGGAAGTCCTGTTCAACGAAGTCTTCTTGGAGCACCTGGATCGGGAAGGTGTGATCGATGCCATTCTGGGGCCGATCGTCGATCCCGACCTGGCGACTCACTATCAACTGAGTATCGATGACGGATTGGCGGATCAAATCTGCGATGATCTGCTGGAGGATTCGCAAGGCAATATCGCGCCGACTCTACAGATTCTGCTCTCACGGATGTGGGATTCTGCCAAAGCGGCAAACTCAGCATCACCCCGATTCACACGTGAACTCTACGCGTCACGGCGTAAAGGAATGCTGATGACCGATTTCCTCAAGGAGCAACTCGGATTGTTGGAGCAGGAATGCGGTGAATATGCTCCGCCCGATCTGTTGATCGATGCTCTAGCGATGCACACAACGCCATTGGGGACGGCCAATCAAATCGCCATGAGTCAGTTGAGGGAAACGTATCAACATCACGAAGGCAACCTTTCCAAGCTACTGACGGCATTTCAGGACGCCTATTTGCTGACGATGCCGGATGCGCAAGTCGTCAATGAAATCGTTTCAACACGATTGGCCCACGACACATTGGCCCCACTGGTGCGAGAACGTTTTGAGGCCTCGCCATACCCCGGCCAACATGCGCGCAAGATCCTTGAGAATCGTGTGGGCCAATGGGAAAACGGTCAAATCGGAACTCCTTTGGATGATGAAGACCTTTCGATCGTCGAAGCCGGCCATAATGGGATGCGTGACTGGACGCCCGACGAACGTCGCATGATCGAGGCGAGCCGAATCGCAAGAGACCGTCGCATGCGAGACCGGCGGCGTTGGAAAGTGATCGGCGTGATCGCGGTGAACCTGATCGTAGCGGTCGGAATCATCGCCACCATTTTCGGCATCAAGGCAACCAAACAGGAAAGACTGGCCGAGAACGCGTTGGCACAAGCACAATTGGCAACCCAAGAAGCCAATGCAGCGTTTGCAGACGCGCAAGCGTCCGCGCTGGCTGCCACGACCGCCCAAGAGAATGCCAATCGGCAACGTGAACGGGCCGAAATCGAAAGCCAGCGAGCACAATCGATCACCTACGGCAGCCAAGTCAAACTGGCTCTACTCAATTGGCAACGGGGTCGCCCCGGATCCGCATTTCAAAACCTCGAATCGACGCAAGACGACCAGCGAGACTGGGAGTTTTTTTATCTGAAACAGCTCTTTGCAAATGGTTTTTCAGAACTACAACTTCCGTACAACTCCATCAAATCAATCGCATTAAGCCCACCGACACGTTCCCTGCATTCCGTCAGAACGGGTTCCTCGGAGTCATTCACCTATTCGTTGGTCGCTGGAGGAGGAGAGAACGAACAGTACGGGGTATACACCGTCGATGCATACCACGGCGGCATCCAAGGCGCGCGTGCGGGCAAGTATTCTGAAATCAAATGCGTCGCGTACAGTCCTGACGGACAGAAGATCTGTGTCGGACACATTGATGGAAAACTCGAGTTGCAACACACCAGTGATTATCGGCAACAGGTACTCGCCCCAGGCGTATCACTGGGGATCTACCCGAGATCGCTGCCCATCGGGGTCTATCCCAATGCGATCAACAGCGCGGAATTCAGCGCCGACAGCAAGCGACTGGTCAGCGGCAACGCATCAGGCGTGATCCAAATGTGGAAATTCGACGGCGTGGACGTGGAAGTCGAGCCACAGTCGCTGCAAAGTTCTGGGGCTGCCGTTCAAGATATCCAGTTCTCTGCCGACGGGGAGTCAGTCGTATGGGTCAGTGATGACGGACGTTTGTCACGGATTGATCTGAGCAACCCAACCGAACCGACAATCCTGGCCGATGATATCGAAGATGTTCGGTCATTGGCAGTGAGTCCGCGTGGCAGTCTGATTGCAACCGGAGGCTCCCATTTGATCATCTGGGACACGTCGAAGCCTGATACGCCAGGTGTCGCGATGCGTTCGGTCTCCGGACTTCACAAGGACACAATCACCTGCTTGGCTTTCACCAGCGACGGTAGCAGACTCGTGTCAGGCAGCGTCGATCAGACAGTCAAAGTCTGGGATGTCACGACCAGAGACTTGGTTCAAACTTTCACGGGGCATCACTGCGTGGTCACCGATCTGTGCGTCACTCCCGATGGGATGAAAATCTTCAGCAGCGGTACCGATGGGAGAATCAAGACATGGCCTGTCGATCCCGAACCTCCGACAATGTTGACGACGGGTGCATTGCGATTCATCAAACCCATCGACAACGGATTTGTGGCGATCGGAGGCTACCCGCAGACCGCATTTACCTACAAGAACCAACGACAACTATTTCCGCAGGCGATTCCGGAATTCGTTGTTGACATTGATATCCAAAACGATTCCTCGCGATGGTTCTTTTCCACCAACACGGGCAGCTTGACACGTCTTAACCAAAGCTGGCGTCGAGAAGGTGAAATGCATGATGGCAAGAGCATCGCGAGCACCCCCGCTGGACCGTTGGTCGCGATGACCTTGTCCAGCGGTGAAATAGAGATCCTGCAGTCGGACGACGGCAAGTCCATCAGACGGCTGTCTGGACACAAAGATTTTACGGGCGACATTGAGTTCAGCGACGACGGTCGACAATTGGTCAGCGTCGGCGGCGACGGGATCAAGGTCTGGAATGTCTCCACCGGGGAGCTCCGCCAAACCATCGACTTGACGTCGCTGGTAGCAGATTCGCCTCGCCAGTCACTCCCGACCTCCAGTTCCGAGTACTTTCCCTGTCAAGTCGCATTCACTCGCGACTCCAAACAAATCATCGCAGCACTCGGTTATGGTTTGGGAATGAGTCTTTGGGACATCGACCAGGCGAGTCTGAAGTTTCGATTTGACGGTGCTGACAACATCGATTTCTTTGCCATGAATCCAGATGGAACACGCGTGGCGAGCAAAGAAAGTCCTGAAGGCAACGGAGTGGATGTCTGGGAGACTCGTTTCGGCACCAAAGTACTGACCTTGGAGGGGCACACCGACTATGTCTACAGCGTCGCCTTTGTCGACGACGGCAAGACCCTCGTTAGCGGAGATGCAAAAGGCAATCTCATCCAATGGAAAGCCGGCGAGACGCCCTGAGCCGCGACGCGTGGGCGGCCGGGTCTTGCGCACGAATCTCGCATCCATTGCAAAACGCAAGCCTCGGCTGTTCAAAATTTGGTGTTGGCATTGTTTTTCAGTCCATGTTTTTGTCCCATGCATCGCAATCAGAGTGAGCCTCAGGCGCTAGCCGTGGGCTGGCACCACAATCCGCCTCAGGCCCACGGCTAGCGCGGATTATTCACGCTGGCTCCCTACAGTCTTGGCAATACGTTTGCACGAAACGGTTTACGCGGATTGGCACGAAGCAGTCAGCGCATATCAGCCGCCACGCGATAGCGTCCGGTTCTCACGCCTGTAATCGGGAACCGGACGCTATCGCGCCAGCGGCTGATGAATCATCCGGGCTAGCCGTGGGTCGGCACCACAATCCGCCTCAGGCCCACGGCTAGCGCCTGAGGCTCACTGGGCCCACCAGCCTCAGGCCCACGGCTAGCGCCTGAGGCTCACTGGGGCCACCAGTTGCGCTGGGAGAGGTGACAGAAACTTGCGGAGCGTCATAGTGCCACAACCCCGAATTTTGAACAGCCCAACGCAAGACCCGTGGCCTGACGGCCAGCGGCTTAGGGCTGATGAGAATGGACTGTTTTGATGGTAAGCCTTGTACGTTTCTTAGCGCAAACGTTTTGCGAAGACGATCGGGATTCACGTGAATACTCCTCGCTCGTTTGGTTCCTACTACAATGATCCCCAAATCAATCTCTTTCTGATTCCCGCCAGGTGTGCCATGCTTCTTCTTCGCCCTGTGATTGCCGTTTGTTTTTTGGTTTTGATTGTCAGCCCGATTGTCACCAGCCCGGTGATTGCGGCTGACTTGGTGGGCGATGGGGTGGCTGACGACACCGTGGCCATTCAGGCGATGGTGGATCGGTTGAAGGGAAGCGTTCGGTTTCCTTCTGGAACGTATCGGATCACTCGTCCGATTGTGATTGACTTGGCTCGTTGTGATTCGGCATCTGTCGGCGGTGATGGGCGAGTGAGGCTCATCATGGACGGACCCGGCCCGGCGTTGGACATTGTGGGAACACACGACGGAACGGCGGCGCCGCAGTCCGTTCGCGAGCGAGTTTGGCAGTGGCAAAACTCGCCGGTCATCGCTGATTTGGAAATCGTCGGCAATCATCCCGAATCGGGCGGCGTCAGACTTGCCGGCACCATGCAACCCACACTGCGTGACTTGACGATCCGGAAAACGCGACACGCAATTCATTTAGTGGGGCGAAACCGAAATGTGATCGTTCGCGATTGCCACTTGTACGAGAACACGGGAGTGGGACTGTTTTTTGATGCCGTCAATCTGCACCAGACCAACATCACGGGTTCACACATCAGCTACAACGCGGGCGGTGGCATCGTGATCCGAGGCGGTGACGTCCGCAACGTGCACATCACCGGATGTGATATCGAAGGCAACATGGGCGACGAAGCAGCTCCACCGGCGGCCAACGTCTGGTTGGTTTCCGGCAACGGTTCGATCGGCGAAGTAGCGATCACGGGCTGTACGATCCAGCATGCTCACGAAGCGGCAGACTCCGCGAACATTCGCATTGACTTGCGAAGCAATCCTGTGAGGGTGACGGAGGAACTGAGGCACGGAAACATCACGATCAGCGGCAATGTTTTGTCGGATACGCAAGTCAACGTGCATTTGTTGCACGCTCGCGGGGCGACGATCAACGGCAACACCATTTGGAAAGGTTACCATGCCAATGTCCTGCTGCAGGACTGCGAAGCAATCACTCTGACCGGCAACGCGATGGACCGCAACCCTCGCTACCACTATGGCGATGGTGATCAAGCCAAGCTGGGAGTTCGCTTGGAGGACTGTTCCAAATGCATTCTGTCGGCCAACGTGATCAACGGCGTAGGGCTGCGGGAGGCCGCGTTGGAATTGCAGGGATGCGATGACATCAATGTTCTGGGCAACACGATCATGGATTCACACGCCAAGGCGGTCATCATCAACGACTGTCGCAAATGCCGCGTCACGAATTGTATTTTTGAGAACGAAAGCGCGATCGAAGTGAAAGACTCGCAAGACATCCTTGTCAGCGATAACGGTTCCTGACCCGGAGTGGTTGTGAATGGATCGAGGGGCAGGTTTGAAACCTGCCTTTTCAGGGATTTGGCAGGTTGCAAACCTGCCCCACGTTAAGAGGCTTTCGCCAGAATTCTCCCTTCACACGCGAACATCTTCGTTCTTCAGTCTCGCAGCTTGGCACGCAGCGGAGCGATGATTGCTTGGGGAACAAACTTTGCCAACTGATCATCGTCGTCGCTCAGCGTCGCGATTTGTTTGAGCAGGCTGCTGCTGACGTGCGCGAATCGTTCGTCGGCCATCAGGAAAGCGGTTTCGATGTCGGCGTCGAGCTGACGGTTGGCCATCATCATCGTGAACTCACCGGCAATGTCCGTCAGCGGGCGAATGCCGCGAACCATGATGCGTGAGCCCATGCTGCGAACAAAGTCCACCGCCAGGCCTTCAAAGATCTCGATCTGGACATTGTCCATTCCTCCGGTGACGGTGCCGACCAAATCCAAACGTTCGCGGGGCGTGAACAAGGCACGCTTGTCCGCGTTGATCCCGATTCCGATGATCAACTGATCGAACAAGCGCGAGGCACGCTCGATGATGTGCATATGCCCCAGCGTGATGGGGTCAAACGAGCCTGTGTAAACCGCAATGCGGGGATTGTTCATTGCCGGTGATCTTGGGGGACGATGGGATAGACGGGGGACAATCAGCCGTGAGTGCAGCGGAAGTTTTTTTTGGTGGAGAAAGACGCTATGGTTTCAGCGATGCGACGACATCGATCAAACGCTGCAGGTCACTTGCGTCATTGTAAGCGTGAATGCTGGCTCGAACGCCGCCGTCGCGACAACTGACGACGCAGTTTTTTTCCAGTGCCGCGTTGCGAACCGCGTTGGGTTCCGCCCACGGGACCTCGAAGGTCACGATGCCGCTACGATGCTGCGGGTCCGACGGCATCCGACTGTCGATTCCCAGGTCGCTCAGTTGGTGGTGAAATTGCGTGGCCAACTCCACTAATCGCTTTTCGATCGCCTGGGGGCCGTGAGCTTGGTTGACAGCACCGATCAAGTCCACGCTGGCTGAGAGAGCGCTCGCGCCGAGCATGTTGGACGAGCCCGCTTCGAAACGCGTGGCGGAGTTGCGAAGTTTCAATTCCGGCTGGGCGTAGTTGAACGAGGCTTGAACGCTGTTCCAGCCGACGTTGCCACAACGCAGGGTGTTCAGATGTTCCTGGCGAATCATCGCCACCCCGATGCCTTCCGGACCGAGCATCCATTTGTGACCATCGGCGGCGAGGAAATCGACCGGTGTTTGGCGGCAATCCAGCGGGTACATTCCCAGACCTTGGATGGCATCGAGAAAGACCAACACGCCACGCCGGTGCGCTTGCTGGACCAATTCGTGCAAATCGACTCGGTATCCGCTGGCGTATCCGACCCAACTGACCGCAATCATGCGCGTGCTGTCGTCGACGTGATCGAGCAAGTCAGCGACCTCGACTCGTCCATCGCGACGGGGAATGATTCTCAGCTCGACACCCCGACTGGCTTGGTTTTGCCACGGAAAGAGGTTGCTGGGGAACTCGCCTTCGGGTAGCACCACGCTGTCGCCTGGTTGCCACGGCCATCCTTCGGCGACGATGTTGATCCCGGTGGTCGTGTTGGGCACCAAGCAGATTTCGGAGGGTTCGGCGGAGATCAGATCAGCGAAACTTGACCGCAGAAGATCCAATTTTCGGGACCATTGCGGCCAGACCGTGTCCCCCAAACACTCCGCTTGCATGGCAAAATGCCGGATCGCGTCGGCCGTCGGACCGGGCAGTGGCCCAACCGCGGCGTGATCCAAATAGGCCCACTGGCGGACGATCGGCATCTGCTGACGCCACCATTTCCAGGGATTTGTTTGCAGCAGTTCGGCGAGATTGGCCGGGGAAATATCGATGAGACCAGCTCCGGGATCGAGAGACAGCGACGGGGTGCGAAGGGATGTTGGGGACGAAAATAGGCGTCCAAACCATGATTTTTGGGTTTCAATCGGCCGGTCTGGCAAGAAAAACCGGCACAACAGGAAAGAAACCTTGAAAAACGTTAATCTAGCGACGCGGCGTAGGCTTGGGAAAGATGGACCTCTGTAACTATACTGCGGCCTTGTTGCCCCCAACGCTTGTCTTTCCCCTCCGCCCCACCTGGCTCTTTTCCGAGGTTCATTGATGCCCAAGGCTCTCTGCCTGATCAGCCTTGTTGCGTCGATCCTGATCGTCCTGTTGTTCTTGGCCGATGCGGTCATGGGAATGATCGGGATGAGCAGTCTCGCCCCATTGGGTGCCGCGAGTCTGATGATGGACATTGTGTTTGTCGTGCTGGGCGGCCTGCTGCTGTTCTTGAGCTGGACGACGTACCGCGAACAACGCTGATCCGTCTGACGGTTCGCGGGTCGGTTACAATGGAGGCTGAGCATTGCTCGTCCCGCCATTTTCTTCTGCTTCGTCCCACCTCGCGAAAAACCCTCATGATGGAAATCTCCCGTCGACAGATGCTGCGCTACGGCGCCGCAGCCGGTGTGGTCGCCGGCGTATCGGCCATCCGGTGTCCCGGCCGTGTCTCCGCTGCTGACGTCGGACCACTGGAAACCTTTGTCCCTTGTCGGGCAATCACCAGCGGTCCAAAGCATCATTGGTTCGGATACTATGACAAACGTCAGTTTGATCCCACCGGCACCAAGATCCTGGCCAACGAAGTGGGCTTTGAAGGTCGCTCACCAACTGCGGACGACGAAATCAAAGTCGGTTTCAGCGACACGGCCGATGGAGACCGCTGGCATGAAATCGGTTCCAGTCGCGCATGGGGATGGCAACAGGGATGCATGTTGCAGTGGATCGGCGACGATGGCAAACGAGTGTTGTGGAATGACCGCGAGGGAGACTCCTTTGTCTGTCGCATTCACACGCTTGCCGACGGCACGACACGGACGATCGATCGTCCCATCTACACGATCTCGCCCGACGGCAAGTTTGGTCTGTCGGTGGACTTTCGACGCATCGACAACTTGCGTCCCGGTTACGGATACGACGGTTTGGCCGACCCGCACGTCAACCAGCGTGCTCCGGCGGACTCCGGCATCTGGCGAGTGGATTTGACGACGGGCCAGTCCGAACTGATTCTGTCGTTGGCCGACGTCGCCGCGATGCCATGGTCTGACGGCAGCAAGCACAGCGACGCGTGGCACTATTTCAATCACCTGTTGATCAGCCCATCGGCCAAGCGATTCATTGTGCTGCATCGCTATCGACCACGGTTTGATCCGGCGACCTTGAAATTTGACGGCAACTTTGTCACGCGAATGTTCACGGCCAACGTCGATGGCAGTGATCTCTACGAACTCGATCCGTCGGGCTATACGTCGCATTTCATCTGGAAAGACGACGAGCAGGTCACGATGTGGACGCGTCCCGAGGGACAAAAAAATGGGTTCTATGTTTTCACCGATCGGACGGACGAGGTCGCAGCGATCGGGCACGACAAAATGCCGACCAACGGGCACAACACCTACTTGCCCGCTCCCTACGGCGACTGGATTTTGAACGACACGTACCCCGGAAAAGGCGACCGCCGCCAGACGGTGTACTTGTACCACGTCCCCACAGGGCGACGCGTCGATCTGGGACATTTTCCTTCCCCACCCGAGTACACGGGCGAATGGCGTTGCGACACACATCCTCGCAGCAGCAATGACGGGCACTTCGTTACCGTCGACAGTCCACATGCGGGCGGTCGTCAAGTGTATCTGCTGGATATCCGTGACATCATTGCGTAAGGGATGAAAACGATGCCACGAGTTTTCGCGTTCTTTGTCATCACCGCTGTTTGCTTGATCGCGGTTGCGCACGAAAAATCGTTCTCGCAAGAGACCGATGCAGAGGCTCCGCAGAAACTCGAGTTCTTTGAAGCCAAAATCCGTCCGGTGTTGATCGAGCAGTGCTACGAGTGCCACAACTCTCACGAGACCGCGGAAGCCGACTTGGCATTGGACCATCGTGCTCCGATGCTGGAACCCCGTGACGATGGTCGGCTTGTCGTTCCCGGGCATCCCGAACAAAGCCGCTTGTTGGCGATCATCAATCACAAAGTCGCCGGACTGGAGATGCCTGAGGGGCGTCCAAAACTTTCTGAATCCGTGTTGGCCGATTTTAAGAAGTGGATTGGCGACGGAGCGTATGATCCGCGTTCCACCGCTCCCACCCATTCCGAATTGACCGCCGCGACTTCCTGGGACGCCGTTTTTCAACGTCGCAAACAACATTGGTGCTGGCAACCGATTCGAGACGTCCGGCCGCCTGCTATCGAGATAGACGTCGTCGATGTGCCTTTGCGTCGATCGCCATACGCGATCGATCGATTCGTAGCGGCCAAACAACGTGAGGCTGGTGTGACGTGCGCCGACCGTGCGGACGAAACCACGCTGGTTCGCCGATTGTACTACACACTGATCGGACTACCACCAACACCGCAGCAAGCCCGGCAATGGACAATGCGTTTGCGGGAGGACCACGAAAACGGGTTTGGCGAGTTGGTCGATGAATTGTTGGCCAGCCCTCACTTTGGCGAACGCTGGGCGCGACACTGGATGGACTGGATTCGCTACGCCGAGTCACATGGCAGCGAAGGCGACCCGGCGATCGACGGTGCCTGGCGTTATCGCGACTACCTGATCCGCGCATTCAACGCCGACGTTCCATTTGATCAATTGCTACGTGAGCACATTGCGGGCGACTTGCTGACACAGCCGCGAATCAATCATGAGATGCAGATCAACGAGTCTGTCATCGGCACGTCGCATTGGCGAATGGTCTTTCACGGCTTTGCACCGACCGATGCATTAGAGGAAAAAGTGCGCTTCACGGACGATCAAGTCAACTCGTTCTCCAAGGCATTCCTGGGTCTGACGGTCTCCTGCGCCCGATGCCACGATCACAAGTTTGACGCGATCAGCCAAGCCGACTACTACGCGTTGTACGGAATCCTTGCCGGTGCTCGCCCGGCACGTCACACGATCGATGACCCGCAACGGGACATTGCAGCACGCAATGCGATAGCGGAGCTGAAGAACGAGATTCGCCGGTCGATCGCGGAGGAATGGCTTTCTCAAACGGATACGTTGAAACAGCGTTTGGAGGACTTGGCAAAGGGCGATCCACCAGCAACGCAGGATGTGTCGGCGTTCTTATCACCGCTGATCCAAGCGGCAAAGCGTCAGCGGGAAAGCAAGGATGTTTCGCAGGCTTGGTACGCTGCCATCAAAGGTATTGGCGGTTCGAACGACTCCGACGCCGAGACGACGGGGCATCACCTGTGGGACTTTGCCGACAACACGGACTACCAACAATGGCACGCGGCGGGGAATGGATTGCCCGTTCGATCCGGCAGTGCAGGGCAATTCGCGATCGATACGCAAGTCGGCCGAGTGCTCAAGGGAATCTATCCCGCCGGAGTCATTTCCAATGACGTCTCGTCGCGTGATGCAGCCAGATTAAGTTCGCCGGATATCGAACTGAAACCCTCGATGAAGGTTTGGTTGCAGACGATCGGCGAGGGAGAAAGCTCGTCGCGATATGTTGTTCAAGATTATCCGAGAAACGGTACCGTGTATCCCGTCCAAAATTTGGCGGAAACCTGGAAATGGCAGTCCTTTGACGTCGGCTATTGGAGCGGTGACAAAATCCATTTGGAACTCACCACCGCGCGAGATGCGCCGCTGTTGGTTAAAGGCACCGAGCGATCGTGGTTTGGAATTCGCAAAGCCATGGTGTTGCCCGCCGACCAATCGCCACCCAATGATTCTGCGGAAATCCTGCAACCATTGCTGACGGGGCAAACCGATCCGCACTCCTTAGATGACGTCCTGGCGATCTATCAAGCGGCAATCACGAGGGCGATCAGATCGTGGCGTGACGGAAAAGTCGACGATTCCCAGGCGTTGATGTTGGACGTTTGTTTGCGAGCAGGTTTGATCGCCAATGACCTTGGACGCTTGCCAAACACTGCGTCCTTGATCGATCAATATCGTCGTTTGGAATCAACGCTACCCTCACAGATTCGTGTGCCGGGCATTGAGGATGTGGTGGAACGACAACAGCCGCTGTACATCCGCGGTGATCACAAGCATGCCGCCGAAGTGGTGCCGGCTCGATTTCTGTCCGCAGTCGACGCGGCCCCATACGATCCCGCAACTCGACGATTGCAACTCGCCGATGACATGTTGCGTGATGACAACCCGCTGACTCGCCGAGTGATCGTTAACCGTTTGTGGCATCATCTGTTCGGTGTCGGCATCGTTCCCACGCCTGACAACTTTGGCGAACTCGGTGTCCTGCCGACTCATCCAGAGCTACTGGATTGGTTGGCGGGCGAGTTGTCACGCAACGGCGGATCGATGAAATCGATGATCAGGTCCATGGTCACCAGCGAGACTTGGCAACTGTCGTCGACGGTACCATCGGGCTTGGACGAGACCGATCCCGAGAACACTTTGTTGACCCATGCCAGAATTCGCCGCCTCGACGCCGAAGCGATACGGGACGGCATGCTCGCTGTTTCTGGAACGCTAGACGATCGCTTGTTCGGTGATCCCGTTCCCGGAGATCAGCCGCGCCGCAGTGTCTACGTTCGCGTGATCCGCAACCAACTGGATCCCTTTTTGAGGGTTTTCGATTTCCCAGAACCCTTCGCGACGGTCGGGCGGCGCAATGCAACGAACGTGCCCGCGCAGTCGTTGACCATGCTCAACAACGAGTTCGTTTCGCGTTTGGCCGGTCAGTGGGGCGCCAGAATCGAAACGCTGCCTGACGATTCTCAGCGGTTGCACGAATTGTTTTGGACAGCGTTCGGTCGGCGGCCGACGGAGACGGAAGCAGAGCTTGCTCGGGCGTATCTATCGGATGTCGCTCAGCAGAGACAGGCCGACCAACAAGCGTTGGCTGCGACGCAGCAGCAACTGACTCAGTTACAACAACAGATCGACGACATCAAGCGTCCGATCCGTGAACAGCTTGCCGAGAGTCTGCAGCAAAACGAAGACGCCGCATCGTCCTTGGATGAATCCCATTTGATCGGTCGCTGGGATTTTCGCTCCGGCATCAATGATCAAAGGGGTACCGCCGATGCAAAGCTGATCGGAGACGCGTCGTTGTCTGACGAAGGTCTGGTCGTTGGCCCCAGAGAGGGAAAGATGCGACATGCAGTCACTGAGCCGATCGATAGAACGATCGGGGAAAAGACGCTCATGGCAACGGTGCGACTCGACGATTTGAACCAATCCGGTGGCGGCGTGCTGTCGGTGCAAACTCGTGACGGAGCCGTTTTTGACTCGATCGTTTTCGGCGAACAGCAACCGGGGCGGTGGATGTCGGGCAGCGATCATTTTCGACGAACGCAACCTTTTCGTGTCCCCGTCGAAACAGAGGCCAGCCAGCGACCGGTTCAACTGGCGATCGTTTATCACGCCGACGGGCGAATCACGGCTTATCGCGACGGACAGGTCTACGGAACGAAGTATCGCAGCGACGGACCGATCCGGTATCCCAAGAACGAATGGGTGATCAGCTTCGGCGTACGGCATCTGCCGGCAAATCCGGGACGGATGCTGCGTGGAACGATTCAGTCCGCGATGATCTTTGACAACGCACTGGACTCCGATCAGATCGAACAATGGTTTCACCAAACCGGACGCATCGTGACCGATGCAATGGTGCTGGAGAAATTGGCCCCGTCCGATCGCCAGAGCGTTCTACAAACCCAGCGTCGCATCGATCAACTCAGCGGCAAGCTCGATCAGTTGAAGTTGCGATTGGGGCGTGCGGGTAGCCAATCCGACTGGGCGGAACTGGCTCGCTCGATGTTCCTGATGAAAGAATTCATTTATCTCCGATAGATAGCGCGATCATATGTTTCCAACCAATCCAACGGATCGATTCCCAATGACTCGGCGACAGACGTTGTCGCTGGGAACCAGCGGTTTCGCCGCGGTTGCCCTGTCGGGATTGATGCACAACTCCGTTTCGGGGCGCGATGCCAAACTCGACGCGGAGGCTTTGCCTGCCGGTGCCGCGTTGCCTGCGACACATCACGGGGCGCGAGCCAAGCATGTGATCTTTTGCTACATGTCGGGTGGCGTGTCCCACGTGGATTCCTTTGACCCCAAACCCAAGCTTGCCCGATTGCACGGCAAGCCGATGCCGGTTGCCGTCCAGCGGACGCAGTTCAATCGCAATGGCAACGTCTTTGCGAGTCCCTTTGAGTTCACTCGGCACGGCGAAAGCGGGATACCGATCAGCAGCATGTTTCCGCAATTGGGAACGGTGGCCGATGAGTTGGCCGTGGTCCGCTCGATGACCACAACCGCCAACGAACACGCGCAGGGCAACTTTGTCATGCACACCGGGTTTCCGTTCATGGGTTTCCCGGCGGCGGGCGCGTGGTGCGCGTACGGACTGGGTAGCGAGAATGAAAACTTGCCGTCCTACGTGGTGCTGCAAAGTGGCAACGCGATCCCGCCGCACGGCGGTGTATCGCTTTTCAGCAACGGTTTCTTGCCAGCCCAGCATCAGGGATCGATCTTGCAAGCCGATCGTGCGGAAGCCATTCGCGACTTGCAATCGCCAGACGGACCGGCAATCCAATCACGACGCTTGGAATTCGCCAAACTGTTTGACCAGCAGTTTCTCGACGCAACGGGCAACGACCAACAGATCGCAGCGGCAATCAAGAACTACGAAACTGCGTTTCGGATGCAAACCGCCGTGCCGGAGGTCTGCGACCTGTCTGGTGAAACCCAAGAAACACAATCGTTGTACGGGATCGACTCATCCAACCCATTGGTCTCCGCGTACGCGCGGCAGTGTTTGTTGGCGCGACGACTCGTCCAACGCGGTGTTCGGTTCATTGAACTGAGTTGTTTGACCGCCGGGATCGGTGCCGGCGGCGCAGCGAATCCGTGGGATCAACACGGTGACTTAGAAAACGGTCACCGTGCCATGGGTGAGCAAGTTGACCAGCCGATTGCCGCGTTGGTGCAAGATCTCAAGCGTTGCGGATTGTTGGACGAGACATTGATCGTTTGGGCCGGCGAATTTGGACGTACACCGTTTTCCCAAGGCAGCAACGGACGTGATCACAACCCGTTCGGTTTCAGCATCTGGATGGCAGGGGGAGGAGTTCGTGGAGGGACGATTCACGGCGCGACTGACGAGTTGGGATACCACGCGGTTGAGAATCCGGCGAATCCCTACGACCTCTGGGCGACGGTGTTGCACTTGATGGGCATCGACCACACGCGATTGACATACCGCTACAGCGGTCGTGACATGCGGCTGACCGACGTGCACGGAAACGTGATGAAACCCATCCTGGAATCCGAATCCGCGGCTTGAAAGGTTGACGAATCGGTACCGTTCATCAATCATGACCCGACCGGTCTCGTCGTTGCTATGTGCCTGACAACCATTGACATGAATTTGCCCGTACGACGCCACCGATTGATCGCGAATTCAGTCAGTTTGACGACCCATGCTGGTCTCTTGCTGGTTGCTGGATTGGTCACCGCACCCGCTGTGCTTTGGCAAACCAACGTCAACCGTGGACGTTCGACAACGCTCATCGTTTCGATTGAATCAACCACTTCGGTTGCTCAACCCATCGCAAATGTCCAGCCGATCGTCACCGAGGCAGAGACAGAACCGCCTGCCCCAGTTGAAACCGCCCAAAGTGAAACCGTTCCAGTTGACAGGTTACCGGACGAAGTGCCAGAACATCGTCCTGCTGAGTCGGCGTCCTTGGCGGCCATGACCGCTCCGGAGCCCGAGCCCTTGCCGGTGGTTTCAGCAAACCTGCCGCCTCCCCCGGCGATGACGGAAAAGATGCCCGTTACCGTCGAGCCAGAAAAAAAACGCCGCAAGAAAAAGACGGTCGCCTCGGCTGCATTGCATGCATCGCTTATGGCACCTCCGCCGATCGACGCCCCGACCGGTGCGAACTACGACACTCCGCCGAGTAAACTACCTGAGAACGAACCGCCAAATTACCCTGACGACGCGCAAGCCGCAGGTCACGAGGGACGCGTCGTTCTTGTGGTGACCGTCAAGAGCGACGGCAGTGTTGCCGACATTGCGGTTGCGACCTCCAGCGGGTTTGGCGTCCTGGATTCGGCAGCCTTGGAGGCGGTGTTTCAATGGCGATTCAGCCCGGCTAAGTTCAGAGGTTTGCCAGTAACGGCGGAGATCCTCGTACCCATCCGGTTCACACTCGGCGCCAAATCTTAATAGCCGTGATAAAGTTTGCCGCCTTTCGCGGTTGAAGCGGGATCGATCGTCGAATCCATTCAAGTACGTTCGAATCATCAGGCTGCTCGCGGGCCGAGAAACCGATCCAACCGTCATACGCTGAACTTAAGTTGTAACCGGTTTGGGAAGGGTAGCTCGTTGATACCATTGAATCGAATTATCGCGTTGATTGCATTTGGATCTGGATTGTTGTGTTTCTCGATCACCGGGGCGACACAGCCGCCAACGTTGCAAGAGTTGCCAGAGACCGTTGTGGAAGCGGTCCCAGAGAAGCCAACGGGATCACAAACCGCTGTTCCGGAGGCAGATCCCACACCGCCGACGGCAATGCAGGACACGTCATCACTTTCGGAAACGGTTCCTGACGAGGTGACGCCATTGCCGGAGCCCTTCAATTTGTCGCCCGACCCACAACAGTCAAACATTGACACGGGGCAACAGACGCAGAACTTGGATTCCGCTCAAACGGCACGTCCCATGAGCAATGACGCGAATCGCTCCACCAGTGCAGAAACATCCGCTTTTCAGCCTGCTGTCCCGGTTTCTCGCTCTGCAAGCCTCCAAGGCGAAACCTCCACCGCTTCGAGTGGTCAATATGGACAACCCGATCTCGAATTCCGACCGATCAATCGTCCTGGAGACCTCCTGGAGTTGATTCCGGGTGTGATCGCAACACAGCACAGTGGTTCGGGCAAAGCGAATCAATACTTCGTGCGAGGCATCAATCTGGATCACGGCACCGACTTTGCTGTACGGGTGGACGGTGTTCCGATGAACTTGCCCTCCCACGGTCACGGCCAAGGATACTTGGACGTCAATTGGCTGATTCCGGAGTTGATCGAGTCCGTCAACTATCGACTTGGCCCCTACTCTGCGGACATCGGTGACTTCAGCTCAGCCGGTTCTGCTGACATTCGTCAACGACGTGCATTGCCCTTCGGGATCGCATCTGTGACGGCAGGTGCCTTTGATTATTATCGCGTCTTGCTCGCTGACTCTCACGATTTCGCAGGCGGTACCCTGCTGTACGCTTACGAGACATCGTTCTACGACGGGCCTTGGGTCGTGCCCGAGGACTTTCACAAGTTCAACGGATTGCTTCGCTGGTCGATTGGGGACCGTGATCACGGTTTCTCTCTGTCGACGATGGGATACCACAGCGACTGGACGGCGACAAACCAGATTCCGCAACGCGCGGTGACAGCAGGGCTGGTGGATCGATTCGGTTCACTTGATCCCAGCGATGGCGGAAACACAAAGCGTTTCGGTGTCAACGCGGAGTACTGGAGCATCAACGATGACGTCACGACCGCCATCAATGCTTACACCAGTTACTACGATATGGATCTATTTTCGAACTTCACATTCTTTCTGGATGATCCGATCAACGGAGATCAAATCCAACAGATCGACAATCGCTGGTACTCGGGCGTGAATGCAAGTCAGACGTACCATCGCCAGTTTGTGGATCACACCTTTGGATTTCAATTTCGCAACGACAACGTCTATGGCCTGGAGCTCAATCGGACTCGCCAGCGGCAACTGATCTCACAGACGCGAAATGACGACGTCGACCAGCAGAGCTATTCTCTTTACTACGTCAACGATGCAGCGCTCACATCATGGGCTCGTTCGACCATCGGCTTGCGTGGTGACCTGTATCGTTTTCACAATCAATCGAATCTGAATGCGGCGGATAGCGGCACCACTGATGCCGGAGTCTTTAGCCCCAAACTGGGATTGGTTTTCGGCCCCTGGAATGACTCGGAGCTATTTCTCAATTGGGGACAAAGCTTTCACAGCAATGACTCTCGTGGCGTCAATGCATCAGTCGATCCCGCCGATCCGCTCATCAAGAGCGAAGGCAGCGAGATCGGTTTGCGTTCGGATTTGACCTGTAACTGGAATTCCACACTCGCAATGTGGTATTTGGAGATTGATTCCGAACTACTCTTCGTTGGCGACGCCGGAACCACCGAAGCTGGCCCGGCAAGTCGTCGCTTTGGTGTTACATGGACGAACTACTACCAACTCAATCAATGGCTAACCGCAGATGCCGACTATGCTTTCGTGCAACCGCGGTTTGCAGGCGGTGATCGCATTCCCAATGCCGTCGAAAATGTTCTGGCAACGGGATTTACCGCCCAGGTCCCCCACACACCCTGGTACGGGACGTTCCGCTTGCGTCACTACGGACCGGCTGCGCTGATCGAAGACAATAGCGCCCGCAGCGAGACAACGACCGTGGCGAACTTGCAATTGGGCTATCAAACCAAGCGAACTACCGCGGCTGTCGATGTATTCAATGTATTCAACAGCAAAGACAACGACATCACATACTTTTATGAGTCCCAGCCGGCCGGGCTTCCGGCAGCAGAAGATTTTCACTTTCACCCGGTCGAACCCGCCATGGCCCGCGCCAGTGTGACTTGGCGATTTTGAAACTTTTGCCTCGTGGCTGCGAAAACAGAATTCGCGTCGGCAAGTGGCTTTAGCCATTTTCGGCCGTGGCACGTAGCACGGCGAAGTCGGCGACGGAGTCGACTTGCAGCTTTCGCATCGCCGACTGACGGCGGCGGTCAATCGTCCGATTGCTCAACGATAGCTCGACACTGATCTGTCGGTTCGGGATGCCGCGACAAGCCGATTCCATGACCGCGATCTCTTCGCTACTCAATCGCGAGATTCTCTCCTTGGCATCAAGCTGACGTTTGCGCCGAGCATAGCCCTTCTGACTCGATGCGATCGCGGCTAACACTTCGTCACGGAGCGTGTCGGCGCGAAAAGGCTTTTCGATCACGGCCGCCGCCCCGTTCTTCATCAGTTTCACTGTCGTTGCAATGTCCGCGTGCGCCGTCAGCACAATCACCGACAGCGTGCTGTCGCGATCCAACAACGCTTGGTGCAACTCTGCACCACTGAGACCCGGCATCCTCAAATCCGTGATCACGCAACCAGCAGCCTTGAGATCCGAATTCGCTAGCATCTCATCCGCACAATGAAATGCCTTGGCATTGATCCCTATCTCTGCGAGTACTCGCTGTACCGACTGCAAGACAAAGCTGTCGTTGTCGACGAGGTAGACGACCGTCGATGGCAGTGGTTCGTTTGGCTTTGGGGAATGGGATTGCAAATGCGTGATCGCAATGTCAGCGGACAGTTTTTCATCGGAGTCCATCACGAGGAAACACTATTGTGAGGTGGGATGGGAAGGTGATAGCCCCTTTCCCGCTCACGGCGATTGCCCACTGCAAGCCCTGCAGATCAATCGGCGAAGCCATTGAGCGTGTAGTCAATATGAACCACGATTCCGGTTCGTGCCATATCGCACGGCTGAGGGGGGGGCCCTCCGCTCCCGGCAAATGGCTCTAGCCCGGATTACTCACGTGACTCAATACGGTCATCGCAACACGTTTGTGTGAAACGGCGTGCACGGATTGGCACAAAAACAGTCTTCGCAATTCGTTTGCACGAAACGGTTTACGCGGATTGGCACGAAAACAGTCTGCGCAGATCAGCCGCCACGCGATAGCGTCCGGTTCTCACGCCTGTACTCGGGAACCGGACGCTATCGCGTGCCGGCTGATAAATAATCCGCGCCTAGCAGGCGGCATTTGACTCTGCGGGGCAACCCGGTTGGTGGCGTCTCCTACGCCTGCGGCTATGGGTCAAACAGGGTTATGCCAAAGCGATTTGCTCAGCAAATCCCCCGTCATTTGCGGTGCCCAGATTTCATTTCGTGTAAGATGCGACCCATAGAATTTGCCCTCCGTTTCCCTACTTTGTCCCCAAGAAAAAGCCACGTCGATGCCTTCATTGCCCCATCGAATTCTGCTCGGAACCGCCCTGCTGTTTTCGATCGTCCTCGGTCCGATTGCCGCCAGGGCTGAAGATTCGAAAAAATCAGATTCAGCGGATTCGTATCCGGTCGGTCAGTGGGTCTCCTTGTTCAACGGCGAGAATCTCAACGGCTGGACACCCAAGATCCGCTACGAGAAGTTCGGGGACGACGCGAAGCAGACTTTCACCGTCAAGGATGGCTTGTTGGTGGTGGGTTACGAGAACTATGACGAGTTCAACGAAACCTTTGGTCACCTGTTCTTCAAAGATACTTTCTCCCACTATCGATTCCGGGTGGAGTACAGGTTTGTCGGCGATCAATGCAAAGGCGGCCCGGGATGGGCAACTCGCAATAGCGGTGTGATGATTCATGGCGAATCGCCCGAAACGATGGGCAAAGACCAGGATTTTCCCGCTTCGATCGAAGTTCAATTGCTCGGAGGCGACGGCAAGGCCGTGCGTCCTACCAGCAATCTGTGTACGCCCGGCACCAATGTGGTCTACAAAGACAAACTGCACCTGCCCCACTGCACCCAGTCGACCTCCAAGACGTATCACGGAGAGCAATGGGTGACGGCGGAAATCGAAGTCCGCGGCAACGGAGTCATCAAGCACATTCTCGATGGCGAAGTCGTCCTGGAGTACCAGAAACCTCAACTGGATGACCGCGACACACACGCCGCAACCTTGATCGAGCAATCGGGCGGCAAAATGCTCTCCGGGGGCACGATTTCGCTGCAGTCTGAAAGCCACCCGGTCCAATTTCGAAAAGTCGAGATCATGGTCCTGGCGCCGGAGTCCGAGGCAACCAACTGACCGCAGGGCGATATCACGTGGACGCGTCTCTGCGAGAAGCCAACCAGGGCATCTCCGCGAGACACCGCTACGTGTTTCCACCACCAACAAAGATTGCCGGGTTTCCGGACCGAACTGGCCAGAACCTATTGACAGGAATTCGATCCGCCGGATACTTGCGATCTTCTTTGCAACTCAATCCGGGCCAAGTTTCGGCCTCAGACAGTCTTTTTAGCTCAGCAGTCCATGCCCACGATCAACCAACTGGTCCGCAAACGGCGGAAACTAAAGAAAAGCCAAAGCAAATCGCCGGTTCTGGAGAAATGCCCGCAAAAGCAGGGCGTGTGTCTTCAGGTACGGACCATGACCCCCAAAAAGCCGAACTCGGCTCTGCGGAAGATCTCGCGGGTCAAGCTGAGCAATGGCAAGGAGGTCACCGTTTACATCCCTGGCGAAGGTCACAACCTGCAAGAACACTCGATCGTTCTGGTTCGTGGCGGTCGTGTCCGTGACTTGCCCGGTGTCCGCTACCAAGTCGTCCGCGGTTCACGCGACGCGTTGGGCGTTGACGGCCGCAAGCAGTCGCGTAGCCGCTACGGCGCCAAGAAGAAGTAAGCTCTCCCCCATCCAACTCACACATTTGCACGCAGTAGTTTCCGAAAATGGGACGTATCACCGCCAGTAAAAAGCAGCTCAAGGGCGATCCAAAGTTCAATTCGCTTTTGGCCAGCAAGTTCATCAATTGCCTGATGTGGGACGGAAAGAAATCCGTCGCTCAAGGCGTCTTTTACGATGCACTGGAAGAAATCGGTCGTCGCGGTGATATCGCCGACAAAACCCCGATCGAAGTCTTCGAACAAGCTTTGGACAACGTCAAGCCGTACATCGAAGTCCGCAGCAAGCGAGTCGGTGGTGCGAGCTATCAGGTTCCGATGCAGGTCAACAAATCTCGCCAGCAAAGTTTGGCGATCCGCTGGATTCTGGAAGCCATCCGCGACAAGAAAGGCCGTCCGACCCATATCAAACTGGCGGACGAAGTCTTGGCAGCCTACAAAAAGGAAGGCGTCGCCTACACCAAACGCGAAAACACCCACCGTATGGCCGATGCCAACAAGGCGTTCGCTCACTTCGCTTGGTGATTTTGTTGCGATCCAATGAACACGCCGCGACTCGGAAATTCCGAGCCGCGGTTTTTCATGCGCTGAGTCCCTAGTCCCCTATTCCCTCCGTCGTCTGTTTCCCATATTCCTGCGATCCTAACGCTACCACCCCGTCCCCCAAATTCGCTCGTTCGACCATGTCATCAGACATTCAGAAAATCCGAAACATCGGAATCATCGCCCACATCGACGCGGGAAAAACCACCGTCACCGAACGGATGCTGTTTCTCAGTGGAGCCAAACACCGAGTCGGACGCGTCGATCACGGCACAACAGACACGGATGATGACCCAGAAGAACAAGAACGCGGCATCACGATCTTCAGCGCTTGCGTGAAGTTCGATTGGAAAGACAACCACATCAACTTGCTCGACACCCCCGGCCACGTAGACTTTACCGCCGAAGTCGAGCGGTGCCTCAGAGTCTTGGACGGCGCCGTCGTCGTCTTTTCCGCTAGAGAAGGTGTCGAAGCCCAAAGTGAAACCGTTTGGCGACAAGCCGATCGATACAACGTTCCGCGAATCGTTTTCATCAACAAGATGGACCGCGAAGGAGCCGACTTTGAATCCGTATTTAACGATATCCAACCAAGACTCGGCGGCCGACCCGTCGCCGTCGAAATCCCGGTCGGTCAAGGTCCCGCACACGTCAACAATCCGTTCCGCGGTGTGATCGACCTGATCGATCTGAAATTCCTAGAGTTCGATCCCGAAACGGAGGGCAAACAGGTCAAGGAAACCGACATCCCCGACGAACTGATGGACGACGCCCTGCTGTGGCGCGAACAAATGCTCGAAGCTGTCTACGAGCTGAGCGAGGATGCGATGGCACTGGCAATGGAAGGAGAAGAAGTCCCTCGACAAGTCATCATTCAAGCTTTGCGCAAAGGATGTATCGAACAAACGATCCAGCCGGTCTTGTGCGGCTCTGCTCTGCACGGAATCGGTGTTCAACCCCTGATGACGGCGGTCGGCCACTTCCTGCCCAGTCCGCTAGATCGACCGGCCGTGGAAGGTTTCGATCCCAAGAAAGAGGACAAGACGCTCGCGCGCAATCCGGATCCCAAAGAACCCTTTAGTGCGTTGGTGTTTAAGATCCTGCCGGCCAAAACGGGCGACAATTATTGGATTCGCATCTACAGCGGTGTGCTGAAGCAAAACTCGCGGGTGTATTGTCCCAATCGTGACAAAAAAGAAAATGTCGCTCAGCTTTGGCAGATCCATGCCTCCAAGAAAGATCGAGACGGTCAAACCGAATCGCTCGCTGCGGGAGACATCTGTTGCGTCATCGGCCCCCGATTCGCCATCACCGGCGACACCCTGTGCGACACAAAGGAAATGATCGAGTTGCCCAGCATAAAGTTCGCCGACACGGTGCTCTCGATGGCGATCGAACCCGAGAACACGGGCGATCGCAAAAAGCTGGAAGAGGTCCTCGCAATGCTGCGACGCCAAGACCCCACGTTCCAAGCCGTGGAGAACGAAGAACTCGGCCAAACGATCATCAGCGGCATGGGCGAGTTGCACTTGGAAGTCATTCAGCATCGCCTGACTCGCGATTTTGGCTTGAACGTCAAGTTCTATAAGCCACGGGTCAATTACCGAGAAACCGTCGGCGGCAAATCGGACATCGTTGGTGCCTGCAATCGCCAAATGGGCGCGACGCAGATGTTCGCCCGCTTGAGCGTTCGCGTTTCTCCGCTGGAAGATTCGTCGGCACCTGTTCAAGTATTCGATCGCTTGCCAGCCGACATCAACCTGCCAGGTGACATTCGCCACGCAGCAATCGAAGAATTGCGTGAGCGGGCCGCCGGCGGTGGGCTCCTGGCCGGATTCCCGCTCTCGGGCGTCAGGATCGAAGCCTACGATGCAGAGACGCACGAGGAAGGAAGCGATGAGGTCGCGTTCCGAATCGCGGCGGGCGACGCGTTCGACAAAGGCTTGCAGGCGGCCGGCCCCGTGCTGCTGGAACCGGTGATGAAAGTAGAGGTCACGACGCCGGAAGATTACATGGGCGAGTTGGTCGGCGACCTGCAGCAGCGACGCGCTTTGATCGCCGGCACGGAAACGCGAGGAGCGATGACGGTGATCACGGCTCACGCACCGCTGAAAGAAATGTTTGGTTACAGTAGCGCCGTGCGAAGCCTCAGCCAAGGCCGCGCGGGCAGCAGCATGGAGCCGCTCGGATACCAAGCCGCCCCCAAAGAAGACGCCGAAGCGTTCATGTACTAACGCTTCAAAGCCATGCGTGTGACACCACCAAACGCCGTGAGCCGTGACGCGTAGGCGGCCGGGTCTTGCCCTGGGGCGTCAAAACGTTGGTCTTGACATGCAACTTCAATCGGGCGGTTTTGTTCCTCCCTTTGGAAGATACGCCGAAGGCGTTTAACAACATAGCCCAGGGTAAGGTTCCCGCGAGTGTAACGAGTGGGACCGCCACCCTGGGTTGAAAATGCGATCGACTCTCACCTCCTTCCCGCTCCGATTTTGGCGGCTTCGCCGCCAAAATCGGAGCGGGAGGGAGGTACTGGTGGGGACGTTATCTGTACCCAGGGTTCAAGCCGTCATTCGCCAAGGCGAATGACGGCTTTAACCCTGGGCTATGCTGTTAAACGCCTTCGGCGTAGGGAGAAAAGTTGCGCATGCCAATTCCCGTACAACCCCAAATTTTGAACAGCCCAGTCTTGCCCCCATCGAGCATCTATTTCTGTACGTAAAACCCGTGGCCTAGACGGCCAGCGGCTCAGGGCGTTTGACACCACCGAACGTTTGGTGACACGACCGTGCTAGTATTCTGGACTGTCAGAATGCTTCACAGCGTTGTCATACACGGTGAGCCCGTCGAGGCTTTGTTGCGGCGGTCTCGTCAGCAGGCTGACGAGATAGCCGACGACCACACAGATGGTGATGCCGCAACTGGTGAACAGATAACCGTTGACGATTTGAAAATGCCACAGTGCGATCATCGAGGTCGCACCTGTGATCGCACCAATCAACGCCCCCGCTGCGTTGCCGCGTCGAGTCAACGCGCCCAAAACAAACAGTCCGCCCAGGACGCCCATGAACATGCCGATCACTTGGATGAAGGTATCAAATAGCGATTTGATGCTCGGGTCGACAAAAACCAACCCCAGCAATGTTCCCAAGACGCCAATCATGACGGTCAGCACACGAGCGGCGATCAAATAGCCGCGATCCGATTTGAACCACTCCAGCGGTTCCAGAAAGTCGGTGACCACCGTCGTTGCGGTCGAGTTCATGCTGGTCGAAACGGTCGACTGCGCCGCCGAAAAAATCCCAGCGACGATCAAGCCCGCGATGCCGATCGGCATCTCCGTCGCAATGAACAGGGGAAAGATTTGATCGGTCGTGATTCCCGGATCAAGACGCTCGGGATGCGATTGATAAAACGCGTAAAGGCCGGTGCCGATACCGAAGAACAGGATAGTTGCAGGAATCGCCAAGAACGCATTGAGCCAGATCGATCGTGCCGCCAGCCGTTGATCGGCGGTGGTCATGTAACGCTGCACGACGGCTTGATCGGACGTGTAGGATGAAATGTTTTGGCCGATCGCGCCGACGACCACGACCCACAACGCCAACTGAGCACTTCGTGGATCGACATGCCAGTTGGCGATGTTGAACTTGTCTCCCGATGAGCCCGATTGGATCCAACCGGTCAATCCTCCATCGGTTCCATTGATCAACAGGGCTGCCGCCAAAACTGCGCCGCCCAGCAGCACAAACGTTTGCACCGTGTCGGTCCAAATCACGGCTTCGATTCCACCCAACGTGCAGTACACGATGCTGAGCACTCCCATCAACAAGACCGACTGCACGGGCGTCAGCGGTGTGGCCACGGCCAGAGCGAGTCCGGTGAGCGACATGACGACCGCCATGCGAAAGAGATGAAACAGGACGAAGCTCGCGCTGCCAAACCATCGGACCGATCGGTTGAAACGCAGTTCCAAGTATTCGTAGGCGCTGGTCACATCAATGCGTCGAAAAAACGGCAGGGCAACATACACCGCAACGATCGCGACCACGGGGATCGTGAAGTTCCCGATTGAGTAAACCCAATCCTGAGCGAACGATTTGGACGGGATCCCAGTGAAGGTCAGTGAGCTCAGCATGGTGGCAAAGATGCTGCATCCGGCAGCCCACCACGGGATCCGTTTGCCGCCGCGAAAATAGTCGTCGGTGTTCCGATTGCGTTTGGTGAAATACACACCGATGCCAACCATCGCGGCCAAGTATCCGAATAGCACACCGTAATTGATCACGCCAAAACCATGTTGGTGATCTTGAATGATCAACGTCAACAATCTTGGTGAACGTACACGTGGTCGAATTTCTCCGCTCGGGATAACGATCCGACCGGCAAACTTGACCGCCACCGTGGTGACGTGATTGGCCGGCATCTCGCCTGCCGATGCCCACCGATCAGTGATCGTGTGATAGGCTAACGCTTCTCTGGGAAAGCCAGGATGCTGGTCTCGCAACTCAGCGCCAAACAACGATCCATCATCGCCGCCGAGCACGAGGGCATGACTCTGGCCGACCGCCACGCTCGTGCCCGCCATGACGCAGCGTGGCGTGTCTGATCGTGCTCTCCAGGCCCCCGTGTTCGGATTGAATTCCCAGCAATCTGTTAGAAACTCCGTCCGATCACCATCGGGGCGTCTGCCGCTAATCACGTAGACGCAGTCGGTGTAGCCGTTGTGCTGGGCAACGGTCAAATTGAATGCCCGCGACTTGCCCGGCCAAGGTGTCTGCACTCGCCACTGAAAGGCGTCAGTATTACCGCGTTGAGATAGATCCAATGACCAGAAATTGTTCATGCATGAATCAGGCTGATTGCTGCTCTGGCCACCGGCGACATAGACGACCGATCCCACGCGAGTTGCGCTGGCAAAAGCGCAGGGTGTGGGGAGCGATGGAAAGAGAACCGTCGTCACGGATTCTGTCTGCGGATTCCACTGCAACAAGAACACATCGTCAAACGCTCGGTCGGCATCGTTGCCGCCGATGCACAGCACACCGTCGGCGGTGGAAACGGACGCGCCGTACGCCGTGGGCCGTTCCAACTGCCCGCCGGGTTTCCAGACGAACTCGTCTCCTTGTCGAACGAGCACATCGATTCGGTCATGCCAAACCTTATCGCTTTCCCAAGTCGGCGCGGGAAAATTTGCGCCTCCCGCGACGATCAAAGCGTCGTTGTGCACACCGGCAAACGGACCTGCAACGCCGATCGAATCCGGCAGCGTGGGCAACTCACCCCATGCCAAGGACTTGGCCAGCGGAGTTTCTGCCCGAACTGGGGAGACGAAATTGCACAGGAGCACGATGACGCTGAGCACGATGACGCTTAGCGCGCCGGCGCGGGTCGCTTGGGGCGAGAGGGTCGCTTGGGTCATGACACGGTCTGCCGTTTGCGAGATCTAGAGAACGACGCCATTGATGGAAAAGAAATCAATGGCTTGTAAGTCTTCCATCAGCCGGTTGGTGTCGCCTGGTGAAAGTCGCTTTTGCGGCAACCGACACGGACCACATTCAATCCCCAGCATCCCCAAGACTTCCTTCATCGCCGGGTGAAAAGGAAACTGATAGATGGTGCGAATCATCTGAACGCTGCGCAGCTGGTGTTGGCGCGCGGCATTCATGTCACCACGCGTGAACGCGTCGATGATCTGACGATACAACGGCGCCGCGATGTTGTACGTGCTGCCGATTGCCGCATTTGCACCCGTGGCCAACGCACCGAGCAGCATTTCGTCACATCCCCAAACGATGTCAAAACGCCCGTCATCGATCGTCAAACATTCCAGAAACTCATGCAGCTTTGTATCGGTGTACTTCAGGCCGACCATGTTTCCGATCCGATCGCCCCCACGACGCATGAAATCAACAATGTCGAGCGACGACCCGGTCAGGGATGGAATGTGGTAGTAGTAGAACGGCGTGTCGGGCGCCGCAGAGGCCAAGTCGGCCATGCAATCCACCAACGTGGGAACGTCGGACACCTTGAAGTAAGACGGGCAAGTCGCCGAGACGGCATCCGCACCGACTTCGGCAGCGTGTTGGGCCAAGTCACGTGCGTCGGCAAGACTGTTGTGGCCGACTTGCACGATTACTGGAACGCGTCGATTGACGGCCTGCATGAACGCACCGGTGACCTGTTTTCGTTCACCGGTCGACAACGACATGCCTTCGCCTGTGCTGCCACAGACATACATGCCGGTCACACCGCTGCCGAGCAAGTGATCGACCAGCGGAGGGATTTGATCCAGATTCAAATCGCCATTTGTCTTCAAAGGTGTGTAGGTGGCGGCAATCAAGCCGCTGAGTCGTTCATGTTGCATCGGTGGGCTTTACTCATTGATTCATTTCTTGCCGTAATGGGATTCGCCAGAATTCCTGACTGCACCCGTCTGACGCCCCAACTCTCATCCCATCTTTTCCTGAGTTCCACTCTCACTCAGAACTCAAGAGCCTAGTCGATTTGCGTGGCGATCTGTTCGATCTGGTCCAGCATGCCCACAAATTCTTTCGGACCCGTCATCGGATTGGTGACGGTGCATCGTAGCCATGTTTGGCCATGCAGTTTGGTCTGGACGAGGTAGTACTCGCCGCGATGGATGATCCGCTGACGCAGTCGGTTGTTCCAGTCATTCAGGTCGATTGCCGAACGATGTCGATGCCGAAAGCAGACGATGTTGCATTGCGGCTGGACCGCCAGTTCAAAGGCGGGGCGTCGCTGGATCTCGCGGACCAACTCGCCGGTCATGGCCATCAGTCGGTCGACGTTGGCGGCCAGCAAGCCAGGGCCGCCACCGGCCAGCACCGTGTAGAACTTGACCGCCATCATTGTTTTGGTGCATTCAAACGTTCTCTGTGCCAGATCGTCCCAGTTGGCGTCATTCGACTCGGCGAACAAGTAATCCGCCTGCTGGCAAAAAGTACGAAAACCATCCAGCCCGCGACGGAACAACACTGCGGAGGCCAGCACGGGGGTCATCAGCATTTTGTGAAAGTCGATGACAACACTGTCGGCGTGTTCGATCCCCGCCAGCTTTCCTTTGTGCACGTCCGAGAACGCGAGCGCAGCGCCGTGGGCACCGTCCACGTGAAACCACAAGTCATGATGGCGGCAAAACGAGGCGATCGCGTTCAAGTCATCAAATGCGCCCGTGGAGGTTCCGCATGCGCTGCCGACCACGCCGATGACTGTGATGCCACGACCGGTGGCTTGCTGATACAGCTCGGGCAATTGATCCGTAGACATGCTGAATCGGTCGTTGCAGGGCACTGTGATGATGCCTGATTCCCCCCAGCCCATGATGCCCGCCGCACGCCTCACGCAATAGTGCGATTGCTCGGAAACCATGATGGCCAGTTGGCCGCTGGTACCGGATTTCCAAACATCGGTCGGACTCTTGACGCTGCGGGCACACAGCAAAGCCGTCAGATTGCCCAAGGTGCCTCCCGATGTCATCACACCGGCGGCTGTCTCCGGCAAGTCCAATCGCTGAGCGACTTGATCCATGATCCAGCGTTCCATCGCGACTCCAGCCATGCCCATTTCATAGACACCGGAACCGTTGTTGACGAAGTCCGTTAGGAATCCGGCGAGGATCGCGTCGGGAATCGGAGTGCAGATCTGGTGTCCGATGAAACGAGGGTCGCTGATGCGGACACTGCGTTGCAGAACAGTGCGAGCGATGTCCATGATCGACGGTGCTTGGGTCGCCAAATCTCGCCAGAACGCTTCGCTCTGCTGCGGTGTCTGCCAAGGCAGCGATTGAGATTGCGTCGCGGACAGATTGGCGGCCAGTTCGTCGGCCAACAGATCCACCAGTTGATGTGCGGACGCGCGAAACCGCTCGGGATCGTACGCATGAGTGAGAATCGGATCCGGAGGCATCAGCGTTGCTTCGGCGTGGCATCCGTGCTGGTGCCTGTTTTCGCACCGGAATTGGCTGGTTGGCCGTTTTGCGGAGGCAGCTTCTCGTCTCGGTCGTAGCTACTGTCGGTCGGCCCGTTGACGGCTTGACCAATCGCGTAGGCCAGACGCCCGATCATGGAAAAGTACACAAAGATCGCTGCGACGCCGAGGAAGATCGTTGCGACGAGTCCGCCAGTGGACGTGGCGGCAAAGAGGGCAAAAAAGAAAACGCCGCCGAACAACATCGCAGAGGAAAAGTAAAGTCCTCCCCAGGCTTCGCTGCATTGGGTTGCGCTGCGTGCCACCTCGGGCGAGAACGGTGTAAAGATGCTCTGCATGTCCAACATCGACAGGATCAAAAACGGAAACGCGATGTAGACGCAGAACATGGTAAACCCGAGTGAAATCATCGGCGGGGCACCAAACAGCTTGCACACGACGAACGGTGGCGCGGCAGCCATTGCGGTTGCCATCACGACCACCATCAGTTGCTCGAACCAGGCCGGCGGATCCATCGTTGGCCAATCCGTCACCGATTCCAGTTGGTTTGCGACCGCTTGCATGATCGCAAAACCGCAAGAGATCACCAGGACACCAAACAGGACCGACCAGATCATCACACCAAGGTACAGTGGAGTGGATTCTTGGGCATACGCAAACGCCGCCGGTCCGGCGAGCAGGGAGGACAGGATGATCCAGTGCAGGATCACACCGGAATCCTTGAAGATGCCGAAGACGCCCGCCAACCAACGTCCGACGCTCGGAACGTCCATGTCCAAACTCTGCTTCGGCTTCGTTTCCTTGTCCCGTTCCGCAGCGGCTTGCGCGAGCAGCTCGTTGGCGTTTTTTTGGTACGGATCCGTCGGCTTGTTTTCCGTGGCCGGAGCCTGCAAGGCGAACGAGTATCCTTCATCGGGCGAGGGTACGGACTGCACCGGTTTGACCTTGGGCGGCTGCGGAACTTTAACCAAGCTGTGGCAATCGCCGCATTTGATCTGTTTGCCCGCTTGCCGCGCTTTGGCATACATCAAAGATCCGCAGATCGGACACTTCAGACGGAACTCTTGATTGGGGTCCATCGCAACGGCAGCAGAACCGGCGTTGTTGCCAGCCGTTGATGGCACTTGGACGGGTGGCAAATCACCGAACAAGTCATCGTCGCTGGAACCATCGCCCGATCCGCTGGCAGAACCATCTATCTGCGACGTGTCGAACGAGGGAAAGTTCGATGACGCCTCGTTGATGCCCGGCAGGTTTGTGCCCAGAGTCGGCGAGGGGACGGTGTCGGTGGATTGCAAGAAATCATCATCCAGCATTCCCAGCGATCCGAGGGCAGCAAGGTCACCCTCAGAGAAGCCGGCGTTCGAAGTCGGCGGCTTGCCCGATCCGCTTGGACCGCCCGGCGAGACCGGCTGCAGGGTCAGCGGGGCATCGTCATCAGGCAGATCGTCGTCCAATAAATCGTCATCGGACAGCGTGTGGACATCGTCTGACGTCGCGCCGCCGTCGATGGGCCCTGAGGGGGAGGGTCCCGACGCGGACGAGCGCGAGGGGGATGTCAGCGGTGCAGGAGGTTTCGGGTCGTCCAGCGTCAGCCAATCGTCTTCGTCGTCGCCCGCTCTGGTCGACGGGGCGAGGCTGCCGGGCGCGACAAACTGTTTGCCGCATCGCGGGCAGGCGACACGTTGGCCGCTGTGCTGAGGGCCCACGGTGACATTGGCGTTGCACTGTGGGCAGTGGAGCGATTGGGGCATGCTGGTGGAAACCTATGGATCACCGGTGAGCGCCGGACGGTTTGGCGCGGGGGGGCTTGTTGAAGATCAATTCCATCAACAGCCCGTTCTGAGCCTAGTGCGAAGATCGCGAGTTGAGCTTTGATACCAGCACGAAGCGCAAGCGAGTGATTTACGGCGTCTTGTTCACTCGCTTGCGCGTCGTGCTGGTATTTGCATCCTTTCCAATCAAGGTCAATTCAAAATCGCAACACTAGTTGTCCATGACTTCGGCTTCGCGAGCCTTGGCCATCTCCGATGCTTGTGCTTCGTATTTCTTGGTCAACTCTTGGACTTCGTCCTTCAATTTATCGCGATCGTCTTCGGACAGCTCCTTGTCTTTTTCGAGCTGATCGGCGTGCTTGTTGGCATCGCGACGGATGTTTCGAATCGAGATCTTGGCGTCTTCCACCAAGTCTTTGATCCGCGACACCATTTTCTTTCGGACGTCGGTCGACAGCGGCGGGACGTTGAGTCGAATGATGCGGCCGTCGTTTTGCGGATTCAGACCCAAGTCGCTTGCCACGATGGCTTTCTCGATATCCTTGATCGTCCCGGCGTCGTAGGGGCGAATGACGATCTGTTGCGGCTCGGGGGTCCCGATCGATGCGACTTGTTTCAACGGCGTGGTCGAACCATACGCTTCGACTTTCAGTGAATCGACCAAGCCGGGGGTGGCCCGTCCGGTGCGAATGCCCGAAAGCTGGTTTCCCAAAACGGAGATCGCCTTTTCCATGCGTTCTTCCGCATCCATCAATGTTTCTTCGGCCGACATGTTCATGCATCCTTGGGGTCGAGGTTCAGGAATGGGTTAAGCGGTTTACGCCATGTAGTTTATCGTAAATTATTGGGGTGATGCTTCGGCGCTGATGCATGTCCCCACATTTTCGCCGGAAACGGCTTTCACGATCGTTCCGTCTCGCTTGAAGTTGAACACCACGATCGGCTTGCCGTGTTCTTGGCACAACGCGATGGCGGTTGCGTCCATCACCCGCAGTTTCTTCTCGGTGACTTGATCGTACGTCAGTGTTTCATAGAGCACGGCATGTGGGTTCTTTTCGGGATCATCGCTATAGACCCCGTCCACGCGGGTGGCTTTCAGGACGACGTCGGCGTCCAGTTCCAGGGCTCGCTGAGCGGCTGCGGTGTCGGTCGTGACGAACGGATTGCCGATCCCGGCGGCCAAGATCACGATCCGCCCTTTGTTGAGATGACGCAGGGCTCGGCGACGGATGAAGGTCTCCGCGATCTTTTCCATCGGGACGGCGGACATCACGCGAGTGGACAGCCCGAGCGTCTCCAGCGAGTCTTGCATGGCCAGGGAATTGATGACGGTGGCCAACATCCCCATGTAGTGCGCAGTCGCTTCTTGGACCAAGGCATTGCTGCCAGAGAAACTTGCCCCACGGAGAATGTTGCCGCCGCCGATGACGATCGCGATTTGGCATCCGGATTCGTGCGCCAGTTTGATTTGGCGAGCAATGTCGCCCATTTCTTGGCTGCTGAGCCCGCGGCCGCCGGCATCAGCCAAGCTCTCTCCGCTGAGTTTCAGGACAACACGTTTGTAGCGGAGTTCTGAGCTGGCATTGGATTTGGCGTCTGAGGGTGAAGACATGGGCAGCGTGGTTTCGATGAAGGCATGGCGTAAATATCAAACGATATCATACGAAAAAACCTCGCTGATCCGATACGGGACCAGCGAGGTTGAATATGAAAATACGTTTGCAGCGGATGCTATGGTCATCGATCGGACCAATCGTGACCCAATGACGCCCGCTCAGGCAAACGCTCAGGCGTCCGCGTTCTCACCGATCACCCAGTGGTGATAGGCTTTGACGGTCATACCGTGGCTCTTGGCGTACTCTTCCACGCTCTGTTTGTCGTCTTTAACGAACGGTTGAGCCAGCAGACAACGTTCGGCAAAGTAGCTTCGCATACGTCCTTCGACCATCTTTTCGACGATGTTCTCCGGCTTGCCTTCGGCCAACGCGGCCTTGGTCAACACGCCACGTTCTTTTTCGACCGTTTCGGCGTCCAAGCTATCGGCGTCCAACGCATCGGGTTTCATCGCAGCGATGTGCATCGAGACGTCTTTGGCTGCGGCATCGTTGCCACCTTCGATCTCGACCAACACGCCGGCGGTGGTGGCGGAGTGGTGCAAGTAACCTCCGGTGGCGCCTTCCACGCGGATCATGCGTCCGACGTTAAAGACTTCACGGATCTTGTTGAACAAGTCGTCTTTTTGCTGACCCAGGGTCGTGCCGCTCTTGGAGGGCGATGGTTGAGCAAGCAGTTCCGCTGCCGTCGACGCACCGGGACCGGTCGCCAACTGCTCTGCCAAGTCGCTGGCCAGTTGCAGGAACTCGTCGTTGGTGGTGACCGGTGCGCTTTCGCACAACAGTTCGACCATCGCGCCTGTGTTCTTGTCCGTTCCGATGTACATGCCGAAGATGCCGAACGCGGTTTCGCGATCGCTTCGCTTGTCCATCAACTGCTGCCCACGTTCGCGGAGCAGCTCGAACGCTTTGTCCTGGTCTCCGCCGGCTTCTTGCAGTGCGCTTTTGCAGTCCATCATGGGCAAGCCGGTACGCTCACGAAATGCCTTGACCGCTGCTGCGGTGATTTCGGCCATCTTGGGTGTCTCCAAATGAAATGACAGGAAGTGTTTGGTGGGGAGGCGATCGACGGTGAGCCTCACCGATTGATTCTGTACGCAGCCTTTCCAGGCTGGGAGTTGCGGCTTGCAGAGGTCAGCCTGGAAAGGCTGACCTACAACTGGCTCTGGCTTAACCTTCGGCTTGAGCCGCTTCTGCTTCGGCCGGTGCGGCTTCGGCGACGGGTTCTGCCGCAGGAGCCTCGGCGACGTCTTCGCCATCAGCTTGCTGCTGCATCGTGACTTGCCCCTTGCCTTTGATCACCGCGTCAGCCAAGTGACGCATGATCAGCTCGATGCTGCGAATCCCATCGTCGTTGCCTGGAATCGGCAGATCGATCAACGAAGGATCGCTGTCGGTATCGATCAAGCCGACCGTCGCGATTCCGAGCCGTTTGGCTTCGCGGACCGCATTGCGTTCCTTGCCGGGGTCGACGATGAACAAACACTCGGGCAAACGGTTCATGCTACGCAGACCGTTCAAGTTGCGGTACATCTTGCGGTACTCGCGGTTGAGTGCCGACTGCATCTTTTTGCTGTAGTTGTCGATCGCATCGCTGCCACGGATCGACTCGAGTTCTTCCAAGCGAGTCAGACGACTGCGAATGGTTCGGAAATTGGTCAGCGTTCCGCCCAACCAACGCTCGCTGACAAAGGGCATGCCGCAACGCAGTGCTTGTGCTTCGACTGCTTCGCCGGCTTGACGTTTGGTGCCGACGAACAGGATCAAGCTACCGCCGGCGGCGACTTGGCTCAGGTACTTTTGTGCTCGCAACATTCCGCGGAGCGTTTCGCGGATGTTCAGAATGTGGATCTGATTCTTAGCACCGAAGATGTACGGACGCATCTTCGGGTTCCACAGGCTGGTACGGTGACCGAAGTGCACGCCGGCTTCGATCATTTCTTGGACGATTGGATTCGCCATGTCTGAACTCTTTCTTTGGTTGTGATCACGACGGGCTTCGAGAAACGCAGTTCCTGTTTCCAGGACCAGGTTTCCAGGACATTGAGACACCTTGCGGTATCCGCTCGTCCTTCATCCCAACAGTAGTGATCGGTTTGTGAAAAAAAATGGATGCAAGCCGCACCAGAGAGGTTCGGCCATTGCAGCGGGACTCAATCGGTCCCATGGGTCCCTGCTGATCGATCCGCGAACAAATCCGCGAACAAATCTGCCGAGAAGGCATTTCTGCCGTCTTTCAGGGAGCGAGAGGGTACCGGAATAAGCGTTGATCGGCAAGAGAGCCAGGGCAGAAGAAAGGATTTCGCGAGGAACCAATTTTCGGGCCCATTCCGCCCTGGCGAGAATCGACGGATTTTGGCTAAAGCCAAGCTGACTGATGTCGCATTTCTCTCATCTTTCCTGTCTCGTCTCTTCTCTACCAGGAATCGCAAATGTTACGAACCGTTCTCGCTTTCTTCGGCTTCCCCGGCAGCGTTTTTCGTCAAATCGCCCCACCCCAAACGATCGCTGCCTCACCCCCCGGTGCACCATGGGCAACTCCCGATGGTGTCGAACCCGAGCCGCCAGCCCGCAAGGCCGCGTTGAAACAGGACGCTGCTCTACGGCCCCCCGTGCCTCAGCGAAACCGGCAAGACGCCCAACGCTCAGGATCGCCCTTGATTCAGCCCAATCACCGGCAACGCTTGCTCAGCATGAAGCTGGAGCATTTGAATTTTTGCGGCCGCGCCCGCTGCCGAACGCTCGCCGAACACGGAATCTTGACCGCTGGCGACCTGGTTTTTGCAACGCCGGATGCCTTACGGGTCGCCGTCGGCAGCGGCCCAAGAGCTCGACGCTGGATCAAAATGCACCGCCGCGCGATTCGATTGGCTGTCGGAGTCCCCGGACTGATGCCCCGCGACGCCTTGCTGTTGGTCCGCGTTCACCGAAATAGCCTCAACGGCTTGGCGCGAGAATCCGCCGGCGGACTCTGTCGAGATTTTCAGCGTTTTGCCGAAACAACCGCGGGACGACGCTGGCTGGCCGGTCGCCGCCTGCCCAGCGTTCGCAAAACTCGAACGTGGATCGAGTCCGCCAAGACCGTCGTGGGCGGAAATCGAGCAGCGACCAAGGTGCGTCCCAGGGCGACGCAGTCGGAGTCCAGCCTGTCACGATCTGGCCTGTCACGATCTGGCCTGTCACGATCTGGCCTGTCAGTTGGTGTGGCGATGACCTTTTAGCTAGCTGTCCTCGTTCCCTGCCACCTCCCTCAAGGAACTTGGGGGAGGTCGAGCAGAGCCCTTTAGGCGAATGCGAGGGAGCGGGCCTGTCTGCGCAAGTCAACGATTGGGAATGGCAAAACGCTTGGCGGGGCACGCTATCGACTTGGAAAGTCGAGCGACGATCGTCGTCCGACTTTCCAAGTCGAAAACGAACACCACCATCCGATCAAACACGTACCAAACGCCGCGATCGGCGACGCGTGAGCGGCCGGGTCTTGCACGCATCGAGCATCCATTTGAACGCGTAGAACCCGTGGCCTGACGGCGAGTGGTTCAGGACGAATGACACCACCGAACGACTGATACCACGCCATTAGTGTGTGGGACGCTCTCTATCGTGCCGGCGGCCGATGAAACATCCAGGCAAAGGCAAACGTCAGGCCGACTTGCGACGATCGGGTCAGCGGATAACTATACTGAGGTCACTCGGTCCTCCCATTTGCTTCATCACAACCCGATCGCTTTGCATGTCCGTCGCGCTTTTTGTTCCCTGCTACATCGATCAACTTTACCCCGACGTGGCGATCGCGACCCTGGAACTGCTGGAACGCTTGGGAGTCGACGTGGTCTACCCGTCGGGCCAGACATGCTGCGGTCAGCCGATGGCCAACACGGGTTGCAACGACGAAACGGCACCGGTGGCCCGACGTTTGGTCGAACTTTTCGCCCCCTACGACAGCATCGTGTGCCCCTCCGGTTCTTGCACGGCAATGGTCCGCGGACATTACGCCCAATACTTTGAGCCCGATGACGAAACGTTTCAGCATGTTCGAGACAACACGTTTGAGTTGTGCGAATTCCTGCACGACAAGCTCCACGTGCAGCAACTCGATGTCCATTTCCCCCATCGTGTTTCTCTGCACCAAAGCTGCCACGGTTTGAGAGAGCTTCGTTTAGGGCAGTCAAGCGAATCCATGACTCCACGCGAAAACAAAGTCCGCAAGATTTTGGAGTTGGTCCACGACATCCAGTGGGTCGAACCACAACGCCCCGACGACTGCTGCGGCTTCGGCGGAACATTCGCGGTCAATGAAGCCGACGTGTCCGCGGAAATGGGCCGCGCCAGAATCACCGATCACGTGTCCGCGGGCAGCGAAGTCCTGGCCTCCGCCGACATGAGTTGCCTGATGCACTTGCAAGGTCTGATCCGCCGCGAGAAACGTCCGATCCGCGTCATGCATGTCGCGCAAATCTTGGTCGGTCGTCCGTTATGATTGAGCTGTTCACCTGAGAAATCCCGTCTGTGAAACTCTGCCCAAGAAACCCTACACGAAAAGAACCATCGATGACTTCATTGACGCTCAACCGCCGGAATCTCCTGGCTACCGGTATCGGTATGGCATCCCTCGCAGCGTTGCCCGCTTTGTCCACCGCGGCGGATCCGATCCAGCGTTCAGGTGACCCACGATTTCGTCTCGGGTTGGCGGCCTACTCGTTGCGAGATTACTTCTCGTACATGAAAGGCAAACCACGACAGCCGAAGACAGATGGCAAGCCAATCGACATGATTGGTTTCCTTGACTACTGCGTCCAACAGGATTTCGAAGCGGCGGAATTGACAAGCTATTTCTTTCCGCCCGATGCCGATGACGCTTACTTTCTGGAGCTCAAGCGACAAGCGTTTCTGCGCGGTGTGACCATTTCCGGCACCGCGATCGGGAACAACTTCACGATCGGTGCCGGTGAGAAACTAGACGCTCAAATCGCAGCCGCCATCCAATGGATCGACAACGCCGCAGTCATGGGCGCGCCCCACATCCGGTTCTTTGCCGGCACAGGCAAAGAATTGGAGGAGCATCCCGAGCGGATGGACGAAGCCGTGGCGGCGATGCGCAAGTGCGCCGAGCACGCCGCTCGTCGCGGTGTCTTTCTCGGAGTGGAAAATCACGGCAATCTGAGACCTGGACAACTGCTGGAAATTGTTCAACGCATCGATAGCCCCTGGGTCGGCATCAATTTGGACACTGGCAACTTCATCAGCGACGATCCCTACGGCGATCTCAAGCAATGCGTCGGCTATGCGGTGAATGTCCAAGTGAAGGTGAGCATGAAATCGCCGGAGGGAAAGAAGTATCCCGCCGACATGAACCGCATCGCAAACCTGCTGAAGGAAAGCGGATACCAGGGTTTCGTGATCTTGGAATACGAAGACGAAAAACCCTACGAAGCGATCCCCGAGGCATTCAAGTCCATGCGAGAGGCACTCGCCTCACCTGTTTGACCCGCAGCCGAAGGCGTAGGAGACACCCTCATCGGTTCCAATCAAAACCATCCGCGCCACCTGCCTTTTCTCTGGAGGCAGCTGACTTGGTGAGCCGCAAGGCGCTAGCCGCGAGCCTATTGGTGTTGACGAAACCCTTCGAGGCCCGTGGCTAGCGCCATCGGCTCACAGGGATAACGCAGCCCGTCGCGGCTGATGCAATACCCACCACTAGCGGCGGGCATTCCCCATTTCACCCTGAAGGAGTGAGACAATCACTCGGGATCGTAAGCCAAGTTCGGCGCGAGCCATTTTTCAATTTCTTCGATCGGCTGACCCTTACGCTTGGCGTACGACTCGATCTGATCTTTCGTCATCCGGTCGACGGTGAAATACCGTGCGTCCGGATGCGCAAAGTACAAACCGCTGACCGCTGCCCCAGGCGTCATTGCATAACTGCTGGTCAACTCGACACCGGTATTCTTTTCCGCATCGAGCAAATCAAACAATGTTCGCTTTTCCGTGTGATCCGGGCACGCGGGGTACCCGGCTGCGGGGCGGATTCCGCGATACTTTTCTTCGATCAACTCTTCGGTCGAGAGATTCTCATCCGTTCCAAAACGCCAATCGCGTCGCGCCCGTTGATGCAACAACTCCGCAAACGCTTCGGCCAAGCGATCCGCAACGGCTTGAACCATGATGGCGTCATAGTCATTGAGTTCCGATCTCAAACGATCCGCCATTTCCTGAGCACCGATGCCCGCGGTGACGACGAAACCGCCGATATAATCAGCGCGGCCACTGTCCAGCGGTGCGATGTAATCGGCAAGCGATCGGAAATCCGACTGCCCCTTGCGTTCCCATTGTTGACGCAAGAAATGCAGTCTGGTCAGCTCGGTTTGCCGTGAGTTGTCGGTGTACAGGATCACATCGTCGCCATCGCTTGCCGCCGGCCAGAATCCGTAGACGGCGTTCGCCGAGATCGACTTGTTGGCAATGATCTCATCGAGGATTCGGTTAGCGTCGTCGTAAATCTTCTTGGCTTCTTCGCCGACAGTGGGATCTTGAAAGATCTTGGGATACTTGCCCTTGAGTTCCCACGTCATGAAAAAAGGAGACCAGTCGATGAACGGCCGGATGTCCTGCAGCGGAAAATCATGCAGCGTCCTGACTCCGGTGAACTCGGGTTGATCGATTTGAACTGTTTTCCAATCGGTGGCAAATCGTTTCGCAAGGGCTTCTTCGTACGGCACCAGTTTTTGTTGTCGTGCGCGATAACTGGACGCCAGCTCGGCTTGAGACTTGGCGTTCTCAGCGATGAACGCATCGCGGCGATCGTCGCTGAGCAGTTTTTCGACCACACCGACGCTGCGACTGGCGTCCAGCACATGAACCACGGGCGCATCGTAGGCCGGCGCGATCTTGACCGCGGTGTGTTTTGCACTGGTCGTCGCACCGCCGATCAGCAACGGCAAGTTCAACTTGCGTCGTTTCATTTCTCTGGCGACCCCGATCATCTCGTCCAAGCTCGGGGTGATCAAACCGCTCAAGCCGATCATGTCCACGCCCTGCTTGACCGCTTCGTCCAAGATGGCTTCGGCGGCAACCATGACGCCCATGTCGATGACTTCGTAATTGTTGCACTGCAGCACGACACCGACGATGTTCTTTCCGATGTCGTGAACGTCACCCTTGACCGTTGCGATCAGGAATTTTCCTCGCGCGCTGGCGTTTTCCAATCCCGCCGCCCGTTTTTCTTCCTCCATGAACGGTTCCAAGTAGGCCACGGCCTTCTTCATCACGCGTGCGCTCTTGACGACTTGCGGCAAGAACATTTTGCCTTGACCGAACAGGTCACCGACAACGCTCATGCCGTCCATCAGCGGTCCTTCGATCACTTGCAAGCAGCGGTCGAAGTGCTGGCGTGCTTCCTCGGTATCCTCGACGATGTACTTGTCGATGCCTTTGATCAACGCGTGCTTCATCCGCTCGGCGACCGGAGCCTCACGCCACGCGAGGTCCTCGCCGCTTTTCTTTTTCCCCGAGCCTTTGACGGTTTCGGCAAACTCCAGCAAGCGATCGGTCGCGTCATCGCGTCGATTCCACAACACATCTTCGACACGCTCCAGCAGATCCGGAGCGATTTGCTCATAGACCTCCAACTGGCCGGCGTTGACAATGCCCATGTCCAATCCCGCCTGGATCGCTTTGTAGAGAAACGCGGAGTGGATCGCTTCGCGGACAGGGTCATTTCCTCGGAATGAAAACGAGATGTTGCTCACACCGCCACTGGTCTTGGCGCCGGGGCATTCTTTCTTGATCCGCGCAATGGCGTTGACGAAGTCGACTGCGTAATTGTTGTGCTCCTCCATCCCCGTCGCGACGGTCAGGATGTTGGGGTCAAAGATGATGTCTTCGGCTGGAAAGTCGGCTTGGTTGACCAGCAAGTCGTAGGCACGTTTGCAGATGCGAACCTTCTCGTCCTCCGTCGCCGCTTGGCCTTGTTCGTCGAAAGCCATGACGACGGCCGCGGCGCCATACTGACGGACCAACTTGGCACGATGCAGAAACGTTTCCTCGCCGTCTTTGAGTGAAATCGAATTCACGATCGCCTTGCCTTGCACGTTCTGCAGTCCGGCTTCAATGACCTCCCATTTGCTGCTGTCGATCATCACGGGCACCGATGCCGTGATACTATCTCCGGCGATCAGCCTCAGAAAACGCGTCATCGCTTCGGCACCGTCGAGCAACGCATCGTCGAAGTTGATGTCGATGATCGTCGCTCCGTTCTCAACTTGCTCACGGGCAATCTCGATGGCTTCGTCATACTGCTCATCGCGGATCAAACGTGCAAACTTTCGGCTACCGGTGACGTTGGTCCGTTCGCCAACCATCGTGAACGGAATCTCCGGACGCATCACCATGGGCAACAAACCGGACAGTCGCGTGTAGACCGGTCCGACAGACTCTTGTTTCGGCTTGCAACGGGCAATTCGCTCCGCCATCGCGCGAATGTGATCGGGTGTTGTTCCGCAACAACCGCCCATGATGTTGACCCAACCGTTGTCGGCATACTCGCCGACGATCTCAGCCATCTGCTTGGGGCCGAGATCAAATGCACCCATCTCGTTGGGCAAGCCGGCATTGGGGTGGCAACTGACGGGGATGTCAGACACCTTGGACAGTTCTTCGATGTGAGGCCGCATCACGTCGGGGCCGAGAGCGCAGTTCATGCCAATGGAAAGCAATGGAAAGTGTTCCAGGGCAGTGAAAAAAGCTTCCACGCTCTGCCCGCTGACAAAGGTCCTGCCGCCTTGGTCGAAGGTACCGCTGGCCATCACGGGTACACGGCGGCCCCCGGCGTCAAAGAAATCCTGGATCGCAAATAAGCAGGATTTCAGATTCAAAGTGTCGATCGCCGTTTCGGGCAACAGAATGTCGACCCCCGCGTTGACCAACGCTTCCACTTGGGCGCGATAGCTGTCTCGCAGAGCTTCGAAGGTCGTCGCACGGTGGGCCGGGTCATCGACGTTGGTGCTGATGGCCAACTGCATCGTCGTGGGGCCGATCGATCCGGCGACGAATCGCGGTTTGTCCGGTGTCCGCTCGTTCCACTCATCGGCGGCCTTGCGAGCACAAGCCACCGCGGCATGATTGATCTCCTCCACCAATTCCAGTGGCAGATCAAACTCGATCATCCCGATCGGCGAGGCGCCAAAGGAGTTGGTTTCGACGATATCGCTGCCGGCTTCGAAGTAGGCCCGGTGGATGTCTGTGATCTTCTCCGGATGGGTCAGACACAAAATGTCAGAAAAATTCTTCAGATCCTTGTGATGCTCCGCGAATCGCTCTCCTCGCACGCCCGCCTCGTCCAGTCCCAGACGCTGGATCATCGTTCCCATGGCTCCATCAAGCAGCAAAATGCGCTCGCGAATCAGCTCGGACAGGACAGTTTCGGTCGGGTCGGCTTGCAGCATCGTGTGTTTCACGCGTGAAATATCAAGGAAATATGGGCAGGTTGGCAGCGTCTATCTTCTTTGCCCGCGTCCGTTTTCACAAGGTAACCCGCCGGACGATTCTTTAATCAACCTTGTCTGAGCGTCCAACTTTCGCTATTCCGCAAAAACCTCAAGACACGGAACACTCCGCTCCGATCCTGAGCGATGACGCAGACATACGGTAATGACGAGAAACCCCCGACGGATCGGAGGTTCACCGTCCTGCCTCCCCAAAACGCGGGCCATGTAGGTTTTTGCATGGTTTGCGAGCCGGAATTGCCCAAGCGGAAACCAACGTTGCATCAGGAAGATCGCATGACCGCCCTGCCCCAGGAGCCATCCTTCGGTGACGACCCCGGGTCCAGCCTCAACGCTCAGCATCGCGTTGACCCGCCGCATCTCCCCGGTGAGGATTTGCCCGCATTGTTTCGCTTGCCCGATTTGAATCGGTCCGGAAACCATCGCTCTCAATCGATTCATCCCACCGGAGCCTCGGTTCAACCATCGATTGACGTTGCGACGGACGATTCGCCGCAAGCCGCCCAGAACACCCCCTATCAGTCCATCACGGCGGCGGCGAAAGTCGCCGAGAGCCGAATTCCAGGCAGCCGGGTCGCCAGAAACACGCCCGGATTCAACGAAATCGTTGTCAACATGCCTGCACGACAGACAACACCGCCGCCCCATTCGTTAGATACACGTGCGATGAATGCACGTGCGGTGGATGCAGCAATGCCGCAGCCAGGTGATCTCACCATCGAGCCGGCCCCACGACGTGAGAAGCCCTCCTTTCCCGCGGTCGACCTCGCATTGGAAACCTGGGGGTCCCGCGCGTTGATGATCACGTTGCTCTTGCTCGTCGTCGGATTCGCCGCTTTGGCGGTCCGCGGACTGCGACGTCCTACAGCAAGTCCAAACGGTGAGTTGGCGATGCAGACGGCGAACGACGAGAGCAACGAAACAGAGTCGATTTCAACAACACCGATCGACCCAGGGCAAGATCCAATCGGTCTGTTGATGGGTACGCCCGGAGCCGAGACAACGACGCGAGCGGATTTGGCTGCAGCTCAAGTGGATGTCGCGAACGAGTTCGGTACAGACGAATTCGGATTGGGCGAATTGAATCTCGATGGCCTGAACTTGGGTGAACTTAATTTTGCCGAAAGCGTTGCTGAGACTTCGAACCCAGGGCAATCATACCCAGAGCAATTATACCCAGAGCAATTATACCCAGGGCAATCGAAGCCAGGGCAAACAAGCACGTTCAACGCCGACTCGCCAACCGATGTCATGGCTGAAGTCGATCTGGACGACTCATTGGATTTCAATGATCCGTTCTTTCAAAACGTCGACGAGTTCGATTCGGCCGCGGGTGTCCCGGCTGGCGGTGAAATGACCGAGAGTGAAATGGCAGCCGGCTTTCCTGCCGAAAACGACAGAGCGGTCGCCTATCGAGACCCCAACGTTGACGACGCGTCAGTGACTGGTTCGGACTCGTTTCTCGATCCAGAAGCGATGGGATCATTTCCACCGTCAAGCGAACTTCCAGCCGCGTCGAATCCCATGACTGGCTTGCCCGATAACACGGTCACACTTGGTGGACCGATTCCGAACTTGCCTCAGTACACCGCTGTCCAACCGGATCCCTATGCAGCTGCCTACGAAGACACTTCGATGGCCTACCAGTACTCACGCACTCCGCTCGGGGTCACCGATTGGTCGCGCTACTTCCCTGCTGATAACCAAGGCGACTACGGTCAACACGCTATGAATCCTGCCGTGGACCCCACCACGGCCCCCACCATGGCAAACCAGCCAGCAATGGCGGTCGGGCCTTACCAATACGATCGTCAATAACCAACGCAAACGACTCCACTTACAAACCGAAATGTCATGAGTTCGCCTGACAACGCTTTTTTCAATACGTTTGCGAGAACACGTCGTGATTCGCGTGGTTCGGCTCCGAATCCAACTCCGAATGCACGAGCAGCTCGACCGGCACCTGCATCAACTGGTACTGCACAGGCTACGCCAGCACCAAACACTCCACAACCGACGCGTTTGGGCACGATGATCAAACCGTCCGCCGCTGCGCCCCCGTCGCCTCACATGGCGTCTGAGTCTGCGGCCATGCGTGACTTGAAACTCGCCGCGAACATCTCCGACTCGGCGAAGATCTGGGTGGAACCCAATCAAGATCAGTTCTTACGAATCGATTCGCCCGAGAACGGTTCACCTCACCAGCCGGTCACACCGATCCCCCAGCCAAGGACGCCACAGTCGGCACCGACCACGGCTGCATCTAATGTGCTCGGAGATAACAGCTCCGATAACAGCTCCGACAACATTGCTGCGGATCCCGATGCCGCCGTAATGCTGCAAAGTTTGCATTCGCAGATCGTCATGTATGGTTGCGTTGACGACGCATCTCACGCAGTCCTCCATTCCACGGTCGACTATCCTGTCGTCGAAACGCCTCCGGCTGAAAACGCTCAGCAAGCGGCCGAGCCGGCACCGCTCATCGATTGGCAAACAGAAATCGATGAGTTTGTTGATGACCCCGTGCACGAGTCTGTTGATGAACTAGCCTACGAGACTCCCCCAGCAGCGTCCATCGCGACTCCTGCCACAGAGGAGCCGGAAACCTACACGTCAACTTCATCTCCACAGCAGTGGGCAAAGACACCTTGGCCGGGCGCGCAATGGGAAGTCGACGTGTTCGAAGTCCCCAGCAGCGTCGCCAGCCTTTTCTTTGACGAATCTTTCTTCAAATCGATCGCCAACCGAATGCGAGAAACCGTTGCCGATGGACTTCGCAGTCTCGCGGTGACTAGCGTCCGCAGCGGCGAAGGTCGATCGACGGTCGCTATCGGCACCGCCATCGCGGCAGCCGCCACCGGACTGCGAGTCGCGTTGGTGGATTGCGATCTGAGCAAGCCGAGTCTTGTCGACGATTTGCGGTTGGAGCTCGACTACGGTTGGGTAGAAGCCATCCGCTGTGGGATTCCGCTGAGCCAAGTCGCGGTTTCGTCCTTGGAGGATGGTGTCACGTTGATTCCCTTGTTGCCTCCCGCTCCTGGACATCCTGTAGCCGCGGCCGCGGAAGTCGCCGCATTGATGCAAACGCTGCAGGGCCAGTTCGATTTGCTGGTGATTGACGCACCCGCCAGTGATGCGGCCGTTCTGCAAGTCATTTGCCAAGGCGTGGACTCGGCAGTGATCACACAAGACCTCCGATCGACACGCAGCGGAGACATCCAGCAACTCGCGACCCGACTACGTCACTTCGGCGTCCGAGGCATCGGCGTCGTTGAAAATTTCGCCGTTGAGTGAACGTCTAGGAATCGACGCTCGATCTGCCGGATCGTTAGCGAGGTGATTGATCAGCCGCTGGCGCTCAAGAGAGCGTCACGGCTCTCAGCGTTTGCGGGGGTGAGCCTGTCGACGCTGCACGCTATCGAATGGGACGTCGAGCGACGGATGGCGATCCGCTTCAGCCCTCCAGCAGTTCCCAGCGGCTGTAGGCGGTCTCTAAATCGGACTCGGCTTGTTTCAATTCGGCGGCGTCCTTGGCGATCAATTCGCCGTCGCGTTGGTAGTAGTCCGCTGCCGCCATCGCGTCATGCATCTCAGCAATCTTGCTTTCCAGTTGCTCAATCAAGACGGGCAACTGCTCCAATTCGCGTTTTTCTTTGTAGGAGAGTTTCTTGGCAGCGACGGTCGGGGTCACTGCAGGGGCGGACGTGGCTGGCGAGTCCGCGGATTTCTTTGCGGCAGCCTTGGACTTGCCACCATCACCGCCCGCTGACTCGCGTCGGGCGACGGCGGCCCGCCAATCGTCGTATCCACCCACGTATTCGCGCGGCCCATCGGCTTCGAAAACAATCGTCGATGTGACCACGTTATTGAGGAACGTTCTGTCGTGGCTGACCATCAACAGCGTGCCGTTGTACTCGGCAAGCTGTTCTTCCAGCAGCTCCAGGGTCTCCGCGTCCAAGTCATTGGTCGGTTCGTCCAAGACGATCACGTTGGCCGGCTTGGTCATCAACTTGGCCAGCAACGCGCGATTCTTTTCGCCGCCGGAGAGAAACTTGACTTTGGTCCGGGCACGCTCTGGTGTGAACAGGTAATCCTGCAAGTAGCCCATGATGTGCTGAGTCGTATCGCCGATTTGCAGCCGCTCGCTTCCTTCGCCGACATTTTCGTGGACCGTTAATTCTGGATCGAGGGTATCGCGAAGCTGGTCAAAGTAAGTGACTTTGAGATTCGTTCCCAAACGTACTTTTCCGGAGTCGGGTTTGAGTTGTCCCAACAGCAGTTTCAACAGAGTGGTCTTGCCGGCGCCATTGGGACCGATGATCCCGATCTTGTCGCCCCGCATCAGCGTTGTCGAAAAATCGGTAACGATGGGCGTGTCGCCGTAGGCAAATGAAATCGATTCGACTTCGGCCACCAACGCACCGCTGCGGGCAGCGGTTTGCAAGTTCAGCTTCGCCGTCCCTTCTTGAGTGCGTCGTTGCGCGCGTTGGTTACGCATTTCCTTGAGCGCACGAACGCGGCCTTCGTTGCGGGTCCGGCGTGCTTTGATGCCGGTTCGGATCCAACGTTCTTCTTCGGCCAGTCGTTTGTCAAACAGAGCGTTCTGTTTCTCCTCCGCCTCCAGCGTTTGCTGCTTTCGTTTCAGGAATGTTTCGTAATCACACGACCAATCGAACAATCGTCCGCGATCGATCTCCCAAATCCGAGTCGCCAGTTTTTGCAGGAACGAGCGGTCGTGGGTGATGAACACCAGTGTCTTGTCCCACCGCGACAGAAAATCCTCCAGCCACAGGATCGATGGAATGTCGAGGTGGTTGGTCGGTTCGTCCAACAACAGCACGTCGGGTGAAGTCGAGATTGAGCGTGCCAGCAAGACACGGCGTTTCATGCCGCTGGAAAGTGACTCAAAGATCGCGTCGGGGTCCAGGTTCATCTGTGAGAGCGTGGTATCGACGGCGTGTTCGATCGCCCAACTGTCATCAACGCCTTGTTTGCCGATCTGGCCGGCGAGCACCACGCTGCGGACGCTGTGCGCGTCGCCGCCGGGCAGTTCACCCAGTTCGCTCAAGTCAGTCGGTACGTCTTGCGTCAACCTCGCGACCTGGACGCCCTGGCGGACGTTGATCGTGCCGTTGTCCGGTTGGATCTGACCGCTGAGCATACGCAGCAAAGTCGTTTTGCCCGCGCCGTTGCGACCAAGCAAACCGATTCGTTGCCCGATTTCGATGCGGGCGGAGACGGACTCCAGCAGTTGAGGGCCGGCAAAACCGATGCTGACTTCTTCGATAGCGATCAATGACATGACGTTGGGTCGTTACGCTTTACTCAGGTCCAAAGTTCCCACCACATCGGCGATCGACTGGGCACCTAGCTCCGCGAGCGCATCGGGCAACTGGTCGATCAATCGTGTTGAGACCGTCGGGTCGTAGTAGTTGGCCGTGCCGATTTGCACCGCCGACGCACCGGCGACCAGGAATTGCATGACGTCGTCGATGTTGGCGATACCACCGATGCCGATGATCGGAATAGAAACCGCTTGGCGGACTTGATGAACACAACGCAACGCGATGGGCTTGATCGCCGGTCCACTGAGCCCCCCCATGCCGTTGCCCAAGATCGGTCGTCGTTTCCGCCAATCGATTGCCATCGCCAAGACGGTATTGATCAAACAAACCGCGTCGGCGCCTCCGTCGGCGGCCCCTTGCGCGATTTCCGCGATGCGTGTCACGTTCGGTGTCAGCTTGGCTAACAAGGGCACGGCGCATTCTTTGCGAGCCGCGGACACGACTTCCTCACAGGACTTGGCGTTGGTGCCGAAGTCGACACCGCCGCTGACGTTGGGACAAGACAAATTCAACTCGATTGCCGCGACGCCTTCTGCGCCGACCCGCGCCGCAAGAGAAACAAAATCATCCACGGTGCGTCCGGCGACGCTGACCACGATGGAAGTTCCGAGTTCCTTCAAGTAGGGCAAGTGGTGCTGTAAAAACGCGTCCACGCCGTCGTTGTCCAAGCCGATGGCGTTGAGCAGTCCGGCGGATGTCTCGACGGTGCGCCAGGGTGCATTGCCGATACGTGGTTCTGCGGTGATCGTCTTGGGCAACACGGCACCGAGCTTGGGGACATCGACGATGCCCTGCATTTCTCGCGCGTATCCAAACGTCCCGGATGCGACCATGATCGGATTCTTGAGTTTCAGACGTCCCAGTTGAGTCGATAAATCCATCACGTGTCCTTGGCCGAATTTTGTTTCGGTTGGTGGAGAACAAGTCTTTTTTCGATGTGTTGCAATAGTTCGTCGGCGACGTATTGCTTGTCGCCACGCACCGCAATCACGACCGTACCATCAGGACTCAGCAACTCCACTTCGTTGTCCGACGAATCGATCGCTTGGGGTCCGTTGCTGACGATCAGATCACAGTGTTTCTTTTGCAGTTTCACCGTGGCTCGGAAACGCCGGTCGGCGGTCTCCAGGGCAAACCCGACGACCCACTGATCGGCGCGTTTGTTTTGACCCATCATCGCGACGACGTCCGGTGTCTCGATCAACTCCAAAGCGATCGGCTCGCCAGTTTTTGCGATTTTCTGTGTTTGAACAAAATGCGGCATGTAGTCACACGGCGCCGCAGCTCCAATCGCACCATCACATTCCGGAAAGAGTCGCCGGCAAGCGTCCAGCATTTCGTCGGTCGTGGTGACTTGGACCAACTCCACTCCGCGAGGATAGTCGATCGACACCGGGCCGCTGACAACAACGACATCGTGCCCCAGACGCAATGCGGCATCGGCAAGCGCCGCGCCCATTCGGCCACTCGACGCGTTGGTGAGATAGCGGACCGGGTCCAAGTATTGGCGTGTAGGTCCAGACGTGATCAGAATCTTTGCCACAAATCAACTCAGCGTCGCATCGATCAATTGCTCCAGTTCCGCCGTGGAGATGTTCATCTTCACGGCAGCCAACGCGAACAAACGCTTCTCGCTCTCATCCAAATGGCCGTCGGCGGCCATCATGCGGATCAGATCCTGCATCAATTCATTGCGTTCGTCCACGTTGACGGGCAACTCCAAAGCGGCATCGTCCCCCAATCCGAACTCCATCGCTTTCTGCAAATCGGACTCGCCCAAACCGAGTTCGTGACAGCGTTCTGCAACCAAGTTCACTTCGCGTTCCCCAATGGAACCATCAGCCAATGCCATCACCACGAGATTGCGGAGTTGACGCTGGCGTTTTGTAAATTCAGAAGCGGACATGGAACGTTGCGTGAGATGAGTTGTGTGTGCGTATGAGAGGTGGACGCGGGACAGACAGCGATTAGCCTAGCAAGCTTTTCAAGGCGGGGACTTTGCTGACGATTTGCTGCACCACATCGTCCCCGAGCTTTTCTTTCAGAAACGAAACCAGTGTGGACGCGAAATCGCCCAATTGTCCGGCTTGCAAACCGCTGGCGCTGAGCCCTTGAGCCAGCTTGGCCGCGTCGCCAACAGAACCACCCAAGAGTCCTCCAGCAAGTCCACCGATCGCTCCCATCAACCCCCCTCCGGCAACGCTGCCTGGCGCATCTGCTTGTTCGGCTGCGGAATCGGCGCCTGGGATTTCGTTGGAGATCTTGGAAAAGAGATCGTCGCCCACCTGTTCTTTGACCAAAGCCATCGCTTTGGCGGTGGCTGACGCCGCGACGCTCGGATCGATACCCAATTGGTTGGTCAATTTTTGGATCAGCTCGTCCATTCTTGTTTCTTTTCCGAGATTCGATTGGCAATGCGGTGTTGAATCAGCCGATAGCTTGGCGTTTTTCGGTCGGAACGTATAGATGGGCCAACCAAGAGAGAGCCCGAAGAGACTTGTGCACCATCCAGCGTCAGAATGTGGTCAGTCTCCAGCGACCGGGAGAGGTGACAGAGACTTGCGAAGGTTTTGTTCCTCCATTTGGAAGATACGCCGAGGGACGTGCGGAAACAGGGATGTGCGGACCTGAGCCCCCAAAAATCGACAAACGCTCACCCCTCACTGGAGGGCCCGTTCGTCAGAAATGAGCTGGTTTTCCCCGTAACGACCTTCATCGGGGAAATGGTTCACGTTAACATGCAGGTATAGGCGATTGGTTTCCCCATCAATCTGCCTTTCCTCCACAGCACTGGGTTGCGTAATTAGTGCATCTAAAGACGTACCTTGATCGCGATATTCGGATGAACATTCATCTAGGAGATGATCCATGACTGCAGATTGGTTTTACATGGGCACGGGGTGGCTTCGCAAATCGCGTCGCGTTGGCCCCATCAGCGAAGCGGATTTACTACATCGAATCGATAAAGGGCAAATTGAGCCTGATACGTTGGTCCAAAGCAGTAAGACGCGAGGCAAGTGGGTTAAGATGGAGAAGGTCGGGCCGGCGATGAAGCGTTGGTTGGCGGCGCACCCGGATGCGGAACAAGCAGGCGAGTGATTTGACAATGCCGCGTCGGATGCCCGAATGGTGCGCAGTGGTTTTGTTCTCTCTTGACTTCAACGCAAAGCTGAATCGTTAGGTGGCCCCGCCCAAGACTGTCGCCGATTACGCAGCCATCGCGGTGGCTCCGATTCTTATTTTTGTGATGATCAGCAGTCTGGCACAGTTCTTTGTGTTGCTGATCTACCAAGGCGGGTTCGGCGGTCGCGTCTCCTGGATCCTGTTGATGTACACGATGGGGTCCGTCGCGGTGGCGAGGGTGTCCATCGAACAAAGCCGTGAGTACTCGATTGGTTACCTGGGTGCCTTGGGCGCAGCGGCATTGCTGGTGCTGAGTCAATACGTCGGTTCTCCGCTGTTGGCGATTCCGATCCTGGTGATGATCGCCTACCTGTCCGATCGAATCACCTACGACTGCACCCTGATCGATGATGATGTCGACGCGAGCGGCGAAGGGTTGATGGACTCGGGCAGGATTCTGATCCGTCAAAATGCAGAGGCGCTGAGAAAGACAAACGACCAGACAAGTCCAGAGGCAGACAACGCCGTTGAGCCAACTGCCGCGCCGCCCCGAAAGACGCATCAGCCCGGACGCACGGTGTTTTACCTGGCGCTGGCGGCTTTGCCACTGTTCGGACTGGGGCAGTTTTTCTTGGGTGGCAATGATTTGCTGTGGTCGCAGTCGCTGAAATTCCTCGCGCTCTATCTCTTTTCCAGCCTCTCCCTGTTGGTGACGACGAGCTTTCTGGGGCTACGCCGCTATCTGCGTCAGCGTCAAGTCGACATGCCGCACAACGTTTCCGTGGCCTGGCTAGCCGGCGGATTAGGTTTGATCGCAATCGTCCTGCTGGTGGCCTACATCGCGCCCCTGCCAGGCCAGTTGCTCGCCTCGCTGGAACCGCCTGCATGGTTGACCACGCCAGACGAAAAACAGGCCAGCTCGCAGGGCTGGGGCGACGAAGCTGCTGAGAAGTCGGACGAACAGTCCGCCCAAACCGACCAAGACCGAAAGCCGCAGGGCAAACAAACCCAGGGAAAGTCAGACCGGGAGCGACAGCCCGGTGAAGCATCCGAGGGCGACCCCAACGCCAAAAACCGTGACTCGCAATCGGCACCGCCATCAGACGAATCCTCCGACAAAGGCAAGAGCGGCGCGTCGGAGCAAGAGTCCAGCAGCCCCGATTCCTCCGGCCAACCGTCCGAACAAAAACCCTCCTCGCCGTCCAAGTCGCCCGATGGTGACAAACAACAGAAGGGAAAACCCGCGGATTCGCCTTCTCAACAAAGTGAATCGACGGAGCAGTCCCAGCAAAAAGATGCGTCCGAATCGTCTCAGCAGTCGGAGCAGTCCCAAAAATCCAAACCGTCCGAGAACTCCGATCAACAGCGGCCAAGCGACTCTGGCGACGAACAACAGTCACAGCAGCCTCAACAAGAAGGCAAGCAAGAAACCCAATCGAAACCACCCCAGGACGATGAGTCCGCAAAGGAACCCGAGTCAAAGGAACCCGAGTCATCACAATCACAGCAGTCACAGCCACCTGAGTCCGAGGCAAGCAAGCCGAAATCGGATTCGCCTTCGATGACCAGTCAGCTCAAACAAATGTTGTCTGGACTACTCACCGGGCTGGGCAGTCTGTTGAAGCTGATTCTGATGTTGGTGTTGCTGGTGATCGTCGCGGTTTTCGTCTTCCGCAACTGGGCGGCGTTTGTCGCGTGGTGGGCGAGTTTGTTTGGCGGCCAAGCAGCCACGCCGGTCGAGGAATCGGAAGCCGAAACGGCGGCAAGCGCCGAAGCCTTTCGTCGCCCGTTCTCGTCCTTCCGAAACCCGATCGGAGTCGAATCGGATCCGCGTCGCGTGATCGTGATCACTTTTCAAGCCTACGAAGCGTGGATGCGTGACCGCGGTGCGCTGCGTCAAAAAGATGAAACGCCCGACGAGTTTGTCCGCCGCGCCGCATCGGCGTCACCTCAACTGAGCGAACCCACGGGGCGTTTGGCCGCAGCCTACAACCGTGTTGTTTACGGACGCGGCAACGCCGGGCAAAACGATCTGGCGGTGGCTCAACAGATTTGGCAGATCATGTCACGCTGAACCTACTTTTCTTTCAAACGCTGAACGGCCTCTCGTGCCCGAGCCAAGAACTCCTGTTTGGGCTCACCGGCCTCCAAGAAAATCGGTTGCCCGATCGTGATGCAACTCAGCAGCGGCACCGGCAGGAACTCGCCACGCGGCAAAATGCGGTTGACATTGTCGATGTACACCGGGACCAGCTCCAAGTCGGGACGTTTCTTGCCGATGTAGTACAGACCGCTTTTGAACTCCCCCATCTCGTCACCACTGCTCCGGCCGCCTTCGGGGAACACGATCAACGAGTAAACGTCTCCCATCTCGCTGAGCATGATGTCGATGGGGCTGCGGTGGACCTTGATCTCTTTGCGGTCGATCAACAGTGCGTTGAAGCTCTTTGCCATGTGCGGCTTGAGCCAGCCCTGTGACCAATAGTCCTTGGCCGCAACGGGCCGCGTCACCATTCTCAATTCGCGCGGCAAAGCGGACCACAGCACGACAGCGTCCAAATGGCTGGTGTGGTTCGCGAAATAGATTCGTTGGCAGGTGTCCGGCTGGCAATCCACCCAGCGCACGGTGAAGCCGCTGAAGAGTTTGGCGAGCAGAACGATCACATGACTAGTGAGGGTCATGTGCGGAAGTCTACTTGCTCGCCGACGACTTGCGAAGTCGCGGTGAGGAAGCGATTTCTGTGGCAGTCCGTACCAACCCCGCTGACGCTTCTGTCGCTGGACGTACCCATCTGTCGTAGAGCTTGGTCGCCAAGTCCTGGTATCCGCTGACCATCGACTGCAATGAACCTGTGCGGATGACCAATTCGCGTCCTGCCCGCCCCATCTCCCGCCGCGTTTCCGGTGAAACCATCACCTTTGCCACCGCGTCGCAATACCCGTCCACGTCCTCCGATGCCACCAAGTACCCCGTTTTGCCTTCCAGGATCGACTCTTTGATCGAGCCCACGTCCGTGGACACGACCGGGACGCCACACGCGAGTGCTTCCAGGATCGAGACCGGTGATGCTTCGTTGAGCGAGCACAAGGTGAACACATCCAGCGAAGCAACCAAGCGCGGCGTATCGTGACGCGTTCCCAATAGGTGGACTCGATCCGCGACCCCCAACCGCTTCGCAGACGCTTCGATCGATTCTTTTTCAGGACCGTCGCCGATGATCAACCAATGCAGATCCGGGTGGGATGATTTCAATCGAGCGGCCACGTCGATCAACATCGAGTGATTCTTTTCCGAACGCAACGCGGCGACGATCCCGGCCAATGACGTCTCGGCGGCCAAACCCAGTTCCTCACGAACACTTTCTCGTGCCGATTGGTCGGGTACGAACCGATCGCAATCCACTCCGTTGCGAATCACGTGGACCTTATGATCAGGAAATCGTTCGAATTCCCGGAGAAACTCGCCGTGAGAATCGGCTACCCCGATGAACGCATCGGTCATTCCCGTCAACAAACGATTCAGCCGTCCCACGCCGTCAGGCCATCCGGTGCTGTGCAGCGCCGACGCGATCACAGGCACGCCGGCCAAATAAGCCGCCAAACGCCCCCAAAACATTTTGTCTCCCGCCCCAACCGTGATCACCACATCGGATCGGCGTCGACGCATCAAGTGAATCAGTCGCGGTAAAACGCGAAGGTCCCATTTTCCGCTCAACAAACTGGCCGTCACCGGAAATTCGCCGGCAATCTGCTCACCAAGTGGACCTGGTTCTTTGAGACAGACCACCTCGGGACGAATCACCGCCGGATCCATGCGACGCATCATGTTCACCAGCAATGTCTCCGCGCCACCGACGGGCATGCTGGTGATCACAAACATGCAGTTCAACGGGCCTGCCGAACTGCGAGGAGAAATCGAGCGCCAAATCTGACGGCGTGGGGTCAACATGAGCACAAACAACAAAGCGAGGCGAGAAAAACGCAATCAACCAGCGGAGTAGCTACAGGGTGTTTAGCTCACCAGCGGCCCAAGCATCGCCGCAAAGAAAACGACTCCAACGTGAACGACCGCCCCCAAGTGATCCCTGCGGTCTGTAGCGATTGTCCGGATTGACTGACCAGTTTTGCTAGCTTGCCCAAGTCACAACGCAGGCGAATCACAGACCAATCACACCGCGCGCTGCATCGTTCTGGTCTTTCGAGGAAATCCCAAGTTTTGCTAAAGCCCAGTTACTCAGAGTCCGAGCCCCGGGGCCAACCCTCGGAATTCGGTAACAGGGATCGAAACGTAGCAGTCGACGCGTCAGACGTTTTGATCGGAATTCACCGCTCATCAAAAGCATGCACAGGCATTTCAGTGATGCACCAACTCATTCAACGATCCGGATCGCCTGCCTTGCGCAACATGTGCGCGATGGGCATGCTCGCGTTGCTTGCAACGGGGTGCCGTCAAACCACTGGGGTCACGCCCGGTTCGCCACTGACCCCGGTCTCGCCGATGGTCCCCAGCGGCATGCTCTCGCCGATCCAACCGACGTCCGCGATCGGGCCGATGGGAGGAGCGACTCGTGTTCCGCCACCATCGACCGGCTCCTACACGGTGCCCAACAACTACATGGGCGGCCAAGCATCATTGGCCCCGTCGAGCAACTATGCACCACAATACCAAACCAATGATGGCTGGCGCGGCGATGCAGTCTCGCCTGCGAGTGCCAGTGATTTCGGCACCGTCGGCTCAGGAGTTCAGCCCGCGGGCGGCGCTGCGTTTTCCAACGGCATGGGAAACTCATCTCAACCGAACATGTATTCGCCAGACGCCTATGGCAACAACAACGGTTCGATGGTTCCCAATAACATCTCCGATCAGAATAACAGCCTGGGGCGACCACGCACCGGCGGCATGCAAGTCATCGACTTGACCAACGCACCGCCGCCACCTGGCTATCGCTCATCGTACGGAAATGACCCCCAATACAACTCGCCTCAATTCAACTCGGCACCGCCGATCCATTACGGTGCGGGACAAGCCGGCTCAGCGTTTGGCGGCGCTGCAATCAACGGAACTACAATCAACGGGCCTTCATCAAACGGAACGGTCTACTCCACGCCAGGAATCCTGCCTCCGCTGCAAAGCACAGCCCCTGGTTTCGCCCCCAGTGGCAACGCCGCTCCCCTTTCGGGCGCCAACGATCTGCCCGATCCGCGCATGCAAGCCGATGCGGGCTATAACACGAACTCACTTTCGGGCAATCAAGCCTTCGCCGACGCGACTCAGATGAACGACTACGGAGCGTCCGATCCAGTCGACAGGACCGCAATGGGCTTGCCAACCACGGCACCCGTTTCTCAACAGCAACGCAGTAATCTGCAGTGGCGATCGCCATCGCCGCGATTCTAGCTGAACCTATCGGCCACGGACGTGTCCCAACCCGCGTCCCCCCACCGCGCCTCATCGTTTAACGACAAGCCGCAGGCGACATCGCTACCCCCCCTTCGTTTAACGACAAGCCAAAGGCGACATCGCTCCCCCCAACACGTCCCTACGCTCTTCGCAACACGTTTGCACAACCGGATTGCGTGGATTGGCACGAGAACAGTCTGCGCCTATCAGCCGCCACGTGATAGCGTCCGGTTCTCACGCCTATACTTGGGAACCGGATGCTATCGCGTGCCGGCTGATGAATCATCTGGGCAAGAGCGCCACCGACCCCTGCGGTATTGTCGTTAATCGAGTTGTGCCATGGCCGATCGCGCGGAAAAGAAACGCAGAGCAAGAGAAGGCATCGCCCGGGCGCGATTGATGTACCGTCGTGACTTGCAATGGACGATCGGATTCCCGATTGCCGACTTTTCTGCGACTCCGCGATCCCGACAGCCAGACTCCGTCCACTGGTGCTGTCTGCCAAAGCCCGGTTCCGCCGGAGCCGTCACGCCGATCCTTATCGACCGTGAAATCATTCGCCGCTCCGAGCTCACCGTCTCGCGCTTGAGACATCAATTTCCCAACGCCCTGACGGAACTGTTTGAATCACCCGATCAATGGCTGACACGGTTCGATGATCTGATTGCCAACCTGAAATGTGTCGTGCACGAGGGAGCGCCGGTGTCTCTGTTACGAGAGTCATTTGAACACGCGGACTCCACCGACAAGTCCCAGCGTGCTTGGTTGACGCTTCGACGGCGGCACCCGGAGCTGGAGCGATGCATCTTGGCGATTCAGATGGCCGAACGGATGAGTCCTCAGCCAGCCGATTCGTCGATCATCGATTGGATCGACAATTCCGCAGAAGGACTGATGCGATTGAAAGTTTTTGATGGCTGCCCAGCATCCACTCCATCCGTGCTGCCCGATCCCTTGGCGTTGCAACTCAAACTCGTTTGCCTCAGCAACGGATTTCGAGCTCCAAGTTGTGTCGAACGAATCGCAAACCTCCTGCTCAGTGACGGATTCCGCTTCATTCATCATCCGGATCCAAGTGTTTTCGTGCGGCATCATGCGGAGCGACTTCGCCGGGAACAGTCGACCAAGACGGCTGCAACGGAGTCGTCTGACTCAGCACCCGCAGAGCGACAAACCATGCTGCCGCTGGTGATGCACTGGATCGATGAAAGCCTGTTGGCAAAAGGCAGCCGCAGAAACGCGTTGCTTGACGTCCTGAGCGAGTTGGGAAATCCAACGATAGCGGAAACCATCGACGAGATTGCTCTTCAGTTGCACGCCGAAGCGAAGCGGTTGGAGCGAATTTGCAGCGAATTGCAGCAAGTCCAGCAGGTCACTCGCGCGTGGACGAAAGCCCCCTTCAAGAAACCGTTGCGTGAAGTCTCCCATGCCCGAATGATCGAGGACCAGGACGCCGCACTTGTGATGCAATGGGGATTGCTGCTCGGCGAAGGCATCGACCTGCCCGATCCCTTTCTGCAATCGATCGCGGCCTGGATGCGAGCCAGCGTGCTGAGGCCTCGCACCCAAGTGGCATTGGTCACTCAATTGCTGTCTCGATGGAACCAAGTTCGCAATAGCAAGCAGTCGGCATGTGTCCTACGATCGATCGAGCGAATATTTCTCGGCTTGTCCGACTGTGTCTGCAGCTCACAACACCCCCACCGGATGCTGACGTGCATCCGGCAGATGTTGCCCCAAGGTCGATCGACCTCCCTGCAAGTCTTTGAGCCATGGCTCGAAACCAGCCAGCCCGTCTCGCGACCTGCAAAACCCTATCAGCGCACGCCCGATCTGACGGCCTTCATTCAGCTCATTTGTGAATTGGACCGTTTGGACGAACTGCCCACTCAGTCTAACTTGATTCGATCGCTCGCGGAAATCATTGCAGGTTGCCCCAGCGTTTCTGACGCGACCCAACTGGTCATCGCTTTCAACCACACGCAAACTTTGGTCAACGGAGTGACTGCCAAAGAAATCTATTCAGCACAACCGTTTGTCGAGCATCCCAGGGCACTCGCGGCGCTGCTCTGGTCGATCGATTCAAAGTATATCGACGAAGACGATTTGATCGCGTTGCACCCGCTGTCGGTTTCTCCGCTTGGTCGTCGAATGATTGAGCGTTTCGTTCACGACGAAGGTGACCGACCATTGCAGCGATTAGCAAACCTTGCCTCAGCCATCGTTGAAAGTGGTTTGTCCGTCAGCAGCAGCCCGCCGCAATTGGCCAACGATGACTGGATCGCTCGCTATCCCGAACGTCTCCACGAGTCATTGCGATTGCTCGCTCAAGCCTGTGAGAATTCAGAGCAAATCGCTCGCGACGTGCTGGCTCATGATTTTGTGGATACCAGCAAACGGCAATCGGAAAAGCAGTTTTTGCAGCAGCGACTCGAATCCGCGGAACTCGATGACTCGCAACGTGCTCGATTCACCCGGCGGGTCGAAGCGATCGATCGGCTGCTGACAAGTGAACTCGCCGTCAGCGACGAACGCCTGGCGCGGCTGGCAGAAAAGATCGAACACCGTGCGTTGTCGAGATATGAGAAATGGGTGATCCAATCTCTTTCCGATCAAGCCAGAGTGTTTCTTGATCTTGGCGAGCAACCCATTCCGTCGGATCAAATCGACCGGCAAGACTTGCAGCTATTGATCGCGCGTGTCGCAGGACTTGAAGCCCGGATGCGACGCCTGGGAGTCAGACTCTTGAAACGCTCATTCGCCGGGGAAACTTGCCCCGGCGTCGAAGAACCAGAGAACGCAGCCTTTGTTCAGCGGATGACCGATCTGGGAATCGAACTGTCGCCCTGGTTGGACACCAACCGAACGACACGAGTTGAACCAGGCAACGCCCCCGCGTATGCCCTGCAAATCTCCCGGGACCCGATGGACTACCTGTTGATGGGACATTGGTTCAAGACATGCTTGGCACCAGAGGGTTTTAACTTCTTTTCAACAATCGCCAACGCCGTCGATATCAACAAACAAGTCTTGTACGGGCGAACCGATGACGGCAGTGTCGTGGGACGGTGCCTGTTGACCCTCGGCGATCGCGGCGAACTGATGCGTTATCGGGCGTATGCACATGAGAGTCGATACGGTTTCGAATCCGCAGTGGAATCCTTCGTGAACTCGCTCGCCACAGCAATGAACACCACGCGCAGCACCACGGCGAGAGTATCTGAACTTGTCTCGCCAAGCTGGTACGACGACGGTGCCGTGGACGGCGACCGTGACTCTGTTGCCTGTCTATTGCAGCAGTATCAACAGTTGGTGATCAAGCATGCATCCAACGCAGTTCCGTCTGTGGATGATATCGAAGCCATCGAACAATCGATCACCGCAGTACTGAGTCGCTACGATTTGGACTCACTGGTGGAAGAGAGCCAATACTGGCGTGACGGACGGACGAACATGCCACAGCCATGGATCATGCAGTTGATCTGGAAAGCTTTGCTGGAACAGAACGCCCGATTTCGAACGACGCTACGCTTCGCCTTACGTGCGGCGGACACAAAACACACCGGCTTTCTCGATGAACTGCTCACCGACGTCAGTCCCAGAGACATCATCACCCAGTTTCGCCGCAGCCGATGCGGTTACGCTGACTGCTACTGTTTTGCTGGCATCGGCGAAATTTCCAATGTCCGTGCCATCCTATCCCGCATCGAACCGCATCTGGCTCTGAAAGCGATGCGAGCGAGTCGCAAGCGGTCGATCCGTTCCGATCTGGCGGAGGTGTCGCACGAGCGTCGAGCCCTGCTGGCGGAGATCCACGAGCGCTTGGGGCGTCTCAAGTTGCCTGAGCGGCTGCGGGGGACGTGCGGATAATACGTGTCGCGAAATCCACGTAGCAATCATCGCTCCGCGTCGTTCTTGCAAAGACACAGGACACCTAATTTTGCGCACGTCCCGAGCAACTGACCTAACGATTGCTCCGTGGGGCAGGTTTTCAACCTGCCAGGGTTCCCGCATGCTCGGCAGGTTGAAAACCTGCCCTACGCTGTTGCAGCCGGTTTGAATTTCGTCATGCAGCGCGTGACCTACATCTGCGGAACGCAAACCACCCATTCAGGGTGCACGATTCGCGAAAAAGAACGCTGTGTCGTCGTTTCTGCCGCAGTTACCGAATTGCGGCAATTGAGCCGATATAGAAATGGTCTGGAATTTTCGTTTTATTGCGATCCGCGTCCGTTTACTTGGGGTTCTCGCGGGGCTAGTCTTAACGCGTGCTTCATTTCCGATCACGTCGATTGTGAATGCAGCAGCCACAGTACGGCGAAAGGATGTCATGTGCAGTCAGTCCTCCCAAGGACGGGCAGTTCGCTTTCATTCGCTGGTGAGGGGCAGCTCACTTCCCATCCGCAGTTTCCGCTGCATTGCTTTGGGAGGTCGAATGCCCAATCGACCATTCCCATTCTTTTTTCTCATTGAGGTTTTTGATGACTCGATTTTGCTTTGCCTTGCTGCTCCTGGCGGCTTGTGTTTCCGTTGGCTGTGGTCCAGATAACTCTGTCACTGTCTCTCCGGTGGACGACAGCGCCATTCACTCCGAAGAAACGATGGCGGAAATGGAAGCCGAGTATGCCGCGCAACAGCGTAGCGAATAGCGACTGAGATCAACGTGTTTATGTTGACGTGAGGCACTTTCGAGTGCAGCGCTTCGGCTTTTTTTCTTTCGTCTTTTTCTATGGTGATTCCATGAAGAACAAACAACTCCCGATGGGAGAGGCCAGTCGACGGCGAGCGTTCACGCTTGTCGAGCTATTGGTCGTGATTGCCATCATCGGCATCTTGGTTGGGCTGCTGTTGCCCGCCGTTCAAGCGGCTCGCGAAGCGGCTCGCCGCATGAGTTGCTCCAACAATTTCAAACAGATCGGGTTGGGCATTCAAAACTACCACTCGACGTACAAGCAGAACCCTGTGCAAAGCGGTGGCTCATACCACGACCCTGGTAATCGAAACCTGCTGAGCTACATGGTCGGCTTGACTCCGTTCATCGAGCAACAAGGCTTGTGGGAGCAGATTTCGAATCCTCGTGCGATCAATCACAATGGCAGTACCCGCACGCCACCATTCCCAGCCATGGGGCCGGTGCCGTGGGATCGCAACTACACGCCATGGTTGACTCAAGTCGGAACCTATCGGTGCCCAAGCGATCCGGCAACACCACCGGCCAACTTCGAAGGCTTCACCAACTACGCCGCATGTATCGGTGATGGTATCGCCAGCAACAACCACTCATGTTTTGACCAGTACGGCAATGAGATGGGGTGGTGCACGCCACGTCGCGGTTCCTACAACCGCGGTTACTTTGAAACGCGGAGGGTAACAAAATTTCGTGACATACTGGATGGCTTGAGCAACACGATCGCGTGTGGCGAAATCGTGGTCGACAGCAATACGCTGGAGGTCAATGCGACCGTCGTCAATCGTGGCTCGAACGCTTCATTCTTTATCACCCCCGCGGACTGCGAAAGCACCATTGATCCTCTGGATCCGCAATTCCACCTTGATGGGACCAATGCCAACAACTGGGGAACCTCCCAGCGAAAAGGCATGCGGTGGACCGATGGACGCCCAGTGCTCTCCAGTGTGACAACGATCATGCCGCCCAACGGCGTCAGTTGTGCCTACTCGGGCGACGGCTCGGACGGGATGTTCACCGTCGGCAGTCGTCACCCAGGCGGTGCTCATATTCTGATGGGTGACGGTGCGGTCACATTCATCTCCGATTCGATCGAAGCCGGAGATAAATACGCCAACTCGCCCGCTTGGCCCGTTGGTAGCTCGACGACATCGCCGGGCAAGAAAAGCCCTTACGGTGTTTGGGGCGCCCTGGGGACTCGCGCCAGCAAAGAGGTCATTCAGGAGCAGCTCAACCAGTAGCTGGCTGACTGACACTGTTTATCAACCTTGAAACCGGCTTGCACGCACACGCGGCAAGCCGGTTTCTTCATGCGCAATGAGACACCAGCGTCCTCACCACTGTCACCTCTCCCGGCGCAGGAGACTGCTGATTCAGTGGTGTTGCGTTGTGTCTGTGAGCCGATGGCGCTAGTCACGGGCCTCGATGGGTTTCGTCAACAATTAGGCCTGCGGCTAGCCCGGATTATTCACGCGACTCACTACAGTCTTCGCAATACGTTTGCACGAAACGGTTTACATGGATTGGCACGAAAACAGTCTGCGCATTTCAGCCGCCACGCGATAGCGTCCCGCTTAGCATGGTTGTGCTGCCAAACGCTCTTTGGTGTCATACGCCCTGAGCCGCTGGCCGTCAGCCACGGGTTTTACGCACTGAAATGGATGCTTGGGTTCGTGTAAGACCCGGCCGCTCACGCGTCGCGGCTCACTAAATTAGCAGTCTCCACAGCTGGGGGAGGTCGAACAGAGCCGCTGAGACGAATGCCAGGGAGGGGGCGTCTGCGCAAGAAAGCGTTTGGGATTAGCAAAACGTTTGCCAGCACACGCTATCGACTTGGAAAGTCGAGCGACGATTGTCGTTCGACTTTCCAAGAGCGAAAACGAACCGACCTACTCTTGCGAGTACTCTTGAAACAGTTCATTGAGCCGCGTGACATCAGGCTCGCCGTCGTGGACGACGTAGCGATATCGGGCTCGGTAGGTCTCACCAGGCTTCATTTCGAATGCCCCCAGAACGCACGGTGAAAAACAGAAGTATGGTTTGTTGGGGTGCAATCGCACTGGCTGAGGATGCCGAAAGTTGCTGGGGTGACTCATCACCGTGATGCCCGCCATCTTTCCATCGACCAAACCGGACAGATCCACCCAATCGGGACGGCTGTGGTTGCCCGCCAAACGACGCTTTCCTTCACTGGTCAAGAAACGATGGCGTGTGATTTCAATCGGCGGATAGTCCGCCGCATCCGTGGTCTCCGGCTTGAGCTTTGACAGTGCCTTGGCCGACTCGTCACTGAACCATTGGTTGTTGCCGCGGAAACCCATTCCACCGTACAGGTACTCGTTGAGGATCAGCGGCTTGTCGGCAACGCAAGTTTGTGTCAGTTCGATGTCGAAAATGAAATAGGGCGAGGTCGAACTGTTGTCGCTGCTCACAGCAGTGACCTTCCATTCCTCCTCCAGGATCGTCAGTGGCTGATCGGCAACCTTCAACGCATCGTGCTTTTGCTGAACGTTGAACGAGACACCCAGTTTGCCTTCCTGCTCGGCTCCAGAACTTAAATAGGACACCAGTCCGGTTTTCTTGTGCTGATTCCAAAAGTCGACGCGATGCCCGTCGTAAGTGGTGTTCGTCCAGGCGGAAAAAATCGCGTGCTGATGTGGGTGATCGGCGGCAAAGTCGCCGGTGACCATCACGCCGCGGGGAGTACGCACGGGATGAATGTAGCCGCTGCGAGCGTAACTGGGATCAATGCCCTGCGGCGCAGGCAACGCGGTCTTGTTGTACCGCAGCAGCTCGACGGCGCCACGGTTGATGGACACGTGTTGATCATCACTGACCAACGACAATGGGCTTGGTGACGTCTCAGCGGTCGAGTCAGAGCTCGGTTCAAGGGCAGCCTGCGGTGACTGCGAGTATCCGTTTCCGCTCAGGCCAACGGCGAATCCAAGAATCAGCAGCAGATGCTTTCGTCGTGACGGTCTGCACAGAACGGTTGTTGAACTCACGGCAATCGATCTCAGGTGACGTGGTAGGAGGGTTTGTTGCCTCGGCGGGCGACGCCGGTCGCAATGGCGGTGTCCGCGACGGCTTGCGCCACAACTCCGGTGACACGGCGATCAAAGACACTGGGGACAATGTAATCGGTGTGCAGGTCCTCGGGGTCGATCACGGCTGCGATCGCTTCAGCCGCTGCGATTTTCATTTCATTATTGACCCGAATCGCTCGAACATCCAGCAAGCCCCGGAATAGACCTGGAAAGCAGAGCACGTTGTTGATTTGGTTGGGATAGTCGCTGCGTCCCGTGGCCATGATCTTGACATGATGCGCGGCCAAGGCTGGCTTGATTTCCGGATTGGGGTTGGCCAAGGCAAAAACGATCGCATCCCGATTCATCGATGCCACGTCGTTTTCGGTCAACACATCGGCGACGGAAACCCCGATGAAAACGTCTGCGCCGCGAATGACTTCACTAAGCGTCCCGGCCTTGCAATCCTTGTTGGTATTCTCAGCCAACCATTGTTTGATCGGGTTGAGCGGATCGGTGCGGCTTGTTGAGATCGCTCCCTTGGTATCACAAACCACGATGTGTTGAGCACCGGCGTGTTGCAGCAACTTGGTGATCGCGGTTCCCGCTGCCCCGCTGCCATTGATCACGATTTGAACTTCGGAAAGTTCCTTGCCCAGCAAACGCAAGGAGTTTTTCAGCCCGGCCAAGACGACGATGGCGGTCCCATGTTGGTCGTCGTGAAAGACGGGGATCTCCAGCATTTCCTCCAGCCGCTCTTCGATCTCGATACAGCGTGGAGCGGAGATGTCTTCCAGGTTGATTCCACCAAAGGTGGGTGCGAGTCGGGCGACGGTCGCGATGATTTCTTCGGTGTCCTGAGTTTCCAAGCAGATGGGAAACGCATCGACGCCGCCGAACTCTTTGAACAGCATCGCTTTGCCTTCCATCACCGGCATGGCGGCCCGTGGACCGATATTCCCCAGTCCCAGCACCGCACTGCCGTCGCTGACCACGGCCACGGTGTTCTTTCGGATGGTCAATGCAAACGAAGCGTCGGGGTCCTCCGCAATGGACATGCAAACGCGGGCGACGCCGGGCGTGTAGGCCATGGACAAGTCATCGCGCGTCTTGATCGGCATCTTGGAGTTGACTTCGATCTTGCCGCCCAAATGCATCAGGAATACGCGATCGGACACATTGATCACGGTCACATCGTCGAGCTGCCGGAGCAGTTCGACGATGGCTTGTCCGTGTGCCACGTTGGACGCATTGACCGTGATGTCGCGGACGATCTGGCCATCCTGGACACCGACGATATCAACCGCGCCGATGAATCCGTTGGCGTGGCCAATGGCGGTCGTGATCTTGCCCAGCAGCCCGCTCAAGTCGGGATAACGCAAGCGGATGGTGATCGCGTAGGACGGGCTCTGTTCGGACATGATGGTTTGTTTGCTGTTGAACTGATCGATGGGAAAGATGGCACGCATCGATGAAAAAGAATCGCTGCGCTAAGTTGATGCCGCTACTGAACGAGCTGAATTCTCACCGCGGACGCTTGGCCTTGCGGGGTGATGTTGACGCTGATGAACTGAGTTCCCGCCGGAGTGTCATCGTTGGTCACGGCCGCAATGGGACAGTTTGGATCCAAGTTATCGCAATTGAGGATCGGAAACAGGTTTCCGCCGAGCGCCTTGAGACTGGCGATGATCTCTACCATCCCACCGCCTGCGCCCAAGTTACCCATGTGCCCTTTGGCAGTCGTCACAGGAGGCTGTTGTTCCGGCGGACCGAAGACCTCCGCAATCGCAGCCGCTTCCGCAGCATCACACGGTTTTGTCCCCAATCCGTGTGCGTGAATGTGCCCAATGGAGCTCGGGTCTGCTTTGCCCAACGCAGCACGCAATACATTCGCAAAGGCGGTTTGCATATGGTTTTCGCCGGCTCCCGGTCCGACGGCCGAGCTGCCGTACCCCACGACCTCGCCGATGATGTTCGCATTTCGGGCTTGGGCATGCTCCAAGGTTTCGCAGACCAACGCCGCAGCGCCCTCGCCCACGACGCTGCCATCACGATCGACGTCAAACGGACGGCTCATGGTGGTCGGATCGTCCCGGTTGGATGCGAGTGTTTCCTGCATCGATGAATGCAAAGTTCGCAACGGATGCACGCGAGAACCTGTGGCACCGACGATCAACACGTCGGCATGACCGCGGCAAATGGTCGAGTACGCCTCTGAAATAGCGGCACCCGCTGAAGCTTCGCGAACGGTGATCGAATTGTTGGGCCCGCGAAGATCATTGTAGATCGCGATGTGACTTGCAGGCATGTTGGGCAAGTACTTCAGCAGCCACAGCGGGTTGACCTGAGGGCGACCGAGTTCACCCCATTTGCTGAAATCGAATTCGCCGTCTTCATTGAGACATTCGCGAATGCCGGCCGCGTATTCCTGCGGCAACGACATGATGTAGTCACAACCATAAACGATGCCTGCACGCTCTCGATCGATCGACGCCAATTCCAGTCCCGCGTCGTGCATCGCCAACTGCGCAACGGCGACGCCCATTTCAATTTCGCGGCACATCACTTTCGCGCCTTTGCGAATCGTCCGCTGCAGTGCTTTGTCTAACGGACCATAGTCACTGATGTCGCCCGTGAACTCACGAGCTTCGCCGCCATGATCAACCGGCAAGACCCCCAACGGGACTCCGTGTTCGACCTGGGTAAACGGTCCGATGCCGCTGACACGATCACGCAGTGCTTGCAACAGGCGGTCTGGGTCGTTTCCCAATGGACTGACGACACCGACTCCGGTGACAACGACACGACGCTCCGATTTGTTTTCCATAGCGATCACCTGACCGAGCAGGCTGCGGGGGATTTCTAAGGTCACCCAGGGGGCGAAAGTTTCGCAACACCTGGCCGTCGGCGGTTGGTCGCGGAAATTCGCGATGTCCCAATTCCAGTCTGGTCAGCCGAATGCCCAAGACCGCGAGCCGACTCCGCTGCCGGCTGCCGCGCATTCTACGGGCAAATGGCCGCCGGCTAGAGGGGAGGGAAATTCCAGAGATCGCCGCCAATATTAGTAACGGCCACGATTCGGGGCACCGATTCCCGTCGCCATCTGCGGCACCAACGGCGTAGTGGTCAGATTTTCAGATGCCCGACCGCGAAATTCGATGAACATCAGGGCGTCGGCTCGACCAGCCGTCGTTCCGGTGATCATTTCCAGGTTCAGCAACGGCACCGTGGCTTGGGGCCGTTCGGGACTTGCAACCACACCGCAACTGAGCAGCAAGACCATGTCGGACGGCCAGCGAAAACGCTCGTGCAAACGCCAACTGACGACCTGAGGTACATCGATTCGGGCCCGGTGAATCTGAGCATTGGGCAGCGGCAGGTTCAATTCAACCGGCTTGAGCTTGTCGACTTGGTCGATCTCGGCCTTGATCACACAGTCGATCGCCCTGCCGTCGGTACTCAACAAAGGGCTGATTTCCAATCGATAGCCTTCCTGGATTTCACCTGTCTCCGGCTCATAAGGAGGCCATCCGGTCGGTGCCGGTTTGACGTTCAAGACGTAATTGCGCCCGCGTGTGCTGGCGAGTTTTTCGGTTTGTCCGTTGTGGGTGATCAGGTCCAAAGCTTGCACCTGTCGCGTATCCGTTCGTGCCCGCAATTGACTCATCACGATCGCCGCGTTTTCCTTGCTCAACAACCAAGCTTGCATGCCCGGCGAGTCAACGTTGACGTGTTGCATCAACAGGTGCGCGTTGCTTCGCCAATTCGGATTGCCAACCGTCATCACCCGCAGCCCCAGCACCTGCGGGTCTTTGTCTCCGGCAACGAACCGGTCAACGATTCCAGCGACCATCTGATGGACTTCGTCGGTGTGATAAACCGTCAGCTTGTCGCGATCGGCGTTCATGTAACCAAACGGAGCGGTGAACCAGAGGTCCGTCCCGGTCTCTCGCAGGATCCAGTCGATCACCGCCTGCTCGGGGTGATCGTGCTTGGTCAAATACCCCGTGTAAGGCGTCAAATCCCAAACGCGTTGCACTTGTCCATGCGTTTGAGGCAGCTTGCCGGAGTTGGAGAGGTTTCCCGAGTTGCCCCCAGGACCGGCTCCTCGCAAACTGGGCGGCGTGTCACTTGAGGGCAGATTTCGCGGCGGCATGCCATTGGGATTGGCAGCAGCATTCGCACCTCCAGGCAACGGCATGCCCCCGTTTTGGGCCATCGAAACGGGCGGGCAGATAGCCACTGCGAGCGAAATGATCGAAAAGACACTAAAAAGTCGCATGGATTCCAGTCCGTGGTCAGCGAAAACGAGCCTCTTGCCCGGGTATAGCGATAGGAACGCGGAGCGGGCAAGTCCGAAACGAAAAGCTCACCCTCAAAGCCCCCCACGCTGGTGTCCAGTATTCGTAGGTCATGCTCTGCATGATGAAATACGGCACGCCCATCTTCACGCTTGGCCGTCTGAAATCGGGGAACGTCCAGCGCGGTCGAATCACGATATGCGTTTGGCGTCGCGCCAGCATGACCTACCGGAACCGCGTTTTGGCAGAGAACAGACAGCGAGGGCAAAAAAATGTGAGGGCAAAAAAATGCGGAACCAGAATCAGCATGAACCTTTTCTTTTGTGGACGATGAAGAACCTGTCGTGAACTCCTACACGACCCGCATTCGAATAATCTGGAATCTTTTCTTGTCACCGTTTCGAAAATCCACGATTACCGGGGCAGCAAAGTAGCAATCGATCCTTCGTGAACTCATCGATTGCTATCCCAATCGTGCTCACGCGGTGCTCAGCAAGCTTATAGAGGAAACCGGAAAGCAGATTAGTCAATCGACAACGCGCCGGTTCACAGCAGCAAGGAGTTTCGTCGTCAAGAATCGGATTGGCAGAAACGCAATACTTTGTTTGGCGTTGCCGTCTAGCTGGTGCCCAGTCTCGACACGTTGCAGGTGTTGTCAAAAGCCCATCTTGGTAGACTATCACGAGTTGCGAACCGACTGGTAGACGGGGGTGTCGATACTCCGTGCCAATGTGTTGGCACGACTCACAGCCCATTCACTTTGCCGCGGCTTCGATGATGGATATTCCACACTTAGACGATCTTGCATTCAATCAGATTACGGCCGAACTGATTGCCGATGCCAATATGCTTGCGGAGCAAGTCAACGAGCGAAGGCCACTGCCAAGTGATGTCATTGCAAACATCCAGGCGGAATTGTTGGGGGAAAGGGTTTTCAACAGTAACGCCATCGAGGGAAACACGCTAACGCTTCGCGAAACCAAGAGCATTCTGAGCACCGGTAGCATCATCGACGTTGGAAGAAAACGCGAGGCAACCGAAGCACTAAACTTGGGGACAGCTATCAATCAGGTACAAGACCTGGTTGCGAAACGAGAAGCGTGGTCTTTGCTGGATTCCCTAACTTCCGTTCACGAAACGCTCATGACGGACGTTCTCGATCAGGGAGCGGGGCGAATTCGTAGCGATCGGGTCATGATCACTGGGGCGAAGCACCAACCGCCCCGCCCGGAGAAGCTGGATTTTCTACTTGAGAAATTTCTGAAACTGTTGGAAGAGTCTAGCGAGGCTGAACCGATCACGTTGGCTACCTGGACTCATTGGGGGATTGCGAGGTTACATCCGTTTATGGATGGCAACGGGCGCATGGCCAGGCTTTGGCAAGACCTTGTTCTGTTTGGCGGCAAATTGAGTGCTGCCGTGATTCGGCAAGAAGATCGCAGTGAGTATTATGCCTCGTTGACCTCCGCTGATGATGGTGACTTCAACTCGCTGACTCAGTTGGTCACTCGGTCACTTAATCGCACATTGCAAATCTATGTCAATGCCCAGCGGGAGGTCGACGAATTGAAGGATTGGGCGGTCAGCATTATCGGCGAGACAAATGCTCGTGTCGATGAAAAGCGACGACTGGAGTATCTCCGTTGGGTGCGGCAGATGGAGCAAGTGAAAGATGCGTTCCAGCGATGTGCAACTCAGTTGACAAACGCTTCAGATGGTTCCGTCGAAGTCCAAGTCAATGGATTTGATATTCTCGATCAGCCTACGTGGGAAACGCTTCGCAGTAGTGGTTCGGCCTCAAAAACTTGGTACTTCTGGGTGAACTTCCGACAAGGCAAAGAACGTGTTCAGTTCTGTTTCTTTTTTGGCCGGCATTGGTATTCGGATGCGGATCGTCAAGTCGACGGGATTGGCCCAAATGCATGCTTGTTGATCAGCGAACAGCGTGGTGACGAGCCGGCCGTTCGCATCTCAGAACTGCCTAATTGTCCGATCACGTTACGTGAAGTCTTGGTCGTGAATGACCGGGTCGCGAGAAAGCGATTTGATGTCGGCGACGAAAGCGATGTTTATGATCTGAATGTTGATCCACTGCAAATCGCGAGAGATTTCATGCAAGAAGTATTTCTTCGTCGCTTGACATAGCAACAAGATTTCTCCCGTAACCGCGCGACAAACTGAAATCACTTGCGTCGATGCCCAGAGGCTTGAGCTGGACTGTTTAAAATTTGGGGTTGTACGGGGATCGGCATTCGCAACTTTTCTCCCTACGCCGAAGGCGTTTAACAGCATAGCCCAGAGTTAAAGCCGTCATTCGCGTTGGCGAATGATGCTGCAACCCTGGGTATAGATAACGTCCCCACCAGTGCCTCACTCCCGCTCCGATTTTGGCGGCTTCGCCGCCAAAATCGGAGCGGGAGTGAGATAAGAGTCGATCGCATTTTCAACCCAGGGTGGCGGTCCCACTCGTTACACTCGCTTCGCCGGGTGACTCGAGAAATGCCCTGGATGTTGGCGGCTTTGAGTTGGTGCGATCCGGTTAGACTCGACACTGTCCGCCGTATAAATTTAAGAACGCCATCCACGACGTTTCAATCCGCCCTCCAATCACTCGCGACGAGTTGTTTCGGTACCCCGGTGGCCGACGCCTGTGCCGCATTGGAGCCAGTAAATGACTCCGAAGCGGTTTTGGATTTTACCTAAGGTGCCGAAGTTGCATCGGACGCTGCGGACTCGGACTGGCCCGAAATCGCATGAATGCCCTGACGTTATGGGGACCGAAGCGAATTCACCCTAATCGAAGCGGTAGGCGTCCGACGTCGGCCACCGGGGTACTTTAAGTTCGCTAGTCGTTAATCCCGACGATTCATTCCCTCCGTCCCATTTTCTCCTCAAATGTCGTCCCTGTAGCTAAATCCGGTCGCCGGGCAGAACAAGCAAACCGGCGTCAATTTCCTGGCTTTGCCGGCCCTCAAACGCTATATTAGAAGCATGAATCCAACCGCCGAATCCACCGCGTTTGACCGTGCCGTCAGTCCCGTATTGCGACAGGTTTTGCCGCAGCCAAAAGCTGAGACTGTCATTAGCTTCGATGTCGATCTCGAGCTTCGTGCGCGGATTGAAGAACTCGCGGCCAAATCGACTGAGGGAGAGTTGACGGATCAGGAACGATTGGAATACCAGGGCTACGTCCGCGCCAACAAGTTTATTGCAACGCTTCAGAGACAAGCTCGGCGCCTTTTGAATTCTGACTCCTAAAGGCGGTGAACGAATCAACCAAGACGATCGTTCGGGAAAGGGCGGGGCATCGCTGCGAATACTGTCGGCTACACCAAGACGACTCGCCCTTGGCCACACTGCATGTCGAGCATATTGTCCCTCGAAAGCATGGCGGGACCAACGATCTAGACAATCTGGCCTTGGCCTGCATTGACTGCAATCTGCACAAAGGTCCCAACTTGACGGGCATCGATCCTGAAACAGGAGAAATCACTGTCCTGCTTCCATCCGCGTCAAGACAATTGGGACGAGCACTTTGAGTGGCAAGGGATTCAGATTGTCGGCAAAACACCCACAGGCCGAACAACGGTCCGTGTATTCGAGATGAACAGCGACGAGCAACTCGGTCTACGTCTGTCGTAGCCAAACGCAGCCGCCTTTTCGTTGTGGCCAATACCGCCTTCGCCTCGCTTCCGTTGCCCTGCTCAAGAGCTTTGAACCCGCACCCGAGCTTGTTGCCGCCATCGATGCTGTACCAGTCGACGAGGTAGAGCGTTTAGTTGCGACCCGGGAACCTTGGCAAATGAACAGTGCCACCGAATCGCGGCGCCCTAGCTCTTGGATGGATGTGCGTAGTCAGCGTTTCGACGCGTGGCTGCCAATTCGCTTTGCTTTGTCCTGTCTCAGCAGATTCCAAACCTCGGTTTGCCGTTTCCGTCGATGAAACCACAATGTTTTAGGAAATTGAAAAGTGCTCCGGTGTCGGCCACCGGAGCACAGCGTCCGATCGCTGCAACTTGCAACCCGCGTTCATAGCTCACGCAGCCTTGCGTGAGCCTGCCCCGAGTGACCCCGACTTTTGAGTCCTGGAACCTTTTCTTCTCAAAACATTGAATTCGACGATCGAACAACTCCGCGAACAACTTGATGAGCTAAAAAAATCGCCACCCGACAAAGGTGCTGGTGCGAACGGTGATTCAAACGACGCTTGACAAATTTGACTATACGTCAATCCTCGTTTCGATGGCGGCTTTGGTGTCGATTCGAGCTTGAATCTCGTTGGCAATAATTGCGCGCAAGTCAACTTCTGAGTCGTCAGTCGAGATGCTGACGATAAGCGAGTACCTCGCCATCTTCTCAACAGTTTTTTGGTCGCGTCGGTATCGCCACCATCCCGTCACGGGATAAACCGAAATCAAGTTCGAGGATGCAAGCTGAACAGCAGTCCCGCTCCAGCAATCAGAGTGAACGGACCCACGTACCGCAACGGTTTCTTTTAACTCCCACGCGCGGTTGTCAGTCACAGTGCTGCCTTTAGGTGGAGACACCGATTTTCCATCCGCATCCTTGTCCCAGAAGTTTCGGGACAAACGGCGACGCATTTGCTCTGGTGTTTCTTCGGGCCTTCGCACCGAAAAACGTAGTCAGTGCGATGCGTACTGATACTGTGCAACGTATCCACGCCTTGGTGGGTTCGGTTCAATGAAATAAGAGAGCGTCACCCGCATCTTGATGTGGGTGCTTCCCAGGTCTTCAAGAACTTCACGCGGTAGCGGTAAGTCGTGCAGATGCATTTCATTGGCCGAGTTGTCCGATGAGCCAAATGAAAAGGGCTGAAGACGATCTTGAATTACCATCGTCGCGAAGCCATTTGCCGATCTCCTCGCACGTCCAAGATTCGGAACGCCCATTCCATAGACTCGCAATCTCTGCTTTCGTTGTGCTGTCGGAAATTCATCCAGCATTTGGGATGTCCATTCGGCCGAGTGAACAACGAGTCCGCGAATGGTCTCAGGCCAAAAGTCTGGGTACTCTGCTTGCAGAATCGCTGACATGTTCGCAGCTTGTGCGGTTGCAGCACTCGTGTCGCCGGTCGTTCCAAGCAAAGCGTCCGAATCGGCAGTCGAACGAGTGGTCAGTAAATTAAGGTCGTCGGCGTTAGTGATGAATCCACTGCTATCGGATGCGTAGTTGCCGCCTTCAAAAACGACATCCGGCTTGTATGGCCAAGGAATGTCGCCCCAACAAAGTGAAGTTCGGCTACTTGGCGAAAGCAATCCCGATTTTGCAATCGGAGCATAACCCTCAAGCCCTTCTTCTTGCATCCAAGCCAGCTTGGTGTAACCACCAACAGTCAGAGCATTCCATGACTGCGAAGGATCTTCGATACTTGAGACGTAGTTTTCATGGGGATAGTTCTTGCCGATATCTTCACGCAAATTCCCTGCCGAGACGATCAGCAGCCGACGAGTTTCGTCGTTCGCTCCGCTCGCGGCTTGATCGATTGCGGCCGACCAGAGCGTCGGACGCCACTGGTCATCACCGGCGGCGGTCACCGCCATGCAGAATATCCGACTTGCTGACGGCGATGCGATTTCAGCGAGCGACATCGAGCCGACAGTGATCGGCCCATAGTCAGGTGGATCATTCTGGCCAGCTGGAGGAAGAATCTTCACTGACTCCAGCCGATGCGCTAACTCTAGTGGTTCATCACCATAGAGATAATCGCGAAGCTGCCCATAAAGACAAACTCCCGCCATTTCGGTCCCATGTCCGTCATGGTCGCTACTTCCCCAGTCGGCCTCCCACGCCTGAGTATCTGCGGAGCTTAACGACTGTTCGAGCAGAGGATGTCCACGATTGACACCAGTGTCGAGAACACAAATCCGCACGGCACTTACAGCGGCGAAAGTTGTGCGACTTATGAGGTTGTTGATGTATTCCGCTTGACCGGACGGGGGAAGCTTCGTGAACTCGCCTGCAACAATATTTGCCTTACGCAGTTCCGTAAGGTGGTTGAGCAGACCAGGAAAGTTTCGCCACCCATTCAAACTAGTAAAGCCCAGGATGACCAGCCTGTCAGGGAAAGCAACCTGCTGTGGGCTCGTGACCACATTCTCGTTTGCCGCTACGCGGCGAAACCACGCCGCCAAATCGTCGTCCGTCTCAGCAGTACTCAGCCAAATCTCCCACCACATCTCTTCATCGGCGTGCGGCAGGTTTTCCGAAGCATCGGTCCAGTAATCTTCAAGCTCAGCGGAATCGATCGTTTCGATACTGGACGCTAACTTTTCGTTCAGAGGTGTCTGCTTCTTCTTCGTTTCTTTGTCACGGTAATCGCGAAACTTGTCAGCAAACTTGCTTACCTCGCTGTTGGGAACGGCAACGAGATATTCCTTCTTGCCGTCTCGTTCTTTGGCACTGACGATCCGCGTGCCCGGCGAGGTGTTTTCGAGTTGCCGAATCTCAAGATCAAAGTCTGAACTTTGGTCGAACACCATCGGAATGAACTGCAAACCCTCTCTTGCGGGTTCCGCTGCTTGACTCGCGGTTGCTTTCTTTTCAGCTTTCTCAAGTGCGTCAAGCAACTGATCGGCATGAGTCTTCCGCTCGGGTCGAGGCGGACTGTTCTTCTTATCGCCGCCACGAATCGTGGATGTGTACGCCAGCGACGTTCGAGTCTCCTTAAGTACAAAGTGTGGGAAGTCCGCCATTGACGCTTGTTTCGCCTATTTCAAAGTCTGTTTTCGTTTTCGCAAGGTTTCAATTGCTTGTGACAATTCATCAGTTCCAATGGTTCGTCTATCGGCCAAGACAGCGATCTTTGCCGCTTGGTCGCACGCGCGACAAACTTCTGCGTGGCTCAGTCCTTCCGCGAGTTTCGATGCCTTGGCCAGGCTGTCGTTGGGCAGTTTGAACGCGGCTAGCCGATTTTCGATAAGTGTCTTCAGTTCGGATGCCCGCGGCAATTCGTATCTGATGAAATCGTCGAAGCGTCGAAACAACGCATCGTCCAGGATGGCTTCGAGATTGGTTGCGGCAATGATCAGGCTATCGGATTCATCCTGTTCCAAAAACTGAAGGAACGAATTCAGTACGCGACGGATTTCACCAACATCGTTACTGCCTTCGCGCATCGATCCAATGGCGTCGAATTCATCGAATAGGTAGACGCCACGCGTGTGTCGCATTGATTCGAAAATTGCGAACAGCTTCGCTGCCGTTTCGCCCATGTACTTTGTGATAAGCGAATGCAGTTGAACCGTGAAATGGGGAAGCTTCAGTTCCCCGGCTAATGCCCAAGAGGTCATCGTTTTTCCGACGCCCGGAGGCCCGACGAGCAGCAGCTTGCGTCGAGCCGACAATCCGTGTTCTCTCAACTTCGACTGTTGCCGGTACTCGTGCAGCACTAACTCCAGCGAATTTCGTTGTTCCGGTGCCAGCACCATTTCCGAAAGTTTTGTGCGTGGGTAGGTTGCCGACAGCAATGCTGCCAGTTCACCCGCAGGCCGTGTGATCGGAACCGAGCCACCGACCTTTGCTTCTTTGTGCTTAACCTTAATGTCATCGACAAGCCGCTTGATATCAGTTGCGAGTCTGCCCTTTCCTGCCTTCGCTTCATGTGCAGCGATTTGCAAAGCCACCGAGACGAACATTTCGCCATCGGCTTCGCTGTAGCTTTGCAGCAGTGCTTTGAGTTGTTGTGCAGTAGCCATCTTGGCTTCACCCTCTCTGATTTACGTCGCTTCGCAATCCCTGCGTCGCGTCTTCAATTAATATGGCAGCAACTTGCATGGGACTGACCCTTCGCGAATCCGTACTGACAGATTTCGCAATTAACTCTAGCGTTCGCAGCGTCTCGTCGTTCATCGACAGCTTTCGCTGAACCGTCCACGACGGGTCACTTGGTCGCCCCGGACGCTCACCTTTGCCTGGCTCCAATCGTCGACGAATCCGCTCACCCAACTCGTTTACTTGGTCAGTACCGAAATTCAATGCGACTGTCATGGGAATTCCCTTCAAATGCGTTGTCAGTCCATAGTATCGGACTTTCGGCACCGAAAGTGAAGTCGGTGCGAAAAAATGAGGCGGACAAGCGGCCTCGTGCTGTTTGGCTAATGTTCTGCGGAAGGTAGCCGACGTCGGAGCAGCATTGGAGCCAGCGAATGACACCGAAGCGGTTTTGGATTTGACCTGGCATGCCAAAGTTGCATCGGCCTCAGCGACGAGCAGTCAATGCTAAATCGCTGCGGTGGGGCCGATCAATGCAATCGTCTAAATCCTGTAGTCCAGCCGATCGAGTGATCAACCGTCGACCGACCCCTCCACCTTTGCCAAGAGTTCCGTCTGGAACAATGAGCCGAGGGCGACCACTTACCCGAGAAGAAGCGGGATCGGATGATTCCGATCGCTCCCGACTTTGTGGCGATGCTTCGGTCGGTGCCTCCCAAAAAGCGTCATGGACGGGTGTTCAAGTGGCCCATCAATGGTCGAGACAGCCTTTCCATCGTTGACGATGGATAAACGCATCGGCGATGCGGGAAAAGCCGCCAACGTCATCGTCGCGCGAAAGCGAGCCGATGGAACAAAGCAGCATGCGACCGCTCACGACTTTCGACGCAGTTTTGGGGCTCGTTGGGCACCGAAAGTGATGCCGGTTGTTCTGCAGCAATTGATGCGGCATGAATCGATTGAAACCACGTTGAAGTACTACGTCGGGATCAACGCTGATCGCACGGGAGATGCATTGTGGGCCGCCCAGCCTACGGCCGAACTTGGCGAGATGCTGGATGCGTTGGATACGTTCGTAACTGTGCCGAAGCGCGACGAGGGTGCCGTTTTAGGTGACACCCTCGATCGCATCTCTCAAAAATAGCGGAGGACACGGGACTCGAACCCGCAACCGGTTGCCCGGCAACTGATTTCGAATCAGTCTGCTTGCCAATTCGCTTATCCTCCTGGTCCTCACCCAGTTTCGCTGGGCGGGGCAACAATGGTCTTGCCATTGCTGACTAAGAGTCTAGACCAGAATTTGGGTTCGCGACAAGCGAGTCACCAGCGTTCTGATCCGTTTGTTTTTCGTTTTTTGGAAATGCTGACGCTCGTTCTCGGAGCGATCGCCAACGAAATGACGCTCGTAGCCAACTCGCCCATCCAGCCCCGATTGCCTACAATTCGCGATCACCACCATCCTTCCTGACCGGCAGAGCTTGATAAAGCAATATTCGTCGCCAAATCGGCTGGTTTAGCTTGTTCTGCCGCTCAACTGCGTTAACTTTTGGGAAGAAGGGGCGGAGACACCCGTTAAATTGGGGTGTCGGCGGCTAGGGACGCCAAAAGTCAAGCTCATGCCAGGATTTTGTGTAAATTGTCCTTGCACAACTTGGTTATGACCTAACCTTTCTCCAGCATCGAGTTGACGGCCCACTTGAGCGAGCAAGAATTCGCCACGCGGGGGGCCTCGGCATTGACGCACGCACGACCATCGCAGCACCATATCAATCGCACAAACGGGGGAACACAATGTTCCGTGCCACGAAGAACATTTTATTGACGTTGACGATCGCTTGCCTCGCAGGAACGGCGGTTGCCCAAGCTCCTGTCGCCCAACGGGCCCAGTGGCCCGATAGCGCGTTTCCAGAACGAAACCACGACTTCGGTACGGTCGCCGTGGCGTCAAAGACCGAGCACGTTTTCACGGTGTTCAATCCGCTGAGCCAACGTCTGCATCTCAAATCAGTTCGCGCAAGCTGCGGATGCACGACCCCGATCATTCAGACGGAGTACATCGAACCAGGGCAAGCAGGTTCGATCCTGGCTCGATTCAATACCGGCACATTTCGCGGCAAGAAAGGAGCGACGTTGACCGTCGTGATCGATGAACCGTTCTTTACCGAAGTGCAACTTCGCGTTGACGGTTACATCCGCAGTGACATGGTTTTCCATCCCGGTGAAATCAGTTTCGGCAAAATCAATCAAGGTGATGCAGCGACCACGAAGACTCGTGTGTTGTACGCGGGACGAAATGACTGGGACATCGTGGACGTGCGTAGCAATCTGCCATGGTTGCAGCCATCGAAGACTTTGGTCAGCCGTGGGGCAGGTCGTTGCGAATATGAGATTGCCGTGACGGTTCGTGAAGACGCTCCCACCGGGTATTTCCAGAATGAGATCGTTGTGATCACCAACGACACCAAGCGACCCGACGTCCCATTCAGGGTTTCAGGTCAAGTGGAAAGCCCGTTGAGCATCTCGCCGCAAGCGATTGCGTTGGGTAGCCTGAAACTTGGCCAAGGCGTCTCCAAGATGTTGGTGATCGAAGGCGTCAGCCCATTCACGATCGATTCGATCACTTGCGAAGGCTGGGATGTCGAGTTTGCACCGACCGTGGGCGAGAAGACTCGTCACATCGTGCGTGCTTCATTCACGCCGACTGGTGAATCAGGACCACAAAAGGTTGCTGTAGCGATCACGACAAAGGGAGACCAATCGGTCACTGCCAAAGCGATTTTGACGGCTGACGTTCGCGAAGAGTAAACCGTCGCGATAGCTTGCCCGAGAAGTTTGACCAAAGAGCCGATCAACGGCTCTTGGTCTTCTGGTCCTGCTGACGCGTGACAATGTTTTCATCGGCAGTTGATGAACTGCTTGCTCCAGACGCGGCCATTTCAAAGGCCGCGTTGGCTTTGATGCGGCAAAGCTCTCTGAGCTCCTCATCGGTGGCTTTTTCGGAAAGCTGACGCCATGTCTCTCCAAGCCAACGGAAATGTTCTTTTGTGAGTTGCTGTCGATGTTGCTGGAGCGGGCGAATCGATTCGGCGAACGCTGAGCAATCATCTCGCGTTACGGTCGACTGCCCCAGCAAATCCATTGCACGCCGCCCGATCGATTTTAGCATCGGTGTCACGATGTCATCTGCGTGCGTGTGCGCTGTCTGCCCCCCAGCGGATTTCTGCGCTGGTGCGGTGGTGTGCAGTGTGTCGTTGGGCGGAATGGGCAGCGCGATGCGTGGCTGACCCGCGACTCGATCAGATTTCGGTCCCGTCACCCAAGCCGATTCATTCTTGGGCGATCGCATCAACGTCACGGTCAATGCAATCAGCGCCGCGCAAGCCAGACCGGCGACGAAGCGTAACGGGCGTTTGAGGGGTCGTGCCTTCGGATCATGCGGAAGGACTTGTCGCAGGCCATTGTCAACGGAAACGGTTGAGTCAACGGCGGGTCTGGACGGTTCACGTGGGACAAATGGCGTCGTCGCAATGTCCGTGCCACTCGATTTCTTTCGGTCGACTGTAGCTGCGAAGGGGTCCAGGACGCTGAAGCCTGCTGAGAGTGCTGCATCGACGATCGAAAGGTCACCGACCATCAGGAAGATGGCTCCACATTCACACTCGGCTTCTTCGCCTCGCGCCGTCGCGGGAACTTCGTACCGTGTCTTGCACCCAGGGCACTGAACCGCAAACATTTGAGTTGCTGGAGTTTCGTTATTGACCGGTTCGCTGACCGAATCGCCGACGGAATCCATTTCCGAATCGTCTGCGAGTAGTGTCGAAGTCGATTCGTTCTCCGACGCGTTGTAAACGATGGGCTCCGCTGGTTGCTCGGGCTCCGCTGGTTGCTCGGGTTCCACTGGTTGCTCAGGCTCCGCTGGCTGCTCAGGCTCCGCTGGCACCGCGGTCGATTCCTGTTCGATCTCTTGATCGCGTTCAGGTTCGGATTCCGCCTGATCATGGCGCCGCTGTTTTTTATCGGTTTCTAGTGTCGCCGGACTGAATTGAGGTTGCGGCGAACCGTCGTGGGTTGGGCACTCTTGCCCGACAAAACCCTGAAGCGGACGGCCAGGAGTGGCCATCGTACGTGATGTGCTCATTCGTTCCCAAGACGCAAGACTGCTCTCGGCTTGCTGCTCGATCGAGCTCTCGGCTGCGGCGTTTTCGTTTTCCGCATCTTCGACGGTGTCTGCCATTTGTGGGGTCGACTCGACGACTCTCAGCACGACGCTGGGAACGGTTAATCGATTTCGACATTTGCACGTGATCGTTTCGCCGGCACCAGATGGGTCGAAAGCGAAGTCAGCTCCACAACGCTGACACTGCAGGGAGATCACGGAATCTTCGCTCAGGGTGGTTGGAGCGAGCGTTTTTCCGCAGGCGCAGCAGAATGCCTGACCGAGATCTGATGAAGTCAGCCGGTGAGATTTTTGACATTGGGGACATTGGCCGTGAAGGCTCATACGTGCAGAACCTGTGGCATCGGGAGGGCATTCGCCGCCGCGAGGGTACCAGGAGCGGGGTTTGCGGCGCAAGACGAGTTCTCTGGCCTGTACGTCAGGATTCTTATACGTCAGGATTCTTGTACGTCAGGCTTTCTAGCCTGACACTGCCTAGTGCATCGTCCGGTCTTGATTTTGGGGTTAGCCGTTTTGGCGATAGCCACGGTTGTGTCACGAAAACCGTGGCTAACGCCAAAACGGCTCATCTACCGAACCCACGTTCTAAGACTGGACGATGCACTAGCCCGGATTATTCATGCGGATGATTGATTTTTACGCAATCAGATGCTTGACAATGAGTTGTGACATCGTTGGGAAATGCAGATTGTTTTTCATGACCAGACGCGTAAGCGAGGGATTTACCGAGTATCCCTCGCTTACGCGTCGGGTTATGAATCATCCGGGATAGGGTTCGGTCAGCCTGGAAAGGCTGACGTACTAGATACTTGTGTCAGCCTGGAAAGGCTGACGTACCTTTGTTCTCACTCATTTGAAAATCATGACGCCCTCGGAAATCAATCCTAGCAATACTCGCATCGGCTGGATCGGGACCGGTGTGATGGGCCGCAGCATGTGCGGACACTTGATCAACGCCGGCTACCAAGCAACCGTCTACAATCGAACTGCTAGCAAAACGGAACCACTCGCCGCCTTGGGTGCAACCGTGGCCAACTCGCCGCGAGAAGTCGCAGAGCAGAGTGACGTGGTCTTTACCATCGTGGGTTTCCCCGGCGACGTGCGGGAAGTCATCTTGGGCGACCAGGGAGTCCTCGCGGGTGCTCAAGCCGGCATGACGGTCGTGGACATGACAACAAGCCAACCGAGTTTGGCGGAAGAGATCGCCCAGCGGGCTGCCGCCCAATCGGTCGATTCGATCGACGCGCCTGTCAGTGGTGGCGACACGGGGGCTCGCAACGCGGCATTGTCGATCATGATCGGTGGCGCGGACGGTGCGGTGCAGCGAGTGTGGCCGCTGTTTGAATTGATGGGAAAAACCATCGTCCATCAAGGTGGACCTGGCTTGGGCCAACACACCAAGATGGTCAACCAAACGTTGATCGCCAGCGGGATGATCGCGATTTGCGAGGGCCTCTTGTATGCCCAGAAAGCGGGATTGGACATCAACACGGTGCTTCAAAGTGTTTCGTCGGGGGCCGCGGGCAGTTGGTCTCTATCGAACTTGGCACCCCGCATGGTTGCCGGAGACCACGCCCCTGGATTCTATGTGGAGCATTTCATCAAGGACATGGGAATCGCGTTGGAGGAAGCCGCTCGGATGCAACTGGCCTTGCCCGGACTCGCGCTGGCGCACCAACTGTATCAGGCACTTGCCGCGCAAGGGCACGCCAAAGACGGAACCCAATCCTTGGTTTTGGCGTTGGCAAAGCTCAATGCGATGCAATGGGCTCAGGGTTCGGACTGATTTTTGGCGAGCCCATTTCCTCATCGCCAATAATGCAGAACACTGACGAATAGTCACATTGCTTTGCTTTGCATTGCTTTGTCACTGACACGATTGTTGTTCGTTGCCATACCACTTGGAAGAGAAAGCCTCCGAAGATGCCAGATGAAACGTCCCACCTAGCCGACGACCAAGATTCGCCAACGATGGAGCCCTATCGCGCTGTGGAGCCATCGGCCGACGGCGAACCTGCGACCAACGCATCGAGCACGGCAAAGTACGTCTTGTGGATGACTCCGGCGATCGTGTTGGTGGCATTGATGTGGTGTTTGCTGATCGTGCCTGGCAAGATCGTCCCGTTGACTTTGATCCACTTTGTGTCGATGCAAGGTGGCCCGATTCTTGGAGTGCTACTGCTTTCCATCTGGTGGTTCGCTTCGCGACGTCTGCCGCTGAGCCATCGGTTCGTGGGCTGGTTCCTTGCGATCGCCACCATCATTCTGACATTCGTAGCCAGTGATCCATCGATGCCGATCATCGTGTTGGTGTATCTGCTGCCGATCTCGTTAACGGTCTTGATCGCATTGCTGAGCGTCACGGCGAGTGTCGCTTGGCCACGTCGCGGCTGGATCGGATGGATAGGTTTCAGCGTCAGCATGTTTGCATCGTTGCTGTTTCGTGCAACGGACCAAGACGCCTCATTTCACTTCGGCTTGGCCACGCGTTGGTCACCGACGGCGGAGGAACAGTTTTTGGCGGAACTGGAGTCGCAAGACGAATCTCCGGAAGCGGTAATCACGCTGCCTGAGGAGCATGCTGAAGGCGATTGGGCTGAGTTTCGTGGTCCGCGTCGAGACGGAATTTTGACGAGTGTTCGAATCGCGACGGACTGGCAGGCCGATCCGCCGAAAGAAATCTGGCGGCGCAATGTCGGCCCCGGTTGGTCATCCTTTTGCGTGATCGGACCGATGATCGTGACGCAAGAGCAGCGGGATCAGACGGAAGTCGTTGCGGCATATCGGCTGCAAGACGGCGTGCCGATCTGGACGAACGAAATCTCCGCACGCTTTACCGCGTCCATGGGTGGCATCGGACCTCGGGCGACTCCCACCTATCGTTCGGGCAAAATCTATGCGACCGGTGCCGCCGGTTTGGTCCAATGCTTGGATGCCAAAACCGGGCAATCGCTCTGGCAGTATCACTTGATCGACGACCTCGGCGCATCGATGCCAATGTGGGGATTCGCAAGTTCGCCGCTGGTCATCAATGAACTGGTGATTGTGTTTGCCGGAGGCGGTGACGGAAAAGGCGTTGTGGCATTGAATCGCGAAAGTGGCGAAGTCGTTTGGACGGCCAACAACGGTACACACGGCTACAGTTCGGCGCAGCTCTCCGAAATCGATGGCGTGCAACAGGTGTTGATCTCCAGCAATCGTGGCCTGCAATCTCTCGATCCGGCAAACGGCGAACTCCTGTGGCAACACGCTTGGGACATCGGCGACATGGCTCGTGTCACGCAACCTTTGGTCGTCGACAACACGGTCTACTTGGGAACCGGATACGGAAACGGAACTCGTCGAATCGATGTCCAATTCGAAAACGGGAACTGGACGGCCACAGAAGGGTGGACATCGCGTCTGAAACCCTATTTCAACGACAGTGTCTACTACGAAGGACACCTGTACGGTTTCGATGGTGACATCTTCATGAGCATCGATGCGGAAACCGGTGATCAGAATTGGAAGAAAGGTCGCTACGGCAACGGACAGGTTCTGCTGCTGAAAGAAATGGGCGTGTTGTTGGTATTGACGGAGAAGGGCAAGGTGCTGTTGGTCAACGCCGACCCCGAGAAGCACGAAGAGATCGCGGAGATCAAAGCTCTCGAAGGCGTGACCTGGAACCACCCCGTGATCGTCGACGGAAAACTGCTGGTCCGCAATGCAGAAGAAATGGCGTGCTACGAACTGCCCGGTTACCAACGCGTCGAGTAGCCAAGTACGTCAGCCTTTCCAAGTACGTCAGCCTTTCCAGGCTGACATACCCCTAATCCGCGCGTCAGTCTAGAAAGACTGACGTACTGGTGGATGACCGATAGGAGGCTTCGGCGCTGCGTGTTGATGCTGACGCTGCAGACGCAACGACTGGGCAATGCGATTTTTTGTTGTGCGTCGCAAAGCAAGCGGACCTGATACACCACTGAATGTGGACCCTTTGCATCAATCAAGTCGTGGGTCGATGCCACCGCAACTGCCCCTGCCAACTCCGCCGGCAATTCTGACAATGCCGTGCTGGAGATGCCCTGGACCGTTGCGTTGACCGACTCGCTGGAGAGTGATGGGTGATTCAGGCTTGCTGTTTGACCGATCCGCACCGCCGAAATGTCTCGCTGGGAGACGTAGGCGTGAATGACACGTTGGTGCTCGGACCCGATCTGTCCGATCACCGTGCCAGCGGGCAGGTGCATGTTCAGATGATGTTCATCCATCCGTTGAGGTGCCATGGCCGCGACACCTCGAATCTTGTAGTCCCTGTTTCCCGCGTTGGAGAGCTTTGAGTAAAAGCGACCGTCACGCTCGGCGACCACCTGCAGCTGTTCTGCTTGTTCCTCAATGAGTGCACATTTAGCGTTCCATGACTCCAGGTGCTCTTGTTCGATCAGGATTTGCTGTGAAACCAAGGGACCATCTGATTTTTGACGACGCAAAGACTGCAAGCGTTGTTCGGTCGCATCCCGTTTCGCTTTGGCGCGGAGCCAACTCAACTGCAACTCCGGATTCTGTAGCCGGACAATCGTTTCTCCGGAACGCACTGCGTCGCCATCGCTCAACACAAACGTGACGTCACCCGAGCTTGCCAATACGACATCTTTAGAATCCGCCGGAATCAGGATTCCAGGCGATACGACCGTTCGCGAAAACGGGAAAGCCAGAATCACGATCACAACAACCGAAAGGATCGCCAGGACAACGCATGGTCGAACTCTCGCGGTCGATTCGTTGACCGAGGTTGGTCGGCGGGCGATGGCGTGGATGATTCGATAGGCGAGGCTCAGCAGCAACACGACCGCCAGGCCGAGACCAAGCCAAGCAACGGAGAATCGAGCGGTGTATTGATAGATCAACGTGGCGATGGCGGCCATCAAAAATAGGCGATAAACACCACTGGCGACGGCATACGTGATCAACCAAGGACGACCAAGATGACGGCCGATGGTGGCTTGACTGACATTTTCGTGTTGGGTCGCGTCACGCCCCCAAACCCACCGTCGGGTGAGCCTCAGCAGGGACCTGCTGCAACGCGAGGCGAGGTTAGGAGCGTGGAGAGCATCGGCGAGAATGAAATAGCCGTCATAACGTAACAACGGATTGCCGTTGAGCAGGACGGTACTGACCGTGCAAACCACCATGATCATCAAACACAGGTCATTGATCGTTCCCGGATGAGTTGCCAACCAAACGATCGCCGCGAGAGACGCAAGTGTGATTTCCGCGATCATCCCTGCGGCCGAAACCAACACCCGTTTCCAACGCTGGGGGATTAGCCAAGCGTCCGTGACGTCACAGTAGAGACACGGAGTGCCGACCAAAAACATGACGCCGATCTCGCGACACGGCGCTCCACATAACGTGCAGGCGACTCCGTGTGCTACTTCGTGAATGATCTTGGCCGCCGAAATCACGATCAGCAACTGCATCCACCACAATCCGCCGCCGCGCATCGCCACTTGCGCCACCTGCGTGCTGATGGCAGGTAAGTGGGTGATCACGATCATCAGCCCGATCGACCACAGCATCGCCAACAGCAACCAAAACAACCGCCCGGTCAACGGCCTGCAGATTTCGCCGAGGGGACGAAACCATCGATCCGCTGCCACACCAGGCAAACGCAATGCCAGCAGGCTCAGCGGTGAAATCGACCGGCTTGCAGTTCGGCCAAATGCATCACTGCCCTTTGCGTTGGAAATCAAGAGCGAGTTTTGTTTGGCTTGCTGATAAAAGCTCTGCAATGCTTGAGTACTGGTCGTATCCGGTGAAACAATTCGTTTTGCCCGCCGGGTCAGCTCAGCAAGCGTGATCGGCCCAGCGAGCAACTGCAGCAGTCGGTAGTCTCGATCGTTCAAGTGAAACAGCGTCGCCGACATCGGATCTTTGACCACCCAGTGATGTTGCCCGCCGAACCAAAGCTGACGAAACTGCAAGTCCGGACGCAAACGCGAATCGATCACTGGTTCAGTCATGATGCCCACCATTGCTCCGGCATCACCGATCATCCACGGACAAGGACAGCTTCATCCCGGGCAGAATCCGCTCTCCGGGGTTCTCAAATCGAACCAAGAAACGCACTTCGTCGTTGATTCGATCGACTTGCGGGCTGACAAAATCAACGACGCCGACCACTTGGGTCGACGGTTCGGAGCTGAGCGTCAACTGCACCTTTTGGCCTCGTCGTAGCTTGGTGCTCTGCCCAGCAGCCAAGAAACCTTCCGCGTGCAGTTGAGACAGACCGACGACGCGGATCACTTTTTCGCCTGGTTGGACCCATTCGCCGTTCATCCGGTAAACTTCCACGACTGTGGCGTCGGCTGGCGCGACGATTTTGAATCGTTCCACGGCCAGTTTCGACAACGCCAGCTCTTTTTCTTTGGCTTGCAGATTCAGCCGCAAGAGGCTCTTGGACGACACCGCATCGGCCAGCTTCAGTCTTGCGTTTTCGATCTCCACTGTGGCCAACTGCACCGCAGCGTCTTCGCTATCAGCGGCCAGCGAGTTGGATTTTTGATCTGCGACCGCTTGCTGGCGGACGAGTTCTGCATGCTCGACCTTTAGCCTCAGGTTCTCAAGTTCGGACTCTGAAACGCTATCGACGAACGTCTCGCGTGCCTTGAGCGCGCGTTGCAATTCGTTCTTTGCCAGCGCAGCGGATTTCTCGGCCGATGAAATCTGAGTTTCGTTGGCCGCCTTGTCTTGGGCCATTTGAGCCAACAAACGTTGCTGTTGCTGCAACAACTCAGTTGCTTCGAGCTTTTTTTCGGCGAGTTTGTCGTCGCTGAACGCCGCCAAGTGATGCCGGGCCACCTCGTGTGCCACGCCAGCCAGTTCACTTTGCAGTACGGCATGACGATCATCCACGCGGGCGACGATCTCGCCCAACGCCACCGTGTCACCCTTGCGGACATTCATTTCGATCAATGGGCCGGCTTCACTGGCTGGCACATCGATTTCAAACGACAGCTTGGCGACCAAGCCATCGATGACGATCGTTTCCGCAGAAGCCACCGGTATCCAGTCGCAGATCAACGCGACGAAACACAGCCACAGTGCGTGCTGCGTGAAGTGTGGCAAACGGGTTGCGTTGTCGTGACTACCACCAACCATGAATACGTCCCCAACCAATGAGATGACGAAAGAGAACAAAGACGCGAGTCCTGCGGCCACAGTCGATCGAGGCGACCACCGTGGTACCGGACGAAATGTTTGTTCCGAGGAGGTTTTGATCGTCGATGACGATCACAGATTCCGCGCTGACCACGCTGAGTCCTTGATCATCCAACTGGGTCGTCGAAGCGATCCGATCGACCGTTCCGTGAAACTGAATGTCTGGATTGGCACGAACTCGGAAGGTACACGGCCGTTTCATCTGATCGTCCGACTGTACGAAACCGATCTCAGCGTCGGAGATTTCCATTTGGACCGTCCAACCAGATTCAACGTCTGCGATTTTGAACAATGGCTGGCCGTGGACAACCGGGCGAGAGTCGAGTGACTGCTCCAGTTGCCAATGTTGGACGATCCCTGCGATCGGACTCTGGAGCGTCAACGAATCCTGCCGTCGTTGGAGGACAGCAAGTTGCTCCTTCAACGCCGCTTGTTCGACCAGCAAGACTTTCTCATCCGACGCCGCCAAGTCGACATCACGTTCGCGTCGGTCGGCTGAATCCAAGCGCCGCGACGTCGCGACTTGCAGCTTGGCCGTCACGGCCGCCAGCTCACCTTGCAATGCCGTGCGGTGCTGGTCGATTTCGTCACTGTGCAAGCGAACAAGCGTTTCGCCGAGTGCAACCGACTGGCCATCCACGACCAGGACTTCGCTGACCGCTGCATCCGCGGGGGCATAGATTGTCTGATGTTTTACAGCCTCCATGTATCCGTTCGCTTCGACAACAAGCATCACTGGCCAAAGCAAGAACGCGAGGACCGACGCCACGGCAGCCCCCATCAACCATCGTCGTCGCTTGGATGCATTCAGATAGAGTCGATTGACCACGCCAAGTGATCGCATCATCAAGGCGTCTTTGACCAGGCTTTCCATCAATGCCATGGTGGACTGCGGCAGGGTTTGCGAAACAATTTGCGGGGAATCGCTCTCAGGTTCAGAAAAGCGTTCGCAGACCACGACACCGATCAGTGCGCCGACACCCTGAGCAGAACTTGGTTTCGCGTGAATGGGAATGAGACCAGTTGAGATGGAGCCGGTCACGGCAAAGTAATGCCGCTCGATCTCATCGTTCGCATCAGAAGTTCGCAACCGCATGGCGAGGCCGGCGGATGAACGCCGATGCAAGTGACGCACGAGCGACTCGATCGCGGCAACCACACGTGCGTGTCGATCAGGGCTGGGCTGGACCGAGGCGGTCAACATGCGAAAACGATCGCCGCTGCTTTCTAAGACACTGACTCGATCATCGCCGGACTGCGATTGCAACCACTGGCAGATTCTGGCCAATCGTATCAGTGCATCGGGTTCACCGCCGAGCTGGTCGATCAGTTGCAACGCAGCGGACTGCTGGGAAAGCTGCACCTCCGATGATGCCATCTGAATACGGTTCAGCATGTCGACGACCACGCCGCAGACCGCTTCACAGGCGTGCCGGGCGGCCTGTCGAGTTTCAGGATCCAGGTGCCCACTTGGAGATAACTCCAGCACCAACCTCTGAGCGGCGAACAACGGCCTCTCGATGCGAATTTCATTGTCGGCCGGAACGACGGACACATGATCCTGCGGACTTAGCGAAGCCAAAGTCCGGTTGACTTCTGTGGTTGTCGCCCCTGGAACCGTCTGCAGGATGCGACCGGCGTCCGCCAACACCACTTGTGTCAGCGAACGCAACGCGTCCAAGCAAAACGACTCGATTGATTCAGCAGATTGATCCCAAGACTGTCCTGCCAGCTCCAATCGCTCCACCATTGCTGGGGATTGAGCCCAGATCGAGTCGGCGGTCATGGATGGTGGATGGCTGGGGTTCATCGGGACCGTTGACGCAGGTGGCGAGCCGAAAAAAGGAGGGATACAGGGATAGCAAATAGCAGACTACGAATTCCACTCCATCGGCGAAATGTCAGTCCGCGTCATCAAACGGACACCTGCTTCAGCAAAAGTTCAGTTTCACCAGCGTTTCACGGCACATTCTGACCGCTTCTGCTCAACTTCGATCGCTCGATTGTACGAAGAAGTGAAAGAGTGCGGGTTAGGTAAAGTTTGCCGGCCGGGATAGTGGTGACACCGACAGTCAAGCCACAGTTCTGTGGGCCAGATCGATCCAGATCAGAGTCTTTGTGATTTCTCGAACGAAGCCAGACGAACGGACGACGAAGTTGGGTTGCCTGAGGGCGAATCCGCAGATGCCGTATTGGGCTGCGCGAGCAATGATCACGGTTGTGTTGATGGGATTGATCAGTCTGGGCGGATGCACAACGTATCACACGATCCCTCAGAGCATCGGGAACAACACCGATTGGGTCGACGCGATCATGGCTGACGTGGATGCGGGAGCGCCCCCGGAGGAGTTACCGTCGACGCAGATGTCTCCGATGACCATTCGCACGGTCGACGAATTCAACGCAGTGAATTTCCGAGACCTTTCGCTGCAAGAAACGCTGTCGATTGCGTTGAACAACACGGCTGTTCTGCGTGACCTGGGCGCCTCCGTGCTGCGCAATCCAGATCAAATCGGCTCGGGATTTGCCAAGCCATTGGCCAGGTTGGATCCTCAAGTCGGGACAGAGGCTGCACTGGCGATGTTTGACGCCCAGTTCTATGCACTGGGCAGTTGGGAGAACAACGACCGCCGTTTCAACAACCGATTCTTTGGCGGCGGCTCCAACGCTTTCAAGCAAGATGTGAACGACTATGTGTTTCAGATGTCCAAGCGAACGACAACGGGTGCGGAACTTGCCGTCCGCAGTGTGATCGATTACGACGCGAACAATGCGACGGGCAATCTGCTGGACAGCGCCTGGCAGACACAAATTCATCTGGAAGCCCGCCAGCCACTGTTGCAAGGTGGCGGTCTGGAGTTCAATCGCATCGCGGGTCCGGCGGCACGACCGGGTGTTTACAGCGGTGTGTTGGTCGCCAAGGTCAACCAGGACATCACGAATGCAAAATTCGAGCAAGGCATGCGAGACTACCTCAGTGACGTGATCAACGCTTACTGGGATCTCTATTTCGCGTACCGGGATCTGGATGCCAAGCGTGATGCGACAGAGCGCAGTTTGCAAACTTGGAGAAGCTACGAAGCGCAGCGGTCCAGCAGCAGAAAGTCTGGCGCAGCCGAAGCGTTGTCGCGTGAGCAGTACTATCGATTCCGCAGTGATCTACAGAATGCAATCGCTGGTCAGCTTGCTCAACGAACACGAAACAGCAATGCGGCGTCGGGTGGAGCGTTTGCGGGTGTCGGCGGCGTTCAAGCGGCCGAGCGACGTCTGCGATTGTTGATCGGGATTGCGATCAACGACGGCAGTCTGTTGCGACCATTGGATGAGCCGTCTCAAGCGCCCGTGCGTTTCGATTGGGATTCGATCTCCGTGGAAGCCATCCAGCTGCGTAGCGAGTTGCAGCAGCAACGACTGAAGATCAAACGCCGAGAGATGGAAGTGTTGGCGGCCAAAAACTATTTGATGCCGCAATTGGACTTGGTGACCATCTATCGAATGCGAGGCCTAGACAAACGGCTCGCCGGTAGCGATTCGGCGTTCGCGGATCTGGGAACGTTTGATCTGCAGGAATACGAGGCGAACCTGGAGTTGAAGCTGCCCGTCGGTTTTCGCCAGGGGCACTTGGCCGTTCGCCATGCCAAGATGGAATTGGCACGCGATCGCGCCGTTCTGAAAGAGCAAGAGCGTCAGATCTTACATGACTTGGCCGCCACGGTCGCCGAAGTCGAGCGTTCCGAAGCGTTGATCGAGTCGAGCCTGAATCGTTACTTGGCCGCCACCGACGCGTTGGAAACCCTGCAGTCCTCTCAGGACGCCGGGATGCCGGTCAGCTTTGAACAATTACTCGATGCGCAACGTCGGGTCAGCGAATCACAAACCCGCTACTTCCAATCGCTGGTCGAGCATGCCATCGCGATCAAGAACGTGGAGTTTGAAAAGGGCACTTTACTCAAATCATCTGACGTGATGCTAATCGTCGATTCGCCGTCCTACTGAACTCAAAAATCTGCGAAGTCAGCTTTGATACTAGCACGAAGCGCGAGCGAGTGATTCACATCGTTTATTTCACTCGCTTGCGTTTCGTGCAGGTACTTGCATCGTTTCCAATCAAGATCCATTCGTGACTCGGGCAGCGAGTAGCGTGCTGAGTAGTCCGCTGAGTTTGGTGATCACGGCCGGAGTGCTGTGATAGGTCTGCAAATAGGCGTCGACGGCTTCATGATCGATCGTCAGCTTGCCGGCGACGACATCGGCGAGTGTTTGCGTCGCGTGTTCCAGAGAACTCTCGCAGGGAAAACCTGCTGCTGAGGCTTCCAGGAATCCATCAAAATCGTTCAGTGAAACGATCGGCGTTCCCGAAGCTGCGGCTTGCAAGAGCACGTTGGGAAATCCTTCCACCCGATGGTCGCTCGTCGATAGAAATGCCAGAGCGGATGCGAAACGCTGATGCATCTCATTGGCCCGAACGTAATCAATCAACGTCACGTTGGGCGGACACGCGGCACGCGTGGAGGATTCGATATCGGCGTCACCTCGATTGGCGATGAACGTGAAGGGGATCTCGGGACAACGACGCGCGATCTCGATCGCCAACGGAATACGTTTGTGAAAATCGTCGTAGCGACCGACCCAAATCACGCCGCGTCGCAAACGATCGTTGGCAGGTCGTTGCCAAACATTCAGATCGATGGGATTGCGGATCAGGTGACCGTCCCTTCCAAAAACACGCTTCAGTTTTTCGACTTGAATGTTGCTTTGGCAAACGATCACATCGGCTTGTTCGATCGCAAAGCGGCACACGTCGGAGCGTTCGCCGTAGTCGGAAAACGAAATCTCGTCGGCTATGTAGCGTTCATCCAGATCGGCACCGCAGCGTATCATCAAAACACACGGGCGGTTTTGTGAGTGGGCTGTAGCGATGACCCCTGCGCTTTCTTTGCCGACTCCCATTGCTACCCAGACATCGGTCGAGAAAGAGGTCAAACGTGGATCGGGACGCATCAACTCGGGGTCACGCGATCGAAACGGACGCGTCAGCAGCAAGGCGGGCAGTTTCCAAAGCAACGAAGGACGAAATCGTTTCCATCGAAAGGGATGCAGATCGATACATTGTGCAACGTCGCGGCGTACGGATTCCCAGCGTTCAACGGAAGCATGCAATCGTACGCCGTCGACCGTGTCGGCTGGTAGCTTAACGTCCGCGCGAACAATGATCGCGGCAGACCACTGGCCGATACCGGTCAAGCCTTTCGCGAACGTCCATGCGGCTGTTTCCATCCCACCAATGCCGCGACCAAGATTCGGGAAAACGGCCGGCAGGGCTTGCCAAGCCACGATCGCAACACTGCGCTGCGGAGCCACGCGTGCCGGATGACGCTCGGCCAAGTGATCGATGGTTTCGTTTTCACTCAAATCTGGCATCCACCGCCGCAGCAGCGTGGTGCCCCGCAATCCCCGCCACGTGCAGCGACCGGCAAGCTCCCGCCAGCGTTCATGTTGGGGGCTGCGGTCGCGCTCATCACTCGATGCATCTGATCGCTATCGCATTGGGGGCATCGTACGGCTTGGGTATCCTCGGGGCGACGCACGAGGACTTCAGCGACGTCTTTGCATGCGTCGCATTCATATTCATAAATCGGCATGACAGGGCTCCTGCAGCTACGGTGTGATCAACAGCGAAAAACGACGGTTACGTTAAAATATGGAATCGAAGCCAGGGAAAGCAAAGGCGGCTTGCCTGGGATAGATATATTAGAACGAATTGCAGTTTCGGAAAGACAGCCCCGCTGGCTCGTTTTTGGGCAACCTCTAGGGTCAATACCGTTCGGCTTTCGTTTAACCCGTGCCCGCAGGGTAGGTCGTGTTTCATTGAGCGTCGCCTGCGGCTGCCGGTCAAACGAAAACGCTGTTCCATTTTCATTTCCAACGGTCGTTCACACGGGACGGTTGACAACGCTATGCCCCCATCACTTTCCCGAGAACAAGTCCGCAGCGTCGATCGAATTGCGATCCAAGAGTTCGGGATCCGCGGAGTGGTCTTGATGGAAAACGCCGGGCGTGGGGCCGCTGAGGTCATTCATCGACTTTATCCGGGAAATCGAATTGTTTTGTTGTGCGGGAAGGGGAACAATGCTGGCGACGGCTATGTCATCGCGAGACATTTGGATCGATTGGGTCACGACGTTCGCCTGGTGTCAGTTGTCGCACTCGATGAGCTGACCGGAGACGCGGCCGAAAACGCGGGGATCGCACGCAAAGCAGAACTGGAGATCGTCATCGCCAGCGACGGCGAATCGATCAGCCATGCCATCGACGACGCAGAAGTGTTGGTGGATTGTTTGTTGGGCACGGGAGCAACGGGTGCTCCCCGCGAGCCGTTTGCCAGTGCTGTCAGACTCGCCAACGGGTCCAGCGCCGTCCGGATTGCCATCGACGTGCCGACGGGATTGGATTGCGATAGTGGTAAAGCGTCAGAGGTCACGTTCCGGGCCGAGCACACCATCACGTTTGTCGCTCGAAAACTGGGAATGGATTATCCGGCGGCGGGCGATCTAACCGGCGAAATCCATGTCGTGGAAATCGGCGTGCCCACACGACTGCTGCGGAGTTTCGGTCTCGGATGATTTAGGTTGGATGTTTTTTTAGAATTCAAAAGCGCGGCGGTGCTGAGCCGCCGTTACAATCGGATCTGACGGTCGCCGGCCATCGGCTTGCGAGTTCACGTTCGATCCCAACTCATTTCAGCGAGCCGATTTCGTGATCCAATTTCGATGCCCTGGCTGTAACAAGCTGTTGCAGGTCGCGCCGCAGAACGCAGGCAAAGTCGTAGCGTGCCCGTGCGGTCAGCAGTCCCGAGTTCCTCAACCTGCGACACCTGCGACACCTGCGGCACCAGCGGCAGCGACCCCGCAGATGGCCGCGCCGATGGCCACTACGAATCAAGCACCACAGCAGCCCAGTGCGAGCCCATTTGACTTCCCGTCGCCGACCGCCGGTCAGCAGCAGTCCGACCCGTTCGCGTCACTGCCAGCCGCAGGGGCAAATCCTTACGCGGCAGCAAATCCCTATGCGGGAACCAATCCGTACGCAGGCACGAACCCGTATGCTGGACAGTCTGGCTCCGGAGCATTTCCCGGTGGAGCCACGAACGCGAACACCAGTTCGGCCAACCACTACCTGGCACAAGCAGAGCAGTCTGCGGCCAACTCCTATCAAGGTACCAGTGGTTCAACGGGCGGATCGGGACCACTGAACAGCACGACCTTTGCCGGGATTGGCATGATGGCGGGCGCCGCGATTTGGTTCTTTGCTGGCCTGGCGGCAAATCGAATCTTTTTCTACCCGCCGATCCTGTTCATCTTTGGCATCATCAGCTTTGGCAAAGGCTTGATGGGTGGCGGTGACGATTGAGCGTCACGTATAGCGTGCGGGCTGCCGATTCATTCGGTTACGAAATTGTTGTGAGCCGATGGCGCTAGCCAGCTGTTGATTTAGTGAGCCGCGACGCGTAAGCGGCCGGGCCTACCGCACTGCCCGGTGCCTTACGGCCCACGGCTCACCCTGACATTCCCGATTTCGACTAAATCAACGGCCCGCTAGCCACGGGTTTCGAGAGGTTGGATCATCACCCTAAGGCCCGCGGCTAGCTCGGAATAATCACGCAACTCACTACAGCCTTCGCAACACGTTATCACGAGTCAGTTTGCGAGGATTGACACGAAAACAGATTGCGCAAATCAGCTGCCACGCGATAGCGTCCGGTTCTCACGCCTGTAATCCGGAACCTGACGCTCTCGATAGCGTTCCGGCTGATAAATAATCCGCGTCTAGCGTCTGGCGGCTCACTAAAGCGACAGCCTGCATACGGGCTGCTACCAAGCGTTGGGTGGTGGAGGAGTGCTGAACAAAAAAAGCCCTGGCAACCGATTGGTTACCAAGGCTTCGTTGATGATCCGCGATGGGTATTGAAAGCTGACTTACAGAAAGCTGATGCATTGGGGCGGGATCGATCAAGAACTCTCAACGAGAGGATGTGAGTCGTGACAGATTGACCGGAAAAGAGAATGCATCCGAGGTGGGGACTTTCAGTTTACTACCGCATTCGCGTGACTGGCGGTCAGCGGCTCAGTGGCCACATCCGCAGCTTGGCTCGCAACCGCAAGTCGGCTCGACGTACGTTGCACATCCGCTGTCGCAGCAGCTCTTCTTGCAGCTGAACAGTTTCTTTAGCAAGCCCATCGGCTTGGGCATTGAGCAGCCGCTGTCGCAGCAAACAGGTGCAACTTCGCAACCGCAAGTCGGAGCGACTTCGCAACCGCAAGCGGGTTCGACCACTGCACAACCCGTGTCACAGCATGCGTTCTTTTTGCAGCCGAAGAGTTTCTTCAGCAATCCGCCTTTGCCGATGCCACATCCGGCGTCGCAGCCGCTGTCGCAGCAAGGCTCGACGACTTCGCAGCCACATGCGGGCTCCATCATGCAAGGAGCAGGAGCTTCGCAACCACAGGTTGGCTCAACGGCACAACCGCAGCTTGGTGCTTCGCAGCCACAGGTTGGCTCAGCGGCACAACCGGTGTCACAGCTGCTGCCACCACACAATTTGCTGAACAGGCCAAACGCTTGAGCGTCAGCCGAGCTGGTAGCGACCAAAGCGATTGCCAACAGCGCAGGAACGATTACACGACGCATCGTGATTTCTCCATGGAGTAGTTTTGGAAGGTTTTGCCAGCGCCATTTGCCCGACTCCGCAACGAGAGGTTTGGTCCCCTCACGGGAGGCCTTGGCCAAAGGTATGGATTTCACTGTCAGATGAAATCGATTGGAGGTTCGGTCAATCGGCACTACACTCGAAAGTCAATGTTCGGGTGCGTGAAAGAGCTATCGTCCTGCTGATGCACACCCTCTCAGCTTTCTCATCACGAATCGCTAGCATCTTAGGATTCCAGTTCCGGTCACACGGGCCGTGCCCGGCGTATCGATTAGTCCGATAGAGTCACCTTCGGGACGCGGAATCGAGCAAAGTCGATTCACTGTGATCCCAAAGGCGACCTTCACAGGGCAAACCGAGCTCAAACACTTCAGCAACGGTCGTGAATTGCGATACAATGGGAGTTTCAGTTGATCTGTCCCTCCCCGCCCGCCATTGCACACCTGCCCCATGCCAGCCCCCCTCGCGCGTGTTCTGACCTGGGTGAGCACTCTCACCCTCGCCGCGACATTTAGCTTTGCGGACGACGTCAATTTTCGGCGTGACGTACTGCCAATCCTCTCGGATGCATGTTTTCAATGCCATGGTCCCGATGAAGCGGCTCGTGAAGCCGACTTGCGTCTGGACACTGCGGAGGGAGCGGCAGGAATGCTCGACGCTCAGGATCCCCCTCAGAGCGAGCTGATCCAACGGATCGTCTCGACCGATTCCGGTGAAATCATGCCGCCGCCCGACTCGGGTAAGAAGCTCAGCGGCAAGCAAATCCAGACTCTGCAGCAATGGGTCCGTCAGGGTGCCAAGTACGAACAACACTGGGCGTTTTCGCCACCGGCGTGGCCAGAAATCCCCTCTGTCAGCCATCCCGAATGGATCACCAACCCCATCGACGCGTTCGTGGCCCGACGCCTGGAGGACGAAAACCTTTCGCCATCACGTCGCGCCGACAATGCGACCCTCGTACGACGACTCTGGATCGACTTGATCGGACTACCGCCGACTCCCGCGGAAGTCGACCTGTGGGTTTCGCGGTTGAGCAATTCATCCGAGCGATCGCAAGCGTACGATGACTTGGTGACCCACTTGCTGGACTCACCGCATTTCGGTGAACGTTGGGCAAGACTCTGGCTCGACGCAGCTCGATACGCGGACTCCGACGGCTACGAAAAAGACAAACCTCGCCAGGCATGGTTTTATCGCGACTGGGTGATCGATTCTTTCAATAGCGATCGACCCTATGACGATTTCCTCATTCGCCAAATCGCAGGCGACTTGCTGCCGGGTGCCAAACAGAGCGACCGTGTGGCAACGGGATTTCTGCGCAACTCGATGGTCAATGAAGAAGGCGGAGCGGACCCTGAGCAGTTTCGTATGGAGGCCATGTTTGATCGGATGGACGCGATCGGAAAAGCCGTTTTGGGGCTAACCATTCAGTGCGCTCAGTGCCATTCGCACAAGTACGATCCGTTGACACACGAAGAGTACTATCAGCTCTTTGCCTGTTTGAACAATACCGACGATGCCATCATCTCGGTGTACACGCCGGACGAACAAGCCAAGCGTCACGAGATCTTGAAACAGGTCCGGCAGATCGAGTCGGATATCAAACGTCGCTTTCCCGACCATCGTGATCGCATGGCGGACTGGGAACAGGAGATCCAAAGTCAACCTTCGCCGACATGGCAAACCCCTAAACTGACCTTTTTGGATTCGGCACTCAGCGGCAGCAAGTTCCTGTTGCAGAGCGATGGTTCGTATCTGTGCCAAAGCTATGCACCGACCAACTTCAAACCCAAGATGACCGGCATCGTGACCGGCGAATCGATCACCGGCATCCGCTTGGATCTGCTCACCCATCCGAACTTGCCACGAAGCGGACCAGGACGCAGCGTCGACGGGACTTGGGCATTGAGCGAGATCACCGCCGAGTATGCGTTGTCCGGTTCGCCAGACAAAATCCATGCCGTCAAGTTTGCGCGAGCTACCGCGGACCTGTCGCCAGCGGAGCATCCGTTGCCCTCCAGATACGACAATCGCAACAAAGCGACACGTGTACTCGGTCCGATCCAGTTCGCCATCGATGGCGACGAAAAAACAGCCTGGAGCAACGACGTGGGACACCCGCATCGTAACAAGCCCCAGACGGCCCGTTTTGTACTGGAGCAGCCCGTCTCGATTCCGCCCGGACAGCATGCCATCGTCACGGTTTATTTGGCCCAGCGTCATGGCGGTTGGAATAGCGATGACAACCAGACCATCAACATTGGCCGCTTCAAGCTTTCCTTCACCGGAGACCTGATTCCCGATACGGATCCGCTGCCCATCGAAATCGAGGAGATCCTCAGCCGCACCCTCGATCAACGAGACGCCGGCGACTGGGACACGTTGCTGAGTCACTGGCGCACCACCGTCGATGAGTTCGCAGAATGGAACACGGAAATAGAACTGGCATGGGCCGAGCATCCCGACGGGACCACCCAGTTGACGCTTTCGCAGCGTGACGAGCCACGGCCCACGGCACTTTTGACGCGAGGCGATTTCCTCAATCCCCAGCACGTCGTCCAGCCGGGCACACCAAAATTCCTACACGAGTCGGCACAGAGCACGGCTGCACCACGACTACGCTTGGCTCAATGGCTGGCATCACGACAATCGCCGACGACGGCTCGGTCGATCGTCAACCGGATCTGGCAAGCCTACTTTGGGATTGGCTTGGTCGAAACAAGCGACGACCTGGGGACACAGAGCAGCCCGCCATCGCACCCCGAATTGCTCGACCATTTGGCGATGGAGTTGATGGAGAACGGATGGAGTTTGAAACATTTGCATCGTTTGATCGTCACCAGCTCAACTTATCAGCAATCGTCGCAGGTCACACCCGAACTGCTCGACCGTGATCCCTACAATCGATTGCTGGCACGCGGCGCCCGATTCCGCGTCCCCGCGGAGTCCGTTCGCGACATTGCCCTGGCGACGAGCGGATTGATCAATGATGAGATCGGAGGTCCCAGCGTGTATCCGCCGGCTCCGGAATTTTTGTTCACACCCCCGGTCAGCTATGGCCCCAAGACGTGGAACACCGAACAAGACGAGGACCGTTATCGACGTGCGCTCTATACGTTCCGTTTCCGTAGCGTTCCCTATCCCATGTTAGAGAACTTTGACGCAGTGACGGGAAACATCTCTTGTGTACGGCGCAGCAAGTCGAATACGCCGATGCAAGCGCTCACGTCGCTCAATGAGCCGATGTTGATGGAATGCTCAGTTGCCATGGCCCAGGAAATCATCGACGGTTCGACTGACACCCGGCAACGCTTGACTCAGGCACTGCGGCGATGCGTCGCCAGAAAGCCACGGGCGGATGAACTGCGAGTCTTGACCGACTATCTGGACCGCCAGGACAAACGGTTGGCCAATGGTGAGCTCGACGCAGGCGAAATCATTTCCGCCGGTCCGCCGTCGATCATCCAGGGACTGGAACAACCCGCCGCGCGTGAATTGGCAAGCTGGACCCTGCTGTGTCGCGTTCTTTTGAATTTAGACGAAACCATCACCAGACAATAGAGAATCAATATGAAACCCGATTCACACCAGCAGGCCAATCGCCTGCGGTCCCGACGTTGGTTCTTCAACCAATGCGGCGTCTCGATGGGAGCGTTGGCGGCGACTGAAATGCTGGCCTCGAATTCCCCAGCGGCAGATAGACCGGCGATGCCGAGCGATCCCTTGGCCGTTCGCCAGCCGCATTTCCCCGGCAAAATCAAGAACATCATTTACTTGTTCATGGCTGGTGCCCCCAGTCATTTGGAATTGTTTGACTACAAGCCGCAGTTGGCGAGGTTTGACGGGACGCTGCCACCGGCAGAACTACTGAAAGGCTATCGAGCAGCGTTCATCGACCCCAACTCCAAACTATTGGGACCAAAGTTCAAATTCGATCGGCACGGCGAGTGCGGCGCCGAGATCAGTGAGTTGCTGCCACACATTTCGTCGATCGCAGACGAGCTCACGATCGTCAAGTCGATGACCACCGATGCGTTCAATCATGCCCCGGCTCAAATCATGATGAACACCGGTTCGCAACTCTTTGGTAAACCCAGCTTAGGCTCGTGGACCCTGTACGGACTGGGCAGTGAATCACGAGACCTGCCTGGTTTTGTGGTCTTCAGCAGCGGGGCCAAGGGTCCCAGTGGAGGAAACAGCAACTGGGGCAGCGGGTACTTACCCACGGTGTATTCCGGCGTACAGCTACGCAACGTGGGCGATCCAGTCCTATATCTCTCCAACCCTCCAGGGGTCGACGATGTCGCGCAACGCGACGCGCTCGACGCGATCACTCATCTCAATCAGCAACAGTTGGAGCTCACAGGAGATCCGGAGATTGCCACACGTATCAACAGCTACGAGATGGCGTACCGAATGCAATCCAGCGCGCCGGAACTGATGGACTTGGCCTCGGAATCCAAAGAAACGCTGCAGATGTATGGCGTCGACCCGGCGAAGTCATCTTTCAACAAGAACTGCTTGCTGGCGCGTCGATTGGTCGAACGCGGAGTTCGCTTTGTTCAATTGTTCCATGAAGCGTGGGATCAACACGGCAACCTCAAGAAAGGACTGACGAACAACTGTCGGGACACCGATCAGGGTTGTGCCGCTTTGATCCGAGACCTGAAACAGCGAGGCATGTTGGATGAAACACTCGTCATCTGGGGTGGCGAGTTCGGCCGCACACCGATGGTGCAAGGAGGCGGGGACGACGGACGTGATCACCACCCCAACGCCTTCACCATGTGGATGGCCGGCGGCGGGATGAAGCCCGGCGTGACGATCGGTGAAAGCGATGAGTTTGGTTTCAACGTGATCAAAGATCGAGTCCATGTACGAGACCTGCACGCCACCATCCTGCATCTGATGGGATTTGACCACACGCGACTGAGCGTCAAATTTCAAGGTCTCGATCAACGCCTCACCGGCGTCGAGCCCGCCCGCGTGGTGTCCGAAATCATCGCCTAGTGCATCGCGAAGTTGGAGTCCAGGCTTCAGCCGCTCAAACCTCAACACGACGAGACTCTGTCGCCAAGAGAGATCGATTCGTCAGGGTATTCAAGGATTGAGAATTGAACCGTCCCAAAATGCATAGCCGCGGAGGCGGCGAAAGATTGTGTGGGATGCCGTGAACCATCTGTCGCCGCTTATTGCTCACACAGTCACTCAGTCACTTAGCCAGAACCGAAACCAATAGAGATAGCTCAGTGCCAAAGCAGTCCAAATCCATTCGTTGCAACTCGTCCCCATCGCCAAAGTTGAATGGCATCTCACTCCCATCGTCAACTCAAAAACACCAGGAACATAGTAGGTCCCAGAAAGACCACCTTTGGCGAGAACTGTAAAGGGTTCACCCATCAATGTCAGTTCACGATTGCCCCAACCACGATATTCAAGGACAGCAATTTCCACTTGGTTCAAGGTCAGTGATAGTTCTTTGCCTCCCAGCGTAACGGCTCGCAGTGAAGCGTCGGAATTCTCAGATCTTATTATAAACTCGTAAGGAGACTTCCCTCTGCAACGATGGGTTATCTCACCGTGTTCTAGAAATACCGCACAATCAGGGCTCCAAAAAAACGCCTTCTTTTCTGGTGCAAGCCAAAAAATGGACATCTGGGTCGTCAAAGGGGTATTTGTACTGGACATGTTCTTTCCAAATGAAGCCGACCTCTGCTACGCCTCCAACAGCAAACTTTCCGTCACGTTTTCCGAAGCGGAACGATCTGGGACATCGGAGCGATCGGGGACAGAGAACTTTGCTGCTTAGACTGACTCACAACTCCAGCACTAGTTTGACGTTTTTTCTAGTTCAATCCGCTTAAGAAAGTTCGACCAGTTCGTCCCGTCCCGTGATCCATATACCCATCGATCAAAGGAAACAACACATGCCGGGATTCGTCTCCTCAACTCTTCGCCTCCACGAAGTGTCAATCTAGTTCCACTAATATTCAAAAGTCGCGCAAAGCAAAGGGGTCAAAGCAAAGGGGTCAGGCCTCTTTGTTTTTGGTTCTTCGCAGGTTACGCTTTGTCAAAGGTCCCTTTTCGGAGAACCTCACCATGCCCCGACCACCACGTGCCGATGAAGCGGGCGGTTTGTATCACGCGCTGAATCGCGGCAATTTGCGAGCGACGATTTTTCACAAAGATGCCGACTACGCTGCTTTCGAGTGGATCCTGCATGAAGCGTTGCAAATTCTCCAAATCGAGTTGTATTCCTTCCAGTTGATGCCCAACTGTTACCATCTGGTTCTGCGACCGTTGGTCGATGGGGAGATGAGTCGATTCATGGCGTGGGTCGGAGGAACGCACACGATGCGGTATCATTCGCACTACCACACCGGCGGCACGGGACATGTTTATCAACAACGATACAAGAGCTTTCCGATCCAAGACGATGAGCATTTTTTCGTGGTTTGCCGGTACGTCCAACGCAACGCGTTGCGAGCGGGTTTGGTCGAGCGAGCGGAGGACTGGCGTTGGGGATCGCTATGGCACTGGCTGCACGCTCCGGCTCCGAACCTGCTTTCGCGCTGGCCGAAATCGCGGCTTCCCCGTTGGACCGAGCGAGTCAATCAATGCCTCAGCGACGAAGAATTGGCCGCGTGCCGCCTGTCGGCCCAACGTGGCAAGCCGCTGGGCGGTGAGGGTTGGGTTGAAAGCATTGCCCGCCGTCTTCATCTGGAATCGACCATGCGACCGAGGGGCCGAAAGCGGGTCCGGTTCCCGGAAAATCCCAACAAAGAGGCCTGACCCCTTAGATTCCTGCCAAAGAGGCCTGACCCCTTAGATTCCTGCCCCGGAAAATCCCAACAAAGGGGCCTGACCCCTTAGATTCCTCTTGGGATGTTCTTGGCCGAATTGAGATCGGATGGTTTCATTGACCGGAAGTGACTCGTTGTTCACGGTCTACGTAGGATTGATTCTTTGCTTCCGCCGGGCTTGCCCCGGTTCGGAGCAACAACTGGCAGCTACCCGGTAACACAATCGCATTCGCTTCCCCACCGCCCGCGAATCGCCTTTGGCGATTCGCGGGCGGTGGGGAAGTTTTGTTGGCTTGGGCAAGTAGCCGTCAGTTGTTTCCTCCGCCGAGACAAGCTCGACGGAAGGAGCTTCGAATCAGAGAAAGTAGGATCTGATCATGGGTGGATGTTGGAAATGGGAGGAGTGAAGTTGTTAGTTGGCTTTTCGTGCGCGAAGTCGCTTGGAATGGATGCGTATTGGGTGAAGCAACGTTTCAGCGTTCAGCCCCCTCATCCCCAGCCCTTCTCCCCCAGAAAAGCTGGGGGAGAAGGGAGCCAGAGTGGACGAGTGGTGCGGATTGTGGTGCGGGGCCCACGGCTAGCGCCCGAGGCTCACGAGGCATCGAGGTGCGGATTGTGGTACGGGGCCCACGGCTAGCGCCCGAGGCTCACGAGGTTTCTTTCCGGCGCATCATGCCGTTGGCGACGGCGTCCAGCAGGCGGGCCTTACCGATCCGGCGGCCACCTTCGTAGACGATCACGTCGCCATAGAGTCCCGATGTGTTTGCAGTGGGGGCAAGCAGAGCACTTCAGCAGGGAAAGTTGTTGGTCACGTTGCTGCAGAGAAGTGAAAATCCACGGCTTCATGATGACGTCCCCCCAAGGTCCAAGAGAAAAGCAGCGGGAGATGAATCCGCACTTGTGCAACACAATTTGCGTGCAACGCGTCTGAAAAGGGGCGAGGTAGCAGCGGGGTACGGTTTAGAATCTCTGAAAGGCGGGCTGCGAGATGCTGACTGCGAGGGCGGGCGAAAGTGTACCGAATTAACCATGTACAACGCCTTTCCTATTCCGACTACAAATCGGCCCAGAACACGCGGGATCTTCGATGAAAGCGGGGCCAGTAACACGTACCTTCAACGATCTCGAAGGCGAGACTAGCTCGTTCGAGTTAGGCGAGCAGTTGGTCGCGCTGTTAGCTGGCGTTTGATTGCGTGCCCCCATCGTCTTAGGTTCTCGTGCTTTCCAAAGACCTATTCGTTTTCCTTTCTCACGACCACTCGCGGTAAATCCGTTTTCGGGTGGTTTGTTTTGGCTGAGCGTGCCAGCGTGCTATAGTGCTGATTCTATTCTCCTGCCAACGAGGCGGTGCCGTTGGGGCGTTTGACCCAGGCACCCCAAGCATACCGCCGATACGACTCGCCCTTTTTTGTTTATGAACGAACTCTATCAGCAGTGGTTGCAGATTCCTGCCGATCGTTTGCCCCCCAATCACTACGCCCTCCTAGGGCTGGATGATTTTGAATCCGATACGACCAAGATCGATGAGGCCGCCAAACAAAGGGCTGCCTATCTGCACTCGATCGCTGCGGGGCCGCAACGCAAGGCGGTTCAAGAATTGCTGGGGATGGTCGCGTCAGCGAGACGCGTGCTGACGGACCCCGAATCCAAAACACACTACGACGATCAATTGCGGAATCCCGCTCCGGCGGCGAGGCCCACCGTCGTTCCCACGAGCAACGCCGCAGCACCAACAGCCGCCGCCAACGCAAGTGCTGCGGGAACACCTGCCAGCAGTCGCGCAGACTCCTATGCCGCCTCGCGCAGGAAACGCAAACAGTTCCAATGGAAATTCCATGCGATCAGCGCAAGTGTTCTGTTGCTGATTGTGTTGATCGTTTACTTCGTCAATCGTGGAGGCGGCGGCCGACGTGCTGCTGACGCTAAACCTTTGTCGTCCAAATCGACGGCGACCCAATCGACCGGCAGCCCGGCCCCAAAGAACCAAAAACCGAGCGGTTTGACTTCAAACAAGACGACGCCAGACAATACGACGCCGAATGACTCGGAGTCATCCTCAAACGAGGCCATGAGTTCGACTCGAACCAAACGCACCGCAAACGCGAGCGTCTCCAGCAGCCAAGCTCGACCTGTCGCGCCGAAATCTCAAAAACTGGGTGCCGAGATCGGACGCACGAAAGGATCGGGACTGCTGAGCGGCGGAAAGTTTGACGAGGTCTTGGCCGATGTGAATGTGCCGGGAGCCAGTGTGCCGGGAGCGAAAGACATGCAACCACCGGCGAAGTCTGGTGATGGACCATCTGACGCCACACCGATTTCACTTGCCAAAGATTGGCTTGCCGGGCTGAAAGCTGTTCCTGAGTTTCCAGGCGACGTCGCGAAGCGATTCAAGATCGCAAACACTCAACGGCTGTTCAATGCCGCCGATGGCGCGATGATTGTTCAACCGGCCGAGAACGCGGCCGCAACGCAAACGTTGAGCGAGACGAAACCGAGTCTTGAGAGCGGTCAGGCAGTGAGCTTAACGGTTCAGATGAGTGGTCAAGTTTCCGATGGACAGCTCGTTGCAATCGGCTTTCCGAAATGGCTGATCGGAATCCGCACTCAAGGAGACCGCATGGAGATCGTCAGTAGTCAGTCGGGCAGTGGAGATGATTTCCAAGTGATTGAGTCCATGCCCAAGACGGATCAGCCGATCCGGTTGGCGGTCGTGCGAGACAGCAAACCGCCGAGCCGTTTTCGTTGGATCGTTGACGGCCCGGACTCAGCGCACTCGGGTCAAGTCGATCGGGAAAAAATGGGAACCAAAGCCGGCTTGGTGATCCACTTTCGTTCAACGAAAGAAACGCCAGCCGATGCGATCAAGCTGACTGATCTGAAAACCGGTAAGCTGAAGAAGGCTCCTGATTGGCCTTGAGGGGTGGCGGATGAATGATCTGGGCTAGCCGATTTTGACCGACAGTCGCAACAACTCCAAGGCGGCGTCGGCGGCTTCATGGCCTTTGTTGCCCAGTGCTCCGCCGCTTCGCTGCAATGCCTGCTCCAGCGTGTTGCAGGTCAACAGACCAAGCCCGATCGGTTTCTCCGTTTCGACGCCCATGTTCATCAAGGACATGCTGACGGCCCGATTGATGTGCTCGTCGTGCGTCGTTTCACCTTTGATCACACATCCCAAGGCGATCGCGGCGACCACGTCGGGACGTCGAATCAGCGGAGCGATTGCGAGGGACAGCTCCCATGCTCCCGGAACTCGTACGACCAGAATGTCCGATGGGGCGACGCCACCATTATTCAGCGACTCCAGTGCTGCGGTGAGCATCGAATCGCAAATGGCTTCGTTGTAGGTGCTCGCGGCAACCACGATCTTGCCCTGGGGCAAATCGCCATCGGTACCGACAAAAGTCTGAATCGTTCCCGAATCGGCTGAATCAATCGACATTTTTCACACTCATCAAGAACTCAACGTTGTTTTGCGTTTTCCGTAGACGCTTGGTTAGATCTGCCATCGCATCCGCCGGAGAAACTTCGGCAAACGCACGACGCAGGGCAGAGATTCTGGCATGCTCGTCTGCATCCATCAACATTTCTTCGCGACGAGTCCCGCTACGTGCGATATCGATCGCGGGCCAAATGCGACGATCGACCAGAGCGCGATCGAGTACGATCTCCAAGTTGCCGGTTCCTTTGAACTCTTCAAAGATCACGTCGTCCATCTTGCTGCCCGTGTCGACCAACGCCGTCGCCAAGATGGTCAGCGAACCACCTTCCTCTGTCTTTCTCGCCGAACCGAACAGGGCCTTGGGTTTTTGCAACGCTCCCGCGTCCAAGCCACCCGAAAGCAACTTGCCCGTGGACTCACCGTCGCTGTTGTGCGCGCGAGCCAACCTGGTGATGGAGTCCAAGAAGACCACCACGTCGGTGCCGGCTTCCACCATCCGCTTTGCTTTTTCGATCACCATCTGAGCGACTTGGATGTGTCGCTGTGCGGGTTCATCGAACGTGCTGCTGATGACCTCGCATTGCGGCCCGCGAACCTCGCGTTCCATGTCCGTGACTTCCTCCGGCCGTTCATCGATCAACAAGATGAACACGTACGACTCGGGATAGTTCTTCAAGACCGCTCGCGCCATCTGCTGCATCAGGATCGTTTTGCCCGCCCGCGGAGGGCTGACAATCAAACCGCGTTGTCCAAACCCGATTGGCGTCAGCATGTCGACCACACGCGTGCTCAACTCTGCCGGATCGTGCTCCAGAATGATTCGCGTGTTGGGGTGCAGCGGGGTCAACAAATCGAACGCAACCATCTGATTGCGTTGCATCGGATCTTGGCGATTGATCGCTTCGATTCTCAACAATGCAAAGTATCGTTCGTTTTCCTTGGGTGGTCGGATCTGTCCCGCAACATGGCTGCCGGTTTGCAAACCGAAGCGACGAATCTGACTGGGTGAAACGTAGATGTCATCGGGACAGGAGATGTAGTGATGCGACGCGCTTCGCAGAAACCCGAAACCGTCGGGCAAGATTTCCAACGTGCCCTCTCCGTACATCAGCCCGTTGACTTTCATACGATGCTTGAGCACCGCGAACATCAGCTCGGTACGCGAAATCCCGTCGGCCAGCGTGATGCCTTCGGCAACCGCCAACTGCGCGAGCTGCTCGATCGTCTTGGTCTGCAACTGAGCCAAATTCAGCTCGGTGGTTTCCTGTCCGGATGGAATTCCAACGCGTTTGCCTGACTTGTTGGCTTCGCTGACGATCTCCTCGGGGAGCGATAACGGATCTCGTTCCGCATCCAGCTCGCGAATGCGTTCGTCGACTTGTTTGTCCGGGTGTCGCGGACGTGCAGTACGTTTGTACTGCTGGTACTCGCGCGATCCGCTGTTGCGTCGCGGACCCCGGTTGTCCTCACCGTTTGGCCGATTGGATTGCATGATGATTGGTCGCGCCTGGGTCAGCCGTGGCGCTCTGAAGAGAGGGAATGCAGGCAGGGAAAAGAGAGAAGCAGGAGGGTATAGTCAGCCACCGCATGGGCGGTGCTTACAGCCTAACAGGAAATTTCGTCGATTGTCCAATGAAGGGTCGCAATGGCGGGGAACCATCGTGTCAGGGTCATATTTCGGCTGGGAAGTCGGTTTGGCAGTGCCGGATCCCGGTCCGGATCGATGGCGTAATTCGGACTGATGGCCCGGATGGGTGTGATTTGGTGGTACTGCTGCCCTGGATTGTAGCGAGCAATTCCCACGCGGCACGGAGTTTTTCGTGCAAAGCCTCTAAGGTCGCATCATTAGACATAATTCGGTTACTGAGTCGCTTTTTTGTCGCTATCGACACTTGGCTGGCCTCCCGGCGATCCAGTTCCAAAGCGTCCCAGCCTCGTCGGGCGGCTCTCTGAAGCCGAACATCGCGGTCCGCATCGATGCACCAGATGGCATCGCAACATCGGTCCCAACCCGATTCGAACATCAGGGGAACATCCAGCAGAGAGACGGGAAAACGGTTCTCAGCCGCCCAAATCAAGCTTTCGGTGATCTTCCGACGCACGATCGGATGCACCAGCGACTCCAAATACTTCAGCGCCTGCCTCTGCTCAGGTGCATCGCCGAACACCTTGCTTGCCACAACCGAACGGATCACGGCCCCGTCGGCATCAACAATCGATTGGCCGAACCGCTGGACCAAACCGTCGCGTACGTCGGGCAGTCCCAAGCAATCGCGGGCGATCAAGTCCGCGTTGATCCAATGCGCTCCCTGCCAGGCCAAATACTCCGCGACGGTCGATTTACCGGCAGCCGGCGTTCCAACGATTCCGAGCAATATCATCGCGTGTTTCGGCATGCCATCGAGGTTAGAAGTCCGTGTTTACCGAGCACCAAGTCGATCACTGCAACTGCGTTTTTCGCTGCCATCGCCTTGCTGTCTGCCATCGCCTTTTTGCCTGCCATCGGATTGCTCGCTGTATCCAAACTCTAACTTTCCCGTCCATTGTGGTGCGGCGGTGGCAGCCTGGTCCATCCAGATGCCTACCACCATTCCGGGATTTCTGAAAAGTTTTTCTCAAGTCGATCTTCCGGCCGGTCGGGGCAACCTGACAAAAGGAGTCGTGAGCAGGGTGCATTCTGGCTTGTACCCGCCTAGAACTTCGTCACGATCGATCCAGAAACAAGCAAATGCCCGACCTTTCCCAGATCACCCACTTCGCGGATACTGTCGCACTACCGTTGATCGGAGTTTGGTCCTTGGTGGCATTGAAGCTTTCGGTGGGCGACGCGGAGCAGCGTGCCCAACGACGTTTCTTTCTCACCCTGATTGTGATGACCATCGTGACGTTGCGCACCGTGATCGCTTGCGACCACAGTTGGCTGATTCACACCACGATGACAGGCAGCATGATCGTGGCGTCGCTCGTATTGCCCAGCCGAAGCGATGATGTGACATGGAACTCCGAGACCACTTCGTTGACCGAAGCACCGTATGGTCAAGTGACCTGAGGCGTTGGCGGTCTGACCTTCGACACGCCGCTCGATACGCCGGGCAACTGAACCTTTCCATCGAATATGTCTGATCCCGCCAGCGTCCGAGTCATTCCAGGTGGTCCCGTCAACGGCGAAATCCGCCCGCCAGGCAGCAAGAGCCTGACCAATCGCGCGCTGTTGTGCGCCGCCTTTGCCGACGGACCGTCGACGTTGACTGGTGCGTTGCGTAGCGAAGACACCGAGGTGATGATCGAGGCGTTGCGGCAGATCGGCATCCCCATCGAGATCAGCGAAGGCGGGCTTACGTTGTCTTTGGGAGGCCGGGTTAGCCAACCGCAGGATCGCAATTCAGAGCATCACGAGTTGTTCATCGCCAACAGCGGAACGACCGTTCGTTTTCTGACCGCCGCGCTGTCGGCGGCCGGCGGTAACTATCGACTCGTCGGCGTCGAACGAATGCACCAACGTCCGATCGAAGACCTGATCACTGCGTTGATTCCGATTCAAGAAGGCAACATCGCGGCGGAATCGCCATCGGGATGCCCGCCGGTCTTGATTCAGTCGGACGGCTGGAACTGCGAATCCATTTGCGTCGCGGGGTCCGTTAGCAGTCAGTACCTCAGTGGTCTGATGATGGCCGCCCCCATCGCTGCGATTCGCACCAGGAGTCCTCGGGAAATATTGGTTCGGGGCGAATTGGTTTCGATGCCTTACGTCAAGATGACCGCCGAGGTCATGCGTCGTTTCGGCGGAGCAATCGAGATCATCGAATGCGACAACGTGCCGGAGAACAACGTGCCGAAGAGCAACGTGCCGGAGAACGATGCGACGGCAACAACCGTTCGCGTTCAGGTCGACGCCAACGAGTATCAAGGCATCCAGTACGCGATTGAGCCTGACGCGTCAGCGGCCAGCTATTTTTGGGCCGCAGCCGCGATCACTCAGGGTCGCATCACCGTCAATGGATTGACGCCCGGTGCGATGCAGGGTGATGTGGGTTTCTGTGAAGTCCTGCGGCAGATGGGATGCGAAGTAGAAACCGGGCATGACAGCTTGACCATTGTCGGACGGCCGCTGCATGGCATCGATGTCGACATGAATGCGATCAGCGATACAGTTCAAACCCTGGCAATGGTCGCTTTGTGCGCCCAGGGTCCGACTCGGGTTCGTGGTGTCGCGCACAATCGATTCAAAGAAACCGATCGCATCGGTGACTTGGCCGTCGAGCTGAGAAAGCTCGGGGCGATCGTGACAGAACATTCCGATGGCATGACCATCCAACCGCCCAGCGATGGCATTCGACCCGCAGTCCTGGAGACCTACAACGATCACCGAATGGCGATGAGTTTTTCTCTCGCCGGGCTGGTTGCCGACGGGGTCGAGATTCTCAATCCGGGATGCACCGTCAAGACCTATCCCGAATACTTTGCCGATCTCGAGAAACTGATCGGTCGCGCACACCACTGGCGAACTTGATCAAATGCCCGGCGATCCGGTTCGGTTTCAGTAGACCGATGGCGGCAGAGGCTCGCCGGGAATGATGTTGATGTTTTCCATGCCTTCGTCGCGAAGCTTTTGCAGACGTTCTTGCAATTCTTGCTCGCGTTGGGCAGCCGCTTCGTCGGCATCCATCTCATCTGGTTTGTCTTCCGCTGCGTCGGCTTTCGCGTCTGCGGCATCAGATCGACCACGCAGAATACGGGAGCGTTCATCGGGGGCAACGACGTCATCACGCGGCGACAGATCGGCAATTTTTGCCCCACCTGGATCAAACAGGCTGCCCACGCGACCTCCGTCACGGCGAGTTCGCTCCCATGAACCACCGTAGGCGGAGAATGAGCCGTCGTCGGGGTCGCAACACAGCCGGCATCCGCTGCTGAGCACGAGCGTTGTGACCATCAGCAATGCCAGCAAGCATCGTTGTACGCCGCGAAGAACGTCCATGAAATTCATCTGAGCAAGTCCCGACCAAATGGTGCGCATAAAAAAACGATGGCGTATTGGTCCGCCATCGTTTGTATCGGTTAGACCGACTGTGAGCTTAAGGAAAGCTGTAACGGTCAGGAAAACTATCGCCGAAAGTTGGTGAATCGGCTATCAAATCCTTGCAAGATCGTTTTCACGGCCGCCTCGATTCGCGGCGCGGTCCCCAAATGGTCGCCCAATCCGGGCATTGCAAGCACACAGAACAGCACCAGTACGACACCGCCGTAGGCCGCCACGCTCATCGAAACGTCAGGATGTGGGTCGCGATTCTTGCGTCCAAAGAAAGGGATCTTGAGGCGGAATTTCTCTTTGGGGGCATGCTCGCGGAGCAAAGCAAACCGCACCAAGACCTTGTCCTTGGCAATCTGGTTGGTCGATTCAGGCTCGATATCGACGCGGCGATCGTCGAATGCGAGCGTCGCCGACTTCGTGGAAAGGATTCTCTTGACGTCACCGGGTTTCATCTCAACAGTGAAGCCCTTGATCGATGTTTCACGCACGATGACGTGAAACTTCTTGCGTCCGACTTTCAGCTTGGCTCGCCCGTCGCCCGTTACAGGACAGCAAAACGTGTTCGCTTCTTGGGAAGTGTGTGTGTCAACGATGTTGTACATGGTAGGACGATTGTGAACGTGGTTTTGCCAACTTGGAAATCCATCAAATGGAAAGTTGCGCTAGCTAAACCATAGCTCCGTAAATTGGCGTTTTGTCGCCAAGCAAGCCCGCCGCCTGAGTCAAACCCACACCGGCGACCGAAGTTGGTGATCTGTAACGTTTAGGCAGGAACTGCGTCCTGTAACCGTTCTTCGCGATCTAGGGATTGTCGGATGTCGAATCAGACAAAGGGGATTCGCCAGCGGATCGACCTTCGTTCGCGTTTCGCCCCCCAAACGCAGACCCTAATCGCGATGACGGCAGCAAGACGGATCGAGCAGATGCAAACACGGCGGAAAGGAATGCGACTCCCGCGATTGACCTTCATCGTAGGTTGGCTCGCAATCTGCTGCGCCGCGTCAGACACTGCGGCCCAGTATCCCTATCGACCTGATGTGGGACGACCACCGTTTCCACCCTCACAGCCGATCTATCGGGTCGCAGGCGATGCGGATGCGTTGCTGGACGATCAAGATCTCTTGTCACCTCGCATGCGTTCGACGCCGCCGTCCGATCCGAATGATTTGCTCGGTGACGATCTCTTAGGTGGAATCCGCCCCGGCGATGACTTGCTAGGTGGCGATGACTTGCTAGGTGGCGGTGACTTGTTGGGTGGTGGAGCCAACACTGCCGTCGGCGCCGAGGCAGAGCAAGATCCCTTGAGCAATCTCGGTCCGACCAAACCGATCAAGAAGCAGGCTGTCGAGGACAAGAAGAAGGATCCGCACGAAGAACTGTGGACCGAAAACTGCTACCCATCGGCCGAGTCTTGCCGCAAGTGTCACCCGGCCCAGTACGAAGAATGGCGAGCCAGTGGCCACGCTTACTCATCCGTTTCACCGATGTTCAATCGGTTTGATCAGGCGATGACGGAGTACACGCGAGGGACGGTGGGTTCGTTCTGCAATCGATGTCACTCGCCGGTTCAAACACAGTTGCAAATCCCCCGCCACGTCAGCGTGCTCGATGCACCGCCTGTGGTTCGCGAGGGCGTGACCTGCATCGCCTGCCATCGCGTCAACGAGCAGTACTGGAAGACCAACGGTGATCGCCGGATCGAACCGGGCAATATCCACGCACCGGTTTACGGTGGCGGCGATGGCCAAGGCTTGCGCGAGGCGATTGCCAAGTCCAAGGAGCTGAAACTGAAGTTATCGCCGGACGACAAAGGTCCCGGGCAACCGATTCACTTGGAATCACGATTCTTTCAACCGTTGACCACCAGCGATGCCTGTGTCTCCTGCCACCAAGTCGCCGTGCATCCGGGGATTTGGCTGGAAGTCGTCCATGCTCAGTACCGAAGCGGCCCAGCGGCCAAACGTGGCGTGAGCTGCCAACAGTGTCACATGGGTAGCGTTCCGGGCAAGGATCTTGGATACGACTGTGGTCACATCGCCGAGGTCGCCGGAAAACCTTACGGCGAACCACGCAAACGATCGAATCATTCGTTCTGGGGACCTGGCTACTCGATCGCGCATCCGGGAATCTTTCCGCACAATCCGAAAGCCAGTTCGTACACTCCGCGGCAGTGGCTGGAGTTCGACTATCGCGCCGGCTGGGGCACCGAAGCCTTTGAAAAGAATGTGCCGCCAGGGATGACCTTCCCAAAACCATGGGACACCACTGACGATCGCCGCGACGGCCGAAAGATCATCGACGACAATTTAGCAAAGCTCGATCAGAAACGCTCCAATGCCATCATGACGATGCAAGCCGGCGTTGAAATCAAAGGCCCGTTCTTTGACTCTGCACCGATGGCGGGCGTGCCACTGCAGTTCTCCTATCGAGTCGAAAATGAAAGCGACGGACACAACTTGCCCACAGGTTCGCTCGGCGCTCAACCTCAACTCTGGCTCAATGTCGCGTTGATCGACCCGACGGGAAAACGAGTTTGGGAGTCCGGCTACTTGGATCGCAACGGCGACTTGGCCGACATGCATTCCCGCGAAGTCGCTTTGGGCAACATCCCGCGTGACAAGAATCTGTTCAACTTGCAGACCAAGTTCTTGATCAACAATGTCCGAGGAACAGATCGAGAAGTCGCGTTGCCGGTCAATTTCAGTCTCGATCAACTCGCTTTCCTGCGACCGGGTGCCGTTCCCACCACCGTGCTCAATCATCCACCGCTGATCCGAATGGAGGCGCATTCGATCCCGCCGCTGGATCATCGAATGGCCAAATACACGGTGCCCGCGCACTTGATGACCAAACCCGGCGCGTATCGCTTGAGTGTCAGAATGCGAAGCCGTACCGAACCGATGTACTTTATGCGTCAAATCAATTGTACGCCTGACATGATCCGGCGAATGCAGGAGTACACGTTGGATGTCCATCCCAGCAGTCATACATTCTGGGTGCGATGATCAACGTGAACACCTATCGCTCCGCAGCGCGACCCACAATCATCTACGTTGGCTTGGCGACACTCGTCGTCGGGATCAGTTGGTGCGCGTACCTTGCCGCCGCCGAAACCACTTCGGTGCCACATACACCAGACTTCCTTTCCACGGCCGACAAGATGGTCCCCAGGGAGTCTGCCACGCCAACCGTAAAACAGAAGTCTCAGACAGGAAAGACTGTCGCCGACGCGATCGAAGCGTCTGACACTGCCGGCATGATCTTGTCTGACGAGCTCTCGCAAGAAATCGACGCGTCGATCAATGCGTCCGCATCTGGCGGTCATGTCACTGGCAATTCCAACGACGGCAGTCGGGACGGGTACAGACAAACTGGACTCAGCACTCGCAACTTTGAAATCTCAACGCGTTTGCAACTGGCCGCCTTGCAACCAAGTCCGCCAGCCCCGCGACCAGCGTTCAATTTGCCCCGGCCCTCTAGCACTCCCAACAGGATCGCCGTCTATCCACCGAGCGAATCAACAGCATTTTCAGGGGACGCCTTTGAGCGTTCGCTCAAGAATCGAATCGACGTGGACGCAGCCACCCCGTCGGCGGTTACAACGGGCTTCGGTCCTATCGACTGGCAAGCAGAACTGAATGAGGTTTCGGAAGACGACGCCCCGTCTCCGCTGCTCTCCCTGTCCAATCGCACAACACAGTACCCACCGAGTTTGCCTGCCACGCCCGCTCCGCAAGTCAGGCCGCAGCCTTTAGCACATCCTCTGCCGCAGACAACGGTGCCTTCCTCCGTGGCATCGCACCTGATTGCGCCAACACCCGCTGCACCATCACCCGCTGCACCAACACCCGCTGCACCATCACCCGCTGCACCAACACCTAATGCACCATCACCCGCTGCACCAACACCTAGTGCACGGGTTAATACTGCGCCGCCAACAACTGCGCGACCAAAAGTTGCGCGACCAATTGTTGCACCGCCGATTCCCCAAGCGACAACTCATGAAACCCGCGTGCCTGCGCGACCAGTCGGTTTTGCGATCAATCGCCAACCGGTACCGATGCAATCGTCGATAGCGCCGGCACCAATGCCACCAGCGCCGGTGCCAGCACAGATACGACCTGCACAGCCGCAGTGGGTGATGCCATCGACTCGCCAGACCACAACGCCATACGCGTTACGTCCGCAGCCGGCTCCGCAGCCCCGAATGCCTGGACAGCAGCGTCCTGTCGTACATCAGCAACCCCAACTCGCACCGCCAATTCAGCCCGCTCCGCTGCCGCCACGCACAACGTTGGGGATGCCTCGGGTCCATCAGCAACCCGCGATAGTCGCACCCTCCATCGATACGGCTGCCGTTCCGCCAGTCGATCCATCAATCAACGTTCAGTCACGGCTGTTCGCCTTGCCCGCATCAGCCCCTGTGGAATCACCGCCCGCGTTGTTCGCATCGCACGTCGATCCGCAGGAGACAGGCGGCTCGCTGGAATCCGGCGTTCCTCAGGGATCACCAACGCAGAGCGTCAGCGAAACGACGCAGGCTTGCGAGCAGAACTACTTTTACGACGACTTCTCAGCGTCCGTCATGGAACCGGAATCGATGTGGCATGACGGCGGTCGTGAAGCGTTCCCGTACGACGCCAAAGCGCCGACGCCGACACAGTATCCGCTGATTCAATGGGGACGGACTTGGTATGGAGACGGAATCACACCGCGTGGCAAGAACTGGTTCGGCGACGCCAATCTTGTGAGACCAAAGTTCTACGTCTACGGTGACTTCCGCACCGGAATCCAAAGCGGCCGGAATGCCGGCGGGCGGGCGGACAACTGGGCCAACCGATTGAACCTGGACATGGACTTGCAATTGACCAGCACCGAACGCTTTCACGCGTTTGTTGGGCCACTGGACAAGAACAATCAATTCACACGCATCGAGAATATCGATGGCCAGTTGCGATATCGCAACGAGATGGATTGGACTCCTGTCACGGGTTTCTTTGAAGGCGACTTGGGGGTCATCCTGGGGGCGATGCAAAACCACTCCGCTGACTTTGATTTGCCCGTCAGTGTGGGGTTGGTGCCGCTGTTGTTTCAGAACGGTATCTGGATGGAAGACGCGGTGACGGCCGCGGCTTTCTCTTTGCCGGCACGGCACAGCAATTTACTGAATTGGTCAAACTACGACGCCACGTTCTTTGCCGTCGTGGACCAGCTCAACAGCCCTGCCTTTGCCAATGCCAGTGACGCTCAGGCGATCGGCACGGCCTGGTTCATCGAAGCCTACGGGGGCTACATAGAAACCGGCTACGCCTATTTGCGTGAACGCAATCGATCGGAGTTGAGCTACCATAACATCACGGCTAGTTTCACCCGACGCTACTTCGATCGCATCAGCAACAGTGTGCGCGTGATCGTCAACACCGGCCAGGACCTTCCCAAGTCCTCGCGTACAGCAGACGGAGCATTGCTGTTGGTGGAAAACAGCTTGATCACTTCGCGACCTCTGACGTTCGTCCCCTACGCCAATTTCTTTGTCGGCTGGGATCGTCCGCAATCGGTCGCTCGCGCGGGACTCTCCGGGGGAATCCTAAGGAACACCGGCATCAACTTTGACACCGACGGACTGAATGGTTTTGCCACACTGGACCCGACGGCCAATGACACCGCAGGCACCAGCATCGGCGTGGATTTGATCGGCAAGGATCTGGACCGACAATTGCTGGTCGAGCTCAGTTATTTAACACCCCACGGCGGCAGCAACCCGAACGTGCCAGGTGATCAGTACGGCGTGGGAACGAGGTATCAGTTCCCCATCACCAACGCGACGTTGATCCGAATGGACGCGATGTACGGTTGGCGAGACGGTTTGCCGGATGTTTACGGGACGCGAATCGAGTATCGTTGGAAATTCTGAGACGTGCGTGGGTGACCACCGCCTGCCTGCCGTGCCCCCATCCAAAGCGATATCGATTGATGTTGGCCATTTTGTCCGCTCCGGGTTCTCGCGGCGACGTCAATCCGATGATCGCGATCGGTCGTGAACTTCGCTCTCGCGGTCATGATGTCGTGATCTCGCTCGCCGAACCCTACGCGGAGTTGGCCGAACAAGCGGACCTGGAACCGGTTTCGTTGCTCAGTCGGGAACATTTTGCCCAAGTGCTATCCGATCCAGCGGTTTGGCGGCCACTGCGAGGACTTCACCGCGTCGTGCAAACGGTCGCAAAAACGTTTCTGCAGCCACACCACGAATTGATTGCTCGACGACATCGCCCCGGCGAAACCGTCCTGGTCTCCCATCCCCTGGACTTCGCATCACGAGTCTTCCGCGATCATTGTGATTTGCCGTTGATCGATGTGCATCTCGCACCGATGCTGCTGCGGACGCCAACCGAACCTCCCAGGCTGACACCCTGGGGCATCGAGCCTCCGATCATCAAGCGACTATTTCGCTTCGGGTATTGGGTGGGCGATCGCATGGTGCTCGACCCAATGTTGGCTTCCGCCGTCAATCGGCTTCGTCGCGACAATGGATTGTCACCGGTTAAACGTTTGATGAACGATTGGTGGTTATCGCCCGACCGTGTCATCGCGTTGTATCCGGAATGGTTTGCACCTGCGACCGTCGGCCATGTGCCGCAACTGATGCACGCAGGTTTTCCGCTGGACGATGCATCCAATGCAACAGACGACGAACCAATCCGATCATGGGCAATGTCGGCCGCCCCGATTGTGTTCACCGCAGGAACCGCAAACCACCACACAAGAGGTTTCTTTGAAAAAGCCGTCCAGACATGTGTCGCGTTGGATCGTCCGGGACTCCTGTTGTCAACACACCGGGAAAACTTTCCACCGGGATTGCCCGACAACGTCAAATCATGCCACTATGCCGCGTTATCAACGCTGCTGCCGCACTGCGCGATGATCGTCCATCACGGCGGCATCGGAACGACTTCTCAAGCATTCGCGACTGGGACCACTCAGCTCATTCGTCCGATGGCATTTGATCAGTTCGACAATGCGACGCGTGTGACAAGACTCGGTTGCGGGACTTGGCTGCGCAAAGACCGAGATCTGACCGAAACGATTCGACATTACTTGGACGACCGATCGACTCAAGAATCCGTCGACGCCATCGCCCGACGATTCCAAGGACTTCGGCCGACCGCAGAAATCGTCGCGGACGAGATCGAATCGTCTTTGGCGTGATGAGAGCTTGGTCACGGGCGGATGCTGGTGTTCGTTTTCGACTTGGAAAGTCGAACGACAATCGCCGCTACTCAAGTCTCTAAACGCTGTGAAATGGCACGCATCAGATAAAACATCTCTGCGCCGATTTCGTCGCGTCGTTGATCATAGGTCTGCGATTCACTGGGCAAGCCGTCGGAGTGCTTTGGATCGCGATAATCCAACGCCACACGTCCCATCGATCCGTGGATGATCGGGCACGCTTGGTCGGCGTGATCACAGCACATCATGGCGATGAAATGACTGGTCGGATTATCGTTCGCGTCAAAACGCTTGGAATAGAGCGTCAGTGGCGGAAGGGTCTCATCATACTGAACCCAGTAATGCGGGTTCACCGCACCGGGTTCCATCGTCACCACGCTAAACCCGGCGCGTCGCAGACTCCGAACGATCCGTTCATTGCACGCCGTGGACTCTGTGCCGCCACTGAAACATCTCAAGCTGGCAATCTGGTATCGCTGCACCGCAACGGCAGCCCACAATTGCGCCAAGTGACTTCGTCTAGAATTATGAGTGCAAATGAAGTTCAACCCGATCGATTGGTCGGATCCGTTAACCTCACGCAATGCGGTGACGATCAAGTCTGTCGCATCGTCGAGCAACGACTGCCGCTGCGCAGAAAGAGCTTCAGAACTGCTTTCGATTCGTTCGACCGTTTCGATCAACGGCGGCAACCACTGGTTCATCATGCACAACATCCTGAGTAAATCGACACTCAACGAAACACCAAAATCTCACACCCGCCCCGGTAATGGGATTCGCCAGAATTCCCTCCACAGCAAACGAGCCTCCCCATCGCCCATTCTCTATCGCGACTTGTTTTGTCGGACATCCCAGCAGGCTGTCAAGACAATGAGCAGTAGCATGCACCAGCCCGACAACGATATCAGTATCACAGGATAGAGCCACCAGGGGCGATACTCGAACATCAGCCGCCAATGTCCAGCAGGTACGACGCACCCCTGACGAAGTCCATCGACGCAGTGGAGAGTAAGTTCCGTTTTGCCGTTCGTCGGTTTGATATCAGACGAGTCGATCGCGAGCAAGTAAGCCCGCCAATTTCCATCCTGCAACACGGATCTCGAAATCAGGACCGGCTGATCCGTGGTGATTTCCCAACCATCACGCAGGCCCTTTATCTGTGCGTCACGGACCGGTCCCTGCGGAGCACTTTCGAGTCCCTGCGGAGCACGTTCGAGATTCACCGTCGACGAAACCACAATCGGTTTCACGAAATCTTCATCTCGCAGCACACGATCGATGACTTCCCCAGCAACAGTTTGGCTTGGTTCGACAACGTCCCAATCCAAATCGGCTCGCACCTGGGGCATCGTTTGCAACAGTCTACGTGTGACATCGACCATGGGTCTTGGTTGTCCGTCCAATTCCACGGAGACGGTGTCCGCAGACGTATGGGAAACGCCTTCGATCGTCAACCATCGGCGAATGGACTGCCACGCCTGCCGTTCTTCTGCAGCGCTGAGCGCAGGCAATCGTGATTTTGCAGCCAACCAAAAGTCCGTGATTCGTTTGCTGCGAATGGTCGTCATGTTGTTGAACACCGCTTGACGATCCGCCAAATGCCAGCGTCCAAACCACGCCGCTCGTTCACTTGCCGAAACGACCAACGCGCGATCAGGCGATGACTCACGCAACCACTGCTCCGGCCAACCACCATTTTGCGTCCGCATCCACCGATGAGTTCCTCTGGGAACCTTTGAATGAATTTTCGCTGCTAACTGTTGCTCGTCCTCGACCGAAATTCGTGGCAAGATCAAAAAGGCCGAAACGCCCAGGTCGATTGCGATGCAGCAGGCGAGTAATCCGGCGCGCATCGGAGTCAACCACAAACCTCTTTCGCCGGTTTGCTTCTGGGGCCAACACAACAGCAGAGAAATGACACTCACCGCGATCATGGAATGCAGAATGGACCATCCAATGGTTCCCCAAGCCGCCTGAACGTTCAGTGGTCCCCAAAAATAGTCGCCCGCCATCTGCTTCGTCGCTGTTTCCCCCGCATTCAGCCACCATGCAATGGCCACCGCGAACCCCGCCACTGCCAACATCACGGTCGTCAGGAACATCATTTGCATTGAGTTGCGGCGATACACGGTCTCGTTGTCGATTTGGAATCGATCAAACCATTTACCCACGATCACGGCACTGGCGATCGAGAACATGGGCAACCATTTCGCGGGATAGCGAAACGCGTCGTAACCAGGCAAAAATTTATACAACCACCAATACGGACCACCGATCGCGCTGTCGTACGCGTCGAGCCGATCGGTGAATTGCTGTACCAGCCAAGCGATGCCGAACTGCCCAAAACAGAGCAACAAACTCACCAGCCCAACCCACTCCCAACGCCCAAGTCCATCGTATGGCCAACGCATCAGTGTGGTCATCCAAGCCAATAGGGCGATGACTCCCATGTAGATCGACGGCGTCCACATGCGTCCATCGCCCGGCAGCAATGCACCGATCCTTTGATTCTCGGGAAAAGTCCTCCCGAACGGATGCGGCGTGAAAAGTTCCGCGACATGCCATGGCGGCAATGAAAAGCTAAACACATTGAATCGATGGCTGCCATCGATCGGCGGTTCCCACCATTGGCTTGATTCCTGACGCGAAACCCGATCACTCTGTCGCGTCCAATCGTAGGATGCCGCGATTTGGATCGCCGACAGGGATGCGGCCAGCACGCAACCACCACCGATCACGAGGACCGATTCCCGCCAAGGAATCTCCACAACCTTGTTTGTTGGTTTACGAATCCCCGCCACGACCAGCACACAAACGCTGACGAGGCAAACATGCAGCGCTGACTGAGGGTCGCCACCCAGGATCATCATCGAGATCGCAATGGCAAAGAGGGCGAGACGACTCCAAAACCTCGGCGTCCGACAAGAACCATCTGGCGTTAGCGGCACGGCAATCGCAGCGCCCAGTGCCAGCGGCAGCCAAGCGGCACCGACGAGAAAGGGTGGGTTGCACGCGAGCCCAAATACGCCGCCGCCGAGCGCGTAGGTCATCGAGGCCAACGACGACGCGAGGTTTGATTGGCCGATGCGACGTGCCAGCCACCATGCCGTCGTCGCCGCCAAGATCAAGTGCACGGCGAGATACCCGTTCATCGACAGCTCGGTCGAGATCGGCAACGCGAACAGCAGGTATCGAATCGGATACAGCACCGCGGTCGACGATTCACCGATCAGTGGAATCCCTGTTTGATCCAGCGGATTCCACAACGGCAGCCATGATTCACTACATCGCTCCGCCACATAATCGTACAGTGGCAGATAGAAATGGCTGACATCTCGGAAAGCGATCCGCTGCGACCCTGTCATGGTCGACAGCAACACCACGAGCAAAACCAGAGGGGCGAACAGCAGGCTGACGGTTCGTCGCGGCATCAGGTTTCGTCAAAGGTGGATTTCGTACGGAGCATGTGATGATAGTGTTGCGCGAAGCGGTGGGATTCGTCCCGAACATATTGCAGCAACCGCAATGCGAATGCGTTACGACTCAGCTTCAACGGCTCGGAGATCCCCGGACGATAGATCTCTTCTTCTTTCTTTGCCAACGAGATCACCACCGGCGGCGTGATGTCTTGGTCACGAAAGGCCGCCATCGCACTGTTCAATTGTCCTTTGCCACCATCGATCAACAAGATGTCTGGAAAAGAATCTCCAGAATCGCTCAGTCGCCGAAAGCGTCTTGAGACGACTTCATAGATACTGCGAAAGTCATCGATGCCCTTCACATCCTGGATTTTGAAGCGACGATAGCCCGGTTTGAATGGCAATCCATCGATGAACTGAACCAACGACGCGACCGTTTGGCCGCCCCCGAGGTGAGCGATGTCGACGCCTTCGATCACCCGTGGGGTCTTGGGCATGTCGAGGACTTTACGAAGCCCCGCGAGTCCCTTTTTCGGATCGATGTAAAACACCTCCGGCTGTGCATGCGTCTCCAACTCACCTCGTTCCTCCAGGCGTTCTAGCATCTTGATCTCATCACGCAACACTGCGGCGCGTTCGAAATCCAACGACTTGCTGGCCGCCACCATCTCGTCCTGCATCTCTTTCAGCAAACGCGTTTTGCCGCCGGTGAGAAAGGTCTGCAGCCGCTTGATGTCGCGTCGATAGTCTTCTTTGCCGATGCGAAAATTGCACGGCGCGCTGCATTGGTTGATGCTGGCCAACAAACACGGGCGAAACCACTTCCAGCGTTCATCCGACTCGCTGATATCCAGCGTGCATGTTCGGAACTTAAAGATTTTTTGCAGCACCCCGATCGCTCCCCGCAACGCTCCGGCACTGGCAAACGGTCCATAAAGCTTGACGCCCTTTGCCTTCGGCTCCCGCGTGACTTCGATCCGCGGAAACTCATCGTGCGTCGTGATCATCAAATAGGGAAACGACTTGTCGTCCTTGAGTTCCTTGTTGTGTTTGGGCTGTATGTCTTTAATCAGCCGCGACTCGACCAACAATGCGTCGACTTCACTGTCGCAATCCATGTAATCGATGTCGGCGATTTCGCCGATCCAAGTGGCCGTCCGCTGATCTTCCGCAGCCGCTTTGAGAAAATAGCTACCCGCGCGACTTCTCAGGTTCTTGGCTTTGCCGACATAGATCACTCGTCCCGCGACATCTTTCATCAAGTAGACGCCGGGTGACGTCGGAAAGCTCTTGACCTTCGTCGCCGCATGATCAAAGCCGAGCGACCCCGCTGAGTCGAGAACCTCACTTTGTGCCACATCATCATCACTACTGGCACCGTCCGCTGCCGTTTCTTTCACGACATCCGCCGTGCCACTTTGCAGGCGTGATTCATGCGGATCATCGCGTCTTTCGTCGCGACTATCATTGGGCGATGGGTAATCAACCATGCGTCGGTCGGGAGCCTTTGCGAATCGAGAAAGAGATGAGACAGTATTATCTCGCCGCCAAGTGCATTGTACAGGCTATGCGTTTTCCTGCTAAACGCAGATATTGCATAGGCGTCTGTTACTACGACGCAACTGATAGCCGAGACTTGGTTTACGTTGAAAGCAGGACGTTGCCGTTTGATACATCAGCCGCAGCGCGATAGAGAGCGTCCGGCTTAGAACGCGGAGGAATCACAGCATTTTGCGCGATCTTGGCGTTCAATCCCAAACAACTCAACATATCAACGCGGATGACGCTATCAAACGCCGTGAGCCGCGACGCGTGAGCGGCCGGGTCTTACACGCACAGAGCATCCATTTCAGTGCGTAAAACCCGTGGCCTGACGGCCAGCGGCTCAGGGCGTATGACACCACCCAGCGTTTGATAAGACAAACATCGTTAGCGAGATTCTCTCGAGAGCGTCCGGTTCTCACGCCTCAATTCGGGAACCGGACGCTATCGCGTGGCGGCTCATGTTGAATCAGGGCTAGGCATTCTCATCGAAGCAAACGCGTCGGACCATTTTGCTATCGCGGAGTCCATTTGCGTTTTGCCCAGCGCCTCAAAGTAGCCGTTCCAGCCTAGCGGATGCCGGTACCCCAAGCCACACCGCATTGCGATATCGATTTGCTCGGGACCATTGGCAACGCCCTCGGCCAGGGCCGCGATGCCTTCGATCCACATCGGAATGGCCAACAAATGCTCGATATCCGTGAGCGAGTAGACACGCTGATCGGTCCGGTAGCGTTCGATCAATTCGCGTGTGATGGGGGCAAGATTTTCGGATCGTAATCCGCCGACGTAGTCATAGAAACCTCGGCCTGCGGCACGACCGGGGCGATCATTCTTGACCAAACCTGCGACCATGGGCGAAGGACTCAAGCGATGTGGAAAAGCTTGCCAGAACGCCCGACCCGCGTGGAACAATGTCCGCGAACCGATCCAGTCGATCAACTCCAGCGGGCTCATCGGCATTCCAAACGCGGCAGCCCCCGCAGCGATTTGATCGGCTGATGCACCGGTCGTCAGCAGCAGCATTGATTGATTGATGTAGGGGGAAAGCATCCGATTGACCAAAAAGCCTGGACCATCGGCGACCTCGATCGGCTCCTTGTTCAATCGCCTCGCGTGCGTTGACGCCCTTGTCAGTGTTGGTTGTGAAGTGCCATCATGCCCCACAATCTCAACCGCGTGACGCTCGGTAACGGGCATGAAAAAATGCATCCCACAAAACCCGCTCGCGTCGTTAAGTCCCGCCGCGATGTCGGCGATCCGTAGATTGGACGTGTTGCTGCAATACGCTGCACTCGCCCCAAACACGCCTCCGACAACATTGAACAAGGTTTGCTTGACGTCCAAGCGTTCGACGACCGACTCGATGACGATCCATGGCCGCGTCCGGATGTCAATCGACTCGTCTTGAACGCAGAGACCAGGAAGTGACAAACCTGGGATCTGACGCTGAGTGATACTCCAGTTGTCACTGGGCAACACGAGCTGCTGGGCAGCTTGCTGCAACACGTCTGCGTCCTGATCGCCAATGCAGAACGCAACGCCGGCGTCCAGATGCGATTGTGCGATCGCGGTACCGACCACGCCGGCTCCGATCAGAAAGACGGGAGGCAACGTTTCGAGTGTTGAGTCTTGAGGCACTGAACTCGACTCCAATGTCATGCTTGGAATCTCACGCCGCGGACTCCAGCGTATGATCGCGACGTCGAACAATGCGATCCGGTACGGACACCGAATCCGTCTTGCTTTGCAGATACTGCAGCGCGTTGCCACCCATGAACGCGGCCCAGCCGGTGAACGTGCTGGGAGGACCGATCATGAAATCGGTTTCCGCCAGCGTGTACATGTCTTCGAGCAAGTGGCCAGGTCCCTGCACAATGTTCAATCCAGGAAATTGCTCGGCGTCGACCGGAGCGTTACTGCACACCAGAAACGTCACCCTGCGTCCATCAAACTGTTCCGCACATTGATGCATCCAACGTCGGTAGCATTCATCGTCAAAAAAATACTGACCGTTTTGAAAGGTCGCGTAGTCGCCGCGTCGAATGTGCACGCCGACCAACACGTCCGTGTCGGCCCTGGCGTGGGTGATGCAGCGAGCAATGTTTTGCCGGTGACACTCGGCAGGACGCAGATGTGATCGCACCTCATCTGCGTGCCGTCGGAACAAGGTCTCGCTACGAAAGAGCCAGCCGTGAGTCAGCAGTCGTCGATGGGAACGCAGCTTTTGTTCAAACGTGGAATCGGCCAAGTCACACGCGACGTCCCGCCCCAATTTCAAAACCCCTAACCCGCGAGAATTCCAACGTGTCGCCGCCAGCAGTTTTGCGGACCGCTCGATGGCTTGAGCAAGCAAGCGACGTGATCGTGTCGACGGTGCCTGGGCAGCATCTGCTGGAGACGGTTTGTCCTGCGAATCTGCCTCCGCTGTCACGACCGGGTAGCGGCACCACAAATCGCCAGCCGTGGTCTCAAAAAGGCGCGCGTATTCCGCGAAACATGGATTGAGCAGCTCGGCACCATAGTGTCGGGCGGCGGCGATCATGTGTCCGTACAGGAAAAGCCGGTTGCCCAACTGGCCATAGCTGCGTGCGATGATGATTTGGGGCGGGTGCATGGGCAAAAGGTAGGCGGGGCGACAGGGGAGACACAAGGTCGAATTGTGCGAAATGTGCGGCCAAAAGCCATCTCAATGGGTGATCAGCCAAGCGTATCATTCGGCGGGGGGGCAAGTTAAACTGGGCAAATCATTTCCGCGTTGATCCTGATGATTTTCCCCTGATCCCCCCCGAAATCATGCCACTTCCCCACGGTTTCATCCGCCCACGACGTTCCCGATCGACGAAACGCTGTCCGGGCAAGCGGCCGCTGTCGCTGCAGTCCTTGGAACGCCGACAGATGCTGGCGGCGGAAATCGAACCCAACGAAGCGACCGTCGACGCGACCGTCTTCGTCGCCGGTGATGTATTGGAAGGCCGTTTGAGCCGAACCGACGACGTGGATTTCTTTCGAACAACGTTGCTGCAGGGGCAGCGTTTCCTGATCGATACGTTCAATATCAATGCACCGCGGTTCGATCCGACTCTGCCTCCGGGACTTGAGATCCTGAACGACGCCGGCGAAACCATGTCCACCTCGTTTGATGGACGCGACATCTCATTGGTGGCACCATCGACCGGTCAATATTTCGTCCGCATCACTTCGCAGAACGCTTTTGGAACGTTTGTGGGTGACTACGGCATGCAGTCGACGGTCAACAACCCTGCGACGCGCACCGAAGCCGAACCGAATGACTCGGTGGCTCAAGCGAACGCGGCCGCGCTGGGGCAGATCGTCAATGGCAGCATCAACGACTTGATCGATGTCGACACCTATATCGTCGATGCACAAAATGGTGACAGCATCGTCGTCGCCTTTGCCGGATTGCCACAGCACTCACCAGCGGTGACCGTACGAACGGCCACCGGACAAGTGTTGGGTCAGGGAAGCGACGGCAATGGAGTGGCCGTCAGCGTACCCACCGGCGGGCAGATCTACGTGACCATGTCGTCGCGAAACACTCAGGGCAACTTCACCGGCGAGTACTCCACCGTCATCAATCGCTTTGCCGATTCACGAGTGGCACGGGATGTCGGAGACAGTTTCGCAGATGCAGATCTCTACCGTTCAACGGATTTGCGTGAAACCATCACCGGAGTGCTCTCCAATCCAGGCGATGCGGACTTCTATTCATTCGAGATCAACGGCATCGAGTTCCTCAACTTCAGTGTTCAAGCGTCCGGCTCCGAGCAGATCGTCGAGACCGGCAAAGAACTGCGACTGTACAACCAGTACGGCCAAATGATTCGGCATTCATCGACCGGACAGTTGGACACGGAGTTCACCGATGCGTTGGTTCCCGGTCGCTACTTCATCGAAGTCCTGGCGGCGAGTCCCGTCGGAACGGGTGCTTATGCGTTGAGCTATGCGACGCGAACCAATTTTTCTCTGCAACGTGACAACGCCGTCAACTACTTCGATTTCGACGGGACCGATTCTTACTTTGGTTTCGATCGCGTCGCCAACTATGCCGTTCCCGCCGCGCAAGACTATGTCGTGGGCGTGTTCGAATCTCGCTACGAAGTCTACGACGTCGAAACGACATTGACAAAACCGCTTGATGGCAACGAGCGAGTAGCCTCGGGTATCGGAGATTTTGGCGACATCGGTGCGGGCGGCTTGGGCGGTGGCGGACGCGGAACCCGATCGAGTCAAGGGACTGCGGTGAACAGCGCGTTGGAAACCTCCGCCAACAACATCTCGTACCTGACGACGCCAACGATCATGCACGAATTCGGGCATGCGACTGGCCTGCCACACGCTCGTGATGCACAAGGATTGATGTCCTATGTGGGTTCGACCGAGTATCTGCCGGTCGGTGGTGCCTATGCTTTCCAAGGTACTGATTCCCGACGCCCCGGAACCTCTGTCTACGACGTACGCGACTACTTGGATTGGGCGTTGCAGCCGGGTGCACAGATCCATCGATCAGAGCAACAAGATTCCACCGGCCCATTGAATCTGGATCCGTTCTATATCGAGATGACGCTGGATCATTCCGTCGTCGCCTTGCATGACACGGAAGGCCGACCGTTTGACATTGTGACCGGCGATTTCAATGCCGATGGACGGGACGATATTGCCGTCGCGAACGACGTCGAAAACTCAATCAGCGTCTTTTTGACCGCCGCCGATGGATCGCTGGGCACCCCGACCACCGTCGCCATCGGTGGCGACATCACACGCTGGACAGAACCACTGGAAATCGGCGATTTGGACGGCGATGGTGACGCGGACTTGGTCGTCGCGGTTTACGGGGCAAGAAACGTGACGGTGTTGCTAAGCAACGGCGACGGCAGCTTTGCCAACGCCATGACCTACGCCGTTCCTCGCGAACCTCAAGGATTGGAACTCGTCGACATCAATCTCGACGGGCGATTGGACATCGTGGCCGTTACCGTTGCGACGCAGACGGGCTACACGTATTTGGGCGCCGGGGACGGCACGTTCAGCGCCGGACCAAACTTCTTGACGGGCGACAATACGTACTCGGTCAGCTCGGGTGACTTCAACGGTGACGGGCGGATCGACTTGGTCGCCGCCAACGCAAATTCGAACACGGTCAGTCTGTTGTCGGGAACCGGATCCGGAACATTCTTGCCCCTGAACACCTTGGTTGTCGGCGACAATCCGCAAAGCGTCGTCGCGGCTGACTTCGACGGAGATGGACTGACAGATTTTGCGGTTGCCAGCAGGGACGAGAGAAGGATCGATTTGTTCCGTGCCCGCGTCGGCGGCTCGTTTACCTTGAACGGTTCGCTCGATGTTCCCTTTGATCCATTTTTCTTGGAAGCCGACGACGTCGATGGCGACGGTGTGATCGACTTGATCTCGGCAGGATACAACACGTCGGCCCAAGTGAGCCTGGGATTGGGTAATGGTCAATTCACCCGTTTGATCAGCTTACAGGCGGGCGGAAACGAAGCCATCGCGGCAGCGATCGACTTGGATGGCGACGGCGACAAAGAGTTTGTTGTTTCCAATGAAGGCGACAACACGATTGCCATCATGGAAGAGATTGCCGACGACCCGCGGAATGATCGCAGTACTGTTTTCAGTGCGATCGACGACGACGACGACGTCGATACGTTTCAATTGACCGTCACGGCGGGCAGTCGATGGACGTTCGATATCGATTCGGCTGAGTTTCAGTATCCGCTCGATGCCATGCTCAGTATTTATGGTTCCAATGGTCAACTGCTGACACTCAATGATGATGGGCTGGATCGCAACTCGGGAATTGAGTCGGTCGATCCGTTCATCTCGCATGTCTTCCAAACCGATGACGTGGTGACGATCGAGGTCTCTGGGAAACTGGGATCGGCAGGAAACTATCGATTCAAGGTCACTCCGCAGCGAGCATTGGACCAAGACGGACCACAGATCAACGCCGTCTTTCCTGAGTACGGCTCAACGATCAATCAGACCGCCGAGCTGGTGTTCTTTTTCAATGATGTACTCGATCCGGCCACACTGACCGACGCAAACATCTCCGTTGTCGGTGCCAACAGTGGTGTCCACACAGGGAACGTCGTTTTCAATCCGTTGGACGCGGCCCTGATCTGGACCGCAGATCAAGCGTTGCCGGTGGACTCGTACACGGTGACACTCAATGGAGATGTGGGTGGAATCACCGACCTCGCAGGTAATTTGCTGGACGGCGAAGCGAGCAGCACGTTCGGGTTTCCGCAACTGAGCGGTGACGGGGCGACCGGCGGATCCTTTGTGATGCCGTTCACGATCTCGCAATTGGACAATGCACCTTCGCAAGTCCGCGATGCTTCCTACTTGCGTGACCCGTACAATCGCGGTCGGTTTCAGTTGAACATGACCGACAATCTGTCGATCGCCAGTGTCCACAGTGCAGAATTCACGCTGCGGGGAACCGGCCAAGACGGACTGTTCAATACGGCCGATGACACTCTGCTGCCGTTGGATGCAACCTACGACCATGTCAGACAGTCCTTCAATCCCAGCTTGAATTTGTACTCCCGAGGCATTCCGGATTCGGGAAGGTACTTGATTCAAGGGACGTTGGAGGACGCCGCCGGCCTGCGGGTTCAATTGAATGAACCGATCAGCGTGTCCGGTTCCGTTCCCGAGTCGGCTTTGTTCACCGATGCCGCCCTGTCGTCTGGCGGCCTGACGGGCTCATATGTCAACTCCAACCTTCGCGGCTATGCGGTCGAAGACGACTGGCGGAACAGTCAAACCATTTCAGGCACAAGGGTCGACCCTCAAGTCGCTTTCAGTCGTGCCGAATTTGGTGTACGTTCCACCGTGGGGATCACCGGAGGCAGCGCGGACGACAATTGGGATGACTTTTCCGTCCAGTGGGACGGCTGGATTCAAATACCGACCGATGGAATTCAGTTGGTCACCCGCAGCGACGATGGCAGCCGCATGTGGATCGACTTGAATGGGGACGGAAACCTGAACTCTGCCGACGGTGAACTTTTTGACAACGGTTGGGGAACAGGGCACCGATTGTTGCCCGGTCAACTGACGCCCGAGCTAGCCGCTGGCACCTATCAAATTCGTATTCAATACGAGGAAACCACCGGCCAGGAGCAAATGCATTTTGAATGGTTGTTGCCGGGAGCCCCCGTCGATGTCGATGGATTCATTCACGGACCGTCGGTGATCGATGTTTCGATTCTGCCAGGATCGCACGTCGTCACTTCATCCTCCAACTCCGTCTGGGTTGCTTTCAGCGGCAACATCGATGTGAGCACATTGACTCCGTCGAACCTGCAGCTTCGACGCAGCCCGACTCCAACCTTCTTCGACGCCGATGATGTCGTGCTCGTTGATTCGGACGGAATCATCCAGTGGGATCCGGTCACGCTCAAAGCGACTTTGGAATTCGATCGGCCACTGGAAAATGGGTTCTATCTGTTGGAAGCCAATGGGGATGTGGGCGGCATCACCAACACGGCCGGCAACCTGCTCGACGGTGAGTTCTTGAGCAGCTATATCCCGGGCAACAACAACCCATTCATATGGAATAATACGCCATCGGGCGACGGAATTGCCGGTGGAGACTATCGAGCCGCATTCAGCATCGCGCAGCCCACCCTGGCCATCGACGTTGTCAATTCGACGATCAGCGAGAAAGGCGGAGTGACTGCGGCTACTTTATCGCGACGATTCGCTGATTTGAGCGCGCCGATGTCGGTCACGCTCAACATCTCAGACTCGACCGAGTTGAGGACTGTCTCTCGCACGGTCATTTTCCCCGCTGGCGTGGAGTCGGTCCCCATCACCTTCTCCGCCATCGATGATGACTTGCTCGATGGCACCCAAGTGGTTTTGGTGACCGCGACGGCGATCGGTATCTTGTCGGGCGAGACAGAGATCAACGTGACCGACCACGAGACGATGAACATGCGGCTTTCCACATCGAGTTTGAGCGAGAAAGCCGGCTCGGCCGTTCTAACCATCACTCGATTGGACGTGCGTGGCGAACAAACCGTCACACTGCTCAACAGCCGGCCTGATAAGCTCAGCCTACCATCGAGCGTGACCATTCCAGATGGTGAGTCAACGGTAACCGTGCAGTTGATGGGAATCGACAACTCGATTCTGGACGGCAACCAATTGGCGACGATCACCGCCAACACGCCCAACATGATCAATTCGTTGGTCAGCATTGATGTGACCGACTACGAAGAATTGACCGTTGATGTCATCGAAGACAGCATGAGCGAAAGGGGCGGCCTATCGCTGGCAACAATGACGCGAACCGATCCGCGAGGCGGCTTGATCGCCACCGTCCGAGGAGTTCCCGGCAGCCAATTGAGCGTCCCGGCGTTCGTGCAGTTCTTGGATGGGCAAACTCAATCCACGCCGTTCACCATCACAGCCATCGACAACGATTTGCTCGATGGCACACGTCTGGTATCGGTGGTCGGTGCTGCGGCTGGTTACATCGACGGCACAGACACAGTGACCATCACGGATCACGAAGAGCTTGCGTTTGCCTTTGGCAGCTCCACCATCAGTGAGCTGGGTGGAACGACCACTGGTTACTTGACACGAACCGACCCAAGTGGCGATGCGACGGTAACACTGACTTCAGCCGATGCCACGCGGCTTTCGGTTCCGGTAACCGTATCGTTTGCCGATGGCCATACGACATCCGATCTGTTTACGGTTTCAGCGATCGACAATGTGTTGGTGGACGGCAACGCTGCGATCGATGTCACCGCACAGTTGGACGGATACATTGACAGTGTCGCATCCATCACCGTCCAAGATCACGAGCCCCTGTCGATCGCGGTGCTCAACGAACCGATCTTTGAGAACTCGGGCGAGGTCCGCTTTCGTTTGACCCGACCGGCGGCCGGGATCGAATCGGTCGTGGGTCTCCAAGGTTCCGTCCCGCAGTTCTTTTCCCTCCCAAGTTCTGTCACATTTGCCGAATCAGATGTCTCCATTGAATTCGCAGCAGCGATCATCGACAACGACGTCGTGGGTGTGAATCGCAGCGTGACCGTCCTTGCGAATTCACCTGAATACGTTTCGACGTCCGTCACCGTCGCAGTAGCAGAAAACGACACACCCCAACTCGGCCTGACTCTGATGAGCAACCAGTTGATCGAGGGTGGTACCAAGACAACGGCACGCTTGACTCGCAATACACGCAGCGAGATGACTGTGCGTTTGGATGTGTCCATCGCCGACACGTTGGACCTTCCTCGAACCATTCAGTTTCCTGCCGGTCGTTCGTTTCTCGACTTTGAGATTCGGACGATCAACAACGATGCCGCCGATGGGACCCGCGACGTGTCCCTCGTCGCTAGCGCCGCGGGGCACCCTCAAGTATCGGTCGACTTGTTTGTGATCGATGACGAGCAGCCGGGATTTCACTGGGACACTGCTGGTGTGAACGTGGTCGAATCTGGTTTGGCTGGAACAGCTTCACTGGTCTTGGACGTGAAGCCGGTCGGCAATGTGGTGATCAACCTTGAGTCGTCGGACGCTCAGCAGTTGAGTTTGAACAAGACATCCATGACATTCACTCCCGATAACTGGAATGTCCCGCAGTTCCTCACGGTGACCGCGATCGACGACATCACGACTGAGCCGAACATGACGTTGTCGCTGATTGCTTCGATCGATGTGGCTGCATCAAGTTCGGCTTTCCGATCCGTCGCCGATCAAAGCATCCCGGTCGCTGTGAGCGACAACGACTTGCCTGCGATCGTTTTGTCGGAGACGGATGGTTCGACGATCGTGAACGAACTTGGGCTTTCCGATTCGTTCGCACTCCGTTTGCAAACACGACCGCTGACGGACGTGCGATTGGTCGTCGATGGAAACAGAGTTCCCGATGTGATCTTTAGTCCAACCGAGCTGATTTTCACCCCGGACAACTGGGATCAACCACAGCAAGTTGAAGTCAGCACCCCGTTGGACTTTGACATCGACCGCAATCAAATCGGAGAGGTCTTTGTCAGCGTCGACGCCGCCGGCAGTGATCCCGGCTATCGAAATGCGACACGACGAATTCTGGCCGCAGTCCACGTCGATTCTGTTTTGAACGACTTGCGAATTCGTCGTGAGAACGCCTCGTCGGTGATTTTGATCGACGAGACGACCGATCAAATCATTCGCAGCACCCCAGCCGACGGGACGACGCTGAGCGTGCTGAACATGGGGACAAGGGGCGAACGCGTGTATGTGGAACCGATCTCCAATGGCGGACTACTGTTTCTCGATACCGCCGCCGGCGACGACACCGTCACTTTGGCGGAATACGATCTGGGTGGAATCGACGGCGGACTCGGCAACGACACACTGATCGCGGTAAAACCCAACGCGACCATCCGATTTGACGATTCGGCAACGGGAAAATGGTCCAACATCGAGCGGATCGATTTGTCGACCTCGACGTCACAGTCCGCTGTGTTCTCCGCCCCCGGGGTGGTTGCAGCAACGGATGCTCGCAACACACTGCACGTGATCGCGTCCACCGGCGAGCAGTTGAGTTTCGTGGGCAGTTGGAGTTTTGAGACGCCGGTGGTGATCGATGGCCGAATGACTCATGTCTTGGCCAGTCAGGGAGCCGTCATCCAATTGACCAATGGCAGCATCTGGCAAAACCCGGTGAATCACTTCGACGTCGATGGCGGCGGCGATGTCACCTCACTTGACGCATTGATGATCGTCAATCGATTGGCACAACAAGCCAGCAGCGAGCTGCCGGGATCACCTGAGCCGAACAACGGCGACCTGTTCTACGACACCAATGCCGATGGATTAGCAACGGCGTTGGACGCACTGAACGTGATCAACGAATTGGCAGCACAGCGAGCCCGCCTATCGGGTGAACTTGTTGAGGGTCACGACGCCTCCCGGGTTTCAATCATCGACTCGTCTTTGTCTCGTGTGATGGAAGAACTGGATGACGAGAACAGGGATGACGAATGGTCGTGGCAGCTTTTCTAGAGTCTAGGCTGGGCGATTCAATATTTAGGGTTGAGTCGATGATTCGGCGTGATGCTTTGAGTCATCTCTTGTCCACTGTCACCTCCACCAAGTTCCTTGGTGGAGGTGACAGCAGACCTGCGCAAACTCAAAATGCCACAACCCCAAACTTCGAGCAGTCCAGAGTTCGCCGTTGTGGCGATAGCCACGGTTGTGTCGCGGAAACCGCGGCTATCGCCAAAGCGGCTCATTCACCGAACCCACGTTCTAAGACTGGACGATGCACTAGTTTCCGATCAAGCGAAGCTTGGGGGCCGCTCTGTGCAGGGCGTCCAAGCCCTCGCGACTGACGCGTGTTTCCCTGAGATTGAGTTGTCGGAGTCGCGGAAGCCTGTCCAGGCCGTCAACCAGTTGGGTGAGCCCCGCGTCGGTGACTTGAGATGGCGAAAGATCCAAAGTTTCCAACGCCGGCATTTGCAGGATCGATTCAAACACTCGGTCCGAAACATTCTCGCCGGAGATGTTCAGCCGACGAAGAGAACGAGAGCCGCGGAATCGCTCAAAGGAGCCATCCGAAATCTGACTTTGGCGTATTTCCAAGTGTTCAACGGCCAGTGGGTTGGAAATCCTTGCGATCGAGACGTCCGTGACCTCTGTCCCATTCATACTCAACTCTCGAATCGACTCCAACTTCGAGAGGAATTCGAGCGACCGATCGTCGACATCCCAATTGAGTAACAGAAGCGATCGAAGTTGTTTCAGATTTGCCAATGCGTCGAAATCCGTCGCGTCATAGTTGGACTTTCCTGACACCAGGACATCATCGATCGACAATTTCCGTAGTCCAGCCAAGCGTCCGATGGGATGCAAGCACGCTGTCGTGAGCTTGCGATTGTTCTTGATTTCCAGCTCAGGCAATTCGGTCATTGCCGTCAGTAGCTCCAGCCCCGAGTCGGTCAGATGACGCGAGTCGAGCGTCAGGGCTTTCACGCCTCGCAGTGGAGCCAACAAAGCCAACTCGTCGTCGTAACAGTCTTGCCAAGTAACGGACCGCAACGCGGCGTTCTCGTTCGTCTTTGGGGCACGATCAAAACGCAACCTCGCACCCGACCGCTGCAACTCCTGGAGCCATTTCGCCGAGCCTGAGCTGTTGGGTTCGGTGAATACCTCACCACCCGGTGACCGAAACACGTGGACCGGAGCTATGGCATCGAGTGTGTCAGGGTATTCGCCCGACAACATGATCTTGGGATACGTCACGCTGTTGGGTTTCAACGCCACACGGCGAAACATCACGTTGTGCTCTGCACGATGCTGCAGAATCAAATCAGCTTTTGTCATGTCACAGTTGAAACCGACAACCGTCTGATTCTTTGCGTGTGTCCGGAACAAAGGCTTCACGTCCTTGCCGTCCACGGTTCGTGCGACGACACGATGCTGGACGTCAATCTGAGGCGGAAACGACACTACGTAGACGCGAGTCTTTTTGTCTCCCTGCTCAAACTCTTCGTCCGTTTGGACGGCAAACGCCACAGGGTAATTGGTCGCTTCGGCTTCGTACCGCAGCGTCGCAAAGGGTTTGCTGAAGTCGTAATTCTCGGGACGATCAACCAAGGGGACACTTTCGCCTTTGCTCCACGGATCCACCGCCAGGCGGACGCTCAAGTCAACCGTCCGACGATCGTGTGATTCCACGAACGAGTAGACTCGCGGCAACTCGATGGACGCTCTGGCTGCTGGATCGACGGGAACGGGTTGGGCAGCATTCACTCCAGCAGCGTGAACATTGAACGAACTTCCATTCTTGCCACCAGTGAAGTTGACCTCGACGGCGCTAAGCTGTTCGTCCGTCACATTGTCGCCAATCAACTCGACGACGAACCGTGCTTCGAAATAGACTTCGCCCTCATCATCAAATTTCAAATCTCGAGCATAGTAAGGGTCCGCTGGCGGGAACGACACAGAACCATCAGGACTCCACCATTGATCGGGGCGTGGATACGATGTCAAAGCCTGTAGCCGCAAAGTGGTCGAGGGCGTCACGTTGACGACGTAGGGAGACTCGGCTTTGCCGATGAACCGATTCAGATTTTGGCGAGGCAATCGCAAGTCGATCGGCTCACGCGGCTGGCCTGGGACGTCAAGCCAAGCGAGTGGTGCTGTATCAGCATCAGGATTGGCCGCCGGTTCGACAGCTATATTTCGCAAGAGGATCGCACTGGCAGGGCTGCGACGCTGGACGACAAAACGATCGATCTGATTCGTTGCATCCTTTGCAAAGGTCCCACTCCAAGTCGGCGTGCCTGATACAGAAAAAACGCTTTCGGTTGCTGCAATGACTTCGTCGTTTCGACCGATCGCAATGACCCGAACACGGTCCAGTTCACCACCAAAATCGCCTGTCGCTTGGTAATTCGTACTCCCATCGGCAGAGAGACGACCAACGAAGTTGATACCATGATCCAGCCCACCGCCGGAACGAAATTGTGCAATGCCTTGCCAATGAGGTAAATCCACCGTCACTCGTAGGTCCGCCGTGCTTTGCTGCACTGGCAACGAAACGCAGACGGTGCCCGAGAGTAGGTCGCGGTCGTATTCCTCGTCGTGTCGACGATTCCAAGCTTGTTCTTGCTGGACTTCCACTTGGCCAACGCCTATGACTTCCACCGACACATCCGTTGCAGTTGGCAAATTGGCGGTGAAAAAGATAAGCCGTTGTTTGAAACCAGCCTTTTCCGGGATCTTTGACGTGGCAATTTCGCTGCCAGCAACGTCGCCTTCAAGGGAGCTATTGATGGAATCGACCGTCAGCTTTGTCCCCGACGCGTCCCAAGCTGCCGCCCCCGCATCGCAGTCCTTGATTGAAACCAAGTTCAGTTCGTAACCGTTGGAAAACAGCAACCGAGTCTCGCCTGTCATCACCGGGCCGTCGGGCGGCGCACTGAGGGGGCCAGGCAACGACGGAATCTGGTCTCCGCGATCAGCCCAACAGCGGTTCCCTGGAGTCAAAAAACAACCCCAAATGATTCCCACTGCTAGCCACCCCGCTAGCCAACGTCGAAGCCAAGCCAATTTCGTCATGTCGATGCCGTTGAATTGCTGATTTCCTGTTCAATCGTTTTTTCCAACACACCCTGGCATTCTTTCCAAACCAGGATACCTTCGACCACCATCCAGGCCTGCAGGCCCAAGATTCCCAAACCAAAGGCGCTCAAAACGTAGTTGCGGTTGGGGAGCCAATCGTTGAACAAGTCCAGTGTGATGGCCCAGGCGGGCATCAGCAGCATGATGAACATCGGAATCGCGACGACCGCCAATGGTTTGCTACGCCGGGCCAAGAACACAACGGTGACCATCAAGGCCAGACCGGCGAGCAGTTGATTGGTGGCCCCGAACAATGGCCAGAGCACAAGACCTCCCGTGCCAGGTTTCTCACCCGCGAACACCGCGATCGCCAAACCCACGCCGACGGCGATCGCCGTGGCCACGTACTTGTTGGCCAACGGGCGAGCACCCGCGGATTCCGCCAACTCGCTGATCACGTAACGCTGTAGTCGCGTCGCGGTGTCCAGTGTGGTGGCGGCAAAGCAAGCGACGAGTACAGCCATCACGGCGACGCCGAGCTTCAAGGGCATGCCGATCGAACTGAGGAAGTTCGCCCCTCCGTCCACAAATGCGCCGACCTTCTTGGCCAAGTTTTGATTCTTCCAGCCCGCGTCCGGTTCGCCATTGATGCCGGTCCGATAATAGGCTCGCCAAGCCTCACGGCCTGTTGTTTCGGCTCGTTCGATTTCGATGTGTGCTGCCACGCTATCCGTTGCGGCGATCGTTTGCCTAGTCAGCGGTCCCATGCCGATCCCAGCGCTGCAGGCCAAGATCACCAGTACGGCCAACATGCCTTCGAGTAGCATGCCGCCGTACCCGACGGCCTGCGCGTGACTGGCCTTTTCCAGTTGCTTGCTCGTCGTCCCCGAGCTGACCAAACAATGGAAACCGCTACACGCACCACATGCGATCGTGATGAACAGAAACGGCAACATGCTTGGCGCATCCGCAGGCACTTCGTCCGAGATCGCCGGTGCCGACGCAGTCAAGTCCGCTGCTCCGGTAAAGGACGCAACGCCCAATCCAATCACGAGCAACCCCAGCGCGACGAAAAGTTGCAAACTGTTGATGTAGTCTCTCGGTTGCAGCAACAGCCACACCGGCAAGACCGACGCGACGAACGCGTACAGCAGCAAGATCCCCGTCCATACGACCACCGGCGTCAAGTACGCATGCCCGGATGGCAGGACGGCCGCCAAATTGATCGGCAAGTAGTAAGCGCCGACGTAGACACAGGCGTACAACAACGCGAGCCCCAGTATGCTCGGAACCAACAAGCCGCCTCCCCGTCGATACACCCACCAGCCGATCGCGGTTGCCAATGGCATCGCCATCCAAACACTCAGCACCGATTCGGGATAGATCGAAAAGATGTTCGCAATCACCAATCCGAAAACCGCCAACACCACGGATAACGCGAGTGCCAACACGATCAAGAAAAGAATCTTTGCCCGAGGCGAGACGATCCGCCCTGCTGCTTGACCGATCGTCTGACCTTTGTTGCGAATCGAAATGACCAAGGCCGACAAGTCATGTACGCCACCGATCAAGATCGACCCAAACACGACCCACAATAGAGCGGGCAGCCAGCCCCAAAACACCGCCAATGCCGGACCGACGATCGGCCCCGTTCCAGCAATGCTGGTGAAGTGGTGCCCAAAGACGATTGATTTGCGAGTGGGGACAAAGTCCACATCATCCCGCATTTCTTCGCTCGGCATGATCGCATCGTCGGTCAGCGTGAACAATCGCTGAGCCAACCAACGTCCGTACGTATTGTAGGCGACGATGAAACCGATCATCGAAGCAACGGCAACCAGCAAAGTGCTCATGTGAGAATCGAAAGCGGGGTGGGCAATGTCCGGGGGAAGGGTACAAGCCCATCATGATAACCGATCCCAAAAGATTCGCACGTCGGCTCTGTCCGATTCCGGCATGTTGATCTATTCGTAGGTTGGCCACTCTTGGCCGACATTCAATACTCAGACGGGCGAGAGTGCCCATCCTACAGTCTTTCAATCCCAACCTACGACAAAATCAACAAGCTGTTTGGGTACCGGTCAACGAAATCAGCCCACCGGCCTCACTGCGGGATGAGACCGATGGGCTGAACACCAATTTCAATTGGATTTGCCCACGTGGTGATCGACGCGACTAGCGATTCGATCGGCGATAGGGGGCCAGGACTCGGCCTGCTGACAAAGGAGCCGGCGCACCCTCGAAACGATCTTCCTGTGCCGATGCCGGCTGGACTTGCCCCACCGGACGAACCGTAGCGTTGCGGTTCACGGCGGGGGCGGGACGCAGTTGGGTGGGACTGACCGACCGCAAGTGAGGCATGGGATCGGTCAAAGGCTGCAAGCCGTCGTCGTGCGATGCCGGACGAACCGAACCGCCGCTGTAGCGACGTCTGGCGTCTTGAAATTTCACTCGACTTTTTTCCAACAAGGTCGTTCGTCCGGAAAACGGAACCGTCGATTCCGTGGCAGGCGGCGGTGCCGGCAATCGCTCATGACTGATCGGATGCACGCGGCGATAGGGCTGATTCGCTCGCACTTCGTCATCACCGAACGGATCATCTAGCGAATCAAAATCAAATCCGCCCTTCTTGCTGTCCGCCGGTGGAGTCGTCTCGGGCGGAGTCGGTGGAGCGATGCGAGTACCGGGCTCTGGAGCAGCTTCCGGTTGCGGGATCGGTGTCGGATCCTGCAAGGGCGCAGTGGCCCCAGGAGCGGAATCCGCCGGCGTGATGCTACGAGGTGCCATTCGAGGGGCAGCCGAGCGAGGTTGCGAATACATCGGCACCGACTCGGTGATCGTCGGCGGTGAGGTCACCAAGGGTGGTACCGACGGGATCGATTCGACGATCGGCGATGGTGCGCCATGAGAATGTGACGGCGGGATGTAGATCGGATTCATCAATTCGTTGGCATACCCGGCATCGCAAGCGTCGTCACAGTTGCTATCGCATCCGCTGTTGCAGCCCGATTTGCACTTGTCAAAACCCAAGACCTTTTCGATTCCGCCGGCAACGGCATCCAGCGTTCGGTACAACGGATTGTGAGGCGTCTTGCAGCCTCCGCAGGCCGCAACCCCGCAACCGCACGTCGGCTCGGCCGCGACACCACAGTCGCACCCCCCGACTTCGCAACCACAATCAACCGATACCACGCCGCATCCAGGCTCAGGCGTCGCACAGCCACAGCCGGCACCCGCATTGGCCCAATGCCCCACAACAGCCACCGATCCTGCAACGGTCAATGACATCAAAAAACGAGCGATGCGGTTGCGTCGACCCGAAACGGAAAGTGTGCGTTTCATCCTGAAACCTCTTGGGAGAAATCAAATTCACTTTCCGTATCGGTCCGATAGATTCGAAATGACCACGAGAATCGCAACTTCCGACAAACCAAACGCAGATCACCTAGACTGCCAACCTGAAAAAGTCGCTCGCCCCTCCGAGGTTGAGGAGCTTTCACGTAGTCGCGTCTTTCCCAGACGTGAAACTCTAAGCCTCGGGGAACGTGAAAAGTATTGTTGCTGCATATGACCGTGAAGCGGTCTCAGACACTAGCCGGCGATAGAGCGCAGCGATCATCGCCGGTTCATTCTTCACGTTCCCAGCAATCCCCTCAGTCGCGGATGCGACGACAGCATACAGCCTGGGGCGCGAGCCCCAGGTGAACACCCGACGCCGCCAACAAGCCGCGGAGCGGCGACAGATTGCATCCGGCCCACCGCGTGCTGTGGGCTACACCAAACGTTCTATGCTGTCGCTGCTCCGCAGCTTCTGGGCGGACTCGCTTGCAGAAACATGGGGTTGGCACCCCATGCTGTATGCTGTCGCTGCTCCGCAGCTATCGGAGCTAACCCGGGGTGCGCTGGCTTCGCCGCGACCCCAGGCTATGTTGTTTAACCACTTCGTGGTCGGTTTGGAGAATAAGTGTCTTCTCCCGTTGCCAAAATCACGCGAAGCGATGATTGCTACGTGGATTTCGCGACACTTATTTTCCGCACGCCCCGAGAGGCTCGGCTACGTGAAATCGACGTGGAACGTCAAGCGACTGTCCCCACTCAAAATTGAAAATAAACAAAGGGACGAAACTCGCGGGGGAAATATAGCACCAGCGCCCAGATCATCACCGTCGTCGCCACCGGGGAGTACCACGCCGTGATCGGTAAACGCATCGCGAGGCGCAACCTGGTCCGCCAAGCCACGTGTTCCGCGACCATGCAGCCCAACGCTAGCAAGACCAGCGGTGGGTACCAGGCAATCCCGCCGTCAAACGCAAACAACTGGGCGACAACTTGCATCGCGGACGTCAGATCAGGACTGCGAAACAGAATCCAACCCAGCAATACGACGCACAGCGTGACGCACCAGCCAGCGATCTGCCGAAGTCGACTCGGTCGCGACGGTTTGCGCCCCGCAAACCGTCGCTCCACCGAGAGCGCAATGCCATGCAACACGCCCCACAAAACGAACGTCCACGCCGCTCCGTGCCATAGTCCTCCCAACACCATCGTGACCATCAAATTGCGATACGTCATCAGACTGCCGCTGCGATTACCGCCCAGCGAAATGTAGAGATAATCTCTCAGCCAACGCGACAATGTCATGTGCCAACGATGCCAGAACTCGGTCATTGATTGTGCCAAGTACGGATGACGAAAATTCACGGGGAATCGATACCCCAACATCTTCGCCGCACCGATCGCCATGTCGCTGTAGCCGGAAAAGTCATAATAGATCTGACCCGCATAGGCAAAAACGGCGATCCAGACCGTTGCCGAGCTGTACAAATCCGGCGCGGCAAAGACGACATCCACGGCTTCACCCAAACGGTCCGCCAACAACACCTTCTTGACCGCACCGCGTAACAACTGTTGCGATCCTCCGTAAAACCGGCGCCCCGACCACTTCGGCGTCCTCGCCAACTGCGGCAGCAATTCTTTCGCTCGCACAATTGGCCCGGCGACCAGTTGCGGAAAGAATGCGACAAACAACGCAAAATCAACCAGTCTGTCCGTGGGCCGCAAGTTCCCACGATAGACATCGATCGTGTAACTCAAGGTCTGAAAGGTGTAAAAGGAAATACCGACCGGCAGGATAATGTTCAATGTCGATGCGTTGAGCCCCATGAACTCCATCAGGGGTTGAGCCGACTCGATGAAAAAGTTGCAGTACTTAAAGAACCCGAGCACACCCAGATTGACGGCGACACTGATGCCCAACAGCACTCTTCGCCGCGTCGGGCTTTCCGTCGCCACCAACCACTTGGCGACGACAAAGTCCACGACGGTGGACAGCACCAACAACCCACAAAAGCGATAGTCCCAGTAGGCATAGAAGTAGTAGCTGGCCGCAAGCAACCAAACATTACGCATCCGAACGGAGCGCAGTTGCAGTGAGCGAGCAGCCCATGCAACGGCCAGCACCACAACAAAGAAGATCAAGAATTCCAGTTGGGTGAACTGCATCCGCCTGCACGCTGCCTCAAAATGTCACGAAAACCAAATGGATTGGAAAGTAACTCTCGTTACTGACGCAACGTCATGAGCAGGATGTTCGTGACGATTTTTGCGGCGTCCTCTGTGCCGTAGCCGGGGCACTGCACCGAGTTTTGACTTTCCAAGGCACAACTGATGTCCAAGGGAGAGAACACGACCGCGACCAATCCATCGATCGTCGCCGTTTCCAAAATCGGCGGCGAAGTGCGTTTGTTGATGACTTGCCCCCGAGCCGTTTGCGTGGGCTTTCTGAGCGTCACGTTCCGCAAATCAAATCCATCGTAGGTGGGCAACAACACCGGATGGTCACCCGGCATGGTTTGCAGGGGCGAGCCGGGCAATACCAGTGCGATTTCTCGCCGAAACGCTTCCGTGAACGCTTCGCTGCCACAAATCGAACTCGCCAAAATCACGCCGCCGTTGCGAACAAACATCGCCAGTTCATCTCGCTGCGTGGGTGTCCAGCGAAAGTCCGTCCGGCCGTGGACCCACAGCAGCGAAACTTCTCGCAACGTCTCCGCCTCTGCAGCGACCGCATCGGACGCTGCGGCAACGCGGATCATGGCTTTGTCACGAATGATCGCGGAAACATTCGGGACCGCCCGAAACGCTTCTTCACCTCCAGCGTCCAACGCCAACATCGCCACACGTGTGACGCCACGTTCGGTGGAGTCCAGCGTTTCGCCGTTCATGACGATCCGCTGCTCCAGTTTGTCTTTCAACTCACGTCCGGTCGCGTAGGCGATCAGGTTTTCGCCGATGCGGACGGATTGATCGATTTCCTGTCGGACCGGTTCCTCTTTGTCGCCTCGTCGAAACAGGATATCGCTCAGCTCCCAACGACAAGTCAAACTTTGCGGCACGTAGAAAACCGCCGTCCGACAACAAGCCTGCACGCCGTAGACCCAAAAGTCCTGCGGCAGCTCATCGAAATCGACTTTGCGCTCAGCCGTCCAAATCGGATGAGTCGGCGGCAACCGATCGAGCTGTGCGCCGGGATACCACGACTCACATAGTTTCTGAACACTCTCGCGGAACGGTTCCGGATTGCCACACCCGTTGCCGCCGTTGGCGTCGAACAAAATGCTGCCGCCCTGGTCAACATACTCTTTCAGCAAATCCGACTCAGCGGCAGTGAAAGTAAGCTTGGCACCACCGCTGACGACCAGCACGGGCGTTTGCAACAGATCCTGAACCGTTGCCCCCTCGAACTTGACCGTTTGCCAAGTCAGATCGCGTCCCCATTGTCGCTCGACGTGCCGGACCAGTTGCCTCATCGCATCGGGATGCCGCTGCCAGTCTTGGTTGGCAGCCGTTTGGTACTGCAAATTGCCCACCACGACTTGCCGCTTGCCTTTGCCCAAGAACAACAGGGCGAACGAAGTTGCGATGTTGGGATCGTCGTCCCCAAAACCGTTTCCTTTCCAGAAACCCTGGAAACCGTCTTGCAAGCTGATCAACTGTTCGGCACCCTCGCGGTACCAATCGTGATCACCGATGAACCGACGCCCGGCCAGTCGAGCGGCACGCTCCAACGCGTACAGGTAGTAATAGTGAGTTCCTTTGTTGCTGCCCGGATTGTTTCGCACGTCGAAGTGCCCCGCCAACCACTTCAATCCCTTTTCCACCGGATCGTCATCGTCGCTTTCACCGCCACAGCACTGCACCGCACCGTTCACGATCGAGGATGACGTGCCTCCCAATCGACCGCGGGCGATGATCACCGAAGCGATACCGGCGCAGGTCATGCTGCCCGAGGGAGTCGTCCTGCCATACCCCCACCCGCCACCGGCTTGCTGCAAATCGACCCAGTATGCCAGAGCGCGTTCAAACACCAGCGGATCGACTTCGACGCCCAAATCGTGGGCAGCCCCCAGAGCCAACAAAGCGAACTGAGCATTCGACGGGTCGCCGGCCGTTCCCCCACCGTACCCCCACGAGCCGGCGGCGCCGTTGGTTTCATTTTTTTGTTTGGACTCCAGCCACTCGACGTTGCGACGGATGCGTGGCAAGTCGCCTGCGGCCCCCAATTGGCAATAAACCAGCGTTTGCAACGAAACGCTATACGTCTCGCCCGCCTGAATGCTTCGCAAATACTTCATCGCGTTGACGATCGCCGGGTCGTCACGTGACACACCCGCGTTGAGCAATGCCAGCGTGCACAACGCCGACGCACCACAGGATTGACCGCCGTACTCCTGCCAAGAACCCCGTGGTTCTTGGGTTTTGCGAAGATAGGCAATTCCTCGATCCAGAGAGCGTTGCACCGCGACCGCATCGATCCCGGCGGCCGCAACCGACTGCGTGACCACCAACACGCCGACCAAGACCATCATGGCGACGATCACGCATCGTCTTGCGGCAAAACGCCAGACTTGACCACTAAGAATCGCTTCCTCATTAAATGGCGTAGTGGATTTCGCCAGAAATCCCATGCGAAAGGAATTCTGGCGAATCCCACTACCAAGTGCCCCAGCAATCGCATCGTCGTTCCTAAAGGTCGCTGCTCGGTCTGGAATTGTGAATTCAGTTTGCGTCATGACGGCGGTCTGCGATGAAAAATCGGGCAATGCGTTTCGATCCATTTCACCCGATTCGGCGGTTCGGGGGCAGTGGGACATACAGCCCGATGCCCGGATCGTATACTGATGGTGTGAGAATGACCGACCGATGAATAGTGGCAACGCGTCGGGGGTGGACGCAAACCGATCAGGTCCGCGGAACCACCGTACGGTCGATTTCACTATCCAGTTTACTACGACGTTCGCCCCCAATCCGCGACGCCGCATCACTGCAAAGGAATGTTTCTGTATCACCATGAGCGGTTCTCCTCCACCAGCACCTCAAGGTTCGCCACAACCCGCCCGCAATCTGGGTGACGTTCTTCGCGAGTTTTCCGAGCATCAACAAAAGATGCGTTCCGAGTTGGCCAAAGTCATTGTGGGCCAAACGGACACGATCGAGCAACTCTTGGCCGCCATCTTTACCCGTGGTCACTGTCTGCTGGAAGGCGTTCCGGGGTTGGCGAAGACTCTGATTGTCAGCACTTTGGCCAACATTCTGGACGTTTCCTTCAAACGGATTCAGTTCACTCCCGACCTGATGCCCTCGGACATCACCGGCACCCAAGTTCTAGAAGAAGACGAATCGGGCAGACGAAGCTTTCGGTTTGTGGAAGGCCCGATTTTCACCAACATCCTGCTCGCCGACGAAATCAACCGGACGCCTCCCAAGACGCAGGCCGCGTTGTTGGAAGCCATGCAGGAGCGTCAAGTCACGGTGGGACGTGAGACCTACGACCTGCCCGCGCCGTTCTTTGCCATCGCCACACAAAACCCGATCGAGCAGGAGGGCACTTACCCGTTGCCCGAAGCCCAGTTGGACCGGTTCATGTTCAACATTCGTCTGGACTATCCGTCGGTCGAGGAAGAAGAAAAGATCCTGACGACGACGACGCGCGGTGACAGCGTCACGGTCAACAAAGTCCTGACCGGCCGCGCGATCCTGAACGTGCAAAAACTCGTCTCCAGCGTCGCCGTCAATCCGTTTGTGATTCGCTACGTGACCCAGTTGGTCCGCGCCACGCGTCCCAAAGACGACACGGCACCAGAATATGTTCGTCAGCTCGTCGACTGGGGTGCCGGCCCTCGCGCCGGTCAGAACCTGATCACGGGCGCCAAAGCACTCGCGGCGATGGACGGACGATTCAGCGTCGATCCCAGCGACGTCCAACGCATCGCCGCTCCCGTGCTGCGTCACCGCTTGGCGACCAACTTTCAGGCGCAAGCCGAAGGAATGGATAGTGACGCGGTGATCAAACGGTTGCTCAACGACATCAAGCCGCCCGAGCCTGAAAAACTCGCTAAGGCGTAAGGGAACGTTCTGGTCATGTCCGCGCTGCTGTCCCCGGAATCACTGCAAAAGATCCAACGACTGGATGTCCGTGCGCGGATGGTCGTGAAGGGATTCTTGCAAGGTCTGCACACCAGTCCCTTTCAAGGATTCTCGGTCCAGTTCAGCGAGCATCGACGCTACAACCGCGGCGACGACCCAAAACTGATCGACTGGCTGGTCTACGCAAAGACGGACAAGTACTACGTCAAACGTTTCGAAGCCGAAACGAACATGATCGGCTACTTGGTGATGGATCTCTCCGAGTCGATGGGGTTTACCGAAAGCCAATCGATGACAAAATTCGAGTACGCGACTTGCTTGGCCGCTTCGTTGACGTACCTAATGAACATGCAACAGGACCCCGTCGGCCTGATCACCTTTGACGAAACCCTGCACGCCGAACTGCCCGCGCGTAGCCGCCGTGGTCACCTCGGCGACGTCCTGTCGCACTTGGCAAAGTTGAAACCGACAGGCAAGACGAACTTGCCCAAATCGCTGACCCAACTGGCATCGATGCTGAAACATCATTCGCTCATCATGGTCTTCAGCGATCTATGGCCCAGCGACGACGCAGGCGATGACACCAGCAGCAGCGGCAACGCAGACCTCAACGCCAGCGATTTGGTCGCCGATGCGATCTCGGCGCTGGCCCGTTTGAAATATGCCGGACACGATGTGATCGTGTTTCATGTCTTGGACGAAGCCGAAGTGACGTTCCCGTACGATGGCCCGACGCAGTTTGTGGACGCCGAGAGTGGACGCAGCGTTTCGGTCGACGCAACGGGGTTTCGCGAAGACTACTTGGCACAACTGCAGGCTCTGCGCGACGCGTATCGCGAAGGATGCAATCGGCTCAAGATCGACTACGTACCGCTGGACACCAGCATGCCGTTCGATAAAGCATTGACGCAGTATCTGTTGCAACGACAAGCACTGGCATAACCCTACTTCACCGGTTCGTTCCCTGGTTCCTCCTCTCATCGATTCGCAACACTCGTCGTGACCTTTCTCAATGCATCCCTGATCTTTGGCACCTTGGCGATTGCCGTGCCGATCGTTTTGCATTTCATCGCGCGACGCGAACCACGCCAGATCGTCTTTCCGTCGGTACGCTTGCTGGTCCGACGTGTCGAATCCAACCGCAGCAAGTTGAGGATTCGCCGCTGGTGGCTGCTGGCGCTGCGAATCCTTGCCCTGGCGGTCTTGGCGATCGCATTGGCACGCCCCGCGATCCACCGCGCGCTCTCGATGACTTGGTTGACCATCGGATTGCTCGCCGTGATCGGTGTCGCCTTGCTGGTGATGGCAAGCGTAGCGTTGGCACGCAACCAAGGACGAGCCACGGCAATGGGACTCGGTATCGGAGCAGCCGCACTGTTGGCCATCGCGTCGATCTGGGGCATCTACACAGCAGCCTCGGGCGCTCGACCGTCGATTGACAATAGCCAACCGGTGGCCCTGGCCATCGTGCTGGACAACTCGCCGACATCGGCTTGGCAAACACCCGATGACGACCGCATCACACGTCTTCGCGCCGTCGCCGATGAATTGATTGCCACGCTGCCCGCCACCAGCCGCATCGCGGTCATCGATCGCTCATCGACACCCGCTGCGTTTTCACTGGACATCGCCAGCGCGGTCTCCAAAGTCGCCCAGTTGCGGCCCCTGGAGATCACACAACCCATCGAATCTCGGTTGGACGCAGCGAAACGTTTGCTGGAGACCAGCGATCTCTCGATGCGTCACGTGGTCTTGGTGACCGACCTTTCCACATCGACGTATGACGCCAACACGGACAAATCCGTCAACAGTGGCGATTCCACCGATACGGTGCCCGCCTTGGTCGGTCAATTCGGCGGCGACTCGGCGATTGGACTGTCGGTCATGGATCTCGGCGAGTTTCGCGGCAACAACCGTTCGCTATCACTGCCGGTCATCTCGGACCAAACGCCGCCCCCAGGATCTCCGGTACCGATTTCAACGACCATCGCTGTTGATCCCCTCTCGCCGGCAAGCGCCGACGAGGCACCGCCGCAGGACACGGATGCCACCCAATCGGTCACCGTCGAATTGCAACTCTACCAAAACGATCCGTCATTACCCGTGCTGCGTGACGGCCGGATCGTGCGTCCAGCGACCAAGAGTGTTGATCGGCGAAGCGTGGAGGTGTCAATCAATCAGCCGGTGGAAATTCGCCTGACCGTTCCGCCCTTGCAGTCGGGCCAACACCACGGTGTGGTACGCTTGATCGGCGGTGATGCGATGCCGCTGGACGACGCTGCCTATTTCACGCTCAACGTCTTGCCTCCCATCAGTCTTTTGTTGGTCGGAAATGACGATGATGAATCATCCGTGATCTCAGATGTCATCACGGCAACGCCGGGTCCTGATGCTCCGGTGCCCGAATACGCGATCCAACGAATCAGCTACGCCGACTTGCCGGTCGCACGCCTGAGCGATTTCCCCGCCATCATCCTGCTGGACCCTCCACGCGAGACGCTGGCGGACGACTCGCTACAGGATTTTGTTGCCTCCGGTGGAAACGTCTTCGTCTGCCTGGGTGAGTCCGTTGGCAACGATCCGCTCTCGGTGCCCTATCTGCCAGAGCTGGTTCGACGTTGGCGTGTGCCGCGTCCAGGATCGTTCTTGCAAACCATCAATGCGTCCCATCCCGTACTAGCGATCTTTGAAGATCTCTCCGGCGGCGTGCCTTGGTCTGATTTTCGGATTCACCAATACTGGCAAATCAAACGTCGTACGAATGATCAAGTGTTGATGCGGATGGCCGGCACCGAACACCCGGCGTTGCTGGAGACGTCACCGACCGACGGATCGGGACGCTGGTTGATCTTGACCACGCCCCTGCCGGACTTGGCGGGCAAGTTTGCCAAATGGAACGAGCTGTTCAGCAGCGAAGAAGCCTGGCCGGCTTTCGTACTCGTGCGCAGCATCGCCCAACGAATTTGCGGACGCGATGAAACCAACTCGACCTCTGCGGTCGGCTCAGCGGCATCGCTCCGCGTTTCGATTCCCGATTCGCAACAAACGAACGCAGAAACAGTACGCATGCAATTGTTTCCGCCGGGCGATTCGGTGCCGGTGCCTATCGATGTCGCGATCTCGGGAGCCGACACTCAGATTACCGAAACAAAAGAGTCCACTGACGCTGCCGCGAATTCTCGCTCCGTGGTCATCCGTGACGTCTCCCGCTCGGGAACCTATTGGCTGCGAGGACCGGGGACGCAAACTGGTTTCTCCGCCAATCTGAGTCGCGACAGGATCTCCACACAGCGGATTGACGTCACGGCACTCGACAAGCGTTTCGGAGCGGACGCCTACGACATCATCCAAAGCGTCGACGAGATCGCTTGGCGTGACCGTCAAAACCAAGACCGCGTGTTGCTACGTTCGCCATTGATGCTGTTGGCACTGGCGGTGTTTCTATTGGAGCAACTCTTGGGCAATCGGTTCTACTCTGGATCGTCAACTGCAGGTCGAACCTCGGGCGAGCCGAGAAAGGCGGCGGCATGACACACTTTGCCCTTGAACCGCTCTACGGATCGCTACTGGTCACGATCGTTTGCGCGATCGTGGTCGTTGCCGTGATCGCTTGGGTCACTCCTCCGACTCCCAAACCAGAACAACGACGCTGGCTGATCGGACTTCGCGGTCTCGCCGCATTGGTGTTGCTACTGGCCGCCTTTCGGCCTTCACTGATTCGCACCGACAATCGACCGGCCGATGCAACGTTGGTGGTCGCCGCCGATGTTTCCAAAAGCATGACTTTGGCCGACGGTGACGGCGGCGATCGCTGGACCACACAACAGCAGGCATGGCAAGCATTGGCCAGCGGATTGGCAGCGATGGACGAGTCACTGAACGTCCAGTGGCTCACCTACGATGGCTCCGCCGAACCCCTGCTGCAATCCAGCACGCCCGAGCAAACGATCGCCGCGGGCGAGGCTTTACAAGCGATCCAACCCGACGGCGACGCAACGGATTTGGGTGCGGCGTTGGAAGCCGCCATTGCGGCCGCCGCCGGTCAACCGATGGCCGGAGTGATCCTGATGGGCGACGGCACGCAAACCGCCAAACGCGATGGGGCGGCGGCCGCGCAAGCCGCATCGCGGGGCGCACAGTCTTCCGCAGAAATCCTCAACTCCCTCGGTGTCCCGTTCTGGACGGTCCCGATCGGTCCGCCCGCAGGCGATACCGGCTCTCGCGATGTGGCCGTGGACGCGATGCCGGAAGTATTCCAATTGTTCTCCGGCAACCAATTCGATGTCACGTTCCAACTTTCCTTGCGTGGCTTGGCCAACACGGAAGTGCCTTTGAAAGTGACTTGGATCGCCAGCGACGGCAGCGAAACCGTGGCCGCGGAACGAACCCGCGCGACGCAACGCGCCAATGACGTGCTGGGGGTCACGATTCCACTGACGGCTCCCAAACCGGGTGCCTATCGATTGAAAGTCGCTGCCGAGAATCAAAGCGGTGAGTGGGTCACCAGCAACAACTCACAGACCGCGTTTGCAGAAGTCCGTGAGGGCGGCGGCCGAGTGTTCTACGCCGAAGGTGCCCAGCGGCCCGAACAAACGTTCCTCAGTCGCGCCTTGCGAGGCTTTCCCGATTTGCAACTGCAATATCAATGGATCCATACCAATCAAAAATGGCCCGTGGATCTCGGCAACGTCTTTGCCCCCAATCAATACGACATCTACATCCTGGGGGATCTTGATGCGACCGCTCTGGGAACCGATCAACTGCAGAAACTGCGCGACCGGGTCGCCGACGGCGGGGCATTGGTGACGCTGGGTGGATTTCAAACCTACGGCACCGGCGGCTATGCGACTTCACCACTCGCCGACGTCCTGCCGGTGCGGATGGACGCATCTCGACGACGTGCCAACTTTTCCATCGGCTCGATTCCAACCGACAGCCCAGGACAACTCACCGATCCCGTCGAAATCGTCTTTGCCAAACAACATCCGATCACCGACTTGGGCGGCGACGATCCAGCCACCGTGTGGTCGCAACTTTCGCCACTCTCGGGCGCAAACCGCTTGCTCGGACCACGGGTCGCCGCGGGCGTTCAAGTCCTGTTGCAGACGCCGGAGGGACAACCATTGCTGACGGTCGGCGAATTCGGCAGCGGCCGTGTGACCTCACTGGCGTTTGATGAAACCCATCGCTGGTGGAGACAGGGCAACAGCGAAGCTCACCGCAGGTTTTGGCGTCAGTTGATGCTGTGGCTGATGTCACGCGAAGAATCCGGCGCGGACAAAGTCATCGTCAAAATGGACTCGCGGCGTTTCGAAACCAAAGCCACGCCAGAGTTCACCGCTAGCGTCACGGCGTTGACCGAAGACCAACCACGTGAAACCTTGATCGCCGAAATCCTCGCAGAATCAAGCACAGAAACAAACTCCGTCTCAACCGATGCTCAAACCGTCCCCACGACTTCGATCGTGTCCGCCACCAGCGTCGCAGCGGTGTCGGGCAAGATTCCTGAGTTGGAACCTGGTTTCTATCGCTTGCGAGTCAAACCAGCGGACCCCGCGTCAAAGATCCAGCCGGGCGAACTGGCCTTTCAAGTCATCGAGGCGAGTCGAGAACTGTCGCGTCCGATGGCCGATCCGCTCTACATGAAACAGCTCGCGGACTTGACCGCCGATCACGGAGGCGGCGCCTATCGCGCGGATCAGATGGAGCAGTTGTTGGAGCAAATCGCCGCGCGGCGAAAGAAAGCGGAAGCCCCGGTGGTGGATCGCTACCGATTGGGCGATGGCCCGCTGAGCGGCTGGATCGTCTTCACGCTCTTTGCCGCCGCCCTCAGCACCGAATGGTACCTCCGCCGCCGATGGGGCATGGCCTGAGTTCCGCTGGAACGCAAGGGTGAGCCGTGGGCCGTAAGGCACCGGGCAGTATCCATTGGCCCGGTTTCTGATGGCACCGGGCAGTATCCATTGGCCCGGTTTCTGATGGCACCGGGCAGTATTCACTGGCCCGGTTTCTGATGGCACCGGGCAGTATTCATTGGCCCGGTTTCTGATGGCACCGGGCAGTATTCATTGGCCCGGTTTCTGATGGCACCGGGCTGCGTGAAAGGCCCGGCCGCTCACGCGTCGCGGCTCACTAGGGCAGCAGTCACCTGCTGTCGACTCCGCCCATGCCCTGAAAGGGCCGGAACATGAAAGCCCAGGGCAAAGCGAAGCGACGCCCTGGGTGAAACAGTTGCAGGCCCATTTCACCCTGAAAGGGTGAGACAATCACCAGTCCACCCTCACGAAGACGAATCTTCGACGTCGATCTTGTTGCCGCGCCGTTGGAATGGATCGTTGTTCTCTTGAACGCGTTTCCAACACCAATCAATGATCTGTGCATCGCAACGTGCACAACGCCAACATCGCTGCAGCAGCAACAGACACACCAGTTGCTTGCCCCAACGCGAGGGATAGACTTCGTGCGGCAAATCGTTGCAATGCGGGCAATGAATGCGATCTTGGCTCACCACAATTTGTCTCTATCGATGGACCAGATTCCTGATCGCCGGACTCGTGCTGCTTTGACTCTTCGCCGATTCCTATGACCGAAATTCAAGGAATTCCGCTTCTTCCTTAATAATACCCCACGCCGTCCGGATCGGCTCGCTGAAATCGCTACAGAACAGCCCACAAAAGGCATGTCCTCCCTTTGATGACAAAGCAATCACGGTACAAACAGAAACTCGTTGCTATTCATCAACGCTCGGCACAATACGGCGATGCCAAATTCACGCACCATTGGCTCCACGTCGACGACTTCATCAGCACTGGGTAATCGCCCTAAAGCCAACTCGTAGGCGTGTTTGATTTGGCTCGCCAAGTCATCTCCGGATTCTCGCTCAATTCGCTCGGCAAAAGAACGGGACACATCGACGGTGAAGCGACTGTTGAGCAGATTCAACGCCTGAATAGGGGTGGTCGAAACTCTTCTCACCGCAGCACTTTGCCCAGCATCCGGACAATCGAACGCTCCGAAGACAGCCTCTGATTCCCTGCGAACTTTGTGCGCGTAAATCATCCGCCGCTGATTCGCAGGCGATAATTCCTCGACGGGTTGAAACCCGCTCAAACCACCGCGTTTGTCAAAGAAATCAAAACCGCGTCCACCCATTTGCAAATTCAACTTCCCACTGATCGCCAACATGGAATCGCGTATGCATTCTGCTTCCAACCGCCGTGACGGAAATCGCCACAACAGGCGAACGCCGGCGTCGATCTCCGCCGCCCTGTCGTTGGACTCCGCGGACTGGCGATAAGTCCTCGACAACACGATCATCCGATGCATGTGTTTCATGCTCCAGCCCGAACGAACGAACTCGCCTGCCAACCAATCCAGTAGCTGCGGATGCGTGGGCTGAGCCCCGTTGTTGCCCAAGTCACTGGGAGTCTCGACCAGCCCCGCACCGAAATGCCCTTGCCAGATCCGATTGACCATCACGCGAGCCGTCAGCGGATTTTGCGGATTGGCGATCCACTGAGCCAAGGCACGACGCCGGTCCTGTTCTTCCGCTTCTGGACTCAGAGAAACATCGCCCAGTGCGGTCAACACTGCCGGCGATATCAACTCACGCGGCTGTTCCGGGTCACCCCGCAGCAGCAGTCGAATTTCGTCAGGCTGGCGAAACTTGCCGGCAAACACCGGCTGTCCTTTTCCCAGTCCGCTGATTTCCTTTTCCAACCTTGCTTTTTCTGCATGCAAATCTTTTGCAGCCGCGCTGACGCCAGCGATCCTGCTAAGCGTTTCGATAGTCAGTCCCGCTTCGATGGTATAGACGGTCGGCAATCGATCCTGGAAACGCCCCAATCGATCGCGGCTCCAAACGATCCGATTCACTGCAACGGTTTCCGGGAACTCAAACTGCACCCAGCCTCGTCCTTTGGTATCCGACATCCAACTGTGAGAGTTTCCGTATTGTCCATCGTTGATATGCTGCAACTTGTGTGCTGCCGATTCCCTACTTCCCGACGCGGTGACCTTTGTCCCGAACGTGGCCAATGCAACGTTTCGGGGTTCATCGCCCGTCGCAAAGATTTCAAACTCGTCGATACAGGGTTCGATCAATCCGAGCGACGGGTGCAAATTCGCATCGTGAATGGTAAAGCGGACGACGCGTGCTTGGATCGGCTCGAACCTTTCCACATTCTCTTTGGCGTCCGTTTTCTGCACACCGGCTTCTCCTTGCTGTATCAAACGATCGAGTCGTGTTTGCACTGCTTGTGACATCGCGCGCCAGGAGCTGAGTTTTCGCTTTCGCTCCTGCGTTTCTTCGCCCGCCATCTCCCGATCGGCATACTCCACCCCCGCCACGAACGCTTGCATCGCGTAATAGTCTCGCGCCGAGATCGGATCAAACTTGTGGTCATGGCATCTTGCACATCCGACGCTCAGCCCCAGAAAGGTCTGGCTGATGTTGTTGACGATCTCATCCAAGGCATCCTGACGTGCCAATCGAATCGACGGCTCGTCTTTTCCAATCTGCCCTGGCAACAACACTGATGCCGTGATCAAAAAACCGGTCGCAGCGTCCCGTCCTAATGCGTCCCCAACGATCTGTTCTTTGATGAACTGATCGTACGGTGTGTCACGATTCAACGCGTCAATGACATAGTCGCGATAGGGCCAAGCGTTGGGACGTTCCGTGTTGACTTCGAAACCATGCGTGTCGGCATATCGCACCACGTCCAACCAATGCTGTGCCCAACGCTCGCCGTATCGCGGGCTGGCCAGCAAGCGATCCACCACCGCAGTGTACGCGTCGCGCATCCCACAGGACGACGAACCGATCGCCAACAAGTCTTGAAAATCACGAACCTCCTCTGGCGTCGGCGGCAATCCGGTCAGGTCGAACGTCACCCTCCTGAGCCAAATCAGATCATCGGCCGGCGGTGACATCTCCAGTCCGTTGGCCGCAAGTCTTTCCTCGATGAACTCGTCAATGCTCGTTGCGTGCATCTCGGTAGAGACTGGTTTGAAACTCCAATGGTCACGCTTGTCCTTGAGCTGAACGCGGTCCACGCCGTCAGGCCAAGGAGCACCCGCGTCGATCCATTTCCTCAGTATCTCGACCTCCACATCCGACATTCGTCCATCGGGCGGCATCAAAGACTCGTCGTCATCTGAGGTGATCATGCGAATCAAAGGACTCTCGCTCGACTTGCCCGGAACGATGTCAGGTCCATGATTGTCGCCGCCAACCATCGCGGCCTCCCGAACGTCCAGTCGCAACCCCGATTCCTGTTCGGTCCCAGCATGGCATGGATAACAATGCAACTCAAAGACAGGACGCACGTCACGGACAAAATCCACACGTTGCCCCGCCCAAACCCCTGATGCCACCCACAACATCACCGCAACGAGTGTGAACGAAAACAGAACGCGGGAAATCATCAGGCTCTTTCTCTGGGGATACGCTCATGACCAAAAGATCACATCAACAACCATTCTACACAACAATCACGCCACCTACCCCGACCGGTTGCTCGGTCGCGTAAACTAAGAGCTCGTGCTTCTCTGAATTCGATTCCCCTCTGACGGTAATTTGATGAGCGTTGTTCTGGCTTTCGATCAAGGCACCACCAGTTCGCGTGCCATCGCTTTCGATCACAGCGGTAGCATTCTGGGCGTTGCCCAACGTGAGTTCACCCAGCACTTCCCGAGGGCCGGATGGGTGCAGCACGATGCGACTGAAATCTGGGAAACGCAGTTGCAGGTCGGACGGGAGCTGATGGCGCAGTGTGAGCTATCAGCCGCTGATGTGGCCGCCATCGGCATCACCAACCAACGCGAAACGACGGTGCTCTGGGATCGCGCCACCGGCGAACCCGTGCATCATGCAATCGTTTGGCAGGACCGACGTACAGCCGGCTATTGCGATGAACTACGCGCCGCCGGTCACACTCAAATGGTCCAAGACGCAACCGGCCTGGTGATCGATTCGTACTTCTGTGCGACCAAGCTGAAATGGATGCTGGACAACGTTCCCCACACTCGCCAACGTGCCGAACGTGGCGAACTCGCGTTCGGAACCGTCGACAGTTGGCTGATTTGGAACCTGACCGGAGGGCGACTGCATGTCACCGATGTCACCAACGCTTCACGCACGATGTTGTTGAACATCCAGACGATGCAGTGGGACGATGAGCTGCTGTCCCTTTTTGAAATTCCCCGCAGCCTGCTGCCCGAGGTCGTGCCCTCCAGCCATGTCTATGGCGAAACAGACTCGGAACTGTTCGGCGCGCCGATCCGCATCGGGGGCGCAGCAGGAGACCAGCAGTCCGCGTTGTTTGGTCAAAACTGCACCCACAGCGGAATGGCCAAGAACACCTACGGCACCGGTTGCTTTCTACTGATGAATGTCGGCGATCAACCCGTCGCCTCTAAGAATCAACTGCTGACCACCGCTGCTTGCAGCACGAGCGAGCGGCGTGAGTACGCATTGGAGGGCAGCGTGTTCATCGCCGGCGCGGCCGTTCAATGGTTGCGGGACGGCTTGGGAATCATCGAATCCTCCGATGAAATCGAAGACCTGGCAAGATCGGTCCCTGACAGCGATGGCGTCTACTTGGTTCCTGCGTTTGCCGGCTTGGGCGCGCCGCACTGGGATTCCTACGCCCGCGGCAGCATCCTGGGGCTCACCCGCGGAACGACTCGCGCACACATCGCCCGCGCGGCGCTGGAAGGAATCGCGTTTCAAGTCGCCGATGTCGTGGACGCGATGCGCAAAGACGCCGGGCATCCGATCAAAGAACTGCGTGTGGACGGCGGCGCGTGCGCCAATGATCTGTTGATGCAGTTTCAAGCCGATATCCTGCAAGTCCCCGTGGTGCGTCCCAAAGTCATCGAGACCACCGCGATCGGCGCAGCTTTCCTGGCCGGGCTGGCCGTCGGGTTTTGGAAAGACGTTGATGAGATCGCTCAAGTTTGGCAGACCGATCGAGTCTTTGAGCCATCGATGGCCGATGGCGAAGTCACCGAGCGTCGGGATCGTTGGTCCGAGGCCCTGCGTCGCTCTCAAAACTGGGAACCCAATTGATGTCAGCCGTGTTTCAACGCGACGACGCGATCCAACAAATCCGTCAACGTGTCCAACTGTGGGACTTGGTTGTCATCGGTGGCGGTGCGACCGGGATCGGCATCGCCCTGGACGCCGCCAGTCGCGGCATGGATGTCTTGTTGCTGGAACAATCGGACTTTGGCAAAGGAACTTCCAGTCGCAGCACCAAACTGGTCCACGGCGGCGTGCGTTATCTGCAACAAGGAAACATCACGCTGGTTCGTGACGCCTTGCGGGAACGCACACTGCTGCGCAATAACGCGCCCCATTTGGTCCACGACATGGAGTTCGTGATTCCTTGCACGAGCCTCTGGCAACGTTTTTTCTATGGGTTTGGACTCAAAATCTATGACCTGCTGGCAACTGGGAATAGCTTTGGACGTTCCCATGGCGCGTCCAACACGGTGCTCGACAGCCTTGTGCCGGAACTACAACAAGACGGCTTGCGCGGCGGTGTCGTTTACCATGACGGCCAGTTCGATGACGCGAGACTGTTGATCAACATGGCTCAAACCGCCGCTCACAAGGGTGCCTGGTTGGCAAACTACGTCGGCGTGACGGGAATGCTCAAACAAGACAACAAGATCATCGGTGTGACGGCAACAGATGCCGAGTCGGGCGACACCTACTCCATCCAATCACGCTGCGTGGTCAATGCCGCGGGGCCGTTTTGTGATGCCGTTCGATCAATGGATGACGTAAGCATCGAACCAATGATCGCACCCAGCCAAGGTGTCCATGTGGTGCTACCCAAGAGCTTTTTCCCCGGCCCCGCGGCCATGATTGTCCCGAAAACATCGGACGGCCGTGTGATTTTCATCATCCCCTGGCACGATCACACTCTCATCGGCACGACGGACACCGCCATCAAGTACTCCGAGCTGGAACCGTCCGCACAAACAGAAGAGATCGAGTTCTTGCTGCAGACGGCAGCCATCTATCTAAAACAAACACCGACACACGACGACATCCTGAGCGTGTTCACCGGCATTCGACCGTTGGTCAAAGGAGACAAGTCAGCTCGCACGGCTTCGTTGTCCCGCGACCACGTGATTCGAACCTCTCCATCAGGCCTGATCACCATCACCGGCGGCAAATGGACGACGGTTCGCAAGATGGCGGAGGACTGCGTGGACCACGTTGTGGAACAATCAGGGATCACAGTGAAAGATTGCCAAACCAAACAAATGCATCTGCACGGTTTTTGCGACACCCACCGTCCCGCATCCAGAAATCATTACGGCAGCGATCTGGCCTCCATCGAACAATTGGAATCCGAACGCCCGGAACTTTCGGAAATGCTGCATCCGCAATTGACGATTCGCAAATCCGAAGTTGTCTGGGCAGTGCTTCACGAGATGTCACGCACCGTGGAGGATTTCCTCTCCAGACGATCAAGAGCTTTGTTTCTCAACGCCCACGCAGCGATCGAGATCGCGCCGCTGGTCGCCCAGATCATGGCAACGGAACTCGGCAAAGATGAACCGTGGCGAGACAAACAAGTCGAACATTTCAACGAAACGGCCACCCACTTCCTGCCGCCAACAACGAGGTAGCTTCCCGACCGCAACGCGGTCAAACATCAAAGCCCAGGGTCGCGTAACGCACCCTGGGTGAAGAGCTATTGACGACAACTCAACCCCCAGGGGGCGCGAAATCAATTGTTGCTGCATATGACCGTGAAGCGGTCTCAGACGGTAGCCGGCGATAGAGCGTAGCGATCATCGCCGGTCGATTCGGTCTCGCGAGAACCGACCCCGAAGGCGGTCGCAGCCCCGATTCCGAGTAGTCTGCGACACCCTGCGGGGTCGATTCAACATCGTCGTCGGACACCACGGGTGCGCCTTCGGCGACCCGTGGCTACCTTCTGCGATCCCTTGCGGGATCCAATTTCGCTCTCACTAGTCAGCTTTTCCTGGGGTGCACTGCGCGACTCCAGGCTTTGTTGTCGAACCACGTTGGGGTTGGCAACCCTCATCGCCTTGAACCTACGCTTGAGAAACAAAACTCTCGAATTTCAAATCCAGTGCAATGCCGAATGATTGACAGCCTGCATGCCCCGGTGGGAGCAAGACTGCCTGGCTACCCGCATGGTACAAATAGGCCGCGATGCGAACGACTTTCAAAGACCAACGAGGAACAGAAACTTGCCGCGAACGTGTGCCTATCTGACGATGGAGAATCCGGAGGGGTTCTTTGTCTATGACCAACTGACCTACGAACCGCTGCGTAATTTGGGCTGGAAGGTCGTCGAGGTGCCTTGGTCGAGACCCGTTATTCCATGGTCTCAATTCGATGCCGTCGTGATCCGATCTCCGTGGGACTATCAAGCCTCGCCCGCAAGGTTTCTCGACACGCTGGCGGATATCGAATCCGCCGGGACGCGCCTGCTCAATCCGCTACACATCTGTCGCTGGAATCTGGACAAAACCTATCTGCGTGAACTGCAGCAAAAGGGCGTTCCTATCGTGCCCACGCAATGGTTCGGCCAAATCGATCGGGCTCAATTGGAATGCCTGATCGATGAACATCAGGAGACTTTACCGGTCGTGATCAAGCCGACCGTGGGTGCGGGCGCAACGGGGATCTATCTGGTGTCTTCCGTGGATTCGCAAGAATTTGCCAGTGCTTTACAACACTACTGCGATCGCCCCGCCATGGTCCAGTCTTTCCTGACCACCATCCAGACGGTCGGCGAGTACTCGCTGTTTTATTTCGCCGGTCAGTTCAGCCACGCGATCATCAAGAAACCCAAGTCGGGTGATTTTCGCGTCCAAGAAGAACACGGCGGATTGATCGAAAGCGTCACGCCCACCGACGCGTTGTTGCGTGTGGCTGAGCAAGCTTTGGCCGCGCTCGACGAAGTGCTCTTGTACGCCCGCGTCGACTTGGTCGTGCTGGATGACGGCAGCCCAGCGGTGATCGAACTGGAACTGGTGGAGCCTTCGCTCTATTTCCCCTACGACACAAAATCCGCGACTCGTTTTGCGATGGCGTTGGATCGGATGGTGGACGCGGCGAGTTGAAAAACAGCCGACCGCATCGGCTACTTTTTTACCCCCGGCACCGTCGGTGTTTGAAACTCAATCGATGAAAGGACAGTGTTTGCTTGCTGGCCTTCCACCGCCTTTGCGTCTGATTTCGTTCCCAATGCCCCCCACAAACCGTACGGACCGTCTGACGTCGGATCCTCGATCCAACGCTTGGCCGATTCGTCGGTTTTATCATGGATGAACTTCACCGCTCCGTCATCCATCAGGACATGAGCACCGCCCCGGTGCATGCTGTAACTCTGGACGAAATCATCGAGAGATTCCAATTTGGATTCCGCGTCTGGATCGGCGGTTTTCGCGCTCAATTCAATTGCATCTGATGAAACTTCGGCAGGTGTCCGTGACGTACTAGCAACATCACTCCACCACGTGATCGATCCGGTAGCAATGAGAACAGCAACAAAACCGAAAGTTTGTTTCCAACGTGGTGCGGCGCCGCCTGCTCCAGCGGACGCTTGGTCTTGAACGATCTCTGTTGCCGACTGATAGGGCATCAACTCATCGATTGAGCCCTGGTGTTCTGCTGATCTCATGGCTGCGGAACCGAAGCATTTGCTTCTGATACCGAGGATTGTTGCGCAAGATCTTCGGGTATTTCATAGGGGACACTGCGACGAATGCCGCCGTAGTCTCCAATCGGGTCTTCCATTTGCGGCGGTCCGGCTCGATTGCCGCCAAAGTCATCCACGACGGGCGCCATCATGGCAAAGACACCGGCGGTTCCGATGGCGATGACTGCAACCACGCCGATCCATAGTATCGGACTCTTCATCGCACTGGTCGTGCCCGCTGCTCCCGCAACATCGACGGGCGACCGATACGGTTCCACTTGATCGATAGACGATTCAGTCGAAGTTTCATCTCGCATGATCAATGCCTCGTGAGAAAAGAAAAGGGATGAGTGAGTCGATGGCACGTGGTGTCATTTCTCCATTCTACGAATACGCGAAGGGAAAAAGCCACTGAATTCGGGCATTTTCTGCATGTGCGCAGCCGTTCCAGGCCAGGGCTTTTAACATCTTTGTACTGAGCGTTAAACCATGAAGCACACTGGGTTTACCCGCTAAAAAGGAGTTGCAGGCATGTCGTGGATGGCTTCGCAGGCATCACGCTCCGCCGTGATGCGGTCCGACCAAGCGATTTGCCAATCCAAAAAACGTCGTCGGCCCTTGGGTGCCAAACGAAGCCAATACCGGCATCACCAACTCTCAAATCAACTGTTCGACATGATCGCCTGAGATTGCGAAATTTGTCGTCGGGCATCATCCTGCGGGGGACGTGAAAAGCAATCCCCTCAGTCGCGGATGCGACGACAGCATACAGCCTGGGGCGCGAGCCCCAGGTGAACACCCGACGCCGCCAACAAGCCGCGGAGCGGCGACAGATTGCATCCGGACCACCGCGTGCCGTGGGCTACACCAAACGTTTTATGCTGTCGCTGCTCCGCAGCTTCTGGGCGGACTCGCTTGCAGAAACATGGGGTTGGCACCCCATGCTGTATGCTGTCGCTGCTCCGCAGCTATCGGAGCTAACCCGGGGTGCGCTGGCTTCGCCGCGACCCCCGGCTATGTTGTTTAACCACTTCGTGGTCGTTTGGAGAATAAGTGTTCACTCTCGTTGCCAAAATCACGCGAAGCGATGATTGCGAAGTGGATTTCGCGACACTTATTTTCCGCACGTTCCGAGCAGGATGGCTACGTAGATGTTAAGAACTCTGGTCTTTCCAGGCTGGCGTACACTCACTGGCGTACACTCACCGACGAACACTCACCGACGACGGCTCATGATGCGAGAATTCATCGGACAACCAACACCGTGGCGGCTGCTGAAATGGTGGGCGTTGGCGATGGCGTTTTGGATCGGCTGGCGGATTCTCACGCCGTTTCCGCATTACCTGCCGCCCGATTTTGGATTCGGCTTCTTGCGTAACAAGTCCGAGTACTTTTATCGCTCGGGCTACTTCGTCGGTTTCTACCTGCACATCTTCGCGGCACCGACGGCGTTGTTCATCGGTGGTTTTCAGATGAGCGGCACCATCAGGAGACGTTGGCCGCGTCTGCACCGGCATGCCGGCCAGGTCTACGTTGCCATTGTGTTGCTGGCAGCAGCACCGGGCGGGCTGGTGATGGCAACGAAGTCTTTCGGGGGTTGGTCAACGACGATTTGTTTCAGCGCGATTGCGTTGACAACTTGGCTGGCAACCTTCCTCGGATGGCGAGCCGCCATTCGGTTTGACTTCCGGGCACACGCACTTTGGATGATCCGGAGTTATGTGCTGATGATGTCCGCAGTGTTCTTGCGACTGGGTCACTTCGCTCTGCTGCGTACCGGATGGTCACTCGAGCTGACCTACCAGATTGCGGCATGGGCCAGTTGGCTGCTACCGATGCTGGTGCTGGAGATTCTAGTCCGTCAGCCTTTCCAGGCTGACACACCCTCTCGTAGGTCAGCCTGGAAAGGCTGACGTACACAAAAGCCACTACATCACGGAGAAGTAGTTATCGCAAGCGAAGTCGAAGTACTCGTTCTTGAGTTCGACCTTCAAGTCGTTGTACATGCAGTAGTTCCGAACTTGGAGCAACAAGTCACGGGGCTGACAGTTTCGGAACGGACGGTTCACCGGCAAGTAATGCGTCTTGATCAAGTAATCCACGCACTCCGCGTCATAGGGAATCTTGACGACCTTACACATGATCTCAAAGAGCTTGCGAAAGTCCTTCTCCGGCGGATTCTCCACTTCGATTTTGTACGGAATCCGACGTAAAAACGCGTCATCGACGAGGTCTTTGGGTTCCAAGTTGGTGCTGAAGATCACCAGTTGGTCAAAGGGAACCTGGATCTTCTTTCCGCTCGACATGTTGAGGAAGTCATAGCGTTTTTCCAGCGGGATGATCCATCGATTCAGCAGTTCATCAACACGCATTCGTTGGCGACCAAAGTCATCGATGACCAAGGTGCCACAGTTGCTTTTGAGTTGCAGAGGGGCTTCGCTGATGTTGCTGTCGCTGTTGCACTGGACCTCCAACATGTCCATCGTCAACTCGCCCCCGGCAATGATCGTTGGCCGCTTGATGCGCACCCAGCGTTTGTCATAGCCGCCGATGTCCAGCAAACCGCCGGCGGATTCCGGCATGTCCATTTCGTGATTCATGGGGTCGAACACTCGCATCACATCGCCGTCGATGTCGACCGCCCTGGGGATCCAAATGTACTTACCAAACGCGCCCGTGACTCGTTCGGCGATCGACGTCTTACCGTTGCCGGGAAAGCCGAACAGGAACATGCCGCGACCGCTGGCCACGGCGGGGCCGAGGCGATTGAGCATCATCGGGTTGATCAGCAAATCGCTGAACGCGCGAACCAAGTCAGCTTTCTTGGGATACTGGCCTTCGATGGTCTGGTAGCGAACACTGTTGATGTAGTCCTTCAACTGCACCGGGCAAGCACCGTAATAGGTGCTGTCGTTGAGATGGTTTCTTGCGATGGCGCGGCCCGACTCGGTCAAGATATAAACGTAATCGTTCGTGGCGGTCGAGCTCTTGTAGGCCACGTTCTGCTCCATCTTCAGGCGCTCCAGCAGCGGTTCGACCATCCGAAAGGGCAGCTTGACTTGGTCGGCGATCTTACGGCCTTCGCATTCCCCCATGCTGATCAAGAAACGATAGATGATGGCTTCCAAGATCGTCTCATTGATCCTGGACTCCACGACGGACGTCGGTTCGCACGGACGCCACTGTTCGTCACGCGATGCGATGAAACCGAAGGGTCCCTCGGGGACCGTGACGCTGCCACCCAGTGTTTGTTTGGGACCGCCGGCTGCGGACGACGTCGCGGCCGACGACGACTGAACCGCTGACGATGGTGCAGCGGCGCCCGATTGCGGCGGTCGCGTCGGAGCGTTCGATCCGCCGGGTGGACCTCCATTTGACGGCATTTGGCGTGCCGCCGGTGGCATTTGCCGCGGCGGACCAGCCGGTCCGAGAGGCGGCTGCATCGGCCCTGACGGTGTGAGCCCTGACGGTGTGGGGCGAAGCGGCATCTGCCCAACACCTGACGGGCCAGCACCTGAGGGCCCAACACCTGACGGGCCAGCACCTGAGGGCCCAACACCTGACGGTCCAGCACCTGACTGGGTCGGCGCTGAAGGTCGAGGGCGCTGTGCGGAGGAGGCCGCCCCACGATCATCGCCCCCGGTGAGCGACTGAATGCGTGAAATCAAAGCATCCAGTTGACTGTCGACCTCTGGCTTTTGTCCCGATGCGTCCGAGGGAGCGTGTCCCATGGGGTATTCCTTGTAGCGTTGGCCGAGTGTTCCTGCCCGAGTGTTCTTATCCCGAGTTTGCCAATCCAAGTCTTCTTGACCGAGCAACCCTTGCCGATCGATTTGCCATGTCCGGGCAGGTGGGCGAAACGGGGGTGCGGCACCAATTGGCACGAAACTCGCGGTCGAGCCGATGCGAGCCGATGTTGGGGTGCGTAAAACTCTTATCGTCAGGCGGTGTTGGCTGGCTACTGAGCGAGCAAAACAAGCCTCAGAAGCAGATTGTTGGTAAAGCACGGCCTAACTGACAAAGCTTTCCAAAGAACGAAAACATCCTCAAATCCCCGTGATTAGTGAACTTTTGGGCGAACCTGACCGATGCAAAGCGTGACTGAGAAGCGGTCGCGGAGAATAATTTCTGAAAAAGCTCTCAACGGCTATTGCGAAGCGAGGGCCCTGCCCCTATCTTTCCGCCTCGCAAGCAAGGAACGGCAAGTCGAAAGCGACCTGCCGAGGGAGAAATCCCCGAGTTAAAAACTTTTTAACAAACTTTAACTCGAACCACTTGACGAGAAAAAACAACGCCCTAAGATTTGGGCCCCACGGGTAACGCTCAACAACGAGCCGCACCCGTCATTGATATTTGACAATTTGGTTGATGAATACTCTGTTGAGTTCAGCATTTGCGAGATCGCTCGTGCTGGGTTGCTTAGAGGCAGCAATGCTTCGAAGCAATTCAAAACAAAAAAGGCGAATCGCTGGGTCGTTAACCGAACGGCCCGGAGCAGAATCAACTTTCGGTTTCACTTTGATTTCCCCGAGTCAGCTTGCTGGCTCGTGAATCGATACAAAATTGAAGGGTTTGATCCTGGCTCAGAATGAACGTTGGCGGCGTGGATTAGGCATGCAAGTCGTGCGAGAAGAGTTTTTTGCTTGCATTAAACTCGGACAGCGGCGGAAGGGAGAGTAACGCGTGGTTACATGCCTCAGGGACCGGGATAGCGTTGGGAAACTGGCGGTAATACCGGATAACATCTAAGGATCAAATGGTGTGATTCCGCCCTGAGATTGGACCGCGTACTATTAGCTTGTTGGTGAGGTAATGGCTCACCAAGGCTCTGATGGTTACCGGGTGTGAGAGCATGGCCCGGCTCACTGGGACTGAGACACTGCCCAGACACCTACGGGTGGCTGCAGTCGAGAATCTTCGGCAATGGACGAAAGTCTGACCGAGCGACGCCGCGTGCGGGATGAAGGCCCTCGGGTTGTAAACCGCTGTCAGTTTGGAGGAAAGGTCTGTGAAGAGCAGACTTTGACCGATATTCAGAGGAAGGACGGGCTAAGTTCGTGCCAGCAGCCGCGGTAAGACGAACCGTCCAAACGTTATTCGGTATCACTGGGCTTAAAGCGTGCGTAGGCGGCTTGGTAGGTGTGATGTGAAAGCCCACGGCTCAACCGTGGAATTGCGTCGCAAACCCCCAAGCTTGAGGAAGACAGGGGTGTTGGGAACTTATGGTGGAGCGGTGAAATGCGTTGATATCATAGGGAACACCGGTGGCGAAGGCGCAACACTGGGTCTTTTCTGACGCTGAGGCACGAAAGCTAGGGTAGCGAACGGGATTAGATACCCCGGTAGTCCTAGCTGTAAACGATGAGCACTGGGTTGGGGGAACTTCCACATTCTCCCGGCCGTAGCGAAAGCGTTAAGTGCTCCGCCTGGGGAGTATGGTCGCAAGGCTGAAACTCAAAGGAATTGACGGGGGCTCACACAAGCGGTGGAGGATGTGGCTTAATTCGAGGATACGCGAAGAACCTTATCCTAGATTTGACATGCTTGAGAATCCCTAAGAAATTAGAGAGTGCCCTTCGGGGAGCTCTTGCACAGGTGCTGCATGGCTGTCGTCAGCTCGTGTCGTGAGATGTCGGGTTAAGTCCCTTAACGAGCGAAACCCTTATCTTTAGTTGCCAGCGGGTAATGCCGGGGACTCTAAAGAGACTGCCGGTGTCAAACCGGAGGAAGGTGGGGATGACGTCAAGTCCTCATGGCCTTTATGTCTAGGGCTGCACACGTCCTACAATGGTACGGACAAATGGACGCAATACCGCGAGGTGGAGCAAATCCCAAAAACCGTACCTCAGTTCGGATTGCAGGCTGCAACTCGCCTGCATGAAGCCGGAATCGCTAGTAATCGTAGGTCAGCATACTACGGTGAATGTGTTCCTGAGCCTTGTACACACCGCCCGTCAAGCCACGAAAGTTGGGAGGGCCCGAAGTCGCTAAGCTAACCGTAAGGAGGCAGGCGCCGAAGGTCAGCTCGACGATTGGGACTAAGTCGTAACAAGGTAGCCGTAGGGGAACCTGCGGCTGGATCACCTCCTTTCTAAGGATTCTTAGAATTAGGTTGCGTTGTTTCCTCGGAAACAATTTTGTCGCAAGACATTCCGGGTGACCGGGCAACTGAATCCGTGGAAGTGATCTCGCAAACAACTCAACAGATTGATCGCCTAAGCAATTAGGAGATCAAGTTCATCACCAAATATCATCGAAAGACCCACTCGGCTAGTCGCCTGCCGAGTGGGTTTTTTCGTGCGCGCTCAGAATCGCCTCTCGACTCTCGCCTCCCATGACATCGTATGACTGCCCGCTTTTCGTGCTTCATCAGCACTCATTATGTGCAATCAAGACGCTGTGCATGTCCCAGTTGCTACGCATCCCCGTCAATCTGCCGCTGAACGTTTCTGCACGGGCAGCGCAGACCGCCAAAAACATTTCTAGCGGTTGATTCGCCGACACTGACAACGAGCAATGCTTTCATTGGATGCGAAGACGCTAATTGGTATGCACATTGCGTTCCATCTGTATTTCACGCTCCGACGTGGTCACTCTCCATTTTGTCCCCCCATGATTCTCCAGGCGAAATCCCATGGCTTCAGTGTTCGCAACGTTCAACGAGTCGACATCAACCTCCGGTGGCTCCATCGGTAATGGCGGAGGTGCGGGAGGCGGAAACACGCCGCGGCGTTCCGCCGTCTCCGCCGTCACCAACCGTCTGTCTCAGTCACAAACCATTTCGTTCGTTGACGTCCCTGCTCAGGATTACTACGCCAGCAATGTGTTCACCAAGGCGGTGATGAAGGAGCGGTTGCCCAAGCCCGTATTCAAATCGCTCATCAGCACCATCGATTCGGGCCATGCTCTGGATCCGGCCGTCGCCGATATGGTGGCATCCGCGATGAAAGACTGGGCGATGGAAAAGGGTGCGACGCACTATGCCCACGTTTTCTATCCTCTGACAGGAATCACAGCCGAGAAGCACGACAGTTTTTTTTCGCCCACCTCCGACGGCAGCACCCTGTCTGAGTTCAGTGGAAAACAGCTTTGCCAAGGTGAACCCGACGGATCCAGCTTTCCCAGCGGCGGAATTCGTGTCACTTCTCAAGCTCGGGGCTACACGATTTGGGACGTCACCAGTCCTGCATACATCCTCGAGAATCCAAACGGAACCACTCTCTGCATCCCCACCGCATTTGTTTCTTGGACGGGAGAGGCTCTGGATAAAAAAACTCCCGTTTTGCGGTCCATGCAGGCGCTCAACAAACACGCCCAGCGAGTGCTAAACGTTTTCGGCCACACTGATGGCGCTTTCGTCGCGTCCACCGCGGGCCCTGAACAAGAATACTTCCTTATCGACAGGAATTTTTACTACGCCCGACCCGACTTGCTCAATGCAGGGCGAACACTGTTCGGTGCCAAACCGCCCAAGGGACAAGAATTCGACGATCACTATTTCGGTGCGATCCCCGAGCGAGTGCTCGCGTTCATGTGCGAAGCCGAACGGGAGCTCTTTAAACTTGGAATTCCTGTCAAAACACGTCACAACGAAGTCGCTCCGGGACAATTCGAAGTCGCACCTGTCTTTGAATCCGCCAATGTCGCTGCCGATCACCAGCAATTGATGATGCTGACGCTCAATAAAGTGGCAACCAAATACGGGCTGGCGTGCCTGCTGCACGAAAAGCCATTCAAAGGCGTCAACGGTTCAGGAAAACACGTGAACTGGTCGTTGGGCAGTTCTTCGCAAGGAAACATGCTGGATCCGGGCGAAACTCCTCACGAAAATGCCCAGTTCCTGGTTTTCTGTGCCGCTGTGATTCGTGCGGTCTACAAACACCAAGGTTTGCTGCGTGCGGTCGTCGCCAGTGCGGGCAATGACCATCGCCTGGGTGCAAACGAAGCCCCTCCGGCAATCATTTCGATCTTCTTGGGAGATCAATTGACGGACATTTTTGAACAGATCAAAAAAGGTGGGGCCAGCAGCTCGTTGCCCAGCGGGACATTGGAGGTGGGTGTGGATGTTTTACCACCACTGCCAAAGGACGCCGGGGACCGAAACCGCACCAGCCCATTCGCCTTCACCGGAAATCGCTTCGAGTTTCGTGCGGTTGGTTCCAACCAATCAATCTCAGGTCCCTTGGTCGCGATGAACACCATCATCGCTGAATCGGTCGACTTTTGCGCGACCAAACTGGAGCAGGCGACCAAAGATGATCCGTCGGCGCTCAATGGTGCCGTGCAATCTTTGATCGCGGAGATCTTGGATGAATGTGGCGACATCATTTTCAACGGAGACGGTTATTCGAGCGAGTGGCACGAAGAGGCAGCCAAGCGTGGACTGCTAAACCTCAAGACCACCGCCGACGCGTTGCCCCATCTGATTTCGCCCGAAAACGCAGCGATGTTCTCCGAGTACGGCGTTCTGTCCGAGCGAGAGCTTCACAGCCGCCTGGAGACCTACCAAGAACAGTATTGCATGAGCGTGGATGTCGAAGCCAAGTTGGCATTGAACATCGCCAGGACAATGATTTTTCCTGCTGCCATCCGGTACCAGAACGAGCTGGCCTCGACGTGTGCGAATCTGAAAACCGTCGGGTACTCTTTCGACACCGACACCCTGGACGCCATCACGGGCTTGGTGAAATCGTTGCAAGATTCCATCGCCAAATTGGACTTGGCCGTCAACGATGATTCAGCAACCAATGCGGACGAGGCATGCCGACACCGCTGTGAAATCGTGTTGCCGAACATGTTGACCCTGCGAGAAACGGTCGACAAGCTCGAAGAGTTCATTGCCGATGACCTTTGGCCACTGCCGACGTACCAGGAGATGTTGTTCATCAAATAGAGCAGGGAAAGTAAACCTGTTCCCAATAAGACGGCCGCCTTGGTGAGCCGCAAGACGCTAGCCCGGATTATTCACGCCATTGACTACAGTCTTCGCAATGCGTTTGCACCAAACCGTTTACGCGGATTGGCACGAAAACAGTCTGCGCAAATCAGCCGCCACGCGATAGCGTCCGGTTCTCACGTCTGTAATCGGGAACCGGACGCTATCGCGCCAGCGGCTGATGAATAATCCGGGCTAGCCGCGGGCAAGTGTACAGTTGCTGACGGCTAGTGGCCTGGGGCAACTTAACGTTAGGGTTGTGGATCTTATTGGAACGTTTGGATAACAACATTTGTAGCTTGGGCACTCTTGCCCGAGAGATAACAAATAGAGACAGCAGTACAGGCGGATGTTTCCATGAATGCAATCGGTATGTACCAGCGTCGCGACGTGATCGACACACACCAAAAAGCGCTCGGTGTGAACCTCGATCCACGTCGCTACGGGACCTTTGCAGAGATCGGCGCGGGACAGGAGGTCGTCCGTTGGTTCTTTCGCGTCGGTGGCGGAGCCGGCACGATCGCCAAGAGCATTTCTGCGTATGACATGCAGGTCAGCGATGCAATCTATGGTCGTGCATCGCGTTACGTCTGCCGTGAACGTCTACAAGCGATGCTCGACTACGAGCATCGTTTGAACCTGGACCGTCTGCGAGAGGTCCGTGGAGACACCACCGCATTCTTTGCGTTTGCTGACACCGTCTCGGCGAGGAATTTCAAAGGGACCAACGAGTGTCATGGTTGGATGGGCATCAAGTTTCAAGCCCACCCCCGAGACGACGACAGCCAGATCATCATCCATGTCCGCATGCTCGATGGCGAGGCTGCGTTGCAGCAAGAGGCCCTGGGGATCGTCGGCGTGAACCTGATTCACGGCGCGCTGATGCTCAATCATGAACCGGAGCTGCTGGTTGATTCGTTGCTGGATGGTTTGACCACTTCACGAATCGAGATCGACATGATCGAGTTTTCCGGCATCGCCTTCAGGCATGTCGACAACCGATTGATGAGTCTGAAACTCGTGGAGCTCGGCCTGTCGGGCGCCGCCATGTTTGCGGCCGATGGCACCGTATTGCAGCCGTCGGAGTTTTTCTATCGCAAAGCCATTCTGGTGGAACGTGGCAGTTTCCGCCCCATCTGCAATGTCAATCTGGACATGCTTCGGTGTGCCCATGAAAAGTTCTCTCAGTTGCCTGAAGTTGCCGGCAAGGAGATCGTTCAAGTGATGGAGATCACGATGAACAATCTCAAGGCCACCGGTGAAATCGACATGCGAGATTTCCTCGCCCGCGCCGACGTGATCGCTGCCTGCGGAATGCCCGTGCTCATTTCAGACTATTTCCGATACTTCCGACTCGCTGCTTATCTGTCCCGATACACCAAGGAGAACATCGCGATCACGATGGGAGCAGCCAGCTTGATCGATTTATTTGATGAAAAGTATTACACCGGCTTGGAAGGCGGCGTGCTGGAATCATTTGGACGGCTGTTCAAAAACGATTTGAGACTCTATTGCTATCCGTTGCTCAACACCGACACGGGCGAACTGACCACATGCGACAACCTGCCCGTGACTCCTGAGTTGAGCAAGCTGTATGGATACCTGTTGGATCGCGGCGTCATCAACGCGTTGGATAACTACGACCCCAATTGTCTTACCGTGTTCTCGCGTGAAGTGTTGCGGCGAATCAGCGACGGCGACTCAAGCTGGGAATCGATGGTCCCACCAAGCGTCGCTGAGGTGATCAAGTCGAAGTGCTACTTTGGGTACCTGCCGCAGTGATGATCTGTCATGAGGCTCCGCTGTGCCTGAACCTGTAAATACACCTCAAAACCGAGGCTTTGGTCCAGAGACTAGCCCACATGACGAGCCGCGTCGTAGTGCACATTCGACGCACATGTCGGCGCCTCTGCGACGCATCGTCACCGGCGGTTTTCTATTCCTGGTGGTTTGCTTGGTCGCGGTCGGTGGCTACATCGGTGCCGGATGGAAAGTCGATGATGCGGTGTACATGGTCATCATCACAATCTTTGGTGTCGGCTATGGAGAGGTGAAACCGATCGAGACGCCGATGCTGCGTGCATTGACCATCGCCGTCATCATCGGCGGTTACGGTGCCGTGATCTACACCGTCGGCGGTTTCATGCAAATGTTGATTGACGGTGAATTGAATCGAGCTCTAGGAGCAAGACGTATGACGCGAGGAATTGAAAAGCTATCGGCCCACACCATCGTCTGTGGAATGGGACGCCTGGGAATGATCTTGGCACGGGAATTGGACCGTGCAGGCAAGCCTTTTGTGGCCATCGACATGGACTTGGAACGACTAGGGGAAGCAGAGTCGCGTGGCTACCTCGTGCTGCACGGGGATGCAACGGATGAGCATATCCTGGAGCAAGCCGGGATCGATCGCGCGTCGACCGTCGCGGCGGTACTCTCCCAAGATGCGGTGAATGTCTTTGTCACCATCACGGCTCGCGCAATGAATCAATCGGTCACGATCATCGCACGAGGCGAGAATCCGAGAACCGAGAAAAAGCTACTCGGGTGCGGCGCGAATCAGGTGATCCTGCCGACGGCGATCGGCGCGCAAAAGATGGCCCAATTGATCACCAAACCGACAGCGGAGAACCTCCTGAAAAGCATCCATGATCAAAGCACGCTTCGTGATGATCTACGTCAAATCGGCTTGCAGTTCAATGAGTTGTCGGTGCTGCCGGGATCTGAACTGGCGGGCAAAACGCTCGGTGAAATCGAGATTCGCGGCAATCTCGGCTACCTCGTCGTCGGCATCCGTCGCTCCGACGGCACAACAGATCTCAATCCAGGATCGAAAAGCATCTTGCATCCCAACGACATCGTCGTGGTCCTCAGTCACGATCAAGACCTCCCCGAACTGTCCCGTCGTTTCGAGCAAAAGAAACCCAAAATGACCTACCGCGGCGTCACGGTTGGGGAGTGACGACCATTCACCTCACGATCTCGTGTACTTGATCCACAGCCAGTGGTCCGATTTCGGTGACTTCGCCATCGGGCCAGCGAACGTTGACGTTCTGGACCGAGTCCGAGTCTGCCAAGCCGAAGGTCAGTGGGAGTTCGACTTGTGACAAGTAGCTCCGTGTCGGTGAAACCGTTTTCTGCAGCACCTCATCACCCACCGACACGGAAACGATCGCGCCGATGGCGTCTCGGTTGCATTTCTTGCCGTCGCCCACGAGCTTGATGCGTAACCAATGGTGCCCGAGATTCTGGTCATTGCGCAACAAACGAGGTTTTCGCCCCGTCGTTGTGATCAACAGATCGGTATCCCCATCGTTGTCGATATCCGCATACGTTGCGCCTCGTCCTGCCATGGGTACCAGCAAATCCTTGCCGACGTGCTCTTCATAGACCGGAACAAACTCGGTTTGAAATTCCGGCCCCGCATTCCAAAACATCTGCGGTGGTTGCTCATAGTGCTGACTGGGCTGAACTCGATTGATGTCTTCCTCCAAGTGCCCATTGGCACAAAACAAATCGAGCCGACCGTCGAGATCATAATCCACGTAGGCCAGACCGAACGTCAGTAACAGTCGCGTACTCGGCCCCAATCCGGTTGAGACGGCTTCATCATAAAACTGCATCTGCCCGGACTTGGTCACGTACAACGCGGTCATCTCGTTCGAGAAGTTGCCGATCGCGACCGCGAGCGACTTTTGATCACGGAACGCTGTGACATCGACACCCATCGCACCGCGTGCATTGCCGGAAGAATCAAACGCGATGCCGGTGATCGTGCCAACATCGGTAAAGTGACCTTTTCCATCATTCCGCAGCAACAGGTTCTGTACGGTGTCGTTCGCCACGACGATGTCCATCGCCCCGTTATCGTCGAAATCACAGAATGCGACACCGAGCGATTTTGAAAGCGGCAGGTCCGTCGTCATGTTTCGCACTTGGACTCCGGCAGCCTCCGAAACGTCGGTAAATTTTCCGTCTCCGTCATTGCGATACAGATAGGGAAAGGTGCCTTCAAAATTCTGTGGCCGGCCATAGGCGCGACCGCCACCGACCAACTGAAATCCCTGCGACTGATCGTACTGGCGACTCCAGCCGACATAGTTGCAGACAAACAGATCGAGGTCTCCGTCATTGTCGCAATCGAACCAGCCAGCGCTCGTGCTCCACCGATTCTCGTCGCCACCCACGGACGCTGATTCCGTCGTATCAACGAACTTGCCGTCGCCAAGATTTCGAAACAGTCGGTTCTTGCCGACCGCGGTGACAAAGACATCGACCAACCCGTCGTTGTCATAATCGCCGACGGCAGCGCCCATGGCATACATCGAAACGTCCAACCCTGATCCTTGACTGACGTCCACAAATTGACCTCCGTCATTGCGGTACAGAACCGATGTGCTGGTGCGATCGCTCGGCGAATCCCATGGCCAGTCCGATGAATTCACAAACAACAAATCCTGGTCACCGTCGTTGTCAAAGTCCAGGAAAGCAGCTCCGCCACCCATCGTTTCTGGCAGCAGTTTGTCGCCGACAGCACCGTTATTGTGCACAAACTCAATACCTGCCTCCGCGGTGATGTCTGTGAAGTTCACTGTGGGGACATCCACCTCGGGCAGCTCACGAACATCCACTGTCGCGAGCTCGGATTGGCGAACCGGTGGCGCGGGCTTGCTCCGCGACAAAGCGTAGGCGAGTGCGCCTCCGGCGACCAACAGCACAGCCAATGCGATCACAGAGCCACGAACAGCGCGATTGATCGCGGCGTCGTCCCGCAATTCGCTTTCGTCGACTTCCTCTCGTTCAGATCGAGTCTCACTGGACATCGGAGGCCTCCTCTTTGACTTCGGGCGTGATCGTTTTGATTTCATTCCGTTCTGTTTCCAATTCTCGCTGCAGCGGGTACTTCACCACGGCCTCGGCTGCGTGATCGGCTGCGGGATACTTTTCTCTCGCCAAACGTATTGCTCGCCCCTGAGCGTTATCATCCGGTTTGTAACGTAAATGCAACAGGCGATGTTTTTCGGCCAGCTCTTGATCGCCGAGTTTTTCGTACAGCAGTTGCAGATTGTGATGAGCTGTCACATTTTCAGGATCGATCTCCAAGGTGCGTTGGAATCTCGACACGGCCTCTTGGAAATAGCGTTGGCCTTCATCGTAACGCTTCTGTCGCTGACGAACATTTCCGATATCAAACTGGGTTCGCCCCAACAGGTTGATGACTTCGATGTCGAGACTGAAGTCAAACCCTCGCTTTTGCATGTCTTCGGTATTGTCCTCCAACACGCTTTTCAGGTTCTGTTCCGCCTGCTCCAATCGCCCCTGCTGAGCGTTTACCACCCCCGATAACCAAGCCCAGGTCCATCGTGGAAACCCTTCGGTCTCTCGATACTTATCGGCTCGTTGCAAAGCCACAACCGCTTCGTCCAAACGCCCTTCGGCGTTCAGCACACGAGCCAAATTCAACGGGCCATCGTAGCGATCCAGCTTTTCCACCTCCAGAAACGCTTCTTCGGCCTGACGCAATACGGCTTTCCCTTTGAGCAACAGACCGATCCCATAGTCATTCCATCGCTGCCACTGCGGGATCTCGCGTGTCGGATTTTCGGCCTGCTGTTGGACTCCCTCGACGGGAAACACAACCGTATCGACCGCCATCGTGGTGACAGGCAGATCATTGGTGTAATCCTTGCCCGCTTCGTGACCGCGAATGATCTGCCCTAGCTCTTCGTTGCGTTTGGCGACGAAGTCCATGTACTGGGCATCGAACTTTCGATAAAGCAGTTTCAGTTCAACTTTGATCGGTGCATCCACATCGTCGGGAATCTGCAATTCATAGTGGACGGTTTGCCCGGCCCCTGGTGGAATCTGGTGGTTGTACAAAGGAGTGAAGATGTCCTCGGCGTTGCGTCGACTGATCCGATTGCCGTCTTTGTCGAGCATGAAAACATTGACAAAATGCGACCACGGATCGACTTCATTGAACTTCTTTTCGTCAATCCAGCCACTCTTGCCGATCACCCGATCGCCGCTGGTCACCGTCACTTGTAACCAAATCTCATTGCTGTCGACGGTTCCCTGGGAGAACAGGTGCCCTAGTTTTAGTGTGCGGATCACCGTCTCCAACAAATACTTTCCACCGGGCTTGAGCGTCGGGACCTCGGGTCGCAGCGGGGCAGTGAGTGCTCCATCGATCTCGCCATCCTCGCGAATTCCGAAAATATCGACCCGCAGATTGCCCTTATGAAACTCCTCGTGGGCTGCGATGATCTCCTCTCGATCACGTAACCATGCGATGCCGGTATTGGCGGAGGGGAAGAGATGATTGTGAACACTCAGTTCCTCGGCATCGTCGAATTTTTTCGCGCCAAAATCGTTGGACGCGACCAGGGGCATATGGCATTTGCTGCAGTTGTCGACCGCCTTGGGAGGATAGTAGAAACTACGCGCGCCATGGCCAGAGACCCCACTGAACAGATAAGGGTCGTAGTGATTTTGCCCGCGAAGAAATTCTTTGTATCCGGTCAGCGCCGCGGGCAAATGCACCTTGTGGCATGTCGAGCAGAACTCGGCGGTCTTGTGAAAAGGTTTCAAGAAAGTCTTTTTGTGGAACGATGGTTTCGCCTTGACCAGTTGATTACTGATCCATTGCAGGGCGGCGTTGTCACTGCTGGCGAACGGATAGTGCAGAGGTTCCTCGATGGTGTAGTCCGCGTTGCCACGAACGCTGTTCACATTCGTGATCGCGTGACAAACCGTGCACGTGATGCCTGCCTTAGCCGTCGAGTGTTTCAACATGTCAAATTCCGGATCATCAAAGGCACCCGAAAAGAACGGCACGGGATCGTGACACCCGGCGCACCATCGCGAGGCTTGAACCGTTCCGTCTCGTTTGAGCGACATCTCACGGGTGCCGCTGACGCTGGCCAGGTACGGCGGATTGTTGAACGAACTGAAGCGATGGACACTGTCTGCCCAATCCTTGTGAATATCTGCGTGGCATTTCACACAGTAGTCGTCGTTCATCAACGCGTCCGCCGGTATGAAATCACCCGTAGAAGTCCGGGCCAACGACGGTTCGAAGTATTGAACGCCCGAATCGGGTCCGATCGAGTTCCACCGCCTGGGGTCCTGCATTTGCATCACGACCATTGCTGCGATCGCTGCCGCGGCAACTCCGGCGAAACTCATTCCGATTCGCCATTTGATGCGAGGGCCAGCCAAGCGGTGTAGCCAATACAACCAAACCGCAGCGAGCGGACAGGCGATGTGAAGCCAGTAAACCGTGTTTCTTGCGACGGGCTGTTTGAGGTCGAACCCGCCGATTCGTACGAGCAAGATGCCCGTAGCGAGAATGGCGAGACTGATGGCAAAGAGCGCATAGCCGATTCGTACGGCGCGACGGTTGCGGCGATCCTTTGTGTTCCACATGTGGACGAACCCAAAGATCACCAGCGGCAGAATCAACAGCAACCCAAGCACGAGGTGGGCAAGGAACATGTATTGATAGAAAAAGTCCTGATAGGTTTGGTTCTGAAACCATTCCAAAAACGTAACGATTGCCAAATAACCCGAGTTCGCAAATAGCAGAGCGACGAGTACAAAGATCAAATAAAGAAGCTTGCGAAGTCGAGGTCCGACCGCACGAACGTATTTTTTTCGGGGGGCCGGATTCTGTTGGAGAGCCGGTGCTGAGTCCCCATTTCCAGTGACGGAAGACATGAGTGAACCCTAGTGTGTTTTGATTCCATGAGCAGCGCTGCATCGCTCGTTGGATGCAACGTGACTGCGACCTGAAGGACTCAGCAGTGGAGTTGAGTCACTGCCTTCAAGCCGGCTATCAACAGATCGCCAACGCAGACAAACGCCGAGTAGACGAGTTGGAAACAAATGGCTGACGCACACACACTCGGGATGACATGCCCAACGGACGCCGGAGCGGAACTCACAGCGTGCGGCGGCACTCGAGTAGAATCAGTCGAGCCCTGTTTCCGATGCACACTAGATTTGTGGAGGACGCTCGATCATCAGGCCATGTCCAGAGAGCAAACGGAGCGAGTACTCCGAGTACCAATCGATGTCCCTGAATGCTTCAGACATCGAACCACTACACCCAACTGCGGCAAACTGGCGAATCTTTTCCACGCCGGGACTGGATGGAGCCTGTGGGGTTCCATCAGGTGATTGCCGGCACAAAGGACCATCGCAGGGAGTTTCGGGATACGATGTTTTTTGCGGCGTTGTCGTCGATAGCGATGAATCCGGCAAATCGGCCTGATCCATCGTCATGGTCGGAAAAGCGTGTTCCAGCCAGTCACCGCAACTTGCATGAGCCGACCGCGACGTCAAAACGCCCACAGAAATCAGCAATAATGCGGTGATGATGGAGATTCGAAACATCGTCGCGAGAAGCGAGCAAGAGGAGAGAACACTCGTAGACTATTGGGATTCTTCCCCCAAGTCAATTGTTTTCGGAAGCCCGGGGGAGGCTTTCCAGCAATGGGCAGCATGGTCCAGCAGGTTTCTACGGAGTAGCCCTGCCGAATGTTCTGCGACGAGAGATTTTCAACAGCTCGTTGATCAAACCCACGTTCTGAGCGGCTTTCACGTAGACGAGCCTCTCCGAGGCTCGAAGGCGTTCGCGTCTCGGAGAGACGCGTCTACGTGGACTTGATTCTGGGCTACCCAGGTGGGGCAAGCAATCTCACTCCTGGATCTCAAAGATCGCTTCGATTTCAACAGCGATGCCGCCGGGCAACGCGTTGGTTCCCAGGGCGCTTCGAGCCGCCACACCTGCGTCTTCGCCGAACACGTCGCGGAACAGTTCGCTGCATCCATTGATCACGGCCGGTTGTTGGTCGAAACCGTCTGTGCAACGCACCAATCCGAGCAACTTGACCAACCGCTTGACCTTGTCCAGGCTGCCCAGGTGACTTTGCAGAGTGGCAAGCATCCCCAAACCGGTCAGACGCGCCGCGTCATAGCCTGCTTCCACATCCATGTCCAACCCCAAGCGTCCGGTCACCAGCGTTTTCTTGTGATCCAGTGGACCATGCCCCGACAGGTACGCCATGTTTCCGACGACCACGATCGGTTTGTAAACGCCGACGGGTTTGGGGGCTGGCGGCAATTCGATTCCTAGTTCGTTCAGTTTGGCTTCGGCACTCATCCTATCACTCGCTCTTGGGTTGGTTGTAAACAGTTTGGGGGTCGACCAAGCGGTCTTCGGTAACGGTCAATGAACGGTCGGGCTCGACGCGTCGAAAAAAACAGCTTTCGTAGCCCTCGTGGCACGCGGCTCCCTGTTGCTCGACCAGCAGCAGAATTGTATCGCGATCACAATCGACGCGGATCTCCTGAACCACTTGCTGATGGCCGCTGGTCTCACCTTTTCGCCAAAGTTGGCCGCGACTACGACTGAAATAAACGGCGTGACCGCTGGCCAATGTCTCTGCAAAGGCGACTTCGTTCATCCAGGCCACCATCAGCACACGTCCGGTCCGGAAATCTTGGGCGATTGCCGGCAACAGTCCATTGGACGATTTGGCGAAGTCGGGACCTTGGCTCGCCGGCTCGATGCTTTCGCCGTCAGCCGCATCGGTTTCGTTTTCTGGGTTTGAGTCCATGGTGTCTCTATCGGGAGCGGGCGACGAAGGATCGCCCTCTCGATGGCCGATTCCAGTGTTGCTCAACACAATTACTGTTCAATGAAAAGGGATTATAGGCCCAATCTGTCCAAACGGAACGACAGGTAAATCTCTCTGATTCGTCGCCGAAGAAAACCTCGTAATGCGTGGAGCATTGAAGTCTTGAACGGGGAAACGCCGAAGAAAAACAGGAGCACTTTCAGTGCAAGCTCATTTACAACGCTGTCGTTTGTTCCTCCCAAACGCTGCTCTTCGCAGTGCCCCAAAGGCTGCTCTTCGCAGTGTCCCAAAGGCTGCTCTTCGCAGTGTCCCAAAGGCTGCTCTTCGCAGGGAATGATCAAATGTCCGACCCCAAGCTATCGGTTGTATTGCCCGTTCGCGATCGTCAACATGATATCGCAGAGCGAGTCGAGCGGGTCTTGGAGGCACTGATCACCTTGACCCGCGAACCGGCCGAAGTGGTCGTGGTGGACGACGGCAGCAGAGACGCGACACCGGAGGTCCTCGACGATCTGAGTGCCCGCTATCCTCAAGTGCGTATTATCCGACACGGTCGCCCACGAGGAATGGAAGCCGCCGGGCAAACGGGGCTGGAATGTTCAACAGGCGAGCTGGTCTTCATCCAAGAATCCAATACGGCAGTGCGGATCGAAGACATGCGTCGATTGCTGAGAATGGCCGAAGACGATTCCGTCGTTGCGGCTCGCGCGGAAAGCACACCAAAGTCTCTGTCGCCAGAGTTGGTGCGTCGCCTCAGAGCCTGGGGAACGGATGCCGATCAACGAATCGATTCGCCCGTCGACCTTGGCGAATCGTCGAGTCTGCAAATGCTGCGACGACCCCATCTGCAAAAGCTGGCCGGGAACCAAGCCGACCGAATGCGATTGCAGGGCGAGACGATGCACACCACGTCGGTTCAAAAACGCTAATGCAAGAATCTTGAGCTGCGCCGTGATACCAGCACGAAGTGCAGCCCAATAGCGGGCAGGAATTCTGGCGAATCCCATTATGGGTACGGCGACCGCCCAATCACTGGCCGAACGCGTCCGCTCCGAATTCTGCTGGAACGGCATCGCCTGCATCGAATCCACCACCGTCAAATCCTCCCGCTCCGATACCTCCTGGCCCGAATCCACCAGGCCCCATACCGCCTGGGCCTCCTGGCATCATTTGACCGACCATCCCGGAGACCATGTTGAAGACCGGATTGAACGCTTGGTCGAATTCCGACTGAGAACTCGCAGCCAACAAGGAATCAAGCGGCCCGCCGACCATGCCCAACATCATGCGGGCATTCATCATTTGTTGCTTGCCCTCTGGGGAACCAATTTTCTGAAGCCCTTCTCGCGCCTTTTGCATCTGCTCATCCCACTCCTTGGCCATGTCATCGGGCACCCACCGGTTGTCAACCTTGACCAGTCCCCTGGTTTCGACATCGCCGTCTGGTCGGGTGACTTCCACGACCGCCGATTGTGCGTCGGAAGATACGACTCGCATCTTCGGAACACCCGCTGTTGAGTCACCTGATGGGTCTTCCATCAGTTTGGACAACGCTCTGAAGGAACTTGCAAGATTTCTTCCATCGGATTGCAAGAAACCTTCCACGCTAAAACGCTGCATCTTGCCATGGCTGGTCAGGGAGCTATTACCGACTGCTTGAATGGCGTCAGCCGCGGCGTCCCAAATTTCCAGCGACTTGGGGTCCTGGGGCAGAAACGCGCCGACGTTCTCGTTGCCCAAGATGAACTGCTTCTTTTCACTCAGCACACGCCCAAGTTTCTTGACGATATCTCCGACGCCGTTCCAAAGCATCGGATCGACGTTCTTGGCCAACATTTGAGTGTTTTGGTTGATGTCATTTTGATACTTTTTGGGCAACGAATCCCACAGCGTCACTAGGTCCGATTCCTCCATGGCCCGTGTCAGAATCTCAACGGTCTCTTCGGCGGTCGGGTTCGCGCCGAACTTGGATTTGCCAAGCGGCGCTGATGTGTTGTTCATTGCGGGTGAGACTGCCGCGCGACGCGTTGCGGCGGGCTGATCGGCCGCAGGGCTTGCTGCCGCTGCGGCTTTCATTTTGCCGTACAGTTCGCGGGCCTGCGTTTGACTACGTTGATCGAGCTTGTCAAAGGGCACAAAGATCTTTGAGCCGTCCTCTTTCTGCAACGCGACCGTGCCGTCCTGGGCTCCGAGAAACTTCGCTTCCAGCTTGAATTTGCCCGTCGCATCGGTCCAAGTTTCGGCGACGGTCGCGGTGGACCAGCCGAGCGTGGCGGACAAAACGACGGCAGACAACAGGGTTTTCTTGCTTGATCGCATGATCTGTACCTCAACGATGACGAATGAACGGCCCCTATTGTGGCCACAAAAGGATCCCGTCTGGGCGCGGCAAAGCCGTTTTTGTGTCACTTTTTTCACGTGGCCCAAAGGACAACGAGTCCTCGCCCATGGCCCTTGCATCTGATGCTCTATGGCCTGTGCTCTATGGCCTTGAGTTGCAGAGGGAGGTTGGCTGAGTGACAATGGTCCTCCCTCCTGCTCCTCCAGCGGGCTGTTGATTGAGTGCGTTACGGATTTCTCGTGAGCCGATGGCGCTAGCCACGGGCTTTGAAGAGTTGCATTTTCACCATAAGGCCCGCGGCTAGCGCCGTCGGCTCACCCAATCAACAGCCCGCCAGCCTCTTGCCCCCGCCATTGAGTTCAGACTCTTGAATAACAAGCCCCACGCACGGCGATGCGCGATCTTCGTCGCGTTGTCGCTCTCCATCATCAACGGCGTCGTCAACGCACAGGATTCCGATCCCTCTTTTCACACGCTGGTGCTCAGCGAACAATTCCACAGTGAAGGCGCCGCGGTAGCCGACCTGGACGGCGATGGACATAACGACATCGTCTCGGGGCCGTTTTGGTATCGCGGGCCGGATTTCCGAAACCGAACGCCATATGCTGCGGTCAAGGATTACTCGATCAAGCAATACTCGGATCACTTCTTCAGTTTCATCGACGATTTCAATGACGATGGTCGCGTGGACATTCTGTCGATCCCGATCCCAGGTGGGGCCGCGGTTTGGTACGAGAACCCTGGCGGCGACTCGACTGGCAGCAGTCACCCATGGCGTTCGCATCCGGTTTTGTCCACCGTAGATAATGAGTCCCCCACGTTCGCCGACATCAACGGAGACGGACGAAAGGAACTGGTTTGTATCCACCAAGGCAACTTCGGCTATGCCGTGCACGACCGCGAACAGCCTGGCGCTCCGTGGAACTTCAAACCGATTTCGACGGATCGACAGTACGGTCGATTCACACACGGACTGGGCGTCGGAGATGTCGATGGCGACGGTCGAATGGACTTGTTGGAGACCAACGGCTGGTGGCAGCAACCCGCTGATGGCGGCACACCCTTTGTCTTTCACGCCAACAAGTTCGCCGAATCAGGCGGCTCGCAGATGTACGCCTACGACATCGACGGCGATGGAGACAATGATGTGGTTTCGGTTGCCAATGCGCACGCGTTCGGGCTGAATTGGTTCGAGCGACGCGGAAAGGGTGATGACTATCTGTTCGTCAAACATCTCATCACCGGCGATCAGCCAAGCCAAAATCCCTACGGCTTGGCTCCCACTCAAATGCACGCGGTTGCGCTGGCTGACATGGACGGCGACGGAGTGCTGGACATCGTGACCGGCAAACGATTCTTTGCTCACGGCGGCGGCGATCCGGGCGCGTTTCAACTGCCGTTGTTGATGTGGTGGCAAACCCGACGAACGGGCAACGGCGTGGAGTTCGTTCCGCATGTGATTCACCAACGTAGCGGGGTGGGTACGCAAGTCACGATTGCAGACGTGGACGGCAATGGGTTTCCCGATGTCGTCGTGGGCAACAAGTTGGGCACGTTTGTGAGTCTGAATTCGGGACAGAACCTCGCGTCGCACGCGTTACCACAAATCAACCAGCCCTATTCGTTGGTTGGGACCGATGAATTTGCCAAACATGTGCGAGAAACCGATCCGCTGACAGCAGAAGACGAACAGAAAACGTTCACCTTGCCCGACGGATTCGAAGCCCAATTGGTGGCGTGCGAGCCGGAGATTGCCAAGCCATTGAACATGGCCTTTGACGCGAGAGGACGCTTGTGGGTGACCAGCAGCACCGAGTATCCGTACCCTGCGCCAGATGATCGCCCGGGACAAGACACGATCAAGATCCTGGAGGACACCGATGGAGACGGTCGAGCCGACAAGTTCACGACCTTTGCCGATGGCCTGAACATTCCGATCGGTTTGTATCCCTACCAAGACGGTGTGATCTGTTTCAGCATTCCCAACGTCCTGTTCCTGCGTGACACCGACGGTGACTCTGTCGCGGACACTCGCGAAGTGTTGTACGGACCGATGGACACGACCCGTGATACCCACGGAATGTGCAACGCGTTCACGCGAGGACTCGACGGTTGGCTGTACGCGTGTCACGGCTTCAACAATCAGTCCACCGTCGCGGGTCGCGATGGGCATCAGATCACGATGCGTTCGGGCAACACGTTTCGCATGCGACTGGACGGATCACGGATCGAACACTTCACGCACGGACAAGTCAACCCGTTTGGGATGGCGCAATCGATCAACGGCGACCTGTTCACGGCCGATTGCCATACCAAACCGATCACCTTGTTGATGCAAGGCGGCTACAGCGAGAGCTTCGGTGCGCCACATGATGGACTCGGATTTGTGCCTCCCGTGATGAATCACTTGCACGGCTCAACGGCGATCGGCGGCATTGCACTCTATCAATCGCCACAGTTCCCGCCGACGTTTTACAACAGTGCGTTCGGTGGCAATGTGATGACAGGACGGGTCAACCGCAACTCGTTGCAGTACGTCGGCTCCAGTGTCGTGGCGAGAGAAGAACCTGATTTTGTGATCTCGTCGGATCCTTGGTTTCGACCTGTCGATTTGCAAGTCGGTCCCGACGGAGCACTGTACGTCGCCGATTTCTACAATCGGATCATCGGCCACTACGAAGTCCCGCTGACACACCCGGGACGCGATCGACATCGTGGACGTATTTGGCGGATCGTGTACACCGGCAATGGCGACCGACGCGACGTGCCGGAGGATTTCACCCGCACGACAGCAATCACATCGGTCGCTGCCACCACGGTGGAACAAACGCTGGACTTGCTGAAAAGCGAGAATCCGACCGTGCGAAATTCTGCGGCAGATCACTTGGTCGATGACTTGGGCGATGCAATCAAGCAGCCCGCGGCAAAACGTCTTGCGGTGGCCACCGATCCGATGGAAGTCGTCCATCTGGCGTGGGTGCTGTTTCGATTGGACGCACTGACTGACGAACAGCTTGGACGGTTGATTCAGTCCGACGAAGCACTGATTCGCAACCACGCTTTCAGAATACTGGGTGCGTCATCAGAACCTCCGGGCGGACATGTCGACCTGTTGACCGCAGGGCTGGTCGATAACGATCCGTTGGTCCGACGCAGTGCAGCCATGGCGTCGGCACAGCATCGTGATTCCGCGTTGATGGAACCCCTGTTGAAATCACTGCATGCAGTGAACCCGTCCGACGTGCATCTACGACACGCGATTCGGATGGCATTGCGAGATCATCTCTCCGATCGCGATTGGTTTGCACAGTTGGCAAGCAAGATTTCACAAAACACGGATGACAAATCACGACAACGCGACGTGTCTGCTGTTTGTGAGTTGTGCTTGGCACTGAAAACGGATCATGCCGGTGAGTTCTTGGCAGGCCACCTGGCGACGCTCAGCGACTTGCCACGCGAGCGACTTTCGCTGTACCTGTCGTTCGCTGCGCAGTACGCATCGACGCAACATTTGACTTCGATTGCCCAACTGTCACGCGATCGGTTCGCTGGCGATCAAGCGTATCAAGAAGAGTTGCTCAACTCGTTGCGTGCGGGAATCATCAAACGGGGCGATGCGATCCCCGATGCAATTCAGTCGTGGGCGTTGGACTTGGCCGCTCGCCACTTGGGTGTCGACTTGTCCGATCCGCAATCGAAACCACGAGTCGATTCCACGCCGATCGCGTGGAGCTACGTTACGCACCCAGCAGGCAATTCAGCTGACAATCCTTGGGCGGTCTCTGAGCGTCGATCGTCCGCAGACGGGCAATCTGGCAGCGTTTTGTACAGCAGTTTTCCGAAAGGCGAGCAGCGCACCGGGATCTACCGAAGTGGACGATTTACTCTGCCGGACAGTTTTTCGTTTTACATGGCCGGTCACGATGGATTTCCAAGCAAACCGCTGCAGCAATTGAACTTTGTCCGCCTGATCGACGCGGGGACCAACGCGGTTCTACAGCAATGGAGTCCTCCGCGAAACGACACGGCGCAACGAATCGACTGGCAAACGGGTCAGCACGCCGGAAAAGATGTCGTGATCGAGTTGGTGGATGGTGACACAGCGACTGCCTACGCATGGTTGGCCGTCGGGCGGTTTTCCGTTGACGGATTGAACCCCAGCCAAGTGCTCAGCAACTGGCGACGCGGTGCGGCGTTGGCTTGCGACTTTCAGTTGACCGAGCTTACCCCCGCACTCGCCACTCTGTTGTCTCATCCGGCATTGGATGCGGAGACCGCGACGGAGATTGCAAACGCCTTGATTGCCGATCATCCCACGGCCGTCCGCAGCACTTTGGCGCAGTCGTTTGTCGTCACGGGAATTACTGACGAATTGCGATCCAAGCTGGTCCAACAACTGTTAGCCAATGATGGAATCGATCAAGCGACGGAGTTGGTCTCTCAAGTGATGGCGATCGCGAGTTCGGCTCAGCAAAAACGTTTGGCAGGGAGCCTAGCCTCCGATCGGCCGGGCGCCAGCGTCTTGATCCGTTGCATCGAGTTGGGGCGTGGTTCTCCGTCGATGCTTGCCGATGCCGCGATCGCAGGAAAACTGTCTGCGGTGATCGATGAGCAGCAAAGTCAGCGAGTCGCATTTTTGACGGCGACCTTGCCCGCAGTGGACCCGGCGGTTGCAAGTCAAATCGACGGTCGTCGCGCTTCGTTGCTCGCGGGGCTCGGTTCGGCGGAAACGGGCAAGAAACTGTTTGACCAACATTGTGGCGTCTGTCACCAGGTTGCCGGCCAAGGACATGCGGTGGGTCCGAATTTGGACGGCATCGGCAACCGTGGCTTGGAGCGACTGGCAGAAGACGTGTTGATGCCCAATCAAAACGTCGATGTGGCCTTTCGGGCGTCGCTGGTGCTGACCGATGACGGCAAGGTGTACAACGGGATCGTGAAACGAACCGAGGGGACTCAATTGGTTTTGGTCGACAGCACGGGCAAGGAGGTTTCCATCGCCGTCGATACGATCGAAAAACAAAAGGCAACGACGTTGTCGCCGATGCCCGCAAACTTTGCCGAGACGCTCAGCGAGCAACAGTGCAAAGATCTGTTCGCTTATCTGATGTCGCTGAGTCGCTGAGGCAGAACATGTGGGACAGGCTTTTATCCTGCCGTTCTATAATTGACAGGTTGCAAACCTGTCCCAGGTTGAAAGAGCGAAGCCTGTTGTGCGTCCCTTGAGAAAGGTTCAGCAAGCTTCTCAGAACTCGCCGTCTTCGCCGCGTGGGTCGCCACACCATCGATTGAGCGACTGGATCACTTCGTCACGTCCTGCGCGATTGGTCCAGACGGAGTCATCGACGTCCAAACGCACTTCATAGTCACCCTCGTGCATGCAGTCTTCTTCGCCACAGAAGTGCGGGACATCGGCAACCCACACGATTCGGTACAGCGGAATGTGCTTGTCGTCGATCAAGATCAGGGGAGTGTCCATCAGCCAGCTCCTTGTCCTTTGTGGGAGGAGAGAGAATCCAATTGTTGACTTCGTTTCATGGATGCTTCCACTGCGGCGATCATTGCGCTGCGAAGGCCTTTGTTTTCCAGGGCTTGGAGCCCCGCGATGGTGGTGCCGCCGGGGCTGGCCACGGCGTCTTTGAGCTCACCGGGATGACGACCGGTCTCTTGAACCATCTTAGCCGTCCCAAGAACGGTCTGCGATGCGAGCTGCATCGCCAAGTGACGCGGCAAGCCAGCCAAGACACCACCGTCGGCCATCGCTTCGATCACCAAACAGATGTACGCGGGTCCAGAACCGCTCAAGCCGGTGACCGCGTCCATCTGTGAATCGTTGACTTCCACCGCCAGTCCGACCGCCGATAAAGCCGCACTGATCCACTGCTTGTCCTCATCGCCGACATCGTTGCCGCAACAATACGCACAGGCACCCTGCCCGACCAAGCAGGGGGTGTTGGGCATGACGCGGACGACACGTTGATGGCCGAACCAATCAGCCAGCTTGCTTAGATTGACTCCGGCGGCAATCGAAATAACGAGTTTGCCGCTCCACATTCCATCCTTTTGAGACGCAACAACGGGAACGACATTCGGTTTGACCGCGATCAGCACGATCTGGCTGTCAGCCGCCGGATCGGTTGAATCGACGACCAAATCGATGTCCCCGTGCTGGGTTTGCCACCAAAGTCGACTTTCGGCACTGGGTTCGACGACACAGATCTCCGCTGGCGATAGGACGTTCGCCGCGACCATGCCGCCCACCAAGGCACGCCCCATTTGGCCCCCACCGATGACGGTCAACCTCTTTTTGCTCATCAAATCTTCTTCTTTCATTGCTTTGACGCGGTCAGCAGGCTCTCACTCGCCCCGCAAGTGCTCGGGAAAGCCGGTTTTGGCAGCCGACAACGGGTTTTGCCAGCCGACAACGGGCGGATGTCAATTGACCCACGATCTTGACACACGTAAATTGATCGGTTTTTCCGACCGAACAAACTAGCCCCAAATCCGTGGAGCCGCCAGGATGCATTTTGAATGGAGCACGGCCACCACGCCACAATCCTCTGGAGAATTCAGCGTGCAAGAAGCGATCACCAAGGCTGATACGCTGATCGAAGCGATGGGGTGGATCCGGCGTTTTCGTGGCAAAACCACCGTCATCAAGCTCGGCGGTAGCGTTTTGGATGACGACGACGCTTTGCTGCACATCCTGCTCGACGTGATCTTCATGGAAACCGTCGGAATGAAACCGGTGGTGATTCATGGCGGCGGCAAGGCGATCAACCGGGCGTTGGCCGAAGCGAACATCGAGCCCAAATTCATTCAAGGTCGTCGATTCACGGATGACGCGACTCTGAAAATCGTCCGACGTGTGCTGGCCGGTGAGTTGAACGCTTTCTTGACGGAGGAAATCGAGCGACTCGGCGGTCGGGCGATGAACCTCTCATTCGATACCACCAACGTCTTGTTCGGCGAAAAACTGACGCTACCCAGCGGCGAAGACCTCGGCGCCGTCGGCAGCGTCACGCGAGTGGACCGCAGTGTCATCGAAGGTCTGCTGTACACCGACCAAGTCCCCGTGATCCCCAGCATGTGTGTCGGACCGGATGACGAATATTACAACGTCAACGCGGACACCGCCGCGATGGCCGTTGCTCAAGCGTTGGGCGCCGAGAAACTCGTGTTCCTCTCCGATGTCAACGGCGTACGACGAGACAAAGACGATCCCTCAACGATCATTCACTCGCTCAACGAGCATCAAGCTCGTGACTTGATCGATCAAGGTGTCATCGCCTCCGGAATGATCCCCAAGGTCGAAGCCTGCTTGGAGACACTTGGTCGCGGCGTCGGTAAAGTTCACATCATCGACGGCCGCTTGCGACACTCTCTGTTGCTGGAAATATTCACGTCGCAAGGCGTCGGCACGGAAATCTACAAGGCGCCGCCCGAGTGAGTGTCTCAGCAAGTCGAATCAAGAAAACTTGCCGAAGAAAAAACTTGCAGAAGAATTCGACGGGCGGGCGAACCTTCTCTATTGAACCGTGACTAAGACTCTTTCCTTGGTGCGGTCGCATCCATCACCGCCCATTTCGTTTCGTTGACATTCCGCTCACCGCATTCCAATTCATCGTTCGCATGACCGATTCAACCCCGACACCTCAAGGCCTGCAGTACAGCGACGCTGGCGGTCGCCGCTGGGTCGACGCGACGGTCGGTCGGATTTGTGCACTGGGACTCGGGCAAGTCGCCATCACCAACGCGATGGTCGATGCCGCCGCTGCTGCCGTGCCACTCTCAGACGCCGACTCGACCGAATTCGCAGCGGTGCTGGTGGACGCCATGCACGGCTGGGGACATGATCAATGGAGCCAAGCGTATTGTCTCGCATCGTCCGATGACGCGCTCGAATTGGCAATTCGCATCGCCCGAACACGTAAGCCAACTGGCGGTCACAAGATCGTTTCACTGGTCGGCAGTGATCACGGACGTACCGCTGCGTGCTTGACCGCCAGCGGACAACCCGAGTTGCATGAAGGCTACGGGCCGATGGTCGCCGGATTTGCCCATGTCGCACCCAACGATGTTGACGCCCTACACAACGCTGTCGACGGGCAAACCGCAGCGATTCTGTTGTCGCCCCTGGATCTGAGCAACGCAGCTTCGCCGCTCAGCGAAGACTACTTGATCGCCGCACGCCAGTTGTGTGACGAACACGATGCGTTGCTGATCATCGATGAAACGAAGTTGTGTTTTGGTGCTTCGGGCCAATGCCTGACCGTCTCCAGTCTCGCGGAGCTGGCGCCCGACGTCGCCGTGATCGCCGCCGGGCTTTTCACAGGGCTGCCCGGCGCCATCGTACTGGGTAACGATCGAATGAGATCGGAACAAGTAGCGATAGTACCCGAGTGCCGATCCAGCCTGATTCAAACGGCCGCAGTTGCCACGCTGGCAACGATGCGACAGCTGGAACTGCCGAACTCGGCGGTCGATGCCCACCGAGAACTGGCCGTGGCGTTGGCCAAGCGAATCAGCGGATTCGATTTTTTGCGTGACATTCACCACTGCGGTGCAACCATCGGGATCGACACCGATTTGCCCGCAGAACAAATCATTCAAGCCGCCACGAAGACCGGGCTATGCCTTGGCGTCTGTGGACAGACCGCAGTGCTGATGCAATTGCCACTGATCATGGAACCTTCGGATCAGCAAGAGTTATTAGATCGAATCGGCGAAACCATGGAAATCGTCGAACGAGAAACCGCCCAATTGACCACCGCATCTGACTGAGAAAACAGCATGCAACACTTATTGTCACTCTTTGACATCGACCCATCCGAGCTTCGTCAAATCTTGCAAATCGCGTCGGTGCTGAAATCCAAATTGGATGCAGGCGACCGACCGTCCGTGCTGGGCAACCGTGTGATCGCGCTCTTGTTCGAAAAACCAAGCCTGCGAACGCGCGTCAGTTTTCAAACCGGCATGGGCCAACTGGGCGGCACCAGTCTGTTTCTCGGCGAAGACGTGGGTTGGGGAAAACGAGAGTCGATTGCCGATTTCACCAAAGTCCTCGGACAGTTCGTCGACGCGGTGGTGTGTCGAGCGAAAGCACACACGCGAGTCGAGGAACTGGCAGAGTTCAACGCGTTGCCGGTGATCAACGGACTGACCGATGTTTGTCATCCCTGCCAAGCCTTGGCGGACGTGCTGACCATCCAACAATCGCTGGGAACCTATGAACGAAAGCACTTGGTGTTCGTCGGCGACGGAAACAACGTCGCGCACTCGCTGGCTCTGATCTGCGCCATGCTCGACATGCGATTCACGCTCTCCTGCCCCGAGGGTTACGAGATGGACGACGCATGGGTCAACATGGTCGATGCCGCGTATCCAGACGCCGAAATCAACATCGTGCGTGACCCCGCCGCCGCCGTCGCGGACGCCGATGCCATCTACACCGACGTCTGGACCAGCATGGGCCAAGAAGCCGAAACGGCAAAGCGAAAACAGGCCTTCGCGGACTTTCAAGTCAACGACGCATTGATGAAAGCCGCCCCACGCCACGCCCGCGTCCTACACTGCTTGCCCGCCGTCCGCGGTGAAGAAATCACTGACAGCGTGATCGACAGCGAGCAAAGTGACGTGATCATCCAAGCCGGCAATCGGATGCACGCACAAAAGGGTCTCTTGGTCTGGTTGCTCAATCGTGATTGGGCAATGAAGAACCTGGAGTAACAGCTCGCCCATCTTTCTTTCCCCTTCCCAAACGAACCTTCACACTATGCGTCCGTCCGACCAACTGCGCCCCATCGATATCCAAGTCGGGTATCTCAACAGCAACCCATCCAGCGTCCTGTATCGCTGTGGCGACACCGTCGTCCTATGCTCTGCATCGCTGGAACCGGGTGTTCCCGGATGGCTGGAGGGCAAAGGCAAAGGCTGGGTGACGGCGGAATACGACATGCTGCCCAGCAGCACCAACCCCAGAAAACGTCGAGACCGTAGCGGTAAGCTGGACGGCCGCACGACGGAGATCCAACGCCTGATCGGACGATCGTTGCGGGCCGTCGTGGATTTGAAAGCACTCGGGGAACGCAGCATCGTCGTCGATTGCGACGTTTTGCAAGCCGACGGAGGAACCCGAACCGCGTCCATCACCGGTGGCTTCATCGCCCTGGCCACTTTGATCAAACGAGAGCTGCCCGATTCCTCCATCGGAAACGGACCGCTGCGAGACAGTATCGCAGCGATCAGCGTCGGCGTGATCGATGGCGAAGTCCGCTTGGACTTGGACTACGAGTGGGACGTTGCCGCAGACGTCGACATGAACGTCGTCATGACCGGCAGCGGTCGATTCGTGGAACTGCAAGGCACCGGCGAGGAAGCCACGTTTGACGATGAACAGCTAACCCGTATGATCGCGTTGGCCAAAAAAGGCATCGCCGAGCTGACGCAACGTCAATTGGACTTGGTTTCGTGAACTGAGCGACCACATCGCTACAGCACCTGCACTCCAGCACCTGCACTCGCTCGGCCCTCTCGTTCCCCCTTCTCACACAGGCACACTGCATTGATCGTCGCGATTTCCGGAAAGATCCTTCACGTCAGCGAGACGGCGGTCACGATTGAGTCGTCGCCCTTTGAATACGAAGTCCTGGTGGGAGACTACACGCGACGGCAACTGCAGAGCCAAATCGGTCAATCCACTCGACTGCACACGCTGGACTACATCGACGGCAGCGTTCAAGGCGGCGGCAGGTTGACGCCGCGTTTGGTCGGGTTTCTCACCGAACCGGAACGTCAATTCTTTGACCTGTTCTGCAGCGTGGACGGTGTCGGAGTCAAGAAAGCGCTTCGCGCGATGGTGCGCCCTGTCAACGAGCTGGCGGTGCTGATCGAGCAACAGGATGCCAAAGGCTTGTCCGCTTTACCCGGCATCGGCCCGTCCACCAGCGAACGCATCATCGCCAAGCTACGTCGCAAGATGCCACGATTCGCATTGATGGTCGATCGTGGACAACCCGGTGACGTCGACAGCGGCGTGACCGCCGTCGTCAGCGAAACATTCGACGCACTGATCACGCTCGGACACAGCGAGTCAGACGCCCGGGCATTGATCGACGAAGCCTTGGCGGGCGGCAAGAAATTCAAAGACACCGAATCACTACTGACCGCAATTTACCAACGCGGCAAATGAAACGAGGCGGCCCCGCAGCTGTTGTACAGTCTTCAGCCGCTCAGCACTGCACTCAGCACCACACTCAGATCGTGGCGCGCCCACACGTAGCAGCGTCTCTCGGGATGTGAAAAGAATTGTTGCTGCCCATGACCGTGAAGCGGTATCAGACGGTAGCCGGCGATAGAGCGCAGCGATCATCGCCGGTTCGTTCGGTCTGACGAGAACCGACCCCGTAGGCGGTCGCAGCCCCGATTCCGAGAAGTCTGCGACACCCTGCGGGGTCGATTCAACACGGTTGTCGCATACCACGGGAGCGCCTTCGGCGACCCGCGGCTACCTTCTGCGATCCCTCGCGGGATCCAATTCCGCACTCACGCGATCCTGGGGACACAGCACTTTGCTGTGTCGATCAAACGTATCGCTTGAAGCTGCACATGGAACACGAAAACTTCCCCTGCGTGTGACCGCTTTCAGCTGCGGAAGCAGCGACAGCATAAAGCGTGGGGCGTCAGCCCCACGTCCAACCGACAATCACCCCATCAAGCTGCGGATGCAGCGACAGATACTGCTAAATTCGTAAGATGGGACCCTACATCTCGGGCGGCCAAATCACGAAGCCCACAATCATCTTCCCTACCCACGCGTTCGATCGCATCCAAGCGGTTGGCTGCTTGAAGAAACTTTCTGACCGGAGCGACATAGGCTTCCTCATTGTTGCAGGCAAGTTGATTCGCTCGGATCACACTTTGATATTCTTGCAACACAAGCGTTTCCGTGGCGTCAATGCGCCCACGATCCCGCCCACTCTCAGATCTTCTCATTGCATGCCCGTGGAATGGGAAATTCAAATGCACAAACTCGCGATACTTTCAGAACGCAGGGCCTGTCAATCAGTGCCAGTTCCACCCGAGGTCGCATCCAAGACTGCAACTGCCTACAATGCGAAGTGGTCTCATTGGCAAATTGCTGTGACGCCGGGGAACAATCAGTCAACTGCCAATAAGAGCGGCAGAACTCGAGCGGCAACTGCCCATAAGACGTCAAATAACCAACCGCCAAGTCCTGACTCTCCCTAATTACAAGTTATCGGACAGACCGCAGGCAATGAAATTCCTCGTGATCACTCAATCTGATGGGAAGCGGCGCGTCAGCGAACATGACTGCGTGACGTTCGATGATCTTCACTCCAAACTCGTCGCTTCTGGCGTCGGAGATTATCGCGTATTCTGCGAAATCAGCGATCTGGTTGAATCGCTATCTCTGCGCGTCACGGCACTCGAACGACGAATGGATGAAACCAACGCGTCGAGTTCTGCCAGTAACAATTCAATTGCAACCACCCCGAACAATCGTCAGCGGGATGCGCAACCACAATCGAAAATGATAAAGGTTGAATTGGTCGGCAAAAGTCTGATTCCAGAAAACTATGATCTTGAAATCTACGAAGACCGAATTGAGTTTGAACTCCGCTTCCACAACATTTCCGGTGACAACATCCGGGCCGTAAAGGGTGACTTGGTGTTCTCTGATCTCTTCGACGCGGAAATATTTCGCATTGGCATCACCATGAACGATCCAATCACGCCCGGGAAATTCGCTACGTGGTCTGGAGGATTTCCGTACAATCAATTCGACCGTGAACACGCTCATTTCGCAGGGTTCAAATCCGAGGACTTGCAGCTTCATCTCGACAATGAAAAGGTCGTTACGTGACCCCAAAATATCCGATAACCATGCGGTGAACGGGAGCCGCCGATGGCGCGGGTTTTGAAATCATAGTTTTTTGCCGCGGCCCCGTTACCGCCGTCGTTCCACTGCGAAGAAGTTGGCGCCCACTATGCGGCTTTCTCTGTACGCTGAAGGCGTGTCACATGCAGTAGATACAAATGCTCGGTAGTCTCGCCGCCGTCTGTTGTGACATAGAGCCAGTGTTTTGTCAGCAGCGCCTTCTCAGGGTGCTTGACGGTTACGTGCGTGCCGTCGCTCATCACGACGGTAAATGAAACGAACGGCTCCGCGGTCAGCATTTTTTTCAGTTCGGCCTGCATAACAGTCTCGATACGAAATTGATCTTGGAACGGCCATCGACTGGCTTCTGATTCGATTATAGCTTGTTTTCCAAGGTCGTCGAACTGCACCGGACAGGCAATCCCCACACTCGATTTGATGCGCCAGAACAATCGCTGCAAAATTGAATCCTGCGGGACGGCTTGATCCGACCGGGGGACACGGATCCTGGGGACAGGATCCTGGGGACACAGCACTTTGCTGTGTCGATCAAACGTGTCGATGGAAGCTGCCCATGGAACATGAAAATTTCCTCTGCGTGTGACCGCTTCTAGCTGCGGAAGCAGCGACAGCATAAAGCGTGGGGCGTCAGCCCCACGTGCAACCGACAATCACCCCATCAAGCTGCGGAGGCAGCGACAGATACTGCTAAATTCGACAGATGGAACTCCACATCTCGGGCGGCCAAATCACGAAGCCCACAACCATCTTCCCTACCCACGCGTTCGATCGCATCCAAGCGGTTGGCTGCTTGAAGAAACCTTCTGACCGGAGCGACATAGGCTTCCTCAGTGTTGCAGGCAAGTTGATTCGCTCGAATCACACTTCGATACTCTTGCAACACAAGCGTTTCCGTGGCGTCAATGCGCCCACGATCCCGCACTCTCAGATCTTGTCATCGCATGCCCTTGGAATCAGAAATCCAGATGCACAAAATGTCAGTGCAGTCAAAACGCAGGGCCTGCCAAGCGGTGTCAGTCCCCGGAGGTCGCATCCGAGACTGCAACTGCTTATCATGCGAGGTGTTTTCATTGGCAAATTGCTGTAAAGCCTTGGCAAAACCAGTCAACTGCCAATAAGTCTGGGAGAAATCGAGAGGCAACCGCCCATTAGGCATTAAATAACCAACCGCCAAGTCCTGACTCCCCTTCAATTACAAGTTACCCGAATGAGACGGACGCGACATCTCAACGATGACGGATGATTCAATCAACTCAGGCACTGATGACAGTGGCGGTAAATCTCTGCGTAACGTAGCGATTGTCGTTCTGTTGCTCATTGCATTTGGCCCACTTCGTTTGCTCGCATTGCCCATCGCGGCTGTCGCAATTCTCGTTGGCATCGCCTACCTGTTTCGTAGCGCACTAAGATTTAATCGTTCCGTAGGTTTAGCTCTCATTACCACGGTCACAGCCAGTCTTTTCGTCTATTTTGCCTTGGTATATCGCGCAGAACTGCGGCACCGGGCACTTCTTGAAAATCTCGACACGTATGCGGATGTTACCGTTCGCCGAAACGTATTCCCGCTCCCATACGTGCATCAACTTTCCGTTGGACGTGGCGTGGCGGATCGCGACTTCGCATCCATACTGCGTCTTGATGGACTCGCTCAGATTACCGATCTCTATCTGGACAATGACATCCTGACTGATGCTTGCCTGCAAGACGCCGCAAAGATTACCAACCTGGGATACATCTTTATCGACTGCGACAACATTAGCGACGATGCTATACTCCAATTCGAGACTCGATTTCCGGATTGCCGTGTCATACCGTACAAACGCAACCTGCATGGTCCGCAAACCGTATTTCTTGGCATGCCTCCAGAAGACGGGTAACCATGTGATTCAACGGAGGACGGGTGGCCCGTTTTCTCGTCTGCCTGTAACTCGTTCGCCCGTTCCCGCTGATCACCGCCGTTACATGGACAAAGTAATGTCTCACCCGCGAATCGAAATAATCGCTTGCATTGCATTGATCTCTGGATGCGCCTCGACGAGCGCCGTCTCCGAACCCGTGATTGATGGGGTGTCGCAACCGAAGTTTTTGACCCAACTGGATGGCGTCGACACGATTCAAATCGAAGAATTGACGATTGCGAATCGTTCGGACGTTCGACGCTTCATCCAACTTTGTCGAAATGCGCGCTGGGTCCCGTTCGTCGCAACCATGCCGAACAAGAGTGATACAATACGGTTTATGTCCGACGGGACTGAGATACACCGACTGCTCTACGCAGGTGGTTGGCTGATCGACACTAGCGGCGATGGCGTTGAGCGATTTGGCACAATTCATGCCAACGACGGAGACTGGATCGACGAGAATGTCGATACTCAGCTGATGCTGCTACGAAACGCACTTTAACGCTAGCAAACGAAAGCCATGTGACCAAGCGATGATACGGAGCGGCAGTGGCCGACATGAGTCGACTATTTAATCAGCCTTGCTCTCGGTGATGGGGTACCGGTTGTTGCCCGCACACCGAAATGACAAGCAGTGTGTTGCTCGTTGCGTGAACGCCATTGCTTGAAACGGCGGGCGGGCGGTTTAAACCACGAAAGGCACGAACTACACGAAAAACATCATGTGTGGGACTTTCGTGTAGTTCGTGCCTTTCGTGGTTCCACCTTTTTCCCAACTCGTATTAGATTGGCTTTGACGCGGAATGTTCGGTATGTTGTTAAGCAAGGTGATTGAGCAATGATCGCTCGATCGCCGCTGCAAAACTGACGAACCATGTGTTGCACGCGAGTGGCGGCAACGTCTATTCATGAAGCAATGTCGTGGGTCGCCACCGCGTGAACACCAACGTTTTACTATTTGAATGAAACTATTCGACATTGAAACGGAAGGTAAGAAGCCGGCTCGTCCGTGGTTTCAGCTTTTCCTTCTGCATGTTGATCGTCGCACTGCTCGAGAGTGGTTTGGCACCGAACCGTTCGTTGAGTTCGTTCAGGGACTTGGTGACGCGGACATTTGGGCCGTTAAGTTCGATTGCGGACTAACAGTCGGATTCGAGTTCCTGCACCTTGAAACAGGTGGATCCATTAGGGCATCCGAACCAAATCCATCGCACGTTCAGAGGCATTTTCAGAACTGGAAATCTAAGCTGGAGCCGTATCCCGCCAGTACTTTCGCCGATTTGGATGCGATGACGATTGACCATTACGCTGAACGTCACCCCGAACTGCTTGAACCTCGCTCTTACCAGCTTTGGCGTCAGGGTGACGACGGTAATGAAATGCCGATCGGCGAACCGACGTCATTGCTCGACGCAAAGTGCTGGCAGACGGAATTAGAGTCGCACAAACACAAGCAGATTTACTGGGTCTCGAAACTGGATAGCACAGGGAAAAAGGGGTAGAACCTTGACAGGCCCCTGGGGACAAAGCACTTTGCTGTGTCGGTCAAACGTGTCGATGGAAGCTGCCCGTGGAAAACGAAAACTTCTTCTGCGTGTGACCGCTTTCAGCTGCGGAGGCAGCGACAGCATAAAGCGTGGGGCGTCAGCCCCACGTCCGACCGGCAATCATCCCATCAAGCTGCGGAAGCAGCGACAGAGACTGCTGAATTCGAATTGCGGTTGGCATTTAGCGATCCATAGAGATGGCAGAACCAAGGCCGCGAGAGGTGTAGCCGAGAGAATCGACCACTTCCGTCGGACAGATACGGCTCTTGTCGTGGTTGTCCACGATTTTTAGCTTGGATGTCAGATGTCAGATATCGTTCTACCGATCGAAAGACACGTGTGGCTGACTGCTTGGTCTCGGAGAACACCAAGAAGTCATCCGCATAGTGCACGAAGCGGTGAGGACGAAGCCCGAAACTTGATTCGGAAAAGTCCGGATCAAAGATCGGAGTGAGAACGAACAGGATGGCTTCTCGATGGACGCCGAGTCCGAGTGACCGGCGAGGGACTCCCAAGAGCACGGGCCTTTCATGTCTTCCGCTCCTTGCTGGTTGCCGGAATGAGGTTTTGTGTGTTTGGGTCGGTTCGAATTCATCGATGGTTCTTCCTTGTCAAGAAACGTTCGGTCCTTCCCGTTGCCGCTGGATTGCGGCAGATCGGTATTATGACCTCTGCTGACTTCTCAGAGCACGAGTCAGGTCACCCTGGTCGTCCCGCCTTTTGGGCAAGCCCTACTCGCGGGTACGCGTCTGAGATCTCCCCGAATACGGGGACGTGAACTTTCGCTGCGCGAGTACGCGATCTACTCAGGAGGTTGTCGGAAACGGGTTTTGCAGTCCTCGGGCCGCTCACCCCAATGACTCCCAGAGCCTCTATCGCGTTTCTATTCGTTACCCCGCAGTTTTGGCGGAATGCTGCCGGTTGCTACGCCGATCGAGCATCGCAGGCTTCCTCCCCACGGTTTGTCGCCTTGTGCGCAGTTGCCGGGCATCTTGGAGACAGCGCCTAGTACTTCATCTTGAAAGATTACATTTGGTATACTGTCCTTCGTTTCAAGTTCCGAGTTCGTACAGGGGACTGGCTTCCCGAAGGAAGCGGCACCCCACAAGTTCACGCCCATGTCGGGCGTACAGATGCACTCAAGTCGCGGAGGCGAGCGTTTTTTCAATGGTGTGTTCTCCGCCGCGACTGGGTGATCTCTGCGTTCGCCGAACATAGCAACCAAATCATGCGAATTAGCCTTCGACTTTTGTTGTCGCTGTGTGTTGTCGCAGCGTTGCTCGTAGCTTGGGCGGGCATAACAAGACAAATGTCAACTTCTATCGCCATGCAAAAAGGGGGCAACGAGCGACGTTGGGAATCATTCGCGGATGAAGGTGGCTATTCTGGCGACAATGTTGGGGGAATCAGCTTCGACGGAAACGGGGACTGCATCATGGCGAACGTGCGAGATCGTCGGGGGTATGAAAAACTGCTGACTAGACGGAGCGTCTGCCAGACTCTGCCTTCCCTAATGATCTACGGGCCCGAGGCTTTTACCAAATTCGATCCACAAACGTTCCCATCGCTCGAGCGAGTTTCGCTCGGTGGAATCACGATTGACGAACCCACCTTGCAAAAGCTTCAGCAAATCGCAAACCTCCGTGAGCTAAGCATCTCCGATTTTTCCCACGACCCTGTGAACTCCCTGCACGTGCTCCGCACATTTGACAATCTCCGATCACTTGCAATTCGGTCAGATCAAATTTCATCTTTGAGCGACTTTCCAGATCTCCCTCAGCTACGATTCCTCACGGTCGACTGTGCCGAACTAACCGAAGAAGCAGTTGAGGAATTCACCAACCGATTTTCGAAATGTGTCGTCTCTATAAATGTTGAGCCCTATCGAATCAAAGAAATCGACAACGGCGAACCAGCGGATGCACGTGAGCCACCGAGCTAAGTTTTTTGAAGTGGTTAATCGCTCGCGGTGGCCACGTGATCCGTATCGTTACCCCAATCAAACTGTGCTGAACTCGTAATGGAACTCCGAACCTTCATCAAGGAGACACTCGTCCAAATTTGCGACGGCGTGAACGATGCTGCTCAAGATGTCAACATTCGCGGCGCAATCATCAACCCCGATGGAACGCAGAGTGACGGAAACACCACGTACGTGAATCCCGGATTCCGCAGGACTGTTCAGAATGTCGAATTCGATGTTGCTTTGACTACAACAGAGGGCAAGGGAACCGAAGGCGGAATCGGAGTAATGGTTGGCACTATTGGTCTCGGTTCCAAGGGCAAATCTGACACATCATCTTCATCGACGTCTCGTGTCAAATTCACTGTTCCGGTGTCGTTGCCGGCTTCCGAACTCGAGTCGAGATGACAGAATGGGGAAACCATCGCAATCGAGATAGGAGCCCGATTACCCGGGACCCCTCTCACAACACCTAGCATGCGGGTCCCCCCAAGATCGATGAATACGGTGCGTTTCGCCTCAAGGGTGCAAGCGATAGCCAGCACTCTTCAAGAATAAACAAGCCCTCGGCGGCTAGGTACTCGTTGGATAAAGCTCGCTGGACACCTGACGTCGCGGAAAGACGCTCTGTCTGCCAAACAACGCGGGCCCTTGCCGCTCATCGCAAAGCCACGAGCGACACGATAGGACACGCCCAACGACATCAGATTCTTCAGACGGGTCTTCGATTTCCGCCACTGTTTCCAGTAACAGGCTCGTACCCGACGACCCGATTTGATCAGTTTGGGGCATTTGTCCAAGCTGGCGAACGTTGTCTTCACTTGATCCAACGCGAAGTAGCCTAACCAAACACGAGCGTAGACGCGAAACGCTGCATAGCGTGATTTCATCGATACGCCGCGATTTCTACGAAAGATCTCGCAGACACGTTTCTTGAGTGCCAAGAGCTTCTTCTTGCTCACGCGAATTTGGCCGCCGTAGCCGCGAAACTCGTAGCCTACGTACTCAAGCCCATTCGTCTTGCGGATGCTGCTCTTGTCGTGATTGACGGACAATTTCAGACGCTCGGTCAAGAAGCGTTCGATGCTCCCGTACACACGCTGCGCCGCCGCTTCGGTCTTTGTGAAAATCACAAAGTCGTTGGCATAGCTGGCACCATTCGTTCCATTTGACCAGACTCCAACCGGCCTCGTGCCGGTGGTGAATAAGATTGACTGGCTACGACACCGCAGGCCAATCGAACCCCATCTCCCCACTGGCCTCGTGCCAGTGGCAACGGGACGAACGCGACTTGAGATGGCCAGTGATCGTCCTTGCTTCCACCGGCACGAGGCCGGAGGGGAGCCAAGCGAATCGACTGCTTCTTTGTAGCTCATCAGTCTTGCTTCCACCGGGTCAAGCCCGGATGGAGAGCGAGGAAGCATCAGAGTTCATCGGTGGTTCGTTCCTTGTCTTGTGACGTTCGGGCCTTTCTGTCGCCGTTGGACTCGGCGGATCACTCCTATGCCTTCTGCTGCCGACTTCGATCGTGGGTTCGTGTTATCACGGTCCACCCTGCGTTGGAGCAAGCTCTACTAGCGGGCACAGTATGAAGTCCTCCCCAAATAAGGGACGTTTCAAGACGCGACGGTCTTGAAACTCGTGATCTATCCCCGCCAAAGCTCCTCATCTACCTCCACCAACTTTTCCGGTTCGGTTTCGCTGTCAGCAGCCAGCGGATTTTTGGGAATCGCACAGCGATGGGCCTGCAGTGTCGGCCTCTATAGGGTTTCTGTTCCGTGCTACTGCAAGCTCCGCGCGGACCTGATGGGTCTTGGCGTGAATGCGTCTGGAGACGAATTGCGTTGAACCTTGCCCGAATCAGCAAGATTGACCTTATGACCCGGACGGTTCTCGGCGGCTATCCAGCTTGACGCTCACATTCGCAGGCTTCCTCCCCACGGTTTGTCATCTCCCCGCAGTTGCCCTCGCCTCGTACTTACTTCGTTGGGATTTACATTTGCTTACTTCGTTGGGATTTACATTTGGTATACTGTCTCCTATTGGAAGTAACCGGAACTAAGTACAGCGGACTTTCACCCCACAAGATCACGCCCATGTTGGGCGTACTGCAACGGAGCGTCGGTGGTCACGTTTTAACTTTTTTTGCAAGCTATTCGCCGACGCCCGGTGATAGCTAGCGTTCGCTCACAGTTACATGACACACCCACCAACACCCGTCTTTGTTTCGTCCACGTTCGCGGACCTTCAGGAACATCGAAAAGCGGTGTGTGACGCGCTTCGTCAAGGCGGCTTTCTCGACATAGCGATGGAGTACATGGGCGCCCGTGACGAACGGCCTCAGAACGTGTGCCTTCGGATGATTGCCGAGGAGTCCGACTATTTCGTTGGGATTTACGCTCACCGTTACGGATACGTTCCCGATGACTCGGGCGTCTCAATCACTGAGGCTGAATATCATGCTGCGGGTAATTCAGACTTAAAGCGTCTGGTGTACGTCGTTGATCAAAAGACACCCTGGATTCCCGAGTACATTGACTCAGGCAAGCACGCCGAAAAACTTGCGCAGTTCAAGGGACTTCTAGGCAAGCGACACGTCTGGAAGACGTTTACCTCGCCCGACAATCTTGCCAAGAGTGTGCTCGCCGATCTTGGTCGCGAGGTGCGCAGCGCACAACTGAAAACGGTCGATCAAAATAGTCCAGACTCATTGGACGCATCGGAATGGACGAATGAAAGGCCGACTCGGTATCAGCGACGCCGCTTCACGGAGCTTGTTCACGTAATTGAGCCGTCAAGCAAACCGAACCAAGAATACGATATTCTCATCTACCTCTTTCGACATCGTCCCGACAATGCTGGCAGTCCATTTGGACTAGACGATGTCACGAAGGCTGAGTTCCTTTTGGGACCGTCATGGAAAAACCGAGTATTTGCTTGCGACAACGACGGCGGATACATCGGTATTAAGGTTTCGGCGTTCGGCACATTCTTGTGTTTGTGTCGCGTGACGTTTGCCAATGGGGAAACCGCGATTCTTGATCGGTACATTGACTTTGAATCAGATGGGACGCCGCAACGTAATGAGCGAACAATGTCGTGAACTGGAGCGGCCGACAACGCGGGTCGTGAAAATCAGAGTTTCTTGGCAGCCGTTCCCCGAATAAAGATTGGTGTGACTCGAATCGCTGAAATGCACCTCGATGCGCGACGAGCAGACGGCGAGAGTCGTAGGTTGTGCATCGCGATTTCCACGCCCGAGCGTGACCCGAACGATCCACAGGGCAATACGTATCGGACGCTTCTTGAGGTCGACGGGTTCTTCAAACCACGGTACATCTACGGCGAGGGATCGCTCCAATCATTGACTTTGACTATTCCAATACTCGAAGAATCGCTCGCGCATATTCCAGCACGCGGATGGACGTTGTACTATCCTGGTACCGACGACGTTGCATCGCCCGATCTTCATCTCTTCGGACGCTCGAAGAAATAACAATGCCTTTCAATCGCATTCAGTGACGCAAACACAAACAACGGAAATCGGGGAACAACGCGATGCACGACGAGCGGCGAAGTCCAGTTGCTTGAAGTGGTTGATCGCTCGTCGCCGCCACGTGATCGTCGCCGTTCCGCCACAAAGAAGACTCGATGACGACGCATCTGCCAACTGACTTTCTTGACAAATGCTCAGCCTCTGAACGCACGCAAGTCGAGCAGTGGTGGGACTCGTTCAATGACAGCAATCGCGACGACGTCCGCGTGTTGCTTGATCGGCGTCATGAATCTCTTGCGTACGTTTTCGCAAGCGCCGAGCACGGGAACGTCGACTGGCACACGATCCCCTTCGTTGACGATGAACTTCCGATTGAAGACGACGACCACGAAAACGAATGGAAACTTGACTACTTCCACCATCTGCTCGACCAGCCCAGATTTTCGCTTGGACAAGACATTGTTGTTCGTACATTTCATATTTGCTCGATGCACTTGTCTGCAATCAACGCTCATCGAAATGGCATCATTGATTCGTCGTTTTGTTGTTTGGATCGCAATCCCGAATGTCCCATTGTTCGGTTCATGACTGGTTTTGATTCGACTAAGCTCATCGGCTACACTTCAACGTCACACCAAAGCATTTGGTTGTGCAAACGAAAAGAAGGGACGAAACCATGCGATTCAACGGAGCCGGGCTTGCGAGGTTTCACGAATGGACAATCAACTTTCCCGACTCCGTGATGCGGGGCGTTCGTCGCATTCGAATACTCGTCGCTGGGTTTACGCGATACATCAAGACCTTTACCGTGAAGACACAGATCTACAAAGCAGGGCAAGCATTGAATTCGGCGCCGATCAACGTTCGTGCTCGGCGGCTCGCTGGTGTAGTCAAGATCACGTTCGGTGTTGGGGCCGTACTAATCACGGTTGCATCCATCGCTGCGCAAGTATTGGGTGAAGGAACCGCGACGAAAATGATTCTCTTCACCGGGTTTGCAGCATCGCAGGTTTGCTTTGTATCTGTCATAGCTTATGCGTGCGTAAACAGGTGATCGATAGCGCAGTCACGTCAGATCACCGTGGACGATGTCGCCTCCATTCAGTTTTCAGCCCTTACAAGACTTCGACAGAACCATGCCAATCGAGATAGGAGCCCGGTTGCCCGGGACCCTTCTCACATCACCTAGCATGCGGGTCCGCCCAGGATCGATGAATACAGTGCGTTTCGCCTCAAGAATGTAAGCGATAGCCAGCACTCTTCAAGAATAAACAAGCCCTCGGCGGCTAGGTACTCGTTGGATAAAGCTCGCTGGACACCTGACGTCGCGGAAAGACGCTCTGTCTGCCAAACAACGCGGGCCCTTGCCGCTCATCGCAAAGCCACGAGCGACACGACAGGACACGCCCAACGACATCCGTTTCCGCAGCCGGGTTTCTTGAATGCCAAGAGCTTCTTCTCGCTCACGCGAGTTTGGCCGCCAAAACCACGAAACTCGTAGCCCACGTACTCAAGCCCATCCGTCTTGCGGATGCTGCTCTTGTCGTGATTGACGGACAATTTCAGACGCTCGGTCAAGAAGCGTTCGATGCTCCCGTACACGCGCTGCGCCACCGCTTCGGTCTTTGTGAAAATCACAAAGTCGTCTGCATAGCTGTTACCATTCGTTCGATTTGACCAGACTCCAACCGGCCTCGTGCCGGTGGTGAATAAGATTGACTGGCTACGACACCGCAGGCCAATCGAACCCCATCTCCCCACCGGCCTCGTGCCGGTGGCAACGGGACGAACGCGACTTGAGATGGCCAGTGATCGTCCTTGCTTCCACCGGCACGAGGCCGGAGGGGAGCCAAGCGAATCGACTGCTTCTTTGTAGCTCATCAGTCTTGATTCCACCGGGTCAAGCCCGGATGGAGAGCGAGGAAGCATCAGAGTTCATCGGTGGTTCGTTCCTTGTCTTGTGACGTTCACGCCTTTGTGTCGCCGTTGGACTCGGCGGGTCACTCCTATGCCTTCTGCTGCCGACTTCGATCGTGGGTTCGTGTTATCACGGTCCACCCTGCGTTGGAGCAAGCTCTACGAGCGGGCACAGGATGAAGCCCTCCCCAAATAAGGGACGTCCGTTTGGTCGATGGAGACCATCGATTTTTCACGGACACGTGATCTGTTCCCGTCACTGTATTCATTGCTTGTTGGGCCACATCTACCTGTGCCCTGCTTTTCCGGTTCGGTTTCGCTGTCAGCAGCCAGCTCACCTAGGGTCATCGGCCTCAATGTGATTTCTGTACCACGTTGCTGCATGCTGCGCGCGAACCTGACGGGTCTTGGCGTGGATGTGGACGGCACGAGTAGCCGTGGGAATTCTATCCGATTCAGTTCTCGTCGAACCGCACGTTCCTCTGGCCGGAGCCGTCTTTCCGAGCACATCCGCAGGCTTCCTCCCCACGGTTTGTCGCCTTGTGCGCAGTTGCCGGGCATCTTGGAGACAGGGCCTAGTACTTCATCTTGAAAGATTACATTTGGTATACTGCCTTTCGTTTCAAGCTTCGTTTTCGTACAGGGGACTGGCTTCCCGAAGGAAGCGGCACCCCACAAGATCACGCCCATGTTGGGCGTACTGATGGACCCAAGCCGCGGGTGTCGTCGTTTCAAACCACAGAGACCGCCGCCGCGACTGGGTGATCTCGCCGCTATCCGATAGAGGCAACATGCAACCTTCGATAGAACTAATCGAATCCGTTGGCTGCAAGCCACGAAAACCGACGTCCACCAAAGCGGCTCAACGCTACTTCGACGACATGGGAATCGCCTCAGTCAAACCGCTGGCTCGATTCTATGAGACATGCAACGGCGGCAAGGTCAAACGCCTTGGTTGTCGGTTTTACCCGTTATCGGAGGCAGTTTTCACATGGAGCGCATTCGACTTCACAATGGACCTCCGCTTTCTGCCGTTCTTCGTATCGGAGAACAACGAATCCGATCCGGTCGTTGTCGGAATCGATGGTCCGATACGCGGTTTGGTTTTCCAGATGTGTCACGACAACAACTCTCGCATTCTCGCACCCAACATTCCTGCATTTCTTCGGTCACTCAAATCGCAAGATGATGACATCTATTTTGCGATCGAAGACAACTCCTTCGTTTACCCGAAGAATGCACTCACCAAAGCGGAAGAAACGACGTTCGCAAAGCTAATGGCACGAACACACGAGAATCAATATCACGATTCAGAGGCATCACGGATTACTGAGCTCGCACTGAGCATGGTAAATGATTCTCAACTCGTTGATTTACTAGACCCTTTACCACGCGAAGATCGCAATTCACAGTTTTACCTAAAGCGAAGATTGGATGCGATTGGTAGTAAGAAGGCGAAAGCGTTAGCCAAGAAGGTTTCACCAGCGCTTAAGTAAAACGAACGGATAACCATCGCATCCACCGAAGTCGGGCTTGCGCGGTTTAAGAAATGGACACTCAACTTTCCCGACTCGGTGGTGCAATTTGTTGAACCTTATCGGGCCTTCGTTGGTTGAGTTCGTGTTGATGCGAGAAGTGGTCTTGGTTTGTGGCTTAGGAGTACGCATCCTTGCGAGGACGGAGGCTTTGGCTTCGTTGCCAACCAACTTCAAGTCCTGACTGAGCTTCTTCTTGCATTCGCACCCCGCTTCTTCTTTCGCCCGCCGCTGGGGCGCAATTGGCCTTGCACAGACGGTATGTTGCAAGGTGTTTGCGACCGCCTTCGGGGTCTGCTGGGGCGAGGTTCTACCCACCGTCGGTGCGCTGTCGCGACCGACGGCTACCTTCTTTGACCGACTTCGCGGTCGGGGGAGCCATGTTGCATGAACGGCGTCTTTGCTGTGTTGATGCTGATGGTTTGGGCGACGGCTCTCGATTGTGTCGACGGATTCGACTACGCCTGCGATCGCTTAAAAGGGGCTGGGGGTTTTAATCGCGAGGGGGTTTTAATCGCGACATGGGAGCCAACAACCCTTACAGAACGCCGACCAAGATCGACTCGGTTGAGACGCCGGTCCGCACAGTTCATCCCGATTGGCGATGGATGGTTTCCATGGTTCACGTACTTTCAGCAGTGCCTCTGTATGCATTGTTCTTCTCGTCGCACGGTGAAGCGGGCTGGAAACTTACATGCCACGGTTATTGCTCGATTTCCTTGTTTGACTTCGGTTCAGTAGGACTGCGATTCGTGTTGCCACCCTTACTGGCGGTATTGCCGACTGCCACAACATCACTTGTGTTTTGGTATTTCTATCACAACTGCAATCCCGCACGAAAAGCCACGGGCCGCAACTTCGGCTTCCTGCTTGTCGGCATCATGCTTGCCGGCACAAATGCTTCGCTGTACGATCCGATTGAATAGTCAACGCATCTGATAGGGACAGAGCACTTTGCTGGGGTAATAGAGCGTTCTGCTTTGGGTGAATCGGTGTGCGCGGCAGCGAAGAGTGCGTCGTAGCAGGGCTTGATCGACGTGAGGGAGCGATTTCACCAGCAACAAAGTGCTCATTCTGGTCCGATATTTTTTTGCCCACACATTTTTTTGCCCTTGCTGTCTGTTCTTTGTCACAACGCGGTTCCGCTAGGGCAAGCTGGGCTTTATGCCGCTGGTCCATTGAAACGCGGCTGTGCTGGAAGTTACAACGAATCAAGACGGCCAAGCGTGGAGATGGCGGTGCCGCATTTCGTCATGCACAGCATGACCTACGTCAGACGGTTTGTTGCGACGAGTTCTCTGCGACGACCTTCGGAGACTGCTGATTTAGTGAGCCGCAAGGCGCTAGCCGCGGGCCTAATGGTGTTGACGAAACCCTTCGAGGCCCGTGGCTAGCGCCATCGGCTCACAGACACAACGCAACACGACTAAATCAGCAGTCTCCTTCGGGGTCCGTTGGGGCGAGGTTCTACTCACCGTCGGTGCGCAGTCGCGACCGACGGCTACCGTCTGTGATCGGCTTCGCGGTCGGGGAAATCATTGGGGCGTGAGCTAGAAGGACTCCTGGCAGGTTGAAAACCTGCCCCACGGAACGCGGCCTCTTGTTGCCGCACGATGAGTGCCACGAATTCGCTTGAAGCCAAGCCGAAGGCGTCGACGCGACCACCATCCGGACTGCCCCGCAGAGCCAATCGCCGCAGCCGCCTGTGTCTGTCGGCTTCGGGTGAAACCGGGCTCGCCACGTTTCGTTTCGCCCCATGCCGAGTTATCCTGTATCGGCTCCTTCCCCCACAAGCTTCTTGCAGAGAAAGTTGACTTCATGCCACATTCGACACGTCGATCGTTCTTGAAACAGTCTGCCATCGGCGGACTTTTCATGGGGATTTCGGCCAAGAGTTATCGCGACACCTTTGCGGCGGAATCACCCAGTGAGAGAGTTCGGGTCGGCATGATCGGCGTGGGCAATCAGGGCGGGCCGAGAAACAACATGAAGTACCTGCTGGGAAACATCGAGGCGTTCTGCGACCTGGACGCAAACTATCTGTCCGAAGCGGCAGCTTTTTTAAAAAAGGAAACGGGGCGCGACGCCGTCATGACGGACGATTATCGACGCCTGCTGGATTCCAAGGACATCGATGCGGTCGTCGTTACGGTTCCCGATCAATGGCACGCACTGATGACAATCGAAGCCTGCCAGGCGGGCAAGGATGTTTATTGCGAAAAACCGCTCACGCTGATGATCGGCGAGGGCCGCCCGATGATCGATGCCGCTCGAAAACACGGTCGCGTTGTGCAAACCGGTACCATGCAACGCAGCGGCTTGGAATTTAAACTGGCAGTCCAATTGGTTCAAAATGGTTTGATCGGCAAGGTCCGCGAAGTGAACGTGACTTTGCCCGGCCCGAACTGGATCGCCCGTGCCGGGATGCCGGTTCCCGACAGTGCCCCGCCGGAGGGTTTTGATTTTGATCGTTGGCTCGGCCCCGCTCCCCAGCGAGCGTACAACAAGAATCGTGTTCACTACTTGTTCCGATTCTTTTGGGATTACAGTGGAGGGCAACAAACCAACTTCGGCGCCCACCACCTCGACATCGCTCAATGGGGATTGGGCATGGATGACAGCGGGCCGATCAGCGTCGAGGGCACTGCGGTCTATCAGCCCGACGGCTGGTACGAAACGCCCGACTCGACCGACATCCGATACACGTACGAGAGCGGCGTGGTGCTGAACTGTCGACAGACACCGGGTGCACCGAGCAAATCACAGGGGACGCAGTTTGTCGGCGACAAAGGCAGCTTGTTCGTTTATCGCGGCGGCTTGATCGCCGATCCGCCGGAGTTGCTCAAAGAAGTCGAGATCCCCAAGATCGTCAACTCCGCCGCGAACTTTGCCCATTTCAACGACTTTCTGGACTGCGTCAAAACGCGAAACAAGCCAGCGGCGGACATCAGCATCGGTCACCGCTCGGCCACGGTTTGCCACTTGGGTAACATTGCCGTCCGAACGGGCAAGAAGCTCCAGTGGGACCCCGCAAGTGAAACGGTGGTGGGCGATCCAGAGGCGGCAAAATGGCTGACAAAGGAATACCGAGCCCCTTATCAACTCGCTAACGGATAATCACTGATGAGTTCCGGTTCGCAGCCTGATGCGTTTGGTGGAAACCAATCCGATGGTATTTGGGGGATTGCCTGCTTGCCTGAGCGCATGGGCATCTCCGCTGAAACAGCGAATCGGCGACCGGATGGCGGGAACGACGGTTGTGTTGTCTTCGTATCCCTATCGACGCAAAGAAGAAGCGAAAGAGATTGACCGGAGAAGCCCGCTTGCCTGACGATGATACACACCCGAGCGTCCCCGTCAGATTTGGGCGATTGTCGCGGTGGCTCTTGCGAATGGATGTCTCCATTCAAATTCTGATTGCCTTAATCCTGGGCATTCTCTGTGGTTTGTTCTTTGGTGAACTTTGCGGACGTCTATCGATCGTCGGAGACGTGTTCATCGGTCTGTTGCGGATGACGGTGTTGCCGTATATCGCGATCACGTTGATTGCCAGTCTTGGGAAACTGACGCTCAGCAATAGTCGCAGGCTGGCCATCGTGGGCGTGAGCGTGCTGACCGGACTGTGGACGATCTGTCTGATCACGATCTGGCTTTTGGCCGCTTCGTTTCCAGACATCCAGTCGGGCTCTTTTTTCAGCACGGCGATGATCCAGTCCACGCCGAAACCGGACCTGATGTCGTATTTCGTTCCGTCCAACATCTTTCAGTCACTTGCCGGCAACCATGTCCCTGCGATCGTCGTCTTTAGCATCTTTTGCGGCGTTGCATTGGCGAGAACCGATCGCCGAGGTGTGCTGTTGGAACAGTTGGACGTTGCCGCCGGAGCGTTGATGGGAGTCAGCAGGTTTGTGACCCGTTTGGCGCCGATCGGAATCTTTGCCATTGCGGCCAGCACCGCGGGGACGGTTTCACTGGCAGAAATCAGTCGGCTGCAAGCCTATCTGGTTGCGTACATCGCCGGCTCATTGTTTCTGGGATTCATCGTTTTGCCCGGGTTGGTGGTCGCAGTAACACCGCTGACGTATCGACAGGTCTTGTTCGTCGTCAAAGAACCGATGTTGACCGCGTTTGCGACCGGCAAGCTGATCGTGGTGTTGCCGATGTTGATCGAGAACACTGAACGCCTTTTCAAACGAGACGATCTGATCTCTGGCGAAGTCGAATCGCCCGCGGTCGATGCGTTGTACGGAACGGCGTATCCCTTTCCCCACATCGGCAAACTTCTGAGTCTGCTATTCATCCCTTTTGCGGCTTGGTTCTTGGGTGTGCCGTTTCGTTCGTCGGACTATCCGGGTTTTCTAGGGTCAGGCCTGTTTGCATTCTTTGGTGGTCCGGTCGTAGCGATCCCTTTTCTGTTGGACCAGATGCACCTGCCTCATGACATGTTCCAGCTCTATTTGGTATCTGGAGTGGTCGGAGAACGATTCGGTGACGCAGTCGGAGTCATGCACTTGGCTGCCTTTACCATGATCTCGGTATTCGCCTTCAACGGCAGGCTGAGAATCAACTTGGCCAAAGGCATCCGATATGTTCTGGCGACGGCGGTCATCGGAGGAATGTTCTTGGGTGGCGTACAGTTTTTTCTCTATGGTGTGGTCCAAGAATCGCCGCCGCGGGCCGAGATCATCGAACGCATGCAACTGCTCCATGAAGCGGTCGAAAGCAAGGTGATCCTGGTGCCTACCCCTAACCCCGATCCACTATTGGACGGCGAGCGGTTGATGGACAGGATTCGGCGACGCGGCGTCTTGCGTGTGGGATACAACGAAGACAAGGTTCCCTTCGCGTTTTTCAACGCCCGAGGAACCCTGGTCGGCTATGACGTCGAGATGGCCCATGCGTTGGCGAAAGACATTGCGGTGAAGCTTGAATTTGTTCGATTTGAACGTTCGACTTTGGTCGAGCAACTCAAAGCGGATCACTTTGACGTCGTCATGTCCGGATTGGTGGGCACCTTGGAACGGGCTCAAGCGATGCAGCACACCGAAAGCTACCTGGATGTCAACCTTGCGCTTGCGGTTCCCGATTTCCGAGTCCACGAGTTCAAGACGCTCAAAGCGATACGTGAGCACGGAGATCTGACCATCGGGCTGGTGGACCTGAGCCGCGGATTTGTGGAACGCTTGAAAGCCGCATTGCCGGACGTCACGATTGTCGAGATCGGCAACAACCTAGAGTTTTTTCAGGGTCAACATCCCGAGTTGGACGCGTTGCTGATCAGCGCGGAGAGCGGTTCCGCATTCACATTGATGCATCCCGAGTACGAAGTGGTCATTCCCAGAGACGTCAACGTTCAACTGCCGCTTTTTTATGTCATCGGAAACAACGACGCCAAAATGAGGGACTTCTTGGAGCACTGGATCGAGTTGAGACGCAAGGACGGGACCGCGCAGGAGTTTTATGATCACTGGGTGTTGGGCAAGACAGCCGAAGCGTCAACGCCACGCTGGTCAGTCATCCGCGACTACCTGCACTGGATCGAATGATCACGCAGATGCGCCGGTTGGATCGGACTCGATGATGACATCGCGGAGTGCTAGGCGAAGCGGATCGTCGTCTGAGTTACAGAATCCCCAGTGGAGATGCCGTCGCCAGCCTTCCGCGTGTTCGAACTGGCGGCTCATTCGGCCGACTTCGCGACTGAGTTGGCGTGTGGTTTCCAGATAGCTGTCCATTCCTTGGCTGACATCCAACCACTCCTTTTGACTAGCGTGACACGCCAGGGCTTCGATCTTTTTCTCGATCAGATCCGTGCTGTCGACGTAGAAATGCGGGACCACCAGTTCGCCCAGTGGCGTGCGGTTGCCGACGGGTTGAGCGTGGTAGACCGTCACCGGTTCGTAATAGGATTCGACCGGCGGGATGCTTTCCAGATTCGGCATGCCGTGAGAGAACGCGGCGCTGACGGCGAGCCGGCAACTGATCTCGTGGTCTTCCATGTAGTCACTCGGCGAGTGGGTCAAAACGATGCTGGCCTTGGAGGCTCGAACGATCGCGGTGACCTTCTGCAGATTCTCGGTCGTGTAGACCGCTTCCATGTCCGAGTAGATCGGCGGATAGAACTTTGCACCGAGGACTTCACAGCTCCGTTTGGCTTCCTCCAATCGAACCGCCGCGCATTCTTGACGCGACATGGTCGTGCTGCCGCGTGATCCGTCGCACAAATTGACGTAGTGCAAATCCCAGCCGCGGCGGGCGAGTTGCAGGAGCGTTCCGCCCATCAAGATTTCGATGTCATCGGGGTGGGCACAGATGGCGAGAGCAGCAGGCATGATGGTGGGGCAGGATGAGGGGAGTGAGGGAGGGGGAGCAAGTAACGCGGCGTGGTAGGTGAGTACGCAGACTTCTGGCACCGACCACGACATGATAACGAAATTCAGTTCGGCGGGGCGCTCATAGATACGAAACGTCGGTGACTGGCTTAACCCCGGACCGTTCAAACGTTGAGGTTGTGGCACTGTGGCGTTTTGCAAGTTTCTGTCACCTCTCCCGGCGCAGGAGACTGATGATTAGTGAGCCGCAAGGCACTAGCCCGGATGATTCATGCGGATGATTGATTTTAGCGCAAACAGATTCTTGACAATGAGTTGTGACATCGTTGGGAAATGCAGATTGTTTTTCATAACCCGGGCTAGTGCATCGTCCAGTCTTGATTTTGGGGTTAGCCGTTTTGGCGTTAGCCACGGTTGAGTCGCGAAAACCGTGGCTAACGCCAAAACGGCTCATTTATCAAACCCACGTTCCAAGACTGGACGATGCACTAGCGGCTTGCCACTCACCATTGCAGGGCGCAACACGATGAAATCAGCAGTCTCGTTCCGTGGCGGAGGTGACAGTTGCGCATTACGGCTCAAGACGTATGGCTTGTGTTTGGGCGGATGGTGGTGTTCGTTTTCGACTTTCCAAGTCGATAGCGTGCCCCGGCCTACACGTCGCGGATCATTCCAGGACAAACAGGGAGGCTTCCTCGAGACTGATGAGGCCTTTGGCGGCTTTGGCAAGCGCGCTGACTCGCAGCGGGCGCATGCCTTCCTTGATGGCTTGTTCACGCAACGCGGCGATCGATGCGTCTTTGAAGATCATGTCTTTGAATCGCGAGGACATCGGCAGGACTTCAAAGATTCCCACTCGGCCCTTGAAGCCGCTGCCGTTGCAGTTGGGGCAACCGCGTCCGGCGCAAAAGGTAGCTTGACCGGCAAACTTTTCCGAAATCCGCAACGCGGCCAAGTGTTGTTCGGTCACGTTGATCTGGACTTTGCAATAGTCGCAAATTCGACGTGTCAAGCGTTGCGCCAAGACGACGTTCAGACCGCTACAAATCAGGAACGGCTCGACCCCCATGTCTTTGAGTCGCGCGACGGCGGAGACGGTGTCGTTGGTGTGCAAGGTGGAGAGCACCATGTGGCCGGTCAAAGCGGCTTGAAAGGACACGTTCGCGGTTTCTTCGTCGCGGATTTCGCCGACGAGGATCACGTCAGGGTCCTGCCGCAACAACAGCCTCAGGACTTGCGGGAAATCCATGTTGAGGTCGCGGCGGACGTTGATCTGGTTGATGCCAAAGACATTGAACTCGACGGGATCTTCGATCGTGGTCACGTTGCGATCAAGTTGGTTCAGTCGCGAGATCGCAGAATACAACGTCGTGGTTTTTCCCGATCCGGTGGGGCCGGTGACCAGGCACATGCCATACTGGCGACTGATGGCTTCGATCATCAGTTGAGAGTCTCGCTGCGACATGCCCAGTTGGGTCAGATCCCCGCGTAGTTCGGACGCGTCGACGACTCGCAAAACGATTTTTTCGCCGAACAGGGTTGGGACGGAGGAGACACGGTAGTCGATCGAGCGGCCTTCGATGATCATCCTCAAGCGGCCTTCCTGTGGCCGCCTGCGTTCGGAGATATCGAGGTTACTGATGACTTTGAAACGGGTGGAGATCTGCGGATAGTCATCCAGCGGACCGGCGGCGACTTGCAGCAACGCGCCATCGACTCGGACGCGTGCCCGAAAGGCTTGCTCGAACGGTTCCAGGTGAATGTCCGATGCGCCGCGCAAGTAGGCTTCGGCAAAAATCAGGTTACAGAACTCGACGTTGTCCTTGGACGCGCGATCGGGTTGTTTTTCTTCCTGCTCCTTGTCCGCTTCCCAGGTGGTGATGGATTTGGCGAGGGTCTTGGCATTCTTCATGGGGCGTAGGTATCGATGAGGTCCGGCTCGTGGGCTACTCGTTGGCTTGTCCCTTGATCGTTCGCTGGGCGACCTTCCAGGCTTCGATCAGGTGCTCCGCGTATTGCTCGGGGGTCAGCAGGACATCGGGATGGGCATCGAGGCAGTCGATTTCGATCAGCCAGCCGTCGTCATAGGGGGCCGCGTTGATCAGAGACGGATCATCGAGGGTTTGCGAATTGATCGCGGAAAACGTGCCGGCAATGGGAGCGTAGAGATCACTCTCGGCCTTCTTGCTTTCGATGGCACCGATGTGCATTCGGTGGGTGATCGTCTGAGGCGGCTCGACGACCCAGTCGAGGAAATAGACGTCTTGGAGCAGCCGGACGGCGTACTGAGTCAGGCCAAATCGCCATCGCAGTCCGCCCTGGTGGGCGGCCCACATGTGATTCTTTGCATACGAACGATCGTTGGGGAACGTCGCCGTGAATTCGCCCATCGCGAACGAGAACTCGTTGCCGTCGCTCACGTGTATCGCACGTTTTGGTGTTCGGGTTCAAAGAACGCTGGCAGCATGGCATCCACACGCAGCAAGCCGTAGCGTGTCAAACGAATTGTGTTGTCTTGGATCGTCGCCCATCCTTCGTTGACATAGCGATCCCACTCGGCTTGCCAATGCGCGACGATATCGACGCCGAACTTGTTGCGAAAATGATCGACGTCGAGATAGCCGCGTTTGAGCAACAGGATCATTTCACGGATCAGACGCTGGTGATCGGTGGGGACAAAGCCGCGTCCCAGAGGCAGTTTGCCGGATTCGATCGTGCTGAGGTACAGTTCCAGCTCGGCGATGTTCTGGTAGTGGACTCCGCTGGCGTGTCCAAAACTGGCGATGCCGGTGGCCAGCAGGTCGGCGCCCAGCCAAAGGTTATCTCGATAGGAGAAGTTCACTTTGTTGGGATCTTTGACGACGGTGTAAGCGCTACTGACGCTGTAACCCGCCGCCATGAACTCGTTGAACGCGTAGTCCACCCACGCGCGTTTGGTGGCCCAATCGGCGACGGGGCTATCGGAATGCTTGTCCAAGATGTCTTTGCTGTAGACGGTATTGAAGGGCAGCTCCATCTGGTAGATCGTCACGCTTTCAGGAGAAAGCTCCAGTGTGCGACGGACGTTCTCGCGCCAGTTGTCCCAGGTTTCGCCGACCATGCCGGAGATCAAATCGATGTTGACGTTAGGAAAGTTAGCAGCGGTGATCCATTCCCAAGCGTTGAAGACCTGTTTGGAAAGGTGGGCGCGGCCGTTTTCCTCCAGCAATGCGTCAGAGAAGTTTTCTACACCGAGACTCAGTCGGGTCACTCCCATCACATCGCGAAGTGTCTTGACCTTGGTTTCGCTCAAGGTTCCGGGCTCACACTCAAAGGTGACTTCCTCGGCCCCGTCCCAAGTGATGTGTTCGCGGAGGCGGTCGGCGAGTTTCGTCAGTTGTTTGGGGGACAGAAAGCTTGGGGTGCCACCGCCGAAATAGACAAAGCGAAACGGGCGCTGCCCCATCACGGGCAACTGGCTGACCAGCGAGATTTCATTGCACAAAGCGTCGACGTACCGTTGGACTTCGGCGGCGTTGACGTCCGTGAAGACCTTGAAGTAGCAGAATTTGCAGCGTTTTCTGCAAAATGGAATGTGCAGATACAGCCCCAGCGGAGTCGATTCTGCCGCGTCGGTGTGCAGAGCCGTTTCAACGGCTGGTAGCTGCTCCTTTTTCCACTGGCTGTAAGGCGGATAGTTGGAAATGAAGTAGCTGCCGACTTCGGTTTTGTTTTCACTGTCAACAGATGACATGTGGACGGACCGGGGGTTGAAAGGGAATTGGCAGGTGGTGTGTGAGTGCCAAGGAACTCGGCGTCAATCGTTGGTAGCGAATGTAATAGTGTAATGCCGTGGGGAGTCAGACGCAGGAATCGAGCAACTCTGTCCAGTTAATTTTCAGCGGCAAAGCACCTGACGACGCCGTTGTCGTCCGCGATGAACAATTCGGTATCGGTCACGGCGGGGGCAGCGACAAAGGCACCGCGGATTTCGTAGGACCATAGCGGTTTTCCGTCGGCCAACGACAGGCGAATCAGGCGTCCGTCGCTGGCGGCGATCCAGACATCCTCGCCGGCGATGACGGGTGACGCATCGGCGCGTCGTCGGAGGGTATGACGCCACATCCGCTTGCCTGTGTCGGCGGACAGGCAGTCGACTTGTTTGCGTTGACTGCTGACGATCACACGGTCATCGGCAACGGCGGGGCTGTTGCGATACTCTTGTTGGACTTCGTCATCGATGTAGCTCCAGATCTGTTTTTGTTGTTTCCAATCAAACGCGAGGACGGCGCCGTCCATGATGGGCAGAAAGACACGGTCGCCGGACACGGCTGGCGTGCTGCCAGTGGGGCCGCCGAGCGGCAACTTTTCGCCGGAGCCCTTGCCGGTTTTGAGGTCGATGACATGCAGTTGTCCGTCGCATCCGCCCAGAAAGGTCCGATCGCCAGCGATGGTGGGACTGCATTGGATCTGGTCTTCTGCTTGATAGGTCCAGACCGGCGAGCCGTCTTTGGCGGCAAAGCAGTACAGTTTGCCGTCTTGGCTGGCGACCAGGACGTTGGAATCAAAGTACGCAGCGGAACCACTGATCTCGCCATCGGTCTGTGCTTTCCAAAGTTCTTTGCCGCTGCCCGATTCCAGGGCGTACACGTTTCCTTCGACATCGCCGATGAACAAGACGTTGTCGCGGACCAGGGGCGAGGCCGAGAATCCGGTGTCAAAATCTTGCATCCACTGTTGCTTGCCCGTGGCCCGGTCGAGCGAGTAGATTTTGCCGAACACGTCAGCCACAAAAACGCTTTTGTCAACAACGACGGGAGTTGTCTCAAACGCTTCGGCACCTTGAAACTCCCAGCGTTGGACGAGTTTTTCCGGCAAGCTGGTTTTGCTGCTGCCTGAGGAATGCTGGTCCCCACGCGGCGTGGGCCAGTCCTTGTCGGCCTGGGCGATTACCGACCAAGACGCGAAAAACAAAAAAAGCAATGCCCGCGATCCCCTGAAAAGACCGATCTGCTTGGTTAAAACGAGCGGTTTTCCCCGCCTGGGCAGAAACCTTGGCAAAAAGTGGGGCAAGAGGTTTGGCATCGTATCTCCACCATTTGGGTAACAAGTTTCACGTTCAGGGCACCATTGCGGGATCATTTCGATGTGTTTTAGGGTTCCCGCGATGATTGGAGTAAAACACCCCCGCTCGATCAATCCAGTCTATCTATTATAGGCTTGCGTGTCGAAAAGCCGTCTCCATCACCTCATCATTGTCAATTTCTATCCATGATTTGCGTTACCCTCGGCTGCAGTCGCCACACGCGGATGATTGCCGAACACAAGAATTTGGTCGAACAAGGAGCCAAGCTGGTCGAGCTGAGGCTCGATTACATCGGCCGCGCGGTCAGCTTGAACCGTTTGTTGAGGCAGCGACCGGGGCCGGTGGTGGTCACCGTTCGGCGGCGAGATGACGGGGGCAGGTGGACGAAAAGCGAAGACGAGCGAATGATGCTGCTCCGCAACGCGATCGTGGAGGGCGTCGAATACGTCGACATCGAAGCCGACGTGGCGAGCCAGATCCCACGTTACGGCACCACCAAACGCGTGATCAGCTTTCACAGATTTGAGGACACGCCGGACAACCTGGAAGACCTGCATGCGGCGATGGCAGAAGAAGATGCCGATATCGTCAAGATCGCGACCATGGCCAACTCCTTTTCGGACAACGTCCGAATGATCGAGATGGTCCGCAAAGCCAAAGTGCCCACGATCGGAATTTGCATGGGCGAAATGGGAACCATCACTCGGATTCTGGCCAACCGCCTGGGGTCGCCGTTCACCTACGCAACGTTTAGCAGGGACAAAAAGATCGCGCCGGGTCTGCTGAACTGGAAAGACATGAATGGCTTGTACGACTACGAGAACATCAACGATCAGACGGAGTTGTTCGGCGTGATCGCCGACCCCGTCGCACACAGTTACAGCCCGATCATTCACAACCGAGCCTTTCAAGCCGAGAAGCTCAATGCGCGGTACCTGCCGTTTCGGGTCCCCCGGGACGATCTGGATCAATTCATGAAGTGTTGCCCCAAACTCGGGATCAACGGGATCAGCGTCACGATCCCACACAAAGAACGCGCCTTGGAATACTGCACGCAAGCCGAATCGAGCGCCAATGGGATCGGCGCGATCAACACGATGGTGTTCCATGACGGGGAAGCCCTCGGGTACAACACGGATTACCGCGCCGCGATGGACTGCATCGAAGAACTACTGGAGATTCGCAAGGAAGACCGCAAGAGCCAGCCGATGCAAGGCATCACCGCAATGGTGCTCGGGGCAGGCGGCGTATCGCGCGCGATCGCCTGGGGACTCAAGCAGCGTCACGCCGATGTTGTGATCACTTCCCGAACAGAAGAACGCGCTCGTGTGCTCGGTTCAGAGCTCGGGTGTCGCGTCGTGCCTTGGGAGGATCGCCACAACCAGCGTGTTCAATTGTTGATCAACGGCACGCCGGTGGGCATGCACCCGGACGTCGATCGCTCGCCCTTCAACGCGTCTGCGCTCAATCAGTACATGATCGTGTTCGATACGGTCTATAACCCGGAAAACACCATGCTGATCAAACACGCCAAAGCAGCACAATGTCGGATCATCACCGGCGTCGATATGTTTGTTCGTCAAGCGGCGTATCAGTTCAAGCTCTTCACCGGGAAGGACGCCCCGACCATGCTGATGCGTCAAACGATCAAGCAGGCAACCAATCCGGTCAAGATTCACTGACGAGAGAACCGACCGGTGAGCCGGCTGGCGGGTTCAACTACACAGAAAGGAAATGTTGATGTCTGAGCCGATAGGCGAGTCGATTCCTGAGCCGCGGGCGGAGCAGTATCCCGCGCCGACGTTGCGTCAAGCCATGCCGACGGACGCGGCTGCGATCCATGCACTGATGCGTCCTTTCGTGGCTCAGCGTTTGTTGTTGGATCGGACGGAAGCAGAAATCATCGAGCTGACGCGTCACGGTTTTGTTGCGATCACCAACAACGATGGGCGACCGCAGCGATGCGTCGGTTTTTCGGCGGTCGAGATCTACAGCCCCAAGCTGGCCGAACTGCAGTGCTTGGCCGTCCATCCCGACTATCAACGCGCAGGTGTCGGTGGAAAGCTGGTCCAGATGTGTGTCGATCGGGCGCGAGGACTGGGCGTGATGGAAATCATGGCGATCAGTTCGTCCGGTCATTTCTTGGAGAACTGCGGATTCGGCTATTCGCTGCCAGATCAGAAACGCGCATTGTTCCTGCAGTTGCGTCCACGCCACATCAAGTAAGGAGCGACGATACCATTGCCGGGCGCACCCGGTAGTGGGACTCGCCAGAATTCCTTTCGGACAGGATTTCTGGCGAAATCCATTACGCCATCGATGAATGAAGCGTCCCCAGCGCGGCGTGAATTTTCACGGATTCGATGACTCGGTTTCCTCAATGTCTTGTTCCTCAACGTCTGGCTGCCCCAAAACCGCTCTGGTTGGGTCACGCAGCCAGAGCGGGATCGTGAGCGTCAACATCGCCGCGAAGACGATCACCATCGGCCGAGAACCTTCGCTGGGCCAGTACGTTGCAGCCTGTAAATGACGCCAAACGACCAAGTGGATCGTCAGTGCGATCGGGACCGCGAAGGCAAATCGGCAGAACGCGTCGCGGTGTTTGATGGAACCCTTGGGGCCATCGTTGATCGGCAGCCGACGCAACAGCGGGCCAATCGCTACGGCAATGACGGCGCTCATCAAGACCACAGCGGGCATCGACTGCCAACCGATCAGAACGGCGGGAACCGACAACAGCATCACCAAATCAATCAATCGCGTTGTGTCGACGCCCAGCGGATCGAGCTTGAGGTCTGCTGCGGGACACAACGACTTTGCCAGCACTCGGGCGAACAGCGCCGCGGCCACCCACGCGGCGATGACTCTCAGCAGTGCGTCAAAGTAAAGCCCTCCGGCGGTCCAATGATCTGGCCGCACCAATTGCCAAGGTGTGACCATCAGGACTGGAAAAGCAATCATCGGGACGGCGGTGACGACGAGCGAAAACACCACCAACGACTTGGGCAAGGACACTCCGTCGACGCGAATCAATGCCATCGCCCAGCAAGTACTCAACGCCACCGTGTGATAGGTCAGGATCGCGATCACCCTTTGATCAACCTGAGGAGCCCACAGCGGACCGCCGTGCCAGTGCAGTGATTGGTAGGGCAACGCCAAACTGTACAGTTGCGTGATTCCGATCGCCGTCAGCGAAAAACCCACCGCGGCTTCAACGATCGGGTAGCGGGCCGAAATCGGCAACGAGCAAAATCGACAGCGGCCCGCCAGAGAGAGCCACCCCAGCACGGGCACGTTGTCCCGCGCTAGCAATACGTTGTCGCACCGCGGGCACTTGGAACGACCGCTGATCGAGTCCCCCCGAGGCATTCGCCAGGCCACAACGTTCAGAAAGCTGCCAATGGCTCCGCCGAAATACAGCAGCCACGAAACAATGGTCAAGTCGATCAGGCGAGGGATCAGCAGATCGTCGAATTCGTAGAACGCATTTTGCCGGCTTTGCCACCAAGACAAACCGATCACGTACCCCGCCCCGGCAAGCCCCATCAGCAGCAATACCAGCAAGAGCGGAAACTTGGATCGGAAACGTCGGCGGATCAAGAAACACTACCCAGTAGCAAGGGACGAGAACGGGAGCTTGCGGGCCACTGATTCTGTCGAAACTGTAAACGCAATGGTGAGCCGTGGGCCGTAAGGCACCAGGCAGTACGGTCGCCCCGGCCGATGCCGCTAGCCCAGATTATTCATCCGCCGCAGCGCGATAGCGTCCGGTTCCTGAGTATAGGTGCAAGAACCTGACGCTATCGCGTGGCGGCTGATATGCGCAGACTGCTTTCGTGCCAATCCGCGCAAGCCGTTTCACGCAAACGTGTTGCGATGACCGTAGTAAGTCGTGTGAATAATCCGGGATAGCCACGGGCCTCAAAGGGGTGCGTCAACACCCTAAGGCCCGCAGCTAGCGGCTCACTCAATCAACAGCCCGCTAGCTTAGCGAGGAAGCATCGGAAGTCACAGCGAGAGACAGCGAGAGACAGAGCAAAACTCAAATCCTTGCCAACGGATATCGGCCAAAATGGCAGATTCAAGAGAACCGGTAGGGCACGGCAGTGCGAATTGGTTGTTTTTTAAGACCACTTTTCGCAAAACTGCACACCAAAAAGCCCTTGTTCAAGTTTGGCTTGGTCGATACATTCCTGGATTCTTTGCGGGACGCTGTATCAGGCACAAAATCTGCCGGAGAAAGCTTCCATCGAGCTTTTGATTGCCACCGAATCCTTAGGATTACCCCACAACGGGTTCCAAAAAAGGGATTGGCGGGATCGGTTCCATGGAAACAGTCGACACAGCACCGTTTGCCCGCGGCCAATGTACATTTCCGATTACTAACAGTCTGTCACGTGACCGTTCAATCCACCACTGTAGCAAAAACGGGCGAAGTCGATCGCTCCTGGCACATCGTTGACGCCACCGATGAAGTCCTTGGTCGTCTTGCCAGCGACATTGCGGTTGTCCTGATGGGCAAACACCGCCCGCAGTACACACCCCATGTCGATTGCGGCGACTTTGTCATCGTCGTCAATGCCGAGAAAGTGGCCATGACGGGGAAGAAAATGGATGCACGTCACTACACGTGGTACACCGGTTATCCCGGATTGAAACTCGAGAGCTACGGTGATCGCCAACAGCGAAAGCCCGAGGATTTGATCTACCACGCCGTGCGTCGCATGCTGCCCAAGAACAAATTGGCCAGCCAAATGATCAAGAAATTAAAGATTTACGCGGGTCCCGAGCATCCGCATGTGGCTCAGCAAGCTGAGCCGCTCAAGCGAGTCAGCAAGAAGATTGCGAAGCGGTAGTCGCAGCGAAGCGATCATCACTGGTGGTTTAAAACCACGCAGCGTGGCCGGTCAATGGCCATGCACCGCGGTAAAGCCATCGTCCTAGCCCCCCCTTCATTCACACACTCCATCCCAACACAATCGATTCATGGTTGCGGTCAAAAAAGACAAAATCAACGGCGATGCTCTCGGTACCGGTCGTCGCAAAAGCAGCGTTGCCCGCGTGCGAGTACGTCCGGGTAGCGGCAACATCACGATCAATGGCCGTCCCATCGACGAGTTTTTTGACACCGACAAAGATCGCCGCAGCGTGACCGAAACGCTGGATGCTGTTGAGGTGGCTGGCAAAGTCGACGTGTTGGCACGGGTCAACGGCGGCGGAACCACAGGCCAAAGCGGAGCGATCCGCATGGGCTTGGCCCGCGCCCTGGTTAGCTTTGACGAAAGCCTTCACGATGTGCTGCGTGAAGGCGGATTCCTGACGCGAGATTCGCGAATGAAGGAACGAAAGAAACCAGGCCTGCGTGGTGCACGCCGCGGAGTCCAGTTCAGCAAACGGTAATTGCCAATGGCGTGCTGCCAAGCAAGTATTGGCAGTGCGTACCAAATGGCACGACTTCTGCAGTACCTCTGCAGAATTGGTCACTTACTCTCGGGCATTTGCCTGAGAATGACCAACGGGGAGTCGTCCCTGATCCATTACGAGAAATTCGATCCTTGGATTTCTCGGTCCCTTTAGTTTAAGGTCCCCCCTTGGGAAAGAAAGAAGAAGCATTCGAAGTAGAAGGCACCGTGACTCAGGCCCTCGCCAACACGCGTTTTCGCGTTCAGTTGGAAACGGGCAGTGAGGTCATGGCGCATGTGGCTGGCCGCATGCGTAAGCACTTCATCCGCATCGTTCCGGGCGACAAAGTCCGCGTCGAACTCTCTCCGTACGACCTGACCAAGGGTCGCATCACCTATCGAGAACGATAGGACCTGTCTGGCCGCTTTGCTGTTTTTTGCAAAGCTTCTCCTCCGTCGTGTCTTGCGGATTGACTTGGTGTAACGTCCGATGTTGCCCGCAGTACGCTATCGGCTCGAAGAGTCGAGCGACGATCGCCCGCAATGGGATGCGCCAGAATTCCCACCGGCAGCGAATTATTGGCAGTGTCCACCACGCCAAACTTGGACGCTTGGTCCCTTAATTGCTTCTCCGGTGAAACCCTGAGTGCTCTTCTCAGGTACTCCTTGATAGACGTGCAAACGATGTCGATGGACTGTCTCCAAGAAGTGGCTTTGTTTGCGCGCCCACAAACTGATAAATTGCCGCCTTGAGCGGGGTTCCCGCCGTGGGATGATCTCGCCAGTGACGGCTCACCAATCCACCGACTTACCTAAGGATGTTTTTGAAGATGGGTTTCCCAACAATGTCGATTCGCACTCGAATCGCTTCGGCGATGCTGGCCACAGCGGCCGTATTCTGTGTCGCGCCTCTGGCCAGTGGCCAGGAAAAACTGGCCCCGATCGGTACACAGGCCACGCTGACCGACGGCACTCAGCCCGTCTTGGTGGTGACGCTTGGCTCGGTCAGCAAGCTGATGGCCGACGTCAACTACATCACGGGTGTCGCTGGGCAGCCGCAAGCAGGCGGGATGTTCCAAATGTTTGCTGGGATGTTCACGCAAGGCATGAACATGAACCTGCCCATCGGCGTGATCGTGCCGATGGTCAATGGTGCTCCTGAGCCGATCGTCACCATTCCCACCGACGATATCCGAACGGTGTTGAAGCGTCTGGAGGCTCAGACCGGGCCGGTCGATGAACTGGACGATGGCACATTGGTGATCACAGTCAACCAAAACACCGTCTATGTCCGCCAACTAGGTGCCTGGGCCGTTGCCGCTCGCAACCGTGATGTTATCGCGTTGGCCCCCAGCGATCCGACCACCTTGTTCTCGGGCATGGGCAACGATTATGACCTGGCTGTGCGACTGCAAGTGCAGCAAATCCCAACCGAAATTCGCGACATGCTGATCGCACAAATGCGCCAAGGGTTTGAGGGCGCAATGCGTCAACAAAATCCAGACGAAGCCGCCGCGCGTGAAATGGCTGAGCAATCGATTCAGCAGATCGAGCAGATCGTTCGTGAAGCCGACGAGTTGAACTTTGGTTGGAACATCGATCAGAATGCACGCGAACTCGTCTTCGACGTTGCCTTCACCGCCGTCCCCGGCTCCAACATGGCCGCGATCTATAGCGGTCAAAAAATCATTCCATCAGCATTCGCGTCCGTCGTTCGCGACGACGCAGCAGCCTATTTCCACGGAGCAACAGCGATCAATCCTGAGGGCGTCGCACAGTACCGTGGCAGCATCGATAGCTCGATGACCATGATCCGAAACGCGATTGCCAATGAGAACAACTTGTCCGATGATGAACTCGCTGAAATCGACAGCGTTTTGGGACGCCTTGGTGACCTGATCGGAGATACGCTCGCTGAAGGAAAGTCGGACAGCGGGATGGTCTTGCTGGCTGACGAGAACCAGTTCCGTCTCGCGTTTGGCATGTTCCTCGCCGACGGCAACAAGGCTGCTCAGTTGGTCAAGGATCTGTCGGCCAAGGTCCCAGCAGGAAACCCCGATGCCCCAAGATTCAAGTTTGATCTTGGCAAGTACAACGGAGTCCAAATGCACGTGGTCGAAGCCGACGTGCCGGCGTCGGAGGACGAAGTTCGCAAGGTCTTTGGCGACATGCTGCAAGTCCACTTGGGGACCGGCGACAAGTCGCTGTATCTCGCTTTGGGACGTGACAGTGAGGCGTTGTTGAAGGAGCTGATTGATTCGGGTGCAACCGCAGGGATGGGGCCATCCGTGTTTAGCATGAAAGTCAAATTGCTGCCGATCCTGCAGTTCGCGCAGTCAGTGGAAATGAATGACGAAGTCGCCGCGGTCATCGATTCGTTGAGCGAAGCTGGTGATCAAGGAGTCCTGAATATCACAGGAGATTCGATCCCCAACGGCTCCAAGTCCCGAGTGAGCATCGGCGAAGGCCTAATCCGTGCGATCGGTGCTGCAGCCGCAGCAGCTCAGCCCGGTCGCGGTGCCCCAGCCCCCTTCTGAGCCCCCATGTACGTCAGGCTTTCCAGCCTGACTTGCCCCACGTACGTCAGGCTTTCCAGCCTGACCTGCCCCACGTACGTCAGGCTTTCTAGCCTGACATGTCCTGTGTATGTCAGGCTAGAAAGCCTGACGTACTAGAAAGCCTGGCATCCTTGCAGCCAGGTACGATTTCTCTAGCGATCTATCGAGATGAAGAAGCACGCGACCACCGTCACCCTGATGATCTTTGCCGGCATGGTGGGCTATTGGTGGGGAGATTCCAGTGCCAAGTCGCCCAATGCCCCTGTCTCCGCGCCGACGATTCAAGCGACTGACTCTGCTGCTGTCGCCCAGTCCAGCATCGCCGATGTGTTGCAGCTGGCGGCGGATGCGAAGACAACCATGTCGACCAATCTCCACGACTACACCGCGCGGTTTGTCAAACAAGAGCGGAGCGACGATGGCGTTCTTGGTGAGCTGAACGAGATGGAGCTGAAGATTCAGACCCGAATGCGAAACGACTCCGATGACGCTCCAATGCGGATCTATCTGAAGTTCATTTCGCCGCAGTCTGCTGCTGGTCGCGAAGTGATGTGGTGCAAAGACAAGTACGACGGCCAGATGGCGGTTCATGAAACAGCGTTTTTACTGAACCTGAAGACGATTTGGTTGGAGCCGACCGGCATCATCGCGATGACTGGACAAAAATTTCCGATCTACGAAATCGGCTTGGTGCGATTGGTCGAACAATTGATCGAACGTGGTCAAAAAGATCTCGACAATCCAGACGTGTCCGTGGTGATGTCCAAAGGCCACGAGTTTGACGGAATTCAAGCGGAGCTGATTCGTGTTCGACGCAGCAAACCGTCTGGTGACAAGGATGATTTTAAACTGGCAGAGATTGTGTTCGACCGAGAACGGATGCTGATCCTGAGCTACCGAAGTTTCGGTTGGCCTGAGCAGGCGGACGCAGACGTACCTGATAGCGAGCTACCGCTGCTGGAGTCCTACGCATACCACGACATCAAAACCAACGTCGGTCTGACGGACGACGATTTCGATGTCAACAATGAAGCCTACGGGTTTCCTTGAGTCGAGGATTCGTCGTCACGCAATTGCTGGTACAACTTTGCACGAGCCATCCGCCAATCCCGTTCGACCGTCCCCTCGCTGACCCCCAGGACTTCGGCGACCTCTGGGATGGATAGTCCGGAAAAGAAACGCAGTTCCACGACTTCGCGCTGTCGCGGAGATGACTTCTCCAATTCGTCCAGCGAGGCCTCCAGTTCGATGAACCGGCAACCATTGCTGGCTTCGAAATTATCCAGCACGATGTCCAACGATCCTCGCTGGTAGTCGCCGCCTCGTTTATTCGTCTGACGTTTGCGTGCGTGATCGACCAGGATCTGACGCATCGCACGGTTGGCCATCCCGAAAAAGTACCTGCGATCGGTGGCGTTTCCGATGGCCGAGGAGTCCAGCAGTTTCAAGCATGCTTCGTTCACCAATGCGGTTGCTTGCAACGTATGGTCGGCGCGTTCGCGTCGCATCAGCGCGGCCGCCATCTGCCGTAATTCGTCCTGGAGCCCGACGAACAATTGCTCCTTGACCGACTCGTCACCGTCCTTGAGTTGTTGCAGCAGCATCGAGACTTCGTGTTCTGGCTGATTCATGGGCGGGTTCCGGCATCGAAGCAGAGAAAGAGAACGGGTAAGACGCAATGCTATCAAACATCACGTGATCAAACATTGCACGCGGCCAATATTTTCGCCGGGGGGGTTGGCTTTGACACAGTTCATCTAGCGTCGAGTTTCACGGCACGATATATCTTGGCTCGAACGTATTTCGTCGAAAGTGTGCGGATTTACTCAAGTCCCACGTTTTGTCGACCGAAAGACGCGGCCGCAACGAATGCGGCCGGAATTGCCCCGGATGGAATTGGGAAACTCTGCGATGAATTTGCAGCTTTTGCTTGATCAACTGCGCGCTCGTTCTGACTCTCGCAAACAGCAGAAGAACCGCAAGGCGAAACGTCGCCAAGCCAAACGCGGTCAGTTGGAATCGCTGGAGCAGCGGCAATTGCTAGCCGGCGACTTTCTGGTCCCCACCAATAACAGTGATGACACCGTCCGGATCTGGACGGAGCCTGCGGTCGGGGCGACGCCGGCGAAGGTGTTTGCCGAGGTGACCAATACTCAACCGGGAGCGATGGCAGGCGACCCGCCGGTGGTTGCTACGATTTTGCACGAGCGAGTTCTGCCCATCGATTCGTTGACCATTGATGGCCAAAGGGGTGACGACAGGGTGACCTTCGATGGAACGGTCAATCTCGGAACTTCCACAACAATCTCCGTGATCTCAGAGGAGATCTTTGTAGCGGCCAATGCGGACATCGATGCCGGCGACATCAGTCTCGTCACCGGCGGCGTCGAGATGGGCGCCAATGTCTTGGCCAATCTGCCGATCGACTTGGCCAATGTATTGGATGGAGAGCGACTGATTGACATCGGCTCGGGGGCTCAGATCAACGGCGATGCCATTGAGATCAAAGCAACACGCGTGACCTCGGTCGTCAGCCCGCTGCGTCCGTTCGGCGGGGGCGACAAGGATGTGGATATTCGTATCGCGGATGCCACGATCACGGGAACGAGTGTGGAGATCATTGCGGAGGCAAAGGATCAGAACTTGGACGACATCGTCCCGGATTTCGCATCCTCGCACTCATCCGAGGGCGTCAAGAAAATCTTTCAGGCCGCTGGAATCGGCAGTCCGCTGGCAGCGATGATCCGCGGCGGGCAAGCCGACATCACACTGAACTCGACCGTCATCAATGCGACCGGCAACATCACGGTGGGAGCGAACAGCAAGGTCGACGCGAGCACCACCGCGATCGCGACTCGCAGCGCGGGTGCGACGGGACTTTCGGGGGCGTTGCAGTCACTCAGCGTTGGCGTGGGGATCGCCGACTCGCATGCACAAACGTTGCTGCTGGGTAACACTCGGATCACATCCACAGGAGGCGATGTCAAAATTGAATCGCGGGCGGAGGCTATCGCTGAAATCGAGGCGATGACGTCTGGCAACTCGTCGGTGAAAAAAGGCGTGCCATCGCCGGCTGATCCCAACGCGGCAGGCGGCAGTGTCGCGGTCTCGTTGACCGACTTGGTCAGTAAAACACATGTGGGAGTCAACGCATCGGTTACCGCGTCGACCGGAAATGTCTACGTCAACGCCATCGGCAAGACGAACAACGAAGCGGAATCGAAAGTCGCGTTCTCTGTCGATGGAGCGGTCGGCGTTTCGGTGAGTGTTGCATCGGACACAGCCGATGTGGATGCGTTGGTGGAAGGAACGATACAGGCAGCAGGTGCGGATCGTGCGATCGTCGTGGAAAGCGGCAATGCAAATTCGTCTGGCGTGATCACTCAAGTCGGCCATGGGTTCAGCACGGGAGATGAACTGGTTTATCTCGTCCTGCCCGCGCCCGATGGATCGACCAACCCGGTCACCGGGTTGGTGGACGGCGAGATCCTGAGTGTGATCGTGATCGATGCAAATCACTTTGAATTGGTGCGTGAACCTGCGGTTGCGTTGAGCTTGGATGCTATCGAGCGAGCCGGTTATGCGACGCCATCGACGCATACGTTTTCCGCGAAACGAAGTGTCGAGTTTGATTCCGGATTGTCGAACATCGCGAGCACCGATCGCATCACGATCAGCAATAGTCAGCTACCCAATCTCTCGGAGATCCAAAACGGAACCGAGATCAGATACTTTGCCGCCTCTGACGACGAAGCCATCGAGCCTGTGGCGATCGGCGGATTGGAGGATGGCGAGCTCTATTCAGTGGTAGGACGGCAAACCGAGAGCGGTGGCCGAATCAGTTTCCGGCTCGCTCCGATTGACGCATTGGGGAACATCGGTTCGCCGATCGATCTGACAAGCTTGGGTGTCGGAGGCGATCACGTGATCTCGTTTGATGCTCCGGCGATCAGCTTCCCTGCTTCGGCCACGACGGTCGACGTGTCACGGGATGAGATCACGCTGAATTCTCATGGTTTCCAGACGGGTGATGAAGTTCTCTACCACACGGACTCTTCGGTCAGCTCGACTCAGACCGTTCGCCGAAACGCGATCTTTGCCCGCGGAGACAGTGCGGTCGTCGACGTGGAGGGCTTGGACGCCAACGGCAATCCCGTCGTCGATCTCGCCAACGACCTGTTCAATCATCCAGACTTGTCGGGCATGGTCACAGGAACGCGGGTGACCTATCAGTCCGATGCCGGGGGAACCCGCATCGGTGGTTTGACAAACGGCACCGACTACTTTGTCATCTCTAACGCCGATGGCACCACCTCGTTGGCGACGACGCAACCCAGAGCAGTTCAGGGACTTGCAGTCAACCTGACCTCGACGGGAACAGGTGACAACCATCGATTCACTCCCACGGTGATCGAAACCGGATCGGATTCGATTGTCATTCCCAACCATGGTTTGTTCACTGGCCAGGCGTTGCGGTACACGGCAGGACGCGACCCTCTCACCGGTGCTGATGCTCCGGCATCGGCTGGATTGATTCAAGCGGATGGTTCTCCGAGCGAAAAGATCTACTATGCGATCGTGACGGACTTGGATCGCATTCAAGTGGCGAACTCATTGAGCGACGCTTTGGCGGGCAATGAAATCAGTCTCACCAGCACGTTCAACGACAACGACTACCAAGCCTTTACGTCTGAAACGGTCGCCTTGATCGTCGATGGAACCACGGTCGATAAAGTCGTCAACAATGGCGACGATGTCTTGAATTTGACGGCACACGGATTCGCCGACGGCGCCTACCTTGAGTATCGAACCGGCGGCGGCCAACCGATCGGCGGCTTGGTAGATGGCGGCAGATACTTTGCCCATGTCAGCCCGGGCAAGCCCAACGAATTGCAACTCGGGACCAGTACCAGCAACGGATCGATCATCACGTTCTCCGATACGGCGACGGTACTGACCGGCAATCATGTCTTTGTCTCGATCGAAGGCGCCGTCGACGTAGCATCAAGCTCGATTCAATTGCCCGCTCACGATTTGGCAAGCGGTGACATCGTCCAGTACACGCGTGGCACTGGTGTGACCAACGTTGGTGGCTTGGTCAACAATCGAGAATACGAAGTGGTGCGTGTCAGTGGCGACGTGATCTCGCTCTTGGACAAGGACACCGGGACGCCGATCGTTTTATCAAGTGCCGGCGTTGCCAACCAAAGTCACAACTTTCAGGTTCAGACGGGCGATCGATCAGGAGCCACGATCAGTTTTGTTGCTGCCCGAGCAACCGCAGTGGGGAGTTCGTCGCTCCTGGCCTTTGATCCAACTGCGGGATCTTCGTTGAACCTCAACTCACGTCTGACGCCCGCGCCGGACCCGATGGATCCGGACATCGTTGACCCGCTGGGTGAATCGATTCGCTTGGCCGGTCACGGACTCCGTGACGGACAACATGTCGTGTATGTTCGCGAGGGCAGTTCATCGATCGGCGGATTGACACCTGGCCAAGAGTACAAAGTCGAGGTCTTGGACGGGGATCACTTTTCGTTGACCGACTTGGGAGACAATCTGATCGACCTGACGGGTCCTGCGTTGGGAGGCAACCATGCGTTCTTGATCGCATCCGAGGTGACGATTGCGGACCGGCCCATTGGTGGACTGAGTGACGGCGAGCGATACTACGTCACCGTCGTCGACGCGAACACGATTCGTTTGAACGAGTCACCGGGATCGGCTGAGCAGAACGAAGCCTTGCCCTGGTCCTTTGCCGGCAACAGCTCGACTCACCAACTGGTCAGTGAATTCCAGCCGACTGGAATTAGCGTCGGCAGCAAGCTGAGGGCCTTCAACAAGGCGGTCGGCAAAAGTGCCCTGGGCGGCGAACCGCTTGTTGCCGGACTGCTCGCGGGACGCTCGGGCGCACGCTCTCAAAAGATTGCCCAGACGAGCAACATTAGCGCGCTTGGAGCAAACAAAGATCGATTACGGGGCACCAGACAGTCCAACGACATGTTCAGTGTTTCGGCCGGTCTCGCGGTCAACTTGGTGACACACGACGTTCACACGACCATTACCGGTGATGCCGAACTGACAACGTCCGGTGACGCGATCATCTCGGCAAAGATTCGTGATAAAGTCACCACTCGAGCGGTCGGCACCACGGAAACCGATAGCGGTATCCCCGGAAAGCCAAGGCCGCAGAAAAAGTTCTCCGCAGGCGTAGCGATCTCCATCGGGATCTATGAGAACACGGCCGAAGCGGTGATCCAATCGGGTGCGCAGGTCGACGCATCAGGAAGCCTGGATTTGGTCTCCGACGTCACCTATCCGTTTTTCTTGCGAGAAGTGGATCTTTCCAACATTGCAGACACGTTCGACAGCAATGATGCGTTCGTCGACACCATGGGGCAGATATTGATCCTGATTGCGGGTCTGCCCAACTTGTTCGCCGGAAATGCAACGACAGCGGCAACCGGTGACTCACTGAGCAAGAACGGCGCGGCACGATTTGCGGTCACTGGTGGACTGGTGTACTCCGAGTACGACAATCAATCGGTTGCAACGATCGGGACCGGGGCGCTGATCAATCAAAAGGCGGGCTTCAGGGCGGACACCCAAGAAGTGTTGGTCAATGCCATCACACAAATGCGATTGATCAATGCTGCAGGACGCTTGGAAATAAAGCCTTCGCCGGACGTCGTGAAGACCTTTGGCAGCAGCACCCAGGCAGGAGACGTTGGCATCGGTGGTTCGTTTATCGTTCAGTCGATCACCAATGTCACCAAAGCAACGATCGAGGCGGGGGCTCGGGTGCGCACCGGATCCGATCGCAAGCTGCATGTGTATGCCAACGAAGACGTCTTGAACATCAACATCGCCACAGCCGGCGGCAAATCAGGCGGACTGGGGCTGTCCGGCAGCTTGACGCAGTTTGACGGCGATAGCGAAACCATCGCACATATCCATGATGGTGTGATCATCGACGCCGGGCAGTTAAGGATCGTCGGCGACTCCAAGCAACTGCATGTCGGTGTGACCGGTGGCGTGCAGCGAGCCAAGACGGTCGGCGCCGGCGTCTCGGTGGGACTGCAAACCATCGATCGCAACACCCAGGCGATCTTGGGGGCCGCGCCTGATGGCACCGGCAGCAGTGCGACGCAGATGGACGTTGATGTGACGAGCGTCGACATTCACGCGGACAATCGTGGAGGCGTTTACACATTCGGAATCGCTGGTGCCTTTGCATCGAATACCAACAAAAAAGTACAGAATGCTCAGTCGGCCGCTGGCGGCAGTGTGGGCGTCGGAGACCTCACCAAATCCGCCGTCGGCATCGCTGGCGATACGACTTGGAACGACATCACGAATGTCACCCAAGCGATCGTGGACACGACCGGCACCATCGACCTGACGGGTGGTGATTTCGGTGTTCAGGCGACGGATAGCACGACCGTTCTGTCTGTCTCCGGTGCCGTTGCCATCTCGATCGCTGCCGGCAATGCGTTCGGTTTGTCTGGCTCGTTTAGTCGCAACGAAATCGACATGACGACCACGGCTCAAGTGACCGGCGCTGACGTCAATGGGGCAAATGACGTATTGATTCACGCGGATCGCTCGGGCGACCTGTTGGCATTCAGCGCCAGCGTGGCGGCAGCGGTGGTGACGCCAGAAGGCCGAGCTTTGAAAGCCAAAGGCGGCGCGATCGCGGGCAATTTCAGTTGGAACACGATCACGACGAACACGGACGCGATCGCCGATTCCTCACATTTCGACGCCGCCGGGAACCTCAGCATCACGGCTCATGATGATTCGGATTTGCTCGCCATCGGTGGAGGTGCCGGTGTCACTTGGGGTGGGCAGTTGGGCGTCGGAGCCGCAGTCGGTTTGAATGAAATCACCAGTCGGACCAATGCAAAAGCGATGGGAGCAGCAACGCTGGACGCCGATGGCAACATCGTTGTCTCCAGTCACAGCACGCCACGTATCCACGGAATCGGGATGTCGCTGGGACTCGGACAGTTCGGATTGGCTGGCACCGTCGGAATCAACAATCTCACGCTGGATGCCGTCGCCAGCATCGACGGTGGCGTTGTCCGATCGGGCGGAATGTTCACGGTTTCGGCGATCGACGACGGCGAGATCCGTAGCGACGCCGGTGCGGTCGCGTTGGGGATCCAAGCCAACGGGCTGCCGGTTTCTCCGACCAGCGTCTCGGGTGCGTTCGGTGCGGCGGTATCCGTCAATGACATTGGTGGAATGACTCAAGCGAACGTTTCCAATACGACCAGTATCAACGCAGATGATGCGGTCACGATCACGGCGTACAGCCAAGCTCGCATTGACGCATTGGCCTTGGCCGGCGCGGTCGCTTTCGCTGCCAGCCCGGCCGGCAATTCAGCCGCAGGCGCCGGCAATGCGACAGTCGCCTTGAATGACATTCATCGAACGATTGGGGCACAGCTCGTTGGTCAAAGCAGCGCCAAGTTGGACTTGACCGGTGGCGCGGATGTCACTCTCTCGGCACTAGACCAAACGATCATCAAGGCCTACGCGATCGGCGCCAGCATCGGCATCGCGTCGGCACCCGCGGGTAGCGGGTACAGTCTCGCCTTGGGGGCGTCCGTTGCCAACAACGAAATCGGCAACACCGTCGATGCAAATATCGAACACGCGATCATTCACAGTGCGGGCAGCGTCACGGTCAACGCATCGAGCCAGCAGGAGGACTTCTTGACGCTGGACTCCAGCGGCGCCAATGCGATTTCGGCTGCGGACTTGGATCGCTTGGCGACGGAGGAAACGTTGGACACAGCGTTGGCCGCCCGACTGAGAAACAACTTTGATTTGGGACTCGGTCCGATCCTTTCCGACAGTTGGCGGATCTCTCAGAACGCTGCTGGCCGTGAATGGATGGTGGTGGATCAAAAGCAAGGCGACGTGTACACGATCACCCTGCGTGGGAACGCCTTGATTGTTCAAAAGAACAATATCTCGGCCGTTGCCGCAGCTGCTAGCGTGGCGGCGTCCGTCTCCGACAAAGCGATCTCGCTTTCCGGCGCCGGCGCGAGTTCTGAAAACGTTGTGACGACGAAAACGAGCGCCACGATCGACGCAAGCGAAGTCCACACGACGGTCGCTGGCAGCGATTTGCAAGTGACTGCATCCAATAGCAAGGGAATCACGGCCACAGTCGTGGCGGCGTCCATCGGAGCCGGGATCGGAACGGCAGGTGCATCCGGTGCTGCCGCCATCGGTGTCGCCCTGACGGAGAACTTTGTCGGTTTCAACACGAGCGGGGGACGTGATGCGGCATCGTCCACCGCCACCGTCTCCAGCACATTGCTGGACATCCAGGGGGATGTCGAGGTCAGCGCGACAACGGCTCAAGCCATCAACAGCATCGCTTTCAGCGCATCGGTCGCTGTGGCGGCATCGCCCAGCGGTGGCTTGGGTGTCGGACTTGGTGGCGCGGGGGCCAACGCAACCAACAAGATTGCAGCCGACGCGGTCGCTCTGATTTCTGGTTTGGTGTCAGGGAGCGAGATCACCGGCGATGTTTCCGTCACTGCACGAGACGTGTCACGCATCTCGACGGTCGCCGGAGCCGTTTCCATCGCGGCGTCCGTGACGACTGGCAACAGTGTCAGCCTGACCATCGGTGTCGGTCTGGCTCGCAACACGATCGATACTTCTGTCTCGGCCAGCGTCCAAAACTCAGAACTGAACACGACAAAAGAGATTCCCAATCCGGACTTCAATGCCGACGATCCGGATTCTCCGGCAACTCTGACGGTTCCGATTGCTCAGACATTGACGGTATCGGCGATCGAATCCGCGTCGATCGATGCAGCAGCCTTTGCCGCCTCGGTATCCGTCGCCGTGGGCAGCCAAGCATCAGTGGCGATCGCCGGTGCGGGTGCAGAAGCGACCAACCGAATCACAACCCGCACCAACGCTTGGGTGTCCAACAGCGAATTGCGTGTCGCCGGCAACGTCGACTTGGATGCCACGACCCATTCGGACATCGACGCCCGCGTGGTATCGATCGCGGCCGGTGTGGGAGCGGGTGGAAACGCGGGTGTGGGCGCTGCGATCGGTGCGGCGTTGGCACGTAATACGATCGGTTACAAGTCCAATTTCGGCGGCATTGCCACTCATCAAACCGGTGGAACCACTCCCATCACCGTGGCCCCTGGTGACACGGTGTTGCTGACCGCTGGCCCGGGTGCAGGTAACGTCTACGAATTCATCGGATCGTCATCGCAAACCTTCAGGACCGCGGACTTCAATCGCCAGGAACTTTGGCGGCGAGCCGATCTGCAGACCAGCGCCAGTGAAACGCAGGCATGGATCTCCGACACGACCGTTCACGCAGACGGCGACATCACGGTGGATGCCGTTGCCGATTCGACCATTGATGCGGTCGTCGTAGCCGCCAGTGTCGCGGTCGCAGCGGGCAGCTCGGTCGGATTCGCCGGCGCGGGCAGTGGCGTCGGTGTGTACAACCGAATCACGAACCACGTTCGCGCATCCATTCATGGAGACGGCAGCCCGACCGCGGACAGCTTTGATTTCACAAACATCGACACCAACGGCGCCGTTGCTGCAGCGGCCCCGAAGGAAGCCGACTTCGGAGTGATCGGAAACTCGGTTCGTGTCATGGCTCAGGATGACTCGACAATCGATGCCACGGCGTCGGCGGTTTCACTGGCGGGTTCCTTTGGTGCGTCCGGCGGTGGAGCCAGCCTGGCGATCGGCGTTTCGATCGCTCGAAATGAGATTGCCAACAAAATTGAGGCCTTCATCGAAGGAGCTCAGACACAAGTCGTCGCAGCGATCAATGATCCAAACACGCCCGAAATCGACTTGACCTACGTCGGCGTCAAATCAACCAATGGCAGCGTGACCGTTTCCGCCATTGAGAATGCCACGATCGAAGTATCGTCCAGTGCTGCTGCCTTGTCGGCTGCGTTCGGCATGCTCGGTTTGGCCCTGTCAGGTGCCGGTGCGGACGCGATCAACGATATCGACAATCGTGTGATTGCGATCGTCTATGGCAGTCATGTGGAATCCAGTGCACCAGATTTCACGTTGGACGGCGACGGAAACCTGGTTCCCATTGCAGTGAATGTCACTGCCGACAACACATCGTCCATCGATGCCGAGGTCATCGTGGTTTCCGCTGCGGTCAGTGGTGCCGTGTTCGCCGGCGCCGGCAGCATCGGTGTTTCGATCGCGAGAAACCGAATCGGCAGCACGGACACGAACGATTCCACTCGCAATGGAACATTGGCGTCGATCACCGACTCAACCGTCGTGGCGATGACGGACGTCAACGTCAAAGCAACATCGTCTGAAACGATCAATGCGACATCCGCTGCCGGTAGCGTTGCGATTTCGGCCAGTATCGGGATTGCCGTGGCAGGCAGCGGGGCCGAAGCCAGCAGCTTGATGGCGAGCGACATTCAAGCGTCGATCGAGAATTCAACGGTCATCGCCGGCCAGGATGTTCAAGTCGTGGCGGATTCAAAGAGTCATGTCAGCAAAGCCGTCGCCGTGGGCGCCTCGTTGTCCGTTAGCTTGGGCGCGGCCAGCATCGCTGCCAGCGTCATCAACAACACAATTCAGAACACCGTCTCCGCGTACATCAACGGAGACGCAGATGACTTGGTCTTTGCCGGCAATCAAGTCCTGATCTCAGCCGACGGCTCCAAAGCCCGCGTCGATGACATCACCGCCGTGACGGCATCGGTGTCTGCCGGATTGGTCGGACTCAGTGGTGGAGGCATCGGTATCTACAACACGATCAACAACAGCGTGAACGCGTCGATCGGCAGCCACATGCCGATCCGCAGCGACGGTACGGTCACTGTTGCCGCCCACGAGGATGCGTACTTGGAAGCCGACGCGACCAATGTGTCGGTTTCGATCAGCTTGGGTGCCGCGATTGGTGCAGTCGTTGTTCACAACACGATCAGCAGCACACTGAGCGCGTTGGTCAGCGACGCGAATATCGAAGCGACGGATGTGAACGTAACGAGTGAGTCGGTTGCGACCATCGAGAAAACCAAGTCCGCTGGTGTTGCCGTTTCGCTCGGTGCCGGTGTCGGGAACGACTCGACTGCGGAAATCTCGACTTCGTCACATGCCACCATCGACGGCGGTAGCGTTCTGGCCAGTGGCAACGTAACGGTATTCGCCGACGCAAAGAACAAGGCTCGAGCGGACGCCGACGGCGGTGCCTTCGGCGCGATCGCCGTCGGCGCAATGACCGCAACGATCGACCAAGGCCGTGGTTACGGAGTCGACGAAGTCAAGGCGCACGTGGGCGACAACACGACGATCACTTCGTCGTCACTTTCGATCCAAGCATCCTCCGAAGACGAACTGGTTGCCGAAACGATCGCAGCGGGTGGCGGTGTCGTTTCCGTCAGTGCGGCCGACTCACAGATCACCAGCACACAATCCGCGTTGGCGTCTATCGGAACCGGTGCGACGATCGATGTCGATGCCTTGGCGATGACCGGGGCGAACTTGCAGAAAACTGACTCCGCAGCCGATGCCTACAGCGTCGGCTTGGCAACAGGCGCCGGCGGCGGCACACGAAACGTAGTCACCACCAAAGCTCGCGTCGATGTCGGTGCGAACACTCACGTCAACGCGACCAACGTCGTTTTCAATGCCACCAACGATGTTGAGAAAGAGCACGACTTTGGCGGCAGCAACCTGCGTAGCGGATCCGCCGGATTGGTTGGAACCACGGTCCTGCTCAGCAACACAGACTTGGGAACCAGTTCCAATCCCTTCATCGCATCCATTCAGGTCAACCCAGGTGCCGTGATCGACGTCGCGGGAACCAATGAGTCGCCAGGCGTCCTGCAACTTCAGTCCAAGACCGTTGCTCAAGCCACCGATGTGGTGCGGATCGAAGCCATCTCGGGGTTCGCCGTCACGACAGGCATTTCCAACATCGATTCGGTGACCGATGCTTTGATCAACATCGACGGTGCCAAACTGATCAATCGTTCCGGTGACATCGTCATGGCGACGCATAGTGACATCGGACTGCGTCCCAGCAGCAACATGTTCGCCGCAGGTGCCAACGTCGGTGCTGGTGCGGACGCCAACGCAGACTCGGATTCGGACAATATCGTCACGGTCAACAATGCGGAACTTCGCGGTGCCAACATCAATCTGCAAGCCGGCCGGGATGCATTTCAGGTTCCCAACCTGATCAGCCACTTTAGCAATGTCGAGATCACGACCGCGTCGCTCGGTCCATCGATTGCGGTGGGGACCCCCAACGCGACGGCTGACTGGAACAACACCATCAATGTGACAGGAACGTCGACATTGAAAGCGTACCAGGATGTGAACTTGATCGCTGAACGCAGCGACAGCATTCCGGTTCGAGCTAGGACCGACGGAATGGTGATGTCACTTTCGTTTGTGCCCTACGGATATGATGTTCCCGATGGAGCGTCCATTAGCGGAGCTGGCGCCGTCAATGTCGCCTCAGGAGCCAGTGTCGAAGCCGGCCTGTACAACAAGTCTTTGTTGCTGATCCGCTCGACGGTGATCGACAAGATCGATGACACACCAAACAATGACCTCGTCCCTGGCGTCGCCGACATCACCACCGCGCGCTTGGCGGGAGCTCCAGAGGGCCAAGCCGGCACGGCCAACGACCCCGGAAAGATCTCATCCGATGACGACTACGCATGGATCCAGGCGACGACCGGGCTCGATCTGGATCGTGACCTCAACTATCACTTTGCCCCGCTGAACCTGTCTGAGTTGGCCTTCAGCGTTTCTACCGGAACCGTCGTTCGTGACGTGACGGATCCCAACCCAAATGCGTTCTACAAGTTCGTGCCGCAACTGGTCACAACGGTTGACGTCGCCTTGGAGAGCGAAGACTACAGCAACCGAACGCGTTGGGCACCGCTGACGGCCAGCGAATTGGCTCAGGTCAACTTGTTCCTCGCAGATCCAGACAACTACACCGCCACCGCAGGCCAGTTCGATGCCGGCGGTGCCGGCGTTTATGAGAGCGACATCGCCGTTGGCTTCCGCGACGCGCTCGATGGCAAGTTCTATGTGATCAAGAATAGCGATCTGGATTCACCGACGCTGTCCTATAAGAATCTGGGCAACCTGCTGCTGGCTCAGCGTGAGGAAATCCTCACCTGGATGGCGAGTCATAGCAACAATCCGGAAGCGATCGCGCGATATCAAGTCCAGCTGGCCGAAGTGGACCGGTTGATGAAAGATCTGGGTTTTGCCGAAGACGAAACCGTCAACGGTGAAACCAAGACGATCGTCAAGGAAGAACTCGACGCGATCTTCATCAACCTGCCGAACATCTATGCGGCTCCAGGTTCGGTGTTCATCGAGATGTCCGACAAGAACGCTCCACTGGACGGCGAAGTCGTCGCTCGCAGCGGTTCGAGCATCATCGTCGAGAACTCGACGCCCTTCATGCCGATCGTCAACGACGTCGTGGTGCGGGATAACCGCCGCATCACGGTGATCGACGAAGAACTGGTGCAATTGACACCTGGAAACGTGTTCATCAACTGGGAGCAGCAACCGGGCGGCGTCAACGATGATGGATTCGGTCAGTCCGAAATCTCGGTGTTGCATTCGCCGTCTTCACTCGCAGCGTACGAGATCACGACGACGAGTGCGGATGGCTATGAAGTCCCCCTGGAGATCCAAGCTCCCCAAGACATGTACATCGTCGGCGACGTGGTCAACGAAAACGGGTCGGTGGCGATTCAGAATCTCGAGGGCAGCATCAGCGTGAGCGGCGAGATTCGCGGGGCGAGTGTCAGCATCATCTCCGGTCGCGACTTCAATCTGAACACCGAAGACTGGTTTCACACCAATCGTGATCCGCGTCAGTATCTCGACTACCAATTCTTTCGCACACAAGTCTTCCGTTACGATGGTTCCACAGCCCGGTTGGAATTCGGCTCTGCAGCCAACGTCCAAACCCAACGCTACCGAACGTTTCGATGGGGCAATTTTCGGATCAAGCTCCCAATTCCCGGATCGCAGCTGACACTTGCCGAAGCCATCAATGAAAATGAGTCCGAGATCGTCGCGCAAGGCTCGATCAATGTCACAGCCCGCTATTTGAACATCAACGGTCTAATCCAAAGCGGCGTGGACACGATCACCGTCAACGTCGCCGAGAACTTCTATGTCCCCACCAATCGGTCGTCATTGCTGGGCTCCAATGGCAAGCCGCTGCCTGGGATCAACTTTGGCAATCCGTCGGACAACGTCGTGGATGTCCCCGTGAACGGTTACGTCGACGTGGCGAATCAATCGATCGTCATCCGGGATCTGAAACCCACCGGCGGCGATATCACGTTGGCTGGACAGATCATGAGCACCGGAAACGGACAATTGGTCGCCGCCTACGGTCATGCCAACGTCAAGATTGACAACCGAAGCCGATACAAACTCGTGCTCAACGAAATCGACACGACGACGGATCGCGAAGGCAAGATCACGATCATCGATTCGTCACTCGGCATCAAGACCGTCTACACCACCACCAGCACCGGAATCCAGGAAGAACACTTCGTTGGAACGCTGGTGGTTCCCCCAGCGGGCGTGTCACGTGAAGAGGTTTCGACCATTCAATACGTGTCACAAGGAACGACGAGCACGACCGGCGCGTCGATGCAGTATCACCCAGGGGTTACCAATCAACTGACAGCTGTCTCTGGGCAGGGAAACCTGCAATACGTCTGGGTGGAAGGCCAAGAGAAGACGCAGATTGTCGTTCGCAAATACGAGAAGCGAAGTTTCAACCTCGTCGGCGACAACTCCTTTGGTGACAACCTGGTCAAGGACGGAAGTTTCAAATGGGAAACCGTTAACTTCCGTGATGCTCGACCGCTGCTGGAATCAGAAGTCCTCGGCACCGAAGGGGTCGCCACAGGATTCTCAGAGAATGGATCGCCCATCTATGAAGTCCCTACTTACGCCAATGGGGATGCCTACACGATCCAATACAGCCGCACTCCGGATGCAGACGTTGATCTGATCAGTGGTGTGACCACGGTCAAGATCGACGCGGGGCTGGCGACAACGAACGCGAACGGTGACCCCATCAATGTCGGCGTGAGCGTTGGCCAACACTACAGATACATCGGTTCGATGAATCGGGAAGCCATTCTGGATCGCGAAAACTATAAAGACACGGACGAGTGGCAACTCGTCACAACGGGCATCATTGCCAGCAACACGACCCTGAGCAGTTTCAAGAATGAGTCAGAGACGACCCGTCGATGGACAACCGGCGGCGGTTGGTTGCGAAAGAAAACGCGGCACACGGAGGTCACCACGATCACCGGCCAGACGGACTACTACACGCACACGTTGAAAGCGGACTATCCGATCAACATCAGTTTCGTCGGTGGCGACACGGTGTCGTCAATCGATATCGACAGCTACCGTGATATCATCTTGCAAGGTGACGTGGATGTCCCCGAAGGCAGCACGGTTGATTTCAGTTCTCGTGACGGCAGCCTGATGGGCGCCGACGTGGTGGGATTCTACGGAGTCTCGCCTCGCATCACCACGGGCGGAGACGTCAACGTCAACATCGAAGGCAATAACGAGCCGATCTACGTCGTCGCAGGTGGCAGCATCACGATCGATGCGATCAACAACACGCTCGTCCCTGCTCCAGCATCCAGTGGCGCGAAGAAGGCAGCGAGCAAGGGCGCCTTTGCTCCCGCGGCAACCATCAGCTCGGGCAGCCTGCTGACGATCGATACCGTGACCGCCGGCGGCACCATCTACATCAACGCGGCCGATGGGATCGTCGCACGAGATGACAGCACGGTCATCACGGGCAACCGCATCGAGATCCGTACCAAACGCGAGTCGATCGGTACGTCATCACGCCCGATCAAGATCAACAGCAACACCAACGGTGACGGTGGCTTGGCAGCACACGCCGAAAAAGACATCTTCATCACCGAGATCGATGGCGAGTTGATCATCGTTTCGCCAGAAGAATTCAGCCAAAAGACTGGGCCGACGGACACGGTGGATGAAACCGTCGGTGTTCGCTCGATCACCGGCGACATTTATCTCACAACGCTCAATGGTGACATTTACGACGGAATCACGGAAGTCTTCCTGCCGCCGACTCAAGCCGAGATCGATGCCCTGAATGCAAAGTTGGCGTTGTTCGGAGCGGAGGCGACGGAATCAGCCGAGCTTTCGATCATCAACGATGAATCGAGCTTCACTCGCGCTTATCACGATTATTGGCAACGATTCCGCAAGGCGACCCGCACGAATGCTCCCTCGGAGTTAATCATCTCATCGGTGAATACAGCAACCGACGTGATCACCACGACAACGCCACACGGGATGCAAACAGGTGCCGAGATCTCTCTGGATATTGGCCTGACGCTTGCGACGGAAACGATCTCTGGACCTGCATGGCCAGACGCCGCGTCGCATGTCCAAGCCAGCAGCGGAGCTACCCAGTTGGTGGACATGGCGTACGGCCAGATCGTTCGGCTCGCCTCCGGAAACTACGTGCGTTTCGGTGCCGCCGACGAGGCTGGTGTCAATCTGCGTGCGGAGAACTTTGCCGTTTCGCCACGTTGGACGCCCGTCACGGCGGACTATGACGTGCGTAATCTCACCGCCTCGGATCGAGTCTTCATTGAGAACGGTGACCTCGTTTTCGACAGCGCCGGACAATTGCATGAGTACGTCGGCCCGGTCGCCACCTACTACATCATTCGCGTCAGTAATACTCAATTCAAACTGGCACCGTCGCGTTACGATGCAGCCATCGCGCCGCCGCATGCCCCGGCCAATCCGGCCTCACAACAGATCGTGCCGCTGGACAGTGGATTTACCAGCGGACAAAAACTGCTGCGATTTAATTACACCACGGATCCGATCGACCCCGCCGATGACACGGGTTCGTTGACCGCGGATCAAATCAACAATTCGTACGATCCCGATTTTGTGTTCCTGTACACGACCGCGGAAAAGAACGCGATCATCGATCAGCGAGTCCTCGACGCGACGCGTTTGGCGAGCCCGATTTCCGGAACGCTGCGACGATTCTTGTACCCGGAAACACCTGAACTGGCTCGCACGGACAACACAACGGGCAGCACCGAAATCGCAAACGTTCTCGGTGGAGACATCTATCTCTCCGTCGGTGACACGTCACCCACCGTTGCCCCTATCACGGGAATCGGACGCCTGTCTCGAATCCAAACCTTGGACATGGAGAACGGGTATGACGGACTGTCGGTCAGCGAACAAGCGTTGATCGCATCAGCGACCGTGGATGATGTACTCGGTTTGTTCTATGTCACATACCAGTACACCGGCCCCAATGCTGCGGGTGTCGATCTGCAGTCGGTGGACTTTGGCGATGGACACTGGACTCGTGTAACGCCGGACTTTGAGACCGGCGGGCTGACGACGGCCGTTGCGATCGCGACAGGCGAGACCGTGTTGGTTCAGCACAATCGCGATTTCTATGGATGGTACCGATACCTTGGCGGCAACGCTTCGCTGGATCTGACCATTCAGCAGTACGACAACACTTCACTCTGGCAGCCAATCACTGTCGATCATCAGACCATCGACACGTTGGATCCTCCGGAAACGGATCCGGCGGATTTCCGCACCGTTGACTTGGTGACCGGTCAGCTCATCGCAGACACCACGATTGTCGAAAGCCTGACTTTGCAAGTCACCGACGATCTGAATCTGGAGTTCCTCGCCTCGGGAGAACTGTTCGTAGACGCCTTTGGCAACATCGCACTGGAATCCGCGAATGACATGCGGATCAACGACATCAATACGTTGGGCGACGTGAGGTTAAAAGCTGCTGGCGACATCGTTGATGTCGATCTGACGAACGATGAAGTCGCTGGTGCTCCGGGCGCGGTTCTGGACGCCGGACCGGCGATCTTGTCAGGTGGCAATGTCAGCCTCGAAGCCGACGTGGTGCGAGGCGAACTGAGCGATACGCCCTTGCTGATCCGCGTCGCACCCGGTGGTGTACTCAGTGGAGCTTCGATCGGCGATTTCGATGTCCGCCAACTCGGCGGCACGGACATCATTGCGGGACAGAATGTAGCGTTCAGCGATCTGGAGGTGTCTCGTGTGTCATCACAAAGCAATATCGAAATCATCGTCGATGCCGGAAACATGGGCATCGGTCGCTTGGAATCCAACGACTCGATCACGCTGAACGCCTCGGGCAACATTTACAATGCCAACGATGACCTGACGCAGTGGAACATCCGTACCGACGATGCGACAATGACTGCGGGCGGCCACGTCGGCGCCGCTGGTTTTCCGATCGTGATGCAGTTGCTGGATGATCTGACGGTCGACGCCGGCGGCAGCGTGTTCCTGCAAAACGAATTGCGTTTGTACATTGATGACCTGCGTTCCGGCGGCAGCACCGTGACGGTGGATGTCGTAGGTGACATTCATGTCGGTCAGATCACGGCCAACAACGCCACGGTCAACTTGACCGCGACACGCAGTGTCTATGACAACCGTGAAAACACAACCAATTCGCTGCCAGATGCTTTACAGAATATCCGCGCGACGAACTTGAACATCACCGCGGGTGACACCATCGGTGAGCAGGTCGATCCGCTGGAGTTCGACACCTCGGTGTCCGCCAACGGTGTTGTGAACCTCGATGCCGGACTCTCCATCTGGGCAGCAGAATCCGCTGGCGACCTGCGTATCGGCCTTGTCGATTCCAGAGTCGGTGACGTGACCTTGTGGGCGGAACGCGACATTCTGGACGCTCAATCGGACACACTGACGGATATCAACGGGCGACTGATCAATCTGTTCGCTGGTATGGGCGGCAGTGGTTCGATCGGAGCGGTCAGCAACGACCTGGAGATCAACACTTCGGCAGCGGCTACCACACCCAACGGACGAATGAATCTGAATGTGCCGGGATCGGCATACATCACCGAAGTCTCCGGTGCGGTGTTGGTCGGCGCCCTTTCATCGACCTTGGCCGGCGACATCAGGATCACGCAAATCGATACAGCGGGTGCGGACGAGACACTGTTGATTGACTCACTCAGCTCGATCAATGTGGCCGACGGCAACGTCAAGTTCATCGTCGGTGACGACGTCGACATTCTTTCAGGTGCCAATGTCACCGTCAGTGGCGAGTTTGTGATTCATGCCGACGCACCTCAGTTTGCCGGGTTGCTGCCAGCCGATCAGTTGCTCGATGCCGACGTCGGCACGGGCGTCTCGATCAACCTGCGTCAAAACATCAATGCTCCCGTCACACGGATCTTTACCGGTGACGACGAAGACGTATTCTACATCGTCGGACTCAATACCAATCGATATCACGTCGATGGCGGAGGGGCGACTGATGTTTATGAAGTGCAGTTGGACGGCAGCGGATCCGAGCGGATCAGTTTCAACGACAGCGGTGATCCGGATGACGGAGCGGACCGCTTGCTGGTACACGGAACGGTCAATGACGATATCTTCTTGCTTCGCCAGTACTTCGTCGCTTTGCTACAGTCTGCCGTCGAACCCGAGGGCGAAGATCAACTTGCCGACACCTTTGAACGCATCGACTACAACGAAACCATCAACGCCCGCTTGCGAGTGAACGCGTATGCCGGCGACGACTACTTTGTCAGCGATGACAATAGCGTGATCACCACGCTGGACGGCGGTGAAGGGGACGACCGGTTCCAAATCGGGCAAGTCTTTGGGCTCGATCCGAATCCGAGCACCGAAGTGCTTGCACCCGGCGCGACGGCCTACGCCAGCGGAGTCCTGATCGGGGATGAAATCCGCACGAACGCAATCACTCGCGGCCACCTGAGCTATGGTGTGTCGATGCCGATGGTGTTGTACGGAGCCGAAGGCAACGACACGTTCACCGTGTTCAGCAACAAAGCCGGATTGCGGATGGAGGGAGAAGCCGGTGACGATACGTTCTTGGTTCGAGCATTCATCATCGAAGCCGAGGCCGTTGTCCAAGGCGGTGATGGCAATGACTACATCGAATACAACATCAACGCCCCGGTCAGCATCAACGGCGGTGACGGCAACGACCGCGTCACCGCGGTGGGCTCTGAGGCTGACGACGTGTTTGTGATCACCGACGAAGGCATCTTTGGCGCCGGTTTGAACATCCAAGTCGATGGTGTCGAAGAAACGATCGAAGTCGACGGCCTGGAGGGCAATGATACTTTCTACATCATGTCGACCCGCCCCGGAGTCGTGAATCAAATCATCGGTGGATTGGGTAGCGACACGATCAGCATCGGTGGCGATGTGACGCAACCGGTCGTCAGCGCAAGACAGGACGGACGCAGCGGTGTCATCAACCACAATACCTCCAGCACTCAAACAGAAGCAGACGGGTCGATCACCGAAGGGGAATACGATGGCATCCTGACTCCCGGTGTCGAAACCACCATCGCCGGACTAGAAAGCTCTGCACAAGTGGACTCCGGTTTCGTCGTCATCGACAATCTCGATGGCAAAGTGGCTGTCACGGAAGACCTGCTGGGGGACTTCGACACCTACACGATCGGCATGGCCGTGGACCGAAGTCTCTATGCCGGAGCCAAGGTTTATTTGACCATCTCAGCAACCGGTGCCAGCACGGGCAACAAAGATAAGAACGGCAATCAGGGTGACACGGTCGAAATCTCGATCGATGGCGGCAACACATGGCTGTCGGCTGCTGTCCTGGTGTTCGATGCGGGCAGCGATGCGACTTGGTCGGACCCGATCACGGTGCGTGTCCGCGCCAAGAGCGACAATGCGATCGAAGGCGAACGCTTGGTCCGCATCAATCATTCGATGCTGTCAACGGATTCCAGGCTCAACAGCGTCAGTCTGCCGGACATCGAGGTCACCGTGTTTGACGATGACAAAGGCGGCGTGATTCTGCGTGAGACGAATGCCGAGACGGTGGTCGTCGAAGGCACGACAGGATCGGCCGATCCGACCCTTGACGGGCAATTGGAGGATCGCTACACGGTCCAATTGACCAGCCAACCGGCGGAAGACGTCGTGGTTCACTTTGACCACGACGATCAAGTCAAGTTGTATCACCAAATCGATGCATTGACCCGCGTCGAACTGACGACGTCGCAGATCACGATCGCAAAGGCCGATTGGAATCAACTGCAAACGATCATCGTCGTCGCCGTGAATGATACGGACGTCGAGAATACGGGCATCAGCAATATCCGGCACAGCATCAGCAGTGTCGATCCGAAGTTCAACGATGCGGCTGATGCCAAAACCACGGACCTGCTGGTCAGCGTTTACGACGACGACTCGGCCGGTGTGCTCATCGAAGAAAGCGATGGCAAGACCCTCGTGATCTCTGGCCAGACTCCGCCTGCCGGTGAAGATGATTATACGGTCCGGCTGACCAGACGACCGACCATGCCGGTACGGATCGGTCTATTGCCGGACAGCCAAACGTCTGTCAGTGGACCGAGAGTGATGCCGGCGGATGCGGACAATCCGCAGCCCTACATCATCTTTGATGCAACGAACTGGAATCTGCCCGTCACCGTCACGGTTTCGGCTGTCGCATCCACCTCTCCGGATCTCTCGCTGCGTTACTTTGCCCTTCAAGACCACATTCTCAGTGGAATGGGCGGACCCATCATGATCGACGGTGGCCAAGGCACGGAGTCTCGAAGTCTGTCGCCCGCGATCATGCTGCCCTACGAAGCACCCGTTGCACCGACGAACCAAACGGACTCAACGGATGAACTGCAACAGACGGACCGTCTGTTGGTATTCAACGACAGCAGCGTTAGTGATGACGTCGTCAATGTCAACGCGTCAAACATCTCGGGATTGTCGATGGGAACCGACGACGGGACCGCGACCGGTGGCATCCATGTTCCCGCAGGAATCAACCACTACAATCTGGAAATTGTCGAGATCATGCTCGGCCAAGGTGACGACACGATCAACGTGACCGGTTCCGATCCCGGGGCGATCACGGTCATTCACGGCGGTGGCGGCAACGATACATTCAATGTTTCCGGTGCCGGTGTCGATGGCGACCTGGACATCGAGAACGACGTGGACGCTCCTTTGATCCTGTTGGGCGAGACGTTCCAAGACGGCATCCGATACAGCGGTGAATCCGGTTTTGGGTCCCCCAACGCGATCGAGTTTGACGGATTTGGAAACGATGTCTTCAACATCACCTCGACCTTAGGTGTGACCGTCTACGGGGGTCAAGGCGACGACATCATCAACGGCGGCAGCGGCGATGACCTGCTGCTGGGTGGCTCTGGCAACGACACGATTCGAGGAAACGACGGGAACGATCATATCCTCGGGGACAGCGGCTTGAATGCTAACCTGTCGACTCGGTTTGATCGCGCCACCAGCGTCCTGTCGATCGAGGTGGTTCCAACAGGAATGCTGGCCCCTAACCCGGTCAATGGACCGACGGCGACCAAGTTGCCAAAGAATCAAGATCCTGTGACAGGAGGCGACGATGACTTGTTCGGCGGCGCCGGCAACGATTTGATCTTCGGCGACCACGGCAGCATCACACTGGGTGTAATTCGTCCCGCGGACGAAGGTGATCCGGGAACCTTTGCCGACGACATTGCGGCGTCAACCGATCTGCTGTTGCTGACCAATCGCGCCGTGATCACGGCCAGCAGTGAATCCACGACCGTGGGTGGCAGTGACCGGATCGACGGTGGTGACGATAACGACCGAATCTTTGGTGGATTCGGCGTCGATTACATCAACTACGATCGTTTGGCCAATCCGCAAACACCTGAATCGGGCGATGACATTCTGGTCGGTGACAACGGTCGACTCGTCTTCAGTCATGTGGGCAACGTTGATACCACGGACGGCTTCGGCTACTTGATCACCGCCGAAACGTTCGCAGCTGATGACGGTGCAGGCGATTTCATCACCGCCGGTGTCGGACGCAAGATCATGCTGGGTGGTGCAGGTGCCGACACGCTGCTTGCCGGCAGCGACAATGCGGCGGACATCGCACTGGGCGACGAAGGTATCGCGGAGTTCGATCCGGCGACCGGTCAACTGACGCGAATCGCGACCACGACGCCGACCAAGGGTGACTCGGATACGATCACTGCCGGCAATGCGAGAAACGTGTTGCTGGGAGGCGTTGCGGGTGATTTCATCACGGGCGGATCGTCCTTGGATGGAGACATCGTGGTCGGTGACGGTGGTGAAGCCACATTCAGCAACGATGTGTTGATCACCATTTCAACCAACGCACCTGATCAAGGTGCCCGAGACATCATCGTGACCGGTGCCGGCCCGGACGTGATCTTCGGCGGCGACGGTGGCGATGACATCGACGCCGGATCCGACGTTGCTCGCGACATCGTCGTCGGCGACAACGGCTTTGCGAACTTCTTGGCCGACGGTCGAATCACTGATATCTCGACAACCGATCCGACCATCGGCGGTGACGACGATATCGTGGTCGGCGACGGAGACGACATCGTCTTCGGCGGCATCGGAACCGACGCCATCGATGTCGACCGGTCCACCCTGGCACCGATCGGCACCGATTCGGGTGACGACATTGTGGTGGGTGACAACGGCTCAGCGGTTTTCTATACCGGAGGTCTAGGATCCATTTTGACTCAGATCCAAACGACCTTTGTGACTGACGGCGACCGGGATTTGATCAACGTCGACAACGGAAACGACATCGTGCTGGGCGGCGTCGGCAACGATCTGATCTTGGCAGGCGGCACGGATGCGTCTCGCGACATCGTGCTGGGCGACAACGGCTTGGTGAATTTCTCCAACGCGGGAATCATCGCCGACCTAACGACAACGGCTCCTCAAGTCGGCGGTGATGACGACATCACCGTGGGCAACGGTGACGACATCGTCTTGGGCGGGTTTGGCAGCGATGCCATCGATGTCAACCGAGCGGACTTGTCGCCGATCGGCAACGACAGCGGTGACGACATTGTGCTCGGTGACAACGGCTTGGCGGTGTTCTTTACCGGAGGCAGTGCTTCCGTCCTGACGCTGATCACCACGACCAATCCCGACGATGGGGCTGGTGACTTGATCAACACCGCTGCGGGTGCCGACGTCGTGTTCGGTGGAGCAGGTGGTGACCAAATTGATGCCGGCAGCGACCTGACAGGCGACGTCTCTCGCGACATCGTGGTGGGTGACAACGGCAACGCGACGTTCGACGACGCTGGCAACGCGTTGGCCCTGGAAACCACGGACCTCGTCAGTGGTGGCAGTGATACGATCACTACCGGCGGCGGAGACGATATTGTCTTGGGTGGTTACGCGGGTGACCAAATCAACGTCGGCGCTGGCAACGACATCGTCTTGGGTGACGACGGACGTTTGGATTACGATCTGGAACCAGTCGGGTCGGGGGCGACGCCGGGATCGCTGGACCGAATTCTGACCAGTGTGTCCGTGGTCGCCGGTGGCGATACGATCTTTGGCGAAGACGGCGAGGACATCTTGCTCGGTGGTGCCGATGGCGACACGATCCATGGCGGCAACGGACGCGATGCGATCTTGGGGGACAACGGAAAAATTGACTTCCTGATCGGTGACGGCAATGCGGCGACCTTGGATCAAATCATCGTGACCGATCCAACCGCTGGCGGAAACGACATCCTCAATGGTGACGCAGACAACGACATCATCTTCGGCGGCACGGCGGACGACACGATCAGTGGAGGTAGCGAACATGACGTGATCCTGGGCGACCACGGTGAAATCGACTACACCCGACCGGTGGATCGCAATGCGATCAGTCGTTTCATTACTCTCGCTGATGCGGGTGGCAATGACGTGATCCAGGGCAACGACGGTGACGACTTCATCTTCGGCGGCCAAGGAAACGACACCATCCATGGCGGTCTGGGACAAGACGACCTCGTCGGTGGACACAATGTTCCCTTCGGCGCCGATGGCAATGACACGATCGACGGTCAAGAAGACGAAGACGTGATCTTGGGTGATAATGCTTTGATCACGCGGACCTTGCTGTCGCCGCAGCTTGGCACCTGGGAAAACTATCTCGCGCCGTTTGATACGATCGCGATCCGAGAAATCACGCCGTTTGACGACCAGGACTTGATCGGTGGCGACGACATCCTGATGGGCGGCGAAGCTCAGGACATCCTGATCGGCCAGCGCGGTGATGACCAGATTCTGGGCGAAGACGACTCGGACGAAATCGTTGGCGGCCTGGGCAGCGATACCATCGACGGCGGTGCCGGACGCGACTACATCCTCGCCGATGCCGGACTCATCCTGCGAGATTTCAACGCAGACGGCACACCACAGTTGGACACCGACGGCACATGGCACCGCGACATCGTTACCGAACAAGTAGGCCGGATCAGCAACATCCTGCCGCTGGACCCCAACGGCTTGGCAAGTCTGCCCGCTGATGCGGCACGTCAAATCTTGGATGCCGATCGCATCGTCTTGGCTGGTGTGAACTTGCCAAACGGGCAACGCAAGATCGATCCGTTGTCCGGTCAGTGGCAAACGGTTGCCTTGTTGATCGAGTTGGTGGATTCCGACGACGATATCGTGCGTGGCGGTGACGGCAATGACGTGATCTTGGGACAACGTGGTGCCGACCAGATCAACGGTGACGCGGGCGACGACACACTGATCGGTGACTACGGTGTCAACACGGTTCCCTATGAAAGCGATCTGTCGCAAATGATCGACGGCATCCGGCTAATCGGCGTTGATGCCGGTGCCAGCAACTTGACGGGCATCGTTCCCAACCTGCCCAGCATCGGCCAAACCATCATTCCGGAGATGACCGCCGAACCGGGCGGACTGATTGCCCAGGAACCCCGTTGGGACCGCGTTTCAGGTGTCAATGCCGAACTGTCTTGGCTCGCCGGTAACGATTCGATCGCGACGGGTGACGGACTGCTGCTGACGCCTTCTGTTGCCTTGACGCCGACCGTCATCGGCCACGCCGACGATTTGGCCGGTGGAGATACGATCGGAGGCGATGCGGGAGACGACTTGATCTTTGGTGACAATTTCATCGCACAAAGCGAGCTGGACACCGACATCGAACCCCTGGAGGAACTTCAGCGGGCAGCCAAGCAACGCATCGCAACGCTGATGCATTCGCTGGAGGGACTAGCCTTGGACCAAGCCGTTGTGGACCATGAGATCGACGGTGTCATCGTGATGGATCGCGACATTGAAATCGGCGGCGATGATTTGAGCGGCGGCGACGGGCAAGACGTGATCGTAGGAGACAACGGTTATTACGAAATGCCAATGACCCGAGAGCTGCCCGGTGGCGGAACCGTCGAGGAAAACGCTGCCGCCATGCATCACTACCTCAGTGGCTTTGAAATCCTGGCCACGGACGCTGCAGCCATGGTCGATTTGGCACACTTGCCTGTTCTGCAACGCATGTTTGATGATGCCAGAGCGACTCGCCCAAGTCTGCCAGCCATCACGGCTGCCAGCGCCGACTATGTCAACAACTATCGTCTGATCATGGGTGAAGACGACATTGATGGCGATGCCGGTGACGACACCATCATCGGTGGTGAAGGGACTTTGATCGCACCGTTGGTCACCGGCAGTGAAGCGGATTGGCCGGACACAGTCGTTACGGTGGGAATCTCTGGCGCACCGCTTGCGGCTTTAGAAGACAGCCTGCGTGTGTTGACCAACAACTTGGAATCCGATCTGCAGGCTCGCAAAGATTCCCGCAGCGGTGCCGTGCAGACGCAACTCGGTGCGGCTCCGCCAGCCAATCGGATCGCCTTTGTTCCATCACTGGATCGGCTGTTGGATCTGGACGAGATCACCGGCGGACTTGGCAACGACGTGATCCTGGGCGACCGAGGAATCATCGTCACACCGATGGTCCTGCAGTCGCCTGCGGATGCCGGCGAACTGCGAGACTTGGACATTCACGTCGAAGAACTGCTCGACCAGATTGCCAATGCGAAGCGAGCCGAGGTGAACGCGAACCATTTGGCTCAACTGGATCGCGCACGACCCACCGGAACAGTGGCCGACGCCCTGATGCCAGAACGTCGGATCGGGATGATCGAAGCTCGGTGGGAGATCGGTGAGGACCGAATCGATGGCGATGATGGAGATGACATTGTTCTGGGAGACAACGGCGCGATCATCCAACCGATGATGATGGACGACTTGCCCAGACAAGTAACACTTGACCGCAGCGGCTATCAGATCGGCTACTTTGACGACAGTTTGCAGAACTACGTCGATGATCCATCGTTGGCCGAGATCCGATTGGAGCTGCATGGTGACCGAATCAACGGTGGAGATGGAAACGATCAACTGCTGGGGCAGATCGGCGACGACAACATTCGTGGACTCGACGGCGACGACGAGATCATGGGTGGCAGTGGTAGGGACAGCCTGCGAGCCGACGGCGGCGTCAATCGATTGTTTGACGACGGCGGTGATTTCCCACGAAATGATTTGCGAGACGAGATCGGCGTGTTCCGTTTCAACAACATCACGCCGATCGAAACCCAATTCTTGATCGACTCGGCCAACGGAGTCGCCGATCCGGCCACTTGGAATTCCGGCGGCGGATCGCCCGTTGATCCAGGTCCGGTGGATCCGCCGGTATTGGTTCCACGAATCGTCGATGTCCCGACTGCCGCAACGGGTGTGAGCGGCCAAGCGATCACGTTGACCGCTGCAATCAGCGACCTGCCACCGGGTGCCACGCCGAACTTCATCTGGGAGATCACCGACTCCAATGGACAAGTGATCGACAGTGGCATCGGGGCTACCTTCAGCTTCACCCCGGCGCATTCGGGCAGTTTTACTGCCACGGTCACAGCGACCGATAGTGAAAACGGCATCGGATCGGGAACGGTTCCCATCGTTGTCGACGCGGCACAATTGATCGCCGACCTGGATCAGCCCGGCATGTCGATCTTGGTATTCGGAGCCACCAGCGAGAACGACGACATTCGTCTGATTTGGGTCAAAGGCGAACCCAACTCGGTGGAGCTACGCCACAGTTCGGGAGGACCGTTCACGACCACCTTGTACCAAAACATCAGCCGTATCGATATCTTTGGCGGTGACGGCGACGATGACATCGCCGCCGATCGACAGCTGACGATTCCGCTGCGTTTGTACGGAGGTGGCGGAAATGACAAACTGCGCGGTGGCAAGGCAAATGACTTCCTGTCCGGCGGAGTTGGCATCGATCGCCTACACGGAAGCGACGGGAACGACGTGCTGGTGGGTGGATCGGGCAAAGACCGCTTGGAAGGCAGCAATGGCGAAGACCTGTTGATCGCCGACTCATTGGGCGAAGTCGACGAGGACCGATTGATGTCGGTTTGGTCGGACGACAGCATAGCGGTGTCGACACGAATCGGCAGCTTGATCGATGAGCTTTCCGCAGCCATCACCGCGGACGGCAGCGAAGACTACGTTCACGGCGGACGTGACAGCGATTGGTTCTTTGCCGAATTGACCGACCGCGTGATGAAACGCGTCAGCGACGACGACGTGGACACACTGTTTTAAAGCCCACGTACGTCAGGCTTTCCAGCCTGACACTCAGCGCGTACGTCAGGCTTTCTAGCCTGACACCTCGGGGTATGTCAGGCTAGAAAGCCTGACGTACGTGGGGGCACCTTCCAGTATCGAATCTGGTTACACTGAATCGTAGGATGAGGTAACACGCTATCTCAATCGGAGGGTGGTCCATTGCACAACGATCCTTTGTCGCAACGTGACGATCAGTATTTTGACAATCCATATCGTGCCCCCAAGTCGCTGCAGGTGCCGGCCGACACGGAAGGCCATTCCGCTCCGGTGACTTGGCCGCTCACATACGCTTCATCGACGACGCCGCTGACCGGAGTCGTGCTACCGGGCTTTCTGGGATGCGTCTTGGTGGCATTCGGTCTGATCATGTTCGTCGTCCATTTGATGTTCCTCAATGGAGGGCAGATGGCGATGCACCTGTCGACCACGATGCCGATCATTGGGGGCGTGTTTTCGCTGATGGGAGCGTGGTCCAATAACAAAGCGATCAGGGAAGTGCGACTGTGGCCGCAGGGCATCGAATTGATCGGCAAGACGTCTCAGACCATCCCTTGGCAACATATCCATGATGTTCGCGTCGCTGACAGCACGAACCCCGGAACGATGATGCAAAAGGTCATCACCTTGGCTGGGGCTGACAACGAGCCGGTTGGCAAAATCACCGGCGTATTCAAACGTCACGGGGACATGCTGAGTCAAATCCGTGGGATGGCTGGGATCACGGAAAATCCGGCAGGCGAAAAACGAGCGGTCTCCGCCGCGGGCAAAAAGAAGGGACGTCGAACGGCATTGATCACAGGAGTCGGAACACTGTTGATGGGGACGGCAGGAATCTTCCTACCATTGCAGGCGTATTGGCGTCACGAAGCGAATCAGTTGATGGCGTCCAGTGCGGTTGCCGGAACCGGAACCGTGACGAACAAGCTGATTGCCCCCAATGGTCGAACACGCAGAATTCACTACAGCGTGACCGGAACCGACGGCACGGTGGAAACGCACAATGTGGAAGTCACCCGTGAGTTCTATGACTCCATCCATTTCGGTGATTCTGTCGCGATTCGCTACGTCCCCGACAGGCCCGACATCAGCGAACTGGTCGTGGGACAGGTGTTCGAAGACGATATCACGGACACACCGATGGCGTTGTTGCTGATGGGAATCTTTGGCATCGCCGCCACCTGCTTCATGTTGCCAATCATGGTGCTGTCATGGAAAGGCTACGACGTGGACTTCAACAAAGGCCGTTTCAAGATCGTGCCTTTGGAGTAGCCTCCGGCGGCGCAGTCCGATCTGCCCCATCGTTATTCATCGTCCCACGAAACCAACTGCTCGGGTTTGACCAACACTCCAAACTCGTTGCGATAGAAATCGACCGAGGCTCCTTGGCAAAGTCCCTCAAAGTTACGAAACACTTCGCGAGCCGGACGCTCGATGTGAAACATACCTGGCGCATTCAGTTTTTTGGCCGCCTTGATCCTGCTGGTGTGTGACGGGTGCGTCGACAACAAACCAGTGCTTTCCTCGTTTGCCTTGTCCATTTTTTGCAGGTCACGAGCGCTGACCTGTTCTGCAAAAGAAGACGTCAGCTTCGGCAAGTCGCCCAATAAATGCCGACTTTCCAGGCCTTCTATCACCGCCTTGATCGTCCCTTGCTGACCCAAACTAAGCTGCAGAATGCGTTTGTGAGTCTCGGCAAAGTAGTCGCTGCCACTCACAAACGCTTCATAGCGATCCGCATCGTACTCCATTTGTTGCATCATGATGCAACTGACTGCGTGAGCGATCATCATGAAGAGCCAGAGGATCATCCGGCTGAGATAGACAAACAGTTTTCCGACCAGCAAAATCATGGAAATCCGCCAGTCACCATTTTCGATGGCGCTGTCGAGCTGCTCATCCAATTGATCGCGTTGATAGACGACACGTGCAAACCATGAATTGATCATGCGAATGACGTAGACGGATTTCATACCGCCACCTTGGGCAAAGTGTCCAAATTCATGAGCAAGAACGCCCGTAAGCTGACGCAGATTCATCCCTGCTATCAACGGAGCACCAATCGTCAATACAAGGTCTTGACGAAACAAACTCCAGAAACCGTTTCGCAATGAGGCCGATGCGTTCACGTCGTAGTCGATGTCGATCCGCTTCGGCTTGGGACTCCGCGTCACTCCGCAAATGTGGTCAACCAGCTCAAACAAGTCCGGCTCTGACGCTTTGGTGAGTGATCGCTTTCGCTGTGCACGCTCGGGGACCAGCGTGAAGAATACCGGCTTGATCATGAACACGATCATGATCAGGCCGCCAACGATGGGTGTGACGTAGATCATCATCGCAAACACTGCCCCACGACCACGCGGCAGGGTCTCCATCAACCCCGGCATGACCTCCGTGAAATAGTAATAGAGCCCGATCCCGGCACCCGCGATCACACTGAGATAAAGCACGGGCAAGAGCAGCATCAGAAACGCGACGGCCAAGAGCGAGATGCGATAACCGATGTTGAACAGGTTCCTGGGAACCTTGCCCTCAAATTCTTTGCGTATCTGCTCCATCAGTGTTTCAGCAGTCGAAGCCGGTTGTTCGGTGGACGCTCTTTTCCCCTCGTTTTTTGCCTGGGGTACAGTCGCCGGCACCGCCCCTGATGTTCGTGAAGGGCTGGACTGCTCTTGAGATTCGTTCTCCGATTTGGGCTTCGGAATCCGAAACTTGTGCTCACATTTTTTGCATGCCGCCACACGTCCCGCGTTTGCAACAGGGACTCGATAACGATGTTGGCATTTCGGACAGGCAAACGCAATCATGCGTGGAATGAGTTGGGGTAATTTGATTCATTGGCCAGCTTCACTGGGTCTGGCCATTGGAACAGCATTGTAGTCGACGCCAGACGTTAGATCATGCATCCGAACTCCTCAGTCGTAGATCAATCGAAATACACCGCATCATCGCCCTCGACAATGAGATATCGATGATTAACGAGAACATTTGAAATTTCCTGAATCATCCCGCTGGTCCAACGGATACTAATGTCAACTCCAGCGGGCATCGTCTCGCCACCAAATGACAGGATCGGCTCATTGCGACACATGTAGCCGTCTCCAGTCGTTACAAATTGAGTAAACATACGAGAGGAACCTGCCAAGGTGTAGGAGACCTGAACACGAGTGCCAATCGCATCCCGTTCAGTCTCCGTCCCGACGAGCCGAAGTTGAATCCATTTGTTGCGTTGGCTCTGGGTGCGATTCTCCAGGAGAACAAACGGCTCTAATAGATCTGAGACCGCAACGTCGATACGTCCGTCGCGATTCCAATCACAAGTGATCAGGCTACGTGCAAGATGCGGCCTATTCCAATAGGGATCGCCATCGACATTCATTTGCTCGAAGGTTGTCCCATTCCCAGAAAAAATCTGCGTCGGCATACGAAACTCACTTCCATCACCGATGTCCTCGATGTGTCCATTTCCGATGACCAGGTCGATGGTGGAGTTGTTGTCGTAGTCAAGTGCTTCGACACCGAAACCAACCATGGGGTAGGTTGCAGTATCCAATTGTGACGGCAGGGCTTGGTCATTAAAACCACTGTCTGATCTTTGGATGTAGTGATTGGACCATTGGTTGTAGAAGTTTGTCACGTGCAGATCGAGCAAGCCGTTGCCATCAAAATCAGCGGAGGCAATGCCCATGGACCCAAGAGGCATTCCCTGGTTTCCAATAGCGACACCTTTTGCGACTGCTTGATCGATGAACTTGAGTGAATTTACTGCCGAGTCTTTTTCAAAAGTAGGTTTCCAGTAGAAGTTCGGCATCAAGTCGTTCGCGATATAAAGATCGATCTTGCCGTCGTCATCAATGTCTGTGACGACTAATCCAAGTCCTGTCGCAGCGTCGGAACTTCCGCCGTCACCAAGCTTCTGCGAGATGAAATCACCTTGGCGGTCTGAGACAAATACTCTGTCGACTGCAGGAATGAACTGCAATGGCCTGGGCCCGTTCGCAATCACCCCATTGGGGGCGATGTTTACTTTCTCGTAGATCGATTTGTCGTCCAAGTAATTGACTTCGATGACATCAGGAACGTTGTCACCTGAAACATCCGCGATCGCAACGGATGCCGTGAAATAAGATTCTCTCCAGGAGTCCGTCCCAGGGGCATGAGAAACAAATGTCCCATCCCCTTGATTGATCAAAATGGTATTTTCGCCCATGTTCCCGACGACAATATCAGGAAAGCCGTCTTGATTAATGTCTCCCGATGTTACCCCAAACGTGTACCCAAAATCGTTACTGCCAGTTTCCGCACCGACCGATTGAAATCTGCCTCTAAGATTGCGAAAAAGCTCATTAGCGTCAGAGGCTGGGCCATCAGGCAAATCGGCAGCTCCCTGTCCTAGGTAAAAGTCAACCGCGCCGTCTTGGTCATAATCGATTGCGGCGATACCCGCGCCATACGCCTCGTAAATGCGAAAAGCTCGTTGGATCGGAGGAGCAGAGTTTCGATACAGAAAGTGAATTCCGGTCTGCTCCGCCACATTGACGAATTTCGGTGGCAAACACTTCATTTCAAGCTTCGCCGATTCAATCCCCCCTTTCGATTTCTTGCTTCCAAGTTCGGCAGCAATCACGTCGTCGATCTTCAATGCGTATCGGTCGATCTCGATTCCACACAGTCTAGATTTCAGTGAGCTTGTTGATGATTCAGTTCGCAATTCATTCTGCCGTGCTGTTTCGATTTTTGTCAGATGATCTGCGGACAGACCGAAACGCTGGGCTCCAAGTTTTGCCCAACAGATAGCTTCGAACGGTCGATCCAAACCACGAAGCATTACGGTCAGATCAACAACATCACTCCAGTTCGCAACAGGGCTCTCAATGACCTTTCGAGTTTGCAACAGAGCTGACTCGACTTCCGTGGCTCGACTGCGAAAACGGGTCTCGTTCTGCAGATCCCCAAGTCCCGCGAACGCCAATGCCAACTGATCGTGTGCCGAAACGCTTGCTGGCTCACGACAAATCGCCTCCGCAAAACAGCGCACTGCACTCGTGAAATCCTTGCGCCTCATCGCCCAACCTCCGACGGCGAGCCAGTACGATGGATAACGCTGCAATTTACTTTCCGTGCTGGCAACCCACTCGTCGAGCAAGTCAAACTGCTGTGATTCGAGTAGAAGTTGCCCCCAGTAAGCAACAACAACCGGATTCCCATCTGCGAGTTCTTCGCTTTCGCGAATGATCTCGACCGCATCACGGATGTCACCCTCCGAGTGCAGGCACCTAGCGACGTTCAACAATCCAAACTTTGGAATCGACTCAACCCCAGGCTTTGTCGCAAAAGGGAAATAAGCTCGTTCGGGAGCAGCCAAACACCTCAACTCTTCCAGCGTCGCTTCCCCGAACCTTAGCAAAGCTCTTATCTGCTCGTTTGCATCATGCCGGTACCCTAGCTCATTCAACACCCGCGCCGCAGCATGTCGGTCCTGGTTCGACGTCCATTTGGAATTCTTCAACGCTTCAAACGTCTCGATAGCAAGTCCCACCTCACCACCACGTAAAAGGATTTCACATAGATGCAACTTTGCGATGGCACCCACGCTCGAATCCCTTTCTGACAACGGCCGCAAGATTGACTTCGCGTCGGCAGATCGCCCCTGAAGCTTAAAGAAAATTCCAGCGATCAGGTTGGCTCTTGGGTTTCTCTCGTCCTGCAACAACAGCTCTGCTACAATCGGCTCGACTTCCTGAAGCTGTCCGGCGATCAATAGCCGCTCCGCTTGATCCAGCTTCGTCGTATATTCGTCGTTCCCAGGCTCCACCTTTTGTTGGAGTGTGACCGGCAACCCGCGGGGCTTCTGCGGAGCATTGCGGAATCTGGGTAAACAAAAAGCGGCCAACCTGCCATGATTTGGGTTCTAACTTCCAGGTATCAAAGGCAGGAGGCCGCTGAAATGAGCGTCGAACATTCAAGCGATATTGACAACCCCACTTCGTCTTCTTTTCCGCAGTCGCCCGAGCAAATCGCCGAGAAACTGCAGCAGTGCGGCGACACCATCCGAGAACACGTCGTCAATGCTTCTAAATGCGGCCAGTCTTTCGATGAAACCGAGCGTGCCGTGTGGAATCTTGTCTTGAAAACCGGCTTTCTGGCGATGGAGCTCTTCACCAAACTCCAAGGCAAGGGGGACCTTGGTGATCAAGCGGTCAGCGAATCAGGCAAAACACTGCGACGCAGCGAGAAACCGACCGACACGGTGGTTCGGTCGATTTTCGGTGAACACGCCTTTCAACAGTACACCTACAGCCCGGGAAAGAACAAGAGAATCGAACTGCATCCGATCAGCGCCCGCATGCAACTGCCGGAGCACCGCTGGTCGTACCTGCTCCAAGAGTTCTCCCAAATGTTCTGCGTCGAATCCGCATTCAACCAGGCCGCTGATAATCTCGAACTCGTTTTCGGAGCGAAATTCTCGATCGACACGCTCGAACAGACCAGCCAGAGAATGGGGGTCCAGGCCGATGCCTTTCTGGACGACTTGCCGACGCCCAAAAAGAAGGATGAAGCCGAGCTTCTCGTCGCTTCGGCCGACTGCAAGGGCGTTCCCTTGATCAAAGACGATGCCGCCAAAGTGGCTGCTTTTGAGACAGCAAAGAAACGGCCCGGAAACCGTCGCATGGCAACGGTCACGAGTGCTTACACCGTCGATCCCTATGTTCGCACAGCCGAGCAAATTGTCGCTGCCTTGTTCCGTGATGACAAAGAACCCGGCACGCAATCACGCAAGAGCAAAAAGAAACGACCGCGGCCAAAGCACAAGCATACATCGGCTCACTTTCCCGCGACCTTCGTGGACGACGATACGGAGGTTCCCATCAGCGGTATCCACGAGGGGATCGCATGGCTCGCAGATCAAGTCAGTGTCCGCCGAAAGAAACTCCAAGTGATCATTCTGTTAATGGACGGTCAGCAGAGCCTCTGGGAAGTCGCGCAGTTACACTTAGGCGACGATCCATTAGTGGTGCCAATCTTGGACATCATTCACGTAGCGACTTACGTGTGGGAGGCTTCGTCATTGTTCGAGAAATCCAGCGAAAAGCGAGCAGCGTTTACGCGGGAGCGATTGCTGAAAATCCTGCGTGGTGAGGTCAACGGGGTGATCCGAGGGCTACGTCGAATGGGTTCGCTTGGGAAACTCAAGGGCGATAAACTCAAAGACCTTCGACGCATCTGTGGTTACTTCGAGAAACACAAGGATCGGATGCGTTACGACGAATATCTTGCTGCAGGCTACCCGATTGCCTCGGGTGTGATCGAAGGCGCGTGCGGGCACTTGGTAAAGGACCGCATGGAACGAAGCGGGATGCGTTGGACGCTGGAAGCTGCACGGAGCATGCTCAACGTGCGGGCGGTATTTCAGAGTGACTACTGGGATAAATTCTGCAAACAGCGAGTCACGGAGTTGAGCGAGAGCACCCATCCAAACCGTAACATGGTCTGCCACTACACTCCGCTTACCATGGCATGTTAACCGGCGGGTTGCCGGTCACACTCCTTTTGTTGCTTAAGGTCACGAGTGCATCCCGTTACGATCAAAATCCAAACGGCGCAATTCAAAAAGCAAAAACGTTGGATAGAAGTCAGCATTAATATAGGCAACGCAATGAGAGGCACTCGACTTTCTCAAATTTTACCTTTTTTCGCAGCAGCCGTGCAATTCGTCGTATGGAAGGAATCGCGAAGTTCAAGAAAGATCGAGTCTCGCTAATTTTTCCAATACATCAAAGTCCCCAGAGTGAATGTGTTTTTATCGAAGCGATCGGAAAATTCGTTGACACACAACAGTTGGCCGTTCCGAAAACAAATTTCCATGCTTTGTTTGGTCGGAATACTCGTGGGGTGCAATGGGGACGAATCGAAGCAGGGGCAGTCTTCAGGTTCGTTCGCTGGCGGTGTGGAGTCGGCTGCCACGGACGGCACGAAATCGCGTGACGAAAACGCGTCTCGGTTGCGAAGCCTCTTGTCGCGAGGGGAACTCGCTTTGGACGCCAATGATCTGGAGGCAGCGGCAAAGTTTTCTCAGGATGCTTTGGTCCTGAACCCAAGCTCAGAGAAAGTTCGCTGGCTCGCAGTTCGGGTTGCAGTTGCATCCGGTGACCACGCCGCCGCAATCGAATTATGCGAATCGATCGACTTGGATACGGAACGGGGCTTGGATGCTCTTGAACAACTCGCGGAATCCTTACTGCAATCGAATCAAAACGCCGAAGCCATTGAGTGCCTCTCCGAGGCGATGACACGATTGCGAAACGTGCCCGAAGCGAGCGGCCGGTTCTCACAAGTCATTGAGCTGCGCCGCAGGCTGTCGTTTCTGCTGAACCAGCAGGGGCGCTGCGAAGAGGCCGCCCGGCAAGTCGATGCGTTGGTGCAAACCGGCGTCGCCACGTTCGAGGAAACCTGCTCGCTGATTCGTCGCAATGAATCCGCACCTGTGATGGATGCCCCCAAGGAAGACGCCCCCAAGACCGCCCGCTGGTTCTTCAGTCGCGGCGAGTTCAGTCATGCACTGGCGATACTGCAGCAGCACGAAACGGTAGCGAATGATATTGATGCATTCCACGCTGCCCCATTCGCGTTGCGAGGCCGCCTCTTGGCGGAGTTACAGGACGATCAGGCAGTGCGGCAATGGCTCGCTGACGCAACAGAGCCTGCGAAAGAGCTGAGCGACTACTGGGCGGCATTGGGAATTTTTCTTTTCGATCAACAATCCTATGAAGCATGTGCCCGAGCGTTGCTCGAAGCGGTTCGTCGCAATCCAACCGATCGATCGTCTTGCCAACGTTTGGCCAAAGTGTTGGATGCGTTAAATCAACGTGATTCGGCGGAGCAATTTCGGTACCGTGCAATTCAATTGGCGAAATCCGAGGAACTCTTGGCCGACATCCTGGATAACCCAAGCGATCCGGCGCTGAAACAATTGATGGCCCAGTACATGCTGCAATTACAACGTCCCTTTGAAGCGTTGCATTGGACACTGCTGGCGTTGGAGCCAAGCGCGACGCCCGCTCGAACGGTCATCGCACAACGTCGTGCCGACCTACGTGCAAATCCCGATGCCTTGAGAATGCCGTGGGATGCTGCTTTGTTGGGCTTGAAGCCCGAAACATTCGAAATCGCCGGTTCGCTCGAGCAACTGGAACGAATGCGTGATCCCACGGATAACCAAGACCCGTTTTCGGATCAGCCATTGGCGGTGCCAGTGTTCTCGGATGTCGCCTCAGACATGAAACTGAGTTTTCAATGGTACAAGGACACCGAGATTGACCTCAGCTCCATTGCGTTGCATGAGTCACTTGGCGGCGGCATCGCCGTGATCGATATCGACTTGGACGGATCGCCAGACGTTTACTTTGCCCAAGGTGGATGCCAGCCACCCGACGAGACCGCCACTCTTTCGAACCAATTATTCCGCAACGTTGGCAACTCGTTTGCCGACGTGGGACACCAAGCTGGCACCGATGACCATCATTACTCCGCCGGAATTGCCGCGGGCGACGTCAATCAGGATGGCTGGCCCGATCTGTGGCTGGGAAACCAAGGTCCCAACCGGTTGATGATCAACAATGGGGACGGCACGTTTCGCGACGCGACTGAGCTTGTTGGAATGAACAGCAACGACATGGTGACGGCATCCGTCGCGATCGCCGACATAGACGGCGATCGTTTGCCAGACCTTTTTGAGTCCAATTATATCGAGACCGAAGGCGCGTATGCAGCACCGGCGCTGGATGATGAAGGAGGCGTCATGACACCATCGCCGCTGACTCACTATGCGAGCCCAGACCGTTGGTTTGCAAATCAGACCAACGGCGCGTTCATTGAACACGTGATCGATCGTGAAGCTGCCAAGCCCGCGACGTCTCTCGGTGTGATGGTGTCGGATTTCGATGGAGACGGACGAAACGAAGTGTTCGTCGCCAATGATGTCCGCCCCAACCATCTGCTGAAGCATACCGGCAACGGCAAGCTGGCAAACATTGCCGACTCCGCTGGAGTGGCCAACGCCTTCAGTGGCGCGTCGTATGGCTGCATGGGAATCGCGACAGGCGACTTCAATCACGATGGTCGAGTGGACCTGCACGTCACCAACTTTTACAACGAACCGGCCAATCTATATCTTCAGGTAGACAATGGATTTTTTTCTGACCAGGCGATTCGATACGAGCTGGACTCGCCGAGCAAGAACATGGTCGGTTTCGGGTGCAAAGCCATCGATGTCGACCATAACGGCTGGCAGGACCTGTTCGTTACCAATGGGCATATATTTGATTTGACCCACAAAGGACAGCCGTTTCGTATGTCCTAGCAGTTTCTCTACGGCAGGAACGACCGATTCGAACCGGCAGATATCCAAGATGAGTCTGGCTATTGGGCGGAACCGGTGCTTGGGCGTGCGATGGCCCAGTTTGACTTTGACAACAACGGGGCCATTGACCTGGTGATCAACCATCTGGACCGACCGGTTGCACTACTGAGAAACCAGACGCGTTCCGATGGCCAGTGGATTCAACTGGAACTGATCGGCACTCAATGTGAACGCGACGCGATTGGTGCGAAGGTGCTGGTCACCACGAACCGTGGCAGCCTGTCGACTTGGATGACAGCCGGCGATGGCTACTTTGTGACGGACCAACCGATACTGGATCTCGGGTTGGGCGTCGGAGCAATGCTGCAGAGCATTGAGGTCACATGGCCTACTGGGGAGGTTCAGGTTTGGAGCAACGTGACCGTGAACAAGCGATACCTGGCGACGCAGGGGCAGGATGAGCTTTGGGAGCGAGAGTTGAAGTAACGGGGTGCGAACGGATTTCGAATCCGGATTCTTCGTTAGCCGCAGCGTGATAGCGGTTCGTTGATGTAGTCCGTTTTTGGAATTGAAAGACTGTAGGATGGGCACTCTTGCCCGTCTGAGTATTGAATGTCGGCCAAGAGTGGCCAAGCTACGACTAATTCAACACCCGATAGCGGGTCGGCGACACCAACGCCAAAAAAATGCTTCTCCCGTGAGCCACGGGAGAAGCATCGTGTTGATCATGACAGCGTTGCTGCCACTACTGATTCAGTGATTCTTCGACCACTTCGGAAGAAGCACGTGTACCGAGGGCACCCCAAAGACCGTAAGGGCTTGGAGAGCCTGCGGGATTGATGGCCCATGAGTCCCAGCGAACGGGCGGAGCACTTGAGTTGCCCGCTTCGACCGAATCGCTCATGAAGACGACCGCACCGTCGGCCATCAAGATGTGTGCACCACCTTGGTGGCGACTGCTGGGCGGCAAGATACCTTCATTGTGAACGTTGCCTTGCATGCAGATCTCCGAGTTGGGTGGCAAGATCGTGTTCATGCCTGATTGAAGTGGGCGACCGTACGCCCACTTCATGCCCCGGGTCCATTCTTGAACAGACCCACCAACGGCAATCGGAGATTGGACAAAGGGCGCACCGGCGACCCAGAAACGAGGGCGAATGGGATCCAACATGCCCCGGCATGCCAACGCATTGTCCGGGCCCTGAGGGTTTCCGGAGGTTGCCATGATGCTCGTCGGAGCCTGGGGCGGATGGGTTCGCTTATCTCGGTCACCAAGGCTCGTCGCAATTTCGCCAGCGGCAATGGTATTCGACAGCCCGTCCAGGATATCGCGGAACTTGGTTTCGTTGCTGGCCACAAACACACCGCGGCAAGCAGCCTTTTCTGCAAGAGCCCAGTTGGCATTGGGAGTAAGCCCGTTGTCTTGCTCGTTACCGACGTGCATGTGGTGAGGCGAATCACCAAGGCATGCCGCATAATTCGTACGTCCCTGAGCGGGCAAGCCCACACCGGGATCGCTGGGACAACGCAGCGTCGGAATGTCGGTCAGCCACGGCGTATACGGAGCAGTTCCGTGATGCGCAAGCGTCATGCGAGGATCTGGTCCCATGGCTTGATAGTCAACCGTTCCGTCTCCGTTGTAGTCCATCGGGTTGCTGATCTGCTCCCACAACCCTTGTTGCTCCATGAAAGGCAGCAGGCCGGGCAGGTAGCTCAGTTCGTTGCGGTTGTGACCACCACCACCGGCCACCGGTAGTCGTGGATCGGGCGTGCCTGAGTTGGCGGCGTAAGTCGTGCCTGCCGAGTGAGCGGGCAAGTTCTTGTAATTGGAATGGTAATTCTGCATTGCCAATCCGAGCTGTTTGAAATTGTTGCTACAGCTCATCCGCCGTGCTGCTTCGCGAGCCGCTTGGACGGCTGGCAACAGCAGGCCGACGAGAATGCCGATGATCGCAATGACCACCAACAATTCGACCAACGTGAAACCAGCGCTCTTCATCGTTTTGCGCATAAAAAACCTCTTAGAAAAAGAAAGAAAAAGAACTCGACACTCGGCTCAGTTGCCCGCGGTGTCGCCATTGCCCACGTCGCCGCCGTCTACTTCTGGTTCACCAGGATTCTCGTTGACATAAGTAGTCAACTCATCCTGACTGGGGGCAGTTGGGCCAGAATCGCCACAACCAACAAAAAGACAAAGTGGAAGCAACGCCCAAAGGCCGAAACGTACAAACGCCATGAGAACCTCATTGAAATAGAAGCGAGGATTGAATAGTCAGCCGCTGCAGGCGATAGCAGCATACTGAGGGACATAGGCCCACGACAGTGTCGTGATTACTGTAAGGGTAGCCGATTGGGAATCTGATTTGTCCCCTTTGTCCAGCGATGTCCGGGAAAAATTCGGCAGAATTTCGTACCGCTTTTTTTTAGGTATTGCCGTCTTTTTTCTGCGAATTGCTAATCCATAACACGACGACGGCAGCCCTTTTATGCTACCGCAACGCCCGGTGTTTTGCCGCAAAGCCCGGCAGAATAGCGGTCAAAACAGATCACTTGAGTGAGACCAAAGATGCTGGCGAGAGTCGCTGCCGGTTCAACGCCAGGGCTATTCAAAGGTTCGTGTTGACTCGGAATTCGGCTTCTCAGGTATTGTTCTGCGAAGCTCCGTCCGTCGAGCCTGCAGCTTGCCTATTTAGTGAGCCGCTAGGCGCTAGCCCGGATTATTCATCAGCCGCAGCGCGATAGCATCCGGTTCCCGAAGTATTGGATTGAGAACCGGGCGCTATCGCGTGGCGGCTGATGTGCGCAGACTGTTTTCGTGCCGATCCACGCAAGCCGTTTCGCGCAAGCGTGTTGCGTAGACTGTAGTGAGTCGCGTGAATGATCCGAGTCAGTCGTTAGCGTTGAACACGGGCGCTGCCGCCTTCGGCAAACGCTTCCACTTCGGCAAGGGTGGCACGGGTGACATCGCCAGGGAATGTCGTCAGCAGTGCACCGTGTGCCCAACCGATCTTGAGAGCTTCCTCAGCCGGTCGTCCATCAATCAAGCTGTAGATCAAACCGCTTGCGAATCCATCCCCACCGCCGATGCGATCGATCACATCAAGTTCCGCAGTGGGAGCGACGTGGTTCTTTCCGTCGTACCATAACACGGCACTCCACGAGTGTCGGTTCGTGGAGTGGACTTCACGCAGCGTCGTTGCCACGGCTTTGACATGCGGGAATTTTTCGGTGACGTTTCCGATCATTCCAAAGAAGCTTTGTGGATCGAGCTTGCTGTCGGATTTTTCTTCGACATCAGGGCCTTTGACGCCGAGTCCCTTCTGAAGGTCTTCTTCGTTGCCGATCAAAACGTCCACATGCTCGACGATCTTGGCGATCATCTCTTGGCCCTTGGCCAAGCCGCCGATCGTGTCCCACAGCTTGGCACGATAGTTCAAGTCGAATGAGCGAACCGCGCCGGCTTCCCCTGCGGCCTTGAACATTTCGATCACGACATCGGCGGTGGTGCTGGACAGTGCGGCAAAGATGCCTCCGCTGTGAACCCATTTGCAACCGCCGGCGAAGATCGCTTTCCAGTCAAAGTCACCGGGTTTGAGCATCGCGCCGGCTTCGTTGGCGCGATTGTAGAAAACAACGGGAGCGCGAACGCCTTGACCACGATCGCTGTAAACGGTCGCCATGTTTGGGCCACGCACGCCGTCGTGCTTGAAATTTTTGTAGTAAGGACGAACGCCCATCGCACGGACTTGGCGTTGAATCAATTCACCGATTCCGTTGTCGACCATTGCGGTGGCAACACCGGTTTTCAAACCGAAACAGGACGCAAGATTGGCGGCGCAGTTGTACTCGCCGCCTGAGACGTGGACGTCAAACGACGTTGCAGTGCGGAAAGGGATCACGCCTGGATCCAAGCGGTGAACGAGGGCACCCAGTGCCAGGAAATCGAGTTCTGTATCGCCGCTTTGAATGTTCAATCCGCTCATTAGATTTCTGTTTGGGTATGGGGGAATGGGTGATCGTTTGGAAAGGGAAGGTCAGATCGTGACCGATGCAAATCCGCCGTCGATGGCGATGTTTTGACCGGTGACGAACGAGGAAGCTTGTCGACTGGCTAGCCATACGGTGGCGCCGGCTAACTCGTCCGGTTTGCCGAATCGACCCATCGGGGTGTGACCGATGATTTGGCCGCCACGCTCGGTGTAGCTGCCGTCTTCGTTGAACAACAACTTGCGATTTTGTTCAGCCGGAAAGAAACCGGGGCTGATCGCGTTGACACGCACGCCGGTGGTTGCCCACTCGCGTGAGAGCCACAGCGTCAAGTTGATCACGGCGGCCTTCGCGGCGGAATAAGCGACGACGCGGGAGAGCGGAATGATTCCGCTCATCGATGCGATGTTGATGATGCTACCGACGCCGGCATCGATCATGTCGGGCGCGAAGACTTGCGCGGGCAACAACGCACCGCCGACAAGGTTCAGATCGAACACGTCGCGCCAAGCGTCCAGGGGCAACTTGCAGACATCGCCGCCCGGTCCGATGGTCGCTTCGGGACGATTGCCGCCCGCGGCGCTAACCAGCACCGATGCAGGAGCACCCGCCCACTGCTTGATCGCCTCACGGGCTTCGTTGAGCGAATCGCCGCTGAGTCCGTCTGCGGCAAAAAACTTGGCTTCGCCACCGGCCTCGGCGATCTTGGCCGCGCGGGCGTTGCCCCGTTCAGGGTTTCGCCCGACGACGGCGACTTTGGCACCGTAGGCACCCAGTGCCTCGGCCATCAAGCCGCCCAGTTCGCCGGTTCCGCCGATCACCACGGCAACGTCATTGTCTAATCGAAAAAGGTCATTCATGGCGGTAGTTTAGCTGGACGTGATAGGACACAAAAGCACCCACGATCGATCAAGAAAGATCGATCAAACTTTCGCCGGTCATCTCTGCCGGTTTGGGCAAACCGAGCAGTGCCAGCACCGTGGGAGCGATGTCGGCCAAGCGACCTCCTGCTCGAAGCGTTTTGCCTTCGACGCCTGCTTCCACCACGATCAAGGGAACGTCGTAGGTGGTGTGCGCGGTGTGCGGTCCGCCGGTTTCGGGGTCAATCATTTGTTCGCAGTTGCCGTGGTCTGCCGTGACGACCAGTGAGCCACCCTTGGCCAACGTCGCTTCGACCAACTTTCCGACGCACGCGTCCACGGTCTCAACCGCTTTGACGGCCGCTGCCAGGACCCCGGTGTGTCCGACCATGTCACCGTTGGCAAAGTTGACGATGATCAGTTCGCTTTCGCCGGATTCGATGTCGGCCAGCACCGCATCGGCGACTTCGCCGGCAGACATCTCAGGCTTTTGGTCGTAGGTCGAGACGTCTCGGGGCGATTGCGCCATTTGCCGGTGTTCGTGCCCGAACGGTTCGTCACGGTAGTCATTGAAGAAAAACGTGACGTGGGGATACTTTTCGGTCTCGGCACAGCGGAACTGATTCAAGCCGAGGCCCTCGACATACTCGCCGAGGATATTGGGCATCTTGGCCGGTTTGTCAAAGATCACGTTCACCGGCAATCCGGTTTCGTAGCCAGCCATGGTGGCAAAGAAAAGATTGTCGATCTTGTTGCCGCGATCAAAACCGCCGCCTTCGATTCCGGCCCAAGCCGCATCGTCGTACACGAATGCTTTGGTCAACTCTCGTGGTCGGTCGCCGCGATAGTTCATGAAGACGACCGCATCGCCGGGTTGCACCGTCACCGGACCGCTGCCATCGTCGACCGTCGTCGCGCGAACGAACTCGTCACCCGATCGCCCGGCCTCTGTCGGATTGTCGTAGTAGGCTTGAATGGCCGAACTGGCGGACTCGGCGCGTGTGTCACTGCCTTGGGTCAGCAACGTGTAAGCTTCCTCGACACGGTCCCATCGGAAATCACGGTCCATCGCGTAATAGCGTCCGATCACGCTGGCGATGCGACCGGTCTGTTGTTTGTCGATGTGCTGCTCCAACTGTCGAACAAACCCGAGTCCACTTTGAGGCGTCGTGTCGCGACCATCGGTAATGACGTGGATCGCAAACCGATCTTTGCCCAGTCCGTGTTGCTTGGCAAAATCGATCATGGCAAACGCGTGGGCCAAATCGCTGTGGACACGACCGTCGGACATCAATCCCAACAGGTGCAGCTTGCCGCCGGTCTGCTCAATGTGCTTGATCGCCCCCAGCAGACTCGGCTTTTCAAAGAACGATCCGTCGCGAATCGCTCGCGTGATCCGCATGACCTCCTGGTCCACAATGCGACCGGCACCGATGTTTTGGTGACCGACTTCGCTGTTGCCCATCACTCCATCGGGCAACCCGACATCCTCGCCGGACGTGTGGATCAGGGTGTGGGGATATTGCTGCGTCAGGGCATCGGCGACGGGGGTTGACGCCTGGACGATCGCGTTGGCGTGATCCCATTGTGGGAACGGGTTTTCGCCCCAGCCGTCTCGAACAATCAAAACCACGGGTTTTCGGCGAACTTCGGTCACAGGATCGATTCTCAGATGGGAGGGAGGGAAACGGAGAGGTCAGGACGACGTCCACTGGGTTCATTTGCTCGAAATCCTAGTCGAGAAACGGCACGAACGAAAAGGGTCACAGCTTTTGCGAGCCAGTACACGGCAAATTGGGGGCGATAAGGTCACCTTGACGGTCATCTTGACTGACGGCCAGCGGTAGGCGGGCAGCAGTCATCTCTGGGCTGACTTGGTTCTGTTTGCCACACCTGCATGACCGGCCTCCGATGCATTACGCTTGGGGCTTGTGTCAATGACGTCCAACCGCTGGAGAAGATCCGCCATGCCCCTGATCCAATTCGACCCGTCCGGCAGCATTCATCCCGAGTACGGGATCACCCAACAGCAGATCAATGATTTGGCCGGTCGGCTCGGTGAACTGCGTGACGAAATGGTGACGACGGATCGCGAGCAGTACGACAGCGGCGATATTCCTGCGGAAAAGCAACCGTTGGACGCACGTTTTTTCTGGCTGCCCGAAGAACAACTGGCGGCCTACGAGGCCGACCGCGAATCGAGCGAACTGGGCCGGATTTTCAAAGTCGCCAATGGATTGCACGATCATCTCGACGCCGCCGCAGTCTTGGGGATCGGCGGATCGTACATGGGCGCCCGCGCCATGATGGACGCTTGTTGCGATCCCTATCACAACGAACTGTCCCGCGCCGCTCGTGGCAGCAAACCTCGAATGTATTTCGAAGGCAACAATGTCGACAACGATGCCAGCGCCGCGTTGATGAACCGCTTGATCGCCGGCGGTTACGGTGACTCCCCGGCCGAAGAACGCTGGGCGATCGTCGTGATCAGCAAGAGCGGCGGCACACTGGAAACGGCTGCTGCATTCCGCCAGTTCTTGCGAACCTTGGAATCTTCGCTTGGCGACGAAGCCCCGCAGTGGTTGTCGCGACTTGTCATTCCGGTCACCGGCGAAAGCGGCAAACTGCACGACCTGGCGACCGAGATCGGATGCGGAGAAATCTTCAGCGTTCCCGACGGCGTCGGCGGACGCTTCAGCGTTCTGTCACCGGTCGGATTGATGCCCGCTGCCATGTTGGGTCTCGATTGCATGAAATTGCTCGCCGGTGCGGTCGAGATGAACGATCACTTCAAAACCGCCAAGTACGCCGACAACGTGGTGCTGCAATACGTCGCCGTCAATCATCTGCTGTCCCAGCATCGCGGCAAGACCATCCGCGTGATGAGTGTTTGGACCAAAGCTCTCGAGTCACTCGGCATGTGGTACGACCAACTGCTCGCCGAGTCCAACGGCAAAGACGGCTTGGGCGTCACCCCGCTGACCACGGTCAACACACGTGATTTGCACAGCCGACATCAACAGCACCAACAAGGTGCGAACGACAAAGTATTCAATAACGTGATCGTGGACTCGTACCGCAGCGACGCGATCCCCGTCGGGCACTCGGATCGCAATCAAGACGGATTGAACGACATCGCCGACAAGACGCTGCCCGACATCATGGCCGCAGCGATCAAAGGAACCAACGACGCGTTGCATGCGGACGGTCGACCGACCACCGACATCGTGCTGCCTGGAATCGACACGCATGTGATGGGGCAACTGTTCCAAATGCTGATGATCGCTACGGTGATCGAAGGCCGTTTGCTGGGCATCAACCCCTACGGCCAACCCGGTGTGGAACAGTACAAAAAGAACATGAACCGAAACCTCGGCAGAGCCTGATATGTTCGTGCATTGATTGCCTTTTAGAAAACCAACGCCCACTTCCATCCCCCCGACTCCATGTCCTCCGTCGACAAACTTTTCAAACAACTCAAATCGTCTGGCACGAAAGCGCTGATGCCCTTTTTGACCGCGGGTGATCCCGATGTCGAAACCACCGCAGCGATCTTGCGTGAACTGCCCGATGCAGGCGCCAACCTTTGCGAAATCGGCATCCCCTACAGCGATCCGATCGCCGACGGACCGGTGATCCAAGCGTCCTATCAGCGAGCGCTGGACAACGGCTTCAAACTGCAACACGCGATCGACCTAGGCCATCAAGTCACCAAGGACATCACGATGCCTTTGGTCACCATGGTCAGTTACGCCATCATCCATCGCGTCGGCTTGACCCAGTACGTGTCCAAGGCCAAGGCGGCAGGGTACTGCGGCGCGATCGTTCCGGACTTGCTGGTCGAGGAAGCAGATGAGTTGTCCGCGGTTTGCCGTGGCGAAGACTTTAGCCTGATCCAATTGGTCACACCCACGACGCCACGTGAGCGTCAGGTGCGGATCGCCAATTCGTCCTCCGGGTTCTTGTATTACGTTTCGGTCACCGGCATCACGGGCGAACGAACCGAGCTGCCGCCGGAGTTGACCGACAGCGTGACTTGGCTGCGTGGCGAAACCGACTTGCCGATCTGCATCGGCTTTGGGATCAGCGGCCCCGAAACGGCAGCCAAGCTGGCCCCGGTGGCCGACGGACTGATCGTCGGCTCGGCCGTCGTACGTCGCATCGCCGCCGAAGAACACGGAACGACAGCCCCCCAAAGAGTCGCCCAGTTTGTACGCGAGCTGCGCTCGGCGATCGACAACGCTTGAGTGGAAACGAATAGGTTTCGAGCGACAAGGACAGTGAGCCTCAGGCGCTAGCCGTGGGCCTGTGGCGAATTGTGGTGCCGGCCCACGGCTAGCGCCTGAGGCTCACTCTGATTGCGATGCATGGAACGAAAACATGAACTCAGGGCGTATGACACCACCGAGCGTTTGATAGCGCAACGTGCTTCGCCGAGTGCTCTATCGCGTCAGGATCGCATTCGCCGCGCGCATCCCGCTGTTCATCGCCCCTTGAATACTGGGCGTCTCACGATGGTCGCCGCACAGGTACACGTTGGACGGACCTCCGAAATCCGCTGCACTCACCGATGCCAGCACCGGGTCAAGCGATGTCTTGGGTAATCCGAACGGCACGTCGTAGCGACACAGCAATCTCCATCGCTCCGTCGTGCCGCCAAACCAAGCGTTCAATTGCCGACGTATCTGGACGTCCAAATCGGCCGGATCATCCAAATTGAATTCATCGCCGACGTTCACCGAAATCAACGACTTGCCCGTCGGTGCATACTCGGGTGCAACGTCACTCATGACAACGGCCGTCTGCACCGGGCCGCTTTCATCCCCACGCAACATCAACACAGGACGTTTTTCCTGCATCAAATCTGCCGCGTAGTAAAACGTGCTGGCACTGGCCCAAGGCGTCGTCAACGACTCCAGGCCGAGCAACCGCGCCGCTGCGTTGCTTTCCGTTGCAACGACGATGTGCGACGCATTCATCACCGATTCGTCGGTCAAGTGAACTTGACCGTCCCGGATAGCCGCCACAGTGGTTCGCAATCGCACGCTACCCCTGGGCAATTTCTCAGCAAGTTGTCTTGGGATCGCTCCCATTCCTTCGGCCGGAACCGCAACGTCTCCTTCGGCGAACATGCGAAACACGAACTCCAACATTCGCGACGAAGTTTCCAGCGATTCGTCCAAGAATACTCCACCGAGGAACGGGCGAAAGAATCGATCGATCATCGTTTCCGAGAAACCGCCAGCTTGCAATCGCTGCAACGTCGAGACGCCCGGACGCTGATAGATCGTTTCCAGATCGCCTCGGCGACTCTCACGACGCAGTTTTGCAATGCGGAGCTTGTCCCCAAGGCTGCCGACAGGACTCAGCGCCGTCTGGATCGCGGCAGCGGGGCGACGCCATGGGTCGGCAAGTGTCGCGAATCGACCGGCGACACGCACCAACGCCCCCGGTTGGAACGACCGCAGTTTCAAAGCGTCATAGTCCAACCACTGGCGACAAGCGGGGTAAGCGGTGAGTAAAACCTGGAAACCATGGTCCAAAACAAACCCGTCGACGACATCGCTGCGGACGCGTCCCCCCACACGATCGGTCGCTTCCAAAACCGCCACCGACTTGCCGGCTTGAGTCAACGCGTTGGCACAAGTCAGCCCGGCGAGACCGCCGCCGATGATGATGACTTCGGGTGAAGTCACGTCAGGTTCAGATGAATGTGACAATGGATCCGTGTCCTGTTGGTGAATGATGGGGTGGTCAATGTAACGACTGTTCGGGCAGGTTCCCACGTGGCTCGAGGCGTAAGGGGCGGTCGCTGGGCTTTATGCCGATTTTGACGGCACGCGAAATCGCACTGCCTGCTTTTCCCTCACCTGATCCCGCTTTGCAAATCTGCTCAATTACAATGACGGCGATCCTGGATCGGCCGTTGATGCACTTGGTAGTGGCATTCGCCAGAATTCCTCTCGCACAGGATTTCTGGCGAAATCCACGACGCCATTTGTTAAGGATGCGTTCCTGCGGCGGTCCCAGGCAGCCCGTTCAACCAAACGTCTGTTGCGCGGGGTTCGGTGATATTTTTTGACTCTCGATTCGGTGAAGTGAAGTTCCATGCGAGTGATTGTGACGGGATCCAGCGGTTTGATCGGTTCGGCAGCGGTGCGTCATTGGGATGCCGCGGGCGACGAAGTCATCGGGATCGACAACGACATGCGAGCCACCTTCTTTGGCGCCGCAGGCAGCACCAAGTGGAATCAAAGTCGGCTTGAGTCCGAGACAAAGAATTTTCGCACCGTGTCAATCGACATTCGCGACAAAGACAAGATCTTGGACTTGTTCAAGAACGAAACACCCGATCTGATCATTCACTGCGCGGCGCAACCGTCGCACGACAAAGCTGCCGCGATCCCGTTCCTGGACTTCGAAGTCAACGCGAACGGAACGCTGAACTTGTTGGAAGCCACCCGGCAATTCGCACCTGACGCCGTGTTCTGTCACATGAGCACCAACAAGGTTTACGGTGACGCGCCCAACGAACTGCCGCTGAAAGAACTCGACACGCGATGGGAGTACGCTCGCGACGAAGACTATGACGGGATCGATGAGTCGTGCCGCATCGACCAGACCATGCACTCTTTGTTCGGTGCCAGCAAGACCGCCGCCGACGTGTTGGCTCAAGAATACGGTCGCTACTTTGGACTCAAGACCGGTGTGTTCCGCGGCGGCTGTTTGACCGGTGCCAGCCACAGCGGCGTCGAACTTCACGGATTCCTCAGCTATCTCGTTCACGTCGCCGTGACCGGCAAGCCCTACACGATCTTTGGCTACAAAGGAAAACAGGTTCGCGATCAGATCGAATGCAGCGATGTGGTCAAAGCCTTTGAAGCGTTCTCAAAGAATCCACGACCGGGCGAGGTGTACAACATCGGCGGCGGACGCGACAACGCAGCCAGCGTGCTGGAATGCATCTCGATGATCGAAGAAATCGGCGGACACAAAATCAACTACGCGCTCGGCGATGACAATCGCAAAGGCGATCACATTTGCTACATCAGCAACCTCGCAAAACTTCGTCGCGACTATCCCGACTGGGACATCCGCGTCTCGCTCCATGACATCCTGACCCAGATGATTCAAGCCGAAGAGCAAAAGCAAGCCGTCGCCACGTCGTAGCGGGTCATGTTTCAGTCGAATCACACGACAAAACACGGGAACCGGACGCTATCGCGCAGCGGCTGATGCAATATCCGGCCTAGCCGTTTAGGCGAATGCGAGGGAAATACAGATTGTTTTTCACAACCCGACGCGTAAGCGAGGGATAAGCAAGAGACACACAGCACAATCCCTCGCTTACGCGTCGGGTTAGGAAACATCCGGGCTAGCGGGCCGTTGATTTAATCGAAATTGGGAACGCAAGGGTGAGCCGTGGTCCGTAAGGCACCGGGCAATGCGGTAGGCCCGGCCGCTTACGCGTCGCGGCTCACTAAATCAACAGCCCGCTAGCCCGTCGGCTCACTAGTGCATCGTCCAGTCTTAGAACGTGGGTTCGGTAGATGAGCCGTTTTAGCGTTAGCCACGGTTTTCGTGACACAACCGTGGCTAACGCCAAAACGGCTAACCCCAAAATCAAGACCGGACGATGCACTAGCTCGGCTAACCACCCAGCACGCGGTAGACCTCTTTCTCGTCCGTCCAGCCTTGCTGGACATACGACTCCGCACAGGATCGCAGATCATCCATCCCGCTGCTGGCGGCCGCATCGACCATGCACTGACGCATCGCACCCAGTGAGTCACCTCGCTCCAAGCTGTCGGCCAACGCGTCGCCGATCGGGTCGATGCCGTCGAGCGTCAGCGCGCCGGCGATCGGCAATCGGCCATGATAGCCGGTGTCCGAGCATGCATCGCAACCGTTGCCGTGACACGACGAACACAGACGTCTCAGCAAGCGTTGACAGACGACCGCGCCGATCCCGCTACGGATCGCATGCGGGGGAACACCGAACTGCACCAGACGTCGCAGCGCCGCAGGGATGTCGCCCGCGTGGATGGATGAAAAAATCAAGTGACCGGTCAAGGACGCTTGCATCACGGCTTGGGCGGTTTCCGGATCGCGGATTTCGCTGACCAGCAACACTTCACTGTCTTGCCTGACGGCGCTTCGCAATGCGCTTGCCAGCGTCATCCCGCCGCCGCGATTGATCTCGCTTTGACTGATCGAATCGATCAGCGATTCCACCGGATCTTCGATCGTGACCACACTGCGTCGAGGACGCATGCCTGCAATACGACGCAACATCGCGTACATCGTCGTCGTCTTGCCGCTACCGGCCGGCCCCGCCAACAGCACCGCGCCACTTGTTCGCTCGCTCATCGTGATCAGTTGCTCGCGAACACGGTCGGGCAATCCCAGTGACTCGATGGAGTCGAACTGGTCGTTGCGACGCAACAGCCGGACAACGGCTCGCGGTCCGTGGACGCTGGGAAAGACCCCCAGTCGCATCGACACATCGCCATCGTTTTCGGTCGCGACCGTCGACGATGTCCAGTTCAACCGGCCTTCCATCGGCTGGGTGTCGCGATAAGTCGGCAGCCCCGCCAGGACCATCAACCGCGTGACGGGATCGCAATCACTGTGCCGGGCAAGCGCGCCGACCGGAGCCAGCACGCCATCGATTCGATACAGCACTTCCCAGCCATCGGCACGCGGCTGCAAATGGATATCGCTCGCTTTGGAGGTGATCGCATCGGCCAAGACGGCATCGATCGCTTGCACCGCATATTGAGCGGAATGGACGGGGAGGTTTGCGAAGCGGTTTTCCACGAGAACGTTTTTGGGCTGAACTTGATGGGAACGTGTGAACTTGATCCAGCGGTGAGTTTTTTGTTAATGCCTAGCAAGCAATCGTTTACCACGCTCGACCGGCGTGCCCCCAGCATTTCAACGCGTGGAGAGAACGCAACATGGCGAATCGGCTCGTTGTTGCTTTCAAACACGTGGGCGACGCCGTGTTTGTCGTGCTGCTGTCGGTCGTGCTGCTGTGTCTGTCGACCGGTTGCGCGTTGCCGACCGGAATCCTCCGCTCTCGCTGGGCCATGGATGACCCTGAGTATGCGGAGAAATACGCCAAGGGTGCGAAAAAGTCTGATGTGCTGGGGAAACTGAAACAAGCCGCGGACGCAAGGTTCATGGCCGACGCCAGCGGCATGTTTGTCTCCGGCGGTGTGACTCAGCGTACCAACAATGACGAAGGCATGCTGGCATTGGACATCGGCGGCGAACACTATCTGTCCAGCTATTTGACCGGTCGTGCCTCCTTGATGGGCATGGCGAACTCGGACGATTGGTTCACCGGGGTCGACACAGGCCTGCGTCTGCAAACGCCGACGAGGCTGGCGCCGTTCGTGGGCCTAGGGGCGTACGCGGGGTTTGCCAGCGAGGAAGTCTTGGCGGACGACGACGGCAAAGACAACGACGACGACGGACGGATCGATGAATACCGCGAACAGGACGAGGTTTTCTCCGGTGCCTTTGCCGCCCTTTATCCAGAAGTTGGCACCCATTTTTGGTGGACACCCGGAGTCCGGCTGACTGGGTTTGGACGCTACATGGTCTCGACCGAGGGGCGGGACTCCGACGACTGGATGATCGGAATAGGGGTCGCGTTTTTTAACAATCCCTTCACACCATCCCCCAAGATCGACACTCTACAAATCGAGCCGGTCGAGGTACCCTGAGGGCAGCGATCAAGGGAACCGAACTCCTGCGTCGCGTTTTTGACACCCGCCCAGGACATCCCGTCCAGGATCCCCCACCTTGCGATCACCTGCCTTGCGATCACTCAACTTGCGCCGACTGGCCGCGTCCGTTTGCTTCCTGCTGCCCGGCTATGTATTGCCCACGCTGGTACTGCCCGCTCTGATACTGCCCGCTCTGATACTGCCCGCTCTGATACTGCCCGCTCTGATACTGCCCGCTCTGATACTGCCCGCCAACGTCGCCTCCGCCGCTGACGCCGAACCGTTCTCGATCATGACGTGGAACCTGGAATGGTTCTACGACGACTTCAACGGCGACAACTTCAGCGACCTCGCCAAAGAAATGACGACGCCCAGTCGTGCTCAATGGGATTGGCGTCGTGATGCGATCGCCCAAAGCATCGCGACGGCCAGCCCCAGCGTGGTGGCTTTGCAAGAAGTCGAGAACCGTCGCGTGCTGTGGTATCTCTCTCGAGCCCTGGATCGCGAGCACAAACAGAAATACACCGAACTGAATATCGAGAGCACCGACCACTTCACCGAACAGGATGTCGGTTTCCTCTTCCGCTCGCCGCTGGATGTGTTATCGATCTCGCAACGGATGCAGACACGTCAAATGAAAGCGTCCGAGCAGTACTTCAATCTTTCCAAACACTTGGTCGGCGTCTTTGAAGTCCCGCTGGGAAACCAAACATCTGGCGGGCAAACCGAAACGGTGATCGTGCTGAATGTTCACTTGCGAGCCAAGGCGGAAGCGGAAGCGTTGCGGATTCGTCAAGCAAAGCTGATTCACTACTGGGTCGCTTCAGCCGTCGCCGCGGGCGAAAACGTCATCGTCTTGGGTGATTTCAACACCGAAGAAACAGGTGACGTGACGCGTCCGGACAGCGATCTCGGTGTCGCATGCGGTCTTCACACGCCGCAAACGAGTGACGATTTGGTCGATCTCCACTCCCGAATCCGTTCGCCGGCACGCGACACGCACTTGCTGAGCAAATCCTTTGACAGGATCCTGGTCAGCCCTTCGCTGTTGACCGACACGCCGGGCAAGCCGGACTTGGTGTTCGATTCGATTACGGTTCGCCAAGACTTGGTCATCCGTGGTGCTCGTGATACTCCATCACAGCATTGGGACGACTATTGGGGGCAACCCGACAGCGACCGCGACCTGAGTGACCACTATCCCGTGATCGCAAAGTTCAACGTCCGATGACCGCAAACGACAACAACACTGCCAGCGACCTGAACAGTAATCCAGACAGCGATTCGGACGGCTTACTCGCTGAGTCAGCTGCGCCAACCCAGCAGAGTAATCACAGTGAACACACTGATCAGCCATTGCCCGTCATGCGTCTGGATGATTTCCTCAAACGATGCGGCATGGCGGGAACCGGGGGGCAGGCCAAGTACTGGATCCAAGCCGGAGACGTGCGTCTGAACGGCGAGGTCGAAACTCGTCGGCGAAAGCAACTGGCGTTGGGCGACGTGATCGAATGTCTCGGCGAAACGTTCACCCTCGGCCCCGAGCACTTCTATTGAGTCCCCGCGTACGTCAGCCTTTCTAGTGCATCGTCCAGTCTCAGAACTTGGGTTCGGTAGATGAGCCGTTTTGGCGTTAGCCACGGTTTTCGTGACACAACCGTGGCTAACGCCAAAACGGCTAACCCCAAAATCAAGACACAACCGTGGCTAACGCCAAAACGGCTAACCCCAAAATCAAGACACAACCGTGGCTAACGCCAAAACGGCTAACCCCAAAATCAAGACCGGATGATGCACTAGGCTGACCTACCCTGCAATGTTCCCGGATGCCCAATGACTCTGGTGCCATGACTCTGGTGCCATGACTCTGGTGCCATGACTCTGGTGCCAAGACTTCCGGCGCCGCACATTTCAATCCGAAAAACATGCTGCACCGGCATGTTTCACGGCCCCCAAGACCCCGCCCGTCCACTTGAGCGATTCTTGGCATTTCAAGGCGAGTTCTGAAATCGCTGCCGTCATCTTTTATCCAGTCTACGGCAGTTCGCATGTACGGATTCGGCGCGTTTTATCGGTGAACTTAGTTGCTCTGGCATCCGATAGCTGTCAGAGCGAGCCCACTTTGTTCCCGTTCTCGACGTCGTACCAGAGACCGCCGTGCTGACCCATCTTGCCGAACGTACCACTCAACATCGCCGCGCCCGTTTTCAACGCAACCTACTGCGTTGCTGTCTTGTCGGGTCGCTGATCGCCACCACTGCCAATCCAGTGACTGCGGACGACGGCAAACCGAGCGACTTGCAATTGCAAGCTCCGTTGAATTCGACTCTCACCGTCCGTCCGGCCGAGCGCACTTGGCAAGCACGCCCGGTGTCGGCGCCGGCAACGCCACGCAAGTCATCCGTATTGGATGATTCGGCGGAGTCCGCGGCTCAACTGCCAAAGCTGCCCAAGACAGGCTCCGCATCTCCCATCAACAATCGCTTCGCCGGTCGCGATCCCTTCGCTCCCAAGCCGACCGAGAAACAGCCGCTGGCGAACAAGGAAACGCTCCAGCCGTTGCCAAGTTTTCGCGCCCCCGTGGTCGGTGACGGCTGGGTGGCCAGAGATGCCATCAATCGTGTCGCACCACTGACCGATCCGGCGACAACACCGGTCGCACCATCAACTGTCGCACCATCGAAAGTCGGCGACGGGACCGTTGGGGGCGCGACCGTTGGGGACATCACGCCAGATGCTGTTCCAAATTCATCTCCAAATGCCGCGACGCCCGCGACGCCCTCTCTGACCCCAACGACCGAATCATCAACCACACCATCGGCCGCCTCAAAACAACCCGCCGCTGTTGACGGCTGGCTGAACCGAAACCAATCAAACAGCTTCCGATCTGGCGCCATCGATGCAATCGAACCGAGTCCTGCGACGCCGGTCGATGCCAACGCTGGCACTGACGCCGATATCGATGCATCGAGTGAGTCCGAACTGGCCGACGAACTGCCCGAGCTACCAGGATCGAACCCCGTTCCTTCGTTCGATCTCAATGAGCCGACGCCATCCGAGTCCTCTGCCATCCACAGCGACGACGACGAATCGATGAGCGAGCTGGAACCACTGGAACCGGTGTTGGATACTCCCGCATTGCAGCCTCCGCCGTCGCTGGAACTGGGGTCCGCGAAGCCGAGCATGAAGGCTCCGACGCAAGAAACGCCGTCAACAAAACCGTCCAAAAACCAGCCGGAGGACGCGCAAGCCGAAGCGATCGCGCGGCGGTTGCTCGATCAAGCAGCACCGGAGTTGCCCAAGCGTCTGCCGACGATCGAAGCCACGCGACCTTTGAGTGATCTCGACGACGAAGCAGATCGGATCGCGCGACTGCCTCGCAAGGAAACCGCTGCCCCACTCGCCCCGAACGAGCGTGCCAGCACCGGCATTGAAAAACGCAAACCGATCGATCCTCGCAAGCTGGACCCGACTCCGCTGCCAGCGTTCACGGATGCCAAAGAAATCCAGAACAACGTGGTCTCGCGTAGCAAACCCAACGCTAGCGAGCGAGACGACATTGACTCTGGTGACAACGAACCGAGAGAAAACGAATTTGTCCCCTCGGATGAAAACGAGATGGACACCAGCGGTACCGCTGAAGCTCGCGTGGGGGATCTCAGTTTGGAGGACACCGCCGAAGACGTCTCCCATTCGCCTTTGGATTACACCGGGTTTCCCATGCCCGAGCTGCGCCTGACCAAAGAATCCGCCCAACTCAAGCCCGGCATCGAACGCATCCTGAAATACTTTTACGATCGTCCCGAAGTCGCTCCTGAACGCAGCAATTGGGGCATGATGCACTCGATCATGGTGTTCGGTGCTCAAACACAAGTCAGAGTGGGGCGGACCAAGTACAACGCGATCGCTTGGATCGCGGGCAACAACCTGTGCCGCGGGCAACGTTTGTTGACGAATGACCACACGGGGGTCAAAGCCAAAAGTGGCGTCGGACTGCAAGGCCACCAGGGGCAATTCCTGGCGGTCATGTCCCTGTGCAACGTTCCCAGCTCTTACACGCTCTACGCTGGCGAGCGTCGCTACACCGTGAACGACTTGGTCGAAGCCGAAAAGAAGGCTTGCAAGTCCGGAGAGGAACTCACCTTCACGCTGATTTCTCTTTCGCACTACCTGGACACCGACGCCACTTGGCGTGCCGCCGATGGCCAGATGTGGAGCATCGAGCGATTGATCGACGAAGAACTCGGCCAGCCGATCGTCGGTGCCGCTTGCGGTGGCACACACCGTTTGATGGGTTTTGGTCACGCTCTGAGAAAACGACGCGCCGAGGGCAAGCCGATCACCGGCCATTGGTTGCGGGCGGAGAAGTTCACCCAAGACTTCGTCCGGTACGCGTACTCGCTGCAAAACCGAGACGGTTCGATGAGTACCGATTGGTTCGAAGGCCGTGCAGACAACGGTGAAACGGATCGCAAAATCCAGACGACGGGCCACATCGTCGAATGGTTGCTCACCGTGACTCCCGACTCGGAGCTTCAGGACCCCCGGCTCCTTCGCTCCGTTCGATACCTGCACAACGCCATGTATCGGGACCTGGATCACGACTGGAGCATCGGCCCCAAAGGCCATGCGTTGCGTTCCTTGGCGATGTACCACCAGCGTCTGTACCGGGCGGGAACACCCTGGGTCCAGCCCACGTCGCAACCGGCACGGCGATCCACCCAACAAGCCAACACGCATCCTCAATCGACCAATCGCTATCGATAAACGGTCGTACCAAAAAAGCCGGGCGAGAGCGAAAATTGGGCGGTCCACTCTGCCCAACTTCGCCAAAGTCCGATAAGATAAGGAGGAACTCCTCAGCAGTCCCTCCTCGAATGACCCTCGCCACGCATGGCAACCCAGCGACTGACCAAACACAACGCACAGATGCTTCGTGCATCGCTTTCGCTGGTCAAAAGCCTTGACGCAGACGCGTTGCTGATTCTGTTAGAGGGGTCGACCGATTGGCAGCGGATCGCCGAAATGGCGAAGGAAGAACAGATCACGGAGACCGTGGTCGTCGCCGTCGATTCGCCCGACGACCTGGACGGTGCCGCGGAAGCCGGGCTGAAACCGCTGGCTCTCAACAAAGAAAAAGCGCCCCTGTTGGAGCGATTGCAGCACGCCCTGCTGGAGGCCGCTGCGGATGAATTGATCAAGATCAACGATGAAGTCGTCGCGCTCTACGGCGGATTTCAACAAGGACGCCTGGATTCCATCAGCCATCTGAAACTCGACGAGCGGATGAGGCGACTCTCCAGCCGGGACCTGCAGACGCTGGAAAGCAGCGTGCCGCTGAAAACCATCAAGTCCGTCGTCGACTTGGCCGTCCAAATTGGCGTCGAAGGACGCGAGGGCAAACCGGTCGGTGCCCTGTTCGTCATCGGCGACACACGCAACGTGCTCAAACACGCCAGCAACAGCGGCGTCGATCCCTTTCGCGGATACAAGCGTCAAGAACGTAATCTGATGGACGCCCGGGTCCGCGAAGACGCCAAAGAAATCTCGCAACTGGACGGCGCGTTCGTCATCGCCAGCGACGGAACGATCGAACGCAGCCGACAGATGCTGGAGGTTCTGCACGAGGACCTCAACATGTCCAAGGGCCTCGGTTCGCGTCACTGGGCCGCCGCCGCGATCACCCGCCGAACGAAAGCCATTGCGGTGGTCGTCAGCCAATCCACCGGCACCGTGCGTCTGTACCAGAACGGATTTCTCAAGATGCAAATCGAGCCGATGGACAAAGGCATCAAGTGGCAAGAGATCGCCTACAAACCACCGTCCTCCGGCGAAGGCTGAATCTTCTCCTCCGCTGCTCCCCTGATGTTGAAATCCCCACCATGAAATCAATGAAATCGTGGAACCGCACAGCGTGTGTCGGCGTGCTGGCAACCTGCCTGTTTGCTCTCCCATCTGCAACCATCAACGCCGCTGATGCTGCCCCGCCCTCTGGCGGCAAGCTGTTGTTGTCGGATTCGTTTGATCGCGAGGAAGCCGATCCGGCGATGGAGCAAATCGGCAACGACTGGGGCACCAACAGCAAGTCCCGAGCCAAGGGCAACAAACAAGTCGACTTGGTGGACGGCGCGATGCACATCACGCGACACCCGGTCGCCGACCACGGCGTATCGGTCACGCACGAGGTCTCGTTCCGCGATGCAACCATTCAGTTGCGATTCAAGCTCGGCGAGAAAGACGACTTGGGGATCAATATCGCCGACATGAACGAAAAATCGGTTCACGCCGGACACATCTGCGTAGCGCGTGTTCGCTTGACGGGCCTCGAGATGACGGACTTGAAAACCGGTCCCATGAATCTCCAGAATCGCGAAGCCCGCTTGAACAACTCGTTGACCGCCGCACAAAAAGCGTTGATCAAATCGAAAACCAAAAACGTCAAGCTGAACCTGACGCCCGATCAATGGCACGACTTGCAGGTGCAAATCAAAGACGACACGATGCGAGTGTCCGTCGACGGCGAACCGGTCGGCGAGTTCCAATCCCCGGGCATCGGCCACGAGACCAAAAGCCGCCTCCGTCTGGCCGTGAACAAGTCCGCATGGGTCGACGACGTCAAAGTCTGGGACAGCGCCGAGTAACCGCAACACGCGGTTTGACCTGCACCCGAGGTTCTGGGCTGATCAAAGTTTGGTGTTGTGTCTTTTGGGGTTTGCGCAAGTTTATGTCCCTACTGCCGGCGCAGCTCGTGGCCCCAGTGAGCCTCAGGCGCTAGCCGTGGGCCTGAGGCGGATTGTGGTGCCAACCCACGGCTAGCGCCTGAGGCTCACTTTGATTGCGATGCATGGAACGAAAATTGATGTTGTGTCTTTTGGGGTTTGCGCAAGTTTATGTCCCTACTGCCGGCGCAGCTCGTGGCCCCAGTGAGCCTCAGGCGCTAGCCGTGGGCCTGAGGCGGATTGTGGTGCCAACCCACGGCTAGCGTCTGAGGCTCACTTTGATTGCGATGCATGGAACGAAAATTGATGTTGTGTCTTTTGGGGTTTGCACAAGTTTATGTCCCTACTGCCGGCGCAGCTCGTGGCCCCAGTGAGCCTCAGGCGCTAGCCGTGGGCCTGAGGCGGATTGTGGTGCCAACCCACGGCTAGCGCCTGAGGCTCACTTTGATTGCGATGCATGGAACGAAAATTGATGTTGTGTCTTTTGGGGTTTGCACAAGTTTATGTCCCTACTGCCGGCGCAGCTCGTGGCCCCAGTGAGCCTCAGGCGCTAGCCGTGGGCCTGAGGCGGATTGTGGTGCCAACCCACGGCTAGCGCCTGAGGCTCACTTTGATTGCGATGCATGGAACGAAAATTGATGTTGTGTCTTTTGGGGTTTGCACAAGTTTATGTCCCTACTGCCGGCGCAGCTCGTGGCCCCAGTGAGCCTCAGGCGCTAGCCGTGGGCCTGAGGCGGATTGTGGTGCCAACCCACGGCTAGCGCCTGAGGCTCACTTTGATTGCGATGCATGGAACGAAAATTGATGTTGTGTCTTTTGGGGTTTGCGCAAGTTTATGTCCCTACTGCCGGCGCAGCTCGTGGCCCCAGTGAGCCTCAGGCGCTAGCCGTGGGCCTGAGGCGGATTGTGGTGCCAACCCACGGCTAGCGCCTGAGGCTCACTTTGATTGCGATGCATGGACTGAAAAGACTATGTCAACACCAAACCTTGAGCAGTCCAATCTGCGCATATCAGCCGCCACGCGATAGCGTCCGGTTCTTACACCTATACACGGGAACCGGACGATATCGCGCACCGGCTGATGAATAATCCGGGCTAGCGCCTCGCGGCTCACTAAATCAGCAGTCTCCTGCGCCGGGAGAGGTAACAGACCTTGGTGACCGTACACGCATGCTTGCTCATTTGACGGCTCGCTTTGCTCGCTCGGATGAGCGTCTCGGAGAGACGCTTCTACGTCGTGGAGCGTGGGTATCGTTGTCGCCTGCGGCTTGGCGTTAAACGAAGGTGGGCGGTTGCAGCGTGGAAAACGGGGTGGCGGTCGACTATGATCACGGCTTGTTGATTGAGTAGACCGTGACGCGTTGGCATCGATCGAGTCAGTTCCTTTTTGGACTCCCCCAAATGAAAAACATCAAACGTCGCCAGTTTTTGGCCCAATCCTCAGCCGTAGCCGTCTCTGCAGCAGCTGTACTTCCCCGGTCCGGCTCCGGACAGGACTCTCCTGCTGAGAAACTGAACTTGGCGGTGATCGGATGCACGAATCAAGGGGGAGCGATTGGGTCACAAGCGATCAAGAATAGCTTGACACACTGCGTCGCCCTGTGTGACGTCGTTCCTTCACGGGCCGAGGGGCTGAAGGCGAAGATGAAGGGGCAGTGTGACGATGCGGTTGTCTTCGACGATTTTCGCGAGATGTTCACCAAGATGGCCGGCAAGATCGATGTCTGCACCATCGGCGTTCCTGATCACGCGCACTTTCCCATCGCGATGCTTGCGATGTCCCTGGGAATCAACGTCTATGTCGAGAAACCTCTGGCTCACACATTCGAAGAATGCGAACTGCTGATGGCGGCCGAGCAGAAGTACAACGTCAAGTGCCAGATGGGCAACCAGGGACACTCCAGCAATCAAAGATTGCAGTTCCAGTCCTGGGTGGACGCGGGGATCATCAAGAATGTTCGCCGTGTCGATGCGTGCATGAACAAAGGACGACGCTGGCATCCGTGGGGTGACATCCAGTCCTTTCCAGCCGCGGAGAAAATGCCCCAAGGTATGAACTGGGATGTCTGGGCCGGGACGGCGCCCAAGCACCCGTACAACGGCAAATACGATCCTGGCAATTGGCGAGGCTGGTATGACTATGGAAACGGTGCGTTCGGCGACTGGGGACCTCACACCTTGGACACCGTGCATCGATTCTTGAAGCTTGGATTGCCACATGAGATACGAGCAGAAAAAATCGAGAAACCAAACGAGTTCATCTTTCCACACGCAACGACGATCGCGTTTGATTTTGCGGAGCGGGGCCCGGACATGCCTGCGATGACGATCAACTGGTACGACGGAGTCAAGAACCGGCCAGCCAGTGCGGAGGATGTGGATATCCCGAGCTGCGGCAAAGCGATCTTCAGCGACGACCTGACCTTCGTCGGTGGAACACACAGTGCTTCGCTAAAGATTGTCGGCGGCGAAAGGCAAGACGACGTCAAAGCGAGTTTGCCCGAGTTGCCCGAAAGCGAAACATCAACCAATCACATGAACAATTTCTTGCGAGCCGCGGCCGGATTGGATTCTTACTGCAACTCTTCGTTCGCAGTGTCTGGACCACTGACGCAGGTCTTTATGCTCGGTTGCATCGCCCAGCGTTTGGGAGAGAACCTGCAGTTCGACACAAAGACAAAGCAGATCACCAACAACGCGAGAGCCAACGAGTTGCTCAAGGGACATGCACCACGTCCGGGTTGGGAAGAGTACTACAAGCTGGCATAGCTCAGCGGAGCAGCTTTTCCAGACGTGACTCTCGTGCGGCGTCAACGATTTCCTGGAAGGTGTAGTTCATGTCTCGTTTTCGCGACGTGATGTAGGCGAGCACGGCTTTCTCTAAGTCGATCCCTGCCAAGTGTGCCACCTCCAGTTCGGGCCATGAAATGGGGCAGCCTGCTTGTTGTGCCGCAATGCCTTGGTCAACCACCAAAGCAACATTGGTTCTGCGAAATCTCATCCCCACGATTCGCATCAGTGAGATCGGCGTGCCACTTAAGAATGCACGAAACCAAGGTCGCAGCAGCGAAACCAAGATCGCCAAGAAGATCAAATTGACGATCAGGAACACGATGCCGACGATCAGAATCGGAGTGGAGATTCCGTTGGCTTGCAGTGTTATCATGTAATTCTTGTGTGGCGGTAGCGTTATTCGCACGGGCGGGCTATCTGGATAGTGTGATAGAGCTTAAAGGTTTCAAACCGGGGCGGCCAAGGGGGCTGGCAAATGTGTCTAAGAGTCGCTCTCTAGCCCGGATTATTCATCAACCGCCACGCGAGAGCGTCCCGCTTAGCATGGTTGTGTTGTCAAACGCTGGGTGGTGTCATACGCCCTGAGCCGCTGGCCGTCAGGCCACGGGTTTTACGCTTGGCAATGGATGCTCGATACGTGCAAAACCCGGCCGCCCACGCGTCGCGGCTCACGGCGTTTAATAGCGTCATCCGTTTAGATACGTTGAGCTATTGCGGATTGAATCCAAATTTCCCGCGAAATACTGTGATTCCACCACGTTCTAAGCAGGACGCTCTCCATCGCGTGGCGGCTGATATGAGCAGACTGTTTTCGTCCCCATCCGCGTGAACCATTTCGTGCAAACGTGTTGTGATGACGGCAGTGCGTCGCGTGAATCATCCGGGCTGGTCGCCAGAACAGTGTGTCTGCGGTAGAATTTTCACCACCGTTACAACAGCGCAACAGTCATTCCTAGCCAGCAGTGCATGTCCAATGGAGTTCGCATCTGATTTCACCGCGATCGACTTTGAGACCGCGAGTCGTCGTTCGGACAGCGCGTGTCAGTTGGCTGCCGTCGTGGTCCGTGCCGGCAAGATCGTCGACGAGCGGATGTGGATGATACGTCCAGAGCCCTTTTATTTCAGTCCGGGAAACATTCGGATTCATGGCATCCGTCCCGAACGCGTCGAGTCGGAGCCTGATTTTTCTGGTCACTGGGAGGAGATTTCGGGCTACCTGACCGACGGATGCTTGGTCGCCCACAACGCCGCCTTTGACATGAACGTGCTGCTGGGCTGTTTGGCACGCCACAAGATCTCAGTGCCGGAGTTAGAGTTCACTTGCACCCGTTTGATCGCCCGGCGAACTTGGCCCGGTCGGCGTCGTTATGGGCTGAAGCCTTTATCTGAATGGCTGGGGGTTCGGTTTCGACATCACGATGCGTTGGAGGATTCCATCGCATGCGCCAAGGTGTTGTTGGCAGCCGGGATCGAAAAGAAGGCCAATGATCTGCCTAGCTTGGAGCGTCGCTTGCGAATCGGTCGTGGCAAAGCGGGCACATGGGGCATCACCCATCCCGGCGGCAAGCGATCGTCCAACGGCAAACGATCCGCGCAGGTTGCGGCAGAAGATCGAGCGAGCTATGACGTCACGTCCACACCTGCGGAATCGCGATCGTTGTCGCTGGATTTGCAACGCCTGTTGATTCGCGCCGAGTTCATCCAGCCCTTGCGAGGACACACGGTGGTGTTTTCGGGAAAGCTCAATTGCATGAGCCGGGACGAGGCCATGAGTTTGACGCAACGGTGTGGCGGAAAGACGCAAATGAGCGTGGATGGCGATACGAGTTGCCTGATCGTCGGCACGAACGTCGACGAAATGAGCGACTCGCCTGATTCTGCGACTGGTCCAGAACAAGCAGAAATGGATGCAGCTCGCGCATTAGCGAAATCTGGACACAAAATTCAAATCATGAACGAAGCGGAGTTTATCGGGCTGGTGACTTCGACGAACGCGGCAAGCGGCTAAGGAACCGTCGGGCCGACACATGTTGAGCCCAGATGTGAAGCAGTGCTGGTGTTAAGCTGAATGTTCACGATCGCGATGTGGCTGATGAAAAATTCGTGTGCAGTCGCAATTCCGTATTTCGGGTGATTTCAGTTGGTGTAGATTAGTAGCACGCGACTCCTGAATTGTCCGGCTTTACACGATTGGTTAGTCATCCCATCCGACGCCTTTCCCATTGTCGCGATTGTTGCGAAAAGCTGTGGATCGTGGTCTTCGACAACATCCATCAACCCCACCAGAAAACGCCTGCATCATGTCTTTCCTTTCGAGTCAACGTTCCATCACTCTCTATCCGCTCGTGAAAGCGACTCGCGTTGTTTTCTCGTTGCTTGTGATCGTGATACTCACCACTCTGTCCGCCGATTCGTGTTCCGCACACGATGGTGTGGGTGATCACAAACACGATCATGACGAGCCGAAAGGCAACGTAATGACGACCCGCGAGGGGACGAAGGTCTTGCCGCCGACCGTTGAGCAAGACGTCTTTCACTTCATCGTCTACGGCGATCGAACCGGCGGCGTCCCTGCGGGACTGAAGGTCTTGGAGCAAGCCGTCCAGGACACCAATCTGATCGATCCCGATCTCGTGATGACCGTCGGTGACTTGATCCAAGGTTACAACGAGACGCCCGAATGGCTGGCGCAGATGAAAGAGTTCAAGCAGATCATGAACGGCTTAAAAATGCCTTGGTTCCCTGTCGCCGGAAATCACGATGTCTACTGGCGTGGCAACGGCAAGCCTCCTCAGGGACAGCACGACGCGAACTACGAAGAACACTTTGGGCCGCTGTGGTATTCGTTTCGGCACAAGAATGCCGGCTTCATCGTTCTCTACTCGGACGAAGGAGATCCCGTGACGAACATGAAATCGTTTAGCAGTGGTAAGCTGCAGACGATGAGTGATGAGCAACTTGCGTTTCTGGACAAAGCTTTGGCGGAACTCAAGCACACCGAACACGTGTTTGTCTTTCTGCATCACCCGCGATGGATCGGCGGCGGATACAGCGGCGGCAACTGGGACGCCGTACACGATCGACTTGTCGGTGCAGGTAACGTCACGGCCGTGTTTGCCGGACACATTCACCAAATGCGATACGATGGGCAAAAAGATGGCATCGAGTACTTTGCCCTCGCGACCACCGGCGGACACTTGCAAGCCGACATCCCTGATGCGGGACTGCTGCATCATTTTAACATTGTGACCGTCCGCAAAGATCGCGTCAGCGTCAGTGCGATACCCGTCGGCGCAGTGATCGATCCCAAGGAGTTCACGCCTGAACTGCTCAGTGACATCAAACTTGCTCGATCGGTCATTCCCCAGCAAACCAGCCCACCGGTTCAATTGGAAATCGACGGTTCCGCTGCGGCAACGGTGACGATGCAAATCGAAAACCCCAGCGAACGTGATGTCGTGGCCTCCGCTATTTTGGACATGGCTAGCCTGCGAAGCGGTTGGCAGTCGACGTTGGATCCGAAAGAAATGACGATCCCTGCCGGCGAATCGATCGAAATGTCGTTTCGACTGCAACGCGGGCCAGGTAATACCGCAGGTGTGGCCATGCCGCAGGTGCTGACTCAAGTCCACTACTTGGGCGAGACCGCTCGCGTACGTCTGCCGGAAGCACTCGTGCCGATCGATCTGTTGCTGAGCGAAGTACCCACGGATTACTTTCGCAACCCTACGCCACGGTGCCTCGTTGTGAGCAGCCCCGCGTCAGCCGTTCGTGTGACGGCGGACACAATCAAGATTCCTGATGGACCAATGACCGTGGAGGCTTGGGTCAAACCCGATCAGCTTTCGGGCTATCGGGGAATCATTGCCAAGACGGAGAACGCCGAGTACGCGTTGTTTTCGGATGAGGGAGCGCCCTTGTTCGATGTCCATCTCGGTGGCCGTTACGTTTCGGCAGGTTCAAAGACTCTGATGTCGACCGATCAGTGGACGCACCTCGCCGGTGTTTTTGACGGCGAAAACGTTTCCTTGTTCGTGAACGGCCACAAGGTCGCATCGCAAGCGGGAACCGGAAAACGCCGCACGAACGACTTGCCGCTAATCATCGGTGCCGACCCTGATGGTGCCGGCCAGCCGACACGCGAGTTCAGCGGTCGCATCGACGAAGTACGTTTGTCGAAAACCGCTCGATACACCGCGGATTTCGAGCCGGAAACACGATTTGAGCCGGATAGCGACACCGTCTTGCTGCTGCACTTTGATGGAACCGTCGGACCGTTCCTTCTGGATCACAGCACGTCGCAGGCTCAAGCGATCGTGGGTACAGAAACGGTCTTGGAATCCCGGTAGGTCATGCTCTGCATGTGGAATGTGTTGCTGACGTCTTTGATTACCCGGCTGTAAGGGTACTGATTCGTGAGAGCGAAATTGGATCCCGCAAGGGATCGCAGAAGAATCGACCGGCGATGATCGCTACGCTCTATCGCCGGCTACCGTCTGAGACCGCTTCACGGTCATATGCAGCAACAATTCCTTTCATGTTCCCTGCATGACGTCTTCCGCAAACGGCAACCGAAACGCATCCGACGTCGGCAAGAGATTTTGCGGGATCCAGGACTCCAAACGTGACGCAGGGCGGACCGTATTTCGTCATGCTGAGCATGACCTACGATGGATGCCGATGGTTTGCATTACCCTCACCAATCGCTCGATCTGTTCGATGGTGTTGTAAGCCTGCAACGACACTCTCAATAGCCAACGATCGCGGGAGCCGCGAAAAATCGGCAACTCGATCTTGTGCTCTTTGTAAAGCCACTGCTGCAACGATTCGCATGCCGCGAATGAATCAACAATGTGCTGTGGCAGCGGGATCGTCACCATGCTGCCGATCATGGATTCAGGCGACGGTGCTTCGATCGCAAGTCTGTCCAGCAAGATCGCCCGGGCAGCCAATGCCAGTTGATGATTACTGAGCATGTGCCCTATGATCCCACCGACGTGCAACGACTCAAGGAAATCCAGAGCGGCGGGAACTGCCAGCAGAGGCGTGGGATCGTAGGTTCCCACCCAATCAAATTCGGATTGAAACTTGGATCGACCCGGCCAAACCGTGTTCGCACCGTGGCTGATCACCGTCGGTCGCACTTCGTCGTGGTATTCCGTTCGGACGTACAAGAACCCGGATGTCTTCGGTGCACACAGCCACTTGTGGTGATTGCCGGTGTAGTAGTCCGGGGCGAGTTCATTCAAATCGATCTCCATCATGCCCGGTGCGTGGGCACCATCGACCAGTGTTCGTATCCCACGTTGTTTGCAAGCAGCGATGATGCGATCGATGGGGAAAACCAAGCCGGTGGGGCTTGTCACATGGTCGACCACCAGCAAACGCGTGCGATTAGAAAAGACGCGTTCGATTGCCTCGACCACTTCTCCCGCGTCTCGGAGCGGAAAAGGGACCTCAGCCACCCGGACAGTGGCACCTTGTCTCTCCGCCGCGAATCGCACGGCGTTGTTACACGCGTTGTATCCGTGGTTGGTGATCACCACTTCGTCACCTGGATCCAGGACGATGGATCGCACAACGGCATTCACACCGTCGGTGGCGTTTCGGACGAAAGCAAGTGAATCGGGTGGCGTGTTAACAAGTCCGGCTAGTCGGTTTCGCACGGCGTCCAACTTGGGCAGCAACCGACGCTCCGGCGCCAAGAACTCGATCGGATCGGACTCCAACGCATCGGCAAAATGCCGCTGCGTCTCCAGAACGACCTTCGGCGTCGCCCCGAACGAACCATGATTGAGAAAATCAATCTCAGGATTGAGCATCCAGTGCTGTTGCAAATTCACGCGTTAAGCCAGTCGATCGTCGTGTCAGCAGGTCAACTTCGATTTGTTAGGGACCTATGTCTCAGAAAGACAAATCGAACACCTTTCGCGAAAGGTTTCTGCTATTGGACACAACAGCGAGCCACCATTCGACCCCGCATGAGTGATTCGCTGAGGAAAACGTCGTGATGACGCGAATGACTGGTCCGATTCCGAATCATCGAGCCGGAGCGGCGTGGTTTTTGGGAAGCTCGGAATAGCCGTTCTTGATCCACAGCGAGACGACGGCCGCGTGCGCACGGATGAGCTTGACCACGTACGCATCGTCCGATGTCTCCTTGACCCGGATACCTTTGTCGGTGTGTTCGAGTTGCATTTTAATCTTTTTGCCATTGGCAAAGACTTCACGGAAGAGTGGGTCTCGCATGCGGATCGGGTTAGAATGCTCCACTCGGTCGTACATCGCGTTGACATGCGTTTGAATCATCGCGGCGACCGCCGGATCATCGGACTCGGTAAGCGTTTCGACACCGTCGGGGATTTCCTTGATAGTGCGTTGGATCTTCTCGCGGTGCTCGATCAAAAAAAAGAAATCCTGGTGATCCTTTGCGTGTTGCGAATCACCAGCGTGGCCGCGACCGCGAACAGACGCCATCGCTGCTGTCGCAGGTGGCAACTTTGCTGCAGAATCATGCTCATTATCGGGCATCGGGGTGCAAGATTCCTTGCAATCACTGCACACTTTCTTGCATGCGTCTTTGCAGCTTTCGCATGGTTGGCCACGATGACAGGATGAATCAGTCGTTGTTGATACGTTTTTTTCAGCCGCCGACGAAGAGCCATTGTCGGCCTTCGTCAATGCGGTGCCCAGCGCCGTGGCTGTGACGACGAGAAAGGCGATGGCGATGATTCGTTTCATGATTGGTTCCTTGGTGGGTTGATTCAGCCAGGCTGAACACGAGTGCGATTCGAACGACTGGATCACAGTCACGAACCTTCGCTTGGCAAGAACTGTGCCATCGATGCCAATTCCGTGCGAATGAACTCAGCGGTATCAACCATGCATAGCGTGGGGAAGCCTTTTTTTGAGAAAGTCATTGAGACGGGGTTCTGGCCGATGATTTCCACGGTCGCCGAGGAAGCAGGCCAAGTGTGCAAGATTTGCAGCGTGACGCAGGGGTGCGGTGCGCATGAATTGCAGCGTCGCGCGAAACTCATTCACTGAATACGCTCGCGGATCGCAGGAATCGGATTTCAAGGCACAACGGCCTCTGATTTGCGTTGATTGAATTGTCAAATGGAATCACCAAGTCACTGGAGTACCGAGCAATGAAACGTTATCTCATGGGAGTCGGAACCATGTTGGTCCTGTCCCTGTTCCTATCGGACGCTTCTGCGCAGCAAAGGCGTGGTGGCAAAGGCGCCGGTCAAGGGCGCGGCGCCGGCCAATCCCAATCGCAAACTCGCCCTGGAAATCAGGCAGCGATCAACCCGCGTCAAGACATCCGCGGAGGAGGCCCAATGGGAGGAGGCCCAATGGGAGGAGGCTCAGGGGGAGCCATCAACGCATCGGGCAGCGGACTCGACTTGCAACGGATGTGGGAGGAGGAGAAGTTGGCGAGAGATGTTTACAACCGACTTGCACAGACGTCTAAACTGATGATCTTTCGCAACATTTCTCGGGCGGAGTCTCAGCACATGCAGTCCATCGAACGCGTGATGCGCACCGGTGCGGGCAATGGGGCAACTCTGCAAGATGTCCCCGGCGTGTTTTCCTATCCTGAATACCAACAGCTCTATCAATCACTCGTCGCCAGCGGAACTCAGAACCCGCTGGCCGCGTTGATGGTCGGTGCGAAAGTGGAAGAAATGGACATCGCGGACTTGAGACAATTGTTGACCAGGACCAACGATGCTCAGGTTCGTCAAGTGCTGCAGCACTTGATGCGAGGCTCCCAGAACCACTTGCGCGCATTTGCATCGCAGATCGCCATTCAGGGTGGGACTTACAACGCTGAGTTCTTGACGCAAGCTGAGTTCGATCAGACTGCGAGGGGGTCCGGTACGGGCAGCGGGCAACAAGGCCGAGGACAGGGTCAACAGGGACAGGGTCAACAGGGACAGGGTCAACAGGGTTCGGCAGGATTCGGTCAGGGGCAAGGTCAGGGCATGCCAGGCGGCGTGGGCGGAGCCGCCGGTCAGAATCGTCCGGGCGGCGGAAATGTCGGTGGCGGAAACCCGGGCAAAGGCAAACAGGGTGGCGGTAATCGGGGTGGACGAAGGTAGCCGAATGCCGAAACCCAAGATTGTCGGTCTAATTGCTCTGTTCGTGTTGTGGATTTTGTTTTCCGTTTGGCAACGGTCTGAGCATGTTCATCAATGCACATTGATCCGTGCGTCACTTTCATCGCAGGCGGAGTCCTTGACGGGTGCGGTCACCAGTGGCGTGAAGTCGCATCGATGGTTTGGCCCCTTTGTCAGACAACAGCTTCCCTCCACGTTGGAGATCCTTGCCGGATCAAAGAACGTGCGTGCGATCGCGGTGGTTGTGTTGGACGGATCGGAGGATGTCTTTGTCGCCGGAGACAGAGACGCTATCGATTTTTCGCTTCCGATCGGCGAGCATGTTGTCGACAACACGCTACAGGTCGTTGAGCACTTTTCGATGCAAAACACGGGGCCACCGAACGGTCGTTTTGGAGAGCCATTGGATGTCCCTGAGACGGTCGATTTTCGATCCATCATCGTCTTGGATCGAACGGCGATGATGGCGCAAGTTTATTTCGAAGCCAGGAATCGGCTCTTGATCTTTGCGTTGGGAACATTGTTTCTCATTGCGGCAGGGACTCTTTGGCAATACACCGTCAGGTTAGCTCAAGCGGAGGGAACCAACCGCGTATTGCAGACGGAAACGCGGCATCTAAGGGAGCTTGGTCAGGCTGCCGCTGGATTGGCTCATGAGACCCGCAATCCATTGGGCCTGATTCGCGGATGGACCCAACGATTGGCCAGTGCGGGGCTTCCCAACGCCGAGCAGCAGGAGCAAGCCGAAGCGGTATTGGAGGAGTGCGATCGCGTCACCGCGAGGATCAATCAGTTCTTGGCGTTTGCTCGTCAAGCGGAAATCGATCTGCAATCGGTGTGCGTACTCGATCTTGTCCAAGAGCTGAGCGTCCTGCTGCAGTCGGACCTGGATGCGGGTGAGTTAAAATTAGAGACCAAGATCCCCAAGCCGACGTCAACGATCCGAGCCGACCGAGATCAACTCAGGCAGATCCTGTTCAACTTGACTCAGAACGCGATTGCGTTTGCACCACCGGGCAGCACCATCACCATCTCGCTCGGCCCTTCTCGCGTTAAAACCGAAGTGAGTCGAGGAACATTCTGTTTGGAGGTGATCGATCAAGGCCCCGGAGTTCCGGCGGAGATTGCAGACCATCTGTTCGAGCCCTATGTGACGCGGCGAGCCGGTGGCACTGGGCTGGGGCTCAGCATCGTTCGACGCATTGCGGTCGCACACGGCTGGCAAGTCGGATACCATCCGGGGACGGATGGCGGCAGCGTGATCTGGATCGATGGTATACAAGTAGCCAAATGACGAAAGACTCTCTTGCCCAGCGAACGTTGATGGTCGTCGATGACGAACCGTCTCAACAAAAATTGATCGGCGGCTTTTTCGCTGGATTGGGTTTTGCCATCGTCACCGCTGGCTCTGCCGAAGCAATGCTGGAGCTGCTGGATGAGCACACGCCCGACATGATTCTGTTGGATGTGCGATTGCCCCAGATGAGCGGCATTGATGCCTTGCCCAAGATCAGAGAGAGATTGCCAGTCGTTCCCGTCGTCCTCATCACGGCGTACGCGGATGTCCGTCAAGCGGTTGCTGCGGTCAAGAGCGGCGCGGACGATTATCTTGCTAAACCAATTGACCTGGAGGAATTGAAGGTCGCTGTCTTTGATGCGCTTGCCATTCCCAGTTCCAAGGAGGTCGAGAGCGATGTTCAATTGCCCGATCTGCCCACCGACTTCATCGTCGAAAGTCGAGCGATGAGACGGTTGATCCAAACGATCGCAATCGTGGCACCGTCCAATGCGCCGATCCTGATTCAGGGTCCCAGCGGCTCCGGCAAGGAGGGAATTGCACAACTGATCCATCGCTGGAGCCCTCGTGCCGATCGGCCGATCGTGACCACCAACTGCGCGGGTCTCTCTGCAACGCTGATCGAGAGCGAACTCTTTGGACATGTCAAAGGCGCGTTCACCGGCGCGTCGGAGGATCGCAAAGGATTGTTTCGCACGGCAACCGGTGGCAGCTTGTTTCTCGATGAGATCGGCGAGATGCCGATGGAGATGCAACCCAAACTGCTGCGTGCTTTGGAAACGAACTTGGTCACACCGGTGGGATCGGATCGACCGATTGAAGTCGACACGCGTTTGATTGCTGCGACCAATCGCAACTTGGCGGACGAGATCCGGGAGGGGCGTTTCCGAGAAGACCTGTACTATCGGCTGAACGTGGTGGAATTGGTTGTTCCGCCGCTTTCAGAGCGTCGCGAGGACATTTTGCCGCTTGCTAAGTTTTTCGCGAACCAGTTTTCAAAGCGGCAGGTCCGGTTCTCCCCGCAAGCGTCCCAGTCGATGTTGACACATTCGTGGACGGGAAACGTTCGCGAGTTGCGAAACGCGATTCAGCGGGCATGCCTTCTGTGCCAAGGCGACGTCATCTTGCCAGAGCATTTGCCGGTGAACATTTCCACCATCTCGACTGCCGACACAGTCGACGTTGGAAGGTTGTCACAGGTCGAACGCGCCACCATCCTGGCAACGCTCGAGGAGTGTGAAGGAAATCGAACGCTGACCGCAAAGAAACTTGGGATCAGCCGTCGGTCGCTGATCTATAAACTTCACGACATGGAGGAGTGAACGCGTCAATCTCGAATTGCCCGATTGACTTAAAACGCCGCCCAAAAAAAAGACGATGATTCCGATCTTTATTCTGCCTGCCACACGTCGAGCCCTTCACCGCTGTGACGTAGGCGTTTGCGAAACCGTCTGAAGATGGGGTTCATCTCATCATAGGCTGGATTGATTGCCTTGAAATTCTCCAGCAGTAGCGTATCGACCGGGCTTGGGTTCAGCAGTGTCGCCGAATATCTCTCCAGCCAACCGTCCGATTCGGTTTCTGCACAAAAAACAGTGACGCCTGGAAAGGATTCGAAGCCGCCTTCGCAGCGCAGGTCGTGAAGTGCAAGAACCATCTGAGACAGCACGTCTCCGTGAAAGTGGGCGGATGCGTTGCCAATCTGCCAAAACGCTGGCTCTTGATCGACTGTTGTTCGAATCAGTTCTCCCACGTCCGCAAAAAGCTCAGCACCGAACCGCTCGTGCTCCCAATCAAACGGTGACCATTGCAGGTCAAGGGCTGGGTGTTTTGTTAAACGCGATTGATGCCCCTCTGTCGTTGAGGCGGATGGAAAGAAGTCGTGGCAGTCCCAGAACGAGCAAAGCGTGAACCCGTACACGGTTTGGCCAGCACATTCGTTGCCGAGTCGATGCAGCGTTTGACGAGTGGCGTCTCGATACATCTCACGAAGCGTATTCACATCGATCCAAGGCTCAAACTCAAAGATCTCGTCGTGCCACCCGCCAAAGGGTGCCGGGCATGTTGAATGGATCAGCTCCAAGTATCGCGGATCGAGGTCTTCTAGAATCGTGATGCCGCTCAGTTGCACGGCAGTGGCGAAGTGTTTTGTGGCAGACTCAAGTTGTCCCAATTCAAAGAAGCACTCACCAAGGCTTAGTTGCAACACACCGGATTCATCATTGACGGGCAACTGCGTCAGATAACATTGTGCGGCGTCGCTGAAATTGCCGAGGCGGAAATGCACCTCTCCCATTTTGCTGAGCAGCCAACACCCCGGCGACCATTCGATTTTTTGCTCGGGAATCAAGTCATAGGCTTCCTGGTATTTCGCAAGTGCCGTTAGATCGTCGCCGGCGTCACGAAACTGGTCACCCTGCAAACGGAGTTCAGTGACCCGAGATCGCAAGTCGTCGGGAAGTGTTTTCAATACAATCACGCCCACCTGAGTGCCTCCTTCATTCGTTATTGCGATTGGAATTCATGCGTCCGATGTCAGCTTGGACAAGTTGACGTGGACCCGGAGCATCACACGATCAGCATCGCGTCGCCGTAGCTAAAGAAACGGTATTCGTTTTCGATCGCGATCCGATAGGCCTTGAGGGCCAATTCTCTCGTGGCAAACGCGCTGACCAACACCAACAGGGTGCTGCGGGGGAAGTGGAAATTGGTCATCAGCGCATCCACAACTTGGAACTGGTAGGGTGGTTTGATGAACAAGTCGGTTTGGCCGGTCCAAGGGTTCAAATTGCCACCGCCCGCTGCCGCGGCACTTTCCAGAACGCGAACGGATGTCGTCCCGACGGCGACACATCGCCCGCCTGCTTGGCGACGCTCGTTGATCACCGCAGCATTTTCGGCAGTGATTTGCCCCCATTCGGTGTGCATCTCGTGATCTCTGAGGTCGTCGGTCGCGATCGGACGAAAGGTCCCCAGGCCGACGTGCAAGGTGACGTTGGCAATCGGCACGTGTTTGGCCGCGATGTGTTTCAGCAGTGCATCGGTGAAATGCAGTCCGGCGGTCGGTGCGGCGACACTGCCGCGATGCTTGGCATAAACCGTCTGGTAGTCTTCCACATCCGCGTCGACCATGTGGCCATCGCGAATGTAGGGAGGCAACGGCACACGTCCGAAACGCTGCAACCAATCTGCGGGATCATTCAAATCCAACTCTTCTGGAAATCTCTCCGGCAACTCGGGCACCACCAACAAGTGACCTTCGTCGGTCCTCGCGACCACGCTTAGCAGCATTCCATCCAGCCCATCACGGTCTTGGACGGTGATCGTTTCACCCGGTGTCAGGGTGCCACGTGTCTTGGTGAGCACTTCCCAAATCCCGGAGTCTTCGTCGCTACGCAAGAACAGTCCTTGCCATCGTCCTTGGGTCTCGCTGCGGTAGCCGACCAATCGTGCGGGCACCACTCGGCTATCGTTGACCACCAGGGTATCGTCGGATCGCAGCAGGTCCGGCAAGTCACGAACGTGGTAGTGCTCGATTTTGCCACTAGCGCGATCAACGAGCATCAACCGTGCGTCACTGCGAACGCGCAATGGCTCTTGAGCAATCCGCTCGCGAGGTAAGTCGTAATCGTAAAGGTCGAGTTCGCTCATGGTTGCCAGTAGAGGGAAGTTGCATCAGCCTGTCGTTTGACTCATTGAAGCCGGCTGGTGGTGTCGCCTGCGCCTCGGCTGCGGGTCAAACGAAAGAAGTGTGTAGATGCCCGAGATGGGAGGCATAATGGAACAAGATCAGCACGATCCGTCCATCAGGCGGCATCCGGTGGCTTAACCTTCATGTGCTCGTATCCTTTTGCCGTGGCCATGCGACCGCGACGTGTTCGGACCATCAACTCGCTTCGTAGCAAAAACGGCTCGACCTCGTCCTCCAGCGTGTCGCTGCTGACGTTCATTGTGTGCGCGATCGCTTCCAGGCCAGCCGGGCCGCCGGCAAAGACCCTCAACAGCGTGTCCAGATAGTTTCGGTCTTGTTTGTCCAAGCCGAGCACATCGATACCGATCATGTCGAGCGAGTTGCGAGCGACATCCAAGGTGACCTTTCCGTTCGCTTTGATTTGTGCATAGTCGCGCACCCAGTGCAAGCGGTTGTTTGCCAGACGCGGAGTGCTGCGACTGCGGCGAGCGATTTCCGTTGCGGCATCATCGTCCACCGGTATGTCCAGCTTGCGTGAGTTCCGCATCACGATTTCTTTGAGCTGATCGTTGGTGTACCAGCCGAGGTGTTCGCGGATCATGAATCGATCGCGGAGGGGCGCGCTCAGCATTCCGGCTCGAGTGGTCGCACCGATCAACGTAAAGGGTTTCAGTTCGAAATTGAGAGTCCTCGCGTTGACGCCGTCGCCCAACACGATGTCGATCCGAAAGTCCTCCATGGCCGTGTAGAGGTATTCTTCCACGGCTTTGGGGACTCGGTGAATCTCGTCGATGAACAGCACCGAACCTTCGGAGACGTTCGTCAAATAGGGCAACAGATCCTTGGGGGCTGACAAACCGGCACCGTTGGCCATTTCGACGGTCGTTCCCATTTCGGCAGGAATGACGGTCGCAAAAGTCGTCTTTCCCAGACCAGGTGGTCCGTCAAAGAGGATGTGCCCGAGCGGTTCCCTACGCCGTGTGGCGGCGTCGATCGCGATTTTCAGTCGTTCGATCACGTCCCGCTGGCCGACCATTTCGTCCAAACGCCGCGGCCGCAATTTCCCGTCGCCGTCATTATTCGGCGCCGGCGACGCTAGTATTCCTGGGGTGGTAGGTCCATCCGGAGGCTCGTCGCCGGGAACTCGGGGATCGGTCTGTTGGTAAACTGCTTCTCGTGCCATAGAGCCAAGGCCTGGAAAATTTCTGTTTCGGGGTGGGAAAATCGGGCCAGTGGACCACATCATTCCCGCAGGGGAATGCCGTACATTGATGCTTTCAAAGAATCGGCAATCCCCGCACCACTCCGTTTTACAAACTCACACGCTGCAAGCGAACCGCAAAATCTTGCCTCCGCTGCCAATGGACGATAAATGACCGAATCCGCGAATCCCCAAAGCCCAAATTCTCCAAGAGACGCCTCGGAATCGAGTTCCGATTCCCAGAAGGGTGTCCTCGCGGATGCCCTAGATTCTAGTGATCCAGATACGGGTGAGGCATGTAGCCAGGAAAGTCCACCGGTCGACATCAGCGACCCGGCGATCATCGCACAATACGAACCCTATCTGCGAATGCTAGCACGCACTCAAATGCGTCGTGCGTACCAGGCAAAGATCGGTGCGTCGGACATGGTCCAGCAAGCGATGTTGCAAGCCGTGCAGGGTTTGGACGGATTTCGTGGAGCCACCGAAGCCGAATTCAGGGCGTGGTTGCGTCAGATCTTGGCTCGCCATCTGTGTCATTTGGATCGCGATCTGCACCGAGACAAACGAGATATCCGTCGCGAACAATCAATGGAGCAAAAGCTGGCCCAGTCCTCGATGCGTTTGGAAGGACTGTTGGCCGGCCGAGGTCCCACCGCCAGTCAACAATTCGTGCTCGGCGAAAACGTGATCCAAGTCGCAGACGCCATCAACCGGTTGCCTGGCACTCAAGCCGATGCGGTTCGGTTGCATTATCTGGATGGACTGAAACTCAGCGAAGTCGCCGAGCAGATGGGCAAGTCCACCGGAGCCGTCGCAGGACTGCTGCACCGCGGCATGAAAACCCTCCGTCGCCAACTGGGCTGACAGCGGGAAAACGTTTACCAACGAACCAATGCCTGCTGGCGTCTCCCGAACTCATGCAAGCGTGTTTTTCTGCACTACATGTAACGTAATCGCTTCCCGACCGCTTGGCTGTTTGACGAACAACCACACGCTCCTTCGTGGGCGGTAACCAACACGGGATACCTATTATGCGTTACTTCAAGACACTTGCAGCAGCACTTCTGACCACCGCTTGCCTCATCGGATCCGCCAGCGCTGGTGGCCCCGATTACGACATCGACGATCATTGTGACCCGTTAAACGGATACGTTCAGCTCATTCTGGACGACTCTCATGATCTCATCTACATTTCACGTGATGACGACAAGCTTGACATTCGTGGATTGATGTTTGACTCCAATGTCTTCGACGACGTGCCCGATCCGTTCGTTTTCGACGAAGAAGAATTGGAAAATTTGGCAGACAAGGACTTTCATTACCGCAACGGTTTCGACGATGTCCAGCGGGTCATCATCCTTTGCCGTGACGGCAACGACGTAGTGATTACAGACAACGATGTTCCGGTCATCATCTTTGCTTTTGGCGAAGATGGCAACGATATCTTGCAGGGCAGCATGATGGACGACGGATTGCAAGGGGGATTGGGAGAGGATGTCCTGAGCGGAAAAGACGGCAATGACGTCCTCAATGGCGGTTTCGACGGCGAGCGAGATCGACTGCAAGGAGGCCTCGGCGTCGACACCTTTATTCAATTCTACGAATTGGAAACCATCACCCAAGTCGTTCAGCCGGTATTCCAACGAATCACACTGGATATCCGTAACTTCAACAGATTCATTTCTAATCGTCGCCCGACAATACAAACGACCACGACCACGGTTCGACACGATGAAGAAATCCTGGTCGACTTTGAACCCAACGAGGACATCCTGAACGAAACCGAGATCTGACCGCCGCAATCGAATCGAAACTTTTTGCAAAGCCCAGTGTCCCTTCGGCACTGGGCTTTGTCTGTTCTTGACACAAGTTCGCCGCCAACCCGCGGCAGTCGAGGTACAATAGCGTCAGCAGTCAATGGCCTCAGCAGTCGACCAACACTGCATGATTGTACCTGAGTCATCGCAGCATTTTTCTCCCATCACAATTCGCTCATGAAAACTGTATTCAACACGTTTCGCTTCCCGGCGATTCCAATCGTTCTCACACTCGCCTGCGTCACCACATTCGCTGATTCCCCCACCGGACAGCGGTTAAACGAACTGGACGCCAAGGTCAAAGAAGTCGCCGGAGAGATCGTCGACTTGAAGATCAACTGCGATCAGATGACCGATGCCGATTATCAATTGGTCGCTCGGCTCCAGACGCTGAAGTCGATTTCGTTTGACGGAAAATCGATGACCGACCAGCAGCTCGTGTTGCTCAGTGGACTTTCGCAATTGGAGAGCTTTCAAATCAACGGCACGCGTTTGACGGACGATGGATACAAGCACTTTGCCGCGTTTCAAAATCTTCAGCGACTCTCCTTGTTCCATCCCTCTCGTGACGTTGATGCTTTCACCGGTGCCGGATTGGCCCATCTCAAGGCGCTCCCGAAACTGGAACGATTGACCTTTGCTGGTGCGACGGCAGGTGATGCTGCATTTCAGGCGGTCGGGCAGTTGACTCAACTGAAGGAATTCAGCCAGTGGCACAACACGGAGTCGCCGGCCGCGATCAAGCATCTGACACAACTGCCGCTCACCAAGCTAAAAATGGGGCAACGATTGCCCGATTGGAAAGGCAGTCGACCGCCGAGCCTGACCGACGCAACGCTGAGTGAGATCGCCAGAATGCCCAACCTGGAGACATTGGAACTGCAAGAGGCCCGTTTGACCTATGCGGGCTTGATTCAACTGAAATCAGTTTCAAGCCTGAAAACGTTGAAACTGAAATGGGTCGACGTCACCGAATCCGATGTTGCGCGTCTGAGGGTCGATTGCCCCAACATCGAAATCCAATGGGAACCATTGACTGCGGAAGAGGAAGAAAGCTTGTTGACCAAAAAACTCAAGCTTTGAAGTTCACTGTACGGGCGTCAATCCAATATGAAGTACTTTTCGGATGTGTCTTGCTCGATTTCTCGCAGCGTGGCAGGCGATATCTCGCAGCCTTGAAAGTCGACCATTTCGCATCGAAGTCGAACAATGGATTTCAAATCCTGACTCGTGATTCGTCGGCCGCTGAGGAAAATCTTGCCTTCTTTCTCGTAATCCTCGTATTCTGACGTCGCTTCGGTCTCCAGATTGATGGAGTTCAAACTCGGAGACTTGCCTGCGAACAAGGCAAAGGCTTCGATCGAAACGGATGAACCGGCAAGATCAATGGCTTCGAGCGATGGCATCTTCCAAGACTGGAACACTTCGTCGGAAACTTTCAGATTCCAGAATCTCGCTTTCAAAACGTCCGGCCATGCCAATCCCATCAAATCATCCCCGTTCAAACTGAGATCATCGATGGTCACTTGCACGATATCCCTCGCCAAAGCACGAGGAATGGTTGTGAGTTTTCTCCCGCTGATATGAATTCCCGATAGACTCGGAACCTTTTTCAGTAGAGTTGCGAGTTGCACATCATCGGGCGAGTAATCGGGGGCAATCAAGCGACGTGTTGACGGGACGCTTTCATCAGCGTGATCGAATGTATCTGCAGCAACTCGGCAATCAATGAAACGGAGAGTTTCCGAGCAACTCGGCAGCAACTCCAGAGCTTCCTGAGAGATGCTCATCCGCTCGACCGAAAGGTACGTGGCGTCGATTTGTTCTGGAAAAAATTCTAGCCACGAGGTCACCAAGTTCTCGTTTGATAACTCGTCATCGCGGTGTTCCACACCTGACAATCCTGCCAGTCTCAGTTGCTCCACAAAAACTTTGCCCGACGCGTCCTGTGGCTCATCACCCGAGCGGGAATCCTGCCCATTTGAACGACCGCCCACTGTAAACTCTGTGCATTGAGAAATATCAATGAATAGCTTCTCCAGACGCGTTGGACGATGGAACCGCAACGCGGTCAGTCTCGCAAAGGGATCGAGGCCGCGTATTGGGATACCACTGATCGTGTGGACGCTCTCCGCAGACTCGATTTCCAAATCGACCTTCTGTGAGTTGCTCAAGAAGACGGATTCCAATGCAGGGGCATCCATGATCGTTAGACGGGTGACCGCTTCAGAAATCTTTACGGACATGCTGCTGATTTGCAGCACTTGCAGGTCAGGTGCAGACCGAATCTGAAACTCGCAATCGATATCATAGGGCGCCAGAATCGTCAATTCACTGACCCGCTGTGGCACCGAGATATCGCCACCGTTGCGAGACAACGCCATTTCAAATCGCGGCGAATCGGTTGCGTCAGAGTCCCTGCGTCCGTAATACGAATCCAAGCGTGTGATTCGGATGAGTTCCTCCTCGCCCTGCGTCCGCTCAAGTTGCAAATCCACCAGTTGCGGTACGGCAAGAAGTCGTTGGACGGCATCGGGGGAAAGCTCACAGTCCTCCAATTCAATCGATTCGAGATTTTGATGCGTTGCCAATTGCTCAACATGCTCCGGCAGCAAGCGACACCTCCGCAAGGTGATGTCATGGAGCACGGGCAAGCCCAAAACATGCGTGATTACCGAGGGTGGACTTTCGCTCAACGTCACCGATGTCGGACGACCACGTTTGATTCGGTATTCCGATGGCAGGATGGCGGAATCAAACTTATCAGCGAGGCTGGCAATCGATCCGAGCTTGGGATATTGCTCAAAACGATGATATCGCACTCCCTCCTGAGAACGAAGCGCGATCATGCGCAGCCAGTAGATACCATGTGTGCTCATCAAAATGAGAATCACCAGACAGACAGACGTGGTGATTCGGACGCGACGCAGCGTCATGGCTGAAACCAGCTGTTTGAGCCGCTTTGGAGGCAGAAAGATCAACCAAATGGCGATCGCGATCAGGAGGTTGAGGATGAGTGATACAACACTGAAGTCCACCGTGGCCCAGGTATCGGACTCTGTCCAAATCAACGGAGCAGACGATTGATTGACTTGATCTTGTTCCAGGTACCTCAATGGCCAGCCTGCGACCCGATAACCGTCTGAATCATAGCGACCGATCGTTCCGAACGGATGAAGAACCAGAATCAGCAGGCTGACCAACAAGAACCATGAGCCCAGGATTCTGCCAACACGCGACCATCGACTCACGTGCTCACGTTGAGCTGGTTGACTGCTTGTGTCGGCAAAAACTGCGGAGTTGGCGACAGACGGCCTGGGAATCCTCAGCGTTACGCCACACTTTCTGCAAATGCTGGGGAACAAACCCACAAAGAATGCTCCGATGAAACTCGGCTGGTGATACCGTGATGCATTCCTTGGTGTCAGCCAATACGGATCATCTAGCAGTTCATCGCTAACAACGCCGACGCCCAGCAATAAGAATTTGCATCCGATGTATCCAACGATCCAGGTGACGAGAAAAACAACGACGCCAGTCGTGCGAGAGCCGGACGCTCCCATTCGCATCGCTGCGATCGCGAGTGCGGAGTAGTAGAGCGTCACCAACAGCGTGTGTGAGGGTGACCAGTAGTAGTCCCAAGCGAACTCCGGTATCCGGGCACTGAACAAAGCGACTGCGCAGAGAAGCGAGAGGAAGATGAGATCCGAGATTCCCGCACGGGAATCACTTGCATCGTCGTCGTCTTGCTGCTCACCACGGTACGTCAGAGAGCAACGCGAAATCAGCCGATACGCGATCGGCAATATCCCCGTTGCCGATGCGATCAGCATGTACATGGACACTCTTTGCCAAGCATCACACTTGAAGGGTGAGTTGATCTTGCCTACATAGTCAATCAACAAAGGCAGTCCTACGAAGTGGCCGAGGTACAGCGACACGGCGGCCGCAAAAACCCAGTAACGAGATTTCGATCGGGGATGTCTCAACCAAAGCCAAAGGTGCAACAGTGCGAGCCCCACGTAAGTGGCGTCCTGCAGCAAACTGATGAGAATCAGGGAAAGAGCGACCGGCGTGGCATCAATCACGCGGTCTTTGGGAACTTGGGGCAGACGCATTGGGTTGGTTGATCATTGAGGTTATCAGGCTTCCTCGGCCACCCACGCAACCTCACTATCTGCGTCGATTTTCGGTGCACGCTGTGAGCGCGAATTGACAGTGGTTGGAAACGAGGCAAATACCAGCAAGAAGCGCAAGCGAGTGAACAAGAAACCATCAACCACTCGCTCGCGCGTCGTGCTGGTATCAAGGCCCTAGAAATCTGCTCGGACCGCGTCACGTGGAATCCATGTTCGTGTGACAGGAACCACCGAAATGGTAGCTGCCTGTAGGAGATGCGAGATTGTATCCGATCGTTCGACTCACTGGGTGCCCAGAGGATCTAATGAAGGGCCAGCGATTTCAGAATCCCCGGCTCGGCTGCCGACCTAACTGCTGAGATCAGGAAAAAACGATCCATCACAGCGGCATACCGTTCATTTCCCCTGCCCAGCGGTTTATCCTGATGACGCTCTCTTTGAAAATACACATCATGAGTGATTGATCGATGAAACGGATGAAGAAACAAACCCAATGGTCGTTTGCGCCCTTGGAAGCTCGCACCATGCTGGCAGGCGACGCCGGGCTTGCCGTGGCCGATGTCGCTACGGTCGATTTGCCCACCACCGAGCAGACGACCAACGAATCCAGCGTCCCCTCGGTCGTCTTTGTGGATCAGACGCTCGTCGATTTGACGACACTCATTGACGGAGTCGACCCGTCGGCCGAGATCGTGTTGTTGGATCCCAAACAAGATTTCATCGATCAAATTGGAAAGGGATTGTCGGGGCGATACAACGTATCGGCCGTTCACTTGGTCACCCATGGGGCTGAGGGGCGAATCGTGCTGGGAGGGCAAGTCATCGATGAGTCGGCTCTGGCTGCTCGGTCATCGGATGTTTCTCTTTGGTCTCAGTCCCTTTCCAGTGACGCCGATATCTTGCTGTACGGTTGTCATTCTGGTTCGGGAGTCTCTGGCCAATCATTGATGGAATTGATCTCGGATTTGACCGGTGCTGATGTGGCTGCTTCGATCGACCGAACCGGCGCCGATAGCGAGCACGGCAACTGGACGTTGGAACGGCACGTTGGCCAGATCGATACGGTGATCGCGTTCACTGTCGATTCCAGAAACCGATTTCGTGGCACATTGAATGTCACCGTTGCGGCCACGGGCAGTACCGGACAAGAAATCGCTCAGTTGTTGATCGACGATGCCGTGGTTGCGCAGTGGGACGTCGGCACCAGCGAAAGCCCATTCGTCTATCAATCCGAACAATTGCTGACGGCCGATCAAATCAAAGTCCACTTCGTCAACGATCTGTATCAACCTGAGTTGGGAATCGACCGCAACTTGACCGTCGATTATGTCGAGATCAACGGGCAACGTTTTGAGTCAGAAAGCGAAGCAACGTTTTCAACGGGGACATGGTTCAATGAAGACGGGATCGCCGCCGGGTATGGGCGTGGTGATACGTTGCACGCCAACGGCTATTTCCAATACGGTGGCTCACAGCCGACCGGTTTGCTGAATCTGGACGGGCGATACTTCAACGACAACCCGGGCACCACGGCCTACATGAGTGCCGGTCAATTGGTGGTCACCGCGGGACAAGCTGATGGTGTGGCGTGGACGGGAACCACGATCGACGGCGGTGCCGAATACGTGTTCTCCGTCGACGGATTCCGCCAAGGAGAAACGTCGGCGTTCGCTGTGACCGCTGGCCCCGCAGTTGTCGGCATTGATTTCTATGATGAATCGGGGGTCGAAATCGGCGAGCAATTCGTCGCTTTGCAGACAAATGATGTCGTCAACGGAAATGTGAATACATTGCAATTCACTACGCCCACAGACGCCCGATATGCATCGATCTGGGTTTGGGTTCAGAACACGGACTTGGCCGGGCCCAGTCCAGTCGCGGTGGAGCAAAGTTCGGCAATCATTTCGTCGGTGTCACTCGACAAAATCACTTCGGCGGACACCACGCCACCGACCGCATCCTTTGACAGCAACCTGACCATCACGGAACGAACAGGCACGATCAGTTTCTCCGTTGTGTACGAAGACAATTTTAAGCTGGGACCGGACGGACGAATTCGTGTGACCGGCCCGAACGGGTTTGACCAAATCGCTCGTGTGGCATTTTCGATTGATGATCCCAATGCGTTCAATCCTGACCAGCGTACAACGATCACGTTTGTCGACGCGGCATCCAGCTCAGGATTCTTTGACACCTCGACCAACGGAACCTACACGGTCGAACTGCTGCCGGATTCGCTTCGTGACGAAGCTGGCAACGTTGCCCCTGGGCAGGTCCTGGGAACCTTTTTGGTCGACGTCCAGGTCCCGATCGATTTTGTGCCGCCAACGGTCAGCTTGACGACGACGCAAACCAATGTTCGGCCTGATGGGATCATTCAGTTTTCGCTGCAGTACGACGACAACGTCACGTACCCTGAGACGAGGCAGGTTCCTGATCGCGTGACGGTGACCGGACCCAATGGTTTCTCGGCAACGGCCCAAGCCATTGCTGGCGGCAGTCAGGCTCCAGCCACCGTGTTTGAGGTTTTCTATCTGACGCGTGATGACGGCTTGCCATTCGAACTCGGCGAGTACTTCGTCTCCGTCGCCGAAGGTGCCATCGTTGACACGGCAGGCAACCCGAACGCCGCCGGGCTGCTGGGTTCGTTTCAGTTGATCGGCTGAGCAAGATAGTCGCTCGATTTTCCAAATCGATAGCGTGGGCTGCTGTACGCTCAGCCATCGCCCATGATCTGGACGGCTTTTTCCATGGGTGCGTACGTACGGCACTGGTGAGTCCTCTGGTTGCGCCCGCAAATAGTCGCTCGATTTTCCAAATCGATAGCGCGGGCTGTCGTACGCTCAGCCATCGTCCATGATCTGGACGGCTTTTTCCATGGGTGCGTACGTACGGCACTGGTGAGTCCTCTGGTTGCGCCCGCTATCGATTTGGAAAATCGAGCGACAATGAGTTCGCTATCGATTTGGAAAATCGATAGCGACTATTTTTTGAGGCGAATCTCAGGAGGGGATGAATGGTGGCCAAACCACGTGGTGGTTGGCGTCGGGCTGGATTCGCTGGAAGCCGTCGGTTTCGGGTGGCTTGACGTAGAAGTACGCTTGGGCGAACAGGCGTGTTTCATCGTCGAGCAAATGGATTTGGATCTCGTGGCGATGGTACAGGTCCGTTGGGGAATTACCCTCGGTGCCTTCGATCTCATCGAGGGTTTTGAAGACGGCCTCGACGTCGCTAGATTCGTAGGTCCAACACTCACCCAAAACCCTGTCAGTGCCCGTTGTCATGGCCGGGTAATCATCGCGGCCGTAGAGGTGACCGAGGGTCCACGCGGGGGCGATGCGAAGCGGGGCGGCGGGCCACATTCGTTCGCGACACTGGCCACGTTTGAGAGTTCCGTAGACAAAGAAGTGATGAAGCGACTTTGCGGGATCTTGGGTCATGAGTTGATGGTCGCGGAACGTCGCTTGCGAAACTGATTCGGGTTTTGCGCTTGCCCGGTGATCTCGTACAAGAATTGGCTCGGGATCGTCGGACGTGCTTTGCCCCATTTGCGACGTGTCAGGGCCATGGAGAGCGTGAGTTTTTCCTGGGCGCGGGTCACGCCGACGTAACACAGACGGCGTTCTTCGGCGATGTCCTCCTCGCGACCGCTTTTGACGCTGCGACTGTGGGGCAAGAGGCCTTCTTCCATGCCGACCATGTACACCACAGGAAACTCCAGTCCTTTGGCTGCGTGCATGGTCAGTAGCCAAACTGCATTTTGCGCCGCGAGCTTGTCCTTTTCGTTGCCCATTTCTTTGCCGCTCAGCGCGATGTCCGCCAAGAAGCCGGTCAGGTCCGCCTTTTCGCGACCGTCTTCGAACGCTCCGATCGCATTGCTGACTTCGCCGATCGACGCCATTCTGGATTCACGTTCCAGCGGATCATCGTAGAGTCGCGTGATTTCGCCCGCGTATCCGGTCCGACTGATCAGCGTATCCATTGCGGCCGTCAGGCTTTCGTTGGTCGCTCTTTGTTGGACGTCTTCCAGGATCGAACGAAGATCGGCGATGCCTCGTTGGGCTGCCGGTTGCAGCATATCGACCACCTCCTGATCCATCATGACTTGCCAAATCGGCTTGCCGACTTTGACCGCATTCTCCATCAGGGTCTTGATCGTTTTGGTACTGATGCCGCGTGCGGGAGTATTGATCACGCGGAGCAGGGAGACTTCGTCGTTGGGCTGATCGATCCATTTCAGATAAGCGACGATGTCACGTACTTCGCGACGATCAAAGAACGACTGGCTGCCGAGCATCACGTAGGGCACGTCGGCTTTGCGCAATTCGGTTTCAAAGAGTCGTGGCTGTTCGTTGGTGCGGAACAGGATGGCGATGTCGCGAGGTTGAATGTGTTCGTTGTGAATCAGATGGCTGATTTCAGCGACCACGGTCTTGGCCTCTTCCTGTTCGTCTTTGAACTGAGCGATTCGTGGTCGAATGCCGTCGGGGCGAGAGGCTCGGAGGATTTTGTCGTGGCGTTCGCTGTTGAATTGGATCAAACGGTTTGCCATCTCCAGGATGGCGCCGGTGCTGCGATAGTTGCTTTCCAGGCAGACGATCTTGGCATCCGGCCAGTCCTTGCCGAAGCTCAGGATGTGCGTGACATCGGCGCCACGCCACGCGTAGATCGATTGATCGTCGTCGCCCACGACGCACAGATTTCGATGTCGACCGGCAAGGTGTTTGGTGATTCGATATTGGCTGCCGTTGGTGTCTTGGTACTCGTCGACCAGGACGTGATCAAAGCGAGCGGCCTCGATGTCCCGAATGTCGGGATGCTGGTCAAAGAGGACTTCGGTTTGCAGCAGCAGGTCGTCAAAGTCCATCGCGCCGCGAGCTTGCAAACCGGCTTGGTAGCGGCGGTATCCGGCGGCGGCAAAGTGTTCTTTGTCGTTGCCCGCCACCATGGCGGCTCGATCGGGATGGATCGATGCGTTCTTCCAATTACTGATGATCGACAGCATGTCACCGGGTTTGAGTGCGGTGTTGGACAGCCTGAGTTCTCGCAAGATGCCGCGAGCGAGGGATTCTTGATCGCTACGATCGTAGATCGAGAATTTTTCCGGATAGCCGAGCGCTTTGGCATGACGTCGCAGCACGCGGACGCAGTGGGCGTGGAACGTGCTGACGGTGGGGGCAGGCGGCGGTTTCTCACCCTTGCGAAGTCGTCGTTTTTTGTGACCGAGCAGTTCCCCGATCCGTTCCTTCATCTCACCGGCGGCCTTGTTGGTGAAGGTCACCGCCAGGATTCGGTCGGGCGCGATCCCACTGCGGATCAGATTCGCGATGCGGAATGTGACGACTCGAGTCTTGCCGGTCCCGGCACCGGCCAGCACGAGAAGCGGTCCGGACAGGGTCCGCACCGCTTCCGCTTGGGCTTCGTTCAATCCGTGATTGCCGGCTGCTCCGTCAGACATGGTTTTGGTGTTACCTATCGATCGTCACGGTCGAGAATAGGATCGGCGTTGCCAACGGCAACCAACACCATGGGAGCTTGTTGCGGGCGTCCGCCGTTCATCGAGACGCGGTCAAATGGGATCCCGTAACACGCGTAAGCGCCGGTGGATGTGTTCAGCACATAGACCACGCTGGACGCGACAGGGTTTTGGCTGGAGCTGGGCATGTCGACCAAACCGGTTGCCATGATGTATCCGCCGCCCTTGTCACCTGAACCCAGGGCTTCCATCACGTTGACGGTGAACAGCCCCAAGAATCGACCTTGTCTGGGATACATCACGCTGCATTGCAGCAAGCCCGAGTTGTGATCGAGCACAAACAAGCCTTCGGCTTGCTGGCTGACGGGGCCGGTGGCCATGGAAAATTTTTCGCTGGTGACGGATGCTGTGGCACCGATCGTGGGCAATCCAGGGATGTTAAAACCCGTCTGTGGTCGATTCAGTTGCTCTGACAGCGAGGTCGCTTTACCGGCAAAGAAGGTGGCCGTGAACAACGAGGCTGCGACCACGGCAACGCCAGTCACTCGCCAACCGTAGTGACGCAGAGAATTCCAGATCTTGGCGCCGGAGCAGCACGGACCGCCGGTTTCATCCGCCGAAAATGGGCCGTTATCGCTGGCAACCGCCAGTTCCAGCGGGACACCCGCGGAATCATTGGATCGAGAGGATTCGTTGTGAGACATCGTGGGCTCCGAGCGAAATGTGGGGAGAAGTTTCCAGCAGTGGTCAGTCGAACGCGAGAAAAACAGAATGTGAGAAAAACGCAATTCCGTCGCACAGGCGGTGATCGTCAACCAGATCTTCCCCCATGACGGCGTAAATCTCAATCGTGCAACGAATTTTTCGCGTCGGGATTCGCCGATTGCGACCGACCGCCAATTGTACGGGCGCGGATCGAACTTTACGATTGCGTTTTTGAACGATTCCCCCATTGTCTCCATCCCACCAGCGAGGTCAAGAAAACCGCCATGGGCATTAACGCACCGTTGAATCGAAAACTACGTATGGCCCTGGTGGGCGGCGGACAAGGCTCCTTTATCGGCCGTGTCCATTCCATTGCGGCTTGCCTGGACAATCGCGCCGTGGTCACTGCGGGAGCGTTGAGCAGCAACCCAGAGCGAGCCAAAGCGTCGGCCCCCGACTACGACATCGCGGAATCCCGGGCATATTCCAGCTACCAGGAAATGCTGGAAACGGAAGCCAAATTGCCCGAAGACGAGCGGATCGATTTCGTCAGCATCACGACACCCAACCACGTCCACTTTGAAGTCGCCGATGCGGCGGTCAAGGCCGGGTTCAACGTCGTTTGCGACAAACCGATGACGTTCGATTTGGATCAAGCCGAGACGTTGCTGAAGTCCGTTCAGGAAAGCAACGTCGTGTTTGCGGTTTCGCACAACTACACGGGTTACCCGTTGGTTCGCCAAGCACGTGAGATGATTCTCAACGGCGAGCTGGGTGAGATCAACGCGATTCGGTCTCAGTACATCCAGGGTTGGCTGCGGACTCAGTTGGAGGCGGAAGATCAAAAACAGGCCGCTTGGCGAACCGACCCCAGCAAGAGCGGCGCGGCCGGCGCGTTCGGCGACATCGCGACGCATGCCTACAACCTGGGACGCTACATGACAGGCTTGTTGCCCGAGACGGTCAGTTGTTCGCTGAAGACGTTTGTGGAAGGCCGCAAGCTGGATGACTACGGCACCGCCATCATCCGCTACGAAAGCGGTGCCCTTGGCAGCGTGACCGCTTCGCAAATCAGCCACGGCCGCGAGAACGATGTCGAAATCGAAATCGATGGCACCAAGGGTTCGTTGAAATGGCGTCAAGAAAACCCGAATGAAATGATCGTTCGCCAAAACGGCAAGCCGCACCAGATCTACACGCGTGACCCCAACGCGCCCTTCACCAACGGCAGCGGTGCGGCGGCATGCCGATTGCCCAGTGGTCACCCCGAAGCGTTCTTTGAAGCGTTTGCGAATGTTTACTCGTCCGCGTTTGATGCCATGGTCGCTCGTGCCGCGGGCGAGACGGTGGAGCAACGCGACACGGTGTACCCGAACGTGTACGATGGGGTGGAAGGCATGTACTTTATTCAGCAATGCGTTGCCAGCAGCAGTCAAGACGCGGCGTGGTTGCCGTTGAAGCACGCTGCGGCGCGAAAGTAACTCGGGATCCAACGTTCACAACATGCCCGTCGCGACCGACACCAATGCCGATTCATCGATGGGATCGAGTGAACGATGTACCGCTGTGATCTTGCCGGCGGCGGGCAGCGGTCGGCGTTTCGGTGCGCAGCAGAACAAGCTGTTCGCCGATCTGGCCGGCAAAACACTGTGGCAGCATGCGGCGGAGCGTCTGTCGGCGAACCCGAATGTTCGTCACCTTGTCATGCCGATATCGGAAACCGACCGGCCAAGGTTCGAAGGCGAATTCGGCGTGTGGATCCAGGAACGCGGGATTCACCTCGTGCCCGGTGGACGGGAGCGAACCGACAGCGTGCGAGCCGGGCTGGATTTTTTGCGATCGGACGAGCGTTTTCAGGACGTTCGTTTGGTCGCGGTCCACGACGCCGCACGGCCACTGGTCAGCGACCACGACATCGGCGCCGTGATCCAGGCGGCGGCCAAAATCGGAGCGGCAGTCTTGGCGACTCCGGTTTCTTCGACGGTGAAACGCCGGCTCAACGACGAACACTCGATCTCCACGATCGACAGGAGCGACCTGTGGCTTGCCCAAACCCCGCAAGTCTTTCGTCTGGATTGGCTGGCGGAGGCTTACGAAAAACACCGCGGCAGACCTGCCACTGACGACGCCGAACTGGTGGAACGATTGGGGCGTCCGGTTGCACTGATCGCGGGTTCCACCGACAACTTAAAGATCACGCATCCGGACGACCTGCCGCTCGCAGAGTCCATTTTGAACCGACAACTCCATTCCAACACGATGCCCCATGCCGACTGACGATCTGATTGCGGAACTTCGCTGGCGAGGACTGATCCATCAAACGACCGACGAAGCCGGACTGGATCAGTTGCTCAAATCCGGTCAACAAACGGTGTACATCGGGTTTGATCCGACTGCGTCAAGCTTGCATGTCGGCAGCATGATGCAGTTGATGTTGCTGCGGCGATTTCAGAAGGCCGGGCACCGTCCGATCGCGTTGGTCGGTGGCGCGACGGGGATGATCGGCGACCCCAGTGGCAAAAGCGAGGAACGCAACTTGTTGTCGGCCGAGCAGTTGCAGGCCAACGTCGCCGGCGTGGAAGCACAGATGCGGCGGTTCCTGGATTTCGACGGACCCAATGCCGCCTTGTTGTTGAACAACTACGAGTGGATGCAAGGCTACAGCTACCTGGAATTCTTGCGTGATGTCGGCAAGAACTTTCCCGTCGGCGCGATGATGGGCAAGGAATCCGTTCGCGCCCGCTTGGGCAGCGATGCGGGATTGAGTTACACCGAGTTCAGCTACATGCTGCTGCAAGCCTATGACTTTGTGCAGTTGTGTCGCGAGCACGGATGTCGCATTCAAGCAGGCGGCAGCGACCAGTGGGGCAACGTCACCGCAGGCATTGACTTGGGGCGCCGAATGCTCGGCGAACAACTCTTTGGCCTGACCGCTCCGCTGCTGACCACCAGCGACGGAAAGAAAATGGGCAAGACCGAGCGTGGAGCGATCTGGCTCGATGCCGAGCGCACCAGCCCCTACGCGTTTTACCAATACTGGATCAACGTCGGCGACGACGACGTGATGCGGTGCATCGCCTACCTGACGGAAATCGAACAGGACGAGTACAACGGCCTGGCCGACGCGACCAAGAACGATCCGGGACGCAACGAGGCTCAAAAGCGGTTGGCAAGCTGGATGACAGGTTTTGTCCATGGTGAAGATGGCCTGGCGTCGGCGGAGAAAGCCACCAAGATCTTTTTCGGTGGGGACATCGAAGACGTCTCGGATGCCGGACTGGTCGAGATCTTTGCCGATGTGCCCAGCAAGGAACTGGCCACCAGCGAGCTAGGCGGCGAAGGACTTTGGATCATCGACGCGTTGCAGCATGCCGGGCTGGCCAAGAGCGGTGGCGAGGCCAGGAGAACGGTCAAGGAAGGCGGTGCGTACATCAACAACAAACGCGTCACCGACATGGATCTGCGTCTTTTCGAAAAAGACTTGGCCAGTGAAACCGTGATGGTGCTCCGCAAGGGGAAACGCAATTATGCTCTGTTACGCTTTGTTTGATCCGCTCCCAAAGGTCGCGTGCTGATGAGCAATCCAGAGAGTCAATCCAATTCTGTCACGGATCGTGAGTCCGCTGCAGCGTCGGCAAATCTGTCGGCAAATCTGTCGGCCATGCCCGATTACGAACCTTCGCATTTTCGGTTGTTGGTGGTGGACAACGAAGCCGCTCATGCCCGCGCGATGACCGAAAGTTTGGAAAAGGTGGGCTATCAGTGCACCGTCGCCACCAGCGGTCCGGAGGCAGTCAAGCGAATCGAGAGTGACACCTTTGACATCATCATCACCGACATGGTGATGAATGATGTCGATGGAATGAAGGTGCTCGAACTGGCTCGCAAGCGTTTGCCGGATTGTGAAGTCGTCATGGTGACGGGGCACGCGACGGTGCCGATCGCGGTGGAAGCGATGCAGCAGGGTGCGTTCAATTTCCTCGAAAAACCGATCACACCCAACCGCTTGCGGGCGATCGTCGAGAAGGCCGTCGGAGCAGTCGGTCTGAGACGCCGCAATACAGAATTGCTGCAACGATTGGATGAACGCTTTGGCTTCGAAGGCCTGATCTACACCAGCAAGAAGATGCAGACCGTCGTCGATCGTCTGCGTCGAATCTCTGCCACCGACGCAACGGTGTTGATCACTGGAGAAAACGGTACCGGCAAAGAAGTCGTCGCGCAGGCGATTCACCAAAACAGCCCGCGGCGCAACAAGAGCATCGTCGCGATCAACACCGGTGCCATCGCTGAGAATCTTGTGGAGAGCGAACTGTTCGGTCACGTCAAAGGTGCCTTTACCGGTGCCGATGCGGATCGCGTGGGCGCATTTGAGTACGCAAACGGGGGAACGCTGTTTTTAGATGAAGTCGGCGACATGCCGATGAGCACGCAGATCAAGCTGCTGCGGGTCCTGGAGGAGAGCAAGATCACACGAGTGGGCGGCAACAAACCGATCAATGTCAACGTGCGTCTTGTGTCGGCGACCAACCGACCATTGGAGGACATGATCGACGCGGGCACCTTCCGCAGCGATTTGTACTTTCGATTGAAAGTCGTCACCGTGGAGTTGCCACCGTTGAGGGAGCGAAACGAAGACGTGATCCCCTTGATGGATCACTTCCGCAAACAGTTCTTGCGTCGTCACGACAAGCCGACCGCTCACTTCACGCCTCAGGTGACCAAGCGATTCTTTGCCTACCAATGGCCGGGAAACGTCCGCGAGTTGAGAAACTTTGTGGAAATGATGGTCGTTTTGGACACGGATGGCAAACTCGATGTCGATGATTTGCCCCCCGAACTTTCGGATGACAGCAATGTGGAACTTCCGGAGCTGCCGGCGTCCATACCGGGGGGCAACTCGGATTTGGTCGGGCAGCCACTCAGCGTGATCGAGCGTTGGGCGATCGAGGAAACGTTGAAATTGACCAACGATAATCGCGAGGAAGCGGCAAAGATCCTGGGCATCGGGGCTCGAACCCTGTACCGACGCTTGGATCAATACAAAAGCGGGACGGGCGAAACGAGTGAATCAGCCGACGATTAGGCTGTTCAGTGATGTCTTGACACACGCGTCGTCGGTTTGATAGCTCCATCAATATGGATAGTCCCTCAAACCGCTCCGCCCATCTGCTTCGTGTGCTGGCTGTCGTCGCCTGCTGTGCGGTGGTGCATGTTTCCGCTGCGTCGGGACAATCGCCATTGGACCTCCGAGCCGTTTCGGGAGCATCGCCGATTGCAAGAACATCTCCGATGGCAACGAATCTGACGCGGCAATTGAACGCAGCTCGCGCCGCCATGTTCGCCAAGGGGCCGTGTGTGCTGCTGAGAAACCAAAGCGTTGTCTACGGCGAAGCGGTTCAGTTGGGAGATTCGATTTCGGTGCGGCGAGACAATGGTTCGCGAATCGTCCTGCCGCGAGAAGACGTGCTGTGCTGGGGTCCCAGTGCATTATCGCTCTACGAGTACAAAGCCGATCGGCGACGAGGAGTGCGACCTGATCGATTGATTCAAGATGCACGCTGGAGCCTTCGATATGGGTTGTTGGCTGAATCCGCAGAAGACGTGAAACTCGCACGCCATGTTGTGGGCGACACACGCGAAATTGTGCAGTTGATGAATCAAATCGCGGATGCGGTTGCCGCGTACGGCGACAGCAGTGTCGACAGCGAAGGCGACAGCGAGAGCGCGGTCCAGCAAGCCTCGTACGAAACTGAGAATGCTGACGTCGCCGAAGAAATCGTCAGCGAAGCCGATCCTGAAACGCTTCGCACCTTTGTCCGTCACATCCAACCGATCTTGCTGAACCAATGCGTTCAGTGCCATGACTTGGACTGCGAGAATGCGTTCCGCCTGAATTCACCCGCAAATGGTTCTCGCCCATCGCAAGCGATCTCGGTCGATAACCTGTCCACCGTGTTGGGGTACATGGATTTGGATGCCCCCGAATCAAGTGAATTGATCGCGAGAAGCTCCGATGATCACGCGGGCGCAGACGCTCGCACCAGTTCCATCCAAGATCGATGGATAGCGACGCTGACGCAGTGGGGCACGATCGCCAAACCGAACACAGAAACGGTCAAGACATTTTATAGCAAAGCGAAAAGGGATCGCGACGCAGCGTCTCAGATCATTTCCGTTCATGAACTGGATGCCTCGGAGTCTCCGCAAGACGAAACGGAGTTGTCCGAAGCCGATTCATCCAAAAGACTCGCCAGACTGCCACCGGTCCAGAACCCTTTCGATCCGGAACTCTTTAATCGGCGTTATCACTCACCGGAGTGATCATCGTCGCTCGACTTTCCAAGTCGATAGCGTGTGGCATCTCAATGGCCAACCATCACCAGACGCATTCGTCGAAAAGGGAATTCTGGCGAATCCCATTACGGTATGGCGTCGCCTCTTCTTACTTGGCTGACTCGAGGGCCTCTTTGCGGGCGGCCTGGAACTCGTCTCCCTCGTTCCACGTCGGCATCTTATCCGCATCAGCGACTTCGTTTCCGACCAAGAACAGCAATTTGCCGTCGTCGATCGCACCGGCCAGATCCCAGTCCTCGCGATACTCGTCACTTGGTTGGTGATAGATGTTTTCCGTCCAGTGCTCAAGCTGTTGTTTGCCCCAACCCTCGGGCTTGCCGATCACAAACTGGCCTGAGTGCAGGTAAACACCTGGGACGCCGATTTTTGCCAAGCTGAATTGGTCGCTCCGGTAATAGTATCCCTTGTCAGGTGCATGATCGGGTGTGACCACGCGGCCCTGAGTTGCGGCGACGGACTTGATCACGGCGTCCAAGCTCGACTTGCCGTATCCGATCACGTTGACGTCGTTGGTGCGGCCGATGATGTTGGTGCCATCCATGTTGATCACGGCCGCGATCTTGCCGGGATGAATGGAGGGATGGGCGGCGAAGTACTTGGATCCCAGCAAGCCTTGTTCCTCGGCGCCGACGGCGGCGAACAGAATCGAGCGTCTCGGTGCCGGATCCATGTTGGCAAATGCGTCCGCCATCGTCAGCAGCATCGCGGCACCCGCTGCATTGTCGACGGCACCGTTGTAAATGTTGTCGCCCGATTCATCCCGGTCGGCACCGATTCCTAAATGATCATGGTGCGCCATGAAAATCACCACTTCGTCGCGTCGTTCTGGATCGCTGCCGGGCAACATGGCCAGGACGTTGGCCGTATCGCGTTGACGAACATTCGCATCGAGTTTCATCGACAGCGTCACGCCCAACGGCACGGGTTGAAAGTCACGAGACTCGGCGGCCGCCAGCAACTTGTCCAGGTCATGACCGCCCAGTGCAACGAGTTTTCGACTAGCCTCTTCCGTGGCCCACGATTCCAGGTCGAGTCGAGGTCCGTCGTGGTCTCGCAACTCGGATTCTTCGCCGCTCCACGACGTCTGGATGACTTGCCAAGGATACCCGGCCGACGCCGTGGTGTGGATGATGATGACACCCGCGGCACCTTGAGCGGCGGCCGTTTCGTATTTGTAATCCCAGCGACCGTAGTACAGCCGCCGACGACCGGCGAAAAGTTCGGGATCGTCCGACGGATCATTGTTCATGACGACCAGGATCTTGCCCGTCAGGTCGACGTCTTTGAAATCGTCCCAGTCGTACTCGGGAGCTTGGATGCCATAGCCGACAAACATCAATTCCGCGTCGCTGACCTCGATGTGCTCAACGGGTTTTCCGACCGTTGCCATGAAATCATCGCTCGTTTTCAACGTGAGCGATCCGCTCTTGCTCTGAAACGTGACTTGCTCCGGTTGCAACGTGGTCACTCCGATCAGTGGGACCGGTTGCGTGAAACCACCATCAGGAGCAGCGGGTTTCAAGCCCATCGTTTGAAACTGAGTGGACAGATAAAGCTGGCTGAGCTGGTCTCCGCGTGTTCCCGGTCCGCGGCCCTCTAAGAGATCGTCGGCAAGGAAGCGGATGTGGCCGCGAAGGGATGGTTCGTTGATCCGCGGCAAGACCGCCAGGACCTTGGGATCATAATTGAGAACCATCGGCGGATGATCGACGACGGAGACCCTGAGGCCGTTCGAACTTTCATTGGGTGCTTGCGCAAAAAGCATCCCGTCCTGCAGGCCAGCGAACGATGCGGTAACAAGAATGAGTGCTGCGACCAATATTCGTAGGCGGAATCCCATCAAAATCTCCTCGTCGGATTTGCAAGAACTGCAGGAACGAGTGGGATTGTACACCAAGGTTGAATCAAACGGATTCGTTACGAACCGTGAATCCGAGGTTGATCGCCGGCACGCCATCGATGGGTGCGGGGCGATTGGCGGGTTGACGTGGTTGGTGCTCGATTCGAATCCGGTCGATTTCGTCGAGGTGATTGACAAAGCAGTCGATCAGTTTGGGGTCCCAGTATTCTCCGGCACCTTCACGCAGGATCTCAACGGCTTTCTCGATCGACATGCCTTTACGATACGGTCGGTCGCTAGTCATTGCGTCAAAGGCATCACAGACGGCCAGGATTCGACCATCGATGGGGATGTTGTCTCCGACGAGTTGGTCGGGATACCCCTTGCCGTTGTAGTGTTCGTGGTGATAGAGCACACCGGGCAAAACGTCTTGCAGGGCTTCCAACTCGTGCAGAATTCGCCAGCCGGCATCGGTATGAGTTTCGATGATGGCGCGTTCTGAGTCGTCCAGCCGAGATGGTTTTTGCAGCACGCCATCTGGAATGGCGATCTTGCCGACGTCATGTAGCAACCCGGTCAGGTAAATCCTTTCCAGTCCGGCCGATGTGTAACCAAAGTGGGACGCCAAGCAGCGAGCAAAGCTTGCGACCCGTTCGCTGTGACCGCACGTGTAGGGATCCCGTGCTTCGACAGCGTTGACCAACGCGCGGACGACATCGGTAAAAAGTTCTTCTTTTTGTTTCAGCAGTCGGATGTTGTGGAGTTGGGATGCGAGCTGATTGGCGGCCGTTTCCATCAAGGATGCTTGGACCGTTGTGAACCCCAGTTGTGCCCAGGGAACGTCTTCGATGTCATCCTCGATACGATTGCATGCGACGATCCAACCATGCAGCCGTTCTTCGCTGGCACATTCGACCATCACAAACTCGTTCAGTCCGTCTATCCCGAGACTATCCTGCCCGGAGGCTTTGTTTTGAACCACGGGGTAGTTCTTGGCAGCGTCCGCGTATTTGCGCACGAGCGACAAAATTCCATCATCACTGATGTCGGACTCGTTGGTCCACATCGGCGCTCTCAGATCTGTCTCTTGGTCCGCCGTCATGACGGCCGCGATCGTGACGGCACCGACGCCAAGGGCGAGTGGCATCAGTGAAGACAAGACAAAATCGTCGGATGCGTTCTGGTCCGCTGAGAGTTTCAGGCTGGTGGAAAGAGAGCGGATCAGTGAGAGTTCTTCGAAATCCTGCATCACTTGGGATGTCAATGATTCGATTTCGGCATGCAATTGGTCCGTTTCAAACCGTGCCTTTTCCAGGTCCAGGACACACAGTCCGTGCCGACCGCTTTGAGCAGCATTCTCCGCCGTGCTGTGCCAGACGGCAACACCACCGGCCGGTAGCGCAATCGCCATGCGACAGGACTTCGCCGGGCTCTGCACATTTTGTTCATAGCGAAAGTGCCACTGATTGGGGTCTGCAATGGCGCGCTGGGCCAGCGTGTCCCGGCGGATTTGATCGTCACTGACAACATGCACGTCGCAGCCCAATTGCTCCGCGAGGATCGCAGCTAAAGACCGATCGAGATCCAATGGATTGATGAGGCATGAGCCGATGGGTTTCAATTCATTCACTATTCACGTACCTCGTTGAATCCCCTGCGATCGGTCAACGAAACATGACTGAGATCAACCGGAGCGGAAATCGGTTGCGATGACGCCCTCTCGCACGCCAGGGCCGCATCGAGCGTTGACAGCAAGGCGCCGGGGCTGAATGGCTTTCCAAAAATCTGCGAGATATTCAGTTCGTCGCTGATGCTTGATTGTGATAATTCCAGCTGTCGACCCGTTACCAAGAACAGGATTATCGACTGATTGACTTGGCGTACGCGATGAAACAACTCGATGCCTGTCAAGTATGGCATTTCCTGGTCGCTGATGATCGCCTGGATGTCGGGATTTGCCTCAAAGACGCTCCATGCTTCGCGGCCATCACCGCACGTCAGCGGTAGGTAACCGCCGGATTTGATCTTGAACGTCAAGACTCGCGCAAGACCGGGATTGTCTTCGGCGATCAAAATCTTTTTTGATGCGGTGTTCATAGGAAGGTGATGATGCACTTGAGAGACTGGAATCGTCTGGGCAACGCGTTCTGACTTCTGCTTCTGTTTGTTCGTTCTTAGCATGGATGTGGCACTTGTTGACTGGTCAGGTCTTAGATCAATTCTGGATCTGAGCCAACGGCTTGCAGGATTTCTCGGTTCGTTTCGACCGGAGCCATGATTGGCGGCGTTTGCTTGTCATGTTCTTCCACAATGGACTCACAGAATTTTTCCACCAGTTTCGGATCATGGATGCCTTGCCGGGCTCGGTGACGCAGGATTTCGAGAGCCTCTTCGTGCGTTTTCGCGCGACGGAATGGGCGATCGTTGGTCAAGGCGCTGTACACATCCACGATGCCAACGATTTGTGCGTTGATTGGGATCTCGTCTCCACGCAAGCCATCGGGATAGCCGGTGCCGTCAAAGTGTTCTTTGTGATGACGAATGATCGGCAGCACGGGTGCGAGCGGTTTCAGTGGCGCACAGATGTCACATCCGACGCGTGGGTGTTGATGAAACAGTGCACGTTCGCGTGGTGTCAGTGGGCCTGTTTTTTCCAAGATCGAATCCGGAATCGCGATCTTGCCGACGTTGTGCAAGATCGCGCCGTAGCGAAGCATTTTGAGTTGAGAGGAGTCGAGTCCGATTTTCTTGCCAAAGGCCACTGCGTAGTTGGCAACCTGCTCGACGTGCCCGCCGCTGTAACCGTCTTTGCTGGCGACGGCCCTGGCCAAGCTCAACGCGACACTTTCGGCACCGATGAGCTCCGTATTGCCGCGATGCATTCGCGTGATGCTTCTGAGACGAATCTTTAGCTCGCCGCGATTGATGGGCTTGCTCAAGAATTCGTCTGCGCCCGCTTCGACGGCTTCCGTGATTTCTTCATTCGATCCGGTGGTCGTCAGGATCACGACCGGAATCGTGCGATACTGCATGTCGCTTTTCAATTTGCGGCAGACGGCTAATCCCGATAGTCCGCCGCTGATTTGGGCGTCGATCAAAATCGCGTGCGGCTCGGGACGGCACATCGCTTTCTCCAACGCTTCCGTTCCCGTGGTCGCTTCGGTGATTTCGTACGACTCGTCACAAAGCCCCAAACGCAATAGTTTGCGAATCGTGGCGTTGCCGTCGGCGATCAAGATTCGCATTTTCTGCTCGACATCTGCAGCGGCTTGGCTGAATGTGTCGGCAATGCCTTGTGCGATTTCGGAATGCAACTCTGCGGTTTCCATCGTTTTTCCCTTTGGGAATCAGCAATTGGTGCTGATAGATATTGAATGAATTTGAATGAGATTGGGTTGAGTTGAGTGGTCTTTTGACGCAATCCGGTTCATCGGATCGCGAAATGTCTCGCTTGCTAGACCATTGTCAAATCAATTTTCTCTGGGATAGGGCGAATGGTTTCGTCCGCGTTTTGGTCACCGGCCAGAGGAGCGACGACGGCTTCCCGAGGCAGTCGCACGGTAAACATGGTGCCTGTGTCGACCACGCTTTCGACTTCGATGCTGCCTCCGTGCAACTCGGTCAAGTGCTTGATGATCGCCAAGCCGAGTCCGGTACCGATGCCTTGATCGGCAATCGCGGCTTGGTAATAAGGCTCAAAAAGATGTTCCAGGTGTTCCGGAGCAATTCCCCGACCTGTGTCTCGGACACTGATTCGGAACTGTGCATCGGAATCGGGGCGAATCTGCACCATCACGTTTCCACCAGCGCTGTTGTACTTGATCGCGTTGGAAAGCAGGTTCAGCAGGATTTGCCTCAGCCGCAACGGGTCGGCGGTGACTTCGTTCAGCTCCACATCGACTTGGGCGGTCACCGAAACGCCAGCTTGCACGGCTCTCGCGTTGATCATGCCAACACATTGGTCGACCAGTTCGACCAAGGCAACGGGCTGGGGTGCCAAGCGGATCATGCCCGCTTCTGCTTTCGCGTAGTCCAGGATGTCGTTGACCAGAGCCAACAAGTGCTGAGCGGCCTCGTCGATGTCGCCGACAAACTCGCGTTGAGCTTCGTTTAATTCGCCAGTGCTGCCGTCGAGCAGCGATTCGCTGATCGCCGTGATGGTCGACAGTGGCGTGCGGACTTCATGAGACGTTTGCCGCAGCGCCTGAGCTCGCATTGCGACCAGTTGTTCTTGGATTTTGTTCTGCAACGCTCGCTTCTTTTCATCACGCTGCAAGTTGTAGCTGGTGATCAGGACGCGAACGGTCAGATAAATCAAACCTGCCAGACACGCCATGTCACGAACGGAATCAAAGATCGGGTTCCAGTTCGTTTCCGCGGCTTGGTAATAGAGCTGGGCAAACATGGTTGCAGCAACGACCGCAATGACCAAGCTGGCCAAACCCACCGCTCGACGGCGCACCAAAGCGAACGCTGATCCCACTGCCACGAGATAATAGAGGATTAATGCAAAGCGATCCGCAAACGCGAATTGATGCAGCATTGCGAGAAAAGTCGCAGCGATCACAAAAATAGCGACGTCGGGACTCAGCAGCCGTTTCACTGTCAGTTTTGGATTGTTCATAGCCGTGCTTCGTGGGGTGACTTTGGTCGCATGAACGCTAACCGTCTTTTCCGCGAAACACTACGTTGCAGATTGTCGACAACCATGCGTTGACGAATTCACGCCAAACTCACCCGCAAGAGGGAATCACTTTGACACGAATGTGCCGAAAGCAATGGCTGTCCGGAGGTGCCCGTTTTCCTCCAGCTGTGACCGATGTGACCACAGGAGCAAACGCTTTGACGCAAAATTGCAAATCCAGAGGCCGGACAATGGTTTCATCGAACAAAACCGACAACATCGTTTCCTTCGACGCGTCGACATCGATTTTGATGAAAAAGTCCAAAAGGGTGAAATCACTTCCGCGACAGCGGCAGCACCTCTTCCTCTGGTTTGGTCAATTTCGCTTTGGCTTTTTCGTCGTGCACCGGGTCATCGGTGGGCACCGGAACGGGGACCAGGATCAACCTGACCGGCGTGTGACGCTCGGGGACACGAGTTTCGTAAGCACTGAACAGCAGCGCGTCGGCATTGGCGCTGCTGTTGTCGGAAACGTCAATCATCGCACTGGAAAAGTTGGAGACACAAATCATGTCGCCCGCGTCCGCGCGATAGTACTCTTTGCCGTCGCTGGGATCCTGCCAGAAACTGCTGCCGGCAAAAACGAAATCAGAATCCATCGACTCTTCTGTTCCCTCTTTTTGAACCCAACTGCGGGCATCAGCGACATGGAACTTTTTCTTGTCGTCACGCCAGCAAACCCAAATCTGAATGACTTGCCCCGTGGGCGGCAGGAACTCGGGGTCAAAGCGAACCGGGGTCCCCGGATTGGCTTCCACTGCCAATAACGCTCCGTGCACCTCGCTGCTCTTTGCCAAGGTTGCGACGACCGACTCGTGTTCTTTTGTGCCAGCTGGACATGCAAACATCTCTAGGGCACCACGGTTGGTTGCGACATAGCCGTCGATGTAGACCCGGTGACGTTTTCGGTCGATCCACAGCCCACGCAGCTTGGTGAGCTGCTTTGCATCAGGCGGATCCCCGAACGCCGTCCTGGCCACATCCTCGGGGGACCGCGTTTCCTCGGTCGTCTCGGATTTGGCCTCGGTGGCTTGGGCTGCCCCTGGCGCGGGTAACTGTGGTTTCTCTGACGCTGTGGTTTCAGCCTCGGTGGTTTCAGCCTCGGTGTTGCCTGCTGCTTCCTGGGCCCAGCACGATCCAGAAAAACTCGCGGGAATCACAGCCACCCCGCACATCAGCAGCACTGCAAACAGGTTTCCAAGCATGGACATCACTTGTGGGTGAAGGGATATGGGGATCTCACGAGACGCGAGCCATCGGCGTCTGGGATTCGCCCAGCGGATCGACAGATGCCCCCAAAGATCGGTAAGTTACTCAGCGTCAGCCAACCTCCTCAGTATACACAGCACACCATGACCTTTGACACGACCGATGAGTTTCTGGCTTCCGTGGCGGATCAAGATTGGTCCGGTGAGGAGGAGTTTTCATCAACGCAGGACGGCGATTCGGACCCTTTGGCGGCCCAGGTTTTTGAAGATCAATGGGATTCGCTGCGAAAGAAGATTCATAAACGACGGTTGAAAGAGACAGCGGCAGACGTTTTCGGCGACTCCGCATCCAAAGGAGGTGTCTATCGCTGGGGCGTTGCCGTTGCCAGTGGACAAGCCCCTAACGAAGTCCAACAGGTTCTCTCTCGACTGGCCTGCGATCGAAAGGTTTCCGCAAAGCGGATCGCTGAGGCCGAGTTGTCTCAGGCGAGTCGATTACTGGGCGAGACATTGAGCGGTGGACAGACGACCGTGCTAGACAGTGCCGAAGCGGTGATGTGGGCGGCCGCACTGCCTCGGTTGATCGAATACTTGGACGCCAATGATTGGTGGCGATTGCTCGGAGCGCTCCAAGAGTATCGCGACGCATGTTTACGCCGCAACTCGGCAACGCCGCACTACCTGATCGGTGGTGGCGAACTGGGGATGGTGATTTCCAATCGACTGCCTGACCTGCCCTCCTGCCATCGGTTACAAAAATCATCCATCGACGCCGTGTCGCGTTGGTTGGAAAACGAAGAAGACTCGATCTCACAAGCCATCACGGGCGTGACAGACGGACGGCTCGTGCTGGCGTCGCTTTGTCGCTACCGAGTATGGTTGGAAAACACCACGCGTCGCAAGTTCAAGCGACAACAGCGACGCGTTGCCGCAGACTTGGCGACATGGGTTGCCAGCCAGGTTCGACGAGGCGGCTCCAGTGTCTTTTCGTCAGCGACGTCAGCCGATTGCAAAGATGACTTTGCCAATCATGGTTTGTTCGAGGTCGCAATATCGTTCAACGAAAAAATGCTTGCTCCCGCGTTTGAGTCCAGCCTCGGAAAGACCAAAGTCAAAGGACGAATGGCGTGGGAAGTCGACTTGCCTGAATCGATGCTGCACTGTGAAGACGCGAGAACGGCGAGCCTGTTGCCACGATGGGATGTCAACCGCGGTCGCATGCACATTGACTACTCGGGCAACGAAACCGTCCTGGAGATCCAAGCTGGCAAGTCAACAATCGTGTCCGGCCCCATCCAAACCATGATCGAGATCGATGGTGATGCACAAGAAGCGTCGGCGGGTTGGGTGACGACTTGCGAATACAGCGATGACGAAGTTCATTACTTGGAGCTGGAGCAGCCCTGGACCGGCGGGATCGTGGTGCAGCGACAGTTCTTGCAAATCAGAGAGGATCGATCTGTTATGATCGCGGACTCGGTGCTGCCGAGCCAATCACTCTATTCCAGTGACAGCTACGAAGTCATCGACTTGCCGGCCCATGGCATCAAACATCTGCTGCGATTGCCCACGGCTCAGAACGTAACGATCACTGCAGACGAATCCACGCGAGAAGTCACGTTGGACAGTCAACGGCCTGAGGTCTTGGTATTGCCACTGGACGCCGGTGAATGGCGTGCCAGCCCTTCGCCTGCATCATTGCGTGGAACCGAGGACGGACATCTCGTATTGTCATCGACCGGAAATGGCTGCCTTTTCGCCCCCATTTGGATGGATTTTCAGAGACGTCGTTTTCAACGCAAACGGACTTGGCGACAATTGACCGTCGCCGATGAGCTTCGAATCGTGCCCAGAGGTGAAGCCGTCGGGTACCGGATCCAGTTCGGCAGCGAACAGTGGATCGTCTACCGGTCGCTGCACGGTCGCCGCCCACGAACGGTGATGGGCAAACACTTCATTGTCGAATTCTTCTGCGGCCGTTTCAACATGGGCGACGGTTCGATCGAAGATCTCGTGACCGTCGACGATAGTGAAGCGGACGAGAGCTGATCAAACACATGAATAACATCTCTCAACGCGAGCAAATTTCACAAAACTGGATCGAGGTCCGTCAGTCTGTTCATGACGCAGCCAAAGCGGTCGGCCGAGATCCCGCGACCGTCGAAATCATCGGCGTCACCAAATACGTCGATGCAGAGACGACTGCGATCTTGGCTGACGCCGGATGTCATTCATTGGGCGAAAACCGGCCTCAGATGCTCTGGCAAAAGGCTGAAACGCTGAACGAGCGAAAGGAGATCCGTTGGCATCTGATTGGACATTTGCAACGCAACAAAATCCGGCGATTGATTCCACACGTGACGATGATTCACTCCATCGATAGTGAACGGCTGATGACAGCGATCCAAACGGAGACTGCCGATCAAGTTCGTTCGATCGATGTGCTGCTGGAAGTCAACGTGAGCGGTGAAGCCAACAAGACAGGGATGCAACCGGCGGAGTTACGTCGTCTGCTGAGGGCATACTGCGAAAACGCAACGCAGCAACCGGCTTGCGTTTCCATTCAAGGCCTGATGGCGATGGCCGGCTGGGAAACCGATTCACAGCAAGCAAGGCGTCAATTCGCACTGGCGCGTCAACTACGCGATGAACTGGCCGATGAGTTCTCGCTGAACTTACCCCATCTCTCGATGGGAATGAGCGGTGACTACGCAGCAGCGATCGCGGAAGGCGCCACGATGGTGCGGATCGGTTCTGCGCTGTTTGCCGGAATCATCTAGCTAATCGCTCAACGTCGCAAAACCATGTTGACCAATTCTTGAGCCCCCGTGGTCTCAGCCTTGCTGATCACAATTCGGTCTCCCGGACGCAACGCATAATCACACGCGGTTGCGATTCCTTCGCCGTTGTCATTCAACTCAATCTCCATCTTGATCCCCGTCAACGAGTCGGGCGACGGGCGATGCAAAACGGCTTGTGTTCGCGAGCCCAGACGCGACTGAAGCCCTGTTTGCTCCAGCAACTCACTGACGAATACCGATCGACTACCGTCGGGCAGGGGCAAGAGTCGTACCGGGACGCTGTCGCCCTGCACCTGCAGAACCACGGCATTCTGGGCCTTTGCCTGTTTGATTTTTTGATAGCTCTCCGCTGTCATTGACGCAGACAGCGTTTGCCCCTCCAGTCCCGAATAGGACGGATCGCCCGAGGCGTCGGATAGGCCCGGAAGCGGAACGGATGGCGCTTTGAACGCAGGTAACGAAAGCGAGGAGCAGCCCGTCGAGGCGCAGGCGAGCAGTCCGAGAAGCATGACCCAAAGAGTCGAACGCTGAGTGAGACGACTTGACATCAGTGGAATCCGCCGAGGAGGGAGTGAGTCTGAGGGAGCAGATCAGGTTGGAAAACTTTGCCGATTGGGAGGTCTGTAACTCTCTTCGGCGATCCCAGCGGTCAGACTTCAGGTTTTTTCGTAAATAAAGCTCAAGCCGCCGCGGCCGGGATGCCGGACAGTAGGTCGCCAGCGTTGCCGCGACCGAAATCGCAATATCCGAAAGCACTGGGCAATCGACTGCCGTTGTAGATTGGTCTTTGTTGGCCGAGCCCACGCCACCCATTCGGCGGAACCGTCTCCCCTCGGCAACGAAATCCCTCGTGGATTCCACCAATGGCCGGCTACCTGGGTTCCATTCCGCCAGACAATCTGAAATAAAGCGGTTTTCCGAATGCGTCGATTGGCTTTTCCTGCTTTCGCCCCGGCCGATTGATCGTTATATTCCTGGGCTTTTCCGGACTAGCGAAAGATCGGCATCGGTGCCGAGTTTCACCCAGCGACCGGCATACCAAGACAAACGTGGCCTGCCAAATCAGGGCGGCCCGAACAATACATCAACGTTCAAACAAGGCAACACGATGGCTCGGCAATGTGAAGTGTGTGGCAAGGGAGTGCAAATGGGTAACCGAATCGAGACTCGCGGTAAGGCGAAGTATCTCGGTGGTGTTGGTACCAAGGTCACGGGAATCACACGTCGAAAATTCGTCCCCAACCTGCAACGCATCCACGTGACGATGCCATCCGGCCAAAACAAGTCGATGCGGGTTTGCACGCAATGCATTCGCAGTGGCACGATTCGAAAAACAGTAAAAACCAAGCCGTTTGATGTCAGCGGCGGCAAAGCCAAAGCGTGATCTGTCTCTCGAGCATCTCGATCAAGTGATCTGACCGATGGCACTTTCCCACGATGAAATCCGCCAGCTAGGATTGCTGGCGCGTTTGGAACTGAGCGACGAAGAAATTCAGACGCTTGGCCCCCAGTTGGAAAGCATTCTGGGGTTCATCCACAAACTGTCAGAGTTGGACACCGATCAGGTCGAGCCGATGACGACGGCTCTTGATGTCGACAATCGCTGGCGGCCTGATTCGCCGACGAAAGGCCTGACCCGTGATCAGGCGTTGGCCAACGCCCCCGCCTCCGACGAAGAATGCTTCCGTGTCCCCGCTGTCTTGGGCGTGGGCAAGTAAGGCAGAAGGCGTATGGCTTGTGCTTGGGCGGATGGTGGTGTTCGTTTTCGACTTGGAAAGTCGAACGACAATCGTCGCTCGACTTTCCAAGTCGATAGCTGCCGGCCCCAGTGAGCCTCAGGCGCTAGCCGTGGGCCCGATGCGGATGTGGCGCCGGCCCACGGCTAGCGCCTCACTTTGATTGCGATGCATGGAACCAACAACTGGTGGCGTCCAGTGCCTCAGGCGCTAGCCGTGGGCCCGATGCGGATTGTGGCGCCGGCCCACGGCTAGCGCCTAAGGCTCACTTTGATTGCGATGCATGGAACCAACAACTGGTGGCGTCCAGTGCCTCAGGCGCTAGACGTGGGCCCGATGCGGATTGTGGCGCCGGCCCACGGCTAGCGCCTGAGGCTCACTTTGATTGCGATGCATGGAACGAAAACATGGACTGAAAAAACAATGCCAACACCAAATCTGAACAGCCCAGCCCTATGCGGCGACCAGCTCGCGGTTTTGCGAGGCGCACTCGATCCACTCGGTGACTTCCTCCAAGTCTGGACTCTTGCTGCCACGTAGGATTCGCTTGCCCTCGTTGCTCCGCGCGACCGGAGTGACCAGAGACAGCAGCTCCTGCGGGTCCTGCGAAGCGACTTCCTCAGCCGTCGTGATCTCGGCCGCGACCAGCAACTGAGCGTCATGGCCCCGCAGCATCGGAATGCGGCACACCAAGGTAGCTTGTTGCTGCCAAGCCGTGATCACGCTGGCGTCGATCCGACGGTGATCCAACTCCGCCGCCAACGCATCGGCGTCCGCGTTGAGCAAGTCATCGACGGTATAGATTCCGACAGCCTCCAGGCGGGCAGCCATCCGAGATCCGATCGAGGGTGCATCAACGATGGGACTGTTTCTCGCCAAATAGAATCGCAACTCACGCTCGGAGTCACTCGATGAGCGTTCGCGTCGATCGCGATCCTCACGCGACCTGCGTCCTTCGCGGGTGTCGCGAGACTCACGAGCTTGGCGAGCTTCACGGGATTCTCGCTCAGGTCGTTCTGCACGTCGGTATTCGCTCTCGACCGATGCATCGTTTGGCAGACTGACGTACTGACGTGGCGTTCGCTCTCCTCTCTCGCTTGATCTGCGCGATCCATTGGAGCGAGCCTGCCCGTTGCCGGCACCCGATCCGTAACCACTTCCGGAACCGTTGCCATTTCCTGAGCCGCTTCCTGAGCCATTTCGAGATCCGTTTCCGAGTCCCGAGCTGGACACTGAGTTGCCCGTCGCCCGGTTGGGCCTGCCGAATCCGTTTCCAAAACCATTTCCGTTTCCGGCTGCATAGCCTCCCGTTCCGCTTACGTCGCGGTCGTCTCCGGCAACATTTCGGATGCCGTAGTTGGATTGGGAGCGGTTACGTCGAGCTCGCAAGATTTCGCGGCGTCGTGCTCGGTTTCGCTGCTGCTCAAATGAGGGATACACGATCTCATTACCGTCGTCGTCGAACCGATACTCATATCGATCGCTGTCGTGATCTCCGATCACACCGCGTGCTTTCAGCACCCGACCATCAATGGTACGAGTGTCGTAGTATCGTACGGTATCCGGATCCAAAGCATTCCGGTTGGCTGCGGCGATCCAGCTTGTGATGCGAGACAGCTCGTAACTGGTTCCACTGAGCAAGATTCGTTGTCCGTCAGCGGTTGCCAGGAACGACTCGACGCGTTCGAGCAGCTCGACTGGGTTTGTCGATGCCAGTTGGGCAGGGTTGGTGATGCCGCATCCCACCAACACGCGAGCGTCGAATCCTCGCAATTGCGGGACGTGGCACACAAGCCGACATTCGGATTGCCAACGTCGGACCGTAGCGGCGTCGACGTTCGCCAAGCCCAACGCATCGGCCAATCGGTTGGGGTCTTGTTGCATCAAGTGGTTCACGTGAGTGACACTCAGTCCTCTCAGACGAGCCGCCGCGACCGCATCGACCGATGGAGCTTGGTCGATCGGGCTGTCGACGGTCAAGAAAAACGGCGATGTCGGCCGAGCCAATCCGCGAGCAGCGATGCTTTGGGAGATCTGTTGCGATTCCCCCGCAGTGGTAAACACGGTGTCTCGCATGCCAAACACGGAGCCGCTTGCCGCGACGCCATTTGCCGAGTCATTCATCACCATGTCACGCGATCTCGGTGACGTGGTGTAGGCATCGGCAAAGTAATATCCGTCGATCCATTCAGGATGCTGGCTGACGGGAGGCGCCGGTCTCTCGGGGTTGTCGTACAACCCGTAGGCTTCTCGCCAAGCCATGTCGAAGTTGCGATTGATGTCCGCGGCCGGAGCATTGGGAGACAACGCAGCAGGACGAAAGGCCGGCCGACGGAGCGGCGCAACCGGCGATGGTACTGGCGGCGATGGTACTGGCGGCGCATCGACAAAATGATCGTGATAGTTGTCGACGAACGACGCGGGGCCAGTGGCCACGTGGTCACCGTAGGTGTGTGCGTACGGACCGACATAGGTTTCCGACGCATAATGAGGACGCCAGATGGGACGGTGGGGATGAACGATTCGGTCGGCTTGCAATCGAAAGGAACGAGCACCGGCTTTGATGACTTGATGTGTCAACGCTTCACTGCTGGTCAACAAGATGACCTGGCGTCCTTGAGTGACAAAATCCTGCAGTGCCGCGACCAATGCCAAGGCACCGCGTCCGTCGATGTCATGATTTCGCAGTGAAGCGGGCAGGTACCCATCGCCGCGGAATTCGCCTGACGCAACGGTTTCTTGAGTCAATAATTCTCGGTGTGTTTCGATTACAAGCGGCAGGCTTCGTCCTGCCCCCTCCAACAGATCCGCTGCAGCCATGCGAACAGCCAATGACGCCAGGGCTCGATCGACACCAGAGCATGTCGCTTCGTCGCGTCCGTCGATCAAAACTCGGCCGTAGGAAACGTTGCCGTTGGCAGGCTCGTTCGTGCGCGACCATTGAACCGCATTGCGATCCCAGTTGACCTGCCGCAGACGCCCGGCGGACAAACGTACCAGCCACTGACTGGCCTCTGTCGCCAAGGGAGAGATCTCTTGATAAGTGTCTCTGGTGTGAGGCACGCCAAGACGATCGATCAGCTCCGCGCGGCGGTTTCGCAACCAGCGTGTCCGCGAGTGACCGGCCAATCGTCGGTCGATGTCCCGCAACTCCGTCAAAATGGCTTCGCGATCAATCCAGATCTCCGAGTCCAAGTGCGACGTCACATCATTCCACTGAGCGACAACCGGCAAGCCCCGCATGGAGCGACGGATCGACGCTGCTTCATCCAAGCATCGTTCCAGTTCCGCCGTCACGCGTTGATGGTCCGCCCGACGCAAATCACCTTCGCGTTGCAGATGCAGCAAGTACCAGTCGGAGTACTGGCCGTCGCCGTGTTCCGTGTACCGAGTGTTCGATCCCCAAGCCGGATAGCGAAGTTGATCAGCAAAGTCGTATTGGCGAATCAAAGACTCTCGATGCGAAAGCAGTTGCTCGATTGAACCGACCAGCCATCGTTCGCATCGCCCCAAGTCGTAGAGTTCCGACTCGCGACGCTGGCGTTGCCGTTCCGCGGTCGCCGAAAGCATCGATTCCGTGGCGTTGCGGTCGACTCCGTCGTACCGGAATCCGTGTTGTCGTGCGTTTTCCAAGTCCGAGCGGATCGATCGTAGGGTATCCACCAACGTTGCATTCTCGCCGCGTCCGTGCACCGGCGTCACCCCGCGGTACCAAGACGCGTTCCAAATAGGGGCGTCAGTGGCGGCAAAGTCTAGATCGCGGTTCCCGGCGTACTGGCGGACCAATCCATCCAGTTGTCGCAACGCTGCTTCGATACGTGCGTCAATCTCGTCGATGCCGCTCGTACCTGAATGTCGATAATAGTCATCCCATTGATTTCGTTCGCCATGATGGTCCAGCGATCGAATGAACTGCTCCATTCGGTTGCGTCGAGTTTCCGTCGGGTCACCAGGGTAACGCAAGCCATACCAACCGGCGGGATGGTTCTGGCGGCTGGCAAGTGCGGCTTCCTGCAGCCCACGAATTTCTGCCAGGACACGACGCCACCGTAAGACTTGGACATCGATTTCTTGCAGCTGTGATCGCAACCGCGCGTCATCACGCAGCGCGCGAACGGCTTGATAGGAATCGACCGGCAGACCATCCGCGGCATATCGGCTTCGCAACGATGCTTCGCTGGTTGCAAAACGTTGACGATCGGCATCAAGGTAATCGATCCAGCGTCTCAGCTCGTTTTGTTCGACTTGCAGATTCCAGATGCGATCATGCAACTGCTCCAGTCGATGGCTCCACTGCATGTATTCCGCAGAGTGCTGCCGCGTCGGCGGCACGGGACGCGGAGAATCGGACTTGCTGTGATTGGCCAGGCGGCGTGACAATTCGTTTCGACGAGCGGTCAGACGCTCATGTTCCGTCGTGCTCGGCCCGACATGCTCGCCATGCTGACTCGAGCGAGCCAATTCGGCTTCCACTCTCGCCAGCTCGTCCCTCAGCTTGCGTCGTTCATCCGATTCTTTCGACTCCGAACCGAGTTGCCCGTTTCGGCATTGGTGCATTGACGATGAATTCGCCGGCAGATCGCGGTAAAATTCTTGCGTGTCCAATCCGCTACGAATGCATGCGGCAACCACTCGCGTCACACTGCTGATCGCGGTATCGACGACGACGCCATCGATCAGCGATTCGGGCACACGTAGTGATTGCAGTGCTCGGGTGGCATCGGTGGAGCCTGAGGCAGCGGCAAGCCAACTGCCTCTGAGCCCGTCGTATCCGTAGGCGGAGTCGCCGCGAGATTCGAACTCCACCGTCCGGCGTCCGGTTGATGTACCGTCCTTTTCGCGACGGCAATGCAGGCGACCGTTGACGTCCGCCCAGACGACACGTCCGGTAGATGAACTCATCATTCCAAGCGGGTACTCGCGGTGGATGAGCGAGTCACGAATGAACCGGGCAATCGCCGTCTTGCCTGATCCCTCAGGACCGGTGACCACGTTGAGATGCTCGGCAAACGGTCCCAACTCTACTCGATTGAGCGGTCCGTGACTATCAATATCGATGCGATCCAGCAGCATGATCAGGCTCCTCCATGGCCACGTGTTTCTAGTTGCAAACACCATTGTCTGATCAACGACGATGTGATGTCGCTGTGAGCATTCGGGTCCGGTTGCTCAAGTGTTCGCAGATGCGGGGTACAGCGGCGAATTTAGTGAACTGTCAGTTTCACGGAAAGAGGAATTGTGAAACACGTGTTTCCGAGCCAAACGACCATAAGCTAGCAAATCGACTGATGGTGATCGCCGTTGACGCGGAAAACGCCGTCTGTCTAACGTGCAATCGGTTTATCGGTACAAAAGTCTGGCTTTGTGGGTTACTGGATCTGTATTCGTGTCAGCCTGAAAAGGCTGACGTTCTATCGACGCTTTCGCTTGGCAAAAACATTCAACACAACCGTCTTGATGTGTCTTGGATCGCTTTCGGTGATCCTTGTTTGCGGATGCGCGTCCTGGTCGGAACGTACTTCGTTGACGCAAGCCGGTCCGGCGGAGCCACAGGTTCACAAGAGTCGACAGTCAATGATTTTGGCGACACGATTCGTGCCGTTGAACGTTGACAGCAAGAACCCGGATCACGTCGAGTCACTGTGGCAGTGGACGGACGAGACGGTCATCCCAGCAGAGCAACGACGCATGCTGTTGGAGAATGGCATTCGCGTTGGCCGCGTTACCGAGTCGGGACGGTTTGAGTCCAAGCTGACGGAGTTGAGTCAACCAACGTCGACTGATGAGGTCACTGAGTTCTTAGTCAAGGCAGATGTTGCCAGCGAAAACCCGGCAGGTAAGGACAGGATCCCGCTTCGTATGGGCAAACGCTACGAGTTTCCTGTTCGATTGCCCGTCGAGGGCGCGCTGACTCCGCTGGTCCGATATGACGACCAAGTGATCGGACGCTCCTTGGACGAACCGCAGTTCCTGTTCGCGATGACCGCCAATCGCGGCAAGAGTTCACGGGAGATCGAATTGCAATTGGTTCCGGAGATTCAACACGGCGCGATGCGACAACGCTGGACCAGCAGTGATTCGGCGCTCAGGATCGACACGCGTCGCGATGCCTGGACACTGGATCCGTTGCATTTTTCGCTCACCGGTGGCGAAAACGATGTGTTCGTCATCGGCGAAACATTGCCGCGGCGTGGGCTGGGTCGACTGATGCTCAGTGGCGAAGATGCCGGACGAGTGGAACAGCAGATGGTCCTGGTCCTGTCGTTCCAAGACATCCCATCGCCGGTCGACAATCTTTAGGGTCTGAATTATCTTTTTGGCTCGTCGATAGAGGATCTCATTATTTCGCGAGCCATATTCTGCCCATGCAAATCCTAGTGACCGGATGCGGAGGATTCTTGGGCAGCGAGATCGTTCGGCAGTTGCTTCGTCGCGGCGATCACGTTGTGGGTGTTTCTCGTCAGTCGTATGCTGACCTGGAGGCACTCGGCATGACCCATCGACGTGGCGATTTGTGTAACGCGTCATTCACACAAAATGCCTTGGTCGATGTGGACGCGGTGATTCACACGGCCGCAGTTGCCGGTGTTTGGGGGCCGTGGCAACGGTACTACCGCATCAACACGTTGGCAACAGAGCACGTCATCGACGCTTGTCGGCAGAACAAGATCCCGAGCTTGGTGTACACTAGCAGTCCGAGCGTCACGTTCGACGGCAGTGATCAGTGCGGGATCGATGAAGCAGTCCCGTACCCGCCCAAATGGATGTGTCACTATCCGCATACCAAGGCCCTGGCTGAGCAAGCCGTCTTGAAAGCTCACGAACCGGGACGGTTCAGTACCTGCGCGCTAAGGCCACATTTGATCTGGGGCGCAGACGACCCGCATCTCCTAGCACGCGTCGTCGACCGCGCACGCTCTGGCAAGCTACGGATTGTCGGTGACGGTCAAAACTTGATCGACACGGTGCACGTCTCCGATGCAGCGGCGTCTCACTTGTACGCACTGGACGCTCTTGGAAAGTCCCCTGAAACCGCGGGCGGCCAAGCGTATTTCGTCACACAAGACGAGCCCGTCAACTGCTGGGATTGGATCGGGCAGATCTGTGAGACGGCCGGTGTCGCCAAACCGACCAAGCGAATTGGTTTCTCGACCGCTTATCGAATGGGGGCGTTGCTTGAGACCGCCTATCGATGGATGGGCCGGAAAGAGGAGCCGCCCATGACGAGATTTGTCGCTGCTCAACTGGCACGCCATCACTACTTTGACATTTCGGCAGCGAAGCAGCGATTGGGGTACACTCCCAAGCAAACCATGGCCGAAAGACTCGCCGAGTTGCGGGACCGGTGGTCGAGTAAACATGCGTAAAGACTCCGCGTCTCGGGGGACGCGGCTACGTGTGGTTTTTCCACCACAAATTCAAACGAATGACAATGAAACGAATGATGAATGCCTGCACGACCACCGCTTGTTTCTGCATGTTGTTCACTGGTGTGCTGGACGTCCTCGCCTATGCCGATGACCCTGTGCTCAATGATCCCGAGACGAGCGTTTGGCATTTTGCCGACGTGCCAGAGGGCGTCGCAGTGCTGACGCGGAATGATGATTTCGTCAAACGACTCAGCCCCTTCGATCGCTCTGCTCGACTGAAAACAAGCCGAGTGGTGACCGAGCAGCAGTACCTGGATTTCGTTGCCAGTTGCGTCAAGCCGTGGAACGATTCTGAACGACAGTTGTTGCAACCCTTGCTCAAAGAGATCAGCGAGCTTGTTCAGCAACGAAAAATCACGGTCCCCGATCGGATCACACTGGTCAAGACGAATGGATCGGAGGAAGGGCAAGCACCGTACACGCGTGGGACGGCGATCGTGATTCCTGGGCAACGATTGAATACCGCGACAGACAAACTGAAGTCGATGTTGTTACACGAACTGTTTCACATCCTGTCGCGAGCGGACGATTCACTCAGGGACGATCTGTATGCCTTGATCGGGTTTCAACATTGCGGCGAAGTGAAGTTTTCATCCGAGTTGGCCGCTCGCAAACTGACCAATCCGGATGCACCTGTGATCGAGCATTGCATCAAGGTGCGCGTCGACCAGCGCGATGTGTGGGCGATGCCGATCCTGTACGCGTCTCAGGAAAAGTACGACGAGCAACGCGGCGGCCAATTCTTTGATTACCTGCAGTTTCGTTTGCTGGTCATCCAACGTGACGAGTCGACGGGACGGATCATTCAGGCAGATCCAGAGGCCGAACCTGAATTGGTTCACACCGTTAATGCGGGAGGCTTTTCAGAGCAGATCGGCCAAAACACTGGCTACATCATTCACCCCGACGAGATCTTGGCAGACAATTTCTCATTCTGGATGCTCGAGCGAACCGACCTGCCTTCGCCAAAAATCATTCAACAGATGCAAGAGATCTTTGCCCGTCGAGCGGTGGCTCGCCCGTGAGACAACCTAGTGGTCTGGGACAGCTAAAAGTTAGGGTTTAACGTAGTGGATCTTGCCAAAGATCCCACCGCTACAGGATCTTTAACAAGATCCACTACCCTAAAAATATTCAGTTTGCACAACTTTAGCGACTCAGTACGGCCAGTACGACGGCGATCGTGATCAGTGTCGCGCCGGCGAGTCTGGTCAGCATCTTGCTGCGTCCCAAGTCGGCTTCGGCGCCTCCAAACCGACGCGCGATCAGCCAAGCCAACGATACGCCCCAGATTCCTCTCATCGAATAAACGACGTTGACCGCTGCGGCGTCGCCGAAGTTCGAGATCGTGAACACAATGCAGAAGGCTTGCATCGCGATCAGCAGACCGCCACCCAAGACGGCTTTTCGTAGCTGAGGATCACGAAGTTTCTGTCGCTGGATCCAGGGAGCAAAGCCGATGGAAAACACGGCGACAAACCAAAACATGATGGGGACCAGTCGTCCCACGCCGAATTCGGGAGACCATCGCTGCACGAGCACGTCAAAGAATGAAAAGCAGGTGCTGGCGGCCATCGCCGCAGCAATCGTGAATCCGAGCAGCCGATTCTTGCCAAGTCCGGTTCCCGTCCATTGGACCAAAGCGATTCCGGCGGTCGCCAGTCCGGCGGCGATCCAAATCGCCAGCGGCAAAGAGACGCCGCCGATGATGGTCAACAGTACCGCCACCATGATGACTTTGACGCCGAACATGGGTGCCGCGATCGAGACGTCACCGTGCGTGATCGCCACAAACGTTCCTACTTGGCCGCCGATGTACAGCAACGCGATCACAGCCGGCTGCCAAAGCTGCTGCAGTGTGGGAGTGTTGCCGCCTAGAAACCAAAGGGCTGAGAAGATCAAACCGGCCCACTGATTGGCAACGAAGGTAACGGTCCACGGACTGATACCGGCCGTGGTGGCACGTTTTAGCAGCAGCAGACCGAGGACAAACAAGATGCTCGCCATCAGCGGCATCAGCAGATGATATGGCACGTTCAGACTAACTTTGCGTCAATCGTCGATACGCCTCGTGATACTTTTCTGCCGTTTGACGAACGATGTCCTCGGGCAACTTCGGCGGATCACTTTGTTTGTCCCATCCGCATTGAGAAAGCCATTCGCGGACGAACTGCTTGTCAAACGACGGTTGGGCGTGACCGGGTTGATAAGTCTTGCTGTCCCAAAATCGAGAGCTGTCCGGAGTCAAGACTTCGTCGACCAGCACGAGTTCACCGTCGACCATGCCGAATTCGAATTTGGTGTCCGCGATCAAGATGCCACGTTCCGCCGCGATGTCAGACGCCGCGTTGTAGATCCCGATGCTTTGTTCCCTCAGTTGCAGAGCGAGCTCGCTGCCCAAGTCGGCGATCATGCGTCCGATTGTCACGTTCTCATCATGCCCCTCGACCGCTTTAGTTGCCGGCGTAAAGATCGGCTTGGGCAATCGATCGCATTGTGTCAGTCCGGCAGGCAACTTGTTCCCACAAATTTCGCCCGTTTCGTTGTATTCCCGCAGGCCGCTGCCCTCGAGATAACCGCGAACCACGCATTCAAAGGGGACCACCTCTGCTTTCTCCACAACCATCACGCGGCCCGCCAGCGGCGTCACGTCGAATTGCTGACCCAGTGTTTGGGGGACATCGGTGGAAATCAAGTGATGTCGGACGTCGAGCGTTTCGAACCAAAAGCGGCTCATCGACGTCAGTAATTCACCTTTTCCGGGTATTCCGCTCGGTAAAATGTAGTCGAACGCACTGATCCGATCCGTGCTGACGATCAGCAGATGTTGGCCCAGATCGTACACATCCCGAACTTTCCCGCTCCGCCTGGGCAGCGGCAGATGGGTGGCCAGCAATGCACCCGATTCATCCAGGGTGTAGAGGTCGGGCATTGTGTTTTCGTCCAGCGGGAGAGAGGAAATGGAGCGAATCGCTGCGGGCGATTGGATCGGAAAATGGTTCGGCAATGGTCAGGGCAATGGTCACGGCAATTTGATCATTTGTGGCGAAAACACGCAACTTTCTCCCTCATTTGGGATGATACCGCCCTGCCGATCGAATACTGTTGCAAACCCAATCTGAGCTGACAACCATGCGTCCTTTTCCGGCCGCTGGGGTGAGCTCAGGGGAGATCGCTGAGCCTGTCTCTTAACGCAACTTTCATGTGCAGAACGGGCATTCACTGGTGTACTTTTTTCCCGCTTGCAACCACATTACTGGCCTACGGCGACGGCACCACGAATGGTCCGTTCTGTCCGATGATCGGACAGAATCGCCAACAGAGAAGTTAACGATCCAAAGACCGTCCATTCTGCATGTCCACCAACAAGATCTTGATTGTTGAAGACTACTTGCCCCTTGCAGAGTCACTTGAGTACCAAGTCAAACGAGCGGGGTACGAGGTCTATCGCGCTTCCGATGGCAAGGAAGCGTTGGAGATGGCTCGCCTCTACTTGCCCGACGTGATCTTGCTCGATATCGACTTGCCACTGCTCAGCGGTATCGAGGTTTGCAAACAGTTGCGTGCCAATCCCAAGACCCGTGACATTCTGATTTTGATGCTGACCGCGATGGGCGAGGAATCTGACCAAGTGGTCGGATTTGCGGTCGGCGCCGACGACTACGTGGTCAAACCCGTTGAGAGCTACAAGGTGCTCCTGCAACGGATCAAGGCTCTACTGCGTCGTCGGGAACCGGTCGTGGACGATAGCGATTCGTTCAGCCATCGAGACGTCACCGTGGACCGACGACGGTTTGTTGTTTCGATTGGCGGTGATCAGTTGAAACTGACCAAGAGCGAGTTTCGATTGCTAGAGACTTTGATCCGCCAACCGGGACGGGCATTCGGGCGCAGCGAGCTCGTGGACGCTGCGTTGGGAGAAGACACGATCGTCCTGGATCGAACGATCGACGTTCACGTTCGTGCGCTTCGCAAGAAAATGGGCGACGCCGCCGATTTGATCGAAACGGTTCGCGGAGTGGGATATCGTTTCAAGGAATAAGTGTGACACGCGACCTCTCCCGCGGGGTCTGGACTGCTCAAAGTTTGGTGTTGACATTGTTTTTTCAGTCCATGTTTTCGTTCTATGCATCGCAATCAAAGTGAGCCTCAGGCGCTAGCCGTGGGCCGGCACCACAATCCGCCTCAGGCCCACGGCTAGCGCCTGAGGCTCACTGGGGGCCACCAGCTGCGCCGGCAGTAGAGACATAAACTTGCGCAAACCCAAAAAGAAACAACACCAAACTTTGAGCAGTCCAGCGAGTCGCGTGAATAATCCAGGATCACGTCAGACCCGATGACCGGTCAATTGGACGTTTCTCGCCGCGTCTCTGCCTTTTTTGCTGGCGTTTTCATGGAAAGATTGGATGCACGTGTATACTCAACATGGAGAACCATGCTGTGTCACCACGCCCCCCCCCGGAGCCCCGCCCGTTGCGAAATCCCGTCGTTGCCACCCCTCCCAGGCTTTGTTTGTTCGTCGTAGCCGTTTCTGCATTCTGCTTTCCCGGCGCACCTCGCTGGGCCGGGCAGAGAGGGCGATCGCTGCATGAAAGAGTGCTCACGTGCTTGGTGATGATCTTCGCGGCGGTGGGCGGATATTCTCCGAAGGCGTCTGCCCAGCTCCCACAAACCGCCCCACGAGCAACTGACCGCGTCTCCGTCGCTGATGATCGATGCCGCTTTGCTTTGCTGATCGGAATCAATCAGTACCCCAAGCTCAAGGCATCCGAGCAGCTACGTGGATGTCTCAACGACGTGGAGCTGATGCGTCAACTGCTGACGGTGCACTCGGGGTTTGAGGACGAATCCATTGTCACGCTGACCGACGCACAGGCGACGCGTGAGGGCATCACGCGGGAGCTTGACTTGTTGCAGCAGCGGGTGCTGCAATGCAATCGCTCGGGCAAAGCCGCCCAGGTGGTGCTGCATTACAGTGGACACGGCTCACAAGTTCTCGACCAAATGTCGGGGCCGCTGCGTGACGAGCCGAATTTCTACGACCAAACCCTCGTGCCGTACGATGCCGAAAAGGTCGGCGGTGAGAAGGACATTCGTGACGATCAGTTGCATCAATGGGCGTGTGACATCGCTGCGAATCCAAGAAATCGTTTGTTCGTGGTGCTGGATTGCTGCCACAGCGGCACCGGCTTGCGGGGCCTGAAACGATATCGCCGACTGGATCGAACGCTGCCGTCACCCCAGCAGGATCGGTTCGCTCCGATCGCCCGCCCCGCTGCGTTGCCAGTCGGCGCGGCGGTGATTTCGGCATGTCGTTCGGATCAGTTGGAGCCCGAGTACGACGCTGATGGTGAACCGTACGGACTGTTGACTTACTGGGTGTGCCGAATCGCCACGCAAAATGCAACGGCAACAACCGTGCAGCTCGACAAACTCTCCGATGAATTGAAACGACAATACAAAGAACTGGCAAAGCTGCAGACCAGCCCTGAGCCGCAATTGGAGATGTCGGGAGCGATAGCGACGTCCAATGTTTTGTTCGTGCGTCCTGCTTCCGAACGACGATTCGCCCCGATCGTGATCGGCTCCAGCGGCGACGTCACCGTCAACGCGGGCATTCTGGACTCGGTCCGCGTCGGGGACCGATTTCCTGTATTGGATTCTTTGGAAACGACCAGCGGTGCAGCGGTTGGTGAAATCGAGTTCACTCGTGTCGGCGTGTCGCAGTCTCGCGGATTGATCACATGGTCAGGCAATCAACAGCCGCCGACAAAGAACGGTTTTTGGTGTGAGATCAGACCGGCCAGTGCATCCAGCGATTCGCTTTCCATTGCTTTGACTAACTCCCAGGGCGAGTCGCCCGATGAGATCTTGCGTCAGCTCCCCGAGCTTCGTCATTCTCAGATCAACTACGTCGGTCAGTCTTCGCAAACGCAGCATTCAATCCATCTTGATGACCGGCAAATGGTGATCAGTCGGGTGATCAGTCATGCGAGTGCGGAGGATGGTTCGTCCACAAGTCATGTGATCGCGAGAGACGGGACGTTTGCGAGCAAGGCACAGGAGCTGGTCCAGAGACTGGTGGCGACCGAGCAGTTTGCCTCGATGCTTCTCAGCGAAAATCGAACGAGTCAAGAAAGCGAACCATTGCAGGTCGAGTTGGTCGTTGGGGGGATCGTGGACGGACAATACAAGTTCTCGCCTGTTACACCAGCGGCCGACGGGTTGCCTACTCTGAAAACAGGAGACGTCTACGCGTTGCAGATCAGCGATCCCCGCGCGCGATCACGCTTGCTCTACGCCAGCGTGATCCACATCGATCCTGCGTTCGAAATGGCCGTGATGTGTCCGACGGAATTCACGGCGACGGATCCGGATCAGCAGCGGATCTCGATGCCAGACGGGTTGCTGACGCGATCATTTGTTTGCAATGGAGACAGTCTGTTGCCCCGGAATCACCCAGATTTCAAGGCACCGCAAGACGGCGTCCACCGCGCACTGATAATCGTTTCCGACCAACCGCCTAACCTTTCGCAATTGTTTCGGGTGACCCAGCGGGCGAGCGGAACAAAAACGCTTGGCAGCAAATCGATCAGCAAACCTAAAGATCCATGGTGGACGGCGAAGTTGATAAGCTGGAAAAGCGAGTAGCCTTGTAGCGATTGGAATTGCCTGGCTTGGGATTCAATGGACCAGGGTCATGGAAAAAAGATCGTTCTTGCAACTGAAATCTGGGAAGGGCATGTCGGATCATTCGTTTTAGCCAATAGAATGCTGAACCGATCGCGATAGAGAGACATCAAAATGAGGAATAATCATATGCGTTTGATCTGGACCTTTGCCGCTTTGTTTTCGGTGACCGTCATTGGTGTTTCGACCGCTCGGGCGCAGATTGCGATCGCAGGGGGGGATTCCAGTGGAAACGAAGTCGAGGAGTCGGCGGCGCCTGCGGACTTGAATTCCAAGCCTCGATTGCTGATCGAGACGGGAGCGTTCAACAGTCAGATTCGGGCGATCGCGTTCAGCGGCGACGGTCAATACGTCGGTGCGAGCACCGATTCTGATATCCGAATTTGGGAAGTCGAAACGGGCGAGTTGTATCACACGATTCGCGGTTTTTCAAAGGAAGACTCGGGGATCATCACGTCGCTCGCGGTCGATCCGCAAAACAACTACCTTGCGGTCGCGGTTTTGACCGAACATGGATCGTACGTCAGAACCTGTGCTTTGGACAATCTGGATGTCACGGCCGGATATTGGGGCAATCCCGAGGTGCCCGGTCAACTCGGCAACGGCGTGACGGTCGGAAAACGCTCCGCGCGACACTTGACCTTCAGCGGCGACGGCAAGTACTTGGCGTTTGTTTCGACCTACCTTACTCCCGGAGAGAACGGGTTCGGGCTTGGCAGCTCTTACATGTTGTTTGATTGGGAAAAAGATGAGATGCTGCTGTCAGAACCCGTGACAGAGTTGGAGGAAGGGGAGGGTTACGACGAACTGTTCGGAACGTCCACTTTGCCGCAAGCCGGATTCTTTTTCGGCAGCAATCGCTACTACATCCAGCCTTTCTTTGGAGAAGCCTACGACGCTGTTGCCGACGAATCGGTTTCCTACGATGCGAGTCCTGAATTGCAATGGTACGGTCGCCTGGAGGATCGCGTAGAACAGTATTACCAAAATGTGGATGGATTCGTAGGGCATGGACATGGCGATGTGCAGAAACGCAAGTTCGCGGTCGCATACTCGGCGAAAAAGAATGGCCGTGACTACTACCAGTGCGACATCTTCAGCGGCGAGAACGCATCTCCGACCGCCAGCTACAAAGGTCTCTTGTGGGCACCGTCGGACGTCAAGGTTTCGTATGACGGCCAGCGAGTCGCGGTGGGTGACGCGTTGGGGAACGTGTACGTGTTGGATTCTGCGACCGGGAAACCGATCTTTCGATCCAAATCCATTGCCGATTCCATGTACGCCGCCTCTCTGGATCAAAGCAAAGGTATTCTGGCGTTTGGAAATCGTCCCAATTCGGGCGCGGACTGGAAATTCAATGACTACGCGAAACTCAAGGATGGATTTGATCTCCGCAACCGACGCTTGATCGAATCACCCGAGGGCGATTTCCCTCGTGCAAAGACGACTTTGTACGGCGTGACGACCACGCGAATGCGGAACGACAAGGGGCAGTTTGTCAACGTCGTTGCGGCAGGCCAAGAAGACTTTGCGACGACCCCATTCGTCAAACCATTCTTTACATACACCCTGGCGAAAGGCAATCACGACAATGAAGTCATGATGTTTCGTGGCGGTTCGGTGTCGCTGGTGGCCGACGCGATCAAGATCGGTGCCATCAATCCCCGACCAGGTGTTCCCGGCCGCGGAAATTCGGTTGCGGCGGGTAGCATCGAAAAATCGTCGGTCGCCTCCGACGTCAACCTGACGAAAGACGATCGATTCGTGACCGCGGCATGGACCGACGGATCGGTTTGCATCTATCGCAAGAGCGACTTTGAAACGCGAACGCTGGGCAGAACACCCTACGCTGCGGTGCCCACCGGTTCGGGAACGGAGTTCAGCCACTATGCCAATTGGCGCGTGTCAGAAATCTACGACCAAAACGCGGTCGGCGATCTGCGTGTCGGCGACATCATCAGTGGCATCAACGGCTCCATGCCCTTTGCCTTTGCCGGTCAGTTCATGAACATGCAAGACGGCAATGAGCCTGGTGACGTCCTGGATTTGACGATTCTTCGTGGAGACCAGGAAGTGGTGATCCCCGTGACATTGCTCGGCAACGGTGTCCCATCGGGGTCTTATGTACAACCCGTGTTGACGTTCTTTACCACCAAACGTGGTGACTGGATTCTCTTCACCCCAGAAGGCTACTACGACGCTTCATTGGGTGGGCACGACTTGATCGGCTGGAAGGTCAATCGAGGACCGGATGAGACCGCCAACTTTTTCAGCGCTCGACAACTTCGTCAGACGCTCTATCGCCCCGATGTGATCGACCAAGTCATCGAGGCGATCTTGAACGGAGATCCCGATGGCGCACGCCCTGATTTGAACAAAGTTGTTAGTGATGAGCCTCGGCTCCCCAATGCGATCGCATCGCCGACTCTCGACTTGCGAAATCAAGAAAGCTTTCAGAGCATTTTGCCACCGACCGTCGCCATCCAGGGAGCACCCGAGGACGGTCAAGTTGCTGGCGATAAGATCAAACTGACGATCGTCGCGACGCCGCAAAACAACTTGCCGGTCAAATCCGTGGTGCTGTTGGTCAACGGGCGGCCACCGACCGGCGTTTTGCCCAAGCCCCAGCAAAACGACGACGGCAGCATGACCCTCGTTCACACCATCGCGTTGCCAGAAGGACGCACGGATATCACAGCGATTGCCACCAACTCGGCCGCCAGCAGCTCTCCCAGCGTTGTCAGTTTGACCCGACAAGGCGGGGACACATCAGACGTCATCAAACCCAAGATGTTCGTACTGGCAATCGGCGTTGCTGACTACTTGATCGATGACTACGACCTGCAGTTTGCCGCCAAGGATGCAACTGCGTTTGCCGCCGCGTTCAAATCGCAGGAGGGGAAATTCTATCGTGAAGTCGAAACCAAGATTCTGACGGATGCAGGTGCCACGCGTTCGGCGATTCAGGACGGCATGGACTGGCTCTATCGGAGCGTCACGCAAAACGACATTGCGGTCGTGTTCATCAGTGGACATGGCGAAGTCGACTCGCGTAAGAACTTTTACTTCTGCAACCACGAGACCGATGCCGAACGCCTGAGGGCCACGGCGCTGTCTTACACCGAAATCGAACGCATGGTTCAAGAAATGCCGTGCAAGATCCTGTTGTTTGCCGACACCTGCCACAGCGGCTCGACTCGCGGCGCAAAATCGCTTCGTGACCCTTGGGCCGACCTGGTGTCCAGCGAAGTGGGCGCGATCATGTTTGCCAGCAGCACCGTCCAGGAAGAAAGCTTGGAGCGTGACGAGTGGGGGCACGGCGCTTTCACGTACGCGTTCTTGGAGGCGATGCGAAAGAAAGAGACCGACCAGACCGGTGATGGATACATCTCGATCACCGAACTGGAACTGAGCATCGCCGAACGCGTTCGCGAGTTGACCGATGGCCAACAACATCCGACGACCCAAAAGCCGCCGACGATTCGCAACTTTAATCTTGCGGTCAGTGGCACCGAGTAGGCTGTCGCAGTTCATTCCCGCAGCACTAGAGGATTCGCTTGGGCGGAATGATCGTGTTGGACACGAGCAGACCGCCCACCAAACTGATCGCGATCAGGATCATGGCAAATCCGTACTGTACGCCTTCGACCACCTGCTGCTCCAGCAGCGCCGAAAGCGAACGGTAGCCGAGCGAGCCGGGAACCAAGATCAACATTCCCGGCGTCGATGGAACCAGAGCTGGCAGATCCAGCAATCTCGCATACAAGTTGCTGCCGCATCCGACCACCAGCGCCCCGCTGAACGCTGCGACTTCGATACCGAATCGCGGCTCCATTGACCAACTGGTGATGACGCCCAGAATGGAAACCGAAGCGATGATCGGCCATTGTTTGATGCCGGCTCGGAAGACAATGGAGAAGGCGATCGGCGCGATGGCCAAGGCGCCCCATCGCCAAATCGTGTCCAGTGGCTCGGCGTGGGCGATCGCCGGACGCATGGAATCAGCCACACGCCAAACCAAGGCCACACCGACGAACAAGGTTGCCAGGGAAACCATCGCACCAGCGAGTCTGGCGACGCCTGCGGAAAGATGCCCCACCGCCAACTCGGTCAGAGCGACGGTCAGTCGCAAGCCTGGAATCAACACGATCAGTCCAGCCAAGGTCACCAATCGGTCATCGATCGGAAACCAATACCGAGAAATCAGTAAAGACGTCAGAGCAGCGACGACACCCGCCAGGGGTTCCAGCAATCCGACCTCGAGCTTCCAACGCTGGTGCAAAAACTCGATGAGCGTCACGAGCAAACCCACCATGCCGGCCACGAACACTTCCCAACCAGAGCCGCCAAAGAACACTGCGACCGTCGCGCACGCAACCGAACAGGCCGCCGCATAAACCGGTTTGCCGTACAAGCTGCGGGACTCGTCGATGCGAACCAGTTCCGTTCGGGCAAATTCGATCGTCGCATCGCCAGATTCGACTTTCCCAAGCAGTTGGTCAAAGCGAATCAGTTTGTCAACGTCGATGGGGCCGGAATGGACGCGTCGAATCACCGTGACTTCTTCATCCAGTTGGTCATTCGTTGGCAATGGTTTCCCAACGGCCGGCTGCAGTGAAATCACGAGCGCCGTCGGCGTGTACAGAAACTCGCCACAGACGCCGATCGACTGGGCGACCTTGCCCATCACGCGTTCGAGTCGATGGGAAGGCGTGCCGTATCGATGCAGCATGATCGCGGCTTCGATGAGAAAAGCATAATGATCGGATTGCTGATCGGGTGTGCGCATGCGAACGTCTGGAGAGGGAATGACTCAATGACGCTGCATGTTAACGTGCAAAGCGAAGATCGACGATTGTTCGACGACCATCCGACACAACGAATTGCTTACCCTGGGCTCGGCGCGGCTATTTTGCGTCGATGATTTCCTGCGGGACTTGCGTTCGGAACGATTCGTAGGAATACACCAGCTTGGGCCAGGGGGCGAATTCGGGCATGTTCATCGACAGGCAGTGCAGTGATCCTTGCAAGGCCTTCATGCTGGTCAAGTCGACCGTTTCGACGACTTTGCCAGGCGCCAGTCTTTCATAGGTCGCCTTCGCCGCCGCCAGGACATCGGGTGGATCGGAGTCGAACGTGGACATCAGGATCAGATTTCCAGCCATGATGATGTTTGTGTACGAACTCCACTGCGTTCCATCACGAGTCGGCATCGGAATCCGCGAGACCCGTAGCGGTTTCCCCTCCACAGTGACTTGGCCGAGTCGTTGTGCGTTACGATCCAGAATGGCGGCGTTGATGGGATCACGGAATCGATCCAGTTCTCCGACCAACACATGATCCTTGTCGAGAAACGTCAGGAACATGTCCACGTGTTTGGTGATCTCGTTTTGCAGTGGCTCCAAGACCACCAACTCGCTCAAATTGCACGCCCGTTTGAACTCGCTGGTCACCATATTGCGCCGCTCAAGTTCGGGATCGAAGGGACGAGACTGATGAGGAAAACGAATGTAGTTGTCTTCAAAGATCCGCGTGCTGGTGACCCCGAGACCTTGGCCGTTGAAAATCAAATTGCCGCCTTGCACGGTCCAGCGAACCGTTCGCATCGGGACGCTGGTCGCGCTCGCCCAAGTGACCGGCATCTTGTCATCACGCGGCCGACTGCCTTCGTAGAAGAAATCGATCGAGAGACAGCCGTCATCGGTCGCGGCCAATCGTGGGCCGTAGTCCCGCATCCAAATCGTGTCCAATTCCATGGGCGAAAAGTAGACGTGCGACAAAGGCAGTCCGGTTCGCGCCAACGCGACGATCGCAGGGCTGAGCTGTTTCAAATCGTTGTACAGAATCAACAAGTTGACTTGGCCGGCCGTCTTCTCAGCAATCTGTGTCAGAACCGGGAAATGATGGGGCTGCCAATCACTGATGCTCAATAGGACAGCCCGTTGCGGCTCGAACTCGCCGGGCAGCCGAATGGGAGTCAGTTGCGTCGATTCCGACGAAGTGCTCGTGCTGACGGTTGTGCGTTGGGACTGAGCCCAAGCCGACGAGAGAACGCTGCAAAGGCAGGCAGTGGCAAGCAACCGGGAGAAGAGGCGTTGGAAAATCACTGAGAGATGCATGGCTTGTGGGTTGCAGAGATCCCGACCTGGAAAACGGATGCGTGGTTCTTCGCCGGGTAGTCTCACCGGTTCATTCCACCGGTTCATTCCACCGGGCGGTGTTTCACCCACCAATCTAATCCGAGTTTTGCCACATCAAAGCCAGCAGCTCGTCGATTTCGTGAGAGGCGAGGTACGCTGGTGGTTTGGGACAGCTAGAAGTTAGGGTTTAACGTAGTGGATCTTGCCAAAGATCCCACCGCTACAGGATCTTTAACAAGATCCACTACCCTAAAAATAAGTTGTCCCAGACCACTAGAGCATCGTCCAGTCTTGATCTTGGGGTTAGCCGTTTTGGCGTTAGCCACGGTTGAGTCGCGAAAACCGTGGCTAACGCCAAAACGGCTCATTTATCAAACCCACGTTCCAAGACTGGACGATGCACTAGTCCGGATTATTCGTCTGCCACAGCGAGGTAGCGCCGATTCCCAAACATGGGTGCAAGAACCAGACGCTATCGCGTGGCGGCTGATATGCGCAGACGGTTGTGGTGGAAGTCTTCGCAATCCGTTTGGTGCAAACGAACATTGCTGCTGTCAAACGTCTGTCTTCATCGCTACAATCGCCGCAATCCGTCTTCGGTCATCGGTGTCGGAATGTCAAAATCCACTTCGTCGATCCGTTGCATGGTTTGCTCGTCCAGGATCAAGTCCTTGGCCGCCATGGATTGCTCCAGTTGTTCCAAGCTGGTTGCCCCGATGATGGTCGATGCGACGAAATCGTGTTGACGGCTCCAGGCCACCGCGAGTGCGGTCACGGACGTACCGATGCTTTGGGCAATTTCCGTCAGACGAGCGACGGTTTCCCGCGTGCGAGGGTTGACGAAACGCCGTGCCATGCGTTTCTGGCGTTCTTCGCCTTCGGTCAAATAATGCGTGAATCGAGCACCCGGCGGCGGGACGTCTTGGTACTTTCCCGTCAGCACGCCACCGCCAAGAGGCGAGTAGGGCAGCAAGCTGATCGACTCACGACGGCAGACTTGCGCCAGCTCGCTTTCGCAACGACGGTTGATCAAGCTGAAATTGTTTTGCACCGTTTCGTAACGATCGACATCGTAAACGTCGGCCGCCCAACAGGCTTTCATCATCCCCCAGCAGGTCTCGTTACTGGCACCGATCGCACGAACCTTGCCCTCGTCCCGTAGTTCCGTCAGCACCCCGAGGACTTCTTCATACGGCATGCCATGATCGGGCCAATGTGTTTGATACAGATCGATGTAGTCGGTATCGAGTCGACGCAGGGAGTCTTCGCAAGCCGCGACGATCTGTTGGCGATCCAGAGACGTTTTGCCATGCCGCACCGGCGGTTTGAACCAACCATGTCCCGGACCGGTGACTTTCGATGCCACGATCACCGCGTCCCGGGGCTTGTCTTTCAACCAACGTCCGAAAATTTGCTCGGTCACACCAAACAGTTCCGCCGAGGGCGGCACGGGGTAGAGTTCCGCGGCATCAAAGAAATCGATCCCGTGATCCCAGGCGGCATCACAGATCTGATGGCTGAGTCGTTCGTTGCATTGGCCGCCGAACGTCATGGTGCCCATGCAAATGTCACTGACTGAAATGCCGCTCTTGCCAAGTCTTCGTTGCTGCATCAAATCGTCTAGGTGGTGGGTAAGGTGCTAGCCCCGATTATTCATCAGCCGCAGCGCGATAGCGTCCGGTTCCCAATTATAGGCGTGAGAACCGGACGCTATCGCGTGGCGGCTGATATGCGCGGACTATTGTCGTACCAACCCTCGCAAGCCGTTTCGTGCAAACGTGTTGCGAAGTTTGTAGCGAGTCGCGTGAATAATCCGGGCTTGAAATCTGCTCGCGATGGAGTTACGTGACCCTTCCAAGGCCGGTACGGTTCAGCCATCGATGGTATGATACAAGTTCCCACCCACAAATCACCCACCCCCTCCATCTGGATGAAAGAAGCGATGATGCGGCAATTGAATTTGCTTCCCATGGGCCGACATGTTTTCGGCAGGTCCGTTCTGCTCAGCGTCTTTTTCTTGTCGCTTTGCCTCGCTCCGTTGGGTAACGCACAAGAACCAGCCCCGTACGAGCATGGGCCGGATTCGCAAGTCGATGACTCGGTTCCCAAGGGCAAGGTGACACAGCACACTTGGCTGGAGAGCAACGTCTACCCCGGGACTAAGCGGCGTTACAGCGTTTATGTTCCCGCACAGTACGACGGCAAGACGCCCGCGGCGTTGATGGTTTTTCAAGACGGTCACGCGTTCGAGGGAGTGGACGGTGATTTTCGCCTGCCCGTCGTGTTTGACAATCTGATTGCCAAGGGCGACATGCCAGTCACCATCGCCGTCATGATCGATCCAGGCCACAAAGGTGAACTTCCTGAAACCCGAGGCTGGCGTCCTCAGCCGGCGAACCGAAGTGTCGAATACGACAGCGTTACCGGAGACTATGCTGAGTTTCTGCTGACAGAAATATTGCCGGAGGTAGAAAAGGAATACTCGATCACCAAGAATCCCGAATTGCGAGCCGTTTGCGGAAACAGCTCGGGCGGCATCTGCGCGATGAGCGTTGCATGGTTCCGACCTGATCAGTTTCGTAAGGTGCTCAGTCACATCGGCAGCTTTGTCGATCTACGCGGCGGGCATGCGTACCCGCCGATGATTCGCAAATCGAAAAAGAAACCGATTCGAGTGTTCCTGCAAGACGGCGAAAATGATTTGGACAACCCATTCGGCAACTGGCCGCTGGCGAATCAACAGATGGCCAAGGCATTGGCCTTCAAAGACTACGACTATCGCTTCGTGATGGGAACGGGCGCGCACAACGGCAACCACGGCGGTGCGATCTTTCCCGATTCGTTGCGGTGGTTGTGGCGTGGATGGCAAGACGAAACTCCCTGACTGGAATTGACACGGATGCCCGTGGATAAGCAAAACTCAATCGACATCTCCTTTTCAGTGCCCTTTGTGCATCGATTGCGGGTGACTGAAAATGTTGCCGGTGATGATTTCTCGCAGTTGCTCGGTGTCATCCACTGCGGTGATGCTGGCCCCGCCAAAGTCCTGGTGATCGCTGAAGCCGCTGTGCATGAGGCGAGCGATCGAGTCTCTGAGCTGGATCGCAAACTCTCCGACGCTGACAAGGTTCGACGGGTCGGCGAGTTGATGTTGGTGGACGGCGGAGAAGCCATCAAGAATGACACGGTCGGTGTCCAACAGGTGCTCGCTGCGATCAATCAACACGATCTGGATCGACGCAGCTACATCATCGCGATCGGCGGCGGGGCGATGCTCGACGCGGTGGGCTACGCTGCGGCAACGGCTCACCGAGGCATCCGTTTGATTCGCTTGCCCACGACCACGCTTGCCCAAGCCGACTCGGGGGTGGGCGTCAAAAACGCGATCAACTATTTCGGCAAGAAGAATTGGGTGGGAACCTTCGCCGTGCCGTGGGCGGTGATCAACGATACGGAACTTTTGCAAACCGTCAGCGATCGTGATTTTCGTAGCGGGTTCAGTGAAGCGGTGAAGGTGATGTTGCTCAAGGATCGTGAGCAATTTGATTGGCTTTGTCAGCACGCCGGTGAAATCTGTCAGCGTCAGATGGGGCCGGCCGCCCATGCGATTCATCAGTCGTGCATGTTGCACTTGAGACACATCACCGAGGGCGGCGATCCGTTTGAGATGCTGGAAGCCAGGCCGCTGGACTTTGGGCATTGGTCGGCGCACCGCCTGGAACCGTTGACGGACTACCAAATCCGACACGGCGAAGCGGTCGGGATGGGCGTTGCGATCGATTGCCTCTACTCAACACTGCGGTACGGCTTTCCCGAGTCCGATTCGATGCGAGTTTGTGAATGCCTCGCCGGATTGGGTCTGCCGCTGTGGCACCCTGCCTTGGACGATTACAAAGTACTGATGACCGGTCTGGAGGAGTTCCGCCAGCATTTGGGTGGACGGCTGACCATCACCATGTTGCAGCAAATCGGACGCCCCATCCACGTCCACGAGATCGATCATCGGGCGATGGCCGATGCGGTGGCCCAACTGAAACAGGTGGCGAAGCACATGGACGGGCCGATTTGTCGCTCGGTGGCGAGCGGTGGCCGGTGAGGGCCATCCGGGCCACTGCAAAAAATTCTTGAAATATCTCGTCTTTTCCTGAAACCCGCCGCCCTGCGCGTGGTTGAATCCCTACCGATGGAGGCGACTGAAGCACTCCAATTCGCGATTCGCACGGTGACAATCGCTCTTCGGTGTCCTTTTCGCACCCACTTTCTGGAAAAAACAAATGAGATCGATTCGTTGGATGACTGGGCTGGCGGCCCTTGGTCTGTTCGCATTCTTGGCCACCGACGTCATGGCGCAGGGTGGTGGTCGTGGTCCAGGAGGTCCCGGTGGGCGTGGTGGATTCGGCGGTGGCCCTCCAGGAGGATTCGGACGCGGCGGCGGCGACATGTCGATGGGCCTGCTGCGCATCGATGCCGTGAAGAAAGAATTGGAGCTGATGCCAGATCAGGAGGAAGCCCTGAAGAAGTTGGAAGCCGAGCGCCCCGAGCGTGGCGAACGCCCCAATTTTGATTTCCAGAACGCGACCGACGAAGAACGCCAAGCGTTCTTTGACAAACGCATGAAGGAGCAAGAAGAGCAAACTGCAAAGATGCGTGAAAAGCTGGAGGAGGTTCTCTTCCCCGAGCAAATCGATCGACTTGATGAGATCGCGTTGCAACTGCAAGGCATCATGGCCCTGTCGAACCCCAAGGTCCAAAAGGAGTTGGAAATCACCGAAGCGCAACAAAAAGAGATGACCGAAAAGCGTGACGGCATGCGTGAGAAAATGCGTGGCATGATGCAAGAAGCTTTCCAATCAGGTGACCGCGACAAGATCCGCGAGATGATGACCAAAGCTCAAAAGGATTCCGAAACGGAATTGCTCGGTGTCCTGACCAGCGACCAGAAAGCAAAGTTCGAAAAAATGAAGGGCGAGAAGTTTGAGATGCCCGAAGGACAAGGCTTCGGCGGATTCGGACGTGGCGGACCAGGCGGCGGACCGGGCGGACCAGGAGGTCAACGCGGCCAGCGTGGTGGCGACCGCGGTCAACGTGGTGGCGGCGACCGACCCGCAGCCGAGTAAGTTCAAAGAGATTGCTGCCTCACCGTGCTCCATCAAACGCTGGGTGCGGTGAAGCGCTCATCGCACCCGCTAGGGGCGGACTCCATCGGAGTACGCCCCGTTTTTTATGCGCCCATCGCAACAAGTTTGCGTGAAACGGCTTGCGCGGATTGGTAGAAAAACAGCCTGCGCAGATCAGCCGCCGCTCGATCGCGTCCGGTTCTTTCGCCTGTACGCGGGAACCCTGCGCTATCGAGAGCGTCCCGCTTAGAACGCATCGTTCACGTTGAATTTCAAGCAAAATACCAGCACGACGCGCAAGCGAGTGAATAGAAGCACAAGAAGAAGATTCACTCGCTTGCGCGTCGTGCTCGTAAAGAAGACGATTCACTCGCTTGCGCGTCGTGCTAGTAAAGACGAGAAAAATGGCTGGTGCGATCAACTTTCTAAGCGGGACGCTCTCTATCGCGCTGCGGCTGATGAATCATCCCGGCTAAGCAAACGTTTCGTCGTCGCCGGGGAAACTGCCGTCGGCGACTGCGTTCTTGTATTCGCTGGCGACTTTAGCGATCGTCTCAGCCACACTGGCCATCTTGCGAACGAATTTGGGGGTGTAGCCCGTCGTCATGCCGATCAAGTCAGGCGTCACCAGGACTTGGCCGGTCACATGAGGACCAGCGCCGATGCCGATGGTTGGAACCGAGACGGCTTGTGTGATCGCACGCCCCACGTCACTGGGCACGCATTCGATCAACACACAGAAGGCTCCCGCTTGTTCGGCTGCGACCGCGTCGGCCACCAAAGCTTCGGTGTCGCGTTGCACGCGGTAGCCACCATCAACCAGCACGTTTTGTGGACGCAAACCGACGTGGGCCATCACAGGGATTCCTGCGGTCACCATCGCTTCGATCCGCCGCGACTGTTCCGCGCCGCCCTCGAGCTTGACCGCATGGCATTGAGTTTCTTTCAGGACACGGGCGCCGCTGTGAACGCTGCGATTGATTCCCAGTTGGCCTTCGGGAAATGGCAAGTCGACCACGACCATGGCGTGCTTGGCGGCACGGCCCACCATCTCCGCGTGATAAATCATCTGGTCCATCGTCACCGGCAGGGTCGTTTCATGACCGGCGACGACCATGGCTAGGGAATCGCCTACCAACAGAACATCAATCCCGGCTTGATCCAGGATCTGAGCGGTGGGGAAATCGTAGGCCGTCAGCATGGAGATCGACTGACCCTGATCTCGACGTCTTTGCAGCGTCCGCGTGGTGACCCGTTTGCCGCTTGACGGAGCAGGGGCGGGTGGTTTGGAGTTCGGATCGGACGGCGTAGGGGACTCAGGCATGGCTGATTTGGAGCGAATGTGCGAATGTCGGTCAGTGATTTAGCGTACTCGAAACAAGGTTTTCCCCGAAGAGGTTGGCTGAAACCGTCTCGGAGCTGCCATGGCAAGCTTGCTTCGGACGCGAACAGTGGCCAAATCCCGCTGCTCCGCGCTACTCGAACGGCGGCGTGAGGCCGAGTACAATCGGGGAATCGCCCAGTCGTCTCGCCGCCGGAGCTTGAATTCGAGCATCCAACGTGCCCAGGTGGACCACTGTCGGGCGTCCGTCAGTGCCTCCAATCCCTTCCCGCCAATCGGTTTCCTTCGCGAGCCCGTCGTTATGAATCACTCTGCAGAACATCCGTTTGCAACGTGTTGCTTTGGACGAAACCACGCCACGACGCTCTCTGGAGTCGTGACCGTCGGATTTATCCTGGCGTTCGCTCTGTGCGTCGCTCTGAGTGTTAAACCCGTGATGGCGCAGGAGGGCGTCGCGGGAGTCGAAGCGGTGGGCGACTCGATCATCAATTTTGATGCAAAGCTCAAAGGGTTTCAGCGAGGCGTCTTGACGGTGACCCGTGAAGACGGTGTGGATGTGATGGTGATGCCGCCTGACGACATCTCCACCTTTCAGTTCATTGCCAATGCCAAGATGCCATTCCTGCAACGAGGAATGATGGTGCGTTTCAGTGGTTCATTCGGACCAACAGGAGCCGCCATCACACCGATCGACAAGGTCCAGGTCTTTCAGCCGGTACCGGTCGCGGGAATGGCACATCACACCAAAGATCTCTTCACCCCGGGCGTGCATCCCGTGGACCGAAATGCTCCGAAAAAACCCGTGGCGGTGGCGAAGTACAACATCGTTGGCAACTTGATGGGAATCAACAACGCCGGGGTGATGATGGTGCAGGCCGGAAAGACTCCATTGCAAGTCCCTCTGGCTCAGGACGTCGCCTTTCAGATTCAGTTCAACAATCTGAATCTCGCTCAAGAAGGCGACAAAGTCACCGTGTCAGGTTTTTACCAGCCGCCGGACGATACGAAAGTCAAAGCTGATCGAGTGACGATCACGACCGATCGAATCTACGGCGAACCCAGCGACACCAAGCCGGTCAGCCGAAGAAAATCGCGACGCGAACCGGCAGCCGACGAGAAGAAAGAAGTCGCGGAGGCCAGTGAGAAAACAAATGAGAAGGCCGGCGATACGCCTGCTGAGGAGCCGGCGGAAAAGGCAGCGGAATGAACGGTCGCCGGATGAGGTTTGTCGCCGCGACGAAACATGATTTTCTGACGTGTGAATCAATGAACGAACGCAGGATGCGTGAATGTTGATGGTAATCACCGGCGGCCGAATTCTGGATCCGGCAACCGGTATCGATCGAATCGCCGATCTATGGATCAAAGACAATCGGATCATCGACTCCGGGTCGTTGGTTGACACCGGCGCCGCGGATCGCATCCTGCATGCCGATGGTTGTGTCGTCATGGCTGGTGGGATCGACATTCATACGCATATCGGCGGCGGCAAGCTGAGTCTCGCCAGGATGTTGCTCAACGACGACGACTCAATTGTCGTTCCACCCGTTGAGGCCGCTATTGACAATCCGGTGGAGCGGTTTCTGCCGACGGTCACGCAAACCGCTGGTCGGTATCTGGACATGGGGTACACGACCTGTTTCGAACCGGCGGTGATCCCCTGCAATGCTCGCGCCTCGCATGCGGAAATGTCTCAACTGGATGGTTTGACCACCGGCGGATACTGCTTACTCGGCAACGACGATGTGCTGATGCGTTTGATCGCAGCCGACTCGCCGCAGTCACTGATCAACGACTATGTGGCATGGATGGTCGCCGCGACTCGATGCATCGCGGTCAAGGTCGTCAATCCGGGTGGCATCAACGCGTTCAAATTTGGCGTTCGGGAAATGGATGTCGATACTCCGCATCCCCATTACGGAGTCACGCCCGGTCAGATCATTCGGACGCTGTGCCGTGCCGTTCATGAAATCGGCCTCGTTCATCCGCTGCATGTTCATTGCAGCAACTTAGGAGTTCCGGGAAACATTCGCTCGACCTTGGCAACAATCGCAGCGGCCGACGGGTTGCCGATCCATCTGACGCACGCTCAGTTTCATTGCTATGGCGATGACGGTGCATACGGCATGTCGTCCGCCGCGACCCGATTGGTCGATGCGATGAATCGGCATCCCAACGTCACCATTGACGTCGGGCAAATCATGTTTGGTCAAACAGTCACGATCAGTGCCGACTCGATGCACCAATACGAGAATCGGCGACACGCCAAGCCACGCAAGACGGCGTTGGTGGATATTGAATGCGAAGCCGGTTGCGGGGTGGTCCCGTTTCGGTATCGTCGCAAGCAATTTGTCCACTCGCTGCAGTGGGCAATCGGATTGGAACTGTTTTTGATGATCGACGATCCGTCTCGTGTGTTTTTGACGACCGATCATCCCAACGGGGCACCCTTCACGACCTACCCGCACCTGTTGAGATTATTGGGCGACCGCAGTTTTCGAGAAACGGCTTTGGCGGAGATTCAAGTCGACGCCGCGGCCAGCAGTCAGCTCGGCGGCATCGACCGCCAGTACAGTTTGAACGACATCGCGATCATGACGCGTCAAGGGCCGGCACGCATTCTGGGCTTGTCCGACCGAGGTCATTTGGCAGTTGGAGCGGTTGCCGACATCGCGGTCTATCAAATCGACTCGAATTTAGAAACGATGTTTTCTCGCCCACTGCATGTGATCTCCGGTGGCCGTTTGGTGCGTTCAGGCGGTGTGGCTCTCGATCCGCCGATCAGCAAACCGGAATTGCACCCTGCACTGGTCGCGGACGTGCGGTATGACGCCGATTCGGTCAAACAGTTTCAACGGATGTACCGCGACAATGGCACGTTTGCAATGAATCGGTTGGCGATCTCCGATTGCGAATGGAACGAGTCGTTGAGGTGCCAGGACATCGCGACGAAATTGAGGGAGCGATCGCGATGAGCGAGTCCTTGCAAATCAATGGTGTCGAAATCGAAGCGACGTTTGCGGAAGCCTTTGACATGAAGGCGACCCGAATCATCATCACCGCCGACGATCAGCAGTGGGCCGACGAGGCCGCTGCGGCGATGACGGGTTTTGGCACCAGCGTGATCGCTTGCAAGATCGAAATCGATGTCGAGCGCCGTTTGCAACCCAACCAGACCCCAGACGGTCGACCGGGTGTCGCGATTCTCGCGTTCGCTGTCTCGGGAAGCGAACTGGAAAAGCAGATCCCGGTCCGTGCCGGCCAGTGTGTCCTGACCTGTCCGACCACCGCTCTGTTTGCCGGTATCGATGGCGACGCCGCGACGCTCCCGAAACGCATTCCGTTGGGAAAGACACTGCGGTATTTCGGTGACGGGCATCAAATCAGCAAGATCATCGGCGGACAACGTTTCTGGCGAGTCCCCGTGATGGACGGTGAATTCCTGTGCGCCCACGACGTGGGACGAGTCGATGGAATCGGCGGCGGAAACTTTTTGCTGATGGCCGACTCGATGCGAGCGGCCACGTCGGCCTGCCGCGCGGCCGTCGCCGCGATCAAAGACCTGCCCGGCGTGATCACTCCGTTCCCCGGCGGAGCTACCCGCAGCGGATCGAAGGTCGGATCCAAATACAAGACACTGATGGCATCGACAAACGAAGCGTATAGCCCTGCTTTATTGGGCTGGCCGCCAAAGGCAAACTCGACTGGAGATTCGGCATCGGACCAATCGGCGTTGTCAGACGACATTCGTGCGGTCCTGGAAGTGGTGATCGATGGGATGTCGTTCGATCTGATCGCCGATGCGATGCGGGTTGGCATCCATGCGGCCTGCGACGCCGGTGGAGGAAACGGATTGCTGCGTGTCACGGCCGGTAACTATGGCGGGAAACTTGGCCGGCATCATTTCAAGCTCGCGGAGATTTTGAAATGAGCACTTGGCGATTTCAACTGAGATCTCGCAGCGAAGAACCCGTCGACGGATCCGTGATTCAACATCAACAGTTGCAGGCGATGTCACCCAAGGACGTGGAGCGGATTCCGATCTTGGTCGACGGGCGAACGCTAGCGCTGGCAGATGTTTTTCAAGTGACCCATCAAGCGTCCCATGTAGATCAGATCGTGGTCGCAGGCGAATTGACCAGCGTGCATGGACTGGGAACCGGACATGACTCCGGGGAATTCGTCATCGATGGTGATGCCGGTGATCACGTGGGTTCACGGATGTCAGGCGGAACGCTTCACGTGGCTGGCAGTGTGGGCAACCATCTTGCTGCGCCCGCTGGAGGGCATCGATTGGGAATGACTGGTGGTCGACTGGTCGTCGATGGTGATGCCGGGCATTTCGCTGGACATCGAATGCGTCGTGGCACCGTTTGGATCAACGGCAACGTCGGCGATCACTTGGGAGGAGCGATGATTGCGGGAACGATCATTGTGGCGGGTGACTTCGGAGCCGGGTCGGGACTGGCCATGCAACGAGGGACGTTGATCGTTGCAAAACCTGACGAGCGATCTTGGCCGCAACCGCGGTTCTCGCGTCCCGTACGATTCAACGCATCGTTCTTGAAACTATTGCGTCCCTTCGTTCCCGCTTCACATCGATCGGACAAGCTGATTGACCAGTTGGTCGTCGATTGCACGCGAGTCCGTGGCGATCGTTGCGTGGGCGGACAAGGTGAGATATTGATGCCGGGGTGAACGTTAGGCGAGCGGTAGATCACATCGTGGACGAGGGAACGAGTCCCTGGAGCGAATGACCATGCCGAGGACTCGAAACCTCGTCCACTACAGGTCAGTTTCCTTCTATCTCTCGCCTTATGACACCGAGCCGCCCCAGCCGAGTTTGTCTCGCAGGGTGCGGAAATCGTTTTGGCCGGGGACGCTCAACATTCGGAACGATTGTTCGGCGCGTCCCACTCGGATTCGATCGCCTGGCAGCAACTGGCTCAGAATGCGTCCGTCCACGACCACGCTGGTCGATTCGTTGGGCTCGATCACGGTCAGCTCAAACACCGTGTCGGCGGAATCCACCAATGGTCGATAGGTCAGCGTGTGGGGACTGATCGGCGAGATCACCATGGCCTGCAAATTGCGTCGTAAGATCGGGCCACCCGCGGACAGATTGTGCGCTGTCGAACCGACCGGTGTTGCGATGATCAAACCGTCGCACCGGTAACGAGTCGCCAAGAACCCATCGGCGTACAGATCAATGTCCAAGATCCTGTAGGGCGGTCCGCCCAACACGGCAACTTCGTTGAGTGCCAATTGTTCGCTGATCGTTTTCTCACCATCATGTAATCGAATCAATTCGATCCGCAACATCAAATGATCAACGACTTGAAACTCACCGTCGCAGACCACGGGCCAGATCGAGAGGAAATCATCTGGCGACAGAGCCGCCAAGAATCCCAGGCGTCCACAATTGATTCCTAAGACCGGTGTTTGATTCACACCCATCTGTCGAGCGGCTTGCAGGATCGAACCGTCGCCACCGAGCACGATGACCAGATCTTGCTCGGTGGTTGAGAAATCATGTTCAAACGCGAGGTCTTCAGCGACGATGTCGGCCTGGGCTGCGATCACTGGCCGCAAACGCTCCAGTTCCATTCGCACGCGATCGCGATTGGGAGCGCCCAAGATGGCGATTCGTGGTCGCGCTCGGTGCGACCAATCGGCCAAACTCAGCGAAGAACCATCGTCGGATTTCATTTCACGCCCACGCCGGCATCTTGACGGTAAGCCATTTCGCGGCAGGTCTCTGCGATCGCCGATCCGCTCAAGCCGTTTTCGTCCAGCAGTTGCCCGCGTTCACCGTGTTGGATGTAGTGGTCTGGCAAAGCGACACAGCGGATGCCTCGGGTGTCCAAACATTGTTCATTCGCGCACTCCAAGAATGCGGAGCCGAATCCGCCCATCTTGCAGCCTTCCTCCAGCGTCACCACAAAGCGTCCGTCCTCGGTGACATCTCGAACCATTTCAATGTCCAATGGTTTTGCGAAACGCGCGTTGACGACACCAATACTCAATTCTCCCTCCAAGGATTCGGCCGCCATCAGTGCGCTCTCCAAGGTTCCGCCAAAGGCGACAATGGTCCCATCGGTTCCTTGGCGAAGAGTTTCGCTCTTGCCGATCTCGATCGGTTCGCCCGCGGTGCCGCGCTGCATCGCGCTGGCTTTGGGGTAACGAATCGAGCAGGGATGGTCGTGTGCCAAGGAGGCCTGCAACATCGGCGCGACTTCTTCGGCGTAACCGGGAGCCATCACGACCATGTTGGGGAACATTCGCATGTATCCGATGTCGTACAAACCGTGGTGGGTCGGTCCATCGGGTGCGGTCAAACCGGCGCGGTCCAACATGAACACCACCGGCAAATCCTGCAGCGAGACCTCCTGGAATACTTGATCGTAACTGCGTTGCAGGAAGGTGCTGTAGATGTCAACGATCGGTCGAATGCCCGTTTTGCACTGACCGGCGGCAAAGGCAACCGCGTGGGACTCACAGATTCCGACGTCAAAGAACCGATCGGGAAACTGTTCTCGTACCGGCTCCAGTTTATTGCCTTGGCACATCGCCGCCGTGATCACGGTGACTTTGGGATCGGACGCCATCGCATCGCGAATCGCATCACGTGCGTGATTGGTGTACGGGGGCAGACCGTCGCTCTTTCGCGTGACCGGTTCCCCGTTGCGATCTTCGAAAGCCGGCGGCGTGTGAAAGAACACCGGGTCGGCGGCTGCCGGTTTGTATCCATGTCCCTTTTCCGTGACCACATGCAGCAGCACGGGGCCCTTCATCTCACGGACCATCGCCAAATACTTGCGTAGCAGTCCGATGTCGTGACCATCGATCGGGCCGATGTAGCGAATGTTCAGCTCTTCAAAGAGCATGCCCCCGAGGAACCCTGCTTTGACGCCTTCCTTCAGTTGCGCCAAGAATCTTTCGGTGGGATCGCCGAACATGGGAACACGTTCGAGCAGCTTGACCACTTCGCTTTTCAGGCCGGTGTAAAAAGGATTGCTACGCAGGCGATCCAGATACCCGGCGACGGAGCCGACGCGTGGGCAGATCGACATTTTGTTGTCGTTGAGCACGATCGTCAGGTCGTCTTGCAGCTCGCCCGCGTTATTCATCGCTTCGAAAACGATGCCGCTGGGAAAGGCACCATCGCCGATCACGGCGACGGTGCGACGTTCGGACTGTCCCCCAACCACATCACCGCTTCGCAAACCGACGGCGGTGCTGACACTGCATCCCGCGTGTCCGGTCATGAACAAGTCGTAAACGCTTTCGTGAGGATTGGGGTACCCCATCAATCCTCCTTTGGTCCGAATCGTCGGAAACTGGTCGTAGCGTCCTGTCACCAATTTGTGCGGATAGATCTGGTGGCCGGTGTCCCAGATCAGTCGATCGGTGCGAAAATCGAATTCGCAGTGCAGGGCCAAGCACAACTCGACCACGCCTAAGTTAGAGGCAAAGTGTGCCGTTCGCGTTGCCAGCAGATTGCACAACACGTCACGGATTTCCGTAGCGGTGGCCTCCAACTGCTCCCGAGAAAAGCCTTTCAGCGGAGTAGCGTCGTGCAAACTGGCCAACAATGGATGTTTAGGCTCGTTCAATGAAGGGTCCTGATGTGAGTCTCAAATCAATCGTCAAAGCTGCTGAATGAACCGCAGGGGAATCGACGAGCAAAACAGTTGTCAGTGGGTTCGTTCCAAAACAAAGCGTGCGAGCTGGTCCAAACGCCAAGCCGAATCGCCAAGGAGGTCCAGGTGCCCGCGGGCCGATTCGACCAGCCTGCGGGCCTTTTCACGTGTCGCATCCAGCCCCAGCAGCGACGGGTACGTCAGCTTGCCGCGATCGGAATCTTTGCCCGTCCGTTTTCCGAGGCTTTCCGCATCGGCGGTGAAATCCAGCAGGTCATCGACGACTTGGAACGCCAATCCCAGGTCTGCAGCATAATCGGCCAAGCGAGCGCGTTGCTGCGAATTCGCCTCGCTCAACACGGCGCCCAGCTCCAGCGAGGCTGAAAACAGAGCGCCTGTCTTTCTACGATGGATGGATTCCAGGTGTTCCGCGGTCCGCAAGGGCTGGGATTCCGCGGAATCGTTCGAAGAATCGTCAGAAGAATCGTCCGTGCAATCGTCGCTGCGGTCGAGTGTCTTGCCGCGTTCCAGCTCCGCATTCAAATCGTCTGCTTGGCCGCCCACCAGAAAAGACGGTCCGGCCGCGCGAGCCAGAATGGCGACCGCCTCGGCGGCCACGGCCGATTTGGGGATTCCCTGACACAAGCGTTCGAAGGCGAGAGGCTGCAGTGCGTCACCGGCCAAAATCGCCGTGGCCTCGTCAAATGCGATGTGGACCGTCGGCCGTCCACGACGTAGATCGTCATCGTCCATGGCGGGCAGGTCGTCGTGGATCAACGAATAAGCGTGGATCATTTCGATCGCAACAGCACCCGGCATGGCTTGCTCGATCGTGCCTCCACAGGCTTCGGCGGCCATCAACACCAACGCCGGACGCAGCCGTTTGCCCGGAGCGAGCACAGCGTATCGGATGGCGTCGGCCAATCGTTGCGGACAGCCAGTCTCGAACCGGCAGGCTTCGTCCAAGGCGTGCTCGATCGCACTACGAAAAACTCCGACCCCGCCGTCCGACGTCGACGATGCGTGATCGTTTTCAGCATCCGCGAATTGAGCGGAGGCCTGTGACTGCCCAGACGCCGGTGCCGCTGTTGAACGGTCGGTCGTCACCTGTTTCGGCTGGGTGGTGGGACGCTGGGTCACAAGCAATGGGCGGTTTGGAGAGGGACGCCGGTCAATGATGGATCGCTCGACGCGCGTCAGTTTAGAAGAGGCCGGGACTCTCGTCCACGCTATCGTCGTCTTCATCCCAGTCCTCGTCGGACTCATCATCCCAAGATGTCAAATCGTCCATCGCCGGCTTGGTCTTGGACGAGTCCGGGCCGAAAGGTTCAAGGATTGCTTCCCCGTCTTCATCAATGCCAGAAAGGAGCGAAACCCGCCGCTGTGCCTCTCTGAGGCTTTCGTGGCACTGTTTGATACGTTTGATTCCCAGCTCGTATTGATCCAAAGACTCGGCCAGCCCCAGCTCACCGCTTTCCAGTTGTTTGACCACCTCCTCGGCTTCCGCTAACGCCTCCTCAAAATCAACACCACCCTTTTTGGGGGAGTCCCCTGCGTTGTCTGCTGCCGGTCTTACTGACTTTTTCGCCATTACTCTCTTTCTCATCCTTCCCACACACGAGGATTGCCAAGCGGCACTGGGATCACATTGACACCAGGAGCCAACAAGAAATGCGTCACCTTGTCGTTTTACCCGCAGTCGAAACGTGTCTGTTTTGACTCTGTGCTGTTCGCAACGTACAGACTCAATGAGACTTCTCACCGGACACCGCCAGGGGGGCGTTTTTCGTCCAAGCCGGTTTAATCGTATCGATTTGGAGCCGCCGTGTGCAGTGTGCTCGATCATGCGAATTCCTTGAGCGTCTCGCTACACCTCCTCACGGCGGGCGAATTCAACATGACGCGTCTTTCACAGAAACGCAATCGCAGTCCTCGGGCTCATGCCCGATCGGCAACCCAGTCACCAGATTTCACTCAAGTAAACACGATGCACGATACGTTTGATCCGGGACTGGATTACCAACTGGACCCTCGCTACATGCCCATTCCTGGCAATTCGGAGTCCAGCGAAGAGGATTTGACGCGTGAGGAAATCGAAGCGGTGATCCATCCTCATCATTCCCAGGATCAACCCGTCGTCGAGGAGAGCGACGATGGTAAACAGCTCGTTTGCCAACAGGAACTCGGCTGGGGCGAGGCACGAGTAGAAGAAACAAGCGTCGTCGAGACTTTCGATCAATGCGTCCGGCAGATCGAAACGCTGACGTCAGAAATACCGCTGGCTGAATCACCATCGGCTGAAAAACCGCTGGCTGGAAAACCGCTGGCTGATGGTTCACAAGCAGACTTTTTGGTACGCGCGAACTCCCACATGCTGGCCGAAGTCATGGACCAGTTGGCGATGCTGCGCGAGACCGTGGACTACATCGCCAGCACGCAAGCGATTGATCGGGCAACCGCCATCCCCGCCAACGCGATGGCGCAGATCGCTTCGTCCTATCAAGCGGTTCAGTCAGAGCCTCAGGAGGAGTCTTACTACGAAGAACGCATCGAGAGCGCCACAGAGACTCGATTGTCTGAATTGCAACTCATCAACGAGCAGCTCAATCAAGACATCGTTCAGATGCGTGGGCAACTGGCGTTGATGGAGCAACAGAATCGAGACCTCGCATCCCAAGTCGCGGGCGAAAACGTTCGACGTACTGTTTCGGAAAGCGGTGGTGCGGTCGAGACGCTTTCTTGGGAGCAACGCAAGGCACGGATTTTGGAGCAGATGGAGGAAGACTCGTTTTGCGCCGAGACGTTCTTGGACGAACTGCAGGGCAAGGTGGATCGCGAAGCCGGCGATGTGATCCGGCGTTTGGAAAGCCCGGTCGATTATGTCATGGAGCTGCAACGCGAAATCGAGGATTTGCGCGATCAACTGAATCGACAAAAGCAGGCTGCGAAGGCATCCGGCAACGCGAGCCAGCGTTCCACCGCCACAGCCGTCAACACTGAGGCGTTTGCTGCGGCCATCGATGCGGATGAAGTCATCCAAGCGGAACGTGCAAAACTGCGAAAGCTGCAAACCGACTGGGAAGAGCGATTCCGCGAAACCGAAATCGCTACGTCATTGGAGCGAGCGAAGCTTTCGCGAGAACGCCAGCAGTTGGAACAAGATCACGGCCGGCTGCAGGAGCAGCTTGCTCAGCTCAACCGCCGGTTGGAGAGCGCCGAGTCTGGGGACACGACGCCGTCGCGTCGCTGGCTGGCCAAGCTCGGGTTGAACGAAGACGAGAACTGAGAAGAACGGACTCTGTTTGTTAGTCCGGATTATTCATGCCGATGATTGATGTTAGCGCAAACAGATTCTTGACAATGAGTTGTGACATCGTTGGGAAATGCAGATTGTTTTTCATAACCCGACGCGTAAGCGAGGGATTTACCGAGTATCCCTCGCTCACGCGTCGAGTTATGAATCATCCGGGCTAGCGGGCTGTTGATTTAGTGAGCCGCGACGCGTAAGCGGCCGGGCCTACCGCATCGCCCGGTGCCGTAAGGCCAATGCCACCTATTCCCTACTCTATCGGGTGGCGCGTTATGTTTTTGGCACGGAATTTGCGCTGCTGAATTGGTTTCAATTTGTCCGCCAATTTGTCACCAATTCAATGCTCGATCCCAAATCACACGCCACTGAGAACGAACAGCAATTCTGTCGCGCAAAAACATTGCTCGCGGATTTGCTTCAGCTCCCTACGATCGTTAAAGAGCTTGAGCAACAAGACGCCAGTTCCGCTGCAAAAATTTACACACAAGCACCAACACTTTGGCTACTGGTGCTGCAACGTCTCGGGGGAGGCCTCACTCTTGATCAAGCCGTCAGTGATCTGATCGACAATCACAAAGACCTCCTGCCCCCTAACCGGCGAGTTACTGAAGGGACGCTTTCAAAAAACAATTCCGCTTACAACCAAGCGAGAAAAAAACTGCCGATTAAGGTTGTCCAAGACTTTTCCAATCGCATTTGCGATCACCTGGCACGCAAGGCCCAGCCAGCTTTTCTTGAGCGGCGTGTGTTCATCCTCGACGGAACGACGATCACACTGCCACCCACACCGGCGCTCAAGAAAGCATTTCCACCAGCATCCAACCAGCACGGTGAATCCGTTTGGCCCGTTGCGATGCTCATGGTCGCCAATGAAATGCAGACCGGTTGCGCGTTAATGCCACAGATCGATCCGATGTACGGCCCCAACAATTCCAGCGAAACCAGACAAGCCGAGAAAGTCATCGACCGACTTCCAGAGAATTCGATTGTCATGGCCGATAGCGGTTTCGGCGTGTTCTCAGTGGCTTTTCATTGCCAAACGCGTGGGCAAGAGTTCTTACTGCGTCTGACCAAACAGCGATACAAGGCATACCTCAAGAACGCCACGCTGGTAGAGGAAGGGCCTGGCTACGTAACGCACCATTTGATCTGGAAGCCATCGAGCAAAGAACGCAGGAACCACCAGAATCTTCCTGAGGATGCAGCTTGTGAAGTCTTTATTCACCAAGTCGAATTGGACAACGGTCAAACGCTGGAGTTGGTCACCAACATCGAAGCGGACGCCTTGTCCGTGGGCGAGCTTTACCGTCGCCGCTACGATGTGGAATTCGACATCCGGGACCTGAAAGTCACGATGGACACCGAGAATATCCGTGCCAAGAGCGTGGACACGATGAAAAAGGAGCTGATGGGATCGGTGATCGCCTACAATCTGGTGTCCCAGTTGCGCAAGCAGGCCGCCAAGTTGATTAATATCTCGCCTCGACGACTGAGCTTCAGTGGCGTGTGGCAGGACTTTCAGAGTGGCCTGCTTCGCAAGGAATTAACGACACTGGAGCAATGGACGCTTGCGTACCAGAAGACGCTCATTGATGCCTCGACGAGAAAGCTTCCCAATCGCAAGACACCGCGGAGCTACCCTCGAGTCGCGCATACTCGCCGCCAAAAGAGCACCAAGTTCCAACGTTTGGAAAGAAAAATAAAATCCAAAGCCTCCGAATCACCACCCGATTGACGACAAAGTAGGTGGCATTGGCCGTAAGGCACCGGGCAATGCGGTAGGCCCGGCCGCTTACGCGTCGCGGCTCACTAAATCAACAGCCCGCTAGCGTCTGAGGCTCACTTCGATTGCGATGCTTGGAACGAAAACATGGACTGAAAAAACAATGTCAACACCATACTTTGAGCAGTCCACCGCAAGGCGCTAGCCTGGATTATTCACGCGACTCAATACGGTCATCGCAACAAGTTTGCATAAAACGGCTTGCGCGGATTGGCACGAAAACAGTCTGCGCACATCAGCCGCCACGCGATAGCGTCCGGTTCTCACGCCTATACTCGGGAACCGGACGCTATCGCGTGCCGGCTAATGAATAATCCGCGCCTATCGCCATCGGCTCACAGACACAACGCAACACGACTAAATCAGCAGTCTCGGAACTTGGGGGAGGTCGCGCTTAGCCGTTCAGGCGAATGTGAGGGAGGGGGCCTGTTTGCGCAAGATAGCCTTTCAGAATGGAAAAACGCTCGACAGGGCACGCTATCGACTTGGAAAGTCGAGCGACGATTATCGTTCGACTTTCCAAGTCGAAAATCAATCAACGGCCCGCTTGCGACCTAGCGATCTTCGTCTCCGCCCACGGCATCGAGTGCCCATTCGCGGGCGGTCGCTAACTTTTCTTCGCGAGAGCCGTGCAGCAAACGCAAGCCTTCTTCGCCGCCGACGATGTGGAACGCGACCTCGACTTCCTCTGGTGTCAGCAGTTCCTGGAACTGGTACAAGCGTACTTCGGCGAGCGTGCTGAGGTTGCGATCACCGCTGGCCAAGAGCGTACCGACACGACGTTTCGCGACCTCCGGCGAAAGTCCTGGCAGGGCTGCTGTCTTGACTTGACGGTCGATGATTCCAAAAAACGGTTCCAAACGCTCGTCGATGTAATCACGACTGCTGCTGCGACCGACGCGGACCAACTGGGCGGCTTCGGTACTGTCAAATGCCTTCGAAGTACCCATGGTTTTGCCCGACGAGGCATGGATCAAGCGAACGCGTGAAATGTTTTGCGTCTCACCGCCCCGAGGTTGCTTCAGCAGAATGTCAAAGTGCAGCAGGAGGTCAATTTGGGCAGTTGCGGCGGCCTTCGCCATATCAGTCGACTCTCCTTCGCCGACAAACATCAAACCGGGTTTCCACATCAACATGGAGCTATCGCCCATCGTCAACAGCTCTACCAGCTCGGGCGTCATGGCGACATCCAACGGCGGGGCGTCGGGATCCGCTGGTGCGGAAACGCTGGTCAATGCCGAGCCGTAATCACCGGCCATGTACCGTTTCTCGAATTCTTCCGCGACGGCGGTCGCGACCAAACCGAGATACTTTTGTAGTTGCTCATCCGTTTCAGGACTCAACATTGGTTTTTGAAAGGTGGGGGCTTTTTTTATCTGAGGACGTCCTGCTCCCGAACTGCCGTAAAGGTCTTCGTTCATTCCCATCATTGATGGGTCCTCCATCCCCGAGCCCATGCGTTGTTCCATTTCGGATTCACTCGTGCCCATCTGTTCGGCATAGCTCGAGTCTGGACCAAAGCTACCGTCCTCACTCGGATTTCCCCCGCCAGCAAATCCACGACCACCGCTCGATGCCATTCGTACCGGGCCGGAATCCGTGATCGGATTGGGCGTCTCGCCTTCGCCACGCACGGCAAAAGAAACACCCCAGCGAATCGTCCAAACAGGGCGTCTCAACAACGGGCTGTACTTGACCGTTTGCAGATTCACGCGAGCATCGTCGTACTCCGTGGCCATGTGTCCATAGAACAGCTGCAAAGCCAACGGATAGTTTCCGTTCTTGTACGCCGTTTCCGCTTCTCCCTGCAGCACCGGACCTGCTTGGGTCGGTGGCAGGTCACTCGGCGGATTCACCAGCGGCTTCAAGTCCACTTGTTTGAGCAGCGATGACAACGTCGCAGTAAACTGTTGTTGCGTCGTGGCGCCGCGTTGCGCATTCTGTCGCGATGATGGTCCACCGTAGCCGCTACTCCCGTATCCAGAACCGTAACCTTCCTCATACCCTGAGTCACCGCCCATCCCGGGCTCGGAGTAATCCGAGGTCCCGTCGCTTCTCATCTCGGCCTCATAGGCCGATTCATCCATCCCCGGCTCCGATTGAGCAAGAACGGGTTGGCGAGCAATACAGGCGGTTAGAAAGAAAAGCCCAACAGCGGCAAGGAATCCAAATCGAAAAGGGGACGCTTGACCAACAGAAATGCCCACGCGATGGTTGTGGAATATCATGAGTTCAGATCCGTTGGAATGATGGGGCAGGCCAGATGAACGGAATGAGTGCGGCGAATTGCCTTACTTTTCGCGTTATCATGGTGACAGAAATCACCGAACTTGCCAAGCAAAACTCGCGGAAACTGTCCTCAACGGTGGTGTAGCCCGTTCCCATCGAGCAACCTATCGACCGGTAACGTGAGGGTGTGGCTCTGTCGGGTGGTGCGGTCGTCGGGACAAAATGCTCAGGAAAACCCCCTCTCCAGGGAACTTTCCTGTTCTCTCCTCGTCCAAACCCGGATAATTGCGACGAAGGTGACCAGAACCCTTTTTTTCAGGACTGACTGGAATTTCGAGTACGAACCAGGTGCGTCAGGCACTTTGTTCAATGACAATGACGTGGACCACACTTCCCATCCAGAGTAACCACGAGACTGATGCGTTCCGGCAAGAAAACTGAACACGATGATTCTCGAAAATCCGGGGCCAGCTCCAGCCGGCGGGGGTCAACACGTCGGCGTTTATTGATTGAACGATTGAGCAATCGTCGCGTGCTGGCCGTGATCACGGGAACGATTTTTGAGGATGTCGACTATTCCCTGCGACAGGAGTCCTCGGAGCCGGATTTGGCAAGTCGACTTGTTTATCTGGACCACAACCAGAGCGGTTCGTTCGACAGTGGGGATACGTTCGCGATCTCGGATGACAACGGCGGTTTTCAATTCGACAACATTCCAGAAGGCCAGTACAGCGTTCGACTGTTCGACGGTTCGACGACTCAGCAGCAAGTCTTTCCGCTGGACGCCACTCTTGCGACAACCCCTTTGGCGGTCGAAGGCGGCCAGCAATTGGTACGCTCTGGTGGCAACGCATTTGTTCTAGCGGACGACTTTGTGCTGGTCGGGGATATGGAAAGTGGCACGGCCAGTGCAGTCTCGGTCGGTGAACCTCTCGATGCGATGCAGCTCTTACCCGACGGCAGCGTGCTGGTGACGCGGTCGCAAAACGCCGCAGGTTCCGCTTTCGTCGTCAGCCCAGCGGCAGAAATGCTAAGCGTCTCTACGGCGACCAAGTGGTCCGACATCGCCATCGGCGGTGACGGCACCGGAATCGCTGTGCCCGCATCGTCTGATCCCAGCGTTGTCCTGATGGCGGTCGATGCGACTTCGCCGACAACGGACGTCCTGTTCTCATCGACCGGCGTGGAGGTCCCGTCGGACGCTCAAGTCATCGCGTCAGATTCGGGCAACCGAACTGTGTTTGCCTGGGCAGGCGACACTGGGTTGGAACTATCGCTGTGGAGCAACTCGACAGCAACATGGATATCGGAGAGCCCAATTGAAATCTCCGGGACGACCCAACTACTCGCCTTTGATGACGCCTCGGGCTTGCTTGCACTGCGAACGGCCGAGGGTGGCGTGAATGTTCAAGACGTCGATTCACGGTTTGCAACTTTGTTGACCCTGGATGGTTTGAGCGGTCCCGTCGCGATCGATGGTGCTCGTGAATTGTTGATGACGGTTCCCCAGGACGAAGCGTTACTCCAGCTGTACGACTTGCGCGACGGCTCGCGGGTGACAGAAGTACCGGTGGACTTGACCGAAATCGGCAATGTGAACGCGATGACGCTGTCGCCCGCATCGTCCGGTCCGGCTCTCTTGACAGTGCTGGGCACAAAGGGCGTCGCTGAGATCGCATTGACTCAACCCGCGGCTCACCAAATCACCGTGAGTGGCGACTCCGACCCTCAACCCGTTCACTTTGCCGTTCGACTCTCCGGCGACAACACGTCCGCACCGATGCCCAACATTCTGGGCTATGAAACCCTAGAAGATCAAACGATCTTTCAATCCGCACCGGGGTTGTTGGATGGTCTTGACGACATCGAAGGCGATCAACTGGTGGTGTTACCGCTGATCGCGGCATCACATGGGACGACTTCCATCGATCCACAAGGTGCGTTTCGCTACCAGCCGTTCCGCGATTACTTTGGCAGCGACTCCTTTTCCGTCATGATCCATGATGGTCGCGATGTCACAGGCCCGGTCGCTGTGAACATTGCGATCGCACCGGTCCCAGATGCTCCCACTGGCATCATTGCGGATTTGGTGCCTATCCCTGAAAACACGCTCATCCATCAGAACCTTGGTCCGATCACCATCGTTGACCCCGACATCAACGACAATTTCAATATCTCGGTTTATGATCCGCGATTCGAGATCCAAGGTGGCAACTTGATTTTCGTGGGCGGCGACCTGGATTTCGAGACCCAAGGCTCCATCGCCTTGACTGTCTATGCCGAGGACACCGAGAGCCAGTTCTGGCTGGTCGAAACCGTTGAGATTTTCTTGCTCAACGAAAACGAGCCGATCACCGCAATCTATCCCGACGATATCTGGGTCTATGAAAATAATCCAGAGTCCATGATCACCACCGTTTGGGCCGTTGATCAAGACAGCGGGCACCAAGAACACACCTTCGTCGTCGACGATGATCGGTTTCATTTCAAAGGCCACGATCTGTGGCTCAAGCCCGGGGAAAGCTTGAACTACGAGGAAACTCCGGTTGTCACCGTCAATATCACAGCGATGGAAGTCGATGGACCCAATACGCTGACAGAGACGTTGCAGATCAACGTCGCCGATGTTTCGGAACCGATCGGAGCGATCGCTTTGGACGGTGATTCCGTGATCGAGTTTGCTGCCGGTGCGGCAGTCGGCCTGGTCACCATTAGCGGCAACCCGATCACAGATGACTATCGTGTCAGTGTGGATGACGATCGTTTTGAAATCGTCGACTCGACGCTCAAGCTCCGCGACGGAACTTGGGTGCGTCGTGCCGATGTCGATGAAATCGAATTGACAATTGCGGCGCAAGACACCGCCGAACAGTTGGACTCCGCCTCCGAAACCTTCGTCATCCGAGTCATTGAAAATCCGTCACCATTCCACAACGACGATAATCCCTACGATGTCGACACCGGTGGATTCGTTTCCGCTCTCGACGCATTGGTCATCATCAACCACCTCAACGACTACGGTCCCGGACCCATCGGCAACGGTAACCCTGGCATCGGCTACGACGTCAACGGCGACGGAATGGTGACCGCGTTGGATGCACTGCTGGTCATCAACGAACTGAATCACTTGCACAACGGTGGCTCAGGAACCGTCGGCGGTGAGCAACCCGAAGGCGAATCGAATGAAGCCGAATCGACAGAAGCCGAGTCTGCTGACGATCCTGTCGGCGATCCGGTGAACGGAAATGACCTAGTTCCAGTGTCCGATGAGTCCATGTCGCTCCCGGTTGGACCGCGAAACGATCTCGACAATCTGGATTCCGACGCTTCGATGTCGGTTGACTCGGATTCGTACGACGAGATTTCCTATGGTCAGGACACTGCAAGCGGGGACACTGCAAGCGGGGATACAGCGAGTTGGGATGCAGCGATCATCGAGACCGCCGAGGAAGAATCGTTTGTTGACGACGACGTCACCTACGACAGCGACCCTTCCCTGCGCTTGCTCTCCGATGAGCCGCACGCTTCATAAGTTCGCATCGAGCTTGAACGAGGTCGAGTTTCGTCTTCTGGTCGGACCCCTTCTGGCCTTGTGCCGGTGGTGGATCGACTGACCGGCTACCACGTCACAGAAGGTAGCCGTCGGTCGCGACAGCGCACCGACAGCGCACTTCCCGTTTTCGTCCATCGTCCTCGTCGGCGGCTCGAGACAATGTTACCACCAGAATGCGACCGATGGATTGTATCGCATGCTCGGACCGCTCAGCAAATCGAGTCCTGATTCCGTCCCGCCGACGATGTGGCCGAAGTCGAATGCCGATGCCGGACCGTCACACGCGTTCCAATGACAGCGAATGATTCGAGCACTGGTTCGACAGCGCACCATTTCATTCGCATCCGATCAGCAACAGATCGGGTTGTCTTCATCAGCATCCAGCTGTCGGACTCAAAACCATCCAACGCATGCGCTGCATCGAGCACAACAGGGCAACGCAAACATCGAGCACTACGACGACAGAACGGCGGCGGTGACCGGTGTCGCGGCGAAAAGACTAGGATTCCAAGAAACGCGTCATCGGCGACTTCGGTTCACCGCTTGGTTCGCCGAGCAATGGAGCCAAAGCACGTTTCCAAGTTTGAAGTGAAGCTTCAGTATAGCCGACCGGTGCCGTGTTGTAGGAATGCGTTCTGCCCGTGAAGAACCCGCGAGAGAGCGGCGGAAAATCGATCAGGATCAGATCATGGTTGCCGAAAGGAAGCAGTGGACGCGCAGATCTTGAATTGTGTTTCATTCTCCACGGCCTACCGACGCGGAAATGACATTCTGAAACATCCGCAGAAATCACATCGTGACACCACTGAAGTGTCAATATGCGATCGCGGAGTTCGACAATTGGAAGCTCAGCTCGTGTCGCCAGTATGAGCGGACCTTGTTTCCACAATGCGAATAGATCGTCAGGGATGGTCTCCAAGAGTGGTTCGGCCTGCGTCGTCTCGTTCATGTGACTAGTGGATCAATCTCCGTCGGCTATCGACCGCGTTGACCGGGCCGCGGGAGCGAAGTTTTCATTGCAAAGCCGCCCGATCCGCGGCTACCCGTCCAACGCTTGGTTCTGCGTCTATTCTAAGAGACCCAAGATTCTCCGTAGTCCTTTACCTTCCATTTCCCGTCAATCTTCTCGTAGGTGATAGTTGACGCTCCTCCGCCGAGTGGGCAACACCAAACGCCATCTTCTACTTCCACCTCAGTTTCGGAAATCCAGCGTTTTACCGAGAACCACATCATCCACGCCTTCGCATCCGTTCCGTTTTCCAATACGTGACCATCTGCAAGATGCGCTTCGTTTGCGGGCCGGTACTGGGAAGCCTTGGGATTTGCCGATAGTTCAACTTCGGGAATCGTAGCCCAGTCACCGTCGTCGCCCCACTCGGACATAGGTGTCGTGGTGATGAAGTAGATACGATCCGGAGTCGGTTCATCCAACTTGCTGATCAGAAAGCGATAAATGTCTGCGTTACGCTCAGACCAATCGGAGTCGTAGGTCAGGTCTCTATCGGGTCGTGGCGGTGGGTTTGACGTGCGGTTTTGGCATCCCGTACCGACGGACACGGACAACAGCGCACACAGCAGAAGGTGACAACGCGTAGACACAAATACTCCCATCGCAGAACGTCCAGAATTCACGGGGGACCGGCAAAAGACACGCATGCAGACCATTTGACATGACTCCCGTCCTCCGGTGCAATTCATGGTTCGCCGCCTTGCAGCGGAGTACAAGCCAGAACGAACAAGACAGGAGCAAACAAAGTGCGCAGAGTCAGGGAAGGAAGTTCTAATCTCTCGGATCTGCAAAACCCAAGAGCCCAATCACGATCACAGCACCGGTCGCAAAAGCAGCAAGGTACCCGGTCATAAACAGGCCAACAATGAAACACAGCAGCAAAGTGACCGCGAGTAGCCCCAACACGAAATTCCAATAGGAAAGACCAGGATTCGGTGTGGCTTCCGTTGGGGACTCAACGTCAAATACCGAAGGTTGTTTTGTGTCGTTAGACATTAGCTCCGCTTCCTACTCGATCACACAATTCATTGCGAAAGCGAGTCAGGGTTTGAGTTACGAAGGAATACCGCAAATCGACGATCGTACCCATCACGCGTCGCATTGGTTGATTCGCCGACTATCGTCGTCATCGCCACTTCTGGCGGGGAACGGCGGACATCACCGAGGACGCGCGAAAGACTCACCATTGCCAACCCGCCCGACTCGCGTCCGTCGGTGCATGTCATTGTTACCCGATTATTCCATTTGGAGCTTGCATACACGCCCGTCACACGGGAGAAACGTATCGCCGTGCGTGACTCGAATGGGTTTGCCGTCGGGACCATCAATCCATGAATCATAAGCAAGTACCAGGTCTTGTTCAAGGACCTTCTTCGCGAGTCCACGCGCGTATGTCAGCATCGCTTCACGCGGTAATGAGAATCGATCAACCTCGATTTCAAGTCTACCGAGAATGTTCATCCCGTACGTGTAGAACTGTTCGACGCCCGCATCATTTGGGTGGATCTGAAAATCCACCCAAAGTTCGGGTGCTAGCGTTGTCGGCGCGACCGTCGATTCAAGATCCAGGAACGACTCAGCCGATCGCAAAAGTCCTTCACCCCAATAAACGCCAACAGACGTCGTGCGTTTCACGATCTCTGCCAAATAGCGGGTTAGCAGTAACACCTTCGGTATCCGATCGTCTAAATCTTGGATCAATTGGACGATCAGGTGGCAGGTGTGATCCGAAAGCGCAGCGGCAGCTTCTGGCCACCAGTACGCCGTCTCACAGCGTGGAGCGAGATCCCAAGCCGGGATTGGGAAATCGAGAAACTGGACGACGCCCATCGTGTTACCAAATGAGTGTCCGATTCCGTTTTCAGAGTCGACCAGCACGGTAGGGTTCAGCGAGCCTTTGTACCGATCGCGTAAAGCATCCGCGATCTCCCCCGCACTCGGAAAGACCGGTTCATTCATCGGAAGAATTGCGATGATTGATTCGGGTCGCATTCGATTCATTTGGGTAACGGCTGGCATCACGGGGGACGGAGAGTGAGCTATCCACTTCAGCAAACTCCGCAAGCCGTCCTCCCGTGCATGTCATTGTGACGGCTTCGGTGTGTCCGCGATAGCGACCGGTGCGCCATCTCCTCGATCCCATAGCAGATCGTGCTGACATGAATAACTGTAAACCCAAGCGGTACTGGTGTTTGGATCATATTGCAGATAGTTCCCGCGGCCAACACCCGAATCGATTTGATCGTACCACACCATGGTTTCGAACGTGTCGCAGATATCTCCCGTCGGATTCCACCAGGCGGGCACCTCTCCCGTAAGGCTGCTAAGCGGAATTGACGCACACCGCTGTTCACGTACTTCGCACCACCGGTCATCCTTATTATCGAGGGAAACAGCAGACGCGTAGTTGTCGGTGCGTAAAAACGCTCGCCACTGAGCGACGGCTGGCAGGTCGGCGTCGAAACGGATAAACGTCGAACTACTGTCAATCGACCAATCCGAAGAAACGTAGCCACGTGTGACGAATCGCTCCTGAAGACCGTCCGGCCAGAATTGGCCAAGTCGCACTCGCATCCGATGGCCCGGAACATTCTGAAGATCTCCACTGTTTCGAATAATCTCGAATGCAGCGAACGCCACGAGAGACGCGAACACAATTGCAATAGCTGCAATGCACCGGCGAATGCGACGAATCCAAAATATTCGATTCATGATGCCGTAACGTCAGGGGTAGCCGAGCCGGAACGAGCGACTCTCCATTTCAAAAACACTCGCCAGTCCGGCTTCACGTGCAGTACGCCCAACATGGGCTTGATCTTGTGGGGTGAAAGTCCCCTGTACTTAGTTCCGGTTACTTCCAGTAGGAGACAGTATACCCAATGTAGATCCCAACGATGTAAGTACGAGGCCCTGTCTCGAAGATGCCAGGCAACTGCGCACAAGGTGGCAAACCGTGGGGAGGAAGCTTGCGAATGTGAGCGTCAAGCTGGATAGCCGCCGAGAACCGTCCGGGTCATAGGGTCAGTCCCGCCGATTCGGGCATGGTTCAACGCAATTCGTTTCCAGACGCATTCACGCCAAGACCCATCGGGTCCGCGCGGAGCTTGCAGTAGCACGGAACAGAAACCCTATAGAGGCCGACACTGCAGGCCCATCGCTGTGCGATTCCAAAAAATCCGCTGGCTGCTGACAGCGAAACCGAACCGGAAAAGTTGGTGGAGGTAGATGAGGAGCTTGGGTGGGGATAGATCACGTGTTTCAAGACCGTCGCGTCTTGAAACGTCCCTTATTTGGGGAGGACTTCATCCTGTGCCCGCTAGTAGAGCTTGCTCCAACGCGGGGTGGGCCGTGGTAACACGAACCCACGATCGAAGTCGGCAGCAGAAGGCATAGGAGTGACCCGCCGAGTCCAACGGCGACACAAAGGCGTGAACGTCACAAGACAAGGAACGAACCACCGATGAACTCTGATGCTTCCTCGCTCTCCATCCGGGCTTGACCCGGTGGAAGCAAGACTGATGAGTTACAAAGAAGCGGCCGATTTGCTTGGCTCCCCTCCGGCCTCGTGCCGGTGGAAGCAAGGACGATCACTGGCCATCTCAAGTCGCGTTGGTCCCTTTGCCACCGGCACGTGGCCAGTGGGGAGATGGGTTGCTTTGGGCCTGCGGTGTCGTAGCCAGTCAGTCGGATTCACCACCGGCACGAGGCCGGTTGGAGTCTGGTCAAATCGAACGAATGGTAACAGCTATGCAGACGACTTTGTGATTTTCACAAAGACCGAAGCGGCGGCGCAGCGTGTGTACGCGAGCACCGAACGCTTCTTGACCGACCGATTGAAGTTGACCGTCAACCACGACAAGAGCAACATCCGCAAAACGGATGGGCTTGAGTACGTGGGCTATAAGTTTCGTGGCTACGGCGGCCAAATACGGGTCAGTGGTAAGAAGCTGAAGGCATTCAAAGAGCGTGCCTCGGAGATCTTTCGTAGAAACCGAGGCGTCTCGATGGAATCGCGTTACAAGGCTTTCGCATCCTACGCACGGGGTTGGTTAGGGTACTTCGCGTTGGATCAAGTAAAGACAACGTTCACCAACTTAGACAAATGCCCCAAAACTGATCAACGCAGGCCGTCGGGTACGCGCCTGTTACTGGAAACAGTGGCGGAAATCGAAGACCCGTCTGAAGAATCTGATGTCGTTGGGCGTGTCCTATCGTGTCGCTCGTGGCTTTGCGATGAGCGGCAAGGGCCCGTGTTGGTTGGCAGGCAGAGCGTCTTTCCACGACGTCAGGTGTCCAGTGAGCTTTATCCAACGAGTACCTGGCCGCCGAGGGCTTGTTTATTCTTGACGAGTGCTGGCTATCGCTTGCATCCTTGCGGCGAAACGCACTGTATTCATCGATCTAGTGCGGACCCGCATGCTAGGTGTTGTGGGAGGGGGCCCGGGCAACCGGGCCCCTATCCCGATACCCATGGTTCTGTGCAGTTCACGCTGTCAACGATTGAGGTGAAAAACTCGTTCGCACGACGGTTTGGAATTGAGTAGCCGATGTTGGGCGTGAAAACTGAAGCTTCTGTGTGAGTGTTGAAGGAGAATATCCCGTGAGGACGCCCGGTTTGATTGGGTAATCGGCCAGAGGTGATTCTCCTTTCATCTTCGAGAGGTACGGCATTCACGTGAAAGATCAATGAGCCGACAAATCTGACTGGCAGTCCCGCCCATGGTGGGAATCTATACTGACTGTCGTGATGGTCAAGGGTATCCCGATGGATTGAATGCAGAAGCTCAAACGTCGGCGTAAGGTAATCGGGTAGGCAATAGAGATAGAAGTAATGTTCCAATGGGATGAATGCCCAGCGCCAGCGAAGCGAGTAGACACGTTGTGCAACGTGTTCCCGAACGTGTTCCCGAACGTGTTCCCGAACGTGTTCCCGAACGTGTTGCTTTCGAATGTTAGCGAATCCCAGTTTCGCGAATTCGGCATCTATCACGATTGGTGGCTTGCCAGGAACGGCACAACCTGAAAGAGTGTCATGATTGGCCGTGGTGTCAGCGGGTGGTGAGTACGGATTCACTGTTGCACAGAACGGTGGCGATCAGCGGGCCGGGAGAGTTGACTTTCCATTCGTAAAACCATGCAAGCTCGGCTCCGTTGCATCGCTTGGTTCCCCGCGCAATTCAGACTAACCTGTGGTGGGCGATCTCGCTTCTGAGCTGCCCTCAAACACAGCGAGCTCTTCGTTTAGTCGCGCAATCAGTTTGCGAATACCAGCCTTGGTGAAGCCTTTCTCGCCGATCGGATGGTCTGCCTGTAGCGCCTCCAGACGCGATTGCAAATCGCGCAGTTCGGTTTGAGCTTTTTCGTATTCGATAGCGTTATGGATCATAGTTGTATCTCGACTACACCCTTGCGTCGATTGTCTGCCTCACGGGTCCTACTAAAGAATTCTAACCAATCTTCCCAGTCACGTCTATCTTCGGCAGCGAACAGCTCTTCAGGACGCCGAGTTACAAGCATGGAATCGAGTTCCACGGCTTCCAAATCTCCGCGTTCCAAGCGTTCAGCAAAATCATCGGGCAGCCACACAACCGCATCAACGTCATCGGGGTCCGGTTTTGATGTAACGAAACTGCCATCAACGAAAAATCGTTTCGCGTCGATGACACGTGCAAGTTCGAGCCATCGCCGGAGCCGCAGCGCAAGTCTCTGACGCGGCCGCGTCGCAGTGCCGAAACGAAACGTAGCATCAGCTTCGGAAGCAACGTACAAACCCTCGGGCAAGTACCCATCGTCTCTGAAATCAGGAATCACGTTTGTTTAATGATCCTCGGTATGTCACTCGGTGAACGGCACGCGTCACCCGGTACGCGCGAAAGATTGTCAACTTCGAAACCGCCCGGCTCGCGTACTCGGGTGCACGCGATGGTTCCCCGTCTTTGGGTCAGCCGGGCCGTTGCTCATGATATCAGAATCCAGTTCAGCGTGGGTATGCACCATCGACGCCCGCCGCCAGCGTAATGCAAGCCGCTACAACAAGGACGATTGCATGCTTCCGATTGAATGTCCCATTGCGAACGCAATCATTGACCGTGACGACTGCGACCAGCATGAACATCAACGAACACACGGACATGATTGACGAGCCAATCGCCGGCAGCAGATCGTGTAGCCTCGCATGTGTACCTGGGTCGACGAATGACGAACCGAAACTCCATGTAAGCCAGCCGACGATTCCCGTTGCAGCCGAAACAATCGCCAGCCGAACGTAAAACGGTTGACGTTGTCGTTGTGCGTTCACAAAGTCAGGCGACTCCAATCTTCGATCGGGGAACGACGGCGGTAACCGAGCCGCCGCCAATAAACTTTGGTTTCAAAAAACGCGTCACCGGCGGCTTCGGTGCACCGGTACGCCCGACATGGGCGTGAACTTGTGGGGTGCCGCTTCCTTCGGGAAGCCAGTCCCCTGTACGAACTCGGAACTTGAAACGAAGGACAGTATACCAAATGTAATCTTTCAAGATGAAGTACTAGGCCCTGTCTCCAAGATGCCCGGCAACTGCGCACAAGGCGACAAACCGTGGGGAGGAAGCCTGCGATGCTCGATCGGCGTAGCAACCGGCAGCATTCCGCCAAAACTGCGGGGTAACGAATAGAAACGCGATAGAGGCTCTGGGAGTCATTGGGGTGAGCGGCCCGAGGACTGCAAAACCCGTTTCCGACAACCTCCTGAGTAGATCGCGTACTCGCGCAGCGAAAGTTCACGTCCCTTATTCGGGGAGATCTCAGACGCGTACCCGCGAGTAGGGCTTGCCCGAAAGGCGGGACGACCAGGGTGACCTGACTCGTGCTCTGAGAAGTCAGCAGAGGTCATTGTACCGATCTGCCGCAATCCAGCGGCAACGGAAAGGACCGAACGTTTCTTGACAAGGAAGAACCATCGATGAATTCGAACCGACCCAAACACACAAAACCTCATTCCGGCAACCAGCAAGGAGCGGAAGACATGAAAGGCCCGTGCTCTTGGGAGTCCCTTACCGGTCACTCGGGCTCGGCGTCCATCGAGAAGCCAGCCTTGAACGCTGTTCCACAGAACCTCATGGAACAAATTGTCGACACCGACAACCTCGAATGTGCCTGGGCACGAGTCCGATCCAACCGCGGAGCCCCTGGCCCCGATGGCATCACGATCGACGAATTCCCAAACCACTTTCCGGAACTCTGGCCGGTGCTTCGACAACAACTGTTGGAAGGAACTTACAAGCCCGGCCCCGTCCGGCGTAAGTCGATTCCCAAACCGGACGGCGGCGAGCGACACCTCGGAATCCCAAACGTAGTGGATCGCCTCGTTCAACAAGCCCTCCTGTTAGTCCTAACCCCGATCTTTGATCCGGACTTCTCCGAATCAAGTTTCGGATTTCGGCCTCACCGCTCCGCTCACGAAGCGATCCATCTCGTTCAAACGCACATTCAAGCCGGCTACCGCTGGTGCGTCGACATGGACCTGTCGAAATTTTTCGACCGCGTGCAGCACGATGTATTGATGCACCGTGTGTCTCGCAAGGTCCGCGACAAGCGACTGCTGCGTCTGATCGGGAACTATTTACGAGCGGGTGTGATGGTCGATACCGATTGGCAACCTTCGACCGAAGGAACGATGCAAGGCGGGCCACTTTCACCGTTGCTTGCGAACATCCTGCTGGATGATTTCGACAAAGAAATGGAGAAACGCGGTCACCGCTTCGTTCGCTACGCGGATGACTTCTTGGTGTTCTCCAAGACTGAGCAGTCAGCCACACGTGTCTTTCGATCGGTAGAACGCTACCTGACATCCAAGCTAAAACTCGTGGTCAACCACGACAAGAGCCGTATCTGTCCGACGGAGGTGGTCGATTTTCTCGGCTACACCTTCCGCGGCTTCGGTGGACGGCTGGGTGTCAGCCCGAAGAATCTGAAGAAGTTCAAGGCGCGAGTGCGAGAAATCACCCGTCGTAACGGTGGTCGATCGATTCAATCGCGTTTCCTGGAGCTTCGACGCTACTTCCAAGGCTGGGTAGGTTACTTTCACTACGGACTGGGTAAGAAGCAAGTGCAGAGTTTGGACAAGTGGACCCGACGGCGCATCCGCGCCTGCTACTGGAAACAGTGGTACCGAGTCCGCACCCGAATTCGGATGTTGCTGAAGCTCGGCGTCCGTCGTGACGAAGCCATTTCCCATGGTAGCAGTGGCCGCGGACCTTGGGTGATGTCATCGAGTGCTGCGATGCATGTCGCGATCTCGATCGACTATCTCAATAAGAACGGACTAGCGAGCCTTGAGGCGATTTGGAGCAAGTTTGCTTCCAAGAAATGAACCGCCGTATGCGGACCCGCATGTACGGTGGTGTGAGAGGGGTCCCGGGCAACCGGGCCCCTATCTCGATCATGGTTATCCGAGCTTTTGGAGTACCGAACCGCTACATGGCTGTGACCAGCTTTTCGACGAGTGTAGCGACGCCATTTTGCGCTTCGTCAATGGATCTACGATGGCGGTCATCGCCAAACTCTTGATATTCAATCCCGATGTGGTGAATGTATTCGTCCCCATTCACGCCAAGATAGAAAGAACAAGTCTTTATGTGAGGCACCAAGTGATTCATGTGTTCCCGTACTCCTCCAGTGTCGAATCCGAATTCACCCGATGAAGTAAGGATGACGAGCGTCTTGTCGGATAGAATCGGCTCGAGCGGAAAGTCTCCGCGACCAAGATCGAAAGAGAAGGTCTTGTTGATGCGAATGACTTGGTCGAACCACGCTTTCAGCGATGAAGGCATACCATAATTATACATCGGCGTACCAAGCAAAATGATGTCAGCAGTCGCAAGCTCTGCAATAAGGATATCCGAAAGCGTAAGCATTTTAGCCTGCTCTTCTGATCGGTCGGAAGGAGGCGTGAAAGCGCAAGCAATCCATTCTTCGGTCACGGGAGGAGGCGCGTCTCTGCCAACGTCGCGTTCGACGACCACATCTTCCGGACAGTGCTTCAACCAGTTTCGCACGAAATGCGAAGAGAGTCGCCGCGTAAGTGAACGCTCACCACGGGCGCTAGCGTCGATTTTGAGGATTGTCGTCATGGATTCTTGTCGGATAAACGAATTGAACGAATTGCGATCTATGCAGGCACAGGACGTGCATGCATAGATCGGGCGTTGAGCTTTGTCGGAGGTTGACGTCCCGTAGGACTTGGATCGGAGCGTCCAATCCACCCTCAAAAAGATTCTATCTCGAACGACACTCCCGGTGTCAAACCAGGCAGGTACATCTGGATCGCTTTTGCCGGTTCCGGTCCCGTTTCCTTTGCGACTTCTACCTGCGTTTCCAGGTACCAGTCGTAATAATCCGAACCGTAGTGGGCCGTCCAGAACTCTCGGTGTGACTCCCGCTGGCGCTCCGCGTACCACTCCGGACACGTCTCACTCTCTCGCCAGAACAACTCCTTCCACGTCGGCTTGGGCGTTTCACACACCAAACTTAGCTCGATGCTCCCGCAGTGCGCACACTCGGGCAACGATGGAGGCTCCCACTGCGAGTCCATCGAATCGACCGCTTCGGTCGGCGTTTCCGAGACATCCGGCTCTGTCCCCAGCAACTCCTGACAACGAGCCATGTAGCCTGCCAGTCGGTTGTTGCTCCAACCGCCAAAGTACCGAGACTTGGTCAACTGGTCCGGTTGGATGTGCAGACACCAGCGGCGGGTGAACTCGGGCACTGATAGCTTGATCGGGACTTGTTCCCGCTCACCGCCCACACGTTTTCCTTCACGGGCCATGAAGACCACCTCGTCGCTGTCCGCAGCGGTGATGCGGTGGTTGCTGATCGGACCGCCGGTCAAGTAACGCGTCAGGTAGTTGACCACTTCGCCGCCACCACTGGTCTCTCTGGGCGGCGGTTGGATGTAGGCAACCCATTGGGTCGACTCCAGGTTCTTGACGAACACCTCCCAGTTCTCATCGCTTTGCAGGTACTCGAACTTCCCGCCCAGCTTCAGTTTGCCGTCGCGTCGCAAGCGACGAAGTTTCGCGATCGCCCGCTTACGGAAGTCTTCCTTCAACTTCTCGGAGTCGACCAGATAGTAACCATCCGAATTGCGAACCCCCGGCGGCGTCTTGGCTTCTTTCCAGTCATCGCCACTCAAGCTCGGCCCGGCACCGGGCACCAGCATGTGAACATGCCAGTGTGCCTCCAGCTTTTGGTTCCAGGTGTGCAATACGCTGATCGCTGCCGGGTCGTAGTCTTGCTCGGACTTGATGTTTTTCGAAAGACTCTTCCAAGCCGTACTGACCAACAAGTCCGCCAGCTCGTTTCGGTTGGCCAGTGCCAACTCGGAGAGATCGCTCGGCAGGGTGAAGACGACTTGATAGTACGCCACGCCGGATAGGATCAGCTTGGACGCCTTGTCATTGAAGTCCACTCGCTTGCTGCCACTGCATTGGGGACAGTGGCGGTCGCCGCACGAGTTGTACCGTGAACTGCTCTTACCGCAGTCGTTGCACAGATACTCACGACCGCCAAGCACATGCGTGCGGCAAAGCGACAGCTTCGCCAGCACGCTCTGGACTTGGCCGCAAGTCGATGCGTCGACCATCGACGCCGCACCGACCCGCAAAATCTCCGCGACGGTTAGCTTTTCTTGCTCGGCTGCGAATCGTCGTCGTTCTTTGGTTTCCCGTTTTCCTCCGGCGGCCCTTCTTCGGGTATCACGTACGTCGGCAGTTGTTTCACTGGCAGCCAGTCCAGCGGGCTCGGTGCGCTGCTGAGGTGCTCGCGACGACAGTGCAGATAAATCATCGTCGTCAGGAAACTCGCGTGACCCAGCAGCCGACTGATGGTCAGAATGTCCACTCCGGCTTCCAGAAGTCCGGTCGCGTAGCTGTGACGCAGAGCGTGCGGAAAGATCCTCTTTTTGATCCCCGCCCGCTTGCCTGCTTCCTTCATCGCCTTGCGGATTGTCGTGTCGGCGTAGGTCTTGTTGGCCGAGTTGCCCGGGAACAGTAAGCCCTCCGGACGATACTTCAGCCAGTAGATCCTGAGCTCTTTCAAGAGCCTCGGTGAAAGCGGAACGCTTCTCTCCTTGCGTCCTTTGCCGCAGGCGATCTTGACCATCATGCGGTCCGAGTCGATGTCCGCGATGGTCAAGTTGGCGGCTTCGGAGTACCTCATCCCGCAAGCGTAGAGTGTCATCAGAAAGGTTCGATGTTTCAGATTGGGAGTGCACTGGAGCAGCCTGTCGACTTCGTTCCGGCTCAGCACGGTGGGCAGTTTCTTTTCACGTCTGCCGAAGGGCAGCATGGTGACTGGCCAGGAAACGGGGATGGAATGTTTGTAGAGGAACCGTAAGGCACAGACTGCCTGGTTGAAGCTGCTGTAGGAACCCTTTACCTCTTCAATCAGATAAAGCTGGAACAATCGAACGTCTTCCGGGGTTACGCGGTCTAGCGGTTTTTTGATGAAGTCGGCGAACCGCTTGGTGTGGTAGGTGTACGCGTCGATGGTGGCCTGAGCGTAATTGCGAATCTTCAAGTCTTCCGCGAGACGTTTGGTGAGTTCGCAAGAGCGTTTTTGATAGGGAGTCATGTTGTGAATCCTGAGTGGAAAGGGAAACAAAAAAAGGTTGTCCAACCTACGAATGAGATTGGTGTTTCCGAGGCTGCTTACAGTTAGCAAAAGCGCAAGTAAAAACTGGAAATAAAGTCAAAAAGAATCAAAACGTTCAACGATTAACCCGGCGATTTACGGGTCGCATGCGAAGAAAAAAAGAATGAAAGAAAGACTGTCGCGAAGCGAATCAAAGACCTTTGAAAGACACGTCAGCATGCGTGTGCACTGGGGTCAGCCCAGCCCAAGCGGCGGGCGAAAGAAGGTGCGGTGTGCGAATGCAAGAAGAAGCACAATCAACGCTTGAAGTTGGTTGGCAAGGATGCCAACGCCTCCTTCCCCGCAAGGATGCGTACTCCTGACTTGCCCCAAAGAACGATCAGCAATCCACTGCCAGATTCTTCACAAACTCAACCAACAGAGACCCGATTAAGTTCAACGACTGCCGTAACCGGGCACGAACGGAAGGCTTTGATTTCAGTTGCCGCGTGAATGAGTGCTCCGGTTCACGGCTTTGTTATTTGGCTGTGCTGAGGGTGACGGCGATGGTGTTGCGCCGCTCAATAGTCATAGGACTTCGCGTGCCTCAGGGATATGCGATGTCGCGATTAACTGTGCAACTTGGCAGTGCTGACTGAATATCGGCAGCGCCCTTTGAGGTGATTGTCGTTCTTTTAAGGTGAAGATAACGCAATTGCGTCAATTTTGCAAAATGCGGTACGGCACCATCACTGATAGGAGTGCCATCGAGCGTGACGTGTGTCAGTGAAGGAAGCTTTGCCAGATGTCGAATCCCTTGATCCGTCACCTGAAGTCGCCCGAGATAAAGACCTTCGAGCTTACCAAGCTTGTGAAGGTGTGCGAGTCCGGAATCTGAAACGAGGGGGCTCGAAATTGAAAGCCTCTGCAACTGGGCAAAAACGGACAGAAACTCCAGATCACTATCGTCAATAGCGATATCCACGAGGTCGAGCATGCGTAGCTGACTCATGTCCGCGAGGCTGCGCAATCCATGGCCCGTGATCGCGGTCGAACTGATGTTCAGTCGTTCTATCTCGTTAAGGCCTTTGAGATGCTTTAGCCCTGCATCGGTAATTGCTGTTCCAGCAATGTCCAACCGCTCGAGTTCGGGAAAAGGTTCCAGCAATCGGAGGTCGGAGTCTATGAGTTTGCGTGGCGCAAATCCCCTGTCAGACAGCCCAACCGGATCGTAGAACGACACGCCAAAAAGGCGACCGGACGAGTCCATATCAACCAGTGCCAGGTCACGAACTGTACGGAGGCTGGTCTCGCGGGACAGTAGCGACGACGGGCGTTGCTTGGCAGTACGAGCCAATTCGGCGGTGGGTTGGAGACTGGCTGGTTCACGCGATCGGTGCCAGATGCTCGCGGCAAGCACAACGGCAGCGATTGGTGCCGCAACGAGAATCCAAATCGACCAAGGGCGGTTCATTTGTCGTCCGATCGAGCACGTTGCCAAATAACGGCGGCGTTGACCGAGCGACGCCATTGTGGTTTCCATGTTCATCCGCCCGATGCGTCGCTTCGGTCCAACGCATGGTTCTGTCGTCTTCCGAGGCGGAACCGTACCGCCGGGATGCGACCATTGGATTGTACCGCCTTTTTCGACCGCTCTGCAATTCGAGCTCTGGATTCGTTCCTGCTTTCGACCCGCCGACGATGTGGCCGAAGTCGAATGCCGAAACCGGACCGTCACACGTGTTCCAATGGCAACAGATGACTCAAGCATCCGGTCGACCGCACTCCATTTCGCGCGCAACAGTTCGGCGAGAGGACGCATTGCCGAAGCCAACAACATGCTGTCGGCCCCAAGATCCGCCAACTCATTCAACTGGTCGATCACTACATCGACACGCCACAATGGAGCACTGTAACGACAGAACGGCGGCGTTGACCGAGCGACGCCATTGTGGTTTCCATGTTCAACCGCCCGATGCGTCGCTTCGGTCCAACGCATGGTTCTGTCGTCTTCCGTGGCGGCACTGTACCGCTCGGATGCGACCATTGGATTGTATCGCATGCTCGGACGACACTGCAAATCGAGTCCTGGATTTCGCTTCTGGTTTTGTCCCGCGGACGATTTCGCCGAAGTCGAATGCTGAGGCCGGACCGTCACACGTGTTCCAATGGCAACAAGTGGTTCGAGCATCCGGTCGACCACACTCCATTTCACTCGCAACAGTTCGGCGAGAGGACGCATTGCCGAAGCCAACAACATGCTGTCGGCCCCAATATCTGCCAACTCATTCGACTGGTAGATCACTACATCGACACGCGACGATCGAGCACCGTAACGACAGAACGGTGGCGATCACCTCGCCGCGACGAGAGATCTTCCATTTCAAAACGCCTCATTTCGCGGCTGAGGTGCATCGCTTGGTTCTGCCTGCTTCGATAGATATTGGTGACCATCGCTTCTGACCAGAATATCGCAGACGCGCCGTCTACCATCATACAAGAGTGCGATGGTCCAGGAGTGTTCCTGAGATGCCGAGCTCTCTGTTGGAAGTGAGCAAAGAAGATAATCTGCGTGATCGACAAATCTATATCGACCGTCAATGCCTGAACTGTCTGCGGTTTCATTGAAGGAAGCAGATGAGTAATGCTTGCACTGAAATCCAGCATCGGCCATTAGCTTTTCCGCTCTTGAGATTGGCGTACCGTTTGGTACGGCACGGTCCAATGTCGAGAGCAATGAGAGCCGATCTTGGGCATTGCGAATTGAATCAAAGTAGATGATGTCCGGATCATTGGGATCACTGAATCCAATACCGTACTGTTTGACGGAGGTTGTGCATCCAAGTGAGGCAGCAACAACAATCAGAGTTGGAAGCACGTTGAATCGGATTTGCATAACTTCCCTGTCAGGCAGAACGCCTAGCGTAACCGGGCGGCGACGTTACGCTTTGATTTCAGATTCCGCCGGATTCGCCGCTCCGGTTCACGCGATTGTTCTGTGACAGGTGCTTTGCAAACGAGTCGATGCTGGGCAGGCGCCTAACGCCGTGATCCTGAAGTTCTTTCCAGTCCTTTTCGTTCGCATCGGGATCACCGTCAGCCGAAGCGATCGCCTCATCAATTGTGAAAGTAGTTTTCCCAAGCTCTGTAATACTGAGGCATGTGCACTTCACACAATAGTTGAGCGCGATTCCGATGACGTAGACGGATTCAATTTTCGGGTTGTCGAGCAACATCGTTAATGATGGATTCTCAAGCGCAGAGTACGCCACATCCCCTTGATTCACGCCGAAATTGACGACAAGGCTGTCTGGCGGGACGTCAATTTTGTCGGAGATCTCGGCCCCAGGAGTGTTCATCACGCAATGGCGTGCGTGCCGCTGGAATGACCAGTGGTCTTCTGGATGCCAATCTCGTGTAAAGATCACGAGTAAACCGTTTGACTGGGCGAGTTTGATTGCGTCATTTACGGGCTGAAGAACTTTGTTCGGCTTGTGCGCCTTGAGCGAGCCACTGATGAAGTCATTTTGCACATCGACGACAACCAGTACTCTCGACGCGTCAACGCCGACCGTCTCGGGAATACTTGCCTTTGCGACTTCGCTTGGAATGTTCTGCATCATTTGTCGATCGGCAAGACGAGCCCCAGGATCTACACCCAATCGTGTAGGTGATTCATCCACGCTCAGCCCAGTAATCCCACGGCGGACGAATAGCCAGTACACAATTGGAATTGCCACGGTCGCAATGAATGCGTCCGGTATGCAATCGAAGCAGAATGCATACCATCGTGCGCTGGTCTCATCCGGCGGATTCGCCAAACAGTAAAACCCGAAAAGCAGGAGAGCTACCAAAGTCGCGATGAAAGCGAGCAAGTAGTTCTTGTTGTCGTTTGATAGCATTTTTGATTCGTCACAGAACGTTAGACATCACGGAGGACGGACGATGGATCCTCCACTTCAAAAACCACGCAAGCCGTCCTTCCGTGCATGTCATGGTTCTCCGCCGTCTTAGCGTTCACGAGAAAATATCATCGAAGGCCGTTCCCTTCAAGTTCACTAAGTGTGCGTTCGAGTCCGAGTGAGCCGATAGCCATACAATCGCCATCACGATCCGCCACCACCCATTGAAGCAGGCACATCGGATTACCATTGTCATCCTCGACTTCGTTTGGGCGAAATGAAACCGTCCATCCGATTCGATTCTTGACTATTGATGCGGGCACTGGATTGTAGTTTCCGCGATTGCGTCCAAGCGTGTAACACTCCATTCGCTCGACCGCAATCTGAGTTGCTTCGTCTTTGGAAAGTCGCTTGCGTTTGTGTGATCGTCCCATTAGTCGACTTGGTGTTCAGCCTTTGCTATCGAAGTGGAAATGCGAGTAAGGATAAACGAAGCGGTACCCGTGAAACGAATCTGCGGAAATGAAGACCTGAGCGGGAGAACGCAGAGATCACCCAGCCGCGGCGGTGGTCTCTTGTGGTACGTAACGACGACACCCGCGGCTTGGGTGCATCGACATTGATCATCGCGGTACAAGGAGCGACGGCTGGGAAGCATCGCCGCCCGTTGCCATTGTACCGGTTGAACTCGACCGTGGGCAAATCGATCACTCTGATCAGTGCCTGCCTCCACTCTGCACTCGATCACTAGCCGCGTTGATCGCTACGCATCACCGCGGTCGCGGCTAGTGTGCTCCATTGAAAAAACGGCCGACCCGCGACTCCGGTGCATGCGATGGTTCCCCGCCGTGTTCATCGATCAGGTATCGGTTTGGATGAAGATGTAACGCCCGCGAGCAGCCGCATCGCCTATGGGCTTTAGTAAACCCTCGAAGAACTGCTCTCGCACGCAACCGTCACCATCATCGGGTAGGTTCGCAAAGTGTGCTTCGACCATAGAGAGTTGCTCTGCGAGGCGTTTGACAGTCTCGGGATCGAAAATGCTGTAGATGCGGTGATAACCGTAATCGTGAGCAAGTTCGCCATGGAAACGATATCCACTAGAGCCAAACTCGGGCTCTTTGAACATGCCTGCGCCTTGGGCAACACATTCTTCAGCACAGTCCCAGTAGACGCTTTCATAGTCCGTGCATGCGAAACTGATACCAACCGCCTTACCGACGTCATCGCGTAGTGAAAAAACGAAGTGATCCCAAATCTCCGCATCTTCTTCGTTGAGATCGCCGTACCAATCGGGCGACGATAGCCTAGTTTTGATGGCACCCGCAAGTTTCGAGAGATTGCTCGGAAAGAGCTTGGAATCTCCAACCGATTCTTGCAGATACTTGGCGATGACCATCGCTTGGTCGTCGGTCGGACTGGTTGTGAGTTGCGAGAATGCATTCCCATCGAGTGTGTAGATGAAGTAGCCAGCCATTTGTTGTAGCATCTCCAGTTGTGGGTTTAGCGGGGGGAACGCAGAGATCACCCAGCCGCGGCGGTGGTCTCTTGTGGTACGTAACGACAACACCCGCGGCTTGGGTGCATCGACATTGATCATCGCGGTACAAGGAGCGACGGTTGGAACCAGCGTCGCTCCATGCCATTGTACTCGTTCAACTCGACCGTGGGGCAATTGAGAACTCCGCTCCGTCTCTGCCTCCACGCTGTACTCGAACGCTAGCCGCGCTGAACGACTGCCGTAACCGGGCACGAACGGAAGGCTTTGATTTCAGTTGCCGCGTGAATGAGTGCTCCGGTTCACGGCTTTGTTATTTGGCTGTGCTGAGGGTGACGGCGATGGTGTTGCGCCGCTCAATAGTCATAGGACTTCGCGTGCCTCAGGGATATGCGATGTCGCGATTAACTGTGCAACTTGGCAGTGCTGACTGAATATCGGCAGCGCCCTTTGAGGTGATTGTCGTTCTTTTAAGGTGAAGATAACGCAATTGCGTCAATTTTGCAAAATGCGGTACGGCACCATCACTGATAGGAGTGCCATCGAGCGTGACGTGTGTCAGTGAAGGAAGCTTTGCCAGATGTCGAATCCCTTGATCCGTCACCTGAAGTCGCCCGAGATAAAGACCTTCGAGCTTACCAAGCTTGTGAAGGTGTGCGAGTCCGGAATCTGAAACGAGGGGGCTCGAAATTGAAAGCCTCTGCAACTGGGCAAAAACGGACAGAAACTCCAGATCACTATCGTCAATAGCGATATCCACGAGGTCGAGCATGCGTAGCTGACTCATGTCCGCGAGGCTGCGCAATCCATGGCCCGTGATCGCGGTCGAACTGATGTTCAGTCGTTCTATCTCGTTAAGGCCTTTGAGATGCTTTAGCCCTGCATCGGTAATTGCTGTTCCAGCAATGTCCAACCGCTCGAGTTCGGGAAAAGGTTCCAGCAATCGGAGGTCGGAGTCTATGAGTTTGCGTGGCGCAAATCCCCTGTCAGACAGCCCAACCGGATCGTAGAACGACACGCCAAAAAGGCGACCGGACGAGTCCATATCAACCAGTGCCAGGTCACGAACTGTACGGAGGCTGGTCTCGCGGGACAGTAGCGACGACGGGCGTTGCTTGGCAGTACGAGCCAATTCGGCGGTGGGTTGGAGACTGGCTGGTTCACGCGATCGGTGCCAGATGCTCGCGGCAAGCACAACGGCAGCGATTGGTGCCGCAACGAGAATCCAAATCGACCAAGGGCGGTTCATTTGTCGTCCGATCGAGCACGTTGCCAAATAACGGCGGCGTTGACCGAGCGACGCCATTGTGGTTTCCATTTTCATCCGCCCGATGCGTCGCTTCGGTCCAACGCATGGTTCTGTCGTCTTCCGTGGCGGCACTGTACCGCTCGGATGCGACCATTGGATTGTATCGCATGCTCGGACCGCACTGCAATTCGAGCCCTGGCTTCGCTCCTGAATATGTCCCGCCGACGATGTGGCCGAAGTCGAATGCCGAGGCCGGACCGTCACACGTGCTCCACTGGCAACAAGTGATACGAGCACTGTGGCGTCCGCGCTCCATCTCACGCGCAACGGTTCAGCGAGAGAACGCGCGGCCGAAGCCGACGTGCTGCTGTCGGCCCCAAGATCTGCCAACTCATTCGATTGGTCGATCACTACATCGACACGCGACGATCGAACACTGTAACGACAGAACGGCGGCGTTGACCGAGCGACGCCATTGTGGTTTCCATGTTCATCCGTCCGATGCGTCGCTTCGGTCCAACGCATGGTTCTGTCGTCTTCCGAGGCGGCACCGTACCGCCGGAATGCAACCATTGGATTGTATCGCATGCTCGGACCGCACTGCAATTTGAGTCCTGGTTTCGTTTCTGAATATGTCCCGCCGACGATGTGGCCGAAGTCGAATGCCGAGGCCGGACCGTCACACGCGATCCAATGGCAACAGATGACTCGAGCATCCGGTCGACCGCACTCCATTTCGCGCGCAACAGTTCGGCGAGAGGACGCATTGCCGAAGCCAACAACATGCTGTCGGCCCCAAGATCTGCCAACTCATTCGACTGGTCGATCACTACATCGAGACGCGACGATCGAGCACTGTAACGACAGAACGGCGGCGTTGACCGAGCGACGCCATTGTGGTTTCCATGTTCATCCGGCCGATGCGTCGCTTCGGTCCAACGCATGGTTCTGTCGTCTTCCCAGGCGGCACTGTACCGCCGGGATGCGACCATTGGATTGTACAGCCTTTTTCGACCGCTCTGCAATTCGAGCCCTGGTTTCGTTCCTGATTTTGCCCCGCCGACGATGTGGCCGAAGTCGAATGCCGAGGCCGGACCGTCACACGTGTTCCAATGGCAACAGATGACTCGAGCATCCGGTCGACCGCACTCCATTTCGCGCGCAACAGTTCGGCGAGAGGACGCATTACCGAAGCCAACAACATGCTGTCGGCCCCAATATCTGCCAACTCATTCGACTGGTCGATCACTACATCGACACGCTACGATCGAGCACCGTAACGACAGAACGCAGAGATCACCCAGCCGCGGCGGTGGTCTCTTGTGGTACGTAACGACAACACCCGCGGCTTGGGTGCATCGACATTGATCATCGCGGTACAAGGAGCGACGGTTGGGAAGCATCGCCGCCCGTTGCCATTATACCGGTTGAACTCGGCCGTGGGGCAATTCGATCACTCTGATCAGTTCCTGCGTCCACGCTGCACTCGATCGCTAGCCGCGTTGATCGCCTGCCGTAACCGGGCGGCGACGAAAGATTGTCCATTTCAAAACCGCCCGACTTCGCCGCTCCGGTTCACGGCTTGGTTCGGCACTTCGTTACGTCTCGAACCAGCCGAGGATTGGCGCAGTCGAGTAGTCTCGTTTTGGCCTCTCGTTGTATTTGTCGTAAAAATGATACCAACCCGTTTTCGGTAACACAGCACCCAGAGTCCGTCGTTCGTCGTCTCCATAATCAGTGTGGGTCCCTACGTATTGGCGAAATAGATCATGCCAATATTGCTCGTCAGCCAGTTGTTCTGCCGTCAGGCGAATGACAGCGAAACGACGGTACCACGATCCGTTGTCATTCTCGTTTTCGACGATCATCGCATACCAACACATATCAGTGCGGTAGAGCAACATCCCGGAAATTGGGCCGTCCCAGAAATCACAGTGCCAGAGTAACTTGACGTCCGAGCGTGGGATTTGGGGATAGGTCTCGATAATCGTGGATTCGAATTCCGACATGGACTTTTGTGCCGAACGTTGACGATCACGTGGTCGCCGCGAGCGATCCACCACTTCGAACGACTCGGCTCGGCGGCTCGCGTGGATCGTTTGGTTCCTCACGGCTGTGGTGGTCGATCCCAGAGTGTTAGTGTAGCAAATCGGAGTGGTTGCGGACAACGACTTTTCGTCAGCCTGGACGCCGAAGGGGTGGACTCGCAAGCAGTTTCCCGTTGGTCGTTCCAAAGCTGAGCATATTTGAGGAACAGCATCGACTGTTTGGTCGCTCCGGGAATCATCGAAGGAGTGGACGCGCAAGCAATCTCTTTGCCCGCGTGCCAATGCCAACTGAGTTCGAAGCGCGACGCGCTGCGATTTGTTGCCGGGAGGAACGATTCGGATCACGTGGTCGCCGCGAACGACTGACCACTTCAATAAACTCAACTCGGCGACTCACGTGCATCCGCTGGTTCGCCGATTCAAGTGCCGAACGCTGGTATGGAGTACGCAACATTCCATATCACTAAAGTCACCAACGGAGCCGCCGTGGAGATGTTTTATTCGCGCTTCCGAGCGTGTATCATCGCCTGGGATCCGCCAATCTTCCGGTACCATTCTACCTTTCATAGCTTAAAGCGGGCGGTTTTCGATTGAAGCCAAATCGGCTTTAACATCAGCAAGCCACATTGCTTTCGGCCTATCTTCACTAACTGCTTTTAACCTCTCAAATTCTTCCGCAGCTTTGGACTTCAAGTCATCGACTAAAACATTTCGTTTCTCAATCTTCTTCTTGCAGCGGTCTGCCCAAGTTTCGAAGTTCTCTTGCCATTCATCGATCTCACTATCGAAGATATGCCCTCGAACGACCAGCGGAGCATGATCACACATTGTCCTCAACGCCACTAAAGCACCAAGGAAACTACATTCTTCACGATTGAGTTCTGGAAGCAAGCTAGCCCAGTAGCGAACGCGTTTCCGGAGCACGCAAAGACACACGCCATATTCGAATGACGCGTCATCGCTTCCCAGAGGATTCGAACTATGAATGGGCATTTGCTAATTTATTTTTTGGGTGGGCAAAACTGCTCACAATGAGTGCATTGGTATTGCTACTGGATTCAATGCTAGCAGATCCCGGGACTTCTTTCAGTCGACTAACATCGCGTTCGAATGGAAGCGCTAACTCTTGCTGAGAAGAGTGAAAGGCATCTGTCGACCGCTAATCTGCTGTGGCCGGCGAACACTAGCGAACGACCCGGATCAGCGGGGACCGGGAGTTGTGTATCCATTCGTGAAAGCTGTCCACCGGTCCTCCGTTGCATCCGATGGTTACCCGCTTTTTCGTGTGAACAACCAGACAACGCTACCATCGCCGTTCCATACTACAACGCGATCACGATCAATCATAGCGCAAAGAAACGCATCCTGCGTCCAGAACCCTTCCTCGATGTCGTATTCAGGCATCGGCGGACACCACGTTGTCTGGACGTATGTCTGAGTAGTGACCTCCCATTTCGGTACCGGAATGTCATCTCGCGAAGCCGGGGTTTTGAACGTTCCATCAGGACGAAACGTTATCGTAGTGGGCTTGCGTTCGGGCATCTGCGGTATCGTGTGCTCCCATTCACCAACGAGAATATCGGGATCGGACAAATCGTTCAGAGTGACGCCAAGCGACTTCGCGATGCCATCACGAACCAACGCACGATACTCCGCATCGGAGTCCTTCTGATCGATTGGGACAAAGTCGTCCATCAGCATTCAGTCGGGTAACGCAGAGATCACCCAGCCGCGGCGGTGGTCTCTTGTGGTACGTAACGACAACACCCGCGGCTTGGGTGCATCGACATTGATCATCGCGGTACAAGGAGCGACGGCCGGAACCAGCGTCGCTCAATGCCATTGTACCCGGTCAACTCGACCGTGGGTTCATCGAGAACTCCGCTCCGTCTCTGCCTCCACACTGCACTCGATCGCTAGCCGCGCTGATCGCAGAGATCACCCAGCCGCGGCGGTGTTCTCTTGTGGTATGTAACGACGACACCCGCGGCTTGGGTGCATCGACATGGATCATCGCGGTACAAGGAGCGACGGCCGGAACCAGCGTCGCTCGCTGCTATTGTACGCGGTCAACTCGATCGTGGGTCAATCGAGATCTCCGCTCCGTCTCTGCCTCCACCCTGCACTCGATCACTAGCCGCGCTGATCGGCACGCATCACGGGGCCGGCGGTGATGACTCTCCACTTGAAACCGGCCCGACCGCCGGCTCCCGTGCATGCGATGGTTCGCAGGCTTTCTTCCATTGCTGATTGACGTTGGATCGAGCCCAATGAACTCTCTCATCATGATCCACAAGTAGCGATTCACCTGATTCGAACACGAAGATTGTATCACGTGATTGACCGAAACAGGCAATCTCACTGATCCGTTGCGGAACTGCTTGCGATGCGCATATGAATGGTGGGCATTGCTCTGTTGACCAACCTTCATTGCCTATCGCGTCCAGTATCACGACAGCCCGACCCGACGGAGTAAATTCGGCGTGTGATAGCAATCGCGAGTAAACCTCGTCTTCTTCCCCATCGAGTCCGCCCTTCTGGGCGAGCCCAAGGTCAGGGTCGGTTGGATTCCTGAATGGACAGCACGAGTAGTCGGCTTCATAGTTGGCAGTCATCATTGCACCCAGGAACGCATCCCAGTCCAGTCCGACCTCAGATATGAATGACGTTGATTCGGGGAAGAACTTCTTCACGAGGCGAGCGGCTTCCACGAATGCGGGATCGTTTCCTTTCATGTGTCTGCCTGCGAACGGCGGCGTTGACCGAGCGACGCCATTGTGGTTTCCATGTTCATCCGCCCGATGCGTCGCTTCGGTCCAACGCATGGTTCTGTCGTCTTCCTTGGCGGCACCGTACCGCCGGGATGCGACCATTGGATTGTATCGGATGTTCAGACCGCACTGCAATTCGAGCCCTGGCTTCGCTCCTGATTTTGCCCCGCCGACGATGTGGTCGAAGTCGAATGCCGAGGCCGGACCGTCACACGCGATCCAATGGCAACGAATGTTTCGAGCACTTGGTCGTCCGCGCACCGTTTCACGCGCACCATTTCACGCGCAACTGATTGGCGAGAGGACGCTTCACCGAAGTCATCCTACTGTTGTCGGCCCCAAGATCATCCAACTCTTTCGAGGCGTAGATCTCAACATTGCGACGCGACGATCGAGCGCTACGACGACAGAACGGTACGCGTAACCGGGAACGCGCGAAAAAGTCTCTAACGGCCAAAACGCTCAGCTCGCGTTCTCCGGTTCACGCGATGGTTACCCGCTGTTTTGATCGTGCCACGAGTGACCGCACGACACACACATCCTAGCAGTTGGCGTCCGACATAGGGCAGAGCATTCAGCGCAGTAGTTCAGGAAGATATCGTCCGCGTGGTCTCGAAGCAAACGTTCACGAATTGCAAGCCGGGTCGGAATACGTCCGGCAGCTACTAGGTCCTGTGCTTCGGACGTAAGTTCCAGCCCACGAAAATCCGAAAGCTTCCGTTGAATTACTGGGTTTTGTGCATGCTCCGCTTTGAGTCGCATGTTTAGTACGCGTAACGCCAAGTCCTCTGGCTCGGTGCAGTATCGACCGTAGTGGTCCAGGACGTACCGCGTCAGTTCGTCGTCTAGCGATGAGTCAGATTCAAACATCACTCTGTCGGGTAACGTCCAGGATCACGGCGGACGAACGGGAAGGTGACCATTGCGTAACGGCGCCTTGAGTCCTGCCGTGCATCCGTTTGTTCTGTCGTCTTCCGTGGCGGCATCGCACCGCCGGGATGCGACAGTCGGATTGTATCGCCTTCAAGGACCACACTGCAAATCGAGTCCTGGATTTCGCTCCTGATTTTGTCCCGTCGACGATGTGACCGGAGTCGAATGCCGAAGCCGGACCGTCACACGCGTTCCAATGGCAACAATGGCTTGAGCACTGGTTCGATCGCGCTTCGATCGTCGCGAATCCGATCAACGAGAGATCGCGCTGCCGAAGTCAACATGCCGTTGTCGACCCCAACGTCGTCCAACTCTTTCGATGCTCCGATCACAGCATCGTAGCGCATCCATTGAGCACTGTAACGACAGAACGGCGGCGTTGACCGAGCGACGCCATTGTGGTTTCCATGTTCATCCGCCCGATGCGTCGCTTCGGTCCAACGCATGGTTCTGTCGTCTTCCGAGGCGGCACCGTACCGCCGGGATGCGACCATTGGATTGTATCGCATGTTCAGACCGCACTGCAATTCGAGCCCTGGCTTCGCTCCTGATTTCGTCCCGCCGACGATGTGGCCGAAGTCGAATGCCGAGGCCGGACCGTCACACGTGTTCCAATGGCAACAGATGATGATACGAGTCCTGGATCGCCAGCACACGATCTCATGCACAACAGTTCGGCGAGAGGACGCATTGCCGAAGTCAACAACATGCTGTCGGCCCCAAGATCTGCCAACTCATTCGACTGGTCGATCACTACATCGATACGCGACGATCGAGCACTGTAACGACAGAACGCAGAGATCACCCAGCCGCGGCGGTGGTCTCTTGTGGTACGTAACGACAACACCCGCGGCTTGGGTGCATCGACATTGATCATCGCGGTACAAGGAGCGACGGTTGGAACCAGCGTCGCTCCATGCCATTGTACTCGTTCAACTCGACCGTGGGGCAATTGAGAACTCCGCTCCGTCTCTGCCTCCACGCTGTACTCGAACGCTAGCCGCGCTGATCGGCGGCGTTGACCGAGCGACGCCATTGTGGTTTCCATGTTCATCCGCCCGATGCGTCGCTTCGGTCCAACGCATGGTTCTGTCGTCTTCCGAGGCGGCACCGTACCGCTGGGATGCGACCATTGGATTGTATCGCATGCTCGGACCGCACTGCAATTCGAGCCCTGGTTTCGCTCCTGATTTTGTCCCACCGACGATGTGGCCGAAGTCGAATGCTGAGGCCGGACCGTCACACGTGTTCCAATGGCAACAGATGACTCGAACATCCGGTCGACCGCACTCCATTTCACGCGCAACAGTTCGGCGAGAGGACGCATTGCCGAAGCCAACAACATGCTGTCGGCCACAAGATCTGCCAACTCATTCGAGTGGTCGATCGCTACATCGACACGCGACAATCGAGCACTGTAACGACAGAACTACTAAGTTAAACCCTACTCACCCAGTGATATATTTGGATTTCGGGTAATATCAACTACTCAAGTAGCGGATAATACCTGAGAACGCTCGTCTCGTCAAGTTGAGTGATATGCATTAAGATCACCCTACTCGCGGCGTGTCTTCGGTTCGGCTGCCGCGCCGAATTGGGGGACTTGCGTCCAGTTTCCTTCTCTCGTTTCGCTCCATCTAAATTTATAGGGTCAGCATGACGGTTCTTCAATTTGAAAAAGAGGTTTTGCTTTCAGCACAATTTGGGGAAAATGACAAGACTTGGTTCCCCAGGTGGGTGAGGCGATATTCGTTGACTTTGCGAAAAGGGCTTGATGGTGAGTTGGCGGTCAATCGGGGCTCCGTGATCCGCTTTTCCAAAGCTTTGCTTGCCAGCGGTGCCCCGGCATGGCAGCGTTGGCAAGCGGTCCGGGCACTTGAGTGCTATCGGGATCTGGTATTGAAGCGATCTGAGCCTGACCTGTCAGACATCGTGGCGACACTGGCACGGCTGGGAAAGCGAGAGAGAAATATCGAATTGGACGCACCACCAACCGCCGAGGAACTTGCTCGATTGCGGGGGAACGTCAATCGCTCTGAGCCGCTCTTGATCCAAACCATGCGGGGTGAAATACGAGTCCTGCACTATGCAATGGCGACGGAGAGGGCCTACGTGCGTTGGGTCAAGCGATTCATGACGCACGTCGGTTCGGAGAAGTTGGAGCAGTTCAATGAACTCGACATTGCCACCTTCCTAACAGCCCTGGCAACACGCGATCAAGTGTCCGCGAGCACTCAAACGCAAGCGCAGTCGGGGATTCTGTTTCTGTATCAGTGCATTTTGGGAAAACGTTTGGGGTTCATTGACGCAGTAAGAGTGAAGCGTCCTGAGACGTTGCCGGTTTGGTTCAGCCGTGAAGAAATCGGAAAGCTGTTGGATCAATTGACCGGCATACACCGCTTGATGTTCTTGTTGATGTACGGGTCGGGACTTCGGCACAAGGAGTGCCGTCGGCTGCGGATCAAGGACATTTGCTTTGACGCCAAGCACATCGTGGTGCGTGATGGTAAAGGGGAGAAGGATCGAGTGACGTTTTTGCCGGAGCAGGCGATTGCGGAATTGAAGCGTCAGATTGAAACAGCGGAGCGCATGCATCACAGGGACGTTGCCGACGGATTTGAGCAGGTGTATTTGCCGTACGCATTGGGTCGCAAGTATCCCAATGCGTGCAAGGAACTGGGTTGGAAATGGGTCTTTCCTTCTCGTCAGCGCAGTCGAGACAAACGCAGTGGTCAGGTTTGGCGGCACCATATCAGCGAGGAGCAGTTTGCCAATGCTTTGAAAGCGGCGCAGAAAGCGGCCGGGATTACAAAGAACGGGGTGCCGCACTCACTTCGTCACAGTTTCGCGACGCATCTGGTCGAGGACGGGACGGATTTGGCCACGGTGCAAAAGCTGATGGGGCACAAAGACATTGAAACGACGATGAAGTATGTGCATGTCGACGTGGGATTTGATGGCCGCTTGCAAAGTCCGATCGATCGGTTGATGCAAGAGGGAGGTTGCCTTGGTGGTGGCAACGCAGGCCGTGTAGCGTCGTTGTGATGTCAGACGAAGAGTCGACGTGCTGGATGACGCGGGGTTTCTGAGAATTGGCTTGAGAACGGGACGCTCTCGCGTGGCGGCTGATTTGGGCAGGCGTGAGAACCGGACGCTATCGCGTGGCGGCTGATTTGGGTAGGCGTGAGAACCGGACGCTATCGCGTGGCGGCTGATTTGGGTAGGCGTGAGAACCGGACGCTATCGCGTGGCGGCTGATTTGGGTAGGCGTTTTTCGTGCCAGTGGGTGCTAGCTGTTTCACGCAAATGTGTTGTGAAGACTGTTGTGGGGCGCGTGAATGATCCGGGCGAGTGGTCTGTTTGCTTGCCGAGGACGCATGGGGGGACTGCTCGCTTTGCTCGTTGGGTTAGCGTCTCGGAGAGACGATGCTACGTGGTGGTGCGGGCGGATTCGCTGACGCCTGCGGCTTGGCGTTAAACGATGAGCTGCCTACCCTTCGGGCGCGGGTTAAACCTACGCTTCGGCAAGCATTCTTGCCAATACGCATTGCCCCTCACCCCCAGCCCCTCTCCCCCAAATCCTAGCTCGCTTAGGCTCGCCAGGATTTGGGGGAGAGGGGAGCCATGATTTTTTCAAACGCACCTCCAGTCACTCACTTGCGCGTCGAGCCGGTATATTGTCGACGATTCATCGACCTTAGCGGGACGCTCTCTATCGCGTGGCGGCTGATTTGGGTAGGCGTTTTTCGTGCCAGTGGGTGCGAGCTGTTTCGTGGTAATGTGTTGTGAAGACTGTTGTGGGTCGCGTGAATGATCCGGGCTAGGTTCTGTTTGCTTGCCGAGGACGCATGGGGTGACTCCGCGCTGCGCTCGCTGGGTTAGCGTCTCGGAGAGACGCGGCTACGTGGTGGCGACCTCTGTTGTGAGACAGCATGTAAGAGACGAGACTGCCGTCGGCGCGTTATGCGTCAGATGGGGCGGCCGATGTAGGCGAGTTTGCCCCAGCGACGTTCGATGGATTCGGCTTGAAAGTATTTTGACAGACTTCGCAAGATCACATCGGGTGCGGCGAGCCATTGTTCATAGGTCACGCGTTCCCTGTCCGTCATCGCGGCCAATGCGTCACCTTTGGCGTAGATCCTGCGCATCAACGGCTGTTCGACGACGAGATGAACGAAGGTGAGAAACGGCGTGCGCCAGGGTTCGATAATGTAAAAACGTCCTTCGTCGGGTTTTAGAATGCTTCGAACGCCGGCCAGGCACTTTTCCAAATCGTCGGGGATCTTGGGCAAATGATGCAGGCCGCCTTGCACGATCACGATGTCGTACGCGTTCTCCTCCAGCGGCAGGTCTAGGCAGTCGGCCAAGTGCAGCGTCGCGGGGCCGCGGTATTCAGCGAGCAGGGTGTCCGAAAGGTCGACGCCTTCCACATGGGTGAATCCCATTTGCTCAAGGGCGACCAGGCCGCCGCCACGGCCGCAGAAGATTTCCGCGATGCGAGAATCCTTCGGCAGGGAGGGAAAGCCGAAGCGTGTCAGACGCGACTTGAATTTTTGGATTTCTTCCTCGGGCGTCTCAAAACGCTTGTACGCTGCTTCCCACTCGGGGTCACAACACATTTGGCCTTCGGCAACATGTTTGATGATCTGTGGGTTGTCGCTCACGATGACTCCTTTCGACTTTTCTGCATTTTCAGAGCGCCGCCCATCAACGCCGCCATGATGGTTTGAAATCCGATGGCAATCAGAGTGACACCGGGGACGACGATCCGCATGGTGACGGGATAGTCCAACGGTCCGAATCCGGCTTTCCACCACTTCAGCACCACAAGGCCCACGCAGGCGATACCGGCGGCCATCGCCAACAGGCCGAACACCAATCCACGCTCGACCGTGATTCGTTCCAGTCTTTCGTACAGCGGCATCATGCCTTCGCGGCCTGCAAAGATTCGCGTCAGTGCGGCCAACAACATGCATTGCCACCCCAACAGCGCCAGCAGACTGGCGATGAGCAAGGTGTGTACGTCGAGCGCCGCGCCGAACACTCGTACTTGGGGGATCGCCAATGCGTAGCCCAACATGGCAATGGCAAGCAGTATGAGTCCGGGGCGAAAGAACGTCCACTTGGGACTGAACACCAAGAACAATCGCAGCGTTCGCCAGCCGTCACGAAACGTCCTGAGGTGGGGGCCGTGTTGGTGTCGCCCATCGGGATGCAGCGTGATCGGTACTTGGCTCATCGATGCGCCATGTAGACCGCTCTTGATGATCATCTCCGTTGCAAACTCCATGCCCGGTGAACGCAAATCCAGACGATCGTAGAGGTCTCGTGTGAAACCACGCATGCCACAGTAGACATCGTTGATCGGGATGCGAAACATCAGACGCACCAGCCAAGACAACACGGGATTGCCGAACCAGCGATGCAGGAAAGGCATCGCACCGGGCATCACACGCCCGCCTCCGCGGGGCAACCGGCAACCTTGGACCAGATCGCTGCCGCTGCGGAGCGGCTGAATGAATTTGGGGATTTCCAGAAAGTCATAGCTGTCATCGGCATCGCCCATCAACACAAAGCGTCCTTTGGCGCTTTCGATGCCGTGCATCAGGGCCGCACCGTAACCGCGTTCTGAGACGTCGACGATCCGGGCACCTTGAGCGATCGCGAGTTCTTGCGACCCGTCCGTGCTGCCGTTGTCCGCCACGACGACTTCGCCGTTGATCCCCGCGTCACGCATCGCCGTGACAGCTTTTTCGACGCACGTGGCCACGGTGTCGGCTTCGTTCAGGCACGGCATCACGACCGTCAGCTCGATGGGCGTGTCCGAGTCGGCGGGCTGATTCATTCGGTTTCCGTCGCGGGGTCGACTGGGTGAGTAGCGGAGGAGGCAGTGTGATCGGCATCGCGAGTCAGCAGCGTTGTCACTGCCATGCTACACACCAACAGCACCAAAGGTTCGACGACGATCCGGTATCGGTAGGCTGGAATCTCTAAAATCCCGGTCACCAGGCAAAAATACAGCAGCACCGCTGCAAGCCAAACGCCGTGCCAGCGAGTGGGGCGTTTCCAAATCAAAATGCCAACCGACATGATCATTGCAAACAACAAAATCGAATTGCCCCACACCCACCGACTCCAGCGTCGAGCGAGCGCGGCATCGACGAAAGACCACTGGGCATCCCATGTCGTTAGTTGTGGGACTTGCCCCGGATCGTCTCCTTGCGGCGGCAGATCGGTCGCAGCGGTTCGCCAAAAATTGACGACGCGGCGGACGGCTTTTTGGGCAAAGACTACCGGCGATGTTTTCACTGCCTGCTTGGCCACCGATCGCATCAAGCGATCCGCCTCTGGATCGCTCATCCCAGAGTCCACCAGGGCATCGGAGACCGACCAAGTCAGACGCCATTGATCGGGGACCGAAGTATCTGTTGACTCGGAATGCTCGACCAAGCAATCAAGCAGGGTTTCGCTCTCGGTGCTGTCAGGCAGTGGTAATCCCGCGCCGCTGCCATCTTGGAAGGTTACGATCCAGAGGTTGCGTCCGACGAACTCGGTGAGCATCGGTTTTCCGAAAAGTCGCTGATTTCGAATCAACCAAGGGCTGAGCAGTAACATCATCGTCAACGCAGCGATCGCGAAGTGTCCAAAAAGCCCAAGCCGAGACCGCGGAGCGGACGCGCCGTCGATTCCGGTTGTCGGTTGCGAGCTTCGATGAGGCGAACCCTTGCGAGGCCAAAGCATGACCACGATGAAAACCACGTCAGCGACCCACATCAAGATCACGATGGGACGTGTCAGCAGCAACACCGCAAAACTTGCCGCCACCAACAAGGCACGCCATCGCGTCGGATGCTCTGAGTAACAAACGACAGACAACAGATGCAGCATCAACAGAAAGATGAACAGTGTCTCCGTCAGCATGGTGGCCGCGAACGTGATCGCGGAAAGCATCGGCAGGGAAAACAACAAAACGATCGGTTTGGCCCGCGGTTGTCCGGTGATCGTCTCGCCCAACTGTGCCGTGATACACACCGTGGCCATGTACAGCACGCCTTGCAAAGCGATCAACGTTGGCAGGGGCCACGGTGAAACCCATCGAATCGCGGCCAACATCCACGGATAAACCGGAGTCCGATAAGCGATCGGTTCGCCCATCATCAGCCAATCACCCTGCAACACGCGGGAACTAAGGTTCCAGTAGCCCAACGCATCGCCATCGATCGGCGATGGACCTTGAGCGAGGACCGCAGCCACCTTGATCGCGATGGTCAAAAGCAAGAAAGGAACGAGAAAACGGTTCAACGGAATGGATGGGTGAGGCGTTTGGCAGGGGGCAAAGCTAGGCTATCGATGCAGTTTAGCAACTTGAACGCCCGGAGGTGTCGCTGAATTGGTTACGGGTTGCGCGCGTGCTGCTTGAGAACGGGAGTGGCTTGATGTTTCGGCGTTATTCTTGGAGCCATTTCTCGTCCACCGCGAGGGATGGGGCTTGTTTGCGCAAGTCAGGTTTGTGATTGGCAAAACGTTTGGCGGGGCACGCTATCGACTTGGAAAGTCGAGCGACGATTGTCGTTCGACTGGACTGCTCAAAGTTTAGTGTTGTTTCTTTTTGGGTTTGCGCAAGTTTATGTCCCTACTGCCGGCGCAGCTGGTGGCCCCAGTGAGCCTCAGGCGCTAGCCGTGGGCCTGAGGCGGATTGTGGTGCCGGCCCGTGGCTAGCGCCATCGGCTCACAGTGATAACGCAACACGATTCAATCAGCAGTCTCCTGCGCCGGGAGAGGTGACAGAACTCTGCGGGGAGTTTGGGCGAAGTCCATGACGGATTTGGCGGATCGTGCCGGAGGTTGCTCATTGAATGGGAACCACGTTACAACTGAGAGCCTGCGATGCGCATCTGGGGCGGAAACGCCTCATCTGGAGTTCGGACCACTATTGGGTGTAATTGCGAGACATGTCCACTTTGCTGCCTGTCATCGATGCGGGCCTGCCGACCGGAATCATTGAACCATTCTCTCAACGTGTGCTACGCGATGGCAGCCCGATGGTGCGTCATACACTGACGGACTTGCAAGTCAACTTGGGCAAACTGTGCAATCAGACTTGCACGCATTGTCACGTCGAAGCCGGCCCGACGAAAAAACGCGAGAACATGGACCGCGAGACGGCTGAGAGGATCGTCGAGTTGGTCGCCGGCTGCCGGACGCTGCAGACGATCGATTTGACCGGCGGCGCACCCGAAATGAACGAGAGTTTTCGCCGTCTGGTCAAGACATTTCGAGACGCGGGGCTTCGCGTCATCGATCGATGCAACCTGACCATCATTAGCGAACCGAGCTACGAATGGGTTGCCCCGTTTTTGGCCGAACATCAAGTCGACGTGGTTGCTTCATTGCCGTGTTATTTGGAAGACAACGTCGACGGACAACGAGGACAGGGCGTATTTGGACGCAGCATTCAAGCGTTACAGACGCTCAACGCTTTGGGGTACGCTCAAGCCGGAACGGGGTTGCGACTGGATCTCGTGTTCAATCCCACGGGACCGTCATTGCCGCCCGACCAAGCCAAGCTGGAATCGGATTACAAAGCACAGTTGCAGGATCGATTCGGCATTCAGTTCGATCGCTTGCTGACGATCACCAACATTCCGATCAAACGCTACGCCAAGTTTCTGTCGAAACTCGGCAAGTTGGATGATTACATGCGATTGTTGGCCGACAACCACAATCCGGCGGCTGCTGATTCCGTGATGTGCCGATCTCTCGTGTCGATCGGGTGGGACGGAAAGCTCTATGATTGTGACTTCAATCAAATGCTGCAGATGCCGATTGCTGGTCAGGCCGATCAGCCGACGGTTTGGTCGATCGACAACCTGCAAGACTTTATCGACCGCCCCATCGCCGTGGCCGACCATTGCTATGGTTGCACAGCGGGAGCCGGCAGCAGTTGCGGCGGCGCGCTGACTTGATCGCCACATCATCCATCATTCATTCGTTTTTATCGTCGTGAGGAAAGTATGTCAGGCACGTTGAACACCGAATCCGCTGTCCGTGATCGATACGCTGCTGCTGCTGGCCAGCGTGAGCCAGAGTTGTGCTGTCCGGTGGACTATGATCGCCAGTACTTGGCGGTCATTCCGCAGGAAGTCATCGATCGGGATTACGGCTGCGGTGATCCCTCCAAGTATGTTCGTTCCGGGGAAACGGTGTTGGATCTCGGCAGCGGTGGCGGCAAGATCTGTTTCATCGCGGCGCAGGTCGTCGGCGAAACGGGACGCGTCATCGGAGTCGACATGAACGACGCGATGCTGCAATTGGCGCGTGAAAGCCAGCCGGTGGTAGCCGAGGCGATCGGGTACGACAATGTTCGTTTTCACAAAGGAAAGATCCAAGACTTGCAGATCGATCGCGATCGGTTGGACGAGTACTTGAAAGAAAACCCGGTGAGCGATGAATCGTCACTACAAGCCATGGAAGCGTTTGTAACGGAGCTGCGCAGTACCGCGCCGATGATCCCGACGGACTCCATCGATGTGGTGGTCAGCAACTGTGTCTTGAACCTTGTTGATCCGACGGAGAAAGAAAAACTGTTTGCCGAAATCTATCGTGTCCTGCGTCCGGGCGGGCGAGCCGTGATCAGCGACATCGTTTGCGATGAGCCGGTGCCCGAGCACATGCAGCAGGACGCGGAACTTTGGAGTGGTTGTCTGTCGGGAGCGTTCTTGGAGAACGAGTTCATCGAAGCGTTTCAGCGTGCCGGATTCCACGGCATCGAAATGCCGGTCTTGCAGGCCCAGCCGTGGCAGACCGTTCAAGGCATCGAGTTTCGATCGGCGACCGTGATCGCGTACAAGGGCAAGGACGGTCCGTGTTTTGAACATAATGAAGCGGTGATTTATCGGGGACCGTTTTGCAGTGTGACAGATGAACTGGGACATACCTTCCATCGCGGCGTTCGAACGGCGGTTTGTCGCAAGACATTCCATCTACTGACCAAGGAACCGTACAGCGAGTTCTTTATCCCCGTCGAACCCCGGGTGGCCATCGCCCCTGAGGAAGCGGAGCCGTTTGAATGCAGCGGCGGCGTTGAATTGCGATCACCGCGAGTGACCAAGGGCCGCGACTACAAGCAGACGGTGCTTGGTGAGAGTGATTGTTGCGACGGCGGCGGTTGCTGCTGATCGCGTTGCAATCCAAGTGAGCCTCAGACGCTCGCGGGTTGTTGACTTAGTAAGCCGTGACGCGTCAGCGGCCGGGTATCTGGCACAACGAACACGGTAACCGTCAGGTGCCAACACCCGTGGCCTTACGGCCAGCGGCTCAGGGCGTATGACACCATCGAACGCTTGTTAACACGACCTTGCTAAGCGGGACACTCTCTATCGCGCGGCTGATGTGCGCAGACGAGGCACCGCCAGCGAACAACCTACAGCGGTTTGATACTGACGTTGCGGAAGCGGACGGCGTCTCCATGACCTGCGAACCCAAAGTGACCTTGGGCGTTGTCTTTGCCGGGATGCTTCTTGTCGGCCATGTACTCGGTGATCTTGGAAAGATCCGTGTCCAAGATCACGTTGCCGTTGAGTTCGACTTTGATGGTGCTGCCTCGCACCGTGACCTCTTGGAAATTCCATTGACCGGTTTCACGCAGGAATCCTCGGTGGGCAGCGGCCATGCCGTACGCACTGCCGTGGTACTGGCGAGCGTCCAGCTTTGCATACTTGGGGTGTTCCGAATCGAGCACTTGTAGTTCGCACATTGCCACATAAGCAGGGTCGCCGTTGAGAGGCGCGCGAATGGCCAGTCCATTGTTGCCGCCGGGTGGCAACATGAACTCGACGCGAGCGACAAAGTCCTTGTATTCGCCGTCGGTCAACAGCGTGCCGCCCTTGCCCTCTTTGCACTGGATCGCGCCCTCGACGACTTCGTAATTCTCGTTGGCACCTTGCCATCCGCTCAAGTCATTGCCGTTGAACAGGCTGTTGAATCCAGAGTTGTTGTGGCTGCTGAGCACCTCGTTGGCTTGTTCGGGCGTCAGTTCGCGAATCGCAATGTTGCGCCAGCGGATTTCTCCGCCGTGGGTTTGCAACTCGATCGGGCCGGATGCGAACAGGGGAGCCGCGCGGTCCCAGTAGTTTTCCATGATCGCATGATCGACGACCATTTTGTCATTGAGCCAAACCGAGGTTCTGGCACCGACTTGCAAGATGCGAAACTTGTTCCACTCGCCAAATGGTTTATCGGCCAGAACGATGGGGTCTTTGCCTGGTGCGCCGGCGCTGTTGTTCCAAAGTCCGCCGCTGCCTTTGTCGGCGCCCAAGTTGAACTTGCCTTCGTCAGTCGAGTCCCAAATCTGAACTTGCGGTGTCGCTTTGAGGTAGATGCCGCTGTCCGCCTTGGCCACGGTTTTGTACTCCAGGACCAATTCATAGTCGCCGTAGTCCTTGGCTGTTGTCAGGTAGGGACCTTTTCCGTCATTGACGAGCTCTCCATTTTCGACCGTCCAATGCTGGTTGGCTTCGTCCATCCATTTTTCGACTTGAGCGTTGCGTTCGTCCTCCGGCATCTCCGCGAGTTTGACGGGGCTGAAGTGTGGACGTGCGGTCCAGCCTTGCAGGTCAGTGCCGTTGAAGATTTCGGTGGAGCCCGTGGGTGCTTCGGCGGCGGCGAACGACGCCATCAGTGTGAGAGCGAGCGTGATGGAAAGGAGTCTTGGTGTTTTCATGATGAATGGGGATCGAGGTGGGATGGTTTCAGGAAGGGTGGAGAGAGAAAGCACAGCAGTATAACCCGATCCAGGCGACACATGGTTCTGCTGGTGTACCGGCTTGGGGACGCGCGGACTTTCGTCACCGGATCACGTTTTCGCCTGCGTTTTCTTTTTGGTGGATCGTCACGGGCCAGCCGGGAAACTGGTTCTCAGGCTTGCCGTCGGTGGGATCGACCAAGAATCGAAAGGCGTCCAGCGTGTACGTTTTGGCGTCTGTGTCGATCGTCACCAAGCCAAAGCCGCTGCCCTTTTGGTGGGCCTTGTCGTATCGATTCTTTGCGGTGCCGACTTCGGGGTTGCCCACCGCGTACACGTAAACTTTGTTGCCCAGCCCATCGAGGTATTCACCCGTGTGGGGCAGTCCGTGTTTCGGGCGATGCTCGTGCGGCATGCCGACTTCGTCTGGTCGCCACCAGCGAGGATACCCGGCGGCGATCGCCGGTGTGCAAAACGACCAATTGGAATCGCGTTGTTTGTCGACGCCGTACTGAGTCAGTGAGGTCAAGTGTTGATCGCCATTGATGTGCAGGGGCATGGCGGGGCGCACGATTCGGATCGCATGGTTGCGTGGTGTCTGCGGCCAGCCGCCCGAGTCGAGGTCGGCGACAAGGTATCCGTTGTAGCCACCGTGATGGGTTGCCACACCGGCGAAAACGGTTTGACTCAATAAGACCTTCATCGTGTGGCCTCGCCAGTCGGACGCCCATTGACGCAAGAATTCTTCTTGACGTTCGCCCAACAGAATCAAACCCGGCTTGTCGAGTTTATACGGATCGATATCGCGATCGGTGAGGTGGTCGGCACGTCCGCTGCCGGTGTCCACCATCTGCGGACCACTCTTGAACTGTCGATCAGCGATGATGGCAAAGCTAACGTCGCCGTAAACCATGTCTCCGTAGTAAACGCTGATGTCTTGGAGGACGGGATTGGGATCGGCAAAGTCGGGATGGTGGGCGCAGTTGGTTTTGTGGACCGCGTTGACCATGCGAGCCGGCTCGATGTAGCCGCCGTTGGACGACGCACCGCCGGTCTTGATGTCCATCGGCTTACCGCCTTCGCCCCAAATGTTTCCTTGAAAGACATCGTGGTCGTCGGGCAAGCACAGAGTCGGTCGATCCTGCATCGCTTCGCGAAACGCCCAGCCGAACTGATAGTACTTGCGGAGGTAGTTCAAGATCGCGCGGTCGGCCGGCTCACGGATGATGCCGTATCCGCCGTGTCCTTCGTAGAGTTGGTCGCCGGAGAAGTACAACATGTCCGGATCAAGTTTGACCAAGTTGTTTGCAACCGGTTCGTACGGAAACGCGTAGTCGTTTTGGCAAGTTAACGCGCCCAGACGCAGAGGTCGTCCCGTTGGGTTGGCTTTGACCTTGCCCGTCCAGATCGATTCGGTGACCACGCCGCTGGGGTGAGTCTCTCGATAGACCAGCATGTAGGGCGTTTCGGTTTTTTCGTCCCAGTTGGGGATGCGAAAGGTTGCCGTCCATGCGTCGCCGTCCAACGTCGCGATGCCAAGTGATTTCCAGTCGCTGTCTTTCTGGATGTACAGTTCGATGTCGTGGTTGTCTTTTTCGCCAAGTGGTCCGGTCAGCGCGGACATCTTCATCGGTTTTGAGTGCGACACGACGTGGAAACGGCTGACTCATGAGTTTCTCCGGTCAAGGTGGGGCGATTAGGGGAGAGTCATTGTAACTGACACACAGGAGTGACTCGTTTCCCGTTCGCCGACAGCATGTGGCGCATAAAAAACGCCGACGCGAGGTCGGCGTTTTTCGTTGGTTGGCTGAGCGGGGTCGCTGATCAGACGGCGGCCGAGTCCAGGGCTTCTTGCAGGGCCGCCTTGGGGCGGACGCCGACGAAGCTCTCGGTGACTTCGCCGTTCTTGAACAACAGCAGCGTCGGGATGCTGCTGATGCCGAACTGTTGCGCCACGCCAGGGTTGTCGTCGATGTTCAACTTGCCGATCTTGGCAGACGGATTCTCGCCAGCCAATTCATCGATCATGGGAGCGATCTGGCGGCAAGGTCCGCACCAGGGTGCCCAGAAATCGACCAGCACCGCGCCGTCTGACTGCAGGACTTCGGCGTCAAAGTTGTCGTCGGTAAATTCTTTCACGGCATCTGAGGCCATTGCGTTCTTCCTTCGCTCGGGAACAGGTGGGAATGGCCGGTGCTCAGTTGCGGTGGCCAAGTTGGTTTGAAAATCGATATCGGGAGATTATGTGGTAATTACAGCCGAGGATGTCGATTTGGTGCGTGACGGATTTGCTGTGAGCCGATGGCGCTAGCCACGGGCATTGAACGGGGTTGGGTCGTCACCATAAAGCCCGCGGCTAGTGGCCTGTTGATTTAATCGAAATTGGGAACGCAAGGTTGAGCCGTGGGCCGTAAGGCACCGGGCAATGCGGTAGGCCCGGCCGCTTACGCGTCGCGGCTCACTAAATCAACAGCCCGCTAGCGCTGTCGGCTCACTAAAACGTCGATGTCTGCCGTAATCTCTCGTGAATTGTAGGAGTGCGGTGCCTGATGTCAATTTGGCACCGGAAACCACGCAAACCTAATCGGCTTGACATTGAAGCAAACATTGGGCCAATTCGTCCAGGATCATCGCCGTTGCACCCCAAATCCGATGGGGTCCGACGGAAATGACCGGGATCGAGAAATGAAATCCCAAAACGGTGTTTACGGGTTCGTTTTGCGTCGACACGGCTCGGACTCTGCGTCTGCGTCGAATGGTTTTTCTGTTTTCGCGGTTGACCAAAGCTGCCAACGGCACTTCCATGACCTGGGCGACCTCTAACGGGTTCGGCCTCCAATCCGATTCGGGCGTTTTCAGGATCGCAACTTGCGGTTGAACCAAGTGGTCACTGCCAAAAACGTACTGGGTCGACAGCGTTCCCAGCCATTGTTGCGTCAGGGGCGGCAGCCCTAATTCCTCCAAATACTCCCGCTCGGCTGCTTGCTGCGGAGTTTCGCCCGGCTCGATCCGGCCGCCCGGCAAGCTGATTTGGCCTCCGTGATGGACCATCGTCGGCGGCCTGAGCGTCAGCGGGATTACCCATCGACCGGCGTGATCTGGTTGGCGTGATTGATACAGGGCCACCAGCACGGCGGCCATCCGCGATTGCATGCGAGCGGGGCCTCGATGCCTACCGTATGCCAGCCCAGGGCTCAGCGGTGATCGAGCAGGAGTTGGGGCCGGTGATCGAGTTGGTGATCGAGTTGGTGATCGGGCGGATTTTGAAACATGCTGGCCCAAGATCACTTGGAGCCGCTGGGGGTGAAATTGAAAGTCCGTCGGACCGTCGCTGCATTCGTCCGGGGGGATATTGGTCACACAAGTGTTTCGAGCAAGCGGCGTAATTTGCGAAGCTCCACGCGATGATCCAGGTCTTCCAGCGGCGACATGTGAACGGTCAACGCGCGGGTGTACTTGTCTCGCTCCAGTTGCGTGACCAGTTTTCCATAGTCGACTTCGCCCTGTCCCACGCTGACTTGGAATGCATCGGGACGCGTGTCGCGCAAGTGCACGTTACAGACGAACTTGAGGATCTTGTCCAGACTCTTGTTCTTTGCCGGGCCGGCCACGTAGACGCTTGGGTCCAGCGTGATGCCCAAGCCGTCGACGTTGTTGCACAGCACCATCAGGGTATCGGGGTCTTCGCTCAAGCAACCCAGTTGGCACTTCACCGATACGCGGACGCCTTCGCTCTCGCCCAGCTCGACGAGCTTTTGCAAATGCTCGACTTCCTCGTTGAACGGCGTGCCCAGTTCCGCCGATGGCACCGTCAGCGTCACGACTTTGGTGGCCTTGGCGATTCGGCACATCGACAAAAACATGTCGTAATGGTCGGGGCCGGGATCGATTTGGACGCTGTAGCCGGAGATGTCCAGCCGATGCGTGTGCCTCAGCATCTGGATGGCGCGGTCGGGATCCTGGAGCAGTTCACTGGGTTTGATTTTTCCTGATTCATGAATCGCGATTTCGATCGCGGTGAACTCCAAGTCAGACAACAACTCAATTGCTTCCTGCAATTCCAGTTGGGGCCAGCATTCAGTTGATGCAGCGACAAACACAGGTGGGAATCCTTCTAGTTGGTTTTGGTCATTGCGAGTGCGATGAGATTGCCTCAGAGCTTACAGCGAGACGGGCGTTGAGAAAAACCCCGGATCTGGCTTGTTTCTCCGTTCCCCGCCGATCTCTGCCTCTGGCGGTTGATTTGCTATCTTGAGCGGAGCCACGTGACAGCTTCTTGAAGCACTTGCTCGATCGTTTTTCCTTCGGTGTCGATGCGAACATCGGCAGCCTGCTGATAGAGCGGTCGCCGGACACGCAACAGTTCGGCGATTTCGTCTTCGGGGCTCAAATCGGTCAAGGCAGGCCGTGCCGCCGCAGTGCCGGCATCGGCGCCGATGCGTTTGGCCAATGTCGCCGCGGTCGCGTCGAGCCAAATACAGGGGCCGCTGCTGGCGATCAGGGTTCGATTGTGTTCCCTCAAGATCGCTCCGCCGCCGAGCGAGATGACTTGTGTTGCCCGGACGGAACTTTCCGTTTTTTTTTCCTGAGATTGTTTGGATACCAGTTCCAAGCACCGCGTCTCCCAGTCTCGAAACGCTGATTCTCCTCCGGCAGCGAAGATTTCACGAATCGTTTCACCCGCCCGCTCGACGATGAAATCATCCAAGTCGATCCAATCACCGCCCAGACACTGGGCAAGCCGTCGGCCGACGGCCGATTTGCCGGTTCCGCGGTAACCGGTCAAGTAAACTTTGTCAGACACGGGTGCTCTGTTCTCTTTTTCTGTGGATGTGTTTGCGGCAAAGTGTTTCGCGTGACAATGCGAGGATCGTGACGTCACAGACCGGGCAAAGCAACCTCACGTGCAAACCTGGGAGGCGCAAGCCCGGACTGTCAAAACGTTGGGGTTGCGTCTTTTTGGGTTTGCGCTGGTTTATGTCCCTACTGCCGGCGCAGCTGGTGGCCCCCAGTGAGCCTCAGACGCTAGCCGTGGGCCTGAGGCGGATTGTGGTGCCGGCCCACGGCTAGCGCCTGAGGCTCACTTTGATTGCGATGCATGGAACAAAAACATGGACTGAAAAAACAATGTCAACAACAAACTTTGAGCAGTCCAGCAGCGAATCCAGCAGCGAATCCAGCAGCGACACGTCAGCGAGCGTCAAACGCCGCTGGTGGTTCGCGCCGCTGGCGATTTGTTTGGGTGTGCTGCCATTGATTGTCGCGGAGGTGTCGCTCAGGATGACGGGGGGCGCGTCGGTCGAGCTGGATTCTGCCATCGACGCCGACCCGACCTCAGAGATCTTTTCGATGCCATCTTTGTTGGTGCGAAACGATCCGGCGGGACAATGGGAGGTCTCCCAAGAACGCTACAACTTTTTTCGCCCCGCTGCATTTCCGATCGAGAAAGCGCCCGGCACGCGTAGGATCTTTGCACTGGGTGGCTCGACCGTTCAAGGCCGACCGTACGCGCACGAGACCGCGTTTCCTGCTTGGCTGAAACTGGAACTGGCCGCGCGTGGTTCAGAATCGGCCGATCACTCTCGCGACGAGATCGTCAACTTGGGTGGTGTCTCTTATGCGAGTTATCGCGTGGAAAAGATTCTCGACGAAGTCTTACTGCATCAGCCCGATGTGATCGTGTTGTACACAGGTCACAACGAATTCCTCGAAGACCGCACTTACGCATCGCTCCGGGCCATGAACGCGACGCAAACCTGGGCGACAAAACTCGGTCGCCGACTGCACACCGTACGTTGGCTACAACAGCGATTCGCCTCATCGCCCCCAAAGACCACAGTGCAATCCGAGATGCCGTCGGAGGTCGACACAAGACTGGATCATGCAGGTGGACTTGAGTCGTACCAGCGTGATCCGCAATGGCGGCAAGCAGTGGAGCAGCAGTTCCATGTGACGTTGCAACGAATGATCGACAAAGTGATCGCGCAAGACGTTTCGCTGGTGTTGTGTGTGCCGGCAAGTGATCTGGTGGGGACGCCGCCGATCAAAGTTACCAACGCTGATTTCGACGAGGTCGACCAAGATGCGTTTGAAACTCACTGGCAAGTGGCGACCGACGCGATGCGGACTTCGGATGACAGGATCGCGGCATGCCTTCGTTGCATCAAGTTGGATCCGCAGCATGCCGGTGCACACTTCATCGCCGGTCGGTTGTCATTGGATCTCGGGCGGACACGGGAAGCGCGCGAATACCTGACGGCGGCGCGAGACTTCGATGTCTGTCCGTTGCGTGCGACGACCCCGATCATGGAGTCGGTGCGATCGCTTGCTGCGAAGTACAACGTGCCGCTTATTCAAACGGATCAGATCTTGGACCAATGGAATGTACGCCGCGAACCCTTTCCCGATGGCATTTCCGATCCGGAAAAATTTATCGATCACGTTCATCCATCGATCGTCGGCCACCAGCGGATTGCCAAAGCCATCGCGGACGTGCTGGTCGGTCGGGGGACACAAAAAAGCGAAGCCAAGTTTTCGCAGATGTCTCAGGATCATTTGACCTTGCTCGGCGAGGATTACTTTATCCGTGGCAAACAACGCCTGCAGGGACTGCAAAACTGGGCTCAGGGGAGAGCGGGGAACCTGGGGCTGTGAGCCTCAGGCGCTAGCCGTGGGCCTGAGGCGGATTGTGGTGCCGGCCCACGGCTAGCGCCTGAGGCTCACTTTGATTGCGATGCATGGAACAAAAACATGGACTGAAAAAACAATGTCAACCCCAAAGTTTTGAGCAGTCCACGGTTAGCCCTGCACCGTCGATCGGTAAGCACCATCGGCCAATTCTCAGCGAACATTCGTGCGGCAGTTGAACTGAACGCCGGTTGCGGGATAATGAAGGCGTTGATTATTCAGAGAACTTCCTTATTGGGCGGTCCTTTGAGCAATCGATGTCAGAATGTTTTTCGTTTGAATCCCTCACATCCCCGAAACAAGGCTATCGTCATGGTTCGATTCGCTTACACCTTGGCATTCCTGATGCTTTTGGCACCCACGTTTGTGGGTTGCGGAGGAAGCTCGGAGCCCAAGGTCATCACAGGTAACGACCAAGCCGCAATTGATGCGGAAGCTGCCCAATCAGACAACCAGGAGTTCCCCGGTGAAACTCCCGGCCCGAAACCCAGCGCAGCTCAGTCCAACGATCCTTGATCTGAGGCGATCAACGCTTGACTCGTAGCCGAATAAGACTGCTCACTAAGTGAGCCGTGACGCGTAAGCGGCCGGGCCTAACGCTGGGCTGTTCAAAATTTGGCGTTGACTTGATGTTTCGGCGTTTTTCCATGAGCCGTTTCTTGTCCACTGTCACCTACCCCAAGGAACTTGGGGGAGGTCGAGCAGAGCCGTTTAGGCGAATGCGAGGGGGGGGCCTGTCTGCGCAAGTCAATGATTGGGAACGGCAAAACGCTTGGCGGGGCACGCTATCGACTTGGAAAGTCGAGCGACGATTGTCGTTCGATTTTCCAAGTCGAAAACGAACACCACCATCCGCCAAACACAAGCCATACGTCTTGTGCCGTGATTCGCAACGGTTGCCTCCCAGCTGCGCCCGAGGGATGTGACAGAAACTTGCGGAGCGCCACAGTGCGACAACGCCAAATTTTGAACAGCCCAGCGTTGCCCAGCAGTGCCCTTCGGTACCCAAGATTCTATCGGGCGTCGACGTCTACACGCATCTATTGCCACACGTTGGGAACTTGCCAACGGCGCAGCGCGTCTGACACCTTGAGACTCTGACATCCAGAGACAAGGCGAGGGGCAGAAGAATGCTTACTGGTAGTGGACGAGGTCACGAGTCCCCGGCATGGTATTTCGCTGCAGGGGACTCGTGACCTCGTCCACAACGTCGGGAGCAGATTCATCTGCCGTTGGTTTAATCTGCCGGAGAAGGCCATGATCATCTGCCGGGGGCCCGCTGGTGATCTCACACTGGGGGCGTAAGTGGAATGATTCTTATGGACCGCGCGGTATTCTCACATTCCGGAGGAGTTTAATCGTTGCGGATTTCCCCATTAGCGTCTAATAATGTGGGATTGGTGCTGGCTAATTATCTCAGATCGGCCCGCAACCTAGCTGTGGTTTTCCATTTCTTTTCTTGAAGGTTCAATTTTTTATGACGCAGTCGTATCGGCGTTCGGCATTCACTTTGGTTGAACTGCTCGTCGTCATCGCCATCATTGGCATCCTGGTGGGGCTTTTGCTGCCTGCGGTTCAAGCTGCTCGTGAAGCAGCGCGACGCATGAGCTGCAGCAACAATTTCAAGCAAATCGGGCTTGCGATTCAAAACTATCACAGCAACTACAAAAATCTGCCTGCTCAGATGGGCGGAACGAGCGCTCTGGGTGCCATGTCTCCGGACTTCGATTGCAATCGTCGACGACTGAGTTGGCTGGTTGGCTTGACGCCATTCATGGAACAACAAGGACTTTGGGAAAAGATTTCTAATCCCAACAACGAGTCCGTTGACCCTGCAACTGCGATTCCTTCCACCGGTGGAACGTGGCCACCGATGGGACCGACCGGCAACCAATTCAATTACGTTCCCTGGGTATCTGAAATCCCAACGCTTCGCTGCCCAAGCGATCCGTTCGACAGTCCAGAAGGTGGCGGGCGAACGAACTATGCTGCCAGCCTTGGAGATGGCGTCGACCGTGTCGGCTTCGGTGGCAAGAACCAGATTGGCGTTTTCCACAGCAGCCCAACCAGCCTGGTGACCACACCTGAAACTTGGATGATCACTCGTGCCAAGGCATCCAATCGAGGCTTCTTCTGGAACCGAACGGAAATGAAATTCCGCGACATCCAAGACGGATTGTCCAACACGATCGCCGCTGGTGAGATCCCCACTTGCGGACGCGACCTGCAAGTCAAATCGACGGTTGTCCAGAATCGCGCCAATCCGGGGTGCTCCCCCAAAACGGAGGCGGACTCGGTTCGAGACCCAAATCGTCCGCAGTTCCTGCTTCCAACCGGATTGACCTTGTATCAAGACAGCTATGCTCGTGGTACCCGCTGGGCCGATGGTCGTGCGACGACGACTAGCTTTCAAACGATCCTGCCACCCAACAGCCCCAATATCCTTGACGGCGCAGAGAGATCCGATCCTCTGATGTCTGCTGGCAGCTATCACCAAGGTGGAGCTCATATCCTGATGGGTGACGGTGCGGTGATCTTCATCTCGGACAGCATCGAAGCCGGAAATTCTGACGCCTGCGCACCGGCGCGTGACCACGCCAACGACCCGAACGTTCGCAGCGGGATGGAAAGCCCCTACGGACTTTGGGGAGCACTCGGATCACGCGGTGCAAAAGAAACGATCGACGAACAGTTGAATCAGTAACGTCAGCTCTGAGTGAGCCACTGAATCACGAAAACGCCCTGGCAGAAGTGCCGGGGCGTTTTTTATTGCACGATCTCTACAACCGGGACTGTACCTAGTGCCAAAATCGCGAGTTGAGCTTTGATACCAGCACCACGCGCGAGCGAGTGATTCACGGCGTTTTATTCACTCGCTTGCGCTTCGTGCTGGGCTGTCAAAAGGTTGAGGTTGTACGGGGATTGGCATGCGCAACTTTTCTCCCACTACGCCGAAGGCGTTCAACAACAACGCCTTCGGCGTATCTTCCAATTGAGGAACAAAACCGGTCAATTGAAGTTGCATGTCAAGCCAAATTTTGGACAGCCCAGCGTTAGCCACGGTTGTGTCGCGAGAACCGTGGCTAACGCCAAAACGGCTCATTCATCGAACCCACGTTTTAAGGTTGTGTCGCGAGAACCGTGGCTAACGCCAAAAAGGCTCATTCATCGAACCCACGTTTTAAGACTGGACGATGCACTCGTAGAGGATGCTCCATTTCAAGCCTTCCTGCTCCGTGTCCACCTGGCCACGCCCCCCCGCGTTTTTTTCGCGGCAAAATTGTTCGTCAAAACGGGGGAAAATCGACAATCACACTGGAATTCAAGGGACATCCAGGTCGTTGCCTCATTCGACAGTTGCATCTACCCCCTTGTTGGCCAATAATGGAGACGCTTGCCGGTTCGCCTGTAATTCGCCGGCACCCGATCGATTGATTCTTTTCTTAGAGGTCCTTTTATGTTTTCTTCAAATCGGCGTTCAGCGTTCACCTTGGTGGAACTGCTGGTCGTCATCGCCATCATTGGCATCCTGGTGGGGCTGCTGTTGCCTGCGGTTCAAGCCGCTCGTGAGGCAGCCCGCCGCATGAGTTGCAGCAACAATTTCAAGCAAATTGGGCTTGCGCTGCAGAACTACCACAGTAACTACAAAAACTTGCCAGCTCAGATGGGCGGAACTGACAGGGCTGGAGTCATGGCGGCTGATTTTGACTGCAATCGCAGCCGCCTGAGCTGGTTGGTTGGCTTGACGCCCTTCATGGAACAGCAGGGGCTGTGGGAAAAAATCTCGAATCCCAATAATGTATCCGTTGACCCGGCTACAGCGATCCCTTCGACCGGCGGAGTATGGCCACCCATGGGGCCGACCGGCAATCAGTTCAACTATGAACCCTGGGTTTCCGAGATCCCAACGCTTCGTTGCCCCAGCGATCCGTTCGACAGCCCGGAAGGTGGCGGACGAACGAACTATGCCGCCAGTATCGGCGATGCCGTTGACCGCGTAGGTTTCGGTGGGAAGAACGAAATCGGTGTCTATCACAGCAACGGCAACGGCGTAACGACGACTCCCGAAACGTGGATGATCACCCGCGCCAAAGCCGCCAATCGAGGCTTTTTCTGGAACCGAACGGAAATGAAATTCCGCGACATCCAAGACGGCCTGTCCAATACGATTGCCGCTGGTGAAATCCCAACTTGCGGTCGGGACCTGCAAGTCAAGTCAACGGTCGTACGGCAGCGACCCAATCCTTGGTGTACTCCCAAGACGTTGGCTGACGCTGTTCGAGATCCGAATCGTCCGCAATTCTTGCAGCCGACCGGTCTGACCTTGTACCAAGACAGCTATGCTCGCGGTACTCGTTGGGCCGATGGCCGTGCATCAACGACCAGTTTCCAGACGATCCTGCCTCCCAACAGTCCCAACATCCTTGATGGCGATGCGATGTCTGATCCCCTGATGGCTGCCGGCAGCTATCACCAGGGTGGAGCTCACATCTTGATGGGTGACGGTGCGGTGATCTTTATCTCAGACAGCATCGAAGCCGGAAATTCGGACGCCTGTGCACCGGGACGCGACCACGCGAATGACCCGAACGTCCGCAGCGGGATGGAAAGCCCGTTTGGACTTTGGGGAGCACTCGGATCACGAGGTGCGAAAGAAACGATCGACGAGCAATTCAACCAGTAAGCTCTACGTCGCTTAAGTCAGCAGAAACTCGAAACGCCTAGGCACTCTCATTGCCTGGGCGTTTTTCGTTGTACGGAGTGAGGTAGGCCATGCTCGGGACGTGAAAAGAATTGTTGCTGCCTATGACCGTGAAGCGGTCTCAGACGGTAGCCGGCGATAGAGCGCAGCGATCATCGCCGGTTCATTCGGTCTGACGAGAACCGACCCCGGAGGCGGTCGCAGCCCCGATTCCGAGACGTCTGCGACACCCTTCGGAGGCGATTCAACATGGTTGTCGCATACCACGGGTGCGCCTTCGGCGACCCGTGGCTACCTTCTGCGATCCCTCGCGGGATCCAATTTCGCTCTCCCGAATCAGTGCCCATACAGATGGGTAATCAAAGACGTCAGCAATAAACTTCACGTCCCGAGCATGACCAACGGTCGCTGCGCCGCACGTCGCTTCAAAAAACTCCTGAAATCCTCTCTTGACGCCAACCCGAATCGGTGTACTATCTAACCAGCACACTAAGTCACCTGGTTTCATTCGGGCGGTTCGATGTTCTTTACTCTGGATCTGCAAAGCGATGTCGCGATTTACCTGCAAGTTGTCAGGCAGGTGAAATTTGCCGTTGCCGCGGGCACGCTCAGGCCGGGGCAGCTTTTGCCCAGCGTTCGAGCGCTCAGCGGCCAGTTGGCGATCAATCCCAACACGGTTGCCCGAGCGTTCACGACGCTGCAGTCCGAGGGCGTCATCGAATCGCTTCGCGGTCGCGGCATGGTGGTTTGCCCCAGCGCGGTCGACATTTGCTTGGACGAACGAGTCGCGGTGTTGCGGGGTAGCATCGGAACGGCGCTGACGGAAGCCTGGAATTCGGGGCTCAGTCGAGAACGGATCCAGGGGATCGTTGACGAGCATCTCCAGCGTCTGGCGGACACCCCGCCCAACGTTCACGCCTCTCCCAGCGGCAACGGGTCCGCTGTGGGCACCGCAAAAGCCGACACGTCGGAAAGTGATCTCACGTCCGATTCTCATTCCTGATTCTTTTTTCTAGCGAGCCATCGATCGATGTCCAACGAAACCCTCTCCGCCGAATCGCGTGAATCAGAGTCCGTGTCGTCTTTGACCCAACCGGTGATCACAACGCAGGCACTGGCGATGCACTATCGTCGCTGCGATGCGCTACGCGGTGTTGATTTGGAGATCCAACCCGGAACGGTGTTCGCATTGCTTGGCGAAAACGGTGCCGGCAAGACGACGTTGATTCGTATCTTGACTGGCTTTCAAAAACCAAGCGCCGGATCGTGCACGGTTTGCGGCATCGATCCGACTCGCGATCCGCTGGGCGTTCGTCGCCAGATCGGATACGTCTCGGACAACCCCGCGTTGTACGACTGGATGACGGTGGGGCAAATCGGCGGATTCACCGCATCGTTCTACGATGAATCGTTTCAACCTCGTTATGACGAGATGGTTCGTCGATACGAGTTGCCGTTGGATCAAAAGATTCGTCATTTGAGCAAGGGCCAACGCGCCAAAGTCGCTTTATCGCTCGCGCTGTCCCATGATCCCTCTTTGTTGATTCTCGACGAGCCCACATCGGGATTGGATCCCAAGGTCCGTCGCAATTTCCTCGAAAGCATGATCGATCGGGCGGCGACGGGACGCACAGTGTTTTTATCGAGCCATCAGATCAGCGAAGTCGAGCGGGTGGCGGACACGATCGCGATCTTGCATCACGGCAAGATCCGTTTGATGGGACCGCTGGCGGAGATCCGCGACTCGATCCATCAAGTGGTGATCGACGTGGACGATCCGTTGAAAGCTCTCGCGCCATTAAGTGAGCCTTTCGTCGTGCTCAGCGAGGAAACGTCGGGGCGGCAACGTCAATCGTTTGTGCAGAACTTTGATCCGCAAATCATCCAGACGCTGCAAAACGAACCGGGCGTGACCGCCGTCCGAACTCGCGTCGCCACCTTGGAAGAAATCTTCGTGGCATGCACCAGCAATCCTGTTGACTCAAATGGAGTTTGATCGATGAGAAAACGCTCACTGTCAACAATGTCACCTCCCCCAAGGAACTTGGGGGAGGTCGAGCAAAGCCGTTTAGGCGAATGCGAGGGAGGGGGCTGTCTGCGCCGGTCAACGAATGGGAGTGGTGAAACGTTTAGGGGGACACGCTATCGACTTGGAAAGTCGAGCGACCATTGTCGTTCGACTCTCCGAGTCGAAAACGAGCAGCACCAACCGCACAAACACAAACCGTACGCCCTGAACCAAGACTCGCACCAGTCACATCCATCAAGGAACCTGGGGGAGGTCGCGTTTGGCCGTTTGGGCGAATGTGAGGGCGGGCGCTGTCTGCGCCGGTCAACGTTTGGGATTGGCTATACGTTTGGCGGGGCACGCTATCGACTTGGAAAGTCGAGCGACCATTGTCGTTCGACTCTCCGAGTCGAAAACGAGCAGCACCAATCGCACAAACACAAACCGTACGCTCTGAACCAAAACTCGCACCAGTCACATCCATCAAGGAACCTGGGGGAGGTCGCGTTTGGCCGTTTGGGCGAATGTGAGGGCGGGGGCTGTCTGCGTTGGTCAACGTTTGGGATTGGCTATACGTTTGGCGGGGCACGCTATCGACTTGGAAAGTCGAGCGACCATTGTCGTTCGACTCTCCGAGTCGAAAACGGGCAGCACCAACCGCACAAACACAAACCGTACGCTCTGAACCAAAACTCGCACCAGTCACATCCATCAAGGAACCTGGGGGAGGTCTCGCGTAGCCGTTTAGGCGAATGTGAGGGCGGACGCTGTCTGCGTTGGTCAACGTTTGGGATTGGCTATACGTTTGGCGGGGCACGCTATCGACTTGGAAAGTCGAGCGACAATTGTCGTTCGACTCTCCGAGTCGAAAACGAGCAGCACCAACCGCGTCAACACGAACCTTACGCCCAGCTACAAAACACCAACCTGTCACTACAGTGACCTTCGAAACAATGTCTAGATGACGTTGCCAGCGAACCAAGCCCACGAAGCCAACTACCGCGCACGCGAATTTCGACCATGAGCCAAACGATCGCACCAGCACGTCTGTCCACCTACGAATCAAGCAATCTTCCCAAGCCGAACACATGGTTTGCGTGGAAAGAGTATCGGCAAACCTTGCCCATGGTGCTGATGCTCTCGGCATTGATGTTGGCGTGGATTCTGTTTTTGCTGGCCGTTGACAATATCCATTTGACACATGACTTCCAAATTGTCTTCTATCTCTTTCCCGGTTTGTTCGCGATTGGTGCGGGGCCAATGTTGATTGGGAACGAGAGGTTCTCGCGTACGCTGGATTGGTTGATGCTGTTGCCGATCAGCCCGAAGCGATTGATTCTCACAAAGCTCATTGCCGGAGTCGCCGGGCTGGCAGTGATGTGGTGCATCACGATCCTGCTGCTTTACTTGACTCGGCTAACGATGCTGAATCCCCAGAGTACTGCTTCCCTTCGCAGTTTTCACGATCCGTTTACCTCCATTGATCCATGGATCTTCGTACTGCACTCGATCTACGTCTTGCTGTGTGGTTTCTACACCTCCTGGCGAATCCGCAATCAATTCGCATCCGTGATCGCAATCGTCCCACTAGCGTGTCTGCCACTGGTCTGCATCGCAATTGTGGGAAATGTCTTCGGTGCTCGATTAAACGCCACACTTTCTGATGGCATGTGGCTCTTGGTCAAATACGGATTCAGCAGCGTCCTGAGCGTTGTTGTCGGATACATGGGATATCGAGCGGCACTTGCTGCCCTGTCTCCTCAGCAGGCGCCCAGTATCCGACTTTCTCAGATGGCCGAAGCAATTCGGCCTTCGACATCAACGGTCAGCGTTCCTGTTTTCCGCACTCAGATCGCATCAATGATTCATCAATCGATTCACGGCAATCGAGGCGTGTTAGCGATGTTGTCTGGGATATTCATCATCGGATGGTTGGTACTGCTGTGGCTTACGCATTTCGAAGTTGCTTTTGGTCGTTTGGCCCCTTTCGCTCGCTTTCTCGTCGTGATCTCACTGCTGTTGGTTCCCGTCGCTCTGTCGTGGCTCTCTGTGGGAGTGTTCAAGTTTGATGGCGCGCCTGAGAAGGTCCGTTTTTTGGCCGAACGTGGGATTTCGCCGACACGAATTTGGATCGCCCGGAATGCGGTGCCGTTTGCCCTCGCGACGACCGTGGTGCTGGGATACGCGGTCATCAGTCTCAGCTCGCAGGGCGGCACTCATCCTTTCCCGCAATTGAGCTTGCCGATCTTCGGACTTTATGTGCTTGGCATTTACTCGATCTCGACCTGGATCTCTCAAGTCTCGCCGGCGCTGATCATTGCGATGGTACTTGCTCCCGTTGCATCCTTCCTGTTTTTCGTATGGTTGTCGATCGCGGTGTTTCAATGGGCCGCACCGCTTTGGTTGATCGGCTTGATCATGACCCTGCCACTGATTGCCACTTGGATCATGATGCCGCGGTACATCGATTCACGGGAACGTTGGAAGAACTGGTGCATCAGCGGAGGTGTCCTGTTGCTGATGATCTTCATTCCATGCGTTCCCGTTGGGATGATTCTTTTGAACTCTCCGTCGATGGCTGCGAGCACTAAACAATCGCTGATGCGTGAAGCCGAAAGCCTCCGCAGGCGAACCGCTTCAGATGACAATCCTTTCGTACTCAACGTGACCAAGATGGGGGCCATCGACGAGTTGACGCACGAAGTCATCACGCACTTTCTCGAGAGACAAGAACGGACACCAGTGGAGTTCATGCCCGCACTGAAAGCACTCAATGACTTTCCCGGCCAAGCGGCGTTGCTGCCCGCCGAGACGCTGGCACGATGGTTGCGAGCGATTCAATATCAGCGAGTACGGTTCGACCAAGCGAACGAGGGAAAGAAGGCAGAGGCTTTTGAGCAATATGCCCCTTGGCTGGTTGCCACAGCACAGATTCTCTCTGCAACGCGACGCAGTGAGCGATGGATCGATCAGGAGCGGGCAGATCGTCTTGAGATCGTCCTCGCTGACGCCGTGTCGGATGACCAACTCACGGCGTTTCGAGACCGCGGGCCGATTAGGAAAGTGATCCAGTCGTTTCCAACCATTGCCGATCGCAACGCGCTGCGTCGTCGAGCAGTCCTGATGACTTGGCGCAGGACGCAGGTGCCGGATGTGCTGCCTGGACTACTTTTGGACCTTGCCTCGAGGTCTTTAGCGAGTTCACCCAGATTCGTTTACAAGCGACAGCTACCACATCAGATGGACGCCATCGTCGAAACGGCCCTTTCGATTCTTGATCACCCCAACGATACCGTTTTGAAAGAGCGTTTTCATTCATTGGTCACGTCTCCCGGCAGTGATTTTGCGGCGGGGCCCTATTCCGATCGACTCGCAAAAAAACCTGCAATCAATCGCGTGCGTGTGGATAGTGACCAATTGCCTGCCGTTTTCTGGGGGCAGCAATGGGAACGCGAGGTCGAAATGCTACGCGGCCAAGCACATGAGTCGGATTCAAAACCCACCAAAACGCAGGACGAACAATGAACCAGCAAACAGATCAACGCCCAACGTCGCGGCTTTCCGGATCCGACCTGCGATACTTGGCAATCGTTGCGCTGCCGATCGTCGGGCTGCTGATCGTCATCATGGTCGCGATCATGAGTTGGATGGTGGGAGCCAGCCAAGTGCGTGCCGCTCGCCTGCAATACACCGACGGATCTGATGTCTCCATCAACCAATGGTTCACTCAGCGAATGGACAGCGAATCGTCCATGGATCAAACAGCACGCTGGAAACGCATCTTGGATTCGGCGACAGCGATTGTGAAATCGCCAGCTTTCGCAATCGTGGAAGCATCGACTGCTGCCGACAATCATTTGGGTATCGACGATGCCAAGGAAGCTTGTGCGGAAATCGCCAACCAGGCTGCTCCGGTATTGGCGGAACTCGATGAACTGCGAGCCGAGTCGAGCAAGCCGATCTGGCTGCCGATCGAATTCAATGGCATCAGCACTCTGTTGCCCGAGTTTGAGCAAAGCCGAAACCTCGCACGTCTACTGCAGGCCGATTTGATTGATGCCTTTCATCAAGATGACACGACACGAGCTCTGCAGACGCTTCGACGATTCGATGTTTTCAACGAACAGCACGCGACACTCCACTTGATCATTTGCGATCTCCTGCAAATCAGTTGCGTGGATACGCAATTCAAAATGGTCGAGGAAACGTTGCAACACGATTTCTGGTCGGATGAAGAGTTAGCGCAGGTCGCCGAAATCATCCGTGCGAATGATGATGTTGGCGATCGATGGCGACAAACCGTTCTTGACGAACTGAGAATCGAGTTGGCGGTGATTGAGGAACTATCCGACGTGTTCACGGCAGATGTCCCCAGAGGTCTGATTTCGACAGCCCCGAGCTTCATCAAATCGCATTTTGAACTAATGAATCAACTTGCCGATCTGCGTGGGGCAGGCACGGTCAGTCACGTTGAAAGCGTCAGTAGACTAGTGGATCTGTACAGTGATGACCGAGGTGCGGCGAAGCAACGAAGTCGGAGTTTGGACACGCTTTTGCAGTTGCCGGTTTCAGATGAATCCGTGGTGCTGAACATGATCCGCCCGAGTTTCTCCTCGTTTGCGGAAGCCCTTTACAAACACCAGCGAGCCAAACGACGCGTGCTGACGGCGATCGCGATCAAGCAGTATCAGACGCGTGAGGGACGTTTGCCGACGAACTTGGGCGAGCTGTGGGACGCTGGAACTTCAACGGCTGATCTGCTGACCACCGATGGGGACCCGTTTGTCTATGAGCTAGCTGATGATGGCGAGTCGGCTGTTTTGAAAGATTACATCGGCGATCCTCGAATCGAAGATGATGAGTGGCAAGATAAGAGCTGGCACACGATCGTCATCAAGTGACCGTGTTGCATAGCGTTCGGTGGTGTCATACGCCCTGAGTCGCTGGCCGTCAGGCCACGGGTTTTGCGCACTGAAACGGATGCTCGATGGGAGAAAGACCCGGCCGCTGACGCGTCGCGGCTCACGGCGTTTGGTAGTGTCAAACGTTTTGACACGTTGAGCTACTGAGGACTTGATGCCACTTACCGCGGATTCCGCTGCGTTTGGCACTACGGTGTAAACCGTCTGGTTGTGTCTCCTGCGCCTTCGGCTGCGGGGCAAACGATGTGAAGCCCGACGCAGTAGTCTCTACGGATCTTGAGATTCGGCCCGAGCGAACTTGCGTCCCGAAGGGACAAAACAAGACAGCCCGGGGCATAGCGAAGCGACGCCCCGGGGATGATTATGACTGAGGGTTACTCTCAGCCCTGAAAGGGCGTTACATGCTGCACTCATCAGCCAGTCGTCTCAGCATCACAGATGTGCGGATCATCGAGGGTGCCTAAGCGGCGTGATTGTCTCACCCCTTTCAGGGTGAAACGGGGACAGCAACCATTGAACCCGGGGCGTCGCTTCGCTGTGCCCCGGGCTTTCATGTCCAGGCCCTTTCAGGGCATCGGCGATCCATTGCTTGTCCACTGTCACTTCCCCCAAAGAACTTGGGGGGAAGTGACAGAAAACTTGTGCAAGCCGGAAATGCCACAACACCAACCTTTCCGCAGCCCAACGCAAGACCCGGCCGCTGACGCGTCGCGGCTCACGGCGTTTGGTGGTGTCTTGCTCGTAGAGACGTTGAGCTGCTGGGGACCTGATGCCACTTCCTGCGAAATCGTGTGATTTCGCTGCGTTTGACACTGCGGTGTGATCCGGTTGGTTGTGTCACCTGCGCCTTCGGCTGCGGGTCAAACAGTTTTGAGAAGCCCAGCCCTTAGCCGATTCGGCTCAGCACCACGTCGAGGGTTTTCTTCAGGGCCGCTCCGCTGGCTCGCATGCCTTGGACCTCTTTCGGCCATAGATCGATTTCCATTCGGTCGACCACGCCGGTGCGTCCGACGACAGTCGGGACCGAAAGAGCGACGTCACGAATGCCGTAGCAGCCGCTTTGAATGCTGCTGACGGGCAGCACGCAGCGACGATCCAAGATGATCGCTTCGATCACATCGCGAATTGCGATACCCACAGCGAATCCCGCCCCGCCTTTGCGTTTGATGACTTCCGCTCCGCTGCCACGGGTTCGTGTGAACAACTGAGTCGCAAGCGTCGGTGACCAACCGGGATACTTGTCCAGCGGCAGTCCGGCGATCGTCGCACTGCTCCAGATCGGCACCATCGACTCACCGTGCTCACCCAAGATCAACGCACTTGTCTGAGTCGGAGGTGAGTTCAACTGCTCGGCGATCAGCGAACAAAAACGGATCGTGTCCAGTTGCGTGCCCAGCCCGATGACTTGGTTGCACGGCAAGCCAAGTTTTTGTGCCGCAACGTAAGTCAAAATGTCGACGGGGTTGCTGACGACCAGAACGATCGCCGACGATTTGGGGCCGGCGGCTTTGACATCGCTGAGGATTTGCAAGAACAAATCCGTGTTACGGTTGATCAAGTCCAGTCGGCTTTCGTCCGGTTTGCGGCGAAGTCCCGCGGTGATGCAGATCACGTCGGAGGATGGGATGTGCTCGTATCCGCCACCGGAGATGGTCTGATCAGCGACGCTGGGGCCGCCGTGTTGCAAGTCCAACGCTTGGCCGACTGCGAGTTCTTGGTTGACGTCCAGAAGAGCGATTTCACGGGCGATGCCGCCGCACTGCAATGCAAATGCGGCGCAGGAGCCGACCAGGCCGCCGCCGCCGATGATGGAAACTTTCATGATGTAAGACCGAGGATTTGAATTTGTGTGCTTAAAGAGAGATGAGGCGGATGGACTCGCCGACTCACGCTTTCATCTGACGCATGACTTCGTCGGTGATCAGCTTGACCAATTGCTCTTCATTGATTCCGGAGCTGGACGCGGGCGACACCGCTGGTTTCGCGGTTGGTTTCGCGGCAGGAGGCGCTTCGAATGCACGTCGCTCGACGCCGCTATTGGCCCACGAATCGCGGAAGATATCGTTGGCGCAGATGTCACAGTCTTGGTACTCAGGTGTGTTGCGTGGATCCTTGTATCCCCACTGATCCTTGAGGTCCAACAGCTCTTGTGATTTCTGCTGACTCAAGTACGACACGTTGCCCAGTTGCTTGGCCAGCATCAGCATGCGGCAATAAGAATCCAGGATCTCGGTCCACCAATAGGCTTGTTCGACGGTTTCGCCGTAGCTGACGGTACCGTGGTTGGCCAAGATCATGATGTTCGTCTTGCTGACGAATGGGATGATTGTATCTGCGAACGCTTGTCCGCCGGGTGTTTCGTACTTCGTGATCGGCACATCACCCAGGAAGACTTCGACCTCCGGCAGGATGCACTGTGGAATGGGTTCGCGAGCGATCGCAAACGCGGTGGCGTGCGGCGGGTGGCAGTGCACAACGCTGCGGATGTCTTGACGTTGCTTGTAGATTTCCAGGTGCAGCAAGGCTTCGCTGGAGCGTTTCTTGCGACCAGAGATCTGCTTGCCCGTCATGTCGATCATCGAAATGTCGTCCGGAGTCAAGAAACCCTTGCAGTGCAACGTCGGCGTGCAGAGCACTTCGTTGTCGCTGACACGCACGGTGATGTTTCCGTCATTGGCCGCGGCGAATTGTCGGTTGTAAATACGACGCCCGATGTCGCACATGTCTTGCTTGATCTTGTGAATATTTTGCATGGGATCTCTCCGAAGGGGGTGTGTCTTGGATCGTTATGTATGTGGTTATTCGACGAAAAAGGTACCTGACACCTTTTAAAGTTCTGACACCTTTTAAAGTTCGATGTTGTCCAGCAGTGCGACGATGGTTGCGTCCAGTGGTTTGATGTCCGGGCGGAATGGCTGCGCCGACTCGGGGCCTTCCGCGACGGCGACCAAGTCTCCCAGGCCCGTGCTGCACAGGTCCCATGCGACGACGGTGTCGCCGCCGAGCGGTTGCTCATCAACTCGGTCGATCGAATCGAGCATCTCGATGCAACGCAATTTCGCAGCGGCAAGTGCCGGATGCGAGCGTGACAGCGTGACCGTTCCGATCGTGCGTGCAATTCTCATGGGAAGCCTACTTTCCGATCATCGCGATCGCGTTGACAGCGGTGATCAAATTCATTTTGTTCATGTCCAGCACCCAAACATTCGGATTCCATTCGCTACCGAACCGCCTGACATCTGCGATCGAGCCGATCATCACCGCACGATCGCCCGCAACGCATCGCCGGTGGACTTCTGCAGCCGGGTGATCCGTGCAGACGACTCGAGTTTGCGGGCACAAGGCAACGCCGCGAAGTTGCAACTGTCGCAGGATTGCGTCGAGGCGTTCGGGGCGATCGGTGTCGTGAATGTTTTCGCTGGAGTGGTTGGCGGTTGTCGATTGTGTTGGTTGGATCGCTGACTGTGTCCCGGATCGTTCGATGGCAATGCCGTTGGCTTTGGCATGTTCCTTGGCCGCGGGGGTCACGATCGCTCGTTGCGAGATCAGCACCCTCGTCGTTTTCTTCGGCAGTTCGTCCAGGGTTGAGACCGAAACAACGGACTCTGTGATCACGCGTGAATGGTTGTCGTCGTTTGACGTGCTGATTTGTCCCTGCAGTCTCGCGATCACTTCACGCACGACGGCGGCAATGTGTTGCCGGTCCAGTGCGCTAGGTGGCTGGGGATGCGGGGAAATCATGATTCAGTTGTCGATGATGCCGATGACGGTCCATCGGGCAGGTGTTTTGTCGTGCTTGGTGGTGATGTGGGCGTAGCTACCGTCGCTAGTGATCATCACCCGGTCTGCTTTGCGACAACCCACGGCGTCCAAGGCGATCAGCGGTGGTCCGTCGGGGCTGTCATTGACGCCCAGCGGTTGGATAATGACCAGCCGCTGGCCGACGAAACTTTCGTGTCGGACAGTGGCGTTGGTCGATCCCAGGACGCGGGCGGGTTGCATGGTTCGTTTTCGTGGACGATGGACTGGCTTGGAATCAGACGACGCGGAGTTCGTCGATCATGCTGCAGCGACGTTCACGGGTGAACGTCGTGGGCGTCGTGACGCCTTCGCCGGTCGGACCTGCGATCGAGAACGACAGGTAGCCTTCGCCACCCAAGCCGAGTGATGCCATGCAGGGACCGTTTTTGACGTACAGCGTGACGTCCATTTCGCGTCCCATCTTGGTCATGTTGCGGACGTTGCGAGAGTGAATGATCGCGGTGTGACGGAAGCCGTGCTCGTACTTTTTGGCCAATGCAATCGCATGGTCGACGTCGCGGGCGCGGACAAAAGGAACGAAGGGCATCATCTGTTCGACGCTTACGAACGGATGGTGCTCATCGGTTTCGCCAAAGACAAGTTCGGTACCGGCGGGTGCGACCACGCCGGCTGCCTGGGCCAGAAAACTTGCGTCTTTGCCGATGTAATCTTTGCACGCCGCATCGTGCTGGTCGTCGCCGACCTTGACAATCGCCTTGGATGTCAGCGTCGCAATCTGTTGTGCGTTGAGCTCCAACGCGCCCGCGTTTCGCATCGCGGCCATCATTTGATCGAAAACCGACTCGACGACGAAGACTTCTTTCTCGGCGATGCAGAGCAGGTTGTTATCGTAGGCAGCACCTTGGATGATGCATCGAGCGGCCAGGTCGAGGTCGGCGGTTTCGTCGACGACAACGGGTGGGTTACCCGGTCCGGCGACGATGGCTCGTTTGCCACTGTTGAGTGCCGCGCGTGCGACGGCGGGACCGCCGGTGACACAAATCAGTGCGACATTGCGGTTCTTGAACAACGCGTCGGCGCTTTCCAGAGTCGGCTCGGCGATCACGCAGATCAGGTTGTCGATGCCCATCTCACGAGAGATTGCTTCGTTGAATCGTCGGACGCCTTCCGCAGCAACCTTCTTGCCCGATGGGTGCGGGTTGACCACGACGGTGTTGCCACCGGCGATCATGCTGACCGCGTTGCCCGTGATCGTGGGCAATGAGTGAGTGACGGGAGTGATCGCGCCGATGACGCCGAACGGTGCACGTTCGATGATGGCCAGACCGTGGTCGCCACTGAACGCTTTGGTTTCGAGGAACTCGACGCCAGGTGACTGTTCACCCAAGGTGCGAAGCTTTTCGATCTTGTGCTCGGGGCGACCGATTTGCGTTTCGGCCATCTCCATCAGTCCGAGTTCTTCGCATTGCTCGATCGAAATGCGTCGAATGATGCTGATGATCTGCTTGCGATCCTCCAAGCTTCGCTCACGGAGCTGTTCGAATGCAGCGCGGGCGGCGGCGACGGCGGAGTCGGCATCGTAGAAAATGCCGTGTCGTCCACCCGGGATCGCTGGTGTCGCGTTCAGTCCAGGCGGCATCGGGCCGACTTCCGCCAGCACCTGTGCGACCACATTGCGAATGAGGTTTTCGTCGAATTGCATATTGGATTCAGCGTTTGGGAACGCGTCGCTATGAGTGGGAGATCTTTAGGGACTTACTTTTCGTCTTTGCGGGCGTACACGCTCGCTTTGTCGATGTGGACTTGATCCACAATGCCGATGATCATCGCGTCGATCGGCAACTCTTTGGTTTCCGGCGTCAGTCGTGCACTGCTGCCTTGGACCACCAACACGTAGTCATTCTCGCCGGCGCCGAGAGTGTCGACGGCGATGAAGGTACGTCCCGTGGTGACCAGGCTCTTGCGTTTCTTTTCCTCAAGCCGATACGGCTCAACGACCATCAACTTGTGTCCGGTCATCGAAGACACCTTGGTGCTGCTGACGACCGATCCTGTGACTCTGGCGATAAACATTTAGTTTGCTCCGTCCTGCTGAAGGACTTGGACACATTGACTGGCCACGATCACTTCCTCATTCGTCGGGATCACCCACAACGCCGTACGTGACTCTGGCGAATGAAAAGCAAACTCACCTTTGCCCGAACCGTTGGCTGCCGTGTCGACATCAATGCCAAATCCTTCCAAGCCGCTGCAAACGGCCGAGCGGATTGCATCGTCGTTTTCGCCGATTCCACCGGTGAACACGATCGCGTCGACGCGTCCCAGGGCGACCATCATGCCGCCCATGTGACGTCGGATTTCTTGAACGTAAACGTCCAGTGCCAGTTGGCAGCTTTCATTCCCCTGGGCGGCACCCTCGTGCAAGTCGCGAATGTCACCACTGGATTGGCTCAGTCCCAACAGTCCACCTTTGCTGGCCAACTGCGCGAGCGTCTCCTCCAGGCTCAAACCGGTTCGTTGCATGATCAACGGCAAGGCAAACGGATCAAAATCGCCGACCCGATTGTTTTGCGGCAAACCGGTTTGTGGCGTCATGCCCATCGTTGTCATCACGCTCTTGCCTGAGTCGATCGCGGTGAGAGAACTGCTGCCACCGAGGTGACAAGAGATCACGCGTGCGTCGTCACGTTGCAAGAGTTCTGCGCTGCGAACGGAGATGTAGCGGTGGCTGGCACCATGAAATCCCCATTTGCGAACATGAAACTCGTCTGCCCACTGGCGTGGGATCGCGTATTCTCGTCGAGCCGCAGGAACGGTCTGGTGAAAGTCCGTTTCAAAGGCTGCGACGAGCGGTAGATCGGGAAACCGTTGTTGCAACGTTTTCATCGCTGCGATGTACGGCGGGTTGTGTGCCGGTGCAGCGGCGTTCATTTCCGCCATCGCATCGAGCACGGTATCGTCCACGCGGAAGACGCCCGAGATTCGTCCGCCGTGAACGGCTTTGAAACCGATCGCCGCGACTTCGCTTGCACTTTTTAGAACGCCGTGATCCGGATCGGTCAGTTGGTCCAAGCAAGCTTGGACGGCAACACCGTGATCGGGCACCGTGAGCGTTCGCTCGTCTTTCCAGTCGCCGATCTCTACCTTGCAAGGACTCTGTGCATCGCCGATTCGCTCCACTCCACCGCGTGCCAAGCACCGGGCGTTGTGAATGTCGCCGACTTTGCAATCGTCGGAGATTTCGAACAGGCGATATTTGAAGCTGGTCGAGCCCAAATTGGCGACAAGGATCAGCACGGGAACCTCAAAGGATGGAAACAACGGCAAGCGTCGAGAACGAATCGTTTGGTCAAGACTTGCTGGGGGGGCAGCTTTGCCGTGTGAGACCGCCGAGGGCGTGAGCGCCGATGCGGTCGCGGCGGCAAGATCTGCGTCAGCAAGTTCTTGACGGCTTAGGACAAAAAAGCCTTTGCCAAACCCTCTGCGGGACGTGGGATCACGTGGCTGCTGACCAATTCACCGGCTGCTGCGGCTGCGTTGGCTCCGGCTTCGACCGCTGCGCGAACGCTGCCGACGTCACCGCTGACAATGGTCGTGACCAAACCGCCACCGATGTCTACGCGTTTGGTGATTTCGACGTTGGCGGATTTTGCCATCGCGTCGGTTGCTTCGATCAACGCCAGCAGGCCTTTGGTTTCAATCAAACCGATTGCATCATTCATGGGAGTGCTCTTCTAAAGTTGTGTGTTGTTGTTCAAAAAGTGTTGGGAACGAAGCGAATTACTTCTTCGCTGGCGCGCCGGCCTTGAGGATCTTGGCCAAGTCGTCGTGCGGACGTGGGATCACTTGCACGCTGACGACTTCACCGACGCGTCCGGCTGCCGCAGCGCCTGCGTCCGTAGCCGCTTTCACTGCAGCGACATCGCCGCTGACGAACGCGCTGACCAAGCCGCCACCGATGTTGTCCCAGCCGATGAATTGAACATTGGCTGCCTTCATCATTGCATCACAGGCTTCGACCAAGGAGACAAACCCTTTGGTCTCGATCATGCCGAGTGCTTCACTTATCTTTGCCATTAGAAACTTGCCTCAATAGAAACAGGGGGGAGAGTAAGATTGGTTTGAGTAACGAGAACGGGATCGAGTGCCATCGGAAACAATTGTGCGAATTGGATGGAATCGCTCAGTGCTTGCAAGCACATCCGCTGGAAATCTTCAGCAACTGAACTTCGCTTGCCGCATCCAAATGGCACGCGTTGCCTTCGTCGGTGTCGATGTGCACTTCCAGCTTTGCCGCGGAATCTTGACGAACCAAAACGTCGTCAAAGATTGTTGTGCATTCGTGACTGACGATCTTGAGTTGCATCATGTCGCCGTTTTGGACGCCGTAGAATTCTGCGTCGGCATCGTTCAAGTGCACGTGTCGGGCGGCGCGAATCACACCTTGGTGAAGCTGCACGCTGCCGACGGGCCCGACCAATACGCAACCGGGCGTGCCGTCGATCTTGCCGCTGTGTCGCACAGGGGCGTCGATCCCGAGCGAGATGGAGTCCGTGAACGCCAGTTCGACTTGGCTGGCAGGCCGGGTGGGGCCGAGGACGCGAACACTGGGCAGCATTCGTCGACGCGGACCGACGACCATCACCGTTTGTTTGGCTGCGTAAAAGCCGTCTTGGTAGAGATCTTTCTCGGGTTCCAGTTTTGCGCCCGGTCCGAACAGGATCTCGACATGCTCATCGGTCAAGTGCACGTGGCGAGCAGAGATGCTGACACGTAGATTGGGTTTCCCGTTCACCCAGCCGGGCGGATTTCCCGAGCGTGTTCTTGGTGCCGGTGATGCCGATTGTCGCAACGCATTGCGGACCATTGCTTCTATGGTCTGTCGATCGATCGATGCTGTGCTCATGTTCTATGTTTTTCAGTGGTCAGAAAATACTGACATGGTTTTGTGATGAGGAAACAGCCGTTTCAGACTTGGCTGTTGTGGTCAGGCTACGCCTTGTTTCAATCTTCCATTGCCGAATCGGAGTCCCCCTGCTGCGTCGCCGCGACAGCAGCCAATACTAGGTTGACCCCTGCTTGCTCCAACTTTGTTTTCCAACACGAATCCAAGTCCGAGTCGGTGATGACGGTGCTGACCTGATCCAGTCCGCACAATCGTGACAAGCTGACCTTGCCGAATTTGGAGTGGTCGGTGACCACAAAGGTTTGGTCTGCCGACGCCAACATCGCCTTCTCGCTTTCCACGAGCATCAAGTCGCTGTTGAAGTAACCACGCGATGTGATGCCGGCGACCGACAAGAACGCTTTGCCGACATTCAGGCTCCGCAACATCGAATCGGCGAGCGGGCCGATCGTCACCGCGGTTCGACCGTGGACGCATCCACCGATCATCACCAAGTCGATCGATGCGCTGTTGCTGAGCAAGTGCGCGATCGGCAGACTGTTGGTGACGACTTGTAGGGGCCGTCCGACGAGATTCCTCGCCAGCTCGTAAGTCGTGCTGCCGCCATCCAAAAGGATCGTGTCTCGGTCGTCGATCAAGTTTGCTGCGGCGACTCCGATCGCCGCTTTGGCCGGCCACATTTCGTCCGTTCGGTTCTCAAAAGCCCGAATCGTGGAGGTGTCGCCTGTCCAAAATACCCCGCCGTGCGTCCGCTTCGCTTCTCCAGCCGACTCCAACTGCTCCAGGTCGCGGCGGATCGTCGAATCGCTGACACCCAGCGACGCAGCAAGTTCTCCCAGGGACGCAAATCCTTGGGTTTGAACCATTTGACGTAGCCGGTCACGTCGAACGTCGGTCGAGATGGGGATGCTCAACAAACTTTACTCATTCTTCCTAAACTGAACCTCGCCGACAATCTTCTCTCACGATGTGACAGAAATCAATCACCTGATAGTGAAATTCTTGCAAAGACTGGGCAATATCTTGCAACATGTGGTGGTTTCGTTGCTTTTTGAGACATGGGTAGCACGGGATTGCCGAGTTTCGTGGCTCTGCTGCCTGTTTGACCCGCAGCCGAAGACTGGACTGCTCAAAGTTTGTTGTTGACATTGTTTTTTCAGTCCATGTTTTTGTTCCATGCATCGCGATCAAAGTGAGCCTCAGGCGCTAGCCGTGGGCCGGCACCACAATCCGCCTCAGGCCCACGGCTAGCGCCTGAGGCTCACTGGGGGCCACCAGCTGCGCCGGCAGTAGGGACATACACTGGACTGCTCAAAGTTTGTTGTTGACATTGTTTTTTCAGTCCATGTTTTTGTTCCATGCATCGCGATCAAAGTGAGCCTCAGGCGCTAGCCGTGGGCCGGCACCACAATCCGCCTCAGGCCCACGGCTAGCGCCTGAGGCTCACTGGGGGCCACCAGCTGCGCCGGCAGTAGGGACATACACTGGACTGCTCAAAGTTTGGTGTTGACATTGTTTTTTCAGTCCATGTTTTTGTTCCATGCATCGCGATCAAAGTGAGCCTCAGACGCTAGCCGTGGGCCGGCACCACAATCCGCCTCAGGCCCACGGCTAGCGCCTGAGGCTCACTGGGGGCCACCAGCTGCGCCGGCAGAAGGGACATACACTGGACTGCTCAAAGTTTGGTGTTGACATTGTTTTTCAGTCCATGTTTTTGTTCCATGCATCGCGATCAAAGTGAGCCTCAGGCGCTAGCCGTGGGCCGGCACCACAATCCGCCTCAGGCCCACGGCTAGCGCCTGAGGCTCACTGGGGGCCACCAGCTGCGCCGGCAGTAGGGACATACACTGGACTGCTCAAAGTTTGGTGTTGACATTGTTTTTTCAGTCCATGTTTTTGTTCCATGCATCGCGATCAAAGTGAGCCTCAGGCGCTAGCCTGGGCTGGCACCACAATCCGCCTCAGGCCCACGGCTAGCGCCTGAGGCTCACTGGGGGCCACCAGCTGCGCCGGCAGTAGGGACATAAGCTTGCGCAAACCCAAAAAGAAACAACACCAAACTTTGAGCAGTCCAACCGAAGGCGCAGGCGGAATCGGCGATCAATTCTGCGGGGCAATCCGGTTGGTGGCGTCTCCTACGCCTTCGGCTACGGGTCAAACGGCCCCGGCACGGCGGAATCACCGTGTTTCGCGGCAAGCGGCCAGGGCGATGGCGTTTTGCGACGGAAACGAAAGAAGTTCGCCGGGCACCCGCTACGGCTTCTACATTTTTTTCCCCCCAGCGGTTAGGCTTCTGCCACGCTGACGACACCAACGGACGCCGGCGGAGTGAGTTGGCACCCCATGATGATGGAGAGAAAGAGTTTCGATGAGTAGCTTGCAAGGCAAACGCGCGGTGATCAGTGGTTCATCGCTGGGAATTGGACGAGGGATCGCGATCGAGTTGGCAAAGGCCGGCGCGGATGTCGTGATCAATTATCGAAGCCATGCGGGGCAGGCTGACGAGGTGATCGGCGAATGCGAGAAGTTCGGCGTCAAGGCATTCAAGGTCGCCGCCGACATGGCGGTGCAAGCCGATGTGGAACGATTGATCAATGAGTCCGTATCGTTGCTTGGCGGTCTCGATATCGTGGTCAGCAATGCGGCGTACAGTGATCGCCACTTGATGCTAGAATCGGATTTGGACGAGTTTCGCAAGACGATCGATGTCAGCATGTGGGGCGCGTTTCATTTGGTGCGTGCGGGTGCACAGAAGATGGTGGACGCTGGCAATGGCGGAAACATCGTGGTGATCAGCAGCCCGCACGCTCACATGGCGATCCCGGGCGCGATGGCGTACAACATGGCCAAGGCGGCGAACGATCAGATGGCCAAGACAGCCGCTTGCGAGCTGGCGCAGTATCGCATCCGCTGCAACCTGATCCATCCCGGTTGGACGGACACCCCCGGCGAACGAAAGTTCTTTACCGAGGAAACGCTGCAACGCGAAGGTGCCAAGTTGCCTTGGGGCCGACTGGGCAAGCCCGAAGAGATCGGTCGCGGCGTCGTCTTTTTGTGTAATCCCGAGAACGAATACATCACTGGCAGCACGGTAACGATCGACGGCGGCATCCAGCTTCCCTGGCGAGAAATGTACCGCGTCGACGAAGACGTTTGAGTACACGGTTCTCGAACCTGAGTGATTGCCCCGCAGCGTTCTCCTTCGGCTGCGGGTCACGCAGAGCGGTGCGTCATCACTTCAGCGGATCGCCGATCAGGGGTAGGCCGTTGGTGGTCAGGATTTGGAAGTGGTGAACTCGGTTGGGGCCTTCGTAAGTCCACACGAGTTCTTTCTCCGGGGTGACCTCCATCAGCTTGACGCCTTTCTTTGCGTGATAGGCGGTGATGACGGTGTTGCCATTGGGCAAGCGTTGACCGCCGCAGGCGTCGTCGATCGGGTTGCCCGGCAGGTCTTCGTTGGAAACTTTCCAAACCACGTTACCTTCCGCGTCGACTTCGATGACCTTGTTGCCGTTGGTCAAGCAAATCAGGGTGTTACCGTTTTCCAATCGGATGGCGGTGAAGGGCCAATTCTTTGCTTCGCGGCCGCCCAAGTCTTCGGCATCGGTCGCGAATTCCTTGACGACCTTGCCCTCTGGCGTGTACTCCTTGACTTTGAAGGCCAGCAGGTGTGGTACGAGGTAGTTACCGTTGTCAAGTTTCCTGGCCATACGCGTTTGCATGTGCGCGTTATCGGTCTCTGGTTGGAGCGGGAATTCGACTTGGATTTTGCCGTCGGAATCAATCTCCATCAGTCGCGGGTTGGAGCCGAGTTCGGTGACGAGCGTCATGCCGGATTTGAGTCGCTGCACGGTTCCGATTTCTTTGTTGGTCGGATCTAGCTTGTATTCCCAAACCACGGTCTTGCCGGGCGTGAATTCTTTGACCACATCGCTCCAGGCGATCAGGACGTTGCCTGTGGGCAAGACCCAACCGTCACGTGCGCCGCCGCGACCGGAGTCCCATTCCTTGGAGCCGTCTTCGCCGATGATGCCCGTAAAATCTGGACCGGCGACGAAGAACGAGTGGCGAATGCTGGATTGCGGTGTTGCGTCAGCAGCGGGTTCATCCGCTGCCGAATGAGTCACAGAACTGAGCCACGAAAGGGCTACGAGAAAGATCATGGCTAGCGAAGCGGGGCGAACAACCATCGGTATGCCTTGGGAGGAGAGGAGCCGGGCGAGTGTTTTGGGAACGAATCAACGCGTTGCTTGAAACGGCCGCTGCTGGCCGAACATTTCAGGGAATTGTCGGGCAGGGAGTGATCAGCCCACGACATTTTCAAGCAATCTCAATGCATTCCCGCGAAATCAGTCTAACCCGCTGGAAACTTTCCTGCATGCGATACGGCTGATGCCCGAACGCTTTCCCACGCCGATTCAGACGGTGTGAATCGCCCGTTTTTCGACGTCCAAGGCTGCTTCGTGAAGGGCTTCCGACAGCGTGGGGTGAGCGTGACAGGTTCTCGCGATGTCTTCGCTGCTGGCACCGAACTCCATCGCCGCCGCGGCTTCGGCGATCAAATCACCCGCGCGGGCGCCGATGATGTGAACTCCCAAGACGCGGTCCGTTTTGGCGTCCGCGAGGATTTTGACTCGGCCATCGGGTTCGCCCAACGTGCGAGCACGACCGTTTGCTCCGTAGGGGCAGGTGCCCTTTTTGTAGTCCACCCCGGCTTCTTTGAGCTGGTCCTCGGTTTTGCCGACCATGGCGATTTCGGGGTGTGTGTAGACAACCGCGGGGATGACGTCGTAGTTGATGTGGCTGCCCATGCCGGCCATCCGCTCGACGCACACGATGCCTTCCTCCATCGCTTTGTGAGCCAGCATTGCCCCGCCGATGCAGTCGCCGATCGCGTAGACGTTTTCAACGGACGTCTCAAAGTCTTCGTTGACGGGAATGAATCCTTGGCGGTTGGTTTCCAGCCCGATGGCTTCAAGCCCCAGGTTCTCCGTTGCCGGGCGACGACCGGTGGCCAGCAGGACGCGGTCGCAGCGGATCGGATCACCGTCTTTGATTTCGACCACGCATTGATCGCCATCGCGTTTGGCCGATGCGACGAATGTGTTGGTGTGAAACTCAAGGCCTTGTTTTTTCAGGGCGCGGTGGGCGAGCTGTCCGATCTCGTGGTCGATGCCTGGCAGGATACGATCAAAGGCCTCCAGCACAATGACTTGGCTGCCCAAGCGGTTCCAGACGCTGCCCAATTCCAAGCCGATGTAGCCGCCGCCGATGACCACCAACCGCTCGGGCACATCGGGAAATGACAGGGCCGTGGTGCTGTTGCCGATGCGATCGTTGTCTTCCTCGACCGTGGGCAAGCTCGCGGGGACGCTGCCCGAGCAGATCAAAATCCGGTCGGCTTGCACCAGCATGGGTTCGTCGCCATCGACGATGATCGATTCCACGTCTCGCAGCTTGCCACGGCCTCGATACGCCGTCACGTTTTTCTTTTTGAAAAGCATGTCGATGCCGCCGGTGAGCGTGCTGACGATCTCATTCTTGCGATCCATCATTTTGGCCAAGTCGAGCTTGACTCCGGAAACGTTGACGCCGTGCTCGGCGAGCCGATGGTTGGCTTCCTCGTACAGATGGCTCGATTCCAGCAGTGCTTTGCTGGGGATGCAGCCGACTCGCAGGCAAGTGCCGCCGAAACGGGGATTTTCGTCGATGCAGGCGACGTCGATGCCCAGTTGCCCTGCTCGGATCGCGGCCACGTATCCCGCCGGTCCACCACCCAATACCACCAATTCGTGTCGCACAGTTTTCATCGGTCGTCTTTTTCGCTCGGAGCGTATCGAAAGAAATTGTCAGGGAGATGATATTGTCCAAACGCCGGTTTTGGCAGGTGGTAGGCGGATTCCTTGCTGAGCGCCCCTGACGATAAGTGGGCTCCCCGCTGTTAGGGCTTGTTATTGAGCGTGGTCGATCGACAATGACGAGCCAATGACCGTGGAACCGCTTTGGGTTCCACACGATGTTGAATCCCCGATCCAGTGGCGAGTTTCCTTGGCAAAAAAGCGTCTCCGCAAGCTCGCCGGTCCGGCATTGGCCATTGTGCTGTTCGTGTTGGCGATCCGACTACTGATCCGAGAAGCGAACTCGATCACATGGGATGATTTTGTCGCCGGAATCACCGGTGTGCCGATCACTCAAATCCTGATCGCGGCGTTTCTGATCGCCCTGAACTATGGGCTCCTGATCGCGTACGACTTGTTGGCGTTGCGTTACATGGCCCGTTCGTTGGCTTTGGGGCGAGTTGCGTTGGTGTCATTTGCCGGTTTTTCACTCGGCAATAACCTGGGAACCTTCTTGGCGGGGGCCCCGATCCGGTTTCGACTCTATTCGAGTTGGGGGCTGTCGCCTGCACAAATCATCCAACTGATCGCCGTGGTCGGTCTGACCTTTTGGAGCGGATGGATTTTTCTGGGCGCGATGGTCTTAGTGTGGGTTCCCGTTCCTTTGCCACCCAATTTGACCCTGCCATTCGGTTCGCAGACGATCGGCTTTGTGCTGCTGGGACTCGCGATCACTTACACCGTGCTGTGTTTTGTGTGGCGAAAGCCGTGGCCGATCGGCGAACTGCATTTGAGGTTGCCCGAACCGGGATTGATGGCCGCTCAAGCTTCGGTTGCTGCGGTCGATCTGCTGATTTCTGCGACGGCGTTGTATTTGGTGTTACCGGCCGACGCGACCGCTCCGTTTTCGCTCGTGTTTGCGGCTTACTTGCTCGGCATCGGAGTCTCGATGATGACACAGGTCCCCGGCGGCCTGGGCGTGCTGGAGTTGGTCCTGTTGACGCTGCTCAAAGGCTCCGTTGGCGATTCGGCGCTCGCCTCCGTGCTGATCTTTCGATGTCTTTATTACGTGCTGCCCCTGTTGGGCGGGATGATTGCTCTGGTCAGCCACGAAATCTACGGCGGTGCGATTGAAGCAATGCACGCCAAGGAGCACCGAGAGACGCTGCTGGAGTTTGATGACGATCCCGAAAAATCTGCGGACGAGAAACGGGTGACCGAAAGCGGGAACCCCTATCAAGCGCCCCCGTCCCAAACGTTCACGTCCCAAACGTTCACGTCCCAAACGTTCACGTCCCAAACGTTCCCGTCGGCTGACGAGGACCAAGGTGTCCTACCCAAGGACAGTAACCCCAGCGCCAGTGAACTTGACGACAGCGACGAGAGCGGCCGCCCTGGTTCGACGCGGTAACGTTTTTAGCCGATGAAAAGCGTGCTGAGTGGGGGGCTGTCTCGCTGCGACAACTTGTGAAGGGAAAACTTCTCCAAATCGGTTAGAATGGGAGTCCCGCCCCACAAGGAGATTTGCCGCACATGGGATTCCCCCCTCGCCAACTACCCGCCCTGGCTCTACTTTTCATTTGGTTGATCACGGTGCGTCCTGTCAATGCCTCGGACGGCACCGCGGTCTCGTCGGATGCCGATGTCAATTTCAACCGCGACGTGCGTCCCATCTTGGCCAAACGTTGCATCACTTGTCACGGCCCGGACGCGGACGCACGCGAAGCGGACTTGAGGCTCGACATCGAGTCGGGTTCGCGAGCTGACTTGGGTGGTTATCAAGCGGTCGTGCCGGGCGATGCATCCCAGAGCGAGATGATCGTTCGGATCACAACCGATGACGAGGACTTGCGGATGCCACCGGCGGACTCGCACGCGCCGCTGACTCAAGACGAGGTCGCCATCCTGACACGCTGGATTGCCGCAGGCGGTCGGTACGAGCAACATTGGTCATTCGTTGCACCGACCAAACCGGCGGTTCCGCAGGTCGACGACGCAGCATGGTGTCGCAATCCGATTGACCGATTTGTGCTCGCGAAACTTGAACGTTCCGGTCTGCAGCCATCCGCGCCAGCGACCAGGGAAGCTTTGATTCGTCGCGTCAGCATGGACTTGATCGGTCGGCCTCCGTCGATCGATGAAGTCGACCGGTTGCTAGGCGACGAATCACCGGATGCATACGAGCGTTTGGTCGATCGCCTGCTGGCCACCCAAGAATACGCAGAGCGTTTCACTCGCCCTTGGTTAGACTTGGCGCGATACAGCGACACCAACGGCTACGAGAAAGACCGCGAGCGCACGATGTGGCCCTACCGTGACTGGGTGATCTCGGCGATCAACCAAGACATGCCATTCGATCAGTTCTCCATTGAGCAACTCGCCGGTGACATGCTCAGCGATGCAACGACACAGCAAATCATCGCCACCGGTTTTCACCGCAACACGATGCTGAACGAAGAAGGCGGGATCGATCCGCTGGAGTATCGTTTCTATGCCATGGTGGATCGAGTCGCGACCACGGGAACCGTTTGGATGGGATTGACCACCGGTTGTGCCCAGTGCCACACGCACAAATACGATCCGATCACCCACACCGACTATTACGCGTTGATGGCGTTGATGGACAACGCGGACGAACCGGAGCTGGACGCGGATTCAGCGGAGATCACGGCAAAACGAAAACAGGTTCAGTCGCAAATCGCATCGCAAGAACAATTGCTGCTGGCGGAAATTTTTGCAAGCGACACACGGCAACATCAAACGCTCCGTGATCATTACGCCGCATGGCGAGCCACTCAAATCGAGTCCGCGACCGATTGGCAAACGGTCCGGCCGACCGACATGAAATCCACCATGCCTCACCTGCGAGTCACGCCGCAGGGTTCCATTCTCGCATCCGGCGACGCCACCAAACGCGATGAATACGAGCTGACTTTCGCGGGTTCGGATCAAGCCAAACCGTTGACGGCTGTTCGCATCGAAGTCCTGCCGCATGAATCGCTGCCCGCCAGCGGCCCAGGCATGGCGTATTACGAAGGCCGGCGCGGTGATTTCTTTCTCAGCAAATTGACAATCGAGCAAAGTGGCAACGAAGTCGCCTTGGATCTCGCCAGCAGCAGCTACGGAAACATCAGCGTGGGCAGCGGTAAAGCCGACGCGGCAAATGTACTGGACACGGACAACTCCACCGGATGGTCGACGGCTGGCAAAGCGGGCGAAGCGAATCGACTGGTGGTTCATTTCGCCGAGCCACTGGACGCGTCGAAACCTTGGACGCTGAAGCTTCTCTTTGAACGCCATTTCGTAGCCGCCCTGGGGCACTTTCGTGTCGACGTGACCGATGCATCGGGGCAACGCCAGGCGTTGCCGATCTCCAGTGAGCTGGAATCGTCACTCGCGACGAACGCTCAACCTGATTCCAATGCCGAACAAAGACTTCAGCTGCATTTCTTGCGCAACAACGAGGCCGCCAAATCCGTTCGCGAGCCCCTGGACAGGCTTCGGAAGCAACTGCCCGCGGAGGTGCGAACGCTGGTGATGCGAGAACGATCACCGGCAGATCAACGCGAAACACGTCGACGTCACCGAGGCGAATATCTCAGTGAGAAAGAAGTCGTCTCGGGTGCAGTGCCTGTCATGTTTACCGCGGACGATGAAGAGTCAAATTCGGCATGCGAGGATCGGTTGGACCTCGCACGCTGGTTGGTCAGCGAAGACAACCCGTTGGTCGGTCGTGTCGTTGTCAATCGACAATGGCGAGAGTTCTTTGGCGTCGGGATCGTCCGCACCGCTGGCGATTTTGGCACCCAAAGTGAATCGCCCTCGCATCAAGAACTACTTGATTGGCTCGACCGCGATTTGCGTGACAGCGGATGGTCACTGAAGCGTCTGCACCGCATGATTGTCACGTCGGCGACCTACCAACAGCGAATTGGAACGCCGCCTCCGTCTGATCCCGACAATCGATTGCTGTCGACTTTCAGCCACCGGCGTTACGATGCCGAACGGATTCGCGACGCGATGTTGGCCGCGTCCGGTTTGTTGACGCATCGAGTGGGCGGGCCGAGTGTTTATCCGCCACAGCCCGCTGCGGTTCAGCAAATCGCTTACGGCAATCCCAATTGGCCGACCAGCAAAGGAGGCGATCGTTACCGTCGGTCGCTGTACACGTTCAGCAAACGCACCGCGCCGTTTGCCGCCTTCTCCACATTCGATGGCCCGTCAGGTGAAAACTGTGTTGCGAGACGCGACCGCAGCACGACTCCCCTGCAAGCCTTGACGTTGCTCAACGATGAAATGTACGTCGAGATCGCCGCAGCGCTGGCCGAAAAGGTTCAGCGAGAATTGAAATCCGAAAACGCCAATCCGATTCCTGAACAAATCGTCGAAAGAATGTTTCGGCGTTTGATGACACGATCTCCCGAACCCTGGGAGATCGAACGCATCGTTCAGTTCTACCAACAGCAACAGCAACACCAAAACGCTTGGACGCTCGTGGCCCGGGCGTTGATGAACACCGACGAGGCGATCACGACACCATGAATTTGCAAACCACCACACGACGGCAGTTGTTTCAAACCTGCGGGATCGGACTGGGCAAGATTTCACTGGCCACTTTGTTGGCCGGCGGCGCCGCATCGGGATTCACAGGACATCGCGCAACCGCAGGCGAAATGATTCTTGGGGCGCAGCTCCCGGCGCTACATCATCCGCCCAAAATCAAACGCGTGATTTATCTGTTCATGGCCGGTGCACCCAGCCAGCTGGACTTGTTTGATCACAAACCCAAACTGGCGGAGTTGGAGGGAAAGCCGATTCCGCCGTCGGTCATCGCTGGCCAACGTTACGCGTTCATTCAACCCGATGCGGCGGTGTTGGGGCCAAGGTTCCGGTTTGAAAAACACGGCCAATGTGGTGCGGAGCTTTCCAGTGTCCTGCCTCACCTCGCCAAAGTCGTTGATGACTTGGCGATCATCCGAGGCGTACACACCGACCAGTTCAACCATGCTCCGGCGCAGATCTTCGTCAATACCGGCAGCCCCATTCCCGGTCGACCTGCGATGGGAGCGTGGTTGAGCTACGGAATTGGCAGCGAAGCCGATGATCTGCCCGGATTCGTCGTTCTTTCCAGCGGTGGTAACCTTTCCGGTGGTGCCGCGATGTGGTCGGCCGGGTTCCTGCCGGGGCAACACCAGGGTGTGCCTTTTCGCAGCAGCGGCGATCCGATCTTGCACGTCGCTAATCCCAACGGGATCGACAACCAGATGCAACGCGGCACGCTGGACTTGCTCGCCGATTTGAACCAACGGCGTCAAGAACGCTTGGGCGTGGCCGATGTCCAGTCGCGGATCGAGTCGTATGAGATGGCTTATCGGATGCAAAGTCGTGCGCCGGAGCTGATGGATTTCTCCGGCGAGGACGACGCGACGTTGGCGATGTACGGAACCAACCGCGAAGATGCAGGATCGTTCGCAAAGAATTGCGTGCTGGCTCGCCGCATGGCGGAGCGTGGCGTGCGTTTCATTCAGCTCTATCACAGTGGCTGGGATCACCACAGTCAAGTGGAGAAGGGAGTCCAGGGGCAGTGCCGTCAAACCGATCAAGCCAGCGCGGCGCTGATCCAAGACTTGAAACGCCGGGGAATGTTGGACGACACCTTGGTCGTCTGGGGTGGCGAGTTCGGGCGTACACCGATGGTCGAATCCAGTGCCGCGTTGGGGCGTTCGCTTGGTCGTGACCATCACCCGCAAGCGTTCACGATGTGGATGGCGGGCGGCGGGATTCGCAGCGGACAAACCTTAGGCCAAACGGATGAGCTTGGTTTCCACGTGGTGGAGGACGGCGTGCATGTGCATGACATTCAAGCCACGATCCTGCACCTGCTGGGCATCGACCATGAACAACTGACATTCACCTTTGCCGGTCGCCCCTTCCGCCTGACCGATATCCATGGTCACGTCATTGAGAAACTACTCGCTTAGGTTTGAGCTGGCCAATTATTGGCGTAGTGCTTGTCTCACCGTTTCAGGGTGAAGGGGGGGGAATGCAACTGTTTAACCCAGGGCGTCGCTTCGCTGTGCCCTGGGCTTTCATGTCCGGGCCCTTTCAGGGCATCGGTGTTTCAGGGTGACTTGCAAAAGCTTTTCGTCGATGCGTGATGCTTCAAATATCAGTACTCGATAGTGTAGAATGCCGCCGCAATCATTCGTTTTAACCTCTTCTTTGGACAAGTGCCTGATGAAATGCCCACATGACGGAACCGAATTGACGGCTACCAAATACGAAGGCGACATCGAAGTCGATCAGTGCAGCCAGTGCAGCGGAATGTGGCTTGACTGGCAAGAACTGCAACGCATTGAAGACGCGCGGGAAAAGGACTACTCCGCTGAAATCAAACAGCTCCCCGATGTTGTCGGCAGCGCCTACGAAATGGCGTTTGCACGTTCCAAACCTGCGATCCAGTGTCCAAAATGTGGTCGAGAGATGGAGCGGCGTGAACATGGTTTCTGTTCGCAAGTCCTAGTCGACACCTGCCCCACATGCCGAGGAACTTGGTTGGATGGTGGCGAGATCGAGGCGCTCGAGGTTTTCTTTGAGAAGACGACTTCGGAAGCCGAAGAGGTCCGCGCCGGATTCTTTTCGCGGCTGAGCGATTTTTTTAGCTGAACCGATCTCTGCACCAGAGTGCAAACGTTATTCGCGTTTTCGAATCGGAGAGTCGAACGACAATGTCGCTCGACGTTCGGAACGTGAAAAGAATTGTTGCCGCATATGACCGTGAAGCGGTCTCAGACGGTAGCCGGCGATAGAACGCAGCGATCATCGCCGGTTCGTTCTTCTGCGATCCCTCGCGGGATCCAATTTCGCTTTCCCGACTCAGTCCCCATACAGATGGGTGATCAAAGACGTCAGCAATAAACCTCATGTTCCCCACGTCGATAGCGTCCGGTTTCCCCATTATAGGTGTGAGAACCGGACGCTATCGCGTTGCGGCTGATCTACGCAGACTGTTTACGTGCCAGTACGCGAAACCGTTTTGCGCGAACGTGTTGTGTCGATTGCAGTGCGTCGCAATTCTCAATCCAGTGAGTGGGGTAGGTTGGCATCGAGTTGGTCAATCGTGCGATAGATGAAATCGCGACGTTCATCGCAGAACATGAATTTTTGACCAATGGTCTTATCTGCCCATCCTCGAGCGCTGCCTCCATCTTGACCGAATTCTTGAGACATCGCGGTCCAGTCGCACACCATTTCGATCAAGTCGACATCGGTCATGTTGTTGGGGTCCGAGTGGAACTCTGGGTGATGGCGGTTGGTTGAAACATGGTGATCCACCGCCGCCCGAACACGCTGTTCCATTCCTTCGGGATACTCAAACGGTTCCCCACTGACGCGACATCGATGAAACTCGGTGAGCCAGATGTAAGCGTCTCGTTCATCGGGGCCAAACTTTGACGCGTCGTGCGTTCTCGCACGCTCCTCGAGGTCGTCGGAAAAATCAGTGACTGACGCCATCACCCGTAAACACCGCCGCACCCGTTCGATGTGTTCGCGGGTGCGTCGTTCATAGAACGCGATCATCTCGCGTGTCGGCTCTGCGTTGGTCATCTTGATTTAAAGGTGATTCTAGGGCGCATCAGTTGGCGGTCGGTTTTGTCCGATACATCATCCATCGAATCCGTACATCCTGAAAGTGATGTTCAGTCGGGGTTCTCGGCATCGGTCGTCACGAGGCAGCCCGTGCTCGTAGGTTTCCTGGCATCCCGCCCCCATCAACAGCAGGCTGCCCGAGGTAAGGCGAACCGAAAACTGTTCTTCCGGAGCCGCTGTCTTTCGGAACACAAATTCTCGCTCAGCACCAAGGCTCAACGACGCAATTCTTGCAGTGGATCCATAGGCAGGAGGATCAGAGTGGAACTCCATTCCTTCGGAGCCGTCCCTGTAGTAAACACATCGAGCGACTTGAAAGCATGTCCTTGTCTCACTGAAGATTCGATCCCGCACTTGTTCAAGTGATGGAGTCCACTGCGATCTGGCTCCCCATACCGCCGGCAGCGTGTCAAAGGACGTCAGTTCGCGATCGGCAAAAAGGTAGGAACCCGTTTCGTTGATGAACTCTGTTCCATCGTGCATCGGAATCCGTTTGTTGGTGACGTCAAAACCGGAAACGATCTCATCAAAAAGAGCATCCGCCTGCTCAGTAGACAGAAAGTCATCCTGGAAGAACGCTTCACAGTCCAATGGCAGTGGGTTCATCGATTGATCGTATATTTCGAGGCGCTAGCCCGGATTATTCATTAGCCGGCACGCGATAGCGTCCGGTTCCCGATTACAGGCGTGAGAACCGGACGCTATCGCGTGGCGGCTGATATTCGCAGCCTGTTTTCGTGCCAATCCGCGTAAACCGTTTCGTGCAAACGTATTGCGAAGACTGTAGCGAGTCACCTGAATAATCCGGGCTAGGGATACCGCTCAGCGGCTTGCTAAACACGACATTCTTAATCCTAATCATATTCTTAATCTTAATCCGAGTCATCGCTCCGCTCCGAATCGATTCATTGACTTCACTGCTGTTTCTCCCTACGCCGAAGGGAGGAACAAAACCGGCAGTTGAAGTTGCATGTCAATCCCAACTTTTGAGAAGTCCACCATTACCCCCTTTAACCCTGAGAAGAACAAATGAGTGATCTTCAACGTGCCATCGAAATCGCTGTGACGGCTCACCGTGGTCAAACGCGTCGAGATGGAACTCCTTACGTCCTGCATCCGTTGAGGTTGATGTTTTCGGTTGAATCCGACAACGAGAGAATCGTGGCGGTGCTGCACGATGTTGTTGAGGATACTTCTGTGTCGATGGACCAACTGAAATCGGAAGGATTCACTGACGAGATTCTCGCCGCACTTGCGTTGCTGACGCACGACGATGGCAGCAGCTACGAGGACTACATTGACAGGATCAGACCCAATCCGATCGCTCGTGCGGTCAAGTTAGCCGACCTTCGTGACAACTCCAATCTGTTGGAGATGCCCGTGCTGTCGGAACATGATCTGACTCGCGCGGCCAAGTATCACCGAGCCTTCATGCGGCTGAGTGAGGCAACCTGAAACTGCTGGCGAGCGTCACGGGTGGCATGGTCGTGTTAGTAAACGCTGGGCGGTGTCAGGGTATGCCGCGGGTGCGTTTGGGGCGATAGGGATTAAATAGCAGGTAATTCAAGTGTCGATAAAGGTCGCTATCGCTGAGTAACTGCGCGTGTTTGCCTTCGCCGACCACGTTGGCTCCGTTGAGCAAGACCACGCGATCGGATTCTCGCAACGTTTGCAATCGACGTGGCAGGATCACGACCAAGGTTCCCGAATCGACCAGTTTTCGAAGTGCGGCCAAGCATGCGTCGTTCGCGATGTGCTCCGCCGGAGGCTGAGGTTCTTTGACCAGCAAGATCGGTGGTTTGTGTAGCAACGCACGGGCGATGCCGATCCCGTAGGTGGTTTCTTCGCTAAGCGCGGAATCACCCGCGGTGACGTAGGTGCTCAGTCCCTCGGGCAAGCGTTGAATCCGCTCGTAAATCCCGACGGATTCAAGTGCTTCCACGAGGTCGGAGTTGTTGATCTGGTCGTCGCCGCCACGCAGATTTTCATCCACGGTCGCGTCCCAGAGCGGCCCCGACGGTTCGATCCACATAACGTTCTTAGCCAACGCGGTCGGGTGGATCTCCAGCAACTTGATGCCGTCAATCAAGACTTGGCCTGCCGACGGATGCCCAAAGCCCATCAGCAATTCCATCAGGGCTTGGGTGGAGATCGCATCGGTACCGACTAACGACACCATGGTGCGTTTGGTAAAATCCAGCGTGAGGTGGCTGAGGATGGGCCTGCCGTGGGAATCGCCCAGTGTCACGTCATGGATCTCAACGCCTTCGCGAACTCCCGCAAAACCCACTCGTTGCTCGCTGGGTGAGATTTGATCGCTGCGTTGCAGGTACGCGTAAACTGCGTCGGTGGCTTGTGCATAGGCACCGCGATTGCGTCTCAGTTCTAGCAAGCGACCGGCGGCGACTGCGGCACCGGTCAGAGCCAGACCGAGCACGAGCGCCGACGGCACACTGAGGCCTTGATCGGTATCGAGCAAATTGATTCCGAGTCCTAAGACGAGGATCGCGGTGGCAACCGATGTCGCCAAGAATAGCAGAGGCCAAGTTCGGCCCTGCCACGCGTCCTCCGCGTCGAGGCGCCGATGCAACGCCTCCAACTCGGACTCGAATGCGCGGTCCGCGACTCCTTGAGCTTGCAGTCGAGCCAGCATGGGGGCTTGCCCGACCAATTCCGCCATCCGGTCACGTGCCCGGGGGACTTCCCATTGATTGAGTTCGTGCTCGTCACCTCCGTGAGCCCACTGATACAGCCGCCACAGAAACACGGCGCTGATCACGGCCAGGACGGCGAGCCAAATGTTGACCATCAGTGCGAGTGCGACGCATCCGATGAGCATCAGCAGGCTGCGAGGAACGGCGCGGAACCAGAACGACAAGCCTTGTTGCAGTTCGGGCAAGTGTTCACCGATCAGGTGCGCGGCGTGAAAACGTTGCGCCGCGGCGCCTTCGACTTCCGCTTTCCGCAGGCTCTGACGCAGGACCTGTTTGTGGAGCGATTTGACGATCCGTAGCGACCGCCGGTCTGCCGTGCGTCGATGTTGCCAAACGGCGAAAGAGAAGAGCACCGCTATTGCGAGGGACACGCCAACCAGCATCGTCAACTGGACCATCGCCGGCGAGCCGGTCAAGGACACCGGCAGGGGAATCCAAAGGTGGGTTCCCAGTCGCGCGAGCGGTTCGCTGAGGCCGCCTTTTTCTAACTGCAACGCGATCAGGCCGACCATCACGACGAGGACGGGGACCAGCAAGCCGGCCAGCATCGCCCAGACATAAAAAAGCAGCCCCCCCGAGGCTTCGGGTTCTCTGCGTGGTGCCGTCAACATTCGGAGTGGGTTCAAGCTACTTCAATCCCCGTTACCGCACGATTCCCCGAGTCCCGACGGTTCACCGGACGCCGAGAGCCGGCTTACGCCAAGTCTCGGTCTTCGAAAAGGAGCATCGCTAGCATCCAGATAGCGATCGCAAAGTATACAAGATAGTTGAAAGCTCCCGCGACGTAGATGATAGGCACCTGATTTCCTGCATCCATGGCGCTTTGAACGTTGAAAACGTTCAAATTGGGCACCACGACGGCGATCAAATTTCCGACGAATGCCACCAGTTCGTTGTTGCCTTGGCTGGATGCGACCAATGGCTGAGTCAGGTTGCCGATGACGTAAATCACTAGGCAGGTGATGAAATTGGCCAGCAGCGGCACCCTGGTGGCCAGAGCGACGGCAATCGCTGCGATGACCATCGTCTGCATGAAGTACAGCCCCAAGATGGGCAGCGTCGCCATGATTTCCTCAAACCCCTGTTGCCACATCGGGGTACCGAGCGAACTCTCACGAGCGTCATAGATCGGCTTGTACGACATCAGGATCAACATGAACGTGGAGATCACGGCAAAGAGCACCAAGACCGACATCATGATCCCGGCATACTTGCCCAATAGGAATGAGCGTCGGCTGACCGGTTTGCTCAACACCGTCAGCGCCGTTCGCCCCTCGATTTCGTCGCTGACCGATGTCCCGGCGCTCCAAACGGCCAAGCCCATGCCGAGCACCATGATCAAGGTCACGCTGCTGTCCTTGAACATGCGAATGTCATCGCCCAGCGTATTGAAGGGATAGATCGAGAACACGACCACTCCGACGACGCCCAAGATCATCAGGATCAGGTAAAGCATCTGAGCCATCTCGTTCTTTGCCGTCGACAGGGCGAGTGCCCAAACCCGCGGCGCCGCTTGGCGAAACGAAACGAGAGCGGCGATCATCAAAAAGAAACCGACCGCAATCGAGACAAACGCGACCGCTTGCGGGATGCGTGGGACGGTCTGGAAGGTCATCGTCACCAAGGCTTCGTCGACTTCCTGGTTCTGGATGAACAGCTTCGATGAATCGGCTGGCAGCGGAGGCGTGTCACGATCTTCGTATCGATAGCTCAGCTTCTCGTCTGCTTGGACTTTGGTCGGCGGGCGGGTGAAATCCGCGGGGTCGGCCGCGTCGCCGATCGTGATCGTACGGTCCGACAGCAAGGTGACTTCGGCCAACTGCGTCAGGTCGTACTGAACGTCTTGCTTGAAGAAAGTACCGTCGGCCGACTCGCTGGCCGGTGGAATCCTGAGCGTCTCCGTTCGAGTTCCGTCGCCCACCAAGTGGACCTCTGGGATCGCACGCAAAAACTCCATCGGCGTGGCGACCCACAATGAACCGATCAACCCGATAACCACAAAGGAACCTGCAACTGCCAGCAGGTACGGCGAAACACCTTCACTGAGAATCCCCGCCCATTCGACGCGGGTGCGATGCCACATTCCATAGACTGTCGCAAAACCAACCACCAGCCCGGCAGCGATCAACGGCAAATACAACGACCCGGCATACTGCCCTGCTCCGGGGACGTACTGCCAACACAAAAATCCAGCGATCACGCCGCCGACAACCAACGAAGCGATCACGCCCCGCTGTGACGAGTCGGCCAGTTTTCCAAGTGGCGGGATGAACGAAAGTCCGGCCAAGATCGCGTAGAACACAATGCTGATCACTGCACCCAACAGCAGGCTGATCGCGATCGCATAGAGCGGTGTCGCCCAAATCGGCAACCACTGTGTCATCTGGCCAACCATCATGGAGGGCGATGATAAAAAGGCAGCCGGGGAGGCAAAATCGAGCCCGGCAGTGCCGAGGACGGAATCGAGACTCAGGAGGGCAGAGTTCATGGGGTCAGAAAAGAACGAAGGAAATTAGGTTTCGATCAGAGCATTGGGTGCGCACCGGTGACCCGGCAAGGAGTGTACGCAGCGATCACGCAAATGGTTTTCCCAATGCGGTCAATTGCCAGCAGATGCCCGAATCCCTAGCCCGGAATATTCATCAGCCGGCACGCGATAGCGTCCGGTTCCCGATTACAGGCGTGAGAACCGGACGCTATCGCGTGGCGGCTGATATGCGCAGACTAATTTCATGCCAACCCTCGCAAGCCGTTTCACGCAAACGTGTTGCGAAGACCGTAGTGAGTCGCGTGAATAATCCGGGCTAGCGCTGGGCTGTTCATAATTTGGGGTTGTGGCACTATGTCGCTCCGCAAGTTTCTGTCACCTCTCCCGGCGCAGCTGGTGGCGCCCTGTGAGCCTCAGACGCTAGCCGTGGGCCTGAGGCGGATTGTGGTGCCGGCCCACGGCTAGCGCCTGAGGCTCACTCTGATTGCGATGCATGGGGCAAAAACATGGACTGAAAAAACAATGCCAACACCAATGTTTTGAACAGCCCAGGGCTAGCCCACCGAAGCGAATTTCTCGCGAATCTCTGTGGGAATCGTCGCTTTGGCCAGCCCGCCGCCCGGCAACAGCTCACAGCAGACGGCCGTCATCGAGCCCTTCGCGACCATCGTTTCGTCGTTGCGAAAGGCAAAATCGTAGCGAACCGACGAGTTGCCGATTTTGCCGATCCTGACCTCGATCTGCAGTTCGTCCTCAAAGCGGGCCGCGGACACATAGTCGCATTGGGCAGAGACTCGAGGCCAAGTCAGCCTCGGGGTCGAGTCGTGGTCGGGCAAGATGGCGATTCCCAGAGACCTGAGCATCTCATGCTCGGCGACCTCCATCATCGGAAAAAATGCCGAAAAATGCACGATCCCGGCCGCATCCGTGTCCCGAAATTCGACTCGTCGTCGCGTCAAAAAGCTCATGGGCAGGGGGACTCGTGCTGTAGAGAAGGCAACCTTGTCACCGAATCCGACGAGGTCGGCAACAGTGGGGCAATGTAATGGGGACACACGAAAATGGAGCTGCCGTTCCATAAACAGGTCGGGGCGCATCAAAAAACCCGGATCTTACCCAGGCCGCAAATTAATGGCGGCCATCTCGGACCCGGGTCTTGAGACTACTGTCTTGGAAGAACACTATCCCGAAATCAGTCGCCAACGAACGGCAGCAGGGCCATGTACCGAGCACGTTTGACCGCGGAGGTCACGGCGTGCTGGCTGGCGGCAGTACAACCGCTTTTGCGGCGGCCGACGATTCTGCCCTGACGATTGATCATCTTCTTGAGCAGTTCGACGTCTTTGTAGTCGACGTACATCGGCCGCGGACGCTGGCCATCGACGAAAATCGGATCTTTCTTTTTCGCACGAGATCGGACGCGAGAACGTTTTCTCGCCCGGCTACGGGTGCTCATGGGACGTGGAGGCATTGCGGGTTCTTTCTCTTTAGGCGATCGGACAATCACGGGACACCACAGACAAAGACTCACAGCGTGAGATTGGTATCCCGAAGCGGTCGACAAGACTCGAATTTCACCCGCAAGGTGCACTCGCTCGTCGACTCGCCAATATTTCGAACCGGGGAGTATGCAGGGGCGCGGGCGGGCTGACAAGGGGAAATCCTGCCTTTGCGCAAACCATCGGCTGACCGATCGGTGAGGAGGTCCGGTGAGTTGGCCCGGCATTTGCCCTTTCCAACTGACGAATCCTTTGCCATATTCCTCACAAATTGTCGGACGCACTGGCGATCGACAATTTCACTAGCCACTGCCAACGGTGTCCTTCGCGTGTTCCCGCCACCGGGATTCGATGCCACCGATGCCAGCCAGGCCTGCGTCCCCCCCCTTCCAGCCCGGCTCGATCCGCTCCCTGTTCGCGGCGTCGTGACACCATGCGTCCAGTGCTGTCTGTGCACTCGTCGCTGACCGGTCTGGGAAACCATTTCCATGGTCAACCCCCACATAAAAAGCCACGTTCTTTCTCTCGGTTTCCTAACCAATTAATGTCGACGCGAGTGTCTGCCGCGTCCCCGAGAACTCAACAAGTATCGTGTGCCTCGCTTAGGTGAAAGTTATGAAGCTGGAGAAAGTCAGGAACATCGGTATCAGTGCCCACATCGACTCGGGCAAGACAACGCTCAGTGAACGAATTCTGTTCTACGCTGGGCGAATTCACAAAATCGAAGACGTCCGCGGTGACGGTGACGGCGCTACGATGGACCACATGGAACTGGAAAAGGAACGTGGGATCACGATCACCAGTGCCGCAACCAGCTTGCAATGGAAAGATCACCACATCAACCTCATCGACACTCCCGGCCACGTCGACTTCACCGTCGAAGTCGAACGGTCGCTGCGTGTGCTCGATGGTGCCGTCCTCGTCCTCTGCTCCGTCGGTGGTGTGCAAAGTCAGTCGATCACCGTCGACCGTCAGATGAAACGCTACCAAGTGCCCCGCATCGCGTTCATCAACAAGATGGACCGCACCGGCGCCAACCCCTTCCGAGTCACCCAACAGTTGCGTGAAAAACTCGGCGCCGAAGCGTTTCCGATGCAGTACCCGATCGGTGCCGAAGACCACTTCGAAGGCGTCGTGGACTTGGTCGAGATGAAGTCCTATCGATTCTCTGGCACCGAAGGCCAGGACATCATCGTCGGCGAAGTCCCTGAGAACATCGCCGACGAGTGCGCCGAGGCACGCGTGCAAATGCTTGACGCCCTCAGCATGTACAGCGACGAGATGATGGAGCTGTTGCTCAGCGAAGAGGAAGTACCGCTCCCTCTGATCTACAAAGTCACACGCGATGCAGTGCTCGCCGGTGCAACTCCAGTGTTCATGGGCTCGGCCTTCAAGAACAAGGGAGTCCAGCCTCTGTTGGATGCTGTCAATCGCTACCTGCCCAGCCCGCTGGATCGCGAGATCCACGGGAACGACCCCAGCGACGAAACCGTCAAGATTGCACTGAAGCCAGACCCGAAGGAAAAATTCGTCGGCATGGCGTTCAAAATCGTCGACGATCCCTTCGGCCAATTGACTTTCATGCGTATCTACCAAGGCACGATCGAAAAGGGCGGCACCTACGTCAATCAGCGTACCGGCAGGAGCGAGCGATTCAGCCGCATCGTGCGGATGCACAGCAACAAACGTGAAGAAGTCGATAAGGCCAGCGCCGGTGACATCGTTGCGGTGATGGGCATCGACTCCGCCAGCGGCGACACCTACTGCCTCGACCGCGATCAATGCACGCTGGAATCCATGTTCGTGCCGGATCCCGTCATCAAGATCGCGGTGAATCCCAAAGTCCGTGGTGATGGCGACAAAATGAGCAAGGCCCTGCAGCGATTCCGCAAGGAAGACCCGACGTTTCGTGTTTTCACCGACGACGAAACCAACGAGATCCTGATCAGCGGGATGGGCGAGTTGCACCTGGAAGTCTACATCGAACGGATTCGTCGAGAATACGGCGTCGAGATCGAAGTCGGTGCGCCAAAAGTCAGCTACCGCGAAAGCCCCACCAAGGAAGTCGCGTTCAACTACAAGCACAAGAAGCAAACCGGTGGTTCTGGTCAATACGCCCACATCGTCGGCAAGCTCAGCCCGCTGGAATCGATCAGCGAAGACAGCTTTGAGTTCGAAGACCACGTCGTCGGAGGGCGTATTCCCAAGCAATACATCCCCGCGGTCGAAAAAGGATTCCGAGACATCTTGGGCAAAGGCCCCTTGGCTGAGTACCCCGTGGTGGGAACCAAGATCGACTTGGAAGACGGCAGTTACCACGACGTCGACTCCTCGGAAAAGGCCTTCTACACCGCTGCCCAAGGTTGCTTCCGTGAGTACTTCAAGCAAGCCGCACCAAAGCTACTTGAGCCGATCATGAACATGGAAATCGAAGTCCCCGAGGCGTTCCAAGGAACCGTGGTCGGTGACGTGATTCGTCGCCGCGGTCTGATGAACAGCAACGACGTCATCGAAGGAACTTGCGTGATCAAGGCGGAAGTCCCACTGGCCGAAACCTTCGGCTACGCAACCGACCTGCGAAGCATGACGCAAGGCCAAGGAACCTTCACGATGGAACTGGCGACCTATCGCCAGACACCGTCGAACATCCAAGAAGAAATCGTCGAGATGAAACGCAAGGAACGCGAAGCCAAAAAGTAGGCTCGCCGCTGGTCCGCGCTCAACACGTGGATAGCTTGCATTCTCTTGATGACAAACCCGCTTACGCCGCCTTCACCCGAAGGCGGCGTTTTTTTGTGCCGTGACGGTAATCTGGGGTGACTTTGCGGTGTTTGGGGCTTGAATCAGCCACAAAATCAGAAAAAACCTACCTGCCGATTCCACCAATCGCCGAAACAACCAACAACACCGGCAAGGCACGGATGACCCGTAGGCTTTATCGCCACCCGTGGCCAGGTCCCCGCAATGATGCGGGTGGTTCTCGGAGATCCATGCTTCGAGCCGGAGCGTTTCAGAACTGTAGGGAGGCAATTCAATGCGTCGTAAGTATTTCGGATGGGCGATCGCCGCGATCACCGTGCTCGGGTCTGTGCAGGCCTACGCAGGTGACCGAGAGATTGCCGAACAGATCATGACCCGGCTCAAGAGCAACCGTGATTCGGGAGCCTTGAAAGATTTCACTTTGGACATGAAGGTCGACCAAGGCGTCGTCCTGTTCCGCGGTGCCGTTAGTCAAGCCGAGCAGAAAGAACTCGTCTTGGCGGCCGCCAAAGGTATCGAGGGCATCAGCAATGTCGTCGACGAAGTCACCGTCAACGCCAAGGCTCAGCCCAAAGCGGCGGCGGTCGTAAAACCGACGGCCAAGGTCGCTAGCAGTGATCCAGGTTTCTCGCTTCGAGAAGCATTGGCTCAAGAAGCGAACAAAAACAATCCCGTGGAAAACCTTCCGCAGGAAGTAGCACCGGGCGAAGTGCTTCGCACCGCTGCAATGGAAGTCGCACAGCCCACCAACAACGATCAAGCTCTGATCAATGGTGTGGTCAGCGAACTAGGCAAGGCTCAAAAAGCCGGCCAACTGCGTGGATTCGGCGTGGACGTCAAATGCAACAACGGAGTCATCGAGCTTCGTGGACGTGCCAGCTCCGAAGCACAACGCGAACGGATCGTTGAACTTGCCGGTCAAGTCCCCGGCGTCGTCACCGTCAACGATTCGATCAGCGTCCCAAGCTTGCCACGTCTGCCCGAGCCCACTCAGCAACACGCTGCGGTTCCTGCTCAAATGGCCAGCACCCGGATGACACCCGTCGCGGTAGATCCTGTCAGCCAGCCGATGCAAAGCTACGGTACCCCTGCTGCCATGGCAGCCGCTCCGATGGGCGTGCCAGCCATGCCCGCTCAGTACCAAATGCAAATGGCAGGTGCCCCGATGATGGGCGCTCCCATGGGGCAGCCAATGCCGATGAACTACGGCGGAGGCGTCGGTGCTCCTCGCTATGATGCACCCAACTTGCCCAACTACGCTTGGCCAGGTTACGCATCGAGCCCCAACTACGCTGCACTGAGCTATCCGCAACAGTACAGCCCCTCGGCTTGGCCATACATCGGACCGTTCTACCCCTATCCTCAAGTTCCCATGGGCTGGCGTAAGGTCTCCCTGGAATGGGATGACGGATGGTGGTTCCTGGACTTCACCGATAAGTAATCGGTCAGGCAATCAACAGTTCTGAAAACGAAGCCGCGGACGATGATCACATCGCCCGCGGCTTTTTTTGGTAAGGCGAGGACATCCAAGAGCGTGATCCTACACACTGGGCTGTCAAAAGGTTGGGGTTGTACGGGGATTGGCATGCGCAACTTTTCTCCCACTACGCCGAAGGCGTAGCTTCCAAATGAGAAACAAAACCGGTCAATTGAAGTTGCATGTCAAGACCAACGTTTTGACAGCCCTGCGTTAGCCACGGTTTTCGCGACTCAACCGTGGCTATCGCCAAAACGGCTAACCCCAAAATCAACACTGGACGATGCACTAGCGTGATAGAAATCGCAAGCCGACCAATCAAGCACTTTCGCAATCACTCTCGGCCAAAGATCTCGATTTCACTGAGTGTCACCGAATGGTTCGGTTCTCTTGGCCGCACGGTGAAACGTACAAAACGTGTGGCATCAGTTGCGAAGTCCAGCCACTGGTTTACGGGGGCGTCATCTTTTCGCTTGGTGAGTTGGCCGAAGTCCCCATCAGCACAGAACAGGACGTCGACCACGATGTCTTGTGGACGTTCACAGAGACAGCGAAAACGGTCCACCGTTACCTGAGATTGAAATTCAAACTCAATCGTGTGAGGCGACGTTACTTCCATAGACGTTGCCATGCTTCCGTCGCTTAGGCAATCGATCTCGGCGGTCGAATCAGGAACGCTGCGGTTTCTTGTCGATGACAGCTTGGTCAAGTTGTACGGCAATCCATCGGCCTCCCTCCGTAAATCAAAGTAGTGGTCGGCCCTGACAAAACAGATCGTGTCACCAAATTCCTGACGCAATTGATCTGCAAGTTCTTTGATCTTTCGAGGTGACAGTTCTTGCCAGACATTGACTTGATAGGCGAGGAAGAGTGGCTCCTTTTGGTTCCATCGCGCAAGCCGCCCTCGGATGTCACGGTCCAGATGCTCGGGTGTCGTGCAGTACGGGATCTTCAATCGTTCAAATCGAAGGCGATCGTCGATCTCGCTCGACTCGACGGACGGATCGTCACGGAAATTCTGCACGGTAACGCCTTCCAAGTCGTCACACTCGTTCGCGAAAATTTCTCGATGCTGCGGGGTCAAGTTGTCCCAGACCGTGATGATTTGCAAACCAGATCGACGCAAATACCGCTGCGTCATCCTTGCGTATCCTCTCATCATCGCGGGCTCTGTCGTGTACACACCGGCCGGTGCGCCGGGTTCGTTCAGCGTGTTGACGGGCATCATGTAGCCCATGCCGGATGGTCCCGTGACGAAGCAATCCATCGGTGTCGCTGTCCGATAGTAGTAGTTCATCAAACCGGGGCCGATATCCACGAGCGCTGGCGAAATCGTCCAGTTCAATGGAATCGTTCCACGAACGCGTCGGTTGCGATCCCAGCCTTTTCGCATGGCACGTTGGTTGTACTGCACGTTGTCGCCATCACTGATAAAGATTGTCAGGTACGCTTTGTTGTCAAGCGAGTCGCGTGGTGGAATGGGCGGTATCTCGATGGCATCGTCTCCGCTTCCGTAAACACTGCCGCTGACATAGAAATCGGCGGGCACGGTGCCAATGCCAAACTCCGACGCAGTCGTGATGCCAGATCGCTCCGTCGTATACCACCCCAAGACAATGGCATCGCCAGCCGCCATCTCCGCAAAGAACTTTCGCATCAAGTCCCTTTCGTCCGGATCGCGATTGTCCAGCCAAACCACCGCAGCGCCCACGGCCGCGGCGATGTCTCGAGTGTGACTGTGATCTCCATTTCGACCAGGGTCCGCGCTGACCAGCAAGCGTTTCGTGCACCGTGGCCAAACCTCTTGGTGCATGTACTTGTAGACTTCCGGACCAGTTGTCATCGGCAGGGTAGTCAAGTCGTGGATGATCTCTAGCTTCAATCCAGCGTTTTGCAGCTCGCCAGCCAACCGTACCGACACGGGCAACAAGTGTTCGATTCCCGCAATGGTTCCCGCCAAGTTGCGATAGTGGGAACTCTTTTTGGGATCATAGAGAACGTAGCCTTTGAATTCGCCGATGTACTTGCGTAGCAATTCAAACCGCTCGTCGCGATCGTAGATCTTGCGTTCCCCCAAAGCGACTGTCGGTGTCTCGGCCCAGGTGTCGCGGCCTTCGTCGGCGCGTGCATCAAGCAAGAGGATCCGCGGCCGCTGTGCGTTGACTTGACCTTGCAGCGACGAGAATGTGATCTGCTCGTCGCTGGACAACGACTGCAATTCAATCGCGTCAAGCGTCTCGGCGGGCTGCGAGAATTTCGGAATCGCTTGCCCTTCAGGCCAACGAATTCCTTTCACATCCTCTGCCAAAACGGTCGGGACGCAAGCCGATAGCAAGATCAGGGCGAGATAAAAAGCCAGAGTAGTAAATGAACGACACAACACTTGATCCAAGACCTCTGAAAGTCCGCGTTTGGCACCGGCGTCAATCGGTCGTCACTTCTCAACTCGCCCGATTCGCCGTGGATTGTATCAGGTTCAAGCAAGAAGTTTAACGAAGGTCGAGCTTCACCTTATCGCCAGACTCCAACCGGCCTTGTGCCGGGCTGTTCAAAAGATTGGGGTTGTACGGGGATTGCCATGCGCAAGTTTTCTCCCTACGCCGAAGGCGTATCTTCCAAATGGAGGAACAACACCGGCGAATTGAAGTTGCATGTCAAGACCAACGTTTTGAACAGCCCAGTTCATCCGGTAGGTCATGCTCTGCATGACGCCATAGGTTCATCGCAATGCGGCCGCATCGGAAATCCGTAGGAGTTTTCCTTGGGTCCTGGCGGCTGAGCGTGAAGATGGACGTACCGTAATCTGTCATGCGGAGCATGACCTACGATCTGGGCCGCTCGCTTTGCTCGCGGGGGTGAGCGTCTCGGAGAGACGCTCCTACGTGTTGTTGGCTGTTAGCCTTGAAAAAACGGGTTGCTGCGAATCGCGGCGGGGTTGTCTGGACTCGAATCCGCTGCGGGAACTTTTTGTGGCAACTCCGGCGGCGCCGGTTCGCTTGGTGGTTCCACGATCTCCACGTCCATGGAATCTTCGCCGATTGATTCATCAACGTCCGCGTCCAATGCCGCTTCTTCGGAGTCCGATTCCGGCTCCTGCGTGACAAAGAATTCGTCGGACAGTGGATCGAGGTCGTCGGCGGGCTCAGGCGTCTCAGGCGTCTCAGGCGCAGGTAAGGCTTCTTCGCCTGGACGGGTCAGTTCTGTCAGATCGTATCGATCGACGGTGTATTCGCTGATCGTATCTCCGTCTTCGTCGAAGTAAGTGTGGATCATCGTCAAATCGTATTGAATCACCGCTTTGGCCATCGGCCCTCCCTGGACTCGCTTCAGGATCCCCGCCTTCATGACTTCGGGGTCCATCACTCGAAAGATGGGAGTTCCTGTTCTGTTGACGAGGTACAAGAATTCCACCTTGTTGTCATCCACCATGTTGACTTCCTCCAACGTTACAAACGCATCCAATCGAATCGGACACGTCAGGTTCGCTTGCAGAAAGACGTCACGAACGTCCAAACGCTGGACAACCGGTTCCGGCGGATTGATCAGTGAATCACAACCGATGCTGCAACAGCAGATCAGGATGGCGACGAAAGCAAGCGAAGATCGAGTGGCAAGCGTGTGATTCACGTGAGGGTCTCACTGGGGAGGCTGATTCGGAAAAGCGAGAGGGGCGTCATGGAAATGTAGGCCGCCGCAATCAGAGAATCCCTTTGCGTTACTGTCTGTCCCCCTTCATCGAGGTTTTGGCAATCGGTAGAACCGCCACGATTGATTTCATTCGACTTCGTCAAACGCGCTGACTCGGATCGTCCACCGCATAGGCTTCGATTTCAAACGGGTTCTCGCGGTATCCGTCTCTGCCACGGGCGTACAGGATCAGCGAGATCAGCACGTAAGCGGGAACAAAGAATGGCCCCCAACGCTCGTACTGTCGGACGTGCACTCGTTCGTGCCGGCGAGTGATTTGTAGCGTATCGAGTGTCTGGCCGAACACCGCGTGACCGAGTGTCATCGCGGATGCGGGAACAGGCAGTCTCCGCAGAACCGCGGCCACTCTACGGCCATGGATCTCAACAACGCCATCGACCAGTTGAAACCGCCCCATCAACAACAGGCCAATGGTGATGGCCAACAACGTGTTGGGGAGCGACCAAAGGTAAACCAGCAGACGCACGGAGAGTCTTTTCGTTCGGGTGCGAGGGATGACCAGCAGATCATGATAGCGATCCTGCTAAGTCGATGTCTTGCACGGGTGCCCCCAAATACAACAAGGCCCGATGACCGGTCTTGCAGACGCGAGTCACCAAGCCCAGCTGTTGCGCGGGTGGAGATCTGAGCGAATCAAATTTCGATTTCGTCGTTTTCCCAGCTCTCGTCTTCGTCCGAAGCGGCTTCGGCTTCGCAATCCAATTCATCGGCCGAGTCATCCAGCCCCAGGATGTCACGTTGTTCGTCATCCAGTTGGACGTATCCGAGGGCACGAACGACTTCCAAGACTTCGCTGCAGGTTGGGAACATGCGACCGGACTGCCGTTTGTAATCGTCCATCGCCCGCATGAATTCGACTTCTTGGTCCGAGTAGTCACGCTCGCAGGTCGTGGGGTCGATGTGGCGGCGACGCTGTTTCTTGCGTCGTGGCGATTTCATCACACCCACGTCGGTCGCGTCAGGATTTCCGCCGCGTCGTTCTTCTTGACGACGATCCAGCGTGATCACGTCGCTTGGCAATGAACCTGTTTTTTCAGTCGCTGCCTCCTGCGTCGTTGACGAGCAATCGTCCAATCCGGTTTGCTCCGTGGTCACGTCAGATGTCAACATTTCGGCAGATTTCGAGCTTGGCATGCGATGAACTCCAGGTCATGTCTATTGAATCATCCGGCCCCGTGCTTGCGTCTGTTCCCGTTCTCCAGGCTGGCAAACTTTGCCGACTGCGAAAACTTTGGGGATGATTCTGACTTGAATGGTGTTGAACGCTGGGCCACTAAAAGCTAGCACGCCGGTTAGCTAGAGGCTCGTGATCAGGGCTAGTATTCCTACTAGGAAAGCTGTGCGGGCTGGCGAAGGAGACCGACTGTACCGGTTGTGCCGACGCAGCGATGGCTGACGTGCCGCAATGGATGTCCAACAGGCGGTCTTTTGCGCGGTCTCGAGAGCGGACTTTCATACGGTTGCTGCAGCAGGCGTTTGCACGGCGATGTTGCGCAGACGCGTGACTCGGTCCGCGACGCTGGGGTGCAGCCACGATGCGGCTTGAGATTCTGGCTGGCCGGCTGTGACTCGCAATAAAGCGGTGCTCAGTGTTTCAGCCGCCAAGTCCAATGTGTTTGGAACGTGCTCCACCGATTCGGACGCCACCACGGACAGACGGCACGCGTGGGCATCCGCGTCGAACTCGGCTCGGTAAGAGGACCAACGCAGGGCCAGCAATGTCGCGGCGATGGTTGCGACGGAACCCAGCAGTCCAGACCAAGTTTGCAGCCAAGGCCATGTGCTTTCGGCGGTGACATGAGTGATGGCCAATCCGATCGCCCAGGCGGGCATCAGGACGGCGATTCGCAGCGGCATGTGGTACCGACGCAGGTGAGCGGCTTCGTGCAGGATCACCATCGCAATCTGATCTCGCGGTAGTTCTCGCAACAATCGATCCGTGATCAACAAGGTTCGAAATTGTCCGATGAACCCGGCGACCATCGCATTGTGCGACTGCCCGCCCGTATTCCAGACGAGCGATCTCGCGTGACGCACGCCAGCACTCTGCAGCAATGCTCCAGCCCAACGCCCGGTGTCCTCGTCCAACGGCATGGTCGGAAAGAGTCTGCGGATGATGATCGGCAATCCGAACATCACGATCGCGATGATCAGGACAAAGAACGCCAGTTCGGCCAGCGGTCCAGCTGTATCACTTTTGCCCCACGGCGTGTGTTCCCAGAGATCGACAACTGCCAAGACACCCAAGATCGGAAAGGTCAACCAACTGAGCGTACTGCGAAAGGTTTGCCAGAGGTCTCGCAATCGGTTTCGCCATCCGCCGGTAACGTACCCCAGTCGCACGCCGTAGGAGAAATCCGCCGACCAGATCCCCAAGACCAGCAAATAACCTGGGGTCAGCAACACGACCGACTGCAAAGCACGCGACTCGCCAAGGACGGCGGTTTCCGCCAAGTTTCTGGCCAGTCCAAAGCCGGCCAAGCACAAAACGACGAGCGCAAGCGAGAGCCAGCGAAACATCCCCAGTTGGACCTCGATGATTCTTGCGCCGTCCATCGCGTCCACCGAGTTCTTGCTGACTTGCTGGGAAACCATCCGCGAAGCGAGATGGCAAAGCGTCCACCAAGCGAGCACCATCAGAGCCGTGAACCCTGCAGACCAAAGCAGCTCATGCTCCGACGGAGGCAGCGACCCGCATGAGAGTGAAAGCATCACCAGCAAGAAATAAAAGAGCTGCATGTGGAGTTCACGAGGTGAGGAATTCCGACCGCATTGGAGCGAGGTCCGTAGAAAGGACCGGTTCGCTTTGCGATCTGGCTATGTTGTGGCATTGTCCGCAAGGCCATGGTTTTGTCTCGAATCCTTTCAATACCGACTGCAGTTTCAATAGCTTGGTGTGGAGAAAGTCTTTCGTCCGCTACCGGTACGCTGAGGTTGTGTCTGTCTTTCTTTCCAAATCTTCAGCAAAGCGGGCAGTGTGATTACAAAAATCAACTTCTAAACACAGTATGCCGTTTTTTTCTAATGGTCATGAAATAACTGATTTTCTGCTAGCAGTTGTGTCGCTGGTGACATCTGTACCAATAGCCTTAAAACGCCCCCCTCTGCTGGATGATTTGCGGTTAGGTCGGTACAGTGCAGCAAGTTCGATGAGTTCAATCCTTCGATTGCGAATCGCGATTGATTCGGCGATCAACTGCATTTCAAGGGGTATTCGAGATGAGTTTTCGACCGTTGTTTGCCATATTTTGCGTCTTTCTGACGTCCGTTGTTTCGGCACAGACACGAAAGTGGACATCGACGTCAGGCACTTCGGTCGTCGCAACGCTCGTATCTCAGACCGCAGATTCGGTCAGCTTGCAGATTTCTGGTCGTCCTCCAATTGTTGTGCCTATCGACAAACTGATTGAAGCTGATCGCAAACACGCACAATCGCTGTGGTTTGATCAACAGGACCAGCAGCAGTATCAGCAAGTAGTCGAGCATCTACGATCCATTGGGGAACGGCCAAAGACGGTTGAGCGATTGATGATCGAGATGCACAACGCGATTCCCGAGAGCCCCTATGCTGGGCTATGGGCAGCAGTTGCGTTGAGTCACGGTAGCAACGAACACGTTCGAGCGAGTGTCATCTTAAAATCGGTTGTGCAACGTATCGAAAAGCAAAGGGAGATTGATCCAGAACGCCATCGAATGACACTTGCATCAGCCAACAATAACCTTGCCGTTTGCCTCATCAAGTCGAAGCGGGGTGATTCTGCGGCGGCGAAATTGGTGGAAGCAATCGAGTCATGTCCTCAAGTCCCAGCGGTGGTGCGATCCAACGCGCATTTGCTCAACGAAGCAACGTCCGGACTTTCACCTGTCGTATTTTCGCCGAACGGTCGGACCAAGCTATTGAGGGCCTTGGCGACTGCAAATTCACCAGGGAGCGGTACCGAAATGCAGGGTCTCCATTATTCCCTTGACTTTGACCTACCAGAATCGTTTAACGGCGCTCAAAAGATTTCGGGAATTGATTCCCCACGCTCGGACTTGATGCTCCTTGCACAAGGCACTGGGTTTGTTGTTGCTCCAGGTTTGGTCCTCACCAGCAGGCAAGTTGTTGAAACGACCAACTATAACGGACCCAAATTGTTAACGATTGTTACCAATCCATCTGCCAGTACTTGGAGAAGCGAGTTGGTCGAGTCGGTTAAGATTCATGGGGTAAAACGATATGCAACATCAGCTACGATCGCGTCGTACAATTCCGGAAGCACGGCGTATTTCACAAACTATGTGTACATTCCACTCGCCAGCGGCCACTCTGATGCGGAACTTGCAGCACTGGTTGTTCCAAATTTGAATGTTTCACCGCTTGAGATTGCGAAGTCAAGTCCGGTAAGCGGATCTGATTTGCAGATTGTTGGTTATGGTCGAGGGAAAGACGCGATCACCTCTGGTTTGCAGGTGGAACGTGGTGTCGTTGTTGGAAACTCCACGACGAGCGTAAGTTCGTTGTCCCCGCTCACATCCTCGTTCGGTAATTCACGAGTGATGCAGACTACGGCACGTGTGATGGGAGGAAACCGAGGCGCTCCGATAACGGATAAGGACAATAATGTTGTCGGTATCGCATTTGACACACCAGCGGGAGGAACGAACGCTGCAGGATGGTTTTTCGGTGCGTCTGAGCTCCGACGCTGGTTTTACAAGAATGTCCAAACTGCTTCGATACTAGATCCTGATCCTCAGAAGTCGCCCGCTGAACGCGATGCTGCCTTGAGATCAGCAACGATACCTGTCTTTTGCTGGGGTTTGCGAGGTCCATCGTCGCAACAGGTCTTTAGTAGACTGACTGATTCGAGTCGATTGAATGGAAGTGTCTACATCCGCGACGGGTGGTGTGTCGCCTGTGATGGCACTGGGTTCTTTGATTGTCCAAACAAACTATGTAACAAAGGTGCTGTAGCCGGGCGAGCCAGTCGTCAGTTAGGAACCACCGTAGACGGGACCCCGATTCGAGGTTCGACGGTGACGCGAGAAGTTTGTCCAACATGTCGGGGACGCGGCATAGAACCTTGCCCACATTGTAAAGGTGGGCGGCTCTAGGACAGTTCTATTTGGTAACGTCGGATCAAACTGGAGATTGAATTGAAGATTTGGGTGGATGCGGACGCTGCTCCGACGGAGGTCAAGGAGATCGTTTTTCGGGCGTCCAAGCGACTGGAGGTCAAGGGGCTGGGGGTCATCACGATTTTGGTGGCCAATCGGTCTCTGGCTACGCCTCCCGGGTTGGTGAACGTTCAATCGGTGCGTGTCAGCGAAGGGGCCGATGAAGCCGATCGGTACATTGCCAAACATGCACTGGCGGGCGAGTTGGCCATCACGGCCGATATTCCTTTGGCGGGAATGCTGGTCGAGAAAGGCGTTCACGTCATCGACCCGCGTGGTGACGAATATTCCCCAGCCAATATCGCATCGCGGTTGTCCATGCGGGATTTCATGGACTCACTGCGGGGAACGGGCGTGGTGACCGGAGGCAGCAAGCCCTATGGCGATGGCGATAAGAAAGCGTTCGCCGCGACGTTTGATCGCTTGCTAAGTAAGATGGTCCGCGAGCACAAGCGTTCTTAGGCGAGCTGATTCCATTGATCAACGTGAGCCAAGGACGCTAGCGCGGACTGCTCAAAGTTTGGCGTTGACATTGTTTTTTCAGTCCATGTTTTCGTTCCATGCATCGCAATCAAAGTGAGCCTCAGGCGCTAGCCGTGGGCCGGCACCACAATCCGCCTCAGGCTCACGGCTAGCCCGGATATTGCATCCGAAAATTTGTTTCCCCCTATAGCGCAAGAGCCTTAGTCCTGGTATGCATTGGAGTTACAACACTTCACACATCCCAAGCCCAAGGCTCTCGGCAATGACAAAGCGTAATCGAAAACGAGCTGCACTGAAACGCCTCCGTCGCCAAGCTGTCGAGTTTGATTTTGATGGCGGAACGCTCACGTCCGACGCCGGATTGCTACTGCTTCGCGAAGTCGATCAACGACTCGGCCTGATCCGCCGAGTCGACGCTTGTATTGCCGATCCACGCGATCCTATCTACACCGCACATCCGCAGGCCGAGATCCTGACCAGTCGTATCTTTGGAATTGCGGCAGGCTACGAGGACGGCAACGATCACGCCCACTTGCGGCATGATGCAGCCTTTCAAGTCGCTGCCGGACGCACGCCTGCACAGAATGACTATGACAGCGACGAACACGTTCCTTTGGCCAGTCCGTCAACGCATTCACGTTTCGAAAATCGTGTCGATCGCAAAGCGATGCTGGCTATCCACGAAGAAATCGTAAACACCTTTCTGGACAGCTACGAGAAACCGCCCGAAGAAATCACCTTGGACTATGATGCCACAGATGATCCGACGCACGGCAATCAAGACAAAAACTACTTCAATGGATTCTACGACGGCCACTGTTTTCTGCCGCTGTACGTGTTCTGTGGCTATCAGTTGCTCGTCGCCTACCTACGTCCCAGCAGTTTTGGCGCAGCCCATCACGCTCGCGCGGTGACCAAACTGCTGGTTCAAAAGATTCGTTCGCGATGGCCGGAGACGAAAATCATTTTACGTGGCGATGGCGGATATTCTGATGAAAGACTCATGCGTTGGTGCGATAAAAACGACGTCTACTATGTCTTCGGATTGCCCAAGAACAACGTCTTGATCCGCAATATTGCCTGCGAAATGACCCGTGCTCGACTTGAGCATTTGAAATTTAAATCCACGCGAACGCTTTTCAAGTGGTTCCGTTATCGCACTCAGGAAACATGGGACCGTCATCGCTGGGTTCTCGGCAAGGCGGAGCACGGCGACAAGGGAGCCAACCCGCGTTTCGTCGTGACAAACCTGCCCAGTGCCCAAGGGATCGTCGAGCCGACTTATCATCGCCCTCGCGTGGACGGCAAACAGGTTCGACAAATCCTCGATCCTGGAACGATCTGCAGTGTTGCTTGGAACCCGAAGGATTTCTATCGAGAACGTTATTGTCAGCGTTGTGAAATGGAGAATCGGATCAAGGAACAACAGATGTGTTTGTTTGCCGATCGAACCAGCTGCACAGACTTCATGGCCAATCAGTTTCGTTTGATTCTGTCGTCGTTGGCGTATGTGTTGGTCGACGGAATCCGCCGGTTGGCACTTCAGGGCACTACACATGCTCGGATGCGTGTGGATACGATCCGCTTGCGTCTGTTCAAGATTGCCGCGCGAGTACGCGTGACTTGTCGGCGAGTGATTTTTCACCTTCCGACTCACTGCCCTAGCGCGAGTCTCTTTAACGAAGTCATGGCGCGTCTTTGCCGAAGCGACTAAGGGCGGCAACCCTCGAGGAAAACGCAACCACGAAGCGAATCATTCGCTTGGGGGAGGGGGGCCTTCTGCGCGGCGCTGCGAAAGCCCCCATCAAAATCAAATCATTTCCCAAAAGCGGACGTATCGAACTCGCAACCCCGCGTCAATAACCGATGGATGCAATATCCGGGCTAGCGCCTGAGGCTCACTGGGGCCACCAGCTGCGCCGGCAGCCTCAGGCCCACGGCTAGCGCCTGAGGCTCACTGGGGCCACCAGCTGCGCCGGCAGTAAGATCCACTACGGCAAACCCTGACTTCTAGCTGTCCCAGACCACTAGCCTGGATTATTCACGCGACTCAATACGGTCATCGCAACACGTTTGCGTGAAACGGCTTGCGTGGATCGGCACGAAAACAGTCTGCGCACATCGGCCGCCACGCGATAGCGTCCGGTTCTTGCACCTATACTCGGGAACCGGACGCTATCGCGCTGCGGCTGATGAATAATCCGGGCTAGCCCAATGCGGGCTCATGCGTCGGGGCGTCCTTGGAGATATCCGGCGCTGGTTTGGAAGTAGCGACGGCGTCGGGTGCTGGCCGCAGCGGCGGCGTCTTGATCGCTTCGCAAGTCGTCCAGGTTGGCGCTGCAGTATCGGCAGCCGATTTGGTGCAAATGAAACTCGATGTACTCGGCCGGCTCATCGTCCAAAGTCCCCAGCAGGTACTGTCCCAGTTCATCCCGTGAGGGGCATGACAACCGAGACCGTCTCCAAATCGCACCGATGGTGTGAAGACCGGCGTTTTCGCGCCCGCGGACTTCGATCAATCGGGATCGCAACGACGAATCACTCCGCAGCAGAGACTCCAACTCAGACGCCCGCTCGGGCAACAACGCTTCGTCGAGAAACGCGATCAGCTCGGCATCGGTAAACTCATTCATGCTTCATTCGCAGGTCTGTTCGCCGACGAGGTGGCGATGGATCGGGTCTACTCACCCGCTTCGGCTGGCACTTCAGCGGCTGGCTCTTCAGCGGCTGGCTCGTCAGCGGCTGGCTCGTCAGCAGGTTTTTCCTCAGGCTTTGATTCGCCTTCGGATGCATCATCTTGCTTCACGGGCTCCGTTTTTTCTTCGGTCGCCTCTGCCGCATCTGGCTCACTTGCAGGCTTTTGCTCGCCAGTTGTCTCTTTGGCCGGTTTTTCATCGCCAGTCTTTTCTTCAGCTGTGTCGGTTTCAGCTGTGTCGGTTTCGGCTTTTTCTGCCTTCATTTTTTCAGCCTTCGCCTTCTCAGATTCTGCCTTCTCGGCTTCCTCCAGGAGCTTGCGTTCCTGCTCCTCAAGCTCCTTCTTTCGCTGAGCCGTCTTCTCTTTTTGCTCGGCGCGGATTTCTGCGTACGCTTCTGCGGACGGCGTTCCGCCGTCCGGAGCCATCTTCATTTCCACAAGCAGTTTCAGCGGGAAATTCTCGGGCAGTTCTTGGGAGTCGATCGCGATCATGTATCGACGGACGGATTCCATCAAATCGTCCGCGGCGTCGTCCAGGATCAGGACGGGATAGTCGTCAAAGACTTCAGACCAAATCTCAAACGCTTGGTCATAGAGTTTGATCGCGCGATCCAGTTCAGCGTCGGCGTTTGCCTTTTCTGCTTCATAGACCAATCGACGGGCACGAATCGTACGCTCTTCTTGTTCGGCCAGGGTCAAGCTTTCCCAGTAGGGATAGTTGATTTGGTTTCGGTAGCCTTCGGTCTTATTCATCCGCTCGCCCAGGTCCTGCAACTGCGCGATTTTCATCACGATGTTCAGTCGATTCTCTGGATTGGCGCGTTTGGCGAGTTCCTGCAGGTTGGGCGTGAGATACTTTTCGATGGTGTTTTCCATCAGCTCTTTGCCGGCCGGGCTGCGTTCTTCTGGTTTTTGAAAGTAAACGCGTTTCATGTCCTGTTGCAGGGAGTCGACCAGCTCGGCTTTCATTTGATCGTAGACATCACCGGCTTCGGCTCGAATTTCTTCCAGCAGTACTTTTCGCTGTTCCCGCATCTCGTCCAGAGATCCGAGTTTGATGGTAAAGTCAGCGGTGGTCTCAATGCTGCGTCGTCCCAATTCCACCCAGTCTTCGTTGGCTTTGGTCCAAGCACGCTGAGCGTTTTCCGTATCGAGGATTCCCTCGGACTCGATGGCTTCGGCGTGTTTGATTGCCCACTTGGGGCCGGTTTCAAAAAAGTTGAGCGGGGTTTGTCGACGGATTTTGGTTCCCGAGTCCACTAGGTCGTAACCGTGTTCGAGCCATTTTTGACCGACCAGCCAGTTGTCTGGTTTTCCCAGTGGCCCGAGAGCTTCGGAAACGGGGATGTTCTGATTGACGAGTGATTCGTGGAGCACGGTGTCGTCGGCAAACAGGCGACGAAACTGACGTTTCTCGTCCGACATGCCCATTTTGTTTCCATAGAACCAGCCGGTGTACCAGATCAACCGGGGTGCTTTGAGGTTTTGACGAACTCCTCGCGTCAGGAACTCGGTGCCTTCGCGGACCATCTCATAGCGTTGACGGTAGTCGTCAAACTGCGGCGAGACGTTGTAGGCCAAGTTGTGAGCTTGGTGCTCCCAGACTTTGTCGTAGTGAGGTTGCAGCAACGCAATGTTGTTGAGCGCCGCTTTGAGACGGTCCCATTCGTGTTGCACACGGTACTCGTGCGCTTTTTGCCACAACTGGGTTGCGGCGACCCCGCGCATCCCCAGGGAGACCAGTTTCATGGTTTCGCTGGTGGGGCTGATTTCGCCGAGATCGCTCTCCGCGATGTTAAAGTCTTCTCGCATGGTAGCCAACTGCCCGCCCGATCCGGAGCTGCCGTTTGACGGCTGACCGAACAGGTACAACGGGATCAGCATGGCCACCAGGACCACGAGATAAAGGATCTTGCGACCGAAAGCAGTGGATTGGTTCATGCCGCGATCTCACGCGATTTCAAGAAGAAGTAACTGATAAGGAATGCTAGGATGACATAGCCCAGTGTGGCCACGCCGTGACGCGCGAGCAGTGCGCCAAAAATATCAAAACCGCTCGCAGCGTATTCTGCGGTGCCCACCATTTTGGGCAAGTTTGGCATGGCGGTGGCTAACGCGTCCATCGCATACACGATGATCGCATCGGTCACCTTGATGAGAGAATAAGCCGCGCCTTCGACGTCGAGCTCCGTCGTCATCGCGTCTTGCTTGACCAAACGGATCAAGGATTCGACCGGGCCCCCACCACGATTGATGTTGGAGTCCATGTAGTGGCGTGTGTCGTAAATCCCCTCGGCAAAAAATCCCAGCAGGATGCACACCGTCGTGGCGACCATTGCCACGGGGCCACTGAGGAACGTGCTGAACATGACGCCAAAGCCGATGATCATGGTCATCTGCAGCCAGATCGATCCGTAGGCCTTGGCCAAGTTCCACGCAAAGGTGCTTTCGGCCGGGCGAAGGTAGATTCCGCTTTGGGTGACTCCGATGTATTGCGAGCGGTCCAGGCAACGCAGGACCAAGTCGACGCGTCCGTCGGGGGTGACCAATTCGGCGAGATTCAATTCGCCCTTTTCTGCTTTCTCTTTGTCCTCGGGGGAGAACCATTGTTCGAACGCGGCCACCCGTGCCGGTTCTCCGCTGCCGTTGGTTCCGTCGGAGACTTGGGGCAACAGCTTTTCATCGACGACATACTCATTGATCACGAAGGCGAGCGGATTCGACTCAGCCTTGGTGTCGGGGTTTCGCAATACCAGCGAACCGCGAATACCGGCTTCGATATCTCCTTTCCAGGAACGGTAGGCACGAATCGACATGTCGACTTGCAGGCCGTTGGGATAGCGATCAGGAGTGACGTTGCCGAAGCTATAAACAACCGAGCCGAGCGTGCCGCCTTCGATGTAACCGTGTTGGATTTGACGTGAGCCGCCGGACATCCCGATCACGCGTGAGATACCTTGGCTGCGGTATCCACCGGCCAGACGTTCGTTTCCGACGTCGATGCCTTCCTCTTTCTCTTGACCGGATCGATCGTAGAACGTGATGGCACCATAGGAGGGAACTCGAGCACGCAGCGCATCGGTGGGTGCTCCGATCGTGAACTTGCCGTCATCAGCACGCGTGACGACGTGACGGTGTCCGCGGTTGAAATCGGTCAAGCCTTGAGTCTCACCGGCTTCGATGGTGAAGCGGTGGTTGTGAGCGGAGACGTAATCCGTTTTTCCCTCCAGTCGACCGCCGTCGACTTCGGCGACCTCGACCACTTCGACGTGATCGTGTCGCAATCCACGTGTGACGAACACATAACTCAGCAAGCCCATCGGGATCAGCATCATGGTGCCGACACCGATGAATCCGAGCATGCGACCAAGCACGATTTCTGTCGCGCGGACGGGCTTGGTCACGATCGTGTAGATCGTACGAGCTTGAATGTCCTGCGGCAGAGAGAACGCGCTGATGAACAATGCCAAGGCCAGTACGAGGTAGTTAGTGGCCGTCAAGACAAAGCTGATGTAGAGGCGGGCCGGGTCGTTGCTTTCGGTGTTGAGGAACCAGCCTGCCAGCAGCAAGATGACCACGAACAGGCCGACGACGAAGAGCACCTTGCGCCGAATCGCTTCCTTAAACGCCAAGCGAGCCAAAGCGAAAATCCGACGTGGCGACGTGCCGGGCAAATCAACGAACAGCAGGTCTCGGATCGCTCGGGCCATCGAAAAGAAGCCTTCGCCTGGTCCGTACCGGGCGGCCGCGATGATGTAGCCGACCATCAGCCCCAGCATGATTGCCAAGACGATCAGTACGGCACCCTGCAGCAGCGCGCTTTCGACAAACGCCCCGGGCCGGAACAGCCACTCGTAGAAACTCCAAAAATCATCCGGTTGCAGAATCATCAGTTTGCATCTCCCTGCTGAGATGATTCAGCGGGACCGGGGCTGGACGCCGCATCGGCTGAGACACGGCGAGCTCCTGGGCGTGCTTCGCTTTCACGAACGATGTTCAAGAACAGTTCTTCCATGGTCGCGGTCGGGTTGTCGATCGATTGCAGATTTCCGCCGTGGCGAGCGATGACTTCGGCGATCTCTTTCTTGGCGTCTTCGGTCAAGCCACTGGCGTGGACTTCCGTCACATCTTGGACCTTCAGCAGGTCCGAGACGCGACCGAGTTCCTTGAGCTCGCCCTGGTGCAAGATCGCGACCCGGTCACAGACATCCTGGACGTCGGCCAGTTGATGGCTGCACAGCAAAATCGTCTTGCCCTGTTCTCGCAGGCTGAGGATCAGGTCCTTCATTTCTCGGGTACCGATCGGGTCCAGGCCGGTCGTGGGTTCGTCCAGCATGATCAAATCGGGATCGTTGATCAGAGCTTGGGCGAGACCGACCCGTCGGGTCATCCCCTTGGAATATTCACGCAATTGACGGTGGCGGGCCCCCTGCAATCCGACCAGTTGGATCAATTCATCCACGCGACGTTTGCGATCCGCACCGGACATGTCGAACAGACGCCCGTAAAAATCGAGCGTCTCCTCGGCGGTCAAGAATTTGTACAGATACGATTCCTCAGGCAGGTACCCGATCCGCTCGTTCTTTTTGGTCTCCGTGGCGTCCTTGTCGAACACCAGCACGCGACCGCTGGTGGGGAACAACAGCCCCAGGATCAGTTTGATCGTCGTCGACTTGCCCGAGCCGTTGGGGCCCAGCAGACCAAAGATTTCGCCCTTTCGAACCTCGATGTCCAGCGATTTGACCGCGTGGACCTTCTTTCGGCCCCAGAAATCGCGATAAATCTTGCTCAGGTTACGGGTTTCAATGACCACACCGGAATCGGTTCCCAGGTTGGCATTGGTTTGGTTTGAAGTCTTGTCACCGGCTTCGGCGACCGCTGTTGCATCAGTATCCACGAACAGACGCTTCCGTAGAAAAGGTCAAAAAAGGGCAAAAGTGTGAGCAAACCTCACGGGATGGTTACGCTACGCGATCTCAACGGCTTCGGTTCAAAGTTTTCGTGGCGTTTCCCTGACTAGTGCATCGTCCAGTCTTAGAACGTGGGTTCGGTAGATGAGCCGTTTTGGCGTTAGCCACGGTTTTCGTGACACAACCGTGGCTAACGCCAAAACGGCTAACCCCAAAATCAAGACTGGACGATGCACTAGGTAGAGTACGAGACGATGGTTCGAAACAATGGTTCTGTGCGGGATTCCCATTTCCTGAGCCGCTACCACGCTTGCGGCCATTTCGAATGAGGGGAAAATAAACGGGAGGGGACAAAGATGCCGCCGTGGAATCCATCGATCTCCGAGAATTCTCCCATCGCAGTCGCGAGTTCGCCGCGTGACCCATTTCTCCCATCCCAGCCGAACTGTGTCTGCTGACCACACGCAGGGGGGCACGCCCGCCGATCCTGATCAGCCCAAACCGGATTCGCCGGAGTATCTCGAGGCGTTGTCGTATTTGTACGACCGATTGAACTACGAGCGACTGGCCAGCGGCTCGGCTCGGTATCCTTTTCGCCTGCATCGGACGGCCCAACTGCTCGACCGGCTTGGCTTGCGAGACTATTTGGCTACGCCGTGGCGGTGTGAATCCGCCATGCAGCAGGCGGTCGACGATTCGGACGGCGAACTTTATTGCCGCGGCCCCCGCGCGGTTCCCAAGGTGCCGCTGATCCACATCGCGGGAACCAAGGGCAAAGGCTCCACGGCGGCCATGATCGCCAGCATCCTGACCGCGTCGGGTGCCAAAGTAGGCTTGTACACGTCGCCGCACCTGCATCGAATCGAAGAACGCTTTCGCATCGACGGTCGTCCCTGCCACGCCGATGAGTTGGTCGGCTTGGTGGACCGAATCAAACCCGTGGTCGCTGCGTTGATCGAATCAGGCAATCCGCCGCCCTCGTTTTTTGAGATCACGACGGCGATGGCGCTCATGCACTTTGATGCCTCCGACTGCGACGCCATGGTGATCGAGACTGGGCTGGGCGGACGACTGGACAGCACCAATGTTTGCGCCAGCAGCGTGACCGCGATCACGTCCATCGGACTGGATCATCAATACGTTTTGGGAAATACGATCGGCGAGATCGCTGCAGAGAAAGCCGGCATCATCAAGCACGGAGTCCCTTTGGTCAGCGGGGTGACGGCCAAAGAATCAGCGGACGTGATCGGCGCCCGAGCCGCTGTCGTGGGCGTGCCGACCTTTCAACGCAACGTCGACTTTACAATCGACCATCAGCCCTGCAAGACTTGGGGCAGCCGACTGACTTTCCATGGCAGTACCGATCCGATGCCGCGACGATTGCAGTGCGAGCTGCCGCTGGAGGGGATTCATCAGGCAAACAACGGGGCACTCGCCATCGCGGTGGCGAGTATTCTGGCGGATTCGACGTTGCATCCCGCCGGTGTCGACTTGCCTTGGCGTGTGACCGACGAATCCATTGCCCGCGGAATTGCCGCGGTAGACTGCTCGGCCAGAGTGGAGCCGTTTGTCCTCGGCGACGGGACGCTCGTGATTCTCGATGCGGCTCACAACGAAGACTCCGTCGATGCGTTGTGTCGATGCATTTCGCAACGGCGCGGCCAACGGCGGATTGCCTTTGTTTTCGGCACCAGCCGTGACAAATCCGCCGAGCCGATGCTGCGGCGGATTGCCGAGATTGCAGACGAGGTCGTTCTCACTCAGTTTTGCGGCAACCCTCGGTTCACACCCGCCGGCGAGCTGCGAGCGTATGTCCCCGAAAACTTCGCCGGTCAAGTCACGGTCGTCGAGGACGCGTTGACCGCGTGCAAAGAAACGATGAAACCACGTCCGGCAGCCCCATCCATGATCGTGATCTGTGGTTCCTTCTTTTTGGCCGGCGAGCTGAGGCCTTGGCTACAACAACGCGTGGGAGACTCGCCGTGATCTCTGACGCCGATCAAGACAATGCCGATCAAGACAATGTCCAGCACACCGTCGATCCTGCCGACCGATGCGTGGTCCACCTGTACCATGCCACCACTTCGACGCAGGCCCCGGGGGCGATCGAGCAATGCTGTGCGCAGTGGCTGGCACCGTCGGAGATCGAACGCGCCAATCAGTTTCGTCGCTTGACCAACCGCAACCAACACGTCGTGGGACGAGGCATGGCCCGGAGGTTGCTCGGTGACGTGAACGTTGCCCCTGAGCAGATCGAATTCGATCAAGGCACCAATGGAAAGCCATACGTGGTCGCCCCCGATGCCGCCAAACAACCTTTCAACATCGCGCACACGGATGGGCTGGTGGTTTGCGGATTGGGCAATGCCCCGATCGATCTGGTTGGCGTCGATGTCGAGCGGCTTTCGCGACGGACAAGCACCGAGTTGGCCGAACGGTATTTTTCGGAGCCCGAAGTTCGCTATGTTCGCAGCAAGCCGACCGAGGAGCAACGCGAGGCATTCTTGAAAGTCTGGACGCTCAAGGAATCTTTCATCAAGGCGATCGGGACTGGTCTGCAGACACCGCTGGCCGATTTCGCTTTCCGTGAAATCGATTCGGGTCGACCGGTCATCGAGATGCTCAGCCCGGCGTTACGCTCGCCCCATTACTGGCAATTCTTTTCCGTTTCGCCACGTCCCGGTTATGTTGGGGCGATTGCCGTTGCCATGCAGGTGCCTCCCGCCAACTTGGACGTCAGTCTGCGCTGCTTTGATGACATGGTCACGATAAGCTGACAGACCTGCCCAAAACATTTCCACCCCATCATGGAGACCGAGAATGAATCTCAAACGTTTCAGCCTTGCCGGCGTCATCATGACCGGCTGCCTGCTAACCGCTTTTGCCTGGGCGCAAGATCGCTCGGGATTCGGCCCGGTGCCATCGGGCCGAGGCTCAGCCGGCCTCGACGCTGACCTTGATGCGGACATCCCCAGAGCCGCCTTGCTGACCGATAAAGGAATGCAATTGGCAGCAAGATTGAGAATGCTGCGAGATTCGGAGTCCCGTATGGGCAGCAAGCATCCGTCGTTGCCCGATGTTCAACGCCAGATCGCCGAAATTCGAGTGCAACTGAGGGACTGGGCAAACGAGCCGGCCAAAGAAGGTGTTTTGCCCCGCAAACGCGAACCGTTGTCCAATGAAGAACTGCAGCAGATCGTGATACGTCTGGCCGAAGAAGTCGACGTGTTGAAGCAAAAGGTCGGCCGGCTGGAATCTCGCTGAGCGATCGGTCGCACCTAGCGTACGCGGTAGCCGATTTTGAGCATTTCGTCTTTGACGCGTTGCAAGTGGTCGCCTTGTAACTCCAACTGATCCTCGACGATGGTTCCGCCCGCTCCGCACGCCGACTTGAGCTTGGACAACAGATCGGCCAGGTCAGATTTCTCCGGCGATAACCCGGCCACCACGGTGACCTTGCGTTTGTGCTTTCGTTGATCCACACGCACCCGAGCGGATTGCTTGGATGGATCGGCGTACTCTTTCGCCGGCTCGATCGGTTCACACTGGCATTCGGATTCCAGTTTTTCGCACCGATCACAGGTCGGCGGGATATCGAACGGTGTTCCTGCAAAGAGACGCGACATGGATATTGTGTGAGAGTAAACGGGCCGAGAGACCACAGAGAGAAACATCAAAACCGACCTGGATCAGCCGCCAACCATTGCAGCCACTGGGCTTCTTCGTCCAGTTTACTTGTCTCGTCCAGCTTGCTGGTCACAGTAGGACTTGCAATCGGGGTTGCAGCGATTCCTTCATTGCTGCGTGATGCCTCGGCGCGACGGCGTGCGATTTCGTTGATCACCTGCAGAGCATCCAGCGCGGTGACCAAGTAATCACCGTTGACGTCGTATCGGTACGGGCCGCGTTGGGCGCTGGCAAAGGGGCTGCCGAACGGAGGCAAGTTGGACGGCCCGCTGAATCGACCTAATTCGTTGACGACCAAGAGGGCATCCAACGCGGTCACGGTGCCCAATGTGTCCACATCGAACCGATCGACTTGGTTTTGGAAATAGGGTCGCTCGTCGTCCAAGAACTCGATCACAAAGGTGGCGCCAGTGTATCCGGCCGCGTCGAAGGTGTAGGTCAGGGTGCGGAGGTTTTCCGCAGCGCTGTCATTGATTGGTGTCAGTCGCACCGCCGCATCGGCTTGATTGGCATCGATGCCTTGCACCTCCACCGTGGCTTGCGTGGGGTCACTGCTAGACACGTTGATCTGCAATGGCTGGCTGCGATCCGTATTGGATCGAGCCACCCTGGCAACGATTTCGGGGGCGGCGTTTTCGCGGAGGCTGAACCGCAGTGGCGTGATGATCAGTGACTCGGCGTCTTGGACCGTCAGTGCAATGTCTTGACGGGTCAGTCCGGGTGCCGTCGCACTGAGCGTCACGATGACGGCTCCGTCGAGCAGGGTGTCGTCGACCGCAGCCACGGGAACGCTGACAGAACTTTGATTGGCGGGAATGGTCACCGACGTAGCGATGGTGGCTTCGGATGTATCGGACGACATCAGTGTGACGACCAAGTCATCGGTGATCGATCCGCTGCGACTGATCGTCAGCGATGTGGCCGCACCGCCGGCGTCCTCGGAGATGTTGGAGGCCGACAGGTTGAGTGAAAGCTCCGGTGGCGGACCTGCGGTGACGCGAAATGTTTTCGTCACCGTCCCGCCATCGTCATCCATGACGGTTGCACTGACCGTGTAGTTTCCCGTCGCCGTGTAGGTGTGCGAACCGCTGAATCTCGCCAGCGTTGGCAACGTGGCCGAGCCGGCTTGGGTTTGGGTCGCAGAGCCGGTGGTCGGGGTCGAAAGGTCGCCCCAGTCGATGGAATACGTGAATGTTTCGTTCGTCGCCGGTGAGGCGGAATTGTTTCGAAACCCTGGATCGCTGATGGTGAATGCATCGGCGGGTAGGCTCAGGCGTTGTCCGACCACCACGAACTGGTTTGCTGGTGCGGTCAGGGTCGGCGCGACATTGGTGATGTCGGCGGTGACAGAGCGATTGATTTGTCCAGCTTCGCTGCCTCGGAAATACACATTGACATCGTACGTCCCGTTGTCGGGATAGACGTGGCTGGCGTTGATGCGAGAGACCGCAGGATAAGTGACTTGCCAGCCGATGTCGTCCAACGCGGCCAGATCGAGTCGCGTCATCAGTTGGCGTTCGCCGTTCTTCAAATTCGATCGCATCAACGTCAGGATGCCCGCGTTCTCCAACGACGCGTCCCAGTGCTGGCGCGTCGCACCCACGGCTTGCAGAGGCGGATTGCCCGCCAGGGGATACGCGGCGGTGGCCTGGGTTCCGACGAATCTCGTGCCGGACGTCAACCGTTCCCACGATGAAGTGCGATCGGTGGGCTCGAAACCGAACCCAAAAACGTGCAACAGTTCGTGTGCCATGATGGTGGCAAAGTCCGTTTGGCCGCTTTGGATTCCATTGGCGTCCCGACCGAAATACCAGTCCGTTCCGTTGTTGTCGACCGTCAAGGAGCCGCCCCAGGTCGCAAAGTCGGTTCGCGGGTTGGTCGTCGCACCTGCCTGCCCTCGCCCCAGCAACGTCGCTTCCCAAGCCGCCGAGCCCGAGTAGGAGAATGCACCGGGGCCGGCGACGGCTCGGGTCGAGCCAGCCAAGTCACGAGCACCGGCAAAAATAATGATCTCACCTGCGGCAACACTCGACACTCGATTGGCGACGCTGACAAAAGATGAGCACAATTGACTGGGCGAACCCGATGAAGGGTGGCACACCTGGGGATTCCAAGTGTTGGACCCTGACGGCGTGATGGCCGAGAGCTGATCACTGAAATACTGAGTGATCGAATCGGCGACATCCTGCAGAATGGCACGTCGAGTCGCGTTGAAGTAGTTACTCGTGTCGAGGCTGTAGTCGAACCGGATTCGAACATCGGTCCGTCCGCTGAAATCCGCCACGTCGACGGTGGTCGTGGTGCCGTCTCCCCAGTCGATCTCTGCGGCAAAATCTCCCGCAAGCCCGACCGGTTCGATCACCTGAGTGGGCAATGTGAACGTCGCACCTTCGCCGACGAGCAACCGGCGATTTTCCAGACTCTCGATCCCTAGTCGTCTTCGCCGATGACGCTGGGGAACGTTCGATATGGTGCGAGCAAGGAATGGACTCAGTCGAGGCATGCGATGCACCCGTGGCGAAGAAGGGTGAAATTACAAGCCCCGATCTTAGTCTTTCTGGACGATCTTATCAGGTAGCGGCTCACCTTTGGGAACGAATTTCATCGAGATCGAATTGACGCAGTGACGCGTGTTTTTCTCGGTCATCCGCTCGCCTTCGAAAACATGCCCGAGGTGCCCCTTGCAATTCGCGCAAACGATCTCGGTGCGTTCGCCATCGGCATCAGGCACACGTTTGACGGCTCCTTTGATCTCATCATCAAAACTCGGCCATCCACAATGGCTCTCGAACTTATCGTCTGACCGGTACAATTGTGCATTACATTGTCGGCAAATGTACGTCCCCGGATCCTTGGTCATCGTGTACCCGCCCAGAGATCTCGGCTCGGTACCTTTCCTCAGAATCACGTAGGCCTCATCAGGATTCAGGATGTTGTACTCGCCAACCACTCTTGATTGACCTGCGCCGGTATCGGTGATTCCTTCGCCGCCCGATTCTTGGATGGCGTCTTGTTTTTCACTCATGATCGGATCTTTGATGTTGGTTTCCGCCTGCGGTGTGCTGTCTGTGGTTTCGAGATCCGAGGCCGCGGCTCCCGTTGTGGGGGCCGCGATCGAATTCGACTCGTGCGTCTGGGACGCTGCGGTTTCGGTTGCTGATGCCTCGGTTGCTGATGCCTGTGTCGGATCCTGTGCGTCAATGACCTGAGTGGATGTCTCGTCGCACCCGATACTCAACGCGATCACCAGCAGACCGAGCATCGATACAGAGGAGCGAGTGGACCGAGAGACACTCACGACGCTGATTCTCATGGAGTCCATGGAAAGATAGTTTGTTGCCAAGTGTCTGCCACCAAGGAGTGTGAGGAAGTAATAAACAGCCAATGCAAATCCGCTAACAACCAGCTCGTGTAGCACACCCTGGTACACGGAGGTGCGGGTGATGTCGCGTCAAAGTGCATGCCTTCGCTGCAGTCAATCTGTTACGGTCAATCTGCTACAGTCAAGTCACCGATGTGCTGAACAGCTTGCCATACAATCAACGCCTGACGAGCCACTCTGATCTTAGAAATCAGCGTATCAGAATTTCCTGCAGGAGCAAAATGTCATCCCCGCAGCTATCCATCGGCTCCGTTCTACAGTTCTGAGCGTCGGAAACAGATCAATCTACTAGTCCACTGCCCCTCTGGACGTTTGATCGACCGCGTTTCCGATCGCCCGTCATCGCACATAGTTGAGCAATTACCGTCGCAACCAAGCTCCTCGATGTAGATGCAGGGGGATTTTCGCCCCTCATCCTTCCACAGGCGTCGACCCTTCACTCGGTGATGAAGTCATCACTGCGGTGGATTGGCACAGGATACCGACTCCAGTTTGACGATTAACCGCCAGTTTTCCAAAAATGTGCGATTTCTGCGAATCATTTTGAGACATCATGGGGAACGACACCGTTCCCACTTGGTGAGCTTTGGCGACCGAGCTCGATGATCAGTGATTCGAATAAACTATTGCGTGCCCGTCAAAGGCTTGATGCTGCTCGGGCAGCAGCACTTCAATCCCCGCCCACTGCAATCCCCGCCCGCTTCAATCCCCTCCGAACCTGCGGACCTCGTCGTGACCAGCAAACCATCAACTCTTCCATCCTTGTCATTCGCCGTGCTTCTTTGGACTGCGTGGGCTCTGCTCCCGTCCACCGCCGAGGCTCAGAACACCATCGAGAAACGATTGCAGCGACAGCAACAGGAGATGCAAAAGCGAATTCAGCAACAAATGAAAACGGTGGCAGAGAATCAGCCTCAATTGCCGGCCGACCCACAATTGCTATCACTTCACAAGGAGTTCATTACCAAAGCGGAGAAGCTCGCCGGCGAGTACGAACGCAAGAAAGAGCTTGAGCGTGCCCGCGAAGTCTACGAGGCGATGGTCCGATTGGTGCCCAAGTATCAGCCGGCCGAACTCGGCTTGGAACGCATTCTGCGGTCGCAACTGATGAAGGACCGAAAGCTGACGGAGGTACTCGCCGATCAGGGATGGCAGGACTCCGGAGCAACGTTGCAGCAAGGCATGCCGGTACACGTGGAAGTCAAAGGGGTTTGGAAGGTTGTTTTGCAGACCGGTCCCGAAGGCGTCGTCGTGCCCGAGGAAGCCCGCCCACGCGATGGTCGAATCAAGTTTGGAACCTTGATCGGCGTGATCGCGACATCACCGGGCGATTTGGAAAAGGAGAAACCATTCGTGGTCGAGAACAACACCGAGTTCACCGCCGACAAGTCCGGTCAATTGTTCCTGCGAATGTACGATCTGGATCCGACCGACAACGAAGGCAAGATGCTTGTGCTGATTCAAAGTACGTTCGGAAAGTAGCTCAGGACCAAGTAGTAGCTCAGGACAAAGTAGCTCAGGACAAAGTAGCTCAGGACAAAGCCATGAACCGAACCATTGCACTGCTCGTCGCCGTCGTGATGTGCGCCGTTTCTACGCGTCAGGGTCACGCAGATCATCTGGAACTGGTCACCACAGTGGCCAAGCAGCCGTTGCTCGCCGCAACGAATCGTTTGATCGAAACGATGCAGTTTTCGGGTTCACCGTTGCCCGCCAATGTGGTGGAGTCCATTCGGACAGCCGGCCAGATGGAGCGGGACGTGGACGCGGTGATCGCAATCCAACGAGCACTCGATCCGCTTTGTTTGGCCGAGATCACGATCAACGCCGAGAGTCGAGTGAAAGTGGCCGAGGGCCCCGTCGAGAAGCAGTTGATGCAGCAGGACTGGCGGGCGTTCTTGGTCAAGATCCACAACCAAGCGGGGATCAATCCAGAGCTTGTCGTGGAAAGCCCCAATGCTGCGCCGGTCTATTTGAAGGGCAAGGGTGCCCGGCAGCGTCCCGGCAGCGACGAACGTTTGGTGGAGCCACGCGAAGTGGACGATCGCTGGCTGGATGTTTCTCTGCTCAATCGTCCACCGATGAAACCCCGACTCAGTGGTTTGGAGTTGGAGTATCGCGTCGTCTTGCTCAACAGCCGAGACGCGGGAAAACGCGAAGCCAGTCTTTCGTTTCATATCGGGCAAGGAACCCAGGACATCGGGTTTCGCTCAGCCGCGGCGATCTTGTTCGATTGCCTGCCTGCCACTCAAGTGATCCTGCGGGTCAAGGATATTGACGGACGCCCCACCACCGCATCCTTTGTCGTTCGTGATGAACAAGGTCGCGTGTATCCCAACCCGTCGCGGCGTTTGGCACCAGATTTCTTTTTTCATCAGCAAGTCTACCGTAGTGACGGCGAACACCTTTGGCTGCCGCCGGGATCCTACGATGTTTCGGTGACACGCGGTCCCGAGTATCGCGTGTTGCAACGAAGGATTGTCGTGCCAGAAGAAGCCCGGCACGAGGAAGTGTTCCAACTGGAACGCTGGATTCATGTTGCCAAACGTAATTGGTTCTCTGGTGACCATCATGTGCACGCCGCCGGATGCGCTCATTACGACAGCCCCACCGAGGGTGTCGGCCCGGCAGACATGATGCGACACTTGCTCGGCGAAGACGTGAACGTCGGCTGTGTTCTCAGTTGGGGACCGTGCTGGTACACACAGAAAGAATTTTTTAACGGTCAGACGTCCGAGCTGTCGACCGATCGCCATCTGATGCGATACGACGTCGAGGTCAGCGGCTTCCCTAGTTCTCATGCCGGGCACCTGTGTCTGCTGAACTTGTCCGAAGACGACTATCCGGGGACCAAGGTCATCGAGCAATGGCCCAGTTGGACACTGCCGGTTCTGCGTTGGGGCAAACAGCAGGGCGGTGTCGTGGGCTACAGTCACAGCGGTTGGGGACTGGCACTGCCCGATCGCATGCCGGACGGTTCCAGACACTGGGTGGACCGACCGTGGGGCGGCGCTCCCAATGATTGGGCGGGCACGGCGGCCAATGAGTTGCCCGATCTGGCGATGCCAAAGTTTGACGGGATCGGAGCGAACGAGTACATCGTCGCCACAACAGAAGGCGTTTGTGATTTCATTTCGGCGGTCGATACGCCCGCGATCTGGGAACTGAATATCTGGTATCACACGCTCAACTGTGGGATGACCAGTCGCATCAGCGGTGAGACCGATTTTCCATGCATCTACGGCGATCGCGTGGGGCTGGGACGCGTGTACGTTCAGTTACCCGAGGACCAACCGCTCAACTATGAAAACTGGATCGCGGGACTTTGCGATGGACGCAGCTATTGCGGTGACGGATTGAGCCACATCATCGATTTCTCCGTAGATGATTTCGGTGTCGGACAAAAGCAGACGGCGGATGCGCCTGCAAGCCGTTTGGATCTACTCGAGCCCAAGACCGTGACGGTTCGATTCGACGCCGCTGCACTTTTGCAAGAAACGCCCACCGACCAAACCAACCGAATCGCCAAGCTGCGTTTGGACGAGAAGCCCTATTGGCATATCGAGCGATGCCGGATCGGTGACACGCGCACAGTACCAGTGCAGGTCATCGTCAACGGCAACGTCGTGGCCACGAAAGCCTTGGTCGCCGATGGTGACTTGCAATCGATGGAAATCCCGGTGGAGATCACCCAGTCGTCTTGGGTCGCCGTTCGGATCTTGCCGTCGGTTCACACCAATCCCATTTTTGTGCACGTCGGTGACAAACCCATTCGCGCCAGTCGCAGCAGTGCCCAGTGGTGCATCGACGCTGTGAAGACCTGCTGGCAGTCCAAGCAACCGATGATTCGCGATTCCGAACGCGACGATGCCAAGGCTGCCTATGATCGGGCAGAAAAGCTGTATCAACAGATTTTGTCAGAAACTGTAAACTAGCCCGGATGATTCATAACCCGACGATGTCACAACTCATTGTCAAGAATCTGTTTGCGCTAAAATCAATCATCCGCATGAATAATCCGCGCCTGGGCAATCTGTGAGCGACGAGGCCAATTCTTTGCCAAAATCAGCCCATCACAAAACGCCCCAGATTTGGTAGGCTGGTGGATCAAGGCGATCTGTGCCTTCAATCCGCCTGCCGGGGCATCGCTCGGCGACGATCTTCCGCCTGCGATGCTAGCCACCCTACTATTTCCCCATGCCCCGCGATTCATCGGCTCCTGACCCTCAAAACCGTCCCGATCAAAACCGTCCAGCAGCCCCCAACCGACGCAAAGCCGCCGCTGCGAAAGCCACCCATGCAGCGGCAGCAAAACAGAGCGGTCCGCTGCGTCTGCAACGACTGCTGGCATCTGCCGGCTACGGCAGCCGACGCCAGTGTGAGGAGTTGATCGAAGAGGGGCGCGTCGACATCGACGGCGCTGTCGTCACTCAAATGGGGACGACCGTTGACCCTGAGACGCAAAAGGTGCACGTCGATGGCGTGCTGCTGCGTAAACAAAAGCTGGTGTACTACGCGGTCAATAAACCCGACGGCGTCTTGAGCACCAACCGCGATCCGCAAGGCCGACCTCGCGTGGTTGACTTGGTCCCCAAGAGCGAACGCGTCTTTCCCGTGGGACGACTGGACCGTAGCAGCACAGGGCTGATGCTGCTGACCAACGACGGTGAACTTGCGCAGCAACTGACGCATCCCAAGTACGGTGTCCGAAAGGTCTATCGCGTTACGGTGGCGGGCAAAGTCGAGAACGAGACGATGCGGACGATGCGCCAAGGGATGTACATCTCCGACGGATTTGTGCAAGTCGAAGGTGCAAAGGTACTCAAGTCACGCGCCCGGGCCACGGAGATGGAGATCGTTCTCCGCGAAGGAAAGAATCGCGAAATCCGGCGGATCTTGGCTCGCTTGGGCCACAAGGTTCAATCGCTGACTCGAATCGCCATCGGACCACTGCGTTTGGGCGATTTGCCTCCGGGTGCGCATCGTCTGCTAGGACGTGACGAAGTTCAAAAACTGCACTTGGCTGTCCAACGCAGCAAAGCGGAAGCGTTGGCCGAAGCCGAGCAAGCAGAGAAAGATCGCGGCGGAAAGAAACGAAGCACCAAAAAGAAGGCGGGCAAAGCTTACGGCTCGGCGTCAGCCAGATCGTCCGGAAACGACAGTAAAGGATTCGGCAAAGGAACCAGTAAAGGATTCAACAAAGGCCCACGAAAGGGAGCCGGAAAAGGGGGACGCCGATTGGAGTCGGATTCCGCCAGCGAGTTTCTGCCGACCGAGGCCAAGACCCGCGGGTCGGTCATCGGCGGCGAAGGTGACTCGGTTGAATCAACGGATCGTCCCAAGACATCGCGTCGAAAATCTGTCGCTCGATCCAATCGCACGACGGGCTCTGGTGGTCCCAAGACACGCGGAGCCAAGAAAGGCGGTGCGTCTCGAACTCGATCGACGAAGAAAGCGGGTGGCAAACCCAGCGGCAAACCCAGTAACAAACCCAGCGGATTCGGTCGCTCGAAATCTACCGGTGGACGTTCCTCCCGCGGTGACGCGCCGGCAGCTCAGCGAGGCAAGAAGAAACCGGGACGCAAACGAGGTTAGCGGGCCGAACCACACGACCACTTGACGATTCAATCATCCATTGCACTCATGTCCAAGCTGCACGCCGAATACTACGCCGACGATTTGATCCAAGCAGAGTCGCCGATTCTGGAGCACGAACTCGTCGCTCGATCTACTTATCGACTGCGAGTCGCCAACGCCCCGCTCGCCGCGCGAGTGATCCCCGGTCAATTCGTGATGATTCGACTCAGTGGTGTCGATTCACCGCTGATCGGTCGTGCCTTGGCGGTATACGATGTGATTCACGATGACGATGGACCCTCAGCCATCGACTTGGTCTATCTCAAAAAGGGCACCTTCACCACCGCATGTGCGGAAAGTGCGCTCGGCACCAAAGTCACATTGTGGGGGCCGCTGGGAAACGGTTTTTCCAATCGCCCCTGCGACACCTTGATCATGGCCGCCGGTGGAATCGGTCAAACACCCATGCTGGTGCTTGGTCGCGAAGCACTCGGGGAGCAATCGTTCGGACGCGAGAATGCTTGGGCCAAACGGGTGGAGCTGATTTACGGTGCGCGAACCGGTGAGTTGCTTGCCGGAGTCGATGACTTTCGCAGTGCCGGGTTTGACATCACGCTGTGCACCGATGACGGTTCGGTCGGCATGCAGGCTCGTGTGCCCGACGTCCTGGCCAAGCGATTGGGCGAAGCTCGCCCAGGTGAAACGATCCGCGTGGTGACCTGCGGCCCTGAGATCATGATGGAAAAGGTCGCTCAAGCTTGTTTGTCCGCTGGCGTTGACTGCCAGGTCTCGATGGAAACGCCGATGGCATGCGGCATCGGGATTTGTTTCTCCTGTGTCGCCAAAGTGCGTCAGGACGGCCCCGAGCAATGGGACTACAAACGCACGTGCGTCGAAGGACCGATCTTCAACGCAGACGAAATCGTTTGGTGATGGATCGTTTGCACGAAACGGCTGACATGGGTTGGCACGCAAACGGTCTGCCCTGATCAGCCGCCACGCGATAGCGTCCGGTTCACCCGGCAAAATGCGAGAACCGGGTGCTAGCGAGAGCGTCCCGCTTAGAACGCATGGTTTCACGTTGAATTTCAAGCAAAATACCAGCACGACGCGCAAGCGAGTGAATCGAAGCACAAAAAGACGATTCACTCGCTTGCGCGTCGTGCTAGTAAAGACGAGAAAAATGGCTGGTGCGATCAACTTTCTAAGCGGGACGCTCTCTAGCGCACTCCGGCTGATGCAATATCCGGGCTGTCACACTGCGGCTCATGAATCATCCGCGTCTAGCTCGTGGCGGGATCTTTGCCGTCGACCCAAGGGCCGGCGTTCTTCATCCAGTCTGGTTCGTCGAGCTTGCTGCCAAAGTCACCTGCTTTCCAACCAGGGATGTGATTGGGCGTCGCACGCGCGGCGGAGAGTTTCTCCCATTTGGCCGCCCAACCGGGATCGGTGTTGGAGATCTCGCGGGACTCGGGGTCGACAAAGAATACTTGTCCCTTGCGGTAGCTCTGGGCACCCAGGTTGACCACGGCCATCGCGGCGGCGCCTAGGTCTGGCGGGTTGTTGCACATCATCGGGTCACCGGCTTCGCAGGAGTCGATGAAGTTCGCGAAGTGGGCTTTGGTGGTGTTGGGAACGGCTTCGGTCGCGATGCGTTCAGGTTCAAAGGAGCGTTTTTCTTTGTCACCCTCTGCTGTGACTTGCCGGCGTTCTGGTGTGAAATCAAACCCATCAAATTTTTCGCCATTGCCGAAGGTGAACGTGCCGTAATGGCCACGGATCAGTTGATTGACGCGTGACTCTTCGTTGCACATCGTCGCCGTGACTATGCCTTGGACGCCTTCGTGAAAGTCAGCAACAACGGTGGCGACATCAGGAACGTCGCGTCCGTCGTACTCGAGATAGATACCGCCGGCACCGACGACGCGACCGGGGATCCGCAGGCCGGTGGCTTTGAGCATTGCCGTGGTGCGGTGCACGAACAAGTCGGTGAACATGCCGCTGCCGAAGGGCCAGAATCGACGCCACTGTTTGTAGACCGCTCGGTCAAACGGCATTTCGGGCGCAAGCCCTTCTTCGATTCCCAGCCAACGATTCCAATCGATCGTACTGGGCGCCATGTCTTTGACGAGTTTGTAGTTTCGCCATTGACCGATGCCGCTGTTGCGAAAGTACTCGGTCTGGAAGCCGAGAACCTTGCCGAGTTTACCGTCTTGCAACAGGGCTCGGACTTCATCCCAGACTTTGAGGCTCGTCGATTGAACACCGACTTGCATGACCTTGCCCGTCTTACGCCATTTGTCCTCGATGTCAAACGCTTCCTCGACCGTTTTGGTCATCGGTTTTTCGCAGTAGACGTGGAGTCCGGCATCGAGCGAATCGATGACTTGTTTGTGGTGCCAGTGGTCGGGGGTTGCGATGCAAACGGCGTCGAGGTTTTGTTTCTCGATCATGTCGCGATAGTCCACGAAACGTCCAGGGTCCGTGCCGGTTTTGTCGCGGATGTAGTCAGCGACCATGTCACGTTGAGTCTGGTAGACCTCCGCGACTCCGACCAAGTCGATCTTGCGGCCGTCTTTGAACAGCTCGCACATTGATTTGACGTGTGCGCCGAATCCACGTCCGCCAGGGCCGATGAATCCCACCCGCAGTCGCTCGTTCGCTGCTGCGGCAGCTTGGGAGCGTCCGGGGGCGATGAGTGCTGCGGCGGTAACGCCACCGGCACCGGCTTTCAAAAAGACCCTGCGGTTTTCGGTGTGCTTGACTTGGTTCAAGACGCTTTCTTGGCGGGAGGAGGTGTCGTCGGTGGGCATGGGAGATCAAGTTCGGAGTATGGGAACGGAACAAAACCGAACGGCCAGTTTAGTCCATTTCACGATGCGATGGTGCGAACGTCACGATTGCCACAATCCGTTCGATTGATCTTGAAGTCGTCTGACGGTCTGGAATTCCACCACATTGGGATGTCGGCGATCCGACCGGCAAATGCGGCGACCTAGGTTTCAACTGGATATTCTGCTACCCGCACCATTGCTCACTCCTCTCCCGCCCCTCCCGCCCTGATGAACACTCATAGAGCCTTGCGAAAACAACGCAAATCAGCGAACAATCGCATCGGAGTGGCCGTCGCTGAGTTGGCTGTTTGTCTGCCGGTGCTGGCATTTCTGTTCTTTGCCACGGTCGAGACTTGCCGGATGCTGCAGTTAAAGCAGAACGTCACGATGACGGCCTATGAGGGAGCACGTATCGGGATCGTGCCTGGCGTCAGCGCCAGCATTGTTCAATCCCAATGCACGATGTTGTTGGATGATCGCGATATTCGAAACTATCAGATCACACTGAATCCCTCTGATCCGTCCACGCTAGAGATCGGAGACAACTTCTCCGTGACCGTCAGCGTACCCTTCGCCGACAACTCTCTGTTCGGCAACGCGGCATTTACCAATACGACGGTCACCGACACGATCGTGATGCGTGCTGAGTAATTCACAGCGGCGGTGGTGTGTTTCATCCATTTCTTTCCAAAGTGACTCCATGACTCGAACAGTTGCATTGAGCCCTTCACGAAAACGTTTGTCACGCCGGCGACAAGCGGCCACCATGGTGGCTGTCGTTGCACTGCTGCCGTTGTTGTTCATTCTCGCTGCGATGGTGATCAATCTTTCGTACATTCAGATGATCAGCGGCAAAGCTCAAATTGTGACGGACATCGCCGCACGCGCGGCGGGACGTGCTTTTGTGGAGACCGGTAGCGAGTCCGCCGCGTTGGCGGCCGCTCAAACCATGGCAGAGCTCAATCCGATCCAGTCCAGCGAGTTGACGTTCGCCGAGGGTGACTTGGAATTTGGCATCAGTTCGCGAAACGCAAAGAACAAAGCTTACACGTTTTCCAATGCCCCCAACGGAAACTCGGTTCGAGTGACCACGGCCGCTTTTGCCGACGGCGCGGGCGACGCTTTGACTCCGTTCTTCAGTGCCTTTGGTGCCAATTTTGAAATTCGTCCCAGGTGCACCGCCACGAACACACAGACCACTTTGGACGTGTCGGTGATTGTCGACCGCAGCGGTTCGATGAAGTTTGCGGCGAACGAGTCGAGCGGTTCTGGAACTCCAGCCTCCCAGCCGGCGGGCTGGTCTTGGGGCGATCCGGCACCGCCCAACAGTCGCTGGTTGGATTTGGCATTCTCTGTTACGGCGTTCTGCGAGGAGCTGGACGCGACTGGAAAAATCGAAAAGGTCGGTCTGGTCAGCTATGCCAGCGATGTGACAAGAGAAGTCGACTTGACCGACGACTACACCGGAATCAATGCGGCACTCAGCGCGATCAGCCAGTCGTTCAACGGTGGCGCGACGAGTGTCGGCGATGGAATCGTGGAAGGGATTGCCGCGGTGACGCACCCGTCTCTTGCTCGCCCCTGGGCGAGTAACGCGTTGGTTCTGATGAGTGATGGGATTCACAACACCGGCACGGATCCGTTGGTGGCCATCCAAGGAGCAATCGACCGTCAGATCCCGATCTACACTGTCAGTTTCAGCAACGAAGCCGATCAGCTCTTGATGCGGGAGATCGCAGACAGAACCGGTGGAAAGCACTATCACGCAAATACGTCTTTGGAGCTCGCTGAGGCGTTTCGCAAGATCGCCCGCCGACTTCCCAGCATGTTGACTGAGTAAAACCACATGATGTCCCGAACAAGAATACAGACACGCACCGGTGCCGCAGCGGTAGAGTTTGCCGTCGCGATCACCGTGCTCTTGATGATTGTGTTTGCATCGATTGAGTTTGGTCGACTCAATTTGCTAAAGCATTCTGTCGAGCATGCTTCCTATCTCGCAGCTCGCCGCGCCGTGATCGTGGGTGCAAGCTCCAGCGATGCCGAGCAGGTCGCAAAGGATCATTTGAATGATCTGAATCTGACCGGAGCGACCGTCGTCGTTTCGCCTGGAAAACTCGACGATGACACACAAATGGTGGACGTGCAGGTGACGTTGCCAGTGAGTGGAAACTCGTGGGTTTCGCCCGTTTACTTCACAGGTGACATCTCTGGTCGCACTCGGATGTATTCCGAACGCGTGGCCGCCGACATGGCCAACGCCGTGGGAGCCGCGTCGGGTCCCTAGTGTTCTGGGACGGCGAAGAGTTAGGGTTGGCCGTAGTGGATCTTGTCAAAGATCCCGCCGCTGCAGGATCTTTAACAAGATCCACTAACCTTGAGCCGCTGCAGGATCTTTAACAAGATCCACTACCCTTGAGTTAATGAGTACTTAGACTCACTTTGTGAACTCAAGCCAGCCGAACTTCTGGGGTTCGTGAGCGGTTCGCGTTGCAGTTGGGCTCCATCCCAGGAACGCGTTGGCGGCGTTGTCGTGACGGTAGAAGTTGACTCGCCACCGATCGCCGGCGGTCGGCACTTTCGACGTGATCTTCTCGATCGGGATGCGGACCTCGGTCGTCCAAATCTTTTGCTCGTTGTCCAGCTTCACCGCCGATTGCATTTCGCTGCTCCATTGGAAATCTTTTTCCGGGAGCTTCAGTTTCAAGTCCAGCGTCTCGCCGTTGGGTGCCCACTCGTACTCGGTATAGTGATTGATAGTGGAGGGATCTGGGGCAATGAACGCTTCGACGACGTCGTCCTCCCACAGTCCAAAGCGTTCACCTGTTGCGTCATCTGGCCCCATTTGCAATTGGGTGTAGGGGGCGACAAAGCCCAAGTAGAGATATTTGGGACTGCACAACACACGCACTTGGGTGCTGATATTCGGCATCGGTGTCGCGCGATCAATCGTGTATTCGATCCGCGCTGGTTGTGTCGTCTGCCAAACTTCGTCGTCGAGTTTTCCATCGGGCACAAAATCTGATTCGATCAACTTGGCTCGCAGAGTCGGCAGAGGAAAGCGGCGGACAAACAATCGACGCGCGTTGTCGAAGTAGACTTTGCGGAGCACGTCTGTTGGCAGATTAATGCTGCTGATCGTCCAATCGCCTTGGATGGGCGTCATGTGGGGCCAGTTGCGGTCGGCCGTCTCAAAGAATCGCCACGACTTTTCGTAAAAGACCACCGCGTCATAATCGCTCGGCCGCTCGTCATCGCCGGCCGAGCCAAGAATCAAACGCTGATGGGTTTGAAAATCAGTGCCGAACAACAATCGGTCTTGATGTTTGATGAAAAGAGCTCGCAGCTTCTCCGGGGGATGTCGCCCGATTTCCGGGATACGTGCCGCAATGTCCGCGAAAAGATTCGGATGACGATCAAGCTGCTCATCCACCCAGTCAATCTCTTCGGCGTTATTTGCAAAGTGAACGGCGATGAAGGTGGTTTCGGGATGTCGCTCCATCACACGGCTCAATTGCTCAAGCAGCTCCTCTCGTTTGGGGTATCGTTTTGGATCGCCGAACCACCAGTTCGGATGATCGCGAAGCTCGGCCCATCGCTCATTCGTCTCGTCGCGTGGCAGCCAGAAGGCTTTGGGGTCGGCGACATGAATCGAAACGGGCATCTTGAGTTCACCACATTTGGCCCAGACCGCATCGAGTTTGGGATCATCGACACGAATCAATTCGCCGTTGCCATCGCGTAGGAACAGCCCCAGACGCTTGAACTCCTTCAGTCCCGCGGCACCCAATTCGTGTCCACGTTGCACTTGTGCGGCTGCTCGGACGCTCCAATCCGGTGAGTCCCATCCGCTGTAGTCGATCAGCATGTGGTGCATGAATCGTCCTGGCGCGATTTCTTCGGACAGACTCATTGCCCGTTCCAGGGCGGATCGTCCGTTGGGGTCATTCTGTGGCGGAGTCACCGTTCCGCTGCCCAGTTCGATAGCGATACCAACACCGACTTCATCCAGTATGCGAACCGCGCGGGTGTATCGATCCGCCGTTGGGCTGACGTGGGTGTGAACGTCCACAATCCGCCGCTCCGCGCGCCAGGCACTTGGATCATTGGTCGTCACGTTCGGATGGGTGGCCGCTGGCCTGGCGACGCCAGGGTCTTGACCGTGTGCTGCAGAGAGACAGCCAATCATGGTCACAGTGGTAACTGCGGCAGTGATCACAGCAGGCCGTAAATCAGCCAGCAAATCAAGCAGGACGTTGCCAAGACGGAAGGCAGACTTTTTCATTCGCATGCTCATTCTTGTCTTCATGTGGAGTCTCACCGTTGCAGCGTTTCGGGGCATCAGTCGGCAAACAGTGCGTGGGCAAACGATTTGGCGTCAAATTCGGCGATGTCCTCGATGCCTTCGCCGAGTCCGACGAACTTGACGGGCAATTGGAACTGTTTACGAATCGGCAGGATAACCCCGCCTCGGGCCGAACCGTCCAATTTTGCCAGCACGATGCCTGTGCAACCGGCGACTTCACTGAACCCCTTAGCTTGCGACAAAGCGTTTTGCCCGGCGGTCGAGTCCAGCACCAGCAGCACCTCGTGTGGGGCGTCCTCAATCTTCTTTCCCACGACGCGACGGATTTTGTCGAGTTCCTGCATCAACTTTGTTTGCGTCTGCAGGCGGCCCGCGGTATCGATGATCGCCACATCGGATTGCATCTCGATGGCTTTTTCGATCGTCTGAAACGCCACGCTGGCGGGGTCGGCGCCGCTGGCACCGGTGACGATGTCGCATCCGATTCGCTCGGACCAGATGGTCAATTGTTGAACGGCCGCGGCGCGGAACGTGTCTCCTGCGCCGAGCATCACTTTTTTGCCTGAGTTGTGCAGGAAGTACGCGAGCTTGCCGATCGAAGTGGTCTTGCCGCTGCCGTTGACGCCCACCACCAAGATCACCGTCGGTTTACCGCTCAGGTTCAGCGGAGCGGCTTGCTGTTCCAGCATCGTCTGGACTTGCTGGGTGATCGAATCCAAGACTTCTTCAAAATGGACGACGCGACCGCGAAAACGGGTCGCGATTTCATCACGGATTTCTTCGGCCGGGCCGTTGCCCATGTCGGTGCGGATCAGTCGTGCAAAAAGCTGTTCCAGAAACTCTTCGTCCACGAGCCGCCCTTCGCTCTTGAACAGGTCGCGGATGTCGGTGTTCAAGGCGCGGCGTGTTTTGGACAACCCGGCCTTCATCCTCGCCAGGATGCCGGTCGGCTTGGCCGCGGGTGGTTTTTGCGGCGTGGTTGACGGTTCGGCTGAGTTTTCCGGCTGCGTTGATTCTTTCTTAGATCGCCAAAATGCCATCAGAGTAATCGTTTTCTGTGTGGGAGAGAGACGGACTGGCAAGGGGATTTTGCGCCAAGTCATGCGGATCGGGTAGGCGGTTAAGAGTAAGCGATTGCCGGCTGGCGAGCTTCCCCTTCTTTAGAGCCCCCGATTCACGGTGTTTTTGACGGTTTGACGCCACCGATTGGTCCTCAATTCCGGACAAACGGAACAATCGGCACGACAATTCGTCTTTGCCTTAGCGGGAGATGCGGCACAACAATGCCAGCAGGCGCGGCTCTCGTCAAATTGGCACGCTGTCGGGGCAGTAAACAGGCAAAACGTTTGACAGCTCACCGATACCATGCTTGACGACAGAGGCGGCTCGTCAGGAAGTCAAAAAGTGTGAGTGCCCTGATTCGGCCGACTTTGGCCGGGGCGGGAGCGATCACTCAAATTTTTCTAGTGGATGGTTGGAATTTCCCAATCATCTACTGGGCAGTCGCCTAGCAACTGATGTGGTTGCCCTGCACAAAAACCCAATATGGAAATTCGGGAGATTTCAAAGCTATGAAGCTCAGCAAACTTGCCATGCTAGCTGCCATCGCGTGCGCATCGTACGCAGGTAACGCCACGGCTGGCGGAAACGATACAATTCAACTTGTTTCACATTGTGCTGCTGCATGTGACTGTGGCGAACCCGCCTGCGGTTGCGAAGCAGCAGACCTCGGCTGCTGTGACACGGACTCCGCATGCTGCGACAGCGGCTGTGACGGTGGCTGTGACAGCGGATGCGGACTCGGTATTGGCGATTGCCTGACCGGTGGCGACTGCTGCTTGGGTGACCCCTGGTCGCTCTTCGGCACCGAAGGAGCCTACTCGGTCGGCGGTTGGATCCAAATGGGATACCACTCCAAAGCCGTTCCTTTGTTCAACAGCCGTCCGGACAACTTCCAGCTTCACCAAGCTTGGTTGTACGCCGAACGAGCCATTGACACCTCGTGCGGTTTCGATATCGGTGGACGTATCGACTACGTTTACGGTACCGACGGACCGGACACCCAAGCCTTCGGCACGGGAAATCGTGGATGGGACAACTCCTGGGATCACGGCAACGACTACGGTCACGCCATCCCTCAGTTGTACATGGAAGCCGGTTACGGAGACATGTCGGTCAAGGTCGGTCACTTCTACACCCTGATCGGGTACGAAGTGGTTACCGCCCCCGATAACTTCTTCTACAGCCACGCTTACACGATGTACAACAGCGAGCCTTTCACCCACACCGGTGTTTTGGGCACGTACAACGCTAGCGATGACTTGACCGTTTGGGGTGGATACACCCTCGGTTGGGACAGCGGTTTCGACGACAACGGCGACAACTTCCTCGGTGGTTTCTCGGCTTCGGTAAGCGACAGCTTGACGCTGACCTACGCCACCACCATCGGACGTTTCGGCGAAGCTCGTTTCCAAGGTGTTGAGAAAGGCTACATGCAGTCGATCGTCGCTGACTTCGCACTGTCTGACAAGCTGAACTACGTCTTCCAAACAGACTACTTGGATACCGAAGACAACACCGGTGCAACCGTTCGCGAAACGTTTGATATCAACCAGTACCTGCTCTACTCGGTCAACGATTGCTTGGGCTACGGAGCTCGCTTCGAGTGGTACAACGAAGAAGGCGTTTTCTCACCAGTTGGAACCTCGGCCGACATTTACGCTCTGACCTTGGGCGTGAACTACAAGCCGCACGCCAACGTCATCGTTCGCCCCGAAGTTCGCTTCGACTGGGATGACGACCAAGTCGCCGGCCTGGAAGACGGAACCGACCAAACGACCTTCGGTTTCGACACGATCTTCCTGTTCTAAGCATCTCACTGAAATCTGCTTTGTCAGGGCATGATGGGCCGACCGTCGCTTCCAAGCGACGGCCGGCCTTTTTTTGCGCGCAGACGCCGCTTTCTGTCGCGATCGCACTGCAAATCCCGCGTGACCGTCACGGCTTAACATTGCGTGTGAAAATAGGGCGAGTTGGTGGACTGGGTTTTTCGGTTCGTGTGGATTTTTCCGATTGTTCGTCCCGATACGACCAGCACGGAGGCTCTGTCAGCGACAGGGCGACCGAATTGGGCAATGCGGCGGATCCCGATGACGACGGCCAAATGGTCGACGTCGAAGGAACGTTGCCCGGATCGGTGATCTCCTCACGACTTTGAACACCAACGAAACTTTGGCACAAGACGCACGCGACGGGGTACCCAGAGCGTGGTGGCGAGCCGGTCTCTTGCCCAACGGGAACAAGAATAATGAAACGCAAACTATTGGCCGCCCTGATCATGATGTGCAGCGGTGCTGCCGTGTCGGCCGCGGACGCGAACCACGCTTACTATCAACCTGGAATGGGCATGGGCGAGCAGGTCGCTCAAGTCAGCCATTGTGATCATGACGCCGGCTGCGGCTGTGAAGTGCCGTGCGACTGTGATCCCGGATGCGGCGTGGAACCAGGATGTGGATTGGAGCCGGCTGATTGCGGATGCGAGGCCCCCGGTTGCGATGGCGGATGTGACGGAGGTTGCGGCGGCGGTTGTCCGATGTCCATCTTCGGCGGCGACTGCGATCTAGGAGATCCGTTCTCCCTGTTCGGCGAGGCCGGAGCTTGGTCCGCAGGTGGCTGGGTGCAGCTGGGGTATCACACCGACGCATTGCCACTGTTCAACAGCCGACCGGACAACGTTCAACTGCATCAAATGTGGCTGTACGCCGAAAAGTCGATCGACACCTCGTGCGGCTTTGATGTCGGTGGACGGATCGACTACGTCTACGGTACCGACGGACCAGACACCCAGGCGTTCGGCCTTTCCAATGGACATTGGGACAGCAGTTGGACCAACGGCAACGACTATGGTCACGCGATCCCGCAGTTGTATCTGGAAGCCGGATATGGTGACCTGTCGTTCAAAGTCGGTCACTTCTACACCTTGATCGGTTACGAAGTCGTCACGGCCCCGGACAACTTTTTCTACAGCCACGCGTACACGATGTACAACAGCGAGCCTTTCACTCACACCGGCGTGCTGGGGACGTACAACGCGAGCGATGACGTCACCGTGTGGGGCGGTTATACACTTGGTTGGGACAGCGGATTCGAAGACAACGGGGACTCGTTCCTCGGTGGATTGTCATTGTCTCTGACTGACGACGTCAGCTTGACCTATGCGGCGATCGGCGGCCGGTTCAACAAGGAACCCGGCGAGCGAGGCTACATGCAGTCGTTGGTATTGGACGTTGCTGTTACGGACAACCTGCAGTACGTCTTCCAAACCGACTACCTGGATTCGACCGACGCAAATGGAGCGACCGTTCGCAACACCTTTGACATCAACCAGTACGCGATCTACACGATCAACGACTGCTTGGCCGCCGGTGCTCGCTTTGAGTGGTACAACGAATCAGGCGTGTATACTCCCATCAATGATGAGTCGGACATCTACGCTCTGACATTGGGTACGAACATCAAACCGCACGCCAACGTGCTGATTCGCCCCGAAGTCAGATTCGATTGGGACAGCGATGAAGTCGCCGGTCTGGAGGAAGGCTCTGACCAAACGACTTTCGGCATCGATACGATCCTGCTGTTCTAAGAAACAGGCATCAATCAACGATTCCCGCTCAACCGGCGTGCTCTGCAACAGACCACGTCGGTTGTTTTTTTGTGCCATCATGGTCGCCAGGCAAGGTGTCGGTTACGATTTCGTTGACGACCGTCGGCCCCATCATCGAACCATCTGCTGCTTAAATACATCGTGCTACATCTGCAATCCGCATCGACCCGACGTTGGCTGGATCAAGTTGACTCGAACCTGGACGAAGTCCTGATCGATCACGCACACTGCGAACGCAAGGCGGCGTCCACGGCAATGAATTTGATGAATTCCTACACGGAGCATCGCGAACTCTGCCGCGAGATGACTCGGATCGTGGAGGAGGAGTTGGAGCATTTTCATATGGTCCTAGAGATACTGGACAAGCGAGGGATCGTCTTTCGTCGATTGGCGAGCGGTCACTATGGACGCGAGCTCAACGCGTTGACTCGCAGTCAGGAACCAGACAGAGCAGTCGATCGTTTGCTCGTCGCGTCGTTGATCGAAGCCCGCAGTTGTGAGCGATTTCGATTGCTCGCCGAGCACATTCGCCCTCGCGAACCTGAGCTCGCAGATTTCTATGCCGGTCTGTTCGAGAGCGAAGCAAGGCATCACACCACGTATGTCCAGCTTGCAGAACAGTTTGCCGATCGCGAAACGGTGCGACAGAGACTGGACCAACTGTCGCAGTGCGAATCTGAAATCATCGCCAAAGGCAGCGGCTTGGCGCGAATGCACAGCTAGCGAGTTTCACACTCGCAGTTTACCTCGGTCTCCCAATGCATCGCAGAACCAGAGGCATTGTTTCACGCTGTGCAACTTGAAAAACCGGCAATCCATGTCGCTGGTCGCTGCCTCTGGTCAACGCCGTGTTTGCTTGACCGCCCGTGACTTCGGTGCGTACCGTTGTGTCAGCCAAATGGCCAAATCATTGCGGGCGACAGGAAAGTGCCCGCCGTCAATGTGCCCGCCGTCAGTGTGCCCGCCGTCAGTGTGCCCGCTTTCAAGGTGCCCGCTGTCAAGGTGACCGCCGTCGTGGTCGCCCAGTGCGTACACGACGTTTCATTCGGATGGATCCGGCAAGGCAATCTCGCTGTCTTGAGCGACTCAGTTGAGTCGACTTCACGGAGTCAATACGGATGTACCAATCACACGCTACACAAACACCAGCACGAGTTCTGCTTCGGTTCTGCACCACGTTTGCGCTGGTCGCGCTGGTCGACTTGTCCAGTGGAATCGTTTCTCCCTCCGCGTGGGCAGCCGGCTCGTCGATCGAGTTCGACATGCCACAGGTTGTCGCAGGAGTTTGCAGTGATCGCCCCGATGGCGGCCGACAAGTTCAGGTGGAACTGCGGCTCTCGTCACTGGTCTCAGGGGGATCTGGGTCAAAAGTGGATCAATGGATCATTCGATGCACGCCGCAAAGTCGTATCACGGTGTTGGACTACGACCCCAAGACGGAACTGCACAGTGGCGTCGAGGGACCGATCAAAGTGACCCAGACGCGTGAGGACGTCGATTCATTCGGTATCGCCGCGGACATCAACTACAGCCATCTGGCCCGCGGTCATGTCGGTATGGACGACCAACAGAAACGGATCAACTCACAGCAATACGATCGCGTCGCCCCTCTACATACCGTGATGGCATCGGGAACGATCAATCGAGGTCACGGCGTGTTTTTTAAACTTCGTGAGACGCCGACATTGGTCTTGGAGGGCGAAAAACGTTTCCATGTGACATTCGCGATCCCCGATGGTTGGCGAGGCGACTTGCTCGACGTCACCGTGCATGCTCAACAGGACACGATGACATTCGCAGGTGATGTCAAAGCCGAGACCGTGCAAATGAATCACTTCGTCGTCGCGGTCTACTGTGCCGGTGATGTTCAAGCACGTGAGCTTGCCGAACAACTCGCTCGCAACGAACGACGCTTGCGTGAATTGGCGTCCAAGTCAACTCCGCGGACACCACCCTGGAAACAGGCTTTGGAGTCGCTGACACCGTGGAACGACTCGGACGGTATGGAACACTCGAACTGGCTGGACCGTTTGCTCGCCGGTGCGGCTGATCCAATGATCGACAAAACCATCAGTCGCTTGCAGATGCCCGTGCGGGTCGCCGTTTTGGAGTACGACGACACCCGCAAAGCGTTTCGTGAACTCGGTGCAGAACAATCCATCCAAGGCGAATCGGGCGTATCCGATGAAAAGTTGGTCAGTACGGCAAACTGATTCCGTTGTTCAGCGGATTCAATTGTTGCTAAATCCGATCGCCAACAGAGGGTCGCGTCCCAGGGGATTCTTGAGAAACTGTCGGTGACAGTCTTCGCACAAATCGTATTGTTCCCTGTCCACCGTCTCGACGGAATCATCGATATCGATGGCCTCGTTCAAACTTTCCAACTCCAAATGCAACTCGGCTAATTGATCGACTTCTTCGTCGTACACGCCCATCGCGTCATCGGCGGTTTGTACGTCGATCGTCACGACGTAACGCACTTGAGTATTCGGATCGATCTTCTGTTTGCATCGATCGCAGGTGTAGTGGATCATCCTGTGAACTATCCCGCTACTGAATGGAGGAGTTCGTGGCGACGTGATCGGCCCGAGCACGATCGTGATAATCAATGAATGAAGTCACCGCGATTAAGTTCTATGTTACTGACGCCAGGCAAGCAGTCGCAAGCGAAAACAATCGCGCAATTTCAGCAATGTTTTTTCACTTGACAGCGACTGCGGGGCGTCTTAGGGCCGTCAACAAATAGGTTGCCGACCCTGGAACAACGCGAGAGATGGCGTGAGGAACCGCACTGTAGGTTTTCCGGATGAAAGACCAATACCGTTGAACGAAGCACCCGGCGGTGGCGTTTTCGTTTAACCGGTAGCCGTAGGCGACGCTCAACGCAGTACGACCTACCCTTCGGGCGAGGGTTAAACGAAATGGAACGGTGTTGGATGAAAGACCAGTCACCAAGACGCTGGAAATCTGGGCGTTAGATGTCAGGCCGCAAAGTTAGGTTTACGGTTCTGAATTGGTCAGAAATCTTGGTCCTGAGGCAAACGAACTTCCACTAACATTCCCGGCAGGAAATCTTTCTGCAGATCCCCGAGCTTGCGATCGTCCAGGATCTTGAGCGGATAGCCTCGCTTTTTCGCTTCGACCAGCAGGCGTTCGATGGCGGGACGATGGCCGTATGCCAGGAGACACCTTCCGCCGGGATTGAGATGCTTTGGCAAACCGTCCAAGATCGAATCCATCAAGGCAAAACCCGGATCATAAAAGGCGTGGTCGGCCGGACGAGCCACGCTGCCGTCTTCCCAAGGTGGATTGGAGAGGATCAGGTCAAAACGTTCGCCAGGTTTGATCACCGAAAAACCGCCGGGCGATGCTTTGTCCACCTTTCGAAAATCGATCAGCGGATCGACTTGCAGCATCGCCGCGTTGTACCGTGCATTGGCGACAGCCGCCGGGTTGATGTCGGTGGCGACAACTTTGTCGGCATTGTTCTGAGCGCACAGGATTGCCAACAAGCCGGACCCTGTACCGATTTCCAAAACGGTACGTCCGCTGACGATCTGGTCTTCGCAAATCAACTTTCTCAACGAACCCGTGTCGTCAGGTTCCCAAAACACACTTTCAAACTGAACGATCTCGCCGTATTGAAGCTCTGGCAATTCCCACGTTTGGATCACGTCATAGTCGTAGTCCAGATCCTCGCGGACCTTCCTACCGCAAGCCGACACACATGCCATAGAGACCAGCACGAGCATCGTGATTGGCAGGCGATGGAACATTGGAAATTTCATTGGAATGCTGACTCGATCGCACGTCGATATTGGTCGTCACTGAAATCAAAGATATCACGCATGCGAGCCAGCGTGTCAGACTGCAGCGTGTTCATTTCGCCGTGGGCGGTGGCGGCCAGAAACATCACCCCCAAGGCTTCCGCACGCTGCTGGGTGTCCCATCGGCGAGACAAGGTCCAGGCATAGTTGACAGCGCTGATCCGGTTTTCTTGAGCGATCGAACACCAACGTCCCAACGTTTCACGGTCCACCGGTTCGCCCGACAGCCGAATCGCAATGTCGTGTAGCACCGCGATTTCTACTTCGTCGATCGTCTCGTCAATCAGCACCACCAGAATCGCAGCGTGAAAGGCTTGATATTCAAAACTCTCCCGGTCGATGGTGGGTTGCCCAGGTGTGCGAAAGTGCATCACCGACTGATCCCAGCGTTGGCCGCATTCGTCGCACTGAATGTAGCGTTGCGCGTCGCCGATGGGCACGGTCGGGATGAAGTAAACCGTCAGGAATGGCCGGCGAGAGCGCAAGCAATATGGCTGGTCACACCGGCAGTTCGGGCAATAGAACTGACCACGATCTCGCGTCCGAGTCAGATTGGTGGTGCCGATGAAGATCATCGCGGTTGTTGGGCTTTGGCGTTCTTAAACGATTTTGTCGATTCGTACCGGCGACTTTGCCGATAGACCACTATGTGAATCCTGGCAATCACGTCGATCCCTCGTGCCAGGACCGTCAGCCTTCATGACCAGGCATGTGCGATGCGGATAGATACTCAACGATTTGGCACCATTCACTTGGAACAAGACCAGCTTTTCTTGTTCCCCAGTGGCCTGGTAGGGATGGAAATGTTGCGTCAATGGGCGCTGCTGCCGGACCCCAGTAATCCATCGGTCGCATGGCTGCAATCGGCGGCTCGGGGGGACCGGGCATTGGCAGTGGTCAGCCCGCGAGCCTTTTACGCGGACTATCGCGTGGAAGTTTCACGGCGTGATCTGGCCTGTTTGCACCTTAGCGCAGAAGCCGAATTGTACGTGCTGTCCACGCTGTCGGGGCACTCCGGACGCATGACCACGAATCTCAGGGCCCCGATCCTGCTGAACTTGAGTCGCCGACTGGGCTGCCAAATTGTTACGGCAGAATCCTACCCGATCCAGTATGCACTGCCCACGCGTCGTAACGACACCGCAGCGTCTGATACACGACCAACTGGCGTTGCGACCAAAATCGCCGCCCGACGAGCCGCCTAGCTCGGATCATTCACGCGACTCTCTCTAGTGCTGCGATTTTGAATTGACCTTGATTGGAAACGAAGCAAATACCAGCACGAAGCGCAAGCGAGTGAATAAAACGCCGTGAATCACTCGCTTGCGCTTCGTGCTGGTATCAAAGCTCAACTCGCGATCTTGGCACAAGTGCTTCGTCCAGTCTTAGAACGCGGGTTCGATCAATGAGCCGTTTTGGCGTTAGCCACGGTTTTCGCTTAGAACGCGGGTTCGATCAATGAGCCGTTTTGGCGTTAGCCACGGTTTTCGCTTAGAACGCGGGTTCGATCAATGAGCCGTTTTGGCGTTAGCCACGGTTTTCGCTTAGAACGCGGATTCGATCAATGAGCCGTTTTGGCGTTAGCCACGGTTTTCGCTTAGAACGCGGATTCGATCAATGAGCCGTTTTGGCGTTAGCCACGGTTTTCGCTTAGAACGCGGGTTCGATCAATGAGCCGTTTTGGCGTTAGCCACGGTTTTCGCTTAGAACGCGAGTTCGATCAATGAGCCGTTTTGGCGTTAGCCACGGTTTTCGCGACTCAACCGTGGCTATCGTCAAAACGGCTAACCCCAAAATCAAGTCTGGACGATGCACTAGGCTTCGCAATACGCTTTCACAAAGCGGCTCTTACGCGGACGGGTGCGAAAACAGTCTGCTCCCATCAGCCGCCACGCGATAGCGTCCGGTTCTCACGCCTGTAATCCGGAACCGGACGCTATCGCGTGCCGGCTGATGAATCATCCGGGCTAGCCCCATGGGCATCCATTGGCCGCATCGCGTTGGCGAGCGTCTCGTTTTCCAGAACGAGCATGAGATCCACCTCCCCACCGCTGGCAAACTCTTTCGCCACTTCTTGTTCGGACGGTCGGTTCCATTGCGAGGCTCGCAGCGACTCTGAGGCACGCGAACCAAAATCTATGTAGGAGCGACACATGATCGACCGGTTGTAGGGGCTCAAGACGCGTTGCCATGCCGTCTTTCCCAACAACCGCATCGCCGAGATGAATCTGCATGATCGGCATGGCCCTATCTGCAAAGAACGATATCAAATTCTTCTGCAGTTGCGCCGATGCTAACCGTGTCGAGGGTGGTTCGCTCAAAATCGAATCACGCTCAACGCCGCCGAATGCGTGCCCGAGCAACACTCCCTTTGACGCTCAGTGTGTTCGACGGTCTCGTTAGCAGTCTCCCAATTCCCACTCATTCAGATGATGTTGAGGCCATAATGCTGGTCCTATCCCGACACCGCGACGAAAGCATCATGATCGGCGACGACGTCGTCGTGACGATCGTAGATATCCGTGGTGATAAAGTCCGATTAGGCATCGAAGCTCCGCAGTCGATCCCGGTCCATCGCCAAGAAGTCTACGAGGCGATCCAACGTGAAAACCGTCGCGCAACGCAGACGGGTGCCAATGCGACCAAAGACGTACGACCGCCTGGCGATAAATAGCGATCCGACAGTGGGCTCAGCGAAATCTCGCTGGCTTACTGATCGATCGTCGGATTATCGTCCAAATCGCCCTCGGTGATCATCGTGAATCCTTTTTCGCGAAGTGTCTCCATGGCGGTGTCGATATTCTCGACCATGATGGCGACCGCAGGACGTCCCAAGGGACGGACAATGAGTGGATAAGTCTGAATGATGTTCAGCTCGGCTTGCAGCAGGGCGGTGCAGACGCGCAAGAACGGTTGTGGCCCATCGGGCAATTGAACTCCGATCAAATCGGTTTCGATCAATGCCAATCCACTGCGTTCCAGAATCTCACGACCACGGTCCGCGTCACTGACCAGGAAACGCACAAAGGCGCATTCCGCCGCGTCGTTGATCGACAGGGCGCAGATGCGAATTCCCGTGCCCTCGAACCGTCGCACGACCTCCAGCAGCTGACCGACCCGATTCTCTAGAAAAATCGTAAACTGTCGGAGCGCGGGGAAATCTTTGCCGCGGAGCGTTTCAAATCGGGTTCCTGCTCCGCCTCCACCACTATCTGACCCATTCCCCATGTCAGATCCATCACCTGATCCCATCTGCTCGCTCGTGTTGTTGAGGGTGTGGCAACCATCCGACAATCCCTAGCCGGCGTACAGCAGGAAGTGTAGGCTTTTTTGCTCCGACCGGTCAATTCAAACCCCGTCGCTGCGGGCTGTTGATGCAGTGCGTCGCGCAATTCTCTTGAGCCGATGGCGCTAGCCACGGGCTTCGAAGGGTTGAGCCACGGGCTTCGAAGGGTTGGATCATTACCATAAGGCCCGTGGCTAGCGCCGTCGGCTCACTAAGTCGACAGTCTGCTTGTTCCACTGAAACGGTCTCATCGTCGGGCGATTGGAGAGCCCGCCAAATACGAGTGTTCGTGAATTTCTCTCGTTTTGCCGCATATTCTCGTCTGCCGGACGCGTCATGGCCACGTCTAAGCCGATTGCCGACTCCTCGTCTCCGTTGTCCCCTTTTCACACGCAGATTCGGGTCGCCTATCACGAAACCGATGGGCAACGTCGAGTCCACCACGCCAACTATCTCAACTATTTCGAACGCGGACGAGTGGAAATGCTCCGAGCGGCCGGAATCCTCTACAAAGCCGTCGAAGACGCTGGCCGGATTCTGGTGGTCACCGAAATGAATGTCCGTTACCACGCCGCAGCCGAGTTTGACGACCATCTGGACTTGATCACGGAAGTCATCGAGGTGCGGAAGGTGCGAATCCGCCATCGTTACCGAATCCTGCGTGGCGATGAACTGATCGTGGAAGCCGAGTCGACGATCGCTTGTCTGGACAGCCAAGGACGCCCATCGCGTCTGCCGCCAGAGTTCCTTGGCTAACGGCTGATGACTCGCAGTTGACGTGCTATCCTGGCGACTCATCGACCGACCTCGTCACGGAAACATGTACGCTGGCGAAGTCACCGTTTCATGACCTCAGATCGGAGCTAGTTGAGTGAAAAGCCGTGTAGCGATGACGATTGGATGCGCACTGACATTTGTTTCTTTGGTGTCAGCTCAACAACGCCCCGCCCTGCAAGGCTCAGACGGTTCGACCCAGTTGGTGCTTGATGCCGGCGGCTTTTCCGGCGAAGTCAACGGGCTCCGGTTTTCGCCGGACGGTCGCGAAATCATCGTCGGCGGAGAAAAATTGGTCCGCTGTTGGGACATCGCATCGGGTGACCTGAGGTGGACGTTGCGCGGTCAGCGGGGGACGGCTTCACTGGGCAACGTCGGCGATCTGTGTGTAACAAACGACACGCTGACTGTCGGCATCCAGGGACTGGGCGAAACCTTTCGCGACTACGACTATCAAACACTGCCTCCAACGTTCCTGCGAACTCAGGGAATGAAGAACGTCGCCATCAATCGTGTGGTTCGATCCGCCGATGGACGACACATCGCTTTTCACGGCGTGGACTTGAAAGGCGACCAGCCCAAACGAAGTATCTTTTCATTCGATACCCAAGCCAACCGCATGACGATTCGGCTTGATTGCGAATTCATCACCTACCTCGGTTTTCCCACGAGCGATTCGCATCTCTACGGCTTTACCGATCGAGGTGCCTTTGCCTTTGATGCCGTCACTGGTCAAACCGTTGAAAATGGTGGCCATCTGCCGGCGATTCAAGCGGCCAATCGACTGATTGTCGATTCGTTGCCCTACGAAGCCAAACCCGCTTTCTTTGAGCCGATGATAGAGCAGCAAATGATCGTCGTCTCCGCGATCGGAGAATCCAACGGTGCACCCAAATACATCGTTGCGACATGCAACATGAGCGATGGCAAGCCGGTCGGTGTCTACGAAAAACACAGGTACCTGCCGTCACGGCCGGCTGTCAGTCCCGACGGCAAGCTGATCGCGGCTGGTGACACGCTGGGCGAAATTCATGTGTGGGAAGCAGCAACGGGGAACCCGGTCCGCGTATTCAAAAGCGGCACGCGACCGATCTGGGATGTCGGGTTCGATGAAACCGGAACCAAGATCGGCTTCGGCATTCGGCCCAATCAAGGCAAAGAGTGGAGGACGAACCATTGGTCCGAGCTGGACCAAGTCTTCGATCTTGTCAAACGGCGGATCGTCCCCGCATCAGGAGAGACTTTTCGCCAAGAACTCATCAATGATGGTCAGCGCTGGATCAAGTCCACCAAAGACAAGACGATTGAGACGCTGAATTTCCAACTGGAGATGCAGGACCAAACAAGCAGCCCGATCGCCAAGGGCAAAGTCTACGACAGCTACATCTGGACGTATTCCCTGTTGCGGTCACTTGGCCAAGCTCAGCCGGGGTCCTTTGCATTTGCGGATCGCAATATCGTCTTTCTCGGTTTTCCGACTCAGGGGGTTCTGGTCAACCATGCGATGATGATGGGGCACGAGGAAAGCGTGACCGCGATGAGCGAATCTAGCGATGGACGCTTCTTGGCGACCTCCGGGATGGATGGCACCATTCGGATTTGGAACCTGGAACGGTTTGGGCAATCCGGAACGGTGGACTTGGATATCTCGTTTGAAAACGGATTGATTCACCAAGTCGCTGCCGGCGGAGCTTCTGAAAAAGCAGGTGTGAAACCGGGAGATTATCTGCTCAAGATTGGTGACGTCGATGTCTCGGAAATCGGCCAGTTGTCTGCCGACAATCGTTTTCCATACATGCCGGGCGACAAAGTCACTCTTACCTTGCGACGCGGAGAGGAGAACTACCAAGCCGATGTCGAACTGATCCGCGATCCCATGCTCCGCGCCCGCTTGCTGTTGAGCCTGTTTATTTCACGTGACAACGAATGGGTATTGTGGACGCCCGAGGGCTACTACGACGCCTCGCCACGCGGCGACTCCTTGATCGGCTGGCACGTCAATCGAGGATGGGATCAGGCAGCGGACTATTATCCCGCACGCCTGTTTCAAGAAAACTTCTATCGACCTGATGTCATTGACCAAGTCCTGGTTCTTGGCAATACCAGCGAAGCCATCGCGGCGGCCAATGCCCAACAAGCCCGGCCGCCCAAACCGATGGACCTCCGGGACAAACAGCAAATGAACGAAGTTCAGCCACCCAGTATCCAGATCGTTTCTCCTCAAACAGGTTCGCTCGTCCAAGATGAAACGGTCATTGTTGAAGTCCAATGCGCATCCACCGGCATGCCGATACGTGAAGTCCGCGTGCTGGTCAATGGCATCGCCGTGGGCAAACCGATTCTTCCATCAGCAGAATCACTACAGGCTCCCTTGAAACAAACCGTCACGTTGACTCCTGGCAGGAACGTTTTGACCGCCGTCGCGCTGACGCCAGCCGCTCGCAGCGTTTCCAACGAAGTCATCGTGGAGCTTGAGCAGAATGTACCTGAGCCGACGATTCTCAAATCCAAACTCTTTGTGCTTTCGGTGGGCGTCTCGCAATTCCAGCATGAAGAATACAACTTGAACTTTGCCGATAACGACGCAACCGAGTTTGCCAAGCTCTTCGCGGAGCGACAGTCTGGTCTGTATCGTGACGTCCAGTCCAAGTTGCTGGTCAACCAAGACGCCACTCGCCAAGGCATTTTGGACGCGATGGATTGGCTGGTCGAGAATTGCCAACCCACTGACGTCGCTGTCATGTTCGTTTCCTCCCACGGCGTGCGTGATGCTCGCGACAACTACTATTTCGCGCCTCACGACTTGGACGTTGAGCGGATGCGAAGCACCGGGTTGCGTTGGAGTGAAGTCCAAGCGTTGATCGAAGACCTGCCATGCAAGTTCCTACTGTTCGCGGATACCTGTCACAGCGGCGGAGTCAGCGGCGGGCAAGGCTCGATTCGTGATCCACTGCGAAGCCTGGCGCAAGAAGAAGTCGGTGCGGTGGTGTTTTGCTCTTCGCTCCCTCGAGAGGAAAGTCTGGAACGTCCCGACTGGGGGCACGGCGCATTCACCAAAGCCATCTTGGATGCCGCTGCCGACCGGGATTCCGATTTGGACAAACCGGGCGACGGACTGCTGACCCTGTCGGAGATTCAATTCAATCTCAGCCGCAGGGTCAAGAAATTGACCAACGACGCCCAGCATCCCGTCATCCTGCAACCACCCACCGTCAGCGACTTCAACGTCCTGTCGATCAGCACCCCCTAGCAAGCGCATCTAGCAGCCCGCGCTGGTGTCCAGGCTTCAGCCGCTCAGCACTGCACGCCCCCAAACCAATGCCCCGATCTCCCTCAAATCCCAGCGAACCCAGACGAGGCCGGATCTGTGGGAGAATGCCTTGAAGATGAGGGATGCACGAAAACCCATATGCCACCCCACATAGCAACGTCTCTCGGGACGGTAGACGCTATTTTCGTTTCAGAGGGACGATATCGATACCGTCCTGAAGGGACATGACAAGATAGCCCAGGGCAGAGCGCAGCGTCGCCCTGGGTTGATGTGCGTCGTTCCCACAAAGCCCCGAAGTGGGCGTCACACTCTTTGTTCGACGCAATAATGATTTCAACGAATGGTACGTCCGGGATGGACAAAGGTGTTTTGCCATTTCTGGCAAGGTAAAAGTAGTCGGGTGTTCGATTACTCAAGGCGGTACTGCGTTCCGCCCTGGACTTTCAGACACGATCCGGGGGACACGAACACGATCCGGGGGACACAGCACTTTGCTGCGTTGGTCAAACGTGTCGATGGATGTTGGCCATGGAACATGAAAACATCTTCTGCGTGTGACCGCTTCTAGCTGCGGAGGCAGCGACAGCATAAAGCGTGGGGCGTCAGCCCCACGTCCAACCGATAATCACCCCATCAAGCTGCGGATGCAGCGACAGATACTGCTAAATTCGTAGGATGGGACTCCACATCTCGGGCGGTCAAGTCACTCAGCCCATAGCCATCTTCCGCCCCCACGCGTTCAAACGCATCCAAGCGTTTGACTGCTCTGAGAAACTTTCTGACCTGAGCGACATAGGCTTCCTCTGTGCTGTACGCAAATTGATTCGCTCGGATCACACTTCGATACTCTTGCAGCACAAGCGGTTCTTTGGGGTCAATGTGTCCACGCTCCTCCAAGTCCGATTCGGATGTCCTGAGATTGCCTTCCGGCATTACCATCCGCTCCGGAACACTCGCTTGACTTCACTCTGCATCGCGTTCCGCTCATTGAGTCGATCCAGCGGACTGACCACTTTCTTCTCCCCCGAATCCTGGCGAGTTTCCAGCGAGTCAGGATCTGGCGGAGAAAGGCTTGGGGATGAGCATGCACAAATCCCAATACACCACATCACGTAGAAGCGTCTCTCCGAGACGCTCACCCCAGCGAGCGAAGCGAGGTGACCAACCGTGCCGCGTCGCCAAGTTTCGAATTTGCAGAGAAGAAAACCGAATGCAGGAAGATATCACAGACCCGAATGTTCTCGAGCAACCACCATCTAAACAACACAGCTTCTTCAGTGACTCACACGGCAACATCTCACGATCAGCATTCCCATACGACACTACCCACTCGCCACCCCGCGATCCTGCCTTTTGCCAAATCCACGTAGGTGTACCGCGACCCACGTCCCAATCCGTCGACTCGCATCCCTCATCAAACCGACACGCGACGAACCTCCTTCAGAAGTAGGTAATGGCGGGGTGCTTTCAACGCATCCACGGTCAATGACCGGTTGATCCGGAATATGCGTTTGCATTCTCGAACTTTCTTGCACCGATTCGCCACCGTTCCTAGGCTTCGCCACGCCACCGTCAGAGGCATGAAGCTCCAGTTCCTTCGCCTGTGCTCGGACATGCTCCGACGCATTGTTTCGATCAACAATGCCCTCGTTCAACCGATCCAGCGGACTCTTAACCGTCTCCGACGGATCGCTCAAACAGTGCAAGTAAATCATGGTCGTCTTTACATCCGCATGCCCCAACAACTCTTGGATTGTCCGGATGTCCGTACCGCTGGCCAGTAAGTGAGTTGCAAAACTGTGGCGAAAAACATGAGACGTGATCTGCTTCTCAATTCCTGCTTTCTCCACCGCTCGCTTCAAATGATCAGGAAACGTTTTCTTGTGCAAATGATGACGATGCATCCGCCTGTCTCGCGGATTTCGTGACAAACGATGAGACGCGAAAATGAACTGCCAACGAAACTCCCGGTGGGCATTGGGGTATTTTCGATCCAACGCTTTCGGCAGAAACACGGAAGCAACGCCTTCGGCTAAATCTTGGTCGTGAAGCTTCCTGCGCCACTGAAGCTTCTTTTGCAATGATTCAACCACCGTCTCGGGCAAAGGAACACGACGGTCCTTCTTGCCCTTAGAACGACGCACATAAATCATGCGGTTGTCAAAGTCGATGTCTTTCACGCGTAAACGCAAACACTCCCCCAGACGCATCCCCGTTCCATACATCAACTGAGCCATCAAAAAGTAGACGCCGCTCAAGTGCGACAGCACGGACCGGACCTCTGGTCGACTCATCACCACGGGAACTCGCTTCGGCTTGGTCGACCGGATCGCGTTGACTTCTTTCAGTTCTCTCTTCAAGACGTGAGTGAAAAGATAAAGGATCGCATAGAACGCCTGATCCTGAGAGTTCTCAGCAAGGTTCTCTTTCACTGCTAAATTCGTCAGATGGGACTCCACATCTCGGGCGGTCAAGTCACTCAGCCCATAACCATCTTCCGCCCCCACGCGTTCAAACGCATCCAAGCGTTTGACTGCTCTGAGAAATTTTCTGACCTGAGCGACATAGGCTTCCTCAGTGCTGTACGCAAGTTGATTCGCTCGGATCACACTTCGAAACTCTTGCAACACGATCGGTTCTCTGGGGTCAATGTGTCCACGCTCCTCAAGGTCCGATTCGGATGTCCTGAGATTGCTCCCAAACGCTTCCTTTCCAAGCTCACGTTGGTGCTGGGCTCGTTTCATATTGCGCAGCGTCTCACACACCTCATCCAAACGCGGGCACTCTTCCCATCGTTTGCGTCGGCGAAACTCCAGTAGCGCTTCTGCCACTTTCAAGCGTTTCCAAATGGGCATGCCGTCGGCTTTGATGCGAATCAAATAGGCAACAACATGCTCGCCATCGAACTGCCATCGTTCACGCTGGGCAATTTGGTGATGCCGTCGCAACTTCGCATACCAGATCGCTGGCCAATCCGGCTTTCCCGAAGCGACAACGCTCTCATGACCCCCACCGTACCCACTCTCACGCCTGCTCTCAGATCTTGTCATTGCATGCCCCCTCAAATCGGAAATCCAAATGCACAAAATGTCCGTGCCGTCAAAATGCAGACCCTGCCAGGCGGTGTCAACCCCACCTGGGATTGCACGCAAAGCGGCAACTGCCTATAATGCGTGGCGTTCTTATTGGCAAATTGCTGAAAAGCTTGGCCAAAATCAGTCAACTGCCAATAAGACCGGGATAACGCGAGGGCCAACCGCCAATAAGGCGTCAAATAACCAACCGCCAAGTCCTGACTCCCCTTAATTACAAGTTCTGTCGTTACAGTGCTCGATCGTCGCGTGTCGATGTAGCGATCGACCAATCGAATGAGTTGGCAGATCATGGGGCCGACAGCAGCACGTCGGCTTCGGCCGCGAGTTCTCTCGCTGAACCGTTGCGCGTCAAATGGAGTGTGGTCGACCGGATGCTCGAACCACTTGTTCCCATTGGCACACGTGTGACGGTCCGGCATCGGCATTCGACTTCGGCCACATCGTCGGCGGGGCAAAATCAGGAGCGGAATCCAGGACTCGAATTGCAGTGCGGTTCGAGCATGCGGTACAATCCAATGGTCGCATCCGAGCGGTACAGTGCCGCCACGGAATACGACAGAACCATGCGTTGGACCGAAGCGACGCATCGGGCGGATGAACATGGAAACCACAATGGCGTCGCTCGGTCAACGCTGCCGTTATGCCTTCGGATTCCGTATGAGCACATTCGCAGACAGCTTTCAGCAGGAGTCCCACGGGTACTGGCGCTCCATCACAGAACGGCCAGTTCTGCAAGAATCGCGTGCACGGTTCGACCTGTCAGTTTACGGCTGCTGGGAAGAAGATGAGGAAGACGGCGAATCTACCTTTGAACTCTTCGTGCAATCGCTTGGAAATGGAGCCGTGTCCATGCATCATGAAGCTGCATGGGATCATCTAATTGCCAATCGTGAAAGAATTGAGCAGGTGTTGCGTGCTGAACTAATGAGGCATCACAAGCTAGGATGGAGTGGATTCCAACGAGACAGAGACGACGATGTCGAAGGTTGGGAAGATGTCCAAGATCTTGTCGACTGGGAATCAGAATCCGCAATTGACAAACTATACACACTCACATCAATTACGCTGGGTCCGGAAGTGCGTGATGACTGCGCGATCGCAAGATTTCATTTTCACTCCAGTTGGGACACCGAACACGGCTTGGACATTTCGCTGTGGCGCAGCGACATTGCAGAATGAGGCATAACCATGCCGTGAACCGGAGCGGCCGACAACGCGGATATTGAAATCAGAGTCTTTTGGCGGCCGCCCGGTTACGGCTGTCGTTCGCCGACTGGAAATGGCTATCATCAATCCGTTGTCACCTTGCACTGAAGTATGCCGATGCGACAACGCACCAAAACGCTGCTTTGGATCGCACTGCCGACTCTGATAGTCGCGTGTCTTGGATGGACTGCCATCAATCTTCAACGCGGCATCAAGTCGGCGTACTACGAGTGGGGCGTTACCTGCATCATCGCGTCATACGCCGAGGACCACGACGGTTCGCCTCCGGCTAAATGGGATGATTTAGTTGGCTACGAGTACCACACTAAGTACCTCCCCGATCCGAGGACAATGGACGCGGCGGCACAACACATTTCCGTTGACTTTGAATCGCTCGTGGCGTTCGCAAACGAGGACATACCGGACTTGCCTGCCGACGTGATCACACCGATACAAGGCATCGAACAACATTGGATTCACCCCAAGACGACGCTCGAGCGCTACTTCCGTGACGGCGAACGACCACACGGATCGTTTGACGGCGAATACGCAAAACAGCTACGCTACTACGCTGAAGGCGGCGACTGAACGCAACAGACAGTCGCGGCGAACCATGCGATGCAACGGAGCCGGGCTTGCAGGGTTTCACAGATGGAAAGTCAACTCTCCCGGCCCGCTGATCGCCGCCGTTCATCGACAAAGTGAACGCGTGACGCGTTTTTGGATCATCATTATCGTTGTCGCCTTTGTTATCGCGTCCTTTTCGTTCGTAGGTGCCGCCTCGATCGTAAATGCAAGGCTTCTCGCAGAATCTGCGGTTCCGAGCCGATACAAGCAACTGATCACCGAATCCGATGCTACAGGCCACATACATGACGTGCATGTACAGCATCGTTTCGTTTTCGGTGAAATCAACGGTTTTTCGGATGACCATTCCTACGTGCAGGTCGCTGCGTTGCGCGTTCCGATTTCCAATGACGAGTGGTTCGGCTGGATGCTCATCGCGATGGGGATGGTTACAATAACCGTTTGGGTCCTTCTACTTGTTCGTTACCGTAAGGCGCTTAGCGGCGGCTAATGAACAGAGATGCGATGAACCAAACGATGCAACCGAGCGGCGAAGTCGGGCGTTTTGAAATGGTTGATCTTCCGTCGCCGCCGGCTGATCGTCACCGTTCTGTCGTTACAGTGCTCGATCGTCGCGTCTCGATGTAGTGATCGACCAGTCGAATGAGTTGGCAGATCTTGGGGCCGACAGCATGTTGTTGGCTTCGGCAATGCGTCCTCTCGCCGAACTGTTGCGCGCGAAATGGAGTGCGGTCGACCGGATGCTCGAGTCATCTGTTGCCATTGGGACACGTGTGACGGTCCGGCCTCGGCATTCGACTTCGGCCACATCGTCGGCGGGACATATTCAGAAACGAAACCAGGACTCGAATTGCAGAGCGGTCCGAGCATGCGATACAATCCAATGGTCGCATCCGAGCGGTACAGTGCCGCCACGGAAGACGACAGAGCCATGCGTTGGACCGAAGCGACGCATCGGGCGGATGAACATGGAAACCACAATGGCGTCGCTCGGTCAACGCCGCCGTTCTGTCGTCGTAGCGCTCGATCGTCGCGTCGCAATGTTGAGATCTACGCCTCGAAAGAGTTGGATGATCTTGGGGCCGACAACAGTAGGATGACTTCGGTGAAGCGTCCTCTCGCCAATCAGTTGCGCGTGAAATGGTGCGCGTGAAACGGTGCGCGGACGACCAAGTGCTCGAAACATTCGTTGCCATTGGATCGCGTGTGACGGTCCGGCCTCGGCATTCGACTTCGGCCACACCGTCGGCGGGACGAAATCAGGAGCGAAACCAGGGCTCGAATTGCAGTGCGGTCCGAGCATGCGATACAATCCAATGGTCGCATCCGAGCGGTACAGTGCCGCCTGGGAAGACGACAGAACCATGCGTTGGACCGAAGCGACGCATCGGCCGGATGAACATGGACACCACAATGGCGTCGCTCGGTCAACGCCGCCGTTATTTGCAACTGAGAGAAATCACGGATGGCCGTTTTCGACCTGTTTTCTAAACGCCAAAAACGATTACGCGGCGATGTGCCCGAAGTCTACGTGTACGACGACGTCCCGTCGCCACTTCGCGTTCAGTTGGTCCAGATACTGCAAGACGGAATTGGCCGTGATGAGCAATTTCAGGACGTGCCTCTGCAGCTTTACGCCCACATTCACAAGACGCTTTGTCGTGAATATGGTGTTTTCTCGTTAACAAAAGAACATCGTTCATCAGATTGGGAGTCGGTTGCAAATTATCTACTGCAAACGGACGACGTCGAACACATAATTGACATTGTTGAACTCTGCCTGCGCGCCGTTGATACTGTTATTCGTGAACGCAATTGGCAGTACATTGGCTGTTCTTCAAGCCCAGATGCCACGATCGCGGAAGCAAATTCTCGATTCAAAGAACACGGAGTTGGTTTTGAATACGTATCAGGAGAAGTAATACGAATCGACTCCCAGTTGATTCATGATGATGTCGTTAAACCCGCACTTAAGCTGCTTTCTGATCCGAAGTACAAAGGCGCTAACGATGAATTCCTCAAGGCACATGAACACTACCGGCATGGCCGTCATAAAGAATGTCTAGCCGAATGCCTGAAGGCATTCGAGAGTACGATGAAGACGATCTGCGACCTAAAGGGTTGGCAATATCAACCACGTGACACGGCGAAAACGCTGATTGATACATGCATGACAAACGGGCTTTTTCCGACGTTTATGCAATCCCACATTGGAAACCTTCGGGCGATCCTAGAGAGTGGCGTTCCAACCGTACGAAACAAACTTGGCGGACACGGACAGGGCGCAACTGTAACTACTGTATCGGAATCGACAGCGCGTTTTGCGCTCCATTCCACCGCGGCAAACATTTTGCTATTCGTCGAGTCCGTTTGATTCTACAATCTCTTGCAAATAACAATGCCGTGCACACGGAGCACGGCTTGCGCGTTTTCACAAGTGGAAAGTCGTCTCTCCGTGCCCGGTGACGGCGGTCGTTATGCACCATCGGCTCTCAGGTACTGTTCATGATTCGACGCTCAAAAGCAGTACACGGTGATGTGATTCAGATTCCCGTCGACGATACTTTTGCCTATGTCCGAGTCGTTCACGTCTCCAAGCATTTTCGTGACGTCATGCAATTGGAGTTTCGCGGATTTGCACCATCGTACGAACAGCTTGCTCCTACAACTGGCATCCATCGCCCGCGATGGACTGCATGTACTGGATTCGCGAAAAGAGGCTGGAATGTAGTTTCCGCTGGAGAAACATCTTCTGACGATGGCAATCTCACTTTTCGCATTGTCGCCAACGAACTCTGGCGCTGCGACGAGTTGGTGCGACATGCCACGAAAAGAGATACCGCCGAATATCCGTTGATGACTGTTGACGGATTCATCTTCCTTGAGAGATGGTTCCTGAAGCAGTACAACGGTGCATAACCATGGCATTCACACGGAGCGGGGCTTGCGGCCGAATTTGAAATGGACAACTTTACTCTCCCCGCCCGGTGATGCCGGTCGTTACGGTGCTCGATCGTCGCGTGTCGATGTAGTGATCGACCAGTCGAATGAGTTGGCAGATATTGGGGCCGACAGCATGTTGTTGGCTTCGGTAATGCGTCCTCTCGCCGAACTGTTGCGCGCGAAATGGAGTGCGGTCGACCGGATGCTCGAACCACTTGTTGCCATTGGAACACGTGTGACGGTCCGGCCTCAGCATTCGACTTCGGCCACATCGTCGGCGGGACATATTCAGAAACGAAACCAGGACTCGAATTGCAGTGCGGTCCGAGCATGCGATACAATCCAATGGTCGCATCCGAGCGGTACAGTGCCGCCACGGAAGACGACAGAACCATGCGTTGGACCGAAGCGACGCATCGGGCGGTTGAACATGGAAACCACAATGGCGTCGCTCGGTCAACGCCGCCGTTCTGTCGTTACAGTGCTCCATTGTGGCGTGTCGATGTAGTGATCGACCAGTTGAATGAGTTGGCGGATCTTGGGGCCGACAGCATGTTGTTGGCTTCGGCAATGCGTCCTCTCGCCGAACTGTTGCGCGCGAAATGGAGTGCGGTCGACCGGATGCTTGAGTCATCTGTTGCCATTGGAACACGTGTGACGGTCCGGTTTCGGCATTCGACTTCGGCCACATCGTCGGCGGGTCGAAAGCAGGAACGAATCCAGAGCTCGAATTGCAGAGCGGTCGAAAAAGGCGGTACAATCCAATGGTCGCATCCCGGCGGTACGGTGCCGCCTCGGAAGACGACAGAACCATGCGTTGGACCGAAGCGACGCATCGGGCGGATGAACATGGAAACCACAATGGCGTCGCTCGGTCAACGCCGCCGTTCTGCGACTGATCCAGTGGCACATCGAACATTCAAGATCGCGACCGTGTTTTCGACATTGATGCTCGCGATATCAATCTTACTGTTTATCGTGGGTTACATCGTCAGCCCATGGGATTACCATTTTTCGTTCAGCGATGATTCCCACGTCGGTGTATGGACGCGCGGACTTGATTCTCGACTCGTCTTCTTTAACGACGCTGAATACGGTCCGTATCGTGGCAGCATCATCGGACTGGTTGACGCAGACGGAAACGTTTATCCGCCGCTTGAACGCGAAGAGGCATTTGGCGATTCATGGGGCATTTACTATCGGTACTTCAAATCGTCCGATTCCACAATTTGGACTTTGATGGTGACCTTGTGGTATCCGATTGTCCTCTTTGCCATAATGCCATTGGTAGGCTTGGTGTGCTCCGCTGTTGGTCGGAGCGCGTCAAACGTCGCAGAACCATGCGGTGAACGGGAGCCGCCGGTGACGCGGGTTTTGAAATCATAGTATTTTGGCGGCGGCCCCGTTACCGCAGGCGTTCGCCCAACCAGATTGTGACTGCAAAGTCGGTGCATGCTTGTGCTTGAATTGATACTACTGCTTGTCGTCGCATTTCCCATCGCGTGGCTGATCGCTGAGTTCTACGACAACCGCGCGGCACGAATCACGTTGGGCGTTTGTGCGATCGCGATGTCGTTCGGCGTTGCGTGGATCGTCGGATCACTTGATCGCATGCAATCCAACATTTACTTCTCCGAAGCAACAAAAGACCTGATTCAAAACACGATCATTGAACTTGAGAACGATAAGGTCGACGACGTCCTCACCGAGTTGCGGGTACTGCGTGACGATTTTCGTCCGACGTACGAAACACGCGACGATTATGATGTCCTCGTAGACCGATACATCCACTCAATCTCGGACGCTCCTGTCGAACATTCAGATGGTGACCCGCGATGGTCTCACGAAATGGTAGACTACACGTCGCCCGAAACAGAAGAAGTGAGCGAACCATGACATGCACGGGAGGACGGCTTGCGAGGTTTTCGAAGTGGAGAGTCTTTCGTCCGTCCCCCGTGATGTCTACCGTTCTGTCGTCGTAACGCTCGATCGTCGCGTCGCAATGTTGAGATCTACGCCTCGAAAGAGTTGGATGATCTTGGGGCCGACAACAGTAGGATGACTTCGGTGAAGCGTCCTCTCGCCAATCAGTTGCGCGTGAAATGGTGCGCGTGAAACGGTGCGCGGACGACCAAGTGCTCGAAACATTCGTTGCCATTGGAACACGTGTGACGGTCCGGCCTGGGCATTCGACTTCGGCCGCGTCTACGGCGGGACAAAATCAGGAGCGATATCAGGGCTCGAATTGCAGTACGGTCCGAGCATGCGATACAATCCAATGGTCGCATCCCAGCGGTACTGTGCCGCCTGGGAAGACGACAGAACCATGCGTTGGACCGAAGCGACGCATCAGGCGGATGAACATGGAAACCACAATGGCGTCGCTCGGTCAACGCCGCCGTTCTCTCACGTCTTGGCTAGAAGCCTGTAAGGCAATGACTGATCCCAAAAGCATCCAACGCATAAGTGAGCTTCTGCGATTGTTGCCGGGTGTCGCGAAGGCCAGGTTGTGGCGATCTGATGCTTCAGATGCGATCAACGCTGTCATTGGTTGCGAGTCGCTCGTCGGGTTTGATGCGATCGCTAGGTGTGCCGTTGGTGCGAACGTTGTAGCTACGCTAGGTAGTTCCGAATCGACGAGCTTCCGCAAGCTGGAGCCTGTCCCATTCTTGGATGTCGTGGTTCGTTTCGACGATGCTACTGTAGAAACCCCGTCGGAGTGCGAACGATTTGGTTTTTATGTTGCTTCTTTTCTGTACAATGAAGCGATCATCGACGACTCCTCCTTGGATGAGCTGGAAACGGTATGGTCCGTTCGTTTTATGAGAGAACCATGACATGCACGGGAGGACGGCTTGCGCGGTTTCTGGAGTGGAAAGTCTTTCGTCCGTCCCCCGTGATGTCTACCGTTCTGTCGTTACGGTGCTCGAGCGTCGCGTGTCGATGTAGTGATCTACCAGTCGAATGAGTTGGCAGATATTGGGGCCGACAGCATGTTGTTGGCTTCGGCAATGCGTCCTCTCGCCGAACTGTTGCGAGTGAAATGGAGTGTGGTCGACCGGATGCTCGAACCACTTGTTGCCATTGGAACACGTGTGACGGTCCGGCCTCAGCATTCGACTTCGGCCACATCGTCGGCGGGACATATTCAGAAACGAAACCAGGACTCGAATTGCAGTGCGGTCCGAGCATGCGATACAATCCAATGGTCGCATCCGAGCGGTACAGTGCCGCCAAGGAAGACGACAGAACCATGCGTTGGACCGAAGCGACGCATCGGGCGGATGAACATGGAAACCACAATGGCGTCGCTCGGTCAACGCCGCCGTTATTTGGCAACGTGCTCGATCGGACGACAAATGAACCGCCCTTGGTCGATTTGGATTCTCGTTGCGGCACCAATCGCTGCCGTTGTGCTTGCCGCGAGCATCTGGCACCGATCGCGTGAACCAGCCAGTCTCCAACCCACCGCCGAATTGGCTCGTACTGCCAAGCAACGCCCGTCGTCGCTACTGTCCCGCGAGACCAGCCTCCGTACAGTTCGTGACCTGGCACTGGTTGATATGGACTCGTCCGGTCGCCTTTTTGGCGTGTCGTTCTACGATCCGGTTGGGCTGTCTGACAGGGGATTTGCGCCACGCAAACTCATAGACTCCGACCTCCGATTGCTGGAACCTTTTCCCGAACTCGAGCGGTTGGACATTGCTGGAACAGCAATTACCGATGCAGGGCTAAAGCATCTCAAAGGCCTTAACGAGATAGAACGACTGAACATCAGTTCGACCGCGATCACGGGCCATGGATTGCGCAGCCTCGCGGACATGAGTCAGCTACGCATGCTCGACCTCGTGGATATCGCTATTGACGATAGTGATCTGGAGTTTCTGTCCGTTTTTGCCCAGTTGCAGAGGCTTTCAATTTCGAGCCCCCTCGTTTCAGATTCCGGACTCGCACACCTTCACAAGCTTGGTAAGCTCGAAGGTCTTTATCTCGGGCGACTTCAGGTGACGGATCAAGGGATTCGACATCTGGCAAAGCTTCCTTCACTGACACACGTCACGCTCGATGGCACTCCTATCAGTGATGGTGCCGTACCGCATTTTGCAAAATTGACGCAATTGCGTTATCTTCACCTTAAAAGAACGACAATCACCTCAAAGGGCGCTGCCGATATTCAGTCAGCACTGCCAAGTTGCACAGTTAATCGCGACATCGCATATCCCTGAGGCACGCGAAGTCCTATGACTATTGAGCGGCGCAACACCATCGCCGTCACCCTCAGCACAGCCAAATAACAAAGCCGTGAACCGGAGCACTCATTCACGCGGCAACTGAAATCAAAGCCTTCCGTTCGTGCCCGGTTACGGCAGTCGTTGAACTTAATCGGGTCTCTGTTGGTTGAGTTTGTGAAGAATCTGGCAGTGGATTGCTGATCGTTCTTTGGGGCAAGTCAGGAGTACGCATCCTTGCGGGGAAGGAGGCGTTGGCATCCTTGCCAACCAACTTCAAGCGTTGATTGTGCTTCTTCTTGCATTCGCACACCGCACCTTCTTTCGCCCGCCGCTTGGGCTGGGCTGACCCCAGTGCACACGCATGCTGACGTGTCTTTCAAAGGTCTTTGATTCGCTTCGCGACAGTCTTTCTTTCATTCTTTTTTTCTTCGCATGCGACCCGTAAATAGCCGGGTTAATCGTTGAACGTTTTGATTCTTTTTGACTTTATTTCCAGTTTTTACTTGCGCTTTTGCTAACCGTAAGCAGCCTCGGAAACACCAATCTCATTCGTAGGTTGGACAACCTTTTTTGTTTCCCTTTCCACTCAGGATTCACAACATGACTCCCTATCAAAAACGTTCCTGCGAACTCACCAAACGTCTCGCGGAAGACTTGAAGATTCGCAATTACGCTCAGGCCACCATCGACGCGTACACCTACCACACCAAGCGGTTCGCCGACTTCATTAAAAAGCCTTTAGACCGCGTAACCCCGGAAGACGTTCGATTGTTCCAGCTTTATCTGATCGAAGAGGTAAAGGGTTCCTACAGCAGCTTCAACCAAGCAGTCTGCGCCTTACGGTTCCTCTACAAACATTCCATCCCCGTTTCCTGGCCAGTCACCATGCTGCCCTTCGGCAGACGTGAAAAGAAACTGCCCACCGTGCTGAGCCGGAACGAAGTCGACAGGCTGCTCCAGTGCACTCCCAATCTGAAACATCGAACCTTCCTGATGACCCTCTACGCTTGCGGGATGAGGTACTCAGAAGCCGCCAACTTGACCATCGCGGACATCGACTCGGACCGGATGATGGTCAAGATCGCCTGCGGCAAAGGACGCAAGGAGAGAAGCGTTCCGCTTTCACCGAGGCTCTTGAAAGAGCTCAGAATCTACTGGCTGAAGTATCGTCCGGAGGGCCTGCTGTTCCCGGGCAACTCGGCCAACAAGACCTACGCCGACACGACAATCCGCAAGGCGATGAAGGAAGCAGGCAAGCGAGCGGGGATCAAAAAGAGGATCTTTCCGCACGCTCTGCGTCACAGCTACGCGACCGGACTTTTGGAAGCCGGAGTGGACATTCTGACCATCAGTCGGCTGCTGGGTCACGCGAGTTTCCTGACGACGATGATTTATCTGCACTGTCGTCGCGAGCACCTCAGCAGCGCACCGAGCCCGCTGGACTGGCTGCCAGTGAAACAACTGCCGACGTACGTAATACCCGAAGAAGGGCCGCCGGAGGAGAACGGGAAACCAAAGAAAGACGACGATTCGCAGCCGAACAAGAAAAGCTAACCGTCGCGGAGATTTTGCGGGTCGGTGCGGCGTCGATGGTCGACGCATCGACTTGCGGCCAAGTCCAGAGCGTGCTGGCGAAGCTGTCGCTTTGCCGCACGCATGTGCTTGGCGGTCGCGAGTATCTGTGCAACGACTGCGGTAAGAGCAGCTCACGGTACAACTTGTGCGGCGACCGCCACTGTCCCCAATGCAGTGGCAGCAAGCGAGTGGACTTCAATGACAAGGCGTCCAAGCTGATCCTCTCCGGCGTGGCGTACTATCAAGTCGTCTTCACTCTGCCGAGCGATCTCTCCGAGTTGGCACTGGCCAACCGAAACGAGCTGGCGGACTTGTTGGTCAGTACGGGTTGGAAGAGCCTTTCCAAGAACATCAAGTCCGAGCAAGACTACGATCCGGCAGCGATCAGCGTATTGCACACTTGGAACCAAAAACTGGAGGCGCACTGGCATGTTCACATGCTGGTGCCCGGTGCCGGGCCGAGCTTGAGTGGCGATGACTGGAAAGAAGCCAAGACGCCGCCGGGGGTTCGCAATTCGGATGGTTACTATCTGGTCGACTCCGAGAAGTTGAAGGAAGACTTCCGTAAGCGGGCGATCGCGAAGCTTCGTCGCTTGCGACGCGACGGCAAACTGAAGCTGGGCGGAAAGTTCGAGTACCTGCAAAGCGATGAGAACTGGGAGGTGTTCGTCAAGAATCTTGAGTCGACCCAATGGGTTGCCTACATCCAACCGCCGCCCAAAGAGACCAGCGGTGGCGGCGAAGTGGTCAACTACCTGACGCGTTACTTGACCGGCGGTCCGATCAGCAACCACCGCATCACTGCTGCGGACAGCGACGAGGTGGTCTTCATGGCCCGTGAAGGAAAACGTGTGGGCGGTGAGCGGGAACAAGTCCCGATCAAGCTATCAGTGCTCGAGTTCACCCGCCGCTGGTGTCTGCACATCCAACCGGACCAGTTGACCAAGTCACGGTACTTCGGCGGTTGGAGCAACAACCGACTGGCAAGCTACATGGCTCGTTGTCAGGAGTTGCTGGGGACAGAGCCGGATGTCTCGGAAACGCCGACCGAAGCGGTCGATTCGATGGACTCGCAGTGGGAGCCTCCATCGTTGCCCGAGTGTGCGCACTGCGGGAGCATCGAGCTAAGTTTGGTGTGTGAAACGCCCAAGCCGACGTGGAAGGAGTTGTTCTGGCGAGAGAGTGAGACGTGTCCGGAGTGGTACGCGGAGCGCCAGCGGGAGTCGCACCGCGAGTTCTGGACGGCCCACTACGGTTCGGATTATTACGACTGGTACCTGGAAACGCAGGTAGAAGTCGCAAAGGAAATGGGGCCGGAACCGGCAAAAGCGATCCAGATGTACCTGCCTGGTTTGACACCGGGAGTGTCGTTCGAGATAGAATCTTTTTGAGGGTGGATTGGACGCTCCGATCCAAGTCCTACGGGACGTCAACCTCCGACAAAGCTCAACGCCCGATCTATGCATGCACGTCCTGTGCCTGCATAGATCGCAATTCGTTTTATTTTGCCACTCGCGTCACCACGTGATATGCAATGTTTCTCGCTCGACTCACATTTGGCTTCGACGGTGATAAGCCGCGCGGACGCGACGCGTTGAAGGACGCTGCCGAATGGTATCTCGCTGCGCTACTCAAGAACGGACAAATCTACGGCGAGTATCTGTTCGCGTGGTGCGACGCGACACTCGTTGCATACACGCATGTCGCGCGACCTGATGCCCTCGCCGCACGTCACCATTCCGAATGGGCCAGATCGGCGCTCGACTCTGTCGTCGAGGGGTTTGGGCAACCGCCGCAGTGCGAAATCATTGATGATGATGTCCCCAAGCGATTCCCATCATGGAAGCGGTCAACTTCCTTCTATCTCTTCACGCATGCATTTGATGACGTGTCGCCGATTTGCTGTGGCGATACTGGCCGCCCGATTCCGCTGTATCTCTTTCCGCTCCCGCAACAAATCCGCGAAGATATCTACTTTTGGTCTCGCTCGTACAACTATCACGACAACATCTGGTTGGGTTCCGCGGCCCTTGAAATCCCTGCGTACAAACAACTCGCCGATCCTACAAGTGACTTGTCAGTGACCGGTCGTCGACTGTGCGCGGGCATCGAACTCGCCACCAAAACACCAACATATTATTTCGTACATCGTTACTGGGGGCGCACCGATGGCGAGGCGCTGCGCCCCTGTCCTGTTTGCGGTGGCAAATGGCACTTGTCCGATACTTCGACCGATCGGCATCCGTTCCATGTTTTTCATTTTCGCTGCAAACGTTGTCGTCTTGTCTCCCACTGCGGTGACTCATATGATGACCAACGGCACGCACGAATCGGTGAATTCAAGAAAGCAAAATAACCATGCGGTGAACGGGAGCCGCCGATGACGCGGGTTTTGAAATCATGGTCTTTTGGCGGCGGCCCCGTTACCGCTGCCGTTCGTCCATGAGAATTGCTTGATGGGACGTGGATACACTCAATACAAGCTTCAGGTGTCCGGACGCGAAGAATGGGTGCTGTTTTCCGCCTTCATTGACTACCGTTTTGCTGATGGTAGCAAACTGCATATCCTGCAAGTTGCAGCTTGGTGCCACAAATGCGACAGGTTTGTTGTTGCAGAAGAAATACCTTCAATCGCTTCGTTGAGAAGCGAGCTAGAGAAAACGAAATCCGGTGACTCAGAGACGATTCAGATTTGGAATTTCGTCTCAAATGGCCAACCCATTGCGATTAGAATTGCTGAGATTGAAAAAAGAATCGAGTGGAGAAACACTAGATCGAATCCGCCACGCTGCTTAGAATGTGGCAGTTTTGGTATCGTTGCTCTGTCTGGTGGCAAGGAGTTTCGGCATCCTAAAACGGGCGAACTTGTGAACGAGGTCAGTGCAGGTTGGGCAGATGCGGAGCGTTGGTCTGCTGATTTCACACCGGAGGGCGACGAATTGGACGAACCAAGCGATGCACCTAAGTCGCCGGTCGGCCGCGAATTTGAATCATAGATTTTTCGCGGCGACTAGGTGATCGCTGTCGTTCTACGCATTCGCCAATTGGCGATTCTTGCCGTACAACCGATCCCAGTTTTGACGCCGACGCTCCAAAAACGCCGCAACCGATACCACGCCTGGATAGTCTCGTTCGTCCAGTTCATCCATCATTTGTCCGTGACAGTAGCACGTCAACTTGATCTCGTCTCGCATATCGCAACACGTTTTACACGTCCTGAAATCCGAGAAGTCGCCTTCCCACAGTCCCTTTGCATATTCGTGATGCTCGCCTTTTTCAATCACACGCAGACACTCGCTGCACTTGTGTTCCTTGCGGCCTTTGACCGTTCGGCACTCGTAAAACGTCGGCGGGTTGTCCCAATAGCAATCGCACATCCTCGAACCTCGGAAGCGTAGAACAAGGTGATGCACGGGAGCCGGACTTGCGTGCGTTTCGAAATGGTTAGATCACTGGTTCCGGCCCCGTGATCACTAGCGTTCTGCCACTGATGTGAGTTCGATCGTCAACGCATGGAAAACGTTCCTCAAGATTGCCTGGACGCACTCCGCAGTGGATTCCAGTTCTCGTTTTGGCGACTGCGTCGATCTTCGATCGGTAAGATCACGCTCAAAACGGCTGGCCAACTTGCGCTGACGACTATTACGACGTTTCCTGGCTGCCAATCCATTCTTGACGACCCGTTTCAGCTGTTTGACGGCATGTACCACATCGACGTCGTTGATCTGGTTGCTGAATCCTCTGACTACGACCCTGAAGGCTTGTTCTGCTGGATTCCCAAGCTCGAATGTTTTGCTGCGGTTGACCCTGAACACGGGGACGTACTCACGTTTCCTTCTGTCACATGGTCGGCCATCGTTCGAGCACCGGTTCGGTATCTTGAAGCACAGTGGAGTGTCTCTGATGACGGAGTACGAGTTCTTCCTTGGCTTCACTTCCCGTTTCGGATTAACAACTCTGATCTTGCGCTATCTCCCTATCCGGCGCATTGCGTGCTACATGACGTTCCGGTCGCCGAACACGACCGCAAACGCCATTCTATGTTCGATGCATATCGCGACCGTGACGTTGACGCATGGCTCCATGAATCACGAGTCTCATTTCCCTGGTCAGGCATTCCTGCCACAGAGACCATTCTGATATCATGCAAAGGTTGCTTCGACGCGGAAGCTGCGTGGTTGCAACGCATTGATGATTCCATACCCGTACTTGACGCACGCAAGAACAAGGGTGGCTTTATCCAGTGCCCAAATTGCGGCAACCGATTTTCACCGGCAGATCTGTTTTCCTTCGTCGATGGGATGCACACTAGGTGCGGACAGAAGATCAACGTCCTTGAACGCGAGGCAGAACAATGACATGCACGGGAGGACGGCTTGCGGCGTTTCTTGCAATGGATAGTTTACTCTCCGTGCCCCGTGATGTCTGACGTTCTGTCGTCACAGTGCTGGATTGTTGCGTGTCGATGTAGCGATCGACTAATCGAATGAGTTTTCAGATTTTGGGGCCGACAGCATGTTGTTGACTTCGGCAATGCGTCCTCTCGCCGAACTGTTGTGCGTGAGATCGGACGAGAAAAAGGGAAGGGGGGCTTTGTTGCATTCCGCAGACACGTTTCTTGAATGCCAAGAGCTTCTTCTCGCTCACGCGAGTTTGGCCGCCAAAACCACGAAACTCGTAGCCCACGTAGTCAAGCCCATCCGTTTTGCGGATGTTGCTCTTGTCGTGGTTGACGGTCAACTTCAATCGGTCGGTCAAGAAGCGTTCGGTGCTCGCGTACACACGTTGCGCCGCCGCTTCCGTCTTCGTGAAAATCACGAAGTCGTCTGCATAGCTGTTACCATTCGTTCGATTTGACCAGACTCCAACCGGCCTCGTGCCGGTGGTGAATCCGACTGACTGGCTACGGCACCGCAGGCCAATCGAACCCCATCTCCCCACTGGCCTCGTGCCAGTGGCAAAGGGGCCAACGCGACTTGAGATGCCCAGTGATCGTGCTTGCTTCCACCGGCACGAGGCCGGAGGGGAGCCAAGAGAATCGACCGCTTCTTTGTAGCTCATCAGTCTTGCTTCCACCGGGCCAAGCCCGGATGGAGAGCGAGGAAACATCAGAGTTCATCGGTGGTTCGTTCCTTGTCTTGTGACGTTCAGGCCTTTGTGTCGCCGTTGGACTCGGCGGATCACTCCTATGCCTTCTGCTGCCGACTTCGATCTTGGGTTCGTGTTACCACGGCCCACCCCGCGTTGGAGCAAGCTCTACTAGCGGGCACAGGATGAAGCCCTCCCCAAATAAGGGACGTCCGTTTGGTCGATGGGGGGCATCGGTTTTTCACGGACACGTGATCTGTTTCCGTCACTGTATTCATTGCTTGTTGGGCCACATCTACCTGTGCCCTGCTTTTCCGGTTCGGTTTCGCTGTCAGCAGCCAGCTCACCTAGGGTCATCGGCCTCAATGTGATTTCTGTACCACGTTGCTGCATGCTGCGCGCGAACCTGACGGGTCTTGGCGTGGATGTGGACGGCACGAGTAGCCGTGGGAATTCTGTCCGATTCAGTTCTCGTCGAACCGCACGTTCCTCAGGTCAGAGCCATCTTTAAGAGCACATCCGCAGGCTTCCTCCCCACGGTTTGTCACCTTGTGCGCAGTTGCCGGGCATCTTGGAGACAGGGCCTCGTACTCTCTTCTTTCGGATTTACATTTGGTATCCTGTCTCCTACTGGAAGTTACCGGAACTCAGTACAGGGGACTTTCACCCCACAAGATCACGCCCATGTTGGGCGTACTGCACACGAAGCCGCCGATCGCGCGGTTTGCCAATGGAGAGCGTTTCTCCGGCGGCTCGGTGACGGCTGTCGTTATGTGCCAAGGCTCCGGGCGCAGACTCTCTCCGCCAATGTTTCGCGTATGCCGACTATAGACCTCATCATCAACAAAGGACTCCCCCGCCTTCCATTTGGCACATCGAAAGATGACATTGTGGCGGCGCTCGGTAGACCCACCCGCGAGTCCACGATCGGTGACACACCAACGCACCCGGTATCCCGCCAGATTCTTGAGTACGCTGACTACGAGCTATTGATAACTCCTGAACTTGGTCTCATTTCCGTAACTGCCGATCCTGACTCCCTTCAGATCACGCTCGACACCATTCACGTTAACACTCTCGCACCAGAGCAGCTAGCTGAATAACTAAGGTTACTCGGCAGCAAAACCGTGGCCGTTGGCGATTCCGATGGCTTTCGGGACCAAGACGTCACGGCACTGGACATAGGCGTGATTGCGTCCTACAGTGAGTCCGTAATTACAAACCTCGAACTTCACTAACCGCGTTGGCGTCGATTCTCGGCGCAGGGGCACATAACGAAGCCGTGAACCGGAGCACTCATTCAAGCGGCAACTGAAAACAAAGCCTTCCGTTTGTGCCCGGTTACGGCAGGCGTTCCTCGATTGAATCATGGGACTCGACGCTGTTGAACTCGTAATGGATGTCGAAGACCACTTCGGCATTGCGATCCAAAACACGGAAGCGGAGCATGTTCGCACCGTTGGCGATCTGGTTTCGTTAATTCGATCTCGGATTCAGGCCGCTCACCTTGCGTCGTGCCCGACTTTGAAGTCTTTCCTGCAGCTTCGATCCTGCGTTCGCGAACTCGCAACAAACCAAACCCTTCGCATACGCAGTCGAACACGCGTCGTTGATGTGCTGAATCCAACACAGCGTCGACGCCTTTGGAAGCGTTTGACCGATATTCTGGGCTCTGCTCCGCCATCGCTACGCCGTCATCCAACACTACGAAAGGTGCTCGTCGTCCTCGTTTGTACCGCGATCGTGTTGGCGGTGACCGTTGCCGCCGCAGTTGACATCGAAATACTACCGCTCACACTTGTTCTTGCGGCGGTCGCGACGTTGATACTACATCTCGCTACCGTGCGTTTTCGCACCTATCCGCCAGACACGCTCACGACCTTTGGTGCAGTCGCCAGACGCATGACAGGCATCACTGCGGCGACAAAACAATTGCATCTTGATTCGGATCATGCGATACTCGACGAACTGCGCCCCATTGTCGTGGACACACTTGGTGTAGACGGTTCCGAGGTTGTCCTGACGGCAAGGTTTATCGAAGACCTCGGCATGGGGTGACTGCGGGGAACCATCGCGTGCACCGGAGTCCGCGAGTCGGCCGGTTTTGGAATTGAGAATCTTTCGCACGTACCCGGTGACGCGTGCCGCTCCCCGACTGACAGAGTCATGCCCCCTCGCACGTGCAAAGTCGAATCCGACGCGAAACATACCTTTCTAGCTTCGCGGTCTTGCGTCATTTGCGTGGTCCTATCCGTCCCGATCCTCTTGTTGTTTTCACTTGCGGGATGCTCGCGAACCTCGGAGAGCATCTACACCGTGCAGGAAACGGCCGTCAACTTGGGCAACATCATGTACACGGACGGCGAGGATGGGATGTACGATGTTTGGTACGACGGAATAGAATTGACTAACGGCCATTCAGCCATTCGCATCGCGCTGGATGGCTCGGAGCCGAACTGCGACGAATTGTCTTCGATCTCGGTTGGCGATCGCGTTGAGATCAAGAGTGACCTCTCGTTGCTGCACCCCAATTTGCTTGACGCATACTGGGCAAGCGACGTGGACATTGTGATGATAAAATGAAGCGACAGACCTTGCCACTGGTAAGCGTCGCTTGGCGAATGCGGGGAGCCACGCGATGGACACGGAGCCGCGGAGTCGTGTTTTTTGAAGTGGATGATCGATCGCCGCCGCCCGGTCATCGCAACCGTTGAACTTAATCGGGTCTCTGTTGGTTGAATTCGTGAAGAGTCTGGCAGCGGGTTACTGATCGTCCGTTGGGGCAAGTCAGGAGTACGCATCCTTGCGGGGAAGGAGGCATTGGCATCCTTGCCAACCAACTTCAAGCGTTGATTGTGCTTCTTCTTGCATTCGCACACCGCACCTTCTTTCGCCCGCCGCTTGGGCGCAATCGGTGGCTGCCTGCTGTGACCGACTTCGCGGTCTAGGGCGTCGTGTTGCATGAACGGCGACTTTGCTGTGCTGATGCTGATGGGTTGGGCGATGGTTTTCGGTTGTGTCGGCGGATTCGCCTACGCCTGCGGCTGTGCGTTAAACGAGATTGGTGGTTTGGGCGATGGGGCTCGGTTGTGTCGGCGGATTCGATTGCGCCTGCGGCTGTGCGTTAAACGCAATACCGTTCAATGTTCCAAGTGGGGCAGGTTTGTAACCTGCCGAAGGTGCAGCAGAAACTATGAAAATGCGGGCATTCGTTCCTGGAGCGTCGGCAGGTTGCAAACCTGCCCCACGTGTCTCCTACGAACATTGAACGGTATTGGCGTTAAACGAGGTTGGTGGGTTGGGCGATGGGGTTCGGTTTTGTCGGCGGATTCGATTGCGCCTGCGGCTGTGCGTTAAACGAGATTGGTGGGTTGGGCGATGGTTTTCGGTTGTGTCGGCGGATTCGCCTACGCCTGCGGCTGTGCGTTAAACGAGATTGGTGGTATGGGCGATGGGGTTCGGTTTTGTCGGCGGATTCGATTGCGCCTGCGGCTCGGCGTTAAACGAGGTTGGTGGGTTGGGCGATGGTTTTTGGTTGTGTCGGCGGATTCGATTACGCCTGCGGCTTGGCGTTAAACGAGATTGTGTATGGCGGCGTGACTGCTCGCTGCGCTCGTTGGGGTAGCGTCTCGGAGAGACGCTGCTACGTGGTAGCCGGTCAGTCGATTCACCACCGGCACAAGGCCGGATGGAGTTTGCTCCATCGTTGCCCGAGTGTGCGCACTGCGGCAGCATCGAGCTAAGCTTGGTGTGTGAGACGCCCAAACCGACATGGAAGGAGTTGTTTTGGCGGGAGAGTGAGACGTGTCCGGAGTGGTACGCGGAGCGTCAGCGGGAGTCGCACCGCGAGTTCTGGACGGCACACTACTTTTCGGATGATTACGACTGGTACCTGGAAACGCAGGTAGAAGTCGCAAAGGAAATGGGGCCGGAACCGGCAAAAGCGATCCAGATGTACCTCTTCGGTTTGACACCAGGAGTGTCGTTTGAGATAGAATCTTTTTGAGGCGGATTGGACGCTCCGATCCAAGTCCTGCGGGACGTCAACCTCCGACAAAGCTCAACGCACTATCTATGCATGCACGTCCTGTGCCTGCATAGATCGCAATTCGTTATTCGTTACCCGATTGAAGCGTTTGCATGCGATTCGGCCTTCCCTTCGCGATTGCTGTGCTGACCGCGTCGGCAATTCAAATGTCGCTGATTCGGACACACCCCGTCTGGGCGCTTTCGCTTGCTACATTCCTGATGCTGACGTTCACTCTTGCTCAACGTCTGATGCGGGATACAACTCGTGATGGACGATTGATCTGGATGGGAGCAGCAGTGTCGTTCATTTGGATGATGATCTTTGGCGGAGCGACAATCGCCGTCGGCTACGCATACACTTCGGTGACCGATACGTGGCCCGATCCCGATGAGGTATACATTGACACTCCGACGGCCGTCGTCATTTTCACTGTCATGTACGGTGGTGGCGCTGCTATAGTGGGATTTCTCGCTGGGTGCTTCACAGAACTCGGAGTCTATCTATTCCGACGCTGCTCTGTATTCCCAAACGGCGGGTAACCATCGCGTGCACCGGAGAACGCGAGCCGAGCGTCTTGGCCGTTAGAAACCTTTCCTCGCGTTCCCGGTGACGCGTAACGTTCTGGCATGTAACCTGATGGCCGCAATCATTGAATCGATTCGCGAAGATCTTGAACGGTGCCGAACTGCCAAGCGGCCGCTCAAAGTCTTTGGCGCCGAAGCACATGGCTTCAAGCTAAATCCAGTGGTTCGGAAATCGGTCGTAGTCAAATTTGAAGCAAGGCACGGAATCAAGCTCCCGGAAGACTATCGTCGCTTCATCACTGAGCTTGGAAACGGAGGTGCCGGACCGTATTACGGAGTTTTCAAGTTTCGGGAGATGGATGACTGCCATTCGTTCCAACGCTGGAAGGAAAACGATGGCTTCGTAGGAACACTAAGCAAACCGTTCCCGCACACAAGGGCATGGAATGATGTACCGCCATTTCCCGAAGAACAGGATGATGAATCGCTTTACGATGCTGAAATGGAACGTTTTTACGAGATTTACTGGAACACCGAGAACGTGAACGGCGCAATACCGATTTGCCACCAAGGTTGTGCCTACCGCAACTGGCTGATTGTTACGGGCCCCGAGGCCGGACACATTTGGGAAGACCTACGGACCGATCAAGAGGGACTCAAACCCACACAACTGAAACGCAAGACGCGAGTCACTTTCTTCAAATGGTACAATGACTGGCTACAACAAGCAGTCGCCAAACTTCCCAGAGCGAAGACGGACAGAACCAAGCGGTGAACCGGATCCGCCGAACTCGCGTTTTTTGAGATCATAGTGCCTCGGCGGCGGCCCGGTTGCCGCGGTTGTACTGGCGTCGCAGTGCACGATGGTTCGGTCGCGATGTTGTGATCGACAAAACGCATGCGTCGGATGATGTTGAGTCCGACAGCAGGATGTTGATGATGACAATCTGATCTGTTGCTGATAGGACGGGTGGCGAAACGTGCGTGATCGATTCCATGTTCCAACCATTTGTTGCCATTGGATCGCGTGTGACGGTCCGGCTTCGGCATTCGACTTCGGCCAGATCGTCGACGGGACAAGATCAGGAGCGGAATCCACGACTCGATTTGCACCAAGGTCTCAGCGGACGATACAATCCGGTGTCGATTCCTGCGGATTGGTTCCGCGACGGAAGACGCCAGAATCATGCGATGGTACGGAGCGTCGGTGGTCAGCAATTAGACATGGAAGCCCGGCGCCCGCGCATCGCGGTCGTTCCCCGACAAACCGATCGCAACCTGCCGCTTTAATTGACGTCGCCATGAATGATAAGCGTGAGACGGTTGAACTGCGCGACGAGTATGGCGACTTGCTTCCTCCTTGGCGTGCTTTTCCTAAACTCCCACGATTCAGCATCAGTTGGCGGATGGGAATTCCCGAATCACACCTGACTGACTGGACAAACTGGTACCTCGACCTCCCGGAGGATGAGCGACGTAAATACCGCAGACGCTACCGTGCTCCGTGGCCATTGTGGACTGGATCATATCTAACGCTGTCACGCAGTAGTGCGACGACTGTATTCGGTTTTGTGACGACTGCGATCGTATTCCTAATGCTCGCGGCTGTCCGATTTGCTCTGTTTCCCTGGGTGCGAGGCATCAAGATCGATTGATAGTGATAGAATGCGAGGAACGATCGGATGCACGACGAGTCGCCAAGTCGTGGTTTCTGAAGTGGAGGATCGCTCGCGGCGACCGGGCGTTCCGTGCCGTTACCCGACTGAATTGCTCACAACGACAATCCGTTGCTCCTGCAAATTGCCCCTCTCACTGGACATGCAAAATGGCATCGCGACAAAAACTGACTGTAGCTTTGCTCTCATTCTTCACCGTTTCCACCACAATCGCTCTGTTAGCTGACGATGCAACCAATCAACCCACGAAAGTGAAAGTCGAGGCGTATAAATGCGAACTTCAGTCTGAGAGGAGTGAAGTACTCAAAAGGCGGTTCGAGGTTCTTACGGACAGCCACAGACACGGCGATACGTCACTGGATGCCTTGCTGAACGCCGAGTACGACTTCCTGAACGCACAGCTACAATGCTGTGTGACCCAGTCCGAACGGAGAGAGTTGCTTGGGCGTATCTTCAAGAATCGAAATCGCATTGAGGAATATCGAGCTACCGCCTTTGATCAAGCAACAGGTTCTGAGGCCGACTTGCTTGTTGCTCGTGCGGACACACTACACGCACGAATAGCAATCGCGAGGGAGCTTCCACCGCGTTCGATAGTGATCAAGGATTCGGAGTAACCGTGCCGTGCACGCGAACGCCGGTTTGCGAGGTTTAATCAATCGTCCGTCTTTGGTGACGGCCACCGTTATCATATTCGAGAGCCATGGATCGTGTTACCGTCGAATACGCACTCGAAGTCGCTGCTGAATCTGAAGCGACAATCATCTCACACGGAGGAAGCGTTCTCGCCTCGCTTCCATTTCTCGATAGAGCGGGCATTCGACCTGAATCGGATTTGATAGGCCGATCCTTAGCGTTAAACGCAATTATTGACCTGAACTTCAATGTGCCTGATGTCGTTGTCAGGCGATGGCTCGAACAGCATGGCGTCGCTACATACTTGACCGACCACGAGGTTTCGCTCTTGGATCGCGGACCAGAGCGCATCAACGAGCAAGACAGAAACAATCTTGCGTGGTCACTTGACGCGCTTTGGGCATTGATGTGGGCAGGTAATTTGTTCGAACATCTGGACTTCACTCGGCCGATTCCTGATGAAATGTACGAGATGTGTCCGCATGTTCGTGATGACGATGGCCCCACAAAATTCGCGGACAGAATGGCAATTCGATCATTTGACGAGATTTACCGATCACTCGACCTGCATTATCGATTGCATTGGTATGCCTTTCAGAATCAACTGCGTGACGAGCGTGGAACATTCGACCTGTCGCGATTCATCGAACGTCGAAGGGCGCTTGAGTGGCTACTGTCGCCGGGCTTGACTTGGGGCTCCGTATCGATGAACACTTGAGTTGCGATAACCATGCCGTGCACCAAAAGACGGCTTGCGCGGTTTGTGAAGTGGAAAATCACTGTCCTCGGTGTCGACCACCGTTACCCGACAGTGTCCGCTATGGCAATGCATACCACCGCTCCTTGCCACAGAGAGGTTTGGGTGGGTCATGCTGGACATGACACCATCCGTCTACTGCAACGCGGTCGTGCTGGAGCTCAGCGGGAGTTATCCCGAATCCGGGCGGCCAAGCGTTTGGCGGGGCGTACCGGATTTCGTGATGCACGGCATGACCTACGATTGCTTCTGTGGCCGGCTTCGCGGTCGGGAGAAATGGTAGCGTCGCCTGCGGCTACCGGCTAAGCGGGCACGCCTCAGCGGGATGCTTCGTTGAACGGTATTGGCGCTCAGCAAGAGTAAAGTGACTCCTCGCTTACGCTCGCCTGGTTAGCGTCTCGGAGAGACGCTCCTACGTGGTAGCCGGTCAGTCGATTCGCCCCCTGCACAAACCTCAAGGGCGGATGGAGTCTGTTCAGAAGACGAAGCTCAAGGGCGCAATCTGTAGGGGACGATGTCAGGAGTCCGTTGAGTTGGAACTCATGACTTCGTCCACTACGGGATGCTGTACCGGTCGCGTTCGACACTTGGAGGGTCGTTTGGGATAGAATCTTTTCGGGGCGGATGGGAGGCTCCGATCCAAGTCCTGCGGGCCAAGTCAATCTGGCCTGCCAAGCTCTGACAAAGTTGAACGCACGATGGATGCATGCACGTCCTGTGCCTCCATTGATCGCATTTCGTCCGGCCACACATGAGAGATTCAAGAATTGGCAACGTTGAACGTCGACATTCCGCGATTCTATTGCTTGCTTCGGAAGGAGTTTCTTTATGACGGCACGGCCCACCATGGCGAGTTTGTTAAAGTGTGCGTCTTCGGCGCAGCATCCGTTTACGGTCGAGCATTAGGATTTCATGTCCTGACGGAAAACGGTGCCGTCATCTGGCGACTGCCTATCCACTCGCTCTGCCATCGAGAGGATGCGCCCGCACGGCCGTTGGATTGGCTTCAGTTCTGGGATTGCTTTTCATACGAAGTGTCGTGCATCGCGTTTGATCGACTTGCAAATAGCCGTGTCCGAATTCGCTTCCGCGATGGTTCGTCCGAAGGCGGGCAATACATGTTTACGCTGGACTGGTTCGGCAATGAGGATTCTGAGGAGGCTGGTGATGGCGGACACAAGTGTGCGCACGTGATTGCACTGGATGACGGAAATTTTGCGGCTCAACCGAACAACCGGATTCAGTGGTTTTGTCCAGCCTTCGTCACCCCATGGAAGGAAAAGCCTGATTATCTGACCAATACGAGCGTCTGGAAGGTCGAACGCGAAACCGAAACATCGAACGGTTTTTTCTATGACGATGTCGATCGTGCCGCCTGCCCCAGTCAAGTGCGACTGTATGCCAAGGGGCTCCGTGTCGAACAATCACATGTCCGAGATCCGGCGACTAGGGCAAATTCGCCTGCATCGGTCACCCAAGTCGATAAGACACCGAATGACTGATCTATCGCACCATTTCGGGCTATAAACTGAAAGCGATGTCCGGCTCCCTTGAAAGTGTTCCCCTGAGAATCAAGTCATGAATCCGATCACAGTCGCGGCCATACAGTTCAACCATCGTCCTGGGGCAAAGCACTTCAACTTGGGACGCGTCCAAGCATTGTCAGCCGAGGCGGCCGAACGCGGCGTTCAATTGGCGGCTTTTCCAGAGATGTGCTTGACGGGTTACTGGCACGTTCGCCATTTGGATGAAGAACAGGTCAGGGAGCTTGCTGAACCGATTGAAGGTGGGTTCCTGACGGGAGCCTTGTTGGAGATCGCGCGTAAGAACGACATGACCATCGGCGCCGGGCTGATCGAGTCCGCCGCCGATGGACGGCTTTACAACAGCTACGTCGTTGCGATGCCCGATGGTCGTCACGCCGTCCATCGCAAGCTGCATTGCTTCATCAGCCCTCACATGTCTTCGGGGGATACGTACACCGTGTTCGATATTCCTCAGGGTGCCCGGGTCGGCGTGCTGATTTGCTATGACAACAATATCGGCGAAAACGTCCGCATGAACGCCTTGATGGGGGCGGAGGTTCTACTGGCGCCTCACCAAACCGGCGGATGCAATTCTCCGAGCCCCCGATGCATGGGCGTGATCGAACCGAGATTGTGGGAGCAAAGGGACGAAAATCCTGAGGCAATCGAAGCGGAGTTTCGTGGCCCCAAAGGGCGGGAGTGGTTGATGCGATGGCTGCCGGCTCGAGCCCACGATAACGGATTATTCCTGGTTTTCAGCAACGGAGTCGGAATCGACGATAACGAAGTCCGTACGGGTAACTCAATGGTACTCGATCCGTACGGTGCGACGCTCGCGGAGACTTGGAAAGCCCGAGACGAGATTGTCGTTGCCCATCTCGACCCAAGCCTGCAAGCATCCAGCACCGGTCGACGATGGCTGCAATCCCGTCGGCCTGAACTGTATGAGATGTTGACAAAGCCCACTGGAATCGAACGCGACACCCGCATCGTCCGATTCGAAAAGGTCGAGGCTGAAACAGCATCCCGCGGCAAGGCAACCTAACGCACACAAAAGCCCAGTGTTTGTGGCGTGCTGGCCTGAAACGAATCAGGTGTGAGGGAAGGGCAATAGAATGGTTGGCCAATGAATGTCGATGCAACGGGTGCTCAACCAGCATTCCAAAGCGTGGGAAACCGAACACGAATCGCTGCGTAAGATCCCTGGCCAATTCTGCCGTCGTGTACTGCGACGAAACCTCTTGGAGCATCAACCCCGTCTGTGCTGTCCTCAGTGAGCACGTCACTGCAGTCCTCGACAGGGTCCACTTCAGCAGAAGATTTCGGGTAGAAGATTTTGAAGAAAGCGATTTTGTGGTGCAGTCTCTGCTGACAATCTTTTACCAAATCTCAAAGGGGATTTTGGGGGCAGGTCCGTTTGCCGCAATGACGGGTAGGGCTGTCGTCGGGGGCAGGCCGACCCTGGCGAGTCTTGCGTTTGATCCAGATTCCATCTTTCCCGTGGCACGAGGCCGAAAGGGAGCCAAGAGACTCGTGGTGCTTTGCTGGAGGACTTCCTAAAGTCTCTACTGGGGACCGTCATTGCGGATGAAGTATGGGCCACCCAATGCGCCATCCTCGTGCGTATGAACCAACGTCCATTCGTATGACTCTGGAAACACGGCGAACTCGAGTTCGTTGTACGCTGAAAGGTCAATGATTGGCCCGATGTATCGGTTTGCGGTACATGGTCTGCTGTTGTCAGAGATCGGGAATGCAGTCACTCGCGCCGATAGAAAGAGCAAGATCAATTGGTCATCGGTCGTGCACATCCATTTGTCGATCGCTTTGAGTCCCACCGTTTCTCGTAGACGGCTTGATCGCACTGCGAATACTGACGTCCAGCGTTTTGCGATCGCGAATGATTCTTTGCGTGAAAGCTCCAGCAGCGTGACGCCATTGTCCATCAGATAACTTCGAAAGTCGTCAAGTTGTTTCATGGCAGATCTCATCCTACAGCGCGAGTGGCAGAACCGACGTTTCCCCTCTCTCCGAGGAATTTGCACTAGCCCGGAGATTGCATGGGTTATGAAAAACAATCAATCATCCGCATGAATCATCCGGGCTAGCGCACTCCGGCTGATGCAATATCCGGGCTAGCCGTGAGTGGTTGCATCGTCTGGATGGTAGACCGACACCCAGGGCACGGTGCTTTGAATCCGACCAGCGGCCAGTGGAGGGGGGCGAGCATGTCCTCGGCGACGAGTCGCAATGCAGTCGGCGCCAGCGGGATCAGCCAGCTTCCGTATTCTTGCTCTTTCTTGCTTGGCCTCAAGCACAAAAAAACCTCGTCGCAATTTGTGCAACGAGGTTTGTGGGGAGCGACGCGGACGGGACTCGAACCCGCAACCTCCGGATCGACAGTCCGGGGCTCTAACCAATTGAGCTACCGCGCCTGGATCGACGACACTGAAGTCGTTTCACCTGACGTGAGTGGCAGATTATATCGACAGAAGATCCGCCTGCAAGTCCGTTGAAGTCTTTGCTTCCTCCCGATCGGCAATTTTGTTTCGCCGGTTGAATCTTTTGTGCGGATTAGTCGTTTCGCAGGCTCGGGAGCGGCCAGTTCAGGGGGCGAAGAGTACGAATTTGGCTCTTTTCTGTAAGCCAAGACCTAACTTTCCTTGGAAAAATTCCGTTCGACCAGCCCGTCTGCTCGGTCGGGCACCCCCGACGGCGATCGCTTTTCCGGGGGCAGGTAGAAAAACTCTGTTGAGTCAATGAAACGAGGAAATTCGCCATGATCAGTACGACGACCAATGCGATGATTTTGGCCAACTCGGTGACGATGTGGCTGTACGAGGTGGGACGTGAAATGACGTCGTACTTCAACAAAATGAGCACCACCCACTGGGCGGTGATTGCCTCAGCCGCTGTGGTTTTTGGGTTCCTGTGCCTTAAAGGCTCCAACATCAACCGTTAAGGGGCGAATGATCAACTACTCCGAACCCAACGGGCATGCAGTTGCGTACAGTACTACTGAATCGTCCAGTCTTAGAACGTGGGTTCGGTAGATGAGCCGTTTTGGCGTTAGCCACGGTTTTCGTGACACAACCGTGGCTAACGCCAAAACGGCTAACCCCAAAATCAAGACCGGATGATGCACTAGCACGGGTTATGAAAAGCAATCTGCATTTCCCAGCGGTGACGTAACTCATTGTCGAGAATCTGCTTGCGCTAAAATCAATCATCCGCATGAATAATTCGGGCTAGGTCAACGCACCCAAAAACGGTCGAATTCGGGATGGTTTGAGTCGTTGCCCCACAAATACACCTTGGGCGATACGCCAGTTTTTCCTATCTTTCTCATGCGTTCGAGTCGCCCTCACCGAGGATTTATCCATGCCGCTATTTGAAATCGAAACCGATTCCCACATCATCATCACTTGGGCGGAGAACGACGATGCGGCGCGCGAATTGGTAGCCGATGCATTTCCAACAGATACCGTCGCCCGGCTGACCAAGCGTCCTCGGGACACTTGGGTGATCAGCAAAGGTGCATTGGGCTTGACCAACCGAACATTCGACCCCTGCCACATCGCTCGGGACTGTTTGAGCCGATCGGCGGGAGACAAGGTCAATGCGATCCGGTTGTACCGAATGGAGACCGGCAGCGATCTGGAACAGGCTCGAAAAGTGATCGAGTCCAACATGGTGATGGGCTGGTAGCAGGCTGCCGGAGTTTTGGGGCTGGCGTTGGGTGGAAGTGATGGCGAATCCCAGTGCGGGGCATGGGGAATTCTGGCGAATCCAATTACGGAGCATTTCCTGCTGGATGCTGGCGTCCCGTGACGATTGCGACACGGACATCACACACGTTGGTTCCAGTCGGGCCGGACTTCAACAACCCGCCACATTGCTGAAAGAAGTGGTAGGCATCGTTTCGGCTTAGCGAGCTTTCGACGTCCAAGTCGAGTTGTTGCGCCTTTTGATGAACGGAGCCGGTCAGCACCGCGCCGGCTGCATCCGTCGGACCGTCTTCTCCGTCAGTTCCTCCTGATACCAAGCTGATGCGAGACCACTCTTCGTCGCTCAGGTTCGCTTGGAGCAGTCGTTGATAGGCAGCCAATACGAGTTGTTGGTTGCGTCCGCCCAGTCCGCGTAGGTCCGGCGGCGCGAGAGAAACCGTCGGTTCACCACCCCAGACGAGACACGTTGCAACGGACTGATCCAAGCGTGTCAAAATCCACTGGGCGATCTGGATCCCGATCGTTTCGGCGCACCCCTCACAAGTCTGAGCCGACTTGGATTCCGTTTCAAACATCAGTTCTCTGGCAAGTTCAGCCGATGCATTCACTGCGGTCTCATTGTTTCCGATCACAACCGGTGGAGTGAAATCTTGCAAGCGGTTCTGAGTTTCGTCATTGGTAGATGCGACCGCACGCTCCAGCACTCGATAGACGTTTGCGGGCAGCGAACGTTGTGGATCAAAATGTTGCAAAATGTTCATCGCGTCGCTTGGCAACGACGTATCGGGAACCGTTGGTCCCGATGCGATCAGATCGAGCGGATCACCCAGCACGTCGGACAGCACGAGCGTCACAAGTGGTCCGTTGCAGGCGGCCAATAGCCCGCCGCCTTTGACCTCGCTGAGATGCTTGCGCACGGTATTTAGCTGTACGATGTCAGCACCGCTCTCGCTGAGCCGCCGGATGACTTGCAGCTTGTCTTGCAATGTGATGCCATCCGCGGGCAGTGTCAGCAGTGCACTGCCACCTCCCGAAATCAACGCGACGCAGAGATCGGAAGCATCGGCTTGTTGGGTCAACCGAATGATCTCGAGTGTACCCTGGACCGCAGCAGCCGTTGGTTCGTTCAAGCCCATGGGGCGCGCCGGGAACACGCGGATGCCGCTCAAGTATTCTGCCGAGTCGGTTTTTCCAATTGAGCGTTCTGGTTTGTCTTGAGGAACATTGACCCAACCGCAAGTCGGGATCTGTCCCTGGACCGCGTCAACGAAGCCCTGGGTCATTGCCGCCGTTGCTTTGCCGCCGCCCACGACGATGACACGTTTGATTTGTTCGCGTGAGAATTCGTGGCCCGCGATGTTGATGGAGGACGGGTCAATTTGACACGCATTCATTACTTGTGTTCGCGGATTCACGGCCAGAACGCCAGTGTTCCAAATCCGAATCGCAGGGTGAACGTCCGACGATGGATATTGATCTGGCTGAGTAGCGTCCATCGAGTTGGTCTGGCAGGAGGTTTTCGAGCAAGAGGTTGTCATTTAGAAGAACGCCGACGCGTTTCATCCGTTGGACATCCTAACACGAAATCCTAGTGCTGGATGATTCACCACGCTGCAAACGCACTCCGGCTGATGGAAGATCCGGGATGACATGATTCGCAACGAGAGAATCCCAATTGTCAGCGACGTCGAAGAAGGCATCTTGTTCGGAGGAGTGAGGCGTCTTGCCTGCAATCCTCCGAATCAAGGATGCGTTGGCGGCACCGCTTTGATGCGAGCCGCAGACTTAAGCTACTGATTCAATTGTTCTTGAATCACTTCGCTCGCGGCACGCGTTCCCATTGCTCCCCAAACACCGTAGGGGCTCTGCGAGCCTGCTGTGTTGATGGCCCAGGTGTCCCAGCGGACGGGAGGAGCATAAGAGTTGCCGGCTTCGATGGAATCTGAGATGAAGATCACGGCACCATCGCCCATCAGGATGTGTGCACCACCTTGGTGACGGCTGCCGGGAGGCAGGATGCCTTCGTTATGCCGGTTGGATTCCATACAGATTTCCGCGTTCGGGGGCAGAATGGTATTCACGGCGGAAAACAGAGGACGTCCGTACGCCCATTTGGAGCCACGTGTCATCTCAGCGGCAGGGCCGGTTGCGGCTGCGGCAGCAACGAACGGCGCACCGACCACCCAGTGCGTGGGACGAAGTGGATCCAGCATTCCGCGGCAAGCCAGTGCATTGTCGGGTCCGCTGGGGTTTCCCGAGCTCGCCATGATGCTGGTGATGCCATCAGCGGGTTCTGTGCGCACATCCCGGTCGCCCAAGTCTGTGACGATTTCTCCGGCGGCGATGGTGTTGGACAATCCATCCAAAATGTCGCGGAAACGTGTCGCTCGACTTGCGACAAAGAAGCCTCGGCAAGCGGCTTGTTCTGCAAGCGCCCAGTTCGTGTTGGGCATCACACCGCGGTCGTCTTCTTGTCCGACGTGCATGTGGTGAGGCGAGTCACCCAAGCAGGCGCCGTAGTTGGTGCGTCCTTGTGCCGGCAAACCTTGTCCGGGATCACTGGGGCAGCGAAGCGTTGGGATGTCGGTCAGCCATGGTCTGTACTCGTTGCCGGCTGCCGCGTGGTCCGCCAAGTTCATGCGTGGGTCAGGGCCCATGCTTTGAAAGTCGATCGTTCCATCGCCGTCAGAGTCCATCGGGTTGCTGATTTGTTCCCAAAGAGCTTGTTGCTCCATGAAGGGAGTCAGTCCGGGCAACCAGCTCAATTCGTTTCGATTGTGTGCACCGATCCGAAGCGATGGGTTGGGAGTCCCCGAGTTGACTTTGTTGGTCGTGCCTTTTGAGTGCGCAGGCAGACGTTTGTAAGTCGAATGGTAGTTTTGGATGGCCAAGCCGACTTGTTTGAAGTTGTTGCTGCAGCTCATGCGTCGCGCGGCTTCACGAGCCGCTTGTACGGCTGGCAGGAGCAGGCCGACCAAGATGCCGATGATGGCGATCACCACCAGCAATTCCACAAGCGTGAACCCCGCGGGGTGTTTTGGGTTTTTCACTGAAATGCCTACTGAAAAGAGAACATGAATCGAAAGAAATCCAGTCGCGATGACATGGACACGTAGAGAGCGGGTTACCTGAATGCGATCGCATCCAGGAGTGGTTATCCATCAAAGCGGATCAGTCAATTTGCCGTCTGCCCTCCGTCAACATCCGCGTCGCTTGAAAGCTCGCTGGGGTTTTCGGAAACATATTGCTGCAACTGGTCTTGGCTAGGGCTTTTCAGCTCTGCTCCACCACAACCAGCCAGCACCAACACAAACAACAGCAGAGGGATCAGAGATCGAAAGGTCACGAGAAATTACCTGGTAGCAGATGGGAAACAAAAAGCGGTCGTTGGGACGTAAATAAGCGATCAGATTCTGAGGCCATCGCACTGCGGGACTGCTGCGGGCGCACAACTTCATCCCGGCAGTGAGTGACGATTCACTCAAAGTGGAGGCATCAAGACAGGAACATCAACGCGTCAACGTCAGCTCAGGGCATCGGTTGCCGATTGCCAAAATCGAATAGCGGTTCGATCAGTCGAGGCGGTTCCTTTGATGCAACTCGGTGCCAACACGCGGGCACTCGGGGTGAAGGGTTGAGAGTGGAATCAGGCGGGTTGGTTCCACGGCGGCGAGGACAAGCCGGTCCACGGAAGCTACGGAATCCACGTGAGATTAAACGCTCATCAAACAGCGATGTTCCGCGCAATCAATTTAAAATATTCTTAGCGAAGCGGCGGACGCGTTGTGTAGTCCCTGGGCCCCTCAATGGGAGTCGCCGGAGAAGCCGATTCGGGACAATCGGATGTCTCATCATAATTTGGCTGTTCAAAATTGGGCGTTGTGGCACTGTGGCGTTCCGCAAGTTTCTGTCACCTCTCCCGGCGCAGCTGGTGGCCCCCAGTGAGCCTCAGGCGCTAGCCGTGGGCCTGAGGCGGATTGTGGTGCCAGCCCACGGCTAGCGCCTGAGGCTCACTCTGATTGCGATGCATGGGACAAAAACATGGACTGAAACAACAATGTCAACCCCAAGCTTTGAGCAGTCCAGCTGGTGGCCCCCAGTGAGCCTCAGGCGCTAGCCGTGGGCCTGAGGCGGATTGTGGTGCCGGCCCACGGCTAGCGCCTGAGGCTCACTTTGATTGCGATGCATGGGACAAAAACATGGACTGAAACAACAATGTCAACCCCAAGCTTTGAGCAGTCCAGCTGGTGGCCCCCAGTGAGCCTCAGGCGCTAGCCGTGGGCCTGAGGCGGATTGTGGTGCTGGCCCACGGCTAGCGCCTGAGGCTCTCCCGGCGCAGCCGGTAGCCCCAGTGAGCCTCAGGCGCTAGCCGTGGGCGTGAGGCGGATTGTGGTGCCGGCCCACGGCTAGCGCCTGAGGCTCACTCTGATTGCGATGCATGGGACAAAAACATGGACTGAAACAACAATGTCAACCCCAAGCTTTGAGCAGTCCAGCTGGTGGCCCCCAGTGAGCCTCAGGCGCTAGCCGTGGGCCTGAGGCGGATTGTGGTGCCGGCCCACGGCTAGCGCCTGAGGCTCACTCTGATTGCGATGCATGGGACAAAAACATGGACTGAAAAAACAATGTCTACCCCAAGCTTTGAGCAGTCCAGCTGGTGGCCCCCAGTGAGCCTCAGGCGCTAGCCGTGGGCCTGAGGCGGATTGTGGTGCCGGCCCACGGCTAGCGCCTGAGGCTCACTCTGATTGCGATGCATGGGACAAAAACATGGACTGAAAAAACAATGTCAACCCCATATTTTGAACGAGTGTGACCGGCAACCCGCCGGTTAACATGCCATGGTAAGCGGAGTGTAGTGGCAGACCATGTTACGGTTTGGATGGGTGCTCTCGCTCAACTCCGTGACTCGCTGTTTGCAGAATTTATCCCAGTAGTCACTCTGAAATACCGCCCGCACGTTGAGCATGCTCCGTGCAGCTTCCAGCGTCCAACGCATCCCGCTTCGTTCCATGCGGTCCTTTACCAAGTGCCCGCACGCGCCTTCGATCACACCCGAGGCAATCGGGTAGCCTGCAGCAAGATATTCGTCGTAACGCATCCGATCCTTGTGTTTCTCGAAGTAACCACAGATGCGTCGAAGGTCTTTGAGTTTATCGCCCTTGAGTTTCCCAAGCGAACCCATTCGACGTAGCCCTCGGATCACCCCGTTGACCTCACCACGCAGGATTTTCAGCAATCGCTCCCGCGTAAACGCTGCTCGCTTTTCGCTGGATTTCTCGAACAATGACGAAGCCTCCCACACGTAAGTCGCTACGTGAATGATGTCCAAGATTGGCACCACTAATGGATCGTCGCCTAAGTGTAACTGCGCGACTTCCCAGAGGCTCTGCTGACCGTCCATTAACAGAATGATCACTTGGAGTTTCTTTCGGCGGACACTGACTTGATCTGCGAGCCATGCGATCCCCTCGTGGATACCGCTGATGGGAACCTCCGTATCGTCGTCCACGAAGGTCGCGGGAAAGTGAGCCGATGTATGCTTGTGCTTTGGCCGCGGTCGTTTCTTTTTGCTCTTGCGTGATTGCGTGCCGGGTTCTTTGTCATCACGGAACAAGGCAGCGACAATTTGCTCGGCTGTGCGAACATAGGGATCGACGGTGTAAGCACTCGTGACCGTTGCCATGCGACGGTTTCCGGGCCGTTTCTTTGCTGTCTCAAAAGCAGCCACTTTGGCGGCATCGTCTTTGATCAAGGGAACGCCCTTGCAGTCGGCCGAAGCGACGAGAAGCTCGGCTTCATCCTTCTTTTTGGGCGTGGGCAAGTCGTCCAGAAAGGCATCGGCCTGGACCCCCATTCTCTGGCTGGTCTGTTCGAGCGTGTCGATCGAGAATTTCGCTCCGAAAACGAGTTCGAGATTATCAGCGGCCTGGTTGAATGCGGATTCGACGCAGAACATTTGGGAGAACTCTTGGAGCAGGTACGACCAGCGGTGCTCCGGCAGTTGCATGCGGGCGCTGATCGGATGCAGTTCGATTCTCTTGTTCTTTCCCGGGCTGTAGGTGTACTGTTGAAAGGCGTGTTCACCGAAAATCGACCGAACCACCGTGTCGGTCGGTTTCTCGCTGCGTCGCAGTGTTTTGCCTGATTCGCTGACCGCTTGATCACCAAGGTCCCCCTTGCCTTGGAGTTTGGTGAAGAGCTCCATCGCCAGAAAGCCGGTTTTCAAGACAAGATTCCACACGGCACGCTCGGTTTCATCGAAAGACTGGCCGCATTTAGAAGCATTGACGACGTGTTCTCGGATGGTGTCGCCGCACTGCTGCAGTTTCTCGGCGATTTGCTCGGGCGACTGCGGAAAAGAAGACGAAGTGGGGTTGTCAATATCGCTTGAATGTTCGACGCTCATTTCAGCGGCCTCCTGCCTTTGATACCTGGAAGTTAGAACCCAAATCATGGCAGGTTGGCCGCTTTTTGTTTACCCAGATTCCGCAATGCTCCGCAGAAGCCTCGCGGGTTGCCGGTCACACTCATTTTGAACAGCCCAGGTGCTCCGTCAAAGCGTCGACTACTCAGCGATCGATTCAACAATCCCGTTGAGCGTGCTGCTGGGACGCAGTGCTGAGGCTGCTTTGGCGCAGTCGGGGGAATAGTAGCCGCCGAGGTCGACCGGGCTGCCTTGCGCGCTGGCGAGCTCACCCACAATGGTGGCTTCGTTTTGTTTCATCGCATCGGCGACCGGTGCAAACTTTGCCGCCAGCTCGGGGGACTCGGTTTGCTCCGCCAACGCTTGCGCCCAATACATCGCCATGTAAAAGTGGCTGCCGCGGGTATCCAGATCACCGACACCCCGTTTCGGAGACTTGTCGTTTTGCAAAAAGACTTCCGTTGCCGAATCGAGTGTGTTTGCCATCACGGTGATATCAGCACTTTCACTCTTGCGACCGAGGTCTTCCAAGGAGACCGCCAGGGCAAGGAACTCGCCCAGGGAGTCCCAACGCAAGTGTCCTTCGGCGACAAACTGTTGGACGTGTTTGGGCGCTGAGCCACCGGCACCGGTTTCGAACATTCCGCCACCGGCGAGCAGGGGAACGATCGAGAGCATTTTGGCGCTGGTGCCGAGTTCCAAGATGGGGAACAAGTCAGTCAGGTAGTCTCGCAAGACATTGCCGGTGATCGAAATGGTGTCCATGCCGTCACGAGCACGACCGCAAGCATGCAATGTGGCATCGACGGGCGCGAGCACTTGGATTTCCAAACCAGACGTGTCGTGATCCTGGAGGTACTCGTTGACCTTGCCGATCAGGTTTGCGTCGTGGGCACGGTTTTCGTCGAGCCAAAACACGGCGGCCGCGCCGGTCAGTCGGGCGCGCTGGACGCCAAGACGCACCCAGTCGCGAATCGCGATGTCCTTTGTCTGGCACATCCGCCAAACATCGCCTGACGCCACAGGATGCTCAAAGATGACTTTGCCCGTGTTGTCGGTTACCGTGACCGTTCCGTCGGCCGGGATCTGGAACGTTTTGTCGTGCGATCCGTATTCTTCCGCTTTCTTTGCCATCAAGCCGACATTGCTGACGCTGCCCATCGTCGTGACGTCAAAGGCACCGTGTTCTTTACAGAAATCAATGGTCGCTTGGTAGACACCGGCGTAGCATCGGTCGGGGATCAGTGCTTTGGTGGGATGAAGTTTTCCGTCTGGTCCCCACATCATTCCGGAACTGCGAATGGCAGCGGGCATGGAGGCGTCGATGATGACGTCACTGGGGACGTGCAGATTCGTGATGCCGCGATCGGAGTCGACCATCGCTAGTTTGGGCCCGGCATCGTAGGTGGCTTGGATCTCTGCTCGGATCTCGGCAGCTTTGTCGCTCGGCAGGCTTTCCAGTTTTGCTTCCAAGCCGCCCAAGCCGTTGTTCGGATTCACGCCCAGTGAAGCAAACGTGTCGGCATGTTTCTCAAACAGGTCGGCGAAGTAAACGCTGACGGCGTGACCGAACAGAATCGGATCGGACACCTTCATCATGGTGGCTTTGAGGTGCAGTGATAACAAGATGCCCGACTGCCGCGCGTCTTCGATTTCTTTTTTTAGATAAGCTCGCAGCGATTGAACGCTCATGACTGATGCGTCGACAACATCCCCCCTTTCCACCGGCACCGATTCACGCAGCACGGTCGTGGACCCGTCGGCAGCGTTGAGCGTGATCGTCAAGGAACCTGCATCGTCCAGGATCGCGGACTTCTCGCTGCCATAGAAGTCTCCTTCGGTCATGCTGGCGACATGCGATGGAGAGTCCGCGGACCACACGCCCATCGAGTGCGGGTGAGCCTTGGCGTAGTTCTTGACCGGTGCGGCGACGCGGCGATCCGAGTTGCCTTCACGCAGGACAGGGTTGACCGCACTGCCGAGCACTTTGGCGTACTTGGCCCGAACCGCTTTCTCTGCATCAGTCTTTGGGTCCGCCGGAAAATCAGGCACGGGGAATCCATCGGCCTGCAATTCCGCGATGGCTTCGGTCAACTGTGGAATCGACGCGCTGATGTTCGGCAGTTTGATGATGTTCGCGGCCGGAGTGTTCGCTAGCTCGCCCAGTTGTGCCAAGGCGTCTTCACGACGCTGGTTTTCCGCTAGGACCTCTGGGAAGCTGGCCAGGATGCGACTGGCAAGCGAAATGTCTTTGGTTTGAACGCAAACGCCGGCCGTGCTCAGAAAGGCTTCCACGATCGGCAACCATGAATAAGTCGCCAATGCGGGGGCTTCATCTGTGTGGGTGTAAACAATGCCGGGGGCGGATTCGTTCTTGGTCATCAGTGGCAACGCTTTGCTGGAGAGGCCGACCGTGCTGGCACTATGCTGGCACCGTGTCAACGCGGCGAAAATACAGCCAAAACGTTACCAAGATCCACCGCGTCTGTCACCGGGAGGCATCCGGCGTCACTCCACTGCGACTTCCGCTTTGGCTTGCCAGAAAGTCCGTGCAGCCCGAATAAAGGGTGCGTGCTCGGCCAAACGTTCAGGTGGCAGGGCAACCAACTTGGCTTCGTAATCGGCCAGCCATTTTTGAAAGAACTCCACGCTCCGTTTGGAAACACGTGGGCGGCCGTTGATCTCGACGTACCACGGGGCGCTGACGGCCGCGCGATAATGGTCTTCGTGCAACGTCACGACGCGGATGAACACCCACCCGCTCTGATCGGTCTCGATCATCGGAATGCGTCCGCCGGCTTCGGCAAACTCTTTCAGGCGTGCGCTGTAATGAACACGTCCGTTATGAATCACCTCCAAATACTCGACCGGGTCACGAACCGCCAGCTCCAGTTCCGGCTGTAGCTGCAAAGTGGTGCCGGCAGAGCCGGTGAACACATGGCCGGGCAGCTTGCCGGCGAGTTTTGGACGCAGCATCGGGCCATTCGTAGCGACGCTGTTGCCTCGCCAGACGCCTGACCACCATTGCTGTGCGTCGGTGACCGCCAAGGGATCACTGACGTCATGATCGCTCGGTGCGTCGCTCGGCAAGGTCACGTACAAACGGTTGTAGCCGACCGGTGTGCCGTTGGATGCGGAACCGCCACCGGCCAAAGGAGGCATTCGGATACCTGCATCCAAGATGTTGCGATAGATTTCTTCGGCATAGCGTCCCAACTGCTGACCATCACCGAACCCAACGTTTTGCGGCCCGCGACCTTCAGCGACTTTGAGGATTTTTCGATCCAATCGCAACCAGTCACCCATCAGAAAGAAACCGTTGATACGTGAACTGGCAAGCCAGACGGGTAGCTCCCAAGCAAAGGGATTCTCGACGCCGATCTGAATAGTGTTCTCCTCATTGCTACGTTCCGATGCGATCACAAGTCGTCGTGTGCTGATCGTGTCAGCGGCACTGATGGAATTCCAGGTCTCGGGACCGAGGCCATAAAACGCGAGTCCGTCGTGGTGCGACACGTCCTCGCGGATCCACTTCGGTTCGCCACCGATGTCATAGTCCGCGTCGCGATAGGGGATCGGTTTGGCGTCTTGATGCCCCATCACCGAAGCAACGTGCAAGTCCTCCGAAGCCATCCGCAGCGGCAAACTGTTCTCCGAGGCCACCACCATGCAGTCGCCACTTGTCCAGCCCTCGGACAACATGTCGACCATGCGTGGCAGTTGTACGTTCTTTTCATCCAAGCTCGTCGGTTCCAACGTGAACGTGCCGGTGACGATACGATACTCGGGGCCGCGGATGAGTCGAAAATGGTACGGGCCGTCTGGCATCGTCAATTCAACGCTACGATCCAAGACGACTCCAATGCCGGCCGGCACGGTGCGACGCACCGGAGTGGTCTTGCCGGTCGGTGTGCCCCGCCAAAGCTCCATCCGCGTGATGGTCGATGCCCCGGTGGCTTTGTCGTCCGCCGTGAACGTCAGCGTTCCATTGGCGCCACAGGCGGAACTTACCCATGTCGTCGCGACGAGGCAAACGACGCCGCACCGGCACGCGACGCCACTCCAGGCTTTGGCAACCAAGCTAAACCACGGTCTTCCAGCCGACTTCATCGACGCAGATGCTGGAGCAGCGAGGGACGGATTCGAGTCAAATTCTTCGCAAAACATAAGTTTCCGCATCGACCACTTCCTCGATCGTGGGACATTGATTCGTTCGCTGAATCGGGCGCTCGGCAGCATTGTTCACAGGGTTTTGCCGATGAACATTAGAATATTGCCAGTTGGATCGACATTTGCTACCCATGGCGTGACAATCACCGATATGCCAATTTGGCAATTCGCACTCCGTATGTGCCGACGAAAGATGCCGAGTACTCGGCTCAAGGCTTTTTGACTCAAGAACATCCCATAGCAGACGACTCCGTGGCTGAAGACCTGTATCAAACCCTTGGCGTGGGCCGAGACGCAACGCTGGACGAAATCAAAAAGGCTCATCGCAAGCTGGCGATCAAGTATCACCCAGACAAGAACCCGAATGATAAAGCGCACGACAAATTCAAGCGGATTCAGGAAGCCTACGATGTCCTGAGTGACGAGGAAAAACGCGCCGCCTATGATCGTTACGGTGCCGATTTTGAAAAGATTCGCGGGGGCGGATTTCATCCCGGTGCTGGTGGGGCAAGTTTTGACGGTTTGGACCTGGAGCAGATTTTCGGTGGTCGCTCAGGCGGCGGAGCTGGCGGAGGATTCGAAGGCGGATTCAGCGATTTCTTTGAACAGATTCTGGGACAACAACGCGGTGGAGCAGGCGCGGGCAGAGCTCGACGCCCCGCACCACCGGCCAAAGGCGGCAACTTGAGGCACGAACTGGAGCTGCCTCTGGAGACGGCCGTTCGAGGCGGCAAGACGGAGTTCTACATCAGTCGCGGTAGCGGCAGTCAAGAAAAGATCGCTGTGACGATCCCGCCGGGAATCGAGAACGGTGCCAAGATTCGACTTCGCAATCAAGGCGGACCGTCGCTCAACGGCGGCGAGGCGGGCGACTTGATTCTCTTGATCAAAGTCTCGCCGCATCCGCATTTCCGTCGTATCGGCAAGAATCTCGAACTGACGTTGCCGATCTCGGTTGCCGAAGCCGTCTTGGGTGCGTCGATCGACGTTCCCACGCCTTCGGGGACCGTCACACTGAACATACCGGCGGCATCCAGCAGCGGAAAGAAATTGCGATTGAAGGGTCAGGGTGTCAAACAGTCAGACGGCACCGCCGGCGACCTGATCGTCACGCTACAAATCCAACTGCCCGATTCGATCGACGAAGCATCCGCCGAGTTGATCAAGCAGTTTGACGAAGCCAACCAGGTGGCGCTTCGTGAAGGCCTGCATTTCTAGGCCGGATTATTCATGAGGATGTTAGATTTTAGCGCAAACAGATTCTTGACAATGAGTTGTGACATCGTTGGGAAATGCAGATTGTTTTTCATAATCCGGGCTAGGCGAGTGCTGGGCTGTTCAAAATTTGGCGTTGTGGCACTGTGACGCTTGCGCAAGTTTCTGTCACCTCTCCCGGCGCAGCTGGTGGAGGTCGGATCGAGCGAAGCAAGATCCGGGAGGGGGCCTACGCTGGGAAAAACGAGTTCAAATGCCCAAACGGTGCGCATTGCCCCCTCCCTCGCATTCGCCTGGACGGCTCTGCTCGACCTCCCCCATGTTCCGAGACTGCTGATTTAATCGTGTTGCATTGTGTCTGTGAGCCGATGGCGCTAGCCACGGGCTTCGAAGGGTTCCGTCAACACCATTAGGCCCGCGGCTAGCGCCTTGCGGCTCACTAAATCAGCAGTCTCGTTCCTTGGGGGAGGTGTCAGTGGACGTCGTTTAACGACTAGCCGCAGGCGTCATCGCCGCAACCAACCGGATTGCACCGCAAACTCAGACGCCGCTTCCGCCTACGCCTTCGGCTACGGGTCAAACGCAACTGGATCGCGTATGATTTTTGTTTGGCCGTCTGTTGGTGTTCGTTTTCGACTTGGAAAGTCGAACGACAATCGTCGCTCGACTTTCCAAGTCGATAGCGTGCCCCGCCAAGCGTTATGCCACTTCCAATCGTTGACTTGCGCGGACAGGCCTGCGACTAATTGGAATACGCAACTCATTGAACGGTGTTGCGACTAAAACTTTTTTACTGTCCGCCGAAGGACGCACCGCGGATTCCGTCGCCGTCGGTATAGTCCGTTGGCGAGTCCAATCCGCCGGTCAGCAGCAAACCGTCCACCCTCGCTCCGGCTTGGGCCAGCTGACCCTGTGCGGCGATTTGCCGGATCGTCGACTCGTAGAAACTGCGGCGGACGATCAGGACTTGCAGGAACTCCAGTTCTCCGGCACGGTACGCTTCTTCGCTCAGCTCAAGACTCTTCTTTGCTTGTGGAATGATTTCTTGCTCGTACTTGCGGACCGCGGCCAATGCCGAGTCGTAGTCTTGCGCAGCTCTTGCCAATCGCGACTTGATGGCTTGTTCGATTCGCTTGACGTTCTCGATCGCTTGGACATAATCCGCGTAAGCGGCGGAAATGTTTCCCGAATTCTTGTTCCAAACCGGAATCGGTGCGGAGACTTGCACGTTGAGCATGCCGTTGTCCGTACCGCGGTCGTAGCCAGCGCCCAACTGTGCCGTCACATTGGGGACCATTTGCACTTGCTGGCGACTCAGCAACGCTCGCTTTTCGCAGACGAGTGCATTGGCCACAGAAAGCTCTGGGCTCTCAGCCAGGATCTGGGCGTAACGATCGTCCCAGCTCGGTGTGATCGAGGTCGATGGCAACTCGGTGACAAGGTTTGCCGGCATCGGATCATCCAATCCGGCGATGGCAGCCAAATCTTGCCAAGCACCGCGATACGCCACTTCGGCCTGCTCTGCGGCCAGCGTGATCTCGCTCAACAACGTTTGCGACTGCAGCAATTCCACCAAGCTTCCTTCCTCAGCTTCGCGACGATCCTCGGCGACTTGTACGCCCCGTCGAGCCACTTGGCTGAACTCCACCGTGGCCTCGAATTGTCGCTGTGCCGCAACGGCTTCATAGAACCGCGTGCGGACGTCCGTCAGTACGCGATATCGCTGTGACTGCATCTCCCAACGTTGTGCACTCGTGGTGTGCGCGAGCACTTGTCGATTCAGTGCGAGTTTATTTCCGCGGACGAATTCCTGTTCCACGAACACGCCGTGCTGATCGGTGTTGCGATCGGCAATCTGTTGACCAAAGTAACCCAGGGTCGGGTTGGGACGCACTCCGACTTGTTGACGAAGTCCCGCGGACTTGTTCGTCAACGACGATGCCGCGGTGAGCGATGGATTGTTGTTGAGCGCCAGTTGCTCCAAGTCTGCAAGCGTGTAGCTGACGTCCGGCGCGATGCGGATCGGGATCAACGACCCAAGGTTCATTTCGGATTCGGTTGAGAAATCCAAGGAAAGGCTGCCTCTCGCTGCTTCTTGTCCTGCAGCAACCGCTTTCGGTAGTTTCTCCACCCCAGAATCTGAAACTGAGGGAATGGAATCACTGGCGGTGCCTTTCGTCGAGTCGCCGTCACCATCAAGATGGTACGCAACAGTGTTGATCAAGGACGAGTCGAGATCCGATGAGGAATCCGATGTCTCCGTCGATTCGGAGGAAGCGACCGCTAGGGATCCAGCAGGTGGGCTTACCGCCGCCGTCTTGGCATGGCCGTGAGAATATTGACCAACACTCGTGCATCCACCCGCAACCAGCAGACCGGAGGCGATGAAACACGATAGAGACAGGCGTTTACGTTTGATTCTCATGGCATCCATGCGCAGCGAGAGTTTCATGAAGTATTGGACAGCACCCAGATTCTGGATATTTCACGCGAATCGTCTCACCGCAAACGCGGCTCATTCAACGTGTTTGTCCAGATACAATGGGGGGGGCGCCAAAGCTCGCGTCCGTGCGGTGTTTGGCGGTGTGTGAATGCCTTGTGCAGTGAGGATCGACTCGATCGGCTCGGCTGGTCGAATCGAAACATTCCTCAGTTCACTTCTGATACAACCGTTAAACTTATCCGCACCCCGTAACAAGTACGTCAGCCTTTCCAGGCTGACGTACCCCTGAATGTCAGTCTGGAAAGACTGACGTACTCCCCTGAATGTCAGTCTGGAAAGACTGACGTACTTAGCGCCCCGTAGCGGGATTCGCCAGAGAAAGAACTCAACATGACATCAACGCTCATTCTTGCCGGACGACTCGGCATGCTGCTTGGATTGGTTTCCGCGATCCTGCCGTTTTCCCTCGTGGCAGCCGATTCCTCCAATGCCAGCAAGCCTCCGAACGTGCTCTTGATCATGACGGACGATCAAGGATGGGGTGATTTGCATTGCCATGCGAACGACTCGATCAACACACCCGTCTTGGATCAGTTGAGTCACGAAAGCGTTCGTTTGCAGCGTTTCTTTGTTTCTCCTGTCTGTGCACCGACCCGTGCCGCTCTCTTGACGGGGCGCTATCCAGGACGTTGTGGCGTGGCGGGTGTCTCGGAAAGATTGGAGGTGATGCGAGGCGACGAAGAAACCATGGCGGAGGTTTTCGCCAACGCAGGCTATCGCACGGGCTGTTTTGGAAAGTGGCATAACGGTGCCCAGTATCCCAACCATCCACTCGGTCAAGGCTTCGAGGAGTTTTATGGATTCTGCGGTGGTCACTGGAATCTTTACGACGATCCGATTTTGGAGTTCAACGGCAAGGCCATTGAAACAAAGGGATACATCACGGACTTGATCACCGACGCTGCGTTGAGTTTCATCGACGAAGCAGGCGAGCGACCTTTTCTGTGTTACGTCCCGTACAACGCACCGCACGGACCTTTTCAAATCTCTCAGCAGTGGTTCAGCAAATACAGCGACGGAATACTGTCCGCAAAAACGGCTGCCGTGTATGCGATGGTCGAAAACATCGATGCCAACATTGGTCGTTTGCTCAGCAAGTTGCAACAGCGGCAACTCAGTGACGACACGATCGTCGTTTTCTTGACCGACAACGGCCCGAACGGACCGCGTTACAACGGCGGGATGAGGGGCGCCAAAGGAAGTGTCCACGAAGGCGGGGTTCGCGTGCCGTGTTTCATCCGATGGCCGGGGCAGCTTCAGGCAAAGGACTGCCAGCAGATCGCTGCTCACATCGACTTGCTGCCAACGCTTGCCGAACTCGCCGGGATCGATTGGAAACCGGCCCACCCCTTGGATGGCCGTAGTTTGGTGCGACTGTTGAAAGACGGCAGCGACGAGAGTTTTGCCGATCGCGTGCTGATCACTTCTCGCCCCGACAAAGCGAACCTCGATCAACTTGGACGCGCCGCCGCGCGCGACCAGCGGTTTCGATTGACAATCGAAAAGGGCAAAACGCAACTGTTTGACATGCAAACCGACCCTGGGCAAGCGACTGACATTTCGAAACAGCACCCCGAGATCGTGGACCGACTCTCTGCAGCCATCGATCGGCACCACCGGCAAGTTCAGCCCATCATCACCGCTCCGCGTCCGATCCCGGTGGGATACGAGGAAGTACCGAGTGTGTTTCTGCCGGCGGTCGAAGCACACTCATCTGGCGAAATCGGCTTTGCCAACGGCAACGGATGGGCGCACGATTGGCTCAGCAACTGGACTCGGCCGACCGACTCAGTTTCCTTTGACGTGCAATTCCATCAACCGGGAAACTACGAAATCATCGTGCACGCCAATGCAAGCGTCGCAGGGACTCAGGTCACGGCGTCGATCGACGATCGATCCACAACGGGTGCACTTGCTCTGACTTCTCACCAACGCGTCGTTCGGCCGGACTTGGATACCGATTCCCAGCCTCGGCTGATGATGGAGTTTGACCGCAAGTCCTTGGGGACGATCGAAGTCGCCGACACATCACAGGTCAAGACGCTGAAGCTGACGGCGGATGCCGAGTCGACGTTTCACCTCGATCTCGGCGGCGTGACCTTGGTCCGCACGGAATCGGAGTCCGCCAAACCCATGCATCTGTTTGTGCTGGCCGGTCAGTCCAACATGGCTGGACGAGGGAAAATGGGTGACGAAGACCGCCAGCCGTTTCCCAACGTCATGATGCTCAATAAGGCAGGCCAGTGGGTGCCCGCGATCGCCCCGGTCCACTTTGACAAGTCCGTTGCCGGCGTCGGTTTGGGACGCACCTTTGCCATCCAGTACGCCAAGGCGAACCCGGATGTCACGGTCGGGTTGATTCCTTGTGCCGTGGGCGGTTCTCCGATCTCCGCTTGGCAACCAGGCGGATACCACTCCAGCACCAAAACGCATCCTTACGACGACGCGGCGAAACGCATTGAGTTGGCTAAGCAATCGGGGGCCGTTAAAGGAATCCTGTGGCATCAGGGTGAATCCGATTCCAACGACGATGCGGCAAAGATCTACAAGCCAAAGCTGCAAGACACTCTGGAGCGTTTACGAACACTGTCCGGTGGCGACGTTCCGATCTTGATTGGAGGACTGGGGCAGTTTGCCGAGCGACCATGGAATGAAGCACGCAAGAAGATCGACGCAGCCCACCGTGAGTTGGCTCAGGAGATGCCCCATACCGGTTACGTCCCCTCGGACGGCCTCACCGCCAACTCCGATTTGGTGCACTTCAATACCGCATCACTCAAGGAGTTTGGGCGAAGGTATTTCAGTGCGTTTCAAAGTTTGACGCAGTAAGGGGTTGACGTCAGCAAGCACCTGCGTCAACGAATTGTTTGAGAATCAAGCCAGCTTTTCTCAACTGTCTTGACGATGCGTTTAGAGATTCAGGTTCGACGCGAGTGAAAGAAACGCTGGGGTGCGTGCGAAAACAGGATTCGCGTATCAGCCGCCACGCGATAGTGTCCCGCTTATCTTTAGGGTAGTTGAAGATCCTGTAGCGGTGGGATCTTTAACAAGATCCACTACGGCTAAACCGTGCAAGCGGGGCTCCTTGATACGCAGCCAACGGTTTGGGGAGCCCCGCTTGAACAACGACGCTCGCGTCTATTTGGGTTTTACCGACACCTTTTTGGCCTTGGTCGGCTCCGTCTTTGGCAACGTGATCGTGACCACTCCGTGATCTGATTCCGCTACCACATCGTCGGGCTTGGTGCCCGGTGGTAGTGGAATGCTGCGATAGAACGATCCGTAGTGACGTTCTACCCGGTGGACCTTGCGTTCCTTGTCTTCCGTCTTCTTTTCTTCTTGTCGCTGTCCTTTGATCGTCAACATGTCGTCGGTGACACTGATGTCGATGTCCTCCGGTTTGATACCCGGCAAGTCCACTTTGACCTCCAGTGTCGAGTCGGTTTCTGAAATGTCGACACTCGGTTCCCATTTGCCGACGCTTGTTGCTCCTTCCCACTCTCCGTTGCCGTTCCAGAGATTCTGAAGCGCCCGATCGAACTCCTCACGCATACGATCAATGGCACTGGGAGCGGAGTGAAGCTGACGTGAGAGCATGCCCATCTTTTTTCCCTTAACGTGAATACGAAACGAAGTTTTCGGTGGACCGCTTGAAGCTCCATGATCCTGCCCCAAGGCGTCATCAACCATTCGTCGTCCAGACGCCGCAATCGTCGTGGTCCAGACGCCGCAATCGTCGTGCCAATCCTTCTTTGACATGAGGACCGGATCAAGGCGGATGATCATTGCGGAGCGCCGCGTCACTGAGACGCCGCGAAACCATGCGTTTTTTTGCACTGCATGGCAGACTGTGTGTCATGTTGCAGTGTTTGCGGCCATGACACCCAAGCGCACTCTCGGTCTCACATTGGTACGCACTGTGCGTCATGGCACGTCTTGGTACGCGATGGCACGTGGGTGATGTGAAAAACTCCGAGGGAGATGAGTGAATCAGCCGTTTTCCTGAATCATGAAGGCACGGCATAAGAATTGCCCACACGCCTATCACCGGCTTATAGACTTTGCCTCTCTCTCCAACCCCAAAAATGATCCATGAAAACTCAAGCTGACGCTGCATCGCTCGACAGAACCCGGCAGCAATTGGAGTCCAAGCTTCAGGAGCTGGTGGCGCGAACAGAGAGAATCGATTCGGATCTCTCCCGCAAGACCAACGACGATTGGGAGGAACGCGCCGTGGAGTTGGAGGACGACGAAGTCTTATCGTCGATCGGCAACGCGAACTTGGCCGAGATCCAGCAAATTCATCGCGCGCTGCGTCAAATCGAATTGGGGACATACGGCATCTGTACACATTGCAACGCGGAGATCGATCCCGGTCGGCTGGAGTTATTGCCCTACGCAACATCCTGCATGCGATGTTCGCAAGCTTGACTTGGCAAATGAAACTCGCTACCGGAGCGACTGACCATGACTGTGCTTTCCAACACGCTCACCTTCATCATGGCGGGTGGCGTGGGCTCGCGGCTTGCGCCATTGACGATGCACCGGGCCAAGCCGGCGGTTCCTTTCGGCGGCCAGTATCGCATCATCGATTTCACACTCAGCAATTGTTTGCATTCGGGTTTGCGTCAAGTCCTGGTGCTGACTCAGTACAAATCGCTGTCGATGCAGAAACACTTGCGTGATGGCTGGGGAATCTACAATCCTGACCTGGGGGAGTACATCATGGATGTCCCACCGCAGATGCGAACCGGAGATTCCTGGTACGCGGGAACGGCCGATGCGATCTATCAGAACCATGACTTGATCCGAAACAGCGGAGCCAAGATGGTCGTCGTCCTGTCGGGTGACCATATTTACCGCATGGATTACACGCAGATGATCCATGAACATCTCTCAAGAGGTGCTGATGTGACAATCGCGTGCATGGAGGTCGGCATTGATGATGCTCGTGCATTCGGTGTGATGTCGATCGATCGACATCATCGAGTCTACGAGTTCAACGAAAAGCCGACGGAACCGCAACCATCCGTCGACAGACCTGATCAAGCGTTGGTGTCGATGGGAGTTTACGTCTTCAGTGCGGAGACACTTTTTCGGGAGTTGATCCGTGATCACGCCGACGCGAGTTCCTCCCATGATTTTGGAAAGGACCTGATCCCTCGGATGATCGACAACTACCGTGTCATCGGCCATCCAATGCAAGATGCTTGTCACGGCCAAGATGCCTGTCAGAGCGATGCCTGTCAGAGTACTGTGCAGCCCTACTGGCGTGATGTCGGCACGATCGACTCGTACTACATCGCCAACATGGATTTGTTGAAGACGCATCCGCCACTGGATCTCTACTGCCAAGATTGGCCGGTTCGAAAATACGATGTCGCTGCCCCGCCCGCCATGATCTGTGACGATCCATCGGGTAGACCCGGTGTCGTGAGCCAGACGTTGCTGAGCAATGGTGTGCGAGTCTGTGGCGCGAACGTCGAGCACTGTGTGATCTCGCCCAACGTCCAATTCGAACGCGGGGCAAACGTTCACGACTCCGTCTTATTTCACGATGTCACGGTGGGCCAGAACGCGATCTTGAGGAACTGTATCGTGGACAAACGCGTTCAGATCCCCGCTGGGGAAACCATCGGCGTTGATCCCGATCGTGACGCCAGGAGGTTTTATGTCTCACCTGCGGGGATTGTCGTTGTTCCCAGTGGCTATGTCTTTGCGGAGCGTATGACCAATTCGGTCGGGACCGCGCGGCGATATGTTCACAGTACTTCGCGGGCAATTGGTCAAAGCCATTTGAAGCTCAAACCGGTGGTGGTTGATTCTGAAACTCAATAACCGTTTGCGGCAGCGGCTGATGAACAATCCAGGACACGACTCAACGTAGGCCGAGCAAATCTCCGTTCAAACAGATGGTTGCAAGACGGCTTTGACGATCTCGCCGTGGTGCATTTTCTCGAACGCGGTCTGCCATTGTTCGATGGGCCAAACGCCGCCCACGATCGGTTCGACGTCGAGTTGTCCGCTGCTGAGCAGTTCGATCACGCGCTCCCAGATCGGCCAGTTGTGGCTGAAGCTACCTTGCAAACGAACATTTTTTTGGACCAGCGGATCGATGCTGAACCCGAGCGGCTCGGGCCCCCAGCCGACTTTGCTGATCCAGCCCGCGGGACGAACACAGTCGATGGCGATGCGGAGCGTGGCACTACTGCCGGCGGCGTCGACGACGCCATCGCAGCCCAGGCCGTCACGCTGGCACGCCCAATCCACCGGATTGCCGACGATCGTCTCGCATCCATATTGCTTTGCGATGTCCAGACGTGGCTTGTCGTTGGGTAAGCCCACAATGGCGACCTGTGCTCCGCATAGTTTGGCCATGGCGGCACAGAGGATACCGATCGTGCCGGGGCCGAGTACCAGGATGCGATCTCCAGGTTCGATCCCGCCATTCTTGACGACGGCGTTATACGCGACGCAACAGGGTTCGGTCAGACAGGCATGATGCATCGGCAGGTTGTCGGGGACGTGATGCAAAATTCGTGACGGGACGCGAACATACCGCGTCATCGCGCCGTCAGTGCCGTACCCGAATCCTTTGCGAGAGCGGTCCAAGTTGTACAAGCCGCGACGCGTCATCGGATCATCGGGGTTGATGATGGCGGCGGTTTCGCTGACCACTCGGCTACCGACCGACCATTGGGTGACGTTCTCGCCGCATTGGGTAATCGTTCCGCCAAATTCATGCCCCAGTACCACGGGATAGTTGACCGGCCAAGAATGGTTTGCCGTCCATTGGTGCAGGTCGCTGCCGCACACACCAACATTGGCGACTTCGATCAGCACATCGTCGGCACCGATTTCAGGAATCTCGATTTCGCGTAGTTCGACGCTGTGGGGTTCGGGGGCAAAGTTAACAACGGCGGGCGTTTTCATGGCGACAGATCATTTCAGGTGGGAGGGTGATGGAGCAAATCGTAGGTCGATCAATCTTGGCGACCGATTTTAGCGACTTGCTGTGCATGCACCGCGTCGCAAATCAGGCGTAGTGATGACTCCAGGTCACCGTCGGCCGTCTTGAATGCATCGGCGTCGATCGTCAGGGGGGCCCCCAAGACAACCAGCGGGGCGCCGTGACTGGGGCACTCGATGGCCTGTTCCAGTGACAGACCGCCGACGGCTTGGACGGGAATCGAGACGGCGGCGACGACATCACGTAGTTGATCCAGCGGGCTTGGCATCCGCAATCCGGCCGCTGCGATGCCGCGACGTTCGTCGTATCCGATGTGGTGAATGATGAAATCGCATCCCAATGACTCCAGGCGTCGCGCCCCTTGGACCATGTCGGGGCACACCATGTTGTCGCCCATCACTTGGCAGCCGAAATCCTTACCCGCCTTGACCACACACTTGATCGTTTCATCGTGCGCCGCAGCCATGACGACCACATGCGTGGCACCAGCGCCCGCCATCATCTCGGCTTCCAGATAGCCCCCGTCCATGGTCTTGAGGTCAGCGACGATGGGAGTCGTCGGAAACGCTTCCCTGAGCTTCCGGACTCCGTGTAGCCCTTCCGCCAAAATCAGGGGCGTTCCCGCTTCGAGCCAATCGACACCGGCTCGCAGTGCCATCTCAGCCGTTTGCAAGGCTTCATCAATATTCGTCAAGTCCAACGAGATCTGTACGATCGGTTTCACTAGAATGGTGCTCCTGTCTCTTGGTTTCTATCAACCCGGTGAGTTATCCATGAAGTCTCGGATTGCGGCTGCGATCATACTGCTTTTGTTTCCCGTTGGCTTGCCTGCTGCCTCATCGGCAGCAGAAAAACCCAACGTTCTGTTCATTGCGATTGACGACCTGAACGATTGGATCGGCTGCTTGAACGGGCACCCTCAGGCCTTGACTCCCAACATCGACGCTTTGGCAGAGGCCGGGATTCTGTTCACCAATGCCCACTGTGTCTCCCCTGCATGCAATCCATCCCGTGCCGCCTTGCTGAGCGGACGTCGTCCTGCAAGCACCGGTGTGTGGTCCAACGACAGTCCCCGATTGTTGCAAGCCAAACCGCAGATCGATCACCTGCCTGGCGTTTTTCGCGACGCCGGATACGCGACCCTGGGCACCGGAAAGATCAATCACGGCACCGGGGACAATGCAAAACTGTTCGAGAAGTTCTACAACACCGAACAGCGTTGGAGCCCTCTGACGCGCGAAGCTGTCCGGTACACCGCCGACGAGTTGCCGACAAAGAAAACGGATGCGCCGAAGCATGTTGCGACTCTCAGTGATGGCAGAACCGTCACGCTGCCACTCAATAGCGTGCCATCGGATCGCAATCCGGATACCAAAGAAGGAGAGTCGTTCGATTGGGGACCGATGGCGGTTGCCGATTCTGAAATGGGTGACGTCAAGATCACCGACTGGGCCATCGAACAACTGAGCAAGCAGCATGACAAGCCGTTCTTCATGGGCGTCGGTTACTATCGACCCCACATCCCCTTGTGGGCACCTGCAAAGTACTTTGAACGATTCGAAAACGTCGACATACAACTGCCTCCCACCTTGGATGGTGATCTTGATGACTTGAGCCCGACCGGGCGTCGGTGGGCAATCGAAGCCGTCACGGCAGGCAGCCACGCGACGGTGGTCCGTAGCAATCAGTGGCGTCAGGCAGTGAAGTCCTACTTGGCATGCACGACTTTCGTCGATGAACAGGTCGGACGACTGGTCAGTTCTCTGAAACGATCCCGGCAAAGCGAGAACACCTGGATCGTGTTGTGGACCGATCACGGTTGGCATCTTGGCGAGAAAGAACACTGGGGGAAATGGACGCCTTGGGAACGATCCACGCGTGTGCCCCTGATCATCGTGCCACCATCGGCGATCGCCGCTCAGTTTGCCGAAGCAGGCAGCCGATGCGACCAACCCGTCAGTTTGCTGGATCTGTTTCCGACGCTCACGGATGCGTGTGGTATCAATTCGCCCAAGGATTTGCACGGTCAGTCGCTGCTGCCGCTGCTCAAGAACCCAGGACTTGAGACGAATCGCGCCGTTGTTACTCTGTTCGACGAAGGCAACGTTACTTTGAGGACCAATCGCTGGCGATACATTCGATACGACAACGGTGACGAGGAACTTTATGACGTCATCGCTGACCCCAATGAATGGCACAATCTGGCAGTTGTTCCCAAACACCGTTCAGAGCTGATCAAGCTACGCGAAGCGGCATCCGAACATGTCGTCCTCGCGAAGACAAATGACACCGCGGAGCCCGAATGGCTTCAACGCAAGGTGGTGGGGTGGCGTGTGCACGTGAACCCAAGACTGACAAAGGACGACGCTTCGCGAAAGAAGCTAGGGCGTGCAATGGAATTGCTGACGGTTCAACTGAAAGAGATCAAACAGAAGTTGCCCAAGGACGCGGTCGCAGAATTGCAGAAAGTGGATCTTTGGTTTTCGCCGAAGTATCCCAACACCGGCGCACGCGCGGAATACCATCCGAGCCCTCAATGGCTGCGGGAGAACGGACGTAGCGAAATCATGGCCCGGGGCGTGGAGTTTTCCAACGTCGAGATTTTTGAAGCAGAGTCGCGTCGCATGCCCAACTTTGCGCTGCACGAATTGGCCCATGCCTTTCATGATCGCGTGTTGGGGTTTGACCATGCCGAGATCCGCAAGGTGTTCGACCGGGCGGTGGCCAGTGGCAAGTACGAATCCGTGTTGAGACAGGATGCCAACGGGAATCGCAGGCCCGATCGGGCGTACGCATTGAGCAATCACAAAGAGTACTTTGCGGAGTTGAGCGAAGCGTATTTCTCGAAGAACGATTTCTTTCCCTTTGACCGAACAGAATTGCTGGAAACGGACCCAGAGGGTGCCAGGGTTGTGAAAGAGGCTTGGGGAGTGACACCATGAGCCACTTGTCATTTGCGGATTGCATGGGATGCCTGAGTCACAGCATCCAATAGATCGCCATTCCACCGATGTAAACTATCAACACAGCCAGTGAGTCTACTCCCATGCCCAACACAGTGCGGTCTCGGCGCTCTAGGATTCCCCATAGATAGAGGCTTGTCACGACGATTCCAATTGCAGCCAGGAATGAGGCAGACGGCTGCATCGCATCGAAAATGGCTCCACCTCGATAGGCGAGCTCTGCGGGCAGGAAGAGCGCGATCTCCAAGCTGTTGGTGCCCAAGATGTTCGCCGCGGCCATGCTGTATGCACCGAAACGCACTGCCGAGTACGTCGTGCTGACTTCCGGCAAGCTGGTTGCGAACGCAACCAAGGTCGCGCCAATGATACTTTGGCCAACGCCCGTTTGTTCAGCGATCGCTTCGCCGGTCTTGGCGACCAGGACTCCTCCCACCAAGACCACGACGGACGCCACCAGAAAGTAGCCAACCAGCTGAGCAGTGGAGGTCTCCTGGAAGGCGTGTCTGTGGGCGTCTTTCAAGTCCCGAGCCGACTCAGGTGGCTGAGCGATCTCGCCACGTGGTTCCCATCGTGGATCGCCTTCGTATCGGTAGATCACTCCCATCGAAAGCAAGTAGGCTGCGAACAGTGCGACCGGCCAGATTCCAACTCCTGACCAAGCGAGCAGTTCACCACTGGCGACGGCAGCGGAGGCGAGGGCGATGAGTCCGATCAGCATGATACCCGCCATCAGCAGCGAAGACTTGGGCGAGAAAAGAGTCAACGGTCGGCCACGCAATACGAAGGCGTCGATCAAAGCGAGAACCGCAATCTGCATCACGACACCGCCCAACAAATTCGTCGCTGCGAGTTCGGCCGCTCCAGAGTAAGACGCGGTGAGTGTTGTCGCCAGTTCCGGTAAACTCGTCGCACCACCGAGCAACAACGCACCGGCGAACGCTTTACCTAATCCTGTTCGATCGGCAAACAAATCAACGTACTTGCTGAGTTTGGTACCAGCGCCCCACACCAGCAACGCACCGAAAGCGAAGACGACAAAGTTGACTCCGATGCTGTTGTCGGAAAAGTCCATGAAAGCGTGTTCGTTGAAATCCTCTACTGCACTCTGACGTAGCATTCCAAGGGCAGATTGCTGGAATGAGAAGACGGACGCAAGTGTTCACTCAAGCTACTGCAACATGCGTGCCATTGCCCAATCCGCGTGAAATCACGCATGCGATTTGCGTATAAAGCGTCCTGCCATGTGAGCGTCTATTGGATCCGAGATCGATAGCCACGAAGATCTTCGTGGCTATCGAATTGCCGACGAAGCACATCGAGAGAACCGACATTCAAATGATGGTCGATTTTCGTCCAAGATGGTGGATCAGTCGGGGACTGTCACGTGTTCGTGGCCTGCTCGCGTGGAGAGGTCTTGCCAAAGTTGCAGATCGATCGAATCGCTGACGAATCGCACCGAACCATCCATCAGGGTCACGCCCACTCCGCCTTGGTGATAGCTGCGAGAGGTCACTGCGGCATAGGTCCGGGCCGTTGTCGTTCGCCCTTCACGGATGTTTGTGAAATCGACGTCGTACTCGTTGTTGCTTTGCGTGCACAAGATCTTGCGATTGGGCGTGAAGGTCGTCGTGAATCCGGTTTGATGGGTTCGTCCGTCCACCCACTCGGTGTGCCCCGTGTCCAGTTTGAACGAACCACCCAGCGTGCAAATCTCACTCGGCTCGGTAGGCATTGCCAAGTTGCCCGGCAACTCCGCGTCACGCAGATAGGGGGTCATGGCTTTGACTTCAGCAAACGCCAGTGTGTTGCTCAATCCATCCAGTACATCTCGAAATCGAGTCCAACGCCCGGGCAAGAACGTACCTTCACCGACCACTTCGGTGACAGGATCCATCACAAACCATGGGCCGGCGTTGTAGCAGTAGCTGAGAGGAAAATGCTCAGGGTTTCCGCTAGAGTCATAGCGCCCACGGTCATTGATCTCGCTCGGACACAAATAGGGCGGCACGCGAAAGCCCGCTACTCGAGTCTGTGCGCCGTCTACCGTGATCATCGCGTCGCCGTACCCGGCAGAAAAATCAACCGCCGACGCCAACGCGATCGCTTCGATGTACGGCAGCAACCTTGCTTGTGCGGACCATCCATCACCTGACTGAGACGGTTTCGTCCAGGCCGGCGGTAGGCGTTTGGTAGACGATTCGTAGTTGTGAATCGCCAAGCTGATTTGATGCAGGTTATTTTGACAGCTCATCCGACGGGCGGCTTCCCGGGCGGCCTGCACGGCTGGCAACAAGAGCCCCACCAAAATTCCGATGATGGCAATCACCACCAGCAACTCGACCAGTGTGAATCCAGCAGCTCGCGTCCTGCTGACGCGTCGATTTTCGAATCGAGTGCCATATCGTACCTGTCTCATGCGACAACAACCTTTACTCAGCAAACCATGGAGTCCCGATCGATGTCCTTCCTGCCAACTCGGCAGGCATCGGTGGGGATGAATTCGACGCGGAGAGAGCGGTCAGCGGCTTGCTCGGCAGATCCACCCCGTCGGCGTGGACTTGTCTCGCTGCGATACCGGTCCTCTAGCGTCGTTCACCATGCGTGGCTGGCTGGGAAAACTCCCGATTCAGGGAGTTCCGCTGGCTTGCTGGCAGGTACTTGCTAATGAGACTAGTTCTCATTAGGTGGCATTTTGTCCAAAGGGTTTCGTTCCCGCAAGAGGTTGGCGGGAATTTTGTTCTGTCCGGTCTAGTGGGCGATTGAGACCTTTGATTGTGAGCGGTTGGACGGAAAATCGGCCGCGTGCACCCGCCCTCTGTGGTGACCGGGCGACTACGTTGCAAGAGTTGTCAAACGGTTCAATGAAACTTTCGGCGTGTTTTTCGTCTGTTTGGGAGGGAACCAATAGCCTGCTGAGTTAATCTATGGTCGGCCGTTAATCCGCGCCCACGGTTCGCCCGATCCCCGCCAACACTTCAGCATTGGAGTCTTGTGGCGCGGCAGGGCCGGCTTGTGAGCCTTTCCACGCGCCGATTTTTCCTATCTTCATTCTTCGATTTCTCATCCGGTTTTTGTCTGCAAATCATGAAAGCGTTGAAATCATTCCGGCGTTCCAAGCGAGATAAGTTGGCACAGCAGCACCGTCGACGCCGCCAGCAACGGTTTCAGCATCTCGAAAGTCGGCAACTGCTCGCTTCGTTGGCTGGCGAAGTTTGGGCGGACGTCAATGCCAACGGAGTGCGAGACCCACAAGAGTCTGCTGCGGCGAATGTTCGTGTCTATGTTGACGTCAACGACGACGCGCAAGCCGACATCACGGAGCCGTTTACCACAACGGACACTTTGGGGCGTTACGTCCTGGATAACTTGCAGGCGGGCTCTCACGTTGTGCGAATCGATGTCAGCGGAGACTCGGTGCAAACAAGCCCTCGTGCCTATTTTGGGACGGCAAACGTTGTCGGTTCGAATGCGACTCAATTGCTGAGCATGACGGAATCGGGCGTGGTGCATCCGATCGGTATCGCCAGTGGTTCCAAGATCGATGGCATCATTCGGACCAACGCCGGCGTGCTGATGGGGGTCAACTCGCAGACCAACGAGATCGTCTTGCTCGATTCCAATACCGGCGTGCAAACGGTACTGGCAACCCACCAGGACGATTTGGTCGCCGGTTTGGCTTATGACCGCGTCGGGGATCGTGTCTTTGCAGTGGGCAGGGCGGGGCTTTCAACCGATCTGCGGACGCTGTACGAAGTCGACCAGAATGATGGGTCGTTGACCGCGTTGGGCGCTGGCCTGACGGGATTGTCCAACATCTCAGACTTGGCGTATGACGCGTCGGCCAATCGGATCGTTGGGTTCGACGACACGACCGACCAATTCTTTGCATTCACAACGACCGGTTTCGGCAGCATGCTGGCAACGGCCGATCGATCGCTCAACGGGATGTCTCTGGCCTTCAACGGCACTTCGTTCGTGATGTTTGATGCGGACTCACCGCAGAAGACATCGATCATCACGGTGAACCCGGACACGGGCGTGACATCGGCGTTCATCAACTCGTCCAGCCCGGTGGACGCGACAGGGTTGTTCTTCGGCACCACGGGGGACGTTGCCCGCCGAGTCACGGTGGCAGCGACCGATGATTTGACCGGATTGGATTTCGGCGTGCTGTCGACTGCCGACCGATTCGGCACTGCGGCGTTCAATGGAATGTTTATCAATGAACTGCTGGTCGGCCGTGCGTTTTTCAATACGCCAGATGAGCAGATCATCGAATTGCGGGGACCCGCCAACAGCCAGATCCCTGACGGGACCTATTTCGTCGTCACGCATGACAATTCGACGAGCAATAACGGCGAAATCGCCAACGTGATCGACTTGAGCGGACAGACGTTTGGGCAGAATGGGTTCTTGGTCATCGCACCGGCCAATAGTCCCTACTCCATCGATCTTGATGCCAGTGTGTTGCGGTCGACGGGAAATGATTTTGCAGGTCTACCGGGCGGGATCTACCAAGGCTTGACCGACTCGATTGACCAGAGTGCTCGCTCGCACTCATTCTTTTTGGTGACAGCCAGCTTTGCGCCAACCGTGGGTTCCGATATCGACGCGGACAACAACGGAGTGGCGGACGGAATCTTTGACGGCTGGAATGTGCACGATTCGATCTCGATGCTGTCCACGACTTCGTTATCGACTGTGGCCTACGGACAAATCGTTTTCGCGGAAGATAACTTTTCTGCGCCGACCGTGACCATCCCCAGTGGCGCCAATCTCGTCGTGTCTCCTGGTTATGGATATGCAGCTCGCGCCGGAGATTCGGTCGGCAGTGATCCAGACGACTGGATTGTGAGTTCGTTGACTCAGGAATCCATCCTTAATCAGCCATTGGCATACGAACTGGCCCATTCGCAAAACGAGCCGACGCAGTCCGTTTTCATCGGGCGGAACCTGGACCATTTCGGCGACAGCAATTTCGTCGGTGGCGTCCGTGGATCCGTGATTCGAGAGCCCATGCCCGGTGATGCCGAACAGTTGCCACAACCAGCCGCGGGTGTCTCCGTCCACTTGGACATCAACGGCAACGGCCAGCAGGACAATTTGATCTACCGTGTGGAACCGGATAGTTTTCCCATCGGGGCAGATTTGACCAATGCGTATCCTGGTGTCACCCTGACGGCAACCAATGACACGATCGGTTTCCTGGGGCTGGAGATCGAACCGGATGCTGAATCGTTCATTGGCAGCGCGACCAGCAATCGGGTCTTTTCCTATATCGGCCTCACTGATTTTTCTGATTCCCGTAAGCTGCACGCAGAGTTTTATCGACCGGTCAATGCCGTTTCAATCACGGCGATCAGCGGATCATTCACCTCGCTGCCGACGTATATCCGATTGAATGCGTTCGATGCCGATGGCAACCTGTTGGCCACAACGGTTTCTTTTGGTCTGATCAATAGTCAACGCCAGCGTTTGACGGTTTCCACGCAGACGGATCAGATCGCCTACATCGAAGCGTTTGCGGAGTCACAATTTGTCGATGCCAATGGCAATGTCGTGACAGGGTATCCGTTCGGTCTGCTGGATAGCCTGGAATATCGTCAACGCGAGCCCAGTACGGTGACCGACGCGAACGGGAATTTTGAGATCGAGAATCTGCCGCGTGCAAATTACTCGGTCCGCTACGAGACCCCGTTGCCGGCCGACATCAATGATCCTCCGATGGTCTTGATCGGCGCACAAACCCTGGCTGTTCCGGTGACGCGATACGAGAACTACATCGTAGGACCGAACCGATTGCCCGAGGGTGCTCCGCTTACCTTGACGTTGGAGGAAAACCAGCCGCTGGGTCTTGAGCTGGGAGCGATCAGCGGTGTCGACCCGGACGGCAGCACGGTCAGCTATCGCATCGACGATCCGAATTCGCCACTTGCGGTTGATCCGGTTACCGGTGTCGTCTCCGTGGTCGGAGTGTTGGACTTTGAAGCCACACCGACGTTGGAAATACCAGTCATCCTCACCGACGATTTGGGCGCGGAAGTTGCCGTGCCTGTGCGACTGACGTTGGTGGACGTGAATGAAGCACCGATTGTGGTGACGTCGCCGTTCTCGGTCCCGGAAGGAACAGCGAATGGAACAGCGGTCGGGCAAGTCGAAGCGTTCGACCCGGATACGCAACAGAATCAAACGTTGACATACACGCTGATTTCATCGATTCAGCCGCCCTTGTTCAGCATCCATCCGCAATCGGGATTGCTGACGATTGCCGATTCCGCTCAGTTGGATTTTGAGACCAGGCCGTTCGTCGACTTGGAGGTGGAAGTGTCAGATAGCGGTTCGCCGTCCTTGACCACCACCATCACTCAGCGCGTCAACTTGATCAATCAAAACGATGCCCCGGTGATCTCCACCACCAGTTTGTTCGTCAGTGAAAACCTGCCGAACATTGGTCGCGTGGTTGCCAGCGACCCGGACGTCGGACAAACGTTGCGGTACGTGATTTCCGGTGGCTCCGATGCGAATTTGTTTCAAATCGACAACCAAGGCAATCTGAGAACGGCCAATGGTGTCACGTTGGACTTTGAACAACGTGCTACTTATTTTGTGTCGGTTGATGTGATCGATAACGGCACGCCTCCGCTGGCGGATTCCGCAGACATCACCGTCACGCTTTTCGATGTCAATGAAACGGCAGTGATATCGCCGACCACGGTTCTGTTCCCTGAGAACACCGCCGCGGGTACACAAGTGGCTCAGTTTTCGCTGACCGACCCTGAGAACACGCCGGCCGATTATGGCATCTCGCTGTTGCCGGACCTCGACGGGGACTTGTTCCAGTTCGATGGAGCAACCAATACGCTCAGCGTTGCCCCGGGCGCGAATTTGGATTTCGAAACGCGTCGATCGTTGAACCTTGTTTTCGAAGTCGTCGATAATACCGGTGGCTCGCCAACGAACACTCAATCGATTCGAGTTGAGCTGACCGACTCCAATGACGATCCGCAAATTCTGTCGAGCGAGATCAACATCTCAGAAAACGCACCTGCGGGTTCAAGTGTTCAAACTTTGTTGGTGACCGATCCTGACGTCAACGATGATGTGACAACGACGATCACTGGCGGAACCGCGGCTGCTTTGTTCACGTTGGATCCCGATACGCATGTTCTGTCTGTCGCCGACGGGGTGACCCTCGACTTTGAGTCAGGGGAGTTCATGACTTTGAATGTCATGGCTAGTGACGGAAACGGTGGAACGAGCGAGCGCGTGATCAACATCGTGCTTAATGACGTCAATGAGCCTCCTCAGTTCGGCGGCACACTTTCGTTTGATCCGGTATCCAGTGGTGAAACATTCACTTATGTGATTCCCAACGATTTCATCGTCGATCCGGAGGGCAATCCGTTCCAGGTCACGATCTTTGATGCCCAAGGAAAAGTTCCAAGCTGGTTGACGTTTGATCCCGAAGTGGAGCTGGAATCGGGTGCCGATCCTGTCGCGGTGCTGACCGGCTTGGCGACACCGGACGACGTCGGGCAATACCCATTGACTTTGCGTGCTTTTGAGTTCGGCCCATTGGAACTGTTCAGTCGCTTGGATTTCACCATCGAAGTGCAACTGGGTTCGACGCCTTATTTCAACCAAAGCAACCCGATGGATGTCGACCGCAACGGCGAAGTCGCTGCGTTGGACGCGTTGAAGATCATCAACTTCATCGGCAGGAATGGCAGCGGCCAGTCGCCCTCCGTTGAAACAGTCTTCCCCGGATTTGTCGATACAAACGGCAACAACATCGTCACCGCTTTGGATGCGTTGGGCGTGATCAACGAGCTTCGATTCCGGCGTGCCGCCGGCGAACGAGAGTTGGTGTCGTTGTCGGATGTGCAGATCGACGACAAAGACGAAGCGAACGACTCGGCGTTGCTGGAGCTCCTGGACAGCGCGATGTTGTTCTAGATCGCGGCTTCATGTACGTCAGCCTTTCCAGGCTGACCTAGTCGATCGTGGTGATGTAGTTCATCAACGCCTGCCACTCGATCCACTGGGCGGAGATCAGTTCGGCGTCATTCTGCGGTGCGGATTGACCTCGACCACCAGACGACTTCATCGACGCGTCACTGCACGCGTCGACGAAGTCAAACGGATCGCGATAGACGCCCCCGGTTTCTGCTTCGATTTGATCCAAGACGCTGTGGCGGCCGACTCGGCGGAACCAATACTTCGCGTTGCCAAAGTCGCCTTCTCGGCGGTGCATGATTCCGTGCAGGAAGCTGCCTTCGGAAGTCGGGATGTCTTGGCTGATCGTATGGCTTCGGTCGATGTCTCCGGCCAGGAGCCACATGCCGCTCAGGAAAGGCTGGTGGGCATTGCGTGTCAGCCCCAGGGAGCCAGGATCCGATGGCCAAGGCGTTTTTTCAGGAAATGTCGACCGACCGGTCAACCAGCCGATCAAGTTCTCGTTGCGTGGTCCGTCGCCCAAGGACGGGGTTTTGGCATCGATGACAGCATCTCGCAGAGGGCCGCTGAACCTGTCAAGGAGTGAGTGGGCAAAGTCGGCAAGCCTTGGCATCGTATTTCTTCCAACAATTGATGTAGTCCTGACCAAGGCCAAGACTACCGATCGGATGATATGAGTGCTAGACTGCTGAATTGACATGCACGCCAAAAAGGGTGCCCAGCGGACGAGCGTTCGTGATGGGGGCCTGATCCGGCTTGGCTCCTTTCCAATCACTCGTTCAAGAACGCCACTGAACACCGATGGGCAATGAAGAACAATCTGCGACTGAGAACTCAACCGTCGCACCCGCCTCGGAATCTCCAATCGAGACTCAAACGCCGGTAGACCAAGCGGCTGCTGAATCCCCACAAGAGGGTTCCAGTGCAATCGAACCCACTCTGGAGCCCAATGACTCAGCGGCCGATGACTCAGCGGCCAATGACGCGCAGGCTGCCAAGCCCGCGTCAGTGGCAGCGCGTGGCGTCGGACCGCTCGCCGCACGTGGCCTGGGCGTCGCCAAGCCCGCCTCACCGGTTGCTTCGACGGAGCAACTGGCAAGCGGAGCTGCTGCGGCAAAGCCAAGTGGCAAAAGCAAAAAGAAACCACCGCGTCCCAGGCTGCAAGGTGAGAGTGATGATGCGGTGGCCAAACCCGCGGCGGCACCCACCAAATCCAAAGTCGCCCTGCCCAGTTTGCGCGCCGGTTTGAGCGCTGATTTAGAAGCGGAGTTGGAAGCCGAGTTGGCAGCGGCCGACCTGGATGGTTTTCTGTCCGGTCAAGCCGGGATGCCTGACCGCAAAGAACCACTCGCCGATGGTGCTCGCGTTCACGGTCAAGTCATCAAGATCCACCAGGACTCCGTATTCATTTCGCTCGGTGGACCTGATGAAGGCGTCGTGCCATTCGAGCAATTCATGGATGCCGAGCCCACGCCTGGTCAAAGCGTCGAGGTACTGGTTCGAGGACTCAACCGAGCCGACGGTTTGTATGTTTTGTCGTTGCCCGGCAAGACAATCGACGTCAACGACTGGGGCGACTTGGAGGAAGGTGCGGTCGTCGAAGCGATCGTGACGGGACACAACGCCGGCGGTTTGGAATGCAAGGTCGGTGGCGTGCCTGGTTTCATGCCGATCAGTCAAGTCACCGAGTACCGCGTCGAAGACTTGAGCGAGTTTGTCGACCAGCGTTTTGTGTGCTTGGTCACCGAAGCCAGCCCGAGACGTGGCAACTTGGTTCTCAGTCGTCGAGCGATCCTGGAACGCGAGCGCGAAACCAAACGCAAGGAGCAACTCGAGCAGATCAACCCCGGCGATACCTTGGAAGGCGTCGTGCGATCGGTCAAAGACTTCGGTGCCTTCGTCGACTTGGGCGGCGTCGATGGATTGATCCATGTCAGCAAACTCAGCTGGGATCGCGTCAAGCATCCCAGCGAAGTGCTTGAGGTCGGCCAGAAGGTCAAGGTCAAGATCGATACCATCGACCGAGAAACCGGCAAGATCGGACTCTCCTATCGCGACCTCTTGGAGAATCCTTGGGATGTAGCCGAAGCAGAGTTTGCGATCGGTTCGGTCCACAAAGGCGTCGTCAGCCGCATCGCTTCCTTCGGCTGCTTTGTGCGGTTGGGTGCCGGTGTCGAAGGTCTGGTGCATGTCAGTGAGTTGGCGCACCACCGTGTCTCTCGGATCGATTCGTTCGTCAGCGAAGGTCAGGAGGTCGAAGTCAAGGTGTTGTCGTTTGACAGAGGTGCACAGAAGATCGGCCTTTCCATGAAAGCCGCTCAACAGTTACCCGAAAGCGAGGCATCCGAAAATGCGGTTGAAGAAGACGAGCCGCAACGCGAGCCAGCGGTGAAACCGACGTTCTCCGGCCCCCTGCGTGGCGGAAACAACCGCGACACCGGCGGCGAACGATTCGGTTTGCGTTGGTAGGGTTGGTTCGCATCTCCATCCGACATCCAAAAACCATCCGATGCCTGCAGACCATTCTGTCGACGCGGCACCCCAACGCGATCAGGGTGATACGCAGTGTTTGGTCTCGCGATTGATCGGATTGGAGACCGAGTATGCGACGCTGGTCTTGGATCAGCAGGACGTACCGCGGGATGCATTGCCCTCGGCAAAGCAAGTCTATGAAGCGATGTGCGATGCGATCCGTCGAGATCAACCCACCGCCGATGGAATCTACGATCGAGAGCAAATGTTTCTCGCCAGTGGCGGGGCCGTGACGTTTGAGTCTCATCCGTCGATGTACACGCTACCCGGTGGATTGGTCGAGATCGCTACGCCGGAGGTGTCCAGTCCGGCGGAATTGCTGGCCTGTCAACGGTCCATCGATGACTTGGTCGAGAACGCGGCAAACAGCATCGATCTCGATATCGATTTGCGAGTTTTAAAAAACAGCTCCGACGCATTGGGACACGTGTACGGCTGCCAGGAAAACTACGAAGCCGTCGTTGCTCGCGGGTCCATGCTGCTCATCTATCGTCTGTTTGTGGCCCTGCTGTGGTTGATGCAGTGCGCGATTCTTGTCGCTTCACTGCCCGTTTTGCTGTGCCTCTATCTCGCGGTATACTTTGGCCACCGACGGCGGGGCGTGAACATTCCGGTCGATGCCGATCCGAGAGAATTGTTCGAAACACTGGCGCGTCCGGTTCAACTCATTGCGGTCGGGTGCCTCAGGCTGATCCACTTTCCCTCCGTGGTGGTGCTCCGGTTCGTTTGCCGCCACATCGCTTTTCGCGATCAACGTCGCTACTTGACAGCGCTGCTGGTTTCTCGCGTCTCACTTTGCGGTTCAGGGGATTTGGATCACGACGGCAGGTATCGATTGAGCGCCAAAGCGATCGCGGTGGATGTGGTCGCGGACATGGGCAGCTATCGAGGTGAACGTCCCATCTTTGTTTTTGGTCATTGGTTGGATCAGTTCTGTGCCAAGTCCATCGTGTCACTGAGTTCTACTCGCAGCATGTTTGCCAAGAGGCAGCGACTGCAGATCGGGCTCTCCGACTCCAACCTTTGCGATCTGGCCGAGTACGTCAAGTTTGCTTCGGTGTCGCTGGTCTTGGACATGATCGAGGCTGGAGCGACAAAAGATCTGCCTGTTCTGAAACGTCCGATCACGGCATTGCACGACTTGGCAAGTGACTGGAATCTCGTCACTCGTGTGCCGACGCGTACCGGCAGGTCGTCAGCATTGGACATTCAAAAGAACTACTTGCGGGCCGCACGTTCGTTCGTCGAATCGGTCGATTCCGCGCTCAGGGGCGAAGCCCCCGTGGTGATCGAGCGTTGGAACCGCTTGTTCGATGCCGTTGCCGATTTCAGAAAGGATGCCGGCAACACCGCATCCGCGTTGGGCAGCGTCGATTGGCTCACGAAGCTTTGGATGCTGGACCAACTGGATTCCGACGTGGGTTGGGCGGCACGCAAAAAGACCGACTTGCGGTACCACGAATTGTCCGAGCAAGGCTACCATCGAAAACTGGCCAGAACCAATCCAGAACTACAGCTTGTCGATCCTGATCAGATCCGAATGCGCCGAAAATATCCGCCGCCGAACTCACGCGCCGCGCGACGTGGATGGGTGATCCGCGAATTCGGCGGTGCCGGCGATTCGCTCAGATCGGAGTGGGGCTACGCGTTGTGGGGCTCAGGCAGCGAGCGAAAACGAGTCAGCTTTGATCGCCCAATACAGGATTCAACCCAATAGAAGGTTTCACCAGGTGCGCGGCTGGGTTCTGCCCTCGATGGCGACTTTGCTGTTATCATCCCTATGGTCAGCTTCCCCGGCTGACACCGCCGCAGATACCAGCACGAAGCGCAAGCGAGTGAATTTGCCTGAAGGGACGAGCGGGAAATAAGTATCGCGAAATCCACGTAGCAATCATCGCTCCGCGTGTTTTTTGCAAAGAGACAGGGCATTCACTTTTCGCACGTCCCAAACGGATGACGTACATTACCTCCCTTTTTTGCAGGTCCTCAAACACATGTCAGTCAAGGTCTTTGCGGGTATTGCAGCACGCAATCCGACTCTCTTTCGACGCACCCAAGTGGCACTCGGCGATCCGGCTGCATGGATCGAGCTGGACGGTCGGCAAATCGCGTTGGTCCGCGATTTGGAGATGGACCGGGTGCGACAGCGAAGTGCCGCGACTTTGGTGACTTGCCCGGCCGATAATGCGCCCGACTCTGGTTTGGATGCGGACCGTGAAACGGCGACCGCGCAAGCGCTGACGCAGTGGCTGAAAAAGAATGGAATTGGTGAAGTGACCGGTGATCGCACTTTCCCGTTCATCTTTGCATGGCATTTGCAGCAAGCGGGTATCTCGGTGCGCTACGACGCGGAACTGGGCGTTCTGGATCGGCGGTCGAAGCAGGACTTTGAGATCGAAGCACTGACGGCAGCTCAATCGACCACCGAATCGGTGATGCAAATGATTTGTGAAATGATCGCGCGGGCTTCGGTTTCCGCAGACGGAATCTTGCAGCATGACGGTGGGAGGCTGACCAGCGAACGCGTCCGTTCGATTGCCGGTGTGGAATTCATGAAGCGTGGGTTTTCGATGTCTCACGGCGCCATTGTCGCGACGGCTCCTCACGTTGCCGATTGCCATCATGCGGGTGACGGACCACTTCGAACCGAGATTCCGGTCGTGGTTGATCTTTTTCCCATGGATGAATCCACTCGCTATTGGGGCGACTGCACGCGAACAGTGGTCAACGGCTCGCCGTCGGATACCGTCGTTGCGATGCACCAAGCTGTGGTTCGTGCCAAGGCAGCAGCGACTCAAAAACTGAAGTTGGGTACTCCTGCGGGAGATGTTCATCAAGCCGCCGAAGACGTGTTGGTTGAATCTGGTTATCCGCTCTCCCGGGGAACCATCACGGATCACCCCAGCATTCAACACGGCACGGGGCACGGGATCGGATTGGATGTCCACGAACCGATTTTGTTGGATACCGGCGGCGGGCCCGTATTGAAAAACGAAGTCTTTACGATCGAGCCCGGACTCTATGGCCGCAACGATGGTGGCGTTCGAGTCGAAGACATGCTGGTCGTGACGGATGGAGACGCGTTGAACTTGAACCGACTGCACGAAGGCTTGGATTGGAAATGATGAGTGGCGTCAAAAACGATCCCACGGAAAGTTCTGTCGCACTCATTGGCGTTGTCACCGTCTCTGACCGGGCGAGCCGAGGTGAGTACGAGGATTTGGGCGGCCCCGCCATCGTCCAGTATTTGACCAAGGTTTTGACATCGCCGTTCGAACCTGTTTTGCGTGTGATACCTGACGAGGAGAGCACCGTTCGTGAAACGCTGATCGATCTGTGCGACGTGCACGGTTGCTGCCTGGTTGTGACCACGGGGGGCACCGGTCCGGCACGACGCGATGTGACTCCGGAAGCGACCGAGGCGGTTTGTGACCGCATGATGCCGGGATTCGGCGAGCAGATGCGCCGTGCCTCCTTGGAGAAAGTGCCCACCGCGATCTTGTCACGCCAGACTGCTGGACTGCGAGGTGAATCGCTGATCATCAACTTGCCCGGGAAACCCAAAGCGATCGCAGAATGTCTCGATGCTGTCTTTCCCGCAGTTCCCTATTGCATCGATCTAATGAACGGACCGCGATTAACGACCGACGCAAGTGTGATGGTTGCGTTTCGTCCAAAGCGGTGAAACCGATGCTGTTGGATGTGCTACATGCCGCACAACCGGAACACCAGTGGTTGGAACGTCGACATCTTGTATCGCAGGCGCGATGTACGCCAACAGACACACGAAACGCTGAGCTATCTGACAAGAGATAAAGGTCAGATCACGGGGGTTGTGAGCGGAAAATGGAAAACGAGAAATCACTGTGCCGAAGACGCGAACGTCGATTCAAGACGCGTGCCGGACACATCCTGCACTGCGAAACCCTCGTCAAAGGCGACAAGATGCATCACGGCACTGTGATCGACATCTCGCCCAGCGGGCTGCGTTTGCTGTGCGAAGGCAAGTTCGCGATCGGTGAGACGTTTGTCGTCGAACTCAAGACTGAACGCTCGCACGGCAGCTACGAAGGAATCGTTCGACGTGTCGAGCCTTGGGTTGCCGGGCAGTCTGTCATCGGTTGCCAATTGACTCAAAAGATTCCCGACGAGATCCTGGAAACACTGGCTCGCGAAAACGTCGTTGATCGTCGACGCGACGGACGCGTCCCATGGACTCAACCTGCCCACATGAGTTGGGAGTTGCAAGCGGGCGAAGTCGATGTGACGGTCTGTGACTGCTCGCCAGGCGGTCTGAAGATTATCTCGAAGACCCCCATCCCGGATGCGACACGCTTGCGGATCCGAATGACTCCCGATGGAGGCGATGAGTTGGTGATCAATGCCAAATCCGTTTGGCAGACCGAAGACGCTGACACCTACGTCGTGGGGGTGGAGTTCACCAAAAAGGATCTCCCAGAGGTGATTGCCCGTGTTCTAGAGGAGAACGACCCCGATCGGGTTCCCACGGCACGAACTGTCACCGTACATCGATGGATACGACGCAGCGTCCTTGTTGCTGCATCGGTCACCATTCTCGCTTTCGGCCTGTCACAAACCAATGCATGGACGGCAATTCAGCAACTCGACTACGACGAGCTGCTGACCAGAATGCAGATTCTGACAAAAGCCTTCACGCGAGATTAATCGTCGCGTCGGATGATGATCGTTCGGTCAGGCACCGGGCGTGGTGTTAGCCCATCCGCCTACGCCTTGTGGGTCACTAACTCGGCCGTCTCCACAGCCCGGTGCTTCCGCCCATTTTCGAGAACCGGACGCTATCGCGTTGCGGCTGATGAACTACATTACCGTCCGAATTCCGAACCGATGTGAAACTGCTGGAGATGTCCGTGGCCAAGAAGAAACGTATTCCGAACAAATTTCGCCCTTGGATTGAGGCGAGAAAAAAGTTTCGGCTCTCTCACGCTCACATTCAAATGGCACGCGAACTAGGACTGTCCCCGAAACGGTTCGCAGCGTATGCGGACACCACCAATCAACCGTGGAAAGTCCCCTTGCCTCAGTTCATCGAGCAACAGTACCTCACGCAGTTTGGGAAAGAGCGCCCCGACGAGATCAAATCGATCGAACGGATCGCAGAAGAGCATCAGGCAAAGCGAGCCGAGAGAAAGCTCAAGAAACAGGCTGCGGCCGGCGATGATACTCAGGCCGCGGATTCTGAATCCACGACGCCGGAACTCGACGCATCCGATTCTAGCGCATCGGATGAGCAGGCGACAGAAGCGACAGCATCGTCGGACGATCAACCGACTGATTCTTGAGTCTGGCGGTTGCCCAGCGATTGTCGCTCGACGTTCCACGTCGTTGGCGGGCGTGTCCACTTCGTCCGCCAACGCGCGATGGGCTTGCTCAGCCTAGGCCTGGACTGCTCAAAGTTTGGTGTTGTGTCTTTTTGGGTTTGCGCAAGTTTATGTCCCTACTGCCGGCGCAGCTGGTGGCCCCCAGTGAGCCTCAGGCGCTAGCCGTGGGCCTGAGGCGGATTGTGGTGCCGGCCCACGGCTAGCGCCTGAGGCTCACTTTGATTGCGATGCATGGGACAAAAACATGGACTGAAACAACAATGTCAACCCCAAGCTTTGAGCAGTCCAGCTGGTGGCCCCCAGTGAGCCTCAGGCGCTAGCCGTGGGCCTGAGGCGTATTGTGGTGCCGGCCCACGGCTAGCGCCTGAGGCTCACTCTGATTGCGATGCATTGGACAAAAACATGGACTGGAAAAAAACAATGTCAACCCCAAGCTTTGAGCAGTCCAGCTGGTGGCCCCCAGTGAGCCTCAGGCGCTAGCCGTGGGCGTGAGGCGGATTGTGGTGCCGGCCCACGGCTAGCGCCTGAGGCTCACTCTGATTGCGATGCATGGGACAAAAACATGGACTGAAAAAAACAATGTCAACCCCAAGCTTTGAGCAGTCCAGCTGGTGGCCCCCAGTGAGCCTCAGGCGCTAGCCGTGGGCCTGAGGCGGATTGTGGTGCCGGCCCACGGCTAGCGCCTGAGGCTCACTCTGATTGCGATGCATGGGACAAAAACATGGACTGGAAAAAAACAATGTCAACCCCAAGCTTTGAGCAGTCCAGCTGGTGGCCCCCAGTGAGCCTCAGGCGCTAGCCGTGGGCGTGAGGCGGATTGTGGTGCCGGCCCACGGCTAGCGCCTGAGGCTCACTCTGATTGCGATGCATGGGACAAAAACATGGACTGAAACAACAATGTCAACCCCAAGCTTTGAGCAGTCCAGCTGGTGGCCCCCAGTGAGCCTCAGGCGCTAGCCGTGGGCGTGAGGCGGATTGTGGTGCCGGCCCACGGCTAGCGCCTGAGGCTCACTTTGATTGCGATGCATGGGACAAAAACATGGACTGAAAAAAACAATGTCAACCCCAAGCTTTGAGCAGTCCAGCTGGTGGCCCCCAGTGAGCCTCAGGCGCTAGCCGTGGGCGTGAGGCGGATTGTGGTGCCGGCCCACGGCTAGCGCCTGAGGCTCACTCTGATTGCGATGCATGGGACAAAAACATGGACTGAAAAAAACAATGTCAACCCCAAGCTTTGAGCAGTCCAGCTGGTGGCCCCCTGTGAGCCTCAGGCGCTAGCCCGGATTATTCATTAGCCGGCACGCGATAGCGTCCGGTTCCCGATTACAGGCGTGAGAACCGGACGCTATCGCGTGGCGGCTGATATGCGCAGACTGTTTTCGTGCCAATCCGCGTAAACCGTTTCTTGCAAACGTATTGCGAAGACTGTAGTGAGTCGCATGAATAATCCGGGCTAGCCGTGGGCCTGAGGCGGATTGTGGTGCCGGCCCACGGCTAGCGCCTGAGGCTCACTTTGATTGCGATGCATGGAACGAAAACATGGACTGAAAAAACAATGTCAACCCCAAACTTTGAGCAGTCCAGTGTAGGCCGCTTAACTGTAGGCCGTTGCGTTCAATTGTCGGCCAGGTTTCGCAGCACGGTCGGCAGGATTCCACCGTTGCGGTAGTACTGCAATTCGACTGGGGTATCGATTCGCACGACACAGGGGAACGTGATTGACTTTCCGTCCGCGTTGGTCGCCGTCACGTTGATGGTGCTACGCGGTTCCAGGTCGTCCGAGAGGTCCGGGATGTCAAAGGATTCTTCGCCGGTGATGCCCAACGATTGCCAAGTCGCGCCGTCGGCGAATTCCAGTGGCAGGACTCCCATGCCGACGAGGTTGCTGCGGTGAATGCGTTCATAGCTGGCAGCGATGACGGCTTTGACCCCCAACAGCATCGTTCCTTTGGCGGCCCAGTCTCGGCTGCTGCCCGTTCCGTACTCCGTGCCCGCCAGCACAACCAGCGGAGTGGACTCGGATTGATAGAGCATCGATGCATCGTAAATGCTCATCACATCGTTGGTCGGCAGGTAGCGGGTCACGCCACCTTCCGTGCCAGGTGCCAGTTGGTTGCGGATGCGGATGTTGGCGAAGGTGCCTCGAACCATGACCAAGTCGTTGCCGCGGCGTGAGCCGAAGCTGTTGAAGTCACGGATCTCAACGCCACACTTCTGCAGGAATTTGCCCGCCGGACCGTCGGTTGCGATCGCACCGGCCGGGGAAATGTGGTCGGTCGTTACGGAATCACCCAGCAGCACCAAACATCGTGCGCCGGTGACCGGTCCGATCGACGGGACGGCTTCGCCGGTGACGCTGTCTAAGAACGGCGGGTTGTGGATGTAGGTGCTCTCGTCGCTCCAGGGGTAAATCGCCCCCGTGGCGGCTTCGATCGAGTTCCACATTTCGTTACCCGTCACACCGGACTCATACTGCTGGATGAACATGTCGGGTTCGATACTGGTCAGGATGGTCTCGCGGATTTCTTCCGCCGACGGCCAGATCTCGCTCAACATCACCGGTTTGCCGTCGCTGTCCGTGCCCAAGGGTTCGTTCAACAGATCGATGTCGGTGGTGCCGGCAAGGGCGTAGGCGACGACCAGTGGCGGGCTGGCCAGGTAGTTGGCTTTGGTCAGCGGGTTCACGCGGCCTTCGAAATTGCGATTGCCACTCAACACGGCCGACGCGACCAAGTCACCACTCTTGATGGCCGCGGCGACGGGTTCGGGCAGCGGTCCGCTGTTGCCGATGCAAGTCGTACAGCCGTAGCCGACGGTGTGGAAACCGAGCGCACGCAAGCTGTCCGTCAAACCGGCTTTGTCTAGGTAGTCGGTGACGACGCGTGAACCGGGAGCCAAACTGGTTTTGACGTGCCCAGGCACTTGCAATCCGCGATCGGCCGCTTTCTTGGCCAACAGGCCGGCGCCGATCATCACGGATGGGTTGCTGGTGTTGGTGCACGATGTGATCGCGGCGATGACGACGGCACCGTGCGTGATTTGGCTGGAGTGTCCGTTATTCTCAACCGTACCGGTATGCTTGAGTGCTTCGGTCGCCAGTCCGAAACCGGCTTTGCCGATCGGTGCGGTGAGCGAATCGTTGAACGCCTGTTTCATGTCACGCAACGCGATGCGGTCTTGTGGGCGTTTTGGACCGGCAAGACTTGGCTCGACGGTTCCTAAGTCCAACGAGAGTGTCTTGGTGTAGGTGAGTTTGGGGCCGTCATCCAAACGGAACAGGCCTTGTTCCTTGCAGTAGTTTTCGACCAATTGGACTTGCGTTTCCGTGCGTCCCGTCTGACGCATGTAATCGAGAGTGACGTCGTCGACGGGAAAGAATCCCATCGTCGCACCGTACTCGGGTGCCATGTTGGCGATCGTCGCGCGATCGGCCACGCTCATGGTGTTCATGCCGGTGCCGAAGAACTCAACGAACTTGCCCACCACGCCTTCCTCACGCAAGATCTCGACGACACGCAGCACCATGTCGGTAGCGGTCGAACCGGCTGGCAGTGCGCCGGTGAGTTCAAATCCGATGACTTCGGGCATCAGCATGTACAACGGTTGGCCCAACATGTTGGCTTCCGCCTCGATGCCGCCGACACCCCAACCGAGCACGCCCAGTCCGTTAATCATCGTTGTGTGGCTGTCGGTCCCGACGAGTGTGTCTGGAACGGCGACCGGACCGTCGGGCGTGTCGACCAGGGCAACGCCGCACGCGAGGTATTCCAAGTTGACTTGGTGAACGATCCCGACGTTGGGAGGGACGACGCGGAAATTGTCAAAGGCTTGTTGACCCCAACGCAGAAACTCATAGCGTTCGCGGTTGCGTTGGAATTCGATGTCAACGTTCTTTCCTAGCGCCGCGTCGGTACCAAAGAAATCGACTTGCACGCTGTGATCGATGACCAAGTCGACCGGGATCAGCGGGTTGATCTTTTTGGGATCACCGCCGATCCGCTGCATCGCTGATCGCATGGCGGCCAAGTCGACGACGGCGGGGACACCGGTGAAGTCTTGCAGGACGACGCGATAGGGCTTGAACGGGATCTCTTGTTTGGCCGGATCGGCTGCGTTCCATGCCGCCAGATTCTTGACGTCCTGTTGTGTGACGAGAAAGTCGTCGCAGTTTCGCAGCACGGCTTCCAACAGAACTCGAATCGAGAACGGCATTCGATCGATTTGGCCCAGCCCGGCCTCCTGCAGCTTGCTCAGCCGAAAGATGGTGGCGGAGCCGTTGCCGGTATCAAATTGGTCACGAGCGTTAAACGGATCGAAAGTCACAGCGGTGTTCTCTGGTCAGGCTGGCGGACGTGGCTCAGCCAGAGAATCGATCCTGCTCTTGCGCAGCGGGCGCCGACTCAGCGGGCTGATGGACAGGCCGCCAGTTTATCGATCGGCGCAGGCGTTGTCGTCCCCCGATCGATTGCAAGCTCGCAAAATGCGAATTGCCGACCGCTGGCCGCCCTTCTGGGACCTAACGGGGGCGATATCGCCACATGCAGGCCAATGCCGCGATGCCATCCCGCCACCCGATCTTCTTTCCCTCGTCGTATCCACGGCATTCGTAGCCCGTGGGCACCTCCAACACACGCTGTTTGCGGGCCGCGATCTTGGCCGTGATCTCGGGTTCGAATCCGAATCGGCACTCCCGCAACGGGATCGAACGGATCAGGTCACCGCGGAACGCTTTGTGGCATGTCTCCATGTCCGTCAGTTTCAGGCCGGTCAACCGATTGCTCAACGCTGTCAACAACCAATTGCCGAATCGATGCAGTACGGACGGATCATCTGACTGGCGTAAATACCGTGACCCGTAAACCACGTCGGCTCGGTTCTCCGCAATGGGCTTGATCACGTCCAGCAAATCAAACGGGTCGTACTCCAGATCGGCGTCCTGGATCGCAACCACGTCACCTTGGCTGTGGCGAATGCCCAGCCGAACGGCGGAGCCCTTGCCGTGATTTCTGCGACGGCAAATGACCTTGCGACGTGGACTAGCTGGTAACTGTTGCAGCCACTGACAGGTTCCGTCCGTGCTGCCATCGTCCACGATGATCAGTTCAGCGTCGGCCGGCATGACTTCTTCGGTACGCTGCAGGACAACCGGCAATGTTTCCCGTTCGTTGAATACCGGGATGATGACGGTCAGCGTGCATGTGGGGGCGGAGCGAGTCACGTTTGAGTCCGATGAGCTCGCCAACCCCGCTGTGGCTTGTTCCAACAGCTCGGCTGTCGATTCTAACCGTTTGGCGATGTCGCCCCAGGGCGTCGCGGTAATAACGCAATGTGCTGGGACGGTTGAGGGGGATGCGGTCGCGGCGGCGTTGGGGCGAGTGCTGTCCATGGCTTTCGTTGCGTGAAGATATCTGGGTTAGAATATTCGGGTTGCTGCCTGGACCCGAGTTGCCTCCGTTGGAATGTGCCTTACGAAAAGTGGTCGCAGGACCAATTCTGCCGATAGGGCACCACATCCCCCGAACAATTCTCGCCGCCGATTTGAAGAAACAGATTGTGACGAACGAATCAATGGGGAAAGGTCGTTAGGAACGATGAACCATTTCGTGTCGCACCTGGTAGTGGGATTCGCCAGAATTCCTTTCGCCCAGGATTTCTGGCGAAATCCATTACGGCATCTTTTGATGATGCGTTCCTTAGTGCCAAAATCGCGAGTTGAGCTTTGATACCCGCACGACGCGCAAGCGAGTGATTCAGGGCGATTTATTCACTCGCTTGCGCTTCGTGCTGGTATTTGCCTCCTTTCCAATCAATGTCAATTCACGACACTAGCCCGGATATTGCATCCATCGGTTATTGACGCGGGGTTGCGAGTTCGATACGTCCGCTTTTGGGAAATGATTTGATTTTGATGGGGGCTTTCGCAGCGCCGCGCAGAAGGCCCCCCCTCCCCCAAGCGAATGATTCGCTTCGTGGTTGCGTTTTCCTCGAGGGTTGCCGCCCTTAGTCGCTTCGGCAAAGACGCGCCATGACTTCGTTAAAGAGACTCGCGCTAGGGCAGTGAGTCGGAAGGTGAAAAATCACTCGCCGACAAGTCACGCGCACTCGCGCGGCAATCTTGAACAGACGCAAGCGGATCGTATCCACACGCATCCGAGCATGTGTAGTGCCCTGAAGTGCCAACCGGCGGATTCCGTCGACCAACACATACGCCAACGACGACAGAATCAAACGAAACTGATTGGCCATGAAGTCTGTGCAGCTGGTTCGATCGGCAAACAAACACATCTGTTGTTCCTTGATCCGATTCTCCATTTCACAACGCTGACAATAACGTTCTCGATAGAAATCCTTCGGGTTCCAAGCAACACTGCAGATCGTTCCAGGATCGAGGATTTGTCGAACCTGTTTGCCGTCCACGCGAGGGCGATGATAAGTCGGCTCGACGATCCCTTGGGCACTGGGCAGGTTTGTCACGACGAAACGCGGGTTGGCTCCCTTGTCGCCGTGCTCCGCCTTGCCGAGAACCCAGCGATGACGGTCCCATGTTTCCTGAGTGCGATAACGGAACCATTTGAAAAGCGTTCGCGTGGATTTAAATTTCAAATGCTCAAGTCGAGCACGGGTCATTTCGCAGGCAATATTGCGGATCAAGACGTTGTTCTTGGGCAATCCGAAGACATAGTAGACGTCGTTTTTATCGCACCAACGCATGAGTCTTTCATCAGAATATCCGCCATCGCCACGTAAAATGATTTTCGTCTCCGGCCATCGCGAACGAATCTTTTGAACCAGCAGTTTGGTCACCGCGCGAGCGTGATGGGCTGCGCCAAAACTGCTGGGACGTAGGTAGGCGACGAGCAACTGATAGCCACAGAACACGTACAGCGGCAGAAAACAGTGGCCGTCGTAGAATCCATTGAAGTAGTTTTTGTCTTGATTGCCGTGCGTCGGATCATCTGTGGCATCATAGTCCAAGGTGATTTCTTCGGGCGGTTTCTCGTAGCTGTCCAGAAAGGTGTTTACGATTTCTTCGTGGATAGCCAGCATCGCTTTGCGATCGACACGATTTTCGAAACGTGAATGCGTTGACGGACTGGCCAAAGGAACGTGTTCGTCGCTGTCATAGTCATTCTGTGCAGGCGTGCGTCCGGCAGCGACTTGAAAGGCTGCATCATGCCGCAAGTGGGCGTGATCGTTGCCGTCCTCGTAGCCTGCCGCAATTCCAAAGATACGACTGGTCAGGATCTCGGCCTGCGGATGTGCGGTGTAGATAGGATCGCGTGGATCGGCAATACAAGCGTCGACTCGGCGGATCAGGCCGAGTCGTTGATCGACTTCGCGAAGCAGTAGCAATCCGGCGTCGGACGTGAGCGTTCCGCCATCAAAATCAAACTCGACAGCTTGGCGACGGAGGCGTTTCAGTGCAGCTCGTTTTCGATTACGCTTTGTCATTGCCGAGAGCCTTGGGCTTGGGATGTGTGAAGTGTTGTAACTCCAATGCATACCAGGACTAAGGCTCTTGCGCTATAGGGGGAAACAAATTTTCGGATGCAATATCCGGGCTAGCCGGACGTCGCATCAGGATTTCAGCGTGTGATCGCGTCCAGAGACCCCGCGTGTTATGGTGTTGCTCTGAGCCCATTGCGACCTGTGTCCCGGCCCAATGCGACCTGTGTCCCCGTCTGAGTCATGAACATTCCACCCTTCGTCCTGTTGCTCGCGTTACTGCCGCTGGTGGGCTACTTGCTGGTGCTGGGGCTGATCCGCATCAGCGGTTTGGTGTTGGTGACAACCGGAGCCCGCGACATTGTGGCGTTGGGGTTCGCAATCGCGGGACTGATCGCGGTGGGACCCGGCGAGCTATTCTTTCCAAATGCAGCGGCGGGATTCTTTGGCGTTTGGGTATGGGGTGCGTTGCTCTCGTTTTACACCTTGCTGGTGTTGCTCTTTGCCATCACAGCTCGACCACGTTTGGTCGTCTACGGCCGCACCGCTCCGGAATGTTTTGGTTCCTTGGTCGACGCCGCTCAGAAGTTGGATTCGACGACGACGGTGGATGAGCAAGCCTTGCAAGTTCACTTGCCCAAGCTCGGTGTTCGGCTTCGGGTGGCCGGCCATCGGTCGCTCGATCACGCGACGATCGAAGCGTTCGAGCCGGTGGTGTCGGTTGAGTTTTGGCATCAGTTGATGGGGTTGTTTCGACAAGCCATTCAAAAGACACCGGGAACGCGATTTCGCAACGGCGGCGTGATGTTGCTCATCGCCTTGACGCTACTGGCCATGGTCCTTTGGCAAGGCCTCAGCCGCAGCGATCAAGTCGTCCAGGGATTTCGCCAATGGCTGTGGCGTTAGCGTGGACTGCTCAAAGTTGGGGGGTGTGGGATTGTTTTTTCAGTCCATGTTTTCGTTCCATGCATCGCAATCAAAGTGAGCCTCAGACGCTAGCCGTGGGCCGGCACCACAATCCGCCACAGGCCCACGGCTAGCGCCTGAGGCTCACTGGGGCCGCCAGCTGCGCCGGCAGCAGGGACATGAACTTGCAAACCCAAGAAGACACAACACCAAGCTTAGAACAGTTCAGCGTTAGCGTCGTCGGCCCGGAAGGACTTATTGCGATTCGTTCTCAATAAGTATTGCATTGGAGTTCTTTTTCCGCAACAATGGGTGCGTTAAAGCATGCGGATTGCGCAACTCACCATCTTTGAACGACTTATGACTGCTCCCGAACAACCGGCATCCTCCGTCCCCGAAGGACTTACCGCTGATTTTGCGGACCGGGCAGCCCCGTTCAGTCCAAAGATCGTGCATTTCACCGACCTCGCCCGCTGCGGCGACGAGATCTGGATCGAGTACGAAGGCAAACTCTATCGCCTGCAAAGCACCCGTCAGGGAAAACTGATCCTGACCAAATGATTGGTTCGGGCAACGCACAATAGCGAGTTCGTCTAGATCATCTGAAACTCGTTCAGATCAGAGGTGCGCACAGTCATTTTCAGCGTGTCCATTCGGGATTTCCGAATGAGGGCGTCGACGTTGGCATTTAATAATTGCTGTGGGAATACTGATTGAGGATCTGCTTTTGATAGGATCACTGCTTCGCGCCGTCACGTGACCGCCAGCCAAAGACCAGTTTTAGACTGGAGCGAAGTGTGGAGAACAGGGAATTTCAAGAGAAGTACGAAGAGCGGCTTGCGAGAATCAGCAGCATCTACGACGCAAACATGGCAAATATCCATCGAGTCTTTTGGGAATCGGTAAGAAGGGACTTGCTGATTCCAGACACGAGACGCTATCTGACCGAGCTGCCGAAGCGAGCAGCGTTCCCCAAACAGGGTGACGCAGCGATCCAGGTTGGAATGGCACCGAGCACATATTCTGACGGAGTGAGAGATGGAAGCATGAAGTTGTCAAAGTTCCAATCGCTGCATCTGTTAGTGCCCTATCAATTTGACCTCACCCAGGTTGATACTCGGTTGCCGATCCTATGCGCATTTCGTCGAATCCTTGAAATGGACAGAGCCCCCGAACCGCTGCTCACGCCAGCCATCATTGATTTTCTGCGAACAGTCGTTGCTGGTTGGAATCACTGCTTTCGATCACAACCGGGACCGATTACGCGTCGAGCATTCTTCGATAGCTTGGCAAGCCGCATTGGTCTCGTGGAGCGAGGCGAATCCTTGGATTTAATTGTCATCGCTGGTGCCCCTATCTACCGGATCATTGTAAGCGCACGTAGGTTTCATCTTGACTGCCGGTTTAGTTTGGCGGGTTTTGCCCCGCCTACACGGAGTCCACCATGGCGCGAAAACCGGATCCTGCCCTGCGGCAGGCTTGGCGAGAATTGATCTCTCGCCAGTCACACTCGGGATTGAGCATCGCTCGGTTTTGTGACACACAACAAATCTCGACCGCATCGTTCTACAAATGGCGGCGAGAACTCTCGCAAGCAACTGATCAACCGAGGCAGACTTTCCTGCCCGTTGAAGTTCTCCCGAGCGAGTCAATCGATGACGAACCGCCTCTGAGAGTTCGCCTGACCGTCGGAGCCGTCATCGAAATCCCAGCACAGCGAATCGACATCCTGCTGGCCGTCATCGAGAGAATTCAGACTAGCGGATCGCTCTCACTTGCCCAGCAGGAACACATGCCATGATCGCATTGCCAACCAACACTGACATCTTCCTGTTCTCCCAGCCCACCGACATGCGAAAAAGCTTTTGTGGACTAGCCGGTATCGTTCGAGATTCGTTGCATCGGGAACCCAACGACGGCAGCCTCTTCTTGTTTATCAACCGAAACAAAGACAAGCTCAAAGCACTCTACTGGGATCGCGACGGATTGGCACTATGGTACAAGCGATTGGAGTCAGGAACGTTTGAGCGAATCACTGACCAAGGCAAGTCGACCGTTCAGATCGACGCGGCGGAACTAGCTATGTTGCTCGGTGGAATCTCCATCGAGAACGCCAAGCGACGCAAGCGATTCAAGGCCGCGTAATTCGCACCGACGCGAAAGCCGACGTCATCACTCACAAGAGCAAGTTTTCAAACGGTCTGATTGGGGCCAAGAAAACTTGCTCTTTTTTTGTTGCTTTGGTCGGTTTGCCCTTGCGCTTTTGCGCCACATCGTTACCTTCGGTTGCATGAACCGAATCGAGCAACTTGAGCGACAAAACGCCGTCCTTCGCGAGCAGAACGAGAAGTTCGCAAGCGACGCCAAGCTGCTACTTGAAGAAGTTGCCAAGCTGGGCGACGAGAAGCAAAAGCTGATCAAAAAGAACGAAGCGATCAGTGATGAACTTCGTAAATCTCGCGACCAGCTCGAAGCCCTGATCCGCCGTCTGTTTGGTCGCCAAAGCGAACGCTTCGACGATGTCGACCAGCTCAAGTTTGAGTTTGCCACACCCGAACAAGCTGCTGACGCGCGAGAAGGTATCGAGCAAGCATGCGATGAAAACAACAACACTGGCAAATCAAAACCCAAGCCACGCAGGCGGAAACGTAACGAGCGATTCCCCGAGAGCTTAGAGCGAAAGCAAGTCCTGATCGACTTGTCCGACGAAGAGAAGGAAGGCCTGACGCGAATCGGCGAAGACATCGTCGAGACGGCTCACTATCGTCGCCCAATCGTTTACATCTTGCAGAAGATCTATCCCAAGTACGTCCGCAGCGGTGAACCTGATGCAGGCGTGATGCAGATGCCACGGCCCGAATCGTTGATCGCGGGCGATCGCTACGACACCTCCTTCGCCGCAGAGATCATCGCCGCGAAGTTCAGTTATCACTTGCCGATTTATCGCCAAGAGGATCTTTTTGCTGGTTGCGGGATCACGATTTCTCGCAGTTCGTTATTGAACATCCAAGAAGCAGCGGCGAAGTTGATTCGTCCGTTTGCTGCCTATCTGGCCGATTTGGTTCGCACCGATCATTGCATCAGCAGTGATGACACGGGCGTGTTGTTGCTGCTTCCCAAAGACATCCCCAAGATTGACGAAGACGACCCCAAGAGCCGCAGGGCTGCGGAGGTGATAGCGAAAGCCAAAGAGGAGAACGCCAAGAGTGTTCGAGCCAAGATGTGGGCCTATCGCGGGGTGAGTGTTCCGATCAACGTGTTTGACTTCACGGTAAGTCGACATCGCGACGGGCCAGACCTGTTCTTGATTGATCGCGATTACGAAGGCACGTTACTTGGCGATTGCTACGGCGCGAACACTGGGATTCACATGCGTTCCAACGGCTTGGTTGTCCATGCCGCATGCGTTGCCCATGCGCGACGCAAGGCGGAGTATGCGTTAGGTAATCATCGTGAGCATGCGACCGCGTTGTTGAAGTGTTTCAATCGGCTTTACGATTTGGAAGATCAATGTCGCCACATGGACTGGGACGCGCGATTTGCGTTTCGGCAAGAGCACGCTTTGCCGGTGTGGACGCTGCTTCGTAGCTACTTGGAAAACGAGATGTCGAAGGTGTCAACGAAAGAGAAGATCGGCGAAGCGAAGGGCTACTTGCTAAATCAATGGGATGGCTTAGTGAAGTACCTTGGGGATGGTCGGATCCCGATCGACAACAACGAGTGCGAACAGTTGATGAAACAGGTTGCGCTGGGTCGCAAGAACTGGCTGTTCATCGGCAGTGTAGCTGCCGGTTATCGCACGGCGGACTTAATGACGTTGTGCAGCAGCGCGATCCGCAATGACTTGGATGTCTACGCCTACATCAAAGACGTGCTCGATACACTGCTATCTGGCAGCACCGACTACGCGAGCTTGCGTCCAGATGCGTGGGCTAAGTCACACCCAGAATCGGTTCGTCACTACCGCGCCGAAGAGCGTCGGCAACGCAACGCCCGGCGTGACCGAGCCCGACTCGATCGACGCCTCAGCCAATCCGAGTCAGAATAAACCCTCCGCCCGCCCCGACGGCACATGGTGCCGTTGGGCGCTTACGGATCATTCAAGACAACTTGCTTTTCTGGTTCGACAGTGTGGAAGAATAGGTTGTTGAAATGAGGCTGCACCAAGCACAAGAGATCATAAAGAATCCGCACTCGCATCCGATTTCCGACGTGACCAAGGCAGTCGCGATCACGACTAGTCCGTGGCGCAGATTCATCGCTTCGATTCCTCTGCCCTCCCAGTCCTTGCTATTTGGACTAATGGGTTTTGTTCTCCCCGGTGCTTGGTCTCTTATTTCACGTGAGATTGCGCACGTATCGCTTTCAACTCTTGATCGACTTTGGTGTGAAGAGGTTGGCTTCATCATCTTTGCGTTGACTGGGCTGTTGTTCATCATTTTGTGGAGCCGGTTCTCAAAACAACGTTGGCTGATCACATTCTCGGTGCTCACCCTTGCCTCCACAGCAGCAGTCGTGTGGATCGAGAAAAGGCGGAACGACGAGCAGTCTCAACTTGTCGATCTGCTCAGTGGTGAAAACTGGATGGCGTACGATCCCGTTGGATTTAATCCGCTATCCGGCTCTTTTCCCACGAAGGATTCAATCCGCGAAGATTTCAAGGCAATGAAAAAGCTCGGCGTGACGGGAGTGATCACCTTCGGAATGGAAAACACTCTTGGTGAAATTCCCTACATCGCGTCTGAATTTGGATTCAAAGTGATTGCGGGACTGTCGGTTCCGGACGACTTTCGATTCAAACCAGAAGCCGAGTTTGTGAAGGCAATTGAGGCGAATGAGGCCGGCGTTGTTGATGCGTTCTGTGTTGGGCACATTCGTGGTGAGCTGATCGAATTCGATACATTGGCTCAATGGATGACGCAGCTCCGTAACGCGACAGGAAAACCGGTTACGTTTTCTGCGCCAATCGCGGCGTACTCCGGTCAAAGATCAAAACGTGCACGCGAAATAGGTGACTGGTACTTTCCTGATGTGGGAGGCGCGTGGCAGCTTAGCAATGATCCGTCAGAAGTGGTGAAACAGACCAGAGACAATTGCTTTCGCGCTGTTGAGCTTTCGGAGGATAAGCCGGTGCTTTGCAAAATGATCGGATACCCAAGCGGGCCAGCTTCGATGGGTTTTTCGCCTCAGAAACAGCGAGAATTCTTCTTGAATTTTTGGCGTTCGACTTCACTACCATTTCATGTTTTCCCTTCCTACGCTTTCGCGTTTGATCGTCGGTTCGTTACCCATGCCGCTTCAATATTCCCAGACCAGCGTCATCCTGCAGGGGCATATCTCGGTCTGATTGATGATTCCAGACAACGACTGCAAAAGGCGGTGGCGAATGATTTCCGAAGGCATTGGGGGCTTTTGTCAGCCAGTCTGGTCGTTCCTGCCGCAGACTATTCGATTGTACGAACGGTGGACGCAGACACCGGCAACGTCGAGCATCGACTGCATGTAAGTCAGGGAGATGACAAATTTCATTTCGGCTCTGTCGTCCGGACGCCTGCCGGTGCGATGAACTTCCGACCTCATCCATCCGACGATCCAGATGGCTGGGGAGCTTCCATTTACATGACACCTTTTTTCGGACAGCTTGGCGCGGACGCGTGTGGTGTCGATGACGTTGATTTGACGATTCGCGATCAGGTCATCCACATCACAAGCACGGGCTCCACCGTGGTGGGAAACGATACTCGTGGGCACTGGGAACTTCAATGCGAACTTGGATATGACACATCTGCCCGACATGTTATCGGAACCGGCAGCCTGCAATGGAAGCCGGAGTTGACCGAGGGATTTGTAGGCGATCTGTCTGTCCTGCGCATCAGCACCAATGTGTTGTGCGACGTTGAACTGGATTCCGGTGGGATGGGCGACACCGGCGATTCCACTGGTATGAGTTGGTCCTATCTAAAAGATGGTTTGAGGATAAACCAAAGCTTTTTGCCAACCATGAAAAACAATGCAACCTTCCCGCAGGATCAATCCACAGCGATCGAGATCTTTATCCATGGAAACTTGAATCGTGCCGCTGGAGATGGACCACGAAGCAAACGTACACCTGACATCCGTCTCTTGCTAGAGTCCGACCGAGCTGACCTAGCGATCGGGGCTCAATACGATACCGAACGGAATTCATTCGAGCAGGACAATTTTGGCGTCACGCCACTGATCAGAGTCGACTCAAGCAAAGAAATGGCTGATCGCCATTTTTATTTCTCCTTTGAGTCACAGAACTCACTTTGATCATTCTGCAACAGCAGTTCGGGAAAACCGAATTCGTCAGAAAACAGCGCATAAACTTAGGACTGAACGGATAGGTTATCAGTCTTTCGAAAGCGCTGGGGAGCGAATCATGAGCCGATCAAAGAGGAATCCAAGGAGCAATTCATGGGTAACAAGGCGTCTCGTTTTTCGGGGTCAATCTCACTACGTCCGCCGCTTACGCCATCGAGTCTCGATCAAAATCCGCAATTTTATATCTGCCGTCCTACGCAAGATAGCGAAACAAGTCGATAGGATTTACACAAATCGCTCTCTTTGCCGCGTCGGATCCACACGACGTGGGCTTCGCCTTGAAGCTCTCGACGGCCGACAGATGTTGGCTGGAGAAGTGTTTACCACTCTGGATGTCAATCGGAGCGGCAGTCCGACCGCCTTAGACGCTTTGCTGATCATCAATAGTCTGCCGGGAACAGAATACAGCGAACACCTTGACGTCAATCGAAGTGGTAACGTGTCTGCCCTGGATGCATTGCTTGTCATCAATCAACTCGGCAGAGGTCCTCTGGAAATCCCCGAGATCGAACTGGACGGCCCCGAATTGACGAATGCCATCGCGATTGGATTCGACTACTCGGGAATTGATGAGTTGCCGGAGATCACGTCGACAGAAATGCGAATTCGGGTCGGCGAACAACTGACGACATTTCAGACGGGAACCACGACGCACACCGTCGTTGATGCACCCTTCACCGGAGACTATCAAGCGGATCTAAGACTTAAGTCCGTATTCAACTTCTATTATGTGTACTCGGGAATTGCAGCAGGAACCATTGATCGGACGCCTCCTACCGTTTCCGTAGACCTTGCCCAATTACCCAATGGCACCGGCCTCGTACACACTCCCATTCTCTACGCCCCGATTGAGGTGATAGATAACGTTGATTCTCCACGCACCGAGTATGGCGTCTTTCGACTTGAAACAGGCAGCAATAACATCCAGTACCACGCATTCGACGCTGCTGGGAATGAGACCGTCTTTGCGATGGACATCACGTCTACTGCGGAACCCCAGAGCGAGATGGTAAAGCAACAGGTGGCACGAAACTGGTCGGTCTTTCGGACAGGTGCCGGAGTAGCAGGTCACACTGCGTTGCCAATCGACTCCATCGACGCAGCAGGAAATATTGCTGACGCGCTGGTTTCTCCAGCGCCCATCGGTTTCGCGTTCAGCGCGGATGTTCAACTCATTTCCGGATTCATTCAAACGACCGAGTCGGAACGCGTGGAATCCGTTGCCCGCGTCGGAAAACTGCTGGAATCGATCACGAATCTACAAGGCGCAAATCGCCTCCTGGTATGGCAACACTTTGATCCAATGACGGGCAGTCTGAATCCACAGAGGTCGACAGCGGATGTCTTCGATAATGGCGTCCTGCTATCGAATCTGGTGAGCGGCATTGGATTGATGGAAGCATCAGGATTTAGCAATACGCCTGAGGGAATACTGCTGCACCAGACGGCGAATGAAATTCTCGCTAAGGTCCGGCAGGGGATGGCGAATCTGGTCGATTCAGAAAGCAGCGACAAACGCCTGCATCACTCGATCGATGAAAACACTGGAGTTCGCAGCACTGGGGTGCTCGATAACTTTGGGGATGAAGCACGTGCTGCCGTGGTTGATTTGTTCGTCAACGGATTGATTGACAGCGACTCCCTCCCAGAATTGAGGACGAGAAAGTACATTACTCAAGAAGGCCGCGAGATTGATGTGCTGGGCTCAGGCGAAGGGGGAGCTTTCCAAGCGTTTTGGTCGAGCCAGACGTTTGACGATGTCGATACCGCGATCGGACCTCTGCTGACCAATACGCTCATCGCCCATTTGGACAGTGCGCAACTAAACGGACGTCAAGGATTCGCGAGCGCATCGGCAATCTACGACGAGATGGGATACGAGTATCGCGGAAATATCGGCGTCGCCGGATTGTCGACCAACGGGAATCCATTGCACGGAGGCATCGGCTCATTGTACGCAGTGCCGTCTGCGATGCAATTCTTACCCAGCGCGGTGCAGTCATTCATCGGAACCGTTTTGACTAATAATCCGGGCCTGCAGGGGCCGTACGGTCTCTTCGATGCAATTGACAATGGCAATATTGCTCCGTACCACGTGGGAGTCGACGTCCTCAGTTATGTTACAGGCTTGACGGGCGGCAATGTGGTCGGCGGACGCGAGTACTACAAAACGCGAAATCATGATCAAGCGATACGGGATCTATACAACAGCATCGTCCCTTCGGTGAATTCAGCCCCCGCACAATGGCCCCAGCCGACGCTTGATGGAGCGCTCGATGGAATTGACATGCTCAGCGCAAGCTACGCGCCAGGAGAATTCCATGACGGGGGAAACTTGACGATCGATTCCGATGCATTGATTCGCTTTGAAGCGGGAAGCGAGTTTGGCGGCTGGTTTGGTGGAAGAATCGACAGGGTCGAAAGGGCAGTGAATCCCACATTCCTGCTTCGATTCCGACTTGCGAATTTCAATGCGGGGGACAGTACAGCACGAAGTGTAGGAATCAAGCTTGAGAATGAAGGACAGGCGATCTCAAGGACCCAAGTGCCTGTTCTGTCCGACAACTGGGTGACCGTCGAGATTCCTCTCGACAACGACGTGAATGTGGTGATCTTTGAGGCGCTACCTGCCGGAGCCGTCCTCGAAATCTCACAAGCAGTCTTCTTAGAGACTGCGTTGTCATAAGCAGATGCCCGCGACGTAAGACTCTGAGCTGAGGCGGCTACCGTATCGGAAAGCCTTCGCCAGATCCGTTGCGAAATCACATGTCTGCAGCCTAAGCAGAGGGCTCATAGGGATTAGAGCTAGAGACCAGTGGGTCAGAAGGTTGCGTACCATCGGAACCGTCGTCTGAGCCAGCATCGACGACCGGTGGCTTGGTTTTGTCCCAGAATCCGACGGCAAAGATCACCAGGACGATGCCCGCCATGATCGCGGGGAACATCCAAAAGTTCTGCCACTGCGACATTGTGCTGCTGAGCAATTGATCGTCGACGCCGTCGGGCAAGTCGCGAGAGAACATGTTGGTGAAGGTTTCGATGAAACTCATGTTTGTTTCACCTCTAGCTTCATCGATCTCCGATGCCAAGGTTGCCGCCGTGGTGACTTGCTCTCCGTACTCGCCAATCTTCCATCCCAGATCGATTCCAAGAAAGCTGCCGGCCGCCATGATTCGGTAGCCGAAAAACATTCCCACTCCCTGCGTCAAGAACACGAGCAAACTCTGGGCTTGCCCGCGAATCTCCACCGGTGCCTTTTGGTCCGTGTACATGAATCCGGTGACGAAGAAGAAGTCGTAGCAGATCCCGTGCAGAGCCACGGCCAACAGCAGCATCCAAGTGACTTGCTCCGGCGCACCGGCGCTGAACAATCCGTAGCGAATGACCCAACAGGCCATGCCGATCAGGATCATGCCTTTGACACCCAATCGTCGAAAGAAGAATGGAATCAGCAGCATGAAAATGATTTCTGACATCTGCCCCAAAGTCATCGTTGCACCCGCCGCCGGAAATCCGGTGTTGCCCAAGTACTGCGACGTGCTGCCGTAGTAATACGCCAATGGGACGCAGATCAAAGTGGAGCAAATGGCGAACACGAGGAAGTTCCAATCGGCGAGCAACTTGAACGCATCGACCATGAACAGCGAGCGGAGGTTGATCGCTTTGCCCTTGAGCGGTGGCGGCGTATTGGGCAACGCAAAACAGAATAGTCCCAATGCAAGTGAACTGATGGCGCCGAGCCAAAAGATGGTGAAGGTGCGGTCCCATCCGGAGGCGCCGATCAGCAGCCCGGCGGCGATCCAGCCGATGGTTCCCCAAACGCGGATCGCTGGAAACTTGTCTTGGCTGGGGATGTGGGTGAACGCAATCGTGTTTCCCAGTCCCAGCGTTGGCATGTAGCAAAGCATGTAAGCGAGGATCAACCAACCAAGGATATTGCCGGACGAGTTCTCTTCGGCTTGCTGTTTTGCAAACAGCTTCCCGATTGCCTCGGCATCCAAGGTCGGGTTGGCTTCTTCGATCTGAACTTGCGATGCGTCGGCGAACGCACTGGCATCGTTGGCGTAGTGCGGAATCGAAAACATGATGATCCCGCCCAAAATCATCAGGCACCCGAACACTTTTTCGGAGGCAAAGAAGCGATCGGCGATCAGGCCCAGAAACAGAGGCGCCAGAATCGCTGCGATGGGTGCCGATTCATAGGCCGCGCCAATGAAGGCTCCCAAGTTTTTGTTGGTCATGGCCAGCCCAAGCGTGGCGAACCAGGCTCCCCAGGCAAAGAACTGCAGGAACATCATGACCGACAAGCGAGACATGATGGAGGACTGTTGGCTCGGGCTGACGGCGGGAGTGTCTGACATGAATCGACCGGCGGGAATGAGAGAGGCAGGAATGTCGTCGCAAAGTCGAAACCCAGTGGTTCCGATGATTCGTTGATGGGCAGAGTTTAACCCATCTCGGGTGTCCGATGCGGTGGCAACGAGGTAGCTGGATCCGAAAAAAAAGAGGGCATCCTGCAGGCCGACCACCTTGCGGGCTGTTGTGGTTTGCGTTGCTCCCAATGTGCTTGTGTTGACGGTAGCTGCCAGTTGGTGCTCCGAACCGGGGCAAGCCTGGGCTGTTCAGTATTTGGGGTTGTGACGCCGCGGCGCTCCGCAAGTTTCTGTCACCTCTCCCGGCGCGGCTGGTGGCCCCCAGTGAGCCTCAGGCGCTAGCCCGGATATTGCATCCGAAAATTTGTTTCCCCCTATAGCGCAAGAGCCTTAGTCCTGGTATGCATTGGAGTTACAACACTTCACACATCCCAAGCCCAAGGCTCTCGGCAATGACAAAGCGTAATCGAAAACGAGCTGCACTGAAACGCCTCCGTCGCCAAGCTGTCGAGTTTGATTTTGATGGCGGAACGCTCACGTCCGACGCCGGATTGCTACTGCTTCGCGAAGTCGATCAACGACTCGGCCTGATCCGCCGAGTCGACGCTTGTATTGCCGATCCACGCGATCCTATCTACACCGCACATCCGCAGGCCGAGATCCTGACCAGTCGTATCTTTGGAATTGCGGCAGGCTACGAGGACGGCAACGATCACGCCCACTTGCGGCATGATGCAGCCTTTCAAGTCGCTGCCGGACGCACACCTGCACAGAATGACTATGACAGCGACGAACACTTTCCTTTGGCCAGTCCGTCAACGCATTCACGTTTCGAAAATCGTGTCGATCGCAAAGCGATGCTGGCTATCCACGAAGAAATCGTAAACACCTTTCTGGACAGCTACGAGAAACCGCCCGAAGAAATCACGTTGGACTATGATGCCACAGATGATCCGACGCACGGCAATCAAGACAAAAACTACTTCAATGGATTCTACGACGGCCACTGTTTTCTGCCGCTGTACGTGTTCTGTGGCTATCAGTTGCTTGTCGCCTACTTACGTCCCAGCAGTTTTGGCGCAGCCCATCACGCTCGCGCGGTGACCAAACTGCTGGTTCAAAAGATTCGTTCGCGATGGCCGGAGACGAAAATCATTTTACGTGGCGATGGCGGATATTCTGATGAAAGACTCATGCGTTGGTGCGATAAAAACGACGTCTACTATGTCTTCGGATTGCCCAAGAACAACGTCTTGATCCGCAATATTGCCTGCGAAATGACCCGTGCTCGACTTGAGCATTTGAAATTTAAATCCACGCGAACGCTTTTCAAGTGGTTCCGTTATCGCACTCAGGAAACATGGGACCGTCATCGCTGGGTTCTCGGCAAGGCGGAGCACGGCGACAAGGGAGCCAACCCGCGTTTCGTCGTGACAAACCTGCCCAGTGCCCAAGGGATCGTCGAGCCGACTTATCATCGCCCTCGCGTGGACGGCAAACAGGTTCGACAAATCCTCGATCCTGGAACGATCTGCAGTGTTGCTTGGAACCCGAAGGATTTCTATCGAGAACGTTATTGTCAGCGTTGTGAAATGGAGAATCGGATCAAGGAACAACAGATGTGTTTGTTTGCCGATCGAACCAGCTGCACAGACTTCATGGCCAATCAGTTTCGTTTGATTCTGTCGTCGTTGGCGTATGTGTTGGTCGACGGAATCCGCCGGTTGGCACTTCAGGGCACTACACATGCTCGGATGCGTGTGGATACGATCCGCTTGCGTCTGTTCAAGATTGCCGCGCGAGTACGCGTGACTTGTCGGCGAGTGATTTTTCACCTTCCGACTCACTGCCCTAGCGCGAGTCTCTTTAACGAAGTCATGGCGCGTCTTTGCCGAAGCGACTAAGGGCGGCAACCCTCGAGGAAAACGCAACCACGAAGCGAATCATTCGCTTGGGGGAGGGGGGGCCTTCTGCGCGGCGCTGCGAAAGCCCCCATCAAAATCAAATCATTTCCCAAAAGCGGACGTATCGAACTCGCAACCCCGCGTCAATAACCGATGGATGCAATATCCGGGCTAGCCGTGGGCCTGAGGCGGATTGTGGTGCCGGCCCACGGCTAGCGCCTGAGGCTCACTCTGATTGCGATGCATGGCACAAAAACATGGACTGAAAAAACACTGTCAACACCAAATTTTGAACGGCCCGGTACAAGCCTGGGCGCTTCAATATTTTGGGGTTGTGACGCCGCGGCGCTCCGCAAGTTTCTGTCACCTCTCCCGGCGCGGCTGGTGGCCCCCAGTGAGCCTCAGGCGCTAGCCGTGGGCCTGAGGCGGATTGTGGTGCCGGCCCACGGCTAGCGCCTGAGGCTCACTCTGATTGCGGTGCATGGGACAAAAACATGGACTGAAAAAAACAATGTCAACCCCAAGCTTTGAGCAGTCCAGCTGGTGGCCCCCAGTGAGCCTCAGGCGCTAGCCGTGGGCCTGAGGCGGATTGTGGTGCCGGCCCACGGCTAGCGCCTGAGGCTCACTCTGATTGCGATGCATGGGACAAAAACATGGACTGAAAAAACACTGTCAACACCAAATTTTGAACAGCCCAGGGCAAGCCTGGGCGCTTCAGTATTTGGGGTTGTGACGCCGCGGCGCTCCGCAAGTTTCTGTCACCTCTCCCGGCGCGGCTGGTGGCCCCCAGTGAGCCTCAGGCGCTAGCCGTGGGCCTGAGGCGGATTGTGGTGCCGGCCCACGGCTAGCGCCTGAGGCTCACTCTGATTGCGATGCATGGGACAAAAACATGGACTGAAAAAACAATGTCAACACCAAATTTTGAACAGCCCAGGGCAAGGCGTAGGCTTGTGTTTGGGCGGATGGTGGAGCTCGCTATCGACTTGGAAAGTCGAACGACAATCGTCGCTCGACTTTCCAAGTCGATAGCGAGTGCCCCGCCAAGCGTATTGCCATTCCCAATCATTGACTTGCGCGGACAGGCTTCCTCGCATTCGCCTAAACGGCTAAGCTCGACCTACCCGAAGTTCCTTAGGGGCTTCAATTGCTCTCTGCGGATGCCTTGAGTTTCTGAAGGACTTCGGCTGTCGGTTCGGGGGTGATCGCGGGCAGGGGGCTGTCGTCGCGGGCAAAAAACATCAAGTGTTGCCATGGCAGTTCGTTGAATTCCCGTACGAGTTTGAATCCGTTCTCCTCGTACTCTTTCATGATCTGCGACTTGGACATCTTGTGCAGTGGCTTGATCGGCACCTTGGGGTCTTCCTCACGATACTCCAACAATGCGACCACGCCCGTGGAGGTGAGGCTGCGGCGGATCTCCCAGAGCATGGACTCGGGATGCGAGAATTCGTGATAGACGTCGACCATCAACAGCAGGTCGATCGTGTCGGCGGGCAACTTGGGGTCATCGACGGCACCAAGGACGGGTTCGATGTTGTCGATTTTCAGTTTTGCGGCTCGGACTTGCAGCTTTTGCAACATCTCGCGTTGAATGTCCACTGCGTAAACGGCTCCCTCGGTTCCGACCTTGCGAGCCATGGGCAATGTCCAGTAGCCGTTTCCGCATCCCAAGTCACAGACCTTCATTCCGGGCTTGAGTTCCAATTGGTCGAAAGAAACCGACGCGTTTTCTTCGTCGTCACGCTCGGGGCGAATCAACCACGGTGCCCCCATGTGGCTCATCGGTTGAGCTAAGACTCGACCGAGATAGCTTTGCCGTGCCCTTTCCTTGGGCTTTTCTGATTCTTCGTCGGCAGGCTTGGCCGCAGTGTCTTCGGCTGTAGTGACTTCGGCCGCTTGACTGTTCCCGTCGTCGGCATGTGCAGCCCCGTGGTGTGTGATGCTCAGCAGCAGAGCGATCGCACAGAGAATTCGAGCGGCCACTAAGAAGGCACTAGATTTCTTCCGCCCTGGCGACTCGGAAGTGCGGTTCGAAAGCATTGTCGAATGGGTAAACGTCATCAAAATCCTCACGGCGATCCGAGTCACTTTTTCGCATCTGATCGATACGGATCAGATTGTAGACCATTTCGCCGAAGTCGCCCGTGGAGTGGACACCCCATTTCGCGAGAACCATCCCCGCGAGGAAGCCAAACTGTTCGATGGCGTACAATCGACAGGCTTCACAGAGCTGTTGTCCCGTGATGTGGCGAGGGCCGTCTTCTTCAGAGGGGCGGACGACGTATTCCGCCTGATTGAGTTCCGACAGATTCTCCTGAGCAAAGTGCAACGCTTCTCGGATGAACTGGTAAGCCTCGGGCTTGTACCGTGGGTCATCCTTGAGCAATTTTCGCATCACTTGGAGTGCTGATGTCATGGTTATTTCTCGAATCTATCAAATCGCCGTCGAACTGACCCCGTCTCGGCCCCGCGTCTCACTACCGCCAATCAACCACCAAATCCTGTCCGATCGAACCTTAATGTTGCTTGCTCGACCGACGTCTTCCATCGGGGGGCGGTTCCTCTGCACGGAAGGTGACTTGGACCACATCAGCCAGTGGGATCAGGATGCGGCGTTTGTCGTCTGTCTTGATCATCAATTGTTGCGAAAGTATGTCATGAGCCAAGACCGTTGCCCCGCCATCTCTCGTTAAAATCTTACTGCCCACCGGCGGCAGTTCGGCCGCCAGTGCCTCATAGGTCTCAAATTCGTAGCGCAAGCAGCACTTTAATCGACCGCAGCGCCCCGAGATCTTAGAGGGATCCAAGGTCGATTTTTGCAGTTTAGCCATTCGCATGGAAACGGGGGGCATTTTTGTCAGAAAGGTCGCACAACAGATGGGTTGACCGCAATCCCCATACTCTGCCAGCAATTTTGCTTCGTCCCGCACCCCGATTTGCCGCATTTCGATCCGCGTCTGAAACTCTTTGGCTAGGTCCCGGACGAGCTGGCGAAAATCGACCCTGCCATCGGCGAGGTAATAAACGACGACCCTCTCGCCCCCCAAGATTCGTTCGACATCGACCAACTCCATATTCAAATCGAGCGCATCGACACAACGCTGACAAACCGCCATGTCGTCTCGAACCAGACCGGACAGGTGGTGAGATTGGGCTTCGTCATCAGCCGTCACCAGACGCAAAATTCTTCCGCCGGTCGGTTCCTTGATCGCACCCGTCGTCGCCGGTGTGGCTTCGCACAGTACAGTGCCAAACTCCGTTCCCCTCTCGGACCGGACGACCACTTTGTCACCATACCGATAAGGGCTCCGGGCCGTCATCACGCACAGCAATCTCATCGATCCGCAGCGGACGACGTACTCCAAGCTCGCTTCGGCAACTGTCGAGGTGGAGTCTGGTTGGGAGGCCGGACCCTCGTGAGGCTCGGTCGATTTTGGTTCAGGACGATCACCACCGTCCCGCGACGCCGAGCTCATTGGACCGCCTTCTCGGGCTCTTTGCTCTCCGCAGGCTTGTCCTCTGCAGGCTTGTCTTCTGCGGGTGTTGCTTCTGCAGGCTTGTCTTCTGCGGGTGTTGCTTCTGCAGGCTTGTCTTCTGCGGGCTTGTCTTCTGTAGGTGTTGCTTCTGCCGGTGCTGCAGGGGCGTTGGGGGACCATTTCCAACTACGGCTTGCCGACACGATCCCGTGCTTACGTGTTCCAGCGAGCAATTGGCTGCTACCGTTCCAGCACAACGCCCACACACCACTTTCGGCGTTCATTGAGTCCACCGTTCCGGCGGATGGAAAGTGCAACGCGCCGCTGACTTCACCCGCAGCGACTTGTCCATCCGACGACACCGCCAGTTGAGTGATCCAGTCCTTGCCCTCCGCGACACTCTCTGGTTTTGCATCAGCCTTGGCATCGCATTGATACAGATGTCGATCGGAGCAACCGACCAGCAGCTTTGCTCCCCCATCCACGAATGCGATGCACCAAGCGGGTGACTCACTGATTTGAATTTTCGCGGTCTCCTTGAGGTCCGGCCAAGAAAGCAAGTGAACGTGACCACCACCGTCTGTGGTCGCCAGAGTCTTACCATCAGGCGAAAAAGCCAAGCCGGTCACGCTGTGACCTTCCAACTCGATCGATTGAGTCACCTTGTTTTCACCAAGACTCCAAACCAGCACCTTGCCGGCTTCGTTGCCCGCGACGACCGATTGGTTGTCGGGCGAGATCAGCATGGATTGGCACCAACGCTCAAACGCCTTTTCGTGAACGCTGCTTTTACCAGCTTCCACGTCATACACCCCCAAATTGCCGCGGTAGTCGACGCTCGCGATACGCTTGCCGTCCGCCGTGGCTTGCACACACCAGACGGCCGCAGGGTGCTGGTACAGTTTGGTCAATTCACCCGGGTGCGCCGGATCAAAGGAGACCACGTCGGATTCACGCAACAGCAGTCCATTGGCGGTCGACGCAACGAAACGTCCAGAGTCTCCCATCGGCGCGATGGACGTCACCCAAGTCTCTGTCGAACCCGTGGCAGGTTCGTTTTGATCGGCAGACACACTTGAGGATGCAACGGCAATGACCAACAGGCATGCAAGATAGTTTCGTAACATGGCGGGGAAAGCAATTTGAGAGGAAGAATTTTTCCGTCAACGGTATCCATAGTTTAACCGATCCGCAGCCCGGCCTGTTGGACGTGATGCGTTTGGATGGTTTGGACCAAATGGGTGCCGATCGCCCACGTCTCAGTCGACTGGGAAACCACGTTTTCGCAGCAAAGCCTTGGTGTCCACGTCTCGGCCACGGAATTCTCGAAATCCGTCGGCCGGATCGATCGTGTTGCCGACGCTCATCACGCTATCGTGCAAACGCTTTGCCACTTCTTTGTCGTAGAACGAACCGGCATCGACAAATACGTCCGCGGCATCCGCCGTCAATGCGTCAGCCCAGAGGTAGCTGTAGTATCCAGCGGAATAGCTGTCTGAGCTAAAGATGTGTGCAAAATGAGGAGTCCTGTGCCGCATCGGAATCTGAGGCGGCATGCCGATCTCCGCCAAAGTCTCGCGTTCAAATTTGTCGGGATCGATGTTCGGGGCCGTGCTGGTGTGCAGTTTCATATCGACAAGCGCGCTGGCCAGATACTCGACCGTTGCGAATCCTTCGTTGAACGTCGCCGCTTTCTTGATCTTGTCGATCAGTTTTTGTGGCATCGGTTCACCGGTCTTGTAATGGACCGCGTACTTGCTGAGCACCTCAGGAGTATCGAGCCAGTGTTCCATCAATTGGCTGGGGAACTCCACGTAGTCGCGAGCCACGCTCGTTCCGGCTTGCGACTTGTACTTGACGTCACTGTTGAGTCCATGCAGGGCATGTCCGAACTCGTGAAACAGGGTGACGGCGTCGTCCCATGAAATCAGAACGACTTCGTTCTCGCCACCCTTGATGAAGTTGGAGTTGTTGGAAACGATTGGCGTGATCGGCTCATCCATGTTTTGCTGAACGCGGTAGGCCGTCATCCAAGCTCCACTGCGCTTGCCTTCACGCGCGTAGGGATCGAAGTACCACAGTCCGACCAACGAGCCATCCTGCCGAGTGACTTCCCAGACACGAACATCGGGGTGGAATACGGGCACGTCGTTGACCTGTCGATATTGGAACCCAAACAACTCGCCCGATGCCCACATCATGGCTTCACGCAACTTTTCTAGTTGCATGTACGGTTTGACTTCGTTGAAATCCAAATCGTACTTGTCCTTGCGAACTTTCTCTGCGTGGTAGCGATAGTCCCACGGCTCAATCGTGATCTTAACGCCCTCGGCGTCTGCGATCCTTTGCATATCCGCGACTTCTTCGTGGACCCGTGCGACGGCTTTGGGCCATACCTTGAGCATCAGATCCATGGTCGGCTCGGGTTTCTTGGCCATCGTGTCTTCTAATCGCCAGTGAGCATGGGTCGGATAACCCAGCAGCTTGGCCCGTTGCAGACGCAGGCTGAGGATCTCGGTGATGATCGCGTTGTTATCGTGCTCATCGCCATTGTCTCCGCGGCTGTAGTAATTGCGCCACACCTTTTCACGCAGGCCACGATTGTCAGCGTAGGTCAAGAACGGATCCATGGATGATCGTGTGTTGGTGATCGCCCACTGGCCTTCTTTGCCACGCTCGGTCGCTGCTCGTGCCATCGCAGAGATGACGCTCTCGGGCAATCCTTGCAGGTCATCTTTGTTCTCGATCCAAGTCACGAATCCCTTTTCGTCTTCCAGCACGTTCTGGCTAAAATCCGTGAACAACCGCGCCAGTCGTGAATTGATCTGCGACATCTTGGCTTTCTCGGTCGCGTTCAAGTTCGCACCGCGTCGAACAAACGTCTTGTACAGATCGTCGACCAGACGTTTTTGGGCCGTATCAAACGATTTCATCGCATCGCTGTTATAAATCGTTTCGATGCGTTGAAACAGTTTTTGATTTTGAAAGATGCTGTCCGCGTGCGCGGAAAGTTTTGGCGCGACCACCCGTTCGATGTCCGGAATAGGTCCCAGATTCAGATTCGATGCGTGCACGTAGAAAATGGATTCCAATCGATCAAGTTCCTGACTGGATTTCTCCAACGCCAGGATTGTGTTGTCGAAAGTCGGTTCGGCGTCTTGGTTGGCGATTGCCTCGATGTCTTTGGCGGCCAACACGATCGCCGCATCAAACGCTTCGACAAACTCTTCTGGACGGACCAAATTCCACGGAGGCACACCGCCGTAGGGTCCAGTCCATGGTTTCAATAACGCCGAGTCAGACATTTCTGGTTCGTCCTTGGAAGTATCGGATTGTGCGTTCGCTGCTGGGGACAGCGTGATCACGGGGGGGATCATCAAAGTGGCAAATATCAAAATGCATTTCAACATGGAAAACTCCATTGGTTGTTTCGTTCAGTGAAAGCTTGGCGATGGCGTCTAGATCAAATCGAATCAAACCAAGTCCATTTCCGTCATCCGCTCAACCGGTTCGCGATCTCGCGATGCGTTGCGACCACGACGAATGATCAGAAAGATACAGGCAGCGGCGATGGCCAGCAGTGTGGCACCCAATAGCGGTCGATAAAAGACCCAAGCGATTCCAATCGTGGTGAGCGATACCGCAAAGGCAGCTAGTCCGGCGATCAATCCCGTTCCAAATCCTACCAGCGAACCGAACATTGGAACAACATCGGCCAGTACCACCAAGGGCCTCATCAGCAGCGAAAAACCAACGAACAATACCACGGTGCCGACGCCACGCAGGATCCAGGTGAGGATCATGTTCTCGTGCTCCGCATGTTGGATCATCTCTTCCGCGTTGACTGACCCCATCTCCAGCCGATGCAGCTCCGTGCCGGTCTGAGTGACGTACGGCTGGAACGACTCACCGCGTTGACTGGACAACAGACTGATCTCGCTGGCTGGCGTGGCGGTAAACCAAACACGGGTGTCGCCGATTTGCGGATCACTGCTGATATCGGTGGCGGCAAGCGTCTGCGGCGCAGGTGTTTCCTCGGACAGCACCTCTGTCTCGCTCTCGACCGGTTGTTCGGTTCCGACCTGCTCAAGATCTATCTTTTGAATCGGCTCTGGTTGATCGGAGGATTCCGCAGCAGTGTTGTTACCGGGTTCGCTAGTCGGTGTTACGGACGCATCGGATGATCGCTTCTTTGACCAGTAAGCCATCGTTGCGCCATCGCGTTGGCCCAGTGAGACCATGGAACGGGTTTCGGTGGGCAACTGGTCGATGGTGAATTGAACGGGCTCGGGCTTGTTGATTTGTGAGATCAAGCTCTCGGGCAATCGAAAGGCGCCCAAGTGTACCTGTTTGGCTTGCTCGGATCTTGCTGAGAAGGGAACGCTGGTCGGATTCTGGTGCGTGGAGGCTTCGTCAAACTTTGACGAATCGATCAATCCTGGTTCCCAAACTTTGCTGTACGTGTACGTCGTGATCGTTTTGGTGCCGCCTCCGAGTTTCTTTTTTCGTTCGCGCTCCTCGCGTTCTTTCCATTGATACGTCTCGACGTGGCGGACCAAACGGATGCCGTTGTACTCAATGCCGAATTGGTCGTCTCGCAGCATGTCATCTGTCTGCGTCATCCCAGAGACATGCACAAACTTGCCTTCCATCGCCGAGTCGATGGTGTCCGGCTCGATGTTCTGAACGACCTTGGCTCCTTCCTTGAGTCCTTTGGCGGTTCGGACGGCGCGGCCTTCGTTCCAAAACAGGACAGGAACGCCGATGACGCAGAGAATTCCGCCGACCAGAATCCCCTTGAAGGCTCCTCCGATTCTGCTGAACCAGGACTCTTCGGATACGTGGACTCCCATCTCTCTCTTCTCCGGTCTAGATCAGGACGTTGAAATCATTCGCGAACATGTCAAACGCTAGATGATGACGGATCACGGATGGCACGTGCAAGCCATGCGGGGCATCAGGGGCAAGCTGCGGAGGATTATCACGTCTGTTCGGATTCTATGGATCTCGCTGGAATTGGCGAACGTTTGTCTTGGATGTCCCTGACGGACAACCCCCAAAAAACGAAGCGGCGAGCTAGGTTTCGCGTGGACGGCTGCCGGAAAGCTCCTGGAAAGCCCCTCAAAAAACGGCTCGGAAAGCGTGCTCAACGAGCCCAGAAGAGCTCTCCCAAGTCCCGTCCGACACCCCAACTTTTTTCTCAGACGTCGATCGGACTGCTGCCGTGGCCCACCCTCACCAACGCAATTTTGACTTTTACCTGCTGGAGCAGCGCATTCTCCTTAGCGGCGACGACCTGGACCCAGGCGACTTTGGACCGGCCGATGCCGATTGCGAACTGTTGGATTGTTTGCACGAGATCGCAGAATCGGGCGGGGAAGCCGTCCTGGCAAGTCCAGGCCAGGCATCGGGCAATGCGTCAGCGGGCGATGAGACGGTGAGCGATCTCGCCGATTGGAACTCGATCGACGAAACACGTCCGCTGGAAGTCGTCTTTGTCGATGCCGGCGTCGCGGATTCGGCGACCTTACTCAACGGCTTGCGTGATCAAGCGTCGGCGGAGACTCAGTGGATCGTCGTCGAGCTTGCCAGCGAACGTGACGGTATGGAGCAAATCTCTCAGACGCTGCAACAGCTTTCCGGCATCGATACGGTTCACTTGATCAGTCACGGTGACGGAAACGGCTTGCGACTCGGCAGCACGGAACTGACGCTGGATGCCTTGTCCGGCTACGCCGGCGATGTCGCGCTGTGGGCTCAAGCGATGGACGCGGACGCCGACCTGTTGATCTACGGCTGTGATCTCGCGTCGACCGCCGACGGACGAGCACTGGTGGACGCTTTGTCAGTCTTGTGTGACTGCGATGTTGCCGCGAGCGACGATGCGACTGGGCACGAATCGTTGGGCGGCGACTGGACTCTGGAGTACACGATCGGAGATGTCGAGTCACAGGTTGCATTCAATGCATTCGCTCAAGCACACTGGCTGGGGACACTGGACATCACCAGCAACTTGATCGCCCATTACGCGTTCGATTCAGGTGCCGGGACAGACATCATTGACTCGGTCAACAGTAGCATCGACGGGACAATCCAAGACGGCGCGGCCTTCGACACAGGCGTCATCGGCACGAGCGGATTGAACTTTGCCGGTGACACGGCGAACCACGCGTTGGCGGTGTTGCCAGATACAGACAAAATCGACTTTGCAGCCGCTGATTTCTCCATCGGCATGTGGGTTTACTTGCCATCGACCGGCGCAAACGCAACGATCTTGTCGGACGGTTTGGGCGTTCCAGGTTATTCCTTCGAAACCACCACGGCGGACACACTCATCTGGAATGTGAACGGTCCGCTCGGTTCGGTGTCTTTGATCGTTGCGGCGTTGGCGACAGATCAGTGGCATCATGTTGCTGCGACCCGAACCGGTGATGACTTTGCACTCCATGTCGATGGTACGCTGCGTTCCAGCGTGACGAACGCACTGGGTAGCTTGGATAACAACGATCCGTTGATCATCGGGGCGGAATCGATATCAGCCGGAGATTTCGACGGCAGAATCGATGACTTACGTTTCTACGATCGTTCGCTTGACTCCACCGACATCAACGAACTGTACGACCTGCAGAACGGCGTAACGCTTCAAAATTTCGTTCCATCCACCCAGTCGGTCAACGAAGATGCCGTATTGGTCTTTCAGGACAGCAACAGCAATGCGATCAGTATCTTGGACGATACGGGAGAGACGTTGACGTTTGAGTTGTCGGTCGGTCAAGGCACATTGACGCTTTCGCAGACGACGAACCTGACGTTTGAATCAGGCACCAACGGTGACTCAAACTTTGTGATCACCGGAGACGTTGCCGACATCAACGCGGCGTTGCAGGGGCTGCAGTACGCTCCGAATCCTGACTTCAACGGATCGGACACGCTGAGCATCGCGTCTGCCGATGCGGATGTGTACGCAATGAACCGCGATGTGGCGGCACTGGCACACTATCGATTTGATGCCGGTGCACCAACGACGGACAGCAGCGCCGCGGGCAGAGATGGCGTGCTGGTCGGTGATAGCCAAGTGGTCAACGATCCGATCCGTGGCGATGTCCTGCTGCTTGATGGTGGGGCGGACGCCATTTCCTTCGGCCATACGTTTGGCAATCCGCAAAGTCTGACACTGTCGGCTTGGGTTGATTTGACCGCAGCGGACGTGGGAGGTGCCGATTTGTTCAACTTGGACAATCGTGTGATCGTTCGCTTGGATGACTCGGTCAACGGTGGCAACGTGACCGGTACGTTCTACGACGGATCCAGTTTTCACGACACGGTTTCTAGTGTTTCCGTTGCCGGTACCGGTTGGCACTTGATCACCTACACTCGTGATGCGGTTGCACAGACGCAGACGCTGTACATCGACGGCGTCGTTGTTGGTTCGACGAGCTACTCCGAAACGGTCGACTACACGGGTGCGACAGCCTCGACGATCGGCGGCAATCCGACTTTCTCCCAATACGATTTGGACGGTCGAGTGGACGACGCCCGGATCTTGGGGCGTGCGCTTTCAGCAGCAGAAGTTGCCGCGTTGGCGTCCGCGCCTGTCGATCCATACGACACCGACTTGGTTTCCATCAATGTGAATCCCGTCAATGATGCTCCGGTGATCACCGCGCCGGCAACGGCTTTGACGCTGGAGGATTTTTCGCTGAGCCTCGACTCGGGCGGGACCGGTGCGATCGATGTTTATGACGTAGAAGGCGACGGGATGATGGTTGCCTTGACCGTCACCGATGGCCAACTCACACTCGCGCAAACCACGAACCTCGTGTTGATTGACGGCGATGGCAGCGATGGCACGCTGATGTTCTTGGGGAGTGAAGTCGACATAGACGCGGCGCTCGATGGTTTGCGTTTCACGCCGGATGCTGGCTTCAACGGCACGGTCGTCTTGGGTGTGAATGTCGGCGACGGGGCCTCTGTCGCTTCGACAACCGTGGCAATCACAGTCACACCCGTTCCCAGCGTCTTGGTGTGGGACGGAGGGGGATCGACCAATGACTGGTCGGACGCTCAAAACTGGAACTTGGATCGAGTACCGCGTGCGGATGATACTGTCGTATTCGATGTCACGAGCAGCAAGGACTCGATCGTCGACGCTGCCTTCGGTGGCGCGGTTTCGCGAGTGACGGTTTCATCGGGCTACAGCGGGCTGATTGATCAGGCAATGGACTTGAGTATCACTCAGCAAAGCATCATGAGCGGTGGAGGCTGGTCGACCAATGGACACGATCTGAATGTGGGGCTAGCCAGCGGTGGCAACTGGTCGATCACCGGGACAATGCTGGATGTTACCGGCAGCGATGTGCGAGTGGGCGGCGATGTGCTGCAGACGAGCATGCTCACCTCCACTGGGTCGAATTGGGAGTTCGCCGGACCGGCAGATCAAACCATTTCATTCACAGATCGACTCGGGTCGGTCACCATCAACACGGGCGGTACGTTGCGAGTGGCGTCCGACTTGGCGATCGGCGGCAGCTTTCGCATCGCGTCCAGCACGATCGATTTCGGTGGAAACGAAGTGTCCTTTGTCGGTTCGGCCGCTCGAACGGTCGACAGTGCAGCGACCGTGTTTGGTGATGTGCTAATCAGCACCTCGGGGACGATCACGATGGTGGGCAACATGGATGTCGACGGCCAGTTGAGCGTGGATTCGGTGGGCACGGTCAATGGAGGAAACATCAATGCGTCAGGTGACGTCGTGATCACCGATTCGACTTGGTCTGGTACGACTCGCTTGCGTTTGGACGGCACGACGGACCAGACGGTTTCGGCGGCTGGAGGCGTTGGAGGCGTTTCGCACTTGGTGATCGATAAAGCGTCCGGTGTGGCAACGCTGACAGACGCGTTGAACTTGCGAGGTGACTTGCAGCGAATCAACGGTGTGGTGGATGCAACCGGCTTATCGCTTTCCCTGATCTCCATCAGTTCGGGCAGCATAGACGGTGACATTGGTCCGATCGAGCAACTTCACATCGATGCGCTTGGGGCGAAAACAATCAACGGGACGCTGCAAGTCAACGGAGTAACGACATTGGACTCCGTCAGTTCCCTCAACGGAGGCGTCATCAGCGTTCATGGTGACTTGTTCACGCGGGACTTGTTGTACAGCGGAACAACAATCTTGGAGCTTGCGGGTAATGGAAATCAAACGATCACGACCAACGGCGGAACAGGAATTCTGCATAATGTCAGCATCAACAAGACGGGCGGCGTCGCGACCGCAACGCAGGACTTGGCGTTGACCGGCAGCACGCGGTACTTGGCCGGCACGATTGATCTGTCAGCCGTTACGACGCGATTTCAATCCACCGGTGCGACGATCGATGCCAGCGGCATGACGTTTGGTGATGTGTCGTTTGCGGGGTTCGTTAGCGCGACCGTCACTGGAGCCTTGAATGTGAGCGGGGATCTGCTTTTTGACTCGGCATTCGTGATCAATGGTGGAACCATCAATATCACTGGTGATGTCCACAGCAATGACAATGCTGTACTGGGCAGTAGCTCACTTCGCCTGATCGGATCGGCAAACCAAACCATCACGGGCAACGATCTGACCGATGGTGATTTGGTCATCGACAAAGCAAGCGGTGCTGTCATTCTGGGTGACAATCTGGTGCTCAACGGATCCGGCCAGAACGTTCGCGTGGTGAACGGAACGCTGGAGCTGGCATCGAATCAGTTGAGCTTGAATGGAACCGTTGTGGTTGACTCGGGCACGTTGGCAAGCGATGGGCAGATCGTCGGCAATGTTTTGGTGCGAAATGGAGGGGTCATTGTATTGGATGTCAACAGCTTGGCTCCGGGCGATCACGAGCAGATTGACATTCAAGGTAACTTGAGTCTCAATGCGGGTTCAGCGCTGACGCTGAACCTGGGTGGCGTGACTGTGGGTGGAGCGGTCGATGACTTGTTGCTCTACGCGACACGCAGCGGATCATGGTCGAACATCAACCTGGTTGGCGATTCCGTTGGCTTCACCACACATGAGGTCTACGATGATCTGACAGGCACCTTTGGCGTATTTCTGAACACGCCACCATCAGGATCGATTGCCGACGTGAATGTTGCGGAGGATGCAGCGGATACGATCATTGACTTGTCGGCTGCAATGTCAGATTCGGAGCACGGCGCGGCGGCATTGATGCATTCTGTGCTGGCCAACACCAATCCCGGCTTGTTCGCCGGTGTCACGATTGACAATCTGTCAAAAACATTGACGTTGGACTATGCGTCCAACCAGAGCGGCATTGCCGACATCACGATTCAGACAACCGATCCGTATGGATTGAGTGTCACCATGACCTTTCGCGTTACCGTCAATGCGGTTGATGATGCCCCGGTGGTCAATACGAGCAACGTGATCGTTGGCGAAGGTGCCACGCAAGTGATTTCCTCGGCGGAATTGGCGGCGTTCGATTCGGATAACTCGCCGAGTCAACTGGTCTACTCGGTCACTTCGCCAGGGGCTACCGGGATTGTTTTACTTTCCGGCGTCCCCACGAGCGTTTTTACTCAGGCGGATGTGGATGCCGGTTTGGTGTCCTATCAGCATGACGGATCTGAAGGCACAGGCGATTTGATCACTTTGTCGGTGACCGATGGGGTAAACATCATTTCATCAATTACTTTGTCGATCAATGTGACTCCCGCCAATGATCAGTCTCCCGAGATCGTCAGCGATGGCGGCGGTGCAACAGCGGTCGTGACGATCGATGAGAATACGACATCGGTCACCAGCGTTTTTGCAACCGATGCCGATTTTCCAGCTGTTTCATTGACTTATTCGATCGTCGGAGGTGCCGATGCGGCTCTTTTTGGCATCGACTCCGGCACCGGGGCGGTATGGTTCCTGGCTGCCCCCGATGCCGAGTTCGCGATCGATGGCAATGGAGACAATGATTATCAGATCGTCGTGCGAGCCAGTGACGGTGTGCTGTTCGACACGCAATCAATCACTGTGCGAGTGACCGATGTCAACGAATTCGCTGTCTCCGCAATCAATGACCTCAACGGTGCAACGGAGATGATCAACGAGAATCCAGCGATCGGATCTGCGGTGGGGATCACTGCCAGCGCGTCCGACGCGGATCAGACCAACAACACCATCACGTACTCGCTGATCAGCGACGACGGAGGTCGCTTTGCGATTGATCCGGCCAGCGGTGTTGTCCGTGTCGCGGGCAATGTCGATTTTGAGAACGGTGGCGCGACACGGAATTTGACCGTTCGAGCAACCAGCGCGGACGGTTCCTTCACCGACCAAGCCTTTGTGGTCACGGTGAGCAATGTCGCGGAGATTCCCGTCGCGCTGGATGACAACTTGACCGTAGTCGCCGGAGATTCACTCAGTACCACAGCACCAGGGATCATGAGCAACGACAGTGACGGTGACGGAGATTCGCTCGTCACGTTCCTGGTTTCCTCAACCAGTCACGGCACCCTCAGCGTCGCCGCCGATGGCAGCTTGACTTACACGCCATCGAGCGGATTTGTAGGAACGGATGTGTTTCGATATCAGGTCAGCGATGGGACGTTCTTGAGCACGGTGGCGACCGTACGGATCAACGTGACCATCGGCGGAGCAATCTTGCCCGGCGGTGGAACAGGTGGCGGCAGCGGTTCGGGCGGCAGCGGTAGTGGTGGTGGTAGCGGTTCAGGCGGCAGCACCGATGGTGGTTCCGGTGGTGGCGATGGTGCTCCTCCCTTGGACCCGATTGACCCGGTCGACGACACTGGTTCGGGCGATGATTCAGGGGACACGAGTACGGACGACGGTGATAGCCCCGACGATGTCACCGATTCGTCATCGGAGACTTCGACATCATCGGGAGATTCTGCTCCCGGCGCGCCGTCTCTGTTCGGCGTTGGCGGTACGTCCAACAAAACATCCGATCAAGGACGCAGCGAGCAGGGGCAGTCGGCAGGCGAGTTGACCGACATCAGTTCTGCATCTGGAACCATGAACGAACGTTTCCACGCAGCGGCCTTCCAAAGCCTCTTCAGCACATCGACGTCCGGTGGGATCTTATCGGACAATACGGTCCCCGAGCTACGAGAGTTGGAACGTTTGCTGCAACTGGATCTTGAGCAAGCCATCGTGTGGGACTTGTGGGACAACACGGATGTGTCTGTCGATGAATCCCCCATCGAGTTCTTCGTCGGTTCCGCGGGAACGGCAGCAGGACTCTTCTCGATCGGCTATGTGCTCTGGGCGCTGAGAGGTGGAGCCTTCCTGACGGTGATGGCCTCCAGCATGCCTGCGTGGCGGATCGTAGACCCTGCAGCCCTGCTCACCGCTTATCGGGGCAGCCGTTTCGCAACCGATGGTCTCGATGACATGATCGGCTAAGATTCCATGCGAGACCAGCATCTACAACGCCGAAACAGCAAGTCGCTTCGCACGATTTGCCGTCGCAGGGTTCAACGCTGCGAGAACGCTGATTCATCCAATCAGCTCGTTGACAACGCGAGCCGGACGGTTCGCAGTGATGATCTGTTGCTGGTTTCCATGCGGAAAGACCACGGCTTGGTGATCCAAACCAAACAGGTGCATCACGGTGGCTTGAAAGTCGTTCGGGGTCATCACATTCTCGATGGCGTGATGTCCAAAGTCATCGGTCTTGCCAAAGGTCATGCCGCCGCGAATGCCTCCGCCAGCCATCCAGATACTGAAGCCCTGGCCGTTGTGGTCGCGACCGGCTTTTTCCGCAGTTCCATGATCTTGTGTGACAGGCAGTCGCCCGATTTCACCACCCCAGTGCACCAAGGTCGAATCAAGCATGCCGCGTTGACGCAGATCGGCTACGAGGGCTGCGACGGGTTGGTCGGTCTTTCGACAAATCGACGCCAAGCCGGTCTTGATGCTGCTGTGGTTGTCCCAAGGCTGACCGTTGTGAAACAGTTGAACAAAACGCACCCCACGCTCAACAAGGCGTCTCGCGAGTAGACATCGCGTACCGTATTCACGCGTTTCCGGATTGTCCAAACCGTACATTGTGTGCGTCGCCGCTGTTTCCTGGGAAATGTCCAAAGCTTCGCTCGCGGCCGTTTGCATTTTGGCGGCCAATTCATAGCTGGCGATCCGTGCCTCCAAGTCCGCTTCGCCGGGATGGGAGGACAAGTGCTGACGATTCAGCGTCTGCAAAAAATCAAGGTTCTGGCGTTGATAGACGCCCGACAAATGTTTCGGCGGCTGCAAATTGAAGATGCGAGGCTCCTTTGGCCGCAACACTGTTCCCTGGAACATCGACGGCATGAATCCGTTGCTCCAGTTGGTCGCCCCATCGACAGGATGGCCACCGGGATCCGCCAAGACCATGAACGCGGGTAAGTCCTGTGACTCGCTACCCAACGCATAGGTCAGCCATGATCCAAGTGTGGGTCGGCCCAGGACTGCAGGGATGCCACCATGAAAGTAGCGGATCGAAACCTCATGGCCGTTGGCTCCGGTGTGCATGCTGCGGATCAAACAGATGTTGTCGATGACTTTCGCTGTATGGGGCAGCAACTCCGACAACTCGGTACCACATTCCCCATGAGGTTGAAATTGGAATGGACTGCCGAGCAATTTCTTGCTCGCTTCATTGACGAACGAAAACTGAACATCACCCGAGTACTCTGTCCCATCGTATTTGCTCAACTCGGGCTTCGGATCCGTCAAGTCCATGTGAGACGGACCACCGTGTTGAAACAGCGAAATCATCGCCTTGGCACGCGGTTCGAATTGCGGATGGCGAGGTAGCAGGTCGTTGTGCGGTTTTGACTTGAGCACCGGCGGAATCGCCTGCGCGGTCTCTTGAGCCAAAATCCACTGCAACGCCAACGCACCGACGCCCATTCCCGTGTTTTCTAGGAATTGACGTCGCGTGCTTTTGGGTACTTGGTCGGTCATGCCGGACGCTTCCATGATCATTCGATATAGAGAAATTCGTTGGAATTGATCAGCATCTGGCAGATGTTGATGAGGACTTGATGCGGAGGCGAACGGCCCTCTGGAGTTCCTGCCGCATCGTGAGACATCAATGACAGTTGATCACTCGCCAATCGCAGGGCGGTCCGAAGTTCAATGTCGTTTGGTGGTCGAGACAATACGATTTCCCAGGCCGCGATGATTTGCGACGGTAGTTCAATAAGGCCTTTCATCGGTCCGCGGAACGCAGTCGTTGAATCGTGCACGACCGGTTCTCCGCCAGTGGGCGTGAAAGTCAACTTGAGCGGCCACGTAAACGAGTCGGACGTTTCATGCTCCAGGCAGTCCACCACGATGTCGATCGCTTCGTCGGCCTTTACCACAAAGGGCTCCACGTCCGTTGTGATCGAACTTGTTTTTGCCTGCCAAGCACCACGCAACCCGTCCCGGGCGTAAATGCGACCACGCACTCCGTCTCCATGCTCGCTGCCGTGTTGCAACTTACCCGCGATCGTGAGTTGCCCGTCCGCAGGCGAGACCCATCGACGGATCGCGGGGTGTTGGCGATTACCCGGATGTCCTCCGCTCGAGTTCAGGATCACCCAGCCGAAAACGGGATCGGGTGCGACCGCACCGCCCTGCCATGACGTGCCGGTGAAATGCGGCATCTCGATGAACTCGCTCAATGAGGCACCGCCCTCGTCGATCTGCCCCGTCCCGTAACGCCACATCGGCGGTGGCAAATTGGGCAGCCACGCGTTGTCGCTTTGCCGAATGGTTTGATCGAACGCTGACGCACGAGCGACTGCTCGGTCGGCAACCCGACCGGCCTGTTCCAGGATGAATTCTCCATTGAGCATCATCAGCGATTGCGGTGCGACGGTGGTCACCGTTCGCACATCGCAGTTGACATTCATCACGGGGGCATCAAACGTCTGCAACATTCCGACCGGTTGGCTGCGTCGCACCATTGCGTAAAGGCTACGACGAGGCTGCTTGGAATCCACACGAACTTGTCCGGTTTCATCTTCGGCGACGCCAACGGGCGGCCCCCCAAGGCTCCGATCCAGATTCCCAGCAACTGCCAACATAGAGTCTCGCAGTATCTCCGCATCGATACGCTGCAATGATTTCCGCCAGTAGAACTGATTCTCTGCGTCGATCGCGTCGCCCTCGGGTCGTCGGTACGAGCTCTGTCTCCAAGTCGTCGAGGTCAGGATGCGTCGGTGCAGATGCTTCAAGCTCCAGCCATGATCAATGAAGTCGTCGGCCAACCAGTCCAGCAAATCAGCGTGGGTTGGCTGGCTGCCCAAGCGACCGAAATCACCCGGCGTTGACACGATGCCTCGACCGAAATGATGCATCCACATGCGATTGACGATCGCCCTAGCGGTCAGCGGGTTTCTCTGTGCAGTCAGTGGATTGCTCCGGTCGGTCAACCAGCGCGCAAAAGCCAAGCGGCGTCCCGTTGTCGGCAACGTCGGATCGTCGACCGGAAACTCCACCCGGCCCGCATCGCCAGTGGCAACCGACAACGCAGCCGGGCGAACTTCCTGCTTGGGTTGATGGAAGTCGCCCCGATGGAACAAGTGGGTGACCGGGACATGACCAGCCGGCTCCACCAACGCCAGCACGAACTGCTCGGGCGGTTTTGTGGCCCGCATCTCAGCCATCTGGGCGTCCAGCTTCTTGAGCGTTTCCGCAGCATCGGGGCGATACTGATACAGCACCCCGGGGGTGATGTTGATGCTGGGATGGCTGGCCAACAGCATCTTATGCTCGTCGCTGCGGTCCTTGCTTGGCGTTTCATAAGCGGTTCGCAGTCGGGAACGAAGCGGCTCTTCAAACTTCAGCAACTGGTGCTCGAACACTTCGCTGATAAAGGCCGCTTGTTTTGACGCTCGATCAGCGGCAACCTCCTTCACCGCTTCTTCGATCTTTGCCGCCTCGGCGCGATCTTGCTCGGTGTACAACGAAACCAGACGCTGCGACGGCGGTTTCCACGATTGCCAGTCCAACGCAGGCTCAAAAATGGCACGCAATGCAAAGTAGTCGACGTGTGAGATGGGATCGTACCGATGATCGTGACACTGTGCGCAGTGCACGCTGGAGCCTAGCAACGTGCTGCAAACAATCTGCAGCGTGTCGGCGATCGTCTTGTTGCGTGCCTCTGGGCTGTTGTCCCCGCTGCCGGTGCCATCGGCCGCCATTCGCAAGAAACCCGTGGCCGTCAATAACTCAATCTGACGATCTGTCCAGTCTCCCGATTTGGGACCAGCCAGCTCATCGCCTGCGATCTGTTGGATGATGAATTCATCAAATGGCTTGTCTTCATTCAAACAGCGAACAACATAGTCTCGATATCGCCATGCCCAATCACGACTCTGGTCGGCCACGGTGTATCCATCACTGTCCGCGTAGCCAGCCGCGTCCAGCCAGTGCCGCGCCCAACGTTCGCCATAATGAGGTGATCGAAGCAACTGGTCGATCAACTTTTCGTACCATCGTGCGTCCGAGAGCTCGCTCCAATGGCTCAGCTCTTCCATCGTCGGCGGCAGCCCGATCAAATCGTAATAGACGCGACGAATGATGGTTTGCCGATCCGCGTCGGGTGAAAACGTCAATCCATCGGGCATCGCCCCCGCAATCAATGCATCGATCGGATTGCGGATGTTGGTGGCCTCCGAAGTCGGTATCTTTGGTTTTGCAATCGGCTGATAAGCCCAGTAACTACGTTCTTCTTCCGTGATTGGGATTCCCGGTCCGATCTCATTCGGTTCGGGCCGAAGCGTCTTTGCGCCGCCGCGGATCCATTCCGACAAGATCGCAATCTTGTCCTCTGGAACTCGTGACTCACCCGGTGGCATGTCCCCATCACGAACCCGTTGCAGCAGCAAACTCTCCGCTGGATCTCCCAAAGCAATCGCGGGTCCCGAATCACCACCCGAAAACATCCGGTGCGTCAAACGCAGGTCCAGGCCGCCTTCCATCTCTTCGGTTGCACCGTGGCAATCAAAGCAGTACTCGCGCAGAATCGGACGAATCTCTGTTTCAAAAAAGGGTGAATCTGCAGCGATGACAGCATTGCCAAATGCAAGCACCATCGACAGGCACGTGAGAACGTACCGATGAAGGCGGGAGTTGGCTGACCATGGGACCATGCGTCAAAACCAATGGGTGGGAGGTAGGAAAGCAGGCGGGGCTGATCCGCGATTGAATCAGACTCAGCAGTATGACGACCCCGCCAACGACAATCAATGAGCATTCTGCCCCGCCCGGTGTCTTTGAAACGTGCACAACTGGCAAGAACGCGCCGATTCCCATTTGGCTACAATCGCGGCCTCACTCCATGCTCAGCCTCATTCGTTTCCTGCCTGCTCGAAAAAGACACCGGATTGACCATGAAACTCCAATCAAATGTTGCCCGACTGACGGTCGCCCTTGTTGGTGCGTTGTTGATCGGTAGCACGGCCGTGGGCAGTGAAACGACCGTTTCGCTGCGTCTTTCTCCATCATCCGCCAATCCTCGAAACAGTGAAGGCGATTTTGTCCAACTTAAAGACGGACGTCTACTGTTCGTTTACACCCACTTTACCAGCGGGGCCGGCGATCACGCGTCCGCGTATCTTGCCGGACGGTTTTCCGGCGATGGAGGCAAATCCTGGGACGATACCGATACTCACATTTTGGACAACGATGCAGACATGAACGTCATGTCCGTCTCTTTACTGCGACTGACAGATGGTCGTATCGCAATGTTCTATCTGAGAAAGAATTCGACCGCAGACTGCCGACCCGTGGTCCGCTACAGCAGCGACGAAACGAAAACATGGAGCGAGCCGCAAAACATCGTGCCTGATCAACAGATCGGCTATTACGTCCTGAACAACGATCGCGTGATCCAATTGCTTGACGGACGACTGGTCGTTCCCCTCTGTCTTCACAAGACGCCGGAAATGGAGAAGACAGATTGGAGCGGGCGTGCTCTCTGCTACCTCAGCGATGACGGGGGGAAGTCATGGCGGCAAAGCAAAACCATTTTGGAAGCCCGAGACGCAAGAAACGACAAACGATGGATCGCTCAAGAGCCTGGTGTGGTTCAGCTCAGTGACAGACGGCTGATGATGTTTGTTCGCTCTGACGCTGGCTGTCAACTGATCAGCCATTCTCAAGACGGTGGTGAAACTTGGTCGCCATTGGTCGAGTCAACTCTACGGTCACCGGTATCTCCAGCCAGCATGGAACGCATACCGGGCAGCGACACTCTTCTTTGCGTTTGGAATGATCATGCAAACATCGGCAACGAACAACGCGGCAAACGGACGCCATTGTCCCTGGCCTTGAGCAAAGACGATGGCAAAACCTGGAGTTCCTCGCTCACGCTCTACGACAACCCCAATGGATGGTATTGCTACACCGCCATCGAGTTCACGGCTGATGCCATTCTGTTGGGGCATTGTGCCGGCGACCGAACGACGAACAACGGATTGGCAGAAACCCAAATCACGCGGATTCCCATCGATTCGATCCTTGAACAAGAACAACCGCTTGTGCCGCTGCGGCCGTTTTGGAAAAGTGAAGTTGTGGATCAGGAATCCGTTCTATTCCTGCAAGATGAATCAGCTGACGAATCGTATGCTTCAGTGCTATTTCCGATCGATGAAATCATCTCCGTGCAAAGTTCATCCGGTGACATTACCTACACAGCAGGCGTTGACTATCAGTTCGTTCGCGGGACGAACAAGATTGTGATCCCTGCCGGATCACGCGTGGTCACGACGCCATCGAAGGCATTGCGGCGTCCCGCAAACTCACAGCGATTTCAGTTGACACATCGCGACGGCAACGGCGAAATCCTGTTCGGTGCAAAACTGGAGTATCACCGAATGCAAACCTCCGTCACCTACAGAAAAGCTGATGACGAATGGCCCGTTGCAATGCCGGTGTTTGATGAAACCGCGCTTCCGATCACTTTGCAAAAACTGCGTGATCACCAGCAGCTTTCAATTGTTTTGCTGGGGGACAGCATTTCGACCGGTTGCAACGCATCCGGCTGGGGCGGTGGCGCGCCCTTTCAACCGGCCTATCAAGATTTGCTCAAAGAACACTTGCAAACTCACTACAAGACCGACGTGTTGCTAACCAACTTGTCCGTCGGCGGCATGTCGACTCCGTGGGGAATCTCGATGACCGACCAAGTGGCGGGACATCAGCCGGACCTCGTCATTCTGGCCTTCGGCATGAACGATTCCGCGGGCCGATCCGCGAAGGAGTACGGTCGTAATACGGCCACCATGATCACTCAGATCCGAGAAGCCAAACCGGACACCGAGTTCATCTTGATCGCCACCATGCGGGGCAATCCGGATTGGACTCGTCTGAACCACACCGTGTTTTCAGAATACCGGGATGAACTCGCCGCCCTGTGCGGGCCGGGCATCGCCCTGGCCGACTTGACGAGCGTTTGGAGTGAGTTTTTGAAACGAAAGCAGGATGCGGACATCACCGGAAACGGCGTCAATCACCCAAACGATTTTGGTCATCGAGTTTACGCTCAAGTGCTTTCCGCACTGTTGATCGAGTAAAGACTACCGATTCAGAAAAACGATACTCGATGGATTTCCAACGGGCGTGTAGTGGCCGGTGAAATCGAGCAGACCTGTTGATTGATTCACCCGAAATACCGTGATGTTGTCGGCTCGTTGGTTGCAGCTGTACAGAAATTGGCTCGTTGGATCGAAGTTGAAACTTCTGGGGTAGTTTCCTCGCGTCCATTCGTTACCCACTTGAGTCAGCGTGCCATCCTCGCCGACAGAAAAGATCCCGATGCTGTCATGCAAACGATTCCCTGCGTAGACATACTTTCCGTCCTTGGAAACCAAAATCTCCGAACAGAAGTTGCTCCCGGCGAACCCGGAGGGCAAAGACGAAATCGTCTGACGCTCCGTCAAGTGCCCGGTCGCCTCGTCATAGTCGAACAGCACGACGGTCGAACCTTCTTCTTGGATCGAATACAGCCAGCGACCGTTGGGGTGGAAATGAAAATGACGCGGACCATCGCCAGGTGGCAGCGAAAAGGCGGGAGGATCATTCGCGGTCAACTTGCCGGTTCGTTCGTCAAATTTCCAAACAAACAATTTGTCCAGACCAAGGTCCACGTGCAAAACAAATCGCCCGGATGGATCGCTTTGAATCATATGTGCATGCGTCCGATCATGACCGCTGAAGGCAAAACTGCCTGGGGGAGCATGCGTCGCTCGCGTGGGACCGATCTCGCCGTCGTCGTTCTTGATGTCGGTTGCAGTGCCAAGTCGACCATCGGGCAAGATCGGTAGCACGGCGATGGAGCCACCGAAATAGTTGGCGACGAACAAGAATTTCTTGCCGGGATGGATGCTGACGTAGGTCGGTCCATCGCCACCAGAGGAAACCGTATTCAACAGTGTCAGTTGACCGCTGGATGCGTCGACAGAAAAGGCACTTACGGATCCTTCCTTGCCGTTTTCGCCGACACGGTCCGTTTCGTTACTGGAATACAATCGAGTCCCGTCCGAATTCAACACCAAACAACTCGGACTCGTTCCCATTTCGTGAACACCAGCGGGTGTCATCGCACCGGTTTCCCGGTCGACTTCGAACAGATGGATGCCACGACCATTTCCCGGCGGCAAGTCGACTTGCGTCGGCAGGACATCACCAAGTGGCGAGCTGAACGTACCGACATACGCCATCAGCGGACCGTTTTCGTTCGGCTGAGCCTGCAACGCCTGCCCACAAATCATTGTCGCGAAAGTCATCGCAGCCAACGAGCCAACAAACGAAACTCGAGATCGATCAGGTACAGCCATAGTAAGAATCATTTCTCAGCAAAGAAAACGAAACGCGTCATTTGGTTTTGGGGGAACCGCACTGCTTTCGTTCGCCCTGAAGTCGTGGGCGCCAGTGTGCTTCATACGGTACACCAAACCAATCCGCAACGTTGTCCTAGTTCTCCGCCCGATCCACAGGTGTTGATTCCCCTTGCCGACATCCGGCTCGACTGAGCAGGTTGCGTGTGATTTGTTGGACTCGTGAATCTGGGCCGTGCGGACGACTCCAGTGGGACCATGGCAAAGTATGACCGGGTGGCATGCTCAGGCCTTGTGACCAAAAAATGGTTGCCGCGTTGAACACAAAGTTGTCTTTGGGGCCGGGATAGATGGTGGCGGTCCAGGGTGACGGGTTCGTTCCACCCTGCCACGCCGTGCCTTGACCCACGATTTCCAGTCCCGGCAGGTCCGATGGCGGGTCGCCGTGGTATTCCCAGCCAATCAGTCCGGGAATGCGGTCGCCCTGTTTCATTCCCGTCCCTTCAAAAACCCAGTGGTCAGGCTTCGTGCAAATCCAATCGCCGCCGCCGTTGACAGGACTCGAATTGCGTGCCCCCATCAGATAGCCTTCGTCGGGACCACGATGCGGAAACGGTCCGTGCTGTTGTTCACGTTGCTGAGCCCACTTGTAATCCCCACCGTACGGACCGCCACGAAACATGATGCGATTGGGGCGCCCGTCGGCTGCGGATGTCAATGGCGTGACCCAGCAAACCGAGTTGCCGGAAAAGAACATCAGGTTGACTCCGGCATCACGCATGGCGACCACGCTGTTGTACTGCCGTATGTCCCAGTACTCGTCGTGTCCGACGCTCAAGAAAGCCTTGCACTGTTGCCCGCGTTCAGGAGTCAATAGATCGCTGTTGGAGCAATAGCTCACGTCGTACCCTTGCTGTTCCAACCAATACACCATCGGAAACTCGAACGTCAGGTAACCGCCGCTTCCCACCGAAAGCGGATCATTGACGACGCTTGTATACTGAGCTTCGCGACCATACGGCCGATCAAAACTGACATCGGCCCACGGACCTTGGTTTCCCTTGGGATGAGTGTACACCGATGACTTGTACGGCCAACCGTTGTACGCCTGCCATGTGTTGTCACTGCACTGAAACAAGATGTCCGCCGGTCGGGCGTCTCGCACGATGAAGATCACATAGCTTTGCCAATAGGGACGTTCCGCTGCCGGCGGCAGCGTCGTCAGTCGCCCCAGATAGACACCGCTCGGCCAGTCGTCTGGGATCGTTAGCTCCGTGGAGGGTTCCCATTGACACTCGTGCATGGTGCGCTCATCCGGTTTGGGCACGGGTTGAGCCTTGCCGGCGAAAGGACCGAGTGTTGTCATCAGCCTGGCGCCCCGACCACCGTAGTAGCCGGTCCGAAAGATTTCGATCTGGAAAGATTCTGCTGGATCGGTTGAAACCATGATCTGCAATGTTTCACCCGCCGCCACACTTTGTTTCGAACAGTAGCCTTCGATCGCTGGTGAGCGGCATCCATCGCTGCGGTCAAGTCGAACACGCGTCAGTTGCCAATCCGTAGAGCCTTGCCTCGCATTCTCACGCTGCACGATGTTCGCGTCGGCGGCCGCAGGCTCCCCAGCGTGAGCCCCCGTTTCGATCATTGTCGTTAGAAACAGCGTCGTGACAACAACAACGCACAGTTTCAACCGCAGCCAAGTCGGAAATGGTTTGAGGGGTTTGCGTGGCACGTCTTCGTCTGTTTTGGAAAGGGCATTAGGGCGGATTGCAAGGCCTGAGTTTAATGCATCATTCAATTCGGGTTGTAGTTTGTTGCCCGCGGCTAGCGCTGGACTATTCATCAGCCGCAACGCGATAGCGTCCGGTTCCTGAGTATAGGTGCAAGAACCGGACGCTATCGCGTGGCGGCTGATATGCGCAGACTGTCCGGCGTCTTGCGGCTCACTGAATCAGTAGTCTCCGCAGCTGAGGGAGGTGACCGTGCGTCAGGACTCGTAATCTCGTCCACTACACCGGAAATTGATCGCTCGCTACTAGGCCAACGCGGCTTTGACGACGTTGCCGTGGATGTCGGTCAGGCGAAAATCTCGACCTTGGTACTTGTACGTCAATCGCTCGTGGTTGACGCCCATCAAGTGCATGATCGTGGCGTTCAAGTCGTGTACATGGACGGGATCGGAAACGATGTTGTAGCAATAGTCATCGGTTTCGCCGATCGTCACCCCGCCTGCGACTCCGGCACCCGCCATCAATACGGTGAAGCAGCGTGGATGATGGTCGCGACCATAATTTGTTTCCGTCAAAGAGCCTTGTGAGTAGATCGTCCGACCGAACTCGCCACCCCACACGATCAACGTGTCCTCGAGTAAACCACGTGCCTGCAAGTCGCTGAGCAACGCCGCGGTGGCTTGGTCGGTGTCGTTGCACTGTCCTCGCAGTGCCTTGGGCAATCCGCCATGATGGTCCCAGCCCATGTGGAACAACTGCACACAGCGGACGTCACGTTCGATCAATCGGCGAGCCAACAAGCAATTCGATGCATAGCTGCCGGCTCGTGTGACATCGGAACCGTAACTATCCAGAACATGCTGGGGCTCGTCACTCGTGTTGAGCAAATCCGGGACGCTGGATTGCATTCGAAATGCCATCTCGTACTGAGCGATTCGAGTGTCGATCTCTGGGTCACCGACGACTTGTCGATGCTGCTGATTCAGTGCCGCCAATCGATCCAACGTGCTGCGTCGCGTCTCTCGTGACACGCCGGGCGGATCGGACAGATACAACACGGCATCGCCTTGGTTGCGAAATTTCACGCCTTGGTGCTTGGAGGGCAGGAAGCCCGCGCCCCACAAACGATCGTACAACGGCTGGTCATCAGGCCGGCCACTGCCAAACGAAGTCAACACGATGTAGGCAGGCAAGTCTTGGTTCTCGCTACCCAGGCCGTAGCTCAGCCAAGAACCAATGCTTGGCCGACCAGCCAATTGATTCCCCGTCTGACAAAAAGTGATCGCCGGGTCATGGTTGATCGCCTCGGTGTGCATAGAGCGAATCATGCACCATTTGTCGGCATGCTTGGCCATGTTTGGCATCAGCTCACTGAACGCCATCCCGCTTTCACCGTGCTGCGCAAATTGGAAGATCGATGGCGCAACGGGGAACTTCTTTTGTCCCGACGTCATCGTCGTCAGTCGTTGCCCTTGGCGGATGGATTCTGGCAAATCCTCGCCGTGATGAGCTTTCATGCCCGGCTTGGGGTCGAACAAGTCCATCTGCGATGGTGCCCCAGACTGAAACAGATAGATCAGCCTTTTCGCCTTCGGAGCAAAGTTTGGAAATCCGGGCAGGCCAAGTGAACTGTCACTCGCCGCGAACCCGTCGTTCTGCAAGAGCGAAGACATTGCGATGGCGCTAGCAGCGGCCGCGCCGCCACGCAAAAAAATGCGACGGTTCAAAGTGTCTTGGATGCGGTGGAGATGGATCATGTTGAGGTATTTCTGTGTGTCGATCGGTTCGGTGATGCTCTGGCAGTTGGGCAATTGATGGAACTCATTCACGTGTCACAAATTCGTCCAGATTCAGAATGACGTTTGCGGTCATCGTGTACGCGGCCATGACGGAGGGATCGATATCACGGCCGATACTCGATTCACCGATCGCAATCAATTGTTTTGCCGCTTCGGTGTCTTCGGTGAAACGCTTGAGATCGCTTTCCAATCCGCTTCGCAGGATGTCCATTTCCTGCCCAACCGGTTGCCGGCCGATCGCCAGTTGAAAACCGTGGGCGATCCGCTCCTCGGCTGACTCGCCAGCCTCTCTGATCATCCGCGCCGCCAGTCCCCGAGACGCCTCCACAAACGTTACTTCGTTTAACAAAGAAAGCGCCTGCAACGGCGTGTTGGTTCTCGATCGTTTGATCGTACAGACTTCGCGGTTCGGTGCGTCAAAGATCAGCATCGACGGAGGTGCGGCGGTACGCTTCCAGATCGTGTACATCGTCCGACGATACAAGCCGTCACCCTGATCGTGCTTGTAGTTCCGCAAATTCCCATACTTGCTCGTTTCGTCCCAGACACCGGCCGGCATATAGGGTCGCGCACTGGGACCACCAATCTTTGACACCAACAAACCGCTGGATGCCAGGGCCGAGTCCCGGATCAATTCTCCAGACAATCGGAATCGAGGACCACGAGCAAGCAATCGGTTTTCGGGATCTCGAGCCATCAACTGGGGTGTGACATGAGACGATTGCCGATACGTTGCACTCATCACCAGCATCTTGCGAAAAGCTTTCATGTCCCATGGCTGCGCGGGCGCCCCCGCTACGTCAGGCATCACCGTCGGCGACATGAACTCGACAGCCAGCCAGTCCAGCAACTCAGGATGGACCGGATACTCTGCTTGAGCGCCAAAGTTCTCGGACGTTTTGACGATGCCAACGCCAAAGAACTGCTCCCACTGTCGGTTCACCCACACGCGGGCGGTCAACGGGTTGGACGGATCGACAATCCACTTTGCGAGTCCGAGCCTATCGTTCGCCACGCCATTGGGTAAATCCGGCAACACCGCAGGCACGCTTCGCTCGACCTTCTTTTTCGGCCTATCGTACTCTCCACGTTCTAAGATGAAGGCATCACGCGGCGGCCCTTCTTTCATGACCATCGTCGAGGCGACTAACTTATCGGCGGCAGTTCGCTCTTTCTTTGCGGTCTCTAGTACTTGCTCAGCAACGCGTAAACCATTGGGAACGTGCTCGACAAAGTATGCTTCGAGTTGCTTTGTCTGTTTCTTGTCGCGTTGGTCCTTCGGCACGGCCAGTACTGCTGCGATTTCTGATGGAATTGCGTCGGTCTCCAACGCAATCTGTTCGGTCGGCAAACTGGATGTGAACAGGCGAAAGCGGCCGATGTTGTGCTGCCCGTAGGGAGACTCGTGTCGCAGCACAACTTTCAGCAACGCATCGTCTAGGATCTCAACTTGACGGTCCGCAACAAACATGATGCGGCGTGGCACGCGATTCTCTGGCTTGTTGCCCTCGGGTGCCCAGCCCTTTTTCGGCTTGCTCCCGATGTCTTCCGATTCGCTGGTCGATGTTCTTCGCTGAACGGTGTCCGCCAGCCAACCGTCTTGCTCAAAATCCGCAGCGGCTTTCGCCAGAATCAGTTCCATCGGATCGGAGAGCGACGGGGCAGTTACGGTGGCATCCACACGCGTCAAGACAAAGTTGCCATTGAAAGCACGCCCCAAACTCTTGGTCGGTAGCGACGGATCTGGCAAGACTTCGATCATCAGTGCCGACAACTTTCCTGTGTCCAGTGGAACCTCGATTTCATAAGTGTCACTGGCTGGATTGGTTCCCCCGGCGAGATAGCTACCGTCCTCCTGGCGTTTCATCGAGGCGCCGCCAAGTGACTTCACAACGCTCGGGGAAGTCATCTCCCAGACTTGACGTGCATCCTCGGTGGAATCTCGCAACTCGGATTCCCATGCAGCGATTGCGGCTGGCAAGTTGCGTCGTTCGTCTTTCACACGTTGCTGGGCGGATTGGATCACTTGGTCCAACCGAATCAATTCCTGCGTCTGTTCTTCGGTCGGTAGCTCCAAAACCGGTGGCGTGTTGTCTCCATTCTTTCCGTTGGGAGCCAGCACTCCCGATTCATCCACGGAGTTGAAATATGCGAACATCTGATAGAACTCGCGTTGCGAGATCGGGTCGTACTTGTGGTCGTGGCATCGACAGCAATTGAAGGTCAAGCCCAACCACGTCAGTCCAGTCGTTTCGACGCGGTCGATCACCGTCTCCACAAACCACTCGTCGACAATCCGCCCTCCTTCGCCGTTCAAACGATTGTTGCGATTGAATCCCGTCGCAATGATTTGTTTTTTGGTCGCGTTGGGCAGCATGTCGCCAGCTAGCTGCTCGATGGTGAACTGATCAAACGGCAGGTTTCGATTGAAGGCATCGATCACCCAGTCGCGCCACGCCCACATGTCGCGACTGCCATCACTTTGGTAGCCATTGCTATCGGCGTACCGTGCATGATCGAGCCACGGCAGCGTCATCCGTTCGCCGTAGTGTGGCGAAGCCAGCAGGCGGTCGACGACTTTCTCATAGGCATCGGGCGACTGATCGGCCAGGAAAGATGAAATCTCCGACGGCGTGGGTGGCAAGCCCGTCAAGTCCAATGTCACGCGGCGTAACAACGTCGTCCGTTCGGCGGGCTTGGACGGGGCAAGATGTTCACGAGCGAGTCGATCGAAGATGAAATGATCGATCGGATTGAGAGCTTGCTCGTTTCTGGTGTCCGGTACGTCAGGACGGACGGGAGCAACGAATGCCCAGTGCTGATCGTAGGGTGCGCCTTCATCGATCCACTGCCTCACCAACTCCACTTGCTCGGCCGTCAACTGCTTGCCCGATTCGGCCGGCGGCATACGGACGTCAGCATCATCGCTTGTCAGTCGCAACATCACTTCACTTTCGGCAGCGTCGCCCGGCACGATCGGGATCTCTCCCGAATCGGCTTCCGTCACCGCTGAGTCTCTCATATCCAATCGCAAGCCCGCTGCCACTTGTTCTTTGTCTGGCCCATGACAAACAAAACAATTCTCCGAAAGGATCGGTCGGATGTCTCGGTTGAAAGAAATTTCACGAGCCTGAACGCAGGTTGAAACCCAGGTGGTCAGGCAGATCGAGGCGAGAACCAGCAGACGAGTCGCAATTAGCGGCATTTTGGTCACAAATCGAGCAGGCGGGAATTTGGAAGGATGGGGCCCCATTATGGTCCACAATCGCCGTCGCGTCGAACGCCTTGGTGAAGATACACTTTCACCAAGGTGCTTTCTTGAGGACTACCGTCAACAGAAATGAGGCGTGATGAATGCCTCACGAGTAGTGTTCAAGACTACAGTGTGTGCGAAAACGACATGCTCGGCGGACGAGGCGGATTTGAATCTTAAATTGAAAATCGCATTCTTTGCGTCATCGTATCTCTGAATCGGTGGATTCTGCACTCGTGTTGTGCGACGATAAACGATTGTTGCTTTCTCAGTGTGATTCGCAACGAAGAAACTGATCTCGCATTTGGGAGTCCGGCAATGATTCGCCGACGTCGTTATCCTCACTGTCGATTGCGACTGGAGGTTCTGGAGAAGAGACGCCTGCTGGCAACCTACACGGTGAACTCCACAGCCGATGAAGGCGACAGTTATCTGGACGATGGGATATGCGATACCGCGAATCATCCTGGGACGGATCCACCTACGCCACCGAGTGGGATTTGCACATTGCGCGCAGCGCTCCAGCAGACGGCGTCGCGAGGCGGTGGTGACACCATTGAGTTTGCGATCCCCGGTGACAGCGAGTTCTTTCCCGAAATTCCTGGTGGGTTGGGGATCGCAGCCAACGTCATCCTGGATGGCACGACGCAGACATCCGGGCGGGTGATCATTCAAGGGCCCGTGAATGTCTTTGGTGACGGTGCGATGATCAAGGGAGTGTTCGTTCAAGATGAATTACGCATCGGGACGAATAACAACACGATCCAACAATCCATTTTTGAAACGTTGACCGTCAACGGAAGTCAGAACCAGATCGGTGGAGTGGAGGTGGATGAGACAGTCGTCGTACTCGCCGGTGGTTTAGAGATCACGGGCAGCAACAACGTCTTGGAAGGGAGCTATGTCGGATTCAATCCTGAGACGTCCATGTCCGACAGCAATCCCAATGCGGAAGGTATCAGCATCAGCGGACTGGCCAATCGGATCGGTGGTTCCGCTCCGGGTGCGGGAAACGTGATCGGCGGATTTCGCGTGGGAGTCGCAATCGGCAGCAACGATTTGAACACACCGATTCCCAACGCGGGGAATTCTGTCCTTGGGAATTTTATCGGTATCTTGCCAGATGACACGCCGTTACCGAACACACAAGCCGGAATTCGTTTGGTCGAGATCACCGGCAATCTGATCGGAGGTTCTGAAAGCGGCCAAGGGAACGTCATCTCCAGCAGTGCCATCGGAATTCAATTGTCGCAAGGTGCATCAGAGAACACCATTCAGGGCAACTTCATCGGCACCACAGTGGATGGCTCCGGTGCCATGTCAGGACAGCTCATTGGTATCGACATCGATCCGCAAGGACGGCCGGATCGTCCACCGATCATGAATGTGATCGGCGGTTTGGATCCTGGCGCGGGCAATGTCATCGCAGGCAACGGTGAGTACGGGATTCGCATCTACAACGGGCCACGCGAAAACATCATCGACGGCAATCTGATCGGAATCGGCGCCTTTGAGGCCCCCCTTTCCAACGGCACCGGAATCGATGTCACGTTCGCGGCGGACAATCTCATCGGCGGGCCGGTGGGAAACACCATTTCCGGAAACAAAACCGGCGTCGTGATCGCTGGCAACACGGCATCTGGGAATCGCATCGTCGGTAATCGGATCGGCACTAACGTCGATGGAGATGCTGCGATCGGCAACAACACAGGGATTCTGATCAATGATGCTCCCGGCACGATCATTGGCGGTCCGGTCAGCGATCAGTCGCAATTGATTCTCGGGAACGTCATCAGCGGATCAGTCGCGATCCCCGCCGAAGGGATACCCGGTCATGGGATTTTTATCGCCAACGGTAATGCCCAGGGAACCATCGTCCAGGGCAATCGAATCGGTACCAATGCCTCGGGGACGGCAGCATTGCCGAACGCCGGCGATGGCATTCTGATCTCTGATGCCAGCGGAACTCAAATCGGCGGCGATCAAGCCGACCAGGCAAATCTGATTTCGGGCAATGGTGGAGATGGCGTCACCGTCCTGGGGAGCAATGCGTTGCCACCGGTAACCGGAACGGTGATCGAAGGAAACCGGATCGGAACGGGCGCCGATGGAACCGCCGCGATCGGCAATACTTTTCGCGGCGTTCACTTGGATGGCAATGTTTCGGGGACTCGTTTGGGTGGAGAGCTGCCTGGATCACGCAACTTGATTTCCGGCAATGGCATGGACGGCGTGATCGTGTTTGGCGGGGAAGCACGCGAGAACGAAATCTATGGCAACACGATTGGACTCAACCAAGCCGGTAATGCGAAATTGCCCAATGGCGGTGCCGGGATTCTGATTCAACATGCACCGGCGAATTTGATCGGAAAGGCGATCGACACCGATGTTTACGGGAACTTGATTTCTGGAAATCAAGGTGATGGCTTGCGAATCGAAGGATCGATCGCAACCGAAAACGTCGCCATCGGCAACTTGATCGGCGTTGGTGTCATCGGTGATGAACAACTTGGCAATCGAGGTGATGGAGTCCGTATCATCGACGCGAGCGACAACCGTATCGGACCTTATACCGCCTTGGTGTCCGGCGCATTTCCTCGCGGAGCCAATGTCATCTCAGATAATTTCAACAATGGAATTCGAATCGAAGGTACGGCGACTGGCAATCAAATCTTGGGCAACGGCATCGGGACATCCTCGTCAGGCCAAGTCAACGAGAATGTGCGTGTCTTGGGAAATCTTGAGAACGGGATCGAGATCATTGATGCCAGTGACAACTGGATTGGCGGTCGACCCGATGTTGCCATCCCATCGACAGCAACAATACCTCAAGCCCTGGCAGCGAACCGAATTGCGATCAATGGATTCGACGGCGTACGAATCATGGGCGACGATGCGACGGGGAATCGCATTCTCAGCAACTCGATCTTTGCCAACGGCGGTCAAGGGATCGATTTGGGTGCCGCCGGCGTAACGGACAACGACATCCCCGCGATTGGCTTGCCCGATACCGACGTTGGCCCCAACGGATTACAAAATTATCCGACGATTGACCAACTGCAAACTTCGTCGGACAAACAAACCGTCCGTTTGACGGCGCAATTAGCGACGACTCCCAGTCAGACCTACACCGTGCAGGTGTTCAGCAATTTCATTCAAGAGGATGCTGGTGAAGGGCGAATCCTGCTAGAAACGGTCGAGGTGCAAGTCGGCGCGAGCGGCATCGCCGACTTTTTCGTCGATGTGGCAGCACCTCAACCCAACGCAACGAGAAATGGACAGCGGGCGAGTTTCTTTGCAATGACGGCGACAGATCCCGATGGCAATACGAGTGAGTTTTCTCCTTCGGCAACCGCACCGGAACTGGTTGTCGATGGACTAGATGTTACGTTGGACAAGTTTTCGTTCGAGAATGGCGAGTTCATCTTTCGAGACACGATCATCGTCCGCAACGAAGGAGGGCGTGATGCGGAAAACGTTTTGTTACAGATCCGTGACCAAGATGGTAACACGATCGAGCCGTTCGACTTGGATCAGTTTGTCACTTTGCCCGCCGCCACAGGACAACCCAATGATGTCATGGTCGACATTCAATGGAATGTCACGCAATTGTTGTTGGATGCTCAAGGTCAACGTAGTCTCGGATTGACCGTCACGCTGGATCCAAACAACACGGTATCCGAGTTGGTCGATGACGTAGAGAACAACACTCAGTCGCAATCCGTGTCGGTCGACATCCGACCCAGGATCGATGCCGCCGATGTGAAGCGTGAATACAAGTCCGGCGTGTTTCTCGCCGGGGTCAACTTGGAAAATGAGATTCGAGTCGAATCGGTGGATTGGAACGGCAATCTGCCGGGAACCGATTTAGGTTCTTCGGTCTCTCGCGAGCTGCGACTCGAGGCAGGCTCGAAAAGCGAAAGCGTTCTGATCCTGGGTGCCAGTAGCCCTCCCTTTGATTTCAGTTTTGATCTCGGCGAAGATCTCACGCCCGGGACGTCGCGGGTCACACTGACCGCAACGTCGTTCTCAGCGTTGCCCCCGACGGTGTTTCCGCTGGACTACACGCAAATTGAGAATCCGGAATGGATTGGCGATGTGCTGGTGACGGTGGAAGATGTCGGCAACGGTCCTTACGACAAAGTTGCCAAGTATCATGCGGGGTTCGGGTTCCCCGGTTTTGTTACCGACGGATTCTTTGAATTGCCCGTGACCGTGACGCTTGGTGCCGGCAGCCTTGGGCCGGAAATCGGATCGTACGAAGTGGACTTGGATTTCCGAAGCGACGGGATCGCGTCTTTGACGGGCAAGGGACCTTGGTCGGGGATGATTGCTGGTCGCCAAGTTTTCCCGGAGGTCGATGTGGAGATCAGCGGGACGGCAAAGCCCAGCGATGGGACGTTAAAACTGATCAGCGCGTCCACCACGGTCAGTCTCGAAGGCGATGTGGAGTCGCCCAAGGTTCCGCTGCCGCCGCCGGTGAGTTTCTTGAGTGCACACGGAGAGCTGAACGGAGCGCTCAGTGCAACGCTGTCGGTCATCGAACAGGCTGATGGGACTTTGGATTGGGAGCCCGCCGGTTTCGGGATCGGCGTCGGCGCTGCCATCAAGATCTCAGCGGGATTCGAAGGTCTGGCGTATGCGGAAGGAGGTGTCGGAGGAAATATCAATGCAAACTTCAACGTGCCCGCTGATCCTTGCTTGCTGGACGAGTTGACCTTGCAGTTCGCGTTGACCGCGGAAGTCCACGTGTTGATCGCCAAGGCCGAGTACGAGTTCAACTTTCCGGACCCGCCATTTCATCTGGCCGGTTGCAATGCCGGAGCCCAGGGCGCTGCGGCGTCGGTGGCAGGCGAAGGGCTGACGCCAACATTAACGTTGGCCGACAGCACCGCGGGGGCTCACTTTGCAACCTTGGATGTCGACGGCATGCCCGATATTCGTTACCGGTTTGCCGCACCCTCATTGGCGGTTGCAAATGATGGAGCCAAGACGTTGGTGTGGGTGGACGAAGACCCCATGAAACCGGTCGAAGGTCGATTGGAAATCATGGCCGCTCGACAAGTCAACGGTGTTTGGCAATCACCCATCGCGATCACTGACGACAGCCTATTGGATGTACAACCAACGGTCGGATTGATGCCCGATGGAACTCCCGTGGCGGTCTGGAATCACGTCGGCGCGGCAGTGTCTGATACCGTAACGCCCGATCCCTACGCGTTGTTGGATTCGATGGATTTGTACTATTCTGTTTTCAACCTGTCGACGCAGAGTTGGAGTGCCCCAGCATTGGTGACCGCGGATGTCGGAATGGACTATCTGCCAGATTTGACGCAGACGTCAAACGGATTGGTGTTGACGTATTTGAATGACGCGGACGGGAATACGTCGTTGTTTGCGGACGATGAGATCGCTGTTGACAGCTCGATCGAGCAATTGAGTTTTGATGGAGTATCGTGGGCAAATGCAGAGACAGTTGCTTCATCAGCTCAAGTCGCCAGTGTCCCCCATGCCGTACATGCGGATTTGGGCAATAACATTGAGGCGTTGGTCGTTTGGGAAGACGTCTCGGCAAGCAAACCGGCCGGGTTGCCTTTGTCAATTCGCCAAAGCGGTGCATGGTCGACCACCACCGTGTTGACCTCTCAGCCACACGCGGTTTCACCTCAAGTCATTGCGTTGTCCGGTGGTGAGGCCGCCGGACTGGTGTGGCTGAATCAGCAGGTCTCGACGGGAATGGACCCTGAAGACACCGCGGACGAGATTCATTTCACGACATTTGAGAACGGCCAAATCGGATCGCCCACGTTGGTTGTTCAGTCGCCCGGCCTTTCCGATCCCGTCATGACGCTGGACGAATCGGGACGCGTGATCGTTGCTTGGGTCGAGTCTTTTGCTGACGGTGTCGGCGTGGGGTACGCGATCCAAGATACCGATGGAACCTGGGGCATGCCCCAGCGAATGGAAACCCCGGCGGATGAACTGCCCTGGTGGCTGTTGCCGTTCGCACAAAATGGTGAGTTCAATGTCTTGAATCTGTCACGAACGATCACGACTGATACGGGCGGTGCCGAAGGCGAAGGTCCAAACGGCGGCACGCCCATTCTGACAACCTCTGGTTTGGTACTTTCCTCGTCGCCAGTCGGCCCTGATCTGACGATCGGTCCGATCTCTTTCGACACCTCCACGCCGGGCGTGTTGCTGGTGAATTCCGTGGTGACCAATACCGGCGATCTTGCCAGCGATCCTATGCAGGTGCAATTGAATATCGATGCGGTGCCACGACCGGAATCGCCCTTGATGATTCCCGCTTTGACTCCGGGAGAGTCCATGCAGGTTTCCTTTTCGTTGAACGAATTGGTAGATCCCTCAGCGGCGGTCAACTTTGAAATTGCCGTCGACGTTCGTGATGATGTTTTAGAGAAAGACGAATCTAACAATACCGCGTCAGCAGATCACTATCTACCAAATTTGCAACCGCAGCACTTGACGGCGAATTTGGTGGGTAGCGATCTAGTCATCTCCGCGGAAATCATTTCCAACGGTGTATCACCGACTGGTGCCGAAACCGTCGTGCGTTTGATGGCTGATGATCCCCACGTCGGCACCGTACTGCACGAGGTGGCGATCGGGTCTCTTGCTCCAAATGAATCTTCCCCATTCAATTTCACCATCGCCGATGCCAGAGATACGCTTGGCGGAGTTGTGACCGCGTACTTGGTGGTCGATGCGACGAATGTTGTTGGGGAGCTTATGGAAGGATTTGACAACCGGGAAATCATTTCGCTCAACCCCTACGATTCATGGACCAACCCTGATGATCCGTTTGACGTGGGAGCCAACGGAACTCACACCGCCTTGGACGCTCTGGAGATCATCAACGAGTTGCGTACCGGCGGCATACGTCGGTTGCCTGTGCCGCCGACTCCAACACCATTTTTCGACCCCAATGGTGATGGACGAATCAGTGCACTGGATGCATTGGTGATCATCAATCAGTTGTGGTTGGAATACAGAGAAAACAATGAATTCGAAGCACTGCCGGCAACTGGTTTCTCTGAAGCAATCACGCCGTTACCTCCCACTGCGTTGCTGGACCGATCGAAATCCCCCGTCGTTGCTCGTCAGGCATTGCTTCCCTTCCGTTTGACGCGTTCTGACGAGCAGCATCGCGACAAAGTACGCAAGGATGATGGGCATCTCGAAGTCCTGGCAGAAGTCGATGGAATTCCCTCTGACGTGGCAACTATCGATCAAGTTGTCCAGGGTTGGAGAGCATCCGCCGCCCTTGATCCTGAAAACGAAGCGAATTCATTTCGCGAAGAAGAACGATACGACGAACTCGCAATAGACAAATTGATGCTGGATCAAAGAGCTGTTTCGGAGTGGATTCTAGCCTAAGGGTATTTATCACTCGCGACATCGCCTAATCCAGAGTCATCTGCCGCGTCCGCTTGAACGACCGTCTCGCTTGTGATTCCAAGTTTGGTATCGACTGTCAATTCAAGTAGTCTCTGCCGTCGCTTTCGCCGTATGGTAAGGGGCATCACCCGGGTATCTTCGAATCGTTGATCAAACTACTTCACGTCGATGAGTCCGACGACTCGAAATGATTCGATCAAGCGTTTGGAGTGCCATCCTTGTGCGTACGCCGAAAATTGCACTTGATACTTTCCTGCCGGAACACCGGGATTGTCTTCCGGATAGTAATTGAAACGTACTCGGCTCGATTCCGTCACCGGAGCCCCGCGGCTGATGACGTGCGAATCATTGATTTGACCACGCAAAACGATGGGTTGCCTGCCGCCTTGGGAATCCGCTGCATTGACAGTGATCTTTGTGTGATCTCCCTTCGCGTACCAGGTTGCGGATTCTGGACTGGACGCATCGGACTGCATCACCCGATCGTGGTCTACGGGAACGTAGTAGTAGACACCGCTCGTTCCCTTCATCACGTCTTTGGCGTAGTCCTTGCTCTGGGTGCCAAGTTTCAGGCGTTTGTTACTGAGATACTTGTTGGAGTCACCGAGTTTTCGGAAGCGGAGTTTCGTGTCTCCAGAATCAGGCGGTCCCACTTGGTAGTAACTTCCGTCCTCTCGTCGATAGACATTTCCAACCTCAAACTCGATTCCGGCTTTGTAGTCCGTGATCTCGCCGTAGTAGTCCTCCATCGCTTCGTGCAACTGCTGGCGATCAGGATACCCGCCTGGGATCAAAACGGAGTCCATTTCTCGCAATCGCAAAGCGGCCGCAGTAAACCCATGCTCGCGTCCGACAACGACTGGTTCTGACAGCACGCCGTGGGGTTCGGCAAGCTCTCGGGAATCCAGTTCCATTCGTTGATCGGTCTGTACCACCAGCTTGGCTCGAATAAATCGAGTCGAGGCAGGCAAGTTGACGTGAAATTGATTCATGACCTTCGGGTCATATCGCTCATCATTGAGCGGAAAACGGTACTCCCTGCCGTTGGCATCGGTTACCTCCAACACGCAACGTGATTGCACCAGTGCAGGATCCGAGTTCCGAATCGTTTCGGGTGAAAAGACATTTCCCCAGTTGCCGTAGAGTGCAGGATAGATGAACGAGGGCATGTTGCTGGGTTGAATCGGATCGTAAACTCCCACCAGCGTCACCACCGGCACGCCGACTTGATCAGGCTTCGGCGAGCCGACCTCCCAGACCACCATCTCTTGTTGCTTCGCGTCCCACTTGCGGTAGCCCGTCGGACTGGTCAAATCCAGCACGCCGGATTCATCACCCACCTTTTGTTGAATCATGTTCAGTGAAAATGGAGTGTGCAGAGTGAATACGCTGACCTTGCCCATTGGTTGGCCACCGGCCATCGCGTCGGAGCCGAATTCATAGGGGAATTCACCGTCGGGGCGTTTGCCGTTCCAGAAAAGGTTGCCGATCAATCGATTCTTGAACACGTTGAATCCCCACGCGCCGTTTCGGGAATGAGAACTCAGTTCTGGCCCTCCCGGATAGTGAGGCAATCCATGGTCGTGGCCATATTCGTGCGAGAACTCGTTGCCCGTGGTGCTCATCAAAGTCAGCTGGCCACCGCCACCGCTGAGTCCGTGTCGCACAGTGACGGCTTGCGTTTTTCCATTCTCATCGAGTTCGGTGTAAACACCCGCACTCGTGTGCACGGTCGTTTGTCGAAACGGTCTCGGCTGCTTTTCTGTCCCGCCGGCTGATGAAGGGATCCCGATGTTGGCATAGTTGATGCCTGTTGAAACCATTCCTTTGGCAATGTCTTGCCGCATGTCTCCTTTGTAGACCCCCGCTCCCTCGAAAGTACTTTGCTCGGTATACACGTTGCCGTTTGGCATCACGACTTTGGGAAAGTGAATCGGCAGGTACTGAGCCGCGGTGAACTTGGCAACCGGCACCATTTGAAAATAGTCCAGCGCCAACTCGGGTGAGAGATTCTCGTCTGGATGACACCACTTGTTGACTTGCACCTGCGACGGTGGCAGCAACATCCCAAGTTCCACATGCTGCGTGACCAACTCGATCGGAGGGCCGAACTGAAAACCTTCAGCAGGGAGATGTCCTTCCGCCCCGGCATCGTCCCGCACGATCAACTCCAATCCGAAATGCATGAACGTCCATGGAACCACCGCCGTCCACGCACGTTTGCTATAGACCACAGGTGCCCGTCCATCGGAGTTGCCGGAGTCGTTTCGAGGTTCCATCCAGGGTGTCTGAAGCTCCAGTGACAACCCTTTTCCGTCACGCTGACGGAGCAACACCTGATACCGGTCGGCCGAAGGATCGATCGGAAAGAACAACAGATACGCCGCTCGATCGGTCACTAGCAACGGACGTTGCTCCTCACCACGCTGAGGACCCACCAGAGTGTTTTGGATGAAAGCCACCTCCCCCTTCAACGAACCAACCAGGTTGGAGCGAATTTCGTGGTTGCCAGTGAAATCAATCGCCTGATCCCAGTACGGAGGCTTGAGATCCTCCGCCACGGTCGTGTCGATGAAACACAGCAAGCTGAAGCACAGTAAGTTGAAGCTCAGTAGAGCGAGCCGAGCCGCGAAAGGTCGCGGCAGTAGGAAAAGAGAGCTGCAGCAGGATCGTACCCAATCAGCCAATCCGCATCGGAAGTTCTGAGAAAGAAGTGTCATTTTCTATTTTTGAACTCAAGGGAACGTACAGACGGCAAAAACTCCAACCGGAGCGTCGAGGCCAATCCTAGGCACTATTTATCAAACGTGAGCCGACGGCGCTAGCCGCGGGCACTTATCGGGACACGTTCCCCTACCTGGGCGATTTCGTCGCGTTGCGTCCTGCATGCAACTGAATCGGCTTGAACGCTCCAATGCAACGGCCTAGGCTTCGATGATACGAAATATCCATCGCGTCGTCACGGCGCTGATCTGTTGAACGATCGACCAACGAGCCCGCCCTGTATGGAGTCCTGACGTTGGTCAAAACGGCACGACGGATCGTCAGTTTTAACTAGAAAGTCCGTCAATGACGTTCGATGAATTGGTGGCTCTTTATCAATCACCCGCTTCGGTTCCGCCACATCCTGCGCTCAGCGGGCTGGACTTGGTGCAATGGACGACGGTTCACGACGCCTACGGTCCGGCTACATCGGTTCCGTCTTTGATTCGAGCATTGACTGCAACGGAGTCCATTCACCGTGGATACGCCATCGAGGCATTGTTCCAACGCATTTGGCACCAAGGGACTGTTTATTCCGCGACGGCTGCGGCTGTCCCCATCCTGTTCGATCTCTTGGAATCCGAAGCCACTCCCGATAGGCCCGCAGTTGCCATTCTCTTGGCGGAAATTGCCGATGGTGCCCCTCCCTTCAAATCTTGTGAAACGAACCCACATGAGGCAGAGAAATGGCGTGAGATACTGAGGAAAAGCAATCGGTCACTCGACGCGGAAATGGACGAGGGACGTCGCATTGGCGCGGCAATACGAAAAGGAATCTACGAACGTTTGGATGCTTTGTACCCGTATTTGCGAGATTCCAACCCCGAAGTTCGGCGATCTGTCGCGATCGCAATCGGTAACTTCCCGGATGTCGTCGATCGAGTACTTCAAGACCTAAAGGCTGCGCTCGAAGAAGAGCCGGAAGGATATGTGCGTGAGGCGATACGAGAGATCATCCAGCGTGCATCCAAGCCCTGAGGTGGAGACGAGGACGCCACGTTGGCGAAAAGGTAAGAATCTGTTTTTAGTTTGGCTATACTCCATTGCCATAGAGGCTCGAGGTGGTTGACGTTTTGCATGAATCACAAGCGTCCGCTTCAACCTCTCGACGGCTTTCCGCACCTCTGGGGATCGGCAAGAATGCCTCTGGCGATTACGTCTGATTGGACAGGAACTGGTACGGCAGGAGACGCTATCAGTCATCATTCCCAAACAACATTCTTCCCACGAAAACTCAATGGATTGGCAGATCCTGATCATCAATGCGTACAAGTCGCGAATGTCTGTCGAACTTCGAACTCGACCAGCGTTTCGTGGAGGCTCGTCCGAAAGTGAAATCGATCACCTGGAATTCGTACTCGGTCATTGCTTACCGAGATCCTTACGGTCCCTGCTGCTACAAAGCAACGGTGTGGCCGAAGAGCTTCAGCTTGAGAGTGGTGATTGGATCGAGTCAAGTATCGTCGTCTACTCGGCCGAACAGATGATCGATGCAAACGTGTTTGTTCGCCAAACATTCCCAGAGCGAGATCCGATGCGGTACTGCTACTTCTCCGGTGCTGGTACGGATGGCATACAGTTTGGGTTACCCGTGGCCGCGGATTGTCCAGACGACGCAGAAGTCTTTGCGTGGTATCCAGATCAAACGCCGGACAAGTTCTTGGCAGACGGTCTGGCAACATTTCTCGCCGATTGGTGTTCTGGGCAAGCATCCGTATGATCTGTGATCGGTAACGATTGCATTCGATTACTTTCTCATGAGATGGCACGTGCTTGTACCTCAGATGATTTTCTGCTGGTGAGTCTTTCAGGGAACGGTGTGCTTCTGCGGGACCAAGACACAGGTCCTCACTATGCACCCCAATAAGAGTATTAACAAGGGTATTGCAGGGTAACAACCAAAGCAGTTTGGCTTCAGATTTGCACTTCAATCGAGAGGATCAATTCTGTCTTTTGGTAGCGTCGCCTTGCTCCCAGGTGATGTCCAATCGGGAGGATCCAATAGCACGCTCTGTCTTAAAATTTGAACAGCCAGATCGGCGACAATTGAAACAGCTTGAACAGATGAAGCTAACTCAAATTTATCAATGGCAACGGATGCTCTTTGACATCCGCAAGGCGGCTTTCGCCAAGCCCTGTCGCAAGGCCAAGACAGATGATTGCCTTGCTGTGTGCAGCGAAGTACGGTGATCAAGCTTGGCCGGAGAATAGGGCAATGCTGGTAAGCAACCCGATCGCCGCGTCAGGTCCAAAGTCGAGGGGCTGCGTTGACAGTTCACGCTGCCAGCGCATCCTTCCCTTCGATTTTGGCTCAATACGCACAATCCCGGAGGTTTGGGCTGGCCCCCAAGTATTCCAAGTCTTTCCTGTTTTCAAAACTTGCTTTTGCGAAGAGCAACGATCAGTTTCGACTCCAGTTCACGCTGAACCAAAACACGAGCGATCTCGCCCTGCAACTCGTATCGACTGTCGGATCTTGGACGATACCGGCCAGTCCACGGAAGCTTTTTCGCACGTCGGCGGACTGGGGAAAATAGGACGATGTCAGTGTTGGTTAGCAATGCGATCATGGCACGTGTTCCTGCGGGGGAAGTGAGAGTGATTCGCTTGTCTGAGTTTTCTCGATGACGGCCCGCAGGATGTCGATTCGCTGTGCTGGGATTTCGATGACGGCATCGACGGTCAACCGAACTCTCATGGGCAGTTCGTCGTCGATTGATTCGTTCGGGAGAATTTCAACGGGCAGGATCGGGCCTTTTCGCCATGTTGTATTCCGTAAAGGCGGGGCAAAACCCGCCAAAGTGAACCGACCGTCAAGATGAATCCTACGTCCGCTTACGGTGAGGGACCGCGGATTCAACCTTTCTGCGTTTTCATGAAGACCCAACTCGCGATGTTGTTTGAATATTTCTTGGTAAACAAACCTAGTTGCCGAGCTGTACGTTTGTCACTCTCGGCTTTCCACAAATCATGAAGACGGAGTACTGATGCAAAGGTTGGAAGTTTGACCGATCTTCTTGCGTCGAACATCGCTGCCAACTAACCTAAACCCTGGGGGTAGCGGTTTCATTGCTTGGGGGGCATCAGATGCGGGCGTTTGCACGATCGAGGGATACCGACAGAGAGTGCGATTCAAGTTTGGGGCCACGCACCGGCGCTGAGCCGCCTCCCGTTTCGGAATCGCTAGATTCGTGCGGTTCTCATGCAGAGCGGCTTGGCATAGTAGGCCACAGTGGTTTGCAACGGAAACTGCTTCACGATTTACAACGTGCTGCGAGGTTCGACGCCGAAGTATTTTTGTTTGGCGAAACCGGCGTTGGGAAAGAGCTATACGCTCGATTTGTCCATGAATGCAGCTCGCGTCGTTGCGGCCCGTTTGTTGCTGTCAACTGCGGTGCGATCCCCGAAGCTCTGTTTGAGAGCGAGATGTTCGGCCGAACCGCTGGCGCATTCACTGATTCCAAGAGTAAATCAGAAGGATTGGTAGCTGCAGCCAGCGGCGGTACATTGTTTCTTGATGAAGTTCATGAGTTGCCGAGATCGGGGCAAGTGAAGTTACTTCGGTTGTTACAGGAGAAAGAGTATCGCCTGCTCGGTGAAGTCAAGTTGAGACGAGCGAACATACGAGTGGTCAGTGCGACCAATGTGCACCCGGACAATTCGATCCGCGACGGTGTGTTGCGTCAAGATTTGTACTACCGCTTGAACGCCAACCTGATGACCATCATGCCATTGAGGGAACGTCCAGAGGACGTCGAACTTTTGACGGATCGATTTGTCGAAAAGTATTCACGAGAGTATTGCCGGCCGGATCGATTGCAGTTCACATCGGCGGCACGAAGACTGCTTGCCGCCTATCCTTGGCCGGGAAACATTCGTCAATTGGAGAATCTCGTTCGCGGTTTGGTGTGTCAGCATCCCGACGCGATCGAGGTGCAAGCCGATGACTTGCCCATCATGCAGCGTCAGGATGGAGATCGGCGAGAAACGTCTGAGCAATCGATGAACCTGTACTGTTTGTCGTTTCAGGAAGCCAAGGAGAGGGTCGTCGATCGATTTGAAGTGGATTATATTCGCGAGATGTTGAGACGCTCGCAGGGCAACATTTGCCAATCGGCAAAGCTGGCGGGAAAGAATCGTCGAGCTTTCTTTGAACTGATGCGAAAGCACAGTATCGACGCGGAGGAGTTCAAAGGCGGCAGCGACGAAGCAATGGAACCGAGCAGTGCTGGACCCAATAAGCCCCGATAATGGCCTTACTAACGCTGCAGTGGACACGCAAATTAAACCGAGCGTATGCCGTTCTCGTTGACTCATTCTTTAGTTAAAAACACACCAGACTTTTTTGAATCCGAGAGATCGTCGTTCATCAGTATTTGGGTCATTTGGAGTGGGATCGACATCTGTTATCGCGACATTTGTAAACTGATATAACTTCGCGACTTGTCTACCAGTCCACGTTGCCCGTGCTGCGTCTTCCAGTGTCACTCCAGGGTTTGCATAGGCCGCATTGAATTCTTTAAGATTCGTTGAGTCTCCTCCCCAAATACCTTCGATTCCATTGATCTTGTATGCTGCGGCCTCTTGCTCCAATTTTCTTCTACTAGCCTCGGAAGGGATGTATTGAAGTCCACTTAAAACACCCTCGGAGGCACGATGGAGTTCTACCTCAAGCGTGCGTATCAAGGGAACTAGGATGTTGAATCCTCGCATGCGATTTTCATCGGTTGCTTTTTCTCCGTTAATGCGAACGTCGAGGGGGTAAATCGCCAATGTCACGTAGCCATTTCCCTCATTCCATACCGCAGTTCCGGCAATGTTGCTGCCTGCGTCAGCAGCGGGATCAATAGCAGTAACCGAAGTGCCGTGGGATTCAATCGTCGGTTGTCGATTTTGATCCGGAGAATCAGAGTCAATTTTTTCCAAGCCTTCGTAGGTTTCCGTCGGACTTGCAACAAATTCATAGTTCCACTTTTCACCTCCGTCGACAACGATTAATGACTTGAACACTGGATGACTTCGTCGTACCTCTGTCGCCACTCGCTGCGCGTTTTCATGAGAGATCTTTCCGTCATTGAGATACCCTCTCTCGGATCGATCAATTGCTTCTTTTCCAGCCGCTACTTTTGCATCATGTTCAGGATCATCCGCTTCTGAATCAATGGGCGATTGAACATCCTTTCCATCAAACAGCCCAGCGACAAATCCACCCACCGCCTTAACCCCTTTGACGGCTAAGTTGATGACCCAATCGATCGCTTTGTTCACCGGTGTTTGTGCTTTGTCGATCAGTTCACGGACCGGTTTGGAGGGGTCGCCCAAGCCAAGCAGTCCGGCCAAGAACCCGATCGCGACTGGAATCGCCTTGGCCAGGGCGTTCTCGACGAATTCCGCTGCAACGCCGATGGCGCCTTTGGCGATTGAGGCCATGGAATCGACAATCGCATTGACCAGTGCGAGGATTTGGCTGCCGCGATTGACAAAGAACATGACGATGTCATAAATCGCCTTGCAGGCTTTGAAGAACGCGGACGCCGGATTGAGCAGTCCGATGATCCAGGTGATTCCAGCCATGATCACCCGCTCTTTGATGAAATCCATGATGCCATCGATCACCATGGACTTCAGGTTCGCCAGTTGCTCCTTGATGAACCTCCACAAACCGGCCACGCCGTCGGTGATCAGGACTTTGAAGACCTCTGCGGTTTTCTCTATCGCAGCGACGACATCTTCGCCGACGATGGCCACCGCTCGGGCGCGGAAATTCGCATAGGTCAGACCCAGTATTTGCAAAATGATACTGATGATGCCCTGTAGATCGAATGATTCAGGCAACTGAATCCCGGCGCCTCCGAGGGCACCGAAGATCCAGTCCATGAATCCTTTCTTTAAATGCACATCGATTTTGGCAACAAAGTTCTGCAGACCTTGCATCACACCGGCCACCAGGTTTCCGAGAAATCGGATCGGATGGGCGATGATGTCGACGATCACATCGGCGGCTCGGCCCAAAACACCAAGCAGCATGTTCTTGAATTCGATGATCTTCTTGACCAGCCCCACCGTCGCGTCGTACACCCGCTGCCAGAGCGACTTGTTTTCCGCGCGAAGCTGTTCCTCCATCGCCGACATGCGTTCGTAGGAAGCTTTGTATTGATTGGTCAATTGATTGATCAACCCGTCGCTGCGCTGATCGATTTCGGATTCCATGGCGTCAAAATCACCGCTCACGGATTGCAACGCGTTCTCGCCAAATCTTTTCACGCTTTCGTCCAGCCCACTGACGTAGGTTTCGACTTGCGTCCGCCCGTCCGCGACGCGTTGTTTCGCTTGGGTCAACTTGTTGTCGACGTAGTCGGCCACTTCGTCGATTGCCGTATCGACCACCGCGAGATACCTGCTCCGGGCGGTGGCAAGTGACTTTTCAATGTGGCGTTCCCAGTCACTGCCCCACGTCGTCAGCCAAGTTCCCACGCCGCCCTTGGCCTCCTCAAAGGCATCGTTGTACGCCTCCTCGGCTTTCTTAAGACCTGCCTCAAACTTCTTCGTCGCCGCGGACTCCATTTCAGTCAGGATCGCAACGACATCTGCTTTGGTTTGATTTTTGATCGCATTGATTTGATTGGTAACGCGCTGGCGTTCGGCTGCGTCTTGGACCGTGGTTCCGATTTGTTGTCCGACCACCTGACCGATATGTGCTGAACGCGTTGCGTGAACGCCAGCCAGCCCTCCCCCGAGTGCTTCTCTGGCGGTACCCAATGCCGAATTCTGAACGGCGGATTCCGACCGACGATAGCGTGTGTCGGTGGTCGCCTCGTGTTGTTCGGCCGTTACGCGTGCGGTCAGAACAGGACCAAAGGCGGGATCGTTTCCTTGCTCCAACTGCTCCTGCGATACGCCGTTCTCTGCCATCAATTGGTCGCTGGATCCTCGATCGGAGGAATAGTCCAGACGTTCCGATGGCAGCGAGGTGGGAACCATCGCAGCGGCGGATACCGGCGGCGGTGCAGGCCCCACGGATTCAGGTTGCAGCGGTACCGCAGCTGGAGCTGCTTGAGATGCCGGTGAGACCTCCGAGTTGACGGCCGATTGCATCGGACCCACGGCGGTCTCCCGTTGCGTGGTCAAAACACCACGCATGGCGTGGTTCGCGTCTGCTGCACCGGTCTGCATGACCCGTTCGGCATCGGCCTCCGTCTTCGGTTCTGGTGTCGCCTGTTTGATCGCCGCCTTCAGTTTTTCTTTGAATTCGTTTCGACGTACTTGGCCGGCTTCCTGCCCAGCCGCATCGAGATTGGCAACCGTCGCGGTTGCGGCCGAGCGTGACTGCTCGGTTCTGGGACTTCTGGCGGCAGCCTGCGCCGAACTCACGGCTGTCGAGGCCGGGCGGTGCGCGCGAGTGTTTGCTGCACGATTCCGCACGGCACGAGTCACCGGAGCGATTGCCTCTTGAGGGCTCAATGAATCTGGTTTGTCATCGGTGGTCCCACCACTCTCAGACTCTTGCTTGCCCGCGTCTACTGGTTTGGCTGGGACGGCTGCAGCGGCTGCTGGTTTATCTGTTGCTTGGGAGGAGTCTCTTGGAGCCGTCGCGATGTTTTCTCGCGGCGCAGCTTGGCTGGCAACTTCATTCGTTCTCGTGAAAACAGAGTTCGACGCCGGCGATGGTGTTGTCGAGGGGACATCGTTTGCGGGAGCTTGCCGGCCTGACAGTGAGTTGCCTGACAGTGAGTTGCCTGACAGTGAGTTGCCATACAGTGAGTTGCCAAAAATTGACTGGCTCATCCCAGTCTCTCTGAACAGCGAATCGGCGGCCCCACCGCTGGAAAGAGCCCCACCGCTGGAAAGAGCCCCACCGCTGGAAAGAGCCCGTGCAATCGCCGCATTTCCAAACTGCGAATGTACTTGCGTAGTTGCGTCTTGAGGCGTTGAACGAGGGTGCGATGGAATCTTCGGCGTGGTGGAGAGCGGCACCACGTCCAACTGTGACGCGGGGTTTTGATCGCGTTTCACGGTCAGCGTGCTCATGTCCGTTCCTGCAACAGGTCCGCGTACCGGCCAAGCTCTCTGGTTGAGAGGACGCGTGCCTCGCGTCGAAACTGTCGGGCGATGGCACGCACAATGTGCGACATCGTAATGCGGCTGGCCTGGTTTTGTGCCGCAAGCAGGGCTGCCGTTCGCGCCGCACCCACGATTCCGGCTCCCGTCATATCAAGCCTCGAAAGGCTGGAGAGATCGACACCGGCGTCCAAGGGTGCTTGCTCGGGGAAAGCAATTTCCCAGATACGGCGGCGTTCCGTTTCCCCAGGTCGCGGGAAATGCAACATGACATGAAACCGACGGATAAAAGCGGAGTCGATGTTGTCTTTGAGGTTGCTCGCCAAGATCACGAGTCCGTCATGCTCCTCTAGACGTTGCAGCAAATGACTGACTTCCAAATTGGCGTAGCGGTCAACGCCGGTCCGCACGTCGCCTCGCTTGCCAAACAATGCGTCCGCTTCGTCAAAAAACAGCACAGCGTGGCTTGAGATCGCTTCCTTGAATGCACCGTCGAGGTTTTTCTCTGTCTCCCCCACCCATTTCGAGACGACTTCCGCAATGTTCACTTTCAACAAGGGTGTGCCCGTTTGCCGAGCGATGACTTCAGCCGCCAATGTTTTGCCAGTGCCTGGGTCACCCGTGAACAGACACTTCATCCCCACTCCACCGGTTGCGAGCCGTCCAAAGCCCCAGGTTTCGGCGACCAAAGGCATGACACGTGAAAAGTCCGCGATTTCAAGCACTTGCCGATGCAACTCCGGCGTCAAGATCAGATCCTCTGGTCCCCGTTTTGGATTCACCACACCCAAGAATCTACCTCTTGTTTTTTGGGCAACGGCGGAGCAGGCGATCGCCAGTTGGCTGTCGACGGACGCCGGTTTGCCGTTGGACTCGATTCCCGCTTGTGCGCGCGCCATACGTCCGACGGCTCGAATCTCTCGATCCGTCATGCGAAAACGGCTGGCCAGTTCGCGAGTTCGATCAGCCTCCATTTCAGGGATCGTTCGGCTCCAAATCTGTTCACGGGTCTTGTGGTCAGACGTGTTCAGCATTGGTAGCTCCACATAGGTGCGATTGGCCAACAGCTCCGTTGGACGCCAAGGCTGACCACCACTCAGCAACGCGGGAACATCGCAGCGAGCCAAGACTGAAATCAGCGTCTCAGCACCGACGCGACATTCGACGTTGCGCAGCAGGTCGGTTTCGACCAAAAGGATGGCATCGCACAACGCAGCGGTTTGCACCGCGTTATGAACTTGCCGAGGCATCGACTCCGGTGTGTCGGCAGAAATACGAAACCGTCTGAGCGATTTGTGCGCCGCTCGGGCGACGCTTCGCGCGACGGACTCCAACCCGGCATCCTCTGGCCCCCAGAGGCCCACAATACCGATCGCACCATCAGCCAGTGCCGTACCGATGCGTTCAATCCGCGGGTCGCCCTCGTCCACCGAGTCGTTAACTCCAACCAGTTCAACTTCATCGATATCCCGCCAGATTCCCGAAACCGTTGCGCTGCAACCGAGCAAGAAGTCGAGTACGCCCTCTGCCAAGCGAAGCTGAGTGCGGACATTCGTGGTGCTCTCGTCCAAAGGTTGCAGCATACCGGTCCGGCGCAATCGGCCTGCAGACCCTAGGACACTTCGTCGCGCCAACCGCTCCGACCTGCCGGACGCATTGAGACTAGCCAGCAGCTCAATACACGGAAATCGTCGGTTCATATCGTCCAGGATGTAGCCGAAAATCCGCTCGTAACCTGGATGCAGTTCCGACGCAGCACACGTCAGGAGGGTGTCGATCTCGAATGCCGTCAGATGGAGCGAATCTCGCAAAACATCCAAGGGCAACGGCAGCTTTCGAGCCGAAGCTTGTTTGCGTATCTGTAGTTCCAACTGTCGTTCCTGCCCGTTGAACTCCGACAGCGGTAGCTCGGTGTTGTCCGACTCCTGCGCAAAACAATCGACTTCGCTCAGCAACGCGGCGACATGTACATCGGTAATGCACAGATGCTTTAAATCAGGGCGATCCAGATTCGCTGCTCTGTTTGCTTGAACGGTGACGGCGGCCCTCAGCGCACGGTTGATGGGACGTAGTTTGAGCAACAGGTGAGCAATAGCCAACTCACTACCATTCATTGTGGCTATCCCTTACTGAAGGTAACGGTGCGATCGTCCAGCCATGGCACGTCGATGACGTCTTGCAAGAGACCGTTCTCGGATAAATCCATCCATCGGCGTCCCAATGGCAATCGCACACGAACTTCGGTATCCGTGAATTGAACGTTAGCATCGAAGTCGGCGAATCGTTGCAAGGTCAGTAGTGGATCGGTTGCTTCACGCTGCTGCCAAAGGTCCCATGCGATCTGAGCCAAAGCCACACCGGCGGCCTGTGTCAGCGAGTTCTCCAACAATCGCTCATGGGAATTGGGAATGGCCAATCGCGAGGATGCGAACGCATCGAAATATTCCTCCGCGGCATGAGCTGCATCAGGCAGCTTTTTCGCTTGACGAGACAACCTTGCTGACGACGTGACGACATCGTTCGTCCACCAACGTCCGCCATTTCGATGCTTTACGGCTCGCCATGTTTCGCCACGGGCCGGAGGCGCGTCGATGATGAATCGCAAACCGCGTCGATTCAACTCCGCCAAGAGTCGCGGATCCGCTGCGGACGACTCGACGAGCAGCAACATCGATTCCTGATGATCAAGCAATTCAAGTGTCTCCTGTAACTCGGTTTGCACCGTGATCGGAAACATGCCCCCGACATCAGCGAGGAAGTATCCACCGGTACGGTGAGGCTGAGCACGAGTCAGAAGCAACGGTTGGTCGGATTCGCGACCAGCCAATACCGCTTGAGTCAATACCGCATTCAATGCCGAAACGAATCGCCCTGCCTGCGACGCCAAGTCGTAGATGGCATCGTCGGGAACAACATCATCAAGTCCCGCGAAGGTCAACGCTGCTGTGCGAGCCGCCGGGCTGCGTCGCCAGCCTCGATCGGGAGGGTCAAGTACTTTGTATGCAAGTGCGGCGGCGAACGCCGACGAGAATTGCTCAAGTTCTGCGGCTTCCAACGACGCACGCAATGCGTCGAGATAGCCGAGGTCAGACAAAGGACGCAACAACAAGAACGGGAGTGCCGAGGCGATATAAACCTCTCGATCGTGCAGGGGCTCCTGGATCTTGGGGGAGCGATTCCATGAACCACTGATGGATTCTACCCTGTTCACTTGGTTGGTAGTGCTCTGATCGGGTTCCGGAGTGCCGGTTTTCGAGGAACGCGATTCGTTTTCGTCGTGCTCTAGAATCGGTGAGGACGATTCTTTGTCGCCATGATTGTCCGTATCGGGAATCTTTTTCGGTCCCCCACCGCGAATGGCTCCGACGGGCGGCGCATCCTGGGCAATGGGAAACCAGTGATTCAAAGCCTCGCGAACTTGTTCTTCTCCGGGCGACGATCCCGTTTGCAGTATGGCTTCTATCACCGCTGCGATTCGAAAGCGAAGCGAAGTCGCTCGATCGTCGAGGCTCGGTGGAAGCGAGTGGGCAAGCCGCTCAATGACTTGCCACGGCGACGCCGCGTCGTGACTCGATAATCCTGCGTCGACACCTGCCAGCACCTCTGCTGGCACTTGCATCAGCGTCGCCATTTTCGCATCCCATGCCTGCAGGGTGGTCTCAGATACGTGAGGCAGAATCCTCCATAATCTGTCTTCGGTCAATCGCCAGCGAATCAGCAATTGCAATAATGCCAGGCCAGCCAGAAAACGTTGCTTGGATGATCGTGGCGTGAGGTCGGAAATCTCATCGCGATGACTTTGCTCTGCGATGATTGGATGCTGCGTGGGGGCCGAGTGGTCGTGTGTGTTTGAGGAAACGAAATCAATCTCGGGGAGTACCGATTGTCGAATCGCCGAGTCGATCCTTTCCCATAGGTGCTCCAAGACAACATCTTCGACGCATCCTGTTGATGATTGCTGCAGTGTCCGCAACCACTGCGATCGTGAGCACGTGATGTTGATTCGCAACGTGTCGGTGATCTCCAGGTCGCCCTGAACATCTATGATCAGAGCGATTCGTCGTGCGATCAGCTCCGGCAGAACATTTACCGCCGACTCCACCAGATCGCGACGACTGGCCCACCAGCCCCACCCGCCGCGACGCGTCACCCGCAATCGACATTGATGAATCTCTATGTCATCCATGTGCTTGTCACTGTTCCGGTGAATTCGTTCCAGATCGGATGCAACCCCTGTATCATCAACAGGATCCGATGCGTTTTGCCGGCAGGTATCGATGCGAAGGGTATATTGCCCGTCTTGATTTCATTAATCGTCGTTGATCCCGGAACTTCGCCGGTTCGCGCGTCAAAGACTCCCTCAGGTCCCAAACGCATCAGCACCCAAACTCGGATGGATTTGTCACCGAGCGATGTTCCCGCTTTGGGTTTGAGCGTTACGGACACGCCATCGCTTTTTACGGTGTAATCAATCATCGAATACTTAAGAGCGATATCAGGTCCTGAGTTGAGGACTTGCTTGAGCTGCTCATCCTCGACCTGAAATTTCAGAGGCCGTGTGATCGCTCCTTCTTGGTAGGGATCATCAATGACCTTATTCAGCACTGTCAGATCCTCCGCCGGCACGTGAAACGGGATATCGGATGAGTGACTGGACGGCGAGGAAGAAAAGGTGAGTCCGATCTGTTGCACTTGCCGAAGGCGCAAGTCATTGGCGAGCAATTTCAGCAGTGCATCATCGGAGAATTTGTCGCCGGCAGCACCGTTTCGAGTGAATGTGGCGACCAGATGTTTCGTCGCTTTTAAATAGATAAAAGAGGCGTTTGCTTTCATGAGGAGGCCTCTGCTGGTGCAGTGACTGCGGCGATGACCAGGTACGATACAGTTCCCGCGACGTTGACGATGTCCGACTCGTTTCCGCCGATTTTGAACCAGCGGATCGTGCAATGAACAATTCTGTCGGCGTCGACGAAGCACTTTGTGACGATGGGTTGGAAAAGCTGATTGCTGGGTTCGGGACTGGTTTCAGCATCAATGTGCGGGGTGACGGTGATGTGCAAGGCGACGTTGCCGTCTTGAACTTTTTCCTCAGTGATTCCCATGGGCAGTGGCAACGTCATTCCATCGATCACCAAGCCCGACTCGATTCTTGTATCGCCACTCTCGATCGTGCCGGTCAACGAACCTTCCGCTTTGATGTCACCTTTGGCGATGACATTGCCCTTGGAATCAATGGAGAAAACCTCGTTGACCCTTCCCGTCCCGTCGTCCAAGCCCAGCACAAAGGATTTCTGTTTGTTGTGATCGTCGACAACGACCATCGGTGCATCCGACTGGCCGGTTCTGCGAGTACGAAGCGTCAACAGTCCTCCGCGTGCTAGGACTTCGTCTGCGCGAACGCCCGCATACCGCGGAACAAAACTTTCGTAGCGCCGCTGAAAGCCAATCACGTTGCCTCCGTCCGCGTCGCTCCAATGAACGAATCCGATCAGAACGACGCGATTGCTCTCGTCGGCATCCTCCGGACCTTCTGCAACGGGGGGACTCGTTTGGTTCTCATCCCAACCCGTTGCGATGCGACGAAACCGGACGGCAAACGACTCGGATCTCCGAGTCGCCGCTGCGCCGGGTCGCCGCCCCATCATCTGTCCGCCATCGCTTTCCGCTTCGGCACGCACGATGAACATTGGAAAGAAACCATTGTCGCCGCCTGACAGCAATGCTTCTTCCTTGATTTGCTGACGTTCAAGTACAACGGCTTCCGAAACGACAATGGGTGCGCCACTGGAATCGATTGCAAACCCTGGTTGAAGGACATAGTCGTCTCCCTGGGAGAGGACATCCAAGCCCTCGGCGATTCCCCATGAATGAAGGTAACGCTCATGTCGTGCGTTCTCATCCCGTACATAGTCGAGCGATTGCTGAAGGTCACTTGCTCCAAGGACCTGACCATCAACGTAAACAGGACGCTCAATTGCAATTGTCATGGTTTATATCTCCTGATTCATCGTTAGGGTGATCCATGATCCTTCGGCGGATGCTCTGCGGCCTGATGCTCACGATAATGGTTTTTCAAATCGGTGAAATCATTTCTGAGGGTCGTGACACGCCCCTTTTCTGTGCTGATGCTCGCTTTGTTCGCGGCAATCTGACTGGCACCTCCACCGGGAAAGACCTCATCCTCAATCTTATCTATGCGACTGGCCGCTTCTGGTCCGACTTCATCTTCGACGGCCTTGATCCGAGTTTCGTGCTCGGCAATTCGACTCGCACCACCACCAGGAAAGACCTCGTCTTCGATCTTATCTATGCGACTGGCCGCTTCTGGTCCGACCTCGTCTTCGACGGTTTTGATTCGAGTTTCGTGCTCGGCAATTCGACTCGCACCACCTCCGGGAAAGACCTCTTCTTCGATCTTATCAATGCGGCTCGCCGCTTCTGGTCCGACCTCATCTTCGACCGTTTTGATTCGAGTTGCGTGCTCAGCGATTCGACTCGCGCCACCTCCAGGAAAGACCTCTTCTTCAAGCAAGCCGACTCTGCCGGTTGAGTTGAACTGCTCATCGATCGCATCCAGACGGCTGACGCCAGCCGGCACGACCTCATTTTTTAGGTCAGTAACGTCACTGGCAAATCTCGCCGCAGTGCGACTCGCATCCTCCGCTTTCTGCACCGCATCGCCGCTTTGTGAAACCGCGCTATCAATCTCGGGTCGTAGCTTTCGTTCGAGTTCAGCCGCGGTGACTCCACGGGATCGATCGAGAATGTTTTGGACATCAGCAGAGGGGCGACCGGCCAACTTGGAGATAGCGGCACTGACGGCGATCGGATCGGGTTTTGCTCCGATTTCTTTTTCTTTCAGCAGCTCAAAACCGGTCGGCTCCACTGCTGTTTGAGCGAGCCTGTCAATCTTCGCATTCAGCCGATTCCATTTGCTGGGATTGTTGACTCTGTCTGTCAGGCTGAAACTGAACTTTGGATCGGCCGCTCTCTGTCTCCAACCCTGGCTCTGTTGTTCCCGGCGCTCTTGCTCTGCCTGTTTTGCTCTCAGGATGTCCTGAGGTGAAGCACAGCAACTAGCACGAACATCGTTCAGGATCCCGAAATCGTCAAACCAGTATCGCAGCGATGGACCGGTGATCACAAACTTGCGAACGATGTTGCAAATGTCGACCACATCGCACCCTTGAACGGTGACTTTGGCAATCAAGACTCGAACATCATCACAAGGAGGACAAGGTGGCAATACAAACTCGCATAGGCGTGATTTTGCAATTTCCGCAACAGCACGACTGACGATGGACGCTTGAGATTTGACGATCTTCATCGCTGAGAGCGTTTTCAATTGCTCAGTCATATCCGTCGCGAAAACACGAAGATTCACGCCGCCAATCAGGTGCAACAACTCGCGATCGACAACAACGCTACCTAGCTTGATGAGCGTTTTCAGTTTTGCGTTGATACGATCCAGGCGTAGGACGGACTGTTCGACAAGCACTTTGGTCGCCAGTTCACCAACCATCTGTGCCTTGTCATCAAATGTATCGACGGTGATTTCGCTGGCATCGCTGATCGCAGCCTTCAATACCTCCGCTCGATCATGGAGCAACTGAATCACTTTGGTGTCCACGGGTTCCATGTCTGGATCCGGAGTGACGGTCTGGATCATTGCCAAGTCCAGGATGATTTGGTCGATCTGGTTGCTGATGTGTGTGAGTGTAGGAGTTCCGGGCTCGGCGACCAGCGCGCCATGGACGTCAGGATGAAACGCGCGAGAGGACAGCGTGACGAACACGTGGATGGTGTCTGCGGCAGCGATTTGCTCCTCAACCGTCGGTGTGCTCGTCGTGGGCAGATTGGGGGCCGAGATGTCCCTGATTGCAGTAAAGAGTGCGTTGCGATTCGCTTCTCCGTCACTGGCATCTGTCAATTGTGCAACGAGCTTGTCGAACTGAACCAGGACCTGCTCTGTCGTTTCCAGCATCCGTAGACCGTGGAGCGTTTCACCTTGAATGGCAGCCTGATCGGGAACGTCGACGTTGAATTGATTCAATCGCTGCTGCAGCGTTTGTTCAGTCGCTGCGGACTCGGGACACGCCAATTCAAACTCGTAGCTTTCTCGAATGCGAGCTGGTTTACAGACAGCGTCACAGTCGGCAACTTGATAAGGTGATGTCAGGTCAAACTCGCACTCTCGATATCGTAGGTAGAGGTGAAAGACCTGGGTGTCATCGTCACCACTGAAATACACGTTCAGTGAATTGGATCCTTTTTCGATTGTGAAATGGATCGCGCCCCCGACTCGCCACTTCCTCGATCTCTCCAAAACAACGACAGTTGCGTCCTGGGGCAGTCCATAGTTGTTCTCCGCAAACGTGGATCTGATTGGTTCGGAAATGACGTGATCGTCCAGGTCTGTTGCCAAAGCCACATTGTTGATGCGGAACAGAACAGCGGGTTGGGCGCAAGGGTCGCCGCAATCGTGGCCGCCCCGTACTTTGGTTCGAAGTCGCCGCACCATGTTCAGGATGTCGAGTTCTGCTGGACAATGGACGACAATGTCATTCCCACAGCAGTCCAAAGCGTGACCCGGTGCAACAATCACTTTCCGTTGCTTGTCAGGGCAGGGGTGATGATGCACCTCCAGCCCGCACACCACACCTTCGCCCATGAAATGGCGATTGTGTAGTCGGTTTTTCTCTACGACATAGCTGAGCATGTCGCGGAGATCTTCGTCGGTCAGCAGTTGTCCGGCGAAGAAGTTCGGACGTGAGAAGCCTGAGTCGCTCGTGGTTTTGCAAACATTGCATTGACAGTCATCGCACTGACAATCCGATGCCCCCGAACAGGAGCACCGATGAGACGACATTTTCTGTGATGCGGTTATCATCGTGGTCTACACCTCGTTGTTGTGGGTTGGGCAGGTTCTACTCAGCTTTTGCTTCGTATTGCTTCATGCATCCGCGTGAAACCACGTAGAACCAGCTGTGAAAGTCGCCGCCCGGGACGCCGTTGCCCGATGATGGGCGAGAGTGCTGACTCCAGCCTTTGCACGATTCCGGCAATCGAAAGCGTCGTTTGTGTTCGGTGATCGCCCAGCGATACTGCTCCGGGTGTGTCTGTTCGCCGTGTTCCCAGCCTGAGAAAGGAACAAAACCGCCCACGTGGTTGCCATCGATGGGGCGGCAGCACGTGTCGAGTACAAAATCAGCTCGAAAGGTGATCAGCACGCGTTGCGGTGGCGTCAGTCGAGTCGGTTTGACCTTGATTCTGATTTTGGTCGGAGAAAGGATCTCGATCTGAGACTGCAGGACTTGCATGGATGCATGGCCGACGCGGTGCTCATCGCACAACCAGACTTCCACAAGGTCATTGGTGAGAATCTCGCCGGTTTCCTCGGAGTCCGTGAAGCGCACGTTGTGGTTCTTGATGGATTGTTCATCAATTGGCGCGGTGAATGTCAAAACCAAGCCATCTTGCAAGAGACACTCGGCAAGGTCTTCCTCGTAGACGCCCGTGTGAATCCAGTTGACGTCTTGGATTCGTGTGGGCAGATAAGTTGTGATCGGACGGCGAACTCGATTGTCGGCGGAAAGATGGATCGGACTGGGGGCACCTTTGAAAGTCAGTTCTGCCAACCAAATTCGGTTTTCGATCTTGCACGAGGGGTCCTCCAATGTTGGTTTGATAGGCTGACAACAAGGGTCACATGTCTGACCGGGCGGACCATCGAATGTCAAACGCACGCATGGTTGCTCGTGCCAGCGGTTTTTGATGGTCCTTACCTCGTCGCCGCAGCAGCCAGATCGGGGCAGCTCCTGCTTGCCGTCCAGATGAGCGTTGTATTGGAGGGTGACCCACAACCTGAATTCACCGTCACGTTTTTCTTCGAAAATCTGTAGATCGCGATCGGACAGATAAGACCTCAAACTGCGATCGACCGGTTCCCGGACGACGAGTTCTCGTCCCCTCGGGTCGACTGCCACGCCACAATCCACTTTCAAACGAAGCTGTGAATCCTGGGTTGCATCACCTTCGCCCCGCTGTTTGTTGTCCGTGCCGTTTTCGTAAACGCTCACGGTCAGCCCGCAGACGACGCCGTAGCCATGCAGACACCGTGTCAACAAGGCGATCTTGTTGAGATAATAGCTCTGCTCATCGACAAAGTCCTGTGCACCGAGCATCTGCCCGTGACAGTAATTGAGTCGCTTTAGTTCGGGAAACTGATCGCAGATCGTTACGTCGCATGGGTTGATCAAATCCTGTTTGGTTTCCGACATGGTATTATTCCAGTTGAGTGTGGACTCCGATTGCCGATGTCACACCGATGTGCATCGGACTGGTGGGGCGATTCGGCCCCGGGTGCAGGACGACTGCACCGAGGCGGGCCGCCTGACTTTGGTCGACTGGCTGTCGCAAGACGACCGGCGGGGGCGACAAGAGTTGCGAGTCGATGCCGATCACCGACCGATGACCGAGGATGAATCCTTCGCCCCCGATGCGCAGTTGATGTTGAGTGTGGGCCGGCTTTTGATGCTCGATCAGTTGGTTCAAGCGTTCAACACCCAGATCGTTCAATGCCGAGCATGGAGGCACGAACACGGTGAATCGGTGGGCGTCGACTCGCACCGGATCGTGATCGGGATTTCCGAAACTTCGCAATGGAGCCGTGCCCAAGGAAGAACGTCCGACGCGAAACCGCGACTGACTCTTTCCAAACAGCCGAAATGCGCCCAGCCGTGAGTTTTCGTTGACGACTCCCCAGACGCGATGCAACGCGTGTTCGTCGATCACGACTTGTCCTGCCTGCAAACCGAATATCAACTCGATCGCTTGCTGCAATCCGGCGACGGTACCACGCTTGCGATACAGCTCGGGCGCCGCTGCAATCAGTTTTCGTCGCAGTTGTGGGTTCCAATCCGAGTCAAAGACGATGCCCAATAGTGCTGCCTGCCAAGCAAGTACCTCCTCGGGCACGCCGTCCGGATCCAGCATGGCGGGGAAACGCTCGATCGCTTGGTCCAGGTCTTCCGTCGCAGCGTCAAACAGCGATAGGAAACGCTCTGTAAAGTCCTCAGCCTCAGCATCGTCTCGATAGACCGCAGGCAACTGATCGAGACTGGTAACGCGAGGAAAATCGATCCGTACTCTGCGAAGCGCCGGAGTCGCCTCTTGCGTTCCTGTCAGCTTGATCCGGACGAAGAGATATCGACCGGGCGGTTGGTCGATCAACAGATCACTGGCATTGCGCTCGGGCGGCTGCCAATCCCACTGGTGCGGACGAAACAACGCCGATTCATCTGGATTTCCGTCCTTGTCGTTCAGATAGCAAAATTCACTGGTGGCAACTTGGATCTCGTACGATGTGTTGGCTGGAACGTCCGCATCGATCCGAATGCGATGCCACTGGCAACGCGGAATGAAGCTGTCGATCGCTTGCGTTTCAAGTACACCGTTGGGAGCACTCGCACTTGGCGGCGTTTTGCTTGGAGGAGAAGATTCCAGCGGTTGACCGTCCCGTCCATAACACCTCCGCGTTTCGCGTCCCGCTGTCGTCGATTCATCGAGACAGAAGTGATCCGGGCCGAGAGAAATCAGCCGTGTCCTGGTCATCCCGGCATCGAGTCTGTTCTCGGCCTGATGATAGAAATCCGAGTTTGTGATCGGGGCGATGTCGAAATCGACTCGCTGCCCACAACTGCGAGCGGCCGTCTCTGCCGACGGAGAGAGACGCCACAAATGAAACGGTCCCAAATCGTGTCCTTCCGCGGCCCACAATGTTCCGTCTTTGGCAGTCCGAAGCCGTCTTAGCGGCAGCTTGGCATTGCGATGTTGACCTTCGCTGTCTTCGCCCGCAACGATGAATTCGCCTCGTGGTCTGCCGACCCAGTCGTAACGGAGAAGCCATTGATTTACCGAACCCTCACGCTCCACCGAGACCAGCAACTCGCGCCATGAAGTCAACACAATCGCATGAGGCGTGTCTCCCGCTTGGATGTCGGCCGAACCTGCAAGTCGGCCATCAGGTATGGACCAAATCAAGATACGATAGTGGCCATCGATATCCTGGTTGACTACGGCAACTCGTCGACGGGCAATCGCAATCGCCACGGGGTGATGAAGCGACCGTCCGTCCGCCAACCGCGACTGCAAATCTGTCCATCCGGAACGACAGGGATCCCGATGAAGTAAGATGCCTTTAGGTTGTATGACGGAGCAATGATCCCCACTCAATAACCATTCGCATGGTCGGCAGCCAGACGCGAGCCAAGCGGGTGGCATGTATGGAGACAGGATCTCGCTACGAATCTGCGGTTCGCTCCTATTGTTCAGACGGAGTCCGTGGGGATCGTCCAACCCCAAGAAGACATCTTCCTCTGAGATCTCTTGCAACGCCTCACCATCTTTGCGGATCATCGAAAAGGGATCCCAGCCGATGTTGGCGTCGAGCAGACGAAAGCGAACCGGAATACTCGTGCAACTCACGGTGTTTCCTCCGATTCCATGGGAATGACTTGATGGCTGAGCGGCCAAAGCAGTTCTGTCTGCGTCAGTGCGATGTCTCCACAGCGTTTTTGCGGAACGCCGTTTACGATCAATCTCAAGCGGGGAATCGCACGAATCCTGTCAATACGATTCAGCAGTCGTTGCAGCAACTCGGCATAGAACAGGGTTCCGCCAAACGGCCATCCTTCGGCGTCGTTTCCACCCGTCAAAGGATGCAGATAGCGGTCCAACTCGTCACTGATCTGTTGCATGATTTCACCGAGATTGCCTCCACGGTCGGCGATAAAACCAACCTCGGCTCGGATGAAGCGATAGGTGGGCGCCGCCGCCACCACTTCGACACCGATGGGAGCAACATTGGCAGTCAAAAATTGGCTTACCGCCCGCAACGCTTGTTCATCCGGCACGGGTGGACCTTCCTCCTCCACCTGTGGAACGACCAAAATTCCGACCACTCCGGGGATCGGCTGACCGGGAAACTGAGGGTGATAGCCAGAGAGTGCATGGGCCTTGCGAATGTCGGCTCCAGGTGCAAACCGAGCCATGATGGCGTAGTCGGCGATCGTCACCGAACGATGGCGAGACCGTATGGTCTCGGGTCCTCGTCGAATGACATCCAGTTCGCTCTCGCCACCCACGCCGCCGCTGGCAGGCAGTGGATTGGTGACGCCCGTCACGAACGGCGCGGATTTCAGAAGCGTGGTGATTTCATCACTGCCGACTGCGCTTTCTGCACCACTGCAGACCTTGTACTCGGCGGCTCGCACGTTTCGAAATCCCGCGGGTACGGTGGAACCGTGTTTGCCATCACCAAACGTGACGATTCCGGTTGACGAATCAAGGGTAAACACTTGATCGGTTGGGCCATAGGAGAACAGTTCGTCCACTTCTTTCCATCTGCTAGCCGCTGGACGTTGGTTCGAGTCGTCGTCGTCGGACAAAACCGACTGGTCCACCTCCAATACCAACGACTTGGCAAGCACGGGTGTGTTCTTGAGCTGCATTCGATTGGACGTCGGGTCGTCAATCGGCTTGAGCACCTCCTGTCCGATCGTACGTACCGCTTGAACGCGTGCCATGTTGACGCGAATGAAGGAGAGTTGGGGTGGCTTTTCAAAACTGCCATGAATCAGCCGTAGGCGTAACCAAAACAGGGTTTCATCACCGAGGTACGGCCGTGGCGTGAATCCGGGCGGCAGACGTAGGGTAACGATGCCGGATCGCCAAAGGTTGGAGGTTTCGTCGCCGACCACTTCCATCTGCACAAACTGCGATTTGACCAACGCTTCCCAGCGCAGGACCGGTGAGACCGGCAACGGCAGCGGAGCCACACCGCCGGCGGAGACAGGCGGTGGATTTCCGGGAACAGCGGCAACGCGAATACCAAAGGACAACGACTCCTTGAGTTTTTGATTTTGCGGCACTGCGAGTCCGAGCAACATGAAGTCGCCTACCTGAGGATCTTGTCCCAGGGGAGCAAAACTGGCCGTCACATCTTCGTTCGCAGCCGTGATGTCACGTTGGGAGGACTGCTCAGCGGCAATCAGTTTTTTGATCGCGGTGGGGGCGACGAATTGGTTGGTTTGCGTCTCAAAAACAACCAAGTCCCCGCTGCCCGTAGCGGGCCGCGCGCCCACTTGAAAACCCTTGGGCAACAGGATCGATTCGCTGGCCGCCGGCGCCACGTTGAACTGCACCAATGCGGAGGATGGTCGTTCGGTTGCGGGCTGGATACCGGCTAAATCAAGAATCTCTACAAGTGCCTTGTCAGGCAGACGATTCAATCGACGGGCCACGGTCGCCAATTGCGTGGCGAATAGCTCCACCAAAGCCCCGCCCGCATCACCGTCGGCAGGATCAATCCATTCTGGCGTGTAGTTCGGTCTGCGTCGACGCAATTCAGCCGCAATTTCCGAGGCTGATTCCGTGTGCAGCAGTGGACGTTGGACGGCGAATTGGCCCGCTGACAGTTTGCGACGGTTTGCCGAAACGTCGACGCCGTGCACTTCCTTTCCCCACCACGGATGACTCATGACAGTCCTCCGGTTTGAACGCGTGCCGGAACAAATGTGATTTGCAATCCCCGCAGGGCTACAAGTGCATGTGCCTTGATCTCGACATCACCGCATGTTTCAGATCGTGGCGGCTCGCTGTTTCCAGAGTAGTCGGCGCCGCAATGACATGAGGATGTGGCGTCATCCGGGCATGCTTGGGCTATCGATTGTGAAGCAGCGGTTTTTCGAATCCCGACCTCTCTGACTTGCAACTCGGGATTGGTGTTGTCATTGATGACACGGACCAACTCCGACGGACGCAACGGATTTCCAAACGGCCATCCGTCGCCATCGGGGCCACCGTACAACGGGTGCAAATAGTCGTTGAGCGTTTGTGTGATCGACAAGCGGACCGAGTTGGCGTCGACCGGCGTCCCCGTGATCACGATTGATAGTTCAATGGATTCGTAGATGGGTGGGACGACAAAGATTTCCTGCGTCACCAGCCTCGCTGCGTTCAATCGTCTTGAAACGGCCGCAAGCGCGCCCGGATCAGGATGCAAGGCGATCAAATCGTCACAGCATGCACGTTGATCCATGTGTCGCACCGATGACGGGAGATCGGGAACGATGAAGACGGTTACCGCGCCGGGAGTAGGTATCGAACGATGTTCGGGATGAAGACCGGCCACGGCATGGGCGCGTTTTATCCCGGCTCCAGACGTTTGGATCGCAAGCTTTTCGATGTCTTCTCGGGTGACAGCCCGATAGACGCGACGCAACTCCGATCTGGATCTGCGTGCCGTCTCGCTTGGCGTTTCCGCTTCATCACCGCCTTGCGCAGCCACTACATTGACGATCTCGCCATCCAAGGTGTCCTCTTTGGACAATCGCCATTCGAGCCAAGCGGGAACATTTCCAGCCCTTCCGCCGCCTACAGCCAAGCTCAATTGGAACAAGGACGATAGACCCTGTTTGTCTGTCGGAATTGGCAGTCGCCCATTCAAACCGTCTCCAAATCGTAAAGTCCGACGCTCACGATCAACGACAAAACATCTGTCTTGCGGACCATGATGAGAAAAACTGTCGGTGGGAATCCATTGCTGAGGATCTAGTTGACGGGCTGTCTGTTCGCTCAGTGAAAACTTCACGCTAGCCGGTATCGGAAACTCATTCTCCCCCAGTGGCAACTCCAATCGATTACCCGGTAGACGACGCCATTTCTTGATCTGTTCTTCGATGCTCGGACCCATTGTTTGGGATGCACCGCCCGGGGAAAAAACGCAATGAGCTCGATGGTGGCCAATCACCGCATTGGGCAAGATTCGTCGGACACGCGGAGTGAGGACGTACGATGCGTCCATGGCGCGGAGCACGATTACGAGCCAACTTCGGATATCACTGGCAGTATCCAGATTCACCTGGGAACTGAACTCTGCAGACGCTTCTAAACGAACGACGCCCGATCTGCGCAAGCCGTTGGTGCCGTCGTCGACATTGATGAATGAACTGAGTGAGCAAGGTTGCTGAAACGGGTCTTCCGATTGCACGACACCATAGTGCCAGGAAAGCCGGGCCGGCGCTTCGACGATCACCATTTCATCCGGATGACTCATCGATGATTCGGCCAGCCACTGCGGCAGAATTGATGCTGGCGTATCGAGATCAAATAACAGCGAGATGGCACCCTGAGCGTTGGGGAGTCGCTTCAGCGGAAACGCGATTCGCGACTCACAAGGTTGGCCACTCGGCGGGTTGCTGTGGGACGGTTCATGATTGCCCTGGTTGCGGTTGGGCGGCAGCAAACACGGGATTTGTCCGGTTCTCAACTCAGTGGATCGATCGTGCCCACCGACGCTCAGCCGTATATCGATTTCCCATTTGCTGCCCCTACTTTGTTTCCGCGAAAGTCTCCGTCGGGCGTTGACAGTTTGAGGCTCGACGTCCCACTCGATCGGCAGCAGTTGCGTTTCCTGTTGGGTTGCAAGTGTGAAACGTAGGGGCGGTTTCTCGTCTTTCTGTTCGATGACCGCTCCGGCGACCAACGACGACGTTGCATCGCTGGTACCACGCAAACAGAACACGGTTCCGGCAACACGGACCAGCTTTGGCCGAACTCCCAACAACGACAGCAATGCGATGCGAGTCGTATCAGACGGCTGATCCATCCAATACAGTCGTTGCTCCAACTGCGCAGCGAACAACTCCAACAAAGTGATGCCCGGATCAACGGGAGCGTGAAGCGTCCATTCGCCGTTGCTGACGCCGGCGATCCGATTACGGGCCGCCGTGGTCAGATCGGACCACGTCAGGTCATCCAGTGAGACCGGCTCCAGGGGCATCAAACAACCTCCACCATGTCCAGATAGAACGGAAACACAAGATTCGATCGCGTGTTGCTGGCACGAATTTGGTAGGAGAGGGAAACATTGACGCGCTCGGGCTCCTCCAAATCTGCTTCGACCGAAACGTCGAGCAAATCGATGCGAGGTTCCCAATCACGAACGGCCTCTCGGACCGTGGTCTCCAGCAACCGAAGATGACGCTGACCGCCCGGCGCGAAAACCAATTCCGACGCTCGACTGCCAAAATTGAATCGCATCACGCGTTCACCCAACGATGTCAGCAAGAGCACACGCAAGGAGTGTTCGACGTTTTCGTCACCTGCGGTGTATTCCAGCCGTCCAGACGGTCCAGGCAGAATGGGAAATTTCCACCCTCTGCCAACAAATTCGCGGTTCATCTCAATCTCCAATCATCACGTTACCCACGGCAACAACGGTACCCACAGGCGCATCGGCAGGATCGTTGCATGTCTCGGCCACATCACCGTTGCGAGCAGCACCCTTACCATTGATCAACACCGATTGGCTGCCCTGTTTGATCGTGCCTTTGTCCTTGGGCGTCGTTTGAAACGAAGTCCCCGGAGGCGTCGGGATGTGCGGCGGTTGATTCTCCGCCGTGCTATCGACAGTTGCCGCAGGCAATCCCATGATGTTGACGTTTGAGCTCAGTTGGTCGTTGATCACGCCAAGAAACGGATGCGGCAGTGGTGTCGGTACCGCTCCACTGGCAGAGGGAACCATCACGATGTGCGTGTCGGTTGCCGTGATCGTGTCGTTTTGTTTTGCGGCTGGTTGTCCCATGAGCGTTTGCTTTGTTTTCAGTTCAGATTGATGGTGCTGCCTTTGAGCGTCATGTCCCCGGATGCGGTGGTCTCGATCTTCGCCGCATCGATTTTCAAGCTGCTGTCGGCTTTGATTTCGATGTCTTTTGCCGCCAGGGTCAGCTTTCCGCCGTCGGATTTGACCGTGATGCTGTTGTCCTTGGTGCTGATTTCGATTGTGTGCGATCCACTTTTGTCGACGATGACGATTTGCTCTTCGCCTGCTGTGTCGACGAGTGTGATGCGATGGCCACCTTTGGTCAGGATTTGTTTTTCATCTTTGTTCTCGTCACGATGCGTCGCAGGCTTGTCCACGCCGTTGTAGAGGCACCCTAAAACGATGGGCTGACGCATGTCGCCGTGGATGAAGGAAACGATCACCTCACTGTTGAGCTCCGGCGTAAAGAAAGCTCCGCTGGCTCCTGGCCCGGCATAGAACTGACTCACACGGCACCACTCGCTGGTAGTGTGCTCATCGAACCACGGCAGGCGAACCTTCACGCGGCCTTCCTTTGCGGGATCATTCACATCAGCGACGATCGCTTCGGCCACTCCGTAGTAGCATCGTTTGGTTCCGTTGTTCTGTGTTGCGGTCAAGGCACTCATTCACTCCATCTCCCGTAGTGACTCGACGTCGAAAGAGGTGGTGTATCCTGAGCCTCCGATCGAGTGCTCGACCTTGGTGATTTGATAGGAGCCGCTAAAACGTTTGCCCAATCCGGACAATTGCACGTTATCCCCTGGCCTCATTTTTGGTTGACCAATGATCCGTCCCGATCCGGTCTTGAACTTGTAGGCACGTTGGACGAGCTGACTGACTGCCAGCCGTCTTGCCTCCTCAACGCTGATCACGGCGGAGTTGACGATCACATCTTCTTTGCCGCGTGCAGAGACCTTGTTTGCCGCCTGCGGTCCGCTGTCCCCGCCGCCGCCGGTTTGTGGCAAGTCCTGAGCCGTCGCGGTGTAGACAATGGATTGTTTCGTTTGCGGATCCCAACCTCGCACGGTGACGGAACTGACTTGATCTGTCGCGCTCAGTTTGGGATTGAATTCAATCAAGTTCCGTCCCCAAGCGAAGTCGTAGACGACGATGGGGCGGCCGTCACGTCCATCGGTCGGTTTGACAAAGTGGATCGTGCCGGACTCGGGCTTCATGAACAAATCGAATTCATTTCGCTTTGCAAGTTCCAGTAAAAACTCTGCGTCGGATTGGTCTTTGGGTTGGACGACTCGTTCGTGTGTCGGTCCCTCCTTGGTCACTTCGATGGGAATCCCGTTCTTGTCCGCGATGTATTGGGCGATCTGCCAATCGGCCTGATTGACAAAGATCAACTGATCACCATCTTTGGGCTTACTGCCTCGCATGCGGATGAATGTATCGGTGCCACTTACTTCGACGCTGGGTGCTCCAGATTCGGGGAACTTTGGCGTCAGAGAGTTGATTTGCCCCTGCAACATTGGCACCAGTTGATCGGCGTAACCCATTTCGATACGCAATTCCGTACCGATGTTGAATGTATCGCTGTCGCTGTACTTGAATTTGGGAAAGTCGGTCACGGTCTCGTCCCAGTTGTTCAACGTCATGCTGAAACTGGTCAAACCGTCTTTCTGCATCGTCACCTTGACCTGCAACACGTCGCTGAGCGTTTCGGGATCCAACGCCCGCCCGGCAATTGAAACGCGGAATCTGGGCGCATAGAAATCGACGCTCGGTACACCGGGTTCCAAAAGCGACGTCGCAGGCAAGGACACATTCATTCCGGTAGCTAACTCGATCTGTGTGGTTAATTGATTTTGGGAATCGTCAGAACCATGCCGGGAGACAGCCGACGTGGGTCACGGATCTGATTGGCGCTGGCGATCGCACGCCACATTGAGCCATCGCGAAAAAGCTTGAAGGCGACACTGCTGATCGTGTCTCCGCGGACAACGGTGTAAATTTTTTGAACGTCGGGCGAGTTGCGTGGCCGTTCTTTGATCTGCTCCTCAACCGTGCGGTACTCTTTCAGTGCGATGGCCAATTTGGCACGCAAGGGGATGCCGTCTGGGCGAAACATCAGGTAGGTGACGTTCAGACTCTCCAGCACGCCTCGAAAGACGTCTTTGTCCCAAACCAGTCGGACAATCGGCGGTGCGTGCAGGTCCCCCTGGATGTTCATCAGCCCGCGTAACTTGTACACGTACTTTTCACGCACGTCTTGCAAGGTATCGGAGGTGTCCACCAATAACTCGGTGGTGAGTTTCTCCCCGGAGCCACGCACGAACTGAATCGGAGGTGTTTCCAATCCTGGAATGTTGATGTCCGCAAAGCTGTTTTGCTTTTGGAGTTGATATTCGGTGGGATTAAAATGGACGGGGATCAACGCTTGGCTATCCGGCAGCCGTGGCTGTTCGATCTGCAGGTAGGCTTTCGTCAAGCCCTGACGCATGGAGTCCAGTGGAGTGACCATCAATGTGCTCCGTAAGTCTGTTCGCTCAAGGAGCGTTCACGCGCGGCTTCTATTTCTCGCTGCCGCTGCGATTCCGCCAAGTTTGACCATTTGTTGATGAATTCGTTGAACAGCTTTGCGAACGCTTGGCGATCGTCATCACCCTCGACGTCAAATCGAACTTCTAAATTGTGGATCGTGATCATCGCTTTTATCTTGATGTGGTGAGAGGAACTTGCAGGATGCCTTCGTGCGCAATCTCCATGCTTTCGATGGCGACCGCGCTTTGAGCGGCATTGAATGTCGGTCCATCCCACTTGACCGCCAGCCCGCCTCGAAAAAGCCATTGCATTGCCGGTGTTCCGTTTTCCGCCAGCAAGGTGATGGCACCGTCTCGTCGTGCCCCCAGCGACTGATAGAGCCCTGCCTGGTACCAGAGCCACATGCTCATGTCGGTTGTAACGCCACGCTTCAGCGTGATCCGGCTCCAACTGTGACGGACGGGCAACTGATGCGTACAGTCGTTCACGCCGCCTTCGCCATACGCCATGACCTCGAGTTGTCCGCCCAAACCGCCGACTTCCTGAAAGCCGGCTTTCGTCAAGATCGGAACGGTGGCCGCTTGCTCCGGCGGCAGGTAAACATCGGTGGCGTCGAGTGTGACGAAAAACCGATACCCGGTGAATGGATCACTCATGCGTCGTACACCTCCACCTGCCCTTGGCGGCTAACTGAAACACGAATCGTGATGAATTCCATCGGCGCGGTGAGAGCCAAGTCGATCTCGCAAAAGACTCGCCCCAATTCCCGCTCAGTCATCGGACTGGTCTGGTCATCACAGCGAACGCAAAATGCCTCTTCGGGCCGATCTCCGTGTAAGGCCCCGCCGCGAAATGCTTCCAGCAACACACTGGACAGTGCACGAACCAGAATCAGCCACAGTTCTGGGCCGTTGATGTCAAACACGACTGGCTCGGCGACTCGGCGGATGGCACGAATCAAACGATGGATGAAACGACGATGCGCGACAAAACGTCCCTGACGCGACAGATCCAAGGTTCGTCCGCCCCAAACCATCAACCCCTTGCCCGGCACGCAGCGGATGAGATTGACACCCGCTTCGTTCAACGGGCCGCCAGCGTTGCGTTCCAGTTGTGTTTCGACGTCGACGGCCGCCAGGACGGAAACATTTGCCGGCGTGTAATGCGCCCCTCGTTCGCGATCGACACGTGACATCACGCCGGCGACATGACCGGACGGCGGAATCGTTTTCTGGGGTTCTGCAGCGTCGCCCAGAGGGTCATTGACTCGCAACCACGGATGGTAGACTGCAGCAGCCCGGCGGTGGATCGGATTTGGAATGATTGCTCGGAGCTGATTCACGTAATCTAGCAGTTCGCCCGACGCCATCGACTCGACGCCCGACTCACCGTGTGGTGGCGGCGGGTCAATCAAAACAAAGCGATCTTGTTTTTCCGACGCATCACGGACGATGGTTTGCAGAACCCATTGCAGCGCTATCGGATCCGTGATGTCATGGTAAATCGATGGTGTCGCCAGCAAGGCGACTTCCGTTTGATCTCCCAACGAGACGATCGCCCTGTTGTATTGCGATGCAACGTCTTCTTCCGGCAGCGGCTTCTTGCCGTCAGAATCGGACAGCGACAACGTCAGATCCCAAACCCGTGACAGAGGGCCGGGCGGGACGGGCAATGGAATTCTCTGATTGCCGTCAGCATCCAACCGGATGACACCCTTTTCATCAACAAGCGGCCGGCCTTTGCTGTCCGTCAACGAGTCCTTCGCCTCCCCGCGGGGCTCGATTCGGATCAATTGGGATCGACTCGCGATTTGATCTTCCAAAGTCTTTCCCGGTTGAGTTTCTCCGGGATGAAGTCCGTCAATCCGCTCCGATCTTTCACCCGGGCACACAATGGTCAGTGATAGAGTTGGCTTTCCCCCGGGGCCGTTGACGTCATAATTGATTGTGACCTGCAACCCCGCCGCCCAACTCCCCGGACTGGACGCATGGATCAGATATTTCGCTGCGCGAAAGCGCCCTGCGGTGGGAAAGTCTTGATCCCATTTTCCCTCTTCATCTTGCGTTCCAATCACCCATGTGACACACGCGTAGCGAACGTCGTCGGGAGCGACTCTCACCACGTGGGCGATCTGTCCGCCGTTTTCAAAATAGCCTCGAATCGAATAGGGAAATGGTTTGTCGCGGTCCAAACCGCCAAAGAGACTTTCGTAATCCCGCAGCCCTTGCACACGTACCGCGTGGCCGACCGGGCCGCGACGAGTGCGACCGATAAAGCCAGCGACATCGGAACGAAGCGGCGAGGGCGCTGGCTGCTCTCCGATAGTTTGAAACCGCAAACCGGGCAATTCGGGTGTCGAGATCATCCCTGTTGTCCATCCCCGTCTACGGCCAAACCTTCATGACAGATCTCAACGGTCTCGATCGCGATCTCGTTGTTCTTAGCATTCAGCCCCGGTCCGGTGAACTTACACGGCCAACCGCGTTTGAACTTCCACTGCATCACCGGGTCCTTGGCCTCGTTGAGCAACGTGATGGACCCCTCCACACGCTGAACGGTTCCGTTCATGCCTTTGACGATCCATTGCCAAAACTCCAGATCGCCACTGATTCCCTTTTTCAACGTGATGTTGGTGAACTTCTTCAAGCCCGGGATCTTACGTACCGTGATGTCCTCGCTGCCGTTGCGATACTCGATCGGGTCCATCGCGACTTCCAAGCCTGACGCTTCGGTAAACGATCCGCTAACGGCTTTGCCATCGGCCGCCACGCCGATCACGGAAATCTCAAAGTTATAGGCGCCGTAGGGATCGGCTCTTTTCACAGGTGCCATGTTTCGGTCTCCTCGAGGGGTGGATGGTTGCGGGTTCAGCAGTCTTTTGATTTCGTTGGTGTTGACGTTGGGAAGTTCGCCGGCAGCGACAGGGCCTTGGGCGATAGGCGTCACTCGCCATCTCACGCGTTGCGGCTGATGGGATCAACACGCCGTCATGCCAGCTTGCTGTCGGCGGTGAATTTCTGAATGCGAAAAATGACGAACTCGGCGGGGAACACCGGTGCGATCCCGACTTCACAAATCAGTCTGCCGTTCTCGATGTCATCTTGTTGCATGGTGACGCCCCTGTCGCAGGCCACGTAATAGGCTTCCTCGGCCGTGCGTCCTTCGAGCATTCCGGACCGCCACTGCGTGTTCAGGAAATTGTTGATGGTTTGTCGCACACGCGACCACAATTGAGAATCATTCGGCTCGAACACGACAAACTGTGTTCCTTCATCAATCGAACGCTCGATGAAGTTAAAGATTCGCCGGACGTTGACGTACTTGAAGTTGCTGTCGGAGGAAACCGTTCTCGCACCCCAAACACGTTGCCCACGCCCGGGAAAGAACCGCAGAGCGTTGATGCCTTCCGGATTCAAAAGGTCCTGTTCGCGTTTGGTCACGTCTTGCAACAGCCCGCCCACACCGGTGACCGGATTGGCTGGCAGAATCCCGTTTAGAATCTCATTGGCGGGCGCTTTGTGCACGCCGCGTTCGGTGTCCACACGAGCGTACAATCCGGCGAGATGGCCTGACGGAGGAACCTCAATGTTCGTTGATGTACTCGGATCCCGCAGTCGTATCCACGGGTAATAAAGAGCCGCATACCGTGTGTCGATCGGTGTCCGATAGGCACGGACACCTTCAATGGAAAGACGCGGTGGAGGATCAAGAATGGCAAAGCGATACTTCATCATCTCGCAATGTTGAATCGTCGCGGCTCGAACGACCGGCGACCAAATGCCGGGAACGACGACCAGACTGATGTCGTCGATGTCCTCCAACGCTTGAATTCCGCTACGCTTGCCGCTGCCACCATCCTCGCCGACAAAATCTTCGACTTTCAAATCTTGGAAATTGTCTTTCCCTTCCTTCAATGGTTGCGTTCTACCGTTCGTCGCGATGGGGAAATTGGCAATGTCCGTGACTTCGGGCGAGCCAAGATTTTTGACCGAAACCAACGCCGACCTGTCCTTAATCCTGTAGACGATCGAGTTCGTATCGGTCTCTTTGGTCAGACGCAGGCTCGAAAACTCTTCTTCCGCTAAAATGGTGTCACCAACTCGCGATTGAATCTGGACCGTTGCTTCAATCAACCGAACATAATCGCCTTCCAGGTATTGCTCCTCGGTAGCGGAACTGAGTGTGACGATACCCTCTTTGGCCGCTTCGACGACGAACCTTTCTTTCTTTTTCAGATTGTCAAGTTCAACAATGGCGCCTTTGTAGAGTCGATCCGAAGACGCCACTTTGATCGTCGTGGAACCCGTGGCTGCATCCGCCTTGTTGGCTTTGCGAATTTTTCGAACAGCCGTCCCCTTGTTCCACTTTTCGCCGTTCTCAACCGTAAATTTCTTATGGTTGGCTGCGTCAACCATTGTCAGAGTGAATCGCTTTCCTTGAATCACTACCACATCTTTATCGTTGAGGTCGTCCACCGTTTCGATGGTCCAAGTCGTTGCCGGTGCGACCGGCTCGGTGACATCCGCTGCCAACGTTGTGGAAACAGGATTCGCATCTTCGGTGTCGCTAAATTGTAAGCTCAGCGTCGCAGCGACCATCGGCTGCACACGGACGTGCATTTGGTCGCCCCAAGCGCCCAACGCTTTGGCGGTGAACTGCAGTGTCGGATTCGCAGCAACCTGTTGTATTGTCTCTATTTCGGCAGAATACCCGTCTTTGACCGAAAGGCTTTGGCCCACACCCTTTCCGTTTTCGAATCTCACCGTGTTGGTGGAGGGGTCATAAGCTTGGACGACAAACTTAGCGTTTCCGGCCTCATCTGGCACGGCGACCGTCGAACCCTGCATCGTGATGGCGAACTCTTTACCGACTTCCACACCGATCAAATGTGCAAGTTTGATTTCGAGCGCGCCTTTTTTGCAATCGCGAACCAAATCGATTGCGACTCCTTTGGTCAACGTTCCGCTCGAAGCCTGCGCTCCCTTGCCAGAACTTTGTGGTTTGGCAAAAACACGTTTGACATAAAGCTGTTGACCGCCATTGTCAAAGAATCCCTTGACCGCATGCGGGAATCTCCACCAGTATCCACCTTCGCCTGTCGGATCATCCCATCCTCCGCTGGAAATGGTTGCCTCGTCGGGCGTATCCAAAAAGCCACCAAAGGTTGACATGAATTCATTGAAGCTTGTCACCAGGACGGGCTTGCCGCTTGTGGGGCCACGTTGCGTCACGCCCACCATCCCGGCGACGGAAGTACTCACTCCCTGGATCGGACGTGGGCCGGAATCCACTTCTTCGACATAAACGCCAGGACTGAAATACTGCGGCATGATTGCACCTCACTATGGAGTCGATGGGATCACGATCGTTTGAATCTTCTGCACCCCGCTCTGTGCGCGAGCGTCGAAGACGAACTCTGGGACGGTTGGTGTTTCGATGTGCACGGCGAACGTTCGCACCGAAACGGCTTGACCCGCACTCAAACCCGACGGCAAATCGTTGCCCAATTCAGGCTCGAGCGTCAGCGTGGCAACGTCGCTGGTTGCCGAATGCCAGATGATTTCAATGACTCGATACAGAGAGACGACTTCTCCGTCGATGGACAGCAACGCCTTGAAGTAGCCGCGAGCATTCTGAACTTTGATCTCGTTCGGTTGGCTCGGTGCGACGGTGAATGTGTCCTGAGCGGGAAACCGAATGGGAAGCGTGAATTCGCCCCCATTGTCCGAGAACACCTTGATACCCTGATGTTCGATCGCTGCGTGAGCGATGAGAGGACCGTCTAGGAAATCATGCCGTAGTTGCCCCCGCATTAGCGGAACATGACTTTCATAGGGATACCGGGCGTTGGGCTGCAGTATGATCTTTCGCACCCGTTGAGCGTACTGGCTCGTTTCCAGAGGATTTTGATCGTTGTAGGGATGGACATCAAACTCCTCGAGATCAACGGGCACATAGGGCTCGTAGTAGTCCGTATCAATCCGTACACGGCAACGATCCGGCGATCGATCAATGTTTGCGGTGCGTCCCAAACCGGGGTACGAGTAGACGTCGTCCGCGGTACGCAGCGCGATAGCGTCTGTGTCCTGCCACTGACCCCCAGCGGTCTTTCGCTGCAGAATCAGGGAAGTACGTCCGATCGGTGGCTGCAAGGTGAAGGTGTCGAGCAGTCGTATCGCGAGCGGACTGTACAGCAAGCTTCGTTCATCTCGGATGGGAGCGAATTGGATCCCTGTCATTGCGTCACCATTCCGTATCGAACTTCACGACTGGAGACGCGCGAGACACTTTCCGATTTCTCCGGATCAAGATTGACCACGCGGATGTCATAGGTCAGCGAGACACGATATTTTTGCTGTACCGCATGCCAGAACCGCGTTTGTTCTTCAAATGTCAGAGGTGTGAGTGTGACCTTCAAAGCCTCAATGGATCCGGCAAGACCATTGCCATCGGGTTCGTCTCCCGGCCCCTGCAGCTCCGCCCCGGATACGATGGCACCGTCGTAGAGCACTTGAGCGATCCGACCCAACATTCGATGCTCCAACTCTCGCTCTTCACCACTGCTGGTTGCACCAAGATCGCGACTCCATGGCGTCAGCAAGTATCGAAGTTGCAACGCGATGGGAGGTTTGGAAATGTTGACTCTCCCGCTGTCCGCTCGGTCGATACTGCGAACACGAGGTCGATTCCGAGCGGTTGCATCTTCACGAGCCTCGACGAGTGTTACTGCCAACACGCCGGATTCCTCTGCGGGTGGCGTTGGAGGCGTATGCAAATCGTGGAGCACAGCAATAGGTGCCGTGACTCCGGTACCCAACGGATCAACAGCGACCAACGCCTTGTTCAAAACAGCAACCATCGTCGCTGATACATTCGCAATGACATTGAAATCTGGCATGAGTTGATCGAGAGTTGAAAGTCCAGGACGTCGCAATCAACTTGCAAGTGGCATTCCTTTCCTACAGAAAAGCAAAAATGCACAGATATCTGTGCACTTACGCGAGAAACAATCGCCAAACCGTCGGGTTGCAAGAATCAAGACTGTCGGACAAAAATGTCCTATCGATATTCCCATTCACGGTGCAGTTGCCAGGATGCAAACAGAGGCATAGAAAGAAGATGGGGCATGAAGCTGTCGTGGCTAGGCTAGGACAAATTTGTCCGAGTCGCCCCTGCGATAGCCCACGACTGGCGAACACCTGAAATCCGATTCACACAGCGAGGTTGGCGGTGTGTTCTGCCTCGAATTGGTCGGGTGTTTTGCACCCGAGCGTCTGATGAATTCGTGTTGAGTTGCAAAAGGTCTCGATAAGCAAAACACGCTCATCCTGGCTTCTCGGATATCGGCAAACGTTCGAACTTCGTCCACTCATGTTTGAGCGACAAGAAGAATCGTTCCATGACCGTAGCTGTCGTATCCACCATCCCATCGTGGTTTGGGCACGAGGCCCCAGCGGGGCTTCCCGCAAAACTGCCGCTGGCAGGCGTTAGACTCATCTCGCACCGTTCGGGACGCAGCCTGTAGAAGTCGCGAACGAGTCTCCCTGTAGACGACGTATATCGGCGCCTTTTGGAGGCCTTACTTGCAGGAGATGGCTGGCCACCGGAGGTTGAGTGACCAACATTGGCTGTGACATTCGAGGGTTGCCAACCGCTCGCAAGTAGAGGATCACAGCCGGGACGGAGTCGGCGAAGGTAAGAGTGGCAAAGCGATCAGTGCTGACGAGGCTAACAAGATGCTGACTGAACTTAGCGAAGAATTTCGACCAGCAATACCCTTTGTATCTCGCGTTGTATCTCGCGTTGTATCTCGGCGCGTTTCACCGAATTCGATCACGAAATCGTATCACACAGAAATCCCGCAAGTCCTTATCAAGAAAGGACTTGCAAATCGGGGCGACACGATTTGAACGTGCGACCTCTACGTCCCGAACGTAGCGCTCTACCAGGCTGAGCCACGCCCCGATTTTGGGTGTTTGGTCATCTGCGAAAGCACCGCAGGGGCTTTCGCTTTGACGCCAAAACGCAGTTTAAGCGGCCTGAATCCATTTGAAAAGATGCCAGTCTCCTTCCCCCCCCATCAAAACCGCCTCCCGAGAAAGATCAGTCCATCCCCCAACTATGGGCTGTCTGCTATCAGCACGCATCGCTTTGACCGTGCTTTGAGGGTATGGCTCTTTGCCTTTCTTTTCACTTCACTTTCTTCGTCGTCGAATCAAGCAGACGACTCCGGTCAATGCCAGCAGCGAGAAACTGGTCGGCTCTGGTACAGCCGAGACAACGCTGATCGTGCCGCCAAGAAACTGAATCTGGGCAGGTTGCGTGAACAACAGATTGTTGCCTGTGTTGTTCACCGCCGCCAAAGCACCACTGTCGTCACGGAAAGCGATCGAATAGTTGCCTGCGGCGACTGTTGACGCCACATCAATATTCAAGTCAAACAGCTTCGTCGGCGTCGCAGTAAAATTAAACAACTCCCGGTCCGCACTCACCTGCAAATCCGCATTGGCGACTGGAATCGTGAAGGCATTTGCGGGATTCACTGTGGAGTTGCTAAAAATTGCCCCAGCCGTCACCGCAGGATTTGCGAACACAAACCCCGTCACCACGGGATCCGCGACGTTCCCGTCACCCAGCATGTCGATATACAAATCGAACGAATCAATCGACTGGACATCAAGCTCATCGCTGGTCGCATAGAGACCGATCGTGACCCGCCCCCCGATACCAGCGACAACGGTATCGCTACCCGGTGTCGATTCACTGAATCGAAACGTGATGGCCGCGTTCGCTTGAGATGCAGACAAGAATGCCAGCAGCGGCACTGCAATCAGTGCTAGTGGGTATTTGTACATGGTGTGGAGTCCAGTCTTTGGAGTTGCGTCAGTAGCATAGTTAAATGAATCGATTCATGACAGCCAATACAACCGATTTTGATCGTATTCTCACTCCGGCGGCAGGTTCGGGTCCGCCAGATTGAATAGGAAGCGAGTCCCCAACGCCCGGATGGCTGACAGGTCGGTGGTGTTGACCAACAGGTCACCGTTGACGTTCGCTCTCGGGTTGAATTGAGGCGTGATCCCGGCCAGTTGAGTCCCCAGACTTCGTACCGCAGAAAGGTCCGTGGTGTTGGTCAGCAGGTCGTCGTTGACGTTGCCCGGCAAGACGTCGAACCGGAAGTCGAATCGACCGTTGACACCGCCATCGCCGGACGCCCCGGTGTTTCCTGTCGTCCATTCGCCATCCAGTGCGACTCCGGCCTCGTTGGTGATCGCGCCATTGGCAATGTGCAACAACAGCTTATCGCTCGTCAGGAAATCATTAAGCGTCAGGATCGCGGTGTTGGTCGTCTCATCAAAATCCACCGTGTTGATCTGGTAGTTGATTCCCAACGTCGGTGAGCCGATCAACTGAAAATCGCTCGGCTGAAGATCCCCGCCGGTCGAGTTGAATACCGGTTGGTCAAACTCGATGAAGATCCGATTGGCGTTGGTGAAGGGCACGTCGGACAACTGCCCCGCTCCGGTCGACACCAGGAATCCTTGTCCCTGCGGATCGATGGCGTTTCGGAAATTCTGATTCCAGAGAGTCGATCCGATCCGCACTTCTGTGATACGGGGCGCGGCTTCCAGAGCATTGAGTTCCAATCGGACTTCGTTGGAGGCGATCACGAGTTGCCACTCGGTACCCGTAGGAGCCGAGGGGTAGTCCACGTTGTCAAACGCTCCCGTCACGCCCGCATCGGCCGTCATCAGCAAGAACGAATCGCCAATCGCTGGCTCAAAGCCGCTGATCAAATCAATCTCCAAGTCTCCGTCCAGCACGACCGATCCCGTGAAGATCAATTGATCGTGTCCGCTGCTGCCCGGCGTGGTTCCACCGAGTTCCATGATCAAGTCGACGTTGTCACCGTAGGACACACTGCCGTTGACAGCGATGGCGGGACTAAGTCCAGGGCTGTGAGTCCCTGTGAACTGAACATTGTTGGTGCCACCATTCCCGCCGATGTAGCCGGGCAATGTGATCTGTTCAACCATGCTTCGCCCCGTGACGTTTCCTCTCAGCAGTGACAGCATCGCAATGTCGTTAGGTGACCCAAGCGTTCCGTATCCTTCCACGCTGCTACCGGAGGGAATTAGGAATCCGTTATTTGCAAACAGAGTTCCCGGATTCACACCATGGCCAAGCTCGGTCAATGATCCAAGCACTGCTCGGTCGGCATCCAAGAGAGTGATCATGTGATCGCCCACATGGATTTCACCCGCCGAGTTGAACCCGCCGGTTGAATTGAGGTCGCCTAGCACTAGGTTGCCGTCCGCGGTGATGCTGGAACCCGACTCGGCCAAAATCCTGCCGTTCACAGTTCCGTGACCGTTGAGGAATTCGGCATTGCCGATCGCCAGAACTCCGTCGGCATCAATCAAACCGCCGGCGATTTCAGTGAGCGTTGGCAGGTTGATTGGGTTGGGGCTCGAAACGATCAGCGTGTCGTTACCCACGTTCAGCGGCCCGTTGAATCCGATTTGCTCAAAGTCGGACAGCTCCAGTGTCTCGACGCCAGAAAAGCGAATGCTGGACCGCTCAAATCCGTTCACCATTCTCACCGACGCATCGCCAAGTGCCGAATTGCTAGACAAGTAAGTCGCTTCGGTTTCCTGTGCGTTGCCCAACACAGCAAACCGGTCGGTTCCGTTCGCACCGGATCGGAATTCGATACCGCCCGGCACGGCAAGGAATCCACCCGAGGCGTAGTCCAGTACAACGGTTTCATCGACATCGTCGCGGCCAAAGATCATGATCGACTGAGTCTGATCCGCTTGTTGAGAAAGTAACTCCGTCGGTAATCCCTGCTCCGTCACTCGTCCATCAATTTTGACAAATGCGCCATCCCGTCGAATGGTGATGTAGTCGTAGGTCGAAAAGGTCGGCTGACTCAGATCGATCTGTACGTTGGCGACCGCGTCAAAGTCGACGACATTGATCGCAAAGGTTTCCGAAATCACGCCGCCGTTCTGGTCGTCGCTTTGGACCGTCACCGAGTGCGACGTCGTATCGATGATCGATCCATTGACTCGCAAGGCGTTTCCATCGAGCGTGAACAGTCCGCCCGCATCACCGGTCAGCGTCAAGACGTGCGAGTCGGTCGCGTCAATATCCACCGTTCCAAAACGGCCGACCAGCGTTCCCACCGCTGCATTGTCCAAGACACTCGCGCTGCTGAACGTGATGTCGGTGGGATTGTTGTTTTCGCCTTCAACGGTGACCTCCACCGTCGCGTCGTCGATCAATCCGTCCGAGTCAACGACCGTATACTCAAAGGAATCCGTTTCCGATTCGCCGGCCGCCAAGTAATCGAACGCGCCGTTGGGATTGAATCGATAGCTACCATCGGCATTGACGGTGACCAAAGCGCCTTTGGCAGTCTGAATTTCCGTGCCAACCGGAACCGTGGTTTCACCAACGGTCACCGACACGACATGGCGCGTATCGCCGGCATCGACATCACGGTCATTGCCGAGCAATCCAGTTGCCAGGAAGTGCCTCGTTACTTTGACCTGCGAGAGTGCCGTGCTGTAGATCGCAATCTCGTCTACCTGGACCTTTGAGAACCCTCCTGCTGTGATATCGCCTGTTTCATTCGGCACGATGGTCGCGGACGCGGTTGCAGTTCCCTGGACCTGGCCGTTGAGATAGAGCGTCATCGCTCCGTTGTCAAATACCTCGACCACATGATAGGTCGTGTCATTTCTTACAGGAGTCGACACGGTCGAATCGACGCCATTGATGATCGTCACGAAATGGAGGTTTCCACCGGACAAGTAGGTCCAGAAACCGTTCATATCGCCCGATTGACTGAGCACGGATCCGAACGAGTTCACGTCGGGCGCGCTGAACAAGAACTCAACCGTGTTTTCCGCGATTCCACCTGCTGGCGAATTGACGTTTGTTCCATCGATGATTCGGAGGTTGGAAAACTGTTCGAATTCGACAGAAGTGCCAGAGTCGAGAGGCACCAAACCCGCGTGTGCCAAATCGACATCACGGACATAAGTTCCATCTGGCGAACTTGGCGACAGCACGTTCGCTGCCACTGTCCCGGTCGTTTCATTCAATCGCCAGTAGGCCACCGGCGAATCAGCCAGCACAGCATCGTCATACGCATTCGAAGCAACCGTCAGGATTTCCGACGCCAACACACGGTTCACATCTCCGGCCAGAACAGGAGCGTCACCCACACCGTTGATTGTGATCGTCAGCGTCGACGTGTCCGTGAGATCTTGATCGGTCACCGTGTAGGTGAACGTTTCGACGAGAGTGTCACCTGCTGCCAGTCGCTGCACGTCCGTGTTCGTGTTGTCCAATGTGTACGTGTAGCTGCCGTCCGAGTTCCACATCAGCGTTCCGTATTGAGCGGAACCGGAATCGAGGGTGGACACTGAGAGCAACGTCACATCGTGGTCCACGTCCATGTCGCCATCGAGCACATTTCCAGTCACCGGATTCACCGCGTCTGCGCCGATTTCATTCACGTCCGCTTTGGCAATCGGAGCGTCGTTCACTCCCGTCACCGTGATGGTCACCACTGCGGTATTCGAATCGCCAAACTCGTCGGTTACGACATAGCTGAACGTATCCGTTTTTACCTCGCCGCCAGAGTACACCTGAATGTTGACCGTTTCCGTCGGATCGTACTTCAATATTCCGTTAACGAGGGATATCGAAGCACCGCTGGCCGAGACTACATCGAAGCTCGTCAGCGACAACACATCCGCGAGTCCCTGATCTGTGTCGTTGGCCAGCAGATCACTGACATCCATCATCAACTGCGAGTCTTCGTCGCCTTGGAAGAGAGGGTCGTTCTCAGTGACGTTATCGTCGTTTCCTACCGGTGCCGTGTTTGCAACAAGCACATCGACGTCCGTAATGCGTCTCGCCCCGTCACCATCGACCACCGTCACTCTGGCCTTGTAATTTCCGTCTTGTGGGTAAGTGTGCTGCGAGGTGAAACCGTATTTGATTTCGCTCGACTCGTAGAATCGAATCGATGCGATCTCACCTTGAAAAGCCCCAAATCCAGAAAGCCCCGTGCCACCACCCATGGTTGCTTGAATTCGACCGATCCCTGCTGGATCTCCACCGTCCCAGTCAGCTAATCCCGCGACATTGACCGGCGAACCCGCAGCAAGACCATCGACGTACAGTTGCAGCGTCTTGGCCTCGTCATCAAAAACGACGACGGCTTGGACAAACTCGGTGGTCGTCGTGATGACGCCTGACCGAAGCTCAAAATGATTTGAGCTGCCGTCTTGAATCGCGAGCAGGACACGATATCCGCCTGCATCCTGCTCGATGTTGATCGACATGCCGCGGATATTTCCACCCGTTTCAAAAAGCGTCTCTTTTCCAACCAGATCACTCGGTCGGAACCAAATCTCCCAAGTTCCGCTATCATCACTGGGATCCCCGGAAAGCGACTGCAACGTTGCGGTCGAGCCACCGCCCGTTCCGTCGAACACGTACGCGCTGGTGATCCCTCGACTGCTGATCACGTTGGTGTCCAACGTCGCCCCAGTGAGAGTCGCATTGATCGGTCCGCCCTCCCATACGTTTGGCGTGCTGTCATTAGCGTTGGCCGCGTCGAATACGACGCTGGCGGCAGGTTGCACAGTCACCATCCCGGAATCGCGTACAAACGACTCCGTTCTGACGTGAAAGAGTGTGCCGCTGTGATTCTCGGATTCGCCGGTCGGCAGATCGTCTCGGAGGAAATGAACGACACCGTTTGGTCCATCGAGCGTCGTAAAGTTCGTGTCGATAAACGAAATTTGCAGGTTCCCATCGACATAGACATCGAATTGACTTGAGCTTCCGTCGCGCTCGACCCTCAACGTATGCCGTTGATTGGGAACGATGACCACTGCGCCCGTATTTGGATTGCCCGCTGTCCCGAAAAACTCAAGTTGCCCGTTGACGTTGTATAGTCCGTTGAGAGTCAACCTGTCCTTGAAGTCCACCAGTTTTCGATAACCAGCCGTATCATCAATCTCAAACACCATTTCGAGCGTGTAAGTCTCGCTGTCAAGCGTTCCACTGAGGCTTGGCCCCTGATCCGCAGTGAAAGCATAGCCGTTGGCACCTACAATGCCGCCGGCCCCAATCAGGCTCGGGCCGCCGTAGCGGTCATCCAATGATGACTGCAAGGCGTACTCGTGCGTTTCGAACCAGTCCACCGTGAACGTGTGCGTGTCATCAAGCCCTGGATCGGAGATAGTTGCCGAAAGTGTAATAGGCGAATTTTCTGTTCCCGCGACGCTATCGACCACGATCGTTGGTCGCACATTTTCGACCGTCACCATGATGTTAGTCGCATTTCGTACGTAGGGAGCCACATACAGTTGGCGAATCTCCTCCGCCGAGAGTGGTCGATCGTACAGAACGACGTCGTCAATAAGTTCATTGACAAACAGACCGTCGCCTTCGGACAAGCTCCCAAGATTCAGTCCAGCACCGATCGTAGCGCCAAGATCAGCGATGACCGTACCGTAGCTCACGCCATCGACAAACAATTCCGCCTCATTATTCGTGTTCCACACAACCGCAGCGTGATACCATCGGCCGATTTCGATCCGAGGGCCTTTGATTTCGACTGCGCCCGTCCCATCGTCCAAGATGGCGACGACCTTGCCTAGCTCGCGACCAATCAAGAATCGATCGGCAAGCTCACTTCCCACGATGATGTCGACTTCCCCCTGTTGAACTTCCAACATTTGAAATCGAACGGCGATCGTTCCTTCATCCACGTTCAGCACACCGTCGGGCAAATCAACCCAGTCGTCAATTCCATCGAGTTGCAACACGTTGGTGTTGCGTGGCGGATGGTTGACGACAATTGCTCCGTTGGTCAACGCTCCATGTGCAGCGTTTCCGCTACTGTCGTTCGCGGTTCCATCGTTGAACGAGTAGTATGCGACTGGGACGGGGGCAATGAGACCGTCGCTGACATTCCCACTAGGGAGAGGTAGCGAATCAGACACGCTCACCGAAACCGTGTAGGTACCATCCGCAGTCACACGAATGCTGAACTCCTCAGGGTTATCCGTCGGCACAATCTCGTAGGACGATGGTGATGCAGACCAGATCACATCGCGTCCAAGCGAATCTCGACTCGACAGCAAGTTCGCGATGCTGAATGTCAGCACATCGCCTTCCGCTGCTGAGGTGGGACCAACAATTTCGATTTCAGTGGCCGGATCGACGGTAAAATGGATCGTCTCGCTATTTGATGGAACATCACCGACCGCGAACTCATCGTCAATGGTAAGCGTTGCCGTGTAGTTGCCTACCTGGAGAGGCACGAACTGGATATCCGCTCCGGCTCCAGCGGCAATCATGGTTGCCCCAAGTTTGATTTCCCAACGGTACGATCGGGTCGGTGCTGTCCCGTCACGCGAAAGTCCTGCCGGAGCCAGCGGGCTGGATTGGTCTGACGAAAAAGTCACCACATCACCAGCGACCGCTTTCCAAGGCCAGATCGGGTCGTTTCCTTCAATCATCCCCGAGGGTGACGAAATCTTCGCCATCGGCGCGATTTGGAACGTCTGCGTAACGGGTATTGAAGATTCTCCGTCGCTGTCGGTCACCGTCAATGAAACGGTGTACTCGCCTGCGTAACTTGGCGTGAAATCAAACTCGATTCTGCTGCCAGACAGGATTCTCTCGCCGTTGTTGCTGGTGACTTCCCACAAGTAGAAAAGTTTGTCCAGTTCTCCCGCATCGGTGACATCGCGAGCATCCAAGCGAATCGGGGCACCGATTGCGAGCGGGCCGGTGCTGGCATTCAAGTCGGTGATCACCGGTGCGACGTTAGCGACATCGATCGTCGTGACGCTGGTTGTTAACCCACCGTCGTCATCCCGCGCCGTCACGGTCAGCGTGTAGGTGCCGTCGTCCTTAAGGGAGTAGCGATTAGCAGGGATCGATGTATCAAACAGTTCCGGTGTTGCGTTTGTCCAAGTAATCGGCACCGGTTGCGGCAGAATGCTGTTGCGGTATGTCCTTGAGATCTCGTCGCTGGTCAAAGCGCGATCGAATAACGCGACTTCATCCATTCGACCCTCAAACTGATTGACGTTCGTTTGAAGCTTACCAATCCGCAGACTTGGTGGAGCGGTTAGGGGGCCCGTTCGTCCGATGTTTGAACCCTCAAACGCACCGTCGACGTAGATCCGCATCAAACCGGAACCGGAATCGCGAGTCGCGACGACGTAATGCCATTGACCATCGTTGATTTGCGTGGAGGAAAGCGTCGTGGTATCCGCATTGCCAACACCGAACGCGAATCTTCCGTCCAGCACGGAGGTGCCAAAATCGTTCGCGATCCCTGACACCTCCCCATCAACCAAACCAAAACCTTGGTACCAGTTCTCGCTAGCGGACGATGCAGCTTGGTTGGTGTTGACCCACATTGCGATCGAGAAGTCGCCAGCACCGATCGTTCGATCTTCGATAATAGAACCAGTCGAGAACTCCGTGGATTTGCTTCCCGGTTGCGTTCCTGGCGCAGGATCGCCTAAGGCAAGGCCTGTTGTTGGCATCGCGTCCATAGCGAAGAAAGAGGTCGGCCCCAAATCTGCAACCAAGTCCGAGTGGTAAGGGCTTAGAAGGCTGGCGTCGAGCCCAAGTGGGCCACGATCGGCCGCCACGTCACCGGCGCCTTCATCAAACGGCAGATAGAGTCGCAGGTTGCTGTCCGATGTATTGATTTCGCCATCACGAATTGCCCTGATTTCGCTTTCATCGAGGGCCCGATTCCAAATCGTGAAATCGTCAAGAGTCCCAACGAATGCTTGGCTCGATTCAAATCCGCCTCCAAGCACATCCTGTTCCTGGCCGATAAACAACCCTCCAGGCGGAATCGTCAATCGCGACACATTCTGAATCGTTTTCTTGCCCAACGAGCTTCCATCGAGAAACAGTTCGGCCTCTTTCGTAGCAGTGTTTCTGGTGAGCGCAAAGTGGCGGAATGTACCGTCTGCAATACTTTCGGGAAGTGTCCAATGAGCGTTTCGTCCGTTCGAAACCCACAGTTCCAACGTGGTGTCATTCGCCAAGACAACGATAATTTCGTTAGCGTCTGAACGATTGGGACCAGAATTTGCGCCAGACAGAATCGATTGTTCGCCGGTCTTAGTCGTCTTCAACCAGAACGTCGTTGTGATGTCTGCCGCCTGATTCAGAACCGTATTAGATAGTTCCAACGCATGGTCATTAAACTCAATTGCGTTATGAATCAGACTGGTGGTCTTGCCAGTCGGATCGGTGATCGTGACTTCGGTGACCAGATCAGGAACGTCCAAGGTTCCGGCATCGGTCACGACGATGTCGCCGATGCTGGTGCCATTGACCAGGATCTCGCGAGTGTGATTAACCACACCGCCGGTGTTGGGGCCGACTGATATTGATTGTCCCTCGGTAACTCCCGTGATTACAGGAGCCGAGATCTCCGGATCGACATTTTGTACAAACAGTGGAACTTCGATCCCAGCGACGTCCAGCAATTGATAGCCATCGTCAACAGCGCTGAATGTTACTCCGTTGACGACAATCGATTGGCCTTCAACTACTACTAGATTTGTGTCAGAAAGTCCTCCCGAGATAGGCATGTACAACGTTTTCAAGTTGGGCAGAGCGCTGATCGAATCTCGCGTCGCTTGAGACGTTGGATCGATGTTCGTACCGCGCAAGTCCAGGTAACGTAAGTCCTCTAAACCAGCGATGTGAACCAACTGATCGTCACCGACTGGGTTTCCACTTAGATCGAGTGTCTTTAAGTTTGGCGTCAACTCAAGGAGGTTGAGATTATGGATTTTTGAAATGTAGACGAAGTCGATCACGTCCCCGTTGGCAATGGAAGCCGTGTCTCGCGAAACTGTTTCTGCGGACTTAGAGTCGATCTGTACGCCAACGGTCGCACTTGCACCAAAGTCAAAACTCTGATTGCCAAAATCGACGTCTTGGTATACGAATCTAGCGGCGACAGGTCCTGATTCAAACAATTGAAGCTGGAATGTAGCGGCGCCAATGTTGTCGTAGTGTGGGCGATTATCCCATTGAACGATCAGCGTGTTGATTCCCCCGACCAATCGTTCTTTCCAATAAACGTTTCCCGTATCGGAATCGATGTCGTCCCAAAACACAGCTAAAGCGCTGTTCCACCCACTGTTCGGAAGTGGTGAGGTGGTTCGGTTAATATCCTCCGATCCCGATGTGATCACGCCATTGTTACCAATGGTTGTCTGACCGGCTGGGAAGAGCCAATTGCCGATGGTTGTCGTGATAGTTGCCTCACCGTCGTCGCCAAGCCCAAGCGCCGTGCCGGATGTTGAAATGTCCAGAAAAGCAGAGGCGTTGTTGTATTGACGAAATTGAACAACGGGTGCCGTGTTTGCATCGGCTGCCGCATCCAGTTGCGTCAACTGCGCCAGCTCACTAGCGTGGATGTCACGATGAACCAGCGGCAAGCCCGAGGTCGAGGTTGTCACGGGTTGCCCAAGTGCCTTCGCCAACGCCGCTTGCATCGCCACGGTGCCAAACGGCAAAATCGCGTCCGCATCGATTACAACCGGATCAAGCTGCGGTAATGTGTTGCCATGGATCAATTCGGACAGACCAGGCACGGTCAAGTTAGCTCCATCGGCCAAATCGCGATCGCGGACTTCAAACGCTTCGGCTGTGTACACGTCGGCACCACTGCCACCGAAGATGCGATCGAGTCCATGATTACCGACCAAGATGTCATCACCGTCACCACCGCGAATCACGTCACGATCGGGACTGGCGTCGGTCTCGATGATCTGTTGCTGACCACGAATCGGGGCGTCGAATTCGATCGTGAAGGGTGGATTCGCGATGGATCGATCAGCGAAGTCGTATGTCCGTATCGCCGCGATGTCACCGGCAAAAGGGCCAAAACCCGATCCGGACGCGAGCCCCCCCAGGGTGCTCCCGCCAATCTTGGCAATTCCCGAAGCATCTCCTCCTGACCAATCGCTCAAACCCGACGCATTGCCAACCTGATCAACCAGTTGGCCATCAACGTACAACTGGAGTGTATTGAAGTCATTGTCGAAAACAGCTACTGCATGAATGAAGTCATCAATCGATGTGATTGTGGGCGAACGGAGTTCAACGCGACTGCTCGGGTGTTTTACAGCAAATAGTACACGAAATCCGCCACTGACTTCCTCGATGTTGAATGACAATCCAACACCAGAGCCGCCGGTCTCAAAAATGGTTTCATTTCCGATCAAATCGCTTGGCCGAAATCGAACTTCCCATGTTGCGCTGTTCAAGCCCGGATCCGGCGAGAGGGAATCCAGAGATGAGAAGCTGCCACCGCCCACACCGTTAAATCGGTACGCCTTCGTAGTACTATCTTGCCCACTGACCGTGATAAGTTCCGCACCCGACAATGACGACTCAAATCCGGGCTGACCACTCTCCCAAATGAGCGGTGTCGCATCATCAGCGTTCGCTGCATCGAAATCAATCAGTGCGGGAAACGGACTGCCAGATTGACCATAGACGCGTAAGTAATAGGTGCCGGCTTGGGAGGTTCGCAGGTCGACAACGGACTGTCTCTGCCTCAAAACTCTTCCAGTTTCATCCACCAGATCAGCTTGGACGTTTCCGTTCAAGCGAATCAAATCACCCGGGCGTCCGTCGCCCAGTGTTGTGAAGCGAAACCAACGCTCGCTGTTGGAACCGAACACGAACGGCTCACCGCCGTTATCAAAGACCTCTTGGAGTCCCGTTCCCCGATCGACAACAAACGAACCGCTTCCCGAGACATTGAAGTTTTCGAGTATGTCGAAGGTTTCGGGAAGATCAACGGTGCCAAAGGACGTCGCTCCGTAGATCACATCGAGCCGACCGCCATTGGGAACGAGTTCTCCAGCGACGATAGTATCAGCCAATGAAGCACCGATGATCAGATCGTCAAGTCCATCCGCGTTCAGATCGAGGGTTGCGGATTGACGTCCGAACTCTTCCGCCGTGTTTGTACTGGACAGAACAACGCTCGCCTGCTGGATATCCAACGTCGATCCCGTGAACGAGCTAATGTGATTGAAGATCGCAACTTCAATCGGGCCATTCGGGATCGGTTGATATTGCACAACCAGATCCGCATTACCGTCTCCGTCATAGTCGCCAGCCGTTGCACCAACGATGTCGCCCGGCGAAGTGATCGTTAAATTGGCTGTCGTGGGAAAGACGCTGTCAATTGTTGATGACCCGTAGAAGATCTCCAGATCGCTACTTGTGTTCACGAACCCGATATCAGCTAGACCATCAGTACCAAGGTCGCCGAGGACATTGAGTGTATCCGTATTGACTGAGCTCGCAGTCGGCGCCGCAACGCGATACACAACCGACCCAGACGAAGGACGTGGTTTCGGTTTGAGGAAATTGTTTCCTGTGTCTAAACCCGATTCACCGGGTTGCGCAGTTTGGGAACTAACACCCAGGAGTGGTGCGTTTTGGACCGCTCTGGGGCCAGGGGAGATTAGAACGGACTTGCTGTCGTGCTGAATCACCAACCGATTATCACTGGTTAGGAAGGTGTGTAGCTCCGAGTTGCTATAGTCCCCACCGATGGCGTCGAAGATACTTACAAGCTGGTTCTTGACGTCCTCGGGGCTCGAGTTCCCAAGTGTAAGATTAATTTCTTGGGCTGTGGCACCACTGCAGAATTGTTGCTCCGAACCAGGTAGAGTGGTAACGCAGAATATGTATCTTAGGTCAAGCGTGCCATCAAGTACTTTAGCCACACGATTGACGCCAACTATGAACGCACTAGAGTTATTGCCAAAGCTGCCCACTTGAGCACTGGAAGTAAGTCCTAGCGGCGTTTCTCTGACAACTTCCTCAACTGTCAAGTCCTCTGTCCCACGCGTGAGAGTCTCGAAGCGAAGACGTTTGGTTGAGGTGGGGTCGCGCTCGACGCGGATGCGGTTCGCAAGCACGGCGTCGTTTTGAATCTGCGTCCTCAACTGATCGACGACGTCATCTAGCCTCGCAACATCGTCCGTTATTTCTGGATCAGGTATGACGCGAAAGAGACGATTGTTAATCTCGATGAATGTGTCGAGGCCTCGTAAGGAGTCGTTTACACTTAAACGGTCGTCGATTCGCAATGCCCCTTGAGCCGCTGACGTTGACTGAACTAACGCCGAATCCGCATCAGCAGTGATCTCGACCGTGGATCCGTTCACCATGACTGTCGTGGTGCCCACTTCAACCAAGTCCTTGACGACAGCAATCGACGTCTCGCCGGCCACTTCGTAAATGATTTCACCGCTGCGATCGTAGATGCCCATCGCTTCCGTCGTATTTTGGGAAAGCAACTCACCGCTATAGAACAAACCGGTCATATAGCTTCCATCAAGATTCGCGAAAACCTTTTCTGTCGAATTTGCGTGCAACAGAATGTCAGAGTATTCGCGTGTTCCGGATGATTCAGAATCGCCAAAGAATGGCAACACGTCCAATCCAATATGATTGAATCCGTCTTCCGTACCCAGATATACATGTGGAATTTCGATGGTGCGTTTCCGGGAGCCGCTGGTCGTGGACCAAAAAGTCTCATCCCAGTCGCGTGCCGAAAGCATGCTGTCGCCGAGAATCGTACGTACAATCAGGTTTTCCGCATCGGTGGTTAAAAAGGCAAAGTCCAGATGCCCATCGGCGTTGATGTCACCAATGCTGGAGGACGGTCGTCCAAGCGTTTCGTGGTAGATTACAACCTCTGCGTATGCCTCAAGGTCTTCCTGCTCGTTTAGTTCAATTGGCCCCAGTAAAACGTAACTCTTCGTTGTCCCGCTGGCGATGAAGTCTTCGAAACCGTCGCCGTTGACGTCACCATAAGACCGGAGATCTTGAATCTTATCATTCGCCGATCCTTCCAGGCCGAACGCGATCTCGTTGACGTTGCCTACTGCGGAACCCGCATTCAGGTCAACGCCCGTACGGGTGACAACGGCTTGACTGGCAAGCGGTGTTGCCAAGACGGTGGGATGCAGTTCAGGATCAAAAAGTTGAGAAGCTTGCGGTGGAAAATTCGGATACGGATTGGAAGCCACACCCACATCCAACTGATTGCCGAAGATCGTGTCCTCACCGCCTTCGCCATCGAGAGTGTCATCCCCCAAGCCGCCGACGATCAGGTCGTCACCCAGGCCGCCGATGATTGTGTCGTTGGATGGTGAACCGAACAGGAAGTCATTGCCGGTACCGCCCAGGATTGTGATTGGTAGATCGGCTCCCTGTTCCGCATCACCGCGATCCATGCCCCATTCTTCGTACAAACCAGCGTTGCTGGCATCGGCGGTCAGGTTGCCAGTGGCTCCGGTCAACGGCAAGAATTGAAATTCAGAATCCAGACGCACGACGTCGTTGCCCGCCCGGGTATCGATCGTGAACGATTCGACGTCGCGGGTTTGGAAGAACATGAACTCCTGCTCGAAGTTCTCGCCCGCATCTTGCTCGCCATTCTCGTTGGCATCGTCGAAGCGATAGGCTTGCAGACCAATGTCCCATACAAAACTGGTGAATTCGTAGCGATGCAGACCGGTGTTGTACCGCATTGAAACATAATCGGGCACGTCCAATCCGCGGCGATCGACATCACCGCCGAGGTACAACACGCGGTCGTTGCCCTCGCCACCGATGAGCTGGTCGCTGTAGGTTGGAATGAAAGTCTGAGTGGCCGGATCGAAGTTGGTTCCCGGTTGATTACCAAGCAGCGGCAAGGCGTCTGGGATGATTTGGAAGGTGTCGTCGCCGGGGCCACCAAACAACAAATCGCTGGCGTTGCGGTCCTGGCCACCGGTCAACACGTCGTTGCCCGCCCCGCCAAAGATCCAGTCTTCACCCGCACCACCGCGAAGGATGTCGTTGCCGGTGCCGCCCAAAATCACGTCGCGACGATCAGTGTCTTCTCGCAGCGACATGCTGACCGATTCATCGTTTTCGGCCAGTTGTTCCGGCGTCAAACTACTCAGGTCGGTGCCAGCGAAATTGAATCGCAGGTCGTAAATCGTGGGAACGACGTTTGGACTGCTGACCTTGACGTAGTACTCAGTGTCCGCAGCAAGCGAACTGAGGTTCGTGATGATCGACGCGTCGCCGGTCGTCGTGCTGGTCAGCAGTGCGGTGGCTAGATCGATCAGGACCCCCGTGGCAGGGTCTACGTCGGTAATGTTGAAGACTTCGATCAGCAAACCGTCGATCGGCGAACCACTCGATAGTTCGATGGCACTCGTTGCTGCGGGATCAGCAGACAAACGGAACGAGTACCAATCTTCGTCGGTGGGACTATCGATCGAAAGTCCCGTGAAGGTCACCAATCCGTTGTCGATCGTCTTGCCATTGAAGGTTGTGTCGACATCAGCCGCATTGGGTGAGAACAGGTTGAAGGCTTGTCTTGGAATGTCATTGCGGCTGGCGAGACCCGTGGCTCCTGTTGAACTTTCGGCACGATCGACCAAGATCGCATTGCCGCTGAGGATTTCGACGATATCGTCGCCGGCACCGGCGTCGATCCAAACGGTTTTTTGCACCGTCGGGCCCACCGTGATTCGGTCATTGCCGCCCAGGGCATCGACCAAGATCACCAGGAAGTCGGCTTCGGGCGGCAGGATGCTTGCCAGTAGATCGGATTCGACGATCTGTGACGCTGCGATCGCGGCCAGTTCTTCACCGCGTGATTCGTCATCAGCGGCATTCAATTCATTCAGGCTGAACTGTAAATCGTTGGCACTCCAAACCGCGTTGCCTTGGCCGTCGGTGGCGCCAAAGTCCAGTTTGACCTGTGCGCTGAAACTGAAGTTGCCGTTGTTCTCGGTCAGCCGGGTGATCAAGTGGTGATCGGCCAGCAAGCCCGGCTCGGTGACAAAGTCGATATTGATTTGGTCGGCCGCGTTGCTGCCGCCGACATACCAAACTTGATCCGATTCTTTGGCGTATTCTTTCCAGGCATCGCCTTCGGTTTGCCCGCCATCTGCGGATTCAAACGTCGTGCCGTTGGCACGGTACAGCGTGTCGTTGCCGCCGTTGCCGTACATGAAATCGATCGTCGTGCCGCCGTACAGGTTGTCGTCGTTATTACTGCCGAGGATCCGGTTCAGACCGGTGACTTCTTGGATGTAGGCTTGACGATAGGGACCGATGGGTGACGATTCGTCTTGATCGAGAAGGTCGTTGTCGTTGAGGTCAAAATCATCGACGGTCAGGTTGCCCATCGCATCGACGTAGACCCCAAAGCTGCTGTGATCAATCCGCAAGCTGTTCGTGGCGTGCCTCAGCGTCAGTTTTCCGTCATCGACGCCGCCCGTTACGACACCCACCGTGACCCCGCTGATGCCGGCCGCATTGATCGCGGCTTGCAAATCACTCACCAAATCGGCTCGAGTCCAGTTGTTCAATGTGAATTGGCTCGGAACGAAGACGCGGACGGGGGTTCCCGTACCGACGGAGAGATCAAACAGGACGTCCAGCAGCAATTTGCCATCGTTTGGTATCTGCGTCGTCGCCGTCATGGTTTGGCCGGCGACGGCGGTTTGATCACGGTTGAATCCTAGCTGGGTCAATGCTCGCGTCGGATCGAAGCTCCAAGCATACAAATTGTTCTTGCCCTGGCCGCCGATCAGATCGTCATCGCCTTGGCCGGCATAAAGCGTGTCGACATCCGTCGACAGTCCGCCGCCGCCGTCGCCCCACAAGCGGTCGCTGCCGCCAAATCCGAACACGGTGTCGCTGCCGATGCCGCCATCAAGTCGATCGCGTCCGTCGGAGCCAATCAGAATGTCGTGCCCGCTGTTGCCGTCAAAGACACCAACGAAATCGTTGGATCGATCAGAGAGCGACGACAGGTCAATCGTGTTCAGTCCGTCAACTTTGGAGATCGCACCGGACTTCACCGCCAATTCGGTATAAAAACCGATGGTGTCGTTGCCCGCCAGACCGGCGATGCGGAACTGTTCGACCAGCAAGTTCCCGGTTTGGGGATCCAGCATGGTGATGGGAATCGAGAAGCCGTTGTATAAAACGGATGCTTGCCCCCCCTGTTCGCCAATCAAGATCACGTCGTTACCGGTTGTCCCGTCGATCGTCAAAATGTCGGTCGCGTTATCATCCGCCACGTCACCTGCGGCTTGGTTGCCGTAGTGACCGTCGATCGTATCCGTATCCATTCCAATGATGGTGGTTGGCAGCACGAACAAGTCGATACCGCTGCCGCCGTATTGCTTGTCCGCTCCGGCTTGTCCGTCAATATAGTCGGTACCGGCTCCGCCCCAAATTTCATCGTTGCCGTAACCGCCAAAGAGTTGATCTTCACCGCTGCCGCCCAACAGAATGTCGTCACCTTCGAGGCCGACAATGTATTCATTGCCGCTTTCACCACTCAGCAGTTCTTTGCGGGCGTTGCCATAGATGTAGTCGCCGCCGGAGCCGCCAAAAATCTGATCTCCCACTTTGGTGTATTCCGTGCTGGCGGTGGAGGGCGCGAACGCGTACAGCGAGTCACGACCTGCTCCACCGAACAACCGCTGACCGGCTTGATTATCGCCATCGCCGGCTTCGCCTCGCAGTTCATCATCGCCACCGTCACCAAGCACGATGTCAATCCCGGAGCCGCCTTTGAGCACGTCGCCGCCTTCGCCTCCGCGGATCACGTCGTCGCCCTCGTTGCCTTCGACGACCAAGTCCAATCCGGCTCCCGCATCGAGATAATCCATCCCTGGACCGCCGCGGAGTTCATCCGCATCGGCACCGCCAAAAATCCAGTCGTTTCCATCGCCACCACCCAGCTTGTCACGCCCGTCTGCGGCGGTTCCGTCTAGGGACAACTCATTGACAATGACGGGGGTGATCCGGATGGGTGTGTATCCGGTCGGGAAGTCCAATTCGGCTTGAACGACGATTTGCAAGTTCGTAAAATCGGTTTCGTCGTCAAAGTTGGCTCGGGACCAAAGGAGCGGAACCACGCCGCCGAACATCACGTCGTTGCCGCCGCCGCCTTCGATTGCATCGTTGCCGAGCATTCCGACCAACCAATCGTTCCCGTCGATTCCGGCGGCGCCTGCATTCGGACCGAGCGGATCGATGTCACCAAAGATTCTGTCGATCCCGCTACCGCCCATGACGTCGTCGTTGCCCTTGCCAGCCTCGACGTAGTTGTCTCCGTTCCCCGCGAACACGAAGTCGCGTCCGCTACCAGTGCGGATCGTATCGTTTCCATCCATCACTGATGGAGCAAGCAGCGACGACACAGGGGCGCCGCTTGTAAAGCTGATGGTTCCCTCGTCGCCAAGCACGCGATTGTTGCCGTCACCCGCATTGATGATGTCGCTCTCGCCACCGCCGATGATTGCATCTATGCCGCTGCCGGTGGTGATGTTGTCGATTCCGCTGCGAACCGAGAATTCGCTCGTCGCGATCGTCGGCAGCCCAATCGCACCGTCGGTCGTTTGCACAATTTCGATTTGGACGACTCCACGGTCACCAATGATGACATTCCGTCCACCCGCATCTGTGACGATATCCGCTCCATTGCCGGCGATCAGAATATCGTTGCCAGTACCGAGATTGAATGTGTCGTCCCCACCATCGGCGGGCTGAATGCTCTGCATTGCAACCACGCGACCGCCGGAAAGTGTGACCAACACTTGATCACCCGCCACGACATTGTTTCCGCTACCCGCGATCGTGACCGAATCGTTTCCGCTGCCGGGCAACAGGATGCTGTTGCCGTTGCCTGAGAACAAGCTGTCATTATCACGATACGTGGTGTTGGTCCGGATCGATTGAATGACGTGGTTCTGCTGAGTGACGATTGCATGGTCACCAATCAAAACATTGTCACCGTCCATCCCTCGTAGCGTGTCAGCGCCACCGAGTCCGATCAGACGGTTGTCTCTGCTGTTTCCGGTGATCGTGTCGGCTGCGCTGCCGCCTGTGACGTCCTCAATTCCGTAGACGAATCCATTGCTGAGACCAGCTGGATTGGTTTCGCCGAGAGAAACAGTAATCGCCGTGCTCCATGCCGAGTAATCCAAGTGATCACGCTCACCCGCGTGGCCATCGATTTCGCCAGTCAAACTCGAACCAGGAGATATCAGAAAGACGTCATTGTCTGACCCTGTTGTGACGCTTTCGATGGACGAGAAGTCCACCAGGACGCTGGACGATTCAACGGTTCCGATGTTCGCCCCGGTAATCCGGGCGACAAGTGGCACGTTCAATGAAGACAAATCGATGTGATCCGAATCGACGGCACCGGGCACGCTGGTCCCCAATAGTTTTCCAGTCAGCTCCCCGCCCGCACTGACACGGAAGTGATCACTTGCCGTTCCGCCGGTCAAACTTGGAAATTGGCTGAATGTAAAATCAGCAGCGCCATCTCCATTGTCGTCGATCGTTCCTTGATCAACGCCGCTGAGGGTCCAATTGGATTCGATGTTGCGACCAACCAGGAGGTCGTTGCCTCCGTTTCCAATCACCACATCAATGTTGTTAAAGCTTGCGATGCCGTTGGCGGTACGGGCTTGGCGATTGACCGTGACGTCGCTTCCGTAGTTCGAATAATCCAGTGTGTCGGAGCCACCCGCCCCATCGATGGTTCCGGTCACGCCGGTTCCCGGATGGAGCACAAACAGATCGCGTTGATCACCACCCGTTAATTGTTCGAACCCAGAGAACTTGAAGGAATTGACGCGTCCTTTATTTTGTCCAGTGAGTGTCCAAATGTTTTCTTCGGCGCCGCCAACGACTTGGGCAACCGTCAACTTGTCTTCCCTGTTGCTACCGGCAAGGACTTCTTCGATGCCCGCAACTGGTACACCGCCTTCACCGGTGACTTTGTTCAATCCGCTGGAGACGACACTGCCATACTGCACGTTGATCGCTGCGGTCACGGCGCTAAAATCAAACACATCCCCTGCTGAGGCTCCGTTGTCGGTGATCGTGTCGGCACCCCAACTGTCCGCGAACGTGTACCTGTCACCGCCGCCGCCCCCGGACAAGATGTCATTGCCCGCACCGCCCTCGATCAAATCGGCGCCGCTGCCGCCCACAAAATTATCGTTGCCGACACCGCCCATGAATCGCACCGGTGCCGTGACTGATTCGGTGAGTGTCAATGAGTCATCGCCGGATCCGCCGGAGAACACGAAACTTGTCACGCCTTTGTACGTTCGAATCGTCGAGTCTGGTTGGCCACTGTTGTTGGTGTAATGGAATGTGACTTGAGTGACCATCTCACCTGGAGCGTTCGGATCATCCACCATGTCGACTTCGAATCGCTCGTTGATGTCCGTACCGTAGATGCTGCTGCGGTCACTCGCACGATCACCGGCAAACAACGTTAGCGTGCCATCGGCGGATTGTTCCGCCACACCCGGTGCTGCACACGAGTGATTGAACTCAAACAGGGTGATGTCGACAAATCGCTCCGTTCCCGAACCAAAGAACAGGACGTCATAGTAGGCTTCGACGAACGCGTTGATTCGGCCACTGGTGTCGAACACACAGGCGCCGGGGACGGGCACCGCCGGTGCCGGCGATGGTTGCAGCAACACGAGGTCGACCAACTCGTCCAAGTAGATCTTGCCGTCGTCGTCAAGGTCGTTCCAGTTGAAGTCTAGATTGGCTCCGACCCCGCCACGTATTCCTGCTTCGGCGAATCCAAGGTCGAGCGACGCGCCGACGGTTGCCTCGAGACCAAGTCCGAACTCGGCGATATCGAAGCCGCTGCTGACGTTTTCCAAATCTCCGAAATAGAATCCGTCAAAGAAATTTCCGGTCGTCGCGATCCCACGTGTGTCAAATCCGAGAGAGAAATCCGCGAACGCATTCAGCTTTGCGCCGAACGTCGCGTACAACGGAACAGGTGGGAATGGAATGGGTCCGAACTTCATTTGGAACGGAACATTCAGGTCCAATTTGGGAATGTCCCATTCGATGATTGTCGTTTGCTCTCCGGTGAACAATTTGAAAATGTTCGATGGGCTGGAAAGCAAGGGGATGTTGATGCCCAAACCGCCGAGCCCCTTGCTGTTTGACGCTCCCTTGAGCGTTTTCAGCAGTGACTTTGTTTTCGAGGCACCGGGTTTGGGTGACGCTGCAATTTGAGCCTCCGCGTCAATCGGTGGCAGGTTGGCTGGGACCCGCACGTCGGCTTGGGGATTTGTCAGATCGATGTCCGGACCATTCTGACCGCCGGCGATCCAATACGTTCCGAAGTTGATCTTGATACCGTTGCCGTCGGACGATGCCGCGCGAATGGTGTCACGCAACTGGAACACGTTTTGCAACAGGCCGACCACTTTCTGAGCCGCTTGTGCCGCCTTGATCGTTTTCGGACTTTTGCTGGCCCCCAACATCCCAAGCGTCAAGAACGTGATCTGGGGTCCATCCAGGGCTTCGGACAAATCGTTCAAGCCCGGAATGGGCTCGGCCAAGAAATCGATCAGCGGCTCGATCGGTCCGACGTATTCGTCGAAGGCTTCGATCATCGGCGCAATCGCGCTGTTCAGAAAGCTGCCGACGTCCAACGTGACGTCGCGAATGGCGACTTCGGGTGTCGAGTTCACAAAACCGACACGCTCCATCGGCCCCGTGGACCCATCGGGATCGTAGGTGCTGTAAGCCAACGTCCAATTCATGGTCAGGTCGGCATCGATCTCCGGCAGCCCGCCAATCGTTGTTTTCGCCTTGAGGTGCAGGTCCGCATTGGCGTCGACCGAGATTCCCGCGACCAGCAGATCCTTCGGCGACGTCGCTCGCAATTCACTGAATGTCAGTTGATTGTCGTTGTTGGGGTCCACGATGTCCAAGAATAGAGTGCCCGAGAATCCCGTTCCCGTTGCCGTCCGGTTGTCGCTGCCTACCACTGTCCCTGCGGTATTGTTTGTTGCGATCATGTCCAGGAAAAACAACCGAGCCTCTAACTCGGTGCCAGGTTTCAGGTCCAACGTGGCGGTGACGTTGATCTCAGGCAATCCACCCGATTGCCGCGTTCCGGTCCCCGCGTCGTAAACGACATTGTCGTTGAGCGTGAAAAAGAATCCTTTCTCAAGATTGACACCGAATCCAAAATTGAAGGCGTAATCAAGTCCCAGTTCCAATCCACCGTTGGCGGCGAAGTCAAACGCGAGTGCATCGAGCCCAAAGTCAAACGGCACGTCGATCGAATCACTGCCGTCGATCGACAGATCGACTCGGAATTCCAGTTCGCTGGCAGGTCCGTTCAAACTCGGTGTGGTGATCGTGATGTCGGTCAGCGCCGACATGATCCCCGCGCCATCGGGACCGAGTGAACTGAAAATACTTTGCTGTACGCTATTCTTGAGTGTCTCAATTTCGTCTGTCGGCCCACTGATTACCGATTCCAGCGAATCGATCATCGAACGCAGTTTCGTCACAAAACTGCCGTCCAACGAGTCCAAATCACCGATCAACGGCATTTGTTCGAGCAAGTCCGATTTCAGACCCGACTCGAGCGTGCCCAACAACAACCGCGCCCCGGAAATGATCTGCGTCAGACTCAGTTGGCTCAGATCGGTTAAACCGTTGAGATAGTTGCGGATGCCGTCAAACCGAATCTCGGGTGCACCTGGATGATTGACGCTCGCCACAACCGTGATCGCATTCTCGATCGTTTGTCCAGCAAGACTGGCGTCTAGTGACGCAAATGCGATTCCGTTGAGAGCAAAGTCAAAGTCGTTTTTCGGTGACAGTTCCGTGAATTTCACACCCCCGATCGTGTTGCCTGACGACACAGCGGACGGCTTGACACCCACGCCAATTCCGGCCCCGCCGTTCGCTGACGAAGTCGCGTACTGAACTTCGACATCGCCGGTGATGCCAGCCCGAAACGTAATCGTCGGCGTCGCTCCGGTGGTCATCGAGTAATCCACACCGGGGTCGCTGACATCGTTGCCGCGTTTGAGCACTTTTATCATGCCAGGGTGATAGACCACCACGAGGTTGTCCAAAGGGGTTCCCGTCAGAGACACCGATCCGCCCGATATCGTCAGAGATTCCGTCGTGGATTCGCGTAATTGCAGGTTTCCCGACAAGACTCCTTGGATGCCTCCGATGCCTGCTGTTGCATTGACGTTGGAGTCGATGCTGGCACTGAGATCAAATGACGTCGTGTCGAGCAAATAGGGAGTGAAGGTGTCAAAGCGGAACGCAAAATCGAGATTCAATTCGCCACCGACCTCGAACTCGATATCGCCACCGGTTTCAACGGTGACTGGACCGAGATCAGGCAGATCAAAATCAAAGCTGAACGTTTCGGTGACCGACTTTTCGATGTTGATGCGCACTCGGGCGGCGGCTTGAAAACCGTCCGTTGTCGTATCGGCGTCGACGAAGTCAAGCGTCAAGGTGAACGCATCGTCGGTCAGGCCAAGCTGATTCTTGATCGCGTCGCCGATGATGTTGCCCAAGTTGCCAGCCGAAGCAATGCTTTGATCGATCTCATTGACCTTTGCCAACGCATCGGCGCGACCGGGGGTCGGCTCGCCGCCGGTCGTCTCGTCGATCGCTCTAACGGCGTTTCGCAATCCGACGATCGAAGCGACCAATTTGCCCGTGGTGACGAATGTCAGTTCCTGTTGTGTTTTGTCACCCGTATTCTCTTTTTCCAACGTACGCGTATTGATGCTCAATCCAGTACGACTACGGCCGACCAGCTCTTGGACTTCCCCCGTGCTGGTGAACGTGACGATGAAAGGCCCGCCACGTTTTCCCGTGACGTTCTCGATCACCCCGGCGCCGTACGCGTCGACCAACGCGTCTTTCAATTCCATCGCCGAGGACTGCTGAGCAATCTCGGCACTAACGACGGGAGCAGTTGGTCCGATTCCGTCAGCGTCGTAGCTGAGCGTCAGCACATGATCCGATGTCACGTTGGCTTTGAGGGCAGCAACCAGATCGGCAACCGCTGCGTTTTGCGAGGGCGTACCGGCAAGCCGATCAAGCAGCAATTCCAATTCAGCAATCTGCGTTTTCAGCGTCTCGACATCCGGTCCCGCCAGTATGTCTTCGGCAGCCGCCGCCAAACCATCGACGATATTCAATACGTCATTGGGCGATTTGTCGATCACCGGGATCGGCGAATTCAAACCATCGATGTCGCTGTTTCGCAGCATCTCGACGACTTGTTGAACGATCCTAGCCATGTCTTCGAGTGACAGGTTCTTGAATCCGCTCAGGGCTTTCTTTAGATTCGTGACCGTGAAGTCAAGTTTTGGTTTCCGAGATCCTGGTTGCTCACTGACGCCAATTTGAATCTCAAGTGGCTCTTCAGGTGCCTCGCCATTTGGGCCCGGTTTGAATTCGTCAGGTAGGAAACCTAGCAAGCTACCGTCGATCGGCAAGATAACATTGCCGCCATAGCCCAGCATGGGCGTAGGAACACTGAACGCATCCGAGGCAAAATCGCTGAATCGCAACTTGTTATCCGTACCGACGTCCTCCAATTGAAATGACGCATCTACATTGAAGTTTGCTGTTCCACCCCTGATGCCCAAATCCAGCAGGCTGAAGGAAGCGACCAAGTCGATATCGTTAGAAACGATATCCGCGTTTGCATAGATCTTGGTTTCGCTTGTGTCGATGAAAAACTGATCAAGTTTGCTGCCGGCGAACAGCGGTTGGCCGACCAGTTTGTTGTTGTCGGCCGATTCATCCACGGATGTTGCCGGGTCATCCTCGCGAACGGGAACCATTGCCAAGATACCGAGTGTCGAGCCGGCACTGCTTGGGCCAAACGTGTCGCTGTAGGCTTTCACGGATAGTTCGTTGGCTATCCCACCCGTGTTGTCTGTCAGTCGAATTTGACCGCCCTCGACATAGTCGACAACCAACTGATCCTCCTGAGCCGTTGCCAAATCTGCAGCCGATTCGATCGCAGTCTTCACGTCATTGATCGTGTTGCTCCGATCCAGAATGACGTCAAACTTCGTTCCATCGCGCAACTGGATCACCAGATCCGGCAGATCACTCTCTTGGTCCTCAGTGAACCCAATTGCAGTGCTGGTTCCGGTCAAAATCTTGAGGCCGTTGATCGAAACGTCATTGGCAATCAAAACCAACTTGCCATCGTCCACCTGAACTTCGACCGGAGAGATCCCGTTGTCAACTGGCAAGTTGAGTCCCGGTGTATTGGTAAAGAAGGTCTTTAGCTTTTCATTCAAATCCGTCGCCAGATCCATCAGACTGGTGTTGTCGTCGCCTTCGGCTTGCGATAGCGAAACTTCGACGGGGGGGCTTGCGACGCCACTGTCAAACTGCTCGATCTGAAAATTCAACTCTACCGAACCAACCTTGCCACTTGAAGCGATCGGAGTCCCCACTACGCCGACTTTCAGGACCGTTCCACGGCCACCGTCCAGCTCACTCAGCTTTTCACTGCCAGTGATGTCCAGATCGCTGCCTGGGGCCGACAGGTCGATTCCGACAGCCAGTTCGATTCCCACATCCGCAGAGAATGTCGCATTGGCAGCGCCGGCGATGTTTAATTCCGCAAATCCGACATCCATGCCTTGGCTGAAATCGAGGTTGATTTCTTCACTGAATGCTTTTCCCAACGAGATTTTGAACGTGATCGCGTCATCGCTCGTATCCGCTGAGGTGTCGTTGTTGTCGTACCTCAAAGCCGCATCGATCGGCGTTCCATTGATCGCTTGTTTCAACAGGTCGTCGAGCACATGAATCAGATCTTGAATCGTGTTGGCACGAAACTCTGCCGTCGCAAACTGGCCACCGGCTAGTCCCAACTCCGTCCGCGCGGAATTTTCGTCGGCAATCTGGTCCGCTGAGAATCCGAGTGCCTCGCCGCCACTGACAGTGATTTCTTGAACGCCAAAATTGACGACCGACATTCGTAACTGCGAATCCACCAAGACTGCATTGACGAATGTGTCGAGAGTTCCTTCGCTTCCAAAATTCGTTTCAGCGAATCTTGCATTGATCAAATCAACCAGATCTGAGGGTTGTAAACTTGACGCCGTCTCTGCGGCGGTCAACACAACCGTAATCGGGTCGACGCCTTCTTTCAGCGTGATCGTCAGCGACAGATCTTCTGTCAACTTCGATGGCAAGTCGTTCGCCGCCGTGACTTGAACCGTACTGACACCCAGGGAGATGCCTTGAACGCTGCCTGTCGTCCGCAGCCCCAGTTTGTTCGCATTGTCGCGATCAAACAACGCGATGCTGCGGTCAGCGCCGATCGCTGGTGGGACATCCGCGTCGGGAACCTCAAAGGCCAGCGTGTCGGCAGTCATCTCCGTGACGATCGCCGCACGATAGAATCCGTCGATGTCTAAATATTCAAGCTGATGACCGGGTTTGATACCCAGATCAAACAAATCCATCGCGGCATCAAGATGGAACGTGTATTCGGTGATGTCTCCCGCGAGCGATTCTGGTGTGACGTTCACGATCGCTGCCCCATGCAACGGCGCTTGCCGCTGGACGATGAGTTCTCCAGCCAGTTCCGTCTCGTTGATGGCTGCATTGATGTCATCGATCAGGTCGTCGATTGATGAGTTGTCTAAGGTGTTCGATGCAGGCACGCTGACCAGCACAGCATCTTTGCCTTCGATGTTGACGATAAAACTCGCATCACTACTCAGAATGCCATTGAAAACCGAAATCGAATCGGCAGCGATGACTTTGGGATGAAAGTACAGCTGTCGAGCAAAGTCCGAAGTGACAGCGGCAAAGTCAGCGATTCCCGAAAGGGCTTCATCGACAAACGGAATTCCATCGGGAATGTCCAGCGTGTCGGCGATCGTGTTGAGGTTCGCACCCAGTTCCAGGAACATCGTCACGATGTCTTCTGGTGTCAACGCATCGAACTTGCCAATCGTATTATCGAATATGAATGTCCCCGTGCCGCCAGCGGCACGACCGCTTGTCTGGAACATTTCCGCCAACTGCGCAAAGTTGGTGAACTGATTGGCGCCTCGAGTGGTCCCATCCGTGGTGGTGTAGATGGATATCTCACCGGGAATGGAAACACCGGCAACATCTGGCTGAACGACCAAGCCATCGATCGTCACCGAGCCGCTGAATCCGGCAGTGAACGAGTTGGATAGGTCGCCAGTGATCTCACTGATGGTTGCTTTGCCATCGGCATTGGGGCCTACACCTGGATCATCGATGTTCAATGTCAGATTGGTCGACAGTTGGATGCCGTTGTTGTTAGTGATCGTTGCGTCTTCCTCCACGGACACACCTAAGAATCCGAACGCTGCCCTGGCGCGAGGGTTATCTAAGTCTGCGCTCAGAGCCACACTAATCTCTGGATCGGTATCGTCTATGACGTAGACGCGATCACCCGCCGCCACGCCGCTGCCAAATCGGATGCCCAGTGGCAATCGAATCGTTGGCGCCGCGCTGACCATGAACTTGCCAGACGCTTCCAATTCCAAACCCGCAAAGCCGTCTCCGAAATCCAACATCGCTTCGTAGGCAAGCGGCTTTGGTGAAAAGCTAGGTGTGAACGTTAACGTTTCCGTACCCGAGTCGTATGCCACATTGGACAAATCGATGCCAAGTGGACCGCTCAATGCATTGAGCAGTACCCCAATCGATGGCGCAGCGGCCTCCGCGTCGTTGAAGTTCACCAAAGCTGCCTTGAGCTGATCTCCGATCGAACCGCCGGTGGTGAACGTGAGTGACGGATTCGCCAAATCGGGTTCGTCCATGCCGTCGCTGCGTGACGATGTGTAACGCATGGTGACACGTTCGCTATCAAGGCTTTCGACCGTTGCGTTAAAGTCTTCGCCGGTCTTGCTGCGGTATTGCATCGTGCTGCCGATTTGAATCCCCATTGCAGCGGCGCCCACGCCCAACGTATTGAGTGTTGCGGTGAATCGTTTCAACTCGCTGTTCTCGGGGTGCGTCTCGACGGCGCTGACGCTCAAGATTGCATGCTTGGCAAATTCACGTGGCTCTGCGGGCGTGGAGAGCAATTCACCGACGGACTTGTTGAGCAAAGGAATTGTGGTCGACCCCAAGTCTCCATCTAGAACCGCGTCGTCCAGCCAACTGGCCAATTCGAAAAGGCCATTGATGATGTTCTCGGCGGATAGATTGGTGACGAATTCGCTGACGTCGACGTTGATGTCGGGTGCGGGTGATGCAAACAGGTTGGCGTCTGTGATTTCAATGCGAGGCAATGCGATTCCGAATTGCTGCACCGTTGTCCCGAACCCAATGTCGACCGATCCACTCGGCGTGATCGTCATCCGTTCGCTCAACGGCGCGGCGCCCTCGGCGATTGCGACATCGACCCCCGCTTCGACTTTCAACGGATTGCTCGCTGATGCGCCCGTGGCCGTCATGGTCCCGGAGATCGGTCCCAGTGAGAATCCAAAGTCAGCACTCGGCGTCTCAAACTTGGTGCCGAGACGAAACTGGTTCAACGTAAAAGAACCGCTGACGCCGGAGTCAGAGAGTCCGATGGCGAACGTCACGTCGAGGTCCGCTTGAGTTTCAAGCTCGACGGTCGCATCAGCATCCAACTGAAGTCCGATATTAGCCCAATCATCTCCCAATGCATCAAAGCCAAGCTCAATCGGAGTTGTGTTCGTCGCTGCAATCTTCACGTCGAATGACAATTCGTTGTTCGCCAAGTCCACGCCGCCTCTGATTCGGACCGGCGAATCGCCACCGCGACCGACCAATTGGGTGCTGCCACCGCTGCGCAAAAACTCGCCCATTGCAATCCGCAGGCCCATCACGGTCGGCAACTTGCCAACATTTTCCTCGGCGTAACTCAAACTGGTTTGATCAAAAGTCGCAAAATAGTTTGCCGCGGCTTCTTCGAGATTCAGCAAGTCGCCGACGTTGCCGTCGCCGGCGCCATCGGAGGTGTCGAACAACCCATTGAGGCTTTTGCCGATGCCCGGAATTTCCTGGTTGAGTGCGTCATTGTCGCCGATCTCCGATGCCGCAGAATCGAGCGACGAAAGCAGCGATAGAATCTGATCTTGCAGGCCATCGCCCAATTCAATGTCGACCAACACATCAGGAGCTCCTTCGAACAGGTTCTCCGAAACGACCGAAACGGTCGGCGCTCCATATTGCGCTAGGTCAAAATCCGTCGTGCTGTTGGTCAGGTTCAACGGCAGCTGCAGGTCCACGCTTCCACCCGGCGTGATCGATACCAAGTCGCCAAATCCGGCGAAGCCATTGGCAAGTCCGTTTTGAATTTCACGAAACGTGACTTTACCGTTTTCGTCTGCGCCATGAAGAGACAGCGTCGCTTGGGCATCGAGTGCGAATGAGCCGTTTGCGACTGAAGCGGTCAAACTGCCAATCGTCAGCCCCAGATCCAAGTCGGGTGCGTTTGCCGAGCCGCCGAACACCAGATTCAGATCTTTGATGAACAATCCCTCGGCGACATTGAACCCCTGTGCTTGGTCGTAACCCAGTGTGACGTCGAACGTCAAATTACCCGTGAAATCGAAGTCTGCATTTCCGGTGAACGTGTAGCCATCCAAACTCAGCGTGTGCGAAGTCGTCGGCGCACCACCGGCAAGGTCCGCCGCTGTGAACGACAACTTGATCGCTTTCTCATCACCGCTCGACACGTCCGTCGCATTCGCACCCAAGGCAGTCAGCGCATCGTTGAAAGTCTTGTTGACCGAATTGGTCAGCGGATCAACCACCTTGGTTTGCCATAGCTGTTCGACTTGCAGGTAGTCGCCGAGTTTCTGTCCCGCATAAGCGACGTTGGATGCCAGGGATCCGCGGCCTTTCGCCTCGGTGAGCAATTCCTTGAATCTTTCTGAAACCTCGGTAAAGGCGTCAACGGGATTGAAAATCCCCATGGCCAGAGCACGCTGGGCAGTGACGAGTTTGCTGATCGCCAAATTCGATTCGATCAGCCCGTCGTATCCCGTCACGCCGATTTGATCCAATATCAGCGATTGCGAGTACTCATTGTTCACCAGTCCAGGGTGGTTGATTGGATCGGTTTGGCCCGCGGCCGCAGCCGTGATCGGGATCAATTTCAGCTTCGCACCAGTTCGCGGATCGTTCAAAAAGGGGTCGACCGATGAGAAGGTCGAGACCGTGCCGTCACCAGCATGACCGGATTCGCTGTCTTGGTACCAAGTCTGACCCGTCGTCGGGCTGCGACCGATGAATTGGGTGAACGACAGCACTTCGTCCTCCAGGAAGTGAGTCGGCCCCGTCCGCTCGGTGATCAGGTCACGGGTGTCCACTTCTGTGCTGTAAACGATTGATGTTGTGCCCGCTTTCATCAAGAACTGATTTGGGTCCACTCCACCGTTGAGATCCAATAGCAAATCGTTGAACAGCCCGGTCACCGGCGTATTGTTGGCGTCGATCACATCGAGCTTTCCATCTCCATCCAGATCGATCGACGGATAAGTCGGCAACAGATGTCGAAGCGCGCCGACGTACTGCTGAACAAAGTCGGCTTTGTCGGTCACGCTGGCCGCAGTGATGTCGTCCACACTGGAACCAGAGTCAGGACCGTTGATCTTGTTGGTGGGATTGGCTTGGATGTATTCCCAACCGTGATCAACCAAGAACGCGGCGGCACGCGATGCCGGTGACGAACTCCAGTCGTCCAATGACAGATTCCAAGGGTCTGAGACGCCTTGGTTGGGCACTCCCGCCATCACAAAATTGGCGACGGGAAGCAACTCGGCGTGGTTTTCATCGTAAGCCGTGCTTTGCAAATAGGCTCGTGTGACCAAGCCTCCCGTGCTGTGAGACACAATGTCGACGTGAGTCGCCGACGAATTCGCCGCCTTCGCTTTCTTGATCGCGTCAGCCAGATAGTCCAGTCCCGTCTCATATTTTGCGTCAAGCAGGTCCGTCGCAGAGACCGTGACCGTGCCGTCTGGCGTCGAATCGACCTGTGCCACAGGCAGACGCCAATCCCAGTTGGCAACAAATAGCGTCTGATCTTTCACATATCCAACGTTCTCGAGCGTTTTTACAATGCTCTGATAAACCTGTCCGTTGGGCTCAAGGGCCAGCTTATTAGGAGGAAGACCCCTGTTTTCGTACCACTCATTCAACCGATTGGTGAGTTCAGGCTCAGAAATCAAGTTGTTGTTTACATCGAGCACATCGGCAAACGAACCGGCAAATCCGGGGACAAAGACCACCGGATTAATCCCAGGGTCAGCGGCCAGCATCTGACGCTGCTCAAGATGTTCGAGCGTCCGTGTTAATTTCTTGCGAAGAGCTTGTTTTCGATTGGTCGAATGAGAATGGTTCTTGGTACGACGGGGCAGCAACCGCATGATGAATCCATGAGCGTGGGAAATCGTTTCACCGCCAGGATTGCCTCGGCAGCGTCGCGTATTCACCATCCTGGCATTGCGCACGGTTCCTTCCGATTAGCTATTCACACATGCGCCACTCAAAAAAATTTCTCCTCAAAAGGACGGAATTTCGGCCGATCACCAACATTCTTGAACGATTCGCATAACATGTTCGCAAAAAAATTTTTAGCCCGTGGTTGTGGGGAATCACTTGCATTCTGACGCATGGCAGTTAAGAGCCAATCCGCACAAGCGATTGAGGAAGACTTGGGAATGTCGCCTCGGGCTGTCCGGCAAGCCAAGTAGCGTGTACCTTGCCGACTTCACAACGAATTGATCGATTAATCACTTCGCTTCATGGAAATGAAGAGGTCTTCATCGGTGCCTCCTCTCACTCCGGCGGCAGGTTCGGGTCCGCCAGATTGAATAGGAAGCGAGTCCCCAACGCCCGGATGGCTGACAGGTCGGTGGTGTTGACCAACAGGTCACCGTTGACGTTCGCTCTCGGGTTGAATTGAGGCGTGATCCCGGCCAGTTGAGTCCCCAGACTTCGTACCGCAGAAAGGTCCGTGGTGTTGGTCAGCAGGTCGTCGTTGACGTTGCCCGGCAAGACGTCGAACCGGAAGTCGAATCGACCGTTGACACCGCCATCGCCGGACGCCCCGGTGTTTCCTGTCGTCCATTCGCCATCCAGTGCGACTCCGGCCTCGTTGGTGATCGCGCCATTGGCAATGTGCAACAACAGCTTATCGCTCGTCAGGAAATCATTAAGCGTCAGGATCGCGGTGTTGGTCGTCTCATCAAAATCCACCGTGTTGATCTGGTAGTTGATTCCCAACGTCGGTGAGCCGATCAACTGAAAATCGCTCGGCTGAAGATCCCCGCCGGTCGAGTTGAATACCGGTTGGTCAAACTCGATGAAGATCCGATTGGCGTTGGTGAAGGGCACGTCGGACAACTGCCCCGCTCCGGTCGACACCAGGAATCCTTGTCCCTGCGGATCGATGGCGTTTCGGAAATTCTGATTCCAGAGAGTCGATCCGATCCGCACTTCGGTGATACGGGGCGCGGCTTCCAGAGCATTGAGTTCCAATCGGACTTCGTTGGAGGCGATCACGAGTTGCCACTCGGTACCCGTAGGAGCCGGGGGGAAGTCCACGTTGTCAAACGCTCCCGTCACGCCCGCATCGGCCGTCATCAGCGTGAATTGGTCTCCCGCCGTCGGCGTGAACCCGTTGATCAAGTCGATATCCAGATTTCCATCCAACGACACCGATCCCGTATGACGTACTTGATCGTACCCGCTGCTGCCCGCAGTGGTTCCGCCTAACTCAAAGATCAAGTCGACCGTTGCCGCATATGCCGCGCTGCCATTGATGACTTGCGCGGGACTAAAGCCGGGACTGTAGGTTCCCGTCAAATGGTAGTTGTCCAGATTTCCAATCCCTTTGTAGTAACCTGGCAACGTGATCGGGTTGGCCATGCTGTCACCCGTGATGTCACCATTGATCATCGATTGCAACGCGATGTCGTTAGGTGAGTCGAGGGTTCCGAATCCGGTCAGGTTGTTACCCGCATCAATCAAGAATCCGTTGTTGGACAACAGTGTGCCGGCCAATCCCCCATCCCCGAGACTTGTCAGAGAGCCCAATACGGCTTGATTGGCGTCGAGGAGAGTCACGACATTGTCATTGACATCCAATACACCGCGGGTGATGAATCCATCCGCCGCCGCAGAGTTGCCGATCGACAGCGTCCCAGTTGCGTCGATCAACGATCCGGCTTCACCAACAAATCGAGCTGCGATGGTGCCTGAGCCGCGAATCGTTTCGCCAGAATCCAATGCGATCAGCCCAGCCGTCAACGTGCCCCCGTCTATCAATGTCAACGCGGAGAGGTTCACCGGGCTGGTCGACCCGATCGTCAGGGAATCGCCACCGATGATCAAGGCATCTTGTGCCGCGAACGTTTGCATTGCATCAAACGTCAGGTCTTCGTAACCGCTGTAGCGGATGGTGTTGGTACCCTCAGCGTCGGTCACCGTCAGTTGTGTTTGTCCGACGGGGGTGATTGCCATCGAATAGACCGCTTGTGTGTTCCCCGTGCCGGTGACCCTCAGCGTGTCACCGACGCCAGGGCCACCCACCACGTCGATTCCGTCGGGAACGACAAAGAACCCACCCGACGCATAATCGATGACCACTTGGTCGGCCAAATTGTGGTTGGTCGCTCCCACATTGATGTGGATGCCGCCAGTGATCAAGCTCATCGGCACCGAGATGAGGCTTGTGCCGTCTCCCGTCGCACCGACGATGTTGGTTCCCAATATTAGTGGTGAGGCAGACTCGTCCGTGATGACCAGATTGGTGCCGTCTCGTCGGATCTTCAGTCGATCGGCATTGTCAGTCGCAATATCGCTGATGACCAAATTCCCGCTGCCGTCGATGCTGATGAATGTTTCGGCAACAGGTTGCGTGACGCTGAGCACCACATCGTGACCGCCGCCGCCCTGATAGGTGATGACAGCGAATAGACCGCTGCCAAGGAAGTTGGTGATCGCAGCGCCTTCAGGCAAGCCCGTAAACTGTCCGACTCCGCCAGTCCGTTTGACGATCGTCAGGCTGTCGCCCAACGTAGGCGTGTACCCATTGAACGAAACCGGATTGAGAGTGACGTTGTTTCCAATCGTGACGTGACCGCTGCCGACATCCACTTGATCATGTTGGTCATTCGCGATTCCCGGAGATGTCCCGCCGATCTCGAGGGCGACGGTGCTGTCATCTGCAAAGACGAGATTGCCGCCGACACCCAGAACACCGGGTGACAGCCCTGGAGAAATATTCCCCGACAAAGTGGTCGTTGGGATCGTCGCATCCACGTTGATAATGTCCAGCCCACCCCCGTCGTTGATCACCGAACCGGAAATCCGAACAGGGTCACGGAAAACTGCCGAGTCGATCACGACAATACCCGAAGTGGTACTGCCGATGGTGATGCCACTGAACCCATCGTGCAGGAAACCAATTTCCGCATCGTCCAGGTTGAACGCTCCCACGCCGCCGCCGATCCCGATGCTTGTTCCCGGTGTCCTAGGCAAGATCGAAAGCGGACCGTTCGATTGAACATTCACGTTGCCGCTCCATTGGATCGCATCAGTCGACAAAGTGATCGGGCCGATCGCTGACACGCCACCGATCACACTGTCTGCTCCGACGACAAAGGGTCCGACCGATGACACTTCAATTGCCGCGTTGGCAAAACTGGTGACTTGGGCTCCAAGTTCAAACTCGTAGATCGACGTGCTGTCTGGAACGATGGTCCAAGGAACCGAAACGGTGGCGGTGTCCGTCGCGTCAACGTAGTCGCTGATGATCCTGGACTGACCAGCACCCGTCCCACCGACGATGCTCAGGACTTTGCCGTTGAGTTCGTCGTCAACAAGAGTCTCATCGTTGGCAAGCCGGATCGTGCCGGTGCCGCCACCTTGTGCCGTCCCCGATACTAATCCCGACAATCTGACACCGGCTCCTGTTCCGCTGCCCGTGCCGAACAAAGTCAGTGTCCCCGTACTGGCTTCGACAATCGAGTTGCCGTCCATTCGGATTCCATCATGGTTTGCGACGGCGACGTTGCCCGCTGTGCCCGTGAGCGAAATGTCACCGGTGCCCATGGATCGAATATGCGTGCCACGAGCCACGATGCCATCAAAATTCTCTGTCGCGGCGCCGCCATGATGGGCAAACAACGTGATGTCGCCGTTGACCGTCGTCACACTGCTGCCATCACCGAGGAAAATATTGCGCGTCGTCGTCAAGTTCACGCTTCCGGAACCCAAAGTCCGAATCGAAGCGCCACCGCTCAAACGGATCTCTCCAGTGACATCCATTGACATGTTCTTATCGGATGCCAGATGAACCTTTGACGATACCGTTACCTGCTTGTTATCGCCCACTCCGACGATGCTGACGTTTCCAGGAAACATTGCCGTCAAGTCGCTGACGGCGATCACATCGTCGCCGGCCCCTGAGTTGATAGAAAGTGTCCCCGTGGGGTTCTCGAATTTCGTTGACACGACCGGGCCAGAAACGTTGTGATCCACGCTCGTTCGCGAGCCCCCGACGGAACCCACGTAGATGTTCTCATCGCTGTTTCCGTAAAGCAGTTCGACATCAGTTGCGGTGACTCGCAAATCAACGACTTCGACTTCGGAAAATCCAATTGTCGTTTCATCATTGATGGTGATTGCGCTGGGATCCAGCACAATCGTGTTGTTGGCGTGACTTACCCTGGCAATGTCAAAAACGCCACCGGTCAGAATCAGTGAATCGCCAACTGCTTGTGTTGGACCGCCACCGGTGAATTGGATCGATTTGCCGAAGGCTCCACCGCCGAAATCAACCGTTAAGGAATCTGCGCCCGACAAAGTGTTAACCACAATGCCGCTGGTTCCAATGATGCTAGCCAGTGGAGCCAGGACATCTCGTCCGTCCTGAATCGTTCCATTGCCGGCGAACAGGGTGGCATCGGAATCGCTGACGCGAACGTTCGCCCCGTCCACACGAACGGTCAGCGAATCATCGGCATTCAGACCGGCAATCGATTGAATCAAGAGGTTGTCACCACCGTCAATTGACACGGTCACCGGGGACGAGGTCACGATCAGTTCATTCGCGGTTGCGTCAACACCTTGATTGCCGGCAGCGTCAGTCGCCGTGACTGCAACTTCGTAGGTGGCTTCCGCGAGCGTCGTGATCGTGTTCGTCTCCAGACTCCAGGTGCCATCACCAACGTTGGCCGCCGGATACGTCGTTCCGTTGACGGTGACCGAGATCGTCGCCGACGGATCGTCGACCGTTCCCGTCAGTTGTGGTCTCGTCACGCTCGTCGTCAGCGGGTTCACAGCAACTGTCGGCGTCGTCTTGTCCAATGTCCACTGGACCACTAGGTCTTTCGACAAGGGCTGTCCTTGTGCATCGACAATTCCCGATGTGGCGGCATCGAGTCGCAACTTGTAGTTGCCCTCATCGTTCGTCAAACCGGTCAGCCCGCCGAGCGTCCAAGTGCCATTGCCGTTGTCGGTCAGTGTTTGACCGCCCGATAACAGATTCGCCCCGTCGTTACGGGTGAGCGTCAGGTCTGCGATCTCAAAATTGGAAATCGGTTCCCCGACAGTCAGTAGGATGCTGTCCACGGCGGTATTGCGTGGATTCGGCGAAACATTCGCCGTGATCGTCAGCGGGGCCTCGATCGAAACCGTCACGACGGACGACTGTGTGACCCCGCCATCATCGTCACGTACTTCGATTTGGACGTCGTGCATGCCGGGATTCGCAAAGACATGCCGCGAAGTGAACGTGTACTCGGCCATCCCATTGACGACCGTGGGTGTTCCAAGAATCACGGGTAAAATCACGCCGTCGCCGAAGTCGATGCGACCGCGAAGTTTCTCGCCGTTGTTGGCGACGTCCAAGTCTTTGACGGTGCCCGTGAACGTAACGACTTTGTCCTGCAATGCCACCAGACCGGTGGCCGGTGGATTGAGCACCAATGCTTGAGGAGCAAGGTTGTTGATGGTCACCACCATCGTGTCGACGCCGACACCGCCATCCTTGTCGGTCACCGTCAGGGTGACGGTGTACTCTCCGCTGTCTGCATACTGATGGTTGATCGGAGGTAGGTTTCCGTTAGAGGTCGAGGTACCTCCTTGCGTCGTCCCATCGCCAAAATCCCAGACATAGGCGAAAGGTCCGTCGGAACTGTTGACCGGATCGGTGAAGCTACCGGCAAATGTGACAAGGTTGTCGCCGACTCCTTCATTAATCATCTGGTTGATACCAGCGTTGACACTTGGAGTCGCGTTGGAGACCACTACCGTCGTCATCGCCGTTGTCTCACCGCCATCGCCATCGGTCACGGTCAGTGAGATCGTGTAGACTCCGTCGTCGCCCGTCATGAAACTGATCGTCGAACTGTCTGCGGGTGCCTGTGGCGTGATCGGTGCGTCGTTTCCGTCAATGATGGCCCAGGCGTATGCGAGTGTGTCATCGGTACCCGGATCGGTCACCGTTGCGGAGAGCGAGACCAATGATCCTTCGGTCGCAAACGTGGCGGCCCCAAAGTCGATCACCGGATCGGCGTTGCTGATTTGGAACGTGGTCTCTTCGCTCACCGAATACTCGATGCCCCCGACCGTGTCGGTCATGGTCAGTGACACGGTATAGGAACCGTCGTTGGGCGGAACAAAGGAAAATGATTCCTGCGTTCCGGTATCAATCACGTTTGCCCCCTCTTTCAATTGCCAGGCGTACGCACGCGTCGCTCCCGGGGCCAGTGGCGAAGCACTGCTGGCGTCCACCGTGATCGCGGTTCCCTCCACGCCGGTGATTGTTTCAAACGCGGGCGCCGCCGGGAAAACTTCAACATCCAAGGTTCCGCTGGACGAGCCTCCGTCATTATCGGTCGCGGTGAGTGTGAACGTGTAGAGTCCGGCGATGGTAGGACGAAACTCAAACGTGCCGCCGCTGGTCCCGGCAAACGTTTGCCCGGTGTTCGAGGTCACTTCCCAATCATGGGTGATGACGTCATTTTGCCCGGGGTCCAGAGAATTGGCGGTGACGGTGACGGTTTGATTCGCGTTAACCAGTGGCGTCGCCACATCAATGTATGGCGTCGGTGCCACATTGGCGACGTGAATCGTGGACTCGGCGCGGTCAAATTGGCCCGATGAATCCCGAGTGGTGACGACCAACCGGTAGTCGCCCTCATCGACCGGTGTGAATGTATCAACGAGCGTAACCCCGCTACCGGATGACCATGCAATCGGCGTCGAATCAACTGAGCTTATCACTGCGTCACGACGATAGGCACTACGGTCGTATGCGATATCGCCTCCCAACTCGTTCAGCGGAAAATAGGCCGCTAAATCGGCATCATTGCCATCGAGAGTTTTGTGCATGTCAGCGATTCCGGCGATCTGGTCAGCCGTCAGAGCTCTTCGCCAAATTGCAAAATCATCCAACTCTGCATCGATCGTCTGAAAAGCACTCGGATGTCGCCCCACAACCAAATCTCCCACAGCAAGTGGCGACAGCGGGATCGTGTCCACCGTTGCTCGATGTTCGCCATCAACATAGAGCAAGACTTGATTCTGGAGAGCACTTCGCACGATGGCAAAGTGATGCCAGCCGCCGTCATTGATTGTGCCCCCAGCAGGCAAATCATAGATTGCCGGAGTCTTGATTCGAACGGAACTGGGTGAAACCTCTATTTCCAATTCGCTGAAAAATGCCGCCGCGTCTTCTCTCGCCGTCAAGATCGTCTGCAAAGCTGCAACGCTATCTGTCTTTAACCAGAAACCGACCGTGATATCCGAAGCTCCGTCTAGGACTGTGGGATCTAAAGTGACAACATCGTCATCCATCACAAGCGAGCCCGTCGTAAAGTCAGTAACGACACCGAAGGGATCCGTGATCGTGATTTGCCGACTTTCGTCGGGACGGAGATCATTGATGCCTGCCAACAACTCAATTGTCGTTTGCGTTTGGCCCTCCTGAAGATTGATCGTCTCTCGCAAGCCCGTGATCTCGGGTGCTAGGTTTTGGACAAAAACGGGGAACGAAACGCCGCTTCCCAATGTCACCGTCATCATTCCCGTACCGGTTGGCGTGAACACGATCGGACCGCTGCCGCTGGCCGGCGTGGCACCACCGGTCACCGACCACGTTCCAGGTGTAGCGGTAAGCAACGTGATTTCCTGATTCTCCGGTGTCACAAGATTCTGCCCAGCAATGAGTCCCGACACCGGCAAGGTCAGTGTTTCAAGCCCCTGTAAAGACGCCAGCGAAGCATTGACCGCAGGATCTGCGTTCACCGCCGTTCCCTCAAGGAACAAGTGTTTGAGAGAATCCAAACCAGCCAAGACATCAACATCATGAAAGCCCGCATTATTCCGAAGATCCAGAGTCTCTATCTTCGTCGACAAGGGACTAAAACTCACATCCAATACACCTGTCGCGCCGAACAAAGCCAGATTCGAATTGGCTTCGCCGCCTGGCTTCGTGATCGTGATGCTCTCCAAGACCTTATCGACACTGACAGCAAACTCGAATCCGAAAATGCTTGCCTGATCCGCATTGTGGTACCCCGTTGCTGTGAAGCGGTCCATCCCGCCGATCAATGTATAACGCTTCGCGTCCCCACTTTGCTCACCCTGTACTTGGATTTGAGACCCGTTGAACCAGTCCGGTACGGTCGTGGACAACGACTCAGTCGACCCATCCGCATAGTGAAGCGTTGCGTGCATGGTTGTCGAATTGAAAACCGAAAACGCGAAAACGTGAATCGAATCGTAGACGCCAGACGGGACAGGAATACTGACCGTTTGGTTGGATGGACTTTGCTCCAGCAAGCGAGCGTTGTTTCCGTTATCGGCATTGTTCATCACGATTTGAACATCGGGATGATGGGCATTTGCTGGAAAGAACCCGTCGTCGGGGAGCGCTTTTGGTGTAACGCTGCCAGGCGCATTGGTGGCGTAAGTATCCGTCATCAGGTTTGATTGCGTCGTTGAATCGTCCAACCTGTATTGGGTCAGGTCATTGAGTGTCCCGACTCGGTTCCGAATGACGTCGACTTCGACGATCGACGAAAAATCAACCTGAACCGTCTGGCCAAACTGATTGTTGGACAGGTCTACGGCTCGGAGTTGTTTTAGATGCTCGAATCCGTCCAGTGACGTCAGGCCGCGTCCACTTGCATCCAAGGATGTGATGGAGGCAAGATCGCTCGCATGGAATGGTTCGTGTAAGACTTGAGATCCGCGTGTTCCCGAGGTGACGGGCTGATCAAGTGCGGTGGCGATGCTGAACGCGAGCGGCGAAATGGAATCCTGTTGACCGATGACCAGGATATTGTCGACGGACCAATGGTCGGCTGAGAGTTTGACGGGAGTTTCAGCCTGGCTCTCCGTGCGAAAACGAAGTTGGAAACTGCTGACCACGGCATCCTCTGGCAACATCATCGATCTGGAGACAAAGTCACTGCTCGCCACGTCGGTACCAGAGACCGAGTCCAACGGTTTCCAATCGCCAAGAAAGGTTCGGTATTCAAGGATCAGTTGGTCGTTGCTCTCCGGCGGGTCTGCAGCACCTCCACGCCGAAACTGATAGGAAAGCTCGCCCCCATCGAAACCCGATAGGTCAATTGGGGCCGAAACCACGGTGTCTTGAATGCCCCCAGATGCCGCGATCGTCAGCTCACGAACCGCATGAATGTCGGTTGCATCTCCCGACCTTGCGCTGACCGCAAATTGATGATTCGATTGTGGGTCCCAGTTGGGCAAATCTTGATCGAATATTTGCGTTCCATTCCACACGACAATCGCATGGCCATCGCCAGAGACTTCTATATTGACCGGCAATGTCACTCCCCTGACCGCGAGTCCAGGAAAGTTTGAGAAGGGGACGATGAACTCATCCGTTCCCCCTCCAGCTTGGTTTCTGAGAATAAATCGGTTTTGGTAAGTTTGGGCCGAGAAACTGAATCCGTTCCCGGAAAACGATTCAGCGACGTTTGAATGACTGACATCGCCATAGACAAACGAAAACCCATCCCCGCCGGATCCGCCGCCAATCACCATGTCAAAGCTCGCGCTAAATCCTTGGCTGGCATCCGCGTCGCTCAGGTTCAGGATGGCGGTACCGTGCTTCGACGGACTCCCATTGGTGAGCAACAACTCATAGAGTGCACCGGTTGACGTGTCGTTGAAGGCTGCATCTCCGAACAGCGAAACCTCGGTAGGGACAGGTGAGAAATCAGAGGTGAAGCTGGGGATCGTCCTCAATTCCGCACTACCGAGGTTGATCGTCGCGGTCTGACTCGACCATTTCGCAGGGTTCCATGCCCCACTCGCAAAGTCTTCTGAGAATACCGTCGCTGGCGGAAGCTGTGCCCTTGGGAAATCAATGATCGGATCGAGGACTGGCCGGGCAATGGAATGCAACTCAGTGGTGGCAGCTTCTGAGCGTGTATCGCCAAGGCTCAGGTCACGGAGCTCGATCCTTTCTCCCGTGATCGTGTCGAAACCACTGCCGCCAAAGATGCGGTCAAGATCGTTGTTTCCGACCAGTGTGTCATCGCCGTCACCGCCACGAATCGTGTCGCGGTCCGGTAGCGATGTCGACCCATGAAAGTTCCCAGCGACGGGGGCATCGAATTCGATGGTGTAGGGTCTTGCTACCGTTTGATTGGTGTGAACGCGCAGGAAGTAGTCGCCCGCACTCAAGTTCCGCAAGTCGACCAGCGATTGATTTCTTTTGATGATCCCGCCACGCGCATCAATCAGGTCACCAACGGGACCCGTGGGATGATTCTGAACAGAAACGTGCAGGACGTATTGATCATTGGATTCAAGAGGAGCGTCTGTCCCAGTGATCTCGCCACCTGAAACGCTCGAATTGAATTCCGCAACGCCAATGAAAAAGGTACCTGTCTCTTGAAACCTGTACTCGATGAACGAATCAAGATCGAGTCGGTAGCTGCCTGCACCATCACCCGTGTCTTCGCGAGGCGAATTGCGGTCGTCGTTCTCGGCGAGCAGGTTGCCGTTGGAATCAAATAGGAACAACTCGGTATCAAAATTGTTTCCATCAATATCAAATAACGCCCGACTGCCCGCTGTTGCAGTGAAACGGTAATAGTCAACGGTCCCGTCCCCCGTCCCCTCAATGCTGACATGCGGAAAGAAGGTCGAGCTTTCAATCGCTGCATCAAACTCTAGCAACCAAGTAGCGGTGTCTAAATCTTGAGCCATCGCTCTGGGTGCGTTGACAGCGACCTCCTGAACGGAGGAATTCGTAGCGTTTTCATCGACTAGCCGAATGAAATCGCCAGCCTGCCCATCCCCAACAGTGCTGAAACGGAACCACTGCTCGCTGCCGGCGGAAACCGTATAGGGGTCACCAGCGTCACTGAACTGGAAAGGCCGACCGGTAGCCAAATCCACGGTGAACGATCCGCTTCCTGGAACAGGGTAATTCTCGAGTCCGATGATCCCGTTTTCTGGCAACGAATCAAGGCGACGAAGAGTGCCATCAATTGTGTATATTCGCCCGCTGCTGAGAGACGTGGCGCCTTCGGCTTGCGGGGCGGCGATGACGAGGTCGTCGATACGGTCGAGATTGAGATCATATGCGGGAGTCACGCCCAGGTTTAGTGCTGTCGTGTCCCCTACATTGCTTCTTAGCTCCAGTGAAGGCGACAACGTGGGACCCTGAGCAGCAACATCGTTGAAAAGAAGCACGCCAGATGTAGCCCCGCCAACACTGATCACCAGGTCAGGTTTTCCGTCGCCATAAAAGTCCCCGGCAGTGACCGTCGAATGCGCGTCGATGCCCGCCGATTGATAGCTCGCTGAGGGAGTTGCAGAAAGTCCATTCTGCGAACCGTAGTAGACGCTAACCGTGTCCCCGACTCGGACTGCGACGTCGTCGTAGCCATCATTATTGAGATCCCCCAGCTCCGCACCCGAATTCTGAATCCCTGCGACGAGTTGAAGGTCAAAGCTAAGGTCCGAACCATTCGGAGCTGCCTGGTGCATCTCGACCGCAAGAACATTCGTCCCTGAAAGAAGTGTGCCGGCCGGCAGCGAGTTGAGAAAAATCGTCCTTGTGATGGGAGTTGATTCATCGAGTAGAGCGGTCGTTTGTGTCGCGTAGTCATCAAAGACAGAACTTGGTACCAGACCATCCCGCATGATCTCAACACCGTTCAAATAGACCGCCACGCCATCATCTCGAATCACAGACAATTCAAGCTTTGTCACCGACGACGCATCTGACACATCGAAGCTGGACCGAAAGTAGGTCGTTGGATGCTTGCTGCTGGCATTTGGCCCGTAGCCGACCACCGTTGTCTCGTCCCCATCTCCGTAGCCCAATTGCGCTAGCCCGCTGGCCCAACCGCTATCGTCGAATGCATTCGCAGTCCATGACGTTCCCTGGTCGCTACCGTCGTCTAGGTATTTCCAAATTGACCCAAATGAGAAGATTTCAGCTGAGCTCGTTTCACTGACACTGAGACTGCGAGATCCCGACGGAGAGTTCGGAACAATGACTGAAGAAGCTAATTGAGGCACGAGGATTTCGTCGAGACCGTCACCGTTAACATCGCCTGCGCTTTGCGCTGTGGTCCTCAGATAGCGAGTCGCCACCGAATCCAAGACACCGTCAATTGCGAGCGAAGCGAGTGACTGACGCACATCGAACGTGCCGTCGGATCTGGTCGGGACCGTATTGCTCGCCACTTGAGATCCGTCGATGACGTGACCGTAGTAACCCAGTGAGTTGAACCGAACGAGCTCGCCTGTGGCGTTGACGTAGAACAAGTCGTTCTGGTAGCCGACGATGCCCCGAGTGGCTGCCGAAACCGCGGAGTCGTCCATCAACTGAATCCGGGTGCCGTCAAACCGCATTAGTCGGCGAATTCCGGTGTTGTCGCCAATTGCCGTAAAGTAGAGGTGTTCTCCGTTGACAATAAAGTCCTCAGGGGATGAATTCTCAAACGGATTGATCTCGATATGTTTAAACCTTTGATTGATCGGAGCCGTTTCCGCAACAAGCGGATCGTATTGCCACATCTCGTTTTTGGTTAAGCCGCTGGTAGCAGAAAAATAGAGTTTGCCGTTGAAACCGACCAGATTGCTCATTCCTGACTCGGTAGGTATAGGATTAGCGATTCGGACCGCATCCCTTTCACCTAAGCGGACTTTCCATAGTGAATGCCCTGATTCACCCAGCACAAGTGCTTGGAAGTAAACATCGTCGCCCACTTGCGCGACATTGCCGATCCCCCGTGGCACGGTGTACTTCTTTTCAACAGCGGTGCAAATGAACCCTTCTGGGCAGGGATCCGGCAATCGAACCTTTGTGAAGGGTGTATTGGGTGCTTTGTACTGAAGGAAAGTTGCATTTCCCGCTCCTGAAACGGAGTACACGTCTTCGCCATACGCATTGGTGAAGACATACGAAGTACCGTCCGATGACGTGAAGGCAATCGGGTCAACGTTCGCGGTAGGATCAGCATTCGTACCAGTATCCCCGACGACCGAGGGATTGCTTTCATCAAATCGGTACGTCTTGCTGATGCGATTGACGGATAAGCTTGAATCCTTCGCGAGGACGCTGACATAGACGTCGCCATCAGAAACAAAGAGCGATCGTTCATGAACAAACCAAGCATCTTCGACAACATGCGCTTCTGGATCATTGGCTGGAATGAAATCGGCCCTCAGGTTATAGGCATTGGATTGGCTCAGACTCGGAGGTGTGGAAGTGTCCGCAGGAATGACAAACAAATCATTTCCCGAAGCAACGTATAGATTGTTGTTATTGCTGACGATTTGAGCATCGCTGGAGTTGTAGGTGATCGGCGTCACGAGATAGTTGTCCGCGATCGCGTTCAAATCTGCCCATTCGATAGGAGTTTCGCGTCCGTCCGTTTTCCAAATCTTGCCTGCTGATGGGTCGAGGACAAAGAACGCATCGTTGGAAACGGTGGTGAGATGCGTCAGTGAGGAAGCAAAAGGTGACACGCCCGTCGCACCAAAGATCGTCAAATCTTGAGGGTCATTGCTCGGTTTTGTTAAGGTGATCGATTGCAATTCCAAGGTGGCATCTACAGGAAACCTAAGCCCATAAATCGCCATTTGATTGGTGTCGTTAAATGTGCCACCAGAGAAATAGTCCATGCCGCTGTATAAGTAATAGCGATCTGAGTCAGGCATGATGTTCGATCCCCACCAGTTGGGTACATCAGCGGACAAAGGAACCGATGTCCCGTTAGAATAGTTGAGCTTCACATCAAGCACGCTCGTTGCGGTTGGAACATTCGAAGAGGTAGCCAGCACATGGACTTCTTTGAATCTGCCCTCCGCCGAGAAGGTAACAGATTGATCCGCTCCCGCGTTTCCTCGCATCAAGACGGCATTGTTCCCATTGTCTTCGTTGTTGTATCCGAGTTGGATTCCAGGACGCTGATTGGTGGCTGGGAAGTACCCGTCATCGGGCATGTTGATGCCTGCATTGGCGCGTGACACCGTCGTCAAGTAGTAATGACTGAAACCGTTTCCTAAGGCGTCTTGGCTATAGTCAATCCCGATCAATGGATTGGTTGACACATTTGCAATCACATCACCATTGAACACTCCGCTAAGATCAAAGTGCACAACGCTGTCTTGCTGCAGTGCAATCGAAGCAAGAGTTGGGTCGGTTGCTATTTCACCCGACTGGTTGGGTTGAGTTGATCCAATCAGCAAGTCGCTGAATTCGTCTCCGTCGTAGTCAAGGACATCCAACGTCAGTCGATCATTCTCGTCGACGCCGTTGATCAAATGAACATCGCTGATTTTGAATGTCCGGCTGTTGGCGCCATTGAGAACAGCCGCCGTGGGATCTTTCGGATTGGGGGTTCCCGCAACGAAGCTGGCATCCCACGCACGTGGCAGACTTGGGGTGCCGCCAAAGACGACAGTCACTGTTGTGGATTGATCCTCCACACGCCAAAACCAGAGATCCGCAATGCCGTCTCCATTGACGTCGCCGAACGTATTTCCGGGTACGCCGAGTGCGGCATGGTCCACGATGATACTTGCTTCGTCTGTAACGGCGGCGAAATCATCTATTTCCACTGGGCCGAAAAGAACGTAGCTGAAATCACTGCCAACAGCCACGAAATCATCAAGGCCATCACCATTGAAATCGCCGATTCGCCGCAAGTCAGACAATGTTCCTGTCGCGTCGCCCGCCAATGCGTATGCGTCCTGCGTGATGGAGGAACCAACCGCAGGTTGGTAAAGGTCAATGCCAGTCCGAGAGGGAGATTCCGGTGACGAAAAGAAGGGTGCGACGAGGGTGTACTCGTATTGTTCTGAGAATCCGAACGACGGCTGCGCAACGACGCCGTCTGGCAGACGCGGTGTCAGTGGCACGATCGCCGTATCTTTGAGTCCAAAAATCCGATCCGCTCCGCCGCCACCGAGCAGTTCATCATTCCCCTGGTAGCCAAGAATCAGGTCATTTCCGGGACCGCCACTGATCGTGTCGTCGAGGACGCCACCAAAAAGTTCGTCGTCTCCATCAGCGCCATTGATGATCAGCCCTGCTTCGATGGCCCGCTGTTGGAAGTTGCCCAGTTTGATTCCCCATTCCTCAGGGCCGACGCTGCCGGGGAACTGATAACTTGGATCGGCATGGAACGAGTCATTGCCTCGCTGCAACTCAATTTGCGTTTGTTCCACGTTGTTCGTTTGATAGAACAGGTACTGACGCAAGTACTGATCAGGGCTGTCCGGATCTTCCATGAACTCCTGCTGACCGATGTCCCAAACCAGACTGGTGAACTCGTAACGATGCGCGAAGATGTCGTATCGGATCGCGGCGAAGTCAGGGACCGCAAATCCTCGGCGATCCAAGTCGCCACCGACGTACAGCATGCGGTCGTTGCCGGCGCCGCCGTCGATCTCGTCACTGGCGGCCGGGCGAAACGATTTCGCGAGCGGATCAAAGACCGTAGACGGTTGATTTCCCACGACCGGCAAAAAGTCAGGGATGATTTGGAAGGTGTCGTCGCCCTCACCACCGATCAAAATATCACTGGCCAAACGATCCAAGCCGCCGCTGATCACGTCGGCACCGCGACCGCCAAGAATCCAATCTTCTCCGGCACCGCCCATCAATTTATCGTTGCCATCGCCACCCAAGATGATGTCGCGACGAACCGCGTCGCTGCGTAATCCCAGATCGACCCGGGTCGATTCTCCGGCGAGATCTGCTTCAAGACCATAGATCGTGGGCGTTTGGTCCGTCTTTACTTCGATGCTGTAAGTCACATTAGTGGCGGCGTCAAAGTGCTCGGCGATTGAGTCTGGAGTTAGCACTCGGTCATAGATCGCGAACTCATCGAGTTTGCCAGTGAAAAACCCACTGTCGTTCCAGCTACCTATCCGGCCCGCACCCAAAATGATTTCTGGAGACGAATTGCGAGCAACGCTTCCTAATAACTCACCGTTAACGTACATCTGCGCCAAGCCGCTCTCGGCATCGTAGGTCGTCACCAAGTGATACCATTGGTTCTGCGAAACAGTCCCGATCGGAGATCGCAGTTCCTGCGGTGCTCCCCCGTAAACCGCTTGCTCCAGAGCGCCGTCATTGAATAGTCTCCAGTGAAAATTTCCCGTTTGAATCGTGTCGGTGGCATACAATGACTTGGCGTATGCATTGACAACATCAGCCGTTGTATTGAGCCACGTTTCAAATGTGACGGCATCAAAAGTTCCCAGAGCCGGAAGATCGACGAACGTCCCTTGATTTCCCGCAAATCCGCCGCCTTGTTCTAACGCAATCCCTTTGCCCATGGTTGCGAACGCACTTGTTTGCCCCAAGGCTACGGGGATGTCGCCCCCGTAGGTGCCATTGTTGCCGTTGCCGCTGGCATCTACTGCGACACTGCCCGAAGTTTCCTCAAAGCGATAGTAAGCCACAGGCTGGTCTGCCAGAATTGCGCCTGAATACAAGCCGGAAGCATCGATCGCGGAGAAATCAACCTTTGCTGTTTGAGTACCACTGCTCTGGATCAACAGTGGCGAATCCGCATTGACTCGTTTATCTGCTCCAAAGACCTGCAGAGTCACCTCGTCGACAGACGATTCCGTGTGGATCTGAATTGTTCCCTGGCCAGCGGGCAGCTTCAACGAGAACCAATCAACGTCCTTTGGACTGTCAATCGTCAATCCAGTGAATTGTGTTCCAGTTGGGGAAACGTTCAGCGGAAAGGCACGAACCGCGTCATCGTTGCGACCGAGTCGCCCATTGGTTTTTCCGGTCTCGGCCCTATCGACCAAGATTGAACTGCCGCCACGAATCGTGACTTCATCGTCACCATCGCCGGCGTCGATCCAAACCGATTTCTGCACGGTGGGGCCGACGGTGATGGTGTCGTTGCCGTCGAGTGCATCGATGATGATTGCCAAGAAGTCGCCTTCGGGTGGCAACAAGTTGTTGATCAAATTGGATTCGTAAGTTTTGGTATCGTCCGACACAACACCAGAAATCTCCGCGTCGGTCTGTGCTTGGCGAAGTGCCTTGTAATCGAACAGCAAATCGTCAGGGCTCCAGATCGGATTCCCATCCCGATCGGTTGCGGCGAAATCCAATCGCACTTGTGCATCGAAACTGAAGTTGCCGTCGTTTTCGGTCAGTCGAGTGATCAAGTGATGATCGGAAAGCAATCCCGGTTCGGTGACAAAGTTGACCGAGATCTCATCGTCTGCGTTCGTTCCGCCGACGTACCAAACCTGTCCGGTGTCCTTGGCGTACTCTTTCCATTCTTCACGTCGGATCGCGTCACCGAGCGATTCAAAAGTTGTTCCATCAGCTCTGTACAGCGTGTCCGATCCGCCGCGACCGTACATGAAGTCCAGAACTGTTCCGCCGTACAAACTGTCGGCGCGAATGTTGCCGAGCATTCGATTCAAACCGGTGTTCTCTTTCCGCAGTGTCTCGCCAGCGGAGTTGTCGACAAGGTTTCCGTTGGCATCCACAAAGATGCCAAACTCACTCGTCTCGGGATTGAGAGACCACGCATACAGGGAGTTTTGTCCCTGGCCGCCGATCAGGTCGTCGTTGCCTTGTCCGGCATAGATTTGATCCTGGTCGTTGCTGAATCCGTCGCCTCCATCACCCAATAACCGATCATCGCCTGCAAAACCGAAGATGGTGTCGCTGCCGGCGCCCCCATCGGCCCGGTCGCGACCGATCGATCCGATAAGTGTGTCGTCGCCACTGTTGCCTTCCAACGTCGATGCCCAGTCGTTGCTGCGGGCAGTGAGCTTGGACAGATCCAATCGCTTGGACTCCGCGGGTGCAAACAGCGGCAATAAGGTCGGATGGACACCGGCAAATCCGATCACGTCATCGCCGCCAAGTCCCGCGACTTGGAATTGTTCGACGAGTGGATTGCCATCTTCATCGAGCCAATCGACGAAAATCGGTCGGCTGTCTGCGGAGCCCTCTTCAAAATCAATCCGCAACCGCGGTTGGCCCGTCGCAACGATGGACTGACTCAGGCCGATGGTGTCATTCAGATTGGATCCGTTGATGATCAGCACATCGGTCGAATCGTCAACTGAGTCGCCTTCCTCGTAATTTCCGAAGTGTCCGTCAATGATGTCGTTGCCATCTTGGGACAGCTTCATCGCCGAAACGACGAACCGATCGTTCCCGCCACCTCCATATTGGGTGTCGACTCCCTTCTGGCCGTCGAAATAGTCGCCGTCGGGGCCGCCCCACATTTCATCGTCCCCGCCACCGCCGAAGATCGCGTCTTGGCCGCCATCGCCGTACATCGTATCGGCACCGCCCGTTGTGTCAGCAGACGTGTTCACCGCGTAGCCGTTACCGTTGATGAATTTCAAGTAATCGCCACGCAACAGGTCATCGCCGCCGCCGCCAACGAACAACTCTTGTCGCAGATTGCCGTTCAAGGTGTCTCCATCGGCATCCCCAAACAATTGATCCCCGATCAGAGTCTCTTGCCCTGTCGCGCTGGGGGCATAAGCAAACAGTTCGTCGCCGCCGTCGCCACCAAACAGTCGCTGGCCGACTTGATTTTCGTTGTTCATTCCATTGCCCGCGTCGCCGAACAGTTTGTCGTCGCCGCCGTCGCCCATGACGTGATCGATCCCCGTACCGCCGTGCAGAAGGTCGTCATTGCCGCCTCCTCGCACAACGTCGTCGCCGTCTCCACCATCGATGTTGATGTCGTGTCCCGCCCCCGCATCGATGTAATCAGAACCGGCGCCGCCGAAGATCACATCGGCATCAGCCCCTCCGAACAGAATGTCAATGCCGTCACCGCCTTCGATCACATCGCGACCGTCACCTGCGGTTCCATCGATGGATAATCCGGCAACAAATGCCGGAGTCACCAATACCGGCGGAACATAGCCCGTGGGGTATTTCAGTTCTGTCTCAGCAAATCGAGGCGGGAGCACAAAGTTTGGCTGCGTCTCTGGTGGAAGCTCCGTGTTGAGGACGTACTTGGAAAGGTCGGTCTCAACGGCCAAACCGCCCCAAACGACATCGTTGCCTGATTCTCCGAACAGTTGGTCGTTGCCGAATCCACCGATAAGAAAATCGTCGTCGTCACCGGCGTAGACGCGGTCGGTTCCTCGCCCCGCATCAATGAAGTCATCGCCCGCGTACGTGTAAACCGTGTCGTTCCCGCCACCGGCATAAACCGTGTCGCGAAGAGCACCGCCGTAAATCGTGTCGTCGCCGTCGGTCGGTGCATTGGGCACCACGACGCCGGTCTCATCGTTGACGCCGTCTCCGTAGATGGTGTTGTCGAACGCCAGCGGTGACGCCCAGATCAGGTCATTTCCCCCACCGCCGACCAGCAAGTGCCCTGCCTCTTCTGATTGGGTGGTATCAGAGACATTGTAAAACAGCCGGTCATCACCCAATCCGCCATACAAATCGTCCGAGGCCAAGCCGCCTTCGAGCAAGTCGTCCCCGGCGCCGCCGTAGATGATGTCGCGACTATTTTCACCAAAGAGTCGGTCGTTTCCGTCGTCTCCAAAGATCGTGTCATTGCCGACACCACCGAGGATGAGGTCGTCGCCGGTGCCGCCACGAATCACATCGTTCCCGTCATTGCCAATGAGTTCGTCGTTACCACCACCGCCGAAAATCGAGTCCGCGCCTTCCCCACCCTGGATCTTGTCAGCGTCGTCGACGCCACCTTGGCCATCGTCTCCGTGCAGTTCGTCGCTGCCACCACCGCCAAAGATGAGGTCCGATCCGGCATCGCCGAATGCAACATCATCGCCTGCTCCGGCTTCGATCTTGTCCTCACCTGCGCCGCCACGAAGGATGTCGTCTCCATCGTCGCCACTGAGGTCATCGTTGCCATTGCCGCCTGACAACTCGTCATCACCAACGCCACCTGTCAGAATGTCGATGCCGTCGCCTCCGAACAATCGGTCATCGCCGGCACCGCCCGTCACCTTGTCGTTGCCTTCACCGCCATCAAGAAAATCATCGCCGCTGCCGCCGATTAGCGTGTCGTTTCCGGGACCTCCGGTGATATGGACTGGAATCATCAGATCTTCACTGATAAAGATCTTGTCGTCTCCCATTCCCGCATTTCCCGTGATTCGTTTGACGCCGGTATAGATCTGCGATCGTCCAAACGCTTCTACAATCACCATGCCGGGCTCAGCGCCGGCGTAGATCCGGTAGTCTTCCGCCACGTCAGTCGTGTAAATGAAATTCCGCTGCGGCGCTAGATCTCCGATGTTCAGCACCAACGTGGTTCCGGTCGACGCATCGCAGTCGTTTGTCTTGGTGGTCCCGCACTGGGCCAACTGAACACCTTCCCCCGCTGGTCTAGGAAACGCGAAATCGAACAGAGTCTTTTCCACCAGCGTGAAACTCTTGTCGATATCGACGAAGCCAAAATTGACCGTGATATCCGCGAAGAGCTTGGCGTCGAGTTTTCCGCTGACATCGAAAATATGAATCGGACCAAATCCGTCCGACGCACCCAGCAGAGTGTTGTCTAGCAGTTCGACGAGACGGACTTTTCCGTCATCGTTGTTATCGTGCAAATTGAAATTGATGGTGGCGTACAAGCCTCCGCCAACCGAGGCTTTGATGATTCCTGCATTGAGAGCCGCAGCGGCTGTGATTTCCGCCGACAAGACGACTTCGTCGATGTCCTCGCCCGTGCCATCGGCGAACTCGTGATCGAAGATGAAGAACCCGTTCAAGATGTTCGCGAAATTGCCTGTTTGCTTGAACTGTTCGATTCCCGATGTATCAAAACCAAACGCAAAATCGGCGTAGGCGCGTACCGCACCACCGAGCTCGATACCCACCGCAGGCATTGGCGGCAGTGGAAAAAACTTTTTGATACTGGCGTCGAGTTCCAGAGTCGGCAGTTCGAGGGTGAACAGATCGACGACTTCCCCACTGAGAATCTTCATCACGTTGGACGGATCGAGCAGCGGGAATCCAAGTTTCATCTTGTCTTCCCCCATCTCGTCCAAGTCCTGCGGTGACATCAAAAACTCGCTTGGATCGATGGCGTCTTCGTCATCTTCCGTCGCATCGCTGACCGCCGATGAAAACGCCGCACGAATGTCATCCAACGTGCCGTTGGTCGTGAATTCTCCTGTTTCGAGATCAAAGACGGCGCCGCCGAGTGGCAATCTCGCATCACCCAGATCCGGCAGATTCGAGATGATATTATCGAGTTTGGTGACCGCTTCGATGAACACGACCGCTCGCTCCACGGGCCCTCCCTGCAAACGCAGCAAGTCCAGCATCGTGACGTCGCTGCCACGTAGCTCGGAAACAACCGGAACGGGATCGTTCAAGAATTTGATGATCGGACGAACGGGTTCCAACGCCTTGTTGACTTCGCCAAAGATATCGTTGGCAAAACCGCCAAAAAACTCGCCCAGCCCCAATTCGATGTTGGCCAGCTCGATGCTCGGTTTCTGCAAATCCTCACCAAGTTTGAAATCCCAGTCCACGATCAAGTCGGTGTACAGGCTTGGGAATGCCGCCGCCTCACCAAAGGTCGCGGCCAAACTCAGATTCAGGTTGGCGATCGCGGTCGCATCAATGCTGATAACGTCCTTGAAACTCTTGACCTTAAAGATTTCACCCAACGTCAGCAGTCCATCCGGATTTTCTTGATCCGGATCCAAAATGTCGATGTTGAAGCGACCGGCAAAGCTGTTGGTCACTCCGACGGCGCGTTGGTTGGCCGTGACCAATCCGGTTCCCAGATCCAGACGATGAGAGGAACCCGTCCCGGGATGCAGCAAATCAATCGGTACGGGAGTCTCTGCTGTCGCGTCCTCAAGCGTCGCAGCCAGTTGGATGATCCCTTCTGCTTCGTCGACGACGATGACGAAGTAGGTTTCTTCGTCGTCCAGTCCGCCAATTTCCGTCCCGCCACTGGACGTGTATCGGACTTCGGTTCCATTGACAAACTCGTAGTCCTCAAATCCGTCGATCACAATGGAGTTGTCCGTCGTATCGAGAACGTCATCGCCGCGAGGATCGAACTCGGGTCCCGCTGTTGCCGAAAAATGTGTGCTCAGAAACGTGTCGTTGTTGATCAAGTCGACGACGTCCAACGCCGTCGTGAACGCACTGTTGATCGTCAGGGTCAACGTGCGGCTCGCCAAATCAAAGGTTCCCGACTCAGAGCCTTGCGAAACCTCATCGTCCTGGCGGAATCGAACGTCAAAATTGGCCGCGCTGCCTGTTGCAACACTACTGATCTCGAGCTGGGAGGCGATTTCTGCGTCACGTCCCACTGCGGCGACCGCCGGTGAAAGGATCTCCGCTGCATCGAGTCTCAAAAAGCCGAGTTCCCCGGATGCCGACAACCCAGGAACTCCCACGTCGACAAACACTTCCAAGAACGTGTCATTCGTGTCGACATAGAAACCGTTGTCCAGATCGACGCCCATTTTCAGACCGAACTCAAACCCGAGCGCACCGGTTACCGCAGCATCAATGTCCAAACCTAATCCGGGAATTCCGATGTCAAAATCTATCGGCAACTCCAACTCCGCCAGCGTGCTGCCCAGCAGAATTTCGAATCCGATTCCAGGATTGAGCTGTTCGATGACGACATCATCGATGCTGACCGCATTGTCGCCACTGAGATCCTTGAGCAAGTTGATCCCGTTAGGGCCGAGGGCGTCGAGGATGTCCTGCCGAATATCATCAAACGGATTGACGTACGTACCGTCCTCTTCGTTCTCATCATTGTCCTCCAAGTTGCCCGATACGCTGTCTTTGATGTTGCGGAGGAAATTCGCTTGATCTTTCAGCTTGTCACCGATGAACGGCAACTCCAAACCAAAGACTTCCCCTTCCATCGCGTCGATCAACAGATCGAACACGCCATCCCAACCGCCGACGAGCGACAGCAGATTGAAATCGCCGGCGAGGATTTTCTTGACTTCCTCGAGCACTTCCTTCGCATCCGCATCGGCTTCTCCGTCTCCGTCCGTGTCTCCGACGAATACCTCGAAATCGTCCGCGGAAACCCCATCGGTCAAAGTGTTGACGTCAGGGAGGGAAAAGCCGAATGCCAATGGCAGCGCCAGTGGCACGCCACCGATCTGAAAGTCTGCCAGACCTGAGGGCAGATCAAGCCCTGGGAAATCAAGTACGCCGTCGAAGCTGGCACCCCCGACAGCCGAAAACTCAAAGTCACTCTTTGAGATTCCCTTACCCTGTCCCGGAACGAATTCGCTAAAGAAGTGACGACCGTCGTTGTCGTTGTCAGCCAAGGCGACACTGAATCTCGCGAATCCCGATGATGTCAGCGAATGCGTTTCACTGCCATTGCCACGTTCCAAGTTGATCGCCACGCCTTCGGACGCATTGGCCGCGCTGGTCGCCAGTTGAATCGTGTCGTCATCGACAACAGACACGAAATAGGAGTGTCCGTTGGTCAGACCCCCAATGGCTTCGCCACCATCGGGCACCCTGTAACTCACCAAGTCACCATCGGAAAACTCATGCCCTTCGATGGTGATTTGGTCCGCATCGGGATCCACTTTCACTTGGGCATCAAACTCACCGGTGAATTCCGTGGTACCAAACGCCATCGTGCCGTCATTGATGGCGGCACCGAGCGGTCCGATGGCGACATCAAAATTAAAATCTTCCAACGCCGCTTTGACCAATAGATCCAGACTCGTTCCGTTGGTCGCACCGCTGTACAAGAAAGGTCTCGGCGTTCCATCCTCCGGCAGGTCGATGCCCAGTGCCAAGTGAATGCGTCCTTGCCCGGCGGCCGTGACGGTCGCTTCGGCGGCCGTATCTACAAAGCTTGTCAGGCCCGCAACCCCAAGGTCTTCTAGATCGATGCTGATCGGGACCTCCACCGAAAGCGGATCGACATTGAACCCGATCCCATTACCGATTCCCGGCTCGTCCCCATTGGTATCACCGACGCCGAGAATCAAATCGATGCGAAGCGCAGTATTGTCAAACGAATCTTCGTCCAACGTCAGTTCCACCGACGTCAGATCGTCTCCTTGAACCAGCTCGGACCTCAGGAATTCATTCAAATCCTCATAGTCTCCACTGAACCATTCTGCGTCGTAGCTGCCTGGATCCGAAAGGTTGACCAGACGCGGCGTGCCGTTGTCATCAAACTCGAACGGTTCGGACGGGTTCAACGCGGGAAAGGCGGAGACGGGGAAATCAGGTAACCCTTCCTGACCGGCGGAATTCTCAGGGATTCCGAACAAGTCCTCCAGGATCTCGTCGATTTCGCCAAGACCATCCGCAGGGCTTTCCTGCAGTTGCAACAAGATGTCACCGAATACCGTCGCCATGTTCAGGATCGACTTCAGATCCACGCCCAACAACGGCAAGGGTTCGTTGAGGAACGGTGCATCACCGAAATCTTCTAGTCGAGCGAGGAAGTCCTGTGCTTCCTTGAGTGCGTCCACAATGGAGGCGAGATTGAGATTTCCAAAGTTGGCAAGGTCAGCCAATTGCGAAGTGTCGATCGTCCACGCGTCGGGAGAGCTGAAATCCGGCTGTGTCAAATCCGCTATGTCAAAGGAAAGCTCCTCTTCGCCAGGCGGCAGTGCGGGGTCACCAAGATTGGTGATCGGCACAAAGGTCATGTCAAAGTGAGCGGACCCAGAGACCGTGGGCCCGAGGATAAAGGTTGCCGCATCGTCGGTCATGCCAAGCTTTGCCGAAGCGGTACCATCGGCTCCCTTCAATACTTTCAACGATGTTGCTTCGGAATCATCCGTCAGCGTGAAGGTCAGTTTGTTCAGAACGCTGCCCACACGCACCCAACCTGCCTCCGGCGTGCCGCCCGCCAGCGTCGCAAGTTCTCCGTTCAATCGATTGACGACAGCGCGAATCGCTTCCGGTGTGGATGCGTTCCCGGCGACCGAGACCGGGATCGACAAGGTTGCGACACTGCCGTCTGATTTTCCGATCTCGACGGTGAGATCTCCGTTGTAGGATTGATCAAGCGAGATCGGTGCCGGCGCCGTGACGGATCCCGACGTCGATCCGCCGAGCTCGATGATTTCGCTGCCCGTGATCACTCCGTCTGAATCATCTGGATCGGGAGGCGTGAAGGATGCGGTGAGCTGGCCAACCGCCGTCGCTTCCGAAATATCGATCTCGATAAACCCAAGCTTAGCCAATCCCCGAAAGTCGGCTTCAAGCGTCGCGGTCGCTGTGAACATCGCTGCATCCTGCAGCGGCACGACATACACATTGTCCGTGACACTCTCGCCGTGCAACTGCCCCGTCCTGATCCCATGCGTGACTTCGTCCAAGCTGCCGTCGGCACGAAAGAAAATTCCGGAACGTCCCACTCCGCTAAGACTCAAGGAGATGGCCGCAAGCGAATCGTTGAGTGGCTCGATCTTTAGGCTGTCGTTTGCCGTTCCATTCGTCAAATCGACGAGATTCAGTCCACCGGACTCAACGTCGATCGTGACATTCAGTTTTCCAGGAATCGCCAAACGTGTCCTCAAATCGCCAATCGTTGACGAGGCATCCAAGTCGACGATTTGTTGCGTTCCGTCTCTCAGTGTGACTTGGAGGTCATCTCCCGAAACCGTTGGAACTCCTTTGCCTCCAAACAGACTTTTCAGTGGTGTTGCATCGGACAGCGCGAAGCTCGCGCCCGGCTGCACCAGTTTCATTCCAAGCGTGAACTCTGCATTGACAACACCCTCAACGGTCAATTCACTTCCGTCGGGGTCCACGTCAAAACTATGCAGGTCGCCAAGGCCTGTTCCAAAGTCCACTTTATGAGTTGAACTCTCAAACTGGTGTTCCAGTTTGACGTCAAACTCGAGAGTATTCTTGACCGGGTCATACTCTTCACTACCCTCGACTCCGACCAGTTCGATCAACTGTTGGATCGTGGTGAAAGCAGGCTCGCCCGGATTGTCAGGGTCTGTCGCAGCCGAGATGACTTCTGCACCAATCGCGTCGCCGACATTGATCACATCGCTCAATTGCAACCCATCGGTAAAGGGAACGTCCGTATCGAACGCATCCAAACCTCCAAGCACATTCCCGACTTGTTCCAAAGAAGACAACAGACTGATCGGAGACATGGACCGAAACGGGGTCAGCCCAGCAGCCGAAACGGTTGACACCGCCGCAGTGCTATCGAACACGTTGTTGTCAAAGATCCGAACGTTCGCGCCGGAATCATCCACACCAGTCAAATCCGTTTGCACGTTCAAGACCAAATCAAACTGATTCTGAGGGCCGGATGCTGGGACAACGCTGGCAGGCAGGATGGGTTGAGAAAGCTGAGCGATGCTGATCGAATCGACGGTCGTATCGAACAAAGCCGACAGGCTGAGCGGCGAATTCGCCGTTGGTTCCAACGTGATGCCCAGGATGCCGATGCTGCCGGTCAACGGGGCGGGACCATTCGGGTAGCTGATCGTTGCCGATACAGAGTTTTGCCCGTTTGCGAACTGAACAAATGCGCCGGCGGACGCAGACGGAGCGGTCCGATCAATACCAAACGTCACTTCAAAGTTCAATGTGAATTCGATCCGAGCCTCCAGCTTGTCCTGAACTCGCGCCTCGGTCGCAGGAACGATCTCGGAAAGATCAAACGTAACGCCTACGTTCTTCTTGATGGTCCCATCGACGGTGTAACTGAGCGCATTTGCGTCTGCGCTGGATGAAACGGTAAGGCTTTCTCCGGCACCCAGATTCTGCACGGCACCACTCACCGAACCTTCCAGCCCTTCGATGGTCGGGTTAGTGCCGATCAGATAGCTGCTCATCGAGGTGACAAACGATTGCTGGAAAATGCCGCCGAAGTCAGCCAGATTGCCGATTCCAGTTTCCAGCAAAGGGAAATCCTGACCGAACTGCTGGAAGCTTTCCAATCGCTCGCCGAAGCCACCAATCGCTGACACCGTATCCCGCAGCGCGGCCACTTCGGGGGCGCTGAGCGGTGTCACCGCCAACAGCCGCCGGTCTTCCAGTTCCTCGAACAACGCCTTGCGTTTGGCAGCCGAACGGTTGCGATTTCGGCGACTTTGTTTTGTCGACGTCGGGCGGGAGGCAAGCCATGAATGGAGCGACATGATGAATCTCGATGAACTGTCTGCTGGAGGTGTTTTGGTTGGATGAGAGCAGGTCGCTCTTTAGGATGTCTTGCGCAAATGCGATGGGTGTAAACGCGATGCGACGGTGGAACGGATCGAGCGATGTAGGTTGATTGGCAAATCAACTTTGAGCGAGCGGAATGGATGAAACGATTTGGCAATTGGGAAGCCGTTCTTGGAGAGCGTGAACCGCTTCCGCCGAGAGCAGACTGCCCACTTTCAGCGTGGTCAACTGAGTGAACATCGCAAGCTGCTCCACATCTCGGTCGCTGATGAAAGTCTCTTGCAAATCCAAGCTTCTCAAACTGGCGATTTTTGCGAGTAGCGTCAGCGAGTGAGATGTGATTTTCGTTTGAGCCAGTTCTAAGTTCTCAAGCTTCTGGAGCTGTGATAGTTGTTCCACCGTTCTGTCTCCAACGCTGGTAAAGCTGAGATTGAGCCATTGCAACTCAGACATTCCAGCAAAGAACTCCGCGCCGCGGTCGTCGACCTGTGTGTAGGGCAAATGCAATGAATCAAGCTTGGGCAAACTTTGCAGGTGCTCCAATCCAGTTCCATTGACCTTGGTGAAGATCAATGAGACGAACTGCAACTGTCTCATTTCGCTCAAGTGGACCAAGCCGGCATCGGTGACTTGGCGACCTGACACGGTCAGACGACCGATACCTGTCAGGGGTTTGAGAAGTGCGACGTGACTGTCAGCTACGAGTTGGCCTCCAATGTTCAACGTCGTAAGGCGTGGGAGTTGTTGAAGCTTCTCTAGCCCAGACGGTTCCTTTTGGTCATAGCGCAATGCCAAGAAACTCAGCATCGGAAACTGATTGAACTCTGTGACCAATTCGTCCGTCAGCTCCAAGTCAGAGAACTCGAGATGGTTCAATTCTTTGAGCTGCCTCAACTGATCCCAGTCTCCAGTTGTCAACTCGACTGGTTTTCCAAAATTGACGCAGAAAATCTGAAAGTCGTCTTGAGGCACTTCGTCCTTGTTGGTCACCAGCCGTAGTTGGCCATCAATCAATACGTCGAACGTCGCGTCTTTCGAAATCGCCCATACCATCTGGCATTGATCCTGCGATGAACTTGATTCGATCGTGGAAACACGAGATGGCGTTGGCTTTGCGATGACGGCATGAACGATTGTCTCTTCTTTGCGTTTGATCCGAAATTCTTGTGTGCTCAACTCCAGTCCAGACGCCTCATTCTCGACTCTGATTTGGTAGGTCCCCGGCGCGAAGTCTTGTTTCACAGAGTCTTCAACGATCGAAAGGTAATAGATCACTTCATTTTCTATGTCTTCGATGACCAATCGCTCGCCTTTGGGGATCGCTGCGATATTGTCACCGTCGATCTGCACCACGAGTGATCCGTTCTTTGATTGAAACGTCATCGTTAACGATGCCAAGACGGCGATCACCAGGGTCGCTAAAGCCACCAGCAAGACTCGATTCGGCGACGCAGTTGAGCGACGGATGGACTCCGGCTCAGAGGCGATGCCAGAAGACGCCATCGTGTCTGCGGGCAATCCGGTCGTCGAGTCGTCTGGGCAAGTGTCGACAACCGCATGACGTACGGCAGCCTCTTGCTGCAGCTTCGCAAGTTCCGATCCAGACACAAACGCATTGAGGGCATTGGCGAAATCCGCCGACGAGTCACATCGGTCTTTACGGGATTTTGCCATCGCCCGCTCAATGACGCTTATCAGCGAGGCTGGCAGACCTGCCCGAATCTCTCCAATGGGTGTCGGCGATTCCTGCTGGTGAGCAATGATCTTCTGAAGTGGCGTCGAATGATCTTCATCTCCAAACGGAGCACGTCCAGCAAGCAAGGTGTACAGAGTGCAACCCAAACTGTAGATATCCACGCGAGGATCAAGTTCTGATTTGTGATCGCTATTTGCCTGTTCGGGAGCCATGTAATCGGCCGTTCCCAAAATCTGCAATTCATCCGTCAGTTCGTTCGCCGTGTGTTCCTTTAGCCGCGCAAGCCCCAGGTCCAGAACCTTCACCACACCGTCTTTGCAAAGCATCAAGTTGGACGGTTTCAGATCGCGGTGAATCAGACCATGATCATGTGCATGCTGGATCCCAACTGCTGCTTGACGAACGATCTCGCAGGCATCGCAAATACGCAGGCGACCGTGCTCTCGGCAGATTTGACCCACGTCGGATCCGTCAATGAACTCCATTGCCAGAAATGGCGTTCCGTTGTATTCACCAGCGTCCGTTGCCCGAACAATGTTGGGGTGGCTCAGTTTCCCGACAGCTTTCATCTCGCGATCAAACCGGGCAGTCGCACGAGAATCGCTGGCCAATCGATGCGACAACAGCTTGATCGCAACGGGCATCTCCAACCGTAGATGCTCCGCCAGATAGACGTCCCCCATCCCCCCACGTCCGAGCCGTTTCAAGAATCGATAGGGACCGAGTTCAGAAGGCCGCGATGGCTTGATGAAATGCTGCGAGCTTGATCGCTCCAGGACCTGCAGGCGTTCTCGCAGTTGTGGCTCCTGTCCGTACTCCACCTCGTCAACCCCCTGGCGGAGGAGTGAAACAAGGGTGTCGTCGTTGGAACTGCAGATGGAAAGCTCCGATTGGCAGTCAACGCAAGTCTCCAAATGCAGATCGATCGATTCGCAGTCGACCGAGTCAACCAACCCGGCGGCGTAATCAGCAAGTTCTTCTCTCGGCGGACATCGCTCAAGCATTTGGTTGGCCCATCTATAGCGGTAAAATGCGGCCAACCAACGAAAATCACTCGACTGGAAAGCTAATCGCTATCGGTAGAAACGATTGCGCCTGACACGCCCAATTCATTTTCCAGTAATTGCCTGGCGCGCCGAAGTATCCGGGATCGCGCTTGCCAGACGCTATGGACGGGAATCTGCAACTGATCCGCTACGACGGCGGGAGGGATGCCATCGATCGTTGATCGCCAGAATGCCGTGAAGGTGGTCTCTTTCACCTCGGACTTGATGATGCGGAGCGCTTGATGCGCTAACATTTGTTCACCGGATACACAGGTTGAATCCAAAATTCCGGTGATTTCCTCGGCAGGCTGCATCTGCAAGATTTCGTGGCCATCGCTGCCACCGGACGCCCGAACCTTGCCCGCACGTACTTTGTGCAGATCTCGAACCTTGTTCCTGGTGATCGACCACAACCATCCGCGAAACGATCCAGAAGCGACTTTCTCAAAGTTTCCAATGTGCAGTACGACAGCCCGAAACACGTCCTGCATGATGTCGGCTGAGTCCTCCGGTCCAAGTCGCGAACCTCGGCACCAAGCGTAGATCAAGGGGCCGTAAAGTTCCGTTAGACAACGCCACCCTTGATCGTCACCCTCCCTTATCAAGTCGAGCAGCGATGTGGATGTCGAGTCGTCATTCGTTGAAGGTGATGAATCGTTCATTACAACTTCGTCCTGCCGAACATAGGACAAGGCGTCGGGAACATTGACGCACAATCTGAGCGGCGACCATTATCCTAGTTCACCCACACACGCTTGTGTTCAGACTCTGGCTCAGAAAAATTGCAACGGTCAAAATGCTGTTGATTCAGCCTCCTCTCACTCCGGCGGCAGGTTCGGATCGGCCAGATTGAATAGGAACCGAGTCCCCAACGCCCGGATGGCTGACAGGTCGGTGGTGTTGACCAACAGGTCACCGTTGACGTTCGCTCTCGGGTTGAATTGAGGCGTGACCCCGGCCAATTGAGTCCCCAGACTTCGTACCACGGAAAGGTCCGTGGTGTTGGTCAACAAGTCGTCGTTGACGTTGCCCGGCAAGACGTCAAATCGGAAGTCAAACCGACCATTGACACCACCATCGCCGGACGCACCCGTGTTGCCCGTCGTCCAAGCACCATCCAATGCGACGCCATCCCCATTGGTGATCGCCCCGTTGGCGATGTGCAACAGCAGCTTGTCGCTCGTTAAGAATTCATTGAGCGTCAGGATCGCGGTGTTCGTCGTCTCATCAAAATCCACCGTGTTGATCTGGTAATTGATTCCCAACGTCGGTGAGCCGATCAACTGAAAATCAATTGGCTGTAGGTCCCCGCCGGTCGAGTTGAACACCGGCTGGTCAAACTCGATGAAGATCTGATTGGCGTTGGTGAAGGGCACGTCGGACAACTGCCCCGCTCCGGTCGACACCAGGAACCCTTGTCCCTGCGGATCGATGGTGTTTCGGAAATTCTGATTCCAACCTGTCGATCCGATCCGTACTTCGGTGATACGCGGGGCTGCGACGAAGTCCAAACGGACTTCGTTGGTTGCAATGACAAGTTGCCAAGCGGTTCCGGCGGGCGTCGTCGGCAAATCCACATTGGCGAACTCTCCCGTGACGCCACCATCGGCCGTCATCAGCAAGAACGAATCGCCAATCGCTGGCACAAAGCCGTTGATCAAATCGATCTCCAAATCACCATCGAGCGACACCGAACCGGTGTGCCGCAACTGATCGTAACCGCTGCTACCCGGCGTGGTGCCGCCCAACTCAAAGATCAAGTCGACTGACGCCGCATAAGCCGCGTTGCCATTGACTACTTGTGCCGGGCTGAATCCTGGACTGTAAGTTCCGGTGAGATTGAAATTGTCCAGATTTCCGACGCCCTTGTAGTAGCCGGGCAACGTGATCGGATTCGCCATGCTTTCACCCGTGATGTCCCCGTTGATCATCGATTGCAACGCGATGTCGTTGGGAGTGTCGAGCGTTCCGAATCCTGTCAGATTGTTGCCCGCATCGAGCAGGACTCCGTTGGCGGCGAACAATGTCCCGGGATTCGCCCCATTGCCGAGGTCAGTCAATGATCCCAGTACAGCTTGGTTGGCATCCAACAACGTCACCATGTGGTCGCCGACACGGATTTCGCCAGCCGAAGTGAATCCCGCATTGGATGCTGTGTTACCGATGCTCAAATCACCGGTTGCTGTAATGCTGGATCCGGTTTGTCCTGCGAAATTTCCCGCGATGTGTCCGTGCCCAGTGATTGTTTCGCCATTGCCAAGGGTCAGCACACCAATTGAGCTAGACTGGATGGTGCCGCCCGCCATTTCGATGCTTGATGGCAAGTTGATGGGGTTGGGACTGCCGATCGTTAGCAAGTCCGCGCCGACTTTCAAAGTGCCGACAAAATCCAATTGGTTGATGTCGAGCAAGCTGAGCGGCTCGACGCCACTGAAGTGCACTTGCATCGTATCGGGGCCATCACTGACGATGACGGTGGCATTACCCAGTACCGTATTGTTGGACACATAAGTCGCGTTGGTGGATGTGCCACCTTGAATGATCAGATGATCGTTTCCACCGCCGGCGTTGAATACGATATTGCTGGACAAGTCAAAGAAACCGCCAAAGCTGTAGTCCAACGTCACGACTTCATCCAGATTCTCTCCACCTGTGATCATTAACGACGCGGTGGCGGCGATTGGCTGGGAAAACAACGTGACAGAATGAGTATTGTCGATCACCTCTACATTACCGCCATTTCGACGAACCGTCAGATTCGTGCTGGAAATGGTTGGTAGATCCACTCTTAGTGTGGGATCGACGGGCGCAGGCAGGACCGAAATGTTGAAGGCTTGGTCGATCGATCCGCCAAGGGCATCCGTTGCGGTCAGTTTGATCGTGTAGCGATCCTGATCGGCTGGGGTCAGGTTGCGTGTGACAATTAAATGCCCAGCGGCATCAATATCGAAGATACCATTGCCGTTCATCGTAGGATCGATCGCAAATGCATGAGTATCGCCATTGTCGATGTCGATCGCGGCAGCCAATGCCACCATCGTGTTCGCGACCGCAGAATCTGTCACGGAAAGACTCGACAATGTGATCGCCTTGGGGGCATCATTCTTTCCGGTCACGTTGATCACCACGTTTGTCGTAGTCGTCGCTCCCGCGGCATCGGTGATCGTATAGGTGAACGTGTCGTCAGTGGTGATTCCATTGGGCAAATAGTCAAACGCTCCGTTCGGATTGTATTCATACTCGCCATCAGCTTTGACTCGCAGCAGTGCACCGGACGGCAATGTAAACAGCTTGTTGACCTTATCCGATTGCCCATTGATGGCGGTTACGACAAAGGAGTCATCGACGTCACTGTCGTTGCTTCGTAGCAAAGATTTGGTCGTGCCCGAGACATCCAAGTCGATATCGCCGCTATCGGCAACCGCCATTGGTGCATCGTTGACACCAATGATCGTGATCGTCAAGAAAGACGAGTCGGTCAACGCAGTGTCGGTGACAACGTAAGCAAAGACATCCTTGACAACTTGACCTGCGTTCAGTGATTGTGCGGCTGCGTTCAGGGTATAGGTGTAGGTCCCGTCGCTGTTCCAGTCGAGTGTTCCGTACATTCCTGTGATGTCGGTAGCATCACTGGTCACTTCAGCGATGCTTTGCACCATCAGCACGGTACCGTTATCCACATCGGTATCGTTGATAACAACACTGCCTGTGACGCTGATCGCATCTTCGTTAATCTTTTTCACATCATGAATCGCCACCGGTGCATCGTTAACACCATTGACCGTGATCGTCACCGTGGCGGTGTCTTTGCCACCGTCATCGTCTTTGACGACATAAGAAAACGTGTCGGTTTGCGATTGACCAGCCGCCAAGACATTGAGTGCTTTTGAACTCGTTGGATCATAGGTGACTGTGCCATTGCCCTCCAGAATCACGCTCGCGCCCAGTGTCGACAACGCATCAACGCTTTGCACCGATAGTGCATCGCTCGGACCCGCATCCGTGTCATTCGAGGAGGGATACAACCCGGTTAATTTGTTGTCTTCGTCGGTGGAAAATCCCGTGTCGCTCACCGCGACGGGATCAATGTTTTGCACGACCACTTGAGTGGTGACCTGAGTCGCCGCCGCGTCACTGTCTGTGACCGTCACCGTCACCGTGTACGTCCCGTTTTGCGGAAAAGTGTGACTGGGATCGAAGGTTCCGGAGACGACATTACCCGAACTATCCGATGTTCCGTCACCCCAATTGACATGATAAGTGTGCGTATCGTCGATGCCATCATCGGTCACACTACCACTGAGCGTGATGGGCGAGTTCTCAATTCCGGTAACGGAATCAACGAAGACATTTGGTGCTACGTTGTAAACGACTGGAAAATAGGTGGCTTCACGTTTGAACCAAGCCGACTGATAAATGGCTCTGGCTTGGGCGTCGTTGAATCCCTTGTCATAAATCGCTGCGTTATCGAGCTGACCCTGGAAAAACTGCTCTACGCCTCCGGCATGGCTTCCGAAAGTGACGTCGTTCTGAACACTGGAATCCAACGTCAGGCCGGATACCGATCCGCGGCGTTCTCCATCGACATAAAAAGCCCCGTCTCCGTTGGACTGCCACGTCAACAACACGTGATGCCATTGATTGAGTGTGACGGGGGTGCTACCAAAACTTGCTTGATCATCGAGTCTGCCACTAACATTCGAGCCGTCCAGGCGGATGTAGACACGGTTTCCACTGGTGTTTCGGTTGGCGAAGATATATCTGATACCAGTCAAGTCCGTAGGTCGGAACCAAACGGAAACTGTTCCTGAATTTGCATTGAGAACGGTATCGGGAACATCCACGAATTCATTGACACCATCCAAATCCGCGACCAAAGTTGAACGCTCGTTGTTGAACAGATAGTCGCCTCCGTTAATCGTTCCATGATTGCCGTTGCCGGACCAGTCGATCGTTTCGTAATCGAACAGATACAATGCCGTTGGGTCACTCGGTATGGACACGCCCTCGTCGCCTTGCATTGAAACCTGGTCAACGACACTTGCAATTGCAACGTAATCTCCGTCGACGCCGGCTAGGAATCGATAGGTATCAGGATCACTCGATTCTGTGATTTCGATCGGGATCGGTGCTAGCGTCCACAGATAGTTTCTCGCGTCGAATGCACCAAGTGTTGGCAAGCCGTCCACGGTCAGTTCAACTTCGTCGCCTTCCGCAAGTGGTCCGGCCGGACCGAAAAGTGAAATCGACGAGGGCGCCGCGTCAACGGTGACACTGATCGTCTCGCTGTGCGATGGGACTTCACCCACCGAAAACTCGTCGTCGATTGTCAGCGTCACCGAATAGGTGCCGATTCTTAACGGGACGAATCGAACACTCTCATCATCACCCGTTGCAACGGTGTGTCCGGCCAATTGCACTTCCCATCGATAGCTTCGAGTGGGTGCAGCCGCATTCCCGCGGGACAGACCGGCCGGAGCAAGCGGGCTGGAATGCTCGGATGTGAATTCAACCAGAGTGCCGACTATAGGATTCACATTGGGAGCGGTGATCATCGCCATCGGCTGAACCGCGAAGTCCTCACTGAAGGTCTCTGACATGAACCCGTCTGAATCTGTTACCGTCAACTTCACCGTGTAGAGACCGGCGTAGTTGGGGGTGAATTGGAACTCAAGGGCACTTTTTCCCAAGATCTGCTGCCCGTTGTTGGAGGTGACTTCCCAGAGATAATCGCGTCCGTCCAATTTCCCTGGATCCAAGACGTTGCGTGCATCGAAATGCATTGGCGATCCAAGCAAATATGGTCCGGTATCGCTGGTGTTGAGCCCCTTGATTGTCGGGGCAACATTGCCAACATCAATCGTTGTTTCCGACCGATCAAATCCGCCATCTCCGTCAGAGGCCGTGACCGTCAGCGTGTAGGTGCCGTTGTCGAGAAAGGTAAACGATCTGTCCGACAGCGGACGCTTGTCGTTTGTCGGACTCGCGGTATTGGCGAGGGCGTGACGTCGATTCACGCTGCGATCTTGTGGCAAACCATTGACCAAAAGATCGAAGTCATACCAAAGCCGTAGGTTTGCATCCTGCGTGTTGATGCCCCCCACGCTTGCCGCTCGAATCTCAGTTGGTGTCAACACACGATCCCAAATGGCCAAGTCGTCGATCGGGCCACGTAACGCCTCGTCTTGTTGAAAACCACCGCCAATGTTGTCTTGATCCTGTCCGACAATCAAACCTCCGGGGACAATCGTCAGTGGACCTGTCGTGTCAGATTTGGTCCCCATAGAGACGCCATCAACGAACAGCTCCAGAGTATTGGTTGCAACAGTTCGAGTCAGTGCAATGTGATGATAAACGTTGTCATTCATCGAAGGCACGGTCCAGGGACGCACCGTGTTTCCAATGACGGAGAGAATTCGTGTTGAATCATACGCGACCAGAACGAATTCATTTGGACCCGCAATCGTGTTTGACTTGGCACCGCTAAGGATGGTCTGCTTCGTCGCTGCACTGGGCTTTACCCAAACCGCAGTTGTAAAATCACCGACTCCGTCGAGCGCCGTGTTCGGTAATTCCAAGACATGATCGTCGAACAACAACGCCTTCCTCGCCGACGGCGAGTCACCCGTCCAATGGATCGGCTGCAGAACAAACTCTGGACTTACCGCGTGATCAAATACTCGAACGTCATCGATGCGGCCATCGAAGAAACTGTTCTTCGTATCTCGACTGCCAATGTTCACTCTATCTTGCATTCCCGCACTAAACGTCAATCCAGAAGTCGTCCCCACGCTTTGACCGTTCAGGAACAATTCCCCGATGCCATCCGTTCGCCAAACCAACAACGCGTGATTCCAAGTTCCAGGCGAGACAGTTGCGAAGCCGAAGCTGGGGCTGTCATCCAAGCGGGCTCCAAACTGATTCGATGCGTTGACAAAAAGGTAAACGCGATCTCCACCCGCACCATTCTGGTTGCCGAATATGTACTCAGTTCCAGTAGGCGAATTGTCCAATTTGAACCAAGCTGACACGGCACCTTCGGCGGGATTCAAGATCGAGTTTGGCAGATCGACATAGCCACTTACGCCATCCAACTCGACCACCATTCCGGGACGCGCGGAGTCGCTGAGGATCGTGGCATTCCCCGACAATGTGCCATGGTTGTTGCTCGCTGTGTCATCTGCCGTGCCGTTGTCAAATCGGTACTCTGCCAGAAAGTCGTCGCTGACGTGCATCGTCGAAATCGTAGCGTCGACGCCCAGCGGCCCTCGATCAGCGGCAACGACTCCGGCACCTTCATCAAAGGGCAAATACAACCGCATATTATTGTCGGAGGTGTCGATGTCGCCGTCGCGGATTCCTGCGATCTCATCGGGTGTGAGAGCACGGTTCCAGATCGTCAAATCGTCTAGCGAACCCTGCAGCGATTGTGACGAATCGAAGCCTCCTGCCAGGCTGTCTTGGTCACTACCGACAAAAAGTCCGCCTGGATCGATGTTGAGAGGCGACCTTGTCGGTTCCGACATCGTCCCTTGTGACACCCCATCGATGTAGAGCTCGACACTGCTCTGGTCTAGGTTTCTGACGACGGCAAAATGTCGATATTGACCATCGGCAATGTCATTCAAGCCGCTCCACTGGGCTACCAGACTACCTTTCTCAAGCAATCGAAAGGTCGTGCTATTCAAAAAATAGACGTAGAACTCATTCGCTTGCGTCTTGTTCGCGCCACTAACGATTGACTGAATGCCAGTCTTCGTCGTCTTCAACCAAAATGTCGTTGTGTAGTTTGTCGCGCCATCAAGCACGACATTGGACAGTTGCAGCGCTTCGTCGTCAAATTCAGCGGCATGAGGGATCAAGCTGGTCGTCTGCCCAGACGGATCGGTGATGCTAGCGGTGACCACCAAGTCGGGAACGTCCAGCAATCCTGGATCGGAGATCTTGATGGTTCCTATCGTATTGCCATCGATAAGCACATCGATGTCGGTCCGATTCCATAGCGAATACTGCCCGACGTCTGACGGATCGATGATCGTCATGCTGCCAAAGTCTGCTTGTGGAACCAGGCCTTGCGCATATCGGACTGTCAGTCCAGCACCTCCTCCGCCCTGGTAGTAGGCGATCGCGATCCCGTATCTACCCTCATCCAAATTGATGCTGCCGACACGATCTTGCAAGCCGTGAGTACCACCGTTGTCAACAACGATCTCGGACGTGTCAAACTTTCCATCGCGATTGGTATCAACGTAGATGAAAGTGGCGTCATCACTTCTCGCCCCAAACGTGATATCGCCTGCTTCCAACGCAGCCCCTGATCCAGCAGCGTCAACCACGAGCGTTCCAATGAAAGCAGCGGCAAAGAAACTGTTTCCTAGACCTCCGCCGCGGAAAGATAAACCGGCACGATCCCAATCCATCGGCTCATCCAAGATCTGCGTAAGGACAGGTGTCTGGTTCAACAAGCTTGTGGGATTGGTCACCGGATCAATCGGATTCAGACTGTCATCGTTAAACGTCCCCGAGTACCAAGTCTCGCTAAATGAGCCTCTCAATACCGGACCAAAACTAATCACCTGCCCTTCAGTTGCACTCGTGATCACAGGGGCTGAAATTGTCGGAGCAACGTTCTGCACGAACACGGGCGTATCCACCGCAGTTCCGTTGATGGATGTCCCCACCAAAGGCACAGATCCATTGTCGCTAGCTTTAAACAACGTCCCGTAAACATCAATTGTTTGTCCTTCGTTGACAACTAGATTCACAGGGGACGGTTGATTCTCGTTCTCATGCCAAACTAACGAGAAACCGGAGAGTGAAGCGATGAGAACATCCGCATCGCCGTCATCGTCGATGTCCGCAAGATGTACGCTCTGCGCACGGTCGGCCAAGTTGGTGACCAGACGCGCAGTGAATGATTTGTTACCATTGTTCTCGAACCACGCAATCGTATCATCATTTTCTGAAGCGCTAAATACATCCAGATCTCCGTCGCCATCGATATCTGCGGTGTTGACGTCGATCGCACCATCTTGGTTATTGCTAATTACATGTAGGGTAAACGACTCGCTTCCGTCGTTTTCATACCATGCGATGGTATCGTCCAAATATGACGCACTGAGGATATCTATGTCTCCATCACCGTCAAGGTCGGCCGAATGAACGGCTCGTGCATCGTTCGCAGAGGTTGTGATTACGTGAGAGGTGAACGACCCAGATCCGTCGTTCTTGTACCATGCGATCGTATTATCAAAACGGGATGCGCTCAGTACATCTAAATCACCGTCGCCGTCAACGTCGGCCGTGTGAACACTGTGTGCCCCGTTGGCAGACGTAGTAATCAGATGGAGTTGAAATGATTGGTTACCAACATTCTCATACCACGCGATTTTGTTATCGTTCTGTGAAGCGCTGAGTACATCGATATCGCCGTCACCGTCCAAATCTCCCGTTTGTACACTCCTCGCTCCATCGGCGGTTGTACTGATTGCATGGAACGTAAATGATTGGCTTCCATTGTTCTCGTACCACGCAATGGTGTCATCATCAAAGGACGCGCTGACGACATCCAAATCGCCATCGCCATCGACATCTGCAGTAGCAACGTCCTGCGCGGAATCCGCAGTTGTGGAAATTGGGTGAATCGTAAAGCTTTGATTACCATTGTTTTCATGCCAAGCAACCGTGTTGCCCAACTGAAACGCGGTGACCAGGTCCAAGTCACCGTCACCGTCGATGTCCGCCGTTTGAGCACTTCGGGCCTGGGTGGTCCCGGAAAGGTTTCTTGAAATGGGGAACGACGCAGGAACTCCGTTAGGCAAATGTAGCATTTCGAGTAGCGGCAAGCCTGAAATGATGTCGAGTGTACGCTGTGACGTGGGATCAATGTTCGTGTCAGACAGATCCAAGCTGCGAAGCTTCTTTAGCTGCGCAATATGGTGTAGCTCATCCTCGGTAATTGCATTGCCACTCAAATCTAGCACTTCAAGATTTGGCATAAATCGCAACATCGAAAGGTCATGAATCCCGCGTGCAGAAGCAAAGAGTGATGTTAACTGTTCAAGCTCACTGGCTCGGATGTCTCGGTGCACCCGCGGCAAGCCTGTCGCCGATGTTGTCACCGCCTGTCCAAGCTGGGTGGCGATCGCGGCCTGCAATTCCATCACGCCAGCCGACAGAATTGCGTCAGCATCGATGATCACTGGATCTAGCTGTAACGGTGTATTGCCTTGCACGAGTTCTGGGACCGGCACAGGCGTCAGTGCGACATCCGCCAAATCACCATCACGAACCTCGATCGCTTCCGCAGTGATCACATCAACGCCACTGCCGCCAAAAAATCGATCGAGTCCGTGATTGCCAACAATGATGTCATTGCCATCACCGCCGCGAAGAATGTCGCGATCAGGACTGGCATCGGTTTCTATGATCTGTTGTTGTCCACGAATCGGCGCGTCGAATTCTACCGTGAATTCTGCAGGCAAAAGCCCCGTGTCTGCCGTTTCGTAGAATCGAACCGCTGCGATGTGCCCGTCAAATGGCACATACCCGGAGCTGTTTGGCAGCCCACCGAGCGAGGGTGAGTTTGCTTGACCAATGCCGGCGCCGTTATTGCCTGACCAGTTCCCAATTTCCACAAGCGTCGGCGCATCGGCCAATTCGCCGTCGATATAGAGAGAAATGATCCCGCTCGTGGGCGTGAGATTTTCGTAAACCGCCAGGGCCTTTGTAAACTCGCTGGTGCCGATTGGTAGAGACTGCAGCGTCGCAAGAACTGGATCGTTCGGAAAACCATCAACGAAATCTTGTATAGCAAAAACGAGCCTATCACCATCCAGCGTCAAGGATACACCACGACCCCCAAGGCCTCCTCGTCCTGACTCAAACAGGACTTGCTTCCCCGTTACAGCAGATGGTCTGAACCACACTTCCCATGCCGCAGTCGCACTGGCTGGGTTCGCATTCGCGGTTTGCAAGCTTGGAATGGCAGCCCCACCAGTGCCATTGAATCGATAAGCTTGTGTGATTCCGCTAGAACTGACCACATTCGTATCCAGCGTAACGCTCGGATCGAGACTCGCGTCAAACACCGGATTCCCACTCTCCCAAACCGTCAGGGAACCGTCGTTGGCGTTGGCCGCATCATAGTTCAGAGAGGCGTTTAAAAATGGTTTGACACGTAGGTAGTAGGTTCCAGCCTCAATCGAACGCAAGTCGATGATGGTTTGGCTTTCGGTGATCAATCGGCCCGACTCATCCACAAGATCCGCGCGAACATTCGAGTTCAAGCGTATGAGATCGCCTGGTTGCCCATCTCCGAGGGTCGTGAATTGGAACCAGCGTTCTGAGTCGCCTGCTTCGATCTCAAATGGCTCACCACCGTCGTCGAAAACCTCGGCTTGACCATGGCCTCGATCAACAACAAACGACCCGCTGCCTGAGACGTTGAAGTTCTCCAAAACATCGTACTGCGAAGGAATATCGATGCGCGCGGATGCTGCTCCGTAAATAACGTAAAGGCGACCGCCGAGACTTCCTAACGGAGCCGCAACTACCAAATCATCGATTCCATCAGCATTTAAATCACCAACGGGTGAGAGAACTCCAAAACCGTCTCCGGTTGACTCGCCCACTAATGTCATTCGTGCATCCGATGGGCGCACTGTAACACCAAGGTTTGCCACATCGAAGAAAAGTGATACCTTGGAATCCGTTTCACCGTTCGGCGTAAAACTTACCGCTATATCGCGTTTACCATCGGCGTTGAAATCTCCTCCAACGACATCGAGGATGGAGGTGCCGGTTAAATCGAACGTTAAGTCATCTTGCGATACATTAAGCTGCTCACTCAACGCGTCGCTGGAACCATAAAACAAGTGAATCCGATCGTCTCGGATTAGGCCAATGTCACCATAGCCGTCTCCGTTCAGATCGCCCAAATCCACCGGTCGGTCGACCACTCCATCGTGAGTCTGAGCCTCCTGGATAATGTAGAGCACATCGTCATTCGCAAGAATCGGCGCACCAAACTGTGAAATTCCCTGATTGATGCCGTTTCCTTCACGCCAGAATCCGTCGGGGTTCTCATCAATGAGGTTTGGATATCCAAAATAGCTTGACGTGTTGACTTGATCTTTGCTAACACGCAATTCGTTCGAGTATTCAGTATTTTGAAGTACGACAAGATGCTCCTGTCCATTTACCATGCTCTTTGAAACGAAATATTCGGAGCCTCCCAAGCGAGTATCAATTTCTGTATTGAGGAAGCTGATGACACTATCAATTGTCGATGAATTGGTAACGTTGACGGCGATGTGGCCTCCGAGTCCTACAATTTCAAACAGCACTTCTCCAGCGATTGGTGTAAAGGGCCGCTGAGCTACAACCCAACGGTAAGGAAATACAGGATAAACAGGGGGCCCATCGTTCGTTTGCCCACTTGTAAAACCAAGTGCTGAGGAGAAGGCTTCGGTAACCTTCAATGACACGTTCGGCCGCTTCTCAATCGTCTCAAACGTGTAAATAGAGTTGTTCCGCGTTAGGTTGATGTAATCATTGAAAGCATGCTCTTCAAGCGTCTCTAACAGAACTTGATATGGATCGGGATTCGGACTTTCAAACAGATTGATTCGCTCGTCTTCTGGGTACCCGAAGTTGTCATCGCCTCCAGCAAGGCACATACCGGAATTTGGGAACGCATCTCCATCCTCACATACTTCAAGCGTGATTTGGAAATCGATGCCCGGCACCCAAGCTTGAGGGACTGGGTTCGTGCTTTGTACGACAGCACTTTGCACACCCGTGTATCGATTGATGAGTTGATTGTCAGCGACTAGCGTCGATGTTCCGCGAGACCCATCGTGGTTGCCCACTAAAGTGAGTGCAGATAGCGAGTTTGACTGCGTCGTGATCGTGCCTACTCGGTCCATGATGCCGAGATTCGACTTGGAACTAAGATCACTCCCGGAGAATACAAATGCAATCATCTGATCATCGACAAGGTCCATCAACGTCAAACTCGCATCGTTTGCCTTGACAAATAAGTCCGCAAGTTGCGTTCCAGATTCCTCTACAAAATCAACCAGTTCCACGGAAACGTTGCTTGCGCCACCTAGGTAGACATCGCGAAACGAGACTTTGGATAAAACGTGATTGTTAATATCTGTCGGTGTCCAGTTCGACCAATTTCGAGTGTCTTGCGATTCAAACCCGGAAACGACCGTAATCTCCGTATCACCAGACAGGCTTTGAATGAAAGCCAAGTCGGACAAGCCGTCACCATTGACATCGGCACTACGAAGTGCAGGAACACCAAATACCGAATGCGGGATGATGACGTTGGCTTCCATCGAAACCGTCAGCACATTCTGGAGACTGAGTGGTTCGAACAGTAGGTAGCTTATACTTGCGCTGTTAACCATGAAATCGTCGTTGCCGTCTCCATTGAAATCACCAATCGGAATGACGCTGGTTAGGTTGCCAGAGACGGATGAGTTTTGAAGTTGAAATGAATTAGAAACACTGACTTCACCAGTCGAACGAATATCAATTCCTGAGTCTGATAGTGTTGGTGTGGTGAAATTTGGAACCGTGAACTTGGGATTGAAAAGCTCCGGTTCGAAAGTGCTGGTTTGCGGGAAATCGCTAGGAATCGTTGGTGCAAATGGGTAGGCAGGATCAACTGGTTGAGCGGGGTTCGGACGGTTGCCGTAGATCTCATCGGCGCCACCTTCCCCATCAATTTCGTCGTTTCCTAATCCGCCGACGATGTAATCGTCGCCAGGTCCGCCTGTGATCACGTCGGAGGTGGGACTGCCGAAGATGAAGTCGTCGCCAGCTCCGCCGTCAATGAAAATGGACTCAAACGCACCTTGCTCGAAATCGCCTCGATCCATACCCCACTCTTCGTACCGTCCGGCATCAAACGTTCCGTCGAGCGGCAAGAATTGGAAACCGGAATCCAAACGTACAACGTCATCACCATTCTCGAGCAAGAAATGTGTCTGCTCGACGTCGCGGGTTTGAAAATACATGAACTGTTGTTCGTATACCGTTCGACCCGATGAGTCCGTTTTTGTTCGGTACTCTTGCAAACCAATATCCCAAACCAAACTCGTGAACTCGTATCGATGCAGCCCGGTGTTGTAGCGCATCGAGACGTAGTCCGGCACATCGAATCCACGACGGTCGACATCGCCACCCAGATACAGCACGCGGTCGGTCCCCTCGCCGCCAATGAGCTGTTCGCTGAAGGTGGGCAGGTAGGTTTCGGTTGCAGGGTCGAAGTTCGTTCCCCGTTGATTGCCCAGCAAGGGCAACGCATCGGGGATGATCTGGAACGTGTCATCGCCTGGGCCACCGAACAGCAGGTCACTCGCGTTGCGGTCTTGACCACCCGTCAAAACGTCGTTGCCCTCGTTGCCAAAGATCCAGTCTTCGCCAGCACCGCCACTGAGAATGTCATTGCCGGTGCCCCCCAGAATCACATCACGCCGCTCGGTATCTGATCGTAATGACATGCTTATCGATAGCAGATTGTCGTTCGTATCGATCTCCGATTCGCTCAGACCGTCCAGATTGAAGCGCAAGTCATAAATCGTCGGCACGACATTTGGACTGGTCACTTTCAGCAAGTATTCCACGCCCGCTTCTAAAACCCTGTTCGTGTCGCTGACAGCGGAGTTGGAGAAATCGGGGACTTGCCCTGGGTGGCTAAAGTCTTGCGCGACGACACCAGGTTCATCACCGCCGTCGGTGAGAACGGACACGCTGAAATCAGACAGTCGATGCTGTGTACCACCATTGTCACTTCGCTGCCACAGCCGAATGGTGCCGATGTCCATGGATTGTCCTAAATCGACAACGATTTCGTTCGCAACCGCAGGCCGTAGAGTAAAGACCGCTGCTCCTGCTTCGCTGTCGCCATCCAGAACGCTCGTCGCATTTCCGTGGAGAATCGAACTCGTGAAAGACTCCACATGGGCACCCAACGAGGTGAGAGCCAAGTCATTTGTCGGATCGTATCCTGCCGCCGGGGTCACGCCGGGAGCGAAGACTTCTAGTTCACCCAGATGCAATTCACGACTTGCCGTACCGTTATTACGAATTCGAATGTATCGACCCCGGACTTGATATTGGAGGTCAATTTCGGACGAGTTTCCGTTCGCAGTTCCCGTTTGCAGCTTGATCAGGTTGGACTCGCTCAGCGGCAGATTGGACGCGGAATCCTGCCGGAACAGTTCAAGCCCCAGTTCGTCGATCGGTGACCCGCTGGCCAATTCGATTCTGCTGGATGTTGTGGTCGGATTCGACAGCGTGAACGAGTACCAGTCGACGTCGCTCGGATTGTCCATCGTCAAGCCGGTGAACGTTACCACGCCATCGGACAGGTCATGTCCGTCGAACGATTGGTCGATGCTGCCGTTGGATTCAACGAGCCGAAACGCCTGCTCAGGCACATCGTTGCGAGCCCGCAAACCAGTTGAGCCTAATGAATTCTCTGCTCGATCCACCAAGATCGCGTTACCGCTGCGGATGTCAACGATGTCATCGCCTGCACCTGCGTCGATCCAAACGGTTTTCTGTACGGTTGGTCCCACCGTGATGCTATCGTTGCCCCCAAGTGCATCGATCAGAATCACCAGGAAGTCGCCTTCCGGTGGCAGGATTTGAGCGATTAACTCTGAGTCCGTGAATTGCGTTGCGGCGGTCGCGATGTCTTCAAGCGTTTCTCCGCGCGACTCCGGATCGGATTCGCTGAGCAATTGATCGAGTTTGAACTGCAAGTCTCTAGCACTCCACACCGCGTTGCCTTCGCTATCGGTCGCCGTGAAATCCAGTCGAACTTGGGCGCTGAAACTGAAGTTCCCGTTGTTGTCGGTAAGGCGGGTGATCAAGTGGTGATCGGTCAAAAAGCCTGGCTCAGTCACAAAATCCACATTGATCTGATCCGACGCGTTGCTGCCACCGATGTACCAAACTTGATCAGACTCTTTCGCGTAGTCTTTCCACTGCTCACCAGCGACGCCGCCGTCGGAAGACTCAAACGTTGTTCCGTCAGCGCGGAACAATGTATCGTCGCCGCCGTTACCGTACATGAAATCTAGTGTCGTGCCGCCGTACAGTTCGTCATCGTTGGCGCTACCGAGAATTCGGTTCAGCCCAGTGACTTCCTGACTGTAGGGCTGTCGGTACGGCCCTGTCGGCGACGCTTCATCGGCATCCAGTACCCCGTCGTCATCTAAATCACCATCGTCGGTGGCCAAATCTCCCCTTCCATCGACAAACAATCCGAACTGGTTTCCACTGGATGGATCGAATGTCCACGCATAAAGTTGATTCGTGCCCTGTCCGCCGATCAAGTCATCGTTGCCGCCTCCGGCAAACAGGATGTCGCGGTCACCGGTCAGCCCGCCTCCTTCATCGCCCCACAGACGGTCATCACCACGGAATCCAAACAGTGTGTCGCTGCCGATCCCGCCGCTGAGACGGTCCCGCCCGTCACTACCGATGAGCTTATCGTTTCCGCTGTTGCCATCGAAGACGCCGACAAAGTCACGTGAACGATCGGAAAGAGCAGAGAGGTCAATTGGATTGAGGCCACTGACCACCCCGATCGCCCCTGACTGAATCGCCAACTCCGTGTAGAAACCGATGGTGTCATTGCCGGCCAGACCAGCGATACGGAACTGTTCGATCAGCAGATTTCCGTTGGCGTCGAGCATGTTGACCGGGATGGCAATGCCGTTGTAACGCACGGACGCTTGACCGCCTTGTTCGCCAATCAGAATGGTGTCGTTACCCGTCGTTCCATCGATCGCCAGAATATCGGTCGCGTTGTCGTCGGCAATGTCCCCCTCGCTCGCGTTGCCGAAATGACCGTCGATGGTGTCTGCGCCAGTGACCGTGGTGGGCAAGATAAACAAGTCGATCCCACTGCCGCCGTATTGCACGTCGGCGCCAGATTGCCCGTCGATATAGTCAGTTCCGGCGCCGCCCCAGATCTCATCGTTGCCATCGCCGCCGAAGAGTTGGTCTTCGCCACCACCGCCCATCAGGAGGTCAGCGCCTCCGAGGCCAATGACATAGTCGTTGCCGCTGCCACCGATCAAAACTTCAAACTGTCCGGCACCATACAAGAAGTCGCCGCCCGCATCGCCAAACAATTGATCGCCCGGCACATTGGCCGTCCCCTCAAACGCGTACAACGTGTCACGCCCGGGACCGCCGAACAAGCGTTGTCCGGTCTGATTTCCGGGGCGAGACTCCCCGTGAAGTTCGTCGTCGCCGCCGTCGCCGATCAGTTGATCAATGCCGTCGCCGCCGTGCAGCTCGTCACCGCCTTCGCCACCACGAACCACATCGTCGCCGGCTTCACCGTCAGCGGTATCCGGTCCCGCACCTGCGTCCAAGTAATCGACACCGCTGCCGCCCCGCAAATCGTCCGCGTCAGCGCCACCAAAGAGAATATCGTTGTCATCACCACCTTCCAAAACATCGCGACCATCACCGGCAGTTCCATCAATCGAAACGCCGGCGACAATGATTGGTGTGATCAGGGTTGTGAACACATAGTTGTCATCATTGCCTCCAGCCACATTGGCTCGGCCAAACTCCCCGGGATCGCTGTCGGTTGAGTACAGTGATTCGACCGCTTGGACTTCCAATGGAGTGGTGAAGTCACCGGTGTCGTCATAGTCGGCGCGTGTTCCAAGAGGCAGTCCGCCAAAGAGCACATCGTTACCTACGCCACCTTTGATCTTGTCATTGCCCAACAAACCGACCAACCAGTCGTTGCCGCCTTGACCGTCGATGTCATCGATACCGCTGCCACCGAGGACGTCATCCATGCCATCGCCAGCCAACACGGTATTTTCGCCATTTCCGGTGAAGATCAAATCGCGACCGGCACCGGTTGTGATGTTGTCGTGGCCATCGAAGACCGATGGAGTCAATGATGAATTGACCGGCAAGCCTGCGGCGAACAAGATGGTGCCGTCATCGCCCAAGACATAATTATTGCCGTCACCACCGTTGATCGTGTCGCTTTTGCCACCGCCGATGATGGCATCGACGCCATCGCCGGTTGTGATGATGTCCGATCCGGCACCGACCGTCGGTTCGCTGATCGCCGATGATGTGTTCGCACCTAAACGATCGATGGAGCCACGATCGCCGAGGATCACGTTTCGGCCCGTCGTTCCTGTGGAGCCCACCGTAATCCGGTCGCTGCCATCGCCACCGATGACCAAATTATTCCCGCCACCAAAGGTGATCCAGTCGTCACCACCACTCAGAAGTGAACTTTCCATGTCGACGACGAAACCGCCCGAAAGCGTGACAACACCGTGATCGCCCATCACGCGGTTGTCGCCGTTGCCCACGGTCACTTTGTCGTCTCCGCTACCAGCCAGGATAATATTCCGCCCATCACCAGCTGAGATGTCATCCCTGCCGTCACCTGGCAAAGACTCAGTCGTGATCGACGCCAGCGTGATGATTGCTCGGTCGCCGATCAAAACGTTATCGCCTCCCATGCCATCGATCGTGTCGGCACCACCCAGGCCAAGGATGCGATTGTTGTCGGACGACCTACCGGTGAGGATGTCACCAGCGCCACCACCCGTGACATGTTCGATTCCGGCAACCGATCCACCGTACGATTGACCGGAATTCAGTGCTCCAGAATTAAAATTTACCGTAACGCTTGAGATCCACCCGCTGTAGTCCAAGTGGTCCTCCAGACCGAGGCCACCGTCCAACGTTCCGTTCAAGCCAGCCAGGGGCTGGATCACGAAATGATCGTTCGCAGATCCGCCCGTCAGACTTTCAACGCTGGCAAAGTCAACACTCGCGCCTCCCGAGACCAAGCCACGATTGACGCCTTGAACCGTCGCGGTCAACGTCGTCTCTTTAGCGGACAAATCGAGCTTGTCCGCATCGACGTGATTCAAAGTCGTCGTGCCACGTAGTTTGCCGCTGATTGAGCCAGTGGCAGACACGACGAAAGTATCATCGGCATCGCCACCGGTCAGATTCTCGAAACGCTGAAACTGGAAAGCACCGTCGATGTTGCCCTGATCAGCTCCGGTCACGTTCCAGGTCGCGTCTACATTCGCGCCCGTCAACGTGTCACTGGCTGAGCTGCCGATGACCTGCTCTATCCCCGCATAGCTGCCCAATGAAGTGGCGGTGGATGTTTGGCGGTTGACCTCGACGGCACCGGGTGCAGCAGCGTAACTCAGGACATCGGTCCCGGTCCCACCACTGATCAGACCAGCAACGTTGCCGCCTGTGAATGCAAACGTATCGTTTTGAGAACCAGCCGTCAGGTTTTCAAATCGCTGAAAGTAGAACTCTTCGTCGATATTGCCGCCGCCAACCGAATCAATGGTCCACAGCCGCGCTGTACCAGTAGCTTCATTCAAGATCAATGTATCGTTGCCGATACCTGCCACCATCGACTCGATGCCTTCTACCAGTGCGCCGTTGGGATCAAAGACGGTGTTGACAGAGCCACCGTCTGAAACACTGATGCTGCCCAGCGTGACCGTCAAGTTTGCTGTAACAGCGCTAAAGTCGAAGGCGTCACGATCGCCGTCGACATCCTGGATCTTGTCCCTGCCCCAGTTGTTTTCAAACAGGTAAGTGTCATTGCCGCTACCGCCTGTGATCCTATCATCTCCTGCGCCGCCGACGAAAATGTTCTCGCCATTGTGGCCCGTCAGAATGTCATTGCCGACACCGCCGATCAACGTGATGGAAATGCCAGAGTCGACATTGGAGTCCACAATGAAGACATCGTTTCCTGCACCGCCATCGAAGCGAATTTCCTCGACTTCAGAGACCGGATAATATCGAGTGAGCTTGGCCGTGGTTTCAGAATCAATGACCCAGTCCCAATCCACCGCAATCGACGGCACACCGTCGACATCGACTTGACGGACACCAAAGACCTCATCGTCATCAACACTGCCGGGCATCCGCTGGGCAGCGTTGGGTCCCGCGTTCAACACAAGCGTCTTGTCCGACCGATTGTGCGTCGCTAACTCAATGCTGTCTCCGCAAGTGTAGTTGAAGCTAAAGATGTTTTCATCGATGATCGAGATGTAGCCCGAATCCAGCGTGACGTCCCATTCGATACCAAGCTGCGCATTCAATCCGCCATGCGTGTCAAAGATACACATGCCGGGAACGGATTGTTCCTCCCGAATCCTAGCGATCTCCTCTGGTGTAAGGAGACCGTCTAGAAAGGAAAGGTCGGGTACTGCGTTGATCTTGGCCAAAGCTGCCAGCTCATCAAAGTAAAGCTTTCCATCTCCGTCGAGGTCGTTCCAATTGAAGGCGAGATCGCCTTTGACGCCGCCCACCAGATAGACGCTGGCAAGACCAAGATCGATTCCCGCGCCGGCTCGCAGCGTCAAGCTGAATTCGACTTCATCGACGTCATCTCCGCTGGAAACGTTTTCAAGGTCACCAAAATAGAGTCCGTCCAGAAAATTGCCTGTTTGTGCAATCCCACGTGTGTCAAACCCGATCGAAAACTCGAGCTTGGCCGCCAGAGTCGCACCTACCTTGGCAAAGATCGGTGTGGGGCCGAGTGGTCCAAACCTGTATTCAAATGGCAGGCTGAGATCGAGTTCTGGAATCTCCCACTGAATCAAGTCGACCGTTTCGCCGGTCAATAGTTTGAACGCGTTGATCGGATTCGACAGGATCGGAATAGAGAGTCCGTGACCGCCGCTGGTGGCCGACCGGCTAAGCTTCTTTAGTTTGCTCGTGGTGTTGGCCTTGTTGTTCGATGACCCGCTCGAGCTGTCGACTTGACTGAAGACATCGTTTGAAATTCCACCGCCGGAACCGGTCGATATTTGCGACGAACTCCCAGCCTGTACAGTCACTTGCGTGGTCGCATCGGTAACGTCGATCTTGCCAGTGGTGTGTGAATAATCAATGGTGATCGCCCCAGCCTTCTCCTTCAAAAACTTGATCAGCGTCGTTGGTGTGTTACCAGACATGCTATGGACCACCCGATAGTCCGTAGCCCCAAGCACCACGCCGGCTGCCCTGACCGTGACCGAACCAGCTTTCGCTGCATTGGCCAGTGTCAAAACGTCGTTTGCGGTAGGGTTGCTGCCGATGCTTTCCCCTGTCACGTCGCTGGTCGTGCCACCGGTCAGCAGGAAATCACCAAAATTGATGACCATTCCATCGGCTCCGGCAAATCCTTTGATCTCATCGACCGCATCCAGAATCCCGGAGATCGTGTCGAGCACCTTCTTCGCATCTGCAACGCGACCGCCCAGTCCGCCTGCATAGGCACCAAGATCCAGGAACGTGATCCTCGGTCCGCCGGTTTCTACAGAGAGATCGCTAAAGCCAGGGACCTCGGAGCGTAGAAAGTCGATCACCGGCCGCGCGGGCTCGATGTATTGTTCAAAGACTTCAAACGCCGGCCCCGCTATCGATTCAAAGAAACTACCAAGGTCCAAAGACACATCATGGAAAGCGACTTCGGGGGTCCCACTGACCAGGCCTTCGCTGGTGCTGTAGCTGAGTCCCCAATCGACGGTCAAGTCAGTGCTCAGCTTTGGTAGATCGCTTCCCGCATCGGTGTCAGCCGATAATGCCAAATCAACAAAGGCCTCTGTGCGAATGCCAGCAGTAAACAGCGGCGCCGATCCACGCAGTTCACCAAACGAGAGTCGGTTGTCGACATCATTGTCAGGGTTATTGACGTCGATAAAGATCTCACCGCTGAAACCCGTTCCGCGTGAGAGTCGGCCATCACCGTTGCTGTCCGATTCGGAAAGCACGTCGTTCATGTCACCGTCGCGGTTGTAATCGATCCCGTCCACCGCTTCGTTCAGATCTGCATCCAGAACCCCGTTGGAGTTGTAATCTTCAATCGGATTACTTTCGGCAATCAAATTCAGAAAGAACAACTCGCCCTTGAGCGATGTCCCGGGTTTCAGGTTCACCTGAGCGCCCAACGTGATCTCTGGCGTTCCGCCCGTGCCATCGTCGAATCCGGTCGAATCAAAGTTGGTGTTTTCGTTCAGTTGAAAAAAGAAACCGTTCTGGAGATTGATTCCGAAACCAAAGTTGAAGTCGTAGTCCCACGAAAGTTCCACGCCGCCAGCCGTTTCAAACTCAAAGAGGACCGCATCCAAACCCAAATCAAAGTCGGCATCGATCACGTCGCGACCGGCCAACTGCAAATTGACCGAGAATTCCATGTCCGCCGGAGCGGTGGTGGCGAAGTCGGTGATCGAAACTTCGACGTCACGATAGTCGGCGACTTCGATGGAATTGGATTGTGCCGGATCGTCATGAAACAGCGGATTCAACTTCAGCATGTTCGCACCCAGCGGACCGAGTGCGTCGTAGATCAATGACTGAATCTCGCCGACCAACGCATCGACGCTATCGTCGGACGAATCGACCAACGTCTCGAATTGATCAACCATCGACTGCAGTTCACCGACAAAGCTGGCGCTCATGTCGATTCCGTCACCGATCAAAGGCAAATTGCTCAGCAAGTCCGATGTCAGACCCGATTCAATCGTCGTCAGCACGGTGCGAGTCCCTGCGATCAATTGATCCAAGCTCATGCTACTCAGGTCGGTCAAGCTGGCCAGGTAATCGTTCACGCCAGTGGTCAATTTGGCGTAGTCGAACGTCGGCACACCGTCCGTCAACGCATCTGCCATCTGAAAGTCGACTTGGATCGCGTCGGTGATATTCACACCCGCCAAATAAGCGTCAAAGTCCGCTGTGATTTCACCATCGATTGCGAAATCAAATGTGTTGGCCAATCCGCCACTAAAAAACTGTCCGATCGGGATTGCTCCAATTGTGTTGGCATCCGAAGGTGTCAGCCCCTGATCGATCGACACGGTGATGCTGGCCGGACTGAGCGGATCGCCCACCTGATGCAACTTCACGGTGCCATCCAGTCCAGCTTCAAAGCCGCCGATGGTCGCGGTGACATCGAGCGCCGAATCGATTGCAGCGGTTAGTGCAAAACTCGTGCTGTCGAACACGTAAGGCGTTAAAGTCGAGAAATTGAATCCTAAATCCAAATCGATATTGCCGCCGAAGGTAACATCAATGTTGCCTGAGGATCCAACGGTCACCGGCCCAAAGTCATCGAGCGCCAAATCGAAACCGACATTTCGCGTGACCGTCGGATTGATATCCAATTCCAACTTGATCGTGTTTTGATTGCCTGTTGCATTCAGGTCCGCATCGATAAACGACACAACGACCGCCACAGGCAGCCCCAGTTCCGATTGCAAGAGTTCGGTCAGGAACGCACTTAAGTTGGCTGTCGAAATCACGCTGCCCGACATTTGATCCACGATCGCAGTGAGCGCGGTGACGTTGACTCCAGAGCCCTCTAGCTCTGTGAGCGTCGAATCGAGACTCAACAAGGCAGTCGCGAGCCCCGCAGTCGTCACGAATTCGGCACCGATCACTGCCTCGGTCGAACCCGTCACACCGGGAGTTTTGGTTTCAAACTGCGTCGTCAAACCTGACACACTGGACGCCGAAAGCGAAACGTTGCCAAGCGAATTGTTGAACGTGAACGTTAGCGGCCCGCCTGATTTCCCGATCACGGTCACTTGGCCCGGTGCTCCGATCGCGGCGTCGATCGCAGCTTGGATTTCGATCGCGTTGGCTGAACTCGACAGCATGGTGGTTCGATAGACATTCATCGCTCCGTCGGTGACCTGCAACTCGTACGTGTGTACGGGATCGATTGCGTGGTTGACTCGTGCGAACGCGTCACTGAGTTGCCGAAGCTGACTGGGTGATCCGCTGGTGAAGTCGATTTGTTCTGCCAGTCGATCACTGAGGCCTTTCAGGGTCTCGACATCTGGACCGGCCAGCAGTTTGTCAGCAACCGCCAGAATTCCATCGGTGAAACCAAGCAGCTCGTTTGGTGTTTGGTTGATCACAGGAATGTCCGTGTTCAAACCATCAATTTCACTGTCGCGGAGCAAATCGATGACCTGGCGCAGCATGCCTGCGATATCGGATAGCGAAAGGTTTTTGAAGTCGCCGATCAGGTCATTTACATTGGGAGCGCTGATATCAAATTGGGGACGCAACAGATCGTTTGGATCACTCTGCAGCGTCAACGTGATCGTCGGTGCCTCGGTTGGCAAAAGCGGAATGCTGAGTGGGAATTGGGCGGTACCACCGTAGGTGAAGGTGGGTGCCAAGGCTGTCAAAGCACTATTCAAACCGTCTCTACCAAAGTCGCTCAAACGCAGTAATCCGTCGCCGTCGCCGTTATCGGGAAGATCAATCCCTGCGGCGATCGAGAATCCTGTCGAATGAGGGGCCGCGTCCCCAAAGTAACCATCGACGACTCCCAGTTCTAAAAGCCCCACCGATGCGGTCAGGTCAATGTCAGCCGCGTCGATCGTCGCGTTGGCAAAAATAGAACTGTTTGTGGTGTCAATGAAGAATTGGTCCAGGAGCGACCCCAGCAGGAGGTTGTCGCCGAGGATCGTTGTTCTTTCATTAAACGAGTCCGTCTCTGTCGAGTCCTCCAATGCGGTGTTGCCCAGGATCTTCAGTCCGGCGCCCGCCGAACTGGCGCCGAATGAATTTGACGCCGCAGCAATCATCAGTCGGTTATCGTCGACCTGCGTCGTCAAGTCCTCGATTTGAATCTGATCACCGACGAAGGTGACGGCAACTCTCGCCGCCCCGACCGTCGATTCGATGCTGGTCCTCACATCACCGAGTGTTTCATCGCCATCAAGAATGATGTCATACGTCGTGCCATCGGCCAGCGAGACCACCAAGTCCGCCTGATCACTGACTTCAGCCCCCGTGAATCCGAACGCTGACGATGTGATCGTCAACTGATTGATCTCGGCATCTTCGGAAATCAAAACGAGCTTATCATCATCGTTGATTTCAGCGCGAATCGCATGCCCCAACGATGCAAACGCGTCGCTGATATCAAACGCCAAATCTTCGGTTGTGAAATTGTCGCCCACCGTTGCCGCATCGAGTGTCACATTCACATTTTGGGCGGCTTGCGAAAACTTCTTCACTGAGATCGTCAGAGTGCCGGCACTTGAGTCCGCGACATTTGTCGATGTCACACCAACCTTGAACGCAACGCTATCTCGAAGCGAGGTCAACAATGTGTTGCCATCGACGGTTCCACCCGCTCCTGCGCGAATCAGGTCAACGCCGACGGTCAAATTGATTCCTGCGGCGACTTCGAAGCTCGCATTGGCGCCGCCGGCAAGATTCAAATCCGCAAAACCGAGATCAATCGCTTCGGAGAAATCCAAATCAATTGACTCATTGTACGTCTCTGCGAGATTCAGATTAAACGTCACTCGATGATTGATATCATCATACCCGAGTGTCGTTTGGATCGGCATGATCGTGTTAAGGAGCTCGACAAGATCGGGGATTCCAGTGATCGCAAGTTCTGCGATCGCAGACTGGGAGCTGCCAAGACCCAATTCGCCGGACGCGGGGTTGTCGTCCACGTCTTGCGAGGAGTCAAACCCCAACGCCACTCCGCCGCTGATCTTGACCGACTCGGCCGTGCTATCGACGGCGGCGAATCTGATCCCTTCGCCGACGACGGTGGCAATGACCAGCTCATTGAGCAGCGTACCATCGCCGATGTCGACTCCCATCGCTGCGTTGATATCGACAACGAGATCTTTCAAGCGGGTATTCGATGCGGTGGATTCGGCGGTCACGGTAACGTCCACTTCAACCGCCACGTCCAAATTCTTGGTGCCGATGATGAATGACAAATGGGCGTCTTCGCCCAATCGTCCACTGCTGGGCGCCGGCCCTTTGCCAGTCACCTGTAGCGTGCTGACATCGATCGTCGTTGCTTGAGAGGGATCCACAGTTCGTATCGATAGCTTGTCAGCATCCATGCCGGTCGGTCGTTCGGCGATGACTCGCGAGTCCAGTGCGGCCGCAACCAAGGCTGCGTTGATGTCGACGTATAGATCATCGATGGAGGCATTATCGTTCGTACTGGATGCCAAGACGGTGACCGACACCGGATCGTCACTATCAAGACGCACCACGAAACTCATGTCCGCCGAGAGTTTCCCGTCGACTGCGGTGATGTCGCCGTCGCCGACAATCTGTGCGTTGTTGTAGAGTTTCCTGGAAAGCGTCGTGGTTTGGTCGGCAAAGCTGGCCACAGCGGTGATCGCTTCATCGACGAACGGGATCCCGCCTGGAACGTCCAGCTTGCCAGCGAGCGATTCAAGCGATTCGCCCAATTGGCTGATGAAGGTCACGATGTCGCTGGCCGTTAGCTTCAATTCTTGAAACAAGGCTTCATAATCGATGATGCCAAGCGCCAGAGCACGGGCAACTGTTTGAGCCTTGCTGAGTTTCAGGCCCGTTTCGATGTCTCCAATTCCTGCGGTCGCACCGATCGCATTCACAATTTGTGTTTGTGAGTACTCGTTGATGACCAGATCGGGGTGTGCGATGGGATCGCCACCGCCGGTTGCCAATGCAGCCGAGATCTCGACCAAGTTGAGCTTTGGGTTGGAGTCGCCAACAAACGGCCCGATCGAGGAGATGGAGGGAACCGTTCCGTCACCGCCCGCTGTGGTCTCGATGTCCTGATACCAAACCTCCGCCGGTCCAGGCGTATGTCCGATGAACTCACTGAACGGCAAGATCTCGTTGTCAAGGAACGTTCCTGTCGGCCCCGCTTGCTTGACCAGCCGATCCTTGGTAGCGACTTCTGTGCTGTACACAACGGATGTGCTGACCGTGTTGTTGATGTACGTGTTGCCGCTGAAGTTCAAATCCATCAACAGATCGTTGAACAACCCAGTTCCCGTCTCGTCAGCCGCAGTCACCTGTATCAACGTACCGTTATTATCCAAGTCAACCGCAGCGTACTCGGGCAGCAGCCCCCGCATTGCGCCGACATACTGTTGAGCAAAATCCTGCTTATCGATGGCGGTGTTCGTGATGTCATCGGCAGTTGAGTTTGGATCTGGGCCAAGAACCCCAAATGGAAAATTCGCCGTGTCTTGCAGCCGACTGTAAGCTTGGTCTACCAATCGTGCTGCCGCTCGTGACGCGGCCGATCCTGCCCAGTCGTCCAGCGACAGGTTCCACGTCTCTGTCACGCCACGGTTGGGCACACCCGCCATGACCAAGTTGCCAACGGGCAGCAAATCGTTTTGCCCGTACGCCGCACTCTGCAGATAACTGCGAGCGATCAAGCCACCCGTACTATGCGTGATCAAATCAACAGCAGTCGCCGTCGGATTGGCAGCTTTGACTGCCTGCAGCGTATACGCCAAATAATCCAAGCCCGTATCAAACGTCGCATCCGTGATCTCGCCATACGTGGCCGAAAGCGAGCCATCCAGGGTTCCGTCAACCGGAGCAACAGGAACTCTCCAATCCCACGTCGTCACAAACAACGACTGGCCGGGAACGTAACCCACGTTCTCTAGCGTTTGAACGATGTTCTGATAAACCTGACCGTGTGGCTCCAACGCGAGCTTGTCTGGAGGAAGGCCCTTGGTGGAGTACCATTCGTCTAGCCGATCAGACAAAGCTGGCTCAGCTATTAAATCACCGCTCAGTTGCACCACGTCAGCAAACGTACCGGCAAATCCTGGAATGACGACGACGGGATTGATCCCTGCCGCCAAGAGTTGGCGTTGCTCAAGCGTCTCGACAAGTTGCCGCCGCCGCTGTTTTACACGCCAGATGGTTTTTTGCTTGCTGTTGCGAAAACGCTTGGGAAGAATACGCACGTGGAGGAACTTTCAAAGTGTACGGTGCTTTGTGAGCGGTTGTTCCTTCAACCAAGTTGAATCGCTTCCGTTTCGACGAAGGGCTGATCAAAAAGTAAGACGCTGCCCCTGCCGTATCCAACTCAATGGTGTCACGTTCAAGTTGATATGCTCGCCACAGCAGGGGAATTGGGGCAATTCGACGGTCTGGCGACGGTAGGTACGGTGAGTCGGCCATTCCGAAAAAGCTGTTTCAATGTCTCGCTGTCCAGCCAGCCGATGGATGTTTCAAGCGATCGAAGAGTAGAGCGATGTGGTTAGTGCCGAAGGGATAGTCAGAGAACCCGCATCGATTGAGCTGCAAGTGAATGCCGAACACTCTGCAAAGCAGAACTTCGCGATCCCCTATCTATCTTTCGCCGATGCGCCACGCGAAAACGACGAAAAGCAGGATGCGTTTGTACAGTTCGGCTCGGTAAATGAAGAAATTCGCGTTCAAACTCAAGCTTCAGAATTTTCGAGATGTCTTTCCTGCACCCCAGTAGATCAAGCCAGTCTGCTGCTTTCTGATGGAATCACACTCAATCAGAGGCGTATCGAGATTATGCTGACGTGCGATGAACACGTTTCTAATCTGAAGAAATGTTGGCTTCCCCCCACTCAATCGCTAAACCATTGGCTTCCGCCAACTTTGCCTTCCATTTTTCGGCTTCCTCCAGCATGCCGCGATCTTCGTAATGGGCGACCAAGCCGGCCAATGATTTTCGCAAGCGGCGGTTGATATTCAGGTTTCGATCGACTTGAGCCTCCTGCAGATCTTTCACGCCAGCTAAGAGCATTGGCTCAGCTTCCTCGAAACGTTTTTGCTTGGAAAGAACAATTCCGAGCAGACAGCGAGAGTAGGCATATGCGTATCCATCGGGATCGTTTTGGGAACGCCATTGATTGCACTCAATCAACAAAGACTCCGCTTCGTCGTAGCCACCAGTGTTCATCAGCGCGTTGGCATACATTGACTGAGCCGCCGCAACGTTCACATCATATCGATCCCGAAACTCCCTTTCCTGCTTGACCAATTGCTCACCGTGAATCGCTGCTTCTTCATACTGACCTGAAAGCAACAATTGAGCCACCAACACGTTTCTTGCGTAAAGTGTGTTTGCGTTGGCGTCTCCGTTCGCTGCGCTCCACCCCTCGAGGTAGAGTTGAGCGTATAGGATGGCGTCGTCAAATCGCTGGAGTGCCCGTGATAAGTGTATGAGATCAAGGTTGATCGCCAACGTGTAGTAGTGTGACACACCAGCGATTTCGACCGCGCGTTCATAGGACCTTTCTAGTAGGTCAAACGCTTCTTGCTTCTCGCCCTGGCCTCGCATGATCGAAGCCAGAACGCGCGGGTATTCAAGTAACTGCACCCTCGAACCATCATGGACAGCCATTGCGATATCATACGTTTCTTGGGCGACCTCTCTCGCCTCTTCGTATTTTTTGAGGCTGCTCAAACACTTTGCAAGCAGGAGTCGGTAACCAAGATAGGTAGAGTGCGCCTCTCCGAATCGCTCACGAAAGCTGGGAAGAAACTCCAAGATCAGGTCTCGAGACTTCAGTGGTTGACCATTAGAAAAATAAGCTCCCGCAAGGAAGCTTTCGCTGTCTCGTGTCAATTGATGATCAGTGCCGTGCGTGGCGCGACGCAGTTCTACGATCTCTTCAGCTATTTGCACCGCATCACTGGTGCGTTTTGACAACCGAAGAGATTCAGCCAAAGTTAACTCTGCCTTTTGAGTTTCGATGGAATCGATGCCAGTTAATTCCGTCCAACGGCGAACAAGCTCTTCTTGATTGGCAATGGCTCTCTGCAGTTGACCCCGCGTACGGTATGCGATCGCAAGATTCCCCAGAGCGACCAGAGTATTGGAGGCTTTAGGGCCAAAAACCATCTCAAAGCGTTCGTAAGCATTCTCAGTCAGGCGAAGCCCCTCGTCAGTTTGCTCGGTGGCTTCAATCGCAATGGCAAGAGCGTTCAGGGAAAGGGCCGTTCCCTGAGAAAACTCGCCGAGTGTTTTGAGACGCAGATCGTAGGCGATTTTGTGCGATTGCTTTGCTTCGGTGTACAGCCCCAGTCCGAAATAGGCACTACCAATCGCAGATGCCATATTGGCGTGCGTCAAGGGATCATCGGCAAACGCAGTCGCCAGATTTTGAAGCGCATCATCCAACCGTTCGGCAACCGTGACATTTCTACCATCCCCGTTGGGATCGGGACTTTGAAGCGTCTTGACCAGGAAATCGGCAACCGCCTCGGCATTCTTCTTGGCGACGATGGCATCTTGGGCACTCGCTTCCGCTTCGCCCTGCAAAACGATGGCGGTCGCACGCGACACCTCTGCTTCGCGTCGCAGTCCTCGTTCACGAACAAGACCGAATGCCAACAGTCCCACGATCGTGGCGCTAATCGATGCAGCGACCGCCAGCGCGGCTCGGTGTTTGCGAACCCATTTTTGGACATAATACGCAGTCGATGCAACGCGCGCTTCAACTGGTTCTCCGGCAAGATAGCGATCGATGTCATCAGCGAGTTCTCCCGCAGATCCGTAACGCTCGTCTGGATCCTTGGCCAGCGCCTTGACCAAGATGGCTTCAACATCGGTATCAATTTTTGGATTTGCAATCCTGGGGCGTTGGATGTCTTCTTCAATGATTCGACGCAACATGTCGAATGTCGAACCCATCGTTTGATGCGGAGATTTCCCGCCGGTCAGCAAGCGGTACAGGATCACACCCAACGCGTAAACGTCGCTACGTGAATCCACTTTCGCATGGTCCCCTCTGGCTTGCTCGGGTGACATGAACGCGGGCGTGCCGGCGATCGCGCCGTCTTGTGTCGCGTGCAGTCCCTGGGATTCCTCTCGCAGCGATTTGGCTAGGCCAAAATCCAGTACATACGGTGTCCCTTGCGACGAAACCATGATGTTTGATGGCTTTAGATCGCGATGAATTACTCCGCGCTGATGAGCAACTTGAACTGCACGAACGACTTCAACCGCCAGTCGTAGAATATCATCGCTTGGCAGTTTCTGTTTCCGGACGAATCGATCCAGGGTCATGCCATCGACCAACTCCATCGCAAAATAGCGAACCCCATCGCTTACGCCGGCTTCGTAGACTCGGGCGATATTGGGATGCTCCAACATCGACGCCAATTCGATTTCCCGCTGAAATCGATAGCGATGCGCGGGGGAGGAGAATCGATCCTCCTTCATCACCTTCAACGCAACGTTGCGGCCGGTCGACAATTGGATCGCACGCCAAACGACACCCATTCCCCCGTGGCCCAACTGGTCGACCATCTCGTAGCCGGCAAGATTCGGTATCGTTTCTCCAGAGGAACCGAACTCACTGTTTTGATCAACACTGCCATCCAAGCTGCGGGTGACGCCTAGCTCGCCCGATTCATCGGTATCAAGAGTTTCATCCAGTTGAATAATCGAATGGGTTTCGATCAATCGAGGTGAGGCTTCCGTGGTATTCGGCTCCTTCCGAATTTGCTGAACTTGGCCAATGATCCGCTGCACAGTGGTGTATGTTTCGCTGTCGATAATTGGCGTTTGATCGCCTAGCAATGCCTCAAAGCGTCCCATCTGGCTATGCAGGGCTTGAAGATCCTCGTCAAATGAACCATCGTTGGAATCGCGATCATCCAGGTCCGCCAAAGCGCTCGCTAGGCGGTCGATTTCGCACATCAATCCCGGTTTTGGATCGCCCATCTGTCTGGCTTTTGTCTCTTCTAATCAACGATGACTTCGCCGGATGCTCGTGTCCCCATTGCGCCCCAGATACCGTAGGGACTCTGCGCTCCGGGAACCGACGGAGCGCTACTGCCAGGAGGGAGGATGTAGACCGTCTGGGCTCGCCGATTGCCACTTTCGACCGAGTCCGTCATGAATCGAACGGATCCGTCACCCATCAACACGTGAGCTCCACCCGGGTGACGGCTGCTCGCGCCAACCGTGCCGGAGTTGGTCTGATCGCCAAACATGCAGACCTCCGAGTTTGGGGGCAGAATCGTCAGCATGATCGTGTAGATCGCGTACGAATCCGCCCAACGGTAGCCTCGTTTGTTTGCAGGGGGAGACTCGATGATCGCCCCCGCCGTCCAGTACTTCGGTCGATTGGGATCGATCTGGTTGTTGTCCGAACACAAACTGGGGTTATCAAATAGGCCCAGCGCATTGACGTCATTGTTCATCGACGGACTGGTCCGTATGTCACGGTCGCCCAAGTCGGTCGCAATCTCACCGCACGCGATGGTGTTTGACAATCCATCGAGGATGTCGCGAAACTTTGCTTGGCCTCTGGGAACGAAAAAACCCCTGCAAGACGCCCCGACTCGAGCCGCAATGCCACTTGGGAATCCGTTGCCGGGACCCGTAGCGTAACCCGCGTCGTTGAATAGACCGTGGCTGGTCCGATCCAACGAATCACCGACACACGCAGCGTAATTGGTTCGCCCCAACGACGGGAGCCCTACTCCAGGGTCACTTGGACAACGAAACGTTGGCACCTCCGTTGACCACGGCACATAGGGACTATGTTGCGGGATTGGCCCCATCGCGTTGTATGCGACTGTTGCACCTGGCAACATGAGTGGGTTGCTGATTTGTTCCCACAGGCTCTGTCCCTCGACAAAGGCCAGGGCACCCACCAAATAGCTCAAACGCAATTGATTGTGACTCGTTGCCGGTACATGGGCCTGACTCCAGAGCGGCTTGGCGCCCAAAGTCCCCGTCCCATGGATGGGCACCTGTTTGTACGCCGAGTGGTAATTTTGAATCGCCAGACCAATCTGCCTAAAATTATTGCTGCACGACATCCGTCGAGCAGACTCTCGAACCGCCTGAACGGCCGGAAGTAGGAGTCCCACCAAGATCCCGATAATGGCAATCACGACCAGCAATTCCACAAGAGTGAAACCACGACTCGCATTAGAAGGTTCTACGGTCAAATTTCGGTTCATAGATGGTGATCGCGTGTTTACATTCGAAACGGCTCCCCGATACCTATTCGTAAGAGCGTCACGCGAAAATGCCAGAATTCTCTCGTTGGGTATACTCATCCTATCCGACAGAACGGCAAAACCCCCATTTGTCGGTGGCTTTCCAGAGGAAAACAAACGATCTCCAAGCCGCCTACGAAATGAAGAAGAACGTTAACAACGTCTCCATGCCCCCCGAAGAGATTTTCTCTCAAATGACCGAACCTGATGATTCTTCTCGCCAAGCAGACCCAGAGTCTACTTCGCTCCCGTCAGCTTACTCGACATCGAGTAGTTTGTTGGAACGTTTACGCATCGACGACTCTGAAGCCTGGAGTAGATTCGCGAAACTATACACACCGCTGGTCTATCAATGGATCGAGAAAGCCGGATTCCAATCAGCGGATGTGGCAGATGTTACGCAGGAAGTGTTTCGCGTGGTCTCCACCCGCTTGCATGTTTTTCGCAGAACAGATTCGCGAACAAGTTTTCGCTCGTGGTTGTGGGGAATCACTCGCAATATGCTACGCCAGCACCTTGAACGTGTCGCGAAACGGCCAGCGGTTCAAGGTGGATCCGAGTTCAAAATCTGGCTTGACCAAATCCCTGAATATCTTGAGTCAAAGGAACCCCCAGAGCAACCTGACGAAGAACGAAAGCTAATGCACCGAGCTCTGGCAATGATTCAATCTGAATTTAGTGAACAGACATGGCAGGCATTCTGGCGCATGACAGTCGAGAACCAATCCGCACAAGCGATTGGCGAAGACTTGGGAATGTCGCCTCGCGCTGTCCGGCAAGCCAAGTATCGCGTACTTTGCCGACTTCGCAACGAATTGATCGATTGATCACTTCGCTTTATGAAATTGAAGAGGTCTTCATCGGTGCCTCCTCTCACTCCGGTGGCAGGTTCGGATCGGCCAGATTGAATAGGAACCGAGTCCCCAACGCCCGGATGGCTGACAGGTCGGTGGTGTTGACCAACAGGTCACCGTTGACGTTCGCTCTCGGGTTGAATTGAGGCGTGACCCCGGCCAATTGAGTCCCCAGACTTCGTACCACGGAAAGGTCCGTGGTGTTGGTCAACAAGTCGTCGTTGACGTTGCCCGGCAAGACGTCGAACCGGAAGTCAAACCGACCATTGACACCACCATCGCCGGACGCACCCGTGTTGCCCGTCGTCCAAGCACCATCCAATGCGACGCCATCCCCATTGGTGATCGCCCCGTTGGCGATGTGCAACAGCAGCTTGTCGCTCGTTAAGAATTCATTGAGCGTCAGGATCGCGGTGTTCGTCGTCTCATCAAAATCCACCGTGTTGATCTGGTAATTGATTCCCAACGTCGGTGAGCCGATCAACTGAAAATCAATCGGCTGTAGGTCCCCGCCGGTCGAGTTGAACACCGGCTGGTCAAACTCGATGAAGATCTGATTGGCGTTGGTAAAGGGCACGTCGGACAACTGCCCCGCTCCGGTCGACACCAGGAACCCTTGTCCCTGCGGATCGATGGTGTTTCGGAAATTCTGATTCCAACCTGTCGATCCGATGCGTACTTCGGTGATACGCGGGGCTGCGACGAAGTCCAAACGGACTTCGTTGGTTGCAATGACAAGTTGCCAAGCGGTTCCGGCGGGCGTCGTCGGTAAATCCACATTGGCGAACTCTCCCGTCACGCCGCCATCGGCCGTCATCAGCAAGAACGAATCGCCAATCGCTGGCACAAAGCCGTTGATCAAATCGATCTCCAAATCACCATCGAGCGACACCGAACCGGTGTGCCGCAACTGATCGTAACCGCTGCTGCCCGGCGTGGTGCCGCCAAGCTCCATGATCAAGTCGACGGTGTCCGCGTAAGCCACACTGCCGTTGACACTAACCGCGGGACTGAATCCGGGGCTGTACGTTCCGGTGACATTGGCGTTGTTGAGAGACCCGTTGCCTTTGACGTAACCAGGCAACGTGATCGGCAGCGCCGCGCTGGTTCCGTTGACACTACCGTTGACCATCGACAACAGGGCGATGTCATTTGGCGTGTTCAATGTACCGTGACCGGTCACGTTGTGACCGAAATCAACCAGCAAGCCATTTGATGCAACAATGGTCCCTGGATTGGCGCCGTTGCCCAACTTGGTCAGCGACCCGAGAACCGCTTGATTGGCATCCAGCAGCGTGACGGTGTTCTCTCGCGTCCGCAATTCGCCGTCCGTGATGAAACCGTCATCGGCGGCGGCGTTGCCCAGCGTCAGATTCCCTGTCGCGTTGATCAGCGAACCCGCTTCGCCAGCAATTCGAGCGTTGATCGTTCCTGATCCCGTCAGCGAATCACCCGACCCCAGGGCCAGCGTGTCGGCCGTCAGCGTGCCGCCGTTGATCATGGTCACATTCGAAAGATTTACTGGGTCAACCGATCCGATCGTCAGTGAGTCGCTGCCGATGTTCAAAGCATCCAAAGCGGTGAACGACAACATGCCGTCAAACGTCATGTTTTCAAACCGGTCATAACGAATCGTGTTCGAACCGATGGCGTCCGTCAGAGTCAATTGGGTTTGTCCGACTGGAACCACCGCCATCGAGTAAACCGCCTCAGTGTTGCCCGTACCCGTCACGGTCAACTTGTCCATCGCCGACGCGCCGCCGATGACATCGATGCCACCGGGCACGCTAAAGAATCCGCCACTGGCGTAATCGATCACCAACTCATCGGTCAGCGTATCGTTTCCAGACGCGACGTTCACTTGAATCGCACGTGTGATCAGACTCAACGGAACACTGATGGAGCTGGTGGTGTCGCCGGATGCGCCAGCGATGTTGGTCCCGAACAGCAGCGGTGTCGCGGAGTTCTCGGTGATGACCAAGTTGGCTCCCACGCGACGAATCGACAGCTTCTGCGAGCTGTCGCTGTTGATGTCCGCGATCACAAGGTTGCCGAATTGATCGATGCTGACGAAAGACTCGATCACCGATGTGACGGTCAACTCGTTGGTCGTCCCGTCGGATCCTTGATTGGTCGCCGCATCGGTGGCGACCGCTACGATCTCATAAACGCCATCGGTCAGCGGGTTGATCGTGCCAGCGGGCAGACTCCATGTTCCATCGCCGTTGTTGGTGGCGGGATAGGACGAGCCGTTGACCGTCACCAAAATGGTTGCGTCGGTGTTATCGACGGTGCCGGTCAATCCCGGCATGCCGCTGGTCGTGGACTGGGTATTGACCGTCACGACCGGAGCCGTGGTGTCGACGGTCCAGGTCAATGACAGATCATTGGCCAAGTCGGAGCCCAGCAGGTCAGCGATTCCTGAGGCGGCGGCCCCGAGCGACAACTCGTAGTTTCCTTCCGTCGCGGTCAACGCGGCCAAGCCACCGAGCGTCCAAACTCCGTTTCCGTTATCCGTCAAAGTCGCCGCACTGCCGGCCAACAGATTGGCCCCGCCGTCAAGCGTCAGCGACAGATCGGCACGGTCGAAACCGGTCACCGGCTCGCCGAAGGACAGCTCAATGTCGCTGACCGGAGTGTTGCGAGGATCCGGCGAGATCAAGTCGGCCGTCACCGTTGGCGGCGTTCCATCGACGATCGTGATCTGGTGTGGTGTCGAAACACTCACTCCACCGTCATCATCGCTCACACGAATGGAAACGTCGTACACGCCGGGATCGGCGAAAACGTGCTTCGACGTGAATGTGTAGTCGCCAGTGGGTACGCCTTTGACAGGATGATTCTCAACCGAGACGCGAAGAAGGTAATAGGCCGCGGGATTGGGAGTTTCGAGCCGTATCACGTACTGACCAGAATTCGCCGCCACGGCAATGATCACTAATTGTTGATTTGCGGCGGTCGACGTCATCGCCTGGATCTCGACAGGCACTTCGCCTGTGTAGTCGAACAGTCGTACGGTGTCGCCGATGCCAGGGGCGAAATGCCCCAAAGTGATCTGCGAACCGGCGACCGCTTGGAATGAGAAGTAATCATCGTTGCCAGACTCCATCGTGCCTTCGACACTGACGTGCGGAATCGTTGTTGGGTTGGTGAATCCGACGACCGACTGCAAGTTCCAACTGGCATTCTGCAGCGATTGAGCTTGGGCAAACGAATTGTTCAATTCGACTTCTGCGAATGCAATGTCTTGGGCCGGGGTCGTGACCGGACGAAGCAAGATCGGTAGTGCGCCCCCATCTCCAAAGTCGATCGTCGCGCGCAACGGTTCGAGGTCCGTTGCACTGGCTAGCAAACCATTGAGGTCACTGACGGTACCAGACAATTCGACCACGGTGTCTTCGCTGGACTGCGTTGGTCCCGTCACGATGGGGTTGAGCGGTGCCACATTGTCGATCATGACCGTGACCGTATCGACACCGACCCCGCCGTCTTTGTCCGTCACTGAGAGAGTGACCGTGTAGACGCCGCTGTCCGCGTAGATGTGGGAAGGTGAAAGGAAATTAGAGGTGGTGCCGTCACCGAAGTCCCAAAGCACATCGAACAGCTCGTCGTTTCCGCCGGCTAGGTCCGTGAACGTCCCCTGGAAATCCACTAGGTTGCCGTTCTGCAACTCGGGCACACGCAGCGTCTTTTCACTGTATTGGTGGTTCTCGATCGAAACATGCAGTGTGTACGTTTCACCTGGCTGGATGGGGCCTCCGACACCGTCTGGAACAATTTCGCCGTTTTCAGCTTTGCTGTTGTATCCCGACACACCGATGACAAACGTGCCAGAAGATTGGAAGGTGTAATCGATGAACGAACTGACACCGTCCCCCTGCCCTGCGTCGTTGGGGCCAATGTTATCATCGTTGGCCGCGAGCAGCATGCCAGCCTCGTCGAACAAGAACAACTCCGTATCGAAGGAATTCGCGTCGATATCAAAGATCGCGCGGTCACCAGCGTTCGCAGTGAACGAAAAATAGTCGATCGAGTTGTCGCCGGTGCCCGTGATCGAGACATGGGGAATACTGGTTGACTGTTCGACATTGGGATTGTTCGCCAGCGTCCAATTTTCGCCGTCAATATCTTGTGCAGTGAGTCGAGAATCATTCGGCTCGTACTCCGCAACGTTTGACGGAGTGGTGATCATCGCGGAGACAGTGGGCGGGCTGTTGAAGACCGCGACCGTTGTTGTTGCCGTGGTAACGCCACCATTGTCATCGGTCACAACCAGCTTGGCCGTGTAATCTCCATTGTTGCTGGGAAGGAAAACGACTGATGGCAGATCGTTGGCGCTGAGGAACACGGGGACGTTGTTCTGATTGCGGACTTCCCAAAGATACGTGAAGGTGTCCGCCGAGCCAGGGTCGGAAACCGTCGGAGTGATCGTGACCGGGGTTCCTTCCACGCCGGTCGTCGCAACACCAAAGTCGAAGATCGGATTTGCGTTGCCGATGGTTACCGAAGTCGTGCTGGCGGCGGAAACGTAGTTCACACCGTCGACCGTGTCCGTGATTATTAATTCGACCGTGTAGACACCATCGTCCGTGGGCAAGAAGGCAAAATCGAACTTGTCACCGGTGATTTCATTCACTCCGGCGGTCACGTAGGCACGCCACGAATACGAACGGGGCACACCGTTTGCCAACTCGGAACCGCCGGACGCATTGAACCGAATCACGTCGCCTTCCGTTCCCGATTGGATGGCCAGCAGAGGCGCCGTCGGATTGACATTCACGGAAACCGTGTCCGTCGACTCGGCACCGTAGACATCCGTCGCGGTCAAGGTCACGGTGTAACGACCGGCAACGGTTGGCACAAATTCGAATGTCTCTCCCGTGGCGGCCGGAGCAGCCGCGGTGGGTTCCGGCAGCACACTTGCGGTGACGGTCCACTGGAAAGTCATCGCATCGTCGCCCGGATCCGTTGAGGGCAGCAATGCATCCAAGGCATCAAGCGAAACCGTGTCGCCCGCTTTGACGGTGAAGTCAACGCCTGGAGTGATCCACGCCGTGGGCGCCACGTTGCTGACGACGATGGTCGTTTCCGCACGATCCGATGCACCGTCGGTATCATGCGCGATCACGACGAGGTCGTAATCTCCGGGAACCAACGCTTGGAAATCCTTGTCCGCAACGCCACTGTCGGTCGACCAGGTGAACTCGGTTCCCGTGTCGACAGAACGAACGACACCATCTCGTCGGTTCGGACTGCGGTCATGAATGACATCGCCGCCAGATTCGTTCAGCGGGAAGTACGCGGCCAGGTCGGCTTCCGTTCCCACGACACCGTTGTCAAACAGGGCTTTGATCTGTTCACCATTGAGGGCTCGTCGCCAAACGGCCAGTTCGTCGAGGTTCCCCACGAAATCTTGACTGGCTTGAAAACCTCCCCCAACGACGTCTTGGTCTTGACCAAGAACCAGTCCTTGAACGGTCAACACGTCCAGATTGGTGATGTTTCTGACTCCACGCCGTTGCCCATCGACGTAGAACTCCACGGAATCATTCGTAGCACTTCGCACAACGGCAACATGATGCCACGCATTTGCCAATGCAATGGCATCGGACGAAACCAAGCCTCCGCCCGAATAAACGGCGACTCCTGTGCTCGTTGCACCAATCAAAAACTCATTGTCATTTGAATCATTTGCGGCACTCAAGACGAATTGCCCCTCGGCCAAGGCGCTGTTCATCCAGAATGCCACCGTCACATCCGATGCTCCGTCCAGGATTTCGGTATCCAATTCCACGACATCGTCGTTCATTTCCAGTGAACCGGTCGTCAAATCCGTCACAATGCCGGTGGCCTTTTCCGTGACGGTCACCTGTCGAGTCGTCACGCCTGCGTCCACGATGGCAAACGGTGATGCCAGCAGTTGACCATCCGAACGGACGTTGCCCTGGTTCAACGCGATCGTGGCGGGAAGATTCCTGATCTCCGGTGCAACGTTGTGCGCGATGAAAGGGAACGAGCCGATCGTGTCGTGGTAGATGGTGTATACCCCCGCATCAGTCGGTGTGAACGTGATGATGCTTCCGTTGACCGTGCTACTTGCGATTATCGTGCCCACCGAGTTGGACACGGTCCATGTACCCGACGCCGCAGTCGTAATGGTTGCTTGCGTTCCTTGTTTTCCCGTCAGATTCTGGCGACTTTGCAAACCCGCCACTGGCAGCGTTAGCACCTCCAGTTGGTCCAACTCCACCGCTGCGGAGGGGAGGCTGTAGTTTGCCTGGCTCTGCACGGAGACATGCAGCATGAAAGGAACACCATTCACACCATCGTCATAAAGTGCAATGCTATAGGTTCCCGCTGTGGTAACGATCTGATCGATCTCAAGATCGGCTGGTACACTCGGGCTTGCAACAACATCGACAAGTTGACCACCAGTATTTTCCAAGGCCAAGCTGCCGCGGAAATTGATGGCCTTTAAGATGATCCGAGAATTTGCTCCTACCTCAAACGTAAAGAGTTCGGACTCTACATTACCGGGAGTCGTCGTTCCTTGAATTGTCACATGGGCAACGGTCGTTGAATCTGTGATAGCCGGATCATCATTGAGTCTCCAGGATTCCCCATCGAGATTCTGCGGTGTCCCAACTACAGCAATGGACCCGTTGTACGCAACGGGGCCTGATGGATCTTGAATCGGATCGATGCCGGTGCCGTCGAGATACAGCTCTCGCAATCTCGCCACTTCACCCAACGGTCCAATATCCGTCAGATTTGCATTCGCACTCAGATCCAGGGTGCGAAGGCTCTTTAGCTCCGCCAGAGAACTCAATCCGGAAATGGTTCCATTTCCGTCCAATCGATCGTTATCCGACAAATCCAGTTTTTGCAGTCGAGGCAGATGCTCAATGCCATCGAGCGAACGAACTCCGAGGCCGCTGGCGTCGAGTGAAGTGATTGACCCAAGGTCTGACATTCGAATGTCGCCGCCAAGTCGCAATCGCAAGTCAATTCCCAGCGTCGTTGGCACGCCGAGCGCGTCGGCGACGGGATGAACATCGACTGGAGTACTGCTATTGACGACCACATTATCGACGAACCAGTAGTCGAAATCTCCCGCGGTTCCAATGGAGCGGAATCGGAAGCGAGCGTTTCCCGATTCCACCAACGGAATGGTAATTCGTTGGTAGGGTATGTCGCCCCCGGTTCCCGGTTTCTCAAAAACCTCAACCCAACCCGTTCCACTGTCAACGTCGACAAAGAACTTGTCGGCCACTTCAGGTTGGTTGTATCCAAGTCCTGCCGCAAGATCGAATGTCAATTCCAAATGGATGCCGGAATAGGTTTTCGACCAAGCACTGTTGCTAATATTCCGCAACGCTATCGCCGAATCGACAATGCTTGCCGAATCAGTGACGGTCCAGTCTGACGGATCAAGTGATGGTTCTGAAAAGTTATCTGCAAAGATCGCTGACGTGAAGAACTCGGATCGTGGCAGAAATATGTCTGGCCCAAGCATCTCGTTCACGATCGGATCCAACGCTACATGAGTGTCTCCCGAAATGAGCTCCGATAGCGGTGGCATTGACGTCGCATCGCCAGGACTTCCGTCGCGAATTTCAATCGACTCTGCAACCACGGTGTCGGCGCCACTGCCGCTGAAGACTTGATCGATGTCGTTGTTCCCATAGATCGTATCGTCACCATCGCCGCCACGGATCAAGTCGCGGTCTGGCAACGTGGACGAACCGGAGTATTGGCTCGCTGGTGCATCGGACTCAATCGTAAATGGTGTCGGTTGCGTCGAACGCACACGCAAGAAATAGGTCCCCGCTGGAATCACGCGCAAGTCAAACGCACGTTGATCAGACGCAATGATTCCTCCGTTGACATCAAGCAAATCTGCGGACAAGGCATCGCTGAAGACAGGCGACTCATCAATGACATGAATGTAGTCACCTTCCTTACCGTCCCCGAGTGTCGCGAAACGGAACCACTTCTCATCGCTTGCGGAAACGACTTCAAACGAGTCCCCCGCGTTTGAGAACTTCTCTGGCCGTCCCGTTCCTGAATCCACCAGGAACGAACCAATGCCCGGAACGGAGAAGTTTTCAAGATCGCCGATGTTGTTCGTTGGCAACTCAATCGTCTTGCGTGCGCCATACACGACATAGATCTGGCCGGCCCCAAGACTGCCACTCGCGTTGGCGGCACTACTATCGGAGATCACCAAATCATCGATCAAATCCGCGTTCAGATCGTACGACCGTAGGTTGACACTTGATTCTGCCGAAGTTGATCCGGGTGAAAACGGCAGGATCAAGTCAGCTTGGGTCAGCGTAAGCGTTGAACCCAGGCTGGCAATGGAATGGAAGATGAAGATATTGGATAGTGAACCGTCGTTCGCTGTCACCGCGAGATCCACATTGCCATCGCGATCAAAGTCACCAGCTGCGGCCGTGAGGTTTGCTCCCGCAATAGCAATGGCGACCGGGCTCGTCGAAGTAACGTTTGGCGTTCCGTAGTGAACATCGATTCCGGTCGGGGTCGCAGATGCAAAATCGCCATATCCATCGTTATTCACGTCGCCAAGCGATAAGATTTGCGACGACGAGGTGCCGAATTCGTTGACTGCGACAACAAACTGGGTCAGGCTTGAACCGCCACCGAGTTTCGGCTCATTCATCAAGTTTGCAATGGATGAGCTTCCGATAGACGGCGTACTGAAACTTTGATATGCCTCGCCGATGCTCCCGCCAGCAGATCCATTTGCAACCGTGTAGTCATAATCCAACGTCCACGAGTTCAGCGTGCCTTGGTCCCCACCAAACCTGTCTGTGATCTCCAGTTTCCAAGTGCCATAGGCGGACATCCCATTGAATGACGCCAACGCTTGCTCGGGGCGATAGGTTGAACCGTTGACGAGATTGATACCAGATTGATTGATCGAAGATGCTGCAGAATCAGCGAGAGTCGAGTTGAAGTTGTCGCTGACACCACCAATGCCGGAAAAGAGTTTGACCCGCGTTCCATCGGGTGAGACAAGTTGGACTTCCAAATCAGAATTGTACGTATGGGTGTAATCAATGGTCACCTTCAAATTCGAAGCGAGCGTTGCGGCGTTAATACGAATCTCTGAAAACGTCGTACCAAAATCGGTGATCGGCTGCGAAGTCGAATTCGTGACAGCACTTTGGAAAACCGTGGTCGGAACGGAGATTGGATCGCCATTGCGTCCAAAGACGAGGAGCCCAATCCGGTCGCTTGCTCCATTTGGCGTACTGTAAAGGATTCGTTCAAAGCCATCGCCAGCGTCGAAGTTTTCTGCAATGACCAACCCTGCGAGCGGTGATTGCAGAATCTTAGCATTGATTTGCTCAACGATCTTATCGGTCGTGTTGTTTGCGGCATTCTTTTTATCAAAACTGACATCGATCCTGACCGCCAGTCCATTCAGCACGATATCGATTGGTTGATTCCCTTCGAAAGTTGCGACTTGGGCCGGGAAGTAGAACGTGTCGAAAGTTTGGTTTCTGGATTTCAGCAATTCACTGTCGAGCTGCAGGTTTCCGAAAAGCAGCTCATCGAATCCATCGCCGTTCTGATCCTTAAGAACAGTCGTTTGAATATTTGGCGACTCGTCCTTTGATAATAGATTGCCCACTTGATCGAAATGATTCAGTTTGGCTTTCGATTCAAGTGTCGCACCAGAGAATACATAGCCGATTTCGAAAACACCTTCCTCCAGTGAACTCGCGCCGTCAGTTGAACTAGCAAGCACCACAACATCTGCCAATCCATCGCCGGTCATGTCGAATACGTCTAAGTTGACCGTTGCAGATAGCCTTGCAACGTCAAGATCAATCACCCGGAAACTGCTTGTGACCGCTGGACTGTTGAAACTCGACGCGACGAATGCCAGATCCCAAACACGGCCCCACGCAGCTTCGCTGACGGCACCTTGAGCGTCCGTTGTCTTCTTTGTCTCGCCGCCTAAGACGACCTTGACTACCTGTGAACCATTGACGTTCTGTGCAAACGCAAGATCAGCAAAACCGTCTCCGTCGATGTCACCAAAACTACGCGACGGCGTTCCGAGACTCGCATGGTCAATGATGATGTCCGCGTATTGGTCGATCTGTTCCAAAGCGTCTATCTGCACTGGACCGAGCAGAACGTAGCTCGTGGTATCACTGCTGGCAATGAAGTCATCGAGCCCATCACCATTGAAGTCGCCGACAAACTTGAGTTGCGAAAGATGGTCGTCGGCACCAGCTCCGCCGAACCCAAATGCATCATTGTTAATGGACGTATTCGTAGAAAGTTGCGTCGTTGCAAAGTGCTCCGCCACCTGCCTGGCAGTGAGTGCTTTGTCGTACAGGTAGACTTCATCAAGTTGGTCGGCAAACTGTTGAGTTCCTGCTGCAAAGTTCCCAATGCTCAGGACACTTCCGGGCATCTGTGCGTTGATTTCTCCGGCCAGCAAACCATCGACATAAAACTTGGTGGACCCTGCAGCGCCGACGGCCGTGATCTGGTGCCAACTTTCTCCCAGGCCTGCCCGCGAAAAGTCGATGCCACTGTCGATAAAGCCCTGAGACGAGGAATATGAGCCAAGGTTTTCCGAATTCGCATGAACAATGATTTGGTAATCATTCTGAACACCATGAAAAAGAGCATTCCAATCGTTACTGTCAACGTAACCCTTGAACCAAGCCGACACCGTCCATGTCGTACCCAGATCGACTCCAGTCGATCCGATGGTCAATACCGAGCTTTGGCCAGTGAATTGAGCACTGCCGCCCGAAATTCCGTCACTGGACCATGTGACGTTCGTTGTGGTTAAGTCATGGCCACGCCCCGAAACGTCATCACCAATGTCGCTGGCACTATCGAAGGAGTAGTGCGCGACAGGACGCAGTGCATTGAGATCAACCCCCGGGCGTCCTGCCTCAGGCAAAGCAAAGAATGGAGCGACAAGTGAATAGCGATACGGCTCGCTGAATCCAAAGGACGTTTGAGCACGGACGCTCGTGGGCATACGCGCGGCCTCTGAGCCACTGAGGCCGTAAATGGTATCGTTGCCGCCATCACCTGACAGCTCGTCATTGCCCTGCGCACCCATGATCAGGTCGTTGCCCGGTCCGCCGCTGATCGTGTCCGCCAGGGCTCCGCCAAAGAGTTCGTCGTTACCGAATCCACCGTCGATGTTCAACGATGCGGCAACGGCACCCTGTTGGAAATCGCCGAGTGCGATCCCCCATTCCTCGGGCACGGCACTGCCAGGGAACAGATAGCTGGGATCCGCGTGGAAACTGTCGTCGCCTTGCCCCAGGACCGCGTGCGTCCCTTCGATATTCTTCGTTTGATAGAACAGGTACTGACGCAGGTACTGATTGCCGCTCGTCACATCCGTATCGGGCGTGAATTGCTGCTGACCGATGTCCCAAACAAGACTCGAGAACTCGTAGCGTTGCAGTTGCGTGTTGTATTTCAGTGCCGCAAAGTCGGGGACGGGGAAACCACGGCGATCCAGGTCACCGCCGACGTACAGCATGCGGTCAGTGCCCACACCGCCGTCGATGATGTCGTTGGCCGTCGGACGATACTTTTGAGTCACCGGGTCAAACAACGAGTCGGGCTGGTTGCCAACCCGCGGCAGTTCATCCGGGATGATTTGGAACGTATCGTCGCCTTCTTCGCCCAACAGCAAGTCGCTCGCCATGCGGTCCAGACCGCCACTGATGACGTCGTTGCCAGGACCGCCGAGAATCCAGTCCCTGCCGGGACCGCCGAGCAGTTTGTCATCGCCGGGGCCGCCCAAGATCAAATCACGGCGCACCGCGTCGCTGCGGACTCCGAGCTTGATCGCCGGGATTTCCGACAAGGCATCCAGATCCTCGGTCCCCGACAGATTGATCCGCAGGTCATAGATCGTTGGGACAACATTCGGACTGGTGACTTTCAATAGATAGGTGGTGCCGACAACAAGGCTGCTGGCGATCGAGATCGAACTCTTGTCACCGGTCGTCGCAAACGACCCTGCGTTGATTCGGTTTGCCAGATTGTTCGTGTCAGTGCCCTGCTCGTAGATCTCCAAGCCCAGTTCATCGATCGGTGAGCCGCTGACGAGTTGAATTTCGGCGTTGGCGCCGGGAGTGGCCGCCAGTTCGAAAGCGAACCAGTCGATGTCAGTCGCGTTGTCGATGGTCAGCCCGCTGAAGAGCAAGCCATCGGAGTTTGCTGCCGTTCCATCCAGGGCACGCAAAACGGAAGTCGTCCAGTTGCCGCCACTGGTGAAGTCCGAGTTGCCCGCGACGGGGATCGTCAACGAGACGTTGGAATACAATTCAAATGTCGTGGGCGAAGTGACCTTTGCAAAGAACGATCCGTTGGCGGCGGAGTTTCCGCCGACGCCCGCGATCGTTACTGGTTGCCCGTTCAACAGCCCCGAGGTGTCGATGGTGGTGATCACGACGGGGCTGGTCTTGCTCGCATCGCTCACCGGCGCTCCCGCAGGACGTGTCAACGAGAACGCGCGTTCGGGTGCATCGTTATTGCCTCGCAATCCAGCGGTTTCACCAGACTCCGCGCGGTCGGCCAGGATCGCGTTGCCGCCGCGAATCGTGACTTCGTCGTCGCCCGCCCCCGCATCGATCCAAACGGACTTTTGCACCGTCGGCCCGACGATGATCTTGTCGTTTCCGTCCAACGCATCGATGATGATCGCCAGGAAATCACCTTCGGGCGGCAGCAGGTGATTGATCAGATTCTCGCGTGCCGATTCCGCTTTCCGCTCCAGCGTCGCAGCGATCTCCAATTCGGGATCGAGTGCGTCCTGGGCATCACGCAGAGCTTGGTAGTCGAAGGCGATTTGCTGGGGGCTCCAGATCAGATTGCCATCCGCATCGGTCGCATCGAAATCTAAGCGGACTTGGGCGTCGAAGGTGAAGTTGCCGTTGTTGTCCGTCAGACGGGTGATCAAGTGGTGGTCGGACAAAATGCCGGGTTCGGTGACGAAGTTGACCGAGATCTCATCGTCCGCGTTGGTGCCGCCCACATACCAGACTTGACCGGTGTCTTTGGCGTATTCTTTCCATTCGTTACCGGGTATCGCGCCACCGAGTGACTCAAACGTCGATCCATCCACGCGGTACAGCGTGTTGTTGCCACCACGACCGAGCATGAAATCGAGAATCGTCCCGCCGAACAAATCGTCGTTTCGTTCACCGCCCAGCAATCGGTTCAGGCCGGTGAATTCAAGTCGTGCCGCAGGGATCGGTTGGTTGTTTTCATCCAGGATATCAACGGGCTGTCCGAGGCCGTTGAGCACGTCCAGATTGCCGTTGCCGTTCAAGTCCGTTCCCAAAACCGTTCCGCTTTCATCGATGAAAACGCCGAAGCTGGAATCCGGTCCGTTGTTTTTGAAATCGGCCAGCGTTCCCAAGTACGGACGCAGCGACCATGCGTACATTTCGTTGCTGCCTTGACCGCCGATCAGATCGTCGTTGCCTTGACCGGCAAACATCACGTCGTGGTCACCGATGAACCCATCCAGGTTGTCACCGCTGAGGCTGTCGTCTCCGGCGAAACCGTATAACGTGTCGCTGCCGGGACCGCCGTTGATCAAATCGCCCGCGATCGAACCGATGATCGTGTCGTTGCCGCTGTTGCCCTCGATCGTCGCGACGGCTTCACTGCTGCGACTGACGAACAGCGACAAATCCAGCGGATCAGAAATAGCGGGTTCCACCAATGGCAGCAGATTGGGATGCACGCCCGCGAATCCGATTACATCATCGCCTGCCAGACCCGCGATCTGGAACTGCTCCACCAACGGTTGTCCGGCCGAGTTGAGCCAATCCACGTAGATCGGTCGGCTCACTGCGACGCCGGACTTGTAGTCGATTCGCAACCGGTTCCCCGTCCCGGGCTTTTCTTGGCTCAGACCGATGATGTCGTGATTTTCCGATCCGTTGATGACGAGCACATCGGTCGAATCGTCCAGCGAGTCACCTTGGACTGAATTGCCATAGTGACCGTCGATGACATCGACTCCTTCCTGACCGACACGCATCGCCGAGACGATGAACAGGTCATTGCCGCTACCGCCGTACTGTGTGTCGTTGCCGGCTTGTCCGTCGAAATAATCTGAATCGCCGCCGCCCCACATTTCATCGTTGCCGCCGCCCCCGAACAATTTGTCTTCGCCTGAGTCACCAAACATCCGGTCGTCGGCGCCGGTCGTGTCCGCAGCGGTGTTGCGGCGGTAATCGCTACCGCGCAAGTAGTCGCCGATCAGCAAGTCCTTGCCCGCGCCGCCGAACAACCATTCTTTGCGCAAGCTGCCGTACAGCGTGTCACCGTCGGCGTCGCCAAAAAGTTGGTCGCCGTCCAGAGCATTTTGACTGCTGTTCTGATTGATTCCGTCTGCGTACGCGTACAAGACATCACCGCCGTCGCCGCCGAACAAACGTTGTCCGAGTTGGATGCCTGCCGTTCCCGAATCTCCGTACAGCCTATCGTCCCCACCGTCGCCGATGATCTGGTCGATGCCCGCGTCGCCGTGCAGTTCGTCGTTGTTAGCACCACCGCGGACGACATCGTCACCATCGCCACCTCGGACGTTGATGTCGTGTCCGGCTCCCGCGTCGATGTAATCCGAATCATCGCCGCCGAGAATCACGTCGACGCCAGCTCCACCGAACAGGAAGTCGATCCCCAGACCACCTTCGATTTTGTCATCTCCATCACCTTCGACACCATCGACCGAACGCCCCATAGCGAACCGTGGCGTGATCAAGGGAGGCACGTAGCCGGTCGGATAGCTGGCTTCGGCTTGCAAGTATCGAGGGGGAAGTTCAAAGAATTGCTCGATCAGCGCTGGGTCTTCGTTTTCCCCACGATTGAAATCATCTGCCGTGATGCCTTCCACAGCAAATCCGCCCCAAATGACGTCGCTGCCGACTCCACCAAACAACTCGTCGTCACCGTAGCCGCCGATGATGTAGTCATTGCCATGACCGGTGTGGACGATGTCATTGCCGGTCCCGGCATCCACCCAGTCGATGTCAGCGGCGGTCAAATCGATTCCCAGCGAGGCGTAGACTTGGTCATCGCCTCCGCCAGCGGTGATCGTGTCATTGCCGTCACCGGTGCGAATGATATCGTCACCATCCAGAGTCGCATCGACGGAACCCAGTTCATCATTGACGCCATCACCAAAGATAACGTTGTCGAATGAGCAATCGAATTCCGTGATACTGCAAGAAGGGAAGGCAGCCGAGATCAAGTCGTTGCCGCCGCCGCCGACCAACAGGTGGCTGGCTTCATCGACCACGCTCGTGTCGCTCGTGTTGGCGAACAATCGGTCATCGCCAATGCCGCCGTACAAGTCATCCGATGCCGCGCCGCCTTCGATCAAGTCGTTGCCCGGACCACCGTAGATCACATCACGGCTGTTTTCACCAAAGAGTTGGTCGTCGCCCTCATCGCCATAAATCAAATCGCTACCGACGCCGCCAAAGACAACGTCGTTGCCAAGTCCTGCATGAATGATGTCGTTGCCGGAGTTGCCAAAGACCATATCATTCCCGCCGCCGGCATCAATGGTGTCTCCACCGTCTCCACCTTGGATCGTGTCGTCATCATCGCCGCCCTGGATCGTGTCTCCGCCGCCATCGCCGAAGATCGAATCTTTCCCCGCGCCGCCCGAGATGAAGTCGTCATCACGACCGCCATGCAACGTATCGTCTCCGGCTTCGCCTTTAAGAATGTCTTCACCGTCGCCTCCCGATAGAACATCCGCGTCGTCTCCGCCGAGCAGTTCGTCATCGCCGCTTTCACCCATCAGGTTGTCGCGTCCTGCACCACCGCTGAGCAGATCGTTACCGAGTCCACCGCGCAGCTCATCCAATCCAAGCCCGCCGATCAGAACGTCGTTTCCGCTGCCACCGATGATCAAGTCGTTGCCAGCACCGCCATCGAGTGTGACCGGAATGGTGATGTCTTCGCTGACGATGATCGTGTCGTCGAAGCGTCCAGCGGTACCTGTGATCTGCGTGACGTTCTTGTAGAGCTGTGATCGACCGAACGATTCCACCAAGATGTCGCCGGGATCCGGGCCCGCGAAAAGTCGATAGTCCACCGCTTGCTCATTTCCTATTCCCAGCAAACCCGTTGAGTCACGCAAACCGGCGCGAGAACCGATATTGAGCACCAAGTTTGAACCTTGCAGTTCCGCCAAAGGTGCAGCGCTCGTGTCCGGACGAGGGAGGTCAAACTTGAACAGATTGACCGTGGCGATGTCAAAGTTTTTATCGATCTCAAAGAACCCAAGATCGATCGTCACCGTTGCAAACAACTTGGCATCGAAGCTGCCACTGACATCAAAGATATGGATCGGCCCCAACAGCACGCTGTCGAGCAACTCGACGAGTCGAATCTTGCCGTCATCGTCACCGTCGTAAAGATTGAAATCGACGTTGGCAAAGATACCTCCGCCCACGCTGGCGCTGAGAATGCCCGCGTTGAGTGCTGCCGCGGCCGTGACCGAGGCACTCAGGACGACTTCCGGGATGTCTTCGCCGCTGCCATCGGCGTTCTCATGATCAAAGACGTAGAACCCGTTGATGACGTCCTCGAAATCGCCCGACTGTTTGAACTGTTCAATTCCCAGCGTGTCAAAACCGAATGCAAAGTCTGCCTTGGCTTCGAAATTTCCCGCCAGTTCGACTCCGACGATCGGGAACGGCGGCAACGGAAAATACTTCTTGATGCTTGCGTCCAAAGACAACGTCGGCAGTTCCAACGTGAACAGATCCACAACTTCGCCACCAAACAATCCCAGAATGTTGGCGGGACTGAGGATCGGAAAACCTAGCTTCAGCTTGTCGTCGCCCGTGTTTTCCAAGTCCTCGTCGCTGGAAAGAAAATTGTTCGGATCGAAACCGCCTTGGGCGGGGGCCACCGTCGTGAACGCGCTCTTCATCGCCGCAAACGCGTTGACCAGACCACCGTCGATCGTGAATTGGTCGAATTCTTTGTTCGGGTCAAACGTTGCATTGCCGATCGGCAGCTTCGAGTCACCCAAATCCGGGATATTGGAGATGATGTTGTCGAGCTTCTGGACCGCTTCGATGAACGAAACCGCTTTGGCAACCGGTCCGCCTTGCAAGCGAATCAAATCCAGAATCGTCACCGGTCCTCCGGTCAGTTGCGAAACCACCGGCACCTCTTGGCTGAGGAAATTGATGATCGGGCGAACCGGCGCCAGCACCGAGTCGACTTGCTCGAACAATCCGCCCGCGAAACCAGACAGAAATTCACCTATTGCTAACTCGATGTTGACGAAGTGAACCGTCGGCAGCATCACGTTGTCGCCGAGTTCGAATTCCCAATCGACACTCATCTCCGTGGTGATGCTGGGGAAATTCGCACTGACCCCAAAACCAGCGTACAAGTGCATGTCCAATGCGGCGGAGGCCAGCACACCGATCTGCAAGACTTCGTCAAACGAGTCGACTGCAACGATCTCGTTGAAAGACAACAAGCCGTCTGCGGGACCGTCGAGCGCGGGATCGATCAGGTCGACGGTGAACTGACCGACGAAACTGTTTGCGACGCCCAGCGCACGCTGATTAGAATCGACGATTCCAGCACCTGTGCCGACCAAGGCGGCGCTGAAGTGAGCTGAAAGCGTTGGTTCGTTACCGATCAAAGCCACCAGATCTTGTGCGGTCGTCGCGGCGGTGACTTCCAAGGTGAGTGATCGGTCGGACGCGTTGAATGCAAAGGTCGTTCCCGTGCCGTCGTCATCGACAAGCCGAACATCGAAATTCGACTGGCTGCCCCGCGCCTTGCTGGTGATCAGAAACTGCGAACTTTCCAACTGATTTTTAGCGACCAACGCTACCGCCTGAGCTTGCTTGCCATCGTCGGCCAACAGGTTCGCATCGACTCTCAAAAAGCCCAATTCACCCGTTGCGTTCAGATTCGGAATCGCAACATCGACATACACTTCCAAGAAACTGGCGTTGGTGTCGATGAAGAATCCATGGTCCAGGTCGACGCCCATTTTGAGGCCGAACTCAAACCCGAGGCTTGCTTCCACCTCTGCGTCGATCTCCAAAGCCAAACCGGGGATGCCCAGATCAAAACCAATAGGCAAATGAAGTTTGCCCAGGTCACTGCCGATCAGCATTTCAAATTCGACACCGGGACCAGGTTGAATCAGATCGATCACGACATCATCGATGGTGACCGCACCGTCGCCCGTCAGATCCTTCAGCAAGTTGATACCGCCGGGACCGATGCCGTCCAAGATGTCTTGGCGGATGTCGTCAAAGATCTCGGTGAATAGCCCGCCTTCTTCATTGGCAACGTTGTCGCCCAAATTGGCCGAGACGCTGTCTTTGATTTGCCTCAAAAAGTCTGCTTGGTCTTTCAGTTTGTCGCCGATGAATGGCAACTCCAACCCGAACACTTCGCCCTCCATCGCGTCGATGATCAAGTCAAACGCACCGTCCCAGCCGCCGACGAAGGACAGCAGGTCAAAATCACCCGCAAGAATGTCTTTCACGCTGCCCAACGCTGCGTCGGCGGTTGTACCATTGATCGTGAAAACAAAATCACTCGGCTGCAGTCCACCCGGCTGAGTCAGAGCACCGATGTCGTTGAGTGCAAAGGCGACCGGGAACGTCGGTAGACCGGCGAAGTCCAAGTCGGCGTTGAAGGTCACGCTACCGGCACCGGCGAAATCAAAGTCGTCGCGAGACAAACCGTTTGGACCGGTCAACGCCAACTCGCTGAAAAAGTGCCGTCCATCGTCGCCTGTCGGAACATCGGTCAATTCGATCGCGAATCGCGCGTACTCGTTGCCCGGACCCGCGTTTCCACTGAAGGCCAGCGATTGCCCAGGATGTTGAACGACGGATGCGCCGATCGGTCCAATTGCAACATTGAACTCGATCTCCGACGCGTTCGCTTTGACTAACAATGCCAAGTTCGTTCCGGTGTCGCTGACATCGTCGTAGTCATACAAGAACGGGATCGGCGATCCACTGTCGGGCAGCTCGATCCCCAGCGACACGTTCAGCTCTGCCAGTCCGTGCAAGTTTAAAGCAGCGGATCCCTTGGCGTCGATCAAATTCGAAAACTCGCTCGAACCCAGGTCCGCCAAATCGATACTGACCGGCGTTTGAAATTGCAGCGGAGCCACACTGCCGAATCCAAGTCCACCTGCACCGACCGTCAGCAACAAATCAATCCTCAACGCTGGATTCGCCCCGGACGTGTCCAGCGACAGTTGCACCGCATCGTCGTTGGTGACTCCCAACAGCGACTCCAAGTGATCGTCGATCTGTCCCATGCCGGTGACTGGGCTGGCGTCCAACTGTGTCAGAAAATCGCCGAACGTCACCGCCAGATCCAAAACCGAACGGAGGTCGGTGTCCAGCAGCGGCAGCGGCTCATTCAAAAACGCAGCGTCTTGAAAGCCCTCCAGTCCCTTCAGTAAATCAAACGCGCCCTTGATCGCATCGAAAACATCCGACGCGTCGAGATTTCGTAAGCGATCGAGCTGATCTCCGATGCCCGACAAGTCGAGGTCCAGCGAACCGGGGAGTGCCAAATCAACGTGGAACAGATCCGGAACATCGAATTCAAACCGTTGTTCGCCCGGCAGCGTCAGGCCGCCCAAGCTGAGCCCGATCGAGTAGGGGATGTCGAAGTGAGCCGAGCCTTTCAGTTCTGGTCGCAGCACGAAAATGGACGTGTCTTCGCTCAAGCCCAGCAGCACGACATTCTGGTCCGCCCCGCCTCCCTTGACGGTCATCTTGCGGATGTCGGTTCGATCCAGCAGTGTAAACGTCAGCATTCCCATCGCACTACCGACACGCACACGCGACGCGTTGGGGTCGGATGAGCCACTCAAACTGTCGTTCATCGCGCGAACGATCGTCTCGACGTCATCGGCGTCTGATGCGGAGGGAACCGTGAAGGGGATGTTCAGTGTTGGCGAAGTGTCATTGGTCAGTTCAAAGGCAATCTCCACGTTGCTGCTGTAGTCGCTCGCTTGATCGAAATCGATTGCCTTGGGAGCGATGATTTCATTGCCCAGTGAACCGGCAAGATCAATGATCTCCGCGCCGGTGATCTCACCACTAGCGTCTGGGTCTGGCGGGGTGAAATCCACCGTGACAAGCCCCACGGCTGTCGCGTCTTGGATGCCCAACTCCAGGAATCCGAGCTGCGCCGAACCGTTGATGTCAGCGGTCAGTTGAACGCCCGCCGAGAACATCGGCAGCAACACGCTATTTTCTTCGCGTTGTTTGATGTACAGGTTGTCCGCGATGCTTTCTCCGTGCAAAGCGCCGGTGATCATCCCATGAATCTCGTCGTCAATCTTGCCATCCTCACCGACAAAGATTCCTTCGGTGCCGACTCCCAAAAGCCCCAGGGACGCTGCCGCCAATGAGCCGTTGAGCATCTCGATTTTGAGTCTGCTGTTTTCCGTGCCCGTCGTCGGATCGATCAGCTTCAATCCTTCGTTAAACTCATCGCCCGTGATCGGATCAGTAGAGGTCTGAAAGCCGATCTGCAACTCGGACAAGTTACCCGAACTCAGCGCTGTCTTGAGGTCTCCAATGGTCAAGACGGACGTCAAGTCGATCTCTTTGCTTTGGCCGTCGCGCAGCGTGACTTTAAAGTCCGCCATGCCAGCGACCGACGGAATTCCATTGCCTCCTAAAAGGGAGCTGAGCAAAGTGCTGTCACCGAAACCGAAGTTGGCGCCCGGTTGAGTGAGCTTGATGCCCAACTGAAAGTCCGCGCCGACGTCCGCGCTGACATTGAGGCTGGTACTGGCGTCGAGTTCAAATCCATTCAGATCTCCGAGACCGGAGCCGAAATCCATCCCAAACGAGGCGATGTCAAATACATGCAGGAACGAAAAGTCCAAGATGATTTCGTTGATCGCGTCCGGTGGGATCACAAACTCGACTTTGTCAGCCACCTTGTCGACAAAATCTTGCAAGCTCGTGAAGCCGGGCTGACCTTCGACTTCGGAGTCTGTCGCCGGCGCGATTACCTCGGATTCGAACGCGTCAGCCAGATCGACCGCTTCGCTAAGCTTCTTTCCTTTGGTGAAGGGAATGTCTGTCTCAAACGCTTTGAGCGATCCGAGCGTGTTGCCGGCTTGTTGGAGTGCTGAGAGCAAGCCGGTCGTCGAGAGCGCGCGGAAGCTCGCGAGCTCGCCGACATCGACCGAGAAAGTCGGCGCGGTGGTGTCGAACAAGTCACTGTCCGTTACGGAGATCTTAGCCGTCCCGTTGTCGGCCCCCGAAAGCGTCGTTTTGACATCCAACTCCAGCGTGAACTCGTTGTCGGGAGCATTGGGGGTCGTGATCGTGATCAGAGACGAAAGATCAGTCGACAAAAGTTGTGCAGGAGTGACTCTACCTGCTTGCATGCCCGGCTGATCGATGGTGTCGAACGATGCCATCAACGAGATCGTCGCCGTGGGATCCTCCAGGGTGATGCCAAGGATTCCCAGGTTGGCGGCCAGCGGTGCCACGTTGGGCGAAAAAGTTAGCTCCGCCGTCAGTTTGTTTTCATTTGCGTCGTCACTGAAACTGACAAACGATCCTGCCGAGGCCGTGGTCGTCGTTCGATCAAATCCAAACGTGATGTTGAAATCAAGCGTGTACTTGAGTTCCGCCTCCAACGTGTCCGCGATCGTGATCAAGCTATTGGGAAAGTACTTCGCGAGTTCAAACTCGGTCGTGATCGATCGTTCGTAACTGGCATCGATCGTGTAGCTGAATTCCGTCGCCGTGATATTCGGCGTCACCGTTCCCGTCACGTTGGGTAACGTTCCCAACAACGTGTTGAGGCTGGTGGTCAGGTTTTCTTGGGTCGCATTGTTGCCCGATAACAGACTTTGAATCGGGGCAACAAACGATTCTTGAAAAACGCCACCGATATTAACTTGCTCACCGATCGTGAAATCGATCATTGGGAGTGAGTTTGCGAAGTCGCCGAATTGGTCCAAACGATTGCCAAAGCTTTCGATTGCCGCGACGGTATCGCGGAGTGCGGCTGACTCACCCGCGCTGAGCGGATTGGCGGCCAGCAGATGACGCTGTTCCAGAGTCTCGACAAGGCTCCGTCGGGATGCCAAACGTGTGACTTGACGTCGTCGCTGACGGTGTTTGTCTGTTGATGTGGCACGACGGAAATAATTTGGGATCGGCATGACAAATCGTGTCGGCTGGTGGGAACACGTGAAGGTGGGAACGAGTGAGCGCTGCAGTTCACCCCAAAAGAGAAGGTGAGCCATTGAGTGTGTAACGTGTCTGGAGCCTCGCACTGAATTGCGCAGGAACAGACATGTACGCGAAACGGCCCACCAAAGTGAAAGTCCGGATATTGGTTCAGGTGACGGAACCAAGCCGGTCATGATTGCGTCAAACTCTCACTGGAGAATTGCGTTGCGAACAACTGGACGCATTTTTGGCATCAGCCAGAACGCGATATTGCCCGGAGGTCACGCAAATGCGTTAGAATGTGGACGCGAGTACGTTTGAGACTGATGAATCGTCCGTGCTAGTGGACGGTTGATCTAGTGAGCCGACGGCGCTAGCGGGCCGTTGATTTAGTGAGCCGCGACGCGTAAGCGGCCGGGCCTACCGCATTGCCCGGTGCCTTACGGCCCACGGCTCACCCTTGCGTTCCCAATTTCGATTAAATCAACAGCCCGCTAGCCGCGGGCCTTGAGGTAACGATCCAACCCTGCGAAGCCCGTGGCTAGCGCCTTCGGCTCACAGGAATTGCGTACCGCACGAAAGCAACGCAAGTTACGAACGGGCGTTAATTCGGCAAAGAGAGAAATAGGTCCACAAGGCGTTTGAGTCGAAACGTGAATACATCGTCAAGGAGTCCTTCAACTGAGACCCTGTGGGAATACGAAGCCCCGAAGTGGCGAAGGCCACGCACACAGAATAGTTGATTCTCCGGAGATGTTTAGCTGCCAACACGAAATAATACTGCTCGTTGTTTTCCGCATTCGCCGCTTTTTCGAATTCGCTGTGGCGTGTCTGCGTCAAACGGCATGGGGGTTTGGCAAATACTGCTTTGCTTCGGGCAGCAATCGGGCTGGGGCAAAGGCCGGGTGACGGGCGAAAAGCAACGGAAACATCGGAAATGGACCAAGTTGCAAATCCTCCAGGTCTGCCGCGGTGAGTTCTTTGCCCCGCCGCGTGTCCAAGATGACTTGGTTGAGCCGATCGCCGAATAGGCCGTACGGAGTCTCTTTAAGTGACTCGGAGCGGCGATCGTAGTAAGCCGCCTCGGTCAACGCTGGCGTCTCCCATCGCAATACTTCTCCGGCCCGGTCGTAGTCGCCCTGTTGCTCCAGGATGTCGACCATCAACCCACGAGCCAGTGCGTCGGATTTGCCGATGTCGGATTTGCCCGCGTCGGAGGTACCCAAGTCGAGATAAGTCTTCGTGCCGCTGAGCGCCTCAACGTCATATCCACGAAACCAGTCCAGGCGTCTGCGATCGACTTTGACTGCCAGCGACATCGAATTGAGTAACGCAGCGTCCTGCAGATGCTTGCGTGCCAATGTGTCTTCACTCAATGCCGCCAACAACAGTCCGTATTGATGTTGAACTTGCCAATGGTAGGGCTGGCGACGCGACAATTCGCCGAGGATCTTTTCGGCTTCGTCAAAGTGTTTCAGCTTTTGCCATTCCCACGCTCCCTTTGCCAATTGCAACTCGACGGTCTCTTGTTTTAGCTGTATGGCTTTTTGCAAGTTCACCAATGCGGTCTGCATGTATTCGTTCGCTTCGCTTTGGCTACTCTGCGAAGCAAGTGTCAGCGAGGTGGTCACGATGGCCGCGAGTGGATCGACCGAGTCCGGTGCCGCGTCGTGCGCTTGTTGAAAACACATCAACGACTGCCGAAGTCCAGCGACACTCTCGATATCCGCTCTGGCTTTCCCGTCGACATAGCAGTTGTAGAGCTCCCGCGAGGGCGGTGAGGGTTGATTCACAGTGGCCGTCAGGCGTTTGCCAATTCGTTGTGCGATCTCTCCGGCCAATCCGGAATGTTTCAGCATGCAGTCATCGGCGGGACGTCGAAGCGTTTCGCTCCAAAGCTGATTGCCAGATTTCGAGGAAATGATCTGTAGCGTGACTTCCACAAAACCCTGGTCGGTACCGGCATTTTGGCGAATCGAGCCAGCGACAAAGGCATCGACCTTTAGTTTGTCACCCAAACTCTGGTAGCTGTCACCGGGACTGATCTTCATCGGACGAAACGGCAGGACACCGATCTGGTCGATTCGTGAAAGCTCATTGACTAGTGTTGCCGCTATCCTTTCGCCCGCGGTCATATCACGATCGCCCAGCGGAATCCCGCTTTCGATGTCACTTGAGTACTGATCATCAAACGATAGGACGGCAAGTGTTTGAATCGACGCCAATTCGTCACTTGCGTCGGAAATCCAATAGCCGGCAGCGACCAATCCCGCTGCTCCGCCAACCAGAGCGAGTCCGAAACGGCGGCGCCCGATGGCGGCATGCGGCATCGCCCGCAGCGAATCCGACTTCGGCCCTGCCGTCCTCAGTAGGGTCAGAACCTCCGCGGCGGAGGGACGATCGGTGGGTTCGGACGCGACGCATTTGTCGATCAAGTCGGCAAGTGCGATGTCCTCTCAGCGACGGATCGGGTCGGGCACCGGAGTCTTGGTCAGCGTTGCCGCAAATCGTTCCGCAACACTTTTTCCTTCGATCGCAGGCTTTCCATAGAATCCTTCGTAAAGGATACAACCGAGGCCAAAAATATCCGCAGCACTGGTGGCCGACTCTCCTCTGGCTTGCTCAGGCGACATGTAACCCGGCGTCCCCAAGATCGTACCGGCACGTGTCCGATTGGAGTCGTCCTCCAAGCCTCCCAATAAGTCATCTCGCAGTGCTCGCGAGAGCCCGAAATCGAGCAGTTTGATGCGATGAGCGTGTTCACCTGACGAGACGAGCATGATGTTCTGCGGCTTGAGGTCGCGATGAATAACGCCGTTTTGGTGTGCTGCCACCAAAGCGCTCGAGATCTGCGCCCCGATCTCGCGAAGATCGTCGATCGGTAACAACCCTTGCTGCATCCGCTGAGCGAGCGTCGGACCGTCGAGGTACTCCATCACCGCATAGGGCAAGTCACCGGCTACCCCCACGTCGAACAGTTCGATGATGTTCGGATGGCTCAGCGCCGCGACCGCACGTGCCTCTCGCTCAAAACGCTCCGTCAACTCGCGGCGTCGAGTCGTCCCCATCGTCAAGACTTTGATCGCAACCGTACGATTCAGTCGAGTGTCGGTCGCTCGATAGACCGTTCCCATGCCGCCACTGGCCAATGACTGCGTCAATCGATAGGGGCCAAACTGATTACCGGGAACCGGCATCTGGCGTTTCAACGGCTCGGGTAGCTGTGCTGCTACCTTGGGATGACTGCCAGGATTTTCGGTGGAGACGGCGTTTGGTGGCTGGAACTGTGATAACGGCTTGACTTCATCCACCAAATGGGACCCATCGGCCACGTTGGGCCAACCGGCCTCCGCATCGGCAACTTCCCCGGAAACTGAATCGTCCTCCTGTGTCAGCGGAGCCATTGCAATGGTTTGAGTCGAATCCGGATGCGTATCATCGTTAACGAGGGGATGGCTGTCGGTCGCCACCGCAAAAATCTGTGGGGCGGCTCTTGAACTTTCAATCTCCTCCGCAATCGCTTGCAGTTCGCGGCGAAGCAACTGGGCGGTTTTTTTGCCGCCATGTTGACGGACCAACTCGTCGATCGAAACGGTTTCGCCCTTTCGAAGCTGCGTTTCGAACTCCAAGCACACGGCGTCGAGCAAAGCCAATTCGGTAGCGGATAAATTGCTAAGGTCCATTTGTATTCAATGTTCTTTAGTCGCTCTGAACCGCTTCCGCCCAAGTTTTTCGGATCAACTGCAATCGGCGTTCGACCGCCCGCTTGCTCAGAACCAGCATCTCAGCGATTTCATCGACCAAAAAGCCGTCCATTCTTAAGATAGCAATTTGACGCAGTTGTTCGTCCGGCAATTGGTCCAACAGCTCGTCACAGGCTTCGGCCAACTCCGCGTGCAGGTCTGGGGTCGCCGATTCTCCCACGATTCCGCCAATCCCGCCACCGCGATCATTTCCGCTGGGGTCGATGAAGACGGATTCGCCGCGAACATTCCCCCCTCCGCGTTTTTGTCGAGTCTCATGTCGCAAATGGGCATGAACTTTTCTCCCCGTCAGCGTGATCAGCAGTCCCCACAGATTATCGGGACCACTGAGGTCGGGAAATCGGTCGCCCTGTATACCGGCGATGAAGCTGTTGAAGGCCGACAACGCGATGTCTTCCTCGTCACCGCTGCGTCGCAAATTGGCCGGCAATCGGTTTGCGGCAAGTCGCACCAGGCGTTGAAAGTAGCTTTCCCACAATTCGGTGATCGCGTCGTTATCGCCCTGCCGAACATCCGCCAGCAGTTGAGCAAGTTTCTGCATTGATCTGTCCATACCGAGCATGATGATGGAAATCACCCCGAGGGGGAATCCAGCCCCAGCCGTTTCAGCTCATTTTCATCAGCCCAGCCTCCCGGCTCACTCTCCACGAAAACGCCATGTAGCGAATCCTTCTTGGGTGGGGGGATGGTCCAGCAGGATCGATCGCAGGGCCGTGATGGGAATGGAGCCCTGTCGCAAGATCGCATCGTGAAACTGTCGATTGGTCCATTGTCCGTCGACGACCAGTTGCCGGTGAAGCGACCGGATTTGCAACCCCCCCAGCATGTACGCCGCCTGATACAGCGGACTGTAGTCAGCCATCACGCTGCGTCGAATCTCCGCCGCCGCGTTCCTCCGTTCGTGTCCGACCCGCTGGACCAAAAAGTCGACGCATTGTTCGGGCGTCATTTCGCCCAAATGGTATTTCAGGGAAAAGATGATTCGGGCGCACCGGTGCTTGCGCCAGAACAGCATCCCGATTCGATCCTCCGGCGATCTGGCAAAGCCTTGATCCCAAAGCAACATCTCCCAATAGAGCGCCCATCCTTCGATCCAAAACGGCGTGTTGAACAAGCCACGATAGCCCCGATAACGGGCCGTCATGAACTGCTGCAAATAGTGCCCCGGAATCAATTCGTGATGCACCGTCGCGCGGGCAAAGTGCGGATTGTTGCCCCGCATGCTCATCAGTTTTTCTTCGTGTGTCATCGCATCGGTCGGGTAGCTGACGATGATCGTGTCGCCGCCCAAGAAATACGGATTCACTCTCTGTCGCTCCGGTGTCATCATGCTCATCCGCCAGCTCTCGCGGCACAGCGGCGGAACCGTCAGCAAATCACGCTGCTCCACAAACAATGCGGCTTCATCGGCCAACGACTTGATCAGCTCAGGCTGCTTGCCCGGCAAGACGTAACGGTTCTTCACCGCCGACTGGGCTTCACGCCAATCGTCGAATCCCATTTCCTTCGCCGCTGCCTGCATCTCGCGATCGCACCACGCAAATTCTTCTTCGGCGATCTGGATCAACTCGCTCGGCGTGTACGGGATCAACTCATGCTGCAACTCCAATTGCAAGGCGGCCTCGCCGATCGGTTGACCGATGATCGTGTCCTTGTCGTCCACTGCAATCCCCAAGATCTCTTCACGCAACATCTTTTCATGTCGTGAGAGCGCGTCGCGGAGTTGTTTGAAGGGCTCGGCCGCCCACCATGAATAATTCGGGTCGTATCCGGAGTAGAACGTATGAAACTCCTTCATCGCCCGTTGCAATTCTTCGATCTGCTTGGCTGCTCGCAACGCGTCAAATCGCAGGGCAACATCGATCGAATTCGAATCTTTGTCTCGCAACTCTTGCAAATCCTTGGGCAACTCGGACAGCGCGCGACGCACCGATTCAAAGATTTCTGCAACGGATTTTGCTTCGACCGTGTGGCTTGTTTCATCACGCTCCAGCAACTCGACCAGCGACTGCACGCCAGGAATCATTTTCATCGCCGCCGTGTCACGGCTCTGCTGGATGACCAAGTTGGCTTGTTCGTAACGGATCGACTCGGCGAGCAATGCATGGTCCACTTTGCCTTGCGTGGTCAACGAGTCGAAGTCGATTTTAGAGATCTGTTGCTGTTGCTTCTGCCAGAATTCCTTCAGTCGCTCGTCACGACGTGGAGACAGGGGAACTTGATAACGAAATCGAATCGTATCGAGGTCGGCACGGTATCGTTCAACCACATCACGTAGACCTGGGTCTTTCGTTTGATCATCGGCCGTGGAAAAGTCTGCTGAACAGAGCAACAGCACGATTGCCAACGTTATTCCAAATAGAACCGTCAGTCGGATATCGCGATACAATGCAGAACGATACTCGAAACGAAACAGCAGCATGATGTTTTTACTTGTGTTGGCAAACAGAGGAAACAGATGACGCTCAACCCCTACCAAGCTCCCGCGGAGCTGGAATCCGACGCGGTGAAAGTCGAGACAGGTCAAGAGGCCGAAGGTTCGATGAGCGATCGCGATCGCCAAGCTATCTTAAGTGGTATCAATCTGGTTCGCACGGGGCATTCCGTCGTAGTTGTGATGCTGTTCCTCACCCCCATCATCGCTACTTTGTCTGACTTGAATCCGCTGGATCCTAATGGGGGCCTTTTTTCTGGGATACCACTGGGTGTCGGTTTCGGTTTAATGGTATCGATTCTAGGCGTGGCACATTGGTGCACCATCACGCAACCTCAGCGTAGGTCGGCATGGCTGGCGTTGGTGCTCCAAACGTTTTCGATGGTCGCCGTTTACGGCTATTTGATGGCCGTCTTTAACGCGGGATTTGCTAATGGGTTCGTGCGTCTCTTTGGAGCGTCCGCATTCGCCGGGCTGTTGATCAGCCAAGCCGTGATCGCGTTGATCATGCGGTCCTTTGCCCTCAAATGCGGTGACGATGGAGCGAAAGCGAGCTGTGAATTGTCCGTCGTCGGATACGCGATCGCTGCATCGGTCGCTTCGCTGATCGCTTTGGGGATGCCCACCCCCGCGGGAACCAAGTTGGTCGCTTATTTTTTATCGGGACTTTTTGTGCTCGTCGGCGTTTCGACCAAAGTGCGAGCGGCGCATTCTCTGCTGGGAAAATTCAGACGCGAATCAAGTCCGGCGATCTGATAGAATGTGGCGTCGCGGAGACAACTCGCTGTCAGTCCGCCCCCTCCCCTTTCACCCCGCAGGTCATCGCAATGTTCAATGAGTTCCCTCTCGATCGCCGAGGTTTCCTGAAATCATCGGTTGCAACCACTGCCGGTATTGGCGCGGCACTGTCCGGCGCAGCGGCGCTGTCCGGCACTGCGGCGATGGCCGACGCTGCCACGGTCACCACCGAGTCGCTGGTCGGGCGTCTGTATCAGTCGCTCTCGGACAAACAGAAAGGAACTGTCTGTTTTGACTGGGATCACGTCGATCCGAAACGTGGTCTGCTGCGGACCTTTGTCGCCAACAATTGGAATATCACCAAACCGTCCATCGTCGACGACTTCTACAACGATGAGCAACGTGATTTGGTCAAGCAAGTCTTTGAATCGATCATTCACCCCGACTGGCACGAACGTTACTACAAACAATTGGAAGACGACGCGGGCGGATTCGGAAACGAACAATCGATCGCGATCTTTGGCCATCCAGGACAGAGCAAGTTCGAATTGGTCCTGACCGGTCGCCACATGACCCTGCGTTGTGACGGAAACTCCGCTGATCACGTCGCCTTCGGCGGCCCGATTTTCTACGGTCACGCCCCCGAGTTCAACGAGAACCCGAACCACACGGACAACGTGTTTTGGCATCAAGCCGTTGCGGCCAATGATCTGTACAAGATGCTCGATGGCCGTCAGCAAAAACAAGCTTTGCTGCCGACCACGCCGCGTGAACAAGCCGTTGGCTTCCGAGGTAAGAAGGAAATCCCAGGCCTACCCGTTTCCGACATGTCGGCCGACCAAAAGGAGCACATGCAAAAAGTCCTCGGGCTGCTGGTCGAAATGTACCGGACGGATGACCAAGCCGAAGCGATTAAGTGCATCGAAACGCAAGGCGGATTAGATGCCTGCTCGCTCGCATTCTACAGCGATCACGATCTCGGCAAGGATGGTGTATGGGACAACTGGCGTCTGGAAGGACCTTCGTTCGTTTGGCACTATCGAGGTGCCCCGCACGTTCACGTTTGGGTGAACTTGGCAGACGACGCAGACGTCAAAACCAACGCCTGATCGGGTTCGCTGATTCGCTCAAGAGACGAATCGGCAAGAGTGGGCCGTTGGCCGTCACGCATTTGGTAATCCTGACACCTCCCTCAAGAAACTTGGGGGAGGTCGTGCAGAGCCGTTTAGGCGAATGCGAGGGAGGGGACGTCTGCGTGGGAAAGCGTTCGGAAATGGCAAGACACATGGCGGGACACGCCATCGACTTGGAAAGTCGAGCGACAATTGTCGTTCGACTCTCCGAGTCGAAAACGACCACCATCATCCGCTCATACACAAACCAAACGCCCCGAGCCCTGTCATCAACCGTCGACTCAACACAAAGCCCGCGGGATCTCGCTGGAGTCTTCAAGAGTTGTTGATCGCCATTTCTCTTTCTGCCGCAATGCTGGCGGTCAACACGACAAAGCGAAGCCACGACGTGTACTTAAGAGGAAAGGACGGAGAGTATCATTTTTGGTTTACTATGGATGACGCCTATGGATGGCCTTTTCTAGCGGCCAATCGCACCGCCGGTGGTGACATTGTTTATCGCGTTGGAGGCATCGTTCCCAATGCGATCATGGCAGTGATTTTTGTTTTCGGTTTGGTCGCGATATTGCGATGGACCAAGTCTTTGATTTCGACAGGAGATCGTCCTCCAAGGTAGGCTCTGGATGTTTCAGGCGACCCGCTACACTTTTCGCAATACGTTTGGACGAAACGGTTTGCGCGGATTGGCACGAAAACAGTCTGCACACATCATCCGCCACGCGTTAGCGTCCGGTTGTCGTGTTTTGCCAGGTGAACCGGACGCTATCGCGTTCCAGCTGATGTATCAAACAGCAACGTTCTACGTTCAGTGTAAACCAATTCTCTACGCTCATTTGCGAAACTGAAGCGTATCATTTCACTCGACGGCTGACACGGATTCTTCTTTGCACTCGTTGCCGGCGAAGCGTTCCAGGAGTCGGTAGAGTTTGCGGCGGTGGATTCCCAGGACACGGGCGGCTTTTGCTTTGTTGCCGTTTTCCTTGTCCAAGACATACAGCACGTGCGTCTTGGCGACGTCGTCGAGTTTCAACGACGGTGGCAGCGGAGCCGCCTGGTGTGCAGATCCGTTTGCCGAAACATCTTGATCGTTGGATCGGTCTGACGGCACGTCGGTGCAATTGGCGATCTCCGATGGCAGGTCATCCAACGTCACGTCATTTCCGTCCGCCAGAATCGTTGCACGCTGAATCACGTTGATCAGTTGCCGAATGTTGCCCGGCCAACTGTATCGATTCATCGCGTCACGCGCCGCATCGTCGATGTGCCAAGGAACCGGCAGGTAGTGATCAATCAGTCGATCAATGTCTCCCTCGCGTTCACGCAACGGCGGCAGTTGCAACGACAGTACGTTGATGCGATAGAACAAATCTTCGCGAAAATTCCCCGCAGCGACTTCATCGCTCAAGTCACGATTGGTTGCTGCGATCAGCCGTACTTTCACTGTGCGTTCTTTGTGGGATCCGATCCGACGCATCGAGCCGTCTTCCAACACGCGTAGCAACTTCGGCTGCAACGACAGCGGCAGCTCGCCTACCTCATCGATGAACAACGTTCCGCCATCGGCGATTTCGAACAGGCCGGGCTTGTCAGAGGTTGCGCCCGTGAAAGCGCCTTTTTGGTGACCGAATAGTTCGCTTTCGACAAGCTGTTCGGGCAACGCGGCACAGTTGATCGTCACAAAAGGCTTGTCCGCCATCGCACTGTTCTGCTGGATCGCCCTGGCGACGACTTCCTTTCCGGTTCCACTTTCTCCCTGTATCAAGACCGGCTTGTCGGTGGGCGCGACTTTCTGGACGACTTTGATCACATGTTTCATCACCGGAGATTCGCCGACCATTTCCAAGGCAGGTTTGCTGCGTGAAATGATTTCCTTGAGCTGTTTGTTCTCCCGTCGCAGCTTTCCTCGGTCTCGGGCCAGCTCGCAGTGATGTTCCAGATCGCCGAGGGAGCAAGGTTTGGATAAGAAATCACACGCGCCGAGTTTCATCGCCGACACGGCCGTTTCGATGGTGCCTTGTCCGGTCAAGATGATCACTTCCATCTCGATCTTGTCCTGATGGACACGCTGCAGCAACTCCATCCCGGACATGCCCGGCATGTTCATGTCGAAAACCGCGACCTCAAAGCTCTCCTCCTCACACAACCCCAGCGCTTCGGCGCCGCTGGCCGCCGTGCTGACATCGTGTCCTTTCCGCCGCATCCAACGAGCACACGATTCACGGAAATCGTCTTCGTCCTCGACCAGCAGCATTTTGATGGGGTTCTCGGTCATGGATCGCAGGTGAACAGGATAGGGAATGAGGCTGTGAACGACGCTTCCAAGCGCCGCTACGCTCGACACTCAGTGTTGAACTTCGATGCAGGCGTGGTTGGCAAATCACGTGCCGCAGCGAGCGGGCTGTTGATTTAGTGAGCCGCGACGCGTAAGCGGCCGGGCCTACCGCACTGCCCGGTGCCTGACGGCTCACGGCTCACGGCTCACGGCTCACCCCGACATTCCCAATTTCGACTAAATCATCAGCCCGCTAGCCGCGGGCCTTCTGGTTTAGCCCCAACCCTTCGAGGTCCGTGGCTAGCGCCATCGGATCTCAAGAAATGTCGTCCCACATCGACGGGCAAAATAATTTCGATTTTCGGCACCTGTACTGAGACGTGAGTACAAAGCCATCGTTCAGCCCATGTGCATCTTCGCACATGTGCGCCGTGCGTGCACGCACCGGTCAATCGTTTTTGTCCGCGGGGGGCTCCATTTCGGTCCATCGAGAGCCTTTTTCGCGAAGTCCCATCAGTGCCGTCAGCAGCGCGGTTTGCTCGTCCTCGGGCAAATCCTTCAGTTCGTTGAGCAGTGCGCCGCACGCTGACGCGTGGTTGATCCCGGAGCGTAAGTGTTGTTTCCAGGCGGCGACCGATTCGGCTTTGGGGGCTGCATCATGAGGCAGTACTCGCAGCTCCGCGATGACCGACAGCACGCCAGCGTGTTCGGGGTCAAACGTGATGGTGCAATCATCTCCCCGGACGCGTTCGACTTCGGGGTACAAGTATCTCTCCTCAAACTCAATGTGCGGTCCGGCGACGGTATCCAAACGTGACGCTTCACGAGCAGCACTTGGGAAATCGCGGTTGCCCAGCAGATCCAGCAAGTGCTGATACCCGCGGGTCATCTGACGGTGATCGTCGACAAAGGCTTTCTGAAGTCGAGTCCAAGAGGTCTCTATTTCTTCCATGCAACACGACTCCAAATGGGGGTAAGATCTGAGAAAAATGATCCAGTGAACGCATTCGCTGGACTCATCAGCAGGGCTGTTGTAACAGATTACGATGGAGTAGCGTTGAAATCTGACGAACGAATTCAAATGTTCGCTAAACATCAGTCCTTTGTTCATGCCCATTTCCGTGCCCATGTCCCAGTCGATTTCCCAGTCGATGTTCCCATTTCATTCTGAGTCGATCTTCCATGCGTCGACGAAGTCGCATCAGCCCACGTTCAACACAAACTATTTGACCGGAAGGTTATTTTTTGTGTCGTTATTGTTGGTGTTCGTTCTGCTGCAAAATGGATTCGGGGCAGATGCTGCTGACGCGTCGTTGTCTGGAAAGCGGCCGAACATCATCATCGTGTTGGTGGATGACATGGGCTATTCCGATTTGGGGTGCTACGGCGGCGAAATCGAAACCCCCAACATCGACGCGTTGGCAGCCAACGGATTGCGTTTCACTCAGTTCTACAATCAAGGCCGCTGCTGCCCGACTCGCGCGAGCTTGATCACGGGATTGCAGCCACATCAAGTCGGGATCGGGCACATGACGGCACCCCCGGGCAAGCCGTTGGGATTTGAGGGGCCGTATCAAGGTTATTTGAATGATCGCTGCATGACGCTTGCCGAAGTGCTGAAATCGAGTGGCTACAAGACCTTGATGACGGGCAAGTGGCATTTGGGCACGGATGACAAAAACTGCTGGCCGCTGCAACGCGGGTTCGACCGATACTACGGTTGCATCAGTGGCGCGATCAATTATTTCCAACCGGGCGGTGACCGCGGTTTAACTGAGGGCAACGAGTCGATTGCCGTGCCCGACGGCTTTTATGCCACGGACACCTTCACCGAGAAAGCGATCGAGTCGATCGAGTCGGCAAAGACTCAAGACGATTCTCCATTCTTTTTGTATCTCGCCTACAACGCACCCCACTGGCCGCTCAACGCCAAATGGTCTGACTTTCAAAAGTACCGCGGCAAGTACAAGGGCGGTTGGGGGGAATTGATCAAGGCCCGCAACCAACGCCAACGCGAACTCGGATTGTTGGCGCCCGGGACTCAACCTGCCGAGCATCCAGGCCCGCAGTGGGAAAGTTTGACGGACAAGCAACGAGACCGACTGGATGCCGTCATGGCGGCCTACGCGGGATGCGTTGATTCGATCGATCAAAACATTGGCAAGCTGATCGCGTATCTGCAACAGTCCGATCAACTGGACAACACGGTGATTTTCTTTTTGTCGGACAACGGTGCGTGTCAGGAAGGCGGCGACTTTGGTAAAGGTGACGAAGCCATGGTGCGTAATCCGCCGTTGGAGACGACCGACGGAGTGCGAATCGGGCTGCACTGGGCGGGTGCCTGCAATACGCCGTATCGAAAGTACAAACACTTTGTTCACGAAGGTGGCGCGTGCACGCCGATGATCGCCCATTGGCCGGCTGGAATCCCCGAGTCCGAGCATGGCAAGCTGGTGCACCAGCACGCTTATCTGCAAGATTTCATGGCCACGGTCTTGGACCTTTCCGGTGGGACCTATCCAGACAAGATCGCTCAGTGCCAAGGGCGTTCAATGCTGCCGCTGTTGGCTGGCGGCGATCAACCGATTCATGACGAGCCGATGTTCTGGGAACACGAGGGCAACGCGGCGGTTCGGATCGGGCAATGGAAACTGGTCCGCGAGTACCAGAAGCCTTGGGAATTGTATGACCTGAGCCATGATCGTACGGAGCTCAACGATCTGTCGGCGACAGAGTCCCAACGCCGCGCCAAGATGATCGCGATGTGGGAAACTTGGGCGACCCAAACAGGTGTTCGTTTTCCGAAGCGATTCAACATGTACGAGCATCTCAATGCGATGCAGCGTCAGAATCGCTCGGAAAAGTAAGCCGATATCCATCGCGAATCAATCGTAGGTCATGCTGTGCATGACAAAAGTAGGTCATGCTGTGCATGACAAAATGCGGCGTGCCCGTCTTCACACTTAGCGTCCACTACGCCAGAAATTGATTGCCGTTTCTTACGCGTCGCGGCTTACTCATGCATTCCCAAGTTCGCCTAAGTTCACAGGCCTCTGTGCGATCATTCGTCAGCGTTTGTCTGTGCTTCGCCGATGCAGATCAGCTCTTCCTGTCGTGAGTCTCCGCTGCCTAAACCGACTCGGAAATAGAGACGCCCTGACGCGACCGCCGGGCTGGCGTAGCAATCGTCACGCAGGCGATTCTTGGCGATTTGCTCGTAACCGTCGCCCTTTGCAGCGAACACGTAACAGTTGCCCGAAAGGTCCGCGACGTAGATGTTTCCATTGCACAACAGAGGTGAGCTGCTGAAGTTGCCGCCCAAACGTTTCTTCCACATCTCCTGCCCGTCTTCGGCTCGCCAGCAGTAGGCAATCCCATCGTCACTGACCGCGAACACGTGTACTCCGTCGGTGACTAGGGAAGGCTCATAGACTTTGGTGCGGTTGGACCAAACCTTCTTGCCCTCGGAGATGCAAACGGTTTCTTTGTCGGGATAGCCACCGGATGCAAAGATCTTGTTGCCGCTGACGACCGCAGTCCCGCAGGTTGCTTCTGAGATGCACGGTGTTTGCCAAAGGACCTCGCCCGACTCCGGCGAGTAGCCCACCATTTGATCGCCGCCGGTGATGATCAGCTCATCGCGTCCACCGATGTTGGCGATCACCGGACTGGAGTAGGTATCCACATTGCCCCTTGCGATTCGCCAAGCGATCTCGCCGCTGATCCGATCGATGCCCACGAGGTACCCGCCGCCACCGTTATCGGCAGCGACGATCAGCAATGACTTGTACAAGACGGGTGAAGGCGCGTAGCCGAATTTAGAAACAAAGCGTCCGATTTCATTTTGCCAAACGATCTCGCCGACGGTGTCGACGGCGGTGACGTAGACCCGCTCGTTGTTGAACGTCGCCAGATAGAAATACTTGCCATCACCGGCGACCGTCGAGTTCGCGTAGGTTGCTTTGGGGTGAATATCGTTGGGATTGGGAAATCCTCCGCGATGAATGACCGTGTCAAATTTTGCTTGTCCGCTCTCTCGATCAAACGCCAACATACGAAACTGATCGTCCGACTTCACGGCGGTCGCGACAACGACCAGATCACCCACAACAATGGGGCTACCGTGACCACGTCCGGGAATCTTGGCCGTCCATTTGAAATCACTGGCTGGATCCCAAGTGACGGGAATCTCACCATCAGGGGCAACTCCATCGCCAGAGAACCCACGCCATTGATGCCAGCCGTCGGCCAAGTCCGTCAGGTCGGTCTCGACCACGGAAATCCCACTTTGTCCCGCCGCAATCTCAGTGACCGGATTCTTCTTTTTGCATCCGACAAGAGCGACCATGCAGAGAGAGAATGAAAGGATGAACGTCAGGAGATGTTGATGCGACACCGATCAGTCTCAGTCGAATGGTTCAAAGAACGGTGACCATTCCCCGTCAGAGCGGGTGTCGGTCCTCAGATTGTCAATACAAAGCGAACTCATTCTCAACATTCTATTTCATCAACTGTGTGGAAGCCATGGTGCTAGCGCACCTGCGTTGCGCAGGATTCTGTATGATCGCTGGCCCACTTTTCCTCCTGATTCGGCGGTGAATGATGGCAGAGACAGCAATCGAGTGGAAGATTGTTCGCTATCTCGATGCGGACCGTTCCTCGGTGTACACTATTCGCAATCATGAAACGTAGCGATTTGATGTCTGCAACGAGTTCTAACGATGCTCAAAACAATCCGGGTGACCAATTTCAAAGCGATCGCGAGTGCTGAACTCGAGTTGAGCCCGTTGCATCTGTTGATAGGTCCGAACGATTCTGGCAAGACAAGTTTTCTAGAAGCAATTGCGGCGATTTCACGAAGCCTAGATCATGCTCTCGGTATGACATTTCTTGGCCGCTGGAATGGCCAGCAGTTGGTGCATTCAGGCAGTGGTGGCAGCAAGGTTAGCATTGAGGCGGACATCGACGGTTCCATTGCTGGAACTTATCGACTTGAGGCGGAATTCCCGACTGCCGACCGAACGGTCACACTCAAGTCGGCCGACTTTGACGGGAAGTCAATTGCTTATGGCAATGTTTCAACGTTGACAGGTCACCCGAGCCGACCTGCCATGTTAGATCAGCAGCACTTTGCGATCGCGGACTCCCTTAAACAGAACCTCTGTCCCTGTTGGTATCTTCGGTGGTCAGCGAGGAATCTTTCCTTACCCGCGACGCTATCCCCCGAACGGCATCTTCGCATTGCAGGAAACGGGTTTGGTCTCCCTACGATGCTGGATGATTTGCTCGGTGAAAGCCGAGAGAATTTCGGGCGACTTGAAAAGACCTTTTGTTCTCAGTTCCCTGGTGTTGTTGGTATTGAGTTGAAGCAAGAAAAGGCGTTTGATAGTCCAGTCGACGATCCTGAACAAACGCTGTCACTGAAGCCTGGCAATGGCAAACAGCTCTATTTTCGACTCGAGAACGGAGCTTCCATCCCCGCGCCGCAAGCCGCTGAGGGCATGCTGTATACGCTCGCATACTTGGCAATCTCCTATCTGCCCGACCCTCCAAAGATTTTGCTCGTCGAAGAGCCAGAGAATGGAATCCATCCTGGCCGCGTACGCGAGATCGTTCGGTTGCTCCGAAAGATGACGGAACAATCTCCTGCAATTCAAATCATCATGACCAGTCATTCGCCGTATCTCGTTGATGAAATGAAGCCCAACGAGGTGACATGGTGCCGTCGTGTCAATGGTTCGATCACGACTCAGCGGTTGGATACAAATGAAACCGTTCGCCAGCAACAGGATCTTTTTGAATTAGGGGAAATTTGGTCGAACTATCTGGATCCGTCGTCTGAGCTTACGATTCCATGACAGGCAGCGGAGACAGTGCATCCACCCGTCGTCGCGTTTGGGTGATCTGCGAGGGCAAACATGAACATGGCGGCGCGCTGGAGAGCCTGATTAGACGGATCATGACAAATCCCGATGATTGCGAGTTTGAATTTGAGTCCTGGAAAAGTCCGCGCGGGAAGTCTCGGAAGTTTCGCTCGACGAGTCGAGGCGACGGCGTGCTCAAGAAGTTCGTGTCTATTTTGTACGATGCACAGAGCCTTGGGTTTGACCGTGTCATCGCAGGTGTTGATTGCGACCGCGCCCATGGGCGAATTAGGTCGATTGATCAGGCGCAAAGAAATGATGAGTTTTTGATCCCCCGAGCGTTTGGCATCGCCATCGAAACGTTCGATGCTTGGTTTCTGGCGGATGAAAAGGCGCTATCGCGAGTTTTTAGTTTAGCGATTGAAACTCAGCCAGCACCAGAGTCTAATCGCGACGCGAAAGCGTCAATGGCAGCCATTCGAGATGCAAGCGGCGTGGATATTGGCCTAGCGGATGCCTACGCCCGACTCTCTGAAATCATTGACTTAGACATGGTGGCCCGCCGCTGCAATAAAGGATTTGCGGTGTGGAGAGATCGAGTTGCCAAGTTGTAAACTCGCTGTCGCCCGGTTGTAACGCAAGAAGTGCAATGACTTATCCAAACGCTAGGAGGGGTTGGTACGTTGCACTTCGTCATGGTACAGAAGGCTGTAGAGTTTTAGTCATCGGTTTAGCGTCTAAAATTGCAATCCCAGGGCGAGTGAGATGGCGTCTAGGCCGATGGTGCTGTGTGAATCGACGGGGCCGCCGGCGTCGAACCAGGCTTGCACCTCGTAGCCGCTGCGGACAAACCACTGCGAGTGATTGACAAAGGGTTGGGTCCATTGCAGTCCGATCGCCATGTCCAGCGATGTCAGGACTTCGCGTTGCGTTGCCCGGTCCTCCAGCTCCGTTGTGAACGCTCCCTTCATTTCATAGATCCGTTGACTGGTTTCACTCATCAGCAGCGAACCACGAAGCCCTCCATAGATCTCCAGTCTCGATGACGCTACACGACGCGTCAGTTGCAATGAAAGTGTCGGGCCGGCGCCGCTGAGTTCCAGGCTGTTGGAAACGGCTTCTTGCAGTGCACCCGCGCCATCACGTACTTGGCCGCTCAATCGCTGGTCAATGCTCGCCAGTCGCACCCCGCCGCCCACGACACCACGTAGCGTGTGCCAACGGAACCGCTGGGTGGCTTCTAAATCCAGGGCGTGCAAGGTCAGTTCATGCTGTGACGTGAGTGTTTGCCCCACGACGGCTTGCGCGTTGCGTGACAGGTTGCCGCCTGCACCGTAGACAAAGACATAAACAGGTGTCGCCCCCGCAACGGCTGTCACCGATTCCGCAGCGGGTTGGTGATCAAAGCCGAAGTACGTCGCGCGGAATCCGCCGCCCTGACAGGATTCCCAGCCCAGCCAAGTTCGCGGAGACAAACGGTAGCCGTAGTCAAACGGGACCAACGTATTGCCGACCGGCGGATCAATGATCAACGCAACGTTCTGGTCAAAACTGGCGCGCATCCAGAGAAACTCGAACCCGCCGTAGAGCCCACCCAGGTCCGCCGCGAACGGCCGATACGCGGGGGCGACGACCGGCGCGGAGTCGGGACAGCCGGCAGGTGAGTAGATCGGTGCGTGGGCAGGCGAGTAGGTCGATGTGGGCTGGGCACAGTTGCCCGCGCTCTGCGAAATCACAGCAGGTCCCGTCTGCAAATTTTGCATGAACAGATTCCAGCCCGGTGAATGGCCACAGACAACGTCTCCGTAGGATGAGCACTGCGAGCAGTACGCCTCGTCAGCCGTTGCCGTTACCATTGCCGACCGCTGAGCCAGAAAACAACAAGCAATCACCGCCCATCGAAACACCATGCGTCCGTTCATCAAAGCCTTCCCTGGCAAAACGATACCTTCAGATACAGGATTGCAATCGACGAGAAACACGCATCAAGATTGATGCAATGAAATGTTTCATTGGAGTCAACGCAACCGTCAAACCTGAACACAAGAGCTGTGCGGTGAAGCGCACTGTGAGCCACCGGCGGGCAGTTCCGCACGGTGAACCAAGCGGGAATACGAGCCGCCCTGGCAAATTTGCTTTTCCGTATGCCAGCAATGGATGGCCGATGTTTACTTGGCCAAATAGAGCATGGCGTTGCAGTTGGGGCAGCGAATGAGGAACTGCAGTCGTACCGATTCGATCAACTGAGTGGTCAGTGTTTGGTAGCACCCACCACACGATTCGTCTTCCAGGTCGATCGGCGCGAGAGCTTCTTCGCCACGTTGGTCGACCAAGCGATCGTAGTCTGGGCGTGCCGAGGCGGGAATTTCTTTCTCGGCTTTGGCGAGCCGCTCGCGGACCAGGACCAGTTCTTCTTCTTTGACGAGCATCCGCTGACTGACTTCAACAACACGTTTTTCTTGTGCCGCGATCTGCTGCTTGAGTTCTTGTTCGGCAGCGGTCACTGCGGCTGTCAATTCGTCGATCTTTTCGAGCGCTTCGAGGATCTCGTCGCTGAGCACCAGGTTGGCTTGTTCGTCTGCAGCGATCTGCTCCTTGAAGGTATCGAACTCGCGATTGCTCTTTGCCGCGTTCAGTTTGACTTGCAGCGACTTGATTCCATCCTCGCGAGATTTGAGTTGCAGTGTTTTTTCGTCGCAGCTCATCTTCGCTTGCTTCAGCTTTTGCTTTGCCGATTCAAGCTCTTGCGATGCTTTTGCCACCAACGCTTCACCGGCTTTGATCTGCCGCGGCCCGCGGTCCAGTTGTCCCTGCAATTCCGCTTGCTGTTTATGCACGTGGTGCAGTTGTCGCAGGAGTTCCAGGCTGACAGGAATTCTGTGATCGATAGCCATGTTGGTCCGGCAGGATTGGATGAGTCGGGAAAGGAAGCGACGACTGGGGGCTTGAGTCGCGACCGGTTATTCCAGCATACAGCATAACGTCCTGAGAACGTTTGCAGTAGGCGGCGATGAGGTAGGGCGTCCAGGTCTATTGACCGAGGCGGTAAAGGTATTCTTGCCGTCGACCGTCTTCGGCGTGGGCGACTCGTGCAAAAATCTGGCCGCCACAGATCGCCGGCGTTGCAAAAACGCTTTCCCCCAGCTTGTTTTCACCGACTTGCTCGAATCGCTCTGGGTTCGCTTTGAAAATGAACGTGGTGCCCTCTTCATTGGTCGCAAAAATCTGATCGCCGACCAGAACCAGAGAGCTGGTGAAGGTGCCGCCGAGGCGTTGTTTCCATACTTCGTCACCCGTTTTGCAGTCGATGCAAGCCGCGATTCCTGCGTCCAGGACTGCGAACAAGTAGCCGTCTTTGCAAACCATGGATGGAACGTAGACGCGCGTGTTTGTTTCCCAGGTGATATTGCCGCTGCCGTCGGCAACCATCGCGGCGATGTGATTCTTAGGATAACCGCCGCTTGTAAAAACGTGTGTGCCGTCGGTCACGGTGGAGGCGACGCACTCGGTCGTTGACCCCTCGTGCTCCCAAAGCAATTCCCCGGTCGCAGGGTTGAGACTGGTGACCAAGTCACAGCCGAGAAAAACCAGTTGCTCACGTCCACTGGCGGTCAAAATGATGGGCGACGCATAGTTCGGCTTGGCGGGGCGGTCACGACGCCAGCGGACTTTACCTGTTGCACGTTCCAGGCCAACGATTGCTCCTCCGGATTTGTTGTCGGCCGAAACGATCACGAGGTCTTGATAGACGGCGGGCGACGTTCCGAAACCTTGGTGAATCTCGTAATCCGTGATTTCACGTTGCCAAAGGATTTCGCCGGTGAGCGACAACGCCGTCGTGTGTACTTTGCCCGCATTGTAGAAATTTGCGAACAGACGTTCCCCGTCGGTGGCGATGGTCGACGAAGCGTACGTTGCTTTCTCGTTCGGTTTTCGATTCCCTGAGCTTTGCCCTCCAGTGTGACAGACGGTCTCCCAATTCTGTTGGCCTGTTTGCCGGTCAAAACTGATGACGGTTTGAGTGTCACGGTCCGAATCGGCGGTCTGCAGGAACACTTGATCGCCCAACACGGCGGGCGATCCGTGACCTCTCCCCGGCACCTTGGCTTTCCAGGCAACGTTTTGGGTTTTCGACCACGTCGTCGGCGGAGACTGTTCGGAGGCGGCGATTCCGTCGTGATGGCCGCCTCGCCAGGAGGTCCAGTCGCCGGAGCCGACGGCAGGCTTTTTCGTCGGCGAATCGGCGTGTGCATCCGCCAGTGGAGCAAAGCACAGGGAGATGCAAGCAACGACGGCGGATGTGAGCAGTGTTCGGGCCATGACGGGCGGGGCCATATGGTAGGGGGGGAGCGGAAAACGAGGAAAACAGGTGTCGGTATCGCAACCTCAATTGGCTCACTATACTCCGAGATCGGTTGTCGAATCAGCTTGTCATCGGTCTGAACAGCATGTCATCAGCATGTCATCGGGCTGATGCGGCGCAGCCGACCATGCAAAAGGGGGCTGACCTTTTGTGAACCACAACGAAACAACACAGATTGAACGATTGTCGAGGGTCAGCCACCTCTCTGCAGTCGACTGCAAGGCATTCAGGCGGATGGCACGAGTCGGAATTCTTTTTGGTGTGCTGCTGTGTGCGTTGACCGCCGTGGCGTTGATGACGTCGATGGCCAAGTCGCCTGCTCAATTCGTTCCGATGATGCTGGGCATTCCCATCCAATTCTGCGGAGTCGTCGGATTGAATCCGCACCGACGGCGATCTGCCGTTTCGGTTGCCGCAGGGATCGCGGTTCTGGGCGTCTTGCTCGGGGCGGGCACGATCATGCAATGGATTCCCGAGATCCGAGACCATCAGAGCGACGAACAGCAACTGCTGGTCACGTCGGTCATGTTGCTGATGTGCTTGGTTTTTGCTGTGTTTTCGGCCCGCTGGATTTCCCGTTTGCCGAGCCGACTGAGCGAAAAAACGCTGCCGCTGCCGACGGAAGAGCCCCGGAGAGCGAACCCCGGCGACGCCGCTTGAGTCCATTGGGGGCGGCTACGAGCGAGCGGGGGGAAACCGCGATTGACAGCCCCACCGCATTGCTTATCCTTATCCGCTTCAAACGACCCCACCTCCGAACAAGACGTTTTCGTGCCCGTTTCCGTTCTCATTATTGGCCGCGTCACCGGCATTGTTAGCCGACGATGACGCGGGGGAATCCCAGCCAGCGTCCGCAATCTGCGGTCGCCCAGGTGTGGGCATGACAAACCACTCACAACCCCCGTGGCTTTTCAACAGCCGGCGGGGGTTTTTTCGTAATTGAACACCACATGAACGCTCAGCATATCCAAATCTACGACACGACCTTGCGAGACGGTTCGCAGGGCGAAGGCGTCAGCTTTTCGTTGGCGGACAAGCTCAATATCGCCGAGCGGCTCGCCGAAATCGGTGTGGATTTTATCGAAGGCGGTTACCCGTTGTCCAACGAAAAGGATGTCGCGTTCTTTCGAGAAATCCGGCAACGTGACCTCGGCGGAACACAGGTTTCCGCATTCGGGATGACGCGAAGGCGTGACTTCAAGGCGGCCGATGACCCTGGGATGCTTTCTCTGGTCAATGCCAAGACGCCGTTTGTGACCCTGGTCGGCAAGACTTGGGATTATCACGTCACCGAAGTCCTGCGGGTTTCGCTCGATGAGAATCTGGCGATGATCGGTGAAAGCGCCGAGTTCCTCGCCCAAAACGCGAACGTGATTTACGACGCGGAACATTTCTTTGACGGCTACACGGCCAACCCCGAGTACGCCATCCAAACCTTGCGTGCCGCAGCCGCTGCCGGAGCACAATGCATGGCATTGTGTGACACCAACGGTGGCACGTTGCCGGAGCGGATCGCGGAAGTCACCCGGGCGGCGATCGATGGTTTACAAGAATACCCCCAAGTGACCTTTGGCATCCATTGCCACAACGACAGTGAACTGGCGGTCGCCAACTCGCTGGCCAGTGTGGACGCCGGTGCGACCCAAGTCCAAGGAACAATCAACGGCATCGGTGAGCGTTGCGGCAACGTGGACTTGATCGCCGTGATCGCGAACTTGGCGCTCAAGAAAACCGGCTACTCGGTCTTGGGTGGACGATCGCTGCAACCGCTGACGGAGCTGAGCCGGTTTGTCTACGAGACGGCGAACTTGCAGTGGCGTGGCGGTCAACCTTTCGTCGGCCAAAGTGCGTTTGCGCACAAAGGCGGCATGCACGTCCACGCGATCAACAAAGCCTCACAGACCTACGAACACATCGATCCCGCGTTGGTCGGTAACGAACGACGTATCCTGGTCAGTGAGCTATCCGGTCGAGCCAACATCGTCGCCGTTGCGAACAAGCACGGTATCGATGACGATCCGGAACTGCAGAAAAAGATCTTGGCCGAAGTCGTTCGCTTGGAGAATCGCGGTTACCAGTTCGAGAATGCCGGTGCGTCCTTCAATCTGCTGATCAAACGGATCGCGGGCACCTTCGTCGAACACTTTCATCCGATCAAATACCGCATCGAAGCGGGGAATGTGACGTCGGATTCCGAAGCCGCGTTTGCCGAAGCGATCATCAAGATCCGCGTCGGCGACGATTTTTACTTCGACGCTGCGGAAGGACACGGCCCCGTCAACGCGTTGGACTCGGCCCTGCGTAAAACGCTCGATCCAATGTTTCCTTGCTTGAAAGAAATGAAATTGGTCGACTACAAAGTCCGTGTGGTCGATACCGGTGCTGGCACCGCCTCCGGAACCCGCGTCAACATCGAAAGCCGAGACGGCGACGAAACGTGGGGCACGATCGGCGTCAGCGACAACATCATCGAAGCCAGTTGGCACGCCTTGATCGATGCCATTGAGTACAAGTTGCACAAATCGAACTGAATTCCAAAACGTATGACCATTCCCAATCGATTCGATCACGCCACCGCGGCTCCCAGCATCACTGAGGCCTGGGAAAAGGCCGGTTGCGCAAACGCCGAAGTCAACCCGGAACGCAAACCGTTCACGATCGTGATCCCGCCGCCCAATGTTACCGGTGCATTGCACCTGGGACATGGCTTGAACAACACGCTGCAAGACATCGTGATCCGCACCAAACGCATGCAGGGCTACGAAGCCTTGTGGATGCCGGGGACGGACCACGCGGGGATCGCGACGCAAGCCGTGGTGGAACGGCGACTTTTTGAAGACCAGAAAAAGACGCGTCATGATCTGGGACGCGAAGCATTGATCCAACGCATTTGGGCTTGGAAGGATCAGTACGAAGCACGCATCTTGGGGCAGCTCAAACGAATGGGGTGCAGTTGCGATTGGCGACGCACGAGATTCACGCTCGATGATCGTTGTACCGCTGCGGTTCGTGCGACCTTCTTTGACTTGTTCCAAAAGCAATTGATCTATCGCGGCAAACGCTTGGTCAACTGGGACACCTTCCTGCAAACCGCCGTCAGCAATGACGAAGTGGAGAACGTGACCCAAAAAGGACACTTCTATCATTTCCTCTACCCGGTGATCGATCCCAAGCCGGGTGAGCCCAAGCACGTCGAGATCGCGACCACGCGACCCGAAACGATGCTCGGTGACACCGCCGTCGCCGTGCATCCAGATCCCGCCGCCGCGCTGGATCGTGTCCGCGCGGAGTTGATCGCCAAACGAGACGCCGCGGGCGAAAAGGGACGCGCCGAGATCGACGCGCAAATCAAAGCGTTGGATCAACGTCGCACCGAAATGCTCGATGCGCTGATCCAACTACGTGACATGGCCGCCGATGGTCGCATGCTGATGTTGCCCCTACGCGATCGCCCCATTCCCCTGGTTGCCGACGAATGGGCCAAGCCCGAGCTGGGCAGCGGTTGCGTGAAGATCACACCGGCACACGATCCGAATGACTACGAAGTCGGATTGCGTCAGGAGTTGCCGATGCTGAATATCTTGAACCCCGACGGAACGATCAACGCCGAGGGTGGCAAGTACGAGGGGTTGTCGATCCGCGAGGCGCGAAAGCAGGTTGTGGCGGATTTGGATGAACTGGGGCTGCTGGGTGACGTGGAAGATCGCGACATCGAATTGCCGCTCTCCGATCGCAGCAAGACTCCGATCGAACCGTATTTGGCGGACCAATGGTTCGTCGCAATGGACGAACTGGCGCAGTCAGCGATGGATGCGGTGTCGGATGACCGCGTTCGTATCTTCCCGACACGGTATCGCAAAGGGTACCTGGATTGGTTGGGTGAAAAGCGAGATTGGCCTGTCAGTCGTCAGTTGTGGTGGGGACACCGGATTCCGATTTGGTCGACCAACTGTGGCACGAGTGATGACGCCGACGCGTTGATCGCCAAAGTCTCGGAGATCGCGGACACCAAGCAGCTTTCCTGTGCCAGCCAGCCGAATGACGACGGATCGTTTGCCGTTTTCGCTTGCCTGCGAGACGAAAACGAATCACTGGAATCTGCGGTCGAGGCGTTGGGATTGGTCCGCGACGATGATGTCTTGGACACGTGGTTCTCGTCCGCCTTGTGGCCGCACAGCACGTTGGGCTGGCCCGAGAAAACCGCCGAACTGGAATACTTTTATCCGACCAACACTCTGATCACTTCGCGTGACATCATCACGTTGTGGGTGGCTCGAATGGTTTTGATGGGATTGAACAACGTCGGTGAAATTCCGTTCGACGAAGTGTTCATCCACCCGACCATCTTGGATGGCAACGGAGAACGGATGAGCAAGAGCAAGGGCAACGGTGTGGATCCGATCGACGTGATCGACAAGTTTGGTCCCGACGCGATGCGATTCGGCTTGGCACGTCTGGCGACGGAAACGCAGGACGTTCGAATGCCCGTTCAATACGAATGCCCGCATTGCGAAAAACTGATCGATCAAACGAAAGCCAACCGTACGGCAAAGACGGTGGACTGTCCCTATTGCAAGAAAACCTTCTCCACGCAGTGGGCCGAATCGGAAGCCGAGCTTGCGCATCCGAAGGCTCCGGTGGTGAGCGAACGATTCGAGACCTCGCGCAACTTCGTCAACAAACTTTGGAACGCCGCCCGATTCTCGCTGATGAATCTGGAAGGCTACACGCCGCAGAAATTGATCGCTGGTGAATTGCCCTTGGAGGACCGTTGGTTGCTCAGTCGATTGTCGACGGTGACCCGTCAAGTGACCGAGGGCATCGAGCAGTACAAGTTTGCCGAGGTCAGCCGAATTCTGTACGACTTTGCCTGGGACGAATTCTGCAGTTTCTATGTCGAGATCGCCAAGCCACGTTTGGCGGATGAAACACTGCGTGGACCAACCCAAGTGATGTTGGCACATGGTTTGGACATGTTGCTGAAACTGTTGCACCCGATCATGCCATTTGTGACCGAGTCGATTTGGGGATTCCTCAACGAAGCCGCTCCCGAGCGTGGGCTAGATCCGAGCAAGCCGAGCGAGTTTCTGATGAAAGGCGAGTGGCCCGAGTCGATTGCCGAGCATCATGACGAGACGATCGAACGACAGTTCGCGGAGTTTCAGGAAATCGTGTCAGCGATTCGAGGCATTCGCGCCAGCCAAAACATTCCGCCACGTGAGCAAGTGCCCGTAGCGATCCGCTGCAGCGAGTCATCACAAGCGTTGCTGCAGCCGATGCAGTCGTATTTCGGTTCGCTCACCGGAGCAGATGTGGTTGCGTTGGGGCCGGATGCCAAGCCGTTCCCGACCGACGCTCCGTTGTCATTGCCGTCGATCGATGTCGATGTCCACGTGGACTTGGAAAAGTTCATTGATGTGGAAGCAGAGCTCGGGCGACTGGAGAAACTACATGCCCAGTTGATCAAACAGATCACGGGCAAAGAAGGCAAGTTGTCCAACGAGAACTTCGTCGCTCGTGCACCGCAAGATGTGGTCGAAAAAGAACGCGAGTCACTGAGCGATTTGGTACGTCAACGCGAGTCCGTCGAAGGCGACATCGAGAAACTGAAGCGGACGGCAAAGTAAGGGAACGTGGATTTGTTGTTGTCCCTTGGGGGCGTAGGCTGGACTGTTCAAAATATGGTGTTGACATTGTTTTTTCAGTCCATGTTTTTGTCCCCATGCATCGCAATCAGAGTGAGCCTCAGACGCTAGCCGTGGGCCGGCACCACAATCCACCTCAGGCCCACGGCTAGCGTCTGAGGCTCACTGGGGGCCACCAGCTGCGCCGGGAGAGGTGACTGTGGACAAGAAACGGCTCAAAGAATATCCCGCCTAGCAGAGTGAATCCGCAAAGGCCTTCGTCAGACCTTCTTTGGCGGTCTGTGCGTGTTTGGCATCGATCACCGCGTTGACTTGCAATTCGCTGGTCCCGATCATTTCGACATTGATATCGTTGGCCGCCAAGTTTTGGAACAACAGCGTCGCCACGTGCGTGTGACTTCGCAGGCCGATTCCGCTGACAGTTACTTTGACGATCCCGCCGTCACCTTGAACGTCTCGCATCCCGTGTTTCTTTGCCACCTGCTTGGCGACGTCTACGCTCTGCGCCAGCTCGCTTTCGTTGACGGTGAAGCTGACGCTCGTTGAACCGTCTTCGCCGTCATATCCTTGGACGATCATGTCGACCAAGATGCCGGCGTTGCCGATCGTTTCGAACATGTCGGCTGCGATTCCTGGTCGATCGGGCACGCCGAACAACGTCACACGTGCTTGGTTTTCCGTCAGGGAGATTCCGGTCAACGTCAGTGCTTCTAACGCATCGTCGCGTAGTCGACTGACGATCGTTTTGACGTCGCTCGTGTCGCCACGATCGGCTTTGATCTCCGACCACGACTTGGCATCATCTGGTTTTTGGTGCAACTCGAACGCTTGGTGGACCGCACGCAGCGCCGTCGCGGCTTGTTCTCGTGGGACCAATGCGGAGATTTTGATTTCGCTGGTGGTGATCATGTGAATGTTGACGTCGGCATCGGCCAGTGCGCGAAACATTCTGGAGGCGACGCCGGTTTGGTTCGCCATGTTGGCACCGACCACAGACACCTTGGAAACATTTTCATCGTGCGTAACCCCAGACGCTCCGATCAAATCGATGATGCTCACAATCGCAGTCAGCGTCGGGGCCAGTTCGGAGCGTTGGACGGTAAAGGACACGTCGGCGCGACCGTTGCTGCCGACGTTTTGGACGACCATATCGACGGCGATCTTTTTCGCGGCGATCGCGGAAAAGATCTGCAGGCTCTTGCCGGGCACGTCGGGCACACCCAGCACCGTCACACGTGCTTCGTTGGGTGTCATCGCCGCGCCGCTGACGGGTGCCTGTGCGGACTCGGTTTCGGTGACGATCATCGTCCCCTCCGTGTCCGAGAAACTGCTGCGGACGTGGATGGGAACGCCGAATTTCTTGGCGAATTCGATACTGCGATTGTGCATCACACTGGCACCCAAACTGGCCAGTTCCAGCATTTCGTCATAACTGATGACTTCGACCCGCCGGGCTTCGGGCAGCAACCGTGGGTCGGTCGTGTAGACGCCGTCCACATCGGTGTAAATCTCGCATGCGTCGGCTTTCAGCACCGCAGCCAAAGCGACCGCGGTGGTGTCGCTGCCGCCACGCCCCAGTGTCGTGATATTCAACTCGTCGTCGATGCCTTGGAAACCGGCTGCGACGACGATCTTGCCCGCGTCGAGCAGACTCTCGATACGCTCCGTCGAGATCGCCTGAATACGTGCCTTGCTGAAACTACTATCGGTCTTCATCCCGATTTGACCGCCGGTCAAACTGACTGCTTCGGCACCCAGTTCATGGATCGCCATCGCGACGAGGGCGACGCTGACTTGTTCGCCCGTCGACAGCAACATGTCCATCTCGCGAGCGGGCGGATTGGGGCCGATTTCCGCAGCGAGTTCCAGCAGGCGATCGGTGTTCTTGCCCATCGCGCTGACGACCATCACGACACGGTGGCCTTGGCGTTGGGCGCGAATGGCTTTGCGGGCTGCGGCACGAATTTTTTCGACATCGGCAACGCTGGTGCCGCCGAATTTTTGGACGATCAGTGACATGTCACTCGGGAAAATGGAATGGGGGAAAGGAAGTAAGTCGAAAGGTAGATGAAAATTTATACGTAGTGGACCAGGTCACGAGTCCTCGACACGGTTTTTTACGACGGGGACTCGTGACCTCGTCCACTACGGCGGATACAGATACATCTGCTGCTCGCCTAAGAGAATCAGCTACTTTGGTTGGACGAACGCGTCCATCAGGTCCCAGCCGTGATCAAATCGACGGCCTGCGGCCTCCGCTGCCAGTTCGTCGTATGTCGTTTGCGTGTCGGCCTCGATTGCGTCGCCGGCCATCAGCAGGGGAACCATCCCGTGAGTGTGTTTCTTGGTGCTGCAAAACGTCGGGTGATCGGGGGTGATCAAGATCCGATGGGGGCCGCTGTCGGTAAGAGCAGCGACCAGGGGGGCGACGATGTGTTGGTCGATTTGTTCCAGGGCTTTGATTTTTTCGTCGTGGCGACCTTCGTGTGACGCTTCATCGGGGGCTTCGATGTGAACGCAAACGAGGTCATAGTCGGCCAACGCATTGACTGCGGCGCGTCCTTTGGCCGCGTAGTCGGTGTCCAAGTACCCGGTCGCCCCGACGACGTCGATCCGCGGCCATCCGACCAACGCGGCGATGCCCCGCAGCAAGTCGACGGCGGTGATCATGACTCCACGAACACCGAAGCGTTGCTCGAATGTCGGCATGGCCGGCGCGCCCCCGAGTCCCCACAGCCAGAGGTTCGTCGCAGGTCGCTTGCCGTCGGCGATGCGTTTTTTGTTGACCGGATGATCGGCCAACAGGGCAGCCGAATCGCTCATCAACCGAACCAGGATGTCGCTGCCGGGGCCACGAGGAAAATCATCGACGACCGACAAGTCCGTCAGGTCGTGCGGAGCGCTCGTGCGAGTTTCGCTCGAAAACGGGGCGGGCGTGTCGGCATCGCCGCGATAGATCAGCAGGTTTCGGTAGCTGACGCCGGGCACGAATTCCAAACGGGCATCACATGCGGTGTCGCCGAGTAATTCTTTCTGACAAGAAGCCAACAACTCGGTGGCTTCCTCGGTCGAGACGTGGTCGGCCGTGAAATCCGTCATGATTTGATCATCGATCGTGACGAGATTGCAGCGGATGGCAAAATCATGCTTGCCGAGCTGGATGCCCTGTGCCGCGGCTTCCAACGGCGCGCGTCCGGTGAAATACTCGTTGGGGTCGTATCCCAACAGGCACAGATTCGCGACCTCGCTGCCGGCGGGAAAGTGGCTGGGAGTATTGTTCGCCAAAGCCATACAGCCCTTTGCCGCCAAAGCATCCATCGTGGGCAGTTTGGCCGCCTGCAGCGGAGTCTTGCCTCCGAGTGCTTCGATGGGTTCGTCCGCACATCCGTCCGGGATGATGATGACGTATTTCATGACAATTGGCTTTCGATCCGTGAGGACTGAGAGGAACGGGCGACGAGTCTTCGGCCTCATTGTCGGACGCAGGACTTGGTCCGAAAAGGGGACTGAATCGCCCAAATCGGACCGAAAGTCGACTGCATTTGCGTTCTGCCCGGTCAATCGTCAGTTCGTTGTCGCCGCAGATTGTTCCTCAACCTGTTGTCCACTTTGCTGCGAAAACTGTTCCAGAGCAGATTTCAGGTCGTCCGACACGGGCTGTGGAGTCGCTGCTGCCGGCGCGGAGACTCCCGCGTTGCCCACGTCGACGCCTACGTTTTGGGGTGCCGCGTTTTGGGGTGCCGCCTCAACACTCTGGATGTCTGTCGACGGGGCGGCCTGCGAGACCATTTGCGTTTCACTCTGGATTGCAGCAGTTGTCGCCGACTCTTGCACAGCGATCGTCGCGACAGGGATGGTGTTGCGATCAAAGACCCTCAAATTGTTGGCTTCGTCACACTCCATGAACTGGTCGTAGCTATCGACGACGACCAGCACCCGCTGAAAACCGAGGATTTGACCGTTGTGATTGCCCATCGCCAACGACTCAATCGGCAGCTCCATGGGGACTTCGACGGCCGCTCCTGCGCAGATCTTGTCGATCGTCACCGTACAACTTGGCGAGTGAGGCATGATCCGTCCGAACAACCCCACGATGGTCACGCGAAATCCACAGACGTCACGTGTGCTGGTGTTTTGAATCATCACTTGAAACTTTGGACCGCAACCAGGGGCCACCTCGGCGTCTTGGGTGATTTGCATCAACTGCAGGTCGCCGAGTTCTGTTGATGGGATGGCAAACGCGCCAAGTGCATGAATCATGTCCGGCGTATTACTCATGTCGTTGGAATTGTTGACGCCATGTTTCAGCAGCAATCCCATTACATGATCGCAACGCTGCCCGCCGTCGAGAATGCGATGCAAGTCCACTTGGTCAGCACGCGCGGTGGTACAGAGGTTGCCGACCAAGCTGGTCAGGGTGATGGCCAGCGTTGTTGCGCTGGCGATCAGGATATGTCGTTTGTTCATTGTTTCGTCTCCGAATGGTCATTGAATTGAGTGAGATGGTTTCAGTCTGGTTTGCAAAAAAAAGCCCAGCGACTGCAGGTTGCAGTTCACCGGGCCTGGAGGAATTCGCCCGCCGACGTGCTCGTGTCGGCGGGCGATAGAAATCATGTTTGCGTCAGGGCAATCGCGGACGAAAGAGTCGACCGCCGCAGTGCTCAGTAGCATCCCCAGTAGCTGGTGTAGACGGGGGTGTAGTGCGTCACGACGGGAGTGTAGTAGTAGGTCGGTCGGCAGTAGCTGTACGAGTAGTACGAGGGGGTGTAGTAGCTGTAGCAGGGGCTGTAGCAAGAGCTGTAGCCGTAGCTGCGGTAGCCATAGCTGTGGCCGTAGCTGCGTCCGTAGCCGTAGCCGACTCGGCGGAAGCAGGCCGCCACGGCGTCTTCGCCGTTGTCTTCATCGCCCAGCAGGGCGTCCACATCGGCTTGACCAAGTTTGTCATCGGTGTCGACATCCGCAGGTGCCGATGCGGTGATGCCGTTGTCATTCATGGACGCGAGTTGGTTGAGCAAGTCGTTGTCAGCCGAAACGGTGCCGGCGATCATCAACATGGGAACCACAGCAAACAGGATTTTCTTCAACATTGTTCTGTACTCCAGGGTTTGGCAGAGTTTTGGATTTCCCAAAGCGTGAGTCTGCCGCGTCTCGTTGCTTTGAGTTGTTCTTGACTGAACAACCAAGCGGGCGAGGGTCGGAGGTGTTACAGAAAGAAGTGAAGAAATAAAAAAAGCTGATATTCATTGGGTTCCCAGGCAGGAGCCTGGGAACCAGTGGTGGCGATCAGCGAGAAGTGTCGATATTCAACGCGGTCTTGGCGTTGGGGCGTGGAAACGAAGGAATGCGTCACGTCCCCGAAGCAACCCCTCCCCGAAGCAACCCAGGCGAGGTCGACCAGAGCCGTTCAGGGGAAAGCGAGGCCGAGGGCTTGTCATCGCAAGCAAGCGTTTGAAATTGGGAATACGCTTGACAGGGCACGCTATCGACTTGGAAAGTCGAGCGACAGTCGTTCGACTCTCCGAGTCGAGAATGAACACGACCATCCGCTCAATCACAGCTCGCTGCTGATCACTTCGCTGCTGGCTTTCGTCCCCAGGCTGCCCCACAGTCCATACGGGCTTTTTGAGCCGGGAGGCAGACCGGTCGACGAATTGTTGACCGTCGGTGAACTCGAGTCTCCCGCCTCGACCGAGTCCGAAATGAACACGACGGCTCCGTCGGTCATCAGCACGTGGACCCCGCCCTGATGTCGACTGCTGGGAGGACAAATGCCGTTCCCTGTGTGTCCGTACGACAAACAGACTTCGGAGTTGGGTGGCAAAATCGTATTCATCACGGAGTACGGGGCGCAGCCACTGGCCCAGCGGAATCCACGACCTTGATTGCCAGCCGCCAGCAGGGTTGTGCCAGGGGCCCAATGATTCGGCCTCAGCGGGTCGATGTCGCTGCGGCAAACCAGCGGATTGTTCGCCACCGTTGGGAAGCTATTGATCTGCTTGTGCGTCGTGGAAACGTTTCGATCGCCAAGGTCTGTCGCGATCTCGCCCGCCATGATTGTGTTGGAGAGTCCATCCAGAATGTCACGGAAAGCCGTCTTGGTTCGACTGACGAAAACACCACGCCCCGACGCGTTCAATGCGACCGTGACACTGTTGCTGATGCTCTGAAGCGTGCCGCTGCTGTAGGGACCTTGGTCATGATATTGGCAGGCGTCACCCAAGCAGGCGGCATAATTCGTTCGCCCCATCGCGGGCAAACCGGTCCCTGGGTCGCTGGGGCAGCGTAGCGTCGGGATCTCTGTCATCCAAGGAGCATAAGCCGTATTGCGTGTGTTCGAACCTGGCCCCAAACCACAGTCCTCATCGTTGGGCATCGGCCCCATCGGCGGGAATGGGGGAACACGTGGTGTCCCTGGGTTACTCAAATCGGTTGAGTTGGGGTTGCTGATTTGTTCCCAGATGGATTGCTGCTCGATGAACGGTGTCAATCCAACGAACACGCTGAGTGTCAATCGATTGGAACCGCGGTCTGAACCTCCAGGGACGATGAACCAACTGGAGACACCCGGTTGAACACGGTTGGTGCCGCCCATGTGCATCGGCAACCGCTTGTAGGTGGAATGATAGTTTTGAAAGCCCAAGCCGATTTGTTTGAAATTGTTGCTGCAGCTCATTCTACGGGCAGCTTCTCGTGCCGCTTGTACGGCGGGCAGCAGCAGTCCAACCAAAATGCCAATGATGGCGATGACAACGAGCAACTCGACCAAGGTAAAGCCGTTTCGTTTCCGAGCGTGCATGCGATTCATGAATCACCTGTGGATAGATAAAAGGAAATAATTCACACGAAGGATTTCGCATTCCCTTGCAACGATGCCGTCCGAAGACTCTGGCCGCCTCGTCCATCTCAGTCACTCACGTTCGTTTTGCATGGCCTCCTGCGCTTGCTGCTCCTCGGCAGTTGGCTGGTAGTTCTCGGTCGGCTGGATCACCGTCGGCTCATCGCTCTTGGAGCATCCCGAAATGATGACAAGTGAAATCAGAATCACGCTGTAAAGACAATTGACTGGTTTCATCGTTGATCCAATCTCGACTCAAATTCGAGTAAGGCGAAAGAAAGAAGGTTTGATGGAACATAATATTTGGAGCGAAAACAGTGTGCGGCTGATGAATCATCCAGGCTCGTTCCGCGTCAACGTATCCGAAAACCTGGGCGGTCAACAATTGTCCAGTTTCGTGCGATGTCTTTTTTTGCATCGACAGGCGACAGGATGCCTTAAAACGTCCGTTAAAGACGCCATCCGTTCCACAATGAAGATTGTGTTAGAAACGGCCGAAGCGTCGACGTTGCGCATTCAATGAGATGACAAATTGTCCGGCCAAGATTCGTGGAGAACGCCGCAATGGTGAACGCAAACTGAGACGCCTAGTGCATCGTTCAGTCTTAGCACGTGAGTTCGATGAATGAGCCGTTTTGGCGTTAGCCACGGTTCTCGCGACACAACCGTGGCTAACGAAACGACAAAACCACTGTCGCAATCAAAGTGAGCCTCGGGCGCTATCAGTGGGCCGGCACCACAATCCGCCTCAGGCCCACGGCTAGCGCCTGAGGCTCACTGGAGGGGTTCGATGAATGAGCCGTTTTGGCGTTAGCCACGGTTCTCGCGACACAACCGTGGCTAACGAAACGACAAAACCACTGTCGCAATCAAAGTGAGCCTCGGGCGCTATCAGTGGGCCGGCACCACAATCCGCCTCATGCCCACGGCTAGCGCCTGAGGCTCACTGGAGGGGTTCGATGAATGAGCCGTTTTGGCGTTAGCCACGGTTCTCGCGACACAACCGTGGCTAACGAAACGACAAAACGGCTGTCGCAATCAAAGTGAGCCTCGGGCGCTATCAGTGGGCCGGCACCACAATCCGCCTCATGCCCACGGCTAGCGCCTGAGGCTCACTGGAGGGGTTCGATGAATGAGCCGTTTTGGCGTTAGCCACGGTTCTCGCGACACAACCGTGGCTAACGAAACGACAAAACCACTGTCGCAATCAAAGTGAGCCTCGGGCGCTATCAGTGGGCCGGCACCACAATCCGCCTCATGCCCACGGCTAGCGCCTGAGGCTCACTGGAGGGGTTCGATGAATGAGCCGTTTTGGCGTTAGCCACGGTTCTCGCGACACAACCGTGGCTAACGAAACGACAAAACGGCTGTCGCAATCAAAGTGAGCCTCGGGCGCTAGCCGTGGGCCGGCACCACAATCCGCCTCAGGCCCACGGCTAGTGTCTGAGGCTCACTGGAGTCCACCAGCTTCGCCGGCAGTAGGGACATAAACTTGCCCAAACCCAAAATGCGACAACCCCAATCTTTGAGCACCCCAGGCTAACTCCAAAATCAAGACTGGACGGCGCCTAGTCCTTTACGCGTAGCGCGACCACGCCGCCGGTGACCGACGGTAACGAAGCGATTTCTTCGGTCGCGGCGCGGCTGGCACCCTCGGTCGTCGAGTGGGTCATGATGACCAGTGGGACGGGGTCCAAGTGCGGAGAGCCGCCACCGTTTTCGTGCTGGATGACCGACGCGATCGAGATGTTGTGGCGTTCCAACACGGCGGCAATCGCGGCGAGCGTGCCGGGATGGTTGGCGACGTGCAGGCGGAAATAGTACCGTGCCATTAACGTGTTGGCGTCGCGCAACAATACACGTGGAGGCTGGTCGATCGAAAAATACTCCAGGGTTTGGAACGTCAGCTTGGTACGCCCAACAGCCGTGTCGATCAAATCCGCGACGACGGCCGACGCGGTGGGCATCTGTCCTGCACCCAATCCGTGATAAAAGACCGGGCCGACTGCATCGCCGATCACACGTATCGCGTTGAACGCATCTCGGACTTCGGCGATCGGCGTGCCGATGCGAACCAATGTCGGTGCGACAGACAGCTCCAGACCGTCATCCGCTAAGTGGGCAACGGCCAACAGCTTGATCCGATAGCCGAGCTCGCGGGCGTATTGCAGGTCGGTCGGATCGAGTCGATCGATTCCGGTTCGTGGGATTTGAGACCAATCGACCGTTGCACCGAACGCAAGGTGGGCGAGGATCGCCAGTTTTTGCGCTGCGTCGGTCCCGTCGACGTCCATCGTCGGATCGGCTTCCGCGTAGCCGAGTTCTTGTGCTTTTCGAACCACGTCGTCATACGAGGCGCCCTTTTCATCCATCTGTGTGACGATGAAGTTGCTGGTGCCATTGAGGATGCCTTCCATCGACAGGATCTGGTTGGCCGAGAGGCATTGGCTGATGTTGGCGATGATTGGGATGCCGCCAGCCACGCTGGCTTCGAAGGCGATGCTGCGTCCCAACTCCCTGGCTTTGGTGAAAAGCTCCGGCCCGTGTTCGGCCAACAACGCCTTGTTCGCCGTCACGATGTCTTTGCCTGCTGCCATCAGTTGCAGCATGATCGTGCGGGCGGGCTCCAAGCCGCCGATCAATTGCGCCACGACCGTGATTTCGGGATCGTTGATGACGTCGTCGAGACTTTCGGTGACGACACCGGCTGGCAAGTCGACATCTCGTGGTTTGGCCAAATCACGGACCACGGCTCGCTTGAGCCACATTGTGCGCCCGGCGTGTCGCGCGGTTCGATCTCCGTGGTCCAACAGTAAACGTGCGACCCCGGTGCCTACAGTTCCTAAGCCAACGATGGCTACATTTGTCTTTTCCATCGCCAGATAGTAACCACGGTCGCGTCACTCAGCGAGGCCGTTTCGCGGTTTTTGATACCGCTGGGAGGAGCGATTTTTCCGTCCATGCGACCTGTGTGGGTCGATCACTCCTCGTCAACCTTTTTCTTCTTGCGGCCAAACAGACCGCCGGACTTTTTCTCAGCCGGTTTCTTGGACTTGGCGGCCGACGGGGCGGCGTCCGTTTGAATGATCGGCACAGCGGAGGGAGCGGGCTTCTTTGCCGCTCCGCCGGATAAGCCGGCCAGTTGCTCAAAGTTCAAATCGCTGGGGTTGACTTTCGGCGGCGGCATGTTGGGGTCGTCGCCCAGTTTGATCATCGGTCGGGGCGTCGCGGCAGGCGGTTTGGGGTTGTCGGGCAAATTGCCAAAAAGCTTCGTGACATCGACCTTCGGCTTGGGGGCATCGCTGACGCCGGGAATGTTGATCACAGGAGCGGCTGCCGTCGTTGCATTGGAGGGAGGCGTGGCGGACGCGGGTGCCGGAGACGCGGGTGCCGGAGATATCATTGATGAAACGGCCGCCGGCTTGGGTACCGATGTGGGCTGCACGGGTTCAATTTTCACGGGACCCACTTTGATCGATTCCCCAGCGATCTCCGAGAAATCTGGAATGTCATCGACGACCGGAACGGGTTTCGCGCCGGTCGAGATGGCGGGGATCACGGCAGTAGGCTTGGGTTCGCTCTTGCCGCCCGCGACCGCGATTTTGACCGGCCCGGTGGGAGGATTTGTCGTTGGCGATGCGGTCGCGATCACGATCGGTTTTTCAGTGTTCTGAATGACCGGAGTGTTCACAGTGGTTGCTTCTGCAGCAGCTGTCTCAGCGGGAGCATCCGTCGTGCCGGCCGATGTTTCCACGGCAATGTCATTGGGATCAGGATCGCCCAAGCCCTTTTCCATACGTTCACGCCAGGCTTCGATCTGTTCGTCGCTCAATCCGGCCGCTCGGTTGAGCGTCAATTTGATCTTGCGATCCATTTCGGGCAGCGAAGCGCGGACGGTCAGCCGGCCGTCTTGCGTGTAGTCGAATTGCACATCGACGTTGGTGCCTTTGGGGGTCTTGGCCGGCAAATCGTCGACCAGACATTTACCGATCGACGTGGCGTTGGTCCCGCGGTCATCGCCACCTTCCACGACATCGATCTTGACGTTTGGCTGGTTGTCCTTGTGAGTGCGAAAACGAACTCGCTTGCGCGCCGGCAGGGGCGAGTTGCGAGGGATCATGACTTGTCGGCGCGGCTGGCCCGTCTTGGGATCAATCGCCAGCACTCCCAAGTCGTGTGAATTGACGTTCGAGACGCGGATGCCGCGACACGATTCTCCTTTGTGTCCCAGCAGCATGCCTGCGTAGAGCGCCGCACCATGGCTGACCGCTTCATCGGGCGAAAGCGATCGATCCAGCGTCATCCCGGATCGTTTCTCCAACTCGCTGCGCACCATCGGCATGCGAGTTGAACCACCCACCAGAATCAAACGTGTTAAATCCGACCAAGTGATCTTGGCGTCGTCCAGGACCAGCTGCACCGTCAGCAGCGTGCGTTCGACCAAGTCGTCACAGAGCTTCGCGAATTGGGTTTGATCCAACTGAGTGCGCAATCGCATGCCGTCGTGAGCAAATGCAATCGAAACGCTTTCGCGTTGCGTCAACGCGTGCTTCGTTTGGTTGGCCTTCCTGAGCAGTTCCTGCTCGGCTTGAGGATCCAACCGTGGATCGACTCCGTGCTCCTTGAGGAATTCCTCGGAGATAAAATCGACGATGCGTCGGTCCCAGTCGATGCCGCCCAAGTACACGTCGCCCGCGGTCGCGACGGTGTTGTACTCGGCTGCATCGATGTCCATGACGGTGACGTCAAAGGTGCCACCGCCCAAGTCATAGACCAAGATCCGCTCGCGTTGTTTGCTCACGCCATCTTCGGAGAGAAAGCCTTGCTCGACGCCGTAAGTGATTGCGGCGGCGGTCGGCTCATTGATGATGTCCAACACCTCCAACCCCGCCAGTCGCCCCGCGTCTTGCGTGGCTTTACGACACGGCTCATTAAAGAAAGCGGGCACGGTGACGACCGCTTTCTGGATTTCACCGAGTTTCAACTCAGCGTCTTCTTTCAGTTTTCGCAACACCAACGCCTGTAACACTTCTGGCGGCAAGTGTTCCCCACGAATCTGCTTTTCATAGCGAACCTCGCCCACGTCACGCTTCGCGTACAACGCCAAACGCTCCGGTTCCATCAATCCAGCCTCCACCGCTTCCACGCCCACGATCGGGTGCGTTCGATCAAAGAACACGGCGCTGGGAGTCGTCAAATCACCTTCCGCATTGCGAATGGTCTCCGGTCGTCCAGACGCGTCCAAGTACGCAACGGCGGAGAAGGTGGTGCCGAGATCGATGCCTACGGCGGGATGAGAGTCGGAGCGATTGTTCTCGGGCATAAGTGATGATGGATCGCCGATGCGAACCGTTTGGATCGAGGAGGAGAGGAAAAGCCGCTACCGTTTGAACGAAGCTAGATGATTATTGTACATGATAAAATGTGGCAAAGCAGAGCCCGTGCCCCCCACAGGATCACCGCGATGGCTTAAACTTGTCGCCTGCCAGTAAGTATCAGGCTCACTCCCATCACGATCGAGGATCCATCGTGCAACCATCCAATAGCCCGAATCCAGCCAGCCCGAATCCAGCCAGCCCGAATCCAGCCAGCCCGGCGAGCAATCCCTACGTCGCATCGGTCAATGTCACCGCATCTGCACCTGGCAATCGCACCCGCCGCTTGTGTGTCAAACGGATCGAACCAGTGTCGGCGGCAAAGATCTCGGGGATTCTCTACGCAATCTTCACTCTGCCAACAGTGGTCATCATGTTCTTTGTGTCCCTGCTGGGTGCGGGAATTGGAGGAAACGCCGCTGGAGCACAGGGCGCAATTCCGGGGATCGTTGGCGCTTTGTTTGCGCTCGTGATCCTGCCGGTCGTCGCAGGTGTGGCAGGGTTCGTCGGGGGTTTGATCGGTGCGCTGATCTTTAACTTGGCAAGTAGCCTAGTGGGCGGCATTGAAATGGATGTAGAAGTTTGACGGAGAAGTTTGACGGAGAAGTTTAGCCCAGTTCAGCTCCGTCAAGAACTCAGTCTCATTGCTTTGACTCGATGGATTCTTTCGCCGTGTTGGATTCCATTGGCAGTTCTTGAACTTCCCCGCCTGCAGGAATCTGTGTGTGCGCCGCGTGGGTGTGCCCCGGCAGATTCTCCACCGCGATGGCCAGGGCGATTCCCACCAGCAAGGCGAGGGTCAGCTTTCCTCGATCGTGATCGTGAAAGGAAAGCTCGGGCAGCAAGTCCGCCAACGCGATGCACAGAAAAAATCCAGCCGAGATCGCAAGTCCCCAGCCGATCAGTGCGAACTCCCTGGGCATCGCAGAGGCGAAAAAATAAAACAGGATCGCACCGGTGGGTGCAGCCAATGAAAAGGCAACGTTGATAGCGCTGCGGCGGCCCTCTGGCCAGCCTTCAGCACGCATCATCGTCGTGATGGCAAATGCATCCAATGGCTTGTGCAACGCTACGGCAAGGAACGTTCCCAGACCAGCCAGCCCCATCCACGCGCCGTGTCCGTATTCGGCCATCGCACTGGCTGCCATCGCAACGCCGTCGATCATGGTGTGCAATCCAAGCCCAAAGACCATGCCGACCCAACCAAACGTCCGTTGCTGATGATGCTCATGCTCACACGCGATCCCGTGCGCAGCATGTTCGTGCCCCACATGTTCGTGATCCGCATGTTCGTGCCCCACATGTTCGTGATCTGCATGCTCGTGCCCCACATGATCATGATGACCTGAATGAGCATCTGCATGGTCATGCGGATCGTTCCCCTCGCCTACTGCAACGTCTTCATGAGGGATGTCGTGGTGGTGGTGATGAAACGCTCTCTGCAGCAAGAACATGACCAACACGCCGGTCAAAGTGCCGATGCCGATTTTGTGCGGTGATGGCAGCCAGTGTGCCGCATGCGGCAGCAGGTGCAGCAGTGCAATGCCAAGCATCAGCCCGCCGACAAAGCTCATCATGATCTGCGTTCGCAAGTGCGTCATGCGGATCAACGTCGGCAATCGCCCACCGGCGACCGACGCGGTGATCACAAAAACACAGTACAAACACAAAAGGACTTCGATCGGCATGCTCAACCTGTTGTCGGGAAGCGAAACAGGGCGTAAGCTACGCTATTGCAATTCAATTGCAAATGGGTGACGCCACCAGATCACGCTAATTCACGGAACCATCCGTCCATGAGACCCCATTCATGAGTCCCGCCGATCCAAGTCCAGCCAAGCGTCCCAAGGATTCTTCCCAAGATCCCGAGTCGCTGATGGACGCCATGCGGGACGAAATTCGCGGTGCGGGATTGCGGGCCACGCCGGGGCGAGTGGCGACATTGTCGATTCTGCGTGACTCTCACGCCCCCATGACGCACAACGAAGTCGCCGATGCGTTGCAGCCGACCGGGGTGGATAAAGCCACCGCGTTTCGGAATCTGAATGATCTGGTCGATGCCGGTTTGCTTCGGCGGACCGAGTTGGGCGATCACCTGTATCGGTTCGAAGCCGTGGCCGCTGGCGATGAGCATTCCATCAGCCATCCGCATTTTGTTTGCGTGGACTGTGGCGGTGTCACTTGTTTAGACAACGTCCAATTGACCGCCGGCAGTCGCCGTGCCAGTGAAAGCGTGGGCGATATCACGGAGATTCTGCTGCGCGGGCACTGCAGCGATTGTCGCTAGTGCATCGTCCAGTCTTAGAACGTGGGTTCGGTAGATGAGCCGTTTTGGCGTTAGCCACGGTTTTCGTGACACAACCGTGGCTAACGCCAAAACGGCTAACCCCAAAATCAAGACCGGACGATGCACTAGGTTTCTTCTCTCGGGATCGGTGTGCCGTGTGGATCCAGCTCCGGCGCTTCCGTCACGCGATCCAATTCGTCCCGCATCGGGCGTTCAGTAAAGTGTTCGAACTGGTGTGCCCGGGCGTGAATCTTGTCCGTCTGCGCGGTTGTCTCCGTGACCAAGTACTGTTCCCACAAGCGGTGCGAACGCACGAGCTGTCTCGCTCGATCTCGCCCGGCTTCCGTCAACGCGTAGCCATCGGTCAGCAGCCGGATCTGCCCCTGTCTGAGCAAGCCGCGTAGTGCAAAGCCGAGTGAAAATCGTGAGGCGAACAGTTCGGACGACAAAGTGCTCATGTGTGCGCATCCGTTGGCGCGTTCTTCACAGCGATATAAGAATCCGACGACGTCGTCGCACAAGATGGTCCATGCGAGTTGCTGACGTCGAATGGCTTTGATGATCACGCCATGTCGCGGCCCAAGGCAGGCGGCAACAACGAACAGCAGTCCCGCCACAACCGCCATCATTCCCGACGTCGTGGTGCTGCCGTATCCGAACCAAGTGGGAACAACGATCGCCGCGACATGTCCCAACGATGCCGACGCGATCGCGATCAACCCGCTCAGGCAGATCATCCAGCCCAGTCGATCGGTCAACATGTATGCCGCTGCGGGCGGCACAATAAACATCGCTACGACCAGAATGCTGCCGACGCTTTCAAAGCTTGCGACCGCCGTCACGCTGACCAGCACCATCAAGGCGTAGTGCATCCCTTTGGCAGAGATCCCCATCGTGGTGGCAAGCGCGGGATCGAACGAGCTGATCTTGAGTTCCTTGAAAAAGACGGTGACGAACAAGGCGTTGATGACCGTGACGATTCCCAAGACCAAGGCAGCCCTCGGGATCTGCTTGTCGCCGATGACGAAATAGTCCAGCGGTGTCAGCTCGATCGCACCGTACAGCACACAATTCGGGTCCAAGTCGACTTTGTCAGCGGTTTGCACGAGCAGCACGAGCCCGAAAGCAAAAAGGGACGTGAAGACGACCCCCATCGACGCTCCTTCGTCCACCTTTCCGATCCCTCGGATCCATTCCGTGAACACGGCTGTCAACACGCCGACAATCACTGCCCCGATGAACATCGGCAAGCTGCTACGACTCTGCGTGATCAAGAACGCAATGGCGATCCCCGGCAATACCGCATGCGTGACCGCATCGCCCAACATGCTCATTCGCCTGAGCACGAGAAAGTTCCCGAGCAACGCAGCGGCAAGCGCCGACAGGCATCCCACCACGACGATCCAGTTGTCGAGCCATCCCCAGGCAAAAACGAGATTGGCAAAAATCGCATCGGTGGAAATTGGACTCATCGCGACATCTCCGTATCTGTTGACACATTTGATGTTGCGCCGGTCTGGGATTCGTTGTGCTCTCCGGCATGCGGATCCTCGGGAACCGGAATCCGCAGTCGCTCTTGCTCCAGCAGCACTTCGAGCTGGTCAATGATCTCCGGTTCCAGCACATGTTCGATGTCATCCGCATCGCGGTCGACTTGAGCCGGCGCGATTTCAGCGTATGCGATCAAGTACATTTCCCACATGCGGTGCTGTCGCGTCAATCGCGCTGCTTCGGTCATCCCCGCGCTGGTCAAGCGAATACTGTCGCCGTGTTGACGCAACAGTTTTTCTTCTGCGGCGGCCTCAATCGCTGTAGCCAATCGACGTTTGGACCAGCTGCGGCGTTTCAGCAATTGCCCGATCGAGACCGACGGATGCTTGCGCCCGCTGACGTTCTTGGCACGCGACTGTCGCGACTCTCCCAGCTCAAACATGGCTCGCATCAGGTGTTGGCGATCAATACGCCGATTCAGTCGTCGCCGACGCAGCCAGCGGAAGACGACTCCTCGCGAACGCCCGAACAGCATGCTGAGGAAAAAGAAGAAGCTGCACACCAGGACGATCATGGCTCCCGACGGCAAGCGTGGAAAGACAGCACTGAGCGTGGCGCCACAAACGCTGCCGATCAATCCGATCACCGTCGCGTAAACCGACATCCACGACATTTCCTCCGTCCAAAACCTGGCCGCTGCCGCCGGGATGACCAATAACGCAATCATCAGCACCAAACCGACTGCTTGCAGACCCACGATGGTGATCAACACCACCATGGACATCAGCAAGATATCCAACAGCATGACGGGAAAGCCGCGTGATCCGGCAAAGCCGTCGTCGAAACACAGCAGCTTGAATTCTTTGAACATCAAACAACCCAACACAATCACGATCGTCGCCGCTGCAAAGATCAACTTCGCATCAACCGCACCCATCGATGCCGTCTTGCCGTAGATATAACTCTCCAAACCCGCTGCGTTTCCGGTCGACATCTGTTGGCTCACGCCCAGCAGCGCGACGCCGGCACCGAAGAAAACGCTCAGGACGATCCCCAGCGCGGCGTCCTCGTGCAAACGCGTTTGGCTGCGAATCCACAGGATGGCTGCCATGCCCAGCAAGCCGCTGACGGTTGCTCCAAGCAGCAGCACAACCAGTGACTTGCCGTCCATTCCCATGGCCGTTGCCATTACAAACGCCAATGCGATTCCCGGCAACGTGGCGTGGCTGAGGGCATCTCCCATCAATGCACGTTTGCGCAGCAGGGTGAAATTGCCCACCAAGCCGGCGGCGGCGCCCAAGGTCGCGACTCCGAACACAACGATTCGCGTGTTGTAATCCTGGAAGGTCAAGACACGACGCCACTGGCTCCAGGTCGGCCATTGGATCGCTGACTCCGCCAACGAACCAGAAACCGGCTCGGCGGCTGACAGCGATTGAGTCAGCACGATCAACGTCAGAATCGTCAACGCGACCAACCGTCCTATCACAGCGACTGCTCCTTGCGACGCATCGCCTCGGTGACTTCGTCCAACAAGGTCAATCGCCCGCCATACGTTTTCTGCAGATTCTCAGGCGTAAACGTTTCATTGACGGGGCCGTGAGCAACGACTCGCATGTTGAGCAACACGACGTAGTCAAAGTACTCCGGGACGCTTTGCAGGTCGTGGTGAATCACGACCGCCGTCTTGCCATCGTTTCTCAGAAGCCGCAGGATGTCCACGATCGCGCTTTCCGTCGCCGCATCGACGGCCGCAAACGGCTCATCCATCAAATAAAGTTCAGCGTCTTGGACCAAGGCTCGCGCCAGAAACGTCCGCTGTTGTTGCCCGCCGGAAAGTTGACTGATCTGTCGTTTGGCAAGCTCCGCTATTCCGACTTTCTCAAGCGCCGACATCGCCTGGTCTCGATGCCGCTGTCGAACCGGCATGCACCAACCGATCTTGTCGTACAAACCCATCGTGACAACATCCAACGCGCTGACCGGGAACTGCCAATCCACGCTCTCGCGCTGAGGAACATAGCCGACGCGGTGGCGATTCTTTTTGTAAGGTTCCCCGAAGACTTCGATCCGTCCCGAGGCACGTGGGATCAAATCCAGGACCGCTTTGAGCAGCGTGCTCTTGCCGGCACCGTTGGGGCCGACCACGCCGATCAGCTTGCCTCGTGGCAGATCAAAACCCACGTCCCAGATCACCGGTTTGCGATGATAGGCAACCGTCAGGTCGTCGATCGACAGCGGAATCTGAGAGTAATCGGGCGACTCATCACCTTCAGAAGGGCCACGCGCCGAGTTTGGGTCCGTTGAAATCATGGTTGCTCTGTCTCCGCAGTGCCAGCGAGCTTGCCTGAGAATCCTTTCGGGTCAACGTCACCACCCAACGCACCGGCGACCAATGTGATGTTGTGGTCCAGCATCCCCACATAGGTTCCTTCGTAGGTACCCGCTTGCCCCATCGCATCGCTGAACAACTCGCCACCGATCTTGACCGCGTGACCGCGTGAGAGCGAGCCTTCGATCAATGCGTCAATGTTCTTGCGTGACACACTGCTCTCGATGAAAACGGCTTTGACGTCGCGGTCGACCAGCAAGTCGACCAGTTCGTTGATTCGCTGCAAGCCGGCTTCGGACTCCGTCGACAATCCTTGAATGCCCATCACATCCAGCTCATATGCGCGTCCGAAATAGTTGAACGCATCGTGCGACGTGATCAGCACACGATTTTTTTCCGGGACCGTGGCGATCACACGTTTGCCGTACGCATGAAGCTCCGTCAGCGTCTTCTCATACGCTTTGGCGCGTTCTTCGTACAGGTTCTTGTTGCCCGGATCGAACTTTGAGAGCGACTGAGCGACCGCATCGACGCACTTCGACCAAGCGGAGACATCGTTCCAAACGTGCGGGTCGTAGTGACCTTCGAACTCAGTGGGTTTGAGCAGCAGTTCGTCGTCGATTTGCTCGGCCACGGCGATGCACGGCTTCATCTTAGAAACCTTTTGCAGCGTGTCCCCCATTTTGCCTTCCAACAATAATCCGCAATAGAACACCACATCGGCAGACAGAATCAGTTGAACATCGTCACGCGTGGGTTTGTACAAGTGGGGATCCACGCCGGAGCCGCAGATCTGCTGCACATTGACTTGGGGGCCACCGATCGTACGAACCAAGTCCGCGACCATGCCGACCGTGGCAACCGCCTGAATCGGATAAGTCCCCGAGTACGTCTGCGTTGCCTCTGATCCAGACGGAGTGGCCGACGGTTGACAGCCCAGTAGTACGATTGATGAAACCAGAACAGCGATGCCCACAACGGTAACGTGTGGATTTCGCAGCAAGGGGCGATGCAGACGACGCGAAGAGAACATGGGGCATTCACTCGACAGGGAACAGGTGTGAATCAATCGCAGTACGGCTCGAAAACAAAGTGCCGATTTGTCGCATCAGCTCGCCCGGAGTTTTTTAGCCGATGCTACACTTGCCCAAAGTTTAGCAGATGCTAAACTTTAGGCAAGTGGGCTGTTTCGGTCCGTCATCATTTCCCCGAGAGCGATTTCCCCAAGAACACTGGAGCGAATCATTGGCCGCAGAAAAGTCCCGCTCGGGTGCGTCTCCGACTCAGGCAGGTTCGCCAGCGAAGAACCCGGCGAGAAATTCCGGCGGAAACAACCCCTATTTGCGGACCCGTCGTGACCATGCCAGTGAGACCGCGGAAGACTACGTCGAAGCGATCGACGACGTGTTGCGAGAACGGGAGGTTTGCAGGGCCAGCGATTTGGCGAAGTGTTTTGCCGTCAGTCATGTGACGGTCCACCGGATTGTTGCCAGATTGAAAGACGAAGGTCTATTGGAGACGGAGCCGTACCGACCGATCACGTTGACGGCCAAAGGCAAGCGGTTGGCAAAGAAAGCACGTGAGCGACACGAGCTGGTCTACGAATTCTTGCTCGCCATCGGCGTCGCTCCGGCCACCGCAGCCGTGGACGCTGAAGGCATCGAGCACCACGTCAGCAGCGAAACCCTCGATCGCCTTGCCGCAGTCCTGCCGACCCTGTCTGAGACCTGACGGATTCACTCTTGGAACCTGCACGCTATCGACTTGGAAAGTCGAGCGGCGATTGTCGTTCGACTTTCCAAGTCGAAAACGAACACCATCATCCGCCTAAACACAAGCCATACGCCTTGTGCCGTGCTTCGCAACTGTTACCTCCCCATCAGTGCCTCCTTCCCGCTCCGATTTTGGCGGCTTCGCCGCCAAAATCGGAGCGGGAGAGAGATGAGAGTCGATTGCGTTTTTAACCCAGGGTGGCGGTCCCACTCGTTGCACTCGCGGGGACCTTACCCTGGGCTATGTTGTCTAACGCCTTCGGCGTATCTTCCAAATGGAGGCACAAAGCCGGCGAATCGAAGCCGGGGCTTGCGCGTATCAAGCATCCATCTCAGCGCGTAAAACCCGTGCTCAGCGCGTAAAGCCCGTGGCCTGACGGCCAGCGGCTCAGGCGTATGACGCCAACCTGCGCTGGATAACACAACCATAATAAGCGGGACGCCGGCTCACGCGTCGCGGCTCAAACCACCAGCCGGCAAGCATTCGGGGCGATTCCAAACTCAGCGATCGCGCCCGTGTTGAACTCCAGGTAATCGGCTTCGATTCCGTCCGAGAAAACCACGCCGCCTTCGGGCATCAAGCTTTCCAGACGCAACGGACTGCCTTGACCGATCGTGCCCGTCACCAACCCGACCGCCGACGTTCGGCTAAGAAACGGTTCGCGGACCACCCAACGCAACTCGTGGGTGTCCCACGGCATGGTGACGGAGGATGGACCCAGCGCCGCACCACCGACGATCCCTCGCGTCATGTTGTAAACGCTACTGAGCCAACCGGTCGAACCGGCTCCGGTCGCGACAAGGATACCGCTGGAGGATTGCGACTCGTTCTTGCCGTCGGCGTACAGGACGTAGCGAGCCGATACGTGACTTTGACGTCCGATGAAGAAATCGTTGAAGGCCAACATGGTTCGTCCATCGACCATCGTTGCTTTCGCCATCGTGATCGACTTGTGCGACACGGCTTGCCCTCGCTCGATCGCACTGAGCGTTTGTCGGACGATCGATCGGGTATCGCGAATCTGAAAGGGCAGCAGGACGCCGTCGATGTTTGAGGGATCGGGATTGATGCCAATGATCGGCAAGTCGCCTGCATACTTGGCCGTATTGGCGACCAGCCCATCCGGTCCGACCACAACGACGGCTTCCGTCATGCCAAAGTAATAAGTAGGCAAGTAGTTCTTGGTGACGTTGATCACAGGATAACCGAGGCCTTCCAGTTCGCGGCGGACGTTTCCGATCGCGGTTTGGAATCGATCGTCTTCTTCGACATAGCGATCAAAGTCGGCTTCGGCATCCAGTGCGATCGCGCCCGCGGAATTTTGGTAGTTCACACGGGCGGATTTCAACCGAAACTTTGCCGCGCCCTTCGTCCCCCATTTCGCCAACAAACCCTTCAGCCGCGTTTCGGACGTCACCAACGCGATCGACGGAGAGACTTTCATTCCCATGTCCAATATCTCTGCTGATGGAACGGCAAAACAGAATCAAACATTTCCGTAGTGGGATTCGCCAGAATTCCCGGCCCCATCTCAGTCCGAGTTCTCGGTCAACTGTTTCAGCAAATCGGGCGAGATATCCAAGCGTCCGATCTTTCTGGCATTTTCGGCCAACTGACCAAAGGCCAACGCGATCATCTGCTTGGCGTCGGTGGATTCTGACGATGCGGCGATGGTTTTCCAGTCGACTCCCTTCATCGCGGTCAATGTTTTTTGCAACGTCTCGACGCGCGCGGCGGCGAGGGTCTTTTCGTTTTCGGCTTGGCGGGAGACGAGTTCCGCTCGTCCTTGCTCGATCGCGACATCAGCGGCCAACTCGGCTTCGCGAACCTCGCGTTGTTTCTCTTGGATCACACGTTCGTTGTGCAATTCACGCTCGCGAATCTCTTGTTCACTTTCGATCGCCAATTTGCGTCTCTGATGCACCGCTTGATCGGCTTTCTGCAGCGTGGCTTCTCGCGTTTCTGCTTGCAGTGCCGCTTGCATTTCGGGTGACGCTTTGATGGTCAAGATTTGCAGGGAATCGATCTCGATTCCGAGCAAGCTCGGTTCCGGGGCGGATTGCAGGAAAGCCTTCAAGCGACCGCCCAAGTCAGCCCCGGCGACCAACATTTGCTCCAGGCTATGACTGCGGACGTACTCTGCGGCCTCCACTTGGGTCAATCGGACAAGCCGATCGCGTAGTGTGTCGGGGTCTTCGGACTGATAGCGTCCGCGGCTGTCCACCGAAAAATCCAGTTGCTTGATGAGGGCATCCGGGTGGGCGATTCGGAACGACATGTTGCCTTGGATGGTCACGTCTTGAAAGTCAGATGTTTGCTGCTCGAACACGAATGGCAAGTCTTGACTGGCGACATTGACCTGCACGATCACACTGCCGGGCTGGAAGTACCACATCGAGATGCCGACGCCCTGAGCAACCGCGGTCCCATTTCGGAACCGCATCAAGTACGTCGTGGGTGTGGCTTTGAGGTAGCGAAAACCGAGCATCGAAACGGATCCGAAAGACGTGAAGGGTGGACCGAGGGGTACCGGAAACCGCAGTTTCAGGCACCAGCCCGCCAGGATAATTGCTGTCCCCACTCTTTGCTGCCAAGATGCCCTGGTGAATCACGAAAAAGACCGCCCAAGGTCAACCGGGGAACCGGGAACCCATGGGCGGCCAAGAGCTCTGCCAATCGAGAGACGTTTTACACTCGATCAGAACTGTGTTTGGTACTGAAAGTAGAAGAAATCAGCGTCCGCGTTGGTCGGAACGCCGACCGTCGTGTCGTAGTAGGCTCCTGCGTTAAAGTGAGAGTAGCCGACCAAGACATTGTTGCGAGGATTGATGTTGACGTTGAACAGCACATCGATCTCTTGCCCCAGCTCTCGATCGCCGGCCGCGTTTGCAGCATTGAACGGAGCCATGGTCACACCGTATGGCGTGGTGGCTTGATCCAAGAAGAAGTGGTGATACCACAACAGCAGATTCACTTTGGGAGTCATGAGCGGCGTGATGAACTGAAAGTTCACGTCGTGAAGATTTCGACGACCGAACAAGTCCATGAAGCCGTTGTACTTGTGCGCCAGCGGGAACAAGTGGTCAAAACTGGCGTCGCCACGCGCGGCCGGCACATCGTCTCCACCGGATGCCCAATCATACCAAGCCCAGACCACCGGATTCCAATCGTTTCCACCCAAGCTGAGGTTCAGCTTTCGTCCCAGTCCGCCTGTCATGAATCCGGCGCTGTGATCCCCAAAACCTGGACTGTTGGAGCCGAATTGCACACCGCCTTCGAAGTCGTACATGGTCTTGCCATCGGTTTCGCCTGACACGCGAGACCCCAGCGTGTGATAGTCAAAATCCAGGACGCTATCGTCTAACGCGAGGTAATAGACATCCAGATCTCCCAATGCAGTTCCTTTGCGTGATCCATAGACGCCATAGAAATCGACATCGTTGTTCGTCGTATCGAGTTTGTCCTCGTGAGCCGCGTCGCGATTGACGGGATGGACAAAGAATCCGTCCAGATTCCAATCGTCGCCCTTGTAAGTCACGCGACCACCGTCAAAGGTGCGACGCGTGTTGGCCCAATCCAATGGCGAGATCAAGCGTTGGGCACCAAAGAGCAACTCTTGACGACCACCACGAACACTGACCGAATCGGTCAAGTTGACATCCACGAACATGTTTTGCAACTCGCCACGGTTTTCTTCAATCGGTCGATTGTTGAAAACTTCACCTGCGGAATCGGCGTAGAGGTATTCACCGTAGACTCTCAGGTTTTCACTCAAACGCAAATTTGCGAACATTCGATATCGGGTCAAAAAGAACTCGTCGTCGCGACCCGTCAATCCCAGACCACGCATGTTGTTCTCATGGTGGTAACGCACGCGGGCTTCACCACCGACGTCCAAGTGTCCGTTCAGCATGCCTTTCAGGGAATCGCCACAGAACGAAGGCCCGTCGTAGCACTTGTCATTCAGGTAGCTGTAGTCGTTGAGGTAAAAGACGCCTTTGATGGCGCCTTTCATTTTGTCCGTTGCCGCATCTTTCTTCTTCTTGGTGCAGCAAGTGCTATTGCAGCATGCACACGGCGCCGCAGTCGGCGCCATGTCTGCATACTCGATCACCGGCGCGGGAATCGGCTCCGTAGTTTCCGACGTGTCCGCTGGCGCATCCACCAACGGGGCAACCGGATCGTCCGCACTGACTTGTTGAATCGGACCGTCAATCGCTTCTGAAGCATTCAGATCGATCACGGCAGTGGTTTCGAGCTCGCCCCACGCCATGTTTTCGGCGGGAGCTTCCGCAAACGCCGGAATGCTACTCAGAGCTGGGACACTGCCCAGGGTGGCAAAGACTGCCAATGCAAACGCGCGACGGCGAATGCGTGTAAATCGAGACTTCACAGTTAGGGTCCTTCCTATCGATCAGGGAGATGCGCAACGCATCTATTTAAATGGTCGTCAATCCGTGACTGAACCGGTCGTTACCGCCTAACTGAATCAGGTCCCCGCGTCAGCAGAATCAAAATGAAAACCAGGCTCCCGGCAGAACCCGATCTACGTGGGTCGTATCGGCGCGCTCTGACACGGTTTGAACAGCAAAAGTTTCGCGACCTGAAAAGCGAAAGAATCGTTAATGCCAACGGGGGGCAATGCCCGCCACGTGCTCGGTTCGCAGGCAAGTGCGCGCAAAATGTGCACCTTTTGGGGTTTGATATCCGGGTGCTGTAACCAACCATTACTCCGTTTCCATCTTGCTAACGGGACGGAGGACGGTCATTGCAGCCTGCTTATGTGGGTGTCGTCAACGTTGCTCCGCAAGCGTGCCGAAACGTCGCGCTTTGGAACGATGCATGCTAACCACGAGCTACCGGTAGGACTTGGTTCCTGTTGAGACAGCTGTCTCAATCCAGCAGCATCACTCCTCAGATAATTTTTCATTCTTTTCCATCCGGAGCACTCAGTGAAATCCTTGGTCTCGCGTTCGAGCTTCATTCAATGGGCCATAGCGACTCCGCTCGCGGTTGTCATGTTGTTGCCATTGTCTGGTTGCTCAGAGTCCGATGTCTCGATAGACGATCTGCGGTCTGCTGCATTGGAGGCCGGCTCCGGGGACGCAATCGATTCGACCGAGCCCGGTAATGAGCCCGGTAATGAGCCCGGCGCTGTGGCGGAGATCTTGGATCTTGAGAAAACCGATCTGGTCTTTGGATTCATCAAGCTGACGGACTGCGCCCCGATCGTGATCGCGAAGGAAAAGGGCTACTTCGACGACGAGGGACTCAACGTTCAGGTGGAGGCGCAGTCCAACTGGCGTGACTTGCTCAATCGAGTCATCACCGGTGAATTGGACGGCGCACACATGTTGGCCGGTCAACCCATTGGCGCCTCGGTGGGCGTGGGAGCTGACGCACCGATCATTACCGCTTACAGCTTGGATTACAACGGAAATGGAATCACGGTCAGCAACGAGATTTGGGTGGAGATGCAAAAAAATGATGTGAAGTTGCAGTCGCCAACTCCAGAGCATCCCATCCCTGCAACGAGTTTGAAGCCGATCGTTAAGGCCTACAAGAACAAGGAAGGGAAGCCGTTCCCCATGGGCATGGTCTTTCCCGTCAGCACGCACAACTACGAGATTCGTTACTGGTTGGCGTCCTCTGGAATCCACCCAGGGATGTATTCCGGCGAGGACGATGCAAAGGGAGTGAATGATGCCGAAGTCGAGCTGAGCGTTACTCCGCCTCCTCAGATGCCCAAGACTTTGGAGGGCGGGACGATTTTTGGTTACTGCGTCGGGGAGCCTTGGAATCAAGTTGCAGTGGCGACCAAGATCGGTGTCCCGGTCACCACAAACTATGACATCTGGAACAACAATCCTGAAAAGGTGTTCGGCGTCTCAAAGGACTGGGCTGAAAAGAATCCCAATACTCATTTGGCCGTGGTGAAAGCGCTGATTCGCGCGGGTAAATGGTTGGACGCCAAAGACGCCGACGGGAAATTCCTCAACCGGATCGAAGCCGCCAAAATCCTGAGTGATTCCCGCTACGTCGGTGCCGACGAAGCCGTGATCGCCAACAGCATGACCGGTACGTTCGTCTTTCAAGAAACCGATGTCCGCAGCATGCCGGAGTTCAATGTTTTCTTCGACGGCTACGCCAGCTACCCGCACTACAGCGACTGCATTTGGTTCCTGACTCAAATGCGTCGGTGGGGGCAAATCAGTGAGAGCAAACCAGCGAGCTGGTATGCGGCAAAGGCCAAAGAGATTTATCGGCCTGAGATCTATCGCAAGGCGGCTGAGTTGCTGATCTCTGAGGGCAAAGTGGCCGCGACCGACTTTCCTGCACCAGACTACGACGGTTATCGAGAGCCGACGACGGCCTTCATCGACGGCAACCAGTACGACGCTGCGGACCCGATCGGTTACATCAACAGTTTTGAGATCGGCAATAAAGAACCGACTGAACTGGCCAAACAATAGCGGCTGTAGATCCAAATCGGCTCGGACAACTGACCGCCTCAGTTGCTCGAGTTGTGAAGCGGCCACCAAAGGGTCCGGCGGACGGTCCGGTACCTGCCCCCGGACCCTGGCCGTGGATCACACAGCTCGAAGAAGTGACGAAGAGGCAGACGTTCACAACGCCACGTTTCCTTTGGCAAGCAAGCGATTGGCAAGCAAGCGATTGGCAAGCAAGCGATTGGCAAGCAAGAGACCGACCTATTTCCCCCCTGAGGTTTTCGATGAATTGGCGAGGAACAGCATTACGGTTTTGCAAGGTAACGGGGCTTCCCATCTTGGAGCCATTCGTTCGCCTCATTGCCGGCGAAGATCCGAAAGAGCAATTCAAGGGCATCGCGAAGTACGTCCTGGTGCCAGCCGTCGCGATCGGGCTGTTTCTGGCGTTTTGGTCGTTCGCATCGCGACATGTGAGTGCCAATAGCGTTCAGTTGCCCGGACCGATGAAAACATTCTCCGAGGGCAAGAGACTTTTCTCGGAACACTTTGAACAAAAGCGAATCGATGGGGAGAGAAAACGTGAGAAGAAACAAGAGGCCATCCAACTGATGGCCGATGCGGCACGTGCTCAGCAGCAGGCCGAGCAGGCAACTGGCAAACAAAAAGAAACACTGCTGGCTAATGCCAGCACTCTGGAAAAACGCGCCTTGGCCGCCGCGAACTACAAAGCCTCCAGCGCCCCGACCTTCGTCGACCAAATCTTCAATAGCCTACAGACCGTGATGTTTGGTTTTATCATCGCGACGCTGATTGCGGTTCCGGTCGGCGTGTTGTGTGGCATGAGCCCTTGGTTCAATGCCGCGATTACACCGTTGATCCAGGTCTTCAAGCCTGTGAGTCCGTTGGCGTGGCTGCCGTTGGCGATGCTGGTGATCCTCTCGATGTTCAGCGGAACGGATGAGCCGTGGTTGCCGATCGCCTTCTTGACATCAGGAATCACCGTATGTCTTTGTTCGCTATGGCCCACTTTGGTGAACACCACGTTGGGCGTTTCCAGTGTCGATCAAGACTACATCAATGTGGCCAAAGTGTTGAAGCTTTCCTGGTCCCAACAACTCTTCAAAATCATCTTGCCAGCCAGTCTGCCGCTGATGTTCGCCGGGATGCGTATCAGCCTCGGCGTGGGATGGATGGTGCTGATCGCAGCCGACATGTTGGCCCAGAATCCGGGACTTGGAAAATTCGTTTGGGACGAATACCAAAATAACAACCAAATCTCCTTTGCGCGGATTGCATTCAGCGTCGTGATCATCGGTCTGATCGGGCTGCTGCTCGATCGCATCATGATCTTCTTTCGCAACCTCGTCAGTTTCGGGAACCCCGCAACGGCATGATGAATGCTGCAAACGACAAGTTACAGAACGACGATTCATTTTTTCCAGCAAAGAAAGTCTGACATGAGTACCGCCTTGATGACGCATCGGGTGAAACCGTCGATCAGAACCGAGACGCCACCGGCATCTAAGCTTTCGATGCGGGGAGTCGGAAAAGGCTTTGGATCGGGGGTCTCTCGAAAAGAGATTCTGCACGATATCGATCTTGAGATCGCTGACGGCGAGTTCGTCGCCATCGTCGGATTCTCTGGCAGCGGAAAATCAACACTGACCAAACTGCTCGCCGGACTTGAAACGCCCGACACGGGCACCGTCTTGATGGATGGTATGGCGATCTCAGGCCCCGGACCCGAGCGGGGAATTGTTTTCCAGAACTACTCTCTCTTGCCGTGGCTGACCGTTCGAGGAAACGTAGCGTTGTCGGTCGATGCCGTTTTTCGATCGTGGACAAAAGCGGAGCGAAAGGACCATGTCGAAAAGTTCATTGAGATGGTCGGGCTTTCTCACGCGGCGCACCGGCGACCACACGAGCTTTCAGGCGGAATGCGTCAACGAACGTCTCTCGCCAGAACACTTGCTCTGAAGCCTCAAGTCTTGTTGCTCGATGAGCCGCTGTCCGCACTGGACGCTTTGACCCGTAGCGTTCTGCAGGAAGAGATCCTAAAGATCTGGGAAGAAGAGCGGCAAACGTGTTTGCTGATCACGAACGATGTGGATGAAGCGATCCTGTTGGCCGATCGGATCGTCCCACTGAATCCTGGCCCCAATGCGACGCTTGGTCCGTCCTTTGTCGTTGGATTGGATCGTCCACGGATCAAGTCGGAGCTGAACCACAACGAATCCTTCAAGAAACTCCGAAACACGGTTACCAAGTACCTGGTGGATGTACGCCGCGAAGCACGGGCAAAGGAAGCCGAGGCGTCAACGGCGGAGGTCATCGAGTTGCCCGATTTGCAACCTCGAAGTTTATCTCTGCCCTCCAAGGCAATCCTGAATTCACCGGTTTGATTCACGCTCTGACGCTTGCGCGTACAGACTCCCTACATCATGAAATGAGGTGACTCCATTGGCCGGCTACGTTGAGTTTTTTCGTCTCGGTAAAACCTATGACACGCCCAATGGGCCAGCGGTCATCGTGGAAGATTTCAACCTGAACATGGAAATGGGCGAGTACGTTTGCTTGCTCGGCCACTCAGGTTGCGGGAAAAGCACCGTTCTGACGATGACGGCGGGACTCAACTCGATCACAACCGGCGGTATCGTCGTGGCAAACCACGAGATCACCGGTCCCGGACCCGACCGTGGGGTCGTTTTTCAGTCACCATGCTTGATGCCTTGGATGACTGCACTGGAAAACGTCCTGCTGGGTGTCAATCAGGTCTATCCACACGGAACCAAAAAGCAAAGACGGGACATCGCGGGATACTATCTGACGCTGGTCGGCCTCGGCAGCAGTCTCAACACGAGGGCGTCTGAACTCAGTCAGGGCATGCAACAAAGAGTCGGCATCGCTCGGGCATTCGCCCTGAAGCCAAAGATGTTGCTCCTCGATGAACCCTTCGGGATGCTCGATTCGCTCACTCGCATGGAGTTGCAAGAGATCCTGTTGGAGATCCTGATTCGGGACAAAGTCACCACGCTGATGATCACTCACGACGTCGATGAAGCTCTCTTTATGAGCGACAAAGTGGTGATGATGACCAACGGCCCAAGGGCGCGAGTCGGTAAGGTCTTTGAGATGCCGTTCGACCGCCCCCGTGTTCGATCGGAAGTCCTGGAGCATCCCGACTACTACGACCTGCGTGGTGACATGATCACTTTCTTGGAAGATCAAGATCACAAGAAACGGAAGCAAGACGCGGAGAAACTGGATCAGAAGAAAAAGGAGGAGGCAGAAGGCGTTTTGGCAATTTGAGCTGACAAGTGCATCGTCCAGTCTTAGAACGTGGGTTCGATGAATGAGCCGTTTTGGCGTTAGCCACGGTTCTCGCGACACAACCGTGGCTAACGCCAAAACGGCTAACCAAAAACAAGACTGGACGATGCACGAGGCTCGTATTTCTCAATGCTTGAAACTGTACCGATCATGAGTGCTACCCTTTCACCAGTCCCGTTGCCCGTCGTCGATCAAGAAACCGACTTGATCACGTTGCTGCTGAGACAACAGAGCGACCTGACTGCGGTGGAAGAATTCAGCCAGTGGCATACAGAATTGCACTGCGAAGTACCCAGTGGCCCTGTTCAGGAAAAGTATTACCGCAGCCTCTTGCCCGCCTCCGCTCCAGGGCCTGGTCAGCAGTTTGCGTTCGAAGTCGATTTGGATTCATGCAGCGGTTGTAAAGCCTGTGTCGTCGCTTGCCACACTCTCAATGGTCTGGAGGACGAGGAGAGTTGGAGAAAGGTCGGAACGTTATCTCTCGGTGTCAGCGTTGCGGGCGATGGCAGCTTGCCTGGCATCCAACACGTGACCACAGCATGTCATCATTGCGAAGACCCCGGATGTCTCAATGGTTGTCCGGTCAAGGCCTACGATAAAGATCCCGTGACCGGTATCGTCCGGCATTTGGATGACCAGTGCATCGGGTGCAAGTACTGCACGATGATGTGTCCCTACGAGGTCCCTCAGTACAGTGATCGTCTTGGCATCGTTCGCAAATGCGATATGTGCCATCAGCGACTGAGCGTCGGCGAAGCACCCGCCTGTGTGCAGTCCTGCCCCAATGAAGCGATCAAGATTCGGATCGTCGACATAGGTGAGGAAACATCCCAGCGTTTGGTGCCCGGCGCACCAGAATCACGAATTACCAAACCGACGACGAGATTCGTTTCAACTCGATCCAACGCCATCGACTGCGCGGTGCCTCAGGATCATTTGGTGGATCATGTTGCGGAAAGTCATTGGCCATTGGCGGTCATGCTGACGACGACACAAGCCGCTGTGGGGCTGTTGGCGGTCGAGCTCATTGTATTTGCCATCCAGCGAATCTCTGGCAATGCGGGTTCGGATTGGCTGACACCCGTATTGGCAACAACGGCATTGGCGACAGCAGGGCTGGGAATGGGGATCGCTCCCTTGCACTTGGGGCAACCTTTCCGAGCATGGCGAATCTTCCTCGGTTTGAGAACCAGTTGGCTCAGTCGCGAGGGAGTCGTGCTCGGCAAATTTACCGGCCTATTGGCTCTTTCTGTTGCCCTCCTTTGGCTGCCGAAGATCGAAGGTTACCTGCCGCAAAGCGTTGTATCCATTATTCAATGGATTCCCGCTTGGACGCCGCGAGTTGCCATCGTGGGTGCGTTTCTCGCAGGCCTTGCAGGCCTGTATTGCAGCGCAATGATTTACATCGCGACCAAGCGACAGCTTTGGAGGATGGAGCGCACCTTCCCTCGGTTCTTTGGAACCTGTGTTATCACCGGGACGACTTGTTCGTTGCCCGTTCTGATCGCAACCGGTTCGACAAGGGTGGCAATCGCCTTGGGTACTCTCGCCATCGTCGCGGCAGGCCTGAAGCTCGTGTGGGAGTGGAGGGTTCAACTATCACCACGCGATGTGGACTCAACAACACATTTCGACTCTTTGGACAACCGCTGTCGGCGACTCGTTTGGGGGCAACTCTCGCAACTCACCAAACTGCGGCTTGCCACTGGGGCACTCGGAATCGCACTCCTGGTGTTGACGATCGTGGCGAGTCCCTGGCTCACCGTCTCGACGGCGTTGGGCTGTCTGGCGGCCGCCTGTGTCATCGCAGGGGAACTGTGTGAGCGATTGCTGTACTTCAGCAGCGTGGTTCATGACCGGATGCCAGGAACGTTATAGGAAAGCAAATGAGCATCGCTGAATCACCCAAAGCGGACGCGCCCGTCGGACAACGATCCGAAACGAAGTCGCTGACCAACGCACAGGATTCACGTTCAAAGCGTTTTCAGTTGCCCACGGTGCTGCAAGCTCGGTCTGGACCGATGACCCGGGAACTGGTTCTCGAGCCAGGACGCCACGGATTGGGCATGACCCCGCAATCGCTGCAGGCAGACACCACGACGACGGCAACTTGCGGTTTCTGTTCGACCGGATGCGGACTCAGACTCCATATTCGAGACGGAAAAGCAGTCGGCTTGACTCCGGAAACCAATTACCCGGTCAACCTGGGAATGGCATGTCCCAAAGGCTGGGAGGCACTGCGGGTGCTTGACTCGGAGGATCGCGCAACCGAGCCCTTGTTGCGATCCAAAAGCGGCGAAATGCAATCGGTCAGTTGGGACCGCGCGTTGACCGAGTTTACTGATCGGCTGAAATCCATTCAGAGTCGGTATGGCAACGACTCGGTTGCATTCATCAGCACCGGGCAGATTCCATCCGAGGAAATGGCTTTCTTGGGGGCTCTCGCTAAATTTGGAATGAACATCAAGCATGGTGATGGAAACACCCGTCAGTGCATGGCCACGGCCGCGACCGCATATAAAGAGTCCTTTGGCTTTGATGCCCCGCCCTTCACCTATCAGGATTTTGAAGAAAGCGATTGTCTGGTCTTCATCGGGGCCAACCCCTGTATCGGTCACCCCATCATGTGGGAACGTGTCCTACGTAACGCGAATCAACCCGAGATCATTGTCTTGGACCCGCGTCGCACCGAGACCGCCATGGCGGCGACGCAGCACCTGCAAATCGCCCCCAAAGCAGACTTGCAAGTCCTCTACGCCATCACCAAACACCTGATCGATACCAACGCCATCGATTGGAATTTCGTTCATGACCACACCTGGGGCTTCGATCAGCTCCGACAACACGTCGACGACTACTGCCCCGACAGGGTTGCCGAGACAGCTGGCGTCAGCGCGGAACAGATTCGTCGTGCTGCCGACACGATCGCGTCTCGCAAAGCGGTTTCGCTGTGGTGGACGATGGGTGTCAATCAAAGTTACCAAGGAACACGCACGGCTCAAGCGATCATCAACATCGCTCTGCTGACTGGAAACATCGGTCGTCCCGGAACAGGAGCCAACAGCATCACCGGGCAATGTAATGCGATGGGATCGCGGCTCTGGAGCAACACCACGAATCTATTCGGACACCATCGCTTTGACAGTGAAGCCGATCGGAGAAAGATCGCGGACATCTTGCAGATCGACGAAGCGAACATTCCCCGTGATAACAGTTGGTCGTACGATCGTATCGTCGAAGGGATCCGCAATGATGAGATCAAGGGTTTGTGGGTGATCGCGACCAATCCTGCGCACAGTTGGATTCATCGCGGCGATTTCGAGGAGCTGCTCGGGAAACTTGATTTTCTTGTCGTTCAGGATATGTATCACACCACCGAAACGGCGAAGCACGCTGATTTGTTGCTGCCGGCGGCGGGGTGGGGTGAGAAGGAGGGGACGTTTATCAACAGTGAACGTCGATACGGTTTACTGAAAAAAGTATGCCGCGCGCCGGGTGTCGCCTTGGCGGACTTTCAAATCTTTCGAGCCATCGCACACTACTGGGGCGTCGCCGATCGATTCCAATCATGGACGGACCCCGAAGCCGTATTTCGCTTGATGCAGGCGGCAAGCGTGGGCACACCTTGTGACATTTCAGGCATTGAAGGCTATCGGCAGCTCGACGAGTGTGGAGGCATTCAATGGCCTTGGACAAGCGAGCAAGCCTCCCAGGGAAAGCCCCCCAGGCAGCAACGCAGGCTCTTTGCCGATGGCAGGTTCTATTTCGACGACGGCAAGGCGCGATTGATCGTCGAGGAGGATCGCGGCATGCCCGAACCTCCGGATGCGGATTACCCGTTCCTGTTGATGAGCGGTCGTGGCACCGTCAGCCAATGGCACACTCAGACCAGAACAGGGAAAAGCCCCGTCTTGAGAAAACTTTATCCCAAAGACCCGTACGTCGAAATTCATCCTGATGACGCGGATGCACTGAATGTTGCCAACGGACAGTACGTCATCGTCCAGTCGAGACGAGGCAGCATTTCTGTACGAGCCTGCGTCACTGCGACTGTTTCCGTTGGGCAATTGTTCATGCCCATGCACTATGACGTGACCAATCTGCTGACACTGTCGCACTTTGATCCTTATTCGCGACAGCCCAGCTACAAGAATTGCGCGGTTCGCATGAGCAAATCGTGATATGGCACCCGTGACCATCCCCAAGTTCACTCAATACCAGACCGATGTCCAACGATCATTCCTTTACCGAAGAACAAAAACAGTTCCTAAGCGGATTCGCATTTGGAAGCGATGTTGCTCGGGCAGTGAGCGGTTTACCCATCATTTCGAACAGCGTGTCCAAAAGCACGTCGATTTCTGTGGGAAGAAATACCGCAGACGCGACTGAAAAGCTGCCGGTGCCTGAACGTATCGCGTGGGAAGCACAGCAACGTGTCTTGGACGAGGGCAAGCAACTGTGCAAAGAAGAGGAGGCCAAGCGGCAAAAGAATCCTTTGGACATGTGGGATGAAATGCAGTTGCGAAGCGATGCGGGTGAGTTCCCCAAAGGTACGGACGTGTTCTTGCAAAAATTTCACGGGCTGTTCTATGTCGCCCCAGCGCAAGACAGCTACATGTGCCGTATGAGAATTCCCGGCGGTTCCCTACGCGCCTGGCAGATGCGTGGGCTGGCGGATTTGAGCGAACGTTCTGCGGGTGGATTCATCGATGTGACCACTCGGGCAAACTTGCAATACCGTGAGATCCCTGCCGATCAGGCGATGAATATTCTGTACGGATTGCGAGAACTGGACATCGTGAGCTTGGGATCAGGGGGTGACAATATCCGAAACTGTACCGCCAGTCCCCTTTCCGGGTTGGACCCTTGTGAACTGATCGAAACCATTCCGCTTGCCAAGCGAATGCACCACTACATTCTCAACCATCGAGAGATGTATGGTCTGCCTCGGAAGTTCAATATCGCGTTCGACGGAGGTGGATCCGTCAGTGCCTTGGACGACACCAACGACATCGGCTTTCATGCCGTCCAGATCACGAAAGAGACATCGTCTGAGACGATTGCACCGGGCATCTATTTTCAGCTCACGCTGGGTGGAATCACAGGTCACAAGGACTTCGCACGCCCGACGGGAATCATTTTGACGCCGGATGAGTGCATCGCCGTCGCTGGTGCCATTGTTCGAGTCTTTGTCAAGAATGGTGATCGCACCGATCGAAAGAAAGCTCGCTTAAAGTACGTCCTCGACGAATGGGGCTTTGAGCGATTCATCCAAGCCGTCGAATCTGAGCTTGGAACGAATCTACGCCGTGGAGAGATCGATCCGACGGATTTGCCGCACAACGAGAATCGCCTCGCACACATCGGCGTTCATCCGCAAAAACAGCCTGGACTCCACTACGTGGGCGTCGTGCTGCCCGTCGGTCGGATCACTGCCGATCAAGCACGTGGACTGAGTGATTTGGCCGAAATCTACGGCAATGGCGAATTGCGTCTGACCGTCTGGCAAAACCTGTTGATCCCCAATGTTCGAGAGGCGGATATCGAAAACGTCAAAACGGCGTTGGTCGAAATGGGACTGCACCACGATGCCAGCAACGTGCGCGCGGGTTTGGTTGCGTGCACCGGTAGGGGCGGCTGCAAATTCGCCGCGTCGGAGACGAAGACGCACGCGATGATCCTCGCCGAAGCGTTGGAAGCACGATTTGACTTGGATCAACCGATCAACATTCATCTGACCGGTTGTCACCATAGCTGCGCTCAACACTACATCGGAGACATCGGGCTGCTTGGTTGCAAAGTCGAACGTGACGAAGACATGGTGGACGGTTACCACGTTCACTTAGGCGGAGGCTGGGGAGATCGACAAGGGATCGCGCGGCTGATTTTCTCCAGCATTGCTTTTGATGAGGTACCGAATCTGGTCGCCGAAGTGATCCAGTTTTACTTAGACAACCGTTCGGAGCAGGAAGCTTTCGTCACATTTGTTTCCCGGCACAGCGACGATGAGCTTCGTTGCGTCGCTGGAGCGATGACCAGCCATGCGTCCTAGAAAGAAAAACTCATTTACCAACGAATCTCGTAATGGGACTCGCCAGAATTCCCCTCGCACAGAATTTCTGCCGAAACCCGCGACGCCAAAGCTTGATCAGACATCTCTTCAAAAAACGTCGACCGCCTGAGTCAATTCGCGATTGAGAATTTCCGTTCCGTTTAGTCCTCTTGATAAAAACATTGCAAGTCCGATGAGTAGCTTCATTCCAGAGCATGCACCATTTACTACAGAGCAGCGAGCTTGGCTCAACGGTTTTTTTTCTGGCTTGGCAGGCATCCAGCTCAATGCGGATGCTGCTGCGGTGTTGTCCGCGGCCGGAATGGTGACGCCGTCAGTTGCTCCCGGACTCGAACCCGAACCAGAGCAGGAGGAATTCCCGTGGCATGACGCATCTCTACCGATCGTGGATCGAATGAGTCTTGCCGAGGATAAACCGATCGAGCGAAAGTTGATGGCCGCCATGGCACAGCTTGATTGCGGTTCGTGTGGCTACCTGTGCCAGACCTACGCGGAAGCAATCGCCGCCGGCGACGAAAAGAACTTGACGCTCTGCAGTCCAGGTGGCAAGGAAACCGCAAAGATGGTCAAACTGGTCTTGAAAGAATCTACCGGCCAGGATTCTGCTCAACGAGCCATCGCCCAGACAGCCAGTGCCCAGACAGCCAGTGCCCCGACAAAGAATGGAGCGACCGTCAACGGAAAGGGGGCCGCATCTTGGTCGCGTCAGAACCCCTTTACAGCCAAGCTGGTTGAATCTCGTCGCCTGAACAAGCCAGGTTCTGCGAAAGATACTCGGCACGTCGTGATCGATTTGTCCGGTTCTGGCATACGATACGATGTTGGTGACGCCCTGGGAATCTATCCGACGAACTGCCGTGACCTTGTCACGGAGATCATCGAGGAGATTGGCGCTGAACCGCAGATGCTGGTGTCCAGCCCGCAAGGTGATTCCAAATCGTTGCTCGACACCCTTGTCCAGGACCGTTGCTTGAAGGACCCGAGCGATGAATTGATTGAGTTGATCATCAGTCGGGCTCAAGATTCAAGCCTTTTGCCTATCCTGACGGGGTACTTGGAGGACGGTGTTCCCGGTGGATTTGACGTGCTCGATGCGCTGCGTTTGGCTCGCGGAGTCACCATCAGTGCGACAGAATTCGTAGCCACGCTGGCGGTCTTGAACCCACGTCTGTATTCCATCGCCAGCAGCCAGAAAACGGTCGGTGACACGGTTCACCTCACCGTCGGTCGAGTCGCGTTTGAAAAGGACGGTCGTGAACGCAAGGGTGTGGCAAGCACATTGTTGGCTGATCGTTTGGACGGTGGTGGAGAGATTCGTGTCTTTCGTCAAGCCAACCATGGGGGATTCACGGTTCCCAGCGACCCGACCGCGGCAATGATCATGGTCGGCCCCGGAACGGGCATCGCTCCCTTTATGGCGTTCCTGCAAGAACGTGCGGCGACCAAAGCATCGGGAAACAATTGGCTGTTCTTTGGCGACCAAAGAAGTGAATTTGATTTCTTGTACCAAGACGAGCTGAACCAATTCGCCCAGTCGGGGGTACTCAATCGTCTCGACACGGCCTTCAGTCGCGACGGAGAACACAAGGTCTATGTCCAAGATCGGATGAAGGAACAGGCGGCTGAGTTATGGCGGTGGCTGTCAGAGGGAGCGTACTTCTATGTGTGTGGAGACGCGTCCAGAATGGCGTTGGATGTAGATCGGTCGCTGCATCAGATCGTCGCCCAACAGGGCGGCTTTTCTGAATCGGACGCCAGAGCCTACGTTGCAAATCTTGGGAAAGAAAAACGCTACGTCCGCGACGTCTACTGATCATCAACAAGGGGGGCGCAATCCTGGGCTCTCACGGGTGGGGCTTTGCTTGTGTTGATTGACGTGATGGGACTCATTCGCCAATGGTTTTGGGCGAATGTTCTCTTTATCACCTGAGGTGGCACCGTCAGCCCTCGATAAAGTGCAGTGTCCCCGGAAGTTGTCCCCGGAAGTTGTTCCTCCCCGGAAGTTGTTCATTCACTGGAGCCTAACTTTCCGACAATGAAATCGCCTCCGTCATGTCGAAAGTAGGGTGTTTGGCTCGCGGAAAACTTTGATTGCGTATAAGACTCAACCCGGTCTGAAACGAAACTGCCCAATTCGTAGAGAGACAGCTTGCCATCTCGGTTTGAATCGCCGCTACCATCGAATGCCTGAACGATGAAATACGTGAACACACCGTGCCCGAGTTCCGCTGCCTCGTAACTGACCTGCATTTCACTACATGCAAGCAGCATCGATAAGCCGAGCTGACTAGACAAATCTGGTTTGCTCGCGGAACGTTTCACAGAAATGCCTCTGGTATTTCTTTCGAACGACCCCACCGCACATGCATCTAACATCAACAGTTTGTTCTTCGCCTTGGACGATGCCATGCGGTCATTAATGTCAGTAATGGGGAGTAGAGATCTCGGGTCATCAACCTGTCCGTCTTGAGGCATCACAAATCTCTGGTCATCGATCTGGAATCCATGGCCCGAGTAGAAGAATAAGAGAGTATCGTTGTCGTTTGCCGAACGGGCCAATTGGTCAATAGCGACCTGGATATTGGCGAGACTAGCCTCATCGCTTGTCAACGTGGTAACTGTGGTATATCCCGATTGCCGAAGTTGTTTTGAAAACTCAATTGCATCTTGCTTGGAATACATCAGACCCATCTGCTCTGAAAACTTGAAATCATTGATTCCCACGACCAATGCCAACATGCGTCCGCTTGTGTCTGAACTGAGAGACTGTGCAATGGGATCTGCCACCTTCTGTTGTGGGCCGACCCTCCGGGTCAACGAGAAATCCTGCTGAGACGAATTCTCTCGATTGAAAATCTTTGTGTTGAACAGCAGGCGATCCTGCAACATCGTGACGTTCATTGCCAACTGAAATGAACAGTCATCTTGGACCTGAATCTCTCGTGCGTTGAGGCTGTCCGACATCAACGCAAAGATCTGATTGGCCATCAGTGTTTCCGACAGCGTTCTTGGATCGCGATCATTCTGATCAACGGAAATCGCTTGAACATTCTCAGAAGCCAAATAGGTCGCGATCAAGGTTGCCTGGCGATCAATTCCGTCCTGCAATGCCAGTAAGATCTCCTCTGAATCTTGGAGCGACTGAACCTCAGGTAACTCTTCCTCGATGGCATCGCTTGCTACCGCTGTGGGAGGTTGCTCGACATCCTGCTTATCAAAACGCCAATGCCAGGGGCGTAGCCAGAGGATCAATGCCAAAAACAGGATCGTGGCACCGCCAAGCAGCCAGAGAAACTTGCCGGATTTTGATTCGTTGCTTCGATCGTCTGTCGATCGCTCATCTGCTGCTAATGCGCTAAGTCCTTGGATTCCCTCGATCAAACGATCTAGCTGGGCACGAAATGTTTCCCCCGCTACAACAACCACTGCATTACGAAAAGTCAGGTCAGAGAGGCTCGGCGGAACTTCATCGACCTTCGGCGTCTCCTTGCATCCCACAAGTACAGGGATGACCTTGATGTCTCGCTTCAGCGCAGTCTCAATCTCGAGCCTGACCATGTCTTTCTCATCAAATAGACGCTGCCGTCCGTGGTCATCGCAAATCGAAAGCCATTTGTCGCCGATCACGACCAATAGGACGTCACATTGCGACACAGCGCGTTCAATATGTTTGCGAAAGTCCGTGCCCAGAGCAGGGCGATTGCACGGCGATTTACCGACTGAAAACGACCTTTTCCATGTAGTCATCGTCCCACCCGGCGGTGAGCCGCCTGTTCTTGACTCCACACTTCGCAGTTTTCTCTTGCTTGAGCAAGCTTAAGGCCGTCCGTCTAAGCGTGCTGAAGTTCTCGTCACCATGACCTTTGCGAATGCGACATTGGTCTTCGCCAAACGTCACGTCCAACTGCCAATGACAGCTGTTCTCGATGCCCCAGTGGTTACGCACAGCACAGGCAAACGATTCTCCTTCAAGTGTTTTGCTGAGTATGTAATAACGCACTGCGATCTCGTCGCCCTTTCGACGTTCCGTGTTGTTGATCGACATACCGATGGCACTGAGATTTTTCCAACGACTGGCGTCTGGAAGATCGCTGGGAACCTTGCACAAGTAGTAGCTACGCTCATCCACACGTCCGTGATCGGTCTCCTTCGTGTGATGTTCAAACACCTCGATTCGGGCAAAGTCATCCTCAAGATGATCCAAGAAGAAGGCCTTGATTCCCTCGTGAAGTGTCGGTTGGTTCCCTTTCACTGCCAAGCAATAGTCCGCACCTTCGTCAACGATCTTTGCAGCGATCTCTGTTTGGCAGCCCATTGCATCAATCGTTACCAAACCTCCGGAAACGTCGATGATTTCCAGCAATTTAGGAATCGCTGTGATCTCGTTGCTCTTCGCATCGACCACCGTTTGTCCAAGGCTGATGTGGTTAGCCGTCGCCCATGCACTGACCATGTGGATGGCAGCTTTGCCGGTCGCAGTGTCGTAGCTTCTGCGAAGAGTCTTGCCGTCGATCGCAATGACTTGGCCATCGGTGATCTTGTGAAGCTGAGTGATCCATTCGAGCAGCATCGGTTCAAACTCTTCAGGTTTGACCGCATTGAGGATGGCGTTGAAACGATCGTGCGATGGAACTCCTGCGGTCATATCCAGGAACTTGGAGAACCATTCTTTCTTTGTGTTGGCAAACTTAGCGATCGCAACGAAATCATCCGCACCAGCGATCACCGCACAGATCGTCATAAAGAGAATATTGACAAGCGGATAAATCGGCTCGCCCGGTCGTGGATCGGAAACGGTATTAAGTTTTTCAATCAGTGAAGCAGAGCGTTCCATCAAGCCAATCCTGAGCGAGTCGATTCGCCCAGCCACTGCATCTCAGCGACCCAAACACGAATCTTCGCTCATCTTCGCAAATTACCCAGTGTGGCGCAATCGCCCTGGTGCCCAGAGGAACGGAATCAATGTCATAAAAGACCGATTCTCTTCCGAATACGTCGATCAATCGGTCGCAGATCCGTCCAGCAGCGTGTGGATTGTCGGCACGTCGGTACGACACAAAGATTTTAGGCATCTAGAGATCTTAATCGACACAACGGTGCGTTCCAATTCCCTGAGCCTTTCCCTAAGCCTTGAATAATCGAAGTCACCTACGCACGCCATGTCGTCGTTAAACAGTGTCCTGAGGTGGCCTGGTACTAACGGGCGAGAAAAGCCAACAGGACCTTTGCCAAGCTCCCAGCCAAGGTGCTCTGTCCCCAAATCCAGAATCTTCTCGAATGTCCCCGCCGCAGGATGCCGTCGGCTTTTCGAGCGGTTAGGATCATGGGCAAGTGATGTCAGATCCTCCGAATTCGTCCCCCCTGCGTGTGGTACCGCTCGATGTTGTTTTCAAGATTCTGTTTGGCCGCGGCGATGCTTGCGTTGCACGTGACATTTGTGCATTCGGCCGAGACCGAAACCGCTTCACGTCCCAACGTGCTGATGATTTGCATCGATGACTTGAACGATTGGGTCGAGCCATTGGGCGGGCATCCACAAGCCAAAACGCCGGCGATGAAACGATTGGCAGAGCGTGGGGTCAACTTTCGCAACGCGCATTGCCAGTCGCCTTTGTGCAACCCATCACGCACCAGCCTGATGACTTCGCGACGCCCCTCCTCCACAGGCATCTACGGACTGAAACCCTGGTTTCGCGATTTGCCTGAGCTGCAAAAGGTTGTCTCGTTGCCCCAGCACTTTTCCAATGCCGGCTACCGCACGTTGACCGCTGGCAAGGTCTACCACAACAGCTTGGGACGCAAACCGCCGGCGGGGGCAGAGCCTGAGTTCGACGAATGGGGGCCGCGGGGTGGACCGGGGATCATGCCCAAAGAAAAACTGGTGCCTGAGACTCCGGCGGGCAACCTACGCTTGGTCGACTGGGGTGTGTTTCCTCACGAAGACAATCAGAAAGGTGATTACATCGTCGCGTCTTGGGCGGAGCAGGCGATCGCGGACTTGCCCGATGATGGCAAACCGTTCTTTTTGTCCGTCGGTTTCTTTTTGCCGCACGTTCCCTGCATCGTGACGCAAAAATGGTGGGACATGTACCCTGATGAATCCCTCGTCATGCCGGTGATGAAACCGAACGATCGCGACGATTGCTCACCCTTCAGTTGGTTTCTGCATTGGAATCTGCCCGAACCACGATTGACTTGGTTGGAACATCACCAGCAACACCGTTCGCTCGTACGATCGTATCTGGCCAGCATCAGTTTCGTCGATGCGCAGGTCGGCCGCGTTCTTGATGCGCTCGAAAGTTCTCCCTTCAAAGACAACACGATCATAGTATTGTGGAGCGACCACGGTTGGCACTTGGGGGAGAAAGAAATGACCGGCAAGAATACTTTATGGGAGCCGTCCACGCGTGTGCCATTGATCTTTGCCGGACCGGGAATCCAGCCTGGTACCTGCGATGAACCTGCAGAACTGTTGGACGTCTATCCGACGTTGGCTGATCTCGCAGGCTTGAACGCGCCAGCAGACATCGACGGAATCAGCTTGACACCTCAAATCGCTGACGTGACCACACCTCGGTCACGTCCTGCGATCACAGAACACAACCCGGGCAACATGGGGATACGTGATCGCCGCTTTCGATTCATTCGCTACGCGGACGGCAGCGAAGAACTGTACGATGTCGAGAGGGATCCCAATGAATTCAACAACGTGATCGCCGATCCACAGTACACCGAGGCGGCGGAGCGATTGAGGAAGTTTGTGATCGCGGATCCCGAGCCCTTGGCCCCCGACAGCGCTGCCCGTGTCTTGGACAAACGGTCTGACGGATGGTATTGGGAAGGAAAGCGGATCGACACAGAGAATCCCCCGATGTACAGCGGCCAATTCAGCAAGGGCCAATTCAGCAAGGCCGGCGCAGCTGGTGGCCCCCAGTGAGCCTCAGGCGCTAGCCGTGGGCCTGAGGCGGATTGTGGTGCCGGCCCACGGCTAGCGCCTGAGGCTCACTTTGATTGCCATGCATGGAACAAAAACATGGACTGAAAAAACAATGTCAACACCAAACTTTGAGCAGTCCAGACGCTAGCCCGGATTATTCACGCTGGCTCACTACAGTCATCGCAACACGTTTGCGTGAAACGGCTTACGAGGAATGGCACGAAAACAGTCTGCGCATATCAGCCGCCACGCGATAGCGTCCGGTCTTGATTTTGGGGCTAGCCGTTTTGGCGTTAGCCACGGTTGTGGCACGAAAACCGTGGCTAACGCCAAAACGGCTCATCTACTTGATTTTGGGGTTAGCCGTTTTGGCGTTAGGCACGGTTGTGGCACGAAAACCGTGGCTAACGCCAAAACGGCTCATCTACCGAACCCACGTTCTAAGACTGGACGATGCACTAGTGGTTTGTCAGAGCACCGCAACATGACGCTAGCAATAGCGAATTCTTGACGATTGAGTAAACGGAGCATGTTGTGCCGAATGGCGGTTTGTTCCGTTTGTGAGACCAGGGTTGGGACGATCGTGCCGATTTTCCGTGGTCCGATTCTTCAGCCGGTTACCGTCGGGTCGATTCTTCAGATCAGGCCCCCCGCTCGCTCGCAGACGATGTGATTTCGACCCGCGAGTGACAGACGGCTCAATGTGTCGGGCATCGGATGCCCAGCGGCACGCCGGATCGCTCACCGGCACATTCAACCGTGAGCAAAAGTCACCTGCGAAGGATCGCAGAACGTCGCACGGACGCGACGACTTAATCACTGAAAAGGAGTCCAGCAGTGAGAATCAACCTTCTGCGTCACGTCGCCATTGCACTTGGTATGACGGCATGTGGCGTCGCCCATGCGCAAACGGCGACCTATCAGCAGTCGCCTTACCAAGCATCCGGCTATCAGGCTCCCGGTTATAAGTCGCCCGGTTACCAGGCGCCGCCACAGCAGGCCGCACCGCAGCAACAAGCCGGACAAACGGTATCCGGTTACCAAGTGCCGGTTTATCAAAGCCGACAGCAGCAGCCCCAGGGTTACTCCCAACAGCCACAGGGTTATGCACAGCAGCCGCAAGGATACGCCCCAGCGAATCCCGCTCCAGCTCAGCAGGCTCCCGCTGGCCAACCAGTGTATCCTGTAGCGGGAAATCAGCCCGGCTATCAGTCCAGCTATCAACCAAACCAACAAGCACCGACGAGCGACCAAGCAGCCTATCAGCCGCCCGCCGCGTGGAATTTGTTCAATCCCAATGCGGGATCGCCCAGCAAGCAAACGCAGAACGTGTTTCGGCCTGCGTCGACGGGCGCACCCGAGATGGAGACCTATGGTGCTCCCGTGATGGAGCCACAGATGTCGGCTCCTATGGTCCATCAGCACGCTCCGATGATGCAGCAGCCGATTCCGGAAGGCCACTCGGTGATTCATTCATCGCCGGCGGGAGATTGCGCCAATTGCAATGCGACACCGACCTACAGCAGCGCGTTCAGCGAAGCAGTGAACGCGCCATGGCCCAGCGGTGACCAACCGGTGTGTGGTCAAGAAGCGGTGTTCGCTCCACAGGTTTCGTCGATCGGCCCGATTTCGCCATGGTTTGCTGGCGGCAACGTCCTGTTCTATTCGCTCAACACGAACTCAAACCGTGTTCTTGCGACGACCGATGCTGCGATGCCGCGTCTGTACCTCGATCAAGTCGATCCATCCAGTGGTGTCGGGTTCGACGTGCATGCTGGTCGCTACTTGGGATGTGGAAACTACGGACTGGATTTCCGGTACATGAGTTTCAATCCCGCAAGTGAAATGGCAATCATTTCTGCTGCGGCAGGCGGTTATCGTGTGACGATGCCGGCTTGGCGTGACGTATCCATTGATCGTGGTGCTGCACCACCCGCTCCGTTTCCCGCGGGTCCGCAAACGGTCTACGATCAAGTCGACACGTACGCAACGGACATTCGTGTGCGACGCGACGTCAACATCCAAGGCATCGAAGCGAACTTGGTCGGATTTGGTCTCGGTGGTGCACGCCGCATGGGGCATTGTGGTCCGGCTCTCGGCAGCCGTCTCGGTGGACTCGGCTTGGGCGGCGGTGGGTACTACGGTGCCGGATGCGGCCCAAATGCTTGCGGCCCCAATGCATGTGGTACCGATCCGTGCGGCGGATACAACTCATGCGGAAACCAGTGTGCTCCCGCTCGGCCAGCAGTCGGATACTTCGGAGGTGCAGGCGGACCTTTGGCACGTGCTTGCAGCGGCCGAGTCCAGTTCCAAGCGATGCATGGTTTCCGCTGGTTCCAGTTCACCGACGAGTACGAACTGGCAGCCAACGTCGATGGTATGCCAGGTTATAGTGGTGCAGACCTGTACCACAACATCGATGTCGAAAACAACTTGTACGGTTATCAATTCGGCAGCATGGTTTCCTACTGTGTCGGGCATCGGTTCCTGTTGAACGCTGGCGGCAAAGTCGGTATCTACGGAAACGACGTCAACGTACGTCAACGCTTGGGCACTCAAACCCTGCTGGCCTACACCAACTCCGAAGGAGCCGGTGCGGGTAACCTGTACTCGGACACGTCAGACGCTGTGCTGGCAGGTTTGGGCGAATTGGATCTGGGGCTTGGCTATCGCGTCAACTGCCGCTGGACCATTCGCGGCGGCTATCGATTGCTGGCAGCTTGCGGCATCGCAACAGCACCGGGCTCGATCCCGGACGAGTACACCTCGGCATATTCGGCCGGTCAAGTTCGCGCGGATGACTGCTTGGTCTTGCACGGTGGATACGTCGGAGCTGACTTCAACTGGTAAGACAGCCGCACGCTTCTGCGTCAAACTCTCATCGCCTCGTTGGCCCCGGTCAACGAGGCGTTTTTTATTGAGCCGTAAGTGAATCGGCTCTCCTGACGAGCACCGCGGTTTACGCTATCGAAATCGAAGGGCGAGCGATAGTCGCTCGACGTTCCACGTCGATGGCCGGCGCAACCGCATCGCCTGCCAACGACTTGCGTGTTCACAACGAAATCCATTTCGCGTCTCGGAGAGACGCGGCTATGTGAGAAACCATCATCGCGTTGGTTCAGTCACTCGCGTCAGCCGGACTCGATTCAGTCGCATCAACTCGGTCCCCGGACAATCGATTACCGAGGCGGCGAATTCGACCGGTCCCCGCGACAACTCGATTTCGCCCACATCACGGGATTCGAACTGATCCGCGGTTGCTGTCGCGATCACTTGGTGCCGAATGCTGCTCTCACCGGCTCGCAACTCCACGTGGCCTCCTGCATCAACCGGTCGACAACCGTAGATCAGATGCACGCGGTAATTGCCCGCTTCGCTGACTTGCAGACGCCAAGTAGCGGTTTCGCCGGGAGATCGCCAGCTTTCGATCGTGTCCCAGTCGTAGCCGTCAAAGACGTACTCGATGTTGTCGCCCGATGTGGTTGCCCAACTCGGCTCCATCTCGGTTGGCTCCTCTGCTCCGACCGGAATCGCGATGGGCTGATAAGTTTGGCCTTGGGTGACTTCCTCAAACCAACGTACGAACTCGTTTCGCAACCGCTCGACGACCGCGGGATGGTCCTTGATCAGGTTGTTCGTTTCTCCCGGATCGACCGATAGATCATAGAGTTGCCATCGTAGCCTGGAAGGCTCCACACCTGACGGCAATTGACACAACAGTTTCCATCGGTCGTCGCTGATCCCCCAACGTTTGTCTGGATTGGGGACGTAACGATCCCAGGTGTGATAGACGTATCGATGATGTGTCTCGGTCGCTTCGCCGCGGAACAACGACACGAGGCTTTTTCCATCAATGGGACGGTCACTTGGCGGCTCAGCGCCGGCGAGCTCGCAAAATGTCGGCAGCCAATCGACGTGAGAAGTCTGCGCGTTGACGACGCGACCGGGGGCGATGCGTTTCGGCCAACGGACAAAACACGGTGCCCGCACACCGCCCTCGTAGGAGCCCGACTTGTTGCCCTTCATCCCGCCTTTCCAAAACTTGCTCACGCCGCCGTTGTCACTCGTGAAAACAACCAGCGTGTCATTGGAAATGCCAAGTTCATCCAGTCGCTGCAACAGTCTGCCGATGTTCTGATCCACCCGTTCAACCAACGCGTAGATGCGTGCCTCTCGAATCGGCAATCCACGTTCTAAGTACTTCGTCAGCGTCACGTCCCCTTCGGGTTGCCCGAAGTGTGAGGTGTCCAGCAAGAACGGTGAGTGCGGTGCGTTGTACATCAACGCACAAAAAAACGGTCCATCCTGTTTTTGGTGAGCGTGGTCGATGAAGTCGATTGCTGCATCGGTAAAGAGATCACTCACGTATCCTCTTGCTTCCACCGGTCGCCCGTTGTGGTACACCTGGTTGGGAAATTCGTATCGTTCGATGTGCCCATGGTAGTGACCAAAGAATTCGTCAAAGCCACGATCCTGTGGTTGATAGCCGGGGTATTTGCCCAAGTGCCACTTGCCGAACAATCCGGTACGGTAACCGGATGAATGCAGCAACTGAGCAACGGTGATCTCCTCCAGTCCCAGCGAATCCCCACCAAAGCGAGTGTTGTAGAGTCCGGTCCGCAAGTAGTACCTACCCGTCATGATTCCCGCACGCGTCGGAGCGCAGACCGGTGCGGCGTAGTACCGATCGAGCTGCACGCCCGACGTCGCGATCCGATCCATGTTCGGCGTGTCGATGTGCGGATTGCCGGTCACGCCGGTATCCCAGTAGCCTTGATCATCCGTCATGATGAACACGATGTTGGGCTGCTCAGCTTCTTGGGAACTTGCGATTCCTGGCGACAGAAAAACAATCAGAGACTGTGCGACAACCGCGAAGCAAATGGCCTTGGAGGGAACGAACCGCAATGACTTCATTTGAATTTCTTGTAGAATCGTGGCGGAAAAACAATGGATATCGTAACCGAACACACGACCGGGTGGTTGCGACCGGGTGTCGAGTCACTGACGATGCCGCATTCCGGTGGCCAAACACACGATCCAATCGTTGCGTTCCTGTTCGGCTATGATTGCTTTACCCTACCTCGCATCTCACGCCCCGCACTCCGGTTGACGTCCCATGAAAAGCTCCTTGATCGTTGCGTTTGTTGTTTGCTCGCTGGCTGCGTTTGCGTCGCACTCCTGTGCCCAGGAGCCGGCGTTGCCACGCAGCACGCCGGAGGCACAAGGTGTTTCGACGTCGGCGATCCACGAGTTCGTGGTTGCGGCGGACGCAAAAGTCGATTCGATGCACAGTTTCATGCTCGTCCGCCATGGCAAAGTGATCGCGGAAGCGTGGTGGTCACCGGAGTCCGCAGAGAAGCCGCACATTCTTTGGTCGCTCAGCAAGAGTTTTACGTCGACCGCAGTCGGGCTTGCCGTTGCTGAAGGCAAGCTGAGCGTGGATGACTTTGTTTTGAGTTTCTTTCCCGATGACGCACCCGCGGAGCCATCCAATTACCTCAAGTCGATGCGGGTGCGTGACTTGCTGACCATGTCGACGGGACACCAGGATGAACCCAAGTTGTCGCCGGAAGTCCATTGGGTCAAGACCTTCCTGGCACATCCCGTGCCTCACAAACCGGGCACCCATTTTCGATACAACACGCCCGCGACGTACATGTTGTCGGCGATCGTTCAGAAGGTCACCGGACAAACAGTCAATGACTACCTCAGTACGCGTTTGTTTCAACCGCTGGGAATAGAACAACCAAAGTGGGACATGAGCCCGCAAGGAATCTCGATCGGTGGATACGGTCTGTTTTTGCGAACGGAGGACATCGCCAAGTTTGGCCAGTTGTACCTGCAACGCGGCCAATGGAACGGTCAGCAGCTGATCCCCGAATCCTGGATCGATCTGGCGACGACCAAACAGGTTTCCAACGGCAGCGATCCGAGTCGAGATTGGGATCAAGGATACGGATTTCAGTTTTGGCGTTGTCGTCACGGAGCGTTCCGGGGGGACGGCAAAGACGGCCAGTTCTGCGTCGTCATGCCGGAGCAGGACGCAGTGGTCGCGCTCACCGCCAACACGCGAGATTTGCAAGGCGTGTTGAATCTCGTCTGGGACCATCTGCTGCCCGCGATGGCTGAATCACCGCTGGACGATAATCCGGCAGAGCAAACCAAGCTGGCCGAAACAATCGCGACTCTCAAAGCATCCCGATGACCAAGCCCTCGTCATGGGATTCGCCAGAATTCCCGTAGGGCGAGAGGTTGCGATTGCACGACGCGGTTTTCGCTTCAGGGACTCGTGACCTCGTCCACTACGTTACACTGGAGGCATCCGACGACCTCGCCTGCCCGCCTTCTTCGCCCGCCTTTCCCGCCCGCCTCATGAAATCACGCTTCATCGTATTGATGCTCGTCGCGTCGTCTCTCGTCGTGAGTGGTTGGTGCTGCCGTGCTGTACGGGCAGCGTCGCCTGAATTCACCGTCGATGTGATGCCGGTGATTTCCAAAGCCGGCTGCAACCTGGGGACTTGCCACGGTAATCTCAACGGCAAGGGCGGACTGAAGCTTTCTCTGCGAGGTCAAGACCCGGAGTTTGACTATCACTCCCTCGTCGTTTCCGCGCGAGGACGCCGAGTCAACTTGGCGGCCCCCGAACAGAGTCTGATTCTGCAGAAAGCCACCGGCAACGTCGCCCATCGAGGCGGCATTCGTATTGATACCGGGTCAGACGCCTACGCATTGCTGATCCGGTGGATCGCAGACGGCGCATCTGCCCCGTCACCCGAGGCGATCAAGTTGACACAGCTGAGAGTGACGCCGACCGAAGCGATTGTGGTCGAGCCCGATGATCAAGTCCGCGTGCATGTCGAAGCCCTCTTTTCCGATGGCTCTCTCCGGGATGTGACCGACACGGCGTGCTATGAATTATCGAACTTGAATGCGGAAGTGGATGCCCACGGCGTTGTTTCACGATTGAAATATGGCGAGACGACTTTGATCGTTCGCTACTTGCACTTGCAATTGCCGGTCTCGATCGCTTTCACTGAGAAACGGCAAGATTTCGTTTGGGACGATCCCGATTCGTTCAATGAAATCGATGATCACGTGTTTGCAAAGCTGAAACGATTGCGCATCAACCCGTCACCACTCTGTGACGATTCGACTTTTGTTCGTCGAGCCTACCTGGACGCGATCGGACGCTTGCCCCTCGCAGCGGAATCTCGCGAGTTCGTCGCGGACCCCGATCCCGACAAACGCGATCAACTGATCGATTCACTGCTGGCTCGTCCGGAGTTTGCTGACTACTGGGCGTTGAAGTGGGCCGATGTACTGCGTGCGGAAGAGAAGGTATTGGACACCCAGGGCGTTCAGGTCTTCCACGAGTGGATTCGCGATGGGCTCGCATCGGGCAGGCCGATCGATCAATTTGTCCGCGAACTGGTCACGGGAACCGGCAGCACCTTCAATGATCCCGCGGCAAACTACTACCGCGCCAATCGTGATCCATCGACACGTGGCGAAACCACCGCGAGGCTCTTTTTGGGAACGCGATTGCAGTGCGCGAAGTGTCACAATCATCCGTTCGATCGCTGGACGCAAGACGATTACTACGAGTGGTCATCGCTGTTCTCTCAGCTCGATTATGAAATCGGCGAGAACAAACGCCAGGATGGGCTCGACAAGAACGAGTTTGCCGGCGACCAAACGGTGATGGTTTCCAAGCAAAAGGAAGTTCGCAATCCGACCACCAACGAAGTCGCCCCGCCTAAGTTTCTCGGTGGGGATATATTGCCCGACGAAGCCAAGGGAGACCGATTGTCAGCCTTGGCCGATTGGTTGACGTCTCCAGAAAACGAATTGTTTGTTCAATCGCAAGCCAACTTCATCTGGTACCAGTTGATGGGGTTGGGAATCGTCGATCCGATCGACGATTTTCGCTTGACCAATCCGCCCAGCAATCCGGAGCTGATGCAGTTTGTTTCCCACGAGCTGGTTCGTGGCGGTTTCGATGTCCGTCACTTGGTCGCGACGATCATGAAATCGCGAGCCTATCAACTTTCCGCCGAGCCCAACGAGAGCAATGTGAACGATCAAACGTGCTATTCCAGGGCCTACGTCAGGCGGTTGCCAGCGGAGGTGCTGTTGGACATGCAAGGCGACGTGCTGGGAGCCTCTGCTGGTTTCCTTGGATATCCCGATGGAACACGAGCGGTCGAGATTCCGGGCGTACTGAGCAAGCAAGCCAGGAAGAAACCGCTGGGGTCCGGCGACCGCTTTTTGAAAACGTTTGGCAAGCCCGACCGAATCATGGCGTGCGATTGCGAACGGTCCAACGAAACGACACTCAAGCAAGTCTTTGCACTGATCGGTGAAGGACTGAACGAGCGGATCACTGCACCGGAGAATCGATTGGCAACGTTGGCCGAGTCTTCGATGACGGATGTGGAAGTCGTCCAGGAGTTGTACTGGTCCGCGCTCTCGCGTCCTCCCAATGCGTCGGAGGAGTCCGCATCGTTGGGAGTCATTTCAGCGTCCAGCGGAAACCGTCGAGTCGCAATCGAAGACATCGCATGGGCGTTGCTCAATGCGAAGGAGTTCTTGTTCCGCCGATGAAAGAAGCATGTCCAATGAACGCATTCTCGCTGAACCGTCGCTCCGCCTTGCGTGTCGGTGGCGCCGGCATGCTCGGATTGACCATGCCGCGTATTTTGGCAGGCCAAGACGCTGCAGGGACGATCAAGCCACACGCCAAGTCCGTGATCTTTTTGTTTCAGTGGGGCGGCCCGAGCCAACTCGATACTTTCGACATGAAACCCAACGCACCCGATACGGTGCGAAGTCCCTATCGGCCGATCTCATCGAGCGCAGATGGAATCCAGGTTTGTGAGTTGTTGCCTGAGATGGCAAAGCGAATGCATCATGTTTCGCTGATCCGGACGATGACGCACAACATGAAGAATCACGCGTCGGCCGGCTACTACGCGTTGAGCGGTCATGCGCCTCCCAGTGATGATCAACGTTTGCGAGATTCGCTGGATCTGTTTCCCGCCTACGGCAGCGTGGTGGATCATTTGGCTCCGAGCACCAATGGCATGCCGACCTCCGTGGCGTATCCCCATGTGATCCGCGACGGATCGATCGTCCCCGCTCAGCACGCAAGCTTTCTGGGCAAGCGGCATGATCCACTGCTGTTTTTGGAAGATCCCAATGACGCGAATTTTCGACTGCCCGAATTGAGTTTGCCACAAGGCTTGAGTATCGATCGATTGCATCGGCGTCGTGAGATGCAAAGATTAGTCGATCAGCAATCAAGGCTGCTGGAGTATTCGGCAGAAGCACGCGGGTTCGACGACTATTACGACCGAGCGATCTCCATGTTGACATCCGATCGTGTTCGCAACGCGTTCGATTTGTCCTCGGAACCCGATTCGGTACGTGACCGGTATGGACGAACATCGTACGGACAGAGTTGTTTGATGGCTCGCCGATTGGTCGAATCGGGGGTGAAGTTCGTCACGGTGTACTTTTCTGACAGCATCGGCGGGCGACGCGTCAACGACGGCGGTTGGGATACTCACGGATTCGACAACACGCGGATGTACGAGATCGTCAACAATTATCAGTTGCCGATCACGGATCAAACCTTGCCGACATTGCTGGATGATTTGGAGGAGCGTGGCCTGTTGGACGAAACGCTGGTCGTTTGGATGGGCGAGTTTGGGCGGACTCCGGAGATCAACAAGAATCTCAGTCGCGACCACTGGCCCCAGTGCTACACGGCCTTGCTTGCCGGCGGCGGCGTCAAAGGCGGCTACGTCTACGGAAAATCGGACGAGCGGGCGAAGTTTCCCGAAGAGAAACCGGTCAAGCCCGAAGACTTGGCGGCCACGATCTTTCAGTTGCTGGGGATCGATCCGGGCACTGAAATCTACGACCGCAACGACCGACCGTTGGTGATCGGCGGAAATACGATTCACGACGTGATCGCCTAGTACCGTCCATTCTTGATTTTGGGGTTAGCCGTCCAGCGTTAGCCTGGGCTGTTTAAAATTTGGCGTTGACATTGTTTTTTCAGTCCATGTTTTTGTCCCATGCATCGCAATCAGAGTGAGCCTCAGGCGCTAGCCGTGGGCCGGCACCTCAATCCGCCTCAGGCCCACGGCTAGCGCCTGAGGCTCACTGGGGGCAACCAGCTGCGCCGGGAGAGCCTCAGGCGTTTTATTCACTCGCTTGCGCTTCGTGCTGGTATTTGCATCGTTTCCAATCAATGTCCATTCATGCTCACAGCACGAGACATACGCTGCTCACGTAAGAGACGCCTCATCAATAGGTGGCGTAGTGGATTTCGCCAGAAATCCTGTCCGAGCGGAATTCTGGCGAATCCCACTACCGGGTGCGTCAGTAAATGGATTGTCGATCCAAACTCAAGAATCGATTATACTGTTGACCGCACTTGCTGATTTCAATCAGTGCCCCGCCTGTCAGAAAACGCCCGCCTATGCCGACCTCTCCAATCCCGTTTTGCTCGGTCACACTCATTGCGTGCCTGTTTGCGACGACACTTGTCGCTGGTGACACGATATCAACGCCGGACGATGCAGTCGCTCAAGTCAACCGCTTCATCGCCGATGGTTGGACGCAGCACGAGATCCAGCCAGCGGGAAAGTGCAACGATCTAGAATTCGTTCGCCGTGTTCACCTGGATTTGGTCGGTCGCGTTCCCACGCAGACAGAGGTCGAGAATTTTGTCGCCGACGGTCGTGACGACAAACGGTCGGCCTTGGTGGACGTGCTGCTGGCCAGTGAAGACCACGTGCAACACTTTGCCGATGTCTTTGACACCTTGTTGATGGGCAGGACGGAGGAGCGGAAGTACAGTCGACGTGTTGATACCGGTTGGCGAGCCTACCTGGAAACTGTTTTTCGAGACGATCGAGCTTGGAACGAGGTTGCCGCAGAGATTCTGCTGGCACGCCCGAACGACCAAGACCGGAAAGGTTCGGTTTGGTTTCTCTACGAACGCAAGGACAATCATCAAGCGATCGCCGAAGCCGTGGCACCAGCATTCTTTGGTGTTCGCATCGAGTGCGCCCAGTGCCATGATCACATGTCCGCGGACGAGATCGAGCAAGCACACTATTGGGGCTTGGTAGCATTCTTCAATCGCGGAAAGAACACTGACTCCAAACGAGGACCGGCGATCGCAGAGTCCGCGATCGGCGGCTTCTCCGATTTTGCAGATATCCACGGCAGCAGCAGCCCCAACCTGCTGAAGTTTCTCGGGGCGGAGACCGTAGACGAGCCCCGACCGGCCGCTGACGCAAAGCAAGAGGACTCCGACGAGTTGTATCTCGCGTCAACGGTCGACGGTGCACCTCGCATCCCAAAGTTTTCGCGGCGAGAGCGTTTTGTCGAGGAAGTGCTCAATGACCATCCGAACTTGGCCCGCGCGATGGTCAACCGCTTGTGGGCGATCGTGATGGGGCGCGGAATCGTGCATCCCTATGATGAGATGGACAGCACTCATTTACCGAGTCACCCCGAGTTGCTGGACTGGCTGGCAAAGGATTTTGCAGAAAACGGATACGCGATCCGACGTATGGTGCGGATGATGGTGCTCAGTGAAGCCTACCAGTTGCAATCGTTGCGTCCTCAAGGTGTCGATGATCCTGCATCGTTTGCTTGGTACCTGGAGCGTCCTCTGACGGGTGAGCAACTCGCGAGGTCCATCCAATTGGTTGCACGTGGCTCGTTTCAGAATGATGCCGGCTTGGTAGGTCAATTCCGCCAACAGATCGGCGATGTCTTGCCGGATGAAACAGTCGTCGGCGTCGATGATGCCTTGTTCTACTCCAACGGCAGCGGTTTGGCTGAATACCTGGCTGCCAGCAACGAAGACCAGCATCTGATTCACCGGGTTTGTGAAATGTCATCGAATGCCGATCGCGTGGACGCGTTGTTTCAGGCAGCATACTGTCGGAGCCCCGACGATGACGAACGGGAGGCAGTGGTTTCCTTCTTGGAGGAAAGAAGCGACTCGCTGCCGGTTGCTCTCACACACGTACTGTGGTCACTGATCACAGCGGCAGAATTTCAATTCAATCACTAGGGCAGATTATTGACGCGACTCACAACAGTCTTTGAAATACGTTCCTGCCGGCGCAGCTGGTGGCCCCAGTGAGCCTCAGGCGCTAGCCGTGGGCCTGAGGCGGATTGTGGTGCCGGCCCACGGCTAGCGCCTGAGGCGGATTGTGGTGCCGGCCCACGGCTAGCGCCTGAGGCGGATTGTGGTGCCGGCCCACGGCTAGCGCCTGAGGCTCACTTTGATTGCGATGCATGGAACGAAAACATGGACTGAAAAAACAATGTCAACCCCAAGCTTTGAGCAGTATCCGGGCTAGTGCATCCCGCCTCCCGAAATCATTTTCACCCATTTGTGCAACCTCATGCGAAGATCGAAACCCAATTGCGGTAGCCCTGAGCATTCGATGCATCGCCGCCTGTTTTTGCAGGGCACAATGGCAGTGGGGGCCGCGTCGGTGGGCAGTTTCAACGGTCTGTTTTCCGTTCCTGCGATTGCCGAAGAAACTGCCGGCGCAGCTGGTGGCCCCAGTGAGCCTCAGACGCTAGCCGTGGGCCTGAGGCGGATTGTGGTGCCGGCCCACGGCTAGCGCCTGAGGCGGATTGTGGTGCCGGCCCACGGCTAGCGCCTGAGGCGGATTGTGGTGCCGGCCCACGGCTAGCGCCTGAGGCTCACTCTGATTGCGATGCATGGAACGAAAACATGGACTGAAAAAACAATGTCAACCCCAAGCTTTGAGCAGTATCCGGGCTAGTGCATCCCGCCTCCCGAAATCATTTTCACCCATTTGTGCAACCTCATGCGAAGATCGAAACCCAATTGCGGTAGCCCTGAGCATTCGATGCATCGCCGCCTGTTTTTGCAGGGCACAATGGCTGTGGGGGCCGCGTCGGTGGGCAGTTTCAACGGTCTGTTTTCCGTTCCTGCTATTGCCGACGAAACGAAACGGCAGGGAAAAAAATGCATCCTGCTGTGGTTGTGCGGTGCCCCGAGTCAATTTGAAACCTGGGATCCCAAGCCAGGAACACCCACCAGTGGTCCCTTTGGAGCCATACCCACCAATTTGCCCGGCGTCCACATCAGTTCGTTGATGCCGCGGTGCGCGACGATCATGGACAAGCTGGCGGTGATCCGCAGCATGAGCACCGAACCGAGCGAACACTTTCAAGGGATCGATGTGTTGACCCGGGGTGACAAGCCGCGACCACCCTTCACGCGTCCCATTCTCGGCTCTGTCGTTGCCCAACAACTCGGACAACTCGACAGTCCGGTACCCCAGTTCATCTTGCTGGATCCGTGTCCCGAGGGAAATGAATTCAAAGCGTTCAAGGCGGGAAACTGGGCCGGTTGGCTGGGTGCCGAGTATGGTCCTGTTCGCGCCGGTGGTGAATACTCGATTCCGAACTTGCAGAAGCTCGACTCGATCTCTGAAATCGATCACGCTGATCGCAACGCGTTGAGGGGATTCTTGAGTCGCAAGTACGAGAATGACCGACGTAGCGAAGCGGCAGGTTCGCTCAATGCAGCATTTGATCGTGTCGATGGATTGATGAGCTGCGCGCCTCTGTTTGACTTGAACACACTGCCCGTTGCTGATCGCGAACGTTACGGTGCTGGTGCGTTTGCTCAACACGCTTTGCAGGCACGACATTTGATCGAGAACGGGTCGACGTTCGTGATGGTCGCCAATGGCATGCCTTGGGACAACCATGTGTTCCAACACGAAATGCATCAGATGCTGGTCCCCGAGCTGGACAACGTCTTGTTTCAGTTGATTACCGATTTGGAGCAACGCGAAATGTTAGACGACACCTTGGTGATCGCGATGGGTGAGTTTGGACGCACGCCTTGGCTGAACGAAGCCCGCGGTCGAGACCACTATCCCAAGGCTTGGAGCATGGCGATGGCAGGAGGCGGCATCAAGGGCGGCGTGGTCTATGGCGGCACGGACGAATTGGGACGAGAGGTGGCGGACAAGCCGGTCGACAATCGGCAATTGTTTGCCACCATCTTTGCCGCACTGGGGATCGATCCCAACGAAGAATACGTGCTGCCCGGTTTGCCGACTTTCTCGAGAGTCGAGGAAAACGTCTCACCACTAGCCGAGCTGCTGTCGTGAGATCATTCACGGCGCCACCTAACATCGATTCGTACCCAGCACATACCATGAACAAGATCACTCTCAAAGAATCAAGTCGATACAAGTTGCCGATGGGCGTCCTGTCGGCAACCTTGCTGTCGGACAACGACTCGCTGATCGCTGCATGCATGGACGGAGTCTACCGGTCATCGCTCAGCAAAAGAGAACAGCCGCGACGACTGTACACTCACGACAGCTACGTCAGTAGCGTTGTCGCGCTCGATGATGGGGTCATTGTCTCTGCGTCGTACGACGGAAACGCATGCTGGTTTGACTTGAACGCAGAACGTGAAATCCGACGCGTCAAACTGCATGATTTTTGGTCGTGGGACATGGCGGTTTCACCGGATCGGACCAAACTCGTCTCCGTCACCGGTCAGTACTTGGCCGGCGGATACAAGTACGAACCCCAGCCCGAAAGCGAACCGTCCATCCGCGTGGTCGATGCACTGTCAGGCGAAATCCTGCACAGTCTGCCGCACGTGCCGTCCGTCCAATCGGTCGCAGTCAGTAGCGATAATCAGTTTGTCGCTGCAGGAAACCTGATGGGCGACATCCGTGTTTATCGGTTGCAGGATGGCGAGTTGGTGGCCAAGTGGACGACGGCTGATTTCACCAGTTGGGGAATCATCAAGAGCCACTGCTTCCTGGGCGGCATCTTTTCTATGCAATTCACACCCGATGGAAAAGAATTATTGCTTGCCGGGATGGGGCCGATGCAAGATCCGATGGCGGGTAATGGCAAGCAACTGTGGCAAAAGTGGGCTTGGCAGGAGACCGAACCGAAACTCGTCGATCAAACTCACGAGGGCGACGCCGGCGAAGGGTTGATGGAAACATTGGCCATCCACCCGTCGGGTGACTATTTTGCGATGGGCGGCCGACTGCGAGGCGGCGAATGGAACGTCGCACTGTTTGATCTGGCGACCGGATCGCGTCAAGCCGTCTTGAAGACCGGGTGCCGTGTCACGCAAGCTATCTTTCGCGAAGATGGCAGCGAGTTGATCCTGGTGGGCAGCCAAGGTCAGCCGGAAAAACTCAAGGATGGCAATTTCCCAGACTTCGGTCGCGTTGACGTTTTCGCCATTGGATAGGCGAATAGCAAGACTCGCGTGACGCTCGGGCTACGTGAGTCGTCGTTTCATGTTTCATTCTTTCCACAACCTTTTGTTCATCACCAAGTCCTCTGCACACCATGCGATATCTGCAACTGCTTGCACTCCTCTGCGTCCTGCTATCACCGGTCGGTTCAGTACTAGCTCAGGATTCAAACCTCAAACCCATTCGCGCGTTGCTGATCGCCGGCGGATGCTGCCATGACTACGCAAATCAGCAGCAAGCGATTCGTGACGGTATCCAGTCGCGTGCCAACGTTCGTATCGATGTTTACTGGACGGACAATTCGACCACCACACCGGTGCTGCCTCTGTACACTCAATTGAATTGGGCAGAAGAATACGATGTCATCATTCACGACGAATGCGCGGCGGACATCAAAGATCCGGCGATCGTCAACCGCATTGTGCAAACACATCAAAAGCTCCCGGCCGTTCACTTGCATTGTGCGATGCACAGCTTTCGCACCGGCACGGACGCTTGGTTCAAACATCTGGGACTTCAGTCCAGTGGCCACGGTCCACAAGAACCGATCGAGATCTCGTTCGTCGACACCCAGCATCCCATCACGTCAACGCTGAGTGACTGGACGACCATTCGCGAGGAACTCTACAACAACGTCAAAGTTTTCGATGCGCATCCACTGGCAGTGGGGAAACAGGCGATCGGAGGCAACAATCCCAGGGTCGATCAAGCGATCGTGGCTTGGACGAATGAGAGCCAAGGCGCTCGAAGTTTCAGCACGACGATCGGCCACAATACGGAAACGGTTAGAGACCCTCGTTATTTGGAGTTGATCACACGTGGATTGTTGTGGTCTTGTGACAAGCTGACGCCGGATTACTTGACGCCGTACCAAGGAGAGCAACAAACGACTTTCATCGACAAAGAAAAGTATCCGGCGCCCGATGCAACCGACTTGGGCGAGTTGCCCGCCGATGCGACTTTGGTCAAGGTGACCGCGTCGAGCACGCAATCGGGAAACCTGACGTATCACGCCGTCGATGGTAAACCGCAGACCCGATGGTGCGCCGATGGCGACAGTTTTCCCCAATGGATTCAGTTGGAGTTTGCCGAGCCCGTGACATGTGACGACGTTGCAATCCTGTGGGAATCCAATCGCTGGTATCGATACACGGTCACGGGATCACTCGACGGCCAGAATTGGTCAACGCTGTTGGACCGTTCGGATGTTTCTGAACCAGACAAGGAACCGCAGTCGTTGACTCAATCGATGGCGAGCAAGTTCGTTCGTATCACGGGGTTGGCCGCGCAAGGAGGTTGGTGCAGCATTCGTGAGATCAAGGTATCGGGCAAAGACATCGGCACGTTGTGGCCAGCTGATCCCAAGGCCGACGGATTTGTACCGATGCAAGCAGACCGATATGCCAAACAAGGCAACGTTGTCCCCAAGATCGTGAAACTATCGCCAAGGGAGGAAGCGGAGATTCTGCGTGACGTGCGAGTGCCCGATGGGTTTGAGGCGACCGTCTTTGCATCGCCGCCCGCCGTCAACTATCCCGTGTTTGTTGCCGCAAGCGTCGATGGGACTTTGTTCGTCAGTTCTGACGGCAACGGATCACTGGGACGAGATCCCGGACGCGGACGTGTGATCCGTTTGAGAGACCTCGACGGCGACGGACGCGCGGACGAAACCAAAGTCTTCTGCACGGCCGACGCGCCTCGTGGATTGGTTTGGGATCACGATCGACTCTATCTCATGCACCCGCCGAACCTGAGCGTCTTTATCGACCATGACGACGATGGCGTGGCGGATGAACAAAAAACACTCGTTCGAAACTTGGCGTTTGGATACGACAAGCGACCGGCAGACCATACCACAAACGGAGTCAGTTTGGGTGCCGACGGATGGCTGTACATCGCCGGCGGCGATTTCGGATTCATGAATGCAACGGGAACCGACGGTCGCACTTTGACGCATCGCGGTGGTGGCGTGATCCGCGTCCGACCCGACGGAACCGGATTGGAAGTCTACTCGACCGGGACCCGCAATATTCTGGAGGTTGCAATCAGTCCGGAAATGGACATGTTCGCGCGAGACAACACCAACGACGGTGGCGGCTGGGACGTTCGCTTGCATCATTTCACCGGCAACGAAGATCACGGATACCCGCGGCTGTACAAGAATTTCAACGACGAATGCGTCCAGCCGCTGGCGGACTACGGCGGAGGTTCTGGGTGCGGCGCGGTCTACATCGATGAACCCGGTTTCGGACGCTGGAACGATGCTCCACTGACAGCGGATTGGGGAACGGGAGCTTTGTATCGCCACACCGTCGAGGCAACGGGAGCCACGTTCCAGGAAACGGCGCCGCCGGAATCATTCATCAAGATGACACGGCCGACGGATGCCGATGTCGATGGCAACAGTCGTGTCTACTGCGCCAGTTGGCGAGGTGCGACCTTCAATTGGAATGGCCCCGATGTCGGCTACATCGTTTGCGTCAAACCAAAGGGCTACCAACCGCCAGCGATGCCGGATTTTGCATCGGCGTCCGATGACGAGTTGGTTGAGCTGCTTTCGTCGCAGAGTTACCGACGCCGGGTGGCCGCGCAGCGTGAACTGATGCGTCGCGGAAATCCAGCGTTTGAGCGTTTGTTGGAGATGGCCGTTGCGAGTCGCAACGAGTCACGCAATCGTTTGGCGATGATTCAAACACCCGACAAGACCGCGGAATGCATCTCCGCGTTGTCCAATGAGGATCCCGTGCTGGTTCATACGGCGATTCGTGTGTTGGCGAAAAATAATGCGTATCAAGCTTGCTTTGATGCGTTGGATGCTGGCGATGCACCAGCCAAACCGTTGTTGCGAGCGTTGGCCATGATGCACGACTCAAGCGTCGTGGACGGATTGATCACGCGATTGTCGGACGCAAGCGTGGAACGACGCAGTGAGATTCTCAAGGCGCTTTGTCGATTGCATTTCATCGAGGGTGATTGGAAAGGCGACTCTTGGGGCACGCGTCCTGATACTCGTGGGCCGTACTATCAACCCGAGTCATGGAGCGAAACACCGCGAATCGCAGCCACTTTGCAGGACGCGCTGAAGTCATCATCGCCAGAGAATGCTGCGTCCTTGGTGCAAACCATGCATCTCAATCGGATCAAGTCTGACGATGCGGTGGAACGATTGTTGACACTCGCGGAAAAGAACCCTCGCCTGCTCGGTCCCGCGGTGGCTCAGTTGGCCGCATCGCAACGGATCTCCGAACACGGGATTCACGTCATCGCATTGGCTATCCGAGACGGACAAACGACTCCCGAGACGCTGTCCAATTGCGTGATTGCTTTGACCAAGTCGAGGTCAACCGAGGCGGCTAAATTGATGTTGGTGGCGTTGGCGCATTTGGATTCCCGCGACAGCGGTCGATCAATTCAGTCGGCAGCCATCAACGCGATTACCGGATCGCGAACCCTGGAGCAGCATACGGCGGTGTTTGTAGAAAACGCGGAGGCTCCCGGCATTGAGGCTTCCGTTTGGGCCGATGCCGCGCTGCTGGTGATCGCATCACGCAACAACGCTAGCCCGGAGATGCGGGCGATGGCAGAGCAGTCGATCACAGCCGGCTGGAAAGAACAGTCGCGACGCAAGCAACTGATCCGCGCCGCGGTTCGAATCAACAACCATTCGATTGACGAACAAATCTGGCTGGCTCAGGATGATCCCGATACCAGCATTTCTGAATTAGCACGCAGCGCGGTCAGGCAATTGAAAATCCAGCCGATGCAAGTGGATGACTCGCCTAAGATCGGCACACTGTCGCTGGCCGAAGCCGCTGCGGCCGTGATGTCGTCTCAGGGAGATGTTGCACTGGGGCAACGAGTGTTCGTGAAAGCCAATTGCACCGCCTGTCATTCGCTCAGCAAGGACGAAGTGCAAAAGGGACCGTTCTTGGGCAACATCGCCAAGACCTACAAACGGCACGAGTTGGCCGCCGCTGTCTTGGAACCCAGCAAGACGATCGCACAAGGCTTTGCGACCAACTCGATCTTGACTGTCGATGGCGAAGTTCTGACCGGATTCGTTACCGATGAACAGAGTGACCGCGTGACGATCCGTGACCAACAAGCCAAAGAGCGAACGATTTTGAAGGACGATATCGAAGCCCGAAAAACGGTCGAGACTTCGGTCATGCCGACCGGCTTGATGAACGAGTTCACCACCCGTGAATTCGCGTCCTTGCTCGATTTCCTCAGTTCGCTTACTCCGTGAGTAATGCCCAAGATGCTGGATACCCATCACTCGTTTCGGATGTCTCGATTGCTGACCTGTTTTTTCGCATGCCTGCTGATCGGCCAAGATTCTGCGTCGGCTCAACGATGCATGGAAGCGTTGGATCGAGGCGTCGTCGCGTTGAACTGTGGCGACGAAGGCGTTTTTCTCAGTTGGCGTTTGCTGGGAACGGAGCCACGTGACGTCGGGTTTGATGTCTTCCGCCAGTCCGGTGATTCCCCACTGGTGAAACTGAACGAGCAACCGATTGCGGGCGCTACACAGTTTCGTGATCTACACGCTGACTTGACTCATCCGACACGCTACTGGGTTCAGACGGTCGGCGCTGCTGCCGGTCCCGGTGACGTGGTTGAGCTGCCTGCGTCGCCACCGGAGCAACGCTATCTGTCTGTTCCATTACGTCCTCCAGAAGGTTACTACGCCGGTGATGCATCGGTCGGGGACTTGGATGGCGATGGAGCGTACGAATTGGTCGTCCACATGACCGGGCGGGGGCGCGACAATTCACAAAGCGGGATGACCTCTCAGCCGATCCTGCACGCCTACAAGCTCGACGGCACGCTTCTTTGGTCGATCGACTTAGGTAGAAACATTCGCGAAGGTGCCCATTACACGCAATTCATGGTCTATGACTTGGACTGCGACGGCAAGGCAGAAGTGGTTTGCAAGACCGGCGATGGAACCGTGGATGGAATCGGAAAAGTGATCGGTGACGCCGACGCGGATCATCGCAGTCAACCGCGGCAAACCGGTTCCCCCTTTTCTCGTCGTCGCGGCAGCGGCCCTCGTGAAGGATACGTGTTGAAAGGCCCCGAGTACCTGACCGTCTTTTCCGGCCAAACGGGCGAGGCGTTGGCAACGGTCCCCTACGTGCCTCGTCGGCATCCAGAAACAGACGATCCTACACCGGGACAGCTCAAAGACGTTTGGGGTGACGACTATGGCAACCGAGTCGATCGCTTTCTCGCTTGCGTCGCCTATTTGGATGGAGAACGACCCAGCGTGATCATGTCACGGGGCTACTACACGCGTACCGTTCTGGCGGCCTGGGATTGGCGTGACGGGAAACTTCAGCAACGCTGGGTGTTCGACAGCAACGATCATGACGCGTCCTTGAAATTTGCTGGACAAGGCAATCACAGCATCAGCGTGGCGGATGTAGATGACGACGGTCGTGACGAAATCATCTTTGGCTCGTTGGTCATCGACGACGACGGTTCGCCGCTTTACTCCACCGGACTCGGTCACGGTGATGCCCAACACACTTCCGATATTGATCCCGAGCGTCCTGGGCTGGAGACATGGAGCATCCACGAAAAACCGGGCAGCGATGATCCGGGAATCGAACTGCGAAACACGCGTACAGGCGAGATCTATTTTTCTGATGCCCAGGGACGTGATGTTGGGCGAGGCATGATGGCCGACATCGATCCCCGATTCCCAGGAGCTGAGTTTTGGGGAGGCACACGGAGCCTGCTGAGTGCACGTGGGGAGCGAATCGGTCCCACTCCTCGCTCCCAGAACATGGCGATTTGGTGGGATGGCGATCTGCTGCGAGAATTGCTGGATGGTGTTTCGATCATCAAATGGGATCACGCGTCAGGCGTTGAGCAACGAGTTTTTGACGGGCGAAGCTTCGGATTGTCCAGCAACAATGGTTCCAAATCCAACCCATGTCTGTGCGCCGATATCCTGGGTGACTGGCGTGAAGAATTGATTGCTCGAACCTCGGACAGTCGTCAGTTGAGGATCTATGTGTCCACGATCGATACCCAGCATCGGATGGTCACCTTGATGCACGACCCTCAGTATCGACTGGGGATCGCTTGGCAAAATGTCGGCTACAATCAACCTGCGCACCCCAGTTTCTTTTTGGGCCATGGAATGAAGCCGCAACCCAATACTCCCATACGGACACCGGAATGATTCACTTGGCGAAGCAGTGTTTGGCGTTCAGGTTCACTGCCGTGGTGTTTGCGATTCTGTCATGCCATGTTGTCTGTGGTGAAAGCCATCTCTACGCCGAGAAGCCCTTTCGAATCTCCATTGTCGATGAGAGCAACGGGTGGCCCGTTCCGCTGGTCGAGTTGAGAACCACGCACTCGGTCCGTTTCATTTCCGACAACGCTGGCGTGATCGCGTTTGATCTGCCCGAGCTGATGGGCGTGGAAACATGGTTTCATGTGGTGGGGCATGGCTACAGCGTCGCCGCTGATGGTTTTGGATATCGCGGAGTCAAGCTGACGCCGCGACCTGGTGAGTCCGCGGTGGTAAAAGTCAAACGAGAGCTGCCTGCCAAACGTTTGGGACGCATCACGGGCGGTGGCCTGTTTGCTGAAAGTCAAAAGCTGGGTGAGCAACTCGATTGGACCGAACAAGGAATATTGGGTTGCGACAGTGTTCAGAACGCGATTCACGCTGGCAAGCTGTATTGGGGTTGGGGCGACACGGTCTTGCCAAATTATCCGCTGGGGCGATTTCACATGCTCGGCGCGACGACGTCACTGTCTCCCCTGGAAACACTTCAGCCATCCATACGCCTGCGGTACGACTACGTCACGGATGAAAAGGGAGTTCCCGACAATGTGGCTCAAATGCCTGGCGCCGGTCCGACTTGGCTGAGCGGTTACGTGAGCTTGGCCGATGCGGCTGGACAAAATCATTTGGTCGCGACGTATTCCAAAATCCGTCCGCCGCTGGAGGAGTACGAGCGAGGATTGTGCCAGTGGGACGAGGACGCAGAACGCTTTGTCAAAACCAAGACACTGTGGTCGCGGACTCAGCAAAACCGCAAACCGCTTGCGGCGCCTCAGGGGCACGCTGTGCTCTGGACCGATCAGGCAGGGCAACGGTGGGTATTGTTTGGCGATCCTTTCCCTTCACTGCGTTGTCACGCGGACCTGGAATCTTGGTCGGATCCCAATCGTTGGCAGGTACTGACACCGCAGCGCGATGTGCCTCAAAAAGGTTCCGCAGACACGGTCGTTCCCCATCGCGGTGCGATCGCGTTCAGCAAGTACCGCAAGTGTTGGATCACGGTGTTCACACAAATGGGCGGTGAGTCATCGACGTTGGGTGAAATTTGGTTTGCCGAATCGGACAGCCCGACGGGGCCGTGGCGAGATGCGGTGAAAGTGGTCACTCACGACAAGTACACGTTCTATAACCCTCAGTTGCATCCGGAGTTCACCGATCCCGAATCGCCGATCCTGCTGTTCGAAGCCACGTTCACGCACACGTTCTCGAAAACCAAGACGCCGACGCCTCGCCATGACTACAACCAAGTGTTGTATCGATTGGATTTGAACGAGTTCTGACTTCCCATTCCGCCAGGAGTTTTCCTCCAATGAAGATTCTCGCCAGCGTGATGTTGTTGAGTATCGTTGCGATCGCCCTGGGTTCTGTGGGGACAGCATATTCACAAACGCCAAACGTGGTGATGATCGTTGCTGACGATCAGTGCTATCGTGATTTTGGGTTCATGGGGAACACCCGTGTTCACACACCCAACCTCGATCAACTGGCTGCTAACTCGGCACGGTTTCCCCACGGCTATGTCCCGTCAAGCGTTTGTCGGCCATCGCTGGTCAGCATGTTGACGGGACGATATCCACACGAGCATGGCGTGCATTTCAATCATCCGCCGCCTGGATTTTCGCGATTGACCAAATCAGAGGAGATCGACAAAGCAGAGTTTGATCGGCTGAGGGCAAGGGCAGACAAGTACATCCAGCATGCTGCTACGATTCCGCGTGTGTTGGGCGTTCATGGTTATCGGAGTTTACAGACCGGCAAATACTGGGAAGGCCATTTTCGCAACGCGGGCTTCACTCAGGGGATGACCACGACCGAGCCGTCCGGCGGCAAATACGGCGACAAGCAACTTGCCAACGGCGATTGGGTGGCACACGGTAACGGGGATCATGGTTTGTCGATCGGTCGCGAGACGATGCAGCCCATTGAACGCTTCGTGGACAGCGATGATCGGCGCCCGTTCTTTCTCTGGTACGCACCGTTTTTGCCACACGTACCGCATGATTCGCCGCAAAAGTACTTTGACATCGCCAAAGGTTATGACGGCGTTGATCCTCATGAGTTGCCGTATTTTGCCGCCATCGCACAGTTTGATGATACCGTCGGCCAACTGATGGAAATATTGCGGCGAGCCGACAAGCTGCAGTCGACGCTGATCGTATTTGTTTCGGACAACGGTTGGGTACCTGAACCTGGCAAGTCACTCAAGCCGATCCAGGGTGAGTCGGCGATCCCGCAGTGGGATCACACCCGATCGAGTAAACGAGCGCCCTTTGACGATGGCCTGCGGACGCCGATACTGTTTTGCTGGCCCGGGCACATTCAACCAGCGACCTTTTCAACGCCGGTCAGCAGTGTCGATTTGATGCCGACGATCCTTGCCGCCGCCAGGGTTGACACCGCCGGTTTGCAACTCAGCGGCGTTAATCTTTGGAATGTGGTTCAGGGAAGAGAGAATCCCGATCCCCAGCGATGCGTCTTTGGCGAAATCTATCCCGGTGACGCAACTTCATTGGACCATCCCGAACGAGATGTCGCGTACCGCTGGGTCAGACAGGGTGAATTCAAGCTGATTGTGCCACGGCACCGAGACGCAACACGACCGTGGGGAAACTACCTGCTCAAACCTGCGTTGTTCAACGTCTTGACCGATCCAGACGAATCGGACAACTTGATCGACTCCCAACGAGGCCGCCAGATCGCAGCCGAGTTGAATCGCGCGTTGGATCATTGGTGGCCGTGAGCCAAGTGTAGGTGCTAGCGGCGGGTGCTTCGCATGGCTTCGGTGACCAACACGTGGGGTGTGTTCACGCCTTGCAAATATCCTTGGTTTCCACGCACGGTGATTTCGCTGTTCAAGTGCGGACGCAAGTTGACGCCAGGGTACGGCGTCACGTAGGTCAATGTGGCACCGGATTCATCGGTCAATGCGTAGGGAGGACTGTTTGCTCGCGATGAATAAACTTGTACCAAGTAACCGGTCGCCTCGCCGACTCGGGGAACACGTTCGGCCGCTGTGTCGTTGATCGGAACGATTGCGGGCGTGGATGTCGCCGACATCAATTGAACGTTTCCGCTAGAGTTGTTGCTTGGGACCTGGGGCGTGGGAACCAGGTTCATCGCCGGGTTGGACGGCAAGATCACCGTATTGCCGTCGCGTCTTGCGGCGACGAGTTGGTATCGCGTGATCCGTTCAGCGACTTCGCGAGCCCGGTTGGCTTGCGCGGGATCGCCGCCGTTGACCATCCGGCTCACTTCACGAGCCACCGGAGCGACTTCCTCAGCCGACGCGGCTTCCGCCATCAATCGGGAGAACACGAGTTGCAATTGGTCCAAGTCCGCGCCGCGAATAGCATCTTCCACGCGGACAATGTTTTCTTGAGCCACGGTACGCGTTCGCTGAGGAACCGACGTCGGTCGTGGCGGTTCGGTGTGATTCGTAACCTGCGCGTACTGCTGCGGCGAGCTGGCGGGGATCAACGAAGCGGGCATGCGTGGCGATGCGGGAGTCCAGTTGTTGTTGGTTGCGATCTCGCTGCCGTGGGGTGCGACGGAGTTTTCGTTGCCGATCTCAAAAAGTCGGGGCTGACCTACGAAACGTGCCGCCGCGTCGACTGCGTCACGTACTGGTGCAGGCAGGTTGACATTAGCGAGTGGGCTGAGCACAGGTGCTGGCGTGGGAGCAGCGCTGAGCGGCTGAGTCAGCGATGTCTGGTCGACGCCGCTGCCGATGACCTCTGTCGGCGCGGCGGATGCACTCGTGGGGCGTGACGGCATCGGGGCAGGTGCCAAGGTGGGAATCTCCGCGATCGTCAATCCGCTGGTTGACCGAGATTCCGAATCAGCGCTACGTCGTGAGGACGCATCGTCACTCAGTTCGCTGCGTGATACCTTCGCTTGAAAGGAGTCCGTTTCGGAGCTGACCGATGCCGGTTGAATTTCGGCGATCGGCAGTTCCGCCGGACCACGGTCGTAAGCAGCGACTTTGGGTCGATCGTTTGATTCCTTGACCGTTTGCGTTTTGCCCTTCTCTGCAATGCGTTGCAGGCTTGCGACCAGTTCCTCGGACGAGTGAACGATTTGATCTTGGTGGATCCAGCGAAACTCACCAGAGGGAGGCACAATGCGGTACCACGTTTGCGGACCGTCAGGCCCGTCTCGCTCACTCTTTCCGATGATCGTCACCGATTCACCTTTGGAAAGTTGGACTTGCCATTGATACTGACGAGCACGACCCAAATGAGTGCCGATCCATGCCACCGATTTGTCTTCGACGATCGTTGCGGTGTCTCCATTGGAGTTGCTCTGAGTTGCTGAGGCTGGAATCCAACAGAAGCTGTTTTCCGGTGGACGAACGCCCAGCCATCCGTCGGCCGTTTCCACGTACACGTCCAGTTCTTGACCGTGTCGCAAAGGGTCTGTGCGATAGTAATCGCTGCCGGGGCCACAACGTGTGTAGGCCGAATCGTGGGCAACGAAAACAACGTACGGCTCCCGCGTCAGCTCGTCCGAATCAGCATCCTGAGCAGCAACCCTCGAAAAATCGATGATGGTTGCAAGCAAAGCGATCACGGCAAAAACGATCCGCTTGCTCGTTGCCGATCTGATCACGGGCACGGGAGCGGTATCAACGCTCGCAGACTCCGGCGACAAGGAGTTCAGGCTTGGCGAAGCGTGGTAGACACTGCGGAGCTGGCTGCAAAGTGCGGTCAGAATCATCAGAACGTCCGTGTCAGTTTTTCAAGGAATCGGAAACTCGGTGAAGCAAAATCCATTTGTTAGCTCTGCGATACCGAACCAACGTACTGCGAGACAAGATGGAAATCGCGGTTTACGCTGCCTCACCGCTGCTTATACACTGACCTACGCGTCAATCGACAGAAACAAGTGATGAAGTGATTCCCCCGACTTTCATTGCTAGCGTGGCGTAAATTCCCCCTCTTACTTCACAAGTGCCGCGTTTGCAGGCAAATCGGATGTCACTGCTGATCACCTGCGAGTTTGCCGGAAAGCAGATCCCTGATGGTTTGCCTCAAATGGATCACCTGGTCGAATCGGGGCATTTTGTAGAGGATCGTCCAAACCCCGCAAAGTGGAAATCGGACGCGGTGTCGTTGCACATCGGACGACTGCTCTCACAGCAACTCACTGCGCCCCTGTTGTTCAATCCATACTCAAGCCAACTGATCGACGTGACGAAGTCACTTGGTCATCCGAAACTATTCACTGAGCGAACGCGCGACTGGCCCCCCGAGAGCAAACAGTTCTTGATCAACGAAGTTCACTCGGCGTATCGCGAACGCGTGCGGCGAGCGATCCGACACTTGACGATTCATTTCTCTCCCGTGATCCACCTGTCGCTGCGAACTTTTCCTCTCAAGCTGGGCGATCGCATCCGTCGCACGGATGTCGGATTGCTGTACGACTCGGCGAGGGACTGGGAAGCGGATTTCTGTGCCGACTGGGTGGATGAGTTGTATTGGATGTGTCCGAACCTGAAAGTCCGACGAAACTATCCACGCCGTGGCACAGTGGACAGTCTGACCAAAGCGATGCGTGGCGAGTTTCCTGCTGAAGAGTATCTGGGAATCGATGTATGGTTCAATCGAGCCTGGGTCGCCCGACCGCTCCAAATTCGCGAGGACTGCCTGCTCACCATCTGCCGCTCTCTCGCCATGCTGACCCGCCAAATGGCTGTGGAAGCCGCTTAGGAACAACCAAGATTAGAGAGACCACTAGTGCATCGTCCGGTCTTGATTTTGGGGTTAGCCGTTTTGGCGCTAGCCACGGTTGTGTCACGAAAACCGTGGCTAACGCCAAAACGGCTCATCTACCGAACCCACGTTCTAAGACTGGACGATGCACTAGGGCGGATGATTCATCAGCCGGCACGCGATAGCGTCCGGTTCCCGATTACAGGCGTGAGAACCGGACGCTATCGCGTGGCGGCTAATATGCGCAGCCTGTTTTCGTGCCAATCCGCGTAGGCCGTTTCGTGCAAACGTATTGTGAAGACTGTAGGAAGTCGCGTAAATGATCCGGGCTAGCGTCTGAGGCTCACGTTATTACTCACTCCTAAGAATAATCTGTGCTTTCTGTAATCCCGGCCCAGTCCGTGACGCCAAACTTATTGAACACACCGTTCGATCACGAGCATTTCGTCATCTTCAACGAATCCGAATCGAAGAGCCCTGTTGGTGAAACCTGACCTGGAATCCATCCGCGAGCTACATGGCCCCATGATCTGGAGCATCGCGATGCGAGTCACCAACCAATACACGGATGCCGTCGACTGCTTTCAAGACGTGTTCCTGGAAGTCGTCTCTGATTCACAGAAAGGCGAGATCCGCGATTGGGGTGCGTACCTACGATGGCTGACGACGCGTCGAGCAATCGACACCGTTCGCCGACGCCATCGAAAACACTCAGCATCCGTTCTGAAAGATTCTCATGCCATTGCCGATCCATCCAACGACCTTCAAGCAATCGAGTTCGAGGATCTGGTGCAAAGGGTTCGTGAAGAGTTGGTCCATCTGTCACCTGCACAAGCGGAAGCATTCTGGTTGGTCTGCGTCGAACAGTGCACTCAGTCAGAAGTTGCCGAATCAATGCAGATCGAAAGAAACCATGTCGGGGTGTTGGTCTATCGAGCGCGTCAACATCTGCAACAACAACTCAAGCATCTTGCCCCCGAGTCCTTCTTCAAGCAAGCGGAAGACAGCCAATGAACAAGCATGACTCGCCAGCAGAAAACACAGAAGAATTGCTTGATCGCATCACGTCCGAATTGCGAAACCAAGCCATTCCTCCCATGCCTGCGCATCTGACGCAGCGCGTCCGAGAATTCCACCACATTGTTCGTCCCAACGCGTCGATGTGGGCCAAACATTCTCGCAAGTTTGCACTGCTGGCCGTTGCCGCAACACTTGTCGTGGCCGTAACCGCCGCATGGTCTTTGCTGACGCGTCAGAGAAGTGCCCCAGGCGATAGAGTCGCCATCGAGAGTACGAACGCACCGCCAAGAAATGACGCCGTTTCAGCCATCGCGACGCTGGATGTCATGCAAGTCCTGAGTTTCACCGAGCTATCAGATGAGCTTGACCAGTTTGATCTCGAGATTCAACAGCTCAAACGTGAGGCCCAACAGTTAGATGCCCGTCATGAACAGAAATCGATCCTGCAGTTGATCGCCAAGCTCGAAGATCACTTGACTTTGGCTTCGGTTGGCAACTGAACCCCATCACCACCTGAAATGAGACGTTGTTATGCAAAGACACTCCTTCACAACTTTGTTCTGCATGTGCCTGATGCTGCAGGGGCCAAGCGGTTTTCTGCACGCCGACGAACCGGCGGAAAGATTTCGCGAACTCACCGCTCAAGCTCCAGAGAAAACCCTGCAGTATGCAACTGGATTGGGCGGTTCTTACTATGCAGACGAGAGTCTCGTAAAACAATTCAAGACGCTCAAAGAAAGGCTCGCGTTGATCAAACGCGAGATCGCCAGCGGGCAGCCATCGACCGAAGAAGCGCTTCGCGAGATTTCGCAGATTGAACAGGAAGCGAACGAGTTGCGGGAAAAGATCGACAGCACCAAAACGTTCGTCTCACCGTTCACCGCGTACAAGAAAACGGAGGAACTCGTCATTCCGCTGGCCAATTCGAAACGGATCATCATGCACGGCGACGACATCGTCATGCGTGGTTGGCCAGGGCCGGGGATCAAAGTCGTTCTGGAGAAAACAATTTTGGCGGAGGAACAACCGACCGATGAGGAGTTCGACGCCATCGGGATTTCTCATCAAATCGGTGTGGCGGCAGACTTGGTTGGAAAAACGCCTGCGGAACGTGCCGCTGACGAGCAGGAGTTTCGCCGTTCGCCTAAGGGGCAGGAGATGACGCCGGAGCAACTGGAATCACGCAAGGAGTTCTTGCAGGATCTCTTTGGTGGATTCGACGTCTATCGTGATTTCCAGGGACTCGAGGTCAACGATTTCTCGATCGTCGGACTGCGCGGCGATCAAGGCAACAAGCATTTGACATACCGGATCAATTCCCCCGACGGCGGAGCATCGCTGACCGGTGTTTGGAAACGACACGCTGCCGTGACTGTATTCGTTCCTCCTTGCAATCATGTCTTGGTCGCGGGATGTCAAGTTCGATTGGACATCGAAGGGTTGAAAGCGGATCTGCTGCTTTCGACGGCCGATTCTCACGATCGAGACTACAACGGATCATTCGAGGTGCGTTCAATCGATGGCAATGTCGTCGTGCATCAGGCTCCCGTTCGTGTGGTCGATGGGGTCACCGGCGATGTTACACTCACTGTGACCGACGAAATGACCAACTCGGGAACGCGTCACAGCGGCGGATTCCGAACCGCTTACCGACCAGAACCGGCCAAGACGGTGATTTCGAACGTTCAAGGGAACGTCAATGCGCTGCTCTTGAGAGCGGATTTGCATTTAAGCGATCTGGCCGGCGTCGTGAACGTCCAGAACGATTACGGTCCAACCCATTGGACGCTCTCAGGCCAGGAATCGTTTGAGAAACCGATGCGAATTGTTAGTCACAGCGGAATGATTACCGTTCGCGGGGACCGCGAGTTGCTCAGCAAAACGCCGATTTATGCTCACACGCAGTGTGGTGAACTCAAGACCAATCTGCCGAGAGAGATTTTGGACGACGTTGATTTCACCACCGGCTCACCGGCTCGAAGCTGGTCGGGGTTTGTGACGCCGTCAAAGGATCGATTCTCATTTGCCCGCTTCGAACGTCCCGCAAAAGCGATCAAAAACGAGAGTCGCGATTCCGGTTTGGACTTGATCAGTCAAGCCGGCGTTGTGCACGTGCTGGCCATCACGGACGACGAGAGCAAGTCCGAGCTGCAATGAAGCCGATTGCGAAATTTGCGAAGAAAACTTTAACGATGCACTTCGTAATGGGATTCGCCAGAATTCCTGACTCACGGGATTTCTGCGAAATCCATTACGTGATGATCGATCAGGTGATTAGCAGGCTACGTGGACGGCAACGTTCCGTCATCAGAGGACGTTTGCGCGATCAGCGTGCTGATCTGATCCAACAGCAGATCAAAATCCACCGGTTTTCGATGAAATGCATCGCACCCTGCGGCCAGCGATCGGGTTTCATCGTCATCCATCGCGTACGCGGTCAAGGCGATCACGGGAGTTCGTTTTGCTGGATTCTCAGTTCGAATCTGGGCGGTTGCCGCTAGCCCGTCGAGTTCAGGCATGTTGATATCCATCAGGATCAACGCCGGAGCGGCTTGTGCGGTCACCAGCACAGCTTCGAGGCCATTCTTGGCCGTCACGACGGTGAAGCCATTACGTTGCAATTTCTGCGTGATCAAATCGCGAATGTCGTCATGGTCATCAACGACCAAGATGGTGGTGGTCATGGAATCGTCCTTGGGAAATGCCGATGAGGAAAACTGTACGCAGTCTGGCTAGTGTCACAATCGCGAGTTGAGCTTTGACACCTGCACGAAGCGCAAGCGAGTGATTCGCGGTGTTTTATTCACTTGCTTGCGATTCGTGCTGGTATTTGTATCGTCTCCAGTCAAGGTCAATTCACGATCGCAGCACTAGACTGTAAATCAGATGATGCCAGTTGGTCAGGATGGCTTGGCGAGCGAGCGAGCAAAGATTCGATCTTTGATTTGGTTTGCACGTAGGATGTCGTCATGCAAGTCGCACCCCGTTTTCGGAACTTGACAAACAGACTGTCAAATCTCTTGAACCTCCCCATGCAGGCGACGACGATTTCACCTGCATAACCACCGTCGCGAATGGATTGACAAAGATACCTCGCTTGTGCGAATCCTCCTTTGGGCAGGACCACAATCACGACCACGGGTGGATTGCTGTCGGCAATATGTTGCACGATGGATTGAGGTAATGTCTCGTCGCTGATCGCGGAGATACGAAAATTGCCTTGTCCACCGATCCGCAACATGTTCAACACCATCGTTTCGCTGAAATGATGTGAAGTGCAACCGATGACCGTCGGCCTGGCATCGATCGCGTCGTCTGAAGGTAGCGTTTCGGGTGACGCATCGGATTGCTGGTCGGGTTGCTTGTCAGGATTCAACTCGTCAATCAAGCCACCGACCATTGCAAAAAGCCGATGGGTGTCTGATTCATCGAGATGTTCTGACTCGTGGTCCACACGAATTCGCTTCAGGACAGGGATCAGGACTCGATCACATGTCTTGGCAAAACCATGGTCGTTGGCGTGCTCTTTCAGAATTTCTCGGGCGCGGCGTTCATCGCCGGCTAGCAGACGCTGATAGAATCGCATCGATGTCTTGATCTCTAATTCTTCGCCGAGCAAGATCGCAATCACCCTGAACCGTGGCACATAGTGCCCCAGTACCACAAGGCAGACGGTCAGTGGCGTCGAGAGCAGAAGCCCAACCGGCCCCCATAGCCATGCCCAAAAGACCGCAGCCACGATGACGGCGACGGCGGAGATTCCAGTGCTGCTACCGTACAACCAGGGCTCAAGCACGTTGTTGCTGATCAGTTCCATGAACGTGATGAGAACCACCACCGCGATAAAGACGCTGTAGCCTGGGAAGACAGACAATGCCATGGCAGCAGGAAAGACAGCCGCCGCAGTGGGACCGAGATACGGAACGAAACGCAGACAGGCTGCGAGAACTCCCCACAACACCACGTTGGGAAACGTCCCGGATTCGGTCAGTGTGGCTCCGATCACCGCCAGTCCGATCGAGAGAACGATGCCGTAACTCGTATTGATGATCGATTGAGCTATCAAGTAGCGGCTGATTCGATTGGCGGCCTCATCGAGCGCTTCCGTGGTCGTGACGTAGTTGCCGTTGCTGATGACCGCGATGATACGATCCCGCAGATCCTCTCGGTGGATCAACATGAAAAGAGCGAACACGGTCACCAAACCTGCCGTGGCGAGCGGCCCAAGGACGGTTCCAGCCGTGGTGGCCCAGTTTGCCAAGGGCAGGTCGTCCTGCACCTGTTTGACATAGAGCGGCGTCTTCGTCGATCTGCCGTCGTTGACGCTGCTGTCCGCTTGAGTGGTTTCAGGCAACAGCCGGTCCGTCCACTCTTGCAGAATCGTCGGCTCGCTCGTCTCGGAGTCGGCGGAGTCCGTTTCGGTTTCCATCGCCTCGGTCACCTCCGACGCCAATTCGCCGAGCTTGCCCCCGACACCTGATGTCATGCCTGCCAGCCCGCGGGCTTTTGTGACTAGTTCTTGCTTGTGCCTGGGCAGGTCACCGACCAGCGTGGTCAATTCCCTGCCAATCATTGTGAACACTCCGGCTAATAGCACGAAGGCCAACGCGGCTGTCGCAACCACCGCCATCACGTTGGGGATTCCATGATTCTGCAGTCGATTGACGATCGGGCTCAGCAAAAACGAGAGCAGTAGTCCCAAAGCGAGGGGGATGAACACGTCGCGAGCGAAGAAAAGGGCAGCGACGATCAGGACGACGGCGAGCAATTGGGCGACTGCTGTCAATGTCGCAAGATCGGCCTTGGTACGGGGCATTCAATGGTTCGTTGATTGGATGGTCAATGGAACGCGTGGACGAAATGCGGCTTGGTCTACGCGGATCGCAGTTGCTGTGGATCGCAAACCCTGTGCCGTGTCTTGGGAAATGGCGCAACAGTTGCATTTGTCGACGGCAGCGCGAGGGTCGATGAAACTGTCGCCTCCTCTGCCCCCCCCTTTCCCGAACCCGGAGTCGGAACCATGCGTGCTGTTCTACTGATAGTAGTGTTGGTGTTGATCGCAGTTGTGATCGGCTGGATTCAATTCAGTTCTCCAGATGGAGATCCTACGATCCGGGTGGACACAGACAAAGTGAAAGACGACACGTCGGCTTTGGTGGAGAAGTCTAAGGACGCGATCAATTCTGCGACACAAGAGGTTGACGAAGCAGCAGAGGATGTCGATGCCACGATCGACCGAGACCCGCTGACGCAGTGATGCCGAATTCGACGGCGGTCGCGAGCACGGCACCGTTGGAGCGAGTAGAATTTGGGCACCGCTCAAATCCTGTCTCTCCCACCGACGCGGCACCCGCCTCATGTCCATGCCCAAAGTGATCCTGGTCACCGCACTGCTTTGGTGCGTCTTTTCCCACGCCTCCGCGTCCACCGCAGAAGACGCGAATAGCCCAGATGATTCGCGCCCCAATATCCTGCTGATCTTTACCGACGATCAGGGCGTGGGCGATGTGGGGTGCTACGGGAGCGAGATTCCGACTCCCAACATCGATTCCATCGCTCGCGACGGGATCAAGATGACGCAGTGGTATTCTGCATCGTCGATCTGCACGCCGTCTCGATTCGGATTAATGACGGGCAAGAATCCATCACGCTCCGCCGATGGGCTGCTGGGGGCGTTGATGTTCATGAGCGAGAAAGACAAATCGCGAGGACTACACGACGACGAACGAACCATTGCCGCGTCGCTCAGTGATGTCGGATACGACACGGCACTGATCGGCAAGTGGCATTTAGGGCACGGTGATCCTCGGTACCTGCCCGTTCATCATGGGTTCAATCATTTCACGGGCCACACAGGTGGTTGCATCGACTATTTCACGATGACGTACGGAATCATTCCGGATTGGTATCAGGGCACGCAGCATGTCTCCCAAGTCGGCTATGCAACGGAACTGATCACGGACTCAGCGGTCGATTACTTGAAAGCTCGCTCAGCCGAAACAGAGCCATTCTTTCTGTACCTCGCCTACAACGCGCCGCATTTCGGCAAAGGCTGGAGCCCTGCGGATCAGGAAACCGTCAATCTCATGCAACCACAAGCGGCGGATTTGAAACGCACCGGTCCGATCACCGATAAGATTCGACGCGAGTTTGCCGCGATGGTGGTTTCGTTGGATGACGGTGTGGGCAAAGTCCTACAGACGCTGGAGCAGACCGGGTTGGATCGCGACACCCTCGTGATCTTTTTGACCGATCATGGAGGCGACCCGACATACGGTGGCAACAATGATCCGCTGCGTGGTCAGAAAGCCACTTTGTTCGACGGCGGCTTGAAGGTTCCGTGCCTGATGCGATGGCCGGGGAAGATTAAAGCCGGCAGCACCAGCGATCAAGTCACCTCGAGCTTGGATCTTTCGCCGACGTTGTGCCGAATCGCCAAAGCGACCCCGCCGAGTGAAATTCAAGATGGGATTGATTTGACGGATCACCTGCTGGAGGGAAAGTCGATCGCATCACGAACACTTTTCTGGGAAACCGGGCGTCACAGCGAATTGGGACGCGGAAACTGGTCCGCTCTACGCGAGGGGGATTGGAAATACGTGCACGAGCCGGACGGTACCGAGCATGTCTTTGATCTCGCCTCCGACCCCAACGAAAACGTTGAACTTGTCGGTACGAAACCCGACATCCTGGAACGTTTAAAAACCACTGCTGAGAAACTGCATCGCGAATATCACGGAGATTGAACATGAAACCATTGACCAGTCATTGCTTACGCTTCATCGTCCTCATGGTCGTCTTCGCGACCAATGTGTCCGCTCAAAACCAACCCACCGACCCGAACCTCGTCGCGGCGGAACGTCCACTCGCCATTTTGCAGAACGAACACACCTGGACCAGTCTTTTTAACGGACAAGACTTGAGCGGTTGGATCGGCGATACCGAGGGATACACGGTCGAAAACGGAACGCTGGTATGCAAGAAAGGCGGCAAGACGCTGTTCTCTGAGAAACAGTACTCCGACTTTGCTTTTCAGTTCGAGTTCAAGTTGGAGGAAAGCGGCAACAATGGAATCGGAATCCGAGTCCCTCAAGGCGGCCATGCGGCGACAGACGGGATGGAGATTCAGATCTTGGACCACGACGGCACCCGCTATCAGGGCGATGCCAAAATGGAGAACGGTCAAACACGCAGGCTCAGTTGGCTGAAACCGTGGCAGTATCATGGATCCATTTACGGAATCGTCCCGGCAAAAACGGGATACCTGAAACCCGTCGGACAGTGGAATACCGAGACGATCATCGCAGTCGACGACCACGTGATGGTGATTCTCAACGGAGCCGTCATCGTCGATGCATTCCTGGAAAACACAACGCCAGTGGATGGGGGAAAGCATCCCGGAATGAAGAATACCAGTGGTCATCTGTGTTTTGCCGGACACAGTGATCGCGTCGAGTTTCGCGAGTTAAAACTAGCGGATTTGTCCAAAGCCAAGCCACTGATCAAGAACGCAACGGACAATACGCCGCCGCCCGGTTTCAAAGCTCTGTTCAACGGTGCTGATCTGACCGGCTGGAAAGGACTTGCGCACAAGAATGCGAACGAACGTCGGGCGCTAACAGGTGAGGCACTGCAGCAAGCGCAAGCCAAGGCGGATGAGCAGATGCGCGAACACTGGTCCGTCGTGGATGGCTTGCTGACCTATGATGGCAAGGGACAAAGTCTCTGTACGGAGCGTGACTACGGCGACTTTGAGTTCTACGTCGACTGGAAAATACCGCCAGGTGCCGACTCCGGGATCTACTTGCGTGGCACCCCGCAAGTTCAAATCTGGGACCCCTGGGATGCGCGAGTCAAGAACGGCGAAAGCTTGCCCGAGACGCCACAGCAGTGGGTCGCGGCGTACAAGAACGGACGCAATCTCGGTTCGGGCGGTTTGTGGAACAACAAGCGATCACGGAATTCACCCACGATATTGGCCGACAACCCGCCCGGTCAATGGAACACGTTTTTCATTCGGATGGTCGGAGAGAAAGTCAGTATCTGGCTCAACGGAAAACAGATCGTTGATCGTGTGACGCTGGAAAACTATTGGGACAAGTCCGGTCTGACGCCGGTGTTCCGTAGCGACCAGATCGAGTTGCAACATCACGGCAGCGAACTCTTCTTCAAGAATTTGTACTTGAGAGAACTGCCGTACTGATAAGACGTCAGAGTGAAAGTGCTGCAGGTTTGCAACCTGCCAATGTTGCAGGCGGCAGGTTGCATACCTGCCCCACGTAACGGTATCGACAGTGTAGCGAGTGGTGGCGATTCTCTTTACATTACGGCCGTAACCTTCTTCTCCCACGATTTCGGCCCACATCATGCAGGCAATACTGGAATGGCTTTCGACCCTGGAGTGGTCTCGATTGTTGCCCGAACTCTTGGGAAAGATGCTCGGGTTTCTTGCCGGGTTTGCTGCGAGCTGGTTTCTGTTGTTCCGCAAGCGGCTCAATGCCCTACAGCGATTGAAGAGCGGTGATACAGACGATGTGATCTTTCAAATGCATCGGCTTTGTCCCATCGCCGATGAAGACGCGCTGACATTGGTGTTTCGAAACATCGCACCGAAAACCACGCTGGAGTCGCTGTACGACAATCCCGCCGCGCGCGATCAGATGAAGGTTTTGGCCGACGGCACGACACTCCATGATCCGATCCTGAAAACAGAAGGCACCTTGGGATTTGAGGTGCTCAACGATGCAGCGGGGCATATCGCTGGATTGATGGCCATCACGCCGTTTGAACGTAGGACATGGCTATTTGCGATGACCTGTGAGGATCGGCAGGTCGTCCGCAAAAAATGCATCCGCTGCTTTTTGATTCTGCCTGAAGAGTTGCAGCGATTTTCCGACTGGCAATGGTGCACAACCAAAGTCCGTGTGGAGTCGCCTTGGCATTGGTTTCGAGTGGTCGCACTGCACCGCATCGCCTGTCTTTGGGAGACGCAAGAGTCGGAAAAGACGCAACGAGGCGAGTCGGACATGCCACTGGTGAACGCTCAACTGCGGCATGACCGAGTCCGAAAACTTTCGCTCGGAATCTTCCCCGACGAAAATCCTATTAGTTCACCCCACGTCGTCGACTGGACGGCTCATGCATCCAAGCTAGCGGAATTGGGGCTCGATCTGATGACAGCGACAGCCCCATCAGAGACTCCGGCCGCCGGACATTCTCGAGATGCAGAAGTGTCCGCGACGGAGGAGACCTGACCAGGAGATTCACCTCGGTAGGTATACTCAGAGCTGTCCAACAACCAGCCGCGCCGCATATCCACGAAAGGCCCCAAGCGAGAAGCAAGCTACTACCATCAACATGTAGACGAGTGGCCATTTGTAAACAAATGAAGGCGAACACGAGATCCACAAGATGATAGGGCAGAGAACAAGCAACGTCAGTACTGAGAAACGATCGGACAAACTCAACACGAGCGGTAACAACAGTATTATTGAGACAAAAGTACTTTGTGGTATCGCCTCAAGCGTTGCTCGCCCACATGCAAAAAACAACGCAATGGCGGTGGTCGCGATCAACAAGTCTCCGATACCGAATCGAAGCATCTTGGGTTCACTCGGTTCTTCCCCGCCTGCATGATCGCTTGGGCCATCGTCATCCAAAGGTGATCGCACCCCAGAAACACGCAAGAGCAACAAAGTTCCAAAGAGAGGGATCAGGCAGGGCAAGAGTCCTGACGCGAGATACACTCCCCGCCGAAATGCTTGACCTTTCCCTGCCAGCAGCCGCAAGTATGCCAACCAAGTGAGTGTTGCAGCAGGAAACAACGCGAGTTGCCACATCTTTGCGGTCGCTACCTGATCAGGAACAAAGGCTCCCCAACTGGAAAATCCAGGGAGCGAAAAAAGGACGCAGAGTTGGGCGTAGTCGTAAACCTGCGAGACTCTTGATCCCGATTTGAAACGCGTGCGCATCCAAATCGAGATCCACAGCACCGATGCAAAACTCACCGAAGCGAAAAGCAGGCTTCTGACAATCGGTTTCAATCCAATACTGGTTTCATGCAGGATTTCCTGACTGACAGGGTCGATCACGCGAAGTTCTTGGGAAGCCCAGTAAGTCTGCTTCGACAAGATGATCACGTTGCCATCGGACCACCGGTCACGCATCCGAGTGTCAGCGAGGGTACGGTATCTTCGTTGACCGTAGACATACAGTGGCTCCAGCCCATGGCGAGATTTGAAACGCGTTGGTCCCGTCGACTCGGCAAGCGTTCCGTCTGAGAATATGACTTCTTTAACGTCGCCATTGCTGAAATGGATGCTGCACTCATCGTGGCCAAGATAGACCTGCTGAATGGCGCTGCCAGGCGGACTGACAGTGACGGCAAGCCCCTGAGTCAATTCTCCTCGACTGGCGGAGTGGATCGCTACTTGAACTGTCGAACTGTCTACTGGATAAACCACCAGCAAATGCCGTCCGTCCTGAGTGAAGCGACACTTCGAGATCGGGGGCACCGATATGTCACAGGTCCGTCGAAGTAGTTGGGTGTCAAAGACGATCAGTGAATGGCGATACTGCCAAGCAACATAGGTGCCATCTGCATTTGTCTGCAAGGATTGCGGTAGAGCATTTAAACTGAGAATCTTCTTTTTTGATCTCAGATCGTTATCCAAACGCCAGATTTGGACGCTTTCCGTCGCGTCCATGACGACGGCAAAGAGCGTCCCGTTGTCGGTCGATGCAATCTCACGAACCGTGGTTGGCCACTGGTTACTACAGACTTGTCCTCCAATCACGATGCAGACAAGCAGGACGAGCAGTAGCCAATGACGACCGCACATGGCGATGTTCACCTGTTGGAAACGAAGAGAATCACTTCGCCGCTATCTTACACGTCGGCGGTGTGGAAAGCTGACGTGACGAGGCTGAATATTGGTTCTCGGTCATTTCCACGCTGTTCCCACATAGCCGAGCCTCTCGGGACGTGCGATTAATAAGTTGCCGCTTGCGGATTGTCGTTCGACTCTCCGAGTCGACAACGTACAGCGGAGAACGCTATCGACTTGGAAAGTCGAGCGACAATTGATTACCGCGCGTCTCGGAGAGACGCGGCTACATGTCGATCACGAAAACAGCCGAAGTGCTGGTGCACTTCGGCTGTTCGAGGGTCTGCACAACTGCCAACCGTGGTTGCGACGAATACTATGGCGTCGCTACCGGCGTCGGCTCAAGGGAGACTGGTTCCAGACCGTACTCGTGGTGTTCGACGGCGGGAACGGGTGCAACCGGTGCCTCCATCGTTGGCTCTTGCATGATCGAATCGGGGGCAACTGGGACGCTGTACCCGCTGTCACACGCATGTCCGCAGTCACCATCACACGATGCGTTACCACAGCAACCGCCGCAGGTGTCTTTCTTTTCAGCCGACCAAGTGTACTTGCACGCGGGGCACTTGTACTTTTCGGTCTTCAGCACGCAGACCTTGCGGACGCGGGCTCCGTTGTGAACGCATGCGGTGCAGCCGCGACCGCTACAGGAGTCGCACGACGCACACTGTTGCTTCTTGGCTTTCTGCCAAGGAAACACAACGCGAGGGATACAGATCGCCTTGGATTCGACTTTAAAGCAGGTCTTCTCCACTTCGATTTCTTCCGCGTCCAGTTTGCACACATGGTCGCAAACGGGGCAGCATTGGCAACCGGTTTGATCGAGCAGTTGGCCAGCCGTGGCTGTCGAAGCGACGCCCATGCAGAGCGTCAAAGCAAACAGGGCGCTTGCCAGGGTCAATTTTTTGAGAGACATGGGTTATTCACCTTCCGTGAGTGAGTTGCTATTTCGGGTACGATTGATGTTCAATTTGGGGTTAAAAATCAATCATGTAGCGGAAGCCAAGGATGGAGAAATCGCCGTCAACCCCTGCTGCCAATGGTACCGCCGATCGTCCTTGACCGGCATTGTTGATTTCGCCAGTGATGAGGTTTGCTTGCACCTTGGAGTAAGCGGTCCAGTACCAGTTGGCACCTGCCGTCAAAGCGTACCCATCACCTCCACGGATGTCGGAGTCACTCAGGTCCAGGTAGTCTGCTCGCAGACCAAGCGACAGAGCTCCCATGCCTCGACCGCGACCGCCGTTGCAGCGATCCACCAGAAAGAAGTTCTCGAATGGTTTGACTCGGTCAATCGTACCTGAAGTACGATCCAACGGAACGTGTTCGCCAGTCAAGTAGTAGTTGGCAAAGATGTATCCTCCGTGGAAGTGCAAGTCTTCGCCGTTGAATCCGCCCACGGCATCACGCTGCAGCCAAGTGCTGATGTATTCGCCAGTGATTTGCAAGGCGCCGATGTTTAGCATCGATTCGAATGCGAGCTGCTCGTAGTTGTTGGCGCCCAAAATTCGCCCGGTGTCCCACCATCGTGAGTCACTGCGTGCCAAGGGACGAGTCCGGAAACGACTTTCGTTGGAGTTCTGATCCAGGTCGGTTGTTCCGTCTCCATCGACAGCATTGAAAGAGCCGGCGACCGCACAGTGGTAATAGCCTCGTCCGCCGCTGATTTCGTCGTACCAGGGGCTGGCAGCCAATCGACCGTACAAACCGGCTTCGTGGAAGTCGCCGCGGTAGCGTCCGTCGGTGCTGATGTTCTCCAGCAAGAAGCCGCCATAACGCCAGTTGATCGACTCACTATCGTTGTGCCCGTACATACAGGCACCCAAGCGACGAGCGTCTTCGTTGAATGTCTCAACGGCCAAAGGACGCTCGGCGAATACGTTGTGACGGCTGCTGTTAAGGTGATCCAAACCGATCGGTCGTTTCTGGTTCCCGATCAAGAAGGTTTGGTTGTTCGGCAGGTTGTTGAAACCGAGATAGACGTCCTTCATCTCGGCAGAGCTTGGATTGTTAAAGTCGATCTGGATCCGGTAAAGCATGTTTCCGGGGACGGTACCAGCGATCTCCAGACGGATACGACGGAAATCCCATCGATTCTCCGGGTCATCAACGGGGTTTCCTGACTCTAGGAAGTTGATTCCAGCGTCGGAGTCCAGGAAATTCCAGTTATCCAAGTGAACTCGGCCGTTGATCTTGAACTCCGGTTTCTTCTTTTTCGCGTCCGCTTCGTCCTTGAGCTTTTCTTGGTAGCCTTCCCAGGACTCCTCCAAGCCATCGACTCGTTCGAGCAGTTTCTGGTAGTCCTTCAACGGCACGACGGCTTCATCATCCTCGTCGTCCTTCTCATCGGCTTCACCGTCCGAGTTTTCCTCGGTGTCCTCGCCGAACAAGTACGCCGTTTCGTAAATCGGCGCATTGGACCCAGAGACAAGTCCCAACAGATCGTTGTCCGCCCCAACGGCTACGGAACCGACTGCAGTGAATGCGAGTGCGGCAGCGACACTGCGCCACCGCCAGAATTCAAATACTTTCATCGTGATGAACCATCCATGGTTTCAGCAAGAGTGTTCCGCGTCGAATCCGTTCGACGCCCACCGAAGACTGACTCTTGGAATAACAATATTAAAAACGCCGAAATCTCGGGTTTCTTAATCCAAACGTTTCATCGACCCAGATGTGAAGATTTCACTTGACGAACCTCTCGTTTCGAGTCTGATAGCATCGTCCCCACCCACCTGTGCAGCATCATCCATCACCCGAACCCAACAACTACGACCCGCGTGATGCATCCAGATTGCCAATGTGACGCCGCATAACCCGCACCACCCGCGAGCATTGTGCATCAAACCTCGGATTGTTAAGATTCGGTTAAGGAGACGGGCGGTTTCCGCACGCTGTCAGCGTTTTTTCAACGCCGACCGACTGCTGAAAAAGTTTGCCGGTATCATCATTTCATCTTCTCTAAACCAGACGTCTTGAACACGAATCGGAGTTCCTTTCTGTGTATGCCCGCTCGCTCGTTGCCGTCTTTTTGTTGCTGGTGTGTTCTTCCATCTGCACGGCTTGGCAGGCAGGACCGTCGCCGATCGGCAAGCGAATCGAATCCTTCGCGCTGGACAACTGTTATGGCAAACCGGTTGCAATGAGCGATTTTGACGACAGAGAGTTGATCGCCGTCGTTTTCTTGGGCACCGAATGTCCCCTGGCAAAGCTGTACGGTCGTCGTCTCGCCCAGTTGCAAACCAAGTACGCTGAGCAAGGCGTCACAATCATCGGCATCAACAGCAACAAGCACGACAGCATGACGGAATTGCTGGCGTACCAGAACCGATTCGACATTCCGTTTCCGATGCTCAAAGATGTTGGTAATCGAGTCGCGGACGTCTTTGGTGCCTCGCGAACACCCGAAGTATTCTTGCTGGATCGTCAGCGTGTGATTCGCTATCACGGTCGAATCGACGATCAGTATGGCGTCGGCTACAGTCGCGAGGCTCCGATGCGAAATGACTTGGCCATTGCGATCGACGAATTGCTTGCAGGCAAGGACATCTCCAGTGCGCGAACGGATGTTGTCGGTTGCCATATCGGGCGTGTCAAACCGATCGAGCCATCCGGCGAAATCACTTTTACCAAACACATCGCGCCGATCCTGAACGCTAGATGTGTGAGCTGCCATCGCGAGGGCGAAATTGCTCCTTTTACATTGACCTCCTACAAGGACGTCATGGGGTGGGAGGATACCATCATCGAAGTCATCGATGAGAATCGCATGCCCCCGTGGTTTGCCAATCCTGAGCATGGGCGGTTCGCCAACGATGCAAGATTGTCGGAGCGTGAACGAGAGCTGATCGTGACTTGGATCGACAATGGGATGCCCGAAGGCGACGCAGCGGATCTGCCTGAACCACCTCAGTTTGTTGCCGGATGGAAGATTCCCGAACCTGACCAAGTCATTCAGATGCGGAAAGAACCGTTCACCGTTCCCGCTCAGGGCGTCGTGGACTACCAACGCTTCGTTGTCGATCCCGGTTGGGACGAAGACAAATACATTGTGGCGACGGAAGCGCGACCGCAGAACGTCGCGGTCGTCCACCACATTCTCGCTTTCGTCATTCCGCCGGGAAAGAAAGACGTGGATTTGGAACAAGTCTTGGCGGGTTACGCCCCCGGCAGCCTGCCTGTGGTCTGCCCAGACGGGGTCGCAGTTCACGTCAAAGCCGGCAGTAAGCTGTTGTTTGAACTGCACTACACGCCCAACGGAACCGAACAAACCGATTTGAGCTACGTCGGCGTTTGTTTCACGGAGAAAGAAAAGGTCCAGAAACCGTTGATCGGACGCATCGCGGTCAACACAAAGTTCCAGATTCCAGCGCACGACGACGACTACGAAGTCCGAGCGAAATACAAAGTCCAGGAAGATGAGGCCTTGTTGAGCATGACGCCGCACATGCATCTGCGGGGCAAAGCATTTCGCTACGAAGCACGCTTTCCAAACGGAGAGAGAGAAGTCCTGCTGGACATTCCTCGCTACGATTTCAATTGGCAGCTCAAGTACGTTTTGGCGGAACCAAAGAAATTGCCGCGTGGTACCGTTGTCGAGTGTACCGCGTGGTACGACAACTCTGGGTCCAATCTCAGCAACCCCGACCCGGGACGCGAAGTCGGCTGGGGAGACCAAAGCTGGGATGAGATGATGATCGGCTTCATGGAAACCGTCCCCACCGCAGAGTGAGATTTGTGTACGTCAGCCTCAATGTACGTCAGCCTCAATGTACGTCAGCCTTTCCAGGCTGACACTCAGCGCATGTCAGCCTGGAAAGGCTGACGTACAGAAGGAACCGCTACATGAAAACTCAAAGCCTCTGTCTTCTCTCCGCCCTGGTCTTCCTGACGTTGAGCTCTGCGATAGACACCTCCTTTGCAGAGACGCCACCCAATGTCGTTTGGATCATTGCGGATGACCTCGGTCCGGAACTGGGGTGTTGCGGTTATCCCTCCGTTTCTACTCCCAATATCGATCGACTCGCTGCCAACGGTACCCTTTTCACACACGCATTCTCTACCGCTCCGGTCTGCTCATCGTCCCGAACGGCTTTTCAGACCGGTCGTTATCAGATCGAGATCAATGCCCAGCATCACAACACCCGTGACAAGCAACCGCTGCCAGAGTCCGTTCCCACGGTGACGGGCTTGATGCGACAAGCGGGGTATTTCGTCAGCAACGGTCATGGGCTGGCAAATGACAAGAAGGTTGCGAAGTCGCATTTCAACTTTGTCTATGACTCCAAAGAATTCTTTGACGGCAACGATTGGTCGCAGCGTCAACCGGAACAACCGTTCTTTGCTCAAATTCAAATCAAGGAGCCGCACAGACCCTTCGTGAAGTCCGATCGGATTCACTCTGACGCACCGATCCCACCTTACTATCCCGAACATCCCATCACTCGGGCTGACTGGTCAGATTACTTGGCATCGATCGAAGAATTGGATCGAAAGGTCGGCCGAGTACTCGATCGACTGGAGGCCGAAGGGCTTCGTGAGAACACACTCGTGCTTTTCTTTGGTGACCACGGTCGCCCGCACGTGCGTGGTAAACAATGGCTCTACGACGGCGGGCTGCATACGCCGTTGATCGTGAGTTGGCCGGGCAAGATCGCAGCGGGGAAATCTGACGACCGGCTTACTTCGCTGCTGGATTTGATGCCCACCACGCTCGCGGCTGCAGGGATATCCCAACCGGGACTGCCGGGTTTGAGTCTGTTGTCCAGTGTTGGTCACGAGAAGCTGTTTGCGGCGCGTGATCGATGTGGCGATGCGGTGGACCGAATCCGTTGTGTTCGCACACGAGATTTCAAATACATTCGCAATTACTATCCCGATCGACCGTATTTACAACTCAGCAGCTACAAAAAGCTCTCGTATCCGGTCGTCACGTTGATGAAGGTGCTGCACGAGCAAGGCAAATGGGACGCTCCGTTCATGGCGGAGACGCGTCCTGCAGAGGAACTCTATGACTTGAACGCCGATCCAAACGAAATGCACAATCTCGCTGGAGAGGAACGCCATCAAGCGACGCTAGCTCGATTACGTCAGGAGCTGGATCGCTGGATTGACCAGACCGGGGATACGGGGGCAATTGACGAAAGCAAGACGGTCGACATGGTTGCGTTGATGAAAGAAAAGACGGCCTACTACGAAAAGGCCATGAAACAACGTGGCTTGAACCCTGCGATCTCCGACGATGACTATCTGCAGTGGTGGGCAGTCGAGTTGGGTATTTCGTCAGGGGCGAACGGTCGGTAGCCTGAACCATTTGTTGGCGGAGGGCGCGATGATGCTGCAACCGATGCGAGTTGGCGTGTTAGCCTGGATATTCATCAGCCGGCACGCGATAGCGTCCGGTTCCCGAGTAGAGGCGTGAGAACCGGACGCTATCGCGTGGCGGCTGATATGTGCAGACTGTTTTCGTGCCAATCCGCGCTTAGCGGCCTGTTGATCGAGTGAGCCGCGACGCTCTCGTAAGCGGCCGGGCCTACCGCACCCCCGATGACTTACGGCCCACGGCTCACTCTGGCGTCATCGACTCGTTGCAAACCGCAGAATCCGTCGTGGTCCGGGGTTTTTGCGGCAGCATTGAGGCCTGTGGTGAGCGACCCTCGGGACTGAAGTACAATGGAGGGCGTCAACTCCTCCGTTGGAACCGGGTTCATGAGCGATTCACAGCCACACGCAGATTGCCCTCTTGCGCCTCTGGAGTCGGTTCGTCAGATCCTGGACCGTGTCACTGAGATTGTTTGGTCGGTCGCCTGGAACGGCGACGAATCGAAGGTTTTCTGCAATCATCGCGCCCAACAAGTATTTCGCTGCGATTGCGATTCCAAGCTGATGCTGCAGGATCTGATCCAGTGCATCCATAGCGAAGACCGTGCTCAGTTCCGCCGAGACTTGGACAAGGCCAAACAATCAGGCAGCCTACGTCACAAGTTCCGCGTGACCGATAACGATGGAAACACTGAGTGGCTTGATCAGCGTCTGACAGTGGTGAATGATTCGCAAAGCCAAGTTGTTCGAATCGACGCGGTTGCTCAAGTGATCGCGGCGAGAGAACTGTCGCCCTCACCCTCGCAATTGACCTCCGACGCAGAGCATCAAACGCTGCGTGAGCACGTGGAGCTATCCGTGCTTCGAAAGGATCGAAACGGTCGAATTTTGTACGCGAACGATCGGTTTTGTGAACTTGTCGGTCGTTCGAGCTTTGACTTGATCGGTAAGACCGATTTTGACTTGTTCCCGGCCGAATTGGCGAAGATGTATTTGGCGAATGATCAAGAAGTCATTCGCAGCGGTCAGCCTGAGCATGTGGTGGAGCAAAACATTGGGCACGATGGCAAAGTCACCTATGTGGAGGTGCTGAAGCTGCCGACCTATGACTCCAAAGGTGACGTGGTCGGAATCCAGGTGTTGTTTTGGGATGTCAGCTATCAGAAGGCCGTAGAGTCTGACTTGGAACAAGCTCGTTTCTTGATGAATACTTTGCTGGAGAATGTTCCCGACTCGGTTTACTTCAAAAACCAAAAGAGTCAGTTCATTCGAATCAGTCGCAGTGTTGCCAAAGCATTGCAGTTGGATGATCCGGCGGACGCGATTGGCAAAACGGACGCGGACTTCTTCTTGGCCGAACGGGCCAATCGAACGCTTGCCGAGGAGCGAGCGATCATGGATACCGGCGAACCCATCATTGCCAAATTGGAATGCGAGACCAACGCCGACGGAGAAGAAGTTTGGAGGTCGACGACAAAAGTGCCGTTGAGAACGTCCGACGGAGAAATCCTGGGCACCTTTGGGATTTCACGAGACGTCACACGAGAACGCCGCGCTGAGAATGAACGCAATGAAGAACGAAAATTGCTCAGGACGATCATTGATAACATCCCGTCCTTCATTTACGTCAAAGATCGTCATGGTCGATTTGTCTTGGGCAATCAAGCCCTGATGCACATGCTGGGTGTGGATGCCGAAGACGCGTTGGTCAGCAAGAACGACTACGATTTTTCACCACCCGAGCTTGCCTGTGAGTACGTGACGGACGACCAAGTGGTGATGAGGACCGGTGAACCGATCACCAATCAAGAGGAATCATGCCAACTGGCCGACGGAACGCGGGTGTGGATGTCGACGACGAAGGTCCCGCTGCACGACGACAGCGGACAAGTCCGTGGGATCGTGGGCATCGGGCACGACATCACCAATCAAAAACGAGTCCACGAGCAACTGCGTGCCGCAAAGCAAGCCGCCGATGCAGCCAGCAAGGCCAAGAGCGATTTCCTCGCCAACATGAGTCACGAAATCCGCACCCCGATGAATGCCATCACGGGGATGACGGAACTGCTGCTGGACACGCGATTGACGGATACGCAGCGAGAGTATTTGGAAATGGTGCGAGGATCGGGGGACGCGTTGTTGGCGATCATCAACGACGTGCTTGATTTTTCCAAGATCGAAGCAGGCATGTTGGATATCGACACGCACCCCTTCGAATTGCGTGAGCTGATCGGAGACACCGTCAAGACGCTGGCCGTGCGCGCTCACGAAAAGCATCTCGAACTCGCCTTCCGCGTTTCACCAGAAATCCCCCAATTCGTTGTCGGTGATGCCGGTCGGATTCGTCAAGTGCTAGTCAATCTCGTGGGTAATGCGATCAAGTTCACGCAAAAGGGTGAGGTGGTCGTGGAGGTCACCGAGAGTCGCAACACGGATCAGTTCAATGAAATCTGCGTCTGTGTTCGCGACACCGGGATGGGAATCCCAGAAGCAAAGCGGGAGTCCGTGTTTCGAGCATTCGAGCAATCCGACAGTTCCACCACGAGACGTTTCGGCGGCACAGGTCTTGGTTTGGCAATCTCCACACGCTTGGTCGAGATGATGAATGGTTCGATTTGGGTTGAAAGCCAAGAGAACGTCGGCAGCCAGTTTTATTTCACTGTTCGGCTTGGATTCGCGCCGCCTGAGATGCTTGCCGAACAACGACGCGGCACGGTGGTCTTGGGCGGTACACGTGTGTTGGTCGTCGACGATAACAAAACCAATCGAACGATTCTGCACGAGATTTTGACAAGTTGGGGAATGAACCCGACGCTTGCCGACGGCACTGCGTCCGCGATGCAGGCGATCGAGATTGCAAGGGAACATGGCCAGCCCTTTGGATTGATCGTCAGTGACGTGAACATGCCAGAGCAAGACGGATTTGATTTCGCCAGTCTCTTGCGACAAGAGGAAAGCTATGCGAAAGTTCCCTTCATCATGCTGACATCGGCCGGCCGAGCGGGTGACGCCGAGAGGCGAAGTGCGTTGGATATTTCTGAACGGTTGATGAAACCTGTCAAACAGTCTGAACTGTTCAACTCAATCGTCCGTGTCTTGGGCGTCTCCTGCGCCGAAGACCAACACGAGAAGACGTCCGCCGCTGACTTTGGCATTCGTGACCTGAGGATCTTGGTCGCCGAAGACAACATCGTGAATCAAAAGCTGGCGATCGGTGTCTTGGGCGAAAACGGCCATCAGGTCGTCATCGCCAGCAACGGCCAGGAAGCCATCGATGCGCTTCAGCGAGAACCGTTTGATCTTGTGCTGATGGATGTACAAATGCCAGTGATGGACGGATTGACGGCTACCAAAGCGATTCGCGAGTGGGAGAAACCGCAGGGTAAACACATTCCCATCATTGCAATGACAGCCAATGCCATGAAAGGTGACCGAGAGCAGTGTTTGGCCGCCGGCATGGATGAATATGTTCCCAAACCGATTCGTAAAGCCACGTTGTTCTCGTGTTTGGCCGAAGTCATCAAACGTCAAACGCAAGCAGATTCCCCAACAATCTCACTGGAGCAAACGCTAGAATCGACTTCGCAGTCAGAAACGGCGGTTCACGATACCATGGAGTCTCCGATGGTCGACGAAGAAGACTTGGGCGAAGATATCAGCGGTGAAATCGCTGAGTCATGTGCAGACGAGTGCCCGATACATTGGGATGAACTTTCCGATATGTCGAGCAACAACTCCGATCTCTTGAAGCAGTTGCTTGATGCATTTGTCCAGGAGAGTGCGAGCTTGAAAGCGGCATTGCAGGAGGGGTTCCAGTCGGATGATGCCAATGCAATCCGTGCCGCCGCCCACACGCTCAAGGGAGCATCGGCGGCAATCGCAGCACCGGAGCTGTCTGAGCTATGTGCCGAATTGGAAAGTCAAGCGAGAGCAAGCGAACTGGAAAACGCTCCCGACCTCATGAAAGAAATCGAATCGGAACTGGAAAAGGTTCTGTCCGCCATCGCCGACGTCCGTTAGTCCGGCCCTCAATCGTGGAACGTCTCAGGCCGGATGATTCACGCGAATCACCTACGTTTGACGTGGCGTGCCGGCGAGGCTTTACTCGTCGTCGATATTTCGCATCGCAACGTGGCACTGGACGCAGCTAACGGTCAGTTGATTGAATGCCAGGGCCGCGCCCTCGATGTTTTTCTTCTCCGCCTGCCTTGCGATTTCGGTCGTGACACGATGGAAGGTGTGCAGCTGCGTACGATACTCGGGATGTTTGCGTCTGACGAAGGACTCGACTTGATTCAATTTGTTCATCCTCGCTGCATTGGCTCGGATGGCTTCGAAGTCCGACATTGCCAAACCTTGCAGGATGGCCTGAGAATATTCCATCTTTTTCTTCATCCAAACACTCGCATCAGGGATGTCGGATGAATCCTCGGATGCTGTGTCGGTCTGCTGTGGCTTCACCGGCTCGTCTCCTGACGCAACGCCAAAGGTTAGTGTCGCCAGCAAGATCAGTGTCAATCGAATCATCTCGAACTCCTCATGCAGATTATTTTGGTCAGGCACACGAATGCCAAACTGTGGGCCCGCGATCCGTCCGGGGCTTTGCCGTTCCTTTTCGCCATCCCTGCTGCAAAGCATAGCAAAACCTGCGCCGATACCGGTCCAAGCGGTCCGTTGATTTTGTCGTTTAACCCGTGCCCGAAGGGTAGGCCGTTCCGCATCAAACGTCGCCTATGGCTACCGGTTAAACGAAAACAGAACGCGAGAAGACGAAATCGATTACAGGATGGTCTGTTCCCCAAATGCGTACTGCGGAACACTCATGGAACTTGTTTTTTTGCCGAAATCATGCCACTCGAACTTGCCAGCCTTGTGACGCAGTCGCACAGGTGTGCTCCCGCGATCATGTGGGCTTCGTTTGCAACGCAGTGTCTGAGCGTGAATGCAGGAGTTTATTGATCGCGTTGGAGGGTACGAATAGCTTGGGCACAGCGATTGCTTTCGCAAAAGCAACCGCAAGATCTCGCTGAGAAACAGTACAGCGGGTTTCAGCAGCATCAGCAGCAAAGCTTGCGGTGGTGGGTTCACGGGAGTGATCAATCGCAAGTTGGAGTTTAGCGATAGCAAGTGTCACATTCGAACCAGGACAAGAACATCGCAATGCGAAGGGCAGATGGAAACGTTACCGAGCAGCAACTGGCACCAACTTCATCCGTCCGAGATTCTCGATCGATTCGAAACGGAATTGGAGTCCGGTCTGGATCACGCTTCGGTCGAGAGCCGGCGAGAACGATTCGGTCCAAACGCGATCACGCAGCGCAAGGGGCAAGGGCCGCTGATTCGCTTTCTGTTGGAGTTTCACCAGCCGCTGGTCTACATCTTGTTGGCCGCTGGTTTGATCACCGCGGTTCTGCAAGAGTGGGTCGACTCGGGTGTGATCTTTGCCGTGGTGCTGATGAACGCCATCATTGGTTTTGTGCAGGAATCAAAGGCACTCAAAGCGATCGATGCACTTACCAGAGTGATGACGAGTGAGGCAACGGTTCTCCGCGAGGGTGTCAAACGCCGACTTTCGGCGCAAGAACTCGTTCCGGGGGATATCGTCTTTCTGCAATCCGGTGACAAGGTACCGGCTGATCTACGTCTGTTGGTGTGCCGAGAGTTGCAGACCGATGAGTCCACGCTGACCGGCGAGTCGGTGCCGATCGAGAAGCATGCAGAGCCGATGGATCAAGACACGATCGTGGCTGATCGTCGCAATATGGCGTACTCGTCAACTCTTGTCACTTACGGAACAGCAGTCGGTGTCGTTGTCAGTACTGGCGATCGTACCGAGATCGGTCGCATTTCGGAATTGATTTCATCCGCCGAAGTCCTCGCGACGCCACTGACGCGCAAGATTGCTCATTTCAGCGGCATCATGTTGTACGTGATTCTCGCAATGGCTGTGGCGACGTTCGTTGTGGGCGTCATTCGTGGCGAGCGGGCGCTGGACATGTTCATGGCCGCGGTTGCGTTGGCAGTGGGAGCGATCCCAGAGGGCTTACCGGCTGCCGTCACCATCACTTTGGCGATTGGTGTGGGCAAGATGGCGAGACGAAACGCCATCATCCGAAAGCTGCCGGCGGTCGAGACGCTTGGCAGCACAACGGTCATCTGCAGCGACAAGACAGGTACCCTGACTCAGAATCAGATGACGGTTCGTGAGGTCCTTTCCGGAGGGCAACGCTATCACATCACGGGCGTCGGCTACGCGCCAGAGGGAGAGATTTTGTGTGAGGGACAGCCCGTCGATGTCCGCGAGCACCAACTGCTGGTCGAATGTCTGACCGCCGGGATGCTGTGCAACGACTCCACTCTTGTGAAAACAATGGGCGACTGGCATGCCGAGGGGGATCCAACGGAGGTGGCCTTGATTGTCTCGGCTCGGAAAGCCGGATTGTCGCCGAAGCAAGTGAAACAGGAACGCCCCGAGTTGGACTCCATTCCGTTTGAGTCACAGCATCAGTACATGGCGACCTTGCACGATGCCGGCTCCGACGGCTCTCGCATTGCGTATCTCAAGGGTTCGGTGGAAAGCATTCTGCAACGCTGCGACAGAATCCATGGCGGTGAAGCAAATGACATCGCTTTTGACCCAGGCGTCATTCATCGACACGTCGAGGAGATGGCCGCCGACGGTTTGCGAGTACTCGCGTTCGCTCGCTGCGAACTGCCCTCTGGCGCGGAGTCGATTGATCACAACGATGTTGCCCACGGCCTGAGTTTTGTCGGGCTGCAGGGAATGATTGATCCGCCACGCCCCGAAGCGGTCCAAGCGGTTCAGGCTTGTCAGGCAGCCGGTATTCAGGTCAAGATGATCACGGGGGATCACGCCGGAACGGCCGCTGCGGTTGCGGCTTCCATCGGGCTCAGCGGACCTGAGTCCAGCAGATCAGCCGAAGGCGTGATGACGGGACGGATGATCGCGGAGTTGTCCGATACAGAGCTACATGACGCGGTCGAGACGACTGCGGTTTTCGCACGGGTAGCGCCGGAACAGAAGCTTCGTTTGGTCAGGGCGTTGCAACATCGGCATCATGTCGTCGCGATGACCGGGGACGGCGTGAACGATGCACCCGCCCTACGACGTGCCGATATTGGCGTGGCCATGGGAGTCACGGGGACCGAGGTCGCTAAAGAAGCGGCTGATATGGTGCTGACGGATGACAACTTTTCATCCATCGAAGCAGCGATCGAAGAAGGACGGGGTGTGTTCGACAATCTCGTCAAGTTCATCATCTGGACGATGCCGACGAGTATCGCGGAGGGCTTGGTGATCATGCTGGCGATATTCGCCGGTACGATGCTGCCCATCCTGCCGGTACAGGCACTATGGATCAACATGACCACCGCGGTGCTGCTGGGGCTGATGCTCGCTTTCGAGCCTAAGGAACCAGGCATCATGAATCGCCCGTCCCGTGATCCGGCCAAACCATTGCTCGACAGAGCACTCGTGGTACGAATCCTGATAGTGAGTGCGATCCTAGTAATGGGGTCTTTCGGCCTGCTGGCTTGGGAGTTGGCTCAGGATGAAACAGAAGCGGCGGCACGTACGGTCGTGGTGAACGTCATCGTATTTGGTGAAATCTTCTATCTCTTTAACTGCCGCTCATTGACATTGTCGATGTTCTCCGTCGGACTCTTCAGCAACCGCTGGCTGCTCGTCGGTACGGGGCTGATGATCGCACTGCAGCTTGCATTCACCTATGTGCCCGCGATGAATCGGATGTTCGACAGCGCACCGATCGGCCAGGACAAATGGCTCTTGATTCTGGGCGTCGGCGTTCTGATCTACAGCGTCGTTGGATTCGAAAAGTGGCTGCGACGGATGTATGCCACGAGAAACAATGGCACCGGATAGGAACGCCGAATCATTGGTTGGTGTAGTGGATTTCGCCAGAAATCACTTGCGAAAGGAATTCTGGCGAATCCCATTACACGGAAAGATAGAGAATGGGACCTGCTGATTCTCAATGATCTTGCGGTTCAAACACTCGTGTGTTGTCGACGATGATGTCCGATGGATGCTCGATGATCCAGTCATTTTCCGTCAATCCATCCAGGACTTCCGTCTCCAGGCCATTTGATTTCCCGATCGCAATCGGAGTCTTGACCGCGCGTCCTTCTCGAACGACAAAAACATAGTGCTGCCCCGCTTCGCGAAAGATCGTGCCGTCGGCAATCTTGAGAGAAATGGGTTCCGTTTCATCAACGACGATCGCAGCTTCGATCCTAAATCCGTCGCCCAGCGTTTCTCGGTCTTTCCACGGACTCGTAAAATCGACGATCACGTTCACACGTCGTTCCTCGACACCCAAAGCCGAGATCTTTTCAAACGCAGCAGGCTCAACCAGTCGAACGGTGCCGTCCAATGTTTTCTCACCGCCCCAGTGCTCGATGCGAACGGCGTTGCCGGGTCGGATTTGAACCGCATCGCTGGACAACACATCGACTTTGATCTCCATGTCTTTGGTGTCTCCCAATTGCAAGAGTCGCATGCCGGGTGTGACCACAACCGAGTCCTCGTTATACACCTGCAAGACCTTTCCATCGATCGGCGACATCAATCGAAAAGTGTCCTCATCGAGACGATCAGTTGCTTCACCATCAACAGGAGGAACCGTGTACCGCAAGGCAACTTCGGCTTGATCCATTTCATACGTGGCGACACGTTGGGCAAACTCGGCCGACCGTAGTTCAGCCCGTGCGATCATTTCACGTGATTCGGCGGCATCCAGATCGGCCTTCGAGATGGCGTTCTGCTTCTGCAGTTTCTTGGCCCGCTCATTGTCGTGGACAGCCAGTTTCAGCGTTTCCTCGGCTCGCTGTACTGCCGCGCTGGCTTGCAGAATCTCAGCTTCTGCTGTCCTCACCCTCGCCTGCGCTTCCGCTTTGGTTCTGACATCCAACAACGTCGGATCACTCGGTTTAATCTGCGCGAGTTCCGTTTTTCCCCGTTCCACGGGATCTCCGGGATCCAGTTGCACACGCAGCAGTTTTCCGGTGACAGGAGCCGACACGATGTATTTTTCACGAATGCGTGTCTCACCGTCGTCGTTGACCGTGATCTGCAAACTTCCCCGAACGGGCTTGACCAGATCCACGGGAACCGGTTGAGGGATAAATGCATAGGCGATCGCCGCAGCCAACAGGGCCAGCGGGATGATCCGAATTGCTTTTGCTAAGACACGTTTCATCACTCTTTTACTTTCAACACGGAGATCAAATCCAGGTCATTCACCAAACGCCGAACGTACCATCCTGATAGGGTCGCCGCGAACAAGATGACCAGTGTCGAGTATGCATAGGTGGAGCGGTTGATGACGAGAGGAAAGCGATTTGTTTCGGTATCCATCGACAACGCCGTACCGTAGGAAAACAAATAACCGATCACCAGGCCCAATGGAATGGACATCAAAGTAATGATGGCGATCTCGCCCACCAACACTCGTGACGCTTCCCCGCGTGTGAATCCCATGACTCGCAAGGTTGCCAAATCCCGAGCACGCTCAGACAAGATGATCATGGCACAGTTGTAGATGACACCGAATGCAATCACCATGGCAAACATCGCATTGACTGTTCGCATCACGTAGGTGCTCTCTGAAATCATGTCCCTGAAATGTTTCATTGCAGAGCGTTTGTCGATCACGCCGGCTACGACGGGCGTCTGTTTTACGGCAGCGTACATGGCCGGGATTTGTTCGGAATCGACTGCCAGAAACACGCCTGAAACCTGGTCGCTTTCACGCAGCAACTGGCACAGTTCGTGTCGGTTCAGATAGGCACTGGGGTCGGTAAAATTGGGGAACACACTCTGTACTTTCACTTGAGTGTGACCGGCAACCCGCGAGGCTTCTGCGGAGCATTGCGGAATCTGGGTAAACAAAAAGCGGCCAACCTGCCATGATTTGGGTTCTAACTTCCAGGTATCAAAGGCAGGAGGCCGCTGAAATGAGCGTCGAACATTCAAGCGATATTGACAACCCCACTTCGTCTTCTTTTCCGCAGTCGCCCGAGCAAATCGCCGAGAAACTGCAGCAGTGCGGCGACACCATCCGAGAACACGTCGTCAATGCTTCTAAATGCGGCCAGTCTTTCGATGAAACAGAGCGTGCCGTGTGGAATCTTGTCTTGAAAACCGGCTTTCTGGCGATGGAGCTCTTCACCAAACTCCAAGGCAAGGGGGACCTTGGTGATCAAGCGGTCAGCGAATCAGGCAAAACACTGCGACGCAGCGAGAAACCGACCGACACGGTGGTTCGGTCGATTTTCGGTGAACACGCCTTTCAACAGTACACCTACAGCCCGGGAAAGAACAAGAGAATCGAACTGCATCCGATCAGCGCCCGCATGCAACTGCCGGAGCACCGCTGGTCGTACCTGCTCCAAGAGTTCTCCCAAATGTTCTGCGTCGAATCCGCATTCAACCAGGCCGCTGATAATCTCGAACTCGTTTTCGGAGCGAAATTCTCGATCGACACGCTCGAACAGACCAGCCAGAGAATGGGGGTCCAGGCCGATGCCTTTCTGGACGACTTGCCCACGCCCAAAAAGAAGGATGAAGCCGAGCTTCTCGTCGCTTCGGCCGACTGCAAGGGCGTTCCCTTGATCAAAGACGATGCCGCCAAAGTTGCTGCTTTTGAGACAGCAAAGAAACGGCCCGGAAACCGTCGCATGGCAACGGTCACGAGTGCTTACACCGTCGATCCCTATGTTCGCACAGCCGAGCAAATTGTCGCTGCCTTGTTCCGTGATGACAAAGAACCCGGCACGCAATCACGCAAGAGCAAAAAGAAACGACCGCGGCCAAAGCACAAGCACACATCGGCTCACTTTCCCGCGACCTTCGTGGACGACGATACGGAGGTTCCCATCAGCGGTATCCACGAGGGGATCGCATGGCTCGCAGATCAAGTCAGTGTCCGCCGAAAGAAACTCCAAGTGATCATTCTGTTAATGGACGGTCAGCAGAGCCTCTGGGAAGTCGCGCAGTTACACTTAGGCGACGATCCATTAGTGGTGCCAATCTTGGACATCATTCACGTAGCGACTTACGTGTGGGAGGCTTCGTCATTGTTCGAGAAATCCAGCGAAAAGCGAGCAGCGTTTACGCGGGAGCGATTGCTGAAAATCCTGCGTGGTGAGGTCAACGGGGTGATCCGAGGGCTACGTCGAATGGGTTCGCTTGGGAAACTCAAGGGCGATAAACTCAAAGACCTTCGACGCATCTGTGGTTACTTCGAGAAACACAAGGATCGGATGCGTTACGACGAATATCTTGCTGCAGGCTACCCGATTGCCTCGGGTGTGATCGAAGGCGCGTGCGGGCACTTGGTAAAGGACCGCATGGAACGAAGCGGGATGCGTTGGACGCTGGAAGCTGCACGGAGCATGCTCAACGTGCGGGCGGTATTTCAGAGTGACTACTGGGATAAATTCTGCAAACAGCGAGTCACGGAGTTGAGCGAGAGCACCCATCCAAACCGTAACATGGTCTGCCACTACACTCCGCTTACCATGGCATGTTAACCGGCGGGTTGCCGGTCACACTCCTTTCACTTGGCGGGTCGGCCGATCGCCTTCCAGAATTTCAACGGCAATGGTATCCCCCAATTGCACGCCGAGAATCTCAGCGAGCTTCTTGGAAAGGATCAGTCCGCCGCCTTCGGGTAATTCCAGCGGAATTTCGTTTTCGTCCAACACTCGAAACAATTCCGGCTGTGGCTCCAGTCCCATGATTGCCAGTCGATAGGTCTTTCGTCCAAACCGCATTCTCACAGGAACAGATCGAAACGGTTCCACCTTCGTCACGCCGGGCAAGTGCCGGGCATCATCGATGGCACTTTCCGATCGGGCTTCGTTGAATGTCAACATCGCGTCGTGACGCTGCGACTTTTGAAACTCCAGTTCAATCACGTAGTCGACGGTATCCTCCATGAACGATCCGAGCACCAAGATTGCCAAACCCAAAGACATTCCCAGCACGGATAGAGTGGTTGGTACGCGGTTGGTTTCGATCCGCCGGACGATCATGCGGGTGATCGGAGTCATCCAACGTGACAATCCCAGTCGCTCGGCCCACAAGCCGTGGAACTCTTTGGGCGATTCCGGTCGCATCGCTTCGGCGGGGACCAATCGACTGGCCTGACGGATCGCCGAGAATGTTCCCAGCAATGCCGTCCCAAAGCCGATCAAGATCGCCACGCCAGTACTGCCGGATGCAAAAAGGCTGGTCATCGTGGGAAAACGAAAAAACCTCGCATACTGGGTCAACATCCAATCGGACAGCCACAGTCCGCCTGCCAGTCCGGCGATCGCGCCCACGCCGACGAGCAATGTGACCATCTTGATGTAGTGGCCGGCGATCTCGCGGGGCAGGTAACCGAACGCTCGCAACGTTGCGATCTGTTCCTTTTGTTGTTGCACCAACCTCGAAAACACGATGTTGAACAAGAAAGCTGATACCGCCAAGAAAATCGTCGGCAACACGTACGCCATCGTTCGCAGTTGGTACAGTTCATCTGAGACACGGCGGTGGGAAGGCTGATCGCCACGATCGAACGCGCCGGTCCCGCCATACGGTTTCGTCAATGTATCGATCTGCTCGATTACCTTGGGAACCGATGCGAACGAACGGAGCTGTATCGCCAAGTCATTGAACGCCCCCTCCATGCTGAACGCCGCCTCCATCTGTCGCCGCGACATCCAGAGCACTCCGCTGCGACGGTCATCGGTGACGAGCATTCCAGGCTGCACGACATAGACATACTCTGCCGAGAGCCCGATTCCGACAATACGCAGTCGCTCATAGCGTTGACCGATGATTGCCTCGACGTGATCTCCAGGCTGAAAACCGTGTGATTCGGCAAACAACTCACTGACCACGACTTCGGCACGCTCGGAGTCGTTGGGCAAACGCCCTTTGCGCAAAAAAACACGGTTGATGCTGTCGGACTGGTCGCCTTCGATGGAAACCAATTGACACGACGCGGGTTCGACCATTTCGGGAATGTTCAACAAGACTCGTCGAACCACACGGGGCTGAACCCGCTGTACGCCATCGATAGCGGCGACTCGGTCAGCGATGTGGTTGGGTGCGCGAACAAGTTGGACGAAAAGGTCGGCGAAATGTCCGTCGTGGTAGTAGCTTTGTTGGCTCCACGAAAGCGATTTCATGGTGGTGTTGGACATGACAAAGACGGCGATCCCGCATGCCAACAGCGTGCTGATTGCCAGTCCCTGACGCCACATTCGTCGAACATCGGCCAGCAGCATTCGATCGAGCGATTTCATGCCAAATGCTCTCACCAAACCAACTCGCGAGCCTGCTTTCGCGTCTGAACACGGCGAACGTCCGCGATGCGTCCATCCGAAAGGCTGATCACTCGATCGGCCATCTCCGCGATCGCCGCATTGTGTGTGATCACGGCGGTTAATGTGCCCAGTTCTTGATTGATTCTGGCGATGGCGTCCAAGACAACCGTGCCCGTTTTCACATCCAGCGCGCCGGTCGGTTCATCGCACAAAAGTACATCGGGGCGTTTGCCAATGGCTCGGGCGATGGCCACTCGTTGTTGTTCGCCACCGGAGAGTTGCGAGGGAAAGTGGTCGCGTCGATCGTACAAACCGACCAACCGCAGCGCTTCGGCAGGCTCCATGGGATTCTCCGCAATGTCCGCCACCAAGGCGACATTTTCCAACGCGGTCAAGCTAGAAATCAGATTATAGAATTGAAACACAAATCCGATGTGTTGCCGTCGATACAACGTCAGTTCGTTCTCATCGGCACCGGTTAGCTCATGGTCGCGAAATCGAACCGTGCCTGCCGTGGGCACATCCAGTCCGCCCAGGATGTTTAACAAAGTGGATTTTCCGCTGCCTGAGGCCCCGAGGATGACGATGAATTCGCCGGCAAACAGATCGACATCAACGCCTCTCAACGCAGAGACCGAGACCTCGCCCATCTCGTAGGTTTTGGTCAAACCCTCCGCATGAAAGATGCAATTGCCTGGCTGATCCCTCTCGCCGGGCTGGCTCATCGAAGCTGTGCCTTTGCCAAGTCGTCCGAGGGAGGATGGCGGGATGATAATGCCTCGGCATAGCGTGCCCGATCATCGTCGGTTGCAAAATCAAGGGGTCGATGCGAATAGAGCTCACTCATCGATCCCAGTTTCTGCGTCTCCATGAACGATTTCAGTCCATTGAGAAACGCATGAATCACTGCGGGGCCTTCGCGATAGATTGCCGACGTCACCATCGCAACGTCCGCACCGGCCAGCAACGCCCGGACAACATCCACGCTCGCCCCGACTCCGCCGCTGGCCGCGATCGAGAGCTCCGGACAAAACTTGTGAGTTTGCATGATCATGCCAAGCGAATGTGAAATGACTCCTGACGGCGTCAGCTCCCATTTCGATTTCAGCCGGACTTCATCGAGACAAATGTCGACGTCGGGTTGCCTGCCGAACATCACGACTCCGTTGGCCTGACCGACCAAACGTTTCACCAAGTAGGGGACACTGGTGTATTGGCGACAGAGTTTGACAAAGACAGGAATCAACACTGCCTTTCGAATCGCCGTCACCGCGTCAACGACTTTGTCCTCCATCAATCGCGGATCCGCAAAGTCTTCTTGGGGGGAATGATAGACGTTCAGCTCGATCGCCGCCGCGCCCGCTTCCTCCAGCTCACTTGCAAATCCGACCCAGGTTTCCGCATGGGAACCATTGATGCTGGCGATCACGGGGACCGCCGAAACGACACTGCATCGATTGACAAACGAAAGATAAGTCCAAGCGTCGTGTCCGAACGATTGCTCATCCACCTCGCTGATCGGAGAAATCGGTGGCGGATTGTCGAGGTTTCTGTGATCGTTGAATCGACTGACTTGCTCCTCGAACAACGACGGCAAAACGATCGCACCGGCGCCGGCTGCGATGCACTCAGATCTCAATGGTTCGTTGGCCATCAGAGGGCAGGCGCCAACGACAACGGGTGACCGCAACGTCAATCCGCCGTAGTGGGTTGTCAAGTCAGCACTCATCGAACACTCCTGGTCACGTTGGGTCAGTTCAACCGAACATTGTACCGAATGAACCCCCAATAGTCATACCAGTTCATTCATTGGACAATTTGACCAGTTCCACATCGTTTTCCCGCATGTAGGTGTGGCATTCGACGCAGCGAACGGTCAGAGCCACATAGCTGAGAGCAGCCCGGTTGATGTCTTTTGCTTGCGCTGCCTTTTCGATGGCGTCACATGCCCGGCGAAAATCCTGGCTTTGGCGACGGTACTCCTCGGTCTGAACCACATTCCAACCGGCCTCCATGCTCAGCAATCGCAGCGAACGAGCGTTGCTGGCGATCTTGTCGTAATCCTCGATCGTCAATCCCTCCAAGATGTCCTTGGCACGATCCAGCTTCATTCGCATCAGCGGCACCACTTTCTGAGGTGCAATGATTTTGTCGGCGGCATTGGGGTCGTCCGGTTGCTGTGCCTTTGAAATGGATGTCGCTGTCCATCCGAACATCACCAACGCAATACATGTCAACGCGATTTGTTTCGTCATTTTAAAGTCTCCAATCAGAGATACAGTGCCAAGTCCACGCGAGTACTATCCGAGCCCTTTCACTCCATCGAAACTCACTGCTCAGACTCATCGTCCAAATCGATCGGGCAAACAAACCCCTGCGGCTTGAGTGCTAGAACGGAGCAGGTCACATTTGACAGAACGGTCTCGGCCGTGTTGCCGATCAAGAATCCCGCCACCCCGGTTCGACAAACGGTTCCCATCACCAACAGGTCCGCTGCGGTTTTTTCAACACTGTCACGAATGACTGTAGAAGCGGAACCTCGTTCGATCCGCAAATCGACCTGGATCCCCTCTCCCCCATGGTGGCTCAACAACTCTTTCGCGGCCTGACGAACACTCGCGTCGTGCGCCTCCAACGCCGCATCGACTTCCGCGTCTCCCGCTCTTCGCCGCAACGGCTTTTCCATCAAGAACTCCCAGGCCGCCACCAAGTGCAGTTTTGCATTGTCTTGCTTGGCGATCTGAGTCGACAGCTCAACAATGGACTCATTGAGTGATTGGTGTGATTGGTCTGTCGCGTCCACATCGATCGCTGCCAGCACATTGTCAAATTCACCATGCAACGCAGGCTTCAGCAGCAAGACGGCACACGGACACAGTCGCAGCAAGGAGCGCGCGATGCTGCCAAAGAATCGCCCTGCGCCGGTGAATCCGTCGGCTGATTTGACGACTAGGTCGTGATCGTTCCTGAGTACCTCTCGGATGATTTCCGTCGCAGGGTCGCCCACCGAAACAACGACATCGATGGGGATCGCGATGTCAGAGTACGCACTGATGCGATCAAGCAATTTGCGTCGATGATCCTCGACCACCAAATCCTCGATCTCTTTCGGCTGCGCAATCTCTTTCATCAACCCCAACGCACGGGGCATCGCTTTGACCACCTCCATGAACGTCAATGTCGCGTTGTTCTCGATCGCCAACGCGATGGCATGATTGATCGCGTCCTCGGGTTGATCCGTTCCAGTGTAAACCAGCAGTTTTTTAAATCTCTTCATGACGGTTCTGTTTAGTGCAGTGCATCTAGTGGAATGTTATGGAGTTCACCGAGACGAAGCTGTCGTTTCTGAGTCGTTATTGTGCGGACTGGTGTCCGCCTCGGCAACGCTCTGTCGCGTGACCCAAACGCTGCACGGAGCGTGCCGCAGAATATAGCGAGAAACGCTGCCGACGAGCGATCGTCCCAACGCAGTGCGTTTGGTCTCACCGATAAACATGATGTCGCACTTGTGCTTCTCAGCAAAACGCACGAGGCCTTCGCCAAAGTTCTCGTCTTGCACCACATGCGCAGATGCTTTGGGTGCGACCTTCGCAACCGACTGGCTTGCCTGCAGGACTTGAGACTCCGCGTTTGCTACGGCATCGGCGCTCGGCGCTATTTCGCCCATGATCCCAAAGAACCTCGCGAGCGCTGTCACCATCATGACATCCGTCCCAATACCCCAGGGGACTTCACTGAACTCCGTCAAGCATTTTCTCGACGGCTGAGTACTATCGAAGGCGACTGCGACTCGGATCGCTCGGTTGGCGCCGATCAATCCAGTGGGGCGAACCAGCAGCACACTGCAGTGCGCGTGCGTCGCAACGTAGTCGCTGGTGCTGCCCAACAAGATCCGACTGAGTTCCGAGTGTCCGGTGGCCCCGATGACAATCAAATCCGAATCGAGTTCCTCGGCGATTCTCACGATCGCTTGGCCGACATGACCGTCTCGGATCTCGTGCCGGAGTGTCGCGTTGGAGCCTTCGAACATTTTCAAAATTGTTTCAAAGCTTTCCTCCGCCTCCGCCGTCTTCTTGGCAACGAAGCCACGAACCCACTCGTCAGAGGCGTGTCGATGGTACGACTGCTCTCCTTGGATCACTGAGACGACGGTGATGTCAAGCTTTGAGTTGTGGGGCAAGTGCGCTAGCAGACACGCAGCGTCGAGTGAAACTTGAGACCCGTCAGTGGCGATGACCACGCGTTTCATGGATGTGCCTCAGTCGGCAATGAGTACGGAGAAATGAGCAACTCTGACATCTCAGAACGCTCCATGTGTCAGGTTGCACAGTATCTGATTCTACGAGATTGGCGTTTGTAGGTTGAAATCACTCTGGATGTTGTGGCAACATCCCGCAGATTTCGTCCAACAGTCGCTGCTCCGATTCGCTTATTTTTCCAAAACCTAGTACGCCACCACTGGAACGTGCCACCTCGGTCGCCTGATTCAGCAGTCGAGTCGCGAACTTGTTCGCCGTGCTGGGCGCCAAGGCGGCATAGAAATCCGTGACGTAGTCCTTCCAAACATTCCACAACTCTCGTCGCGGACGCGTCTGCAACCACTGTTCCAGCAAATGAAACGCATCGGGACAATCATTGACGCCCTGTCGTAGGGCTGCGCTGATGACCGTTTGACGCTCGTTGGGAGAAACACTGCCATCCGCCCAAGCCACGAACACCAACGGTGTCAACGCCAGCGCGGCAACGTTGGTGGAATTGAGCCCGATGTCTATCATGTGCTCAAACAACTCGTCATCATGCAACCCCGTGGCCTTCATCAACTTTTCGATCTCGGTGCGATGCTCGTTGGACTCACGCATCCTGCTCAGTAGTTCGGCGTCCACTCGTTGAAAGTACTCGTCTTCCAACACACGACCTCGTTTGTGAATGGCATCGATTTGGTCCATGACTTTGCTCCTATGGATTGGCTATAGTTTTCGTGAATTCTCTCTGACGTTCATTTCTGCGGCAGTTGATTCTTCAAGGCAACCAGCAGGCCATCAATCATCTGCTGTTCCTTCTTGGACACCTTTCCCAAACCGAAGATTCCTCCCGTCGATTTTGCGACCTGTGTCATTTGCACCTCCATGCGATGAATCAATTTCTTGCAAGCTTGCGGGCTCATCGTTTGTGTCGTCTCGTGCATCAGCCGTTTCCAAGCGTCGACGGTTTCCGCGGGAGGCAAGTGCTGCAGCCAGCGTTCCAACAGGATGTAGGCGACGCTGCTGTCCGTGATGCCGACTTGACCTGCGATCTCCATGATCGAAGCGTGCTCCTTGGGGTCCACGCGATTCTCCGCCCAAGCGACCATCACCAGCGGCAGCAGACGCAAGGCGATCAAACCCTCCGATGTGATCCCCAGATCCACCAGTTCTTGGATCAGTCTCTGGTCCTTGATCCCCGTCGACCGCACCAACTCCCGGCGACCTGCATCGGATTCTGTCTCGGCATGCAGGCGGGACGCGATCATTTCCTCGACGTCGTGAAAGTACTTCTGTTGTAAGAGTTCCGACGCAGAACTGCGGGCCATGTTTGCCGATCCCATCTTCCGATCCTTTGGTGTCATTGCGGTGCGAAGGATCGCTTATGCAATCGCCGGGCCAATCACCAGATTTCGCAATCTACGATTCTCTCGGCCCCACTCAACATACTGGTGTGAGCAGATACGCGCACCGGGTGTGCGACTCAGTCACAGGAAGGTCGCGTTTCAAATCGAGGAAGGGCCGGTTGACCGGACGATTGACGGTCCCACTGCCTGTTTGATTGCCCTGTTCAATTGCCTGTTCGATTGCCCTGTTCAATTGCCTGTTCGATTGCCTGTTCGATGTTGGCACGACAAGTGCAACCAATTTTTGGAACACTTCGTTCCACGTTTACTCACAGGTAAATCCACGATCATGAAAGTGCTGTTTGCATCCGATGGTTCGGGCGACTCCATGGAGGCGGCCCGCTTCATCCAACGGCTTTCTCGTCACAATGAGCTGGACGTGCACGTTTTAACGGTTTCCTATGCCGCTGATTCAGTCGGTCGAACTGCGGTGCAGCCGTGGTCTGCCGAATGGGATTTGAAGGAAACACGTCGCGTGGAAGAACTGCACGCGGAGCTGATGATGATGCTCTCACAGCATTGCCGGACCGTTGTGATGAAACGGCGAAGCGGTCACACGGTAAAGAATATTTTGGAAGAGGCCAACGAGTACCAAGCGGATCTGATCGTGCTGGGTGCCCGTGGCCACTCGATGTTGCACCGCGTGTTGCTGGGCAGCGTTTCGGACAGCGTGGCCACTCACGCACACTGCAGCGTCGCGGTGGTCCGCCCGGACAGGCCGCAGAATCTCGACTCCGCCGATTCCTTGACCGAATCCACAGCCAGTGCATCTGCTGATGGACTTCGGATCATGGTCGGCTACGACCAATCGATCGGGGCAAGGGAAGCGGTCAATGAGCTATGCGGCATCCAATGGGGCGAGTCCAGCAGTGTCACTCTACTAAGCGTTGCGTCACCGCCCTTTCCATTTGAACAAGATTCGTTCGCCGTGATGGAACCATCTTGGGAGACGGATGAGATGGAGCGAGTGCGTTGTGGCGGCGAACGCATGGCAAGCGTTGTCGCGGATTCGATTCCAAACACGACGACGCAGGTCTGCCGTGCTCGCCATCCGGGTGAGGCGATCGTGGATGCGGCTCAAGAATCCGGCAGCGACTTGGTGGTCGTCGGTGAAACCACTCACAGTCTGATCGGCCAATGGTTCTTGGGTGGTACCTCAAGACACGTCCTGAGGCACTGCCCATGCAGCGTATGGATCTCACGTCATCACCGTCAGAGGCAGGAAACGGCAATTGATTCATGATCGCAACTCTGATCGTTCAGTCGACATCCATTCCGCTTCCAGCCAGGACGGCTTCGTGGACGGCCAAGTCATGGTCGGAGTTCCACGCAAGTTGTTTCTCACCTCGGATCACTTTTGCCAAGTCAACGAACTCGGCGTCGTAGCGACCGGGTGATCGGGCGAAGGCAACGTCCTGTGCTCCTTTCTGGTAATCGCCACGGGCTTGATCAAGTGTCAGTCGAGCTGCGGGCGGCTCCAGCGGGTTGATATCGAAAACACCCTTTGTTCCCGCGACGCCAAACTGCCTTCGCGCAAACCCAAACGGATCGATGTGGTTGCAGCGGATGGTTGCCACGGCGTTGGGGTATTCAAACACGGCCAATTGATTGTCCGCAAACGAATCGGCATCGGGCCGTGTCCGTCGATTGTACGACTGGACCTTCTGCGGCTTGCCCAGGACAGTCACCATCGCATCAATCAAGTGACAAGAAAGCTCGAACATGCCGCCTCCGCTGTACTGAGCCAAATCGCGTCGCAGCGAGTCCCCCGCGAGTTTTCCCATTGCCCCGTTGAGTTCCGTGACGTCGCCCAGCCAACCGTCTCGCACCATCTGAAACAGCAGCGTGAACGCAGGGTTGTAGCGAAACATGTAGCCCATTTGAATCGTCAATCCTCGCCGGTTTGCTTCGGCATGCATCTCGCGACAGGCAGACATGGAGATCCCCGCAGGCTTGTCCAAGTGAATGTGCTTGCCGGCTTGTAAGCAACGCACCGCGTTCTCGACCAAATCACTGACGGATGTCTCAACAGCGACGGCGGCGAGACCGGTGGTTTCGAGAAGCTGATCCAGCTCGACGAACGGCAGACCCCGATACGCATCATTCTTTTCGGCGCGCTGACGCGCACCATGATCCGGTTCGACCACACCGACGACTTCGAACAGGTCGTCGAGCTTTCGCATCGTCGACATCTTGCCCGAGGCATGGGCGTGCATCGTGCCGACTTGCCCCACTCGGATTCGATGGGTGGACTCGGCTCCGACGACATGGCACGCCGGCAGGGTGCAACCGGCCAAGGCGGCAACCAGGATTTCTCGTCGATTGGGCATCAGGAATCCTCAAGGAAAGGGAATGAGTGATTCGCATTGTATCCCAACATCATGTGGATTTGCGGGGAGTCCGTTGCTGCCCCCTGGGATCTTGGCGGTCATCCATGACCGAAATCCCTCAATGCGATTCTTCACTCCACTCAGTTAGGAAAAACCGAGCTATTGGTTGAAGTGGCGGTTCGTTCTTCATCCCAGTGTCGCCGTCCTCGCTCCCTCCACTTCGTCTAGCAGATTGCTCGTCGCGAAAGACGTCTGAATCTCTGGGGCGATCTTGTACCGACCGTTCAAGGCCCTAGACAGTCAGTCCCCTTTCCAAAATAGCAGTCCCAGGCGGATGGTTTGCGTTTCAGGGCAGGATTGCTGAATCGAACCGCGTGAGTCGCTTCCGGTGCGTCACGCTGTGAATGGCAAGGCACGTCCCTTCGTGGGGCAGGTTTTCAACCTGCCAAATTTCCCTGTCTGAACGGCAGGTTGAAAACCTGCCCCACGATGTTGTAGCCGGTAAGTCATGCTCCGCATGACACAATCCGTACACCACCACATAGACGCCTCGGACATCACCGAAAGTTTCCACCGAGTCCAGTACCCCGAGCGCCAAGAAAGGCAGCCCGTAATTCGTCATGCACAGCATGACCTACGATCAATGCCCACCGTGGCCCTGGGCAGCACGACGATCGACACGCGAACTTACGACGACGGGGGCAGGATGCTCACGAGTGTGTACAATAACGGGGTGAGCGAAACCCGAACCTACAACGTCGACAACACCCTGGCCGGAATCTCGTATTCCGGTGCCTCGATCGGCAATTACACCTACGGCTGAGACGACAACAAGAATAAGACGTCCGAGGCGATCAGCGGCACGATGAGTGGCTACGGATTCGCTGTCGGAACCAGTGGCTATGACGACGAAGACCGCTTGGTGAACTGGGAGAGAGATGACACCAACCTGGATCAATCTTGGAGTCTGTCTCTGGTGGGCGATTGGAACAGCATCACTGAGAACGGCAGTTCGCAGTCACGAACCCACGGTCCAACCCACGAAATCCTGACCGTGGCCAGTCAAGCAGTTCAGCACGATGCCAAAGGTAATCAAACGGAGATCCCAGCCGTGCTTCGCCCCGGCACTGATCCGTTGAAGATGCAATGGGACTTCGAGAACAAACTCATCGGAGCAGACATCGACAACGACAGCACGGACGACATCACGTACCAGTTCGATGCCCTGGGCCGCCGAGTCGGTCGCGACGACGGCACGACGGCGATGGTCTACGTGCAGTCGGGTCAGCAAACGATCGCTGACTACACGTCCGGCACGGCAGCAAGTTCACCGACCTACACGTATCTCTATGCCAGTTACATCGACGAGCCGGTGATGCGAACCGGCGGATCCGGCAATCGCTATTTCCATCGAAACCAGCAATACAGCATCACCGCACTGACGGACACAAGCGGAACCATCCAGGAACGCTACGCCTATTCGGCCTACGGAATGCTCTCGATCTTCGACGGCAGTGGTACGGTACGCACATCGACCGCCGAAGGCAACCGCTACACCTACACCGGCCGTGAGTACGACGAAGTGATGGATGTGTATCACTACCGTGCCCGCATGTACGACCCGGTCGTCGGCCGCTTCTGCTCCAGAGATCCGATCGGTTTTCTCGATGGGATGTCCGTGTACTGCAACTACTTTGGTTTGACCATGCAAGATCCATACGGATTCTTCGCGTTGGAGCCCGCAATTGTTACTGAAATTGAGATTTTAATCGCAGTAATCGCGGCAGGAGGCGAGACTGTAGTCGCTGCATTAGCGGCTCTTCGTGCCGCCTTGATGGCAATCCAGCAGCAGGTTGGATTGCGGCAGGATTGGTGACTGTCGGATCTTGGTGCCTGATTCGAGGTGCCCGCCGTGCAGCCAGTCGGTGCACTACCGGCTTCGCAACTTGTGAATTCAATGCACTAATGACATCCGAAGCCAATGCGACTGCAGATTGTGCACCCGATGGATTCCCCGATGGTTCTGCGCGCGAGCGGTGTGCTCGCAGATATAATACTCCCATGAATAAACAATGTGACGAAGCCAAATTGTGGTGTTGGGGAAAAACGCTGCTTGGCTGTGGCTTTGCAGGCGGGTTTAAACAGCCAAGATTTGGAGGCCCAAATGGTAGGTGTAAAGATCTTTGTGGGTGTCCTGAAGACGACTTTGATCCAACTGATCCATGGGAAAATCCAGACGGACCTGGCGATGTTCCGAGCAATCCGACACCGGGAAAACCCCCAGAATCACCAGTAGAACCGTATTATCCACCGGTTTTAGCGACGTAACAATGCCGAATTTCCTTAGCGCAATTCGCAAGTTGTTCGAAGGCAATGTGTCGGGCGCGTCGGCTGGTTCAATGTCAAATCCAACTGATGCAGGTACACATTCAAGTCAGTTGTTGAGAGAATCCATTTCACTCGTTCTTCAATCTCATAAATCGGATTTTATTTATGGGCTTCCCTTTCAGTGCGGAGAACGTTTTTTGGTTAACCAAGCCTACGGAGGTTCGACGCACAGTGGAAATTCGTTCTATTCGATTGATTTTTCTATGCCAGTAGGAACAATTGTCTGTGCATCAAGATCCGGAAGAGTGTGACCGGCAACCCGCCGGTTAACATGCCATGGTAAGCGGAGTGTAGTGGCAGACCATGTTACGGTTTGGATGGGTGCTCTCGCTCAACTCCGTGACTCGCTGTTTGCAGAATTTATCCCAGTAGTCACTCTGAAATACCGCCCGCACGTTGAGCATGCTCCGTGCAGCTTCCAGCGTCCAACGCATCCCGCTTCGTTCCATGCGGTCCTTTACCAAGTGCCCGCACGCGCCTTCGATCACACCCGAGGCAATCGGGTAGCCTGCAGCAAGATATTCGTCGTAACGCATCCGATCCTTGTGTTTCTCGAAGTAACCACAGATGCGTCGAAGGTCTTTGAGTTTATCGCCCTTGAGTTTCCCAAGCGAACCCATTCGACGTAGCCCTCGGATCACCCCGTTGACCTCACCACGCAGGATTTTCAGCAATCGCTCCCGCGTAAACGCTGCTCGCTTTTCGCTGGATTTCTCGAACAATGACGAAGCCTCCCACACGTAAGTCGCTACGTGAATGATGTCCAAGATTGGCACCACTAATGGATCGTCGCCTAAGTGTAACTGCGCGACTTCCCAGAGGCTCTGCTGACCGTCCATTAACAGAATGATCACTTGGAGTTTCTTTCGGCGGACACTGACTTGATCTGCGAGCCATGCGATCCCCTCGTGGATACCGCTGATGGGAACCTCCGTATCGTCGTCCACGAAGGTCGCGGGAAAGTGAGCCGATGTGTGCTTGTGCTTTGGCCGCGGTCGTTTCTTTTTGCTCTTGCGTGATTGCGTGCCGGGTTCTTTGTCATCACGGAACAAGGCAGCGACAATTTGCTCGGCTGTGCGAACATAGGGATCGACGGTGTAAGCACTCGTGACCGTTGCCATGCGACGGTTTCCGGGCCGTTTCTTTGCTGTCTCAAAAGCAGCAACTTTGGCGGCATCGTCTTTGATCAAGGGAACGCCCTTGCAGTCGGCCGAAGCGACGAGAAGCTCGGCTTCATCCTTCTTTTTGGGCGTGGGCAAGTCGTCCAGAAAGGCATCGGCCTGGACCCCCATTCTCTGGCTGGTCTGTTCGAGCGTGTCGATCGAGAATTTCGCTCCGAAAACGAGTTCGAGATTATCAGCGGCCTGGTTGAATGCGGATTCGACGCAGAACATTTGGGAGAACTCTTGGAGCAGGTACGACCAGCGGTGCTCCGGCAGTTGCATGCGGGCGCTGATCGGATGCAGTTCGATTCTCTTGTTCTTTCCCGGGCTGTAGGTGTACTGTTGAAAGGCGTGTTCACCGAAAATCGACCGAACCACCGTGTCGGTCGGTTTCTCGCTGCGTCGCAGTGTTTTGCCTGATTCGCTGACCGCTTGATCACCAAGGTCCCCCTTGCCTTGGAGTTTGGTGAAGAGCTCCATCGCCAGAAAGCCGGTTTTCAAGACAAGATTCCACACGGCACGCTCTGTTTCATCGAAAGACTGGCCGCATTTAGAAGCATTGACGACGTGTTCTCGGATGGTGTCGCCGCACTGCTGCAGTTTCTCGGCGATTTGCTCGGGCGACTGCGGAAAAGAAGACGAAGTGGGGTTGTCAATATCGCTTGAATGTTCGACGCTCATTTCAGCGGCCTCCTGCCTTTGATACCTGGAAGTTAGAACCCAAATCATGGCAGGTTGGCCGCTTTTTGTTTACCCAGATTCCGCAATGCTCCGCAGAAGCCTCGCGGGTTGCCGGTCACACTCGATCCGGAACAGTAAGACGAGTTATTGATACTTTTTCTCCTGGTGGTCCATGTAAGTCAAATCTTCCCTTTTGTAACATTGTCGAAATTGAACACGACGACTTTTCAGTAGCAACTTACGGCCATCTTGATTTTCGAGGCGCGCGAGTTGCGTGTGGAGATGTGGTGGAACGTGGAGCACCGATCGCAATATCGGGGAATTCTGGTTGGACGTACGCCCCCCATCTTCACTTCCATGTTGTTGCCGAAGGACAGCGTGTACCTACATTGTTTGAGGTTTCAACAGCAAAAGGTATGATCCTAGTCAAAGGCAGACACTACACGCGAGTTTAGAGCCAGTTGGTGCCACCCGCGAATGGCACAGTCGTTTTCGATTCATGCTTGCTCCGCGCAGAAGTCGTCTATCTGCATCTCGGCTGTTTCGCATAAAATTGCCGACGCAGGGCGATTCTTCTTGCCGTGAAACCCTTCCAGGCTTCACATTGTTTCGAACCCTCCCCGGTCACCGATGCCAATCAGTGAGACCAGGGAGGGTTTTCTTATGCCATCTTGTTCCCAATCGCCTCGCCGTGGCAACTTCACTTTCGGCCAAACCGTCGCCGGATTCCTCGGTGCTCCGGGATTGCCGTTTGTGGATATCCTCAGCGAGAACCGCATCGCTTCGGTCTTCTCCCGGCATCGCAATCTCTTCGGACGAACCTACACGACAGCGATCGTTTTGTGGGCCTTTATGAGCCAAGTTCTGCGCGACGGCAAAGAAGCTTCTTGCCAAAGCGCTGTCGCTCGAATCAGTAGTCATCTCAGCGGTCATGACGAGGGTGATGTTGCCCCCGACACCCGCGACTATTGTCGTGCCCGGGCGAAGCTATCCGAAGACGCGTTGCATGAGTTGACAACCGAGATCGCTGACGAAGCCGAACGTCTGGTCGAGCCAGAGCATCTCTGGAAAAATCGTCACGCCAAACTCGTTGACGGCTCCACGTTCATGATGGCCGATACACCCAAGAACCAAGCAGAGTATCCTCAGAACCCTGCCCAGAAGCCTGGAATCGGGTTTCCGATCGCCCGCTTCGTCGTCGTCCTTTCACTAGCGACTGCTTGCGTCGTCGACTGTGCGATCGCCAAGTACAAAGGCAAGGAGACTGGTGAGACAGCGTTGCTTCGGCAACTGATCGGCTGCTTCAACAAAGGCGATATAGCCGTGGCCGATCGGTTCTATGGCAACTACTGGATGATCGCTTTTTTGATGCAAGCAGGTGTGGATATTTGCTTCCGAAAACATCAGGCACGACACACCGATTTTCGTCGCGGCAAGCGCTTAGGCAAGAAAGATCATCTGGTATCTTGGCAACGGCCTGGGCGTCCGGCTTGGATGAGCAAGGAGATGTACAACTCGATGCCAAGGACAATCGAGCTTCGTGAAATTCAGTACGTCATCACCAAGCCAGGACGCAAGCAACAGCCCTTTGTGATCGTGACCACGATGACCGAGGTCAGCGGCGACGATGCGGTACAGCCAGACGAACTCGCTGAGCTGTTTGGTTTTCGCTGGAATGCAGAATTGGACATACGCAGCATCAAAACGCATCTCAACCTGCATCACCTTCGTTGCAAAAGCCCGGCAATGGTTCGTAAAGAATTCTGGGTGACGATGTTGGCCTACAATGCGATCCGAACGACGGCGTTAGGCGGAGCGTGGGTGTGTGGCGTACATCCCCGAGAAATCAGTTTCGTGAGTTGTTGTCAGTTTGTGCTGGCGGCTTGGGATGTAATCGGCACGAAACGCGGCATGGAACATCGAACATACTGCACGGGCCGCCTGGAGCAGATCGGCAAGTGCATCGTCGGCAATCGCCCCGGCCGGTTTGAGCCTCGCGTCAGAAAGAAACGCGGCAGCAATTACAACCTGATGATGCAGCCACGCGAAGAACTGAAGGCACGCCTCGCCGCCGGAGATAACGCGTTTGAAACCAAATAGTTAGAGAAACGACTGTGCCATTCGTGCCACCCGCCATTCTTGACTTCTTAATTCCCGAACCCTCCCGCGAGCGCGCGGACGTTGATTGAGGGTTTCTTTCTTTGGTTGGCTGCCAGCTAGATTTTGCTGGTTTAACTGATTGCCAAGATTGCCCAGTGTGACTTGGGTGAGCAACGCGGTTTCTTGCTCTTGGTTGGTTGGATTGCAGACGATGCGATCACTCTTGGCGACGCGAAACGGTCACGCCTTGGCGGTTGAACTTGCTGTTTGGTGCCAATTTCATCGTGATGCGATTGCATAGACGATCGATGAGCCTGGTCGGTTTGTTTTTGAAAACCAATGAGTGCGAAACAATGCGATTGATAATTCGAACTCGATGTCACGGTGGTCTCGCGGTTGCTTCGGGCCACTCCACTTCTTCGCTCACCAATTCGATCGCCTGTTCGATCAGGCTCAACCAATGAGCATCAGGACGTATCAGTCCAGAGCGGATGCCATTGATAAACGTGTTCTTGCTCGGCATCGTGCAACGCTGCGCAAGCACTTCGGCGAGTGCCCGTCGCCAATGGGGAACGACCTGAGTCGATGCGGCTTGCGTCTGCTGCCATTTCACCACCCAGTGCGCGACCGCCAACAGCGAGACCGTTAGTGATCCTTCCAACTGGCCGGCCGGGTCGACCAAGCCGTTGCACTTCTTGCAGCGATAGTCGTGAGGTTCCTTGGTTGTTGATTCTTCCAAAGGCGATTGCGAATCCAACTCCATCGGGTCTTCGGATTCGGGATGCGATTGTTTCCACAACTTGCGGCACAACTCCAGATACTTTTTACGCACGTTGGGGGCGAAGCAGCCTGCGTAGCGAGTGCGTGGCATTCCATGTGGCAGAATGTGTCTGGAGAACTGATAACAGAACTCTTTTGGCGGCATCGATACTTCCACACGCGACTGATCGCGATAGTCTTTCGCGTCGAACACCACTTCATCATCGTTGACACGAATCAAACGTCCGTCACCAATCGCCACCCCCGCCACGTACTTGGCCAAGTATCCGAAGACGTGTTGATTCTCGCTCTGCCCACGATACTCGGGCGGTGTCCCTTGGATGTCGGCGATCCAGTCTTTGTTTTGCACGGTTGCCAAAACGGACTGCAAAGCCGATTCGTCCGCCAGGTTTATCGGCAATCGCAATTCTCCTTTTTCCCATTGCCCTCGCAGCCCTTTTAAGAACAGCGTTTTGAAACCCGCTGCCAGCTCTTCGGTGCGAGTCTCCGCGTCGTCCAAGTCGACATCGACCCACTGGGCGGAGGATGCATCGACCTTGCCTTTTTCATTGACGGACAGGCCGCCGCCGGTCAACACGGTGTGGACATGAAAGTGATGATTCAGTCGTTGTCCCCACGTATGGATGACTTGCACCAGACCGGGCATGCAGCGGTAGCGATCACGAAACAGATTCAAGTTCGCTTCGCGGGACGCGCTTGCCAGTAACCGCAACAGTTGATCCGGGTTGGCGGCGATCAGATCGTTGAGTTCATGCGGCACGGTGACGACTTGGTGCAAGTAGTCGCAACCGATCGCCCAGGAGAGCAGTTGTTCGTGCCAGCGATAGCGACTGGTCGCCGAGCAGGTCGGACAGTGTCGATCGCCACAGGATTTGAGGACCAATTGGCTTGAGTCACAATCACGGCACTGCCACGTGCATCCACCCAGGGCACCGGTGCGGCACTTGGGGATCAGGCTCATCACTTTGGCGGTACGGTCACCGGCACGCCTCGGCAGGCCATCGCGGTAGTCGACGTCGCCACCGTATTCAGCGATGACTTTCGCGATGGACAGCCGTCTTGCTGCAGTCTCACGTTGTCGATTCGCTGCCTTTCGATCAAACGCGATCAATTGTCCATCTCGATCCTTTTTCCGTAAAAGGTCCCGTGGGTCATGCTGTTATTTCAGCCAATGTTATTGTTCCAAGAGTCGCAATCAAAGTGAGCCTCAGGCGCTAGCCGTGGGCCGGCACCACAATCCGCTTCAGGCCCACGGCTAGCGCCTGAGGCTCACGGGGGCATCAGTTCCCGTGGGTCATGCTGTGTATGACGCAATCCTTCTCTTCAGCCAATGTTATTGCTCCACGCGTCGTAATCAAAGTGAGCCTCAGGCGCTAGCCGTGGGCCGGCACCACAATCCGCTTCAGGCCCACGGCTAGCGCCTGAGGCTCACGGGGGCATCAGTTCCCGTGGGTATGCACGGCATGACCAACTTTTTCTTTAAAAGGTCTCTCGTCGCGATACTGAAAGTGGACCACGGCGACGACTCGGAACGTTTGCTGACGGCCGGCGAGAACCAGTGATGCCCGTTGGATGACAACAACCGTTGACGGTCAACGAAACCACCCACGACCGTCGAAGGCGCGTTGGAGTCCAGGCTTCAGCCGCTCAAGCGCAACTTCCATCTACCATGCACTCCCTGCCGTATTCCGGCTGAAGCCGGTACACCAACACTCAATCGCGTGAACGCTAGACTCCAACAACGATCGTTATACGTTCCCATTCGCATCATCGTACCTACATCACACGCACCTACGACGAACACACGCCCGCACAGCTTAACACCCAATCGAAAACTTTTTACAGAAATCGCCAACGCCCCTCTATCATCAGCACCGCTTGGCGATCCATATTCGGCTGATCGGTCAGTGGACGCTTCCATCACCTCATCGCTCGACGCCCGCAAACGCTGACCATCTTCGAAACGCTGCCGAATGTGGAGCGCCAAAAAGTCATCCAACACCAACCGCGCTCCCGCTATGCGCGCACCCAACGGAGTCTCACTTGCCATGAACGATCACGAACTCCACGCCGCGATCCACGACGACCCGATCGCATTCATCGCCGACTACTACGCGTCACGATTATCGGACAACCCGAAAGTCCTTGAGCACCTGCAAGCCAACGCGTTGCACTGCGACGATCTCCACATCGGCTTCAGCGATCGCACGTTCGGCAAGCTCCTGCCGCCCCATCGCTCCAAAGCGGGACGCGATCTTCGCGAGATGCTGCAAAGCGTCGGCGTCCTTAAATCCACCGGCCATGAAACCTTTCGCGGGTTCGTCACGGTGCCACTGACCGACACTGCTGGCAAGATCACCGGCATCCACGGTCGTCGCGTCGATCGTAGCCAAGGAGACGAGATGGCGATCACGATCGGCACGGGAATCTTCAACGCTGCGGCACTGACAACGTTCGATGAACTGATCCTGTGCGGCTGCATCCTCGACGCCTGGACGTTCTGTGCCGCCGGTCACCGCAACGCTGTCGTTGCGGAGCAGCTCAACGACGAGCATTTCAAAGGGATCAAGCGACTCCTGATCGCGTCGCCCGACATCGACCGGGAACACTTCCCCGATCTGGAAATCCTACAAATCGCCTTCCCCGGTCACGACAGTGCCAACACGTACGCCAAAGCCCACCTCAATGAAACCGATCCACTGGCATCACGCATCCGCGCGGCCTCCTGGGTCACCGGCAAGCCGACGCAGCACGCAGTGGTCCAGCAACCCGTTGCATCACCGGCACCAAATCCGGTTGACGATCTGGACATCGCCCAAACCGACAACGAGATCACCATCCGCATCGAGCACCGGCGCTACCGTGTCCGCGGCTTGCAGCGCAACACAACGCCCGGCACGATGAAGATCAACTTGATGGTATTCAATGACCGCAACGATCAGTTCCACGTCGACACGCTGGACTTGTGCCACGCGCGTTCCCGTCGCGTGTTCTTGAAAGAATGCGGCGAAGAGATCGCGATCGACGAGAACACGTTGCGCGGTGACATCGGCCGCATCCTGCTGAAGCTTGATCAACTCCAAGCTGACGCCGGAACGAAGTCCAACGAGCCTCCGCCGTACGAAATGACCGACACAGAGCGAAGCGAGGCGATGGACCTGCTGCAGTCGCCCAAGTTGCTCGATCGCATCTTGGACGATTTCGAAACCTGCGGCATCGTCGGCGAGCGGATCGGGAAACTCACCGGCTACCTCGCGGCCACCAGCCGACTGCTACCCAAGCCGCTCGGTGTCGTCATCCAGTCCTCCTCCGCGGCCGGCAAGACCTCGCTGCTGGATGCCATCCTCGCCTTCATGCCTGACGAAGCCGTGTTCGCTTGCTCGGCGATGACCAGCAAGAGTCTTTACTACGCGGGCAACCTCGACCTACGCCACAAGATCCTGTCCATCGCCGAAGAAGAAGGCGTGCGTGACGCCAGCTACGCTTTGAAACTCCTGCAAAGCGAAGGCAAACTGTCGATCGTCACCACGGCCAAAGAATCCGGCACGGGACGCACGGCAGTGGAACGCTACAATGTCGAAGGACCCGTGGCGATGTTGATGACCACCACGGCCAGCGACGTTGACCCTGAACTGTTGAATCGCTGCTTCGTGCTTTCGGTGGACGAAGCGCCCGAACAAACCGCTGCGATCCAGCAACGTCAACGCGAGGCGGAAACGATCGACGCAATCATCGAACGTCGCACGCTCGATCGCATCTATACGCTTCATCAGAACGCACAGCGACTCCTGCGTCCGATCGAGATCTCCAACCCCTACGCCGAACAGCTCACCTTCACAGCCGGTCTAACTCGCAACCGGAGAGATCAAGCAAAATACCTCACGTTGATTCGCGCGATCACTTTCGTGCATCAGCACCAGCGAGAGATCAAGACCAAGGATCACGACGGCAAGGAAGCCCCGTACATCGAAGTCACCAAGCAAGACATCGCGATCGCCAACCTGATCGCCAACCTGATCGCCAACTCGGTGCTGGGCAGCAGTATCGACGAGCTGCCTCAACAGACCCGCAAGCTGTTGCTGCAACTGTACCGCTACGTGCGACGAACAGCAGACACGAACGAGACTCACGATAGTGAAGTGCGATTCACTCGCCGGGAGCTACGTGAGCACCTCGGCTGGGGAGCGACTCAACTGCGCACCCACCTGGAGCGGCTGTGTCGTTGGGAATACGTGGTACCGCACAGCTCGGGCTCTCGTGGCAAGCTGGCTCAGTACGAACTGCTCTTCGACGGCCAAGGATACGAGGGCCAGCCGACCCTCTGCGGCTTGGCCGATCCCGCAAAGTTGACTGACAGTACGACGAAGTAGTTATCGGCCCTGAGGCCAAGTTATCGCCCCCCAAGTTACGAGTTATCGCCCCAATATCGGGTGGTTGTCGGGGCCGTGAAATCGACGCAACTCATTGTGCATCAATGAGTACCGAGAAAGTTGTCGGGTTGAACCCAAGGACAACACCCCCACCGCAAAAAACGTACGTGCATCGTCGTACGTCGTGGCAGTCCTGCCACTCTCGCTTGATCCCCTCTGGCTCAAGCGAACTCTCCCACAACAACGTCCGGGCTGACGGTGCGCGCGGACACAACCCTGGAGACGACCATGTCCAAATCCAAACCCGCCCGTTTCAAATCGTTCGGCGACACGACCGACCCGAGAGGCTTCTATCGCCTGCTGGTCGAGCACACCGAATGGCTTCGCATGCGCAACTACAGCGAAGCGACGATCAAAAAGCGAATCACCTACGTCCGCCAATTCGCCCAGTGGTGTCACGACCGCGACTTATCCTATCCAACACACATCACCAAACCGATTTTAGAAAGTTACCAACGTCACCTGTTCCGCTACCGCAAAGCCAACGGGCAACCGTTGAGCTGGGGCTCACAACACCTGGCACTCAAAGAAATTCGCTCGTACTTCGCCTGGCTCGCCAAACTCAACCACATCGCCTTCAGTCCCGCGGCCGAACTCGATCTGCCCCGGCAACCCAAAACGCTGCCCAAAGCGATCCTCACGGTCGACGAAGTCGAACAAGTGCTTGCACAGCCCGACGTAACGACGCCCATCGGTCTACGCGACCGCGCCATCCTGGAAACGTTCTACTCCACCGGCATCCGCCGCTTCGAACTCTGTTCGCTGCGTCTGGACGAGATCCAAGTCGAACGCCGTGCGTTGTTCATCGATCAGGGCAAAGGGAAAAAGGACCGCTACATCCCGATCGGTACACGGGCGTTGCTCTGGATCGCCCGCTACGTGGACGGAGTCCGCGACCAGTTCGCAACCCCCGCGAGCGACAACACGCTCTTCCTGACGATCCACGGCACGCCGATCGAAGCCGATACGTTGACCGAGTACGGTCGCCGCTACATCCAAGCCGCCGGGATCGACAAACCGGGCGCCTGTCACGTCTACCGACACAGCATGGCAACCGCGATGCACGAGAACGGAGCGGACCTGACGCTGATCCAGCAAATCTTGGGTCACGCCAAGAGCGACACGACGCAGATCTACGCCAGAACGTCGATCCGCAAGCTACTCGACATCCACGACAAAACGCACCCGGCGGAGCAAGAAGAAAAGTAACCGCATCACCGCTTGATGCCGTACAATGAGCCCCATGCAACTACGACAAAAACTCCCCCGCCGCCACCTCATAAGCCGCACTCGTGCGCGCGGGGCAAGTCGTAGTTGCCATCAGCCCATCCGGCCGCATACTTCATCAACGCCCCACCGCCCCAAACGCCGCTGCACCTTCAACGCAGTCACTCAAGTGGAGTCTTGCTCCAGAGATCCCATTGGGTTCGGAGGGAGCCAATGGAATCTTTATGAGTACGTTGATTCAGAACCTCTGGTAAAGGTTGATCCGAAGGGACTGCAGGGGCATCACAAGTGCTGCAATGGCACGAAGTACAGCAGTAACGTTCAAGGCTGCTGTGGGGGGAAGAAAATCTACAGCAAACTGTCCAGTTGCTGCGAGAACGGGCAAGTTGTTTCAAAGGTAGAAATAAAGGTTTGTCGCGGCCGACTCGGAGGAGACGGCAGTTCAATACCTGTCTGTGGTTGGCTAAGCCACACCTTTATCATCTGCCCCGATGGGAAGCAGTACGGAAAACATCCACTTCCATTTGATGGCTGTCGACCTCCAGACTTTTTAGACATGTGTGGCTCTGGTATAGGGTATGTCAATGAAGAAGTTGATCGCGATCCAAGCAAGGCTGTTTGCAAAACCATAAAGGTCTGTCCAGAAGACGCGAAGCGAATGTGCAAGACGGGCTGGACTGAAGATCGCTACAACCTGTTCTGTGTACCGTGGGGTGGCACTAACTGCCACTCGTGGGGATGCAACAATTCCGAATGAGCAATGGTAACTCAAGCAACCCATACGAGGCCTCGACCCAACGAACCAACGATCGAAGTAAGGTAGCACATGGCCTGATGGTTTTGACTTTTGGTTTTTTCCTTTTTCTAGTTGCGTGTTACTGCGCATACCTACTCCTTTTTTTCTTTCAAAGTGATGACCGCAAGAACGCATATCAGATACTGATTGGCATTTGGTTTTTCTCGGCGATATCAGTTCCATTCGTTGCCATGCATGGCTACTTCATTTATCGCAACTTCACTCATTTTGGGCTTGCCGGCAAGGTGCTTGCGATCACTGAAGTGTCATCGATCCCCATGGTTGCCGTTCTCTCCGTCCTAGCGTCTTACGTGCGGTCTTAATTGAGGCTATCATGATTGATGGGGCCAGAGCACTTTACTGGGGTAGTTCACTTCTTAATTCCCGAACCCTCCCGCGAGCGCGCAGACGTTGATTGAGGGTTTCTTTCTTTGGGGTGCTGCCAGCTAGATTTTGCTGGTTTACCTGGTTGTCAAGATTGCCCAGTGTGACTTGGGTAACCAACGCGGTTTCTCGCTCTTGGTTGGTTCGATTGCTGGTGATGCGATCACTCCTGGCGACGCGAAACGGTCTCGTCTTGGCGGTTGAACATGCTGTTTTGTGCCAAATTCATCGTGATGCGATTGCATAGACGATTGATGAGCCTGGTCGGTTTGTGTTCGAAAACTAACGAGTGCGAAACAACGCGATTGATAATTTGAATGCGATGTCACGGTGGTCTCGCGGTTGCTTCGGGCCACTCCACTTCTTCGCTCACCAATTCGATCGCCTGCTCGAACAAGCTCAACCAATGAGCATCAGGCTGAATCAGTCCAGAGCGGATGCCATTGATAAACGTGTTCTTGCTCGGCAGCGTGCAACGCTGCGCAAGCACTTCGGCCAGTGCCCGTCGCCAATGGGGAACAACCTGAGTCGATGCGGCTTGCGTCTGCTGCCATTTCACCACCCAGTGGGCGACCGCCAACAGCGAGACCGTTAGTGATCCTTCCAACTGGCCGGCCGGGTCGACCAAGCCGTTGCACTTCTTGCAGCGATAGTCGTGAGGTTCTTTGGTTGTTGATTCTTCCAAAGGCGATTGCGATTCCGCTTCCAAAGGGTCGTCCGACTCGGGATGCGATTGCTTCCACAGCGTGCGGCACAACTCCAGGTACTTTTTACGTACGTTGGGGGCGAAGCAGCCTGCGTAGCGGGTGCGTGGCATTCCATGCGGCAGAATGTGCCGCGAGAACGCGTAGCAGAACTCTTTTGGCGGCATCGATACTTCCACACGCGACATGTCGCGATAGTCCTTCGCGTCGAACACCAACTCATCATCGTTGACACGAATCAAGCGTCCGTCACCAATCGCCACCCCCGCCACGTACTTGGCCAAGTAGCCGAAGACGTGTTGGTTCTCACTCTGCCCACGATACTCAGGCGGTGTCCCCTGGATGTCGGCGATCCAGTCTTTGTTTTGCACGGTTGTAATCGCAATAAGGGGAAGGGGGTTTTAATCGCACTAAGGGGAAGGGGGTTTTAAAAGCCGAGTCGTGGATAGTCGCGGATGCGACGGCAGCGTAAAGCATGGGGCGTCAGCCCCATGGGGTGCCACATTGCCGATTGCGAAAGCCGCGGAGCGGCGACAGATAGGGCACGATATCGCCCGCAATCTGTCGCCACCTTCGGGGCTCAATCGGGATCGTTGCGGAACGAGACCTGGGACTTACGTCCCAGGCTTTACGCTTCCGCCGCCTCCGCGGCTTTCTATTGTCTGTGCGTTCACTTCTTAATTCCCGAACCCTCCCGCGAGCGCGCGGACGTTGATTGAGGGTTTCTTTCTTTGGGGTGCTACCAGCTAGATTTTGCTGGTTTACCTGGTTGCCGAGATTGCCCAGTGTGACTTGGGTGAGCAACGCGGTCTCTTGCTCTTGGTTGGTTCGATTGCAGGTGATGCGATCACTCTGAGTGACTCGAAACGGTCTCGTCTTGGCTGTTGAACATAATGTTTTGTGCCAAATTCATCGTGATGCGATTGCATAGACGATTGATGAGCCTGGTCGGTTTGTGTGTGAAAACCAATGGGTGCGGGACGACGAGATTGATAATTTGAACTCGATGTCACGGTGGGGGATCAGAAAAGCGGAAGGGGGGTTTGAAACGGGTTCCAAGCTTACCACCGTTTTCAGCTCCTGGACCAACGCAGCGGTCGTTCAATTTCCAACGGGATCGAAGTACACACGGTAGAATTGACGAAGTATGCCTTGGCAGAGCAGACGATCTCCAGGGCGAGTAAACTGAATCAATGGGTATTCCTGTTGCTACACGCCCAGGATTACGACGGGGAAGCTCTCCGCCGATTGCTCCCTGGGATCGAGTTTGAGCCAGCGATTTCCACGATAGAAACCATCTCCGCTAAAACGGAAGACAAGCAAATGTACGATCAACGCGAAAAGGCTCAAAGAGACTATGAGTGGGCCATTTCAGGTGCCCGTGAGGAAGGACGTGAGGAAGGACGTGAGGAAGGACGTGAGGAAGGCAAATTAGCAGGCCAAATCCAGCTTCTCGAGCAGCTCTTGGGAGAGGCCCCCACTGGTGACGGGGAACTGCTTCCGCAAGGCATCGATGCACTTACGAAGCGAATGTCAGACCTTCAGAAGCGACTGCGCGACAGGGAATCTTGATAAGTCTCCGGTCTCCGGCTCTCCGGAGAGGGCATGGGAGTTTTTAGCGTTCGGTGACACCAACGATCCACGCGGCTTCTATCGCCTGTTGGTCGAGCACACCGATCGGCTTCGCATTCGCAACTACAGCGAAGCGACGATCAAGAAGCGAATCACCTACGTGCGCGAAAAGGGGAAAACGCGAAAAGGGGAAGGGGGTTTTAAAACGGGTTCCGACGGGCATTTGACGCACGCGGAAACGAGAATCCAACTTGGTGGAACAAACACGTCAAGGGATCTGACGCTAGATCCCATGCAGACTTTTCGTGGAATTGTTGTGGTCCAGTTCAGGATCACTACAGCAATGGAGGTGCGTTTAACGCATTTACGGGCGAAGGACAGACGAGCACTTTTGATGACGGACCGCCAGACCCACGTTTTTGGTAGAACGATGAAGAGATTATTGTCCCATTTTGCATTGTTCGGCATTCTTGTTCTTGGACTCGTCGCGTGCGCGCATGCAAAACCTCCGCTAAAGATCTCGTTTGAGAAACTGACAGGAGACGCCGAGACTGTCGCAATCGTGAGGTGCTTCCAGGTGATGCGTGTACCGAACGACGAGTTTGAACAGCAATTTTACGGAGAGTACGTGTTACTTCTTGAGGCGGTTTCCGTTCTGAAAGGTGAAAAAGTCCGTATACTTCGCATTAAGCACTTTCAAGATCTCCCAGAGAAAGGAGCACCAGGAAATGCGCCTTCAAGTATGTATTTCGGCAAGGCATCGTTTGAAACCATTCGGCGTCTTAAGCTTGGCGAAAGTTCAAAAGTGGACTCAATCGATAGTTTTCATTTGGTTTTTTTGAGAAAAGACAAAGACGAACCGGAGTTTCTAATCCCAGTAACAGGTCACGGCGATGCGTTGCAATCGTCTTATGAACTGGTTGGACTGGGAATTGGCGAAGATTCACCTTACAACGAACGTTGAATTTGCAGTGTTTCCATAGAACGAGCAATAAAGCGAAGGGGGATTTTTGGAGTTTCGTGGCAGACACACACTCCTGCGAATCTGCCGCAACAGAGCCAGAGTCCACTCTCGAATATTTGCGCGGCGCTCAATGGTTCAGACCGGAGATGGTAGAAGATTACTAGTAGAAAATGTCACAGAAAACGGCTCGCCCGTGCGGTCGCTACCAGTAATCTTCTACCAAATCGCACTTCGCCAACTGAGTTCTTCGAGAAGGGGAAGGGGCGGCTAGCTTCTTCCGCTGATCTGAATGTTCGCGAAGCTTGTCTCCCCCAAATACCGAACCAAATCCTGCCTTGCCGGTAACTGCTGGCCAGCCGCCTTCATCCAGCCTGCTTGCAGTTCTGCTGATTAGTGTTCGATTAGTGCAAATTGGTGTTCCCAAAAACAAACCACACTCAAACCAGTGAGATACAGGTCGGCTTGCTGATCAATAGCGACGCATCGCAAACGTGAAAACGGATCGTACTTCAAGAGAAGCAGAACCACTAATCTTCACTGATCGAACACTAATCGGAGTACTTCTTCGAAAAGGGGAACGGGGTTTCTAACGCGATTAAATTGAACGAGCAATAAAGGGAAGGGGGTTTTAAAAGCTGATCAAAGTGACTGATGGCGCCAATCAACACTGGTGCCCGTGCACAGTCGCGGATGCGACGGCAGCGTAAAGCATGGGGCGTCAGCCCCATGGGGTGCCTTTTTTGATTCTCACGCGAAGGCGCTAAGACGCGAAGAAAGAGGCTCGTCCTTCGCGCCTTAGCGTCTTCGCGTGCAAACATTCGAGACACGACAGATTCCTTGCGCTGAACAGATAGAGTCATCAATACGACATGCTCCGCAGTTCCAGTAGGTCATGCTGTGCATGACGCCATCGGTACATCACAACCAGCACACCGGACGTCACCGAGCGTTGTTCCCGAGTACAGGTCACCCCACGTGTTAATGCGCGTGCCGTATTTCGTCATGCACAGCATGACCTACGATTACTTCGCCTTGAACAGATAGCTGCGGAGCAGCGATAGGGCAAAGCATGGGGCGTCAGCCCCTTGGGGTACCACATCACCGCGTCTGATAAGCCGCGAAGCGGCGACAGAGACGGCAGTGTATCACTCACAGTCTGTCGCCACCTTCGGGGCTCAATCGAGACCGCTTTCGAAACGAGACCTGGGACTCACGTCCCAGGCTTTACGCTTCCGCCGCCTCCGCGGCTCTACATTGTGGGAGCGTTCACTTCTTAATTCCCGAACCCTCTCGCGAGCGTGCAGACGTTGATTGAGGGTTTCTTTCTTTGGGGTGTTGCCAGCTAGATTTTGCTGGTTTAGCTGGTTGTCAAGATTGCCCAGTGTGACTTGGGTGAGCAACGCGGTTTCTTGCTCTTGGTTGGCTCGATTGCAGTCGATGCGATCACTCTGAATGACGCGAAACGGTCACGCCTTGGCGGTTGAACTTGCTGTTTGGTGCCAAATTCATCGTGATGCGGTTGCATCGACGATTGATGAGCCTGATCGGTTTGTGATTGAAAACCAATGGGTGCGAAACAACGCGATTGAAAACTTGGACTCGATGTCACGGTGGTCTCGCGGTTGCTTTGGGCCACTCCACTTCTTCGCTCACCAATTCGATCGCCTGTTCGATCAAGCTCAACCAATGAGCATCAGGCTGAATCAGTCCATATCGCATGCCATTGATGAATGCGTTCTTGCTTGGCATCGATATCCGCTGCCTGATCACCGCAGCCAGTGCCCGTCGCCAAGGCGGAACGACCTGAGTCGATGCGGCTTGCGTCTGCTGCCATTTCACCACCCAGTGCGCGACCGCCAACAGCGTGACCGCCAGCGATCCTTCCAACTGGCCGGCCGGGGCGACCAAGCCGTTGCACTTCTTGTAGCGATAGTAGTGAGGTTCTTTGGTTGTTGATTCTTCCAAAGGCGAGCGGGACTCCAACTCCGTCGGATCGTCCGATTCGGGATGCGATTGCTTCCACAGCGTGCGGCTTACTTGAAAAGCGGAAGGGGGTTTTTTAGAGTTTCGTGGCAGACGCACACTTCTGCGATTCTGCCGCAACAGAGTCAGAGTCCACTCTCGAATATTTGCCCGGCGCTCAATGGTTCAGACCGGAGATGGTAGAAGATTACTGGTAGAAAATGTCACAGAAAACGGCTCGCCCGTGCAGTCGCTACCAGTAATCTTCTACCAAATCGCACTTGGCCAACTGAGTTCTTCGAAAAGGGGAAGGGGGTTTGTCAACGCGATTCAATGGATTGTATCACCGGGCCGTTGTCTCGATCGAATGCATCGTGGCCGATTGCACCTTGGTTGTACGTTCTACTCGGGCTCAGCAGTGTGGCAAGAAAGGGCCAAAAAATGAATTTGCAGAAAATGCTCGTGTTGATACCGATCCGACATTTTTTTGCCCAAACATTTTTTTTCCTCGCTGTCTGTTTTCTGCAGCAACGCCATTCCGGTTGTTCGTGCGGATCACAACGTCATCCGTACGTTACTGTTTTGAGTCAGCGTGAATTGGCGTCGAGCGTGATCTTTGATCTGGGCGAACGTGAAACGGACTATGGAAATGCCGTTTCGACGATCCGTAGAAGGTGGCCGTGAAAGATGGCGGCGATGTCCGGTTTGCTATAGCCTCGGGTTTTGAGAATCGCCTCCAGGTATTGAGCTTCCGAAAAGCGGCTTGTTGATTTTAGTCCGTGTTGGGGATTGAATGACTGTCGGGTGGTCACTCTTGCCCGTCTGTGTATTGAATGTTGGCCAATAGTGGCCAATCTACGACTAAGTCGAAAGGGTGCTTGAGCCGGTGGTGAAGCGACTGATCAGAGACAATGGGGGCGAATCGTATTTTGTCATGCGGAGCATGACCTACTGGACCTAACCAGGTCCTTGGCATTTCGGGTTAGAATGCTGATTGATTTGTGTGAGGCGGCTGGCGTCTCCGACAGTGTGGTCCTTGGAGTCCAATGACGATGAGCGATAACGATCCGGTTCGTGTGGGGAGACGAGCCTTTGTCCAGGACGGGGCATTGTTGCTGACCGCTGGGGCGGTGGCGACTGTTTCTCCGCTCTACGCTGATCAGTCGCCGGGTCGCCTGTGCGTCGGCATGATCACGGACTTGCACTACGCCGACAAACCGCCTGCGGGATCGCGTCACTATCGCGAAACACTTGCCAAGCTCGATGAAGCCGCTGGAGAGTTTGAAGCGTCCAAGCCGGACTTTGTTGTCGAGCTGGGCGACTTGATCGACGCCGCCGACACGGTGCAGTTGGAGCAGCGCTACCTTTCGACGATCAATGACCGGTTCAGCAAGATCTGTCCGGACCGGCATTACGTGCTGGGAAACCACTGCGTGGACACATTGAATAAAGACGAGTTCTTGGGCGGCGTCGGGCAGGAAGAATCGTTTTACTCATTCGACCGCAGTGGCATCCATTTCGTCGTGCTGGACTCTTGCTTTCGCAGCGATGGCAAAGCCTACGGACGAAAGAATTCGAAGTGGACGGATGCGAACGTTCCGGCCATGGAATTGGAATGGCTGCAAGCGGATTTGAACGAGAACAAGCATCCGGTGATTGTGTTTGCCCACCAGAGGCTAGATGTGAGCGGGCACCACAGCGTCAGAAACAGCGATGAAGTTCGCAAGGTGCTTGAATCATCGGGACGAGTCTTGGCCGTTTTCCAAGGACACAGTCATAAGAACGATTTGCAAGACATCGCAGGCATTCACTACTGCACGCTGGTCGCGATGGTGGAAGGATCTGGCGTCGACAACAACGCCTACTCGCTCATGGACATCCATCCAAATGGAACGATACGACTGAATGGATTTCGCCACCAACAGTCTCGACAATGGAGCCCACAGCGATGAAACCATCTCCATTTTTTAGACACCTTACAACTCGCTTGCTGGTAGGTTTGGTGGCGATCATGGCGGCGGGATCTGCACAGTGTGAGCAGCCGATGAATGTGCTGTTCATTGTGTCCGACGATTTGACGGCGACCGCATTGTCCTGTTACGGCAATCAACGTTGCCAGACGCCGAACATCGACTCCTTGGCGGAGCTGGGAACGAGGTTCACGCGAGCCTATTGCCAAGCCACCTACTGTGGCCCATCGCGAGCGTCGTTCATGACGGGCTATTACCCGCATGCGACCGGGGTTCTGGGATACACCAACCCGCGACCTCAGATCGGCGATCGCCCGACTTGGCCGCAACACTTCCGCAACAACGGCTACTACGCGGCGCGAGTCAGCAAAATCTTTCACATGGGAGTTCCCGGTGGCGTGGAGAGCTTTGCCGACCCCCAAAAAACGAACGACTGGAACGGGGCGGACGATGAGCATTCATGGACCGAGCGTTTCAATACGCCGGGTCTGGAATGGAAAGCACCCGGCGACGGCGAAACGCTCGAACGCAACCCGGAGGGAAAGAAACCCGTGATGGGCGGGAACACATTCGTGGTGGTCGAGGCGGAAGGTGATGACGAAGTTCACGCGGATGGGAAGAGTGCCGCAAAAGCGGTCGAGCTGCTGCAAAAACATCGTGACAAACCCTTTTGGCTTGGTGTCGGATTCGTTCGACCACACGTTCCCTTCGTCGCCCCCGAACGATTCTTTGAGCCCTTCAAACCGTTTGACAAACTGGCGTTGCCCGAGAAGGTCGCCGGCGACTGGGACGACATTCCCAGTCCTGGGATCAACTACAAAACGAGTAAGAACATGCAGATGGATCTGCGAAGACAGCGAAAAGCATTGGGAGGCTACTACGCCGCCGTTCGCTTCATGGACGCACAAGTCGGCAAGGTCTTGAAAGCGTTGGACGACAACGGATTACGCGACAAGACGATCGTGATCTTCACCAGCGATCACGGTTATCACCTCGGCGAGCACGACTTTTGGGCCAAGGTTTCGCTGCATGACGAGTCCGCCGCGGTGCCATTGATCATCAGCGTCCCGGGCAAGCCGGCTGCGGTTTGCGACAGCTTGGTGGAATTGATCGATCTGTATCCGACACTTTCTCGGCTGTGCGGGTTACCCGTTCCAGGTCACCTGCAAGGCAAAGATATCTCCGCCCTGCTGAACGATCCAGGTCAGCAGGTACGTCAGGCGGCATTCAGCGTCGCGCCGATGCGGAAGGCGTTTCTGCTCCGCGAGCCAGACTGGGCGTACATACAGTACAACGAAGACGGCTCGGGCGGGGCAGAGTTGTTCGACATGACGACCGACCCCAAGCAGTACGTGAATCTTGCCTCATCGAAAGAGCACCAAGCCACGGTCGATCGTTTCCGAGACCAGCTGAGTCAGCGGTTGCTTGAGGTACGCGACAACGACCTATAACGCGGGACGAGTCTGTTGATTTGGTCGAATCGGGAACGCAAAGGTGAGCGGCGGTCTCTGGACCCAAGGGGCCAGACGCTACCCAACAGGGCAATTGGGATCAAATCCGAGAGATATCTACGAAACCTTTTCGACGGCCAGGGTTCAACGATACAGAACGTTCAGCGTTTGAACGCTTCGTCTTGTTTGCGACGTGCTGCATAAGGTAATCCCGCAAATGTCTTTTCGATGGAAGTTCCGGAGTGGCGTGCTGACGGTTCGGTTGGCGTTGATTTCAACCTTGGGACTGCTGTTTCCCTGTCCTGCCGCGTGGGCTGCCGATTCGACGAGCGAGACAGCATCGCAGGCACGGTATTCCGACATCAGAACCGGATTCTTGTTCTTGGACGGTGACTATGTCCCAATGCCGTACTCCATTGCTGTCAAAGACGACCAAGTGATCATCAACGGTCGAGAGCTGGATCTGACGAAATACGATCTGTCCCAATATGAACGCCCCATGCAGAGAGAGGGCGATTTTAGATTTCGCCCCGTCGCTAATCGGGGCGAATCGATGGGAGGGCAGGGATTCGGCAGGCAGGATTTCGGCAAACAGGGATCCGGTGGCGGTCCATCCGGTGGCGGTGGATTCCGCGACGGATCTTTCCCAGGCTGGCAGCGCAGGGGCCGCGGCGAGATGCCCGATAGCCGCTCGCCGGCAGAGCGGTTTGCAATGGACATTCGGACGCTCAATAGTGATGCCGTGGTGCTGGTGGAGCCAGGAAAGTCTCCACGAACCCTTTGGACGTCGGACTCTGGAAGTGATTTCTTGGCTGCCTTGGCGTCTCATGGCGACGGCATGCATGCCGAAGCGGACCTACCAGAGGCATTGAGCGCGGTGATCAACGAGCAGGACTGGGGCCGCTACGTCCAGTCCTATTTCCGCGACTCGCAGCTCCGGGAACGCATTTCCGAGTGGGCCGATCGAGTTCAGCAGGCCGTCGTGCAATCCGATCGACACGATCGCTTCACCGTGTGGCGAGAGAGGCTCGCATTCCCGATCACCCTATTCGCGTACGTGATGGTCGTGTTTGCCATCGGTCACTTGATGACTCACGCGCCTCAGATGGTGGGCAACGATCATCGCGAGGCTCTGAGCAATATGAAGCAGATTTCGATCAAGACGTTGCTCATCGTGGCGTCGCTTTCAGCAATCGATCTCATCTGGACGCTGCTGGCCAGCGAGAGTGGCTCCATGAAAGAGCTCAACCCGCTCGGCCGAGGATTGATCGAAAATCCGATGCATCTGATGATTTTCAAAATCAGTGTCACTGCGATGTCGATCGTCTTGCTGTACAGGCTGCACGATCAACCGCTGGCACGCAGGGCGACCTGGTGGAGCTGCTTGGTGTTGACTTTGTTGACGGCACGCTGGCTGACGTTTCAGTCCATGTTTGTTTAGCGGGACGTCGTGTCCTGCCAGATCTTTGTCGCACCATGTTCCTGTTTCCAGCGCCCCCACGTCGTGCGTTCGTATGGAACATCGGTAAGCGGCAATTGCTTGCTGGACTGCGTGTAATGCGTACCGCGTAGGCCCACGACCAACTGGTTGTGAATGTCCAAACCGGTGACGGTCAAGGGGATCCACTGCGGCTTGTCATCGGTCATGACCCGAATGCAGTTGGACAGGTTACAGTAAGCAACTGATACGGGTTTGTTCCCCATCAACATATTCACGACATGAGTGCGTGGGCTGCACATGTCGTCAATCACAAGTGCACAAGCCATCCCGCCTCGCAGCACCCCGATGACTTTCGTCGCGTCTGGGAGATCGACTTCGTTCGCATCGAGCAACGTGGGGTCATTGATCCCTGAGAACTCAATGACACACTGCATCGGTGAATGGGTCGAGCCTCCCGCAGCAATGGTCGCCAACCGCTCTGCCTCCGCTTTTTCCTGAGCGATTTCCATTGGCGTAGGCGGCACCAGTTCGAATCGCTGGCCGTCCTGAAGCGTTCTTGATCGGTCGATGGTTACCCCAACCAACGTTGCCGTCGAAAACGCACCTAGCAAAGCTGACATGATCGTGAGTTGTTTCAGTACAGAACGCGTGCTCCAAATTCGCCGCGGGGTCAGCATGGCGGAAAGCCGCCGCTTTTCAAGAAAACTCAACACATTCCTCAACGTTACAGATCACAAGTCAGCTAGTGCCTCATTCATCGCATCCATGATCAGAGACCAATGAAGCTCAAGTGGTCAACATCGCAACGGGAGTCATCAGGGTGCGAAGCCGCTGCCGATTTTGTTAAACACCGCTGACCGCCAAGCGTCACGATCATTCTGCGGGATCGTCAAGAAATAGACGTCCGCTAGCGGTATTCGTTCGATCTGGTGGCAATCTTGGAAAGTGCAGTAGAAAGGCCCCAATGGGGCAGGCATCTTCCTTGAATCGAACGCAAGGGAGGATCACTCGGCCGTAGCTCGCCCCGATCCGGAGCAATCCGAGCAATAATTAAATTCTGGCGGGAATGGTGGCGAATTCCGTTACGTTGGGTTTGGTAGGTGGGCAACCAAGACCTCGCGTTTTCCCCCGGGCGGTCCGGGTACACGATTGACCTGCAGACCGGCGGCAGCCATCGCGTCGCGAACCGGACGGCTGCAGCTGTAGGTCGCCAGTCGCCCGTTTTCAGCAAGACAGTCTCTGGCGGTTTGAAAACATTCTGCCTGCCACAGTTCGGGCACACTGTCTGGAGCGAACGCGTCAAAAAAGATAGCGTCGAACTTGACATCATCAGGTGGGTTCCAATTTGTAAAGTCATCGATGCAGACCGTGACCTCGATTCGCTCTCCGAAATGCCATGTGTAGCGGTGTCCCTGCTGAGGCGACGCAATGCTGTCGCGGAATGCGTTGTAGGAACTGACCAAGTGCGGCGTCTTGACCCAAGTTTCTGGCTCCAACTGTTTAATCAATTCCGATGGCAGCCATTGTGTCTCCACCGCGGCGTATCTCAACGCTGCGTCGTGCTCGACGGCGGCATCGACGGTCGCCAGCATGGCCATGCCGGTGCCGAGGCCCAATTCCAACACACTGGCGTGACGGTGTTCTCGCAAGCGATCGACGACGCCGCTGCCGTGCAAGTACACGTGACGCGTTTCTGTCCATGCACCGCAACCGCTGTGAAAAGAGTCACCGGTGTCGGTTCGAATCAGAGTTCGGCTGCCATCGTCGGTGACCAGGATGTTGTATTCCGGCCATGCGGTCGGAAACGTGGGGCGAACGGGAATGGGCATCCTCAGCGTTCCGCATCGATGGGCAGCATGTCGCGTTTCAGCAGGGCGATGATGGATTCCCTCACCTCAGGATGCTGATCAATCACGTTGTTGGATTCAGAAATGTCACTGGACAAATCGTACAGACGCCAATCTGCATTCGCTTTGCCCTTCTTGGTTCGATAGCGGACGAGTTTCCATTTTCCTTTGCGCACTCCGATGGACGTTTGCCCTTCTTGGCTCGCCCAGTACAAATACTCATGCTGCGGCTGTTGATCACTCTTGCCGAGCAAAGTCGGTAAGTAGGAGATCCCATCGATATCGGATGGTGGAGTGACGCCGGCGACTTGGCACGCGGTGGGCAAGTAATCCCAGAATGCACTTGGCAAATCGGATTGCGAGCCCGGTTGGATGCGTCCGGGCCATCGAGCGATCATGGGAACCCGGATGCCGCCTTCGTGCATCGAGCGTTTGAATCCTTGCAACGGTCCGTTGGAGTCAAAGAACTCGTGTTGATGGTTTCCTTCGTTGTGCGGACCGTTGTCGGAGGTGAAGATCACGAGGGTGTTTTCGTCGATCTGCAATTCACGCAAGAGGTCAAACAGTCGACCCATGTCACGGTCCATTCGCGTGACCATGGCGGCGAATCCTTTCTCGGGATTCGGCCAGTCGCGATCAGAGTAGATCCCATACTCGGGGATTTCCATGCCATCTCGATTCACCCGACCGCCTTCGTTGTTCGCGTGCGGAATCGTCCAATGGATATGCAACAGAAACGGTTGCTTGTGGTGTTCTCGAACAAACGCGAACGCGGCTTTGGTCATTTCGTCATGAGAGTAGGTCACACGTTCGGTAGAGACGCGCCCTCGTGCGGCCGGGTCGTCACTGATCACGTTGCCTGGTTGTGTCACGCGGGATTTGTTTTCCCACAGATGGGTCGGATAGTAATTGTGGGCGTTGCTTTGGTTCATGTATCCGAACCAGTAGTCAAATCCGTTTGCGTTGGGATGACCTGGGTTGTCGATCTGTGAGGGATCGTCCACGTTTCCCAATGCCCATTTGCCGACGCCGCCGGTCGCATAGCCCGCTTGTTGTAGCAGCTTGGCGACAGTGGCTTCGGTCCCACTGAGGCTTCTATCGCGATTGCCCGTCAGACCCGTGTGACCGACGTGCTTGCCCGTCCAGAGCACCAAACGAGACGGGCGGCAAACCGTGTGTCCGGCATAATGATCGGTCATCCGAATTCCTTCGGCGGCCATTTGATCCAGCGAAGGCGTCTGGATGACTTGTTGCCCATAGCAGCCGAGATCGCCGTATCCCAAGTCATCCACCATCACGTAAATGACGTTGGGCTTTGCGGATTCTGGGTCGGCTGCTTGTAGCTGCGGCGACCAAGTTAAGAAGGTGAGCCAGGACAAAAGGCTCAAAATGGGGATCTGGGGAGCGATTGTTGACATGAAGTTTGCTTGCGGGGTCGGCGATTGGGTATACTGAGACGAGGGAAAGGGATTCGCAGGATGCCAAACTATTCAATTCTTTTCCATTCGATCACCAGAATTTAACTTCCGCGAAAACGAAAGTGTATTCTCGGTGCAGATCGACTCGGTGCCTATTCACTGATTCTATCAGATGACCTAGAACATCGGTTCGAAGAGCAGGATTCAGTGCCGACATTCACCGCCGATGACTTCACGAGGAAGAGTTTGGCGTTGATTCGTGTAGCAACTGCTTTAACGTTTCGGTGACTTGCCCGGAGGCTAAGAATGTTCACGAACGAGAACGAATCGCAGCACCCCACGTCTGATTCGACGTCTCAGCGGCCCAATCACGTTTCGCTGCCGGCGCACCAAAGCGTTGGAACCTCCATGAACATTCAAGGCGAACCGGATTCGGACGACGGGAATGCCCAAGCGTTTGATGCCAGCTTTGGCACTCCTCTGGAGCAACTTGCCAAAGTCCGCAGTGAATTGGAGCGTGTGATTCGCGGCAAGTCCGATGTGATCGACGCCGTGTTGACTTGTGTGTTGGCGGGTGGGTCCGTGTTGTTGGAGGACGTTCCCGGAGTCGGTAAAACCACGTTGGCAAAATCACTGGCTGCGTTGATCAATTTGGATTTCCAGCGGGTTCAGTGCACCCCCGACCTGTTGCCATCGGACATTTTGGGCAGCATGATCTTTCAACCGGGAAGTGGCGAATTCCATTTTCGCAAAGGTCCCGTGTTCTGCAATCTGCTGATCGCCGACGAGATCAACCGAGCCTCGCCACGTACGCAGAGTGCATTGTTGGAAGCGATGGCCGAGTCGCAGGTGACGATCGACTCGCAACGGTTTCGCTTGCTGCAGCCGTTTATCGTCATCGCCACGCAAAACCCAAGTGGATTCGAGGGCACCTTTCCGCTGCCCGAATCACAATTGGACCGATTTCTTTTTCGGTTGTCGATGAACTATCCAGACATGGACAGCGAAGTCGATTTGTTGCTCGATCAAGCGGAGTCGGAGCCATCGGAATCGTTGACGTGCGTGATGCAACGTGAAGCCCTGTTGCGGTTACAGCAACGAGTACGCCGAGTCAGTGTGGATCGCAAAGTTGCCCGTTATCTCGTGTCCATCGTCGATGCGACGCGGCACGACACACGGTTGCGTGTCGGCTGCAGCCCGCGAGGCTCCAAGATGTTGTTGCGAGCCGCACAAGCACGAGCGATCCTGTCGGGGCGAGAGTTCGTTTTGCCAGACGATGTGCAATCCGTTGCCACGGCGGTGCTGTCGCACCGAGTCTCCATGCGGAGCGTTTCAGCGAGTTGGGATGATGCGGCAGGGATCGTGAACGAATTGCTGTCGCAAGCAGAGGTGATCGTGTGAGATTGCAGAGCAACAGCGATGATCGTCCCGTTTTGCCAAAGCGAGTCCGTGCGACACTTGCGTGGATGGGGCGAGTGTTAACGTACGCGTTTCGCTGGAGCGTCGCTGTTGTACTTTTTCCTCTGACGGCATATCTGACATTTCGCCGAAGTTTGACAGCGGCATCGGTCACGCTGTTGCTGACGACGATCACCGCTTTGAACATCATCTGGGGCTATCCTTGGGTTGGGATGCTCGGGATCAGTGTTTCGGGGTTGATCATCGGCTGGGTGGTCAACCGCTGGATGCGACCGTGGCTTTCGGTCAGCTTGAAAGTCCCCGCGAGTGCGATTGCGGGACAAGCGTTTCATCTTTCCGCACGATTGACGAATCGTCGTCGAGTTCCTGCCATTGATGTTCGAATTGGGTGGTCTTGCGATCGAAAACGTAACGACAAGGCAGGGCAGCAACGCTGGGTATCATCGGGATCGCAATACGTTGCGCTGATTCGACCGTCAACATCCATCGAGATGTCGGGAACGATGTCGTTCATGAAACGCGGACTCCATTCAATCCCGCCGCTCCATATCGATTCGATGTTTCCGTTCTTTCTGTTTCGAGATCATCAAAGTGTTCCATCGGATGCACAGATTGCGATCACCCCGATCCCGCTCAGGGGTGACGAAGATCCCGCGGCGAGGATGTTGTTGAGTTCGGTCGGTGATTGGACGAAGCGTTTGACCATGGGATCGGCGATCGAATACATCGGCAGTCGAGAATACCAGACCGGCATGCCTGTCCGGCGATGGGATTTTGCATCGTGGGCGAGATTGGGGAAACCGATCGTCCGTGAGTATCATGCACCGACGGTTCGCACCGTGACGCTGGTGGTGGACTGTGCGATCGCGATGGAGGCAACAAAGACCCTCAGCAAACGAGAAAAGCAAACACAGGCAGAACAACGCGATCTGACGCTGGAGCGTCTGTATTCACTCGCTGCCACTGCGGTCGTCGATCTGATGGCTGCCGGCATCGAGCTGCAGATGTACTTGACGTGTGAGCCCACATCGATTCGCAATGAAAAGGGATTTCGCAGAGGCCGTGTCATGGATAACGAACCGCTGATGATCCGGTTGGCTGCCGCCGAATACTGCTCGAGCGATCTGTCTGACGAGCGGTTACGGGAGATTTATGATGCGACACGCGGTGAGCCCGTGTTGCTGTTGACCGCCCGAGGCTTGCGGTCGTCAGGCGATCGTTCCACAAGTGTTGACCCCCGCGATTCTGCCGACGTGAGAAATCAGAGCGAGTTATCCAAAGCTCCTGGGAACGTCACCGTGATCAGAATCGATATGGATCATGCCCATGCCGATCATTCTGTGCCAAACGAAAATTCGGTGAGTGGAATTGAAGCAACGATGACATCGGACCGGCATGATTGGAGAGTGGACCCAAAAGCCGAGATTCCTCATGTGCCCATGTCGAACTCCACCGCCACGGTCGAACCTTTGCGGGGTGAGGGATTGAGTGTTTCCAGCGAGGAGAGTTACCCATGAACGGTTTGGCTCACGCTCGTCCCGAAAGTCAGCTTGTTTGGACTCGTTCGCAGCAGCACGCTGCGAATTGGTTCCTACCGATCCTGATGCTGATCCAGTCCGCGTTTGTCGGCAACACGTTTGCGACCATGGTTCCACTCATGGTGTTGTCGGTGATCAGCGGGTTAGCTGCTTGGCTAAACGACCGATCTCGATCACGACAAAGGGAGGCAAAGGAAGCGGCGAAAGGCCAAGCGTCAACGAGACGGAGTCCCGACTCGATGAAACGGCGTTGGCTGCTGGTCACTGCACTGCTCTTTTTGGCTTTCATTGCTTCGCTGATTTGGCGGGTGTCGGACTACTTGGGAAACCAGTTCAACCCGGTCGCGTTGTTTGTGGACAGCGCAGCGCACACAGCATTGCTGGTTTCGCTGGTTTTGTGGGCAGCGTATCCTCGGCGGGGGCACCCGGTGATGCTTGGTTGCGGAGTCGCCGTCGTCATGCTCGCCGTCGCCGCCGGCGGTGTCAGTCAAGGGCTGGCAGCGCAAATTGCGGTGGCCCTTTCGGCGTTCGCCGTGTTTGCGTTTGGCTCGCGATGGATTGGATTACGATGGCATTCGGAGCAATGGGACGAGACCGATTCTGTTCACGCGGCCATAGGCGGGGCAGATCGAGCGATGCGATTTCCGCCCATGGGAGCGTCGATGATCCGCGCCGAGGCAGATGGCAGCCGAATGGGATTGCTCTACTCCATTTTGACGCTTTCAGCGATCTTGATGGCGACCAGCGCCGTCGCTCAGTTCACTGGAAAGTGGTTGCCGGACGCGCAAGGTGTGCTGTATCGAAATCTGCAGTCACAGCTTGAGAGCATCAGTGAACGCAGCATGCTGGGCGGAGGGCGATACGTTCGTGGCAGTAAATTGGGCTCCATCCGCAATCACAGATTGTCTGGATCGTACGAGATTTCATTGCACGCCTACGCAGGTACTCAGCCGGGGTATCTGCGTGGGACCGTATTCGATCTGTACTACAAAAGTCGCTGGTATGCCACGCACGACGGCAGATTGGAGGCGTATAGAAACGTCGACGAGATTCGTTCGCAGAGAATCAAACCAACGGAGTTCGGTCAAACGTCTTTAGTAGAATCGTTATCTCGAAATCGGCTTGCACGATTTCCCTTGGTTGACCAGCGGTCGCCATCACTGGGACGGATTGAGATCCACAATCGGCCGGAGAAGGGACCGATGGTATTCACGCCACTGACCGCCCAGTGGTTGGAAGCATCCAGTTCGACGATCTATCGTAATCAGTACGGGGTGATTGAAAGCGGAGTGGATGTTGGCAACCCCTATGTTGTGGATGTAGGCGTACGCCCTGAACCACAGAAGTTGTTGCCAATCCAAGAACAGATCCTGGTTTCTGTGCCCGATGAGCTTCAGTCGACCGTGCGATCCATTGCGAATCGGATCGCGGAACGCAAAGCGACGCCTCGTGCGAAGGCAAAGGCGATCGCGGACTATTTCCAACAAAACTATTCGTACTCGGACCAAGGTACAAAATCGCCTCCGGGGGTTGATCCGGTCGTCCACTTTTTGAACGTCCAGCATGCTGCTGATTGCGAGTACTTTGCAACCGCAACGGCTCTCATGTTGCGCAGCGTCGATATTCCATCTCGCTATGTCACCGGATACGTCGTCACGGAATACGACGACGAGTTGGAGCGATGGGTGGGCCGAAATCGAGATGCTCACGCGTGGGTCGAGGCTTACGACTCGATCACGGAGGAGTGGTTTCCGGTGGAATCGACCGTGGGGCGAAAATACACGTCGCTCCCATCGGAGAATGCTCAACAGCTTCTGCAGGGCGTGTCCGGCGACTCGTCGGATGCCGATGCCGATAGCGATTCGTTCTTCGCGCGGGCACTCGGCTGGATTCTTGCGGTGCGAGCGACAGACCCCTTGATCATCCTGTTTCGGTTTGCCCAAGCACCGTTGTTTTGCATCGTTCTGTTTCTGCTCTGGTACAAGTATCGACGGCGGTCGGGGGACGAAACCGACCCCGACGAGATCGTTTCCAGGAAACTGCTGTCCTCGGTGGATCGAAAGCTCAAGAAGCAGAGGATGATCCGAGCGCCTCACGAGACGCTGCATCAATTCGCTACACGAGTGGACCAGGCGGCGGATGAAAATCCGGAAGCCCCCGCGATGTTGAAGCAAGCAGCACAATGGTACAGAGCATTCGCCGACGCGCGTTACCAAGGCCAGCGACCGAGCGAGTTCACATCCTAGTGGTCAGGGACAGCTAGAAGTTAGGGTTTGCCGTAGTGGATCTTGTTAAAGATCCCACCGCTACAGGATCTTTAACAAGATCCACTACCCTAACGATAAGTTGTCCCAGACCACTAGTTTCAGGGGAGGATCTGGATTCAGGCGAGGATATCGTGGACGACTTTCCCGTGAACATCAGTCAGTCGGTAGTCGCGTCCCGAGTAGCGATAAGTCAGTTTGCGATGATCAATCCCCATTTGATGCAATACGGTCGCGTGTAAATCGTGAACGTGCACACGGTTTTCGATAGCGTGCATGCCCAGCTCATCGGTTTTGCCGTACATCATCCCTCCTTGGATGCCGCCGCCGGCCATCCACATCGAAAACCCGGTGTTGTGGTGGTCGCGTCCTGCTTTGCTCATGTCCTTGGACTTGTCGACTTGCGAGTACGGCGTGCGTCCGAACTCACCGCCCCAGATCACCAATGTGTCCTCCAGCAATCCGCGTTGCTTGAGGTCACTCAGTAGAGCGGCGGAGGCGCGATCGCTGTCGGCACACAGTGACTGGTGGGATTTATTGTTATTGCTGTGCGTGTCCCAAGGTTGCTTGCCGCTCTTGGTCACGTAGAAGACTTGGACCACACGGACGCCGCGTTCCAGCAAACGGCGTCCGAGCAGGCAACTGCGACCGAACACCGAATCACCATAGGCTTCGCGTGTGGATTGTGTCTCTCGACCGATGTCAAACGCTTCCGATGCGACCGATTGCATTTGAAACGCCAGCTCCATGCTGCGAATGGAAGTTTCCAGAGCCGCATCGTCGGCGCGTGTCTCGCGATGCATTTCGTTGATACGGCTCAGCAAGTCCAAGCCGCGGCGCTGCGTCGGGCGATCGAACATGGGATTGTGAATGTTGGCGATCAGTTTTTCGATCTCGGTGTGGTTCGTGTCGACTTCCATGCCCTGGTGGCGTCCTGGCAGAAACGCACTGGACCAGAGTTGGGGTCCGACAACGGGCAACCCTGGCGAGATGGCGACGAACGACGGCAGATTTTGGTTCTCGGTCCCCAATCCATAGGAAAGCCATGATCCCATGCTGGGACGAGTCGGTTGCTGGTGTCCCGATTGCATCAGCAGCAATCCAGGCTCGTGGTTGGGCACGTCGGTGTGCATCGACCGGATGACGCACAGGTCGTCGGCGTGCTTGGCCAGATGAGGAAACAACTCGCTCATCTCAACACCACTTTGCCCGTGCTTGGCGAACTTGAACGGCGACGGCATGAAGCCGCCCGCACGATTGCGTCCGGAAACGTCGTCCGGTGGAGCTTCGCCCTCATGTTTCGCTAACGCCGGTTTGGGATCGAACGTGTCGACGTGCGATGGCGCGCCGTTCATGAACAGAAAGATCACACGTTTGGCGCGAGCGGGATGATGCAAGATCGGACCGATCGCACCCGGCCCATCCTGCTCGCTGGCATGCAATTGCCCTGTCGATTGCAGGGCGCCCAACATGCCAATGGTCCCGAATCCGGCTCCGCTACGGCAAAGCCATCGTCGACGTGAAAGTGGTTGCATAGGGTTCATGTTTTGGGATGCAGAAGAGGCCGTGTGAAGTGAGCGGGTCAATCGATGAACATCATTTCGTTGCTGATCAACAACACCAACGCGTATTGCGTCCACTGGTCCGGTTGATCTGTGGCGACAAACTCGATTCCTAATTGACGTTCGTTCATGGTCGGTGAGCGGGCGAACAATCGCTGGTAGATCCAATTGATTCGTCCACCGGGATCACGAGTCGAGTTTTGAGTCAGCTCGCTCAGCGACTGGGCTTGTTGGATCATGAAAGGGCTGTTCATCAAAAACAGCTTTTGCAATGGAGTCGTCGTTTCGACGCGTTTGGCGCTGTGGGCATTGGGATCTGGGAAATCAAATCGGGCCAGCAACGGATTGAGATCCATGCGACTGATCTCGCTATACAGAGTGCGTCGAGTTTCGCCGGGGTCCTGTGGCTCAATGGAACGCCCGCCGACTTGAGTGTCCAATCGTCCGGCGGCCCACAATACGGCGTCGCGATACGCCTCGATGCTCAGCCGTTTCGGGCTACGACGCCCCAGCCATTGATTCGCCGGATCGGTATGAATCGCGTGCTCGTCTGCGTTTCCACCACGTTGATAGGTTTCCGATAGCACAATTTCTCGCTGCAGCCATTTGAGCGACCACCCGTTCTCCACAAAACGAACGGCTAGTGCGTCCAAGAGTTCTGGGTGCGTGGGGCGTTCTCCCAGCATCCCAAAATTGCTGGGCGATTCGACCAATCCGCGGCCCATCATTTGTCGCCAGACGCGATTGACGATCACGCGGGCGGTGAGTGGATTCTGGGGATCGACGATGGCATCGGCCAGATCAGCGCGGCCGCTGCCCGTCTTGAATTCTTTTGGCCGGTCCGAAGACAGCACCGTCAGGAATCCTCGCGGCGCCACGTCTCCTTTGCGATTGACGTCGCCACGCAGCATCACGTTCAAATCGCGAGCGTCACCATCGCGTACGATGTGAACGGCATCCTGCGGCTTGGCCGCTTCACCATTTTTTACTTCAACCGAATCATTCAACGGACGATTCAGCATCTTGGTGCTGGCAAAGACTCCGGCCAGGGCGTAGTAATCCGAGGTCGGTATCGGGTCGTATTTGTGATCATGACAGCGGGCGCAGGCAACGGTCAGACCCAGCAGACCACGTGAGACCGTGTCCACACGGTCTTCCCATTCATCCGCCATGACTTCTGGGGCACCGCGGCGATAGTACTTGGGTCCCAGACCGATGAATCCGAGCGCGATGTGACTTGATTTGTCATCAGGTAGAAAATGATCGGCCGCGAGTTGCAGGCGAATGAACTCGTCGTATGGCGTATCGGCTGCCAGGGCATTGACCACCCAATCGCGATACAGATACGCGTTGGGATAGGTCAACGCGTCATTGTTGCCCACCTTGTGTGCTTGATCTTCCGCATAGCGTGCGACGTCCAGCCACGTTCGCGTCCAGTGCTCGCCATTTTCCGGCGAAGCCAACAATCGATCCACCAGACGCTCGATGGCATCTGGACGATCGTCGCCGAGAAACTCTTGGGCTTGATCGCTCGTGGGCGGTAACCCGGTGAGGTCAAAGCAAAGACGTCGCAAGAGCGTGTTACGATCCGCAAGCGGACTCGGCGCGATGCCTACCGCCAACAGTTTTTCATTGACAAAGCGATCGATCCATCCTTTGGCGCGGGATGAGGGAACACTCTTTGGCAACTCAAACGTTGGCCTTTGAAAAGACCAGAACTCTCTCGCCCGATCCCAATCAATGGTTGGCTCGGTAGCTTTGTTCACCGATGGGGCATGTGGCCGAGGATCGATGGCACCTCGCCGAACCCATGATTCAAAATCGCTGACGATCCGTTCGTCCAATCTACCCGATGGCGGCATCTCGGAGTCTTCATATCGCAACGCGCGAATCAGCAGACTGCCATCGGGATCTCCCGGCAGCAACGCGGCACCGGAATCGCCTCCGGAAAGCATGGCATCGGGAGTGTCCAGTCTCAGCCCTGCTTGAACCACATCGGCCGACTCGGAGTGACACTCGTAACAATGTTCGATCAGCACCGGACGAATCTTGCGTTCAAAGAAATCCGCGTCGTCGTTGGCACTCGCTGGCATTTTCGTCAGCACTGCGGTCAGCACGACGAGACAAACCGCGATCCATCTCGGCAGCGAGATCGCGATCCAATAGCGAGCGGTGATGCGAGCAGCTGCAATCACGTGCGGGAGTCCATCAATCGAGGTGGGGTCAGGTCGGCAAACACCGAGGCTGAGCAAAGCAGGACGTTGTGGCGGGAACCCCAGTCTAACCGAAATGAGGGCACACGAGCCAGCGATTTTCGGCCGAAATCTGTCTGAGGGCGTCCGTGTGAGGGACCACTAGCCGGATCGATAACATTCCTATATCGCGTTGGGTGAGCGATCTCAGATCGGTTGGAAAAGTCGAAAGTCAAATCAAATGAGTCAACGAAACGTCTTGATCATCGGTGGCAGCCACGGGATCGGCTTGGGGATCGTCAGACGCTGCGTCGAGCAGGGCGATCAGGTCACCGTGATCTCACGCACCGAAGGGGAATTGGTTGGACTTTCAGGTGTCATGCACATTGCCGCAGATGTTGTGAATGACGAAATCTCCTCCGCGGACTTGCCCGATACGATTGATGCCATGGCCTACTGCCCTGGATCGATTCACCTCACTCCGCTGCGAGGCGTCAAAGCAGACGCGATGCTGGAGGATTTCAAGCTCAATGCGTTGGGCGCCGTCAAATGCATCCAAGCCGCTTTACCGGCGTTGAAATCCGTTGAGACAGCGTCGATCGTTTTGTTTAGCACAGTAGCTGTCACACAAGGTTTGCCGATGCACGTCGCGGTGGCGGCGGCCAAGGGAGCCGTGGAGGGGATCGCCAAATCGCTCGCGGCCGAGCTGGCACCCAAAATCCGCGTCAACTGTGTTGCCCCTGCGTTGACCGATACTCCGCTGGCGGCGCGGCTCTTGTCAAACGACCAGAAGCGCGCCGCGATGGCAGAGATGTACCCGTTGAAACGAATAGGAACCGTCGACGACATCGCCGAAGCAGCCTTTTTTCTGTTGAGTGACAAGGCGAGCTGGATCACGGGCCAAGTCATCGGTGTCGATGGCGGGATGTCGTCCGTCAGAGCTTGATCGCAGATCGAAAGCTCTTGCTTCTTCGGACGTTTTTGAGTCCCTCGGTAGTGGCGTCTCATCCGCCGACGGCGGCAAGAGCATGATGCCAGCGACGGCGCCGGTCATGCAACATGCCAGGAAGCCACCGAACATGGCTCGAAGTCCCAGCTGCGCCAGGTCGCGTTTGCGTGATTCCTCCAGGCCACCGATCCCACCGACTTGAATCCCGATCGCGCCAAAATTACTGAATCCGGCCAGCGCGTACGTCAAAATAGTGATCGTCCGTTGGCTCAGCACGGGTTCGTCTGCACCGATGATTTTCTCCATCTCTTTGAATGCGATGAATTCGTTGGCAACCGTTTTCAATCCGATCAATCGCCCGGCCTCAAGACATTCGGTCGCGGGGATTCCCAGCAGCCAAGCGATGGGCCAGCAAGCGTAACCGAGAATGACGCCCAGAGAAATCATCGGCGTGTTGTCGTCGTGAAGCCATCCGATGCTGGTGCAGCCGAATCCGAGCAAGACATCAATCAAGGCCAGGATTGCCAGGAAAGCGATCAGCACCGCGCCCACGTTCAACGCCAACCGCATGCCTTCGCCAGCCCCTTCGACGGCCGCACCAATGACGTTGACGTGCGATGACTCGTCGGACATTTTCAGCGATTCGGAAACGGTGATGTCAGCGGACTCCGGCAGCATGACTTTCGCGATCAACAGGGCCGCCGGTGCGCTGATGATCGAAGCGGTCAACAAGTGCGAAATGTCGATTCCCATCCCGGCATAAACGCCCAGCAACCCGCCCGTCACCGTCGCAAAACCGCCCGTCATCATCGCGTTGAGTTCGCTGCGAGTCATCGTTGCCAAATAGGGGCGAACCACCAACGGTGCTTCCGTGTGTCCCACAAACACGTTCGCCGCCGCAGCGAGTGTTTCCGGCCCACTTGTCTTGAGCGTGAACTGCATCACCCAAGCCATGGCCCAGACGATGCGTTGCATGACACCGAGGTGATACAGGATGCTCATCAGGGAGGAAAAGAAGATCACGGTGGGCAGCACGCCGAACGCAAATGTGGTCAGCAACGAATCACCCAAAGGATGTTCCGGCGGCGAGTTAAACAGAAACCCGCTGCCGGCGGTCACCGTGTCCATGACGGCTTTGAACCCGTCGCCGATCATCACAAACAGTTTGCGACCAGGATCCGTCCTCAGAACCAAGAATGCCAAGACGAATTGCAGCAGCAGCCCGCCGATAACGATACGCCACGGCATACGCTTGCGATCACTACTGATGCACCAAGCCAGCGCAATGAACACAACCAAGCCGAGCACGCAAATCAGTCGTGGCATCATCGTGAGACATTCCTGCAGGAGTAAAAGCACGTCAGGCTTTCCAGCCTGACACTCATGTACGTCAGGCTTTCCAGCCTGACATCAATACGTATTGGTCAGCCTAGAAAGGCTGACGTACGGCAAACCTCACGTGGGCGTATCAAAGATTCGATCGCCGGCGTCGCCGAGGCCGGGGACGATGTACGACTGATCGTTCAGCGTCGGGTCGATCGCGGCCACGTAGACTTTGACATCCGGAAAGTCTCTGCCGACACGGTCCACACCGGCTTGAGAAGCGATCACGCTGAGCACGCGGATCTCGTCCACGCCCCATTGCATCAGTCGACGGATGACCAAGTCCACGCTGCCTCCGGTTGCCAGCATCGGGTCCAGCACCAATGCGACGTTGGGTGCGTTTTGCAGAGGCAACTTGTCGTAATAGCCGACCGGCTCGGCGGTTTCCTCGTTGCGGTACAAACCCAAGTGCCACACAGCTGCGTCGGGCAGGAGTTGCAGCATCGGTTCGACCATTCCCAATCCGGCCCTCAAGATCGGGACGAGGCCGATTCGGACGGCAAGCTGCTGACCGACCGTTTCGCAAATCGGCGTCGTCAATCCGACAGGCTCCGTCGTCAAATCCTGTGTGGCATAGACACCCAGCAGCATCGAAAGTCGATGAACGGCGGCACGAAACTCACTTGGACGGGTCGCTTGGTCACGTACACGGCACAAGTGATGTTCGATCAGCGGGTGCTCAATTCGGGTGACTTGGCTCAAGGTCGATACTCCGCGATTCTGGTAAAACGGCGATTCTAATGTTTTCTCAGCCGAAGAAAGCGGCCCACTCGCTGCGGTGCAAATTTCCCTCGTGATTGGCGCTGAAGGGTGCTTTGGCTGATAATCCCCTCAGCGTTGACCAGAGGTGTCACGGGGATCGTTGATAAATCCCCTGACATCGCCAGACCAACCGACCGCAGTACCACGGACGCCGTTGCAAGAACGCCGCCAACTCGCCGTACAGACACTGCAAAGAAACTGCAAACATCATGAAATTCTTTTCGACCACGTGCGAAACCCTCTTTCTCGGCTGGGATGCGCCCCTGTTGCCTCGCGTGACAGACTTGTTGAGCGAACGATACGCAAACGGGGCAAACTGGGATCTTGGCGGTCTGATCTGCGTCCTGCCGTCAACCCAAAGCGCTAAACGGTTGGGGGAGCTGATTCGTGAGCGAGCCAGTGAGGCCGGATGGAACCTTGTTTGGCCGCAGATGGTGACGGTGGGCGAAGTGCCGGAGTTGCTCTACACGCCGCCGCAAACACTCGCGTTGGACTTTGAGCAGACACTCGCTTGGGCGCACGTGCTGCAAGCCACTCATACGGATGAGCTGCAAAAGCTGTTATCGGTGCTGCCCGCTCCCGAACCGCTAGGGCCATGGCTGGAGTTGGCCGGAACCATTCGTCGACTTTACGAAGACCTGGCCAGCAGCAACGTGGGTTTCCAGGAAGTGATGGCGGCGGCGGAGACCGACGGAGAACGAGATCGCTGGAAGCTGCTGGACCAACTTTGGCACGCTTATTTGGAAAGGCTTAACAGTGGTGAACGAGCGGATCCTTATCACAGCCGATTGCAAGCGGCTTTGAAAGGCCAAGTCCATTCGGATAGCACGGTGATGCTGATCGGCACCACGGACTTGAACGAATCCCTCCGAGCCATGCTGCGTGCGATGAGCAGCGAGCTGATCGCCGTGGTTGCCGCTCCCTCGACAAAGCAGGGGCATTTCGACGAACTCGGCTGCGTGAACACCGCCGATTGGTTGGACTATCAACTACCGTTGCGAGACGAGCACTTGATCGCCGCAGACGACATCGGCGATCAGTCTGCGGCGGTTGCCGAAGTCCTGGCGTCTTTTGCCGCCGACCCAACCGTCGATTCTCAATCCGACCGGATTGCCGTCGGAGTCACGGACACGTCGCATGTCGCTCCGGTTGAACTACAACTTTCAGGCGTTGGCATCACGACGCATCGGCATATCGGCTGGACATTATCACAAACTGCGATCGGTCGACTGCTGGATTTAACCACGGCGTTTGTCCAGCGTCGCACTTGGCGGTCACTCGCAGCACTGGTCAGGCACGCCGATGTTCATGCTTACGTCAGCCATCACTGCCCTGCGCTGGCCCCAACAGAGAATAGCAAGAAAGGTGTGCCCGATAAAAACTCCATCGATTGGTTCGACGATGATTGGATCACCGATTTTGATCGTTTGCTGTCCGATCACCATCCGGTGTCAATCGACGATGTCTTGCCCGGCGTCGCAAAGCAGCGTCATGGTCGCGCCGAAGCCATTGCGATGTGGATCACCCAATGGCTGTCGGAGCACTTTGGCAGTGTTTCTGATCGCACAGCGTCTCAATCAACGACTCAGCGGCCGATCGGTCAATGGAGCCGTTTGCTTTCGAATTGGCTCGGTGAAGTCTACGCGTGGCCGCGAGACAGTGGCAAGTCGACGCCGCCGGTGCATCGCAACCGAACGGGCTTGGCCTTGGACGCAGCGCAGCGAATGCTGGAACGTTTTTCGACGATGAGTGAAACGCTGGACGTGCCCGTGTCCGGCCCCGTTGCACTGGAACTGTTGACCGCCAGGCTGACGGACTTGCGAATCAGTGAAGTGCCCAATGAAGACGAAACACCAATCTTGGGTTGGCTGGATTTGGCATTGGAAGACGCTCCGGCGCTGGTCGTTTTGGGGTTCAATCATCCTTTCGTGCCATCGTCCGTGACAAGTGATCCTTTCTTACCAGGAACGCTGCGATCACGATTGAACTTGCCCGACAATGAACGTCGATACGCACGCGATGCGTATGCGATGCAGTTGATGCTGTCCTCCAGAGAGCACATTCGATTCATCGTGGGACGCACCGCGGCCGACGGGACACCGACGCCTCCCAGTCGTTTGCTGGCCGCAGCGTCCCCTGAGGACTTGGCTCGCCGTGTCACGTTCTTGCTGGAAGATCAACGACATCGAGTGGACGTGCTGCACAGTTGGGACGCGGAGAACGAAACGTCCAAACTGCACGTTCCCTCGCTGCAGGTTGATCAGTGTCCCGTCAAAGCCATGAGCGTCACGGCGTTTCGCGATTATCTCTCCTGTCCCTATCGCTTTTACCTCCGGCACGTCCTGAAGATGAAGCCGTTGGACGATTCACTCAGCGAATTGGCCGCCAATCAGTTCGGTGATCTCGTTCACGGATCGCTAGAGACATTTGGGATGTCGCTCGAGAAAGACGAAACCGATCCTAAACGAATCGAAGCCTTGATGCTGGAGCACTTGGACAAATATGTCGCGGAGCACTATGGTGACCATGTGACCAGCGCAGTGCGGTTGCAAATTAGACAAGCTCAACGTCGACTGAAGATCGTCGCTCAGCGACAGGCCGAGCGGATTGCCGCAGGATGGATCATCCATGGCACCGAGTTGGCGATCGGTGAAGCCGACGGGTCTGGAATCGACGTGGACGGACAACGCATGGTTGTGCGTGGCCGGTTTGATCGAATCGACCACCATCCCGCAACCGATCGTTGGGCGATCTTGGATTACAAGACTCACGGACACAAACCAGAGAAAAAGCATTTCAAGACGATCGACGGACAGACCGTTTGGTTGGATTTGCAGTTGCCCCTGTACCGGATGTTGGCTCCATTCCTGGGCATCACGGTCCCTCCCCAAGAGATTGACCTGGGGTATTTTAATGTCGGTGACAATGCCAACGAGACGGGCATCAACATCGCAAAGTTCACGGAGGAACAAATGCAGCAAGCCGAAGCGTTGATTCATGAATGCATTCGCGGCATCCGGGCGTGCAAGTTCGAGCCCACAAGCGATCGCGTTCAATACGATGACTACGAGATGATCTTGCAAACCAAGGCAACCTCTCGCATGCTCAATCATGCCGACTCCGATTCGATCGTGGAGGTGGGCTGATGAATGCCAGCGCTGTGACCAGTACCAAAACCAACCGCCCCCGAATCGGGGCGTCCGACGAGTGCGATATGAAATCCGACACCGGCGAATTATTCCGAGACGGAACGTTGCCACCGATCCTGGTGCGTGCATCTGCTGGAACGGGAAAGACTTATCGATTGACTGCACGGCTGCTGCAGATCTTGATCCAAGGAGGTGCTCCCGAAACCATCCTTGCCACCACGTTCACTCGCAAAGCGGCGGGCGAGATCCTGGATCGTGTGCTCGTCACGCTCGCCAAAGCATCAACGGACGCCGGCGAATTGGCAAAACTACGTCAGCAGGTCGGCATCGAAACGCTGCCACACAGCATTTGCCTGCAGTTGCTGCACCGCTTGGTGGCTAACATTCACCGCTTGCGGATTTGCACCCTGGACAGCCTGTTCACGCAACTGGCGCGCTCGTTTCCCTTTGAGTTGGCATTGCCTCCGGCTTGGCGGTTGACCGATGAGATCGAAGAAGAATGGCTGAAGGAGCGTGCGGTCGATGCCGTGATCGCCCATTTGGACCCCGGCGAACTGACGACCGTTTTGTCGATGCTGGGCAAAGGTGACATCAAACGCTCGATCGCCCGCGAGTTGCTCAACGTGGTCGGAAATGCGTACACGGTTCAACGACAGTGCAAACCAGATGTTTGGAGCAAACTGGTCGCGCCCAAGTTGCCCGAGCAAGCCGCGTTGACTCAAGCAGCCGGGATGCTGCGAACCGCCCAGGCAAAGGGCAAGCAAATTCCACAGAAGCTGGAATCGGTCGCGGGCATCATCGAGCGTGGCGAGTTTGATTTGTTGAGTGACGACACTCTGATTCACAATATCGCTAAGGCTCGTCGTACGAAACAGGTGGTCAAATTCGGTCAAGCCAAGATGCCCGAAGGAGTCGATCCGTACTTGGACGTTTTGTACGACGCTGTCCGCAGTGTCACGCTGGCCAAGCTGGCATCACAGAACGTTGCGACCTCAGACATCTTGTCTGCGTACGACTACCAAATCAGTCAATTGAAGGAAAGCTTACGCGTCCTGAGCTTTGACGATGTCGCGATCCGTTTGGCGAGCACTTTTTCGTCTCTGGATCGCTCAACGTTGTCGCGTCGCATGGACGGAGCGATCGACCATGTGTTGCTGGACGAGTTTCAAGACACATCGCCTGCACAGTGGCAAGTGCTTCGGCCTCTGGCGTTGCGGGTGACGGAGACGGACGAGTCGACAGAGAGCGATGCGTCTGTCTCCGAGGATGAACCTGTCGCCAAATCATTCTTCTGCGTCGGTGATACCAAACAAGCGATCTATGGTTGGCGTGGTGGTGTTGCGGAGATCTTTGAGGCGGTCGCTGACGAGATCCCCAATGTGCGCCAAAGTGAGCAGAACGCGAGCTTCCGTAGCAGCCAAGTGGTTCTGAATACCGTCAACGATGTTTTTCAAAACTTGCATCGACACTCACTGACCGACGACGCGGGGCTTTCGGATCCGGCTGAGAAGTCGATGCATGAAGCGAAGGCGATTGTGCGGTTTTCTAAATCATTCCCCAGCCACGTTTCGATGCGTCCTGACTTGAGCGGCTACGTCCGGTTTGAGACATCACCGAAAGTCGAAGGGGACAAACAAGAACGTAGCAGAGCATGTTTTCAGTTGGCAGCTCAGCGGATCGCGGAGCTGAACCAACGCATGCCCCACGCAAAGATCGCGGTCTTGACTCGCGTCAATGCGACCGTGGGTCGGATGATCTTTGAGCTGGAACAATTGGGAGTAGATGTCAGTCAAGAAGGAGGCAACCCGCTGACGGATTCGCCCGCGGTGGAACTCGTGTTGTCCGCATTGATGCTGGCGGAGCATCCGGGGGATCGGCGGTGGTGGTTTCATCTGCATCAGTCACCCCTGGGCCAGATCGACGGCATGTCACCGACTTGGGTGCGTGAATACATCCAAGAGTCCGGACTTGCGCAATGTGTCCAGTGTTTGGCAGGCGTTTTGGCACCCATCTGTGATGCCCGTGACACACTGAGGCTGCGTCAGTTGACGCAACTGGCGTTGCAGTACGAGCCCAATGCGACCTCGCGTTTGCGAGACTTTGTCCGAATGGTCGGTGAAAAACGTGTCGAGCGTCCACAAGCGGCTCCGGTCCGCGTGATGACGGTCCACAAATCCAAAGGCCTGGAGTTTGACGCAGTGTTTTTGCCGGAGATCGATGGATCATTGGCAAAGCAGTCGCCGATGTGTGTTGCCGACGTTCCCCATTTGGGACAACCGCCGGTCGCGATGTCACGCTATATCTCGAACAAGTCGTGGCATTTTTTGAGCGGCCAGTGGCAACGTGCTTTTGGAGGCCATGTCGCGGGTGAAATCACCGAAGCCTTGTGTTTGTTGTACGTGGCGATGACTCGTGCCAAGCAAGCGTTGTACTTGATCACGCCCCCGGCGAAAGACGACACCAAGTCGCCGGCGGGACTGATCCATCAGTCACTGGGCTGTGAGACCTCGATGCGTGAAGGCGACGAGTTGCTGTACGAATCGGGCGATCCGGAATGGACGACAAAATGAGCTGTCGGTTGCTCAAAATATCGAGGAGCGAGAATTCCTCATCTCCCGTACTCAGGCTTTTCGTCCTTTGCGATCTCAAACATTTTCGTCATCGTGTTCGGAGTGCCCCGGATCGGCAAGTCGTCAAACGCGTCGTAGCCGGTGTGTCGTTTCATTTCATCCAATCCAATCAAGACGCCTTCACGTTTGCCGATGATCGAGACGGCCCTCATCACCTCAAATCCTTTGAAACCAAGTTCATCCAACACTGTGTCTGGTTTGATTCTTTCTTCGTTTATTCCTTTGACTTCGGCAAGCACGCTGATGATTTGTTCGGTCAGCGTTTGGCGTGTACCATCGTTTCGCAAAGCGGGATCCGGTAGCGGTTTCGCCTTGGGGTTTTTCCAGTGGGTCAATTCCTCTAAGAGTCCGGGAGAGCCGTTTTTGGAAAAGTCATCGCTTCGAGCAAACCATTTTTTCTCGGCTGCTGCATCGTTCGTTTTCTGCGCGATCAATCCGAGACCAAATGCGGCGAGCGCGGCGTTGTCCATGTGTCCGGTGATGCCTTTATCTGACTTTGAACTCTCAATTGAGCGCTGATAATGGCTGTCCGCTTTCTCGAGTTCACCGGAAACGAGATAGCAGTCACCGGCTTGACGATAAAGCATCGTTAGAATCTTGTAGCGATCTCGGACGTTGCTAGCCCCCATGTACAGTGAGTTTTCGTCGAGCAGCTTGATGATCGCCTCGTAGTCTTCTGCGGCTTCGGAGTAAAGTCCTGCGGCTTTGGCAAAGTCACGTTTGCCGGTAGCCTGAGTGCCACGCACAACTTGACACAAATCGGCTACGGTGAAGGGCTTGACGTGAAGGGTGGCGAGCTGGCGGCGAACGTTGCCACGTTCCGTATTCGCTAGGATGTAGTCAGAGAGATACTTGCGCGCGGGGGCTCCGAGTTTCGATGCCTCTTTCCAATCCTCGATCACCAGCGTCATTGCGTTAATGGCAACCGGCAATTTATCAATCGTCGCGTCCTTTTCTTTGAGGACGATTTTTGGAATGATGTTGGCTCGCGTGACGTAGTCAAACCATGTGCGATCTTTTTCCAGCCGCAACACATTGCTGATTGATTCAATAGCGCTAAGATAGTCTTCAGCTCCGATCGCTTTTTGAGTCTCTAGTCGCAGTGACGCCGCAGTTGCAACGTCATCACGATCGATCCATTTTGGAGTGCTGGTGTTGATCTTTACCCGATTCCCTTGAACTTCCAGAACCTCAAAAATGTCCCCACGTCTGACTTTGCTTTGAACCTCATCGTCGAGATAGAGTTTTGCTTCGTCTTTGATGACAATAATCTGATTCTTGACTGCGATTTGCTGGGCGGAACAAAGAGAAGCCGTAGAAACTACGATGCAAAAACAGATGCGAGCCATCAAGCTCATGTCAGATCTCCGTATTGAATTGGAACTGAAAATGAAAGGTCTGACGACAACACGCTCCGCTCCGCATTCAGACGCCGCATGAAAGATAGTTCACCAGCCTCCCCCCCGCAACAGTTCCCGTTGGTAACGTCGGTTGGATGCTTTCTCGTGACAAACACTCTTAGACCCCAGATTTTTGGAAAAACGTTTTGGTGACTCGCAAGATCTTGCATGCCGCGGACATTCATTTGGACAGCCCGCTTCAGAAACTGGATCGCTACGATCATGCACCTGTGCAGCGCATTCGCAGTGCGACTCGCGCGGCACTACGTAATTTGACCGAACTGGCGATCTCCGAAAACGTCGACTTGGTCGTCATCGCAGGCGACTTGTACGACGGCGACTGGACTGACCAGAACACGGGACTCGCATTCGTCGAACAAGCTTCAACTTTGGTTCGTGCCGGGATTCCTATGTTGGTGATTCGAGGCAATCACGATGCGGCAAATCTGATGACCAGCTCCTTGCCTCTGCCAAGCAACCCCGATGGCAGCGAGATCTTTCTATCACATGATGCCGCCGAGTCTCGATTCTTTGAGCCACTGGGAATTGTCGTTCACGGAATGTCGTTTCGTTCTCGGGCGGAGAAACGCAATTTGGCGGCCAAGTATCCCGATCCAGTTTCTGGACTATTCAATTTGGGATTGCTGCACACCGGACTCGAAGGCGATTCGGTGCACGGCAACTACGCGCCTTGCACGGCCGCTCAATTGACAGACAAAGGATACGACTACTGGGCCTTGGGCCACATTCACACCCGAGCGGATTTGAAAATCGGTGACGGACCACCGATCGTCTTTAGTGGCAACATCCAAGGCCGACACATTCGCGAGCAGGGCGAGAAAGGCTGCGTCATCATCGATGTCGACTCAAAGAACCAATGCGAATACCAGTTTCATTCACTGGACGTGTTGCGTTGGTTTGAATGCCAAATTGATGTCACCGCCATGACTCAGCAGGACGAAGTGTTGGATTCCTATCAAGACTGGATCACGGAGCGATTGGAGACCGCCGATGGGCGTTTGCTGATTCCGCGTGTTCGCCTGATCGGTGAGTCACCGTTGCACATGAAGTTGCATCAAAATCAGGCGAACTTGGTCGCAGATCTGCAAGCCATCAGTGTGGCGCATGGTGCTGGCGAAGTCTGGCTGGAGGATTTGCGTGTCCGAACGACAGCACCGACCAATCGCTCGGTCAGCGTGGATCTGGAGGGACCCATGGAAAGCTTGAATCATGTTCTACGGTCGCTCGGCGACGATGAGGACTTGCCGGAAATCATCACGAGTGAACTGGAGGGGCTGATGAAGAAACTGCCCAAGGAGCTTCGCGGCAGTGACGACGACGCGGCTTTTCCCGTGGACGACAAGCAGTGGATGAGCCAGCTATTGGAGTCCGCCACGGCGGATGTCATGGCGAGAATGGACGCAGCAGCGGACGGACACACCAGTGAGGCAAAACGATGATCATTGAACGATTGGACTTGAAGGCGTTTGGGCAGTTCACCGACGTTTCCTTGGATCTGTCTGCTGGCCCGCGACGGTTTCATCTCATCTACGGACCCAACGAATCCGGAAAGTCCACATGCATGCGGGCGATCAGCTCACTGCTGTTCGGCATCCCGAGCCGCAGCACGGATGACTACCTTCACGACTCCGTACGCATGCGTGTGGGTGGCAAGCTGATCGATGTTGATGGGACGGAATTGTCTGTCGTCCGACGAAAACGCGGAAAGCAGAAACTGCACGCCGCGGACGACAAGTCACCGGTCGATGAAACGCTCCTGCAACAAATGCTCGGGGGAATCGACGAAGAAGCGTTTCATCACCGATTCGGGCTTTCGCATGATCAGCTTGTCGCCGGCGGAAAAGCGATCTTGGATAGCAAGGGGGAGCTGGGCGAGATCCTGTTCAGCGCCGGTGCCGGCGTTGGCCAGCTCAAGGCGATTCAATCGCAGCTCGAAAATGAGTGCAAAGAATTGTTTGCGTCCAATGCCCGTAAACCGGTATTGAATGTTTTGCTGAGTGAGCTGGACGAGAAACGAAAAAAGTTGCGTGAATCGCAAGTCATGCCGGCTGAATACAAACAATTGGTTCAGCGTCGAGTCGATTTCGAAGGCAAGGCCAAGCGGCTTGCCGTAGAGCACGTTCGCTGCCAACGACGTAGAGAACAGTTGCAGGGTTTCCGCAGCGCGGCAGGTGTGGTCCCGATCTGGCGACGTCAATCACAGCGATTGGCTGAGTTGGGCGACGTTGCCGCGTTGGACGAGGACTTTGCCGCACGGCGTCGCGAAGCATTGCGTGATCGCGAAGATTTTGAACAGCGTGTCGCGGGCATGAAAGCTGATCTGGCGGAGTTGGAACGGCAGCTTGAATTGACACATGTTCACCCCGAGATCATCGACCACGAAAAGGAAATTGTTTCGCTGTTCCAAGAGATCGCTGCTCGTCAGGCGGCATCCACTGACCAATCCGTGCTCAAAAAACGGGTGCATACTCTCAATCGCCACCTGCGAGAGCACTTGAAAGATTTGGACATTCAACTGGACGACAAAGCGACTCAGCAGGAGATTGACGAGGCAATCGCAAAGGTGCATGTCAGTGATGCCACCCAGGCCAGCATCAACGAACTGGCCGGTGAGTACAAACGGCTGAGAGAGAAAGAGAAAGACGAGCGTCAGCGAGTTGAAATGCTGCGTAAGCGACTGGCTGATCTGGACGACGAACTGGAACGGACGCCAATGGCCGGCGATCCGCAAATGATCGATTCCGTCTTGAGCGATATCGGAGCACCCGACGCAATGCTCGCCGCCGCCGAACAATGGAAATTGGAGTGTGATGAGCTGCAGTCGGAGTGCCGACGGCTGATGGTCGAATTGGGGCTCGCCGACATTGAATTGCAGGACGCAGTCGAGCGACGCATCGCGTCACTGGCAGAAGTCGATGATCATGACACGGCGATCGCCCACTGCGAACGGAATCGAGATGCGGCGATCGCTGAACGCCAGCGGTTACTCGATCAACAGCGCGATGCACTTTCCACGCTGGCGCAATTGCATTCCGAGCAAACGCTGCCGACAGAGGCGGAGTTAGCCGAACAACGGCGACTGAGAGATGAATCTATCGACGCAATGGAGTCGGTCGCTGAAAATGCTCAGGAAGTGCGTCAGCGAGCTCGATCTCTGAAGGTCCAGACGCGGGAAGCTGATTTGACCGTCGATACCATCAGGGCGCATCACCAACAAGTCGCCCAGCGTGCGACAGTGCAACGCGAACTGGTGTTGTTGGAGGGGAAACTGACATCGGCCGCGCAAGCCGTCGAGGAATCCGAGTCAGTGGTTCGAGAGACACACGGGCGATGGCAAGAGCTGTGGAAAGCATGCGGAATCCGTGCCGAATCGCCGCGACAGATGAGAAAGTGGATCGCAACGCATCAGGCGTTGTGCGACAAGTATGATTCGTTGAACCAATGTCGGTCCAAGCAAGACGCGGCTCAGTCCAAGATCAAGCGAACGGCTCGTCGTTTGGCATCGATCCTGGAGATCGCGATGTCCGCGATGCCCGTCACGTCAGTCGTCGGTGCCGAATCAAACGATGCACTGGGCGAGATGAATTTGGAAGCGTTGCACGATGTCGCACAACAGATCAAGTCTGAGTTGATGGACTCCGCACGCCGCTTGGACGATCTGAAACGCAGACGTAAAGAAACCGTCGAGGAATTGCCCAACGCCGAGTCCGCGTTGGCTGCGAGCGAAAAGCAACGCGAGCAATGGGATGCCGACTGGAATCAAGCCACCGAGTCTTTTTCCGGACAGCGTGATCAGAGTCCGAGTGCCATCAGCGCTCGATTGCAAAAGATTGCCAAGATTCGAGAGGAGAAGCGGGAACGCGACATCGTCATCGGACGGATCCATTCCATCGACTCCGACGCGGACGCGTTCACCGCTCGCGTGAACAGTATCCATCGCCTACTGTCCCTCGATACCGCCACTGGTGTTCCCGTTGCTGACTTGGCAAATCAATTGCATCGAAGGCTCCAAGACGCAAAACTGGCCGCCGCTGAACACCTTCGTTTGGTCGGACAACGTGACGGACTGACGAAAAAGCTTGAAGAAGTGATCACGGGTCTGGATCGCGCCAATGTGCAGTTGCGTGAACTGTGCAAAGAAGCCGGGGTGACAGAGATCGACGAGTTGCCTGCGATGGAGGAACGATCTCGGGACAAGCAAAGAGCGGCGAGCGAACTGGCGACCGCTGAAAAACAGTTGATGATGGTCGCGGGAAGCGAATCGCTAACCGCGTTTGCCGTTGAAGTTGAATCACAGGATTTGGAATCTTTGGATCAAGAACTGGTCGAGCTTGATGCAAAACTTGCCCAACTGGTCCCGGAGATGGAGTCGGTTCAGCAGGAATTGGGAGTCATCAAACGAGAGATCGCGCTTGTAGACGGTGGCGATACGGCAGCGGAACTGAATCAAACGATCCAGTTCTTGAGTGGGCGTTTCGATCGAGAGGCGCAGAAGTACGCAAGGCTGAAGATTGCAGCGATGATTTTGCAACGGGCGATCGATCACTACCGAAGCGAGAATGAGAGCCCGGTGCTAAAAATCGCGTGCGAAGCGTTCCGTGATTTGACATGCGGCCGTTACTCCAGTTTACGCGCCGAGTATGACAACAGCGGCAAGTCGCAACTGCACGGAGTTCAAGCCAGTCAAGCAGCAGGCGACGACTCGGAAACTTTGGTGGCCGTAGAACACATGAGTCTGGGAACCGCCGACGCATTGTATTTGGCCATGCGGCTGGCTTCGTTGGAACATCAGCTTTCCGGTGGAAAGACCGTCCCGGTTGTGATCGACGACTGCCTGATTCAGTTGGATGACGAACGAACCTCCGCCGCCTTGCGTCGGTTTTCGTCGCTTTCGTTGCGGACTCAGGTGATCCTGTTCACTCACCACGAACACTTGGTGCAACTGGCACAAGACTGTCTTGGACCGGATGAAGTTCACTTTCATCGAATCGCAGGATAAACAATGTGAAGCCCTCACAGTTCACTGTCACCTCCTTTCGGCTGCCAGTTCAAAGGGAGCCGGTGTCAACGGAGCCGGTGTCAACGGACTGCCCGCGATCAGCGACCTTCGTTCCAGCGTGAGACAACCTGTTGGCGAGTGAGGTCGGTGCGAACCGGCACTCCACGCTTCTGCAGCAGCGACAGGCACTCCCGTTGAGAAAGATAAGGCCTGCCCTTGGGAGCAGGCCCAATCCAGGTGTTGCTCGTCGCTTGGGAGAAATTCGGTGAATCGCTCTGTTGATCCAGTTTGATCTCAACCTGTAGCTCACCGCCGGCTTTGGACAACCGGGCGGTCCGGATGACATGAGCGGCCAAGGAGTGCGAGTTGGTGAGGTAGTTTTCCTGCAGCTTGACGTAGTGGTTGAACGTCTCGATGACTTCGAATTGATCGGTAACGCTCATCGGAATCGAGACCTGGATCGTGCTGCCATCGCGAGAGTATTTGAGTTTTCCGTTGGCAAGTAGTTGCAGAGACTCGTCGCGAAACGGTGATCGCGAGTCTGGGGCGGATTGTATGTCTTCGTTTTTCGTGGCAGGCGATTTTTTGTCGAAGGCGTCGTTCATATTTGATCTGACGGTTTCCCAAGATTTCCGGGGGCGATCGGAGAGCAACTCCCGTTGTGCGTTAGCGTTCATTTCGACAGACAATTCCACAGCCAGATAGTCCAAGATCGCGTCGATGCATTTCCCAGGCACACCAACGGATTGATGAAACGCGATCCCGGAATCCTCGTTGACAAAGAACTCGCCAGGGTGGATTTCGATGACGCTCAAATCCATGGGCAGGTCTACTTCTGCACCGGGGCTCGCCCCGAGCTGCATGGAGGCGATGCGGCGGTCGCTGAGCCGCAAGAACGACAGGTCGCCCAAAAAACCTGTATCCAGGACGAGGGGGAGCCAGTTTTCTCGCTGGTCCCAGAGCGACTTCATTCCGGCAGCTTCGGCATCGTGTTCGAACCGAATCTGCTCCATCACACAGAGAACTTCGAATCGATCCCTTTCTGTTTCGTACCGGACCATCGCAGTCGGGCGAAAAATGACACAGCCGTCCAGGCACAACAAAAATGCCACACAGGCAGCGATCCAGCAGGCGTTTTTGTGATGCACCGCACTCACCTCGCGTTTGTTGACTCGGGCTGTGAAAGTAAATTCGTGGCAAATTGCCGCATCGACAGAGTTTGGTTTACAATTTGCCGGTCGAAAGCCGCTGGCCTAAAGCTGCCAGTCTACAGGATTTGCCGTCTAAAAAGCCGACTCATAAACCTTTCAGGAAATCATCATGGTGCATCGTTTTTTGGCTCGTGTTGGAGCCGTTGCGTTGCTGCTCAGTGTATCGATCTGCTCGCCTTCGCACGCTTGGGATTGGACGCATTTTCATGGCAGCGATATCGGGGGTGTTGATGCCGATGCGGAAATGCCCGCGATCGATTCGCAGTCGTCGGTTGCCTGGAGGTTCAAACTTTCGTCCACGGAAGTCGGCTCGCCGACCGTGCTCGATGGCAAGGTTTACTTGCTCGATGCAAAACCCGATGGCAGTGAGATTCTGGTTCGTGCCGTCGGCTTGACCAGCGGCGAATCCATTTGGCAGCGTTCGTTCCCCTACACCTCTCACGACGTCCACAAACGAAACACTTTCGCCTCCAGCACACCGGCGGTCGATTCCGAGCACGTGATCGTGTGCTGGAGCGAACCGCTGCATACGATCATGAAATGTTTGGACCATGAGGGAAACGAAGTCTGGACACGCGACTTTGGGACATGGCAAAGCCAGCACGGCTTTGGAACCTCACCACGCATCGTGGGCGACAAAGTCATCTTGCTGAATTCTCAACAAGCCGAGCAACTCAAACCTGGGCAAACGCCCGGCAAGAGTCGATTGATGGCGATCAACAAACAAACAGGCGAAACGATTTGGGAGACTCCACTGACGACGACTCGCAGTTGCTACGGAGTGCCCGCCGTTCACGGTGATCAATTGATCGGTGCCAACACAGGCGACGGTTTGTTCGGTGTCTCGATCGAGACTGGAGAGATGCTGTGGAAGACGCCCGTGTTCGAAATGCGATGCTGCAGCTCACCGATCGTCGTGGATGATTTGGCGATCGGCAGCAGCGGCAGCGGCGGAGGAGGCAATCATTTGGTCGCCGTGCGAATTCCGTCAACCAAGACGCAGTCGGCTGAGCAAGTTTACCGAATCGATCGGGGAGCACCTTACGTGCCCACATCGGTCGTTCACCAAGGACGACTTTTTATGATCGACGACAAAGGCATTGCATCGTGCGCCGATGTGAAGTCAGGAAAACCCATCTGGACGCAACGTATCGGCGGAAACTTTGGTTCGTCCCCGATTTTGGTCGGTGACAAAGTGCTCATGATCAGTTTGGACGGCAAAGCGACCGTGATTCGCGCTGCTGATAAGTTCGAGAAGTTGGCCGAGGTTGACTTGGGAGGCCCTGTTGGTTCATCACCCGCGTTTGCTGATGGCCGCCTGCTGGTCCGAGTTGGAGATGAGTTGGTCTGTTGGAAGTGAGGAGCAGCAGGTGCTGCGGCGTTTGACCCGCAGCCGAAGGCGTAGGCGGAAGCGGCGTTTTGCCCTGCGGTGCAATCCGGTTGGTGGTGTCTCCTACGCCTTCGGCTGCGGGTCAAACGGTGTGAAGCCCTGTGCAATTGACCTCGACGTGGTGTTTGGCTTTGCCATGGGCTTTCAAGTGGTGATGGACTCGTGACCTCGTCCGCTACGGATTCCTGTTTCTCACTTGGCTTTTACTGACGCGATGAACTGCGTCAGTTGTTTGCGAAACCCGCGTGCGTCACAGGTGACAAAATCTGTCTGCTTTGGAACGAACACGTACAAGTACGGTTCGGGGCAGACCATCAGTCCGTCCAGTGTGTTGCACAAATCGACTTCGCCTGCTCGCCATTCGTATCGACCGGATGAGTTCACCATCGAAATGGTTCCGCGGTCGGTATTGAAAATCAACTCACAGTTCGCACCAGGCAGAATCCCGTGCTCTGTGAGTTGTTGTCGGGTCTTGACCTTGGAGTGTCTGACGACACTCCAGTAGGCGAGTGCCGTCACCAGGGCCAGGCCCGACTGCGTGATGGGCAGTGGCACGATGTTTTTGACTTGCAGCCAGATACTGAGCCCTGAACCGCCAACGATCGCCAAGATCGAAAGCAGCGTCAGGCGTCCGGAGTGCCAGTGCAGCAGATAGTGTTTTTCGGCGTAGCGAAGATGTCGCTCTGTGACATCGACATCAATCCGACGTGGCATATCGCCTGAATACGCAGCAGTTGAAGCGAGGTCCGAGGGTGCGGCGTAGGGGTTGAGGGATTCCGACATCACAGGTGACTAGTCGACGGTGAGGACGATCTTTCCTTGCAGCGTCTCGGTTCCTTCCACGGTGGCGGCTTGTTGAATCCGATGTGCGGCGGCGGCTTCCGACAGGGGCATGACTCGGTCGATGTTCGCGACCAGCTTGCCATCAGAAAGCCAGCGGTTGATGTCATCGGCCGCGACGCGCATTTCATCGGGGCTGGCTTTGAACATGACGAAACCGTGCAGCGAGCATTCTTTGACATAAAACGGCCCGACGGGAAACTCTGGCCGGGCATCACGTCCTGCCATCACGATCATGCGTCCTCGCGGTGCCAGCAACTGGACCGCCATGTCAAAATCCGGTGATCGTCGTGTCTCCCAAAACACGTTCACGCCATCGGGGGCAGCTTGAGATGCGGCGTCGGCGATGGATTGATTGCGGTAATGAATCACCGTGTCAGCACCCAACTTGGTCGCCAGCGCACATTTCTCATCGCTGCCAGCGGTCGTGATCACCGTTGCGCCAGCGGCCTTGGCCATCTGAACCACCATCGATCCGACGCCGCCGGTGCCACCGATCACCAGCAAGGTTTCATTGGCGACCAGTTTGGCAAATTGAAACAAACCGAGGTGAGCGGTGATGCCGACCAGAGCGCAAGCGGCTGCCGTGGTGAACTCCACGTTGTTGGGAATCGGATAGCACCAATGGGCATCCACGGCAATCTTTTCGGCAAAGGTGCCCTGACGCCCCAGCAGTCCTTGGTTGGAACACCAAACTCGATCGCCAGTACGAAACTCAGTGACGTTCGCTCCGACCGACTCCACAACACCAGCGGCATCGCAACCCAAGATGTACGGCATCGGTAACTCGCCCGCGACCAATCCGCCTCGGACGTACGTGTCGATCGGATTGACACAGACGGCGTGATTGCGAATCACGACTTGATCGGCCCCAGGCTTGGGCTCGGGCAAGTCATCGAATCGAATGACATCTGGGGAGCCGGTTTGCTCGATGAAGGCGGCTTTCATGGATGCGGGGTAGCTGGCGTTGGGGTAGCGGGGTTTCTGTGCTGATTTTGGATACGGATGTCGTGCTTGATGTCAGCCTAGTGCATCATCCGGTCTTGATTTTGGGGTTAGCCGTTTTGGCGTTAGCCACGGTTGTGTCACGAAAACCGTGGCTAACGCCAAAACGGCTCATCTACCGAACCCACGTTCTAAGACTGGACGATGCACTAGAGAGGCTGACGTACTGGAGGCTGAAGTACCTTGTGTTATCGCTGGGTGCTGGAGGATTCACCGCGGCGGAACCAGTTTTGCTGAGGCAGCAAGCGGCGTTTGATTTCTGCGGGCGTCAGCAAGTCTAACACGTCGCGGTCTTCGCTTTTCTCGTAGCGCTGGATCCAGCTTTCTGTTTCCGTGTTTTCTCGTTGCGGCGCGTTACGGCGGACGGTCTCTTCCACCCAAGCTTGCATGGCGATCGAAACCAAATGCGGATCACGTCCGCTGTACGGGTTCCAGTTGGTCAAAGCGTTGAGATTTTGCAGTGCATTGTCATCCAGGATGACGGTCATGTCGTTGAGGTCGTCATCGGACAGTGTGCGCGGCATGACAAAGTTTCCACCTGATGGCGGACGATTCCAACTGCGTCCACGACGGCCATCCATGCGCCGAAAAACCATCATGCTGATCAAAGCCATTTCGGCGCGGTCGTCGCCGGTGACTTGTTTCATCCGCTCGTAGAACTCAGTCAGCTCATCATCACTGGCGAGTCGCTCCTGCAACAATCGCTGCAGTTGAAACCAGATGCGGTCGGCGGTTTCATCACTGATGATGCTGCCTGAGTCATCAGAGAGTTTGCCGAGTGAGTAGGCGACGGCGGCTTCGATGGCTTGGCGACGCGCGACGCCTTCGGACGATTCCAGGGTTTGACGCATCTCGGCAGGCAGCGACTCACGCCAGCGTGCGTACGTTTTCATTGTTTGAGTCAACGTTTCCGCGTCGGGCTGTTGACTCAGAGTACGTGCCGTCTCACGCACTTTCGCTTCCGTCGTTTCGTCGAGTGATCGAAACGCTTTCCAGTGACTTTCCAGCGACGCGCGTTCCAGCGGCGTCATGTCGGCGATTGCTGTTTCGCGTTGATCGACGGGGGTGCTGGCAACCAGAACATCGGGCAGCAGTTTTTGGCCGCTGATGTCCTGGTAAGTCGACACCATCATCTTCCAAGAAACGCTGGCATCCAGTTCTCGCATCAATTCGAAATCATTGCCCAGCAACAATGCGTCGAGGTTTTCGGCAAGCGTCAGATCAGATACCTGTGCTCGTAACCGTTGACGTTCCAGTTCCCGTGTGACACCGACGGCCGCAACGAAACAGACCAAGCACAACAGTAGTCCCAGAACCAAAGCGCGATAGTCACCCCACCAGCTGCGGGTTTCTTTCTTGGGCGGTTCGATGTCGCTGATCACCAATTCGATCGTCGACTGCATCAGCTTTTCACTGGGGGCCTCCGACGGCAGTTGACTGAGCCAGTCCCAACTGGATTGCAGTTGTTGCAATCGCTTGCGAAACGATTCGTCCTTGATCAGTCGATTCTCAACTTCGGTACGTTCGGAGTTGGAGAGTTCGCCGTCCAAGTAGGCCGAGAGTGTTTCGTCGTCGGGATGGACGGGTTGTTCGTCCGTCAAGGTTTCGATGTTTCTCATTCCTGCTCCTCGACCGGGCTGGAGCCGTTGTCCATGTAGGCCTGCAAGATCTCACGCAAATTCACGCGTGCGCGACTGAGCAGCGACTTGACCGCCTTGGGAGTCAACTCCATCGACTCCGCGATCTCCGCATAGCTCATGTTTTCGAACCGCGATAGCATCAGGGCGGTTCGCTGACGCTCCCCCAGTGAACGAATGGCTTGGCGGACGATCTCTGCACGCTCGTCACCCTCCACCTGTCGGGTCGGCATCAATCCGCTGGCGTCTAACGCCGTGCCGGCCAAGATACCGGCACCGGGATTGTCATCAGGGCTCTGCGGCGCGTCGACCTCGTTGACTTCGTGACGCCGACGCATGGTTCGACTGGCATTTCGAGCCACATTGCCAGCAATGGTGAACAGCCAAGTCGAAAACTTGGCGCCGGCCTGGTACCGTTCTCTGGCACGAAACACGCGGAGAAAGGTCTCCTGGGCGAGATCCTCGGCGAGTTCTGGGCTGGGGCCAATCGCACGCATCAAGCGAACCAAACGGGGGTGGTATTTGCGAACCAACTCTTCAAAGGCACCGGCATCGTCGTCGCTGACGCGCAGCATCAACCGGACATCCGGGTCGGATTGCTGGTATCTCAGAGCGGTGGAATCGCTGACGGACAAGTGGGACTGTGGGGCAAAGGTCAACGCATGAACAGGCAACTGGGAAGGTTACCCCCGGTGCTCGGACAGCGAATGGCAGGTTAATGAGTACGCATTCTCCTTACAGTCTATCCGTTGGAACCCGAATTCGGGCCTGGGGTTCCGATCGTTGTCGGCATTGGCGTCTGTGGCTCTCGAGAGCGACCGGGCCCTGCGTGTTTGACCCGCAGCCGAAGGCGTAGGAGACGCTATCAACCGGTTTGCCCCGCAGAGTCGATCGCCGCTGCCGCCTGCGCCTTTGGCTGCGGGTCAAACAGGCAGTAGACGCGTTGTGCGGCGTCATACGAGCACTAAAACCAGCGTTGCTATCAATACGGTAGGTTTTGACGATTGGGGTGACTTTGATCATTTTTCTGATTTTCCGGGGATTGCCTAAGGGTTTCAGAGCGGGCTGGACGATATCGCTCATGTTCGAACCGGTTCATGCCGGTCTGCCGGCCCAGAGAGGCTCCCCGGAAACCCGGTGAGTGATCCCAACCGGCGAGATTTTACGGGGGTTCGTTCGTGTTTTGATGACGGTCTGAGGCGACGGCACGGTCGCGGCTGATCATCGTTCCCGTCTTCCATGGTGACGACAGTGCGTACAACTCAATTTCGCTTTGTTTGGGCCTTGTTCCTCTCCGGCGCAATCGCTGCGACGGCAGCCGCTCAAACTCCATCGCCTTCCGTTCGCAACAGCGAGCGTGTGGCCCGCGCCCAATGGTCACCCAGTCGAGGGGGCAGCAAGAGTGTGGCGGCCAAACGCACTGACCATGACGCATCGTTCCAACAGGAGCAGCCGGTCGCAACCACGGCTTCGCTGCCCTCGCCCGTTCGGCAAGCCAGTGCGACCAAGCCTGTCGCGTCACGTTCAAGCGGTGTCCAGCAAGCACAACATATCGAGACCTCTCCGATGCATTCGGGCGTCATACCGTCTCCGACGGTCAGCATGCCGATGGAAGGAGAGGTTTACTACGAACCCATGGGCAGCAGTGTGGTCGGCGGAGCGTGCGATGCGATGGGACCAGCCTGCGGATGCGGCAGCCTAGCATGTGACGGTTGCGACTCCATCGGAACTTGTGGCCAGAACTGTGGTTGCAGCATGTGTGGCGAGCTGCCTAGCGGACGCGCTTGGCGTCCCGCGCTGACATTGAGTCTGCCGCAGGACGGCTGGATTTCATACGAAGGGCTCAGTTGGTGGCAAGACGGCGTGTACGTGCCTGCTCTGTTCACCACTTCACCGACGGGAACGGCGCGAGCCGACGCCGGTGTTTTGACTCGCCCTGGCACCAGCACTTTGTTCGGCGATCGTCAGTACATCGACGATGGCTTGGAAGGCAGCCGTTTGCGATTCGGCATTTGGTTGGATCGTTGTCACACATTGGGTGTCGGAGCCGAGTTCATCGACTTGGGGCGTAACAGTCACAGCTTTGCTACCACCAGTGCCGGCTCGCCCATCGTTGCCCGACCGTTTTTTAACACGGCAACCGGCTTGGCCGATTCGGAACTCGTGGCATTCCCCGGTATCGTGTCGGGCACCGGCACCGCACGGATCGACAGTCAACTCAGCGGCGGCAGCTTCCACTTCCGTCACCTGCGATGCTGCGATCAGGGATGTGAAAGCTGGTTGTTCTGTGGTTGCCCGCAACACTACTGCACGCGGATGGATTTCCGTCTCGGATATCGCTACTTGGAACTGGACGAAGGCGTTCGTATCACGGAAGACTTGGTGAGCACGGACACTGCAAATCCGGGAACATTCGACATCACCGACAACTTTCGTACGCTCAACCAGTTCAACGGTGTGGACCTGGGCTGGAGCTATCGCCTGACGCGTGGCTACTGGACTTGGGAAAGTTTGGTGAAACTGGCGATCGGCAATACCAAACAATCGGTCACGATCAGCGGTCAGACGATCATCAACGATCCCAACGATCCACCCGCGCAAACGTTCGATGCTGGATTCTTGGCACTCGCGTCAAACAGCGGCGTGTTCGAGCAAAACCAGTTCAGTGTGGTGCCGGAGTTGAACCTGACGCTTGGCTATCAATTGACCGACCACTTGAAAGCAACCTTTGGGTACAGCGGCATCTACTGGTCCAACGTGGTTCGACCTGGCCAGCACATCCCTACCGACATCAACCCGAACTTCCTGCCCCCCGTGGGTGCCAATCCGGCGGGTGACCCCCGACCCGTATTCGCCTTTGACACGGTCGACTACTGGGCTCACGGCATCAACTATGGCCTGGAGTATCGGTGGTAATCGTTAAAACTCCACTCGTGGTGAATTTCTCTGTCTCAGCGGTCTATCGGGCCGATTGAGAAGAAAAGCAGCTTTTGCCAACTTCACAGCTAGCAATATGGACTCACCTGGGATCGCCCTCGATGAGTCGGATTGAAAGTTGAGAGCGTCGTGACAGGACGCAAGAATAAGGTGGCAGTTCAAGCTTACGGGGAAATCGACGGCGGGGAACATCAGTGAACGTTCCCATGCTGGCAGCAAAAAACACCACAGGATTGTCACATGGCCTGGCATCAAATCGTTCAACGCATCGCGCGGCGTTTCCGAGGCAACGATCTTGCACCCTCAGCAGGTGCGAGGAAGAAGAATCGTCGTCTCGGCATGGAAACGCTTGCCAAGCGTGAGTTGCTCGCCAGCGACTTGGGCGCGATCTCGGGGATCTCGTTTGCCGATTTGACCGGAAACGGACTCAGCGGCGATGACCCACGGCTTGAGAACGTCACCGTGGAGATTTTCCGAGATGTCGATGCCAGCGGAACGATCAACGGTGCTGACGGTGCCGCGATTCAAACTCAGTTGACCGACGTTAACGGGATGTATTTCTTTCGCGGTTTGAATCAGGACACGTTCATCGTCCGCCAACAACCCGCCAGCGCTGAGTTGCTGGCACCCGATCCGATCGTGGTCACGGTGACCGACGATAGCGGAGACGTCATGACCGTGATCGACGACTTCACGCAAACCGGTCAGGTCGTCACGGCCGATGGAGCCAACCCGACGGTCCCCAGTTCAGCAGCTGCTCCCGAAGCGATCGGTGGGTTCCGTGATATCCTGGTCACGCGGACGAGCGGAGTAGGGATCTTGAATGTCGCCGCTGATGCAAACGATGACATTCTGTCCATTGGCTCGCAAACAGCCGCGGAAGGCACCGTTCTGATTCAATATGACGGCAACGACGGTTCGACCAACCTCTCGCCGACGGGTCTGGGTGGCGTCAGCCTTGGTGGTGGACTGCCGGGCGAAGCGATCGATCCTGATGCGGGGATCCTGATTCAGACATCGGATCAGTTGGGCGGCGACACGGTGACCGTCCGCGTCTACACCGACGCAGCCAACTTTGCCGAAGTCAACGTGAACATTCCGATGGACACGGGTGTTGTTGGATTCCAAGAAGACGTCTTTGTGAGATACACGTCTGACTTCACACTGACCGGCACACCGGACTTTAACAATATCGGCGCGATCGAATTCCTCGTCACGGTTGCTGCCAACAACGACATTCAATTCGCTGCGTTCACGGTCCGTGGCCCCAACCTGCTGACGGCGAACTTGCCCAACGAGCAGTTGCTGACCCTCGGCGGCACGTTATTCGAAGACTTGGGCGGTGGAGCGAACACCAACAACGGCCTGCTGGATGGCGGGGAAACAGGAGTCGCGGGCGTTACCGTTGACCTCTATGCCGAGCCCAACGGCGGCGGCGCGATCGACCCGGCCAACCAAGTTGCCGTGGCCACCACGACAACCGACGGCAACGGTGATTACTCCTTCACCGGACTAGAAGCCGGTAACTATGTGGTGGTGATTCCGGAATCGCAGTTCCTGACGGGGGCTCCCCTGTTCGGGTACGCAACGAGCACGGGCAATGATCCGGCTCCCGATCCGGATGACACGGACACGGACGGCGACGACAATGGTGCGTTGCTCGCCGGAGTGGGCCTGGTCACCGGAGAGGTCACCTTAACGGCGGGCGCAGAGCCGATCAACGATGGTGACACCGATCCCAACACCAACTTTGCTGTTGACTTTGGCGTCACACCGACGATCGACTTGGCCGTTACCAAGACCGTCGATGCCGCAGCGTCGACGTTGACCGGCAACGGTACTGTTTTCTTTGACATCGATTTCCAAAACAATGGTCCGCTGGACGCCAGCAATGTCGTGATCACGGATACGTTGCCCGCGGGTCTGACGATTGATCAAGCCAACTCGGACTTTGGCACATTCACGCCAACGATCAACGGCCAAGACATCAGCGTCGCCATCGGTGCTTTGGCTCTCAACGGCACTGGAACGATTCGCATCGCGGCCACCATCGCCAATGGTCAAACGGCTGACTTGACCAACACCGCCGTGATCGCGGGTGATGAAGTCGAGACGGATTTGACGAATAACAGCGACGACGCTTTGGTGACATTGAACAACAGCGATCTGTCGGTCACAAAATCGGACAACCAAGCCGGCGCGTCCGTTCCGGCAGGTACGCAGTTCACGTACACCATCACCGTGACCAACAACGGCCCCGATGACGCGACCAATGTCATCGCAACCGACACACTGCCCGCGTCCACCACGTTTGTCAGCGCCCAGTTCAGTACCGGTGCGGGAACGGTCACGGAAACACCTGCTGGCAGTGGAAACCTGGTCATTGACGTTGGAGATCTCGCCAACGGTGCATCCGAGGTCATCGAAGTGACTGTTTTGGTTGACGCCGATTCGCCAACCCCAATCGTCAATAGTGTGACGGTGGTGGGAGATCCAGACATGGATCCCACTCCGGACAACAATACGGCGGAAGTCACCACGCCGATCGTGCGAAACGTTGATGTGGCGATCGATAAAGCCGTCACGGGCACAGTGACGGCCGGTGCCAACATGACATACACGATCACGGCGACCAACAACGGCCCCGGCGTGGCTCGTGGCGTGGAAATCACCGACACACTCGATGCGGCATTGACCTTCGTGAGCTTCGACGCAGGGACGACCACCGTGACCAATTCCGTCAACGGTCAAGACCTGACGTTTGACGTCGGAACGCTGGACCCGAACGAGACCGTTGTGTTCACGTTTGTCGTTGGAGTCGGATCCGATGCGACTGCCGACATTCCCAACACCGCTGTCATCACCACAACAGACATTGACACCGACACGACCAACAACACGGATACCGTCACCGTCACGCCTGGTCAAGCGACCGATGTGATCTTGACCAAAGACGTTGATTTGGCGACCGCGGTGCCGGGGCAAGACCAACTGGTCTACACGTTCACCATCTCGCACGACACCGACAGCATCAGTGACGCAACGGGAGTGACATTCACGGATGTCCTGCCAGCCGGCTTGACCGGCGCGGTGATCAGTGCCACCGGTGCGACAACCAACTTTGACTCCAACACTCAGACAGCGACCGTCACTTACGCGTCCATCCCCGTTGGCGAGACTCGTACCTTCACCATCACGGCGGACATTGTCCAATCAGCAACCGGAACCATCACCAACACCGGCAGTGTGGTGATCAGTGGAACGGAGTTGGATACGACGAACAATTCCGATACTGCGTCGACGAACCTGACGCCTGAATTCGACGTGACGATCACCAAGCTGGCCGACGACACCACTCCGGCACCAGGACAAAACGTCACTTACACGATCGGACTGACAAACAGTGGCCCGAGTACCGCGACCGGCGTCATCCTGACGGACAACATCCCGACCGGTTTGACTTTTGTCAGCGGAACGCTCAACGGACAAGCCGCGACGAGCAACGGAACCACGGTGACCTTCCCCAGCATCACGTTGAATGATGGGGCAACCGCGAACGCTACGCTCGTATTCACCGTCGGCGTCGATGCAACGGGAACGATCACGAACACGGCGACCGTAGCAGCCAGTGCGGGCGAGACCAACACGAACAACAACACGGCAACGGAAGACATCACGGCGACTCCCACTGCGGACTTGACCGTGACCAAGTCTGTTGACGTCGCGGCAACACAAGTCGGCGAAAACCTGACTTACACGATCACCGTGACCAACGCCGGCGTTTCGACTGCCGTCGCTGCAACGGCCGTGGACACGCTGCCATCGGGTGTGACTTTCGTCAGCGGAACCGGCCCCAATGGCGGAGCCCTGACGGCGACCAATGGTGTGGTCACCGTCAACGGTGGCAATCTTGCTCCCAACGCCAGTTTCTCGTTCACGATCGTTGCAAGTGTGAACAACGGAGTGACCGCCGATCAGATCAACAACGTGAGCGTTTCGACCACCACGAACGAAACCAACACGAACAACAACACCGCCAGCGCGACAACGACGATCGATCCGGTTCTGTCCAGCATCGCAGGTACGGTTTACCTCGACTTGGACAACGATGGAGTTCAGGACGCAGGTGAGACGGGAATCGCAGGAGTTGCCTTGACGTTGACGGGCAACGACACCTTGGGCAACGCGATCAGCCGATCAACCACGACCGACGCGAATGGTGACTATCTCTTTGCCAACTTGCCAGCCGGAACCTACCGAGTTGACCAAACTCAACCGTCCGGTTTCCGCGACGGCCAAGAAACGGTGGGTACCGGAGCCACGGCAACCGCAATTGATAACGCATTCACGCAACTTGGACTGGGGATCAACACTCCGGCGGTCGATTTTAACTTCGGAGAACTTCAAGAGCCTCTCTCAAAAAGACGTTTCCTCGCTTCGTCCTGATCGACGTTCGCTCATGCCCGTCCGACCAGCTCTCTCTGGGAGCCGGTGGAAATCGCTCGGTCGTGACCCGCGTTTGCAGCGGACTGCCCAATCGATCGACGAACAGCGGAAACGTAAAACGCACGGCCTTCGGGGGGAGGCCGTGCGTTTTTTTGTTGATCTCAAGCGGTGTGGTGAAACCCAAACGCCGACAGTGTTTGAAACACGATCAATGCGGCGACATAAGCCAACGCCGACATGTAGACGAGCTGAAAGATCGCCCAACGCCACGATCCCGTTTCACGTCGCGTCACGGCTTGGGTCGGCAAACATTGCATGGCCAACACAAAGAACACCAGCAGGCTAAAGCAAGTCGCGGTGGTAAAAACCAGTGTTCCGTCGGGACGCCGCTGACGACGTAGCGTCTCCACCAAGCCCGTCTCGTCTTCGGCTCCTTCTTCGCCGATCCCATAGACCACGGACAACGTTGACACGAGAACCTCGCGGGCCGCGAACGAGGAAATCACGCCGATGTTGATTTTCCAATCAAATCCGAGCGGTCGAAAAATCGGCTCGATCAATTTGCCAGCCCTGCCAGCGATCGAATATTCCATCTCGAGTTGAGCCTGTGCATGTTCGGCCGCTGCGATTTCAGCTTCGCTCAATGCCTCACTGACGTTGCTTGCCAACACCGTCGAATCAGCGTCCTGCGGTGGCTTGGGGTAAGTCGCCATGGCCCACAAGACGACCGCGATCAACAGGATCACACTGCCCGCTTTGCGTAAAAACACCGAGCCGCGATCCCAAGTCGTCAAAAACGCGTTGCGCAAACTGGGTCTTCGATAGGGCGGCAACTCGATCACCAACGGTTCCGTTTCGCCTTTGATCACCGTCCGACGCAGCACCAACGCGGTCAACAATGCCGATGTGATCCCGAGAACATACGCGCCGGCAAACATGAGGGCTGCATAAACCGGCTGGCCGCCGAACAGCAACGCGGCCAACATGGCATAAACGGGCAGACGTGCCGAACACGTCAACAAAGGCAATACCGCGATGGTGACCAAACGGTCACGCCAGTTTTCAATCGTTCGCGTGGCCATGATGCCGGGGATCGCACACGCGTGTGCCGACAACATCGGCACAAACGCTTTGCCAGGCAAACCCACCCGACGCATCCATCGCTCCGCCACAAATGCGGCGCGAGCCATGTAACCGGAGTCCTCCAAGATCGTGATCAAGAAAAACAAGATGCAAATCTGTGGCAAGAAGACCACGACACCCGCAATCCCGCCCACCACGCCGTTGAGCAACAGGCTGCGAAAGTCTGCTTGGGGCAAAAGAGCAATCAACACCGTCGCGATCGCAGCGGCCAAACCGGTTTGCCAAGTCCAACGGACCGACGCCAGCCGATACGCGGCCGCAAAGACGACTGCGGTTGACGCAGCGACGGCGGGATACCAAATCCACGGTGATACCCGCTCAGTGGGCAAAATCCCATCCAGCTTGCCGGCGATCCATGCAAACGCGCCTTCGATCAACGACATCGGTATGTCGGCGAGCGAAAAGATCATCAAGAACACCGACAGCATGATCAGCACCAACGCAATCGTGCCGACCCAAGGTGCCGTCAAGAACCGATCGAGCTTCTCCGTGTACGCCGGCGACAACGCTGGCCCGGACACCGTGTCGGCCACCATCGACTCGCTGCGCGCAAAACGCTCTGCATACGCACACCCTGAGCAACCGACCGCACACGAGGTTTCATAAGCCGGAGTGATGACGGTTTCCGGTGAGAGCAAGTCAGACAACAGTGTTTTCAAGTCATCCAGGCCGCGACCCGTCTTGGAGCTCACCGCCACGACGGGACATCCGAGTTTCTCCGACAACTTTGCGACGTCGATGCGGATACCAGAGGAATCCGCCGCGTCGATCAAGTTGAGTGCGACCACGGCAGGCAGTTGCAATTCCAAGATCGAATGCACCAACGTCAGACCACGCGTCATGTTCGTCGAGTCCACGACGATGACGACCGCTGCGGGGTCACCAAGCCGCTGATCACACAACGCTTCCGACGCAATCGTTTCTTCGGGACTGGTGGGCACCAATCCATAGAGACCCGGCAAATCGATGAGCTGCATGCTCAATTGCGCCGTGCCCTGCGCACAGTCAACCGTCAGAGGGACCGTCGCCTTGCGAATGTCCACGGTGACTCCGGCGTAATTCGCCGTTTTGGCTCGCAAGCCCGAGAGGGCATTGAACAGCGATGTCTTGCCCGTGTTCGGGTTGCCGGCCAACAAAACGATCGGCTGCTCAACCGATCCGGCGGCTGAACCTGAGCGTGCCGTTTTCACCGGCCCAGTAAAATTCGGCCCAGTAAAATTCGGACCCGCAACATTCGGCCCAGCCGCATCTGCCCCGGCAATCACCGGCAAAGAATTCTTAGTTGTTGTTTTTTTGTGCACCGGCGGCTTCACTGACAGAGACCGATGCAGCAAGAGAGCGTGAAAGCCCGATCCGCGAGCCGGCCACTCGGACGATCATCGGATCGCCATTGGATAGCAATTCCAGCCGTCGACCTTCGCAAATCCCCAAGCTCTTCATGCGAATGTGACACGCCTCGTTCGCAGTGATGCCGCAACACAATAGCTCGCCCACACTGGCTTCGGAGAGCTTGAACTCGTGAAACTCAGGTTCCAAGGGTTTGATCATCTATCACGCTCGAAGATGGGGAGGGATTGACGCGGGAGCTTTGATCGCAGGGCGAGTCTGGCAATCGTGGCTTGAGATCAATCTCGCCACGGCTGGTAATTCTCAGGAGCCCGAAATCTTAATGAGAGTGAATCTCAATTGCAATCGGACATCGTCATGATACCGATCCAGGAACGCTGAGACAGCAGCCGAATGCCCCAAAAAACGCAAAAATATTTGCTTCGCAGGAATATTTGCTGTCTATGGCACGACGAATCGCTCGATCACCTTTGGCCGCCGTGGCATGCAAGCCCCCCTTCAGAGCCTCCCGTGAACAATCAGAATGTAAAACGGCAACGAATGGTCCGCATCTTTGCACCATTTGCTGTCGAACTTTGCCGACTCAGCGGTGTCTGCCCTGGCGAGACTTTACGAAGGTCGGCCAACTGCTTCTAATCCGCATCCTTCATGCTCATTACCCTTTGTATTCTTTCTAATTCCAGGTGTTGGACCGATATGGCTGGTCGAAAAGGTTCTGATTTTGCAGGCGTTTCCGTGGCGATCATCACGCCATTCTCTCACGGCGATGTCGACTATGGTCGCCTGCGGGAACAGATTGATTTTCAGCTCGATGCCGGTACGAAATGCATTGTCCCGGTCGGAACGACGGGGGAATCGCCGACACTGACACATGCTGAACATGAGAAAGTGATCGAGGAGGTGATTCAGCACGTCGCTGGGCGTGCCAAAGTCATGGCGGGGACGGGCAGCAACAGCACCGCCGAGGCGTTGAGGCTGACCAAGCGTGCAGCAGCAGCAGGCGCCGATGCGACCCTGCAAGTCGCACCGTATTACAACAAACCGACCCAGGAAGGTTTCTATCAACACTTCAAAGCGGTCGCCGAATCGGTCGATATTCCGGTTTGCGTCTACAACATCCCCGGCCGATGTGGAAAGGAAATTGAGGTAGCGACGATTCAGCGTCTGGCCGAATTGCCAGGAATCACGATGGTCAAGGAAGCGACGGGCAAGCTGGATCAGTGCTCTGAAATCGTCGGCACGACCAATCTGACCGTCCTCTCGGGCGACGATTCGCTGACGTTGCCCATGATGAGCGTCGGTGCGGAAGGTGTGGTGTCGGTGGTCGGAAACCTTGTCCCCGCCGATATGATTCGCTTGGTCAACGCCGCCGCCAGTGGTGACTTCGCGACGGCCAAATCGATGCACCATCAGCTTTTCTCGCTCTGCAACCGAATGCTCGGCCTGTCGACGAATCCGATTCCGGTCAAAACCGCGATGAAAATGCTCGGACGAGACACCGGCGAGTTACGATTGCCGATGACACCGCTGACGGACAAGCAAGCCGAGGTGCTACGCGAGACCCTGCTGGGATATCGACTGGGGTTGAACTGAATCGGCAAGACTTTTGATTTTTGAGCGGTTGGGTTGAATTTGATTCGCGAATTTCACTTCCCTCAAAACTACACTATTTGCGTATGCTGCCGATCGTCCAACATCCCGAAGCCGCCCGCCCCTTCGTCACCGACGAAAACCGGTCACCGTGGCATGACTCCGCCCTCTGGTTCGTCCGCAGCAAACGCGACAAGCAAGCCGCATCGGTTCCCGAATGGGAATATCTCCGCAGCGTTGCGTCCGGCATCAAGACGCACACCATTGCCCACTTACCGTTCTATCTACGCGAGTTCGAAAAGAACGCGACCGCACGTGGCGCCGTGGTGCACTGGGCCAAAGATGCCGCTGAGCACAACGAAATCGTGCTCAGTATCTTGCGAGCCAACAAGACACAACGGATCGTCAAGAGCAAGTCGATGTTGACCGAGGAATGTGGCTTGAACCATTTCCTGGAGGACAACGGCATCGATGTGGTCGACACCGATTTGGGCGAACGCATCGTTCAACTGCGTGGCGAAACCCCCAGCCACATCGTGTTGCCAGCGATTCATATCAAGAAGGAAGAAGTCGGTGAGACGTTTCACGATCACCTGGGCACGGACCAAGGTGCCTCTGACCCGCAGTACTTGACCGAAGCCGCTCGCGGCCACCTGCGTGGCAAATTTCTCTCCGGCGAAATCGGCATCACCGGTGTCAATTTTGCCATCGCGGAAACCGGCGGCTTTGTCGTCTGCACTAACGAAGGCAACGCGGACTTGGGCGTCTCGCTGCCGCGTGTCCATATCGCTTGCATGGGAATGGAAAAGCTGATTCCCAGGCAACGCGACCTCGGCGTTTTCACACGCTTGCTGGCACGCTCGGCGACCGGTCAACCGATCACCAGTTACACTTCACACTTTTTCGGACCACGCGACGAGAATAGCGAACTGCACATCATCTTGGTCGACAACGGACGCACCAAACTGCGCGAGAGCGATACCTTTCGTAGCGCGCTTCACTGCATCCGCTGCGGCGCGTGCATGAATACGTGTCCCGTCTTTCGTCGCAGCGGCGGTCACAGCTATCGCGCCACGGTCCCCGGACCGATCGGCTCGGTCCTGTCTCCCGCCCGCGATGCCTCCCAATACAAAAGCTTGCCCTACGCTTGCAGCCTGTGTGGTTCTTGCACCGACGTCTGCCCGGTCAAGATTCCTTTGCATCATCAACTGCTGGCTTGGCGTGGTGAACTTGTCGGGAAAGGACTCTTGCCGTGGAGCAAACGAGTTTCGATGAAATTTGCATCAGCACTCTTTCAACATCCTCGTCTGTTTGCACTCTCGGGTCGAATCGGGCGAACCGCACTACGGATCCTGCCGCACTGGATGACGCATAACCGGCTGAACACTTGGACGATTGCTCGCGAGTTACCCAAGCCGCCGCGTGAATCGTTTTCTCAGTGGTACCAACGCAACCGAGGTGGCGAGTCGAAACTTGATTCGCGATCGGATTCCGGCAACCCGACGATGGAGACCCGGCGATGAAAACTCCTGTCATGAAAGCGCACACGCGTAGCCGCCAAGCCATCCTAGACGCGTTGGACTCCAGCCCCACGACGGTCCCGCCGCTGCCCGAACTGGACGTGCAGCAACTCACCACCTTTGACGATCCGCTGGGCCAGTTCATCCAATCGCTGGCGTTCGTAGGCGGGGAAGCACACGTGATCGATCGTCCGGAAAAGGCCTATGAGATCCTCAGCGGCATTCCCGCTTTCAGCAATGCCAAGCAGATTGCATCTGTTGTCCCCGAAGCGGTCCAGGGAAACGTGGATGCGGCGAGTTTCGAGGACCCTCACGCGTTATCGGGGCTGGATTGGACGATCGCCCGTGGCGAGTTCATGGTGGCCGAGAACGGTGCGATTTGGGTCGACGGCGAAACGCTGCCCCATCGCGTGATGATCTTCATCGCTCAATACTTGGCGATCGTCGTGCCCCGCGGCCAGATCGTTTGCAACATGCATCAAGCGTACGAGCGAGTGGGCAAAGTCAACGCGGCGTTCGGCATCTTTGTCTCCGGCCCGAGCAAGACTGCGGACATCGAACAGTCGCTCGTCCTCGGTGCCCACGGTTGCCGCAAACTCCAAGTCTTCATCGTCGGCGAGTAGCGAACCCGGCCACGTGTCGTGAAAAGCAACCGGTAATGGGATTCGCCAGAATTCCCTTCCCAAGGGTTTTCTGGCGAAACCCACTACTTCGGAAAGCCTGGACTGCTCAAAGTTTGGTGTTGTGTCTTTTTGGGTTTACGCAAGTTTATGTCCCTACTGCCGGCGCAACTGGTTGCCCAGTGAGCCTCAGGCGCTAGCCGTGGGCCTGAGGCGGATTGTGGTGCCGGCCCACGGCTAGCGCCTGAGGCGGATTGTGGTGCCGGCCCACGGCTAGCGCCTGAGGCTCACTTTGATTGCGATGCATGGAACGAAAACATGGACTGAAAAAACAATGTCAACCCCAAACGTTGAGCAGTCCACGGCAAGCCCCGCCCGTTACAGCCGGCTCAGCAAATCCGCTTTCTTTGCGTTGAACTCGTCTTCCGTCAAAATGCCTTGCGATTTCAGATCGCCGAGTTTCGACAGTGCATGCAGGATTTCATCGGATGACTGAGCCAGACATGACGATGCGGAGGGCGGCTGTGATGCGCCACTTGCAGGCTCGCTGTATTCTGGAGTTGTCGTTTTTGTGGCCGTCGACATCTCCATCGGCGCAGGAATCGGCGGCGTCTGCACGCTTTGTCCGTTTCGAGAAACAACGGGCAACGCTGACAGATTCACGACGCCGTATTGACTGGTGAACGTGATCGAGCTGCCCATTCCCTGCTGCTGCGAAAACCCGCCAATATGGTGATCCAGCGTGTCGTATACCCAAACTTCGTTTCCCGTCTTGACCGCCAAGCGACACAATCCGGCAAAGTAAGCGTAGCGGACGTTGTTTTGCGAACCCAAGGAGTTGGGCGATCCAAGCTCTGAAGGCCACCACTGGGATTCCGGATCAGGGACGAAGAGACTGGATTGTCCTTGCTGACCACCGGTCGACTGTGCCTGATGTCCACTGCCGCCTTGGCTCTGGGATTGAAAGCTCCCTGATTGCATCATGCCCGGCTGGCTTCTCATGTCACTTGAGATCTCGCCACAGATCGAGCTGACGCTGCCCTTGAGACTGTTGTTGAACATGTCCCCCACCATCGTCATCCCGCCCTGCATCCACTGACCGGAACCGCCGAACTCCGGATGATTGAACTGAGCCATCGATCCATTGCCGTTGTACACGGCGACCATCATGTGCCGGATCGCATCCAGGCTGAATCCGTATCGGCGAGAAAGGTTTTCAGCGAGTTGTTCGCCTTCGGGGCTGAGTTGCTGCATGAATCTGATTGCTCAGTGAGAGAACGTATTGCGAGAATCGCCAGTCGATCATCTATGTTCTAGTCCCAAGATGCCCGACGTGTCATCGCAAAATCAATGCAGCGTGTTAACGCCCGATCACGTCCCCAATCGCCATCTACCGGCACCTTTCTCGGCACTACCAAAAACGGGCCGGATCTTTCTTCACCACTGCCCCAGCAATCCCTTGAGGATTCTCATCGTTCGACGAACGCCATCGGGGCCGACGCGTGAGCCGTGCCCAGGGCCTTCGTCATCAGTGAACGCGACCCAGTCGCCTGGTCCAAAAAAGGTTTCCTGCAACTGTCCCGGCTGACCGACCGTCACGAAGAACCCACCTTCGTGGACTTCTTGCAAATAAGTGACCGGACCGTGCTGATCATGGTGGGCCGCATTATGCAAGTCACGTGTCAATCCTGCGTCCAGATTCTGCTCCACCGTGTCGATCACTCGTTGATCGATCTCGGCTCGATCCACGGTCAGGTCCACGATCTGTGTGTACTTTTCTGGGGAGTCACCACAACAAACCACTCGCAGCGTCAGCGCATCCATCTCGTTTCCTATTTTCAATACAGTGGGGAAGCTAGTGATCGCGATCTTAGCGTCGTGAATCGCTCTCCGGCAATGGCCGATCGCAACGCCCGATCGCCACCCCCGATCGCAATGGGTGCGAACCTGATTCTTCACCCAACATCCGACGACGGCTGGCTGTCTGAGCATCGCGACACGGACTACAATCCCACCCCATGAATGACGAGACCGGTGCACAGAATTTGAGCGACGATGCAATCCGACATCGGTTGGCGACCGCCTATCACGAAGCCGGCCATGCGGTGATGGCGTTGTCGCTGGGACGTTTGATTCAGAAAATCACCATCGAACCGAGCAAGACTGCGACGGGCATCTCGCGACTCGGGCTATGCGAGTTTCGCAAGGGCCGATCCAAAGCATCAAAGACACTGTTGGACGATCAAGTGTTGATCCTCTTTGCCGGCATGGTCGCAGAAGCTCGTTTTACGGGCGAGTACTGCCAGGCCGGTGCCGCACAAGACTTGCGAGAAATCAGAAATTTACTCGCGAACCGTGCCAGCAACGAACGTCAACTGGAAAAGCTCCAGCGGCGTATGCTGGAAAAAACCGAGCATCTGCTGTTCGACGAAACGCTCGTTCGCGCCATCGAATCCATTGCCTTGGAGTTGATGCAAAAGACGACCATCAGCGGTCGCGCCGCTCGGCATCTTTTCGAACACGCTTGACCGGGTCAGCGAAGCATGCTGGCTGATGACGAATCAACACCCCACACCGATGCGATCGATTTTGCTGCTCGCGCGGCGGCAAAGTCAATGAAACGGCTCGGGGTATGCCGATGGATGTCCATTGCCTCATGCGGATTACCCGTGGCGGCAAAGTATTTGTAGGCGAAACCGGTGACTGGGTTTTGCAGATCCACGGTGGCCGAAGTAGAAACCAATGCGACAGCGTCATTGATGTTCACCAACAGCATCGAGAACTCCAGTCGCATCGGATCATAACCCGAGAAGCGTTCCACGTCGCAGTACAATACCGCATCCGCCTGGTGCTCGATCGACAACGCGACGAGTTGGTGTTCGTCGAACACACCACGACGCATCGGTAGGCTGATGTTGCATTGGTAGCGATCGGTGATCACGACGTCGAACAATCGGGTAGCCCTCAATTCACTTGCGATCGCCTCCGCAAACCCGTCTTGTTCTTGAACTCGATCCTGACGATTCCTTGGCCGAACGATGACGATTCGCTCCGGTATGTTCGTGGCAGCGAATCGTGACACGGCTTGACTGACGACGATGCCATCTGATTTCGGTCGGCAGCACTTGTGTTCCTCTGCGAAGCCACTTGAAAACAGCGTCATCGCAGTCGCAAGAACCAGCATGGCACGGCAACCCAGGGTCACGCCGATATTGGAGCCGAGAGACTTTAGGAACGACAATCCATTTGTTAACGCATCTGGTAGTGGGATTCGCCAGAATTCCTTTCGAACAGGATTCCTGGCGAAATCCACCACGCCACCTATTGATGATGCGTTGCTAAGCTGTTGTCCTTGCAAGCCGCATTGCGCTGGCCGCCGGTGTCGCAAGCCCCCGGGCTTTTCAATCTTTGTCATGGATTCACTATTGCGCATTGAGTTCTCGAACCAAAACATCATCGAGTTCCTCGCGGATCGCGTTCAAGACTTGATCGGTCTCACGAACGTAGCGTTTGTTTTCTCGATCCATCTCTGCGACCTGACGTTCCAGCTCGACGTTTCTGGCATCGGCCGCATCGAGCTGCACTTTGGCTTGTACCATCGCCAACTTCGTCCGCTCCAGCAACGCTTGGGTCGCTGCAAGCTCTTGCTTTAGCCTCTGGTTGTCCCCCAAGACGGATTGCCTTGATGCCCTCAGTGCTTCATTTTCTCTCGTCAGTCGAATGGCGTGCTCGGTCGCCGTGATTTGGCGTTGCCCCAGTTGAGTGCCGTGAAAACGATCCCCCAATTCGATCGAGAGGGCTTCATGATCGGACGCCAAGATAGGCTCGGGCGGCAATTGTCCTGACGACGGTGGCGGAGTGGAACGCGGAACCATGGGAATCCCGTCCACGTTGCCGGGCAACTCAGGCAACATGGAATCACCGGAGGCCGTTGCGTTCCCCGGTTGCGGATATCGTTGCGAGCCGCTTGCAGCGGGATGTTGGTTGGCTACACCAGAATCAGACGCCAGTCGCGCGACGCCTCGATCTTGCGTTATCTGCTGAGAACCGTAGCGTACATCACCCTGTGTTGCATCGGGATCACCAGCCGGATTGGCGCCATAGCTTTGCCGAACGTAGCCTTGATCGTTTTTCCCTGGGGAATAGTTTAGATCCGTTTGCCCGGGTGCCTCCCCAGCGGCGCATTGGCGACACAGTGAGCGATCGAGCTTCGCTTTCAGGGAGTGCTGAAACTGCTCAATCTTCTCCAGCAGCCCTCTTTTTCGAGCGACGCTGTCAGCTTCCTGAGCCTGCAACGATTTGTTCATCAAGACGTTGCAGACACTCAAGATCCCCAGCGCGGCGAAGATCCACAAGCGATGTTTCTCAAATGATCCGTTCATGCTGAAACCTCGCCGTAGGCGCAGTCCAATGTGATGACTTGACCGCACGCGCAAGTCACGACGATCGACTCGATCTTGTCTCCCTGTTTTCGAATCTCGATCTTTGGCTGAGCCGAATCGCTCGCGCGTCGGCCAACCATCGCCGTAGATCGCATCGTCGATGGGGAGTGGCAGGCGACGTCAGTGACGTTCACGGGGCTTACATTGTCTTGCATCGGATCGCCTCTTTGATTCTGAATAACGCGGTCGCCATGATTCGAGAGATACGGGGCACGGAAAGCCCCAACACCTCTCCGATCTCGGGCATATTGAGTTCGTCCCGGTGGTACATGGTCACGACCATGCGTTCTTGCTCACCGAGACTTTCGATTTCGCTGGCCACCAACTCATTCAATTCAGCCATTTCGAGTGCATGCTCGGGACTATCAACGTTGTGCCGCCAACTGTCGTGTACGACATCGGACAGATCGTTCCAGTCATCCGGCTTGATGAACCGCAACGCCTCCAAGCAATCGATGACTTGTTTCAGTTTCAATCCCGAATGCTCAGCCAATTGCTCCGGCGTGACCGGCGGCTCCAATGACTCGTAAACGCGTCGCACCATGCCGATGTGCTTGAGCACCATTTGTGAGACGGGCTGCAGGGCACGGAGTTCATCGACGATAGCGCCGCGGATGGCTGGGTAGGCAAAGGTTCGGAACGAAACGCCACGCGAGGGATCATACTGATTGGCGGCTTTGACCAGCCCCAGGATGCCGGCCGAATGCAGATTCTCTCTTTCATCAGGATCTGTGATGGTGAAATCCATCGTACTGAGAATCCGCGCAACGAACGGCACGTTGTCTAGGATCAATTGATCCAGACTCTCCTGTGACGCTCGTCTATATTTCTCGGTCAGTGCGTGATTCATTCGATCCGTCTTCCTAGCGTCGCTGGACGACGGTGTGGCGTTGTTTGTATTCAGTGTCCGCCATCTTGACGATGCTCAGACCGATCGAAACAACACTGCCAAGCAAGACTGATGAGCTGAAGGAACGAACGAAAATCACAAAGGGCTCCAGACGCAGCGCCACTCCCACCAGAGTGACAAACGTCCCTGTCAGTAGCCCGACATACATCCCCATCGGGAATGACTGTTTGATGCGCAATCGCTGTCGTCTTGTCAGCTTTTTCTCTGCCACGGTGTCTCGTCCTAGGTCGTGGAATCGCTACCTTCATGCAGCGTTTTCAAATTGAACTCAGTCTCCGGCGTGCCCGCTGAAATGACTTCGTCGTAGCTGACGATGCCCATGGTGTTGATCAACAGATCGGGTGGGATTTCACTGTAGGAAATGACTGAAATCTCCGGCAGCGATCGAAAGATGGTTCGGTACAAGGGATAGCGAATCGATGAATCGACCAGCACCGCTGCGGTTTCATTCTTCAATCGAGACTTCTCCCACTTGGCCTGCAGCGTCTGTACCAAGCGTTCCAGTTCGTGCGGCTGCATGACGATCGATTCCGGGTTGACGCTTTGACGGAATCGATGCTCCAGTCTTGGCTCCAGGATGATCACGCGAACGCGTCCGTCATCGCCACGGAAACGGTCGCAGATGAGGTGCCCGATCGAGCCACGGATGCGTTCGGTCAATTGCACCGGGTCCTTGACTTGCGGCCCATGCTGGACAGCGGACTCGATGATCTTTTCCAATGCCGTGATCGGGATTCCTTCACGTAGCAAGTAAACCAAGACCTGATGGAGCGTGGACGGTCGCACCGTGTCGGGTTTGATCTCCTCCACCGTCGTCGGGGCGATTTCCTTGAGTTTGTCCAACATCATTTGCAAGTCCTGGCGACTGAGCAATTCATGCGCATGCTTCCTCAGGACTTCGCTCAAGTGTGTGATCAAGACGGTCGGTGCATCGACGACGGTATACCCCAACATCTCCGCGCGTCGACGAAGCGTTTCGGGGATCCATTTGGCCGGCAAGTCGAATGCCGGGTCTCGCGTTTCTTGCCCTTCCAGATCAGCAGTGATATTGCCTGGATTGATAGCCAGATGATGATTCACGATCACAGTCCCCCGTCCAATCTCTCGACCGCAGATCAGAAAACGATACTCGTTGACGTTGATCTGCAGATTGTCTCGAATTCTCGCTTTCGGAATCCAGAACCCGTGTTCTTGAGCAACATCATGTCGAAGAGTGGAAATCCTCTCCGCGATTCCCTTTCCTTTCTTCGGCTCGACCAACGAGATCAAACCGGCGCCGATCTCCACCACAACTCGTTCGGATTGCAGGAATGACTGTAAACCCTTTTCTTCTGGAGTCAGCTCATCCGGCTTGGCAGCCTCTCGTTCTTTGCGGTCATTCGAAGCTTCGTCTGCGACCGCATTGCGTTTGGCTCTGATCACAAACCCGAGGACTCCGATTGCGATCAGCATGAAGGGAATCTTTGGAAACCCGGGGGTCAGGGCCACGAGAAATAGGATCGCTGGCGCCACATACAACGATCGGTATCCGCTGGTGATCTGATCTGTGATTTCGTCGCCAAGGCTCATCTCCGATGCGGATTTTGTGACCAGGATACCTGCACTGGTAGCGATGATTAACGCCGGAATCTGAGACACCAAACCGTCGCCGATCGTCAGAATCGAGTAGACCTGAATGGCATCGCCGAACGATTGACCCTGCCCGATTCCGATCATCACTCCGCCGAGGATATTGACCACCATGATGATCAACCCGGCGATGGCATCGCCACGAACGTACTTGCTGGCACCGTCCATCGCACCGTGGAACTCTGCCTCGCGGGTCAAGTTCGCTCGCCGCACCTTCGCTTCCTTGTCGTCGATCGCACCGGTGTTCAGCTCGGCATCGATTGCCATCTGCTTCCCCGGCATCGCGTCCAAAGTGAATCTCGCATTGACTTCCGAGATCCGTGTCGCACCTTTGGTGATCACGATAAACTGGATGATCACGAGGATCAAAAAGATCACGACGCCGACGATCAGATTGCCACCGACGACAAAGTCACCGAAGGTCAAAACGATCTTTCCGGCATGACCGTCCAGCAAGATCAATCGAGTCGTTGCGACGTTGAGTGACAATCGAAACAACGTCAACAGCAACAACATCGATGGAAAGACGGCGACATCCAGCGGCTTCTTGGCTCCCAACGTCACTAACAAGAGCATGATCGCTGCGGCGATATTGCAGGCCAGGAACATGTCCAACAAGAACGTCGGCAGGGGGATGATCAAGACAACTAGAGTAGCGAGAAACGTCGCGGAAAGCCAAAGCTCGCTACGTTGCAGAAATCCGAAATTCGAGTCGCTATTATTTGCCACGAACTGATTTTCCTACGCGGACGCAAAGCTGGAGACAAGGGCTTTGGCAATCAACTGCCATCCATCCACCAGGACAAACAACAGCAATTTGCAAGGAGTTGAGACCACAACCGGCGGCATCATCATCATGCCCAACGCCATCAGGATGGTTGAGACGACCAAGTCGATCAGCAGAAACGGTATGTAAATGCAGAATCCCATGATGAATGCTGTCTTGAGTTCACTGATGATGAACGCTGGGACCATGATCTTGAGCGGAGTATCGAGTCGTTCTGACGGCGGCGGCGTGTTGGAAAGATCGAAAAACAACGCCAAGTCGTCGGTGCGGGTGTTCAAAATCATGAAGGATTTCAGTTCGACAACCGATGCGCTGACGGCATCGTCCAACCCAAACTCCGCCGCAGGCTCGCCACCATCCTCCACGGGCTTGGCCGATTCCATGAATGGCACGATGGCATTGGAATGGATCGCCTCAAAGGTGGGCGCCATCACAAACATCGTCATGAATAGACTCAAGCCCATCAGGACTTGGTTCGGCGGTATCTCTTGGGTCGAGAGCGCTCGACGCACGAAGGATAAAACGATGATGATCCGAGTGAAGGCGGTCACGCTGACCAGCACAGCGGTTGCAAAACTCAGGGCCCCGACCAGCAGCGCAATCTGGACCGGTGGCGTCAAGTTCGAAAAGAATTCCGATCCTTGTTCGCTCGCGGTGACAGCGTCTCCTAGCATCAGCAAATCCATTTGCCGGGTCCCTTTTTCGTTTTGTCTCGCTCTCAGGCTGCTTGCTTGGCACTGCGAAGCAGCAGGTTGATCAGATTCTGATCGATGTCGCTCGATGACTCCGCCTCAATCGCGTTTCCGCGAGCACTCGCGGACTGGCGACGCTGTGATCGCTGAGATCTCGTTTCCCGTTCCTCGGCGAACTGCATGACATCGTCAAATGACGGGTTCAGTACATTGACGGACTTGATCCCCGTGGAGTCAATTGCAACGACAAACCGATTCTGCATGCCATCCACAACGTGCAGCGTTGCCCCGTTGCTCAGCGGCAATATTTGACTGACGTTCAATTCCTGCGACTCGGACTTGCTCGCGAGTTTTGGAAACCGCGACTTTTGCCAATTCTTGATCATCAACAATGCCCCAAACGCAATTGCAAGCACAAACATCAGGTTGATGCCGATCTTAGTCATCAGGTCACGTGTCGCGTTTGGCTGCTCCGACTCGGCGGCTCGCTCGCGATCAATGAATGACTCGGAGTACGCTGGCGAGGATTGATCCAACAAATGCGAATTCTCAACAGAATCCGCTGCTGCCATCCGTGAGTTCAGATCTTGTAGCCACTGGGCGTCTTTTGGCGACGAGTTGTTGCCCGAGTACTCCTGAGCCATTTCAAAACCGACGGACTGGATCTGACGACTGTCTTGGCGACGCATCTCTGCGGACGCATGGACGACTCGTTGATCTTGAAAAACGTCGCCTGAATTTCGCATTCGATTGACGACATCCGGGCGGCCGGCTTCGAATCGACGAGAGCTTTCGGATCGAGCGTGTTGAGATTCCGGACGGTTGACAGACGGGGCAACGACCTGAACGCTGTGTCGCTGAACAATGGATGCGGGTGGATTCTCGTACTCCCGATTCGGCGTCATCAACGTATCGACGATACTGACCGGAGACGAATCTGTCTCGGCATAACGACCGTACGCGTCGTCCGCCAGATCGCCCTGGTAGCCGGTCGTGGCATTCGTTGATTGTGCATAGATTGACGTGCACGCCAGCGACACACCAAGGGTGACGATCAATCGGGTCAAGATTTGGTTGGATGCTGCAATCATGTCAGATTCTGCGGCTGGAGACGAAGTGGCTTGGCGGACAACGCCGAGTTTGCTGAGGGTTCGCCGGTGGCGAATTCGCGAGGGTAAAACACTAGGTTTGATAGATCTCTTTGATGCGAACGGCAAAGCGATCATCGACCACGACAACTTCACCATTGCCCAGTGGCACACCTTGAGCGACCAGTTCGACGGGCTCTCCGATTTCGCGATCCAGTTCGATCACGGCACCTTCGGTCAAGGCGGCGAGTTCCTGGATGGTGACTTTGGCGCGTCCCAGATGCGCCGTCAGTGACACTTGAACTCCGCCAAATCGCTTCGACTGAAATTTGCCAGGCTGTGTCGTAGGACGTGACGTCTGCTGCTGAAAATCCGGTACTTTCTCGGCGCTGCCTTGGTCCCCGCTGGGCGCCCCGGCGCCGCGTGCGTCCTGGTTCTCGGATTGGGCAACGGCCGCTGCATCATCTTCTGTTCCGACTTCTTCACTCATTGCACTTCTCCGTTTGCTCTTTCGTCGAGACAACAACTGATCTCAATGGACTGTGTGTTGCCCGATCTGCCGGGCCAGCATTTATAGAATGGACGATCGTCGACATAGGCGATGATCGGCTGATCGATTCGCTGATCCAGCTTGATCAGTTGACCGGGTTGCAGAGAAGTCAGGTCCAGCATCGGAATCTTTGCCGTACCGACCACTGCGGTGACATCAATGGGCAAGCTGGCGATCAACCGCTCCGAAGGTTTCGCCGACTCCACCGCGCTGCGTGAATCGACCAACGTGTCCAGCAGATCACAGGTTGGTTGTTTCGGCATGAGCAGATTCAGCTTTGCTTTGCCTTCCTTGAGCGTCACTTCGATCATTGTTTGTGTCATCAGGTCCTTGCTGCGATACAATCTCGTCTTTCGAGGGTCCTTGGCAATCGGGCTCGTTTCGATATTGATTTTCTGAGCCCCCATCCATCCTTCGCACAACGCGTCGCCAAGCTCGGTGATGAACATTTCTGCGAGCGATTGTTCGACGGGCGATAGGTCTCGGTCCCCTTCGGGCCGATCGATCCCCAGCACTTCCGAAACAATGACTTGGTACTCGCTCGCGTCCGCATACAAAAGCATGCTCATTTGGCCTTCAAAATCGGCAACGGTATAGAGGCTTTCCTTCGACACCGCCTCAAGTGCTTTGCCATAGGACTCCGTACTGACGATTCCCATGGACAACTGTGCCGAAAAGCCAGTCATTTCATCCCAAAATTCTGAGAAGAACGACGACGACTTAGCAACCCAGTCGCGAAGCAATATCGCTGTATCATCCAGCGCAGCAATCTCGCGAAAGTCAAACGGACGGGGCTCACCTTTTGTCATTGAACTTTGAAGTCCTTGAACAACACGTCTTGAATACGCTCGATTCCATCTGTGAACAACAGCTCATTGAATTTGCTGTGTATCTCTCTCCGCAGCGTGTTGTGCCCTAGCTTTCCACGTACGTCTTCCAGCGTCTTTTCCCTGAGGTGTGCGATCAGCCAGTTTGTCAGGACGGCGCTCTTGTCTTCGAGCAACAGTTCAATGGCGACCTTCTGGGAATCGGCCACCTGAATTGCAAAGTTACAGGTCACGTACCGGGAGTATCTTGCGTCGTTCAAGTTCACGACGACCTCATCAAAATCGATGAATGCTATCTTCTCGTCTGGCTCCGGAATGTCCATCTTGTCGGGCTGGGGCGGCAGCGAATTCCCTGCAGCAGCGCTATCCGAGGGCAATACGAACATCGCCACGGAAACCCCCGTTCCGATCCCCAGCAGGAACACCAACCCCCATACGATTAGCTTGGACATCATCCCGCCGGACGACTTTTCTTCGCTCGGTTGTTCTGTTGCCTCGTCAGCCATTGCCAAATTCCTGGGGGTTCCTCGTCAACGTTTCTCCGCATCACCATGGCATCAAAATAGACCGATTATGCGGATTATTAGGGTTTATCGACGTCACATTGGAATGACTTGATCAGCCCTCTCGCCATCTGAACTGATTGAGGGTTAACCCTCGACTGTCATCCTGGGCATGTCCGACGCGTGCCTCTGAGCCGACATGGAACTCTATGCAGCATCGTCTGAATAATCGTTACAGGTGCTAGGAGGCAGCCAACTCATGATCAACGGCTTGTACAGCGGTGCTGCCGCGATGGAGACACTCGCCAAGCAGCAGGAGATGATTTCTGCCAACTTGATGCACGTCAATTCAAGCGGCCACCGACGCACTCAAGCGGGGATTCAGCAACGATTTGAGGCAGAAAATCTGGACGCCAGCATCGACCTCGGGCCGGAGGTGGGCACGCTACAGAGAAGCTTTGAGCCAGGACGTCACTTGGAGACGGGCAGACCCCTGGACGTCGCCATCTCCGGGGACGGGTTTCTGGTGTTCGACGTCGATGGCACCGAACACTACTCACGAAATGGACGCCTGTTTCGCAATCCTGAAACCAATCTGCTGATAAATGAAGAGGGTTTTCCTATTCAAGGAGAGAACGGTCCCATCACGATAGACCCGAGTATCTCGGATCGGGATATAGCGATTGCAACCGATGGAACGATCTCTGCAAACGGAGTCGAGCTTGGCAGAATCCAGACCGCAGCATTCGAAGACAACCAGTCTTTGATTCCCGTCGGTATCGCAAGCTTCATCGCGGGCGAGAACTCAGTCAAATCCGACGCCCTCGTTCAGTTGTCGCAGTTCAATCATGAGTTGTCCAACGTTCAGCCGGTGACCGAGCTCATTGCGTTGATTGTCAACAGCCGTCAATACGAAGCGGTCCAAAAGGCGACCCGCGCTCTGTCGGACTCGCTGCAAGAGTACATCCGCGCCTAGTTCATCTCGCTAACCTGGAATATCAAATGCTCAAAGCCTTCTACTCCAGCGCCACGGGGATGCGTGCGCAGGAACTGCTGATTGACAACACCGCTAACAATCTGGCCAACGTCAACACGACCGGATTCAAGAAGAAACACATCAACTTTGCCGACTTGATCTACGACACAAGCAAAGCACCAGGTGCCGCTGCGGCCAACGGTCAGCTCAAACCGATCGGACTTCAAATCGGCAGCGGCGTCCGAGCGGTTGGAACAACGAGCATCTTTTCCCAAGGTTCGCCACAAGAAACCGGGATCGATACCCACATGGCGATTGAGGGCGATGGATTCTTTAAAGTCACAAAGGATGATTTACCGGCTTACACTCGCGACGGCTCCTTTGTCACCAACGAACAAGGTCAGATCGTGAACTCGGATGGCTACTTGCTGGACCCGCAAGTCGCTATCCCAGTGGATGCAACCGATATCTCCATCTCAAGCTCAGGCGTCATCAGCTACCGCATTGCGGGCGTGTCCACGACTGGCCCAAGCATTCAACTAGCGCGATTCGCAAATCCCGCCGGCTTGCAAAACCTCGGCAGCAATCTATACGCCGAAACGGCGGCCTCGGGCCCCGAAACACTTGGCATCCCAGGAACCGCCGGATTTGGACAGCTGCGTCAACGATTCGTAGAAGGCTCCAATGTGGAGGTGGTCTCGGAACTCGTTTCTCTGATCACGGCACAACGTGCCTACGAAGTGAACTCGCGTGCTATTCGCGCCGGCGACGAGATGCTCTCCTCGGCTTCGGACTTGGTACGATGATGATCCAACTCACTCGAATCTTCTCTGCACTGGTGATCGCCATCGCCCTGCTGATGGCTGGCGCAAGAACCGTTCACTGTGCGGATCTACAGATCGTTCTCAAAGAGAACGTTGCCTGCCCGCAGCAGGAATGGATCGTGATCGGCGATGTCGCCGACGTGATTGGCGGAGCACCGATCCAGCGCCAACAGATCGCTCAACTGGATCTCGATCGAGTCGACCACCAAGCCGATCAGTGCGTCATCTCGATGGGGCAAGTCAGAACACGAATCTTGCTGGAAGGCTTTCGCAGAGATCAATTCACAGTCTCGGGAGCACAACAGTCATCGATCCGGTGTGTACCGCTCGGTGCGCCAAGCTTCACGTCACGCGTTCAGGAATCCATCGCAAAAGAAATCGCCAGACAGTTTGCGATGCAGCCCCAATCGATCGCAGTGAGACTGCAGAACGAATCTCAAATTGAGACGCTTTCTGGCAAGCTGACTTCAGACGAGTTTGGCGTCACCGTCGTTGTTCAGCCCCAACTGCCGTTCGGAAAAACACAGATCCAAGTCGAGTTCACACAGCAGACAGGCCAACGATTCTCAATCGTTCTGGACACCCAAGTCATCGTTTCGCTGCCTGTCGCGATCTCGACTCAATCGATCACTCGCGGTACCGCTATCGATGAATCGATGTTCCAAGTGATTCGGCGTCCGATCGCGAGACGCGAGTCGTTTGCATCGCCGGATGCGTTGATCGGGCAAACGGCAACTCGCGACATCGGGGAAAACGAAGTCCTGCTGTCAACCTACTTATCCAATCGCCCGGTGGTGCGCGAGCCACTGGTCAAACGAAATGATCTACTGGACGTGGTCATTGATCTTGACGGCAATGAAATCAGACTCCGCAACGCAAAGGCAATGAGTGCTGGCAGCAAAGGAGACTCGATTGCGGTGCTGAACACCAACTCGAACAAGCAGTTCAGCGCCGTGGTGATTGACAAAAATTTGGCTCGCGTCGAAATCCCCCGAGGAATGATCCGATGACAACGTTGAACCGCACGCATCTGGCCGGAATGCTTGCTTTCGCCGCAATCGTCCTTGCAACGCAACTGCAAAACGCGCGCGCACAAAGCCTCTTCGAACGCCGATCCTCGAATCAAGTTGATCAGTATCGAAACTATGCGGCACACAACCGTGGCGACCTGCTATCGATCTTGATCAATGAAAGCACGGATGTCGCCAATCGTGATGAACGATCCATGGACAAGTCTGGCAGCTCGTCGGTCAGCGGATCGCTTGATTATGGATTCGGCGGCAGCTTGGGCAGCACAGCGGGCGACGGTTCGCTCGGCAAAAGCAGCGCCAGCGCTCGTGAGTTTAGCGGGGATGCTGAGTTTCGAAGCGCACGTCAATTTTCAGATCGCTTCACCGTCACGGTCATGGACGTACTGCCCAACGGCAACTTGGTCATCTCTGGCCAGCGGCGAATTGCTGTCCAAGGCGACGTACGCGAGTTGCAACTTTCAGGCATCGTGCGCCAGTACGACATCTTGCCCAACAACGCGGTGCCGTCGCATTTGGTGGCCAACCTCCGCATCGAGTTGACTCCACAGGGTCCCGAACAGGCCTACACCGGGCAAGGTTGGTTCAGCAAAAAGGTCAACAAGTTCTGGCCTTTCTGATTCTTCTCCTTCACAATTTCAAGAGTCCCATGCATTTCTTCGCCAGCAGATCCGCTCTCGGAACATCAGCACTGTCTACAGTGTTGTGCTGCGCAGTGGTGTACGGACTGTTGATCAATGGTCAACCAGCGCACGGTCAAACACCGCTGCCCGAATACAGCGAAGCGAGAAACTTGCAAGTCGATGATACGGTTCGTGTCAAGGACATCACGTTTCTAGAAGGCGAGCGGGTCAACCACGTTTCCGGCGAAGGACTCGTTTTTGGACTCAGTGGCACAGGCGGCAAAGCTGAGCAGACGCGAGTGATGGCGACCAACTACTTTCTACGTCGCGGCATGCAAGTCGGTACGGTCAACACCAAGAACATGTCCGCCGTGGTGGTCTCTGGAAAAATCCCCGCCTACGCTCGCAAAGGCGAAACCATCTTGGTCACGGTTTCAGTGGTTGACGATGCGTCGAGCCTTCGTGGCGGAACACTCAATCAAACCGCATTGCGTGGTATCGATGACGAGATCTATGCGATAGCCCAAGGTCCAATCATCGGCGGTGGAGTCTCCGCAGGCGGTAATGCGGCATCGTTGCAAAAGAATCATCCGACAGTCGGCGTTTGTGAAGCCATCGTCGAACGTGAAATCGGTTGCGAACAGATCGTTCGACAAGGACGCATCCGACTGGTGCTGCGGAACAAAGCGTATTCCACCGCGACCCAAATCATGAACGCGATCAACGCTGCGTTTCCTGATCACGCGGTGGCGTTGAACTCCGGGACGGTGGAAATCGTCGTGCCTCGGCAATTCTCGCAGTCGCTGCCCGCGTTCATTTCCATGGTCGGATCCGTGCGCGTACAGCCCGACCAACCTGCCCGCGTGGTGATCAACCAAAAAACTGGAACTATCGTGATGGGTCACAACGTCAAGATCTCTCGCGTTCTCTTTGCAAGTGAAAACATCGTAATCGCGACGAGCGAGTCACCCATCGCATCACAGCCTGCACCCTTTTCCGGAGGTGAGACCGCGATCCTGCCTCGTAGCGATGTCGGGATCTTTGAAAGCGGAGGGACCTACAACGTCTGGCGTGGCGGACTGACGGTCGGTGATCTCGCGAATGCCCTGAACACCCTCGCCGTATCCCCCAACACGCTGATCGGTGTGATGACATCTCTGCGAAACCAAGGCGCCTTACAAGCAGAGCTCGTGATCGAGTGACTTTGAGAACCTATTCAGCAAGGAAGCAATATGAATCCGATCTCTGGAGGACTCACATCAGGACTGCTTGATTCCGCCACCGTTACGAATCTCCCTTCGGACGCGATCGCGAGTCGAATGGAATCCGTTGGCACCGAGTTCGAAGGCGTCTTTTTGTCGATGATGGTCAAGGAAATGAGAAACTCCCTCGAAACGGGATTCTTTGGCGAGGAATCGAGCGACACGTACGGCGGTATGTTCGACTTGTTCATCGGCAAACACCTTGCCCAATCGCGACCGCTCGGCATCGCAGAAATGATGCTGGAGCAATACAGCAAGAACCAGGATCGATCCTCGCCGACGGCGTCCGAATCCAGCCCCCAGTCGCCTCTCAATGCTGAAACCGTCTCCAAAACGATTTGATCCCCATGCCATCGGAACCACGGCTCCGACCACAAGGAATCCCAATGCAAACGGCCACCAACCGAAAAATGATCGTGCTGATCCAGCGGCATCTCTCGCGAGAAGCGGATCTGGCCACGTCACTCAATGAGCTGAACACGCGAACCCGCGAACTACTTGGCCGATGCGGCCTGCACGGACCAACAGAGTCCGAGATACATGCACTGGAGCCACTTTTTAATAACCTCCGCACGATTTCTGCAGAGGTCGGCGAGTCTCGAAAAAGAGTCCTCGCTCAAATCCGGCAAGAAACAGGTGACGACACCACAAGCTTGCGAGAATTCATCGAAACCCTGCCGCCTGACGACCGAGACCGCCTGGACGAGTCTCGCCAGAACCTGATCAAAATCACATCGGCATCACAGTCCGAAATGATTCAGATTCAGGCGTCTTTGTTCTACACGTACGATTTTCATCGACGCTATCTCAGCGGAATCCTGCAGTCGGATTCTAACGGAAACCAGTACGGACCCACTGGCACATCCGTCGAACCGCACCCCGGCAATTTGTACAAGCGGACCTGTTAATCATGCCCAACTTTGCCCTCGGACTCTCGAGCCTACGTGCCAATCAGTTCGCGCTCAATGTTGTTGCGAACAACATCGCCAACGCCGGAACGGAAGGCTACCACCGTCGCAACGTTCACTTTCAACAGTTGCGAGCAAACGAGTACGGCGAGTTCCGAATCGGGACCGGCGTTTCGATCAATTACATCGAGCGGGTGCGCGACCAAGTCACCGAGGCATCGCTGACGAACGTGATCTCGGACCTCAGCAACGTGGATCAACTGCTGCAAGTGGAGCGGCAAGTGGAAGTCACCTTGCTCAGCGGGAACAATTCGATCAATTCTGAGTTGGATCAGTTCTTTGGTGAAGTCAGCCGGCTGACTTCCTCGCCCGATGAGCCAGCACAGCGGACCGCGGTGATTGAAACCGGCCAACGTCTGGCAGGCGTGATTCGTACCGCAGCGACGCAACTCGATCAACTTCGAAACGCCGTCCAATTTCAGATCCAAGAAGAAATCACGGCACTCAACCAAGACATGGCGACGCTCAATGAAATCAACATTGAGATTCGATCATTCACAGCACGGCGGGCGGACCCCAATACCGAGCTGGATCAACGTGACGCCTTGCTGAACCGGATCGCCGAGTCAGTCGGTATCACCCGAAACGACCACGTCGGCGGCGAATTGAATCTGATGATCGGCAACGCATCGATTCAACAGGCCAACCATGCAAGTGAGTTTCACTTGTCGGAAACGGAGACGGGCGAACTGGTCGTCCTGCTCGATGACTCGGATCGTGCCACAGATCTCGGCAGCGGCCGACTGGCGGCGTTGTTGGAAGTTTACAACTCGACGATTCCCAAGTATCAAGAGAAACTGGATACCATCGCAGGTGAGCTGATCCGCAACGTCGATCAGGTGCACGCGACAGGGATCGGTACAGCGGGCTCGTTTCAATCCCTTCTGGGTAGCCGCGTGGTCGATCAATCGGATATCCCGTTGGACGATGCTGGTCCCGTGTTTCCTATCGCATCCGGAGAATTGACCATCTCCATCGTGCAACCCGACGGCAAGCGACGCACAGAGATCATCACGATCGACCCCACCGTCGACAGCTTGGACGATGTCGCGGCAAGACTATCCGCCATCCCGAATCTGCGTGCGGAAGTCGAAGCGGAATACTCGCAACTCCGAATCTTTGCCGAGGCAGGATACAAGTTTGATTTCACCGGCAACGTACAGACCGAACCCGACCTGACCGCTTTTTCCGGCACAAGCGTGCCGACGTTTGCCGGACAGTACACGGGACCCGTCAACGAAACACTCTCATTTGAAATCGAAGGCACCGGTGATGTCGGCATCTCCGACGATCTCTTTCTCAATGTCTATTCCGAAAGCGGGACGCTGAAGCAGCAGATCAACATCGGGCAAGGATACGAAGCCGGCACGCCGCTTGATATCGGCGACGGTATCGAAATTCAACTGTCTCGGGGGACCGTCGCAGACGGCGATGCCTTTAGTTCGCGAGTGACCGCCAACCCCGACGAAACCGGAATCCTCGCCGCCCTGGGGCTTAACTCGTTCTTTCAAGGCGTCAACGCTACGACCATCGATGTCAGCAACGAAGTGCAATCGAATTCCGCTCGCTTGGCCATGGGCAAAACGGGAGATCCCGCAGACACAAACAACCTGTTCAACGTCATTGACCTGGAACAGTACAAGGGCATGCCCGGAAACCTCACCTTCACTCAATACATCAACGAAATCAACGTCGAGATCGGATTTGAGATCAATACCAACGTTTCCTTGAGCACCAGTCTCTCGTCGCTAAAACTGAGGCTGGAACAAGACCGCGATTCCTATTCCGGAGTCGATCTGAACGAAGAAATCGTCTATCTACAACAGTTCCAAAAATCATACGAAGCAGCAACACGCGTGATTCAGGCGGCTGACCAAATCCTCGATGATCTCTTCAGCATCCTAAGGTAACCAATATGACGTTTCGAGTCACAGCAGGCTCCTTCTCCACTCGCGCCATCCACTTTTCTCAGAAGCACAATCTGGATGTCCTGAAGTATCAAGAACAGATCTCGTCGGGCTTGAGCTTTCAGAGACCCTCGGAGGAACCGATCCGATTCAGGCAGGTGTCTTCGCTCAAGTCTCGTTACGAAGAATTGTCTGCCGACCGTAGCTCCATCAATCGAGCCAACTCGTTGCTCAATGCGTCCGTCAGCCAGATGCAGGACTTTGTCCAAGTCATCAACGGGGCAAAGGTGCTGGCGCAGCAAGGCGTTCAAGCCAACGACGACGACGAAAGAACCGCCCTGGCGTTAGAAGTCGATGGACTGTTGGATCAACTCAAAGGAATCGCGCTGACTCGATTCAACGACAAGTATTTGTTCAGCGGTACCCGATCGGAAACACCGCCCTTTACGTTTGTCGAGCCCGACGGTGCCAGCGGTGAAATCCAAGCGATTTACAATGGATCAAACGAACGAAGTCGCGCGAGTGTCGGCGATTCGATCACCGTGGACACCTACTACACCGGACTGGAGATCTTCGGCGGTCGCGGCAGACAACCCACTGAATTGTTTGGACTGACGGGTGCAAAGCCGGGGGCAGGAACCGACACAATGGTTGGTCGAGCGGACTTGACCGTCTTGCACGGAATCACCACCTATGCCGCCGGATCAGGGATCGCAGCGGGCACGGACTCAGCCTCGGGCGATACCATCATCGGACCATCTGGCCAGCATACTCTGACGATTGTCGAAACCGCCGGCGATGGCAGTGCGGGAACCATCAGCTTGAACGGTGCCCCCGCCGTCCCCTTCACGTCAGCCGATACCAACCTGCTCGTGACCGGCAGCCTGGGGCAATCCATCTATGTCGACACCACCAACATCACGGCCGGTTTCAATGGCTCGGTGGATATCACGTCCACCGGTTTTCTAAGTGTTGATGACGGAGTCACGCAGATTGCGATTGATCATAGCTCCAATCAAGTCGTCGTGGACTCGGTGTCAGGCGGCGCCGTTACGATCGACTCTCAAGCGATCACCAAGACGGGAGTCGATCACCTCGAGTTCCCAGGAACCGACAACGCCTTTCAAATCCTATCACAACTAGCATCGGATCTTCGCAACTCTCGCGGTTTGCAGAACCAGGACCTCGCCCTGGCGATCGACCGACGATTGGGTGAACTGAGCAACATTGCCGAGAACGCCTTTGAAGCTCTCGGTGAACAAGCATCCTCGCTCAAAACGATGGACACACTGGGCGGACGAGTGGACTCACTGATGCTGTCGGTCGAGATCGAGATCAGCGAGGTGCAAGCCACCGATCTCCCCGACGCGGTCCTGAGGATGGAAAACGCTCAAGCACTGCTGCAATACACCTACGCAGCAACCGCCGACCTGTTGTCACTGGGACTATTAAGTTTCCTCCGATAGCCTCACACCCCGTCATGGGATTCGCCAGAATCCCCACCACTCCCGCATACACATTCATCGATCGATCGCGTTGAAAAACCCCCCTTCCCCTTTTCGTCGCGTTAAAAACCCCCCTTCCCCTTTTCGCGCCGAAATCAATGTGTTTTCGCTCGCGGGGGTGGAAACCTGATTACGGACGCCTTCAACATCGCGGGCGATCGCCAATGGACGTGGGGCACCGGATTGCGTTGTACAAAACAAGGTCTGTTGGTTTGATTCAGTGGTTGACGCCGGGGACTAACCAGGCAAACAGCATGGTGACCGCTAACGCGGAAAAACCCATGGCGGTGCTCATGGGTGAAATCACCTTCAATCCCTCTGCTTCCGTCATCCCGCTCATTCGCGTGATGACCCAAAACGCGCTGTCGGTCATCCACGAAATCGGCTTGCTGCCCGCGCCGATCGCCATCGCGAGGTAGACCGGATGAAACGGGAACCCTTCGCCCGCCACGAATCCTTGCAGGACGCCGGCGGCTGTGATCATCGCCACCGTCGCCGAGCCTTGCAGCGTGCGGACTGCGGCGGTTACCGCAAAAGCCACCGGCAACAGCAACAACCCTGGGACATCTTGCGCCAAGTCTTGGACCGCGCCCGCGATCCCGGCTTGCCGCAACATCGCCCCAAAGGCGCCGCCCGCGGCGGTGATCAAGATAATGCTGCCAGCAGCCCCGAGCGATCGAGTCACCAAAGTCTTGCGTTTCTCTGCAGGAACGTAACGCATCAATCCGAACGCCAGCAGGACACCGATACCGATGGCGATGTTCTTGTCCCCAGTGAACTTGAACAAGTCCGTCCAACCGCTCGCGATGACCCGGTCGGATTTGATCAGATAGGCCAACACCGAACCGACCGTGATCAGTACAACGGGAACGGCGATGGGCAGCAGCGAAGCCAGCAGGGAGGGGCCGTTTGCGGAGCCAGGTACGGACGCTGGCAGTGTCTCCAGCGAAACCAGGGATTGACTGTCTTCGTCGCCATTCTGTGCGTCACTGCCCGATAGGCCACTATCCGATAATTCGTCATCGGAAAACCGGAGCGGCACATCGACCAATCGGTTGATCACGCGTGCGGCAAAAAGCGAAATGACGCTGCTGCATCCGCCCACCAGTAAGCCGACCCCGAGCATCACGCCGATGTCGACGCCGATGATCTCCGCAACCTGCAGCGGTCCTGGTGTCGGCGGGATCAGCGAGTGTGCCAGGGAGCCGCCCGCGAGAATGGCCAAGATGAACAGGACGTAGTCTTTACCCAACCGCTGCCGCAGTGACCGAGCAAGCGGCACCATCAAGTAAAAAACGGTGTCAAAGAATACCGGGATCCCCAGCAGAAACGAACTCGCCGCCAAGGCTTCCGGAGCTCTGCGGGGGCCGGTCAGCGAGAGCATCCTGTCAACGATGGTGGCCGCGGCGCCCGATTCGAGCAAACACTGCCCGATGATGCTGGCCAAAGCGATCAAAATGCCGATCTTGCCAGCGGTGTCGCCAAAGGCGGTGGCCAAACGCGTGGCGGCCGACGTGGTCGGCAACGCGTCGACTTGTTTTTGCGAAAGGTTTCCCTTTTGGAACTCTGCCTGCGCGTATTCGCCCAGTGCGGTGGGGCTGGAAAGCCAAGCGACCAGCAATCCGGCCAGCAACAGCGTCAGGAACGCGTGCAAGCGAAACACGAGAATGCTGACCAAAACCACGGCGACCGACAGGGCAACGATCCACCAAATCCCGATCCCGACGCCAGCCTCCGTCTCTGCGACGGCATCGGACACGGACGGGGGTGCCTGGGCCAAGAAGGTGCCAAACGTGTACCGCAAAGAACTCATCCCGTCTCCGAAGCCCATTCTTTGGGCAAAAGCGTCAATTTGCCGACCTAGTCGCGTGCCTCAATCGATCGTAAAGTACCACAATCTGTGACGTGAATGTTTTATTCGCCCTGGCAGCATGTTTGGCCGGGGCCGCCTTCATTTGACGTCACGCCGCAGCCCACCAGATCGAACCCAATCAGATCAAAGATCAATCGAGTGACCGATTCCACCCCCGAGACTTCGTTCTTTTTGCGTCACGAGTTCGCAATCCGACGCTTGCACTCGCTCACCGGCATCATCCCGCTGGGGCTTTATATGGTGGTTCACTTGACCACCAACGCCAGCTTGCTCAACGGCTCGGAAACGTTTCAGCGAGCCGTCTTTCTGATTCACAGCCCCGGGATGTTGCTGCCGCTGATCGAGTGGTTTGCGATCCTATTGCCGCTGATTTTTCATGCGGCGATCGGCGTTTGGATTGCTAAAACGGGCAAGTCCAATACCGGGCGGTATGGTTTCGTTAGTAACCGCCGGTACAAGTGGCAGCGTTGGACGGGCGTCATCGCATTGTTCTACCTTTTCCTCCACGTGCTGCACCTGCACGGTTGGTTCCACGCGGAGTTTTGGCGCAGTGCGATCGCTCCGCTGGGTCTGGGCGTTTTCAGCCCCTACAACGCGGGCAGCTCACTCGTTTTGGCGATGAACAACTACATTTGGCCGCCGATTTATCTGGTCGGCGTCCTGGCTTGCGTCTATCACTTGGCCAACGGCCTCTGGACCTCGGGGATCACTTGGGGCTTGTGGATCTCGCCGGCCGCTCAGCAACGAGCCACAAAAGTTTGTGTGGCGTTCGGCTTGGTCTTGGCGGTTATCTCCGTATCGGCGTGGTGGGCTGCGGTTTCACCCACTGCTGCCGACGCGATCGAGATGCGTGAGGTGGAGGACCGCATGTACGACGCCGGTGTGGAAGCAGGCACGGTGCCAGAAATGCCCGAAAAACGAAGCCCACGCCCCGAGCCGGAACCCGCCGTCGATGTGACTGCCGACGCAGGCGAACCGGCCAGTCAGTCTTGATCGCAATCTCGTCATCCTTCAACCAATTGATCTGCTGACAAAATACCCGGCAGCTCTCACACGTTTCCAAAACCCAAGATCGTTGTCATGGCAAATCATCGCGTCGTCGTCATCGGAGGTGGACTCGCAGGACTCTCCTCCACCATGAAATTGGCCGAACTGGGAGTCGAAGTCGATCTGATCAGTCTGACCCCCGTCAAACGCTCGCACAGTGTGTGCGCCCAAGGTGGCATTAATAGCTGCAACGATCAAACTCGCCAACTCGGCGACAACGAGTGGAAACACTTGGACGACACGGTCTACGGCGGCGACTTCTTGAACCACCAGCCGCCGGTCAAAGAAATGGCGTACTGGGCCCCCAAAGTCATCGAGTTGATGGACCGCTTGGGGGTTCCCTTCAACCGAACCGGAGAAGGATTCATTGACCGACGTCGCTTCGGCGGAACCCTTTACAAACGAACCGCGTTCGCCGGCGCCACGACGGGACAACAGTTGCTCTATGCCTTGGACGAACAAGTCCGCCGGCGTGAGTCCGAGGGCCTGGTACGCAAGTTCGAGTTTTGGGATTTCCTTGGTCCCATCCAAGATGAGACCGGACGCTGTCGCGGTGCCGTCGCCCAAGACATGGTGACGATGGAAATCCGAACCTTCCCCGCCGACGCCGTCGTCGTCGCCACCGGCGGATGCGGTCTGATCTACGGTCGCAGCACGATGAGCGTGTTCTGCACCGGCAGCGCCGCCAGCCGATGTTTCCAAGCCGGTGCGAATTACGCCAACGGGGAGTTCATCCAAGTCCACCCGACCGCGATCCCTGGCAGCGATAAACTGCGTTTGATGAGCGAGTCGGCGCGAGGCGAAGGCGGTCGCGTGTGGGTGCCTCGCAAACCGCAAGACCCGCGAGCACCGAAAACCATTCCAGATTCCGAGCGTTACTACTTCCTCGAGGAACGCTATCCCGAATACGGCAACCTGGTCCCGCGTGACATCGCTACCCGCGAGATCTTTGACATCTGTGTCAACGACAACCTTAGCGTCGAATCCGATCGCATGTGCGTTTACTTGGACCTGACGCACATTCCCAAAGCCGAATTGGATCGTAAACTCGGCGGCATCCTGGAAATTTATGAAAAGTTCCAAGGCGTCGATCCACGCGTTGAGCCGATGAAAATTTTCCCAGCGGTGCACTACAGCATGGGCGGTCTGTGGGCAGACTATGTCAAGAGCGACGACGGCGGATTGGAAGCCGGCGCGCCTCGTAACCACATGACCAATATCGAAGGCCTCTACGCGATCGGCGAGTGCGACTATCACTATCACGGTGCCAATCGTTTGGGCGCAAACTCCCTGCTCTCATGCATCTTCTCCGGGCTGTTCACAGGCCCCTGCATCCTCAACTACGCCGAAAACCAATCCAGCGGACATGCCGACGTTCCCCAGTCGGTTCTCAAGGGAGCGTTGGAATGTCAGCAAGCTCGACATGATCACTTGCTCAACGGAAACCCCGACAGCGACGAGAATCCGTACCTGATTCACCAGGAACTCGGTGACATCATGACCCGCGCGGCCACCGTGGTCCGCCGAAACGATCAACTCGAGGACGCGATCGTGAAAGTCAACGAGTTGCACGAGCGGGCGATGAAAGTCAGCTTGTCCGACACCGGCAGTTGGTCCAACCAAAACGTGATCTTTGCCAAAGCTCTCCAGGACATGTTCCCGATCGCCAAAGCCCTTCTCAAAGGCGCCCTGGCTCGCGACGAATGCCGTGGTGCTCACTTCAAACCCGCGTTCACCAAACCCTCTCTGACCGCGACCGACCCGGTGGAAAGACGACGCCAAGCCGAAGAATGGTGCGATGCGTTTGAGGCCAACAACGAAAAATACCTCAAGAGCACGATCGCGACTTGGAACCCCAAGACACAACAGCCCGAGCTTTCCTACGAAGACGTCGATACGTCGCTGATTCCGCCTCGACCTCGACTGTACGGCCTCGTCGGAGCCGAAGTAATTGAGGAGGTTTGGAACGAACGTGCCAAGGCCAAAGTCGATGCCCAAAAACACGCCAAACAGCACGCAGACGCCGCGACCTGAATATCGTCGCTCGACTCTCCAACTCGATAGCGTTCACGCACAACAAAACCGCCCCTGGCCCGGGTGGTACAATTTCTCCAGAACTCAAAAACACCCACTGTAACCCAACCCCGCAAAGGATCGACGGATGATCGCCCTCGAACCCTCCCTCAAGAATCGTCCTGAGTTCATCAACGTTCGCGTCCGCCGCCAAGACGGCCCCGGACAAGAACCCTATTGGCAACTGTTCAAAATCAAGTACGAACCCGAATTGAATGTCATCAGCGTTCTGCAACGAATCGCCGCACTGAGCAGAACCTCTGACGGCAATAAAGTCGCGCCGGTTGCTTGGGACTGCGGATGCCTGGAGGAAGTCTGCGGGTCATGCACCATGCTGATCAACGGCCGCGTGCGTCAAAGCTGTAGCGCGCTGGTGGATCGTCTGCTGGAAGTCAACCCGGACGAACTGTTGTTGGAGCCGATGAGCAAATTTCCTGTCGTCCGTGACTTGATCGTCGATCGCAAACGTCTGTTCCGCGGTTTGCAACGCGTCAAGGCTTGGGTGCCCGTGGACAGCTACTACAACATGGGCCCCGGCGAACGTCAGTTGCGTGCCACGCAAGAACAAAACTATCCACTCAGCCAGTGCATGAGCTGCGGCTGCTGCCTGGATGCTTGCCCACAGTACAACAAGATCGAGCTGAAGAAAAAGGAAGGCGAGAGCGCCGAAGAGTTCGCCAAACGTGAGCAAGCCGAGTTTGACCAAGCGTTCGTGGGACCCCATGCGATCTCGCAAGCGATGTTGTTCAACAATCACCCAACGGGCAAGGCATTGGCATCGGAACGACTGGACGCACTAACCGGCCCCGGCGGAATTCAAGCTTGCGGGAACGCACAGAACTGCGTCGCCGTTTGCCCCAAAGAAATCCCGCTGACGACCTCCATCGCACGAGCCGGACGAGCGGCCACTGTTCATACGCTCAAGACGTGGTTCGAAAAGTAGATGCGCGAACGAGTAGATGTCATTGCTCACCTATTTCACTGCTGTTCTGTTCAGCAATTGCCTCCGCCTCACTTCGTTCCAAGTCGCACGATTCAGCAAGATCAGGTTGCAATCTCAGGACACGCGATTTCAACTCGAATGTGGCGTCTGCGTTTGTCATCTTCGGAACATCAATAACCACCGTTCGATCGCTGTCGTATGCGACAAATATCGAATCAGATTGGACGAATTGCTCTCGCGGAAGTAGAGGAGCAGAATCCCAATCGGTAACTTTCGTTACGCGGTAATACTTAACGGGACGGAAGAAGTTCGCGCGAAACTCACCACCGTACACAACGGCACCGGAGCCTACCTTTGCGCGGATCCCACAGTAGATTTCGACAGTAAGCTCATCCTCATCTGCACGGTCCGCCATGGTCAATGTGTAGCGAGTGTAGCCAGAAGGCAGATTGGGAACTTGGCGGAATGATTCGCTAAGTAATGGTTCCCGGCATATTGCTGTCGTTACAACTGGATTTAGTACCGCGACGAAAACAAAGAAAGACAGTGACCAGCTATTCATATGCGTCTCACCAGGCGAACGTCCAGGATCACGGCGGACGAACGGGAAAGTTGACCATTGAGTGACGGCGCCTTGAGTCCTGCCGTGCATCCGTTTGTTCTGTCGTCTTCCGATGGCGGTACCGTACCGCCTGGATGCGACCTTTGGATTGTATCGCATGCCCGGAGCGCACGGCAATTCGAGCCCTGATTTCACTTCTGATTTTGCCCCAGCGAAGACATCGCCGAAGTCGAATGCCGAATCCGGACCGTCACACGCGATCCAATGGCAACAACGGTGCGGGGAATAAAAAGGGTGTTTTCCTGCCAATCTGCGCAAGCTGTTTTACGCAAACGTGTTGCGATGACTGGCGTGAGCCAGCGTGAATGATCCGGGCTAGGTTTTGTTTGCTTGCCGAGGACGCATGGGGGGACTCCTTGCTGCGCTCACCGGGTTAGCGTCTCGGAGAGACGCTGCTACGTGGTGGTGGGATTTCTGTCGAAGTCCACTACGCCATTGATTGATAATGCTCCTACTTCACTGCGGGGTTTCGCTTCAGTTCGTTCTTCGCGTTTTGCAAGAACGTCATCGCGTCCAAGGGGGTCATTGAATCCAGTTGCAGATCTTGCAACTGGGTCAGGACCGGGTGATCGGCGAAACCGAAGAGCGTCAGTTGATAGCTGCCACCTGAACCGCCGTTGGAATTTGAGCCGCCTGGGGGCGGAATGGTGGGGCGGTCAAGCGCGTCGCGATGGTCGGCTTCGAGTTGAGCCAGGACGTCTTTCGCGCGTTCGTTGACCACGCGTGGGATGCCGGCGAGTCTCGCCACGTGAATCCCGTAGCTCTTGTCCGCACCGCCGGCAACGATTCGGTGCAAGAAGACGACTTCATCATTCCACTCTTTGACTGCCACGTTCAGGTTTGCCACACGCGGCAAGGATTCCTCCAACTGAGTCAGTTCGTGGTAATGCGTTGCAAACAGCGTGCGGCAACCGATCTGTTCGTGCAAGTGTTCCGTGATGGCCCACGCCAGCGAGAGGCCGTCATACGTGCTGGTGCCTCGACCGATTTCGTCCAAGATGACCAAACTACGTGGGGTCGCCGTGTTCAGAATCCTGGCGGTCTCGACCATTTCCACCATGAAGGTACTTTGTCCGCGACTGAGTTCATCGCTTGCTCCGACGCGGGCAAAGATTCTATCGGCGATTCCGATGGTGGCTTTTTCCGCCGGCACGAACGATCCGGCTTGGGCGAGCAACGTGATCAGTGCGACTTGGCGAATGTAGGTGCTCTTTCCCGCCATGTTGGGACCGGTGATCAACAGGATCATCCCGGACTCGGGTGAGTGGACGCAATCATTGGGGACAAATTCTCCTTGCGGCAGCGTCACATCCAAGACCGGGTGACGGCCCGCCTCGATTCGCAGAATGGAATCGTCCGTCATCTCTGGGCGAATCCAATTGCGTTGTGCGGCAATCTCCGCCAGCGCGGTCAGCACGTCCAGTTCCGCCATCGCCATGGCGACTTCCTGCAGCGTCGACAGGTGTCGGTGGGTTTCGTTGCGCAGTTCGCCGAACAGGAGTTGCTCGCGTGAAGATGCTTTGTCGTCTGCCGCCAGCACCTTTTCTTCGTACTCTTTCAATTCCGGCGTGATGTAACGTTCGCAATTTTTCAGCGTTTGTTTGCGAATGAAATCGGCTGGAATCTTGCCCTTTTGTGAGTTGATGACTTCGAGGTAATAACCGAAGACTTTGTTGTAACCGACCTTCAAATTTGAGATGCCGGTTTCGTCCATCTGTTTTTGTTGGTAGGCGGCGATCCATTGTTTGCCGCCCTTGGCCAGTTCACGCAGTGCGTCGAGTTCTTCGTCAAACCCAGGTCGAATGAAGTTGCCGTCTGAGGCTGACAAGGGGCATTCGTCGGCCAATCCGGATTCGAGTCGTTGTCGAAGGTTGGGGCACAGGTGCAAGTGAGCTTCGACAAACTGCAGACGCTCGGGCGCTCGGTCAGCCAGTCGAGCTTTGAGTTGCGGCAGTCCCGCCAGCGTCCGTGCGACTTGTTGCAAGTCACGTGGGCCGGTGCGGCCGGTTGCGATTCGAGCAAGTAAGCGTGTGATGTCGAACGTCTGTTTCAGCGTGTTGCGTATGTCAGTGCGCAACGCATGATCACGCAGCAACTCTGCCACCGACTCATGACGTGATTCGATGCAATGGATGGAAATCGACGGCGCGGCGATCCAGTCGGCAAGCAACCGCGAGCCCATCGGCGTGCATGTCAGATCAATCGCGTCCAACAGCGAGCCTGAACGAGAACCCGTGCGTAGTGTTCGGGTGATTTCAAGACTGCGGCGCGTCGAAGCATCGATTTGCAGCACACCGGACTGTTGGTGCGCGGCGAGGGATCGAAAGTGGTCCAGGCCGCTCGGTTGGGTGTCTTGGAGGTAAGTCAACACGGCACCGGCGGCGCGGATGGCTGGTGCGTCGTCTTCGTCGTGAAACCCAAAGCCTTCCAAACCGTTGACGGCAAACTGCTTGCAGAGCGTTTCTCGCGCGGTGTCTTCTGCAAAGCTCCACGCGGGTCGCGAAGTCCATGACCAGGGGGCGGTGGTATCGATCGAAAACCGTGCGTCGTCCTCGCGGTACAGGACTTCGGCAGGCCCGATCCGTGCCAGTTCGTCATCGATGCGTGTTTGGGGGAAGGTGCCCGCGTAGAAACGGCCGCTGGAAAGTTCCGCCCAGGCGATCCCGGCCATCGGCTCGCCTGCGTTCTTGCCCGCTCCTTTCTTGTGTTGCAGAACCACCGCGGCCACATAGTTGGCTTCGCGTGGGTCCAGCATCACGTCGTCGGTCAAAGTGCCGGCGCTGACGATGCGAGTGATCTCGCGGCGAACCAGTCCTTTGGCGGTTTTTGGATCCTCCACCTGTTCACAGACGGCGGCCCGATAGCCCGCCTGGATCAGCTTTCGCAAATAGCCGTCCAGTTGGTGATGTGGAAAGCCCGCCATGGCGGTGGGGTTATCGCTGTCTTTGTCGCGACTGGTCAGGGTCAGTCCCAGCAATCCCGCCGCCTTTTTGGCGTCATCCAAGAACAATTCGTAGAAATCACCCATGCGAAAGAACAGCAGTGCGTCGCCGCAAGCCTTTTTCGCTTCGTGATACTGTTTCATCATCGGTGTCATGACGCAAATATTAGCGGTGCCGAGGGTTCGATAACAGCCATGGGATCGGAACGGCGAGCCGGGTCGCGGGGAAGGGAAATGGTTGTGCCCATTAGGAAAACTTTGGCAGTCGGGAAAACGACATAAATCGGTGTGGCGGCAGTTTTGCCCGGTTTGAGCTCGACCGAATCGAGGTAGGATGAAAGCGGCGCTGCGGAGAGAGCAGCGGCATGCACTTTTTCCTCACCATCGAGATCCAGCCGTGTTTCCCTATCGTTCTCTCTGCTCTGCGTTCTGTCTTTCGTTGGTTCTGCTGCTGTCGGGATGTTCGCCAGAGAATGAGAAACAAAGCACACCTGTATCGGGCGGCGACGGGGCAACTCCTGATGCGGATGCCCAGACGGTCGCTGCAGAGAAACCCAGTTCGATGTACAGCCCGGACGCATTTCGCAGCGCAGCCCATGACGGCAAGATGTCCGTCGTCGAGTCGGTGCTTAAGAGCAACATGGATGTCGACGAAGCGGACGTCAGTGGACTGACAGCGCTGGCCATGGCGGCGTACAACGGCCACACCGTGATCGTCAAGAAACTGCTGGCGGCGGGTGCTACAGTGGATTCACGAGATCGAGACGGCAAGACTCCGTTGATCCATGCATCCAGTGGCGAGTTTCCTGAGACGGTCCAAGTTCTGATCGATGCCGGAGCTGATATCAACGCGATCGACAGCGGCGAAGGATTCACACCGTTGATGACCGCAGCCGCGTTGGGCAACATCGAGGTGGTCAAGGTTTTGTTGGCTGCCGGCGCGGACAGGTCATTGGTGGACAAAGATGACGGGGAATCCGCACTGGTTTTCGCTGAGAATGCGGGCCACGAGGAAATCGTCAAACTGTTGAAATCCGAGTGACACGCTAGTGGTCTGGGTCAGCTTATCTTTAGGGTAGTGGATCTTGTTAAAGATCCTGTAGCTTATCTTTAGGGTAGTGGATCTTGTTAAAGATCCTGTAGCGATGGGATCTTTGGCAAGATCCACTACGGCAAACCCTAATCTTCTTGCTGTCCCAGACCACCAGACCGGATTGTTCATGAGCGGCTGGCGCGATAGCGTCCGGTTCCCGAGCATAGGTGCAAGAACCGGACGCTATCGCGTGGCGGCTGATATGCGCAGACTGTTTTCGCACCAATCCTCGCAAGCCGTTTCACGCAAACATGTTGCGATGAGTTTGCCTGTCGTGGGTGACTTCACGAGTCCTCGTGATGTTTTTCGTTGCAGCGACTCGTGACCTCATCCACGGCGGTGGGCTGCACAAGGGCATCGCTGGCTTTTTTCATGACTTCTACCTCAGTTCACACGAAATACCGGTAGGACGCTCCACCGGACAGCCGCTTCGGGTTAACATTTGCCTCCCGAACCTCCTTCCTTCCTCGTACGCTTCCCCAGCGGATGAATCTTTGATGGCCGACGAGAACACGCAAACGACCGAAGACGCGCTTTTGGAAACCGCACAGTCGAAAGGTTTTTTCGGCAAAGCGGCGATATACACGCGACTTTCCGGGCCTGGATGGCTGCAAGGGGCAATCACGTTGGGGGGCGGTTCGCTCGCGGGTGCTTTGTACCTGGGCGTACTCTGCGGTTACGAACTGATGTGGTTGCAACCCGTTGCGATGATCTTGGGCGTGATCATGCTCAGCGCCATCAGCTACGTCGCCCTGTCGACGGGCGAGCGTCCTTTTCAAACGCTGAAAAACCACATCAGCCCTGTTTTGGCCTGGGGATGGCTGATCGCGACCATGATGGCCAACATCGTCTGGTGTTTGCCTCAGTTCGCATTGGGCACCGCCGCAGTGGAGCAAAACCTGATTCCGTCGATGGAGCAGATGGCGTACGGCAAACACATCATCGCTGGATCTTTGCTGGTCATCGCTTCGATCGTCATCTGGTTTTACAACTCGGGCAGCAAAGGGATCAAGTTGTTTGAGTTGATCCTCAAAGCAATGGTCGGGGTCGTCGTGCTTTCGTTCTTTGGCGTCGTCTTTGCCATGACTTGGGAAGGCGCATTGGACTGGGGCAAAATCTTTGCCGGGCTGATTCCCAACCCTCGCTATTTGTTCGAGCCCGTGCCTGCGATGACCGAGTCCATCGCCGCAACGGGTGAACAAGCGGGCTGGTGGACATCGACCGTCGCCAATTTGCAAAAGGACCGGATCATCACGGCATTTGCCACGGCTGTCGGCATCAACATGACGTTCCTGCTGCCCTACTCGATGTTACGCAAGGGCTGGGGAACCAAGCACCGTGGTTTGGCAATCTATGACTTGTCCATCGGACTCATCGTGCCATTCGTCTTGGCCACCAGTTGCGTCGTGATCGCAGCGGCAAGCCAATTCCATGGTAAGTCGAGCGACGTCTTGGTATTGGTGGAAGCGGGCAAGACCGACAAGACCGTCAAGGACTACTACGATCACGTCGATAGACGGCTGTCACACGAGAAAGGAGACTCGTTCAAAGCGTTGTTGAAAACGGTCAAGGATGGACCGGCCGATGCCCCTGAAGTCGTCGAGGCGATGAACGAAATCAACGCCGCCCGCGCCGCGTTGCCTCAAGCCGACAAGGAAGTCGCCGCGTTGATCACCGGTCGTGATAACTTTGCCTTGGCAGAAACGCTCGAACCGCTCGTGGGCTCCACGGTCGCACAAACACTTTTCGGAATCGGCGTGCTCGGAATGGGGCTTTCGACCATCATTATCCTGATGCTGATCAACGGATTTGCATTCTGTGAGTTGATCGACAAACCCGCCGACGGAATGTGGCACCGTATCGGATGCTTCATTCCAGCGGTCGGTGTGTTGGGCCCATTCTTTTGGAGCAAAGCTGCACCGGCGTTGGCCACCCCGACATCCGTGATCGGGGGAGCCATGTTGCCGATCGCCTATCTGTCCTTCTTGTTGCTGATGAACTCAAAACGTGCCATCGGAAACGCTGCTCCGACGGGTACCTCACGAGTGGTGTGGAATGCGTTGATGATCCCCGCAACCTTCGTCGCCCTGTTCGGTTCCGCATGGGGGCTGATGGGCAAAACGATGGGCGAAAGCTTCCCAATCGGCAACATCGCCCTGGGTGTTCTCGCCGTGATGCTGGTCTTGGGGGTCCTGGGTTTCCTCAAAAAGCAGAAAGAACACGCATCTGCCGAGAATGGTTGAGAAATGTTTGCAATCCTGTGGCACAGCCTATAGGATTGTCTTTTCGGGTGGAGCGAATCTACTACCTAGACCGGATGATTCATCAGCCGCAGCGCGATAGCGTCCGGTTCCCGAGTATAGGCGTGAGAACCGGACGCTATCGCGTGGCGGCTGATATGCGCAGACTGTTTTCGTGCCAATCAGCGTAAGCTGTTTTATGCAAACGTATTGCGCAGAAAATAGTGAGTCGCGTCGATAATCCGGGCTAGATCGACGTGGTGACCATTGACCAAAAGGGGCAAACATGAAATACGCATCGGTGGTGTCGTTAAAGGAGCAGTTGTTCGGCGAGCGCAAGGTCGCCGCGAGTGCTTTGTCGGGCGCGCGGCAAAAAGGCCTGATGGCAGGCGTGACGGCGTCGGCGATCGTCTCGGTGCCCAAGGCTCCGATCGCCTTGGGGATCACGGGCAAGAACGGAAACTTCAAACTCGCGGTCCGCGTTCACGAGCGATCGCAAGGCATCAAAGTCGTGCTGGACGACATCTATCGGCGTTGCAAAGGCGAGATGTCGGTCAAGATCGTCGGCAACGTGGTCAAGCAAGCTCCCTGGCATCAGTCGCTCAATCGCCCGCTACGCATCGGCGGCTCTGTGGGTCACTATCAAATCACGGCTGGAACGCTCGGTTGTTTTGTCACCAAGGACGGTAGCGAGGACTTTATCCTGTCCAATAATCACGTGCTGGCGAACGAGAATCTCGGTCGCGTCGGCGCAAACATCCTGCAGCCAGGTGACGCTGATGGTGGCCGAAATCCTCGCGACAAGGTCGGCGACTTGGCGAAGTTTGTTCGATTAAAGAAACGCGGGAACCTGGTTGATTGTGCGATGGCGACGATCGACGAAGGAATGGAATATTACTACAACGAACTGGAGTCACTCGGTCCAATCACTGGCGTGCGGACGGATCCCTTGGAAGACGGCGAACCGGTATTCAAGGTCGGACGAACAACCGGGGTGACGAAAGGTCGTGTTTCCGCGATCGAGCTGGATCGCTTGGTGGTCGGTTTTGACATGGGGGACTTGGAGTTCGATAGTCAGATTGAAATAGAACCGGTCGGCTCTGCTCCTTTTAGCCTCGGCGGCGATAGCGGATCCTTGATCGTCGACAGCAAGCGCAAAGCCGTGGGGCTATTGTTTGCCGGAAACGATATCGATGCCACGTACGCCAATGACATCAACAATGTCTTGTCGGCGTTGAAGGTCGACCTTGTCTTTTGAGACGCAACGGCGACAATGGAAACGTCGTTCCATTCCCCATTGCCGTCCAGCGGACAGTGAATCATGACAGCACCACAGAAGCTACAGAAGGCTCGTGAAGCGAAGAAAAAAGCGGTGGAACTGTACGGCGGCTGGAAGGCGGTCAACGGGATCGGAATCTCTAGCTCCAACGGTGACTACGCGATCAAAATCAATCTCGAGACGGAGCTTGACGGGGAGCAGAAAATCTCGCGGGAGATCGACGGAGTGCCCGTGGTGACCAAGATGGTCGGAAAGATCTCAAAGCAGTAGTGTGCCGATGCGAAGGTGAGCGGTGAGGGACGCCTGATCATTAGTTGGCGTAGTGGATTTCGCCAGAAATCCGGTCAGGTGGGGATTCTGGCGAATCCCAATCCAGGTGTGTCGGTGCGAAGGGGATTCTGGCGAATCCCATTACTAGGTAATGGATTGTGGCTCCTGAGCAGCTTGCCTTTACGAGCTGAGTTTTGGGTTGTTCTTGTGGCGATCTGCATCGCGACGCGTTTTCTTTTCCAGGTTGCGTTGCAGTGCTGCGGTCAGATCGATGCCGCTTTGATTGGCTAGGCAAAGCGTGACAAAGAGTACGTCGGCAAGTTCGTCGGCCAAGTCGCCTGGTTCGTCGTCGGGCTTAAAAGACTGTTCGCCCTTGGTGCGTGACAGAATTCTGGCCACCTCACCTACTTCTTCCATCAGCTGCGCCAGGTTCGTCATTTCGTCGAAATAACGCACGCCGATGGTTTGGATCCATCGGTCGATTTGATTTTGGGCATCTCTCAGGGAGAGATCTGCCGAGGTATCGGAGGTGTCTGATTGGTTCATGTTGCCGGTGAGTCCCTAGTGCGAATGCCGCGGTTTGATCGAAAATACCAGCACGAAGCGCAAGCGAGTGAATCATGCGTTTTATTCACTCGATCGCGTTTCGTGCTGTTATTTGCGTCTTTTCCAATCAAGGTCCGTTAGCGACTTCGTCACTAGCGGTCGGGGGCAGCTAGAAGCTAGGGTTTGCCGTAGTGGATCTTGCCGAAGATCCCACCGCTACAGGATCTTTAACAAGATCCACTACCCTAAAGATAAGCTGTCCCAGAGCACTAGAGGTGAACCACTTGTCCCGTTTTAGCGCTTTCGTAGATCGCCTGGATCACTTCCACACTTCGGCGTCCCTGGTGACCGTCCAGGGCGGAGGGTCGGCCTTCCTGGATCGCCGCGACGGCTTCTTCGAACAATTGTGTGTGGCCGTGGTGTCCGATGGCAGCGGGGTCGGCGGCACCGCCACCTGTTTTGGTTTTGCCCGCCATCTCTGCCTTGAGTTTTTCGTCGGCATCGGAGGAGTCCGCGAACTCCCACATCTTGATGTCTTCTTCCTCCAAGATCGCGGTGCCGTTGCTGCCGCTGATCTCGATTCGTTTGAGCGATCCGGGAAAGGCAGTCGTGGTGGCTTCAATCACGCCGAGGGCACCATTGGCAAACTTTAGGGTCGCCACGGCCACGTCTTCAACTTCGATCCGTTCGTGGGTCATTGTAGCGGTCATCGCACTGATTTGCTTGACAGGTCCCATCAGCCAGAGCAGTAAATCCACCGAGTGAATCGCTTGATTCATCAATGCGCCACCGCCATCCAACGCCCAGGTGCCGCGCCAGGCGCCACTGTCGTAGTACTCTTGGCTACGGTACCACTTCACATACGCGTCGCCCAAGGTGATCGTGCCGAAGCGTCCTGAATCCACGGCTTGCTTCATCAGTTTCGCTGACTGATGAAACCGGCTTTGAAAGGTGACCGCCAGCCGGACGCCAGCGTCGTCGCATGCTTGGATGATTTGGTCGCAACGCTGGGTGGTGATTTCGAGTGGTTTTTCGACAATCACGTGCTTTCCCGCTTTGGCCGCGGCGACGGCGGGATCCAAATGAGCACCGCTGGGCGTGCAAATCGAGACTGCTTGAACGTCACTGCTTGCCAACATGTCGTCCAAGGAATCGAAAGCGGCGCAGTTGTACTTTTCCGCAAACTCCTTGGCCGCGTCTCCACGACGAGCGGTGCAGCCGACCAAGTGCGCACCCTGTGCGTCCGCGATGGCTTTGGCGTGAAAGTTAGAGATCATCCCGCAGCCGACGATTCCGATTCCGATGCTCATGTGTACTTTTGCTGGGTGGGTGTGATGGTTGTTTTCGCTTTTTCGGGGCTCAATCAATGCCAGGATTATTGCATTGAGACGTGTCGGTTGCCAGCCGCTGCCTTGGGAGAGCGTTTTTCGCGTCGCGATCGATTAGACTCTGCAGATGTACCAGAGACTGGATTGACAACCAAATGGGCGACTTCGGCCAAATGACGGAACAAATAAGCGACACCAGCAACGTTCACAACGCGTGGAATCAGCCCGTTTCCGAGGACGTCATCCGGCACGAACTTTCCCGCAGTACGATCCCCCGGTCGCTGCTTCAACGCCAAGCCGACCTCGCATCGCCGGCCATCGGGATGATTTGGCTTGGTTGCATCTTTGCCGTGGTTGCGGTCTTGATGCCGTTGACCATCTGGTTTGTGAATGAATTCTTGACTGAGATCCTCTCAGGAAGATTCGAGTTTTGGTTTGTCATGGCGATCAGCCAAGCGTTCTTTCTGCCGTCGCTGATTTCCGGTTCGTTTGCGGTGGCGATCCCCATGCTAGTGAACCGGTCCGTGACGCTTCGATTCCTGATGGCCAACATCATCGTGGCGCCGGGATTGCTGCTCTGTAGCGTCTGCTTTGCGGTGACCGATGGTTGGCCACCGGTCGAGTTTTATCTTGTCATCGGAGGCTTCATGGCGACGGTCAGCATCGCAAGTCTGTGTGCTCAGTTTTGGATGCGTCGAAGTTTGGTTCATAAGAGTTGGACGGAGCCCAGTCGGCCGCTTGGAATTCTGTCTCTCATGGAACTGACCGTCCTGGTCAGTTTGTTCATGGTCGTGGCAATGGCGAACAAAGATTTGATCCCTCTTGAAGGCACGATCGTTGTGATCGGCGTCGGGAGTCTCGCCTGGCTGTTTGCCTACCTGTGTTGCTACGCTTATCTCTCCGAAACCATTCGTTGGCGTTTTTCGCTGTTGGTCACTGGACTGATCGCCTGGCTTTTGTCTGGCACAATGGTTTCTTTGGTCAGCGGGTTTGAGTTCGGCACCCAGGACCTGTTGCGAAACCTGCACTGGATTGCTCTCGTTTCACTCGTGGGCGCCGCGTCGACCTGCGTTATATTCTCACTCGTGTTTTGGTCTTTGAGGTACAACGGCTGGAGACTCGTTCGCTCTCATCAAAACGCGCCACCGACAGTGTCTTCGCCCACCGAATCGAAACAGGAAACCCCATGATCGGATTTTTTACCAAGCTGGCAGAGTTGTTCGGCATGATCCCCGGCACGGACATGCTGAACCCGACTCGCCATTGGCCGGAGCAGCGTATCGGCGATCTCGTGTTGGACGTGGATGCACTGAAAATCAATTCGGTTGCGTTGGGCGAACCGTTTGAATCGTTGGAGGTGTTCGGGAAAGCGTCGCGATTCGAGACGGTCGAAGATCACTTGTGGATTCTTTCCTACCAGTCCTCTGGGCTGGTGGTTTTCTGCATCAACGGACGCGTTGCGAACTTGACGGCGTACGTTACCAGCGATACAGGCGAAGCGATGTCGCCTTGTTCACGCTTGACAGTCGTCAAAGATGGCTCGCGAACGGACATCACCGGCTCGGTCACCGCGGAGGAGTTGATGGCTCGATTCGGGAAACCCAAAGACGCAGTGCTGTACGAAGATGATGACGAGGAAGCCGACGGACCGTTCGACCTGTTTTGGGAGACCGCCAAGTACCGTCTGACCGCCGAATACCAGACACCGGAAAAACTGTGGACAATCGAAGTAGAATTGGAGCCACAGGATGTCAGAGCCTGACATGCCGCATCCTCCGGTTTTGGCACTAGCGGTCTGGGACAGCTAGAAGTAGGGGTTTGCCGTAGTGGATCTTGTCAAAGATCCTACTGCTGTAGGGTCTTTGACAAGATCCACCACACTAAAGATAAGTTGTCCCAGACCACTGGCTGCACCGTTCACCAAGCATCGTCAACCATGATTCGTTTCCTCTTTCTCGCCGTGATCACTGCTTCGCTGACCGGAGTTCTCGTCGCTGCGGAACCGCCGGTGTCCGCGAAACCTGAGGCGACTGACAAAGCGAAGCTCGACAAGAAGAAACCACCGGCCCCGTTTGCCTGGGTGAACCCACTCCCGTCGAAACATCAGCATCCGGCGTTGAAACACAGCACGTTCCAGAGCCCGTCTCTCGGCGTTGATGTCGGCTACGCGATTTTGCTGCCACCAAGTTACCAAAGCACGCAGGCGTCGAAACGATATCCTGTCGTGTATTACTTGCACGGAGGACGACCTGGGAGCGAAGCGAAGTCGGTTGCACTGGCGCCGATGATTTATTCGGAGATGGAATCAGGAAATGTCGGCGAGCTGATTTACGTCTTTGTCAATGGTGGCCCCGTCAGTCACTACAACATGCCGGATGAACCGACGAAGCAAGGTGCTGATGTTTTCATCAAGGAATTGATCCCTCACATCGATGCGACCTACCGAACGATTGCAGACCGGGACCACAGGGGCATCGAAGGATTCTCGCAGGGAGGACGCGGCACGATGCGTCTTTCGCTGAGACACCCGGACTTGTTCAGCAGCGCAGCGGCGGGGGGCGGCGGTTACGAGACGGAACGCAAGATCAGCGAGTCGGGCGGGCAAGAATCCGAGACGCTTGTTTTTGCCAAAGGTGACAACACGTGGGACTTAGCAAAGGCCTATGCCCGGCGCAAATCGCCAGCGGTCAAGTGGTTGATCTACGTGGGAACCCAAGGATTCAACTACGAGAACAACTTGGCCTACATGGAGTTTTTGAAATCGCTGGGGATTCCGTTCCAAAAGATCATCGTCCCTGATGTCCCACACTCTGGTCTGCAGATCTACCAACAGCAGTGCACGGAGATCATGCAATTTCACGCCAAGAATTTGGGCGCGACCAAATTGGACGCATGATCGATTGTCGTTCGACTCTCCGAGTCGAAAACGTAAGCGAAGCGTTGGAGTTTTCCCACAAGACCTTCGCCAACACATTTGGGCGTCGCTTTTTTGGGCGGGGGAAGCCTACAGCGATGGTCTTACGCTTGCCACTGCACGCCATCGACGTGGAACGTCGAGCGACAATCCTGCAACATCAATGGCAGGCGGGTCCGTTTCGCCCGCCAATGCGAAGCGCGGCACAACGAAGTCGTCAGAGACGCGGCTACGTGAAGTGTCCGCTAGTTGACGCAGACTTCCATCAGGACACTGCCGTCTTCCACGCCGACCGGAACGAGCAACGCACTGACGTGTCCGAATCCCGGTTTGGACAGCATGCAGGCCTGCTGCGGCAGTGGAGTACTTGAGTCGGCACGGAACAACAATGCAAACGGGTCGCGAAACTGCTGCGGCAAATTCTTTCGCTCGTGTTTCTTGACACTGACCAGTTTCAGTTGATGGGTCGGCGTGCAGTCGCTGCTCGCGTAAAACGTCTCCCCGACATAACTGCCGAAATTCTCCGCACTGATCTGCTCTGGGCTGACGGGCATCACTGCACCTGATGCGGTGTGATCCAAAGCAGCGACTGCGCCCACGGCGGTTGCGCAACCGAGGAAGCCGCGACGCGAGGTGGCTTTGGCGCCGCCGGATTGCTCCTCGAATGGGGCTGGACGATGCTGTTCCTGAGATGGGTTGTCTTGGAATTGGGTCAACGGATTGCCTCTTGTTACTCAAGCTGGAGGTTGCGAATTCGTGATGTTGCCCCATTTCAGCAATGTCGATTCAGTGATCGACGGAGAAAGAACTCAAGGTTCGATCCGCCCCCATATTAACAAGTCATCCGTATGACACACCCGTAATGTCCGGAGAATTTGACGTCCTGAGAATTTGACGGCAACAGGCAACGCGGTGGGGCAACCGTCCACATGGTCAGTTGTTCACTTGTGTGAGTGGGCGTAACTGGACTGCTCAAAGCTTGGGATTGACATTGTTTTTTCAGTGCATGTTTTCGTTCCATGCATGGCAATCAAAGTGAGCCTCAGGCGCTAGCCGTGGGCCGGCACCACAATCCGCCTCAGGCCCACGGCTAGCGCCTGAGGCTCACTGGGGCCACCAGCTGCGCCGGCAGTAGGGACATAAATTTGCGCAAACCCAAAAAGACGATTCACTCGCTTGCGCTTCGTGCTAATAAAGACGAGAAAAATGGCTGATGCGATCAACTTTCTAAGCGGGACGCTATCGCGTAGCGGCTGATATGCGCAGACTGCTTTCGTGCCAATCCGCGCAAGCCGCTTCGCGCAAACGTGTTGCGAAGACCGTAGTGAGTCGCGTGAATAATCCGGGCTAGGCCTTTCCCAAGGCCATTTCGCGATCGCGTCACGCGAAACCTTGGCAATCGCTGGCTTTGAATGCGGAAATCGTATCCCGCCGATCAGTAGCTCGTCAGTAGCTCGTCAGTAGCTCGTCAGTAGCTCGTCAGTAGCTCGTTGGCTCCAAGCGTAGATCGGTCGCCTCGCTCGGTGGGGGCTCCTGGCCTAGCAGGAATTCCCGGTGCACCAATTTCGTGCTTCGGGGGCCGCTTTCCTTGATCGACAATCGATCGCCGTAGGCGAGCAGTTGATTGTCGTCCGTGATCACCGCTGCGTTTGCCGCGTAGACTCGTAACGTGTGACGGTCCAGCAGCAACGCTTTTCGGATCGCGTCCGCTGCCAAGCTTCGTTGCGGAATCGGTGCCCCGGCTCTTGGGTGATCCAGCCCCGGCCAGCGGCTGCCGATGTCGCCGTCGTCGTCGACACAGCCGATCAAGATGCCGTTGATGTCGGCAGGATCGGCCCACAAGGCTGCGTTGGGGAAAACGTCTTGAAAGGTGCCCGCGACCGACCGTGCATGGTCGGCCGAGACCAAGTGGGCCGGCAACCATTGAGCGATCACACCGCCGGGGCGCAGTCGTGCCCGAGCCAGCTCGTAGAACTCGCGAGAATACAATGCGTTGACGCCGGCGTGATTCGGTGGCATGGGTTCCAAAGTGATGATGTCGAACATCTGGTCGGTTCGACGCAGGAACGCGCGGCCGTCCATCAACACGCTGTGCACGGTCGGATCAGCGAGCACGTCATCGTTTTTGGGAAAGTGCTTCGCGATTTCGAACACTGCCGGGTTGATGTCGACGATCGTGGTGTTGGCCAGCCCTTCGTTGCGAACCGCGTTGGCGGTTTGTCCGGTTCCGAAGCAAATCACCAAGGCGTCTTGGGGCTCTGGGTGTAGCAGTGCGGGCAGTGAGCCCATCCACGACATGTAGTGTGACGTCGGCCAGAAAGCAGCAGCGGCAAATCCGTCGATGAATACGCCTCGGCTGCCGTTTTCGAATTCGATGGCGGATGTCGCCGCATCGGGGCCTTCGTGATGCGCAACGACCGTGTGTGCGCCATAGGGAAAGGAGAACAGGATGCGGGTGCGACCGACTCCGGAATCCAAGTACACGGCGAGCGCAAATGCGACGACGCCCACGGCGGGGCACCAAGCCGGCACTTGTTTGCCGTACAGCACCAGTGCGGTTCCCAGCACAACGGCGCCGGCGATCCAAGCCGTGTGAACGAATCCAAAGGACGGCAAGAAAAACCATGCCGCGCTGATGGCACCCAGGACGGCACCGATAGTGTTGACCGCGTAGGTCTTGCCCACACCGCGAGCGGAGTAATCATTCGACAGATGCCACGGCAGGGCGAGTCCCAACAAAAAGACGGCGGGCCCCACGAGTAACGCAGTGATGGCAAACCAATTGAGCGGCGTGTTGTGATTTCCAAACTGCAGCAGGATCAAATCCAATCGTTCGATCAGCGGCGTCCCCAGAAAGATCGCGATGGCTGCGACACACAGGTAGGTCTCCAAGCGGATCCCGCGAGCCTTGATCGACGCGACACAGCGGGCGGAAACACCCAGTGTCAACAAGACCACTGCCAGCATGATCGAAAAGCCCGTTGTCGTCGTTTCAAACGCGGCGCGCAACGCGCGGAACCAGGCCACTTCCAACAGGAACGTGACAAACCCCGACATGAATACCACGGCCAACACATCCCAGGCCGGCATCTGCGCAGCGGCACTGAAGGCTGGATTGGATTTCTTGGTTGCACCATTTGTTGCCGAATCCACTCGCGGTAGCGGCGTGACGCAGGCAGCGATTCCGACGATACAATTGATCAACGCCGTGCAGATTGCGGTTCCCTGAAGTCCCAGTTGTGGGATCAGCAGGAACGCAACCAACAGTGTCCCAGCGGCAGCGCCCAGTGTGTTGACTCCGTACAGCGTCGACAGGGGAACACCGACACGCCTGCCGATTTGACCGAAGATCGGAATGCTGGCTCCCATGCACGCTGCAGGCAGAAAGATCACCGAGACGACGCCGACCAAATGCGCCACGGGGGCGAGCGCCGGTTGAGTTTGGTACAGCATCCGGTCAAAGTCATCCAGCCAACCGAACATCATCCCCAGGGCCAATCCGCAGATCCCGATCACGATCTCCAGCACCCCGTACAATCGCAACGGATTGCTTTGGTCGGATGATTTCAAGAAACGTCCGCATAACGCTGCCCCCAATGTCATTCCGGCCATCATCGTGGCCAAGGTGATCGCGGCCCCCGAAGCACTGACACCGAAGGCGAGCGAAGTTCGCAATTGCCAGATGACTTCCCAAGACAACGCGGCCACTCCACCCAACGCGGGCAGGAGCAACGAAACGGCAGCAGCAGACTTTTTCACGACAGATTTCCCGTGCGGGGGACAAACAGTTCACGCGATGTTCTAGCCATTGCGTGTGCGCAAACTCGATCAATTATGCGCCACTGTTTGTTCCAGGCAAAGAAATCCGATGGAACGAGTTGACAGGGTTGTATCGTCCGCGCGAGCGGACAACCCTTCAATCCGGAGACGCGTCGGCAAATTCGCTCAAGATGTCGAGTGTCGATACGATTCCGATCAAATGATCCTTGTGGTCGACGACGGGTAAATGGTGGACTCGGTTGCGCAACATCTCTCGCGTTGCTTTGCCGATGGTCGTGTCTGCCGTCACGGTGGTCACCGTTTCGCTCATGTACGACTGCACCGGTTCCGTTCCTAAGCTGTGCGAAAGCTTCTCCAACAAGAACCGCCGACTGGTGGGATCGACCAGATCCAAATGATACAGGTCGTCATCCACATCGCGAGTCATGTCGACCAAGTCAGATGTGGAAAGGATTCCAATGCAATGGTTTTGGTTGTCCACGACGGGCAACGCTGAGACGCGGTTCTCGCCCATCATCCCGAGAGCTTCGTGCACGGTGTCACTGGCACTGAGTGCGACGACATCGCGGCTCATGATGTCTTTGATTTGGCGTTCGTAGATCGCGACTGATTTTGCACGAGTCATTTCCCTTCACTCCTGTTTCCATGTTGTCCAGATGGTCGGCTGTGCATCGTTTGCCAGCCCGCATTTCGAATGAAGTGCAGATCGTGTGCCAAGCGTGTCTTGGGATGTGCGGAAACTGTGTGTCCTGGCTCTTCGCAAGAATCATGCGGAGCGATGATTGCAACGTGGATTTCGCGACGCATCGGCCTCACTCCAATTGACGAAATAAGTTGATAGCGGATCAATCTTTGGATGCCTCGTCCGCGAGCCAAACGTGCGAAGCGGCACAGGTTGTCATGGCCGCACATGTCTCCTGACGGTTCCTCAATCTGTCGAGGAAGAGGGAACCAGTCCGATTGCAGGGACTCTTGACCGCGTTCACAGCGGCTTTCTGCGCCCACAAAGATCGCATTTCATTTTCGGGTAGAATTTCGGCTGGATCATGTTTCCTCCGGTGAACGAAGGGGCTCACGCTTGGTCAACTTTCGGATCTCAACACTGCTCGCGGCTACTGCGTCGTTCGCTGTTCTCTACCTGTATGTCAACCTTCCGCACATCGCTGCCGGCATCATGTTGTTGCTGCTGATGATCGCTATCGGCTATGGACTGACTGCCCCGGCGAAAGGAACGGAGCTCGATATCTCGATGAGACCGGGGGTTCAATTCGTCATCCGCCTGTGGGTTATCTCTGCGGTACTGATCATGCTTCTGGCGATTGCATGCGGGATCTCCACTGACATACGCAGCGCCGTTGATCGATCCCGGTTTCGGCAATGGCAGCGTACGCCAAGCGTTACCGAACCGCCTGGCATTGTCTACGGCGTTGACGAGTAACGATTGTCGTTCGACTTTCCAAGTCGAAAACGAACACCACCCTCCGCTCAAACACAAATCATACGCCTTGTGCCGTGCACCGTTTCTGACACCTCCCCCAAAGAACTTGCGGGAGGTCGAGAAGAGCCGTTCAGGCGAATGCGAGGGAGGGGGTAATGCTGGGCTGCTCAAAGTTTGGTGTTGACATTGTTTTTTCAGTCCATGTTTTTGTTCCATGCATCGCAATCAAAGTGAGCCTCAGGCGCTAGCCGCGGGCCGGCACCACCATCCGCCTCAGGCCCACGGCTAGCGTCTGAGGCTCACTGGGGACCACCAGCTGCGCCGGCAGTGAGCCTCAGGCGCTAGCCGTGGGCCAGGCACCACAATCCGCCTCAGGCCCACGGCTAGCGCCTGAGGCTCACTGGGGGACACCAGCTGCGCCGGCAGTGAGCCTCTGGCGCTAGCCGTGGGCCGGGCACCACAATCCGCCTCAGGCCCACGGCTAGCGCCTGAGGCTCACTGGGGGACACCAGCTGCGCCGGCAGTGAGCCTCAGGCGCTAGCCGTGGGCCGGGCACCACAATCCGCCTCAGGCCCACGGCTAGCGCCTGAGGCTCACTGGGGGACACCAGCTGCGCCGGCAGTGAGCCTCAGGCGCTAGCCGTGGGCCGGCACCACAATCCGCCTCAGGCCCACGGCTAGCGCCTGAGGCTCACTGGGGACCACCAGCTGCGCCGGCAGTAGGGACATGAACCTGCGCAAACCCAAAAAGACACAACCCCAACGTTTTGACAGCCCAGGGCAATGCGCACCGGCTAGCCAATTGAACGCGTTTTGCCCAGCGTAGTCCCCTCCCGGATCTTGCTTCGCTCGATCCGACCTCCCCCAGCTGCGGAGACTGCTGACTTAATCGTATTGTGTACCGCAATGGTGAGCAGCGAGTTGATCTAGCCGTAGGTTGGCCACTCTTGGCCGACATTCAATACACAGACGGGCAAGAGTGCCCCATCCTACAGTCATTCAATCCCAACACGGACTCAAGCAACAAGCCGCTAGCGTCCGGTTCTCACGCCTGTAATCGGGAACCGGACGCTATCGCGTGCCGGCTGATGAATTATCCGGGTTAGGGGTCGGGGTTACATTCTGCAATGCTTTCACATTGGCGATTGTCGAGCGGTTAAAATGAATCGTCACGCTTCGAGAGCCGGTTGCAACCATGGCCGCTTCACTCGATCTCAGGCTCATCGTGTAGGGAGTTCGCACGTTGTTCACGTCACGATTACCGTTCACCTTCGGCTGGCTCGCCCTTTTGGTGCCGGTAACTTTGCTGCTCAGCTTGGGGCCCGTTGGCACCGAGTCGCTCCACGCGGCCAGTTTTGATGAGACCTACCAGCTTTTCTTGGCGGGGAAATACGACGAAGCACAAGCAGTTGCCGCTGCTGAGGTGGAACGGGGGGTGTGGAATCGCCGCTGGCCCGAACTGTTGATCGAGTGCATGCTGGTTCGCGGACAGTACGCCGAAGCACTCGTGCAGTACGATGCGGCGTTGCAGCGGTTCCCCACCAGTTTGTCCCTGCGATTGCTGGGGATCGAAGCCGTCCGCTACAACAACTTGCCCGACCGAGCCGGTCAAGAAGTCGCGAGGTTTCAACAAGTCCTGCAGAGCGGGCAATTGCAATTCGCCAGCCGCGACACGCTGATCGCCGCCGGACGTTTTTTGGCGATGCGGGACCTGGACGCTCGCAAGATCCTCGAACTCTTTTACGATCGCGTCCGCGAATCCAACCCGACCTTCCTGGACGCGTACTTGGCCACCGCGGAACTGGCGATCAACAAAGGAGACTTTGGCGTCGCGGCGGAGACGCTCAATCAAGCCAAACGGGACCACGCTGGGGATCCGCGTGTTCACTACTGGACCGCCAAGGCGTTTGAGTCCAGTGACTCCAAAGCAACCGCCGAAGCGTTGATGAAAGCCTTGGAGATCAACCCAAAGCACACGCCGAGTTTGATCTTGCAAGCGGACATGCTGATCGATCGTGAGCAATACGAATCCGCCGAAGAGGTGATTGATGAGGTTCTGGCGATCAATCCATCGCACCCCGAGGCGATCGCCTTGCAAGCCGTCTTGGCTCACCTGTCGGGTGACTACGAGGCGGAGAAAAAGCTTCGTGACAAAGCGATGGAGGCTTGGCCGCAAAACCCCGAGGTGGACCATTTGATCGGACGCAAATTGTCACAGAAGTATCGCTTTGCCGAAGGCGCCGATTATCAACGTTCCGCGTTGCTGCTGGATCCCGACCACGTGGGTGCGAGTTTTCAACTCGCGCAAGACCTGCTGCGTTTAGGCGAAGATGACATCGGATGGAAACTTGCCGAAGACGTCTCAACGCAGGACGAGTACAACGTCGTCGCGTACAACTTGATGACACTGCGAGATCGAATCAAAGGATTCACGGAGCTCAGTGCCGATGGAATCTTGATCCGGATGGAGCCTCGTGAGGCAGCCATTTACGGCGACGCGGTGATGGAGTTGCTCAAACAGGCTCGTCAGGTTTTGTGCGACAAGTACGACGTACAGCCAGACAAGACGATCGTTGTGGAAATCTTTCCTGAGCAAAGTGATTTTGCGATTCGTACATTCGGCTTGCCCGGCGGCCAAGGATTCTTGGGGGTTTGCTTCGGACGTGTGATCACGGCCAACAGCCCCGCCTCCCAGGGTGCACGTCCGGCCAATTGGCAGAGTGTGCTCTGGCACGAATTCTGTCACGTGGTGACGTTGGAGAAAACGAAAAACCGTATGCCGCGCTGGCTCAGCGAAGGCATCTCGGTATACGAAGAACGCTTGCGCGATCCATCCTGGGGGCAGTCCATGTCGGCAGGTTATCGCAGGATGATCTTGGGCGATGATTTGACCAAAGTCAGCGAGCTCAGCGGCGCGTTCCTCAGCCCGCCATCCGGAATGCATCTGCAGTTTGCCTACTACGAATCATCTTTGGTGGTGGAGTACCTCGTCGAACAGTACGGGATGGATGCTCTGTTGCAGATTCTCGACTCGCTGGCGACCGGAGTGCCCATCAACGACGCGTTGGCAATGAGCGTTGGATCGATCGACAAACTGGATGTGCAGTTTGCCGAGTACGCGCAGCAGAAAGCCCGTGAGTTTGCACCCCAGGCGGACTGGTCGGTGGAGGATTATCCGGAGAAACCGAGCGAGGAATCGTTACAGGATTGGCTCAAAGAGCATCCCAACAGCTACGCGGCGCACCGTGATCTTGCCAGCCTTTTGACGGCCAAAGGACAGATGGAGGCGGCGAGAGTCCATTTGGAGAAACTGGTCGAACTCGGCGCGGTTTCATCGGAAGAGGATGGACCGCTAGAAATGTTGGCGGCGATCCACCGTAAGTTGGGTGATCAAGCCGCTGAAATTGATGCATTAAACAAGATTTCGGCGATTTCCAGCGATGCATTACCCACTCACAGGCGTTTAATCGAACTGGGGAGGGATGCTGAGGACTGGCAATCGGTGAGAGAACATGCCGACGCGGCGTTGGCAATCCAACCGCTGGCGGAGGACCTGCATCAAGCCAATATTGACGCTTCGTTGGCGATGGGAGAACCCGAGAACGCACTGCCGTCGCTGGAAGCACTGAGAAACATGGAGCCGGTGGATCCCGCGGGATTGGATTACCAAATGGCGAAAACACACGCCGAGATCGGTGACGTTCAGCAAGCCCAGCGGTTTGTCCTGATGGCGCTCGATCGGGCGCCTCGCTATCGGGACGCGCATCGGTTGTTGCTGGACCTTGCCACAACAAAGCAAGAAACCGCTCGGCAGGAAACGGCAGAGACGAACAGCGATGCCGGCGGGGAGTCCGAATTGGGCAAGACGCAGTCAGGCGAGACGCAGTCAGGCGAGACGCAGTCAGACGAGACGGAAAAAGACGAGCCGACGGAGCAGACGAAGTGAGTGGTAGAAAAGTCTTCATGATCGTGACCCTGTTGTGCATGGCCGCCGGCGTCACGCTTGCCCAACGCGGTTGGCGTGGCATGCACGACATTTCGGTGGACCGCAAAGGTGTCCCCACGTGGGACTACGATCAGAATTTTCCCAGCGATTCCTTCACCTTCGTCCGCGTCGAATTCGACTCATACTTCGGTCGTGCCGGAGGTGGTGGCTGGCTGACCGACTACCCCGATAGCGATCTCAATTTCTCTCTGCGTCTACAGCAGCTGACAAGCCTGAAAGTCAATCCGGATCCCAAGACGATGCGGCTGACCGATGACGAGTTGTTCGACTATCCGTTCTTGTACATGATCGAACCGGGCGGGATGGTATTGTCGGACGAGGAAGTCGCTGCGTTGCGAAAGTATTGCCTCAACGGAGGCTTCTTGATGATCGACGATTTCTGGGGAGACGACCAGTACGAAAACGTACGCTATGAGCTAGAGAAAGTTTTCCCTGATCGCAAGCCGTTCGAGGTGCCTTTGTCGCATGAAATCTTTCACATCGTTTACGACTTGAAAGAAAAGCCCCAAGTTCCAGCGCTGCGATCGGTTCAACGCGGACAGACTTGGGAATACGCCCGCGACGGTAGCGATACTCGAAATCCAGACTATCGCGCGATCACCGATGACAACGATCGCATCATGGTGTTCATCTGCCACAACACCGACCTGGGTGACGGCTGGGAACGCGAAGGCGAGGACAAGTATTACTTCGATGAATTCTCCGTCAAGAAAGCCTATCCGATGGGCATCAACATTGTCACATACGCCATGACGCACTGATAGCGTCGCCACCGTTTTCCATCACTTTCATTTTTCCAAAGCATCGATCCGCTGCCCATGACTGTCGAACAAGAAGCCGAAATCGTCCAGCAAATACGTGAAGGTCGTGACAAGATCGCAGCCGAATTGGCCAAGGTCATCATTGGCCAACACGACGTGATCGAACAACTGCTGGTCAGTCTATTTGCAGGCGGGCACTGTTTGATCACGGGGGCACCTGGATTGGCGAAGACGTTGTTGGTCAGCAGCGTCGCGAAGGTCTTTCACCTGAATTTCAATCGCATTCAGTTCACCCCCGACCTGATGCCGGTGGACATCGTGGGCACGGAAATCTTGGAAGACCAAGGTGACGGGCATCGCAGGATGACATTCGTCAAAGGCCCGATCTTTGCCAACGTGATCTTGGCCGACGAAATCAATCGGACGCCACCGAAGACTCAAGCGGCTTTGTTGGAAGCCATGCAGGAGCATCAGGTCACCGCGGCCGGTGTGCGGCATGAGTTGTCCGAGCCGTTCTTTGTCCTGGCGACACAAAACCCGATCGAGATGGAAGGCACCTATCCGCTGCCCGAGGCACAGTTGGACCGATTTATGTTCAACGTCCTGATCGACTACTTGCCACCCGAAGACGAGTTGGCGGTGGTCTTGCGGACGACTTCGTCGGAGAAACAGTCGATCGAGCCGTTGTTCACGGGCGAGGACATCTTGAACTTCCACCACGCGGTTCGAAACGTCCCGATCGCGCCCGAAGTCGCGCAGTACGCGGTTCGCTTGGCTTCGTCGACACGCCCCGGCCGCGAAGGCACGGCGGATTTCATCAATGAATGGGTCAGTTGGGGTGCGGGAACGCGGGCCGCGCAGACGCTTGTCTTGGGCGGCAAGGCTCGTGCGTTGCTGAGAGGGAACACGCACGTTCAAATCGATGACATCGCCGCGTTGGCACATCCGACGCTTCGGCATCGTGTGTTATTGACTTACAAAGCGGAAGCAGAAGGGGTGACAATCGAAGACGTTGTGGATCGATTGCTCGCCGAGGTGCCGACGAACTGATGGCTGATGCCCAGAACCTGTCGAACCCCGATCCGAATTCTCGTTCCGCGATCGATCCTGCCGCATTGATGCGCATCAAGAGCTTGCAGTTGCGAGCGAAGTTGGTCGTTGATGGGTTCATGAGCGGATTGCATCGCAGCCCCATGCACGGCAGCTCGGTCGAGTTCAACGAGTATCGGCCGTACTCGCCGGGCGACGACCTGCGTAATCTTGACTGGAAACTGTACGCCCGCAGCGATCGATATTTCATCAAGAAATTCGAGGACGAAACGAACCGACGATGCTACTTGGTCGTCGATCAAAGCAAATCGATGGGCTATCAATCGCTGGAATACACCAAAGCCGAGTACGCTCGCACGGTGGCGGCGACGCTGGGGTATTTTTTGACGCTGCAACGTGATGCGATCGGCTTGTTGACGTTCGACGAAGGCATCGGAGAGTTCATTCCTGCGCGAACTCGTCCCGGACAGTTTCATCAGATCCTGGTTGGTCTGTCCAAACCCGTGCGTGGCACCGGCACCGATCTCAATTTGCCGCTTCAGCAGATCGCGGCGCTCATCCCGCGACGCGGCCTCGTGATCCTGATCTCGGATTTGTTGGCTCCTGTCGACTCGCTGCAACAGAACCTCGCCGCACTGCGGTCGCGTGGCCATGAAGTCGTCGTGTTGCGGACGCTCGACCCGGCTGAAATCGAGTTGCATCTCAAAGCGCCCAGCATGGTCGTCGATGTGGAGACCAACCGCGAGATCTACTTGTATCCCGAAGTCGCTCGGGCGCAATATCGAAAACAGTTTGACGAACACCACACGCAGGTCCAACAAACCTGCGACGCGTTGGGCGTTCAAATGTTTCGCTTGGTTACCGACGAAGCACTCGACAATGCGTTGCTGAGCATCGTCGATACACAGAATCGGTTGGGCAAATCAGCGGCGCGAGGCGGCATGTTGGCCGGAGCGGCACGAATGCGAGGGAGCAAATGAGTCTGCTGACGCCACTCTATCTGCTCGGTGCACTGGCGATCGGCTTGCCGATTCTGTTCCACTTGATTCGTCGTCGGCCCAAGGGCGAAGTCGTCTTCAGCTCGCTGATGTTCTTGCAACCAACACCTCCGCGTTTGACCCGCCGTAGTCGGCTGGAGAATTTGCCGTTGTTGATCGCACGGGCACTTGCGTTGCTGTTGCTGGCGGCGGCTTTCTCACGACCGTTCTTTCGACAAACCACATCGACGGAAACCGATCGTGTCGGCAAACGCATCGTGGTGTTGGTTGACACCAGTGCCAGCATGCGGCGTGCGGGAGTCTGGCAGAACGCGATGGATCGCGCGACGGAAACGATCGACTCGTTGGACGCCGCCGATCAAATCGCGGTCATTGCCTTCGATCGTCAACCACGTCCCGTGATCACACTGGCCGATTCCGCGGAGTTGCCGTCGCTGCAACGGGCGTCCGCCGCCAAGGAACAGATTCGTGCGTTGCAGCCGACTTGGAATGCCACCGATTTGGCGTCGGCGATCAGCACCGCCGCGGAGATGGCCGTCTCATCCAACTTTGCCGAGCGACCTGATGAAGCGTTATCGACATCGCGCGTCGTTTTGATCTCTGACATGCAGTCGGGCGCGGCGACGCAGGCACTGCAGACGTTTGATTGGCCAAAAGATCTGTCGCTGCAAGTGATCAACGTTGCCGACACATCACCAACCAACGCGTCGCTACAGATTCTGGCATCGACAGAGAATGACGCGGTCGATGACAATTCGCTGCGTGTTCGTGTCTCCAACTCGGCGGACTCAACGACCTCTCAGTTTCAGTTGCAGTGGCGCGGCAAGGAATTTGACAGAAAAGATGACGACGCACGCCGATCGCAAACCGCAGCGGACAGATCGTCTGAGCTGGGTTTGCCCATCCAAGTTCCACCGGGGCAGACGCGTGTTGCGACGATCCCGTTGCCGAAATCGGATTCGCACAATCGCCTCGTGCTATCGGGTGACGCTCAAGATTTTGACAACGTCTGTTACTATGCGATCACACCCCAGTCGGCCGCGGAGATCATCTATCTGGGCCAGCCTCCGGCGGAAAACTTGACGGCAGAGTCGGCACGCGAGAGCTTGCTGTATTACCTGGACCGAGTCCCGCTGAGCGATGCTCGCGTCTCCGTGCGAGTCGTTCCCTTGCGTGCGGAGCAATTCAACGGCGACACCGATCCCAAGCAAACTCCGCTGGTGGTGGTGAGCGAAGCGTTGGATCTGGAGACCGCTCAGCGACTGAAGCAGTATGCCGAACAGGGTGGTCAAGTGTGTGTCGTACTCGGGCAGCCATCCACGGGTTCCGAAGCGATTGGTTTGCAGACACTGTTGGACAGTCCGGAGCTGACCGTGACGGAAGCGGAAATCGACGACTATGTGATGCTGACGAGCATTCGCTTTAGTGATCCGGTGTTTTCCGCGATGGCGGACCCACAGTTCAATGATTTCACCAAAGTCAGATTTTGGCATCATCGCAACGTGAGCGGACTGGCGGACGATTGCCAAACGCTTGCAGAATTCGATGACGAATCACCCGCCGTTGTACGTCGGCCGCTAGGTCGTGGCAGCGTCGTTTTGATGACTGCAGGGTGGCAGCCCAGCGAAAGCCAACTGGCGTTGTCGACCAAATTCATCCCGATGATCAGCGGACTTTTCCAACCCAGCCCGATCGCATCGGGGCAATCGTTTATCGCGGGTGAACCGGTCGACTTGTCGATCGTCGGCATCGGAAAACTGACAATGCCCAGCGGTGAGGAAGTTAGCATTGAAAACCCTTCCGATTTCGCTGTCATTGACGGTCCGGGACTGTACCAATACTCCGACGACGAAGGCGATAAGACGTTTGCGGTGAACCTCAGCGAGTCCGAAAGCTTGACCAGTCCGATGGGATCGGACACGCTGGAGCGTTTGGGCGTTCGTCTTGGTAAACCGTCAGCGGAAATCGTCGATGCGGCAGCCCAACGCCAGTTGAGAGATGTTGAAATGGAAGATCAACAGCGTGTGTGGCAGTGGCTACTGATGTTTGCGTTCGCCGCCATTGCCATCGAAACTTGGTGGAGTCGCCAGAGGCCCACCATCGTCGCGGCGGACGGATGATCGACCACGGACGAATCAGTCAATCAATCATTGCGAAACAAACCGAATCCTTCGGAACCGACACGGAAACTGCCATGAAAACCACATTGACCACCGGCCTGCTGCCATTGAACCGCAGTCTCCGCAACGTCGCCCGTCGTGTTTTTGCTCGCCAGTTTTGGTGGTTGGTCGTCGTACTCGGGGTCGCCACGCTATGCATCGGTTATCTGTTGCTGATGGCAGTCCGCGATGGCACGTTTTCACCCGCGGTGGGCATCATCGGTTTGACTATCGCCGGTGCGCTGTCCCTGTTGACTGCCTATCGCATTGCATCGTCACTCGCGTCGGATACGCGAGGCATTGCGAAATCGATTGAGGAGCGTTTCCCGGACTTGAAACAAGGTCTGTTGACCGCACTGAGCATCGATCCCAAACGTCCCATCGGATACTTGCAGCAGCAAGTCATTCGCAAAGCACGCGACCACGACCACGCCAACGATTGGCAACGCACCGTTCCCGGAGGCAGCGTCGTATTGGCGAGGATCTTGGGATGCGCCGTGATCGTTGCCTTGGGATGGTTGGGCATGCAGATGGCATCCGTCCAGATGCCCAGTCCTCAATCTCTTGCGGACCAATCCACGATCGAGCAGCCCGAACTGGAAATCGAAGTCACGCCTGGGGACACCGAGATCGAGCGAGGAACGAGCCTCGTTGTGACCGCGAGATTCAGTTCCGATTTACCCTCGTCGGCAACCTTGGTCTGTGTCGATGGCGAAGGAAACGAGCGACGGATCAACATGCGTCAGAACTTGAGTGATCCCGTCATGGGTGGCTTCGTCCCGCCGATCGATTCGGCGATGCGGTATCGCGTGGAAACCGACAACTGGACCAGCCGCGATTACAACGTGTCCGTGTTCGAGTTCCCCAACCTGGTCCGCAGCGATGCGAAACTGGATTATCCGGAATACACCTCGCTGGAGGACAAACTGATCGAGGACACCGTGCGTGTTTCCGCAGTCGAGGGCAGCAAGGTCACTTGGCAATGTTTTCTGAACAAAGACGTGCAATCGTGTGAATTGGTATCCAAAGACGGTGAAACAATCAAGATGCAACCCAGTGCCGATCGGCCGGGCGCGTTGGAGACGACATTGGACTTGACGGAGACAAAACGCTTCATATTGCAATTGACGGACGACGCGGGGCGCAAGAACAAATTTCCGCCGGAGCTGATCGCAAGAGTGTTGCCCAATCAACCGCCAAAGTTGAAACTCACCAAGGCACGTGATTTCAGCGTCTCGCCGTTGGAGGAACTGTTGCTGACCGCGACGGCTCGCGACGATTTCGGGATTCAACAAGTCGGCGTCGCGTACACGTTTGAGGACAACGAAGAACAAGAGATCGTGCTCGCGGAAAAGATCACGCGAGGTGCCACGGAAGAATTGGCCCACATGGTCGCTTTCGAAGACCTCCAGGCCGAACCCGATCAATTGTTGGCATACCATTTTTGGGCGGAAGACGTCGGACCGGACGGGCAACCCCGACGCGTTCAAAGCGACCTGTTCTTTGCCGAAGTTCGACCGTTTGAAGAGATCTTTCGTCCAGGTGATTCGCCGCCACCGGGCCCGCCCGGGCAGCAACCGCCTCCTGGAGCCGCACAACAGGCTCAAAAGCTGGCCGAGTTGCAGAAGGAAATCATCAGCGCCTCGTGGAATCTGCTGCGGCGAGAGAAACCCGATCGATTGACGGATCTGTTCACAGGCGATGCCGCAGTGATTCGCGATTCTCAACAAGAAGCCGTGGGAATGTTGCAGGAGTTGATCGAAAACTTGGAAGACCCCGCATCCGTCGAATTCGCCAACGATGCGTTGACCGCGATGAACGAGTCCGCCAAACGGTTGGACGCTGCCGTTCAGGGATCCGATCGCTCAGCATTGGTCGACGCGATGTCCAGCCAACGCGATGCGTATAGTGGATTGCTGAAACTCCGCGCGCGTGAGTTCCAGGTTTCCAAGCAACAACGCCAGCAACAACAACCCAGCGGCGGTGCGGCTTCACAACAACGGCAACAACAAGTCGACGAGTTGGAGCTGGAACAAGACGAGAATCGCTACGAAACACAACAGCAAGCACAACAGAATGCCGAGCAAGATCCGCAGCAAGCCGAGGAACGCCAAGTCCTGAGCCGACTGCGTGAACTCGCTCGTCGCGCAGAAGATTTGAACAAGGAGCTGGCCAAGTTGCAATCGGCGTTGGACCAAGCAGAGACGACGGAAGAAGAGGAAGAGATCCGACGCCAACTGAAACGTTTGCGTGAGCAGCAACAAGATTTGTTGCGACAAACCGACGAGCTGAATGAACGGATGATGTCACCTGAGAATCAGGAGACGATGGCCGAGCAAGCCGATCAGCTGGAGGAAACCCGCGAGAACTTGAGAAAGACCGCAGAAGCTTTGGAACAAGAGGACGCATCGAAAGCACTCGCATCGGGCAAACGCGCCGAACGAGACTTGGAAGAGCTGCGGGATGAGTTCCGCCGCCGTACGGCGGGGCAGTTCAACGACGCCATGCGTGAAATGCGCAGCGAGGCTCAAGCTCTGGATGAGAAACAAAAAGAGCTGACGGAGAAACTGGCCGAAAAGGCAGAAGAAGGAACCCCGACGCCAGGGCTGAGGCAAAACAAAGAGGAAACGAAACTTGCCGAACAGTTGAAAACTGAAGGCGAAAAGCTGGGCAACCTGCTCGAGCAAATGCAAAAGACGGTCGAACAAGCGGAAACGTCCGAGCCGCTGCTCGCACAGAAGCTTTACGATTCCTATCGTCGGACTCAGCAACAGCAAGTTGACCGCCGCCTGGATACGTCTGCTGAATTGCTGGACCAAGGTTACGAGGAACAGGCCAAGGAGTTTCAACGCGAAGCCGCTCAGGGAATCAGCGAGCTAAGAGAGAACCTGGAGGAAGCCGCAGAATCGGTCTTGGGCGATGAAACGGAAGGCATCCGCAGGGCCGCCGAGCAACTGGAACGGCTTTCCGAACAACTCGATGCCGAGCTGGATCGGGAGGCTCCTGGGACTCGTGGTGATGGCGAACCTCAGGAGCAATCCGGCGACGGTCGTCCAAGCCAGCCAGGGCAACCCGGCCAGCCAGGGCAACCTGGTGAAGAAGGACAAGCAGAAACGGAAGGCCAACCGGGTGAAGGCCAACCCGGTGAAGACCAACCCGGTGAAGACCAACCCGGTGAAGACCAACCCGGTGAAGGACAAGCTGGGCAACAGCAACCGGGGCAGGGCGAACCACAAGAGGGCGAACCGCGAGAGGGTCAGCGTCCCAATGAAGGTCAACCCGGTGAAGGTCAACAGCCTGGACAAGGTCAACAACCTGGTGAGGGCCAGCAACCGGGACAAGGACAGCAGCCGGGTGAGGGCCAGCAACCGGGACAAGGACAGCAGCCTGGACAAGGAGAACCGGGTGACGGACAGCCAAGGCAGCGACCTGGGTTGCGACCGTCGCCAGGCCAATCACCACAGGGCCAATCACCACAGGGCCAATCACCACAGGGCCAGCCCAGCGAGGGTGCTGCATCAGGCAGTCCCTTTGCAGCCGATTCACCCGGCAACTCTCCGATGTCAGGAGACTTCCGCGAATGGTCCGATGCTCTGCGTGATGTCGAAGAAATGGTCGGTGACCCGGAGCTGCGCAGTCGTGCCGCTCGCATCCGCGACCGCGCGCGTCAGATCCGAACCGAGACACAGCGACATTCCAAGCTGCCCGAGTGGGAGATGGTAGAAGAAATGGTTGCCGCTCCGCTGCGAGAATTGCAACGTGACGTGCAACAGGAATACATCCGACGCAGTGCAAAGAAGAACGCGTTGGTGCCGATCGATCGTGATCCTGTCCCCGATCGGTATACCGAGGCGGTTCGTCAGTACTACGAGAACCTTGGGAGTGGTCGATGATGTCGCTGTGGGCACACATCGCCCTTCCCCACCTTGCAATGAATCCCCTGTTCGCGCAGCAGACCTATGAGCTGCCCGGCGACATCGTGATCGGTGCGCCCGATTGGATCTTGCCGACGCTGGTCGTCGGCGTCGGTTGCACGTTGTTGGTCGTTTGGAATTACGCTAGTAGTCGCCGCGATCGTTGGTCGATTTTGGGCGCGGTGTTGAAACTGGCCGCCATCGCGTTGTTGGCCGTTTGCATGTTGCAACCCATGCGGCGTGGTCAACGCCCTCGCCCCCGCGCGAACTTGCTGCCGATCGTCATCGATGACAGCCGCAGCATGAATCTGGCCAACCCGGGCAAATCCGAAACGTGGCACGGACAGATCAAGACATTGATCGGGGATCCTCAGCGATGGCCTACCCAACTTGGGCAGACGTTTGATGTCCGCACGTACGCGTTCGACTCGCGACTGCGAGAACTGGATTCTGCGGACGACTTGGTCGCCACGGGTGACGATTCGCGATTGTCTCAAAGCCTGAGCGAACTGTCGCAGCGTTTGGCCGAGCGACCTGTTGCCGGTGTGATCTTGATGTCCGACGGCAACGACACGCAGAAGATTTCTGAGGTGAACGACTGGAGTTCACTGGGCTTTCCCGTGTATCCGATCTTGCCTGCGGAGTCGCCCGCGATTCACGACTTGCGAATCGTCGACACCAGCGTTCGGCAAACGAATTTCGAAACTTCCCCGATCACGCTCAATGCAACGCTCGCTGCGGTCGGCATGTCTCAACGCGTCGCCACGATTCAATTACGTGAGGATTTGACCGGACGAGTCGTCGCGGAAAAGACTCATGTATTGGGCGAGGACGACGAAAATCAAACAGTCTCGTTCCAGTTTCGCCCGGACGAGTCCGGACTGCAGTTCTATCGTGTGGTCGCTTTTTCCGAAGCGGATCGCGATGTCGTCAGCGGCGCGATTTCAGCCAGCGGCCAGGTGGAGAGCGGTGCCGGTATTTCCAGCGAATCGACGCTGTTGAACAACAGCAAGATCGTTGCCGTCCACCGTGACTCCGGTCCCTATCGTGTCCTGTACTTGTCCGGACGTGCCAACTGGGAGTACAAGTTTCTCAATCGTGCCTTGGCGTCGGATGCGGAAGTCCAACTGGTCGGGCTGTTGCGGATTGCAAAGAAAGAAGCCAAGTTCAGTTTCCGTGATCGAGGCGTTTCCGACACCAATCCGCTCTTCCAAGGAGTCGCGGACGATCCGGATGCGGCTGAACAGTACGACGAGCCGGTCATCATCCGGTTGGGAGTCAAAGAGTCCGAGGAACTCAGCAAAGGGTTCCCCAAAACAGCCGACGAATTGTTTGCCTATCACGCGATCATTCTGGATGACATCGAGCCGGATTTTTTTACCCAAGATCAAATGCTGTTGATCCGCCAGTTTGTTTCCGCCCGCGGCGGCGGCTTGCTGATGCTTGGCGGACAAGAATCCTTTGATGGAAAACGTTTTGCCGACACACCGCTGGGTGCGCTGTCCCCCTTCTATGAAGCGACATCGCCACAGCACAAACCGTCCGAGTTCGGTTTGTCGATTTCCCGTGAGGGATTACTGCAACCCTGGATGCGTTTGCGTGAAACGGAAGTCGCCGAAACGGAGCGGCTAAGAGAAATGCCGGCTTTTCAGTCGGTCAATTCCGTCGGCTCCCTGAAACCCGGTGCGATGCAACTGGCCACCGTCACGACGCCGGAAAGTGACACCCTGCCTGCGTTGGCGGCCCAGCGTTTCGGCAAAGGACGTAGTGCGGCGATGCCCATCGCGGACTTTTGGCGTTGGTCGATGCGACGATCGGAAAAAAGTGCCGATGATCCCGAACAAGCCTGGCGACAGATCGTTCGCTGGCTGGTCAGTGAAGTGCCTCGTCGCGTTCAGATGGAGTGCAAAGATCAACAAGACACCAACGGCAGTGTGGCCATCTCGGTCAACGTCTTGGACGACTCGTTTCTTGGTGTCGACAACGCCACGGTTTCGTTGACCATTACGCCGCCGTCCGGTGAACCGTTGCTGTTACGTGCGGATGCCAGTGGCGACGCCGCGGGTGTCTACGCGTGTGATTACTGGCCGCGTGACCCAGGTGCTTATCGTGTGAACGCGTCAGTCGATGCGCCGGACGGTTCGCTGATCGGACGAGCCGAAAGCGGCTGGACCAAACAGAAAGGCGGTGCCGAGTACGACCGTTTGGCGATCAATCGAGAACTACTGAACCAGATTGCCCAGCAGAGCGGTGGTAAAGTCATCGACGCCGACTCCGTGGAAAGTTTCATCAGCCGATTGCCCAGTGACAAGATCCCACAAACCGAATACTGGGTCTATCCGATCTGGCACCGTCCCTGGATCATGATGCTCGCCATCGCGTGTCTGTGCACCGAATGGGGACTGAGACGTTGGCGAGGACTTGCATGAGTGGTACAGCTTTGATGATGAGAACGTTATTCAACAACCCTGCTTGGTGGCCCATTGCCGCTCTCCTGCTGATATTCGCCTTCAGCGTTGCCCCAACGGCAACCTCCGACGACATGATCGTCGTGGTCGGAGCAGCGGGGACGCCTGAGTACGCGGATGATTTCAAACTTGCCGCGGCCACTTGGCAGCAACTCGCCAAGCTCAACGAGCTGCAATGCGTCACGATCGGCCTGTCAGGTTCGGGCGAGGAGAATAGCGATCGGGATCAATTGAGTGCCACGATCCAAAAATCCAAGCGAGAGAAATCCGAAACGCCGCTTTGGCTGGTTCTGATCGGCCACGGCACGTTCGCCGACAGCCTCGCGAAATTCAATTTGCGTGGAACCGACTTTTCCGCATCTGAAATGTCCGACTGGCTTGCGGACTCACAACGAACCATCGTCGTCATCAACAACGCGTCTTCCAGCGGCCCGTTTATCAATCGCTTGTCGGCGGACCATCGAATCATCGTGACGGCGACCAAGAGCGGTTCGGAGCAGAACTACACTCGCTTCGGCAAGTATTTTGCCCAGGCCATGTCGTCCACTGCCGCGGACTTGGATCATGATGACGAAGTCTCCGTGTTGGAAGCGTTCGTGATGGCCACGCGTGAGGTTGATGATTTCTATCAAACCGAAGGCCGGATCAGCACAGAGCATGCATTGTTGGATGACAACGGCGACGGCGCCGGATCGTCATCCAAGATTCTCGCAGGCTTGGCAGTCGTGAAAGGCCCCAAGACGGTCGATGGCAAACGCGCCGCCAAGACCACATTGTCACCAACCGGCGAGACACCTCGTTTGACACCCGAACAATCCAAGCGTCGCGACGAACTTGAGTCACAACTGGAAATCATCCGCGTCGCAAACGATGGACAGTCCGAGTCGGATTATCAAGCCAAGATCCTGCCGATCATGCTGGAACTGTCCCGGATCTACTTCCCAGAGGAAGCCGCGTCGGATGCTGAGGCTGCATCGAAGACGCCGGCTGAGAGGTAATGCTGGGCTGCCAAGATTTGCTGTCGACTCGGATTTTGGTTTTGCATGTTTTGTTCGGCGAAGCTGGACTGCTCAAAGCTTGGGGTTGACATTGTTTTTTCAGTCCATGTTTTTGTCCCATGCATCGCAATCAAAGTGAGCCTCAGGCGTTAGCCGTGGGCCGGCACCACAATCCGCCTCAGGCCCACGGCTAGCGCCTGAGGCTCACTGGGGCCACCGGCTGCGCCGGCAGTAGGGAAATAAACTGGACTGCTCAAAGCTTGGGGTTGACATTGTTTTTTCAGTCCATGTTTTTGTCCCATGCATCGCAATCAAAGTGAGCCTCAGGCGCTAGCCGTGGGCCGGCACCACAATCCGCCTCAGGCGCTAGCCGTGGGCCGGCACCACAATCCGCCTCAGGCCCACGGCTAGCGTCTGAGGCTCACTGGGGGCCACCGGCTGCGCCGGCAGTAGGGAAATAAACTTGCGCAAACCCAAAAAGACACAACCCCAAATTTTGAACAGCCCAGTGTAGGCTCCCTTCCGGATCTTGCTTCGCTCGATCCGACTTCGCCCAGCTTCGCCGGGACTGATTCGCTACCCGCGACAACTATTTCGACCAGCGAAATACCTTGAGCGATGCGAGGTCACGGACGATGACCATTTCGTCTTGGATCGCCAAGTGCGCCCACGAGTCGTTAGCAACCTTTTGGCGATCGATCTCGTTGTACTTTCCTTCGTCGGCTTGGATCAGCACTAGATCGCCGTCGTTGGTCAGCGCCAGAATTTTGTCGCCCGCGGCGACCATACTCCAATAGCTGCCCGTGGGCGGAGTCGTCCACAGAATCGAGCCATCAGAAACCGACAGAGCGCTGAACCGCTCACTTTTTTGGTGCAGGTAAATGGTGTCACCGATCACGACCGGCGACGACATATAGCCTTGTGTTTTCTGTTGCCACAATTCTCGAATCGACCAGGTACCATCATCGGAACGCGACACGGAAAACATCTGGGAGCGACCGCTGTGGGCCGCGGTGAAGATGCGGTCACCGAGCACGAGCGGGGTCAGAATGTTCATTCCCCTGAATGCTTCGATCGGTTCCTTCCAGAGCACCGAACCATCGTCGATCGAAACGCCACACAGGTCGGTTCGGGTTTGAACCACCAACTGACGGACACCCGAGAGCGTTGCGATCACGGGACTGGAAAACGCACCATTGGTCGACATTCCGCCGCCCTGCTCCAACGATTGCCAAATCACCTCGCCATCCGATAGACGGACCTTGACCAATGCACCACCGGTCTGAACGAACGCAAAATCGCCATCGATGATCGGCGAGCAGACGGCACCAAATGATGGAATGGGAGTGCCGATTTCTTTATGAAAATCAACTCGCCAATGTTCGTTGCCCGTTGGAGGATCGAGCGAAACCAGCACGTCCCGCATGCCGAGCACCAGGAGGTTTGAGCCATCACAAATCGGGGTCGAGCGAATCCAATCACCGTTCTTTGCCGCGAAAAACGGAACCGCCATGGCTCCTTCCCACTGGACCGACCAGACCTTTTCACCAGAAGTGAGCCGGTAGGCGGTGACGCGTTCTAGCTTTTTGTCGACGGTCTCAGTCGTAAAAACCAGATCACCACAGATTATCGGGCCGCTGTAGCTCGGCGAGTGCGGTTGCTCCCAAACCAGCTCCAGCTTGCCGCTGAGTTTTTCAGGCCAAGCCGCGCCGGTGAGTTGAGCGTCACGGTTGGGGCCACGCCATTGATTCCAGTCCGGAGATTCCGCGCTGGTGGGCATCAATGGGCAAAGGATCAATGCAGCAACGACGGCGGCAAGAGATGGGAGAGGGCGGCGAACCATGGCGAGTTCTCGGCGGGCAGGAGTGATGAATCATTCATTTCCGGAATCAGCCGATGATTGTAGCGCCGTGGAAAGGGCTCTGCCTCGACCTTCCGCATGCGTCATTGGGGAGGTGTCAGAAACGGGGCACGGCACAGGGCAGATGACTTGTGTTTGGGCGGATGGTGGTGTTCGTTTTCGACTTGGAAAGTCGAACAACAATCGTCGCTCGACTTTCCAAGTCGATAGCGTGCCCAGTCATACGTCATGCCAATTCCGAACCGTGGCTTGCGATGGGCTGTTCAAAATTTGGCGTTGACATTGTTTCTTCAGTCCATGTTTTCGTTCCATGCATCGCAATCAAAGTGAGCCTCAGGCGCTAGCCGTGGGCCGGCACCACCATCCGCCTCAGGCCCACGGCTAGCGCCTGAGGCTCACTGGGGGCCACTAGGTGCGTCTTTGAGCAGTCCAGCGTAGGCCCCCTTCCGGATCTTGCTTCGCTCGATCCGACCTCCCCCAACTGCGGAGACTGCTGATTTACTCGAAACCAAGAACCCAGCGGGACGCTATCGCGTGCCGGCTGATGAATGATCGGTCTAGCGTACGTCTACTCGGCTTCGTTGCCCATCACGAGACCGGTCTTCTCGTCGACCATTTCGACGAAGCCTTGTCGCAACTCGTAACGATCTTCCATTCCCAACGACAACGCTTTCATGCGTTCGGTTGGTTGTTTGAAGATTGAACGCAAGTCTTGTATTGCTGGCTGCAACTCCGTTCGACGGAAGACGTAGACGACGTTTTGAGGCAGATTGCCAGCCACGACGGCTTCGTCACCCTCCGCGTTGAACACGGCCGACATGAACTCTTCGCCGACGGAATCAAGTTCAGGCACATTGCCCAGGGTCGCTTGTCCGAATCCGAAGGAATTCATCCAACTGAATGGGGCCACGTTTTGCTTGAGGTTGTCTTTCTTGTCCTCCGGAACGACGTCGACAAGTGACTTGCCTTCATTGATCTGTTTGGCCAACGCTTCGGCGTCCTTGCGTGCCAACTCACGAGCGTCTTCCATGCGAACGGCCTGGACGACTTCGTCGCGGACTTCGTCCAACGTGGGGACCTTGGACTCCGTTTCTTCGACTTTCCAGCTCAAGTAACTCAGTCCGCGAGGAATGTCGACGGTCGAAAGCGCCTTGAACAACTCCAATTTTGGAATCTGGTTTCCGGCACCGAACACCATCACCGCGTAGGGGTAGCCACGCTGATTGAACGAAGTTCCGGCTTCGTACGAATCAGAGATCGGTTCGTCGGCGATCGAAACCGCATCGTGAGGTCCGATCGGAGCGTACTCGAGGCCGAGTTCACCAGCGAGTTTCTTGAGGTCGGGCCGTTCAGGCTTGATCGACTCGTCTTCGGACATCACGTAACGAGATTGCATGGCAAAGTAGACCCGCATCACCTTCTTGGCCTTCGTCAGGGCGCGATCCAAAGCCACGCGGGCGTCGTCTTGCACCAGCGCTTCGGCAACGTTCAAGCGAACTTCCTCGTACGGTTGAATCTCCGGCTTTGCTTCTTCGGCAGCAGGCGACTCAGCCGCTGCGTCATCAGCAGCGGGTGTTTCTGTCGCTGGGTTTTCTGTCGCTGGGTTTTCAGCGGCGGGTTCGTCCGCAGCGGGCGTCTCTGATGCGGGAGTCACGTCGTCTTGGAACATCACCAGTTGAACCGCGTCATCGAGCTGCAAACTGGATTGCTCACCGCCCTCTGGCTTCGGCTGATCCGCAGGCTCTGGTTCCGAAGCGGGCTCTGGCTCGGTGGTAGGCTCTGGCTCGGTAGCTGGCTCGCTCGTCGGTTCCGTTTCCGCAGGAGTCTCAGGCTTGGACTCTGGTTTTGTTTCCGGTGCGTCGAGTTTTTCCGGTGTCTCTGGCTTGGGCTCTGATGCGGGTTTCTCCGGAGCGGGCTTTTCCTCAGCGGGCATTTCCTCAGCGGGCATTTCCAGATCGCCTGCATCGTCAAGGATTTTCTGAAGATCCTCAACCTGCTGTTTGTGTTTCGCGATGTCCTCCGGCGAATCCTGCTCCACCGTTTTTTCTTGCTTTGGCTGCGCCGGAGCTGGTGTTTCCGGAGCTGGAGTCGCTGGCTCTGGAGCGGGTGTCTCGGTCGTCGCCGACTCTTCTTTCATTTCAGCTGGTGCGTTGCTAGCCGGTGCGTTGCTAGCCGGTGCGTTGCTAGCCGGTGCTGGCGTCTCGGGAGCGGCGTCTGCTGGCATCGAGTCAGTCGACGGTTGGGACGTCTCTGGTTCTTCTTTTCGCACACGGAACGCGCCCCGGGCGACTTGGCGGTCGTACTCGGCGCGAATCTCTTCCTCGGGCAACTTGGCCACTTCGGCATCCACAAATTTCTGCAGGTTGCCGACCAAGTATTCGATCGTCGCTTTGTCTCTGGTTCGGAAACCGGGCTCAGGCGACTGGGTGCTGGAATAAAAATCTTTTCCAGCCTCGTAAACTTCGACGATCCGGCTTTCTGGCGGATTCGCGTCCGTTTTGTCGACATATTCCGAGACCAGAATTCCGTAGGCGTCTCCGCTGGCTTGCTGGTTCAATTTGAGGAAATTCTGCCATTCTTCCGCGGGCGTCATGATTGGCATTTGGCCGTACGACAGGGCCGCGGAGGCACCGTTTTCGTAAACGCGGGCCAGCAGCTGGTTTCGCAGCATGTCGTAGAGGTGGAATTCGCCCATCCCATTTTGAGTTTCTTTGGCCAACATGCCCATGATCTGCTGGCGGGTCATCTTCTCGGATGTGAAGGCCATCAGCCAGTTTTCGATCGCCGTGTCGTCCAGTTCGAACCCTTGCTTTTCGGCTTGCGCGGCAAATTGCAGGGTGCGAATGCTGGCCAGTTCGCTTGGTTGTTGGTTGATTCCCAGCGAGCGAATCTGTTGGCTGCGGGGATCAAACATGAATCCGGGAACTTGCGGCGAGCCGCCCAATTCCATGGTTTTTTCAGCCAAAGCCTCCAGGAAACGCACGGTTTGGTTGTGCATCCGCGTAAAAGTTTCGATCCGGCTGCGTTTCAGATCGACGCCGTTGAAGCTTGCCAGGACAGGGTCTGAGACGCCAGGACCGGCTTTTTGCAGGTAGCTGGTCATCGCGGGCAGCACGACAAACGCAAACATCGACAGCAAAATGAGGCCGGTCATCATGACCTTCTGATTGCGTCGAAATAATTCCAAAGGGCTCATAACGGGCGAACTTTCGGCGTTAAATCCGGGACGGGAATGTTAGCTGGATGGGAAAGCATACGCGACAAGCATCGCCGGGCCGATACGGGACTCGCCAAGGAAGACGAATTCGCACCAGTCGTCTTGACAACCCGAGCGTCGCGACCAACTCTCTGAAAACGAAACGGAAAGCGTATCGCCGCCAGAATTCAAGGGTCAAGGTGAGATCCGTCATCAGACCGATAGTTTTTACGGTTCTGATCCCATCGGAGTTCATCTCGGAGGAACCAGACGAAATGCCGCGACGCAAAAATACGCGTTGCTAACTTTTGGCTGGTTCGTTATCCAACCAAGCCGACGCGGTCCCCCTAAATTTACATTTCTCTAAATCAACAGCGTATTTGATGGCTAAGACGACGGGCAAAAGCTTGGTGATCGTGGAATCACCTGCCAAAGCGCGAACGATTTCGAAATTCTTGGGCAAGGACTACCAAGTCGAGGCCAGCATCGGGCACGTCCGTGACTTGCCCGAGGGAAAAAAAGACGTCCCCGATAAATATCGCGACGAGCCGTGGGCGTACCTCGGCGTCAACGTCGACGACGAGTTTCAGCCGTTGTACATCGTCCCGACGGACAAGAAAAAACAGGTGGCGAAGCTGAAAGCCGCCCTCAAAGACGCCTCCAGCCTCTATCTGGCGACCGACGAAGACCGCGAGGGGGAAGCCATCAGTTGGCACCTGCATGAACTGCTCAAGCCCAAGGTGCCGGTCCACCGCTTGGTTTTTCACGAAATCACCAAGGAAGCGATCACGGAGGCGTTGGAGACCACCCGCGAGATCGACCAGGGCATGGTGCGGGCCCAAGAAACACGACGAATCTTGGATCGTTTGTACGGCTATGACATGTCCCAGTTGCTGTGGCGCAAAGTCGGCAGTGGCACGTCCGCCGGCCGGGTCCAAAGCGTTGCGGTTCGTCTCGTCGTCCAACGTGAACGTGAGCGAATCGCGTTCGTTCGGGCGACGTATTGGGACATCGAAGCCCTGTTTGAGACCAGGAGCAAGGAACCACTCTCAGCGACCCTGTCCAGCTTGGACGGAAAACGTGCTCCCAGCGGAAAGGATTTCGATCCAGACACCGGCAAGCCCACCCGTGAGGACTTGTTGCTGTTGGACGAAAAAGGGGCCAGCGAGTTGGCGACGCGTCTGAAGTCGACGGATTTCACCGTTTCCAAAGTCGAGGTCAAACCGTTTACCGAACGTCCCCGTGCCCCCTTTACCACCAGCACCCTGCAGCAAGAGGCCAACCGAAAACTCGGGTTCACGGCCAAACGTGCGATGGGCGCGGCGCAAAAGCTGTACGAGAACGGCTACATCACTTACATGCGTACCGATAGCACGACGCTCAGCAAAGAAGCGATCTCGGCGGCACGCAATTTGGTGCGGACGGTTTATGGCGAAAAATTCTTGCACCCCGATGTTCGCGTTTACGCGGGCAAGGTGAAAAACGCGCAAGAGGCTCACGAAGCGATCCGACCGGCGGGCACCAATTTCCGCACGCCCGAATCGATCCGTGGCGAGTTGGACCCGGATCAATTCCGTCTTTACGATTTGATTTGGAAACGCACCGTTGCGTGCCAGATGGCGGATGCGACGAAGCAACGCAGCAGCATTTCCATCTCGGGCGGCGGCGCCGTTTTCACCGCGACAGGCACGAGCATTCTGTTCGAAGGATTCTTGCGAGCCTACGTCGAGGGCAGTGATAACCCGGAAGCCGAGTTGGCGGACAAGGAGCGTTTGTTGCCCAATGTTTCCGAAAAGGATCCGTTGGACGCAAAAGAGATGGAGGCCAAGAGCCACACGACTCAACCGCCCGCGAGATTCACGGAAGCCTCGTTGACTCGAACGCTGGAGGAAAAAGGCATCGGCCGCCCCAGTACGTTTGCGTCGATCATTGGCACGATCACGGATGAGCGACGGAACTACATTTACAAAAAGGGCAACGCACTCGTTCCCTCATGGCGTGCATTCAGCGTCACGCGATTGATGGAAGAACACTTCGGCCCGCTGGTCGATTACGAGTTCACCGCCGACATGGAAGATTTCCTCGACTCGATCAGCCGCGACGAGACGGGTTTCCTGGAGTACCTGAAACGGTTTTACTTCGGCGATGATTCCGATGCGAAAAACAATATCGGCTTGAAGCCGCGTTTGGAAAAGAAGCTCGACGAGATCGATCCACGCGTGACCGCAAAGTTTTCCTTGGGGACACCCGAAGACGATCCCGAGTTTCGCGAAGAAGTCTTTGTTCGTGTGGGCAAGTTCGGTCCGTTCCTTGAGCAAGGCGAACGCAAGGCTCCGATTCCCGACGGCTTGCCGCCCGACGAGATGGATTTGGTCAAGGCGATGGAGCTATTGGCAAGCGCGCAAGTCGAAGAGGAGCCGATCGGAACCCATCCCGAAACAGGCAAACCGATTTATGTGAAGGTCGGCCGGTTTGGTCCGTACATTCAACTCGGTGCACCCGACGACGATGAGAAACGTAATCAGTCGCTGCTCAAGGGAATGGCGATCGAAGACTTGACGTTGGAGATGGCGTGCAAGCTGCTGGAATTGCCGCGGACCTTGGGCAATTTTCCGGACAACGATCAACCGATCCAAGCGTTCGATGGTCGCTATGGACCGTACATCAAATGTGAGAAAGACACGCGTTCGTTGCCAGCCGGTGTTTCACCGTTGGAGGTGACCTTGGACGAAGCGATCACGTTGCTGCGTCAACCCAAGACTCGCGGCCGAGCGACTCCGAAAGAGCCGTTGCGAGTGTACGAAGAAAAGTCGCCGGTGAACGAAGGCGAAGTGAAGATCTTGGACGGTCGCTTCGGTCCTTACGTGACCGACGGTGACGTCAACGCATCGCTGCCCAAGGGAGTGGACCCCAAAGACCTGTCGTTCAACTCCGCGTTGGACTTGCTGGCCGAACGCTTGGCCAAAGTCGGAACGAAAAAGAAGAAAAAGGCGACCAAAAAGAAGGCTGCCAAAAAAGCAACCACGAAAAAGAAAACCGCCAAAAAGAAGGCGACCAAGAAGAAAACGGCCAAAAAGAAGGGCGTGAAAAAGAAACCCTGATGCCAGGAGCATCGGCAATTGCCATGGGCGATGAGGTTGAAACGCGTTAGATTGAACGGGGTTGCACCGAGCCGGCGCAATCCCGTTTCCGTTTCCAAACGCACTCCATTTCTACCCACGGACGATCCCAGTTGACCATGAGAATCCCTTTCGCATTGGCCGCTTTCTTCATCGCAGTCTCAGGTATCACCGTCATCAGTGCCAACGCCCAGGAATCGGCGACGAACAAGGTTTCGGGGATTGACCGAGCCTTGTTCAGTCAAGCCATTTCCCCGGGAGAGAATTTCTACCTCTACGGCAATGAAAAGTGGTTGGAGGAAACCAAGATCCCCGGCGACAAATCCAACTACGGGATCTTCACCGTCCTGGACGACGAGACTCGCCAGCAAGTTCGTGAGTTGATCGAGTCTGCCGCCGCATCCGATGCGGAACAAGGCAGCGCCGCTCAGAAAGTCGGTGATCTGTACGAAAGCGTTCTGAACGTCGAAGCAAGAAATCAAGCAGGGATCGAACCGATTCGACCGATGCTCGAGGCGGTTTCCAAGATCGAGTCGAAGGAGGATTTGTCATCAACGATGGGGCAACTCCGGACACGTGGAATCGGTGGCCCGGTCGTCCCGTACATTTCCGTCGATGCCAAGGACAGTGATTCGTACACGGTCTACGTCACTCAGTCCGGATTGACGATGCCCGATCGAGATTACTACATCGTCGACGAAGATCGCTACAAGGTGTTGCGCGATCAAATGGTCCAATACGCCACCGACATGTTGGCGTTCGCAGATCACCCCGCCCCTGCCAAGGCTGCCAAGGCGATCTTGGAGCTTGAAACACAGATCGCGCAGATCCAGTGGACCAAGACTCAGAATCGAGACCCCAAAGCGACCTACAATCCACACACGGCCGCCGAAGTCGACCAGATGCTCGGCTCACTCAACTGGCTGCGACTGGCGGAACAATCAAACGTCGGTGGGCGTGACAAGTACGTGGTCCGCCAACCGTCGTTCTTCACCGACATGGCGAAGATCTTTGAGGAAACACCGCTGCAAACGTGGAAGGACTATCTGACGTTTCATGTCTTGGACGACTACGCCTCGGGGCTGACAGAAACCATCGAGAAACGACACTTTGATTTTCACGAGACCGCAATCAGTGGTATCGCAGAACAGCAGCCGATGTGGAAACGTGGCGTCGATGTCACCGGCGAAGTTTTGGGTGAACTGGTGGGGCAACTCTACGTCGAAAAACATTTCAAGCCCGAAGCCAAGCAGCGAATGACGGAGCTGGTGGACAACCTGAAACGTGCATTTGCTGATCGCATTCGCACCCGTGACTGGATGGGCGATGGGACGAAGATGCAAGCCCTGGAGAAACTCTCCAAGTTCAATACCAAGATCGGCTATCCGGATGAGTGGAAGGATTACAGCAAGCTGCAGATCGACGATGGCACTCTGGCCGATCACTTGATCGCATCCGCCGAGTTTGAATACCAACGCGACGTCGATCGATTGGGTGAACCCGTGGATCGCAATGAATGGCACATGACGCCACAAACGATCAACGCATACTACAGCCCGACGATGAACGAGATCGTGTTTCCGGCGGCGATCCTGCAGCCTCCCTTTTTCAATATGGCTGCCGATGACGCCGTCAACTACGGCGGAATCGGCGCGGTGATCGGTCACGAGATCAGCCACGGATTTGACGACAAAGGCAGTGAGTACGACGGTAATGGAAACCTGCGAATGTGGTGGACGGAAGACGACCGCAAGGAGTTTGAGCGTCGAGCTGAAGGACTGGTCGGTCAGTTCAACAAGTTCGAGCCGGAGAAAGGAAACTTCGTCAACGGCGAGTTGACCTTGGGAGAAAATATCGGCGATCTCGGTGGCCTGAGTGTTGCCTACGAAGCTTATCGGTTGTCACTCGACGGCAAAGAAGCACCTGTGATCGATGGCTTGACCGGAGATCAACGCTTTTTCCTAGGTTGGTCCCAGATTTGGCGACGCTTGTATCGCAAGCCCGAGTTGCTGCGACGGTTGATCGTCGACCCCCACAGCCCCAGCGAATATCGCGTCAACGGCATCGTTCGCAACATGGACGCATGGTACGAAGCGTTCGGAATCAAACCGGAAGATAAACTGTATTTGGCCCCCGAAGACCGCGTCCGCATTTGGTGATTGGCCTTATGTACGTCAGCCTTTCTAGGCTGACATGAGCACTGATGTCAGGCTGGAAAGCCTGACGTACTAGTGCCTGACGCACGAAATTCAACCGACTTTGTGATGCACGAACAATGACCCTCTCTCTTCGTCTTTCCGCTTCGCTCTGCTTGCTCAGCCTGCTCTGCTTCGGTTGCTCCAAGTCAACCGACAGTGATTCCAGTAACGCATCTGCCGCCGGCGTCCCATCGGCTGATGGCGGTGTTCAGAGCGCGGCCGAACTCGCTGCAAGAGGTGTTTCGCCAGACGTCGGCGATGATACGTTTGGTCACACCTATGCGAATGCCTCCGAACGCGCCGATGATGTGTCGCGGTCACAACCCGCCGGTGCCGATCTGACCGGAATGAAACCGGGAGATCCGCCAAACAATCCGGCATCCTTGATCCCAGAAGGCGGTCTGACGCTGGCTGATCCGTCCAGCTCCACAGACGATGGCAGCACAAACGCTCGCCCCTTGCGTGATGATCTGACTCCCCAAGAACTGACAGGCTACTTATCGGCTACCGATCGCGATATGGAACTGATCGCAACGGGACGCGCAGGCATCTCGGATCAAAGCAAAGCGATGACGACCATGATGCAAATCGTCGAGCAAAAGTTGGAAGCCGCGAGGCAACTTGCGGAGCATCCCCAGGCGACACCCGAGGACAAGGTCACCGGCATCCGCGGCCAAATGCAAGCGCTGTCACACATGGCCGGCGGCGGTGATGTCCAAGCCGCCCAGAAACTGGAAACACTCGCAAAAGAACAAGTCAACTCGAGCGACCAACGGATCGCCTCGGACAGTCAAATCGTTTTGGTCGGATTTGCCATCGAATCGCTACGCAACGGCAAAGCCAACGCGGAAACCCAAATGGTTGAACTGATCAATCAACTTGCCAAATCCAAGAACGTGGACGTGGCAGCCCTGATGGTGATGGGCCAAGCTCGCAATACGCTGGCGATGTACGGACACGCGACAGAAGCCCAGAGTGTCGGTGAAACCATCTCCAACGTGTTTGGCGATTCGTCGGATCCGATGATCGCCAACATGGCTGCTCAATTGGCCGGGAACGCTCGGTTCGATGAGACGACACGGATGATCAATACGACGATCCAAGGAGGTGACGTACCGGTGGGCCAATGGTCGGCTGCCGCGAATCGCTTGATCGACGCCGCACCTGACTTGAGCAGCGTTCAACAGCTCGCCGGCGCCGCGTTGCAATTCGAAGCGTTGGGGTTGAGCGAGTTGGTCGACGAGACCTTTCGCGTCCTGACGGATCGATTTCCCGACGCTGATTCGGAAACGCGGACAGAAGTCAACATCGCGATGGATGCACAGAAGCGTCGAGAGGACGTGCTCGGGACGCTTTATCAACCGAGCTTGCCCGCCGTCGATGGGGCACCACTATCTCTGGCCGACTACCGCGGCAAAGTCGTCTTGATGCCGTTGTGGGCGGTCACACTGGAGGAATCCTTGCAAGTGATCCCACAACTAAAACTGATGCGTGATGCCGACCCGGACAACATCGCGATCGTGGGAATCAACTTGGATCCCCAAGAGGCTCCGGTGGAAGAATTTGCACAGAAGTCGGAACTCGGTTTCCGGAATTTCCGTAGCATCTCCTCGGCACAGCAACGTGTGGCCAACCCGGTGGCCGTTCAATTCGGTGCCGTGTCGTTTCCGTTTGTGGTGATCCTGGACCAGGAAGGCCGCGTGGCGGCATTGGATTTCTCAGGGCTGCAACTGCAGTCATCGGTGCAGCAGTTGCTCAAAAAGTAAGCCACTCTTCGTAATGGGATTCGCCAGAATTCCCTCTGCAAGACATCGCTGGGAAGCATTCCGGCAGTCCAAAATACGAGCACGAAGCGCAAGCGAGTGAATTTCGCAACTCACTCGCTTGCGATTCGTGCTGGTTTATTGCGTGCTTCCGCAGCAGGGGACGCAGCCATTGGGCATACGGTGCAAGGCGGATGGTTTGCGCTTGGGCGGATGGTCGTGTTCGTTTTCGACTTGGAAAGTCGAACGACAATCGTCGCTCGACTTTCCAAGTCGATAGCGTGCCCCGCCAAACGTTTTGCCATTCCCAATCATTGACTTGCGCAGACAGGTCGCCTCCCTCGTATTCGCCTGAACGGCTAAGCTCGACCTCCCCCCAAATCCGAGACAGCAGATTGAGTCGTGTTGCGTTATCACTGTGAGCCGATGGCGCTAGCCACGGGCCGGCACCATAATCCGCCTCAGGCCCACGGCTAGCGCCTGAGGCTCACTGGGGCCGGCAGTTGGGACACAAACTGTGCTGTTCAAAACGTGGTGTTGGCATTGTTTTTCAGTCCATGTTTTCGTTCCATACATCGCAATCAAAGTGAGCCTCAGGCGCTAGCCGTGGGCCGGCACCATAATCCGCCTCAGGCCCACGGCTAGCGCCTGAGGCTCACTGGGGCCGGCAGCTCTTGGAGCGTTAGAGGCTTTCCAGTTGCTCTCGCATCGATGCTTTGGCCGCTGCGAGTGCTTCGGGCAGTTTTGCGGGGTCCTTTCCGCCGGCTTGCGCCAAGTCTGGACGTCCGCCGCCGCCGCCGCCGACCATCGATGCTGCAGCTCCCACCCACTCGCCGGCTTTCAAACCGGCTGAGACCAACGAGTGGCTCAAGCCGCCGACCAGCAGCACTTTGTCGCCCGTGACGGTTGCCAGCAGTACTGCCGAACCGCCCTCGCTCTTCTTGCGGATTTGATCGATCCAACCTCGCATGACGTTCGGGTTGGCCCCTGGAACTTCGGCCACCACCAATGCGACGTCGCCGACGGTTTCGCCTTGCGCGATCAAGTCTTCGGCGGTGATCTTGCCACCCGCACTGGCTTGTTTGAGTTGCCCGATCAGACTCTCACGATCCGCCAGTAGGCTCTCGATGCGGCCTGCAACGTCGTCCTGGGAGACGTTCAGCATTCGGGTGATTTCGCGAACACTGTTGCGAACCGCCATGTAATCATCGACATCCGTCGACACTGCATCCTTGGCCACCGAGAACGAATCGGCGTGATCGGAGGACTTGCCCGCGCTGAGATCTTTCTTGATCTGACGAACATCCGCGATCAACTGCGCGGCGCCACTGGCGGCCAACGCATCCGTGGTGCAGAGCAGTTTGGCGATCGTTGTCAACAGTTGGCGAGTCTGCTGTCGGTGCGATTGAGCACGCGGGCCGGTCAAGGCTTGGATGCGTCGTGTGCCTGCTGAAACGCTTTCTTCGACGAGCAACTCAAACGTCTCGACTTGTTGGGTGTTCGTCACGTGGGTTCCCGCGCAGAGTTCTTTGCTGTAGTCGCCGATGGAAACCATGCGCACTGGATCGGGGTACTTTTCGCCGAACAGCATCATCGCGCCCGCGGCGCGTGCTTCAGTCAGTGGTACGGTTTTCCAAGTCACCTCGGCCGGCGTTGCGATACGTTCACAGACCTCACGTTCGATCTTCTGCAGCACGTCGTCGTCGATCGGTTTTTGGTTCGTGAAGTCAAACCGCAGCCGGTCGGCCTCCACCTTGCTGCCCTGTTGCTGGGCGTGATCGCCGACATTTTGGTGCAACGCATAGTGGAGGATGTGAGTCGCGGAGTGGGCGCGAGCCAACGCGTCACGTCGCGTCGTGTCGACAGTGGCGGTGCACTCCACGCCTTCATGCAGTTCACCACTTTTGAGCACTCCGTGATGGACGATCAATCCGCCGTGTTTCTGCGTATCGGTGACTTCGAATACGAACGACTTGCCCTTGATCGTGCCCACATCGCCTATTTGGCCGCCCGATTCACCGTAAAACGGCGAATGATTCAGCACGATTCGCATTGGGTTGTCGCCAGGGCGATCGACGTGACTGAGCAATTGCCCGTCATCATCCGGAGTGCTTTTACCGTCCCCGGTGATGATTCCTTTGACCACGCACTCGGCCTCGGTCGCGTCGTAACCGACGAAGGGCGTTTCGCGGAGGGATTCTTTCAGCGTTTCCAGGGGTCCGGTTTGGAACAATTCTTTTTGGCCGGCACCGCTATCGATCGCGTGCTGGTCCATTGCTTCGCGGTACCCGTCCCAGTCGAACGTAAAGTTCTGTTCGGCAGCGATCGTTTGCAGCAACTCCGGTGGCACGCCATAGGTCTTGTTCAAATCAGCGGCTTCGTCACCGGGAACCATCACCGTGGCTTCGTCACGCATTTGTTCGAACAGTCGTCCGATGCGAGTCATACCGCCGTCGATCGTCCCAAAGAACGCGTTCTCCTCCGCTTGGATGACTTCCGTGACACGTTGGATGGTTTCGCTCAGCTCGGGATACACCGACTTGCTCGCTTCTGCGACCGCCGGCACCAGCTTGTGCAGGAAAGGCTCCCGCAAGTCCATTTGGTAACCGTCCAACACCGCGCGGCGAATCAGCCGTCGCACCACGTACTTGGCTTTGTCGCGACCGGGGTACACGTTCTCGTGAATCGCGAATGTGCAGGCGCGTGCGTGGTCGGTGATGCGTCGCAAACGTCGCCCGTCGTCGCTGTCCAACGCGTACTTGCGGCTGACCACCTCCGCGGCGGCTTGAACGATCGGGAACAGTGAATCGATGTGGAAGTTCGTCGGGACGCCCTGCAAGACGCTGGCGGTTCGTTCCAGTCCCATCCCCGTGTCAATGTTTTTGCTCGGCAGCGGCTGCAGGTTGTTCGGTGGTTCTCCGACGCGGTTGAACTGGGTGAACACGAGGTTCCAGATTTCGACATCGCTGCCATCGGGCAAGTGGTAGTAGATTTCACTGCAAGGACCGCAGACGCCGTCGGGACCTTGGCTGGGCGCGGACGCTGGCCAAAAGTTTTCGTCTTCGTCCATTCGCGAAATCGCCGCATCGGGCAACCCGATCGATTCTTTCCATATCCCGTACGCTTCGTCGTCGTCCTTGTAGACCGTGACGGTGAGCTTGTCCGCTGGGATGGCAAGCCACTTTTTGGAGGTCAGGAATTCCCAAGCCCAGGCGATCGCATCATGTTTGAAATAGTCGCCGAAGCTGAAATTGCCGAGCATTTCAAAGAACGTGTGGTGATACGCTGTACGGCCGACGTTGTCGATGTCCCCGGTTCGCAAGCATTTTTGGCAAGTCGTCGCGCGGGTGAAGTCCAGTTTGACTTTGCCCAGAAAGTGATCCTTGAACTGGTTCATCCCAGCGGGGGTGAACAGAACGGAGGGGTCCCAAGTCGGTACGAGCACGTCACTGGGGCGTCGCACGCAGCCCTTGCTCTCAAAGAACTCGAGGTACTTTTCTCTCAGCTCGTCGGTCTTCATCGTGTTTTTTTCAGCGTTTGGTCATTTTCGTAATGTCGTCCGGCCCCCCGCGTCACAGGCGGCCTTCGACGCTCGCCGGGAATGATATCCCAATTCACGTGCTTTTAGCAGTGGGATCTGGCAAGCATTCGCCGCTCGCCGAACACTCCCCCGTGCACGAAATTGCTCTTGTGTCGGTTTCGTCTGAAATGGGATACGACGCAGAGAAACCCATTTCAATGGATCGGGCACCGCCCGATCGGAATGAGATCCATACGAATCCAGTCCAGGAGCGATCCCACCATGAAACCTGCCCCAACGTTGCGGGTCGGCACGCCACTCTTGGCCGCCGGACTCGCTTTCCTGTTCGTGTTTTCCGCCTCCAACGCTCAAGCACAACTCCCCAATCCGTTCGGATTTGGCGGGGACTCTGCGGATACGAGCGACACGATGCAGACCGAGGACACAGGTCCCGGCCCCCTGTCCCAATTGGCCAGCGGGCTGAACCCGATGAACTGGAAAATGCCTAGTTTTGGCAAATTGCTGCCCAGCAAAGACGAAAAAGAACGCGTGGTGAAGCAGAAGGATTCTTTGGTCACCGAAGTCTCCAACACCGCCAAACGTAGCTGGAAACGGACCAAAGAAACACTCAATCCGATGCGGATCATTCCGGCGGGTTTCCGCGGGGATAGCACACCCGCGCCGGCCGAGAAAAAGGAAGGTGGTTTCTTCAGCTCGTTCATGAAACCAGCGGAAGAAGAAAAGACTCCGGCCACCCCGATCGGATTCCTGCGTCAGGATCCGGTGAAGTGAACCGACCTGTTCGTTGGGGAATCTTGGGATGCGGCGACATTGCGACCAAGCGAGTCGCCGACGCTATTTTGCGTGATACACAGAGCGAGCTGGTTGCCGCTTGCCGAAGGGATTCCGCGGGACTGGCCCAATTCGGTAACCACTTCGGTGTCTCGCGTTTGTACTCCACTGCCGACGAGCTGATCGCCGACGGAGACATCGATGCGATCTACGTGGCAACGCCCGTTTACTTGCACTGCCCGCACACCATTGCATCGGCAAACGCTGGCAAGCACGTTTTGGTTGAAAAACCGATGGCGATGTCGGCCAATGAATGCCAGCAGATGATCGATGTCTGCCGCAGCTATGGAGTGACTCTTGGCGTAGCCTACTACCGACGGTTCTATCCCGTCGTGTCACGCATCGCGGAGCTTCTGACCACGGGAGCACTCGGCCGACCGCTATCGATCCTTGCCACCACGGGACTCGAAACAAGATTCGACCGAGACAACTGGCGTGTGGTTCTGTCGCAAGGTGGCGGCGGTCCGCTGATGGACATTGGTAGCCACCGGCTTGATGTCTTCAACATGCTGCTGGGAGCACCCTTGGAAGTGCAAGCCGCTGTGACGGCATCGGAGGACTATGAAGCCGAGCAAGCGGCGACGTTGCTGATGCGTTTCGCTGGTGGAACCACCGGTGTGCTGCAGTGCTATTTTGGCGCCGCCAACGTGTCTGATCGTTTAGAACTCATCGGTACCGAAGGCCGAGTGCTGACCGAATCACTCAACGACGGTAACTTGCAAGTGATCACAGCAGCAGGATCACAAATCGAACAGCATCCACCACATTACAATTTGCACGCACCCTTGATCGCAGATTTCACAACTGCGATCCAGGAAGGCAGAGAGCCCAAGATCTCGGGCGTGGAAGGAATGACGACCACGCAAATCATCGACACTGCCTACGAGTCATCCGGATTGCGATAGAAAGCGTCGCGTCGCACAGCGTTTGGTAATGTCAAACGCCCTGAGCCGCTGGCCGTCTAGGCCACGGGTATTGCACAGTGGAACCAATGCTCGATGTTACAACGACCCGGCCACTGACGCGTCGCAGCTCAGGCCACGGTTCTTACCCTGATACGTTCTTGTTCGCCGGCAGACCGCCGACGCGGACGTATTGGATTTCACCGCTGGGGCTGAGCATGAGCGTGACGTCTCGGTATCGCACCAACTGCGATCCTTCGAATGATTCGCCGAGCGGTACCTTGGGGGCTTCGAACGGATACAACCGGCGGGCTTCATCGGGCACGCCCAACAGTTTCAACAAGAACGATCCGTTGACCGTTGCCGAATAAGCGGGACTGCCGTCGGCGTCATTTTCAGATAGGCTTGCAGACTGGTTTGAAACCGCTGCGATCGCATCCGCCAATACGGGTGCTGAGCGGTAAGGTTCGGGAGAATTCGACGCGGTTGAACGTTCCGGAATGGATTTCAACTGAGCCAAAATATCAGTCGGCTGAGCCGTTGCAAAACGACGGGTCGAAACCCATGCCGCCGTCATGCGTTTTTCGGAGTCCGTGATTTCAACGGAGGTCAAGTAGCCGAGCATCAACTGATCACCGATCCGTCGCACAAAGAGGTCACGTACATGATGCCCATCGATCATCGGAGGATCTTTGACAAACCCGGACAACTTGATGTAACCGTCCGACGGCTGGATCAATGCGAGCTGATGTTCAGGTTCCGATTCATCGATCTTTGTTTTCAGCCCCGGGATGCCCGCTCCGCTCATCCATTGACCGCCACGCTGGGGCCAATCAAAGCTGCCCGTCCAGGATGCACCGTTGGCATTGAAAATGACGCAATGCCCGCCGGCATCGAAAGAAATGCCGAAGCGTGGCTGATCCGGGTCCGTCGCGTGGATCCATTGTCCGATTAACGCATCGTGATCCATGGTGCGATCGTTCCATTGACGCAACAGCGTGGGAACGACGAACGCCAAGAGCAGCAGGCTTGTGACGACGCCGGTGACGATCGCCGCACGTCTCATGCTGACCCCGTAGGGAAACGCACAATTGGCCGGTCGATCCTGCGATTGCTTGCGAACTTTCGGATCAAGCACCAAGGATTGCCGAAGCGATCGTGTCAGCTCCGTTTCTACCTCGTTGTTTTCGGAAACGGCTTGCTCGCTCTCGCCGACGTCACCGTACTGCGCAATTTCATTGCGTTCCCTGACGGGAGTCGCTCCCGAACGTTCAACGGGCTTGGCAAGCGCACCAGGTGGTCGATGCTCGACACTCCAGCGGTTCGCATCGGCACCCGCAGCAACGCCGCGGGTGCGCAAGCAGATCCTGCCATCGGGATCCACCAGCACCAGATCACCCGAAACACACACGGCGATGATCCGCAGATTGCTAACCAAACCCCAGGATTCGGTGCCCACTGCTCGATACTGGCTGTCCAATGGCAGCAAGCCACGTGACGCGAATCCGATCAACTCACGCAACTTAAAAGGACCTTGAAAGGCACCCGGCAAACCCTGAACGTCAAACAACGGCACGACCACACCTGGGGGATGCGGCTGGGGAACCTTTTGGTCATTAAAAAGTCCAACCGTGCCGGCCGAATGCCAAGGTCCGCGGGGTGTTCCGCCGATCATGCAATCTGATGACAGCACGCCCGCCAGTGCGGCTTCCCGAAGCTCGATACCCGTAAAGGGACCGAGGACCTTGTGGTCAGCAACGATAAAGAACACGGACATTTCAAAAAATCGCGAACGACATTGAGGAACCGGCGACTGAGATCCTTTATAACGTATGGGTCTCGTCCCCGGGAATCAAATTCATCATTCAACGATATGTTGCCAATGGTCAACGGAGTATTGCCGATGCCTAGCACACCATTACGGAGACGGCGCCAACGAGGGTTTACGCTGATCGAGTTGTTGGTTTCCATTGCCATCATCTCCATCTTGGTCGGGTTGTTGTTGCCCGCCGTGCAGGCGTCTCGAGAAGCGGCTCGGATGACCAGTTGCCAGAACAATCTGAAACAGGTCGGACTGGCGGTTCAGAATTTTGAAAGTCAACGAAAGGAATTGCCGCCCAGCCGAAACTACGACCATTACACAAGCTGGGCATTCTTGATCTTGCCGTTCATGGAGCAGTCGGCGTTGAGAGCAGAGTGGAACGATCGGCTGAAGTATTACTATCAGAGTGACGAAGCACGTTTGACACAGATACCGATGTACTATTGCCCCAGTCGCCGGGACGCGAAGGTGATCAGCGTCGCGGGCGATGACATTCTGTCGCCCTTTGAGATCAGCGGACATGTGCCCGGGACGGTTTCAGATTACGCGTGCAGCGCCGGGCACGGGCCGGCAGGCGTTTGGAACTGGATCACGTCCAACGGTGCGATGATCATGGGCCGCGGAGCGACTGAGCCGCCGACAGTGCCGGAAGGCTATTACGCGCCGCCCAACGCCGAGTTGGTCAGTTGGAGCAGCCGAACCAACTACGCAAGCTTAGAAGACGGAGCCAGCAACACCATTCTGGTCGGCGAGAAACATGTCCGGCCGCTGCGTCAAGGAATCTCGCCCGAGGATGGTGCGATTTACAACGGGGACCACCCGGCGAATTTTTCGCGATGTGGCGGACCGGGTTATCCGCTGGCGCGGTTTCCCAACGATCAGTTCCAAAACAACTTTGGCAGCTACCACGTGGGCGGTGTGAACTTTGTTTTCGCAGACGGCAGTGTGCGCACGTTTGACGTGAACATCTCAACGGATGTCTTGGGGCGGTTGACCCATCGCAACGACCATGAGGTCGTCACCGAACAGTGACTCTTGGTGTACGTCAGCCTTTCCAGGCTGACATGCGGGGGTACGTCAGCCTTTCCAGGCTGACATGCTGGGGGTATGTCAGCCTAGAAAGGCTGACGTACATAAGGCTGACGTACATATGGCTAACACCCTTGGATCAAACTTCTTTTTCTTCGATCCAAGTCATCATCTTGCGGAGGCCGCGGCCGATTTGCTCGACGCCGTGGTCACGCTCGCGACGACGGGTGGCTTTGAAGAACGCGGCGCCGCCACGGTTTTCGAGGATCCAATTGCGGGCGAAGGTTCCGTTTTGGATCTCGGTCAGGATCCGCTTCATCTCAAGCTTGGTTTCGGGCGTGATGATTCGCGGACCGCTGACGTAGTCACCGTACTCGGCGGTGTTGCTGATGCTGTAACGCATGTAGCTCAAGCCGCCTTGATAGAGCAAGTCGACGATGAGCTTCAGTTCGTGCATGCACTCAAAGTACGCCATTTCGGGCTGATAGCCGGCTTCCACCAGCGTTTCAAAACCGGCTTTGACCAACTCGCTCACGCCGCCGCACAAAACGACTTGTTCGCCGAACAGGTCCGTCTCGGTTTCTTCGGCGAACGACGTTTGAATCACACCACCGCGGGTTCCCCCGATGCCTTTCGCGTACGCCAAACCGATGTTCTTGGTCGACTCGGCTGCTCCTTCGCCCAGGGCGATCAAGCAGGGAACCCCGCCACCTTTTTCGTACTCGCTACGTACCAAGTGCCCGGGGCCTTTGGGGGCAACCAGCAGGGTATCGATACCTTCGGGAGGCGTGATTTGTTCAAAGTGGATGTTGAATCCGTGTGAGCACATCAGGATGTTGCCCTTGGACAGGTTGTCACGTATCTCCGACTTGAAGATGTCCGCTTGCACTTCGTCGGGCAACAACACGTTGACGACATCGGCCGCCTTGGTGGCTTCGGCGATCGACATCGGCTTGAAATCGTGGGAGACAGCGAGGTCGTAGTTCTTGGAACCGGGGCGTTGTCCGATCACAACGTTGCAACCGCTATCGCGAAGGTTCTGGGCTTGCGCGTGTCCTTGTGAACCGTAGCCGAGAATCGCGATGGTCTTGCCCTTGAGGTGCGAGAGGTCAGCGTCGTTTTCGTAGTAGATGGTGGCAGCCATGGAGAGTGTCTTTTCGAGAGAGGAAGCAATGAATGTATTGAAAGGTTGGAAAGCGAAACCGGTTGAATTCGATGTTCGCTTTTTGGGCTTTTCCCTTAACGCTTACCCGGATTGCCAAGGCAGGCCTGGATGTGCGCCGGATGAGGTGATCAGCGGAACGCTCAGACCTGAAGTGAACGAAAGCTCCGCGCGTATTCAGCAAGAAAGCGATGATCGGGCTCAGACGGTTGCCCTACTGGGCTGTGCCTTGGAATCGGATTTTTCGGCCGACAAACAGTCGCTTCGCACCATCGCGATCCGACCGGTGCGAACCAGTTCCGTGATCCCGTAGGGTCGAATACGTTCGATGAACGCCTGGACTTTGTTTTCACGACCGCTCATTTCGATCATCAATTCTTCTGGACCGACATCGACGATTTTTCCGCGGAAAATATCAGCCAGTTCACGGAGTTCGGCGCGGGTTCCGCCTTGGCTGCATTTCACACGGACCAGTAACAGGTCGCGTTCGACGTGGTCTTGGGCACTGACATCGATCACTCGTACGACCGTGACGATTTTCTCCAACTGCTTGCGTACTTGTTCCAGGACTCGATCGTCACCGACGACGACGAACGTCATTCGGGACAAACGGGTGTCTTCGGTTTCACCGACCGCGAGGGAGTCGATGTTGAATCCGCGTGAGGCAAGCATCCCAGAAATATGGGCGAGCACCCCGGGAACGTTCTGCACCAGTGCGGAGAGAACGTGTCGCTGGATGGGGTTGGACATCAGAGAATGGGACCGTGTGTGATAGGGACTGTAAGATTGGGACCAGGGACTGGAAACGAATCGAAAATGATAATTTTGGTGGCCCCAACCAACAAGGGCCAACTTGTGTGTCCCGGTCACAGCCTTGTGAGAAAATCCCGAGAAAGTCAGCCCCTTTTGCCGACTTTACCAAGTTTTTGCCGCCTGGCGACCTCGTCCCTGCGGCCTGGGTTGGTGTACCTTGGTCTCGATTCAGCCGCACAATTTACCACCGTTCGCCGTACACCCATTCATGACATTTCGCGTCGAATTGCCGATTTACCGAGGTCCCATGGACTTGCTGCTCTACTTGGCCCGTCGCCAGGAAGTCAGCTTGATGGAGGTTTCGTTGGCCAAAGTGATCGACCAGTACGGTGAATACCTGGAAATCCTGCAAGAACTCGATTTGACCGACGTGGGTGATTTCGTCGACTTGGCCAGCACCCTGGTGGAGCTGAAAAGCCAAGCGGTGCTGCCCAGACCGGCAGACGAAGAGGAGGCGGTGGAGGAAATCGAGGACCCGCAGTCCGAATTGGTCGAGCGTTTGCTGCAATACAAGGAGATTCGAGACGCGGCGGCTGTGCTGGACGAGATGGCTGGCCGATGGCAACAGCGATACGAGCGGATGAGCGACGATTTGCCGTCTCGCCGCATCGATCCAGGCGATCAGCCGATCGCGGATTTGGAGATTTGGGACCTCGTCAGCGCTTTTGGCCGGATCATGCGGGAATCCAAAGGGCCGCCGCAAACCGAAGTCATCTACGACGACACGCCGATCCACGTTTACATGCAGCGGATTCACAAACGATTGGCCGATCGGAATTCCGTACCTTTGCTGGATTTGATCGAGGGCGGAATCCACAAATCGGCACTGATTGGTTGGTTTCTTGCGACTCTGGAGCTTTCTCGACACCACGGGGCCGCCATTGAACAGGACTCTCACGGGGAAATCATCATCGTTCGGACGGATCAGTACAGCGACGATCTGAACGTTCACGAAGTGGACAATTACGCGAACGAAAAGATCCAGGCGAGTAATTTGCCTAGCCAGCCTCGATAGTGATTCAGCCCCAGAAGACGACTTTGCTCGATGCCGAGACTTGTCTTGCCGATGAAAATAGGTGTGACGTGACACATGGTGAGATCTGCCTGCCACTTGCTTAATACTCCGTTTGAATGAATCTCTTGGAAACCGATGTCTGACTCTCCCATGGATAGCAATCAAAGCAAATCGGATGCTGAGGCATCGGTTCCGATCTCTGAACGCCGTCAGGGCGACGAAGACGTTTTATTCAAGGTTTTGACTCAAGTCGGGCTGGCGCTCCATGTCTCGGTCGACAGGGCGGACGTTCGTGGCCGCGACGACGCAGCCGAAACGGATCTCTCCAGGCCAGGGGCACAAGCGATTGCGGGTCTGAATCTCAGTGCGAGCAATGCCGGAATTGCCACCACGGTCCTGACCGAAGACGACACCCAAGATATCACAGAGTTCCTGAGAAACGGATTTCCCGTGGTGCTGCTGTCTCCCAATGAACAGTGGACCGTGCTGACCGAGGGAAGCGGCAGACGCTTTGAAGCATGCACGATCGGCGAACAGACTCGGATCCGGAAACTGACCGCGCGACAGGTCCATCGCCTGATACGTCCCAAGAACACAATCGCAGCGATTCTCTGCCGACGAGAGCTCTCCTGCGACAGCATCACCTCTGGCGGTCATTCGCATGATCATCACGATCATCACGAACACATGAAACCGCTCAAGCGGTTTCTGATGCTGATCGCATTGGACCGCCGAGACGTATGGACGGTCGTCTTGTTTGCGTTTGTGGCAGGCATCCTTGGTTTGGCAACGCCGCTGGCGATCGAGTCGCTGGTCAACGTCGTCAGTTGGGGCATTTTCATTCAGCCTCTGATCGTGCTCGGTTTGATCCTGCTGGTATGCCTGGGACTGTCGGGGGTGCTGAAGGTTCTGCAGACGATCGTCGTCGAAATCATGCAACGTCGTCAGTTCGTGCGGATCGTAGGTGACTTGGCACACCGGTTTCCTCGCGTCAATCAGCATGCCCTGGAAGGCGAGTATCCACGCGAGTTGGCCAATCGTGTGTTCGACATCATGACGATCCAAAAAGCGATCGCGGTGTTGTTGCTGGACGGTGTTTCGATCGTCTTGACGACCATGATCGGCATGATCTTGTTGGCGTTCTATCACCCGTTCCTGCTCGGGTTCGACATCATCTTGCTCATCTCGATGGTGTTTATCACTTGGATGCTGGGGTTCGGCGGGATCCGAACCGCGATCGACGAATCGATCACCAAGTACCGTGTTGCCCATTGGTTGCAAGATGTTCTAGCGATGCCATCGGTATTCAAAGTCGGCGGCGGGGAATCCTTGGCGATCACCAAAGCCAACCAATTGACCGCCGATTACTTGCAAGCTCGCAAGAGTCAGTTCCGTGTCGTCATTCGCCAAGTGATCTTCGCCATCGGTCTGCAAACCATCGCGTCGACCGCGTTGCTCGGACTGGGCGGCTGGCTGGTCATCATCGGTCAATTGACGCTGGGGCAGTTGGTCGCCAGCGAACTGGTGGTGACCACCGTCGTGGGTGCGTTCGCCAAGGGAGGCAAGTCGCTGGAGAAATTCTATGACTTGATGGCGGGCATCGACAAAGTCGGTCACTTGATCGATCTGCCAGTCGATCCGCGTCAAGATTTTGGTGTCGTGGATAATCGACCTGCGGAAGTCAAGTGGAGCCAATTGTCGTTCGGATTCGTGACTCCCAAAGTGAACATCGAGAAACAATCCATCCAGGCCGGCAGCCATGTGGCACTGTTGGGTGACGACACCAATGCCAGGGCGTTGCTGACGCGCGCGTTGGCCGGACTTTGTTCACCCACCAGCGGTCTGATACAGATCGCCGGAATCGACGCTTCGGTGGCCGCCGCCAACAGCCATGGCGAGTTGATCGCTTATTCGGGACGCGGAGATGTGTTCCATGGCACGCTGCAAGAAAACATTGACCTGGGACGCAGTGGGTCGGCGCGGGCCCGGATTCAACAAGCTCTCAAGACAGCGGGACTCTCCGATGACGTGGTCCGATTGCGAGACGGATTACAAACGCAATTGCAAACAGACGGATATCCGTTGACGCACATCCAAGCACGCCAATTGACCCTGGCACGGGCCGTCGTGACGTTGCCCAAGGTGTTGATCGTCGACGGAGTGTTGGACTATTTGGCTGAAGAAAAACGCAGTGAGATCATGCAGAATCTGACCGCCAAAGATTGTCCTTGGACGCTGATCGTCAACACACAATGCGCAGACGTTGCCGCGTGGTGTGACCAAAAGATTTACTTGAGACTGACTAGCTAGAAGGAGTTGCCGACTGACGTCGTTCGGGCATTAGCCCGGACTGCTCAAAGTTTGGGGTTGTGGCATTTTGGGTTTGCGCAAGTTTATGTCCCTACTGCCGGCGCAGCTGGTGGTCCCAGTGAGCCTCAGGCGCTAGCCGTGCGCCTGAGGCGGATTGTGGTGCCGGCCCACGGCTAGCGCCTGAGGCGGATTGTGGTGCCGGCCCACGGCTAGCGCCTGAGGCGGATTGTGGTGCCGGCCCACGGCTAGCGCCTGAGGCTCACTTTGATTGCGATGCATGGAACGAAAACATGGACTGAAAAAACAATGTCAACCCCAAACTTTGATCAGCCCAGCATTAGCCCGGATTATTCATCAGCCGCTATCGATCTGGAAGATCAAGCGACATTTCACATCGTGAGGGGACGCAGCCAAACGCGATCCTCGATCCATCACCAAACAACTCCACAATTACGCATCATGTTCACCCGATCCAATCCGACCGACTTTCCTGCGATGCAATTGGTTCGCACCGGCGGACTGATCCGCAAGTGCGCTCGGCTGACATTCATCACATTGTTCTTCGCGATCATCGGGCTGGTGTTCGTGCCTTGGCGACAAACAGCTCCGGGAATCGGAGCAGTGGTCGCCTTGGACCCTCAAAAACGCCCGCAACCTGTGATGAGTCCCTCCAAAGGCGTGGTCAGTTACGTCAAGCCGGGACTTCGCGAAGGCAGCTATGTGGAAGAAAACGACTTGTTGCTGCGGTTGACGCCGTTCGCCTCGGAAGGTGTCTCGCAAATCGATACGCAAATCGTTGCGATGGAGTCCAAGGAAGCTGCGGCCAAGTCCAGTTTGGAAGTTGCCGAGCAGGGCGTTACCTTGCAGGAAAACAGCGGCGCAGCAATGGCGCTGTCGCTCAAGCAAGATTACGAAGCCGCCAAGCGTAAATGGGACCAAGCAAAGGACGAGGTCGCCGCTGCGCAAGCCGAGTTGCAAGACAAACGAAATCAGTTGCGGATTGCTGAACGCGTGGTCAGCCAGGGACTGATCTCCCGGGAAGAGTTGTTTTCCAAACAACAGGCGGTGGAATCCCAGTTCGCCAAAGTCAGCAAGGCCGAGAATGCGGTGGAGGAATTGTGGGCGACACTGTTGTCCAAAGAAGAAGAAATCCAATCCAAACTGCATGAGATCGATTTGAAGAATCAGATGGCCAACCAAAAGGTTCTCGAAGCACTCCAAAAGCTCAATACGGTCGAAAAAGAGATCGTCGACTTACGGACCAAACGCAACGAAATGGATCGGTTGGAAGTTCGCGCGCCGCGTTCCGGCTACATCCAACAATGGTTCGGCGTCGCAGGCAGCGACACGGTCAAGGAAGGCGACCAACTGTTTGTGATCGTGCCCGATACCGATGAGCTGGCGGTGGAGATGAAAGTCAGCGGGAACGATATGCCTCTGATCAAAGAAGGTGACCGGGTTCGCTTGCAATTCGAAGGCTGGCCGGCGGTGCAGTTCGTCGGCTGGCCCTCGGTCGCCGTCGGGACTTTTGGCGGTAAAGTCAACCGAGTCTTCCCAACCGATGATGGCAAAGGCAACTTTCGAGTGGTCGTCACACCCGATAATCATTTTCCTCGCGAGGACGGATGGCCTGATGGCCGATATTTACGACAAGGAGTTCGCGCCAACGGTTGGGTGCTACTAAAACAAGTTCCACTCGGATACGAAATATGGCGACAGCTCAATGGTTTCCCGGCCATTGTTGCCGACGACGAGCCGGCAACCGGCAAAGACAAAGACAAGGACAAAGGCGTCAAGGTCAAGCTGCCAAAACCGTAGCCTCGTTGATAGCGTTCGGGGTCGCGTGGACGGCGGCTGCCATCTGCCAAGCTCAGTCACCCACCGATACGGGGCCGTTCAGAGGCAAGGAACAAGAGAAAACCTTTAAGCAGTTTCTGGCTGCTTGGAGCGATGACGGTCTGGACGGCGCTGACGACGATAGCGATGTCGAGCTCAACGGAGTCGATGGTTCCGAGAGAACTTCTGGAGACCGATCGGATCAGCAGGCACTCGACTCTCGGACCATGCTGCCCGATCTGCTGGCCAACGATCCGCTGAGCGATTTGATCGATGGCGACGCCGTGGCCGAGGAAATCCGCGAAGGGTTGACTTTGGCAGACGTGATCGCCAGCACCTATCGAGGCTATCCGGAGATCGCTGCTGCGCGTCAGCAACCTCGCATCGCGAGCGGTGAACTGTTGAGCGCTCGCGGAGCCTACGACACCAAATTCGACGCCTTTTCGCTTTCCGAGCCGACCGGTTTTTATCGCAACTATCGAAACGGACTGGGGCTTGCCCGGCAAACTTGGTGGGGCGGTTACGTCGCCGCAGGATATCGCATCGGACGTGGTTTCTATCAGCCTTGGTACAAGGAACGCCAAACGGATGACGCGGGCGAGTTCAAAGTCAAGTTGACTCAACCGCTGCTGCAGGGTCGTGCGATCGACGCCGAACGTGTGGCCGTTTTTCGTGCATCGCTCTCCCAACAGATGGCGATCCCCACCATCCAGCAATCGATTCTCGATGCGTCTCGTGAAGCAGCCTCGGCCTATTGGCAATGGGTCGCTGCTGGAGCCATTTTACGCGCGCAACGTGAGTTGCTGGATTTGGCGGAGAAACGAGCCAAGCAGTTCGAGATCGGCGTCAAGGCAGACAAGTTTCCCGAAGTCAACTTGATCTTCAATGAACAATTGATTGCCGAACGCCGCGCAAAACTATTCGAGACCGAACAGAAATTTCGCGCCACGGGTTTTAAGCTGAGTCTCTACCTCCGAAATGAAATTGGGCAAAGTCTGGTTCCCGACGATCAGTGGTTGCCGACAAGTTTCCCGTTGATCACTCCGCTGGAATTGCAGGATCTCCAGGAGGCCTTGCTTTCCTCGCTGGCTCGTCGTCCCGAACCGCAATTGATTCGATTGCAAATCCGACAAACGCAATTGGACCAGCAGTTGGCTTGTAACGAAATGTTGCCGCGACTCGATTTTGTCATGGAAGCGTCCCAGGACATGGGCGAACCGGCAACCAAATCGGATGACAAGGGCGAGTTTGAGTTGCTGCTCGGGTTCACCAGCGAAGTGCCGATTCAACGGAGCAAGGCACGCGGCAAGGTACGGTCGACGTCCGGCAAAATCAACGAACTTTCCGAGAAGCTCCGACTCGCACGAGACAAGATCTCGATTGAGCTGCAGACCGCTCGAAACGCGTTGGAACAGTCTGCGTTGATCGTGGAACAAACCGAAGCCAGTTTGAAGGCGTCCCTGGATGTCTTGCAACGCTATCGCTTTGCGTTTCGTCAAGGCAAGATCGATTTGATCTATCTGAACCTCTTGGAAACAAAGGTCAACGAGACGGAAATCAAGTTGGTGGAAGCTCAGCGAGACTATTTCGATGCACTCGTTCAGATGCAAGTCGCACTCGGGTTGGATCCGCTGGATCAAGCGATGGTGATCTCTTCGTTGCCGGTAAGCGACATGCCCAGCCCCAGCACCATTGATCTCTCAGAGGAAGTCAATGCGGCTGAGAATGAGAGCGATAAGAGAAGAGACGTCAACGACGCCGAGGCGGACAACGCAGATAACGTCGGGACCGAAGACTAGACGCAATGGTGACGCGCACGGCACTGGACTGCTCAAAGTTTGGGGTTGGCATTTTTTTCAGTCCATGTTTTCGTTCCATGCATCGCAATCAAAGTAAGTCTCAGGCGCTAGCCGTGGGCCGGCACCACAATCCGCCACAGGCCCACGGCTAGCGCCTGAGGCTCACTGGGGCCACCAGCTGCGCCGGCAGTCCATGTTTTCGTTCCATGCATCGCAATCAAAGTAAGCCTCAGGCGCTAGCCGTGGGCCGGCACCACAATCCGCCTCAGGCCCACGGCTAGCGCCTGAGGCTCACTGGGGCCGGCAGTAGGGACATAAACTTTCTTGCGCAAACCCAGAAAGACACAACACCAAACTTTGAGCAGTCCAAGCTTAGCCGTCCAGGCGATGCTCGGGTGAGGACCCCGTCTGCGCACATTTCCGGCGTGTATCGCCCCCTCACCCGGACGAAGGCTCAACGCCTCGTCCGACCTCTCCCCCAACAAGTTGAGGGAGAGGTTGCAGTTAGACATGAGGTTCGATCTCAAACGCGTATTGTGAGCGACGATTGTCGTTCGACTTTCCAAGTCGAGAACGAACGCTACTAACCGCCCAAACTCAAACCATACGCCCCGTAGGGACGTGACAGAAACTTGCGGAGCGCCGCAGCGCCACAACCCCAGATCTTGAACAGGGCGGTGCCTTACGGCCCACGGCTCACACTTTCGTTCCCATTTTCGACTAAATCATCAGCCCAGGCGAGCGCATTGCGGCTCACAAAATCATCAGTCTCCAAAGGGGCACTCAGATCACGTGCGTCAACGCGAGCACGATCACGACGATGCCGAACGGGATGCACCACCAAGCAAACCAGTGCAAGCGATCTTGTTTGCTCCAGCCGATCAACCATTTCAACGCAACGATGCCGACGATGAACGAGACGACCGCGCCCAACGCCATCTCGGTGAGCGAGTAGTCGAGAGCCTCCCCGGCTTGAATGGTTTCCACCACGTCCTTGAGCGCCAACACGGTTGCTCCACCGATGGCGGGAATCGCCAGCAAGAAGGAAAACGTGACCGAGTCGTCATTTTTCAAGCCTAGCATCCGACCGCCGAGAATCGTTGAACCACTTCGGCTGACACCCGGCAAGACCGCGACGGCTTGGAATGCACCGACCGCAATGGCCGACCACCACGACATCGATTGATATTCGCCTTCACGAGGTTTCAACCTGCCCAGTACGATCAAGATTCCACCGGTGACCAGCAGCATACAGCCCGCCAACAAGGGATTCTTGAGCAACCATTCACATTGAGATTTCAATGTCAGTCCCACCACCGCCGCAGGGATCGTGCCCACGATCAAAAGTGGGATCACGCGGCGATCGCTTGTCAGCAAGTTCAAAATGCGACGCCAGAAAACAACCAAGATGGACCCCAGCGTTCCGGCGTGTAGGATGATCTCCATCGTGGGAGACTCAGTCGCCTTGCCCAGGAATCTGCCAAAGATCACCAAGTGCCCCGATGAGCTGATGGGCAGGAACTCGGCAATTCCTTGGATGACGGCGAGAATCAAAACGATAAGGATAGGATGCAACACGCGAGATTTATCCGGTGGATGTGAAGAACGACATGATCAGCTCCAATGAGTATTCGACGCGAAAAGGTTCCTAGGAAGCCCTGATGCAGACAACTGAACACGACTCCCCTGCTCACCCGAGTTCCGTTCCGGTTATTCCGGATGCGTCGGATACGCCGCAGAATGACGCTGCCATTGCCTCCGACCGAAGTGCCGGAATTCGCGGCGATCTGCTGAACGTCGCTCGTGGTTTTTGCATGGGAGCCGCCGATACGGTCCCCGGAGTCAGCGGCGGAACGGTCGCGCTGATTCTGGGGCACTACCGTCGCTTGATCAATGCGATCAGCCACGTCGACGGGGATGCGATCGCGATGCTGCGGAACCGCCGTTGGCGGGACGCCTGGAACCACATCGATGGACGATTCCTGTTTGCGCTGGGAGCGGGCATTGGGACAGGGATCGTCTGCTTGGCCGGCGCGATGCACTGGCTGCTGGACAACCGATTGCCCGAAACATTCGCAGTCTTCTTTGGTTTGGTCCTGGCCAGCGCCTGGATCGTCATGCGACATGTGCACCAATGGACGACTTCTCGCATCGTCGCATGTACACTTGGCATTGCCGCCGCGGCCGGAATCAGCTTCCTGGCCCCCGCCGCCGGCAGCACCTCGTTGGTCTACCTGTTTCTGTCCGGCTCGATCGCCATCTGCGCGATGATTTTGCCAGGAATCAGCGGGGCGTTTGTCTTGCTGTTGCTCGGGGTGTATGGGCCGATCACGGGCATGATCAAGGACGCAGCGAAGGGAAATGTCGGGCCGACCGAGTTGGTCCAGATGGGCGTATTTTCCGTCGGCTGCTTGTTTGGACTGCTGGCATTCTCGCGAGTTCTGCGACACCTGCTCAGCCACCACCAAGACGTCACCATGGCCGCACTGGTCGGATTGATGCTCGGCAGCATCGCCAAACTTTGGCCGTTGCAAGTTCCCACGCCAGAAACCGCCGATCTGGACCTAAAATACCGAGTCATGCAATATGTGGCTCCGGGCGATTGGAACGGCAGTCTGATCACCCCGGTCGCCCTTTGCATTGGCGCGATCGTTGCAGTCCTCGCCCTGGAAAAAATCGCCAGCGGAGTAAGTCCACCCAAAACCCGCTAGGCGCGGATTATTCATCAGCCGGCACGCGATAGCGTCCGGTTCCCGATTACGGGCGGAAGAACCGGACGCTATCGCGTGGCGGCTGATATGCACAGACTGCTTTCGTGCCAAGCCACGTTTTTCATCTCCCGCAACACTAGACCGTATGATTCAATAGCTGCGCTGCGGAACCTTCATCTCCCTGCGTGGTTCAATCAATATGACCAAATCACAACACTCCCTGCGATTCTCCATCCTGAGCATCCTGCTCGCCTGTCTGTGCGTGCCAGCCGACGCACAGTTTGGTGGCCCCCCTGGCGGTGATCGGGGGAGTCGTGGCGGACCGCCTTTTGGCGGCGGCGGGCCTTCGTTCGGTGGCGGAGGAGACCGTGGTGGCCGTGGAGGATCACCTTTTGGCGGAGGCCCCCCCCAGTTCGGCGGAGGTGGCGATCGTGGCAGCCGCGGCGGCCCTCCAGGCGGTGACCGAGGCAGTCGGGGCGGCGGCGGATTCGACCCCAGCGGATTTCTCAGTCGCTTGGACACCAACGGCAACGGCATCTTGGACCCCGACGAACAACAGGGGCCGGCACAGTTCATGATCACCCGGATGCAGCAAAGCGATCCTTCGATCGTGCCCGGAAAGCCGATCTCGCTGAAAAAGATGACCGAGTCATTCGAAAAGATGCGTGGTGACCGCGGAGGCCCATCGTCCCCATCGAGCAATGGCGATGAAGGCCTCGAAGTGGAACTGCTGGTACCCGGATTTGGCGTGCCCACGGAAACGACTCCGCTGATGGGTTTCGGCCCTGCCGCAGAGATGATGGCTGTGGAGATCACGGACGAGGATCGCAAAGAAGCCAGCGAGCGAATGGCACGTTACGATCGGAATCGCGACGGATTCTTGAGCAAAGACGAATTGTCGAGCCGCTTGGCTGGAAATCCAATGGACTTTGACCGCAACAAAGACGGACGACTGTCGGTCAATGAACTGGCGATCCGGTACGCTCGTCGTCGCGAAACTGCCGAAACAGCAAGGCAAGATGATCGCAGACGGACCCGAGATCGAGGTGACTCGGTCGAAACAGAAATGCCCGATGTGTACAACGGCAGGCAGAGTTATCGCGTGATGAGCGCCGAAAAAGAAATCGAAGGCCTGCCTGGTTTCTTTATCGACAAAGATGTCAACAAAGATGGCCAAATAGAAATGGCTGAATTTGCAACCGAGTGGAATGCGGAACTCGTCGCGGAGTTCTCCAAGTCCGACTTGAACTCTGATGGCATCATCACGGCATCGGAAGTGATCTTGGCATTGGACCAACCTGCCGACTCTGGCTCGTCCATGACATCCAGCTCAGACGCTTCCCGCTCATCAGACTCTGAACGATCCTCTTCATCATCTGCTGCTGCTCCATCTGGCCCCATTGATGAAAAGTACAAGAAGTACGCGGAACGACTGATCTCGCGTTACGACACCAACAAGAATGGTGAGCTGACCGCCAGTGAGTGGAAGCCGATGTTGATGAGCCCCGCCGATGCAGACACGAATCGCGACGGCAAGATCACTTTGGACGAATACGCGATCTGGATGCAAGTTCGCGCCACCAAGAAGTGATCGCCACGTTCATCACCAATCCTTTTCACGTCCCGCAAGCCGATCGCTTGCGGCACGATTCGTCCGCTACGCGCCGACCTTACCACCACGGTTGCGACGCAATTGGCCACACGCCGCATCGATCTCGCCGCCTTTGCGCTGGCGGAACTTGACGTTGATGCCGGCCGATTCCAGTACTTGTCGGAAATCCGCGATCGCGCGACTGCTGGGCGTTTCGTAGGGCAAACCGGCAACGGGATTGTAGGGAATCACATTCAACATCACCGCAGGACCACGCAATATGCTCGCCAATTGCCTGGCGTGCTCAGGCGCATCATTGATTCCGCCCAGCAACACGTACTCAAACGTCAATCGACGACCGCTCGACTCAAAATATCGCCGCGCGGATTCCAGCACGGCATCGATACCGATCTTGCGATTGACCGGCACCAGTTGGCTGCGCAGTTCTTCGTTGGGGGCATGCAGACTGACGGCCAAGTTGTATGGGATGCCTTTCTTGGCCAGCCGATCGATCGCCGGTGGCAGACCCACCGTGCTGATCGTGATCCGTCGTGGACTGATCCCCAATCCCTCTGGATCTTTGGCTACGTCCAATGACGCGAGCACGTTGTCCAGGTTGGCAAGCGGTTCGCCCATTCCCATCATCACGATATGACTCAGTCGTTCCTGCTGCGGCAATCGAGATTGCAATCGCAGCATCTGCTCCAGGATCTCGCCGCGAGTCAGATTACGATCCACGCCGTCCAGGCCGCTGGCGCAAAACACGCAGCCCATCGCGCAACCGACTTGGCTGCTGACGCAGATGCTGCGTCGGACACCGTCACGCAACAGCACACATTCGACTTCACCACCATCGGCCAACCGGATCAGAAGTTTCTCGGTACCGTCAACCGACTGCTGTCTTGCCGACTCGCTGGCGCGGAAGATGTCGAATTCCCGCGACAACTGCTCCCGGAGCGATTTCGGCAAATCGCTCATAAGGTCAAAGTGATCCGCGCGACGTTGGAACACCCAGTGAAAGATCTGCTTGGCTCGAAAAGCCTTGTGTCCTCGGTCCGCAAGCCATTGGCGCAAATCATCCAACGACAAATCCAGCAGGTGCCGTTTGATGTTGTCGGGACGAAGATCGTGAGAGGGTGGGAGTGTTTTCGATTGGCGGTCAGGCAAATGGCCGTCAGGCGAATCGTCGTTGTTGCCCAGAACAGGTAGACTCAAGGGGAATGCAGTCGATCAAAAATGGTGGTCGGAACTGAAAACAAAGTAATGAGCGGAAGAACGGTTCGCACCTTCTGCCGCCCAATCCTATCCAGGAGTGTAGCGAGTCCATGTCTGAGATCGAAGTCAACAAAACGGCTGCGTTGGAGCGTTTTTTGAGTTTGACCGCCATTCGGGGCGGCAGCGGAGACGAAAAAGCTGTTGCGGAAGCGATCGCGGGGTTATTGATCGCAGGCGACTGCGATCCGTCGTGGATCCAAACCGACGACGCAAACACACGCACCAAGCTCAAGGGCAATACGGGTAATTTGATCGTCAAGCTCCCCGGTCGCGGCAGCGGTCCCATCACGATGTTGTCCGCGCACATGGACACCGTGCCTATCTGCCTGGGCAGCCAACCGGAGGTTCGAGGCGATGAAGTTCACAGCAGTGCGCCGACGGGACTGGGGGCGGACGACCGCAGCGGTTGCGCTGCGATCTTGACCGCGGCCCTGGAACGTTTAGCAGTCGGTGAAGAACAGTTTGCTCCCGCCGTCATCGTCTTCATCATCCAAGAGGAAATCGGACTTCACGGTGCACGTCACCTGTCGACCGAAATGGTCGGCACCGTCGACCGCGCGTTCAACTTTGACGGAGGATCGCTCGACAAAGTTACCACGGGTGCGATCGGCGGAGAGCGGATGGACATTCGTCTGAGCGGAATTCCGGCGCACGCAGGAGTCGCCCCCGAGAACGGTGCCAGCGCGATCGTGATGGCGGCCCGCGCGATCGAGTCGCTGGATCGACGCGGCTGGTTGGGCAAAGTCGAAAACGAGTTCGGTGTCGGCACGGCCAACGTCGGTGTGATCCACGGTGGTGATGCCACCAATGTGGTGACTCCCGAGGTCTCGTTGAGAGCAGAAGCACGCAGCCACGACAGCGAAATGCGCACTCGGATCGTTGGCGAGATCCGCTCCGCGTTCGAAACCGCGGCAGCGGAAGTCACGAACGCTGCAGGCCATTCTGGCACGTGCGAGTTTCAATCCCAAGTCGACTACGAAGCATTCGCGTTGCCAGAGGATCACCCGTCCATTCAGGCGGCCGAGAAAGCACTGCTGAGAATCGGACGCTCGCCGTATCGTGCAATCGCCAACGGCGGATTGGATGCCAACTGGTTGTTCCGACACGGCATTGCGGCGGTCACGATGGGTTGCGGCCAAAAGAACATTCACACGGCGGATGAGCGTTTGGAACTACCGGACTTCTACGGTGCATGCCAAGTCGCAACGCATTTGATCACCGAGTGAGAATGCACTCATGAAAGACGACGACGAACTCTGCTTGTGCTTTCACGTCTCGCGCCGCAAAGTCATCCAGTTCCTCAAGACGCAACGACCGAAATCCGCATCGCAACTTTCGGAATGTTTTGGAGCGGGCACCGGTTGCGGATGGTGCCGCCCCTTCTTGCGTCGACTTTGGGAGTCGGAACAACCAGAGACGGAATCGTTGCCCAACCCCGAAACCTACGCCACCGAGCGAGCCGCCTACCGGGACAAAACCCCTTAGCACGAGCTGTTCACCTCCGTCTTGTTTGACCCGTAGCCGAAGGCGCAGGCGGCAGCGGCGATTGACATCTGAGATGTAATCCGTTTGGTAGTATCTCCGGCGCCTTCGGCTGCGAGTCAAACGGCCTGACAGCCCGCGTTACAACCCGCAAAGTCCGCGCTCCGCTCACACTCATACCAGACCGCACCACCCCAACATTGGTACAGAAACGCACATTCCACACCCCCCTTTCGATGAAGAGGGTTTGCTGACACCACCGATGACATCGGTAAGGACGCGGCCGAACCCGGCTCGCTGATCTTGAGCGAATGGAAAGTATTCGCCTTCGAAAAATGCAAAAGGGATGTGTCAATGAGAACTTCCATTAAAGTTGGTATCGTCGCATTCTCCGTTGTGATGCACGCGGGATGCTCGTCCAGTCGGTCCACGATGCTGGCTCGTAACGAATGTAACACCGGTTGGAACAAGATCGGCCATCTGCACGGAACGCCCATCACGCTGCGAGTTCCCACGCACCTCCGTGTTTACGTGTATCAAACGCATTACATGGAACAAATCGATGTCGCGGGCATCAAGCGTTGGCAAAAAGTCGACATGCCCCCGATCTACGACTTCGGCTCTGAGACCCTCTACAACGACAAGATCTTCACCACCGATTTCATTCGCCCGGCAGCCGGCGCTTTCAATTTGGATGTGAACTATACGGAAGATCAGTATATCGAGCGTGTTCAGCAAGACATCACGGATGAAACGCTCAAGGAAATCGGAAACCTGGTGAGCAAGATCCCTGCGTTGTTCGCCGCACCAGGCGGCGCCGCATTGGCCGGTGGAGATAACGGTGCTGAGACACTCAAAGAAGTCAAAAGCGTTCTGGCGGCGAATGTGTTCGAAATCGACGACCCCAATTTCGAAGTCAACGTGAGTGAGTTTGTCGAACGTCACCTCAACTGCCGCGGACCACATTGCGCCCCAACGGGATGCCCGACCGATCAGGTGATTCAAGCTGATTCGTCGGATGTCGGCACGATCGAGCCCTACGTCGATTTTAGTACCCTCAATCCGTAATCCCGCTTGGTGCGAACTACAGTATGAATATTGCTGTCCCCCCAACCAGGTGAGAATTGTGGCTAAGAAGAAGGCGAAATCGTCGAAATCATCGAAATCGTCATCGAGAGCAAAGAAGTCCTCGAGGTCGCGGTCTGCGCGTGTGTCCAAGGCATCAAGGACGACAGCATCCAAGAAGACGACAGCATCCAAGAAGGCTACAAAGAAAAAGGCCGCTAAAAAGAAGGCGGTCAAGAAGAAGGCAGCTAAGAAGCCTCAGTTCGGCGAGTTTCCGTCGGAACTGGAATCGGCGCACGTCCGATTCTTGCCCGAGCCGATTGAAGTGAGTTACGCACGCGCACGCATGGCTTTCCTGCAGATGCAGCAAGAGTTGACCAAGCAGCCAGAGTTTCTCTTCGCTGATGTCGGCTACAAGTTCACGAACCAGCGGCGCACCGATGACTTGGCTCTGCGTATCCACGTCAAAAAGAAGGTTGATGGAGCAAAATCTGTCGAGCCCATGGTCTATGCAGGCATGGTTCCGACGGATGTCATTGTTTCCAATTTTTGTTACGCAAGCGATACCGATGCGGGATCACGGATCGAGTCGGACGGACCGCCACCAAATGATTTCGGCACGCTCGGGATGGGCGTGAAGGCACGCTTGAGCAACATTCCGTTTTTCTTGACCTGTGCGCACGTGATCAGCAACACTGCGTCTCCGCCGGATGACAATTACATTGTGCGTGCACCGGGCGGGCGTGCCGTTGCGTTGGCCGCCACGGACACGCAGCGTTTCTTTCGCATGGATGGTTTCATCGATGCCGCGATTTTGTCGCCAGAGAATTCCATTCCAGATAGTGAGCTGGGCGATTTTCGATCCAACATGCCTCCAGGCGTTGATCCGCCGGATCGGGTGGATGACGTTCGCGACGATGATCTCAATCGATTGGTGTACAAGATCGGGGCCAACAGTCCGCGATTAACGGTCGGCTTCATCGACTCCGTGAACCCAAGCCCGATCCCCATTGATGGCCAACCCTTCAGCGCGATCGATCACTTTATCGTGCGATCATCGGATTCATCTGGGACGCCTGCGGCTCCGGGAAAAGGATTTGCAAAGCGGGGTGATAGCGGGGCTGTCGTGTTTACGGGTGACGGTCGCATCTTGGGCTTGGTCCGTGCCGTGCTCGACGACAACGATGACAACGAAAATGATCGAGTCGTTGTCACACGCATGGTCAATATTCTTGCATCCATGCCCATACGCGTTTAACCCAATGGGGCATTCCGAGGGAACGACGGATAAATACAATTCAAGGACGAATTCATGCGAGCAATAACAACAGCTTTGATGTCGATCTGTCTTGCTGCATCCGTGGGATGCTCCCTGACCGGCAATCATGCCTGCAAGACCACCGCGGATGTTGCAGCACCTGGATCCTGCCAACGCGGTGATTGCAAAGCGACGTTGCAGTCATGTGACTTGGCGAGCCACTTGCATGGTTGCCAAAGCGAGTTCGACTGCGCATGGATTCGCACCGGAGGGTTGCTGCGATCACCCACCACGATCACTTTGTCGGGACAGCAGCGAATGACACTGCGGCATGCGATTCTGCAATCCGGCGGTGTGAATCGGGATCTCGTCGCTGGCACCAGTCAAATCATGCAGGTGTCACGGCCTGCTGTGCCTGTCTCTTCGGTGGACACATCACCGTCTGCAGTTCAGGCTTCGGGCTCCTCTGAACTATCAGATCGAGAGACCGAGGCGATTGCCTCATTGGACGCTATGTTTTCCGACGAAGCAGAAATCCTGAAGCTTTTTGGCAATGGCAGTTTCCTTCGCTACGATCGCCCAGCAGGCTCTAACCTCTTAGCCTATCTGCGATCTGCGATCGATTTGCTGGTCACCTTGAACAAGTTCAATCAACTGAATCTGGTTGAGACGGATGAGAAAACACTTGAAAGTTCCGACATCACGGTCTTACTCTCGACCATCGAACAGGTCTTCCAAGCGTATCGAGAAAACAACGAAGACTTCGCAGACAACGCGATTGTGGTTTTCCAGGAATTGAAAGCGAATTTCGACGATGCTGAGACTGTTTCCGATCAGCCAGTCGTGAACACTCAGCCGACGATGGTCCAGACGGTGACCAGTCCTGAGCCCATCCTGATTGGTCTGGAGAACAGTTCCGACCACGCCGGGATCGTCTATTTCCATCCGGACCTGATCCATTCCACATCAATCGGCGATATCGAATTGCAAGATGGTGATTTTGTTTTCGCGGTGCTTGCCAGAGAAACATCGATCACGTCCATGCTGCAATTTCAGCATGAGACAAAGATTCCCGCCGTGGGAATGTCAAAGAAATTCAACGCGATCAACCCGAAAGAGAATCCGCAGATCGAGAAAGCTCTGGAGACCCATCGAAGGGCGATCGCCAACGAAAAACTCGTCGCGTCACTAGAGAACATCGCGATCCTCAGCCGGACCTCGTCAGGCACGCAACGGACGGAGAATTTTTATCTGCCGCTGCCGGGCGTGGGAAGTCCCGAGGATGACCTCAGCAAGGATCTCGGTCTGTTGCGTCCAGGTGATTCGCTGTTCTTTACATTCGCTTCACGAGCACCGATCGTTCGCGACCGGATTCTCTTGCCTGCAGCAGCACGATTGCAGCAAGCCAACCGTCGGCGTTTGGAGCGGGCGCAGGCAGTTGCAAACACACCAACGGGCGGTCGCTATTGGCAAAAAGCAAAGGCGAACGTCAGCTACTACACCCGTCCGCTTGTGCAACAAGTAAATGGTCTTATTGAACGATAAGGTTCCGTCATGAAAACAATGATCTCGAAACTTGCTGCGTTCTCTGTTTGCGCGGGTCTTGTCGCGTTCTCGCTATCGGTGTCCGCATTGACAGCGTCCGCACAGAAAACGTTACCCCCGCCGGTCGCCCTCAAGTCACCGTCGATCTTTCCCGATGGGCGTGTTCCTGATGTCTCAGCGAAGATTGACGTCGCCAAACCGACTCCGATTCAGACGGCAACGCAGAACCATACGCCATCTTGGGTTTGGGGTGATGCGACAGAGGAGCACCTTTGGATTCGCCAACGGTTTGCGGTTCCCGGGCATGTGCAAGATGCCAAACTGGAGATTGCCGCCGATGATGATTTCAACGTCTTTATCAATGGACAGGCTATGGGTTCTGGGCATGGCTGGAAACCGATCACGGTTTACCCGTCACAAGTCGCAACACTGCTGTTTTCTGATCGCCCCAACGAGATACTGATCCAAGCGATCAATCGAGGTGGACCGGCCGGCATCATCGCCAACTTGGTGATGGTCATTGACGGACGTGTCTACGGAACCGGCACCAATGCAGAGTCACAAGTGTCCAGCGACGAGAAAATGTGGTCCGGCGCGACCGTCGTCGGCGAAGCGTTTGGGGAACCGTGGAATATCACGGAACCGACGGTTTCGCAAAAGACATTGCTGATCCACTCCATCGTATCGGGCCTTGAGAAAGACCTGTACAGCGATGATTTCAACTCCGCGAACAGTGCAATGACCAAGCTTTCATTGCTGTCGTTGGAGAATCCTGGCGCAGAAACTCTGTCCAGTGGGTTTCGCTTGGACAGGGCGTCGGCACTCGCGCCGCTGATACAAAAAACTGAAAAGATACTGCTGGCGAGTGCTCTCACGTCAAGCAAGCGGGTGACCGCGATCCAAGAAATCGAAAGACACCTTGAGAAGAGTAGTGACATCGACTTGCTGCTGGATTCGTTGACGACAACACTTCGGCATCCCAGCACCTCCGATGACTTGCTGCAGTTGGTCGTTCTGTCTTCGATCCAAAAGATGGTAGAGAAGCTCGAATCGAATGCGGAATCGCTTGACGGAAAACTTAAGGCGGCTAAGGATGAATTGAAGGCCGCCAAGGGGGTGATCAAAGATCTGAACGAAAGCAAGGAGGCAGCGACTCGTCAAAGAGACGAGCTGCAGGCAATGCTCACGATTTTCGTCGGGACGGAAAAACGACTCGATATCAATATTAATGAGCAAGTCGATAAGATCAAAGCGTTGGAAATGGTGAAGCCACAAACGCCTGTGATCGAAAAACAATTGGCTGACGAATACGCAATCCTGCTACAACTCAAGGCACAGCGAAAGAAGGTGAAATCAGACCAGAATGAGGCAACGGCAAAGATCATTCTCCTCTCTGACCAGTTGACGGCGACCGTTCTGCAGATCGCACAATTGGAATCACAGCTACCCAAGCTAGAAAAGAACGTCACGAAGGCGACAGAAAAATTGTCTGAAGAAAGTGGTGCTCGGGTAGATCGTTTGACGCGGTTGGCAAAGTTTCTTGTCGAAACAAGAGACGTGTACCATACAACGGCCAGCCGAGCGGTTGCGAATCAGATCGCGTCATCGATCCGATCCATTGAGATTGCGAACAGCGGCATCAAGTCACTTGCTGCAGCGGATACGCTTTTGAGTTCAGAGTCGGCGCCAATCTTCGAGACAGAGGAGATCGGTGCGAGGGTCTCGGCATCCAGGATCTCCACTGCGATGGACGCTAGGAACGCTGCGGATCGACCGGGGGTCACCAAGGTCGCTCCTTACGATCCGGTCGTTTCTCCACGCGACGTACAGCATTATCCCCTTGGCGACGACAGAGGAAAACGCGTTCTGCGAGGCGTGGGACAAAGTGAATCGGATGTCGAACGGGCCCCCGGTGCTGAGGGAGCCAAGAGCGCTCTCGCCGAGTAGCGATGGTCCAATAGGTCTAGGGAAACGGTAGCCCGGAATATTCATCAGCCGCAGCGCGATAGAGAGCGTCCCGCTTAGAAAGTTGATCGCACCAGCCATTTTTCTCGTCTTTACTAGCACGAAGCGCAAGCGAGTAAATCGTCTTTTTGTGCTTCTATTCACTCGCTTGCGCGTCGTGCTGGTATTTTGCTTGAAATTCAACGTGAATCCATGCGTTCTAAGCGGGACGCTCTCTATCGCGTCCGGTTCCCGAGTATAGGGGTAAGGACCGGACGCTATCGCGTGGCGGCTGATCTGCGCGGCCTGTTTTCCTTCCAAGCCGTGCAAGCCGTTTCGACCAAACGTGTTGCGAAGACAGTAGTGGTCTGGGACAGCTAGAAGTTAGGGTTTGCCGTAGTGGATCTTGCCAAAGATCCCACCGCTACAGGATCTTTAACAAGATCCACTACCCTAAAAAAAGCTACAGGATCTTTAACAAGATCCACTACCCTAAAAATAAGTTGTCCCAGCAGTAGTACGTCGCGTGAACAATCCGAGGCTACCGGCGTTGAATGACGCTGGAGCCAACTTTAGGCTTCGTGGGGGCCGCTTCGACACGAACATACTCGTAGCGAATACGCCATTGAGCCTGCAAGGGCACCAACAAACTATGGCTGTCCAACCCCAGGATTACTCTCGCGTTGCCGGTCTCGAATGCCGTTTCGATCAGATCCAGGACGAGCATCGCGTCTTCGAATTTCGTTGATTCGAACTCCGTTGCCCAGAACGTTGATCCACTGGTGACGTGCTCATACTGGACTTCGACCACATAAACTTTCAAATACCGTGACAGCCCGTTGTCTGCTTTGGCCGTCCCAGGGCCGATGATGTAAAAAAGGCTTGTCAGGACGGCGATGGCCAAGAGCGGAGTGCGGCGATTCATGATTCAATCCCTGTGCGTTGGATGGGTTGTGGGGCGACCCTTGTATAACCGGGCCTGATGGGCTTGTTGACTGACAGTCCAAGCGAGCAGGGAGTCGAGACGTTACATCAGAAAGGCGGTCTTATGACGCGATTCAGTGTCGATCGCGGAATTCCTCACCGAGCCCGCTAGAATACAAATGCCCGGCGGCGTATCGTTTCCTGCTGCCCGCCTCTCCAACCCCGACTGATCACTTGTCTGACCGCCGCTATCAACTGATCGACTTCGGCCGTGGGCGCAAGCTGGAATCGTTGGGCGGGCACCTTGTCTCTCGACCGTCGCCCGCCGCAAACGACGACATCCCCACGACTCCGGCGGTTTGGCGTGACGCGGCGAGCATTTTTGATGCAAGTCACAAGGCTTGGGCGCATCGGTCACCGTGGCCGGACGATTTGCGGGTGGACTGTGATGGATTTGTCATGCCCGTGCAGCCGACGCCGTTCGGGCATATCGGACTGTTTCCAGAGCAAGCAGAGAATTGGCGTTGGTTGCGCTCCGACGGGGTTCCAGCGTCGAGCGATTCCGAACCGGCCAAGGCGTTGAATCTGTTTGCGTACACCGGTGCCAGCTCGATGGCACTGCTCTCAGCAGGCTTTGCCGTCGCGCATGTCGATGCGGCCAAGGCCAATGTGATGGCCGCGCGGCGTGCGGCCGAAGCCAATGGTTGGCAAGACGCACCGGTACGCTACCTCGTGGACGATGCTGCAAAGTTTTGCGCACGAGAGGTTCGCCGTGGCAACCGATACCACACCATCGTCTTGGATCCGCCCGCTTTTGGACATTCGCCCAAGGGTAAAACCTGGCGACTGGAACGCGACCTCTGGCCATTGCTGGATGATGTCTGGCGAATCAAGACGAAACCCGATTTTCGAATTTTGGTCACCGGGCACTCAACGGGTGTGGATCAAGAGCAGATCACCGCGTTTTTTGAGGAAAAGCAATTTCGGCGAGGGGGACTGCAATTGCGTCTACAATCTGGACGGTCAGAATTGACGGATACCGTCGGCCGCAAACTTGACGCAGGGTTTTACGTTCGTGTGAACGGCCGCGTCAGTGAATGATTGGTTGATATCACATGAACGATCCCGCACAAAACGCAAACCGACTGATGGACGCACTGGCTGGCCATCGCCGACTCGTCGTGGCGTTCTCCGGTGGCGTTGACAGTAGCGTGGTTGTCGCCGCTGCGGCCCGTTGTCATGCGTCTGGGACGCGTTTGCAAAGCGTGATCGCGGTCACCGCACGGTCGCCCAGCGTTCCTCGTTGGCAGTTGGACTTGGCCATCCGGGTTGCCAAAGAGATCGGGGTGGAGCATCGTATCGTGGACACCCAGGAAACATTGCGACCGGAGTATGTGACCAATGATTCCCAGCGATGCTTTTATTGCAAACAAACCTTGTATGCGACGCTGACGACGATCGCGGCACAGCACGGTTCCCCCACTGCCGAAGATACGGTCGCACTCGTCTCTGGGACCAACGCCGATGACTTGGGGGACTATCGGCCGGGCATCCAAGCGGGGCGTCAGGCCGACGTGCTCACTCCGCTGGCAGACCTGGGGCTTGGCAAAGCCGAGGTGCGTCAGTTGGCAAAGTATTTCGGATTGAGCAATGCGGAATTGCCTGCCTCTCCGTGTTTGGCCAGCCGGATTGCCTATGGCGTGTCGGTCACTCCGGAGCGACTAGGAATGGTCGAAAAAGCGGAGTCCATTTTGCGTGACTTGGGGTTCTCTGACCTGCGGGTTCGACTGCACGAGAATGATTTAGCACGCATCGAAGTCCCCGTGGAGGAAATGCAAAAGCTGCTACAATCAGGCGTGCGGCGCCAAATCGATGTCTGCTTCAGAGAGCTTGGATTTCTGTACGTGACGATCGACCTGTGTGGACTGCACAGCGGCAGCATGAATTTGCCATTGGTATCGATTTCGGGAGCGGCGGATTGACTTCAGCAAATGAACCGGAACCGACAACCCCGATACCGATCAGCGGAGCTAGGCCCGGTGGATCGTTGGTGGGAACGCGATTGGGTGGCTACCAAGTGCTCAGGCAACTTGGCAGCGGTGGTATGTCGGAAGTCTACGCGGCCCGCGATCTGACGCTGGATCGCGATGTGGCGTTGAAAGTCTTGCGGAGCGACTTGGCGAACGACAAGAGCTACATCGAGCGATTTCGCCGCGAAGCCCGCGCCGCCGCACGCTTGAACCATTCCAATATCGTCCAGGTCTATGAAGTCGGTAACGTCGACAAGACGCATTACATCGCCCAAGAGTTGATCGAAGGACGCAACCTCCGCGAACACTTGCAATCTGTCGGGCAGATCGATCCGGCGCAAGCCGTTGAGATCTTGCTCGCCGTCGCGTCGGCATTGGAGGTTGCCACGGAAGTCGGAATCACGCACCGTGACATCAAACCCGAGAACGTGATGATCAGCCAACGTGGTGCCATCAAGGTCGCCGATTTTGGCTTGGCCCGTTTGAACATGGACTCCGACACCAGCAACGCGGGACTGACACAAGCCGGTTTTGCGTTGGGAACGCCACGGTACATGAGCCCGGAGCAAGTGCAAGGAATGCCAGTCGATTCTCGCAGCGATTTGTATTCGCTCGGTGTGACGATGTATCACTTGCTGGCCGGACGGCCCCCGTTCGATTCAGACGACCCGATGGCACTCGCCTACGCGCATTTGAACGAAACCCCCAAACCGCTGGACCGCGCCCGCGGCAACGATGACGTGCCGGAATGGCTGGTCGCGATCGTCGCGAGATTGATACTCAAAGATCCGAACAAACGTTTTCAGTCGCCCACCGAGTTGCTCAACACCTTGCGTGGGGACACCCAGTCGGTGAGTTACAACGTCGGCACTTCCAGCGCGACTGTTCACCTGCAACGAGCTGCCGAGGAGGCAAGAAAACGGGAGCGACGCAAGCTGGCTCGACGTGCAACTGCGGTGCTGGCTCCTTTGTTAGCTCTGATCGCTGGCATCGCGATCTCATGGCCGCAAGGCGGCGACAAGGTTGCCAACATGCTGCGACCGGCCAAGGTCACTCGGGGCGAGACCGTTGAGCGGCAGTTTGTGATCGCGGTCGAGCGTGATGACGAAGCAGGCTGGTTGGCTGTGAGCGAGTACTTTCCCCCTGACGAGAACCCCGTCCATCGCGAATACGCCACCAAAGCGAGCTTGCAGTTGGCTGCTCTTTACGCAACCCAAGAGGACTTTGCGGCGGCCGATCGGATTCTGCAACGGATCCATTCAGATGCCCAAGTCGATCGCAGGTACCGTTTGGTTGCACTTGCAAAACACGTCGGCGTCCTGGGGAAACTCTCCGATCCGATGCGGCTCGCAGCAGTCAAACGCGAGTTCGTCGCGATGTACCAGGAACTGGAATCGAGCAACAGCCCCGTCATCGAATGGTTCCGACGCGTGGTTCCAGAAGAAGACCGTCCTGTGGTGGATTCGGTTTCTCTCGCCGATCCGGCTACTTGAGAGAGAGTCGCTCGACTTTCCAAGTCGATAGCGTGCCCCGCGAAACGTCTTGCCAGTCCCCAAACGTTGACTCGCTCGGACAGCCACCCCCTCCCTCGCATTCGCCTAAAGGGCTCTGCTCGACCTCCCCCAAGTTCCTTGGGGGAGGTGACAGCGCGCGTCACGGCTGACAGCGATTGGGACGTCGATTTGGCCTTCCGGCGGATTGCAAGTAAACTAAAGGCTTATCCACCCTCACCAGCTTTATCTCACTCGCTCCCCACGAGCCTCCGAAATGTCAATGCTGTTTTTTTTCGCTCCCTGGGTTGCCCTGATTGTGCTCGCCCTGGTTGGATTGGCGGTTGCCGCTATGAAGGAAAAGAAAAATCGGCCATTGCCCCCATCCTACGAGTCGGAGGAAAGTTACGACGAAGCAGGGATGGCTGAGGAGCAGCCGATGATGGTCGATTCCGGTTTCCCCGAAGGCGAGGTCCAACCCGTCGGAGACGACTTCAGCGAGTTCGACCAACAATTCGGGTAAATCACATTTTTTACGTGTTTCTATAAACAATCGAATCGACTTCGCTCAATAAGTCCTCATCGAGCGGCGTTGCCGCAGCGGTCTCGGCGATCTGCTCGGGTTTGTGTGCACCCACCAGTGCGGCGGTAACACCCGGTTGCGACAACACCCAACCGATCGCCAATTGGGCGATTGTTCGTCCCCGCTTGCATGCCAGCGGTGCCAACTCGTCCAAGACCTTGTGCGCATTCTCCCGCTGCTGTCCTTGGAATACCGCGTAACCCGGACGAGAATCTCCGTCGGCAAACGTATGTTCGCGCGAGATCTTGCCCGCCAACAATCCTTTCATCAACGTCCAAAACGTAAACACATCGCATCGGTCCTGCTCGCACTGTCGGATCAAACTTGCTGAGGCATCCGACTGCAACATGTTCAATGGGCACTGCACGGCATCACAGCCAACTGCATCGCGAAACCGCTGGTAATGCTCTACGTCGACATTGCAAACACCGATGCGTCGAGACAATCCACGGCGCGTCAACTCCGCGATTGCATTCGCAGAGATTTGGATTGGTACCTTTGGGTCTGGAGCATGCAACATCAGTGTGTCAAATTGCTCGATTCCAATACGTCGGAGGGATGTTTCGGCGTCCGCGATCAGAGTTTCCGGTCGGCCGTCGAGCACACGCTGGTGGTCTGACGTCCAACGCTGACCGACTTTACCGATCACGTCAAACTCATCGCGTCGGCTTGCGATCGCATCCCCCAGCATGCGATCGCTTCGTCCGTCATACCCATAGGCGAATGCGGTATCGAATCGGGTGATCCCGGCATCGATGGCGCACCGGATCGTCTGCAACGCGTCGGACTCGGTCACTCCGAGCGTCGTGATGCCTGCGATCGGCCAGAGCCCCAGTACAACGTGACGGTTGGGTGTTGGTGATGACATCTTTGGCGATCAAGTCGAAAGATTGTCCGCGAGTTCGCTCGTCGTGTTGTTGGTGTTGCGGTGGTGTCGTGAGATCCAAACGCTGCACGGCGCATGTCGCATGATGAACTTCGACGTGCTGCCCAGCAGCAAGTCTTCGATCACGCTATGCCCTGAATCACCAACAACGATCAAGTCCGACTTGTGCTTTTCCGCATAGTCGACGATCGCATCTCCGACGTGATATCCCTTGGTCACGTGGGCTTCTGCACCCTTCATCTGATGAGCAATTTGGTCCGTCATCGACTGGTTCTCGCCACGCATGCGTTCGAACCACTCCGTCTGGTCGCTCAATGCAACCGCAGAGATGCCATCACCGAGCAAAACGTCGTATTCTTGAACGACACTGAGCACTGAAATGGCGGGCTCGGCTTTCCACGGCAGGCCAACTAGTTCCTCCGCAGCTTGTTTGGACGCTAAAGAGCCATCGTACGCGATCAAGACGTTGACCTGTCCGTGATTGAGCTCGGCCGTCGGTCGGACAATCAAGACCGAGCACGATGCGTGATTGGCAACGTAGTCCGACACGCTGCCCAGCAGCATCCGTCGAATCATCGAGTGACCGACGGCCCCCAGGACAACCAAATCGGCTTGCATCCTCTGCGACAACTCAACGATGTCATGTGCGACAGTGCCAAACTGTTGGTGTAGCGTCACGCTACGGGTGACCCCAGACAAAATCGATTCCAGTTCCGCTTGGTGCGTGGCAACTCGTTCACGCTCTTGCGTTTTCCAGTCTTCCGCCACTGGAACGTAGGCGTTGGCGAAATCAGCAGGGTCATGCGAAACCGTCGCCAGCGTCACGTCCAACTCAGCGGCCAACTCCATCTTGGCCAGAAACTCCGCCGCATGCTTTGCTGTCTCCGAACCGTCGGTCGCCAGTAATACCTTCATTGTGGTGCATCTCCAATTGGACTAGCGGAATGGTGTGTCAATCACGCCCATCACAGGCAGATTTCATACCAATGAGATTGTGGATCCATCCGCCTTTGCACATCGCGACCAAAAAACACGACGCTTTCTGCACGGAGTACATGCGAGTGGATCAAATGAAGCCGGTTCAAATCGACAAATCACGCGTCGACGAAATCTCACAGGGGAACACGCTGTTTAGAGTGTAGCAGAATCGCACTCCCCCGTCCGTAGACGCACGCTTTCACAAAGGATTACTAGGGCCGTGCGGAAAATAAGTGTCGCGAAATCCACTACGCTATTCATGGATGATGGGTACCTGGAATCAACGGATCAAACCGATGGTCCACTAGTGCCAAAACTGCGATTTGAGCTTGAGTGCTAGTGCATCGTCCGGTCTTGATTTTGAGGTTAGCCGTTTTGGCGATAGCCACGGTTGTGTCACGAAAACCGTGGCTAACGCCAAAACGGCTCATCTACCGAACCCACGTTCTAAGACTGGACGATGCACTAGCCCGGATGATTCATAACCCGACGCGTAAGCGAGGGATACTCGGTAAATCCCTCGCTTACGCGTCGGGTTATGAAAAACAATCTGCATTTCCCAACGATGTCACAACTCATTGTCAAGAATCCGTTTGCACTAAAAGGTCAATTCGCGATGTCGGCACTAGCGGAGTCGCCGGCATCATCGATCTCGTCGCGGTCGTCGATCAGCATGCGGATCGACGGCGTGTCCATATCGTCATACTGACCATCGCGGATGCAGTAGAGACATGCCATTAGACCGGCGGAGCCCAACAGCAGAGCGATCGGTAGAGCAATGTACAGGACACTCATGATTGCGTCTTAAAGGTCGGCCACAGCAGGGTGAGAGTCAAAACGCTGACGCTGCTGATGGGCATCAGAATAGCTGCCAACAGCGGACTGATGTGTCCGGTCAGGGCCAGCACAACGGCTACGAGATTGTAGGTTAACGAGACGGCAAACGTTGCATGAATCAGTCTCGTCGTGCGACGTGACGCATCCACCAAATCGGCGACGCTCTCCAGTTGCCCGGTCGCGATGAATACCGGGGCCGCTCGCATGCTGGCTTCCGCTCCCCCTCGAACAGCGATCCCCACACCGGCAGCAGCCAACGCGGCCGCGTCGTTGGCTCCATCACCGATCATGACAACGGTTTGACCGGGATCATCCGTCATTCTGGCGAGTTTCTGCTCAGGCGACAGCCCGCCGCGGGCTTCGCGGATTCCCAATTGCTTGGCGACAGAGTGAACCACATCGGGATGATCGCCGGACAGGATCCCAAGTTTCCAGCCCGCGCGATGAAGCCTCTCGATTGAGTGTTTCGCATCGGATTTGATTGGATCATTGATCGACAACACGCCCGTAACGACACCGTCTTGGGCGATGTAAATCGGTGTGGATTGTTGCCGCGAGCAGGTGTCCCCGGCGAGCTGAACTGAATCGCTCAGTCGAACGCGGTTTCGAGCTAGAAACTCGCGGTTCCCCACCAGGATCTGTTGGCCACACCATTGTCCAGAGATTCCGCCGACACCGATTTCGATATTGGTGGCATCGTGGGCAATCTCCAGACGCAGGGAATCCGCGGCACGCACGATCGCATCCGCAATCGGATGGCAGCAGTGTCGTTCCAACGCCGCAGCGGTGCCGAACACTTCGTTGTCACCGTAGACCAGCGTCGCATGTGGCTGTCCCTCGGTCAAAGTCCCCGTTTTGTCAAACCAGATGACGCCGCGTTTGGACAGCCGCTGAAACACGCTGCCGTCACGAATCAAGATTTTACGAGTCGCGGCGCGGCCGATCGAGACCGCGATGGCCAGCGGAGTGGCCAAGGCCAACGCGCATGGGCAGGCAACGATCAACAACGAAGTCGCGTTGGAGACCGCAAGATCAATGCCACGCGGCATCCAAAACAGAAACGTACCGATCGCCAGAATCGTGACCGCGACCACAAACACGCCTCCGATCCGATCAGCCATTTGAACGATCGGGATTCGTTTGCTTGCGGCGTTCTCGACACTCGCCATGACCTGACCGATTCGACTGGCCGCTCCCGTCGCGGAAACACTCAATGTGACCGGCGCTGTCAGATTCACGGTTCCCGCAGTCACTTCGTCGCCGACACGGACGTGAACCGGGCGGCTTTCACCCGTCAGCAAAGACGTGTTGAGCAACGATTCTCCGGCGATCACGTTTCCATCTGCGGGCACGCTCTCACCAGCGTGCACGCGAATCCGTTCACCGGTTCTCAACGAATCGACGGGCACTCGACGTTCCGAGCCATCCTCGTCGATTCGTGTCGCATGCTGCGGCGTGATCCGCATCATCAAGTCCAGGGCTTGCGCCGCGCGGTGCTGTTGACGAAACTGAATCCAACGACCGATCAACAACAGAAACACCAGCATCGCCAGCGAATCAAAATAGACGTGCCCCGATCCCATGATCGCATTGAATACGCCTACCACCGTCCCGACGGACAAGCCGAGTGCGACGGGCAGGTCCATGTGCGGAGTGCGATATTTGATCGCAGCCCACGCGCTGACAAAAAATATTCGTCCAGGGATCAGCACGGAGCCGACGCCCAAGAAAGTGCCTGCCCAACGCAGAAACGTACGATGCTGTGCTTCCACGCCAGAAGCATCACCGGCATACAGCGCGATCGCAATCCACATCGCATTGGCGGCCAGGAATCCAGCTACCGCGATCTGCATCAACAGTTGACGACTTTCCAACGCAAAACGTTGTTCGTGATCAGAGGTCAGCGGTGCGAGTCGATACCCGAGCCGACCGACCACGGACGCGATTTCACTGAGTTGTATTTTTTCAGGAGAGTAGATCACCTGCAGCGTGCGATCGCTCATTTTGACACGCGCGATCGTCCAGCCGGGGATTCGTGCCGCTGCGTTTTCGATCAACCACGCGCACGCGGCGCAGTGGATGCCGCTGATGGACAGCGACGTGGAAAGTCGGCCGTCGGACATCTGTTGCGGTTTCGAACAACCCAAAAACTCATCGTCGTCGAAATCACTGTAGCGAGCTCCACCGGCCGACACGCCGTCGCTGTCCCATTTGCTTTGGTCACGCAAAGCATAAAAGTCATCGAGTCCCCAGTCGTGGATCAGCTCATAGGCTTGACGGCATCCGCTGCAACAGAAGGACAGTGGCGGTGCGTCCTGACGATCACGGCTGATTGGCGTGCCGTAGTGATTGGTCGGCAAGCCGCAGTGCGAGCATGCGACGTTCTGGTCGGCAACGGTTTGCCGAGCATCGATGCGAGATGCCGAGGCTGACAACTCAATGCGTCCTGCAACAGGGAAGCGTTTCCTGATCGACGTTTTGTACTTGCTCCAGCGAATCGCCTTCGGGAATCATTGACTGACCAAAGGAACTCATTCCCGCCAAGCCACGCCCCGATGCGGTAAAGCATCCTGCGCAGATCAGCAGCACCGCTGCGACCGCGGGAATCGCGCGAGTGAATTTGCGGGACAACACACGAGTCCCCGCGACCAAGGCGACCAAAGCCGGAACGGTGCCGACCCAAAACGCGATCATCAGCAAGGCACCGGTCCACGGACTGCCCGTGCCGGCGGCGATCAGAGCAAACAGGTACAACCAACCACAGGGCAGCAACGTGGTCAGCATGCCCGTGGCCAGTGCGCGAGCGGAAATTGGCAGACGAAAGACATACGGCCGGACTTTGGCCAACAGTCCGCCGATTCGAGACGGCTTGAGCTCTTTCGACGCTGAACGCTTGCCCAACATGCTCCACAACTTGATCAGCCCGATCGCCACCATCAGGCCGCCGACGACGCGAGCGGCAGCCACCTGCAGCCCCAAAACTCCGCCGCCGAAATCGACGGCCGCTCCGATCAGCCCCGCGATCAAACCGACGATCGTGTACGTGATCAAGCGACCGACATGGTACAGCGACGTCGGCATCATCAATGATCGCGAGTTCTCTTTGTCGCCGGCACCGCTGGCCCACAACGCCAGCGGCCCACACATGCCGACGCAGTGCAGGCTGCCCATCAGGCTGGACGTCACGACGGCGGATAGCAAAATCAGTACGTTGGCGGTCATGACGAATGCACCTCCACCGTCTCAGTTTGTTCGACGGGCTCCTCTGCTCCGGCCACCGACAGATCGATCTGCCACAATCCATTGCGTGGCATGTCGGCCAAAGCAATGTAGCGACCGTCGCCGGCGGATTTGAGTTGCAGTTCTTGGACGTCGCCCGCTCGCGCGTGATGGTACACCCGCGCGTCGATCGTCAATCCGTCTAGCGGATTTCCTTCGCGATCCGCTGCCGTCCACTCGACGGCACGCTGGCCACGTTGATCGGCCACGTCGGACACGTACAACTTGACCGTCCAACCCATTCTCTGAGGGGCACTTCGCGATCGTCGTGTTTCATCCCAATTCAACGCCGCGGCATGATAGTCGGGCGTCACGACCGCGGATGGATCCGAGATGGCCAGATTGATCGCGATTCCCATCACGGTCGACTGAATGACAAACAGCACCAGTACCAGCGAGATCCAAAAACGCTTGGCACTGCGTTCATCCGAATCTCGCTCGCTCAAGCTGCGATCCGACTGGTCGTATGACACACTTTTCATCGCCATGATCGATTACCTGGGTCCCAAGAGAAAGAACTGAACCTCGCGAGTCCGCTGCTCGCCGTCGCGAATCGTCATCTTCAGATTGGATCGCCCGATGCCCCGCGTCAAGTTGCTCGGGAAGGTCACATGCAGCGGTACCAGTTCGGTCCCGCCACCCTCAAGCGTCATTTTGCCCTGATCGAGGACTTCGATTTTGATCGATTCATCTGCCGGGGGAATGATCTCATAGTGCTGCGGTTCATCGGTGCGATTGACCAAACGAAGCTGGAATTCGTTGGACGCGGTGCGATCCGGGTAAATCGTGTACGGCGCTCCCTTGCCACGGATCACACGAGCATCGAAACCGGACTTGATCACCAACGCCGTCAACAAAGCGCCAAAGAGTGCGAGCAAGATGACCGGATAGATCATCGTACGTGCTCTCAGCAACCGCTTTGCCTTGCCGGCAATGGAATCCTGTGAACCATACCGGATCAATCCTTTGGGCAGACCCACTCGGTCCATCACCTCATCACACGCGTCGATGCACTGAGTGCAGTTGATGCATTCCATCTGCAATCCGTCGCGAATGTCGATTCCGGTGGGGCAGACGACGACACACTGATTGCAATCCACGCAATCGCCGACGCTGCGATTTTCGGTGACGCTTGCCCGCCCATCCGCCGAGACCACAGGCAACGGCTCCCGCTTGCCCTTTTTCCGGGGTTCGCCACGAACATAGTCGTAGGCCACGATGGTCGACTGCTGGTCCAACATGACCGATTGAAACCGACCATAGGGGCAAGCGATCAGGCACAACTGTTCTCGAAAGAACATGAAGTCAAAGAGCATCAAGCCGAGCGTTGCAGACATCACCAGGAACGCTACTGGATGCGCCGCAGGTGTGCTGCGGACCCACATCGCGAGCTTTTCCGTGCCGACGAAGTAAGCCAGGAAGGTGTGCGCCAGAAACATGCACAACAATGCGTACACGACAAATCGAGCGATGTGCAACAAGGCACCTTTGTCCCGCCGTGGCTTGCCCCCTTTGCCGACCGTGTTGTCAAACAATCGATCAACTGGACGGAACAGAAACTCCATGTAGACCGTTTGCGGGCACGCCCAACCGCACCACGCCCGTCCTGCCACTGCGGTGATCAACACGATCGAGACAAAAACCGACAGCATCAACAGAGCCAGCAACAGTGTGTCCGTCGGCAAGAACGTCCTGCCCAAGATCGTAAACTCACGTTCGGCGATATCCAGCAAAATCAACGGCTTGCCAGCCAGTCGCAAGTGCGGGATCACCACAAACACGATCATCAGCAGGTAGGCGACGATCCGTCGGCGCTGCCACCATTTGCCTGGCGAAAGCTTGGGACGCAACCAACGTCGGCTGCCGTCGCTTTCCAAGGTGCTCAACACGTGTTCCGGTGATTCCAACAAAGCGGAATGTTTTCCACCCGTGGTGCCGGATTCTGGCTCCTCCGTCTCTTGATTGCTGGCGGTCGCAAAGACCAACGTCCCCATACCGACAGCCGCTGGTTCTCGGCCAGCAGGAATTGCACCCGCTGGCGACACGCCGCCGGCACCCTCACAGGCTCCGGCCAACTGGCACTTGCCCGCGTTTCGGCAGCCGCCTGAGGCGGCAAGCAGCGGCAACGATTCAAAGATACTCATCATGTCCCTCAAGGACTCATTCGGAGATGGTCACTTGCCATCATCGGTGTTATCACCAGCCGGATCTGCGTCCGACTCTGCATCTGCATCGGATTCTGCGGGAGCCGCAGGCCAAGGAGCGATGGTTCGACCCTCTGGAGGTCGCCCGCCATCAACATTGGTGCCACGCAAAGTTGCGACGTAGGCCGACACGAGGACGATCTCGTTGGGATGCAATCGGTTTGACCACTTGGGCATCGCACCGTTGCCAGCACCATTGATCAGCACCTTGGCGATGTCTTCCAGGTTGGCCACGTTCTTGTACGCTTCATCCGTCAGGTTCGGCCCCACCTTGCCTTCACCTTCGCGACCGTGGCACGACACGCAATTGGCGCGAAAGACGGCTTGGCCGACTTTGACCCAACTGCCTTTGTTCATGTAACTGGCCAAGGTCGCTTCGTCGGGTTTTAATTCCCCGATTTCCTCAAACTGCTTTCGCGTGTTCTCGGCCAAGGCGACGTTGTAGAGATCTTCGACCGATCGTCCACTGGCACCGCCGTGATAGAACATCCAATAGAACGGGCTGAAGACAATGCTTGCGACAAACAACCACTTCCACCAACCCGGCAACGGATTGTCGAATTCTTCGATGCCATCGTATGCATGATCTGTTTTCGGTGTATCGCTCATCGTGGTTCCTCCACCTCATCACTCAGGGGAATCGCGGCAAATTTGTCGGTTGCGTTGCGGCTCAGTCGCAAGGCACCGTAGAAAATCAAAAAGAACGTTCCGACGAACAAGGCCAACGCCACTTCGGCGCAGATCGAGTAGTCCAGGAAACTGACGATGTCGCGAATCATGCTCCGGCCTCTTGTGTTTCAGCGTCTGGTGTTTCGGGGGTGGGTTGCTCGTCAGTGGACGTTTCCGCAGGCGGGCTATCACCAGCAGGAGCATCCGTCGCCGGTGTTTCTGCTGCCGGTGTTTCGGTGCGATTGAGGTCGACGCCGACTCGCTGCAAGTAAGCGATCAGGGCGATCGCCTGTTTGTTGAAGGTGTTGGGCGGCCCGCCTTGACCGACGATCTCGGCGGCAATTTGTTCTGCTTGACGGAACGCGACCTCCTTGGTCTGGGTCAGTTCTTCTTCCGTGTAAGGGGCACCCAAGAAATGGGCGGCCTCCACGTGCGGGAATATTTTTTCGAACACCAGATCGTCTTCCAGGAGGTGGCGATAGCTGGGCATCACCGACCCCGGCGAGACGACATCGGGGTACTCAAAGTGTTGCCAGTGCCAGTAGCTGCTCTGACGCCCACCTTCGCGTGCCAAGTCGGGACCGATACGACGGCTGCCCCACTGGAACGGTCGGTCGTAAATGAACTCCCCCGGCTTGCTGTATTCGCCGTAACGCTTGGTCTCGGCCACCATCGGCCGGATCATTTGCGAGTGGCAATTGAAGCATCCTTCGGAGACGAAAATGTGTCGCCCTGCCAGTTCCAGCGGCGTGTAGGGCTTGACCGTCGCGATCGTTGGGATGTTCGAGCGAATCAGGAACGTCGGAATGACTTCGAACAGCGTCGCGACGATCACGGCCAACGTCGTCAGGACAGTGAATGTCACGGGCAAGCGTTCCCAACGACGGTGCCAGCCCATCTTGGCAAACACACTGACTTTTTTGGCCAAGTCCAGCACGGGGACATCGTCCAGATCGCTTTTGGGAGCGGGCTCGTCTTTGTATGTCTTGGACAATCGAGGCGCGGTGTGGACCGGCACTTCGTACTTCGCCGGTCGACCCATCCAAGTCATCAGCGCGTTGACGCACATCATGACCACTCCGGCGACGTACAGCAAACCGCCCAATACCCGGAACCACCACAACGGCACGATCGATTGCGTGATCTCGATGAATTCGGGGTATTTGAGGTTGCCCGTGTCGTCCATGGCACGCCACATCAGGCCTTGCATCAGACCTGCTGCGTAGATCGGAATGATGTATGCCAGGATGCCGATCGTTCCGACCCAAAAGTGCCAACTGACAAGCTTGTCGTTCCACATCTTGGTCTGAAAGATTCGCGGCAGCAGCCAGTACAGCATGCCAAAGGTCATGAACCCGTTCCAACCCAACGCACCGGAGTGAACGTGTGCGATCGTCCAGTCCGTGTAGTGGCTCAATGCGTTAACCGATTTGATCGACAGCATCGGCCCTTCAAAAGTCGACATCCCGTAGAACGTCACGCCGACGACGAAGAACTTCAGGACCGGGTCCGCCGCGACCTTGTGCCATGCACCACGCAGCGTCAATAGACCGTTGATCATTCCGCCCCAACTGGGCATCCATAACATCAAACTGAACAACATGCCCAGCGTGCTGGCCCACTCGGGCAGCGCGGTGTAGTGCAAGTGGTGAGGGCCAGCCCAAATGTAGATAAAGACCAGCGACCAAAAGTGAATGATGCTGAGTTTGTAACTGAACACCGGCCGGTCAGCGGCCTTGGGCAAAAAGTAGTACATCAACCCGAGGAACGGCGTCGTCAAAAAGAACGCGACCGCGTTGTGACCGTACCACCATTGCATGAACGCGTCTTGCACACCCGCGTAGACGCTGTATCCCTTGAGCAGTCCTGCGGGGATTACCAAGTTATTGAAGACGTGCAGCACAGCGACCGTCACGATCGTTGCGATGTAAAACCACAAAGCGACGTACATGTGCCGCTCTCGTCGGTTGATCAATGTCATCAAGAAATTGCCACCGAAGATCACCAGCCACACGACGGCGATCAAGATATCGATCGGCCACTCCAGTTCGGCGTACTCACGTCCTTGAGAATACCCCAAGGGCAAAGTGATCGCGGCCAGGACGATGATCAATTGCCAGCCCCAGAAGTGTGCCCGGCTGAGCACGTCACTCCACATCCGGGCTTTGCACAACCGCTGGGTGCTGTAATAGATCGCCGCAAAGATCCCGTTGCCCGCGAAAGCAAAGATCGCAGCATTGGTGTGTAGCGGACGCAGGCGACCGAACGAAATCCAAGGCAGTCCGTTGGTCAGCTCGGGCATCACCAAGATCACCGCAACGATCAAACCCACGAGCGTCGCGACCAAACCCCAGATGATTGTTGCGGTGGCAAACAGGCGGACGATTCCATCGTCATAGCTAAATCTCTCAAGCTCCAACGAGGATTGGGACGGTTCCGATATGTCCCTTGGCTGCGACGGATCATTCGCGGCATGCGTTTCCATGGCTTGTTTTCTGTTTACGATTCAAGTTGAGAAAGAAAAACGATCGAATTGACAAGACGCTGATCGCCTGTCGGCCACCCGGTGGGCCGTCTGCGCTTTACATCTGGTTGCGTACTGCACCCGTTTGGCTCGATTCGGGCTCGATTCCTGGTGCCTGAGAACAAATGCAGTGCCAAACGCAACGACACCTCCAAATTCGTCTTGTCAGCTACCGATTGTGCGCTAATTATGACGATGTTCGCCGTTGACGTGACGCTTTGCCGCACGTGACAAACTCTCCTCCGTGCGATAACGCACTGATGAGCATTTGAGCGTGGGCCACAGTGTCTCAGGCGTGTTATCCTAACACTCGATGGCAGCGGTTGAAACGGCGAGTGTGACATGAACGTTCAAGCTGACGCTTGGATTCAGGAGGACGGGTTCATGTCAGGTCCATGACGGGTTCTTGATGGGGCAACTGCGGTTGTATCCTTGGTGATTCCGGCTGAGACGTCACTTGAGCGTTCCTGTCCGATCACAGACACTGAACCTTGGACGATTGAAATTGCAACCGCAGTCGTCACCCCCACCCCATTTCCTTGGAGCCCCATCGGTGCGAGAAGAACTAGACGAAACCATCGAACTGCTTCGCCAGCAGTTGGCAGCCGCCGATGACATGGATGCAGCCGAAGCCGAGGAGCTGCGGCAATCGCTGGAGGGCATCTCCTCGACTTTGGATCACCACGAAGTCAATTCAGCCACCTTGGCGGAGCGTTTGCAGCAACAGGCCGATGCATTTCAGGAGTCGCATCCCGTGCTGACACAAACGGTCGGCCGACTCGCCGACATGCTCGCTCAGATGGGTATCTAGTGCCAAGGCAGACGGCTGATGAACAGTCCAGGCTAGTGGTGGGCTGATCAAAATTTGGCGTTGACATTGTTTTTTCAGTCCATGTTTTCGTTCCATGCATCGCAATCAAAGTGAGCCTCAGGCGCTAGCCGTGGGCCGGGCACCACAATCCGCCACAGGCCCACGGCTAGCGCCTGAGGCTCACTGAGGCCACCAGCTGCGCCGGCAGTCCATGTTTTCGTTCCATGCATCGCAATCAAAGTGAGCCTCAGGCGCTAGCCGTGGGCCGGCACCACAATCCGCCACAGGCCCACGGCTAGCGCCTGAGGCTCACTGGGGCCACCAGCTGCGCCGGCAGTCCATGTTTTCGTTCCATGCATCGCAATCAAAGTGAGCCTCAGGCGCTAGCCGTGGGCCGGGCACCACAATCCGCCACAGGCCCACGGCTAGCGCCTGAGGCTCACTGGGGCCACCAGCTGCGCCGGCAGTCCATGTTTTCGTTCCATGCATCGCAATCAAAGTGAGCCTCAGGCGCTAGCCGTGGGCCGGGCACCACAATCCGCCACAGGCCCACGGCTAGCGCCTGAGGCTCACTGAGGCCACCACTGCGCCGGCAGTAGGGACATAAACTTGCGCAAACCCAAAAAGACACAACACCAAACTTTGAGCAGTCCAGGATCTTTAACAAGATCCACTACCCTAAAGATAAGTTGTCCCAGACCACTAAATACCCGGCGTCGCACAGCGATCGATCATCGGCAGCAGGCAGGCAAAGTCGACGGGTTTTCTCAGAATGTGCCTCGTGCCCGCATCGATCGCCTGCTGCAAACCTGCGCTCTCCGCATGAGCGGTGATCATGATCGCTGGCACGTCCGGTCTCAGTTTCTTGATTTCGCGATACAGCTCAACGCCGTTCATGCCGGGCATCTTAAAATCCAGCAGCGCGACATCGTATGCCCCCTGCTGAATCAGATTCAATGCAGAGGGCCCGTCGTGGGCGGTGTCCGTGAGGTATCCCAGATCATCCAAGATGTCTTTGATGTTCGCACAGATGTCACGGTCATCATCGACGACCAAAACCCGCCCTTTATCCTGCAACACCATCGCCTATCACTCCAATGGGTAACGTTACGGTGAAAACGGCACCGCTACCGGATTGATTGTCGGCGCTGATTGTACCGCCATTTCGCTGCAAGATGGCTTTGGAAATCGCCAATCCGAGCCCCATTCCGCGAGCTTTGGTGGTGAAAAGCGGCTCCATCACCCGACTCAACAGCTCCGGCGGTATCCCCGGCCCCGTGTCCGAGACCCGCATCGAGACCGTTCGCTCGTCGCTGGTCGCATCCAGAAAGATCGTACCGCCCTTTGGCATCGCGTCCCTGGCGTTTCGGATGAGGTTTCGAAACACGATCGAAAGCTGGTTGGCGTCGACGTGAACCGTAGGCAGATTGCTGGGAATTCTGTCGATCAGTTTGATGTTCACATCCATCGAAATGGTAGCTGCGATCGATGCCACCAACGCATGCACATCGCATCGCCCCACGGTAGGCTCGGGCATCCTGGCCACGTCCGTCAGCGCGGTGATCACGTTATCGATCAAGGTCACCTGTCGATCGATTCGCTCCAGGTGCTCTCGGACCTTTTCTGGGGCCGGTGAGTTTGCATTGAGCAAGTAGTACGCGGAAGTTTTCACCGCGTTGAGTGGATTTCGGATTTCATGCGCGATGCCGCCTGAAACCTGGCCAAGTGTCGCCAACCGTTCTTGCTGCAGCAACTCTGCCTGAGCCGCCCGCAGCTCATCGGTCCGTTGCCGCACCATGCGTTCCAGGTCCTCGTTGAGCATCGTGAGTTCATCTTGAGCCGCTTTCAGGGCGGTGATGTCGCGTATGATCCCTGCGAACAACCGGCCATCCTGGACGGGAATCTCACTGACAGCGAGATGCATCGGAAAGGCCGTCCCGTCTTTTCGTTGCCCGGCTACCTCGCGTCCAATGCCAATGATCTTGGCGACCCCCGTTTGGCAGTAGTTCTGCAAGTACTGGTCGTGTCTCTCGCGGTCAGGAGACGGCATCAACATTTTTACGTTGTTTCCGACCATTTCTTCCTTGCTAAATCCGAACATCGTCACGGTCGCCGGATTCACGGATCGGATGATCCCTTGCTGGTCGATCAGAATGATCGCGTCCACTGCGGTCTCAAGAATTGCCGTCAGCACGGCTTCACCTGCATGCTTCATGTCACTGCTCTCGGCTCTAGATCCCTGTGATGACGGCGGCGGCGATGGTGGCGGCATCAAACGCTGTCCGCTTCGTCGCATTGCGGATCGAGGGGTAATCGGATGATGAAGCAGGCTCCGGCATGATCTTCGTTGGTGGCGGATCCGGCAAGGCTGATGCAACCTTGGTGAGCGTCGATGATGCGATGCACGATCGACATTCCAAGTCCCGTGCCAGTGCTCTTGGTCGTAAAGAACGGCTCAAAGATCTTTTCGCACTGTTCATCGTTCAGCCCTGGCCCATTGTCGGTAACCGAAATCTGGATCAAATCGTGCGGCAATCGTTCGCAACAAACCGAAATTTGGACCGGGTCGGAGCACGCAGCCAAGGCATTCTCGAAAAGGTTTCGATACACCTGTTCAATGCGTGTGGGATCGGCACGGCAAACCACGTCTTCGAAAGTCTCATCAATGTGTAACTCGACCTGCCGCTGCGACCAGGCCGACTCCAGGTGCCGCCACGCACGCATGGCCAACTGGCGAACGTCGCAGGGTTCCAGATGCAAACGGATCGGGGCCGCATACGAACGGACTTCTTCCAACAAAGAATTCAAGTCCGTTGCCGCACGACGCACGGTGTCCAGGTCCCCTTGTGCTTCCGATTCGCCCGGCAGCTCGAGCTGCAACAGGTCCAGCCCGGCATGGATCCTTTGCAACGCATTGCGGCTTTCGTGCGCAAGCGCGGCCATCGTTTGCCCGATCGCAGCCAGTCGCTCGGAACGGGACGCCCGCTCTTGTGCTTCCAGGAAATCCGTCACATCGACACCGACCGCCAAGACCGCAATGGTGACACCCAGCTTGTCCTTGAGCGTCGTGTTGGACCATCGAATCTGACGTTCCTGACCCGAGCGGGTGATGATGGGATTGATGATCCCGCTTCGCTCCAAGCCATCCGCTGTCAGCAAAAACACTTCGCGAATCCGATCGTGATCGCGCACGGGAATGCATGCGTCAAACCAATCTTTACCCTGTAACTCGTCCAAGCTCCAGTCGGCGATGCGTTCGTAGTAGGGGTTGAATCGGATGATCTTTCCCTGCAAGTCCAATACCAACACGACGGCTTCGGCGGTGCTCAAGATCTGATCTGCGAACTGTTGCTCCTGACTCAACTCGTACTCCACTCGGGCGACTTGAGCGATCCGTTCCAGACTGTGACGCAATGCGTCCGGGTTGATCGGCTTTAAGATGTAGTCGGCCGCTCCATGTCGAAACGCCGCGATCGTACTGTCGAGGTCCGCGTAGCCGGTAACCACCACCACATGTGAACTGGGCAGTAAGCTCTTGAGCCGCGGCAAGACCTCGTCTGCCGTACCGTCGGGCAGGTTGCGATCCAAAATGATCACGCCAACCTTCTGGGACCGTGCCAGCTCGCAAGCTTCCTCGGCCGTGCCCACCGCCATGACTCGATGCCCATCTAACTCCAGGATGTCCACCATGTTCATCCGCTCGTCCATGTCGTCTTCTACCACCAAGATGTCGAGTTCATTATGCATGGGTGGCCGAGAGTGCGATGGAGAACAGGGCAGAGGTGGGAATCGCCAGATAGCATTGTCAATACCAAGGTGCAGATTCAACCGGTAGCGACAAGGATGACCTACGAATTCTGAAGGAATTGCGGTTGGCTACGGCGGAAACGGGTTTCGCACACCTTCGTTTGACCCGTAGCCGCAGGCGCAGGCGGAAGCGGCGTTTGACTCTGCGGGGCAAGCCGGTTGATAGCGTCTCCTGCGCCTTCGGCTGCGGGTCAAACAGGGGGGCGTCACTTGAAAAATTTACTTCACGCCGTAGTGTTCGACTTCGGGCCAGTACTCGTCTTCGAATGCACCTTCGTCGTGAAAGTCAGGGCTGTTGTCCAGATCGTGGCATTTCATGCAGTGCTCCTTCGCCTTGTCCAAGGGCAACTGCATCGCCATCCTCAATTCTTTCTTGCGTTCCAAAGAAACGTCCGAGCCCTCGGCTTCGGCTGCCGAGTGGCTGCCGCCTGGGCCATGGCAATTCTCGCAGCCGTTCCCCAACAGATGCTTGGAATTCTCGAGGCTCAAGTATCCGGTTTCGTAGGGGTAGTAGTTTTCCGGATTCCAGCCTGTGACGTGGCAACTGACGCATTCGGGGTCAAAGTGACGCGGGACATCGCCGCGTCCTTCCGGTGGCTTGACGATGTGCGCCGTGGCGTCGAAGTGCGCCGAGCCACTCCATACCGCCATGGCTTCCGTGTGACACTTCCCACACGCCTCCGAGCCGACAAACTTCTCACCCGAAGGATGCGGGATGGGTTTCAAGCCGAGATCGGCAAAACCAACGTCTTGCAATTGACGCTGATAGTCTTTCATGATGCCACGCATCTCGGGAGAATCTTCGAACTCGCTGGTCAAGGCAACGCGAGCGTACTGAAACGGTTTGTTTTCTCGCAAAGAAACCAGCCCGACGTACATGCCTTTATTGCCCGTCAGGATGATTTGCGTCGTTGAGTTCTCGATCGGCTGTGGCTGATACGTCGGTTCGCCGTAGCCGCCCGAAACGATGATCAGGTCATAACCGGGAACCTGCTGCGCCAGCTTCTTTGCCTTTTCTTCAGAGCCAAAGAACGTCATGACTTTGAAATTCGCGCCCTCACTCTGCAGCTTGCCCAAGACTTCCTTGGCCGATTTCTCTGCGTCATTGAGCACGACCTCAGGACTCAGTGGCGCGGTCAATTCGTCCGCATCCAGGATCGTCGTGATGCCGATTTTCCACTTGCCTTTCTCGACAACCTTGTGACTGGGGATCAGCGAGGGATCCAGCAGGACCAAATTACCAGCAACATAGATCGGTTCAGGGGAATCAAGGGCGCTGGCGATCAAATCACCCGGGTTGATTCGCATGTCGTCTGGACCAAAGCCGACCGCTTCGTACTTCATCACCTGCAAGGCTTTGCTTGACCACGAGAACTTGATCGCAGCCTGTTGTCCGATTCGGCGGATCTGATTGCCGGCATCAATGGGCACGAGATCCCATTCTTTGGTTCTCAACTGGGTCATGAAGGTATGGCGTCTGGCAACGCCACCCTTTTGTTTGTCCAATCCGGTGCAGCCGCACGGCTCGATGTACCCGTGTTGGTTGCCGGTGACGAACAAGGCCACATCGGGTTTTTCCCAAGTCTGGTAGTCGTCTGGTTCCTTCTTGACGCCGGCGAGCCCTGCGATGCCGAATTCATTGTCGACATCATCCACAGGGACTGTCCCCGGAGTCATCTTTGGGTTGGGCGGCGTGTTGGCTGGTTGAGACGGCGCGCCCTTGGCGGGCTCGGGCTCGGAGGCGATGCGAGTGATCGGCCCATTCATCTTGCGTTCTGGGATCCCCAGAGGCGTCGGGATCACTTCCGCTTTGACCTCCGGCTGCGCACGTGGCGTGGGGATGATCTCAACGGGACCCAGATCGGACGACGATGGCCCAACGCCTGCGTCCTCTGCAGCGGCAGGTCCACCGACCCCCGCATCCTCTGCCGCTTCATCTTCGTCCGCGCCCTCGGGCAATGGCGGCAGGCCGTTTTTTTGGATCAACTCAATCGCCTGAACGAGTTGGTCGGAGCGGTCCGATGCGAACTCGGCGTGGAGTCGCTCCAGGCTCCAAGCCCTGTGACGATCAAACGAATTGTCCAACCCGATGCGTTTGACCACGGTCGGAGCGGTGATCTGCGACGGATCGACCTTTGCCGAAAATGAACCTGCAGCATCGTGTGTGCTGCCGAAATCGCTCGGAGCGACAAATCCATCGGGCAGCGGACTGGAGAGACTTGGCCTCGCCACGACGTGGGGCGATAGCAAACGCGCGGCCGTCACATCGGAATCGCTTGGTTGGTCCGACTGCGATGTGCAACCTGTCAGGGTCAGCAATAGTCCCGCCCATGCGATGACAACACGTCCACACAACACGCAAGCGTTTTGCAGAGCCGACATCGAAAATTCAGGCGCTCCAGGCGCTCGTGGTTCAGTGTTGTGGACGAACTGGTTCAAAATCACACCGCGATCCGTTGAGTGCCACCGCACGCTGGTCAGCTCGCGGGTGGCTAGGCTATGGCCTCGGCTGGGCGGCAACCTTTACCGCCAGCTTCATTCGGCTAACTTTGGGATTATCGGACTCGATCCAGACCCAACCGTACTCGTCCTTGTTTTTCCCTGAAAGCTCAATCGGCTTTTCACCCACGATAACTTCCAGCGTCAGCGGGTACATCTTCATAGACCCCCTGCCGATCGGATCGCCCAATTTTGCCTGGATCACGTCATCGGGATAACTTTCCCCAATGGTAAGGTTAGTGGCGTCCTTCTCGCTACCCTTTAACACCACAAACGATTTGCCAATCGTGGAGTCTTCTGGGCCGAGCTTGCCGAAGTCGAAGACATAACCGCCACCGCTGACGGACTTGACCTTCTGGCCTTCCAGCATACTGAGGGAGCCAATGACCCGTCCGGCAGCGGACGCGGTAAAGTAGTACTTGTCACCTTTTTCCTTGGTCGATTCCTCGGTTGAGATGACGTCGCCGTTTTCGTCAAGCTTCTGGAATCCGAACAAGAAATTGGTGCTGACGGCACCCTGCCGCATGCCCGATCCCACCTTTGCTTTGATGGCAAAACCTTGTTTCGCCGACTTGTGGACCCCGTCGGCTTCGCTGGGTTCAAACTCCGTGACTTCGAACTGCGTCAATTTCGTTAGCTCTTCGCTGGCAAACGCCTGCGAATCCGGGACGATTTTCTCATCCATGTAGCTGTAAATCTTGAAATCAAACTCAAACGGATCGCCCGAGGCCACCGAACCAAAGGTCAGTTCGCGAGGTTCGATTTCCATTTCACGCAGGACAAGGCCACTGATTTTGAAGTCGATCGCGGGCCGCATCGGGTCGTTGGTCCGCACCTGAGCGGACTGCTCAAACGTCGTTTTCCCTGCACTGACGTTCCATTCCAGCTCGATGTCGGTCGTCTCGCCGGGGGCCAGAGAACTGTTGGCAAGTTTTCCCAGCGTGCATTTGCAGGTCGTCGCTCCCAGCTCCAGTGTCAGCGGCTCTCCGCCGACATTCTTGACCGTGAAGGTGTGATTTCCCTTGGTACCCGGAGCCATCGCACCGAAATCAAATGTCGGGTCATTAAGCATTTCGACTTTGGCGAGCGACGTGGAGTAGCCCTTGGCCACTTCCGCCATCACATTCTTGCCGTTGATGGTTCCGTCCATCGTGATGGCACCGAGACGCCCTTCGCGGGAACCGTAGCGGTTGTAGTTGTACGCCCAGGCGGAAACGGAGCCCGTGACCACCGCCAGTCCGATTAGTAACCAGTAAAACTTCACTATCGACACCGAATTAGAGCAAACGAGTGGAAAGGATGAATGGACGGTTGGCCCCTTCAGAGCGGCAACGGAATCGCGGGGACCGGTTCCGATCCCTACTTTACGGCCATTCCCGACAGTTGGTTCGCCAAGACTTCGCTTGCTGGCCGTCGAACTGCCTCCTGACCGGCAGGGCCCCCCAAGTGCTGCACGACAAAAATGAATTGGCGCTGCAGGTCACGCACCACGTCACCCGACAAATCCGCTAATTCTTGGGCCCGACGGGCCAATTCACGAGACCGATCCAGGTTTCCCGTCGCCGCCTCGATGGCCGCCAATTGGGCCAGTAGTCCCTGGTCGGACGGTGAATGCTCGATTGCCTGCTCAAAGAATTGCTGGGCAAGCTCCAGATCCTCGTTCCGCCCCCAACGCTGATACACGTGCAACGTTTGGCCACCCAAAGTCCGATAGACGGAGATGTCCCGCCCCGCGCGATCACGAACACTTCGTATAGCGGCTAGCCACTGTTGGCGGTTTGACGCAGTGTCACTCTGGATCACTTGCCAGCTCGTTTGGCTGGCCAGCCACATCGGTGCCCGAACAGCCCACGGGTCCGCGTCGATGGCATCCTGGATCGCGTCCAGGACTGCGGACTCCGAGGAATCCGAACGCGAGGACTCGACGACCCGCTCGGCTTTCATCATCGCCAACTCCGCGTCCATCACAGGTCCGAGTGAAATGAACCGCATCAGTACCAGCAATGCCAGTCCGGAGGCCACGCCGATCGCCGCCCTGGTCATCCGCGACCGCGAATCCGGCGGCAACTCATCATCGGTTCCAACTTCGGCGATTGTCTGTGAATCAGCCGTCACGGATGCCGCCAACAACCACACGAACATGGCGACGCCGGGCACGGTCCATCCACCGGCGGCCGACAGATGAATCAAAGCGCAGAGCCCGGCAACGGCGTTGAGAATGTCCAACGTCGCGTCATTCATCTCGCTTGCTCGTCGATTCAATGCCCACGCGACTGCGATGGCGATGGGAACAGCGATCATGTGAGACGCACCATCAGGCATTCGATTGATCAACGCTCCCAAGATCCAGATCATGGAGAGTGACAATCCTGCGCCCAACCAAAACGCGTCGGTTTTCACGTACGGGGGGGCGATCGCGGGTGGATGGGACTCGTGACCTCGTCCACCACGGGGACTGGGGGGGCGTTTGACTACGGCAACAGCAATGCTAACCGACAAGACGATCAAGATTCCGACCGCAACGAAACCGCCCGATGCCAGTGTTTCGAAAACAAAGTTGTGCGGATCGGCAGGCTGCTCACTGAATCCCGGCGTCCGATACCGCTGATACAGAGACTGAAATCCACCCGGTCCCGCGCCGAAGACCGGATGTTGCCACGCCATCGCCAAGGTTGCTCGCCAGTATTGCAGCCGAAAGGCGAGCGACGCTGGTGCTTGTTCGACCCATTCCTTGCGCCCGAATAACAGTACCGCGACGGTGATCAGACTCATCACGCCAGCCCCAACTCCCGCAAGTGCAAATGATCGTCGCAACGATCGTCTCGCTGTTCGCTCGGTGGATTCCTGCCGTGATGGATCGCGGCACAGCAGCAGCACTGCAACCGCGCCCACTGCAAACGCAAGAAATGCGGATCGACTGCTGGAGAGCAGCAGCCCCAAAAAGCACGATGCGAAAACTGCGACTGAGAAACTTTTCTGCAAAACACAATTGTGTCGCCACCGATTGACCATCCAACCCAACGACAGCACGCAACCGATCAGCACGACGCACGCCATCGAATTGGCCAACGCGTAGGTCGCGGTCGGCCCGCCATCGAACAATCGATTTTCAAAGATCATTCGTTCGGCGGAACCCAGCGGTGCTGACAAGCCCAGCATCCTGAGCGTGCCATCGGGATCCGCGAGGTAATCTGCTCGGCTTTGCGGCAAACTGATCACCTGCTGATACAAAGCCAAGATCGCTGTCGCGACAGCGATCGAAATCATCAGGCTCCACGCTGCGCGACGGATGCCGATATCGGCCAGCCAGTAGCGAGCCGATGTAAAAACGGCAGCCGCGGAAACCCAAAGCCACGCTTCGTTGGTTGCCGCCCTCAGGTTCCCCGGGGGACAAGTCGCCCAAGCCGCAACGGCCATCCAGATCGCTAACGCCCAAGTCGCTCCATCAATCCAATGCGTTGATCTGCGATTGCTTGGATCAACGAGTTCACCATTCCAACCGCGAATGCCCCAAGTCAGCGTCAATAGGGCCAGCGACAAAACGCCGAACCACAACGCCGCCCCCGTTTCGACTTCGGTGCTGTCGCTGGGTGAGTACCAACCATAGACCACGATCCCGGCGAGCAAAGCGATCGCGACGTTTGGCAAACTCAACAGTGATCGCGGCGAATCTGACACGGCGGACGCTTCGTTGGAAACGGGTTCATGTTGAACGCTTGCGGCTCGATCGGCTCGTGGTTTCAGTTTTCGTTTTTTCGCCATCCGGTCGACTCCAAAATGACGACCAGCATCAACATGCAAGCGACAATCCCCAGGACCGCGACCGCTTGCAACACCGACACATGCGCGAGCAAGACGGCTGCCAAACCACACGTGCCGGTCACCAGATGGATCGTCATCACGGCTTGGGCGCGACTGAGCCCCAGGTCGACCAAGCGATGCGAAAAGTGGCTGCGGTCACCCACAAAGATACTGCGTCCTTCGCGGATCCGGATCCACAACACGGTGGTCATATCGTACAGCGGAATGGCCATCGCACAGACCGGTGCCAGAACAGCATGCGGCCTGGGTGTACTGGCAAAGGTTGCCATCAACATCGCAACGGCGATCAAAAAGCCAACCAGATAGCTGCCACCATCCCCCATGAAGATCTTGGCCGGTGGTCGATTGTGCCAAAGAAATCCCAGCAACGCGCCACACACCACCAACAACAGTGACGCGACCAAGAACTGTGGCTGCGCGGTGCCCGGACTCGGTGTCGTCAACATCACGGCCGCCATCGATGTGGCGATGATTGCGGCCACACCGCCGCTCAGCCCGTCCATGTTATCCAGCATGTTGAACGAATTGATCACCGCAACGATCCACAACACGGACATCACGTGTGTCAACCACGGCAACCCGATGTATGCGGTCAGGCTAAAACCGAGGACCAAGACCACGAACGCTGCCACCGCAAACTCGACCACCAAGCGAATCATCACGGGGGCGCCGCGTCTGTCGTCCCAAATCCCCAACGCGAACAACACAGTGGCCGCGCCCATCAGCCCCCACAGCGTGCCACATCGCTGCCAAATGCCATCCAGATAAGGCGTGATCGTTTCCGGCATATGAGACTGCAGGTCTGGCGACTGCCTGACCACCATCAATGCGATGGTTCCAGCGGCGAAGGTCCCGATGATCCCCAGCCAAATTCCGATGCCTCCGCCGACGGGAGTGCTGCCGGAGTGTGTGCTATGGCCGCCTTCGTTGGCCACCAGTCCCAGCCGAAACGCGAACCGTCGTACCGGATACAGGCTGATCCAACTGATCAGCATCGGCGGCAACACGGTCACCGCAATCAACCATCCGATAAACGACGGATTCAAAAGATCCCATTCCTCGTAGAGCGTAGAAAAGCCAGTCCGATTACGCCACGAGCGTCAAATTGGTTCAACGAGTGAATTCGCGTTCGACGAATTTGGTGTCGTGCGTGCCGGCGACAAACTCCGGATGCTGCAGGACTTGGTCATGAAACGACGCCGTGGTGGTGACGCCGGTGCTGCGGATCTCTTTCAACGCCCGTCGCATCGTCGCGATCGCCTCGTCCCGCGTTTTGCAGTGAACGATTAGCTTGCCGATCATCGAGTCGTAGTACGGTGGCACCGTGTAGCCGCCATAAACGTGCGAATCGAACCGGACGCCGAATCCGCCTGGAGCGTAGAACTCTTGGATCTTGCCCGGGCACGGCATGAAATTTCGATCCGGGTTCTCGGCGTTGATCCGGCACTCAATCGCGTGGCCGGTGCATTGCAAGTCCGACTGGCTGAACGACAAGGGCAGCCCCGAGGCGACCCGAATCTGTTCTTTGATCAAGTCCACACCGGTGATCATTTCGGTGACCGGGTGTTCCACCTGAATCCGCGCGTTGACTTCGATGAAAAAGAAATCATTGTTTGCATCAACGATGAACTCGACCGTACCGGCGTTGGAGTAATTCGCGCCGCGGATCATCCTGACCGCCGCATCGCAGATCGCCTGCCGACGTTCTTCGGGCAAGTTCGGACTGGGGGCTTCTTCGATCAGTTTCTGATGCCGACGTTGAACGCTGCAATCGCGTTCGAACAAATGGCAAACATTGCCGTGTGTGTCCGCGATCACTTGGACTTCGATATGCCGCGGTGAGGTGACGTAACGTTCCAAGTACACCCCGCCATTGCCAAATGCGGCTTCGGCCTCCGTGCGTGCTTGCTGCACCGAAGTAAGCAGCGACTCCTCGTCTTCAGCCACCCGCATGCCTTTGCCACCGCCACCCGCGGTCGCTTTGATCAAAACCGGATAACCGATCTGACGAGCCGTTGCCAACGCCGTCGCGTCGTCTTCGATCAAGCCATCGCTGCCGGGCACGACTGGAACGTTGTTGGCGATCGCCATCGATCGGGCCGTATTCTTGTCGCCCAACTGTTCCATCGCCGTGGGGCTGGGACCGATGAACTCAAAGCCACTGGACCGACAGACTTCGTTGAAATGAGCGTTCTCGGCCAAGAAGCCGTAGCCGGGGTGGATCGCGTCGACATCGCCGACTTCCGCAGCCGCGATGATCTGATCGATCTTCAGGTAACTCTCCGAACTCTTGGGGCCGCCCACACAGTAGGCTTCGTCGGCCAATTGGACGTGCATCGAGCCCGCGTCGGCGGTGCTGTACACCGCGACGGTGCCGATGCCCATCTCTCGGGCGGCGCGGATGATCCGCAGTGCGATTTCGCCACGATTGGCGATCAAGATTTTTTGGAACACAGATTCGCTTCGTCAATCGGGTCGAGTGGGTTCACGCGTTGGGTGCAATGCGGAACATGGGCTTGCCAAAGTCAACGGCCTGCTGGTCCTGGATCAAGACTTCGACGACTTTGCCGCTGCACTCGGCGGGAATCTCATTGAACACCTTCATCGCCTCGACGATGCAGACGATCGTGTCCGGCGTCACCGTCTGGCCGACTTGCACGAACGGCTCGGCATCGGGATTGGCTCGAGAATAAAACGTTCCGATCATCGGCGCGTTGATCGTGATCGTGTTGTCGGGAACAGCCGGCGCGGCCGCGGGTGCCGCTGCGGGGGCGAAGGCTGGTTGCGCCGCGGCCGGTGCTGCGGCATAGACCGGGGCCACGCCGCCGCGATTGAGCTTGATTCGATCGTCACCCTGCTGCAGGTCGACTTCCACCAACTCGTGCTGTTCCATCAGCCGTACGATTTCACGAATGCGTTCAATGTCGAATACGCTTTCGCCCGCGTGCTTGCCTTTGCTCATGCTTGACTGCTCATCGAAAATATTTTGTGTCTGACGGTCGTGCGTTGGCCACCGCGATCATCCAGCAATGGTCGCCCAAACCGCCGTCGCGTCCGTGTTGACGCAAATTGGTGGTGAATGTCTCAGGTTATTCGGAATCGTGACCCTTGCCGAGACGCCACCCGGATGGGCGGTTTGTTCTGCTGCAAGCCTACGGTGCGGATTCAGAATGTGGAGGTTTTACAGAATTAGCTGACAATCATCGAGGCCCTTTGGCAAGGTGCTCAAAACCTCGTGCCCTGTTTCGGTCACCAGCACGTCGTCTTCGATGCGAATCCCAAAATCGCCTTCAAAGTAAACACCGGGCTCAACCGTGATGACCATCCCGACCGCCAAATTCTCCGTGCTGACGGCCGACATGCGGGGCGCCTCGTGGATTTGCAGCCCCACTCCGTGCCCAAGCCCGTGGACAAAATAGTCGCCCAAGCCCGCGTTCTTCAGCACATCGCGGGCCGCCGTGTCGACGTCTTGTGCAGCGACACCGGGCCTGATTTTGTCGATCGCCGCCAGTTGAGCGTCCAGAACCGCCAAATAGGCCGACCGAAATTTTTCCGACGCGTCAGGGCGATGCAGCGTCCGAGTCATGTCGCTGGCGTACCCGCCATAAAAAGTCCCCCAGTCGACCAGCAGGGTCGGGTAATCGCCGATGGCCACGTTTCCGGGACGGTAGTGAGGGAGGGCTCCGTTGGGACCTGCGCCCACGATCGGCTGAAAGCTAACTCCCTGCCCTCCCAAGAACCGCATGGTCGCTTCCAACTCAAACGCGATCTCGCGCTCGGTCCACTCCGGTCGAAATTTTGCCACCACGGACTGGTAGGCACGCTGGTTGATGTCCACCGCCCGCCGCAAGGTCTCGATCTCCCTCGCGTCCTTGATCATCCGCAAGCCTTCGACCGCCGACTCGACAGGCTGCCAATTCGTTTCAGGGCATTTCTCTGTCAGCGAAGACATCATCGCAACACTGATGTGCTGAGATTCGATTCCGATCCGAGCGTCGGGCAACTCGCCAACACCCTCTCGCACCATCTCAACCATTTGCTGGCTGGGCGTGCGGATCACGCATTTCAACGTGGGGCACTCGCTGGCAATCTGAGTGCGATAGCGACCGTCACTGAAAATCGTGGCGGAGCCCTCCGTGATCAACAACCATGAGCTATCGCCGGTAAAGCCGCTCAAGTAGCCCACGTTGATTTCATTGGAAACCAACATCGCATCGATCTTCAAATCCTGAAAACGGTCACGCAGGCGATTGATTCGTTCAGTCACAAACTGGCTTTCAAAAAGCGTTAATGGGGATGAGGCGATGGATCACGATCATGATGATGTTGGTCGACGTGGACGTGCAAGTCGGCATGATTCTGAAACAACCACTCCCAGCCGTCTGGCGTCACATCGCTGTCGTCCAAATACAGCGACTGCAGCTTCGGCAACGCTGCGATCTGTTTGAGCCCCTCGTCGTCGATCGGCACGCCGATCAAATGCACGCTGCGAAGTGATCCAATCGACGCGACCGCAGCGGCCGTTTCTCGCGTCAAAGCGTCCGAACCGAGTCGCAGTTGCCGCAAATCGGGCAATGCCGCAAGCGTCGCGACTCCCTCCGGCGTGCACACCGCATCGGGCAAGTTCAGGATCATCAGGGAAGAACACTCGGCAAGCCGCTTGAATCCCACATCGGAGATCGGCGATTTTCTCAACCGCAGATGCCGCAAAGCCGGCAGGTCCGCGATCGCATCGACACCGTCATCGGTAATGACGCCTTCGTCGATGATCACTGTCTCGACAAACCCAAACCCATCACGCAGCGACTGGACCGACGTGTCGTCGATCGCAAAGTTTGACACCTGCAACGTTTCCGCGGACTCGTCGGCAACGCGATTCAAGACCGCCTGCCAAGTGACCTCCACCGGCTCGCTCTCCGTGCGGACGTCGGCCGACGGAGTGTTGTCAGTACCCGATTCATTGGGGCTACTCCAGATCCGCAGCATGCCAATGGCGGCGCCCAAGCCGACTCCGATGAACAGATACAGCAAATAGCGAGACGAATGTGTGGCGGGGCGAGACATGAGACTACTGTAACAAAAGAACACCTGTACGTCAGCCTTTCTCGGCGGACGCTAGCCTAGACAAGTCAATCATAGACGTCTGGGAGGCGTTCTTGATGAGCCTGGACTTGGGTTGCCAAGAATTGGGGTTTGCGACAGGAGCTCACTCCGCCGGTTTCTGTCACCTCCCTCAACGTAGCTGGGGAAAATGACAAGGCGCGGATCGTGCTACGCCCTGAAAGGGCCTGAACATGAAAGCCCAGGGCAAAGCGAAGCGACGCCCTGGGGTGAATGGTTGTAGTCTCTATTTCACCCTGACAGGGTGAGACAATCACGTCTCAAAATTTGGGGTTGGCATTGTTTTTTCAGTCCATGTTTTCGTTCCATGCATCGCAATCAAAGTGAGCCTCAGGCGCTAGCCGTGGGCCGGCACCACAATCCGCCTCAGGCCCACGGCTAGCGCCTGAGGCTCACTGGGGCGGCCAGCTGCGCCGGCAGCCTTGAGATGCGTGCTGCAGGACCCATTGCACCAGTGTATCGAGCATCGGGGTGCCGCGTGAGCGACACCCCGATGCGCTGTGGAGACTTCACCGTGGAGCGGCTCGTCGAGACGATTGACCCAGAAACCGTCGCCACGAACCGAGAATGCTCCGGCCAATCTCATTGGCCAGTAAACGATTCCCGCAAAACGTTTACCATCGATAAAGCTCCAGGAGTGTTTGATGGTGCCGGGATTAACAACCCAGCCAAACGGCTGTCAACGCTGATTTTCTCTCGCAAAGAAATTACCGCCAGATTTTCCTGCGACCGCCGCTCTGCTCTTGTCCCGCTCGGCAACAGACCGCTATGTACGCAATACGAAGGTCTCCGAGCAAGCAGATTCGAGCAAGCATTCGAGCAACCGCTCCTCCCACGTGCCTTCTGACGCTTCATCTGATCCGATATGTCGACGCACAGGCAACGAAATGCCCTTCAGTAGTTGTAACCCAAGCTGTAACTCAACGTCTTTGCGACGAAGCTTTGCCAGCGCAGTGGCGCTGTTGAGCATGGTGTTCGCGGTGACCGTTGTCGCACCGGCCACGTCCGAATACTCGTCCACGTGCTCGGCTCAAGGCATTGCCCAACTGCCGACCCGCGATCAAGGAAATGGCGATCAAGGAAACAACGCGACAGAATTGCCCCAAGACCCGGCAGCCGTGCTCGCTGTCGTCGGTCAGTCTCGGATCCTGCTGGGCGACGTGATCGAGAAAGTCGACGCGAGGATCAAGGAGGGACTCAAGCAAGCCAACACAACGGTCCCCGAAGAACAGTTGCGCGAAATCCGACTCGGCTTGGTGCGACAAGAACTCGTGCAATTGATACGATCGAAAACCATGCGAGAGCTTTTCCTGCTGGAACAAGTCGCCACGCAGACGGCGGAAAAGCGACGCGAGATCTCCAAGATGATGGATCAACGCGCCCGCGAAATGTTTCGCGAAGGGGAACTGAAGAAGTTGCAAGAGGTCCACGAAACGGAGGACCTTGCCAAAATCGATGCGATCCTCCGCAAACAAGGTTCTTCGATCGCCGCCCGGCAGCGAAACTTTACCGACGCCATGCTGGGCCACATGTACATGCGCAGCAAAATCGACCAAGACCCCGAAGTCACGCTTGCGGAGATCAATCAGTACTACTTGTCGCACCAAGAAGAGTTCTCGCACGCCGCGCAAGCTCGGTGGGAACAGTTGTCGGCACTGTTTGCCAAACACCCGTCAATGGATGAAACGCAAGGAGCGATCACTGAGATGGGGCGTGAAGCGTTTTATGGAGGCAGCCCAACATTTGCGCCGGTGGCGAAACAAAAGAGCGAAGAGCCCTTTGCCAGCGACGGCGGACTGCACGGCTGGACCAATCGTGGCGCCTTGGCCTCACAAGCCATCGAAGATCAAGTCTTTTCGATTCCACTGAACGAAATGAGCGAAGTCATCCGTGACGACGACGGCCTGCACATCGTCCGTGTCTTGGAACGCAAGCCGGCCGGCGTGACGCCGCTGGGTGACGTTCAAGACAAGATTCGCGAGACGCTGAAGAAGCAAAAGATCGCCAAGGCGGAACAAAAAATGATCCGCGAAATGGAAAAACGTGTTCCGATCTGGACACGCTTTCCCGACGACATGCCCGGCTCGATGCCGTTGCCCGAAAGCATGATGGGCGATCAACCGCTGCCCAGTACCGCTGACAATTCGGTCAACCCCGATGAAATCCCTCGCGCCGCATCCAAGGGACTGTTGCGAGGTCTGTTGCGATGAATCGCACGGTTGCTGCGGCCGATCCATCTCGCTTGGCTCCCACCCAACGCATGTCGTTGTGTTTGGTGTGCCTGATGTTGCTGTGCGGTTTGTCGATCGGATGCGGCCAGTTGCTGTATCGATTCGACCATCGACCAGTCGATGAGTTCGTCCCCAATCCGATCGAACTGCCACCGGCCAGCGATCAATTCGTTTGGCATCAAGTCATCGACACGGTCGACGACTACTTTCGCATCTCTCGCGAACAGCCGGTGCAAAATTCCAACGGCATGCTGCTCGATGGACGTGTCGAGACGGCATACCGAACCGGTGCATCGGTGATGGAGCCGTGGCGCAAAGATAGCACGGCGGGATTTGAACGCATTCAAAGCACACTGCAATCGATTCGTCGCAAGGCAACCGTGATCGTGCGTCCCAACGGTGCTGCCTATACGGTCGAAGTCATCGTGCAGAAAGACATCGAAGACACGGACCGGACTCAGTACGCGACCGAGACGACGGCGTCACGACGTCACGACGGCACGATGCTGAGAACGGACAACGGCTACGACGACAGCCCCCAAACGCTGGGATGGATTTCCCTGGGCCGGGACACTTCACTGGAACAGAAAATTTTGCGTGATATTTTCACGCGAGTGACCAAACCTGACGGTCGCAAAGCCCACAAGCATTAGGTTGGCTCTTTGCTGGACCCCAAACGCGGTTTCCCAAGTTGAACTTTGCCAGGTTCGGCTTTTGATCCAGACAAAATCGCAAAACCGGCACCGACCAGGAAAGATGCAGCGGTCGCAAGGCTGAGTCTTTTTTCAAGACTAATCTTTCGCGGCGACCTCGCCGATACGACACCAGCCAAGCTCAGGATGGCTTTGCAAAGTCGCTCAAATGTGTCGGCGTCCCCTCGGGCCTCGGTGCGACGATCGACCTCACCGACCAGCCCATTCCTTCCAGCCCCAGCCTCGCATGATCGGGTTTTCACACCAGACCGTTGCATTTGACCAATTCCGATTGCTCGTCGAAAAAAGACTGTGTGATTTCGGACAACTGGAGCCAAGCCAATTCCCGATGACGCAACGTGAAGTCGTTCGGGGGGGCAAATCTTGCGGGTTTTACTTCTGTGTTCACGGTCCCCGCAGCGTGAAACTGACGGCGATCTATGACGCCCTCAAGAAGCAGGTGATTTATTACGGCCCAGACGGGATTCGTCGTCACAGCGAGTCGATTCACGTTTCTCTTCCGCAGAACTGTGCTTGATGTATCGCGGCAAAATCCGCATCGCGTCCTGAAACTGCGACATCGCCGCCAGTCGTAGCCCGATCCGCCCCACGCCCACTGCGTCGCTGACGGTCCGTCCTGAAACCTTCCCCTGATGGGATTCCGGAAAGACGGCTCGATCGCCAGCAAACACCACCGTCGGGTCACCCGCCATCTGCTGGACCAACTCGCTCCACTGTTCCGACTCCATGACAGATACCGATGCGTCCATACGCTCGGCATAGATGGATGGAGTCAGTGGCGTAGTAAGCGGCGACTTGGACAGCGACTCAAGCGGGATTTCTGGGGGTGCGGACAATAGCTCGCCCACATCAAAGACGCCTGCAAAAATCTGGCCGCGAAACGCATTGATCCCGACGAGCACCTGCTGTGCAGGCATTTCGCCCGGCTGCGTGTCCAAGGAATCCAAGGTCGCAGCGGCGATCCCGGCCAACGAATCCACACCGACAATCGGCCACGAACGTGCGTATCCGATCGCTTTTGCCATCGTCACGCCGATCCTCAGGCCGGTGAAGGACCCCGGGCCGATCGCGACATCGATCCACTGGGGACACCATTGATTTTCTCGGCAAACATGCAGTAATTCCTGTAAACCCGGTGCAGCCGAGGCCGCGGTCCGCCGATCACGAGGCAAGTCGGCCTGCCAAACCGCTCGATCTCCCAATAAAACCGCCAGCGAACCGAAGCGTCCTGTCGTTTCGATCGCGATGTGGCAAGTACAATGGGGCTCAGACATCAGGCAGCTCAAATCACCGGGCAGTCGCGTACGGGATGGATGGAAACTTTGGTTCCGAAATATATCGTGGGATTGCTGTTAAATTTTGATTTGCCTTACAATCCGTTCTTTCACGGTCCAAGCCTAGGCGGCAGGACAGGCCATTCTCAGGAAAAATCGACGTGACGCGAGCTCTGATCAGCGACATTCACGGAAATCTTGAAGCGCTGCTCGCGGTCTTAGCGGACATTCGTGCGAACAATGTCGACGAGATTTTTTGCCTCGGCGACATCATCGGCTATGGCCCCAATCCTTGCGAGTGCCTGGACAACGTCATGACCCATGCCCAAGTGACAATCTTGGGCAATCACGACCAAGCCGCATTGTTCGATCCTGACGGATTCAATCCGATGGCCTTGCAAGCTATCTATTGGACACGGGACCAGCTAGACAATGGCCCCGGGTCGGCCAGCCAAGTCAACGCGAGATGGGACTTCCTGGGCGAACTGCCCAGATTCTATGAAGACGATCAATACAAGTTCGTGCATGGTTCGCCACGCGATCCCACCAACGAATACGTGTTTCCTGAATACGTCTTTGACCAACGCAAGATGGAGATCTTGTTTGGTAAAGTCAAACAGTACTGCTTCATGGGCCACACCCACTTGCCCGGCGTTTTCACCACTGATTGCGAATTCATCGCCCCCGATGAATGTGATTATCAGTATGTTTTGGGCAGCGAGAAAGCGATGGTCAATGTCGGCAGCGTCGGCCAACCACGCGACGACGACAATCGTGCTTGCTACGTGATCCTGGATAAAGACGGCCCGATCGGCCCCACCGTGACTTTCCGCCGTGTTGAGTACGATATCGAAAAAACGGCCAACAAGATCTACGCGGAAGCCGACCTGTCCAACGCGCTGGGCGACCGAATCAAGCACGGTCGTTAGCAGCACCGACGGATAGTAAGCTCAAACCAAAGTCGGTAAGCTCCATCACGCTCACGATCCGGCACGCGGACCAATCTCCACTGACCAGAATTGACCCCATCGTGACTCGAACCGCGATCCTTAGCGATATCCACGGCAATCTGACGGCGCTCAAAACCGTCTTGGATCATGTCGCTACACAGAATGTCGATCGCATCGTCTGTCTCGGCGACGTGGTCGGCTACGGCCCCGAACCCTGTCAATGCCTCGATATCGTGATGGGCTTTGGGTTCTGTGTCCTGGGCAACCACGACAGCAGCGCGCTGTTTGACCCGGAGGGATTCAATGTGACGGCCGAACAGGCCATCTTTTGGACTCGTAACCAACTGGAATCCGGACGCGATGGCCCCGAGCAGAGTCGCAAGAGAATGGAGTTTTTGTGCGAGCTGCCACGCACCGTCCGTGAATCCAACGTCCTGTTCGTGCACGGCTCCCCTCGTGGGCCGACAAACGAATACGTGATGCCCGAAGACATCCAGAACATCAAGAAGATGGAAAAGCTGTTTTCGATGGTGCCGCATCTGTGTTTCCAAGGACACACGCACGTCCCCGGCATCTTCACCACCGATCACCAGTTCATCCGTCACACGGAAATCGTCGGTAGCTACTCGGTCACCAATGCAAATAAGCGGTTGATGATCAACGTCGGCAGCGTCGGTCAGCCCCGCGACGGCGATTCACGCAGTTGCTACGTCGTGTTCGACGGAGATTCGGTGGCGTACCACCGCGTGGAATATGACATCGAAGACACGGTGCGAAAAATCGAAGCCGAACCGGAGCTCGATAATTTCCTCGGCTACCGCCTCCGCGAAGGCCGCTAAGCACCCGTCAGCGTCACCTCACCGGTGTACTCTCCGCTACTAAGCACTTGGCGTCCACCTGACTGGTTCGTGATTGCCACTTCTCCGGAAAACGACACATCGGCGGCGAATTCCACGTCGCCTTGAACCGTCAACGTCACGCAGTCTCGCAGCGATGGAATTTCGCGGATCCGTTCGTCCAAGTCCGCGATCGTTCGATAATTCGCTTTGTCCAACTGGACGTTCGGCGGCACTCCCTTTCGCTCTGCAATCAATCGCACCGACCGATCCTCCGCGATCTCGTACGCGTCACTGCGTACGGCCAACAAGTCGCCCGTCGTTTTGACCGGCGCAAACCGCGATCGGGGCACTCGAACGGCCGTCGCATTGGGCAGGCAAGCGATCGCAGCCCCCATCGCGGTTTCCAACTGATAGACCGCCGGCGACTGAGTGTCCTTGGGGTCGACCGTTTTGCGATTGGCGATCATCGGCAAGTCCAACGAGCCGCCGCTTTGATCAAGGTGCTGTTGCAGTGCGACCAAGTCGATCCAGAGGTTGTTGGTGTTGAAATAACGATGCACCGTGATGTCCTGGAACTGGGCTTCCTCGCTGGGATGGCATTGCGCCGACTCACGCAACAACCAACCACCGTTGGTGTCCATCGCCAAGTGACCGCCTTTGCGATCAGCCATCGTCCGATCGGCGACTTCCATCATGAACGAAGCACCGGACTGGATCAGGTGCCCCAGCAAACGCGTGTTCATCGTCGCGCCGAGGTTATCCGCGTTGGAGACGAACAAGTACCGGCGTCCTTGGCCGATCAGTCGTTCCATCGTCCCAGTGGTCACCAACGCCGCATAGATATCGCCATGCCCTGGCGGACACCATTCCATCGTCAAGTCACTGGGCCACTCCGCAGGCAGCAGTGTTTCTGCATCGAGCTTGGGGACCTGATGCTGCAAAAAGGAAACGACGTTCTCTGCGTCGGAGACCGCCGCGGCGGTCTCGATTTCGGTGGAGAAGCTATTCATCAGCACCAGCGGAACGCCGAGCAACCCGGTCTGCTGAAGAATCAACTCCAGAAAAGTCGTCCGACCACGAACGGGCAACAACGATTTCGGCCCCTCCAAACCCATGCTGGTCCCCAGTCCACCGTTGAGCTTCAACAACGCCGACTGATCCAAGTGTTCGTTGCCGATTTGCTCCAGTTCATCGGGCAATGTCTCGGCGTCAACAACACCGGTGGCAGGTCGAATATCGGCTTCGCGCAGGTAAGTCTCGGCACCGCTGGCGAGACGCTCGAACTGCCTGCGAAAGATCTCGTGAATGACCGCGGGAGAGCCTGCCTCAGTCAGTTTGTCTGCGATCGCTTGCCAAGTATCGGATGTTGAATGCATGTTTTCGTTGAGTCGAGTACGTGAAATCAGAACACGCGTCAGTATGAATCGACGTCAACAATTACAACACCCGTGCCCCGCATGGCGACCGCTGTCCTCACTTCACCCGTAATGGGATTCGCCAGAATTCCCCGTTGCTGCTGTCCCGGTTTCAAACAACTGCGGCGGGTTTCACGGCCATTTCCTTCACCAAACGCGCGATCAAATCATCCACCGTGATCCCGTCGGCTTCCGCGGCAAACGTGGGGACAATGCGGTGCCTCAGCACGGGAAACGCCAGGGTTTGGACGTCATCGATCGTCACATGGGGTCGGCCATGAACCAATGCACGTGCTTTCGCCGCCAGCACCAATTGTTGACTGGCTCGGGGCCCCGGCCCCCATTCCACCAACTCTTTGGTCCAACTGCGGCTTTCGGGATCACGTGGTCGCACCGCGCGAACTGCATCGAGCACCCAATCTTTGACGTGCGGCGGCAACGGAACCCGTCGCACCGTTTGTTGGAACTGGATGATTTCTTCGCCGGACACGACCGCCTTGACCACAGAGTCGAACGTCGATGTCGTTCGGTCAACGATCTCGGACTCTTCGTCTCGCGACGGATAATCGACAACGACGTGAAAGAGGAATCGGTCACGTTGGGCTTCCGGCAACGGATACGTGCCTTCTTGTTCAATCGGGTTCTGCGTGGCGAGCACAAAGAACGGCTCTTCCAAGCGATACGTGTGTCCCGCAGCGGTCACCTCGTGTTCCTGCATGGCTTCCAACAACGCCGCCTGAGTCTTGGGCGGCGTTCGATTGATTTCGTCAGCCAGCAACATTTGGGTGAAAACCGGCCCGCGTTCGAACATCATCTTGCGACGCCCCGTCTCGGGGTCTTCTTGGATGATTTCAGTACCGGTGATGTCGCCGGGCATCAGGTCGGGCGTGAACTGGATGCGGCGAAAGGTCAAGTGCATCGACTCGGCCAGCGTACGAATCATCAGCGTCTTTGCCAGTCCCGGTACGCCTTCCAAGAGACAGTGACCACGGGCCAAGATCGCGATCAACAGTTGTTCGATCACATCGTCTTGGCCGACCACCACCCGTCCGACTTGTTCTCGAATGGCGGAACAGGCCTCGACCAACCGAGCGGCGTTGGCGGAATCATCTTGCGTTTCGATCGGCGGGGGCTGAACCATGGGTTGGATACCGTGTGCGGACTGCAGGCAAATGGGATGTTGATGTTTCGAGTACATTGTAATAAGAATCCTGCAGCACAATCACTCCCCCCGACCGACAGACGCGAATGAACGATTTTGAGCCCCCGCCACCCGAATCCGCTCCGGTGGGTGATCTCACGCTCGATGCCACCTCGTCGCCCGCGCCGTTATTGTCGTTCGTTGTCCCGACGATGAACGAAGAACAAACGGTGGTCACGCTGGTCGAAAAGATCCACGGCGTCTGTCAGCAGAACGGTTACACCTACGAAGTCATCTTCGTCGACGACGGGTCCACCGACGCGACTTGGCAGAGGATGCGGGAATTGGCGACGCAGCGTGGTGAAGTGACCGCGATTCGATTTCGGCGAAACTTTGGCAAGGCTGCCGCACTCTCGGCGGGCTTCAAAGCGACTCGCGGAACGATCGTCTTCACGATGGACGCGGACCTGCAAGACGACCCGATCGAAGTCCCCAGCTTCTTGGCAAAGTTGGACGAAGGCTTCGATGTGGTCAGCGGCTGGAAACAAAAACGCAAGGACTCGTGGGACAAAGTCTACCCGAGCAAAGTGTTCAACTGGCTGGTCAGCACCATGACCGGAGTCCGATTGCACGATCACAACTGTGGGTTCAAAGCGTACCGACGCGGAGTGATCGAAGACGTCCGACTGTACGGAGAACTGCACCGTTTCGTCCCGGTCCTGGCGGCGGCTCAAGGATGGCGGGTCGGTCAGATCCCGGTGGTGCATCACGAACGCGAATTCGGTAGCTCCAAATACGGCGTGGCGAGGATCGTCAAAGGGTTCCTGGATCTGCTCTCGGTTTTCTTTCTGACGACCTTCGGCAAACGACCACTGCACTTGATCGGCACACTCGGTCTGCTCTGTTTCACCATCGGCGGCGTCGTGATGATGTATCTGTCCTCACGCTGGGTCATCACGCGAGTGTTTTACGAAGAGGATAGCTATTTGCATCTGCATCAATCCGCACTGTTTTATTACTGCATCGTCGCGATCCTGCTCGGCTCACAGCTCTTCCTTACTGGACTGCTGGCTGAACTGATCGTCGCCGAATCGGATTCGGCCAAGCGACCGTATAACATCTCCGAAGCAGTCGGCAGTAATTCCAAGGCTGTCGGCACCAATTCCCTGGCTGTCGGCACCAATTTCAAGGCTGGTGACTTCAACCGCGCGGGGGAACCGTCATGAGCCTGCTCTTTTCGGACGACCGCTACGACGACGAAGAAGTTTTCCAGGACGACGACTGGGAGACCGAAGAGCCGGAGTCCCATCGACTGGGGATCTCTACTTTACTGATCGTGATCGCATTGGTGATCGCGTCGGCACGGATGGCGGTGGTCACCAGTCGCGAAGGAGACACGGCTTTCCTGAGCGCGAATGATCGCAGTCGTTGGTGCACGGTCGCCGCACTCGTGGAAGACGGTACCTATCAAATCGATCGGCAAGTCGCCATCACCGGCGAAAAAAAGAACCGGCGTCCTTGGTACACCATCGATATGGTACGCCACGAAGGCGACGACGGAAAACAACACTATTACAGCAGCAAGCCGCCGTTGTTTCCGACGATGATCGCGGGTGTCTACTGGTGCCTGTATCAAGTCACTGGAATGACACTGACGGATCAGCCGATCTACTTGGCTCGGATCCTGCTGTTCTTGATCAATCTGCCCCTGCTGGCCTTGTTCTACTGTTGCACCGTGGCCGCCATCCGCTTGGTTGTTCGCGATCCATGGACCGTGATGATGGCGACCGCTGCGACGTGCTTCGGCACCATGATGTTGCCCTTCGCAATCGCGCTGAACAATCATTTGCCCGCAGCCGCCATGACCGCGTTGACGATGTACTTGTTCGTCCGTAGTCGGCGCTATCACACACCGTCCTGGCTGTGGATCGTTGCCGGAATGGCGGCGGGATTCACCGCCGCAAATGAACTGCCCGCGCTCTCCATGGTCGCTTTGTGGGGCGGCATCTTGTTGCTCACGCGTCGCAGCGCCTTGGTCGGCTACACGGCAGGGGTCGCCGTCGTCGCCATTGCGTTCTTTGTGACCAACTATGCCGCCCATGGATGCCTGCGTCCGCCCTACATGCACCGCGGCGATGGCTCGGTCCTCGCCTTGGTTTCGGCGGCCGAAAACGAATTGCCTGCCGCCCTCGATGTCATCGATGAACTGGCCAAAGCGAAACGCGAGTTTGCGGACTCCGAGGTGACCATCGAACCTACGGACGATCAGGATCGCTGGCGAGCCGTCGTCAACGGACATCGATTTTATGCACTCAAACAAAGCTCCCCCACCGAGTTCGAAATCCGTGATTGGGATGACTGGTACGACTATCCAACCAGCTACTGGATCGGGGATCGTCGACGTGGGGTCGACAAAGGTGAGCCGTCGAGGTTGACCTATTTTGCCAACATGATGATCGGCCACTACGGGATCTTTTCGCTCACGCCGATTTGGGTGATTTCGCTAATTGGTATTGCTAGCGTGCTGGCAGATCGTGAGAACCGATTCTGGCTGATCGTTGCCGCGATGGCGGTTGCCAGCGTTGTCTGCGGTGCCTTTTATGTGATGCGACCGGAGATCGACCGCAATTATGGCGGTGTCAGCGTGTGTTTCCGCTGGATGCTGTGGTTCGCTCCGATGTGGTTGCTGGCTGCTGCCTGGGGATTGCGAAAAATGACCGACTGGGCGGCCACCCGATGGCTGGCGATCGGCTTGCTAGCGTGGAGTGTTTTTTCGATGGCAACGGCACTGTCGAGTCCTTGGCAAAGCCCTTGGATCTATCGGTTTTGGTCGTTTTTGGGCTGGATAGAGCCGTGAAACAGGGACTACCATCGCACGCAGAGCAATTGCCAAGGATGACGGCACTAGATTGATACGGAGCAGGATTGGCCGGCAAGGAAGCCAGGACGACTGACGCGAAACCCTCGAGACATTCCTCTCGTGGGTTGTTTTCGTTGCTTGTCATCGCCGGGTGCCTGTTCATCATCTGGACGATCGCTCCGCAAACCGTCGGCGAGCAAGCACGGCGGCATCTTGAGAAGACGTTTCGCGAGCACTATCCGAATTTGCAAGTCTCGATCGAGCGTGGGCGTTACGATCCCAAGATCGGTTTGATCTTTGACAATATCTCGATCTCCGAACCTGCGTCGTCAAGCGGATTGGTCCAAGCCGGCCTTGAGATGCTGACCGGTCCCTCCGAGCAAATGGTACACATCAAACGCTTGGTGGTGGTTGCCGACACTCAACCGCAACGTTTGCTCGAACGTGGCAACCCTCTGGTAACACGTCGCTTGGTGATCGAAGGCGTCGAGGCCGAAGGTCGATTGCGAGCCGACGGAACGATCTCGCTGCAGTCTCTGTGGCCATTGCCAAAGTTTGGTCCCAAAGCGTGTCCGCGAATCGAAGTTCGAGACGTCGACTTCACACTCATCTCGGACCAATCCACAGGCAAACCGATCAAAATGAACTTTGCCGAAATCGTCACCACGGAGAATCCGTTGGCAGGTTCGATGGATGCCCAAGGCAACGTGGTGGAGGTCCAGAAAGTCGTTACGGCGCGCGGGAGCAGTTCGTTCGTCGACGAATTTGCGATCAACGCCAATATCGTTCCAGGCGGAGCAGATGTCGAAGCCAGCATTGGCGGACTGCGTTGGTCGGATGATTTGTTCGATCGCTTGCCGGAACCGTATCGCGAAAAGATTCAACAGGCTCGTGGTCTGACCGCCGTCAGCGACACGCGGATTTCGGCACGCTATCGCGTCGATGCACCGATCGCATTCAAGACGCGGACCAAGATTCGCGACGGCCGCTTGGAACATCCCGCTCTGCCGTTACCCTTGGATCGTCTCGGTGGCGTCGTCACGTGCACCCGCGACGGCGTCGATATTGAATCCTTTTACGGCATGTGGGGGGACGCCAACTATCACGTGACCGGACGAATGGAGGGATTGCAGTGGCCCGCGAAGGTGCAACTCAACTGTGGGATCAATCACTTGCTGTTGGATCAACGGGTCGCATCGGTGTTGCCCGAAAAGCTGCGAGCGCACTGGGACAAGTTTCAGCCGTACGGTCGAGTGGACGCTCGAATTCCACAACTGAAATTTGAAAACGGCAAGTGGTCGGCGAATGCGACGGTCACATGCAAAGGCGTCGATGTCCGGTACGAAAAATTTCCTTATCCCGTTCAACAACTCGTGGGCGACATCGAGCTGACACCCACCATCGTTTCGTCCGAATTGATGGTCGGTCGCGTGGGAGGGCAAGGCATGCAGTGCGCTTTTGTCGTTCCCACACGTCCCGAGTTGCCCATCGAGAAACGGATTACGATTCAAACCGATGGACCGATCGCCATCGACAATGTGATGTTGGATTCCTTGTCACCACGCGGAAAGGCAACTTCAAAACTTGAGTCGTTCATGCGCTCGCTCAATCCCCGCGGCGCGATCCACTTGCAAACCGCCATCCTGGGGAACGACAAATCAGGAGACGAGTACCGAGACATCAAACTGCAAGTCTTTGACGGGACCATCCGCTTCGACAAATTCGCGTATCCGATCTACAACGTCACCGGCAACGTTCAACTGCGTAACGACGATGTCTACATCCAAGAGTTCCACGGCGTGAATGCCAGCGGAGGCCGGATCGCCTGCAACGGAATCTATCGTCTGCCACCGAAGCCGCTGTACCCGAACACACCGTCACCGAACACACCGTCACCGAACACACCGTCACCGAACACACCGTCCGTCGCGACGCTGCCTGCCATGGAGCTGGATTTTCACGCCACCGACGTGCCCATGGACGGCGCCCTGAGAGCCTCTTTGCCAGAAGCCTCCCAGATGACTTGGGATGCACTTTCGCCAAGCGGTGTGCTGGACGAACTGTTCGTCAAACTGACGCAGCAGCATCCCGATCCGGTGACCGGCGAAATCGCTCCCCTGGAGATGGATGTCGCGGCGCGAGAGCACATCACAGAGAGTCCATCTCAGCCCGCACTGCGTTTGCAACCGGTCGCCCTACCCTATCGACTGGACATCACCGACGGCTTGGTACGATTTGACGGCGAGAAAGTCACCATCGATTCGCTGCGTGCCCAACACGATGCGACACGATTGTCCGCCGAAGGATTCTGTGGCAAACGCCCCGACGGTCGCTGGCGATTGGTGCTGGATGTCCACAGCGGCAGCCGGCTGAATCCGGATGCGGAACTCATCGAAGCGTTGCCGATCGAGATGCGACAAGCCATGCGGGAATTGCAGTTGCGAGGACCGGTCGGCGTCCGCGGCAGAACCGAAACCTTGTTGTCGGACGAAAACAATCCCAACCCTGTGTTCGATTGGAATCTCGTTCTGCAACTGGAGGGCAACCGAATCGGCGACGTCGGCCCGGTACACTCCCTGCGTGGTGAGCTGTTCGTCCGAGGCAAGAAAGACGAATCCGGCATTCGTGCCAACGGCGATGTCCAAATCGATTCCATGCACGTTGATGATTTGCAAATCACCGGCATCCGAGGCCCCTATTCCGTCGTCGATGACCTGCTACAACTCGGATCGGTGACCGACCAAGCCATTCCTTTGCAAGGAAATCTCTTTGGCGGTCACGCCAGCGTGCAAGGAAGCGTGTTGTTGTCAGACGCGAGTTTTGACGTTCAGATGGCACTGCAAGATGCCCAGGTTCCGTCGATCCTGGCGGAGATCGGCGAAGGACGCAGTGAACTGACGGGAACACTCAATGGCCGAATGACATTAGAGGGTCTGCTGGGGACAACCGAGTTGCTCAGCGGCAACGGTGCCGTCACGGTCGAGAATGCCAACCTGTATCAACTACCCTTCTTGGTGCAGTTGCTGAATCTGTTTTCGATCACGGCTACGGAAGACGTGGCGTTCACCAACGGCGATGTCAAGTTCACGCTCAGCGAAAGCGAGTTGATCTTTAACGATCTGAAAATGTGGGGCAGCTTGATCGCACTGCAAGGCAGCGGAACGCTGGATCGACGCCGTGAACTGGATCTCACTTTCAACACCCGTGTCAGCCCACGCAACGGGTTCAGCCAACTGCTCAGCCCCCTAAAGAGCCAACGCTACACGCTGTGGACCGTAGATGTTCGTGGTCCGCTGGAGGATCCGATGATCGAGCGTCGCGCCCTCGATGGTGTCGGGCAAACCCTCGAAAGGCTCTTCCCCGGCATGGGGTCGTCTGCCCAACGGCCTCCACCGCCATCAGGCATCGATCGCCGATAGCGGACTGTCGGTCAGATCGATAAGCGGCTAGACGCGGATTGGCACGAAAACAGTCTGCGCATATCAGCCGCCACGCGATAGAGAACGTCCAGCTAAGGTCGACGTCACAGAACATGGCTCCCCTCTCCCCACAAAGTAAGGCAAGTGCTGCTTGCCTTACTTTGTGGGGAGAGGGGCTGGGGGTGAGGGGCTGAAACCGATCGAAACTAATGATCTGATTTACTATGAAATTATCTGCGAGGTATCTCAAACCTACTCTTCGCCAAGCAAACTTTTCAGTACACGTTGCCCCCTCACCCCCAGCCCCTCTCCCCCAAATCCTGGCTCGCTTAGGCTCGCCAGGATTTGGGGGAGAGGGGAGCCATGATTGTTTTGAACGCACCTCCAGTCGCTCACTTGCGCGTCGAACTGGTATTTTGTCGAAGATTCTTCTACCAAAGCAGGACGTTCTCGATAGCGTCCGGTTCTCACGCCTCTGCTCGGGAACCGGACGCAATCTCCAAAGCGGTGAACGCCAAACTCAAGAGCGGAAGATGCACTTGGAGTTCAACAAAAAATCCGCAATCTTTCCTCTGACGTGAAAGAATCGCGTACCCGGTTACGTGTAATCGCATAGAAACAATCTCCATGCGATCCTTCGCGTATCCGTTGGCCCCTTTCAACGTCGATTCCATTGTCCGCCGCCGATCCCATTACACGTCCGAGCCTGATGCTGCGATTGCGAGATCGCGGAAATCATGATGCTTGGAGTGAGTTCCTGGCGATCTACGAACCGGTCATCTATCGGCTGGCCATCCGTCGCAACCTGCAAGACGCCGATGCCAGTGAGATCGTCCAAGAAGTGCTATTGAGGATCGCCCAAGCCATCGATCGGTTCGATCCCGCTGCCGACGGTTCCTTTCGCGGTTGGCTCAGCCAAACCACTCGTCGCGTGGCGATCGATCGTTTTCGGCGATACGCGCAGGATGTCAAAGCGGTCGGTGGAGACTCGCACGGAGTCTTTTCAGAACTGCCCGCACCGTCCACGATCAGGCCGCAGTCGCCGACTCTGAGTCTCGATGACTCGGGGGAGAGTGAACCATCGATCGAAGTCGAATTTGACAACGAACATCGAGAGCAAAGGTTTCGACATGCGGCATCGCAGGTCAAATCGATGGTCAGCCATTCGACCTGGACTGCATTCTGGGAGACCTCCGTCAATGACCGACCGGCGGACGACGTCGCGATGGAATTGGGGCTGACAGTCGGTGCTGTTTACATCGCCAAGTGCCGAGTGCTGAAACGCATTCGCCGGTTCATCGATACCGCAACATCGGAGTAATCATGGTCGCTTTTCATTCCAATCGAATCCAGCGGGCAACGAATCCCGACCAGCATTGCAGCACGCAAACGCTGGAGCAGTTGCTCGATGAAACGCTCGCGGAATCCGAAGCCACGGATGCCCATCATCATTTGGATGTTTGTTCGAAATGTCGCGTGGCTCTGGAGTCGATTGCGGGCGAAGCCAGTTTGTGGAGTCATACTCGCACCGTATTGCTCGATAGTGGACCGATCAACCATGCCGAACAATCGCCCCTACGACACCGCACGGATGCTCACACGCCATCAGAAACTTGGTTGCGTGGCTTCCTGCAACCTGGACCGGCAAACTGTTTGGGACTGCTGGATCGATACGAAATCCATCGTGTGATCGGAACTGGTGGAATGGGTGTCGTTGTCAGTGCCGTCGACCCGAAACTCAATCGTCCCGTCGCCATTAAACTGCTCGCACCACACTTGTCAGGACTCGGAACCGCACGACAGCGTTTCGCACGTGAGTCCCGTGCGGTCGCTGCCGTCGTTCATACGGCCATCATGCCGATCTACGGGATCAACGATGAAACCGACGTACCCTACCTGGTCATGCCGCTCGTTTCTGGTGGAAACCTGCAGCAACGAATTGATCGCGATGGCCCCCTGCCGCTGGACGACGTGATCGCGATTGGTGTGCAGATTGCTGACGGATTGGCCGCCGCTCACGCAAACGGTGTGATCCATCGCGACATCAAACCGGGAAACGTTTTGCTTGAAGAGAATAGCCCTCGGGTGATCATCAGTGATTTCGGGTTGGCAAGAGCCTTGGATGACGCGACCGTCACGGTCAGTGGAATGATCGCCGGAACACCACAGTACATGAGTCCGGAACAGGCAACGGGAGAACGGGCCGATCATCGCAGTGACTTGTTCAGTCTCGGCAGCGTGCTCTACGCCATGGCCACCGGACGCCCTCCGTTTCGCGCCGAGTCGCCGGTCGCTGTGCTGAGAAAGATCGCCGATGCCGATGCAACGCCGCCTTCGGATCTACGTGACGAGCTGCCGGGTTGGTTTGACCGATTGGTCGCGATGTTTTTGGAAAAGGATCCCAGTCGACGGCTGGAAAATGCTTCGCAAGCGTACGACCTGCTGCACGAAGTCCAACTGCATCTGCGTCGTCCAACCGCAAACGAATTGCCTCGAGTCTTACAGACAGAGAATCCATCTCGAAACAGACACCGGTTCGTCATCGTGGCACTGCTGATGACGGCACTGCTTGTCGGTGCTGTCGCTGCGTGGTTTCCCACCAAGCAAGTCGATGCTTCCTTGCCTACTGACTCCGCGGACACAGAAATCGTAGCGTCAAAGCCGAAAAAACCGACGACTTTGCCACTGGATACCAACTGGCGATGGAGTTCGTTTGAACAAATCGCCCAAGACATGGATGAGTCACTCACGGACCTCGAGCAAATGCTTCAGGTCCAGCCCCCTTCCCCGACTGGAGTTAAATCAGATGATTGAACGTTCACGACCATGGATCCGCCGCGTGGTGATCGGATCAGCATGCGCCGCCACTGCGATCATTGCATGGGGTTATTTGGCAAATCGTTCTCCCGACTCAGCATGGGCTCAAACTGTTGAATCCTGGCGGCCGTTGTCGCAAGCCACCAACAATCCAGCAATTATTCCCGATGAATCCTCAGAGTGGTCTGAACCTAACGGTTCCCTGCCGGGAATGCAGCGTGATGCATATGCACCTAGGTTGCTTAGTGCTGGACGTGATACTGGATTTCGTGCGCTCACTACACAATCCGGTCTGCCCAACCCTCTCCAATATCCGTCGGCGGATCCAAACTCCTACACCAAGGTGGTGGTGAAACCGGTTCAGCAAACCGTGGTTCGGCGAGTACCCGTATCAGTCACTCGAACCGTGATGGACAATGGCAAGGCACGGCAAGTGACGGAGACCTCGTATCAAGATCAACCCTATACCTTTACGGTTTATACAAAGACGTACGTTGTCGAAACATTGCCGCACGTCGAACGCTTGAATCAATTGGGGGTTGAAATCGCCCAACTGGAACAGGCCGCAGGTGATGAATCGCAGAACGAGAAAGAGACACTGATTGCCGAGATGGAAAAGCTGCTCGGCGAGCAGTTCGATGTCTTGCATGCGGAACAGCAAAAACGTATCGACGAAATTGCCGATCGACTGAAAAAGCTTCAGGAGACACAGGCAGGGCGGGAACAAGCCCGAGACAAGATCATCGCTCGTAGGATGAATGAGCTAACGCGAACACCAGATCCCTACCAGTGGAACCCGCTCCAAGACCCTGCAACCTATCCCAACGGTTCGACAACTCCCGCGAGCCGATTCCCAGCTCCAGTGTTCATTCCTTCGGCAGCTTTTCAGAATGGCGACAACCAGGGAAACAGATGGAACCAACCGACAAATTCACAGCCTCACCATCAAGTAGTCCCACTGTCGCGAGCTCCATCGCTCGACGCTGGCGATAGGTATGATTCGGCGGATGAAAATCGTTTACAGCCGCAACCTAAAGTTGACGGTCGATCTCCAGATGCGCTATCTTCGGATTTCCCGCCGCCAACCTCGCGAGATGCCCATCCACGCTCTTCCGCATCTCCGCAACTCGAAACGGATGAGGAAGCAGATACAGACGCAGAATCCGAGTCAGGCCTCAACAAACCTGACGAAGCCTGAGCGGTTCTAACTTTGGTGTTGTCCATGAACTATTTCTCGTCAGCTGTCGCCTTCACCCAAGGAACGACACAGCTGATTGAGTGCGTTTCGTTCTTGATGTGAGCCGATGGCGCTAGCCACGGGCCTCGAAGGGATGTGTTATCACTACGAGGCCCGCGGCTAGCGCCTTGCGGCTCACTAAATCGGCTGTCACCTTCAACGGCGCAGGAGACTGCTGACTTAATCAACGCTTAGAACGCAAGGGTGAGCCGTGGGCCGTAATGCACCGTGCAGCGTTCATTGGCTGGCTTCTGAAGTCACCGGGCAGTGCGACAGACCCGGCCGCTTACGCGTCGCGGCTCACGGCGTTTGGTAGCGTCACACGCTGAGATAAACTGAGCCGTTTGGGATTCGATGCACCCTCTCATCACACTGCCATATGCTTTCGGTGGACGAGCGAGTACACGCACGGCACCAAAATCAACGTCAGGACGGTTGAGAATACCATTCCTCCCAACAACGCACGCGCCAGCGGCAACATGGCTTCGTTCCCCGGTGCCAACTGGAATGACAATGGGATCATCGAGGCGACCAGTGTCAGTGACGTCATCAGAATGGGACGCAAGCGAACTTGGGCCGCGTGCAGGGCGGCGTCTCTCGGCGTTTCTCCTTCGATGCGACGTCGATTGGCAAATTCGACCAACAAGATGGCGTTGTTCACCACCACTCCCACCATCATCAATGTGCCCATCAACGATTGGATGTTGAGCGTCGTGTCGGTCAGGTACAACACGATCAGCACTCCACCGATACCCAGTGGAACCGACAACATGATGATCAACGGATCGACGAACGATCGAAATTGTGCCATCAGGACGAGGTAGACCAGCAAGAATGCCACCGCAATGCCGGCACCAAGCAGCGTCATGCCCGATTGCATCTTCTCTACCGGACCTCGCAAGGTCACGCTGACGCCGTTTTCGAACTCCATTTCGGAGACAACGCGTTCAATATCTGCTGCGACGGATCCAAGGTCACGGCCGGCGATGTTGACGTGGACGTCGTTGACACGCGAAATGTTGTAGTGGGCAATTTCTCCTGGAATATTGACGCGTTTGATCGTTGCGATGTTTGAAAGTGGCATCGTGACCGGTCCGTCCGTGCTGTTGACCGAGATCGGGATGTTGCGAAGTTCATCGAGCGACTGAAACTCGTTCGATTCGTACTGAACCCCCATGAAGAAGTCGACGCCGCTCTTGGGGTCGATCCAAATGGTAGGGGCATAACCGACACTGGAGCCCAACGCAGTCAGCACCGTTTGTGCGACTTCCTCCTGATCCACACCCAAGTACTTCGCCCGCGTGCGATCAACTTGGACATCAAACTGCGGATAGTCCATTGACTGCGCGACTTGGACATCCGCTGTTCCTGGGATCGGTTTGATCGCCTCAACCAGGCGTTCGGCTGCATCGCGGCATTGGTCCAATGTTCCCGCGGAAACCTGCACACTGATCGGGGTGGGAACACCTTCATTGAGAGCCATGTTCACGATGCCGCCTGCGACGAACAGAAACTCCTCCATCGGGTACTCGCTGGCAAACCGCTCACGCAGTCGTGAGATGTACTCTCGCGTACTGGTTGAACGGCCTTCTTGTTTCAGATTCACGATCAGATAGGCGGTATCGGGTCCCGAGTTGGAACTCAGCACGGTCGAGAATCCGGCGCCTTTGCCGACGGGTAGACCGATGTTTGCGATCAAAGCCTCGATTTCCGACGACGGAATCACTTCGGCAACGGAAGCCTCGATTCTTGCCACCAACGCTTCTGTTTTCTCAAGCTCCGTTCCTGGCAGAGTCTTCAGGCGAATCTCGAACGACCCCGAATCCACTTCGGGAAACAACTCGGTGCCGATCCGTGGCCACAGCAAGAAAGAAGCGGCCGCGCCACCGACGATCAATAGAGTGACCAGAACGGGAACAGCCAACAGACCACTGAGAAACCTTCCGTAGACACCACGAGGCTGTTCGTGTTTTGACGAGGTATCACCGTTGGGTTCGTCCGACGTTTTCTTCGTTTTCAAGAAAGTCGCACAGAATGCGGGGACAACGGTCAACGCCAACAGATAGGAGGCACCAATGGTCAAGGTTGCCGCCAACGCCAAGGGAGCGAACAAGTACTTGATCATCCCGGTCAGGAAAATCGCCGGCAGAAACACAGCTAGGGTGGTCGCGGTGCCGGCGAGAATCGCCCCGGAGACTTCGTGTGTGCCTTCGCGAGCGGCGACCAGTGCCGATTTGCCCATCCGTTGATGACGCAAGATGTTTTCCACCACGACGATTCCGGCATCGACCACGGTTCCGATGGCAAGCGCAATGCCACCAAGCGTCATGACGTTGATCGTTTGGCCGGTGAAAGCGAAACCCAGGGCACCGATCAGGACTGCAAAAACGATCGTCGCGACGATGATCACCGTGGGCAGAAAACGCCTGAGGAAGACGAGCACGACGATCGCAACCAGCAGAGCTCCCAAACCGATCTGGGAAAACAGGTTCGACATCGCCGTGCGAATGTATCGCGACTGGTCAGAAACCAACGTGACTTCGGTCTCCTCGGGAATGTCGCCGCGCTCTTTCATCTTCGGAATCTCGGCACTGATTCCTTCAAAGATCCGATCGACGACTTCGATGGTGTTCTCGCCCGGTTCTCTCAGCAGCGGGCAATAGACGCTTCGCTTTCCATTGACACGAACGATGTTGTACTGCAACGCGGCGTCGTCTACGACGCGTCCGACATCGCGGATAAACACGGGCTTGTCATCTCGAACCGTGATCGGGATTTCTTCGATCTCCTCAACGGTCGGCAACGTGTTTCGTGGGTGGACTTGATAGTCCATTCCGCCCATTCGTGCGGAACCTGCGGCAAGGACCAGATTGGATTTCTGCATGGCCGTGACGACATCGGTCGCACTGACGTTGTGAGCCTGCAGCTTGATCGGATCCACGTACACCATCATTTGACGGAATTTGCCGCCAAAGGGGTGCGGGATTTGCACGCCCTGCAGCCCGCCCATTTTGTTGCGTACCGCGTAATAGCCGATTGAATAAAGTTTCGATTCGCTCAGTCCTTCGCCCGAGATCGCGGCCAGCACGACGGGCAAGTTGGCGGGTTCGCTACGCAGTGTGAATGGCCATTCAATCCCAGGCGGCAAGTGAAACATGTCGCTTGCCTCCAGATTGACGATGTCGTTCATCGCCGAGCTGGCATCGGCACCGGGTTGAAAGAAAACCTTGATCACAGCGGCGCCGGGTACCGTCCTGGATTCTTGATGCTCGATCTTTCCGGCCAAGGTCAACGCACGTTCGACGCGAGAGCTGACGGACTTTTCCATGTCCAGCGTGGGCAGCCCCGGATAGGAAAAGAAACTCACCACGACGGGTTTCTTAAAGTCGGGCAGGATATCGATCGTGATCCCCGGAATCACTGCCGCACCCAACACGCATAGTGCGATCGTGGCAGCCAGTACGGCAAACCGATTCTGCAACGAGAATTCAATCAGTCTCATCAAGAGGCCTAAGCGATGGTAGTTATTGTTTGAGACAACTCGGGGAGATGGTCGCCGTTTTCCTGAAGCGACCAGTGGCAGAGGGAAGGTCGCGATCAGCGATTCAGAATCGTTACCTTTTGACCATCTTGAAAACGCTTGAGGTGGGCGTCGACGACTCGTTGTCCTTTGGTAAGCCCTGAAACAATCTCAATGGAGCTGCCGTCGTCCAATCCCGTTGTGACGGGAATGACGGAGACGGCGTCATCGTCCCCGATGGTGTACACGTAGGCGTCTCCGGACTCGCTAAAACGAACCGCTCTGGCCGGCAACATGTTCGCTGCGACTTCGCTGGACAGCTCCACCGTTGCCTGTCCAAACATTCCTGGCAGCAGTTTGTTTTCCGGATTCAGCAATTCACACTCCACCAGCATGAGTCGTGTGCTCGGGTCCAGGGAATGACCGACGCGCGTGACGGTCGTTTGGATGGGAACTTGGGAGGAGAATGAAGGCAGTGTCAACGTTACCGCGTCGCCTTGGTTGACCAGCGGCGCGTCCGATTCTGGAACATGAAACTGAACACGAACGGTGTCGATTTGGCTGATCACGAACAGCGAAGTTGAATCGTTGGCATCGTTTCCGACCAATGCCCCCGGTTCGGCGTTGCGTTGTGTGATGAAACCTGCGAATGGGGCTTTGACGATGGCGAAGTCGATCAGCACGTCGAGCTGCTCAAGTTCTTTTTGTGCGATCGACGTTTCTGCTTGCGCGGTCACCAAGTCGGCCTCGGCGGCTTCTTTCTGCGCTTTCGCGACCAGCACTTCGGCTGCTGCGGAGTCGATCGACGAGTCCATCGCCTTTTTGCGAGCCGTTTCCGAGTCACGCTTCATTCGGGCTTCGTCCAACATGCGATTTTGCAGCGACTGTCGTTGGACGAGGTCTTGCGTTCTGCTTAACTCTGCTTCCGCGGCAGCGAGCGAGGCCGCTGCCTGATCCATCATCGACCGCGCTTCGACCAATCGAGCCTCGACCGATTTGACCCGTGCGTCGGCCAATGCCACCCCCGCTTGCGTTTGCTTTTCCATCGCTTGCAGACGGTTGATTTTCGCCAACAACACGGCGCGTTGAGAATCGATTTCAGGGATCGCGATGATCGCCAATGGGGCATCCTTGGCTACATAGTCCCCAATGTCGGCTTTGACCTCCGAGATGTAGCCGGTTGCCCTGGCATGGATTTCGGCCTGGTAGTAGGCGGCGATGGTCGCAGGTTGCAGGGAGGTCCGCCGAACCTGTTGTTCCTCCACCAGCACGGTGTTCACGGGAGTGGCCTGGACGGTCCGTGGCGGGGATGACGGTGGTCGTTGGTCGCAACCAGAAAACGCGGCGACCAAGCAGGCCAACAGGGGGGCCAGTGATGACGGACGGCGGTTGTATTTCATACGTTCTAACGATGTCAGAATCATGCGAGGCGGAGTAATCATTACCAGCAGCCGAGAATCGCCGACTGCCAGTTGCAGCATAGTTGGCATAGGGATCATTCGGTACAGGTTGAATGCATGAATTGACCCTTCAATGGCCCGGGTACCATCAATACCGGGCCGAACGGGTGCCGAAGCATGATCGGTAGGGCCTGTGCGTTCGCTGCGACGCACGTAAGGCCATGAAAACCGCAAGATAGGAGGGCAGGATGCCCCACAGGATTTTGCTGATCGGTTTGCTCGGATGCATCGGATGCGCGGGCACTCCTCGTTCGGTAACGCACTCGTCGGACGCTCATTCCGCGCCGACCACCGCCCCCGCTCCACCGGCTGAACCCGCGACATCGTCGGCGGTGGTGGAGCCTCGCGTTGCATCAGCGCCCAGTGCTTCGCGCCCGAGCGTCGTTTCTCGAGACGCTGAGGTTCGGCCTGTCGGCTATCGACTGCCTTCCAAAACGGACGTGTCGAAGGCAACGGACGACCCAAGAAACGAGCCTGCCAGTGGTGTTTTATCGATCAACGGACGTAGCTACACCGTTCAACTGACCGAGCAGACCGAATCCTCAGAGCCTCAACCGTTGCTCGGCAAGCTGGCGTCCTATCAAGAGGATCCGTTGGAACTGGTGGATCCGTCGGGTGAAAGCAGCCTTTCGCAGCTGTTGGCGGATGGACCGATGGCCGAAGTCGACATGCCGCACGCTGCGATGCCATTGGCTCCGGAAACGATCGATCTGAATCTGCCGTCGGCTTTAGCGATGGTCGGCAGTGACCACCCCGCAGTCGGTCTCGCTCAGTGGCGTGTGCAAGAGGCCTACGCGCGGCTGGACCAAGCACGTGTGATGTGGTTGCCGTCCATCCAAACCGGGTTCAGCTTTCACAAACATGATGGAAACTATCAAGCCAGCGATGGTCGAATCGTCGATGTCAATCGGAACTCTTTTCAGTATGGACTCGGCGCTGGCGCGACAGGCGCGGGGACGACGCCACGTCCGGGGATCGTGGCCAGGTTTCACCTTGCCGATGCGATCTTTCAACCCCAAGCACTCCGCACAACGGCTTGGGCGAGAAGCCATGCAGCTAGAGGCGTGATCAACACTCAACTGCTGCGTGTTGCGCAAGACTACACCAGCTTGGTTGCCGCCCACCAGGAGATCAGCATCCTGCAAGAATCTCGCTCCCGGACCGAGCAGTTGCGTGAGTTGACCCAGGACTTCGCCGAAGCAGGCGAGGGTTTGCGGGCGGACGCGGAGCGAATGCGGACCGAGGTCGCCTTGCTCGACACGCGGATGATGGAATCGCGTGAGCGTGCCGCGGTTGCGTCAGCGCGGTTGGCCGAGTCGCTCAGCTTGGACGGTGATTTCGAAATCGTTCCTTTGGATGTCGCAGCGATCCCGATCGGAATGGTTGCGTTGGAGACCGACAAGTCCAGTCTTGTGGCAACGGCATTGGTCACTCGACCGGAGTTGAAAGAATCGCAGGCATTGGTGGCTGCGGCCTGTGAAGCGTTTCGACGAGAGAAGTTCGCTCCGTTGGTTCCCAGCGTCGTGCTCGGCTTCAGCACGGGCGGCTTTGGCGGAGGCTTGGGGACTCAGCTCGACGACGTCGACGGTCGTTATGATTTGGACGCGATGATGTCCTGGGAGATTCGCAATCTCGGCATGGGCGAGAACGCCGCGCGAAGAATCGCTTCGTCGCGTGTCCAGCAAGCTAAGTTCGAGAAGCTGAGGGTGATGGACAGCGTGGCGAGGGAAGTGACGGAGGCGTACAAGTTGGTGCAACTACGTGAACAACGGATACAGATCGCCCAGCAAGGCATCCAGTCGGCGGAAGATTCTCATCGACGCAACTTAGAGCGAATCAAAGACGGTCAAGGGTTACCGCTGGAAGCCTTGCTGTCGGTTCAGGCATTGGAACGATCACGGTTAAATTACTTGCAAGCGGTCGTGGACCACAATCAATCGCAGTTCCAACTGCAGTGGGCTCTTGGATGGCCGGTCAGCTCGGCGATCCCGCCGCAGGAGTGATGATGCCGGGCAGGGGGCTCTGTCCCTAGATGTTTGCAGGTGTTCATCGCCCCTCAAGACGCGGGTCTTATGCTGATCTTCCGCCCATCGCTCAAGAAGTTTCCGGATTGCAAGGTCGTTTTCTGGAACTCCATGCTGAAACCAACCCATCGAAACCACCGTCGGTTTTTCACCGTGCTTCGTAAAACGGCATCACCGCGCGACAACTAGGTTGCTCAATGAGTTGACTCTGCGGGTTTGGCATGGAACAGTGATCTCGGAGTAGCGTACATCGACGCACTCAAGTCCCTCGACTCATGGCAGAATCTCTGAGAAAGAGGCTGACCCCAGGCTCCAGGACTGCTAAACTGCGGTCGTAGAGACTTCGTGAGTGGTACGGGAGTTACGATATGATTCGAGGGATGGTAGCCGTTGCGTTTATCGCTAGTTCAACGATGCAAATCGCTTGTTCTCAGGACTTGGACGCGTTGGTATCAGGTCTAGCCGATGATCTGAGAGATGAGCAATTCATTTCCGCCGATTCCTACGCTTCACTGCAGAGGCTCAAACTGAGTGAGCGTATCGACCATGCACTTCCGGTTCTAGCGTTATCTCGACCAAGCGATGAGTACGCATTCTTGGCATCTATTGTTGCCACTGAAGGACTAGTTCTTCCGCAATACATTCGTGCTTCGGACATCCGCAATTCAATTTCTGCGGAATCAATGTCGAAGTCAATCCTTCATGCATGCATGAAGGATGCGACGTTTATGAGACGCTATCTCGCTTTTGTCATGTGGAGTCGCATGTTTGTCGTTGACTCAAGAACATTGCCAGGTCAGGGGCAATGCATTCAAGCAGTGATTGACGATATCGAGTCGCATACTTCTCTTGAATCCGAACCAATCACGACAAGATTTTTTCACTATGACAGTCTTCGGGTTATTTTGCTCTGCGAGGTATTGGGCATACGGCGTCCTCATGAATTAGGCTCAGTCACTGACCTGCGGCAAGAAGTTGCGCGAGTGAAGCAGGCGTTCTCTCCCAAACGACTGGCGGAAATGACTCCACGTGCGGACGGACTCGGATGGTTGTTTACGCCGGGCGATCGTGAGGCGAGCATCGGCTTGGTGCCTTTGGAACTTCCCACAAGTCCAACCGACAAATGGTCGGAAAAGGTTGGGATGAAGCTGTTGCACGAATTACATCTTCACACCACTGATGCTCCGTTGCAGGTAGATGGTTTCTATTTACGTTAATTGATCCTGCCCGGCTTTTGCCAGATGTTTGCGGTATAGAGTCTAGGCAACGCACTCCGACCCCGCATTCGCTCGGTTGGTCTCGTCCGCGGTGAACTCAGAGGTGAGTAGTGGCGATAGGTTTTCTTACCAACTCTCATTTTTGTTTGCAGGCATTTTCTCGCCGTGGCTGTCAGAGGTGGAAACGAGGGCTGTCGCCGAGATGTCTGCTCGATTTCAAGTAGGTCGGGACGCCGGAGTGGAGAACAGAAAGCGTGCAGGGAATTCTGGCGAATCCCCCTATCGCGGGTTGGGCACGGTCAGCTCAGCGATCCCGCCGCAGGAGTGATCGTGCCGGGGGCGGTTGTGATGGGTGCGATGACTGGCGGCAGTGATAGATCGGTTGGGGTAAATTGAAAGTCGACACCGACTGAGAATTTACGGCGGTCCAGGGTCAACCAATTCTTGAGACGAATGAACTGCGGGTCGCCGTGGATTCTGCGGATGTGATACGGATCTTGCCCGGGCCAGTTGTAAGCACCAAACGCGGAACAGACGCCCTGCATGCCGGCTTGCTTGGCCAGTCGTACCGCCTCGGCGGACATGGTGTTCGGCGTGCCGTAGGGGAACGCAAAGTACTTGATCGGCTGTCCAATCAGGTCGCTCAATTCTCGGCTGGCGGTCACGATTTCATCGACCAAGACGGCCGGATCGGTGATTGCGGCAACGTTGCAATGAGTGCGTGTGTGGGCGCCAATTTCGATCCCGCTTCCTGCCATTTCGCGAATCTGATCGAGCGTGTTCGGCCTCAGCGGGATTCCTTCCGCAATGTCTTGGGGAAACGATCGCTGGTTGACCACCGAATCGTGCGTTACGAAGTAAGTCGCTGGAATCTTATTCTCGATCAGATACGGGATGGCTTGATCGCAATTGTCGGCGTATCCGTCGTCAAAAGTGATCGCGACGGCGATGCGATCATTGTGGCCGCTTTCTATTCGACGCTGTACTTCGGACAGGGGAACAATTTCAGCATGCTTCTGCAGCCAATGAATCTGCTGTTTGAACTGAGCATTGGTCATCGACCAAGAGTTCGGATGTGTGTCGGCGACCCGATGATAGAACAGCACGCAAACGGGTACGCGACCTTCCGCGGCCAGTCGATCGCGCATTCGCGACCTGAACGGAGCGGTTCCGTGGTAGTAGGCTCGCAGAGCGAGCTTGCGGCAGCTACTACTGAGCCTGCTCAAGGCAACTCTCCGGACGGTTGAAACGTAGCAAGTCCGGACTTGATCAGGTTCTTGAACGAGATTCCGATGGAGTAGACTTGATTGCGGATCTGAGCGGAAGCACGCGGACTACAGATGCGAATTTCTTGAGAGGGGTGCAGTTGAGCGCGCCATCGCAATTTGTAGCTTTCGTCACCACGCATCATGTCAAAGCGCACGCGTCCTTCGTTGATACTGTTTCGAATACCCTCGCAGAACAGCGTGCTGCCGGGACGCAGTTTGGCTTCGTCGGGATTCATTCCGGACTGATAGAAGTACAATGATTCAGCATCCGTGATGGCAAACATTGCTGCGATGGGGGTGTCGTCATGTATGGCGACGGCCATTCTCAGCATCCCAGACTTCAGCATTTCCGAGGCGGCGCGTCGAATGAATTGATCGAACGGCGGGTGATCAAAGCATCCCGTCGTTCCCGATGCGTGTCGTCGACGTTGATGGAGGTCGACGAAGTCATCCCAGTACTGCTCAAGCTCTGCTTCGTTTTGGACGGTATGAATGACTACCGTGCCGTCGTCTACGTTCTTGATCGACTGGCGAAGTTCTCGGCGTCCACTCTTGGATCTTTGCGCAACATACTGCTCCCACTGCTCGGGGAGGTCGATGACGTAGCAACCGTCACCAGCAGTGCGTTTGACGGTTAGCCCGGTTCGCTCGATCTGATTGGCAAAGACATTCAGTCGCTCGTCGGATTCGTCACCGCCGATCAATTCGATCGCATCCCAAGTCAGTTCACGCGGCATTTTGATGGACTCCCCGAGGGCGGTTTCGTTGAGCCACTGAGCAAGAGCGTTGCAGACGGGCTCGATATCGCCAGGGCGACACAGCAGTGACAGGTGGTCCGTGCAGGCTTTGCCCGAACCCAAAAACACGACCGTTCGTCCGGTGCTGATACGGTTTTCCATGCACCAGGGAGCTATTCCAACGATCTCGTCTCCGCGTTTGACCAGCAGGACGTACAGGGTGTGTTGGCCTTGATAGGCGTGCCACCAACTGCCGAGCCATTCCCAACGTTGCAAGGGGTTGGCGGCAAGCGAGTTCCAACAATCAATCGTCGCCTTATCAAGCTGTGATGAATCGCTGATTAGCTCGGTGGTGAGTGACATTTGGGTCGGCCAAATCGATTGCGTTGCTGGACAGACATGAGACGCTGGTCTTCACGTCGCCTGAAACTTTGCTCAACCACAACGACAGGCAACCAAGAGTGTGATCAACCTGAAACGGTTTTTGGTCTGGATTCAACGAATGGACTGATTGGTCCGATTAGTGGATCGCTGTCGGGCAAGCTGAGGGGCTGATTGAGGAGTCAACCGTCTCGGCGGAAGTCCGTGCGGCGGGCTTGCTTCTTTTGCGATTGCTTCTCTTTCGCATCTCGTTTTCGACGCTTGGACCCCAAAGTCGGCCGGGTGGGTTTTCTGGATTTGGGTGGTGCCTGGCACTCCAGCAACATCTCGACCAGCTTCTGGCGAACGTCCGCCATGTTCCGCGGTTGGTCTCGATACTTGTCACTGTGCAGCACCAGCTCGCCTTCGCGATTGATTCGGTTCGCGAATCGGGTGACGAACCGATCTCGCCAAGGTCCGCTGAGGGATTCACAGTTCGCCGGCGACCAGCGAAGCGTCACCTTTGAATTCACTTTGTTGACGTTTTGCCCTCCTGGACCGCTACTGCGGACGGCAGAAAGCGTGATTTCACGCTCAGGGATCGTCAGTCGTGCATTGACGCGTAGGTCAGACATGGGATCGGCTCAGTGGATCACTTTCAAAGGGCAGGGACGGCCACGGATCACGTGGTCGGCCAAGTTGCGTTACATTCATGGGGTCAACTGGTGTGCGGAGACCAAGTCAACAGAAACCGTACGCCGGCGTCGCGGAATCCGTTGTTCACATTATCAGAGATCATGCCCCAGAATCCTTTCACATTCAGTTCATTACGCCCGGTTCTCTTGTTTTCGAGCACGATTTGGCTGTGGTTGGCGTTGTCCCCGGTATCGGGGATTACCCCTGCTGCATTCGCCGAGGAGCCCACGCAGCAGCTCTCATGGCCTCGATTCTTGGGGGCCAATTTTGACAATGCGGCCGTGACCGGCGGGCTACAGTATGATTGGAGCCAGACGCCGGAATTTCTATGGTCGCTGCCGGTGGGTGAAGGCTACGGGATGGGGGCCGCCGCTGACAATCGGTATTACCAATTTGACGCTGATGTTCAATCGGGAGAAACCGTCGAACGCCTCCGCTGCGTCGACTTGGATACCGGCGAAACCCTTTGGCAATCCTCGACGCCGTTTCAATACCGAGACATGCTGGGATACGAAGCCGGTCCCCGAAGCACCCCAACGCTCGCGGGCGAACACGTTTATACGTTTGGGGTGACGGGGATTTTGTGCTGTCGGAAAATCTCGGACGGTGAAACGGTATGGAGCGTGGATACGAACAAAAGGTTCAGTGTCGTTCAAAACTTTTTCGGTGTCGGCAGCTCGCCGCTTGTCGTCGGCGACTCGTTGATTGTGCCGGTCGGTGGTAGTCCACCAGAAGACGCGAGTATTGCGCCGGGACGTTTGGACCGAGTTTCACCGGCCGGATCGGCCCTCGTGGCCTTTGACCGCAACAACGGAAAGCAACTTTGGGCCAGCGGTGGCGACTTGTCGAGTTACAGTAGTCCACGAACGATGCAAATCGATGGCAAAACGGTTGTGCTGTACTTTGCTCGCGACCATCTTTTGGCTCTGGACCCAACGGACGGTCGCGTGCTGTGGACGCATTACCACCGCGCGAGAATTCTGGAAAGCGTCAATGCGATGGTGCCCGTCGTCGATGGAGCTCAAGTCTTCATCAGTGAGTGCTACGAGATCGGCAGCGTTTTGCTGTCTGCGAAACCGACAGGCGTCGAAGTCGTCTGGCAGGATCCGCAACGTAATCGCCGTTTGCAATCGATGCGATGTCATTGGTCAACACCTGCACTGATCGATGGGTATCTGTACGGGTGCAGCGGACGCAATGGACCCGACAGCGATTTTCGATGCGTAAAGTGGTCGACCGGAGAAGTCATGTGGGTTGACAATCGTCGGACGCGATCGTCGGTTGCACAAGTGAACGACCATTTGTTGGTTTGGGACGAGGGCGGACAATTGCAAGTGATCAAGCCGAACCCGAAGGGGCTGGACGTGATCGCGGCTTGGGACATGGCAGAACCGGCGCAACAAAGCGACGACAAGGACGCCAAGATTCGTCCCGCGCTAAGCTACCCCTGCTGGTCGGCACCGATTGTCATCGGTGATAGACTGTTGCTTCGTGGCGATCAGTACGTTGTCTGCCTGAGATTGGCGACGCGATAAATGCCCCCGTTGAATCCCAGGGAAATCGAAGTGAGTAAAGACGAAGAACACGTGTTGGTCGTGCCAGAATCGGTGGTGAACGAGATCGGGTATTTCGAAGGATTCGAGGCCGATACGGCTAAGTATCTCGGCCCGATACTGAAATCTGACCAATTGTCGTTCCAGCCACGCAGCAAGATGGAAACGGACCCGACCTTCAAGCAGTTGATTCCCTACGTGTTGTTGGAGTGGACCGATGAGCAAGGAAGATTGAATCTCTTTGCGTACACACGTGGTGGCGGTTCAGGTGAGAAGCGGTTGCACGCGAAGCGAAGTGTCGGGATTGGCGGGCACATCAGCGCCGAAGACGCCGAAGGAGAAGGCGACACGTACGAAACCGGAATGCAACGCGAACTGGCCGAAGAAATCCAGTTGGATGCGGAGTACACCCACACGGTCGAAGGATTGATCTACGATCCGTCCAACGATGTCGGCAAAGTTCACTTGGGTGTGGTGCATCGATTCGTCTTGACGGCTCCGCACGTGGCCAGCAACGAAGCCGATTTGGCCGAAGGTGGCTTCGTCGCCGTCGATGAACTGAAATCCCAGTCGGAGAGTTTGGAGACATGGAGCCAACTGGCCGTTGCCGCGTTGTACTCGTGAAATGATCTATCTGGACCACCATGCCACGACGCCTTGCGATCAACGGGTCGTTGACGCGATGCTGCCTTGGTTGACGCAGTCGTTCGGGAACCCACACAGCACGTCGCATTCGGCGGGGCGTGTTGCGGCGGACGTGGTCGCGCGTTCGGCAGCATGTGTGGCGAGGCATCTTGGGTGCCCGGCTGAATCCATCCTGTGGACCAGTGGTGCGACTGAGAGCAACAACCTGGCGATCCGTGGAATCTGTGGTCACCCGCGGCAAAAACGTCGTCACCTGATCACCTGCTTCACAGAACATCACGCCGTACTGGATGTGGTTGCCGAGATCGAGCAAAACGGATGGCGTGTCACACGCGTACCAGCCTATCCACAGGATCACGAGCTGGCCGGATGTGTGGACCTGGATGCGTTGGCTGGAGCAATCGATGAGGACACGGCGCTGGTTTCGGTGATGTGGGCCAATAATGAGATCGGAACGATCAGCCCGATGCAACAGATCGCTCATTTGTGTCATCAAGCAGGTGCCCTGTTGCACAGCGATGCCACGCAAGCCGTTGGTCGTTTGCCCGTGGACATGAAGTCCGTCGATGTCGATTTGCTCAGCGCTTCGGCGCACAAGTTCTATGGGCCAAAGGGAATTGGAATTCTCGTCGTGGGAAACGGGAATCGGCGTGTCCGTTTGCGTCCGCAGATCGTGGGTGGTGGTCAGCAACGCAATCTGCGTAGCGGAACGCTTGCTCCGGCATCCATCGTCGCGTTGACAACTGCTTTGGAAATTGCTGTGTCGGAGATGAGCGAGTCCGACGCTCGAATCAGACAGCTTCGCAAAGTTTTTTGTGGCAAGTTGTTGGAGTGTATTGAAGGGCTTGTACTCAACGGCATCTCACTGGAATCCCCGCAGCGTTTGGCTGGGAACTTGAATGTGCGATTACCGGATGTGGAAGGCGAGTCGTGGATGGCTGCGGCGCCCGATGTGTGTTTCAGCAGCGGCTCGGCGTGCAGCAGTGTGGATGCGAACCCAAGCCACGTGTTGACGGGGATCGGATTGACGGAATCCGAGGCACGCAGAAGCGTTCGATTCGGGATCGGAAAGTTCACCACCGACGAGGAGATCACACAAGCCGTTCGCTTACTCTGCGATGCCTACCGCCGCATCAAACCGGCTTGAATGAGGAGCGACGATTGTCGTTCGACTTTCCAAGTCGAAAACGAACGAACCGTAGGTCATGCTGTGTATGACAAAATACGCTGTACCGTCGAGCCGGACTCAGTCAGTCGATCGACGATGCGAAAACTTCTTTGCCATTTTCGTGTAAGGATGGCGAAATCATGTGTTTAACTGCTGTCGGGTAGAATGTTCGCTTTGCCACAGCAGCCGATCGCACCGTATGACACAGTTCCCAGAAACACGCGAAAGCCTGATTGTTCAGGTCAAGAACCCGGAAGACCGGGCGGCGTGGGAGCAGTTTGTCTCGATTTATCGACCGGTGATCTTTCGCACCGCCGTCGCTCGCGGGTTACAGGACGCTGATGCTCAGGATCTTGCACAGCAGGTCCTGTTGGCGGTGGCTTCGGCAATTGGTGATTGGGAGAAGCGGGACGGGGCCACGCGATTTCGTCATTGGCTGGCCAGAGTCACTCGCAATGCGATCGTCAATGCGTTGTCTCGTGGCCCAAAAGACCCGGCAGCGGGTGGGTCGTCGGTTCAGCAATTGTTGGCTCAGTTTCAGCAGACTGATCCGGAGACGGAATCGCTGATCGATTGGGAATATCGTCGCCAGCTTTACCAGCAAGCCGCGAAGATCGTTCGCAGTGATGTCCAGCCCGACACTTGGCGTGCGTTCGAGCTGACCGTCATCGACGGGCAAAGCAATCGGGCGGCGGCAGATCAACTCGGAAAATCTCTTGGAACCATCTACACGGCTCGCTGCCGAATCATGCAGCGACTGCGTGACGTGATTGCCGAACTGGAGGCATCAGAAGCATGAATCAGCAAGTTTGTGATCCGAATCGACTTTCGTCGTTTGTGCGTGGAGAACTGAGCGACCAGGCTGAGCGGGAACTCACTTCGCATCTGGACGAATGCGAATCGTGCGGTCTAGCACTTGAGCAGCAAGTTGCTGAAGCCTCCGCATGGCGCGAAGCCAGCGTCTTTCTCGGTGAACCGGTCGCTCAGGCACATGAAGCCGAGTTTTCAGTCACTCGCTCGCGCGACGCGCAGATCGAGTTGGTCTTGTCGCAGCTTTCGCCCACCGACGACCCCGACTCGCTCGGTCGAATTGGCGGCTATGAAGTCACTGGTGCAATCGGCAGCGGTGGGATGGGCGTCGTGCTGAAGGCTCGCGATCAATCGCTCGATCGCGTGGTGGCGGTCAAGGTGATGGCTCCGCATCTGGCGGCCAGCGGATCGGCTCGCCAGCGTTTTGCAAGGGAAGCGAAAGCGGCCGCTGCCGTGCTGCATCCCAACGTGATCGCGATTCATGGTGTCTCCAACGAACAAGCGTTGCCCTATTTGGTGATGCCGTATGTGCGTGGCCAGTCGCTACAGAAACGAATCGACGCCGAAGGTCCCTTGCCATTGGTCGATATTCTGCGTATCGCTGCTCAGGTCGCCGCCGGTTTGGCCGCCGCGCATGATCAGGGCCTCGTCCACCGTGACATCAAGCCCGGCAACATACTGATGGAACAAGGCGTCGAACGCGTCACCATCACGGACTTTGGGCTCGCCCGCGCCGTTGACGATGCCTCGATGACTTGCAGCGGCGTGATCGCCGGGACGCCGCAATACATGTCGCCCGAGCAAGCGAGGGCCGAGAAGATCGATCATCGCAGTGACTTGTTCTCTCTGGGCAGCGTTCTGTACGCGATGTGTACAGGGCACCCACCGTTTCGGGCCGAATCGAGCTTCAGTGTACTGCGTCTAATCACCGACAAGCATCCCCGACCGATCCGCGAGACCAATCCCGATATCCCCGACTGGTTGTGTGCGATCATTCAGAAACTGATGGCCAAAGATGCCGATGATCGGTTCGATTCTGCCAAGGAAGTCGCGGAGCTGCTCGAAAAATGCGTGGCTCATGTTCAGCAACCCTTGCAGTTTGAATTGCCGATGATACCCGAAGATCATACCAGCGGCGTGGTGACAACCGATCTTTCGCAATGGGCCAAGTGCGTATTCTCCAGTCCGGACCATCAGCGCAGCTTCTTCGGTCGCCACGTCTGGCCGTTCCTGGAACGCGGTAAGGTGCGTCTGAATAATGATTCAATCGAGTGGACGTTCAACAGCGGCCTGCATCAAAAGATCCCGTTATTGTGCATTGAAGAAGTCTCGATTGGACATTACTCACGTTTAACGCATCCGGCGCGGATGGATTTTCTATCGATCCGCTATCGCGATGGAGACACAGTGCGGACCCAGTTGCTAACACCCCTATCGTCAATACTGACTCCGGTCACGACCGCAAACGCGGCGGTCCGACGCTATGCAGATCGACTCCCTCAGTCGGTCGCTGAACCAAATTCAAGTGGGTCGAAGCGTGGCTGGTCGTCCAAGTTCCTTGCAACTTGCTTTCTGCCGATTCTTCTACTTGCCGGCGTCCTGATCGTCCTTCAGTGGAACAAGGGCACGCTGCGCATTGAAAGCGAGGCCGACGACGTTCCGATTCGCGTTGTCCAGGGCAAAGACGTTGTCGAAGAACTGACTGTCTCAAAATCTGGCAAGTCCGTTCGCATCGCGGCGGGGAATTACAAAATCGAGATCGGCGGCCAGATCGACGGGCTGGCGCTCGACGACGACTCTGTCACGTTGCAGCGAGGTGGAAACGATGTTGTCCGAATCGTAAAAGTTGCCCCGGTAGCAAGTGCCCTGGGCGATTGGCCCTACGGACGCCTGCGAAAGAATCTTCAAGAGATCAAACCGCCCGGAGGCGCGCCTGTTATTCCATCCGGCGATCCAATTAGCGTTGCCATGGGCGCCGAACTAACAAGACGTTTGGAGGCAGTACCTGATGGGGAACTGGACAAGTGGCTTGTCGAGTTAGAGCGGGTCACGGGTGACAAACTGAACGGCGAGATGGCACGCCAGGCATGCCGGACATACATCGTCAATCGTATGGGTGTCCTGTTCGAAGACGGTGATTGGAACACGAATACTGCGAGCCGATTGTTCAAACAACTGCAGTCATTGAACCCATCGGAGGTTGAGGCGTGGAAGAACGCGTTTGAATCCTTGATGAAGGAAACAATCGGGCAGAATGATCGAGAAGTGTTCGACGGTGGCCCCAGCTATGCGGTGCCACTGGTTTTGATTTCCGTTGACGCGTTGTTTGATGATGAAATTCACGAGCTGTCAAGCGGAACCACCGATCTGTCACTTGCGTCTGGCATGGCCGAATCTTCCATCGCGCAGGATCTGGCCATCAAGTATCAAAAGCGACTCAGCCAACTTGCGAAACAAGACATTGCATCGTGGCGAAGCAAAGTCGATCGCTTCGGCGGAACCAAGCTCGACGCCGCCATGAACATCATCCTGCTGGATGACTACTTCGTCGACGAAAAATTCCAAGACGGTGATTTTGCCGCGACGCTCGGCGGGACGAATCCAAAGGATTCGGCTGGGCAGGTTACTGATTCCGCCGGAGGTGCCGTTGCCCCTTCTGCGAACCAATTCTCCGTTTCCCTGCGCCGAGAAACCGTCAACAACCTGACTCACATCATCAATGCACTGCATCACTATCACGAAGTGCACGGGCAACTTCCTCCGGGAACGATCAGCGGCAAAGACGGCAGGGGTGGGCCGCCGCATAGCTGGCGAGTCGAACTGTTGCCGCTGTTGGGACATCAGGAGCTTTATGACCAGTATCATTTCGATGAACCCTGGAATAGCGAGCATAACAAGGGACTACTCGCGAAGATGCCCGACGTTTATCGCTCGCCGCTGGACAAAGCTGATTCGACCAACACGTCCTACTTTGGAGTCGTTTCAGACGACATCTCCAAACGGGCGGCACAGCTTCAAGAAATGCGGGACCAGCGGGACGGCGGTCCGAATGACTTGGATGAGAGCGCATACATTGGTGATGATGATCCTGCCACATTGCAAGCTCACTTCGAACAATACACGCCCGAAGCCACCGTATTCTGGAAACAGCATGGGGCGTCCTTCAGGGACATGCTCGACGGAACGTCCAACTGCATCGCAGTGATCGAAGCGAAACGCGACGTCCCATGGACGAAGCCCGACGACATCGAATACTCGGCTGATCAACCGCTGCCCAAGTTCGGTGGCTGGTTCGAGCAAGGCGTGCATGCTGCATTCGCTGATGGCACGGTCAAGTTCCTCGCCAACGATAACGACGAGCAGACCATTCGCAACCTGCTGACGATCTCCGATGGCCAGCCCGTCGAGCCGCTGCTGGTCCGGCGATTGCGGATTCATGGAGCCGTCGCGGTTCCTGAGGACGAGCCAGAAGTGGCCGCGGGACCAGAGACTTATCAGGTTCCCGGCGGCCCATTGTTAATGATTCAGTCCGACAAAGAATCGGTGTTGACCGAAGCCGACATCATCGAAGTCACCGCCACCACCGATCCGAACAATCCGTCCGGAGGTGACATCGTTACCATGACGTTGACCGAAGAAGCCGGTGCGCGTTTTCTGGAGGCAACAACGAAACTGAGTGAGCAAGGAACCAGTGGATACATGGTGATCACGTTCGACCGCAAGGTCCTGAGCGCCCCCAGAGTACTTACGCCGATCGGAAACAAGTTGACGATCACAGGAAACATCGACGCGAAGGCTCTCGCCGAGCAGATTCAAGCGGCGATGGACGAAATCGATGCTCCAAAAAAGCCAGCTTCAGCAGAGGCTGAACTCGGAGGTGTGGAGCGGGTTCAGGCGGTGCCACAGGAAGAAGGCGAGTACGTCACGATTCCACTGAAGGTGGAGTGGCATTCCGCGACAGCGATGGAGCAGATTCTCGGCCAGCGTCATCTGACGATCCTGGCTGACGGGGTAATGAAGGAAGACGATCATTCCAACGCGGTCAATCGAGTGCTGCGAAGCGTTCTCCATGATTGCCGGCTGGATTCCTATAAGTTGGTGGCACGTGACGAATCCGACTACTGGGACGCTCGACTGTTTGTGCCGCGCAAACCTGAATACTTAATTGGGTCGCTGTGGTACAGCGACCCCATCCGCACCCTTCGTATCGGAGATCGCCACACTCCGGTTCCCGCAGATACACTGACGCAGGATGAGCCACAGGCGAAGCTCGATGCGGAGCTTAAAAACGGCTTTCAATTGCGACTGGACAACTCGACGATGGGAGAGCCTCGGTTGTCCTCCGCTGGCGCCTCACAGGATAACCGGTCAGCAAAATTCGAATCACGGATCACCGGGCAATTCGGTTTCCTTACGGCAAAGCAAGTCGCATCAGTTAATGACGCAGTCGCCGCATTCAATCGAATGGCACGTCAAAGCGAGGTTGGACGCAAGCAACAGGAGCTCACGACTGATGAAGTCGTTGCTCGCTACGAAATTGGATTGATCAGAACAAGGGTAACGCAGGAACACGCAATGAGCTGCAGGAGATCATTGACACGCAAACGTTTCAGCCAGGACATCAACTGTCCTATTCCTCGCGTTATATCAGTGAGGGAAACGTATTTGATGTCTGGGAAATCCGCTTCGGGGACAAGGACGCCGTCCCATGGCTGAAGATTCGCGACGTTCTCCTTACCTCGCGTCCGAAAACGCCTCATGAACAGGAATTGTGGGAACAAATCAGGGTGGAGATGATGAAGAACTTTGACAACGTGAGACTTGGCGGACTCGGCGCCTCACACGAGCGTTTACCACGAGAACAGAGCAAGTTTGAGCAGCTACTGGATCGAGCCTATCAGCCATCGGCGGGCGTCTCGGACGCGGGTTCACCGACCGACGAGGCAACTCTTCACAAATATCGCCCCTACCGAGCGACTCGAAGAACACAGGTAGAAGACAAGATTCACAAGATGCTTCAGCAGCCAACGTTAAAATCCATCAAGAAGTTGCCGCTTGCTGAAGTTGCCGAACAGTTTGCCAGATTCCACGATGTAAAAATCGATATCGACCCGTTGTGGCTGGAGGATGAAACGCCGGATTTGAATCAGCCAGTCAGCACAGACCTGGGCGACCTTTCGCTGGGAGCGGCACTCGACTTCATCCTGGAACCGCTGGGAATGTCCTACATCGTCCGCGACGACGAAATCCGCATCACTTCGATCGACAGGGCGGAGGCCTACCAATACGAACGAGTCCATGAATTGCCGCCGCCATTGAAAGGGCAGGAGGAGCAGGTCATTCAGGCCTTGACGACGAAAATCACTCCAGAAAGCTGGTGGCTTGTTGGAGGTGAATATGTTGCCTCGGCAACCGACGGTTGGTTGACCATCAGTGCGAATCGGGAGGTTCACGAAGCAGCCGCCGCTTTGTTGGAGGAATGGCAGACACCGAAGCAACAACGATCATTGCCGGAGTTAGGCGTCCCATCAAGCCAAGACGAATAGCGGGGAACTGCAAAAGATTTATTGAGGTCCGTGACAACTGAATGTTCGGGTTGAGGCCGTAGCGAAAGTCGTCAAGACTTTCGGTGATTTACTGCCGAAACTCTTGGCGAGTTTTGCTACCCTAAAACTAAGCCGTGACAGACCTACTAACAGCAGCCGACTTGATTTCGCAAACCAATTCAAGATCCCAATTTGGAGTATCCATCATGTGCAATACAAGAGTTTCAATTGTCGTCCTCGCCTTTTTGGCGTTGAGTTCCACCGCTTTCGCGCTCTATTCGGTTTCCGAGACGGGAGATTGGCCGAAAGAGTGGCCGAGTGAACTGGAACCACTGCGCAAGCAATCACGTACTTTGGTCGGCCCGACGTTGGAGGCACAGCATTTCGCAATGCGCTTCAAGACTCGAGAAGAGTTTGAGGCCGCCTGGCCGTTCATCCTGAAAGTCAAGAGCGAAGGGGCCCCCATCTTTCTGGTGCAATCGCCCAACTTCTTTCTAGGCAAAGACCATGCGGGCGTTGTCGTTCATTGTCCTCCCAAAGGACAGTGGGACAACCCAAAGACGCCCGAAGCGCCCATCGAAGGTTACCCCGCTGAATCCCGATCGCGCTGGCAATGGACCAACTACATCGAATTGGTCGTTGACGGACAAATCATTGACCTGAATCGAATTCAACTGCCAGCCAATACGCCCATCGTCGACGAGCGTTTCAAGGCGGAGAAGACAAATGAAGACGCGAAGTCACCGTAGCCCGCAAACATCAGATACTTGCGGACACCACCACTCAATTTTCCGGAGAGAATGTCATGCCATCTAGCGTTTCCAATGTTGTCCTGAATGGGTTGCTCGTCTTGCTAATGATGACTGCGGTAACCCACGGCGACGAACCACAGACCTCGCCGAGTCAGGCGTCAGTGGTCAATACGAGCTCCTTCACTAATTCGGTGCAAGCAGAAGCACGACTGGAGGAAGTGCTTGGCGAGCGAACTTCCCTTTATGCGATCCAGTCGCCACTGATCGACATCATCCCTTTGCTGGCAGACAAACATAATGTTCGAATCATTGTCGACCAAGAATGGATGGAGGCCGCCCAGCCCGACCTCGAGGTTCCGGTTACGATAGATGCCAAGGGGTTCACACTGCGCAGTGCCCTTGATTTGATGCTCCCGCCCCTTGGGATGTCCTACATCATCCGCGATGAGGCGATTCAGATCACTTCCATCGAAAACGCAAAGACATATCAATACGTACGTGTCTACAAACTTCCGGGGTTTACTGAAGGAAAGGAATCGCGAATCGTTGACTATTTGTTGAAATCCATCAGCCCGAATCAATGGACTCAAAACGGAGGCGAATATTCTGCATCGGCAGGCGATGGCCTGCTGACCATCAATGCAAACCGGGAAGTGCATACCGCATCCATGATGACGTTGGAAAGAATGCGGCGGATGCACGAGATCCGATCGTCGAACGAGCCCCGTTTGCGTGGTGACATCACGGCACCGCAAAAGGACCCGTTCGCCAAGTGAGAAAACTAAATGGTGATGAAGTAGCAAGAAAATGGTGAGATTTCGCGCGCCCTTGAAGCCCATCGACGCACTAGAGAATAGAGAGCAACTGATCGAAGGTGGATTGATGCGATTTTATATTGTGTTTCTGTTGGTTTTCGGCAGCGTTTCCGTTGGAGCTGCGCAGCGTTCATTCCCAATTGAAACGGCGATTCTGCAAGCCGAATTTGATCGCTCAGGCGATCACTTGTTTGTCTTGTTGACCGATCGAATCCAACAGATTCGCACAAGGGATGCAGTGGTTTTGCGTGAATTCATGATTCCTGGTGCCGACCAAATACCTCAGGAAACGATTTCCTGGCAAACGTTTGGACTGACCGCCGATGAGAGCGAACTCGTTTTGATTCGCCCTGACAGTCGCTTTCTGATCCTTGATCTTGAAGCTCGGCCCGACGATCCCGACGAACCCGACGATCCTGACGATCAATGGGAAGTCATCGAGGTGCCACCGGATCCGGAAAATCGCTCGTTCTCCAACTCAGCCTTCGACATGAGCTTTTACGGGAACCTCGCCGACGGGAGACTCGTGTTCACACGTGGGAGTCATAGCGTTCGGAAATGCACGAAATTGCTGCTCTACGATCGCGAACTTCAAACGTTCGTGGGGCCGCCTGTTGACCTGGGCGGCAATGCTGCTTTGGCTCTACGCCCGAATGATGAATCCGTGTACGCCATTCGCTCCTCGCTGATCGGCAAGCCGGCCCGACGTTTTTGGCAACCAGAGCCCCACAAGACGCAGAGGCTGAAGATCCATTGGAATGATCGCGGATACGGCAGTGTGACGGTCGAAGCGGAAGGCTACTTGCCAGACGCTCCTGTCTCGATATCACCTGACTTGAAGGAGTACACGTCTGAAACGGGAAGATTACACGCACCGAACTCGGGATGGCTTATCTCGACGTTGGGGAGTTTGCAGTGGAATTCCAGCGTGATTGGTGAGGCGATCGTGCCGCCAAAGCCGATTCATCGGATCTTCTTTAAAGTGCTGCACGGGGGAAATCTGATGGCGCGATGGAGCGGCGACAGTGAGCTTTTGTTTATCGGTGGGGCGGATTACTCGCCGAATCCAAGCCTGACAGGAGTCAGCGTTTTCACTCGCTCAGGTCATCCCATCGCGGTGCTGCCAACAGGTCGCGCGAGGTTTGTTCATGTCCTCGCAGTGTCTCACGATGGTAGTCGTGTGGTCACGTCCGCGGGTAGGAAGGTATCCGAATCAACCTTGCTTTGGCATTTGGATTAAATCGTTCGTAAGTGTTTGACACTCATGAATCGAACAATGAGTCGCTTTTCATCAACCGTCTTGGATCTACCGGGCGTGCCGTCACGCTCAAGTTTCAGGAGAGAATCGGAGATCCGTCCAATACACTTACGTCGTCCGTCGCATCAAAGTCAATGATGCCGTTCGTTCGCAGGCGATCAAGAATCGAATTCACCGCTGCCGCATGTGCTTCACTGCAGTTTACGATAACAAAGCATAGCGATCGGCTCTTCAACAGTGCAGCGAACTCTGGTGGTTCGGAGACGCCTTTGAAGTCATCCATCGTGTCATTTTGCTCATCCTCATCCCCAACATAAAAATCCATGAACAGGGATCCTGAATCCATGATTCGTAAAGTTTCCATGCCTCCTGCTGTGTGTTGAGCACAGTCGTGAGATTGAGCCACGATCGATTCAATCGCGTTCAAGGTTATGGTTCGTGCTGAAGCAAACATGAGCGTTAGCATCGTGAATCCCGAATGAAATGGCTGAAGAAACGTGTAGGATAGCATCGTGGGGCGCCCGTGTTTCAGTCCACCTGCAGATACCTGCACGAAGCGCAAGCGCGTGAACAAAACGCCGTGAATCACTCGCTTGCGCGTCGTGCTGGTATCTTAGCTCAACTCGCGTTCTTAGCTTAGGCTGATCAAAGTTTGGGGTTGTACGGGGATTGGCATGCGCAACTTTTCTCCCTGCGCCGAAGGCGTTTAACAACATCGCCCAGGGTTAGAGCCGTCATTCGCCTTGGCGTCCCGCTTAGCATGGTTGTGCTATCAAACGCTGGGTGGTGTCATGCGCCCTGCGCCGCTGGCCGTCAGGCCACGGGTTTTACGCACTGAAATGGATGCTTGGTACGTGTAAGACCCGGCCGCTCACGCGTCGCGGCTCACGGCGTTTGATAGCGCCATCGGCTCACAGATAGAACGCAACACGGCTAAGTCAGCAGTCTCCAACACTATTGGGTCAAGCGTTGCAGCACTGCGTTGCCCATGGCTTCGGTGCCGATCGACTCTGCGCCCCGCGCGATGTCGGCGGTACGCAAACCGTCGGCCAAGACGGCTTCCACTGCGGCTTCGATCGCATCGGCTTCGGCGGGCAAATCCAGTGAGTGACGCAGCATCATGGCGGCGGCCAAGATGGTGGCCAGCGGGTTCGCGATTCCTTTGCCGGCGATGTCGGGTGCCGAACCGTGAATGGGCTCGTACAAACCAGGTCCATCGCTGCCCAATGACGCGCTGGGTAGCATGCCAAGTGAACCTGGCAACATCGACGCTTCGTCGGTCAAGATGTCGCCGAACATGTTTCCGGTCACGACGACGTCGAAGTCACGCGGTCGGTTGATCAAGTGCATCGCCATCGCATCGACGAGCACCACGTCATACTGAACATCCGGAAATTCTTCTGTCATCACTCTTGCGGCAACCTGACGCCACAAGCGACTGGGTTCCAGCACGTTCGCTTTGTCCACACTCGTCAAGCGGTTGTCACGACCTTGGGCTGCCTTGGCCGCCAGTCGCACGATCCGTTCCACTTCGCTGACACTGTAGACCATTTGTTGATAGGCGCTCTCGTCTCCGTTGTTGTCGTCGCGACCGGAGGCACCGAAATAGATTCCGCCCGTGAGTTCACGCAAGAACAGGATATCGGTGCCTTCGATGATCTCACGCTTCAGCGGCGATGCATCGACGAGCTGGCTGAACAATCGAATGGGCCGCAGGTTGGCGAACAGGCCGAGTTCTTTGCGGATGCGCAACAAGCCGGCTTCGGGGCGAGTCTTTGCGCTCGGGTCGTCCCATTTGGGACCGCCCACGGCGCCCAGCAGAATCGCGTTGCTGGCTCGGCAGGCGTCAACGGTTGCTTGTGGCAAGGGATCACCGCAGGTGTCGATCGCGATTCCACCGATCAGGTGCGATTCGAACTCAAACTCGTGGCCAAAGATGTCGGCGATACGACCGAGCACCAACTCGGCTTGTTGAATGATTTCGGGTCCGATTCCGTCGCCGGGCAGCAAGACAATGTTGGCTTTCAAGGTCACGTGATGTGTTGGAGGATGGTAAAACGCGGTGCTGGCCACCCGCTGTGGCTCAAGCAGACAAAAACGAGGACGCACAATTTAGTCGCTCGCGGCCGTTTGCCCCAGTCGGTATCTGGTCACTACAAGCGGAACATTCCCGACAATCGCTCTGGGGCAGGCTTCTCCGGCAGCAGAATCCTCGTCAGACGCGATTTCCGGACTCCGTGTCGGTCGGCTCGGACGCACGTTGTCGGTGAGTCTCGTGATGTACAGCATTCGATCCCTCGAAGGCTGCCGTGACACTTTTTACTGAACCAAAATGAATTTCAACGCTCTGAATCCCACCTCCAGCAGTCTCGGTTTTCCGACGCCGATCGTGATGCCGGTTTCGCAGAGCCCTGATCCGGGCGATGAACGGGGCGGCGGGGAGGCTGCTGAGAGGTTGGAGGCGCGCGTCTTGCACATCGTCAACGGTGAGCATTTCTCGGGTGCCGAGCGTGTGCAATCGCACTTGGGACGTTGTCTGCCCGAGTTCGGGGTGACGGCCGACTTTGCGTCCGTTAAACCTGGCAAGTTCCATCAGATGATCGGCGAGCAAGATGGCCAATGGGGCCGTGGCTTTGATGTCGGCATGAAAAACCGGTTTGACCTCCGTGCCGCAGTTCGTGTTCGCGACCTCGTGCGTGAAAACAAGTACGACTTGTTGCACGCGCACACGCCTCGAACCGCGATGATCGCAGCGATTGCAGCGAGTCTGGCCCGTGTGCCTTGGATCTATCACGTTCACTCGCCGGCGGCGCGGGACTCCGAGAAACGATTCTCCAACGAGTTGAACGCTTGGATTGAAAAGCAATCTCTGCGAACTTGTCAGCACTTGATCACGGTCTCAGAAAGTTTGCGATTGGACTGCATCCGCCGCGGCTGCCATGAAGACAACGTCTCCGTCGTCCACAACGGTGTTCCGGCGATCAGGCCGCCACGTGAGACCGTCCCGATAGTGGGTGGGCGTTGGGTTCTGGGAATGGTCGCCCTGATGCGTCCACGCAAAGGGTTGGAGATTGTTTTGGAAGCACTTGCGAAGCTCCAGGACCATGACATTGTGCTGCGCTGTATCGGACCGTTTGAAACGGAAGCGTACGAAGCGGAGATCAATCAACGCATTGATGAACTTGGAATCGGCGATCGTATCCAACGTGTCGGCTTCACACGCGATGTTCCTGCCGAATTGGCCAAGTTGAGCGCGATGGTTCTACCGAGCTTGTTCGGTGAAGGCCTACCGATGGTGGTCTTGGAAGCCATGGCGGCGGGTTTGCCCGTGATTGCGACACGTGTCGAGGGCACACCAGAGGCCGTGACCGATGGCGTGGAAGGACTGTTGGCGGAGCCGCGAGACCCGGAAAGTTTGGCCGACAAGATCCGTCAACTCGTGACTGGTCAATACGATTGGACCGAGATGGCCGAAGCAGCGTTTGAACGCCATGGTCGGGATTTCTCGGATCGAGCCATGGCGAAGCGGACGATGCGAGTTTATCGCAAAGTTTTGGATCGCTGATGCGGATTGACAGTTAATCGGCTAGCCTGGATTATTCACGCGACTCGATACAGTCATCGCAACACGTTTGCGTGAAACGGCTTGCGCGGATTGGCACGAAAACAGTCTGCGCATATCAGCCGCCACGCGATAGCGTCCGGTTCTTACACCTATACTCGAGAAGCGGACGCTATCGCGTCAGCGGCTGATGAATGATCCAGGCTAGGGGTTGATTGGCGAGTGGAGCAAGGAGGTGTTCTGGCGAGATCCACTGCCTGGGTCTTGGGAATTCTGGCGAATTCCATTGCGTGTGTGGTGGGGAATTCTGGCGAATTTCATTACGTGGGATTCGCGTCTCGGAGAGACGCGGCTACGTGAAGATTCAGTTACGTGAAGACGGTCTTATAGTTGATTGACTGTAAAGGTGTCGCCTTTGGAAAGGTCGCCTGACTCCAGGCCTTTCATGAACCAGCGGAGGCGTTGTTCGCTGGTGCCGTGAGTGAACGACTCGGGGACCACGTATCCTTGGCTTTGTTTTTGCAATCGGTCGTCACCGATCGCGGTGGCCGCATTGAGCGCTTCCTCGATGTCACCCGGTTCGATGATGTTTCGCATTTTTTGCGCGTGATGCAACATCACACCGGCCAAGAAGTCGGCTTGCAGCTCCAGTCGCACCGATGCCTCGTTTGCTGCCTCCTTACTCTGCGTCCGCCGCACCTGCTCGACCTTGTCCGTATAGCCGAGCAAGTTCTGGACGTGATGACCGACTTCGTGAGCGATCACGTAGGCTTGGGCAAAGTCACCGGGGGCACCGAGTTGTTGCGACAACTGTGAAAAGAAAGAGGTGTCCAAGTAGACCTTGCTGTCGGCCGGACAATAGAACGGACCACTGGCGGCGGAAGCCAGCCCGCAGGCGGATTCGACGCGCTGAGAGAAGAGTACCAGCGTGGGTTTTTGGTACTCGTATCCGCTTTCGGCGAAGAGCCTCGTCCACACGTCTTCGGTATCGGCTAAAACGGTCTTTGCAAACTCGCCTTCTTCGATCTGCTGCTGCGTCAATTCGACAGCGCCACCCGCGCCTGCTTGCTGTGCAGCACGCTGTTGATTGGCTTGTTGGATGAATCGTTGTGGATTGATACCGAACAATGCCGCAATCAAAGCGATGATCATCAGCCCCATGCCGCCGCCCACAGCAGCAACACCGCCACCGGACATCCGCCGGTCTTCCACGTTTTCACTTTGTCGTCTGCCTCGCCAACGCATCGCCAATCCCCTTAATCGATTCTTTAGTAATGCCCCTGCAGTCAGTATTATGGTGGGCTCAGCCTCGACTTCGCTAGTACTGCGTCTGAATTGGTTCCGTCATTTTGGGGCCGGCAATCAGTCAACGGCGGATTCGTCAACTATTGATCTTCTCCACTTTCACCTCGCCAAACACGCTGAGCAAGAATGAACCAGCCGTCCGCATCAGAGTCCAGCAGTGGGGTTTCCGCCGTCGGGTCGGTGGTCTCAGGCTTGTTGGTCGCTGGGATCGTTGCCGCTCTGATCGTCGGGGCAACTTGGTCGATCAATGGGCGGGGTATGGCGGTAAGGACCGCAACCGATCTGGCGTTGCCGGTTGGGCTGCTGTGGCTGTTTTTCATTGCTGTGACGGTTGGACTTTGGCGATCCGGTTTCAGAAAGTCTGCCGGATTCGCCTTGCTGATCACGTTGTTTTTCAGCTTATTGTTCAACGTTCGGTTTGCGAGCGCCGTGATGCAGAGTCTGGAGTACCCGCCTCAACCCGACTTGCTGACGCTTGATTCGGGAGTCAAGTTGGAATTGGACGCAGTCGTGACATTGGGTGGCAGTGCAGCGGCCAATCGATTCGGGGTGCCGGAACTCGGTGGCGACGGACAGCGGTTGCTGCTGGCGGCTCAGCTATGGCACGCCGGGGTGGCAAAGAAAATCATTTGCACCGGTTCCTCGCCGACCGATGACATGCCGCCGTCGGAAATCAGCCGAACGATTCTGGAGAGTATCGGTGTTCCAGCTGATGTGATCATTGAGATCGAGGGTGAGAACACGGCCGGTGAGATGAAGAACCTGAAGGCCCTTTTGAATCAAGCAGGTTCAAATGGTCTGAAACAAGCAAATGCCGAGCCGCGAATCGGATTGATCACAAGCGCGTTTCACTTGCCGCGTGCGATGCGTCTGGCCGAGTCAGAAGGCCTGGAGCTGGAGCCTTTGCCATGTGCGTTCGCGGGTCAAGCTCCTGGAGCATTCTCCCCGCGCGAATTCATTCCGTCGGCCGGTGCCGGAAAGACAATGTCGATCGCGATCAAAGAGTACCTTGCGAGGCTCGCTGGACAGTAAAGGCTGCCGTCAAGCGTCCTATCGCCAGAGCACGGGCAAGCCGGCGATGCCGGTGCTGTTGCTCGATGGGGGCAACGGCTGAGCGTAACCGCTGGATTCGGGCCGCAAGTCATTGGCCCGCATCCCACGCTGCGTGATGGAGCGACGTGGCGGGTCACTCATCGTGCGTCCCATGGACGTGGACGCGATTTGCGTCGCATTGCCCATTCCGTTGGGGGCAGCCATTGGCGCGGTTGAAGGTGCGGCGACCGCGGATGGTGCCGAGATCGGTTGCAGTCTTGCGGCAACGGCTTCACTGATGCCGGTGATCTGAGGACGCGTCGGTGTTGGATCGACACGACCGACCGGTTGATAAGCGATGACCTGCTCGCGTTTCATCTTTGGCACTTGACGAGCAACCTGTACAGTTCGCTTCTCCGGCACGAACTTCGTCGTTGACGTCGTTCGATTAACCACTTGATTACTACGTTGCCAGTAGGTTTCGGCGACCGGTCGATAAGCAACGGTGGGCTGCCGAAACGGATTCCAGCGTCCTTCCATGTACGGTCGCCATTTCACTTCGGTCACCGGCGCATACACCGTCTGGACTTCTGGTTTGATTTCGGTCACCGTTTCAGGTCGGTAGACAAGTTGTTCTTGGTTTTCGACCACCGTTTCGACGACCGGTCGCTCGATCGTTTGAATCGTCTTGGCGTAGGTGATTCCCGTCGCGGGATCTTGCATGAATCCGGCGGAGGGTTCTTGGGCCGCGACGCTGGTTGCGATGACACTGGTTGCGAAAGCGGATGCCAAGCACGCTAGCGAAATGCCGCGTAGACTATGAGAAGAGCGGCGGGCATTGTGTTGCCGCCACCCAATCGCTGAAATTCCGCTTGTCCACGTGATCAAACGATTGCGTGCGTCCATGTACTGACCTCGCCATAGTGATGGTTTTGTCGCTCTGCCTCTTCATCGGCCCAGCCGTCCCCAAATCTAAACCAAACCCAATGATTGACCCGAAACTCATCGGCATGCTGCAGTGCCCGATTGACAGCATCGAACTTCGACTCGCAGAGCCGTCATTGATAGCAGAGCTCAATACCGCGATTGAAAACGGCACGCTACGCGATGCGTCTGATCAGAAGGTAACGCAGCAGCTGGATGAAGGCTTGGTGACGGTCGACGGACGGCGTGTCTACCCCGTCCGCGGCGACATTCCGACTTTAACGGCTGATCAAGCGATCGAGTTGCCGCGATAGCCGCCAGGGACATGTAGTGTAGCGTCCCCTCGGATGAGAGAAATCATCCGAAAAAAAATCAGCTATTGATTGGACACATAGGCTATCCGGTCCGCTCAAAGTTTAGGGTTGACATTGTTTTTTCAGTCCATGCATCGCAATCAAAGTGAGCCTCAGGCGCTAGCCGTGGGCCGGCACCACAATCCGCCTCAGGCCCACGGCTAGCGCCTGAGGCTCACTGGGGCCACCCGCTGCGTCGGCAGCTAGCGGGTCCGCTCAAAGCTCTGTGCGTCGATTCTTGCCGGACTTGCTGTCCCGCTTGCTCAAACCCGCACGGTCCATCAACGAACTTCGCATCAACTCGTCGATGTAATCATCATCCGCGGGCGGCGGTCCGTAGGCGCCCAAGGATTGCGGATCGTAGTCGACCGTGTACTCGTGTTTGGCGATCGAAATCGTGCAGTGTGGATCCAATCGTTTGCGAATGACGGGACGCCCGTCCACCTTGATGCCGTTACGGCTATTCAGATCGCGGACGAACCAATACCCGTATTCCAAAGTCAAGCGACAATGCTGACCCGACACATTGTTGAACTTCAGTTGAATGTCGGCTTCGCCTCGACGACCGACCAACAGTCGATCTTTGAGCAGCGGAATCGGGTCGCCACCACCCGTGGGAGTCAATTGACCGTATTTGCCGGCGAATTCTAGTTCGTTGTTCGGATCAGGTATGTTCACGGAATTTCAAACCATCATTATCAAAGGGGTTGGCGGCCAGAAGTGTGACGGCCAGAAAAGCGGCAGCCAGAACAGCGACGGCCCAGCAAGGAAATCCACGAAACCCACAGCTAGGCAACCTCTGCGAGGATCCTGCTCAACAGGTTAAGCTTGACCGACCACCGAGCGTGACGCATTGCTACCTATTTTGCCCTCCCCCGATCATTTGGCAACACACAAAAGTGTCCAGTTCCGAATCTAACGACCGATCGCCCCCTTATTCTCGGCTCGCGTGGCAGGATGAAGGCTTGTTGATGAATTCTTTTGGTGCTTCGCTCCGCCGTCGTTTTGGGGGACGCATTCAGCGAGTCAGCATCGACGCCGGGTTCACGTGTCCCAATGTGGACGGTGCGGTCGCCCGGGGCGGGTGCAATTTTTGCGACAACCGATCGTTCAGCCCCTCGCGGCGCGTTCGTCTGCAGCAGGTCAGCGAGCAATTGGATCTGGGGATGCAGAGCGTACGTCGCCGATACGATCGCGTCGCCGGTTTCATCGCTTACTTTCAGCCGGCGACAAACACTTACGCTCCTGTCGATCAGTTGCGTGAGGTTTATCAGTTGGCGTTGGGGCGAAGCGACGATGTGGTCGGCTTGGCAATCGGGACACGTCCAGACTGTGTTCCCGACAGTGTCTTGGACCTGATGTCAGAACTTGCATTGCGGCATCATGTGTCGCTGGAATTCGGCATGCAAACGATGCACGACGCTGGGTTGCAGTGGATGAATCGTGCACACAGTCACGAGCACATGATCAACGCGATTGATCGAGCACGGGGGCGCGGGTTCGAGTGCTGTGTCCATATCATCTTGGGCATCCCCGGTGAATCTCATGAGATGATGATGCAGACGGCGGATGAAGTCGCACGGTTGGGATTCGATGCGATCAAGCTGCACAATCTGTACTCGGTCAAAGGCACCCCGTTGGGCGAGGAAGTGTTAGCGGGGACGATCCAGATGATGGAGCGCGATGCATACGTGCAAACCGTCGTGGATTTCCTGGAACGGATGTCACCCGAGACGATTGTGGAGCGAGTCAGCGGCGACGCGCCGCCGAACTACTTGATCGAGCCGAAGTGGTGCTTGGAGAAGTCTGCCCTGCGTCTTGAGATTGAACAAGAGTTCCAGCGTCGAGGAACACGTCAAGGCAGTCGCTATCGTCCGCCGAAGGTGCCGCCCTGCATGCGACCACGTCCGGCTGACAACACGCCGCAGTCGATTCGTGACCAAATCGATACACGGGGCCGGTTGCCTGTGTTGAAAATGGAGTCGTAGCGACTGTCGCTCGACGTTCCACGTCGTTAGCGGGCGGAGCCGTTTCGCTCGCTAACGCCTTACGAGTTCGCAGCAGAATCCATCGGTATTAGTTTTCCACGTCCGGAGAGCCGAGCGACTGTGGTTCGACTCTCCGCGCTGAAAACGCGATCGAAGGCGTTGGGCTGTCAAAAAAGGCTGCACCCACCCAAGGAACTTGGAGGCTGCCGAGTCGCTCTAATTTGGCAACGCAAGGGTGAGCCATGGGCCGCAAGGCACCTGGCAACGCGGCAGGCCCGGCCGCTTACGTGTCGTGGCTCACTCTGCGGCTAGCCAAGCGGAAACGTCTGATTCAGCCGGCACGGGTTTGATTCCGTGGCTGGTCAATCGATCCAGCTCTTTGTAGCGAACTTCGACCAACGAAACGGTTTGGTCAAACGCTTCCTGGACGACTTCATCGATCAACCTCTGAATCAGTTGATCGTTGACGCGTTGGCCATTCGGTGCGACTTCGTTGAGACGACGCACGATGAGCTTGTTCTGATCGAGTTGTTCGGCAAAGAATTTTTCGATTCGTTTGTCGCTGGAAAGCTTAACGTGGTCCAGTTCGTGCAACACCAAGGGATTTTCCCAAAAACCATCCGACCCAGGCATCATGCGAAACCAAACCTCATGGGTCTTCATCAGATTGGCCCGTAGGAATCGGGCGGTGATCACAAGTTCTGCATTGGAACCCGAGTTCCGAATTCGCCATGAAGAACGGGCGCGATAATGGTGCTTCAACTGAAATCGGGTTTCGGCTCCGAGTTTCATTCTTGCTGATTCGAACTTTGTTTTCTCTGACATGGATTTGCCGCCTGTCACGATTTGGACCTTCGCATCGCGCAGCAGTTGTGCGATGGACTCAGGCGGCTCAGGCAGCGAAGCCAGTTCAACGAGTTTGTTCTCCGGGTCTCGGCTGGCGTTGAACTCCTGAGCAGTCGTTCGCTTGGGCTCCACCACCGCTGTGTCTTGAGCGATCAACGAGCGACAACAGGAGATCAGCATGCATGACACGACCAGTAGCCCGACTGCCGATTTTGAAGTTGCCAGCTGGGTGCAAAGTCGTGCCCTCATGAGCAAAGTTCCGTCGTCAGAGACCTGGGCGGGCTTACCATTTCAAGAATCGGGTTAGCAGTGCGATGCCGGGCTGAGTGAGAAAGCTCTCGGGGTGAAACTGCCAGCCTTCGAGCGCGTGCCGGCGATGTCGCACGCCCATGATTTGCCGAACGCCGCCGGTATCGGTCCACGCGGAAACGACGAGTTCATCGGGCAACGTATCGGGATCGATGACCAGCGAGTGATAACGTGTCGCAACGAATGGCATTTCGGAGCCGGCGAACAGGCCCTGGTTGTCGTGAAAGATTTCATCCGTCTTGCCGTGCATCAACTGTGGTGCACGAATGATCTTGCCACCGAACGCTTGGCCGATGGATTGATGTCCCAGGCAAACGCCCAGCATCGGAATGCGGCCCGTGAAGTGTTTGATGCAGTCGACACTGATACCCGCTTCATTGGGCGTGCATGGTCCTGGCGAGACGATCAGACGCGACGGATTCAACGCATCCAGTTCGCTCAGCGTGACTTGATCGTTACGAAAAACGCGGATGTCCGCGTCCGCATCGATCTCACCCAAGCGTTGAACCAGGTTGTAAGTGAACGAATCGTAGTTATCGATGACGATGACCATGGGGCAAATCAAACGAGCGATGTCAATGGGAATTAGGGGCTGTAGAACAATTAAATTTTCTTTCGCATTGCGGATACAAACGCTCTTTAGTCTGTTCCGTCTCAGAGCGTATAATGGCATGCGTGCGGTGATTTGCCGAGTGCCCAAAGGAGGCGTCGGCCATGTACTTGCTTGCTACAGTAACTTGCTTGCTACAGTACCTTACTTACTACGGTAACTTGCCTGTTACGGTACCTTGCCTGTTACCTTGCCTGTTGCGGTACGTTGTCCTTCACACCGATGGGACTGAATGTGGGTCATACGGCTCACAAGCGGCCCTCTCGATCAATATATTCGCTTTTCGGAAATCCTCCTGTGCTGTCGGTTCGCCCCAAAGTTGCTGAGCTAGCGTTTCACGTTTTTAGCCGGCCCCTCCACCCAGAACTTTACTCCATCCACCAAACCCGGCGGATCGAGCGAAGTGAGTATCACGCCAAAATCGACATCACCAACTGCGGTCATGTTATCACTTGGAAGACCACAGGACGAAGTTTTGATGCTCCCAGTTCCGGCCCCAAGGACGCGAAATCGATCCAAGCGGACCTCAAGGGGCTTTCTCCGCTGTCCAAGCATGCCGGTCTTTTCGACATCGAGGCGCTTTGCGACACGGATTCAGAGGACATTGATACGGGGGCAGGTTCGGTGACTTTGTGCGAAGTCGCCACCGGAGTCCACCAGCCCTTGCCCAAACGCCGTTGTTTGGTCAAGCAAGCCCTCAAGGGCAGTCGCACGGAAAGAAAGACGTGCCGCGGCGGAGTCACCTACCGGACGCATTTTCAGTTGGAACCGGTCGAGCCGGACCTGTTTTTCATGGTTCAACAGCAATTGGGCAAGCAACCCACCGAAGGCCTGCTGCATAACTTTGACGCCAGCGGACGAATGGCGATGGGGGCGTTGAGCTACATCAACATCGAGACGCGACGAAAATCGATGCTCGTGCAAGCGATCCATACCTTTCCCGACGACTATGCGATCGTCAAAGTCGAGTCGTTGTTCTCGTTGCCAGAGTAAGTGTCCAGTAAGCGTGAGCATCGCGACTCAGATTTCCCAGAATCAACTTCTCGCGTGCCCGATGATTCTGCCGCTCCATTCCGACCGGAGACCATCGGCAAACTGGTCGGAGTGATCGATCTCAAGTCCGGTCAAGCCGTGCATGCGGTAGCGGGCAAGCGTGACGACTATCGTCCAATCGCCATCGCTCGTGGCGAAATCATCGACGGCGATTTTGTCGCTCTGGCCAGTCTCTATGGTAGACTTGGCATTCGCCAACTCTATCTCGCGGACCTGGATGGCATCACATCGGGCAAGCCACAAACCGACTGCGTCGAGCGATTGCTCAGTGAGATTGACTGGAGTCCGACAGCGCTTTTTTGGGATTCAGGATGGCGCAGCGGGCAGGCATTGGAATCGATCGTGACTTGGACAACGCAATTTGCTTGTTTGATACCCATCATCGCGACCGAATGTGTTGCTGGCATCGGCTGCCTGGAGCGATTCGTCAGTCAGATTTCGCCCTCACGGATTTGCTTGAGCATGGATTTTCGCAACGGCCAGTTCGTTTCGCGCTCAGGCAACCAAGCCGATTGGCTTGCCGCATGCCAACGAAATTCACTGGGATGGATTTTGCCGCTGGATGTTTCGACCGTCGGAACTGGGCAATCCGCGCGCGGAGTCGAACTGTGTCGCGGTCTAAAAGAGGTTGCCAAACAATCCTCCACACGGATCGTCAGTGGTGGCGGAGTACGCAGCGACGAGGATGTGGAGTCCTATCTCACCGCAGGGTGCGATAAGGTTTTGGTCGCATCGGCTCTGTTGTGATCCAAAACAACCGTTATTCAGCAACCGTTATTCAACGGCTGGCTGAACCGATGCGCTGCTTTCTTTGCGTCGGTATCGTTCCCAACCCGTTCGTAGCAGTTTCGTAATCGGGCCTTCGATCCAATTGGTGACCAAGACTGCGACGCAAACGGAAAAGACGATTGTCAGCAGGAAACAGACGACAGGTGGATACCCGATCGAATCGAATCGACGGATCAGGACGCAGCCAAGATTGTTGTGGCACAGGTAGATTGCGTACGAGATCGTGCTGATGAAAACCAGCGGGCGAATCCGCAGCAGAGGAACGATGCCATAAGCGCTGGCTGCGACCAAGCCCACGATCAGTGCGGTGGCAGCCGGGTTGTGCTTGCCGTGATCGATGCTGTGGAACACAAAGGCGGCCAGCACGATACCGACTAGGTTGTGCCACTTCTTGCCGACGTCCGTTTTGATCATGTACAACAAAAAACCGATGGCAAAGAGCGGCACGAAATCAAGCAGCATCAAACGTCTGAGCGCTGTCGCTGCGGCAAACCAAGTCGTGCTCTGATTCTCGGCCGCAACGCCATCAAGCGTTGGGCAGACAAAGTAGGACAGGACCAGCAGGCTGCCCCAGCCGACGAAGTATCGCCGCAGAGCGCCGAAGCGGAACATGGTGACGAGAGTGAAGTAGAACATCATCTCAATCTGCAATGTCCACATCACCGGGTCCAAGCATTCGTAGCCCAAGACGCGAGGCAGTAAGGTCATGTTGGCCGCAAATTGCCCGGTGGTTACCGGTTGTGAGTTCAACGGCGCGTACTGCATGATCCACAGGTTGGCGAGGATCATCATGAAAAACACCGGCATGATGCGAATCATTCTGGCCGCGACAAAGTCAACCGGCTTGCCGCGGCGGAGCAACGACATGCTGTTGACGAAACCACTGAGGATAAAAAACATCTCCGTGCCGTACGCTCCGTACGGCCACTCAAACCCAAGCGGAGTGCTGTATCCAAATTTGACGCTGTAAACATGCGTGAAATGAAACAGCACCAGATTGATCGCTGCCAACGCACGCAATCCGTCCAATTCATAAATCCGCTTGTGCGGCTTCAGAAAACTCGGTGGAGCGGAAAGTTCTTGAGACATGGGCTGAGAACGGGAGATGAATCCGGGGAATCTCTCTGTCGGAATATGGGCAGAGAGGACGGGAGGCAATGAACGCCCCCCTGCATCGAGCATCCGTCGCGGAAACGCTCCGGTCATTTTTGTCGCACCAATCTTGTTGTCGATATGACACTGGGCGACAGAAGGATTCGGTTGTGACGGTTGCGCTGGATTGCTTTGAGAGAGCGCGTTCGTGTTTCCTCGGCGCGGATTATTCATCAGCCGCAGCGCGATAGCTCGGCTGATCTGCGCAGTGTTTCCTACCAATCCGCGCAAGCCGTTTAACGCAAACGTGTTGCGATGACTGGAGTGATTCGTGTGAACAATCCGGGCTAGCTGGCGACCAGCTCTTGCAGTTTTGCTTTCGCCGCGCCGCTTTGGATCGTCTCGCGTGCTTTGCTGACCCCATCCCTCAACGAGTCGACTTCACCCACCAACAACAAAGCGGCGGCGGTGCCCGCTAGAACGGTGTCTGCTCTGGGGCTTGAGTGGCCGTCAAAGATCTCGCGGATGATCTGAGCGCTTTGTGCAGGATTGGCTGCGGACAGCGATTCCATGGTGGTCGGTGCCAATCCAAAATCTTCGGGCACCCATCGCTGTTGAGATTGGCCGCCCGTGGTAACGTCGATCGCATCGGTGTAGCCGTCCAAGGAGACTTCGTCCTGACCGTCGCGACCATGGACCACGAACGATCGCACGGTCCCCAACTGCGAGATCGCATCCGCAATCTTAGTTTGTGCGTCGCAAGATGAAGTGCCCAGCAATTGGTGCGTCGCACCGGCGGGGTTACACAAGGGGCCGAGTAAGTTGAACAGGGTTTTGACGCCCAGTTTTCGACGAATTCCGACCACGTGCCGCATCGCAGGATGCAGCTTGACCGCGAAACAGAAGCAGATTCCTTGTTCGTTCAAACGCTGGGCCACCGCATCAGGTTCCGATTCGATCGGGACTCCCAACTCCTCCAAGACATCCGCAGAGCCGGTCAAACTGGTCGCCTTGCGATTGCCGTGCTTGGCGACCGGAACTCCCGCTGCCGCGGCGACGATCGCGATCGCCGTGCTGATGTTGAATGTTCCGCTGTGGCTGCCACCGGTGCCGCAGGTATCCAGCAGGGTGCCGTGTCCGTGTGGGATGCGAGTCATATGACGACGCATCGCACGGGCCGCGCCGACCAGTTCACTGACCGCTTCACCTTTATCTCGCAAGGCCAGCAGCAAGTCTGAGACTTGCTTTTCGTCTGCGTTGCCCTGCAGCATCAGGTCGATCAGATCGCTGGTCTGTTCGGCTGGCAAGTCATGTCCATGCTGGACTTGATCGATCGCGTCGGCAAAGTCTGTCATCGGGTGTCGAGATCGTCGGCGAAAAAATGGGGTCAGAATGTGCCAATAACTTAACGCATCGGTCTCGTTTTGCGACGCCAAGGTTAATACACTTTGGATTATGACAAGAAAAATCATCCTCGATTGCGACCCCGGGATCGACGACGCGGTCGCACTCTGCATGGCGTTGTTTGACCCGCGTCTGGAAGTCCTAGCGATCACGGCGACCGCCGGGACCGTCGCCGCCGATCAGGCGACGTCCAATGTGGCGTCGATCGTCGGAGCTTTGGACCCGCCGCGTTATCCTCGATTCGGCAAAGCAACCGAGTCGGATCGGGTGGCGATTTCAGACGACATTCATCTCAACGGTCCAGACGGCTTGGCCGGCTGCTGCCTGGAAACCACCGATCGCCAACATTCCACGCCGAGCGAAAAAGTCATCGCGGAGCTGCTGCGCAAGTATCCCGGCGAAATCACCCTGGTTTGCCTGGGGCCGTTGACCAATTTGGCGAGATTGTGCGAGCGCGATCCGGGTGTGATGAGAATGATCGACAAGATCGTGATCAGCGGAGGGGCAGTCACCAGCCCGGGAAATGCAACTGCGGTTGCGGAACGCAACATGTATTTTGACGCAGCATCGGCCAACGCAGTCTTTGCGTCGCCCACCACCAAAAGCTTGATGCCGCTGGACGTGACCGATCAAGTCTCCTTTGGGCTCGAGATCTTGGAGCAATTGCCGGCCAAGTACACACGTGCGGGCCAATTGTTGCACAAGATGCTGTCGTTTGCGTTTCGCACGGCGCACCAGAAATTAGGCCGCGAACTGATTCCCTTTCATGACGCGACGGCGTTATTGTCGGTGACGGAGCCGGAGCTGTTTCAATGGCAGGAAATGGCGGGCAAGGTCGAGACGAGCGGTGAGTTAACACGCGGCATGACCGTCTTTGATCAACGTTTGCGACCTCAGTGGCAGCGCAACATGGAAGTCGCTTGCGGGGTAGATGAAGTGACCGCCAAGGCAGCCATCGTGCGGGCCCTGCGATACGCAGGACAAGAAAGTTAGCCACCAAGTACGTCAGTCTTTCTAGTACGTCAGTCTTTCTAGACTGACATCCTGTCTTGAATCTGGGGTTCGCCCGGGCTGCTCAAAACTTGGCGTTGACTTGATGTTTCGGCGTTTTTTTATGAGCCGTTTAGGCGAATGCGAGGGAGGGGGCTTGTCTGCTCAAGTCAATGGTTGGGAATGGCAAAACGCTTGACAGGGCACGCTATCGACTTGGAAAGTCGAGCGACGATTGTCGTTCGACCTTCCAAGTCGAAAACGAACACCACCATCCGCCCAAACACAAGCCAGACGCCTTGTGCCGTGCTTCGCAACTGTTACCCCCCCCTAAAATTGCGAAACTGGATTCCGTGTCAGCCTGGAAAGGCTGACGTACGTGTGGGCATGTCCGCCTGGAAAGACTGACGTGCTCAGTTGCCGGCGCGGAGGAGGACGGACATGCCGTAGATGTCGCGGAACAAGGACGATTTTTGTTGCAAGGCGATTCGCTCCAGCGATACGTCTGAAACGCCAGGAACGTTGATCACCAACCGGTCTCCTTCACGGACACACTCGATCTCGCGGATTCGGCCGCTGCGGGTGTCGTCCAATGCCGATGCGATTCGCAGGATTGCGGCCAATTTTGAGACCACGACTCGTTCGTCACGCGAGAGCGACATGTAGTCCACGTGTGATGGCTGCGGCGCGGCGCGGCGATAGTAACGCGCCACCAAGCCGACTTGCAACAGTTCGCCTTTGGAGAGTCCAAACAGTTCGCTGTTCTTGATGATGTACAACGCGTGCTTGTGATGACTACGCACATTGATCAGCGTGCCAATCTCGTGCAGCAGTGCGGCGACGTACAAGAGGACTTCGTGACGGCTGTCCAATTGATGGGCCGAATGCAGTTGATCAAACAATTTGCGGGACAACTCGGCGACATTTCGAGTGTGCATCTCGTCGAAATGAAACTTACGCCCCAATGATAACGCAGAACGCACGATTTGGTTGCGAAACTCAGCCGTCCAACTGCCACCGACGGCCATGTCATGCAGCAAACCATCTCGCAGGTTGGTATCGCTGACGAATATTTTCTTCAATCCGAAGTGGTTTGCCAACATGCTGTAAGAAAGCAACGCTGGTCCGAGCGTCTCGGCTTCGATGAAGCTGACTCCGTAGCGTTTGACGATGGTGTCATCGTCGAGCACAACGATTTCATCGGTCAGCTTGGAAAGTGCTTTGACATCGATCTCCGCCAACTCGCCTCCTTCCCAGTCATCGCCCAGCAACAATCGGGTGGCGATGCGGATGTCGCCGCCGATCGCCACCATGTTCAGCCCGCCATCGCTGCTGACCGCTTCGGAAACGAGCGTCAATGCGCGGCGGATGTGATTTTCTAAGATCGGACGTCGCCGGACGGCTCCCGTGCGCGCCGTCTCCAGGGTCTTCAGCATTCTCAACGAGCCGAGACGGTAGGAATCGCTGCTGAGCACGTTTCCGCTTCGCACGACCAGCAGTTCTGTGCTGCCCCCGCCGACTTCCAATACCACCGTGCGTCCGTTGTCCAAGATGTTGTGGGCTCGCAGTTGCGGTGTAATGCCCATGTAAGTGATGCGATTCACTTCGGCTTCGTCGATCGGCTCGACGCTCAGCCCCGTGACGACAAAGATCCTGTCGGTGAACGCTAGTCGATTCGCCGCTTCGCGCACGGCGGAGGTGGCAACGACGCGGACGTTGGCTGGATCGGTGATCCCATATTCACGCAGCACGCGCTGGTACTGCTTTAGGATTTCCGCTGCACGTTCGATGTTTTTTCGTGACAAGCGGCGTGTTTCAAACGCTTCACGCCCCAGACTCACCGGTTGAACCAGTGTGTCCAACGTACGGACTTCTCCCGCGTCGCGGATCTCGGCAATGGCCATCCGGATCGCCGAAGCACCGATGTCGATCACGGCGACGGGTCTTGGCGGTCGGTGAACAGCGGGGGCACTGGTTCGTGGCGAACGTTGCGGCATTAGCGGATATCAGCAGAGATGTTGTTTCACGAATCAGACAGTTCACGAATCAGAAAGTGGCGCGGCGACCAAATCGTATCCGTTGGCCGTAACGATCTCGCAGGGAACGATGCTGCCGACCGTTAATGGTTCGTCGGGGTCAACACCCGAAACGTAAACGACGCCATCGATGTCCGGCGCTTCCGCTCGCGTCCGTCCGATCCACACGCCGTCTTGCTCGGGCAGCGGTGCGTCGATGATCACGTCATCGACGGTGCCGACTCTGCTCTCCGCCCAATCAAATGCGATCTCCTGTTGGACGGCCATCAACTCGCCCATTCGCTCTTGCGCGATCTCTGGTGGAACTCGGTCGGGCAACTTCGCCGCCGGCGTGTCGTCTTCCACACTATACGTGAACACGCCCAAGTGTTCGAAGCGTTGTTGCTGGGTGAACTCAAGCAATTGCTGAAAATCATCGTCGGTTTCGCCGGGGAATCCCGTGATCATCGTCGTTCGCATGACAAGCGAGTCGATCCGCTCTCGAAGCCGTCCCAGGATTTCCTCCTGTGATGAACGCGTGGTCTTTCGAGACATCCGTTTCAACATGGTATCGCTGGCGTGCTGCAACGGCATATCGATGTAAGGCACAATACGTTGTGCACCGGCCAGCGTATCGATCAGTTTGTCATCGATGTACATCGGATAAAAATACATCAAACGGATCCAATCAACCGTTTCGATCTGGTCAAGCTGCAACAACAGATCACTCAGACGCGGTTGGCCGTACAGATCCTTGCCATAGTAAGTCGTGTCCTGGGCAACGACGACGATTTCGCGTACACCGCTCTCGCCCAACCGTTTGGCTTCGTCGACCACTTGCTCGATCGGCTTGCTGTAGTGCTTGCCTCGCATTTTGGGGATTGCGCAAAACGTACACAGTCGGTCACATCCTTCACTGATTTTCAGGTAGGCAAAATGTCTCGGAGTGACCGCGGTTCGCACCGCATCGCTGAGCGGTCGGATCGGCGCCGGGCGGAACACTTGTTGCTGTTCCGTGATCCCGGATTGGAATCGGTCCACCACCGACACAATATCATTGCGACCAAAGACGCCGACCATCGCGTCGATCTCAGGACGTGCCGCCAACAATTTGCCCTGCTGTCGCTCGGCCAAACATCCGGTGACGACGACGCCACGGATCTTGCCCTGGCGTTTCAGCTCCAGCATCTCGTCGATCGCGCCGAGCGATTCTTCTCGCGCGGAGTCGATGAAGCCGCACGTGTTGACGACGACAAAATCAGCGGACTCGACATCGGACACCATGCGATAGCCGTCTTGGTCCAGACGTCCCAGCATTTGCTCCGTGTCCACTAGGTTCTTGGGACACCCAAGCGAGACAACGGCGTACTGCCCCCTTGCGGACCCTGGGGGGGTGGCTGAGCTGCCGGGCTTAGGGGATGCGGGCGATTGAGCGTCAACGACGGGAAGTTGCATGTTTTGTTTCTGCCAAATAGAACGTGGTCGCCCAGCATTGGAACGCGCCGCACGAAAATCCGCAAACGGAAGATTAGGTGAGGTGAGCAAGGGCCATTGGACGGCAGGCGATGACGGGATTCAGCGCCCCGGATATCGCCTATGAGTCTGGTCGATTTCATGGGGATTGTTCACGTATCGCATCGACGCTGCGAATTGTAACGGTTGACATCCATCCACCAATCGGAGCATTCGGGCAATCTCCGCATCGTTAGCAATGGCTATATTTTGGTCCGGCCGGTTATTGGGAGACGAGTGCATCGCCATTCAGCCAGGTGTAACTCTTTCGGGTGATGAGGTAAACCTTTTCATTACTTTCTCAATACACAAACGGGGCAACGCGCGATGTCCATGAATTTGTTGCGATTCTTGGGCTCACTGGGGCAACACCGGGCGAACAGAGCCAGCGATTCAAGTGACGGCGTGGGGGCCAAAGACGGCGTTGGGGCCAGTCGACCGGGTCAAGTACCGGTTCAAATCATGGGCGCCACCGTGGATGACGACCAGATCCCGGACCTACTGTGCGGATTCCACGGGGTAGATCGGTTCTTTGCCAATGGCGGTGACTTTGGTGACCAAGGTTGGCATTGAAAGAGCCGCGTGGACGACACCCGGGGCCGCATGCCTGCCAGCGTGTACGACAGACTTTCCAGGCTGACACGCTGCACACCAGATCGCTTGATGGACAGGCTTTCCATGCGATTTTGATTGCCATGTCACACGAAACCGTTGCAAGCAAGAATCTGTGACCGGCAATTCGATGGTGTCGTGCCACACCATAAGATACAATCAGCGGGGTGGAACAAGACCTACTCTCGAAACGAACGCCGAAGTGTCCTTCGGCGAATACGCATCCCGCGGCTCACTGGGCCACCGCGAGTGGTGGGGGCGACAGGCGAAGTGGATGTGAGGCGTTCCTACGACGTTATGAGAACAGACCGAGTCTTTGCTGCGTCATCTTGATTGCGGGGATTGTCGTGTTGGGCTGTGGATCTCGGTCCGATTCGTCATCCGTATCAACGCCGACGACTGTGGACGGGACGAGCGATGCAGCCAAGCAGGCCGTTTCCAAGGCCGAGATCCATCGTTTGTTGAACATGGGCAAGGTCGTCCAGGCCAAACATGCGGTCCATCAGCAAATGATCCTGGACCCTAACGATCCTGATGTATTGGAACTTGCGGGTGACCTCGCCGTGCACTTTGGCGAGGCGGATGAAGCGATCGAGTATTATCGGTCCGCAGTGGATTTATCGAAGCCTGCTTCGGCGGCTTTGATGGACAAATACGCGCGGTTGTTGATGAACACAGGTCGCGTCTATCAGGCAGCGGACCAATTGAGAGCGTTAGTCCAAGCGTATCCAGACAACCCGCGGGCACGAGCAGACTATGCAGGACTGATCGCTTCGCTAGGAATGTCGCTAACCGTCTCGGACCACTTGCGTTGGCTGCTGCGTCGCGGCAAAGGCGGTATGGAAGAGTTGATCATGTTGGCCGACCTCAATAAACCTCAGACGGACGAGGCCACATGTCGCTTTGCAATCGAGAAGCAACCCGAGGATCTTCGCCCTTTGTATGCGTTGATGATCGCACCCGCATACGAAGGCAAATGGCAAAAGGTCGCCGAGAATTTGGCCGAAGTAACGGCAAAGCATCCTGATTTTGCACCAGCATGGGCTCTTTATGGACGAGCATTGGCCCAGCAAAACTTGAACGCGGAACTGTTGACTTGGCGACAGCAGGCTCCTCACGACGTCGATGCTTGGCCGAACTATTGGATGGCAGCCGGATTCTGGGCGGAGAATTCAGATGCACCCGAAATGGCAGCGTCTGCGTTTTGGAAAGTCGTACAGATCGATGACTCACACGGCGAAGCGTTATCACACTTGGCAGCCAATCTCGGTCAAATCGGTCGCGCCGAGGAAGCAAAGCTGGTTGCACAACGCGCGGCCGACGTAGCTGCGATGCACTTGGCTGTCGAAGGATTCTTATCCTGGAGAAAGAACTCACAAGAGGATTGCTTGCGGGTCGCTCGCGCAGCGCAGCAGTTGGGTCGGCCCTGGGAGGCCGAAGCGTGGGCCAGGGCGTCGTTTCCGATGACGCAAAAAATGGATCCGGCGGTCAAGGAAACGCATCGTGCAATGCGAACCGTCTTGCAGGCGGAGACACCGTGGCAACTGCCAGAGAAGACGCTTACTCTGCGACTCGATCTCTCCGACTTAGCTGAATTTCGCTGGGACGATGACCGTGGAACGCCCGCTCCCACTTTGCGAGAGCCCTCATCGGACACGATTGCAAACGCAGAGTATCGGTTTGCCGACGAAGCCCAGCAGCGTGGACTGGATCATGTCTGCAGGACCAGTCTCACAAAGGAATCATCGTTTGCGATCTATCAGTCCAACGCCGGCGGCGCTGCGGTCACGGATTTTGATCTGGATGGTTGGCCGGACATCTATCTGACGATCGTCGATGGGAAGCCGATGCAGCAAGACTCGGGGGCAAATCAGTTGTACCGCAATCTCGATGGCAACTTTGAGAACGTAACTCCGTTTACTTCGTTGGATGACCGAGGTTTCACACAAGGATTAACGGTTGGCGATTTCAATTCAGACGGCTTTCCAGACCTCTTGTCGGGAAACATCGGGCAGAACCGCCTGTACCGAAACAATGGAGACGGTACGTTTACCGACGTGACCGCTGAGTCGGGGATCGCCGGCGAACGCTGGACATCGTCACTGGCAATCGCAGATTTGAACGGAGACGGACACGGTGACCTCGTCGAGATCAACTACTGCGGTGGCGATGAGGTTTATTCACAAGACTGTATGTCTGACCAAGTCGGCGAGCCACGTGGTTGCAGCCCGCTGGTCTTTCCTGCAGAGGCCGATCATTTGTATCAGGGAGTCGGTGACGGCACGTTTGTAGACGTCTCTGACACTTGGTTGGTGAATCAGTCGCCAGGGCACGGCTTGGGCTTAGTGATCGGAGAGATCGATGAGACGCCCGGCCTGGATCTGTACGTTGCCAATGATGAAAGCTCTAACCAGTTTTGGTCTTCCCAGCATGGAGACGACGGGTTTTCATTCTCTGAGCAAGCGACGGTGAGAGGCATCGCGGTCGATGCCCGTTCTCGCGCGCAAGCCTCCATGGGAATTGCCTTGGGTGACGCGGATGCCGATGGCGACTTGGATCTCTACGTCACCCATTTCACCGCAGACTACAACACGCTGTATCAGCAGATTCGACCGGGGACTTGGTTCGATAAGACGTCATCAGTGGGATTGCTCAAACCGACGCTCCCCATGCTGGCTTTCGGCACCGAATGGCTAGATGCCGACAACGACGGCAATCAAGAGTTGTTGGTCGCCAACGGAAACGTGGACGATTTCTCGCACAACGGACATCCACTAAGAATGTCGGCGCAGTTCTTTGCCAGAGATCAATACGGGCAGTGGTCCGAGCCCGATCACTCTGCGCTCGGAGAATACTTTTCCAAACAAGTCGTCGGTCGCGCCCTGGTCACGACCGATATCGATGGCGATGGCCGACAGGACGCGGTGGTTACGCATCTGTTTGATCCCGTTGCCGCATTGGTCAATCGTACGCCCACTGATCACACCTCCGTCCGTTTGTTCCTCAAGGGACGTAGCGTCCATCGAGATGCGATCGGTACCACCATCACAGCGACCGTGGGCAATCAGCGTCGTATTGCTCAATTGACCGCGGGCGATGGCTATCAGTGCGCCAACGAACGGGTCATCAGCATCGGTCTGGGGGGCCATCCTTCGGCTGCCGATGTGACGGTGCAGTGGCCGGGGGCTGCTCCCATCTCGATCGGCGAGATGCGGGGTGGGTTCGACTACCTTTTGGTGGAAGGGGAAACACTACCCAGCGTGCTAAGGCAGCATGGTTCAACTCACTGAGCGAGAGGCAGATGAACAATGACCTCGTCCACTACGGCGGGTGCAGATTTATCTACCGTTCGCCTTGAACTCCCCTCAATCAGGGTCGGTGAACACATTGCGACAGACTTTTGATTTATGAACCGTGATGTACCGCCGCGCCGCGTCCGACGTTCGGCGGGCTCTGGTTGATGGAGACGTTGTCACCTCCATAGGGGGCCCGGGCTCAGATTCCTACTCCCCTTTCCACGCTTCCCGACGGTGATCATCATGTGTACTGTGATGAGTGCGACGAAACCAGTCTCGATCTACAACGTTCCCAACGCTCTGACGAGTGTCCGGTTCGGGCTGGCTATTGCCGTCATGGTTCTGATCCCGCTGACCTACTACAAATCTGCCCTGACTGTTTTTGTGGTTGCTGCGTCCACGGACTGGATGGATGGCTACTGGGCCCGAAAATACGGCCAAGTGACCAAGTTCGGCCGCATTTTTGACCCATTTGTGGACAAAATCATCATTTGTGGCTCGTTCATCTCATTGGTCAGCGTTGCATCCAGCGGCGTTGCTGCTTGGATGGCAACTGCGGTGGTCGGCCGCGAGCTGCTGGTGACCAGTTTGCGAGGAATGATTGAGGGCGCCGGGGGTGACTTTTCCGCCAGTTGGCTCGGCAAGTGGAAAATGGTCCTCCAGTGCGCCGCGATCATTGCCGTCCTCTTGACACTGATTGTTGAGACTCCAGCGGCATGGCTGATCGTGGTGACCCAAGTCCTGCTGTGGGGATCGATTGCGCTGACCATCTACTCCGGGTACGACTACAGCATCGCTGCCGCTCGCGTGATGAGCCAAGATTCAACGGACCAGTGATCATGGAGCCTGCGACGCTTGTCTTCTGGACACTGAACATCCTCGTCTGGATCGGTGTCGTTGCAGGTGTCGTTCTCTGGCTACTCTGGGCGGTCAAATGGTTTGCGCTCGGTCGGCGAACTCCACTGCTCGAATCCGACCCTGAGGCCAAACCCTTTTGGGAGTGGTCGGACTTTCTGATCATGATCGGCAGCTTCATCATCGCGTACGTGCTTGCCGCCTACGCGTTTGCCGGCACCCCGTCGCCGAATTCGTTGCGGCAAAGTGTTCCGGCGGAACAAGTGGCGAAACCGGAAATCGACGCAGTCCTCGCAAAGCAATCCGAACACGCTGTCGATTCGACGAAGCAACGAAATCAGTACCGTCGCGCCATCGTCCTTCACACCTTCGCCAGTTTTTCTGCCATCTTGCTCACGCTCGTCTGGCTTCAAGCCTCCTATCGGCGACCTTTGTCGGCTTTCGGCTTGGGCGTGACCTTCGCTGATGTTCGACGTGGGTTGATTGCGGCCGTCTGGATTCTTTCTCCTGTGCTGCTGATCAGTTCGTTGGTTTCCTGGCTGGTCCCGTATCGGCATCTGCTGCTCGATACGATGGCAAGCGACCCCACCTGGGACTCATTTGCACTGCTGCTCGTTTCCGCGGTGATTGTGACGCCGGTCGCCGAGGAACTCGCGTTCCGAATGCTCCTGCAAGGCGGCTTACAGACATTGGCAAATCGCATGCTCTCGAATCATTCGGATCCAAAACCTCGCTCGGTCATGATCTTCACGAGCTGGGCACCCATTCTTGCTTCGAGCGTTTTCTTTGCGTTGATGCATTTGGGTCAAGGTGCCGCGCCGATCCCGCTGTTCGTGTTCTCGATCGGACTCGGCTATGTGTACCGCCAAACGGGGCGGCTTGCGATCCCGATCCTGATTCATTTCGTGTTGAATCTTTCCACGCTTTGCGTCGAGTTCAGCCGCATCAGCGCGGGCCTGTAGCGTCGAAACCTGGTCAATCGCCGGCAGCAACTCAGCGTCTCAGCAGTCCGTATTTCAGAATGCACCAAAGGGCGCCCACGCCGTCTTTCCAGCCGATCTTTTTTCCTTCGCCATACCACCTGTGCTGGTAACGAATCGGTCGTTCGGTAAACCGCAGCCCGCGTCTCGCCAAACGCGCGGTCAATTCGATCTCAATGCCGAATCGGTTCTCGCGCAGATCGCTCTCGATCGCGGCGAGATGCTCGCGTGGAACCATCTTGTAGCAGGTTTCGACATCGCTCAGCCGGATGCCGATGGCGATGCTCGCCAGCCAAGTGATCAGCCCGTTGACGGCTTGATGCCACCACGGAGAAAGCTGGCGGTCGTAGTGGCCGTAGCGTGTCCCATATGCGACATCTGCTTCGCCTGATAGCAGCGGTTGAATCAAGTAACGGAAGTCCGACGGATCATATTCACGATCTGCGTCTTGGATCACCACCAAGTCACCCTTCACAGAACCCAACGCGGTACGGATCGCTGCACCTTTACCGAGATTCCTTTCATGACGACAAGCAAGGACACCTTGTCCATCTGCCAAGCCCTCCAGGACGTCTCCTGTGCCATCTTGACTGCCGTCATCGACAAGAATGACCTGCATGGGAATGCCAGTGGATGCAAGCCGCTCAACGACACCAGCGACCGTGTCACGTTCGTTGTAGACGGGGACAATGACGGACAGCAAAAACGAATCGGGCAACTCGTAGATCGCAAGTTTTCGGCAAGCATCCGGTCCCAGCAAAGCTTGCATTTGCGCGACGTAATCGCGTGACCAATAATGTGCGGCGTTGGACATCTAGAAATCGTTGACAGTTACCTCGTCGCTCATTTCGAACCCTCAAGAACGCACCGTTTTACCAGATGCAGTTGCATGGGTGTGCGCGAATTGAAAAACGAAAAGTTTTTTAAATCGTTTTGCCAAACGATTTGCGAAAAAAAACGTCATCGGTGAAATGAACATGAAAAAGTAATCGAACTTTGTTGTTGACACAGCTAAGCGAGAACGCCAAATTCTGGCCCATCGTGAGTGACACAAATCGCCGCCAGCAACAACGGCTGCAACGAGTGTTACTTTTGAAACAACTTTTCAAATCACCGGAGTGCGTGACCCATGCGAGTTCCGAGTCTTGCTCAGAATTATGTCACCAACGACTTGCGAGTCCCTTCGGATCATCACACCACCGACTGCCATTCCTGATCAACACGGATCGTTCACGCCAGTCTGCATCGAGACCTGACGCAGCACACTGGCACACAACGGAACGATCATCAACCGACCTCGCATGAGCTGAACGAATTGGCTCATCGCGGACCTGAGCAAGGACGCAATTGTCACATTGGGAGTTGGCCAAACGGACTCTGCCAGCAAGTCTTACCCCGGGCTTGCGACAAAGGAAGTCACTCCCCAATTTTCGTTTGCCGCAATGACGCTTGAGACTTGACACAGCAAAGGATTGCAGTGCCCAGTGCGCAAGTCGCGGCAAGACCGCGGTCTGAATTTGAAGGATTCAAATTCGGGCCGCGGTTTTTTTTTACCCGATACGTGCCATTCGTTTCTCGGAGCTTTTCAGAAAGGTTGTCCCGGCAAGGTGAGCAAACGCAATGAGAATTGCAAGCGTTGGATTCGGACTTGGAAGGTTGCATTCCAGACCTGCATCAACAGCAGATGAAGAAACGCATCGAGAGGTGATCAAGGAGATTCCCTCTGAGCAACAAGCCGATGATCATTTGCTCGGTGATCTGATGCGACTGCAAGCAATCAGTCGACTCGATGGGGAAGACGACGCGACAGCATTCTTCTTTGGATCGACGGATACGTCGGCGTGATCTGCATTTCTTAGTTGGGAGTGCAGGCAGCATTGCTATTCATCGCCGGATGCGCTCTGCGAGGGACATGTGTTGGGCGGTACACGATCTTTGCGTCGTTCCACGAACGCAACACCATTGGTGTTCAGTTGCGCGAAGCACCTTCTTGTTTTTCATGTTGGCGCCTAGAACCAATCGATTGGGCTGGCAGATCGAACCGAAGTCACCGCATCAGGATGATGTGCACTTCTTTCGGAGACCTCCGTGGATACAGCGAATGACGCAAGTCGAGGTCAGTTTTATTTTCTTATGCTCGGGATTCGCGAAACTTCGCAACAAACGGTGGCGTGACGGGACGGCGATGTACTCCGTGTTTGGTCAAGTCGATTTTCATGCCACTGGGGTCGAGGAGCTCATACGCCACCACGCTTTTTGGAAAAGTCTTACCTACGTCGGTTTGGTCTCCAAGTCTCGCGAAATCCGCTTTCAAGGAATTCACACGCACTGGAGTTCGGCTCCACAATCTGGGGGCGCGTACCAACTTTCCAGCCCTGGTTCAACCGCATCTACTAACCGGCCTGCCGCAACGGAACCAGCGTTGGGCCAACAAAAGGCCGGAACGTCGACTGGCGGCCGGATGTCCTACGAAGCCCGACAAGCAGCATTGGAGCTGTTGAGAAACCCCAATGGAATCAAGCCGTCATTTGCTAGGCCAAACGCTGCCGGTCGTCGTCCATAGTGATGCCGCAACCAGTTTTAGCCTGGGCTGTTCAAGATTTGGGGTTGTAGCACTGTGGCGCTCCGCAAGTTTCTGTCACCTCTCCCGGCGCAGGAGACTGCTGATTTAGTGAGCCGCGACGCGTAAGCGGCCGGGCCTACCGCATTGCCCGGTGCCTTACGGCCCACGGCTCACCCTTGCGTTCCCAATTTCGATTAAATCAACAGGCCACTAGCCGCGGGCCTAATGGTGTTGACGGAACCGTTCGAGGCCCGTGGCTAGCGCCATCGGCTCACAGTCACAATGCAACACGACTAAATCAGCAGTCTCCGCAGCTGGGGGAGGTCGGATCGAGCGAAGCAAGATCCGGAAGAGGGCCTACGCTGGGCAAACCGTGCTCTAATGCCCAACCGGCTCGCAATGCCCCCTCCCTCGCATTCGCCTAAACGGCTCTGCTCGACCTCCCCCAAGTTCCTTGGGGGAGGTGGCAGTGGACAAGAAACGGCTCCAAGAAAAACGCCGAAACATCAAGTCAACTCCAAATTTTGAACAGCCCAGTTTTAGCCAACACACCGAATGAGGTTCAATGCGATGTCACTATCCGATCAAGACACGACCCCGGGACGTCCTGGGTGGTACCGAATCATTACCTGTTTTTTGACGGTAACGATCTCGTTAGGTGCTTGTATCTACACCACCTATCACTCATGGATTCTCGTCAGCCGTGGTGAAAGGGCAACAGCCACCGTTACCAAGATCGAAACAGTAAAGGTCGGAACGGACAACTTGGATTCTCCCATCTGGCACGTGAAATTTCCGACAGCCAATGGACAGTCAAGACAAGCGACGATCGACGCTTCTTTTTCACGAGTCAAAGTGGGCGACACGATCAATGTCCTTTACGATCCGACTCGCACGGATCAAGTGTTGGCGGATCGATGGATCTCCCTTTGGGGATGGCCGGCTGCCTCGGCATTCTTGTTCTTCTGTTTTCTAGGAGAAACTTTTCGACTGTCCAGGGATCTGATGATGAGTCATCGAGGCACGACGACTAAACAATGAGGCATCAATGGAGTTCTTGATTGCATCGTCGCGAAAACGGTTTGCGGTCACACGAGATCAAATCATGCATTGACGCTCAGGTGAAATCGGAGATGGTAGTGAACGCTCAATTGGCCAAGCTCAGCTCTCGGCCGGCAGTGAGCCAGATCGAGTTATTGGATGATGACGTTTCGCTGGGCGATCTAGTCACGACCGGAGAACTTTGAGCGTAGTCAAAGCTCAGGCGGCCTGTCACAATTAGTTCTCCTGTTCGTACCGTTCAATGTCTTGAATCGTCCACTCATCGACTGGTTTACTGGAGAGTTGCCGGCTTGACGAACCGGCTGAGGTTTTTCGGTTGCCTGCCGCGATTTGCTCCAGCTTCGAAAGAAACGACTGGAAATCAACGCACATTTCGACGCTGGCGGGAATCTTTCCCACGACGGATTCATTAGCGTCAACGAAACGATACTGATACGTCTTGCCCTTTCCTTGCTCATGATGGTTGGTTTCTATCCACACCTTGTTGACTCGATCAAAGCCATCGATAGGAACATAGACACTAAAAAGCAAGCCTCGCATTGCGATTTCGTCTTGACCGATCTCGGCACCGATCCGCCACCATCTCCACCCACTGACCAGTCCAAGGGTCGCAAAGAACACTGACATCAAAACGCCGGGCCATTCCTTGACCGCGACGTCAGGGTTCAGGACAAAGTACAGCGTTCCGATTGCGTAGGGCACGCCAATAAGAAGCGGTATGAGCAGACCGAGGTAGCGGATCAGCGGGCGAAGGGCGATGTGTTGGCTAGTGGGCACGGTCACTCACTTGGATAAGAAATCAATGCGGCGCGGGACTCCGTGGACGCTGTGAGCTAGTCCCCAATCCCCGTGCCACCAGATAAGGTAGATTTGAAATCAATTTTTCCGGTACGTTTTACGTCATCCATTCAGTCAGATTGAGAGTGGAATGTCTTCATGAGGCTATGGGGAGATCCTCGGCGCAGGGAGCTTCATTCCGTTTTGGTGCAGCGTCAGTGATTTTGCTTTGCCACTATCGTCAAGTTCAAACACAAGGGTTGCTTTGACGGCTCGGTACTCCCAATTCGTTTCACTTGATGGATAAACCGGCAGCTCGGGTTGGCCGGTCAAGCGAACCCGCAATACGTCGTCGTCGACCCGCACGCTGATGGTGACCAATGGACTAAGCCGGTAGTTTCCCGCCAACGCGTTCATCGCATCGGTCGATACCTTCACTGTCTTTGGCACGGACATCGGTTCTACCTTCATCCCTGCAATCGTTTGGATGGCTTGCTCTGCCACCGCGTCGATCTTCTCTGTCGCCGTGTTGCACATCACAATCACGGCTGCATTCAACTTACGATTGACCATCAACATGGTGTGATATCCGCCCGTTTGACCATTGTGCCATCGAGTTTCACCATCTCGTGCGATGTGCCAACCGAGTCCCATCGCAAACGCTGATTTGTCTGCCGGCAAGTGTTGTTTCCAGCCCAGATCGATCGCTTTTCCAAGATCGCTGTCCGGTGGTACCAAACACGCTTGAGCAAACTTCAGCATGTCGGCTGTATTGCTGCGGATCGCTCCACAGGGAGCCAGGACGTTGAAGCTCCATTGATGATCGGGAGCGTTGGCAACGTTGTGCGGGGGCGCAACGTCCGCTGCGGCGTTTGCGAGGCAGTGGCTGTCAGACATCTTCAATGGCTCAAAGATGGTTTGACGCACCAACGCTTCGTACTCAAGTTCGCTTTTGCGTACCAGAATGTCACCCAACAAGCCGACACCTAAATTGGAGTACTCTCGGTACTTTCCCGGTGTATGCAGCAGTCGGTAACCGGCCAGAAATTGATCCAATTGAGAGCGGTTGTAGTCGGCATACGGATCATTGAAGTCCTTGGGGATCCAATTGCCGGGCAATCGAGGCAATGCAGAGGTGTGCGTCGAAAGGTTGAGCAGCGTGATTCGCTCGGCAAGCTCAGGGTTTTGCTTGCCCAGTTCGGGCAGTACCTTGCTTAAGGGATCATCCAAGCTCAGTCGCTTTTGAACCACTGCGTCAGCTAGTAGCACGCCGGTGAAGACTTTGGTGATGGACCCGATTTCGTAGACGGTCTGGTCGGTCGGTGGCATGGAATTGTCTTTACCCAATTTTCCATAGTGCCGTGTCCAGGTACGCGCACCATCGATCACGCCCACCGACATCGCCTGAACGATCCCACCGTCAACATAGGGTTCGGCAAGCCGATCAAGCGTCTGCGGCGTCAGTTTCGGTTCCTCCGCAAGCATCCTTGCCGACGTTTCAATCAGCATCCAGAGGACGACGATCAAAAAAAGGAAAATGCGTTCTCGTTTCATACGTGTCTTTCTAAATTCGATACGATTACTTGTGAAAGATTTCAGTCACACCGTGCAGCATAGTGTTTCCGGATTTGCGGAGTCTTACTCCAGGGCAATTCAGCGAACTGCCCATTCGATTTCATAGATGTGAGAAATCCTCTGTATTTTGAAACTCTGGATGATGGGTTCGCCGGTTGACCAGACGGATGATAGGGAAGAGCTTTTTCATGATTGCAACGCAGAAATCAGATGTTGCAGCTCTTCTTCGATCTCCTGGGGTGACGACACGGTTTGCGCGATTTCCGAACGCAGGATTTCACGATAACGCTTCCGCATGCGGCTGATCGCCATTTTGACGCTGCCTTCCGATACCGCGAACTCCTTGGCGACGTCCGCGTAGGTTGGCAAACTGGCATCCGGAGTGAGGTAAGCAATCAATGCATGACTCAGTTTCTGGTCTTGCGCCCCCTGTTCTTCGATCAGCCGGTTCTTTGCCGTATGGAGCATCGTGAGTGCCCATTGCCTCTCAAAAACGACTTCCGCCGTTTCATTTTGAGCGGCGTAGAGAGTGAAATTTCGCTCGGCTTCGTCGCATTCCAGCGAGATTGTGCGTGCCTTACCGCCACGTTTGATCGTTCTCGCTCGGTCACGCTCGTTGCTGAGGAAGTGCTTTAGTGACGCCAGAAGAAAAGATCGAAAGCGTCCTTTCTCCGGTGACAACGAACCAAAGTCTTCCCGCTCGAGCAACCGCGCAAAAAAACCTTGTACCATGTCTTCGCTGTCGGCAGGCGACAAACCACATCGCCGCAGATAGGCGTACAGCGGTGGCCAGTACAACTCACACAGTTCGGCCAATGCATGTTTCGATTGATCGGAACCTGACTGGCAAGCCGCTCCTCGCACCATGCTCCAGCGTGTCGTTTGAAACCTGTGGTGGGAGTCGGCTTTGTCGTTCATGCGTATACATCAGCCTAATGGTCTTTGGGCCGAAAGAAAGTCCAACGCTCAATTTCTAGTTTAGCATCATCGATCATTGCCAGCGATAACTTGTGAGGCGTCAGTTCTTTGATGTCGAACAAACGCCGTCCGGAGGGTGATTCTTCGTTGAATGTATGAATCGTGCTGCTAGTGATCTGTGTCACGAGCTGATCGCCTTTTCGTTTCCACCAGCCCGTAAACCGTACCGGTACGAAGTCTTCTTTGCCATCATCGTCTAAGTCTTTGGTTACCGCAATCTTTGGACTATCTCCCAGTGAGATTTCCATCCGTCCGAATTCCATGAACTCGCCGCTTTCCAGAAACAGGAGCGTATGCTTTGGCCCCCCATCGGTATCGTTCGACGCGGTCCAGTCGCCGAGGAGCATTGTCTCCCAGTCAGCTTGGTTGCGTTCGGCGACTGGGATCGCGCGCATGTTGATAACCACAAACGCAATCAACGCCAGCGACGTTGCGACGGCAATTCCTATCGCGATCAAACCTTCTTTGGAATGGAACAGTCTTGGCGTGTGAGATTTTCCATTTTGAGCGATCGCATTCTGTTTTGCCTCCCACGAAATTCGCACGAGGCAGCCAATCATGATCAAAAATCCAATCGCGGAAATCAAGCGTGCCATTCCTTGAGCACCGAGGTGGAGCATCGAGAGCGGCGAGCCTTCGGGTGCCAACCTGGCATTATTTCCCAATCCTATTGAGCAAATGCCGAGGAACCAATAGTAAAACAAGCCGATACCGAATCCGAGCCATATCTCGGACGGATAGGATTTACCTTCAATGGTCGTTAGCCAGCTATCCAACTTGAATAGACCGTATGCAGCCAGACCCACCAATGCTGATAGGGTTAGATGCCAGTGAACGGAACTGCTGGTCGGCGTCATGTCAATCGTCATCCACGGTTGAGGTCCACCGAAGCGGAAATGAACTTCGCCGTTTGACGGATCAAGCTGGAAACCGAGGAATCGTATCAAGCAGAAGAGGATGCCGAAGCTAAGAATGAGGTGGCCGATAAAGCGAAGAAAATCTGGCAGACCAACCCAAGTCGCAGCTATCGAGCTCAAATAGGTTTTGCGTTGGATGGTTGGCGCATCTTGATTTTCAGTTTGTGTAGCGGTAGATGCCGAAACGTGTTCAACATCCGTCTTGACGTCGCTGACATGTTGATACCGTCGACCGGGCTCACGATCCATCGACTTGAGGACAATTTCATCCAGTCTCACATCCACTTGCACCCGCTGCGATGGCGGCAGGAATCGACCCAATGGCAACTCGCCGGTGAGCAATTCGTACAGCGTCACGCCCAACGCATAGATATCAGCGCGATGATCCACCTCAAGCGGTTTTTCAAGCTGCTCGGGTGCCATGTAGTGCATCGTGCCCATTGCTTGGAACTCGCCTGTCAACGTGCGGTCCTTCTGCAGACCGCCCACAAGTTTTGCCAAACCAAAATCGGCGATCTTCACACGACCCGTTCGATCCACCAAAATGTTTTCGGGTTTGATGTCTCGATGCACGATGCCGCTGTCGTGAGCGTATTGCAATGCGTCACAAATCGCTGGAACGATTCGAAGCGATTCCGCCTGTGTCAACTCCTTCGTCCGCATCAGCTCACGTAAGTTGGCACCATCGACGTGTTCCATTACGATGAAGTACAGCTTCCTCGCTTCGCCACTTTTCCCTTGGATACTCACCTCGCCAAAGTCATGAACGGTAACGATGTTCGGATGGCTAAGTTTGGCGAGTGAACGAGCTTCACGCTGAAACCGTTCGGCAAAGTTCTTATCGGCGGCAGCGGCCGGATGAATGATCTTCACCGCGACCGTGCGATCAAGGGTCGTTTGCTTCGCTTCATAGACCGCTCCCATACCGCCTTTTCCGAGCAGCCTGATGAATTGGAACTGTGCGAAGTGGGGTTGCAGTTGGTCGATTTCGGGAGCTTCAAACCCACCGTTGCTTGCGATTGTCTCGGCCGGACCTCCATTGGCTGCGGCATCACTGGTTGGATCGGCACAGCTTTCCAGTCCCAGCTTCATCAAACAGACAGGACAGGGCGTTCGCTCAGACGATGTGAATGGCAAATGACTGCCACACTGTGGACAGCGATGCGGTTGTGTCGGTTGATGGGATTCGCTGCTCATGAGTCGGTTCCTGGTAGACTGATATTGTCGTCGCTACCAAGAACAGAAGCAAAGCAGGGGAAAGGTAACCAAGAAATTTCGTCGATGCGAGCAAGAGCTTGTGCTGCGAGAACGAATCGAACTTGCTTCCTAACCCGACGCGTAAGCGAGGGATTTTTTTCCGTTATCCCTCGCTTACGCATCGGGTTAGGAAATTTTCAAGACACATGATTTCGTTTTCGCAGCACTAGTACGTAACCTGGAAAACACCCATTTTCGGGAAAAGGGTGTTACCTCGTTGGCGTTTTGCTTCTTCTCCTTGTGCGGAGGCCATTTGATGCGGCGGATTTCGTGCTCGGCAGCGAGGTCCTGTATTCAGCATTTTTCAACCTGAAGAAAGTAGGCAAACTGGATGCGGACGAATCATTAAGTTTTTCGCGTGACACGACGCCTGTTTTCGGTACTGAGTCATCAGGGACCAGAATCATGAACGGATAGTGAGATCCAGAGTTACGATATGCCCGACGAATTCCGTGAAAAATCAGACCCCGAACCAGCCGAAACGGAGGCGATCATCCGCGTCAATGCGCCCGGCGAGTCGCAGGTGCTGCGAGTGGTCGAGGTACTGGACGAGTATCTGGCGAAATTGAAAGCCGGAGAACTACCGGATCGGAATCAGTTGTTGTCCGAGCACCCAGAGCTGGCCAGCCAGCTTGAAGCTTGTCTAGCTGGTCTGGAGTTCATTCATTCAACGAGCGATATGGACCACTCGCAGCGGCGACTTGGCGATTTCCAGATTCTGCGTGAGGTCGGTCGCGGTGGGATGGGCGCGGTTTATGAAGCCCGCCAGATTTCGCTCGGGCGGCGCGTGGCGCTGAAGATTCTGAGGTTTGGGGGCGTCAGCGATCCGGACGCAGTACAGCGATTTCAGCGCGAAGCGCAAACCGTCGCCAGTTTGCATCATACGAACATCGTGCCCATCTTTGCCGTCGGTAGTGAACACAGTGTCAACTACTTTGCGATGCAGTTCATCGAAGGTCGCGGCTTGGATCAAGTTCTGCGTGAACATGCCGACCGAAAGGTGCCGATTGCGCCGGACACGGTCGCGGGGTGGGGATTGCAGGCTGCCGAGGCGCTTGCGCACGCGCACGCTCGCGGCGTCATTCATCGCGATGTCAAGCCGTCGAACCTGCTGATCGATGATGACGAAGGACGCGTCTGGCTGACTGATTTTGGCTTGGCAAAACGACTCGACGATGTGACGCTCAGCATGACAGGAGCGCTGCTGGGGACGCCGCGTTACATGAGCCCCGAGCAAGCCGCAGCGGCGCATCACAAGCTGGATCATCGGACCGATATCTATTCACTCGGCGCGACGTTGTACGAACTGGCGACGGGTCAGCCAGTTTTCGTCGGGAACTCGCCGCACGATGTGATCAGTCAAATCATTGCCAGCGAGCCGATCGCACCACACGTACACCGTCCTTCTTTGCCACGCGATCTCGACACGATCCTGGTGAAATGCTTGTCGAAAGACGCCTCGCAGCGATACCATTCGGCCAATGATTTGGCTAGCGATCTGCGAGCGTTTCAAGAAGGGCGTCCGATCTCGGCGCGACGAGTTGGCTTTACAGAACGAGCCTCGCGTTGGGTGAAACGTCAACGTCGTAGCGTTGCACTGGCTGGCGGTGCGGTAGCAGCCACGTTGTTGCTGACCTTACTGGTTGTTGGAATCAGCTATGCCTACCAGCGATCACGTTTGGCAAGTGTGATGCTGCGTGCGAAACATCAGCCACTGGTTGCTGAATTGTTGGATGGCGATACGCGTGCGGTTCCGTTGATCGCTGTGCCAACGCAACAGCGATTGGAGATCGAAGCCGGCGACTATCAAGTGCGGGTCGCTGGTCATGGTCGCTTGAGCCAAACGATTGGCATGAGCTTGCAACCAGGAAGTGAGATCGATCACGAACTAGATCTTGATTCGCGATTGCTGTGGAAGGACGTCGAGCTTTCGGGCGGTTTTCGGTTGGCGTCACGAATGGACGACAATGGCGGGACGCGCGGTGTCGACATCATCGAACTGGGCGAACAGGGGATCCGTTGCATCGGCGGACTGAGCGGTTACGCCCGCTGGGACCTAAATCTACAAACACCCGAACAGGATGCCCTCAAAGCGGTGCCGCAATTGATTTGGCCCTGGAATCAGTTTCACGGGGGAAGCTATTCCCGAGGATTAGGTCTCTGGGATCAGCGACCCTGGATCATTCCTAATGAGCAAAGCGATGCTGCCGAGACCAAGGAAAATACTGATCTGAATGACGATGGCCACAGCGATCTGCTGTTGGCCGCACGACATCAGGCGTGGATCATTGCGATCAATGGCCGCGACGGGAAACCGCTATGGATTGCGGCCAGGGGCGAAACAACTCAAGGAGAGAAACCGAAGCAACAGTACCAGTTGACGAGCACCACCGTCGGGCCGCCACAATTGGTTCCCGATGTTGATGATGATGGAGTTGCTGACGTTGTCGTATCGTTTATCTTCGCGCCGAGCAAGCGAACTGAAACGCAGCGGTGGGTCGAGCTGTTATCTGGCAGAACGGGTGAAAGCCTTTGGAAATACGAAATTCCTGCAAGGTACTTCCAGCTCTCGGCGAATGAAGAAATTCCGCTGGCGCTACAGTGGATCACTGGAGGGGGTGGAAGTTCAGGGAATTCAGGTAGCAATCGACACAGCTATTTCCGTACCCGAGATGCGGGAAATCATTCACGCAGCGGAGACCACGAATATGCACAGACGCCGCTGAAATTGAACACCGATCGCAGCGCCGGCTTGACGGTTTGCGGCACGCAGTTGATTCAACTTGATCTTCGCACCGGACAGCCAACTACTGATGATTCGATTGATTTAAAGACGCGCACGGCCGTACTGCCGAAATATGGCGACTTGGACGGAGATGGTGAAGACGACTTGTTGTTGGTCGAACCGATCACTGTCGGCGGGCAATACAACATGCCACAACAGCGACTGGTGGCGATGTCTGTGAAAAATGGAACCATGCTTTGGGAAAAGGTGATTGAAGCCCATTTGCCGCGACAGGCTGAAATCGATCTGCCAGTCCCCGACTGGCCGCAGGTCGTCGATTCGGATGGTGATGGAACATGCGAAGTGATCGTGCCAAGCGAAGCAACAGCACCTCGCGCCTGGGGGCGACCTTGGGGAAAGGTGCAAGTGATCGATGGCGAAACGGGCAAGCCTCGCTGGGAACGGCAGTTCTTCAGTGGTGACCAGCAAATCGACTCGTTTATCGTTGGACCGGATGTCGACGCCGATGGTGTGAACGATCTATTTATCGCGTCGCAATGGGGAATCGACTTGGACTTATTCGTCGATTGTCTTTCTGGAAAAGACGGCAGGTCGCTTTGGCGTTTGGAGCAACCACTGCTGATGGGCGATCACGAAGGCGGCGAGTTTCGTGTGGGTCGGCTACAATGGTTTGAGGCCACGGACGATGGGTGGCCACAGTTGATGATCCCGATGCAGTACGACGAGACTTGGGAAGTCAACGCGGGGGCAAGCGATCGAATCGTTTTCGTGTCTGCTGGAAGGGGAAAGCTGACGCACATCGCCTTAGACGCCTCCCATCCAAAGATTGCCGACTTAGACGCTGACGGCACGGAAGACTTGCTGTATGGGAAGCAGGCAAACAAAGACGACATGCACGCGAGCGTGACACTTCAGGCGATACACGGCGTGGCTCGCGAAGCGTGGCATCGTTTCCTGCCGCCGCAGCGGGTCGTCGGCGACTTAGACCATGATGGGGTTGCCGATTCCGTGCAAGACAATCTCGTTCACGAACTGGTTGCGCGTTCGGGAGCGAGTGGAAAAATCCTTTGGCAAAGTGCGGTCGACAAAGCTTCACGGCGTTACTTTGTTCATTCAACAGCTCAGAGAGACACTCGGCACGAGATTGGTGGTCATCACCATGATCTCAATGGTGATGGCGTGCCTGACATCCTGTTGGTGAGAGATTGGAGACTCTCACGCGGCGATTCCAGATCGGTGCTGATTGCTGTTTCAGGGATCGACGGTCAACGATTGTGGAACTCACAGTTCGTAGTCGAGTCGCTTGAGTATATGTCGGCGTTAGATTGTCGAGACCTGGACGGAGATGCTCAAGCGGAAATCATCATGGTGGTGGCCTGCGATTTTGACCAGCCAACAAACGTTCCGCAACACCTCGGCAGCTCGACCCATATGACAGGAAATGATCGGCAGCTATGGCTTGCGGTTATTTCCGGAAATGATGGAAGCATCCGTTGGTCCAAACCACTTTGCGGTATTCAGGTTGATGGCAATCGACAGTTCGACATCAAAGAAACGTTTATTGAGCCATGCTACGACGACTTGAATCAAGACGGTGTGCTGGACTTAGTGTTGCCTGCACAGTCGTCTGACGGAGCAAGCACTTTGGACATGCTGGCGATCAACGGTCGTGACGGGCAGACGTTTTGGGGCGTGCCGCTGCCGGCCTTTGATCAACCAGAGGAAGCCTTCGGTAACGCGATTCCCGCCGCCAGCGGCGATCTCGATGGCGATGGAACTCCGGAAGTGATCGTAATGGCATTTGGCCGAAATCGAAATCAGCATGGGCAACCTGAGCAATTGCATGTTTCAGCACATGGCGGCAGTGATGGTCGTCGTTTGTGGCAGTGGGAAACGATAGCCTCGCGTGATCAAAACCAAGTTGAGCGTCGTCGCGATCGAATTCAAGACCGGCTGCGTCCCTTACTGGCAAATCGCACCGATGGTACTTCTGCCGTCGCCTTTTTATTGTGGAACGACGGACGTGATATCCATGTGATCAACCATTTAGGTGAAGCGACAACTCAACGGATCGTCGTCGATTCTTTCTTCGACAGTGGCGAACGCCCCTTTGTGATTGATGCCGATCAAGACGGTGCAGACGAATTGTTGATAATCAACCGATTAGAAATCTCGGTGCGGCCGATCGATCACTTGGATCAGCCGATTTGGACGCGTCAAAGAGTGATGTCCGACATGGATGAAATTGTCGGGATATTGCCCGACGAGAATACTCCTGGGAGGATTGTCATTCAGGGCGGAACGCTCGACGGCTCGCTCCGTGGACTCGATCCACTGACAGGTCAAACGGATTGGACTTGCGTTGGTCCGGCAGTGGATCGGCAGATCGCAGCGGAGATGCTGAGCACTCCATCGGTCGAAGTACCTCCGTTCGCCTTATTTCAACACGATGGTCAAGCAATGGTCCGGCGAGGTTCTTCAACACAAACTCGGTTTGCGGACTGGACTGGTATTTCAGCCGAACCAGCCAGAACAACGCCACAAAGTTTTGACTCGCGGTTGCTGCGCCCTTTGCCCTGGGTGCCTCAGGATTTTGAGATCGCCGAAGCACGCAAAGCGTTTTTGTGGATTGGCCTTTACGGACTAACGATGGGATTTGTGCCAGCGGCATTCTTCTACTGGTGCGTCTCCCGCAGGCGATGGGGATTGAAGTCGATGATGTTGTTGCCCATCGTTACCGCGATCGCCATGATCGGAATGCTGACACAACCCAGCAACTTCGAATTTGCTGCCTGGGATATCAAGTTGTTAGGAGCCGTAATGGCCTTGCCTATTCTGTTCACATTGGTCTTGTTCACTCGCTGGTGGCGAGAAGGCAAGCGGCGACGGATTGCGATTTCAATGCTTGTGGTTGCGTTCGTTTCGATCAGCTTAGGAATGTACGCAGTGTGGCTGGATCGCTACCGAACCGGATTGCTGCAACCGGGCGAACGCTACGACTGGAGCGGCTGGTACTATGGCCTGGCACCAGTAGCGTATTGGATGTTTCTGATGCCCTGTCTAGCGGTGATTCTGTTTTTGACACTGCGAACGTTTTGGCGGTTGTTCTTTCATGGGATTCGCAGCGGAAAGTCGTTGGTGCGACTATGAGAGACCGTAAACGGTTTCTCGCAGAGCGGTCCTATCATGATGAGGATGCAATGCAAGATCATCCCGCGGAATGTCGGAGTAACCGACAAATCGACCGAGATTTGAAACTTCGATCGCTGGTGGACGTTCGCAACCTCATCGAAACATCAAATGGTACGATCAAGCAATGAACACCAAGCCCACAAAGTTCCGAAGATTTCGCCTGCGGTTCTCCATTCGCAGTTTGTTGTTGTTGACCGTTGTGTCGGGATTGTGCCTTGTTGTCTTTCAGATTGCGACTGGGCCGGATCTGAACCGTCGGCTATATCGCGCAATGAAGGACGATCGAACGTTTGCGATTCATTTCTACCTTTGGCTGGGAGCCGATCCCAACGACGGTATCAAGAAGAACTTTGGGTACAATTGGTCACCGCTCCAGGATGCTGCATGGCGAGGCCACTTGAGTCTGGCACGCCATCTGATTGCAAATGGCGCGAACGCAAACTACATGGAGAAAGACGGTTTCACGGCGATCGTCTACGCGGCGGACGAAGACCATTGGGACATTGTTGAGATGCTCTACCGAGCGGGTGCCGATCACCGAGCCACGGGTGCCGACGGTAAACGTGTCGTCGATTATGCAATCGATGCTGGCCGAGAGGATATCGTGCAACTGCTCACCAGCGATGTCTATCCACCTGGTTTTTGGAGAATCGATACCGTTGCTGTTCAATTTGATGGGAAAGATATTGTCGAATTAGACGACAACAATCTGCCATACAATCGGATCTATCAGATAGCAAGAAATTCTCAGGTTGGAACCGATAAATGGCCCTTCCTCAGCGGCACGAGACGTTACACCGCGTTGATTGAGAAGGATGCTAACGGAAACGAACAGACAGTTCGTGGCGTGATGTCCGTGAAGATATCCGAAGATCAGAACTGGGTGGACGTTTTATACATCGATGGATCTAGCAAACGTGAACCTTTGTAATGATCGGGCAGCGCTTGGAAGATCGATTGAGCGAGTCGAGAGAGAGGCGAATGATGTCCGGAGCAACCCGCAAAGAAGATGCTCGTGGTTATTTGATGTTTCTTGCTGATGATTTCTGGCACTGGTCACTGCCGGGGCGCGGTGAGATGTGGTGGGTTGTGGAGGAAGTGCTTCGGGATGCGGAATCTGGTGAAATTGAATGGAGCGATAGGGCGGAGGAGTTAGTCACACACCAATTGCGCATCTTGCTTGGCGAGTCTTTAGCCAGACGTACGGATGTGCAAGTGTCTGTGGCGCAGGCGAAATTGAACTCAATCTCCGATTCCATGGAAAACTTTTTGCGGCATCATCTGCCGTCGCAGTCACAGCAAGCCGTCACGTTGTCACAACTGTCGCAACTGGGAAACGCGATTGCTTCGCTGGAATCCGAGATTCAACGTGTTTTCATCGAGCATTACTTGCTAGGAACCAGCATCGATCAGCTTGCGTTTGACACGCGGCGTAGCCAGGGCGAGATTCTACGATTGCTGAAACGCGGAATGAATGAGGTCGGCAAACATCGACATGACAGAACTGAATAGGGACGATCATCGATCCGAACAACTCACTCGCTACCAGTCGTGGCTGCGTTGCCTTGCGCGGATGGAGATCGACAGTCGTTTTCAAGGCAAATTCTCAGCGTCAGACGCCGTTCAACAAACAATGCTCGCGGCTTGGCAGGATTGGGACCAGTTTCGGGGCGACAGTGAGGCTCAGCGTCGTGCTTGGTTGCGACAGATCCTTGCACATCAACTAGCGAAATTGGCGAGACATTTCGCGGGAACGCAAAAACGCAATGTTTCGCGAGAGACCTCCATCGAAGCTTCGTTAGCTCAGTCTTCCGTACGAATCGAAAACTTCCTTGCGGCCCAACAATCATCCCCCAGCGGACAAGCGATCGCAAACGAACGGAGTCTTGTTTTGGCCAAAGTCTTGGAAGAATTGCCGGAGGATTATCGCGAAGTCATTGTACTGCGCAATCTGCATGACTTATCGCACGAAGAGGTCGCTCAGCGAATGAAGCGCAGTGTCGGAGCGGTCCGCATGCTGTGGTTGAGAGCGCTTTCGGAACTTCGCAGCATGATCGGAGAGCATTGATTTCTGCTGCTGGTCAAGTCCGCCATCGGCGGGGAAGGAGAGGTTTGAAACGGGCAGCATCTCAAGACTCGACACTCAGCACTGATTCTCGGAGTAGGTGGATTCGTCAAGCGATCACTCTGTCGAGTATCGATTGTCACACGGAACAGATAGCCAGTTCGATAACTGAGGAAAAAAGCCTTGAAACGACGTGTCTGCGGGAATTTCAGATTCATCTGGAGCATGGACAGGCTCTGCAAAGTAGAAAAATCCAATTTCGTCGAGCCCAAACCCCTTACGAATCCCTGCAATTCTAGATGAGAACATGAACAGACTATTTGTTAGTTGTGCGGCATCAGCCCTTGCGGCACTGCTGGGACTGGTCAGCGCGATGGTTTTTGGGATGCTCTGGTGGCCGCCGGGTGGCGGCGTCACGCTCATGGGCATTGGACTGACCACGGCAGGGTGCTTCGCCCAACTGTTGTCGATGCGCTTGAATTGGCCAGTGTCGGTCTTCGCCAGCGGCTTTGGAGCGATGCTCGCTTGTTTCTTCGCTGCATCCGCAGCGGAAGTATTGCCGCCAGGCAGCATCGAGTGGTTTCTTAAGGGTGGAATGTACGGAGCCTGCGTCGGTCTGCCCGTGGCCGCCTTTCTAGGACCTACCGGATTGGCAAAGAATCGAGTGACGGACAATAAAACATCTGAGATGGATAGGTAAACGGACAACTGGTCTACGACTTGAGAAGAGCGAAAAGGCTTGAAAAGCTCATAGACGGAGTTCACTGCCATGATCAATTCGAAGGAATAGCCACAAACTAAACACGAAAGCGCTAATTCGTCACATGACGTTTCGGTTTGTAAATCGCCAAAACGCGTCGTTGCTGCGTTTAACCAGCAGTCGTTCAGATCAGGTTTCGTTTAGGTCGCACAAGAATGAGTGATTCCCGTATGGATCGTAGAGAGTTTGAAAGTGTATTGGCGGAGTACATCGAGCTGGTCAAAGCGGGAAGGTTTTCGCAGGCAAACAGTCTGCTTGACGAGAATCCTGATCATGCAGATTCGGTACGTTCCGCTATTGATGCCGACGAAGACTTAAGAAACTTCATGGATGATGTCACCATCGCGCCTCTCACAGCCATCCGTGACCAAAACACTGTTGAGCCCACGATGGAAGGGTTTGTAAATCCGAATCGATCCGTTGGAGCCCACCGACAGCCGATCGCTTATTTCGGAGACTACGAGTTACTATCTGAAATCGCCCGTGGCGGGATGGGTGTCGTGTACAAAGCGCGGCAAGTCAACCTTGATCGAATCGTTGCGATCAAGATGATATTGACCGGACAACTCGCCTCTGATTGCGACGTACGGCGTTTCTACCATGAGGCCGAAGCTTCCGCGAATTTGCAGCATCCTGGAATTGTTCCGATCTATGAAGTCGGCGAACACAATGGACAACACTTCTTTTCCATGGCGTTTGTCGACGGACCTAGTTTAGCTCAAGTTTTGATCGACGGACCGTTAACGCCTCGGGAGGCTGCTGGGATTGTCCGACAAGTGGCAGAAACGATTGGCTATGCACACTCACGTGGAGTAATCCATCGCGACCTGAAACCAGCAAACATTCTTATGTCCCGGCCTGATTCTCGTAGTTCTGGTAGTAGCAAGAGTACGGTCCTATTAGGACCGACGTCTGAATGTCCGCAACGTGCTGGTTGGTATGAGCCCTTGGTTACTGACTTTGGATTAGCGAAACACACCGCTGACACGAGCGAGTTGACAGGGACGGGGCAGATCCTTGGTACACCTAGCTATATGCCTCCTGAACAAGCGTCCGCAAAGCTGAAGGAAATCGGACCTGCGGCTGACGTCTACTCGTTGGGGGCAGTCTTGTACTCAGCACTTGTCGGTCGCCCTCCTTTTCAGTCTGCAAACGTCGTCGACACGCTCCTGCAAGTGCTTGAGCAAGACGCGGTTCCACCACGTCAACTCAATCCTCAAGTCCCGCTAGATCTAGAGACAATCTGTCTAAAATGTTTGCAAAAGGAACCGAAGAAGCGTTACGAATCAGCCGACGCGCTAGCCGATGAACTCGGTCGCTTTGTGAGGGGCGAACCAATACTGGCTCGTCCGGTCGGTCGCCTGGAGCGGACGTATCGATGGTGTGCTCGCAATCCAGGTGTCGCCAGCCTAATGGCACTTGTCGCCGTCGTCTTGATGATTGGAACGATTGTTTCATCCTATTTCGCGGTCAACGAGCAAGCCGCCAGAGAGCTTGCCGACAGTCATAGGGAGCAAGCCGAACAGGCCGCTGACGAGGCACGCCGTTCCCAGCGTACGATGGCCCGACACCTCTATGTGTCGCAAATGAACTTGGCCCAGAACGCATGGAAAAACGACAACGTTGGTCGTACAGTAGAGATGTTGAACTCGCAACAGCCCGTGACTGATGACGATGAAGATCTACGGGGCTTTGAATGGCACTATTGGTGGAACGCTTGTCATAGCGACTTGCTCACGATTGATTCGCATGACTCATGGCTGAATGATGTGGCCATTAGTCCCGACGGCACAATCATTGCCAGCGCGGGCAATCAACTCCATTTATGGGACATTGAAACGGGAAAAAACATTGCTCGGCTCAATGGAGTCACTGGTCATACGTTGAGCGTTGCGTTCAGTCCTGATGGTAAGAGATTGGCAAGTGGTGGTGCCGATAGGATAGTTCGAGTTTGGGATGTGAAATCCGGTCGCCTGCTCACTTCTCTTCAGGATCATCAGCATCCGATCGAGTCTTTGTCTTTTCATCCCAACGGCAAGTTACTCGCATCAGCGGGAGGAGATTTTGAAAATTCCGAACTCGGTGAGATTTGTCTGTGGGACATCGATGCGGCGAAGCAACTATCTGTTAAGCCCCAAGCGAAATCCGGGGTGCTTGCGATCCGATTTAGTCCTGATGGTCATTTACTGGCAACCGGCAGGCGTGGAGGACATGTCGAATTTTGGAACTACCAAACAGGCGAAGCGACTGCCCATTGGCGTTCCAACTATAGTGCAGTAACAGCACTGGCATTCAGCCCTGATAGTAAACGACTGGCTTGCAGTGGTTGGAGTACCGACATTCAGATCTGCGATACGGGGACTGGAAAAGAACTCATCGTTCTGAAAGGTGCCGGTCAGATTCTTAGCGTTGCATTTCAACGTGATGGCCAGCGGCTTGTAAGTGGTGGCAACGATCAAGCGGTGCACGTATGGGATACGAACTCGGGCAAACTGCTGCGTGTGTTCAAGGGACACACTCATGATGTGGCCAGCATAGTGGTTCATCCTGACGACGCTCGCATCATTTCGTGTGCGAGAAATCGCATGATCAAGATCTGGGATGCGAGCAGCAGCCAAGAAAGCATTCTGCTTTCTGGGCAGCAAAAAACCGTTTCCGATATGAAGTTTAGTCCCGATCAACGTTGGCTGGCTTGTGTCGACACCGCGGTGTGGAATGTTGGCGATCCGGGAGCCGTACAGTTTTGGAACACGACGACTCTCGCCAAATCGCATCGGCTAACCGGGCACACCGGTGCGGTAAACAGTTTCGCCTTCAGCCCCGATGGCATTTCAATTGCTACGGCAAGTGAAGATCGGACCGTCATGATATGGGACGTAGCGACCGGATCAAGAATCAACACTTTTTTGAAAAGCAAAAGTCCGCTTCGCGCAGTAGAGTTCAGCCCAGATGGTCGCTTTCTCGTTACGGGGACTGTCGACAACACGGTGCAGGTGTGGGACTCGAAAACGAGGCAGGAAATCCATACGCTCGCTGGAAGCGGAGAAGAAATCAAGTCGCTAACTTACAGTTCTGACGGTCGTCTACTGGCGGCCGCCTCAAGTCTCGGGAGCAAAGTCTGGGAAAGCGAAACGGGGTTGCTGGTGATGGAGTTCCCTCAAATTGGCACCGCAAACGCCGTCTTTGTATCCAACGATGAAATGTTGGCGTGTGCTGTCCATCAATCGGTACATCTGATCGAACTAAAGTCCGGTAAGCCGCTGAAAACGTTCACGGCTCACAACCGAAACATTGCTGACATGGCCATCAGTCCTGACGGCAAACGGCTTCTTACTTGCTCGGAAGACCGTACTGTCAAACTATGGGATATGGCAACGGGGGAACAAGTACTGGCATTAGATACGCCCGACGTACTGCCCCGAACACTGGCGATGAGTCCTGGTGGTGACGTCGTTGCGGCCGGTGGCGAAGGGCTCGCAGTCACGCTTTGGGAATCGAGCGACCGCACGGCGTATCGACATTCGATCACCCCACTCAACTGGATGCATGGCCATGAAGGCCCGATTCGCGATCTCGCTTTCTCACCCGATGGCCAGCTAGCGGCTTCCGCCAGCGGATGGCCCAAGGGAGACAAGACGGTTCGACTATGGGATGTGCATCTAGGCAAGGAGTTACGCCGCTTTGATGGACATACGGATGATGTCCAAAGTGTTCACTTTGCTGACAACGGCACGAAACTCTTATCCTCTGGACACGACGGTACGTTGCGGCTTTGGAATATCGAAACAGGAGAAGAGATTCAGAAATTGACGAGTCACGAGGGACGCGTACTCGAGACGGCCATCAGTCCTGGGGGGCATTTGGCTGTATCCGGTGGTGACGATGCGAAGATCCGTCTATGGGACATTGAAGCGAGCGAAAAACTTGAGGATTTGGATCGTCTGCCAGATCGTGTTCTCGCCGTCGCAATCTCACCTACTTCTCAGCATGTCCTTGCTGCGTCAGCTGAGCTGCTGTACTTGTACGACGTTGCCCAACGGAAACGGATTCACATGCTCTCTGGCCACTCCAGTCCAGTTGAGGACATTTCCTTTTCGGCTGACGGACAGTTCGCGGCCAGTTGTGGCGGCAGCGAGGCAATTGTTTGGGATGTCGCTGCGGGACAGTCGCGGTGTCGCATCGCGACCAATGGCGTTAGAGTTTTTGGTGTTAAGTTTTCCCAAGATGGAATGCAAGTCATTGGAGCACTTGGTGATGGAACGGTGCGTATATGGGATGCTCAGTCAGGTGACGAACTGTATCGTTTAAGCGATCATCATGAGATTGCCTGGGCAATTACCGTCTCCCCAGATGGTCGATATCTGCTGTCGGGCGGCGGAGGAAAGGGCGGAGCGAGCTTTGGAAATGAGGCGGGTAGCGACCACGCAATTCGCCGCTGGGAAATGCCGAGGAATTCAAGTTTTCCAGCACGTGCGGACTGAGTGTCTATCGCGATGTCAGCTGTCAACGCGTCGAAAACGGCGAGGGTCAGCATCGTCTGTGATTGCCGAATAGATGCCGGCCCGAGCCGACACAGCTGTTGACGAGCAAATCCGTAAACGGGTCAAGGGATGATACACTCATTACCGAGAAATCAACCTTAGCTGGCGTTGCGAATTGCCTCGATGAGTTCTGACTTTCTCATTTTGCTACGACCTTTGATGTTTAACTCGGCGGCTCGATTGCGAAGTTCATCGACCGTGCGATCTTCCAGCGGCGTGTTAGGATTCCCGGTGCCCTGCGTCGTTTGGTTCGGAGTTCGTCCGTCCTCTCGCCGCTGTTTATTCACTGTTCGGGCAGCGACCTCTTTCGCATCATCTTCCGGTTTGCCTCGCTCAAGTTGGCTGTCTTTGATGTGCTCGTACTGCCGTTCATCTTTATCAGTCCACTCAGCCATGACGTTATCTCCAAGAAGGGAATCAATGTAGGGTAAGCGTGGAAATCGGCATTGTGCTCTTAGCAGTGCATCGGAACGCTTCTGTTTTGACTTAGCCGTCTTCAGGCCTGGCGAGCCAGACGTCTAAAGGCACCGGATCTTCGGTGCGCAGGGCGTCGCCGCTCTCGGACAAATGGTTGGTCGCGTCGTCCGCCGCATTGCGGTCAAAGCAGATCGCACCGTTCCAATTGACCGCGTTGTCAACACCGTTGCCCCGTGTCGACGATCCATTCATTCTTTCAGTGCCACGAAGCAACAGCTCGCCGTTTTCGGGTCCCGAGTTCATCTGTGACGTAGTTCCGAGCATCTCGACCGTTAGCTGATCATTCAGTGGAAGTTTCGCGTCCACTACGTCAGGATCAGTTCTCCGAATTCGTTTTGTAGGCTGCTTGGGCACTAAAACCGACTCCTGTGAAGGTTGATTTGAATTGACTGATCCAATCGTTGTTGGAAAAGTCGCAATGCCGTTGAAAACGGTGGGCGTGCAAAAGATGTTCCGATCCGACTTGAGCCTCCACAGCAAATGAGCGGAACAGTTTTTGCGTTATTTGCTGGCCAGATAGTCTTTCCAAAAGCCCGGACACGCTTCGGCGAATCAGTTGCGTTCCTGAAACCGCAAATCTATGGACCGTAACAACGTATGCTCAACAATCGAGAAGCGGCAACTGGAGCTTTTTCAAACCCGAAAGTGGAGAAACCGATGATACCAGCGACGAATCAACGCGTTGAGTTGCATACTTGCGATGCCACCAATCGGCAAATCGCTGAGCAGACGCGTGAGCGAATTGCATTCTATTCGACGAGGTCGCCGCAGGAAGTGAGCGACCGTCTTCTGGAACTCGATCACGAATGGGACATCGAGCGGGCGCTTGAATGCAATGCCTCGGCACTCGCCTTTTCTGGAGTGGTGTTGTCGGCGACAGTCGACAAACGATGGCTTCTACTTCCCGGTTTGGTGACCGGATTCCTGTTTCAACATGCACTGCAAGGTTGGTGTCCCCCACTGCCGATCCTGCGACGAATGGGGTTCCGCACATCAGCCGAGATCAATGAGGAACGCTACGCGCTGAAAGCGTTGCGAGGTGACTTCGAACGAATCATTTCGCGTGATGGCGTCCATGCGGATGCCGAAGCCGCGTTTGTTGGTGCCGAGCAGTAGCCCTGCCCACTTCACCAGTACGTCACGCACTCTCGCCATTTGCGGAGCCGAAAAGTTGCAGTGTCTCCGACACGTTTTTGGACGGACACCGTTGTTGCCATTCGCATCGTTGGCATCGCGGATGCGTTTCCCCTAACAAACTTTTGCACAGGAGTGCAGATGTGAATCCAAAGACTGAAACCAACGTGGCGAAGAAGCTTCCCAGTGATTCTCACTGGTCGGAAGAACCTTGGGCTCGAGTCAAGGCAGCAATCACCGAGCGGTGGCCGCATCTCGATCAACGTGATGTCGAATCGCTCCGCTGTGATGTCTTCGAGATCGAACACTTTCTGAGAGTGGCTACCGAAACATCCGCTGAGGAAATTCAAGCCGTGGTGCGGGAGTTTGCTCCAGCACCGTCAGTGTTGCAACGTGCAGGTCACTTAGGTGAACAAGTCAGCCAGCACATTGTTCCACCGGTTCAATCAGCCATTGAACGTGTCCGATACGAAGTCGACGAACGGCCTGGCGTTGTCGGCGGTCTGATTTTCGTCACAGGCGTGGCGTGGGGCGTGCTTGCCACTGCGGCCTACTTTCGTTCTCAGCAGAAAGAATCGTTACTGCAATCCTGCCTCCCCAACGCTGGGCGACGATAGGCGAACTTAACTGCTCACACCATCGCATTACTGGAAACACCATTATGTCCAATGCACCATCTCAGTCGCGCGGTCCGAAGACCTCCACGCCGAAATCCGACAATGAGTCTTCTGATCGAAGCGTCGGCGAAGCACTGAGCCGCCACGGCCAGGCTGCCGCCGAGCATTTTATAGCTACGCCCGCAAAAAACCTTCTCGGGCAATTGCAACAGTACGCTCATGAGAAGCCGGACGTGGCGGTGTGCTGGTGCTTTGCTCTCGGCGTTATCGTTGGATGGAAATTGCGATCGTAGGTGTTCATGCTTGTCCAAGGTCTTGCACTTGAGCAGCAATTGAGGACGCGCTTGGTTTGACTTTCATTCGACTAATGTAATCGAAGGCCTACCAAGCTGCGACCAAAGGTCGCGATACGCCGAGCTTCAGTTGCAGAGAAGCAATCGGGTCTGGAATTCGGGCCCGTAGCGGTCGTGGCCGCTCATCAATATCACGGGCGAGACATCAGTCGAAGGGCGTCCTTGATAACGCAGTGGGTGCTGCTGTCTTTAGACTCAGCGACATTCAGCAGTGTACACGGTCTGCCGCTATTCCCCGTCTACGTCGACTTTGACGCCACCGTTACCGACTTCGACATCAACGTTGTCGATCGCGTCTTGAAGGGTCTCTCGACGTTCTTCTCGACGTTCCCTGCGATTCTCTGCAGGGGTATCGGAGTCAGCATCGATCTCCACTGTTGGTGATCCATTCACCGGTGGCGTCGCAGGCGATGTTTCATTGACATCGACGTCACATCCGGTTGTAACCAGGACTGCGGTGAGCAGGGAAGAGATAAGAATGGTTTTCATTTTCTTTCTTTCGGGCTGAGTTGGAATTGAAAAGATCGCCGTGAACAACTATTGCCAACACCAAAGAACCCGCCGCCGGTCTCGTGTTGAACATGTTTCATCTTTCGATTCTCCAGTAGAGAAATGAAGTAGAGCTGCTTGAGTTTGTTTTGAAGTCAGGCTGATCGAAAAACAACCACAAAGGGTTCTGCATAGGGTTTCCTTTTGACATGATCGCAAAGCAGATCCCGAATCTAGTCTTGGATCAGTTGCTAACGGGACATTGGCATACGAGTGGTGCGGCGGAGTCGAATTGGAAAGCGGATTCGAGAAAGCAAACAGTGTGCCAGAGAATTTTTGATCATTGAGCTACGTGCTCTACTGTGACTCATCAAGTTTTGGTCGCAGTGAAACCACAATCTCAGCGGGTACGGTACTCTCAATTCGTAGGTCTTCTGGGAGGTTGGTAAGACTATCCGCGGTGAACCAGCGGAAAATGGTCTTGCCTTGCTCTTCCCTGATCTCAAGCGAGACGGCAAGCCTTGTCGGATCGAGCATTGCGAATGTCGGCTCGGGTCCTGAGAGAGTGGCTTCGGCGAAGTTTGGTTTGGGTTCGGCGATTTCATAATCTGGGGGTATATTGCGGAACTCGATGGGTACCGCGAATGTTCGTTGGACGATATCTGTGTGATAGGCGAATGCGAACCAAAGTGCGGTGGCTGCCGACAACGCAGCAAGACCGGTCGCCCAATCCGATAGTCGGCGTTCGCCTTTGGCATCGAAGGAACCGTCTTGAGTATCAAAGTAGCGTCGCAGGTGATCGGCCAGATCAGCGGGATCGACCTCGGTCATCTCAGCGTCCTGGGCGACAGTAATCGTGCCTCGTTCTTCGGAGACTGCGACGACCAACGCGTCGCAGCGTTCCGCCAATCCCAACGCGGCAGCGTGACGGGTTCCGCAGTCGTGTACTCTTTCGACCTGGGTCGTCAAAGGTAGATGCATGCCAAGGGTCATGATGCGATCACTCTCAATCAATACCGCACCATCGTGCCCTGGTGACTTGGGATGAAAGATGCTCAATAGCAACGGCAGACTGATCTTCGCATCGACCGAAACGCCACCGTGAATATGGCGATCGAGCGGCTCACGTCCTGGAAAGACGATTAACGCTCCAATCCGCTTCTGAGCCATTTCATCGGCTACTTCGGTAATCGTCTCGACCAGTCGCCTTCGTGAGTCGTTGGGCGAGTGCTGACGAAACAAACGAAAAGAAGCCAACCGCTCGAACCCGTGCCGAATGTCTTGTTGAAATACAACAACGATCGCCAATGCGATACCGACCAACCCATAGTGAAAAAACATCGTGGTCAGGTACAGATCAAGCCAGCGGGCAAGCAAGAATAGAAGTACAAGTCCAGTCGAAACAAGCCCGAGAGTTCTCGATGCTCGATTCCTCAGCCAGACAAGAACCACATACAGCAGTACAGCAACGATACCGATGTCCAGCAGGTCTGCAACGCGAACTTGATCGAGCAAGTCGCCACTGAGCAAGTGTCCGTTTGTTGTCGGCATGGCTCACCATTGTGGCTTGAAGCGATCATGGATATGCCCGACTATCAATTCCCGACTTTTCTTGGCTGATAAATCCTGCGTATGCTCGATGTCCTCAATCTCCGCCGCCAGCTCCACATCCTTGATGATGTCTCGGAACCAAGTCGAGTAGTCATGCTGGTGAAGATGGTGCAGCCATGTTGCTTCATCGACGCCTTCGGCTGTTTTGATAAACTCCTTCAAGTTGGCGGTCGCAAGCGAGAGTTGTTTGTCAGCACCACGAAAAACGAACTGCAGCTCCTGGTCCATCTCGCCGTCGTAGTAGCTGTGTTGATGTCGTTGGCCATCGGTTCGTGGTGCCAGTCGGCTGAACCAAACTGGCCGCTCGTCACCTCGTCGCCAAGCCAAGGCACGATGCGGACGATGATCTTCGGGCGGATGAAATTTGGGAAGAGTCTCTTTCATCAGTTCACAACATTGACGGATCGCGTCATCGGGTTTCTCGGCGATGGAAATGATCCAATCGACGTGTTCCAGCACCGCCGTTGAGATCTGATCATGGTATGCGGTGATAAAAATGATTCCGGCCAGTTCGTCGCCACTCCACATTCTTGCCGGTTGCCAATCTTTCGGCGCGGCATAATGCGCTTCGTCAACAATGATCCAGTGCGGCCGGCCGGTACGACTTCGCAACTCCGCTAAAGCGCGAAAGAGACGATTGAAGTACTCTGGCCGGTCATTCTTTTTGATTCCAAAGAAACTGACGACGCAGTGGTCGTCGGGCTGTTCAAGCACACCCACCACTTCTTCGACTGCCGGCGGACGATCGGCAGTCCCCAGTGCGATCGAGCCATCCAATCCGCGGTAGTCGCCTTCTGGATCGACGACACAGCATTGCTCACCTCGGCGGGTCAGTGACTCCATGACGCTGATAGCCAGCTTGCTCTTGCCGCCACCTGGTCCGCCAGTCACCAAGACACTATCGCCGTAACCGGGTATCGAAAACGGCTTTCCATCGAGCATGCTTCCGAAAACCAATCGACGCTCGGGGCGATCGCGAAGCTGAGAAAGATCACTGTCTAGCATCATCTCGATCAGTTCCTCGACACCTTTGCCGCGAGCACTGCTGGTCACCAGATCGGCCATCTCCTTTACTCGGGATAACGCATTGTCGACCGCAGCTGCAATGCCGCACGACCGCATCATTGCCTCGTCGTTCTCTGCATCACCGACTGCGACAACGTTTTGCGGCGAATAGCCCAGCTGGTCCAAAGCTCGTGCCAAACCAGACGCTTTGTTCACACCGCTGGGCAATAACATCACTGCGTCTTTATTAAAGATGATCTGCCAGTCAATTGCGAATTCGCGAATCACGTCCAACGCGATCGTCTCAAAAGGCTGCCAGGTCGCCACGATGCATCGGCCGGTCTCCAAACGATCTACTCCTCGGCGGCGCAGCTCGTTCTCAATACCGGGTGGTGGCGGTTCGGCGAGTAAGGTTTCTTCACCAGTCGATGGATCGAACAGCAGAGCACCGTTCTCGGCAACGATACGATTGAACAAAGAAACATCGGAGAACAGATCGAGGACGGGTTCGAGTCGTCTACCTGTCACCAAGATCAGCTTGCGTCCTGAGTCGCGTAGTCGGCGAAGGGCGTCAACGGTGGAGTCTTCAACGTGTCCATCTTTAGCGAGCGTGCCATCATAGTCCGCAGCGAGAACGTGGTAGCGCATGATATTGTGGGTTTCGTCAAAGGTCTGGCAGGATCAAACGTTTATCGACTGGCTCGGCGATGACGATTTGAATGGACTGCGATCGGTCTTCCACCGCATCCACGGCAGATGTCTGGTATTGTGGACGAGGTGACGCGTTCGGCATCGGAAAGGATCAACTGACTCGCACCTGTCCACTTCAGGGGGTATTGCAATTGGTGTGCCAACGCGATCGAACTTGGAGCTGAATTTGCTTGCCACTTGTCAAGCGTTTTGCTCGCCTCAGACGTGTACTTCCACACGCACCGGCGAGAGATGACAGGCTTCCAGCAATCGCCACGAGAAATTTTTCTATGGCCGGGAGTACTGCTCGCACTCAACCGGTTGTATGTACCACTGTAAGAAGTGTTACTGTGAAAATCACTGGGTTCCTCTCTCAAGAACTGCTGGAGACGTCGGCGGAGAGTTTCCGCGTCGTAATCCTGGGCGTGCAGCAGCAGGAACACCCATTGTTTCAGCGTACTCGTCCCAGAGATCGCCTGCTCTGCCAAGGCATGCTGCTTCAATTCTACGGTACGCCCGACCTCAAGCTTAATGGATCTGCTTCGGGAGAAACTCTCAGTGACGTCCGAGTTACGTAGTACGTATTTCGTCATGCAAAGCATGACCTACCGGTATTGGCAGGTTGCAAACCAGCCTCACTGCGTGCCGGATTTGTCATGCAGAACATGACTTTCGATTGATTACGGAAGAATGGGCTAGCGGTTTCCCGTGCCGGGCAGGGTTCCGATCGTTGCTTCCTCCAGGTGCGTGTTGAAGTTCAAGGTCTTTGGATCGATGGACGCTTGAGACACTCGGAAACTTGGCCCCGGTTTGCCATTGGCCAATCGTTGACTGATCGTTGCACTGGCATCGGCGGAACGTTGGATGATCAAACGACCTTTTTGCGACGCGTACGACGCGCGTCCGGCGGTGCACTGCAGGATTCCCGATTCATCACGAGACTTGACAAGCACCCCGCCGACGGCCTCCATCTCCCAAGGCATCGGGTATCCCGGAATCGACTTTAGAGCCGGAGAGACGTCCGGCGAGATTCCGAAACGCAGATCATTGCAATCGAGCGTCGATTCGCCGACCGCCAGTTGCTCCATCTGCCTAACGTCAACACTTTGCTCCCAGTTGTCCAGTTCACGAAGTCCCGCACGCACACCACCGAGGAACGAGAGCATCTTCGTCCCGAGATCCGCACGCATCGAATGGTGAAAGGTGAGGTGCAAACCGTTGAGCACGGGTGCGTCCGTTGAAGGTTTCGTGCGTTCGGTGGTTTCGGATCCGCCGAGTTGACCGGTCAAGGAAGCACCGCGCGGGGTCAGCATCCATCCGCGATAAGAGCCCGGGCCGCTTGCCAGCAGATTGCCACCGGCGGATGGTTCCAAAAAGATCTGCCTCGCAAGCATCTCGTGCCGAGAAAGCACCTGCCCGTGTTGGTCATGCTGTTCGGCTTGCGCGACCACCATCTCACCGGGTCCTTGGATCAGACGAATTTGAGAGATACTTGCTTGCTGCATGCTGGCCGTCTGCTGGACATCGACAGGGGTGGACAAATCGATCTCCATTCGTTGGCCTTGCACGTGAATGGCCCACGGTTCCAGATTCTGGATCAAGGCGGCTTTGATCTGAACACCGCCGGTCAACACGGCCATGCGTCCATCAAACTGCATGTCCCCGTTCCATTGGCAATGCGGTGGACGAACCCACTGGATTCTCGATTCAGCTCTTTCGTCGAGCGATGCGGGCATCACCGCCGTTGGCATCATGAACTCACCGGCGCCGTCGATTCGGATCTGATTCTGTGATGGCCAAACTCGGATCATGGGACCGACGAAGTATCCGTCGCCGAGTTCAAAACGAGCAGGCGATTCTGGGCCGCTGCCCAATTGCAGCAGGTCCGCTCCACCACCATCGATCATGCGCAATTGGTCGCCTGACATCTTGGCTCGCAGCATTTGATCGCCCGCGGCGAGCGTGTGATGCAGTTCGACGCCTCCGGTTGCGCTCAGGTCTTGCGCCGTGACCACGTTGTTGGTCAACTGCAGCATCACGCTGACTTGATCGCCGTGAATCGATGGACGTGGACGCGATACCGGGGGACTGGTGCCGTCAGCGTTCTGGGGCTGGCCGACCCATTGCCTGAGCACAGATCCCGACGTGCCCCCCGAGGTTGTGTTGCCGGCAAGACCGGCAGCCGAGTTGCCGCTTTCCGGTGGGAATGGGTCGATCAAATGTTTGAACTGAATATAGACCGCATTCGCAGTGGCTTCGAGCGCCCGGGAGTCGATGGAGACGTTCCCGGTGGCTTGGACGCGGTCGGGAACCAAGGTTTGAGTCGAACCGCGTGTCTTGGTCGACGAAGTGGAAACCAAAGGCTGCAACACGGTGGACGGAGAAAGCCCGCTTGGGTCTCGTGTTTCCAACGCTGGAGTGGCCGCCAGTTCGATCGTTGGCGAACGTGACGGCCCCGGTTGAAAGACACCCTGCACAGAGTCCGCGTGGAACTCGCCGCCGTCGGTCAGTTTTGCGAACACTGCTCCATCGAGAAAAACATTGACCTTGCTCGTCAAGGTTTGATCTCGCAGATCGCTGAGTGAAGTGCGATCTTGGGGCTCGATTCGGCATCCGTCGCGCCAACGGATTTGAGCGACAGGAATGTTTGGATCATCCACCGTGACGATACCGGCTCCTTGTGCATCGATCGTTCCCAGTTCCTCTGGTCGGTCGGGGCGATAAAGGTACTCAAATCGCGACAGCCTGGCGCCGATGGCTCCACGACGTAGCTGAACGCCGGTGCTGCCGTGAGCACGCATCCAGCCGTTGATCGCGTCGAAGTTGATTTCTTCGGCCACGATTTGAAGATTTTGAGACGGGAAATCCATCGCGGCGGGATTTCCCACCGCTTTGAAGCGATCCAGCCAGTCCATCGGCCCATCGCGTTTGAGCTTGGAGTTGATCGGATCACGAAGCACCAGATCGAGTTGATCGCAGGAGAATCGGCCGTCGGGTTCACCCGGCACACGATACAGCAACTCGATCTTGTCGCGGACCGAGAGTTGATCGATCAGGAAATCATAGAGCAGCATCCCGTCACAGTTGATCGAAACCGTTCCCGCCGGTCTCCGTTTTGCAACGTCACCAGCATTCGTCGGCGGAGACTTGTTGATGAAATCATCCAAGGGAATGTCGAGCTGCTTGAGGTACACCAACTCCATCGAGTCGAGGATCGATCGGTCGGACTGGCCTGCTGCTGCCCGTGATGCCGTCGATGCGAGCTTGATGGTCAAGTTTTGCCCGATCAGCATCGCGCTGCCGATGGTCATCTTGATCGTTTCGGTGGTCCATATTTTTTGGTTGTCGATTCCGACGTTGCTGGTTTGCAACGCAAGTGACTGATTCGGACTGGTCTTGCTACGTCGCTTGATGGAGACCTTACCGAGCATGCGACCACGCTGAATCGGTGGTGCACTGCCGTCGGTCATGTCAAAGGACTTGGAGAACAATAATTCCGCACCTTCCTCCGCTGTCAGCACGAGCGGCTCGTCGGACTGATCGTCGCCGAATCCGCGACCCACGATCAACGTGATCGGCCAAAGTTTCCATTCATAATCCGACGTCTGCTGCCAGTTGTTGAACAGCAACGTTCCGTTGGGCGTCAACAAACGTCGGCATTCACCCAGTTGCCAGTCGCCAGGTGCGAACAGGTCCCGAACGTTGTCTTTCAGCTCCGGCTGAGCGGTCGGTTGACGGGCGGGCACCATCGCGATGACAGGGGGACGCAACCACTGGGTGGCTGCCGCGTTGTAGGCAGCAGCCATCCCGATGAGAATGAAAAGTGCGGTGAAGTAATGGGCAAGCTTTCGCAACATGATTGAGTGATCAGCCGACGATTTCTCCTAAGTCACACAGAGTCGTGACGTTGGATCAATGGCAGAGATGTTCCTCCCAACGTTGCTTGCTGCGCAGCAGTCGCTCGATTAACTCTCTCAGGGCTCCTTCGCCGCCACGACTGCGTAGAATCCATTGGGCGGCACGACGCGTATCCGTTGCCGCATCGGCGGGGGCGACCGCCAGTCCGACGCGTTGCATGACGGGAATGTCCGGCAAATCGTCGCCCACATAGCAAACGTTTTCTGGCTTGCACTTTAGCGCCGCCATCATCCCCACGGCCTCGGGCCACTTCTGTTCTTGGCCTTGGCTGACGTGCTGGATCCCCAACTCGGTCGCGCGTCGACGCACGATCTCACTCTGACGAGAGGTGATGATCCCAAACTGGAATCCGCTTTGCATCCAAAGCTTGACCCCCAACCCGTCTCGAACATGAAAACATTTTGTCTCCAATCCGGCAGCATCATAAATGATCTTGCCATCCGTCATCACGCCGTCGACATCCGACAGAATGCACGTGATCGGCAGAGCGGTCTCTGATTCGGACTGAAGTTTGAAGGGCATGCGTGGTCGTTTATTGGGATGACGAGTTGGGGGTCGCGTGTGAAACACTGAGACGCGGACGCGTCAGAGGAACGCTGGCGCGAAACGTATCGTCGACTTCGCCCAACGCGATCAAATCCGTGATGTCGAGCATCCCAACGGGCTTGTGATCCGTATCCACCACGGGCAGCTCACTGATTCGATGACGCGACATGCGGGCGATGGCATCATTGAGCAGTACACCTGTCGCGATACTGTGTGGCCGCGATGTCATCTTGCTCGCGATCGGTGTGTCGGTGGCGCTGTCGTCACCGGTTTCGAACAGCCGAGCAAGATCGCTGTCGGTAAAGATTCCGCTCAGTTGGCCGCTGTCATTGATCAGCATCACCGCGCCACTGCGTCGTCCACAATCGCTGCGAGTGACGATGGCTTGGCGAATGGTTGCCGTCTCACTTGCAACGCGGCATGCCGACAGGGGACGCATGTATTGTTGAACGGTCGCGAGTTTTCGCCCCAGGGATCCGCCCGGATGAAACTTTGCAAAGTCCTGTGGCGTGAACTGCTTGAGCTGGCTGACCAACATCGCAATCGCGTCGCCCACGGCCATCATCACCGCCGTGCTGGCTGTCGGCGCCAAACCGTTGGGGCAGCATTCGCTATGATGACCGATCGTGACCACGCAGTCGGCCGCGGCGGCAAGCGGATTTTCTTTATCCGCCGTGATGGCGATCAAGCCGCTGGATTGATGACGCAAAATGGATGCAATGCGTGTGATTTCTTCACTGCGTCCCGAATTGGAGATCGCCCAAACGAGGTCGTTTTCGCGGACACGCCCCAAATCCCCATGGACGGCTTCTGCGGGATGCAAAAAATGAGCCGGCGTCCCCGTGCTCGCCAACGTCGCCACCAGCTTCTGGCCGACCAACCCTGCTTTGCCGACCCCGGTGACCACGACGCATCCGTCACACTGCGCCGTCATCTCGGCGGCTTGCACCGCGTCCGCCGTCAACAGTTTTGCCGCTGCGGCGATCGCATTGGCCTCTGCGGTAACGGTTTCCCGCAACATTCGCAGTCTTTCCACCAATGATTGAGGAACCACGGGCGTGGAAAGTTCGCCGAGGGATTCGCGAGACCGCGAACTTGCAGATGACACCTTGAAATCCTTCCTTGGCAACGACGGTTCGACCGGCAATTCCATTGACCGGTGCATTCAGCTCAGTTGCCGCACGTTACAGGATGCGACTCTCCAGAGGCAACGTGATTCACCGGCGAACAGACCTCCCGGGGGCAAAAAACACCCAGGATTGATAGCATTCCCGGCGTTTGGCCAGTCCGCTCGACACCTAGTGCATCATCCGGTCTTGATTTTGGCGTTAGCCGTTTTGGCGTTAGCCACGGTTGTGTCAAAAACCGTGGCTAACGCCAAAACGGCTCATCTACCGAACCCACGTTCTAAGACTGGACGATGCACTAGTGATGAGTTTGTCGCACCTGAGACGACACTTGCTCGTTCAATCCTTCTACAATGGTGCCATCCACCCGCCGGAATCTTCGACCGACTGTCGTCCTGATTCCACTCTCCCCCCACTTTTCACCCGAGGTCAACATGTCGTCTGAAGGTTCGCGTCGTCAATTTCTCGGCTCCGCCGCTTCCCTTTCCGCAGGCATGACCCTTGCCTCTCTAGGGGTCGGTGCATTGAACTCAGGTTCCGGCGACCGCGCCACTGCCGCCGAACCGAACGAAAAGCCCGCCGCTCGGGTGGAGCGTTTGGGAATCGGCGCGATCGGCATGCGGTACCAGGGCAGCGTGATCACCGAGAAAGCTCGATTGTACGGCGACGTGGTGGCGATCGCCGACATCGACCGTCACGTGAGAGAACAAGCGCGAGCGAGTTTTGGCAGCACCCCACGCATCTTTGAAGACTACCAGGATTTGCTGGCACGCAAGGATGTTGACGTGGTCCTGATCGCCACTCCTGATCATTGGCATACCAAAATGCTGATCGATGCGGTTCGCGCAGGCAAAGACGTCTACTGCGAAAAACCGCTGACCCTGACGATCGACGAAGGCAAGGTGCTGCGTGACACCATCGGCGATACAAAGCAGGTCGTTCAAGTCGGCACGTGGCAACGCAGCGACCACCTCTTTCGCTTGGCCGTCGAGATGGTTCGCCAAGGACGCGTCGGCAAACTGCAACGGGTGACCTGCGCGACCGACAAAAACCCGACCGGTGGCCCCTTCCAAACCGCCCCGGTCCCCGGCAACCTCAACTGGAATCTTTGGCAAGGACAAACGCCTGACGTGCCCTACATTCCCGAGCGATGCCATTACACCTTTCGCTGGTGGCAGGAATACTCTGGCGGAAAGATGACCGACTGGGGAGCACACCATATCGACATCGCCCAATGGGCCATCGATAGCTTGCCCGTCCACATCGATGGGATCGCCAAGTATCCCAACGTCCAAAACGGGTACAACGTCGCAACCGACTTCGGCGCAACGATCCAGTACGCCAACGGAGTCGAGCTACGCATCATGGACGAAGGACGCAATGGGATCATGTTCGAGGGAGACCAGGGCCGGATCTTTGTCAATCGCGGGGTGATCTCCGGTGCGCCCGTCGAGCAACTGGCCGACAATCCGTTGCCACGCGGGTCGTTTGGTGTCTACCAAGATGACAACTTGGAACGCCCCGAACGGACGGGAAAACTGGACGCCATCATCAATCACATGGGCAACTTCTTTGACTGCATCGATACCCGTCGAAAAACGATCTCGGACATCGAAGGACAGCATCGCAGCGTCAGCACTTGTCACCTAGCCAACATTTCCATGAAACTGGGACGCCCGCTGAAATGGGACCCCAGCAAAGAAGTGTTCGTGGGGGACGACGAAGCCAACGGGCACCTCAAGCGTGAGCAGCGTTCCGGTTTCGAGACGGTGTAGTCACGTCCGACGATACAATCCCATTCCAACCAGTCTTTTCACGAGTGCCCAAGCCGCGACTTGAGCTTCGTGCTGGTACTTGAATCTTTTCCAATCAAGGTCAAATTTAGATCGCAACACTAGCCCACACCCTACCAGATCAGCCCCCCTATGAACAAAGTCTTGATTGTTATCGGCGACGCAACCGAATTGCTCGACACGATGTATCCCTACTATCGACTGCAAGAAGCCGGTTTTGAGCCCGTGGTGACGGCACCCGAAAAACGTCGCTACCAACTCGTCTTGCACGAAATCAAACCGGGGTGGACGATCACCAAGGAGTGGGAAGGGTACACGCTGGAGTGTGACGTTCCGTTCAGTGAAGTCAACGAGTCCGAGTACGCCGGGATCATGTTCTCCGGCGGTCGCGCGCCCGAGTACATCCGCTACGACAAAGACCTCGTGCGGATCACCAAGCATTTCTTTGCCGAAGGAAAGCCGATCGCAAGTGTGTGTCACGGGGTCGAAATCCCCGCCTACGCAGATTGTGTTCGCGGTCGGCGGATGGCGACGGTCCCGAAGTGCCAATTTGACTTGGAAGTCTGTGGCGGAATCTTCGTCAACGAACCCTGCGTCATCGACGGAAACCTGTTCAGCGGACGAACGTTCCACGACAACGGCGCATACGTCGGCCCCTGGATCGAAATGCTGTTGGCTAACCAACGCATCTCGTAGTGGACGAGGGCACGAGTACCCCGCATCTCGTCCACTACGGCGGTAAATGGGCGCTCGTTACTAGCCCGGATTATTCATCAGCCGCTGGCGCGATAGCGTCCGGTTCCCGTGTATAGGTGCAACAACCGGACGCTATCGCGTGGCGGCTGATGTGCGCAGACTGTTTTCGTGCGCATCCGCGCAAGCGGTTTCACGCAAACGTGTTGCGATGACTGTTGTGAATCGCGTGCATAATCCGGGCTAGCGTGCACGAATCACGTCGGGTTTCGTTTCTCTGAGGATCTGCACGATGTCAGCTCGGCACGTTGCATCAAGATGCGCGTATTCCTCCGACTGGTTCTTGCCGGTCAAGACGGCCTCCAACTGGCGACACACTTCCTGTTTTAAACAATCCTGCAGCGAGTCAAAGGCGTCCGAGTAAATCAGATAACTCAGTGGGTAGCGGAACATTCGTGTCTGCAGATCAAAATCCCGCAAGGAGCGTCCGCTGGAATCTGATGGCCCACGGCGAGTGAAGTGATCGGCAAAAACCACTGAGCCTTTGACCTCGCTCGTCAAAGGGGCTTCGTCGCAAAATAGCATTCTATCGACGACCCGCTTGGCAACGCTTGCCAGCTGCACTTTCCATTCCTCAGCGTCGGTCGGTGCAGAGCCTTGCTGGTGCAGCATCTGTCTGACCACAAAATCCGCCCGAGTCATTTCGTTGTGCATTTGCGTTTGATGCTCCAGCACCATCAATGCCACGATATCGCTGTAGGGCGACAGATAGTTTTGAGTATCGAACTCGTCTCGCACATGAGTCCAATTGCCGTTGGCCGAGGTGTCCAACATTCCTGCTTTGAGGTAAGCATTGCCCATGTGTTTCATGTCACCGTGCCGACCGGTGACGTACCATCCGCCCCAACGCTGAGAAAACGGACTGGCATCGCTGGTGATGAAGGACTGTTTTTGCGAATCGATGCTGCCATCAAACGTCGTCAAGACACTGCGAATCGTATGTCCAGGTACCCCCTGCGTCATTGATGTGGAGTGGCAGGCCAAGCAGTCGTAGTCGGCTCGCTGAATCTTGGCACGCCATGGCATCATGTCGACGGTGTAAAACGCTGCTCCGAGCTTCGGATCCGTGGTCGAGATCTCCGCCAGTGAGCTGCCGTTGACCCAGCCAACGTACGTGTCGTCGTTGAAGTAGATGGCTCGCGGGTTGTGCCGTGAAATGTAACGCACCTGCATGCTGGTTTTTGAAAACACCAGCGTTTGAGACGACTCGGGGATATCGAGTTCTTTGAGCAACGACTGCAAGTAACCTTGCTGGGGCGAATACTCGAGCTTGAGCTCCCGGGACTCCAATCGCTCCATCAAACGTGTCACACGATTTTCGGCTTTCGTTTCCGTGTAGTGAAACGGTGCCTCCTCGATGTCCAGCTGAAACTGGGCCACCGCGAAGTTGTTGAACCAGCAAGGCATCAGACACAGCCAAAAAAGAACACTCAGCGACTTCATCGCGCACATCTCGTGGAGGAATGACCGATCAACTGGCGTTGCCGGAAGGATGCAGAGAATCAAATTCCGGCAACGTGTCCACCAGGATTTCTAGAATTGCTCGCCGCATCGTCGGGCTCAAATGGGAATACTCGGGCGAATCATCGTCACCTCGCAGTATTTCATGTAGGCGACCGAGCACCTTCAAACGGACTTCGTCTGGCAATCCGGCAAAGGCGGGCGAGTAAATCAAATAGCTGCAAGGGTATTGAAAAACCCGCGTCTTCAAATCGAGATCTCGCAGGGATCGTCCACGGGAATCTTTCTTGCCCCGTTCAGCAAAGTCAGTCGCAAAGCCCGACGTTCCCGAGACCGAATCGGTCAACTGAAACTCGTCGCACATCAACAAATGCTTCAGCACTCGCTCCGATGACGACGCGATTCGACGTTGCGCGCTCTCGCTGATGTGATCGGCAGGCCGATCCAACAGCTCGTTCATCTGATACGACTGATGCAACGCTTGACGTGTTTCATAATTGGCCGCAGCCATCGCATTATGCATCTGCGTCTGATGCTCCAGCACCATCAACGCAACGATGTCGCTGTGAGGCGTCAAATAAGCATCCACGGAGAACTTGTCATTCAAATCCGTGCGGTTGGCGCCCGACTCCCGATCAAAATCAGTGTCATCCTCTCCACACAAGGTGTTGCCCATGTGACGCATGCTGCCATGCCGCCCCGTCACGTACCAACCGCCCCATCGATCGCGAAAATCACTGGTGTGATCGGTGGTGAACGTTCCATTGCCCAATAATGGCCGCCCTGACCTGTCAGGGAACACACTGCGAACCAAGTACCCCGGTACGTTCTGCGTTCGCGAGGAAGCGTGGCACGAAAGACAACCGCCCTTGTCCCGCACGAAAGTTGGCACTGCGTCGCGGTCTTGTTTCAGGGTGTAAAACGTTGCACCCTGCTTCGCGTCCGTCGCGGCAAACTCCAGCACATCGCCCCGCTGACAAAAACCCACGTAAACGTCATCGTTAAAATACAACGCGCGGGGACGAGTCGGTGAAATCCGGCTCAGTTGCAAACTTGTCTTTGAAAAAACCAACGTTTGAGAACTGAGCGGCACATCCAAGTGCTCCAAGACCGATTTGAGGAAACCGAATCCTTCGTCATACTCCAGCGTCACGGACCCGGCCGCAATTTTTTCTGCCAACCGGGCGACCGGATCATTGACCTTGGCGTTAAGATAATCGATCGGTGGTCGCTCGAAGTCTGCTTGCTGAGCGTTTGCGCCACGAACCAGCGTGAACGCGACAGAGAGCAAGGCGACAACGATTCCCAGAGTACGACACATAGAATTGGGCGGTGAATTGGGCAGCGAAACGAGTGGCGGGACAGCGAAATCAGCAGCAAGTTTGGCGGCGAATTCGGCAGTAAGTTTGGCAGCGAGTATGGCGGGGCAATGCACTTGTGCCCGATCGCCGTGCAAAAAAATCGCGGCGAACAAGCATTAGTGCACCTCAAGGTATACAATAAAAGGCGGCCGGTCAAGGTCCCCTTCGAGATTCATTATTACACGACTAGGCGTTTTTGATGCTTTCTAAAACCGCGGAGTACGCATTGCGTGCCGTTGCTTGCATGGGCAGCCGAACGGGTGAGCCTATTTCGGCGGATGTCTTGGCCGAGCAGACCAAGGTTCCACGCCGTTACTTGACGCGTGTGCTGCAGGACCTCGCCGCTTCGGGATTGGTCACCAGCAGGCCCGGACCCGGTGGCGGCTATGAGCTTTCACGCCCCACCGACTCCCTGACGATTCTGGATGTGGTCAACACGGTCGACCCGATTCAGCGAATCAAGGATTGCCCATTGGGGCTGAAGTCACACACGGACCTGTGTCCGCTGCACAAGGAGCTGGATCAAGCGTACGCGGCGACGGAAAAAGCGTTCGCGAATGTGACGATCAAATCGCTGGTGGAGTCTGCCAGCCCGATCATCCCGCTGTGTGAGTCATAATCTGGGATAACGGGCTAGGCTGTTTGGTCTTTGGTATTGGCTCGAAGTTTCGGCGCTATTGCTTGTCCACTGTCACCACCCCCAAGGAGCTTGGGGGAGGTCGAGCAGAGCCCTTTCGGCGAATGCGAGGGAGGGGGCCGGTTGGTGCAAGTCAGCGATCAGCAATGGCAATACGCTTGGCGGGGCACGCTATCGACTTGGAAAGTCGAGCGACGATTGTCGTTCGACTTTCCAAGTCGAAAACGAACACCACCATCCGCCCAAACACGAACCATACGCATTGAGCCGTACTGCGTAGTAGTGCCACAACCCCGACCTTTTGAACAGACCAGGCTGGCCTGGACTCAATCCACCACTGGACTTCGAGCGAGGGCGACGGCACCCATCACGCCGGCTTGTTCGCCGAGCTGCGATTGCTCGATCGCGATGGATTCGGTGGGGAACATGCGGACCCGGTCGGCGACGACGGCGCGTACCGTTTCCAGCAGGATGCGTCCGAACTGCGCGACACCGCCTCCCAGCACGATCATGTCCGGGTGCAGGGTGGTGATCACGTTGGCCACGGCGATGCCGACATAGCTTGCCGCATTCACGATGGCTTCTCGGATCGCGGGATCGTGTTCCGCTGCGATCGACATCGCTTTGGTCGTCACATTGTCTCCTTGACCATCGACCAAGTCGTGCAGGGTCGGCGCGAGCCCGATTTGCATCAGCCGGCTGCCTTCCGATGCGATGGCCGGTCCGCTGGCGAGTGTTTCCAGGCAACCACGGCTGCCGCACCCACATCGAGGACCTTGTGGCAAGATCGTTTGGTGCCCCAATTCGCCAGCCGCGCCGAGAGGACCCAGACGTAGCCGGCCGTCGATCACTAGTCCGCCGCCGACTCCGGTGCCCAACGCGATGAAGACCATCGTGATGTCCGGGCGGTCCCGTCCGTGGCCAAAGTGCAGCTCACCGAGGGTCGCGGTGCGAACGTCATTGAGCAATCGAATCGGGCAGCCGAGTTGATCAGAGAGCAGGTCTGCCACAGGCACATCGCGCCATTGGGTGGTCAAATTCGGCAGAAACTTTGTGATCCCATTTTGGACATCCACCAATCCAGGGACGCCCATGCCAACGCCACTGAGCGTTCCATGTCCGTCCGAGACACGATTGCTCATGTCGACCAGAAACTCGCCAATTCGTTTCAGCACGGCATTGGGGCCGTCGTGCGAATGCGTGGCGATGGAATCTTGCGTCAGGATCGTGCCATCAGAGTCCGCAATGGCCGCCTTGACCGCGGTGCCCCCGAGATCGACGCCGGCGAATAATTCTTTCATGATCCAGCCTCCTCTACTTGTGCCCAACGCTGTTCCCGGTGACTTGTCAGGATCGCTTCGCAAAGCAAGATTTCGCGATGCCCGTCGGCAAACGTTGGAAATGGACACGCCGACGTTTGATCACCCGATTCGATGTATCCGTAAAAGGTTCGAAACAGTTGCTTGAACGTGTCCGGAAAACCTTCGTTATGCCCGCCTGGGTAATTCGCGATCGCTGCGGCGGACGCGGACATTGTTCCGGGATCACGAATGAGTGTTTCATTGGGTCGATCGCGGTGGCCGATCCAAAGCTGATTGGGTTGTTCACTGTTGAACGAAATCGATTGCTGCGCCCCGGCGATTTCGAATCTCAAACAGTTTTTGCGCCCCGCAGTGACTTGGGAAACCGACAGAGAGCCACGGGCACCGTTGGCGAATTTCAGCAGAATCGCTGCTGCGTCTTCCGTCGTGATTTCAATCGGTTCCGTTTCGCCTCGGTCCGCCTCGCCGGAAAACGTTTTCACTCCGCCGACCGGCCGATGCCTGGTCGGATAGACCGTCTGCAAATCCGCGCAGACGGCAACGACGTGCTGGCCGGTGATGAACTGAATCAAGTCCAGCCAGTGCGTTCCGATGTCGGCAACCGCGCGTAGTTCACCGCCATCCGCCGCAACCACTCGCCAATTGAAATCGGTCGGTTTGAGCAGCCAGTCTTGGACGTAGCTGCCGGTCACGTGCAACGTTTCGCCAAAATCAGTCGATGCAATGCGTTCACGTGATTCGTGACAAAGCGGATAAAAGCGAATGTTGTAGGCTACTCCGGCGACCAATCCCGATTCCGCAGCCAGCTTCACGAGTTGTGCAGACTCGTCGGAATTCATTGCCAGCGGTTTCTCGCACATCACGTGCTTGCCAGCCTTCAGCACGGCTGTCGCTTGTTCAAAGTGCAAGCGATTGGGCGTGGCCAGATGCACCACGTCGACCGATTCATCAGCGAGAACCTCATCCAGCGACGCGTAACCTTTGTCCAATCCCAGGGATCGTGCTGCCTGTTGAGATTTTTCGGGCGTCGAGCCGACGATGCCGGCAACGTTGACCCCGGCACGCAACAAGGCTTCGACATGCACCGGGCCGATGAACCCCGTGCCGACAACGGCGGCCGTGAATGGTTTCGTCATGAGCAGATGGACAGAGTGTGGAACGCGCAAACCACAACGTTACCAGAGCCCATCCGTCTGGACAGCACCACTTTCCGCCTAAGCGTCAGAATCCTCGTCAAAAGAAAAAAGAAGTCGAGCAAAGCCTAGTTTTCCAAGGGCATCAAAATCTGACGCAACTTGACCCGCCCCCGACTTAACAATTGCTTCACAGATGCGATCGTCACGCCCATCTCCTCAGCGGCTTCTCGGTAGCTCATGCCATTGAGGTCGACAAGCTCGACGGCACTTCGCTGAGTCGTTTTCAGTTGGCTCACCGCATGACGGACCCATTCCTTACGTTCGCGACTCGAAATCCGCTCCAGTGGCTCGTCGTCTCGCGATGTAGCAAGATCAGCAAGCCGAAAAGACTCGGTCGGACTTTGAGAGGGAAGCAGCGGTTCTGGACGCCGACGAAGCGTGCGTTGCGAGTTCAGAACCGTGTTGCGGGTGATGGTGAAAAGCCACGTCGTGAATTTCGCCGATGGCACGAACTGCTTTCTGGCACGATACGCCCTCAGAAACACCTGCTGCACCAAATCCTCTGACTGCCCACTGTTCCACATCATGCTGTTGACCATCTGAACCACACGGTGGCGATGCTTGTCGTACAACTCCACAAACGCATCGTCATCATCCAGGCTCGCCTGCAGCATCAGATCGGTATCAATGTCACTGGAATGCGGGGGGCGAGCAGGTGCGATCATCGTGAGGGCTACCAAGTCGAGTTTTTTGTTCGTGAGTTTGGACAGTCCGAATGTGGTTCTGAGGTGTTGAAACGGGAAACAGGATCACTTTTACACCCCTCAGGTTGATTTCTGCGACAATTCCGACCACCGACGCCCTCACCCCCCTGCAGGGTGGTGCTTGGGAGGGCTCAGGCATCTTCCCTCCGCGATAGGCTGCCTTGGAGATTTGGCCGTCCGGCAGGTGCAAATGAGTCACGGATGGGCGCAGGGAGTGTAAAAGAATGAGTGAGTTGCGTTTTTAGGAATATCAATGTCCCACGATGGCCTCAACGATTCACTCATTCTGCGACTCGGCTGCGGAGACGAGCACGCATTTGTTGAATTGTTCACCCAGAACCGGAGTCGATTAAAGCGTATGATCGAGTTCCGCCTGGACCGGCGGTTGCGGGGGCGAGAGGACGCGTCGGATATCCTGCAGGAGGTTTACATCGATGCCCACCAACGGATTCGCCACTACCTAAAAAGACCCGATCTATCGTTTTACATTTGGCTGCGACAGCTCACGGCCCAGCGTTTGATTGATGTCCACCGCAGACACGTCGCGACCGACATGAGAAGCGTCAACCACGAGGTGGCACTGAACCGATTCGATCCGACGGCGACATCCGCATCAATCGCGTTTCAACTTGCCGCGCGACTGGCCTCGCCGAGTCAACTGGCGATGAAAGCCGAGTTGCACGACCAGATTCAACTGGCCATCGAAGCAATGGACCCTCTGGACCGTGAGATCCTTGCATTAAGACATTTCGAAGAACTACGAAACAACGAAGTCGCTGAAGTATTGGATTTGAAACCAGCCGCAGCAAGTAATCGATACGTGCGGGCACTCGCTCGCCTGGGTGAAATCCTTGACTCCATTCCTGGACTCGCCGATGAAGACTGAATCTGCAGCGTCCAACGAAGGATCCCTACATGATCATCAATGAAGACGACCGCAATCCGGTCGAAGTCCTTGCGGAGGAATTCTTGCAACGCCGCCGGGCCAACGAGAACGTTTCTATCAGCGAATACGAAGAGGTGTATCCCGAATTGTCAGGGGAAGTCCGAAAGATCTTTCGAGCGATGTTGGCGATGGAGCGATTCAAGCAATCCACTGTCGCGCCGTCCGAACCGTCAACGGTCAGTGAAATCGCAGATCTGAAACAGTTGGGCGATTTTCGTATCCTGCGCGAAATCGGTCGTGGTGGCATGGGCATCGTCTACGAAGCCGAGCAGCAATCGCTCCGCCGGCGCGTTGCGGTGAAGGTGTTTCCCAAAAAGATGCTGCAGAGTTCTCGACAGCTGGAACGATTTCATCGAGAAGCCCGCACTGCCGCCCAGCTGCACCACACCAACATCGTGCCCGTGTTCGGTGTAGGACAACACGACGACCTGCATTTTTTTGTCATGCAGCGGATCGACGGCGTACCGCTGGACGTCTACATCACCGGCATGTCGGGGCAACCCGGTTCCAGCGTGTCAGAGAAAACTCCTGCGCCCAATGGACGGATTGCCTCCGCGAGCACTCAGAGCCAAATCAAGCCGGTATCGACCGATGCCGGAGACACACCGGATCCTGGATCCAGCGGTACGTGGCAGCGCCCTGGTGATTCAGCAAGAGCAAAGAAGTCGCGATTCCATCTCAGCGATGCCGTCTCCCCGTCCGACCGGATCGACGGAAATTGGATTGCAGACGTTGGCATTCAGATCGCGCAAGCGGTCGCGTACGCGCACCGACAAAACGTGTTGCACCGTGACATCAAACCTAGCAACCTGATTCTCGATCCACATGGAACGGTCTGGGTCTCCGATTTCGGCTTGGCCACCTCTTTGGAAACTGGCAACGCCGAGATCGCAACGGAACCTGGGCAGCCCCCCTCATCGCAAGCAGAGATCGCGGGGACCCTTCGTTACATGGCTCCCGAATGTTTTGACGGTCGTCACACCGTACACGCTGACATCTATGGATTGGGGCTGACGCTCTATGAATTGCTGACACTGCAGCCGGCATTTTTCGAGCGAAGTCGATTGAGATTGATCGAGAGAATTCAGAAGGCGGATTTTCCTCCACCATCTCAAATCAATCCTGCGACCCCCAAAGACTTGGAAGCGATCATTCTAAAGGCCGTCGCGTTTGATCCGTCACAGCGATACGATTCCATGGACGAATTCGCTCAAGACCTGACGCGTTTCACTCAAGGACGACCGGTACACGCCCGCAGGATCGGCCCGGCAGGACGCTTGTGGCGATGGAGTCGACGAAGTCCGATTGTCGCGGGCCTGACCGCCACACTGGCGCTCGGTGCCATCGTCTCCTTTGCCCTCGTCGGCAAACAATGGCGAAAAGCAATCGCAGAGAATCAACGCGCCGAAGCCAACTTGTCACTGGCGCTGGAGTCGATGGACCAGATCCTCGAACGCTTTGGTTCAGGATGGATGGCTCATCCCTATACGTCCGAAGTCGAAGGCGATGGTGAGACCACCACCTCCGACGTCAACTTTCAGATCGCCGTCTCAGATCACAACGCCGCTGTGCTGCAAAACGCTTTGAAGTTTTACGATCAATTCGCCGCGCAAAACGCCAGCAACATTACGCTGCAGAGAGATACCGCTAAAGTTCACCGGCGAGTGGGGGATATCTACGATCGACTGGGACAACACGAAAAAGCCGAAGATGCGTACCGCCGATCGTTGCAGATTCTCAACGCCGACACTCTGCATCAGACCTCCGGCGATAGTGCTGCGGAGTTGGCACTGGAGAAAGCGGGGACGCTCAACCAAATGGGACTGACTCTGTTCGCAAAGAGTGAATTCGAATCCGCAAAGATAGCCTTTGACGAAGCACAACGTGTTCTGGAGAACTCCTCCAAAGTAGGCGATACACGATTCCAAGCCGAACTGGCCAATACGCATAATCATCTCGGCCCGACACTATGGCTGCTGGGGAAAGGCAGACTCGCATCTCAACATCATCGGCAGGCAGTCGCCATCTTGGAAAAGATCGTCGGGAATGATCCTCAAGATGCCTCGCACCGATTGGCGCTCGCACACGCCTATCGCAACGTCTTCATGCAGGCGACTCCTTGGGAAGACAATCGGGAGGAACTGAACAGGATTCGATCGTCCGGGATCTCTCTGTTGGAATCCTTGGTGACGGATTTTCCAAACGTCCCGGACTACCAATGCGAACTCAGCGAGATTCTGACAGAGACGTATTCACGTCGCTGTGACGTCGAGTCGGAAGAACTTTCGCAACGTCTCAGGAAAGCCGTCTCATTGGCGAGAAAACTGACTCAGAGTCACCCAACCATCCCGCGTTACCGCGCGGCCCTGGGAAAGTCTCTTCAAACACTGGGTGACGTCATGAGCCGAACGGATCGAGTCGCCGCCAATGAATCGCTGTCGCAATCCGTCAGAATCTATCGGTCACTCGTCACCCAATTTTCAGACATCCCCGTCTACCACCTGATGTTCGCCTTTTCGCTCAAAGATCACGGCGAGAACTTGATCGAAATGGAACAGCTCTCCGAAGCCCAAGTGGTGATCCAGGAAGCGATCGAACAACAACGTCGCTACATCGAGTTCCGTCCCAACTCTCCTTTCAGCCGCCGAATGCTGCGAAGGCTCGAATCACTGATGGCCAAAGCTAACGCGCCAACTTAGACGCAACGAAACATTTACTTGCGCACTAGCCCGGATTATTCATCAGCCGGCACGCGATAGCGTCCGGTTCCCGAGTTTAGGCGTGAGAACCGGACGCTATCGCGTGGCGGCTCATATGCCCAGACTGTTTTCGTACCAATACGCGCAAACCGTTTCGTGCAAACGCATTGCGAAGACCGCAGTGAGTCGCGTGAATAATCCGGGCTAGGTAGTGGGATTCGCCAGAATTCCTTTCGCATGGGATTTCTGGCGAAATCCACGACGCTGTTTTTTGAGGAAGCGTTCCTTGGGCGAGGCGACTTCATGCCTCGGAGCCGAACGCGTTGCTGCCTTGCTGGATCGCGAACAGGATGGCTTGATAGAGCTCGGCGGATAGCTCTTCATATTCCCGGTGTTCGGATTCGGGATCAAATCCCAGATCGTTCCACGATCCCATCCCACCAAAAACCCACGCGGCTGATGCGGCTGAAAAAAGTTGCCTGGCATCTCTTGGACAACAGTTCGGGTACACAAAAAATGTTTCGTTGCCGCTATTCTGCTCAGTGGTGCCTTCCAAGACCTTGCGTGCCCTGTCAAAGGTTTCGGCCCAAATAGACAACGCGTGTTTCGTTGCAAACGCGTGAATCCTGTCCAACGCCAGTCTCAACCGAGTCTTGGCCTCCGAAAGTCTCGCCGGCGGTGGAGCGTTGACGAGCTCCGACCTTGCGGAAATCCGATAAGTCACTTCCCAAATGCGTGAACGATCGGCAAAGAAACCTGGCTTCTTCACAACCCATCGTGATGTCCATTGCTCGCTGCGATCTGGAAAGGAAAGCACGATCTGCCAAGTTCCACCGCCGTTGGCAAAAGCGGCGAGCTGATGATCTGGTGCATGATGATCTGGGGCGATGGTTTCATCGCTGCCAACGTAGGCCAGCCGAGCATTCTGGACGCGGTCGTCGATCAACGACGCCAGCCAATGCGACAGGTCCTCTGGTTCACGTGAATCAGGACGATTCACGTCTAACTCGTCGATAAAAACAATCCGGCTACAATAGGAAAAACTCGGCTTTTGCATGAGTTCGCGAGTGTCGTATCGCTGCCCATCCATCGTACCGTGAATCGCTGACACAAGGGCAATCATCTGAGTGAGCGTGCCGTTCATTGAAATCTCAATCCCGTTTGAATTCGCATTGCCTTGTCCGTTTCCGCATAGCCCACATCGACCCTCATCTCTGGCTTTAAGATGATTTCAGGGCCACAGCTCAAGACGAGTTGTTCCAGCGTTTTCCGTTGTAGCATCATTCGGTAGAAAAGTAAGTTTTGATCTCGATCGTACAGGTTTTTTCTAGATGGACATGGATCAATTCAGGCACTTTCAGTGCGTCGCGGAACTGAAGAATTTCACCCGTGCCGCTGAACGCCTGCACCTTTCCCAGCCTGCGCTGAGTCGTTCCATTCAGCGACTGGAGGATGAGTTGGGGCAACCACTGTTCGAACGCAAGCCTCGATCGGTGGACTTGACCGACGCCGGCTTGCTGTTTCAAAAACGCGTCGAACAAATCCTCTTGATCTTTGAGGATGCCAAATCTGAGATCTGCGACGACGGACAGAGCGGCAGAATCAGAATCGGCGCGATCCCCACGGTCGCTCCTTTCTTTCTGCCAGGGCTGCTCCGTCAATTTGCCGATGCCTATCCCAAGGCTTCGGTGATTGTCCAAGAAGACATCACGGATCAACTCTTGCATCGAATCAAGCAGGGAGAACTGGACGTGGCCATCATGGCCTTGCCCGTGCCGGCCCGCTATGTGGAGATCGAAGAGCTGTTTACGGAGGAATTGAGTCTCGTGTTGCCCTTGGATCATCCGCTGGCCAACAAAAAACAGATCCGACTCAGTGACATTGAGCACTACCCGTTCGTTTTGCTAGACGAAGCACACTGTTTGTCGGACAATATCACATCGTTTTGCCGACAAGGATCCGTACATCCCGTCGCAGTGGAACGCACCAGTCAACTCGCAATGGTCCAAGAACTGGTGTCACTCTCGCACGGTGTGTCGATGATCCCTGCGATGGCAAAAAAGCTAGACACCAGCAAACGTCGCGTGTACCGACGACTTCATGGCATCAAGCCGACACGAACGATCGTCGCCGTTTGGAACCCCTATCGATTCCAAAGTCGCCTGCTGACCGCGTTCCGTGAAAACCTGCTCGGATACTCCAAGTGCTAGCGACTGGAGGTCAGCATCAGTCGTCGCGAAGAAACAGTCGGCTGCCCCAATTCCGCGAACACCGCATCATGGCTGTCCGGCGTGACATTGGCATTGGTTGTCGCCGCCGCAACCACCGTTCCCGATCGCGAGGTCATGGGGACAGTGGACGATGCTTGCGTGGTTGCAGATGTGGTTGCAGGCGTTGAATCATTTTCCAACGATGAGACGATGAAGCGACGTTTCGTGATGGGAGCCTCGGACGGCGATGAAACGACACGAACCAAGTAGTCTTCGACTTCGCCAGGGATGTTATCACCTTCGCTGGTGACGGGGTCGATATTGATCAAGCTGCCACCGGGAGAAAGGCCGCCGGTCAAACTGAGTCGAAATCTTGCGTACCTGTTTCCTGCTGTTGCGACAGCCGGCAAATTGATTTCAGTGGTCAGCGTCGTCAGCAGTTGACCACCCGCCGGTGTCAGTCTTTCTCCGGCATCGTCCCAATCGCCATCTCGGTTCAAATCGATCCAGGCATCTAATCGTCCGCCTAGATCCAGGGTGGTTTGCGGTACCGACACGACGGCAACATTACCGATATCGACGGTCAACTCTGGAATCACGACACCGTCTTCATCATCTGCTTCACTGACGTCGTCCCCATCGGCCATCGACGTGGGCAAACCCGTGAAACCGTCATCGTCAACCGCATTGCCTAAATGCAACCCTTCCAAGATCTGATGAAACGCCCCATCATTGCTGATCAGCGTCGGGTAACTCTTTGCAAAGCCTGACTGCGCCGCCGTCGGGGCATCTCCACCGTCAAAGGCCGGGTCTTGTGCCGTGATGGTGATCAAGTGATCCTCGACTTCACCGTCCATCGCAAGACCTCCAGGACTTAAGCCCCCCGCACGACTGACTCGGAATCTGGCGGGCGCTACAAAGTCTTGCAGCACATCAGCCAGCAGCGGTGTCGTGAATGATAAAATATTCAGTCCCGTCGATCCGTCGTAGGACAGCGACTGGCTTGAGAATATCTGCTCCCCAGGATCATCCCAGTCACCGTCCAAGTTGTAGTCGATCCACGCATCGAGAAACCCTTGTCCAAAGGTCGACGGAACCAGAACATCGATCTCGTTGCTTTGTCCTTGAACCGCAGCGGTTCGCAGCACCACCCCGTCTTCGTCGTCAGTCCCGTCGGCATCATCACCATTGGACAGAACCGTTGGCTGGCCATCGCTCTCCGCGTCGGGTTCCGTATCGCTGCCGAGATAGAACCCCGGCTGGATGATGTGGCGAGCACCATCGTCCGCTAACAATGTCGGATAAGTAGGCGTACCTCCATCGATTCGTAAGGCATCACCGAAATCAAATCCCCGGATCGTGACGGTGTGGTCCTCCACCTCGCCATCGATGGCGAAGCCGCTGCCGTCACTTGGTAGTCCGCCCGTCGAACTCAATCGGAATCGCGTCACGAGCGGCTCGTTCAACGTCGCCGACAGCGGGACATTGAACGTCAATGTCTGTGCGCCCGCAGTCAACGCCAAGTCGGTGAAAATCTGCTCGCCGGAATCCCACGCACCATCGCCGTTGAAATCGATCCAAGCGTTGAGTAACGCGTCTCGGTTATCTGGGTCATCATTCGCCAAGGTCACCGTGACTTCGCTGGTGAATCCGGCAAGGATTTGATTGGCAAACACCACTCCGTCTTCGTCGTCGACACCAGCGTTATCGTCGCCATCCGCAGCGGCGGTCGGCTGCCCATCAGGTTCCGCATCAATCAACGCACCGAGATGAAAACCCGGCACGATCGCATGACGTGCACCATCACTGGCGAGCAACGTTGGGAAGGACGGACTAGGTGCATCACCGAAATCCAGATTGCCCGCGTTGCCGAAATTCAAATCGGGCACACCATCGGTGTCGCGGTCCAAGACCATCTCCACCTTCGCCGCACCGCTGCCCAACATCGCTTGCCCGACGCCGGAAACCCACTCCATTCGACTAGAAACGGAGACATCGACCACGGGATTCGGCGTCGTCAAAGAGCTGCCCGCGGGAACCACTTCCGTCAAGGTGTACGTGCCAGGGGCCAAATCGGTGAAACCGTACAGGCCTCTCTCTGTCAGTGAGTCGATCGAACCATCGCCGTTCAGGTCCATGCTGGTGGTGACAAATGACCGGCTCCCAATCGCAACGCCCTTGCCATCTATCCCCGACAGCGTGATTGTCACGCCGTCGAGTCCCGTCTCGCCAGGATCTTGGACACCGTTGCCGTTGATGTCGTTGTAGACTTGACCGTGCAGCGAGCCGAGCACGTAATTGCCGATGGCCAAGTCTGCTAGGACAGTTTCTTGCTGCCCGCCGATCGATTGCCCTGAAATCGCAACCACGGCCGCACCAAGGGGCAGCGAGATGTCGCCAGCCGACGCCGTCGATTGCCGCCAGCTTCGGTCGACTTGAGTCGCCGTCAGAACCTCTCGCACCCGATAGATTCCTTCGCTCAGCCCGTCAAACCAATAAAGCCCTCGCTCGGTCACTGGATCGATCGTCGAGTCGCCATTGAGATCACGATCGGCGGTGACCGTTCGACGCGCATTGCCATTGCTGTCGGTGGCAATGACGAAGACGCCATTGGTTTCCACCAGCAGTTCGACCACAAAACCGTTCAACCGAGGCTCGCCAAGGTCTTCGATCCCATCGCCGTCCAAGTCCTCGAACTTGTGCCCGACGATGGAACTCTTGAGTGCATTTCCAAACGCGAGATCCGCTACCCCGTCGTTGTCGCGATCAAGAACCTGCTCTTGCTTTGCAGAATTCGCCGCCAACATCGCTTGACCTGCAGCGGCTACGAACTCGACACCGCTGGTCAGCACAATCCCGCCAACGGAACTCCCCGTCGTGGCCACACTGTTGTTGGGAACGGTTTCCGTGACGGTGTACGTCCCCGGGTCCAAATCGGCAAACCAGAACAAACCCCGCTCGGTCAACGGATCGATCGAACCGTCGCCGTCCAAGTCCATGTCCATCGACACTGTGGTGCGAACAGGCAAGATCGCGTTGCCCTGTGAATCGATCCCCGAAAGCGAAAAACTGACTCCGTTCACGCCCGGCTCATCGATGTCCTTGATCCCGTTGGCGTTGATGTCGTTGAATTTCTGACCGTGAATCGAACCGCGGAGGTAGTTGCCAAACGCAAGATCCGAAACACCATCCAAATCGGCGTCCAAGATCGATTCGCGTTTTAGCGAGTCCGCAGGCAAGGCGGCTTGGTTGGCCACTGCAACCCATTCTTGCCTGCTGCTGACGACGATACCCGTCACGTTCACGGGCGTCGAAGCGAGGTTCATGGACGGCAGGATCTCGGTGACCGAATACACGCCGGGGATCAAGTCGGTGAAGTCAACGTTTCCCGATGCGTCCGTGGTTGCCGTGATCGTTGGTAATGTGTTTCCCAAACCATCGACGCCCATCAACGAAATCGTGATCCCTGCCCAACCTGGCTCGTTGCTCGTGTGGACCCCATCCGCGTTCAAGTCGTTGAACTTGAACACATGGATCGACCCGGTCACGTAGTTGCCGAAGTCGACGTCGGTCAGCGAGTCACCCGAGCGCACTGCCAACGAGAATCCATCAGACGCGTGACCGACGGTATTGCCACCCACGTCCGTGGTCGGTGTTGATTGCCGCCAACCACTCCGCTGTTCTTCGACGATCAAATAATCGCCCGGCACCAAGTCGAAACGATACTCGCCGTTGGAATCGGTCGTCACGGTCGTGACGAGTGTGTCGCCTGGGTCCAACGCTCCGACTGTCGTTCCGTTGTCCTGGTAGGCATGGATTTGCCAACCTGGCAAAGCCGAATCGCCTGCGTTAAGGTCAAACAATCCGTTCGCATCGGCGTCTTCGAACTTTCGGCCCGAAACGTCGATGGTTTCAAAATTGCCGAAGTCGAACCCTTGCGTGGCTTGGTCACATTCGATCACGACCGCGTAGCCCAACTCTCCGACCGCCGTCGATCCCGAAACAACGTTGTCGAGAACCACTTGCCCCGGCAAAGACTGCTGCCAACCATTGAGTAAACCTTCGACGACAATGTACTCACCTGCGGGAACATCGATGCGATAGAAACCCACTGCGTCTGGATTTCCGTCAGCATCTTTATCGGTGAGACCATTGCTGGTGAAGTCGGAAACGGCCGGTCCAGCATCGAACTCCGATTGGTCCAGTTTTCCGTCACCGTTTGCATCGCGATAAGCACGAATCTCCCATCCGGATAGCCCCGGTTCAGCGGTGTCGCGCACGCCGTTGCCGTTGATGTCCTCGAACACAACTCCGTCAACGAATCCATCATGCGGTTCGTTCGTGACCAGAATGTCATCGATGTACCAACCCTCTGGATCTATCGGTTCGGCGTCTCCGGTGTCAAACAGAAACTCAACTTGAATCGTCTTGCCTTCCCACTGGCTGATATCAGCGGTCGCTTGGTGCCAACGGTAGTCACCTTCGATTATCTCGCCTCCCGCTCGAGACATTATCAAGGTCTTGGTGCCGCTTGAGACATCAATGATTCGGACCTCGGCAAAGTCCTGATCCAGCGGATCTCTTGTGTCGAGCAGATAGCTAAAACTAAGCGTGTTGACGCCACAACCAAGTTCAATTTCAGGCGATGTCAGCGTACCTTGATGATCCGTAAAAACCGGATATCGTCCGCCGCCCAATACCGTTTCAAACTGTCCATAGTAAAACGCGTGGGTGGGAGAGTGTCCGGGCAAGCCATCACGACTGCGACCGATCGAATGATGCCACTGCCCCAAAATGGAACCACCGGTGTTGTCCACGGTGAATCCGCCGTCGCCCGATTCAAAGTCTTCCATGAAGACGACATCGCCGGCCAACATCATGCGGGATTCGAATCGCTGCAAACGCAGTGTCCGAGTCAATCGCTGGCGCTTCGCGCGGCTGGACGGCCTGCGAGTCTTTGATCGCGACAGGGAACGATTCGGCAACCAGGATTTCATGAAACGCTCAGATCCGACAGACACATTCGCTAATGCGTCCTGCAATCAATTACGCGTCCCAGCTCGAAAAACAACCACCCGTTTGGACTTCAAGAATCCACACAATGAGCGCTCGCCGCTTCAACCGACGATTCGCTGCAACCTCTACAGCATAAACAGCGGCAATCAATACTCGTACGGTCCGCTTGCAAAGAAAAATCGAATAGTGCAACCATTGCAAGCTTTGATGCTTGCAGAATCATCTGGGGGCTCTGCGTAACGCACGTCACCAAGTCCGGCTGGGCAGGAAGTACTGGATGTATCGAGTGCTCAAAATGATTGTTTCTATTTTACCCCTCCGGAGAATTGACGCGCCACAAAGGTGCAACTACAAGGGAATGGAAATGGTACGACTGATACGAGCGAACAAATCGGTACAAACGTTTTGATGTTGGTGCTTACAGTTGCTCGTTGGCGTGCCCGAGACTTACCGTTAGGGATGGCGATCCAATCACTCAATCTAGGTTGATGCAAAAAATGTCTGCGCTATTCCCCAATCGTAAGAAACGCCGAACGTCGCGACGTCGATCGCTGCGAATCGACACGCTGGAAAGTCGACAAATGTTGGCGGGTGACGTCCTGGCGACCTATGCCGCCGGCGCTCTGACTATCACTGGTGACGGAGAAGGAAACGGGGTCGAGTTGGTCCCCGGCGATAACCCCGGCGAATATCGTGTGATCGGTACCGTCGTCAACGGTCTGCCGACCATCGTCAACGGTGATACGTTCATCAATGATCCAGTGACCTCTGTAACCGTTGATCTCGCAACCGGCAGCGACACGTTCGTGATCCGAGGCGCAGACGCGACGAACAAACTGGCTGTGACCGGCCCCGTCACGATCACGGACCCGACCGGGCAGAATACGTTCAGCTTGATCAACACGCGTGTCTCGGGCGCGTTGTCCGTGATCGGCGGTATCGACGAAGACAACTTGACGATTGATGCATCAACAATCATCGGTGACACTTCGTTCGTCGGTGGTGAAGGCAACAACACCCTGATGGTTGTCAACAACAGCATCCTCGACGGTAATCTCGACGTGATCAACGGAGCATCCGCTGATAGCGTGTTCGTATTCGCCGCAGAGATCGATGGTGACGTCACGATCGACAATGGAGCCGGTGACGACAAAGTCGTGTTCGGTATGAACACACAGCCGATCATCGGTGGCAGCATCGATATCTCGCAAGGTGATGGAAATGACCGCGTCAGTCTGCATGAAACTGATGTTAAAGAAACAGTAACGATCGACAACGGCGACGGGCACAACAACGTTTCCATCGAAATGAGCGACATCGGTGTTTCGATTGCCGGAACCGTATTGGAAATCACCAACGGTGTCGGTCTTGATACTCTGTCGATCACGGATTCATTGATTACCGACGATGTGATCATCAACAACGGAACGGGAACCTTCGGCAGCGACACTTCGATCGTGACCGGTGACATCCGAGGTTCGTTGACACTCTCCAGCGACGAAGGCGTCGATAACGTCAACATCACCGACACCTCTATCATCAACTTGGTCGATTTCGACCTCGGCGATGGCGAAAGCTTCGTCGCATTCCTGCGATCAGACCTCGGTGACGATCTGGAAATCGACGGCGGTGACCACCGCGACGAAGTACTCTTTGAGGAAACCACGGTCGAAGACGACGTGACCATCAACCTGTTGGGCGGCAAAGATACCTTGAGTGTGATCGCAGGATCGCGTCTCAAGGGCATCAGCACGTTGGCTGCAGGAGACCATCCCGATGACACCTTCATCCGGGAACTCACCCCAGGCCTCGTCGATATCGCCTTCATGGCTCTGGAAACCTTTGAGATCGATGAGTTCATCTTGAACTGATCACCGACGCGGTTCACCGACGACGGGATGCAAGACGTCCCTCGTCAAGATCAACGACTCAGGCGTTGCCGTCTAATGATGGCGACGCCTTTTTTTGTTTCGGATCCGGCGAGCGATTTCGCCGAGAACAATCCATCGAGGTAACCGTTACGCCGCACGGCACACAACGTATGGCTTGTGTTTGGGCGGATGGTGGTGTTCGTTTTCGACTTGGAAAGTCGAACGACAATTGTCGCTCGACTTTCCAAGTCGATAGCGTGCCCCGCCCAGCGTTTTGCCATTCCTAATAACGCCGAAACAGGGAGTCAATTTTGCAGTAGCCCAGCCTCACCCTGCGGGCCTGGCCGGATGGTGTGGCGATTACGCCTGCGGCTTGTCGTTAAACGATGACCGGCACTATTCGAGCCGATCAGCCGTCTCGATCAAACCTGCACAACCCTCAAAAGCCGAATGGGAGCTATTTGAGGCCCCGATTTCCTGGAACTTCACTCCCAATGAGGGATCAAAGTTAGTCTTCGTCCAAAACGGCAATGATCATTGAAAACCCGTCCAGATCGACATTTTCTGTTGCTCGACGCAGATCCATTATCACCATGCCGTCCTCAGCATGGTCAACGCAGGCATCGTTAACGCAGGCAAGGCAAAGCTTTCATGTGGAAACACATCAAACGTCCATCGCGAAAACAGAACTCTCGATCGACCGATCGTCACAGCGGAACGCTTCGTCGCCGCAATAGTGTTCGTCGACGGGTTTTCGGTGAGCTGCTGGAGGACCGTCGCCTGCTCGCCTGTGACGCGAATGTCTGCGTGGAGGTGAAGTTTGCGGAGTCCAGCACGCCGTCGGCACAAGTTTCCACGCTGACGTTGAACCGAGACTACGAAGCACAGGTTTTTATTCAAGACAATCGGCAAAACTCCCCGTCGGGAGTCTTTCAAGCTTACTTTGACGTCGTCTACGACACCCAACTGATCAGTCTGACACAGAGTGGCGTGACTCACGGCGCACAGTTCCCCATTCGCCAACTTGGCGACACATCTGTCGATGGCCGAATCGATGCTGCTGGTGGCGGCAGTGCGGGACTACCCAATCCTGCCGATGGCTCCTTTCTGCTGTTCAGCTTTCCGTTTCGTGCCGATGCAGTGGGAACGTTGAACTTGGGGCTGTCTCAGGATGCTTCCAGCACCAACCGTGTGGAATACTTCATCCCCAGTGGCGCGGTTCCAGCCAGTGACATCGCCTTTGATGGCACGTCCATCATGATTGCGGCGCCGGCCAGCCCAACCGTTTCGATCGTGAACACAACCAATGCCAATGAATCCGGAACCGCTGGCGTCTTCACTGTTCGTCAATCCGTCAGCACAACGACCCCCACAGTCGTCAGCTACACTCTGGGTGGGCAAGCAGCCAGTGGCACGGACTTCAACGCCCTCAGTGGAACGGTCACCATTCCGGCCAATAGCACTTCCGCAACCATCAATGTGATCCCGATCAATGATCAGTTGGTCGAAGAAACCGAGTCCATCATCATCACATTGGGTTCGATCACCAGCAGTGCCGCGGGTGTTAGCATCGACAGCAGCAGCAACGTCGCCTCGATCGACTTGCTCGACAACGATAGCGCGACGGTCGGCATCGCGAAATCACGTGATGGGAATGAAGCCGGTTTAGTGTCCGGCCAGTTCATGGTCACTCAAACCGCAATCAGCTCGACCGATACTGTCATCAGCTACAGCGTTTCAGGCGGGACAGCCACCCAAGGTACCGACTTCGCGGCGTTGTCCGGCACAGTCACGATTCCGGCGGGTTCCGCCATGACTTTGCTGAATGTACCCGTGTTGCAGGACAATCACATCGAAGGTTCAGAGTCGCTCACCGTGCGACTTGATTCCATCAGCAGCGGCGACGCGAACATTTTTGTCGGTAGCAATAACCAAGCCACGCTCAATGTCATCGATGACGACACGGCAATCCTGCGTGTCGACGCGGGCAACAGCGGCAACGAAGCAGGCACGGTCAGCGGCGCATTCAATCTCGTTCAGACAAAGACCAGCGATGTGGATACGGTGGTCTCCTACACCATCGCTGGCACGGCAATTTCGGGACAGGATTTCACGCCGCGAAGCGGAACGGCAACGATCCCTGCCGGCTCGACCACCGCCAGTGTGGTGATTCCCGTGCTGGATGATGCCATCGTCGAATCAACCGAGACAGTGACGCTGACGATCAACTCGATCACCAGCAACAGCCCCGGTGTCAGTATCTCCACGACACAAAACTCAGCGTCCATCAACATCACGGACAACGATAACGCGACACTCAGCATCTCGCCGGTCCGAGACGGCGCCGAAGCCGGCCCGGTCAGTGGTCAGTTCATGGTGACGCAATCTGCCGTCAGCTCAACCAACACGTCTGTCACATTCACGCTGGCGGGCACGGCAACCGTCGGCTCCGACTACGCTTCACCAAGTTTGACTGCCACGATCCCGGCGGGCCAAACCAGTGCCCTGATCAACTTGTCGGTTTTGGATGACTCGATCGTCGAAGGAAACGAGACGGTCATCGTCACGCTGCAGTCAATATCTGGCGGTGACAGCGAAATCAGCATCAGCCCAACTGCCAACCAAGCAACCATCGCCATCACGGACAACGAAACTCCACTTGTCTCCATCGCTGCAACCCGCTCCGGACAAGAACAGAACACGGTCGCGGGACAATTAACGCTGTCGCAGTCGATCGCGACGGCGACGCAGACGCAAGTCGCCTACACGGTCACGGGGACTGCCGCGGCTGGACAGGATTTCTCAACGCTCAGCGGCGTGGCGACGATCCCCGCCGGTCAAACATCAACAATCATCCAAGTTCCCGTGTTGAACGACAGCCTGGTCGAGGGAAGCGAAACCGTGATCGTGACCCTTTCGAACATCCAAGGTACTTCGACCCTGATGATCGACAACGCAAACCGTGTCGCCACAATCAGCATCGAGGACAACGATACCGCGACCGCGACGATCTCGGGCTCACAGAACGTTACCGAAGCAGATTCAAACGCGATCCCGTTGACCGTGACCCTGAGCAAAGCCAGCTCGACAGCAACCACACTCAGCTACGTGGTGTCGGGCACCGCAACAGGGAACTCTGATTTCGACACACTCAGCGGCAGCGTCACCGTGCCTGCGAATCAATCCACTGCCACCATCAACGTGATGCTGCGGGAGGACAACTTGGTGGAATCCTCCGAGTCGATCATCGTCACGCTCAATCAAGTCACCGCAGGAAACACCGGACTGATCACCATCGGCTCGAGCAACCAAGCGGCGACCCTCAACATTGCCGACAATGATTCTGCAACGATCACGATAGCCGCCGATGCAAATGGCAGCGAGCAAGGCCCCACCCCGGGTCGCTTTCTCGTCACCCAGAGTGCGACCAGTTCCGCACCGACCGTCGTCAACTACACCGTCGGCGGTACAGCAACGTCGAGCCAAGACTTCACACCGCTCAGCGGCAGCGTCACGATCCCGGCCGGATCTACCTCCGCCGCCATCAGCGTCCCCGTGCTGGATGACTCCGACGCCGAAGGCTCCGAGTCCGTCATTGTCACGCTGACATCCATCAGCAACGGCAATCCAGGAATCTCGCTTGGAGGAACCAACGCAGCAACCGTGCTGATCAGTGACAATGAATCGCCTCAAGTCGGTGTGAGCGGTACAACAAACGGATCGGAGTCCAACCAAACCGCAGGTGTCTTTACCCTGACGCAGACCGTTGCGACCGACGTCGATACGGTCGTCAGCTACACCATCTCGGGAACTGCATCCTCAGGTGCAGATTTCACTGCATTGAGCGGGACGGCCGTGATTCCCATGAACGCAACGAGTACAACGATCAGCGCTGCTGTCCTGGACGACTTGATCGTGGAGGGATCGGAGTCCCTGACGTTGACGATCACATCGCTCGCGGGTGACTCTGCACTGGTCATCGACTCTGCCAATCAATCCGCCAGCATTTCCATCGACGACGATGACACCGCAACGGCTCGTGTCGCGGCGACACAGAACGGCGCTGAAAACAACAATGTCAACGGTTCTTTTACGATCACACTCAGTTCACCGAGCGCACAAGCGACAACGATCGCGTACACCGTTTCGGGTAGTGCCAACGCGGGAGTCGATTACGATTCGCTTTCAGGCGTCATCACTTTGCCCGCAGGTGCAACGACCGGCGTCATTTCTGTGATCGTGAATGACGACGCGGTTGTCGAGGCAACAGAAAACGTTCGAGTGACGTTGAATAGTGTGACCAGTGGATTGACCGACCGCATCACGATCAATCCAGCAGGCACTACAGCCGCTATTCAGATACTGGACAACGATTCGGCGACCATTTCGATCGCCGCTGGTCGCAATGGGGGAGAAGCCAACACGCAAAGTGGTCGGTTTGATGTAACACAATCTGCAGTGAGCGCCACCGACACGATCATTCAGTACTCGGTCAGCGGCACTGCCACTTCGGGCGTTGATTTCAGCGCTCTCAGTGGCAGCGTCACCATCCCGGCCGGTCAAACCACGGCGTCCATCGATGTTTCCGTACTCGATGATGCGATCGCGGAAGGAGCAGAGTCGGTGATTGTGTCTCTGACTGCCATCACCGCTGGTGACAGTGACGTGACGCTGAGTGCATCCTCCTCTGCAACCGTTTTGATCTCGGATGATGACATTCCACAGGTTTCGGTGTCCGCAACCAGAAATGCTCCAGAGTCTGGAAGTGTCACGGGATTGTTTACGGTTTCGCAGTCGGTTGTCACAACCACTCCGACGACCGTCCAGTACAACGTCACCGGTACGGCTTCGCTGGACACCGATTACATCGGACTCAGCGGCACCGCCGTCATCCCGGCGGGACAGTTGTCGGTCGATGTCAGTGTTACCGCGATCAACGATTCGATGATCGAAGGCGACGAGACGATCACGTTGCAAATCACAGGCGTTTCAGGTGACGCTCAATTGGAGATCGATGCCGCCCAACAGACCGCCACGATCGACTTGACCGACGACGAAAGCGGCCTGATCAGCATTGCCGCTACAAGCAACGCTGCCGAAGCCGGCGAGATTCCAGGACTATTCACGGTCACACAAGACGGCGTGTCCGACAGCGACACCACCGTGACATTGACCATCAGCGGAACGGCAACGGAGTCGGAAGACTTCACTGCTGTCAGTCGAACCGTATTGATTCCGGCTGGCCAAACCACTGCGACCATCGAGATCCCTGTCATCGATGATGCCACCGTCGAATCGACAGAAAGTGTTTCCGTTCAATTGGTCGCAGTGACAAGCTCGAACGACGCTTTGGCTTTGGATACGTCCGCCGACAACGCCTCAATCGACATCGTCGATAACGACACCGCATTGATTCAAGTCTCGCTCGATAACAACGGAGCTGAAGACTCCAACTCGTCCGGCCAATTCACGATCACGCAATCAGCGGTCAGTTCCAGCGACACCTTGATCGGGTACACCATTGGCGGGACTGCAACCAGTGGCGATGACTACACTGCTCTATCGGGGACGGTCACGATCCCATCCGGCTCGACTTCAGTGACCATTCCAGTGCCGGTTGTCGACGATGGAATCGTGGAAGCAGACGAAACCGTCCTGATCACACTTGATCAAGTCGTGCAGTCCAACGGCGGAATCACCATTGATCCCCAAGAGGACTCGTTGACCTTGTTGATTGTCGACAATGATTCGGCGACTGTCAGCATTGAGCTGGAAAGCGACGGCAGCGAATCGGGGGCTTCGCCAGCCTCCTTCACGGTGACTCAGAGTGCCGTCAGTTCCGTCGATACGGTCATCCAATTGGCGGTCAGTGGAACCGCGACGTCGGGCGATGATTTCCAAATCACAAGTCAATCGGTCACGATCCCCGCAGGTCAAACTTCAGCCAGCATTGTTGTTTCCATTTTGGATGACGAACTGTTGGAGTCGGCGGAAACCATCATCGTCACGCTTGATTCGATCACCGCCTCTGATCCTGACGTTTCGCTCGACGCGACGATGTCATCAGCCACTGCAACGATCGTTGACGACGAATCCGGCCTGATTTCTGTCGCGGTCACCAGCAATGCGGATGAGAGCGGACTAGTCAACGGAGTGTTTACTGTCACACAGGACGGTGTTTCAGCGGTCGATACGGTGTTGAATTACACGATCGGCGGTACGGCGTCTCAAGACATCGATTTTACCGCACTTTCCGGGACGGTGACCATTCCCGCGGGTCAGACATCGGCGACCGTCACAGTCCCCGTGATCCAGGATGATTTGATCGAAGGACAAGAAACCGTTTTATTGACGCTGACACAAACGGTCAGCGGCGACGACCGTGCCCAGATCGACACGTCTGCGTCTGCTGCAGAAATGATCCTCGCGGACGATGACACCGGCGTGATTCGCATTGTCTCCGCGGGCAATGCGAGTGAAGCAAACACGACCGCAGGTACTTGGACGGTTTCACAGAGCGGTGTTTCCACGACCGATACGGTCGTCTCGTACACGGTCGCGGGAACAGCCACGTCGCAATCCGATTTCAACGCCCTGCCCGGCAGCGTGACCATTCCCGCCGGTCAGACGTCCGCGACCATCACGTTGCAACCTCTGGATGACGCCGTGGTCGAACCGACTGAAACCGTCGTGCTGACACTCGATTCGATCAGTAGCGGGAGTCCACTGTTGAGTTTGTCGACGACCGAGAATCAAGCCTCGGTGAACATCACCGACAACGACAACGCGACGGTATCGATCTCGCGTTTGAGTGACGGTTTGGAAAACGGAGCGGTTGCTGCAACCGCCAGGATCACCCTCTCTTCGGCCAGTTCGACAGACACGACCGTGGCGATCTCCCTCGGAGGAACGGCAGGAACGCAGGACTTTGCCTCGATCGCAAACACAGTGACAATCCCTGCAGGACAAACCAGCGTTGATCTTTCGTTGGCGACCGTTGACGATACGAGCGTGGAAGGCATCGAGACCGTCACGGTTTCGCTTGAGTCTATTTCAAGCGGGAACGACGCGATCGAGATCGATACGGCAAATCGTTCCGCATCGATGTCCATTGCCGACAATGATCTGGCAACCGTGGAGTTTGTCGCAAGCAGCAGTAACGTCTTGGAACTTGCTGGTTCACACTCGATCTTGGTGAGATTGAATGTTCCTGGCGGCGGCAGCTTGGCAAGTCCATTGACGGCCAATGTCGCTGTCACCGGAGGATCAGCGACCACACCGGGCGACTTCACGCTGCAGACCACCAGCGTGACCTTTGCCGCCGGCAGCACGAATGGCGCAACGCAGACGGTCTCGATCAACTTGGTACAGGATCAGGTCATCGAAGACGCGGAGACGATCGCGTTGGGACTGTCGCTTGCAAATGCCAACTCCAGCATCTCTCTCGGCGGCGCATCCACGCACACCGTCAGCTTGACCGACGACCCCATGGACGCAGAGATATCCGGTCGTGTCTGGATCGATGCAAACAACGACGGAATTGAACAAGTCGGTGAAATGACGGTTCCAGGAGTCGTCATCCAACTGGTCGGCGCCACCATGTTGGGCGAAGACGTCAACCTGGAGACGACCACCGATGCATCGGGAATCTATCGCTTCGTCGGTTTGTCCGCTGGCGAGTACTCGATCACAGAGATTCACCCTGGCAATTACCTCGACGGATCAGAATCCATTGGGACGATCGGCGGTGTTTCATCCGGAACCGTTTCCAGCGATCGCTTCACCGGTATTCAGTTGCAGCCATCTCAGATCGGCACGAATTACTCTTTCGGTGAGATCGGATTGGCGGCAGCGCAAGTCAATCGGTTCCGGGTCTTGGCACGCCCTCGAGGCGGTCAGACCTTCGGGCTGCCGATCACCAGCGACAACTTGACCACCACCCCGACCCCCGTGGTCAGCGCGTCGTCCAGCTCCACTGTCAGCGCCGCATCGAGCACCAATGCGACGCCCACTCAATCCCCGACTGACCCTTCCGCGGCCAATCCAATCTCGAACTTTGTCGCCAGCACTGCCGCAGCGACAGCGGCTCAGTCGGCAAACGTGCAATACGTCAACCCACCAAGCAGCACACCGAGTTCGTCGCAACCGTTGGTCCGTCTCTCTGGGACTCGTCTGATCATCACCGGGAGCGACCAGCCCAACCACATCGAAATCCACCCAGCCGACGTGGCGTTTCACCAGTGGTCGCATCGCATCGTAGTGAACGGCGAAACACGATTCTACGACGCTGACATGGTGGACGAAGTCGTCTTGATATCGGGTTCGGACGCAGACTCCGTGGTCATTGCCGATACGACGGGGAACGATGTCTTGACCGTGAAGCGAGACGAAGTCGACTTCTCATCCGATTCGCTGCAAGTTCAAGCGATTGCGTATGACTTCGTGCGGGCCATTTCGAGCTCGGGAGGCACGGATCGAATTCTCCGAGACGACGAGCTAGACGCATTGGATTATGTGCTTTCGACAGACGGCAATTGGGTTCTGTAAGATCGTTTGCCCAGCGTAACGCTGGGCCGATGACGCGTCGCGGCTCACTTGGCGATACTTGCGACGAAGCCTTCCAGTTGCCGCAAGTAGGCTTCACAAAGCCAGTCATTGTGGCCGGCGTTCTCGATCCTGACCCATTGTTTCGGCTCGTTGGCGGACTCGTAAAGTTGTCGGCCAAGCTGATAGGGAATCGTGCGATCCTTGTCTCCATGACTGAGCAACAGTGGCCCGTGATAGCGTTGAATCTGAGTCTTTGAGTTGAGTTTTTGTTGTGGGACCAGCCAGGATAACTTGGGGAAGTGCACATCGGCGACATCACGCATGGACGAAAAACTGCTTTACACGATCAAACCTTGTGGGGCCGAATCCGCGGCCAAATGAACGACCACGGCGCCGCCCAGTGATTCTCCCATCAGCAACATTTCCGAGTCCGAGACCTTAGCTAATTCGCACAGCTTCGCTCGTGCCGCTTTTGCGTCCTGCAAGACTCCATCTACCGTCGGCGTGCCTTCGCTGCGTCCGTATCCACGATAGTCGAACATGAATGCAGACAGCTTCGCGTTGCTCTGTAGGTATCGCAGCCAGGGCGCGCGTGATGCAACGTGACCGGCATTGCCATGGGCGATCAGAACGACAGCACGAGGATTTTCGCAGGGGCAATACCAGCCGTGCAGTTTGGTCCCATCGCCAGATTCAAACGCAACATCGCGGAACAACAGTCCGTCCGGCTGCCAATTCCCCGTCGGATATTTGGACGGGTGAAAGAGAAGCAGTTCGTCGAGCGTTTGAGGCTTTTTTGTCGCCGGCGGAGTGGGTTCGTTCGTGTCCTGGCATCGTGTCGGAGCCGCAGCGATCGCTGCCAAGCAAAGCATCAGCAGGAAACGGTACGGCATGTCAGTCCAACCTGTAAGAAGTAATCGTGTACTGTGCGTTCGGAAATTCAGCGGCTGTCGTACCTGCCTCAATGCCGATTCTATTCTAGCTCGTCATGCAACCCTGTCGGCCTGTACCAGAATTCACGGAACGATTGCTCGCGATTCAAGTGCGTTGCGTTAAGCGATTCAACGGCGTCGAATGCCGATTGGCTCTGCATAGTCGGCGGATACGATTGCATCTCGCGCATCGGCAACGGTCCGATACTTTGTCCGGTCAGAGTGTTCAAGTCGGCGTCTTTGTCCCATCCTACACAGTGCAACACAAAGTCTCGTTTCCACCCGGCGGGAACCGGATTTGGGGGCACATTGAAACGAACACGAATCTCGTCACCACCGCTGATCACTACCATCTGATCGTCCCAAGAACGAATCAATGGGTCGCAATCGCCAAGCTGAGTGACCTTGCCGCGCAAGGGAGCCCAACGCGGTTGGCTGGACGTGATTTGGTAGTCGTAGACTTCTGGGTGACGCGGACTGGCTTGTGATTTCTGAGAAAAACCGTGCTGGGCAACTTCCGCCGATGCAAGGCTGCATGTCTGGGGCTTGATCTCAGCGGGCTGGCTTTGCACGGACAGCATGGCGCTGTCCCAGTAGATCTGGGCAGATGTTCGCACTCGCAATCTCGGGTCATCAGTATTGATCGCGTCGGTCACGTCCACCACGATCGTCTTTGTTTTGCCACCGGGAAAGCCAATCGATTCGATCTTGCGCTGCCATTGACCACTGGAGTCGGGAACCCATAGCGACGGAAATTCAAGCCGAGGAAGTTCCGGATTTTGGTCGATCTGGATATTCAACGACGAATCGGTCGGCAAGATCCAGCCACGCAAAACGAGGTAGACGCGTTGGTCATCCAGTGACGGTGGGACTTGGCCGGTGAAATCCATGTCGATCCAGTGCGGTGGGCAGAGTCCTTGTCTCAACCGATATTCGAATCCTTGGACGAACTGCTGATCGCTCTCGCGTAGCAAATCCGTGACATCGTTGCCTTGCGTATCCAACGCAGCGGTGACTTGACGGACTTGGGACTGATCGAAGCTGTAGATGGTCGGTGTCGCGATGCTCGCCGGACCTACTTTTTCATTGGTCCAAATATCGACATCGTCTGGATGATCGACGGCAGTCAGCTCCAGGTGATCGATGTAGGCGACTTCCCAAAGCTCCTCCGTGATCCGCAATTCGTACTGTCCATCACGTGCCTGAACCAAGTCGCCATCGACCTTGAGGTATTCCCAAGGACGATCGCGAGCGACGACGCCTTGGGCGACTTGCAATCCCAGCGGCGCGGCCCACAGACAATCCGTCGCAAACGCAAATTTTTCACCGTCCCAGCAATAGAGATAGGGACACGATCCCTTCAGTGATTGTTCCTCCTCCAGCACCACGTCGATCGTCGGCTCGGCGATCGTTTGTGTCAGCCCGTTGGGCATGATGATCCGCACGTTGCTGGCCGACTGCAATCCATCGAGACCAAAATGTGTCGCGGGTGACGTAACGATTTGAGCGCGATAGTGTGGACCGAAACGCAATTCCAGCACGGAACCGATGGCGTAGTGATTCACGCGACCGCTCGATTCCGCGTTGTCTGAGATGCCCCTGAATCGAACCGTCAAATGGTGGCCGACCGAGGGCGTCGTGTTGGTGGACACGACCACGGCGTTTTCTTGTGCGGAGAGCAAGTCGAGTTTGCCGTCGATGTTCACATCACCTACGAGTGTCGGTTGCGACGATGTCGTCACGATGTTCAGAGGTGTCGGCTCAACGATGCCCCAGGGTCCGAGACGGGAAACCGAACCGCCACCAACGAGTTCGGGAAACGTATCGTTGTCCAAGTCGGCCAACGAGCACGCTCCGGCAAACCCCTTGCCGGTTTCGACCCGTTCCACGTTCCAAACCCCAACGTCAGCCGTGCGACCAAACGCAAGCGCCGATTCAGATTTACTGGCGATGATGATGTCCCATGCGATATTACCATCCACGTCGGCGACCAGAACACTGTGTGCATCCTTGCTGGCGGGGATCTCGTCGAGATAGCGAGTGCGGAATTGCAAGTGCAGCAAGTTCTCCAGCAGGCCGACTCGACCGCTGGCGGCGTGGACCGTGACGACGTCCAGATCCAAGTCACGGTCCAAATCGGCGATGGCAAGCGAAGTCGCCGGATCATCGACATCAAAACCGTTGGCGGGTAACTTGGATTCAAAGAACGTTCGTGTTCCCCGATTGATGAAAACGTGAATTCCATCGTCGGCCGACACGACCAAGTCCACATCGCCGTCGCCTTCCATGTCACCGGCGATCACGGCGTGAACGTTACTTAAATCTTGCAACCCAGTGTTGCCATCGACCAGCGTCAATCGTTTTGCATCCTCGGTCTTTTCCCGTGAATCGATCGCGACCAAACGCACACCGGACTTACCGAATAGCACAATGCCCGGGATCACGTCATGACGCACCTTCTGAGCATAGAGCCCTTTCGTGTCATCGTCCGCGACTGTCATTCCGTCACGCTTCAGACGCTCTGGATTGCTTGAGTCGACCATGAACAACTCGGTCGCGATCATGCCTGTCGGTTCGAAATCCAATTTCAAAGAAGCGGATTGCGTCCACGTGGATTTACTCTCCGAGTCCAGATCGTTGTTCCAGATGGTTAATACACCATCTCCGTCGACTGTGGCGATGTCGGTGTCCAAGTCAACGTCCCAGTCGATCGGGATCGCCACGTTCGCGTTTTGTTGCAAGTCTTCGTTGGCAAACTGCAACGACTCTTCGGCTCGTTTCAGAGGGTTAGCCTCGGCGGCTTCGGCGCTGAGCCGACGCAGGGTATCGAAACTCAGACGATCCAGCGGGTGGGGCATGGTTCTGCGTCGGTCAGTTCGCATGATTTCCAACGGCGTCAAAATATTTCGCCAGATGAATTTTGGCTGAACCGAGTCTTGCCACTTGCCATCCGCGATGGCTTGTCGCAACCGTTGAGCGAGTGATTCCATCGTCGATCCATCCGACTCAATGTACTTGACCAACGTCGGCCGCATCGACTCCACCAAGCCGGCCATTCTGTCGACAAAACGTGACGCCTTTTTGTCTTGAACATCGACTCCGGTCATCAAAGCGTTCATCGCCAAGAACAGGTTGTCCGGATGATTGTCCGACAACTTTGCGAGTGCGGCAGCGGCTTTTTTCGTTGAACCGGGGCCAAATGACGCGTCAGGGTCTTCCACCTGCGCGAGCAGTTCTGTCAGCGGTCCGCCCAAGATGATCGCGCGAGGATCGTCGCCGATCGGACCGGCCAACGCGTCGATCAATCTGGTAAACAGGTTTCGCCGCAACGATTTGCTCATCGCGGGTACCAAAGTGGCTTCGTGCGAATCGACGCGGCTGGCCAACCAAACCTTGGTGACTTCATCCCCTGAAATCTTTGCGTACTGGTCCACTGCGACGCGTGCGTCTGCGATCGCCGCGCCCAACTGCCCGCGAGCGGCCGACTGTTCTTCTTTCGTTTTGTTGCCGTCTGTTGCCTGCGCCGTCAGCGAGTCGACTCGCAAAACCGCATTCAAGCCGGCGTTTAGGGCAACCGAGGGGTCGTCAGGGAACTCTTTTCTTAACGATTCCCACAACGGAGCGGCTTGAGCGGTTTCCATGTTTTCCGTCGCCGCGAGCGCTTGATTGAGCTCCAGCAATGGCCCAGACATGCCATCGGTACCCCCAGCGGGATTGGGGCCATTCGTCGAGGGTAGATTCAACACGATAATCGCAACCAGTGCGATCAAAATGGCGACCACGACCGCCCAACGCGTGGAGGACGACGACTTACTTTTTTCGGTTTCTTGCTCTGACACGACCCGTACCGATCCTCCCATGGGGAGCGTAAATGAGATATGTTGTCGTCTATGAAAGTAACAAAATTTATCGACGGTTCCGACACGCCTCGCGTGGCGATCGTCCAAGTCAACCAATTGATTCCACTGAAACTCGCGGGCACCGCGACGCAAACGCTCGCGGACATTCTGGCAACGGATGATCCTATCGCCTGCGTGCGTTCTTTGGAAACAGATTCTCCGGTGGAAATCGACGCCCAGACCCGCTGGCTGCCTCCGATCGACCATCAGGAAGTTTGGGCGGCCGGTGTGACCTACAAGAAAAGCCAGACGGCACGGATGGAAGAATCCGAGGCCGCTGCATCTTGTTACGATCGTGTTTACAACGCAGACAGGCCGGAGTTGTTTTTCAAAGCGACACCGCACCGAGTCAGCGGACACGGACAACCATTGCGTATCCGCAATGATGCGACTTGGAATGTGCCCGAGCCAGAGATCACGCTGGTCTTGAACCCTAAGATGCGAATCGTGGGATTGACCGTCGGCAACGACATGAGTTCTCGCGACATCGAGGGCGAGAATCCGCTCTACTTGCCACAAGCCAAGTGCTACGACCAATGCGCCGGACTGGGGCCGTGGATCACGCTCATGGAGAGCTTGCCACCGGTCGATCAAATCGGCGTTGACTTGAAAATCGTTCGTGACGATCAAGTCGTTTTTGATCAACAGACCTCAGCGGCCGCCATGGCTCGCAAGTTTGATGATCTGGTTGGGTGGCTCGCCCGCGACAACTCCTTTCCAGGAGGCGCATTCCTGATGACAGGAACGGGAATCGTTCCGACGAGCGAGTTTACTTTGCAAGCCGGTGATGTCGTCAATATCACCATCGACCACGTGGGTACCCTCAGCAACACGATCGTTCAAGGCGACGCCTGAGTTGAAACGCACATCGCAGTCGGAACGCCCAAGCCAACCTGAACATTCTCCATCACAACCTCACATAAATATCCATGACTCAACCCGTATTGATCGCCGGCCAATGGCGCGACGCTGATTCCACCGAAACCTTTCAAGCCACCGATCCAAACAAGAACGAGAAGCTCAACGCCGCGTTCCCCGTCAGCAAATGGTCGGACTGTGATGCAGCGTTGGACGCAGCGGTTGCCGCCGCCGCCGAGTTACGTCGTTTGCCCGCCGAAAAAATCGCGGAGTTCCTGGAGGTCTACGCGGATCGAATCGCCGCCGCCAAGGACGCATTGGTCGCCGCTGCGGTGGCCGAAACCGGATTACCCGCCAGTCCACGGTTGGCCGATGGCGAGCTGCCACGAACCACGGGACAGCTTCGAGCCGCGGCCGCGGCCGCCAGATCGGGCGACTGGGCGATGGCGACGATCGATTCTCAAGCGGGCATTCGCTCGTGCTACGAACCACTCGGCCCCGTCTGTGTGTTCGGTCCCAATAATTTTCCCTTTGCCTTTGGCAGTGTCTCCGGTGGCGACTTTGCCGCCGCGATCGCCGCTGGCAACCCCGTGATCGGAAAAGCCAACAGTTCGCACCCCGAAACGACAAGACTGTTTGCCGTGGAAGCGTTGGAAGCGCTGCGTCAAACCAGCTTGCCTCTGGCGACCGTGCAATTGATTTACCGTACCAGCCACGCCGACGGAGAGCGTTTGGTTTCCGATCCACGTGTGGGAGCGACAGGATACACGGGCAGCCGCAATGCCGGCCTGAAATTGAAAGCCGCCGCCGATTCGGCAGGCAAACCGATCTATCTGGAACTCTCCAGCGTCAACCCCGTGGTACTGCTACCTGGCGCTCTGAAGACGCGTGGCGAAGAGATCGTCGGTGAGTTTGTTGGTAGCGCGTTGATGGGTGCGGGTCAGTTTTGCACCAATCCAGGTGTTGTGCTGATGGTCGAGGGCGATGCAACAGAAAACTTCATTTCCGCGGTCAAGGAAAAGTACTCGTCGACGCCATCGGGCACACTGCTGTCACCCGCCGTCGCGTCCAGCCTTTCCGCCAGCATCTCCACGCTGGTCGGTCTGGGCGCTGAATTGTTGGTCGGTGGCGGTGAAAGTGAACCCAATCGTTGTGCGCTTGCCAACACGCTGATGCGGACGACGGGGCAAGCGTTCCTGAGCGATCCAGACGGATTTCAAACGGAAGCGTTCGGGAACGCGTCGTTGATGGTCGTCGCCAAGGACGTGGACGAACTCTGCGAAGTGATCTCGCGGATGGAAGGCAACTTGACCGGTTGCATCTACAGTGAAACCGAGGGCAGTGAAACCGACGGCAGTGACGATGCCGCCTACGATCGCGTGGCCTTTGAGTTGATTCCCAAAGTCGGGCGAATGCTCAACGACAAGATGCCCACCGGCGTCGCGGTTAGCGCCGCAATGAATCACGGCGGTCCCTACCCGGCCACCGGTCATCCCGGTTTCACCGCTGTGGGCGTTCCCGGCAGCCTGCTGCGTTTCGGTAAGCTGACCAGCTACGACAACGTCCGCCCCTCACGCTTGCCGGCGATCCTGCAAGACAAAACACCGACCGGAAAAACTTGGCGTCGTGTTGACGGCCAGTGGGTGCAAGGCTGAGAGGGTCAACTACACGTCGAGTTGTTCACGTACAAAGTTTGGTCGGGGTGTTCCGCTGCCGCGGCGGTCGCACTTAAAGAACTCCGCGACATAGCGAACCGTTTCGCGTTTCTCGGGAACCTTGAAACGGTCACCCTTTTGCAATACGGGTCGATACTCGTCCATGCGACCGAACTGTCTGGTGCCGGCGGCTTGGCAAGGGAACCAGTGTCCGTTGCCCTCGGGGTCTTCCAGGTAAAACTCTGGGTAACAATGTCCGGGGATCCAGACCATTCGAGCCGGTACCTTTGCATTGCGACACATCGCGACAAACAAACTGGTCATTTCTTCGCAGTCGCCGGTCCCGTCCTTCAGTGCATCTGACGCGTTCTTCAAGTCACCTTCGACGTACTGAACTTTCTCACGCACGTAGTCATAGATTAGTTCGACACGCTCCCAATCGGATTGAGCTTCCTTTTCTGCGACTTCCTTGGATGCCGCCAGGATGCCGCGTGCGGTCAAATCGATTTGCGGGCTCTTTCCCATGAACATCATCAGATCGCGGTCGAGCTTTTTGGGGATGACCAAGTCGTCGGTCTTCGCCGGGGGCATGATTCGCGATCGTTCGATATCCAACTCAAAAGTGACTTCCGCGGTTGTTCCGGCAACGACTTGGGGGATCTGCAGGACGACTTGCTTGGCACCGCCCGCGATGCTGCGTACGGCCCACTTGGAAACCCGCGGATCGATGTTTTGCGAGCGAACCGTGACCTCTTGCTCGGGCCAGTTCACCGGAACAGGAAAAGTGGCTTGTACGTTCACGCAGGTTACGGGCGTGTCCAAAATCAATCCGATCTTCCACCGACTGGCTTTGGGCGACTCGTAAGTCAATCTCGATGGCGCCGTGGTTTCTGCCTGACTGTCTTGAGCCAGACAACGCATCGACGAGTGGCAAGCCAGTGCGGTGGCGGCACCGAGCAACGTTCGTCGTGAGAATGTGTTTGCAGATTTCATGGCCAAGTATCGCTGAGTATCAGACTGAGCGAAGAAACGATCGAAGCGTGAGCCGAGAATGTCGGCTCACGCCCGATCGCTACTCACTGTGCGGGTTTCATCCCATTTATTCTAATTCGCCTCAGCAGAGCGTCGGCGAGCTTCGTTTTGATATCGTCGGTTTTTTGGTGTTTCGATCGCTCAACCAATAGTGGTCTGGGACAACTTATTTTTAGGGTAGTGGATCTTGTTAAAGATCCTGTAGCGGTGGGATCTTTGGCAAGATCCACTACGTTCAACCCTAACTTCTAGCTGTCCCAGACCATTAGATTCCCGGTGCGATCGCACCGGGGGGCAATGGATCTTCGCTCACGATTCGTGCTCCGTCGCGATCGACTTTATAGGACTGCTGAGTCGACGTGCCGGGGCGCTCGTACCAACCTTCGGTTCCACCGTAGGTCGGTGCACCGTTGATGACTTCGCCCTGGATGTAACCGCCATCGACCGAGCTGCCGATGATTCCGCTGTACGGATCAGGGGCGTAGCCCGATGACACGGGACCGTAGGAGTTGGATGATGGAGAGCAGGTTCCACAAGTCGCAGGTGTCTGGCACCCGCAAGTGTTTTGTGCGGGGTAGCCGCAGGTGGGTTCGGGTTGAGTCAAGCCACAGGCGGGCGGAGCGACGGGGACCGATGCAGGCTGAGGCAGGATCGATGCGTTGCTACGGCACAGGCCGCACCCGGCACCGCGGCCAAACAGGAAATTGCGAACGGTGCCGCAACCGGTGGTCAGGCAAAGCAGCGTGCTAGCTGCCACAATTGTCAAAATGCGATTCTTCATCGAACTTTCCGTGATAGGTACAGTGAGTACATTCGATGGCCTCAAACAGGAGACCGCTCAAAAGTAGAACGTGGAGAGTGATGTGCAAACGCAACATCGTTTTTTTTCAGCAACAATTCGTTGTCCCCACGCAACACACCGCGCTCATTTCTTGGACATCTCGCCATCATGACCCGCCTGACTTTCCTTATCGCTACAACAGTCCTGTTGGTCTGTTCGACGCGCTCATTTGCAGACGATGCAGTGTGCGTGGCGGATCAACATTGGCTGTTGAACACTCGTCATCTTTCGTACAACGCTTGTTCGGCAGACTTGGAAAGTCCTAGCTTGGACCTCCGTCGCATGGAATGCGGACGGAGCTATCGAGTGGAGTGGGAAGATTTTCGTGCACGCCCGTATCGACCGCTGATCATCTATGTGCACGGAAATCGGATGGAAAGCGAGGACCTGCTGTCGCGTGCGATGTCGGTTCACAACAGTGTCCGACAGTTTCGAAATCAACAGCCGATCGATTGGCTGATTTGGAGCTGGCCGAGCGAGAAAGACGGCATTCTGCTGGAAGACGCACGAGAGAAAGCGAAGCGGACCGACGCGCAAGCGTTGTACTTGGCATGGTTCCTGGCCAACCAGACCGACGTTGGTCAGCCAATAGGCTTGATCGGCTATAGCTTTGGATGCCGGATTATCGGAGGAGCGTTGCACGCGTTGGCGGGTGGGAACATCAGTGGACGTACTCTGCCGGGCGAACATCGGGTCGGCGAACACTTTCAAGTCGGTTTTGTCGCACCGGCCATGGACGCGCGGGCGATGAGTGCATGTGGGGTCTATCGCAATGCCTGTCAAAACATCAACGAACTCGGTTTGATGTACAATCGACGAGACGCGGTACTCAGACAGTTTTGGAAACTCGACCGTGACAGATCGACGATGGCCCTGGGTTACAGCGGTCCACGTTCATTTGCACCCCGGTACGATGGTTCAACGTTGCCCGTGTATGCTCGCAACTGCAGCCAAACCATTGGCCTGCGTCACGCTGAACTCGATTACTACGAAAAGCAATGTTACGCCGGCCGTGATATGTCACGATTGATCAATCAGTTGAGCGAATTTGCAAATGCCACCCATTCCAGTCAGTGACGCAGTGCCCACTGGCAAGCCAGAGTGGGCATTCCTGAGTGGTGCGTGGGTCCGACCGGATGAGTTGACGATCTCAGCCGATGACATCGGGTTTCGCCAAGCCGTCATCGCAGTGGAGCGAATGAGGACCTATGACGGACGACTCTTTGAAGTCGACGCACACCTGGATCGCTGGCAGCAGACCAGTGCCGCACTCTTGCTGGGCGATTTGCCCGACAAAGAAACACTGAAGTCACTCTTTGCGGAGCTCTTGCAGCGAAACTCCGATTGGGTATCGCGGCAAGGAGACGTGGGTTTAACGATGTTTGCCACTCCCGGAGTCGCATCTGAGAATCGTTCCACTCTGGCGGTTCATCTTCAATCGCTCGACCACGATCGAATCCATCTGCATCATTCTCTTGGTCAGCCGGTTGTGATCACTCCCGTTGTTCAGCCGCCCCCCGAATCTTGGTCTCGTCAAATCAAGGTTCGCTGTCGGTTACACTATTACTTGGCAGACCAATTTGCCAAGGCCAGCGATGTGAATGCCATCGGTTTGCTGCTCGACGCTGACGGGTCTGTGACGGAAACCAGCGTCTGCAACGTGGCGGTCGTCCGCGAAGGCAGCATTCTTTCGCCTGTTGACTCGCAAATCCTGGGTGGTGTCACACAAGCATTCATTGAGCGAATCGCGGCACGGCTTGCGATAACCTGGGAGAAAGGTGTGATCACACCCGAGATGCTTTCACTGGCCGATGAAGTCCTGTTGATGGGGACGGATACCGGTTTGTGGTTTGCCAATTCGATCAATGGTGCCATGATAGCCGACGGAACTGCTGGGCCGGTCTGTCGCCGACTGCAGGATGCATTCGCCGCCGCGAGGTAAATTCTTGTCAACGCGAAAGCGGGTCGTGGGTCGCAAGCGTTGCGATACTGATTTTCAATTTCACTTGCGAGTAATATCCATGCACTCTGTCATTCGCGGACTGATCCCCCTGCTTGTCGTCGGTATGCTGAGTATTGCCAACTCCGCCGTCGCCGGGATCAGCTCCGAAAACATCATTGTGGTCGTCAACGGCTCGTCCCAGGTTTCCAGAACGATCGCCAATCACTATGTGCAGTTGCGAAATATTCCGAGCAGCAATGTGGTGGTCTTGTCGGATGTGCCCTCGGGATTACTGGTCGAGTATGAACCCTTCCGAGACAAGATCCTGAAGCCCTTGTTGACGCAGATCGATAGCCGTGGCTTGGCATCGCACACGCGGGTGATCGCATATTCGGCAGATTTCCCAACGATGGTGGGGATCAAATCCTTTACCGATCAGATCAAAGAGCCGACGATCAAAAAGTATCAGTTGCCCGTCGCGTCGATCAACGGGGCAACCTATCTGTACCGCTTTCTGCTGGACAATAACCCTGCGTTCCTGAGTCTCGGTGCGAATTTCTATGCCCGAGGCGATTTCGAGAGAACATTCACCAATCCTTATCTCGACGATCGTCGCAGCGCATTCGAAGACGCTGAGAAACTGAGACTGGACGGTCGGTACGCGGATGCGGCAGAAAGGTATCAAGAACTGTTTGCCAAGACGCCCTACACCGCCGCGTTGGCCATTCGTTCCGCCGAATGTTTCCAGCACGCAGAGCAATCTGACAAGGCCGTCGAGCTCCTCACTGCGGCGATCAAATCCGGCTGGTCTTCACGACGGTACCTGCAAGAGAGCGTCGTGCTGTCGGAACTGTTGGATCGCGACGGACTCAGTGCGATGGTGACCGCGTTGGATGACTTGCCCATTGCCTCACAGGGGCCTGTCGGATTTCGCGGCGATCTCGGCTGGGCGCTCAATGGTTCCTACATGCCGGTCAAACAAGGTGGGATTCCGTACCTGATGTCCTGCTGCTTGGCCGTGGTCCATCCACGCGGCAGCACGGTGGACCAAGCCGTCGCGGTACTGCAACGAGCGGCCACCGCCGATCGTACGTTCCCCCAAGCTCGTTTTGCTTTCTCGGGCCATCCCGGAGTCCGTTCGAAGACGCGAAAGCCAGGCATGGCCAACGCGTTGGTTGCGTTGCAAGAAATGGGGCATCAAACGGAAGTCTTTTCGGGTGACCAACCCGCCGAGGGCGGGGCGATCGTCGGCTTGATGACCGGGCGTCCAACGATCCAATTCCGATCGATGCCTTGGAAACTCGTTCCTGGGTCGATCGCGGAGAACCTGACCAGCCTCGGTGGTGCCTACAACTTGGATGGACATACCAAGCTGACTGAGTTCTTGCATGCCGGAGCAGCGATGAGCAGTGGCGCGGTCGCAGAACCCTACGCGTTGCAACAAAAATTCCCGCTGCCCATGATGTACGCCTTCTATGCCAAAGGTGTCTCGGCCATCGAAGCGTTTTACTTGTCCGTGGCATCGCCTTATCAATTGCTGATCGTCGGCGATCCCATGACACAACCCTTTTCCCGTGCGCCGGCAGAACTGATCGACATGCAACTGGCAACCGAGGGGCAAACGATGATCGAGCTGCAGCGACGTGCTCTGGGGTTGACGCTGCCAAAAACAAACACGGTCGCCATCAATATCTTGGTCGAAGGTCGCATGGCGCAGACATCACCTGCCGTTCCGAAAATTCGGATCAACTTGCCAGCAGATGCATCGGGTGTCCTTGAGATTCGCGCCACACTGATCGGAGCGGACCCGACGATGCCGCAAGTAGGGTTCATCGAAGAAATCGAGCTGCAGGGTCCACATCCTTCGCCCTCCGCAATGGCGGCTGATGCCCCAAAAGACGATCCAACAAAGGATCCGACGGAAAAAATCGCTGCGAACGAGGGTCAGCAGATTAAACTCTCGCTAACGTGCCCCGGGGCGGATTCGATCCGCTTGATGCACTTTGGCTCCGAGGTAGCGAGGTTGGACGACTCACAGGGTACCGTCACTGTCGACGCCAGTGCTCTCGGCAGTGGGCCACTCCGATTCACTCCATTTGCCCACTTCGGCAAAACGATCGTCAGGGGAAAGCAATTGGTCGTGCAGCGCTGACCGCCTCGCCTTTGTTTTCAAACCATTCGCCGACCCGCCGCTGCTCCCAATATGTCGCAATCCATCCCTTCTCTGTCCCGTCGATCTCTGTCCCGTCGATCTCTGTCCCGTCGATCCGCTTTGGTCCTGATGGCTGCTTCGGCTGGCGCCCTGACCGGCTGCCCCCTCTCGGTGCCCGAGTCGTTGCCCCAAGTCCGAACGGCAGGCTCTGAGTCAGGTCAAGCCGACGGAAACGCCGACGCGGGCGAGCAACCGCTTTCACAATTGATCGCAGACACACTGCAACGCAATCTGCAGACTCGCGCGCTGTCCACTCAGCTCCACGGGGCTTGGCAAATCCTGCATGGTGTTCTTGCATACGGTCGCGAGTTCATCGTCGAAACGCCAGACGGAACGAAGCCGACCATCGATTACCTGCTTGGGGGAGGCGAGATCCGAGGGTTCGAGCCGATGTTTGGTGATCGTTTCGGCGACGACGCCCGTCGCGGTTTACGCATGGAGCTGGCGCCTGACAACAAAGTCAGCCAGGGGCACCGGGACCAATGGCTGGCGGTGCTGTGCCAGTGTGATCTGCCGTTGGAGACGGAGGTCCGCGGCGGCGATCATGTGTTCACATTCGCCGATTGGCTCAACCAAGCCGAGTGGGACGTGCCACTGAATCTGGAACTTGAGTTCAGCTGGACATTGATTGCGCTGTCTGCCTATCGTTCCACCGATCACAGTTGGGTTGCACGTGACGGCGAAACCTATTCGACAGAACTGTTGCTAGAATCGGAGATTGAGCGAGACTTGGAGCAAAGTGCCTGTGGCGGCACTCACCGTCTGATTGGAATCGCAACCGCCCTACGCAAACGAATCGCTGAACAGATGCCCGTTACTGGTGTTTGGCAGCGGGCGCAACAATTGGTGTCAAGTTGCATCGCGGAGTCAAAGGAGAACCAGAATCCAGACGGCACGTACTCGACAGCCTATTTCCATCGTCCTGGTTGGGTTCGAGACTTGGGAGAAACGCTGGGGACCACCGGACATGTCCTGGAATTCTTGTCCATCGCTGCCGATCAGCAAACGCTTCATGAAACGTGGGTCGTTCGCGGCGTCCGCAAGTTATGCGGGGTATTGGACCAATGTGACGGTATTGATCTGGAGTGCGGCGGACTTTATCACGCGTTGCACGGATTGGTCGAATATCAACGACGAACCACCGCGTGACATCGATGACGGTGACCGAGCGAGAGACAGCGATCGTAGGTCATGCTGTGCATGATATAATACGGCTTACCAGTCATCACGGCGTCCATTCTGCGACACCCTTCGGGGTCGGTTTGAACTCGACGGCAAGCACCGGCGGTGTTCGCTACGCTCGACCGCCGGCTACCATCTGGGACCATTTCATGGTCCGCTGTCACCTCCCCAAGGGGACTTGGGGGAGGACTCGCTTGGCCGTTTAGGCGAATGCGAGGGTGGGGAGCTGTGTTCGTTTTCGACTTGGAAAGTCGAACGACAATCGTCGCTCGGCTTTCCAAGTCGATAGCGCGTGCCCCGCCAAGCGTTTTGCTATTCCCAACCATTGACTTGCGCAGACAGCTATCCGCCCAAACACAAACCATCCGCCTTGTGCCGTATGCGCAACGGTTACTCCCCCATGCTCAAGTCGCGATTCAGACACCAGTGGAACACAAAAAAAGGCACGACCCGCAATGCGGGTCGTGCCTTTGAGATATTGGCGAAAGGTCTTTTCGACGTTCAGCCTTCGACGTTCAGTCCCATGCTGCGAGCGGTTCCTTCGATCATTTTGACCGCTTGATCGATACTGCGAGCATTCAAGTCTTCCATCTTGGTTTGAGCGATGGCAGCGCACTGCTCGCGGGTGACGGTACCGACTTTGGTGACGTGAGGAACGCCACTGCCTTTGGCGATTCCGGCGGCTTGCTTCAGCAACGATGCTGCCGGTGGGCTCTTGGTGACGAAGTCAAAACTTCGGTCGTTGTAGACGGTCACGACGACGGGGATGGGAGTTCCGTTGTATTCCTTCGTCTTGTCATTGAACGCTTGAACGAACTGTCCAAGGTTGACACCGTACTTACCGAGCGACGTACCGACAGGGGGAGCAGGGGTTGCCTGGCCACCAGGGATTTGGAATTTCGCGATACCTGATACTTGTTTTGCCATTTTTCGTTTGCCTTCCAGTCGCGGTCGCCAGCCAAGTCATGCTTGCTGAGCGACCGGGTGCAATCAATATTGAGTTAAGGTGGTGTTGGGGGAATTTTTTCGGACAGTGTAAACGTTGCTGCGAAACCCGCTAGGGACGTCCGGCAACTTTACAGCGGTTCAACCTGCCAGTGATCCAATTCCATCGGGACACTGCGGCCGAAGATGTTGATGATCACGGTGATTCGGCCGTTCGCTTCATCGACAGTGTCCACATCTCCCTCTTGGTTCTCAAAGTTGCCCTCTTTGACTCGCACGCGGTCACCGACTTTGAACGGAATCGCCGTCTTGATCGGTGCGGGCTCGTCATCATCATCGACTTCGGGGCGATTGACGAACCGTTCGATGTCAGCCGGATCCATCGGCATGGGCTTTCCGGCCGAGCCGGTGAAATCGCTGATACCGCCTGTTTCTCGGACCAAGAACCACGTGTCATCATTGATGATCATGCGGGCCATGATGTAACCGGGCAACAATTTCCGCTTGGTGATGCGACGTTTTCCGTCGCGTGTAAAGGTGGCCACGTCTTCGGTGGGAACAACCACGTCACCAAAGAACTCTTCCATGCCTTCCATCTTGATCCGCTTACGCAACGCGTCCGCAATGGAGTCTTCGCGATTGAAAGCTACTTTCAGGATGTACCAGTCCATTGCCGGGGCATCATCCGCGTCGGTCTCTGAGTCCATGAAATCCTTGGACTCACCACCGGAGGAATCATCGTCGCCAGCATCGCCATCCTCGATTGCGCCGTCTTCGAGCACAGCATCCTCCGTCGCGTCCTGACCTGGGTCATCAATCGCGGCATCGGAGGCTTCGGTGGTCTCGGCTTCGTCGGAAATCAGCTTGGAGTCTTCGTCAGTCATTCTCAAATGGTCCGTCCGGAAAACGTTATCCGTAATGCGTTGGAGAACGCAATCGTGCATGGGCGATCAAATTAGCGAGTGGTCGCGTTAGCTAATGGTCCAGAAAAAGCTAAAGAACCATTGCCAGAAAATATCAAACAGGAACAGCGAAATCGCCAGCACGGCGATGGTCACGACGACAACCACCGATGCCCTGATCAGCTCACCGCGGCTGGGCCACGTGACCTTGTTCATTTCGGCTTCGACAGCGATCAAAAAGTCCGCGAATCGAGGCCAGTTGACCAAACGATAACCGAACCACAGGCCGATCGCTAGCAATGCACTGGGGATACCAGCCGCCGCGTACCCGTTGTCGATCGAGCCACTCAGTGTTGAATAAAGCCGCCAGCAACCAAAGGCGACAATCACCCATATGGCCAGCACCGTCAATTGTCGAACAACCCTTCCTTGGTTCGGTTTGTACACCGACGCCTGGAACAGTTCATTGAGCAACGGTGTCCCGCTGCTCGCTCCGGCTATCTCTCGCGACACTTCAAATACTCCTGGGTTGAGTTATTCCGCGACTCCTCGCGTATTCCAATGAGCAGGGGCGGAGGGACTTGAACCCGCAACCGCTGGTTTTGGAAACCAGTGCTCTGCCAATTGAGCTACACCCCTGTGGAACCGGCGACATTGCCGGCACAGCCAAACATGAATCCTGAAATCATACCGTCACCCCAGTACCGGGGTCCACCCAGAATCAAAACGACCAACGAACCGACGTGAAATCGGTCCGTTGGTTCGTCTCTTTTTGACTCAAGATGACTGTGATTCGTCGATTACGAGAGAATCTTGGTGACGACGCCCGAACCGACCGTACGTCCACCTTCGCGAATCGCGAAACGAACACCGTCGTCCATCGCGATCGGCTTGTGCATTTCCACTTCAACCTTCACGTTGTCGCCGGGCATGCACATTTCGGCGCCGATCAAGTTGGCGGTGCCGGTGACGTCCGTTGTACGGAAGTAGAACTGGGGGCGATAGCCGCTGAAGAATGGGGTGTGACGCCCACCTTCCTCTTTGCTCAAGCAGTAAACTTCTGCTTCGAACTTCGTGTGCGGCTTGATCGATCCTGGCTTGGCCAAGCACTGGCCACGCTGGATGTCTTCACGCTTGATACCACGCAGCAAGCAACCGACGTTGTCGCCTGCACGGCCTTCGGTCATTTCCTTGCGGAACATCTCGACACCCGTGCAGGTGGTTTTCACGGGAGCAGCGGACAAGCCGATGATCTCGACTTCTTCGCCGACCTTGACCACGCCACGCTCGATACGACCGGTCGCAACCGTTCCTCGACCTTCGATCGAGAAAACGTCTTCGATGGCCATCAAGAAAGGCTTGTCGTCTTCACGGGTCGGCTCAGGAATGTACTCGTCCAGAGCTTCCATCAACTCGGTGATGCACTTGCTGGCTTCTGGGTCCGCTGGGTTGTTGTACGCGGGCAACGACGAGCCACGAATCACGGGGACATCGTCGCCCGGGAAGTCGTACTTGCTCAGCAATTCGCGTGCTTCCAGCTCGACCAGTTCCAGCAGCTCTTCGTCGTCGACCAAGTCGCACTTGTTCAGGTAAACCACGATATAAGGCACGCCGACCTGACGAGCCAACAAAACGTGTTCCTTCGTCTGCGGCATCGGTCCGTCCGCAGCGGAGACCACCAAAATTGCACCGTCCATCTGGGCGGCACCGGTGATCATGTTCTTCACAAAGTCAGCGTGGCCCGGGCAGTCGATGTGGGCGTAGTGACGGTTGGGGGTTTCGTACTCGACGTGAGCCACAGCGATCGTCACGGTCTTCGTAGCGTCACGAACCGTACCGCCCTTGGCGATATCGGCGTAGCCTTTGGCCTTTGCCAAACCTTTGGCAGCCTGGACGGCCAGGATCGCGCCTGTGGTCGTCGTTTTTCCGTGGTCAATGTGGCCAATGGTGCCCACGTTTACGTGAGGCTTGGTCCGTTCAAATTGTGCCTTAGCCATTTCAAACTCACTTGCATCCAGCAATGCCACTACCGCGCCAAGGATACGCCTCAGCTCGGCCCAAAATGTCAGCGACCGCGTTCACACCCACGGGAGCTCGCTAGCACCTCAGCCGCATCGCCAAACTCGTTCAACAAACAAGAAAGGGATTGTTTTTCTGCGACCCTACATCGAGTCGCGTCACCGTCATTTTGCCGAGCGTTTGACGCCCGGTCAGTGGTGTGGTTCTTCACCCGCACCATCCAGCCGTAGTTGTCTCGCAAACCGCGTTGGCTTGCAATTGCTGATTCGCAAAAAAGCGGTCAGCAGGGCGAGAATTCTCACCGCAACCGAGTTCTCACGCAATGCCCCATCGTGCAGATCTCGGCAGAATCTCTCGCTCTAACCCAGCGGCCGCAGACACCACTCTCGATGAACCGCTTCACCGAGAGATCGGTGGGTCGGAACCACGTGCCTCCATCGCTCGCTCCACTGAATCAAACCATGGAATCAAACCATGGAATTCAGCGGACTTCGGCACCGCAGTTGAGAACCGAAAACAAAGCTGCTGATGGGACTTGAACCCATGACCTCTTCCTTACCAAGGAAGTGCTCTACCACTGAGCTACAGCAGCGACTCGGCTGCCAGCGTCTTCAGCCAACGCGTTCCCTCAGGGATACGCCCGTAGGATCAAGCTCGCGACGTGCCGCAAACACCAAAAACGCCAATGAAAAGCGGGTGAAGGGAATCGAACCCTCGTATTCAGCTTGGAAGGCTGCTGCACTACCATTGTGCTACACCCGCGTGACGCAGCCACTAAAGCGTGCGCCGAAACTCTCTCTCTTAGTGGGGGCTATAGGATTCGAACCTATGTAGGCATAGCCAGCGGATTTACAGTCCGCCCCCTTTAACCACTCGGGCAAACCCCCATCACATCAATTGTGTCTTCGATCGGTCGTCTCATCCCCGATCTCCAGAAAACCCGCTTACGTTTTTTCTGTAAACCAAGAATCCCAGGAAAAATGCTCGTGGTGAAACATCGTCCTGCTTCGCTCAATCGTTCTCCGATAAAGCATGCCTGATGATCAGCTCGCCGTAAAGCACTCTGATTTTCACAGCCATGTCTGGCTGAGAAATTCGCCGTCTTTTGGGGCAACGCTTTTGCCAACATCTAGACGTTGGACCTGCGATCAGGACTCCGCAGCAAAACTAGCACCCGCGGTCAGCGGAGAGCCAGCGGAGGGACTCGAACCCACGACCGGCTGATTACAAATCAGCTGCTCTACCAACTGAGCTACACTGGCTTCTAGTTCATTATCTTCTACTGCGTTTGCTTCACCTGACCGCAAGCGATCCGTCCGGATCGGCAGCAGTTCGGAACGGCAGAGTGTAGCGACCTCGCCCGCAGGAACAAGACGAGTTTGGCGGCATTCATACCCAAAATCGACGAAAAACAACCTGCGATCCGACCTGCCCCTTTCAGACTCGCCGACCCACCCGCGGGTTCGCCCTCTAAATCCTTGAATGGCATTCCCCCGTCCAACCGTCTTTGACCCCGAATCGCTCTCGCAAATCGCCGACACACTCAGAACTTTACGCACCGTTTGTCATGGGCCATCTCGATCTCGCCGGCGAACCCGCTGGCGATTTCACCGAGCATCGTTTCCGGTGTCGGGTCCAACGGATTGACGTGCCCCACAAGCAGTTTTTTCGGCCTCGTCAATCTCGCTACTTCCCCTACTCGCGAAGCAAAGCTGTGCCCCGTTTTTTTCGCCAACTCTTGGCTGGAATCGCGGAAATTGCACTCATGCAGCATCAAGTCGGCTCCCGACGCCCAGCTGACGAATTCCGCATCGGTCGCACCCACCGTATCGGTCAAATACAGCATCCGCCGCGGGCCGCTACTTGGTTCCTTACCCGGATCTCGAACTGGCTCCCCCGGCCAATCCAGTCGGTAGCCGACGGAACCGCCAGGGTGATCCTGAGCCCGCCAGCTCACCATGACCTCCCCGACGTGAAACTGAGGTGTTTCATCAATGGGGTGCCAGTGGGCCGCCAAGGGAACAGGAAAGACTAATTCTGAGAAGAGGTGCTCGCGGACCGCAGCCAGTTTCTCTGATTCCCCCCAAATTCGAACGTTCTGAACCGGTCGCTGATAAAGCACGTCCAGCAAAAAAGTCAGTCCAAAGACATGATCCAGATGGCAATGCGACAACAGGACATCCAGGGAATCGGTCTGGATCAATTCCGGCAGGCGAAAGAAGCCGCTGCCGGCGTCCAGCACGATCCCATCGGCTGGCAAGAAATAACAGCTCGTGTGGCGAGTCTCGTTCGGGTGATACCCGGCTGTTCCCAAACAGTGCAGTTCCACAAGTCTCTCCAGCAGCAGCCCATGGCTAAATTCATTTCCCTCCAGTTTGGCTGATACAACCACCCGCCACAACAAGGCACAGCCTACGGCGACACCCCGTACGTCAGCCTTTCCAGGCTGACATACCCCTGGCTGCCCATCACTGATCGCCCAACACCAGCGACATCCCCAACAACCGTATCATTCCTCCGGATCAGTCCAAACAACTTGCGGAAAAACAGTCAGGCCATCTTGCCATTCAAAAATCGAGCCGATACGCTCTCGACTCAAATTCAGCGGCAGGCACTTTGGCGATTTCCCCGAACTCGCCGGTTTTCTCGACCGTCTGAATCAAAGAACCAAGCGGATGTGGCGGAACTGGCAGACGCGCTAGATTCAGGTTCTAGTGTCCGATAAGGACGTGGAGGTTCAAATCCTCTCATCCGCACTCTTTCATACGAATGGGACTCACGCCGTCGCGACGTGGGTCCCATTTTCATGCGCTGCACCACTCACCGTGCCCAGTCCGCAGCCCTTCTGGCCTGGACTTCTGTTTTCCAGTCAGATCCGCCGCTCAGTAGGTCATGCTATGCATGACAGAGTGGGCAATGGGAATGAAAAATAGCAAACTTCCCCAATCGGTTGGCGGCAATCCTTGCGCGGCGGACAGGCATCGCCACTGCAGGGCCCATTGCTGCTTTGCCCATGAAGACCTCAAAGACCAGCAAACGACCATAAGCCGCGGAGGCGGCGGAAGCATAAAGCCTGAGACGTCAGTCCCAGGTCTCGTTTCGCAACGATTCCAGACAAGCCGCGAAGCGGCGACAGATTTTGGGTGATGCCATGCCGGATCTGTCGCCGCACCACGGCTTTTTGGTCGCGGTCATGGGCACACCATGGGGCTCACGCCCTTGTCTTTACCCACAAGTCGTCACGCCTTTTTTGTATCAGCAAGTTCCATTCCGGCAACTAGGAGCTGAAGTTTCTGGAATCCGTACCAGATGGTGTGCCAGCCTGGCTCGCCGTCGCTTTTTCGCCCAATGAATCCACCCAGGTTGGCAACTTGACGAAAAAATTCGTAAACCGTTAGCTTAGTGAGTTTCAACTTGGGGCGGTACACGGCAAGACAACGCAGCCAAGCGTGCGGAATTCGATTTCTGGCCTTGGCGGTCTGGTCGTTGCGTCCAACAAGTTTCAACTGAAACAAGCGGACACCTATCACACTGGTCAATGCGATCTGAGCTTCCAGACGATCCGCCGAACGCAACGAGTGGCCTTCAAGATTACATCCGGATTTAAGTACTTTGTGGTACTCCTCGATCAGCCAACGATTTTCATAATCCGAGACGACCTGCCAAGCATCTTCCAGTGTCGCCGCTGGAAGACTTGTCAATAAGACCCACTCAATAGATGAGACTCCCTTTGGTGCATTGACTTCTCGTACAACCACCACATTCATCGTGATTTCTTCGATCCCAAAGCTCCGAATCTTCGGGCTCACCTGTGACGGACGAGGAAAGGTTGCTTCGGCAACGAGTATCTCCATCGTTGCCGTTCTTGCCTTCACTCCTGGGCGGCTGCGCAAAGATAATTCATAAGTGCCAACGCGCATTGCATTGCCCACAGCCTGCCTAAGGCTCACCTTTTCTCCGCGATTATCGATGACTTTACGCGAAAGCCTCGAAGCACGAATTACCCAGTCATCCCCAGTCCTAACGATATGGCACATGGTTTCGAAGCTATCGCCACCACGATCAAAAACGTGGACCCACTGGCTACCCTCCGGGGAAGGCCCGATGCGATCGACAAGATCTCCCCACAAGCTGCTTTCGCGATAACGTTTCAGGCGTTGTGTCCGAGTTTCATCTTTTGGGACATGTTTTCGTTTGAATAGAATTGCCCCCGCTTCGCCGACAATTTGCTCGTTATCACAATCGTACATCAAGCAATTGTGCAATTGAAACCCGCGACCGACGCCACTGCCCAACATCCCAAGGCCTGTGGTCGCCTTGTGAGAGAAGTGGTCGATGTCGGTTGTATCGCTGATTAACAAATACCGACCGGGCTTTGTATCGCGAGTCTTATTCCAATGTGATGAAGCGATCGAATCCAATGTCGCTTCGGGTCGATTGAACAACCCGTACGCGGCCTTCAGATCGGACCATTTTGTGTTCTGTTTGCACAAAGACTGATCCGGAGCGTCGAGCATATTTTTAGCGACGGTCTGTAATCGTTTATTCCGTCGAGGGTCCCCCAAATCGCAATTGGAGAAATGTTCCTCAACCCACTGCGCATTGTCGAGCACTTTCATCACAATCCATTCCCTCAAAAAAATCTGTGACTAGGCCGACACCTCCTTGCCGGCGCTTCTTGGTAGCTTCCAAATCATCCTGGCCACAACGCAATCTTTGCGATTGACAACGACCAATTCACCTTCATCGTGTTTCACGCGATCACTCACACGGACAAAAACGACGTGAAAATCCCTCGCGTTTCACGCCGATTGGTAGACTTGTGGGTAAAGACAAGGGCTCACGCCCCATGCTTTATGCTGTCGTCGCATCCGCGACTGCGAACAGACGAAGAACGATATCAGACGGCCCCCATCGTCAATCAACACAGGATTCGCGTGTTAATCCTCCTGCTGTCCAAATGATCGTGACATGGTGGTCTGTCCCCAACGCACGATGTCCCCAGCCCGCAAAACTAACGGGGGCGGTTTGTTTTCTTGGTCCGAATGAGAAAATGGTTTCGCTTCCTTTAGAGTCGAGACTCGCGTAGAATGGTGGCATGTCTCCAGAACAACATCTCCAGCGACTGAACGAAGCTCGCGACCAAGAAGATTCTTGGACGGAATGGTATCGCCTAACGCCTCTGGAGCGTTGGGAGGAATCAAAGAAGTTGTGGCAGTTTTATCTCCAGGTAGGTGGCTCTCTTGATCCCGAACCCGATAGTCAAAGTCCTTTCGACGCTTTCATGCCACGGGGTTCGGTACCTGCTTATGGGCGGTCAAGCGTGCGTGTTCTACGGCGCGGCCGAGTTTAGCAGAGATTGCGATATCGTAATCCTCGCCGAAACTGAAAATCTCAATCGGCTAGATTCGGCTCTTGACGAGCTTGAAGCCAAATGTATTGCCGTTCCGCCAAAGGACTGGACTTACCTCGAGCGTGGGCATGCAATTCACTTTCGTTGTTTTCATCCTGAATCCTCTCAAATTCGTTTGGACGTATTGACCAAAATGAGAGGTTGCGACGATTTCGAGTCGCTGTGGGAACAGCGAACTACAATCGAGGATGCGGATGGAGTTATTTACGAACTACTTGGCATCGAAGACTTGGTCCGCGCTAAGAAAACTCAGCGAGACAAGGATTGGCCGATGATTCGCAGATTAATCGATGCGCACTATGATCAGAATCGCGACGAGCCAACCGAAGACCGAGTACGATTCTGGCTTCGTGAATCTCGAACGCCGGAGGTTTTAATCCGAGTGGCTGCCGAGCATCCCGATTTGCTTCAGGAAGCTATGAAGACGAGGCCGTTGCTCGTCGAAACGATGTCTGCGAGCCGCACCGCTTTGACGCAAGAATTAGAGAAAGAGCGAGCGTTGGAGCGTGAGGCCGATCAGCGATACTGGCGACCATTGATGAAAGAGCTTGAGGCGATGCGTGCGGCGAAGCGGAGAAAGTAGAGGTCTTGGTCGTCGTTGCTCTTCTCAATCAATCACCGGTGGATGGAACTGGCTATAGAATTCGATTGGGACAAGCTTTCGGGAACATGGCACTTTACCGATTGCCGCACGGGAATCACTGAATCGATCTCAATCCCGTTTTTTCTTCCGCACCGCTTCTTACAACGCATTGATCCAACCGGGGGCTCTGTCCCTGTTTTCTCGTTTATAGCTGCCGGCAAACAACAATAAGCCGCGGAGGCGGCGGAAGCATAGAGTCCCAGGTGGCGTTTCGCGACGATTCCAGGCCAACCGCGAAGGCGGCGACAGATTGTCGATGATGCCGTGCGGTATCTGTCGCCGCTCCGCGGCTTTTTTGTCGCGGTTTTGGGCGTCTCATGGGGCTGACGCCCCATGCTTTATGCTGTCGTCGCATCCGCGACTACGAACAGACCAAGAACGATATCAGGTGGTCTCCGTCATCCATCAATACTCACGCGAAGACGCAAAGGCGCGAAGAAAGGTACCCCCCCTTCGCGCCTTAGCGCCTTCGCGTGCAAACATCCACGGGGTTTGTCGGGCTTGCGGGAACACAGCACTTTGCTGATTGCCGCACCGGTTCACCGAATCGATCTCAATCCCGTTTTTTCCTCCGCACCGCTTCGTACAACGCGGTTCTCCAACAAGGTGCGCTCTCCCTGTTCTCCTCTTTAAGACTTCCAGCAAACACAAATAAGCCGCGGAGGCGGCGGAAGCATAAAGCCTGGGACGTCAGTTCCAGGTCTCTTTTCGCGACGATTCCAGGCCAACCGCGAAGGCGGCGACAGATTGTCGATGTTGCCGTGCTGGATCTGTCGCCGCTTCGCGGCTTTTTTGTCGCGGTTTTGGGCGTCTCATGGGGCTGACGCCCCATGCTTTATGCTGTCGTCGCATCCGCGACTACGAACAGACGAAGAACGATATCAGGTGGCCCCCGTCATCCATCAACACTCACGCGAAGACGCAAAGGCGCGAAGAAAGGTAACCCCCCCTTCGCGCCTTAGCGCCTTCGCGTGCAAACATCCACGGGGCTTATCGGGCTTGCGGGAACACAGCACTTTGCTGATTGCCGCACCGGTTCACCGAATCGATCTCAATCCCGTTTTTTCCTCCGCACCGCTTCGTACAACGCGGTTCTCCAACAAGGTGCGCTCTCCCTGTTCTACTCTTTAAGACTTCCAGCAAACACAAATAAGCCGCGGAGGCGGCGGAAGCATAAAGCCTGAGACGTCAGTCCCAGGTCTCGTTTCGCAACGATTCCAGGCCAGCCGCGAAGGCGGCGACAGTTTGTCGATGATGCCGTGCGGTATCTGTCGCCGCCTTCGCGGCTTTTTTGTCGCGGTTTTGGGCGTCTCATGGGGCTGACGCCCCATGCTTTATGCTGTCGTCGCATCCGCGACTACGAACAGACCAAGAACGATATCAGGTGGTCTCCGTCATCCATCAATACTCACGCGAAGACGCAAAGGCGCGAAGAAAGGTACCCCCCCTTCGCGCCTTAGCGCCTTCGCGTGCAAACATCCACGGGGTTTGTCGGGCTTGCGGGAACACAGCACTTTGCTGATTGCCGCACCGGTTCACCGAATCGATCTCAATCCCGTTTTTTCCTCCGCACCGCTTCGTACAACGCGGTTCTCCAACAAGGTGCGCTCTCCCTGTTCTCCTCTTTAAGACTTCCAGCAAACACAAATAAGCCGCGGGGGCGGCGGAAGCATAAAGCCTGGGACGTCAGTTCCAGGTCTCTTTTCGCGACGATTCCAGGCCAACCGCGAAGGCGGCGACAGATTGTCGATGTTGCCGTGCTGGATCTGTCGCCGCTCCGCGGCTTTTTTGTCGCGGTTTTGGGCGTCTCATGGGGCTGACGCCCCATGCTTTATGCTGTCGTCGCATCCGCGACTACGAACAGACCAAGAACGATATCAGGTGGTCTCCGTCATCCATCAATACTCACGCGAAGACGCAAAGGCGCGAAGAAAGGTACCCCCCCTTCGCGCCTTAGCGCCTTCGCGTGCAATCATCCACGGGGCTTATCGGACTTACGGGAATCTTACGGGGACATTGCACTTTAGGCTTACGGGGACAGGCTTACGGGGACATGGCACCTTACCGATTCCCGCACGGGAATCAACGAACGGATCTCAATCCCAATTTCTCCTCTGCGCCGTTTCGTCCAACGCGTTGCTCCAACAGGGTGCTCTGTCCGTGTTTTCTCGTTTGTAGCTGCCAGGAAACAACAATAAGCCGCGGAGGCGGCGGAAGCATAAAGCCTGGGACGTCAGTCCCAGGTGGCGTTTTGGGACGATTCCAGCCAAGCGGCGAAGCCGGCGACAGATTGTGGATGATGCCGTGCCGGATCTGTCGCCGCTTGGGATGTCCTGCAGAGCCACGTGAACGAGTCGTCGGCTCAACGTTTCGCCACCTGAGGCTTTCTGGCGACTTCGTCAAAGAGGGCCTCGAGTTCTGCTGCAGTTCGTGGGGTGGCACAGCGTAGCGTGAGCAGGTGGTTCCAATCTCGATTGCTGAAAATCCGAACTTCACCCGGCTTGAGAGCATATATTCGGCGGCCGTCTGGCGACAAAGCGATGCTGTCCGCCGCGCCGGAGCCAAACGTGGTCGGTATTTCACGTGCGGTCGAGATGTCCCAAACAGATATGCTTTGACCGGCAAGAATCAGTTGCGTTTCATCCTCCTGAAAGACAACTCCGTTGCCGCCGCAAGGCAATTTGGCGATCTGCCGTTTGTTGACCAGATCCCACACGCAAGTTTCGCGAGCGCCGACAAATGCCACGCGTTGGTTGCTGGGGCTGAATGCGACGGCGGGTGTCAACTGATCGCCGCAGTTGAGGACTTGTTTACCCGTTTCGGCATCCCAGAGGCATCCATGCCCAGCAAGCCAACGACCGTCACTGCTGAAGGCGCCGCCGCTGAACGCGTGGGGATTTCCGGCGCGGCCGAAAATTGGCAACTCCGCGATCCGTTGCTCGGTGACGAGATCCCAAAGTTGCGTTGTGAACCGCTTCTTGTCGGACAAGGTCACGGCAACGCGTCGATCATCGGGGCTGAACCAAGCTCCGACGAACTGCTCGCACGGAATGTCGGCAATGACGCGGCCCTGCGTATCATCAATCAGTTTTACATTTCTACTTTGGTGGGTAACGCAATACTGTTTCCCATGACTGTCGATACGATTGATCAAGTGCGGGGCGACAGGCGGCAGCGGTAATGCGAACTCCGACTGCTGGTCTAGACGCCAGACTCGCGTGGGTGGAAACGTGATCAGGACATTGTGGTCAGGACTTAAAGCCATGCCGGTGATTTCCTGCTCGCTGCCACGCAATTCCCGCGGCGATCTCATCAAATGAGTCTCCCAAATCCGAATCACACGGTCACGGCCTGCGGCGACGAGTGCCTGATCGCGAATCGTAACACAGCTCACCGGACCACCCTCCAAACGCTTGACTTCTATTCCATTGACCCTCGGGTTTGCCATCTGGTGCAGGTCCAGCGTGTCGTCATCATTGCGGACTGCTGCATACAGTTCGACGCCGTCATATCCGTACACGGTGCGGTGCTGGCGGGTCGGACCACGGAGACGAAGTGGAATTTCGGAATGAATCCAGGGCGTGACTTGTTTTTCCGGATGAGGCCAATCTGGAAATGATGGACCGAGGAGGTCACAACGCAGCATCAAAATGTTTCTCCAGAACGCCATGTCCCAGACGACAACTTCTCCTGACCACGGCGTACCGACTTTGACAAAACTGGGGTTCGTCGGATCGCTCGAGCGAAGCTTCGGGATGACTTCCTGGCGAGTCTCCAGATCCCAAGCTTTGTACGCGTAGCCATATCCGCCCGCCAGTACGAGCCTTTCGTCTGGCGAAAAACACACCGCGCGTCCTCCGATAAACCGATCACCGGTAATTGCCAGGCGTTCTTCGCCGGTCTCGACGTCCCAAACACGGACCGACCCGACACGCCGGTCACGCATGATTCGAAAGTTCGTCGCCGCGCACAGTCTGCCGCTAGGACTGAAGGCGACGCTGTGGTCGAATTCACCATGATGGTCCGACGAGTCGGCGAAGTTGGTCGGCCGCCCCGGCGAGATGCGCCACCTCTGCAGTGGTTGGAGAGTTTGCAGGTCCCAGATCGTTGCGTGCGTTTCATCCGCCATGGCCAAGCGGCGACCGTCGCTGCTCACCGCTGCGCTGCGGCCGTGTGCGGCCGGAATCAACTGGCTCGTGTTGTGCACCCGAAAGTCCCAGTAGTGCCATTCCGGCCCGCGCAAGTCTGTCGCCCCGGGGTCATTCTCGGGACGATGTTTGTTCAACAGATCACGTACCACCTCCATCTTGCCGGCCTGCCAAGCAGTCCCGACCAACTGCATGTCGGTCGTGTACTCCTGCCACGCTTTCTGCTGATTCGCTGCTTCCGCTTCCTGTTCCTTGGCAACAGCGGTTGCCGCTGCAGTGTTGCGTTCTTGCTCGGCGCGTGACTTCTCCTGCTCGGCCAGGGACTTTTCCTGTTCGGCGAACGATTTCTCCTGCCTCACGGATTCCACTTCGTTGGTCAAGCGTGTGGTTTTCAGGGAAAGTGTCCAAACCGTGGCGCCGCCGACGAGCGAGACCAGCAGCAGCGTGGCCACCAAAGCCGCCGCCATGGGGCGTTTCTTTGCGCGACGCCAAGTCCGTTCCCAAAGCGATGTGGGCCGAGCCAGGATGGGATCCCCGTCAAGAAATCGCGTCAGATCGGCCGCCAAGGCTGCCGCAGATTCGTAGCGCAACCTGGGTTCCTTCTCAAGGCACTTGAGGCAGATCGTTTCAAGATCTCGAGGAATGTTGCGGTCGGGACACAGGCGTCGAGGCGGCACCGGATTTCGTTCGCGTATTTCGTCCAGCACAGCCAGATCGTGCAGGCCGTCACGGGATGGAAATGGCGGCCGTCCGGTGAGCAAATGGTAGAGCGTTGCACCGATTGCATAGATGTCGACCGCCGGTCCAAGCTGATCAGCTCGACCGCTCGCCTGTTCGGGAGCCATGTAAGAAATCGTGCCGACGATCGCGCCGGTCTTGGTCAGCTCCGTGCCACCGGTTGTTTGGCGGGCGAGGCCAAAGTCTGTGAGTTTCAGTTGCGAGTTCGTATCGACCAGAATGTTCGCGGGTTTCAAGTCGCGGTGGATCAGATCAGCCTCGTGAGCATGCGCGACGGCCTGTGCTGCGGTCGCCATCGCTCTCGCTGACCAGTGGGGCGTTGGCAAGCCTTGTTGGATGACATGCTTAAGATCCGTTCCCTCAACGAATTCCATCGCGATATAGTGCACACCGTCGCATTCGTTGACTTCCAGAACCGAGACGATGTTTGGATGCTGGAGCCGCGCCAACAGCATCGCTTCTCGGCGGAAGCGGGCGACGAGGTCAGGGTGCTGATGTTCGCGTTTGAGTAACTTGACGGCCACCGGACGCGATAAGCTCAACTGCATTCCCCGCCAAACTTGTCCAAAACTACCCTCGCCCAAGATCGAATCCAGGCGATACTCGCCGACATAACGAACCGATAATCTCTGCGGATCCGATGTTGTTTCGGTGGACTCCAGATCAAGCGTCTCGGTGGCGGAGGAATCTGGATGAAAGGTCCGTGTCCGCTCCGAAAGGGAAAACAAGATGTCAGATCGCAACGCTTCGAACATTCGTTTCAGCTCAGGCATCAAATCCGGATGGCTTTGATACACGGCCGACAGGTCATAGTCCGAATCCTGCCGGAGTGCCTCCCGATATTGGTCCAGAAGTTGCCGAATGCGCGCGGCTTGATCCATAACGTAGTTCGCTCGATACTTGGACGACCACTGCTTCGGGAGTTCTCGGCTTGGTGGATCCCATTTCGCAGGCTGGGCCAGAAGTCTCCTTCTTGTGCAGTCCTGTCGCCGATTCTCCCAATGCAACGGAGTTCTATGATGGGTGAATTGTAGCCGAACTTTGCGCACCAGCATCTGCCTGAGTCCATGCTTTATGCTGTCGTCGCATCCGCGACTGCGAACAGTCGACCAACGATATCAAATGGTTTCCATCATCCATCATTGCTCACGCGAAGACGCAAAGGCGCGAAGAAAGGTGCCCGCCCTTCGCGCCTTAGCGCCTTCGCGTGCAAACATCCTCAGGACTTATCGGGCTTACGGTGGGCTGTTCAAAGTTTGGTGTTGACATTGTTTTTTCAGTTCATGATTTTGTTCCATGCATCGCAATCAAAGTGAGCCTCAGGCGCTAGCCGTGGGCCGGCACCACAATCCGCCTCAGGTCCACGGCTAGCGCCTGAGGCTCACTGGGGTTACCAGCTGCGCCGGCAGTAGGGACATAAACTTGCGCAAACTCAAAACGACCCAACGCCAAATTTTGAACAGCCCAGGCTTACGGGAGTACAGCACTTCGCTGATTGCCGCACGGGAATCACCGAATCGATCTCAATCCCATTTTTGCTCCGCTCGGTTAGAGGCAATGCGATGCCTCAACAAAGTGCTGCTCCCGTTTTCCCCGCAAATAAATAAAAGCCGCGGAGGCGGCGGAAGCGTAAAGCCTGGGACGTCAGTCCCAGGTGGCGTTTCGCAACGATTCCAGCCAAGCCGCGGAGGCGGCGACAGATTGTGGACGCCGTGCCGAATCTGCCGCCGCTTCGCGGCTTTTTTGTCGCGGTCATGGGCACCCCCATGGGGCTCAGGGACGTGAAGTTTATTGCTGACGTCTTTGATCACCCATCTGCATGGGGCCTGAGTCGGGAAAGCGAAATTGGATCCCGCGAGGGATCGCAGAAGGTAGCCACGGGTCGCCGAAGGCGCACCCGTGGTATGCGACCATGTTGAATCGACCCCGAAGGGTGTCGCAGACTTCTCGGAATCGGGGCTGCGACCGCCTCCGGGGTCGGTTCTCGTCAGACTGAATGAACCGGCGATGATCGCTGCGCTCTATCGCCGGCTACCGTCTGAGACCGCTTCACGGTCATATGCAGCAACGATTCCTTTCACGTTCCCACGCCCCATGCTTTATGCTGTCGTCGCATCCGCGACTGCGAACAGTCGACCAACGATATCAGATGGTCCCCATCATCCATCATTGCTCACGCGAAGACGCAAAGGCGCGAAGAAAGGTGCTCCCCCCTTCGCGCCTTAGCGCCTTCGCGTGCAAACATCCACAGGGCTTATCGGGAGTACAGCACTTCGCTGATTGCCGCACGGGAATCACCGAAATGATTTCAATCCCATTTTTGCTCCGCTCCGTTTCGTACAATGCGATGCCTCAACGAAACGTCCTGTCGCCGCCTTCGCGTCTTGACGTGGGGACCGTCGGGGCGCGGGACCTGGGACTGGCGTTCCAGGCTTGACGTGTCCGGCGCCTCCGCGGCTATCAGCTGCAAATCGTCCTGATCATGATTGCGGTCGGAGATCGATCATGGTGGTGGTGAATGTGCCATTTCCTGCCATGAAGTGGGCTCCAGGCAGTATTCTTACCGCCCCGTCTCGCTTTGGTACGGCGAATGCCAAGTAAGTGTCCTGTAGAAACATTCCGGCTCAAACAACCCGTTCACTTGGACTCAAAAGGTACCACCATCATGATTGCCCCCGCAGAACCACGATCTAAGTCTGACCGCCCTGGACGATATTCCGTTGGTCCCGTTGGCTCGAGCCATGTGAGCGAGGCCGAACAGGGTACGGCCGGGAAGCTGATGGAGATGACAAAACATTGGGTCGGTCAACGGCCTGTCGTCACGGTTGCCGCGAGCGTTGCCATCGGAGTCGTTTTGGGTATCGTCGTCAAACGCTATGGCCGGTCGTAGTGCTTGAGTCTACGACTTCACCAAGCATTGCCAGCCACAGCATGACCAACCACATGAATGATTCATTCTCTGACAGCACACGAACGCTGGTGGTGTCCTATCAAAGTGTTCGCCGAGCGATCGGTGCTATCGGATTACTATTGCCGATCGTTCTCGGGCCTCTGGGGTGGCTGGTGCTCGGAATTGAAATCCAAGACAACATCAGCAGCTACTACCACACGGCTTTGCGCGACGTCTTCGTCGGAGCCATGTGTTCGATCGGAATCTTTCTATTCTGCTATCGGGGGTACGATTGGATCGAAAGCTGGACAGCCAACATCGGCTGCCTCGCAGCGCTTGGGGTGGCGTTGTTTCCACTCGACGCAAAGAGCGATCCGCTGTTTCAGAAATCACTCGTCGGCTACGTGCACACGCTCAGCGGCGGTGCGTTCTTTCTGACGCTCGCTTTCTATTCGCTCTACCATTTCCCCAACCCGCGAGCCTCGGAGCAGGAACTGGAGCCTCACATTCTGGAGCGTAATCTGATCTATCGATCAAGTGGTTTGGTGATTCTGTTGAGCATGGTGGCGATGGGGGCGTATCTGTTTCTCTTTCCGGCTCACTGGAAAAGTGTTTGCAACCAATACAACTTTCTCTTTTGGATGGAGTGGATCGCTGTCTGGTCCTTCGCCGCTGCTTGGCTGACGAAAGGACGCGCGATCTTTGCCGACATTGCTGTCGATTTGATGGCTTTGCCAATCGAGCGAATCCGTCGACGATCGGAAATGGACGGTTGAGAGACAACCGGGTCGATCGGAGAGCAAGGGATGCTTCCCAAACATTGCGTTATTTGAACGCACATGCATTGTGATCGCGATTTGTCCGCCCGTCGATCCACTCCGACAAGGTTGGCACATGAGTTGCATCGCTGAAGAAACAGTTCGGTTCGAGTACGACAAACACTCTCAGGAGAGATTTCAGATGGCTACGAAGCAAGAGATGTCCGGCAATTGGAAACAGTTTGCTGGTAAAGTGAAAGAAAAGTACGGTCAAGTTACCGATGACGACTTGTCTCGCGCCGAAGGCAATATTGATCAGCTCGTTGGCGTGGTTCAGGAGAAAACAGGTCAGACTCGCGAGCAGATCGAAGCGTTCTTTGAAGAGTGCTCAGAAGCGTGCGGATCAATGATGGATCGTGCCTCCGAGTATGCGTCCGCTGCTGGGGACACGTTGAAGGAAGGCTATGACGCGGTCAGCGAGCAGGCACGACGTGGGTACAACGCCTCAGTGAAAACACTTTCGCGGCATCCACTCGAATCCGTTGGAACCGCATTCGGTGTCGGGTTGCTCGCAGGCCTGTTGATCGGTGTCGCCATGGGGGCGCAGCGAGAACGGGAATTGAGCTGGCGTGAACGCTGGATGCGTTAGATATCCAGCGATGAAAAAAGAGGGCGTATTGGTCATTGCTTCTCTCAGCAGTCATCTCGCCCTCTCATCAAATCTCATCTCGCAATCGGAACAAAGAACCATGAAACTAGATTCACTCCATAAGCTGTATGTCCACGAACTGAAAGATCTCTACAGCGCAGAGACCCAATTGTTGGATGCGATTCCTAAGATGCGTGACGCGGCCACCGCTGACGAATTGAAAGATGCGTTTTCAGCTCACTTGGAAGAAACAAGAACGCATGTCACGCGACTGGAGGGGATCTTCAAATCGTTGGATTTTGAGCCTGGCGGTCACAAGTGTGCCGCGATGGAGGGGCTGATTAAGGAAGGCGAGTCCATCATCAGTAGCGACATCGAGCCACGAGTCTTGGACGCCGGTTTGGTCGCTGCTGCTCAACGAGTAGAGCACTATGAAATGGCTGGTTATGGCACCGCACGCTCCTACGCTGAGAAGCTGGGGCATCGAGATGCGGCTGATACGTTGCAACAGACTCTTAATGAAGAGGGTCTTGCCAACCAGACCTTGACCCGACTTGCAGAACGAAAAATCAACTTCATGGCGATGGATCTTTCAGGAAAGTGATCAAGTCGTTTCATCAAGAATGAGTGAGGCGACGAAGCAGCCATGCTTCGTCGCCTTTTTCAGTTTGACGGCTCACGTCTCATTTGCAGCAGTAGCAGAATGACAGCTCCTATGACGGAGCCGATCCATCCGCTGGATTGGATTAGCGAGCCTCCTTGAACCAAGTAGCCGATGACGCCGCCGACGAAGGATCCGCTGATACCCAGGAGAATCGTTCCCAGGCAGCCCATGGGCTGAGGACCCGGCATCAATCCACGAGCGATCAGTCCTACGAGAAAGCCGAAGAAAATCCAACCAATGAGCCAGAGCATCGTGATTTGCCGCCTTGATAGATCGGTGAAGAAATTACGTGAGACGGAATCATGGGATGCAATTCTCGTGCCCAATGGCGTCGTGGCTAGGAAGTCAGTTTACCGACCAGATTAAGCAATTGCGTTTTATCGATGGGTTTGCTGAGGTAGTCGTCGCAACCACTCTCAAGGCAGCGTTTCATGTCTCCCTGCATGGCGTCGGCGGTCAGTGCAATGATTGGTTCGGCGAAACCTAGTTGACGCAAGGCTTTGGCTGTTGTGTAACCATCCAGTCGGGGCATTTGCATGTCTAGTAGGATCAAGTCATACGGCCTGCCTTGCTCGATCGCATGAGTCACTTTGGCAATGGCGACTTCGCCGTCCTCGGCTTCATCGACCGTAGCGCCGGCTGAAGTCAAGAATCGTTTGCTAAGAAAGCGAATGTCACGGCGGTCATCGACGACCAGAACATGGCAACTCAGGTGAACTGCACTGGAGCTCGTGGTCGAATGAGGCTCAGGAGTATCCGCCACAGGGTTCACCAACGAAACGTGTTGCGACTCGCCGATGACGATTGAAACCGTGAACGTGCTTCCTTTGCCGAGCTCACTCTGGACAGAGATGTCGCCGCCGAGCATCTCGGTCAATCGCTTGCTGATCGCCAAACCAAGTCCGGTCCCACCAAATTCACGGTTGACGTTTCCATCCCCTTGCGAGAATGGTTGGAAAAGTCGCTTGCGTTGCTTGTCACTGATCCCGATCCCTGAGTCAATGACATCAAACCGTAGTCTTCTGGATTGCTCGGTATAGCTGACCACAAGTTCAACGGAGCCCTCGGGCGTGAATTTGATCGCGTTGCCTACCAAGTTGATCAATACTTGGCGTAGCCGTTTGGGATCGCTTTCGATCTGTTCAGGGATGGGGCCTCGATACTCGACCCCCAGTTCGATCTTGCTGCCACTCGCGCGAACTTCCATGATCGATCGGACATCTTCCACCAAACGTTGAGGCGAAAACGCTTGCTGACTGATTTCGAACTTGCCAGCTTCAATCTTTGAAAGATCAAGGATGTCGTTGATAATATCCAGCAAGAAATCGCCGTTTCGGCGGATCGTCCGCACATGGTCCATCGCCTCCGTGTCTTGAAGTTGATCGGCGATCAAGTCCGTGTATCCGAGGATGGCAGTCATCGGCGTGCGAATCTCGTGGCTCATGTTGGCGAGGAACTCGCTTTTGGATTGGTTTGCAGATTCGGCAACGGCGCGAGCTTGCAGCAATTGTTCTTCGGCCAGCTTTCGCTCGGAGATATCAACACCAGACCAGATCAGAAATTCCACGTTGTCGTCTTCGCCCATGACAGGTGCCATCATGAAGTCGATCATCAATCTCAAATCACTTTTTTGGTAGAGAGCAATGTCAAATCGCACTGTTTCACCCCCAAAGGCAGTGTCCATAGCGGATCGCATTTGCTCGACAATGGATTCGTCATAGGTCCACCAAGCGCATTCGGCGAAGTGCTTGCCGATCACGTCATCACGATTCACGCCGGCAATGTTCATCGACCTGTCATCGACTTCGACCAGGACTCCGTCGCGATCGATCACCCCCACGAGTCCGAGTTGATTATTGATGACCCGGCGTAAATGCGATTCGCGATCAGCCAGTTCCAGTTCCCAGTGCTTGTGGTCGGTGACATCCCTGGCCGCCAAGATTCCGTTCTTCGGTCGTGGCGGATTGGTGTCGTGATCAAAGAAAATTCGCTTGCGGATGTTGAGCCACCGAACACTACCATTAGGCATGACGATGCGATGTTCGACGGCCATCTGACCTGCTCCGTCGAGTTTGAGACTTTCTGCGATGCAGTGCTGCAGCGATACCCGATCGTCCGTGTGAAATGTCTCGTGAATTTGTTCACGTGTGACCTGTATCTCAGACTCACCTAAACCGTAGAGCCTCGCTGCTTCGGATGACAGCAAGACGGTATCGGTTGAATAATCGATCTGGGCGAGCGCAAAATCAGCGACTTCGATCCCCAGTCGCAATCGTTCTTGACTGGCCTGCAATGCTTCCGATGCTTGTCGAGCATCAGTAATGTCTGTATTCGTGCCGAACCATCTGACAATGCGACCGGTTGCGTCTCGAATCGGTTGGGCACGTGAGAGAAACCAACGATACTCTCCATCTTTAGAACGGAGCGGGAAGGTGTCTTCCCAAACTTCTCCAGACTCAAGCGATTGAGTCCAGCTACCGATGACGCGTTCAAGATGTTCGGGGTGTTGAACCGACTTCCATCCCCAGTCCCTCATCTCGTCAAGAGTGGTGCCGGTGTATTCAAACCAACGCTGGTTGTACCAAGAGATAGAACCCGAAGCGTCGGCCATCCAGGTGAACTGAGAGATGTTGTCCGCCAGATCGCGGAATTTGATTTCACTCTCCCGAAGAGCTGCTTCGGCATTGGCCCGCTCAAGCTTCAAGCGGATGATGTTAGAAAGTTGCCGCATCAAGTCAATTTCGTCGTCTCGCCACATGTGCGCGTGACGCTTGGTGATACAGATCATGAATTCCAGTTGCTGATCTCGACTGCACGGGGCATTGATGATCGCACCAATCTGAAGTGATGCGAAACTCTGCTTGTATCGGTCACTACGCGTAGCAGAGCTTGTGTCGTTCACCACCATGGCATGACCGGAGGCAAGAGCATGACGTTCCTCGACCGCCGCAAAGTCTGACATGTTGTAGACGCCGACCAAGCTCGGCGAGCCGTCGGTGCAAAAGTCCGAGATCACATCGGCTTGCTCTGCATCTTTATCCATTTCAACGACCAACACATGCGAGACCTGCATATGCTGCGCGATGCGTTGGCTCGCTTCGGCGATGATGGCATCTGCTGATGTCAGCGCAGCGAGTCGACTGTGTAAGTCAGCAAGGAATGTGAGAGACAGTTCGCGCTGCTTCCTTTCGGTGACATCGACGGCAACACTGAGGATCGACAACGGCCGTCCATCCGCATCTCGTCGAACGTTGCCTCGACAATGTGTCCAGACAAAACCGTCATGGTCGCCCCGAATGACGCGAAATTCCAGTTCATGGTCTTCACATTGTCGGGCGAATGCGGAATCGAGAAGACTCTCGATTCGCTCGCGGTCATCGGGGTGAATCGCATCGAGAAACCCAGCTTTGGTCGGAACGAACGTTTGCTCTGTGTAGCCAAACATTTCATACAGTCTGGGAGACCAAGTCACATGGTTTGCGGGAATGTCCCACTCCCAGATTCCCATTTGTCCGGATTCCAGAGCAAGATTCAGTTGCGCAATACGCTGCTGAACTTCACGTTCCGCCCAAATCCTCTCGCTGATGTCGATGCCGGAGGGAATCAAATGTGAAATCACTCCATTGTCATCTCGAACGGGAACCAGCATGAAATCGATGGTGATCCGTGAGTCGCCTGCCATTCGTACTTCCACGTCGTATCGCACGACTTCACCGTTCACCGCGGATTCAATCGCGTTTCTCAGGTCGACCGCAGTTTGATCGTCATGAGACCACCAATAGCACTCCCAAAACGGCTTGCCAATGACATCGTTACGGCGCAGTCCTCCCGCGAGAAGTGCCGTCGCATTGACTTCACGTAGCACGCCGTTGACGTCCAGGATTCCGACAAACCCCAGCATGTTGTCGATCACGCGTCGCAGATTTTCTTCACGTTCGGCAAGTTCGGATTGCCATTTTTTTCGTTCAGAGATGTCAAGGAATGTTACGACACAGCCGACCACCTCTCCTTCCTTGAACTGCGGGTACGCCCAATACTCCACATCAAACGAGCTGCCGTCTGCTCTCCAGTAGAATTCATCGTCGGCATGGACTCGCTCGCCCAATCGATAGGCACCATAGATTCTGCAATCTTCTGCTGGATAGCTTGTCCCATCCGGCTTGGTATGATGAATCAGTTCGTGCATGTGCCTGCCGAGCAACTGATCTGGACTCTCGTAGCCGAGCAAGTTGACGCATGCGTTGTTTGCAAATGTGCAATTGCCATTGAGGTCGATTCCATAGATGCCTTCTGCCGTGGAACTGACGAGTGAGCGAAGTTGTCCCTCGCTCTCTCGGATTTTCTCTTGGGACACTCGTTCTTCAGTCACATTGTTGAACGTGACAACGATCCCCTCTCGTTCACCCGACTGCGAGAGATACGGCAGCACGCGACGGATATACCACTCACCGGTTTGAGTTTGAATCGCGTCTTCAATAGGTGAATCAGCATCCAAATCCTTCAATTCTGGCAATGGAGGAATCTTATCCGCCAGCGGCATCAACTGTTTCAGTGGACGACCGATGTCGGTCGGAATCAGACCATAAATTTGAGTCGCCGCCGGAGTGTAACTGCGAATCCGTAGATCATCATCCAAAAAGATGGTCGCAATCTGCGTACTGCGAAGCAGATTATTAAGATCGCTGTTGGATTGCTCTAGCGCGCGAACGACGCCTTGAATCTCTTCTTTGGATGTCTCCAATTCTTCGTTGGCCGACTGCATTTCTTCGTTGAGCGAAAGCAGTTCCTCGTTCGAGGATTTCAATTCCTCGTTGGCGGTCTCGAACTCTTGAATCGATCGTTCCAAGTCATTTCGGGTCGATGCCAGTTCACGCTCTAGATGAGCGATGAGTGAATCTGCATCACTGTCGGCTCGGATGGAAACGGAATTCTCCGTTCCATCGAGATTGGCCAGCTCATCGCCATGAGTGAGTGGAAGCCCAGCATCATGAAACACGATCATGAACAATTCCGCCTCCTCTCCGACACGGGGCATCGGCTGAATCGTCAGCATCACGGGCTGTAGTTTTCCGTCAATTCGAACCGAAAGGTTGTCGTGAACGACTCGCCGACGTTTCGCTTTGGCTTCTTGCAACGTGGCACGCAGTCCGACACGCAGTCCATTGCGTGCCATTTTGATGACGTTGTTTTGGAAACTACCGGTCCCCACGGTCAAATATTTGTGCATGTCAGCTGATGCACAGAGTATTTTTCCGTCTTCGTCAACAATGACAGATTTTGGAGCGAACTCATCCAGTACGATCCGCTGCATGATTTGCATCAGATCTTCTGTCTCGTCATCAGCATTCAATGGATTCATGTCTGGTCCGCCATTCGCACTCCCCGCGTCATTCGTTGACAATGCCGCCGTTGTATTGACGCCGGTTCCTTTACGTTGAGACAGTCTATATTTTGCATCGACAACTCGGAATAGCTCGGCGTGCGATGAGATATTCTCAGACGGGCCGAGTAGCAGATATCCAGAGGGACGCAGTGAATAGTGAAAAAGCGGAATGAGTTTCTTTTGAAGGTGTGGGCCAAGATAGATCAGCAGATTTCTGCAGGAAATCATATCCAGACGCGAGAACGGGGGATCGCTAATCAGGTTGTGCGACGAAAACATCACCAGTTCACGGATTTCTCTCGTGACTTGAAATTTCTTACCACGCTTGATGAAGAAACGTTGCAGTCGTTCCTTGGAGATTTCATCCTCGATCCCGATGGGGTAAGTTCCTTGCCGGCAGATCTTCAGTGCGTGGTCATCGATATCGGTGGCAAAGATCTGAACTTCCGGAGGTGATGGGATCTGGTCCATGTGCTCACGGCAGAGCATGGCGATCGAATAGGCTTCCTCGCCAGTGGCGCAGCCGGGGACCCAAATCCGCACGGTGTCACTGGATACGCGGTTGGCAAACAGCTTTGGGATGACGGACTGTGAGAGCAGTTCAAATGCATCAGGATCACGAAAAAACTCTGTCACGCTGATCAGCAATTCGCGAAACAATGCCTGAGGCTCATCCTCATCTTGAACCAGAAACTTGACGTACGCATCGACTTGAGAAAGTTTCAGTACGTGCATTCGTCGACGAATCCGTCTTGCCAACGTGTTTTGTTTGTAGTGCTGGAAATTGTGGTTGGTGACCTCCATCAATCGCTTTGAGATGGTCGGGATGGCCTCGTGAATTCGTGAAGTGGATAAGCTGTCCAGTGAGTTTTCGACGCTCGACAGGTACGCGGCGTATTTCTTCAGCTCTAATCCAATCATTTCGGGAGAAAGAACGTGGTCGGCAACTCCCGTCGTCATGGCGCTACGCGGCATGCTGTCGAACTTGGCTGACTCGGCGGATTGAGTGAATGTCATTCCACCTGCGTCATTGATCGCCTTCAGTCCCAAGGTTCCGTCAGAACCTGTGCCGGACAAAATCACCCCGACGCCGCGTTCACCCTGGTCGTCCGCGAGCGATTGGAGGAAGTGGTCGATGGGCGCGTCGGGACGCACGTTGGAATCCGCATTGGCGATTCGTAACGATGAATTCCTTAGTTCTAACAACGTCCAAGGGGGGCAGACGTAGATTGACCCCGCTTTCACCTTCTTGCGACCACCGATCCGAACGACATCCAATGGCGTCGACTTGCTGAGAAGTTCGATCAGTAACTCGTCGCTTTCCTTCTCTAAATGTTGGACAAAGACAATCGCGATGTCATTTGTATCTTGGAGTGATCGCAGCAGTTCCTGAAACGCTTCCAATCCGCCTGCGGATGCGCCAACGCCAACGATCAGGGGGGGCAAGTTGCGGATCGGATGATTCATGGGTAGAGAATGGATGTTCTGGACCGGCATCGGCCTGCACGAGAATAAATGAAGTGACTAATTTACACGATCGCCGCCCGCATAAGAGCCGGTCAACTTTGCCACCGTTTCGATCAGCTTGGGGCTATTGACGGGCTTGCTGATGAATTGAGTACAACCCGAGTTGAGGGCTTCCTGGATTTCGTCGGCTGTCGCACCGGCCGTCAACGCGATGATCGGCATGGTCAGCCCTTGATCACGAATGGCTCTGGTCGCTTCACGGCCACCCATCTCAGGCATCTGCATGTCCATCAGGATGCAGGCAAACGGTCTGCCGATCGCCTCTGCTTCACGCACCGCTGCGACGGCTTCCGCACCGTTGACCGCTTCAACGACTTCGGCACCGGCCCTGGACAGGAAATGTTTGGTAACGTGGCGTATGTCTCGGGCATCATCCGCGACCAAGATCCTGCCGCGGACGGTTGTGATCATTCCGCTATTGGTCCGCTCCGGAACCAAATCCTCGGTCTTGGGAGTGATCATTTCAATCTGTGGAATATCGCCGATGGGCAGTTGCAGGGTGAACGTACTTCCTCGCCCCTCGACGCTCGCGACGTCGATCTCTCCGTCGAGCAGATTAGCCAAACGTTTACTGATCACGAGTCCAAGACCAGTTCCTTCAACGCCAACGAGTTTCTCGTTGTCGTGGACTTGTGAGAACATTTGGAAGAGACTCTTGATCTTGCGTGCCGAAATGCCAATGCCTGTATCAATTACCCTAAAGAAAATGAGGGAATCTTGACAGGATACCACCAGTCGGACACTACCTTGCGGCGTGAACTTGATCGCATTGCCTATCAAATTGACGAGGATTTGCTCGACCCGCGACCGATCGCTGTGCAGTTGCGCGGGTACCTTCGTTTCAAATTCGATACTCAAGGGGACATCGTTCGCCTTGCTGCGATGCCGCATCAGGTCCATCAGGTCGGCAAGCATTGGGACCAACCTGAACAGCGAGCGCCGAACCTGTAGCTTGCCGGCTTCGACTTTGGAAAGATCGAGGATGTCATTGATGATTCTCAACAGGAAACGACCGTTACGGATGACGGTTTCCAGGTGCGTTTCCTCCACCTTTTTTCCGTCTCTCAAGTCTCGCAGGGCGATGTCGGTGAATCCCAGGATCGCCGACATGGGCGAGCGAATCTCGTGGCTCATGTTGGTCAGGAATGCCGTCTTGGCCCGGCTCGCGTCCTCCGCAGCCAATCGAGCTTGTTCCAGGTGCACCTCGGTGTCCTTTCGTGCCGTCACATCACTCATGTACAACGCCGCACCGCCGTTGATGGGAAACGATTTGGCGTCGTACCATCGGTTCAAGTGCGTCGCAAAATACTCTTTGCTCTCACCACGCTGCGAACGACGGACGCGATCCAGCAGTGACAGCAAGGGAGATGTCGGATCATCAGCGAACAAGACTTCATAGGGTTTCCCGATCAGCTCGCTATGCTCCTTGACGGCGGCCATTCGTACGGCGGCCGCGTTAGCGACACGAACGATGCCCTGGTGGTCAAAGCTGATGAAGGCGTCTTCGATGTTCTCGATGACTTCACTGATGATGTTTCGAGTTTCCGTGAGCTGGCGTTCCGTCTCTTTACGTTGCGTGATGTCTTCCACCAGCGAGATCGCGCAGGGTGGAGTTCCGTCAAACTCGTGCCTCATGGAGACGGTCAATCGAATCCAGACGCAATGACCGTTCTTGTGAACGTACCTTTTTTCCATCGCATAGCCCGGGATTTCACCACGTCTCAATTTTGCAAACTGAATCAGATCCTTGTCTATGTCCGCTTCGTGCGTGATGTCTTGAAAGGTTTTCTGCATCAGTTCATCGCGTGTGTATCCGACGATTTCACAGAGTTTCTCGTTCACGCGTAGCCAATGTCCGTCCAAACTGACGTGAGCGATTCCGATAGCGGCGTTCTCAAAGGTGCCGCGGTATTCTTCTTCGCTCTGTTTCAGTTTTAGACTTGACTGCATCGACTCCGTGACATCGTTTTGGATTCCGACAAAGTGAGTGACGAGCCCATCCGCGTTTGTGACCGGCGTGATGATCAAGTCATTGTAGAAAGGTGATCCGTCCCTCCGGTAATTGAGGACGGTCACTCGGCATGTGGCGCGGTTTCGGATGGCAGCACGAATCTTGTCGATGGTATCTTTGTCCGTATCTCGTCCCTGCAGAAAGCGACAGTTGCGATGCAGTGTCTCTTCGCTACTGAAACCCGTGATCTGCTCGAAACCGCGGTTGCAGTACACGATCGGCATGTCGTCGGCCAAGGCATCAACAATGATGATGCCGTTGCTCGAAGCGTCGATCGCTCGTGTTCGTAACCTCAACTCTTTTTCCGCGACACGCAACTTGGTGACATCGTAGATGGTGATCGCTGCAGCGGTGAGCTTGTCGTCATCATCCAGCACGGGAGTCACCCGAAGCAGGAACGTCACTTCGCTACCGTTCCACTCAAAGCTCACTTCTGCGGCATCCGTTCTGCCGTTTCGTCGCAGTGCTCGTAGTTGTTGTTGGGCAGCTCCATCCAGTTCCGCTGGCAGCACGTCTGCCAAGTGATAGGTGCCCTCATCTTCCCATAGATCGCCGAAATGGCAGCGGGCGCCGCGATTCCAGCTCGTGACGGTTCCGTCAAGCTCGACGCCGATGATCGCATCGGTGCTGTCCGAAACGATTGACGTCAATTTCCGTAGATTGTCGGCCGTTTCCTTCACGCCACTGATATTGGTGAATGTGAGGACGGCACCTTGTCGGTCTTTGTAAGGAGCGACACGCAGCAGGATCGCGTCGCCGTGACGATCCCGTGTCTCACACTGAATTGGTTGATCACTCTCTCGAACTTCGCCGATCAGCGAAATCAAGTCGACATCCTCGAAGCGCTTCGCATAGTTGATCAGTGATTCGCCGACGGGATTGTTCGTTCTCAATGCCAACATGTCGACCGCCGTGGGAGTGATGCGACGAATCTGCATTTCAGAATCGACCAGGACGATGCCAAGATCACTCGCCCGCAAGACGTTTTCTAGGTCTGCAGTCAGTTCTGACAGCAGAATGACGCGACGATCGCTCTCGGCATAGGTCGTATGAAGTTCTTCGTTGACGCTGTGCAACTCTTCATTCGTGCTCTGCAGCTCTTCGTTGCTGCTGGTCAATTCTTCATTGCTGGATTGGAGTTCTTCGTTCGTGGTCTCCAATTCCTCGATCGTTGCCTGCAGGTTTTCACGCGTGAACTCAAGGTCCATTTCGAGGAGGCGAATATGCTCTTCTCGCAGTTCAATGCTGTCACCGCTAAGCAGTGAACTGGACTGTGGTGCAAGTGGCGAGCGATTGGGAGGCTCTGACAACGACTTCGACGAAGGCTCAGCAGGAACCGGAGGTTCCGCCGTCTGAGACGATTCTTTGTTAAAAGTGATCAGCAGGTAAGTCTCACCTACTGTACCATGTTGAAACGATTTGACCTTGATGGTCACCGCCGTCCCGTTGGCGGATGCCCGTTCGGTTTCCTCGCTGCTGGAATTCATTCGCAGTCGTTGGAGAGCAATCGCGACGGGAACTCGAAACACGGGATTCAAAATGTCTTCTACCGTTCCTGACAAGCGACCTCCGGGAACCGATGTGTATTCGGACAGATCACCGAATACTTGAACCGGCTGTAGGCCGTCATTCACCAAAATGGATGGCGGGGCGTAGAGCTCCATCATTTTGTCATAGGTCAAGACGAGTCCAGGCGATGGAGCACGAGACGTTCTTGGTCGCATTGAGATCCGTGGTGTCGCGTAGGGTCTAGAGCGGATCTTGAGATCCAAGGGTAGCCGAGTGTCTCGTTCTTTCTGAAAGATCCGCCACTGTTTATCCAGAGCTGCGTACTGTTGCTCTGAATCTCCCGGTGATTCACTTGGCCCCAACCACAGCGCACCGCGTGCTCTCAACGCATGGGTGAATGCGGTCAATACACGGTCTTGTGCTTCGTCCAGCAAGTAGATCAGCATGTTGCGACATGTTACCAAATCAAGATTGGTGAAGGGCGCGTCTTGCGTTAGATCGTGACGGGCAAAAACGATTGAATCTCGAATCTCCTTGTTGATCTCAAAAGAGTCGGCCTTCTGCGTGACATACTGTTCCCTGAGCTTTGCCGGGATCTCGCGCAGCGACTCCTTGGGGTAGGTGGCTCGTTGAGCGAAGCGGATTGCTTCGGGATGCACATCGGTTGCAAAGATCTTGATCCGATAATCAATGCCACTTTTCTTTCGCTCGTCATGAACGAGCATGGCAACGGAATAGGCTTCTTGTCCTGTGGCGCAGCCTGCGACCCAAACGCGATATTCATCTCCGGCAGACTTCGTACGGGCCGCTGGTCTCAATACACGTGTGGTCAACCGATCGTACCCGTCTTCGTCGCGAAAAAATCGCGTCACGCCGATCAATAGATCGTCGTGCAGTTGTGAGAGTTCCTCGGGATTCTCTCTCAGGATTTTCACATAGTCGTCTATGTCACTGACATCTCGTCGCAGCATGCGTCGCGACAATCTGCGAGTAAACGTTCCGGACTTGTAGTTTGCGAAGTCGACACCGCTGTAGGACACGAGTAATTGACAAACCGGATCCAAGTCGCCACGGCCGATCGTGGGCGCTGACTCACTCACCACTTGCTCAACCGATGCCCCACCGAGAAACGACACGAGTGCTTCTGCCAATTCCGGAACGGGCGCGACCACGTGAACGCATTCGGTTTTCATGGCATTGAGTGGCATGCTATTGAACTGAGCTGAGTCTTCATCTTGACACAGTACGAGCCCTCCTTCGCGGCATACTTCTTGAATACCACTGCTGCCATCGCTACCTGTTCCTGAAAGGATCACTGTGGCGATACGTCTTTCCTCCTGTTCGGCGAGAGATGAAAAGAAGCGATCGATGGGCAGGCTTAGTTCAGTCGTTTCGTCACGGTTGATCAGGTGCAAACGTTGCTCCTCATACACTACGTGTTTTCCAGGAGGCAGCAGGTAAACCGTATTGGGTTTGGGTTCGACCTCTTGCTCGAGTTGCAACGCGTCCATCTTTGTGCGTCGACCGAGCAACTCCGGCATATGACTTTGGTAGTCAGGCGACAAATGCTGGATGACGACAAAAGCTGCGCCAGTGTCGATGGGCAATTGTTCAAACAGCATCTCCAGTGCCGCCAAACCGCCGGCAGATGCACCGATACCGACAATCGGAGTGTTTGCCATCGTTTTAGATTCTGGAGACATAACAGTCTTCTATTTTTGGTACCGAGTCGTGTTGCTTGCGTTTTTTCATTCGGGGTCGCCCTCAAGGCCGGCCGGCGGGTCACCTCTGCCATGCTGTAACTCGCTGATCCATTGAAACACAACGTAGAACACAGGGGTAAAGAATACGGCCAGTATGGTTGATGTGATCATGCCGCCACAAACAGCCGTGCCAAGAGAGCGACGGCTGGCGGCGGCGGCGCCGGTCGCAAACACCAGCGGTAACACACCAAGAATGAACGCAAACGACGTCATCAGGATCGGTCGAAAACGCATTCGCGCTGCTGCGAGTGCGGCCTGGCGAATCGATTGTCCTTGTAGCCGCAAGTCTCGCGCGAACTCCACAATCAGGATCGCATTCTTGCTTGCCAACGCAATGATCAACACGACGCCGATTTGAACATAAGTGTTGTTGTCCATGCCCAGCAAGGAGATGGCAGCAACGGTTCCGAGCAGCCCCAGGGGGACCACCAAGATCACGGCAAATGGTAGCACCCAGCTTTCGTATAGAAATGCCAGTACGAGATAGACGATCAGAATTGCCAATCCAAAGACGTAGAGTTCTTCCCCCTTGGCTTGACTCTCCTGCAGAGAAACACCACTCCAGTCGAATCCGATCGACTCGGGAAAGCTCTTTTCTGCCAGTTGAGCCATCTTTTTCAAAGCCTCCCCCGAGCTGACCCCTCTGGCCGCGGAGCCGGTCACGTTGGCTGCAGGATAAAGATTGAATCGGCGAATGATTTGAGGGCCGAATATTTCCTCAATCTGCATCAAACTGCCCAGTGATACCATGTTCCCCGCTACGTTCCTGACGTTCAATCGACGCACATCATCAACTTCGTCTCGAAAGGGACCGTCCGCCTGCAGTGTGACGCGATAGGTGCGTCCAAACTTATTGAAATCGTTCACGTAAGCAGAGCCCAATGCAGCTTGCAGGGTTGTGAAAACATCGCCAAGCGGGACTTGCATACTGATTACTTTTTCGCGATTCACATCGGCATACAACTGTGGGACACCGGCTCGGAAAGTCGAGTTGACTCTTTGTAGCTGGGGGTCCTCCGCCGCCGCTGCCAGCAACTCATTGACGGCCGATTGCAATTGCAGGAGCCCCGCTCCTCCACGATCCTCGACTTGCATTTCAAAACCACCGCTGGTTCCCAATCCCTGGATAGCAGGTGGTGGGATGACCAGGATAAAGGCATCTTTGATTGCACCAAACTTTTGAGAGAGTTGTCCGATCAATGGCATTTGCTGGACGTCCGGCGTTGTACGCTGATCCCAATCCTTCAGCCCGATGAACATCGTCGCTGCGTTGGACGACTGGCTGCCTTCCAGTAATGACAACCCGCCGAGTGTGAACCATGTCTTCACACCTGGTTGCTCTGCCAGGATGTCATTCATTTGCTCGATAACATCACGCGTACGGTCTTGTGAAGCTGCGTCGGGCAATTGAATCGCGGTGATCAGATAGCCTTGATCTTCCATCGGCAAGAATCCGGTGGGCACCTGTCGGTACCACCAAGCCGTAGCTCCGATCGTCAACACAAATAGGATTAGAACCGCGGGCCATGCACGAAGCAAACCGGCGACGCAAAGGACATAGGCGGACTCGATCCAGCCAAAGACCTTGTTGAACCAACGTGACAAAATAAACTTTTTTTCGTTTTCCCGCACTGGTCGCAGCCAAAGAGCGCACTGAGCGGGCTTCAGTGTCAGCGCGTTGATCGCGCTGAGCAACGCGGTCGCTGCGATGGTCAACGCGAACTGACGATAGAGCTGTCCGGTGATCCCGCCCAGAAATGTCGTCGGAATGAACACGGCCATCAACACCGCGGTGATGCCAATCACGGGACCGGTCACCTCACTCATCGCGCGGATGGTGGCTTGCTTGGGCGCTTCCCCACGCTCAATATGATGAGACGCATTCTCGACGATCACAATCGCGTCGTCGACGACGATCCCGATTGCCAACACCAGACCAAAGAGTGTGAGTAGATTGACCGAAAAACCAAGTAAGGGCATGACGGCGAACGCCCCGATGATGGTGACAGGGACAGTCGTTGCAGGAATCAATACGGCACGCCAATCCTGCAGAAAGACCAAGATCACAATCAATACCAGCACGCCGGCCTCGAAGAGGGTCTTGTAGACTTCGCTGATGGCAGACGAAACAAAGATGGTTGTGTCGAACGGGACGTCGTACTGGAGTCCATCGGGAAACTTCTGGGACAATGTCGCGACCTTGGCTTGAACACCTTGTGCTACCTCCAACGCGTTGGCACCGGGTAATTGGTAAATCAGCAGATTCGCAGTCGATATCCCGCCTTTCTGTGCGAATGTATCGTACGTCTGTGCACCCAATTCGATGCGTGCGACATCTCGCAAATGCGTCAGGCTGCCGTCCTCGCCGACCTTGACAATGATCTCTTCGAACTGCTCCACCTCAGACAGTCGGCCGAGTGCTGTCATCGTGAGCTGAAAGGCCTGAGAATTGTCCAGCGGTGGTTGGGCAATCTGCCCTGCAGCGACCTGGACGTTCTGTTGTCGCAGTTGATTCAGCAAATCTTGAAACGTTAATCCCCGAGCGTCCATCTTCGTCGGGTCTGCCCAGACTCGCATGCTGTAGGCGCCGGCACCACTGACCGTGACGTCGCCCACGCCATCGACTCGACTGAGTTCGTCCTTCAAACGCAGGGTGGCATAGTTCGAAAGGTACAAACTGTCGAACGTTTGGTCCGGCGAGGTCAGAGAGACGACCAACAGGATGTTGGAAGATTGCTTCTTGACCGAAATGCCTTGTTGGCGAACATCCGTCGGCAGGAAAGGTTCTGCCAACGCGACTCGGTTTTGCACCAATACCTGGGATTCCTCCAGATCGGTGCCGACCTCGAACGTCACTGTCAAAGAGTAGCTGCCATTGGAAGACGACGTGGAAGTCATGTAGAGCATGTTCTCGACGCCATTGATTTGCTGCTCCAAAGGCGCCGCGACGGTGTCGGACATCACCTGGGCACTGGCGCCCGGATAGGTAGCTGTCACCTGAATGGTCGGCGGCGTGATGTTGGGGTACCGCTCCACTGGCAGATTCCATAGCCCGACGAGCCCTAGAATCACGGTCATCACGGCGATTACATTCGCCGCAACGGGACGATTGATAAAGAAGTTTGAAATCATGCTCCGTCACCGACGTCTTCACTTGAGTCTGAGTTCTTGGTCGATCCGGACGGCTCATTTTCCACTCGCACTTTTATTCCAGGACGAATCTTTTGCAGACCCGATATGACGACTCGCTCACCGGCTTGAATGCCATCGCGAACGACCGTCATGTCGTCTCGGATGGGCCCCAGCGTCACAGACCGTCGTGAAACTTCGTTGTCGTCACGGACGACCATCACGTGACGTCCCTGTTGGTCCATTGCGATGGAATTGGACGGCACAAGAGTCGCTTTGTACTTTGCAGTGAATGGAACCCTGACACGAGCAAACAAACCGGGTGACAGAATCCCGGTCTCATTCTCAAAGGTCGCACGAACTCGCGTGTTTCCCGTATTCGGGTCGGTAACATTGTTGACAAAATCGATCACGCCTTCATGAGGAAAACCAGATTCGTTTCCCAAGCCCAGCCAAGCCTTGATCTTTGTCTTACGAGCGTTGTCAACTTTTCCATCGAGCATTCTGGTGCGGTAGTCGAGAACAGACTGTTCATCCACATCGAAATCGACATAGATGGGGTTGATCGAGACCACGGTCGACAGGATCGTTGAATCTGCGGAAACCAAATTGCCAACCGTCACCAGCGTCCGACCCAGCAAGCCGTCGATGGGTGAGCGAACTTGCGTGTAGTCGAGATCCAACTCGTTGCGGGCTACAGTCGCTTTGAGCGTTTCGATCTGACCTTGCAGATCGGCGACCGCAGCGATGGACTGATCGTACTCCGCCCGACTGGTGGCATTGCGATCCAAGAGCTGCTCGCTTCGAGACAGATCTTTGTTGGCCTGTTTCAGCTTGGCTTTCGCCGCATCCAATGCCCCCTGTGATTGCTGCAATGCGAGCTGATAGGGCTTGCGATCGATGACAAAGAGCAGGTCGTTCTCCTTGACCAGCATCCCCTCGTCGACTTTGACCTGTAGCTCCGACTCGACATTGCCTTTTGTTCGGGGCGTTTGCCGCAGATATCCGCTCACGCGTGCACGTAGTTCCACTGAATCGACCGCCGCTGTTCGGCCCGTGAATTCTCGAAAGTCGATGATGTCGCGGGCCGTTGCCGGTTCCACGAGGACGCCCGGAGGCGGTGGGGGCGTATCAGTATCTGGCGAGCGCTCTGGCGTGCAACCGACCAGCGCCACGATCGCAAGGACGGGAATCAAACACTTCATCGATAAGTTGCACTTGAGTCTTGGGCCGGCGTGGAGGGGACAACCGCTACTGCGAGCACATCTTGCGCCAAAGAATTCTCGTTCACATCGAGTGATGCTCGGTCAACGCATGGAACTCAGCCACTGCCTTGTGATCGATCACCGCGGTCGAAAACCTGCCAGCCCTTTGGCCGACGGCAGGTGCCATGGAGTGCCGTATGAAGAGAGAATGAATAAGACTGGGATTCCTCAATCCGATTCCAAGTAGTCTTCGACGTACAACATCTCGACGATCGTTTTTCCTCCGGCCAATAGCGGCGACGCAACGGCGGCTCCAGTAAACCCAAAAAGCACGCCCATGACCGCTTGGAACGAGATCAGCAGGGCTGGTGGCAGCGATACAGCTTTTTGCTGGATCAATGGCGTGACGACGTAACTCTCAAAAAGTTGCAAGACCATGTAGCCACCGATCACGGCGGTAACCACGCCGGTCCCCTGGGGCAGCGCGAACAAAACGGCCAGGAACAACGCGACTGCCGCGCCAATGTTCGGAATGAAAGTCAGCAGAGCGGTAATGATCCCGAGCGTACCGGCCATTGGTACCCCGAGGGCCAGTAGCAGCAGAAAGGCACCACCTCCCGTGGCCAGCATTGATCCGAAGCGCCCAATAAGCCATCGCCAAAGAGTGACCCCAGTACGATCGAGGACCTCGGTGATCCGCGGGCGTCGTGGCTTAGGAACCAGACAAACCAAGCCATCGCGGTAGGTGCTCGGTGAGATCGCGAGGAAAAGACCGACAAAGAAGATCAGCACACTGTTGACGACCAACCCAAACGTCGTCTTGAACATTTGCCCGATGGCTCCGGCGGCCTTCGAAACCGGTTCAGGTACGCTGTCAAGCTGCAAGCCCGCTTTGTCAGTGCTCTCGCTTTTCCCATCATCATTTTTCCCGTCATCGCTTTTCGAATCGCTTTCCTTAGCTGACGTTTGCTGAGACGAGTTCTTCTCCTGATTCATTCCCATGGCTTCGGACAGAAAGGGCGTGGAAGCAACTGTCGAATCGAGTACCGGATATTCCTTGACAAGGCTTCTCAGCTCCATCATCCCCTCATCGATCTTTTCGCTCGCCTTTTCGACTTGGTGATTGATCTGAACGAAAAAGAAGGCGTTGGCGCCCGCAAACATGACCAGCAGGGCAATCACCACACTTGCAAGAGATCCTTTGTAGCCCAAGGGAGCTTTGCCGCTGACCCAGCCAGAAAGTTTCGTGAGAAAGACTCCAAACAGAACGCCAAGGAAGAGGATCAAGACGATCTCTCGAGCGAGCACGAAAGCTGCACTCAAGGCGACGAGAATGGCGGTGATGCAAATCGCTCGGGTCAAATCGACCGGAATGCGATAGGAGGACGTTTTGGTCAAGAGACGATTCCTGTCAGAGGGGCGTGTGAACCATTCCCCTTCGCAAACGCAGTGCCATCCTCGAAAACTTGAATCGGATCCGAGCAATCACTGGAAAACCGCTCGGCAATCGGTCAATGCGGTTAATTTTCGCTCACGCTCGTCGAATCGCGAGACCTTCCTTCCAAATTCAAAGCAAGCGATAAAAATTCGTTGAATTGGGTACGACAAATGCTGAAAGGGCGACATCTCTTTGAGGGATCCTTTCTTTCACAACCGCCGCAGAATCAAAACATGAATGCTCTCGACCAACTTGGAATCCAGACGCGGCCCGCAGGCGTCGGGCCGATTCATCTCGATCAGGGAATTGCCTTTCGTGTTTGGGCTCCCAATGCCGACGCAGTGAGCGTCGTCGGATCGTTTAATGATTGGGACGGGGACGTGAATCCGATGGAGCGGGAGGACAACGGCCACTGGTTCGCATGGGTCGAGAATGCCGAAATGGGTGCTGAGTACAAGTATCGAATCCGCAATGGCGAGAACACCTTTGATCGAATCGATCCTCGGGTTCGCGCAGTCACCAACTCCGTCGGTGTCGGCCTGGTCCATGATCCTGAATTTGATTGGGATGGTGATGACTTTCAGATGCCGCACTGGAACGAACTGGTCATTTACGAAGCGCACCTGGGGACGTTCAATCGCTCGGAAGAGGATCAGCCGGGTGGATTTGCGACTTTTTCTCAGCGTTTCGATCATCTGAAAAAGCTAGGAATCAATGCCATTCAAATCATGCCGGTCGCGGAGTTCGCGGGCGATTATTCGTGGGGATACAACCCGGCGCACATCTACGCCGTCGAAAGTGCGTACGGTGGTCCCGCCGCGTTCAAGCAATTTGTCAAAGACGCACATGCGGCGGGATTTGCGGTCATCCTTGATGTTGTTTACAACCACTTCGGACCGTCCGATCTCGATATCTGGCAGTTCGACGGGTGGAGCGAAAATGGCAAGGGCGGCATTTACTTCTACAACGATTACCGTAGTACAACCCCGTGGGGCGAAACACGACCGGACTATGGCCGGGGTGAAGTACGGTCCTATCTTCGCGACAACGCAATGATGTGGCTGCAGGACTATCACGTCGATGGTTTGCGTTATGACATGACGCTCTACATTCGCAGCATCGACGCCAGCGGCGAGCATGAGATCCCAGAAGGCTGGGGATTGACCCAGTGGATCAATCGTGAGATCAGCAACTTCAAACCGTCCGCGATCACGATCGCGGAGGACTTGCAGAACAACGCCTACCTCACCAAGTCTGACATCGAGGGAGGTGCAGGTTTTGCCACGCAATGGGATGCCAGCTTTGTTCATCCGGTTCGTGACGTGATCATTCAGTCGGATGATGCCGGCCGTGACATGAACAAGATCCGAGACGCTCTCTATCACTGCTACAACGGAGACCCCTTCCAACGCGTTATCTATACGGAGTCACACGACGAAGTTGCCAATGGGAAGTCTCGCGTGCCGAGTGAAGTCGACGAGGCCGCTCCAGACAACTGGTACGCTCAAAAGCGAGCCACGCTGGGACTGGCATTGACCATGACTGCACCAGGAATTCCGATGCTCTTTCAAGGTCAGGAATTCCTAGAAGACGGTTGGTTTCAAGATGTCGATGAACTTGATTGGGAAAAGGCAGACGAGCATTCAGGGATCATCAAGCTCACCTCAAAATTGATCCAACTGCGTCTCAATCGGGATGGCAATACAAGGGGGATGATAGGGCGGCACATCGATGTCTTTCACCTCAATCACCACGACAAAGTGGTTGCCTTTCGACGTTGGTGTGACGGAGGTGCGGGAGACGATTGCGTCGTCATCATTAACTTCGCTAACCAACACTACGAGCAATACGATTTTGGTTTGCCCGCCGCTGGCAAATGGATCCGCCGCTTCAGCAGCGATCGAAAGATCTACAGTGTTGATTTTGGTGGAAACGCGAGTGGCGACATCGATGCGATTGATGAACCCCATGATGGTCAAGCGTGTCGAGGGCGTATCGAGTTGCCACCGTACACAGCACTCATCTACTCCCAAACGCGGTAACGCCCACTTCGGGGCTCGGTGGGGAAACGATGCACAGTAACCCAGGGCGACGCTGCGCTCTGCCCTGGGCTGTTATGTCAGGTCCCTTCGGGACGATAATGGTACCCCCTCTCGAGCATCCATTTCATTGCGTCAAACTCGTGGCCTGACGGCCAGCATCGTCATCGTCGATGACAGGGATGTCGGAATATTTCGTTTTCCGCGACCACCCATGTTGTATCGCCAGCGGATGGTTTGATGACGTGGGTGCCGGTGAAATCGCCAATAGCAGGCAGTACGACTTGACCGCGTGAGTGCCAGAAGCATGGCCGTTTTCCCAATCGATCTATTCGCGATGAGACTTGGATCGCCGGATGGATGTGCCCGCAAAGGTAGAGCTCGCAGGCAGAGGGAAATTCAGCTTCGCGGTCGGCGGGGTGATGTCCCAGGGCCACGTTCCGGATCCTGATTCCGGGGTCAATGACCGTGATCGGCCACGAGATTGGCAACGCTCCCACTCGAAGATCATGATTACCACGAACGAGCATCACCTCGACGTTGTGGAACTGCTCAAAAAAACGCAGCAATGATTCGCAAACGTGTGCAGCAATGGATGATTTTGCATGAAACATGTCTCCGAGAACACAGAGCCGATTCGCGTTGGTCCGATGCAGCATCCGAGCGATCGTTGCTAGCGTTGCATCGGTCGTGCCCACGGGAACCGGAATGCCACCACGACGAAACGTGGCCTCTTTGCCGAAATGAGTATCCGCAACGAACAGAATCGACTGGGCAGGCCAGAAAAGCCCGCGATCTGCGTAGAGCGTGAACGTGTTGTCCGCGAGTTGGATATCAATGGAGTCGGGCACAATCGATGTATTGCCAAGAGTCAATTCAACGGAGTGAATTTGAGTTTGATGGGGCTCATGCCGACGCGGCTTGTTCGAGCTCCGCTTGCATTCGTGCAATGCGATCAGCGAGCGTCTCACTGCTGACTCGCTCTCTCAGCTTATCGACCAACAGTGGAAACGCCAGTGGCGTCACTCTCTCAGGCATTTCAATCACGATACGGCTGTCGGAAATTCGCTGCAGAGCGGATCGCATCCGGTTCGCTTCCAGTTGAAAATCCAAGACCTCCCTCCGGCTTTGCACCAACAGAAGGTTCTCTGGATCGTATTGCGTAAAAACGTCAAAGAACAAATTGCTGCTGGCTTGCAGATGGCTGGCTGTTTTTCGTTGTCCGGGGTAGCCGGGCTGAATCAGTCCAGCGACGCGAGCAATTTGACGAAACTGTCGCTTTGCCATTTCCGTCGAATTCATGCACTGCAAGATGTCGTCGATCAAGTCCTTGGTTCGCAACACGCCTCGGCTGATTGCAGTCGCAATGTCGATATCGTGCGGAGACTGGAGGACAAAACCGTGATCGTTGCAGGCCATCGAAAACGAGGTCGCTTTGAAGCGAGAAATTCGATAGGCCAATAACGCAGCGAGGCCTTCGTGAACGAGGCGACCTTCAAACGGGAAAACGAAGATCTGGTAACCGTCTCGAGTCTTGATTTTTTCAATCAACAGCTCGTCGGATTTGGGAATACTACTCCAGCGTTGTTGCAACTCCAGCAGTCCCCTCAGAGATTTCATCTCACGACCGATCAGCTTTCCTTCGGCGGCCTCAGAGATTTTTTCTCGCAGCGCGGCGCTCAATTCCGTCGATAGCGGCATCCGTCCGCCCATCCACCGCGGAACCGTATCTGGTTTTCCTTTGGCAAGTTTTACATATGCAACATTGTCTCGGATTCGGAGCATCGAGACGAGCCGACCTGCGAAAAGAAAGCGATCGCCAGCATTTAGTTTCGACAAGAAGCTTTCTTCGGCGGTGCCGAGCGTTTTTCCCTTTTGAAATTTGACCTGCATGGCGGCGTCGGAGACGATCGTTCCAATGTTCATTCGGTGATTGGTGATCATACGGCGGTCCGTCAGTTGGTAGCGACCGTCGACGATCTTCACGCAGTGGAAGTCAGGATACGCAGTCAACGAATTGCCGCCACGAACAACAAAATCCAACACCCATTGCCATTCTTGATCGGTTACCGTTTGATAGGCCACGGTGGTTCGAATCTCGTCCAGCAGCTCGCGAGACTCGAATCCACCACCGATGGCGACGGTGATTGCATGTTGAGCAAGCACATCGAGCGGTTGATTCAGCATCGGACGTGCTTCCAAATGTCCTGCTTTGATCGCATCCTGAGCCGCCGCCAGCTCGATCAACTCGATGGCATTGGTGGGCACGAACGCGAGCCGGCTGATGGCATCGGGTTGATGGCCGCTGCGGCCCGCACGTTGCAGCAATCTCGCCGCGCCTTTGGGGCTGCCGATCTGGACCACCAAGTCCACCGCGGTGAAATCCACACCGAGGTCCAGGCTGCTGGTGCAGACGACCGCACGCAGCGAGCCATTGCGCAGTCCGTCTTCCACCCAACGTCGTACAGACGTGTCAAGCGAACCATGGTGGATGGCAATCTGACCAGCCCACTCTGGACGTTGCTGCAAGATTTGTTGATACCAGATTTCCGTCTGCGAACGTGTGTTAGCAAAAACCAATGTGCTGTTGACACTCTCGATCAGCTCAGCGACTTGAGGAACCATTTTGGTGCCGATGTGCCCTGACCAAGGAAACCGATCCACACGTTTGGGAATCACAGATTCCAGTTTCAGTTTCTTCTTTGTGTAGCCACGGACGATCTGACTCTCAGTGGGAGGATTGAGACCGACGAGAGACTCCAGGGCTTGATCCAGATTGCCGAGTGTTGCAGAGACTCCCCAGGTGCGTAGCAGAGGATTGAGTCGTCGCAGCCGTGCGAGTGCCAGTTCGGTCTGGACGCCGCGTTTGGTTCCCAGCAGTTCATGCCATTCATCGACGACCACGGCCTCCAACCCCGACAGTTGACTCAGTAGTTTTTCGTGAGTCAACATCAGGGACAAACTCTCCGGCGTTGTGATCATCGCCGTCGGCAGCCGCTTCAACTGGCGAGCTTTCACGCTTGCCTTGCTGTCGCCCGTTCTCGATTCCAATCGCCATGGGATTTCCAACGCGTCCAAAGGTTGACGCAATGAGTTCTCCGTGTCTCCAGCAAGAGCACGTAGAGGTGTCACCCACAAGACCTTCAGCGGCGGCGGGTGTTTGGGGTTCCATTGGGAACGATCGGGGTTTTCACGAATCCATTTCAGCAGTGGGCCGATCCAAACGGCGAGTGTTTTGCCGGTGCCGGTTGCCGAATGAACCAAACCACTGTGACCGTTTTGATAAGCACGCCAGGCATCACGCTGAAAGCGAAATGGCTTACGCCCGGTGGATTCGAAGTATCGATCCACGATCTGAACAGGCGTCGGCGGTTTGGTTTCTGTAGGCATTCGCAATGGGATTCGCATTACGGGAGGAGCGCGAGGAGGTCTTGTAGCGTGTTGGCGTCGGCGGGCTTTTTGTCGTGTCTCCAGCGGGCGATACGGGGAAAACGCGTCGCGATTCCGCTTTTGTGTCGCGTTGATTTTTGTAACCCTTCAAAGGCAATCTCCATGACCAATTGGGGTGTCACGCTGCGGACGGGACCAAAGGACTCTTTTGTATTTTGGCGAATGAATCGATCGACTTGTTGGATCTCCTTGTCATCCAGTCCGCTGTAAGCTTTGGCCACCGGAACCAGCAGGTCGCCATCCCATAAGGCGAACGTGTAATCGGTATACAAACTCGCTCGTTTACCATGTCCTTTTTGTGCGTAGATCAGAACCGCGTCGATGCAGTACGGTGCGACCTTCCATTTCCACCACGTTCCGCGAACTCGCCCGACGTCGTAGACGGAATCCTTGCGTTTCAGCATCAGGCCTTCCGTGTTCATCTCACGGCTGGTCTCGCGTATCGCCGCCCAGTCGTCCCAGCTATCACCCTTGATCAACTGCGTGATCCTCAAGTGAGGATGTTCGATAGCTGACAGGAGGCTCTCCAATCGTGCTCGCCTCTCCAGCAGTGGCAACGCACGAGTGTTTTCACCGTTGTGCTCCAGCAAATCGAATGCGTGAAATACGACGGGGACTTCACTAAGCAGTTTCTTGCCGACCGTTTTTCGATTGATACGGCGCTGCAGTTGCGCGAACGGCAAGACTTCGCCATCCGGCAACGCCGCCAAGATCTCTCCGTCGAGAACGGTACCATCAGACAATGCTTCGGCCGCCGATTCGATCTCTGGCCAGCGATTTTCCATCAGTTCTTCGCCACGCGACCAAATGAAAGTTTGCTTGCTGCGGCGAATCAATTGTCCACGAATACCGTCCCATTTCCACTCAGCGAAATAGTCATGACAGCTACCCAGGGTCTGAGGACCTTGCTGAATATCGATGGGATGGGCCAAGCAAAACGGATACGGTTGGCTGGCGACGGTGTCTTGCACATCGGGGTCGACTAGTCGTTGGTAAAAATCAGGCGTTGGTTTCCAATTGCCCATCAATCGGTGAGAAACGACGTCCGCCGAGATGCCTGACTGTGCTGCGATCGCACGTGTCACCAATCGTTTGCTGACTCCGACGCGGAAGGCACCCGTGATGAGTTTCATCACCACCAAACGCATACGTGCCGGCGTTTGTTTCCAGATCAAAGTAACGGCTGCGCGTTGAGCGACTTCATCCAGCGAGCGCAGCGGCATCAAACGCTGTTCGATCCAATGCGTGAGTGATGCGTCGTCGTTTGTGTGTCCGGGAGGAACGACCAACGACAGTGTTTCTGCCAGATCGCCGACCGCGTGGTACGACTCGTCGAGCAGCCAGTCCGGTATGCCAGCTTCTTCGGCTGCCCAGATCCTGAGGAGTTTCGTTGGGACGAGCTGTCGCAACTTGTTTCCTGAAAGGAAATACGTTGCCCAAGCCGCATCGTCCGCCGGTGAGGCAGCGAAGTAGCGTTCTAGTGCGGCGACCTTTTCATTGGTCTTTGTCGTCGAGTCGATTGCGTCGTAGAGTTGTGTGAATCGAAGCATTGAAGTCTGGGATTCGAACGCGCCGTTCTTGGTGCAGAACGAACGGCGAGTTGAAGAGAGTCTGAAGATTAGAAAGAAATTCTGGCGAATCCGACTACGTGTCTTCTTCCGTGCGAAGATTCGAATCGATCACCTTGGCATCACGTCCGTTTTCCATGAGGTATCTCGCGACGGCGGCTGAGTATCCATGAGTCACCCAAACCGTTTCTGGGTCGCACTCCTGGATCGCAGCGAGTAGCGACGGCCAGTCCACATGGTCGCTCATCACAAACCCACGATCGACGCTGCGTCTGCGACGTGCGCCCCGCACCGCCATCCAACCACTTGCCATCGCCGTGCTGACGCGGCCAAACTTTCGCATCCAAGGAGTCCCGTGTGCGCTTGGTACTGCGACAACCATTGCACCTTTCCAGTCCTGTTTGCCGGCGATGGAGCCGACATGGGTGGTTTGAGGCATTGAAACACCGGTGTCGCGATAGGCTTGAGTGCCTTTTTCGACCGCGCCGTGGGTGTAGATCGGACCGATACTGGGATCGAGACATGCGAGCAAGCGTTGACTCTTGCCCACCGCGTATCCATACAGCACGCAACATTTCCCCGCATCGCGACTCTCACGCCACCACGCGTTGATCGAGTCTGTGATTTCTTGATCGGGCTGCCAGCGATAGACAGGTAATCCGAAGGTTGATTCCGTGACGAACAGATCGCATTTGACAGGCTGCCAGCTTTCGCAGGTCGGGTCCGCACCGAGTTTGTAGTCACCACTGATGACTGCGACGCGGCCGCGGTACTCCAATCGGACTTGCGCCGAGCCGAGCATGTGACCGGCAGGATGAAAGCTTACTCCAACGCCGTTGATGGTGACAGAACTTCCATACTCGAGAAACTCGAACTCGGCGTCATCGTTCATTCGCATCCTGAGCAAGTGTTCGCTGGGCTTGGCCGCCAGATAGCGACGGCATCCCCAGCGAGCGTGATCCGTGTGCGCGTGCGTGACCACGGCGCGATCGACCGGCATGCGTGGATCGACATAGAAGTCGCCTGCCGCGCAGTAGAGTCCACGCTTGGTTGTTTGCAGCAGTTCGTTCATCCGTCTATCAGCGTGGGACTGGCCGCAACTCTTGGGTCGATTGCGTGTGTGGCGAGGGGAATTCTGACGAATCCCATTACAAGGAGGATAGGTCGGCGACAAGTTGGTCTCGCATTTGAGCCTGACGGTGCTCATCGGGCATTCGCAGAATCGCTGCGGGATGCCAAGTGGCCATCGTCCGCTCGCACCAATCGGTTGCGATGAAGGTACCGCGGTCCTTGGAAATTCGGAAATCGCGTCCGAACAACGCTTGGGCCGGGGTCGAACCCAAGCAAACGAGACTATCCGGTTTGATCACGCTCAGTTCTGCTTCTAACCAAGGCCGACATGCATAGATTTCACGCGAGTTGGGCTTTTGGTGAATCCGCCTTTTGCCTCTCACGTCCGTTTGCGTTGTCTCCTGCTCCGTGAATTTAAAGTGTTTGACGATGTTCGTGATGTAAATCTGGCTACGGTCGATTCCGGCCTGCGAAAGGGCGTCGTTGAGCAATTGACCCGCCGGTCCCACAAACGGATGACCCTCGATGTCTTCGCGATCTCCCGGTTGTTCGCCTACCAACACAATGCGTGCGTTTGCAGGACCGTCCCCAAATACTGTTTGCGTCGCATGATGACAAAGATCACAGGCTCTGCATCTCTGTGCCGCATGACGTAGCGATTCCAAGTCAATCGTTTCGGGCATGTAGTTCGTGGCCGTCTCGGCAAACCCTTCGTACTTGTCAATCATCGTGGCGACACGAGCAGACGCTTGATGAAGCAAATCGGGGATCAAAGAGGCTTCTGGCAAAGTGGGCCAGTGACGAACCGGCATCTCACGTTTCATCATCGCGACTTTCACTCTGGCCGGGTTAAAGATGGAGGCATAGTAAGTCTTCCAGAGCTCTTCCAACGCGTCATCATCCGGTGCCTCACTCGCCGAAACCCCTGGCCCGTACCGCAGAGAATCTTGATCCCAGGTAACGGACTCGTCGGGGGTCAAGATCGACCAATTCATGCCCTTGAAACGGCGAGCGAAGAAGGGAGCGGTGAGATGCACGATGCGATGGTCGGGGCGGTGCCACGCGACGTAGTTTTCCGCTTCGCCAATCTGGCTTACCTTTCGAAATCGGACGAACGCTTTCATCTTGTGCACGTCACGAGAGACAGCCTTTTGCATTCGGTGCAGTATGTAGACGTCATCATCGGTGGTGATTTTCAAGAGGTCCGGTTCGCCATTTTTTAGACGCCAAAGGGTTCGATACAAGAGCGACCAACGCTTGGAGTCTCGATGGCAGGCGACTTCCTGAGCCAGTTCCAAGAAAGTCTTCGGAACGCTGAAGGGAGCAGCCTTAACATTCGGAGTGGCATCGGAATCGAACAACGTGGGTTGAACGGCATCATCTGTCCATTGGACGTCGCTGGGCGAAACATTGGCGACAAGTAACCTGCGAGCAGCGGTACGCCAAGCATCAAAAGAGTCAACGTTTTCAGAGTGCATGACGCTAGACTTCGCCGCTGAGAGCTGAGCTTGCAGTGTCGAACAACATCAGTTGTCGCGACTTGGGACTCGCTTTTGATTTCAAATCCGTTTTGTCCAGATTCTCGAGATTCGGGTTGGAGTCGGCGGTGATGACAAAGCACTTGGCTCGATTCCACGCCACTCTCAGCTTTCTTAGATCGCTGCTCCGCAAAGCCTTGTAGCGGCGGATGCTAAGGATTCGCCCCACGTTCCTAGCCCCAATTCCAGGAATCCGTAACAATTCTTCGCGAGAAGCTTTGTTGATGTCGACAGGAAAGAAGTGCCGGTTCGCCAACGCCCAAGCGAATTTGGGGTCCATGTCGAGCGAAAGATTCTGGTCCGAATCGGCAACGATCTCGTTGGCATCAAACCCGTAGAAACGCATCAACCAATCGGCTTGATACAAACGATGCTCACGAACGAGCGGAGGAGATTGCCCTGGTAGTCTGGCATCGGCATGGGGGATGGGACTGTAGGCGGAGTAGTAAACGCGACGAAGTTTTTGACCGATGTAGAGTTCCGAGGCGGTTTTAAGGATTTCCAAGTCGGGAGTTTCGGTCGCTCCAACGATCATTTGAGTGCTTTGTCCGGCCGGAGCAAAGCGAGGTGCCTTGAATCCCGCCTTTCGCTCTGATTTCGTCTCGTCGATCTTGCTCCGGATACCCTGCATCGCGTCGACAATTTGCGGCTTCTTCTTTTCGGGCGCCAGTCTCTGCAAATCGTGTTCGGTCGGCAGTTCGATGTTGACGCTCAATCGATCTGCCCAACGGCCTGCTTCTTCGATCAACGCCTGTGCCGCGTTGGGAATCGTCTTTAAGTGGATGTATCCGCCATAGTGTTCGTTTACTCGGAGTTGCTTGGCGACAGCAATGAGCTGTTCCATTGTGTAATCGGAGTTTTGGATGATTCCTGAACTCAGGAATAGACCTTCGATGTAATTTCGTTTGTAGAACTCCATCGTCAACGAAACCACCTCGTCAACCGTGAATCTGGCGCGAGGCGTGTCGCTGGAAATCCTGTTTACACAGTACTGGCAATCGTAGATGCAGTAGTTCGTTAACAAGATTTTCAACAGCGAGACACACCGGCCGTCGGGGGTGTAGCTATGGCAAATTCCCATGCCTTCGGTGCTGCCGATCTTACTGCCCGATCGGGTGGATTTTGATCCGCTACTGGCGCATGAAGCATCGTATTTTGCTGCGTCAGCCAAGATCGCAAGTTTTTCTTGAACGTTCATCTGTGACCGTGCGGTTCTCCACCATCAACCACGTCGTTACTTTCGTGACGGTCATCAAACCGTCAATGAATCTTTCTTGACCGTTCCGCGAAAGCGAGCGCAACAAGTAACGCGGATAATTGTGAACCTTGCCGTGGACACGTGAGGTCATTCGCTCACATGACCCTTTAACAAACCATGCCCATTGAAATTGGCTCAGCGGTCAATCTTGATGCCGATTCGGTGCAGCAAACTCGCGCAGCTCACGCCGGTTCGTCACGATCATTGAACCGGGCTGGGGGACTGGTCGCCTCGATGGCAACGAGAGATTCGATGATTCGGTATCGGTGAGTTGCACCTGCAGGGATGAGCCAAGAATCACCGCTGTAAATTTGCACTGTTCCGCCATCCAGATCGAGTTCGAACGCACCGCTGAGGACGTAACCAACGATCTCGTATTCTCGGCTCCGAGGCTCGCCAAAATCGCCGGCGGGTTCCTCCCAGCGGCGTAACGCGACGTGTTTTCCAGTGGTGAGATAGGTCTGCCCCATTTCACCAATGTTGGCGGCGTCCTTGGAGGTGATTTGCGGAATATCCATTTGAGTATCCTTTCGGGAGTCTTCGAGTTGAGATATTCCTCAATCACCGTGCAAACCTTGTGCCCACGAGATCAGCAGTTGCAACTGGTCTCGAACTCCTTGACCTGCTTCTCGGCTTCGTCTTTCGCGATGCCGTAGCGTTCTTGGACGCGGCCCACGAGTTCTTCACGTTTGCCGTCAACTTTATTCAGGTCATCATCGGTGAGGTCACCCCATTTTTGTTGCGCTTGACCCTTGACCTGCTTCCATTTTCCTTGAATTTGATCCCAATTCATTTCATTGCCTTTCGATAGGGGGGAATACTTTCTCGGGAGATGCGAGAGTCGGAAATGATTTCCCGTATATCACCCGGTGCAACGCATTGGTTGCTTCTACGAGAGACAGTTGTGCATTCCGCGTGCCAAGCTAGGGCTGATCCGCGTCCGCTTCGTCATCGAGCATGACGGGATCGAGCCTTTTCTCGGGAATGGACTTCGCGATCAGCGAGCACGCGATGGCCCACACCAGTCCTGCTGTCCAACCAGCCAGCACATCGGTCGGATAATGAACACCCATGTAGACGCGGCTAATACCGATCAAGCCGGTCAACAACACCGCGCAGGCCATGACATAGAATCGAACCCAGAAATGTTTCAGTACCGGCGCGACGATCGCCGCGAGTGTCAGATACACCACGGCAGACATCATCGAATGTCCACTCGGGAAGCTGCTGGAATAGATTTGTGAAAGATGGGGAACGACATCGGGACGGGGTCTGTCAAAAAATTGCTTTAACAGCATGCTGACGGTGATTCCACCGACCGTGGAGGCCACCAAAACCACCATGGTCCGGTAGGCACGGTGAATGGCAAGGAATCCCGTGGCAGCAATGATGAAGAGCGTCAACACCGCAACGCCGCCCAGTCCAGTGATGTCGCGTCCCATCTCCGCCATCCAAGTCGGCCCAATGGGGAGTGCCGCGTCATCCGCGGAACGAAACTGACGTACCGCCCAGCGGTCAAAACTCCCAGTGTCACCCTCAATGACTTCGTCGGCCAATTCAACAAAACCCCACGTTCCTGCGACGATGAGCAGAAGCCCGACGAGCACGATCGGCTCGCGAGAACGCAGGAAACGAACGATCGATACGACGGCGGCTGATGCTCTCTTCATGATCTCTCGAACGCTCCGCTGCAACTGTAAGTCTAAACCGTCTATGCTATGAGACCGTTCCAATTGGATCAAACCAGTTGATTCTAGCTGAGAGAACATTGCTGCAAGGTATTCAACTGATGAGACCGTGGTTGCTCGTGATATTCTTGTCCTCCGCATTGATCTGCAAAGCCGGCGATCCGGCGTCGGCGCTCAACCGCATTGTCGATCATCAACCCGATGCTCGCCCGTTCGTTCGGACAGATCTGGGATACATGGTGCCCTATCAACAGCGTGTTCCAGGGACGGACACGTCGATCCTGATGATCCCGGTACCCGGATCAACGGACGCAAATGGCGCAATGATTGAACCTTATTGGATGGGCAGGTACGAAATCACTGTCGAACAGTTTGCTCCGTACACCGAGCTTTACGAAACTGTCGGCAGGGATCGCGATGTGCGATGGGAGGAGCGACACAAGGGAGCAGGCGCTGTTGTGGTGAGTGTCGATGCCGTCACGGCGCCCACGGAGGTCTACGATCCCTCGTTTCGTTTCGAGTACTCCAGCAAGCCGGATTCTCCGGTTCCGTCCATGACGCAGTTCGCGGCTCGACAATACACCAAGTGGCTCAGCGCGGTGACGGGAGTCGACTACTGCTTGCCAACGCTGACGCAATGGCAAGATGCATGTCGTGGCGGCACCGAGACACCGTGGTCGTTCGATGACCGCGCGGCGATCGCGAGGAAATTCTGTGTGTACGCCGATCCATCGACGACAGGCATCACCCTTCGGGTCGGCCGGACACTGCCCAATCCCTACGGTTTGTGCGACATGCACGGCAGTTTGGCCGAGTGGGTGATCGACGACGTGTCCGGAAAGCAACACTATCAGACTCATCCGATGTGTGGCGGCAGTTTCCAAGATGATCTGAAAGACTGCCGCTGGGACTCGATCAAGCATTGCACGGCACGGTATTGGGCCGAAGATCCCAATCTGCCATTGAGCCCCTGGTGGTTGGCGTCCACCGATGCGGTTGAAGTCGGATTTCGTATCATCAGTCCGTTGCAGAAGATGACGGACGAGCAGAAACGAGAACGCTGGGAGTCGGACAGCGAGCAACTGACACGAGACCTGCAGCAACGCATGAAAGAAGGACGCGGGCGTTTCGTGCGTGTGACGAAGGATTGATGTCGTGGGTTGCCCGAGAAATCCGGCAGTGTTGAAATTCTGGCGAATGCTACGGCGAAGGTTCTTTATGAACTTCTTTGCCTGACCCTGCCCCGTGGGAGCAAGCCTGATGGTCGGCATAGGCGTGGAAACGGGCCTACAAAGAAACACACATCACGACGAAAACCGACTTCTCGAAAGAAATCTTCTTCAGACCAACCGAAAAAATCAGCGTCACGACACTCTACATGAACCATCGGTGTGCCCAGCCGACGCACGAGGCGGTAGTCAAGTTCAGCGAAGTCCGCACGGTTTCAGAGTTTCGGGACTTCCATGAAAAACTACGACGGCAAGCAGGCTACTTCGCCAAGACAAGAGCGATGGAACTGGCCGTCTACTTTGTGCGGGAGATCGAACGAAACAACCTGATCCATCTGCATCTGCTCATCAGGACCAGCACGGACGATCTGGCAGACGTGTTGGGGAAGATCGTGCAAAAGGCCAGCGGAAGCACGGCGGAACTGGCTCACTGTGAGAACATCCGGTCGGTGGCCGCCATCACCCGCTACAAGGTCAAAGACATGGCTGACGTGCAGGACGGGGAGCGGGAAGTTCTGTTGTTCAAGAAGGGGCTGGGTTGAATCTGTCGGGGCAGTTCGGCGGTTACTTTGTGAAGACCAAAGGTGGAGTTGTTGAAGGAATGTCGGCAGGAATGGTTTGGCGAAAGATACGTCGAGGAGTGGAGGCCGCCTGAGCCGCCCCAGCGGCGAAGGTGGCCTCCCAGCGAGGAACAGTTGGCCGCCGATGCAGAAAGGCGGCAGGATGAAGTCCAACAGGCAGATGAACCACAAACAGACAACCAACGGGAGCCGACGTCGTCGTGGCCGCTCGCACGTCACCACCGCCAGAGCGTGATGGCGTTGGCACTGCCCGTTATTAGCAGGGTCTGTGAGCCGACTTTTCCCCGTGGACCGCCCCGAAACCGTTCCCCCACAAACGCCAGCACTGGCAACCATTTAGAGGCGGTTGCAGGCATGGTGTTGGCATGATTCGAGGGGCTGGCCTAGTCCGTTTTTATGACCGACCGACGTAAATACAGGCATGAAGATAATGACGTTTCAAGAATGGCTGGCGATTCGGGAACGGTTGTGGCTGAACGACGACAAAGCCGTGGAAGGTCTGTCAGAGTTGCTACTGCTTTTCACGTCGTCGGCGACGAGCGGCCCCGACAACAGAGACACAGGCACCGATGCCGAACAGGGCAAGTGAGGAGGGTTCAGGGACAGCGTTGACGGGTGAAGTTGTGACTGTAGTACTAATCGTATCCGAGAACTGACCCTGAAAATTTGCCAAATACGCAGTAGTCGTGGTTCCCGAGGGAATGTCCGGCATCCGAAAGACTGGCCCAGAGTCTAGAACTGTCATCGAACCAACCCATCGCAGGGAATCACCAGCACTGAACGCTGGAAGGGATGACGTAGTAAGACCAAAAACCGAATCTAAGGGAGTGTATGTAAGCTCTGGTCCGCCTCGGTATTGCCAACCACCCCAATTGCCGACTGGATTTGCGGACCCGCCGTTTATACTCACGGTTTGGCTCGCTGACTGGACTTGCGAGCTACCAAAGAAACCGGGTCCGTCATTTGTGCTGTAAGTGTCATCAACAACAAGGAACAGATAGTTGGCACTAAAAGGTGTACCGGCAGTCATCTGGAATGTTTCATCCCAAGTGACTGTGATCTGACCAGAAACTGAGTCATCAAAAATCAGTCCCGCTTGCACCTGCCACGCCGAAGCGACCAGCACCGTCAAGCACGCCACTGCCAATTGAATCGTCCGCATCATATTGCTTCTCCTTGTTGTAGGTCTAGGAATCTGGCCCGCTCCGAATCCGGCAGCGTTCACTGCTACGCGGATACGATACTACTCGATGTGGGGGGGGCAATGAGCAAGATCGGAAAATCCGAAAGATTTTCTCGCCTAGCAAAAGCGATCCGACAGGACCGAGTAATGTAAAGTCTCAGTTTTTGTGGACAAAAACCCCAGCTCACTCACGTTCTTGTCCTCTTTGAAAGCTTGCAGATCGTCGAGTGTCGTGTGTAGACCACTCTCGACGTCGGCCACATTCGCTATCCCCATGCCGTCGTTCAGTGAATCAGGGGATTAGCCCCGAGGCCACGCATGAGCCAGACCATCGCCGTTTCCCTGCGGGTGTCCAGCAAGTCGCAGGACGTGGCCAGTCAAGAGCCGGAACTGCGGCGATGGGCGGCTCAGCAGGAAGGAGAGGTTCGCTGGTATCGGGATCGCTTCACCGGCAAGACAATGGAGCGACCCGCCTTCACCCGGCTGTTGCGGCATGTTCGATCCGGCGAGGTTCAGCAGATCGCCGTGTGACGGCTGGATCGGCTGGGGCGAACCGCCAAGGGACTGACCGCCCTGTTCGATGAACTGACGGAATTGAATGTGCGACTGGTCAGCCTGCGTGATGGGCTGGACCTGGGCTGTTCAAAATCTGGGGTTGATTTGATGTTTCGGCATTGGTCTTTGAGCCATTTCTTGTCCACTGTCACATCCCCCAAGGAACTGAGGGGAGGTCGAGCAGAGCCCTTCAGGCGAATGCGACGTAGGGGGCCTGTCTTCGCAAGTCAATGATTGGGAATGGCAAAACGCTTGGCGGGGCACGCTATCGACTTGGAAAGTCGAGCGACGATTGTCGTTCGACTTTCCAAGTCGAAAACGAACACCACCATCCGCCCAAACACAAGCCATACGCCTTGTGCCGTGCTTCGCAACGGTTACCTCCCAGCTGCGCCCGAGGGACGTGACAGAAACTTACGGAGCGCCGCAGTGCCACAACCCCAGATTTTGAACAGCCCAGGGGGAAGTCGTCCGTCAGTTGATCGACAAAATGATCTGCCGATTCAATGATGACAGCCGGGAACTGATTGACGTGCAGATCATCCCGAAAACCGGCCAGCGGTGGAGTTCACAACGAAACTACGGCACGGCGAAGGTTTGAAAGGGGAGGGAATTCTGGCGAATCCCATTACGGGGGAATCACTTCAGCCGTTTTCGCTTTTGATTGATCAACGGGTCGGACTCATCCGTGACGGCGGTATGTTTGGCAAGATCGTCGGCAAGTTTTTGATGGACATCCGACAGTGAATCGGGCACTCCCGCTGCGATCAAGTCCTTTGTTTCCAGCATGTCGTTGATTGTGTCGTACATGCGACCGTCTCGGTACAGCTTGTAGCGTTGGTCTCGCGTGTGTTCCGATGCTTCTTCGCGATTGCCATCGCGATGGTACCAACAATAGATGCTGGATTTTGATCGCGGCTGGCCGGTGAACGCGGGAACCAAGCTGACGCCGTCGAGGATTTGACCTTTGGATGTTTTTGCCCCTGCGGCATCCAACAGCGTGGGGTACACGTCGGTGAAATCCACCAATTCATCCGAGATCGACGCGGGCTCGATCGTGCCTGGCCAGCGGGCGATGAATCCGACATGCGTTCCGTTGTCTTTGGTTGACCCTTTGCCACCTTTGTAGTCACGCCCCATGTACTGCGAAGTCACGCCGGTGTAGGTCCCGTTATCACCCGTCCACATCACGAGCGTGTTGTCGCCCAGTCCCAGTTCATCGAGATGGTTGATGACTTTGCCCACCATCTTGTCGGTGTGCCGCACCATGGCGTCCCAATACTTTTGGTCTTTGTAACCGCCCGGTTCTTTCTCTTTATCGCGCCACATGGTCGGATCCCAGTCGGGATGGTCCGGTGTGGGGACGAAGGGCCAGTGGGGAGCGATCATCGGGTAGTAAACGAAGAACGTTTCGTCTTTGTTCTCCGTGATGAAGTCATTGATGTAATCGGTCACGACATCAGGGCCGAACTCACCGTTCTTGAAATCCCGTTCAACGCCATCGATCTCCAAACCAGGATTCGGGTACCGACTTGGGCGCCGCGTCAACTGCCACAAGCAGTAGCGGTCGAATCCAAATTTAACGGGTCCCTCGAAACCTCCCTGAAGCTGCCATTTGCCGGCGATGCACGTCTTGTATCCCGCGTCACGGAGTGAGTTACCAAAGGTGATGGCAGCGGGATCCAGAAGTCCGAAGCGGATGTAGTTGCGATTGTTGTATTGCCCGGTCATCAGTTGCACTCGTGAAGGAGTACAAATGGGCTGGGAGTGTGCGTGGCGAAATCGCATCCCCTGGGACGCCAATCGATCCAGATGGGGAGTCTGGTATTGCTTGCTGCCGTAGCACGACAGACATTCTATCCCGATGTCGTCCGCCATGATCATGACCAAGTTCGGACGGCTGTCTTGGGCGTTGGCCGGGTTCACGGCAAGCGAAAGGGCAACGGTGAATACCAGGGAGAAAATCAGTCGATGCATGTCATTTCGGCCTGAGGTGGGAGAGCCATCGCGGATTCAGTCGAGCAACACCAGATTCTACACGTTCTGAAATGGCTGGTTGAACGAGATGGGGCCGAATTCGCGGGAGTCGGCTCGCGGTGTTACAATTCATTGCATTGGATCGCGTGAAAGTCACGTCCAGGCTTCGATCTCGTGAACCCGCTATACCAATTAACACTCCGAGTCCCTTTCCCCCCACCAACCCACTGCTCAACCCTATGCCCGTTGATGCCTTGCGTTTCTCGCGATCGGCCCAGGTCTTGGGCGTCTACGTCATGGCTGTCGTTCTTGGCATTCCAGCGACAGTGGCCGCTCAAACGCCGAAGGATGACGTTCAGAGCATTGCGGATTTTATCCAATCGCACTGTGTCGATTGTCACAGCGGCGCGGATGCGGAACGAGGGTTTGCGCTGGATTCCTTTGCATCATTGACAGCAGAAACACCGCGGCGAGATTGGGATACTCTCGCGTGGGAAAAGATTCTCAGTCGTATCGCGAGTGGTCAAATGCCGCCACCGGACTCGGACCGACCCAGTCAGGCGGAATATGAAGACGTCATCACCGTGATGGAGCGTCATCTGCAACGCCAAGCGGACGCGTTTCCGGATCCGGGCAATCCCGATGCGATACGGCGGTTGACCCGTCGCGAGTATCAGAACGCGATCCGCGACTTGTTATCGTTGCCGATCGACGCCTCGCAACTGCTGCCTGCGGATCCGTCCAGTGATGGTTTCGACAACATCACCGTCGGCGAACTTTCGCCGACCTTGTTGGAACGCTACATCGTGGCGGCGCAAAAGATCAGTCGGCTTGCGGTGGGGACACGTTTGGACGCTCCTGATGGTGTCATCATTCGACTGCCTGCTGATCAGACGCAAGAACATCATGTGGACGGTTTGCCGTTGGGGACACGTGGCGGAACGTTGGTGCAGCATCACTTTCCCAATCCGGGAGAATACGAAATTCAAGTTCGCTTGATGCGTGATCGTGATGAAAAAGTCGAAGGGCTCTCGGAGTCGCACGATCTGGACATCCTGATCGATCGCAAACGCGTGCATCGATTCACGCTGAAACCACCGCGAGGCAATGATCACACACACGTTGATACCGCGCTGAACGCCCGATTTACCGTCTCGGAAGGTCCTCATTGGGTCGGCGTGACGTTTCCGCAACAGCATTCTTCGTTGTTGGAAATCAAGCGTCAGCCTTTCGATGCGAGTTACAACCAGCATCGACATCCACGACGCTCGCCAGCGATCAGCGAGATTTCCATCGTCGGTCCGTTCGAAGAGAACGACACTGAGTTAGTAAAAGAGGCTGAGCAGCGAAGTTCTCCCAGTCGCGCCGCGATCTTCACCCGCTATCCCGCTGTTGCATCGGATGCCCGGGCGTGTGCCGAAGACATCGTTCGTCACCTGACTCGGCGAGCGTACCGGCGTGCGGTCACACAGGATGACTTGGTGGTCCCGATGCAGTTTTTTGATGAAACATTCCGTGCTAATTCAGCCAACGCCAGTTCAGCCAGTGCCAGTTCAGCCAGTGCCAGTTCAGCGAATACCGATTGGCGTGCCCGATTCGAATCGGGCATCCAAGTCGCTTTGTCGAGCATCTTGGTCAACCCGCACTTTCTGTTTCGTATCGAGCGGGAACATGAGCGGGACAACGAAGAAGACGGCAGTCAGCTTGCCCATCCCATCAGCAATTTTGAGTTGGCCTCGCGACTTTCGTTCTTTTTGTGGAGCAGTTTGCCCGACGATGAGTTGTTGGACTTGGCCGAGCAGGGAGAGCTGCATCGACCGGAGAGATTGAATCAGCAAGTCATGCGAATGTTGACCGACTCACGCAGCGATGCGTTGATCCATGACTTCGCCGATCAGTGGCTGTATCTACGAAACTTGCCGACGATCACGCCCGATTTGCGGTTGTTTCCTGATTTCGACAACAATTTGCGTGATGCGTTTGGCGAAGAAACGCGGCAGTTGTTTGCTGACGTGGTTCGTCGAGACGCCAGTGTATTGGAATTGATTCACTGCGATCACACGTTTCTCAATCAACGGCTTGCCAAGCACTATGGGATTTCGGGTGTGACCGGCAGCCATTTTCGTCGTGTTGATTTGCCGCCGGACTCTCATCGTGGAGGGCTCTTGCGGCATGGCAGCATCTTGATGGCGACGTCTTATGCCACGCGAACGTCGCCCACGATCCGCGGCAATTGGGTCCTGGAAAACATACTGGGCACGCCGCCACCACCGCCACCACCGAACGTGCCGGCCCTGAAGGAAAAGACTGCCGGTGTCGCTCTGTCGGTGCGAGAGCGATTGCAGCAGCATCGGGCCGATCCGGCTTGTGCGAGTTGTCATGATTTGATCGACCCGGTCGGCTTTGCGTTGGATCAGTATGATGCCATCGGCCGATGGAGGTACTTGGAGGGCGACGTGAAGGTCGACAGTTTGGGACGATTGCCGGATGGTCTGGCGGTCGACGGAATTGATGAATTGGAAGCAGGAATTCTGCGGCGGCCGGAGATGTTTGTCGGTACGATGGTGAGAAAGCTGATGACGTTTGGTCTGGGGCGACCGATCCGTCACCAGGACGGGCCAGCCGTTCGGCAGATCGTCGACGCTGCTGCCAAGGATGACTTTCGCTTTTCGTCGATCGTCTCAGCGATCGTCAGCAGCCAACCGTTTTTGATGAGGAGCACACAGTGATCATTCGACGCAAACCCCTGTCTCGACGAACATTGCTGCGTGGCGTTGGCGCCGCGGTTGCTCTGCCGCTGCTCGATGCGATGGTTCCGTCGTCTGCATCCGCCGGATTGACGACGGGCACGGAGGCCATCAAGCGGATCGGCTACATCTATGTTCCGATGGGATTTCATTCAGCGGCGTGGACTCCGCAGGGTGACAGCCTGGACGAGTTGCCGTCGAGTCTTCAGCCACTGGATGCCGTCAAGCAGCACGTGAATGTCTTGACGGGCATGGACCTTCAGAATGCGTATCCCGGTTCACATGCCACCTCGAACTCGGCATTCCTCAGTGCGGCGCGTGCAAAGCTGACCGAGAGCACCGACTATTACCTCGGGACCACCGTCGATCAAGTCGCCGCAAAGCAACTCGGCCAGCAGACCCAATTACCCTCGTTGGAATTGGCGATGGACACGGCGAACACGGTCGGGCAATGCGACAATGGGTACGCTTGTGTCTATCAAAACAACCTCTCGTGGTCGTCGCCGACGACACCGCTGCCATCGGAAGCACACCCGCGATTGGTATTTGAAACACTCTTTGGCGAAGGCGGAACCGCTGAGCAACGACGTCAGGCATTGATTCGTCGCAGCAGTCTGCTCGACAGCGTGACCTTGGAGATGAAACGGCTGCGGAGTGAGTTGGGGGCAAGCGATCGCAACCAGATCGACGAGTATCTGACGAATATCCGCGAAGTGGAGCGTCGGATTGATTTAGCTCAAGGTTCAGCGGCCGATCATGATTTGCCGGATTTGGATCGTCCAGTTGGTGTGCCAGCCAAGTACGCGGATCATGCGCGGCTGATGTTTGACTTGCAACTGTTGGCTTTCCAAGGAGACATCACACGCGTGGTCACATTTCAGTTGGCACGCGAAGCCAGCACACGGACGTATCCCGAGATCGGCGTGCCCGATCCACACCATCCGGTGACCCACCACGGGAACAATCCTGAAAAGCTGGCCAAGGTTGCCAAGATCAACCAGTTCCACGTCTCGCTGTTTGCCGAATTCTTGGAGAAGCTCAGTAAGGTGTCCGAGGGTAACGAAACGCTATTGGATCATTCGGTGTTCTTGTACGGTAGCGGCATGGGCAATCCAGACGCTCACGATCACACCAATCTGCCGATCCTGGTTGCCGGCGGTGCCGCCGGCAACTTGGCAGGCGGTCGTCACATTCGTTTTGACCAGCCGATGCCGCTATCGAATCTGCATCTGACGCTGTTGAACAAAGTCGGCGTGCCGTTGGAGACGTTTGCTGACAGCACGGGGACAATTGAACACTTGTTCGATCCCGTCACGCTGTGACGTGATCACTGATCGAATGGAGCCCCAGGTCACGTGCGATCTTGCCGATGGTTCCGCGAGCGTCCGCGATTTCCTTGGCCGTCGAGGCGTGTTGGTACTCCATTTCTTCGCTCAATTTCCAAGCTCCATGGGGAGTCAGCAAGGCAATCACGCGTGAGAATGTTTCCGTCGAGGTGCGTTGCATAGCAATGGCGAGCGTGCCGATGTCGATGTGACGCAGCAAGGTAGCCAGTTGCTTGTCGTTGAGGTGAACAATCTCTGAGAACAAGAACACTTGCGGAGCGACCCTCGGCAGCAGTTCGGGATCGTCGACGGAAAGCCGACGCAGCATCCGTTGTTTGGTCGGTTCGTCGCAATAGCCAAGAATGTTGGCCAAGTGTGCGGAATTGGACCGGTCCAGCTCACGCTGGCGTTTTGCAGACTGAATTTTTTCGGAGAGTCCGGCGAGCAAGCAGAGTGACGTTTGCCGGTCTAGACGTTTCAGCTGGCTGAGTTCACGAATCACCTGGATTCGCTTGGGAATGCTCCATTCCCGCAGGACTGCGTTGGTGATTGTCGCGGGAGCCAAGGACAATGCCGCGGCGATGAGATTCGGTGGCTCGTCAACGAGGGTCTCGGCAAGGATTCGGATATCGTCTCGGGAGCATGTCGATACCGGAACGGCAGCTCGCGTTGCCGGCCGAGCTGTGGGTGAGGGTCGGGAAAGGGTGGTCAACGATCGGCCCCTGATTGGGCATGGAGACGTTTTCTTCACGGTTTCACACGAGCCGCTGTGATGGCACCGGTAGACGTGAGCAGCTAGCGTGTAATTATCGGTCGTTGCGGCGGTGTAGCTGAGTGTTTTCTCCGCGTCCCGGTCGCAAATCGGAGTGGAAACGGATAAGCTGGGGGAAAAGATGCACAAGATTCGAGGTCAAATGGACCTCTGTTTTCCTTCAATCCTCACACCAAAGCTTGCGGCCCGACGCTATGGGGCAGTTTCATTTTGATGTCCCTCAAAGCGTGGGCGAATGGTTCGGGCAATCCCTATGGGGTGACGCGTACATATGTGGCATTGAAGGTGTGCCATGGCAATCGCACAGCAAGTTCGACGGTTCACGTTTGACCGTCTCGCGAGCAATCGCGTCTTCTGGCAAACTGTATCTGGCGTGTCCGATGCCCGGTCTTGGTTACCGCACCTTGAACACCTGCAGTCTGCAACCGCTGGATACGCCGCACAACCTGCCGTTGGAATTGGCTCGAGGCAGTTGTTACCGTGCGAGATCGCAGTCGGACATCTGGGAGCGATCGGGGCTGACGCTGAGCGACCGATTCAAAGAGTGTTTGTCGGCGGGTTCGTCATTGTTCTTGGACGCCGCACAAAAACGTGCCGACCCGGAAGGCTCTGCCGAATTGGCGGTGAAAGCGATTGAGATGCTGGAGCAAGCCATCATCGACTTGGGCGAGTCCTATGCGGTGCAGTCGATCTCTTACCGCAAGCAACACGAGCCACAGATCGGAACGCTTTTGGCCAGTTCCGTCGTTCCTCCATCGCCCGCATCGTCAACGCACGCGTCGCAGTTTTGTGCGGCCTTTAACTCTGCCGCGATCCGCATCAACTGGTCGGACATTGAAACCGACTCGGGGCGGTTTGACTTTGATAACGTTGAGACGACCTTTCAGTGGTGCGCGAGCAATGGATTGCGAGTACTGGCCGGTCCACTGATTGATTTTCGCAGCAAGCTGATGCCGCATTGGTTGTATCTGTTGGAAGATGATTTCAATGGGTTTCTCAACGCGGTTGCTCAGTTTGTTCAGCGAGTCGTTTCACGGTTTCGTGGTTCGGTTCAGCTGTGGAATTGCGCCGCCGGTTTGAATACGCCGGGGCCATTGGACTTGGATGACGAACAAGTCATGCGATTGGCGGTGACGATTTTGCAGACCGTCCGCCGCAATGATCCCAAGACGCCTGCGATTGTGTCGTTCGACCAGCCGTTCGGTGAATACTTGGCCAAGCATCGTGACGGGATCTCTCCGATGCATTTTGCCGACGCGTTGGCGCGAAGTGGATTGGGGATGGTCGGTTTGGGGCTGGATATTCGACTGAACTATCGAACCGATGCGACGCTGCCCAGATCCGCAGTCGATTTTGGGCACATGATCGATCGCTGGTCGACATTGGGCATGCCGCTGCTGGTACAGCTTTCCTCACCGGGCGAGCACGGCCCAGATCCGGGGGCCGCCGCTCCCCAGGAAACGTTGCGTACCCGGTTTGATTCGCCGGATCTGGGGTCCGATCAGCTCCGCGTTGTCGCACCACTGATTCGGACGTTGCTGGCAAAGCATATTGTGCACGGAATCGTTTGGGATGGCTGGTCAGACGCGGTGCCACACACGCAAAGTCATTCCGGATTGATTGATTCCCGGGGAACTCCTCGCCCGCTTTTGGAGTATCTTGTTCGTCTGAGACGTGATTTCCTGGTGTGAGAGATAAGATGAAAAATCATATGAAACGGACCCTGTTTTTGCTGACGTTGGTTTGTTTGTGCAGTGTGAATCTGGGCGGCTTGCAAACCAGCGCGGCCGATCCGCCTAATGCGAAGTCGGATGAGGGGAAAGCCGCAGCCGAGACGATTCAGCCGATCGGCAATGTTGAGAAAGTTCACGACGGATTTGCCTTTACCGAAGGCCCGGCGTGGGAACCCTCCGGCACGCTCTACTTCAGCGACATTCCCAACACGACGATTCACCGTCTGGCTGCCGACGACACGCTGTCTGTTTTCACAAAACAGTCGGCGCACACCAACGGCATGCTGCTGACCGCCGACGGTCGCTTGTTGGCTTGTCAGATGGATGGGCAGGTCGTTGCGTATGACACCGAGAGTGGCAAAGCGACGGTACTGGCCAAGGAGTACGATGGCAAGCGATTCAATGCGCCCAATGATTTGGTACTCGACGCATCGGGCGGGATTTACTTCACCGACCCTCTCTTTCGTGCTCCCACCCCGCTGCCTCAAACCATCCAAGCCGTCTACTACATTGCGGCGGACGGCACGGTCAGTCGAGTGACTCAGGACATCGCCGCGCCCAATGGAATCGGACTGTCGCCTGATGGCAAACATTTGTACGTCTGCCCGAGTCAGCAAGCAGAGATGTTGGTGTATGACGTCAGCGGCCCGGGCAAGTTATCCCAGCCGCGAACGTTTTGCGCCGTGAAACAACCGGTGGGGATGAAAGACACCGGTGCTGACGGGATTGTTTTGGACGAGCAAGGCAACGTTTACATCACGACTCACATCGGCGTGCAGATCTTTTCACCCGGCGGAGATGCGGTTGGATTGGTCGAGTTTCCGGAGCAGCCAGCCAACGTGACTTTCGGCGGAGCCGATCGAAAAACCATGTACGTCACGGCCCGCACGGGACTCTATCGCGTCGCCATGCCGATCGCGGGATTGAAGCCCAACTGATTGCTGTTGGGCGGCGTGCATTGCGAACACGCCTGCGCAGATCAGCCGCCACGCGATAGAGAGCGTCCAGCTTAGAAAGTTGATCGCATCAGCCATTTTTCTCGTCTTTACTAGCACGAAGCGCAAGCGAGTGAATCGTCTTTTTGTGCTTCTATTCACTCGCTTGCGCGTCGTGCTGGTATTTTGCTTGAAATTCAACGTGAAACCATGCGTTCTAAGCGGGACGCTACGCGATAGCGGCTGATGAATAATCCGGGCTAGCGCACTCCGGCTGATGCAATATCCATGCTAAGCGGGACGCTCTCGATAGAGCGCGGTTGATGAAAAATCCGCGTCTAATACGCTTTTGCAAAGATCGCCTTCTTTGCTGCGGGTTTGCCGGTCGCGAAACAGGTGCCCGGTTCGTCGTTGCCCTCGCGTGGGATGCAACGGATCGTCACCTTCAATTCCTTGAGCAACGGCTGCAGGGAGTCTTCGTCGGCAAAGTGGCAGTGGGCAAAGCCACCGTGAATCTCGTGTGATTCGGGGTCGTCGGTCGCAAAGAAGGCTCGAAAATCGGCTTCGTTGTCGATCGATACCGAGTGATCCGCACGCAGTTGGGCGGCCTTGTTGTAGAGTTGGTTTTGGATGTCACCCAGGATGGTGCCGATGGTGGCGACCAATTCGTCGCGACCGATCGGCGAGCTTTTAGGTTGATCGCGACGTCCCATGAATGCGGATCGTTTCTCGATGTCTTTGGGACCGATTTCCAGGCGGATCGGGACGCCGCGTTTGACATGGTGCCACTTCTTTTCACCGCCACGCAAGTCACGGTCGTCGATTTCGACGCGGACCGGAGCGTCGTTGAACCGTTGGTTAGCCAGTTCGTCGCGTAGCGAATGGATGTACTCCATCACTTCGGCGCGTTGCTCGTCTTTGTAGATCGGCAGGATGATCACATGACAGGGAGCGAGTTTGGGTGGCAGCACCAATCCGTCATCGTCCGCATGGGTCATGATCAACGCGCCGATCAAACGTGTTGAAACGCCCCAACTGGTTGTCCAGGCATACTCGCGATCGCCGGATTCACTTTGAAAGACGATTTCTTGGGCGCGGGAAAAGTTCTGGCCCAGGAAGTGACTGGTTCCCGCTTGCAGGGCTTTGCGATCCTGCATCATGGCTTCGATTGTCATCGTGTCGACAGCGCCCGGGAAGCGTTCTCCGGGGGTCTTGCTACCGATCGTCACGGGCATGGCCATCCAGTTTTCGGCAAAGTCCGCGTAGACATCGATCATCCGCTGTGTCTCTTCGATCGCCTCGGCTTCGGTCGCGTGAACCGTGTGTCCTTCTTGCCAAAGGAACTCGGCGGTGCGCAGGAACATGCGAGTCCTGAGTTCCCAACGCATCACGTTGGCCCATTGATTGATCAGGATCGGCAAGTCGCGATAGCTCTGAACCCATTTGGCATAAGTCGCGCCGATGATCGTTTCGCTGGTCGGTCGGATGATCAGTGGTTCGTCGAGTTTGCCGGCAGGACGTAGACCGCCGTTGGGATCGGGTTCCAAGCGGTGATGGGTCACGACCGCGCATTCTTTGGCAAAACCTTCCACGTGCTCGGCTTCCTTTTCCAGAAAGCTCATCGGGATCAACAGCGGGAAATAGGCATTTTGGTGACCGGTGGCTTTGAACATGTCGTCCAAGGCACGCTGCATGTTTTCCCACAGACGATAACCCCAAGGTTTAATCACCATGCATCCGCGAACCGGCGAATTCTCGGCCATGTCAGCGGCACGGATAACTTGCTGGTACCACTCCGGGTAATCTTCGGCGCGGGTCGGGGAAATGGCGTTCTGAGGTGCTTTGGCCATGTGAGGATTCAGAGTGGGGGTAATTGGAGTGAGGGGTAGTGACGGGAATGGCCGTTCAGACCCCAAGTTGATTCCGGTTGCCGTTCAATCGCCGACGAGAGACGTGCAGCGGGCATCCGCAGATTGTGGGGGACGCGACGGAGTTGCCAAGCCCTGGTCGAAAAGAGCGGATGCCACGCTCGATCATGCGGCACGCTGAAATGAGTGCGAAGCGGCGGTTTTGTCGGCGTCGCGTGGGGCTCGCTGTTGGGACGCTTGCTCGGGCAATACTTGTCCCTGCGACCGACGGGCCACCAAAGCGACCGCGCGTTTGGCTTCGTCGATCTCGTTCAACCGCAGGTCGCCCAAGTGCCGCATCCCCTGGCGAACTTTTTTGGCCTGCCGCCGAGGCAACTGCGCCAGAGCTCGTTCGGCGGCCTCATTCGGGAGTCCACACAAAGTCAAAAACGCGTGCCGTGTGGAAACCAGCCCGAGCGACTTGCAAAGGTGGCTCACTGGCAAGTGCAGCAGCATGGCATCAATCCGCTCGATCGGCATGGAGTCGATTTCGTTGCCAGAATTGTTCGCCCTAGTGTCGCTTGTACGGGCTGGATCGTCGTAGTCGTCAGCGTCTGACGCCGGTGAGCGGTATTGGCTGGAGCGTTCCTGGAATGACTCGGCGCCGTACCCTGAGGCTGGATGTCGTCGTGTTGCGGTTTCAGAATCGGCTGTGCCTCGGTAAACGCTCAATACGGGATTTTGGGAGGCAAGCGAATGATCGGGGGCCATCCTTGCAGCACGCACTGTGGAGCTGGCCTCTTCACCAAGAGGCAATGTATTGGTGCGCAACGAATTGGATGCCAAGGCGTCGGAGGGCAACGCATCCATGATGGCTTGCAACGTTTGGCGTCCGATCGCGAAGGGAGTTTCTGCATCGACGCCCAAACGCAATCGAAGTTGTTGAGAAATCTCATCCAGCGTCTCTTTGGCAACTTCGCTGAGTCGGCCGATGCGACTGAGCGTTTCCGTTTGCAGAGATCCAGGCAATTCCGACAAGACACCTGCGGCTTGTTGGGGTGAAATCGATGCCAACACGACAGAGATGGTTTGCGGATGCTCGTCCAGGAGCAGTTTGGCGAGTTGGTTGTTCGCGTAACCGGCGAGAAAAGCCAGTGGGGAATCATCCGCTTGGCCGTCGTTCTGGTTTGAGATGCCGTCGTTTGATTCGGCAGTTGGCTCGAACTGGTAAGCGCGGAGTGGGTCGTAGCTTTTTCGATTGACTTTGCGGTAACGCGACGCTCCCAAGGAGATCTCGTCTTGGATTTCAGACTCGACGTCGCCGAATCCGTCTGCTTCGTCACCGAAATCTTCACGCAACTGATTCAGGACCCGGAACTGCTCCATCGGGTCGACATCGTCCAGTGTTGCCAGCATCGACAAAATGCGATCACGGATCGCGTCTGAAAGTCGTTCCAGAAGCGATTCGTGCGTGTGCTCGGGCAGCGAATGGAGCAAGATTGCGATTCGCCGAATCGCCGATTCAGAATCTTGCGTCGTGGTCACGTCGGAGGCCTGGATGGTGAGAGGTTTGTTTCTCATTTGTAGAGTCCTGGCTTATAGAAAAACCTTTCACAGCCCGAAAGAGAGATCCCTGATCGTCCGCCTCGATGAGACTTGCCATCAGAAATGCTAGCACTGGACGCGATGTCTCTCATCCTTGGATTCGTCTTGGGCGGCATCAGAACCCTCGCATTCGTCATTTCGTGACCTTGTACGGACATGGTGCGGGGCAATCCACGTCTGTTATCCCTCACTGAGGTTGTGGCAACCTAGCGTTTCTCGGACGAGAAAGCACATCGGAGAGATTCTCCAAACCGTGATCTAGGATTGAGTCTCGAACTGATTTCAAGGACGGATCGATGGAACAGCCTTTGTTCCAGAAACAACGTCCTTGTTTATCGGCACTCGCAAATGCGTTCCGCGTCCCGTCAGAACTCCAACCGGCAATCATCACCGCGACGCAACGGCGTTGCAGCGGTTGAGCTGGCGATTTGCTTGCCCGTCCTGGTCACGTTGATGCTGGCGACGATCGAAGCGTGCACGATGTATCACGTGCAACAGACGCTGAAGATCACGGCGTATGAAGGCGCGCGTGTCGGTACCGTCCCCGGAGCCACATCGACGAACGTTGAATTCCAATGTGGCAACATTCTCGACGATCACGGAGTCAGCGGCTACGCGATCACGATGGATCCGGCCGACCCGAGCACGTTGGGCGAAGGCGACTATTTGACCGTGACCGCATCCGCCGCCTTTGCCGACAACGCTCTCATTGGCGGATGGTTTTATCAAGGCATGACTCTCAGTCGATCGGTAGCTCTTCGCAATGACTGAACTGCAACGCGTGCAAAACCGTCATGGCGTGACGATGGTGCTGATCGTTATCTTGTTGCCTGCTCTATTTGCATTGGCGGCATTTGCCATCAACGTATCACAGATGGAGTCCGTCGGAACCGAAGTTCAAATTGCGGCGGACGCTGCAGCCCGAGCGGCGGGCAAGGTCTACGCGATCACTGGCGATGAATCGCTTGCCCTGCAAGCGGCCCAAGAAGCAGCAGCAAAGAATCCGGTCGGTGGTTTTGTGGTCCCCATCGCAAGCACGGACCTTGAGTTCGGCATCAGTGATCGAGCAAGTTCTGGTGACGCTTACTCCTTCGTTCCGGCAGCTCAGGGCAATGCGGTGCGTCTGACCACGCGAACTTTGGCAACGAGCAGCTCTGGAATCAAACCGGTCTTTCCCTTCTTCGGTTCCTCTTTTGATATTCGCCCGGAGCGAGTTGCTGTCAGCACACAAGGCGTGATTGATATTGCGTTGGTTGTCGATCGCAGCGGCTCGATGGCATACAGTTCTTGGGAGACAGCCGCCTACCCACCCAAACCCCATTCCGCTCCCTACGGATGGGATTTCGGTGACACCGTTCCAAATCATGCCAGGTGGCTCGACCTGTTGGGCAGCGTTCAAACCTTCATCGGCGAACTGAACACAACTCCGACCAAAGAGTTGATGTCGCTGACCATGTACAACCACAACGCTGCCACGGCGCAGCCCTTGACCGACGAGTATCAATTGGTAGTTGATCAGTTGGGCTTGGTCTCACAAGGGTTCGATGCCGGAGGCACCAATATCGGCGGTGGGATGCAATCGGGACTCAACTCACTCAGGGACCCCGCGTTTGCTAGGCCAGAAGCGTCCAAAGTTATCTTGCTGATGACCGACGGAGTGCATAACTACGGCACCAATCCGTTGTGGGCTGCGGACAGCGTCGCTGACGCCGGGGTAACGCTATTCGCCGTCACATTCAGCAACGAAGCCGATCAAGTGTTGATGCAACAAGTGGCAGAAAAATGTGGCGGAGAGCATTTCCATGCGATCAATGCAACCCAATTGCAAGATGCGTTTCGGCAAATCGCTCGTCGGCTACCCACCTTGTTGACCCAGTAGGCCTACGAGGAATCAACCATGGCGACCCCAAGATCCATACGGACCGCTTCAGCCCGTCATCGCGATGCAAACGACGCGTTGCACGGTCGCGATTACTCGAGTCGCCAGGGTGCCACCGCCGTTGAGTTCGCACTCATTCTTGTTGTCTTGGTAATGTTGGTTTTCGGCGGGATTGAAATCACTCGTATCAGCATGCTGAGGCACACCCTGAATCACGCCGCCTACTTGGCCGCCCGCGACGCGATTGTCCCTGGGGCGAAAGCGTCCGATGTGCAGCAACGTGCGGAGAATCATCTGGCGACCATCGGAGTCAATCATGGCGTGGTCACGCTCAATCCGGCAACGATCGACGAGAACACCAAGTTGGTCGAAGTCACGGTGACAGCACCGACAGCCAGCAATTCGTTGGTCATTCCGCAGTTCGTCTCAGGCGAATTGCGAGGACGCAGCCGGATGATGACCGAGCGGGCTCCGATGCAAATGTCGGCAAATTTGCCAGAGCCACCGCCACCTCCTCCACCACCGCCCAGCCCGGATCCACCTCCCAGTCCCGTCCCGCCACCAAGCCCTGATCCGCCACCGGTGCCCTCGCCTCCGCCGCCACCACCGCCGCCACCACCGCCGCCACCGATGCTGTAGGTGAGTGGAGAGATCGCAAGTTGGGCGACTTGATTTGGGTTAAGATGTGGGGGATTCCCCAAACGCTTCCCCTCCCAGCAAGATCTTGACATGCATCGAAATACATCCAAAGCATTCTTGGTTGCGTGCCTTTTTTTGACTTTGATTCTGACGCCTGCGGCATTCCATCGCGATCTTCTGTGCGCCGCAGAGGCTGACTCCTCACAACGCCCCAATATCTTGTGGCTGACCTGTGAAGACAACAACGTCAATTGGGTCGGGTGTTACGGCAACCCATACGCCGAGACGCCCCGCATCGACGCGTTGGCGACCGAGGGATTTCAGTACATGCACTGTTATTCAAACGCTCCCGTTTGTGCTCCCTCTCGTAGCACTTGGATCACCGGTGTCCACGCGATCTCGATGGGCACGCATCCGATGCGTAGCCGAAACGAGATTCCACACGATCGCATTCGATACTATCCGGACTTGCTCAAAGAAGCCGGATACTTTGTCGGCAATGAAAAGAAGACGGACTACAACATCGGAGGCCGTCCTGACACGGAGGCCTGGGACACCAACAAAGCGGATTGGCAAGAGCTGAAACAAAAGCAACCGTTCTTTATGGTCATCAACAGCACGTTGTCTCATGAGTCCAAAGCGTTCGGCGATGTTGATCATACGACGCACAGCCCCGACGACGTTCGATTGGCAAAATATCATCCGGACATTCCAGACATCCGCAAGAACTACGCCCACTACCACGACCAGATGAAAAAGATGGACGCTGAGATCGGAGCGTCACTGGATGCGTTGGAGGCCGCCGGATTGGCTGAGAACACGATTGTCGTTCACAATTCGGACCACGGTGGTGTGATCGCGCGCAGCAAGCGTTTTCTGTTCAACAGCGGAACGCATTGCCCCTTGATCATTCGCATCCCCGAAAAGTTCAAGCACTTGCGGCCGGGCGATCCTGGGAGCAAAGTTCACGATTTGGTGAGCTTCATCGACATGACCAAGACGTGGTTGAATCTATGCGGCGCGCAGACGCCGGACTACTTACAGGGACGCGTGTTCCTGGGACCAGACAAAGCGTCACGCGACTATCACGTCAGTTTCCGTACTCGAATGGACGAGCGATGTGACAACGTTCGCGCGATTCGCGACACACGTTTCTTGTACATTCGCAACTACATGCCCTATGCCCCTTGGGGACAACACCTCAACTATCTGTGGAACATGCGCGCGACGCAGGCTTGGCAAGAGCATTACTTGGCGGGCAAGACAGATTCGGTCACGGGACGCTTCTTCGGCACCAAACCACCCGCAGAACTTTATGACACGTCCGTCGATCCGGACAACGTCAACAACTTGGTCGACGATCCGAAATATGCCGCAGAAGTTGAGCGTTTGAGCAAGGCTCTGGACGCGTGGCAACTCGAACACTTTGACTCTGGGCTGATCCCCGAGAGCGAAATGCTGAAACGGGTAGAACAAAGCGGCAAGATGATCTACGACATCGTTCGCGATCCCAGCTTGTATGACGTCAAGGCGTACCAGCAAGCCGCAGCCGCCGCGTTGGCAATCGATCCGCAGAATCGTGCCAAGTTTTATCAGGATCTACAGCACACGGACTCCGGAGTTCGCTACTGGGCGATCGTCGGATGCTTTCTGTTGCCGCAGAAAGCGGATTTGGACATGGAGGTCATTCGAAAATCACTTGACGACGAGAGTGATCACGTCCGCGCGATGGCCGCATGGATTCTGTATCGCAGCGGAGACCAAGACGCCGCTCAGGCGTGTTGGAACGAGATGTTGCGTGAAAGCTCGTACGCATCGCTCAAGATCTTTAACATCATCGACTGGATCGGCAACGGGACACAGCCATACGAAGAAGCCATGGCGGCGTGCCAATACAGCCACGGCGGCTACGTCGATCGGATGAAGGAGTACATGAAGATCAGCAGCAAGCCGCCGGCAAAAACGAAGGGCAAGTCGAAAGCCAAGGCGAACTGAGAGTGTCGTTGACTCTTTGCGGTCGTTGACTCTTTGCGATTGGGATGCTCAGTGAACAACAGCCGTCATGGCCAATTGGCCGAGCGGCCTTCGACAAATGCACGGATGCCTTCGTTAGCGGCGTCGGTGGTACAGGCCGCGGCGCTGTCGGCGGCGACGGCCGAGAGTTGCGTCAACAAGGCTTCTCCGACACTTTCGTTGAGCACACGTTTGGTCGCTTGCAGGGCTTCCCGGGGGGCTTGGCCGCATCGCTGTGCCCACCGATTTGCCGCGACCCAAACTTGCGATGAGTCGACGACCTCACTGGTCAAGCCCATCGCATCGGCTTGAGCGGCACTCATCTCGGCATCGCTGAGCATCATGCGCGCTGCGATCGCTCCGCCGAATCGAAACGACATCAGGGCCGCAGTCGCGCCGCCGACCAATCCTCTTTGGACGGCGTTGGAGCTCAAGGTCGCGCGGTCGCTCATCACGAATAGGTCGCAAGCCAGCACCAGCGAGAGCCCCGCGCCGATCGCCTTTCCATCGACCGCTGCGACGATCGGTTTGGGGAAACGCAGCATCTGTTCCAGCAATTCGGTCAGTTCTTTCCAGATGGTGTGCCACTGGGCCATCGCTTCGTGTCCAGGCAATTGCGAGATTTCTGAAAAAACCTTGAGATCAACACCAGAGCAGAAATGGTCCCCGGCGGCGCTCAGCACGACCGCACCCACACGTTTTTCCTGGTGCACATCCGAGAACGCTTGTTTCAAATCCGCCACGAGTTGCGGGTTCAGCGCGTTGTGCGATTCTGGACGATCCAAGACCACCGTGGCGACGTTTTCGTGGACTTTGACGCGTACGTTCTGCATGGTTCGGAGCGGACGGTGGGCGGCCGCGAAAAAAAGGGGGAGGTTTGTAGTTTGTCCGGTCATGGTATCGTACCGCCTTGACGCACTGATCTGGACAGGACCCCACGAAAATTCAACCCCAATCATGACGCCATTTGAGCCCTTTCCCGACGTTCCGACACTGCAATCCGCCTTGGTCAACGATTTTTGTGCGTTGGCTCGCCGCTGTGTGGAGGCCAACGGGACGTTCAACGTTTCGCTCTCGGGCGGATCAACGCCCAAGGTCGTGTATGAGCGACTTCGGGACGAGGATTTGCCATGGGCCAGCATCCATTGGTTTTGGGGCGATGAACGAAATGTGCCGCATGACCACGAGGACAGCAATTGCCGGATGGTCCATCAAGCCTTGTTGGATCACGTACCTGTTCCGTCTGGAAATGTCCATCCGGTTCCGGTCCAGGTGAATGATCCCGCGGCGGCGGCCTTAGAATACGATCAAACTCTGCGCGAACATTTTGCCGGGCAACTGCCGTCTTGGGATTTGGTGTTGTTGGGGATGGGCGACGACGCTCACACGGCTTCGTTGTTTCCCGAAACACAAGCGTTGCAGTGCACCGACAGGCTGTTTGTCGAAAACTGGGTTCCGAAATTTGATGCCTTTCGTTACACGCTGTGCGCCGACGCGATCAATTCCGGACAGAACATCTGGTTTGTGATCACGGGATCGGCCAAGCAGGCCGCCATGCGTCAAGTCTTGTCAACGAATCACCAACCTCACTTGTATCCCTCTCAATTGATCAAACCGACTCAGTGGTACGTTTCGGCGGACGCGGTTCCCGCATAAGAGCCGCGGTACGCGCATAAATGCATCGTGTTGATGCCGTGCCATCGCTGTGTTGACTTTCATTTGCAACCTTTCCTTTTCATTCACACCCTCAGATGCCTCGCTACAACCCCGCAGAAATCGAACCACGTTGGCAAGCCTACTGGGACGAGAACAATACTTTTGCGACACCGGAGATGCCCGGTACCAAGAAACGCTATGTGTTGGACATGTTTCCCTATCCCAGTGGCGACGGCCTCCACGTCGGGCACCCTGAAGGCTACACGGCGACGGACATCGTCTCACGGTTCGCTCGCATGCGAGGCGAAAGCGTGCTGCACCCGATGGGATTTGACGCGTTCGGTTTGCCGGCCGAGGAGCATGCGATCAAGACCGGAGAGCATCCGCGGATTCAGACGCAACGGAACATCGACAATTTCACACGCCAATTGAAGATGCTGGGTTTCAGCTATGACTGGGACCGTGTCTTGGCGACGACCGACGAAGACTACTTTCGCTGGACGCAGAAGATCTTTTTGGTGCTCTTTGATACTTGGTTCGACGCCGAATCCCAAAAAGGGCGCCCGATCGATGAATTGCCCATCCCCGCTGAAATCAGTGCGGCGGGCAGCGATGCCGTCGAAACGTACAAGAACCAGCACCGCTTGGCCTATCAAGACGACGCGTTGGTCAACTGGTGTCAAGAGCTGGGCACGGTGTTGGCCAACGAGGAAGTCGTCGATGGCAAGAGCGAGCGTGGCGGATACCCGGTCAAACGGATCCCGCTGCGACAGTGGATGTTGCGGATCACGCACTACGCCGAACGCCTGTTGAGCGGACTGGATGATTTGGATTGGCCGACCGGGATCAAGAAACTGCAGCAGGATTGGATCGGCCGCAGCACCGGAGCTGAAGTCGACTTTTATACCGGCCCGGAATCGGAGTTTGATCGCTGGAAAGCTCAACGCAGTGAGTTGGGCTTTCCCGAACAACCCGGCGACTCCGCGTTGCGTGTCTACACGACCCGGCCGGACACCTTGTTCGGCGCCACCTACATGGTGATCTCCCCCGAACACCCGCTGGTCGACGCGTTGACCAGCCAGCAACAAGCAGCGGAGGTAGCAGCGTATCGCGAAAAAGCATCGTTCAAGAGCGACCGCGAACGCACCGAGGGCGACAAGGTCAAAACGGGTGTGTTCACCGGCTCGCACGCGATCAACCCGGTCAACGGCACACCGATCCCGATCTGGGTTGCGGATTACGTATTGGCCGGGTACGGCACGGGAGCCATCATGGCGGTCCCGGCGCACGACGAACGCGACTTTGAATTCGCGGTGCAGTTTGATTTGCCCGTCATCGCCGTGGTGGAGCCGGACGCAGATGATCCCAACCGCGATGCGATCTTGGCGGGCAAAGCGTGCTTTGCCGCACGAGGCCGCGCGATCAACAGCGGCAGATTCGACGGCAAGACGACCGACGAAGTCAAAACGGAGATCACGAGTTGGTTGAGCGAATGCGGGCAAGGCAGCGAAGCGGTCAATTACAAACTGCGTGACTGGTTGTTCAGCCGCCAGCGTTTCTGGGGCGAGCCCTTTCCGATCTTGCATGAGTTGGACGCCGACGGAAATCCGACCGGTCAAATGCGTGGCGTGCCCGACAGTGATTTGCCCGTGCGTCTGCCCGACCTGGAGGATTTCAAACCGCACGGTCGACCGGAACCGCCGTTGGCTAAGGCCGACGATGACTGGTTGTACGTCACCATCGACGGTAAGCGTTACCGCCGCGAAACCAATACGATGCCACAGTGGGCCGGCTCCTGCTGGTACTACTTGCGATACATCGATCCCAAGAACTCCGACGCATTAGTGGACCCGGAGAAAGAAAAAGCGTGGATGCCGGTCGACTTGTACGTTGGTGGAGCCGAACACGCCGTGTTGCACCTGTTGTACTCGCGGTTTTGGCATAAAGTCCTGTACGACCGTGGCTACGTCAGCACACCGGAACCCTTTGGTCGATTGGTCAATCAAGGAATGATTCTCGGGGAAGTCGAATTCACCGGATATTTTGACGAGAGCGGAAACCCAGTCTCGGCCAAGAAAACGCGAAAGAACGAACAGGGTGAGCGGGTCACGGCGGATGGATCGATCGTGGAGCTCAAACGAGTCAGCGAAGACGACGTGGAAAAGAAGGGCGAAGGGTTCGTGTTGAAGTCAGACCCGTCGATCAAAATCGAGAGCCGCGCGCACAAGATGTCCAAGAGTCGTGGCAATGTTGTCAATCCAGACGTGGTCGTCCGCGACTACGGTGCCGACGCGCTGCGACTGTATGAAATGTTCATGGGACCACTGGAAGCCACCAAGCCGTGGGCGATGGCCGGTGTCGGGGGAGTACGCAGTTTTCTGGATCGCGTTTGGCGAATGGTCGTCGACGATCGCGAAGATGAGTTCACGCTGCAATCAGCGTTGACCGATGAGCCTTGCGACGATGAACAGAATCGCGTGTTGAACTTGACCATCAAGAAGGTCACCGAAGACACCGACGCGATGAGCTTTAACACCGCGATCGCTCGGATGATGGAGTTCACCAACCATTTCACACGCTGCGAACAGCGACCCAAGTCGGCGATGCGAACTTTCCTGATCCTGTTGTCGCCCTACGCACCACACTTGGCGGAGGAGCTTTGGCGTGCTTTGGGAGGAACCGAGTCGATCTCCTTGGAGGCTTGGCCGCAATGGGACGAAGCCGCATTGGTCCAGGAGACGATCGAAGTTCCGGTGCAGGTCAACGGCAAGGTGAAGGCCAAGATCCATGTCCCGCCAGAGGCCGGAAAAGACGCAATGATGGAAGCTGCCTTGGCGGACCAGCGTGTCCAGTCACTGCTGGAGGGCAAGCAGATTGTAAAACAAATCGCGGTGCCCGGTCGCTTGGTGAATTTCGTGGTCAAATAAGGATGCCAATGGTTTCCCGGCCTGACGTTCGTCGATTAGGTTAGTTGATCACCGCTTCCGTTCGACACACCACCAGCACACCGCGACTCATACGCGACTTTCCGATGCCCTACTCAGCGACGGCCCTCTCCTCGATCCTGCGTTCCCCAACGCGGATTTTGGCGGTCGTGCTGCTGGTGGTTTTCGTCGCGGAAGTCGGGGTGATGTTTGTACTGCCCTACATCATGCCGTCATTTTTCGGCGAGTCGGGTAGAGCATTCTTGGATGCGGTCATGCTGACTCTGATTTGCGCACCCGTCCTGTGGTGGGTCATCATCGGCCCGCTGCGACGCGTCGCCGTTCAGGAACACTTGCGAAGCGAGACCATCGTCGCCAACGCCAGCGAAGGCATCCTGACGTTTGATTCCAACGGACGTATTTTGTCGTGCAATCGAGCCTGCTCGGAATTGTTCAGCATCCCCGCGGATGCTGTGGTTGGTAGCTCCACTAAACGCTTGATGCCTGGGATTCCGCAAAGCCTGGAGAACTTGCCTCGTGATTTCAGATCAACGTTCCAGGATGCCAGTGGCCAGTCGTTTCCGATCCAAGTCTCCATCAGTGAGTACCCATCGGAGTTGGGGCAATTGCGCATCGCAATCATTCGCGACTTGACCCAGTCCGAACAAGCCGAACAGGAACGGTTGATGATGGCTCGCGAAACGGAAGCTCTACGTGCTCAGCAGATGACCACGTTGGCTCAACTCGCAACCGGCGTCGCACATGAAATCCGCAATCCGTTGACATCAATCAAGATGCTGATTCAAGTCAACCGCAGCCTATTTGCCGAGGAAGGATTCCCGACGGACGATCTGGAATTGGTCGAACAAGAGATTCGTCGGATGGAGCGATCCGTCAACAGCTTGCTCGACTTTGCCCGCCCTGAAAAAGGGGAGACAAGCAAGTTCTCGATTCAGCACGCCATACATAACGCCGTTAAACTGATTGACGGACGGTGCAAGTCGCAGAGTGTCACACTTCGGCTCCACTGCCCCAGCGATCCGATCCTGATTTGGGGAGACGCCTCGCAAATCCAGCAACTGATGTTGAATCTGACCCTCAATTCGCTCGACGCCATGCCCGAGGGAGGAGACCTGGAGATCAAGGTCTCGGCAAGCGAACAAGAAGTTTGCGTCCACGTTGCCGACACCGGAACCGGAATCAGCGACTCGATGCTGCCAAAGCTTTTTACTCCCTTTGCCACCAGCAAACCCAATGGCGTCGGTCTCGGTTTGGGAATCTGTCGTCAGATCGCGGAATCACATCGCGGAACCTTGACGGGAGCCAACGGTTCCACCCAGGGAGCTGTGTTTCAACTGACACTGCCGATCGCGTCCGAAGGCAGCGGCGATGGACAGTCGTCGCCGTCGAGTTCCGCAGACAGTGACAAATCATCCGGCGAGGAATCATGCAAAGCCTGTTAGTCATCGACGATGAAGCGTCCATATTGAAGGCGTTCGAACGCGCCTTTGGAAGTGATACGACGACGGTTTTGACGGCAAGCAGTGGTGCTGAGGGGCAGGCTCTCTTTGTTCAATCCAAACCCGACGTCGTTGTCCTCGACTTGAGTCTGCCAGACACCAACGGCATCGAGCTGTTTACTCGCTTGCGTGAAATCGATCCACGCGTTCCCTTCATTTTTATCACCGGGCATGGGACGGTCCAATCGGCGATCGAAGCCACCAAGTTGGGAGCGTATGACTATCTGTTCAAGCCGCTGGAACTGGATGAAATCCGTAGCTTGCTGGAGAAGGCATTCAACCTGAGCCGTATGGTGAGGGTTCAACCGGTGCTGTCGGATGACGGGCAATCGCATGATGCGCTCAGCGACGCGATTGTCGGTCGATGCAGGGCGATGAAGGAAGTCTACAAGTCCATCGGCCGAGTCGCGCCGCAGAACCTGACCGTGTTGCTGCAAGGAGAAAGCGGCACAGGTAAAGAAGTCGTTGCGCAAGCCATCTATCATCACAGCGCTCGCGCCAATGGACCCTTTCAAGCGATCAATTGCGCCGCGATCCCCGACGCGTTGCTGGAAAGTGAAATCTTCGGCCACGAAAAAGGCGCGTTCACCGACGCCCACCGACAGCGGATCGGAAAACTAGAGCAGGCCGACGGCGGCACGCTTTTTCTGGACGAAGTTGGCGATATGTCACCGATGACCCAAGCCAAACTCTTGCGTGTCCTGCAAGATCAGACCTTTGAACGTGTCGGCGGCAACACACCCATCACGGTCGACACGCGAATCATTGCGGCAACCAATCACGATCTCAAACAGTTGGTCTCCGAAGGACTCTTTCGAGCCGACCTGTATTTTCGCCTCAGCGTGGTCACCATCCTCTTGCCGCCGCTGCGTGAACGTGAAGACGACATCAAGATTCTTGCCGAGTATTTCCTGAGACGCTACAGCAGCGAGTTTGGAAAAGACATCCGGACCATCGCCCCCGAAACTCTGGAAGTTTTGAACCAGTATCATTGGCCGGGAAATGTGCGAGAGCTGGAAAATGCGATGAAACAATCCCTGCTCACAGCCAGGGGGAATGTGCTGCTGCCTGACTTTTTGCCGCCGATGGCCGGGGAACTATTTCTCGGTGACGCGCAGCCCGAGACGACCGATCTTGTGTCCGAACGTTTCGTCGCTGATCGCTTGAACGCTGGTAGCACCAATCTCTACCACGAAGCGATCACGATCGCGGAACGGCAATTGATTCGACAGGTTTTGACGCACACCTCTGGAAATCAACTCAAGGCGGCAAACATCTTGGGCATCTCCCGCGTCACCCTACGCAGCAAAATCAAATCGCTCGCGATCGATATCAACGACTTCGTTCGTTAGAATTTGTAGTAGTGGATGCTCGCCTCTATGACTTCTGCTACCCTTCGCGGGGCCTGATTCGCTTCCTGGTAACGCGGAGTTGTATCAACAATCTTGGACGAACGGTTGTCATGAGAACGCCCTCCGCTCTACTCTTCATCGTTTTGACATTGGCGACTGACGCCAGCGCCGAATCCATTCGCGTAGCAACCTACAACCTCAATTGGGGCAATCGACGTGGAGATCAGGTGCTCGATGCGATTCGCACAGCCGATCCCGACCTGGTCTGCTTTCAGGAAACCACAGTGCAGTCCGAACGTTTCCTTCGTGAGCACCTCGTCGCGACATACCCACATTTTCATTCGGTCGGACACGATGGACGCTACGCGGGGGAGCGATTTGCGTTTGCATCGAAGACAGAACTCAGTGATCTAAAATTCACACCACCGTCTGCCGGACTGTTCGGTTTCTATTCTGCGCAACTGAATCGCTCCGGCAAGGCGGTCCACCTTGTGAATGTTCATTTGACACCGTTTCAAATCAATCGTGGTTCGGGACTTCGTGATGCGATGAAAGCTCTTTCTACGACCGAGAAAAAACATGTCCTTGAGATCGAGAGAATCGTCGAGACCATTGATTCCGATCAACCAACCATCGTACTCGGTGATTTCAACAGCATCTCCACCTTCGAGGCACCGAAGCTTCTCGCCGAAAAAGGCTTGGTTGATGCCTACGCCGCCAACCATGACGAAGCCGATACACATCCAACTTGGAGCTGGCCGACACAGCCTTTGCCTTTGCTATTGCGAATTGACTACATCTTTCACTCGCGGCACTTTAGATCGATCGATTCAAAAATCATCCATCGAGAAGGATCGGACCACTCGTTGGTGGTTGCTGAGTTAGAATTTGCATCGCCTGAGAGAAAACCCGAGTCATCCAATTGAACGCTAGAGTCCTGCCGCTTGCTCTTCAATAGCTACACATTCTTAGGCTTCTACGCGATTGTCTACCTTGCCTATTTGGCATCAGGCAAACGTGTCGGCACGCAGAACGTGTTGTTGTTGGTAGCGAGCTATGTCTTCTACGCCGCCTGGGATTATCGTTTTCTTGGCCTGATCCTGTTGTCCACCGGCGTGGACTATTTCGCCGCACGACGTATCGACGATTCTCAGAGTTTTACCTCCCGAAAGACTTGGCTGATGCTGAGTCTTGCCGTCAATCTGGGTGTCCTTGCGACCTTCAAGTACTTGGGGTTCGCGATCGAGTCGTTTTGCCAATTGACAGGATTCTTTGGATTGCCGCTATCTCCCACATTGGCAGAGATCGTATTGCCGGTCGGGATCAGTTTCTACACCTTCCAAACACTCAGCTACACGATCGACGTCTACCGGGGTCGAGTGCCGGCCTGTAGGGACCTGTTGGGCTTCTCCGTGTACGTCGCTTTCTTTCCCCAATTGGTCGCCGGGCCGATCGAGCGGGCGACGCATTTTCTACCGCAAGTGCTTCACAAACGGCGGATACGTCGCGTGGATCTCGCGATCGGAACACAGTTTGTCGTCCTGGGTTGTTTCTACAAAGTCGTGCTGGCAGACTCCGTCGCGCCCATGGTCGATCAATTCTATGTTTCGCCCAGCCGGTATGGCGCATCGGTCGCTTGGCTGGCCAACATCGCATTCGCCGTTCAGATCTACGGTGACTTTGCCGGATACAGTCTGATTGCTCGCGGGATCTCGCGATGGATGGGGTTTCGACTGATGTCGAACTTTCGGCAACCGTACCTCGCCACCAGTCCACGAGACTTTTGGAATCGCTGGCATCGCTCCCTCTCGATGTGGTTGCGACGCTATTTGTACTTTGAGCTGGGAGGAAATCGTTTTGGGTTAGCCAAAACATGTCGCAATTTGATGATCACCATGTTGCTGGGCGGGTTGTGGCATGGTGCCTCCTGGAACTTTGTGCTTTGGGGCGTCTATCACGGAGCATTGCTGATCGGGGTGCACGCTTGGAATGCCTGCCGATCGACCAGCAGGAGCCCCACTCATTCCAGGTCAATTCGAGCGGTTGCCAGAGTATTCCAAATCGCATTGATGTTCGTTCTGACGCTGATCGGCTGGACGCTGTTTCGCTGTGAAAGCTTCATGCAGATCCGGGAGACGTTCAGCGTCCTTTTTGCATCGCGGTTTTGGGATCCACGATGGATTTCGTTCGCAATTCCGACTCTTACGGCACTTTCGATCATGCTGTCGATCGATATTTGGCGTGAAGCAACGCAAAGCGAGTTGGTGTTTTTGCGTGCTCCGGTGATCGTGCGATGGAGTCTTTACGTGTTCATGATCCTGTCGGTGATCTCGGTCGGTTTTCGCCCCACTACGTTTCTCTATTTTCAGTTCTAGGCGTCACCCAAAATGTCTGACATCCGCCGGCAGCCCAGCGCAAGAGATACATTCGTGGTCAGACGTCCGTTTCGAACGGGCTTGTCCATGTTGGTGGCGTTAGTGATTGGTTGGGGCATGTGCGAAAGCGTTTTGCGTATGCTGGTGCCGCAGGAGCTGTTTTATTCGACATGGTTCACCGAAGGCGTTCACGAGCGGGATGCTGAATTCGGATTTGTCTATCGTCCCAAATTCCGAGGCGCGATGAGAAACGCGGATCACGTCTGGATGGAACCACTGCAACTGGATGCCAGCGGATTTCGACAACCGGCGATCCGCAACGAAACCGGTGATAGTGATCCATTGCGAGTCATCATGTTGGGCGGTGCGTCGATGACGTTTTGCTACGGCCTCTCCGATGCGGAGTGTTTGCACCAGCAAGTGGCCCAACGATTGGATGAATCGATCCAAATCGATTTGATTTCATGGCCTGGATTCACGCTGGGTCAAGACCTTCGAAAACTCCAGCGGTTTACCAGTCCCAGTGAGTTCGATTTAGCGATCGTTTTCGCTCATGGGGCGGAAGACTATCGGGTGAATTCCAATTGGGATCGGTTCGAACCGGTCGATGATTTTCGAATGATCGACTCGGTGGTCATGCCTGCGGACCCGGCCGCCGATCTTGCCGGCGAGCTTTACTACAAAAGCTATGTCGCTGCTGGGATCTGTCGCGTCGCACAAACACCGCTCCGCATGATCTCGCGATTCAATCAGGGTCAGGCATCTGGCCAATCCGAATCGCATGACCAGCCCAACGAGCAACCCGATGACGTATTGTCCATCTACAAAGCGGCTGTGCGACTCACAGAACTGGGAATCGGCAGGGTGTTGGTCATCGCCTTGCCGCACCAATCCCAGCACGTCGGCCCGGTGACATTGCCCCCCTCAACATCCAAAAAAATAAAAATCATCGACCTGCGTTCGGTCGACCGGCAGGAATTCGATTGGATTGCCTATGGCCACTACGGCCCAAAGTCATCCGCTCAACTGGGCCGGGAAATCGCCAAGGCGATTAAGTGAATCATCGATTGTCCTGTAACGGTCCCAGCGAGGACGACGAAGGCAACATTCTGCAGAAGGCGCATAAAAATACCCCGGATGATGAACCGGGGTAAAAATTCGACTTCTCGTCGATTGTGTCACTCAGTGACCCCTACGGGACTCGAACCCGTGTCGCCGCCGTGAAAGGGCGGTGTCCTAGACCGCTAGACGAAGGGGCCTTCGTTTTTTGAAAAGCGAGCTTTTCTCCAACGAGCGAGGTTGTACCGGAGACACGGCCCTAGCGTCAAGGGTTCGTTAGCCACCGTGCGACAATTGGTACCAAAGATGCTCACCGTGGCGTCGAAAGGCCTATTATGCGACCGAAATTGAATGCCGCCTCAATCGCAAAACGAAATTGCCTCAGGTGCAAGCCCCGTGATCACACGAAAAAAATGTGATCACGAGGATTCCTGTGCCAGCAAAAAAAGGCTAACTCGCTCGAAACGCCGTGAATCCACTGACTTCTCAGGATTCGACCGTTGCGTCGCCCGATTCCAGGCTGCGCTGGATCGCATCGTAGACTTCGCGACGATGCACCGGCACCTCACGGGGAGCCTCAACGCCCAGACGGACTTTATCGCCTCGAATTTCAACGACCACGATTTTGATGTCGTTGTTGATGACGATACTCTCGTTCTTCTTTCTTGATAAAACCAACATTGTTCATTCCTTTCCAAACCGGCCTTGTATCTTCGATTCGCCGCCTATCGCAGTAAGTCGCTCTCAAACCTCGTTCGCGAACCAACCACGCTATCGACCGGCTTGAGTGCGAGAATTCCCCTAGAAGAGGAGTCTGCATGCTCCTGCCACCGTAACTCTAGGTCAAAATTAGTGGCGGTCAAGCAAATACGACTTGACAGGACCCGTTTTCTGACCCTGAAACCCGAAAGGCGGTGGACATTGCGACCAAAACCGGTTCCCGTTGAGACGCTTGTGATGAAAATAGCGGCCCTGGAGATGCTGCCCGGGAACCGTTTCCTCTGCCTTGACAGACACAGCGTCACTCCAATAGTGGCCAAAAATTCTGGCTTTTTTTCATTTTTTGGCCGGGCGAGTCACGAGCGGCCAGGGTTTGGGCGTTTCAAATTCGGATGCAGATCGGCTGCTGGAACTCGCCGAAGAAAAAAAACGTTCAAATTCGTAGGCCATGGCACTATCTGGGCAACTTTAGAAAAAATCGCAAAAAACTACCAAGCCGCCTTACTTGGACAGTTGCACAGGTCGTAAATGTCCAATCGGCTCCTTTGCATGAGCTGCTGCGAAATCTCCACGGTCTTCGTGAGATCGGCCGTCACGAGACCCCACACAGGGCAACTTCCATCCCCAGTTCGGCGGCCGCAACCGCCTTTGCCTTCATCGCCCGATCTGCTTCCTCCGCCGAGTTCGCGTACGCGACTTGGATATGGTTGGCTTTGTGCCGAGCCATCATTTGATTTCGAGTAACACCGTGCAAAACCGCGTGCATGATCGGCCACTGCGGCGTGGTGCTGTCCCAGCGTCGCTGCGTCTCCTCGATGGGCAATTCAATGGCGGAGGCTCGACCCAGGTCCATTTTCAGGCGGTCTCCTTCAACAAAAATGCGAGACCAAACGACGTCACCCGGTTTGCTGATTCCTCGAATCGTGCTGCCGCCGCTTGGGAAATACATCGCGGGCTGACGAAAACCCTCCGCCGCCGACCAGCCGCCGGCGAAGTGTGACGCGGGGACGGCGCCACTGATTTCCAGTACCCAAACCTCATCATCGGTGGTTCCCGACTCGTCTCGATCGGACCATCGCAGATCATGCAAGGTGTTTTCGACCGGTTGCCCCATCGTCGAGTGAACTCGCTGGGTCAGCAGCCCGTCCAGTCCCGCGCACTCGTCGACTTCATTAAAATGCGTGAGCGGCACGCCGGCGTACAACTCACGTGAACCGTCGCGCGACATGACGGGAGGGCGCACCGAATCGTTCAGCATTCCTTCGACCAAATCGCTTGCCGGCAGCAGATCTTTCAAGCCCTGCTGATACTGGATTCCGATGCAGTCGCATCCAAAGTCATCGGCGATTCGAACCGCGGCAATGTACGTCCGGCATTGGTCCAAGATCTGAGCATCGGTCAAATCCGATTCGTGACTCGGACCGGTGTGGAATCGCATGCCCGCATCGTCAAGCCAACGACGCACCGCTTGTGCCTCTGAATCACTGACCTGTTGGACTTCGTGATATAACGCAGACTGACTGAGTCGTTCTTTGAATACGCCGACGGGATTGAGCAAATGGTCTGGGATGATCGCGTTGAACATCCCCATGCACCCTTCGTCGAACACTCCCATGATCGCTTTATCACGCTTCAGTTCCCTAGCGATTTCAGAACCGATGTTGCGAGTCGCTATCTCCACCGTCGATGGGTCAAAGTGAGAGACGTGCGAGGTATCATGCTCGACCCGGCCGCTTCTCAGCCATTGTCCCAGCCTTTCTTGAAACCAGGAGTCATTGAAATCCTGGCTCCACAATGAACTGTAGGGAACGCCCGCTTTGGTCAACGATCCGTTCAAGTTCAACAGCCCCACCAAACCAGGCCACTGCCCGGACCAGTTGGCGACCGTCAGGATCGGTCCCTGATGCGTCGTCAGTCCCGCCAATACGTGATGCGAGTATTGCCAAACCGCTTCGGCGACGATCAGCGGCGAATCAGGATCGATGCCACGAAAGACGTCCATCCCCTGACGTTGCGACGAGATGAAACCATGTCCCAACGCCCCATCTGGTGCATGACCACGAACGACGCGATGGCCGTGCTGCTCGATCGCAGAAGTCAACGCCATCTCCATTTGTTGCTGTGCAGGCCAGCAGACTTGGTTGGCGGACAGACGCAAATCGCCTGAGGCGATGAGAGTGATCGGTTGGTTCATTCGAGCAGTGATGGTGGGATGGGGATGGCGTTGAGGAGCCTGCAGTAAGAAGCCCGCGAAGCGGACACTAACAAAACGTCTAGTTTAGCAAATCGGGTGTTGAAAAGGTGACGGCCAGACGACCGTATCGAGCATACAGCACGTCGTATGCGGCACGGTGGTCTTGCTGCGGCTTGACGATTTTCTTTTTCTCTACCGGAACGGCCGCCATGGCACTGGCGGCATCGACGACGTTTTCAAAGCCACTTTTTTCAGACCCTGCCGCCAACATTCCCAACACGGCGGCCCCCACAGCGGGACCTTGCTCCGACGGATGCACTTCGATCTCGCAGCCCAAGACATCCGCATAAATCTGTGTGACGGCAGGATTGTGGTGCGGTAATCCGCCGGTCGCGATAAAACGCTCCACCGGCACGCCGCCTTCGGTGAGCAAGTCGACGATCCACCGAACACCCATCGCGGACGCTTCTAACAAGGCGCGGTACAGATGAGCTGGCGTTGTCGCCAAAGTCAAACCAGCGAAAACGCCTTTCAGCGAACCGTCCATCAACGGAGTACGACAGCCGTTCATCCAATCCAAGCACACCACACCCTCCGATCCTGGTGGTAAAGCGATCGCTGCACGCCCCAGTTCATCAAACGATTGGAGATTCAGCAGTTTCAATAGCCAAGCAAACGCGTCACCGACAGCGGCTTGTCCCGTTTCGTAACCGAACATGCCCGGCAAGATTCCTCCATCGACGATACCCGCGACGCCATTGACGGGCTTGCCGATCGTCGCGTTGAGCATGTGACAACTGCTGGTCCCCATCACCATTACCAAGGTGCCCGGCTCGGCCGCTCCGACACCCGGGACCGCCGAGTGTGCATCGATTGTTGCGGCGGAGACAGCGATCCCCGCTGGCAAACCGAATCGCTCGGCCATCTTCTCGGTCAACTCACCAGCTTTCTCTCCCGGCGAAAGCATCCTGCCGGGCATCTTGCGCCGGACCGCTTCGGCAAGTCGCGGCTCGACGGCGGACAAGTACGCGTCATTGGCGTAACCTTCCTCGGCCGACCACAGCGCCTTGTACCCTGCCTGGCAAGTCGACCTGGGCAACCGCTCTGCTTCGCCTCCGACCAATTGCCAAACAAACCAATCACCGGCTTCCAGCCAAACCTCTGCCGCATCGTACACCTCGGGCGACTTGTCGATTGTCTCCAGCAGTTTTGGGAAAAACCACTCCAATCCGATGGTGCCGCCGTAGCGATCCATGAACGCTTCGCCACGTTCCTCCGCGATTGCGTTCATACGCTGCGTTTGCTCGATCGCGCCATGATGTTTCCAAAGTTTTGGCCACGCCATCATGACATCTGTAAACGCATCCAATTGACACAAGGGCGTTCCGTCTCGCTTGGTCGGCAGCATCGTGCAACTGGTGAAATCAACACCGATGCCGACGATGCGCCTGGGATCGATCCCAGCATCGGCGATCGCCTGTCGTGTCGCCTCGGCTGCGCCGTCGAGCCAATCGCTGGGCGATTGAAACGCGTGATCGGGCGGTATCGTCAGGCCGGTCCCTGGCAGCGTTTGAGTGATCTGTCCGTGCTCGTAGTTGCGTGAGACGCATCCAAGTTCTCGTCCCTGTGAGTCGATCAGCAGAGCACGCACGGACTCGGTTCCGAAATCCAACCCAAGGGCAACGGGAAGTTCCAAATCAGCAGTCATGGTCGGGGGCCTGCAAGATCTCTCAAGAAATGAAAGCGAGCAGTTTAATCGATTTGAGACCGACAGAGGTTAGCGGTTCAATCCTAAGGCTAACTTCATGTTTTGGCTTTTCTTCTGTGCCACTTCTTGTCTACCATGGCATTCGCAACACTTTCGTTTGACCCGCAGCCGAAGGCGCAGGAAACACTACCAGCCAGATTGCACCGCAGAGTCAAACTCCGATTCCGCCTGCGCCCTGAAAGGGCCGGGACATGACAGCCCAGGGCAAAGCGAAGCGACGCCCTGGGTTAAGGGTTAAGCAGTAGCAGTCCCCATTTCACCCTGAAAGGGTGAGACAATCACGCTATTCATCATCCCGGGGCGCCGCTTCGCTATGCCCCGGGCTGTCTTGTTCTGTCACTTATGACGCTACAACAAATGACATTACAAAATCGCCAGCGGATTTCGTTCTGATTCCAACGTTCCTCGGGTCACGCCGACTCGGTTGACAGCGTTGAGCCGTTGCCAAACCTCCGACGGCGTGGACTCACCACTGAGTAAGCCTCGGTACAAGCGAATCGTCTGGCGAACTTCGTCGGCCGACTGATCCAGCATTTCCAAGCGGAACCACTGAACGCCGCGTTGCTGCAGCGAACTGACCAACTCGGCACCGCTCTGTGGTTGGGCGTTGTACAGGGTGTTTCGACAAGCCACGTCGGCTTGCAACGTGTGCGCTGCCCCGACTCGGTCTTGCAGTTGGACGACGTGATCGTCGCACGGTCGACCGCAGTTGGTTTTATTGGTTCCCGGCGACAAGACGCTGCAAAACACACAATGCTCCATATGAAACATCGGCATGTGCTGATGAATGACGACTTCCGTGGACGGCCCGTCCCCGCTGTCACACAACGCTTGTAGCTGGTCACGATTCAAATCGTATGATGCGGTCACACGTTGGACGCCAAGGTCGCGGAGCCAGCGTGCGGAAAGTCGATTGGCGACGTTCAATGAGAAATCAGAGATCACTCCGACGCCTGCGTCGATGAAAAACTGAATCGCAGCCAGATTTCGAGCCAAGATCCACTCGGGCTGATGACGCAACAGCACTCGCATCAGCCCCATCTCCGACGGCTTTTGCATCCGTACCGTTGCAATCGCAATCGGCACACCACTTGATCTGGCAATCGCGACGGCGTCGCCGTACTTGCGGACATCGTGAAAGTCGACGTAGACCATCTCGACGCCGGAACCAACAGCGGCTCTGAGCTGTTCCTCATTGCGACACAAAACGGCGAGCTGCGGGTTGCAATTGGTGCAATCGGTTTCGACCTGATGTGCCAACATCGCGGCACCCGCGTCGCGGTGGATGGCTCGTGGTTGTGGATTGGCGATCATATCCATCAAACGATCGGCGAGTTCACGACGTGTTTGATTCAACACACTGGCGGGAACCATCGGGCCGCCATCGATGGTCATGGTGACCGAGCCGAGTTCAAAGGGTGTTGCACCAAATCGGTCCAATTGTTCACGCAGGTGCGACTGCGTTGCAGCATGTTTACGCGCGGCCTCCAGGGGCAATTCGCTGACAGCCGTCGCCGTCAGGCCGCTGGGCAGCGTTGCGGTCAACGAAAGTGGTTGGCCTACGCATGCCTGGACCGTCACGTCGACCGGTTGTCGTCGAACGGCATCAGCACCGGAGAAACTTTGACGCAAACGTCGATTGAGTTTGGGATCGTCGTTCTTGAAAACGTCCGCGTCGATGTCGATCAACTCCCAATCAATGCTGTCTTCACCGAACCCGATCCAAACGACGTCTCCCGCCTCGGCGCTGCTTTGCTTGTTTCCCCAAGCGGTGTTGAGGGAATAGATTCGTCCGCCCTGCAACGCTTGTTCGGACGTGTCGACGCGTTGAGACTGGATCGCCAGCCCGTCGCCCAAAGCGATCGGCGCCGACAACTCGACTTGGATTCGCTCTTTGCGAATGGACCGCACCTTGCCCAGGTGGATGCCCCGTTTGGCCGACTGCTTGCCAGGGACCAAGCGTTTGTGATCGTTGCCCTCAAGCCAACCGGGTGAAAAACCGCGTGAGAACGAAAGCTCCATTTCTTGACGAGCAACGTCGGACATGGAAACCATCCGCGTCGCCAGGGCTTCGTCGATCGCTGCTCGATAATGTCGCGAAATGTTGGCGACGTATTCAGGCGTTTTCAAACGCCCTTCGATCTTGATCGACGCAACGCCCGCGTCGATCAATTCTGGGATCATCGCGTATCCGGCCAAGTCCTGCGGGCTGAGTAGGTACTTCACATCACCGAGATCACGCGGCTCGCCGTCGCAAATCAGGTCATACGGCAGTCGGCAGGCTTGTGCGCACTGTCCTCGATTCGCGCTTCGACCGCCCAGCGACTCGCTGGTCAAACATTGACCGGAGTACGCCACACAGAGAGCTCCGTGGATGAACACCTCCAGCGGCATATCGGTCTTGGCGGCAATCTGAGTGATCTCTTTGACCGACAGTTCTCGCGCAAGCACGACTCTGGAGAGCCCAAGCTGTCGAGCGACGGCGATCGTTTCGGCGCTGGTCATGCTCATCTGCGTGCTGGCGTGAATCTCCAGATCCGGGCAAATCTCGTGAGCCAACGTGGCGACTCCCAAGTCCTGCACCAGGACGGCGTCCACACCTGCGGCGGCGACCTGCTCGATGACTTCCGCAAACCGTGGCAACTCCGAATCGAACACCAGCGTATTCATGGTCGTGTAGCCGCGGACGCCTCGCTGACGCAAGAATCGCATCAGATCGGGCAAGTCATCGAGGCCAAAATTTTTCGCGCGATACCGCGCGTTGAATCCGCAATCCAACCCAAAGTAGATCGCGTCGGCACCGTTTTCGACGGCGGCGCGGGCGCAGTCCCAGTCTCCGGCGGGGGCAAGCAATTCGATGGTTGGTCTGGCTGGTGCGTTCATGATTTCAATTTGGGCCGTGCGGATGCACAATCATTGGGCCGTGCGGATGCACTCTCAGGATGGTCATCCTGATGCTCAGCATCGACCCGATCAGCGAATTGGGCAAGTCGCTACAATGAAAAACATTGGCATCTGTGCCAAATCCTGCTGCGAAACAACGCAGCCAAACCCCGCATTCAGCACGAGCCCCCCACGTTTTGACTCAGCCCCAACTACCATCACCGCTCTGGCAAGACCTCCGCTTTGACAACTTGTTCTCGCGAAGCTTGCCGGCGGACCCGAATACGGAGAATCGCTGCCGCCAAGTCACCGGAGCGTGCTTTTCCCGCGTCCACCCCAAACCGGTCTCCGCGCCGCGATTGCTGGCCCATTCGCGGGAAGTCGCCGAAATGCTCGGCATGAGCAGCGAGCTGGTGCAATCTGAGGATTTTGCCCATGTATTCGGCGGCAATCGCGTGCTGGAACCCATGGATCCGTTTGCAATGTGCTACGGCGGCCACCAATTCGGCAACTGGGCGGGGCAACTCGGCGACGGTCGGGCCATCAATATGTGCGAAGTCGTCGATGTCAACGGACGGCGTCAAACGTTGCAACTCAAAGGCGCCGGTCCCACGCCGTATTCACGATCCGCCGATGGCCTGGCCGTTCTGCGTTCGTCGGTCAGGGAGTTTCTGTGCAGCGAAGCGATGCATCACTTGGGGGTCCCCACCACGCGTGCCTTGAGCCTGGTCGCCACCGGCGAGTCGGTGATGCGTGACATGTTTTACGACGGCAATCCGCGATACGAACCCGGCGCGGTGGTGTGCCGGGTCGCCCCATCGTTTTTGCGTTTCGGCAACTTTCAAATCTTTGCATCACGTGACGACACAGAAAACCTGACCAAGCTGCTTGCCTATACGATCCGCAACGACTTCCCTGAACTTGCGCCTGGTTCGCCAACCGATTCATTCGGCGGAGACCGATTCGAACCCGAAGTCTACGCGGAATGGTTTGGCGAAGTCTGCCGGAGCACGGCGGAGATGATTGTGCACTGGATGCGAGTCGGATTTGTTCACGGTGTGATGAATACGGACAACATGTCGATCCTCGGTTTGACGATCGACTACGGACCCTACGGATGGCTGGAGGACTACGATCCTCACTGGACTCCCAACACAACGGACGCACAAGGACGCCGGTACTGCTTTGGCAATCAGCCGCAGATCGCACAGTGGAACCTAGCGCAACTTGCCGGTGCACTGGCTTCTTTCTTAGGCGACGATCTTTCGCCGTTGCAGGCCGGTTTACGAGCTTACGTGGAAACGTTCAACCAACAGTGGCATGCCATGATGGCATCGAAACTCGGTTTGGAATCCTTTGACAAGGAGACCGACGAGCCGTTGATCGAAGACCTGCTGGGATTGCTACAACTGGCGGAGACGGACATGACGATTTTCTTTCGGCAACTGTCGCTTGTTGGCGCGCGAGTTGATGGAAGTGACACGGCCGACGCATTGGAGGTACTTTCCGCAGCGTACTATCGCACGGAACAATTGACGGACGAAGTTCGCCAGAAGACGAGCGAATGGATTACGCGATACCGCCAGCGGGTCGCACTGGACGGCGTGGACGACATCACGCGTCGGACTCGAATGAACCGAGTCAATCCGAAGTACGTGTTGCGAAACTACTTGGCGCAGATGGCGATTGATCGCAGCGAGCAAGGCGACGATTCGTTGATCGCAGAGTTGCTGGATGTGTTGAGGAATCCCTACGATGAGCAGCCGGGCCGGGAGTCCTTTGCCGAAAAACGCCCCGAGTGGGCGCGTCATCGCGCCGGATGCTCGATGCTGTCCTGCAGCTCGTGATGTTTCACTTGGGGCCGAACCGAGGCGGCTAGACTTAGCTGGGCTGCTCAAAATTTGGAGTTGGCATTGTTTTTTCAGTCCATGTTTTTGTTCCATGCATCGCAATCCAAAGTGAGCCTCAGACGCTAGCCGTGGGCCGGCACCACAATCCGCCTCAGGCCCACGGCTAGCGCCTGAGGCTCACTGGGGTGACCAGTTGCGCCGGCAGTAGGGACTTAGCTGGACTGCTCAAAATTTGGAGTTGGCATTGTTTTTTCAGTCCATGTTTTTTTCCATGCATCGCAATCAAAGTGAGCCTCAGGCGCTAGCCGTGGGCCGGCACCACAATCCGCCTTAGGCTCACGGCTAGCGCCTGAGGCTCACTGGGGTGACCAGTTGCGCCGGCAGTAGGGACTTAGCTGGACTGTTCAAAATTTGGAGTTGGCATTGTTTTTTCAGTCCATGTTTTTTTCCATGCATCGCAATCAAAGTGAGCCTCAGGCGCTAGCCGTGGGCCGGCACCACGATCCGCCTCAGGCCCACGGCTAGCGCCTGAGGCTCACTGGGGTGACCAGTTGCGCCGGCAGTAGGGACTTAGCTGGACTGCTCAAAATTTGGAGTTGGCATTGTTTTTTCAGTCCATGTTTTTGTTCCATGCATCGCAATCAAAGTGAGCCTCAGGCGCTAGCCGTGGGCCGGCACCACAATCCGCCTCAGGCCCACGGCTAGCGCCTGAGGCTCACTGGGGTGACCAGTTGCGCCGGCAGTAGGGACTTAGCTGGACTGTTCAAAATTTGGAGTTGACATTGTTTTTTCAGTCCATGTTTTTGTTCTATGCATCGCAATCAAAGTGAGCCTCAGGCGCTAGCCGTGGGCCGGCACCACAATCCGCCACAGGCCCACGGCTAGCGCCTGAGGCTCACTGGGGTGACCAGTTGCGCCGGCAGTAGGGACTTAGCTGGGCTGCTCAAAATTTGGAGTTGGCATTGTTTTTTTCAGTCCATGTTTTTGTTCCATGCATCGCAATCAAAGTGAGCCTCAGGCGCTAGCCGTGGGCCGGCACCACAATCCGCCTCAGGCCCACGGCTAGCGCCTGAGGCTCACTGGGGTGACCAGTTGCGCCGGCAGTAGGGACTTAGCTGGACTGCTCAAAATTTGGAGTTGGCATTGTTTTTTCAGTCCATGTTTTTGTTCCATGCATCGCAATCAAAGTGAGCCTCAGACGCTAGCCGTGGGCCGGCACCACAATCCGCCTCAGGCTCACGGCTAGCGCCTGAGGCTCACTGGGGTGACCAGTTGCGCCGGCAGTAGGGACATAACTTGCGCAAACCCGAAAAGACACAAGCCCAAACTGTTGAACAGCCCCGGCTTAGCGTTGCGACGTCATCGCGGGGTGAACCGACTGGCGAGACTCGGTTGACGAGATCTTCGGCGGCATCGTCGATGCTGCGCGTGCATCGGCTTTGCGTGCCGCCTGGACGATCAGTCGTGCGAATTGTGTTTGCACCGGCTGGCTGACTTGTGGCAATTGTTCAGCCATATCGAGCATCGACGTCGGTTTGGTTTCGCAGGCCTGAGAGACTTGACTGATGAACTTGGCCGTTTCATTAAAATTGTGATCCGCCGATCTGCCGATCAGACCACTCATGGTTCGCGCCACCAGATCCGCGCCCAGACTGTCGAACTTGACAAAGCAGTCCAGGGTCCCCATCACGGTCGTGCTGCCATCGGCTGCTTCGGCGTACTCGCTACGAAGCACAAAAATGCCTTGCCCTTGAATGGGCTTGCTGACGTAGCGTCCGTCGTAACTGCCGTCGGCATAGTAGATGTGCAAGTTCTGATCGCCGTAGAGCAAATCGATGCGGCACTTGGTCCCCGCGCCGTCTTCGGCGTCCAGTTGATAGGGTCCCACACGCTGCGTCTGCACTTGGGTGATCCCCATCAGCTCCCACATACCGACAATGATCTCGGGATTTCGAGTCATGTACAAAAACAGATCGCGATCTGCCGCAATGGCTTGTTTGGGCAATCGGCGATAGAGGGTCGGTGAGTCCGTGATCCGAGTGATCTGGTCGCGGGCCGATGGCGTCAAACGTCCCAGCGGCAACACTTCGATCAATTCGCTACGCTGGCGGGACGCTTTGCCTCCGAAAACCGACCAAGGTCCACTGGAGCTGTCTGCGATCGGTTCCGCGGCGATGCCTGGGCCGGTCTGGACCATCAGCATCGCCACGGCCAATAGACCGAGAGCAAATGATTTTGCAGGTTCCAGCGCCACAGATTCCCCCCTGTCGGCATTTGATTCACCGCTGCCCGAATCGCGGTGTGACGAACACGACTGCGATTCTCAGACCCCATTGAGTTCGGCGATCCTCTGCCACGGAGTTGAGTCAAAAACTGACGCTGGTACCGACTGAGCCGACTGCAGAGAAAATTCCAAGGCGGCCCCAGAATGCCGGATTTTCTTCGGGACTCGACACCCGGCCCCTGATGTCGATAATCGCGGCCAAACATCGACCCGAAACATATCCGTTCACGAAAGCAAAATAATGGCCAAGAAAACCATCGACCAAACCGACGTCGCCAACAAAACCGTCTTGATGCGAGTCGATTTCAATGTCCCGCTCGACGAAAACCAGCAAATCACCGACGACCGCCGAATTCGCATGGCACTGCCCAGCATCCAAAGTGTTCTGGACCGCGGCGGCCGCGTGATCCTGATGAGCCACCTGGGGCGTCCGACCGGCGAACCCAGCGACGTGAAAGAATTCAGCATGGCTCCGACGGCAAAGCGACTCGGCGAGCTTTTGGACAAAGACGTTCAGTTTGCTACCGATACGGTCGGCCCCGACGCAACCGCCAAGGCCGCAGCGTTGTCCGACGGCGACGTCTTGGTGCTGGAAAATCTGCGATTCAATCCGGGTGAAAAGAAAGGCGATGCCGAATTTGCTGGCAAACTGGCCGCAATGGCCGACGTTTACTGCAACGATGCATTCGGAACCTGCCATCGGAAAGATGCCTCCATGGTCGCCGTCCCCAAAGCCATGGCAGGCAAACCACGCGTCGTCGGACATCTTGTTTCCAAGGAAATCCAGTACCTCAGCGACGCGATCAGCAATCCGCAACGCCCCTTCGTCGCCATCCTGGGCGGAGCAAAGGTCAGCGACAAAATCAACGTGATCAAGAACTTGTTGGGAATCTGCGACGCTGTTTTGATCGGTGGCGCCATGGCCTACACCTTCTCTCTCGCCAAGGGCGGCAAGGTCGGCGGCAGTTTGGTCGAGGAAGACAAGGTGGACTTGGCAAAAGAATTGATCGAAGCGGGCGGTGATAAACTGCACCTACCATCGGACACCCACTGTGGCGACAATTTCAAAGACATTCCCGGGTGCAACAAACAAATCGTCACCGCGGGTGAAATCCCAGACGGTTGGGAAGGATTCGACATCGGTCCCGAAACCGCCAAGACCTATGCCGAAGTGATCAAGAGCGCCAAGACGATTGTCTGGAACGGACCGATGGGCGTTTTTGAAAAGCCACCGATGGACGAAGGCACCAAGGCGGTCGCGCAAGCCGTCGCGGACAGCGATTCGATCAGCATCATCGGTGGTGGTGACAGCGCCGCCGCCGTTGACCAACTCGGATTTGCCGACCAAGTCAGCCATGTCAGCACTGGCGGCGGAGCAAGCTTGGCGATGTTGGAAGGCCAAGCCTTTGCCGCCGTCGACCTGCTCGACGAAGCCTAACCGTACGTCAGCCTTTCCAGGCTGACTTACCCCGAACTCGTACGTCAGCCTTTCCAGGCTGACATACTCCAAACTTTTTTCCGAGGATTATCAAGAAGATCCCACCCCAAAATCGCACCGCATCCGCAAGCAACTTCATTGCTAAAAAAAACGCCAGGCACAAAACCTGGCGTTTTTCGTTTTCATTTCATCCACCAACCGCGCCTAGCGTCTTACAAGCGAATCTCGGTAGCAACCGACAGCCCGAACAAGCTGAGGCTATCATCCAGTGGCGAATCCCCGGAGAGGCCGCTGTCGGGACCGGTGAACACGCCGGTGGGATTGGCACTGCCCACATTGCCGTACGTTTGTGCTTCCAAAGCCACGCGGAATGCGATCCAGTCGGCGATATCGTACTGAATTCCGAATTGCACCTCCGCATTGGTGGCGACCGAATCGGCACCCTCATCACCGCTTCGTAAATCAATCGCGTTGATCGACTGCGTCAGATTGTTGACGTCGTCAACAGCCCGAAACTCTTGCTGACCAAACAGAATCGATCCACGCAGTCCTGAGAACAGCATCAAGCGATCCAGGGGCAAGCGGTGTTCGAACTGCAACGCGATCGTCGGTCCGAATCCGCGGAACTGTGCGTGCGAGTGAGCGGTTCCTCGATCGGTCAATGCGGCATACTCGCTCAACACCTTGGCGTAACGCAGACCCGCGTACAGGTTGATGGCGTCGTTGAGTCGACGCTGCACTTCCCAATCGATCACATCGGTCCGGATGTGTGAGTGAAACTCGCCTTCTTCGATGAACGCCAAACCGGTGGTGATATCGCCGTCTTCGCTCAAGAATCCGACGGTGCCTTCAAATCCAGTGGGTAGCAACCCGTTGTCCGCGTTCGCGACAAACCTTTCACCGTGGCGGAATTGCCAAAAACGAACACGCCATCCAAGACTTTCATCTCCGGGGTCGTAGCCGAACGAAACGCGAGGACTGTGCTCGATTTGCCAAGGGAACATGACGTGGGAATACCCATCCGGGACTTCCACGATCAAACCCGTGTTGTTCGTGTGCGCGGGTTGCAACAACATGCTTTCAAATGATGCGAACAATCGTGGGGCGTTGACTTGTTGGCGGCTGACGGGCCGGCGAATTTTGCTTCGCAGCACGTTGATTTCGTGATTCAGTTCTGCCACCCGCGACTCCAGTTCCACCAGTTCTTTACTTGCCTTGGGATCGATTCCATCGGAAATGCTGGTCACAGACGCTTGTTCGACTGCGGATTGTTCGCTGATGTCGACCGGCTCGTACCGGACATCACTGTTGGTGACGCCCACGATGTCCAACATGTTGGTGTTGAATGTTCCCGGCGAGGCGTCCTGAGCTGTCGCGTGGGATGCGACAGCTAAGCTGGCCAGCACGGCAAACGTTAGGGTCAATCGCGTCGAAACGATGTTGGCACAGAATGCCTGGAGGACTCTTGGTGTTATCATCCGTGATCTCAGCAATAAACGGTGGGGCATTGGATGTGGATGCTTTGCAGCAACTGTCGATTGGAAGGAAGCGATGTATTGATTTCGTTATGACGCTGAAGAATCGAACTCATCAGCGCGACGGCGTGGGGGCGATCGAGCAATGAACTCGATGCAGAATCGTTGACAGGGGGCAGACGCTCGGCGCCTTGGAAGATGAAATGATGGTTGGCTTCGGCAAAAACTGGATCATGCTCGGGCAACTCGACATGGCCACGTTGCTCATAGAGCTGGATCGTGGCGTCAAGCGAATCAGGCAGTCGGACCGAACGTGCATCACGCCAAAACGGCGTGTCATCGCGATCTGAGAGAACGTAGTGAAGCAGCACAAAGTCACGGATTTCTTCGTAGACATCCGTCATGCGGCGGTTGAATAGGTCAGGTCTTGATGTGATCGAACCAGAGCCCGGCAAGCAATTCACCAGCTCGTCCAAGGCTCGCTGAATCAGAAAGATCCCGGTGGACTCCAGCGGCTCGATGAAACCGGACGAGAGACCGATCGCGACGCAGTTGTTTTGCCAACTCTGTCTACGATGTCCAACACGAAAACGAACAGAGTTCAACTCAACGTCGTCACTCAGATATCGCAGGAACTCGCTCTCTGCCTCGTCTCGGCTGAGATGGTTTGACGAATAAACGTAGCCGTTGCCCGTTGCATGCATCAACGGAATCCGCCAAGTCCAACCGGCGGTACGCCCTGTGCAGATTGTGAACGGCGCGTCCGATGGCTGCTGAAATGAATCGAGCGAGTCGCCCGAATTCCGAGCAGAACTTGGTGAGTTTTCGGTGACGTTGTCGTCTTGATGATCTACCGGTTGACGTGCGGTCACTGCCCTGTCGCAGAGCAACTGGTCTGACCAATCGGTCCAATCACTTTGCAGACTCTTTTCGATCAAGACGCTGGCGAAGCCACTGCAGTCGATATACAAGTCGGCATGGATTGCTGGTTGATCTCGAACTTCGACACATGTGATGTCGCCGTTCTCCGATCGTTGCACGCCGCAAACATGTCCTACACGATGGGTGACGCCATCAGTAACAGCGATGGATTGGATGAACTTTGCCAACAGGCCTGCGTCCAAGTGAAACGCGTAGTTCTCCACGATCGGCGAGTCAAAACGTGGCATTCCGACCGCGCCGTAATCGTGATCACTCCAGTTGGTGCTCATTGCCGCTGGATTGTTGCTTGGACGGGCCGGACGCAATGATCGTCGAGACTGGCAAAGCTGTTTTTGCAAGCAGAAGTCGGTGTATTGGCAGTTGGAATCGATCCAACCTTCGGCAATTCCTCTTCGCCATTGGTGAATCAGGTCGTGACCCTTGATTCGGCCGCAGCTGCCGAACGGATGCCAATATTGATGTTCCGGGGTGACCCAGTCGTCGAAACGAATCGCCAGCTTGTAGGTTCCACCGCAACGACGTAAGAATTCGTCTTCGTCGATGCCCATGTTCTCGATCCAGTCGACCATCGCAGGAATGGTCGCTTCGCCGACACCAATCGATGCAACGTCGCTTGATTCCACCAGCGTCACGCGGCACCCAAGACGCCGTCGGAGCGTGGCGGCCGACATCCAGCCCGCTGTTCCGCCGCCCACAATAGCGATATGCATCTCTCGCAGCGATTTGCCTTGCAGGCTATCGGGCGGAGGAGTCCCAGGGGGGGCGGTGGTATGCGAATTCGGTTCCATAGAATCGAACTAGCACTTTTTGACTTGAAGAGAAAAGAGCAATTGGCGGGAAACCCGAAATCCCACGACACTGCATTGGCCACTGTCGACGGCAATGCGGTACCCTTGGACCAAGAAACCCGACTCGCAATTCGGCGAAGACCTAAATCAACTCAACAGCGTATTTTTCCCAAATTGGCAAAGCGGAACTGTGAATTCACCGGACACTCTGGAATCTTCGCCACTGCAGCGCGATGGTCAAGAATGGCTCAACACGCTGACTCATGGCTTTGCAGTCGCCCTCACACTGGTGGCAGCGGTGCCATTGATTGGTGCCGCTTGGAAAGCCGAACACGGACTGGCTTATGCATGCACGGCCTACATCACCGCCGTATCGGCAACGTTTCTCTGTTCGACGCTTTCCCATCACGTCAAACGTCAACCGTTGCGGGACACGATGAGGGCTTGGGACCAAGCCATGATTTACGCGATGATCTCGGGGACGTATTCCCCGATCGTTTTCCGCTACCTCAACGGCAGCGCCCAGGTTTCCCTTCAGGTAGCGATTTGGCTTGCCGCTGCAGTCGGGATCGCGGCAAAGCTGGCTTTTCGGCACCGGATCAACTCGGTGACCACCGTCAGCTACTTGCTGTTGGGTTGGTTGCCATCGATCCCCCTATACGGGAGCGTTCCGCGTGAACTGGGGCTCGCTATGCTCAGCGGCGGGATTGTCTACACTTTGGGGGTTGCGGTCCTCGTCAATGATTATCGCAGCAAGTATCTGCATGCTGTTTGGCATGTTTTGGTGATCTTCGCTGCCTCGATTCACTTTTACGGGATTTTCCACTACGTCGTTGGCCGATGAGTTGACCACCGAGAGTTGGCTTCGGGGGGGCGACCACCGGGAGTTGACCGAGGGGGCATTCCTCGCCACGCTGATTCCAAAGCTCGTTCCGCAGACCCAGATCCTTTCAACTCGGCTGCCGAACGCGGCCGCCAGATTCCTCCATTTCCTGTGTTTCCGATCATGGATGGTGCAACCGAACCGATCATCGCCGTGCTGGGACATCCGATCGCTGGCAATCCGTCGCAGTTTGCTCTAGAAAGAGCATTCAAGGCGATGCGGTTGGACTGGCGTGTTCTCTCTCTGGACGTTCATCCGGAAAACATTGATGCCGCGATCACGGGTGCAAAGGTGATGGGGTTCCGTGGCCTGTTACTGGACGATGTCAACGCGGCAGCAGCTGGCCACCTTCGTCAGAGGGTCACTCCGACCGACACCACTGCAGAGGCCGAGTCTTCCCAGCAGATCGAGCAGAGCCAACAAACAGAAAAGGTTTCCGAGGGCGCGCCCCCGACGTGCTTCTTTTGGGACTCCACTGACAAGCAAGCCTATCGGTCGGAGAATGCCGAATCGAGTTGGCTGGAAGAATTGATTCGCAGCCATTTTCGCTCTCCTGAGAGTGTGGCTGACGGCGATGCGATGGGGCCGGTCCTGTGGATCGGCGACACCGACGTCCGTTTTCCAAAAACCATGGTCGACATCGACACGCAATCACCGATCGCATGGGCCGATTCCGAGTCCATCGAGCATTCCAAGCTGATCGTACTCAGCGAACCGGTCAACGTCAGCAAATGGCCCGCCAATGACCAGTCCACCTTGGTGATCGACCTTTCTGACAGTCAGGAAAATCCCGACGGTGGAAACCACGCCGCACTTTCAAAACTCGGCTACACCTTCATCAGTGTAGAAGAACGCCGCGCCGCCGCTTTGAGCCAGTGTCTGACGCGTTGGACCGGGACTCGTCCTCCGATCGATATTATCCAAGAAGCCATCGAAGAATACTTGGCCGTCTGAATCGGCTCCCTCAAGAACAGCACCGCGAAAAATGTCCAACGAGATCTATCTCAAAGACGAACGGATCATTGAAACGATTGCGACTTTGTGCAAGCGAATCGATGATCGCTTTCCCGCATGTGGTCTCAGTCGACTCTGTGAACAACTGCTGGAGGTTGCCAGGAAAGCTTCCGTTCGCTCGACCAATATCGGTCGCCCCGTGCTCTGGATTCGTTTGGCCGGCTACTGCATGGCGGCCAGTTTGATCGCCTTGCTGTTGGGAACGATCTACTACATCGCCAGCTCCGTGCGATTACGTGACGAAGAAATGAGTTGGACCGATCTGATCACCAACTTTGATGCAGCCACCAGCGGCGCCATCGTGATCAGTGCGATCCTGTACTTCTTGATCAGCTTGGAAATGCGAATCAAACGCCGACGGGCGTTGCAAGCCGTTCACGAACTGCGAGCGATCGCGCACGTCGTCGACATGCACCAATTGACGAAAGATCCCGAGCGAGCATTCCCACGCTATCGCACCACCAGCCATTCTCCACAACGCTCCATGACTCCCGAGGAGCTGTCGCGATACCTGGACTACTGCTCGGAGATGCTGTCTCTGATAGGTAAGATCGCTGCGTTGTACATCCAACGTTTCGACGACCCGGCGGCCGTCGCTGCGGTCAGCGATGTCGAGCAGTTGACCACGGGGCTGTCTCGAAAGATCTGGCAAAAGATCGTGATCCTGAGTGATCTGTCCGTCGCCGGAAAGTCCGCCCCCGCACCGACGGCGTTTGAATCGAACCCTGCACCCATTGAGCCCCCGTCGGATGATTCAACGGCGCTTGCCGAGGTCTCAACCGATGGATAGACCCGCATCCGCTCCGTGCGAGCGGTTGATCAAAGCCGCCAAGAAACTCTCGCGTCAATGCGATCAACTCTGCTTTGCCGACCCCGTCACCCATGTTTACAACCCACTCAACTACGCCTGGAAGGCTCACCGAGCCTACCTTTCGATGGCGTCTGCGAGTACCGAAGTGGTCTTCTTGGGCATGAACCCTGGTCCGTGGGGCATGGCACAGACCGGCGTTCCCTTCGGTGAAATCGATGCGGTCAAAAACTGGTTGGGGATCGACGTTCCGGTCAGTAAACCCGACAACGAACATCCCAAGCGACCGATCGAAGGGTTTCAGTGCACACGCAGCGAAGTCAGTGGACGTCGACTTTGGGGACTGATGCAATCCCGATTCGGCAAACCCAACGCATTTCTCAAACAACACTTCATTTTGAACTACTGTCCGCTGGTGTTCATGGAATCGTCCGCGCGAAACCGGACGCCCGATAAACTGCCCGTGGACGAACGCAAACCGCTGGATGACGTTTGTGATCAACATTTGCAAACGGTGTTGCAAATATTGGAGCCCAAGCATGTCGTTGGTGTCGGCGCCTATGCCGAACAATGTTTGGCCCGAGCGCTCGAACAAATCGGAAACCAAGAACGCAAGTCGCCGATCCAAATCAGCCGCGTCCTGCACCCCAGTCCGGCATCGCCTGCGGCCAATCGCGGGTGGGCCGAACAAGCTGAAAAGCAGCTTTGTGATGCCGGAATCTGGAGCTGATTCATCACGCCGGGTCGACGGGATACTTCTTTCGGTTCAGCACCATCTTTCGCCTCAGCGTGGTGCTCAAATCGATTTGCATCGTGTTGGCCAACGCAAGCACGTAGGATAAACAGTCCGCTAATTCTTCGCCGACCGCTGCCATCCTCTGCGGATCATCCAACAGTTCATCGGACTGTTCGAGCGACAACCACTGAAAGTGCTCCATCAGCTCCGCCGTCTCGATCGCCAGCGACATCGCCAGATTCTTGGGGTTGTGAAACGAACGCCAGTTCCGCTCATCCACGAATTGTTGCACAACATCGCGCAACTGAGACACCGTGGTTTCACGATCGCTTGACCCGCCGTCCGTGCTCTGAATTTCGCCCATCGTCCTCAGACTCCCGATTTCTATCACGTTCGTATTGTTTTCTCTGCGCGTAGCAGCACTCCACGGCATTGCGGGTTATCATAACGTCCACCTGCCGAATCCGTGATTTGGATTCCCCCCAACGATCATTCTCCGGAGATTTCTCGATGCGTTGCCCCTTGATCGCCCCCGCACTCACTTGCTTTTCACTCGTTCCGATTTTTTTGTGTGTGACCGTCATTGCGACGCTCAGTCATGCTGGCGAAGTCGCGATCACGGAAACCGAAGGCAAAGCCGTCGTCACCCTCGACGGAAAACCGTTTGCCGAGTACCGCAGTGACGGCTACGCAAAACCGATCGTCTATCCGATCATTGGGCCACACGGCATCCCGATGACACGCAGTTATCCGATGGAAAAGGGTGTCGACAATGAAGCGAGCGATCACCCCCACCACAAATCACTGTGGTACACGCATGACGAAGTCAACGGGGTTCGGTTTTGGATGGAAGGCGAAAGCACCAAGGAAAACATCGCGGTCGGAAAAATTGTCCAAACGTCGATGAAGATCGAGGGCAACACCATTACGACGACGGATGACTGGGTCGGTCCGGATGGCAAAGTCGTTTGCAGTGACACACGCACGTTGACCTTCGGCGGAGATGACAACGATCGACACATCGACGTCACCGTGCAATGGCGCGCTACCAATGGCGAAGTCCATATCGGCGACACCAAGGAAGGCACCATGGGCATCCGCACGAATCCTTTGCTGCGTCTGTCCAATGACCCCAAACGCGGAAATCACACAGCCAAGGGAAAAGCGATCAACAGCGAAGGCGTCGAGGGCAAAGACATCTGGGGCAAACGCGCCAAGTGGGTCGACTACTGGGCTCCGGTAAACGACCACGTCGTCGGCGTTGCGATCTTTGATCATCCGTCCAACCCCAAGCACCCGACATGGTGGCACGCACGCAATTACGGGTTGGTCGCCGCGAATCCCTTTGGCGTGCACGATTTCGAAGGCAAGCCGAAAGGCACGGGCGACGTGACCATCCCCGCTGGCGAATCCTTGACATTCCGCTATCGATTCTTGTTCCACACCGGTGACGTGCAATCCGCCAACATTGCTGCGAAGTATGCCGATTTCGCGGAGACCAAATGAGCGCGGCAGCGGATTCCTACTGGAGCGATATCTCAGGTCTCCAACACCTCGGTACGCCTGGACTGTTGTTCGACTTGGATCGTATCGGACACAACATCCGAACGATGATTCAGACGGTTGGTGGCCCCGATCACGTCGGCCGCCTGCGTCCCCACGTCAAAACGGTCAAGTCATCGACGATCATTCGAATGCAAGTCGACGCCGGGATCCGGCAATTCAAGGCGGCAACGGTCTCTGAAGCTCGCGCCGCTGCGATGGCAGGAGCGGACGACGTGATGCTCGCACATCAATTGCCGGGAGTAAAGTTCACCAGGTTGTTGCAACTTGCACAATCGAATCCGCGAACCTTGTTTTCGACCGTCGTGGACAACGCGGCGACGCTGACGGAAATCGAACAAGCCGTCGCGACGCACTCCAAGCCTTTTCCCGTTTGGATTGATGTCGACTGCGGGATGCATCGCACGGGCATTGAGTTGGGTGATGGAGCCGCCGAACTGCAGTCGCGAATCGAACGCTCGCCGGTGTTGAAATTCGCCGGCTTGCACGTCTATGACGGCCACATTCATGACGCCGATATCGATGCCAGGCAGCGTCAAGTCGACACGATCTTAGATTCGATACGCGACTACACCAGCAGTCACGCTTGCCCTGCAATCGTATGCGGCGGTTCACCAACCTTTGGCTTGTATGCGGCACAAACCGACTACCAGTGCAGCCCCGGTACAAATGTGCTCTGGGACATTGGCTACGCAAACTCGTATGCTGAGATGCCTCACCAGATCGCAGCGGCCTTGGTCACTCGGGTGATCAGTCATCCGACCGCTAACACATGGTGTTTGGATCTGGGATACAAAGCGGTCGCAAGCGAGATGCCCTTGCCGCAACGCGTGATGTTGCCATCGGTGCCGGATGCAATGTTTTGCGGGCACAGCGAAGAACACATGGTGATCGAAACGGAGAGACCGCTGTCGATCGGCCAAACTCTCGTTTCCTTGCCCAAGCACATCTGTCCGAGCGTCGCCTTATATGGCAAAGCGACCATCATTGAAAACGGCTGTGCCACTGATCGTATCATCGAAATCGATGCTCGCGATCGATAATAGTGACTGACCTACTGGCGCAGGAAATGGGATTCGCCAGAATTTCTGTCAAACAGGATTTCTGGCGAAATCCACTACGCCAGCACGTCGGGGATGATCTTGCCCTCCACGTTCGTCAGTCGACGTTGAATTCCGTTGTGCTGAAAACTCAAGCGATCATAGTCAAGCCCCAGTAGGTGCAAGATGGTGGCGTTGAAGTGGTACAGCGGATGAACATTTTCGACCGCTTTCTGTCCCAACTCGTCCGTCATGCCGTGACTCACTCCCGGCTTCACTCCCGCCCCGGTCAGCCAGCACGTAAAGCCGTCCGGATTATGGTCACGTCCCTTGGCACCCTTTTGAAAAAACGGCATGCGGCCAAACTCGGTGCACCAAACCACCAGCGTTTCATCCATCAACCCACGCTGCTTCAGATCCCGAATCAGCGCCGCTGCAGGTTGATCCATGATCTCTGCGTGAACGTCGTATTGTTCCTTCAACGCATTGTGCCCGTCCCAATTGAGTTTCCCACCGCTCGCGTAGGCACCGTTGAACAACTGCACAAAACGGACACCTCGTTCGACCAACCGACGAGCCAGAATGCAGTTCCGTGCGAAAGCTGCTTTGTCGGCATTCTGTGGATCGTCCGCACCGTACATCCGCAAGACGTGTGCCGGTTCGCTGTCGATGTCGTTGAGTTCCGGCATGCTCAGTTGCATCCGCGCGGCAAGTTCATAGCTCGCAATTCGAGCCGCCAAGTTGCTGTTGCCTGGATTCGCGGCCAAGTGTCTCGCGTTCATTTTGTCCAACAACAACCGCGCCGCTCGGTTCTCTCCCGACGTCACGCCCTGTGCGACCAAATGTCGTACCGGCGACTTAGAGCTCATCGTTGTTCCCTGAAAAGCCGCTGGCAGAAAACCTGCCCCCCAATTGTTCGCACCGTTTTGTGGTACACCGCGGGGATCGGGAATCGCTACGTACGCTGGCAACTCCTGGCTTTCACTGCCCAACGCGTATGTGACCCACGAACCGAGACTCGGAAATCCATCCAACACAAATCCCGTCGACAAGAAATTCTCTGCCGGACCGTGCGTGTTCGATTTGCTTGTCAGCGAGTGCACAAAGGCGATGTCGTCCGTCAATTCCGCCAAGTGCGGAATCATGTCACTGACCCATTTGCCCGTCTGACCGCGTTGTCGGAACGCGTATTGGGGGCGAGCGAGATTGCCCGCTGGGCCTTGAAAGGTCACCGCCGGGCCGCCGGGAAGCGGCTTGTCGTCCCACTTGATCAATTCCGGCTTGTAGTCCCAAGTCTCCAATTGGCTGACCGCACCGGCGCAAAAGATCACGATGACGTTCTTTGCCTTGGCCTGGAAATGCGGTTGCCGCGGCGCGTACGGCTGCGCAGGATCGATGACCGGTCCCGTTTCCTCCGCATGCAATCCATCGCCGCCGAGCAAACTCGCCAACGCGATTGATCCCAACGCGGTCGCATTGTCAGCCAAAAAACAGCGTCGATCCGATGATCGCTCGCCGCTTTCCCTCTGGCCCTCAACGCTGGAATCCTTGGTCATCATGGTGTCTCTACTTTGTCGTTCGTTCAGCCATTTCCTTGATCGAGTGAACTGACAGATCCTCACTCTCATCTCTTTGCAGGCCAAATTTTACTTGGTCAACCACCTCAGGCAGCTCTCGTCGATCCAACGGCTCTCGCGTGCTCAACTGTCGCTCCAGGACCGCAAGATCAGCATCTGACGCGTCGGTGTTGGCCTTTGCACGATCAATGATACGCTGACGAAGCGTCTCGGGGGCGGCTTTGCAGTCGAGTATGCCAAATGGTACTCCCTCACGCGACGCCAGGGATCGAAATCGGTCGCGTTGCCGGCGCTTCAAAAAAGTGGCGTCGACCACCACCGTATATCCGTCTCGTACGATACCACGCGCTAAACGACGCAGTCGACGATAGGTGCTTTCGGTCGCGGCAGCCGAGTAGAGTTCATTCTTGACCGTATCATCAGGATGCTGAGAACTGTCGATGTCAAACTCCCGTTTACGTTCGACATCACTGCGAATGCGAATCACGCCAAAACGCTGGACAAGTTGTTCACTCACGGTCGTCTTACCGCTGCCGCTGACGCCATGCGTGATGAAGATGCCAGGTAGTGAGCCGACGGCATATAAATGCGCCAAGCGGACGTGTTTGCGTACATCGACGTCGATTTCATCACGTTCCGCCTGTGTCAGACCCGATTGATGGGATCGCAACAAGGCGACCTTGGCTCGAACCATTGCCCGATAAACAAGGTACCACTGCATCACCGAGAGTGATGAATAGTCGCCGGTGCGCTCAAGATACGTGTTGATAAAGCTTCTGGAGAGATGTTTCAGCCCCATCGATTTTAGGTCCATCGCCGTGAAGGCGGCATCGCTGACCACATCAATCCAGCGAAACTCGTCATTGAACTCGATTCCGTCAAAGGGAATCAGTTCGCCATGCCACCCGATGATGTTGGCAAGATGCAAATCGCCGTGACACTCTCGGACAAATCCGTTCTCGCGACGTTTGATAAACTCTTGCCGAAGCGTCTGAGCTTTTTTCCCGGTCCAGTCACGCACAAACTCAAACGCGAACTCGGCGGGTCCGCCTGCGACTTCGGACAGTTCATCCAAGTTATCCGACGCGGCACGCTGAATGCTTTCGGCAGTCCCCAAGTCGGTGCTAAGGTCCGTGTTTTGGTCGTTATCACCCAGTCGCCGGGCGGCTTGATGGAAATCCGCGATGCGTGTTGCCAATCGGTTGATGTCTTCGTGTGACAACTCGCCAGACTGGGCTTTCACACTCAGCAATGCATCCTCAGGAAAGCGTTTCATTCGAACCGCGTACTCGAGCGGTTCTCCTTGACCACCGACCTTCCACCGCCCGTTTTCTTGAGTGATCGGAACAACATCCAGGTACAATTCGCGAGCAAAGCGTTGATCCAGCCGCAGTTCTTCTTCGCAAAAATACTTGCGTTGAGCCAGTGTGGAGTAATCCAAGAAACTGTTCTTCAGCGGTTTCTTGATTTTGAACGCGTAGGGGCCAGCCAAAAAGACCCACGAGATGTGCGTCTCATGCAAGTCCACCGTCTGCACATCGATTCCGGGATAGGCGTTTGGATCCTGTAGATCTCTGACCAACGCATTGTTTCGCTGGCTGTCGGTGTGTTGGCTATCGGCGTGTTGGCTATCGGTGTGTTGATTCACTGTGCGACTCCGTTTTTTTGATACCGTGCAACATTCGATTCCTGGTGATCCAGACGCTGCACGGGGCATGTCGAAGAACGAATCGTGAAACACTGCCCATCAGGAATCGTCCCAGGGTGCTCCGCTGTGTTTCACCGACGACGACGAGGTCGCACTGATGGACTTCGGCGAAGTTTACCAGGGCATCGCCGACGTGATTGTTCTCTAGCAGGTATCCATTGGTGTTCGGTGCCACACAACGAATCTGTTCCCTGACCGATTCGATTGCCTCCTTCACCCGTTCGGTATGCGTTTGTCCATCGACCGGCAGGAAGCTCGCATCGGCATGAAGTGGTACCGCTGTCAACAGATTCACGGTGGTGTTTGCTCCCCAACGAAAATCAGCCAGTTCTTCCACAGCGGCTTGCGCAGGGCCGGTCTCGTCGTATCCCACGGCAATGCGTAATGGACGATCACCCGATCGTAATCCGGTCGGACGCACGATCAGAACACTGCAGTCCGCATGCGTGGCGAGATAGTCACTGGTACTGCCCAGCAGCATTCTGGTGATACGTGAGTGTCCCACGGCTCCGGCGACGATGAGATCTGCGCGTAGGTTTCGGGCGACTTCGATCAGCACGTCTTGCGGACGTCCGACCCGTACAAGCTGACGGACCGTGACGTTGGCCCCCGTGAACATGCCGGAGACTCGATCAAAGGCCCGACTTGCGTGCTCGGTCTGTCGATTCAAATCGTTGATCGCATCGCTCGTCGTGTCGTCTCTCAGGTTCGGATTTCGAGTCAGGACGGTGCACACAATGATCTCAAGCGGCTCGTCGTGCACCAAATGCGACAGAAACCAAGCGGCTTCGTCTGCATGATTGGATCCATCGCTCGCTAAGATGATTTTTCGCATGGTAGCTCTCTTGTGCTGGTCGGATGATTGGCGAATTGGAGCAACGCGATGCGCCACAACGTCGCGCATGTGAGCGATTCGGTCACGGGGTGAGAACCGAATAGCGGGAACGATTGGCTCAATAAAATCCGGCAATCTTTCCCGTTATGAGCAACATCAGCCCGACGGCGAGCGCAAAGATAAGTGTCCAGAATACCGGTTCCCGGAGGTGCTCGGAGGATCTTTCGTCGGACATTTGCGTACTCCCGTTGAAACATGTAAAGATCGCGACCCGAGGCGCGGATAATTCACGCTGGCTCGCTACAGTCTTCGCAATACGTTTGCACGAAACGGTTTACGCGGATTGGCACGAAAACAGTCTGCGCATTTCAGCCGCCACGCGATAGCGTCCGGTTCTCACGCCTGTAATCGGGAACCGGACGCTATCGCGTGCCGGCTGATGAATCATCCGCGCCTAGCGGGCTGATGATTTAGCTGAACTTGGGAACGAAAAAGTGAGCCGTGGGCCGTAAGGCACCGGGCAGTGCGGTAGGCCTGACTGCTCAAAGTTTGGTGTTGACATTGTTTTTTCAGTCCATGTTTTTGTTCCATGCATCGCAATCCAAAGTGAGCCTCAGGCGCTAGCCGTGGGCCGGCACCACAATCCGCTTCAGGCCCACGGCTAGCGCCTGAGGCTCACTGGGGACCACCAGCTGCGCCGGCAGCTTCAGGCCCACGGCTAGCGCCTGAGGCTCACTGGGGACCACCAGCTGCGCCGGCAGCTTCAGGCCCACGGCTAGCGCCTGAGGCTCACTGGGGACCACCAGCTGCGCCGGCAGTAGGACATAAACTTTCGCAAACCCAAAAAGAAACAACACCAAACTTTGAGCAGTCCAGCGTTAGGCCCGACTGCGTACGCCTCGCGCTTCACTCAATCAATAGGCTGTTAGTAGCAGATATCGTGCCAATCGACGTGAAAGTACGACAGCGACGGTCGCAAAGATTCTTCAAAACCCAGGCGATCCGAGTAAACGATTGGCGCTCCGATTGGCGAACCACTTGAGCGCTCCGCGTAAGTCTCTGGCACACCGATTGCACGTTCGAAATGGCCCAGCAGCCTGTTGTAGACGCTGCTCGTTCCTCTCACTCTCTCATGTGAGTCCTGCCATGAGCACCGCTGTTGTATCGGCCACCAAATACATTCGCTGGTTCTCTGACATCGGAATCAACGATATCCCCAGCGTCGGGGGCAAGAATGCATCGTTGGGAGAAATGTACCAACAGTTGGCACCACGAGGCATCCGCGTTCCAAACGGCTTTGCCACCACGGCGGATGCGTATCGCTTGTTTTTGTCCGAGAGCGGCTTAGATGAAAAGATTGAACAGTTGCTCAGCGGAATGAACATCGGCGATGTCGGCAGTCTGCAGCATCATGGGCTGATGATCCGGCACATGATCTTAGAGACGCCGCTGCCCGATGCGTTGTCGCACGCCATCGTGGAGGCCTATCACCAATTGAGCAGGGGCGGAGGTGAGCTGGCCGATGTGGCGGTTCGCAGCAGCGCGACGGCGGAAGATTTGCCGGATGCCAGTTTTGCGGGCCAACAAGAGACCTATCTCAACGTCCGTGGTCAAGCCTCACTGCTGGACGCATGTCGGCGTTGCTTTGCATCGTTATTCACTGATCGAGCGATGTCCTATCGTGCCAAACGCGGTTACGGCCAGATGCAGGTCGCGCTTTCGATCGGCATTCAGCAAATGGTGCGCTCGGATCTTTCCGCCGCCGGCGTGATGTTTTCTATCGATACCGAAACAGGGTTCCGCGACACCGTTTTGATCAATGCGGCCTACGGCTTGGGTGAAACCGTGGTCCAAGGCAGCGTGAATCCAGACGAGTACTACGTTTTCAAACCGACACTGCGTGAGGGTTTCCGCCCGATCCTGAAACGTACGTTGGGAACAAAGGCGGTCAAACTGGTGTACGACGATGGGGGCAGCAAGATGACCAAGAGTGTGCCGGTCAGCCAGACAGATCAACAACGTTTTGCGTTGAAAGACGATGACATCTTGCAGTTGGCCCGGTGGGCGTGCGATATCGAAGATCACTACAGTCAACTCACTGGCGAGTCTCGTCCGATGGACATCGAATGGGCAAAGGACGGCAGGACGGGCGAACTGTTCATTGTTCAAGCACGGCCGGAGACGGTTCAGTCGCACCGATTGACCAATTCGCTGGAACGTTTCCACTTGACCCAATCGGGCACGAAAATCTTGTCCGGCAGAGCCGTCGGATCAAAAATCGCTCAGGGGCGTGTTCGATTGATTCGGGATGTTACCCAATTGAGCGATTTCTGCGACGGTGAGGTCTTGGTGGCCGACATCACGGATCCAGATTGGGAGCCCGTGATGAAACGGGCATCGGCGATCATCACCAACCGCGGCGGTCGCACCTGCCACGCTGCCATCATCAGTCGTGAACTAGGGTTGCCCGCCATCATTGGAACGTCACGGGCGACGCAGATGCTCTCGCCAGGACAGATGGTGACAGTCAGTTGCGCAGAAGGAGAAACCGGGTTCGTCTACGACGGTGCTTTGTCATTTAACGTGGAGACGATTGATTTGGGGGCTCTCTCTCGGCCCAAGACAAAGATCATGATGAATGTCGCGACGCCTGACGAAGCTCTCGCACTCTCATTCATCCCCAACGATGGCGTCGGCCTGGCACGCGAAGAGTTCATCATCACCAATTACGTCAAAGTGCATCCCAAAGCGCTGCTGGAATTCGACTCACTGGACGATGCGACATGGGCTGCGGTGGAAGAAGCCACGCGAGGGTACGATGACAAACCGGAATACTTCGTCGATCGTCTGTCCGAAGGTATCGCGATGATTGCCGCGGCGTTTTATCCCAAGGACGTCATCGTACGGCTGAGTGATTTCAAAACGAACGAGTACGCCAACCTGCTGGGCGGCAAAGATTTTGAACCCAAAGAAGAAAACCCGATGCTCGGTTTTCGTGGCGCCTCGCGTTACTATCACCCCAGCTATCGCGAGGCTTTTGCCCTAGAGTGTCGAGCGATGAAACGTGTTCGCGACGAAATGGGACTCAAGAACGTCAAAGTGATGATTCCATTCTGCCGAACCGTCGAGGAGGGACGAAAGGTTCAAGAGGAAATGACCCAGCACGGGCTGATTCGTGGCGTGGACGGATTGGAGATCTATGTCATGTGCGAAATTCCCAGCAACGTGATCCTCGCCGATCAGTTCGCAGAAATCTTTGATGGTTTCTCGATCGGATCCAATGACCTGACGCAACTGACCCTCGGGGTGGATCGCGAGTCCGAAATCGTCGCCCATGTGTTCGATGAACGAAACGAAGCGGTCAAACGAACGATCGCCGCAGTGATCCAGGTTGCGAAGGAAAAAGGGGTGAAGATCGGGATCTGCGGTCAGGCCCCGAGCGACTATCCAGAGTTTGCTGAATTCCTCGTCCGGCAAGGAATCGACAGCATCTCTTTGACGCCCGACGCGGTCCTGCCAACAACCATTCATGTCCTGGAAATCGAAAAAGAGCTCCGTAGAGAGCAATAAGCCTATCGCATGGAACGTCAAAAATCGTGTGTCTGATTGACGCCCACGTTGAGGTCGCTATCAATGGCTCTATTGCTGGGAGTCAATTAACACTGCTATTCGGGATCCATCGACATGACCGACGACGCGAGAGTACTTTTCGACCGCCTGGGGGGAACCGCAGCCGTCGCAAAAATCGTTCAGGAAGCCTACGACCGCATCATGGACGACCCCATGTTGTCGCCGTTTTTTGCCGATACGTCGATGGAGCGACTCAAACACATGCAGTATCAGTTCTTGGCGGCCGCGTTCGACGGCCCCGTCGCGTACTCCGGCGCAGAACTGACTCAGGTGCACGCCGGTCGCGGGATCACCGCTCGGCACTTTGCCCGGTTCTGTGAGCACTTTGCCGACGCCATGCAATCTCATGATGTGAACCAAAAGGACCTGGATGACGCGTTGGCTCGACTGGCAATCTACAAGGATCGGGTCACCGGCGATACGAACGTGGGTGGCTGAATGCTCGTTCTGGCGCAGTTCGTTCTTTCTGCGGTGATCGTGTTGTCCGCAGACTGGCGGCATCCTGACCCGATCGCACTCGGACTCAGCCTGCCCGGTGCGTTGATCGCCATCGCGGCATGGTGGGCGATCGGCTGGAGTCGAATCCGTATCCAGCCTTCGCCCACCCAGCGAACCGTCCTGACAACACACGGACCCTATCGATGGATTCGCCATCCCATGTACACAGGTCTGCTGCTGTTCACCGCAGCACTGCTGTTGAGCCCCCTCTCCGTCTGGCGAACAGTGCTTTGGTTAGTGCTGCTGGGCGTGCTGATCGCCAAGCTACTTCACGAAGAGGCCATGCTGAGAAAGCATTTCGAGGCGTACTCCTCCTATCAGCAGAGCACCTATCGATTGCTACCTCTGGTCTGGTAAGGAGGATGCCTTTGTTGGCGCACTTCGTAATGGGCTTCGCCAGAATTATTACGCTTCGAAAACCGAAAGCGAGCGTCTTCGCACAGCTCTCCTTGCCTCATCCTGTGCAACCTCGCACACATACAGTTTTTGACGAATGCCTCTCGCTGAAATATCGCGTATTTCGTCATCCAAGCCATGATCTGGCTCGAAAGATGCCTGTGGTTTCTGCTTCAATGACGCTCCCCCGTTCCCATCTCAATGCATGAGGCTATGAAATGAGACTATTTTTGATTCTTGTGTCGGCGGTCGCACTGATCGGCTCGGCTTTCTTACTCACCAACGCCACCCAAGCGGATCCTCCTCCCGTGGCTCGCATCAACGAGTCCGAAGGTCTGTTGATGCGTTCAAAGCTCACGTATTCCCAGAGCGTCCTGGAGGGCCTCTTGCGTAGGGACTATCGAGCCATCCAACGTGGCGCCGTTGAGATGCGACACATCAGCGAAGCGGCAGAGTGGCCACGCCCACGTGACACCATCTATGAGCATTTCAGCGCCGAATTTCGTCGCCAATGTCGCCAATTGGAGGAGCTCGCGGAGAAACAAAATCACCAAGCGGCAGCGTTCACGTATTTGCAACTGACCTCGCTGTGCATCACGTGTCACGACCATGTACGTGACTCCGTCCGCGTGGCGAAAGAACCAGGCCGACCTGCCACCACTTTGATTCCCTCACAATGGCCTGAGTGAGCGGCAACAAGCGAATCTGGTTGTAGGTCGGTCACACTTGGCCGACATTGATTACTTTGACGGGCAAACAGTGCTCGGCTCTACCGTCATCAAATCCCCATCGACGAAATATCTGCTACGGCTATCCAGTCGTCGTGACCGCGTTGGGACAATTGCCGGTACTTTCCAGGTCGGTCAAGTTTTGCAGAGTCGTTTCGGCAATGCAGCTCAAGGCTTCTTCGGTAAAGAATCCTTGGTGGCCGGTGACAATGACGTTGGGAAAGGTCAGCAGTCGCGACAGCATGTCATCGGGAATGACTTGACTGGAGAGATCCTCGAAAAACAAATCGGCTTCTTCTTCGTAAACGTCAATTCCCAGGTGCCCGATCTTGCCGCTCTTGAGCCCGTTGATGACTGCGCCGGTATCGATGACCGCGCCGCGACTCGTGTTCACAATCATGACCCCTGGTTTCATCTTCTGGATCGCCGCAGCGTCGATCAAATGATGAGTTTGTGGGGTCAGAGGGCAGTGCAGCGAAATGACGTCGGACTCGGCGAACAGCTCGTCGAGCGAAACGTATTGCATTCCTAACCGCTCGCATTCCGGGTTCTGCTGGACATCGAATCCCAGCAGCTTGCAGCCAAATCCTGACATGATTTTGGCAAAGATCTCCCCGATCTTGCCGGTACCCACGACGCCGACGCGGCGGCCATTGAGATCAAACCCCAGCAGTCCCCCCAACGCAAAATTGCCGTCACGCACACGAGTGTACGCTCGATGGATCTTGCGGTTCAGGGCCAATACCAGTGCCGCGGTGTGCTCGGCAACGGCATGAGGTGAGTAGGCCGGTACTCGGACCACGGTGACGCCACACTCAGACGCCGCAGCGAGATCGACATTGTTGAATCCGGCGCAACGCAATGCGATCGCTCGTACGCCATGATCGGACAGAGTGTGGATCACGTCGCTGTCCAACTGATCGTTGACAAACGCACAGACGGCATCAAAGCCATTGGCCAATGCGGCCGTCTTGGCGGTGAGACGCGGTTCCAGGAACGTCAGCGTATGGGAGTGGTTTTCTGATGCGGCACGCAGAAACGACTCGTCGTACGGCTTGGTGCTGAACACAGCGATTTTCACAAGACGACTTTCAATGTGTTTGTTATCGACAGAGCTACCAGAGACGCAGGAGGTTATACCAGAATCGTCAACGTGTCTGGTCACACCTGGTGCTGTTTCGCCAATCGGATCTCGCCTTCGCCTAGAATGGGGTTATCATGCCAACTGCACCACCGTCACTTTTTCGATTCAATTCTTGGGAGTCTCTTGCGTGAATAGAATTCGCTTCATTGCCGCAATCTCGCTGTGCATTCCATTCGTCATCGCAGGGATTCATCCTGGGATCGCTCAAGATTCAGCGACTGCCCAGGATGGCTACCGCGTCTGGGCCGGCACCGGAGAGTCACCGCTGGCGTTGCCCGAAAAAGATCCAGTTCACGAGGCCTTGCCGCCGACGTCGACGCCCCTTGGTAACCCGTTCGGCATTGAGTGCTTGAGCCCGGACACGGTTTACTTGACCACAATCGACGATCACTCCGTTTGGCGTTGGCAGGAATCAGACAACGTTCTGCACCGAGTTGCCGGCAATGGCAAGCAAGGATATTCGGGCGACGGGGGGCCGGCCACGATGGCGACGTTCAATTGGCCCCACGAAGTCCGCTTGGACAAGAACGGCGATCTCTACATCGCTGATACACGCAATCACGTGATTCGGGTTATTGATGCAGAGACCGGAATCATTCGCACGATTGCGGGCGACGGACAACCGGGTTTTCAGGGGGACGGGAAATCCGGTGACGCCGTGAGATTCAGTCAGCCGCACAGCGTCGTGCTCGACGGGACGGGCGGTGCGCTGGTTGCCGACACGATTAATCATCGAGTCAGACGCATCGACTTGGCAACCGGAATCGTCACCACCTTTGCCGGAACCGGAAAACCAGCCTTGCCTACCAACGGTGCCGTCGCTTCGGAGACACCGTTGTTCGGCCCCCGTTCGCTCGCTGTTGACGATCAATACATCTGGGTCGTGCTCCGGGAAGGAAACAGTGTTTGGAGAATTGATCGCGAGACATCGAAAATCGAACACGTTGCTGGGACCGGGCAGAAAGGACACACCGGAGATGGCGGCCCACCGCTGCACGCGACCTTTCGCGGTCCCAAGGGAATCGCAATCGACGGCCAAGGACATGTGTTGGTAGTGGACACCGAAAACCACGTGGTCCGACGCATCGACTTAACCGCCAACACCATTGAAACGGTCGGGACATCGTCAAAATCCAACATGAAACGTCCGCACGGAATCGCTCCTTTCGGTGCCGAAGCCTTCTTGGTGGGTGACTCGGAGATGCATCGAGTGCTGTTGGGCCGGTAACCGTGAGCAAATCCACGACCGACCTCGCGGAAAATGTAGACGACGTAAAGACACCAGCCAGAGTAGGCTTCAGGGGCACCCTCGACGCGTTCATTGTGGTGTCGCTGTTGGGACTTGCTCTGAGTTGCATCTTCACGTTTTTTGCCCGCAGCTTTTGGTTGTTTGATCTGCTGGCCAACTTAAGAACGCAGCAACTCATCGCTGCGATCGGGATTGGCTTGCTGTGCTTGATCTTGCGTCGTTGGCGTGGCGTCGCGTTGGCGATAATGATCGGCATCCTCCACCTGCCAGCGTTTCAGTTCGCGTTTCCCAAACGCGGCGACAGTGAATTGTCAGACGGTCCACCGCTGCGGGTCATGACCATGAATGTGTTGACCCGAAACCAGAATCATGATGCCATCGTCGCCGACATCCGTGACGCCGATCCCACTGTGTTTGCGATCTTGGAATTAAGCGGTCCTCTCGCCCGCAGGCTCGAGAGTGAGTTCCATACCGACTACCCCCATCGCTTAGTACGCCCCAGCAACACGGGCAACTTTGGAATCGGCCTGTACTCATCGATTCCGATGAACAACTCACGAGTCTATCTGCACGAGAACACGGAGATCGAAACGATCGTTGCCGAGTTACCGAATCACGGGTGCGTTGTCATCGCCACGCATCCGTTGCCGCCGATGGGATCGTCCTTGTTTGCTGCTCGCAACCGGCATCTGGAGGAAGTCACGAAACTGGTTCGCCAGACCGACGAGAACTCGATGGATAAAAACTCCAAGATTCTGATGGGTGATCTGAATTTGACTCCCTGGTCTCCCGTCTTTTGGGACTTTGCGAAGGCCAATCATTTGCACCGTGCCATCGATGGATTTGACATCACGCCGACGTGGTATCAAGCTCGCGGTTTCCCGTTCGGCTTGGTCCTGGACCACGTGCTGACCACGGAGGACTGGCATTGCACCTCTCACCGCGTCGGTCCACGCATGGGATCGGACCATCGTTCGGTGACAGTCCAACTGCATCACGTCAGTGATTAGAACTCGTAGGTCATGCTCGGGACGTGCGGAAAATAAGTGTCGCGAAATCCACGTAGCAATCATCGCTCCGCGTGATTTTGGCAACGAGAGAGGACACTTATTCTCCAAACCGACCACGAAGTGGTTAAACAACATAGCCTGGGGTCGCGGCGAAGCCGCCGCTCCGCGGCTTGTTGGCGGCGTCGGGCGGTGTTCACCTGGGGCTCGCGCCCCAGGCTGTATGCTGTCGTCGCATCCGCGACTGAGGGGATTGCTGGGAACGTGAAAATGAACCGGCGATGATCGCTGCGCTCTATCACCGGCTACCGTCTGAGACAGCTTCACGGTCATAGACAGCAACAATTCTTTTCACGTCCCCTGCATGACGAAATACGGCACGCCCTTCGTCACGTTCGGCAGCCTGAATTGAACGAGAAAAACGAGTGGCATCCAGTGCCGTCAGGTTGCGATGGACGTTTTTTGTCATGCAGAGCATGACCTACCTGAACTTGGCTCGTGCTGCTGCCAAACCTGATAAACTAACCTTACGGCCAACAAATTGACTTGGAACGAGTCGAGCGAAGTACAAGAGATTTCCGGAGCGATGCGTCGATGTTCATTCGGTTCAAATGCGGTCAATGCGAGAAAGTCTTTAAGGTTGACGCAAAGAACGCGGGTCGCAAAACCAAATGTACGCAATGCCAAACGATCTTGGTGATTCCCGGTGTGCCCGCATCGGCGCAAGGCCGCACGCAGTCGTCGGGGCAAAATCCATCGGCACAACAGCCCGAGCGATTTGTCGGTGAGTCACCGCCATCCCAAGCGAGTCAGCCTCAGGAAGACGCGTGGTTGAATCAAGACAGCGGGACGCCCTCAACGCCAAAGCTTGAGGGCAGTTTGTTTGACAACCTGCCGGCGTTTGAACAACTGTCTGCGCCGGTTGCGGCGCCTCGGTCGGCGGATCCGATTTTTGATCAAGCACTTTCTGCGGCGGCGCTGGATGCGACCGCGCACTTGGAGGTTCCCGGTGTCTCCGCCCCTCATCGCGTGCCGGTTCATGTGCAGGATGCTGCAGCAGAAATGATCTCAGTACCTGCCTCTGCAGCCCCCATGTCGGGAGACATTGCCGATGTGCTCGGCAGCTTGGACCAAACCGTTGCGTCAGCGGTCGCTGTTCAACAGATGCGCAATCGAGCTGCCGTCGCTCCAAAGTTGACCGTTGTCCAGATTCAACAGTCCTTTGCCGCTGAGATGCCGCCGGTGGAAAGGACCAAGGAGATGGGGTCCAAGCTCGTCACGGTTTCGATGGCGATGTTGATTGTTCCTGCCTTGTTCACCCTGTTCGTGATCGCATCGAGCGTCATTCTGTTCTGGCTTTTCTTTCGCTGGCTGGGCAGCGAACCCTTCATGCTGCCGCATCCCGCTCTGGGAATGCTCTTCGTAGCCGCCTGCTTTTTGGTGCTCGCCTCATGGCTGCCGGTGTTCAACATGTTCATCGCGGTGATTCGCCTGATGCTGCATGGAGCCGGCGGTGACGAGCAATCCATGACGCTCACCCGGGAAAATCAACCTGTGATGTATGAGTTCGTGGACCAGATCTGCGACAAGGTCGGTGCGCCGAAACCGTCGCGAATCAATCTGGATTGTGAATTCAATGCTTCAGCATCACTTCGTCGCGGGTGGATGAGTTTTGGCAAGCCCGATCTGGTGTTGACATTGGGAGTTCCTCTGATCGCTGTGCAATCGACCCAGCAATTGGCGGTCGATATTGCACATGAATTCGGGCATTTTCGCCAAGGACGCGAAATGAAGGCGAGTTACCTAATCCGCAGCCTGACCGGATGGTTCATGCATTCGGCTTACGTGGGCATGGTTCGTGCTGAAATCAACTCGTACCTGATCGCAAATTCCGAGCACAGCAACAACTTCTTGTTGGGAATCATGTACGTGATCGGTTGGGTAGGACGCCGCATGATGTGGTACTTTGGACTGGCGGGGCATGCCGTGGCTGGGTCACTCTCCAGGGAGATGGAGTACGATGCGGATCGGCACGCGATCCATTTGGCGGGCACCAGGGCTTTCATTGAGTCCTCTGCCAATTTCGAACGCTACGGCGCGGCCTATCAAATCACGATCGAGAATCTCAAACAGCTCTTCCACGCGGGGGTGTTGGTCGACAACATTCCGCGATTCATGCTGCACATCGGCAGGACACTACCTGCAACAACGATCCAGCAAATTGCTGCTGAAACGGAACAACGCAAACAGGAGTTGCACGACACACACCCGCCGACGCGTGAGCGAAATGCGGCAGCGGCACAATTGAATCAGAATGGTATCGTCACCATCAATCGACCGGCATCAGATTTGATTCACCACTGGCAACAGCTTTGCAAAGACATCACGCTGGACTTTTACAGTCGTGTCACGGACCAGGAGATCCTGGCAGAACACACCACGCCACTGGAAAACGTCTTGCGGGATGAACACAAGCTGTTGTTGCAGAAGCAGGACTCGTAGGTCATGCAGAGCATGACCTAGCGGGACTTCTTAGCGGCTCACTTGCTTGCGTGCAGGGCGGCGGCGTATCCCAACACATCGTTGTGGTCTTGGCAGTACGCCAGGACAGCATCGTATGGGTTCTCCACACCGGCTTTTTTGGCTCGTCCCGCGATGTCCAGCAACAGGGGAACGATTCGTGCGCTGGGAACGTCGTCCGGCACCATTTCGATCGCTGCATCGATGGCTTCCTGATGCCGTCCGACCCGATCCAGCAGGTCGACGTAGGTTTCAATGGCGCCCGTGCCGTGTTGCTCGGCGTTGACCGAAGTCGCCTTGCGATGGAACAGTTTCAGGCCCGGCTCAACGTTTTCGCCACGTAGGATTCCGTAGAACGCGGCGTAGGCGGGATAGAAATCGACAAACGGTTCTTCGCCGGGATATTGGAACTGGTGATTCAATCGTTTACCGTACTGCGTCAACTCCCACGCTTTGTCGATCAGTTCCCTCTGGTTCAACACGGACGCGATGCGGACGGTGGCTGAGAGGTGGGTTGTATCCAAGTGGTAGCCGCCTTCCTCCAGAACCCACTTGCGCGTCGAGATCATGTCGTACAAGGATTCGTCGGGGCCGGGTGCTTTGTCCCGTTCGGTGATGTCTGCTCGGACCAGTTCGATCAGTTCGTTGTAGAAATGAAGCAGCAGTCGCTCAGCGGCGGCCTGTTGATCAGTTTTCCCCCTTTGTCCAACGGCTTGGTCAAACATGGTGATGCTGTTGCAGGTTCCCTGGTGATCCAAGATGGCTTGAAAACCGCGGCCGATATCGACACCTTCATGCAACAGGACCTGGATCATCTCCTCGTAGTTTTCATCTGTGATTTCGATCTTGCTGAACATCTCACGCGCTTCGTCCATGTCTCCGATGGGACGCAGGTAGGTCCAGCCTTCCAATACGCGTCCTTGATCGATCAGCATGCGTCCGGATTCGCGGCACGCGTTGAGCAACCCTGACTCCAATGCACGGTCGATGTCCTCGCTGCGACTTGGTTCGTTGTCTGTTGGATTCAAAGCCAGTCCGAGCCGGGCTCGAATCTGCATCTTCAACGCCTCGAACAATTCCATCGGCAGTGCCTGTGAACGAAAATACTCGACTGTTTGATCAAGGACTCGTTCTGGATCGTCGCCAGCGGACAGCAATTGTTCAAAAATGGCGGAGGAATTCATCGTCAGCAGAGAATGGGGGATGGCAGGCGGGAGGGTGGAAATACCGACGCAGTTGCGAAGGTAGGCCTTTAGGGTACACGTTCCCGAACCGATGACCAGCACCTGGCAGCGGTTGGATCGCCGTTGCGGTTGATACAAACGTCACAAACGTGGAATTCCATGCCTCTTACGTCCCCCCGGCCGGATTTCTGCTGCCCTCGGCGCCCGGAAAACCATCGATCCGATCCTAGGCTTGTGCTGTCAACCCTCTCCCTGATGAGCAGGCACGCGACGTCGATCGCAACTGCTCTTGCTCGAATAGAAAAGAGAATCCCGCCATGGTTCCTGGAATCGTCCTCGCTTGCGTTGCCGGAGTTGCACTCGGTCTCGCTGGATTTGTCGTCAAAATTTACAACCTGCTGGTCTCCTCCAGCCAACAAGCCACCAACGGCTTTGCCCAGATTGAAGTCCAATTAAAGCGACGCCACGACTTGATCCCTTCGCTGGTCGAAGCAACCCGCGCTTTCCTGGGGCATGAGCGTGAAACACTGGAGGCTGTCATCAAAGCACGTCAACAGGCGTCGAGCAATTTGGCCAACGCATCGGGCAACTTGACCGACGCGACGGCAATGAAAGGCTTGGCGACGAGCGAAGGAGCGTTGATGGGTGCGATGGGACGTTTGTCGATGGTCATCGAGTCGTACCCGGATTTGAAGGCCAATGAAACGGTCGCCAACTTGATGGAAGAGTTGACCAGCACCGAAAACCGCATTTCATTTGCCCGTCAGTTGTACAACGACTTGGCCACGAATTTTAACATTCAGCGTCGCTGCTTCCCAACAGTCGTCGTCGCGTCGTCGGTTGGTTTCGGCCAAGATCTGTCGATGTTGCAATTCGATGATTCGGCGGAGCTTCAGCACGCACCCAAAGTCGAATTGGTAGCCGCAGGAGTCTGAGCCCGGCGACTCAGGCGGGTCGGGGCACAGCCTCTGACTTGATTTCTATTCCGGCACCGTCGCAAAGCATGAGACAGCGTGATGCTTGATTTCTGGAAACGCAAGACGCGTGAGACGCGCGTCTCGGCTCGTTGGTATTCGATGGTGCTGGTCGCCCAAGCGATCACGGCGACGACGACCGGGATCGTTCTGGGATACATCCTCATGTTCTTGACGGTGGCTGCGATCGCGTTTGCGGTCGTTCAAAATGACGAAGCCCGGCGCCGCAGCGAAAATGTGGATGCTGTTTACAGCACCGAAGAACCACAATCCTGGTCACAATCAAATCGTGTCCACTCGGCCGGACAGTATCGCGATGCATACCTCGAGTTTGTCCACGCGTTTGATCAGGAGGTGCCGGTCTCCGAAAAATGCGTGGACCCGACGAAGATGCTTTGGTGCACATCACTGCTGTCGATCTTGGGCACATGGATGGCAATCGGTTTGGCGACGCGTTTCGAGCGGCGCCGGATCGAACGCGAAGGAGGCTGGGCGATCGGGTTGGCCGTGGGTGGTCATCATGTCGACCAGCCCTCCAATGCAGAGCAACGTCGGCTGATCAACATTGTCGAGGAATTGGCGATTGCCTATCACTGCGTGCCGCCCGCTGTCTTGGTGATGGAAGCCGAACCGGGGATCAACGTGTTCGCAGCAGGACTTGATCCCCGCTCTAGCATCCTCTGTGTGACTGCTGGAGCATTGGAGCATCTGCAGCGAGATGAACTGCAAGCCGTGATCGCTCACGAATACAGCCATCTTTCCTCAGGCGACACGCACTATGGAACCAAGCTGACTGCGATCCTGTACGGACTGGCGGGGATCGAATCCGTGTCCATGAATCTGTTCATCGAAGGCAAGCGGTTGTTGGACGACGAGGTCTCGCACACGGGGCTGGCAATTCTGTTCATGATCGCGGGCGCCGCAGTTTATCCTTTCGGGTTGGTGGGTGCGATCTCGGCGCAACTGCTGGCGATGGCGTTTGGCCGATCTCGCGAACGATTCGCCGATGCCAATGCCGTTGCCAAGACTCGCGACCCGCTCGCGCTCGCCTCCGCTTTGCGACGAATCGATGGGCACCGCGAACATGGTCGCATTCGACATCCACAAGCTGCCATTGTTGCCCCGATGTTGTTCGTGGATCGATTCATTCGACGAGGAATGCTTTCAACGCATCCGTCGATCGCCAGTCGATTGCAGGCGATCGATCCCAACGGTGAGCACTCACCTATCTATGCGCCTGTGGCTTCCAAAACAATTCGCCACGAGTCACCCCAGACGATGGCAGTGATGAGCAAACTTTTCGGCGAACAGATCGACCCCGTCGATAGTGGTCAGCCCTTGTCGTTTCGAGAGCCTCTGGCAACAGGTACGGAGCAAGTCTCTCAGCTCTCATCGGGGCTCGATGGCTTTTACGATTCGATTCCTCAGCCATTGATTGAATTCGCCTGCGTCCCCGCATCCTTGCCGATCGCCTTGCCGCTTCTGCTGGGGATCACTTTGGATGACCATTCCCATCAGGATGACATCGACAAACTGTGGCCGGTATTTGAATCGCTGGAGCCACAGGCCAAGTACGCGTTGCTGGCCGCGATCTGCGACAGTTCGGTCAACGCCACCGCCCAGCAGCGTCAGTCGGCGTTGGCGATTGTCGATCGCTGCATGCAATTGATCGATTCGTCCGACTGGCAGCGTTTGGGCTGGGCGTGGATGATCCGGCACTCACTGCAAGCTGCTGTGCCCGCTGACCCTCGCAAAGTTCAGGGTGATCTTGTGCATCACGCGCAAGTTATCCTTTCTGTGCTGTGTTGTTGCGATGGCGACGGAGCGCTCACTGATTTTGAATACATGCGTGGTTGGGGCCAGCTGGAAGTGGGCGATGCCGAACGCTTGCCACCTGAGGAATTGAGTTGGGCGGCATTTGAAGAAGCATTGAATGGGGTCTCCTCAGCACCAGCCCCTTTTCAGCACAAATTGCTCGTTGCAATTGCCAACACGGTATCGGGAGACCACGTGATCAGCCCTCAGGAAGCAGTGCTTGTGCAAGTGGTCCGAAAGATCCTGCGATGCAGCGAAGATTGGATCGCCCCCTGTACGTCAGGCTCCCCAGCCTGACGCGCCCCGCGTACGTCAGGCTTTCTAGCCTGACATGCCCCTGTGTATGTCAGCCTAGAAAGGCTGACATGCCCCTGTGTATGTCAGCCTGGAAAGGCTGACGTTTCGTTCGACAAGAGTCTTCTGCGAGTGCATGGTTTCATGGGGGCGACTTTCGCAACCGGGCCTGTGGTCAGTACAATCCCCTGCGTTGAACAAGCCGTCCACTACAGCACCTTACCGCACCTGCAGGCATGTCTGATTCTAAGCCATCCAAAGAGAACAAGTCCGGCGGCAAGAAGTCCGGTGGCAAGAAGGCAAAGGAGAAAGCCAAGGACGCCAAGAAGGCAGAAAAAGGGCCTTGGTATCGAGACGGATTGCGATTTGAGTGCACGCAGTGTGGAGCATGCTGCAGCGGCGAACCCGGATTTGTCTGGGTCGACGACGCTGAAATTGCGGCGATGGCAGCCGAGATCGGAATCACGGAAGAGGCGTTCGAGCGAAAATTCGTGCGACAAGTCGGGCGTGATCGCAGTCTGATCGAGTATCCCGATGGGGATTGCATCCTGTTGGATCCCAAGACTCGCAAGTGCCTCGTCTACCAGTCGCGTCCGATCCAATGTCGGACTTGGCCATTTTGGGATTCGACGTTGGAGAAAAAAAAGGATTGGAAGGAAACCTGCGAGGTCTGTCCGGGGGCAGGGCACGGTCGCCTGTACACGCTCGAGGAAATCGAGATCAGCCGCAGGCAAAAATCGGTTTAAGAAGGCTTTATCAGCCCGGTTGTACCTTTTGGACGGATTTTGCCGATTAGATCAAGCGTCCCGGTGGTTTGTGCCGATAGCAAGTTGTGAGACAGTTCGATCGGTTCCTCCTGGGGTCCCCAGGTTGCTTCCGGAGGCTTGACGCCACTCAACCGCTGCCCTAGACTGAAATTCGTTAAGTCGTAATTTCACAAGGGTTTACAGCGATTGCAACGCGAGGGTTTGACGCGGGAAACCGTGGAGAATCGCGTGTGGCGAGGAGTCATCGGTGACCAAAAAAGACATCGTACGAACGATTTCGGAAGAGGTCGGGCTGACTCAGCAACAGACGAAAGAAATTGTCCAGAAGACTTTTGATGCGATTATCGACACGCTTTTGCGTGACGGCCGCATCGAGCTGAGGAATTTTGGCGTTTTTGAAGTAAAGACGCGGGCTGCCCGACGGGCACGCAATCCGCGGACGGGCGAAGAAGTCACGGTGCCGAAAAAGCATGTTGTGACTTTCAAGCCAGGAAAGTATATGGAATCGATTGTCCAGAATCTGGATTTGGAGACGTTTGACTCCATTGACAGCAAACCGTCGAAGCCAAGCGGCACCAATAATCCCGACTCATCGGCCCCTCCAAATCACAGTGGTCGTTGGGACACGGACTGAAACCCAACCTATCCAGAGTCGATATCGTTCACGGAGGAACGCCCGATGCGTCGCCTGATGCAACTTTCATTCTTGGCCCTTTGCCTGAGCACCACGGTCGGATGCTTTGTTCCGATCTACTCACCTCGGCCGGAACGTCGTGTTCAGCAGTTGCTGTATACCTCCGAAGACATGCGGTCGCTTGTCGACGAGTGGGAGCGTTTTTGGCTGATCGATCAGCCCAGCCACTTAACGCCCATTCGGACGCACGGCGGGATCATGTAGTCCCGTCAGCTATCAGTTCTTGATAGTCTGAGGATTCGTGCAACGATTCGAAATCCGGATCGTTGATGACGTCGGCTACACGCTGCGGATTCTCAGCGATGATTTCTCTCAACACCCCGATCGCTCGATCGGGCTGGCCCATCAGGGACAATAGGCACGCGTAGTTGTAGCGAAAGTCCTCTGCCGTCCCCGTCTGAATCGCCGTCATGACTTCGTCGGAGACCACTTCGATCATCGGGTCATTGATCACATCGAGTTGCGTAACGGAGTCGCGGTGCACCTCGAGGGACCGCTCAAACCACTGCATTTTCTCACCGGGATCGTCCGTCCACTTGCCCACATCCATCAGGGCGTTGGCGTAGTTGTAACGCATCGAGAGATCCAAGCCATCAAGCTCGATGCCTTTCTCAAAGCAATCCACCGCGGTGAGAAAACCGGCTCGCTTTGCATCTGGTGACGAGTTGACGGCACGATGAGCGTGGCACAACGCCAGGGAAACCCACGTCTTTCCGCGCAGTTCTTCGTCCTCTGGCTCACAAGCTAACAACCGCTGCAAGTGATCGATCGAGTCCTCAAAATACTTCAGGCGTTCTTCTGGCGAATCGGCGAGCGTTCCTCGTCGAAACAGCACGCCCCCGAGCAAATCCATCAGATGCTGGTCTTCCTCGATCACCATCAGTTGTTTGAAGCGCCGGATCGCTTCATCGGCCATTTCGATGCGTTGCCCCGTTTCTTCGACGACGTCCAGCATCATGAAGCAAGCGAAGCCGTAGTGATAAAAAACCGTTGGGTTATCCGGTTGAATCGCCAGTGATCGTTTGAACGCATCAATCGCCTTTTCCAATTCCCCCGTAAAGGAGTCGTCTTGACGTTTCAACGCCGTTTCGATGTGACGCATTCCGCGTTCAGCGAGACGGTGTGCATCGGCAGCCGAGCGATTGGCGCCACCGGGGGAAAGGTATGCCACGGCGGTCCTCCTGGAATGGTAGATGAAATGGATTCTGAAGCACGTTGACAGCCGCGGAGCGTCACTCGTCAGTGACGCAACCTTCGCTGGCCGTTTTCACGCACTTGATGTATTTGAACAACGTCCCTCGGGTTGCTTTCAGTGGCGGGGCGACCCATGCATCGCGACGACGCTGCATTTCTTCTTCTGAGACATCTACGTCCAGACGATTGGTTTCGGCGTCGATGGTGACCTGATCTCCATCTTGCAACAGTCCCAGCGGGCCGCCCAGTTGAGCTTCTGGAGTGATGTGTCCGACGATGAACCCGTGGCTTCCACCGCTAAAACGCCCGTCAGTCAACATCGCCACATCGGAGCCGAGCCCCGCGCCCATGATTGCGCTGGTGGGAGTCAGCATCTCGGGCATGCCCGGGCCACCTTGTGGACCTTCGTAGCGAATGACAACGACGTCACCTTTGGCGATCTTCTTTTGCTCCAACGCGGCCAACATTTCTTCTTCGCTGTCAAAACATTTTGCCGGGCCGGTGAACTGCAGGCCTTCCTTGCCCGTGATCTTGGCCACCGCACCATCGGGGGCCAGTGATCCTCTCAAGATCCGGATATGACCGCTCGACTTGATGGGCTTTTCCACCGGTGCGACAATCTTTTGCCCTTCCTTCAGTCCCGGCAATGACTCCAGGTTTTCCGCAAGCGTCTTGCCGGTGACGGTCATGCATGACCCGTCCATGAAACCTTTTTCCAACAAGTACTTCATCACCGCGGGCGTGCCGCCGATCGAATGCAAGTCTTCTTGGACGAAACGTCCGCTGGGTTTAAGGTCAGCGAGATAGGGAACGCGGTCACTGACGGACTGGAAATCATCAATGGTCAACGGCACGTCAACGGCACGAGCCATCGCCAGCAGGTGTAGCACAGCGTTTGTGCTGCCACCCAACGCCATCACAGTCACCATCGCATTCTCAAATGCGGCGCGAGTCATGATGTCCTTTGGTTTGATGTCCTTTTCCAGCAGGTTCAGGATGGCAGCGCCGGCTTTGTGGCATTCGTCCTTCTTTTCCTGATTCTCGGCTGGGATGCTGGCCGAGTACGGTAACGACATTCCCAAAGCTTCGATCGCAGTGGCCATTGTGTTGGCGGTGTACATCCCGCCACAGGCTCCGGCTCCCGGGCAACTGGTTTGAACGATCTCTTGTCGTTCATCGTCGCTGATTTGGCCGGCGATGTACTGGCCGTAGCACTGAAACGCGCTGACGATATCCAGTTTCTCGCCGTTCCGAAAACCGGGTTTGATCGTTCCGCCGTAGATCATGATGGCGGGTCGGTTCAACCGTCCCATGGCGATCAAGCATCCGGGCATGTTTTTGTCACACCCGGGCAACGCGATCAATGCGTCGTACCACTGCGCGCCCATGATGGTTTCGATCGAATCGGCGATCAGGTCGCGGCTCTGCAGGGAAAAGCTCATCCCGTCGGTCCCCATCGAAATTCCGTCACTGACTCCGATGGTATTGAATCGCATTCCGACCATGCCAGCGTCCGTCACTCCTTTTTTGACTTCCGCGGCCAAGTCCAGCAAGTGCATGTTGCAACTGTTGCCTTCGTACCAAACACTGCCGATTCCGACTTGCGGCTTGTCCATGTCTTCGCGGCTCATTCCGGTCGCGTAGAGCATCGCCTGAGATGCTCCCTGGCTTTTCGGTTGAGTGATTTTGCTGGAATATTTGTTCAGCTGGGTCATGTTCGGTCAGAATCGTCGGTGTGGATGGAGTCAGTAGAAAATGCGGTCGCCGACCGGACGAAAATCAAATCGTCGAGTCAAGGCACAGACCAATCTTGAGACACAGATTATGATCTTCGAAGACACAAATCCATAGGACGCCCCGTAGGGCCATTCGGAGGTATCGCGATGTTTTCGATTTTCTCAGCCCCGTTACCCAAGAATTCACGTACATTTGCCCCTGTTTCTCGTTCCGTCGCGGTGCTCGGCGTCGTCATGCTTGCTGCCTCCACCCTCGTGATCGCACAGGACGCAAACGCACAGGACGCAAACACACAGGACACTCCCCAGACGGACGGGGCATCGAACGGGGCATCGACTGGGCAAACCGCCGGGAAATCCGCCGACGCGCCCTTTGTGACGATCTTTGACGGAAAATCGCTAGCCGGTTGGCAAGGAGACCGCGAGTGGTTTCGCGTCGAGGACGGGGCGATCGTGGCCGGCAAACTTGACCAAGACATCCCCAATAACTGGTTTTTGTCGACCCAAAAGCGATACGGCGATTTTGAGTTGCGTGTCGAGGTCAAGCTGGTCGGGCAAGGCAACAATGCGGGTGTCCAATTCCGCACCGAGCGGATTCCCGATCATCACGAAGTCATCGGCTATCAAGCCGATATTGGGATGATGGGAGACCGCTCGATCTGGGGTTCGCTGTACGACGAATCTCGTCGCCGTAAATTCTTGGCCGAAAACCCAGATGTTTCAAACGCTGCGTTGAAACCAGGTGACTGGAATGAGATCCGTGTCGTGGCCAAAGGACCCAAGATCCAGATCTTTCTGAACGGACAGCAGACCGTCGACTACACCGAAACGGAACCCAAGATCCCCAAAGACGGTGTGATCGCAGTCCAAGTTCACAGTGGAAAACCGCTGGAAGCGTGGTACCGAAACATCCGAATCCGGGAACTGTAGGCTCATCATGGCGGATGTCAGGTTTGTCTATTTTGACCTCGGCAACGTGCTGGTTTCGTTTGATCCCAAGGTCGCCTGTCGAAACGTCGCCGAGCGTTTTGATGTAACGATCGAGGCAGCCGAGCAAGCGATCTATACGAGCGGATTGCAGGATGAATTCGAGCACGGCAGGATCGACGGCCCGTCGTACGCGAAACGACTCGCCGAATCATTGTCCATGGATCCCAATCGCTGGCCGGTCAGCGATTGGCTGGACGCCATCAGCGACATGTTTGTCCCAATCGACGGAATGTGCGATGCATTCGATGGACTACTCGCACGCTATATCCCGTTCGGACTGCTTTCCAACACCTGCGTCGCCCACTGGGATTGGATCACGAGACAGAGGTGGGCTGTGACCGATCGCAGGTTTCACCCGATGATACTCAGTTGCGATGTCGGATCGATGAAACCCGATCCAGGCATCTACATCGCAGCGGAATCACAAGCTCATCGAGTCGCCCGAGTGTCACCGGGCGAAATTCTGTTCTTAGATGACCGCGAGGAGAACGTTCTCGCGGCGCTTCAACGCGGCTGGCACGCCGTGCAATGCATCGGTGGCCATCCGGCATGTGACGTTCTCAGAGAGTTCGGTTTGATCGATTGAGTGACGTCCTGAGTCAGCCATGACTGACGTTCATTCAACTCAAACCTTGGCGGCCATCGCAGGTTTTTCTCGTCGTGCAGAACTCGGTGAACTCTCGGTGATCGATTGCAACAGTCTCTCCAGTCGTTGCTGATCCTCCGCCGTCGACCCCTCCGACAGCAGTGATTGGATGGAACTGAGATTGGACTCCATTCGATGCACAATCGACTGTTCATCACCCATCGCACCACCCATCGCACCACCCACTGCATCGCAAAATACTTCCACGGCTTGTTGTTGATCCTGAACGATGGCGGACTCCACGTCGCTGATCAACGCGGAATCCACCTTCCTGGCCTGGATTGCAGCCTGGAACCGATCGGCCAGACGCCGCAAGTGCGGAGGTGTAGCGGCGTTGTGAATCCGTCGATCGACCATCATTGGTTTTGCTTGTACCGCTGGAGGATACGCTTTGCTCTTGTCTGCGACGCGTTTCTGGGCGGTTGGCAAGAAGAGTAGCCCACAGGCACCCAAGGCGATCAATGCGGCGCCGGACTGAATCGGCCAAAAGGTTGCCCAGGGTGTTTTTAAGTCCAGTGACGCAGACACCGTTTCGCCACGTACCAAGCGGCTAGCCGTTTCGTAGGGCAGCAAGCATTCGAACTCAGCCAATGCGACGCCCGGTTCCAGCGGCAATGGGTCACTGCCGTGGAAACGAGCACGCACTCGCCGGACTTGATGTGAACGATCCAGCATAATCACCATCGACTCATCTGGCGAAAGCGAGTTGGTCTGTGATTCCGGCAGCCGCAATCGAAATCGAAAGCCGGACTTGGGACCAAGGACAAGCAGTGGTTGGTCGTTGCCTAAAAATTCTGGAGAAGAACTCTGGTAAATGATGCGCCCATCACGAGGAGCTCGGACCGCCACAGAACTCTCGGCACGCTCGATCCGCTGACGGAGTTCTGTCAGTTGTTGATCTAAATCATCCAACTCCGCAGCCCGCAGATGTTCGGCACGCTCATGATCCCGCTCAACTTCTCGACTGAGCCTGGCGGACTCGATTTCTGCCGCCGCGATTTCGCGACGAACCTCTGCGATTGTCATTTCTAATGCCTGGACTTGCTTTTGAATGGACGCTCGCATGGGTTCCATCACAATCATTCCACTGAGTTCCTCACGCTCGGACAACCATTCTTGCAAGCTGTTACGCAGCACGCGCAGATCTGATTGAACAACGCGTTGCGCCGCCAAGAGGCCAGTATCGAGTTCCAAGGGTTTTAGTCCGAGGATCTGCTTGCTGCTCTGTAGCCGTCGGGATTTCTCCTTGTAGCTCTCGATCGCATCGTCGACTCGGGGGACAGAGAATTTTGCCAGGATGTCTCCCTTTTTCACGTCGCTGACCCGACAAATCGTCTGCAATTGCCCGCCGATGGGAGCACGCAAGGCAAAGAGCTGATCCCCATCGAGTGACCCGACAGGTCTGTGCGTTTGCCAAACTGTCCAAGCAACTGCGGATACTGCAACGCCGAGAATCAGAACACACCAAGCGGCTCGCCGAGCCATGATTCTTTGCTTCAGCGATCTGGCTTGGCTGGAACGATGTGAGTTGGCAAAGTGGTCGAGCATAGCGGCGATGCCACATCCTGAGCGAGTGTCTTGAAACGGTGAGGGCGAACAGACATTAGGGGAGGCCCAAGACGCAGGGTTCTGTCTGGGCAATGTGGAGTATCGGCAAGGCTCAGAAAAGAAGTGCGATCGAGTTAACCGTCACAGACGATTTGACCCGGAATGCCGCGGCGGTTTTCCCTCATGCGGTCGACTGGTAGGAGTCGTGTGACGCCATGGCTGGAATCTTTCCCTCTCGCTCCAGTTGGTTCGCCTCTTCGATGATGGCGGCAAATCCAGATCGCAATTGCTTCAGGATCCTGCTGGCGTCTGCAAAGCGACCTTCGCCGATCGATACGACCACAAAATGCAGAAGTCTCGCGACGTTGTAGGCAACCTCGTCTTCCTCCGGTTTCAGTCCGGCGTGCAAGGCGACAATCGCCTTTTGGCTAATGATCAAGTGCCGAGAAAACAAGCTGTTGTCGCCGTTGGCCAATGCGTCGCAACAGATGTCCAGAGACGCGATGGCGCGATCGTAGATTTGGACGAGCATCTCGATGCGTGTCCAGCCGCCGCTCAAACTTTGTTTTCGATAAATCCCTAGCTGACTCATTTTCGATCCCTGAATTTTCACTTAGATGGAGGAGTGATGCTGATTCGACGGGGTGTTCTACATCGACTATTTCTTGTTGGAGCCGATCGGTCCGATGGACGCCAGTTGATTGGTAATGAACGAACCGGTGTTTTGAAGCTCACTGATGATGCTTTCCAAAGCGGTGAACTCAGCGAGCAGTGATTCTCTCTTTGCGGCAGTGATTTCTTCGACACGTTCAATCGATTTGTCGATGGACTCGATTCTCGCGTCAAAGTCGTCTTCAACGGTCTTGAGTAATCCCGTGTCGGGATCAAGCAGCTTGCCGATGAATTGATCCAAACGACCGGAGACACCTCTGGATACCTGAATGTCCGCATCGACTCCTGCAACAACCTGATCGCTCGTCATGGTGATCAAGAGCTGCAAATCGGCTGTGTTCTCGTTTTCGGAATCTCCAATCAACAGTCGACCGGAACCCTTCGCGATTTCTTCCACACCGTTGATAATGAATTTTCCAGCAACATCCTGTCCGACATCGCTCTCCGAACCAGTGAATCCGAGTACGGAGGCTGCTGAACCGGAAACGCTGGAGAGTTTCGATGCTGACCCATAGGCTTCTGACGTCACAACAAGGTTTCCGCCCGTGTCGACGCTGACGGCGACTTGATGGACGCCCAGCGTTTCCGATCCGTTGATGGTATTCTGAAAGTGCGCCGCGATCTCGCTTTGGGTGTAAGTGCCACTGGCTAGCGTGAGTGTTTCGCTGACAATTCCGTCCAGCGTCACCGTGAACTCATTGTTGGTTTCATCGATCACAACACTCGATGCAAGCGAGTTCGTGGCCGTGACGGTCGCCTGTTCGGCAGCTTGCGTGATGTCGACTTGATAGGGAGTCTTGGAATCGACGGTTCTGTTTCCGCCGGCGAGAAACTCAATTCCGGAGTTAGTGGACTCAGCATTGAGTCCAAAAAGCTTTCGGATGTCTTTCGGCTCCACACCATCGATATCCCCTCGCAGTGCTTGCGAGAGTTTTCCGGAATCGACGACCAATCGACCTTTGGTGTTGACATCGATTCCGATTTGGCTGAGACGTCGGACACTCGCATTGGATGTGATCGTATCGGTAACGGCAGCAAACAATTGATTCTTGATGGTGCTGACCGAGCGATTACCCAGCAGAGGACTTGACTGATTGGTCTCTGGAACGAATCTCGTCTGAGACTCGATGAAGTCAATGACGGAGTTGTAGTCGGCGACGAAGGACTCGATCGCCTCTTGAGATTTACTCGTGTCGGCTTCCAATCGAATCGTAACGGTCGTATCTGGCTTTGCGGACAGTAAGTCGATCGTGACGTCTTCGATCAGATTGTCGATCTGATTGGACGCAAAGCTGGCGGAGATTGCGCCGGGACCTGAGCCAAGTCGAACAACAGCATCGGTCGCTTCTTGAACCGCAGGACCTGAGAAGTCGACGATCGCTCCGGTTGCACCGTTCTGATCTGACGTGACGACAATCTCATTGGACGCTCCTGTCTCTTTACTCGTCAACAAGACACGGTACGAATCAGTGCCTTGGTCGTAGATGATTCCGGCATTCACATCGCTGACTTGATCATTGACGGCAGCAACGAACGACTGCAGTGAGTTGTTTCCTTGGTCGATCGTGATGGTCGTGGCTGCTCGGTCACCGACTTTAAAGGTCACTGTTCCCTGTGCGATTTGTTCGGTGCTGGCGGAGAATCCCTGTGAGCCGATTTGATGCGCGGTCGCCAGAGATTCCACCGTCAGTTGATAAACGCCCTCATTGGCCCCGCTATCGGCGACGACGTTGAGGATGTCTTCGTGGCTGGAGATTGCTGACTTGACATCAAAGACGGACGACTGGGTTCGGTTCAGTTGTGACAGCGACGAACGAAGCGTCAACAGCTGCGCTTCGATTCCTTTGAAAGCACTTTGCTCGGTCGCGATATCCGCCTTGCGTGTATTGAAGGTATCGATCTGGCTTTGCTGAAAGCCGAGCAGGCTGTCGATGATTCCAGTGGAATCGAAACCCGATACGATGCCGTCAATGGAGAACATGATGGATTGTTTTTTTGGGAGGCTTTGTCAGCTAACAGGCTGATGGAGTTAAAAAAGGGAATTGGCGAGGGGCTGTTCACCCCTCGCCAATCGTCCGGACCACCCGCCTGATGAAATCAAGCGAGTGTTGATCTCTGAGATTACTGCAGCAGCGACAGAATCGACTGAGTCGTTTGGTTCGCGTTGGAAAGCACCGAGGTGCCGGCCTGAACCAAGACTTGGTTGTTCGTGAATCGCGAGATTTCTTCTGCAAAGTCAGTGTCACGGATGACCGACTCGGCATTCACAGTGTTCTCCAAAGTGGCTCGCATGTTGTTTGCGATTGACTCCAGCGTGTTGGCTTGGAAAGCTCCCAATTCTCCTCGAATGTTCGAGATGTTGTCGATCGACGCGTCGATGACAGCGAGGGCCTCCTGAGCCTTTTCAGCCGAGGTGATGTCGATTTCATTCAAGCTCGAGAAGCGGCTGCCGGTGACTGCCAATCCAAGCCCGTCTGCGGCAACGGAGTTGATGGCGATGGAAGCCGTTTGGTTTTGGTTGGCACCAATTTGGAAAACGAGCGAGTTGTTTTGAACAGACACGTTTCCTTGAGCACCTGTGACGCTCAACGCTTCGTCGGTCGCATCCGCAGCGAGTCGAACAGTCAGGCCTGTTGACGCACCGGAAACACTGGTCAATGTGTTGCCGCTACCGTTGGCAGCAACCCCGTCGATTTCGCCTTCGATGTTTCGACCAATGTCTGAGAGTTGTGAATTGCCGAATCCTGACGTGGTGCCAGCCGCACCCGCAGCCGTGTCGGAGATGACGGAAATCTTAGCGCTTGCACCGAACTCGATGGATCGCAATCGAGTCTGGCCAGCGTTGTTGGGATCGTCTTCGGCCACAACACCCGTTTGACTGGTGAACTCGTTGATTCGCGAAATCACACCGGCTTGGCTCAAACCGGCATTGAGCTGGATGCTCGTTCCATTAACCGTCAGAACTTCGTCTGCCGCGAGGTTTCCGGTCTGGGAGGCACCAGCGGTAATGTTCGCACGCTCGGCTTCCGTGGTGACTTCGACCGTGTAGGAACCAGCACTGGTTGCACCACTGGCACGCAAGAACGTTACGTCATCGTCGTCTGGTGTGCCGGTGATTCCGGCGGAACCGTCCAATAATCGTTTCTCGCCGAATTGCGTGTTCTTGGAGATTCGATTGATCGTGTCGAGGGCGTTCTCGATTTCAGCTTGGTTGGCTGCAAACGCATCGTTGTCATTGACACCGGCATTGGCGCTGTCCAACGCGAGCGAGCGGACCTTGACCAAGATGCTGTTGATTTCGTTCAGTGCACCTTCGGCCGTTTGAACAACGGAAACGGCTTTCTCGGTGTTGTCGATGGCGGTTCGTAGACCAGCAACCTGTGCCCGCTGTTTCTCCGAAATGACCAAAGCCGCAGGGCCGTCTGCACCACGATTGATCTTGAAACCGGACGACAGTCGCTCGATCGACTTGTTCAACGCGCTCGACGAGCGTGTCAGGTTGTTGCGGGCGTTCAGAGCACCGACGTTATTGGCAATTTTGAAACTCATGGATCAGTACCTTTGGGAGGGTTATCAGAAAGTGAAGGGCATCATGCGTCAGGAAGTCGTCCGTCGGGTTCGGAATGAGACAAGCCTCACGCCGGGCTACAAATTGAGAATCGCGTTGGCAGTCTCAACCGCAGACTGCTTGGTTAAGTATTCTCCCGTTTGTATTCTTGCTTTAACGTCCGCGACGACCGTGTCTCGAATGCTGGATGTGTCTGCGACAAGAGCCAAGATGCTCTCGATCGACTTCACATCAATGGACGTTAATGAACTGCCTACACTGGCAGCGGATTGATTTGTTGATGCGGCTTGACTCGCTTTCCCAGCATTTTGCTGAGGTGCAATCGGGCTGCCGCTGTTTTCTATTCGCATGGTTCGTACTCCAAAGAATGTTTGGACAAAGAACGTTGTCGAAGGGTCAGCGGGCAACTTGCTAGAAAACTTGGAGAGCGTAAGCTTTTTCCGTCGAAAACCTTGTACCGATTAGGCTGTCCGTGCCTGATCTAACGTATCGAACAATTGAGCTGAGGGATCACCGACATCGGGTGATCCACAGTAAGCGAAGATTAGGAATTGCGTCGTGTTTCGACCTGAGGCATTGTGGATCGCCGCACTATTAACCGCCGGGGTGGTCGGTGCGCTGGCATACAATTGGCCTAGCCGAGTCGATTCTCCGTTGCATGTGGGTGAGCTCAATCAAACGTCAGAGCAGACCGAACGAGAACTTCCGTCGCGAGGGTTGTCCCTCATCGCCGACAAGCTCAACGAGAATCGTACGGACAAGAACCTGGATTTGGATGCGTTGCAGACCGGCGACCGATATCTGGTCGGTGGCAACTATGTCGGTGCCTACCAGCAGTATCAGCAACTGGCTCGCCTGGACGATGCGATAGGTGGATCGCTCTTGATTCGACTGGGCCTGGCTGCCGAACACGCGGGATTTCTCGACTCCGCTCAGGATCATTTTCTGTCGGCGATCCAATCGGAGTCGTCAACCGCTGTCCACAAACTCCGTGGCTTGATGGGCATCGCTCGCGTTTGGGAACGTCAAGAACGATACGAGGACAGTATCTGTTTGCTTAGTGAGCTGTTCCTCATCTATGCGTTCTCGGAACTCCCAGAGGATATTCGTGTCGGGATCTCACAGCGGCTCGCCGAATGTCTGCAAAAACGGAAGCTTCGCAATCTGCCTCCATCGCGAGTCTCTGACTTGGAGTACGAATGGTCCATGACTCCGATTGAGCCGATGTTGGTCGAGAACATCAGCATCGATGAAACAGTCTTCATGGCTCAAGGCGACTCTGCGATCAACGTGATTCAGAATCCAGTCGGCGATCTGTCTCTTATTCTGCTTAACGCTAAGTATTTTTCCTTATCCAATCTGACGTTGATTTCTGAACTACAGCAGTCGACCGGCATTGAATTTTCCGTCAGCTCCAAAGCCAGATCGCGACTCGCAGGCCGTTCCTTTCGCATCAACGCAAACGCGATTTCAGCAGCGGCACTGCTGGATCAGTTGATCGGACCGCTGGAACTGGCCTGGCTGCAGTCTGACAAACTGGTCGAGATTGCCAGCATGGACGAGTTGACGGCGAAACAGCGTGATGCGTTCGAGTTTGATCGAATTCGACGGGCAAGCCAGCAGTTGCAGTTTGGCCTTGGGACCGATCGCGATCGATCCATCCTGCTGATGAGTGAAGGGAATAACGCTTTGTTGCAGTCCGACTTGGATCAAGCCAGAATCAAATACGATGCTGCTCGGGAATTGACACCCAGTGGAGAACTCAGTGCCAAGCTCTACTACAATCAAGCGAATCTGCTTGTTCAGCAAAACGATCTCTCTGCCGCGCTGGACCGTTTTTATCAGTCACTCGATCAGACCCTCGTTCCGCGGATGCAGACCCTGTCATATGGAATGATCGCCGATCTGGAACTGCAACTCGGCCAGCCGGAGAACGCCGTGATCGCAGCGTCGCGGGGGCTGCGCATCGGAAATGATCCAGAAGTCACACGCAATAGCTTTCTGACGCTGGTCAAAGCGTACCTGTTGCAATCGGATCCACTCTCAGCAAATCGCGTTTTGCACACACACGAAGCGTTGATCACGGATGATGCCACGAAGCGTCTGTCTAGTGTGCTGTCCGCCTTCGCTCGTTTTCAAATTACAAAGCCGACACGGGGACTTCAGAATGAAGGTGAGCGATTGGTATTGGCCTTGGCAACTCTGAAATCTTCGGACGCGAAGTCCTTCATCGACCATTTGGTTGTTTCGAGAGCGTTTCACTCGGTTGGATTTACGAGCAAGGCGATCGAGCATCTGAGTGTCGCGTCCCAGTTGGTCAAAGGACCGTTCTGGTCCAATCGCATTCCGCTGGAGTTGGCAGAGATGTTGATCTCCAACGGCGAGTACGAATCAGCGCAGACCACCCTTGCGACAGTATCTTCCGATGCCGATGAACAGCTGCAAATCAAAAAGTTGAAAATGACCGCTACCGTTGAGAACGAGTTGCATCACTGGGACGGATGTATCCAGGTGTGCAAGTCATTGCTGAACTTGCCAATCGATGATGAAACCAAAAAATTTGCGTTGAATCTGATGGGGCGATGCTACCGCCAAACGGATCAACACTATTCCGCGGCATTGTGCTTTGCCGGACTGATGCCGGAATCGAAAGAACAAACAGCTGCCTCCGCCCCATCGGACCAACCATGAACATAAACGCTTTCAAGGATTCATTCGTGCGAATCATCTCGCGATTCTGCTTTTTACAATCGCATGCGCTGATTGCGACCGTTTTGGTGCTGGGATGTTTGTCAGGCGAATCTGAGGCACAGTCGCTTTCGAGCCAGCAAGACATTGACGCAACCATTGAGGAGCTGATGGAAACGGCTGATCGAGTGCGAGATCGCCTCCGAAGCCCGGCCACAAGTCTGCCAAAGTTAGAGCCCATCATCCCTGACACTGCTAGCCGGAATGATGCTGACATCGCCAGCAGCGCGAAGAGTCAAGCAGACGACATACGCCAGAGGATTCGATTGATTCGCAGAATGAAATCGACGCCATCCGCGCCTGATCTCCGGGTTACGCCAACTGAATCTCGACCCCCATACCGCGCAGAACCCTCAACAGAGATGCCTTCCGCACAGGGGACGCTTTCTCCGGCGACCACGGAACCTACTCTCAGAAAGATCGATCAAAGCATCGATGTTCAAGCAGAGACTCCGGAGGTTCAAACGGATCCTGCTCCTCCCATTCAAGCAACTCAGGTCTTGCCCAGTGCGATCAACGCGTTGGACTTGGGGCAGAGCTTGTATCAAACGAAAAACTACGCGGCCGCACTCAAAGCCTTCCAGTCAGTCGACGTTACAAAGCTAACACAGGCCGATCAGACTTGGCTAGAGTTGCTAACGGCGTTGTGCCATCGAAGACTCGGGAACCTAGACACGGCAAACGCGACTCTGCGTGAGATTTCCAATGCGAACTCGAACGACTATCCGATTCCCGTCGCTCGATGGTGGCTCTCTCAGGGTGAGAGGACCGATGGCAGTCGACAGCTTGCCAACGATCTCGCAGAGACGATTGAACCCTTGATCGAAAGGACAAACAAATATGTCAACGCAAATCGATGATGCTTTGATTGAATTAACTTGCCAACTCAGAAATCAGTACCAAGAGCTGAATGAGATCGTCGATCAAATGCTCCAGGAATCTCACTTCACGGTGGATCAGTTGAGTGAAAGAATTAAGGGAATCAAAGAACTTGAATCGAGACTGGCTCCACTTCGAGACGATTTTCGAGCAAGCAACAGTGTTGCGCCGAGCGTGATACGAGACCCAACTGATGAAACGATTGAACTGGTTAAGAACCTGCTGCCAAAACTAGCGCAGCTTGAGAAGTCGACCGTGGAGGCAGCGAACCGACTGTTTCCCAAAATTCAAGAAAGCGTCAGAGCCGTGCAAATGCAACGTGCGTATGGCTCCAGGAGCAGCTCTCGCTGAAATCGGCGTCTCACATGATGGTGCACCGATTGCGATTTGGTCGGTTCGCGACTTCGTCACCGTTCATCGTTCTCAAGGTTTCTTGGCCGTTACAGGTCTGAAAAATAGTGATCATAAGTCAATCCATCAAGATAAGAGATCTGATTCGCCTCGCCAAACGTGCGGCGAGGTCTTCCGCACCTGTATTGCTGATTGGGGAAAGCGGTACGGGGAAAGAATTGTTCGCTCAGTTGATCCACCAATCGAGTCCACGATGCGAAGCGAATTTTGTCCGTGTCAACTGTGCGGCATTGTCGAGCCAATTGATTGAAAGTGAACTCTTTGGCCACAAACGCGGTGCGTTCACGGATGCGGTTTCGGACCGAGTGGGGCGATTTGAGCTGGCACATCGGGGAACACTGCTGCTGGACGAAGTGACCGAGGTTCCCACCGCCACGCAAGCAAAGCTACTGAGAGTGCTGGAAAGTCAGGAATACGAATCTGTGGGCAGCAGTGACTCGGTTCGGCATGACGTCCGCATCATCGCTTCGACGAATAAAGATCTTGCCCAAGAAGTCGATAACGGGATGTTCCGACTGGACCTGTTTCATCGGTTGAATGTCATTCCCATCAACATTCCTCCCCTCCGGCAACGTCCCGAAGATATTCCGGCATTAGCCATGCATTTTGTTGCCCGCTATAAGCATGAAGGCGAAGCCTCGGTCAAGGGATTTACCAAAGATGCTATGCGGCGACTGGCAAGACACCAATGGCCTGGAAACGTTCGGGAATTGCGGAACCTCGTTCATCGCGCTTGCATTCTTTGCGACTCCGAGCTCATCGATGTGTCCGATCTGCAGATCACAGGCGACGATCTGTCTACAAACGAACCATCGAATCATGCAAGTTCGTCTCGACATCACTCTGCGACTGGGAGGGAGCTGCCTGAGCACTGGCTCGAATCCGAGCTCGCAGAAGTCGAACGCGAAATCATCCTTGCAGCCATCGACAAATACGGAAACCGTAACGTCGTCGCAAAAAAGCTGGGGGTCTCCCCACGCACATTGTCCAATAAAGTGCGGCAGTACCGACTGCTCGGTCAACAGACGACCGACGCTGCTTGAGCGACATGGGCATGCTGGAATGGCCTACGCGGTGCTCTGTATCGTGGCGCAGTTTCTTCTTCCGTGCCTTTTGATAGCGGAATTTCTTTCACGCCTGTTTGTGACCGACACCTAGGTTGCTGCTCGCTCGGTTGGAAGTTGTAACGATCGTATCGGTACCAAAGACTATACATGCCGTGTGATGAGGGACAGCGTTCATTCGAAGTCGCGGCCCTTGGTTTGGCATGGGCTTTGCCTCTTATGAGATCATCCGATCTCCGAGGAAAATTGTGCCGAACGTTTCATCCCTACTGTCGCTGCTTCGCTCAACCACTGACGCAACTCCCACTGCAAAGAGTGAGGAGGAAACGCTCACTTCGTTTGCGGATTTATTGGCAAGTGTTTCGAACCAGATCGTTTCGACACAGGAGGGCGAGATTGCAACAGATGCAGAGACGGACGTGTATGAAGCGGTGGGGTTGGTTGATGCAACTCTCACGTCGCCTAGCGTTGGAACTGCTGACCTGCTTAAGTCATCACCAGATGTGGGTTGGACGGAATCACTGAACTACGCTGGAACATCAATAGACGTTGTCCAAGGATCGAACTCACAGGAATCTTCTGAAACAGGACCGCCTCGGGTTGGTCAGCAGACAGCGGGGACCGACACCTCTGTGAATCCAGAGATCGCAACAGAGGTTGTTTCTCCTAGCAGCCCTGGACCGCCAAGAGACAGAGGCCTTGAAGACAAAGGCATTGAGAGTCACTTGATACCTCAAGTTGCTCAGCAGCAGAATCAAATCACGTTGCCGGAAGAGCAAGGAACTGGCGAATCGATCCAGCCGATGACAGAGCGAGAGAACGTTCTGGCAAACGATTCATCGGTTACAAAACCACGCTCTCAATCAACTGAAGTATCAGCTAAGTCACCGTCCCAGCCGTTGATTCGAGAGTCGTTTCAACCTCAGCCTCTGAAAACCCAATCGCTGCATAGTGAGCGTCAGTCAAATGACGATCAAAGTGTCGCGGCAGCCACTGGGCCGGCAATTTCAAGCCCGGCAGTCACGGGGCAGTCCGATTTCTTGGTCGCCAACGAACTGCATGCAACAACAATGACTACGGGTTCCTCCGCTCTCACGGCAGACGCAGTTGTCGGTACGGAAAACATCACGGCGACCGCTTCCAATGGTAGTCATCGCGATGGTTCAACGATCGATCTGGAATCGACTGAAATTCAAAACGCAGAGTCCGAGTTGAACATCGGCGAGGCGAATGACGCAAGCGGAAATGATGCGAACTCGAGTGACTCGAGTTTGCATGAACCGATTTCACATGAGTTAAGTTCGTATGACGCAAACTTGGTTGTCCAAAGTTCGACCGAGTTCGAGGCAGATAATTCAAACCCGAGCAGCACGAACGAGGATGAATCAGAGAATGCCGATGCGGAAAGTGTGGAGTCGGAGCGAACCCGTTTCGACGTAAAGGACCGTGAAGCAGGCGACGTTCAGCCAGGGGACGAGACCGTCGTCAGCAATCAGAACGGTTCTGCCTCCGCCCAGATTCATCATCCCTCGGGAGAATCTCAGAACATTCGGGGCGCGCAAGGTGAGCTAGACATCGTTCCTACCGAGGACTCTTGGTCGAAGGCTGATTTGGATGTCCGTTTGGGTGATGGGCAGTCATTGGCAACAAAGGTCGATGTCATTGCTCGCCCCAACACTTACTATGCCGTCCAGGACTCACCCTCGCCGGCGCATTCGACTCACTTGACCAATCAGGTGATTGCTGTCGTGGGAGGACTCGCCGAGAGTGCCCAGCAAGACGGACCACAGAGCGTATCGCTGGAATTGAACCCTGAGGAACTCGGTCATTTAACAATCCGAGTCGAACAGCACGGAGACGTGATCTCGACACACATCATTGCCAGTGAAATAGCGTCAAGTGAGCTATTGATGAGCCAGCGTGATTTGTTGTTGGAGACGTTGTCGGGACTGGGTTTCGAGGACGTAAACGTCGACATTTCACATGGCCAGGGAGAGCGAGCAGGCCAGGACGGCAGGCCCCAATCCAATGGCTCCACACACAGAGCCACAAAAAGAACGGTCGGCACTCCGCCGCCCGACTCACTTCCAGTGTCCGCTGGACTCAACATCATCGCGTAGGAGAAAAGCATGAACGGAATCTCATCACAAGTCGCAACAGTCGATTACCTGCAGTTGCTGACCGTACAACTCAAGAATCAGGATCCGATTGACCCTGTTGATCAACAGGGATTGGTCAATGACTTGACACAGTTTTCGATTCTTGAGGGTATCGAAGATCTCAACACTTCTTTTGCCGACATCCTGAAACTGCAAGAGATGACTCAGGGTACGAGCTTGCTTGGAAAGTCGGTGACCTATCAAGATGCCATTTCCGGAGAGGTCAAATCCGGTGTTGCAACGGAGCTATTTCAGGTTTCCGGCGTCACCAATTTGCTCGTCGATGGTCAGCCCATCGACTTGCAGTCTGTACTGGGTGTAGCCAATCCCTAACAGGTTGCTTGATTCAGTTCCCAACCAAATTCATTCATCCACTCCATACTCAGCGAGTTTACCATGTCGCGCGCACTGATGACAGGAATCACGGGGCTTCGAACCCATCAACAGAAACTAGATGTTGTTTCCAACAACATTGCGAACATGAATACGATTGGGTTCAAGGCCCAGACAACGACCTTCAGTGACTTGATGTACGTCAACACGCGTAGCGCGTCAGGTCCGACCGATACAAGTGGGGGGATCAACCCGATGTCGATCGGATCGGGGGTTCAAATGGCGCAAATCTCCCGTCGATTCACGCAAGGAACGCTGCAGTCGACAGGCGAATTACTTGACTTTGCCATCGAGGGTGACGGGTTCTTTACACTCGCGCAGCCGTCAGGTGAAAACGTCTACACGCGAGCTGGATCGTTTACGGTGGACGCGAGTGGGCGACTGGTCGATCCTGCGACTGGGTTCCTGGTGCAGCGGATCGGCACCGTCGGCGAGCCGACCCCAACGGAGGTCGGGTTTCAGGTTCCAAATGACAAGTCGATTCAAATTCCGATCGGCGCAAATGTCCCCGGTGAACCGACTCAAAATCTATCGTTTCTTGGAAACCTGCCCTCCAGCTCGCGGCCTCCTGCGGCTGAAGTTCTCTCCTCGAACTCTGCCTTTGAAACAGGTGGTGGCCCGGCGATCCTGACCACGCTATTGGATGACCTGGATCTCAATACGGTCAACTATGGTGCGGGTGATCAATTGGAAATCAACGGAACCAATCCCGACGGGACGCCGTTTTCCAGTCTGTTCAATGCGAATGGAGCGACCATGGGAGACCTAGTCAATGAGTTGAACACTTTGCTCACGGGAGCCACCGCGGCGTTAAACCCTGATGGCACATTGGCCATCACGGCAGACGACACAGGTGAAGCCTATCTGAGCGTGATCATCCGCGACGCGGCCGGCAACGTCGGTGGAACCAACTTTGCAGGAAACTCATTCATTGCCACGACGGAGGGCCGCGCGGGCGATACTTATGAACTGTCGATGGAGGTGTACGACGTGCGCGGTGAGAGTCACCGAGTCACCTTTGAATTCCTCAAGACAGATTCAAACTCGTGGAACATCACTGCTGGAATCAATCCCGAGTCCGGTGTGATGATCGACGATTCGGTAATGAATCTGACCTTCAACGATGATGGAACCTACGCATTGGTGGGTGCAGGTGGAGTTGGAGATGCCGACATTGAGATCAACTTCACTGACATAGACAATCCTCAGACGATTGCATTGGACTTTCAGCAACTCGATCACATGGCATCAGGGTTCACGTTGACACAACGCCAAGATGGCTCTCCGCCAGGGGCGATTGCTTCTTTAGCGATCACTGCCGGCGGTGAATTGAGCGGATTGGCGACCAACGGAAAGTCTGTCGTGCTTGCTCAACTCGCGATGGCGAGCTTTTTGAATTCAGAAGCATTGACGCCGATCGGCGGCAACTATTTCGAGCAGTCGTCCAACAGTGGCCAAGCGTCAATGGGCGAGGGAGCCACCGGCGGACGCGGCAGCGTCCTGGGCGGCCAGTTGGAAGGTTCCAATGTCGATATCGCCGAAGAATTCACGCAGTTAATTGTTGCCCAGCGAGGTTTCTCGGCAAACGCCAGGACGATCACGGTAGCGGCTGATATCCTTGAAGAACTGACCAACATCATCCGTTAGTAAAGGGCCTGCATCGCTGAACTTCTGCCGCGGTGCAAGCGAGTAAAGGTTAACGGTCAATGAGCTATGCTACCGTGCCAGCGTTTAGAACGCTGGCACGGTTTTTTTGTTCGCCGTGTGCGACTCGTCACTGATCAAGCTTGCGACGTGTTCTCCGCCGATCACGAGTGGACAGACAACATCGTCGGCACCCGTCTTGAACATACGGCTCGCCAATTCAGTGCTGTGTGCAAAACTGATCACGCGGATATTCGTGCCCATCCCCTTGCCGGTGATCACGACAAGCAGGTTGTCGTAGTCTGATTCCGTCGCGGCGACCAAATACTTTGCGTGCAGAATGTTAGCGTCCATCATCGCCAACTCAGACTTGGCGTCTTCCTCGACCACGGGGATCTCCGGCGAAATCTGTCGGATTGCTTCGATTTCGGAAGTGGCACTTGCGATCGCAACCACTTGTTTTCCCTCGCCAACAAGCTTTGCGATCACAGTCAGCGCAGTGATTCCACCACCACACACCACGACATGATCTTGCATTCGACTAATCATTTTTCGATCCCTTTGACGTTGAAAACGCCCTGTGAGCTGTCCACTGACTAAAAAACTAGTGATACCGGCTGTCCAACCAGCCATCAGAACTGACGAGATGGCAATCAGCACCGAAGTGTACATTCGCCCTTTGGGCGTCAGTTCTTGGACTTCGCCGAAGCCGACAGTCGACAAGGTGATGACTGTCATATAAACCGAGTCGGCCACCGGCCAGCCTTCGATCACGACAAATCCGAATGTCGCCGCGACAAGCAGAAAGGCGACGAACAACGAGAGCCGACGCGTGATGCTGGTGCTGTTCATTAGGAGGCCTGACCGAGACAAATTTCTTCGACGGCGGCGAACTGATCTGCTATTTCATCGCGAATGGACGCCGCGTCGACATCACCGATTCGTTCTTCGATGTCAGCGTGAACGGGGATCTCAGCCTCTAAGCCAAAACCGATCTGCCAACGTCGTGCGACGTAGTTGGCCATGACCACCACTTGCGAAAGCGGGCTATCCAGCTCGCAGACTGAGTCATGGTGGGTCTCAATGGCTTTGTTGATCGTGTAGGGGAGCCCCCATTTCAGACCGCAAGCTTTCCCCAGGCCCGGATGTGATACACCAAAGTGTGCGATTTCGCGGTCGGAGGTTCTGCCATCTGGATGCTCACTGAGCATTTCCGTATAGGTACTGCCCGCGTGCTGAAAGAGAACCAGCTTTCCGATATCGTGCATCACGCCGGACAGGAACGCTTCGTCTGGATTCGCGATTCTGAGATGATGAGAAAGCACCCGTCCCGTGGTCGCGACGGAAAGCGATTCGCGATAGGTCTGTCGCCGCGCGTCACCACATTCGTCATTCGCTGAGTTGAAGACGACTCCCGTAGCGGCGGCAATCGCTTGCTGTGCGACCGTTCTGAACCCCAAGATCACAATGGCATGTCCGATCGTTGAGATTTCGCGACGACATCCGTAGACCGGACTGTTCGCCATACGAAGTACCTGGCTGCCGATCGTTGGTTCGCACTCAATCAGTTTGATGAGCTGAGAGACTTGGACATCGGGCGAGTTGATTTCCGCTAGAATCTGCGACGCCGTTGCCGAGAAAGGGGGGATTTGAAAGTCGAAATCAATTGTGCTCACGGGGGAAGGCTCTAAAAGGATGACAGTGTGCAAAGAGAGATCTTCACACGGATCGTGACAGGAGTGAAACTCGATATTTCAACCTAGGTCAAACGAAACACAGCTGATTTGTTTCGTTTGGAGGAAGTGTCCATTTTGCTACGGGACCAATGCCAATGGTGTGTCACCCAATCGCGAGAAAATGATGGAGACGATGGGTCGCTTGGCGTCAGCGAATAGCCAAGGTTTGACACGGTATCGGATCCGACTTTTCTCACCAGCGGTCAGCCAGAACATTTGCTCCACCTCGCGCCGAATAGAAACCGATTGATCGAGTCGATTCGCGAGGCTTGCGGGACTCGGCATATTTGCCCACAGAATGATTTCGATGTTGGAGTTGGACCGACGCAGCTTGGTGATCGCTTCGGAGAGCAGTTCAATGGCATGTTTGCTCAAGCCGCCCGTCCCACGGTCGTTCGGCTCGAAGGAGTCAAAAACGATTTGGTTGATTAGCTCGGGGCGATTTTTCAGTCCAAACTGTTTCTCGATGTCCGTCAGGAACTTTTGAAAGTTTTCTTTGTCACGGTCTTTGATCTGATCCTTTTTGTCCGTATCGTCTGGACCTGTTTTGTCTAGATTTTTCTCGAGGTTCTCGCTCAGGGCATAGATCGGTTTCTGCTGCTCCTGTTGGATCATGTTGCGGGATCTGTTTCCCGGAAGTCCGCCCGGAAGTCCCGAGTTGGAGAACGCTTTGACAAAGGATCCGGTGCCGGAGTACATGTTTGCGCCCGTCTGCTCCTTCGCCAGAGAATTGAGAACGATGAAGAATGCCAGAAGGGCGGTCATCGTGTCTCCAAAGGAAACGAGGTACGCCTTGCTAGGAGTACTCGGCTCAGGTGGTTTTCTCTTTCCCATCTTACGACTCGTACCTTTCGATCACGAAACGCACCGCTGTCGAATCAATGTCATCAACCATCCCGACGCCGATCTGGCCTGGCCGCACCATCTCGACGTGGTAGAGATGATCGGCAAACGCGATGGCACGCTCAGCGATTGACTTGTTGGAGATTTCGATTGCGCAGTGAACGGGCAACGATTTGAGTTGCTTGGACAACTTGGCGGCGATCTGAATTCCACGGCTGGTGAGTTGATTATGTTCGTTAACGAGTTGCGGCAAGTTTGCTTGAAAGGCGTAGGACTTCATCACGTCCTTTTTCGCCTGTTCCTCGTCCACCGTCTCCAGTCCTCGGCCGACGGCGGCCTCGGAAGTTTCTGTGATCTCACCGGGAATCTCAGAGCCTTCCATTGCGATCCGGGCGGCCCGCGGGCGAACACGAGTGGACCAGCAGTCGCGGTCTAGTCCCTCGTGGGCATGTCCTGCGACACCGGTGGCGCCTGAGTTGCCGGAGAAGCTTGCGGTGATCTTTTCAAATCGCTCCTTCTCCGTTGTGGAGAACGTCAGCAGCAAGATAAAGAACGTCATCAACAGCGTGATGACATCGCTGTAGGTCATGAACCATGCTGGGATATCTTCTGGCGGATCTGACTTGACTTCCTTCTTCATCACGCAGCCTTTGGTTCGATCGAGCTACGAGTCTTTGGAGCCAGGAACGTGAGCAGTTGTTCACCGACGGCACGTGGTGTCGCGCCTTCGCCCAGCAATGTGATGCCTTTAATCATCAGCTCACGGATCATGGTCTCCTCCATGCTGCGAGTTTCCAGCTTGCCCGCCAATGGAATACAAACCACATTCGCGACCAATGCTCCGTACAAGGTTGTTAGCAAAGCGGTTGCCATACCGCCCCCGATCTTGCTTGGGTCATCCAAGGCACGCAACATCTGAACAAGACCGATCAAGGTTCCGATCATCCCGAATGCAGGTGCGGCTGCACCACAAGAATCGATGATTTTCTTTCCGTTGACGTGTCGCGTCTGAATGTACGCCAATTCGGTTTCAAGCAGTTCGGAGATCTCCTCGGCAGATGCACCGCCGATCAACGCCTCCATGCCTCGACGCATGTAGTCGTCTTTGATCTCAGAGACTTTGTCTTCCAGTGCCAGCAGTCCATCCTTGCGGACGATCTCAGCAAACTGTTTGAATTGAGCGATGGTGTCGGCGGCATCAGGGAGCTTAAAAAGAAAGCATTTCATGATCACGCCGAACGCACCAAGGTTGTTCTTGAGCGGGAAGTTGATCAGCGAGGCGGCAATGGCTCCTCCGAACACGATCATTCCACTGGGGATGTCGATGAACGGACCCAGGCCACCACCGCCCATAGCGATGGAAACAAGAATGAGTCCGAACCCGAGGATCAGCCCAAGAATGGTTGCGATGTCCATTGTTCCCTGCCCGTGTTGCGACTCCCTACGGAGGCGGCTAGTCATGATTGCGTGCTTGCCGCGATACAACGCGGCTTATTCGACTCTAGGTTCCACTGATCAAAGGCTCCGCAATTCAGATTCATCAGGACCGCAATGAGGGAAAACCCTCGCGTGTCTGAGGGCGTTTCCTCGTCTTTTGCGAGGTCAACACGACATCGGGCCACTCAAGCACAACGTCGACGCAGCCGATACAACATGCATGTCCGGAATTTTTTCACAAGTGAACCTGCTAGGCAGTGCCCTCAAAGGCGTCGATGCAAACCATCGTGCCGTCAGCCAGAATATTGCGAACGTCAATACGCCGGGCTACAAGACTCAGCAGGTCAATTACGACGAGCTCATGCGGCAACTTGAATCAAGAAATGCGCAGGATTCAGTCATTGACAACGTTAGCACGGAAACGGTTTCCGGGCTTGCCGAACGCGTTGACGGCAACAACGTCGATCTGGAGCGGGAAGTCTCGGAGCTTAAGAAGAACGCATTGGTGTTCCAAACCTATTCGCATTTGATGGCGTCAAAGCTGGATACCATGCGACGTGCCATTTCGGGTTAGCGTGTCTGTGGGTGTTCATGCAAGGAGGCGTTGAACCATGTCTGGGCCATTTTCAGCGATCGATATCAGTGCATCCGGCTTGGCAGCAGAGCGGATGCGAATGGAGATCACGGCGAACAATATTGCAAACGCCGGCACAACGATGACGGAAACGGGCGACCCCTATCGTCGCCAAGCGGTGGTCTTTTCCGCTGCCATGGATGAAATCGGCACAGCGAATTCCAAGGAGGGCTATCACGGCGTGCAGGTCGTGGGGATCGAAGGCGACATGACGGATTTTCCCGAGGTGTACAATCCGGGGCATCCCCATGCCAATGCTGACGGCTTCGTCAGACTCTCCAATGTCAAGATTCCTGAGGAAATGGTGGATCTGATCACTGCGAGTCGATCCTATGAAGCGAACACGCGGGCAATCAGCTTGTTCAAGGAAATGGTGGAGAAGACCCTGACACTGCTGCAAGGAGGACGATGATGTCTCCGGCACCGCTTCCTCACATCAACGGTAGTGCCAATGTCGCCCCTCCCTCATCGCCAGCGTCTGCCAAACCCGCAAACACCGGCGATGTCAGCTTTGGTGACCTGCTTTCAAAGGTCAATGACGACCAGATTAGCTCCGACGCAGCAATCAATGACCTCGTTACCGGTAAGAACGATGACGTTCAACAAGTGGTGATGCAGGTTGTGAAATCAGAGATGTCCTTTCAACTGTTCATGGAAGTCCGCAACCAGCTCATTGAGTCCTACAACGAACTGATGCGAATGCAGTTCTAAACAGTAACGCTTGTGCTAAACCGCCAACGCTACTCCATCGATCCCACTGAATCCAACTGTGAAAACCCTCAAACCATTCATCGACGCCGTCCTCAACATCTGGCAGGAAAACTCACCTGCCGGGCGGGTGGGGATTCTGTTGCTGGCGGGGATCTGCGCCATCGCGATCGCGGGTGTTGGCTATTGGTCCGTCCAACCCAGTTACGTCGTTCTGGTAAGCGAATCAGAGGGCGAAAAGGTTGATCGAGTCATTGATGCATTGGATAAAGCAGGAATCGAATACCAACTGTCTGGCGCCGGGGGCAACTTGCTGGTTGACAAAAGGGATTACGCAAAGGCAAAGCTGTTGGCAAGAGGGACGGGAGTTGCTACTGCCGATGACATGATGAGCGGCAGCCTCGGAGGCGCATTTGGCAGCCCCACCGAACGTCGTAATCTCGCTCGCATCCAAAAGCAAAACCAACTTGCCGCCACCATCAAGAAGATGAATGTCGTCGAAAACGCCGACGTCCATCTCAACCTCCCAGAGAAGGGACCCTTTGAACGCCGAACGTCTACGCCTACCGCCAGCGTTCTGCTGACGCTCCGCAACGGTGAACGACTGAGTGAACAGCAAGCCGAGTCGATCGCTTCCTTTGTTGCTTTCGCCGTGGAGGACTTGCGACCCGAGGCAGTGCAGATCACTGACAAGGATGGACGAAACTATACGATTCCTGACGAGGGAACCAAGCAGATCAGCAATCAAGTCGAGTACATCGCAGAAGCGGAAAGCAAGCTGGCCAGGAAGGCCGAGGAGCAACTCTTTCATTTCCTCGGGCACGGAAACGCAAGTGTTCAAGTGAGCTTGGACTACACCTTCACAAATGGCTCAACGACCATCACCAAGTACGATCCTGACGGAAAGGTTGCCTCACAGGAAGACCTGATTTCGGAGTCGACCACCAATTCCGAAGAGCCGCCGACGGGTGCTGCGGGCGTTGCGTCAAACCTGCAGTCGCGACGCAAAGGCTCTGCAAGCGTCCTAAGCAAAACTGAAAACATCAAGACGAGCTACCTAGTCCCCAAAACCGAAGAGACGCAAGCAAACGTAACGCCAACACGGAATCTGATGACCGTCAGCGTGATCGTAAACTCAGGTGCGCCTGGCTTAAAATCAGAGGACGGTACGCTGTTGGCGGGACTGGATCAAAAGGTCACGTCGATTGTCAAGAATGCCGTCGGTTTTCGGGAAGACACAGACGCGATCTCCGTGGAATTGCTGCCGTTTCCTTCCTCAAGTCCAGACACCGAAATCGCCCTTGCGCCATTCGATTGGCAGAACCTGACATCACTGGTTGAGAAAGCATCCCTCGCAATTGCAGCGGTTTTTGCGTTTGTCATGGGATTCCTGCTGCTCAAACGTATTCGTCCGATCACAGAGTCGGGGGCCGATGTTGCCCAACCACAGTTGGATCGCGAACGTTTAGAGAATGTTAGCCAGCTATCTCAACTCGTGAAAGAAAATCCGGAGGTGTTTGAGAGAATCGTAAAGGCGTGGTCGGGCGCCGAGAAAGAAGAGTCCAATCCCCAGCGGAAGGCCGCTTAACGCTGGGAGATGACGATGACCATGTTAACGCGTTCGGAACGACTGGCCTTGCTGGTCAACCTGTTGGGCGACGAAGCCGCTGCGTCTGCCAAGGCCGGGCTCTCGGGTGATGCATTGGCCAACTTGGAGAATGCCATCACCGACTTTCAGCAATACCCACCCAGTCAGGAGGAGATCGACCTCGTACTGGACGACTTCTCTAGCTACTTTCAGATGGCGTTGCAGGCTTCCGGGCGTTCTGGATTGAAAGGCGGCGACGCCGAGGATGATTCCCTTGAGGATGATGATGACGCGCCAGCTATTTTGCAGTTGTCGGAGGACCAGTTCGACGTCGAGGTGGAACTGAACAAGCGTTTTGACGCACCAAAGTTGACCGGAAACCTGATCGTTGACCTCAATCATGTGCACCCGTACCAGCTCGCCCATGGGCTTAGAAATGAACGACCACAAGTGATTGCGATTGTGGTACGGCGACTGGCGGATGAACATGCGGCGAAGACGATCGAGTTTCTGCCAGAGACGCTTCGTCCTTTGATTTTCTTGCAACTGGCCAACCAGGACTCTACAAGTTCGCGCGTCACACAATGTGTGCTCGAAAAGGCCTTGGAGTTGGCGTTGGATGTCAAGGAGCGGCGTTCGGAAGAAGACTCGGCGGAAAAGATGGCACGCTTGATGCGATCCATGCCCCGATCACTACAAGGGCCCATGCTGGAAGAACTGGCCAAGAGCGACGAAGAATTAGCGGAACAAGTCAAAGGGTTGTTGTATCGATTCGATGACCTCAAAAAATTGGAGGCGCGAGATCTGCAAAAATTGCTTGGGCAATGTCAAACCGATGTCTTGGTGGTTGCTTTGCAAAACGTCGAAGAAGACTTGCTCAATCACGTTTTGGGGAACATGTCCAAGCGTGCCAAAGAGGCATTGCAAGAGGAAATGCAATACAAAGCCAATGCAAAGCAAGATGAGATTGATTCCGGTCGTTCCGAAGTCGTAAAGATTCTGATCGAACTGGTGGAGTCCGGCGCGGTGGAGATGGCATAAAGATGAATCACTTTTCCATCCCATTGGATCGTGTGCTCAGGAACGTTACCTCACGAGATGGCTTCCAGATCCATGTGTCGCATGTGGAGAAAACACCAGAGCCAATTTCAACCGATGAGGTCCTCCAGTCACTGCAGACTTCCCTCGAAAGAATCAGTCAATTGGAAAGACTGATCGCGAGCAGGCTCATTTCCCTCAACGAATCAGTGTTAGAAACCGCTGTTCAGGTTGCACGTTCGGTACTCAATGGAAGCGACGAGCTGATCGAGCAACGTGTCACCCAGTACGTCAAGAGGGGTGTTGACGCGCTGCCACCCAAGATTGATGCGACGGTGTATGTGTCTCCTGACTGCCTAAGCGCTGTTCAAGACTGGGTGCGGGACGAAGAAATAACGCGGGTAAGCGTTTTGGCGGACAAATCCGTCGGGGCAGGCGATGTGCGTGTTGAAACCGATCACAGCGGGCTTCTGCTAGAGCTTGACAGCTATCTGCACGAGGTCTTTGAAATCAACTCCGTAGGCTCTCCATGATCCAAACACCTCCTGCGTCACAGTGGATTCGGACTTGCGGACGTCTGGTGAGCGTCGAAGGCCGGATATGCGCGAGGATCGATGCGGGGATTGGCGATCTCCTCCAAATTGAATCTCAAGGTGATCGTCGTGTCCTGGCGGAGGTGATTGGCTTTAGCGATGACTTAGTTCAGGTCATGCCGTTCGAGGCCGGTCAGCATTTTCGACGCAACGATCTGATCGTCTCAACCGGCTCTCGAATGCGGTTCCCCGTCGGTATGGGCATGTTGGGACGAGTCGTCAACGCTTTTGGAATGCCGATCGATGGTGGTCCGCCACTCACCGGGATTCCGAGAACGACGATGGAGCTCAAGTCACCGGATCCGCTGACTCGTCCAAACATCGTGGAACCATTTTCGACGGGTATTCGCGCGATCGACGGGATGTTGACGATGGGAAAAGGTCAGCGTGTCGGTCTGTTCGCTGGCAGCGGGGTTGGAAAAAGCACGCTTCTGGGCGAGATCGCAAAGCAGGCCGAGTCTGATATCAATGTCGTCGCACTCATAGGTGAGCGGGGACGAGAGGTTCGCCCTTTTATCGAGCAGAGTTTAGGACCTGCAGGATTGGCAAAATCGATCGTGATCGTATCGACCTCGGACGAACCACCGCTCGCCAGAATCCGTGCCAGCGAAGCAGCTATCGTGATCGCAGGATGGTTTCGAGAGCAAGGTAAGAACGTTCTCTTGATGCTCGACAGTTTGACACGTCTGTCACATGCACAACGAGAACTGGGGCTCCTGTTGGGTGAACCACCTACATCACGTGGATACACCCCCAGCGTTTTTCAGAAGATGGCCCAATTGCTAGAGCAACTCGGGGCGAGTGACAAAGGCACCATCACGGGACTTTTGACGGTTCTCGTTGACGGTGACGACATGAATGATCCAGTTGCGGATTCCGCGCGATCAATCCTGGATGGCCATATCGTGTTGAGTCGAGATCTCGCTCACCAAAACCACTATCCGGCGATCGATGTGTTGGCAAGTGTTAGCCGATTGTTCAACGAAGTGACATCCAAAGAGCATCAAAACCATGTCACCAACGCTCGAAAAATCATGGCTCGCTTTCGAGACGTCAACGATCTCATCCAGATCGGTGCCTACAAGAGAGGCATTGTCCCTGCATCGGATCAAGCCGTAGAAAAGATTCCTGCAGTCAATCGCTTTCTGCAACAACCGCTCAACAACGCAAGTGACTTCACCACAACCATCCAACAACTCTCGGCTCTGAATCAATTTATCGGAGCCGTCCAGTGAGTGCACTACGCGAGAAACTCAGGCAGGTACAGCGGCTTCGTTCCCTCGAACAGAATACGCTCGATGCTACATCGGCCGAGCTTTCGTTTGCAGAATCTGCCCTGCAACGCATTCGCAGCGAACAGGACTCTCTGGAGAAGCAGATTCGTGACCTGACGCTGTTGCACACTCAACCCTCCATCACCGAGCTGCAGCAACTGATGTGTTTCGGGGTACAACTGCAAGAACGCCTCGCTGCGATCGGACAGGATGTCGATAAAGCTATTGAGGTTCGTGACGAAGTGTTGGCGAGAGTGATCCAGCAAAAGTCCAAAGTTCGTGGCTTGGAGACCTTCATCGATCGACTGCGCGTGGACATTGACATCGCACACGAACGCATACAATCGGCTGAGGCGGATGACCGGTATTTGCAAGCACGCAAGGGAAACTGATCTATGAAAACCATCATTGCGGCAGCCATCACATGCATCGGTCTGTTTGGCCTCTCACTGGGTGTTTCAAACTATCTGCTAAAGAAGTCAGATGTCGATGAAACCAAGCTGGTCGACGGTGATCCAGCAGCAGCGACAACCGAGGACGAAAGCAAGTTGGATGTTCAAGCTGTACCGGTTTCGTTTCGGCCCGAGGAAGCGGTCTCGGTGGAAGCTGTCGTGCAGATGAGTGATTCCATTCGGCGAATGGAACAGCAGTTGGTTCAGCGAGAACAGCGGGTCGCGAAAGACGAGAATCGAGTCGCCTTACTGCTCAACGACCTACAGACAGAGCAGGAGGAGCTTCGGGCATTCAGCGAAGGCATTGACGCGAAGGTGGAGCTGTTGCAGCGTTTGAGTGGCACCATCGAGTCTCAGTTGGCTGACTTGGAAGATAAGAGAGCTGAATTGAAAGCGATGGAGAAGGCTGCGGGTGAGGACCCACAGTCCAAGCAGGAGGATCTGGACAACAAAGTCAACGACGTCAAGAGCTGGTTTGCCGGTCTGGAAGCGGAACAGGCAGCCGACTACCTCAAGGAATTTGCAAACAACGGCAAGCTTGAGTTTGCGGCGTCACTACTTGACAAGATGCCCGATCGGCAAAAATCCAAGATCCTGGGCGCAATGAGCGACCCGGTGCTTGTCGATCAACTCATTGATTCGCTTTCCAGCCGACCGAGCAAGAAATAGGAGAACACGATGGAACTGGTAGACGTTGTCGCTCTGGGACAAGATTTCTTCTTGATGGCACTGCTGTTGTGCGCCCCGGTTGTTGGTGTCAGTCTCGTGATCGGCTTGGTCGTAAGCATCGGCCAGACGGTCACGAGCGTTCAAGAACAGACGTTGTCGTTTGCGCCGCGGATTGTCGCGGTAGCATTTGTGATGATGCTGATGGCCAATTGGTATCTGACCACGCTGCAAAACTACACGCTCAATGTATTCGCAAACATGATCGAATTCCTTAGATGATTGCCCCCGAAACTCTCGTAGCGTTCATGCTGGTGCTGGCGCGGGTCTCGGCGTTTATCGCGTTCTTTCCCTTGTTCAGCCAGAAACAGCTCCCCAATCTCGTGAAGGTTGGTTTGTCGGCTGCATTGGCGATCTTTTGGATCGGCGAGGTGGAGGTGCACAGCTTGCCCGCAGATGGTGTCGATAGCTTGAGCGTCTGGAGTCTTTCGTTTCTCACTTTCAAAGAAGCAAGCATCGGAGTTGCCTTAGCGATCGCGATGGGCCTCTTTTTCTGGCCTGCCAAGGTTGCCGGCTCTTACGTGGGGCAAGAACTAGGGCTTTCGCTCGCGTCGATCAGCGATCCTGGCAGCCAAGACGGATCGACGTTGGTTTCGCGACTGTTTGAAACGTTTGCCGTCCTCCTTTTCTTCGTCGGCAACGTTCACCATTTCATTATTTTGGTCCTGCATGTTTCATTCAATCGTCTTTCAACCGATACAGGGCTCAACGCGATACCGACAGAGTCATTAGTATCGCTGCTGAGCAATGTCTGTGGTGAAGGGCTGCTGATTGCCGGTCCGGTACTGATACTCTCGATGCTGATGACACTCATCCTGGCAGCGCTCAACCGCGCCGCACCGGCACTGAACTTGTTTTCGGTCGGCATGTCCATGCGATCAGGGCTGGGCGTTCTCTGCTTGGCCGTCTTTTGTCCCGTGTTTCTGGCCGCAGCGAACACGCACATGGGACGTGTGCGTGAGAATATCGAAGATCTACTGATGCAACTGTTCCATGGCTGACACGCAAGATCGGGATCAGAAAACAGAAAACGCCACACCGCACCGATTGCTAAAATCGCGTGAGGAGGGTCAGATTGGTTTCAGCTCAGAGTTGATGGCCGGAATCATGATGGCGACGGCTGTTGCCTTGATTTGGGGTTTTGGACGCTCGTTCTTTGAGACCCTGATGGCGTCCATGGCGCATCGCCTTAGCGATTTTGAAGCCGTGATCGTCGAGCCACGATTGATGGTGGCTGGGGTGATCACGGACTCCAAGATCGTGGGTTTGGCTTGCCTGGGTTTTGTCGTTCCGATTGGTGTCGTTGCGCTGTTATGCGGGTTGATGCAGACTCAGTTCAACCTTAGCCTCAAGCCGTTGGGCCTGAACTGGGGCAAGTTGAGCGTAACCGCAGGGTTTGGCCGCATTTTTTCGAGTAAGTCGCTGGTCCGCGGCGCTCTTTCCATTCTGAAGGCGACGATGATCCTGGTGATCATTCTTTGGATCGCGAGATCAAAGATGACCATGATTGCGTTGTCAAGCTACGGTAGCTTTCGCGAAATGATTTGCGTGATGGCCGAAGTGTTGCTCTATGCGGCGACTGGAGTCGCTGCGCTGCTGCTTGCCGTCGGAATCATCGATCTTGGATATCAAAAGTGGAAACATCTGCAGGAAATCATGATGAGCCGCCAAGACATCAAGGACGAGAACAAGGATCAGGAAGGTGATCCGCTGATGAAAGCTCGGGTTCGCCGGATTCAAGCAGAGATGAGTCGCAAACGCATGCTGGCGGACGTTCCCAAGGCAACGGTGGTGATCACCAACCCGACGCACTATGCCGTGGCCATCAGTTACGACCGGGAGACCATGGAAACACCCATCGTTGTTGCCAAAGGTGCTGATTTCCTCGCCAAGAAGATCATTGAAGTGGCGAAGCAAAACGGTGTTGCGGTGATCGAGCGAAAGCCGGTCGCACGGTTTCTCTATGCGAACACCGATGTCGGATCCGCCATCCCATTCTCGCTGTACCATGCGGTGGCGGAGATTCTTAATATCGTCAATCGAGTCGGCAAGAGTGCCTGATCTCGTCACGATCTGCAGACGACTGAGAAACGCTTTTTTCCTAATGCTGCGATTTTGAATTGACCTTGATTGGAATCGATGCAAATACCAGCACGAGGCGCAAGCGAGTGAACAAAACGCCGTGAATCACTCGCTTGCGCTCCGTGCTGGTATCAAAGCTCAACTCGCGATCTTGGCACTAGGCGCGGATTATTCATCAGCCGGCACGCGATAGCGTCCGGTTCCCGAGTATAGGTGCAAGAACCGGACGCTATCGCGTGGCGGCTGATATGCGCAGACTGTTTTCGTGCCAATCCGCGCAAGTCGTTTCGTGCAAACGTATTGCGATGACCGTATTGAGTCGCGTGAATAATCCGGGCTAGGTCGCCGCCGACAGAGTGGTTACATCGTCGATGAACATTTGATTGCGACCGTTGACCTTTGCCTTGTACAGAAGCTTGTCTGCATGATTGAAGAGCGTCTCTACCGATTGGACATTGGCTTTGTCCGCCCAGCATGCGCCCGAGCTTGCGGTGATTTTCAAACTATGTACGTCGGTTTCGATCTGCAGATCTTGAATCGCGGTGAGGAATCGATTGGCAACGGCTTTGATCGAATTAAATTCGCAGTTGTGAATGACGGCGACAAACTCTTCCCCGCCGTATCGGTACACGGAGTCGCCTTTTCGACAGTTGGTGGCCAGACATCTGCCGACGGCCCTCAATACGTCATCACCAGCAGCGTGGCCGTAGGTATCGTTGACAGATTTGAAGTGATCGATATCGATCACGACGACTCCGATGGACATCTGATTTCGACGGTGATGCTCGAACGCCGCCGAGACTTCGATATTGTACGCTGCACGATTCTTGAGATTTGTTAGAACGTCGATCATCACCCTTTCCTCCAACTCTTTTCTCTCAATGGTCATCCGCTGAATTTCGGAGTCCATACCAAGCGAGATCTTCATCATCGAGTCTTTGGCACGCTCCTCCAACTCTTGTAGAGAGCCGTATGCGATCGAGTCGAAATTGAACAGGCTCTCGTAACCGGTCCATTGTGCGACCATCTCGTCAAAAAGCTCACGGAATCCGACATCGTCGATTTGGGCGAGCGTCAGCGCGTCAGTTTTTGCCTGGGCCAACTGGGCTTCACTGACATCCGTCGACAAGAGCAGTGCGGCAAGCGTTTGGCCGAGGGCAAGTCGGGTTGATTCTGGATTCAGTTGTTCTGGATTGAAATCACCGATCGTTTGAGCCATGGCGGATGGGAAGTTCCATTTCTCAAGAAGTTTTCCGCCGACTTCGAAGCGATTGGTCCCGAAGACTGAGTTTTCCATTTCGATCGTGATCTCGGACATCGCTTTACCGTCGGCAAGCAATTCAGTTAGTTTTTGTGGGGATGTCACTCCCATTCCGACCATACCGATATTCAATACGAGTCCCAGCAAGAACTCTTCGTCGCCGCTTTGTCCACTGCGACGTCCGAGACATTTTGCTGCAACGGCAGTGGCCAGCGACGATCGCCAGAAATCATCGAAGTCAAAATCTGACTTGCTTTGAGTGTCCATCAACGAGAAAGATAACGACAGAAGTCGAAGCGTGCGTAGGCCAAGCACCATCACTGCTTGTGGGACACTTGCGATCTTTCGCTTTGACCCCACCATGGGTGAGTTGCAATAAGCAATCAATCTGGCGGACAGACGCGGATCAGCACTGAGCACCTTGGTCAGCTCGTCAACGTTGACGTCCGGCTGCGACACCAAGTCAAGCAATCGGATGGCGACGGAGGGTGGTGACGGAATTCGATCGTTTTGAAGGATTTCTTGGACGTATTGGTTCATGTTTGTAAAACTTATCGCTGGTTTGATGCCGTTATCATGTTGCGACGAACTCTTTTGCCCGGTTTGTTGTCACATTGCCGAAATCTAGGACACCACTAGTGAAAACGGTTCGAAACTGCTCTGAAGCGATCAAATGGGGGACATCCCTACTATGCGGATGTGGATAGTTGGGGAGTGTTTGGAGCAACTGGTGGAGCAGGGCGATCATTCGACGTACCAGAGACGTCGCTGCGATGCAAACTGATTTCCAGAAGTAGACATTGCAAGACCATCAGCAGGTCGGAGGTCGAAACAACACCCACCAGCAACCCATTCTTGACAACAGGTAGACAAGAAATCCGATTCTCCAACAAGACTGTCAAGGCAATGTGGACTTCCATCGTTGGAGTTGCGACACGAGGTTTGTTCGTCATCACATCGGATACTTTCTCCCCCGGTTTGCACGCGATGTCTTTGAGACTGACAACGCCTTTCAAGTGGCCCTCGGCGTCGGTGACCATGCACCGACGGAATCCCTGCTCTTTCAGCTTCTCCAACGCGACTTCCTTGGGAGTATCGGGATCAACGGAAAAGATGTCACGAGACATGTACGTCTCGACCATCGCGTGGCCCTGCAGGACGGCCTCCCACGTACCTTCCAATCGCGTCAGAATTTCATTTCGTTTGGCGAGCACCTTTTGCAAGGCCGGTGTTCGTTGCACCAATACCGATGGTGCGACACGCTTCTCCGTTTCTTCATCCCGTTTCTTGGCTATCAACCGGCGGAATTGCAGCAGCGTCATCGAAACAAGTGCCACAAACAGGGCGCATAATGCCAAGTTTTCGTAGATCGGATCGACGATGAAGTGCGTTTGTCTTTGACCTCGGGGCAGTGACTCCTTTGTCGCACTCGATACACCTGCAACTGAGTCACTCTGCATCTGGGAGCCGATGCTGGAGAATTGCTGGTTCATCGCAAGGCCAAAGTGCCGATATCCGATCAGCGCAATGACTATGATTGCACCGATGCAGAGAGCGGTTTCAACCGTCGCAGTCCCAGCAGGATGTGTGTTTGAACGTCGTTTTGAGAGCAGGGTTTGTTCGTCAGACATCTAACAGCGTATGGGAGTATGGAAGTAGGAGAGGACTGAGTGATCGTCAGGAGGTGAGCATGGCAGAGCTAGACGCCGAACTGCCTAGACCGATTCCCTGAGGTACCATGGGGTTGGCGCCGTCCTCCTGAGGCCGATATCCGAAATAGCGTTTTGTTTTGATGATCTCGGCGACGGCATCAGGAACCATCGTTTCCCATCTCCTGTCACCCTCCTTGATCCTCTGCAATACGTCACGAGAAAAGATTTCAAGGCAGGATTCGTCGATCCCGCAGAGTCCATTGATCACGCCACGGTCCTGCAAGTAGCCGTAGAGCTGTTGCAATTTGGGATCGATTGCTAGGTTGTCGACTGTGACAAGCTCCCCGGATTCTCGATCCAGCAGTGGATAACAGTAAATTCTCAGTCCGTTTTTAAAGAGCCTGCCAAAGGCCTCTAGAATTCCGCCTTCCAGTTCGGCGTAGTACTTTTCATCAAAGAGTTGAACCAGACTGCCTGCGCCCATCGTGATCGCGATGTTCTGATTGGTGTAACGCGACAGATAGTCTGCGAGCCGATAGTATTCGAAATAGTCCGAGATCAGAACCGGCATGCCACAGGCGGACAGGACGTCGGCGCGGGCCAAAAAGTCACGAAGATCGATTTTTCCGTCTGTCCTAAGATTGCTCATGGTCAATTCCATGACTTGGACGATCTGCTTTCCTGCGTTGCCCGGCACCTCTGAGAACGCATCGTTAGCGCAGCGCAGCATATCCATATTGACTTTGCAGACTGGACGAAAGCTTCCTCGTTCCACCAAGATGGGTTTTTTGTAAAAGAACTCAGAGGGCTGCAGTACGGTTCCATCGCTTGCGAACATGGCGGCGCCCGAAAGCCCCAGTTCGACGAGTTTGAGACTCATCAATCGACTATCCACATTGCGGAACGCAATTCCCGAGAACTCGATCATGTCGATTTCGATTCGAGAGGTGGAAAGACCGTCCAACAGGGATGCGATCAGCTCCTCAGGTTCGTGATGAAGTGCAAATGCGCCGTGGACCAAGTTGACGCCGACAATTCCAAGGGCTTCCTGTTGCAACGCGGCTTCGACATCCAGCATCCGTACATGCAATATGATCTGGCTGTCTTGATCGCGTGGGTGCGTCTGGAATTTGATTCCCATCCACCCATGACATTCGTTGGTTCCACGGAAATTACGTGCCGAAACGGTGTCCGCGAATGCAAAGAATGCGGTGGTGTCGCCGCGAACGTCACGAAGACGGTCGAGATTCAGTTTGTGCTCATAGTCGAGCATCGCCTCCAATCGCTCACGGCACACATAGCGGGATGCTTTGCCGTAGATGGCATCGCTGACGGCCATGTCGTAGGCCGACATGCTTTTTGCAATCGTTCCGGCACCACCGCCGACGCGAAAGAACCAACGGACGACCTCCTGGCCGGCCCCAATTTCAGCAAACGTGCCGTAATAGCGTGGGTCCAGGTTAACCGCCAATGCTTTTTGACGTGTATCGATGGACTCTCGAATTCGGGGTTGATTGATTGAGTTGAGCATGTTTCTTTCGGATTGAATGGTGATCGAACGCAAGTGCATGTGCACTTGCGAGTTTTGCAATTGGGAGATCAGTGCGTTGCGCCGACTTTGGATTGCCCGAAAGCGCTCTTGGCCTTTTTCGGACCGAAGACCACTGGGCGAATTCCCAGCAAGATCGCGGAGCCGAATGCAGTGATTGGAGCCAAGAAGCTGAGCAGAGCTCCCATTTTGACTGAGTCTTGAATGGGGCCTGGCGTTGGGAAGGCGGCCGTTGAGACAAACAGAGCGACTGTGAATCCAAGGCTTGCAACACATCCCATGACGATGACGTGTCGGACATTCATGCCGCTGGGGAGTTCCAAACTTAAGAACTTCATCGCAGCCAAAGTGAAGAGCGTGATCCCAAGCGGCTTGCCCAGGAAGAGTCCCATCGTGACCAGCCATGTTCCCGTTCCAAATGATGACAGGACGACGCCTGCATTGACCAACGCGAACAAGCCGAGAATCAACTCGACAGGATTCTTCCACCAATGCTCAAATTCATTCAGTGCGTCACTGTGACCTTCATCATCGGCAAACAGTCCCGTGTCTTTGAGGGCGTGAGGAAGTGTTGGAATGATCGGCACGAGCCCCAATGCGGCGTGGATCCCTGCCATGTAAAAGGAGAACCAACTCATCACGCCGGGGATCATCAGGTACCACCAGAAACTCTTCACGTCATATCGCTTCATCGTCAATCCGATACCGACGGCTACTGCGGTTAGCAGTAACCAGACAAATTGAGTTTCAGCCATCGGATAGAAAACGGCAAGGATCGCTAGGCCGATCGCGTCATCAGCGATTGCCAACAACAGTAAGAATGAAATTGCGGGGTGCCCCGTACCGAAAATGAGCTTCGCAATCAGGTAACTGAATGCAATGTCTGTTGCACAGGGAATCGCCCATCCGTCGCCCAGCTCTCGAAACTGGCCGAACGCCAGTGCCCCGATCAGGTAAATCGCTGCCGGGCCGATCACTCCTCCCAACGTTCCGATCAGTGGAGTCGCGGCTTTGCGAAGGTTGGAAAGTGATCCGCCCGGCAAGATCGCTTCCCAAACCTCCTTGGCCGCGATGGCAAAAAACAGTGCCATCAGAATGTCATTGACGAGGAAATGGACGGTAAAGCCGCCATGGTGCCCGTCGGTTGAGTCGTGCCCGCCCCCAATCAACGCGTGGAGATCAAAGTGGACGAAGTGACTGTAGGAGGTGTGTCCCCAGGAGGCATCCAGATTGGCCCATATCAGCGCGACGACTGAACCCAAGACTAGAAAAATCGAGTTTTCGTAGAGGAAGTTGCGTAGCTTGTTGTCGCCGTTTTTTTCTTTACTCATTCTGGTCAGCCCGTGTATTCATTCTCTTTGCGGATCGGCCGTTGCGCTATGGGAGCGCAATCAAGCGAAGTTCTGTTGCGTAACGGTAGGACGCAGAACCCGCCGTGAGATGAATCAGCGGCAAGCGCAGCTGAAACGAGGGACAACCCTCAGGTAGAAACGGAACCTAGCCCGGACTATTCATCAGCCGCAACGCGATAGCGTCCGGTTCCCGAAGAAAGGCGTAAGAACCGGACGCTATCGCGTGGCGGCTGATATGCGCAGTCTGTTTTCGCGCCAATTTTCGCAAGTCGTTCCACGCATACGTGTTGCGATGACTATCGTGAGCCAGCGTGAATCATCCGCCAGTGGTCTGTTACTACTTAATGCTGTGTTGAGGCCGTAGCGAGAGTCGTGCGTGACTTTCGGTGATCTGCAACTACTGCCGAAACTCTTGACGAGTTTCGCTACCCTAAGAATTTGCTGTAACGGATCACTAGATGCAGGTCAGACTGATGCGCAAGTCGGCACAATGCGTATCGTGTGTGTGGGGGCGGATGGTGGTGTTCGTTTTCGACTTGGAAAGTCGAACGACAATTGTCGCTCGACTTTCCAAGTCGATAGCGTGTCCTGTCGAGCGTTTTGCCTGTTGCGAACGTTGACTTGCGCTGTTTGCTTTTTAGACCCACTCGCCAAAACACTTTGAACGAGTCGCTCTCGCGTCTCGGAGCGACGCGGCTATGTGTTTGAGGCCTCGGATTTGGACTGCATCTTTTCGCGCAGTTCTTTGCAGGCGTCCGATGGATTGCTGCACAAGGAACAACTGGTCGCGCCATTCTCATCGGTCTTGTTGGCCAGTCCGCCACACGAACCGCTGATGGACTTGCCACCGAACAGCACGCCCACGGCCATTGCGATCAATACGATGCTGAAGACGACAAAGGTCAACGCGGCGATCGGCAGAATGCTTTGCAGCATGGTTTGTTGCGGGGGCTGCTGCGGAGACCCCGAACCCGAATCTGATTGGACCTGAGGAACGTACTGAGCTAGTGACCCGGTTCCGGTCATTTCAAATCCGTTCTCTGTACGAGCGATGAGCAGCGTGCTCAGTCCCTCCTGTTTGGCAAGCTTCATGCCGGACTGTTGCCCGACTACGTTCAACGCGGTCGCCCAAGCATCAGCGGCCATGCAACTATCAGCAATCACGGTCACCGATGCCAGGGAATGTTCGATGGGCTGTCCGGTCCGAGGATCGATCGTGTGTGAAATCCGTTTTCCATCGACTTCGTAATAGTTTCGGTAGTCTCCAGATGTGGCCATCGATTCATCAGCGCCCTCGTCGGTGCTCATCGCATGAGCCAGCATCGGTGTTTCGCGAACGCTGTCGGGTAGCTGGATGCCGACTTGCCATACGTCTGCGTCCTTAGAGCCACTGGTACGAACTTCCCCACCGATCTCAACAAAGAAATCATGGATGCCTTTCTCCTCCAGAATTCTTGCCACACGGTCCACGCCGTGTCCTTTCGCGATCGCCGACAGGTCGACTTGGAGCGATGCAATGTTTTTCTTCAACGCGGGTGGATCCAAGCGGACAGACAGTTTCTGGTAGCCGATCGATTTCATCAGCGATGCGATTTCATCAGACGTCGGGGGTGTGCCCGTGCGCTCGGCGGGACCGAAACTCCAGGCGTTGACCAATGGGCCAACGGTGACATCAAAAGCACCATCGGTCTTGGCAGAAACCGCTTGAGCAAAATCAACGACGTCGGCGAAGTCTTGGCTGACTGGAAACCAGTCGGTCGAGTCTGAGACGTTGAACTTGCTGATCTCGGAGGACCGCAGATAGGTCGACATCTGGTCGTTGACGCGTCTCAGTTCCGCGTCGACGGAAAAGCGAATCTCATCGTCGGGTACGTCCGCGTGCCCGAAGATCTTGACCATGTAGCTGGTGCCCATGGTCGCGCCGCGAAACTCTCGCAACTGACTTTCGGGCGCTGTGGTTTGAGTTTCTGCCGGAGTCTCAGGCTGAGTCGCTTCTTGTGCCGCAACCGATGATCCGTTGAGGGCACCAAGTGCGAGGGTGTAGAAAAGAACGCAGCCGAACCACCGGCTGAGAATGCGGGCGGTTCGGCTGTGCATGTGCGAATTCATTGTCTGCAGACAGGCTTGGGCGTGGAGATGCTGGAAAAAATCAGCCGCCGAAATCGTCGTACGCGATGTTTTCTGGCTCAACACCGAGATCATCCAGCATACGGAAGACAGCTTGGTTCATCATCGGCGGTCCACAGATGTAGTACTCGATGTCCTCGGGAGCTGGGTGCGTGCTGAGGTAGTTGTCGAGCAGGACTTGGTGGATGAACCCTTTGTAACCGTCCCAGTTGTCTTCGGGCAACGGATCGGAAAGCGCGATGTTGAATTGGAAATTCGGAAAGTCTTTTTCAATATCCCGGAAGTGATCTATGTAGAACAGTTCCCGCAAGCTACGTCCGCCGTACCAGTAACTGACTTTGCGATTGGTTTTGCGACGCTTGAATAGCTCAAAGATGTGACTTCGCAGGGGAGCCATGCCGGCACCACCGCCGATGTAAACCATTTCAGCGTCGGTGTCTTTGATAAAGAACTCACCGTAGGGGCCGCTGATGGTTGCTTTGTCGCCTGGTTTGAGGCTAAAGATCCAACTGCTCATCTTGCCCGGAGGCACGGTGTCGTTTCGAGGCGGTGGCGTGGCGACCCGGATGTTGAGCATGATGATGCCCTTTTCGCCGGGATAGTTTGCCATCGAGTACGCTCGAACGACGGGTTCCTTGACGTCAGAGACATACTTCCAAATGTTGTACTTGTCCCAGTCCTCGTGGTACTCTTCTTCAATGTCAAAATCTTTGTAGTGAATGACGTGTGGGTCACATTCGATTTGGATGTAGCCGCCTGCTCGGAAGTCAACTTCTTCGCCTTCGGGGAGTTCCAGCACGAATTCTTTGATGAACGTGGCAACATTATGATTGCTTCGGACCGTGCACTCCCACTTCTTGGTATCGAAAGCTTCCGGTGGCACTTCGACGACCATGTCTTGCTTGACAGCGACTTGGCAACTGAGCCGTTCGCCTTCAGCAGCGTGCTTCTTTGTGATGTGGTTCTTTTCGGTCGCCAGGATCTCTCCACCACCGGATTGGACGTGCACCTTGCACTGGGCGCATGTTCCGCCGCCACCGCAGGCACTGGAGACGAATACGCCGGCGTCGGCCAAAGCACCAAGCAGCTTGCCGCCTGCCGGGACTTCGATTTCTTTCTGGTTGTTGATCATGATCTTGACCGGCCCAGAGGCGACCAAGCCTTTCTTGGCGGCAAGAATCACGAGCACCAGTGCAACCACCACTACCGTGAACATGAATACGCCGAGGAAAATTTCCATCAGTCGATGACTCGCTGTCGAGTGAAATTAAGTGTTTAAGTTTTGTCTTTCAGATGCAGCAAGCAACTCCTGCCTGCTGCAACCCATTGTCGCTATGACTGCCGCTACAGTTGGATTCCGCTGAAGGACATGAAGGCCAGAGCCATCAGTCCAACCGTAATGAACGTGATACCTAAACCACGAAGGGGTGGCGGAACATCGCTGTATTTCATCTTTTCGCGAATGCCGGCCAACGCGGCGATTGCCAAGGCCCAACCGATACCGCAACCGAGTCCGTAAGTGCAAGATTCCCCGAAGGTGTAGTTGCGTTCTTGCATGAAAAGTGATGCACCCAAGATGGCGCAGTTCACGGTGATCAGCGGCAAGAAGATTCCCAACGCGTTGTAGAGCGGCGGGAAGAACTTATCGAGCACCATCTCAAGGATCTGCACCATCGCGGCGATCAGACCGATGAAACTGATGAATCCCAAGAACGATAGGTCAACTTGTGAGAAGTCTCTCGTTTCGACGGAAACCATCCCGCTGGAGTTCACCCACTCGAGGGCTCCTTTTTTCAGCAGCAAATCGTAGACGAGCTGGTTCGCCGGAACCGTGATGGCTTCGATAACAATCACCGCCAAGCCGAGTCCGAGAGCGATCTTGACGTTCTTGCTCAATGCCAAGAACGTGCACATTCCGAGAAAGAATGCGAGCGCAAGATTCTCTACAAAGACGGCTTTGAGGAAAATGCTGAAGTGGGTTTCAATGATCTCGCTCATCTCTCTAGGCCTCCTCAATCTGTTCAGGCTTCGCAGCGCGGATGATCCAGATCATGAATCCGATCAGGAAGAACGCGCTGGGAGGCAGGAGCATCAAGTTATTTGGGTTGTACCATCCGCCGTCACGAGTCAGCTCCATGACGGTGTGACCCATCACTTTGCCGCTACCGAACAGCTCACGGAAAAAGGCGACGAATACCAGCACGAGACCGTATCCGAGTCCATTTCCGACCCCGTCAAAGAAGCTGACCACGGGGCCATTCTTCATCGCGAATCCTTCGGCACGTCCCATCACGATACAGTTGGTGATGATCAGTCCGACGAACACGCTGAGTTGCTTGCTGATGTCGAACAAATACGCTTTGAGAATCTGGTCGACGACGATGACGAGCGAAGCAATGACGGTCATCTGAACGATGATCCGAATGCTTGACGGGATGTATTGTCGAATGGCACTGACGGCAAAGTTGCTGCAGGCGGTCACGGCCAGCACGGCAATCGCCATCACGAGTGACGTTTCCATTTTGGTCGTCACAGCCAACGCGGAGCAGATCCCGAGGATCTGCAAAGCGATGGGGTTGTTGTCGATCAAAGGATCGACCAAGACGTCTTTGATTTTTGCGTCTGCCATGTTTACTCTCCTGCCTCTTGGGCTGGTGGTCCTACAGGGTTCTCGGCCAGTTTGTCCAGAAACGGACCGTATCCGTCATCGCTCGCCCAGTATCGGATCAGGTTAGTGACGCCACGACTGGTGATGGTTGCTCCGGAGAGTCCATCGACGGCGTAACTGTTGCCGCTGGGTGCAGAGCCTTTGACGACCTCCACCTTCGGTTTGCCGTCTTCACCGTAGAGTTTCTTACCTTCCCAGAGCTCTTTCCATTTTGGGTTGTCGACCTCGCCGCCCAGTCCGGGCGTCTCGGCATGCTCGTAAAACGTCAGGCCCTGAATGGTGTTGAAGTCACTCTTGAGAGCCAGGTAACCGTACAGCGTCGACCAGAGCCCTTTGCCGTAGACCGGCAGCACAATCTGGTCAAACTTGTCAGCATCGGGAGGCGTGACGAAGTAGACTTTGGCGATCGTCTCACGTTTCTTGACGCCTGGATCGAACTCAGGATTGATCAGTTCGATGCTGGTTTCCTTTTTGTTGACTGCTTCACGGGGATCATATTCTGCCACGTTTCTGTCGGTGACGTACTCACCGGTTTGCAGGTCCACCAGACCTTCACTGACGCGTTTGTACAGCAGATCAATCTGTTCGACGGACAGTTCGTTGGCGACCTTTCCAAATTCACCGGTGGAAAGTCCAGCGGCGTCCAAAATGTTTTTCTTGCGGTCCAAGACCTTGTTGGCTTCTTGCTTGCTCTTCAAGCCCACCGCGGCCGCACTCACAAACAGACTGCACACGACGCACAGAACGGCGGCGACCATGATGGTGTAGCCCAGGGAATCACGTTGTTGCATAGCGTGCCATCCTCCGGCGAACGTTGAAATAGACGACGAAGTAATCAATCAGTGGTGCGAACACGTTGCCGAACAAGATCGCCAACATGATGCCTTCGGGGAACGCGGGATTGAGGCAGCGGATCAGCACGGTCATGAATCCGATCAACCCGCCGTACCACCATTTTCCCGTCTCTGTCATCGAAGCGCTGACCGGGTCTGTCGCCATGAAAACCAATCCGAACGCCAAGCCACCGATGACCAAGTGCCAGTAAAACGGCAATCCCATCATCGGGTTGGTGCCGACGTTGACGAGGTTGAGGAAGATTGATGTCCCAATCACGCCGCCGATCACAGCGGCCATGATCCTCCAGGAACCGATCCCGGTCATGATCAAGATGGCCGCGCCCACGATGCACAGCAATGTGCTCGTCTCTCCGATGCAACCCTGGACATTGCCCAGGAAGGCATCCATCCAAGTGATGCTGTCGGTCCAGCGAGCAGGTTGGTCGCCGGCACCGAGCGAATAGTTGACCGAAGTCAGTGCGGCGGTGATGCCATCGGCGGCAACCGCATCCGGGTTCGGTGGGCTGGCCATTTGACCTAAAGCGGTCGCACCGCTGAAACCGTCCGCTGCCGTCCACACTTTGTCGCCGCTGATTTCACCGGCGTGGGAGAAGTACAGGAAAGCTCGACTGGTTAGAGCGACGTTCAGGAAGTTTCGTCCCGTGCCTCCGAAGACCTCTTTCGCGACAATCACCCCGAACGTGATCCCCACGGCGACTTGCCAAAGTGGGATCGAGGGAGGCAACGTCAGCGGAAACAATAGCCCCGTGACCAGGAATCCTTCGTTGATCTCGTGGCCTCGCAGCACACTAAAGACCAGCTCGACGTGACCTCCGACAAACATGCAGACGATGTAAATCGGCAGGAAGTGGATCAGGCCAAGGGTAAAGCAATCGGCAATGTTTCCTGGGTCGTTGGTAAAACCCATGAAGTGGTGAATCGTGTAGTGCCAATCGCCGGTGTATCCCATGCCTACCGACGCCGCTTGGGCGATGGCCGTGTTGGCTTGATAGCCCACGTTCCACATTCCAAAGAGCGTGACCGGAACGAGCGCCATCACCACCGTGATCATCATCCGTTTCAGGTCGATGTTGTCTCGGACGTGGGTGGTGCCGTGGGCGACTTCCCCGGGCGTGTACAAAAACGTGTCCAACGCTTCGTACATGGGATACGCCTTTTCCAAAATGCCACCCTTGCTGAACAAGGGATGGACTTTGTCCAACGCGTTTCGAAGTAGTTTCATGATTTAAGCTTTCTGGGAGAGCCTTTCGATGAGCTTTCGCAGGGAAAAAATGGTCCGTTCCGTTTATCCTTCACGCTCGATTTAACCTTCACGCTCGATCGTTGTCAGGTTTTCACGCAGCAATGATCCGTATTCGTACTTTCCGGGACAGACGAAGGTGCACAGTCCCAAATCTTCTTCTTCCAATTCCAAAACACCCAGCATTTGGGCTTGGTCAGTGTCGCGAACGATCAACGACCGCAGCAGTTGAGTCGGCAAGATATCCAGCGGCATGACTTTCTCATAAGTTCCCAGTGGAACCATCGCACGCTCGCTGCCGCCGGTGCTGGTCGTGAAAGCAAACTTGGCGTTGGGCAACATCGCCGAAGCGAACACACGTGTTACGGAGAACTTGTCAAAGCCGGGTTTCTGCCAGCCCAGGAACTCTCGCTCGTCGCCTTCCGCCAGAACCGAAATTTGATTGTGGTAGCGTCCCAAGTAAGTATGGAAACCGGCCGCGGTTCGGCCGTGCAACACAGAACCGGAAATCTGACGCACTTTGACATCACCATCGATCTCGCCGTCCACCAAATGAGAAACATCCGCGCCCAGGCGAGTCTCCAGCAAACGCGGTTGCTTGACCACCGGACCGGCGAGCGAAATCACGCGTCGCACATCGAGCTTGCCACTGCTGAGCAATGCTCCGATTGCGATCACGTCTTGATAGTTGATGTACCAAACCACCTTGCCAGGTCCAACCGGATCCAGCATGTGAATGTGTGTGCCGGGTAATCCAGCGGGATGAGGGCCGGCAAACTCAGTGACCGTCACACCAGCGACACCCGAGCCAGGGATCTCAGCACCAGCAGCCTTGCACACGTGGACTTTGCCATCGGTGAGCTGAGTCAAACAACTCAGGCCGAGTGTGAACTGATCCTTGCGATCAGCCATCGCGACGACAGGGTCCGCCGCCAGCGGATTCGTGTCGATCGCTTGGACAAAGATCGAGTGAGGGACCGAGCCTAGTGCCGGGACACGACCGTAGGGCCGCGTGCGAATCGCTGTCCAAAGACCACTTTCGACCAGCACGTTTTGAACCCCCTCGCGGCCAAGTGCCAGCGGGTCAGCTCCTGCGGCTTGATCGAAAACCACCACATCGTCATCGCCCGGATTCTGATCGACGTCGATCACGATCGACTCGAATTTTCGCTTGGCACCACGATTGATCTCGGCAACCATTCCAGCAGCGGGCGACGTAAAAATCACGCCCTCGGTTTTCTTGTCCGTGAACAACGGCTGCCCAAGCTTCACGCGATCACCCACCTGAACCAACATCGTGGGCTTCATGCCGATGTAGTCATCGCCGAGCAAGGCCACTCGCGTGACGGGCTTGGCAACCTGAACATGTTGCTCAGGGTTCCCCAAAATCGGCAGGTCCAAGCCTTCTTTGATCGTAATCATTTCGATGAATCACTCGCCTCGCGTTGTCTATTCGTTCGCAAAACCGCTCATCCACGGCCTGCCCGTCCGCACGAATCTCAATTCAACCGTGCGACCGGCACGGAATGCATTGCCGCCCACTGCGAAGCCCTTCATGACTTTGTGATTATTTTCACAAAGTCATTTTGAGCCAAAGCCCGCAAGGGATGGTACCGAAGCGGGCAGTGTGCAGGACTGAAGAACAGCGAGCGAGTGGCTCTATCGCGAACAACAAGCGTTGTTAGCAAGAGCAGACTCAAATCAGAAGCGACTTTCAATCAAGAATTCGCTTCCGTGCCCGCAGAAATTCGTCAGCATTGGCGTTTCAAGCCGGAAATATTACACAGCAAAGCAGAACTAGCAACGGCAAGCAGCGAGGAACCCCACGTAAAACCCTTCTAGCCTGCTAAAGGCACCATGATTGCCGCAGTCGCGAGCCTGCGGCGACCTGACTCGCCATCCGCCTAGATCTGTTGGCCCCGTGTCCCGAAAGGGCCGAGTATGAAAGCCCAGGGCGACAGGGCAAATGATGTCGGCGATCCGTTTCTTGTCACTGTCATCTCCCCAGGTTCGTTGAGTGTCGTGTCAGTGAGTGACGTGTCAGTGGACAGGAAATGCTTGCCTGTTTTTTGTGCACACTCGTACAGGCGATAGGCGAATCAAACGGATCAGCGATCGCTGGAACGCAAATCTTTTTTCATTCGAACTCAAGTTCACTCGAGCTTAAGGGTGGAGCGGACGTTCGCTGCCATAAACGTTGGTGCTTGATCTTTCCCCAATGAAGCATCGACGCAAGTTTCTCTGCGTCAACGCTCATTTCACAGCCATGTGTTTTGGCACCGCATTCGCTTAGCCGGCATCCAGGTCGCCGGTTCGGTTGGCGACGAGAAAGACTCACCCCATCAACAGGAAAGCTTGATGTCCACTTCTTCGAGAGGATCCGTCCCTTCGATTTCCGACACGAGAAAGCGTTACGCAGGCGAGCGCGCTTTCACACTCGTGGAACTGCTCGTTGTGATCGCAATCATTGGTATCTTGGTCGGCTTGCTGCTGCCCGCGGTACAGGCTGCGCGAGAAGCCGCGCGACGCATGTCGTGCTCGAACAACTTGAAACAAATCGGCATTGCGGTTCACAACTACCACGATGCGTTCCGTCAAATACCGGGCAACCTGGGTTCACCCGATACGACATCGACGAGTGGCCCGACTCCGCCAGCGTGTCCTTCTTGGCTGGTAACGATCTTGCCTCAGTTGGAACAAACTGCGGTTGCTGAAAAGCTCGACTACTCCGGGACTGACTTCAGCGACACCAACGCATCCGGACTGCCAAACAAGAATTGGAAAGTCATGTCGGAATCCCGTGTGCCTTCTTACTATTGTCCATCAAGTGCAATGCCGAAGGAGCGAATCCAGAACGCCAGCAATGCGACGCGCGCTTGGGATTCCAACGCTCCCGCGACGTACAGCGTTCAGATCCCGGATTACGTTGGTTCTGTCGGATACTACTACGACCCTGGAGACACAGAATTCAACTGGGATCGTTACTACAACGGGACCGCGACATGGACCGGATACGGATGGCTTCAGGATGACGGCTTTTTTTCCATGCGGAACAACAGGTTCACCAGACGTACCTTCGCAAGTGTGCTGGATGGTTTGAGCAACACGATTGCCGTGGGAGAACACGGCGCCTACATGTACGACTTTGATCGCAAGCGGTATGACGCACGCCCCGGTCGCGGCAACGGCGGCATGTGGTCGTCCAACAGAATGTTCTTTGAATGGGGGGCCGCGCCTTGGTGGGGGCAAACGGCCAATGTGACGGTCCCACGCTTTCCCAACAACAGCCTCTATTCAGGAAACTACACGCAAGAGTGGGAAACGACCTTGCACAATGGTTTTCGATCTCAGCATGTCGGTGGTGTTCAGTTTCTCTATGGAGATGGCTCGGTTCGATTCATCACCGACAGCGTCGACTTTGTAAACGTTTTTCCGGCCTTGAACGGCCGCGCCGACCACTGGGTCATAGACAAGGAGTATTGATCATGACGAAAGAAAAAGCTGTCTTCACTTCGGTCGCTTTGGCGACTGCGCTGACCACCTTTGTCGGCTGCGGTCCTGGTGGTCCTTCGCTGGGACAAGTCACTGGTGTGGTGCTATCCGACGGAAAACCTGTACCGAATGTCAGCATCGAGCTGATTCCGATCGAAGGTCGCCCGTCCTTGGCAAGGACCGACGCAGAAGGAAAGTTCACGGCGTACTATTTGCCCGGCCAGCCCGGCGCTGCTACGGGAACCCATCGCCTGAAGCATGAGTTCGTTCAGGCGGGTCCTGGCGACGTCAGCTTTGAACGTCCCAAGCGTCGCAACGGAAAGAAACCCGAGGCATTGGTATTGGAGCCGAAGGAAATCCAGGTTGTTGCCGGCGAAAGCATTGAGCTGGAACTCAAACTAGTAGAGTCCAAATGATCGCGCCAGCGCGATCGCATGGACTCGACCACTGGGCTGATCAAAATTTGGCGTTGACTTGATGTTTCGACGTTTTTCTTTGAGCTGTTTCTTGTCCACTGTCACCTCCCCCAAGGAACTTGGGGGAGGTCGCGGTTAGCCGCTGAGGCGAATGCGAGGAGGAGGCCTGTCTGCGCGAGTCAATGATTGGGAACGGCAAAACGCGTGGCGGGGCACGCTATCGACTTGGGAAGTCGAGCGATGATTGTCGTTCGACTTTCCAAGTCGAAAACGAACACCACCATCCGCCCAAGCACAAGCCAGACGCCTTGTGCCGTGCTTCGCAACTGTTCCCTTTCAGCTACGCCCGAGGGACCCGAGGGACGTGACAGAAACTTGCGGAGCGCCACAGCCCCACACCCCAAATTTGAACAGCCCAATCTCGCCCTGGTATACGTCACAATCCAACTGCCACCGATCGAGCAGTGGAAACCGGAACTCGCAAAACTACCCAAAGCCCAGTCCGATCGCGTCCACGAAGCGGGCTTCTATGAGATGCTTTCCGCCCGCATCACCGCCCACGTCTTGAGTCGCTATCCACGCGAGTAGCCCAGCCGCCTTCGAGATCGCCTGAGTCTCGTCGCAAGCAATCAAGCTTCTTTCCCCCCGCAGCCCCCGTCGGCCATCCCCACAGCGGTCGACTTCTCACGCTGTGCGTTGCCATCAAGAGAGGCCTCTCAATCTCCATACAGGCCCATCTACCAGCTGCCACCTGACAACAAATCTTTCCCCAAGCCCCAAAACCCGCTAATCTAAAAGCAATCAAATCCTCCCCGACACCCCACTATTGATAGGGGGTGTCGCCCCAAAACCCGTTAGGCGACCTAGCTATGTCTCAATACCAAGACATTCTTGCAAGCGCTACGCAACTGCCAATTGACGATCGTCTTCGACTGATCGACGACTTGGCCTCGTCGGTTCCCGACGACCATCCACCACGTCTTTCACCTGAGTGGCTTGCTGAGATCGATCGCCGCAGCAATGAGATTGACGCTGGAACTGTCGAAACAGAAAGCTGGTCAACGATTCGCGCCCGATTGTTTGAGAAACACGGTATTGGCGATGCAGGTTGATTTTCACCCTGATGCGACAATTGAACTTTCCGAGTCCGCCGAATGGTACGCCGAACGAAGTTCGAGAGCTGCACGCAACTTTTTGGTGGCAGTTGATGTAGCGGTTGCGTCAATCATGGACGATCCCAAGCGGTTCGTCAGCATTGACGATCGACACCAATCCTGTAGTGTCATCAAGTTTCCGTTTCAAATCGTTTTTCGCGTTAACGATGATCGTATCGTTGTCATTGCAGTGGCCCATGCAAAGCGCCGTCCCGGATATTGGCGTGGCCGGTAGCGTTACGGTCGCCTAACATGGTTTTTGCGTTAGGCCTTCGGCACACCGCTTTCGTTTGTCCAAGCTGCCCTCCGGTGGTAGAATCTTCCTTAGTTCAGACATCATTGGCTTCGTTTAGGGCGGTGTCGTTAAAACCTTCCGTTGGGCGAACTTCCGCATTCTCTCATCTCAACAATGGCAGCGAGCGGCGCCACGATTCCAATCCTGGCCGCGAGAACACCGTACCGGGGAACGATCGCGCAGAAGTATTGTCCCAAGAAATACGCCGCCAAGAACGGACACTCGAAAAATTGCCATCCCCTGGGTCAATACCCAGAACAGTAGGAAGTCGAGAAACGGTGCAGCGACGAGAACTAGTTCGAGTCCGAATGATCACTTCATGCGATCGCAGGGACTCGATCGCTCTCAGTCCTGCTCCGTCCGATACAGGAATGCATCGGACGTGAGCAGTGATGTGATCAACGCGTTCATGCTACCGCCGTTGTCCTTGTAGGCTCGGTAGGCGGCTTGCAAGGCCGGGGCATCGTTAAGCGTTTCGTTGCGCCCCATCCAGAAACGGAAAGCGTGTCGGACGAAAACTTGTTCAACACGCTCGCTTTCGGCGAGCCGCTTGATCAAATCGATTGCGTTGTCGACTTCACCATCAAGTCTGGAATCGCCCGAGTTGATGACTTCGCCTGAGGTGTCGACCGGCTTGCCAAGTTCCGTCTCACGAAACAATCCTGCGTGGTTGAACATTTCAAAGGGCAGTCCCAATGGGTCCATTTTTTGGTGGCACGTCCAGCAATACGTTTCTCTTGTCACTCGCATGCGTTCCCGAAGCGTGTTCTTTGGCTCGTCGGGCAGCATGGCGTCCACCGTGATCGGGACATCGGGAATTCCGCCACCGAGTAAACGTTCGCGTATCCAACGTCCACGTCGAATGGCATGATTGTCCATCGCATCAGAATGCGAAACGAGCCAACTGGGATGGGTCAAAATGCCCAACCGCTGGTCCGCCGGCGCTGTGGCCAGAATTCGCTCGGGCTTCATTGATCCGGCACCGAAGCTGCGATGACTGACGCGAGCAAAAATGGGCGGCCCATTGAGGTCGGCCGTGGCAACACTGAAGTTTTCATTGCCGCCTCGCTTTCCTTTGGTGGCGGCATCCAGCTTTTTCTCGGCGGCAGCGACCGCCCGCTTCTTTTCCGCCAACTCCTTGCGTTTCGACTTCTCCTCCCCCGAGTTCGCTTCGATAAACGCCTGCAGTTCGGCGAGTTCCTGTTTCGCTGCAGCCAACTCCGCTGTTTCCCTCTCCGCTTTCTCGGCTGCCTGTTTCTTTGCCTCCCGCTGTGCCGCGGCCTTTTCCTCTGCGGTTCGCTGCTTGCCAAAGTAAACCTTGTCGCTCGGAGTGGCCACGACCTTGTCGGTGGTCAGCAGTTGCTTCAAGACGTCTGTGTCTTCTTGCAGGATCAGCTCGATCAGCCGATCGGTACTCGCCGTTGCATCGAACATCGCGCGGTAGTGATCCGTACCCCGATTGCTGACGCCCGTTTCCGCCAATGCCCGATTGTCCTTGCAGATATAGCCGCCAAGGTCGTAGTCAAAGAAGTCTCGGAAGAAGCGTAGCACACGCGGTTTGCGGATACTGTCATCGGCCAGCATCCGCTCCACTTCCCGTCTGACATCGTCCCGTGTTTGCATGCGGCCACCGATGATGGCTTGCCGCAATGTTTCATCAGGTTTGATGTAACGCAGCGCATGATTGACGGCCAATCCCAGTTCCCAATCTTTCATCATGACGCGGCCATGCTCATCCGGCTTGCCATTTTTGACCAATTCCGGACGGAACAGGGCGTCGCGATCGAGAAAGATGGCGGACAGGCCAAGAACTGCACCGTCCTCTTTGCCGAGTTTGTCGATGGACTGTTTGACAATGGTCAGGTAGCCGTCTGACTCGTTCTGATTCGGCGGTCGGAACGTCAACGCTTCAAAGAGATAATCCACCGCGGCGCGCAGGCGATCGTTATCAAAACCTTCTTGGCTCATCAGGTCGTACACCGGCGTCAGCGGACGAACGACTTTGGTGCTGTAGACAAGACTTGTTGGCAAGCCACGTAAGTCACCTTTCATCTTGTCTGCGATGGACTTCGGATCGTCTGTGATTTGGTACGGCTGTGCGATGCTGAGCGGGCCGTACGCCATGTAGCGAATGATGTCGGAGGCAACGCCCATGATCTGGGTCGCTTCGGCACCGTTGACCGTGTAGAAATCCGGGTAGTTTTCCAGGCCATGGTTGCGTGCCGACGACAACACGGCTGGGACGCTTTTTACGGAGGTGGCATAGGCGACCGTTCCGCCTTGCCACTGGATGATGCGGTCGACGCCAAAGTAGAGCTTCAGTTCACCGCCGTGGTTGGTGGGGACGACATCGCCTCGTGTTCGCAGACCTGGCTTGGCGGGGTCGAACTCGGGCTCGCTATTGATCAACTCATTCAGCCGCGTGATATGTTCCTGCGGTGTCACTCGCCAGATCCGAGCGGGTGAGGACGTCGGCACCAGTTTGATTTCCTCAGGAAGCGGACCAAAGAGCAATTCGTGATCGACGAAGTTGCCTTTGTTGGGGTCCAAGTGGTCCCGGAATCCGCCTTTGTCTTGCATCACCCTGGTCAGCTCGTCGACGATCCAATCGGTCAACTGCAGGCGTGGCACAACCTCCAGTTCCTCCGCGTCCTCCGGCGGCATCTCTTTCAATGCAACCTGCGCCCAAACGCTTCTCCAAATCCCCGCGTTGATTTCATCGACGGGGCCGAGATCGTGAAGCGAAAGCCCGCCTTCGGGATCCGAGTCACCGTGACAATCGACACAATGGCTCGTTAGAAACGGCTTGACGAAGCTTGCGAATGTTTTGCCGGTCTTTTGCCCCGGTATGTACGTCTCCGCGGATGATTGTGACGCGACACCGAAACACAGAATGAATGCCAGCGGGATGAAAAACGTTGCCTTGTTCACACCAACAGTTCCTTCACCGGACCGGTATCGCTGTCGAATTTTTTGGCCATCTTGTCGTCCATGTTGAATCGATCACAGTTCTGACCGGCCGCTCTGAGCAGAGTGGTGTAGAACGCATTGATGGGACGTTTGCCGTCCAGTTGGGTGAAGCACCCAGTCTTGAAGGCGCCATCGAAGTTGCCCAGCAACATCACGGGCCAGTTGGCACCGTTGGTGTGTTGTTTGTCGGCATTGTTGCTGGTGTAGACGACCAGTGTGTGATCCATCATGGTGCCGCTGCCCTCCGGGATGCTTTCCAGCGACTCCATGATCTTGACCAGCATGCGGCTGTTGTATTGACGGATCTTGATCCAGATCGGATTGTCGGGCTGATCCATGTGGCCGAGGTTGTGTCCTTGCTGATCGACGCCCAGACCTTTCCATGCGCCGAAGATTTCGCCACGACCAGAACCGATGGTCAACGTGTTGGTGATTCCCGAGGTGAGTGCCGAGATGCCAAGATCCAGCAGGACATCATGCCAGTCCGTTTCGAATTTTGGCTGCGTGTATCGCTCGTCCACCGTGGGGGCAAACTTCCTGAGGTGATCGGCAACCGTCTCCAGTCGGTCCCGAAGCCCGTTGGCTTCCTTGAACCCTTGGACATACTGGCCGTAACGTTGATGGTCTCCGCTTGGCAGCGATTGACCTTTGGCGGCCGCCAGTTTTTCAATCTGGCTCATCATGCTCGATCGTGCTTCGTGCTGCCGTCGAATGTCGCCGGTCGAGATGCCGCCGTAGAGCATCTGGTAGAGGTGGTTGGGATTGGAGTGCATGAAGATCGGTTGCCCCGCGCCGCTGGCGGACAGCGTCGCAATCGTGGGCTTCGTCGTCATGTTCTCGATCGAGTCCATGCCGATACATAAGTGCGGCAGCAGCGTCTGAGGCAGCACGTTGCTCAGCTCGTAGTCGATCGTCGGACCGCTGGGTGGAACACCGTCGCTGCCTCGGTATCCACCCAGGGCACCAAAGAAAGCACTATGCGACGGACTGGTGTGGACGCCGTGCAGTCCGTTGATGATGTGCAGTCGGTCCTTGTAGGGTTCCAGAGGGCTGATCGGCTCAGGCAGCTTGACCTTTGCCAGCGATCCGCTGTTCTTCAATCCGGCTGGGATGCACGTCTTGGGGTCGAAGCCTTGGTTCTGCATAAAAAAGATGATCCGCTTGGGCGTCGTGTTGCCCGGTATCGATTCCGTCAGCGGTGACGCCAAAAGGTGCTCGGGCAGGAGCGAAGTTCCCAAAGTAACGCCAGCGGTGGCTGCCATTGCTTGAAACAGATTTCTGCGGTTCAGCATAATGGATCGTTCAAAAAGAAGGGACGGTCGACGGTCACTCTTGGACGCAACGGAACCAGCGAATCGCTCTTGCTTCGCTGGAGGCTGCAAATTCCGCTCGGGTGGGGCAGGATCGGCGCATTGCCGAAACACAAATGGTGCGGAAACGGGGTGGATTCTCAACTGAGATGCTTCAGGAGGGCAGATTATTTCAGCGACCCGCGAAAACATCTCAAGTGTCATTGTAGCAACGATTTACGCCGACCACCAGATTTGTCTAAAGGTTGTCATTTCGGAAAGCAAGGTCGTCTGTCCCCGTTGGAGTCTAGGCTTCAGCCGATCAAACCTGAACTGTACGAGCCCCCGATCGCCTAAAGCACTCGATCGCCTGAAGGCTAGACTCCAACCAGGGGCCTAACAGCCTGTTGATTTAGTGAGCCGCGACGCGTGAGCGGCCGGGCCATACGCATTGCCCGAGGCCTTACGGCCAACGGCTCACCAGTATTTCGGTAACACCAAATAAATCAACAAGCTGCTACGCTACGCAATGCGCAGCCGATTTGCGACGTCGGACCACTGGTCGGGATATTCGTAGTGCAGCGACTGGAGTAGCGAAAAGAGCGTTGTGCCGATCACGCCTCCGCGCCGACCGTGATAGTGGTCCAGGTGATACTTGCGTACCCAATCGCAGACACCGTCGATCGTGAAGTCGATCGGAAACGGATGGCCTTCGAACGGGCTGAGCGGTGGGGGCAGTTCAGTGCTGGCAACGGGCAATCGGATTTCGCCGAACAGAAAGGGAAACTGCGTTCCGCGTGTGCGAGCGAGCCCAAAGAAAGTGACCATGTCACGTGTGACCGGGTAACCGCCGATGCATTCTTCCTGTGCCTCACGCATCGCGGTGTGAAACGGATCGTAAACCCCGTTTTCGTCGAGATCCTCCGGCTGACCATCTCCGCTGACTGCGGGTTGAAATTCACCCGGATTCCAAGCGACTTTCTTTCCCCGTGTCGCGAGGAAGATCTTGCCATCGGCGGTGACGACACTCATGTTGGTCGCAATCGGATTTGACAATTCGCTCTCACTAAGGTCCGCCAGATCGCGACCGTATTTCAGCTCGATCGATTGACCATCGGGCAAGATGAAGGCTCGCTCTTGATTGGTCAGCCGAGTGTGAAAATACTCCGTCCATCCGAGTGTTAGACGCAGTGGTTTGTCTGACAAACCGCCCGACTCCTTCGAACCGCCGTAGCTGTAGTCCTTCAAACGAACTTGCGGATTGTTGACGAACATTCGGCCTTTGGCATCCATCGCGGCCTTCGTTTCAGAGATGCGCTCGTCAGCGTTTTGAGCCACATCATCGGGCAGGCGGAACTTACGATTCGATGTGTCGGCTGTCGGGCCGTCACACAGCACATCACCATCCCGATAGCGTGTCCTGCCGTTTCCGCCAGCGAGAATCAACACTTGGATCATCACATCGCCCACGCGATAGGGTGGATGTCGATGTCGTGGTCGGCGAAAGATGCCTTCGATGATGCGAGTCATCGACTCTTCGCGGTTGCGATAAAGATTGAACGTCTGCAAGCGACCGATGTGCTCGTGTAAATCCTCCCATCCCGGAGTGTCTTCCAGGAGGACGGGAACGACACGGCCTTTCAAATGCGGCAGCGACATCGCCAATTCGACTTCGCGCCGCACCCACTTCGACGCGACGGAGTTCTTGGAAATCAGGACAAAGAACCATTTCGCCTGTTCGATTTCGGCTTCGATCTGCGACAACCAGTAGCCTTCGTCCATCGTTCGAGACGAAAAGAAGAAGTCATCGATGTAAAACAATCTCAGTTCATCAACAAACTGATCGGCGGGCGATTGGTCAGCAGTGGAAAAGCTGATGAAGGTTTTCATGAGTCCGTTTCCCCGTGAAGGAGCACCGCTTCAGCATCCAGGAGCTCCGGCATCCGGCGGTTGTATTTGTGTTTTTCAATCAAGCGGCGGGCTTCGGCAAGTTCGGTCCGAACGTCCACATTGAGACCTTCAACATCCACCTTCGGACTTCCAATGAGTCTTGCTCGTGTGAGGTGGATGTCCGCCAAGTAGAGTGGCATCGGGCCACGAGTGGCGATCTGTTCAGCTTCGGCCAGCAACGCAATCGACGATATGGGAGCACCTGAAAGTGCTTGGCACATTCCCGTTGCAATGTAACACTCGAGAACGGCTTCGATGTGACCACTCTTTTTCAGCTCGCGACTCGCAACTTCGAGGTCCCGAACTGCCTGAGAATCCGAGATCGACCGACTCGGAAGTGATGTCACTGAACGATGGATTTCTGAATAGAGGTTCACCAATGCACGGTAAAGATAATCCAGTCCTATCGTGAGGGGATTGTCGGTGCTGTCACGCCATCGAAACAAGTTCGCAACGCGAGCGGCTGACTCTCGCAGTTCCGCAGCGACGATTCCTCGAAGTTGTTGATCGGATTCGTCTCTTGATCCACGTTGAATCGAACCGAGAATGATTCTCCATACGAAGCGTTCAGCCTGTGCCAGGAGCAACTTTCCGTAGTTGTAGCCTTGAAACGAGTATAGCTGGGGATAGCTGGGTTGAGTCGCAAGATGCAGCGTCTCCGCTGTTCGGAATGACTCGATCGCCTCAGCAAACTCTCCCGCCATATGTTGAGCGTGCCCGACACTTGCTCTAAAGTCTGCTCGTAGGAAAGAATCTTTACCTTTGTCGGCGTACTCGACAGCGTGATGAACGCATTCTAATGCGGCAGGAATTCGCCCCAAAGCCAAACTGCACATACCGAGGTTGGACGCTCGTACTGCAGCAGCATCCCAGCATTTAGTTTCGACTGCAATCTGCTCACTAATTGTGAATGGATCGAGTGCTTCCTGGTATCGCCCCAGCAACCTTAACCTTTCCGCTGCCTCGGCGAAAACGAACCCTTGAGCTTCAAGGTCAAGAGTCGAATCTACGCTGGCCCATGGTGACAAAAAGAACGACGCCATTGCTCGCAAATCGTCCCCATGAGCACCCAGTGCGTAACAACTATAGTAGCTACCAAAGTGGCCAGTGCCACGAAGAATGCGTTCGACATACACGCCGTACAACGCTTCTTCATGCCGTTGAGCCAGGCAGCCATGCATTACGGCTTGATAAAGCGGTTGCAGACCGTCGATCCCATCAGGCTGATGCTCCGTCGATTCGCACAAGTAGTCAAACAATCGTCCGTGAGCAGTCTGAAACGCCTCTGACGATTCCTTTCGCAGTTGCTCCGCAAAGTACTCACGCACCAAAGGATGGGCGTCGACGTCGTGTTGTCCTGATAGAGTTTGCGAAGGACGCAGACGGATCAGATGGGATCGCTCCAGACGTTTGAGCAACACGTTCCACTCATCCTGGTCCATGTTGTGAATCGGCTCGGTCAAACCAGCGATCACGTCACCCGATCGCAGTTCGCGCAAACATTCGACAGACCCAGGGCGATCGAACAGACCGACCAGACGCAGCACGGCTAGCAGAGTTGGATCGGACCCGTGTGTTTGCAACCATTCGTCGTACGCCTCCAGCACCCCCCAAGCCGTGCGGTGTCGCTCTGGACGCGTGAGACGATCGGCCTTGTGCAGATTCACGCGATCGATTCGGGAAATGTCGCCGCCGTGGGCATCGAACAAGAACCGACCGAGCAGCGTCAGGCTGAGCGCGTGACAATCGAACTTTTTGCAGGCTTCCTGCAGTTCCTCCTCCGTGCCGGTGATCTGCATCTTGCGGAGCAGACGGATGGCGGTTTCGGTCGTTAGCTCTTCCAAATCCTTGATCTCCGCCGCCCGACCCCGCAAACCGGCCAGATCACGGACATGCTGTCGGCTGGAGATCAGGCACAGGCCGGGATTCTGCTGCGCGAGCGCAACCAGCAAATTGTGCAATTCGGGATCGAGCAACTGACCGGCTTGATTGGAGTTCGGCGGCGCCTGCAGCGGTTCCATGCCGTCCAAGATCAGTAGCGTGTGTTGCTGCCGCACCAGCTCCGCGAGCCGCGTTCCTTTGCCCGGGAGTTTGGGGTCGGGATCGCCGAAGAACGTGAGGGCCTGCTCAAAGAAATCGCCCACGTTGCCGGTACGGTTGGCTGATTCGTCGTCCAGCGAACCGGTACCTTGATCGTAAAACGTCCAGTCAAAGTACCGCCACAACGACGGGGCCCCCGAGTCGTCTTTCCAATCGCGGTCGATGAAGCTTCGTTGAATCCACTGGCAAATCAGTGACGTCTTGCCCACACCGCCCCAGGCGATCAGGCTCAGCACATTGATCCGCCTGTCCCACGCACCGTCCAGGAATTCGAGTTCCGCTTCGCGACCGAGGAAAACTTCGGCAACGTGCTGCAAGAATTTTGAGACCGCGATCCGTTGAGTGAGTTCCGGGATCTCGGGCAGAATGCTTCGCAGGTCACCGATCAGTTTTCCGAACAAGTCGACATCGCTGTGAAACGACTCGGCATGCTTTCCTGCGGACTTCAGTCGCTCGATGTGTGATGGCTGCGTTTTGCCTGCGTCGTCGGTCGCATAAATGAACAGCGGCACGCTGTAGTGAATCGACAGAAAGGCTTCCCACTGGGTGTAGGTCAGGTCGGAGCAATCGCCGAGTGTTTTTTGCAGCTCTGGATAGTCGGCGAGAAATTCCTTTCCGCCTAAAAGCGTCGAGTTGGCGAGAAAGGCTTTCCGAGCAGACTCACTGGCGATCGATCCGGGCTGCTGTCCCAGCAGATGGACGACGGCGTCGCAGCCTTGGATGTACTCGGCCAGTTTTTCGACGGTGTCCCATTCCACTGCTTGGCGAAACTCCTCCTGCACCTTGACCGCACAATCCGCGCGGCGCAAGTAGGCCGCCATCGCGGAGCGAAATCCCGGAAACCGAGCGTCGGGCTTTTCGAACTCGTCCGAGCCCATGGAAAGAAACAGTCGCCGCGACATCGAGAGCCTTTCCCCGCAGTGTGGATATGAAACGCAATGGCAAGACTATAACCGATTGGTAGTCAGCGTTCGCGTTCGGAACGAGGTACAGGGATCACGAAATCCCCGTTGGAGTCCAGGCTTCAGCCGCCTACTCCTGAATCCATCTCAGTACTCGATCGTCTGAAGCCGCCTTTCCCTGAATCTATCTCAGTGCTCGATCGCCTGAAGGCTAGACTCCGACGTGGGCGTACATCAACTCACGCCGCCAAAACGGGTTCCAGCGGTCGTGCACGGTGCAGGATTAACCATTCTGCATTCTCATCCAACGCTTCTTTGCCCAGCTCAAAATACAGTTGTTGGATTTCCGCGATGAGCTGTTGAATTCGATTCTGAGCGTCTGCTCGCAATTCTGCGACATAGGCATTGTGGTTAAAATCCGCACGTTCTTCGGTAGGTAGTTGGGATCCATGTTCGTTCGCCAGACGCTGCTGCAGTTCTTCGTCCTGGTCGATCTCATGCGCGGACTCCAGCTCCTTGAACAACTGGTCGACGCGATTGGCAGCCAGTTGGAAAAGGTTGGCCATCGCACCGTATTGATAGATCGATTCCGGATAAAGTCGACGTTCTGGCCAAGCCATGGAGAGGCCTCCCGCGACCAACAGACTGCTGGACAGGATGATCAACCAAGCTTCGGTATTGGGCAGCATCTCCCATCGCGAAAACAAGACGCAAAGCAAAAATGCAACGGCGGCGACGATCACAGCAGAGGGCAGGAAGCAACAGAAATTGACCAGCATCTGTCGACTGAAACTTTCTGGATGGTGGGCAAAGTTCGTGGATTCCTTGGTGGGGATGCAGCGTTCGAAAAAAGGCTCGATGTTTTGCGGCAACGCGTCCTTCCACTCCTTATTCCAGACTCGCCAGCCGAGGATCGTTATCGCGATCACCGGCGGCACCAGCAACCAACACACGTAGTGACTCCAGCACCATTGTGCGAGCAAATCAAGCGAATCGTGGTGAAACGTATCCACAATCGCCGCTGCCACAAAGATCACGCACAGGATCAATCCAGCAATCACCAACAGGCTGCCAAACTTGTGCCAGAAGTGCAGATGCATCACGTAGTCGGATGTGGTTCTCTTGAAATAGTTGAATTGGGCATTGCGTTCGTGTCCGCGCAACCAATTGAATCGCACGCATTTCAGCAGGTTGATTTTCAACGAATTGTTCAGCTCATCGAATAGCCATCGAGTATCTTCGTAGGGCATTCCGACGGAGCGAATCGTTTTGCGAATCCAGCTCAGTTCACCTCGTTGTCGTTGCAAATAATTGGCCGCAACCGACTGCCCGACCCCGGCAATGTGCCATAACATTTGCACCCTTGAGCCTTCGGCAATCGCGCGTAGGTCCTCCGCACTGGCTCCGTGTTGACGCGGTCGACAGCGATGAAAGTAACGGAGGGCGAAGTAGGCGATCGCGATTCCCAATATTGCGGTCACAGCCCGAAACAACATCGCAATCAGCGGCCAAGGTGATGCCTGCCATCCGATGGGAGTGTCCTCTGCGGTCTCGGTGGGATTCTCATCGAGGTTTCCCGCGGGTTTCTCCCCTGTGGCCGTTTCCTGTGGCGGTTTGACGTCGGTGATCGGTGGTTCTGCACCTACGCCGCGTTGTGATTCGTCGTCCCCGGAGTCATTTGTGAGCTCGTTATCATTTGACTCAACGTCAGTGACATTGCTGGCAGAAACCTCCATTTCCGTCTCGGCTCCGGAGTCCGGATCAGGTTCTGGGGGCACCTGCGGAATCGTGGGCTCGTTCTTATCTTTATCGTGATGGTGCGTCGCTGTGTGTTGAACATTTTGAGGATGCCAGTGGTGAGACGCACCGATCATCAGTGCGGCGGCCAGCGTCAACCAAAACAGAGCGGTGAGAATGTCCTTTGATTTCGCTGATTCGTCGTACTGGCAATTTGTAGCGCGACGACGAAGATCTGCCACACGTTGGATCCTTTTCAGCAGACCGCTGCTACTGGACCGCAACTCGTTGACATAGCACTTGCCATCGTGCGTGAGAAAATCATTCAGGTGCTCCTCTGCTCGTATGGCGTCAACGTTCTTGCGACGACAGAAAGCTCTCAACAATTGCGTAGATCGAGTCAGGATGCACAGTCCTTGCTGCTGCCAGTCGGCGTTATTGTCCGCCAACGCCTTTCCGGTGGACGAATTCGGATCGCCGAAATGCTCGGGGCAAGTCTTGGGGAACAGCCAGCGGGTTGACCAATCCGGAGCGCATGCGACCTTGCATTCCTTGCGTTTTTCACGTTTAGAGAAAATGTGGAATGTCGGATCATCGGGCGGTAGCGGCAACGCAGATGTCGAAGGCAGCAAGTCGGGTGTCAGGCCGGTGCGGCGAGCGTTGACGATCGCTGCGGTGCCCGCCGTCGTGTCGGAGTCATATTGGTGATCCCAAATCGCGATCATGAGATGACTGTACGCGGCGATGTACTCGCCGGCAGCTTGATACCGCAGGCGTCGTTGTTGGGCATTGGCTGAGTCGCGAGTGTGTTTAGCGGCTAGTTCACTCGTGGAAAGCGACATGTCGGATTTCAAGGCAACGGTAAAACATCGTTCGTCGTTGTCGCTTGGAATGATGTCCCTCAAGTCCTGCTGCCGCTTTTTGTCAGCAGCCCTTTGCTCAGGTGTGGGATTCGTTGGATCGCTTCTGACGAAGGTGGACGCGGTGCGATAGACATTTACGGGAAAGGGGAGCGGACAACGGAGGGTAAATCCGTTGTCACGAAATTCCGGTTCCAAGGCGACTTGAGCGACCAATTGATCAGCACCTGGTGCCAGAGAGCTGAGCACGATGATGGGAATGTCATCCAGTCCCGGCCATTCGTCAAAGAACTCACGATAGACAGAACTCGGATCCGCCATTGGTTCGTGATCGTGTTGATGGTGAGGAGCCTGCTGACGCTCGGTGTCTTGATGAGGACAACTCAAAGGGATCAGGCCGGACAAGAGTTCTTTGACGACTTCATCATACGGGTGAGCCGTGGTTCCTCGCCTCAGAAAGCGAAATAGCCATCTCACCTGATCCTTGATCTGTTCCCGTTCGGTGCAATCCATGTTTCCGGTGACGCCAACGATGAACGCGGGCCGGTCGCGCACGTGGTAGTTGGAGCCGGGTTTGCCCCCGTGTGTCGCCCCCTGGCTCAGGGACGTTTCCGAGGGACTGATGGTTTGTTCAGCAGGTTGAGTTTGCTCTCGTGCCCCATTTGGTTCAGCCATGATCAATCTTGGAGGTCAAGTCAAGGAGTGTAGAATCGCTATGATTGTACAATCCGACGAGACTGAATTTTGCCATGTCGGTCATATTTCGTTTGATTTGAAACCTGTGTCGCGGTGAAGCCCGACGCTTGGTGGCAGCAGAGAGTTTCGGCTACTCAGGAACGCCTCATCACTCGATAGCGTATTGGATTCCGCCTGAAATCCTGCCCAAAAGGATTTCTGGCAAATCCATTACCAGGCGCACTAGCAAATGGATCGTCGCTTCCTAACTGCTTTTGCGTTTCCGCCGAAGGATAATGGCGGATATGTCGAGAGTAACTGCCTTGCAACTCGCGCTCCATCGATTCATTGAGAGCGACAGGTTGAAGGGCAGTCCGACGTTCATGAAACGACCCGATTTTTTCCTAGAGCTTTGGCTCGGTACAGAGCTTCGTCCGCACGGGTGACCAGAGCGAGTGATGATGTGCTGGCATCAGAAAGACACGCTACGCCGATGCTGATGGTGGGATGCAGCGGGATGCCGTCTTTTTCCAAACCAGCCGATTCGACCGCCATCCTGATTCGTTCGGCGACGGCACAGGCGGATGGCAAAGTGTACCCGGCCAGGAAAGCGGTGAACTCGTCGCCGCCGAACCGACAGGCTTGCCCGTTGGAGTCGAGCACCCGGGCGATCAACCGACCCGTTTCCTTGATCGCAAAAGCTCCAAATGCATGACCGTGCGCATCATTGATCTGTTTGACACCGTCCATGTCCATCATCAAGACGGCGAGCGAAGTACGCCCGCTGATCGCGTTCTGAATCGCAAACTCGAGCGACTCGTCAAAACGCCGCTTTGATGGTAGGCCCGTCAACGGATCCGTCCCGACCAACGTTGCCACTTCGTTGTGAAAATGAATGTCCAGTTCGTCGGCCAGTGAAAAACGAATCACGGTCTCTCCCAAGAATATCTTGTCTCCGTCTCGCAACACGGTTTGCCCGACGACCAACTGCGATCCCACACGTGTGCCGTTGGTCGACTTCAGATCTTCGAGAATGAAATCGCCATCGCTGGTGCGAGTGATCAAGGCGTGTGATCCAGAGACTTTCAAGTCGTGCAACGCAAAGGTGCAGTTTTCGTTGCGTCCGATCACTGTTCGTTGCGAAAGCAATGCATGCACACCGATGTCAGCGCGGCTGCGGATCACCGTGAGAAACGCCTTCTTGCTGACATTGTCCAGCGACAACGCCAAAGCCTCGTCATCGCGCAGCGTGCCTGATCCGATTGCCGGACTGCGAATGCGATCACCGGCAGCAGTTGGGGCGACTGAGGACTGGCCGACTGAGGACTGGCCGACTGAGGACTGGGCGACTGAGGACTGGGCGACTGAGTTTTTGGCGGCCAATCGTTTGAAAAACAGTTTCATGGCGGATCAGATGCTTGCAATCAACGGAGGGATGCCGATTCGTGATCCAAGAGATGTACCAAGAAACGGAGCCCGCCGTCATGATCGAATCGTGACAGCAAATGAATTCTCAGCAGGTGGAGCGGAATCCCATTGGCCACAAACGTCCGACCGACTCCTCGGGGGGGGCTACTTTCGCGGATTTGATGAGGATTGCGAAAAAGGGAAGGGGGTTTTTTAGGGATTGCGTTCCTCAACGTTAAAGCGTTTCAAGTCGCTGTCATTGTTCTGAGCGTCCAACGGAGTCATTCTTCCGGATAGTCCGTCGAAATGCTCAGTTCACGCCAGCGCCGAAGCTCTTCCAATCTTGCGAGATCGGCTTGCTCCAGTGCGTTCACGGCGTCGTTGCCCAGCGGTAAACGCAGCGGTGCCTGATCCATTGCGGCGACTTTCAATATCACCTGTGCCGCACGAACCGGATCGCCAGGCTGCCGACCGTCGTACGCGCGCTGCATCCGCGCAGCAGCACCTACGACGGCGTCGTACTCGGGCCGACCTGCAGTCAATGAAGTTGAGGAGCCTGCGAAGTCTGTCCGAAACCCACCGGGTTCGATGATGGTGACTTTGACTCCGACGAGCGACATCTCGCTCGCGAGCACTTCGGAGAATCCTTCCACGCCCCATTTCGCTGCGGAATAGGGTGCCCGTCCGGGAGCACCGATGCGTCCCCCCACGGAGGAAAACTGAATGATATGGCCCGAACCCTGCTGACGCATGATGGGAATGGCCGCCTTCGTGACGATGATGGATCCAAACAGGTTCGTCTCAATCTGCCGACGAAACTCGCCAAGATCGGTGTCTTCAATCGAATTCACGTTACCGTACCCGGCACAGTTCACCAGTACATCGAGACCGCCAAATTCATCGACGGCGACTCGCAATGCTTGCTCGGCGGCCACCGGGGCGGTCACATCCAGATCTACCGTTCGTACTTGTTCACCGAACTGCTTTAAGAGATCAGCAAGTTGCGAAGCCTTACGCGCCGTGGCGACGAGACGATGCCCCGCGCTGAGCACGCCCTCAGCAAGTGCTCGCCCAATGCCTCTGGAACTACCCGTAATCAGCCATCGTTGCGACATAACCATCGAACCTCATTCACTCGCCATTGCCTTCACGAAAACTTGCCAACGATCGTCAAACAGTTTCCGCGCCGCTCGGCTGCTGTTCAATGTCGCATCTCGCAAACGGACTCGATTGTTCGCACCTTCCAATAGGTCAACGAGTATTTCGCCGATCGATGCAGTGCTGCCAGAGCACAAATATCCAGCGGACTGCGCCGACGAAATCGCTTCCAGCACCGGTTGCAGTGCAAACTTCGTCCATTCAGCTAAGCGTTCGCGTAGGTCAGCTGAAATGACAGCCTCGGCGCTGACCAAAAGATAGAACGCGGAGTAATCGCGAGATGAACCGAACTTGAAGTACCGAAGTGCCATTTGGTGGAGCGCCTCAAGTTCGTCGGTTGCTTTCGCACCTGCCGATTTCAACTCGTCACGAAACGCATTGATATCTCGCTCGACCACCGCGTCGAGCAATTTTGCCTTGCTGGCATAGCGACGGTAGATCGTGTGCTTAGAAACACCGAGTGTCCCGGCAAGCTCGTCGATCGAGCTGTTCGCAATCCCTTTTTGGCTAAAAAGTGCGCGAGCCGCATCGAGGACGCGAACATCAATCGCCGCCGCTTCGTCCTTCGTCGGTCGGCCAAGTGCCTTTCGTTTTGTCATGGCATACTGTTTCATTTTCTTGTTGCTGAAAAATAGCACGGTCCCGTTGCATTATTGACGGAGATGCTGTAAAAGCACTGTAGCGTGCTATTAACAGTTGTTCAAGAGTAGAAGCGATGTCGCAAATCACATTGACCGGGATCAGTTGGTCCACACCGGACGGTCACAATCTGTTTCGCAACCTTGATCTGAGTGTGAGTCGTGAGCGAATGGGACTGGTCGGAAGAAATGGCGTCGGCAAGTCGACGCTGATAAAACTCATCAGTGGTGAGCTGCCGCCTGCAACGGGTGGCGTTGCCGTCACTGGTATGTTGGGCGTGCTGCAACAGAAAGTGCAAGTTGAACCAGACGAAACCGTCGCCGATCTTTTCGGCGCCAGCAAAGCGATTGAAATCTTGCGTCGAGCCGAAGCGGGTCAAGCAAATATTGACGAGCTCGCGGATGCCGACTGGACGCTTGAAGAACGGATAGCGGCGGCGCTGGGGCGAGTTGGCCTGAAGGTCCGCCCCGACACACGACTTTGCGAGCTCTCCGGAGGTCAGTGGACCCGGGCATGCATCGCGGTCGTGCTGTACCAAGCTCCTGATTTCCTGCTGCTCGATGAGCCGACGAACAATCTGGATCGCGCCGGACGCGAGGCGGTGATCAATCTGCTCTCCAACTGGAAAGCTGGTGCGATTGTTGCCAGCCACGATCGAGAGCTGTTGGAACAGATGGACGCGATTGTCGAACTGACGTCAATTGGCGTTACTCGCTACGGAGGCAATTGGAGTCACTATCGCCAGCAAAAAGCGATCGAGCTGGAAGCCGCGCAACATCATCTGGCGCACGCGGAAAGATACGCGGTCAAGGTCAAGCGAGATGCCCAAACGACGATAGAACGAAAGCAGCGTCGAGATGCCGCCGGTGCCAGAACTCAATCCCGAGGTGACATCCCACGCATACTGTCGGGTGCAAGAAAAAACAGCGCCGAATCGAGCAAGGGCGACCGCATAAGACGTACCATGCGACAAAGGGCTCAAGCGATAGAAACCGTCGAGCAAGCTCGTGCACGGCTTGAAATCCTGGATGAACTTTCGATTACAGTCCAATCAACCGGGCTCCCAAACAGTCGCATCGTCGCAACGTTCGATGCCGTTACCGCTGGCTATGATTCTGACAGGCCCATCATTCATAACCTCTCTTTTTCACTGATCGGTCCCGAGCGAGTCGCCCTTGTGGGGCCCAACGGGTCCGGCAAGACCACCGTCATTCGACTGCTTGAAGGTCAGCTAACACCACTGCATGGAACCGTATCCGTTCCCGTCAACATGGCGGTCCTGGACCAACGATTAAGCTTCCTCGACCCCACGCTTTCCATCCTCGAAAACTTCAAACGGCGAAACCCGACATCAAATGAGAACCTGTGTCGTCGCACGCTGGCCAGTTTTTTATTCAAATCAGATGCCGCCCTTCAGACCGTGGGCACACTCAGCGGCGGCCAGATACTGCGAGCCGGACTCGCGTGCGTGCTCGGAGCCCCCGAGCCACCATTGTTTTTGATCCTCGACGAACCCACCAACCACCTCGACATCGATTCCATCGACGCCATCGAACGAGGTCTCTACGACTACGACGGTGCTCTTCTAATCGCCTCCCACGACGAAGTTTTCCTCAACAACATCAAATCGACCCGGCGGATCGATTTGAGCAGCCAGCTGTAACTTTGTGGGAAACCGTTCGACAGAAAATCATCGCTAGAATTGACGATATCATCGTGCAGGTGTATGACGTCGCGGAGCACGATGGCTTGGGAACGCACTCACGTATCTTGATCAAAGTGCCGCCAAGCCAAAGGGGATTCATTTGCACAACTGGCTCGAAGCACAAATCTTTCGCCGTGAAGTGGAAGCGATACTCGCTCGATGAATGCCAGTCTCGATGTCCGCGATCGGTCTGATGCTCGTGAACAATATGATGGACAGAGGCCTCCGCGGTCAAAAAAGAAATTTGGAAATGCCTGTCGATTCAAGGTCCCGCCGTTCGACTACAGGTGAAATGCAAATGATTCCATCTCCATCAGTCGCTGTTTCATTGGCAGAAAACAACGAATCTGACGGAGGTGGAGCGATGAACGACTGCTGTGCAACTTCGAAACATGGGAATCAAGACTGTTCGAAGGCTGGAAATCGAGAATTCTTGGCATGGATTGTTCCGGCTGCAATGCTGGCGTTCGCTCCGAAATGCCCGGCTTGTCTGGCAGCCTACGTGGCCCTGTGGACCGGACTAGGTCTGTCGCTTTCCACGGCAGCGACGTTGCGTTGGGCAATGATCCTGCTGTGTGCTGCTTTCTTGCTCTTCCTGTCTGTCAAACGTCTCAGTCGCAGTAGACTTTCGTGCCACTTTACTAACTTTATCAAGGAGCAAGAACAGTGAAGAATCAATCTGTCAGTCGAGACGAGTGGAATGCAGTGCGTGCAAAACTGATGGAACGCGAAAAGGAGCATACCCGTGCCGGTGACTCGCTGGCTGCGGAGCGCCGATGAGGGTTCGAAAAGGGGACGGGGTTTTTTTTAGAGATTCCACCCTGATGTGCGTTGGAGCGACAGAAACGAACGCGAGGTGCAGCATATTCCTCCTTCCCCTCGCTTCGCACGCCTACTGTTCGTCGTTCCAAATGGTGACTTCCGTGACTCCGCTGCGGGCACCACCGTTGTTCTCGAACACGATGCGGAGTTTTTCGCTCTCCGTCGGCGCAAAGGTCACCGTATTCCATTGGCCGCCGACTGGTTTTTCAGGAGAATATTTTACGCCCGAGATGGGTGTCCACTTTCCGCCGAACCAACGCTGAAGTTCATAGGATTGGGGAGCCTGAACGCCGCCGCGGTCATCGTAGATCGCGATCTCGACGCGGCGAAATTCGACTTTCTTGCCAAAGTCGATCTGTAGCCAATCCGACGGATTCGGGGATCCGTAACTTGTCCAGCGATTCATGGGGCTGGGCTGAAAATTCGTCACCCCGTCGATCGACGACTGGGGAACGCCACCATAGACATCGTGGTGGCTGCAAGTGGCTTTCGGGAATTCGCTGACACCATCATTGAACGCAAGGTTGCCGGCCCGAGCTGGAATACGGCTAAGTGGCAATACTGCTTTGCCCCATGCTTCGAGTTCCGTGAGACCGGAATTGAAACCGTCCGCGTGCGTTAGCGTGACCTTGAACTTCTGAAACTCCAGTGGCTCAAAATGGAATGAATGAGGTCGGTGTCCTTCCGGCGCCGGAACCTCCTTCGTGACCGTGATGGCATGCCACGTGTTGTCTTTCCAGTAGTGCAACCGGATCTCTTTCGGGGCGCGGATGCTTGAGTTCGCCAGCTCTCGATCATCCAATGGCAACGCTCGAATCGTATGAATCGTTCGCGGTTTGCCGAAGTCGATTTCGATGGAATCGCTCGCGTTGGGAGACCCTTCGCATGACCAGCGATTAGGCGGATCTTTCAGGTACCAGAAATTGCCGTCGATCAGCTTCGATGCGAATGTTCCTTCCGCAGTGTAGGTCGTCGTGATGCGCGGATAGTAGGTGCCGTCGTTGTTGACCGCGAAGTTCGTCGGAACTAGCCCCTTCTGTGACGCTGGTCGAACACCGGGAACGGCCCTCGGAATCACGATCGGGCCGATGGTATCGGCTTCGTGGACCTTCGTCCCGTCGACCATCACATGAAGCCCAATTCCCATGTCGTACCGAGTCCCTGTCTTGTCCCAAACGATCGAAACTCGATGGCCGCGGTACGGCACATCATCGAGCGCAAAGTAATCCCATTGGGGCGGAGCCAGAGGACGAATCTCCAGCGTGTCATCGTCACGAGGAACCAGCCCGATCAATCCGGTAATCACCAGATCGGTATAACCCGAGTGCAAGTAATGTTCGGAATGGTTGTAGCCGTCGTAGCCTTCAAACGAACCGGTGTCCGGGTGCAACGCTTCGGCCAGATAGGGCTTGCCGTTCTTGCGATGAGACTTTGCATAAATGTGGAGTGTCTCGACGTAGTCGGCGGCGTTCAGAGTATTGCCGCCGTTTTGCAGCAGCTTTGCCAGTGCCTTCAACGTCTGCGTGGTCGCGTAAGGCCAGGATTGGCCACTCCACCAGCAGCAGTGGTTGGTGACCTTGAACAACGGATCGTTGCGTTCGACAAATGACGGTCCAAAGTCGGCGTAGAAGCCGTCTCGATCCATCAACTTTTTCCAGGCGACGTCGTACTGATGCTCGCCTTTGACGATATCGAACTGCCACGGAACGTAGCCAATCAATTCTCGTCCGTGAGGATCGCCGGCGTATTGGCCACTTTCGTAAGTTCGCGTGAGCGCTTTCATCGTGAAACCATCGCGCTGCTCGTCGTTCTTCAGCAAGGGAAAGAAGAACTGCCGCTTTGGATCCCACATCAACTCGATCATCTTGGCTTTCAACGCCGCCGCTTTGTCCGAGTATTGCTTCGCGACATCCGACTTACCCGCCAGCTTTGCGATGCGAGAAATGGCTTGTGCGTCAGCGTACATGTAGGCATTGAATGACGGGCGATAGCTCGGCGCACCGCGCAGGATATCCTGCGTCTGGCGGCTATTGATGTTGAACTCCATGCCGTCGTCGTGACCGGTCTGCCAGAACAAGCCGACATTCGGGACAAACTGCCGCTTTTCCCAGCCCTCGTAGTTCTCAATCAGGTCCGGCAGCAGGTCAATCAGCAGCTCCTTGTTCGGGTGAACTCGGCCGACCGCCCAGGCGGAATCCGCCAGCCAGGTGGAATAGTTCCGCGGTTGAGCCCCCGGGGTGCGGAACCAGTACTTCGTATAATCATTTGCGATTCGCGGTGACCTGAGCCAGCGTGTTTCATAGAGCTGATGACCTGCCGGACACGCGATCGCCCCATACGCCCCGGACCAAAAGGGGCGGTCAATGAACTCTGTAAATGAGTAACCGCTGTTCGGCGAGCCATAGGTCAGGTGTTTGGTCAGCAAATCCCAGCGGTAATAGTAGGTGGTCTGGATCTCCGCATCGGGGCATTCGAAGAAGGGAATTTGTTGCTTGTACCAGTCAAAGTCGCGATTGTCCCACCACGATTGATTGTCCAGTAGTTGCTGCTTGTCCAGCACCTGCGAATAAGCTGGCGAGGTAAGCAGCAAGACGACGGTGAGGAAGGCGATTCGCATCATTGAAGTAGACTCATTAGGATAGGAAGCATTGCCTGCCGAGAGCGTCCAACTGTTCTCAGCCTGCGGCTCGCAACAATCAATCTCGCTTGGTCCGGTTCCCAATTGATCGCTGCGATCATCCCAGCACCTGAGCCCGTGACAACGGCGCCGTTCATGATAGCTTACTTTCTTAGAACGGTTTGGAATCAACAGGACAAACGGGGACAGAGCACTTTGGACAAACGGGGACAGAGCACTTTGATTGGGGTTGATGGGTGGGGCTGGGGTGGTAGAAACGAAGTCCTCTTCTCTTTCTCGTCGCTTTGGGGGCATACCATGGCTAGACTTGCTCGCGCAGATGTCTTTGACCCTGACGAAGTTGCTATTGCTCACGTGATTTCTCGCACCGTCAGACGGTGCTTTTTGTTCGGAGACGATCCCGTCTCAGGAAAGAATTTCGACCATCGAAAGGTTTGGATCGAAAAATACTTGACCCACTTCGCCAAGTGCTTCGGGATCGATCTGATCGCATTCGCGATTCTCTCCAACCACTATCATTTGGTCCTTCGCTCCAGGCCCGATGTGGTCAAACAGTGGGACGACACCGAAGTCGCTCGCAGATGGCTGATGCTGTGTCCTCACAGGAAAGATTCTAACGGAAATCCGTTGCCGCCGACCGAGTCCGAACTCAACGGCATCCGCAAATGTCCGGTCGAACTTGCCAAGATTCGCTCCCGGCTGAGTGATATCTCGTGGTGGATGCGATTGCTCAACCAACGAGTCGCCCAGCGTGCGAACTTGGAGGACGAGCAAGTCGGTCGGTTCTTTCAGGATCGCTACAAAGCGGTCAAGTTGATCGACGAAGCAGCCGTTTTGGCGTGTGCGACTTACGTGGATTTGAATCCAATCCGCGCCGCCATGGCCGAGACGATCGAACAAAGCGATCACACCTCGGCGCAGCGACGCGTCGAAGCCATCACCGGCGGACCCAGTGTTGATAGCGACGACGGCCTGCAGCACGACGATTCGTTCCTCTCACCGGTGGAGATTGACGAAGCCGCCGAGCAACCGGGCCCGAATCTTTCGAAATCGGGATCACGTTGCAGTGAAAAAGGATTCTTGTGGTTCTCGAAAGAACGATATTTGGAACTACTGGACTGGACGGCCCGTCAGATCGCGGACGGCAAACCGGGCAGGACGCCAGATGGACTGGCTCCGATCCTGAAGCGATTGGGATTGGAGTCGTCGGTGTGGTGCGAACTGGTGACGGATTTCGGCAAGCTTTTCAAAACAGTTGCCGGAAACCCGTTTCACGTGGACGCTCATCGCAGTCGTCAAACACAGCGGCGTTTCCGAGTCTCCCGCCGTGTCCGCGATCTGATCCCAAGCGGCTAAGCATTCTGCTGGAGTCGCATAAGCCACCGCACGTTCAAGTTGCTCGCCAGAGCAGCCCCGGCAAGCGTGCGCCCTCTCAGCCGTTTTGACTCCCAAACGGTCACCCAACGCGGCAAGAGAGCCGATCAATCCCTGAATCAGAGGTCTGCATCCGCGCGATGTCCATGATTCCAGTAAGGTAGGATTACTGAATTCCCCGACAAAGTGCTCTGTCCCCGTTTGTCCGCTTCGATTTTGGCAAAATGCGAAAAATCTCAGGGGGTTTGGGGGACTGGTCCCCCAAGTACTTCCAACCATTTCCGACTCTTAAGTTCCACGTTTCCAATTAGCAAAGACCACGCTCGACTCCATTTCACGCTGAACCAAAACACCCGAAAGGTGTGGCTATTTCTTTCCGCCTCGGCCGCGATAAACTTTGTGGCTCTCGTTGCCTCCGGACATGATGTACGCAACAAGGTTTCGGAGTTCATCAGGGCTCATCTGGTTTAATAAACCTTTGGGCATTTGTGATGTCTGTGACACGCTGATTTCTTCGATCTCATCTCGTTTCACAATGGTCGGTTCTGATTTGGGATCGGACGAATAGACCAGGATTGTTTCGTCGTCCTTGTCGACAACCAACCCGTTCGCCACTTTGCCACTGTCGAGCAACACCATCGACGATTGATACTGGTCGGAGATGTTCTTACTGGGATCAATGATGGCCTCCAACAGATATTTGCTTGTGAATTTGTTGGGCACGCTTGTCAGATCTGGCCCGACACCACCGCCGAGACCACTGAAACGATGGCAGGCTCCGCAACTAACGGCATGGAACAGGCTGCGACCCCGATTGAAATTCAGCTTCTTGGGGTTCGCCGAGTCGACCGCAGCCATCGCAGTTTCGAGAGTCCATTCCTGACCGGGGCCGGTTGGTGGAACGATCGGAAAGTCGGGAACCGGGTTGAAGTTTTCGCCCGTCAGATCGGTCAGAGCGATACGTTCTGAGTCGCTGCATGTCGAGAGCGCTTCGTCGCGAATGTTGGTCAGGTAACTGGGATAACTGGCCCCGCCGCTGGCTTTCGCCGCCGTGTTGAGGAACGCGAAGTACTGCCGTCGAAGTCCGGGCGTCCATCCATTGCGAAGACTGCGAAGTGTCAAAGCGATGTCGATGGCAGCGGTCGGTGGCGGATTTTTTGTGATTTGCTTCAACGTGTTGCCGTAGCGCGCATTCAGCTTTTCCACGCCACTCCACGAAACCGGTTGGCCGGGGCCTCGATCAGCAATCAACTGCATGCCCTTGGCGGCTGCAGTGGGAGCCCGCAGGAACACCAGTAGCCGCAGCAGTTCGTGATTGACGTCCGCGTCCGATGATGGCAAGAGCGGATCGAGCTTTGCGATCAGTTGCTCACGCTGGGCTTTGGATGGGCTGCCCAGTCGCTCCAGTATCAGAGCGTAGGCTCGCAGCAAACCGAGTTGTTGTGAAACAGAGAGATCGCTAAACGGAAGTTCGTTCGCGCATTCGAGCAACCGTTCGCGATGGTCTTCATTGCCCATGCGAGCCAGCGCCACTGCGGACGTGATGCGTGCCTGCGGATTGGATTCGGAGAACACCTTCGCAGCCCACTCATTGACGGGCTGTGATTCGATCGCGACTCGCGCGGCATGACGCAGAAAACGATCGTCGCTGGAAAGGTGCGGCCATGCGGTTTCGATGGCTTCAGAATTCCTGATGCCATGAAATGTTTCCAATGCTCGGCGCGTCTTCGCAGCTTCGGGTAACTCGGCGGGCATTGCCGGAGCCGTCGAAGCCTTTCCCGTGTAGACCACTCGCATCAGTTCCGACTTTGTTCCTCGACCACCCGTTGCGAAGTAAAGTGCACCATCGGCGCCCATGACCGCATCCGTTACGGGCAACGCTGGTCCGGCGACGAAATCTTCGGCCTCCGCGTTGTAGCTTGCTCCATCAGGAGTTAAGTGAATCGCCAGAATGCGACCATATGTCCAATCCAGCGCAAAGATGGCGTGCTGGTACTTCGCAGGAAACTTCGCTCCGCGACCACTGACGACTCCGGTAGGCGACCCCGGTCCTATGTTGACCAGTGGTGGTAGGCTGTCTTCGTAGTATTCCTTCCACTTGCCCGAACCGCTTCGCCATCCGAAGTCTCCTCCGCTGACCGCGTGGCAGATGCGAGTCGGCCGATACCACGGCAGGCCAAGGTCCCATTCCATGTCGGCATCGTAGGTAAACAAGTCACCGTGGGCATTCAATGCGGCATCGTATTCGTTGCGAAACCCCGCACAGAACAGATCGTGTGTCTTGCGTGCGGGATCAAATCGCGTAATCCATCCACCCGGTGCCATCACGCCGGCTGCGTGGCCTCGCGGATCCCACTGTCGCGGCAGCAACAAGTCTTCCTGACGCGATGGATTGCGTCGACGAACGATGCTGTCCGCAGACGGCAATGGAGTTTGGTTTCCGGAAACCGCATAAATCTGATCGCCGTCCTCCGTGTCAATCAGGGCATGATTGCCATGTTCACCCTTCCCGGAATACTCCGACAGCAGTTCGGCGCGATCTGGTAAATTGTCTCCGTCCGAATCGGTCACGCGATACATTCCTTTGCCTGTGATCGACGCATACAAGCAACCTGATTTCCACAGCAATCCCTGCGCGCTTGATAAATCAACCGGCAACTTTTCGACGAGTGGTTCCCTGTCGCTCTTGATGGTGACTCGGAACAAACCCCGTCCGCCCTGGTCCGATGCAATCAATCGGCCTTTATCATCGATGGTCATGGAAACCCAGGATCCTTGAGTATCCTGAGGGACCGAGTACACCGTTTCCACCTTGAATCCCTTCGCGACACGCAAGCTGCCAACATCGGTTTTTCGGTTTCTTGCTCCACCTCCCTCGGACGGCGGCGGGGCGGGAGTTGCGGCGTCCTCTTCGATCTCGTTTTCATCGTTGGATTGATTGGCGAATGTCGAGATAAGTTTCTTGCCCTCTTGATGATCAAGCTTTCGCAACCGCAAGTCCTTGAACTCGACTCGCATTGGCGGCCCCTTGTGTAGCTGCAGACCCAGCTTGCCACTGGTGATCGCGCGGGGATGCTGATCGGTGACATCAATGGTGGTGACGCCGTTGACTTGATGAATCAGTTGGTCCCCGACCGCAATGATACGGACCTTGTTCCACTTCCAGTCCGTCAGATTGTCGTTGTTACCGACTTTCCCTAATTGCTTGACGTTTCCGTCGGCCGAAATTTCAACTCGCTGCCCACGTGTCGCGATCTTACCGCGTTCGCCGTACTTTTCACCGTACAGCATCCCAAAAAATTTTGGAAAAGGATGCAGATCCATCTGATATCCCATCAATGCCATTCCCTGCTCATCGATGACATTGCTGCGGTACTGCACCCCCGAGTTGTTGCCTTGAAAACGCACAGTCGCCATGAATTCAAAGTCCGCAACATCGCCCCCCTGCCAGATCAGAAACGTGTTGGCGTCGATCTTTTGTTCGCGTGTCGTTTCTCCAACGATGGCGCTGTCCTCAACGCTCCAAAAACCATCAAGCCCTTTCCATCCGGAGAGGTCATTGCCGTTGAACAGTGTTTCAAAATCATCAGCGGCTGCAATCGGCAATGCGATGAATGCAATGAAAGCGGTTGCCAGAACGTTTCTATTCATTTCACGGATTCTCTATTGCGTGGAATTTGTTGTCTGTTGACGGAAGTGAATCGCGGGACGGTTCATGATCAGTGAAGTGCTTACTTTCGCGAATATTGCTGCTTGTATTTCAATGCCTTTTCGCGAAGTCGCGTCAGGGTGTCGCTGTACTCTGGATCTCCGGCCACATTGACAAACTCCGTCGGATCGACTTCGCGGTCGTAAAGCAGCTCCACGCCATCTTTATAGTAGTTGGCGTAGGTGTAGCGATCGTCGCGAACACCGAACCATCTCGGCAGCTTCGCATTGCCGGAATGATGTTCGCAGTAGAAATCGGTCCGCCAATTTTTTGGGGATTCACCATCAATAAACGGCTTTAACGAAACGCCTTGATACTTCGGCGGAACGGGCACGCCAGCGAGGTCAAGGATCGTTGCAGGAATATCAAGACTGGTCACGGCGTCATCAATGACGCGTCCACGATTTTCCGACTTCATTCGCGGATCGTAGATGACCAGTGGCACGTGCAACGATTGATCAAAGTGCGACCACTTGCCCTGGAATCCACGGTCACCCATGTAGTAGCCGTTATCCGCTGAGTAGACAACGATGGTGTTTTCATTGAGCCCTTTCTCTTTGAGAGCTGAATTCACACGACTGACGATTCGGTCCATGCCGGCAAGCATCCGGTAAATCGCCCGCAGGTTGACTCGATATTTTTCAGGCGTGTCATAGCCCCAGAAAAAACGTTCTCGGTTGAGCGAGTGTTTGAGAAACTCGGGGGCGGCAGCATAGTACTTTGGGTCGTCGAGATTGGGACGGAGCGGTTCGACATCCTCAAACAATCCGTCCTCTTCGGCGGGCCATTGGTAGTGAAACCCTGGCCGCCGATCGCTGTCCTCTGCATGAGAGATGTTGAAACTCATGTAAAGAAAGAACGGGGCCTCTTTCGTTTGTGACTCGACGAACGCGACCGATTTGTCGCCGATGATCTCATCCACATGACGGAGGCTGCCATCAGGCATTTGTTTCAAATACGGATTGCGATGCAAGACTTCGTGAGCGTCAAACATCTCCTTCATCCCGTTGACGCCTTTTTTCCACTTCACATGCTGTTTGCCGTAGAATGCGGTCCGGTACCCGGCCGTGCGAAGCAGCGTCGGAAAACTCGACTGGAGATCTGCTTTGCTCACGGGATTTCCCGGATTGCCGTGGTACCCGTGCGTCGTCGTCGTTAATCCCGTAAAGAGATTTGCGCGGCTGGCCATGCAGATTGGTGTTTGCACGAACGCGTTCTCGAAACGAATGCCCTGACGTGCCAGTTCATCAATCGCAGGCGTTTTAATCTGCGGATGCCCCGCGCAGCCAAGTGATGTGTTGCGTTGGTCATCGACGAGCACGAATACGATGTTCGGCCTAGTGTCAGCGGCGGCGACGCTCAGTTGGAAGGCTGTCAAGCAAAGGTAAAGAGCAAGAAGTCGTTTCATGAGATTCAGCGATGCGAGGGAATGGTGATCACCAAGGAGACACGGAGTCACACAGAGTACCAATTTCCGTGGTACGTATGCCTCCTTCAATTGCGGATGCAAAACTTCACTCTTCTGAGTCACTCTGTGACTCTGTGGTGCGTTTACGCAGCCCAGTGTTCTCGGGAATCCAGGACTTCGGTATCGATTCAGCAAGCCGCTTGATCACGGAATTGAGATCCGGCTGATGAGCTAGGTTATTGTACTCACGCGGATCGGTCTGATGATCGTACAGTTCTTCGCTGCCGTCGGCGTACTGAATGTAGTGGTAGCGTGCATCGATGGTAGCGGCATTGCCTTCACCGTGCGAAGTCACTGCAACATGGGGCCAATCTTGACTGGGATTCTTGAGCAGCGGAGTCACGCTGTGTCCGGCCAGTAGTTGCGGTACGGCTTGGTCAAGGTGGCAAAGTTCACAGAGCGTTGGGTAGATATCCAGTAAACTGACTGGCGCGGCACAATTCTCACCGGCGGTGTCCATTCCCGGCACACTGATCAGGAAAGGCACGCGAGTCGTCTGTGTCCACAGCGCTCGTTTGTGCAGCCATTCCTTTTCGCCGATGTGGTAACCGTGATCGGACCACAGGACGACAATCGTGTTGTCCGCGTATGGGCTTGCATCGAGCGCATCAAGAATCTCACCCAGGACCCAATCACAGAAACTGATGCTGGCCAAATACGCTTGCATCACTTCTTTCCAGCCGTTTTTGGTCTTGCGGATCTGAGCAAACTTCTTTCGATCGCCTCTCTTTAAAAAGGTTTGCTTCACGGATTCGGGGATGTCGTCGAAATCATCGTGAGGGGTCTCCGGGAGAACAAGCGACTCCAGTGGATACAAATCAAAGAAGCTTTGGGGGACCACGAACGAGAGATGTGGCTTGTTGATACCGTGCACAATCAAGAACGGTTTGTCGTGTTTCTGTGACAACCAGGCGCGAGTGTTGTTGACAATGGCTGTGTCAGGCATCGATTCAACGCCGATGGACGCCGGACCGATGGATAGGATGCCTCCACCGATAATTCTGTTGGGGCCATGCTTCGGTTCATGGTTGCTGAATGGCGCAAGCCTCTGCGTCCACGCGGCATCGAGCCGCGCCTTCGGCAGCCAGTGATCTTCGTTGGCGTGGTAATACTTACCGGTAAGATAAGTGTTATAACCATGACGTTTGAAGTTTTCCTCCAATGCAATTGCCGCCAACGCTGGCTTTGATCGGGACAGCCGATCGCCGAGTTGATAGACACCAGTATGGTGCGGCGCCAGCCCCGTCATGATCGCCACGCGTGACGGATTGCAGATCGGTGCGGCGCAGTAGGCGCGAGTGAAGTTGACCGACCGCTTTGCCAGCCGATCAAAATTCGGCGTCTTGATGCCCGGATGGTTCTGAAGTATCGAAACATAGTCGCTCAGATCGTCGACTGCGATCATCAACACATTCGGAGTAGCCGGAATCTCCTCGGCTGACAGAGATGTCGCAGGAAACTCGCTGACTGCGCAGAGAGCGATGCATATGGCGAGCATGTGTCTGACTTGATTCATCGGTCTAACCCTCTCGCGAGTGACCGCGGCGACAGTCGACGTGGAATTTGTTTCGGATGTACGTCTTGGTCGTTAGTCGCCTCGCGCCAAGCGGAAAACTCTTCGCGAAGTCGCAGAAGAACTTCAGTGTGGGCTGGGTCATCAATCAGGTTCATCACCGCCCATGGATCCGTGTCGAGATCGTAAAGCTCTTCCGGCGGCGCGTCGCTCATGCAAAGTTGCCGCAACAGTTCGTATGGCAAAGGCTGGTCGTCCTTGTGTCGAACCGTTTCGTCGTGCAGGTCGTTTGCGTACTGCGGTCCGGAATCACCGTATTCTCCATGGCCGCTGCCAACATGAATGGCTTCCGATTCTGGAAGGCTCGTCTTATCCTGAATGAGATTCCTAATGTAGTAGTAGCGACCATCACAGACGGCTCGGGCAGCGGTCGTATCGCCTTTCTTTCCGGGCGTGGACATGAAGCTGTTGTTCGTCTCCGTCATCACGGTGGAGCGGTCGACAAAGCGATCCTGTTTTCCAGAAAGGATCGGCCATAGCGATCTTCCGTGACAGACCTGTTCCGCCTCTAGTCCGTAAACTTCAAGAAACGTGGGGTTGAAGTCCAATTGCGAAACCGGTGCGTTGAGCGTCCGGCCGGTTTCCACACCCGGTCCCCGTACGAAACAGGGCACGTGCGTTCCGGCTGGATAGACGCTGGTCTTGCCACGTTGGACCGGAATGCCGTGGTCGCCGGTGAACACGACCAGAGTTTGATCGGCTTGTCCTGATGCTTCGAGTTTCTGCATCAACTCACCGACGAACTGATCGATGTTACGAACGTTGGAATAGTACTGGGCAAGATCGACGCGGGATTTCGCAGTGTCGGGCAGCCATGGTGGCATCTCGATTGAAGCGGGATCAACATCTTTCGGTGCGGAGTTACGGTCGCTTGGGTCAGTCAGTTTGTGGCGAACCGATTTCCAGAACGGTGCATGTGTGTCACCGGGATTGCACCAGAAAAACCACGGCTTCTCCCCGGCAGTTCTAATAACGGAATCAAGATCGCTCGCATCAACGAAGCCGTCGTAGGGGAACTTGCGGGCGGGCTGGACATGCAACTTTCCCGAGAGCGCGCAGAAAACGTCGGCGGCTTTCAGCTTTTCGATCAGCGTCTGAATGTCCTCGTGCATGCCGCCAACGCCCAGATTTGACGGGTCGTTGGCCTTCGTCATCGGATCAGGAAGTGGGATCCAGTTTTCGGGGCCGCCTCGTTTCCCATGCCGATTGAAGACATTTCTCCAGATGCCGTTTGCATGCGGCAACAAGCCACTGTAGATCGCACTCTTGCTGGGCGAGCAAACGCTCTGGCCGCAAAACGCGCGCGTGAACACAACGCTCTGTTTTGCGAATGCATCAAGATTCGGGGTCTTAAGTCCGGCAATCTTTGAATTGGGTTCTCGCGCGGCTCGCTCGCTGGTGTAATAGCCAAGGTCTTCGACGTAAATGAACAGAATGTTAGACGGACGTTCTTGAGCGGACACGCTTGAGACATTGCCGATGATCAGGCATGACAAGAGCGGCAGTAGGATATGTAAATCAGTAGCTTTCATCATTGCTTCGACTCCAATTCTTTAACTTGTATTCCAGTGGCGCGTTGCTTGACTCGTTTGAGCGACGCCTTTTCATCGGGCACGCTTTCGCGAGCGCCTGGTCCGATCTTGCCGTCCGATTTGTAGATCGGGGCGTATTCCGGTTCACGTTCGCCGGACTTAAGTCGGAGGCGAACGTCAGGTCTTTCCGAAAACTGCTTCTGTAGCTCCAGCATCTCTCGCAAACGTTTTGGATTGGAGTCCGCCACGTCGCGTGTTTCGGTACGGTCGTTGGTCAAGTCGTAAAGTTGCCACGGCTGGTCGTAGGCTGTCACCATTCGCCAACCGCTATCGACAACAGCCATGTTGTTGAATAAAGAAAAATGCAGCGGTATCGGCGGCAAGGTTTCACCGTCGGTAAGCACGTCGGCGAACGAACGCCCTGGCAAAGGTGGATGCCGTTTGCCTCCAAAGTTCTGTGGGTATGTTGTCTCGGCGATTTCGATAAGCGTGGGCAGAATGTCGGTGATGTGTAGCGGTTGATCGTTGAACTCGGCTTGCGGCTTGATCCCGTCCGGCCAACATGCAATGAACGGTGTTGTGACTCCACCACTGTGCTGAGTCCGTTTGTAGAATTTCATCGGAGTGTTGGATGCGTGAGCCCACGCGACGCCGACGTTCCACGTTGTCCCTGCCGTCCCGAAGTTTCCGCGTCGAACGCGATCGTTGGGGCTGGCTCCGTTGTCGTTCATGAAAATGACCAGCGTGTTGTCATCAATGTCGAGTTCTTTCAGTGTCCGCATCACACGACCGACGCCTTGGTCGACGCAATCAACCATCGCGGCGTAAGTTGCCATACGAAGGTCTTCAAAGTCGCGAGATTTCTCATCGAGCGAATCCCACGGAGGAACGTTTTCGGGGCGGTCCGGGAAATTCCACCCGTCGCCTGCGAGTCCAATCGCCTGCTGTCGTGCGAATCGTTCTTTGCGAATCACGTCCCAACCCTTGAGGTACTTGCCGCGATACTTCGCAACCTGGTCGGCAGGTGCCTGAATGGGCGAATGGGGCGCGTTGTAAGCCAAGTACATGAAGAAAGGTTGATCAGGATGCTCCGCATGCTCGTCGCGAATGAACTGATCGGCATAATTTGTGAACTCATATGTGGCGTAGAAATCGTCTTTCGGCACAGGCCACGGTTTGCCATCCAGCGTGAACGTGTCGTTCCCGAGAAAGAAGTCACAGCCGCCCGTCATGAATCCAAAGTGTCGATGGAATCCTCGCTGAAACGGAACGCCGGCCGCGTGCCACTTGCCGATCATCATCGTGCGATAACCCGCCGCCTGAATGATCTCGCCAAAGTTTGGACTGTCCTTGCGAATCGCCACGTTCGGATCGTGCGTCCAGAACTGATGCCCGGTAATCAGAGCCGCGCGACTTGGTTCGCATTTTCCACAGTTGTAGAACTGCGAGAACTTGACACCTCTGCGAGACAGTGAATCAATGTTCGGCGTGTCGATCTCACCGCCATAGCAACCGACGTCAGAGAATCCCATGTCATCGGTGATGATCAAAACGATATTCGGCCGGGACTCAGCCGCCGAGACGGTCGTGGCTACCAGAAACAGTGAGAGCAGTAGGAGAATTTTCATAGAGCAGAATTGGTTTGTATCAGGGAACGAATTTCGTCGCCGCTGAGTGCACGGTTGAATAGAAAGATGTCGTCGATCGCGCCCTTGAAATACTCTCGCTGAGCCGTTGCTCGCATGACCTGGCGACCGAACTGGACGGGTTCGGAATTGCTGGACTGAACGTCGGTATCGAGCATCAAACGCTTCTTGCCGAAAGTCCGCCTTTGTAGCTGGCCATCAACGTACAGCAGCACGACACCGCGACCTTTGGCAGCACCATTGCCCAGATACACTGCGGCCACATGATGCCAGACTCCATCACGCAAATCTTCGTGCCCGACGATCAACGGCCCGCCGACCGCGATCTTCAGTCGACCGAACGTGTCGACAGGCACGTTCGTATCGCCGATTCCCAGTTCCCACGCCGCACCGCGTCGGCGATCCGGATCAAGAATGCTGAAATCACCCCAGCCGACGATTGCCTGACCGTTTGACGCGCCGTAGTCCGGAGCCAATTTGACCCACGCGGCCACCGTGCGATCCTTGTCTCCACCGAGACCTGCAAAAGCCGTTTCTACCCAGTCGTCCAAACCGTCGAATTCCAGTGCGCCGGAACCATCTCGCTCAATCCAACGAGCACCGTGCAGCTGAGCAGGCTCCATGGCATCCGGAAATCCTTCGCCTTGAGGCACAGTGAATTCGCCACTGCCCTCGTCGAATGACCAATGAACCCATCTTGTGTGTTGTTGATCGCTGCCCGGCAACCGACTGACGAATCGCTCAGCTTCCAGAGAAATCGTGGTGAGTTCTCCGATCGACGTCCATTGGGCCGCCTCACCTTCGCTCAGGACCGATCGCTGCTGCGACAGGTCGACTTCCACCTTGCCCTCAAACACATGCACCGATGTTTCTTCAGACGGCAGCACTTCGACACCAAAACGCGTGCCTAGATCGAGTACTTCACCTGACGGTGTCTTGATCCGCAAGCCAGATGCACCCTCGTCCATCTCCGCGTAACAGCGGCCGCTAACCAGTCGTACCTCGTTCACTGAAACAACAGCGAATTCCGCGGGGCCTTCGAACACGAGTCGAGTCTCTGAACCGAGTTCGATTTCCAGAATGCCTGATTCTATCGTGACCAGCTGCGAATCCTCCAGAGCCCGCACATCCAGCGACTGCACACCCTCGGTCGCCAACACGCGCACCATCGGAGCAGGAGGTGGAAATTGATCTGGCCGGAAGACCAGCAACATCACCATGGCTGCCACCGCAGACACGCCAGCAGCAATGAGGCCCGCGCGATTCCACCACCGACGCTGCTGCAACCGTTTCAGCACGGCACGCTCGGTCGGTGGCACCTGAGCAGGGTGACTCAGAGCCTGAACCTTCAATAGCAGTTCGCGCGTGAACTCATTCTCATCCATCGCTTGTGAACTTAGCAGGCGTTTCATCTGTAACTGCTCCGCAGCTTCACTCGCGAAGCTTTCGTCAGCCGAAAGATCTCGAAGCAATTCCTCGTTCGAGTTCGCATCGAGTTCGCCTTCAATCCATGCGGCCAGTCGCTGGTCACGGTTCATCACGAAGCCTCCTGCGTGTTTGTTTGAATGCAGTCGAACAGCAGTGACCGCAGGCGATGCAGCTTCATAGTCACCACAGAATGTCCACTGCCGACGCGCTGGCAGATCTCGCGAATCACAAGGCCGTCCTCATACCGCCATCGGATGAGCTGTCGAGCCGCCTCGTCGAGCTTGCCAAGGCAACGCTCTAGCGCCACAAACACCGGGCCGTCGACAACATCGCTGCTGTCTATACGATCATGAAGCAGTTCGAGCACTCCATCGTTGCCGCCAATGGGAGTTGCGCGGCTCTTTCGGCGGTGCTGCCGCACCAGATTCATGGCCACCGCAAGCAACCACGGACGCAAAGGTTGGTCGAGATCAATTTCTTCCAACCTCCGCCAGAGCAACAGAAATACTTCCTGAGCGAGATCATGAGCTTCAAACGGATCATCAATCCGGACAGCCACAAACGCCCGCACCGCTGTTTCGTGAGCGGCAACGATCTGCTCGAAGGTCGCGAGGTCACGGTCACGCAAAAATGTCACTGGTTTATCTCCATAACAACAACTGACTTCAGTTGTCGATTGTGACACATGATTCCGAAAAAATTCGCCAATGAGCGTATTAGTTGGTCTCAGCGATGCCGAAAACCGGCTGCGAACCTTTGATCTTGGCAAGTGTTTTCAGCACTGCCTCCGCGCAAATCGGTTTGACTCCTTGCCGAGTTCACTTTTTCGCTCGTTTGGGTTTTATCTGGCAACTCGAAGCCCCATGATTCGAGCAAGTGAAGACTCGTCGAGGAACATCCGCACGCTCGTCGAACAACCGGCCATCGCCCTGTTCTCGCAGCTTGGCTACGACACGGCCAACTGCTTCTACGAAAAAGTCGGCAATATCACTGGCTCCCCTCTCCCCGTCGGGGGCTCGTTGTACCGGACATCTCAGTCGGGAGAAAATTTTTTGGCTCCCGGCCCGAATTTGTTCCATGCGTTGGACAGGTCGTAGCAGCGTTGCATTCCGATCCACAAAGTCTGCGTTCCAGGATCATTCTTGCGGCGGTCGACGAAACCTCCCAACCGGGCGATCGCACGAACAACATCTTCCAGGCGTGGGCAGCCAGATTCAGGGATTTCCAGCCCCCAAGATTGCATAAACACTTTTCCATTCACTCGGTTCGAAGATGATCTCGCATCCGACGTCGGGACAAGATCGACCCATATGGCAGATGTACATCAATCGCCAAGCCACGATCGCGTACATTGCCAACGCATTCTTGATCCGATCGATCTCTTCAAATCGACGATGTTCAATCCGACAGCCCGATTTCAAGGTTTTGAAAAATACCTCAATCTGCCAACGGATACAGTAGCATCGGATCACTCGCTGAACGTCTTGCTCGGTATCAATCGGTAGCGTCGTCACCAGCATCCAGCAAATCGGATCTTCCCCTTCGGGCACGTTGACTTCTTCGCACAGCACCACATTGACCCGGCCGCTCGCGAGAAGATCCTTCGATGCATGAATCGGCCTGGCGACATCAACCACCGCCGTACGGATTTCAAGCTGAGCGGTTCGAGCTTCGCGAGAACGACTGCGTGCCGACTTACCAATGCCAACTTTGGCCGTGCGAGCACGCAAGTTGACAACTTGCTCACCAACTACCGGTGAACGACGAACTTGATCCTTCCAATCTTCTCGATCGGTCGTGTTTCGGTTCTGCCCCGCGCGAACCAAGATATGTAAGTTCGACGTTGCGATTTGAGACTTCGCAACGAACAGTTCATAGATATCCGCCTCGCTATCACCGACACAAACACAGATCGTCTCGGGGCAAGCCAAAGCGGCTTGATGCGTCATCGTAAGCCCTTCGAGCCAACGTATACTTTCCTTCTCTTCGATAGGAGTACGGCGTCGCTGATCCGTCTTTTGCGATGGCGTTAGCGTACTGAGGGTCTCGCGAACATAGGTTTTTTGACCGAGCAGCCCGAGCGCCACCCCGTCCAGATTGAAGGCGACCACCGGGTGGAAAAAAGCACCACGGCGTGACTCGCAATCCATCGGCCCAGCACCTTGGACTTGTTGCTTGGGGCGGGTCAGATCGATTTCGCTGGTGTCCTGCGCGCAAACGACAGAGTCGGTCTGCTCTATGCGACGGTAGGTTGCTTCAATGTGCGGCTGCAGGATCTTCTGCTGCGTTACTTTCGGATTGTCGAAGAACTCGTAGCAGGCATCAAGCTCGTTCTTAGTGCCCATCGCCGCAGGGATGCTAGCGTTGGGACTTTGTTGCAATCGCTCAGCGATCTGAATCGCTCTTTTGCTCAATCGCTCATCACCGAATTGAACAGCTTGTAACTCACCACCTAAATCAACCGCAACCATCAATCGCACCTCCGTGCCACCGGCCTCCAATGTTCGCCGCACCAGCGCGAACCGTAAGGCAAGAATCATTCGCAGCGGATTGCAAAAAGTCCAGAGCGAAATCCCCTGGCCGACTCCAAAGGGATGCAATCAACACACCCGAGATGTCCGGTACAACGAGCCCAAGGGACTCGATGTAGACGGCTTTTTCGCCAAGCTGACCGACTTCGTCAAAGAACTGAGTGCGGAAGAGCAACGCGGTGTCGCAGAACAACTCAGTGAGGAAGAGCTGGCCCTCTTCGATCTGTTGACCAAGCCGGAAGTCGACTTGACGGACAAGGAAAAAGCCGAGGTCAAGAAGGTCGCCAGAATGCTGCTCCAAACGCTCAAAGAAGCGAAGCTGGTCCTCGATTGGCGAAAGAAACAACGCACCCGAGCCGACGTCTACTCTACCGTAAAGACGGTCCTCGACGAACTCCCCCGAGCCTACTCCACCGAACTCTACGAGCAAAAATGCGACGCGGTGTACCAACACATCTACGACAGCTACCAGGGTGAGGGAGCAAGCATTTATGCACCTCATTGAAACTTCGTGGACGAGAGTTTTAGTTCAATCCAAACTTCATCCAATTTCGCTTAAGGAACGGTATGACGGACCAACAACAGTCACCCATCAACCTGCAAAATGCAATCTACGCCGACTTCGGAAGTGAAGGACTGTCGATTCACTGGGATGGCGACATTCTTGGGCACGTGCGCAAGGACGAACATGGCGTGAAAGTCGAGTTCGCCTCTGACGTGCGACAATACATCACGATTGGTTCCAAGCGATTCCATCTCCGACAGTTTCACTTCCATCACCCAAGTGAACATTGGGTTGATGGAGAGCAATATACGATGGAACTCCATCTCGTTCATCAAAACGTGGATGACGGCTCGCTGGCAGTCGTCGGAGTCTTTATAGAGCCCGGAAACGCAAGAGCTGCTTTTCCTTCACTGATGACGCAAATTGAGACTGTTTTGGGGGCTGGCTCGCATGAGGAACTAGAGCCAAAGGTGCTAACCGATCCATGGAATTTCTTGCCGAAAACATGGGAGCAGCACTTCCGGTACCAAGGCTCGCTGACGACCGATCCATTTACCGAGAGCGTCAGCTGGGTTGTGCTTAAAGATCCAACGCTGATGCCAACGAAAAAGCTCATGGAGTTACTAGAGCTATTCCAATCGGAAGCGCGTTTTCCACAACCGCTCAATCGGCGGTACATCCTCAAGACATTTGATGCAACCAAGCCTTCTAAGCGAAAGAAGTGATTGATCACCCCTGAGACGACAAAACCCCGCGAAACGCTTGGTTTGGCGGGGTTTGTCGGTAGTCGGGATGACAAGATTCGAACTTGCGACCTCTGCACCCCCAGTGAACAAGCAGCGAAGGAAAACGACGTGTTTTCTGCGGTCAATCGCGATGCCGCCGAACGCTTGCACCAATGCTTGCACCAAATCAGGGAATCAGACGAACGATCGGTACTGAATGCCTTGTGTCATTCTGTTACCCAAGTGTTCGGGGCAGACGCTATCGAACGCATTTGTGACCATTTAAACCGCGTTGCTGCCGAAAGCTGATTCGTCGATACACGAAGGAAGATGGTAGGAGGCCGCACGTTCCCAGCTTCGACGTGCTGGCTCGGTGACGGGCGAAGACCCGACTGCATCATCGGCAGGGCGGTTTTGAACCTTGATGCCTGTAAAATTGCGTTCCCAAATGACGGGTAGACTTCAAATTCCACATCCCGTATCGCTGCGGTACTGGTCGGTGGAGCGATGACAACGTCGACGAATGACCGCGTCTACTCTTCTTTTCACGTTCCTGGATCGGCTTCGGGAATTTTGACCCGGAATCGGTGTCTGGGGACCCAGAGGGTACCAGTGGTCTAGCGTGGCGCGAGTCACCGTGTTTTTTAAAACGCGGCAACCCGATGATCGTTGTACTGGGGATCTCAGTCCACCGTAGTCTCCTCCTGAATCGTCAGGGCAACTTCCGACGCCCTGAGTCCGCTGCCTGCTTGTTTCCCGAACGGGGGGGGCTTAGGCTATTTGCTGAGATTTGGCAACAAATGGACGTAGTGCGATCAAGGGCATGGAAAAGACGATATGGCCAACAACCATTCCGATACGGAAAAGCGACTCTGGGAGGCCGCCGATGAATTTCGGGCGAACTCCGACCTCAAGTCATCCGAATACGCGGTCCCAGTCCTTGGGCTGATCTTCCTGCGATATGCCGACCACAAGTTCACCATCGCTGAAAAAGAATTGGCCGGCAAAGGCTCCGGCCGCCGCAAGATCGGCAAAGAGGACTACCAAGCCAAGGGCGTGATGTACGTGCCGCCGGAGGCTCGGTTCTCACACCTGCTGTCGCTGCCCGAAGGCGAGAACATCGGCAAGGCGATCAACGAGGCGATGAAGTCGGTCGAGGCCGAGAACGTCGACCTCAAGGGCGTCCTGCCGCGAACCTACACCAAGATCGACAATGCCATTCTGGTCTCGCTGCTGAAGAACTTCTCGCAGATCGCGATGGATGCCGAAGGCGACACGTTCGGCAAGATTTACGAATACTTCCTTGGCAACTTCGCCCGTGCCGAAGGACAACGGGGTGGTGAGTTCTTCACGCCGACCTCGCTGGTCAAGCTGATCGTCGAGATCATCGAGCCGTACCACGGACGCATCTACGACCCGGCGTGTGGATCGGGCGGCATGTTCGCTCAAAGTGCCGAGTTCATCAAAGCCCACCAGAACAATCCCTCGGTGGAAATCTCCTGCTACGGTCAGGAGCGAGTCGGCGAAACACGGCAACTGTGCATGATGAACCTTGCCGTGCATTCGCTGTCCGGCGACATTCGCTTGGGGAACAGTTACTACGAAGACCCCCACGACAGTCTCGGCAAATTCGACTTCGTGATGGCCAATCCCCCGTTCAACGTCGACAAGGTGGATAAGGAGAAGATCAAAGACGATCCCCGCTACCCGTTCGGGATGCCACGGGCCGACAACGCCAACTACCTCTGGATACAACGGTTTTACAGCAGCCTGAGCGACACGGGCCGAGCCGGTTTTGTGATGGCGAACTCAGCCGCCGACGCTCGCCAATCGGAGATGGAGATTCGCAAGCAACTGCTCCAGTCGCACGCCGTCGATGTGATGGTCGCCATCGGTCCGAACTTCTTCTACACGGTGACGCTCCCTTGCACGCTCTGGTTCTTGGATAAAGGCAAGGCCACATCAAAAACAAAGCGAAAGGACCAAGTGCTGTTTATCGACGCCCGGCACACGTTCCGGCAGGTCGACCGGGCACACCGCAAGTTCAGTCCCAAGCAGATCGAGTATCTGGCCAACATCGTGCGGCTGTATCGGGGTGAGCAGCCGGAGTTCGTGGCGGGTGAAGATGAAGAAGTCCCCGCCAGTGAATCAACACCGGAACCGGATTTGAAGGCCACCTTCCCGCGTCTGGAATACGCGGACGTGGCGGGACTGTGCAAGGTCGCCACGTTGGAGGAGATCGAAGCACAGGGCTGGAGCCTGAATCCCGGTCGCTACGTCGGCGTGGCGGATCGTGAGGAAGACGATTTTGTCTTTGCCGAGCGGCTGGAAGAACTCAACGAAGAGTTGGAGGTCTTGAACAGCGAAGCGTCCGAGTTGGAAGAGCGGATTGCGAACAACGTCGCCAAGTTGCTGGAGGCGTCGTGCTAATGAGTCATTCCGACTGGCAAAGTATGAGTATCGGATCACTGGGCCGTATCGTTACGGGCAAGACACCTACGTCGAAGAAGCCGGAGCTTTTCGGTGATGACTACCCGTTTATTACTCCGTCGGACTTGGATTTTGACAGACCGCACGTTCCCACTGAAAGATACTTGTCAGACGAGGGGCGTCAGTCGCAGAAGAACCAAATTCTCCCCAAGGACTCCGTGTGCTTTACCTGCATCGGTGCAACCATCGGGAAGCTCTGCAAAACCGCCCGCCCAAGTTTTACGAACCAACAAATCAACAGCGTGATTGTTAACGCCGCCAAATATGACGCATGGTTCGTTTATTACCTGCTGCGATTTCATGGAAAAAAAATTGCGTCGATTGCAAGTGGTGCCGCTACACCCATCGTGAACAAAACGACGTTCGCCGGCTTCGAGATTTCCATTCCCCCACTTCCGACCCAACGTAAGATCGCTTCGATCCTGTCGGCGTATGACGATCTGATTGAGAACAACACCCGCCGCATTGCCATTCTGGAAGAGATGGCTCAGGCGATTTACCGGGAATGGTTCGTCAACTTCCGCTTCCCCGGCCACGAAAACGTCAAGCTCGTCGATTCACCACTCGGCCAGATTCCTGAGGGTTGGGAGACGGGAGTTGTCAACGATTTGCTGAAATTACTCTCAGGCTTCGCTTTCAAGAGTAAGACTTTCGTAGACGATGGCGGTTACAAGGTGGTCACAATCAAGCATGTGCATGACGGTGAATTTCAAACCAACTCGATGAGTTTGCTCGACTCTCCGCCTGATCGGATGCCAGTACACTGCCATTTGGAAACGGCAGACGTGTTGATGTCCTTGACTGGCAACATAGGCCGCACCTGTCTGGTGTTCGGCGAGAACTTCTTGCTGAACCAACGTGTGGCGAAACTTCATCCTCACCGCCCGCAAGATCGCCCGCTTGTTTATTGGATGTTCAGAAGCCCGGATACTCGGCAAAGACTCGAACAGATTGCGAACGGAGTGGCTCAGCAGAACCTCAGTCCGGTCCAGACCGGCAAGATGGAAATTCCGATTCCACCCTTGGAACTGCGAGACTCCTATGCAGAGGTGGCGTCCCCGATGGTCGAAGCAATCCTGAATCTGAACCGAAAGAATGCGAACCTCCGCACCAGCCGTGACCTACTGCTGCCCAAGCTGATCTCCGGCAAGCTGGACGTGGAAGACCTCGACATCGACTCAGGGCTAACCGCCGAGGCATTGGAGGAGGCGACCGCATGACGCCCACCGAGCTTCAATCCAAGTTGACGGAGTTCCTGTCGCTCCCAGCCGAGACGGAATGGCTTGAGTTCAAGGAAGCCAAGAGCGACAAGCATTTTGACGACATCGGGGAATACTTTTCCGCACTCAGCAACGAAGCCAACTTGAAGGGACAACCCTTTGGCTGGTTGGTCTTCGGTGTGAAGGACAAGCCGGTTCCGCGCCAAATTGTCGGTTCGCGGTATCGGCCACAGCGCCCCCACTTGGACAGTTTGAAGGAAGAGATCGCAAATCACACCAGCCATCGGTTGACGTTCGAGGAAATCCACGAAGTCACAACTCCCGACGGTCGCGTTGTGATGTTTCAGATTCCGGCAGCCTTGCGAGGTTCGCCGACATCATGGAGAGGGCATTTCTACGGCAGAGACCACGAAAACCTGTGCGCGCTGAACCTACATGAAATTGAACAGATTCGGAAGCAGGCACTGGCGGACGACTGGTCGGCGGTCATTTGCGAAGAGGCAACGCTCAGCGATTTGGAACCCAATGCGATTGCCTTTGCTCGGCAGGAGTTCGTTGTGAAGAACTCAACGCTGGAGGCTGAGGTAGCGACATGGGACGACACCACGTTTTTAAACAAGGCCAAGGTCTGCATCAGCGGCAAGTTGACTCGCACGGCGATCATCCTTCTCGGTAGACCAGAGGCTCAGCATTTCTTGGGTAACTGCCACCCGCAACTGACTTGGATTCTGAAGGATAAAGACGGACTCGAACGCGACTACCAGCATTTTCACTCGCCCTTGTTGCTGGCCGTCGATCCGCTGCTTCGCAAAATCCGCAATCTGACTTGCCGTGTGCTTCCGTGGGGAACACTGTTTCCAACGGAGATTCTGCAGTACGAACCTTGGGTGCTTCGTGAGTCATTGCACAACGCGATTGCTCACCAGGATTATTCGCAGGGTGGACGGGTTGATGTCGTCGAGTTTGAAGATCGTCTGGTGGTCGTGAATAAAGGCACCTTCTTGCCCGGCGATGTAGAAAGCGTAATCCGCCGCGATGCGCCGTACAGCCTCTATCGCAACGCATTCCTTGCTCAAGCGATGGTTGGGTTAGGGATGATCGACACGGTCGGCAGTGGGATAAAACGGATTTTCCAGGCGCAGAAGAAGCGATCGTTTCCCATGCCGGACTATGATTTCTCGACCGCCAACGAAGTCAAACTGGTCATACAGAATAGCGTCTTGGACGAGCGGTATACGCGGATGTTGATGGCGCGGGCTGATCTGAGTCTTTGGGATGTGATTGCGTTGGACAAGGTGCAAAAAAACAAACCGCTGACGGAGAGCGAATTCAAGGCCGTCAAAACAAAACGGCTAATCGAAGGGCGACGCCCCAATCTGTTTGTGTCGGCGGAAGTAGCGGCAGCCACGGACGACAAGGAGGCGTACATCCGCAACCGAGCGTTCGACAAAGACTATTACAAGGATCTGGTCAAGAAATATCTGTCGCAATACGAGGAAGCCAGCCGTCCCCAAATCGACCGTCTGCTCCAGGACAAGCTGTCGGATGCTTTGGACGAAAAACAGAAGAAGCAGTTCGTGACGAACTTGCTACAGGAGATGAAACGCGATGGGACGGTTGTCGCGGATGGAACGACTCGATGGGCGAAATGGCGTATGTCTAAAACCGATGCCGATGCCCAGAATTAGACATGCTTTTACACATAGAACGCATGCTTCGGTCGACGTAAACCCTTGATTTCAGGCGACTTGCGTATATCTAGCTCTGTAAGAGTTGAACTGGCTTTAGAAATGACGAACACCGACTACTCCGAAGACACGCTCGTCGAACGACCGGCCATCGCCCTGTTTTCGCAGCTCGGCTACGACACGGCCAACTGCTTCTACGAAAAAGTCGGCACCAGTGATTCGACACTGGGACGGGAAACCACCGAAGAGGTCGTGCTGGTTCCGAAGCTGCGGAGTGCGTTGCAGAAGCTCAATCCCGATCTGGCCGAAAAGAATGGAAACGGGGAAGCGATCAATCTGGCCATCGAGGAACTGACCCGTGATCGTGGTGCGATGAGTCTGGTGCAGGCGAATCGTGAGGTCTACAAGCTGCTCAAAGATGGCGTGAAGGTCGCTTTCGAGAACGACGAAGGCGAAGAGAGCGACGAGACGGTTCGCATCATCGACTGGAACGATTCCGAGAACAACGACTTCTTTCTCGCCTCGCAGTTCTGGATCACATCACCGAGCGGCATCTACAAGAAGCGTCCCGACCTGATCGGATTCGTCAACGGTCTGCCCCTGATCTTCATCGAACTCAAGAAGAGCCACGGCAAGATCGAACACGCCTACAAGCACAACCTGAAAGACTACAAGACCACGATTCCGCAGGTGTTCTGGTACAACGCCCTCGTCATCCTGTCCAACGGCTCGCAGGCGAAGGTCGGCAGCATGACGGCAGGCTGGGAACATTTTGCCGACTGGAAACGAATCAACTCCGAAGGCGAACAGGGTGTCATTTCGCTGGAGACGCTGATCCGAGGCACCTGCGGCAGACAGCAACTGATTGATCTGGCCGAGAATTTTACATTGTTCGACGAATCCAAAGGGGGCGTCGCAAAAGTCACGGCCAAGAACCACCAATTCCTTGGCGTGAACAATGCTGTCGACGCTCTCTCGGAGATCAAAGAAAACCAAGGGCGACTTGGTGTGTTCTGGCACACGCAAGGCAGCGGCAAGAGTTTCTCAATGGCGTTCTTCGCTCAGAAGGTCTTACGCAAGCTCACCGGCAACTGGACGTTTGTGGTCATCACCGACCGGCAAGATCTCGACAAACAGATTTACAAGAACTTTGCCAACACGGGCGTCGTGACCGAGGACTGCCAAGCCGAAAGCGGTGCCCACCTGAAACAACTGCTTAGTGAGGACCATCGGTTCATCTTCACTTTGATCCAGAAGTTCGGCACCAAGCCGGGCGAGACGTACCCCAAGCTGTCCGACCGCAGCGACATCATCGTGATGACCGACGAAGCCCACCGCAGCCAGTACGACACGCTCGCTCTGAACATGCGGAACGCTCTGCCCAACGCCGCCTTCATTGGCTTCACCGGCACGCCGTTGATGGCGGGCGAAGAGAAGACCAAGGAAGTCTTTGGCGATTACGTCAGTATCTACAACTTCCAGCAATCTATAGAAGACGGGGCGACGGTCCCGCTGTTCTACGAAAACCGCATCCCCGAACTACAACTTGCCAACGAGAACTTCAAAGAGGATTTGGAGGCGTTGGTCGACGCGGTGGATCTGGACGAAGAGCAGAATAAGAAGCTGGAACGGGAGTTCGCCCGAGAATATCACCTGATCACCCGCGACGATCGCTTGGAGAAAGTAGCCGAAGATTTAGTCTCACACTTCATGGGCCGCAAGCAAAGCGGCAAGGGGATGGTCATCTGCATCGACAAGGTGACCGCCGTGAAGATGTACGACAAGGTGCAGAAGTACTGGAAGGCTTACCTCGGCGGACTCAAGGCACAACTTGCGGCGAACGGTGGTCTCTACAGCGTTGCCTCGGACTCGATGTTAACGGGCAATACGGAAACGGTTTCATTGGCAGCGGAAACCCCCAAACCTCCATCCCCTCTCCCCGAAGTCGGCGAGGGGAGCCAGTTTGGAATTGATGAAGCTCGACGTCGGGAGTTGCAGCAGCAAATCGATTTCATGGAGCAGACCGACATGGCTGTGATCGTGTCGGCTCAGCAAAACGAGATTGAGGACTTCAAGACTAAGGGACTCAACATCGAGCCCCATCGCACACGAATGGTCAAGGAGGACATGGAGACCAAATTCAAAGCCCCCGACGATCCGTTCCGATTGGTCTTCGTCTGTGCGATGTGGTTGACCGGGTTCGATTCCCCCTCGGTTTCTACGATTTATCTCGACAAGCCGATGAAGAATCACACCCTGATGCAAACGATTGCGCGGGCGAACCGGGTCTTCAAAGACAAGTACAACGGTTTGATTGTGGATTACGTTGGCGTCTTCCGGAACCTGGAAAAGGCGTTGGCGATCTACGGCTCGTCCTCTGGCGGCGGCGTCGACGATGGCGAGTGTCCCATCGAGAAGAAAGAGGAACTGGTCGAAGACCTGCGGTTGGCGATCGCTGAGGCGGTTGCCTTCTGTAAGGAACGAGGCGTCGACTTGGACGCGATCCTGAAGGCAGACGGTTTTCAGAAGATTGCTTTCCTGGACGACGCCGCAACCAGTCTCGTCGACAAACAGGTTGCGGAGGCGGTCGACGATGCCGTTGAGCAAGTCATCATCAATGACAAACTGAAGAAGAAATACCTTTCACTCGCCAATCAGGTCATCCGGCTCTACAAGGCGATCCTGCCCGATCCATCCGCGAACGAATTTGCACCCGTCAAGACCTGCCTTGCCGTCTTGGCCGACAAGATCCGTACCTTCACGGAAGAGGCGAACATTGATGAAGTCATGGATCAAGTGAGTGAGTTGCTGGACGAATCCATTGCCACCAAGGGCTACGTGATTCACACAACGGAATCGACAGCGTTGCTGGACCTGAGCCAGGTCGACTTCGATGCTCTCAAAGCTCATTTCGAGAAAGGCCGCAAAAGGACCGAGGCTGAAAAGCTCAAGAAGGCGGTCGGTGACAAGCTGAACAACATGGTCACGTTGAACAAAACTCGGGCTGACCTCATCGAGAAGTTCAAGAAGCTGATCGACGAGTACAACAAAGGGCTCGACGTTGATGGTTTCTTTGCCAAGCTGACAGACTTTGTCAAAGAACTCAGTGCGGAAGACCAACGTGGAGTAGCCGAGCAACTGACCGAAGAAGAACTGGCCCTCTTCGATCTGTTGACCAAGCCGGAAGTCGACTTGACGGAGAAGGAAAAAGCCGAGGTCAAGAAGGTCGCCAGAATGCTCTTGCAGACGCTGAAAGAGGCAAAGCTGGTCCTCGATTGGCGAAAGAAACAACGCACCCGAGCCGACGTCTATTCTACCGTAAAGACGGTTCTCGACGAACTCCCCCGAGCCTACTCCACCGAACTCTACGAGCAAAAATGCGACGCTGTTTACCAGCACATCTACGACAGCTACCAGGGTGAGGGAGCAAGCATTTACGCACCTCATTGAAACTCCGTGGACGAGAGTTTTAGCTCAATCCAAACTTCATCCAATTTCGCTTAAGGAACGGTATGACGGACCAACAACAGTCACCCATCAACCTGCAAAATGCAATCTACGCCGACTTCGGAAGTGAAGGACTGTCGATTCACTGGGATGGCGACATTCTTGGGCACGTGCGCAAGGACGAACATGGCGTGAAAGTCGAGTTCGCCTCTGACGTGCGACAATACATCACGATTGGTTCCAAGCGATTCCATCTCCGACAGTTTCACTTCCATCACCCAAGTGAACATTGGGTTGATGGAGAGCAATATACGATGGAACTCCATCTCGTTCATCAAAACGTGGATGACGGCTCGCTGGCAGTCATCGGAGTCTTTATAGAGCCCGGAAACGCAAGAGCTGCTTTTCCTTCACTGATGACGCAAATTGAGACTGTTTTGGGGGCTGGCTCGCATGAGGAACTAGAGCCAAAGGTGCTAACCGATCCATGGGATTTCTTGCCGAAAACATGGGAGCAGCACTTCCGGTATCAAGGCTCGCTGACGACCGATCCATTTACCGAGAGCGTCAGCTGGGTTGTGCTTAAAGATCCAACGCTGATGCCAACGAAAAAGCTCATGGAGTTACTAGAGCTATTCCAATCGGAAGCGCGTTTTCCACAACCGCTCAATCGGCGGTACATCCTCAAGACATTTGATGCAACCAAGCCTTCTAAGCGAAAGAAGTGATTGATCACCCCTGAGACGACAAAACCCCGCGAAACGCTTGGTTTGGCGGGGTTTGTCGGTAGTCGGGATGACAAGATTCGAACTTGCGACCTCTGCACCCCCAGTGCAGCGCTCTATCCAGGCTGAGCCACATCCCGTTCGTGGTTTCCCACTGAACGAAAGAGTAATGACTGTCTTTTGTTTTGACTAGTCCGTTGGCGAAATCCGCTGGATGAGGTTCCGGATTTCGGCACGATCACGCCGGATTTCGCGGTCAAGGGCGGTTTTCCTGGGAGGACTTTTTGTGAGAATGGGCGGGAAATTCAGTTCCAACCGATTCCCTTGGATGAGACACATGAGCAAGTCGTTTGCGACCCGGATGGCCGAAGCGGTTCAGAAAACCAAGTCCGTGACCTGCGTCGGTTTGGATCCCCGCAAGGCTCAGTTGCCCGCGCCGATCCGCGACAACGTGGCCGCCGACGCTCCCCCGGACGCTTGGGCTGCCGCTTACACGCAGTTTTGCTGCGAAATTGTCGATGTCGTGCGGGATTTGGTGCCCTGTGTGAAACCACAGGCGGCGTTCTTTGAACAGCTTGGACCCGCCGGGACCGTGGCGTTGGGCGAAGTCATCCGGTACGCCAGCGATGCGGGACTGATCGTGATCACCGATGGCAAACGTAATGATATCGGCAGCACAGCGACCGCATACGCAGACGCCTATTTGGGCACGGCTAGCCCGTGGGGCAGCGACTCGCTGACCGTCAGCCCGTACTTGGGCGAAGATTCGTTGGAGCCGTTTGTCGAGGTCTGTGACCAACGTGACGCGGGGATCTTTGTGTTGGTCAAGACATCCAACCCGGGCGGCGGACTGCTGCAGAACCGCGAGACGGATGGCCAAACCGTCTACGCTCGCGTCGCCGAGTTGGTGCAGCATTTCAACGCGACGCGATTGGATTCGTTTGGATATGGACCGGTGGGGGCTGTTGTCGGGGCGACGTATCCTGAGCAATTGGCGGAGATGCGAGCGGCGATGCCGGGCAGTTGGATTCTGGTTCCAGGGTTCGGTGCCCAAGGGGGCGGCGCCGCGGATGTGATGGCTGGATTCGACGCCAAGGGGCTCGGCGCGATCGTCAACAATTCTCGTCACATTATCTTTGCACACAGTCGCCCCGAGTTTGCCGATCGACTGGGTGATGCTCGTTGGCAAGACGCGGTTCGCGCCGCGACGGTTGAGATGAATGAGCAGTTGGCGGTGGTGAAAGACTGAGCCTGGACTGGACTGCTCAAAGTTTGTTGTTGACACGTATTCTTGATGCCACCAATTGATTCCCCCGTGTCACCTCCCCCAAGGTGCTTGGGGGAGGTCGAGCAGAGCCGTCCAGGCGAATGCGAGGGAGGGGGCCTGCGCGCCGGATAAACACAGCAATGCGCATTGCCCAGGGTAGGCCCCTCCCGGATCTTGCTTCGCTCGAACCGACCTCCCCCAAATTCCTTGGTGGAGGTGACAGCAGACCCCGCGCAAACCCAAAATGCTCCAATCCTAAACTTTGAGCAGTCCAGACTAAGCCTGAGACTCGCCGCGAGGAAAACGCTTTTCCACTTTTTTGATTTGACCTGTATCAATTCGCGTTGGTGATGGCACTAACGACTCGATCAGCCTGCTTTGGCGTGAAGAACGCTAGGCACTGTTTATTAATTGCGACTGCGTGCATTGTGAGCCGATGGCGCTAGCCACGGGCCCGCGAATGACGGCGTTTCTCGCCAAAAAGCCCGCGGCTAGCGCCGTCGGCTCACGATTGATAAACAGCCAGAAAGCCCGCGGCTAGCGCCGTCGGCTCACGATTGATAAACAGCCAAAAAGCCCGCGGCTAGCGCCGTCGGCTCACGATTGATAAACAGTGCGTAGCAGGCATCTTGTCGACTCATTCCCCATCACTCCGATACACACGGTGCGTCAGATCATGTTTTACAACTCAGAAAAATCACGTTCGTCCCGACGCCAGCGGGATTCCAAACGTCGCGGCAACCAACGTCGGCTGTTTGCCGAATCGCTGGAACGCCGCGAAGTGCTCAGTGGCATCGCGTTGACCGATGATGGCATTTTGCAAATCACGGGCGATGCCGATCCCAATCAGATCGCCGTATGGACTAATCAAGAGTCCGGTGTGTTACACGTGACCGTCGATGGGCGGTCGGCGGAGTTTCGCAATGAAGCGGTGAACTTGATCCAAGTGCGTGGTGGTGCGGGTAACGATCGCATCGGTTTTCGAGAAAGCGTGACGCAGCAGGCCGTTGTCTATGGTGGTCCTGGGAATGACGTCATTACAGGAACTGCGCAAGGCGACTTCCTCGATGGTGGTCTTGGTAATGACCGAATCAACGCAGGTGGCGGTGGCGACATTGTCTTTGGCGGCGCTGGCAACGATCGCATCGCAGGCGGAGACGGGGACGACTCGCTCGTCGGCGGTGACGGTCGTGATCAGATCAACGGCGGCGACGGAAACGATTGGATCTTCGGCGATGCAACCAACGAGTATCCCGAGGGCGTTGTTGATCCTGTGGCTTATGCTCTGCAGTACGCCAATGAAGGTAGCGGAGACGACGTCATCAAAGGTGGTGACGGCAACGACATCGTGCTTGCGGGCAACGGCGACGATCGCGTGTCCGGCGACGGCGGAAATGATTTGTTGATCGCAGGCGCTGGGAATGACGGTGTGAACGGAGGCGATGGCAATGACGTGATCTTGGGCGACTGGCGTTTCCGACCCGACGATGTTGAACCGGCGGACGTGGAAGCGATGGCGGTGGATGTTCCTGCGGTGCGTGACTTGGTGGTCGCCGCCGAATCCGTGGAGTCTGCGAGCGGTGTCGACAGGGTTGCTGCGACTGACCGAGCGGTTCGAGACGCTCGCTTCAATGATTTCCTCGTTGGTGGCGCGGGTGACGATTTGATCTTGGGCATGCAAGGCAACGATCGCATCCAAGGAGGCGATGGCAACGACCGGCTGTACGGGAACCTTGGCAACGATTTCATCCAAGGAGGTGCGGGCAACGATGCGATCTCGGGCGGCTTGGGCAACGATCGACTGCGGGGCGGCAGGGGAGATGATCGCATCGCCGGTGGTGATGGCAACGACGCGATCAGCGGGGGTAGCGGCGACGATAACTTGTTGGGAGGTGACGGGCGCGATCGGATTCAGGGCGGAGCGGGCAACGATTTGTTGGTCGGTGGCGGCGGCGGTGACCATTTAAGCGGCGACGAAGGCGAGGACACGATCAAGGCTCGCGACGGCGAACGTGATTTTATCTTGACCGATGGCCTGGACGAGATCATCGCGGATGAGATCGACGTGATCGCGATCCCGTAGCCCGGATTATTCATAACCCGACGCGTTAGCGAGGGATACTCGGCAAATCCCTTCGGGTTATGAAAAACAACTTGTATACGCTAAAGCCAATCGTTCGCATAGATAATCCGGGCTAGATCACGATCCTTCAAAACATTCGTTGCCAAGTCCTATCATTGCCTCGCGCGGGGAACCCCCGGGCGAGGTTTTTGCGTTTTGGTGTTCTTCGGCGATGCACACGCAACAGAGAAATCCGCTAAACTGTGCCTTCCTCGATTAAAAACCTTCCACCGTTTCTCTCATCATCCGGATGCACACTGATGGCTGATTCCTCGTCGGGTCAAATCGATCACGTATTGATCGAAGAACGCTTGTTTCCACCGCCGGCCAAGTTCACGGAGAAGGCCGTCGTCGCCTCTAAAGCTCAGTACGAAGAGCTGTACGCGGCGGCACGTGATGACCGAGACGGTTTTTGGGGCAAAGAAGCACAGGAGCACCTGCATTGGTTTGAACCGTTTGACACCGTGTGCCAGTGGCAGTCTCCCAACGCCAAATGGTTTGTCAATGGAAAGACGAACGCGAGCTACAACTGCTTGGATCGTAACATCGACAATGGTCTGGGCGACCGCGTGGCGATTCTGTGGGAAGGCGAGCCGGGTGACACGCGAACGCTGACCTACCGTGAGCTACGCACCGAAGTCTGTAAGTGCGCCGAAGGGCTGCGTGCCTTGGGGGTCAATCAAGGAGATGTGGTGAGCGTCTACATGCCAATGACGCCAGAGTTGGCGATCACCATGTTGGCCTGTGCTCGCATCGGCGCGGTCCACTCGGTGATCTTTGCCGGGTTCAGTGCCGAGTCGATCGCCGATCGAAACAATGATGCGAGTGCCAAGGTCATGGTGACCGCCGACGGTTTGTACCGCCGCGGAAAGGTCTTGCCGTTGAAAGAGACCGTTGACGAAGCCTTGGCGAAATCACCCACGGTGGAAAAGTGCCTTGTGCTACGACGTATTGGCCAAGATGGCGTGTCGATGACGGAAGGCCGTGACGTTTGGTGGCACGATGTCGTTGAAACTCAAATCGGTGACTTGCCCGCCGAGCCGCTGGATAGCGAAGCGCCTTTGTTCATCTTGTACACGTCCGGCAGTACTGGAAAGCCGAAGGGCATTCTGCACACGACCGCCGGATATAACCTTTGGGCCAAGCGAACGTTTCAATGGGTGTTTGATCATCAGGAAGACGACGTCTATTGGTGCACGGCGGACTGCGGTTGGATCACGGGGCACAGTTACGTTGTCTACGGTCCCCTGTCGGCCGGTGCGACTTGTTTGATGTATGAGGGTGCACCGAATCATCCGCAAGAAGATCGATTTTGGGACCTGGTGGAAAAGTACAAGGTCACGACGTTGTACACCGCACCGACGGCGATCCGTGCGTTCATCAAATGGGGCGACGAGCACGTCGAGAAACATGACCTTTCGAGCTTGCGTTTGTTGGGCAGCGTCGGCGAAGGCATCAATCCGGAAGCCTGGATGTGGTATCACGAAAAGATCGGCGGAAAGAACTGCCCCATCGTTGATACTTGGTGGCAAACCGAAACCGGCGGCATCATGATGAGCCCGCTGCCCGGCATCACGTCAACCAAACCGGGATCTTGCACGACTCCGTTGCCCGGCGTCATTCCCGAAATCGTTGACGAGTCCGGACAACCCGTGGAGCCAAATCACGGCGGCATGCTGTGTATCGCACAGCCTTGGCCGGGAATGCTGCGTGGCATCTGGGGTGACGAAAAACGATATGCCGAGCAGTATTGGACGATGGTTCCTGGAAAATACTTGACCGGCGACAACGCCCGCTGTGACGACGACGGATACTACTGGATCATGGGACGGATCGACGACGTGATCAATGTCTCGGGCCACCGCTTGAGTACCATCGAAGTCGAAAGTGCATTGGTCAGTCATGAAGCCGTTTGCGAAGCTGCGGTGGTGGGGCGGCCCGACGATCTAAAGGGGCAAGCGATTGCCGCCTTCGTCACCATCCGCGATCGTGAACCGGACGAAGAACTCAAGAAAGAGCTTCGATTGCACGTCCGCAAGCAGATCGGTGCCTTGGCAAATCCAGACGACATTCGCTTTACCGCCTCGTTGCCCAAAACACGTAGCGGCAAGATCATGCGGCGTCTGTTGCGTGACATCGCGGCTGGTCACGAAGCCACAGGCGACACGTCAACGTTGGAGGATCTCAGTGTCCTGGCATCGCTCAAGGATGAAGACTGATCGAACCTCGATCGTGTGATGAAACAGCTTCAGTCTCTCCGTCAGATTTACCCGCCAGATCGTTTCACCGAAGACGCCGCTTTTCTCGCTGCGTTTGAGTCGGACGGTCTGACGGCGTTTCGCCAAAGACCGCTCGCCGTGGTGATGCCGGAGAATGCGGACGAGGTCATCGCGACGGTGCGTTGGTGCAACGAGCATCGGGTACCGTTTGTTGCGCGTGGTAGCGGCACGAGTCTTTCCGGTGGCTCGCTGCCCATCGCCGATGGCATCGTGATTTCGCTGAACCGCTTGAAACGAATCATCAGCGTCGATCCCGATCAGCGAATCGCGGTCGTCGAGCCGGGCGTCATCAATCTGGATGTTTCGGCAGCCGCGGCGCCGCACGGTTTGTATTACGCACCGGACCCATCAAGTCAAACAATCTGTACGATCGGCGGCAACGTCGCGTTCAACTCCGGCGGCGCCCACTGTTTGAAATACGGAATGACCTCCAACCACGTGTTGGGCATCAAAGCCGTCTTGGGAACGGGCGAAGTCGTCACGATGGGCGGCCCCAGCACGGACAGCATCCAGCCGGACTTCACCGGGTTGTTTTGTGGCAGCGAAGGATTGTTTGGCGTAGCGTTGGAGATCACATTGCGTTTGTTGCCACGCCCGCAACGTTTTCACACGGTGCTGGTGGGATACCACAGCCTCAAAGACGCCGGGGACGCGGTTTCGGCCGTGATCGATGCGGGCCTGTTGCCGGGTGCGATGGAGATCATGGATGCGTTGTCGATCGAAGCCGCTGAAGCGGCGGTCGCGTGCGGGTATCCGGAGGGTGCCCAAGCCGTTTTGATTGTCGAGCTGGAAGGCCCCGATGAGAAACTACAGCACGAGCGAAAGCGGCTCGAAGAAGTGATCGCAAAGACCAATCCGTTCGCTCAGCGGGTGGCGGTGGACGAAGCCGATCGTTTGTTCATTTGGAAAGGACGAAAGAGCGCGTTCTCGGCGGTCGGCCGTCTGTCGCCGGATTTCCTGGTTCAAGACGGTGTGGTGCCCCGCAAACGGCTCGGTGAAGCACTCGTGCGAATCCAAGCGTTTGCCAAGGAGAGCGGATTGCGGGTCGCCAACGTGTTTCATGCCGGTGACGGCAACCTGCATCCGCTGATCATGTTTGACGATCGCGAGTCCGGTGCGCTGGCGAGAGCCGAAGCGTTGGCGGGGCAGATCTTGCGGATGTGCATCGAGATGGGCGGCTCGATCACGGGGGAACATGGCGTCGGGGTGGAGAAACGAGAGTATTTGCCAGAGATGTTTGACGCTGCCAGCATGGATTTCATGCATCGGATCCGGCAAGCGTTTGATCCGAACTTGATATGCAATCCCGGCAAGATGTTTCCTGGCACGGAAGCGCCCGCGTTGACGACGCACGGTCTGCACCCATTGGAGAAATCGGGAGTGATCAGCCGTGAGTGATTCGTTGCAAGTGGATGCGCCGCGATCGGTTGACGAGTTGCAGGCGTTTGTTCGAGAGCAACCGCACGTGTTGGTCGTCGGCAATCAAACCAAGCCACCACTTTGGCAACCGTTCGCTAAGTCTCACCGATTGGTGTCGACCGCGAATTTGTCCGGTGTCATGCAATACGAACCGTCTGAATTCACCATTACCGTATTAGCGGGCACATCGGTTGCGGAGATCACGAGCACACTTTCAGATCGCGGACAGTACTTGCCGTTTGATCCGATGTTGGTTCAGTCCGGTGCAACGATCGGTGGCACCGTTGCGGCAGGGTTGAGTGGTCCAGGTCGTTTTCGATTCGGCAGCATCAGAGATTTTCTGCTCGGCGTCCGTTTTTTGGATGGTCACGGCGAGTTGATTTGCGGTGGAGGCAAAGTCGTCAAAAATGCGGCCGGGTTTGACATTCCAAAGTTACTTGTCGGCAGCCTGGGGCGATTGGGAATCATCACCGAGTTGACTTTCAAGGTTTTTCCGCGTCCGGTCGATCGACTGACGTTTCGCATGGATTGTGACTCGCACGAGTCGGCTGCCGCGTTGATCTCGAAACTAGCACTTGGCCGATGGGAGCTCGATGCGTTGGACTACGTTGCTGGCAGCCGCACCGTTTATGTCCGAATTGCCGGCGACCAACCGGTTATCGAATCGCTGGCGGAAGATGTTGGTCGCTTCTTGGATCGGTCGACGGTTCGATTGGATCGTGATGATGCAAATCGGTTTTGGAGCAGTGTGAACGAGTTGCGATTTGATGGCGGTGACGAGTTCGTTTGGAAAACACCGACGACGCCCGTCGAGTTTGTTCGTCTGGCGAAATGGGCGGATGAGCAAGCCGACGACGAAGTGCGTGTCCACGGCAGTGCGGCGATGACCACCGCCTGGATGTCGGCGAAATCGCCTCCTGACCAATCGATTGCCGCGACCGGTCTGATGCTGCGTGGATTGATTCCAGAGAGTGATGCGTTTCTCTCCGATCGCCAGCCCACTGACATGGAGCGACGGCTGAAGACCGCGTTCGATCCCCTTGCGAGGTTTCCGTAGAAAGCATGCGGCACGAAATCAAACCCGACGAACACGGTCCGATGGGGCAGGCGATGGCCGATGCCGTCAGCACCTGCGTGCATTGCGGATTCTGCTTGGCAGCTTGCCCGACCTACAAGGAATTGCAGCAGGAAACGGATTCGCCGCGGGGGCGGATCATCTTGATGAAAGAAGTCTTGGAGGGAACGTTGCCGTTGGCACAAGCCGCTCCACACATCGACGCTTGCTTGGGATGCCTCGCTTGTGAACCGGCATGCCCATCGGGTGTGAAGTATGGTGAATTGATCAGTCCGTTTCGTGCGCTCACGCAAGCGGATCGTCCGCAATCGCTGGGGCAGCGATTTCAACGGACGGCGGCGCAAATGACGCTGCCGTATCCCGGCAGATTTCGATTGGCCGCGCTGATGGGGCGATTTGCCAAGCCCATCGCCAAGTGGCTGCCCGGCCCGATGCGGGTGATGCTGGACTTGCTGCCGGCCAAACTGCCGAGCAACCAAACGCTCGCAGCGTCCTATCCGTCGATTGGGAAACGTCGCGGCCGTGTCGCGTTGTTGACCGGATGTGCGCAGACCGTTTTGGATCCCGACATCAATCTGGCAACGATCGATGTTCTGACACGCAACGGTGTCGAAGTGGTGCTGCCGCAGAGTCAAGGTTGCTGCGGAGCGTTGAGCTGGCATGTCGGCAACCACAAACAGGCAACCAAGTTTGCGGTCAACAACTTGCACGCGTTTCCCGAGGACGTCGACGCCATCGTGACCAACGCCGCGGGTTGCGGTTCCGGAATGCACGAGTATCCACTGATGTTGCGAGGGACCGAGTATGAAGACGCGGCAAAGCAATTTGCGAGTCGAGTCTGCGACGTTTCCGTGTACCTGTCTCGCTTGGGCGAGTTGCTGCCCATCGCGAATCCTGGCCGCAAAGTTCGCGTCGCCTATCACGATGCGTGTCACCTTGCCAACGCTCAGGGTATACGCCGAGAGCCTCGTTCGCTGTTGCACTTGATTCCAGGGATCGAACTCGTGGAGTTGGTGGATTTGCATCTTTGTTGTGGTTCGGCTGGAACCTACAGCATGGACCAACCGGAGATAGCTGCTTCGCTGGGCCAACAAAAAGCAGATCGAGTGATCGAGACAGGATGTGATTACGTCGCCACGGGGAACATCGGCTGCATGACGCAATTGGCCAATCACCTGCAGAGACGAGGCTCGAACATCAAGGTACGTCATACCGTGCAAATCATTCGCGACGCGTACGAGGGTGAACTACGATAGTTGGCAAGTAGAGTGACGATCGCTCGAGTTTCCAATTCGTTAGCCCGGATGATTCATAACCCGACGCGTAAGCGAGGGATACTCGGTGAATCCCTCGCTTATGCGTCGGGTTAGGAGAAACAATCTGCATTTCCCAACGATGTCACAACTCATTGTCAAGAATCTGTTTGCGTTAAAATCAATCATCCGCATGAATAATCCGGGTTAGCGTTCCGCAATCTGCTCGACCTCTCCCAGGTTCCTTGGAAGAGGCGACAGCGAACAAGAAACGGCTCAATATTCGACGGGAATTCTGGCGAATCCCATTGCCAGGATCCCACCACCAACTATGAGAGGACCATTCATGGCCGAAAGAGAACCTATCGCTGACAAAACGGTTGACCAGAACCGACTGTCACGTCGCGCGATGATCGGCACCGGCGTTGCCTTCGGCGTGCTCGCTTCGGGAAACACCATTGCGGCAGTCGCCGAAACCGACGCGAGTTGTACACTCGGCTTCAGCACCTACGGAATGAAGAGCTTGACAAGTGAGCAAGCCATCGCTGAGTTGGATCGAATCGGATACGACGCCGTTGAGTTGGCCGTGCGTACGGACTATGACGCGGACTCGGCCATGTTGAGTCAAGAGCGTCGCAAGGCGTTGCGGATGCAGCTTGCGGATTCTCATCTCAAGTTGACTTCATTGATGGAGCATGTTTATCCGACGGATGCGAAGTCGCAAGAAATTGCTGTCGAGCGACTGAAGCTAGCCGGGCAAGTCGCCCATGATTTGTCCCCTGACGCTCCACCCTTGATTCAAACGGTACTGGGCGGCGGCGAGTTTGAAACAGTGAAGAACCAACTGCGAGATCGGCTGGGCCAGTGGGTTCGTTTGGCAGATGCGGCGGAGGTAGTGATCGCGATCAAACCGCATCGCGGCGGAGTCGTTTCAAAACCCAGCGAGGCCGTCTGGTTGATCGAGCAACTAGGCAAGCCGAGTCGTTTGCGGATGGTGTATGACTACAGTCACTATGCGTACCGCGACCTGCCGATGGACGAAACGATCCGCGTCGCGCTGCCACACACGGCACACATTGCGGTGAAAGATGCTGTGCAGGAAGGAGACCGGGTTGTGTTTCGCTTGCCCGGTGAGTCCGACGCGATCGATTTCCCCGCATTGATTCGACAGTTCCATGCCGGCGGATACCGCGGCGACATCAATTGCGAAGTCAGTGGGATGGTATCAGGCAAGCCAGGCTACGATCCGATCGCGGCCGCGGAAACTTGTTACAAGAACATGTCCAGGGCATTCCATCAGTCAGGCGTTGAACGTTTGCGCCGAAGTCGATAGACGCAGCTGGCGAATGGTTCGTGTTCGGGCGTATGGTGGTGTTCGTTTTCGACTTAGAAAGTCGAACGACAATCGTCGCTCGATTTTCCAAATCGAAAGCGTGCCCCGCCAAACGTATTGCCGATTCGAAACGCTTGCTTGCGCAGACAGGCCCCCTCCCTCGCGATCGCCTCAACGGCTCCGCTCGACCTCCCCCAAGTTCCTTGGGGGGAGGTGACGGTGGACAAGAAATGAAGCCGAAACATCGTGGCAAACCGAGTCTTGTACAGCCCAGGCCAACACCCTCCGACTGATTGGGAGCCTTGACGAACCGAACCGTGTTGGCGTCAAACGAGAAAGCTCTGCTGGCTACATGCGTGCTCCTCGTCAGTTAGACTGTCGGGTTCTCGCTTTTCAACCACATGAACCCAATCATGAAATCAACTCTACTGCTGTTTGCCACGATCGCTGTTCTTGCATGCTCAGCGTTGTCGAATCGATGTGATGCCCAAGAGGACATTCTGTTCGATGACTTTGAATCGGGCACCTACGCCAAGTGGACGATCACTGGCGAAGCGTTTGGGGACGAGCCTGCATCGGGGGCGTTGCCCGGTCAGATGAGTGTCTCCGGTTTTCGCGGCTCCCGGCTTATCAACACTTTCTATGAAGGCGACTCGACCGTCGGCACGGCGACCAGTATTGAGTTTCGACTGGAGCGATCCCACCTTGCATTTCTGATCGGTGGCGGGCGACACAAAGATCAGGTCGGGATGGAGTTGCTGATCGACGGGCAATCCGTTCGCTCAGTGACCGGACCGGAATCAGAACAATTGGAGTGGACATCCTGGGATGTCAGTGAGTTCGCAGGTCAGAACGTACGGCTGAGGATCTTTGACCGTGCGACCGGTGGTTGGGGCCACATCAATGTGGACCAAATCATTCAAACCGACTCGCCACCGGAGCGATTCGATTTGGAATATCGACTGGCGGAGTATCGCAAGTCGAACGAATACTTGAACGAGCCGCTCAGGCCACAGTTTCACTTCAGTCCCGAGATCAATTGGATGAACGATCCCAACGGACTGGTGTTTCATGATGGTGAGTACCATCTGTTCTTTCAGTACAACCCTGCGGGCAATTCTTGGGGGCACATGAGCTGGGGACACGCCGTCAGTCGCGATCTCGTCCACTGGCAACACTTGCCGCTGGCGATTCCAGAGTCCGATGGCATCATGGCGTTCAGCGGTTGCTGCGTCGTTGATCACAAGAACACGTCGGGACTCGGCATCGGCGATAAGCCGCCCATGGTCGCGATCTACACGGGACATGGACACGGCAAGCAAGTTCAAGAGATCGCTTTCAGCAATGACAACGGTCGGACTTGGACCAAGTACGAGGGCAATCCCGTGCTCGATCTCAACGAAAGTGATTTTCGCGACCCCAAAGTTTTCTGGCACGAACCCACGAAACGTTGGATCATGGTCGTTTCATTGGCGAATCAAAAGGTATTGATCTTTTACGCGTCATCGGATCTCAAACACTGGCAGGAACTCAGTCGTTTTGGACCGGCTGGTTTCCCAAGCAAACCGAATTGGGAGTGCCCTGATCTTTTCGAGCTGCCGGTGGAAGGCACTGACGGCAAGAAACTGTGGGTGTTGGAAGCGGACATGGGCAGCGGTAGCGTCGCCGGTGGCAGCGGCGGTGAATACTTCGTCGGTCATTTCGACGGTGTCTCCTTCCATCCCATTCAAGATGCCCAATGGGTGGACTACGGACGTGATTTCTATGCGCCGGTGAGTTGGTCGGATATCCCTGACCAGGACGGGCGTCGCATTTGGATTGGCTGGTTCAACAACTGGGAGACGTGTCTCATTCCCACGTTTCCGTGGCGTAGTTGCATGTCGGTTCCCCGTGTTCTGTCTCTTCGGTCGCTGCAGGGTTCCAATGAAAGCTCGCCGCAGCGATACGTACTGGTGCAACGTCCTGTCGACGAGTTGACGAAGCTGAGGATGAAATCCATCACCTTGCCAACGACCGGCGCCGCCTGGCCTCCCAAGACGGTCACCCAAGTCAACGAGGTGCCCACGATGTGTTTTGAGCTAGAGTCCACACTTGTGGTGGGTACGGCTCGATCCTGCGGATTCAGGATTCGTACAGGCAGTGATGAGTACGCCGAAGTCGGCTATGACAGCGAGACTCAGTCGGTGTACGTTGACCGACGACACAGCGGAAACGTCAGCTTTCATCCAGCATTTGCCGGACGTCATGACGCGCCGACGCGTGTCGTCGATGGCCAAGTACGCTTGCATGTGCTCGTGGACCGCTCATGCATTGAAGTGTTCATTAACGATGGCGAGGCGGTCATCAGCGATAGAATATTCCCCACAAGTCAGCAACCGAGCATCGAGGTTTTTGCAGGCGATGCCACCGCATCTGTCTCCGATACCAAAGTGCACCTATTGGATTCGATATGGAAACAGCAACCATGAGTACACCTGTACTGGGCAACAACAAGAGAGCAAGTTGCGGACCAGGTAATGGGATTCGCCAGAATTCCCTGCTTCTCTTCTTACTACTTGCCTTGGCATCATGCACGCTCGTCGCCGCGCAACAGCCTCCGTACGACGTTTATCCGGAAGCGAAACCGCCGTACTATCGAGTGCGTTACGAGGCATCTGGCAAACCAGGCGAATTGATCTTTCCTGTCAACTACACCGTTTGGATTCCCCCGCAGTGCGAGACGCTGAGGGGTGTGATCGTTCATCAGCATGGTTGCGGCGAAGGATCCTGTAAGTCGGGTTTGACCGGCGCTTTTGACTTGCATTGGCAAGCTCTTGCGCAGAAACACGATTGTGCCCTTGTCGGTCCGTCGTACGAACAGCCGCAGTCCGCCGATTGCCAAATGTGGTGCGACCCACGCAACGGCTCTGACGCTTCCTTTCGCCAAGCGTTGACCGATTTGGGTCAGCAGTCCGGGCATCCGGAGTTGTCGTCGGTTCCTTGGGCTTTGTGGGGACATAGCGGGGGAGGGCACTGGGCCGGCGGAATGGTGATGCTGCATCCCAATCGCGTCGCGGCGGCTTGGTTGCGATCGGGCGTTCCGTTGTTTGAAGCCAATCCAGATCGAAAATCGATCCAGCCGCATGAATTGCCGGAGGCGGCGTTGAAGGTACCCATCATGTGCAACCCGGGGACCAAGGAAGGTGTCACGGTCAAGGATGGTCGGTTTGCTGGTGTGTGGCCCGCCAACCAAACTTTCTTTGCCGAAGTGCGAGGCAAAGGCGGATTGGTGGGTGTTGCCGTTGATCCATTGACTGCTCACGAGTGCGGCAACCAACGTTACTTGGCGATACTCTGGCTCGACGCCTGTTTGCAAGCTCGATTGCCGGAAACCAACGGGCACGCGCTGCGAGAAATGTCGTTGGAGGATTCTTGGTTGGCCGTCATCGATGGCAAGACAGCGACAGCCGCAAAAGATTTCGACGGCGAACCGTTGTCCGCTGGTTGGTTGCCGGGCGAAAGGATTGCGAAAGCATGGATGCAGTACGTGAACGACACCAACATCACGGATGATACGCCGCCGTCAGCACCGAAAGAGGTACGCGTGGTGGACGGCGAGTTGACTTGGGCGGCAGACGCGGATTTGGAAAGCGGATTGGCCCGGTTCATCATTGAGCGTGACGGCGAGTTCTTGGCCAACGTTCCGGAGAAGAGTCAAAACCCGTTTGGACGACCGCTGTTTCAAAATCTGCAGTACAGCGACACTCCTGTCCAGCCGCTGACACAAATGCGTTTTGCTATTCCTGACGGCGATGATCCGCAATCTCATCGCTATCGCGTTTTCGCCGAAAATACCGCCGGTCTGAAATCCAAACCGGCCGAGGTCGCTCCGTAGACTGGTGAACGGCTAGCGGCAGGGGATTCTGCAGGGGAGGAAATTCTGGCGAATCCCATTACGGGTGCGTCGGGGAATGTTCGCTGGGCTGTGCGTCTTGCGGGATTGGACATCGTCAGGTGATCATGGTATTCAGTAATACATCCCTCTCTCGTCGCCAATGAGGATTCCATTGAACGATCCCGACCGGTCCGATCACGACTCGCTCCTGCCCGCCAATCAATCGCTGCGGGGCTACGACGACGTCGGCTCAGATGCCGAACATGAATTCGTTCCGCTCAGAGATGAGTTCCCTGAGCTGTACGGTCAGATGTTGGTTGCCAACGAGCAAATCAGCAACGCGGGCACCTTGAGCATTTGGATCTTGTTGTTTGCCAACGTGTTGATCTGTGTTGGAATTCATAAAGCTTGGGTGGCTGCACCGTTGGGGATTCCGGTGGCAAATCTGCAGAGCTGGGGCGTGTATCTGCTGATTACGATTTTCTTCATCATCGTGTTCTCGATGTACACGACATATGCAGAAAAAGCTGCGTACCGTCGGATGCGAGACTCCATCGAAGCCGAGCTGCGGAAGCAACGGCAAACGTTTCCCTGGTTGCTGGCTCAGATCCACGGCGACGAGTCGCTCAAGAGTCTCGCGGAGCAATTGCGTGGCGACCTAGGGACGCTGCATCAATGATCGGATTTGATTTCTTCGGCCAGCTCGTTGAATATGCGATTGACCATTGCCATCATCTCGGCGCTGCCGTCATGCATATCGGGATGATACCGCGCGGCAAAACGACGACGTAGTATTCGGAGAAACGGATCGATCACACCGGCCAGGTTGTCGCTTCGCTGCTGATGAATCTCCTGCAGTTCCGCCTTGTATTTTTCTGCTTCCGCTTCATACTCCGCCGCTAAGTTCTCGTAGTACTCCACGTCTTTCTTCAGCTCCTGGAGCCAGTTCTTTTCGTATTCGATTCTCAGCAGCAGCAGATCGCGTACAAGAGGATTGAGTTGGACTGATTTTCGTAACGTGTTTTTGCAGTAGTCCACCGGAATCTGTGAAAACCGCTTGCCCGCGTATGTACCGAACGGCATGACCTCTCGATGCAAGGCCGCGTAAGGATCCTTTCGTCGCTTCATCTACAGCTATCGGTTCGTGGCGTCTGGGGTGCATTCCGGTTAACAATAGCTGGAATATTAGCACGGGTTGATCGAGCACGTGACCGTTGCGGGCCACGAATTGCTTGCCGTCGAAGATACCTTGCCATCATTTCCCATCTAATCCGAACCAATGTCTCCCAAGAACGCCCCGGCTGAACGGCAAACGTGTGCCAATTTCGAAACGATGAACGGTCGCGATGAGCTGACACTGGTTTCAGCGTGGGGATTCCGATAGGCTAATGAGGTTTTGTCGCGTCATTGTTTTCTACTAGGGACTCACCATGCGAATCCGATCATTCCACCTAGCGATTCTGGCTGCACTTCTTAGCATTGGCTTGCTCTCGGCTAAGACGCACGCGGATGGCAAGCAAAAGACGGAGGATTGCAAGGAATGTGATCAGCAGACGGCAGGGGACGTCTCTGGCAATCAAGGAGACAAGAAACCAAAGAATAGTGGAGACCCGAAAGAGGGCGAGAACGAAGCGTTGCCGGTGAAGGCTCAGATTGAATTGTTAACCAACGAATTGGCGCAGTTGCCACCCAATCCAAAGGCTGGTGAGTGCTACATCCGTGTTCGGCAGGCGGCGAAGTACAAGACGGTCGAACAAAAGGTGCTCGTCAAAGCCGCTTCGGTTCGTTACGAGATCACGCCAGCCAAGTTCAAGGATGTAGAGAAAAAGGTGCTGGTGAGGCCGGAAACCGTTCGTTACCAAGTCGTTCCGGCAAAATATGAAACGAAGAAAGTCACGGTGGTGCTGTCGCCTGAACACGAAGAACTGATTGCCGTAGAGACGAAGTTTGAAAACAAGAAGTCCAAGATTGAAACGAAGCCTGAACGCGTCGAATGGAAACGAGGTTCAGGGTTGATCAGCAAGGAGGACCTGACCCACGACGGCCAACCCACCACCGACATTCTGTGCTTGGTCCGAGAGCCTGCTGAGTTCCACGAGTACACCGAGCAAGTGATCGCAGAAAAGGCGAAGGTGGAACGCAAAGAGATCAACGCTCAAGAGCAGGTTGTTGAAACCACCGTGTTGGTGAGTCCAGCTCAAGTCAAGGAGATCAAGGAGCCGGCCGAGTACAAGACGATCAAGGTTCGAGAACTTGTTTCGTCCGCCAGTGAAAAACGAGTCGACGTGCCTGCGGAGTATGAAACCGTCAAGCGTCAGGTGCTGCTACATCCGGAAACCCTCGTCTGGCAACGGGTGCTATGCAACACCAACATCACGCCGGAAATCCTCAAGCGGATTCAAAAGGCGCTCAAGGACAAAGGGTTTGATCCGAAGACCGACAAAGCTACTTGGAACCGACCCATGCAGCACGCTGTTGAGCGGTATCAACACAAACACAAACTGGCGACCGGCGGTTTGACGTACGAATTTCTTGAGCACATCGGAGTGAATCCTTAGGGAATGGCAATCCATGGGACAAACGTCTGTCTTGGGAGAAACTCTGCCTATGAAATTCAATTCATTGCACAGCTTTGCGATATCAGTCGCGTTGATCGCAACGATCGGATGCGGTTCCTCGCGTCCGGCGACCTACCCGGTCCAGGGCGTGGTGCAGTTTCCTGACGGCAAAGTGCTGCGTGGGGGAAACATTGAGTTTGAGTCCCAAGCCCTCGATCCGCCGATCGTCGCGCGCGGGGCGATTGGTCCAGATGGCACCTTTGTGCTGGGGACTTATGAGGTCGACGATGGTGCCGTGACAGGGCAACACAAGGTCGTTGTGATTTCTGACTACGAAATCGGCAACGGTGCGGAGCGTCCAGGAATGATCCCCGAGACGCTCCTGCATCCCAAACATCGAAGCTACCGAACGTCTGGCATCGTCAAAACGGTGGAACCGAAACCGAACACGTTGCTCATCGAAGTGGAGTACGCTGAGAAAGCGAACGACAGCGAGTGATTCCGGTCCGATTGCAGGGGACAACCTGTGCTAACATTTTGCTATTCAGCCTTTGCTGTTGGTTTGATGTTTCGGCGATTTTCGTCCAGTACAGTACAACCCCGGGCGTCGTTTTGCTTTGCCCTGGGCTGTATTATCAAGCCCTGTCAGGGCATAGGGAATCGCATCCGAAAATTGTTACCAATTCGTTTCGCGTCCCGAAAGCCGATCGACAATCGGTCGACTCAGATCCGTGACAGACCATGGGCGCCGCGGAGGCAGATCAGGCCGTCGCTCCAGTTGGCGAATTGTTCCCGTCGATCGTCTTCGTTCTCAAATAGCTCGACGATCGATGAATCCTGACGCATGTCCTCACGGACCAATCCGAGCAATTCGCGGTACTCGGGCGTCGTATCCGGGCCGTCGTTGTCGTCGGTTGCCACCCTCGCGGTCGCTTCGAACCGAAACACTTGAATCCATCCCGGTCGTTGAACCGCGACCAAACGAACCTGTCTCAGTTGAGCCGTTTTGCCATAGAATCCTCGCGCGGTAATCTGCTGGCGGATCACAAGCTCCATGTCTCGATCGCCGCACCAGTTATTCCACTTTTCTTTCAGATTCTTGATGAACTGAATCACGAGTTGCGTTTCCTAACACAAGTGAACGGTAGTCCTGACGGTCGCCATTTTGCTTCCGATGGTAGAATAGCGAGTCGACAATGAGCAGGTCACTCCGTCGTGGGATTCGCCAGAATTCCCTGTGCACAGTAAAACCGTCGCAATCCACGACAGGCGAGAGCCAGATTAGAATCCTCCGGTAGTGGACGAATTAACGAGTCCTCGGCGCGTAACCTCGCTTCAGGGACTCGTAACCTCGTCCACTACGACAGGTACAGATTTATCCGCAATTCGCCTTGGAGCACAACACAGCATGAATCTGTTCGAGCACGTACCATCCCAGTTGCCCGCTGAATTGACGGAGGTTTTGCTGCAGAATCAGAATGTCCGCATCGAACGCATCGTGTCCACCGGACATTGCAGTCCGGTGGACTTTTGGTACGACCAATCGGAGCAGGAATGGGTTGTGCTGTTGCGAGGTGCCGCGAGACTTGCAATTGCCGGCCGCGGCACATCGATCGAATTGCTGCCCGGCGACCACGTTCATATTCCGGCGCATCAAAAACACCGTGTCGAGTGGACGTCGCCGACCGAGCCCACTGTCTGGTTGGCGGTGTTTTACAGCGATTGACGAAACGGCTATCGCATCGGCAAATGACTTGCGTGAGCCGCGATCACGGTTGCTGCGGTTTCGATTCGGTAGATCCGTTTTCCCAAATCGATCGCGATCCAGCCCCTCGATAACGCCACGTTCATTTCTTCGTCGTCAAAACCACCTTCGGGACCGATGGCGGCCAGCAGTTGGCCGCCGGTCAATCGCGAAAGAGATCCGTCCATCTCTTGGCCTCCAGGATGTGCGATCCAGCGTGGTGTTTCGGTATCCATTGCGAAAAAATCGGCCACCGCGACCGGGGACTCGATCCGCATCAACTGATTTCGACCCGATTGTTTGCAGGCCTCGATCACGACACGTCTTAGTTTGTCGAGCAAGCCGCCCGAGGGTGGGCGCTGAGAGCGACTACAGAGCAGCGGCGTCACTTGTGCAACGCCCAGTTCCGTCAACCGTTCCACCATCTCTTTGGCACGATCCGGTTTGGGCAGAGCGATGCCGAGATGCAAACGCAAGCCGGGTTCGCGATCGACCAATTCGCGTGGGCTGGCATGGCATATGCAAGACCGACGATCGATTGACTGAATCGTTGCGGAGGATTCGTTTCCGATTCCGTCGAACAAGACGACTTGGTCACCGGTTTGGGCACGCATCACGCGTGACGCATGTTGAGCTTCCTCATCCGGCAACGCGATGGGGCCGCCGATGGGTGGCAAGTCGGGAACGTAGTAACGTCGCGTCATGACTGATTGTGAATGTCGACGAAACTCATTCGATACGGTAGACCGACTCTGCGGTACGCCAGATCATGGCGTCGTTGACGATCGCAGGTGAAGCCATGATTTGGCCATCCAGATGATTTTCAGCGACGACTTCGCCCTCACGACCGGCCTTGATCACCGTCACATTGCCATCTTGGGATCCGAAGTAGATATTTTGGTCGACGAGAATGGGTGACGCGGAAAAATTACCGCCGACACGCTTTTTCCAAACTTCATCCCCCGTCGATGCATCCAAACAACTTGCCACACCATTGTCATCGACAACATAGACCAATCCCTCGTGCAAGATCGGTGAAGGTTTTGCCGGGATGCTCTTGGTCACCGTCCAGAGGACATGGGTATCGGTGACATCGCCGCTGCCGTCGACTTTCACGGCCCAAAGCTGAGGCTTACCGAAACCCGTGGAGAAGTAGACCACGCCATCTCCGTAGACCGGTCGAGGGACGACGGAGAATCCTGTCCCATGACGCACTTTCCAGATCTCTTTGCCGGTCGCCGGATCGTAGGACACCATCCATTGCGATCCCATGCAGATCAACTGTTCGCGTCCCGAATTGTCGGTGATTGCAATCGGTGTGCAGTACGATTTCTTTTGGTCGCCCGATGGAGCATCCATCTCAGGACGTTGAGTTTCCCATACGGTTTCGCTGGTGGTTTTGTTGAGTGCCGTCACGTATTGTCGCTGGACACCATCTTGGATCAGAATCAACAAGTCGCCATGAATGAACGGCGAACTGCCGGGGCCGACGGCATGCTCGATCGGCAAGCGACGTTGCCACTTGATCTCACGAGTCTGCCGATCGACGCAAAAGGTTCCGTAGTTGCCGAAGTGACAATAGATCTCACTTCCATCGATCACGGGTGTGGGAGATGCGTAACTGTTCAGAGAGTGGATCGGGTCCGGTTTTTCGACGGTGGTTAGATCCGTGCTGGAAAGGATGCTGCCAGTCTTGAAATTCAATGCGATCAGTTTCAGCTCAACGGATTTTGCGATCGCCAATTGTTTGAACTTCTTTTGCTCCACGCCGGCTTCAGAGAGCATCTTTTCGCGTTCCTCGTCCGTCGGGAAGACTTCGATTGCCGTCGTCGTCCAAATCACGTCGTCTGCGACCACGGGAGATGACCAAGCTTTTCCGGGTAGGGAAGTTTTCCACGTTACGTTTTCTTTTTCGCCAAAGCTCACCGGTACTGATTGACCGGTCACAATTCCATTGCCATCGGGTCCTCGGAATTGCGGCCAATCGATCTCTGCCGAAGCAAGCCGCGGAACGCAGAGCAGCACAAGAGTCAGCAGCACGAGAGACAACGGGGTGGGGCGACGGAGCATCATGGCGTGACGGCAAAAATAGGAGGGATCGGGCAAACGGTGGGACATTGTATGGTAATCGCGATCGGTCAATGCGTAAAAGCAGCCTCGCTTTGCAAAATGGAAATCAAATCCGATTTTTTTGACGTGAAATCTGTTAACGTTGATTGATCTGGGGTTCTGCGAACGCTGAACCATTGTCTTGCCGACCGTGTCGATTCGTAGAGAAAGGCTGTATCGTGTTTCGTTCCTGCCGCACTTTGTTGTTCGCGTTCCTCGTCGGTATCGCCTACGCGGCTCAGGCCGCCCAACCGCCCAATGTCCAGACGCCAAACATCCAGGCGACCAATATTCAGCCGCCCAATGTGATTTACATTCTGGCCGATGATGCCGGAATCGGCGACTTTGGATGCTACGGCGGCAACATCATCAGCACGCCGAACGTCGATCGGCTGGCGTTAGAGGGAATGCGCTTCACTCAGCATTATTCGGGCAGCACCGTTTGTGCTCCGTCACGCAGCGTGCTGATGACCGGCCAGCACACCGGTCACACTCGCGTGCGAGGAAATGCGAAGAACCCAGGTCTGTTGAAAGAAGACTTTACGGTGGCCGAGTTGATGAAGAGCGCCGGATACGTGACCGGGTGCATCGGCAAATGGGGCCTGGGGATGGAAGATTCCACGGGAGCGCCGTGGCGACAAGGCTTCGATCACTTTTTTGGCTATTTGAGTCAGACCAACGCACATCACTACTACCCCGATTTTCTGTGGCGTGACGGACGTCAACAAAAGTTCATTGAGAACTCGACGCAGCGAAAGCACTACAGTCATGACCTGTTCACCGAAGACGCGTTGTCGTTCATTACGGTGAATCATCGCCAGCCATTTTTTCTGTACTTGCCCTATACCATTCCCCACGTCGATTTGGATGTCCCCGAGGATAGCCGTGCAAATTATCTCGGTCGGTTGGGACCGGAGACTCCCTACGGCACGCCCGGCGGACAGCACTATCGGCATGAGCCCAATCCTCATGCAACTTTTGCGGGGATGATCACACGGATGGATCGTGACATCGGCCGCATCATGCAATTGCTGGGTCAGCTCGGTGTCGATGACAACACGTTGGTGATGTTCGCCAGTGACAACGGTGCCACATCAGCCGGCGGTGCCGATCCTGAGTTCTTCGACAGCAATGGTCCCTACCGTGGCATCAAACGTGATCTGTACGAGGGTGGCATCATCACACCGATGATCGCGCGATGGCCGGGCATGATCGAGGCGGGCAGCACGACCGATCACGTCTCAGGTTTTCAAGACCTGTTGCCGACCCTTGCCGATCTCGTCGACGTCGCGCCGCCAATGAATATCGACGGGATCAGTTTCCTGCCTACGCTGAAAGGACATCCCGTCAATCAGAAGCAGCACGACGTGATGTACTGGGAGTTCTCCGAACAAGGTGGCAAGCGTGCGATGCGAAAAGGCGATTGGAAAGTCGTCCAGTTGAAGGTGAGCACCACGAAACCCAAACCGGTGGAACTATACAACCTTGTGGAGGATCCCTACGAGACCACGGACTTGGCGGAGTCGATGCCCGAGCGTGTGAAAGAGTTGACTTCGCTGATGGATGCTCAACGAACAGCCAACGAAAACTTCCCGCTTTTTCATTCCGAGAAACAGTAGGTTTGTCAGAGGACGCGTTTGTTGATGAACGAATCTGCTGGTGACAGGGAATGGTGGATGTTTGGTGACAGTTTGACTGGCGTAACGCACTGATATTTTTCGATTCAAGATCTGGTCATCGGGTGTTCCGACACGCTCGTTTCACATCTTGCCGCTGCTTGAGCTAGCAAAACCCATGAGTCGATTGACTTTTTACGTCGCTATTGCCGTGTCGATGTTCGGTGGATTCGGCACCGCATCGGCTCAGATTGCCTCACATGAGTTCGGTTCCTCGTGCGAGGAGGTTGCCTGTGGAGAGTGTGAATCGGATCGTTTTGGACTTCCAGCGAGTTCAGCCAATTCGTCGCTGTGGGAACAGCTTTCTTTCTACGGTGCGATCGACGGAGCCAAGCAGCCCCAAGATTTTGGCGTCAACGCAAATCTAGGCACACGGATGCATGTTTCCTACGCGGCGCCGCTGCTGGCTGACTACGGGGTCGGATTTCAAATCGGATCTGCGGTGGTGTTGTCTGACAATGCAGTTCAAGTATTCGAGTTGTTGGGCGAAGACACCCAGCGTACGCAAAGCTTCACCACAATTGGATTGTTTCAATCGGCAGGAGATTGGCGTTGGGGTGCGGTTCTCGACTACTTGTATCAAGACGGTTTTGACAGCAGCTCGCTGGGACAGTTTCGATTCCGTGTTGTCAAAGAACTCAGCTCGCAGACATGGCTGGGATTCACAGGCCGCTTGCGTGCGTTTGACGATACGGCTGATTTCCTAGGCAGCTCGGTCACGCTGCGTTCGATCAATCAAGGCAGTGTCTTTCTGCGTCATTACTTTCCCACCGGTGTTCAGTGCACGTACTGGCTGGGCATCGCCGGTGAACACGGAGAGTCCAATGCCGTTACGGGGCCTGCGCGACCACGCGATGAGTCGTTTGTCTTTGGAGCAGACTTGTTGGCGCCGCTGAATGATCACTTGGCAATCTACGGCGAGACAAACCTGACACTGCCGGGCGACACGGGAACGGTTGACGCGATGTTGGGTGTGGTGTGGTACCCCTTTACCAATGTTCGAACCGCCAACCGAAAACGTTTCGCGCCTCTGTTGCCGGTCGCATCGTCGTCGACATTCGGCGTCGACCTGCTTCCTTGATGGGCAATCATCCACCTCGTCGTGCAGCATTCCTTTCCTGATAATCGCTACATCATGAACCGGCTGCACGCAATGGGATCGGTTGGAGGCAAAGCGTGTGACGGATGCAGGGGGCGCCTATCTATACGTCCAACACTTGGGTGAGCTGCGGCGGTCAGTCCGTCGTCATGCGAACAGACGGATCACTCTCGTGTCATTTACAAAACATGTTTGCCGACCAAACCGCTGAACTGCCCATTCAACGCTTACCAGCCAAGCCCTGTCAGTGGTCACCGCTCTCTGTTGTGCCGGACGCTGAATCGCTCATCGGGTTCGACTCCGATGGGCGAGCGCAGGAATGGCGAATGGCCACTTTTCTGCGTGACGAACCCTCGGCAATGGAGCAATGGAATCAACGCATCGCATTGCTAGACTTGGCAAGCCATTTTGCGATCCGGCAAGTTGTCGAGAACGGCCTGGTTCATTCACCACCTTGGTTGAAGTTGGGCATTGCCACGAACGTTGATCTGCAGCAAGACCGTTTGGCCAATCGACTGCAGCAGTTATCCAAAGTCGAGCGGCTGACCGTTGCCGCCATCATCGTCGATGCCTTGAACGCAGCGCACCACGTCGGGCTGTATCACGGTGCGTTGGATATCGATGCCATCTGGACGAGCGGAAACTTTGAGTCACTGGTTGTCCAAATCGATTTCTGCACGTTCGGCTCAAGCCCCAGTGGTTCGTTGGAAAGGTTCGATGCCGACGCCGACCTGGTGTCTTTGCAACGACTGCTGCGACAACTCCTTGACTTCGTGCCCAGATCTCACGCCCTGAAGTGTTTGGGTGGACGTGATCGCGTGGTTTTGAGCAAATGGCTTGCCGAGCGTGTGTCCGATGATGAGCACTTACCGACACTGAGTCAGTGGCAATCGATCCTGGGAGCTTTCTTGCCTCAGCATGAGATGCTTGATGACAACTCACTTGACTCGACAGCAGAGACGACGGGCGGACTACTGAACAAGAACGCGTTGGCGGGGCGCACGCACCTTCTTGGCAGACAACCCGCGGCGAGGATAAAGCAAGAGTCGTTGGAGGGTGTCTGCCTGGGACGTTTTCGACTGCTCGAGTCGATCGGCGAAGGCGGCATGGGGGTGGTCTACCGTGCTGTCGACCAGAGCAACCAGCAGACCGTTGCCGTCAAAGTACTACGACTCAGCGGGAGCGATGCAGCGCATTCGATTCGCAGATTCCGCAAAGAAGCACGTTTGCTGGCGGATGCCGAGAATGAACACGTCACAAAACTGATTGATGTGGGGCACGAAGGAGAGACGCATTACTTGGCGATGGAGTTCATCGAAGGAGTGAACCTCAAAGACTGGTTGGCCCATCATCAACCGATTGACGAGTCAACCGCACTGCGGATCATGGAGGATCTTTCGCATGCGTTGGTCGACGCACACGCACGTGGCGTGATTCACCGCGATCTCAAACCAGAGAACGTCTTGCTAAAACTCCGCGAGCAGGATATCCCGGACGGATTGCGGATTGAGACCCTGCCCCTGGAGGACTTTACACTCAAGCTGACCGACTTTGGCATCGCCCGGCATGCGGAGCAATCGGAGTCGATGGAGGTTACCAAAGCCGGCGCGGTCATCGGGACACCGCGGTACATGTCGCCCGAGCAGTGTCGCGCGCAAAAATCTTTCGATCCCTCGGCCGACGTCTATTCACTTGGTATTACATTCTATGAATTGTTGACCGGTGACGTGCCCTTCGTATCAGACGATCTGATGCGACTGGCGGGCATGCATTGCTTCGATGCGCCGACGCCGATCCAACAACGCAACGCAAGAGTCACGGACGGTGCGGCGCGGATCGTCCATCGCTGCCTGCAAAAGAAGCCGGCGGATCGATTCGGAGATGCCTCTCAATTGCTCACCGCGATTCGAGAGATCACGCGTGGGCAGTCCAGCGATATCGAAGCCCATCCTCGCATGCCCGATCATGACGTAGGGAAACTATGGAGCAAGACCGTGAGTTGGCAGCTCAAGAGCAAACCCGCCGACCTGTGGCCCTTGGTTTCCAACACGGAACGATTGAACGAGGCGATCGGGCTGCCCTCTGTTGAGTATCGAACCGAACAGGACCCAGAGCTTGGCACGCGAAAGTTTGGCGAGTTCACGCTTAGCGGGATCCGTATCGCTTGGGAGGAACACCCCTTTGAGTGGATCGAAGGAAAGCGGATGGGGATCTTGCGAGAGTTTGAAACTGGGCCGTTCAAGTGGTTTCTCAGTACCGTCACACTGCAGCCGACCGCTGATGGCGGAACCGAGCTTTCCCATCGAGTGCAAATCGAACCAAGAAACCTAATCGGTCGCATTCTGACCACAGTGGAAGCGGACTGGAAAGGTTTTCGCAACCTGGCCCGTGTCTATGATCGCATGGACCGTGCCATCCAAGGCCGACTAACCACCACCGAAGGAAAAGACGCTTTCAAGAAGGTCACGCCGCTGAAGCCGAAGCGACAGTCACGGCTGAGACAGCGAATGGATTTGTTGTCCGAACAAGGTGTTTCTGCAAGTGTCGTGGACGCGTTGACGACAATGGTCACGCAATGGTCCGAGCAAGAACTTGCGCAAATCCGTCCGCTCGCAGCCGCCGATCGATTGAAGGTCGATGGGGCGGACATGATCGATGCCTGTTTGTTGAGTGCCGCACATGGGATTTTGACATTGGGCTGGGATGTACTGTGCCCGACCTGCCGTGCTCCGGCATCACGTGGCAGCGAGCTTTCCGACATCGAATCTCACACGCATTGCCAAGCATGTGATGTGGACTTTCGATCCAATCTGGGAGATGCGATCGAGATGGTGTTTCGCGTTCACGCAGAGATTCGGGACGCCAACACAGGACAATACTGCATCGGAGGTCCAGAACACTCCCCGCACGTCGTTGCCCAGTTGCGTGTCGCCGCCGGCGAGTGTTTGCAGACGACTTTGGACCTGCCCATTGGCGATTACTTGATCCGTGGTCCACGGTTGCCCAGGACTCAGATGATCAAAGTGCAAGACGCCGCGTCGCCGTCGTCCGCAGAGTTCGTTTTTTCGCGTTTTGGTTCAGCGGACCACACGATCAAACTTCGCAGCGGCAGCCAGTGCATCACCCTGATGAACGATCTGTCCACGCTGCATGTGGTACGGATCGAACGCATGATTCCACGTGATGATGTCGTGACCGCAACGATGGCGACGGCCAATCCATTGTTCCAAAAACTGTTTCCGCGTCAGACCTTTGCCGCCGACAATCCGATCTCAAGCGAAACGATGAGTTTTGTCGCCACGACTCTCAACGAAACCGATCGACTGTATGACAGCCTCAGCGACGAAGCGGTATACCGGATGGTCAATGGTCACCTGAAACTGATCTCTGAGGTCGTGGTGAGCAATGGCGGCAACGTGGTCAAAACGATCGGGGAGAGCCTGCTGGCTGTCTTTCCGTCGCGAGATCAGGCCTTACTGGCGGCACGTCACATGCGTGCTGCTGTTCAAGAAGGCGATTCGAGGCAACTGAGTTTCGGCATCGGCGTCCACTGCGGCCCGACGTTGGTGACCACACAGAACAACCGACTGGACTATTTCGGCAGCACCGTCCGTGCTGTGCTTGCGCTCCCACAACGTGCAGGAAACCAAACGTTGGTCACCGCACCGGTTTTCTCCGACCCAGGTGTCCGCGAAGTCATGGCTGATGCGATGACGGAGATTGAGACTATGGACCTTCCGGGGACGCCTAACTTGCTGGTGTCCAAGATTTAGAGGTTCCATCGAAGCACCGAACGCACGCTTGTCCCGCAGCAACGTCGTTCGGCCACTATTGGCTAACATACGACGCACGACGCCGGATTATTCACGCGACTCACTGGACTGCTCAAAGTTTGGTGTTGACATTGTTTTTCAGTCCATGTTCTTGTTCCATGCATCGCAATCAAAGTGAGCCTCAGGCGCTAGCCGTGGGCCGGCACCACAATCCGCCTCAGGCCCACGGCTAGCGCCTGAGGCTCACTGGGGGCCACCAGCTGCGTTGGCCGGCACCACAATCCGCCTCAGGCCCACGGCTAGCGCCTGAGGCTCACTGGGGGGCACCAGCTGCGTTGGCCGGCACCACGATCCGCCTCAGGCCCACGGCTAGCGCCTGAGGCTCACTGTGGGCCACCAGCTGCGCCGGCCGGCACCACAATCCGCCTCAGGCCCACGGCTAGCGCCTGAGGCTCACTGGGGGCCAACCAGCTGCGTTGGCCGGCACCACGATCCGTCTCAGGCCCACGGCTAGCGTCTGAGGCTCACTGTGGGCCACCAGCTGCGTTGGCCGGCACCACGATCCGTCTCAGGCCCACGGCTAGCGCTGGGCTGGCAAAAGGTTGGTGTTGACATTGTTTTTTCAGTCCAGGTTTTTGTTCCATGCATGGCAATCAAAGTGAGCCTCAGGCGCTAGCCGTGGGCCGGCACCACAATCCGGCTCAGGCCCACGGCTAGCGCCTGAGGCTCACTGGGGCCACCAGCTGCGCCGGCAGTAGGGACATAAACCTGCGCAAACCCAAAAACACACAACCCCAACGTTTTGCCAGCCCACGGCTAGCGCCTGAGGCTCACTGGGGGCCACCAGCTGCGTTGGCAGCTGGTTGTTTGCTAATCAGCATGTCGTTGCCTTTCTGATCGATCATAAACAGAACGGGAATCTGGCGTGTAGATGTAGCATGGTGTGAGGGATTTCTGGCGAATCCCATTACGCAGGGAATTAACAGACCGCCCGCGACATGCCAATCAACATTTAGGGCTCAACACAACCATGTCGGAATCAGACGACGCAGCAGGCGTAACTTAGAAATTGAGCAGATTGAGTGTGCGGATCATTTCAAACCTCAGTCAGGCTCCGGACGTTCACGCATTAGCATTAAAAACTCATTGAGCGACTCCGCGATCACGCGGTTTCCATCCGCATTGAGATGCCCCGATCCAAACTGACCGTTGTGAAAACCATGAGGCCAGCGACCTGCGTCAGCGGACTCCAGCAAACGATTTCGCACGTCAATCACGTGGATGCCCCTGGATGCTGCGACTTGTTTCATCGTTTCGAATTCGTCCGCCGTGTCGCTCTGCCGAACGATTCGACCTGACACAATCATGGGCACCTTGGGTGCGTAGACCACTGCGATCGGCAACGTCGTCGCATCATCGATCGCTTTGAGTACCGAAGCCCAGTCAACGGTTGATTGCGAAGCGTCTGTCATTGATTCAATTGCATCACCGGGCTCTTTTGCGTCAACGGCATCAGGTGTCGCCTCAGGAGGCCCGATCGCGAACCGCAGCTCACGCGGTGTCATCCCGTCGCTTTGCGTCAGCAGGTTTCGAGCGGCTTGGATCACAAACGCTGGCAAGCGTTTGGCCAACGCGTTCTTGGCCGCAACGGCATCCTGCTCACTCGGTGGCGGCAAGGGAGCCTCTGTTGCTGAAATCAAATCCTCCAGGTCAACAATCAATAAAAGATGCAGCTCGATTCCCAACGCGGTTTCGACTCGCGGCATCTGAGTGACCCAATCTGCGGCATTTTCCCCACTGCGGGCCAACGGAAAAGCAACCGCATTGCCGTTGCTGGCTTGCTCGATTGCAGCGAATAGCTTGTTCTGGTCGGTGACGGAAACGCCTTCGGCTTGCGAATCGCCCCACAATGCAACACGTAACGACCGGGAACTGTTCCGCTGAACCGGAGCAATCGAGCGTCGCCCGGGCATTCCCATCGGACCAATCATCGTGTCCGCGTAACCTTCGCTCCGCCAACGATAGGTTTGGCCCGGTTCCAACACCCAAACACCTCGCTCCGCGCTGGCCGACAGTGGCAGATAGCTGCGAATGAACCACGGCGAAGTCAGCCCGATGATCGTTGTTCCGATCACCGCACCCACCAACCAGCGAAAGATCATTCCACTGACAGTTCGGCTCTGCAAAGAACGCGTCACCGTCATCACACCGTTCCGGTCACGCGGTGTGTCGGCGTGGGGCGGCCTGGACGCAGAGAGCGAGCGGATACAGGATTGAGCGAAACGCCGTGACGTTGGGCGACCGACTGAACGCTTTGTTCGCAGATCGTCTGCAGCTCATCAGGATCCATCGCAACTCGCGCGTTCACGATGACTTGGACATCGCCGGCGACCGATCGATTGGCAGCGAGCCCCACGTCCACATCGCTTTGGTTTCCAACGACGTTTGCGACGGCTTGGGTGTCTCCGCCCAACACGGAGGCTTTGACGTGCGCGATCGCGCCGCTACCCGACTGATCGATCGCGTTGGCAATGGATCCGACGATCTGCGATGCGAATTGATCCAAGTCGACTTGTGATTCGGCGTTGCCTGTCACAGCCAAGTTCACCCACCCCAACTCGGCTTCGCCGTCGGCATAGGTGTCGTAGTCGATGTCCAGCAATCGACGACCGGCGGCCATCGGTGACTCGATGTAACCAATGACTTCGTCGACGCCGTCACCCGTTTTGGGGCTGATCGACAGCACGGGGACTCCTGGCGCAATCTCGGCCAACGCGGCGACCAACTCATCGCGTTGTTCATCGCTCAATTGATCGCTTCGTCCGATCATCAAGTAGTCGGCTTCCTCAAGTTGTTTTCGAAAGATGTATTCGGCTTGAGGCGAAAAACCACTGCGTGTCGTCGTTTCCTTGCCAAGTGACAGGATGCGCTGGCCATGGGATGGTTTCAGGATCACCCCAAACGGTGCCAGTTCAAATCGTTCGCCCAGCAATTGCTGCAGTGGCAAGATGACCGTGGCAACCAAGTCGGTGCAACTGCCGACCGGTTCCGCGATCAGCAAATCGGGCGGCGAAACGGCTGAGAGAGAATCTGCCGTCCCGACAAGGTCATCGAAACTGCAGCAGAAACAAGCTCCGGCGACCTCTCCGACGGAAAATCCCTGGGATCTCAAGTTGTGCGTATCCACCAAGTCTGCGGCTTGATCATTGGTGATGATCCCCACCGTTTTTCCCGCTTCGATGTACTTTTTCGCGATCTGACCAATGAGGGTGGTTTTGCCGGCCCCAAGAAACCCGCCGATGAGTGCAAATCGCGTCATGTTTTTATCATGGAAAAGAGGGAATGAAAGTTGTCTCGCTTATGATAACACCCCGCCCAATTCAAAGCGGGTTTGCAAAACGAAAAGAAATCTCGCAAAACAATTTTGCCGCGTTGCGCCGCCATTTCTCTTGCGTCTGGGAAATCGGGGCAAGTTGACTTTTTGCACAAAGGTGATCCGTCGTGGCGGAAGACGAAAACGAATCGAGCGTGGATCTCAGGAACGCGGAAATCATTTCGGAAATCATCGACCAGTGGGTGGAATCCGATGAAGCGACGCGGCCCTCGGTCGAAGAACTGGTTGCTGCGCATCCCGAGCTGGCCCCCGGTTTACGGTCGTGCTTGGACGGTTTGCTCCGGATACGGCGCGGGGTCGATGGTCTGCGGTGTGACAGCACCACAGTCGGCGATGCCCCCAACAACCCCTCAGACACGCAGTCGACTCCGGAAATCCCTGGCTTTGAAATTCTAGGTGAACTCGGCCGAGGCGGTATGGGGATCGTCTATCGGGCTCGCCAGGAATCACTTGATCGCGTCGTTGCCCTCAAAGTCCTGCCGACCGGCAGCGTGGATCCTCGGGCTGCGGAGCGGTTTGTTCGCGAAGCCGAATTGGCTGCGACGCTGCATCACACACACATCGTTCCGATCCATGCAGTGGGGCACCACAACGGGCTCCACTGGTACGCGATGCAGTGTATTGAAGGAAACTCGTTGGTCGATTGGAACACGATCAAACCGGCAAGACCTGGCGATGCTATCGACAAGGCGATCGAAATCGGCATCGGTGCCGCGAATGCGCTGCAGCACGCGCACGACCGGGGTGTGATTCACCGTGACGTCAAGCCGGGAAATCTGCTGCTCGACGAATGCGGCCATTTGTGGCTGACGGACTTTGGATTGGCCCGCCGCAGTGCAGACGTCACCGCAACAGTTACCGGTGCGATGATCGGTACGCCACGTTACATGAGCGTTGAACAGATTTCGGTTTCCGATGAAAACGTCGATCACCGAACCGACATTTATTCACTTGGGGCCACTTTGTACGAACTGGTGACCGGCAAGCCCCTCTTTGATGCCGATTCGCCCCTGAAACTGCTTGCCAAAATCCAAAACGATGATCCGACGCCGCCCGCAACGATCAGTCCGGCGGTTTCTCGTGAACTGAACTTGGTGTTGCTCAAATCGCTGGACAAAGATCGCGACCGTCGATACCAAACCGCACAGGCGTTTGCCGATGATTTGCGAGCCGTCCGCGATCACTTGCCCATCTCCGCACGCGGCTTACCCGTTTGGGTGCGTGCGACCCGTTGGTACCGCAGGCACGAAACACCGGTTCGCAGTGTTGCGGCCGCCGCACTGGCTACCGCGGTTGCTTTGTTGCTGCTGCTGGGATTGCTGCAACAGTATCGGCAAACGCAACGAGGACATTTGCGAATCGCGACCGACGGACAATTGCATTTGGCCTCGGTGCAGCCTGCTGACGACGGCGCAGACGCTTCCTTTTTGATGACGACCCCCAATTTACAACCGATCGAGTTGAAAGCAGATGAGTATGCAGTGCGATTGGATAGCCAAGGGCGATTTTCGGAGTCTGCAAGAGTGGATGTCCTGGGAGGTGAAACGACCAAGGTCCGCTATGTCGATCGTCGCATTGAACCCAAGTCAATCGACTTGACCGAGCGGCTCGCCGTGCCATTGGACGATGGAGGTCTCGCGGTTCTGGGCAGAAACGAGCTGGAGGTATTCGGCGCAGCCGCAACGAAGCGGTTTTCCATCGAGTGCTCGAAATTGTTGCCAGTGCAGGCTGACCTCGAATCGGTCGCAGAGAACGGTAAAGGAGACAAAGCGAAGAGACCTGAAGCAAAAAATCTTGCCGTCAGTTTTGCGTTCGACCCCGAGTCGAATTTTCAAGGTGACCACAATGTCTTGCGATCACCGTTCGCTCGAATCCCAAGGGTGGTTCGCGAGACAATTGATCTGGATGGTGACGGCAGAAAAGACTTGTTGGTCACTGCGGCACAGCACGCCGCCATCGCAGCGATCAGCCATGATGGCGAGCCCCTGTGGAGCGTTGCGTTGCAGTTCCCCGAGGATCCCGCTTACGTGCTGTCGAAGTATCCGTTGGATGGATTTCCCGTGTCGGTCATCGTTGACGTGATTCCTGTCGAAGACACAAATGGGGACGACGTCATCGACCTGCTCATCAATGCGGCTCGATTCGAGGACAGCGGGATCGCTCAGCACATGCTGGTATTGGTTTCAGGCAAGAGTTCTGAGACGCTGAGACGGCAAGCCTTGCCGGTCGTGGACATGACTTCGCACAAGGCATGGCCCAACTCGGGACTGTTGCGATATCGACGTCAGTACTCGGATGACGATCGAAACACGTTGAACATTTTCCCACGTGCTGGTCAAGACCTTCGCAGATCTGAGCTGCATCAAGTCTATGGGACGACATGGGGTGGAGGACGAACTGGAACGGGCTTGATGACGCTGTCCACGCCACAGTTGGGGATGGTGAATGAACGACTGGTCGCTGTGACGGCGACGGAGCGAACACTGCGAGTGTTCGACCTACACAATGACGCCCCAGACTCGGTCGTCGCCGTTGCATTGCCTGAATCACTCTTTGATGGCCCCCAACGAGTTGAGCTTGGCGAGGACCAGTGGGGAGTCATCATGCTCTCACGCAACGCATCCAACGGTTTTGACGATCCCCATCTCAACCTCTATGTTCCTGGCGAAGATCGATTGCGTTGGAGGATCCCTTACGAGGCCAAGCTACTGAATCAGATCGCAAACGCGGCGAAGTCTGACTTGCCAATCTGCGCCGATTTGGATGGCGACGGTATCGACGAAATTCTGCTCAGCATGATTGATGATTCGTGGAATAGTTTTCCCAAGATCCAGTGTTTGGATGCGTTGACGGGAAAGTCGAAATGGGACATACCGGCGACGATCATTGGTGTTGATCAAGCCGTACAGAACTGCCAAGTCGTGGGTGATGTTGACCGCGACGGCGTGCAAGACGTGGCGGTCGCCAGCCTTGCCGTGCCGGAGCCGGTCACTGCAACAGGAGACATCGCGGCCCTCCAGGTTTGTATTGATGTCTTGAGCGGTCGAGATGGTTCTCGCATCGGTTGGCGGCACACGCCTTTGTTCAACGATGCAACGGTCGCCAATGTCGTCGAGATCGATTCGTTTGTTTACGACTCTCAAAGTGCTCAGTTACTGACCTCCGTCGTCGTTGGCGGCCCCCGTGAGCTGGAGTTGGACAGTTTGACCGTCGTCATGGACATGCGAGATGAGCAACGGACCAGCATGGCCAGAGGACTGACATTCCTGGACAACCGGGCATTGAATGTAGGGCAAAGCGGATCGCGTTACTACCGACGTCGTCCCGGTCCCTTTGGGCTGATCAATGATGCGGCCGTCTGGGATGGCCCAATGAATTCGACGTTATGGCTCAATTCGTACCAAATGGGGACCACGTTTGACTCGATCACGAACGGCAAACAATTGCTCATGATTTCGCAGGGTGAACTCGCTCGCTGTGTCAATTTGCGCGACGGTGTTGTGAATTGGCAGACCCCAGTGGAGTGTGACGGCAGTGCGCCAGTCTTTGTTTTGCCCAACGCGGACGGATCCTCTGATTTGCTGCTGCAGCAAAGTAGCGTGATGGAAACGGTCTCGACCATCATCGACGGCGAAACGGGAAAGCTTCGGTTTGCTGTGAACGAAGAACACATTGCCGGCGAGTTTCAGTATCTCTGGCCAAGTTTCGCAGAGCCGTCGCGATATTTCTACGCTCTTGCCGATGCGGAGTTTCGGAACCGTTCTGGACGATTGGTAAAGGGAAGCTCTGGATTTGTTCTGTTCAAGGTCGATCGTCAAGCGAAGCGAGTGCTTTGGCATCGCCCCTGTTTCGAGGGACTCGATGCGTCTAAACCGTGGATGCGTCCCTCCGATGTGTACGAAGCAGACATCAACGGCGACAAGGTGCCGGATATCGTCGTCGGCGACATCGACAACGAAGATATCGTGGTCCGTGGATTGGACGGAAAGACTGGAGCGGTCATTTGGACCGCCAAACTGGGGCTGCAAGCCGTGGAAAATCAATGGGCGAGAAACCAATCATGGCCAAAAATCACCGTTGCCAACGAAACCGATTGCATGTTTGTTCTCGGGGCCGACCCCGTTGGCGAGATGTTGGATGCTCGCTGCCTCAATACAAGAACAGGAGAAACGCTGGGACGATCGCTGGTCTCACAAGACTTGAAACAACTACGGTACAACACCGATCATCTGGCATTGCACATCATCAGCCAGGACGGTGATCAGGCAACGATAGGGTTGGTGACCAAGTTACAGGGGGCTCGAAACCGCATGACTGTATGGACACAATTGCAGTGGACAAATCAGGACGGTCGATTTCGAGAAACGTATCGAGAGGAGGCAGCCCCGAGTCAGGATGTTGCCGTGGTGGAATTTCCGGAGGAGGCTGGCCAAGTCCAAGAAGGCCGAGTCGGGGCAGGCACATATCGCATCAGCTACACCTCGGACTCTATCGAGTGCCGATCGTTGGATTCGCCAGAGATCCTTTACCAAGTAGAACATCCACAAGTCTATAATTCACGCGTTATTTACGCGTCAGGACAACCGCTACTGAAGGGTACGACAAAGGACAGTATCGCGATGTGGTGGGACTTGCGTGATGGCAGCCTGGTCCACGAAAGCAAGCATCGACACGCAACGATGATGTTCGCTGGTGACTCCTACCCGACGCTGATCTATGATCAGCGGGACAGTGAGTCCGATCGGATGGTGGTTGGCTTGACCAACGAAGGAATCTATGTGCATCGACTGGAGAGCCAGTCCGTCTCCATGGATTCGGCCCCCAGCGTCAAGCTTCAGTCGCCCGATGACGATCCACGGTACCACCGATCGCTGAACATCACCGGCGTCTTCATCGACCGCCGACTGTATATCCATCAGCTATTGATATCGCTCTTTGCCACAGGCGGGATTCTGTTGCCACTGGCTTACGTGATCCGCTATGTCCGTCGACGACAGCTCTCGCTAAGAGCATTGTTGCTGGCTCCACCGATCGCCTTGTTGGCACTCTATTCTTGGCGAGCGATGTCAAATCACACCCCACAGGCAGAGTCAGCGGTATCTAATTGGATCGCCGGCACGATGATCGCTCTCGCCGTTGTGAGCCTGGTGTATTTGCTCAGGCGATGTGCCTGGAAAGCACTCATGGTCAGCGTAGTAGCCTCCCTTGCGGGCGGGTTCGCGATGGTCATGATGTCATGGAATACTCAATTCGACAAAATTCCCGGAGTCGTCTATTGGATCAGGCCGCAAGACGTTTTGTTGATTTCCGTTGGAGTGTTGGTGTTCATTTTGCCTGCAATCGCCGCGGGTCATTGGAAGAGACTCCGAGTGCAAGCTAGGTTGGCTGACTGATGAACGATGAGATTGATCCAGAAACGGGATTGCGGCAAAGTTGGTCCATTGGACGGCTGAGACCGTGGTTGCAGATGATCGCCGACCGTGAGTTGCCCGATGCACTACGTGGTCGTGTGGAAGCATCCGATATCGTTCAGCAAACGCTGCTGCAAGCTTGGCGAGGCGAGGCGGGATTTCAAGGCACCTGCCACGCCCAGCGACTGGCTTGGCTGAGGGCCATTTTGAAAAACACGATTCGCGACCAACAGCGTCGTTTGGTCGGCACAAAAAAGCGTGGTGGTCGGGAGCTACAAAATGCGGTCGATTGCGAAACGCAAGAATATGAGCCGATCGATATCTTGGCCATCGCACCAGATCCAACCGTCAGTGCCGTGCTGCAATCCGCGGAGGAAACTCTGGCCTTGGCCGCTGCGATCGAAAGTCTGCCAGAAGATCAACGCAGCGTCGTGACGATGCGACACATTGACGAGATGAGCTACGAGGAAATCGCGGCCAAGTTAGGACGCACCAACGCGGCCGTCCGCATGTTATGGGTACGCGCCATGAAAACACTCGGCGGCAACGTTTGAGCCGTCTAACGGCTGTTGATCTAGTGAGCCGCGACGCATAAGCGGCTCGCGAGGGCAGTCGGCGCAAATCAGCCGCCACGCGATAGGGAACGGCTTAAGTCGACGTCACAGAACATGGCTCCCCTCTTCCCGCAAAGTAAGGCAAGTGATGCTTGCCTTACTTTGTGGGGAGAGGGGCTGAAACCGATCGAAACTGATGATCTGATTCACGATGGAATTGTCTGCAAGGTATCTCAAACCTACTCTTAGGCAAGCATGCTTGCCAGTACGCGTTGCCCCCCTCACCCCCCTGCCCCTCTCCCCCAAATCCTGGCTCGCTTAGGCTCGCCAGGATTTGGGGGAGAGGGGAGCCATGATTGTGTTGAACGCACCTCCAGTCGCTCACTTGCGCGTCGAGCTCGTATTTTGTTGACTTTCGTCGACGTACGCTGGACGTTCTCGATAGCGTCCGGTTCTTTCGCCTGTACGTGTTTTTCTCCTGCCTGTGGGAACCGGATGCGATCGTGCTGCGGCTGATGATTCAACCGGGCTAGCCACGCAGTGCGAATGACCGGCAGACGTCAGAAATGGATTGCTCGCCCGCGAGGTGAAAGACTGGGATGTTCAGGGCGATGAAGGGGCCTGCGATCGATGAAAAGTCGTTCACGTCATAAGTGTTGACGATCACCGCAACGGCCCTGCCGCGTCGCGAAAGTCCCAGCAGCGCGGCGATCGATTGTTCGTCACATCGCTGGACGATTGCCAACACGGTCGTCTCACTTGAAATCCGTGATTCCGCCTCCATCAACAACTCGGGCAGTTTCAACGCGTCGGTTCGCTCCAATCGAGCCAGTGTTCGGATGACTTCTCTCAGATGCACGGGCCCACGATCGGCTGGCAGAACCACCGGACGCATGCGATCGTTGTCCGATTTCATCGCAGCGGCTTGAGTCGCCGAATCACGAACGCGATGATCTCCCATCCAACCTTCGGTACGAATGCGATCCGCGGCGTCACGTCCGTTGGATACCATGCCAAACGGTTCACCAGATTCATGCAGTGCCGATGCGATCGAAGCCGCCGCGGTGATCGCCAAGTCACTGCGAACAGGCTCGTCGCGATCGGGATTGCTTTGCACATGCAAGTCCAGCACGATCGTCGCGCCGGCGATCGATGACGGTTCGTACACTTTGCTATGCAGCACTCCCGTCCTGGCTGTGGCAGCCCAGTGAACGCTGCGCATCGGGTCGCCGGGTTGCCAACGCCGAATGCCACGCAAGCGTGTGGGGTCGTCCATGACGTTGTCGCGCATGCGGATCTCACCGATCGGGCGTCGCGATCCGATGTCGTAACCGGACAGGGACACCACGTTTGGCAAGACCGTGACGTATTGTGGATCAGTGCCGACGCGATAACGTCGATATAAGCCCATCAGATCACCGGTCTCCAGCACGGTAGGGCCGATTTGAAAATAGCCGCGTCGATGGCAGACGATTTCGTAGTTCAGTTTGCGGGTCACGCCGGGCCAAAGCAGCATGACCTGGATGCGGTCTCCTTCCACACGCAACGTCGGATGCTCGCTACGAGTCGCCCATCGCGGCAATAGGTCCTCCACCAGCACCCAGAACACCGGCAACCGACCCGTGTTGGTGACCGCCAGTTCGACGGCAACTCGCCCACCAACCTTCAGCTCGTCATCATCGTTGTTGTGCGATCTGACGGCGACGCAGCATTGCGACCATGTCTTGGCCAGAAAGTGGTTCAGGAAGACGATGATGCCGGCGGCGATGCCGGCGAATACCCACAAGGCACCTCCGAACACCATGCCAGCCAAGATCACCGCGCTGATGATCGCGATCAGTGTGAATCCAGGTCCGGAACCCTCGTTTGCCGTAGCGGTCGGCTGTTCTTTCGTTGGCGAAACGTTGGCGGCCTCCAAATCATCGATGGCGAGCGACATGGCATCGGCCCCGCAATCAATTCGCGTCGATGGTGGGAACCGCCACGTCACCGACGATTTCGTCGAGCACGCTTTCGGTCGTGACTTTTCTCAATCGACTCTCGGGGCGCAGGATCAATCGATGGTTCATCACCGGCGCGATGATCTTTTTGACGTCGTCTGGCGTGACGAATGCGCGCCCGCGAATCGCCGCCATGGCTTGGCCGCAGCGAAATAACGCGATCGTGGCTCGGGGACTGCCTCCGAGCGCCAAATCCTCATGGGACCGTGTCATGTTCACGATCTGCAACAAGTATTGCCGAACACGTGGATCGACGTGAACCTTACAGATCTCCTGTTGTGCTTGCACCAACTCCTCGGCCTTGGCCACCGGCTGCAATTTGTCGACCGGATGGCCGAACTGCAGCAGATCCAACATACGTAGCTCTTCGTCCATCGTCGGATAGCCCAAACTGAATCGCATCAGGAAACGATCCAGTTGTGCTTCCGGCAGCGGAAACGTTCCTTCGTGATCGACCGGGTTCTGCGTGGCGATGACCAGGAACGGTTTGTCTAGCACGTGAGTCGTTCCGTCGACCGTCACTCGGCCCTCCGCCATCGCCTCCAACAGGGAGGCTTGGGTTCGCGGCGTGGCGCGGTTGATTTCATCCGCCAGTAAGATCTGTGTGAAAACCGGACCGGGGCGAAACTCAAACTCGGAATTCTTTTGATTGAAAATCGATGTACCGGTGACGTCAGAGGGCAACAGGTCGGGCGTGCATTGCACACGTTTGAAGTGACAACCCAGGCTGAGCGCCATCGCGCGAGCCAGCATCGTCTTGGCCACCCCCGGAACGTCTTCCAACAAAATGTGCCCGCCGCTCAGCCAAGCGACCATGGAAAGCACAAGCTGTTTGCGTTTGCCGACGATCGCGTTCTCGACGTTGCCGATGATCCGCTTGGCCAAATCAGCAACCGCGCCCGCCGCGGCGACGTTGCCACCGGCGTCATTGGTTCGGCGTGCTGGTTGAGCGACAACGGGTGGAGCACCTGCGGGGGGCGGCGGTTTTCCAGGCGAATTCATGAGGCGTACGAAATAGCAGATAAGCGAAGAGCGGGAAGGGCTGCCCCATCATAACCAATCGGCGCAAGGTCACACGCTCGGAGGACGGTAGGGATTCCCGTCTTCGATCGGCGAGGCCATTTTTGGGTCTGCGTGACCGGTTAACTCCGATTTTGGCGTCCTTGTCAAGAGAATGACGCCATGGATCAACCCGAACACGAGACCGACGAGCATACCGAACATTGCAAAAATGCCATGTTCAAACTGCTGTGTGGGTGGAGCAAATCCATCCGGGTACTGCGGCGTTGCTGAAGCAAGGTCTCCGTACACAGCATTCCAAGTCAAGCAGATCAGACCAAAAAGCAACGAAACCGCGGCACTCCATTCTGGTACGAAGTGTCCAAGCAGACGATGGACTCGACTCTTTCTTGCCTGGAGAAAGTGGACCAACCGACCGAATCCCCAAACCAACAGAGCTATCACAGTCAATCCAAGAACGTCGTGAAGGATCTCCCCGGTGTGGACAGCATCTGGCATGGAATTCAATCGCTTTTCAAGTCAGCCGGCAATGGTCCAAAATCTCGTCCGCATCCGCTTTGTAGCCGACGTAGAACGGCCCGAACTCTGCGTACTTGGCACTCGCGACGTCGAATCGCATCGTGTAGACGATCTCTTTCAAGTAGTCCGGATTGCGAGCCCACAAGGTGACCATCCATTCCCAGTCATCCAAGCCAACCCCGACAGTGATCAATTGGGACACTCGACCGGCGAATGCGATGCCGCTCTGAGCATGCTCAGCCATCATCGAATTGCGGCGACTGAATGGCTCGGTGAACCAGTTCGCGCCTGGCACGCGACTCTTGTTCATGGGATAAAAACAAGCCGCGGGCCAGTCGGGAAACTCCGGACGCAATCGCTGTTCGTTCATCATCGGCAAACGACGCTCGTACGCAGCAACCTTGGCATTGAGCTCATCCGACCCCGGCTCGCTGCCTTCGGCGATCAGTCGATCCCGATATCGCTCGATCGTGGGCACGTACTCGCTGACTTCACTGAGCGAAACGAACGACCAAGTCGGCTCGATGTATTTGCCAAGTGGCCCCGAGATCAATGACTGGTGAATCGCGTCAACCTTCGCCGGATGAGGGTCCATCACCACGATTCCAAAATCGGCGCGATGCCCGCTGATCCAATACCTACCCAAACGCTCTGGGCACGCATCGCCTGTGGGGTGCAACGCCCGCAGGAATTGTTCTTGAGCGCTCGACGGCATCGGCCCATCAAGCACATCGCGTCGGAATCGATAGAAGAAGTGCGTGCAGTGCCAACCGTGATCGGGGATGACGGACGGTTCTGGCGGGGGTGCGGACGGCGGACCGGGACGGGAATTCATGTTCAGATGCTGCTGAGGATTCGTCGGATGGAAACACTGTCAATGATTTTAGTGGTTTGGACCCGCTTTCGACAGGGATTGTTGAATCAGCAAAAAGCGAACATTCGATCGTGTTTTGAGGTTAGCCAGCGGAATCCCATGTCCAAGGACGCCCAATCATCATGAAACACGCTGCCGTGAAACTGTGATCTCAAAATGACGGCGGATTCCTCTGGCGATCGGATCTCGGGCGCCGGTATGCTCGCGACGTGGAATGACTCGGCATTGCGAAATTCCCATTAAACACATTTCGCAGGCCACGTCACGGTAAAACAATTTCAACGAATACGCGGGCCAATCACACCTCCAATAATCTCTTCATTTAGCAAGCACATCGGCGGCGATACCTTAACGGAGCCACGGTCTGGCCTTTTCGTTGTGTGCAAGGAAGCCCCAAATGGACATGGAACGTCGACATTTTCTGACACTCGTGAGCTCTCTCTCGCTGGCAAGCGTAACGGGAGTTGCTGCTGCGAAAGAGCCGCATCTGACGGAGCCTGTCCATCGAGTTGCTAACGCAACGAGCCTCGCTCCGCCACCACCGGCGGTCAGTCCGATGGACCAAGCGTTGGACTCCGCCCGTCGCGCACTGGCAAACTGCCGCGCGAGCGTCAACGACTATACGGCACTGCTGGTCAAACGCGAACGTGTTGGTGGCGAGCTGGGACAGTTGGAGTACATGCAAGTCAAGATCCGCAATCGCAAAGTGGTCAACGGACGAATCGTTCAGCCGCTGAGCGTGTACATCAATTTCATCAAGCCCACGGCCGTCAAGGGCCGCGAAGTGATTTACGTCGAAGGAAAGAACGACGGAAACATCATTGCACACGAAGGCGGATTCAAAGGCAAGTTCTTGCCGACCGTGAACCTGGCGCCAACCGGTGCGTTGGCAATGAGCGGTCAACGGTACCCGATGACCGAAATCGGTGTCGAGAACCTGATTCAGAAACTGATCGAGCGTGGCGAGCTGGCTCAGAAGCAAAAGGACGTCACGTGCGAACTGATCCGAGGCACCAAGCTCAATGACCGTACCTGCACGCTGCTGAAAGTCGTCCAGCCGACGCCGCGTCCCGGACTGGAGTTCCATCAGGCCAAAGTCTACATGGACGACGCCAGCCAGTTGCCGATCCGATACATCGCATACGATTGGCCCAAACAACCCAATGGGCCACTGGAAGTTATCGAGGAGTACAACTATCTCAACTTGCAGGTCAACGTGGGACTAACAGACGCCGACTTCGATCCGTACAATACGAATTATGGTTTCCACTAGTGGTCCGTTACAGCTAGGTTTTAGGGTTGTCCGCGGAAAGACGCTCGGGGATCACAGCGTCTTGCGAGATCTTTGGATTCAATCCGCAACAGCTCAATGTATCTAAGCGGATGACGCTATCGCGTGGCGGCACGTTTGCGCAGACTGTTTTCGTACAAATCCACGTAAGCCGTTTTGTGCGAACATTTTGCGAGTATCGTAGTGAATCGCGTGAACAATCCGGACTGGCGTCTTGCGGCTCAACACGACAGCATGCCATGCGGCTGAATCGACGTTCTACAATCCGTGCGGAAAACATCAGCCGTCACCGATTGATGTAGTGAACTTCGCCAGAAATCCATTGCAAAGGGAATAGTGACGGGCGATGACAGAGACATCTTCCCGGACCGTAACCGCAAACGGGCGGTCTTTCTTGATCCGTCACCCGACGTCCGAGATTCTGGGAACCGTCATTCAGGACGTTTTTGACGGGCGGGAATACCCTCTCGTCTTGCCGGGCGAGTTTCGTCCGCAACTAATCGTCGATGTGGGGGCAAACGTCGGTGCCGCAGCGATTTGGTTTCATGCAAAATACCCCGACGCAAAGATCATTTCCTACGAACCTTCGCCAGGGCTGTTCGAGTATCTCGAACGAAACACCCACAACATCCAGCAGATCAACATCTGCAACGTCGGGCTCTACGATCGAGACACGGAGTCGCTTCTCTATCTCGGTGCGAACAATGCGGCGCAGAACTCAGTGATCGCCCACGATGCCACGAGCGGTCAAACGGAGACGGTCTTTCTGCGGCAAGCATCCAGTGAACTCACTGCTCTGGGAGTCTCTCGGATCTCCATCTTGAAAATCGACACCGAAGGATGCGAGGTGCCGATCCTACGTGACTTGCGAGATTGGCTTGATCGGATCGACTCGGTCTACGTCGAGTATCACAGCGAAGCGGATCGTCGTGCCATCGACACAATGCTGGGAGATCACTTTTACTTGATTCATGCCACCGTCCACTTTCCTAATTTGGGCACACTGGTCTATCTATCGCACGAGTGTGCACGCCGAGCGGCAATGTTTATCAGTCCCCCGCTGAACGGTTAGCGGCGGCCTCCGTTCTTCGTATCCTCGCGATGCTCAGCTTTCTAGCCAACCTTCGGCCGCCAGTTCGCTCTCCATCCGCTGATGGATCGTCCTCAGTTGCGGTTCAAAACGACGCCACTTTTCAACCGATGATCGGTACATTGGTTGTCTGACCTGCCATTTGCTGGGCGTGTGAACGCTGCGATCGTTGTTGTGGAATTGCAGACAACTCTCTTGCCATTCCAGGCCGCAATGCCGGATCAGTGCACGACTGTGGGTCTCTGGATCGGACACCAAGTCCTCGTAGTCTACGGTGTGAATGGGCATCGGTAAAACCGACTCCCAGTGCCTGATCATTCGTCGGTACTGACGGTGATAGCACATCCACTGCTCCAAATCACAGAACGGCGCACTGAGGTTTTGACAGTAGGATGAAACCAAAACGTCCATCGGATGGCGACGACAATGGATGATCGTTGCGTTGGGAAACATCATCGCAATCAATCCAAGCTGCATGAAATTGGTCGGCATTTTATCGGTGACCCGCAATTGCTCGGCTCCAAACGAATCGAGTCGCTCCAGATAGATGTCCGCAAAACGACGAATCTCCGCAGCGGGAACACTCGACAAGATATTGGGGTACAGGTGTTGGGGTGACAGTTCATCCGTTTCAGGATTCAAACGCATCAATCGCCCATGTTGCTTTTGGATCTGGCATCGGATCTGTTCAATGTCTTTCAACTCTCCGGCACCGGCGATCTGGTCATGACTGGTTAAGATCTGTTCCGTCAGAGTGGTTCCAGAGCGAGGCATCCCAATGATGAAGACTGGTTTGTCGCTGAGATTCGCGTTCCTGTGATACGCTTGAATACGCTCTTGTGAAAAATAGGCGATCGCACTGTCCGCGGTTTGCTGCAGAGGGGACGCCGCCTGCTTTGAGATTCTCCGTCTGCGAATCTTGGTTTGGCTGTGCCCGGGATTGAAATGGTTGGCTTGATCGTAGTGGAACCAGGCTTGTTCAAACTCGCCGATGTCTTCCAAGATTTTCGCGATCGCAAAATGCAGGTGCAGCTTCTTTGGACCGGCGAGCTGCGGTCGAGAAACCAGCTCCTTCAGATCCGCCAAATAGTGATCAGTGTCTTTGCCTGGTTGAAAACGCTTGGCCCGCGTGTAACGAAAGTGCGTGATTGCCATCGTGGGATCAATCGCCATCGCGGCTTGAAATTGCTCGAGAGCCAAGCCGATATTGCCATCGTCCACATTTGCACTCGCCAAATGCGTCAGGGCGAGCGGACAAGTCGGATCCAGCTCGACAGCCTTCTGGAGACTTTTCAGCGATTGCGAAAACATCTCAAGATGCTGTTCCAACTGCCCCTGTGCCAATACGGTTCGAGATGTCGGCGCGGCTGCGTTCACCACTCGATAGCACTGCAATGATTCTTCGCAAACTCGCCGCTGTTCCAACGGCCTGCGTTTTCGACTCAGGACTCGTGCGTGTCGACGGAGCAACCCCGCCAACGCTTTGTTCAATGGAACACTTCGTTGATCCCTGAGCAAGCTGACCCTCAGTGTATGGATGGCGTCGATGAGACTGACCGATTTCGACTGTAGATTGGCGAGCGCAAGTGCGGATTGGTGCTGATAATCGCCGATGACCGTCCCGCGCTGATAGTACTGCATCGCTCCCTGAATCTCTCCACTCTGTTCAGAGATCTGCCCCAGCAAAAACCAGCAATCGGGCAAGCAGGGGTCAAGCTCCAGTGCGAGTTTGAAGCACTCGGTTGCTTTGGACAGATTCCCCGATTCGAGGAAAGCGTATCCTTCGATTCGCCGGGCAGTCGGATCGGCGAGCAAAAAAGTAGCATAGCGATCCAACAGATCAAGAGTCCGATCTGGCCGGCGACGTGTCAACGCAGCAGCAGCCACGACATGCACATCATTGACGCTAATGGGTGAACGCTGCAGTTGTTGACGAGCATCTCGGATGATCGATTCTCGCGACTGCACCGCAGATTTGCGTCCACGATCACAGAGCTGAACAAGCAATGTTTCTGAAGGGGACTGATTCGAAATCACGTTCTCAACTCCGAGTAAAATTGATGTAGGCGCGTACGGGTAGCGGAACTGCGAAACGCAGCTTAGTTTGGCAAGGCGAGCGGCAAGGGACGCTTAGGGATCACCGATGAACGTGGTCTTTTGTTCGTCTCGATCGAAGTGATCACGAACGCGCCGTTCCATGGGCATTCGCTCTTTCACCGCTCTCCTAAGAGGTTCGTTCACTCAATCTCGCGACGAGAAGCGACTCAACAAATCAAGCCATTCTGGCCAATCACATCAGTTCGCCAACGAGGAAGTGCTGTACGTCGATGGTCTTTGCTGAAAATTAGCAGAGCCTACGCAGAGTCAGAAGACTCATCGATCAAGGTTGGTAGTAGGCATAGGGATCGTAGTAGGTATAAGGCGGGTATTGGTACTCATACTGGTACTCGTACTCGTAATTGGGGTACTCGTAAGTGTAGTTATTAGGTTCGTAATAGGGATTCTGAGACGGATCCTCCGAGTCCCCATCTTGGTCGTCTGACAGACCATCGCACGAAATGGAATATGTCAAACCCTGGACAGACTGACCATCAACAGAGTTGGCCGTAAACTGCAGGATGTAATCGCCTTGCTCTAACCAGCTCATCGCACTTCGAGTCAACTCGGTTGCTGACAAGAACGTCAACTGCAATTGACGCGTGTGTGCGTCATAGATCGACAATCGCACCGACTGATCTGGCAATCCGCCGGAAACTGCAAGGTCAAAGCGGAACAGCTTTGACTTTTCCGCGGTCCATCGCAGGAACGTGTCGCCATCATCCGACGCTTGCCCAGCAAACATTGGAGCCATCACGGTGCTGGGGCTTTCAAAATGCGCGAGCGCTACGTAGTTCCCGACACCGACTGCGGAATTCGGATCAACGCTGATTCGTAGAAAGTAGTCCGCATTGGGTGCGGGCTGAGCGACTTCGAGCGTGTAAGTACCATCGCTACGAAGCCGTGCAGAGGTCCCCACGGGTTGGCCGTTGGAATCGACAACACTGACTCGAACATCCGGGTGATCAGCGCCGACACCATTGACGTGAACCACGAGCCTGCCTTGCACATCGTTGGGAGCGGTGATCTTAAAGAAGTCGATGTCTGTTGCTGCCGAGACCGATGACTCGAACTCATATCGATCGGAAACTCCAGTCGCGGTCTCAGCCACAAGCGTTTCCGCATCCGCGATCGTGTTGTTGGCTGAAAGCTCATCGGTAATCAATTCAAAGTTTGCAAAGACTGCATCGGGACCTGCGTCGTACACCCCTGGTGTCACGTCCATCGCTTGAACCGCCACGTCGCGGTAGTCGATCTGCAACTCGTAATCCCCGACAGAGTAAACATCTGTGGGGTCTGAGGGGACCACGCGAATGTAAATCGCATCCAGTCCCGCAATCCCGTTGACTTGCAAAACGTTGTCGTTGTCAGTGACCGATTCGGACAAGCTTTCTGAAAGAATTTGTCCACTCGCGTCCAGCAATTGCAGTCGTGATTTGAGGAGGCTGATTCCTGAGGCGCGCAAGCGGATGGTGACAGCATCTTGTCCGGCGGCCGGAACGATTTTGTAGTGGTCGACGTCGGATGACTGGTACAGACTGCCTGGAACTCGGAGCACTTCCGTTGTCGGGCTGAAGCCGGTTGGGGTGCTGATCACGGTGGATACTTGGATTTGGCCATTGTCGACTTGCTCGTACGGGTCCGTGCGAGCCCCATAGATGGACTGAATCGCGTCGATGTCCTCCTGGCTCAGAATTCCTCGGGGAGTCGTGTACTGGCGGAACATGACCATCCACGAGTCGCTGGTGTCCTCCAGCCCGAGTGTGTTGCCAGTTTCGTGCAGCAAGAGACTGAACAAGTCTCTGTCCTCCGCATTCAATGAGCTCGGGTCTGGTCCCACGCCGCCGGCCCAATCGTGGTAGTGAAACGATTCGTTTGAATTGAGAACCAGGTCGCCAGAGTAAGTCCCCGCAGCGGCTTGGAACGGAATCGAATTTGCCAAGGCGCCCTCCTGAGGAATGGCACCGATCCTGAATTCACCGAACCGTGGATCGCCGGTCGTCATACCGGGCGTTCCGAAGGGAGAATCAAAATCATTTCGAACGCCAACATTGATGTCCGCATGAATCGCCCACGTTTGGTAGGCACGCAGCACCAGTTCCTGCCACTGCTCCGTTGAGGCAACGGCGTCCAACGTTTCATTGACGTTGTTCTGATGACTTGCGATTTCAACGCCATCATTTGGGAAACTGATGGTCAGGCCGTGGGCGTCTGGCCATGGAGTAGCGTAGCTGACCAGCATTCGGCGGTCTTCCAGCGTCTGAAATTGACTATTTGTCAGGATGTTTTTGGATGAAAGTTTCGACATGGTTGGGCGGGACTTTTAGTAAAAGGTGTACTGATTGAGATGTTGTTTCGAATCCACGAATCTGGTGGAATGCTGTTGGAATTTACCTGGCAGCGGAGAGCTGATAGACGCGAAGGATTTCTTGGAAGCCATCCAGGCCATGGAGAGAGGCGAGGTCAGGGTCTGTCGCCAGGTCGCCCGTTTCGATACTGCTACTCTGGTATCCCGCTGCATGGGCCAAAGCCAGAAATCGAAGGGCACGTTTGTGGCTCTGCTCGAACGGCATCAACGCACAGACACAAGCGGCTTGATACAAGGTTGCCTTTGCATTGGGTTGCTTGAGCGCTTTTTCCATGTCCTCTTTGGCTTCCTCAAATCTGCCAGCCCGAGCGAGCAGCACGGCACGATCAATGAGCGCTGACTCGTTGAGTTTCTGTATCTCGATCACGCGACTGTACATCTCGATGGCTTCGGATTCGCGATGCAGATGGATTGAAAGCAAGTCAGCGATCTTTTTCAACGTGACCGCATCGTTGGGATTCTCTGCATCAGCCCTCAAGTACTCTTGCAGAGCGCCTTCGTAGTCTTGCTTGGCCATCAACACACTGGCTCTCGCATTGGACGAATTGAAATCGCTGCTTTCAACTTCAAACGCTCGCTTGAAATCCTGATCCGCCAGTTCTTGTTCACCGATGGCTCGGTAGGAGCGTGCTCGAGCGAGCAAGTTGCGGGCACTTTCTGGGCGAAGTTCAAGCAGTCGGTTCAGGTCATCGATGGCTTCTCGATGGCGTTTGGTGTTCTGGTAAATGGAACTGCGATGCCCCAAGGCAAAGGTGTTCTCAGGATTCAATTCGATTGACTTGTTGAAGTCTTCGATTGCTCGATCTCTTTGTCGCAGGTTCTCAAAGCAGAGGCCACGAAGGAAGTACAACGCTGTAGAGTCTTTGGCGCGATTGATGGATTGGGTGAAGGAGAGCTTTGCGTCCTCGTACTGCCCGTTCTGCAACTGCGATCTCCCCAACCCGGTCCACCGCAATGCCGACGGGATTGTGTCTCGGTCCGCCAAGATCGTCAGCATCTCCCGGGCTTCCTCGTACCGCTGCAGCGACATCAAACGAACGGCTTCGAGGTATTCCTCGGAATCATTTGTCATCTTGCAATCTTCGGCTGCGGTCGCAAATTTCGCCTCGTTTGCCTTGTCGCCTCGCAGTCCTGCGAGCATGGACTGCAGCCAGAGGCTCGAGCGCGACGTGGAGTCGGAGGTCACTCGACGGACGGTATCCACAAGTGAGGTTGCCGTGTCGAGGTCGCCCGGTGTCAGCTCGCCTTTGTAGGCCATCGGCTCCAGTCGGTCGATTTCAAAAAACGCGACTTGCCCGGCGTGGCGAAGTACACGTTGCCTCATTTCCTGTCGATTTGCTGCGGGCAGATATTCGGAAACGAGATCGTCCACGCCATCAGGGGTCAGCAGATCAAAATCAGAAAGAGGAGCCATGGCGTCTTGGATCGGTGACAGCTCATTGCGTCTAGGGTCGGCCATCATGATGGAAAGTGCGTCATCTGACCGTGCAGAGAAATCACGGGCACGGTTGAACGCCGCAAGCGACTTTGTGTTTTCGATCGCCACACTGGCAAAGACCGCTAGCGGAATCAACGCGGACAACAGCAACGCCGCGACTGCGCCACCGGAGGTCGCTCTTGGATTTCGCCGAAACCACTTGGCAATTCGCTGCCTCAACGCCTCTGGGGCCACCAGCAAGGGCTGATTGCTGAACTCCCTTTTCAAATCTCCTGCCAGAGATTCGGCCGACGAATAACGAAGAGCCGGATCGGCATGCAAGGTGAGGTTGATGATCGATTTCAACCCGACGCTCAGTTTGTCTGTCGGTCTCCAGCTTGGAGATCCTCGTCGATTCTCGATCGCTCGTTTCAATTGCTCTGGATCGGCAGACCCTGGTCCCTCAAAGGGCAGTCGTCCGGTAACGAACTGAAACATGATGGCCCCCAGCCCATAGACATCAGTCACTTCGGTGGACCGTGCATCGTCTCCCAGCAAAGCCTGCAGGGCTTCGGGTGCCATGTAGGGCAGCGTCCCACCGATCGCCTGTGGTTTTGCTTCGCCGACATGGTGTGCCAGATTGAAATCCAATAGTGCCGGTTCGCCGTCGTTGCGAATCAGGATATTTCCGGGTTTAAGGTCGTTGTGCATCACACCGCGAGCGTGAGCATGAGCGAGAGCGGCAGCCAAGCGTTTGAATAACCATAACGCCAGCTTGTCGCGGCCCAATTCAGATAGTTTTTCCAACGGCTTGCGAACAGCCGTGTCATCAGCAGCCGGCGACAAAACCGTCGGGATGGATAACCCGTCCGCGGTCGCATCCTCATCGAACGACAGCTTGGTGTCATTGACGCTTGCTTGTACCGTCCGTACCAAGCTTTGCCCACTTCGTGAGTTGGCGTCCTGTTGGCCATTGAGATATTCTTGCAGCGTCAAACGTCCTGCGTACGGCATGCAAATGACGCAGTGCGACTGGATCAAGTGATAGGAATAGATCGGAACGATGTTGGTATGCTGCAACATCGCCATCGCTTGCGGCTCCGTCATCGGACGGCGAACGATTTTCAATACGACATATCGTTCAGCCAGCTCATGCTGAGTCGCTAAGAACACACGACTGAGCTCTCCTGCGCCGATCTCCTCCACGAGCTGAAATCCAGACTCTCGTAACGCTGCCATGAATCGGTTGTCGAGCAAGTCTTCGTCGGAGTCGACAGATTCCACACCGGACTGCCCATTGCGTCGAATGGCTGACGCTGACATTGCAGGCATGCCGTGAAAAGCGTTGGGAGACAGCATCAACTCACGGAACCAGGAGGCGTCTGACACCCCAGGTACATCACGCCATCGAGCGAGCGGAAGCGAGAGGCCGTGGTCACGCCGAGAACGATAGTCCTCATACGCAACCATCTGCGTGTGCTCTTTCTTCGTCAGTAGATTCGCAAACTCCTTGATGCATTTCTGCAAATCGACGGACTTGCCGTGCGCGTAACGCAACTCGATGTCGATGCGCAATAGCTCTGTCAACGCTTCCTGATCGCCCAGCAGATCATATTGTCTGAGCAACTCAGGGATCGTCGACAGGGATTCCGCACTCCAGTCTTCTTCAAAATCATCAATCGCGTCCTCCACAGGGTCTGATACGATGGAGTTGATCATGGGAAACACCTTTTCATCCAAGTTGTTGAGATGCACAAACGGCAATGACACAAACGGTTGAATCAACTGTGCAGCGCCACGGTGTACAGGTTCGTTGTACAGCCACGGTGTACCGCTACGACGCCATTCAGTTCCTCGAACCACTGAGCATGTTTTCCGATTCAACGGCTCAATAGGTTTAGGCAAATCTATCTAATCAACCCGCCATCGTTTTCCAGAATGACAAAAAACTTGATGTCGATCGGCAAATGACACCACGATGCCGTCGCTTGACCCGCAGCACAGGACAAAGCGTATGGCTTGTGTTTGGGCGGATCGTGGTGTTCGTTCTCGACTTGGAAAGTCGCACGACAATCGTCGCTCAGATTTCCAAGTCGATAGCGTGCCCCGCCAAGCGTTTTACCTTGCTCAAACGTATTGCTGCCCAGACAGGCCCCCTCCCTCGCATTCGCCTAAAGGGCTTTGCTCGACCTCCCCCAAGTTCCTTGGGGGAGGTGGCTGTGGACAAGAAATGGCTCAAGAGCAACACCGCAACATCCAATCAATACCGAAGAATGGACTGCCCTGCGTTTGCCCGGATGGATCACGAGCCCCTTGGTTCTCATCGCAACCGGTTTCGCCAGCGCCAATCGCAGCATGCTGACGAGACAGAACTCGCCACACTGTGCCGCTTGGTCCGCAGGACTATGACGCTTGGTCCGCAGGACTATGACGCTTGGTCCGCAGGCTGGTGCTCGGGTTCTTCCTGCAGCAAGCTCTCTGAGAGACGAACGCGTATGTTCCGAAAGCTGCGTTCAACCGTTCGCTTTGCGCGTTTCGTCTTTTTGGCTATCTCCTCGACGTTGTAGCCATCCATGCGCAATAGCAGGACGGTTTGCTCGATCGGTAGTAGCAGTTCCATCGCCTCACGGAGACACACAGCGAACGAATCGGGCGAGTTGTCATCACTATCGTACGGCTCATTCGCTTCATCCAACGCAACGTTACGCCCGATGTCGCGGCGCTGCGCTCGATGGTAAGTGCGGTTCTTGTTCAGCTTGCGGACGGCTACTACAGCCAGCAGACTCCATAACGTCGAGCCTTCCGGGGCATCGTAGTTATCCGACTTCATGCGACCAAACACACTGCGAAAAACCGACTGCACGATGTCTTCCGGCTCTGTTCCTACCGAAACGTGACCGTTCATCTTGCTGTGGATCAGACCAATGAGCCGATGGGCGTAGCGTTGATAAAGAAGCGATGCAGCGTATTCGTCACCATTCCTTATCTGCATGACAAGAGAACGGTCCGGCTGAGACGCGGAATCTGAACTCGAGGCCTCGATGTCCACGGCAGGCTCGCTGGTAATGAGGGGCGTTCAAAATGCACGCTCTACCTTAACCAGACGACGACCATTACTCAAGCGTCTTGAGCATTTTGCGGGGACGTCCGGCAGCGTCTATTTTGGTGAATTCTCCGTCAAAATGCAAAATCCTGCGTCAAAAAACAAACGAGCATGGTTGCTCTGTCCCTGCTGCCTAGGAAAGTAGGGATGCCCCATCGCAACCACACTCGCTTGTCCCGTTCAGTTGCGCGTCCGACCAGAGCATGCACTCAACGCATGCACTCAACGAACAACGGCGACCGAATTTGCCCTCATGAGGTAAAGGCAAATCAATCGGCGAAGACCGCCACCGTTTTTCCAAAATTATTGAGTTTCCATTTCCGCCGCACAGTCGCACCTCCCTGGAGGGGCGTTGAGCAGCATCAATGATCAGGTCCGGCAGCGGGGTGGCACTGGAAAGTTTCTGTCCACTGCGTGGAGACTGTTTGTGCATCCGGCATCGCTCCTCAACGCAACCCGGCTCGCAAATCACGAGGATTCCATTGAGAAATCCCTTCTGGTCGCTTTGGCACAACTCGTGCTTAACTGATCGCTTAAATCGAGCCGATGCTCCACGCACCCGGCGAAGTTGGTGGCCCCCAGTGAGCCTCAGGCGCTAGCCGTGGGCCTGAGGCGGATTTGTGGTGCCAGCCCACGGCTAGCGCCTGAGGCTCACTCTGATTGCGATGCATGGGACAAAAACATGGACTGAGAAAACAATGCCAACACCAACACAAGAACCCCGCCCCGATGATCGAAGCACCTGTGGAAACTCCGAAAACCAGTCCGATTCAAAATCTTCTCAAAGGTTTGCCAACGCTGCTCGTCTTGGCCGTGATGGGGGGCGGTTGGTTGGTGATGCATCATATCAATTCGAAAAGCGGACCAATCGAGGAAGCGGAATCTGCCGACGCGGAATCTGCCGACTCTGAGACGCCGTTGGCAGATACGTTGGTACTGCCCGCAGGCAAAGTCAGGGTCGCTCAATTACAGAGCGCGCCTGCCCAATCGCAGGCAGTGCAGCATTTTCATACCGTGCCCGGACGTCTGAGGTACGACGAGACCAAGCATGTCGATGTCAAAGCTCCTATGGACGGAATCTTGGCGGAAATGCACGTTACCCCGGGGCAGCATGTTCAGACCGGTGATTTGATCGCGATTTTGCGAAGTCCTGAAATCGGACAAGCGAGAGCAGAAATCCTGAAACGCCGACAGGAACGTGAGATCGCTCAGCAAGTTTTCCAACGTGAAGCGACGATCGCAAGCAACTTGCGAGAATTGTCCCAGATGCTGGATCAAGGAGATTCGATGAAGACGATCGAAGCCGCCTTGAACAACCGGGCACTGGGAACCTATCGACAACAGATCCTGTCGGCTTACTCCAAAATGCGATTGGCCGACGAGTTGCTGGAAAAAGTACGACCGCTGGTGGCTTCGGGCTCCGTCTCCGGCCGAACGGTACGGGAGCGTGAAGGCGAACGTCAGTTGGCCGAAACCGAGTTTCGCACCGCACGTGACCAAGCCACCTTTGCCGCCGATCAAGCCTTGCTTAGCGCCCAAGCGGACTTGGACGAAGCGGATCGCCAGTTGAACCTCGCTTGGCAAGCGGTCGAGACCCTGTTGGGCTACAAAGAAGATCGGGCCAACGCAAATTTGAGCAATGAGGAAGCCCTCTCGCGACTGGAGATACGAGCGCCATTTTCCGGAACGGTGGAAGCTCGCCATTTCGCTGGCAGCGAACGGGTCGCCCGCGGTGATTGCTTAATCGTCCTCGCCAACACGGATTCGCTCTACGTTGAGGCTAGCATTCGCGAGAGCGACTGGTCGGCGGTCTCTCTGCAGACCGGAACGCCCGTTTCAGTCGCCGTTCCGGCGCTCCAGGGCCAGCAGTTTACCGCCACCGTGAATTACTTGGGTCGCGAAGTTCAATCGGATACCAATTCGGTCCCCCTCGTCGCTTCGATCAACAACACCGACGGACTCCTGCGTCCCGGCATGTTTGTTCGCGTCACGGTTCCGATCGGCCACGCCAAACAGGCTCTCTCAGTCAAACCTGAGTCGGTCATTCAACACGAGAATCAACAGTTCGTTTTCGTGGATCTCAATGGTGGGCAGTTCAAACGAGTCGACATCACAACCGGACAAGCCTCCGATGAGTGGGTCGAAGTCACCGAGGGGCTTTCGCCTGGCCAGTTGGTTGTCACCAACGGCGCTTTCTTGCTGAAGTCAGAGTTGCTGCTGCAAGGCGAAGGCGAGTAGAACCCGAAATGCTGACCCGAATCATTGAACTCTCGCTGACCAATCGCGGGCTCGTCATCATTTTGACCCTGCTGATGGCGGGAGCCGGACTTTACTCGGCTCTGAACCTGCCGATCGACGCCGTTCCGGACATGACCAATGTCCAAGTCCAAGTGGTGACCGACGCGGGATCGCTGTCGCCGGTCGAAGTCGAACGGTACGTGACCTATCCCGTGGAAAGCACCATGGGCGGGTTGCCCAATGTGGAAGAACTCCGCAGTGTCTCCAAGTTCGGCATCTCGGTGGTCACCATCGTTTTCGAGGAAGGCACCGATATTTATCGTGCCCGAAATCTTGTTACCGAACGACTTCCCGACGCTGCAAGCAACATCCCACCCGGCTACGGCAACCCTACGGTAGGCCCGCTCACCACCGCACTGGGCGAAATCCTGCAATTCGAAGTCCGCAGCCCCAACCACTCGCCGATGGAACTGCGCACGATGCTCGAATGGGACATCGCGCCACGATTGCGGGAAGTCAAAGGGGTGACGGAGATCAATACCCACGGGGGCTACTACAAAACGTTTGAGGTACAGCCCGATCCCGATCGGATGACCAGCTACGGCATATCAATGGAATTGCTGTTCCAACGGCTGGAGCAAAACAACAGCACATCCGGCGGCGGATACGTGATCCATCACGGCGAGCAGCGGTTTATCCGCGGCGTTTCGCTTCTCAAAACGCCCGACGACATCGAATCGGTGGTCATTCGACGCGAGGCCGACGGAAATCCGATCTTGGTTCGCGACATCGCCAAAGTATGCATCGAACCGATGACCCGCCAAGGAGCCGTTACCCGCGATGGACGTGGCGAAGCAGTGACCGGATTGGTGATGATGCTGATCGGCGAAAATTCTCGCACCGTCGTCATGGCCGCCAAAGAACGTCTGCAGGAAATCGAAGTCACCCTGCCCGATGGCGTCCGACTAGAAGTGACCTACGACCGCGCGGCGCTGATCGGGCGAACGCTGAAAACGGTGCTGACCAACCTGACCGAAGGCGGCATGTTGGTGATCGTGGTGCTGCTGTTGATGCTGGGCAACCTCAGGGCTGGCATCATTGTTGCCCTGGCGATCCCATTGTCGATGCTGTTTGCCACCAACGTGATGGCCTACACCGGAGTCACGGCCAGCTTGATGAGTCTTGGCGCGATCGACTTTGGTTTGATCGTCGACAGCAGTGTGATCATGGTCGAAAACTGTATCCGAAAACTTTCGCATGACAACGGCGACGCCAGTCACGAAGACATCATCCGAGACGCCGCCGTTGAAGTCCGTAAGCCGACCATGTTTGGCGAACTGATCATCGCCGTCGTGTTCTTGCCGATCCTTTTGCTCGAAGGCACCGAGGGAAAACTCTTCCGCCCAATGGCTTTGACCGTGCTGTTCGCCCTGGGCGGATCTTTGATCCTTTCGCTCTCGTTCATGCCCGCGATGGCATCGATTTTCTTGCCCAAGAAAATGAAGGAGGAAGATGTCTTTCTGGTGCGGATCGTCAAGTTCTTTTACGAGCCCTTGGTCACCCGCGCAATCAAGCATCCGGTCGTGACCATCGTCATGGCGCTGACGCTATTTGCCGTCAGCTTGCCAATGGCCAGGCACCTCGGCGCAGAGTTCATGCCGCGACTGGAGGAAGGAGACTTGTTGGTCGAAGCTCTGCGGTTGCCCAGCGCGACCCTGGAAGGCTCGATCGAAATGTCGACGCAGATCGAACAGATCCTGACAAAGTACCCCGAAGTCCAAACGGTTTTCTCCAAGACAGGACGCCCCGAGATCGCCAACGACGTCATGGGAGTTCACCAAACCGACGTCTGGGTACTGCTCAAGCCGATCCAAAGTTGGCCGCAGCCCAAGACGCGTGACGAACTGATCCAACAGATGTCAGAGGAACTCAATTCCAATGTTCCCGGCGTGGCTTTCGGATTCACGCAACCGATCGAAATGCGTGTCGATGAACTCGTTGCAGGCGTCAAAGCGGACGTGGCGGTCTTGCTCTACGGTGATGACATGGAAATCCTGGGAGCCAAAGGCAAAGAAATCGAAGCCCTGCTGCGTTCGATTCCCGGTGCCGTCGATGTCAAGGCAGACTATCAAGCCAATTTGTCGACGCTGACGATCAACACCAAACCTCAGGCACTGGCACAATACGGGATCGACGCGCAAACGGTACTCGATGTTGTTTCGTCCATCGGTGGACATCAAGTCGGTCAGATCTTCGAAGGACGCGCTCGCTATCCCATCATGGTGAGAGTCCCAATTCACTGGCGTGAAGATCTTTCACTGCTGGAGCAAATCCCTGTTTCAGATTCCAACGGCAATGTGATCCCGCTCAAGGAGCTGGCCGATATACGCTTGGAAGAGACACCGCCAGCGATCGAGCACGAGGGCAACCGCCGCAGGACCTTCATCTCCGCCAACGTCCGTGGACGAGACGTCGCGACCTTTGTTCAGGAAGCTCAAGCAGCGGTGGAGGAGAAGATTGACTTTGCGCCGGGCTACGAAATCCGCTGGGGCGGCGACTTTGAAAATCTGCAATCGGCTAGCCGACGCTTGGCAATCATTTTGCCGATCGTCTTGGTCATCATCATGCTGCTGCTGCACACCAGCTTGGGATCACTTCGCTTGGCCTTGCTGATTTTCCTGGCCGTGCCCATGGCAGCCTCCGGCGGTGTGATCGCCTTGTACCTGCGTGGAATGCCGTTCAGCATCTCGGCCGGCGTCGGCTTCATCGCCCTGTTCGGCGTGGCGGTGCTCAACGGACTCGTTTGGGTCAGTGCAGCGGAAAACTTGCGAAAATCGGGAGTGCCGTTAGACGAGGTCAGCCACGAGACCGCATTGGTTCGCTTGCGTCCCGTGCTGATGACCGCGTTGGTTGCCAGCCTTGGTTTCTTGCCGATGGCGTTGTCCACCAGCGACGGAGCCGAAATGCAGCGCCCGCTGGCAACGGTCGTCATCGGCGGTCTGGTCACATCGACCTTGCTGACGTCACTGGTCGTTCCGTGTATCTATCCATGGTTCGCTCGAGGACTCAAGGACATCGAGTTGACGCATCATGGCGAGCCCGAACCGACACTCCACTGATTCATCGAACCAAGCGGCGAGTGGCGATCGGGTAAGACTGATCGGCGCGGGTGTCTGTGAATGCCTTCCTGACACCAGCGCGGGTGAGAACTCCCACTCGCCGTTTCTGTGAAAACCATATCTGCATAAACCATGCGTCACGCTGTACATGACGAAGTACGGCACGCCCGACCTCACGCGTGGTGGCATGGATTCGTGAAACACTTTCGGTGACGTCGAATGAGATCCGGCGGTATACGGATGAATTCATGCAAAGCATGACCTACCGGAACGTAATAGCGGATCAGTCGATTCACCACCGTCACAGGCCGGATAGAGTCTATTGAGCAAGGTCTACCAGTCCACCACCCGTCGCACGGTCAAAGATTTTCAGTTGAGCGGTCTGACCGGGCAGCGTCCCCGATGCAGGCTCGTCCCCCAAACGCTTCAACACTGATCGTCCACTTTCCGTAAGCCCCCGATTCAAAGTCGTCGAACAGAATGTCCTCTTGGGCATCACATCGATTCGACAACGCTGAGCATGCAAGAACAGCGATCGTGGCAAACAGCAGTAGAGTTGATTTCATGATTGGGTACATGTGGTTGAAAAGCGAGAACCCGACAGTCTAACTGACGAGGAGCACGCATGTAGCCAGCAGAGCTTTCTCGTTTGACGCCAACACGGTTCGGTTCGTCAAGGCTCCCAATCAGCCGGAGGGTGTTGGTCTGGGCTGTACAAGACTCGGTTTGCCACGATGTTTTGTCCACTGACACCTCCCCCCAAGGAACTTGGGGTAGGTCGAGCGGAGCCGTTGAGGCGATCGCGAGGGAGGGGGCCTGTCTGCGTAAGCAAGCGTTTCGAATCGGCAAAACGTTTGGCGGGGCACGCTATCGACTTGGAAAATTGAGCGACGATTGCGGCGTGTATCGCCCCCTGGACGTTTGGTGGTTGTCACCCATTGCCGGTCGTATTCATCACAAAGGTCATGCCATCCAGTTTGCCAAATGCGATTTGGTAGAAGATTGCTGGTTGCCACTGCACGGGCGATCCGTTTTCTGTGACATCTTCTACCAGTAATCTTCTACCGTTTTCGGTCTGCACCATTGAGCACCGGGCAGTTTTTCGAGAGTGAACTTTGGCTCTGTTGCCGCAAAATCGCAGGAGTGTTCGTCTGCCACGAAACTCTAGAAACCCCCTTCATCTTTTCGAATACCCCTTCGCACAAACAGCATGCAATGTGTGTACACTGGCGCGCATGGAAAGTACTCATTCTCCAGGGAACCCGTTCGGCGATTTCGCGACGACTCAATGGAGTCTCGTCGTTGCGGCTGGAAATTGTGAAAGCGAAAACGCGAATCAAGCTCTTGAGACATTGTGTCGTACTTATTGGCCACCGCTCTACGCTTATGTGCGTCGCCGCGTCCAAGACAGCCATGAAGCTCAGGACCTGACGCAAGCCTTCTTTGAGCGGTTGCTAGAAAAGCATTACCTCGCCGATGCAAACCCTCAGCGCGGTCGTTTTCGCGCCTTCCTCATCACGGCTTTCAAGCACTTCCTCTCCAAAGAGTGGGACAAGTCCAAGGCGTTGAAACGTGGTGGTGGACGACCGCCAATTTCGCTGGATTTCGAATCTGCCGATTCACAGATCTGCATCGAGCCGGCGTCCGGCCTGACCGCCGAACAGCTTTACGATAAGCAATGGGCGATCACGATGTTGACGCGGGTCATGGAATCTCTGGAGGCGGAGTTTGCCGCAAAGGGGCAGGCGGACCATTTTGCGGAATTGAAAGGATTCATATTGGGAGACCACGCTGGGGCAACCTATGCAGAGGTCGCCAGCCGGCTGGACATGACCGAGGCGGCAGCGAAGAAAGCGGGTTCGAGGCTTCGGCATCGCTATCGAGAGCGGTTACGTGAAGAAATCTGCCAGACGGTGTCCGGACCAGAAGAAGTCGAGGACGAGATGCGTAACCTGCTTGCTGTCCTGGAGTTATGAAATCCGAAAAAACGAGGTCACCATCGTCCCTGTTTCCGTCATAAGGAGTAGAGAGATGTACTAATCGGAAAACAATGAGGTGGCAGGTCTGATGGAAAGAATGAATCAATGTCCGAAATGTGGGGGCGAATTGGCGGAGAATTCTCCTGCCGGAATGTGTCCGAAATGCCTCTTGGGTGCAGGGTTGGACAGCCTCGATGACTCACAGGCAACACCTGGAAGTGCGCAGACGAGTGCTCAATCGGGACCTTTCGTGCCGCCGAACGCCGAGTCACTTGCTCCGCACTTTCCGCAATTGGAAATTTCGCAGCTGTTGGGTCACGGTGGGATGGGGGCCGTGTACAAGGCCCGGCAAAAGAAGCTATACCGGGACGTGGCCCTCAAGATTATCCGTCCGGAATCGGCAAGCGACCAAGCTTTTGCTGAGCGATTCGGTCGCGAAGCCCGCGCGCTCGCCCGGCTCAGCCATCCGAATATTGTTGCGATCTACGATTTTGGTGAAGTGACGATTCCAGCATCCGATGGTGAGTCGGCCGCACCAAGTAGGCTCTACTACTTCCTAATGGAGTACGTGGATGGAACCGACCTTCGGCACGTGATCGAAGGAGGCGAACTAAAGCCTGAACAGGCGCTTGCAATTGTTCCTCCGATATGCGACGCCCTGCAATATGCACATGACCACGGCGTCGTGCACCGAGACATCAAGCCAGCGAACATTCTGATCGATCGGCACGGCCAAGTCAAAATTGCTGACTTTGGATTGGCGAAGCTGGCGTCCGAATCAGACCAAGACTTCACGCTGACGGCCGCTCATCAAGTGATGGGCACGCCGCGCTACATGGCTCCCGAGCAACTGAAGGGATCTCATGCCGTCGACCATCGTGCCGACATCTACTCGCTGGGCGTTGTCTTTTACGAGATGCTGACTGGCCAGATTCCAGCTGGCCACTTTGCGCCACCCTCAAAGAAAGTTCAGATCGACGTTCGCTTGGATGAAGTTGTACTCCGATCGCTTTCATCCGAACCCCACCTTCGCTACCAACAGGTGAGCGATGTCAAACACGATGTCGATTCGATCGTCAACGGTGGTGACGAGGTCGCAGCAACTCCATTCTCGTCGGCGTCGGCCTCATCAGGCTCGAGCAGATTGGGTGAAACCGGAACGGCAACGTCTGACCGCCCAGCCCCCGCACGACGCCCCAGTCGATCCGAGTTCTGCATTTTGTTGGCTGCTATTGCCATTCTCTTTTTCGCGGTGTTTAGCTGGCATTCGTCACTCGATGCCGGACGTTTTGATGGTGGTCCTGCCTCCGTCGGAGCCGTCAAGTTGGAGGACTGGCAATTTGGTGTCAGTGCAAGCCAAACGCCTCTCTCAATTTGGCACTCGGCCCTGGCATTTCGTGAAAAGGCCACTGGGTCCATCGTTCCGGACTGGTTCGTGGAAATCCCCAACACGTTTCTATTGGTGGCCGCGGGCGTCTTGATTGGAGTCATCGTTTCCAGACAATTCGGAATCGTTGCAAAATGGGCGGCGTCTTTGCTGCTTCTGTTGGTGGCTCTCTACGGAATGGTTCACTCCGGAATGGTGACGTGCGCTCTCATGCAGGGGTTGGAGCAATTGCGATTGCCACCCTTGTTGATGTTCATTGGATTCAGTCTCGTCATCGTGACCATGGTGTTTCAAGCTGTTCACGATGCGCTTCAACTCGATCCAGAGCTTCAACTTCGCATCTCAGGGTTTGGCTTGCTCGTTACTGGAATCGCTGCCGTGCTAGCCGGCCTTGTCAACCTCATTGTTTTCTCTCTTGCATTGGCCGGTGTATTGCCGGGGCAAGTTCTACATTCTAACAACGTTGTCGTCGCTTTTCTTTTTGGAGGCTGGGTCGCAGTTGCGGTTGCGGGAGTGGCTGTCATTCGCGGTGCTAGGGCAGTCTTGAATCGCACTTCCATCACCTGGGCGATTATCGCCAGCGTTTTCGGTCAACCGATCGGAATTTGGACCATGTGGGTTTTACGAAGCCGCGCCATACGTGAAACGTTTGGCGGGGAACAATCGCATTGACTATCTGTCGTTAAAATCTCGGATGGACCCGCTGAAACCGTTGCCTGGAACCGAAAGCCAAACCGATGAAATCCAATGAAACCCCTGCCAACGCATTGCCTCCCAGAGACGCCAGCAAACATGGATTGCACCGAACCATGACGTTGGGCGGCAAATATGCAACTCGTAACCATACCGTCAAGCATCTGCAAGACTTGAAAGGGAAAACAGTTCTCACCGAGACGATGCCATTCACGACCAGCGAGGCAGTAGCGGCAGAGGAGGCCGGAATCGATACGCTGAAAGTCAAGTTTGATCCAGCGGATCCGGCCGGTGCCATTGCCATTCGAAACGCCGCGCCCCATACCTTCATGACGTTCTGTATTGGGTTAACCAAGATTGCGACTGCGGCCGAAGCGGTCCGTGCCGGCTATGACGCGATGGACTTTGGCGCCGATGGAATCATGTGCCAATGGGGACCGGAATTCATTCGGGCTGTGGCTGATGCTGGAATTCCGGTTGAAGCTCACGCTGGGCTCGTGCCTCGCCTCAGCACCTGGACCGGAGGCTTGAGGGCAGTTGGCAAGACCATTGAAGAGGCGATGTGGGTCTTTGAGCAAATTCAGGCGTTCGAACAAGCTGGGGCCTGGGCCGTTGAAGTGGAAGTCATTCCGGCCGACTTGCTGACGCAAATTTCCAAACGCACCCGTCTGGTCACCTCGTCCATTGGAGCAGGCAGCGGCGGTGACATTCAATTCATGTTTGCCGAAGATATCCTGGGCAACCATGCGCCTCCCTATCCACGACACACCAAGCAGTATCGGAACCTCTACAAGATGGAGCAGGAAATCCAAGTAGAACGCGTCGAAGGTTTTCGCGAGTACATCGACGATGTCAAGAGTGGACGGTTTCCAGGCCCCGAACATATCGTCAAAGCTCCCGCAGGATTGATCGACCAATTTCTTGCCGAATTGGACGGCAACCAAGACGATGAAATTTCACCAAAGTGAAGTTATCCGGGGGACAGAATGCTGGGGAACAGCACTTTGCCAGAAAAGGAACCTTGTCGGGGACGAGAGGACTCCTGATGTCGCCGCTCGGGACGATCGGTAAACAATTGTCGCTCGACTTTCCAAGTCGATAGCGTTCTCCGCTGTACGTTGTCGACTCGGAGAGTCGAACGACAATCCGCAAGCGGTAACTTATTAATCGCACGTCCCCCGCGGCTTGCGGATTTTCATGCCGGTATCAAACTTCGAGCTTTCCCCCCAAGCTGCACGCTGCCGTCGCATTCTCGACTGGGGGCTCCGCGACTGGGGACAGATGGGGGCTCCGCGACTGGGGACAGACGACGACCGACATCAAGTATTCCGGTCTATCTTTCTGTCGACTAAATCCGCTAGACCGGTGTGGTCTCTCATCCGACGGATTTCGATATGCGACGATTACAGTTTGGTCTACGATCTTGCCTGATCGCGACTACTTTATTGGCAGCCGTTTTTGGGTTTGTTGGAATTCGGTATCGAGAATCATTACGTCAAAGATCAATTGCCCAAGATCTGATCAAAGCTGGAGCATCCGTCGAGTTTCAAGGATCGTATTTTCCGGTCGTCACCGCGATCAAAATGACTGGTCCCAAGCGGTTGGACGAGTACATGCCATTGATCGGACAGCTCACCAACCTCAGAGATCTGACGTTACAGTTTGCCGAATTCTCTAACGAAAGTGTTCGTCATCTTTGCGGCTTAAGAGAGCTTGAGAATGTCGATATGAGGTGGTCGACGATTTCAGATAAAGGATTGGTCCATCTGAGTCAGATATCTACCATTCGGTCGCTGAAACTGAACAAGTCATGCCCACCTGTGGCGGCCCCAAATTCGCTCTCGTCACAGATTACCAACAGTACGTTAGAGCAAATTTCAAAACTCAAGAATCTGCAAACACTGGTTATTTGGGGAGCCGACATTACGGATGCCGGCTTACCGAATCTAATTCATTGCGACCAGTTGCGGACTCTCTGGCTGTGTGAATGCGATATCGAAGGTCCCGGTCTAGTGAGCGTCGCCAAACTCGCTGACCTCCAAGAACTGGATCTTTGCGGCACAGATGTCTCGGGGACTAGCCTCGAGCCGCTCCAGCAGTTAAGGGGACTTCGATCACTCAGGGTTGCAAGAACCAACGTATCACCCAGTGACGCCGCAACTTACCAATCGCGACGTCAAGGCGATATTCAGATCGTGTACTGATTCACCGCGATCTGATGTCGCTTCATCTGACGCCGCCAATCGGGACATTGTGGATGTGTCGCTTCTAGCAGTCGGGATGGCTGGCTACGGCGACATTGGTTTCGCCCATGGGGGCTGTGTTGGAGGCCACGCCGCCGGTGGCGACTTGTTTGACGTCCAACTCTCCACGCACGATGCGAACGTCTCGGGGGGCTTCGATTCCGATGGCGACGCGGTTGCCCGAGATTCGATTGATCGTCACGACGATGTCATCACCGATCATCAACTGTTCACCGGTTTTGCGACTGAGTACCAACATGGCTAAGCTTCCTTGACTGAAATGGATCTAGAAAAGAGGTGTGTTTTGCACAATTCCAACGAGGAACAATATTCGTGCCAAAAACTGCCTCAGGTCGGGGGTTGGTGAGCATTAAAACAACGGAACTTGAGAAAAAACGGACATTAGTGCCCATTTTTTTTCTTGGACGCATCATTCTGAGCTCTTTGTAGTGATTGATGAGCCGCCAGATCGCTCCCATTTTGGTTTTCCTGTCTCGTTTTGAGAAAGGCAAATCACAGGTTGGGCGTTCGTCTGTCGTGCTCTCCTTCACTGAGGGGAATGATCGTAAAGGGGCGTGACACCAGCGGTCATGCGGAAAAAAAGAAGCTGTTTGGCCGAGAAAAAGGCGTCCATCGACGTGAAAACCACGGCTGCTATACTCGCGTATTGGGCGACAGCGGCTCCGGCTTTGGATTGTCGGAGGTTTTTTAGCGGGGAATGCCGAAGATCAATCGGTGGCTTTGCCGGCCGGTTGCGTGTCTTTGCCCGTCGGTTACTCTGCGGAACGTGTTTTTAGACGGGGTCTGACCCGCTCCGAACACATGGAAATCCAGTGAAGTTGCGTGTCACGACAAGGGTCAGACCCCTTTTTCCACACGCTTTTAGTGATGAATGGATTGATGAAGCGAAAGATGCATCTCGACGACATCCTCTCGAATTGGGAGTTCGACCCGAACGCCCTGAATGTTCGATTGGCCAAAGGCAAAGACGAACGTGACGTCATCCAAATGCGTGTCGACATGGGCATTCTGCAGCTTGAAACGACCGGTCGTCCCGACGGCGAAAAGATCGAAGGGGCACCTACCTACTTGGATCATCTGTTGGAACTCGTTCTGGCAAACCCCAGTTTCGTGCTCACTGACGACCAATGCATGGAGGTTGACCGCGAATTCATGCAGTTTTACCACCGCCGCATCTGTTGGCTGAGGTTGCAGTATTACCATCGGGCGGTGATGGATGCCGATCACACATTAAGACTGATGGACTTGTGTGAGCGGATCGGGCCTGATGAAGAGTGGAATCGGTCCCACGAGCAGTATCGTCCTTTCGTGCTTTTTCACCGCACGCAGGCGGCTGCGTTGGGAGCGTTGGAGGATGCTACGGCGGAGGAGGCGATCCAGGCGATCAATTCGGGGCTGAAAACCATCGAGGAATTCTTCGTCAAACACGAAGCCGAGGAGTTCTACGAAGAAGACGAACTGGTGGTCCGGCTGGTCGAGTTGCGAGAGCAACTGAGAACGGAATACGAAGTCGGCAAGACGCTGTACGAAAAGCTCAGCGACGCCGTCGAACAGGAACAATACGAGCTGGCCGCGCGGCTTCGAGACGAGCTGAGTCGCCGGCAGTCAGACTGATCGCTGCCGAACCAACTGATTCGGTTTGTTCGGCCAAGGCAGCCTCTGTCAGTCGTCTCATTTCGAGACAAGTCTGTTTTCGGCGGATTCGCCTACCTGGCAGATGGGCAATCGTGCTATATCCGGGCCGGATGCGGGCGCAAGGGTAGCCCGCCGGATGTTTCGCTCCAACGGCTCAGCATGCCCACTCGGATGACATGGTACATCGTGGCCGAGATCCTCAAGATCTTTGTGGTCGCGTTGATCGCTTTGACGCTGCTGATCCTGTTGATCGGTGTGGCACGAACGCTGCTGCGCGAGGGGCTGGGTCCGTTGGCGATCATTCAATTGCTGCCATACGTGTTGCCGATTGCGCTCCAGTTTTCGTTTCCGGCGACGGCGTTGTTCGCCGTTTGTTGCGTGTACGGACGGATGGCGAGCGACGGGGAAATAGCAGCCATCAAAGCGTCTGGCGTCTCGCCACTGCGTTTGGTCAGTCCCGCTTTCGTGCTCGCTGCCTTGCTCAGTCCGATTTCGGTCGGTCTGTCCGATTTGGCGGTTTCGTGGGGGCGCCCGGGTGTCAATCGGATCGTGATGCTGTCCATTGAAGACATTGTTTATCGCACGCTCCGGGCGCAGCACACGTATGCCGACGGGGACCACGGCTTTTCGATCTACGTTCACGACGTGTCCGGCAAGTCCTTGATCGCTCCTCGCGTGACGATCAAATCCGGCAGCCGGCCGATGAAGATCTCGGCACGCGAGGGACGTTTGACGATGGATGCCCAATCGGAGTCCCTGATGTTGCAACTGGTCGACTGTCGGTTTGACCAAAGCGGGACCGTGACGGGGATCATGCCGGGCACAACGGATTACGAAATACCGCTTTCGGGTTCCCTGAGTCGCTCGGGTCCGGGCACGACGCGTCCGCAAGAGTTGCCACTGCGTCTGCTGGACGATGAACGCGTTTATCAAGAGAGCCAAACACGCACGATCGCAGGCACTCGCGCTGCGCAAGTTGGTTTCTCCATCATGACGTCACGTCTGGATGAGATCGGTGGAATCACCGAAGTGTCCGTCGCCAATCAGCTTCGAGCCAGTCGGGAGCGTCTGGTCAGGCTGAAGCTAGAGCCTTGGCGTCGCTGGGCAGAGGGCTGTAGCTGCTTCTTTTTTGTATTGATCGGAGCCCCGTTGGCGATGATCGCCAAGACGAGTGACTATTGGACGACGTTCGGGATCTGCTTCCTGCCGATTTTGCTGATCTATTACCCACTGTTCATTCTTGGGCTGGAGCAAGCCAAGGATGCGAACATTCCGCCTTACGGAGTCTGGCTGGGGAACGTCCTACTTGGAACGATTGGGGTGATTCTGCTGGCACGCGTTCGCCGGTATTGATCACCTTGCAGGCGACGTGTTCCAAGCTCACGGGGGCGAGATTACACTGCCCAGCGTCTTCTCGATCACACCGATTCCACCCCCGTTCTCACTCTCGCAGATCCGGTGTCCATTTCCCGGACCGGCAAAGGATATTCATGGCAACCACAGCCTGTCAGAACCTTTTAACCTCCATTGAGCAACGCACGTGCACCGTTGGTGTGATTGGTCTTGGTTACGTCGGCCTGCCGTTGATCGACGCGTTCACTTCAGCCGGCTTTTCCTGCATGGGATTTGACGTTGATCAAAGTAAAGTCGACACGCTGTTGCAGGGACGTAGTTACATCAAGCACATTGGCAATGAGAAGATTGCCGCATGGTTGGAGAAAGGGCTCTTTGACGCGACCAGCGACATGGCACGTCTTTGCGAGCCGGATGCCCTGTTGATCTGCGTGCCGACACCGTTGGACTCGGCAAGAGATCCTGATTTGAAATACGTCGTGGGCACTTGTGAATCGATCGCCAAAGCACTCCGCCCCGGGCAACTGGTGGTTTTGGAAAGCACGACCTATCCCACGACCACACGCGACGTCATGGTCCCGATTCTGGAGCAGAACGGATTGGCCGCCGGCACGGATTTCTTTGTCGCGTACAGCCCCGAGCGTGAAGATCCAGGGAACCCAGATTTCTCCGCAGCCGGAATCCCCAAGGTGGTCGGCGCGATCAATGAGGAAAGTCAGCAGTGTGCATCGGCCTTGTACAAGTGTGCCGTCGCAGGCGTCGTTCCGGTCAGCAATTGCGAAGTGGCCGAGGCGGCCAAAGTCCTGGAGAACATCTATCGTGCGGTCAACATCGCGTTGGTCAACGAACTCAAAGTGCTCTTTGATGAGATGGGCATCGATGTTTGGGAAGTCATCAATGCGGCCAAAACCAAGCCGTTCGGTTTCCACGCCTTTTATCCCGGCCCCGGACTCGGAGGACATTGCATCCCGATCGACCCATTTTACTTGTCTTGGCTGGCTCGCAAGCAAGGCAGTAACGCACGTTTCATCGAACTGGCGGGCGAAGTCAACCGCGCGATGCCGAAGTACGTCGTTTCACGCGCGTCGGAATTTCTTAACGAGGTCAAGAAACCGATTCGCGGCAGCAAAATCTGCTTGCTCGGAGTCGCCTACAAAAAGGATGTCGATGACCCGCGTGAAAGCCCTTCGTTTGAGTTGATGGAGCTGCTGCTGCAACAGGGCGCCGAGCTGAGTTACAGCGATCCACACGTTCCATCGCTACCCAAAATGCGACATCACGATTTGCCCGCGATGACGAGTCAGGAATTGACGCCGGAGTATCTGCAGTCGCTCGACGCTGTATTGATCGCAACGGACCACACCGCGTTTGATTACGAATGCATCGTTCAGAACGCAGCGCTCGTGATTGATACGCGTAATGCCACGGCCAAAGTCAGCGTGGGGCGTGACAGGATTCGCAAGGCGTAGGGACGCATCATCGATCAATGTGGTAGTGGATTTCGCCAGAAATCCATCTGCGCAAGGGGGAATTCTGGCGAATCCCATTACCAAGTGCGTGATCAGAATCCGGGGTATCTTGGTGGTGCCGGATCGGTGATCTTTAGCCACGGCATCATGTCGTCCACGGTTCGGTTTCGAACGGGCAACGGCAGCGGATTTTGATAGCTTGGTGGCCGGGCTCCCAAGTCACTTGGCCCCAGGTCTTCTTGCGGAAACGGGTCGTGGACCACCGCGTTGGCTTGTTGATAGTTCATCGGCCCCGGCCCTGCAATCAACGGCCGATTGGTCATGCCAAGACAGCCCAGGGAGACGGGAACGAATGCCATCACAACGACGGCTGCAGAAATGTTGAGAGACGCGGAGAAAGTTTTCATGCGAGGCTCGCCGGACGCGTGACGCCACTGCCAGCACATGCTCCTGAGGCAGCTTCCAGCAAGACCCTACGAAGTTTCCCAGGGGCATGCCAAGACGAATCCGTGCGAGCTTGCGGGCCGTTGAGTTAAGCGTAGGCGGGTCACTCTTGGCCGACATTCATTGCACGCACGGGCAAGAGTGCCCATCCGACTGGTGCCTTCATTCAATGGCAGCCGCAGTCAGGTTTTCTTTTGTTGCTCTCGGGCATCGGCAATCGGTACAGAATGACCGTCCAACTGGGTGTGATCAGTTGACCATAGCAAAATGGTGATTGCGGATGGCGACTGCTTTCTGGAACCGTGATCCAGTGTTGCTGTAGTCCGCACGCCTCTGGCAGAATCACACACGCCGACAGAGCTTCGTCATTCTGGTCGATGGATGTCGTCGGAGTCACGCCAGGGTGTTGGGCTGCGACGGGAGGCTTTGAACGCGAATCAGTGGACGTGGGCAAGTGGTTTCTCGTGACCGACACCCTCCATCCCGTTTGAGGCATACTCAGGCGAACGGGCTCGCTACCCACTCTCAAGTTTCGAGCACTAAAGCTGCCCGGGTTGTAGATCGATGGAACCTTTAAGAAGACCGTGTCCAAGCCCTTTCGTGCTTGGCCAGCGTGTCTCCCCATTGCAGGTCTCTGGCTGGTCGGCGTACCGGTATCAAACGCTTCGCTTTCATACTCATCAAAGCATTCCGTGACGACCGCCGAATAATCGGTTTCGCGAAACCGCTCGGTGTAGAACTGCAGACCGCTGCCGGGAGTGGCGCATAGCTGATCAGGTCCGCATCCAAAGCAGCATTCAATCCAACCAATGATGACCGGTTCGGACGAGACCTCGTCATAATCTGGAACAAAGACACAGATCCCTTCGCATTGCGGTGAGCCTTCATAAGCCCAATCGGGGCACGGCGGATCTTCATAAAGAAAGTCGGGGTTGCGAGGGACACGCAAGTTGGGTTTCAGACGCACCAAATACTCGCCATGACCGATCGATGCCCGCGATGCAATCGGCGAACGACGCGAAATCTGATGGAGTGACTGGGGGTCCATTGCGTCGTCAAAGGTTTCATCCAAACTGATACTTTTGTCACGATTCATTTCAGTGCATTCAGTTGTTCGAGTTCAGGTTACACACAGACAGCCCCCGTCAGAGTGGCATACTAGGCCCTCATCACTGAGAATCAAGCTATGCGAGATCATTTTTTAGTCGGCGTTCGTGCTGGGCAGCGTCCTTACCACACGAAAGCCAGCGTATGAATTGATGATCCGGGGGTTGAGGGGCTTTTGTGAAGACAGCGATTCGAACTCGCGTAGCGGGGTCAGAGCGTTGCCGCCGAGGAGAAAGAGAGCTTTTTCGGCGGCACCCCGACGAAACAACTCTTCGTCCAACACGATCTCGCTGACGTTTCCGTAGAGATCCTGGAATCCACTGGGGTTGGGTAAACGCTGGCCCACACCGCGGATGATCATTTCTGCACTCGTGCGATCCCAGAGGTAGCGTCGCGTCACCACTGGCTCGCAGTCAGCGAGCCAGTGCGGCCCTGAACCGCCGACGGCCGCCAACCACTCCGATTTGGTCGGCAAGCGAAATCCGGAGCGATTGATGAAATCGGGTTTTGGGTAATAGCTGGCTGCATTGTCTGATTCGCTGGGTTCGTAGCACCACTGGTCGCGAGGAATGTTTTCTCTCTTGCTGAGCCAATTGCAGAACGCAGTGATGTTATGCAGGGGAATGAAACTGGCCGGGACTTGGTCCGCGCCAGTGATTTCCAATCCGGCATTGGTTTCATTGGCGAATTCGCGAAACAGCCCATTGGGGACCTCCGTTACGCTGATCGCCACGTGATACCCAGGGACTTCATCGCCACGGTCGATGGAGAGAGCGATCCACTTTTGCCCCGACGTGTTGACGTTCCATGCTCTGTCGTCTGAGTTTGAAATTTTCGTTTCTGGCGGTGGATCAAGTGTGAGTCCCCAGTGCCGAGCGATGACGGTTGCGGCGACATGCAATTCTGCATCTACCTGACTTTGGTGAGCCTGTGTCAGAATTTCCTGCAGCCGATCACGTTGACGTTGACTGGACGCGCGATCCGAAAAGGCGTCCGACGCGAGGACAAAGGCTGCGAGGAGATCTTTGTCGTCTCCGTACTGCTCAATCATGTCGATCAATCGCCACAGGTCCAATCGGTCAGCATTGAGCATCGAGACCAGCATCGTTCGCTGTGGAGAATGGCGTTGCCGAGCGATTTGCTTGATTGCGGTCGGATTGCCCAAGAGGAGTGACGCGATCGCTAGGTTGGATGTGGCGACACGTTGGTCTGCCGCATCGCTGTGCTGCGGGACATGATCCTTGATCCAGCGATTCATTTCATCACCGCGATGCTGCCAGTTCTCGATGATCGCTCGGAATTGTGCCCCGTCAGCCGCGGCCAATAAGTGTGGAACATCACGGGACAATTGAACGGAATACTGATCCATGGCGGCAACGATGACCCGGGCCGACTGCAGGTCCAGATTGTCGTCAAAGGCGGTCCTGAGCGGCGTCAGCAATTGATCACCGATGGGAACCAGCATTCGGACCCAAACATGGCAGTCGGGCGCAGGTTGTTGCAGCAGCGTTTGAACCAATTCACCATTCATCCGTGGGAGCGTAGTGTTTTCCGGCGAAAGCTGAGCCAAGACGGATGCAAACCGCAAACGCGATGTGGGATCCAATTGCTCGTCACGCAGAGCCGTCTCCAGCAATGGGACGGTGGCGTTGCGGTGCGGATGCAATTCGGCACAGACAACAGCGACATCAGACGGTCTGATTTCCGCGAGTTTGATCCACTGCACGATTTTCCCCAGCGGATCATCGTCCGATCGCAAACAGACCAATCCGGCACGCAGTCGTTTGTTGATGGATTGTTCGGCGTCATCAAACACCCGGAACGCGGGACCAATGGCATGCTTTTGGAGTGGTTCCAACTGATCCAAGACACCAGGGACGTCATCGTTATTGACGTCTTGCAATGTGCTGAGCAGACGCTGCGTGGTGGCGACTTGGTTTCGCAAAGCCTGTTGACGATAAACCATTCCGCCGGCGATCGCGAACACTGTGATGATGGCTGCAATCATCAGCAACCGACGACCGATACGTTGCCCGGCGAACAACATCATCTTGGCTTGATCAGCCGTCCAATCGCCGCGTTGTGTGTAGAAGCGGATGAGCAAGTACTCAGAGAGTGATGGCAAGAAACGAGAGGATTGCCGATCGTTCCACATCGCTGCTTGTTCTTTGAGCAGCAACTGCTGACGTCCACCGCGCTGGCCACGCAGATCTCGTTCCAGCCATTCGCGAATGGAGGGCACAAGAAAGTCGTGTGTCAAGCGATACGATGTGACTTGATGACCGCCCGATTGGGAACCCAGGCTGTCCATCTCCGCTCCCGAATCGTCGGCCAAGACGGGAGTCAACAGCCTAAGTTCACTGTCGAGCAATCGTATCAGGGAATCAAAATCTCGATGAGAATCCGCATAGCCCGAGACTTCCAACAGTCGTTCGCGAGCAACAGCCGATTTCTTGATATCGCCACGCGTGGGCAGCAACTCGCCGAGCACTCTGCGGGCAGCATCACTGTGAACTTGCCGCGCGGCGGTCGACAGGTGCCCGACGGCATGATCCAAATAAGACACTCCGACTCCTTCGGCTCCACCCAGTCGATCCAAAGTCGCGGCGTTCCAGGGTTGCTTTCGTACCAGTTCGGCAAAGATCGCCAAGCGGACCGGATACAATCGACCGTGATGACTCAGTTCGTCGATCGCGCGATCGAGAAACTGTCGCTGGCTATCGGTGATCTCCGATTCGGCCGCTGGCAAACAAGACATGGAACGCCCGAGCTCCATCAACACTTTCTTGGCATGCTCGGGGTCAAAGGAATCGATCAACATCGCGTTTTCGCCATCGACGATACTGACTTCCAACAGGCTCATGAAGCGACTGATGGGCAACCAGAAGTCGTCTCGAACGATCAACATGCATTGGACGCATCCCCCGTCGCATTGACGCAGGGCTTGTACCAGAGAGGATGTCGGATTGGCTTGATCTTGTGCCAGCCACTGCTCGAACTGATCAATGAACACGATCACTTTGGGGCGATCCGTCGGGTCGTCGCTGGCGGAATAGGACTCCCTCAGTTCGCTGAGCATTCCCGCCAAAGTGTCAAACGGTTTGAGGAAATCAAATCGGTCCGACAACGCTTTCATGATCCTCCCCGTGAGATCAGGACTCGTTGAATCGACGTAGATGGAGGTCGTCGTCGAACCGAGCAGTGGAATGATGCCGGCTCTCACGAAAGACGATTTTCCGCATCCCGATGGTCCGTACAGCAAACCAACACTGACGGCAGTGTCAGGGTCACGTTGTCGAAGCGTGGAAATCCAAAAACTCAGCGTGATCGGCAGCCCGTTACGATCGTGTGGCCCAGGCAACAAGCGGGTAAAGAAAACGAAGTCTTCCGATTTGAAGGGCCGCAGGCCACGTGAAACGACGGCCGGTGATTCGTTGGCCGCCAAGGCTCGTTCATTCGAACCAAGATCCGAGCCAACCGAGATACCCGAACCTGAATGCTGCTTGGAGCGATCAATCCACAACTCCAAATCACGTGCGAGTTCCTCCGCCGTTCGGTAACGCTGCGACATTCGACGTGATAAGCACCGCAAACAGATCCGTTGCAACTCCGGGGGAACCGTGGGATCGACGGTCGCAGGCGGAACAAACTCCGCTCGGATGATCCTCGGAATCAAGTCGCCGTCGTCGTCTGCGGCGAAGGGCCGTTTGCGACAAAGCATCTGATACAGCATCACACCGACCGACCAAATGTCAGTGCGTTCATCGATCCGATGGTTCTCGCCGGTCGCTTGTTCGGGGGCCATGTACATCGGGGTACCGACGACTTGGTTGGTGTATTGATTCAGATCGCGATGGCGAACGGCGAGTCCGAAATCACTGATTCGAGGGCGGTCCTCATTGTCCAGCAAGATATTGTGCGGCTTGAGGTCTCGATGAATGAAACCCTCGCGGTGCGCATGATGCAGGGCTTGAGCGATCGCCATGATGGTGGCGGCGGTGAACTCATGAGACCATTTCTCATACCTGATGAAATCCGCCAGCGTACGTCCTCGAATGTACTCCAGGACAATGAACGGAACGTCACTTTCCCAACCCACATCAAACACGGTCACGATCCCGTCGTGACGCAGGCAAGCCGCCATTTTGGCTTCGGACAAGAACAAGCTCACGGCCGCTTTGTTCTTGAATCGCTTGGAGTTGGGGATTTTGACCGCCACCAGACGATCTAGCTCGGTGTCCAACGCCAAGACCACCGTCCCAAAGCCGCCTTCGCCCAGCGTCTGTTTGACTTCGTAACGCCCCAGACGCGATGGCAATCGAACGGAGGGCTGCTCCTGTGAATCGTCGACCAAGTCTTGTGATACGCCGGCACGGCTGGACGTGGTCTGCTCGATTCGCGTTTCTAAATCTGGATCGTCCGAGTCACTCATCTCGATTCCCTGCCGTGCATGCTCCGTGATGGGGTGATCATATCACATTACTGAAGCTGCCATGGTTTTGGCGTCCCCATCCAGTGAATCACAGACACATCAGGATGGTCCGCTTGCAGTTGTTTCAGGAGATCTTTGTCTCTCCAATCGTAAACTCGTCGGTCGCCCTTGTTCTGTGACTTCACTCCATTGACAGGCCAATTGAGTCCTCGATCGAGTTGGATCCGCGGGGTTTGGACCGTCGGAGCGACGGTGCACAAACAAGCGACGAGAGCGCCTTGATCGCGCAGGCGGCACTTGCCGAGCAGGTTTTCATCCGAGCTGATCCTCATGCACATTTCCCACCACTTGGCGATCCAAGCATCGTCTGGATGGAACCCAAAGACTCCTGTGTTGACGCGATGAGCGTTTTCGAAACGATGGGGGCGGTGCCCGCTGAGTTCATGGAACAATGGCTCGTGAAGGTACCTTGCAATGTCGCTCGAGATCCAGCTCTCGAGAGTCACCCAAGGACTCTCGTCCAACAAGCCAAAGAGACGATGCAGGTCTCTGACCGGCACGGCATCGGAATCAATCCAGATTGTTTTTGAGAACGGACTGTGCATGCAGATCCAGGGTTTGATCCAAGCCTGGGGAGTGATCGCCAACTCGACACGTTGTTGTCCCTCCATGATCTGTTCCCACTCAGCAGGCATCGGAATCTCCGGGATCAAGACGCCTTCCTGCACAAGCCATTGTCGCTGAATCGTTGTCAAACCATGGTCGACAACGGCAATCGATTCGCCCATCTGCCGCGTGGCTTGCACGAGCAGACGTAGGACGGGCCAGTAGAGCGAGTTGGCGGCCGTCAAGACTCCTCGTTCCATTGGGTCGGCCGGCGTTTGACTTTGGATAGTTTCAGACAGCGAACCTTGATCTTGCAACGGTTCACTCTGCGAACCTTCACATTGGGGAGCCGGAGTGTCGTGTCCGAAACGGCGCGTCACGCGACCATGCCAATTGATGCCCTGTTCCATGTCGTTGGTTTCCAGGTGCAAGACGTCAAAACCTGGTATCAGTCGACGCCGCTGAGCCGGCCAACGGCAAGCCAATTCAATGTCCGACGTGCTCGCATCACCGTAATTTTCCGGCATCCATTGAGGGCACGTCGGCCAATGCCACATCTGAAAGAACCCAATCGGAGTGTAGCCATCGTGCATATGAATCAGGTTGAGTTTCGGCAGGTCGTCTGCTCCAACGAGCATCGCCTTGTGAAACCTCTCAGGGCCGACCACCTTTCGCCGCGTCACGCCCCAGATCGTTCGCCTGTCCTGGGGGATCGGTATCGGTTGGGTGATACCAATGTCGGCATCGAGCAAAAGAACCCAGTTGTCTCGATGAAGTTCCTTCAAACCGACATTGATGGCGGCGCCTTTGTTGAAACGCGCTCCATTTCGGTAGAACTGATCGGTCTTCACCACCTTTGCCCCAGGGTTGCGACTGACGACGCGAGCGGTTTCTGGGTCATCGTGATCGGTCACCACAACGGCTTGATCCACGTACCGCATCAGTATCGGCAACGTTTGTGCCAAGTAGTCGCTGTAGTTGACCGATACCACGACGGCTTCGATGCCCACCGTTTTGCGAACAATGAACTGGTAGTCCTGGTGCAGGAGGTGCCAGTCCCGTCGGCATGAAAAGAATGCGTCGATTCCCAGCTTGGTGCACGGTTCGACCGCCGAGTGTTGATAGTCATCACAAATCAGCACTCCACCGGGCCGCAGCAGAGGCCAGCAGAGCGTCAAGTCCGTCAGTACCGCATCGGCACGGTGATCGCCGTCGACATAGATGAAGTCGTACGGTGGCGAGTTCCAATGAGTGACCTGTGACGCAAGCCATGTACTGCTGGGCACTTGGTATTTGCGGATGACATCCTGATGGGCGGCCGTGTTTCGATCGAATCGAGCTTCAATGCCAGTGGACGGATTCGCCCAGGAATCGACGCAATCTAGCGAAGAATCCGGTCCCGTCAGAATGTGTTCCGCCAGCCAGAGTGACGTCCGACCTTCGAAACAGCCGATTTCGAGGCCGCGAACCCGGACGGCCCCGATCAAATGATGCAGAACACGCAACCATTGGGGCGTGTAGCTCGAAGTCCAGTCCTGGGAAAAATCATTCATGGCAACTGCTGGTAACGAAAGGTCGTCCCCAGCATAATTGGTCACCCCCCCCATGTCACCGTTTGGCTACAGGGTCAAATTGGGAATAGCGATGGGCTGTTAAAGTTTGGTGTTGACTCGATGTTTAGGCGATTGTTTTTTGAGCCATTTCTTGTCCACTGTCATCTCCCCTAGGGAACTTGGGTTAGGTCGCGCTTGGCGGTTTAGGCCAATGCAAAGGAGGAGGCCTGTCTGCGCAAGTCAACGATTGGCAGTGGCAAATCGATTGGCGGGGCACGCTATCGACTTGGAAAGTCGAGCGACGATTGTCGTTCGACTTTCCAAGTCGAGAACGAACACCACGATCCGCCCAAACACAAACCATACGCATTGTGCTGCGCAAGTTTCTGTCTCCTCCCCCGGCGCAGGAGACTGCTGCCTTAGTGAGCCGTGACGGGTAAGCGGCCGGGCCTACCGCATTGCCCGGTGCCTTACGGCCCACGACTCACCTTTGGGGTCCTGGTTTCGATTAAATCAGCAGTCTCGTTCCTTGGGGTGGTGACAGTGGACAAGAAACGGCTCATAGAAAAACGCGGAAACATCAAGTCAACGCCAAATTTTCAACAGCCCAGCGCGAGTCTTACTCTTCGCCCGAAAACACGAAGTGCGTTCCGTTGAAGTCCACGTGGACGACGGAGCCTTCGGCGTAATCGTGTTTCAGCAGTGACGAGGCAAGCTGATTTTCGATTTCACGTTGGATGACCCGCTTCAAGGGTCGGGCTCCGTAGGCGGGGTCGTAGCCGACAGCAGCGATACGATCCACTGCAGCGTCGGTGACTTGCAGGATCAAGCCGTTTTCTTTCACCCGAGCCTCCAGGGACGTCAGTTGCAGACGGACGATCTTGCGGATCTGTTCTTTGCCCAGCGGATGAAAGATCACGGTGTCGTCGATTCGGTTGAGGAACTCTGGCAAGAACCTCGCCCGCAGGACTTCTCCCACCGCCTCTTCCAGTTCTTCCTGAGAACCTCCCGCTTCGGTGATCTTTTGGATTTCGTGACTGCCCGCATTGCTGGTCATGACGATCACCGTGTTGGTGAAATCAACCGTACGACCTTGGCCGTCCGTCAACCGTCCGTCGTCCAGCACCTGCAACAGAATGTTGAACACATCGGGGTGAGCCTTTTCCATTTCGTCCAACAGGATCACGCAGTAGGGACGTCTTCGGACGGCTTCGGTCAACTTTCCACCTTCCTCGTACCCCACGTATCCAGGAGGTGCCCCGATCATTCGCGACACGCTGTGACGTTCCATGAATTCACTCATGTCGATACGGACCATGGCGGACTCGTCATCGAACATGATCTCGGCAAGCGCTTTGCATAGCTCGGTCTTGCCGACGCCGGTTGGTCCCAGGAACAGGAACGAACCGATCGGACGACGGGGATCTTGCAGCCCGCTACGGCTTCTTCGCACGGCATCTGAGACGGCGGCGACCGCTTTGTCTTGACCGACCACGCGGGTGTGCAATCGTTCTTCCATGACCAATAGCTTCGCGCGTTCGGTTTCGAGCATGCGAGTGACGGGAACTCCCGTCCATGCGCTAACGACTTCCGCGATCTCATCATCGGTCACGTCGCGACGCAACAAGCGGCGGTGGGTGCCGCTCTCCTCATCAGACGTGCTCTTGCTTTCCTCCTGATGCTCGGCCGCCTCCAGTCGCTCGGTCAGCTTCTTGCGTTTCTCGCTCACGTCCAGCATTTCTTGGAACAACTCCTCAGCGATTTCACCTCGCAGTTGTCTCTGTTTGACTTCGGCGTCCAGAGTGGCGAAACGATGATCGAGCTGATCGATTTCTTGTCGGATCGATTGCACGTCGTCCAGTCCCATTTTCTCGCTTTCCCACTGCTCTCTCAGATTTGCCAGTTCGCGAGTCAGCGACTCCATTTCGGCTTCGATCTCCTCCTTGCGAGCGATCGCCGACGGTTCTTCTTCGTCGAGCAGTTGACGGTGGGCAAGTTCCAGTTGGCGCAATCGCCGTTGGATTTGGTCGATCGGTTCGGGCACGCTTTCCTTTTCCATCGCCAATCGACTGGCGGCTTCATCGACGAGGTCGATCGCTTTATCGGGCAGGAAGCGGTCGGTGATGTACCGATTCGAGAGGGTCGCTGCGGCAACCAAGGCGTTGTCCGTGATGCGAACGCCGTGGTGCGACTCGTAGCGTGATTTCAAACCTCGCAAGATCGCGATGGTGTCTTCGACCGACGGTTGATCGACGTAGACCGGTTGGAAGCGTCGTTCCAGCGCAGCGTCTTTCTCGATGAACTGACGGTACTCGTCCAACGTCGTCGCGCCGACGCAGCGTAGCGCGCCGCGGGCGAGTTCTGGTTTGAGCAAATTGGCGGCGTCGGCGGAACCCTCTGCTTTACCGGCACCGACAACTAAGTGCAACTCGTCGATGAATAAGACGACTTGTCCGTCGGAGTCTTTCACTTCGCGCAAGACCGCTTTGAGACGCTCTTCGAAATCGCCGCGGAATTTGGCCCCGGCAACGAGTGCTCCCATGTCCAACGCGATCACCCGTTTTTCTTTCAAGCTCGTGGGCACGTCGCCCTCAAAAATCCGCAGCGCCAAGCCTTCGGCGATCGCCGTTTTACCGACGCCGGGCTGTCCGATCAGCACCGGATTGTTTTTGGTGCGGCGAGAGAGGACTTGGATCACGCGGCGGATCTCGTTGTCACGTCCGATGACGGGATCCAGTTTTCCGGCGGCGGCGAGCTGGGTGAGGTCGATGCCGTATTTCTCGAGAGCCTGGTAAGTGTCTTCCGCGTTCTGATCGGTCACGCGAGCTGAACCGCGGACTTGGCTCATCGCTTTGAGCACATCGTCGGCAGTCACGCCGCAGAGACTCAGCAGTTTCTTGACCTTGTTGTCGGCTTTGGCGAGCCCCATCAACAAGTGTTCGGTGCTGACGTATTCGTCTTTGAGCGACTGCGCCACCTTGGCGGCTTCGTTGAACACATTTTGCAGTTCCGCGGAGATGCCGGCCTGTCGGCCACCGCTGACCCTGGGCAGTTTGGCGATCTCGCTGTCGACGAGTCCTTGTAATTGCTGTTGGTCGACCTTCATTTTGCTCATGAGCGGTCGGGTGATGCCATCAGTTTCGGCCAGCATGGCTGCCATCAGGTGCAGCGGTGAAATCTCGGGAGTACCCGATTCGCCCGCGCGGCCTTGAGCGTCCGCGACCAGCGATTGTGCTTTGGTGGTCAGTTTGTCAAATCGAAACGTCATCGTGAAAACTCCTAGTCGGACCGCCGTGCGATAGCGCGTGTCTCAGGAAAAGAAACGTCGTGGGGCGAGAGATGGGGGCGAGAAATGGGGTGGGAATGGATTTCGGAGGAGGCGCAAAAAAAGACGGGCCCTGAGGCCCGCCTTGCAAACTCGGTGGGTCTGGGATTCAGTTGCCCAGCGTGAATCGATCATTTTGAGAGCGATTCACGTTGCCAACCGAATGAATCAATGTCAGCTTTTGACTTCGAAATCGGCATCGATGGCGTCATCGTCGTCCGAATCTCCGGTCGCCGCACCGGCAGCGGACGGGTTAGCGGATTCGCTGCTGGCGGCCTTTTCGTACAGCACTTTGCTGAACGCTTGTTGGGCCATCGTCAACTCGTCCGTCGCCTGCTTGATCGCGTCTTTGTCTTCGCCCAGTGCTGCGGTTTTGACTTTTTCGATCGCTTTGGTCAACGGTTCCTTGTCGTCGTCGCTCAACTTGTCCGCGTTCTCGGTCATCTCCTTTTCCAACTGATGAATCTGTTGGTTTGCACGATTGCGAGCTTCGGCCAATTCGAACTGACGACGATCTTCTTCCGCGTTGACTTCGGCGTCCTTTCTCATCTTCTCGATGTCTTCCTCGCTCAGCGCGCCGGCTTCCTTGATCTCGACCGACGCTTCCTTGCCCGTTTTCAGTTCTTTGGCTGAAACGCTGAGGATACCGTTCTGGTCGATATCAAATTTGACTTCGATTTGAGGAACGCCACGCGGTTGTGCGGGGATGCCTTCGAGGTTGAACTCGCCGAGTAGTCGGTTGTGTGCCGCCATTTTGCGTTCGCCTTGGAACACACGAACGGTCACTGCGGTTTGATTGTCCGCGGCGGTGCTGAAGACGTTCTTCTTTTCCACCGGAATCGTCGTATTACGCTCGACCAATGGGGTCATCACCGAGCCTTCGGTCTCGATACCGAGAGTCAGCGGGGTGACGTCCAGCAACAACACGTCGGTACGGTCTCCGGCGAGCACGCTGCCTTGGATGGCGGCGCCCACCGCGACAACTTCGTCGGGGTTGACTCCTTGGTGCGGTTCTTTGCCGAAGATCGATTTGACCATATCGCGGACCATGGGCACGCGGGTGCTGCCGCCGACCAACACGATCTCGTCGATTTCACTCGGCTTGATGCCTGCGTCTTCCAAAGCCTGCATGACGGGCTGTTTACAGCGGGAGACCAGCGGGTCGATGAGTTCCTCGAACTTGCTGCGAGTGATTTTCATCGTCAAGTGTTTGGGTCCCGACTGGTCCATCGTGATGAACGGCAGGTTGATGTCCGTTTCGGGCAACGTGCTGAGTTCCTTCTTCGCCTTCTCGCAGGCTTCCTGCAGACGTTGCAGAGCCATTGGGTCGTTGCGAAGATCGATCGCGTTGTCTTTCTTGAAGGAGTCGGCGACGTAGTGAATCAGAGCTTCGTCAAAGTCATCGCCACCGAGGTGCGTATCACCGTTGGTGCTGATCACTTGGAACACTCGGCTTTCTTGTTCGTCGTCACCCGTGTCGGCGACTTCGAGGACCGAGACGTCGAAGGTACCACCGCCGAGGTCGAACACGATGATGCGTTCGTCTTTCTTCTTGTCCAGGCCGTAGGCCAGAGCGGCGGCGGTCGGTTCATTGATGATCCGAGCGACTTCGAGGCCCGCGATCTGTCCGGCGTCCTTGGTCGCCTGACGTTGGGCGTCGTTGAAATAGGCCGGGACCGTGATGACGGCTTTGCTGACCTTGTGACCCAAGTAAGACTCGGCGGATTCCTTCAGTTTACGCAGGACCTTGGCGGAGATTTCCTGGGGGGTGTACTCTTCGTCACCGACCTTGATTTTGACGTATTCATCGGCGGCACCGGTCACGCCGTAGGGCACCATCTTTTCTTCCGACTCGACCTCATGGTGACGACGTCCCATGAAACGCTTGGCCGAGTAAACCGTGCGTTGTGGGTTGGTCACCGCTTGGCGACGCGCGGGTTCGCCCACAATGGTTTCTTTCTTGTCCGTGAAAGCGACGACACTGGGAGTCAGTCGGTTGCCTTCGGGATTGGGAATGACCTTGGGCTCGCTACCCTCCATCACCGCGACAACGCTGTTGGTGGTCCCCAAGTCAATTCCGATGATCTTTTCGCCTTGTGCCATTTCGTAATCTCCTGACGCTGATGTTGGCCTCGCCGATGTGCCAGCCATCCGTCGCAGCTCCGTTGGGTTGCGGCTCAGGGATGAGAGGGCATTGGCAGAGTAAAAACAGTGTTCTGCTGGAATGCGTGTTTCCGCCAACTCGGTTTCATACGGCTGGCGGCTCGTATTGGCGGGGCTGTCGATTTCGCCCTGCCGTGTCGAAGGACCAAGCAGTGGCAAAGGGTGTGCCAGTCGGCGGCTTTTTTTCGAAAAAGATTCTCCGCGTAATGCTCACCACGGACAAAACCTCGCAAAACATTGCGGAATCCGTCAAAGCAGACGGGGTGTCAGCGTCCACCAGCACTTTTTTGGCAGGGAACAAAAAACGGGTCGATCCGTCGGACCCGAGGCCATGTCAAAATGACAGAACGGTTGGTGCTGTCACGGGGTGTACTTGTTCTGGAGGCCGGCTCAGCCGCAAAGGCAGGTCCAGCTTTCCGTTGTGTCGCTTTCATTGCGTCGATCCGTCCAAAGATCAGAAACTGCATTGCGACGATGAGATTCCGCTTTTTCGTCGCCACGTGGGCTTTTCAAACCCGAGGCTGATGGCAGACTGCTGCTTGATTGCCCGGCAACGCGGCTGGGCAGCAAGAAACCGACATGACGCACTGCCCTCAGTCTCTTTTTTGTGATGGATGTTCGGAAATGACCACCAACGATCGCACGCATTCCGAGGAAGAAAGGCAAGGCGAGGACGTCGATGCCCAAGTATCGATCGACTCCATCGATCATCAACTCGCTCAGTGGATGATCCGACGCGCGCGCATGGTCGCACAGCAGCCGGATCGGGAGACCACCCAGGCCGAGTTTTCACGCATCGAAGCCTTGGCCGCCGAGTGTTCGCAAACCGGCGTTCTGGATCGGCCGATGATTTCGGAAACTCTCAAGCACATTGCAAGTGCTTGTCGTGCCGCAGTGGATTCACAATACGTTTCGTTTCTTGGCCCTCAGTACAGCTACAGCCATCTGGCTGCCATGAAGTACTTTGGCGAAGGTGCGAATTTCGCTCCGGTGGCGACGATTGCGGCGGTGTTTGAGTCGGTTCACCGCGGAGACTCGCGCAGTGGCCTAGTGCCCATCGAAAACAGCACCGACGGGCGTGTGGTCGACACCTTGGGCATGTTTGTCAGGCGACACATGCGAATCTGCGGGGAAGTCCTGCTGCCGATTCACCACAATTTGCTTTCGCTCAGTCCGCGAGAAGAAATCCGTGAAGTGCAGAGCAAACCGCAAGCGTTGTCACAATGTCGCATGTGGCTTGCAGGAAATTTGCCCCAAGCCAAGTTGGTGGAGGTCAGCAGCACGACCGCGGCGGCGATGCACGCGGCTGATACGCCCGGCGTAGCGGCCGTGGCCAGTTTGCCGGCTGGTCGAAAGTACGGGTTGAACGTGATCGGCGAAAACATCGAGGACAACGCCAACAACGTTACGCGATTCGCGGTTTTGGGGACCGATGAACCTGAGCCCACGGGCAACGACAAGACATCGATCCTCTTTCAAGTGCCGCATCGACCGGGGGCCCTGGCCGAAGTGATGACCATCTTTCGAGACCAAAGTCTCAATCTGACTTGGATCGAATCCTTTCCGTCGCCTCAGTCGCGCAGCGAGTATCTGTTCTTTGTCGAGCTGACCGGGCACATTCGGCACAAAAGTGTGCTTCATGCCGTCGAGTCGTTACGCGGCCAAACGACGCGTTTGGAGGTGCTTGGGTCGTATCCGATCGCATTGTTGGATGAAGAAGCGGGCTAGTGCATCGTCCGGTCTTGATTTTGGGGTTAGCCGTTTTGGCGTTAGCCACGGTTCTGTCACGTCTCCCGGCGCGGCTGGGGACGTAAGCGTTGCGCCGATGGCACAAGGCGGATGATTTGTGTTTGGGCGGATGGTGGTGTTCGTTTTCGACTTGGAAAGTCGAACGACAATCGTCGCTCGACTTTCCAAGTCGATAGCGTGCCTCGCCAAGCGTTTTGCCATTGTCAATCGGTGGTTTTCGCAGATAGCCCGACTCCCTCGTATTCGCCTGAATGGCTGAGCGCGATCTCCCCCGGGTACCGTGGGAAAGTTGACAGTGGGCACTCTTGCCCTTTCGAGTGTGAAATGCGAGTGTGAACTGTCGGCAAAGAGTGGCCAACCTACGATCTTGATGTCGGTAAAGATTGCGATCTGCAATTCGGGTGCAGATGCGGAGAGCGAATACCCTCAGGTTCCGCCCGAGTTAGCCCTTGCGGGACGGGAAAGTGATTTTAGAATTGGTATAGGATCGGACGGCTCCCGGTATGGCGACAGAATGCTTCGTCGGCAGGCATTCGACTGGAAGTCCCGTTTCGATTTGGTCCATGCAAGGAGATTGTTTTGCTTACCGAGTCCACCGTTGAGAAAATGTTTCGAGAACTGATGGCTACCCCTGAGCGCAGGGAAGAAACATTTGATCGAGCTGAGGTGTTGTTAGAAGAAGAGTTGCGTCCAGAGAGCCCGCTGCGTCACCGCTTGGCACAGGAGTTGGACGAACTGCGAGAGTTGGCTGCGAAAGCCTGAGAATCAAGGAACCGATTCTTCATGCATGAAGCGTGAGATTGGCCACTTGCCCTGCCAAAGTCATCCTGCCAAAGCGACTTTGGTATTTACCACACACAACGAAAAAAGCCGCGTTGAGGACGAGTCCTCGACGCGGCTTTTTTTGATGGTGGGGCGACGTGTCTGCTGAGCGGCTATCGATTCAGCTCGATGCCGAAGGTTGCACCCACGAGCAACAGGTCTTGATCGTTGTCGCCTCCGCCCAGTGGGTTGACCCCGCTGGCGCTGGAACCGCCTCGCCAGATGCCGCGAGCCATGTCGATCAGCTGGAACCCCGTTCGCACTTTGATCATCTTGCTGACCTGGTATCCGACTTCGCCGCGAACATCGAATCCGACCACAAACTCTTCGTTGCGTTCATAGATGGGGCGAGTCTGACGATACAGGATATTATCCACTTCCGAACCAACTCCGGTGCCGTCGTAGATCGTGATCTCAGTTGCTGTGGTCGAGTAAGCACACTGCCAGTTGTGGCCTGCAAAGGCTCGGAAATCGCTGCTGAAGGTGAATCGATCACGGAACTTGGTGTAGCGGAAGCCCAATTGAGCGGTCAGCGTGTCGTTCTGTGTCACCGATTGGTTGGTCGTCAATTGCTCCACCGCGTCACCGAATTCGGACAGCGGCGGGTTTCCGCCGATCGACTGGTCGATGTCGAGCGAGGAAATGTAGTTTTGACGCGAGTCCAAGTCTTCGATACGGAACCAGCGGAGTCCGACCATGGGCTCCATGATTCCGCCGTAGTGATAGGGTTCCATTCGCCAAGTCTTGCTCAGTTCGTAGCTGTTGAAACTGAACACGTTCTCGGTGTCTTGGACGAAGTACGTCCGCGTATTGAGTCCGGGTGTGTTGTCGTCGGCTGCGGGCACGATGAATCCAAAGGGTGGACCGGCCAGGCCGTCACCCAGCTGAAATCCGTCTTCGTTGACCCGGTTGACGCGTTCACGTGCGACGGTGAAGAACTCACCGACACCGCTTTGAACGGAGCTGAAAAGCCAGCCGCTGTCTACGTCGGGCAACATGTAGCCGATTTCGTAGCGATGGCCCCAACCGCTGTCCAACTTGGTTTCAGCAACTTGGGGATCGTTCAATTCAGGACGTGAACCGTACAGGTTCAGTCGGTCGTAGGTTGCAAACCAACCGGTATTGGCTCGATGCTTGGGCTTGAGGTCGGCCAAGTCCATGTCATAGATGGGCTCGAACCAACGAAAGTCGGGATCAAACGCAAGGGGATCTGCAGCGGGAAAGTGTTCCTGTGCAGAGACCGATGCGGTTGCGAATCCGCTCAGCATCAAAAGGGCAGTTAATAAACTCGCCGTCAGCTTCCGTACCGACATTGCTGTTCCACCATCTGTATCAAGTTTCTTGCAGCACGGATGATTCAATCATCGCGTGCCATGGATTTGGGCGCCCGAAATCGATTGGTGCGTGACCCAGGTCACGTCCCCCCACGATCGTTTCTTTCTGGAACACGACCTCGCCGCCGATATCCGAAGCATCAAACTGGTGCTCACGAAATTGCTCTTGCGGAGTGTCGAACCTGTTGGAAGTTCGGGTTGTGACGGTAGTATCGGACGGTCGGTTTGCCGAGGCTTAGTTTCTTTGCTGACAGAAATGGCAAAAATGCGAGAATCTGCAAAACCGGCACAGTTTCACACGTCCAAACGCCCCGCAGAGGGGCGTCGCCCGACCTGGCGTTTGCTGGCAAAGAAGTCCGTCAGGATTTGACCGCACGGGCCGGCTAAGATTCCTCCCGTGACGGCGCAACGGTGATTCAGGCGGTTGTCGTTGAGCAATTCGTACAGACTTGTGACCGCGCCGCCTTTGGGGTCCGACGCGCCAAAGACCACGCGGGGAACTCGGGATTGCAGGATGGCGCCGGCGCACATCACGCAGGGTTCCAGCGTGACATACAGAGTCGTCTTCTCCAGACGCCAATCTTCCATTGCTGCGGCCGCTTGGGTGATCGCAATCATTTCCGCGTGCGCGGTGGGGTCCTTGAGCGTTTCGCGTTGGTTCATGGCCGCTCCGATGATGGAGTGGTCACGAACAATGATCGCACCGACGGGAACTTCGTCGCACTCGACGGCTTGATGGGCCAACTCCAATGCTCGCGTCATCCAATGCTGGTCGACATCGATCATGGGAGTGTCAGAATCTGGTGAGTTCATATCGAGCGTCAGTTCGCGTTGTCGTCGTCCGACTCTGGCTTGGTGATTTCGGATGGTTTCAAGCGGCGAATTCGGACGTTGCGAATCTGGGACTTGCATTCATAGTTCGCCAATCCCAGCGGAGTGCAGCTTTGCATCTCGAATCGAATGTCAAAGTCGTGTCCGGAGCGGGGATGCGAAAACATCTTTTGATCATTGACCCAAACGATGATTTGATTTTGATCCACATGCACGCGGGCACGGTACCACTTTTTGTTTTCGTAGGATTGAAACACGGTGGTCTGGTTGTCACTGGCATCGTAACCATCGATGCTGCTGAGCCCTGTGACGCCGCCGCCCCAGCCGCCCATGACGAGACTCGCATGGGATTTAGCAACAGGAAACGTCAATGCACACAGGAAATCAAACCCGTCCAGTCGCTGGGCTTCCAGTTCGATCTCAAAGTTGTCACGCGGCAGGCCCTTGTCGCCATCAAAGGAGCCGCCCCATTTGACGCCGGTGATGGGGGAACCGTAGTCCAAAGTGATCGTTCCGTCGTTGACGGTGATTTCGCCATCGCCGCCGAACTCGCACGGTTTCCAGGAATCCTTGAGTTCAATCCAGCCGTCTTTCTTTTTCTTCGCAGCCGCATCGGCAGCCGCCGAATCGGTTTTCGAATCGGTTTTCGAATCGTCGGCTTGGTTGTCTTTCTGTGACGCGCCCTCTTGGTCTGCAGCAGCATTCGCGACAGAATCGGTCTTCCCCGAGTCTTGCGCCAGGACGTTGCTGGTGAGTGTGGGGCACGCCAGCAGGGCTGCCGCAAGCAGCATACGGGCTGTGAACCGAGCAGAGAATCGTGCTGTGCACCAGACAGAGAATCGAACAGGCGCGCTGCGAATTCGCGAGCTGGCGGCCAAATGTTTGTGAGATAGTTTTGTCATGACGGATGTCTGAACCCACGTTGAGAGAACCAAGTGCGACCGATCACGAACATAACCATACTCGGGGCCAGACTCGGCGTCATTGCCCTGGTGTTGTATTGGATCGCGATTTTTGTGGGGACGCATCTGCCCAAGATGCCCGAATTTGTCCCGACCGTCAGCGACAAACTCAAGCACGGCGTGGCGTATTTTGGCCTCGGAATACTGGGCTGCTACGTGTCAGGTGGCACGAAAGCGGCGTCAACCGCCGGCACGAGCAGATTGATGATCCGATTCGCCGTGGTGATGGTGCTGGGGATCGCCTACGCGGGCATCGACGAATGGACTCAAGGCATGGTCCCCGGCAGAACGCCGGATTGGAAAGATTTTCAGGCCGATGTCGTGGGGCTGGCGGCCGCCCTTGTGTGCTACCTGACCCTGCGAACGCTTTGGCAGTCCTGGCGTCAGCGGGGCTGACGAATGACCAGCCACGGCGGAACGTTGGCGATCCGCTCCTGCTGTGTCTCAGCTTGAGTCTCCGCCTCCGGACGCCTAGCGGGCGTGTATTGTCTGGGCGAGTAAGGCGATCGGTGGTACGTGCTGTCAAGCTCCGGGGCTGTCGACTTAGGAGGCAACAATTGGCCTTCCGGCGCCGGGACGGATTCGATCTGCAGTGGCCCCTGGATGATGCCGCTGCGCTTCATCCCCGGCGGACGGGGTGTAATGTTTTGACGGGCGGATGGGGCGGGCGCGGGCAATTCTTCGATTGAACCTCTACCTCCCCCATTATCCGATGGCTCCAACAACGTGTCACGCGATGGTTCCAGCAGGCTATCACTGGGCGACTCGGTCGAGCTATCCTCTGTTTCCATTAGCGGATCCTGCATCGGAGGCTGGTTGCCCCGAGGAGGTGCAAGTGCATCGAGGGGGTCCGGCTGAGGTTGCCCCGGGCGAATGATCTCCGGTTCTCGCTCGCCCGGAGACTCGGGCAGCAGGCTTTCATTTTGCTCAGATTCCCTACGCGACGAGTCCGTCGGAACGGTTGCGGGTGGATACGTAGGAACGGGCTCGGCCGGTTTGTATTGCGGCATCAACTCCTGTTGCGTGGGTGCGATGGCCGGCGATGAGAACTGGGGCTGCGGAGCCGGTGTCGGAACAAATTGCGTCGGAGCATATTGCCTCGGAACCTGGACGCTCTGGCTGTGGGTCGCAAAGGTCTGCTGGGATGTCGGATAACACGTTCCGCTGGCGCAGGGAGCATGCGAATGCGGCTGGTTTGCGTGTGCCGCCAAGACCACCGGCCCGCCGATGTACTGTCGGCTCTGTCGCGCACGCATGTCGGTGTATGAGGTGGGGGGCAAGTCCGCGCCGGGCTGGCAGCCGCCGTCGCGACACGCGTTGTATCCGTCGCCCCAGCCGAAACCCCAAAAACGTCCGACGCGGTCCATCATGGCACCCATCGGCCCCGGTTCGGCGGCCGTGAGCGAACCCGCGGCCAAGACGCCCGGGATCATCGAAGCGGCCGTCAAAAGTCCTATAGCGAGACGCTTTCGCCGCCGGGAACGGGAGTCTTGCGACGTTTTTGCATCGTTTGCTGCCGCACGTCCACTGTCCATGCCCTGAATGCGGGTGCGAACGCTTTGTGATTTCATTCCTAACATTGCTGTGACCTGTCATCCGTGACGTGGTGATTACTGCGGCGGGTAAGCGGACAGCCAGCCCGGTCACCTGTGAAATAATCGGCACAATGCGTCTTTGGACCGCGTGGCTCAAATCGGGGGAGCGGCAAATCGGTGCAATGTGGCACCGGTTGTGCGGATTGTCCGAATCAGACGCTTGCTTTACCTCTCGGATCGGACAGATGACGGTCGCCCGACAGATTTCATGTCACTTGCTGAGCTACGGTTTCAACGCCGGTGAAAAAGTCCGGAACTTCTGATCGAAAAAGCTCCCTGTTTCTACAAAATCCTGCAGGCAAAGAAGATGTCTCAACGCAACCGAATGCTCGTCGACCCTAAGGTTCAGTGGGCCATTGCGCGGCGAATCCTTTGCCACTGGGCACTGCTGCTGCTCTGTCTCGGGATGATCAGCATGTTCGTCCGCCTGATCTTTTCTGCCGGCTCCACGTCGTTTGCATCGGCCCTGTCAGATGCGGCTGCGGCTCAAGCCCCTCTGGTCTGCGTGATGGTGATGCTGGTCCCTGTTTTCATTCGCGACACGCTGGTGCTCAGCAACCGTTTTGCCGGCCCGATGTATCGCCTGAGATCATCTTTGGCCAATGTCGCCAAAGGCGAATCCGTGGAAACGATCAAGTTTCGCGATGGAGACTACTGGCAAGAAGTCGCCGTGGACTACAACAAAGTGGTTGCCGAGTTCAACCGCTTGAAGGCACGAAATGCCGAGCTGGAAGCCGAATTGACGGCACGCTCGGGCGAAACTGTCGACGCCTGAGAACTCCGCCCGATCGCTGTTGCGGGACATTTCTTGATGAAATCGCTCTGATTCCGCATCACAAGCCAGGAATCACCTACGCACGGATTGCTCGACGCGTAATAATGAAGCCTACGGGTTTCATTTCCAATTACAGCGTCGAGTTGCTCCCATGAACGAGTCTTTGTTGCGTCGGATTGCACCTGGTCACTCAGCCATCACGCCACTCTGTTGCATCGCGTTTGTCGTGATCCTGGCGACGATTTCGAGCGATATCCGCGTGGCCGCCCAAGACACCGAGGTGGCTCCCCCAGCGGAGCAGGACAAGCCAGCGGAGCAGGACAAGCCATCAGAACAAAAGCCAGCCGAAACCAAGACCGACAGTGGCGAAGCGGACACCGCAACGGCAAACAAAGTGGACGCTGGTCAAGATGATCTGGATGAAGCCGCCATTCTGAGATTTGATGCCAAATCCAGCCGGGATCTCGAAGCGGTCAAGCGACTGTTGAATTTGTCCATCAAAAAAGGGCTCACCGGCGAAAACCTCTCCTTTGCCAAACAAATGCTCGCCTCGGTGCTGTTGCAAGAAAGCCAGCAGATGATCGGCGCGATCGGCCAAGCACGGGGACAGCAAGCACTGCTGTTGCGTGACAATGCCCTGCAAACACTTGACCGTGCCATCGAGCAAGACCCGGAGTTGGTCGAAGCACTGCTGCTGAAAGCTCGCTTGCACATGTTGCTACCCGGCGGCGACAAGGACGCCGTTTACGAGTCGACCACGCGAGCGATTGAGATCCTGAAAGACGAGCCAGGAGAACGCAGTGCCGCTCTCTTGATGCGAGCAATGACGTACGCCCCCGGCCAAGAGGCCGAGCGTCTGGCCGATCTGGACGAAGCGATCAAGAGCGATCCGGAGAACATTCAAGCCTTGCAGGCTCGCGCCGCTCAAAGGTTGCGGATGCAGGACGTCGATGCGGCAATGGAAGACCTGGAAAATATCCTGGCCCAAGACCCCACAAACCAAATCGTTGCCCAGGAAGCCGTCAACCAATTGATCGAATTGAATCGACTCGATGACGCCATCGCGTTGATGACCAAAGCACTGGAAGCCAAACCGAGCGAAGGACTCTATCGGATGCGAGCGATCCTGAATCGGATGGCTTTGAAAGAAGATGAAGCCATGGCGGACTTCAACAAAGCCTTGGCGCTGCAACCCAAAGATCCCATCTCCTTGCTGCAAAGAGCCGAAATGTCGATCGGCCGAGAAGACGTCAAGAGCGCCAAGGATGACTTGGAAGCCGCCATCAAAATCGCCCCTCAAGTCGCGTCTTCTGAACAAGCGATCTTTGTACGCTGCTTGATCGCCATCGAAGAAAAGCGAATGGCCGATGCGATCAACGATATGAAAGAACTTGTCTCGCGTGATCCATCGGCGGACTACCGCCAATTGCAACTTGCCAATCTGTATCTCCAAGACGACCGGCCTCGCTTGGCCCTGGAACCGATGACGATCGTCATCGACCGCGACCCCAAGAACGTCAACGTCCTACGCCTCCGCGCCGACACTTTTCTCTCGGTCGGCGATCACACCAAAGCGATCGAGGACTACGAGCGAGCCATCAAGGCCTCGGGCGACGATGCCGATCCCGTGATCCTCTCGGGCATCCTGAACAACCTCGCGTGGGTACTGGCTACCTCTCCCAAAGATGGCGTGCGAAACGGAAAACGCTCGCTGGAATTGGCCGAAAAAGCGGTCGAGCTGACCGAAGCCAAGGAGGCGCACATTCTCAGTACACTGGCCGCGGCGCACGCCGAAGTTGGCAATTTTGAAAAGGCTATCGAGTGGAGCACCAAAGCCGTTGAGCAGGGAACTGCGGAAGAAAACGAGCAATTGGACCAACTCAAAGAAGAACTGGAGAGCTACAAGGAGAGCAAACCTTGGCGGGAAAAGCAGGAGACCGAGGAAAACGCGATCCCTATCCTGTCTCCCGACGATTTGATCGACACCTGAGGGATTCTGTAAATTCGATTTGCGGGGTATCCTCAGGCATCCAATCACCCTTGCCTTGTTTCCCGCATCTGCGATCTGCCAAATCATGCCCGCAACTGCCAAGCTAGCCCTCGAAGACGGATCGATTTACGCCGGACACGCGTTCGGTGCCGAAGGTGAAATTGCCGGAGAAGTCGTTTTCAACACTTCGATGACCGGTTACCAGGAAATCCTGACGGACCCAAGTTATTGCGGCCAGATCGTCACGATGACTTATCCTGAAATCGGCAACTACGGCGTCAACGCGATCGACGTGGAACACGAATCCCCAGCACTCTCCGGATTCATCGTCCGTGAAGAAAGCCGCGTGTACAGCAATTATCGCGCAAACGGCGACTTGGGTTCGTACCTGAAACAACACGGCGTGATCGCACTCTCAGGAATCGATACGCGAGCCTTGGTGCGACGCATCCGAACGGTCGGGGCAATGCGAGGCGTGATCTCCACCACCGATCTGAACGACGAAAGCCTGATCGCCAAAGCCAAGGCGTCGCCCAGTATGGTTGGACGCGATTTGGTCAGCGAAGTTGTGCCTGACTCCGTCGTCGGCTGGGATTCACGACTGGATGAATGGTCTGAAATCGAAATCAATCAACGACGACAAGGCCAAGCTCCAGCCGGCAAGCATATCGTCTGCCTCGACTTTGGAATGAAGTGGAACATCCCTCGCCACTTCGTCTCGCGTGGGAATCGCGTCACGATCATTCCCGGAAACCGAGGTGCCGACGAAGTCTTGGCGCTCGAGCCCGATGGGATCTTTTTGTCCAACGGACCGGGTGACCCAGAACCGCTCACCTACGCGCATGATACGATTCGCCAGTTGGTCGGCAAAAAACCGATCTTTGGAATTTGCCTGGGGCATCAATTACTCGCTCTGGCTTGCGGCGCAAAAACGTTCAAGTTGAAATTCGGACATCGCGGTGCGAACCAGCCGGTATTTGATTTGACGACCGGCAAAGTCGAAATCACGACTCAGAATCACGGGTTCGCGGTCGAAGAAGAATCGCTGCCGGATTGCCTGGAGATCACCCACCGCCACTTGAATGACGACACGATCGCTGGCATTCGTCACCGCGAACACAATGCATTCGGGATCCAGTATCACCCGGAAGCCTCCTCGGGGCCCCACGATAGCCACTACCTGTTTGACCGCTTTCAGCAACAGTTGAGCTGATTAACCGTAGGTCCATGCTCTGTATGACGAAATCAACGGGTGGTGGTGTTCGTTTTCGACTTGGAAAGTCGAACGACGATTGTCGCTGGACTGCTCAAAGTTTGGTGTTGTGTCTTTTTGGGTTTGCGCAAGTTTATGTCCCTGCTGCCGGCGCAGCTGGCGGCCCCCAGTGAGCCTCAGGCGCTAGCCGTGGGCCTGAGGCTGCAGCTGGTGGCCCCCAGTGAGCCTCAGGCGCTAGCCGTGGGCCTGAGGCTGCAGCTGGTGGCCCCCAGTGAGCCTCAGGCGCTAGCCGTGGGCCTGAGGCTGCTGCCGGCGCAGCTGGTGGCCCCCAGTGAGCCTCAGGCGCTAGCCGTGGGCCTGAGGCGGATTGTGGTGCCGGCCCACGGCTAGCGCCTGAGGCTGCTGCCCGGCGCAGCTGGTGGCCCCCAGTGAGCCTCAGACGCTAGCCGTGGGCCTGAGGCGGATTGTGGTGCCGGCCCACGGCTAGCGCCTGAGGCTCACTTTGATTGCGATGCATGGAACAAAAACATGGACTGAAAAAACAATGTCAACACCAAACTTTGAGCAGTCCACCCCTAGTGCATCGTCCAGTCTTAGAACGTGGGTTCGGTAGATGAGCCGTTTTGGCGTTAGCCACGGTTTTCGTGACACAACCGTGGCTAACGCCAAAACGGCTAACCCCCAAATCAAGACCGGATGATGCACTAGCCCGGATTATTCATAACCCGACGCGTCAGCGAGGGATACTCGGTAAATCCCTCGCTTACGCGTCGGGTTGTGAAAAACAATCTGCATTTCCCAACGATGTCACAACTCATTGTCATGAATCTGTTTGCGCTAAAAACAATCATCCGCATGAATCATCCGCTAATTCACTGACGCTTCTGACGCCGTGATGAATCCATCCGCGTCTCGGTCCAATGCGTCAAACTGTTTTTCGGTTCCGATGAACTCTCCACGCGAGATCTCGCCGTCTTGGTTGCTGTCGGTCATGCGTGCCCAAGTCTGCATGTTGCCGCTGTCCGTCTCTCGCGTCGGCATTGCTTCGCGAAAGCTTTGGTCATCACTTGATGGGTCACCTCGCAAGAACTCGACTTCATATGCATCGGGCAGCGACGCGTGGTCGAGTGCTACGCCTTCGCCGAAATTCAGTCGACGACCGCTGAATCGCAACTCGCGTTCCGAGAGCGATCCATCACCGTCCTGGTCCAACCATGCAAAAATCGCGTCGCGTGACTCGGCGCCTCGCGCTCGCACTTGGACTCGCCAAAGCAATGCGTCATCGACACGTCGACGATTGATTTCCGCTAAAGTGACCTTGCCGTCACCATCGGCATCCAGTCGCTCGAATGAAAACGACTCGTCCGGCACATCGGGGAACTCCTTCTCGTCCAGTCCGCCGTCCGAATTCGCATCAAGCATCTCGAACGCTTCCAAGGGAATGCGTTGAGTTTGTCCCAAGGTATCCTTTGCCGAAAAGGTGATCTTCATCGGTGGTGTCGCAGAGTCATCAGTGAACGCGATCGATCGCCCATTATCGTGCAGTTGCATCGTTTGTCGAACATCATCTGCTGCACTGACAAGGTTGAAAAAGGGTTGCGAGGATTCTTCGCTGTCGAACTTCAGCTCCAAAACTAGGTCCGCCACTGCGGTTCGCAACTGCTGGATCTCATCTTTATTGACCAAGCCGTCTTGATCCGCATCCAGGTTTGATACCGCGCCGGGATTTTTTCCCAAAGGTGAATTCAGCCGTGACGAGTCGAATGAATAGGCCATCATCGACCAATCGACGAAGCCTTCCAGATCCATTGCGACTTGACCATGGCGACTTGATCGACTGCGCTTCCATGCTGGGTCGTTTGCCGCCGGTGTCGGTAACACTTCGTCGCGATCCAACCGTCTGTCGCCGTTGCGATCCAGACGTTGTAGCGATCGCTCGGCCGAGTCAATTTCGCTCGGTTCCAGGACGCTGTCCTGGTTCAGATCGATCGCCGACAAGAGCTTGGATTGTCGTCGATTGGCATTGCGATAGTAGTCCGTGCCGGTCAAGCGAAAGGGACCGCCCACTGAGTTGACTCCAAAAACAAGCCGAGCGACTTCCTCGTGATCCGGTTGGAGATTTCGGTTGGCATCGTACCGACGCTCCATGTCTTTGTACTGCGCCGGTGTGAACGTCTGTCGGTTGCCAAACTGTTCGGGATGTGAGCGAACGTACTCAAACAGCGTTCGCCAACTCAACGACTCGGCTTCGTCACCATCACCCTGTGGTTCTCCAACCGCGTCCGCCATCACACGTGCGATTCTGCGCTGATGAGCTTGACCGAGAGACAGGTCGCCGATCCGAATGTCGACATCGACCAGTAAGATGCCCGCCGTGGTCGGCAAATACAATCGAACGGGCGAGTCGGAATTGGAATCTGGGGCCACCGACGGTTCGTCGTGTTCGCTCACCGGCTCATTCTTGGCGATATCGTTTTCCTCGACCATTGCCTCGGAATCGGTGGTCTGGGTCTCGGGCGTCATCGACACGGCCTCTCGTGGCTCGGGCTCGGCCGCCATTTGTTCTGTAGCGTCTGGTGCAGTAGTCGCTTGCTCAGAGGTGGTTTGCTCAGAGGTGGTTTGCTCAGTGACAACATCCTCAGTGAACTCAACTTCAACGGAGTCCTTGGTCGGCTCGACCTCGATCGACGGTTTCACGTTCTCGGACCCTTGCGTTTCCGACTCAGGCACCGGCCTAGGGCTATGCACTCCACATCCAGAGATTCCCAGCACGAACAGGCAAGCGATAAGAACTGCTGATCGCCAATACAGCCGAGGTTGATGCATCAGCTCAAGACCTCTCGGATCACGTTGCCTTCCGCGATCCGAATCGGCCTTCCTCCTTCGGCGATATTCTCGGTCGAGGGATCGACGCCCAATGCTTGGCACAAGGTGGCGAGTAAGTCCTGCTGATTCATTTTTCCGTCGGTGACATCCATTCCATCGTCACTCGTCTGACCGTAGGTCTGACCGCCGGCCACGCCACCGCCGGCCATCACGCACGTGAATGCTTGGGGGAAGTGGTCGCGACCACCGCTTGGGTTGATCTTCGGCGTGCGGCCAAATTCGCCCGCCCACAGGATGGTGGTGCGTTCCAGCAACCCGCGGTCTTGTAACTCGTTCATCAAGGTTGCCCAGCCGGCGTCCAGTTCACCGCTGAGCTGCTTGACTTGATCGAAGTTATTGGCGTGTGTGTCCCAGCCCAAGCCGTTCCCCATGCTGACTTCCACCAACGGGACACCACGCTCGATCAATCGTCGCGCCATCAAACATCCTTGTCCAAATGCTCCTTTGCCGTAGGCCGTCCGAGTTGCGTCGGACTCGCGTGACAAATCAAAGGCATGGCGTGCATCGCTTTCCAGCATCCGAATAGCGGACTCGTAAACGGTGTTCTGGGTCAATACGTTCTGTTGTGGACGTGTTTTAGCAAAGTCGGTTTGCATGTCTTGCCACAACGCCAATCGCTGGGCGTGCCGACCAACATCAATCCCCGCTGAGCGTTCCAGGAAATCAACTCGTAGCTGCGCAAACCCATCATCTCCGCCGGTCGGCGTGGCGGCCACGGAGGTTGCGGCGTGTCTTGGTCCCAGAAAACCCGGTCGAATGGAGGTGCGGGCAAACGGTCCAGGTGCGATGCTGACATAGTCCGGCAGATCAGCAGCGTCGCTGCCCAAGGCTTTGGACAACGAGCATCCGATCGCCGGATAGCTGATCGGACCGCCGGGAATGTGCCCCGTCCTCATCAGCACAGTGCCTCGCTCATGGTCGCCCTCTTTGGTGCTCATGCCACGCAAGATCGCGAGACGATCCGCCTGTTTGGCCAGCATCGGTAGGTGCTCACTGAAGCGAACGCCCGCGACATTGGTGGCGGTTTCCTGGAACGTGCCTCCATTCGGTTGGCCTGGTTTCATGTCAAAAGTGTCGATCTGACTCGGACCACCCGACATCCACAACAAAATACAATGTCGACCATTGGCAGCAGCCTGCTTGGCCGCCGCAGCCAAAGAGGGCATCCATCCGCTGGTTGCTGCTCCACCGATCACTCCTGCGCTGACGGCTTGCATCCAACGTCGGCGACTTGTTCGATTGGCCATATTCGCTGCCCGGTGTTTAAGGTTCGTTGGTTGGTCGGTAAATCGATCAGGGACAAACGGTGCATTCGGCGGTATTGAGCAGCACCCAGAGCAGATCGCCCAACGCGGCCTCTCTGGACTCACTGTCTTTGCTGCTGGACAAGTATTCCGCAAATCGCTTGGCCTCCGCATCCGTCGGTCGACGGGACAGAACAGCCAAAAAGAGTGTTTCGATCCGCTGAGCCTCTGTAAAAAATGGAGCTTGCATCGCCAACAACAACGCTCCGGAGGCGGGTTGCGTCGCCTGGGTGACTTCCGGCCCGTTGAGCAAGCCCAATGCCTGCACCACTCCATGCGGATAATCTCTCGGTGACGCCTCCGTGGCTTCCATCCGTGAAATGAACTGTTGACGCTGTCCACGATCTGGTGAACTTAAATCACTTGCGATGACAACGCTACGTCGAAACACGTTTTGCTGCATGCTGTCAAAGTACTGGGCCGGCGTCAGCGTTTTGACGTTCATGATCGCGAAGGAATCCGGCGGCGGAATTTCACCCATGGGCGCGGCACTGGTTCGACCGTACGCCTTGGTACGACCGATTGCAGCATACAAGTCACGAAGATCAAATCGTTGTTCAATCAGAAAGTCTGCTAGGTACTGCAATAACTCAGGATGACTGGCGGGATTGTCGACATCCATGTCGTCCACCGGATCGACGAGGCCTCTGCCAAACAGATGCCCCCAAACACGGTTGGCCGCGGCACGTGCAAAAAATGGATTGTCTCGCGACGCCATCCATATCGTCAGTTGTCGACGCCGGTTTTCGGACGGATCATCTTCTGGCAGCGTTTTGACTCCTGGATAGCGAGGCAACATCACACGTTCGGTTTCCGGAAAGGTGACTTCTCCGCCCGATCGATCCTCGACCACCATTCCGCCGCCCATCCGAGAGTCACGTTGTTGCAATTGGCCAAAGAACGCCGCGTACTGCCAGAAATCTTCCTGAGTCCATTGTCCCAGCGGATGATCGTGGCACTGGGCGCACTGGAGTTGTATCCCCATAAAGATCCGCGAGGTCGCCGATGCAATTCGCTCTGGTTTCAGTTCATGCGACGTGTAGAAAATCGCCGGCCCTTCGTTCCCCGCACCGCCTGCAGTCAAGAATCCGCCGACCAAGTGATCGTAGGGTTTGTTGACAAGAAACTGCTCCTGCAACCATCGATGTAGCGCCGCGACATTCTCATCGGGTCGCACGGCCACTTGATTGTCGTTTGGCAGCAAGATATCGATCCAACGCGAAGCCATGTGGCTGGCGTGTTTGGGAGAACGCAGCAAAGTGTCGATCAGCTCAACACGCTTGTTCGGGTCGTGGCTGTCAAGAAACTCTCGCAGTTGCGATACCGGCGGCGCGACGCCGGTGATGTCCAAAAAAACTCGCCTACAGAACTCAGCATCGCTGGCTGTATCGGCCGGAATGATCGAGTCTTGCTGCCATCGTGACTCCAGGATCTCGTCGATACGTTTTGCGGCGGCATCGATCTCGTTGCCGACTGCCTCGACTCGTTGCGTCTCCCCAACGCCGAGAACGCTATCGTTGAGATCTTCACCTTGAGTGACACCGCACAGAGAGCAAATTGCACAGACGGCGGTGATAGTCCGAAACATGATCACAGACTCCGGTGGTGACGCGATACCTAATGCCACCTTATCAATAGATGGCGTAGTGGAGTTCGCCAGAAATCCTGTCCGAAAGGAATTTTGCGAATCTCACTTACCAGGTGCGCCAGTAAGTGGATCGTCGCTACTTGGGGCCACCAAGCGAAACGACATCAGTAGGTTGTCGATTGGTGTGGTAGCGAATTCCTAACCCCCTGAGTTTACCGGATCGGAGAGCGAAATGCGATTATCCAGACAATCCAGCCCGGAACAAATGGCAGGGAGCGATGGCAGGTTGCCACGCCCGATTCCGGTCCTCGTGTCGCTCATCCGTTACTTTTCACCGTCAATTTGGTCAAAAGCCAATCGTTGACCCGAGCATCGATCACCATATGGACTCTGTCCGACGTCCCGCGGTTGTCGACGCAGTGCGGATCACTCAAACGCAAGTACCAACAGGAACCTGCGTCCAGTTTCACCCGAATTCCATTCAGCCGGAAGTCAACATCGGGATTCGTGACGACTGGGACATGAAGTCGAACGGTGCCACTTTGCAAATCCAAATCATGGTCCCTGTGTTCCTTGATCCTCGACCCGCTGGTCAGTTTCATCAACCGCACGGCCAGCAAGGGGCATCGAATGCTTTGCAAGACCTGCTGAAAGTAATCTGACTTCGCAAGGTAAGGCGTGTCCGCAAAGTCCACGCAGGTGGGATCGGAATAAATCATCATCACAGGATGCGTGGCAGACGCCGGCCCCCGCAGCGGAATCACACTCCAGTTGCCCTGATAGTTCTGAGTGACGAAATGGTCGATCCAGTCACCCGACTCCAGCTTTCTCAAGTCGTCTTGCAAACGCCCAGCATCGAACGACAAATCAAGCCGCACGCGATCCGGAACTTCAGAGGGGCATTGGGTGGGCATGGAGGATTCAAGATGGTTGTGCGGCGGTGAGCCCGGTGTCGCGGGAATGACTAGGGGTTGTTTGGCAAACTCGTAGGTCGGGCACTCTTGCCCGACAGAACGTGAAAGGACAAGAGTTCCCATACTACTTTCATTCTCGGCATGTCCCAAGGCGTTGAACGATGAGCTAAGCGGCGTTTGGATCGATGCGATCGTTACAGGCCTGAAGTCCTGAAAATCGGATTGCAGAAATCTTGCCGATCCTCTGCGACCGTTCTGAATATTCATGTCGCAATGTTTGAGCACAGAGGGTTTGGCGATTTGCGATGCACATTTGCTCATATCGCTCAAGTTTATCGATTCCGCGGCGTTAAATTGCCTTGAACGACGTCGGATCCCTTGCCCCCACGTGGCCGATGCAAACATGGCCAGCCTTTCAGGCATTCCCCTCCTGAAGCCAATCGAATGAAACGTCTGAACGTATTTCGCAAGACACGACGAAAACCGCGGCTCTTCGCCGCGTCGGCCCCAAAACAATTGACGATCGAAAACCTTGAGACCCGTCACTTATTGGCGGCGGGTGATCTACTGGCAACGCTTGAGTCTCCGTCTTTGGTCGACGACGGGTTTTCTCGATCGGTGGCGATGAGTGGCAACATCGCAGTCGTCGGCGCTTATCGGTCTGATGGAAACGTTGGATCGGCATACCTGTACGATTTGAATTCGCCAGGCAATCGAGTCGAGATCCCCAACCCTGCTGCCAATGGGAACAGTGGGTTCGGCTGGGATGTCGCATTGGATGGATCGAATCTTGTGATCGGTGCCGCTTACGACGACACCGGTGCCTTAGGTACAGGGCGCGTGCACGTTTACCATGCGACCAGTTCATCCGCTACGTTTCAGACCAGCATCAATAATCCATCACCCAACAGCTACGACCGGTTCGGCTGGTCAGTCGCGGTAGACGGCAACACGGTTGTCATCGGCGCTCCGGCAGACGATTTCGGCGCCCGGGATTCTGGAGCCGCATACGTCTTTGACATCAGTGGCGGCACCGCGACCCTCGTGTCGACGATCGTCAATCCGACACCCGAATTGGAGGACCGTTTCGGCGAACGTGTTACCGTCAGCGGCAACAAAGTGGCGATCTCGGCTCCGTCCTCCAACGGTCAAGCCCTCGGCTCGGACCCAGGGTTTGTCTACGTCTACGATCTGTCCAGCGGTGATGCTGTTCTGCAGGCTACGATCCAAGGCGATGACGAGTTCGGAGTCGGACTTGCTCTGGACGGCAACACGTTGGTTGCCGGCAACGGCGATGGAGCGGGTGTTCGCGATGTCAAGATCTACGACATCAGCGGCACGGGCGCCGTCTTGGTCGACACGGTTTCCAATCCCGAAGGAACGGTCGACTACTTTGGACGAAACGTCTCGTTGGATGGCAACTACTTGGCGATCGCTGCTGATAAAGCGTCGGTGGGAGAACGTTGGTCTGGTACCGTTCACTTCTATGACATCAGTTCCGGCGTCGCGGTGTTACAACAAACCCTCGACAACCCGACACCAATCACCAACGAGTTCTTTGGCTTGTCGATTGCCGTAGACGGTGGCCGGGCTTTGGTCGGTGCCGAGTTTGATCGTATTGACACAACGAATCACGAAGTGGCTTACGTCTATGAAATCGGCGCCCCCGAGTTTGATTTCGGTGACGCGGGATCGACGTATCCAACAACCATATTGCAGGACGGTGCTCGTCACATCCCGGTCGGTCCACAATTGGGGGCGTATCGAGATGCCGAGTTTGACAATATCGTAACCAGCAGTTCCAACGGCGACGATCTCAACGGAGCCGCTGATGACGAAGACGGTGTGACTTTTCAACGCCTCACGGCAGGACAACAGCAGGCCAGCTTGGGGGTTGATGTTCGAGGCGGCAACGCCAAACTCGATGCATGGATCGACTTCAACGCCGATGGAGATTGGGACGATAGCGGAGAAAGGATCGCAAACAGCATCCTCGTGGGCAACGCGGGGGATGGAACCTATACAATCACGTTCAACGTTCCAGCCAATGCGGTCATCGGGAACACGCAATCAAGATTCCGATTGAGCACGATTGGTGGGCTGTCGCCACGGGGGATCGCCCCCAACGGCGAAGTGGAAGACCACGCAGTCACCATCTATGGCACCCCAAGTCTGACGGCCGCCCAGCCATCGGTCAGTGTTCCAGAAGGAAACACGGCGACCAACAGCGGTACGTTCTCTCACTCCGGTTCTGCCGCGTGGGTGACGGTGACGGCATCCATCGGCACGATCAATCAGGGAAACGGTGCAACGGGCAGCTGGGCGTGGTCCCTTCAGACCACTAGCGGTTCCTTGACCGAAGGCTCGGTGGCCACGGATACCGTCACGATCACGGCGACAGATCCGTTTGGTGCCACCAGTACGCTTTCCTTTCCATTGATCGTCACCAACTCCCCACCGGTAATCGACTTTGACGACTCGGAAATCGCGATCACGCAGGGGCAGACGGCGGCAAAGTCGCTGACGATCACGGATGTCGCGTCCGACGTGATTTCCGTCTCCGCGTCACTGGGCACGGTTTCTCATTCGTCAGGTAACACTTGGATTTGGTCATACCAATCGAACGACCCCATGCCTACCACCGCGGTGGTGATCACAGCGACGGACAGTGACAATGCCGCGAGATCCGTCGGCTTTGACCTCACTGTCGATGCGGTCGAGCCAACGGTGAACGCCGGATCGGATCTAACGGGCAGCGACGGCCAAGTGTTGAGTTTTGCCGGCAGTGTTAGCGACGCGCCCGCAGGAGTTGTGCCGTCCTATCACTGGGACTTTGGTGACGGCAGCGTCAGCTCAACGCGACTGGCAAACCACACCTATAGCGACAACGGAGTCTACACGGCGACTCTATCGGTAACATTCGGCCAAAACACCTACACGGACACACTGGTGGTGAATGTTGCCAACGTCCCCGCAAGCTTCGCTCCGCAAGCGGACGAATCCCTGACGGCCTCCGTTGCGGGTGCCTTCACACGAGAAATCTCGTTCACAGATCCTGGTGACGATGTCTGGTCCGGCACTGTCTTTTTTGGTGACGGCTCGACCGCCCAACCGATCACGATCGATCCCGGGACCAAGACATTTTTGCTCGAACATACCTATGCCAGTGCCGGCACCTACACCGTGAACGTCTCGCTGCGGGATGACGACACGAACTCTGCCGACGCGGTGTCTAGAACGTTCAACGTCACGGTCGTCATTGATGCTCCACCGCCTATTCCCACGGAGACACAAATCAGTTTAGATGCAAATGGAAATCTGGTGATCACCGACACGGGGAACAACACGAATGATCATTTGACGATCTCCACGACAGCGTCAACGATTCAGATCCACGACCCAAGTGTTCTACTCGGAACCTCCATCAATGGTGCAACGGGCAACTCCACACACACGGTGAATGTCCCTCTGTCCGCTGTTCAAGGCAAAGTGTTGATCCGAACTGGTGCAGGCGATGACACGATCGAACTGGTTGTATCACCCGGTTGGTCGGCAGGGCACGTGGAAGTCGATGGAGGAGACTCCGGTGCCGTCGGCGATCGGTTGATCCTGTCCGGCGGCCCATTCGTCGACGCGTCCTTCGCATCCAGCGGCGTTGGCTCCGGTAGTGTCGAGCTGGGACAAGCGTTCCGGATGGATCATCTGAATTTGGAGCAAGTCCATTCGGAGTTGATCGTCAATGACGTTTCCGTGACGTTCAGCAACGTCGCCGAATCCATCGACATTAACGATCTCGGCGGTGGGCAGTTAGGTCTTGATTCCAGCAACGGCGTCGATACTCGCATGAGTATTCCGACACGGTCGCTGCTGATCGATCTGCGTGGAAGCGGCGACGACCGTTTGATAGCCTCGGCAGAATCCTTTGCCGCGATCTCCAATGTTGCGGATACCGTACGCGTGCTCGCAGACCGCGACGACGAACTGAATCTGGATCCCTCATTTCAGATCACGGGTACCGAAGTCATTGATGGGATGTTTCACGTCGTTTCTCAATCAGGATCCGCCATCGTCAGAATCGCCGGCAGCGAATGGACCAATCCCCTGAATCCTCTTGATGTGAATGGTCAATCGGGTACGACCGCCCTGGATGCGTTGATCATCATCAATGAGTTGCAGAATGGACGTTACATCTCCGATCCACTGGCCAAAGACCTGGTCAGTCCCCAAAGCGTTTCGCCCTTCCCAGGATTCTTTCTTGATACCAGTGGCGACGGACGCATTAGCGCCTTTGACGCATTGCTGGTCATCAACGGCGTTCCAACCACTCAACCCGAGGGTGAAGGGATTGGTGTGTCTGTTCCGCTGAGTCTGTCACAGATGGGCAGCGATGAGTCAGGACGAGACGAGTCGCAGGAACTGACAGGGCCTACAGAGAGTGTGATCAACCCTGTCCGTCGATTCGTCGGCACCTGGATCGCCGCCGCGCACTCGGTCGATGCGGGGGCGGTTGATGCGGGAACAGAGGATTCTCCTGCGTCGCCTGGAAAGTCGGCAGCCGATCGAGTCAATGATCTCGCGCTCAATGAACTGCTGCAGGGATTGCTGTTCTGATCGTCCTAGCACGGATGATTCATCACCGAACTTGCCAAGAGTGCTCACCCCGCGGCGATCAAAGTCCTCACGGGAGTAATCACGGATTCAGCAAATATCAGAGTTGCTGATTCGTCGGTGGCATGGGAGCCTGGGCTCTGTCACAATGCTAGGCAGCGATGGCGCGGCGAAAAGATCGTTCGGCCTGTGTCATGCTCGTAGCGAAACATTTGATAGGCGGGATGCCTGGCCGAATTTCATCCACGGGAATCCTCTCATGCGATCCTGCTTCTGCGCCCTTGCCGCGTCGGTTCTTTTCATCGGTGTCCCTCAAATCGTGAATGCTCAGCCGGGACGGACGGCTCGGTTTGAACTGGTCGACGGTGCTGGGCAGGTTTCTGCCACGGTCGAGATTGCCTCGGGACGCTTGATTGCGTACGAAGCAAACGGGGAGCGTGTTTATTACAGTCGCGCCCCACAATACGATTCGGCTGACCGGCGTTACGTCGGTTATTTTCAGTACGAACTCAATCGCATCTTGCGTTTTCCACGCAGCGGACGTGGCCGGATGCAGGGCGCCGACTTGGACGATCCCTTTCCTCAATACAATTACTTGCTGAGAACCGTTCGCCCGATCATTGGCGGTGTCGGGTCGCCACCATCGGCCTATGTTCCACCGACTCAATACGCGTATCCCTTTCAAGGATTGGGGGCCGGAAGCTCGGGCTACGGAGGCGGATGGGGTGACCCCGGCTTGTACCCGGACCTGTACCCGGGCGGATCACCGGGCTACTCGTCCGGCTATTCCACTGGAGCGGGTTGGGCGATACCGCCCTTTCGCGCCCCTTTGCGGCGGGCGCCGGTTTCCGTTTTGCTGGATTCACAATTGGTTCCCCACCCACCGCTTGCTCCTGTCACACTGAAACTTGTCAACGGTGGTCCGCGCGAGATTCGTGTCACGATCGACGATTTGACTGATCAGTCACAGTCGCGGCAACTGCGGATTCCCTCGCGAGGTTCTGAGCTGGTTCAGTTCAAACGAGACTCGGGGGCCGATTTGGTTCAACATTACCGAACGGTGATGGCAGACGGCGCGGCAGTCACGCGTGAGATCGTTGAACCAGTTCCACCGCAGGTTCTCTATGAACTGGTGGTCCATGAGTGGAACTTGCAGTCGATCGCCATCGACCGCACGGGCAAGAGTCCGCAGGCGATTGAGGACATTCACTATCAAGGCAAAGGACTTGGTCGATTTCCGCTGCCACCGGGCGATCAGCTCAAGAGTGGAACGGTTGATGTTTATCGCGCAGCCAAACAAGCCGACAATCCCGGTGCGGTTTCGCCGATCCTGACTCGTCCGATGGATGGGGCGAGTGAGTCTCAAGGACTTTCTCCACTGGAGCGGATGCTGGAAGAACAACGACGCGCGACACAACGTTAGACTGGCGGTCTCGTTCTCTCTCCAAAACCCTTCTCCCCATCGCAAAACATCATGACATTCATTCACCGGCTGTTGCTGGTCATCTCGTTCGTCTGCCTTGCCTCAGGAACCTCGATTGCACAGCAGGTGCGGTCGCCGAACATCAATGACGATGGAACGGCAACATTTCGATTCGTGAGTAACTCGGCGAAATCCGTCCAAGTCAACATCGAACGTACCGACGGTGGCAAGCTGGACTTGGTCCGCTCGGAAAACGGAATCTGGGAGGTGACCACGCAAGTGTTACCGCCGGGGATCTACGAGTACAGTTTTGTCGTTGACGGCACCCGCCAAGTGGACCCGCACAATCGTTGGGTCAAGAAATGGTTTTCGATCAACAGTTTGTTCGAAGTCCCCGGAGATCCGCCGTTGGTCACGCAATTGCAGGCCGTCGCTCACGGCACGGTGCATCACCATCTCTATCATTCCTCCGTTACCAACTCTGACCGGGGATTGATCGTCTACACACCGCCGGGATACCACGATCATCCTGACAAAAACTATCCCGTGTTGTACTTGCTGCACGGGTTTGGCGATGACCAGACGGCATGGACGGAAGTCGGCCGAGCGAATCTGACAGCGGACAATTTGATCGCCACCGGCAAGATCACGCCGATGCTGATCGTGATGCCGTACGGGCATCCTGTTCCGGTACCCTCAGGAAATCGCCCCGAGGATTATTGGTTGCACAACAACGAGGCAATGGAAGCGGATGTTACGCAAGTCGTGATACCGATGATCCAGCAGCAGTATCGGGTTCGAACCGATGCAGCTGGCCGTGGAATCACCGGGCTGTCGATGGGTGGCGGACACTCCTTGCGAATCGGTCTGAAACACAGTGACCTTTTCGGAGCTGTAGGAGCGTTCAGCGCCGCGGCGCCCGAGGGCGAAGAGCGTGATGCGGTGTTGGCAGCGCTGGCGAAATCAGAGAATCCACCGATGTTGTGGATCGCGTGCGGCAAAGATGATTTCTTGATCGAGCGGAATCGTTCGTTCGACGCCGAATTGACGAAGCGTGAGATGGAGCACGAGTTCGTCGAGACGGAAGGCGCGCACAACTGGGACGTTTGGCGAGACGATTACTTGCCGAAATTTCTGCAACTGGTCTTCCGACCGTAGCTCGACCGGCCTGAGTACTGCGTTCACGTAGCCGCGTCTCTCGGGACGTGAAGTTTATTGCTGCCGTCTTTGATTACCCATCTGTATGGGGATTAAGTCGGGAAAGCGAAATCGGATCCCGCGAGGGATCGCAGAAGGTAGCCACGGGTCGCCGAAGGCGCACCCGTGGTAAGCGACCATGTTGAATCGACCCCGAAGGGTGTCGCAGACTTCTCGGAATCGGGACTACGACCGCCTCCGGGGTCGGTTTTCATAACACCGAATGAACCGGCGATGATCGCTGCGCTCTATCGCCGGCTACCGTCTGAGACCGCTTCACGGTCATAGGCAGCAACAATTTTTTTCACGTTCCCCAAGAGGCTCGGCTACGTGAATGAGATGTCTTTACCGTGTGATTCTTGTGTCGTAGGGGGAGCGTGGTGGGGGGCCGAGCGGGGACCTTGTTGCCACCATTTCTCGGATCGTGGGCACGGAGACGCCGCGTTTGCCTGCTTCGACTTTTAAGGCTCGCTCAAAAAACGGCAAGGGGAACAGCGAACTCTTGCGTTGTGCGTAGCGTTCGATCGACAACACGAGCTTTAAATCCAGTTTCTTATCGTTGATCAAAGCGATCACCGTTCGCACGTAGGTGCGTTGGTCGTCATTGACGGCGCGCAGTCGCTTGGTGAGAAACTCCTCCAAATTCGCATCTTGCTGACTCTGAGTGGACTGAACGGGTGGCGGAATCAGTTGCGCGTGGGCTGACTGGGGGGCTAGCAATAAAAAACATACCAGAGCGGTGGCTGCAAGAACGCAGTGGATTGGGGTGCGCATGGTTCATCCAAAAGAAAGAGTCGTGAGCTGAACTGATCGTTATCAATTTCCTTCTTTGGGAAGCAACCCAGCTTTGAGATTCACACAAACAGCTCGTCCCAGGGCTAACCAAAGCCGCAAAACTCGGCTGCTAGCAATAAGCCTGGTAATTTGCGTTGTTTGTTCGTTCAGGATTTTGGCGGGAGTGGTCAGGTTGAAGTGATTGTGTGCATGCGAGCGATCAGGGGGCCGAAAACTAGATGCAGTGAGCGTTCCCGTTGACCGGCTTGTGATCAAGCCAACCGCTTACTCGTTGCGGATTGTCGTCGCACATCGTATTGGGCTGTGCGGCTGGGCAACTCCTACTCGTGGCGTCGTCACTTGATCGGCCTGCGTGTTTTTGAAACAACTCGCCCAGAAGGATTTCGGCGATGAATCGTTGGCTATGGATTGGATCGTTGGCCGGCCTGTTGCTGTGCAGCACCGGATGTTTGCGTCACAACACACGGGGCGGCTGCTCCAGTTGTGGCACTCCTGCATGTTCAACCGGCGGTTGTCAAACCGGTTCATGCGGCTCAGGATCGTGCGGCGGGGACTGCAACAGCGGTTCGTGTGGCGGTGCCGGCGGTGGTTTGCTTGGCAAGCTGCGAGGCAACGCCTGTGGTTGTAACGGCGGATGTCGCACCGGTTGTGTGCCGGGACCGATGGGCTGGCAACAGGGCGGACTTGACTACAGCTCACACTTGAACCCAGGCATGTGTGGGCATCAAGCTCAATCAAGCATGAACAGTGTTCCGTTTCAGGCGGGTCCCCCGACCGGCCAAGTCGCCTATCCGTACTATACCGTTCGTGGTCCTCGCGACTTCTTCGTCGATAATCCACCGACGATTGGCCGCTGATTTCGGCTAAGGTGTGTTTGCCACGGTGGTCAATGTGACAGTTGATTTGTGAGCCGTGACGGGTCAGCGGCCGGGCCTACTGCCATGTGCCTTACGGCCCACGGCTCACCCATGCATTTCTCAGCACGACAGAATCAGCACGAGTGAATGCCTGCGAATAAAGACTCGCGATGCGAACGCTTCGCGAGTCTTTTGTGTCATGAACGAGTTGTTTTATCGAGAGGAGTCGCTTTGATCTCCTCCCTGCCATCATTCCATAAAGGGATCGACGTGGCTTCTGACGTTCGCTTGAAAGAACAGTTGCCGGCGCTGACCGAAGAGATCGTGGCGACCTATACGCCGGACGATGTGATCAACCATTTGGGACATTGTCCGTTGCCGAGCTACGAAGCGGTCGTTGAGATCGTGTTGTCGCTCAAAGACATCTTGTATCCGGGATACCGTCGCAAGGTCGGATTGCACAGCGGCAACATCCGATATCACGTCGGTTCGACCGTCGATTCTTTGCATGATCAACTGACCGTGCAGATCGGGCGTGCTTTGCGGCACGAGGATCGTATCAAGGGCAATCACGACGATTGTGAAACCGAGACGGACTACGAAGCCAAAGGACAAGCGATGGCGTTGCAATTGTTGCACCGCATCCCTGAGTTGCGCCGCGTGCTCGCGACCGATGCACAGGCGGCTTATGACGGCGACCCGGCTTGTCAAACGACCGACGAAGTCGTCTTTTGCTATCCGGGGTTTGCCGCCATCACGGTGTATCGCATCGCGCATACTTTGGTGGAATTGAGCGTCCCGTTCATCCCGCGAATGATGACCGAGTGGGCGCACCAGATGACTGGGATCGATATTCACCCTGGGGCGACCGTGGGCGACTATTTCTTCATTGACCACGGCACGGGTGTGGTGATCGGAGAGACTTGCGAGATCGGCGAGCATGTCAAGCTGTACCAGGGCGTGACGTTGGGCGCGTTGAGCTTTAAAACTGATGACGACGGCCAATTGATTCGTGGCACCAAGCGACATCCGACGATCGAGGACGGAGTGGTGGTCTACGCGAACGCGACGATCTTGGGCGGCAATACGGTCATCGGCAAGGATTCGGTGATCGGGTCGAGCGTCTGGATCACCAAGAGCGTTTCGCCGAGGACGACCGTTGTCTTGGAAAAGCCTCAACTGAGAGTGCGAGGCGCTAGTGAGACCAGCGGGGCAGATCAAGGCAATTTCCAGATCTAGTGTTGCCCGGCTCTTTGCCGAGTTTGCTTCACAGCGTTGCTCTTCGGGGCTTCGGACCTAACCGAGGTGTGTCTGATTGCCGAGACCCTGTCTGGGTGACTACAGTGAACGTGCTCGCAGCTGGAATTCCAGCAACTGGCATTTCAGCCACTGACATCCCAGCCACAGGCGACTCCCACCCTGACGGTGCTGCTCAAAACACCCTGTGTAGAGTAGCACAAAAAAAACCACCACCAGGCATCTGGCCCCACCATGCAGTCATTCGACACACTCAATCGAACACGGTTTGTCTTTGGGTCTGGAGTTTCCTCTCGACTGGGAGAGCTTGCTGCGGAGTTCAAACCAAAGTGTGTGTTGGTGGTGACGGACGCCGGGTTGGTCGATGCGGGGCACTTTTCCTCAGCAGTGGATTCGCTGCGAGCTGCCGGGTTGAATGTCGAGTCTTTCCATGAGTTTGGCGAGAATCCGACGTCCGCAATGGTGGACGCCGGGGTTGCCAAAGCGGCTGAGGTAAAGCCAGACCTGCTGATCGGCCTCGGCGGTGGCAGCAGCATGGATTGTTGCAAAGGCATCAACTTCGTCTACTCCGGCGGCGGCACGATTCACGACTATCACGGGGTGGGCAAAGCAACGGCGGAGATGTTGCCGATGATCGCGGTGCCCACGACCTCGGGCACTGGTAGCGAAGCACAGTCCTTTGCGTTGATCAGCGACGCCGTGACCCACACCAAGATGGCTTGCGGGGACCCCAAGGCCGCGTGCCGAATCGCAGTCCTGGATCCGACGTTGACGTTGACGTTGCCGCAACGTGTGACGGCCTTGACCGGCATCGATGCGATCTCGCACGCGGTGGAAACCTACGTCACCAGCCGTCGCAACCCGATGTCAACGACCTACAGTCGGCGAGCCTTTGGGCTGCTAGCCAGCAGCTTTTCTCGCGTGCTGACTCATCCAGAGGATGTGGAAGCCCGGGCGTCGATGCAGTTGGGAGCTTGTTTCGCCGGAATGGCAATCGAAACTTCGATGCTGGGCGCTGCCCACGCAACGGCCAACCCGCTGACGGCCAAGCATGATATCGTACACGGTCAGGCCGTCGGGCTGATGCTGCCATCGGTCATCCGTATGAACGGCACGCGGCACGCCGATTGGTACGCCGAATTGATGCGAGAAATTGACCCAACCGTCACCGAAAACGACGCCCCCGATCGACTCGCCGAGTTGATCGTCCAATGGCTCAAAGAAGCCGGGATGGCGACGTCCTTGGGAGAGCTTTCCATTCCCAGTAGCGGAATCGACGTTTTTGTCGAGGAAGCACTCAAGCAATGGACCGGAACGTTCAACCCGATTCCACTGGACGCCGATCGGACAAGGCAACTGTATCGCTCGGTGGCGTGACTCGATTTGTGGACCGAGAACCACTGAGTTTGCATTCCAGGACAGCTTCGGCGAAGATATATCTCTCGTGGACGGAAATCCTGGCCACCGACTCCTCCGCTCAGCCAGCACCATGCACTCATCCGACGCCAATGATGCCCAACGTCCATCGCAGGCTAGCCCATCACAGGCTAGCCGATCACAGGACAGCCTAGTGGCTTCAGCGGATTCCGGTGGATCGCATCCCAAAGGCAACGAGTCCCTCAGCCCCGTCGATGGTGGTCGTTGGCGTCCGGTCAGCCCCGACGAGTTGCTGCGGAAAAAACCGACGAATGACGACGACCGAAATGCGGAAGTCGACCGCCCCAAGGTGACGTTGCAGCGGCGTCAGGAGTTGGAGCAACACCTGAAATCCAGCCCCACCGACGTGAAAGCCTTCTTGGAGCTCGCCGGAATCTACCGAAGCGAGCAGCGTCCACTGGAGGCCAAACGCCTGCTGACACAAGCGGCCCAGATTTTCCCCGACAACGAGACCGTCAAATGGGAGTTGGAAGAAGCCATTTTGGCCAGATCGTTGCAGCAATTGCGTGAAGTCTCCGATCTGGTGAGTCGACTCAAGAGCGCCGATGCCGAACGTGAGTTGGATCGCAGTCGCAGCGACTGGGCGTGTCGACGAATCGACGTTTGTCGAGCAAGATTGCAGCGAGACCCATCATTGGTCCATTTGCACATCGCATTGGCCGAAGCGCTGTACGACGCCGGAATCTTTGAAGACGCGTTTGAACGCGCGGGCGAAGTGCTCGACAACGATGAGCTTTCTCCCACCGCCCACTTGTTGCGAGGCCGATGCTTGCTGGCGACCGGCAAGGACTTGCAAGCCATGTCGGAGCTACGCGCCGCAACGATGCGACGCAGTGTGCCCAGCCCGGCAAGGATTCGATTGATCGGTGCCAAACTGTTGTGCGAAACCGCTAAACGTTTGGGACTGGATCTGACACTCAAGCAGTATCAGCAACAATTGGCGAAAGCCGAAAACGATTCGAAAAAATCAGATGGCTGAACGTCGTACCATGCGTGCCCGTTTGCCTCACTCGCTCATGTACCAGCGGTTGGTTGTCGGGCGATCGTCCCATGTCCAAGAATCACGCCCAGCAAGCAGGAAACAGTTATGAATCAAGCCATTGCCAATCCCGAGCAGTTGCGTCAATTCGCCAGTCACTTACACCGCTTTGTGGAAGACCTCAAGGAGCGTAGCACCGCCTTGGGAACTCAGATAAATCAACTGGAGCAAACTTGGAGAGACGAACAACAGCGAAAATTCGCGGCAGACTTTTCTGAGCAGATGCGGCAGTTGTCCCGGTTGATCAAGACCACCGAACAGCACATCCCCTATCTGTTGCGCAAGGCGGAACAGATCGACGCCTACTTGGGGCACTGACTTACTCACAACCCCATTTGACCCGTAGCCGATAGACGCAGGCGTCCCCAATGTTTGACGCGCAGCCGACAGACGCAGGCGGCTACGGCGTTCAACGCAGCGTTCCAATCCGGTTGGTAGCGTCTCCTGCGTCTTCGGCTACTGGCGATCCGAGGGACATGGCGATCCGAGGGACACAGCACTTTGCAGTGTTGGTCAAACGTGCCGATGAAAGTAGCCCATGGAACATGAAAACTTGCTCTGCGTGTGACCGCTTCCAGCTGCGGAGGCAGCGACGGCGTAAAGCGTGGGGCGTCAGCCCCACGTCCGACCGGCAATCATCCCATCAAGCTGCGGAAGCAGCGACAGACACTTGATCCAGCGAACTGACCACTTTCTTTTCTGGGTCATTCAAGCAGTGCAGGTAGATCATCGTGGTGCTGATGTCCTTGTGCAAATGGTGACGATGCATCCTGCGGTCACGTGGATTTCGCGAATGCCGATAACGCACCGATCTCCCCACCACGGCTCCCTTCTCCCCCGGATCCTGGCGAGCTTCCAGCGAGTCAGGATCTGGGGGAGAAGGGCTGGGGATGAGGGGGCACAAACCCCAATATACCAAATCACGTAGCAACGTCTCATGGGACGGCAGGTGCTATTTTCGTTTCAGAGGGACCTAATCGATTCCGTCCCGAAGGGACATGACAAAATAGCCCAGGTCAGATCGCCGCGTCGCCCTGGGTAACAGTGCTTTGCTGCGTTGATCAAACGTGTCAATGGATGCTGCCCATGGAAAACGAAAACTTCCTCTAGGTGCGGCCGCCCTCAGCTGCGGAGCCAGCGACAGCATAAAGCGTGGGGCGTCAGCCCCACGTTCGACCGGCAATCATCCCATCAAGCTGCGGAAGCAGCGACAGAGACTGCTAAACTCGTTCGATGGTTCTCTGGGGGCAATGTGTCCACGTTCCGCCAGGTCCGATTCGGGCGCCCTGAGATTGCCTTCCAGCATTCTCGGCCCTCTCTTTTGTTGGGCACGTTTAGCATTGCGAGCGTCTCACACACCTCTGCCAAACGCGGGCACTCTTCCCATCGTTTTCGCCTTCGAAACTCCAGCAGCGCCTCTGCCACTTTCAGGCGTTTCCAAATGGCCATGCCGTCGCAACTTCGCATACCAGATCGCTGGCCAATCCGGCTTTCCCGAAGCGACAACGCTATCATGAACCCCACCGTACCCACTCTCACGCCTGCTCTCAGATCTTGTCATTGCATGACCCCTCAAATCGGAAATCCAAATGCACAAAATGTCCGTGCTGTTAAGATGCAGTCCCTGCTAAGCGGTGCCAGCCCCACCCGGAATTGCATTCAAAGCGACAACTGCCCATAATGCGGGGCGTTCTTATTGGCAAATTGCTGTAAAGCTTGGCCAAAATCAGTCAACTGCCAATAAGACCGGGATAACGCGAGGGGCAACCGCCCATAAGGCGTCAAATAACCAACCGCCAAGTCCTGACTCCCCTTAATTACAAGTTCTGTGACAAGAGCATGAGATTTGACACACCGGCATGGCGAACAACATTCACTTCGCCGTTGTTTTGGTGTCGCTACTTTTTCGTTGACGACCGTTTCGCCAATCTACCCGATGACCATGACACACCATCTGACATCATCGAACTGAACTTGTCGCCAGCCCCGAGTCTCTTCATTAACTTGGACGGTGGCGCGACGCTGTACGTCTCTGAAATTGTCCCAACCACTACGACAACACAACTGGGCTGGGAAGACAATTGCCACGGTCATCCTCACGTGTTTCGCTGGCCTGAGGCTTGGAACATCGCGCGAACTGCAGGCTCTAACTCGCAATTGGACTTCGGAAACGCCCTGCTGCTCCTTTCCTTGTTTTCACCAATCACCAACGCTGACCGCAACGAGGTGGTCCCACTTCTGCGATCGGCACTTCAGCACAATTCGATACCGTATTTCGCCGCCGACGCAATAATTGACTCATGCTCAATAACGGATGATGATTTCGGTTGGCTTCGTGTTGGCGAGCGGTATTCTTGCTCGGGTGACGCTGCCGCATCCCTCCGACTTGCGGAGAATGACTCGTTTCCACACGATCTGTTACAATCCGTGCTGGTTCACACGTCACGCTGAGGGACGATCATTCGACGCTTCAAAAGCCACAGAACCATGATCGAGATAGGGGCCCGGTTGCCCGGGACCCCTCTCACACCACCGTACATGCGGGTCCGCATACGGCGGTTCATTTCTTGGAAGCAAACTTGCTCCAAATCGCCTCAAGGTTCGCTAGTCCGTTCTTATTGAGATAGTCGATCGAGATCGCGACATGCATCGCAGCACTCGATGACATCACCCAAGGTCCGCGGCCACTGCTACCATGGGAAATGGCTTCGTCACGACGGACGCCGAGCTTCAGCAACATCCGAATTCGGGTGCGGACTCGGTACCACTGTTTCCAGTAGCAGGCGCGAATGCGCCGACGGGTCCACTTGTCCAAACTCTGCACTTGCTTCTTACCCAGTCCGTAGTGAAAGTAACCTACCCAGCCTTGGAAGTAGCGTCGAAGCTCCAGGAAACGCGATTGAATCGATCGACCACCGTTACGACGGGTGATTTCTCGCACTCGCGCCTTGAACTTCTTCAGATTCTTCGGGCTGACACCCAGCCGTCCACCGAAGCCGCGGAAGGTGTAGCCGAGAAAATCGACCACCTCCGTCGGACAGATACGGCTCTTGTCGTGGTTGACCACGAGTTTTAGCTTGGATGTCAGGTAGCGTTCTACCGATCGAAAGACACGTGTGGCTGACTGCTCAGTCTTGGAGAACACCAAGAAGTCATCCGCATAGCGCACGAAGCGGTGACCGCGTTTCTCCATTTCTTTGTCGAAATCATCCAGCAGGATGTTCGCAAGCAACGGTGAAAGTGGCCCGCCTTGCATCGTTCCTTCGGTCGAAGGTTGCCAATCGGTATCGACCATCACACCCGCTCGTAAATAGTTCCCGATCAGACGCAGCAGTCGCTTGTCGCGGACCTTGCGAGACACACGGTGCATCAATACATCGTGCTGCACGCGGTCGAAAAATTTCGACAGGTCCATGTCGACGCACCAGCGGTAGCCGGCTTGAATGTGCGTTTGAACGAGATGGATCGCTTCGTGAGCGGAGCGGTGAGGCCGAAATCCGAAACTTGATTCGGAAAACTCCGGATCAAAGATCGGGGTTAGGACTAACAGGATGGCTTGTTGAACGAGGCGATCCACTACGTTTGGGATTCCGAGGTGTCGCTCGCCGCCGTCCGGTTTGGGAATCGACTTACGCCGGACGGGGCCCGGCTTGTAAGTTCCTTCCAACAGTTGTTGTCGAAGCACCGGCCAGAGTTCCGGAAAGTGGTTTGGGAATTCGTCGATCGTGATGCCATCGGGGCCAGGGGCTCCGCGGTTGGATCGGACTCGTGCCCAGGCACATTCGAGGTTGTCGGTGTCGACAATTTGTTCCATGAGGTTCTGTGGAACAGCGTTCAAGGATGGCTTCTCGATGGACGCCGAGTCCGAGTGACCGGTGAGGGACTCCCAAGAGCACGGGCCTTTCATGTCTTCCGCTCCTTGCTGGTTGCCGGAATGAGGTTCTGTGTGTTTGGGTCGGTTCGAATTCATCGATGGTTCTTCCTTGTCAAGAAACGTTCGGTCCTTTCCGTTGCCGCTGGATTGCGGCAGATCGGTACAATGACCTCTGCTGACTTCTCAGAGCACGAGTCAGGTCACCCTGGTCGTCCCGCCTTTTGGGCAAGCCCTACTCGCGGGTACGCGTCTGAGATCTCCCCGAATACGGGGACGTGAACTTTCGCTGCGCGAGTACGCGATCTACTCAGGAGGTTGTCGGAAACGGGTTTTGCAGTCCTCGGGCCGCTCACCCCAATGACTCCCAGAGCCTCTATCGCGTTTCTATTCGTTACCCCGCAGTTTTGGCGGAATGCTGCCGGTTGCTACGCCGATCGAGCATCGCAGGCTTCCTCCCCACGGTTTGTCGCCTTGTGCGCAGTTGCCGGGCATCTTGGAGACAGCGCCTAGTACTTCATCTTGAAAGATTACATTTGGTATACTGTCCTTCGTTTCAAGTTCCGAGTTCGTACAGGGGACTGGCTTCCCGAAGGAAGCGGCACCCCACAAGTTCACGCCCATGTCGGGCGTACCGGTGCACCGGAGCGGGCGATCCGGGCGTTTTCAAATGGTAAGGTCACTCGCGCCCGCCCGGTGACCTTTGACGTTCGGCGACTGAAATCATGACCACCAGAACCGCATTGACAACCGTTCTGCTATGGAGTGTCGTCTTTGCGTGTGTCGGCTCCGCGATCGGTGCAACAATCGGCGCTGTCGCGCCTGAGTACTACCGGTCCGTTTTCCGCGGCGGCCACTCGCCTGAATTCCATCCACTCCAAGTTGGCATCGGCTTGGGCGCCTCACAAGGTGTCGCCTCTGGCATCGCGATTTCGATCGTCGTCCTTGCACTACTCGCATGGCGCGATGTTCGCTCCGCACGCCCTGCCATTAACAGCGACGCACCAACAAAGGAATTGCGATCGCGAATCTGGTCGGTTCACGTGCTTTGGGGTATTGTCACCACGATGTCGGTATTGATCATCAGCGTGGCAACATTTATCGTGGGCGGCATCATCGGCCAGCAACAACTCTATCAAGCATGGACGGAACGCAAGTTCGACAGGCTTGCGACGATCTTGCAGTCAACTGATTTCGATGGCGTCGAAGCAGATTATTCGTCTGCGGCTCAGGTATATTTAACGGGCACGCTCCAGGACGCCGCTGCTCGCGACTCACTGCACGACACACTCGTCCAAACGTTTGGAGCCGAAGAGGCGGATGAGATGATCTGGCGAGTCGACGTCGCACAGTAATCGTCGCCGAACAAAGCCGTGAACCGAAGCGGCGAAGTCAGGCGGTTTTGAAATGGAAACTCATTCGTCGCCGCCCGGTGACGGCAGACGTTACCCGACAGAAATCCCAAACGTGTCTTGAGACTTACGTTGAAGCCTTGGATCATCTATCTTCGCATTGTTGGTGGCGCTCTGTTACTGCTAACAGCGGTCGCGACGTACCGCGACTTGGTAGACGACCAAACAGAATCGCTCGCGTACTATGCGTCCCAACTGACGCTGATGCCTCTGCTTGGCATTGGACTGTTTGTTCGCAATCGTTGGATAGTACGCCTTGTCTACGGACTGGCAATCGTAATCGCGATGATTCTTTGGATTGGTGCTGCACTACTTGGCCTGCCGATCGCAATGCCGCAATTCGTTGCACTGTCCGTACTGTTACTCGCCCTCGGTGTGCTCGTTTTGGTTCCTCGTGATACACTAACTGGCTATACGCCATTCGCTCAACGTGATTCGGCTATTCGTTCGGAAGAGACTGGGAACCCGTACCAATCACCTTCAACCCTCCTTGAATCGCCTCCAAACACAATCCAAGACGGCGGGTAATCATCGCGTGAACCGGAGCACGCGATTGGGCGTTTTTGAAGTTGAGAATCTTTCACGCGTGCCCGGTTACGCGTGGCGTTCGCCCGATGAGGATACCGAGATGGCACGTCACCGTGATGGCTTTTCGTTGATTGAGCTTATCGTGTCGCTTTCGATCGTCGGAGTCTTACTTGCTCTCCTGTCGGTCGCAGTTCAACGAGCCCGAGAGTCGACGCGTCTTACGACTTGCGCGAACAATCTGCGTCAAATCGGAATCGCGCTACATGGTCATGAGGCCAGTCAAAAGCAACTTCCGTCGCTCTACAACGAAACATTTCGTTCGAACCCGTTGTCGATCTACGATGAGTTTCACTCATATTCCTGGCGAGTTCCAATTCTGCCGCATTTGGAGCAGTCAGCAGTTTTCGGGCTGGTAAAAAGGGGCTGGGGGGTTTAAATCGCTTCCGTGAAGATCACGAAGTCGCCGGCATAGCTGCTACCTGTCGCTCCATTTGACCAGACTCCAACCGGCCTCGTGCCGGTGGTGAATCCGACTGACTGGCTACGACACCGCAGGCTAAAAGCAACCCATCTCCCCACTGGCCTCGTGCCAGTGGCAAAGGGACCAACGCGACTTGAGATGGTCAGTGATCTTCCTTGCTTCCACCGGCACGAGGCCGGAAGGGAGCCAAGAGAGTTGACCGCGTCTTTGTAGCACATCAGTCTTGCTTCCACCGGGTCAAGCCCGGATGGAGAGCTACAATGCATCAGAGTTTATCGGCGATTCGTTCCTTGTCTTGTGACGTTCGGCGGAATGTGTCAGCGGCAGTGAGACAACTTTCTGGTGGAAGTTGGCTGGTGGATACAGCGTGGTCAGAGGCAGCCCCTGAAACCCCGGGATTTTTTAGGCATGACTCGGGTGTTCAAAGTGTTTGTTCCTGCGAGGTTGTCGACGTTTGGTGAAACGGAAGATGGCTCTGCCGGGACACAACCATCCAAGGGCTAGCCGGATCGAGGGTGCGTCAAAGACGCTTCTTCTGGAGCTCCCAGGCAATTTGTCTGGGGGGCTCCGTTTTTCTGTTCTTTGTTTTGTTTGGCTGCCGGTGAAGCAACTGCCGACGTACACACCGCCGGAGGAAAACAAGAAGCCAAAGAACGTCTTCACTCTGCCGAGTGACCTCTCTGAGTTGGCGTTGGCCAACCGAAACGAGCTGGCGGACTTGTTGGTCAGCACGGGTTGGAAGAGCCTTTCCAAGAACATCAAGTCCGAGCAGGACTACGACCCGGCAGCGATCAGCGTATTGCACACCTGGAACCAAAAGCTGGAGGCACACTGGCATGTTCACATGCTGGTGCCCGGTGCCGGGCCGAGCTTGAGTGGCGATGACTGGAAAGAAGCCAAGACGCCGCCGGGGGTTCGCAATTCGGATGGTTACTATCTGGTCGACTCCGAGAAGTTGAAGGAAGACTTCCGTAAGCGGGCGATCGCGAAACTTCGTCGCTTGCGACGCGACGGCAAACTGAAGCTGGGCGGGAAGTTCGAGTACCTGCAAAGCGATGAGAATTGGGAGGTGTTCGTCAAGAACCTGGAGTCGACTCAATGGGTTGCCTACATCCAACCGCCGCCCAAGGAGACCAGTGGTGGCGGCGAAGTGGTCAACTACTTGACACGCTATCTGACCGGCGGGCCGATCAGCAACCACCGCATCACCGCTGCGGACAGCGACGAGGTGGTCTTCATGGCCCGTGAAGGAAAACGTGTGGGCGGTGAGCGGGAACAAGTCCCGATCAAGCTATCAGTGCTCGAGTTCACACGCCGCTGGTGCCTGCATATCCAACCGGACCAGTTGACCAAGTCTCGGTACTTCGGCGGTTGGAGCAACAATCGACTGGCAGGCTACATGGCTCGTTGTCAGGAGTTGCTGGGGACAGAGCCGGAGGTCTCGGAAACGCGGACCGAAGCGGTCGATTCGATGGACTCGCAGTGGGAGCCTCCATCGTTGCCCGAGTGTGCGCACTGCGGGAGCATCGAGCTAAGTTTGGTGTGTGAAACGCCCAAGCCGACGTGGAAGGAGTTGTTCTGGCGAGAGAGTGAGACGTGTCCGGAGTGGTACGCGGAGCGCCAGCGGGAGTCGCACCGCGAGTTCTGGACGGCACACTACGGTTCGGATTATTACGACTGGTACCTGGAAACGCAGGTAGAAGTCGCAAAGGAAACGGGGCCGGAACCGGCAAAAGCGATCCAGATGTACCTCTTCGGTTTGACACCGGGAGTGTCGTTCGAGATAGAATCTTTCTGAGGCGGATTGGACGCTCCGATCCAAGTCCTACGGGACTGCCAGCCTCCGACAAAGTTCAACGCCCGATCTATGCATGCACGTCCTGTGCCTGCATAGATCGCAATTCGTTATCGGAGAGGGAGAAACTCATTCTATTGATGACTCTGTCGAGCACTCTCGCCGAATACTCAGATGCTTGGTCCGAACCAGATCGGAATCAATGCCGCGTCTTTGAACTCGTTGACGAGTTCTGCAACGCTCATCCCACGCTCGACTAATCGCTCACCGCCGAATTCGCTGCGATCTTGCGACGAAAAGATGACCGATGGCTTCCGCAGCTGTTTGTTGCGAATGTACTCGTCCGCATCCGGACGTTCGATCGTGAACTGATGGAACCAATGCTCCAGGCAGCCGTCGAGATGCCAGATCCAAGCGAGAATCGTGATTTCTTGACGCCGTGCTTGTACTCTTTTGGCGCAGACGATGTAGTTGCATGGCTAGTTGACGCGTTCTCCAACGCGGATCTCGTTGAGCGGGTCGGAATCGCAAGCCTCGTCTATTGGTTGCATTCGTACCCGGTCGACATGGATGAGTTACGCGAACGCAAGTCTTCAGGGCAAGATGTTGATGATTGGTTGCGATCTCACGATATCGACGCCCACCCACTTCGAGATGCAATTCAAACCGCCGCAAATGCGACACAGAACTTGGTTGAACTGTATTTCTATTCGCTTGCGCTACCCGATTGTCAGCACTCTTCGAGAATAAACAAGCCCTCGAGGGCTAGGTACTCGTTGGATAAAGCTCGCTGGACACCAGACGAGCGCGGAAATACGCTCTGACTGCCAAACAACGCGGCCCCTTGCCGCTCATCGCAAAGCCACGAGCGACACGATAGGACACGCCCAACGACATTGTTTTCCGCAGCCCGGTTTCATCGATACGCCGCGATTTCTACGAAAGATCTGGCAGACGCGTTTCTTGAATGCCAAGAGTTTCTTCTTGCTCACGCGAATGGGGCCGCCAAAGCCACGAAACTCGTAGCCCACGTAGATCTCCCCACTGGCCTCGTGCCAGTGGCAAAGGGACCAACGCGACTTGAGATGGCCAGTGATCGTCCTTGCATCCACCGGGCCAAGCCCGGATGGAGAGCGAGGAAGCATCAGAGTTCATCGGTGGTTCGTTCTTTGTCGTGTGGCGGCTATCCAGCTTGACGCTCACATTCGCAAGCTTCCTCCCCACGGTTTGCCACCTTGTGCGCAGTTGCCTGGCATCTTCGAGACAGGGCCTCGTACTTCCTTCGTTGGGATCTACATTTGGTATCCTGTCTTCTACTGGAAGTGACCGGAACAAAGTCCAGGGAACTTTCACCCCACAAGATCACGCCCATGTTGGGCGTACTGCACGACGAGTCGCCGAGTCGTGGTTTTTGAAGTGGAGGATCGCGTGCGGCGACCGCGTGATCCGTAGCGTTATGTGCCTGAACTATGCGTACTGTTGACCTTAACTCATGGACCGAGTTTCCGGATGCCGTTTCCGGCATTCGAGCCGAATTCGGAACGCGTACGATCGATGTCCCAGAAAAGGACGCTGTGACGCTCGATAATCAAATCCTTTTTCGAGGGCAAGCTGACAGCGGGTGGCGACTGCAGACCACACTTGAACGCGCTGCGGATTCTCCAATCACCGTCCAATACTATCTACAGCGCGAGAATTCATGCGTAAACGAAATCGAATCTGTAACCGGACGCCAGTGGAATCTGAAGTCGTACCCAGAAATCAAAACAGAAATCGAGGACTATCAAGACTTCATGCGCGTCCACGTACCGCATTACGACTACCTCGTCTACCTGCGGCATCACGGATTTCCTTCTCCGTTGCTCGACTGGACAACTTCTCCGTATGTTGCCGCATACTTTGCTCTTGAAACCGCAAACAACGCCGATCGTGCTGCCGTTTTCGCATTCATCGAAACTCCCGAAGGGCACAAAGCAGGCAGAGGCAACAGTAACATGATTCGCACCCATGGCCCGTACGTGACAACGCATACTCGACACTTTGCGCAAAAGGCTTGGTACACAACCGCAACACACTGGGACACTCAAGCCAAGAAGCACACGTTTTGCTCGCACCACGATGTCACGCCCGGCGCTATCGTGAAACAAGACGTCCTGATCAAACTGACAATTCCACGTGTAGATCGCGTCGCTGCACTAAAGCAGCTGGACGAATACAATATCAATCACTACACGCTGTTTCAGACCGAGGACGCGCTGGTCCGAACGATGGGGCTGCGTGCATTTGACATCGACGGCACATAACAAAACGGTCAACCCGATCGGCGGATGACGCGGGTTTGGAAATCGATGTCGCTTGGCCGCCGCCGGGTTACCTTGGACGATCGCCGACAGGACACGCCTAACGCCATGCAAGACGCTGTTTGCTTTGTGATATTGATTGGCACTTTGGTTGCGAGTGGATGTATTTCTTCGCCATCATCAGCCCCGCTCACAACCGAAGAAACGCAGATCCTGGTCTCCGTCGCGCGACAAGACTCAATGTTCTACTGGACTCGATTCGATGGGATCCTGGAGGTCTACATTGATGGCGTCGACGTTGTTCCAAACCAAAGTTCCGAAACGACCCAAGCTTGGCTTTCAGCCATCAAGTCCCTGGAGCAACGCGGTTACATATCGGGCGAGGGCTTGAAGGCTGGGGTGTTTGAATTGACCAACGAAGGACGTATGGCTGCACGGAAGTTGTCAGGTACTGTGCCACCCTCGGGGACACAAGATCCGGATGAAAGCAACGCTCCAATATTGGACGCCGAGAATGAGTGACTTGCGGCGAACCATTACGGATTTGACATCGCGGAGTGAGGAGGCAGCCGATGTTCAAGTTCTTTGTTTAAGAAGTCCGCGGTCCTGCCAAGTGACCTGACTAGCTCATTTGAACCTAGCACTCTACAACAAATGCTTCGCTTTGACGTTGAGGTACTGATTGACCAGTGGTGCGGTCAGTTCATCCGGAAAGGCGTCCACCAACAGCACGCCTCGGTGATGCAGGTCCCGGAGGACTTGATCCCGCCAGAGCAAGATATTGGAGGCTGCGGCGGCGCGGTACATGTTGATTTCATCTCCATCGGGCGAGTCTGCGGCGTCAAACATTTGCCGGTCTCGGAGGATGACTCCCAGCGGTAGGTGTTGGCCGCTGATGTTGCTCAGATAGTCGACCACCGCCCCCGCGTTGACTTCGTCGACCACATTGGTCGCCAAAACGACGAGGGATCGGCGTTTGCAGTGATTGGACAAGTACAGAAACGCTTGATCGTATCGCGACTCCACCATGCGAGGAAACTGATCAAACCCTGCATGGATCAATCGGTTCATTTGGCTCTTGCCGCTGCGAGGCGGAATGTACGAGTGTACCGAATCGGAAAAGCACAGCATCCCAACGGCGTCGCCCTGACTGAGTGCGACATACGCCATCATCAACGCGGAATTGAGAGCGTGATCCAACAGCGAGTAGCCGTCTCGCTCGTTCGTCATCATCCGACCGCAATCGAGCAAGAAAATAACGCGTTGGCTTTGGTCGCTCTGGAACTGACGCACCGTTAGCTTGGATCGCCGAGCCGTGCTGCGCCAATCGATATGACGATAGTTGTCGTCGCGGGTGTAGTCTCGCAGCCTTTCAAAGTCGCTGTCTTGACCGATACGTCGCGTCTTGCGAACACCGATCAGGCTGAGGCGATTGGTTCGAGCCAGCAGCGCGTAGTCGGTCAACTGCTTCATGTCGGGATAAACATTCAACTCGCTTTGCAACGCGATCTTGCGATGCCGCTCCCACATTTTCAAGGGGCTTTTGAAACGCAGATAGACATGCTGCAACGAGAACGCACCGCGGCGTTGCGGCAGCAACCTGCGTTTCATGATCACATTGCCCATGGTCGGCAATTTCAGCTCGTGCGTCGGTGGCGATGAGGCAAAGTGATCCGGAACGTCATCGGCAACACTGCCGTGAAGCGTCAACGGCGTGCGGTTCTCGATTTGCACAAAGCTGTCCACCGGCACGCCGAGCGAACAGGTACGTGCGATATTGCGTTGAACGTCAATCCCGTGATTGGTGACCGGGTACAGACACAGAAAATCGACAACGGCAACGATCAGCACCAACGCATCAAAGATCGCGACGACTGTCACAAGCCCCGGCCAGAACACGCAGAGAACGCTGCCGAAGGTGGCCAACGACATCAGGATGATCCACACCCGAGTCGGGTAGATCTTGAGGACAAATGCGGCGACGACCAACGGCGAAATCAGGACCACCAGCAACAGCCAGGGCAACGCCGTCAGTGCTTGAAACTGCGACTCGACGGCGCGTTGGGCAAAATCGTTCATGGAGTAGGGGCACGGTGGTGACGGGGCGATCGGCCAACTGAATGACTTTCAGAGGTTGTAGAGTTTTCACGTAGTCACGTCTCTCCGAGACGTGAAACTCCGAGCCTCGGAGAGGCTCGGCTACGAGAAACGACAAAAAACACAACCTCTCAGAGAGCCACGGTAACGGTCTTGCTCTCGGTGTAAGGCTTCAGGCCTTCCTCGCCCAATTCTCGCCCGTAACCGCTCATTTTGAAACCGCCAAAGGGAGCTGCAGCGTCGAACACATCGTAGCAGTTGACCCAGACGGTTCCCGCACGCACGCGAGCAGCGAAATCGTGTGCGGTCGTCAAATCGCGTGTCCAAACCGCGGCGGCCAGCCCGTAGAACGTGTTGTTCGCACGCCGAATCATGTCTTCTTTGTCCTCAAACGTCAGGACGCTGAGCACGGGGCCAAAGATCTCATCCGTGGCGATTGCCATGTCATCGCTGACTTGGTCGAACACGGTCGGTTCGATGAAGAAACCCTTGTCGCCGACACGGTTGCCACCGGTGATGCACTGAGCACCCTCGTTCTTGCCCTTTTCGATGTACGACATGATTTTGTCAAACTGTGCCTTGTCCACCTGCGGTCCTTGCTCGGTTTGACTGTCGAACGGATCGCCGACCTTTCGCTTCTGCGTCAATGCGTGCAATTTGTCGATGAACTCGTCGTGCTTGCTCTTTTCGACAAACACGCGACTCCCCGCACAACAGCACTGACCTTGATTGAGAAACAGCCCGACGTAGGCTCCTTGCGCGGCCGCGTCCATGTCCGCATCGGCAAAGATCACGTTGGGGCTCTTGCCACCCAGCTCGAACGTCAGTCGTTTCAACGTGTCCGCGGAATCACGAGTGATGATCTGTGCGGTTCGGTGCTCGCCTGTGAAAGCGATCTTGTCGATCAGCGGATGCTTGACGCAGGCCGCGCCGGCGGTGGGGCCGAAACCGGGCACGACATTGATCACGCCGTCGGGAATGCCGACTTGTTGAGCCAAGTAAGCCATTCGCAGACAGGTCAGCGGCGTTTGCTCGGCCGGTTTCATCACGACGGTGCAGCCCGCGGCGAGCGCGGGCCCCCATTTCCATGCCGCCATCAGAACGGGGAAATTCCACGGGATGATTTGACCTGCCACGCCGACCGGTTCACGGCGGGTGTAGCAAAGATAATTTCCTCGGATCGGGATCGTGCTGCCGTGCAACTTGTCGGCGTATCCGGCGTAGTACCTCAAGCAATCGATCGCCAACGGCAAGTCGACGTTGCGGCTGTCCCCGAACGGTTTGCCGTTGTCCAGCGTTTCCAAAGCCGCCAAATAATCGATCTCGTTTTCCATCGCGTCGGCGAGCTTGTAAAGCAACCGTCCGCGGTCGCGGGCGTCCATGCTCCGCCAGGGACCGGAGTCAAATGCCGCACGAGCCGCTTTGGCGGCCGCATCCACGTCGGCGGCATCGCCCTCGGCGATCTGCGTGATTTCTTCTTCGGTGGCCGGATTGACCGTCGCAAACGTTTTGCCGCTGGCGGCAGGCTGCCACCGGCCATCGATAAAGCATTCCGTTTGCTCGATTTTGACTTCTGATTTGACCGGGGGAGTGGCGATGCTCATGACAACCTCGCGTGCGTGGCGGCGATTCGGGGAATGAAACGTAGTGCATCGTCCAGTCTTAGAACGTGGGTTCGGTAGATGAGCCGTTTTGGCGTTAGCCACGGTTTTCGTGCCACAACCGTGGCTAACGCCAAAACGGCTAACCCCAAAATCAAGACCGGACGATGCAGTAGCCTTGATTGTAGCGGATTGCACTCTCGAGTTGTCGCCAGCATCGTTGTCATCGCAGGGCTCTCAGCGTAGAACAGCGACCGCTGAAACCGTTCGATTCGTTGTCTTTTTGAGTGCCCCCGCTGTGGAACAGTCTTTTCTCGCCTATCTGCGTGGTCGTTGCCGATCGCTGCCCCAAGTAGAACTGGGGATCGGGGACGATGCCGCCGTGCTTGCCGCCTCGCCACATCCCAGGATCGTGTGTACAGATCAAGTCATCGATGGAGTGGATTTCCTTTCCGCACAACATGACCTCGTCGATGTGGGCTACAAAGCGATGGCGATCAACCTCAGTGACATCGCCGCCATGGGAGGCCAAGCAGAAAGTGCGTTGGTGACCTTGGCTCTGCCGAAAAAGAATGCGACGAAAATAGCGGGCGAGGTCTATGAAGGGATCTTGCAGGCCGCATCCGAATTTCAAATCGCCATCGCGGGCGGAGATCTGTCCACCTATCGCGGACGAGATGTCGCCAACACTGGTGATTCGGACGAGTCTCGGCACAACACCGAATCTCCTTTGGCGATCAGTATCACTTTGATCGGCTCGCTACCCGATGGACCGGCCTGGAAACGCAGTGGCGCTCAAGTCGGCGATGCGGTGCTGGTTTCGGGACACGTCGGCGGCAGTATCCTGGGCCGTCACCTGCGTCCCACTCCACGACTTGAGCTTTCTCGTCGTTTGCGAGAGCTAGCCGATGTCCATGCCGCAATCGACATCAGTGACGGACTGTCGCTCGATTTGGATCGTTTGTGTGCCGCCAGTGGCGTGGGGATCGAATTGGATATCGATGCGATTCCGATTCACCAGGACGCATTGCGACTTGCTCAACAGTCGGGACGCACGCCATTCGAACACGCTTGGTCCGATGGCGAAGATTTTGAATTGATCGTGTCGGTGAGCGAAGCCGACGCGAGCAAAATCGCGGCGATAGATCTCGGAGTTCCATTGACTCGAATCGGAACCATGGTCGGTCGCACCGGACTATGGAAACGAGTGGACAGCAAGTTCGAGCGGTTGGCACCACAAGGTCATTCGCACCTGTGAGTCGCACACCACGGGTGCGCCTTCGGCGACCCGTGGCTACCTTCTGCGATCCCTTGCGGGATCCAATTTCGCTCTCACGAATCAGTACCCTTACAGCTGGGTAATCAAAGACGTCGGCAATACATTTCACGTTCCCCAGAAATCCCGTGCGAAGGGAATTCTGGCGAATCCCACTACTAGGCGTGCCACTAAATGGTCCGTCTTTCCGGACTTTGTCGACTTGGAAAGACGAACGACAGTCGACGTTCTACAGTTTGCCGATCAGGATGTTCAGCATTCGTCGCAACGGTTCGGCGGCGCCCCAGAGCAATTGATCGCCGACGGTGAAAGCGTTGAGGAATTCTGGACCTAGATTCATCTTTCGTAATCGACCGACAGGAGTGTCAAGCGTACCAGTAACGGCTGTCGGAGTCAGCTCCGCCAGGGTCACGTCGCGTTCGTTGGGGATGACTTTGGCCCATGGGTTGGACGAAGCGATGATGTCGTGGATCTCGTCCATCGGCACGTCCTTCGTCAATTTGATTGTCAACGCTTGCGAGTGACATCGCATCGCGCCGATCCGAACGCAGGTACCGTCCAATGGGATCGGATTATCTTGACGGCCAAGAATCTTATTTGTTTCAGCTTGGCCCTTCCATTCCTCGCGGCTCTGTCCGTTGTCGAGCTGCTTGTCGATCCACGGCAGCAGACTGCCGGCGAGCGCGTGTCCGAATTGTTCTTTCGGCAAGGAGTCACCACGCATGCTGTTTGCCACAGCTTGATCGATTTCCAGGATCGCGCTGGCGGGGTCGTCCAGTTGCGACTGGACGTCGTGATGGATCGTGCCCATTTGCGAGATCAACTCACGCATATTCTTGGCACCCGCACCCGAGGCGGCTTGATAGGTCATCGCGGTGGCCCACTGGACGAGATTTTCATTGAACAATCCGCCCAACGCCATCAGCATCAAACTGACCGTGCAGTTGCCCCCGATGAAATCCTTGCGTCCGGCACTGATGGCGGCGTCGATGACCGCTCGATTGACCGGGTCCAATACGATGACGGCATCGTCGCGCATCCGCAGGGTCGATGCGGCGTCGATCCAGTGTCCTTGCCAACCGGCGGCGCGCAGTTGGGGGTGAATCGCCGAAGTGTAGTCGCCGCCCTGGCAGGTCACGATCACATCCAGCTTGGCCAATTCCGCCACGTCGTTGGCGTCGCCCAGGCTTGGGACATCGACGCCGATGTTCGGGCCGGGTAGACCGACTTGTGATGTCGAAAAGAACACCGGCTCGATGCCGCTGAAATCGTTTTCGTCCTGCATTCGCTGCATCAGCACGGAGCCAACCATGCCGCGCCAGCCGACAAAGCCGACGGTTTTCATCTCATTTTCCTCAACAATGGGGTGCGGGAACGTATCTCTGGTCTGGTCTGGAACCCAGTCAGACGCGATGTTCCGGCGATAGGTTCAGCGCCGGTCGGGAGAATCCCTCCAGCTGGCGAGTACCCTAACTCTTGAGTGCAACATTGCAAGAGCCAGAGTCGAGGATTGCTCGACGCTGCCCTGGCTAGTCCTGAGGTGTTCAAATTTGGGGTTGTGGCACTATTTCGCTCCGCAAGTTTCTGTCACCTCTCCCGGCGCAGCTGGTGGCCCCCAGTGAGCCTCAGACGCTAGCCGTGGGCCTGAGGCGGATTGTGGTGTCGGCCCACGGCTAGCGCCTGAGGCTCACTCTGATTGCGATGCATGGGACAAACAACATGGACGGAAAAAACAATGTCAACACCAAACTTTGAACAGCCCAGCGTTAGTCCTTGGGCCACAGAGGGCGTCGAAGGTTTTCTGGCAGGATCTGGCGGTTCACCCGCTCGGGATCTTTTTGTGTCCAAGTCTCACGTAGCGAAGGCGACCAGACTTCTCGCGTCAGCGCGTTGTCACGCCACGAACAAAGATAGCCGTCGGGTTTCCACTGACGACGGGGCATCTGCCCAGGCTGCTTGATCAACCGCCAAGCCCGAACGTGGAACTCGCGGTCGTGACGAGACCATTCGTAGAAGATCAACTGCTGAAAGACTTCGCGACCTTGATCGTCCAAGAAATGATTCAGCTCGATCAAGTCAACGTCTTGTCGAGTTCGACGCCCAGATTCGTTAACGGCCGGAGCGACCGAGGACATGAGGACCGCAGCAAGACACAAGATTTCAGACATCGCTTGGCTCCCGAGGCTAGTGCACCAGACCCGCGGTCCAGAACCCTGCCATCATCCGCATCCAAGCGACTTGCGGTCAAAAGACCTTCTTCGCAAAACGTCGACTGAACCACTCCAGTCTGGCCAATCCAGTAAGGGCCAGCCCAGCCCGGTGCTGTATAACGTTTTCGATTTATCGGTAATACGACCCGCTTGTGCTCGGCGTGGTGTAGCCACTGGTTCGAGGATATCCGCTAGCCCCTGACGTGCTGCCGGGACTGTATCCGCCGCTCGCCGGAGCAGCAGAGGGCTGTGTGTTGGAGGCCGGAATCGACGGCTGCACGGCGCTGGCGGTCGAGTACGTCGGTGACGTCGCCGCTGCGGTGGTGCCCGAATCGGAGGCCTTGGGGGTAAAGACTTGACTGCTCGCTACCGCGGCACCGCTTGACGCACTGTTCAACGCGTCACCAAGATCCGACGGCATGGTGAATCCACCATTGCTAGACGATGCAGACGGTTGAATTGACGAAGCCGCTGTTGCGGATGCGTCCGCATTGCCAGGGATGCTGTAGCCGGATGGTGCGCCCACGTTGGATGGCATGCTGTACGAAGACGGCATCGCGTATCCAGGCTGTGTTGATGGAACGGTCGTTGCCACGGCATTGGGCATTGACGATCGAGTCGATGATCCCGAGTTGGTCGGATTGGCACCAAACTGATATCCCGATGGGATGCTCGGCACGCTGCTGGAGCCGCTTTGCTGACCGGCTGCGTATCCGTTGGCTTGAGCGGCCGACATGTTGTATCCGACCGGAGTCGCATTGACCGACGGCGAATCGTTGCTGGCGATCGCGATCCCGGTGGAATCTTTCATCGAGTCTTGAACGTTCGGCACCACTCCACCTGCCGTCGAAACGATGGCTTCTGGAGATGCCGTCTCACTGGGCAGCGATGGATAGGTTTGAGTCGGTCCGCTACCCGCCAAGATTTCAGCGGAAGGCTCACCTCGCTTGCCGAACATGTTCCATTTCGGCATCGAGCTTTTGCACCCAGCGGCGAAGAACACGATGGCCGAACAGAAAACGACCAAGGCAGAATGGCCGGTCTTGAAACCAACGGCATTGAATTCTTTGGACTTGAACTCTGTGTGCATCCCTGCAGCCTTTAATCAACCGTGACTATGAATAAGCGGTTTTTCGACTCTGCCGATCTCTCTGATTATCGACGTGTGCCGACAGATTCATCGAGGAAATCGGAGGACGAAACGCGATTTGACGGATCCATCCGCCTTTGACTCACGTCCGAGATGGACGCTAGGAAAGCTCCACAAGCGATGTCAACCGCAACTCACGGCTTTCGAATTCAAATGTAAAGGATTCCCGGCTTCATTTGCTGGCATTCTCGGGTTGCACAATGTTTAATCCTTGCTTCCGCCGGGCTTGACCCGGACCGTTCAAAATTTGGGTTGCGCCACTGTGGCTATCCGCACGTCCCCAGCCGGGGTTGGCGAGAAAACAGTCTGCGCCTATCAGCCGCGTCTAGTGGTCTGGGACAGCTTATCTTTAGGGTAGTGGATCTTGTGAAAGATCCTGTAGCGGTGGGATCTTTGGCAAGATCCACTACGGCAAACCCTAACTTCTAGCTGTCCCAAACCACTAGTGCATCGTCCGGTCTTGATTTTGGGGTTAGCCGTTTTGGCGATAGCCACGGTTGTGTCACGAAAACCGTGGCTAACGCCAAAACGGCATATCTACCGAACCCACGTTCTAAGACTGGACGATGCACTAGCGGCGTATTGTCCTGTTCGGTGCCATTACCACACGCACGACGGTATCTACGCGGCTGCTCCTCCGAATACTCCTCCCCAAATAAACTCAACGTCTCCAAAAAGTTTTCTGAGACCGAACCCCGTCGGCGGCATCCTTGACTTCAGAAACACCACGAAACACCAAGAACAACGCCGTCGGTTGACTTGATCACTCCACTGGACCTCGCCGAGACATGGGACCGCCACGCTAGCCGCGTGTTGCTCATCGCGCGATCCATCGGAGAACCCGCCGACGACGCCGTCCAAGAAGCTTTCATCGCACTGGCCTCCCAGCCACACATGCCCGACGATCCCCTCGCGTGGCTCGTCCGCGTGGCACGGAACCAATTATTGATGTGGCGACGCAGCAACCTTCGCAGACAGCGACGCGAGTCGGAATGCGTCTCGGCGAACTGGTTCGCCGCCAACGCGAATTTGATCGACACCGCGATCGACGCTCAGCAAGTCACTGAAGCGCTGTTGAAGCTGCCATCGCCCACCCGCGAAATCATCGTCATGCACCTTTGGGGCGACATGTCCTTTGAGTCGATCGCGGAGATCACGGAAACCTCCAAAGCCACCGCGCACCGTGCCTTTCAACAGGGCCTGAAGACTTTGAAGCAACAGTTTTCGGTACGAGACCAAATCGAGCACAACGTACAACTGCCAAGTGAGACGTGCCATGAATGATGAACAGCATCTCAACTCAAACGGTGACGACGAGTCCATCGCGGATGCGCTGCGTGGTCTCGTTCCCGCTACTGCGACGATCGACGTTCGCGAAGTCTTTTATCGTGCCGGATACGAAGCCGCGTTGGCGGAGCGTTCGACGCTGACAGCAAAACCACAACCGCGCCGCGAGATCGGCAAATGGAGATCGATGCTGGCGGCTAGTCTATTGACGGCTCTGGTCACTTTGCCAACCGCATACACCGTCGGCACATCGAACTCATCAAATCCTGTTGGTTCTCCCCATTCCGCACAAGCCGCGGTTCCGGAGTCTGAAACTCAGGTGACCGAGTCAGTGCCGGACGCCGAGCCGGCCTTGGAGAACGGGCCGGCGTTAGCGAAGGCCCCGACCTTAGCGAAAAACGACGATCGAGTTGCCGATGACGAAAGCAGTTCGAACGCCACTTCCAGTATGGCGGCACCCAACTCCCCATCACCCAACTCAACCGCCCAATCACCGATCAATGACTTTCGTTCACCGCGGGGCAGCCTGATCCGGTGGACATCGCGCTGGCAGGACCGCAAGCGTCATGGCAAGTCTTTGACTGCCTATCACGGTTCGATGGAGTTGATGAATCAGTCCAAACCGGTCTCACGACCATATCAGACCAGTGATGCAGCAATGGCAAACAACGATGTCGACACGTCGACATTCACGGCACCGCTTTCTGCGGGTGCTTTACGCACGGTTCAGGATTTTGAACAGTTCACTTTTAGCTTGGAGAATTCGTACTGATGATGTCTCGACTTCCTTTTTGGCCGATTCGGCGGGGCGCCCCGGCGATCGCCCCGATGATGGTTTTGATCGGTTCTTTAGTCGCCTGTCCGATGGCGACCGTGTCGGCACAAGTGATGTTGTCCCCGTCTTTGCAGGCAGACACTGACGCCAAAGCGGACGAACCCCAAGAGAAAGCACCCCAAACCATCGTGCTGCATCCTTGCCAGCAACCGGACCCGCTGTTGCGGTATCGATTGTGGCCGAGTCCAGAGGACCGACAGCCTCGGCTGGCTACTCCGATCGTCAGCAGAGCGGCGATCTTGAGTGTTCAGGTGGGTGAGAATCAGAAAGTCGAGTTCTCCAAAGACTACGGCGAGTGGCTGGACATGCCCGTGGATCAACTCCCGGTGGACGCGGTTCGGAAAGTATTGATTCCTTACGAGAAACCGCTGGGCGAGCTTCGACGAATCGAAAACATGATGGACGTGAGTTACGACCTGGGCATGGACAGAATGACGGCGGGAGAGATCTTTCAAACATGGCTGCCCGAGTTCCAAGAGATGCGATCGTTGGCACGTGCCTTGGCCTTGCGGATTCGTCTTGCCACCGCCGAGAAACGATGGGATGACGCCATTGATGATCTGCGACTGGGCTTTCGGCTGGCGGAGGTGGGTTCGCGAAGCACGGATCTCTTGATCGGTCGCTTGGTCGGCATCGCGATCACCGGCGTGATGATCAATGAAATCGAACAAATCCAACAGCAACCCGACGCCCCAAGTCTATATTGGGCGCTTTCAATGATTCCTGTCGATCGGATTTCCAACATCAGTCAATCCCTCGAGTTCGAATCCGGAACCATCGCTCACGTCGGCATGCTTTCTGAACTCAGGCGTCTGCCCAAAGACCCCATTGGCGAGCCCGCAGCGATCGCTTGGCTGCAATCCATTGGAGAACAATTTCGGCTAGTTTCTGAAAGTGACGTGCCTGCAGAGTCCACCGCATTGCTCAGTGGACTCTACGCAGCGACGATGATCGAGCCTGCTCGAATGGCGCTGTCCAATTCATCGCTGTGGCGAGACCGAATGGAAGGGCTATCCGACGCGGAAATCGTATTGCGGGCCATCGATCTGGAGATGCGACGCGTTCGTGACCGGTGGTTGGTTTGGTCCACGCTGCCGGATGTTGATCGCCAAGAATACACCGCCGAGCGAAACGCTGCGTTTGAGCTCGACGAAGCCGATCTCAGTGTCGGACAAGTTCTCGCCCGATTGCTTTTGCCAGCGGCCGACGCCGTCTTTCGTGCCCGGACTCGGTGCAAGCAGGATCACAGCCTAGCGATGACCTTCGCCGCACTGAGGCTTCACGCCGGGCAAACCGGACAGCTTCCAGAAAAACTCAGCCAGCTACGCCCCGTGCCTGCCCGACGAGACGACTTCACCGGCGAGCACTTTTCCTACAAACGAACCAGCCCCAATCAAGCAACTCTGACGCGGGCGGCTCGATCTCCCAACGACCCAGACACTGTTCTCGAAATCAAGCTGGAGGCATCACGATGAAGAATGTACTACTAACCTTGAGCCTAGCCGTGCTGCTACTGGCCAATACCAGCATGGCTCAGCAACTGCGTGCTGAACCATCCAGTGATGTCCTGATCGCCGACGTCGTACTGAATCATCCGTTGGCCAAGTACATCGATGAATCGTCCGTCGGTGTCGTCGAACTGAACGTGAAATCCATCGACGTCGACGCGGCAAAAGCCAAACTCAAGGAACTCGCCGGTGACGATTCCCCGCTGGGTGACATGTTCGGGCAAGTCGTCAATACGCTTCGCACAGCGGGTGTCGAGTCCGTGTTCGTGCTGCTGAGCACTCAATCCGTGGCCGATCAAGCTCCTCTGATTGTGATCCCGCACGATGATCCACTGAAATTGCTGCCGGTCGCCAAAGGCGTGTTTGCCGTGCTGCAAGGACGGGCGTCCGAGGACGCCGTTTTGTTGAGCAGTGAGCGTGGTCTGCAACGACTGGCCAAAACCAATCTCAGTGGCGCCGAAGACGAACTGTCACCATCTCATGAATCCCGCGTGCGTGAGCTGTTGACACCACTGAGCGACGCACAACGCGCCGATCATACCGCTGTGCTTTCCTTGCCGCCCGCGTCCAAACACCTGCTAGGCCAACTGTGGCCGGAAAGGCTGCCGGATTCGTCCCCCATTCAATTGTCGCCTCGCAAACTGGCACAAGACATCGACAAGATCGTCGTCGGGCTGACGTTGCCGCCGTCGCTGTCGTTGAAAGTCAACGTTCTCGCCGAATCGGAGGATGCTGGCAGCCGCCTCGCGGATCAACTGGATCAAATCACCGCGCTGGATTTGGTGCGTCCCTTCCGATCGATGCTGACTCTGGAACGCGGCGAGATGTCGATCTCAATACACTTGGATGGTGTTGCGTTGGACATGATGAAACCCTTGCTGGCTGCAGGCAAGGGCAAGCGGAACCAAACGCAACGCTCCAACGACATGAAACAAATCGGGCTTGCTTTTCACAACTACGCCGACGTCAACGGGCATCTGCCACCACGCTGCTTTGTCGATCGAGACGGAAAACCGTTGCTGAGCTGGCGAGTACCCATCCTGCCTTGGCTGAGCCAACAAGCGTTCTATTACGAGTTGGACTTGAGTCGTGCTTGGGATGATCAACCGGTCGAGCATCTGATGACTTCTGTCCTGCCGGTTTACACCAACGGATCGGATGACGGAACGTTGACGACGTACCGTGCACCGGTCTTTCCAGGTTCGCTTTGGTCGGGCGACGGGCCGCCGAAACAGTTCCGGGATGTGACCGACGGGACGTCCAACACCATCGCGGTGATTGACGCTCCAGAATCGGCCGCGGTCCATTGGGCGAATCCGGAACCCTGGGTAATATCAGCAGAGGAGCCTATAAAAGATGTGTTCGGCGAACGCGACGAAGTTCGAGTGTTGATGCTTGATGGATCAGTCCTCACCTTGGAACGTGCCGAGATGACCAACGAAAAGCTAAAGGCTATGTTGACCATCGCCGGAGGCGATCAAATCTAGTTCGCACGTCCATGCTGATCGCACGTAGCCGCGTCTCTCCGAGACGCGGAATTTCGCGTCTCGGAGAGACGCGACTACGTGACGCATTCACTTTCCCAGACCAATTGGTGCCACCCACAAACTTCATGAGTCGTGAAGCGATCAGCGATGACAGGAAGTCATCGCAACATTCTGGCGGGATGGCCGCCATGCACAATTCGAGCCTGAGTGCCGCCGCCAGGCACGGCGGCCTGGATGGCCGCTGCATGATCCAGCCCGGTGGCACGATGCCGTCCGGGGCAACGCGACACGAAATGGGGGAAGCAGAAGGGGAGCTGTGAGTGGAGGAGAAGAATTGGTAGGGGTTGAGCTCTCAGAAAGTCAGTGACGTCGCGTGGAGCCCCGTCGTAGCGACCGAACGGAGATTGGGCGTCGTGAGCGGAGGGGTGGCGGAGGCTGGGATTCCCGCGATGCAGCATGGCGTCCGGCATGACTCGTTCAGGAAGCGTCGACAGTCTGATTGGCTTCAGTGAATTGGCTCGCGATCGACCGCACAAGCTTGAGAATCCGCTACGATGGTAGGGCACAAGAGCTTTGCCCCATTCGCACTCAGGTATTCAGAATGCCGCTTGGAATTCGGCCGACTGTCGATTTCGCTTTCAAGAAAATCTTCGGCTCGCCCCAAAACTCGGAAGCCTTGATCGGGCTGCTCAATGCCATCCTTGATCTTGAGCGACCCATCATCGCAGCTGAAGTTCTGAATCCATTCAGCTACCAAGAGTTCTCCGAGAGCAAGCTGATCGTGCTCGATGTCCGGTGCCGGGACGAAGTAGGTCGATGGTTGAACGTGGAGATGCAGGTTTCAGTCTATGCCGGGCTAATTGAGCGACTTGTTTACTACGCCTGCAGTATGTACGTGGATCAACTGACAGCGGGCGGCAACTATGCTCTAGCAGCCCCATCGATCTCCATTTGCTTGCTCAATCGAGTGCTGTTTGCAGCGACCGACCAAGCCCACCATCGCTTTCAGATGCTTGACCGGGAAAGCGGCCGCGAAATCTCCAACGCAATCGAGGTCCACACGGTAGAATTAACGAAGTATTCCCTCGATGAGCACACGATTGCCGCCGCGAGTAAATTGCATCAGTGGGCGTTCTTGCTGCTTTTCGCGCAGGACTACGATGCCCCAACTCTGTGTCGGCTGCTGCCTGGGATCGAGTTCGAAACGGCCATTTCCACAATTGAGATCATATCCGCCAAAACGGAGGACAAGCAAATGTACGATCAACGCGAAAAAGCGCAACGCGACTATGAGTGGGCGATTTCAGGTGCCCGTGAAGAAGGTCGTGAAGAAGGTCGCGAAGAAGGTCGCGAAGAAGGTGAGCGGGTAGGTCTTGAGAAGGGGGAGTTGATTGGCAAGGTCCTATTGCTTCAAGATTTGCTAGGAGATGAACCTTCGACTGTGTCTACCCTGGCCGAAATCAGCCTAAATGCACTTACGACCCAGCTCGCAACTCTGCAACAGCGTCTCCGCGACCGCCAAGCCTGACATTGGACAATTACGACGACCGCAGCTGCATTTTCATTAGCCGTCGCTAAGTCTTGCTCCAGAGATCCAATTGGGTTCGACGGTAGTGAGTGGAATTCCTATGAATACACCTCGTCCGGGCCGCTTTCCCGAGTCGATCCTGAGGGTCAAAGTTGGTTCTCGAAATTTGGATGCTTCTGCGTTTACGGCCCGAAAGCCCAAGCGATTCGAGTTGATTTTCAGTATCTCGGGCTTCCAACACATGCGAACGATACCGGCCACAACGCAATGCTTCATTGCGTTATCTCTTGCAACATAAACTCACGACACCCACGATGTAATGGTGAATGGGATGCTCGTGAGGATAGAGGCTCGTCTCTTGCGGACGATATGGACCTTGCTAACAATGCTGCAGGGCGGCGTGTTTCTGATCCATGCTGGGAGGGATGTCTTGACGAATGGAAAAATGGCGACATCTCTTGCATTGTTGATGGCGAACTTACCGCGTGTCCGAATCCTCCGGATGACTTTCCGGAGACCAGTCCCCGCGCGAAGCGTTTGCAAGAAGCACTGGACGAGATGGTAGAGGGGACAGGCGGATCATGTTGCGGTCCCTGATTTGGCGACATCAATGAAATTCAGTTTACGATCGTTGCTTCTTTGCGTTGTAGTATCAGCGGGTTTGGTGGTTCTCCTCATCAAGGCAGGTGAGCCGCCGGGCGGAACGCACAAGACGCAGCTGATTATCAAAGGTCTGCAGAAATCAGATGTGCGTGAGATTATGGGCGAACCACAAGAAGTTTCCGAAGAATGCTGGGTTTATCGCTCTAACTGGCGGACAGGATGGACACAGGTGGTTTTCGACGACGACGGCTTGGTGGCTTATGTAGACGCAGAAGGAATGTGGTAACTCAGGGACAGATGTTACCGGCCTTTTTGATGTCGGAATCGCAATAAGGGGAAGATCGCAATAAGGGGAAGGGGGTTTTAAAAGCCGAACCGTGGATAGTCGCGGATGCGACGGCAGCGTAAAGCATGGGGCGTCAGCCCCATGGGGTGCCGTGTTTCCGATTGTGAAAGCCGCGGAGCGGCGACAGACAGGGCACGGTATCGCCCATAATCTGTCGCCACCTTCGGGGCTTAATCGGGACCGCTTGCGAAACGAGGCCTGGGACTCGCGTCCCAGGCTTTACGCTTCCGCCGCCTCCGCGGCTCGACATTGTGGGAGCGTTCACTTCTTAAATCCCGAACCCTCTGCAGAGCGCGCAGACGTTGATTGAGGGTTTCTTTCTTTGGTTGGCTACCAGCTAGATTTTGCTGGTTTAGCTGGTTGCCGAGATTGCCCAGTGTGACTTGGGTGAGCGACGCGGTTTCTTGCTCTTGGTTGGCTCGATTGCTGATGATGCGATCACTCTGAGTGACTCGAAACGGTCTCGTCTTGGCGGTTGAACTTGCTGGTTGGTGCCAATTTCATCGTGATGCGAGTGCATCGACGATTGATGAGCCTGATCGGTTTGTAATTGAAAACCGATGAGTGCGGAACAACGCGATTGAATGCTTGAACTCGATGTCATGGTGGTCTCGCGGTTGCTTCGGGCCACTCCACTTCTTCGCTCACCAATTGTGAAGTGGATCCCGCGAGGGATCGCAGAAGGTAGCCACGGGTCGCCGAAGGCGCACCCGTGGTATGCGACGACCATGTTGAATCGACCCCGCAGGGTGTCGCAGACTTCTCGGAATCTGGGCTGTTACCGCTTCCGGGGTCGATTCTCGTCAGACCGAATGAACCGGCGATGATCGCTGCGCTCTATCGCCGGCTGCCGTCTGAGACCGCTTCACGGTCGTATGCAGCAACAATTCTTTTCACGTCTCGGAAAGACGCGACTACGTGACGATTTCACTGCAACAAGTGTCGGGTTGGGAGCTACTTCCCTTTGCCTTTCCCCAACAACTCTCGGATCTTTGCTTCGATCGTTTTCGCCGTCGCCTCGCCGGCACCCGTTTGAACAAGTTGAACGACGCCCTCGCGATCGATCAAAACGACATGGGGAATCCCACGCACGCCGTACTCCGACTGCATCTCGCTTTCTTTGGGAGTAACGATCACGGGATGCAGCAATTCGTGATGCTTCAAAAAACTCTCCAGCGTTTTACGTTCGTCTTCGGCCGACACCTCGTCCGTCGATCGAGACGCCCGCTGATTGAGATCATCCCAGGCGTAGTTGTAGTACGTGGTGACTCCGACGATTTCGAATCCGTCGTCGCCAAACTCTTTACGCCACTCACGCAAGTGATCAAACGTTGCGATGCACGGCCCGCACCACATGGCCCAGAAATCGATCAGGATCACTTTCCCCTTGAGTGACTCTCGCGAAACGTCCGTCGCATTGACCCAAGCGTCGATGTCCCAATCTGGAGCGGCAGCCCCCACAAGCGTCTTGGCTGGCTTGACGCCGGCGATTCGTTCTCGGTGGATTTCCAGGCGTCTCAAGGTTGATTGCACGTTTCTGTTACTTCCCGAAATCGGCAAGAGACGTTTCGTCACCCTATCCAATCGTGCTTTGGCCGCATCGGGATCATCCTGCTTCCATCGCGTGATCATCAAGTACTGCGTCTCGGCGTAGTCGGACTGCAGTGCTGGTGATTCGGGAAAGCGTTCCAGGGCAGATTCCAAGACGCCGTCGATCATCGCGATGCAATCGTCACGCCAAGGATCGTTCTCAGCCTGATCGGTGCTGAGCGTGCGCAGCAGTCTGACGATCGCTTGCATGGTCTGCTCTGTTGCATCGTCAGATGTGTTGATCTCGCGGAGTCGATCCAAACGGGCTTGCACCATTTTTTTTGCTTCCTCCTCTTTGCCGTCATCCGACAACGCCTTTGCGTGCATCGCCGTCAACAGCGAGAGCGGCAACTGCGCTTGCATCTCCAGCTCGGGTGACACCGACGACAGTGCATTCACGCCGCGCTGCGTCGCTTGCATCATCTTGTCTTTCTCAGGCGACTGACGATTCAGCCCCTGCATTCCCTGGATCGTCATCCAAATGCCGTACTGGTTTCCTTGAACATTGACGTGTGCGATCTGATCGTCCAACAGCATTTGAAACTGCTGCCACGCCTTCTCGTCTTGGCCATCGGATGCAAACCGACCGGCCAGCGACTCACGCAAGATATTGAGATCAGACATCTCGGGATGCTCCGCAAGCTTTGCCTCTAGATACGCTGCGGCATCATCGACGTCCTTGTCCATCCGTGACAAAAGTTCGTTGTAGATCTGCTGAAAAGCCGCTGCATCGCTCACATCATCGGCCAGGGCACGCGGAGGCATCGCAGCGTGCCACCCCAGTGATCCGAACCCGATAGCACAGATGATACCGAGCAAGCCTGCTGTGAAACGAAACCGGTGAATCTGGCAGCCCGTTGGTTCAGAATTTTGCGTACGCATGAATGCGAGTCCAAAGATAGGATTCAAAGCAGTGGGGTGAAACAATGGTGCTCAGACAGTCGCGTCTGACACACACGCAACGGTAAGTCTAGCCTGAACCGACGGGATGATTCATTGACCGCTAGCCTCCGATCGAATACATCGGCCGATCGGGGGGCGAAAAAAACACGTCGTTCATGCCGTGGCCGGCGGCTTTCGCGGAAACCGCAGTCACGATCACATCGAGCAACTCTTCGTCGCTCGCTCCGCCTCGCATTTTGTCGCGTATCGGAAACTCGTTCTGGGCAAACAGACAATTTCGGATTGCGCCATCGGCGGTCAGCCGCAGACGGTCACAGGCGTTGCAAAAGGGCACACTGACAGACCGAATCAAACCGATTCGCGCACCGCCGGAAAGTTGAAAACTTTCCGCAGGCTGAGATGCATGGGGACGATCTCGTTCGGTCAGCTTGCCAAAATGGGATTCGATGATTGCCCGAATTTCATCACCGCTGAGGACATCGGCTTTCTGCCATGCGCGATCGGTGTCCAAAGCCATGAACTCGATGAACCGAAGCTCCACATCACGCTCAATGGCAAATCGAACCAAGTCAACGATCTCCGTTTGCGTGATGCCTTTCATCGCGGTCGTGTTGAGCTTGATCGAGTCGAACCCGACACGCAACGCAGCGTCGATTCCGCTGATCACCTGATCAATCCCTTTGCGTCGCGAGATTCTCAGAAACGTCGCTTCGTCTACCGTGTCCAAGCTGATGTTCAATCGTCGCAGGCCTGAATCACGTAAACGCTCGGCTTGTTCGGCCAACAACAAACCATTGGTGGTCAGCGACAAATCATCCAATCGATCCAGCGCAGCCAACATTTTGATCAACCGATCCAGATCGCGGCGTACCAGTGGCTCACCACCCGTGATCCGAACACTATGAATCCCGCACCGATCAACGAGCAGCGAAACCAGCCTCTCAATTTCTTCAAAAGTCAGCAATTTCTCTCGCGGCGCAAACTCTGCACCCGTTTCGGGCATGCAATAAAAACAACGCAGGTTACAGCGGTCGGTCACGCTGATGCGCAACGATCGATGCACACGACCAAAGACGTCGATCAAAGGCATCGAAACGTTGTCAGAGACGGGCAACTTGACGGGAGAACCCGAGAGCTGATTGGAATTGGCGGAGGTCTTACGTTCGTCCAATTCGCTATCCCGTCTGAGAACGAATACGGGCGACTTCACCGGGGGTTGCCAAGCGAGTGACGCGTCGCTGCAGCAAGTCATCCGTCTCCAGCCGGTTGTGCTTCTCCGCAATAGCAAACCATTGGGAGGGATGCACGGGGGTGATTCGTTTGCCCATCATGCGATTGCGGTGTTCCTTGTGGAGAGCGTTCACGTCGGTCGTCTTGATGATTTTTCGATCCATTCCGGGGCGCGGCTTGGGCAGTTTCGCATACGTGATCGTCGAAAGCAATTCATCGTCGGCGAGACAACTATTGAATCCGAAATGGCCATCGTCGGTGATACTGTCATTGACCTTCAACGCCACCCGAACGGCGTAAAAGCAGCTCTGCCCAGCAGGCTCACTCATGGTCATCAGGGCAATCGCGATGGGACCAACGGCAGGAATCGTTGCATAGTGGTTGATCTGGTACCCCAATGGTTCGGCTTGGGGGCGTAGGCCATCGAAGTAATTCATCAGCCGCTTGGGGACTTGTTCGGCATTGACGCTCAGCAATCGGCGACTCTCGGTCGCGAACTGAAGCGGCGCAGGCATCCTGAAAAGCTTGAACAGCACTCCCGCCACAAGCCACTCGAAAACGTTGCTGCACATCGGCCTCAACTCGCCGAAAGGAATGCTGCGAATGTCACCGCTGACGAACAATTGCCGATCCGCTGCTGTGCCCTGACTCATTTTCTTCCTTCCCTCAAGGTCTCCGCCATCAAGACTTCTATTCTTAGGGTAACCAAACACGTGCCCCCTCGCCTCCCGTGGTGCACTCTGGGTGCCCGACCAGGGCCCTGGACTCCAACGCGAGTGTAGGATTTTCTTCCCTCTTTACCCTGCCTTCACGCCCGATTTCATGCAGGGCGAGCGTCTAGCGGTTTCCTGGCTAGGAAAAAGAGATGATTCAATGGGGGTCAGGTCACCGTTGCAAGTTGCATTGCGGGGTTGAGATCGCTATTCTTGGGCAGCGACGAGACGTGCATCGCCCGTGACTTTGGCTCATTCCCAGGGACAGCTTGGTAGTCCCGAGTGGACTGTGAGCCGGAGGTCTTTAGCTACGCACGTGTTCTTTTCTTCCTTCTCCACGAGCGGTTCTACAATGAAGCCTCTTCTGTTGTTCAGATGGGGCGGGCATATTGCTGCCCGCGCAACGTTATTTTTGACAGTGGTTTTATGTTGCCTCTGCGATGTCAACCTCACTCAGGCAGGCACGTTTGACTTGCCCAATGCGAGAGAAGCTCGTCGCATGAATGCAAAGATTCAAGCGTCGCAGTTCTTGTCCAAGGCGACGTTTGGTCCCGACGAAGCGTCGATTGAAGCGTTGGCCGATCGGATCTTGCAAATCGGCAACATGCGTGCGTTCGGCGAATGGATCGATCAGCAATTTGAGTTGCCCGTTTCATCGCAGGAGCAAGTTGCTCGCGACATCATCGCTACCGACGGACGTGAGCCTGACATGGCGAATGTCGGCATCCAAGATTATCGCTATCAGGCATGGTGGCATATCGCTTTGACAGGCGAAGATCAGTTGCGACAGCGAGTTGCTTACGCGTTGTCGCAAATCTTTGTCATCGGCGATTCAGGTGCAGGATTCAACAACAACGCCGGCCGCGACATCGGCGGTGGTGAGCAAAGTATCCCCGATTGGCTGGGCATGAGCAATTACTATGACATGCTCGCGGCCGGTGCATCGGGCAGCTATCGAGACTTGCTCGGGCAGGTGACGTATCATCCGTGCATGGGCGTCTGGCTCAGTTCGGTTCGGAATCTGAAGTCGAATGTGGCATTGGGGCGTTACCCCGATGAAAACTACGCACGTGAGATCATGCAGTTGTTTTCGGTCGGTCTTTATGAACTGCACCAAGACGGGCGGCCCAGGCTGAACGCCAATGGGGAGCTGATTCCGACTTACGACAACGATCAAATCAAAGAGCTGGCTCGCGTGTTCACTGGAATGAAGTACTATCACAACGGGTCCAACAGCTTTTACACCGGTCTGAATCTCGGCGATCCGATGATGGTGGATCAGTCTCAGCACGACAACAATTACAACTACGCCGAAGACCCCAACGTTCCTGGTCAGGTCGACCCCAACGAACGGCACAGCAAAATTGTTTTCGGCGTGACTCTGGACCCTTTGCCGGTTCCGATGACCAACGAAGACGCGAAGGCTGAGATCGACCAAGCCCTCGATGTCGTTGCCAACCATCCTAATGTTGCGCCTTTCATCTGCATCAGGTTGATTCAGCGTTTGGTCAAGTCCAATCCGTCGCGTGGCTACGTTCGTCGCGTTACGCGTGTCTTCAATAACAACGGACAAGGACAGCGCGGGGACCTCAAAGCGGTGGTCAAAGCCATTTTGACGGATCCCGAGCTGTTTGCCGGACAACGGACGCGACGATTGAGTAACCCGCCGCGAGTGGAAGTCATCACTCGGGGGACCGAGTACAGTCGAATGAAGGAGCCCATCCTGCGTATCACGGGAATGATCCGAGCACTGCGTCCATCGTCGGACTACCCAAACGGTTACATGATGCTGTCTCGCTCGATCGAAAGTGACCTTGGACAGATGCCGTATCGGTCACCCACCGTGTTCAATTATTACTTGCCCGACTACCAACCACCCGGTGCATTGACCACCTATGTTCCCTCCCGGCGGAATCCTTTTGGTGCTTTGTATGCCCCTGAATTTCAGATCTTGACCGCGGTAACGGCTAACCGGACGTTGAATCGGATGTATTACAGCGCCCGAAACAGGTACATGCAGTACGGCATGCGTGTGGGGACGTGCAGGATCACATTTGATTTGGACGAAGAAATCGAGATGGCCAAGGATCTGGCGAACATGGAGCCGATCTTGCAGCGTTTCGACTTGTTGCTCTGTCACGGTTCGTTGAGCGAAGAAACCAAGACGATTATCAAGGATGCGATCGCTGCAGAAACGCTGAACCAGAATACTCGCAACGTCGGGCGGCTAGAGGAAGCCTTGCTCGCAGTGTTGATTTCGCCCGACTGCGTGATTGAAGAGTAGTCCGCAGAGAGGTTTCCTAAAGAGTTCTCGTTGGCCGGTTCGGTAGGGCTGACGGAGAAAGGTTTTTCAGTTCCGCGATCGGGTTTCATCGCCCGATACTGTTTCACTGCATCGCAATCCATCCTTTTCAGATTGTCGGAGTCAACGACCATGTCCAGAAGCGATTCTCCCTCCTCGCTTGCATCGCGACGCTCGATGCTAAAGGCCGCGGCGGGATGCGGAATGATGACCAACACGTCATTAATGGCCACCCTGCTGGGGCTGCAAGCGACTAAGTCGGTGATGGCGGCAAACGATACCAGTGGTTACAAGGCGATCGTTTGCTTGTTCCTGTTTGGAGGTAACGATTCGTACAACATGCTGATTCCACGCGACGGCGATTCGACCTCCGGTGAATACGGGCATTACCACGATTCGCGTGGCGGATTCGACTACGTAGACGGAAACGGGGTTCAGCAAAACCAAGGAGGGTTGGCACTGGAGCAAAGCTCACTTGTGCCTTTGAACCCAGATGGCAGCGGTCGCAGTTTTGGCCTCAGCCCTGGGATGGCTGCCGACGAAGATCCCAACGCGAGCACTGATCCCGCTCAACGCGGAGTGGCAGGACTCTACAACACCGGCAAGCTGGCTTTCGTGGCCAACATCGGCTCCTTGATCGATTACATGACCGCCACAACGTATGCGAGCACCCAGAAACCCTTGGGTCTGTTCTCCCACGCCGACTTGCAACGACACTGGATGAGCGGCGTTCCGCAGACCCGCAACGGGCTGACAGGATGGGGTGGTCGACTTGCCGACGCAATGCAAGCCACCAATCAGAATCCCAGCGTTTCGATGAACATTTCGATCGGCGGAGTGAACTTGTTTCAAACTGGCGGTTCCGTGATTCCCTACACGATCACCGCAAGCAACCCGTCAGGAAGCACTCCTGCAACGCCAGCGACCGTTGTGGCAGGCTACTCGCCTGATCTCAGTACGACGAACTATCAAAACCGTATCTTCTCGCGCAACATCAACGGCTTTCTCGATCAGACCTACAGCAACTTGCTCTCTCAATCGCTGGTCGATGTGAACAAGAACTCAATAGACGCGGCGATTGCGTTCAACGAAGCAGTCAACACCGTCACAGTAAACACTCCGTTCAACAGTGAGTCGCCAAGTAGCCAAATGGAAACGATCGCGCGCGTGATCGGTGCCAACAGCGTTCTTCAGCAAGGACGCCAAGTGTTCTTTGTGTCGCTCGGTGGCTGGGACAATCACGGCGACTTGATGACCGCGCACGAAGGCAACCTTTCACGGGTCAGCCGCGCCTTGACGTCGTTCTATCACGCCTTGGAAGAACTCGGACTGGAGAACGACGTGCTGACGTTCACCGCTTCGGACTTCGCGCGAACACTCAGTACCAACGGCAAGGGAAGCGACCATGCGTGGGGCGGGAATCAGATCGTGATGGGAGGCGGAATCAACGGCGGCAAGATCTACGGACAGTTCCCGACCTCTCTCGCCATGGGCACCGATATTTACCTGAACCGTGGACGCTTGATCCCAACGACCTCCGTCGATTCGCTGGCCGCCGAAATCGCCATGTGGTTCGGGATCAGTAACGGTCCTGACCTGGTAGACATTCTGCCCAACATCCGTACATTCTACGGTGCTGGTGAGACAACAACGCCGCTGCAAATGTTCGGTTAGCGGCTGGTTGCGTTTCATGCTGGGCAACACCTGTTCGAGTTGATTGCACGTCGTTTTCATGAGTTCTGATACTTGCTCACACTGCGGCGGCGACATTCCTGCGGGTGCTCGATCATGCCGCCACTGCGGCTCTAGCGACTCAGATGGCTGGCGCGATGAGAGCGAGCATGAGTGGGACGACGGATTTGACTATGACGAGTTTGCTCGCAACGAGTTTGGCAGCGACGATGGCATGGGGACTTCCCTGCCGCGTTGGATCCAGTGGACCGGGCTGACGCTCTTGGTAGCGATCCTGCTGGCGTGGGTCCTCAGATGATGACAAATGGTACTTCACCACATTCCCTGTCCGATGAACCCGATGATTCCAATCACGACTTGCGGATTCACACCACCGGCGACGTCTCAGACGACTTGCGTCGTGCAACACACCGTTTGATCCAACAGCAACTTTGCGGCGAAGTTTTTCACTCGGCGGAAACCCTCTCCACCAACACCGACGCGTTGCAGGAACTCGGTGGGCGTGGGCCGAAGCCAGATTTGGACGGACTGCCAATTCTCTTTCTCACTGATCAGCAAACGGCAGGCCGAGGTCGCAGCGGCAACCAATGGCAAAGCCCGGGGGACGCTCTGACCTTTTCGATGCTGCAACCTTGGCAAATCGCAAGCGAATCGGGGCACCTGCTTTCTCTGGCCGTCGGAGTCGCCATCGCTCAGGCGATCGAGCATGATCATGCGCCGCTGATCGCGAGGCTGAAATGGCCCAATGACGTCTACGTTTCCGGCGGCAAGGTCGCCGGGATCCTGATCGAATCGCTCGCGAGGCAAAACAGCCATGTCGTCATCGGTATCGGCGTCAATGTCGACCAAGCACCGGCATTGGACGGAGCGGCCGCAGGGCAACCCACGCCGCAATCGCTCGCAAAGGCAACCGGCAGCCCCGTGTCGCGTGCCGCATTGCTGATTTCGATCGTTGAATCGCTGGCTGAGACGCTCCGGCAGTTACAGCAGTCCCCCTCAGAAATCTTGAACGCGTATCGGCAGCGGTGCTTGCTCGCCGGAAAACCGATCTCGCTCCTCAGCGGCCAGCGGTCGGTCTCGGGGACATGCATCGGCGTCCTTGACAACGGGGCACTGGAGGTGCAAACACCAACCGGGATTCAGCAGCATTTTAGCGGCGAAACACGCTTGATCCGGTCCGGCTGAATCCCACAGATTGACGGCGAATCGATCTGGCCTTGGGACTCCCCGGTCGCGTAAAAGTCAATTTGCTTGCGAATGTCGCGAGACGAATGCTTTGAGCCTGACGGATTGGTTTCAAGCAACTGCGATCAAGAGAGATGGATGCGAGAACCATGAGCTGGACCAATCGAGTCGCTGCCCTTCGCCAATCGCTTCGCCAGCTTCGGGTGCTGGTACGTGCAAAGAAGACACGGGCGATTCGCGACCGCTGGATGGCGCTGCAGAAACCAGCTTTGACCGGCACTCGCACCTGTTTGTTGGATTTCACGCAAACGGCTCTCGACGGAGAGCAAGGGCGACGCTTTCACGCCCTCGTCTCACTGCTTCGGCGAGCCCAATATGATGTCTATCTGGTCCCCCGTCTCGGATTTCTGCAGTCCGCTCACAAAGGTATCAAATGGTCGGCGGTCAGTGCCACACACCCCTTTGACGCCTCGGTCGGACCGAGCAAGTTTGATCTTTGCCTGACCGATCGCAGCAACCCCGCCGCACCTGCCGAAAAAACTCTGCGTGTCTCGCACCACATGCAATGGCGCACCGATCCGCAGCACATTCCACTGCCCTATAGCTTTCATCCGCAAATCTGGGATCTCAACGAAGATGCCCGGCTGGAGGAGTACCGAAATCAGGAGCGAAAGTGGTTGCTGTTTTTCGGCGGCAATTGCCAACAAAAGTCGTATCAAAAGATCGACCATTACCGTTGGCTCGAAACAGTCAATCGGTACAAATTGATCGCTCAAGCGTTGACACATTACCCAAAGCGAACAACCCGCTTGGATGATGCCAAACAGTTAGCGAACGCCAAGACGACCAACATCGATGGGTTTGTGCTGATCGACAGCGGCACGCATCGGTTACCTGCCGAGCAGTGGATGGAAACGCTCTCGCAAGCCCACTTCTTCTTGGCCGCCCCCGGCGTCGACTATCCACTGTCGCACAATTGTGTCGAGACGATGGCCGTCGGAACCATCCCCGTGCTCGAATACGGCAGCTTGTTCACGCCAGCTTTGCAAGATGGTGTGAACTGCATCGCGTTCTCCGGGCGTGCTGGTTTCCAGGAAGCGTTGGAGCGAGTGGACAGCATGCAAGCAGATGAAATCGCCGAGCTTCGGCGTGGAGCGATTCGGTACTACGAAGATCACTTGAGTCCGGCCGCCTTTGCCCGTGAATTGATGCGTGAGGATGCGCGCGGCGTGCAATTCTTTTCCTACCAAACCAGCCGAGCAGCGTGATTGCGTTTGGTTGTCGGCAATCTTCGTTTCACGCCAAGCCGCAGGCGTAAACGTGGACTGCTCAAAGTGTGGTGTTGTTTCTTTTTGGGTTTGCGCAAGTTCATGTCCCTACTGCCGGTACAGTGTGTGGCCCCCAGTGAGCCTCAGGCGCTAGCCGTGGGCCTGAGGCGGATTGTGGTGCCGGCCCACGGCTAGCGCCTGAGGCGGATTGTGTGCCGGCCCACGGCTAGCGCCTGAGGCGGATTGTGTGCCGGCCCACGGCTAGCGCCTGAGGCTCACTTTAATTGCGATGCGTGGAACAAGAACATGGACTGAAAAAACAATGCAAACGCCAAACTCTGAGCAGTCCAGCGTAATCGCCACCACCAACCGGACTGCGCCACAGAGTCCATCGCCGTTTACGCCTGCGGCTTGGCGTTAAACGAGTAAATACCCAGCCGCTGTTTGGTGGTGTCTCCTGCGCCTTCGGCTGCGGGTCAAACGAAATTTTGTTCGCATTCAAAACACGCGGAAAACCATCGTTTTAAGACCGTGGGCAAATTTCTGGCTCAAGGTTCCAGCAAAAACACACGAAACCCTATTTACGACGTAGGTGTCGCGTATTAAAGTTCGCGTCACAGTCTTCGTCTCCAATAGGATCTCAGCCATGAGTTTTGCCGTTGCCTGCGTTCTGCTCCTGCCAGCCCTGGTGCTGCTTGGATTTGCCCTAGTCCCTACCGGCCTGGCAAATGCTCGTGTCGAATGGTTGCGTCGAACCATCACTTGGATTTCGGGGCTTCAGTTTGTCTCTGCATTCCTGCTGACATCGTTGTTTGTGACCGGTGCGAGTCCGGTGATCGCAGAGCAGTTGTTGTCGGCCGATCACTTACCGTTCGCCGTTTCGGTCTATTTCGACGGTGTCTCCAGCTTGATGTTGACGCTGGTCAGTTTCGTCGGCTGGGTGATCTGCGGCTACTCGGCTCGCTATCTGGATGGTGAAGCGACACAGGGACGTTACTTTCGCTGGACGGCGTTCACCATCGGCGCTGTATCGATCATGGTGATTTCGGGCAACCTGCTGATGTTCGTGGCTGCTTGGATCTTGACGAGTCTTGGATTGCACCAGTTGCTGACACACTACGGGCATCGACCTGCGGCACAGCGATCGGCTTGGACCAAGTTTGCGATCAGTCGACTCGGCGATGTTTCGTTGATCGCTGCTCTAGTGTTGATCTATCGCCAGTTCAATACGTTTGACTTCGCCGAGCTTTTCGCCGCAGCGGAGTCGATGGAATCGGTAACAACATCACTTGGCGTCGCAGGGTTTCTGTTGGTGGTTGGAGCGATCACGAAGTCGGCCCAGTTTCCCTTTCACACTTGGTTGCCCTTGACCATGGAGACGCCGACACCAGTGTCAGCATTGATGCACGCTGGAATCGTGAACGCGGGAGGGTACTTGATGATCCGAACGAGTCCACTCGTTGCACTCGCGCCCTGGGCATTAACCTTTCTGGCCATCGTCGGTGGTTTCACTGCCTGTTTCGCAGCCGTGGTGATGCTGACTCAGACGAGTGTCAAAAAATCGTTGGCGTACTCCACGATCGCACAAATGGGTTTCATGATGTTGCAATGTGGGCTGGGAGCATTCTCTGCTGCTATGCTGCATATCATCGCTCACTCGCTCTACAAGGCACACGCGTTTCTGAGCAGTGGAACGTTGTTCCCGGGTGAGCAGGTCCCTGACCCTCGGCTCAACGCTCACAGGGTCGACGCTCACAGGGTCGACGCTCACAGGGTCGACGCTCAAGCTTTTGGCCGACTGATCACGTCATGGGGGATCGCAGGGATCTCAACTCTCGGCATTTTGTCTCTCTCGTTTGCTGCGTTCGGAGTCGATCCGATTGTCAAACCTGGTGGACTGCTGCTGGGCGGCGTGATCTGCCTGGCGCTCACCTACTGGGTGGCTCAGGTCTACCAAGCCGGAAACGCAAAACTGTGGGTTCAGGCAATGATTGTTGCCGGGGCACTGTGTACCGCCTACACGTGCAGCTTTGTCGCGGTCGATCAAGTCATCTCGGCCAGCATCCCGAGCAGCAACACAGCGCAGATTCCTTGGGCGGTCTCGGGAATCATCCTGGTGGGTTTCCTGGCGGTGTTCGGACTGCAAGCGACCGTGACTGGAAAAAGCCAAGCGAAATGGATCAGCAAATGGCATGTCCATGCATCCAACGGTTTCTACATGGAAAGCATTGTCCGCCGATTGTTGGCGCCGATTCGTCATCTCAATGCAAACGGCTGAATCACATTTAGCCAAACAATCAAACGACCAACGCAAACAGCCCCTACTCCACGACCAGTTTCTCGAATTACACAAGGATCATTTTCGATGAGCATCGCACAGCCTGCAGAATTTCATGTAGCGGACGCACCTGTATTTGTCACGCCGCGTATTGTTCGCAAGATCGACGATGTACTCTCTAAAGTCGCTGGTGTCGTCTCGCCGGTTTGGCCCCTCCGGGACTACGTCGCTGTCAATCCGTATGCCGGTTTGTCTGCCCAATCGTTTCTGGCAGCCCGTGAGTCCATGCGGTCGTACTCTGATTGCGAATTGCTGATGCCACTCAAACATTACGCAGCAGAGTTTCACAAAGGGAATTTTTCAGTGGCAGATATCCGAGTTGCGATTGGGGAAGTCGCTGCCGCTGGGGTCGTTTCTCAGTACACCGCAGAGGAACTGGCTGACCAACTCAATACGATCGGACCGTGTGGGGTCCATTTCGATGATTCTCTAAGTCCGACCAACGGTGATCGGGTTGTTCGAACGATTGCGGAACTGGCAACGAAAACTGGGTGCGCCGATTGGCAGGAAGTGATCATTGATGATATTTCAAAGCACTGCGCCGCATACTATGACCAAGGTCAGGCGAAATGGTCTCGTCCGAACTTGGGACAATCACTTTACGAGTCTTGGAGGGATTCCGCGCAGGACGACTTGAACGTTGAGATCTTGGGGCTCTCTGGATTTCGACAGTTTGTCCGCGGATTGCCATCAACGCCGCAGGAGGCCATCGGAGCGATGCTGCAAGCCTTGGCCATTCCCGAATCACTGTGGTCGCGTTTTTTACTTTGCCAAGCCTTCTCTGTTCCCGGTTGGAGCGCATGGACGAAATACCAATCGAGTTGGGCGGGAGGTGGGGACGGTGAGGGTCCTGATTTCAACAGCCTACTGGCGATTCGAATGGCATACGATGTAGCACTGGCAAAGCTTCAGGATGTGTGCGTGGACTGGGTGGATTTGTTCGACGGCGTGTCCCCAGAGCATTTTCCTGCCGGGGATGCATCTCAGGATGACATTGATGTCCGGTATACCCTGCTGCAGGCGAGCGAAATCGGCTACCGAAATCGATTGTTGAACTCGCTGGTCATGAACGAAGAGGCGTCAAGGAACACGGACACCGATCGCAAGCTTGCTCAGATGGTGTTTTGCATCGATGTGCGATCTGAGCGAATCCGACGTCAGTTGGAGACGGTGTCGGATAAAGTCGAAACGTTCGGTTTCGCCGGATTCTTTGGGATGCCGATCGAATACGTCCCGCTGGGCGCGAAGTCAGGTGTGCCGCATTTGCCGGTATTGCTCAAGCCGAAATTCAAACTGCGTGAAGGGCTGCACGAAACCGACACGCCGATCGAAACTCAGGCCATTGCTGATCGTCATCGTATTCGATCATGGAAACAGATGTGGAAAGGATTTCAGACATCGGCTGTTGGCTGTTTCACCTTTGTCGAGACAACCGGATTGATGTACGGATTGAAACTGCTGCGACGAGCGCTGGGCTTATCAGGACAACAGGGTGACGCTCGATTCGATGGCGTTGCGGTGCAAGATCGAGAGCATATCGGTCCGACTCTGCGAGGCTTGAACCAACAGGGAATCACAACGTCGGTGCAAGCCGACTTAGCCGAAGCAATGTTGCGTAACCTTGGACTCACCGAGAACTTTGCGAAACTCGTTGTCTTCTGCGGACACGGTAGCCAAACCGACAACAACCCGCTGGCCGCTGGCCTTGATTGTGGAGCATGTGGTGGACACTCGGGGCAACCCAATGCCAGGTTTGCTGCAATGCTGCTGAATCAACCCTACATTCGCTCTGTGCTTTCCGACCGAGGAATTGATATCCCGGAGGACACTTGGTTCGTCGCCGGACTGCACAACACGACAACCGATTCGATCACGTTCTATGATCAGGCGGAGGTCCCCTCTCATCGAGCGTTGGAGATCGGTTGTTTGACCGACATTTGCGACACTGCAAGCGAGCAGACGCGACTTGAACGAATGCCGGTGGTTGCGAGTTCGTCGGTCTCTGATCTGCTGAAACGAGCCAGTGACTGGTCCGAGGTGCGACCCGAATGGGGATTGGCTGGAAACGCAGCGTTTGTGGTGGCACCAAGGTCCGTCACCCAGCACGCCAACTTGGACGCTCGATCGTTCCTGCACAGCTATGACCATCGCCAGGATCCCCATGGCAGTGTGCTTGAGGCAATCATGACGGCGCCCATGGTTGTCGCACACTGGATCAACATGCAGTACTACGCTTCGACCGTGGACAATCGATATTTCGGTAGCGGAAACAAGACGGTGCACAACGTGGTCGGGCAGTTCGGGATTTTGTCCGGAAACGGCGGAGACTTGATGACCGGTCTGCCTTGGCAATCATTGCACACCGGCAGTGACTTTCAGCACTTACCCCAGCGTCTGCTGGTCGTGATCGCGGCGCCGCGTGAATCGATTGGCCGAGTGATTGCAAAGCACCAACCCGTAGCAGATCTGCTTCACGGCGGATGGCTGCACTTGATGTCAATCGAGGATGGCAAGGTCTACCGCTACACGATGGACGGTGTCTGGGAATCCACCTCGTCCAAGAAAAAAGATACGCATTCAATCTGAGATTGCGTAGAGTTTCTTGCTGGACAGGATGTAGAGGACGCCGTTGTTGATCGTGGGCGTCGCGTATCCGGAACTATCCAAATGGCTGATGCTTAGCGGATTGCCGCCTGGCATGGCGATGGTGGGATCCGCTGAGAGTGCGAACGCAGATACCGCGCCGTCTTCATCGGTGACGATGACGTGATCCGCGGAGATCACGGGTGTGGACCAGGTGGATGCCAGAAGGTCGTATTGCCAGTGACCGCGGCCAGTTCTCCTGTCGACACAATGAATCAGACCGTAGGTGTCAGTGAAGAACGCCAATTCTCCTTCGATCGCCACTTGGCTGAGCGTCCGATGCATTGATTCGCTGTCGGCGATTTCGCCATCGCCGTCCAAGTCCATGCCGGTATAGTGCCAGACCATCGCAGAGTTGCGGTTGGGCTGGGTGAAATCGCCGGCTTTGGCGTCACAGGCTTGAACTCGCTTGTGGGCGATGGGTTGTTGAGGTGACGCGGAATGGAACACCAGTTCGGTACTGACATCACCCGATTTATTCGGGTCAATACACCAGACATGGCCGACGCCGTCGCCGTGCTCGGGATCCTGGCCTACGGTCACATACACCAACCCGTCGTGAACCGTCGGACGTGCGAGCAAGTTGTTTCGAGTTCCACGTCCGCCCAATAACCAGACGGAATCCTTGGGGTTGCAGTCAAACTTCCACAACAACTTGCCAGTGCCATCTGGGTTTCCCGCTGGATCAAAGCTGTATAGCCAACCGTCGCCACCGGGGAAGATGACCTGTGGCACGCCTTGAAAAACACCATAGGTCGGCGAGCCCCATTGGCCATGCAGTATGTTGGGCGATGGTGAATCGTCAGACCAAATCAAGGCGCCTGTCGCGGCATCGACGGCGATGAAACTTGGAGCATCCACTGATGCATTGGTGACGTGATCTGATGAGAGCCCATTGCCGGTGACGACGAAGACTCGCCCGTCGGCGACAACGGGCGAACTGGCGCTGGCATTGTGGGGATTGACGTCGAGCTCCTTCATCAAGTCTAGCTTCCAGACAACATCGGCCTCTTTGATGGAGAGAGCCACATCTGCTGACAAAGGCACTCCGTCATCTTCTTGGTCGTAGAATCCTTGCGTGTCCAAACACGCCAACTCACATCGGTTGGTCAAATACCACAATCGATCATCTTGTACCGCAGGTGTGCTAACGATTCCTTGCAGAGGCCAATCATGAACTCGTCCGGTAGACAGTTTCTCACTGGAGGCTTGCCAAAGTAGACTGCCATCGGACGCATCAAAACAAAGCAAAACGCCAAGGTCCACGATCGATGGATAGCGTGGCAGATAACCGGTCGTGTTGTTCGTCCCGATGAAAACTTTTCCCCGATGAAAAACGGGGCTTGAAAACGATGTGGAACCAGATTGGGCGGACCAACGAATGTTCATTCCTGTCTGGATGTCAAACGCCACGGGCACCATTCTTTCGCGGCGATTCAAATGGTCACGCAGCCGGGTGACGCCGATCCCCACGATGACACTGATACCCAAGAACGCGGCTAGCAGGGTCTTCATGCTGAAACGAAAACGCCGGCGTCGTCTCGGCTCGGACGCATCAGCAATGGGTACCGAATCGGTCGTGGATAATTGATTTGAGATGGAAATTGCCCGTGATTCGGATCAAGATCTGTTTCTGTTAAGATACCCGAGTGCATTGTCCACCGCACGATTCCAAGCATTCCCACCTCCCAGCCCCCGAAATCCCCAATGTCGGTGCCCACCATTGTCGCTCGTATGCTGACTGGCACGTTCTTGATTCTGGCATGCTCCGCGTCGAGACCGTTCGCGGTGGCGACCGAGCCGGAGTGGCGAAAGTTTCGAGGACCGACGGAAAACGGGTACGCTCCGTCGGACTCGAATCCACCGACGCAATGGTCGACGGGGCAGAACATTGCGTGGAGGTCCGAGCTGCCCGGGGAAGGCTGGTCGACGCCCGTGGCCAGTGGCGGCAAAGTCTATTTGTCGGCAGCCATCCCAACCGACGAAGCAGACCAGTTCGACTTGTCGCTGTTGATCGTTGATTTTGAAACGGGGAAGCTGGTATCCAGCATCGCGTTGATGCGACAGTCGGGTGATGCAAAGATTCACAAAAAGAACAGCCACGCAAGTCCGACGCCGATCGTGACAGATGATCGTGTCTACGTGCACTTCGGCTACCAAGGCACAGCGTGTTGCGATCGCACCGGAAAAATCCTTTGGACGAACCGTGACTTGAAGTTCAAACCGACGCACGGCAATGGGGGAACTCCCGTTTTGGTCGGTGACCGGTTGATTTTCACCTGCGATGGTGACAAGGAACCCAAGATCGTCGCGTTGGATGCGGCGACGGGCGAACTGGTTTGGCAAGTCCGGCGGCCGGTCGATGCGAAGAAGACGTTTTCGTTTTGTACGCCATGTGTGATCGAAGTCGAGGGTCGAACGCAAGTCGTTGCGCCCGGCAGCGATTGTGTTTTGGCGTTGGATCCTGCCACCGGTGAGACGATCTGGGATGTTCGTTACACGGGATATTCGGTCGTTCCGCAACCGATCTTTGACGATGGACGGGTGTACGTGTCCACCAGCTTTGACAACGCATCGCTCTTGGCCATCCGGCCGACCGGGAAAGGTATCGTGACCGAAACACATGTGGACTGGCAGACCGACCGAAATGTTCCCAAGACTCCGTCGATGATCGCCGTTGACGGCGCCATCTACTTCGTCAGTGACAATGGAATTCTCAGTAGCGTTGATGGCGAGACGGGAGACTTGGTTTATCGCGAGCGATTGGGCGGCGGATTCTCTGCATCACCGGTCTATGCGGGTGGGCACCTGTATTTTGTGGACGAGGAAGGAATGACAACCGTGGTGAAACCGGGCGACGAGTTCCAGCAAGTCGCCAGAAATGATCTGCAGGAGAGAACGCTCGCCTCTCCCGCCGTGATCGGCAATGCCATCCTGATTCGAACAGAGAAAGCGCTGTACCGTATCGAGCAGTAGTTTGCGACGACGGACAAATCAAACGAGTCATCAAATCAATCAGGCCTAGCGTTTTTGAGATCTCACTCCTTGATGCGGATGAATGAGAGGTGGTGAGCAGAATGTCGTAGATGGAATCCGATCCACTCGTCTCGCGTCAGTCTTCCAAGCACTGGGTGAGGTGGATGCTCAGAGTCATGGGAACAGAATTCTCGAATCGAGTCTAGCAATCGCGACTTCTGTTCGTCGAACAAGGCATCGACGGGAGGCTCAAGTCGATGTTTGATCGCCGCAGGAATGGGAAGCCAAGGGGGAAATCGGTACTTGGTAACGATCGACCTGAAAGGCCTCAACATGATCCGAACGATTCTGGGGTAGCCAGCGGGAAGTTGCTGCATCGAACCCTCGAACGCCCCTGCAAGATGCGCAAAGTTCTGCGCCGCGGACCACTGACCCAAAGTCTCGTGATTGTCCTCGCGGATCATCTCGACAAAGGATTGTAGTTCATCAATGGTTCGGAAGTGCACTGACACGATCAAATCACATGTGTCGTGAATCGGGATCCATCAAAATGCGGTCGATGGAGAAACAGGATGTGCAGGCATCCATCGTGCGGTCCAGCGTGGACGGCTCGCCTTGCTCGCTGGGTTAGCGTCTCGGAGAGACGCTTCTACGTGGGGACGTCGTCAGAATTGGCTGGCGCTGTTGCCGTATCCAGTGGGCACATTGTACTGCGGATTCACAGTGGAGGGACGCTGGGCGGATGCAGGTTGGACACTGAAACCCTGGTTGGACTGTGTTCCTGCTGGCGAGCCGTATCCGTTGTAAGCTTGCGTACCGTAGTCCTGAGTACTGTAATCCTGAGTACCGTAGGTCTGAGTACTGTAATCCTGAGTACCGTAGGTCTGCGAACCGTATGCCTGACTACCGTAGGGTTGTGCGCCGTAGGTCTGCGTGCCATACGGTTGTGCGCCGTAGGTTGGTGCATTGTTGCCGTATGGCTGAGTCGACACCGGCTGGTTTCCGTATGGCTGGCTGCCATAGGGTTGATTGGCACCATAGCCGGTTTGTTGGTAATCGGAGTAGTTGGGCGAAGGGTACTGGGGATATGCGTCTGCTGGCTGCGACTGCATCGGCTGCCCATCGCGATTGAGGTACTCACGCCCTTTCGTGATCGCAGCCCGTGTGTCGTTCTTGATTTCATTGCGGTTGATGGTGATCGTCGTTTGACCATCGCCGCGATTGATGGTGAACCATCCAGCCATGAACGCGACGCCGACCAATACAGCAAGAATCATCAAGGTGCGCATCGCTCTTTTTCTTCCATGTTCGATGACCGTCGCAGAAACGGGTGGCAGGCGATTTCCATGTCGTATCCCGTCCTGCGGATTCTATTGCCGGTGAACCCCAATGTGAAAGTGCATTTCACGATTGGGATTCATCGTCATGTAAACCCGATTGGGACCAGCGAAACAACGCCAAAATCGAAACAATCGGCAAAGTTGGAACCTTTTGATGTTCGCTCGCTCATGAAACGCTAGCAAACAATCTGGGCGGCGACGCTTGTCGAGCTGATTGGGTCATGCACGCGATAGAAAGTGACCGGTGCGTGTGTCGACTTTGACCCGCTCGCCTTCTTTGATGTGCTCTGGAACTTGAATCACCAGTCCGGTTTCCAGCGTCGCGGGCTTGCTGCGTGAAGTCGCGGAGTTTCCTTTCACGCCCGGGTCACATTGGGTGATGACCAGTTCAACGGATGCCGGAACATCCAGCCCCACGCATGCGTCGTTGTAGATCAGCGCCCGCATGCCCTCGAGCCCTTCCGTGATGTACGGCATTTGCTCTTCGACGTCTTCCAGTGACAACTCGTACTGCTGGAAATCTTCTTTGTCCATCAAGTAAATGTTTTCGGGGTCCGAGTACAGATACTGGACATCGCGTCGAGAAAAGTCGGCTTCCTGCAACACATCGGTGCCCTTCATCGTGATATCGACTTTGTTACGAGTGACCACGTTTCGTGCTCGAAACTTGTACAATGTCGCTGCACCGCGAGCTGATGGAGATTGAACCGAGATGTCCTGGATCATCACGGGGTTTCCCTCGTGGACCACCACCGCTCCGGTTTTGACTTCTTTGGCTAACATTTTGGCAGGCTCTCAATAAGTAGGGATTTATAGTGAGTGGTTGGTCCAGGCTCTGAAGAGTCGTTCGGCTGGTTGGGACGCAACATTGAAGCGATGCCGCGGGGAATTGTCGAGATGGGATTCTTGGGGGCCTCCAGGGATCAGAACCCCCTGCGAGACGCTTTCTGAGAGGCTGTTTGCGGTGCTGTCTCTGAGCGACTGCTGGCGTTGCTGGACGCGGCGGAGCAGGGACACTATTTTCTCATTGAGCTGTTTCCCGCATCCATCACGCGAAAAGCGAGCATCGGACCTTCATGAAGCTAATCATTACCGGCGGGGCTGGCTTCATCGGATCGAACCTCGTTCGACATTTGATTTCGGCCACGGATCATTCCGTCGTCAACTTGGACAAGCTTACCTATGCGGGAAACCTTGACTCGCTGGTCGACGTGGCGACATCGCCACGCTACCGATTTGTTCAAGCCGACATCGCGGACGCGGCAGTGGTCCGTGAAGTTCTGGAGGAGACACAGCCGGATGCGGTCATTCATTTGGCCGCCGAGTCGCACGTGGATCGCTCGATCGACGGTCCCGCGCCATTCATACAAACCAATGTTGTCGGCACTTTCAACTTGCTCGACGCGAGCCAGCGATATCTTGATGGTTTGAGTCCGCCGCGACGTCGCGGTTTTCGGTTCGTTCATGTTTCGACCGACGAAGTTTATGGATCGCTGGGGCGAACGGGGACGTTCAACGAAACCAGTGCCTACGATCCGCATTCGCCTTACTCGGCGACCAAAGCGGCGTCGGATCATTTGGCCAGATCGTGGCACTCGACCTACGGATTACCCGTCATCGTCACCAACTGCTCCAACAACTACGGTCCGTATCAGTTTCCGGAGAAGCTGTTGCCGTTGATGATCATCAAGTGCTTGAACGAAGAGGCGTTGCCCGTCTACGGTACCGGCGAAAACGTGCGAGATTGGTTGCATGTCCAAGACCACGTCGCCGCGTTGATGACGGTACTCGAAAAAGGAACACCGGGAGAAACCTACAACATCGGTGGTCGCAGCGAGCAACGCAACTTGGACTTGGTACGAATGCTTTGTCAAATCATGGACGAAATGCATCCTCGCTCGCAAGACGAACGATACTCGGATTTGATCACCTTCGTCGCCGATCGTCCGGGCCACGACCTGCGATACTCTGTCGACACGACCAAGATCGAGACCGAACTGGGCTGGACCCCGAAACACGATTTAGACTCTGGCTTGCGCGCGACCGTCCGGTGGTACTTGGAGCATCGCGACTGGTGGCAACGAATCCTGGACGGCAGTTATCAGCTCCAACGACTTGGCGAGGCGAAACGATGAAGGGCATTATCCTTGCGGGAGGCAGTGGGACGCGACTGATGCCTTTGACGGCCGCGATCAGCAAACAATTGCTGCCGGTCTATGACAAGCCGATGATCTATTATCCGCTTTCGACACTCATGCTCGCCGGCATCCGTGACATCCTGGTCATCACCACACGGGAGCAACAACCGCTCTTTCAAGCGTTGTTGTCAGACGGCAAGCAGTGGGGGCTGAGTCTGACATACGCGATTCAGTCCAATCCGGGCGGCGTAGCGCAAGCGTTTTTGATCGCGGAAGATTTTATTGATGAGCAGCCATGCTGCTTGATTTTGGGAGACAACTTGTTTTACGGACAGGGAATGATTCGCATGCTGCGTAGCTCGGCGGAGCTGACCGATGGCGCACAGATCTTTGCCTATGAAGTTCGCGATCCTGAGTCATACGGTGTGGTGTCATTCGACGATTCGGGGCAGGCGATCGCATTGGAGGAAAAGCCGGTGAATCCGGCATCCCACCACGCCGTCCCCGGACTTTATTTCTACGACAAGCGGGTCTGTGAGATCGCCCGCTGCTTGGCTCCGTCACCGCGTGGTGAGCTGGAGATCACGGATCTGAACCGTGTTTATCTCCAAGCTGGAACGCTGCAAGTCAAGGTCTTCGGGCGTGGTACGGCATGGTTGGACACAGGTACCCACGAGAACTTGCACGACGCGAGCAGCTTCATCGGCACCATTGAAAAACGCACCGGTTTGAAGGTTTCTTGCCCAGAGGAGATCGCTTTTCGCCAGGGTTGGATCAGCTTGGAGCAGCTCCAGGTCAGCGTTCAACGATACGGCAACAGCGAATACGGTGATTACCTGCAGCGTCTGATCAAGCATCCGCCGAGACAGAATCACGTTTCTCTTCGTGATTGAGTTGGGAGTGACAACACGCTTAGCGCGCCCCACTATCGACATGGAAAAACGAGCGACCATTGTCGTTCGACTTTCCAAGTCGAAAACGAACACCACCATCCGCTCAGACACAAACCATACGCACCGAGACGTGATGCTTAACTGCCGGTCTGATCAGCGGTGGCGATTCCAGGCGAGACTGACAGGGGCGATCAAGATCGATGGCAAGGGCAACAGGATGGCAACGACGATCAACGATCGGCTCCAAGTCACAAACTCGGCGGGGCATATCCAGTGAATCAGCGAGCCCAATGCGAGCACTAGTGTCGCCCATCCGATCAACAGCATGCCAATCACAGACATCGTCTCCAGACGCTTGCTGATCAACAACGTGATCGATGTGATCGTGGCCAGCGACTTCAGAATCAACCACGCGAAACCGATCATCGGCAAGAATGATGCCAGGTAAAGTGCATTTTCCCGAGCGCCCTCCCAGTCCTTTTGCGTCAAAAAGAACCGCGTCACCGCGCCGATCGCCGACAGAAAAAAAATGCCGAGAACGATACCAGCGGCTATTCCCAGCCAACTGCTGCCCGACATCGCCACCCAAGCCAGTCGGACACCGCAGCCGATCAAAAAGATGCTACTGAGCAACATGATGGTCGCGGCGACGCCCGGCGCTGCCCATTGAGTCTCGTAGACCGTGTTGACCTGCCTGGCAAAAACGTCCCATGTCGCGCGGTTGGATGGCCAAAGGCTCCAGCCTGCCACGGTGAGGAGAGCGGCCAGGATCGCAATCATCGAAACCAGGGCTTGCAACGTGATTCGCGACCAAGCCATCGTGGATGACTTGATCGGCGACGCGGCAATCCACGAAGATATGGTCTGCTGCCCGTTTTCTTCGTTGAATGCTGCCCCGACATTGCAAGTTGCGGCAATGACGGCCGACACAATCAACAGCATCACGACCGTCGAGACGTGAAAGGGAATCAAGAGGGTGCCGATGACAATCATTGGCAGCCATCCAATCAGTGTCGCATTCAAAATCCTGCCACCGGAACGACGCAACTCCATCGGCAGCAGTGCGAACCTGGAGCCTTGTTCGAGTGATTCACTTGATCCGATCGAACTGGACAGCGACCCTACCCATTTGGCGACTCCTCGCCGCCCCGTCTCTGCCGTCCACTCCAGCGGGCTGGCTGACGCGGTCTCGCCGATCAGTCCGTCATGATTGGTTCGGGCCAGCCGAACAGCAGCCAATGCCGCCCAAGTGCCTGCGGCGAGAACGATGACGGGCAGTGTGTAGTGGGCCGCGAGGATCAGGCTACGATATCGTTTGATGTCTTCGCCACTGAACTCGGTGGCCAATGAAAAGACCACCGCCAGATAACTGACGATCATCAGTGCAATCGCCCCGAATAGCCGCAGCCAGTGGCCTCGGAAAGGTCGCCATGCGTAGAAGCAAATCCATGCGGTGACCGCTGAAATGGTGATCGCCGGCATCGGTGACGGCAAGGGCATGCCGCATACGAACCCAAGCGTTCCCATGGAAATAAACCAAATCGCGATCATCCAAAGGAGCTTCATCGCAATCGGAACCAAAGCCAATTTCCAAGTCGCGATCGGCGAACGAAGCAGCCAGACGCTGTAACCGCTGCGGCCAGCTGATAAATCCGCGCTGCCGCAATCAAACAACAAAATCCCCAGCATCACGAGAGGAAACATCATCATGCCGACGCACGCTTGGAAATACGAGGCACCTTCCACGCCCACCACGTATCCAGACCACAGGCATATTTGCAGCACCACCAGCATCGCCACACCGGAGATCAATCCGAGGCGACTGCGGATCAAACACAATCGAACCAGCGCTATGGTGTCAGACATCAGCGGTCTCCTTCGATGACGAGTTGTTCGAATCGGCGTGTTGATCGCCCCCGTCTTGCGCCCTGGCGCTGAACCAACGCTGAAGCGTGATTTCTCGGCGTTGGATCAATTGCAATCCCGTCGCCCCCAAAGCGGACTCGTTGGTTGATTGCAAGTCAACGACGGCACTCCACTCGTTGCCTTGTCGATTCCAGCCGAAGACGCCCGCGTGACTGGGCGGCGTGACCCATGCCGTCTCCGGCCGACAGACGATCTCGGTAAAGCGTGTCGTCAGATCAGGCATCTCCATCGATGCGATCAGTCGGCCTTGATGAATCATCGTCACCGTGTCACACACCCGGTCGACTTCGTCTAGCAAGTGGCTGGAAAACAGTACGGTACGTCCATCGTCGCTGACCGTGCGAATCACGGCTTCTAAAATGTCGCGTCTGGCAAGCGGATCCAGGCCGCTGCTGGGTTCGTCCAAAATCAAGAACTCGGGTCGATGAGCGATCGCAGCCAGCAAGCCGACTCGGGCACGACCGCCTTTGGACAGGGAGCTGAGTTTGTCGTTGTGGCTGAGCTGAAAAGTCTCACAAAGCTCCTTGGCGTAGTCGTCGGACCACGTGGGATAGATGCTTCGCAAAAACTGGATCAGCTCGCCGACACGCAACCACTTGGGCAATGAGTCTTCTTCGCTCAAGTAACCGATGCGGGCGAGCAATTTCTCCGGTTCCACCGTTGGATCCTGCCCCAGTACCGTCACGCTGCCATGTTTCGCTTTGAGTGAGCCGATCAAATGTTTGATCAACGTCGTCTTGCCCGCTCCGTTGAGCCCGACAAGACCGAAAATGGTCCCTCGGCGAATCTGCAAAGTCACGTCCTGTAACGCTTGCTTGCCACGAAAGGCTCGCGAGAGCCGATGGACATCCGCGACGATCTGAGATGGATCGCCCTTGCTGGTTGCTTCGCCGCTCATTGCTTCACCTCGTTGGCAGAAAGTTTTGCGTCACGCTGACTCAATTGTTCGATCAAATCATCCAGCTCGATCCCGAGCTGACGGGCAAAGATCAGCAGCTTGTCGATCTCCGGGGCGATCAACGTTCTCCGCTGACTCAAGCTCCACTTGCGAGGAACCTCGGCGACGAACGTGCCCTTGGTCCGTCGCTTCTCGATCAGCGACTCATGCTCGAGCTCGCGGTAGGCGCGGGCGACCGTGTTCGGATTGACTTGCAGGCTTTCCGCCAACCCGCGGATCGTCGGCAGTTCGTCGCCACTGCTGTACTGCCCCGATATGATCCGGAATCGAATCTGCTCAACGATCTGCTGATAGATCGGCGGACCGCCCGATGAAATGTTCAATAACATGATTGCACCCTTGTGTTAATGGAATAATACAAGTGGGTGTTTTGAGTGTCAAGCGTTTTCGAGAATTTTTTATCGCTTGGCGTGAAAAAGAAAACCCGTTTGCCCCGTAGCCAAAGGCGCAGGCGGAAGCGGCGATTGGCGGTGCGGTGGCAACCGGTTGGTGGCGTCTGCTGCGCCTTCGGCTGGGAGGCAAACGAAGGTGCGCGGGTGTCAGTCTAGAAAGACTGACGTACGAATGAAGGGCTACGGCAAGACTTCGAGCGTGATCGGGAACGTGGTCACTCCGCCGTCCACGGCTGCACTTAAGAAAAACGAGCGTTTGCCGGGCACGGCGGTCGAGTCCGCTGTCACAAAGAATGTTCGATCGTTTGCGCCGGCGAGGACCAGCAGTCCGTTGAGACCGATGTTGTCAACATAAACGCCTTGCGTTGCATTCCTGCCGGCTTCTTCCTTGCCGAACGAAATCTCTTGCTGAGATTTCTCGTCGCGTTGCAGCACGACACGCGCGGAGACGGTTTCGCCCCGGCGCACTTGCAGCGTCCAATTTTCACTCGATGAAACGCTGCGATCCAAAGGCTGGATGCTGGGAGTCACGGATGGCGGTCCGGCCAAAGTCAGCTTGCCGACCGATCCCACACTGCGCTCGACACGTTTTCCTAGAATCTCGGCCGACGCGATCACCTGCGGTTGAACTTCGCCCTCCCAGCCATCTGCATCCGCACTGGCCCAGATCATGCCCGTTGCAAACCGCTGTCCGGCTTCGATCGTCAAAGGCGTGTTCGCATACAGTTGTTGCGGCAGTCCCTGGAGATCGAACGTTACGGGACCGGAGTAACCATCCAGACGCTCGACGCGGACGGTGAACTCTCGGCCTGTGCCGCGACGAATCGGTTTGTCGATCGGGGCAACCGTCGCTTTGAACGAGGGTTGGGCGGCTCGCAGGGTCAAGCGATACGACATGTCGTTATTCATCGAATCGGTTGTACCGGTCGACTCCACCACTTTGGCCGTCTGGTTGCTGCGGGCATCGCCGATGCGGATCGTGTACAAGTCATCGTGTGGGGCCGCGAAAAGGATCCGGCTGCCTTTGCCTGCGACGCGCATCGGATCGTCGTCGTTTTCATAATAGATATCGAAGACGGGCAAGCCGTTGGCAAAGGGCTGTTCGTCTCGCATCAAAGGGCGAACGATGTAAGCCGGCTCACCCAAGGCATGCGTGACGTGGGAGGTCCCAAAATAAGTCCACCGGGTTCCTTCGCCCGGGTAAACGATGAATCCAGAATCGGGACCGCGGGGATGCATCCACAACCGAGTGACTTCGCCGTTGGCATACAGGTATTCACTGAGATTCATTTCTTGCCAATTGAAGACACGAAAGTCGCCGACTTGATTGCTGTCCTTGCCTCGGAAAGTGAAGTAGGAATCGCGGACGGCTTGCAGTCGCACTCGCAGAACGGGTTGACCACTGGAGTCAAGGACAGTGAGGATTGGATCGATGGAGCTTTTCGGTGCCGCGTCTGCTTCGATCGCCCAGACTTCGCCTTCGCTAGCTTGCCATCGGTACATGTCGTTTTCGTCGATGTGCTCGAATTTCCCCGTCACAATCGCGCCCCGAGGCAAGTCCAACGTCGTCACCTGCTCGCCCACACCCAGCTTTGCCGCTTTCCGCAGGTCGTCTTCATTGACCGAAACCGGTGCCCCAAGATCGAGATAGGTCTGCCGGATTGCTGCGTGGTGATTGGTGGGATTTGTTTGATCGATGACAGGCAAATCGCGTTGAGCCAGTTCTCCGGTCATCAACGATGCGGTCATCGTTTTGGAGTCCGCGCTGATCAACAGATCGCTTGCGGTCTCTCCCAACTCGGGCAACGTCGCAGACAGTTGCCAGTCGTTGGTCGTCAGCAATTTGACGCTCCCCGATTCACTCAGTGCGACCACGTAGCGACCGTCGGAGGTGAATGCGAAGTTGACAATGGGTGACTCGTCGACGAATCGTGTGGCGATCAGCGGATTGATTTTGGGTGAGTCATTCGATAGGAGTCGCCACACGCGTAGCCGGTTGTCGCCGCTGCTGGCAACGATGTGCTGCCCATCGGGAGTCACCGCTACCGCGTACACTTCCGCTTCGGCTTGACTGAGCGTATCAAGCCGCTCGCCCGTGTCCACGTTCCAGACTTTGACCGTTTCGTCCGCACACGCGCTCAGCAGGACTTTGGAGTCTGGCGAAAATGCCAAGTCAAATATCGCGCCGTTATGGCCAACGAGTTCGCGGACGGGCGTGCGGGCGGACCAGTCCCACACGATGATCGTTCGGTCGTAGCCCGCTGTGGCAATGTATCGACCGTTGGGCGAAAACTCGGCAGCGTAGAGGGTGTCGCGGTGTCCGACCAACTCCGCGACCAATTCACCTGTGTCGGGTTGAAAGATCACGGCGCGACCATAGGCTCCGGTGACGCCTGTCGCAACGAGCAGCAGTTTACCGTCGGCGCTAAACGACATCGCATTGATTTTGCCGCCGATATCGTTGATGGTTCGGGCCACGAGCCCTTCGGGGCTACGCAATTCCACCTCGTTGTATCGAGCAACGGCGGTCCATTGCCCATTCTGAGCCAATGCGGTGATGGGAGCTGGAGCGTCGGCAGCGGTGGGGATTTTGGGCGTGCGGAGTTCGCGTTTGAGGGGCATGTCACCGTCTGGACCCTTGGCACCTTGTTCGATCCAACGCTCCAATGTCTGCAGCTCGGTTTCGTCGGGACCGTCCGCATCATCGGGCGGCATCTTTGGCTCCATCTTGCCGCTGGCCATCAGCAGGAGGCGGCTGCTGTTGGGTTCGCCTGCCGTGACAGCAACGCCTGATTCGCCGCCTTGCAATAGACCTGCGAATTCCTCCATCACCAAACCGCCGTCAGGATCATCGACCGTGTGACATCCGATGCAATATTTTTCCAAGATGGGGAAAACATCGGCGGCAAAGTCAACGGCCCTGTCGTCACTCAGAGCGAGTGGCAGACCGCATGAGGATTGCAGGATCAACAACAAAGCGAGCAGGAAGGTGGGGCAACGCATGGCAGTTGGATGGTGGGGGGCTCGTTGAAACACGCCGCACGGTCGTTCAGTGGCAAAGCGATCGCGGGAATTTCCGGATCAAACCTTTTACGAAGCGGTTGCGAGGTCATCGCAGCGGTGCGCAAATCAGTTCCGCATCATTGCGGGCGAAGATCTCTCCGTTCGAAATCGCGGGGTGAGACCAGACCACGCCGTCGCGTCTGGGAAGCTGCAGTTTAGTCGGCGAAATCAGAAACCCTCGCGAGTGCAGGGTGAACCCGCTGGGGCTGACCGTGGCATCGATCAGCTCACCTTGCTCGTTGAGCATGATTTCACGATCGCCATTTTGAATCGTGTGCACGGTCGCCCATCGATTTCGCTGCACTGCCTGGTCCGACTCCCAAACGCGGTCGCCGTTGTCGAGAGACAGGCAGCGGAGTTGGCCGTAGCTGTCGACCCCGTAAATGTGGTCTCCTTTGAAGAACGGGTTGCTGATCATGCAGTGCAGCGCGTCGGTGTTCTTTTCATCGACTCCGATACGACGCCAAACGGTCGTCGCATCCAGTTTTTGTGAATCCAATCGAACCAGCAGTGAACCGTCATAAAACGAAGAAACGAACACGAGGTCATCTTGTACGATCGGCGTGGGGACACCGATCGGCATGTTGCGAGGCAGCATCTCGATCCGCCAATGCGTTTTGCCCGTTTCCGGATCCAGTCCTGAAAGACTTTCGCCGGACCAACAAACCAGTACCTCTTGGTCGGCTTGTCGGACGATCACCGGTGAGCTGTATCCGGCACGTTCATCGATGGAACGCCAGCGTTCGGCCCCCGTTTCTAAATCGAACGCAACGACGCAACTGCCGTTGGAGCCGCCGACGATTTGGATGACCCATCCGTTATGGACGAGCGGAGAGGCGGTGATGCCCCAGATCGGCATGTTGATCTTGTACTCGGCGTTCAAGTCATGTTTCCAACGAACGGCGCCGGTTTTTGCGTCCAGGCAGTGCAAGTGCCCCATCGCGCCCACCGCCAGTGCCACGCCATCGGTGACCGTGACTGCGGCACGTGGTCCGGCGCGATACTGGATCGTGTACGGGGCGTCATACACGTGTTGCCAAACGAGACTGCCATCACGTCGATCGACGCAGATCACCCGCTCGACTTCGCCCTGATCGATCGGCTCACCGTCCGCGTCGCGTGCTCCGTGGTCGGTGACGTACACCAGACCATCGGCGACCGTTGGCCCGCTGTAACCGGGGCCCAATGGAATGGTCCACTTCCGCGTGATCTCTCCGCTGGGCAAGCTTTGCAGTTGTTCGGACTGGCTCAGTTTTGCGTCACGTCCATTCCCCCGCCACTGCGGCCAGTCGTCCGCGTGCAGCGTGCCGACGCAAAAAGCCAAGCTGCTGACGATCAATACGCATTGGCGAGTGAGGGACATGGTGGGTTCTGTTGGAAAGGTGGGAAGTTGAGAAATGTATTGGCAGTCAATAATACCAGCACGAAGCGCAAGCGAGTGGATTCTTACCAGCACGAAGCGCAAGCGAGTGGATTTATCGATTCACTCGCTTGCGCCTCGTGCTGGTATGCCCCGCGTTTCAGCAAATGTAATGCGTCATAGCGTTGCCGCTACGGTTGCATTGGTTAGGTCGCAGGGTGGACGTAGGGTTTTCGGTACTCGCGTCTCAGCAATGCTGTTGCTTGCTCATCACCGACGATCGTGTGCGTCTCGGGATCGAATTGTAGCGAGCGTCCAAGTTTCATGGCGATGTTGGCCATGATGCATGATGCGCTACTAATGTGTCCTTGCTCGATATCCGCCACTGGTTTGGATCGCTTGTCGATCGCGTCGAGCAAATCTCGCATGTGACCGCGGATCGCGGACGCAACAGGCAGCTCCAACGCCCAGTCGCGTTGGTCCGTCAGGTCCGTGGGGTACTTGTCGGTTTCGATCACGGCTTCGCCATGCAGTTTCTTGCCGCCGCCGCGTGGTTCGAAATCAAACTTGTTCACGCTCAACTTCAACGTTCCTTTGTCGCCATAGATCACAGCGGCCCAGGGATACTCTGGGTCCGGTGCGGCGCCCCATGAACGATGCGTCCAGTTGACATTCAGCTCGTCAAACTCGAACGTCGCCGTTTGGGTGTCCGAGATGTTGGCTTTGGATTCGTGGTCCACATAGATTCCGCCAAAGCTGCTGACGCGTTGTGGCCATCCCAGTCCCAGTTGCCAGCGGACGAGATCCAGCATGTGAACGCACATGTCACCAACGATACCGTTGCCGTACTCCATGAACGCGCGCCACGATCTTGGATGAACCAACTCGTTGTAGGGACGCATCGGAGCTGGTCCCGTCCAAGCTTCGTAATCCAGATTGGCCGGCGGCATGGTGTCTGGTGGATTCTTGCGGGCACGCATGTGGTAGTAACAGCAGACTTCCGCGTACGCGACATCGCCCAACAATCCCGCGTCGACCACTTGTTTCTTTGCGTCAATCAAGTGTGGCGTGCTGCGTCGCTGTGTGCCGACTTGGACAACCCGACCGGTGCGACGCGCGGCATCGAGCATCGCCTTACTTTCCAGCACATCGACTCCCGTGGGTTTTTGCACGTAGACGTCCGCACCGGATTCCACGGCAGCGATCATCGGCAACGCGTGCCAGTGATCGGGCGTGGCGATCAGGACAATGTCCAGGTCCTTTTCAGCCAACATGTCATTGTAGTTGGCGTAAGTTCGAGGACGCTGTTTGGAGGCTTGGCGAGTGGCGATCATGTCAGCGCACTGGTCCAACATGCTCGAGTCAACATCACACAGCGAGACGACTTCAACCGGCTCAATGTTCATCAACTGCATCAAGTCGCATTTGCCATACCAACCGCAGCCGATCAGGCCGACGCGTCGTTTCTTGGTATCGGAGGCTGCAAAGGCTGATGAGGCGAGGGCCGAGGCGGATGCGGCCACGGCGGTTCCGGCGAGGAAGTTTCGTCGATCCATTTTTCGTGAGTGCTTTGTTGGGGAGGAAGCGGATGAACGGGGTTCCCATAGTGTAACATGAGCCGGGCGGTCGGTTTCATTTCTACGGTTTTGTTCCACCGGTTCCCATTTCGCCGGCGTTCGTAAAAAAGCCTTGAATCGGTTCCTAGAGAAAGTTCAACCATGTCGACCAGCGACGTCCGTAACGTTGAATCGCTTGAGCGGCTCCGAGTGGGTCTGTTGAGCCTGTCCGATGATTGGGAAAAGGTCTTGCAGGAAATCCGACTGGTCGTCCATCGGGCGGAAGACTATTTCGCCAGCCGAGTGCCGAGCTATTGGCGGGGGCAAACTCAGTTGGCCGAGCGTGAGCTGACCGAGGCCAAGGACTACCTATCACAAAAGTTGGCGTCGGCACGTGCGTCGGATCGACCGAGTGCGATCGAAGCCAAGAAACGCGTCCATAGTGCTCAGCAGCGTTTGAACGTGTGTAGAGAAAAGACACGCATTGCGAGAACGTTGGCCGTGGAGATCAAGCAGCAGTGCGATGAAATGCTAGGTCCGTTGGCGGACATGACCGAGCATTGTGAGACCATCCTGCCGATGGCGGCCGGAGAGTTGAAGACGTTGTTGCAAACACTGCACGATTACATGGACAGCAGCGGCTTGACGCCGCCGTCGGATGGTTGACTGGTTTAACGACAAGCCGAAGGCGAAATCGCGACCACCAATCGGTACCGCAGAAGTCAATCGCCGCTTCCGCCTGCGGCCTAGCGTACGTTAGCCTTTCCAGGCTGACATCTGCATCACCGTCGTTTGTAGCCGAAGGCGTAGGAGACGCGACCAACCGGTTTACCCCGCCGGGTCAAATACGATTTCGCCTGGGGCTTGGCGTTAAACAAATACGATTTCGCCTGCGGCTTGGCGTTAAACAAAACGCATCAATAACGAAAAAAACGCCGGCGTTTTGCGCCGGCGTTTCTTGATTCTCGAGTCAACACGACTAACCGATGGTTAACGGTTGGGGATAAAGCCCGTTTGGGTCTCTTCCTCTTCTTCCTGGATGATGATCCGTGGGGTGACCATGAGCATCAAGCTTGAGGCGTCACGCCCGACGGCCACGTTGCGGAACAAGCGGCTGACGTAAGGGATCTTGCTCAACATCGGAATACCACGCTCGGTGCGACCTTCCGACATACGCTTGATACCGCCCAGTAGAATCGTTCCACCATCGGGAACACTGACGGTGGTTTGCACCGACGTGAACGCAAAGGTGGGCAACTGCACGGTGGTACCGGTGACAACCTCGGTTTCGTTCGTGGTGTCGACTGCATCGTTGCTGTCGATCACTCCGTCACCGTTGGTGTCCTCTTCGTTGCGGCTGCCCGAAGTCGTGCTGCGGGTGCCTTCGAATGTGAACGTGTCGACGTCACGGATTTCACTGAAGAACGGAACCAGGGTCAGACGCACGAATCGTTTGTCATCACTGACGATCCCTTGCACGTTCAACTGGGTTCCTTCGTTCAAGACCACGATGACCGGTTGTTGAGCGACGGCAAAGTCACCGACGACCGGCGTGATGCTGGTCACGAACGGACGCTGTGAAACGTCCGAGATCGATGCAAACTGGCCGTCGAACAAGGTCACCTTGGGAGCTTGCATGACGTTGTTACGATCGTCTCCCTGCGCGGCTTGCAAGAAGAAGAACGCTTCGATGTCACTCAAGATCGCAAAGCCGATCGATGAAACCGATCCCCCGTCAAGTGCTACGAAAGGTGGTAGCAGACCACTGGTTGCATTGTTCAGCCTGATGTCCAAATCGGGCGTGGGCAGCGATCCGTCCCAACCGACTGTAACACGTGGGCCACTGTCGTCATCAGGCAATTGCTGAACGTTGTCATCAAACTGGACGTCAAAGTCGACGCCGATTTGCTCAAAGAACGTATCGGCCAAGGTGATGAATCGAACTTCGATCGTGATCTGCAGGTTCTGCAGCGAACGAAGAGATTTCAACAGGGCTTGAATCTGATCGTGAACGTCACTGGTGGTGCTGATCACGAGACTCAAGTTTTGAGGGTAGGGTGCCATTGTGCTGGGGCCACCGAGGGCTTCCCAGGTATCAGGCACCACCGTTTGTTGGATCAACTGCATCAACGAGTCGAAGTCGGCGAAGCTGCTACCACCGGCGGCTCCAGGAATACCAGATTGAGGACCGGTCGGTCCCATTCCGAAACTGCTCTGCTGGCCCATTCCGGCGTACTGACCCAGCATGGTTGGCCCCATGCTTGCCGGCGTCATGTTGCTGGCCGAACGATTGGCCATGTTGGCCATCGACACGGGCGTCAACTGAACGTTCGGCGTGGGATTGGCCATTTGGTAAGCGGCACGCAGAGCACCGGCCAAGCCGTCTTCGTAGCTGGTGGTGAAGTTCGGGATCGGCGTGACAAGGTCAGCGACCTTGTACGTGCGGAGTTTGACATCGCTTCGTTTGGCTTCTTCGCTGGTGATCATCAACACGTCGTTCTTGATCGCGTATGCAAGGTCGTGGTTGCCCAGCATGATGTTCAGGACACTGCCGAGCTTCAACGGTTGGTTTTGAACCATCGTGATCGGAGTGTCCACCGAGACTCGGATGGCTTGCAATGCACGTTGATCAATGTGGATCGGAACACCGGTGACGGCACTCAAGTCCCGCAGGACTTCGCCCAGCGGTTGGTTGGTGTAGTTGACATCGACCGGAGCTTCCAAACGGGCACGGATCTTTTGTTCGGCAACGGTGCCGAATTGGGAGCCGTCATTGCGAGCGGCACGCATGTTCGAAATGTCGTTCCACGTTTTCGGATCGGGCATACGCATTGGCATGCTGGGGTCGATCACATCGACGGCACTGCCCATGGAACGCTCGACGTCTATCATTCCTCTGGCAAAGAGATCTTCCTTGTCACTACGGATCTCCTCGTACATTTGCATGCGAGTTGCCACGCGGCTTTCGAGAAACATTTGGGTGGCGATGTCGCTACCGGGTTTCAGCTCGTTGACCTTTTTAGCGACCACCATGGCTTCGGACGTTCGACCTTCACGCATCATGTCGTTGTAGGTGTCAACCAATGCCGAGATTTCTTCATCGATGCGGGCATTCATGTCCGCAGCGTTCGCCATATCGCTCCTGACTTTATCATTTTGCAAGTCCAGCTCGATCTTGACCTTGTTGGCCTCGACGTACTGTCGTTGCTTCTCCAAAGCTTTGTCGACCATGTTGGCCAAGGTCCGCTTGGAATCTTCGCCCACGTTGGCGCTGTCCACTCGACGGCGAAGTCGATTGAGGTTGTCCAGAGCGTCCAGAGGAGCGGTTTCACTTAACTGGGACGTGTTGGCCAGTTCGGTGGTGATCTCTCGATACAACCGAGAGGTTTCGGCTTGCGCCTCCAGTTGAGCCTTTTCGATGGGCGTCATCGGCCCGTCGGCTGCCGGATTCGCGGCGAGGGGTAGTCGTTCAGGTTGCAGCAGCGTCAACTTGTCTTTCAGTTGACGACGCATGCTGAGGTCCATTTGGGCTTCGTATTTCCAAGCCTCAAGGAACTTCTCACGGGCGGTCTTGCGATCGCCACGTTCCAACGCTTCCAGACCGGCAGCATACAGTTGGTCGCCAGCGCCGACGGTCGCCAGAGCCGGATTATTGTTTCCGGGCAAAGGTGCCAGTGGCGATGGGTTGCCCAAACTGGGTGCCGACTCGGTCTGTGGGAATTCGCTGATCCCTTGGACTTGAGCGATCGGATTCATGTCTCCTACGGTGCCAGATGGTTGATTGAACAGCATCTGGCGAACCATTCCGGCTTCGCTTTCCGCGGACGATTGTCCACCGGCCAGGGCGATCGGATTGTTGGTCGCGGCACGACGTGCGGCGGACTCGGCGTCGAGGGCAAAGTCCCAGACACGCGGCTCGCCTGCGGCGAAGGCGGTTTCGGGAACGTTCAACGCTTGGGCTTGGCGAGCCAATTGCAAGGCAGTTGCAGTGTCACCGCGATCCAGAGCCGCACGTCCCACTGCGATCAGTTGCAGGGCACGAGCCTTGGCGGCTTGCGGTGACGTTGGAGCCTGAGAGGCACCAGACATCGGCATCGCACCATTGACATCGCCGAGCATCGCCAGGTTGGTGTTTCCACCGGCGGCGTAGGATGGCACGGACGATGCGGCGGGTGCCGACTCGGGAACGCTCAGCAACGCGGCGTCGATCCCTGCAACTTGCAGATCGATTCGCAGACGGGCGACGTCACCGGCGACACTGGGTGCCTGGCGGGACATCAAAACGGCTTGACGATACTGACGCACGGCCAGTTCGTAGTTTCGCTGTGTCATGGCTCCGCGAGCTTGATTGATCACCTGCTTGACCGCCTCGGGGGCGATGGCCGGAGACCCATTGGGGTTCGCGTAGGATGACGTCGTTGCCGTGACGTTGGTTTGCCCGGCGGTCGTGCCGGGCATTGCGAGTTGAGCGGAAACGGTTGACGTTCCCACCAAGCACGCCGTCATGGCGAGGCCCAAGATGTTTGGGCGGGTGATTTTCTCGAAGCGATTCAACGCGACTCTCCTTCTTCGCGGTGAGACAACAGTAAACGGGCATGACTACCCAAAACTCGCGGCGCATTTGCCTTCCGTTGGCAAGCATATGTGTCTGTCACAGCGGGCAGACGCGCCGGGAGCCTCTGGGGCGAAACCCTATGGCATGCGGTGGGGATAAGGTGTTTTTTCCAGCAGTGTCAACAGAGATCGACGCCAGAAAACACGTTTTTTTCCAAATCAAACCCGCGTCGGCACAACGCCAGAGGGACTTGAGGCGATTCTGAAAAGTTTCGCCCCTATTTGGATCAATCTGGGGTATCCAGGTAAGGATCCTGGCCGATCTCACGCTGCATCTTTTTGCGTTCCTTTTCATGGTGCAGCAACACCATCCGGTCACGAAAATGCTTTCGTTCCACTTTCCGCTGTGCCTTGCGAAAAAGGCTCGCCAGTCGGTCGATGGAGCCCGCCAAATCGACCCCACGCGCCTTCAGCTTCTCGGCTTTGACCTGTCCCAGGCCGCCCCGCAAGATGTCGTCGTCGAGCGACAGAAACTGTCGGTACGATCCCGGGTCGCCCTGGCGTCCGCAACGTCCGATCAACTGACGGTCGATCCGAGCAGCGTCGTGCAGCTCGGTACAGATGACATGCATTCCACCCAGATCCACGATTTCGTCGGCAAGTTTGACGTCGGTACCACGACCGGCCATGTTGGTCGCCACGGTGACCCGATTACGTCCACCTGCTTGGGCCACGATTTCGGCTTCCAACTCCACGTTGTTCGCATTGAGCACGCGATGTTGGATGCCGACGTCGTTCAACATTCGGGACAGAATCTCACTTTTGTCGATCGATCGTGTTCCGATCAGGATGGGACGCCCCGTCGCGTGGATCTCTTGGATTTCGTTGACGATGGCTTTGAATTTCGATTCCATGGAACCAAACACGCGGTCCGGCAATCGCTTTCGCTGTGGCGGCCTGTTGGTGGGAACGCGTAGCACGGGCGTCCGATAGATGCGTTTCATTTCGCGAGCACTGGTCGCAGCGGTACCGGTCATTCCGGCCAAGTGGGCGTAGCGCAGGAACAGGTCTTGAACGGTGATTCGTGCCGCTTGGCCTGTCGGCACGCTGATCTCCAAGCCCTCTTTGGCTTCGATCGACTGGTGAATCCCGTCTCGCCACTTGCGGCCCTCCGCCAGACGGCCCGTGAACTCGTCCACGATGACGATCTCATCGATGCCTTTGTCGCCCGGACGGACGACGTATTGTCGATCGAGCAAGAATTCGCGGGAGGTTTTGATCGCACGCTCGGTGTACTCGTACAGATCGACCAAGCCCATCGTGCGGACCAGATCGCTTTTGGGCAACGAACGCACTTTTTGGCGTCCTTTCGCGGTCAATTCGTACTGTTTTGTTTCGGGATCGATGGTGAAATGATCGTCCAATTCGTAGGACCCAGCGTGTTCGGCTGCCCACCGATAGGTTTCCACGATCTGGTCCCGCACGGTGTCTTCAATGCTGCCAATGATCAATGGCGTTCGTGCTTCGTCGATCAAAATGCTGTCGGCTTCGTCCACCAGACAGAAGTGCATCCCGCGCATGACGGGCTGGTCACCGGAGGATGAAAAACCACCGTCGCCGTCGCCCAGCATCTCGGTCTGGATGCGGTTTTGAGCTCGCAACAGCAGGCGGTCACGCAGGAAATCGAAGCCGAATTCCTTGGCCGTTCCGTAGGTCACGCTCGCCGCGTAGGACTTGCGCCGTGATCCCTGATCGTCGGGCGTCTGAATGATGCCGACGGACAATCCCAGCATTTGGTAGATCGGTTCCATCCACTCGGCGTCACGTTTTGCCAAGTAATCATTGACGGTCGCCAGGTGGGCCCCCTTGCCGATCAGCGAGTGCAGGTACATCGGCAGTGTCGCGGTCAACGTTTTTCCTTCCCCCGTCTGCATCTCCGCGATGTGGCCTTCGAACAGCGAGATTCCACCGACGATTTGCACGTCGTAGTGACGCATGGAAAGTGTTCGACGTCCGGACTCGCGTACCAACGCGTAGGCTTCTGGGAGCAATTTGGCAAGTTTTTCGCCGGCCATCGCGCGATAGCGAAGTGCGAGCGAGCGTTTGCGAAGGGAGGAATCGGATTCCGCCATCATCTCAGGCTCCAACGCGTTGACCTCAGCCAACATCCGTTTCCAGCGAATCATCTTGGGCTGAAAACCGCGACTGGAAATCACCGCCAGGGCGCGACTGTTACTGGTTTGAAATCGTTCAGGCGCAACAGTCGCCTTGCGTTTCCCATCGTCGAGCTGAGGGATTTCGACTTCCGTGGTCATTTCGGTGCCCGCAGGATTCTCTGAGGACGGCGGCGTCAGCGGATCGGGTGTCCCAGAATGGGAATTCGAGTGGGGATTCGATGCGCTGTCGGTGGCGGCGGATTGTGATTCCGTTTTGCTGGCATCGTCCACGTTGCTCATGGGAGGTTTGCTGGGTGCTGAAGGGAAACAGGCGAGAAATGGTGTGAGTTCGAGTCACTCAAGCGAGTATTTCCGAAAACTTTTTGGTCCACATGTGCCATCGGAGGACGGATCGAACCGCCATTCTACCGCCGTTTGGCAGCGTTTCTTGTCAATCCAGGCAACCCAGGCGATTTGAGCGTTGAGCCTAGGGGACTTGGGTTGAGTTTGCCACTCGTTCGGGACGTTCTGCATATCCGGATGAATTGAGTCGATCGTCTTATACCAGTCAAACCAGTATTCCCGGACTGCACGAGACTCCAAATGAGCAAAAAATTTCGAGGCATGACCCTGGCAGCACTTCTGTTGTCAGCCTCAACGTCGGCCATGGCTGACAACAACGAATTCGTCTACGGCGACGCCGTGGATTCCCCGTCCCCCGCGTTCGTCGGAGATCTCTCCACAGAGGACGCTTACTACGGAGACCAGTACGTTGCCCCCGCGGCAAACGTTCGCCAAGTGTCGCGTGACTCCGGTTACGCAACGGCAGCCGACTATGCCCCAGCGGTTTCGCATTCGGGCAAGATGTCAATGAATCAACTGCAACCTGCCGGATACTTCGGCGATTCAGCGGGCTGCGGATGCAGCCCCGGCTGTGACAGCATCGGCTGTGACGGTGGTTGCGACAGTGCATGCTCGTCCGGCAAGTGCCGCGGCAGCATTGCGAGTGCTTTGGGCATGTGTGACAGCGATGGCTGGGCAAGCTTCGACGCCCTGTTGTGGTTCGTATCGGATCGCAACTCACCGGTCTTGGCAGCCGAAGCTCCCGCGACCATCTTCCCCGTGTTGGACGACCCTCAGACCCGTCCGGTCTTTGGCGGCCAAGGTGCGATCGAAGGTGGGCTGTCGGGCGGATTCCGCAGCGACGTGGGCCGCTACTTGTCCGACGACATCGGAGTCGGCGGTCGGTTTTGGTGGTTGGGTGAAAACGAATCGTCGTATGCCAACGCAGGCGACGGCAGCCCGACCAGCATCTCGATCGGTCGTCCCTACTACGACACCAACTTGGGCGGCGAAAGCGCTCTGTTGGGCAACCAAGCTAACTTCTTTGCCGGCGGCGTGACCGCAAGCGAATCGTTGGACATGTGGGGTGCGGAAGCGTACGCTCGGATGCGATTCCACGGTAACAAAAGCTCACGTTTGGAGTTCATCGGCGGCTACAGCCACTTTGAAATCGACAACGATCTGGATGTTGCCAGCGTTTCGGTCGACGTCAACACGGCACGCCGACGCACGTTTGCCGATCGATTCAACACCGAGAACGAGTTCAACGGTGGGCAAATCGGTTTTGAGACGACGGTCCGACGCGGACGTTGGACGGCGACTTCGCTGACCAAGGTTCACTTGGGCAACATGGCTCAAAGCGTATCGATCCGCGGCAACAGCACGGACACGCTGGGTGCGGTGACGACCACCGCCAACAGTGGCCTGCTGGCCATGGGCAACCAAGGTGACTTCCGCAACGACGTGTTCACATTCGTCCCCGAGATGAACTTCAAACTCGGCTACCGATTCCGTGACCACATCGACTTCAACGTCGGCTACAGCTTCCTGTACTTCGAATCGGTCGCACTGGCTGGCGAGCAAATCGATCGCTTGGTTGACAGCTCACAATTGGGCACCAACGCACCATTCGGAGCACGCCCAGCGTTCTCGATGGTGGAGGGCGACTTGTTCGTCCAAGGTTTGGACTTGGGAATGACGATCTCTTACTAAGCCTGCTGCTCCCCGCGGCTGCGGCATCGCTGATGTCGGTCCGGGACATAAAGGGCTGCAGCCGTTCTATGAAACGCATGAGCGTGGTCGGGAAACCGATCACGCTCTTTTTTTGTTATACGCCAGCCTTTCCAGGCTGACATCGGAAAGTCGTTTGCCCCGCAGCCGAAGGCGTGTTTGACTCGCAGCCGAAGGCGCAGGAGACACTACAAACCGGTTTGCACCGCAGAAGTCAAACGCCGCTTCCGCCTGCGCCTTTGGCTACGGGTCAAACGGGACCAGCACGAAGGCTAACTTCTGAGGCTCACTGGGTTCGCCCAGCATCTCCAAGCGTTCCCGATTCGGCTTGCACGATCGCTTCAAACTGCCTGATTCGCTCTTCGTTTCCCATACGTCGCAAGTTTTCCGCCAGTGCGACGTTGTCTGCAACACGCAAGAAGCGTTCGTACTTGACCTGCCGCTTGGATTCGTCGACTAGGACGGCATCCGCCAACTCTCGATAGCGTTTGTAGTCCTTGTGTTCTTCAATCGCTCGAATGAACTCGTCGCTTCGCGTGGTCATCAGTTCGATGGAGACGGGATTGACGATGTTTGCCAGTTCCGGCCAACGTCGCTCGAGATCGCGAGAGATTTCCCTGCGGACTCGGCTTGCATCGGACTCCTCACGCCGGCGTCGAAAACGTCCTCGGCCAGAACCGGAATCGACCGCATCGGATGCAGCAAGCAATCGCTTTTCACCCTCCAGGTTCAGTTGCGACGAAAGCCCCTCAAGGACGGCGCGTTGAACGGGATTGGCAAAACCCAAGATGACCGAATAGGGCTCGTCATCCTTGAGCAGTTCAGAGTCACCCTTGCCGAACTTGCTGTACTGATTAAGAAACTCACCGGAGGTTTTGTTGGGCAAGTCGATCGTGTCCGCCGTCAGGATCGTGTACGCATGAGCTTCGTCAAAGGACACCGATCCGTTCCCGTCGTAGTCGGGCAACTCGATGGATTCTCCCATTCGTGTACGCCCGGACAACGCCGCCCAAAAGTACGTGCTGTACTCCACATAGTTAGCCTCGTCGACTTCAGGAGTGCATCCCGCTGCGGGTCGATCGTTGACCGTTGCAAAGAATCCGCAGCGGCGCTGCGGCGACATTCCTCGATCGGGATCTCCGGCATTGAAGATCAAGCGTGAAAAACCGCCGGCGTGGCACTGGACCATGATCGATACGACATCCACTCCGTCGGGCAGCTCATCCAGCAGTCCGACAAACTCCGACATCTTGATCGATGAATTTCCCCAAGTCGCGATCGTGGTTTCGTAGGGTTCCTTGGAGGAGCTGCTGCGGCTGCCGTGCGCGGTGACGAAGACCAGGAGGCGATCCCCTGATTGCATTGTTGCACCGACATCAACGAACCATTTACGAATGTTGTCCGGTCGAGTGCTGGCGCGGACATTGGGCACACGGTGGTCGCGATAGGTGAGACCGAGCGATCGACTGTTGCCAAAGAACTCGGCCATCAAACGATTGGCTTTGGGAATCGTTTGCGGGTCCATGACTTGCACGTCGTGACCCTTGGCATCACCGTCCGAGAAAAAGCAATCGCTCTTGGACGTGTCCAAACCCAAGTCGGTCAGGACGCGTTGAAAGAACAGAACGTTATTCTCAAGCGAGACTTGATTGCCTGACGGTGCGTATCCACCGCCGATGGTCAGGAAATAGTCGTCCGCTACCGACGGGTCCGCTTGCGACAGTGAGCCGACGCAGAGCAGTGGGATCGTCAGCAGCAGCGTGTTCAGGAAACGCATCAGTATGATCTCGGGATGATAGAGGCCGTTTCCTGTCGTGACCCCGATCACGGTGGACCCGATGATGGTGGACCCGATCACGACGGGCCCCCCTCACGCAGGAAACAGAGCGCCCATCATAACGTCTGGCGCGCTGGCAGGTTGGATTTTGCGCCGAGTCAGTGCAGCGTTTCGACGGAGGCGTACATCAGAAACTGGCCGATTTGGCCGTGTTTGGTAAAGCCGCCGGTGGTGAAATCCATCTCAAACGTGATGTCCTCTACTTTTCCGTCATTCGCGTGCGTCCAGAACGAGGTCATCGCGACGTTCACCCAGCCGTTGGTTCCCGAGATGATGCGCTGCGCGGCCGACATCGCGCTGGGAATTTGAGGTGATTGCGTGGCGTAATAAAAACCGCCATCCACCCCTGTATTTGCCATGAACTCACACTTCACCTGGATCAACATCCCATCGAGAACCTGTGGTACGACCAAGCGGGGCGTGTCACTGATTCCTCCAGGTACAACATTCCAAGTGCCTTGCTTCGCGATCAAATGAGCCATCGGATTTCCCTGAAAAGACGGTAACCGTGAATTGCGAATTGCATCAGGGCAGCGGTCGAAAGCCGGTTGCCCCGCGAAGTAGTTCGCAACTGCGTTACGTGGAAAATGCCGGCCCGAAAGATCCCATGAAAGCCACCAACGTGAACCGATGGGTGCCTTGGAGGTCAAGCTGCAGTGGCGGGTCTGGTCACTCGGAAATGCAGAACTCGGCTCTGTACCATCGGGAATTCCTGCCACTGATGGATCCATTGACGAAGCTGTTGACCCCCGTCCTTGTATCCCTGGACTTTGAGATGCCAAGTGATCCAACAGGCTCCTGAATCGCTGATCATGATCAGGCAGTGCATTCCCATGCTCCGTCGCAACGCCTCCAACGCTTGCGAGGGCGTTTGAACAATCGGTGTTCCGACATTGAGCGATGTATTCACAGAGGCTTCTACGCCCGTCCGTCGTCCCATGGCTCGTAGGTACGCGTGAACGAGCGGGTTGTTGTGTTCACGTACGATTTGGATTCTCGCCGTCCCATCGTGATGAATCACAGCGGGGATCAGCTTCCGAGCAATCGGCAAGGCACGAGTCGTCATGACCATGTAGCTGTACGCATCATAGTCATCAGCGGCTGCACCATCCGAAAGCTCAAACAGTTCCTTGGCAGCATCCAACGTGACCATCGGAGCCAAAGGACGAATTCGTTCCCGATGCTTCACTCGCTCGTTCAAAACGTGCAAAGTATCGCTGGATGTCGGATCGGCCAAAATGGAACGGTGCCCCAAAGCCCTCGGACCGGACTCGGCGGCCCCTTGATACAACCCGATCACGCCTCCGTGTGCGACGATGTAAGCCATCAAGTCTGAGACTCGATCGAGTGAATCTTGTGAATGAATGTTTCCGAATGGTTCAGATCCGATGTCGTCGATCGATAGAGCCAGGGCGACATTGATGTCGTTCTCTGAGGCTGCATGTCCGCACAAGAACGGATGAGCCAAACGTCCCTCAGGCCTGTTCATCGGCGCCCCGGCCAAGCAGGCGAAGTGGTAAGCGGCACCAACAGGCAGTCCGGCATCACCTGGAAAGGGAGGAACCCACATTTGCAGCGGTCCGGAGAGTTTGGTGTAGCGTTGAAACCATGCGGAATCAAAGTGTTCCATCAGCCGCATGCTGGCAACGCAGTTGAGCGCGGTGCCGCCGGCCAGCACCACCCGTTGCGCTCCGCTACGACGGATGCCGAAGTCCAGCACGTGGAACATGGCGTCTTCAAAAACCAATTGTGTCGCCGCTGCTTTGTCGACACGATCCTGTGTGATCTCGGCATGTTGGATTTCATCCACGTTCAAAACGTGATCAGGATTCCACATTTGCGAGGGCAGGATGGGGTCGCCCAAGATATCGATGAGTGCCCGGTTGAGCGGTCGTAGGCTGCCTCCTCGATGCCAATTCGCCAATCGGGGATTCAAACGTACATCGCCATCGCGTCCAAATGAGAATACCTCACGCAGCATTCGATAGTACGGGTTCGTCATCCGATCTCCGTTTCCCCACGCAGCAGCGCCCATATAGCGTCCTTCACTGCTCAACGGCGCCCAACCGCCTTGGCAACTGCTGATGTACAGAAACATCTGGCCGATCGAATCGAAGATGTTCTTGTTGCTGTAGAAACGATGCAAACCGCTTTGATCGGCTCGATAAAGTGAGATGGAGCCGTCGTCACCCGTTCCGTCGATCACGGCAACCAACGTGGGGTGGCCGTCCTGGGCGAATGGAGAAAGTCCGTACGCCGAGAATGCGTGGCTGTCATGATGACGCAGGCAGATGATGGGGTGTGCCTGCGGTGCATTTTTCTGTCGTGAAACTTGTTTCGCAAGGCTCTGTGGCGCGCGAAAGATTCGGCCTATATCACGAGTCGAAAACGTCGGTGATGCTTCACGACGTAACAATGTAAGGCTGCCGGGTAGTTCACCGACAATATGTCCGCACAGGTTTGAGAAAAAATTGACGTAGTCCCACGTGCAAACAAATCCGTCGATCGCCCCGAGGTCACACTGCAGGTCTTGCAAATCGACTTGCATCTGCTGGAAACTGAATTCCGGAAAATCCTTGCAGTGTTTTTGCCCGACAAACCTTTCTTCCTCGTGATTGCAGATGACTCGTATCCCGGTGTCACGATCTGCTGTGACCAATCCGACACCCGTGTTGTGACCACCGCAACCCAAGCCGACGATTCGTAGTTGTTCCCCGTGCTCTAGTTTCTTCTTTGCTCGATCAAGCGTCGCCTGCGAAACTCGTGATTGTAGGGTGTGCAAGCCATACGAATGAGCGATCGTCCCGATCACGGGCTGCAACAACTTGGCGACCGACCGCTTCAGTAGACTGGACGATGGACGAGTCTGGTTAGCCACTGATGATCTCATATCGAATGATGTTCATGGTCTACTGAGGATTACCGACCACGATCGTCGACGGCTTCTCTTCCGCCACGCGGTGTTCAGTGGTTTCTGTGGTACACATCGAATCCGATAAGAGATAGCGAAACGGCATCGCTTTGATGTCCAGCATCAGGAAAATGAAGTTTCCGATAGCGATCGTCCACCCGTAGTCGGGAAACTTGCCGGCGATCAGCAGTGGCAAGAACACAAACAGCAGCCAAGTGCTCTTGTAGATCATCTGAATCAAGGGAATCACGATGAATTTCAAGGGTTGCATGAGTCCAAAAATGGAGATCACGCCAGCGGCTGTCCAGAAGCATCCGATCACGCCAACGATCACGGGATCTTGTTCGGGCAACATCTCGGGAAAACCCACCAGCTTGCGAGCCAATTTGGGAGCAAACAGAATGATTGGCCCCGTGGTCAGTCCCAGAAAGATCGTGCCGGCGTAAACCAGACGCAACCAGAAAAAGCTTTCTGACGTTTCATCTACCCGAGGGCTTGAGTCTCGTTGATTCATGGATTCCATGGACGATTGAGTTTGCGGGTGAGGTTGCGCTGAGACGGTCTGATGGTGCGGACTGATTTCACCATCTTCGGGAGATTAGGATTTCCGGACACCTCGCGACAAGATGAATCTGGACTCAGCCTCTTTGGCCGTCCGAGTGATGCTCAATTGCGTGGTTCAAAGTATTCGGGTTGTTAATCCTGTACACTGAATGGTTCGGCGGACAAGTTCGGTGAGCAAGAAAACGTGCAGCAGTAGAGACGGTTGCCTGGTTCATCCCATCTCGAATTCGGATTCACAATGTTCTCAGAGCTTTTTGATACTCAAGGTTTCCCGCCTCGCTGGCGCTGTGGCTCATGGTCAGATCTGCACGGCTGGGTGCACATTGTTTCGGACTCGCTGATTTTTGGCGCTTACATCGCGATACCGATTCTCATCACCTACTTTGTGTTTCAGCGGTCGGACATCAGATTTCTAAAGATCTACTGGTTGTTCGCGGGCTTCATTTTTTCGTGCGGATTTGGGCACTTGATCGAAGCGACGATTTTTTGGCATCCGTGGTATCGCTTTTCGGGATTGATCAAGATCTGCACGGCAGTGGTGTCGTGGGCCACCGTTTTGGCGTTGATTCCGGCGCTGCCCCGAGCGTTGGAATTGCCGGGGCTGGCGCCACTGAACGAGAAACTGCAGGACAAGAACGAGGAGCTCGAGTCCTTTGCTCGTCACTTGACCGATCGTGAAGATCGCGTGATTGAGCTGAAGAAGGAAGTCAATGCTTTGTTGGAAGAGTTGGGGAGGTCACAAAAGTACTTGCGTGACGTGTCGTCATGAACCTTGAGTCCACTCAGCGGTCGGTGCAAACCCAAAAATCCACCTCGGAAGACGAGGCGAGTTCACGATCGCGCGCTCTGCTGAGTGTCATGGAGGACTTGCAGGCTGAGCGTGAAAGTTTGAAAGCCGAGATTCAACGGCGCTGTGAAACCGAAGCCGCGTTGCGTCAAAGTGAACACCGCACCGCATTGATCATCGAAACCGCGCTCGATGGAGTGATCACCGTCAACGATTCGGGGCACATCACTGGGTGGAATGATCAGGCTGCTGTGATTTTCGGCTGGAGCCGCGAGCAAGCAAGCGGCATGCGGATCTCGGAGATCATCTTGCTGGACGAGGCTGAATCGCGGCCGGGGAGCGACTCGGGCGATCACTTACATGCGGGACGCTCCGATCTGTTGAACAGACGAATCGAGCGAACAGCGATCCGCAGCGACGGTTCGCGATTTCCCGCTGAGTTGTCCATGTCTGTCTTGCCGCTCGACGCCGGATTTGAGTTCAGTTGCTTTGTTCGCGACATCACCAACCGCAAGAACGCCGAACGTCTGCAGTTGGAAATGCAAGCCGAACTGGAAAGGCGTGTCATCGAGCGAACGCAGGAACTGGAGCGAGCCAACGAGCGATTAAGGAATAGCAATGAGGAACTGCAGCAATTTGCCTATGTCGCGTCGCATGACTTGCAAACGCCACTACGCGGCATCATGGGGTTTGCTCAGTTCTTGGAGAGTGACTACACACCGAATCTTGACGAGCAGGGCCTCGAATACATCAACCGGATTGTCGCCAGTGCAAAACGCATGCAAACACTGATCCAGGATCTGTTGAAGTTTTCTCGTGTGCAATCGCTGGCCTCTGAATTGACGCCTGTTTGGTTGGACAAACCTCTGTCGGCGGCAGTAGCAGTCCTGGAAAGTGAAATGGAAAAATGTTCGGTCGAATTGATTTCGGAGGACTTGCCAAGAGTCTTGGCGGATGCCGCCCAAATCGAACAGTTGTTCCGGAACTTGATCGAGAATTCAATCAAGTATCGACACCCGGAACGAAGACCGCAGATTCGGGTATCCGCTATTCTCGAAGGCGATCGTTGGACGATCTCAATCGCGGACAACGGTATTGGGATTGACCCCAAACATTTCAAGCGTATCTTCGAAATCTTCAAACGTTTGCATGCCGAGGGTGAGTACTCCGGCAACGGAATCGGCTTGGCTGTTTGCAGACGTATCGTCCTGAGACATGGCGGTCGAATCTGGGCGGACGAAAGCGACGTCGGAGCCCTGATCAAGTTTACACTTCATTCGCCTAAATCACTTTCTTCTGAATCCCAGCCATCCAAATCTGTGCATGCCGATGAAGATCAGTAACGCAGTCGTTCTGCTCGTCGAAGACAACGCGGACGATGCCTATTTGACCAGTGTTGGATTCAAACGCAGTGATCATGATGTGACGCTGCACCATGTTTCCAACGGCGAACAGTGCATGGAGTTTTTGCGAAAAAAGGGACGGTTTGTCGATGCGCCCACGCCGGACATTGTCTTGCTGGACTTGAACATGCCTGTCATGGACGGACGTGAGGTCCTGGCTGAGATCAGCCAAGACGAGCGGCTGCGACGGATTCGCTTGCTGGTGTTGACGACATCCGATTCGCCCCAGGATTTGGCCATCGCCTACGAACACGGCTGTGCGTCGTACATCGTCAAGCCCTTCGACCTGCATGACTTGCAGCACACGGTCGATCAAATTTGTGACTACTGGTTCGATATCACCTCGTTGCCCACGAAGGCGTGAGTTCAGCAGCGAATCCGCTTTGTGGCGTGCAGAGATCGCGTTTAGCGATAGAATGGATCGCCGACGATGCAGAGCGAATCTCCTGCCCATGATGTCCGCCGATGTCCACTGAACAGCCAGACCTTGATGGCGATTTGTTTTCGTTTCCCAGGCGGTTCGATTTGGCGTCGTTGCTGGCGATCTCCACCGGATACAGCTTGCTATTCGCGGCGGTGCACTTGCTCGACGGTGGCGTTTATGTCGGGTTTGCCATCGGCGGTTTTCTAGCAACCGTTGCGATCGCTCAAGCCGTTTTGATGGGCGGAAAGAAGCCGAGGGAAGCGTCGGTCATCGCCGGCGGTGTGTACAGTTTGACCGTGATCGTGGTCGGAGCTGCGTTCGCTGGAGAGTTCGGGATGGAGTTGATGTGTGCCATCGTTGGCGGCCTTTTTTGGGGACCACCGGCAGGTTATCTCGCTGGCACCTTGGTCGGCGGCGTGTTCTTGGTAGCTGACGCCCTGAGGCGAATGTTTCGCGTCATTCAGTCGTGGCGACGCGGTGCGGAGACCGACGCCAATGACGTGATGCAAGAGTAGCTAACCATCTCGCACCAACCAGCTCGGTAATGGGATTCGCCAGAATTCCCCTCGCACCAAATGGTTGCTGAAAGTTGCGACGCCAAACGATTGATGATCCGTTGCCATCGTCAGCAGGACTTTGCGGTCAACCGAAGTGTCCGTGAAGGCTCCATGTGCAATCGCCCAAGGTGCGAAAGATCCACCAGCGGCGACCGCTATCCGTTTCGACTTGATAATAATCCCGGCGGATCGTCGGTCCGCTCCACCACGCCGTTTCAATTCGCTCGGGACCTCGGTGCCGGACGATTCGATGCACTCGTCCGCCGAGACGAAACGCAACGGGCAGTGAATGGACGGGCAGTGATTGAACGGGCAGTTGAATTGGGGGATGGTTGCCCGGCGGCTTTTGTTTCGTCGCCACAGTCACGGCAGTGAGCGGCAAGGGATGGGGTAACAACACCATCGGTCGACGTCCGGCGTCGGTCACACGAGGCGGACGAAAGGAGTGACGTGGTACGTCGGAGTTTGCGCGATCGGTCGATGGCTCCGGCTCGTTCGTGCTGGACCGCTGCTTGAGCCGACGCTGCATATTCTGCCGACCTCGGTGATCCGTCAGAGAGTACAACTGAAACGCTTTCTCGGGCAGCGGATCCTGAGTCCGCCGGACTCCCAGGACCGCATCGCGTCCCAAGCGTCCGCTGATCGCATCGATGAAGCGAGGCAAACTCTGATCGCCCGATGGTCGATCGCCCAAGAGGTCATCTTCGTCATTGTCAAAAAGACCGGACTGTGAGGTACGGAGTGAGCCGCTGAGAGAAACCGACAATGTTATTCGCGTGACGTTTGCCGGTATGCGACGCGTCTCGACGCAGGCACCGATCAAGCAAACGAGGTGTTTCTTGTTCAGTGTCGGAGCAAATAAACCGATATTGAAATCCAGTTGCGAGTGGTCCGTAAGGTCCAGGCGGCAGGCCAAGCGTAGTGCCCCACGCTGGCTTGCCGCCAAACTCGCAATGATCTCATCGACCAGATGCTCCAGGCGATGCATCAAAATGCACTGGTCGTCCGTCGGGTACTCCAGCTCCATTGAGCTGACATGTTCTGCATCGGCATGGTGAATCGAGAGCGGTTCATCGGTTTCGCCCAAGACCTGTGCGATACGTTTGACCAACGGCTTGCCCAATCGTGACGACAAGCCGCTGCGAGGCAAACGTAGCAAGTCGCCGATTTGGCGAACCCCCAAGCGCGATAGTGTGTGAACCGTCTCCGGAGCAATCCGCAAGGCTTGCACCGGCAACGCGTTCAAGGCGGTGGCGTCATCAATGAAGTCTTCTTGCGGGTTGAAGTGTGCGTGTGCCCAAGCCGCGGCGACACCGTGGGCGATGGCGATCTTGGGACGCAAACCGAGCGGTCGCAGTTGTCCGTGGATCGACTGGATGACTTGATTCAAATCGCCGAACAGGTGCACCACGCCACTGAGGTCCAACAGCAGCGAGTCGCTCTGATGCAAGACTTGTCCGGCCCATGGTTTCGCATCCAACGGTTCGATCGCGACCATCGGTGTGATGTGCTGTTGCAAGATCTCAGCGACCGCGCGGATCGCCAAGTCATCCAGGAGGGGATCATGTTGAGTGATCCAAGCCGTCACGCCGGATTTTGAGTTGGCCAACTCGGTCGCTTGCGCAATCGGCATCCCCAAACGTACACCCAGCGCGGCGGCACGACGACAACACGCGACGACCAAGCGGCCGCGTCGTGGATCGGACTGCCAAATCAGAATCGGCAGACCCTGCGTGGGATTAACTGCGCGCTCAGGCGCGGCGTGCAGTGGAGTTGATGTTTTGCCGATCGGATCGGTCGGTTGATCCGCTGCCAGATCCGCCCGCTGCAGTTCGCGGAGCGACTCGTTGAGGGGACGACTGAGCAGTCGTTGGATGGGCCAGTTGCGAAGCCAAATGCAGAGCAGTTGTTTCATGGCGAGCCACTGAATCAAAGGAAGTCGCGTCGGAGGAAATCGTGACCAGCATCGCAGAATCATCAATGCTCAAACAAACACTTTGTCCCAACATGGCACCGCGGCATCGTTGTAAGGTGACCCGCATCATCGGAGAGCGATCGATGTCGGCGGTGCCAGAGCGAGCAACAGAGGCGTCGACAACAGCAGTATCGACGTGAAATTGGACATCGGCAAAACTGGGGGCACGCAACGCGTTTGCGCCGCGGACGATGAACGCGGGTTTGCGTCCCGACTCGGCAGCCAATTGAAAACGCCTGGCGTCTCGGTCGCTGAGCCGTGACGGAATCGACGCCCACACACCGGCCACCGCATCACACCGCAGGGCTTGGTCGATCGTCCACACCAAGTCCGTGTGACGTTTGGGACGCACCAAGATCATTTCTTGCGAGGCAACACCCAACGCGATCGCCGCCGGTGGATAAAACATGCCGTCGCTATCGACGATGATCAGTGGCAACCGTCTCCCGTGCTGCTGGGTGACTTGTCGCAAACGATTGGCTGCCGCGATCATCGAGAGCGAAGCCGCCCCTGTGCTTTCGTGCTGAGCCACCCACTGGGTCACACCGTGGACGGGTAATCCGGAACCCGGTAGCCAAGTGTCCAACACGCTGGAGCCGGTCGAGAGCGTCGCAGGAGCCTTGTCGATCGCCGTGCTGATGCAACCTACGGCGGCCCGCAGTTTCTGCAGGGCGGTTGCGCGATCTGGTGTTTGTTTGGCTGGTGTTTGCTTGGCTGGTGGTGTTGGCTGCGGCGACGACTTGGCAGCGGCGGCAACGAGTGGGGATGGTTTGGGGGTAGATTTTTTTTGTGCGGATGGTTTTGTTGCGGTTGGCTTCTTTTCAGGCGACTTCTTTTCAGTTGGTTGCCGTTCAGCCGTCACCGTCGCCGCAGCCTGCACGGGCTGTTCGACTTCGGTGTCCATGAAGGAAAACTGTTGCTGAGCCGCCATCGTAGCGCCTTGGCTGAAAAGAGGGTCGTGTTGGCAGACGTCCAACAAACGGGAAAACACAAAACCGCCCTGCCATGCTAGCATTCCTCGGCGGTTTTTTCACGTATCGGTTACAATCGGATGACGGTTCGGTTCTTCAGTGATCGAGTGAGAGGTTCATGATGATGCAGCGAATACGCTGGTTTCTGTTGCTTTTTGGGGTGGTGGTGTTGCTGGTGTTTTCTTTGGCGAACACTGAGAGCGTCCCCGTGGAGATGCCGTTTCTGTTCAGTACGGAGTTGCCATTGGCGATGTTGATGGTCGTTACGTCTGGAATCGGCTTTGTTTTGGGGTCATTGACGACGGCATGGATGTTGCGACGCGGCCGCAAGCCGGGCAAAGTGACCAAGCCTGAGCCGGAACCGACGGCTGTCGTGCCCCCCGAAGCCACCCCCGAACCCAACGACGTTTACAAATCCACGTAGCCGCGTCTCTCGGGATGTGCGGAACTCATCGCCACCAAGTCACCCACCCGTTTGGGCTGGTTGGCCGATGACGAAACGATGATTGTCAGCGGATGGCGGTGCACGCTATCGATCTGGAAGATCGAGCGACCATTGCTCAGCGTGGTCGGGCGGCTTGTTCAGCTCGGCGCTTGGCCGCCAGCTCGTACCTCAGAATGACCAGGCGCGCCAAGTCGCCCATGTGATTCAGGCCGGGCGTGTGCTCGGGGGCTTTGTTGGCGGCGCGATTGGGTTGGATCCGGGCGGCGGGCTCGGCAACCGGCACTGAAGCGGGCACAGAAACCGGCACAGAAGCGGGCAGTGGGGAAGCGGCCGGGGCGTCAAAAAGCATCATTTGGGTCATCGCAAAGTCTCCAGCGAAGAAGCGTCAACGTCCCTCAAACCGGGTTGGCTTGAGCGACGTGAGCATTCTTCGGGGGGCCGATGACACGTGCGGTCAGCGAGTCAGGGAAACGGCAAAAGAGTTCCCCTTGGGAACCACTGGCCGGGCCGCTCAAAACTTGAAAAAAACGGAAAATTAGCCTGTTGATACTGCTTCGAAAATCGCGTTGTAATATACTGATGTTCCCACCGCCGTATCGTTCTGCGCAACGGCAGTTCCTTCCTTTTTCTCATTCGTGAGGTTTTCATGAGTCATCGTCTCAGGTCACGTGCCGGTTTCACCTTGGTGGAGCTGCTCGTCGTGATCGCCATCATCGGCATTTTGGTCGGCCTGTTATTGCCGGCCGTCCAAGCTGCTCGCGAAGCAGCACGCAGAATGAGTTGCAGCAACAACTTCAAGCAAATCGGTCTGGCAATCCAGAACTACCACAGCACCTACAAGCAAGTTCCAATCCACGGTTCAGGAACCGACGGTCCTGGCGGTACGGCCCCCGTTGGCAGCAACGCCCCGACCGAAGATTGGTGGACCAACTACGGGCATGCGAATGCTTGGCGGTTGAGCGCACTTGTTGGCATGACACCGTTCATGGAGCAACAAGCACTTTGGGAAGAAATCAGTAACCCAAGCACTTTTGATGCGACCAACCCCAACACCCCGTTCACGGTGCCAAATGTTTGGCCAGCCATGGGGCCAACTCCTGATCACATTCGCTATCGCCCATGGGGAACTGAAATTCCAACTTTCCGTTGCCCAAGCGATCCGGGTTTTGGTTTGCCGTCTCTTGGTCGAACCAATTACGCCGTGTGTTTGGGAGACTCGATGTGGTGGTCGGTTCGAGGACCCGTCAACGCAGCGATCCGAACCGGTACTGGGTCACCGTCGTGGAAATACAACCGCCAAAACACAGGCTGGAATCAGCAGTCTCAAGCAGCCGACCGTGGACTGTTCGTTCCTCATGCGGAAGCGAAGTTCCGTGACGTGCTTGACGGTTTGTCCAACACCATCGCCATGGGTGAAATCGCCACCTACCTCGGTGATCGCGATAACCGAACCATTTCGACTCAGAACAGTTCACAAAACCCTCCGGCATCTGTTCGCGACAACCCCAAATGGTGCGAGGTCCAAGGTCAAATCGATCCGCTGCGTCCGCGTTTCTGGGCTCAAACCGGCGTGACCTTGGACGGAGCTGCCGCTGGTCGTGGATCCCGTTGGGCTGACTTCCGTCCCCACGCCTCTGGTATGCACACCGTCGCACCACCAAACCACCATGTCTGCGGTGGAAACAATGCTGGTCAAACGGGTATGTACACCGCGTCCAGCAGGCACCAAGGTGGTGCTCACATCCTGATGACCGATGGTGCGGTGGTCTTCATCAGCGATTCGATCGAATCTGGCAACAGCCGTGCCGGTATGGTTTGGCTTTCCGGAGTCGGTGCTGCATCGCCAGGTTCGCAAAGCCCGTACGGACTTTGGGGATCGCTAGGTACCAAAGCCAGCAGCGAAGTCATCCAGGAGCAATTGAATCAGTAGGTTTCACTGATTCAATCTCGCAAAAAAGAAACCTCGGCTCCGAAAGGAGTCGAGGTTTTTTCGTTCAGCGACCGGCAAACAAAAACTCAGGCTTGTACCAAACAACTGTTGGAACAGTTGAGTTCTATTCTGAAGACAGGAACTACTTGTTCAAGTCTTTCGCCGGCACGTCGCTGGCACCACCAGCAGCAACTTCTGCGGCGACTTCCGCTTCGTACGCAGCGACCGCATCGGCTTCTGCGTTTTCGACCGTGCTACGTGCGCCTTGCTCACAGCCGGTCGTCAGCGTCATCAAAAACATCGCCAAAAAAGATCCGGCAATCAACTTCTTCATTGTTCTTCTCGTGATCTGGAGGGAAAGAAATCCGAATCCTTAATATAGCTGAACGCGCGAGCGTGTCATGGTGCCAAAAAGTTGCTCCGACAAATAAAGTTCGTTCGTCCCTGGTGATGCGATCGTAAATTGATCTTGATTGGAAACGATGCAAATACCAGCACGAAGCGCAAGCGAGTGAATAAAACGCGTGAATCACTCGCTTGCGCTTAGTGCTGTATCAGAGTCAAGAATTTGGGTTGCCCCTAGCGAAAGTCGTCAAGACTTTCGGCATCTCACACGCTGCCGAAACTCTTGACGAGTTTCGCTACCCCAAAATCAAGACTGGACGATGCACTCGTGGTGGGCTGCTCAAAACTTGGTGTTGGCATTGTTTTTTCAGTCCATGTTTTTGTTCCATGCATCGCAATCAAAGTGAGCCTCAGGCGCTAGCCGTGGGCCGGCACCACAATCCGCTTCAGGCCCACGGCTAGTGCCTGAGGCTCACTGGGGGCCGCCAGCTGCGCCGGCAGTAGGGACATAAACTTGCACAAACCGAAAAAGACACAACACCAAATTTTGAGCAGTCCAGGATTTACCGAGTTTCCCTCGCTTACGCGTCGGGTTATGAATAATCCGCGTCTAGCGAACTGTGCCCTGGATTGTCCGCACCAACGCTCGGAGTGACGTTGGCTTGTCTTCTGACTGGTTGTGACGTTTTGGCACTCCGCCTTTCCTAACCCACTTGATCGTCAAAATGGGCTCACCTCGGCGGATCTCCGTACCAGCCATCGGCACATCGCAAAGTGATTGCTCACCACAGAGCACTTCGCTTGGTATGCGTTGAGGATCAAAACGTCCGGAACGATTTGCAAAGACCACTCGTTTGTAAAGTCTTACTAGATTGTCCTGACACACGGTCTCACTCAAACGCTTTGCCGCAGCCAGCGCTTCCAACGGTCTTTGATGAGTCCCCAGTGAGTAAGCGTCGCCGATGATTGACGCGACGGGTTTCCCTTTCACTGTCTGGAGCCAGTCGTCCAGAATCTCCATCCCGCTGGACCATCTCGCATTGATCTCCAGCAAGCAAACATCGTCGCCGTGCAATAGAAAATCCAGGTTGAACAGGCCCACGATTCCGGATTGAACTGCGATCGCCTGCCCGACTTTTTTGAGTTGCTCGCAGACATCAGACGACACTGGGATCGGCCCACGTGACCCGGAATAGACAAACGGTCGATCGCCGAGGCGGGTGAAGGAGTTTCGGCAGACTCCCATCAGGACACTGTCACGACCGTCGGCCAGAAAATGGGCTCCGTGCAGTTTTCCCGGATGCCAACGTTGCCAATACGGCGGGCTGCCATCGGGCTTGCGATCGCCGCTCCATCGCACCCCTAAACCACCACTGGACGAATCCATTTTCGACAGCCAGCCGGCTTGGATCGCGGGCGGTGTCCGACGTGTCTCGGGAAAGACGCAGCCGCATTGCTTTGCGATCGACTCGACGAACTGGTGGTCATTGACCTGTTTTGGCACCGCCGTCGTGCTGCCAAGAATGGGCCGTTCCAACCGCCGTGCCAGTTCCACGCAGCCGCTGAACTCGCCCACCAACATCACCGGCACGTCGTCATCCACATGACGGCTCAGCCAGTGTCGAACCTCCGCCACTTTTGACGCATTTTCATACATCTCGACCGCAGAAAACCAAATTCGTGACAGCCTTTGGGTGTCGTCATCACCGAACAGGTCGATGGTGATTGGTATCAGTCCGGCAAGCCGTGCCGATTGGGCGGCCGCCCGCGCGGACGCGCCGATCAAGATCACGTGGGGCGTCCATTCTGGCCCCAGACGCGACGTTTCATCACACGCCGGCATCCTGAATTCGTGGGTGGGTTGCATCATCGTGGCGGTTTGATAGTTTCTGCATTGGACAGACCCACCCGAAACGCCGGATCTACGCTGACCGGCGACGCGAATCGTCTCCTGCAATGACATGCGGTGCCCGAAAAATGACGGTGCCACCGCATTGTGTCTTCGGCAGGCGGCGAGCGGATAGCGGGGCAAGGACACGTAGCTCCCTCACCGGTCTTCCCTGTTCCGATACAGGTGTCCCTCCTAGATGTGTCCCAGTCGAAAACTTTTCGTAAAGGTGAATTGAGATGTCGTTATTTGTTGGTGAAGCCCTGGTGGGCGATGGAAATGAAGTGGCCCACATCGATTTGATGATCGGCAGCAAGACCGGCCCCGTAGGCATCGCGTTCGCAAATGCGCTGTCGACGCAAAGCGAAGGACACACAAACCTGTTGGCCGTGTTGGAGCCCAACGTTGCCGTCAAGCCTTCGACCGTGATGATCACCAAGGTGACCCTCAAGGGCTTTAAGCAAGTCGTGCAAATGTTCGGTCCCGCGCAAGCCGCAGTCGCCAAGGCGGTTGCCGACGCGGTCAGCGAAGGAATCATCCCCAAGGATCAAGCAGAAGATCTCGTTTGTGTTTGCGGCGTGTTCATTCACCCCGAAGCCGAAGACGACGAAAAGATCTACAACTACAACTACGAAGCCGTCAAGCAATCGTTGGTCAACGCCATGGGCGGCAAGCCAACCGCGGACGAAATGATCGCCAAGAAAGACTCCGCTGCTCACCCCTTCAAGGGCAATTTCTAACTGCCTTTGCGAAGTCGTGTAAGTCCAAGAAGCTTTTCGGTTCACTTGCGAGCCGAAAAGCTTTTTTTCTAACGGTGCCGCCACAGCATTCCCACGCATTCAAGCCTTCCCACGCATTCAAAGGAACGCCGTCTTGTCTAAACGAATTCTTTTTCAGTTCGATGGCGACGATCATCCCAGCTCGTTCGATGCCGTCGTGGCGATCGATTCCGAAATCGACCACTTGGTCTCGTATGGTCAAGTTCATCCGTCGTCTGTGCGTCCATTGGTTCACGGATGTATGTTTACCCGTGGCGGCGACGATCTTCGTCACACCGCGATTTTTATCGGCGGCAGCGACGTTGATGCTGCGGAACACTTGTTGCACTGCGTCACCGAAACCTTTTTCGGTCCCGTCCGCGTCTCCGTGATGCTCGACGCAAACGGTTGCAACACGACTGCGGCCGCCGCCGTCGTGGCTGCATCACGACACATCGCATTGGACGGAGCCCGCGCCGTGGTCCTCGGAGGAACCGGCCCTGTCGGCCAACGTGTCGCGCGACTGTTGGCTAGCGACGGCGCCGCGGTCTCGCTCACCAGCCGTTCGCTGGACCGTGCCCAGGAAGCATGTGACGCGATCGGCAAACACATTCAAAAGGGCAGCGTCTCTGCCGCGCAAGCCGCGACACGAGAACAGACTGCCGACATCCTCCAGGACGCCCAGATCGTGATCGCTTGCGGGGCCGCCGGTGTCGAACTGGCCAATGAAGAGACCATCCGCGGTGTGAAATCATTGGCGGTCGCGATCGACCTGAACGCCGTCCCGCCGGCCGGAATCGGCGGCATCGGCGCGATGGACAAAGCGAAAGCGATCGGTAGCGGTGTCGGCTACGGTGCCATCGGCGTCGGCGGCCTGAAAATGAAGACCCACAAGGCAGCCATCAAGTCGTTGTTCACCAGCAACGATCTCGTTCTCGATGCGGACGAGATCTTTGCAATGGCCAAGTCGGTTGAGTCAGGAAAGGCGTCCGATGTTTGACTTGGTACTGGGAACAGGCAACGCCAAGAAACTCATCGAGCTGAGGCTGCTGTTGCCTGTGGATCGATTCGCATTGACTGCGTTGTCGGAAATCCCTGACGCCACGGATGTGGAAGAAACCGGCACGACCTTTGCCGAGAACGCGGAATTGAAAGCGACCGTTCAAGCCAAACACTTGGGTCGTTGGGTGCTGGCGGAGGACAGCGGGCTGAGCGTTGACGCATTGGGCGGAGCTCCCGGAGTCTTTTCCGCCAGGTACGGCGGCCAACATGGTGACGACGCGGCGAACAACGCGAAGCTGTTGGCGGAGCTGGAGGGTGTGCCGACGGAAAAGCGTACCGCGTATTACTCCTGCCACATTTGTTTGTCCGATCCGCAAGGAAACCCGCGGGCAACGGCCAGTGGAACATGCGGCGGATTGATTCGCACGCAGGCGAGCGGAACGGCGGGATTTGGCTACGACCCGTTGTTCGAAATCCGCGAGTACCATCGCACGTTTGCCGAGTTGGATCTCGTGGTCAAACGAGCCATCAGCCACCGCAGCCGAGCACTGCGCGAGTTCTTGCCCAAACTGATGCGAATCGCTTTTTCATAAAAGCGTCACGTAATCGCGTCTCGGGAGACGTGAAAAGAATTGTTGCTGCCTATGACCGTGAAGCGGTCTCAGACGGTAGCCGGCGATAGAGCGCAGCGATCATCGCCGGTTCATTCTTCACATTCCCAGCAATCCCCTCAGTCGCGGATGCGACGACAGCATACAGCCTGGGGCGCGAGCCCCAGGTGAACACCCGACGCCGCCAACAAGCCGCGGAGCGGCGACAGATTGCATCCGGACCACCGCGTGCTGTGGGCTACACCAAACGTTTTATGCTGTCGCTGCTCCGCAGCTTCTGGGCGGACTCGCTTGCAGAAACATGGGGTTGGCACCCCATGCTGTATGCTGTCGCTGCTCCGCAGCTATCGGAGCTAACCCGGGGTGCGCTGGCTTCGCCGCGACCCCAGGCTATGTTGTTTAACCAATTCGTGGTCGGTTTGGAGAATATGTGTCCACTCTCGTTACCAAAATCACGCGAAGCGATGATTGCTACGTGGATTTCGCGACACTTATTTTCCGCATGTCCCGAGAGGCTCGGCTACGTGAATTGAGAGCGACGTTGCCTCAACCCATTCGTTCTCTTGGATCGGTCAATCCGTCGGCGAGGCGTCGCAGTGCTTCTGTCTCGATCTGGCGAACGCGTTCGCGTGTCAGGCCAAGTTCGGCGCCGATTTCTTTCAGCGTCTTGGGCTCGAATCCATCCAACCCGAATCGCAAACGCAACACGGTGGCTTCGCGATCATCCAGGTCATCGAGCAAGTCCATGGCGTGACGCAGGATGTCGTGGTCGAGCATCATCTCATCGGGTGACTTGAGTCGTTCGTCCATCACCATCTCGCCCAGTGACCATCCTGATTCGGATTGGTCGCTTTGTGGCGTGCTGTTGCTGATGCGGATTGCCTTGCGAATGATCGGCAGCTTCTTTTTCGGCAAGCCCAGCACACGAGCGACTTCTTCATTGGTCGGCGTTCGACCAAGCTCTTCGTTCAGACGCGCCGTTGCGCGTCGCCACTTGCTGAGCAACTCCACCATGTACGCGGGGATGCGGATTGTCTTGGCGCTGTTGATCAACGCTCGCTTGATCGATTGCTTGATCCAATAGCTCGCGTAAGTACTGAACCGGGTACCGACCGTCGGATCAAATCCTTCCACGGCCCGCAACAGCCCCAGGTTTCCTTCTTCGATTAGGTCCTGCAAGCTGAGGCCTTTGCCTGTGTAGCCTCGTGAAATGTTGACGACCAATCGCAAATTGGCTCGGACCATTCGGTCTCGCGCTTCCACATCACCTTGCTCGATCAGTGCTGCCAGTTGCAACTCTTCCTTGGCGGTGAGCAGCGCTGTCTCGTTGATCTCACGCAGATAGGTTTCCAGGGGAGACTGTGCTGCATCGCTGCGGCGTGCGCCAACACGTGCAGGTTTGGACAGCTGATCGGAATCGCTGTCGAGGGAAGTGGTTGAAGAGTCGGCCATGGAAATCTCGAGACTCGCTAGTGCGGTTAGGCGATCAAAACGCAGTCGTCGGCGCGGGGATGGGGGGACCGGCGACGCTTGGAGGCGTTTCGTACGCGATAAGGATCGGGGATAACACGCGAACGTAGTTGGGTCATCGTCCCTGACACCACTGCGGCTTCAGGCAAGCATAAAAGCTTGCGGGTTTGTCGGTAGTGACGTTTGTTTCGCTAGGTCCATATGCGACCGGCGTGCCAGTTATTCCAGCACAAAATGGGTCCGATGTGCCCCAATGACGGCAGCCAATTCGGCGAAGCGTTGTGGGCAACGCTGCCGGAATGTTCTGAAATTTGCTAAGTTGTTGCGGTTGATTCACCACGCCCTCTCTTCATTTCATAGCGAACATGCTGATCGACTCCCATCATCATTTGTGGCGGTATTCCGAGGACCAGTATCCATGGATCAATGACGACATGTCGGTACTCCGACATGATTTCTGGGCTGATGAGCTAACGCAAGTCGCTGCCGAAAGCGGAGTGACCGGTTTTGTGTCGGTTCAAGCCCGCCAAAGTCTTGCAGAGACAAACTCGCTGCTGGAGTTTGCCAACAGCAACCCGTTGGTCAATGGCGTCGTGGGCTGGTTTCCGTTGGCAGACGCCGACATTGCCGCACTTTTGGATCAATACCTTGCCGATCCTTTGCTCAAAGGAGTCCGCCATGTGGTCCAAGACGAACCTGATGACCGTTTCATCTTGGACGCTGAGTTCAATCGTGGTGTCGGCTTGCTTGCCGAGCGAGGACTCGTCTACGACATCTTGATCTTTGCCAAACAGTTGCCCGCATCGATCGAGTTTCTTGACGCGCACCCGGACCTCAACGCGGTGTTGGATCACATCGCAAAACCGACGATCGATCCCTTTCAGTTCGACGATCGTTGGGAACAGAGCTTTCGAGAGATCGCGAAACGTCCCAACCTGACATGCAAATTCTCGGGCGTGGTCACGGAGGTGCGTGATGAACAGTGGAGCATGGAAACGATTCGTCCTTACTGGGATGTCGCCTTGGACGCGTTTGGTCCATCGCGTCTGATGTTCGGCAGCGACTGGCCGGTATGTTTGCTCAAATCCGGCCACAAGCGATGGACCGACACCGTCCACGAGCTAGTCTCTGAGCTTTCTGAGCACGAACAAGCAGACTTTTTTTCGAACAACGCGATCCGGGTCTATGGATTGCAGACAAGTGAACCCACGAGAGAAGTATGAAAGCGATTCAAATCAGCGAACTCAAGACGCTGAAACCGATTGAGATTGATGAGCCCGGTCCGCCCGGGTCCGGGCAGGTGCTGGTAAAAACACATCGCATGGGTGTGTGCGGAACCGACATCAGTTGTTACCTCGGAAAGTTTCCGTTCTTTGACTTTCCACGCATTCCAGGGCACGAGCTGGGTGTGGAGGTCTTGGCGGTCGGCGACGGTGTCACCAGCGTCGCTGTCGGCGATCGCTGCAGCGTCGAGCCTTACATGAATTGTGGACATTGCTACCCTTGCCGTCGAGGTGCAACGAACTGCTGTCAAAACCTCAAGGTCATCGGAGTGATGATGGATGGCGGTTTGTGTGAATCGTTCTTGATCCGCGCCGACAAACTGCATCGATCAGAGAAGCTGAATTTTGACCAGTTGGCGTTGGTCGAAACACTGGCCATTGGCTGCCACGCCAATGATCGTGGAAACCCGCGTCCTGGCGACCATGCCTTGATCATCGGTGCCGGACCGATCGGCTTGGCGACGTTGGAGTTCGCGAAGTTGACTGGGGCAGTGTTGAGCGTGATGGACATGAATCCCGATCGCTTGCGATTCGTCACCGATAACTACGGCGTGAAGAACACGGTGCTGTTCTCGGGTGACGGCAGCGAGATCGAAAGGATGCAAAAATGCACGGGCGGCGACATGTACCAAGTCATCATTGACGCCACGGGCAACAAGCATTCGATGTCTGGCGCGCTGCGTTATCTGGCACCCACGGGGACACTGGTCTACGTCGGCATCACCACGGAGGAATTGTCGTTCACGCATCCGACAATGCACAAACCAGAAGCCAGCATCTTAGCGTCGCGAAATGCGTTGCCGCCGGACTTCACTCGAATCATTCAGTTGATCGAACAAGGAACCATCAACACCGATCCGTGGATCACGCACCGCACCGGATTTGACAGTGTTGTGAATGATTTTGAATCGTTCACCAAACCAGAAACCGGCGTGATCAAAGCGATCATTGACGTCGCATGAGACTCTGGCCGTACGTCAGTCTTTCTAGACTGACATTCCCCACAAATGATAACATCGTTTCCATAGAGGCGACCAACAGATGACACAGAAATGCAGTACGCTCGGGATGACTCCGAGTTTCGGATTTGGAGACCGAACCGGACTGGCGACTCCCGGGCACGTTGCCGCCATGAAGCGCTGCGGCGCGGGCATGGCAGCGATTTTTCCGCAGCAGTCGATTCGTGAAATGACGCGGACACAGCGGACACCCGCAGGCGTGATGTCCGATGCCATGAACGCGGCGGCAGATGCGGGATGGACCGATGTGATCGGTGCCGATGCGGATCACCTGAAGGTCAATCAGGACGTCGACATCACCGCCGCTGCCGGATTCACGTTCTTTACCATCGATCCGTCGGACGACGTGGATCAACAAGCGGACGACTACGACGAAGCTACCCTGAAGGCCAAGTTTTCGGAGGGACGCGACGACGCGCCGTGGTACGACCAGTATCTTGGTTCCACGATCAAGCTTTCGACCGGATCCGTGATCGAATTGGACGAAGCCGCCTGTATGCGTGCTGCCGTGAAGTACGGCAAGGCGATTTCCCGTGCGTTGCGTTTGGGAGACTACATTCGCACCGTCAACGAGAAGGCGGGCAACGACTATGAAATCGAACTGTCTGTCGACGAAACCGACCAACCGACCACCTTGGCAGAACACTTCATCATCGCCGACCAGTGCCTCAAGGGCGGCATGAAGCTCGTCAGTCTGGCACCTCGCTTCATCGGTGACTTTGAAAAAGGAGTGGATTTCAAAGGCGACCTCGCCGCGTTGGAAACTTCGTTGGCTGACCACGCCGCGATCGCAGAAACGCTCGGGCCGTACAAGTTGAGCTTGCACTCGGGCAGTGACAAGGTTTCCATGTACGCGTCGCTGGCTCGTGCGACCAAGGGTAAGTTCCACGTCAAAACGGCGGGGACCAGTTACCTGGAAGCCTTGCGAGTGGTGGCGCGACACGATCCCAAGAGCTTTCGAGAGATCGTCGATTTTTCTCGTGGTCGATACGAAATCGACAAGGCGACGTATCACGTTTCAGCAACATTGGCCGATGCACCCGAGACGTCAGAGGCTGATGATGAGACGCTGGAAAGCGAATACCTGGAGATGTGGAAAGACGTTCCTGTGGGCAAAGGGTTCACCAAACCGGGGCGTCAAATCCTGCACTGCACGTTCGGCAGCGTTTTGACCGATGCAAAGTTTGGCAAGATCGTGCACGATTGTTTGAAATCCCATCCGGAGACGTACATCGAAGTGCTCGATGATCACTTCGGCCGCCACCTGGACGCGTTACGCAGCGGCATGTGAGCAGCGGCATGTGCCTGCTTGCGTGACCCGCAGCCGAAGGCTTCGGCGGCGATACCATGGGTTCGAACCAACATCATCCGTTCTGCTCACCTACGCCTTCGGCTACGGGTCAAACGACGTACAGTTCACGCATTCGTGTTTTGGCCAAGCAGATCGGTTCGCAAATTGTCGATCAAGCGTTTGACGTCGGCTTTCATCCGCTCGCCGACCTCGCGACCGGCGTCGATCAAGGGGTCAACGGCGTGGAAGTCCTCGATCTTGAAGGCTTGTGTCTCAGGCGTGATGATCAAATCACTTTCTTCACTGTGCAAGGCACTGGAATGTCTGCGACTGATGTCCATGGTACGCAGCAGCGTCGAAATGTAACTCGGGCGACGCGGGTTGCCGTTTTTGTCTCTGGCGTAGTCGGTCGACAACGTCGAACCGACGTCGACGGAGATCACATAATCGCAACCTTCAGCTCGCAGGACGGATGCGGGGACGTTCATCAAAACACCCCCGTCCACCAGCATCTGACCTTCGGCCAAGATCGGGCGTCCGAAAACAGGGTGATTGATGCTTTGCAAAACGGCGTTGACGACGTCACCGCTACGTCGAATCATTTGATTTCCACTGATCAAATCCAGAGTAGTGATTGATAGCGGCAAATCGACTTGCGCGAAATCAAGGGTCTTCATGTAGCGACGCAGTTTTGTTTCAAAACGACTGCCGCGAAAACTGTGCACCAACCAAGCTCTTCGTAGAGCCCCCGACTTGGCAAAGAATTTTGGTGGGATCATTTCATCGCGAAAGAACTGGCCGACTTCATCGGCCGCGTATCCCGAACTGATGGCTGCCGCGACGATGGATCCGGCACTGGTTCCGGCGATGGAATCAAACACGATGTTCTCACGCTGCAGAACTTCCAGCACCCCCACGTGCGCGATTCCGCGTGCCCCACCGCCACCGAGCGCCAGTCCGACACGGACGCCGTTGAGTGATCGACGTAGACGTACGATGGATTCGGCTGCGATGTGAGCTTGGTGCATTTGCCCGCCTGGCACATCCGTGATCTTGCAACGCACCATATGCACGGAGTCGTCGTCCATCTTGGGCCGGGAATTGATGTCGGCTGGATACAACATTGCCGCGATGGGCCGGCGGTGAGCGGGAATGCCTCGAATGATTTCGCCGCCAAAACTGGCAAGCCCTTTTTGGGCATCCATCGCAACGATCACACGATCACACTGCTTGGTGGCCGCCGCTGACGCAACGGGACCGTGTGCGATCGCGACGGCAAAGCAATCGCCACGACTGCGACCGGCAATCGTGATTGCCAAATCCGACTCGTTGACTTCCAACATGTCAGGATCCATCTCCCGTGCCGAAACCGGCGGTGGAGTGTCCGTGACCAGAATCGGCTGGATCACTTGGTCATTCTTTCTAAGCGTGCCAAGCATCGATTGTGCCAACGACCATCCGGCCGGATGGTCGACGATGATCGCGAGCGAATGGACCTTGCGTTTGGACTTGTCCGGCGACCGCGACGCGGCGTTCATTTGGGTCAGTCGGCGGGTGAGCGAGCGGCTAACGTTCTCCAACAGTTGTGGGTACTGTTTCAGCAACCGGCGATATTGGGGGCCGCTCAGAACCAGCGTTTCGACGTAGGAAACCGCCGTCACGGTTGCGGTGCGGCGACCACCGCCCAATGCGGCGGCTTCACCGAAATGGTCACCGGGGCCCAGAATGCTCAGCGTCCGTTCGGAAACCGCGGGTCCTTCACCGCTCCATACGCGGACTTTGCCGGCCGTGATCAAGAACAGTTCGTCGCCCACCTCGCCCACCGCCACGATCGTGTCACCCGCCTCAAAGCTGCGTGGCGCGAACGAGGAAAGCACCTCCTCCAGCCCTTCGCCGGCCAGTCCCATCAACAGTGACCGGGTTACAGATTCATCCATCCTCATGCCTGCACCTTAGCAACGGGTATTTGATCAATGCCGACAAAGCGTACATAACAAATGACGCACAACAAAGTGTACAATGCGAGCTGAGATTTCTAAGCCGGACGTTCACGCATGCATTGCGGTTCCGTGTGGTTCTTGTTTCCAGCGGATCTCCATCGCGTCATGCAAAAACAGTTCTATTGGATCGGTGTGTTTCTGCTAGTGATGTGGCTTGTCTATTTCGTGGACTTGCTCATCCCCTACGATCTGAGCTCATGGGGTTTGCGTCCGCGAACGCTGTCGGGACTGCCGGGCATTGTGTTGATGCCGCTGTTGCATGGAGGAATCAGCCATCTCTTTGGAAACACCATTTCACTGGCAATCTTGCTCGGACTACTTGCCGGTTCGAGAGCAAAGCCGTGGCTGAGCGTTTGCCTGATCGTCTTGCTGGGCGGCATTCTGCTGTGGGTGATCGGCCGAAACTACGTTCATGTCGGAGCCAGCGGGCTGGCGTTTGGCCTGATCGGATTGCTCATCGTGTCCGGATTCTTGGAGCGGCGTCTGGTTGCCATCGGTGTCGCGTTGCTGGTCGGCCTGATGTTCGGAGGCACTGTGCTTTGGGGGCTGATTCCGGGTGCCGGTGGGGCTGTGTCCTGGGAAGGGCATTTTTGCGGATTGGCCGCTGGCGTCGCGGTGGCCTATCTGACGCTCGCCAAACCGAGCTGGTTTTCCAACCGCAATTTTTGACGGTTCCGGCGTTATCAGCGGAAAAACGCGGGTGCCAGCATTCGGTTCGGGCTTCCGTGGGAATGTCGCCGTCGTAAGGAGGGAATTCTGTCGCAGTCAAGCTATATTGATGGCCCCGTCGCTTCGTCTCGGCCGCCCTCCATTCAACACCACACGGACAAAATGCCTTCCTCTACTCCCAGCAGTCACCGGCATCCAATGCCCCGCGTTGTCCGGCTTTGCTTCCATGCCTTGTCCGCGATCGCGCTGTTCTTGGCCGCAATCGGGCTGACGGCAACCTTACAGGCTCAAGAGCCCAAGCCGAGCGGCGGTGTTCCTGAACGCCTTAATGTTTTGATCGTCACGGTGGACGACATGAGTGCCGACTCGCTGGGAGTGTTTGGATGTCCGTTGCCGGAGACCTCTCCATCGATTGATGCCTTTGCCAAGACGGCGTTGCGATTCAATCATGCACATGTGCACGTCGGCAATTGCATGCCGGGTCGAAATCTGATGTGGTCAGGATTGTTCAGCAACGTCAATGGCGTGGAAGGATTTCAGCAGAACAGAAATCCCGACTACCCCGTGCTGTGCGACTTGGCCAAGTCCGCCGGCTACTTCACCGCGATCCGCGGCAAAGTCAGTCACTCAACTCCATACACTCCCTACGCGTGGGACGCTGATGTGACCCAAAATCCTGACGGAGGGCAGTACCACATCAAGGATCCAGCAAGCTACGGCGCCAGCACTCGCAATGCGATCGCCATGGCGGAGGAAGCGGGCAAACCGTTTTGCTTGATGGTCAATATCTCGGATCCGCACAAACCGTTTTACAACACAACCAAACGTGGCGAGCAAGCCAGCGATCCGTACGTGCCCACACGTGTTTTTTCGGCAGACGAAGTGCCGGTGCCGGGATTTCTGCCCAGCGACGACGTGATCAAAGACGAGCTAGCCAGCTATTACAGCAGTGTGCGACGCGCCGATGATGCTTTCCGCAGCGTCATGCAGGCGTTGGAACAATCGGGCAAGTTCGACCGGACGTTCATCATGTTTCTTTCCGACCACGGCATGCCACTGCCATTCGCAAAAACGCAGCTTTACCACCACAGCACGCGGACGCCGTTGATGGTGCGGTGGCCCGGAGTCACGAAAGCGGGAACCGCAGACGACGTTCACATGGTATCCGCGATTGATTTCCTGCCGACCTTGTTGGACGTGATGCAGACCAGCCACCCCACACCACAGAGGTTGCATGGTCGATCATTTGCTCCCTTGCTGAAGGGCGAAACGCAGGACGGACGCGATCATGTGGTGCTGCAGTACAACGAGAACTCCGGTCGAAATCGACACCCCATGCGCGGTATCCAAACAAAGAAATACCTTTACTTGTACAACCCCTGGAGTGACGGCGAGCGGAAGTTTGCGACGGCAACGACGGGAACCGCAACGTATCGCCAAATGGTCAAGCGGGCGGCAAAGGAACCTGAGATCGCGGCGCGATTGGAGCTGTTTGATCACCGCGTCCTGCAAGAACTGTACGATGTCGCCAGCGATCCGGATTGCTTACAGAACTTGATCGACGCACCGTCCCATCAGTCTGAGCTGATCCTGCTGAGAAAGACATTGCTTGCTGAGCTGAAACGCATCGACGATCCGGTTGCCCCTGTGCTCTCTGACATCGATAACGATTCGCTCCGAAACGAATTCATGGCGGCGGAGGACGCCAAGAAGCAAACGGCGGTGAAAAGATCAAAGACGCCTGGTAAAAAAAGCGTCCCAGCGTCTTCCAACGCTCGCGCAGGAACCAAAAAACTGCGTGACGCGATTGCAATTACTGCGGTAACGGACGGAGAACCATTTGCCCCCGGTGATGTGTTGGAAATTCGGTTCGCCATCAACTTGCCCGAAGCGCTTGGCGAGCAGAAAATGCATGTGACGCTGAAACAGTGTGAACCAAACGCCAAAACGGGCGGTATACGACTGGAACGTCAGGTCGTCGCTGTATCTGGCAAAGCGGAAAAGCTTGTTCGATTTACCGTTTCCAAAGACAGCTTGAAAAAGGATCCAATTCTCTCGGGGTTGTCCGTTGCTGCATTCATCGGCGAAGACTTCACGTCGAACCTGCAACACATCGTCAGCCCCACTTGGGCCCTGCAACGCGACTGAGCGTGTCTCATCTGCGTCTGCCGCCGAGTCTTACGATCAAATACTGCCGCCCTCGAATCCCTCCTCATGCCTCGACTAAACGTCTTTTCCCGCCAGCAGCCTGATGAACCGTTTGACTCGGACGTTCCCAGCAGCTGGTCATTGCCGCTCGGCGAGTACGGCGGGATTCACTTTTACGTTTCGTATGCGGTGTTTGTCGCGGCAGCGGTTTTGACCGGGCTGGTGGTGATGATTCAGAATCGGCCCGGAAACGCCGACTTGCCTTTGACGGCTCTGATCGCAGTCGGAATCTGGACCATCGGTTGGATCGTACAAGTCGGTGTGCACTTGGTCTTCCACTTTGGGCTGGGAATTCACAGCCGCAATATCACCGTCGGTATCTTGGGGGTTGAATCACCCAATCGGATCTGGGACGCCACCCAATGGAAAGCATCAACCACCGTTGCGGTTGCTTCGACCACGCTGGCCGCGGTGTTCGGGTGTGGACTGATCTTCTTTGCCATCCACGCGATCACTCATTCGGCGTGGACATCAGGGCAACTGATGCAATTGCTTCGCTCTCCCGGTTTTGGGCTGGGAGCGTCCGAGTCGCTGTGGCTTGCAGGGACATGGCTTTGTTGGGTGCAGGTGTTGTGCCAGTTGTTCCCGTTGTCCCGCAATCAGGGACGTGCGTTGCTAATGTCGGTTTCCTATTTGGCGGCCCGGGAGACGGATGAAGTTTTTCAAACGAAACTTGCTCGCCGCTTGTTGCAACTCGTTGCGATTTCCACCCTGTTACTCGCCATGGCCACGATGGCGGCGGATCAGAACGTGGCCGTTCCCCGCTGGCCGCTGTTGGTGTTCTTGTCCGTGTTGCTGTGGGTCTCCTGCCGAAGTTCAGATTTGCGTGACTCCATCGTTTCGTTTCACATGGCCGACAGCGATTATTTGCCCAAGCTGACCGGGGGCGACGAAGAAGCAACGGACGGACCAAGCTGGGTATCACAGCTTTCCGAGTCCATCCGAATGCGAAAGAAACGCCGGTTGGCCAGAGAAGCTCTACGACGAGAACGAGAAGAAGCCGATGACGAGTCACGCCTCGACGAAGTCCTGCAGCGTTTGGGCGAGAAAGGACGGGATTCGCTGAGCGATAGCGATCGAGCATTGCTAAAGCGAGTTAGCGAAAATCTGCGGCGTCAAAAGGAATCGGGTAATTAGCCTTCTCCGACGGAGCACCCCGTTCATGACGATACCTATCATCTTTGCGGTCGTTACCGTTGGGATTTTCATTTTGGAGTTGTGGACGGGAATTGCACTGGCGGGGTGGTCTGCGCACTACGCCTATGTCAGTCGCGAAACGCATCCGCGACGCTATTGGTTCGCGATGGTGGTTCAATTGGCTGCCGTTTCCGCCATGGCAGCCATGGCGTGGGCGTTTCGAAACGGCATCCATTAACGCTTCATCGTCGCACGAGGGCGTTTCGCCATCGAAACCTATTCTGGCAAGTCGACCTGTGTGGGATGACTCAAGTAGCCGAACAGATCTCGGACTTCGGTCTCACTGAGCGTGTCAATCAAGCCTTCAGGCATCGATGATTTATCGGTCAGCTTTCGTGACTCGATCTGGTCCTTGCTCAACACCAATGCTTCGGTCGCCGTTTGGATAGAGACCGACTTGTCATTTTCATCGGTTACTAAACCACTGATCACGCGTCCGTCCGTCATCAAGATCAACGACATGCGATAGTTCTTGTCGACCACACTGCTGGGGTCAACGATGTTGCTGACCAAATAGTCCAGGTTGTTGCGATTCGAACCGGTCAAATCCGGTCCGACCTTACCACCGACGCCGTAGAGTCGATGGCATGTTTGGCAAGTCTTGGCAAAGACCGCACGGCCCGCTGAGCGATCGGAGTGCGCCAGCGAATCTGGCCCAAGTTGCGCCGTCAGAGCTGCCATGCGAGCTTTCTTTTCATCTGAGCTTTCACGCACATCGCCCCAGACGTCGCGTACCAATTGAGCGACCGTGTCGTCACCCAAGGACAGAATCTGCCGGGCTTGAAACGCTGATAGGTCGCTTCGTGAGATCTTGCCATCTTCGATCGCGTGGAGCAGTTCGGTGGCAAAGGACGGACGTGAGGACAGAATGGAGACCACTTGGGGACGAAACGGCGCCCGAAAACTGCCGTACCGATTAACGATCGCCTTGCCAATGGACGGGTCGTTGAACTTGGAAAGTCCGCGCGCGGCCATCACGTTCAAACGGTTGTTGCCCAGCAACGACTCACAGATCTCGCGAAGCTGGGGCGGGTCGATTTGAATCAGTTTCTCCAACGCCGCAAGCCGACTTTCGTCTGATGCGTCGGTCTTTCCCATTGCGACTTCGATCAAGTCTTGCATGGCTCGCCCGTCACCGAACAAGACGTTCAGTTCTCGTGTCAGATCGACATGCTGTTGACCAGACTTGTTGACAAAGTCGTCCCAATGCTCGGGCTTTGGCGCCCGCTGCCAGCCGATCAATCCTTCGCTGATCCCCTGCAATACGCTGCCACGGGCCTGCTCACCCCTATCAGAACATGCCACCAAGATGGAGTCCAAGATCGCAGGCTGTTTCTCGATTTCCTCCGCCGCAACCCGTGAAATCAACCGCAATGTGGTCGGCAACTCGCATTTTGCAGCCACCGCTGCGATCTGTTGGTGCTGGGTATCCGCTACGGGGATCAGCCCGTACCAAATCATCAACGGCAAGTTGTGATCGTCGGCATCCGAAGCATGAGCCACCAGAGGCAAAGCCAATTCGGCCCGCCGTTCGACGGGCAGACGTTGCAATGTGGAGGCAAGCGTCAGTCGGACCAACGCAGACTTGTCGTGAGCGGCCAGGTCCACTAATGATTGCAGCAGCGTGGGATCGACCGAGACCGACTGATTCGATTTCCAGTGAGGGCCCATGCAATCATCGATAGGCATTGCATCAGTCGCCAAGCGAATGGCCCAAGCTCGCACGTGCTCGTTCGAATGGGACAGCATCGCCGTGAGTTGCCCAGGCTCCAGTTGATCAATGCTATGCAAGGTCGTCAGGCATCGGATCGCAACCGGAGCGTCTAGGGTTTTTGCAAGGGTATCACGCAGAGCAGTGACGACTTGCGGGTTTTCCGGATGGGACATCAGTGCCAATTGGGCTTGTCGCTGATGCCACACGTTCCGGGATTTCGTCAAGCCGGCAATGATTGCGTCGCTGGACCAGGCGGGAATGACGGTATCCTGCTCAGCCCCCGAAGGCTTGATTTTGAAAACACGTCCGCTGGTTCGGTGAACACCGGTGTGCTCGTGACACTCCCCCGCATCGCTCCAGTCGATCACAAAGACGTTTCCATCGGGTCCGCTGCTGAGATCCATTCCGCGGAACCAAGTATCGGTGGCAATCATAAAATCTTCGTCGTGACGTGCAACATAGCCGCTGCCCTCACGCTGCAATCGTTCCTGGTTTGCGCGACGACCGTGGAAATTCAAGGTGAAAAGCTGACCACGATACTTCTCAGGCCACGCGTCTCCTTGATAGACCATGCATCCGCTGTGAGCATGGCCGCCACCGAACTGATTTGCAGCACCGTCGCGTGAGTCCGTCCAACTGCCGGTGGTATCAAAATGCCAGTGGTCGGCGTGAAAATCGATCAGTTCATACGTTCGCCGATTGGGGTCCAGCAAGAATGGACGGGTCAAGTGAGAGCCGGGGATCATGTGCCAAAGGTGCCCGTTGACGGTGTTGACGAAAAACATCTCACCCAACGAATTCCAGTCGTGTCCCCAAGGGTTCGTGGTTCCACTGGTCAGCACTTCGACAGTCTTTCGACGCGGATGGTAACGCCAAATTCCACCTTCCATCGCCAATCGATTTGCGTCGTCAGTACCTGGGACGCCGATTCGCCCAGGACACGAACCGCCGCAGCGGCCGTATAACCAGCCATCGGGCCCGAATCGAATCCCGTTGGCAAAGTTGTGATAATTGGCAGCGGCAACCGTGAATCCGTCCAACACCGTTTCGGCGGGACCATCCGGAACGTCGTCCTGATTCGCGTCTGGAATGAATAGCAGCTTGGGCGGGCACATCAACCAAACGCCACCCATCCCGACTTCGATCCCCGTCAGCATCTGTACGTTGTCCGTAAACACGGTCCGCTTTGTCATTTGATCGCCAGTCGCGCCATCGAGAATCACAACACGGTCATGCAAATCCAACTGAAAACGTTGAGTCCGTTCCGCGTACGTGTAGTTCTCCGCGATCCACAATCGTCCTTTGCCGTCCCACGTCATGGCGATGGGGTTTTGGACATTGGGTTCCGCCGCAAATGCAGTTGCCGTGAATCCCTCCGGCAGTTTCATCCCGGCGGCAGCGTCTGCTGGTGTCATCAAGGACTCATCAGAGACGGGTTCGGTGTTGAACAGCGGAGGGAACTCTGCTTGGCAGGCACACGCAAAACCAAGGGTCATGATTGCGAGAAAACAACGCATGGAAACGGTTTCCGGAATAGAAAACAGGAGGGGAGCTTGGGGGGACGAAGAGCTTGATTGTAATCAGTGTGGTGCGCAAGATCAGCAAAGCACTGTAGGGAACAAAAATGCGAGTAGCAGATGAGGCTGCACCCTCCGTAGTGGACGAGGTGACGAGTCCCTGTAGGGTAAAAACGTGTCGAGGACTCGTGACCTCGTCCACTACAGACACGTGTCAGCACGTCTTGATCTAGAGTTGCCGAAGCATCTCTTGGGCGCCCTTGTGCTCGGGCTCCATTTCGATCGCCTTGTTCAGATCCTCCTTGGCCGCTTGTGTGTCACCGCTCACAGAGTGAACGGAAGCTCTCAGGACCAGCAAGGCCGCGTCGCCGCCGACCATCTCATTCAACTTGTCGATTGCCGCGATCGACTTGTCCAGTTCCCCCTGCAAGGCGTAGTAGTCGATGGAGAACAAGGCTGCCGCGGGGTCATTGGGAAACAGTCGCATGAAATCCTTGAGCGCTGAATCGTATTCCGAGTCATCTTCGGCCTGTGTCGCGATGGTGATTCGCAAGATCATGAACGACTTGTCTTGCTGAACACTGGGAGGCAAAGTGCGAAACGAACGCAATGCCGCATCAGGGTTGGTTTGACCGAGCATGCGGATACGTTCCAAGTCGCTGAGGTGCTTGACCAGCAAGCTCTCGTTGCCATTGAGTTTCTCCAGGATCGATTTGTTCTGTTCAGCAACCAAAGGCAACGACATCCGGTACAAGGTTTCCGTCAGCCATTCACCGGTGGCAAAGTTGTAGATGTCAGCCACTTTGACCTTGTCATCGGTGTCGCGAAAATAGGCGATTTCAAAGTATCCGACTCCTGCTCCGGTCGGTTCGATTCGCAACAGCGCCACCGGACCGCGTTCCTTGTCACGGACTCTGAGCAGCTTGACATTACCACTTGTGGCTTGATGTACCGGCCCGGCCCAGCCACGAGTCTGGATTCCTTGCAAGAGACCTTTTCCAAACTGCGACTTGAATCCAGCATTCAAATCCAGATTAGCGATCGATTCGGCAATCATGCGTTCCCAGTCAATGTGAGACTCGACGATTGCGATTGCCCCCGACTGCAATCCGGACTCGATCTCCGCAGAAACCTTCTCCACTTCAGCCTTTGTGACAGGCTTGTCGGATTCCTCCAACGCAACAGCTTGTCCGCCACCGTTGAAGGATTGCAAAGCAAAAACACCACCGCACGCGAGCAACAGCAGCGCCGCCATGCTCGCCACCACGATCGCTAAGATCTTGACTGGGCTTGCATTCTTGGGAGCCGTTGGGCGATGGGGTGCCGCTGCCGTCCCGAATGGATTGCTGCCGGTACTGGGCGGTGCCGAGGCAGGCGAAAAAGGTACGACGGGTTGTGAAACGGGAGCCGTAGGTTGCCCGCTTAATGACAACTCGGCAGAACAACTGGGACAGCGCACGCGAACTCCCTGCGGTGGGACTTCGACCTGCAGTTGCTGGCCACACGAACAACGAACGATTTGCGGCATGATCTTTCTCCGAATGATTTTCTCGGCGATTGGACGGTGCCGCCGTGAAGTGCTGAGTTTATCAGTTGGCTATCGTATTGTGTTAGGCATGCTGTGGTGCCGCATGAGGGTTTTGCAGCGATTAAATTTCCTTGGGGAGGTGACCGTGGACAAGAATCGGCTCATTCAAGCCCTGACGGAACCGTTGCGAAGCATTTTATTTCGCAGAAACGCGGAACAAACCCGCACGAAACGCAGGCGAGTGAGTCGCTACGTTCACTCGCTGGCCAGTTGTTGACGGCACAATTCGTCAAGCTTGCTCTGCAGATCCGCAGAGCGTGAGACCAAGAACGAATTGCGGTCGGCGACCGCCTCCAAAGCTTCTTTGAAGGCACGCGTCGCATCAACAATCTCGTCTCGCGATGCATCTCGATACTCGCGAAATGCGTTGTTGAGCTGATCGATATCATCTCGAGGGCAATCGTGGTCCTGTAACGACGACACCATGTCGGCAAGCAAGAAACTGATCGCCATGGTCGCCATTGGACCGAATTGCATAGCGTCCCAGTTCACGTGCGCGTGTTCCCAGGGGGACGCCAACTCGCCAAGCTCCTCGCGTTCCTTCTCCTGCGCTGCAAGCCGTTCGTCCATCTTCTCGGCAAACGCTTTGTAGTCTTGCTGCTGCGACTCCCATTCCGCTTTGGTTTCACAGAGCGAAAATGCAAACTCGTCGTCGAGCTCCAAGTGATGGCCGTCGATTCCGACGAACATGGGGCCAAACGCGTCCGATTCCGCCATCATGCAGATGGGACAATCGCAATCCAATACATGTCCACCGCCAGCACCTCGCTTCGCTTGCCTCGGAATCCGCACTCGTTCGCAATCAATGATCTCAGATGGCAGATCGCCACCCTCAAACGGCGAGGAAAGCCACATCTGCTTGAGCTTGCCAAGTTCGCTTGCCAGTTGCCGTTTCTGGTCCTCACCCGGCACTGAATCGCGATGGTCCACCGCCCACGTCCAGCCATAGGCGATCATCTCGCGACACAAATCAAAGTACATGCAGATTTCTTCCGTCCCCATCGGACCGAACTTGTAGGTCTGCAAGTCGCGTGAGATCGGCATCGGAGGTCCTCCACGCGTCACGCCAAATCGTTGCCCATCGATCAGCAAACCGATCCAGTTTCTGCCGGGTAGAATTCGATCACGCGGCATTCGGCCGCCCAGGTCATCGCGTGGCGTCATCAACCAGTCACGATGAACCGCAACGGTGAACGAGTATCGCATCTCCACATCGGTGTCGCACTGTTCCAGATGCCAAGCTTCGCTTCGGACCAATTCCAGGATCTTGGTCGCAAAAAACTCCTCCAGTGCTTCGCCCCACAACACGTCGCGACAGGGGTCCGCAACGACCGGCATCGGCACACGCGGTTCCAGAATGTCATCGATGAGACTGTCATTGTTCATCTGCCACCACGGCGGCATGTGCAGCGAGATCTGACACTCATAGCCCCGCTGCGTTTCTTCGCCCGCGGCGCACCAGCTATCGCGTGGGATCTCCGGGTAGCCGCCGCCGGCAAACACTCTTTTTCGCGGCAGGTCGACAACGATCCATGGCCCCGATTCCTTGAGGGCGGATACCGCATCGCTGAGCGTCACCTCATCAAACCCGATTGCATCCGCCGAAGGTTCGCTCAGGGACGTCTGATAGCGAGGCCAGATGAGTTGGACCTCTGCCCAATCCACTGGATCCTCTGACAAACAAACCACCAGCGTCGTCGCATCCCAGTCCGGGACATGATGAGCCAAACGGACGATGTCATGGTCGACCACCAACAGCGTGACCGGTTCATTTTCCTCGATATCACTCATCACAACAGCCCGATTTGCAAAGTAGATTCAAACGCCGGGAGTATCGAAGCACCCGCCAGCTTTCCCCTTCAATCTACCAAAAGATTTCCACGAGCCGAAGCCATTGACTCAACGACAACTGGGCGGCAAATACGACGGCGATAAATCGCTCACCTACGGCTTGGGGATGATTGCTTGAGCGGTTCGGTCGTCGACGATGAAAAAGCCGAGGTTCGATTTCGCTTCGGGATCGCGGATCATCCAGACCGCGCCGGGACGTACCTGTTGCTTGACCTGTTTGCCCGCCGCGATCTCTCCGTAGGACTTCGGGTTGCCTTGACGATCGATCCAGCATAACTCGACTGCGGTGTCCCGCTGGTTGATGAAGTAAACCGGAAAGGGGTTGCCGTCTGGTCGTGATGCAGGGGCTTGGCCGTCCTGCATCTCGTGCCATGACAGCTTTGTCAGAGAATCAACCGACGGCTCGACACGCTCGGTAAACTGCGTCGGCGAAACGCTGCGAAAACGCTCCAACACCGCAGCGTGCTCAGGCTTGTTTGCCAAGTTCGTCCATTCATAGGGATCCGCTTGAATGTCATAAAGCTCTTCGCCACCTTCGGCATAATGGATGTATCGATGCGTCCGGCCGCTGACGCTGTAGCTGCCGGGTTTCGACAAGTAGGTCACAGAATGATGCGGCCAAGACTCGGCTTCGGAATCGCTCAACAACGGCAGCAAGCTGACTGCGTCATTGGAGGATTTCGCGGGTAATCCGCAGAGTTCCAAGAGTGTCGGATACAGACTCAGCAGATTGACCGGCTCATCACAAACGCTGCCTGCTGGTGTGCCTTTTGCCAAGACAGGTGACACGGACGGTGGAACACGGATCATCAGAGGCACTCGCGTCACCGCGCGCCAAGGCGTGTACTTTTGCCAGTGCTCTTTCTCGCCAAGCTGCCAGCCGTGATCGGACCAAAGCACCACGATCGTGTCGTCTCGATTCGGACCTGACTCCAGAGAGTCCAGGACATGACCCAGCATCGCGTCGGCAAAGTGAATCGATGCGAGGTACGCTTGAACGCCTTGTTTCCACTGGCCGTGTTTTTGAATGTGTTCAAAGTACCGATTACGCGCCGCGTTTCTCCCTGCATCCGGCACATCGTCCAAGTCATCGGCTTTGTATCCCGGTGGCAATTCAATGGAATCAAGAGGGAATGGCTCAAAATATTTCTTGGGGACAAACCAAGGCTCATGGGGTCGATAGATACCGCATGCGAGAAAGAACGGCTTGTCGTGATCGCTCGCCAGCTCTTCGCCCACCCACTGCGTGACCGCCCAGTCGCCTCCGAATGCTGCATCGGTGATGTCTAGCGGCGCCCAATCGGTCTCGACGTATTGCCAAGGTCCTCCCCGTGGCAAACTGACGGGACGCTGTTCGGGATAGAACGTTCGCGGCAACGGGTTCTCTGACTTGGCCTCGGGGAAGTAGTGGTCCCAAGAACGAGCGTCGATGAAATAATGCAACATCTTGCCCGAACCGGATGCGAGATAGCCGTTCTGTCGAAAATACTGTGGCAGCAGAACCGCGTCTGGCATCAGCTCACGCATCTGTTGTCGATTGTCGTACAAGCCAGATCGATTGGGTGCGCGCCCGGTGAAGATCGCGGAGCGACTGGGGTTGCATGCCGGCGCGGCGCAGTGAGCATTTCGGAACAGCGTCCCCATCGCGGCCAAGCGGTCCAAGTTCGGCGTCACGGTTTGAGGATGACCGCCCAAACATCCGATCCAGTCGTTCAAGTCATCCAATGCAATGAACAGAACGTTGGGGCGTGACTCGTCGGAATCCGCGGCACTCGCATTCTTTGCTTCGCACCAAAGTAGCAAACACGTTGTCAAAACCAGGATAGGCGCTGGGTATTTCATGTCTTGTCCAAACCGGGAAGGATCGATCGTCGATGGATGCCGAGGCGATTGGGCTCGCTTGACCGACAGTATACGGTAACATTTGACGTCCCAAGTCGGTGTTCGAGGTCGACAGACAAGAGATTCAGAGTCCTAATCAAGCGATATGGCAAAGAGAAAACCAGAGACGCGAGTTCGTTCGTATGGAATCTATCGAAACTGGGACCCCGGCTCGAAAGCGTTGCCGCAGTTCGAGGAGTTGACCACGCGTGTCAAAGCGGTGATCGATGTCGAGTTTGGTTTGATCGTCAACATCAAGAACGCGAAGAACGCGGAGCTGTTTTACTGTATCGATCACCCTGGGATCCTGGACGACACTGGCCGCCGCCGCCCACCCTTTGACGGCAGCGTGTACGTCAAGACGAACGACTGGGATTTCTATTTGGGCGATACGATTTGGGAACCGATCGCGGATAAACTGGGTGACTGGCGAATGACGCTGGAGTTGGACGGGAACCTGATCGCCGATCAAACGTTTCACATTTTTGAAAAGGATTGTTGATCGAGTGAGCTGCACAGCGTGTTTCGATGATAGCAAACGCCCTCGCTCGTCGAATTCAATCTTTCGGTGAGGCGGTGTCGTCTCTAGACTCGTGAAACATTCGCCAGCGGCATGAGGCCGCCGGGTCAACGAACTCACACGGACGATCATCGTGTCACGGAAGACCGAGAGAATCGCACGTTCGCGTGGACGCGGACGTCATTTGTCACTGGAATCGCTTGAGCAGCGAGCAATGCTCTACGCCGTCACCGCTTTGCCGTGGCCAGAGACCGATCTGAGTTACAGCGTCGCGCCCGATGGGACGCTATGGGATGACGGCGTCCAAAGAGACGTCACCAGCGTCTGGCGGCAAACCTTCGATCGCCTGTCCACCACCGATCAATGGCAGCGTTATGTTGCGATTGCATTTCAAACGTGGGCCAATCACAGCAATCTGAATTTTCATCTTGTCGATGATGATGGCGCGCCCGTACGCGAATTGACCGACGACCACGGCGACATTCGCTTCGGCGCGGTCCCTGATGGGCCTGCCGATGGCTGGGCATCAGGCCCGGTCGGCGGTTTGGGAGGTCACGTGACGATCAACGCGGATCGCGATGGCGCGGACGAGCAAGAAATGATCGCATTGTTGACGCACGAGATCGGCCACGCGCTCGGGCTCTTGCACTCACGCGCCAACGAGTCGGTCATGCGCACCGGCGGATACTACGAAGAGCTACCTAAGGACGATATCTTAGGCATCCAAGCTCTCTACGGAGCACGACGGGACGATTCGTTTGATCAAACCCTTCGCAATGACAGCGATGCGTCCGCGTCAAGGATCGATTGGGACAACGCGGATGACTTGCGTTTTCGTGCCGATTTGACTTCGCACGCGGACGTCGATTTCTATCATTTGGTGGTCCCGGAGAACTCCGGCAGTATTACATTGTCGGCCGATGCTCGGCAGCTGAGCTTGCTGGCACCGAAGTTGCAAGTATTCGATGCGTCGGGCAATTTGCTTGGCAGCGCGATCGCGGAGTATGGCGGAGTTGCGACCGTCGATTTAACCAATCTTGCCCCAGGGCAAGTGCTGACCGTCTCCGTCGATGGAGCCAGCGATGATGTTTTCGGCATGGGTGCCTATCATCTGCAAGCGGTCGCGAAAGCCGGCGCACCTACTGCTCCGCGCGATCCCGTAACGATCCCGTCGGTGCCCAGCCCCGTTGAAGTCGACGTGGTGGAAGACCCGCCCGCAATCACACCGGTTGAAAGCCCCAATGAAGGGCCCAATGAAGGGCCCAGTGAGACGACAGCCGAACCTGGGGTCGATTCGAATCCATCGCAAGGCATTCCGATTCCGGATGTGGTGGAGAACACCACCGCGCCGCCGGTTGTTCCAGAGGTCAATGCAGCGGAACCGGAGACCAGTCCAACGGAGACCAGTCCAACGGTCGTCGACACCCCTAGCGGTGGTGGCCTGCGGCGTTTGCTTCTCGCTCGTGGGACAACGCGTACCGTAGCGGCGGAGTCATCGCGGTCTGAGCTTGTGATCGTCGGTTCCGTCAAGACGTCGGTTGTTGCCGCGTCTGTCGCGGTTCAGACGCCTGATGTGGTTCCGTCGCCAGCCACCGCCTTGCCGGTCCTTTCACCAGCCAAAATAGACAGAGTCAAAATCTCAGCGGAGGCGATCGAGAGTGTTGAGTTGCCTGAACCGGTGGCAACGGATTCAGTTGCACCAAGCATCGTGCCGGTTGATTCCACGGGCGAAGCGTCGACGGGCGAAGCAACTGAGCAAGACTCGGAGGCGAACGAAACTTCGACCGCTGTTTCCGTTTCTCTGCCCATTCGTGTTCCGCCGATTGCTGCCAGCCAGTTCGCCAGCGAACCAGCCAGCGAACCAGCAGAAGTGACCGCTCCAATTTCCTTGGTACCGCTGTCCGTGGTACCGCTGAGAAAGGAATTTGGGATACGAAGGTTCTTGCTGGCAAGCCGTTCGCGTTCGGCTGCGGTGGACAGCGTCTTTAGCGAAGAAGACGGCACCTCTAGTGCATCGTCCAGTCTTAGAACGTGGGTTCGGTAGATGAGCCGTTTTGGCGTTAGCCACGGTTTTCGTGCCACAACCGTGGCTAACGCCAAAACGGCTAACCTTAAAATCAAGACCGGATGATGCACTAGTTCGTTTTTCGACACGCTCGAGAATTCTTTTTGAAAAAAGCGGCAGTTTCGCTCAAGTAAAGCACTAGCATCGACATCGTTTCTTTTTGTAATTCAACGAGATCGATGAATTTCGCGGGGGGAGTGCCTCCCGACGAACGACGCAACTTTGATTGGACACGGTGACAGATCAACGTGTCGGTGCTGGTTTGAACGAAGGCGAAATGGATCCGCTGCTCATGAAACACCTGAAACTCGCACGGGTTGGCCCCCTTCTCGCGTTCTGTCTTTTCAGTGCGTGGGTGAGCGTTCCTGCTGCAAATGCTCAGCGGGCATCCGGTTTCGTCGATGATCGCGAACAGCTGGAGAGCCAACGTATCAAGATTGAGGGACTCGTCACTCCGGCCGGCTCTCGCCCCTCCACTGACAGTCAGCCGGTTCGGCGAAACAAGTCACGCACCAAGCCGCAATCGCAATCTCCGTCGGCCGTTGCCGACCAGATGCTGACGTTCCACGGATTTGATGACGAGCCTGAACAGCGAGGCCAGGTTTCGCAAGCTGCGGACACGCAGCCGATTTCATTTCCGGGCAAGACCATCGATACCGTGGGCTATTTCGCTCCGATCATTGGCCACACGTCGTGCGATTGTGACGGAGCTCATCTCGCTAGTTGTGGCGTGGAATCGTCGTGCGACGGTTGTCCTGATTGCTACTCGGGCAGTCAATATTTGCCCGGACAAGTCGGGCGATTCCGGGACCTGAGGAACTTTTCGATTCGCTACGAAGCTTTGGTCTGGTGGATGAATGGATTTGATGTGCCGCCGTTGCTCACCACCAGCTCCGCTGGCACGAGCTTGAACGACGCAGGCGTGTTGGGGCTGGGAACAACGCGAGTGATCGCGGGCAATGAGCAGATGCCTGACAGCGACCGCTCGGGTGGACGATTCACGTTTGACTACTGGTTGGATCCGCAACAGACGCGTGGATTCGAAGTCATCTACACGGGGTTGGAAACCGAAACGTCGGTATCCGAATTTGACAGTCAACAGTTTCCGATTCTGGCCAGGCCGTTTTTCAACATTGAGTCCGGCGTGACGGCACAGGACTCAGAACTGATTGCCTTTCCAGGCCAATTGGTCGGAGACGCGACGATCACGGCCAAGTCGCAATTACAGGGCGTCGAAGTCTTGTTTCGCCGAGCGATTCGACGCAATTGCGGCTTGGAGGTTGATCTCGTGCTCGGATGGCGACACAACCAGCTGGACGAGTCGTTGCGGTTTGCGGACCACAAACGGGTGACGGGCACGGCGTTAGGCTTGCCGATCGGAACCACGTTGTCAGAAGTCGATCAGTTTGAAACGGAAAATCGATTCGATGGCTTCCAGCTCGGTTTCATGACCAAGCGATGCCACCTGAGATGGACGCTGGAAAGCGTCGCCAAGATTGCGTTGGGAAACAATCATTCATTGTCACGCATCAGCGGAAATGCGAAATTCCAAGAACTGAGTTCGCCGCCAGTGACCACGCTTTCCAACGTGGGCCTGCTTGCCCAAAGCACGAACATTGGTGATCACACCAGCGATGACTTTGCTGTTATCCCTGAACTGGGAGTTACACTCGGTTATGCCCTCAGTGATCGGTTGCAAGCCACGCTGGGTTACACATTCATGTACTGGAGTCGCGTGGCACGGCCTGGCGACCAAGTCGACGAGAGCCTCAATTTGACCCAATTGGATCCCGGTGGACTGGTCGGCGCGGCTCGTCCCAGCTCTCCCGTCGCCCTGACCGATTTGTGGACACAGGGACTGCGTTTCGGTTTGGATCTGAGTTTTTGATAGAGATGATACTGAACATGCCACAAAGTGAAACGGTGCCTTCACCATTGCTACTGCGACATGGTGCAATGTTTACGATCGCCAAGGCTGCGCTGGGTCGCTTGGCAATGATGGTGTTGATGGGATTGCTCCTCGCCATCCTGTCTCATCAAGTCGTCTTGGCCCAAGAGATGATTCCGGTTCCCGATAACGCCGAGAAAGTTCCCTTGACGGACCCCGTCGTGGAGGGGAAGGAAGGAGCCATCGCGGATGAGACCATCGACAACGGGCCGGTGATTGCGGAGCCTATCTATGACGACATTGCAGAGGACATTGCGATCGAGTCACCGATCGTCTTGGGCGATCCCGTGTATCGCCACAACGGCTTGGAATCCCATCATCGTCACACGACCCATCAACATTGCCAGCAAGCGTGTCGGCATGTGGCCTGCGTGTTGCCAGAGTATTGGGTGCGTGCCAGTTACCTGAACTGGCGATTGAGCGGCATGAATCTGCCAGCGTTGGTAACGTCCAGCCCGGCTGGAACGGCACGCGAGGACGCCGGAGTGTTAGGGCTATCGACAACGAGCATCTTGCTGGGACAAGAAGACGTTGGTGATCAAAGTCGATCCGGCGGTAGGTTTGAGTTTGGTCGTTGGTTTGATCGTGCCGGCCAACTAGGGTGGAGCGTCGCCTTCATGGAGATCGATGAGGACACCGACAGCTACCAATTCAATTCTTCGTCCTCACCGATTCTTGCTCGTCCGTTCTTTAGCTTGGAACCAGGATTCGGTGGCCCCAACTCGGATTTGTTGGGTCAGCCGGGCGAAATCACCGGGAATGTGAGCGTCGATTCGTCTGTTTCGTTTGAAGGTGCCGAAGTGATGTTTCACCGTTTGGTGGCTCACGATTCCGACCAGCGATTGTATGCGTCATTGGGGTATCAGTACTTTGGCTTGGACGACTCGTTGCGGATTCGTGATTTCAAACAGATCGTTGGCAACGGCAGCGGGCTTGCGATCGGCACAACCATTGATGGGGCAGATGAGTTCAGTGCGGACAATCAGTTTCATGGTGTTGCGATCGGTGTCCGAACCAGTCGGAAAAGATATCGCTGGACACTCGACGCGGGATTGCAGTGTGCATTGGGCGACAGTCACTCCCAAGTTGCCATTTCCGGTCGAACGACATCGAGCGTTCCTCAGGTCGGTGGCGGCACCGACACCGCAACGACCGCAGGCGGCTTGCTGGCATTGCCATCCAACTCGGGAGTCTTCGACCGACACGAGTTGGCGATCGTCCCTCAGATGGACGTCGGTTTGACACTGCAGCTATTTCCCCGCCTCAACGGATTTGTCGGCTATCAGTTCCTGTACTGGAGCAAACTGGCTCGAAGTGCCGAGCAGATTGACACCGGAGTCGACTTGAGCCAGTTGGATCCAGGGCAGTCAAGCGTGGGTGCACGACCCGAATTTGAATTTCGCTACACGGATCTCATCGCGCACGGCTTGGATGTCGGTCTTGAGTACAGGTTCTAGTGCATCGTCCAGTCTTGGAACGTGGGTTTGATAAATGAGCCGTTTTGGCGTTAGCCACGGTTTTCGCGACTCAACCGTGGCTAACGCCAAAACGGCTAACCCCAAAATCAAGACTGGACGATGCACTAGCCTGACTATTGCATCAGGCGGAAGCGGCGATTGACTGTGCGGGGTAAACCGGTTGGTAGCGTCTCCTACGCCTTCGGCTGCGGGTCAAACAACCGAGGCCCGGGCGCTCACGACTACCACTTGCGTTGTAGCGGCAGACATCCCATGCAATATCTAGCCCAATGCCGTGCTGTTCACGCAATATAAAACGGCACCTGGAAGTCAGGTGTTCTGTGAACACCACGGCGACTGAATTGTCCCGAAAAATGTTCGGTGCAAGCTTTCGTCAGAGCTAACATCGAGTCGATCGCAATCTTCACGTCAAATTTGCGGCACAGAGGCGAGCGGATCTCGTACAATGGCGGACCTGTTGGTCTCGTTTCCAACGAATCCCTTCCCCTTACAAATTCTTTGACGGAGTGTTGCCATGCTGCGTTCACTTTTGATTTTCCCCGCACTGCTCGCTGTGGCGGCAGGAGCGATTTTGACCACGCCGAGTCATGCCGCGATGCCGGGATTGAAGCCTGGAAAAGTCGTCCTGGAGTCGATGGGACCAATGACGTTTGCCGGTTCGGGCGTCTTGTTGCTCGGTGATCCGAAAGCCGCGACGGTCTACGCAATCAATACCGAAGACGTCGCCAGTGAAGGCAAGTTGCCTGAGTTTGATAACTTGGGTGCCACGTTGACCGACGCGTTGAAGCTGTCCGGCGAACTGAAGATAGGTGACATCGCCGTCAATCCAGAAACGGGTAACCTGTTCGTCAGCATCTCCACTGATGGTGCGACCAAGCTGGTCCGCATCGGTAAGGACGGAAAGATCGGCGAGTTGGATCTGGATCAAATCGAGCATGCACGTAAGGTGATGCCCAATGCACCCAAGGACGCACCGGTGACTCAACGCGGTCGGACTCGCAACCCACGTGACGAGTCCATCACCGACGTTGCATTCTTTGACGGCAAAGTCTTGGTGACGGGCGTCGCAGCAAAGGATTCACCATCGCAAGTTCTGGAGTTTCCCTATCCGTTCGGCGACAACACCGTGACGACCAGTGTGGAAATCTTTCACGCCGCACACGGACGAGTGGAAGACGCAACGATTCGCACCTTTGTGCCAATGTCAATCGGTGGCGAGCCGACTTTGCTGGCCGGGTTCACTTGCACACCTCTGGTTCGATTTCCGATCGCAAAACTCGGTGCCGAAGAAAAGGTTCGGGGAACCACTGTTGCTGAGTTGGGCAATCGCAACCAACCGATCGACATGGTGGTCTACGAAAAAGGGGGAGCTACCTTTGTCTTGATGAACAACACCGCTCGGGGTGTGATGAAAATCACGACAGATGGGATTTCCGAGCGAGAAGGTCTGACCGATCCTGTCAAAGGCGGTGGAACTGCTGGTCAGCCTTTTGAAACGATCGCAGGCTTGGACAACGTCTTGCAAATGGACCGCTTGGACGAAAACCACGCCGTGTTGCTGACCGGAACGGACGGATCTTGGGCTCTGAAACAGATCGAGCTTCCGTAACCGAACGCACACGCTGCGTTGGAATCATCAACGAACTTGTCCGGCTCGCTCGGTATTGAGCATCCGTCGGACAAGTTCGGCTTGCTCTCGATACTTCGCCTCCAACACCTTGTCACCCCGTTTGCGGGCGAAATCGGCAAGTGCATTTTGTAGCGCAGCGTCGACTGGTTGCATCGCAGCGGCTTGATCGAGCCAGCGAAAAGCAGCATCCCATTTGACCTGCAAATAGCTCATCCCGACTGACTTGCAGAACGAGAAATCACGCTGTGGTTCTGGCGTGTTCTCGATCAGCATCTCCAGACGATTCAGCTCTTCTCCGCCGTCCAAGTGTTTCTGTAGAAACAGTGTCGCTGCATCGTCGTCGCCCAATTGTTGGTGGGCGAGCGCCAACATGTAATTGATTGCAACGTCGTTGTTGAATTCGGACTCGAATGGTTTCATCACCGCGATCGCTTTTGCGGCCTGTTCGTGTTTGATCAACAAGTTGGCAAGATCGAACCGGGCAGAGAAGTTCTCACTTTGCAATCGGAGGACATGCTCTAGTTCGCTCATCGCTTCATCGTCGCGTTGCAAGATCGTCAGGCTTTGGGCGCGGTGCAATTTGGCTTCGACATTCTCTGGATCGAATCTCAATACTTGCTCGCTGTATTGCAAAGCGTCGCGGTAGTCGTAGTTCAGCAAAGCGACTTGGGTCAGGCCTTCCCATGCGTCACGCTGATTTGGCTGAAGTCGCAGGGCGGTTTGGTAGTGCCGTTGGGCCGTGCTCAGATCCGTTCTGTCTTGTGCCAGTTGTGCGTATTTGAGATGCGCCAGGGGACTGTCTCTCCGCTCCTTGATCCAAGACTCAGCCAGCTTGTACGCTAAATCAATGGCCTCTTCGTTTTCAAAACCCTCCACGTACGCATGCCAGACGGAGTCGACGTCATCGGGATACTGATTCAAAAGGCCACCAAACTGTTCATGGTGCTGCCGCGCATTGCCCTCTTGGATCTCCAGCAGGAGTGCTTCGCGTTTCACGGAGTCTCTGGCAGCGAAGGAGCGAACCTGCTGCAGGATCTCACGTGCGCGACCAAATTGGCGTTGCATTCTGGCCACTCGTGCTTGCGCGATCTTGTAACGGCCATCGTTGTGGTCAGTCGAGTCTGCTTGTTGGTAGTATGAATCGGCAAGTTCATAGAGTCCGCTCTCGATCGCTTGGTCTCCCTTTCTGGAGAAACGCTCAGCGATGATTGGTTGGCTGATAAACCAAGCGACGACGGCGGCCACGACCACAGCCGGGATGGCGATCAGCGACAGCATCCGTCTCCATGAGAATGCGATGCTTTTTTGGATCTGGTCCTGGCGACTGGTGCTTGTGGCGTCGGGCTGCGAAGCTCGCTCGCGGCGTCGCGGGTTCGGTTTGCGTCGTCCCATGTGATATGGTCACCGCGTTTGATTGATATACACGGCGATCTCGGAACTCACCCGGTGATCGTAGTTTGCCGGCGGAACCAGAATGTCGAGGTCTCCGTCGGCGTCCCAGTCCAGCAGATGGCAAGTCGCCGCGTCACATCGGTTCAGCTCCATGTGATGAGGTTGGAACTGGTGATTTTCGGTTTGCTCAAGCCAAATCACACCTTGAAAAGTTCCCGGCGGATGTTTGTCGATCTCGCTATGCCCCAGAAGGGAAACCGCAGCGATATCGAGGTCGCCGTCCAAGTCCAGGTCACCGGTTCGGGCACAATAGACACCCGGCATTGTCGCGATTTGGTGGTGCTGAAACGGGTACTCGCCGCGATTTTCCAGCCAATGGATTGCATGATAGGGTTTGGCAAGAAAGTCGTCGAAGGTGTCGCCGTTGGTGAGGACGACATCCAAGTCACCGTCGGCGTCAAAATCGACGACCTCTAGAGAGCTGGAGCCGTATGATGGATCAGGTGCTCGGAAAAGCTCGTGCGATTCGAACTTTCCATCGCCTAGGTTCAAGTGCAAATCGACGACTTCGTGATGTTGTGAAACAAGGGTCACGATGTCGGGCCGCCCATCATGATTGAAATCCGCAATCGGGGTGTCGATCGCGCCAGGTCGCTTGTCCAACACATCCCAATGAAACATCGGTTCGTCTGCCGAGACCGACTCATTGGTCAACAAGTAAATCGATCCGTGCACATGCAGCCCGAAATCAGAAACCACCAAGTCGATATCGCCGTCACCATCGTGGTCCAGCGGTCGCACGTTCGCAGTTCTGGCGAGCCCCAATTTCAGCGGGTGTCGCTGAAACGTCCCATCGCCTTGGTTGCGTAGCATCCATAGCGTTCCCTCGGTCGACTCGTCTGGATAAAACTTTCCGACGTCGGCAACAATCAAGTCGAGATCTTGGTCGCCGTCCAAGTCAACCGGTTCGACGTGCGCGGGATGCGAAACGGTGGTGAGCACGTTGGATAGTAGTCGCGTCGGATCATCGGGATCTTTTTGGACCAGAGAGACTTTGCCCGACCAGATGTCTGTCATGGCAAATTGAACGGAATCGGGGGCCTGAGAAACATTTGCGTTGGCAATGTGAGATATGGCTATCAGCTCTGGCTGCCCGTCGACTTTCAACTGCTGCTTGACGAAAAGGCTATCGGGTGGGCTGTCCGGCTTTTCGAAAATCAGTTTCTCAGGAGCATCTTTGCGAAAAAACGCCAACGTCGCTCCAAAATCAGGCTCAATGAGGTCGTCTCGTCCAGACTTGGCATACAGCCGAAATCCCTGCTCGACTTCGTCCAACCAACGCTGCTTGTCAAAACGCCGGGACGCGGGCAGCAAATGACAGTCGGTACAAAACGCGATGATCGCCAAGTCGTCCGTCGGCGCATCGGGTCTGCTTCCTGACGGCGAGATGGTAAGAGCAGAGATGTCTGGGCCCCGATGGTCCTGATGATCACATCCTGTCCAGGAAAACAACAGGGCACCGGCGACGAAGTGTCGAATCAGTCTGCCAATACGGGGGAGTGATTGTTGCGAACTCGTGCTCATGCTTGCATTCCTGACTTCATTCAATGGAGGTCTCCGACTGTCGAAACCCGACATCAAGGGAAAGCCATGGAAGAAAAAGCGACCAACCGCCTTCAGTTCGTCTCCAGCCCGTCGAGCTCTTCTCGCAGGCGTTTCAGAACGCGAAACTTTGCTTGGCGAACCGCGGCAGCATTCAATTTCAGATCGGTACCAATGTCGGTCGCGGCTTCGCCCTGAACCACCAGTCGCCAAAAACACTGCCACGTCGCCGAGGAGAAGTCTTTCTTGATGTTGTCAATCACTTGGTGGGCAAACGTCGTCGCCGAATTCGCGTTCTCGGGATCCGGCTCCCATTGCTCGCGTTGGTCTTCAAACGGTGCCGAAAGGTCTTCAATCAAGGTCGACTCTGTCCCACCGACCGCCATCGGGGTCTTGGATCGCTTTCGATAAAAGTCGAGGATCACATTGTTGGTGATACCGTACAGCCAAGCACGAAAACTGCCGTGTCGCTCGCGACTGTGGTGGTACGCGTCGATGGACGTCGAGGCCTTGAAAAACACCGTTTGCACAACGTCAGCAATCTCGCTGGTGGAAATATTGCTGCGACGTACGTGTCGATGGACGATGGGCCCGTAAACCGATGTCATCCGAATCCAAGCATCCTCGCGAAGCGCTCGGTCCTTTGACATTGCGCCGGAAATCATGCTCGACTTGGTGAGCCGACTCTCATCGTCCATCATGGAGTTTGTGCGTTCAATTTGGGAAAAAGGGGGAATAAGCGTGGTGTTCGCCGAAAATCTCGACAAATCAGAGCGGCAATCCTTAGCAGCCTTACCGGGCATAAGTGTACACCATCATGGATTGGCGCCGAACCGTTGAATTTTGAACAATTGCCTCGGCGAAGTCGATTTCAGGGGGCACATCCGTACACTTTGCCCGCATGCTCGATTCAACTGTCGCTGTTGCCCTGAGCCCACGCGATCAAGGAATCGATAGGATCGTTTCAGATCGAAACGCGAATGAAATCAAACTGTCTCGCGTGCTCCCGCGTTTTGAACACGGGATTCCCCGGAAACGTTACGATGGCAAGTACTGCGACACGGTGGTCGCACCTTTTGCAACCTCGCCAACCCAAAGCTTTTGCCATGGCCAAGATCGCGATCATCAATCCTGCATTTGAAGTCTCCTATTGGGGGTTGGAGCATGCTCAAAAAATGATGGGGTATCGGGCAAACATGCCCGTGGCGAGCCTGCCGCTCCTGGCAGCACTCACCCCCCCCGAACATGAGGTCGTCTTGATCGACGAGAACGTCGAAGACATTGACTACGACATGTTGGCTGATTTTGACATCGTCGGGATCACAGGGATGAGCGTCCAGCGGTTTCGCATGGAAGAGATCCTCACCGAATTACGTGCACGCGAAATGTTTGTCGTTGCCGGTGGGCCATGGGTCACGGTGGAGGAATCGTATTTCGAATCCCTCGTGGACGTAACGTTTGTCGGTGAAGCGGAAGTGACTTGGCCTCAGTTTCTGACTGAATGGGAAAACGGTACCCACAGTCGGCGTTACGAGCAGGCCGAGAAGACAGACATGACAACGATTCCTACTCCTCGGCATGACCTGCTCAAGAATGAACACTACATGTTCGGCAGCCTGCAGTTTTCGCGAGGCTGTCCGTTTCAGTGCGAGTTCTGTGACATCATCGTGACCTTTGGCCGCCGTCCACGGATCAAGAACGCTTCGCAAATCATCGATGAACTGAACTGTTTGAAAGCCCAGGGAGTCAAGATCGGGTTCATCGTCGACGACAACTTGATCGGTAACAAGAAAGCCATCAAGCCTGTGCTCGCCGAAGTCGCACGATGGCAAGAAGAAAACGACTATCCGATGGTCTTCAGCACAGAGGCTTCGTTGGACTTGTGCGAAGACGCGGAGTTGATGGAGTTGATGGCTCGGTGCAACATCCAATCAGTATTCATCGGAATCGAGAGTCCCAACGAAGAGTCCCTGAAGGAAACCAAGAAGTATCAGAATGTTCGCGAGCGTGGCGGTTCCATCGTCGAGAAAGTGCATATCATCCAGGACTTTGGGATCGAAGTCTGGTGTGGATTGATCGTCGGTTTCGACAACGATACGCCCGAGATCTTTGAGAACCAGAAGACGTTCATCAAGCAGGCCAGGATCACGCACGCGATGATTGGGTTGCTGCACGCGATTCCCAAGACTCCGCTCTACGACCGTTTGAAAGAGGAAGGGCGATTGGACATGTCGGACCAACACGAGTTTGGAACCAACGTGATCCCCAAGCAAATGTCACGTGAGGAATTGCTGCACGGCTACTTGGAGACGATGCAGCACTCTTATCAACCAGATGTCTATTTTGATCGACTGGACTCACTGTTCTTGAATCGGGATTTCATGTTCCGTACGTTCCGAACAGAGTATTTTCGAAAACACAAGTGGTTGCAGGTCAAGCAGTTCAGCTTCTTCATGGCCGGATTCTGCGTTCTGTTTTGGAGGCTGATGCGCGGTGTGCCAGACAAGGACCTACGCAAGATCTATCGACGCAGGATCTTTGGTGCAATGAAATCGCGGTTTCGTTCTCCGTCGATTTTCTTCTTCTATACGATCAAGTGCGCGATGCATTATCACCACTATAAGATGACGACCGACATGATTGAGGATCCGACGAAGTTTGTTTCGTCGTACGGAAAGTCGATGCGTACCGATTCGCCCAATCATGAGCACGCACATGAACCCGCTGGGAGTTGTTCCAGCAAGACGCCGGTGACCGTTGGCGCGTTGCCGATCGTGAAAGAAGTTGCCGCCTGCGAGTCCAACGCTTAGGCTGGGCTGCTAAAAAATTCGGTGTTGACATTGTTTTTTCAGTCCATGTTTTTGTTCCATGCATCGCAATCAAAGTGAGCCTCAGGCGCTAGCCGTGGGCCGGCACCACAATCCGCCTCAGGCCCACGGCTAGCGCCTGAGGCTCACTGGGGGCCACCAGCTGCGCCGGCAGTAGGGATAATCCTGGGCTGAACAAAACTTGGCGTTGACATTGTTTTTTCAGTCCATGTTTTTGTTCCATGCATCGCAATCAAAGTGAGCCTCAGGCGCTAGCCGTGGGCCGGCACCACAATCCGCCTCAGGCCCACGGCTAGCGCCTGAGGCTCACTGGGGGCCACCAGCTGCGCCGGCAGTAGGGATAATCCTGGGCTGAACAAAACTTGGTGTTGACATTGTTTTTTCAGTCCATGTTTTTGTTCCATGCATCGCAATCAAAGTGAGCCTCAGGCGCTAGCCGTGGGCCGGCACCACAATCCGCCTCAGGCCCACGGCTAGCGCCTGAGGCTCACTGGGGGCCACCAGCTGCGCCGGCAGTAGGGATAATCCTGGGCTGAACAAAACTTGGTGTTGACATTGTTTTTTCAGTCCATGTTTTTGTTCCATGCATCGCAATCAAAGTGAGCCTCAGGCGCTAGCCGTGGGCCGGCACCACAATCCGCCTCAGGCCCACGGCTAGCGCCTGAGGCTCACTGGGGGCCACCAGCTGCGCCGGCAGTAGGGATAATCCTGGGCTGAACAAAACTTGGCGTTGGCATTGTTTTTTCAGTCCATGTTTTTGTTCCATGCATCGCAATCAAAGTGAGCCTCAAGCGCTAGCCGTGGGCCGGCACCACAATCCGCCTCAGGCCCACGACTAGCGTCTGAGGCTCACTGGGGGCCACCAGTAGGGACATAAACTTGCGCACACCCCAAAAGAAACAGCCCACGCTTAGGCTGAATAACGATGCCGCGGGCTTCCCCATCGTTTTGACCCACAGCTGCTATCGTTGTAGCTCCAGCGGTCCATAGACGGGTGATTCTTCATCGGTCTCGGTGGCCGCCCCTGGAATCTTTGGCAGTAATTGCTCATCGAATCCGCCGACCATGGGGCCATCTTGGCGATAGTCGCTTGGCGTTGCTTTGCTCACCGTTTTCTGTTGATCTTTGACATCGTCACTGGACCACCAGACAGACCACAGGGTGGATCGTTCGTCAAACCATGACGGTGGCGAGTTGGCGAGTTCCTCTAGCGACACTTCTTCTGTGTCCTCGTCCGTATCCTTTATACGCAGCATGGGATCGTTCAGTTGGGACGACGCCGAATACGAATTGGCTTGTCCGCGTAGGGTCAACAGAGAAGTCTCAGATGAAAGCGAGTCCAAGCCCAGGAATTCGAAATGCGGGTTGCCCGCTGAAACGACGAAAACGCAATCAATGGCTTCGCGAACGATTGCAACGGGAAACGGCCCACTGCTACTGAGCTTCATTCGGGCGAAGCCGGCCTGTGTCTCTGCGGTCAGTCCACTGAGTTTCAATTGCATCGGACCGTCGGAGCGTGGGGGCAGAAATCTCGCGCCTCCGGTGTCCAGCAAACGCCCTGTGATCGCCAGCAAACCGTTGTCCCAAACCAACTGCAGTGCGGCGGCGTGATTCATCTCCATCATATTCGTCTCACCGCGGACGATGACATTGTCCAGCCTGATTCCTACGAGAGGTAGTGCGTTGGTGGTGGACGCTGTTGTCGTTGGAGCACTGACCGGGCGATTTGGCTCGGAGTTGCCCGTCAGGACGGACAACACAAATACATTCTCATGTTTCCGGCGATTGACGATCGTGACACTGGAGTCTTGCAAGCGAACCAAACGGTTTTCATTGAGCACAAACAGACTGCCGCCATTGACTTGCTCGGCAGGCAATTCCCACTCGAAATGAATCCCACTGAGGGTGACACGATTGGAACCGATGACGATCAACTCGGCTCGTTCGACTTCCAGGGACTCCTGCCACTGCATCTCGACTTCAGTGCCCCCGGGGGCAACAGAAGTGATGGTCAGGCCATCCCGGGTGATCGCAATCGGCCCGCTGACCAAACGCTTGGCCGTGATTTCGATTTGATTGATCTCCAACTGCTCCGCGAGCATGACGGCTTCTTCCAGCGATGTCACCAAGGCTGCTCCATCAGAATCCGAAAGATAAAGACTGTCGGGCATGGCTCGTGGCAGGTTGGATCCCGGTTCGACCACGCGAATCAATTCCGCAGCGTTGATCAGCAGATCTGTCCTCGGATCATCTTGTACGCCCAGTGTGTCGGCTGTGATCTCGGCGGGGATGCCTGGTGAAACGGTCATCTCAGCACCGGCCATGGCATTCGAAGATCCCAGCGGATTGGCGCCCGCTTGCGGGTCAAAGGGCGTGGTGGCATTAGCGGGATTCGATAATGCTGAGGGTACAGGAAACTCGACACTGGATGGTGATTCCACAGCGGCTGCATCAGCAGGTCGAGTCGAGTTCACGTTGCTCCCGACCGATTTGATCGCTTGCGCGGAATCTCCGTCCGTGGAAAGCGATGGCTCGGCGGAAACGGATTCCACCATGTCACTGTTCACGGGTCCCGGCGGTAACTCCGCTTGAATCTCCGGCCGTGAAATCACAAACTCGCCCCGGCTGGCCGCCGAACTCAGCTCCAGCCAGCCTGCAACGATCAGAACCAGTGTGATCGCGATGATCCAAGGTGCATGATTCTGAAACCAAATCATGCCAGCGTTGATAGGTGCAGGCGGCGTCGACGGACCGAGCAGCAGTGATCGCTTTAACTGATGCCGATAGGAAACCTCCATCAAATCGGCAATCAAGTCATTGGCATTCTGGTACCGATTCTTGGGTTCTTTGGCCATCATCCGTTGCATCACCGCAACGATGTCGTCCGGCAAATCAGCTCGCAGTTCTCGCGGGTCCGGCAAAGGAGCGTTGCCATGACTGAGCAGTTTTTGCAGCATCGTGCCGCCGGTGTACGGGGGCTCTCCGGTCAACATGAAATACAACGTGCAACCGAGCGAATAGATGTCACTTCGCAAATCTGCATCGCGTGGATCCAACGCTTGCTCGGGCGAGATGTAGTCAAATGTCCCCAGCGTCACTCCGCTGGCGGTCATGTCTTCGCTCAAGTCCAGGTTGTCGGACCTGGCCAATCCCATGTCGACCAACTTGATCGTATCGCTATCGCCGATCAAGACATTCGAAGGCTTGATGTCGCGATGGACGATTCCCCTGTCCGCCGCATGCTGTAACGCTTCGGCGAGTTGACAAGTGTAGTAGACGGCGTCGTCCAGATTCAAAACGCCGATGCTATTGGTCAGGTCGCGTAGATTGGTTCCACGAATGTACTCAAAAACGATGTAGTGCCAGTCGTCGTGCGATCCCGCATCAAACACACGTGCGATTCGTGGATGATCCAGTTTCGCAGCATTCTGTGCTTCGTTGCGAAACCGCCGCTGCATTTCAGGGTCGTTGCCGACAAACGGAATCACCTTGATCGCAACGGTCCGATCCAATTGTTCATCGTGACCACGAAAGACGGCCCCCATTCCGCCGCCGCCGATCATCTCCTCCAGTCGGTACTGATTCAACTGCTGACCGACCAGAATCTTGGCGACATCCGATGGCGTACGGCCAGAGCGTTCCGCGGGAGGCGAGAGAGCAGCCGGGGCGCGGATGACCGTCTTGGCATCCGCAATCTCGTTGATGACGTTGCCCGTGTTGGCGCTCGATCCGCCGTTTGCGGCTCGCAATTGTGAGGAACCCTCTGTCACGGGGCCAGCTTGGGAGGCCAGTAATTGGCTGTCCGTCGGGCGATGAACGGTGGAACCGTCCGCGTTGATCGAGTCGTCAAAGGGCATTGCAGCGGCACTGGATGAGATAAGAATCCGCGTCTCTATTCTACTTTCGTCAGGTTTTTTGGTCAACGAAAGTCGAAGTGTGGCAGCGGTTGCAACGGTTTTAGGGTCACTTTGTTGCCGTGTAAGCATAGCGGGCTTCGCAATCCCGCTGGAAAAGGCCCGCCGTGTTGAAGGGCCGCATTTTGTCGCGAATCCAGTCCATGCCAGATTCTCGTCCCCCAGGTGACTCCAGCCGATGACAGCAGAGCAAAGCCGTCCTGACAAATGCACCCGAGTCTGCGCTCCACAACCGACGGATTGTTTCTCCCGCGTCCAACCTTTCTTCGCTGCCAATCGCCCCCGCGAAGTAGATCATGCAGGCAAACGAGAACGCCTGAAAATCCGGCATCGTTCTGTATGCCGTTGAGATCACTCTGTCCAGAAAACGAACTTCCGCCAGCACGTCCCCGCGGTACCGTTGGGCAAACCCATCATCTCGCACCCCCAGAATCGCTTCGGCAATCCGTGTGACGCCGGCCAACGCATGCGCGATCCCGGTGCTGTGCAACGGGTCCACCGTCGCAATCGCGGTCGGCAACATCCAACAAGTTGCTTGCTGGCCTGGATCGACAAACCGCTGGATGTGAGACAAGTCACTCGTGCCGATTGCAGGCTCCACACGTTCGCTCCCTCGCATCACGTCGGCCAAACTGGGATAGCTGGCAACGATCCTCTCAAGCAAACCGCCGGCGCTGGCTTCGGTCGAAACGAATCCGACACTTGTGATGTCATGATTGAATCGCAACATCCAAATCCAACCACCGTCGACGAGATGATGTTGCGCCGAATCATCTCCGTGGAACGGATCACCGGCCGTCTGCTGAGGCGTCAAGACGTCAACGAATGAACCGACATTGCGAAAGTGGGCATAGCTGCAATACGTTTTGGTACGCAGGGTCGCGGTCAAGTCCGCGGTCCCAAGCAATCGATGCATCACGCTGGATCGTCCCGTCGCATCGACGACGAACCGACCAGACAGCACTTGTCCGTCATCCAAGTGAACTTGATTCCAATCCCCCCAACGATCCGCTGGTTCAATCTGCGTCACATGATGGGGGACAAACGCTGTCGCCCCCTCATCCGTCGCTCTCTGGAACAGAAAATGGTCCATGCCCGGTCGGTACCAGTGGGTATCGGCCGCGTCATTGCTCGCGCTTGCAGCCACCAACATACTCCGTGACCGCGGTACCGGATCTGAAAAACGCTCTCCTCGATGGTGGCAGTAATACGCAAAGCCACGTTTTCTGCCACAAGGCAACTCCGGATAGCTGGCTTGCCATTGCCCGTACGTCGACAGGTCGATCAACGGCTGCAACTGATAGGTTTCCCCCAGACGACGCAACAACTTGTCCGCCAACGGGGTGCTTGATTCACCGATCGCAAAACGTGGATGGTTGACCGTATCGATCAAAGCAACCTTGCGTCCTGACTTCGCCAGAACCCAAGCCAAGATGGAGCCGGCAAATCCAGTCCCGATCACGATCACATCGAATCGCTTCATCCGTCCCAGTTCGCTTCTTGAGTCACGTTTTGAATCCGAATCGCTGACAAAGACTCGGTGTTCTGTTCATTCTCGATGATGTCCCACGTGTCGACAGTCACACAGCATTGCGCCCGCAAGCGATCGATGGATCTTGCTTGCAGACCAGCCAAGTCATGAGCAGAAATCTTCGGTAGTTGGTCTGCCGTGCCATTCCACCCGTGACCGGATCTTGCAGGAATCAGGCTCACATGTCGGGCACCGCACGCGGCCGCGTGCCGAACCGACAGCTCACTCCAACGCAATGATTCGCAAACCGATTGACCGGGCACTCCCACGATCAAGAAGACACGAACGTCCACGTCGATGGATCGCAACCAACTCGCGTAGGCATCAAAGTCATCGCGCGACATCTGCTTTTTCATGCGATCAAGCCAACGAGGCTGGACGGTTTCCAGACCGATCGCGATCTCAAGCTGGCCATTGAGTCGTTCCTGGAAAGCAGCGACATGCGATCGACCGATCCGAGGGTGGTTTTCCACCACGACTCGCTGATGGTCGCTGCAACACTCAGCAATCGCCGCATAATCCGCCAGCGGGATGCTGCGGACATCGAAAAAGTTTCCGCTGTTGTAGAGCTTGATCCACGGCGTCTTGGGTATCCCCTCCAACGCACCATCGATCTGGGTGGGAATGGCGGATCGTGGGGTGGGATGCGGCAACGTGTTTTGCCAAAGATCACACATCGCACATCCGATCGGGCACTCACTCGCCGTTAAAAAGACCGTCGTCGTCGCCATCGGGCCGGCACCACTCGGTTCGGTTTCCTGCAAAACCGCGTAAGCCCGAGAGGGGGCCAAGTCCGTTCGTCGCACGATGGAAGAATTCGTCATCAAAACTCACAGAGAGATCCGCGTCGCTCACATCATCTTTGTTCCGCCAAACCGCTATCATGACGACTTCCCCAATAACTTTCTACGGAGTTGATGTAGATGAAGACGAACGTTGCTGTCGTATGGTTGCCTCTGCTGGCGGGCCTTTTTTGCATGGGTGGTTCGGCCACGCGGGCGGACGAACTCTCCCTGGCGCATGTCTTTTCCGATTCCATGGTTCTGCAGCGAGATCGCGAGCTACCCGTATGGGGACGAGCCAGCCAGGGCGACGAGATCACCGTTCGGTTTGGGGATCAGCAAAAAACGGTCACCACCGGTTCGGACGGGCGATGGATGGTGATGCTGGATCCCATGGATGCGGAATCGAACCCGCAAGAATTGCAGGTTTCCGCGGCAGGTTCGAAACAGGCGATCAAACGCACCGACGTCTTGGTCGGCGAAGTCTGGTTGGCGTCGGGACAGTCCAACATGGAATGGGAGATGCGCAGCAAAGCGGATTCTCAAGCAGATATCCCCAAAGCCGACTTCCCCCAATTACGTTTACTGGAGGTCACCAAAGCACACGCCATGCAGCCGATGGATACGTTCACCGGAACCTGGTCCGCTGCGACGCCCGATTCCGTCGCTTCGTTCTCTGCCGTTGGATACTATTTTGGTTTGAAACTGCACCAGGAACTCGGTGTCCCGGTCGGGATCATTCAAAGTGCTTGGGGTGGAACTCGCATCGAACCGTGGACCGACCGCCAAGGTTTCACCGAAGTCGAGGCGTTGCAAGACCTCGCACAAAAAGTGAACAACGAGTCACCTGGTACGGCCGAATACCAACACGCACATACTCAGCACATGCAGTCCGTCGCGAGCTGGGCGTCCAACGCATCCAAGGCGATCTCAGAAGGCACCGCTGTTCCTCCCTTGCCTCCGCAACCCCCAACAATGCGTTCCGGTTCCGGCACTCCTACTTCGCTCTACAACGCCATGATTCATCCGTTGGTTCCTTATGCCATTCGCGGAGCGATCTGGTATCAGGGCGAATCCAATCACGCGGAGGGATTGCTTTACACGGAAAAGACCAAAGCTCTCTTGGCGTCCTGGCGACGAGTCTTTCGTGATCCCGAACTGCCGTTCTACTTCGTTCAAATCGCTCCTTATCAATATGGCGACGAAGACACAGAGATCCTGCCGCGGTTTTGGGAAGCACAAGAGGCTTGCCTGGAGATACCCCATACGGGCATGGCGGTGATCACGGATATCGGCGAAGTCGGTGATATTCATCCGGCCAAAAAAATGGAGGTCGCACGTCGGTTGTCCCTGTGGGCCTTGGCCAAACAATATGGCAAGTCCGACATTGACCCCAGCGGCCCTCGCTATGAAAGCCATCGTATCGATGGCGATACCGTCCACGTGACGTTTTCACATGCCGAGGCCGGATTGAAATCACGCGACGGCAAACCGCTGACGCATTTTCAATTGGCCGGTGTCGATGGCAAATTTCATGATGCCAGTGCCACGATCGACGGCAAGACCGTTGTCCTGCGCAGCGACGCGGTCGCTAAACCACGTCAAGTCAGGTTCGGTTGGAACAAGACCGCCATGCCAAACTTGATCGAAACCGACGGATTGCCCGCGTCCGCTTTCCACACGCATTGGCCCGACAACGCCGACTTGGGAAAGAACGTCGCGCGTGGTTGCAAGTGGCAATCCAGTGACTCCAACACGTACGGCTGGAACACCGGACTGACCGACGGAAACATCGGTAACAACACTCCGCAATGCTTCGCCACGGGCGCTGACGCTCGTTTCCCCAAGACGGTCACGATCGATCTGGAAAAATCAGTGCCGATCAACGCGGTCGTCGTCTGTCAGCCCGCTATCGGTTCCACCAAGACCATCGAAGTCTCGGTCAGCACCGACGGAAAGAACTACGCCCCGGTCGGACGTCATGCGTTCGACTTCGGTAAAGAGCAACGCAAGTCGTTCTTGTTCGAAGACCAAGAAGCGCAGTTTGTCCGATTGACGTACATCGATCATCACGACAAAAAGTCCGGCGACTTCTCACAGAACTTTGCATTCACCTCGGAGGTCGAAGTGTATCACGCCAATTTGGATACCCAGTGACCTAGTGCATCGTCCGGTCTTGATTTTGGGGTTAGCCGTTTTGGGGTTAGCCGTTTTGGCGTTAGCCACGGTTGTGGCACGAAAACCGTGGCTAACGCCAAAACGGCTCATCTACCGAACCCACGTTCTAAGACTGGACGATGCACTAGTCTGTGATTTCTTCACGTAGTCGAGCCTCTCCGAGGCTCGAAGTTTCGCGTCTCGGAGAGACGCGACTACGTGCACCGGGCAATACGATAGGCCCGGCTGGCTCTCGCGTCGCAACCCAGCGATCAACTGAAATCGGGGAGCCGAACCAATTCACCGCCTTTCATGGCGGATTCGTGCGCACAGATTCCGGTGCACGTCCAGTTGGCACTCGTCTCCGCATTGGGCCAGGGATCTCGGTCCTCCAAGATCGCCGAGACGAACTCGTGTACCAAGTGAGGATGCGAACCGCCGTGGCCGCCGCCTTGCAAGAACGACAGATGCTCCGCGTCATGGATCTCCGCCGGCAACGTGAAGCGTTGGATCGGCTCGGGTAACAAGTACGCGAAGTCCGGGATCTCGATCTTCTCCGGAATTTCGTGCTCAGGCTTCTTTGCAGTGTGCAGCACGTGAGGTTCATTCTCGACGAGCGTCCACTCAAAACTCTTCTTGGTTCCGTAGACGTCGAAACTTTCACGGTACTGGCGTGCGACGTCGAACAAGAATCGCCAAATATGGGCCGTGATGTCGCTGTCCCGAAGCTTGATGTGGCAACTCTCCACAGCAAACGGGCAGCCCGATTTTTTTGCGATCTCTTCACGCACACGCCCCGAACCGAAACAGCTGACCGATTCGGCAAGTGCATTCGTAAGACCCAGGCAAGGACTGACAACGTGCGTCGCATAGTGCATCGGAATCATTGACTCCCAGTAGCTGGGCCAGCCGTCCATGTCTTGTGGGTGCGATGCCGCCAAATGCTGAATGTCACCCAGTTCACCACGCTCATACAGATCTTTGATGTACAAAAACTCCCGGCTGTAGACCACGGTCTCCGCCATCATGTATTTCAGACCGGTCTGGCGCACTTTGGCAACGATCTGACGGCACTCATCGATCGTGGTCGCCATCGGTACCGTACACATCACATGCTTTCCAGCATCGAGCGCCTTCAATGACATCCACGCATGGTCACCGATCGGGCTGTTGATGTGTACACACTCGACGTTGGGGTCCGCCAAGACGTCATCAAACTCCTGGTACCGCGTTTCAATCCCAAACTGATCCGCCGTCTTGTTCAGTTCGGACTCGTTGCGACGACAAACGGCCACCACCTCCGCATTGGGGTGCGCCTGATAGATCGCAATGAACTCCGATCCGAAGCCCAAACCCACCATCGCCATTCTGACTTTTCGATCGCTCATTCTCTTCACTCGGTTTACTGTTTGGTTGTTGAGATTTGACAAACATAAGCGATTCGGAGTGACCTACAATGTGAAAAAGCGTATGATTGCTGTGTGTTTTCACCGCTCCTGTTTCACCCACCTCAATGCGGATTCCTTGATGAAACAACGATCCGTTGCCCTGCTGATCGAAACGTCGAACGCTTACGCCCGCAATCTGCTGAGCGGAATCGTTTCGTACATTCGATCCAATCAGTCATGGTCGGTTTACTTGCCAGAGCAACATCGCGGTGCAACGCCGCCCGACTGGCTGCGGCAGTGGCGGGGCGACGGATTGATCGCTCGGATTGAGACCGAAGCGATCGCCAGGGTGGTGGAGAAGCTCAAGATGCCTGTCGTCGATGTCAGCGCCGCTCGTCATGTGCCCGATATTCCTTGGGTCGAAACCGATGACGGATCGATCGCGCGGATCGCCTTTGAACACTTGCGCGAACGAGGGTTCGAAAACTTCGCCTTCTGCGGTGAACCCGAGTTCAACTGGTCCAACTGGCGAGAGCAAGCCTTTCAGGAGGCCGTCGAAAACGCGGGTCATCGCTGCGATGTTTTTCACTCACGCAGTCGCTATGCCAAAGGATACTCGATCAATCGCGAACGAGAACGCATGACGCGTTGGATCGCAAGCCTGCCGCGCCCCGTTGCGGTGTTTGCTTGTTACGACATCAAGGCACAGCAGATCTTGGACATTTGCCGGGAGCAAAAGATTCGTGTGCCGGAGGAACTCGCACTGCTCGGGGTCGACAACGACGAACTGCTCTGTGACTTGTGCACTCCGCCGCTGTCCAGTGTCATCCCCGCGGCCCATCAGACCGGCCGTGAAGCTGCTCGGTTGTTGGACGCCATGATGGGTGGTCAGACCGTTCCGGGTGAGCCACATTTGTTTGAACCGATCGGGATCGCAACGCGTCAGTCGACGGATGTTCTGGCGATCGAAGACACCGATATTGCAAACGCGATGCGCTTCATTCGCGATCACGCGTGTGAAGGCATCAATGTGAATGATATCTTGCAACATGTGCCACTTTCTCGTCGGGTGTTGGAAAAACGCTTTCAAGAAATCATTGGCAGAACACCTCATCAGGAGATCACGCGGCGTCGCGTGGATCGGATTCGTCAGTTGTTGATCGAGACGGATTTGACCATCGGCCAAATCGCAAAGCGAACCGGATATCAAAACGAAGAATACATGAGCGTCGCGTTTCGACGCGCGATGAAAGTCCCGCCGGGACAGTTTCGCCGAGAACATTGAAGCGTTTCGATATCGATCCCGTTTTCTGAACGCGTGATCGATCTGAAAGATTGTCGCTCGACGTTCCACGTTGATCGCGGGCGAAATCGCTACGCCCACCAGCGCCAAGTGTTTTCTCTGCGAGAAATTGCCTTGCCCTGGGCTGTCAAGAGGTTGGTGTTTACGTTGTTTTTTCAGTCCATGTTCTTGTTCGATGCATCGCAGTCAAAGTGAGCCTCAGGCGCTAGCCGTGGGCTTGTTCGATGCATCGCAATCAAAGTGAGCCTCAGGCGCTAGCCCGGATATTGCATCCGAAAATTTGTTTCCCCCTATAGCGCAAGAGCCTTAGTCCTGGTATGCATTGGAGTTACAACACTTCACACATCCCAAGCCCAAGGCTCTCGGCAATGACAAAGCGTAATCGAAAACGAGCTGCACTGAAACGCCTCCGTCGCCAAGCTGTCGAGTTTGATTTTGATGGCGGAACGCTCACGTCCGACGCCGGATTGCTACTGCTTCGCGAAGTCGATCAACGACTCGGCCTGATCCGCCGAGTCGACGCTTGTATTGCCGATCCACGCGATCCTATCTACACCGCACATCCGCAGGCCGAGATCCTGACCAGTCGTATCTTTGGAATTGCGGCAGGCTACGAGGACGGCAACGATCACGCCCACTTGCGGCATGATGCAGCCTTTCAAGTCGCTGCCGGACGCACACCTGCACAGAATGACTATGACAGCGACGAACACTTTCCTTTGGCCAGTCCGTCAACGCATTCACGTTTCGAAAATCGTGTCGATCGCAAAGCGATGCTGGCTATCCACGAAGAAATCGTAAACACCTTTCTGGACAGCTACGAGAAACCGCCCGAAGAAATCACGTTGGACTATGATGCCACAGATGATCCGACGCACGGCAATCAAGACAAAAACTACTTCAATGGATTCTACGACGGCCACTGTTTTCTGCCGCTGTACGTGTTCTGTGGCTATCAGTTGCTTGTCGCCTACTTACGTCCCAGCAGTTTTGGCGCAGCCCATCACGCTCGCGCGGTGACCAAACTGCTGGTTCAAAAGATTCGTTCGCGATGGCCGGAGACGAAAATCATTTTACGTGGCGATGGCGGATATTCTGATGAAAGACTCATGCGTTGGTGCGATAAAAACGACGTCTACTATGTCTTCGGATTGCCCAAGAACAACGTCTTGATCCGCAATATTGCCTGCGAAATGACCCGTGCTCGACTTGAGCATTTGAAATTTAAATCCACGCGAACGCTTTTCAAGTGGTTCCGTTATCGCACTCAGGAAACATGGGACCGTCATCGCTGGGTTCTCGGCAAGGCGGAGCACGGCGACAAGGGAGCCAACCCGCGTTTCGTCGTGACAAACCTGCCCAGTGCCCAAGGGATCGTCGAGCCGACTTATCATCGCCCTCGCGTGGACGGCAAACAGGTTCGACAAATCCTCGATCCTGGAACGATCTGCAGTGTTGCTTGGAACCCGAAGGATTTCTATCGAGAACGTTATTGTCAGCGTTGTGAAATGGAGAATCGGATCAAGGAACAACAGATGTGTTTGTTTGCCGATCGAACCAGCTGCACAGACTTCATGGCCAATCAGTTTCGTTTGATTCTGTCGTCGTTGGCGTATGTGTTGGTCGACGGAATCCGCCGGTTGGCACTTCAGGGCACTACACATGCTCGGATGCGTGTGGATACGATCCGCTTGCGTCTGTTCAAGATTGCCGCGCGAGTACGCGTGACTTGTCGGCGAGTGATTTTTCACCTTCCGACTCACTGCCCTAGCGCGAGTCTCTTTAACGAAGTCATGGCGCGTCTTTGCCGAAGCGACTAAGGGCGGCAACCCTCGAGGAAAACGCAACCACGAAGCGAATCATTCGCTTGGGGGAGGGGGGGCCTTCTGCGCGGCGCTGCGAAAGCCCCCATCAAAATCAAATCATTTCCCAAAAGCGGACGTATCGAACTCGCAACCCCGCGTCAATAACCGATGGATGCAATATCCGGGCTAGCCGTGGGCTTGTTCGATGCATCGCAATCAAAGTGAGCCTCAGGCGCTAGCCGTGGGCCGGCACCACAATCCGCCTCAAACCCACGGCTAGCCCGGATTATTCACGCCACTGACTACAGTCTTCGCAATACGTTTGCACGAAACGGTTTACGCGGATTGGCACGAAAACAGTCTGGACACATCAGCCGCCACGCGATATCGCCCGGTTCCTGCACCCATACACGGGAACCGGACGCTATCGCGCCAGCGGCTGATGAATCATCCGGGCTTAGCCTTTCCCTACGTTTGACCCGCAGCCGAAGGCGTAGGAGACGCTATCAAACGCATTGCACCGCACAGTCAAACGCCGCTTCCGCCTGCGCCGTTGGCTACGGGTCAAACGGAAACCGCGCACGAAAACAGTCTGGGCAGATCAGCCGCCACGCGCCAGCGGCTGATGAATCATCCGGGCTTAGCCGTGGGCCGGCACCACAATCCGCCTCGGGCCCACGGCTAGCGCCTGAGGCTCACTGGGGGCCACCGGCTGCGCCGGCAGTAGGGACATAAACTTGCGTAAACCCAAAAAGACACAACGCCACATTTTGATCAGCCAAGCCTTGCCCTCTTTCGCTACAGGGACTCCACCCATCTCTGCACCGCTTTTCGACGCAGGGAACCCTTGGGCGTCAACAGTTCCATCCGTGATTCGATCGGCTCCGGAAACCGTTTGATCTCTTTGGGAATCTCCCACCTCGGACGCGATGCCAATCGAGAGTGAATGATCTGCCGAGCTTGCTCGTCGTGCCATTCACCAACCACGTCCAGCCAAACGACAATCCGAATCCCCACACACGTGACAAACGCGTGACGAATGCTTGGTTCCTCCGTCAGCAGACCTTCCAACGCGACGGGATGCAGAGCATGGCCGTTGGGCAGGATCAGCAGGTCGTCGGCTCGTCCCAGAATGCGAAACTGACCGGAGTCGGGATCTTGTTCGACAACATCGCCGGTTTTCAGCCAGCCTTGTGCATCCACTCGCAAGGCAGTGGAGACCGGATCGTTCCAGTATCCCAACATCGTGTGCGGGCCTCGAACACGTAGCTCGCCTGCAACGATCTTGTGCTCCCATCCATCGACCAATCGGCCGACCCATCCCGCTCGCGCATTCTCTGGTGTTGCGGAACAGATCACGGGCGCTGTTTCGGTCAGTCCATAGCCTTGAATCACCGTGACGCCACGTTGTTTCCATGCATGAAAATCGTCCTGACTCATGGCTGCTCCACCACATCCCAGCAGTCTCAGTCGCGTTGTCGACGCTCCGGTCTCTTCACGGATTCGTTCCGCAATGCTGGGGACGGTGTTGACGATCGTTGGGCGAATTTGTGGAGCGATCCGCACCCAGTCCTGATAGCCCCATGCAGGAACCAACACAGATCCGGAAAGCAGCCATGTTCCTAAATCGCAGGTTCGAGCATAGGCGTGCGCGTAGGACAGAATGGAAACGCGCACATCATCGCAATGCTGTGGCACTGCAGTCAACTTTGCGTTGGCGTTTCCGATCAAGTTGCGATGCGACAACGTCACTCCCTTGGGGTCTCCCGTCGTGCCGCTGGTAAACAGGATCAACGACGGTGAATCCAAATCGAGACTTTCCGCCGCGTCGCGAATCTTGTTGATGTAATCATTTAAGTTCGAATCGGCACACGCACACCAGACGTCTTGCCAAACACCATCGTCGATCCAAAGACCAATAACCTGTTGCCAGCACTTTTTGACGTACGATTCTCCTCCCCGAACATCCAAGGGGACTTCGATCGCTCCGGACATTTGACAGGCCAAACCGAGCAGTAGCTGCGGCACCGTGTTGCTCGCCGCGTAGCCGACCGGCATACCACGCAAATCGCTGTGCCCCTGCCTTGTCGCAATCTGTTCTAGCGTTTGATGTGCTCGGTAAACTTCACTGGCCAATTGCCTCCAGGTGACGGTGGTCTCAGGCGACTGGCCGAAGTCGATCAAGGCGGGAGCATTGGGGCGCGAACCCGCGTGATGCAACAGCGAAATGAGAAAGGATTCCACGTCGATGTTCCATCAATCAAATGGAGCCGGCCACAGGATCACGGCACCATCGCGACCAGCGGTCATGACCAGTTGCCCATCTGACGTTACGCCAACCGACGTGACACCTTGTGTGTGTTTTCGCAATGTCAGGATCTCTCGACCAACCGCCTCGCCCAATTCCACACGAGGGTCCCACAGTCGAGTTGATTTGTCACGAGAGCAGGTCAGAACTCGCATCTGCTGTGACTGATCTTGGATGATCGCGACGGATTCGACCCGGTCCGCGTGCCCTGTAAACAGAATCGGCTTCGTCGTCGATTCATCCAAACTCCAAAGCCGGGCTTGCTTGTCGTCTCCGCCTGCGATCAGCCACTTTCCGTCCGGCGAGAATGCCAAGCAATTGATGTTCGTTCGGTCTTCCAACGTGAACTCCAAGCGATTCCCGGCTTGGTCCACTGACCACAGCCACGCATGACCTGTTGTGCCTGCGGCGAGCTGTCGACCGTCGGGTGAGTACTGCAGGCACAGAATAGGACTCTGGCTCAACTGCACCTCGCCGAGCATGGTGAACCCATCCGTCGGTGACCATTGCCAACGACGGACCACGCCATCGTCGCCCGCAGTTGCAAATCGGTATGCATCGTTATCAGGTGCAAAGGCCAACGCGCGAACAGGACCTTGATGTGGACTCTCAAGCTTGTCGATCGGCTCACCGGTGGCCGAATTCCAAAGTTTCAAAGAGCGACTGCCGGTGGCGACAAGGTTCCCGTCTGCCGAAAAAACTGCTTGGGTGACGGCGGCGTGTGCGCGGTAGCTTTTTTCATGCGCCATTGTGTCGATGTTCCAGCGAAACGCGGCGTCTCCGTTCAATGTCAAGACAGAGTTTGGCGACAACAAGCAAGCCGCTAAGGGCGTGCCGATCTTCCCCGGCATTTGCAGCCACTTCGCCGCTCGACCGGCTTGTTCGACTCCTATCACCGCCAGTTCTCCTGTTCGTCCCGATTTGCCTTGACGCGTCATTGCGACTCGCAAACCATCGCGACTGATCCGCGCCGATGTGATCCGTTCGTTCTGTTGCGCCGCTGACTTGGCACCTTTTGCATCGGCCAATCGGAATTGAGCTCCGCTGCTCAGATCCCAGAGAGTCACAATCGACCGAACGGAATCTTTGTCGACGGACTCGCTGACCGTCACGGCATAGGAGTCGTCCTCGGCGATCGACACGCTGGTGACGAATCCGCGATGTTCCAATCGTTTGATCAAATGACGTGTGTCGATATCGATTGCCGTCAACTGCTGGTCATCGGCCGCGATCCAGATCACGCGATCATCAGCGGCAAACTTGACATCGTTGATTCGATACCCACGCAGCAGATCGATCGGCTCGCCGAGTTGCGTCCCCGTTTCGGCATCCCAGACGATCCCGCGACCGCTGCGATCTCCGGTGAAAATCCGTTTGCCGTTCGACGAAATCGCGAGTGCCGTCACGGCTTCTTGATGTCCACCAAGACGAAAACGCTCGACGGGGCCGATTCGCTCCGATGAAACGTCCCACAGAATGGCTTTCGCATCACCGCCGCTGCTGCCCGTCAGCAGGAGGTTGCCGTCTCCAGAAAGAGCAAGCGTATTGTTCAGTCCGGTCCCACGCATTTGGCCGCGTTGTGTTCCGCTGTTGAGATCCCAAATGCGCACAATGGAATCGGCGCTGCCGACAAACACGCGTCCGCGGTTTGGATCGACGACGGCCGACATGGACAAATACTCTGTCCCCTCACTCAACCGATCTCCTCGATCGACTCCGATGGATGCGATCGGTTTGAAATTCAACGTCTGTGGATCGATCGCCAAGATTCTGGCCGTGTGGTCACGACTCGCAGAGACGATTCGTGTGCCCAATCGGTCAAAGGAGGCGGAGAGGATTTCATCTGCGTGCGGCTTCGCTTCTCGATCCAAAGGCTTGGCCGATTGATCAGCATGCGACGCCGAAAACGCTTGTTGCGGATCGAGCTTTGCATAGGAATTCAAGTAAGTGTTCGGATTCCAACTTCGGATGGTTCGATCAGCCGATGACGATAGCAGTCTTTCATGCCGAGCCCCAGCGAACTCGATGGCAGTGACCCAGCCTCCGTGTCCTCGAAAAGTCACGGTGGCACCGTTTTTGTCGTTCTCCCAACGCTTTAACGTGTAATCGTCCGACGACGAGAGCACAAAGCGACCGTCACGACTGAATCGCAAGGCTCGAATCGCGTCCCCGTGCGCTCGTTGTTTCCTTTGTTCGCTGGGACCATTAGAGGCCGATACCAGCATCTCGTCATTTGAATCAATCAGCTCGCGATACGGTGTCTGATTTGATCGAGATGTGTTCGCTGATTGCTTCGTGCCGGTTGCCGGCGAATCGGAATTGTTCGCGCGGCGAATCGCGCTGGCGATGGACGCGTCAAAGTCAGTCGGACGCAGGGATGCGATGTCCCATTGGTATAGGTTGCCGCCAACATCGCCACTGACAACGTTCTTTCCATCGTCGCTGATTGCTACAGCGGTCACGCGATCTGGATGCTGCAAAAACTCACCCAAACGTTCGGTGGAAACACGCGTGGTCTGACCGTCGCCTGTCAAACGCCACGCGACAACGCGACCACTGGACGAGTCCGAAACCGCCGCGACAAAGACTCGGCTTTGTGTCGGATTCTGCTTGATTCTCTGCGTATCGATTTGCCGAACAGGTGCGATGTGCCAACACTGGTCGAGTTTTCGACGATTGACAGCATCCCAAACGATCACCGTACGGTCATTGGAAGCAGACAGCAGCAACCGATCCGAGATATACACGACGTCGGTCACCGTATCCTGGTGACCAGAGAGGCTCCGGATGTAGGCAAGATTTTCGGCGCCATAGATTCGCACATCCGCTTGATTCATTCCGAGTGCGATCGATCGTCCGTCGGTTGATATCGAGAGACTCGTCGCGATACCGGGCAATTCGACTTGGCGATGCCCCTGCGGACTGATGGTTCCATCAGATTCAACATGGAATGCGTGCAACACACCGGATGCATCGACCGCATACACGTGGCGGCCGTCGGGCGAGCTTGCAAAGTCAGTCACGGCGGCGGCAAGATCGGTCGTCGTGACGGACTGATTTGTTTGTGCCCACAACCAACGCCATTCCCAAGCGGGCGCGCGATCAGTGATGGAGTTGCGAAGCGACGTGAGGATTCGCCGTGCGTCGTCGAACTCGTTTCGTTCGATGCGTGCGTTGGCAAGTCCGATTTGCGACAGATAGGCTTCGTACTCCGCCTTGGCCTTTTCGGCACGAGCTTGTTCGGCGCTATCCAGTGCGGCCATCCGCTGAGTTTCAGCTTCTTGGCGACGCGTTTCAGCCAACAGCTTTGCGGAAAGTGCTTCCTCCGCGCTCTGTTCGGCTTTCCTTTGCAACCCCTCAGCCTTGACCCTCAAGTCATCCGCGACCATGCGTTCTTCCACGGCTTCATTTCTAGCCACCATGGCTTCCTGTGAAGCCAGCCTTGCTGCGTCTTCACCGGCGACCGCGCGTTCACGCTCGAACTCGGCACGCTTGTAGTTTGCGTCAGCGACTTTCAAGGCGTCCTGCGTGTTTTTCTTTTCTTGTTCTGCGATCAATCTGGCGTCAATCGCTTGCCTGCGCTGATTGTTGATCAGGTACAAAGCAACGGCGCCGCCAACCACGATGAACGCCAAACTGGCAACGGCCAGCCTTTTGAATAGCGTCAAACGGGACTTGTGCGAATCACGTTCCTGTATCGCGAGCTGCAACTGTTGCAAAAGTTGCGAGTGATCGGGGTTTTCGGGGTCGAGGATGGAGATTCCGGCATCGAAGTCTCCGTTGTCGTAAGCCGCTTGAGCGTGCGCAAGTCGGGATTCGGCGAGCCCCTGCACCGCTTTCACATTGTCCGGCCACAACGCAATGGCTTGTTCAAAACCAAACATTGCCCGTGCATATGAATCGTAACCCGACTGCGACTTAGCTCTTGTCAGGTGCTCCCTCGCGTTGGACTCAAGCGAGATGCTTTCGGCGTGCGAGCGGTACAGTCGTATCGCCGTTTGAAATTCAATGACGCTGCGATATCTCGCGTCCGGTTCCGTTTCCATCGCTTTGAGCGCGATGTTCAACAGCTCGCCCTGATGCCGCGGTTCCACCTCGCGGATCTTATTGCTTGCCACCGCACGGATGCATTGACTGACATCGTCACCGTGGTGGGGAGCGACACCCGTGATGATGTAATAGAGTGTTGCGCCGAGCAGATAAATGTCGCTCGCCGGTCCGATCTTCTTCAAGGGTCCCGTCGCCATCTCGGGAGCCATGAAGGCAGGCGTGCCGCCCAAGCCAGCTGTGTGGGTGATCGACTCGCTCTTTTCAAAGTTGGGCTGAGCCAATGCGAGTCCCCAGTCCATCACCAACACCTCCCCGAAATCACCCAGCATGATGTTCTCGGGTTTGATGTCTCGGTGCACCACGCCACGAGTGTGCGCGAACGCCAAGGCATCGCCAACTTTCAACAAGATCTCTAGATTCTCGTCGCGGCTTTTCTCGGCAATGACGTCCGACCAAGGACGCCCGACCACGCGTTTCATGGCATAGAAAAGCGTGTTGTCGGCTGCGACGGCGACATCGTGGATGGGTACGATATTAGGATGGTCCAAGTCACCGGTCACAACGGCTTCGGACAAAAACTGTTGCCTGCGGTCGTTCTGAACCTGCTCCAGCCGTCCGCTTTGCTGTAGCTTCTCCTGTTTCTCCTTCGGCAACGGCCTGACGACCTTCACCGCCAGCAGACGATCCAACGACATTTGCTTGGCAATGTAAACATTGCCCATCCCTCCGCGCCCGAGCAGTCGTACTAAGCGATAGTCGGACGGCTCATCGACGCTGCGTGTTGGCGGCGCCAAGTCTCTTTGCCGAAGCTGAAGCTTGGTTTCCGAAATACTCCGTTCGGCCGCCGGTCGCTGGTCGGTTACTTCGCCCTGGTTGGCTTTGCTAACGCCCGCCGCAGCGATCGATCCCCAAAACGCAGCGTCCTCCGCGTTGAGCTCACGTGGGTTAATCGTTCGACCGACATCCGCACTCGTCATCACCGATCTGGATTGGCTTCTGCCGGTCCCAGGACCGACGGGTGTTGGTCGCAAGCTCGCCGCGCCAACGGCGATGGTCTGTTCCAGGTTTACATTGGGTGGAATGTTGCCTGAATCGGCATTCGCGCTCTCTTGGATTCCGAACGGGTCGATCGTTTGCGCCAGCGGATCGACGGTGCTGTCCATCGACGCGCCGATCCCATCGATTGTCTCGTCATTGGAGACATCTCGCTTGATTGGTGGCGACGGGTCAGGTTGATCGTCCGAGGTCATTGGACACGGCGGCTAGTGAGTTGGATGTGACGGTACAGAGGACTTTATCATACGACGCCGGCTTGCCATTGCGGCTAGTAGCGCGGCACGTGGAGTTCGATGCTGGTCCGAACGAGCCTCCCCGTCAACTGGCACAGGGTCGCTTGGCCGATTCTGCCCGTCAAAGCGATAGAAAATCGGCTTTTCAGCCGATTCGGCATCCTGTTGACCGATAGGAGCGGGCAACTTCTCTGACCGCTGAGTCCTTGTATCGTTTTCTCCTTGGGCCTCTGTGCTTGCCTCTGCACTGGGCTCCGTTTCTGGCTCCAAAGGGATCAGACGCATCTCGCCGCCATCAAGCTCATCGCCGCGGATCGTGGGCTGACCGCCGCGAAGATCGACTTGCAAGATCGAACGGACGTTACCGTCCCCCAGTACATATTGCACTTCGTAGCTGCCGTCAGGCAGTTCCGCAAAAAGTTCTTTGAGTTGATCTCCCGACAGAATATCGTCCGGCAACCGAGTCGGCTCCACAAGGTCATCCGCATTCGGATCCGGAGACAGCACACGCAATTGAAAGAACTCGTCGCGGCTGGAACCAGCCGACGCACTTGATTCAACGACTTCAAATCCACTCTGGGAATTTGTCACGAACGTCGTCGTCGGAATGATGATCTCCGCGTCCTCCGTTTCCGGAATCACATCTCGCACAGGAAAAAACGCCACGGGGATCGACAACGCCGGAATGATGAAGCGTGCTTGGCCGCTTTCCAAAATTGGCACGCTCGCGGACTCAAACGTTTGCGGATCGTCGGTACTCGAAATCACGCCCCCGTCCACTGATTCTGCTTCGCCGTCCCCCTGCTGAATCGAATCGCCGAGTACAAGAATCGACTCGTGATGCCGGACCGAAAACAAGACCTCCAGCGGGTCAGTTGACGATGGACGTCCATTGAGGGTCGAGTCCAGGATGTCTTGTTCAAGATACAGGTGACTGACGGTCAATGGTGGTGCATCACCGCTGAGCAAATCGATTTGCTGGAATCGCCCGGTCGCTGCTCCCCAATCGATGTTGATGGTCAGTCCACGCTCGCCAGGATTGCCGATCTTGACGGTCAAGATTCCCGTCGCGTCGTTGACCGCCGCTTGCTCCAAACGATTGGTCATGATGGACGTGAAATCAAAGAACCCCGTTCCCAGTGGCTCATCACCTGGAACGATATCATCCAATTGCGAGACGTCCGGTCGGGGGGAAAAGATTCGTGCGACGCCGACCGACTCACCCGTGTCGATCTGAATGTCACTGCCCAACATCACACGGGGCGCAGTCAATCGCACCGCACCCAAGTTCGACTGATCGGCATGCAGTTGGACAAAGTCGCCGAACTGAATTTCTGATGCATCGATCCGTACGCGTCCTGCGTCTCCTCCGGCATAGATCTCGTAGTCGTTTACCAAATCATCTCCGTCGTCCACTCGTCCGGCATCAACGACACTCAGTACTCCAGGCAAGCTGATTCGTATTTCGCCGTTGCCCGTCCGCACTTGCTCTGAATCATCATCCGCGTCAGATCCCGCTAAGATCAAATCATCCAGTTCGGTCAAGATCAAGTCACCGTGATGGGCTCCTCGGACCAAGGCATCAAGCTGTTCGATCTGCGTCCGCAGATCAATAGCAGCCAACGAATCTGAAACGCCATTGCTCGCATCCACTGTCAAGTCATCCGCGCGGATCAGTGAACTCGTATCGATTTGCAAAACGTCATCGCCAGCTATCAGATGAATGTCTGCCGATGCGTGGGCATCCAATTGACCAACCAGAATGTCGCTGGACGATCCTGTCGTGATCAAAGTAACGTCGCGGCTGGAGCCGCCCAATGCATCATCCACATTGCCTACGTTCATGGAGATGACATCGTCGGCGCGGATCTGTCCTACCGCAGAGATCGAGACTCGCCCGTCGGTCGTGGTAACACTCTCCAGACGAATCGCACTGGATTCAACCAGTTCGATATTACCAACCGATGACACGGTCGCGTTCAGTCGATTCAAGTCGACTTCCAACGCATCGGAGTCTCCGATTCCCAGCCGCGATCGCAGTGTCGTGGTGCCGTTGGATGCAACCAAATCCAATCCGGCATCCCCTGCGTCAACGATGGCACCGTTTATCGATTCGATTCGAATCGCATCACCCGTTGCACGACTGATCATTTCCGCAATGGCGATGTCACCGTCCGCAGAAACGTCAATTCGGCCTATTCCAGCGTCAATATCGCTGCCTTCCGCCATTGTGATTGCGCCGGATTGCCCTTCGTTGAACTGATCCGCGATCAGCGTGACCAAACCGGAATCGGACTCAAGCAACGCAGTGCTTGTCAGTTCGATATGACGACCAGCAAAGACGTCGATGTCGCCCGCCGCCGACTCGATGCCACTTCGCAGAACAATGTCGGACGAATTGCCGATCGCGATCAATGACAAGTCGCCGGATATTCCAACCGTGATTCCATCCGTGGCCGCACTAGCTCCGACTTCGATCGATCCCTGCGTATTTCGAATGACGGTGTCACCATTGTCATTTCGGATCGATCCCAAAGTCATCATCGCTGGACCGAATTGCTCGATAGTCAACGCACCGATGCCAGTTAATACCTCGCGATACAAAACATTGTCGTCCGTCGCCGAGGTTCGCAGATCGATGTCACCACGTGTCGTTACGGCAACAACATCATTGACGGATTCCAGCTCTAAACGTTGTCCTTGTCCAATCCCGCTTTCGCCCCGCAGATCGACTTGACCGGCAATGATGTCGGACAAAACATCCAACGCCGTTGATTCACCACCATCAACGATTGCTTCGCCGACCAAGAACACTCGACCGCCAGCAGCATCGATCACGCCGACCGGGATGGTCTCACCGACGCTCGTGATGCGGACATCACCCTGCGTCGCCGAAGTATCGACATTGAGCAGCGTTCTTGCCACCAGATCGACGTCGTTCAACACGCCGACACCCGAACCGAAACCAGCGGGAAAGTTATTGCCGGACAGCGGTGCACCGGCGATCAAGTCGATTCGCTGGCCGATCAGGTTCGGTAACGCGTCGTCTGCATCAGCGTCTTCAATACTGCCGCCCGCCCGGATCTCGATGTCTCCGTTGTCAACCTTTATCGCAAGGTTACCAAGCAGCACGGTTCCCGCAGATGCGATGCGGACATCGTCACTCAGTCCACTCACGTTGTTGACGCTCAAATCGCCGAGGCCATCGGTCAACTCAAACGCACCATCGACGGCAAAGGACTTGACCGTCGCGATTTGATTCCCAGACTGAGCGAGCCGGACGTCGCCGGTCACCACGCCAGACAATGAATCGGTCTGGATAAACGTCCCGGACTTTTGCGTCACGGACTGCAACGACTGCCCGACGCTGCCTAACACGATCTCCCCGCCAGCGGCCAGCAAGTCACCAATTTGAGCAGTTCCGCCATTGGTAATCGTGATCTGTGATGCGATCAGCGTTGCCTGCGATGTGTCGATCTCACCCCTGATTCCATCAATGTTGATGGAGTTGCCGTTCGCCGAAACTCGTGAACGGATCACGACTTGGTCACCGCCCTCGATCGTGATCTGACCGCTCGTGTTGCCGAGACTTGTGTCGATGTCGCCCGTCACCAAGATGTCTTCGGCCGCGATCTCCAAGTTCCCCGCACTGAGACCGCTGCCAAGCGATAACGTCGCCGCAACCGTCGTCGAATCGGTGCCGAGTCCACCCAAAACGAAGATCGATGCTCGCATCTCGTCCCCGAAAGCATCGACGGTTATGACGTCGTTCCCTGCGTCGGCATTAATGCCCAAGGATACCGTCGGATTCAGAAACAGTATCTCGCTATCCATTCCCAACGCATCCACCAACAGTCTTGATCCGTCCGCGATCGCATTCTGACCATCGATCGAAATGGACTCACTGGCGTCCGAAAACATGAACGTAAGATCTTGAGAAGTGAGCTGGATGTCCATCAACTCGGTCCGTGCGGTCGCAAAGCGATAACTCGGCAAGCCCATCTCGCCAGGCAGCATGACGATCTCGGTCTCACCCAGTGCGTTGCGTTGCAGATTGATTGACGCCGGGGTGTCGTTGGTTGACAAGTTGGAGTCGTAGATAACCAAGCGATCTTGGTCGCTTTGATCACTCGCCCAGAACACAAACTCCGTGTCGACGTTCAGTTGCCCCGTAGGATCGACAAACCCATTGACATCGATCAAGACTTGATTTCGCGGCCCTTCGCCGATCAATCGTAGCGAGTTGCCATTCAACTCCTCGATCGGGCGAACCGTCGGCGTGGCGGTGAAAACACTGACCAAGTCCGGTGCGGTGCGTATCTCGATGTCGTTCCCACGTCGTGTCACCAAAGTGATCGTGTCGATATCCTCGGTTCGATCTCCAGCGATCACCAAGGAAACATCGTTTCCGTCGCCACCAAAGTAAGTGACGTATGCCGCAAGTCCGCTGCCGGCAAAGTCCGCGATCACCAAGTCTCCTTCGTCAAGCGTCCTCGAAGCTTGTAAGACGTTACCAAAGACATCCCGACTGCTGCGAAATCGACCGACCACATCATCGGAGCCATCGTTTCGCAAAAGGACGATCTCGGTGTCTGGCAGCAAGACTGCATTGTCCAAAATCTCCAACTCCGTGCCGGTGATCTGTACGACACCACCATCGACCACGATCGTATCGTGCTCGACGCCCGCAACCGAACCGTTCACATCGATCGACAGTTTCGCCGACGACGACATGGCTAGCGAGTCCACGCGGAATTCCCCGCCCATGCTCCCGCCGCTTGACTCAGGTGCAATGATTCCATCCGAGAACACGTCCCCGTGAATCGTCGCATCACCGGACAGGATCGCGGTGGAGCCGACTTGGATCTCAAAATCATTTTGCGTGGCACCAATGAAATCGATCGTGCCATCCAGACGCAGTGTTCCCGTGTCGATGCGAACCCCGTCGGGTAACGTCTCATTGCCAACCCATGAGACCACGCCATCAATTTGGATGCTGTCGTTGAACTGCAAGTTCCCAACCGACAGGATTTGCAGATCATGGACTCGGACTCCTCGTAGAACACCAAATTCACCGAAGACGGCACTCGCTGAATTCGTCGTCGACAGATCCACGATCAAGTCCGACTGCCTTGCCGACGCCAAAAGCGTAGCCTCGCTAAGATCGATGGTGGCATCACCTCCTGAGAGAATCAGATCGCCCCCCAAGACCAGTCGCCCATCGACGGCAAACGAGCCATCTCCCAAATCGATCCGAGTGAAACCAGCGTTGTTGCCCAGAAACACACCGCCAGTCAATGTCACATCGCGGCCGATGAAGCTCGCCGTGTTCTGCGATGCAGGCAGTGTGATTCGGTCCGCAGCGATTTGTAGCCGACTTGTGTTGCCTGACGAGGCTGCAGCGAGCGGCTGAACGTCCAGTTCCACCGAATCGTTTCCTGCTGCATCGACCATCGTGACGTTCAATTGGTCGGGAATCTGCAACGTCAACGTGTCGCTGCCGCCGCCGAGATTGATCAGCAATTCGCCCGCAGGAATGTCGTCGACGGCGATCGGATCGTTGGGACTACCGTTTATGCCCGCAGAGTGACCTGCGATCGGGATGATCTCGCCGGCGGCATCTCGAAACTGCAGTTCGTGATCGTTGACGACATCGACTCGTACCACGTCATCCGCCGCGTCGCCCATGAGAACCAACTGCCCCAGAACGTTCAGTTCAGCGGTCGCATTGAGCACAATTCTTGGCTCCAGAATGCCAAGCGCTGGCGTGTACTGCATCGGCTGATATGCGTTCACCTCGCCGTCGAACTCGCCGTCGAACTTGCCGTCCACCCAGTGATGCATCCAAATCTTCTGCAAACGGCTCGCCAATCCCGCCAGTTTCGACCCGGATGGGCGCGAGCCGAAACGTCGTCGCGGGGCACTGGCATGCAGAGCGTGCGGACGAGATTTCGTCGGGTGAGACTTCGGTGGACGGCGTGATTTTGACATGAATGCAAACATCGGAGAGATGCCCAGAGTCGCTTGATGGGATCAATGTAGGCAACTCGACTGCTGGTAAGATCGGACGCAACCGTCTCCATTGTGACGTTTAGTCTGGGCAAAATGCAAAGTCTAATGCGGTCGACGAAGCGTTTCTCATTGGGTGCTTTTTCTGGATGTTGACGATTACAAGGGCCGATAAAGAAACGCACCATCAAAATGTGGCGTAGTGGATTTCGTCAGAAATCCGTTGCGAAAGGAGTTCTGGCGAATCCCACTACCAGTTGTACTAGGACACAGGAAATGGCGGCTGACTTCGTCTGGCCGTACTCCAAATCAAGCGGCTGCGGTTTTCAACTTCGGGCGATCGAAGTCGTGAAACTCGCCAGAACCGCAGGTAACACAATGGGAACGCACTTGAAAACTTCGACTTCCATTCAGACCCTCATCGCGCTCGCGTCCATGATCCTGTGTGCCGCGATGCCCGCCAATGCCGAAGGCTTGCGTCAGGCGCTTTACAGCGTTCCGGTGCATGAGCTCAATGAGACATCGGCGTTCCGGTCGGACCGAGCGTCGTTCGGAGCCTCGGAAGGGACCGGTGAAGTCGCTGCGGTGGATTTGGAGTGGGAGATGGTGACTCCCGCCGCGCCAACCGAATCAGTGTCGGCGACTATTCCTGCGTCTACTTCTGTGCTGACATCGCAAGCGACTGAGCCGGATACGACGCCAGAACTGTCCGAGGAGCAGCGTCGACAAAGAAGCGTGCAGCAGCATTTGGATCGTTTGAGCAAACCGGTTCATCAGATTGACATGAACATCGATCTGCATTCGAACGTTCCACAAAGCCGTGCAAGCGAGATGACTGTCGACTCCTACCCACGCTATGTCACCGCCACGGGCTTGGCACCTTCACTGCCCGAGCGTGACACCACAGGGTATGGACATCGACCGCTGTATTTTGAGGAAGCAGACCTGGAGCGATGCGGAACCGGATACGGCTATCTGACCAACGGTGCGTCGATGACTCATTTCTTATGCAACACCGCGGTCTTGCCATATCGGATCGGCAGCCAACGTCCCGACCGCTGCGTCCGTAACGGCCCGGATTGTTCCACCTGCGAATCCCTGGTGAACGACTTTGAGCCCCTGGAGAAGTCCGGATTCGACCTCGGCGGCATGACCGCAACCGCAGCCTCTCTTGCCGGATTCACATTCCTCTTCCTGTAGCCACATTCGATCATGCCGACACGTCGCCTACAGACGTGGGGCAGGTTTTCAACCTGCCCGTAGGTCATGCTCAGCATGACGAAACACGGTAAGATCATCGTCACGCCCAGTAGCTTGAATTCCCGGAGTGATGGGGACGAGTGATGGGGACAGAGCACTTTGCTGGGGTGGTTCGGTTTGGCTCCTGAGGTGTTTGGGACAAAGAGTGATGGGGACAGAGAGTGATGGGGACAGAGCACTTTGCTGGGGTGGTTCCGCTTGGCTCCTGAGGTGTTTGGGACAATGAGCGGTCTCGGGTGGGGCTTCGCTGGCCTTGATCGACGTGATGGGACGCTTTCGCTAGAGGTTTTGGGCGAATGGGGCAACTGATGTCCAGAACGCTAGCGGCGTCGCTGTAGAGAGCGACTTAGAAAAGGGGCTGATCGCGGGAAGCTTTTAGTCCGAAGGGATTAGCTCGCGGACGCGGCGACTCAGGCGGAAGCGACGATGGGTTTTGCAACTGCGGTGCTCGTCCACAGCACAAGGATTCCCGGCGACCGTTTTGAAGAGCTTGCCAAAGTCCTCCACCAGCTCGCACCAGACGGACGACTCCAGCCCCAGGCGCTGAAGGATCGGTGCAAGGTGCTCGGGCGTCTTTCCGTGTTTACCTTCAGCGATTTGGCGCGCCGTCCAATCCAATAATTCGAGATATTGTTCCAGCGGGAACCACAAGAATCCTTTGTCGCTACATCGAGTGCCGGATTGACTTGCGACTGGACTCGTTTCTCCGTTGCTTTCGTCGATCTCCACCGGTGCGAGAAAAGAATCGTCATGCCGCAGTCCATCGTTGTGGGTGGTGGCCGGTTGCTCGGTACAGGTTTCGACTCGACGTTGCGCCGAAGTGTGATCACTCTGCTCGATCGTCTCGGCCATCGCGGCGCGGATGGGGTTGAGGTCGACATAAGCGGCGCACGCAAGCAAGGCGGATTCGTCGATGAGTCGAACGGCTCTATAACGATCTTGAAAGAACCGCCCGGTTTCCTCGTCTTCGTGGTTCGCACGCTGTGCGATCCGCTGATTGAGCAATCGCATCCACCACGAGATGTTGCTCAACCGGGACCGGGTGTCGGCAAGTTTCTCCGGGCAATTGCGGATCGCATTGAGTTCGCACTCGGAAGGCGGCAGCGGGTTCCCATTGCTGTCTTTACGATGAGGGCAGAGCATCAGCCACCGCCGAGCGACTTCGGTGTCGTCCCAGCTCGCGACCACGTCCGGACGCGATTTGAGAATCAGGTGATAATGGTTTGAAAGAATCGAAAAGCAAATCAGATCAATCCCAAAGCAAGCGGCGAAATGCTGAAGATGCTGTTCGATCCAGACCTTGCGATGGTCGAAATTCTTTCCGGAGACCGGATCGTTGCCAAACAAGAAGCACCGTCTGACGGTGCGGGCCATCACGTGAGCGATCGTGACTTCGTTAGGATCGAAGACCTCCGCGCGAGCAAGTCGAGCCATGGTTTGCCCCCAAGGTGACGAGAATGAGATGAGAAGATCGTTTCTACCACTCCAGCTCTGTCAGTCAACCCCAACAAGAGTGCTGTGTCCCCGTTAGTTCTAGAGTGCTGTGTCCCCGTTAGTTCTGCTTAGAAGAATAGTTTACGGTGGCTGAGGATCGAATTTACGGTAACGGATCAAGTTTCAGTTTTCGTATTTCGTGCATCGGCATCATGAGATGTCGAGGGTCATCGAGCAACGAACGAAAGCCAAACTTGAGATAAAACGATTGAGCGGAATCATCGATAGCGTCAACTTCTACCGCTCGAATCCCAACTTGTTCAGAGATGTGCAGTGCTCGCCGCAAAGCATCAATGAGCAAGAATCCACCAAGTCCTTGCCCCTGGCTTGACTGATCAACTGCGAGGCGACCAAGAAGGACGACAGGAACGTCCATTCGAGGAAGCCCTCTCGATTCAGACGCAGGCATGTCCCCGTAGACAACACGATGTGTCGAGATGGCGTAGTAACCACAGACGGCAAACTCGCCCGGTCGGGTAGCCACGTAAGTTCGAGACAAGTCCCGTCGGTCAAACTGACTCGCCCGACTCTTGATCCACTCGCCGAGATTGTCATTGCCGCAAGCGAAGCCAGTGCGATCATGTGATTTGTCCAATCGCACGATTGTCCAGTTCGGCATCAACCGACCTGCTTCTTGTATTGCTTGGCAGCCTTCAGAAGTGCTGCGTTTGGCTTGGTCGATTCGTCATCAAGCATCTCAGCGAAAAGTTGACGATCACGCTCAGTGAGTTGAGTGACCTGCTCATCCATCAGGATTTTGCGGGAAACCTGAATGAGCGTCGATACGGCAAAGTCACTGACTGTTTGCCCCGTCTGAGCAGCAGCGTCCTCGATGGTTTTCTTCAGTTCGCTGTTAATTCGAAAGTTCAGTCGAGCGTCACTCTTCGTTCCTGGCATGTCCGACTCCACTTGGCAGGTGTGATTGGCCTCGGAACATTGTACAGCAATCTGCTGTACAATGCAAGCTGGATTCGGAGAATGGGGACAGAGCATTTTCCTGGAGTGGTTGAGCCTTCCAGTTTCGGTGAATCAGCGTGCGCGACTGCTCAGAATGGGCCGCAACTGCATTTGTTTGATGTGATGTAGTGTGCTCGCCATTGGCTTGCGCTCCCGCTATCGAGAGCCGCGGAGGCGGCGGAAGCGTAAAGCCTGGGACGCCAGTCCCAGGTCTCATTTCGCAACGATTTTCGCAACGATTCAAGCCAAGCCGCGAAGGCGGCGACAGATTGTGCGGGATGCCGTGACGAATCTGTCGCCACCTTCGCGGCTTTTCAGGAGCGGTTATGTGGTACCCCATGGGGCTCACGCCCCATGCTTTATGCTGCCGTCGCATCCGCGACTCAGGACAGATGACGACCAAGATTAAGAACCACCATCGACACAAGAATCGTGCTCACGCTGCCTAAGCGATCGCGGCATAGTGGTATGTCCCCAACATGCCGAGTTTGTCCCCAACATGCCGAGTTTCATTTGTCGGGGTGAAGGTTGATCTGCGATCCGACCCCAAAAAGCAACGGTTTGTTACTGCTAGTGAGACGGTCGCGATTCTTGATGCGTGCCCAGACCAAGAGTGGCGGGTGATCGTCGCACTGTGTCGATATGCTGGCCTGAGGTGCCCGTCCGAAGTCTTGGGTTTGCGTTGGACTGACATCAATTGGGAGCGGGGACGGTTTCTTGTACGGGCCCCGAAGACGGAGCGATACGGCAAGGGGGAACGGATGCCGCCGTTGTTTGGTCCCCTGCGTGTCGAGCTGGACTCGCTGTTTCAATTGGTCGCTCCGGGGGTGAAGTGCGCCGCGAATGCCTTTGTCATCCAGCGTTATCGGGAGTCTGAAACGAATTTGCCGACCACGTTCAACAAGATCGTGAAGCGGGCCGGAATCGCAACGTTCCCCAAACCGTTTATCAACCTGCGGTCATCGGCGCGGACCGAGTTGGAACGATCGGGCAAGGTAAAGAACCACGTCCTGAACGATTGGTTTGGACACAGTGCGGCGATTGCCGAGACTCACTATCTGCAAACGACCGAGGACGACTACAAAGTCGCTTTGGAACCGATTCCGGTCAAAGAGGGGGTGGCCCACGATGGTCCCGTGGGCACACCGGTGGGCACATCCTCAACGGAGCGCGAGACACCCCAAGATATCAAGACACAAAAAAAGCCCCGTGTTTCGGGGCTGAGCGGTCACGCGATGGCTTGTGATAGGCATGAAAATACACCCCAGAGGATTCGAACCTCTAACCTTCGGTTCCGTAGACCGATGCTCTATCCAATTGAGCTAGGGGTGCTTTGTGATCAGGATTTTAGCTTGCTGAGCGTGGGCCGCAAGGGCTGGTTGGTGTTGGTTTTGCCCTGCAGGACTAGATATCTGCCCATTTGATTGGGTTCACGCGTTTTTTGCCGGCGATGGGGAAGTTCATCGGTATTTCGATGAGGCAGCTTGAGCAGACTGCACCAGGATGGGGGACTTGCTGGCGATTTGGAGCAAAACGCAGGGGGAGAGGTGAGGCCGAAGCCGGGACACAGCATCGGCACACGCCTAGATGGCGAGGGCGATGATGCCGATCAGAGCGGCGGCGGTGACGTAGTAAAGGAAGACCGGGGCGGTGATGCGGATGATGTCTCCTTCGCGACCCACCAAGCCGACGACGGCACATGCTGTGACGACGTTGTGGACGCAGATCGTGTTTCCCGCCGCGCCACCGACGGCTTGCATCGACACGATCCATAGTGGATCGACGCCGATGTCCAAGGCAACTTGGAATTGGAAAAGCGAAAACATCATGTTGCTGATGGTGTTGCTGCCCGCCACAAAAGCACCAAAACCACCCACCGTCGGCGCAATCGCCGGCCACGCGCCACCGACGATCTGAGAGACTCCCGTGGCAAGTGTCTTGGGCATCGATTCCCATCCGCTCGCACCGCCGTCGCTGTGAATGAACACTTGGACCATCGGCACCGCAAACAGTAGGGCGATCGATGCTGCCGAAACCATCTTGGTCGATTTGATCACCGCCGTGCGGATCGCCGGGTAACGCATGCGGTGCAGCAACGCGGTGACGATACACACCACAATGAATAGAAAACCAGGTAAGTACAGAATCTCGACGGGTTTGATGTCGACCGTCGAGCCGAACATCGCTGCGGTCGTTTCGGGATCACTCGGTAGCTTGATCGATCTGAGCCAAAGTCCCAACGGCAATTGAGGCAGGCGAGTCATTACTAATAGCGCTGCCACCAAGACATACGGCGTCCACGCGAGCCAAAGCGGCAGGCGAGTCTGTGGTTCTTGGGGTTGAATCTCAACGTTACCGTTCCAGTCGTCGGGCCACTGCTCCGGTGCGACAAAATCCCATGCCGGTTCATTCGGCAGCAACCAACCTCGTTTCGCGATCGGGATCATGATGGACAATCCCGCCAGCGCCCCCAGCAGCGAAGGAAACTCAGGGCCGAGGAAACGAGCGATCAACGCCGATGGGATCGTCATCGCCACGGCTGCACAAAGTGCGAAACGCCAGACACGCAGTCCATCGGCAAGGCGACGCTGTGGGCCAAAGAACCGTGTCATGACACAAACCAAGATCAATGGAATCAACGTCCCCACGATGGCATGAGTGAGCGCGACACGGGCGCCGATCGTGTGCAGGATCGTGGTCAGGTCACTTGGGTCGAGTCCCAAGGTTTGGCTTGCGTACTGCGTCACGATCGATTTGCCCGATAGCCCGTTGTTGACTCCCACCAGGATCGGCGTGCCCACGGCACCAAAGGAGACGGGCGTGCACTGGATCAGCATTCCGCTGACGACGGCCGATTTGGCGGGAAACCCGAGGCCGACCAGCAGCGGAACGCAAACGGCGGCGGGAGTTCCGAAGCCCGCGCTGCCTTCGATGAACGATCCGAACAGCCATGCGATGATGATGACTTGCACCCGCCGGTCGGGCGAGATGTCGGTAAAGCCGCGCCGGATGACAGCCAACGCACCGCTTTCACTGAGCGTGTTGAGCAACAGGATCGCGCCGAAAATGATGAACAACAATTGTGCGGTGACGACCAATCCGCCCAGCGAAGCCGCTGCGATCTGGGCAAATTCTATCCGCCACACAAACGCTCCTAGTAAGACGACGCTCAGGTAGGCCAGCGGCATGGCTTTCGCCGCCGGCCAGCGTAGGCCGACCAGCAGAATGCCGACCACCAGGATTGGTGTGAACGCCAGCAGGCCCGAAAGTGATTCAAGCATAGATGTCAGGGTTGACGAGATTGGGCGGTCGGTTGCCGTTGCACACTGCGAGGCAGTTTTCGACAGCCATGTTTCCCATCTTGGTTCGCGTGGCGACGGTCGCGCTGCCGAGGTGGGGGGCGATGACGACGTTGTCCATGTCGTACAGTTCTGGCTCCAACTGCGGTTCGTTTTCGTAGACGTCCAGACCGGCCGATTGAATCGTTCCGTCTTGCAATGCGACCACCAACGCTTTTTCGTCGATCACCGGGCCGCGAGCGGTGTTGATGATGGTTGAGGTGGGTTTCATCAAACTCAGTTCGCGTCGGCCGATCAGGTGACGCGTTTCATCGCACAGAGCGACGTGGATGGAAACGTAGTCGCTGCTACGAAGCACTTCATCGAAGCTGCGGTATTGAACATCCAAGCGTTGTTCGTCGGCTGCGCTCAGTCGCGTTCGGTTCCAATAGATGACCGGCATGTTGAAACCGGCGGCACGCTTCGCAACGGCTTGTGCGATTCGGCCCATTCCGATCAAGCCGAGCGTTGCCCCGGTGACTTCTGTCCCCATGAACTGCAACGGCCCCCAGCCGCCCCACTGACGTGTGCGTACAAATCGGTCTCCTTCGGCCACCCGACGAGCTGCAGCCATCAAGAGCGCCCATGCCATGTCGGCCGTGGAGTCGGTCAGGACGCCGGGCGTGTTGGTGACGGGGATCTTTCGCTGTGTGGCCGCGGCGACATCGATATTGTTGTAGCCGACGGCAAAATTTGCGATCACTTTCAAATCCGGATTCGCGTCCATGATCTCTCCGTCGATCGTGTCGGTGAGCAAGCAGAGCAAGCCATCGACGCCGCGAATGCCGTCAATGATCTCCGCCTTCGTGAGGTACCGATCGTGTGGATTCACGGTCAGGTCCGCCTGTTCGGCGAGACGCTTCATGGGCTCGGGAGGCAGTTGACGGGTTAAAAAGACTTTGGGCTTCACGGATGCGAATGTTGAATAGAGAGGAAAGAAAAAACAATGCGGATAGGTGATCAGCTACTTTGCTTGTTTGTTGGTCGGTTCGTCCACGACGATGGATTGCGGAAAATCAGCCGCTTCCTCACCGCCCTTCTCTCTCCAACGTAAGTTCATGGATTTGCCAGCCGGCTGGTTCATTGGGATGTCCATTCCACCAGCGTCGCCCAGCATCTGGTACAAGCGTTCTTCCATCTCCTTGGCCACCGACTGGTACTCAGCGTTGTTGATCAGGTTGTTTATTTCGCCTGGATCGGATTTCAGATCATAAAGCTCGTCGACGTCCCACAAACCGTAGTACGTGATGTACTTGAATCGATCGCCACGCAACGCAAACTGGGTTGGTGATTGTGGGAAGTTTTTTTCCCAGTAGTAAACGTACAAGAAGTAGTCACGCCAATCCATTTCGGGATGGTTGGGCAATTCCAGGAAACTGCGACCGTCCATGTACTTCGGCGTCTCGATTCCTGCGGCGTGCATGATGGTCGGGCCGATGTCGATGTTGCCAATCACTTTCTCCACCACCTTGCCGCCTTCGTAGAGCTCAGGACACTGCATCATCATCGGGACACGAATGGAGGCTTCATAGGAGACACGTTTGTCGATCAAGCCGTGTTCGCCCCACATGAAACCGTTGTCGCCCATGTAGATGACGAGGGTTTCATCGTGGATCCCCATTTTCTTGAGTTGATCCAGAACGCGACCGACGCTGTCGTCGACAGCCAGCAGTGACTCGCAGTAGCGGCGGTACAAGTAGTCGAGACCTTTATCGCTGTGATAGGAGAAATCAATCCCGTGCCAACTGTTGCGTTGGTCGCGTACCCATCGTGGCGCGTCCTTTTCGGCTGAGATGTCTTTGCCACGTGGCAAGAAACTCAGGTCGGCATCGGCGTACCGATTCTCGTGCCGCTCGGCGGGAGTGAAGTTCGAGTGGACAGCCTTGTGGGAAAGGTACAGAAAGAACGGCTTGTCGCTATTTTGCTGTGCCTGCAACCACTCCACCGCGTAGTCGGTCAACTCATCGGTGATGTAGCCCTTCTGCTTGACTCGTTTGCCGTTGAAATTGAGTGTGTAGTTCGGCCCTGGAGGCAGATAGTTTCCTTGGCCACGGAAGCTGATCCAATGATCGAATCCTGGACGCGGGTCATCGTGGTGGCCGCCCATGTGCCACTTGCCGATGAACGCAGTCGAGTATCCGGCGCGTTGCAAGTACTGTGGAAAGAATAGCGTTCCGTCGGGAACGTTCCGGTTGTTGTCGATCACTCGGTGCTTGTGCGTGTACAAGCCCGTTAGGATCGACGCCCGACTGGGTGAACAAAGCGAGGTGGTGACAAACGCGTTCTTGAGGTGCACGCCGTTGGATGCCAAGGAGTCCAAGTGTGGCGTCTCCAAGAACGGGTGCCCCATGAATCCCATGGCGTCATAGCGGTGGTCATCGGTCAGCACGAAAACGACGTTACGAGGCTTGACGCCGTCGCGTTTGGGCGTCGCCGGCAGCTCGTCTTGAGCCGATATCGTCGTGCCAGAAAGATTGCTGACGGCAAACAAAAACGCGAGGACTCGAAGCATAGAATTATGAAGAAAAGAAGTCCGGTTCATGGTGATACACTCTTCGCAAGTCGGTGCAATTTGAAGTTTTTCTTGACCCGCAAACACTTTAACCCAAGGACGCTCGCCGGTGTAGTTGATTGGCGGATATCCATCCGCAAGCTCTACTTTTTTGCTCGCCGGTGCACCTTTACGGCAATGAGGCAGTTGACGGAGATTCGTCACGCAAACAATGGATCGCAAGATAAATCACTCGCTGGCCCAGATTGTTCGTTAGCCGGAACGCGATAGCGTCCGGTTCCCGATTACAGGCGGAGAACCGGACGCTATCGCGTTGCGGCTGATATGCGCAGGCTGTTTTCTTGCCAATCTGCGTCCATTCCAGTGCGCAAGACCCGTGGCCTGACGGCCAGCGGCTCAGGGCGTATGACACCGCCAAACGCCTGGGGCGGATCTACGTTGAGCGGGACGCTTTCTTACGTCTATTGGCTCACTCAACGCTCAGCTATCGCTCAAGGAGACGACCCTGCCCTTTTCGCGATTGGACGTGCCGTTAGACTGCTGGTGGACGCTCACCCGCTCACCGAACACGACACAACGCATCGATCTAGCATGACTTCAGACGACCCCATCATTGAGTCGAATCTTATTCAGCCGTGTCTTTACGAGACGCATTCTCACACGCCGCTGTGTAAGCACGCCACTGGGATGCCGACGGAGTACGCCGCGGTGGCTTTTCAGCGCGGTCTGAAAGGTTTGACGATTACTTGCCACAATCCGATGCCCGACGGTTTCTCCGCTCACGTGCGAATGGGACTGGATGAGTTTGACCAATACGTCGAGATCATCGAAGCGGCTAAGCAGCAATGGGCGGGGCGGGTCGATGTGCGGATGGGGATCGAAGCCGATTTCTTTCCGGGCTACGAATCGTTCTTGGAAAAGCAGATCAGCGAGAACGCGTTTCACTACGTGATCGGATCGGTTCACCCTCAAGTCCCCGAGTACGTAGCGAAGTACTGGCTGGATGATCCGTTTGAGAATCAAGTCAACTATTTCCGCAGACTCGCGGACGCAGCAGAGACAGGGCTGTTCGATTGCATCTCGCACCCGGACTTGATCAAGAATCAAACGGCGGAAGCCTGGGACCCACAGCGAATCTTGCCAGAGATTTGCAGAACGCTCGATCGAATCGCAAAGACGGGATTGGCGATGGAGTTGAACACATCTGGCGTTAACAAACGCATCCAAGAAATGAATCCTTTTCCTGCCATGCTGAGTGAAATGCTGCAGCGTGGGATCCCCGTGGTGATCGGAGCGGATGCACACGAACCGGGCCGAGTCGGCGACGGCTACTTGGACGCGATGGACTTGCTCGAATCCGTGGGATATCAGGAGTTGTCGTTTTTTCTGGATCGCAAACGGATGACCGTGCCCATCTCGGTTGCCCGTCAATCGCTGGTCGCTCATTCGCAACGTTGAGCTAGCGGGGGAGAACTCAAGTCGTCGAGTCGCACGTAACGCAGCATCCTTGATCTGGCGAAGTGGTTTTCGCCAGAAATGCGATGGGGCGGGGAATTCGGGCGAATTCCATTACAGGGTGCGTCAATCGTTGTTGACGGTGCTCACGGAGCGGTGCTGTCAAGGATTTCCGCTGGTGCGGGTTGCGCGTTTTACGCTGCACGAATTGGCGTTTCGAATTCCGTTGTGTCGAAGAATCTGAGAATAGCGGTTGATCGACAAAAACATTCGGGACGGAATCCGACGCTCATGCTTGCAATACCGACTAAGACGAATGCATCTCTTGCTGGCACTTTGCTGGCATTGGGTGCCCTGTCGATGGTTCTGCTGGGCGGTTGCATGGTCGGTCCGAACTACCATCGACCTGCGACTCCGGTATCTCCGAACTGGTCGATGTCGGACCACGTTCGGTCACAGGGTGAGCCGGCTCAGCTTGGGAGTTGGTGGAGCCATTTCAACGATCCCGTTCTCGAAAACTTGATCGGGCAGTCGCTGCACCAGAATTTTACGCTACGAGAAGCGGGGGAGAGGATCATTGAGGCACGCGCGCGTCGAGACATCGCGTCCGGAAATCTGTTTCCACAGTCGCAATCACTGGACGGCGTGTACAGCAAGTCCAGGCTCAGTTCGGTAACGCCCAACTTCTTTGCCTTTCCAGGTGTCTTTCAGCCCAATCTGTTTCCGGATAGTTGGACGGTGGGACTCAACGCTGCTTGGGAGCTGGATTTCTGGGGCAGGTATCGACGAGCGGTTGAGTCTGCCGACGCGAGTCTGGATGCGACTTGCGCCGCCTATGATGAAGCACGGGTGTTGATGTTGGCAGAGGTTGCTCAGGCATATGTCGAGATACGAACACTTGAGAACCGCATGGCGATCGCCCAAAAGAATCTTGCGGTGCAAAGGCGTACGTTGGAGTTGGCGGAGAAAAAGAAGCAGGCCGGTCTGGCAACGGGGCTCGACATTGCACAAGCAGAGACGAACGTGGGACAGACCGAAGCCGTATTACCGTCATTGGAGATTGCCCGTCGAAAGGCCAACCATCGTCTCTGCGTGTTGCTTGGCCGTCCTCCTGCGGATCTGATGGACGAAATCGGCTTCACCGGTCAGATTCCGCATCCGCCTCACAATCTGGCGTTTGGTATTCCGGCGGACCTACTGCGTCGACGTCCTGACGTTCGACGAACCGAACGTGAGTTAGCGGCACAGTCGGCTCGAATCGGCATCGCGGAATCGGAGTTTTATCCACACATCAGTTTGACCGGCAATCTGGGATTTGCAGCCGAGGATTTTGGTGATTTGATCAGTTCGGCGGGACACACGGCAGCCATCTCACCGAACTTCAGTTGGAACCTGCTCAACTACGGTCGGATCAAGAACAATGTCGTTGCCGAGAAAGCTGCTTTCAGAGCGATGTGCAATGCGTACCACGCATCGGTGTTGAAAGCGACTCAGGAGGCCGAGGACGCACAGGTGGCATTCATCCTGAGTTTCGATCGCGCGGATTCATTGTTTCAGTCCGTCCGAGGCGCGTCCGACGCGGTTGAGAAATCCGAAACGTTGTATTCCGAAGGAGCGATCGATTTCGGGCGAGTGTACGTTCTGCAGTCACAGGTGTTGATTCAGCAAGACCAGTTGGCGATCGCCCAGGGACAGATCGCGAGCAATCTGATTGAGCTGTTTCGCTCACTGGGTGGAGGATGGTCGCGTGGAACTCCGACGGTGTTGATGTCGGAGGTTTCACACGCGGAGCCCATCGTTATTGATTCGCCTCCGCCGATGGATTGGACTCCGGCCATGTCCGAGGAAATCTGAATCGGTCGATTCCGAGAAAAGTTCTTCGTCACTCTGGGACCTGTTTCCCTCCCTTCGCGTAACGATTGCGCGGATTGCGCCGACGCTCGATCACCGCGATCGTGAATTCTCTCATGACGGTCGTTTCTTGGCTGTCCCCGTGCTCCGGTCAACGGTCGCACTTGATTTCAGATGAAGTTCCGGAACTTTTTTCCCGGAACCGATGGATTCATTTGCACTCTCCGATGATAGGAATGCGCCGAGGACTTGATGTCAGATAAAACAAGGAAGCCGCTCGCAATCGTGGGCATGGCCTGTCGTTTTCCCAAAGGACTTGAAAGCATCGAGGCACTTTGGAACGCACTGAAAAATCGTTTCAGCGCGATCGACACCGTCCCTCCGGACAGATGGACGGTCGATCGATACTACTCGTCCAACGCGATCGCAAAGGGAAAGTCATACCTTCGACGCGGCGGCTTTCTCACGCACGACGTTCAGCAATTTGACGCGGGGTTCTTTGGGATATCTCCGCGTGACGCTGAAAACATGGACCCGCAACAGCGTTTGCTTCTTGAGGTCGTTTGGGAAGCGTTCGAGAACTCGGGGATGATTTTGCCGCAATACTCCGGACGAAAAGTCGGAGTCTATGTTGGCGGATTCATGCTCGATCACATGATCACGCAGATGTCCGCTTCCAATCGTTCTGCGATCAATCAGAACACCGCTGCGGGAATGATGATGACGATGTTGTCCAATCGCATCTCGCATACGTTTGACTTTCGCGGTCCCAGCCTGTCCATCGATACTGCCTGCTCATCGTCATTAGTGGCGTTTCACGTCGCTTGCCAAGATCTCTGGCGTGGTGATGGTGAGATGGCGATCGTGGGCGGATCGAATGTGATGCTTCGTCCCGAGTATCCGATGGGCATGTGCAAGGGAGCCTTTCTGTCACGTGATGGCCAGTGCAAATCGTTTGACTCGCGCGGCGATGGTTACGGGCGTGGCGAAGGTGCTGGTATCGTGTTGGTCAAGCCACTGGATCAAGCGATCCAGGACGGTGATCCGATCTTGGCGACAGTGATCGCGACCGGTATCAACCAAGACGGTCGAACGCCAGGAATCTCCATGCCCAGTGGCGATGCTCAACGTGAGTTGATCGAGGACGTTTGCCTGCGGAACCAGATTGATCCGGCATCGATCCATTATGTCGAGTGTCATGGAACAGGGACGGCGATTGGCGACCCCACCGAGACGAAGGCCATCGGTGCTGTCTATGGAAGGGCGCGTCGAGAAAAGAATCGTGGCCCTGTCGTCGTCGGTTCCATCAAGAGCAATATCGGACACTTGGAAGCGGCGGCCGGTGTGGCGGGGATCATCAAAGCCACTCTGACGGTGCTGAATCAACAGGCCACACCATTGGCAAGCCTGGAGACTCCTAATCCTGGAATACCAGCGGACGAGTGGAACGTTCGCCTGTCGGATGAAATGATGAGTGTTGGGGACGAGCATGGGCCGCTGCGAGTGGCCGTCAATTCGTTCGGGTATGGAGGTTCCAACGCGCACGTGATCCTGGAGGCCGCTCCGCCGGCGTCCGACTTGCCACGATCCGCGTCCAGCTTAGTGGCCAGCCCGGCAGACACGATCTGCAAGAGCATGCCGCACATGCTGCCCATCTCCGCACGCAGCGATGCGGCCGTTACGGCGTTGGCTGGCAAGTACGCCGAGTTGCTCCGCGACACGAATGTTGACCTGATCGATTTTCTACACACCGCAGCATTTCACCGAGCCCATCTTTCCTCTCGTTCAGTGGTCATGGGCAACGACCGCGCTCAACTAATCGCCGGATTGGACGCTTTGGCGAAAGGCGAAGATCACGAGAACGTCGTCCGTGACACCGAGCCCTTTCAGGGAAAACGTGAGCCGGTGTTTGTCTTTACAGGCATGGGACCACAGTGGTGGGCGATGGGACAGGAGCTTTACCAGTCAGAGCCTGTTTATCGACAAGCGGTCGATGAAGCGGATTCCGTCTTCGTTGATATTGCTGGTTTCTCCGCACTGCAGGAGATGCTCAAGGATGAAGCGTCCTCGCAGATCACACGAACGGAGTTTGCTCAACCCTGTAATTTCTTGATCCAAATCGGATTGCTTGCCGTTCTCAAGGACGCCGGAATTCGTCCAGGTGCGGTGGTGGGGCATTCCGTCGGTGAGTTGGGATCTGCCTACGCTGCAGGAGCGTTGTCGCTGCGTGATGCGATGACGGTTTGTTATCACCGCAGCCGATTGCAGGCGACGTGCAAGGGCACCGGTTCAATGCTGGCAGTGGGACTTAGCAAAGAGCAAGTGCTGAGTCGGATCGGAGATCGCAGCGACAAAGTCTCCGTCGCGGCGGTCAACGGACCCAGCAACGTCACGATTGCAGGTGACGCGGACACGATCTCCGATATCGCAGCAGAGCTCACCTGCGACGAGATCTTCAATAAACTTCTCGATGTTGAGGTGCCTTATCACAGTCCAATGATGGATCCCATCCTCGACGAACTTCGTCATGCGTTGGTCGATGTGCGACCGGCCGAGCCGAAGTTGCCGCTTTATTCGACCGTTACCGGTGAGATCGTTCACGGAATCACGTACGGCGCAGATTACTGGCCCGAGAACGTCCGCCAGCCCGTTGAATTCTCGACCGCGATCCAGTCGCTCTTGCAGTCCGGATTCAACACATTCTTTGAAATCGGCCCGCACCCGGTGTTGACGACATCGATTCGTGATTGTGCCAAGGCCGCCGGAGCGGACTGTCGAAACCTGCACACTCTGCGTCGAAAGATGACTGAGCAAAACACGTTGCGACGCGGCGTTGCCGGAGTTCATGCGAGTGGCTGTCAGATCGATTGGCTCCGGTACTATCCAGAGGGCGAGTTGATTCGACTGCCCAACTACGCTTGGCAGCGTGAGTTTCATTGGGTGGAAAACGATCGCGCCAAGCAAGACCGCATTGCGCCGATTGACCACCCGATCTTGGGCATTCAAGAAGCGCCGGGGGCACCGGTCTACCGAAACGATTTCGACCATGAAACGGTCCTTTACCTTCGAGATCACGTCGTCTCGGGGATGCCGATTTTGCCCGCAGCAGGCTACATCGAAGCCCTCTTGGAACTGGCAGCGATCAAACATCCCGACGCAAAGGGTTTCGCAGTTCGAGATCTCTTGATTAGCGCTCCGATGATCATTACGGCGGAGCGTGGTCTCGATAGTGTCACGACCTACGAACCGATGAACCGTTCCGCGACGATCCGAAGTCTCGAAAACGGGCGACTGGGTGCCGGGCAAGTTCATGTGACCGCCAAGCTTTCTGGAATAGAGCATTTTCAGTGCGGGCAAAACAGCCGGGAGAGTCTTCTGGACCTCACGCCCGTTACGCAGGATATCGAAGCGTTCTATCGCGACCTTGATTCGATCGGCTTGAGCTATGGTCCCGCATTCCAAACCATCCGAGAGCTTCGTCGTAGCGAATCCGGTGACATGGTTTTCACTCGCGTCGAAGTCAACAGCGATCTGCAACACAATCTGAACCAGTACCTATTGCACCCGACCCTGCTGGACGCCTGTTTTCAATCTTTGATGCTGATGTTGGGTGAATCGGATACGACGTATCTGCCAACCGGATTCGATGAACTGTGTATTTACGCGGCTAATCTCCCCGGTGAGTTGACGTGTCTGGCCGAGCGGGTTTCGCAAGATGACCGCCGCATCGAGTGCGATCTAACCTTGATGACCGTAGACGGGACGGTCGTCGGTGCTCTGCGTGGAATGCAATTGACGGCTGCTGCAAAGCGTGAACGCCGAGATCGATTCGGCGATCGAATCAAGCGACAGGTCCTACGTTACGACTGGACCTATGGCGAAACTCTCTCCGAGCCAAAGCGTCTTGGGCACTGGTTGATCGTGGGAGATGAAAACGAGATCGCTCAAACAACCATTGATCAACTGGAACGTTTCGGTGCGAGGGTTTCTGGCACGGTCGCATTCGGTGATTCCTTTCGGCAGGATGGCCGCAGATACATTCTGCGGCAGAACTCTTGTGAAGACGCGGGGAAATTGATGGAGTCCGTAGGGGATTTGGACGGAATCGCTTTTTTGCATGGGTTGTCATCCAAGACTGAATCAGAGGATCCCACGGGTGAAGTCGCGATTGGCGTCATCGTCACCATCACGCAAGCGATGTTGACTCACTGTAGCGAACGTCCGCCAAGAGCGTATGTGGTGACCCAGAATGCCTGTGAGGTCAATCAACAGGACTCATCTGTTGAGCCCGCGCAATCTGCATTGAACGGTTTCACACGAGTGGCATTCAACGAACTGGAGGGACATCGGTTCTCGTCGATTGACCTGCCTGAGCATGTTGATGAAACAGTATTGGACAACCTCACGTTGGAGTTGCTCTGCGACAGTGAGCATGACGAAGTCGCCTTGAGGGGCAGCTTTCGGCTTCATAGCGAACTGCTGGACAGCACCGTGCTCTCAGATGATCTCGTACAGCGTTGTCCACTTGATGAACAGCACCCGGTTCTGGTCCGACCGTTGCGTCCTGACTGCGAAAGTGTTGGAACGGCCCGGGTCGTAGCGTGTCAATTGCCGAGTCTTTCGCCTGAAGCAATCCAACTGCGGATCGACACGACACTGGTCCCAGAAGATCTCTTGCAGAATCAGACCGCTGACTCCATCTCGCAACCTTTGGTAGAAGTCGTCGCGACGGTGCTTTCGGTCGGTGATGCCGTACGTGATCTGTCACCTGGGATGAGAGTAGCGGGTTTCGCGCCGGCTGACTTGGTGAGTCACAGGATCGGAGACAGAAGCTCGTTCTTTCTTGAACAAATAAACGCTTCGACCGATGCAGCAGGATTGTTGACTGTCATCGAACATGGTGTCCGGGCCGAGTGTGCCGCAACGGCGTCTGCCGCTCAAAGCGGTCAGCTCGCATTAGTGGTTGCCGACACGCTCGGTTTTACCGTTGCAATGGCTTTGTCCCGACGCGGTATGAGAGTGGCGATGTTGTGCCAAGATGAAGCCAGACAGGATGCCACACTGGTGCCAGGAGTCTCGGTCTATTCGTACTGTCCCGAAGGGATCGCCCAGGCCGTTCGAGAGCAAACCGATGGAGTAGGCTTTGACTTGCTCGCTGCACCGCTTGCGAACTGGCAAGAATACTATGGCTTTCACATGATCGCACCTGGCGGAACGATCATGGACCTCGATTCAGTCTCTGGATCGGTCGAGTTGCCCAGTCAAGTGAACTCGATCGTACGCACCGACCTGAGTGTGCTGATGCGTCGACGGGACGCTATGTCGAATGCAATTGGCAATGTGATCAAACGTTTTGAGGCCGGTGAACTGGCTCCGGCTCCCTCCCTTGAGATCACCATCGCGGATCTTGGATGGCAGAAGCTGCCGCTCGCGGACACCAACGCGCAACTGGTCCTCCACTTTGAAACCGATGGCGGAGACCTGCCTGTGGTCACCGTCGACGATTTGAGTTTTTCGCCAGATGCAACCTATCTGGTCACTGGTGGTTTCGGCGGTTTTGGGCGAAGGACGGCCCAATGGCTCGTTCAGCACGGTGCCCGAAACCTCGTGCTGACGGGGCGAACGGGTGCGGACACGGACGACCGATGCCGATTCGTTGACGAGCTGAGTTCGCTCGGAGTTCACGTTGTCCATGCGGCATGCGACACATCTGACCTTCAGGCTGTGGAGCGAGTACTTCAGCAAATTACATCGAACATGCCTGCTTTGAAAGGCGTGTTTCACTCGGGAGCCGTCATCCTGGACCAGCCGATCGCGGAAATGGACCTGGAAACGTTGACCAAAGTGATGCGTAGCAAGGCATTGGGCGCATGGAACCTGCACCTGCTGACTCGAGATCTTGAGCTTGATCATTTTGTGCTCTATTCCTCGGTCGCCAATCTTGTGGGTAACAGTCGTCAATCGGCCTACAGCGCTGCCAACGGATTTCTCAACGGATTGGCGCACCTCAGACAGCAAATGGGTTTGCCTGGGACGAGTGTCAACTGGGGCGCCATCGCGGATGTCGGCGTTGTCGCAAACGATGAAAAGCTGGAACAGTTTCTTCGATATACCGGACTACGAGGAATCCAGTCGTCAGAAGCGTTGGAGTTGCTGCGAATCGGACTTTCGAGAAAGGTTCCGCAGTTCGGTGTGACCATGATCACGAGTTGGGCGGACTGGGCCAGATTTGAAACACGCGGTTCCACGTCACCTCGTTTTCAAAAGTTGATCGAGGCTGACTCGACTGACAAAGATTCGTCAACCAAGCAGGCATTGATTGAGGAGCTTTCCAAACTCGATCCGGCCGACCAAGTTGAGCTGCTCGGGGCGTTGATGTTGGAAATCATTGCCAGCGTCTTGAAATCGGATCCAGCGGCGATTCCGATCGACAAATCGATCGATCAATTGGGCGTCGATTCTCTGATGGCGACAGAGATCCAAATGTTACTCGATACACAGCTTGGTCTCTCCGTCTCCGTTTTGGAGTTGATCGGTGACACGACCATTCGGTCCCTGGCGGCGCAATCGGCCAAGAAGCTGAATCTGCAGGGGCAATCCCAGCTGACTGCCGGCTGATTTCCCCTTTCAAGGTGTTCTCAGAAAACTCCGTACGTGTAGCCCTATAAACGCAATCCCATTTCATGAACTTTAAATCCAGCCTCGATCGAATCCGCCAAGGCATGAATCTTAATGCCGACTTCTCGGATCAATCAATAACAGCCAGGTCAATTCCGATTCAACCCGCGTTCTATGACTTCTCTTTGTTCCCGGAGTACAAAGAGTTCACGACGATGGAGTGGTACTACGCAAAACAGAAGTACTCCAAGAACCAGTTTCTCGCTCATGTGGGTTCTTCCGACGCAACGGTAACGTTGGCGGGACGCGAGCTGATCAATTACTCCAGCTACAACTATTTGGCACTCGCATGCGATCCACGCGTCAAGGCGGCAGCCAAGCAAGCGATCGATGACTTTGGCGCGAGCACAGGATCGGGACGTTCGATTACCGGCGAAGTCGACTTGCATCAGAAGTTTGAGCAAGAGATCTGCAAAGTGTTGGGGACCGAGGACGCTGTTGTTTCCGTCGGTGGATACAGTACCAATGCGTTTACCATTGGATATCTATGCCGACCGCAGGATTTGATCATCTACGACGAGCTGATTCATAACTCGGCCCTTGTCGGATGCAAGATGACAACATCTCGACGACTCAGTTTCCCCCACAACGACTACGACGCTTTGGATCGATTGCTGACAGAGCATCGTGGAAAGCATGAACGCGTTCTGATCCTAGTGGAAGGCGTCTACAGCATGGACGGTGACATCCCCGACGTCCCGAGATTGATCGAGATCAAGAAGAAGCATCGTGCTCTGTTGATGGTCGACGAAGCTCATTCGATGGGCGTTATCGGCCCACGTGGCTTGGGAGTCACAGACTACTTTCCGATCAAAGCCAGTGACATCGACATTCTGTACGGATCGATGAGTAAAGCGTTCGGAACATGTGGTGGCTATGTTGCTGGTCCCAAACCGCTTGTGGCGATCCTCAAGAACTACGCACCTGGAGTGCTACTGTATGGCGCCGCGCCGACTCCGGCCAATACGGCAGCCGGATTGGAATCGCTGCGAATCATGCAATCGGAGCCCGAACGCGTGGCAAGGCTGCGAGCCAACGCGGACTACTTCCTCGCGAAAGCGAAAGAGAACGGCTTGGACACCTATAACAGCAAGGACTCCGGTGTCGTCCCGATTATGACCCGAGACTCGGAGTTGGCGCTTTGGCTATCCATTCAGCTCTTTGATGCGGGAATCTGTTCATTCCCGATGCTGTACCCGATCGTGCCTCGCGACAAATCGAGATTGCGCTTCTTTATCAACTGCAATCACACACAGCAGCAAATGGACGAAACGATCGATTGCATCGTCGAAAACCTAGCACGAGCTCCTAAATCAAAGGGAGTCATGTAGTTCGCTACGCAACCGCATCATGAAACAGATACAGTTCAGTAGTTTCGGCCAGCCGTCCGTCGTCGCGCGTTGCGTGGATGTTCCTGAGCCAACCGCACCTGCCGCGTGGGAGGTCGTCGTCAAGATTCTCGCGTTTCCCATCAACGTAGCCGACATGGCCGTGTTGGCGGGGCGTTACGGTTCCTTGCCGAAATTACCTTCGACGATCGGAATGGAAGCGGCGGGCGAATTGGAACAGTGCGGTAGCTCGGTCAAAGATCTACAACCGGGCGACCGCGTCATCCTGCTAGCCAACAACAATTGGTCGGAAAAACGCACCGTTCCCGCTTCCGCTGTTCACAAGGTCCCGTCCGAGATCGATCCGATTCAGCTCTCGATGTTGAAGGTGAACCCCGCGACGGCACACATCATGCTCACACAGTTCGAGAAGCTGGAGCCGAATGGCTGGGTGATTCAAAATGCTCCGACAGGGAGCGTCGGGCAAGCTGTCTCGCAGTTAGCCAATGCAAGTGGCATCCGAACTTTGAACATCATCAGGGAAGGGGCATCCGCAACACACGCACTTCGTTTTGGTGGAACGGCAACTGTTGTTGATCGAGTAGACTTGGCCGAGCAGGTCAAGTCGGAGATCGGTCCTCAACCTCTTCGACTCGCGTTGGACGCGATCGCGGGCGCGGGCACCAATCATCTCGCCTCCGCTCTTTCAGAACATGGAACAATCGTGAACTACGGAATGCTGTCAGGTGAACCGTGTTTGATCACTCCGGAGAACACGATCTTTCGAAACATCAGTCTACGAGGTTTCTGGCTTTCAAAGATATTGAACCGTTTGAATTTGGGTGAACGTACTGAACTCTATTCCACGCTTTGTAATTACCTCGTCAACGGCCAATTGAAATTGAGTGTGGACAGTTGTTTTGACATCACTGAAATCAATGATGCGTTGAAGCGTGCTGAGCAGCGTGGCCGCGTGGGCAAAGTGATCGTGACCCCATGCAAGCAAGCCGGGGCATGATCGCGATGCACGTTAGCAACCCATCGTTTCCTGCAGCAAGTAACGAACATGGCGATTCCGTGTCTTCTGATACTGGGATTCGGCCGATCGCGGGATCCATTGCTTCACCAGCTCTGCCGATCGAGATCGTGGCGGGCATCTGGTGGATACAGCTACCACTCGGTGGCAGCCTACAGCATGTCAACGTCTATCTGCTGGATGATGGCGATCGATGGACGCTGATTGATACCGGAACCGATACAGACGAGTGTCGCGCGGCGATTGACCGTGTATTGAGCAACCCCGCGTTCTCAGCCAAACCACTCGCTCGTGTGCTGGTGACTCATCATCATCCTGACCACATTGGATTGGCCGGATGGCTTTCTCGAAAAGGTTGCCAGATCATGGCATCGGAAACATGCTGGAAAAGTGCGCAGCGATTGCTTTCCGATCCACCGTATCCAGGGAAGGCCCAATTGGAAATGCAGCGAGCAGCAGGTCTCCCGCCGCTTGAACTGGAAGCCTTCGCGAGACGACCGCGTCACCAGTTTGCAAAGCTCGTGTCGCCGCTGCCCTCTCAATTGGCAACGATCGAGGACAACAGCACGCTCTTGATCGGTCAACGTGCTTGGAAGGTTATCTTTGGCGGTGGACACGCGACAGATCACGTCACTTTGTGGTCCGACGATCAAATTGCGATCGTCGGCGATCAGATTCTAAACGGCATCTCGCCGAATCTTTGCGTGCACGCGTGTGAGAGTGGACTGGACCCTCTGGGTGACTGGATCGATAGCTGCCATCGATTCGGTCGCATTGCCCAGCCCGAAACCAAATGCCTGCCCGGGCACAATGTTCCATTTCTGGGCATCTCCAAACGCTGTGAGCAGATGCTCGCCAATCAAAATGCTGTGTTGGAACGTTTGATCCAGACACTCATCCGTCCGCAAACGGCCATCGAATGCTTGCCCACGGTATTTCGACGACCGATCGAACCAAGTCAAAGGCCGGCGTTGCTGACGCAAACCATGGGCTATCTCAACCATTTGAAACACCAACGCCGCGTGCGATCTGAGATCGTTGCAGAGGCCATACTATGGAGTCGATTCTGATGATAGGAAATCAGTACGATCAAGCAATCGCCGATGATCGGTTATGTCTTCGCTGTAGGTTTAGTCATCACGTGCATCCGATCGTTCTTGCGGTTTTGTTTGCCTGGAATGTTTGCGGTACCGCAGCGAGCAACCCTCTGGATGCGAGCGATAACTTAGCACCCAACTACGTAGCGACCATGGTGCTAACGCAGCAAACGCAATCGGTCGTGCCTCGTAGCTTCACCGGGACATTGGTCGCAAAGCGGGCCAGCGGTCTTGGATTCAAACGCATCGGACGTGTGGAGAGCCTTTCGGTTGATCACGGAGATCGAGTGGTGCGGGGAGATGTCCTGGCCCGGTTGGATACTGCTGCATTGCAGTCCCAGGTCGCGATCTTACGGGCGGAGCGAGAATCTGCGGTAGCGTTACTAGATGAATTGATTGCCGGTCCCAGGCAGCAAACCTTGGATGCGGCCGGCTCGCGACTGCGAGAACTGCAGGCGATGCGAGATCAACTGCAGAACACTTTCAATCGGCGTCAGCGTTTGGCTGGATCTGATGCGATTTCCATGCAAGACATTGATGATGCGAGGCATGAGCTTGCTGCTGCCGAGGCAAGAATCATGCTGCAGCAACACGTAGTGTCCGAGCTCAAGGAAGGAACGCGCAAGGAGAAGATCGCAGCACAGAGAGCGGAGGTGAGTCGATTGGATGCAAGTTTGCAAGCCGTGGCCGTCGAAATCCAGGAAAGCAGCTTGATTGCCCCTTACGATGGTTTTGTTTCGATGAGGATGGTCGACGAAGGAGCGATTGTTCAGCCAGGCGTCGTGGTGATGAAGATCATCGAGTCCGCTCCCTATGAAGCTTGGGTGGGAGTGCCCCCGGAGATTTGCGACGGTATGGAATTGGATCAAGTTTATTCGTTGTCCGTGGGCGGCAAAGAAGTCTCCGCTCGTTTGGTCGCGATCTTGCCGGAGTTGGATACAGAAACACGCACGCGAACGGTCATCTTGGACTGTGAGCAAGCCGACAAGCGTGACTCGATCAGTGCAAGAACGGAGATTGCCAAACAAGTTGGCGCGATCGGGGAGATCGTTCAGCTGAATCTTTCGCAGACCGTTGAGCAAACCGGATATTGGTTGCCCGTGTCTGCTTTGACGCGAGGGGTCAAGGGGTTGTGGTCTCTGTTCGTCGTCGTCGAGAGCGAAGCAGGAGAGTTCATCGTCCAGCGTAGCGACGTCGAAATCTTGCAAATCGATTCCAGCAAAGTGCTTGTCAACGGAACGATCAAATCCGGCGACCGTGTGGTGACATCCGGCGTTCAGAAACTGACAGAAGGCCAAAAAGTAAAGTTGATCGAGCCGTGATAGTGCCGATTCGAAAGGGCTCTCGGCTCATCCGACCATGAAACGCCCTAAGTACCTCGCGTGTTCAATCATGTTCTATCTGTCATTCAGTGTCCTCCTCTCAAGTCCGGCCCCGAAACTCAATGTCGACACTGTTCTTTGACAATCGTCGCATCCTGATCCTGTCGATCGCGCTGATTCTCGTTGCGGGATTAGCGTCGTTGATGGTGTTGCCACGGATGGAGGATCCGCTGCTGACGCCACGAGCGGCGACGATCACGACGTTGCTGCCGGGGGCGGCGGCCGAACGTGTCGAGTCACAAGTAACGGAAAAGATCGAGCAAGAACTCAAGGAGATCGAAGAGATCAAAGAGCTGAGCTCTGTCAGTCGTCCGGGGGTCTCGTTCATCGCGATTGAACTGCAGGACAACGTGACGAAAGAACAGAGCAGCCAAGTCTGGTCACGCATACGAGACAAAGCGGACGATGCGAAGCTGGAATTGCCCACGGCGGCCAGCCGCCCGGAATTTGACCGCTTGGATATCAAGGCCTACGCCTCGATCGTTGCACTTCGGTGGGAGTCAGATGATCCGCCCCGTTACGGAGTCCTGCGTCGTTTGCTCAAGGTTCTGAAGGACCGGATCGATGCGGTGCCGGGGACGGAACAAAGTGATTTGTACGGAGCACCTCAGGAGGAGGTGGTTGTCTCGATACGTCCAGAGGCTGCTGCGTCAATGAATTTGACGGCCGAGCAGGTCTCACTGGCCATTGGAGGCAGCGATGCGAAAGTATCAGCGGGGCAGATGCGTGGTTCATCTGACGACATGCGGCTAGAGGTGAGTGGAGAACTCGACACGTTGACTCGACTGTCTCATATTCCGATTCGCGTCAACAAGAACGGCAGCATCGTCGAGCTTGCCGACATCGCTATGATCGAACGTTCGGTACGCACACCTGTTGAGTCAAAAGTTTTGCTCGACAACAAGACTGCGGTCGCGTTGGCGGTCTATGTGGAACCAGAGATTCGTTTGGATCGATGGAACGCGACGGTACAGCAAATATTGACTCAGTTTGAAACGGAGTTGCCCCGAGGCGTCGCTTTGGATGTGGTTTTTGAGCAAAACACGTACGTCGAAAACCGAATGACGACGTTACGAAACAACTTGTTGTATTCGGCGGCCGCGGTTTTTGTTGTTATCGCAATTCTAATGGGGATACGCAGCGCTGCCATCATCAGCATGGCGTTGCCGTTTGGTGCATTGTGCATTCTGTTCTTGATGTACGTTCTCGACATCCCCATTCATCAGATGTCCATCACGGGACTAATCATCTCGCTGGGATTGATGATTGACAATGCGATCGTGGTCGTGGATGAAGTCGGTAAGAAGCTTTCCGCAGGTCGATCTCGTCGTGCAGCCGTGTCGGAAACCGTGTCGTTTCTTTTTGCTCCGCTGCTGGGATCGACGCTCACGACGATCTTGTCGTTCGGCCCGATCGCGTTGATGCCCGGACCGTCGGGTGAGTTTGTGGGGTCAATCGCTGTCGTCGCAATTTTGTCCGTTGGCACCTCTCTCGCACTGGCGTTGACTCTGATTGTGACCCTGGCGGGCATTCTTTTGCGGGCAAAAGCGATTGATGAGGACTCTGCCGTTGGAGAACAGAATCGACCTTGGTATCGGCGCATCTATGTTGCCTGCTTGTCGGCTTCATTTCGAGTGCCTGTGCTTGGAGCCATGATTGCCATTGGTGTTTCCGTGGCGGGGTTCGCAGGTTTTCCAGAATTACAGGAGCAGTTTTTCCCACCAGCAGATCGCAATCAGTTTCAAATCGAACTGGATCTGCCAGGGACCGGTTCGATTGCGGAAACTGAGTCGATGGCCAAACGCATCAGAGAGGAACTGCTACGCGACGAGGACATCGAGCGAGTGTCTTGGTTCTTGGGTGAAAGTGCTCCGCCCTTTTACTACAACATCATTCCTGATCGAAAGAACGACGCGGGGTATGGTCAGGCGATCGTGGATTGTAAAGGCAGGACGCGCACGCGAGACACGATACAGCGAGTCCAAGAGCGTTTGAATCAATCGTTTCCGTCTGTCTCTTGTCTTGTCAGACAGCTTGAGCAGGGCCCTCCGTTCTCCGCTCCGATCGAGTATCAGATCTTCGGCCCGGATCCTGAGAAGCTGGTCGCGTTGGGTGAACAGGTGCGACTCGTGTTGACGAAGACACCGGATGTGATTCACACGCGATCCGATTTCTCTGAATCGATACCCAAGATCACTTTTGCGATAGACGAGCAACAGGCCAGACTTGCCGGATTGAATCAGATCACGATCGCTTCGGAACTCAACTCGATGCTCGAGGGCGTCACTGGCGGATCGATCTTGGAGGCGACAGAAGAGTTGCCCGTCCGCGTACGAGTCTCGAACGATCAGAGAGCTGATCTAAATCAGATTGCATCGATCGACTTGCTCAACACGGCGATGACAACCGATTCTCTTTCAGGATCGCAGTACCGAGGTATTCCTTTGTCAGCGATCTCTGAGATGAAGCTGAGTCTTGAGACCGGCAGCATCACGCGTTTGAACGGCACGAGAATGAACGAAGTTCAAGCGTACATTCGCGCTGGTGTCTTGCCTTCACAGGTGCAAGCCGATTTTCAAGAGCGATTGACGGAGTCGGGATTCACTCTGCCGGCTGGTTACCACGCCTCCTTTGCCGGGGCTCAGTCAGAGCGAAACGATGCAGTGGGCAATTTGATGGTAAACGGAGCCATTTTGTTCACATTGATGATTGCGACGATTGTGATTGCCACTCAATCCTTTCGCCTTGCTGCGATCCTGTTTGTGGTTGCGGGCCTGTCGGTCGGATTTGCGATAGGGTCGTTGTGGATGTTGCAGATGAGCTTTGGATTCATGTGCATCGTGGGAATCATGGGCATGATCGGAATCGCGGTGAATGATTCCATCGTCGTGTTGGCTGCTTTAAAAGAGTTGCCGCCTGGTGAGGGAAGGAATCGGAGGACCGTTGGCGAGTGCGTTGCGGATAACACGCGGCACGTGATCACCACCACTGCAACGACGATCGTTGGTTTCTTGCCGCTGATTTTGTCGGGCGGCGAGTTTTGGCCTCCGTTGGCAATCTGCATCGCCGGTGGTGTGCTTGGGGCAACGCTGTTGGCACTTTTATTCGTACCGTCTGTTTACTTGTTGATCTACCGCAAATGAAAAACCTACCGAACACACATTTTGACGCGATCGTGATCGGTTCCGGAATGGGAGGGCTGACGACCGCGAGTTTGCTGGCTCAACTCGGCAGGAAGCGAGTGCTGGTTCTTGAAAAACACTTTAAACTCGGCGGTTTCACTCACAGTTTTCGTCGTAAGAAGTACGAATGGGACGTTGGCGTGCACTACGTGGGCGAGATGCAATCCGGATCACTCTCCAGACGGATCATGGATCTGGTGACGCGACGGGGAGTTCAGTGGCACAAGATGGGATCGCCCGTTGAACGATTCATTTTTCCGCAGGGCCGGTTCGAAGTGCCAGACAACCGCGCTGAGTATGAAGCTGCTCTCATCGAGCGATTTCCCGAAGAAAGAGCAAACCTGAGGCGGTACTTCAAGGACGTGGTCAAGGCACAGAGCTGGGTGGCCCGATGGTTCGTCTCCAAGATCTACTCACGACCAATTGCTTCGCTGTTTCAATTCGGAGCAAAGGACTTGGTTGCGATGAAGACGGCGGGTTACTTGGATCGATTTCAGGATCCGTTGCTCAAAGCATTCCTAGCTGCGCAATGGCCCGACTTCGGCAGCCCACCCCACGAAAGCGCGTTTGGATTTCACGCGACTGTCACTGCTGATTTCTTCAACGGTGGTTTTTATCCGATCGGCGGTTCTCAGCAGATCGCGGAGCATGCGTCCGCAGCGATCCAGGCCGCTGGGGGGCAGTGCTTGGTCAGCCACGGTGTCAAACAAATCAATGTTGTGGATGGAGCGGCCAGTGGCGTCACGGTCGAGCACAAGGGTCGTGAGATCACGTTCACCGCTCCCACGATCGTTTCCAACGCTGGTGCGGTGACCACCTTTGGAAAGTTGGTGCCGGAGGGTCATTGTGTGATCGAGAGGGAACAGATTGCGAGAATCAAACCTGGTGTTTCTGCTTTGGTCTTGTTTGTCGGTCTGAATCGAGATCCACGAGAAGCGGGTTTCGATGACGCGAATTATTGGATCTATGACCGGCTGGACCATGACACGACGGCCAAAGATCGCGACGGCCAGCCGACCCGGATCGATGGTGAGTTTGTCTCTTTTGGGTCGCTTCGCAATCCCGGCCAAGAATCTCATACGGCACAGATCATCTCGTTCAGCCACGAGTCTTTGTGGTCCGATTGTGCCAAGGGACCCTGGATGCGTCGCGGAGACGAGTACGAGAATCGAAAAGAGTCGATGGCTCAAGAGATGCTGCGGTTTGCCGAAAGGTATCTGCCTGGACTAGGAGATCTGGTCGACTATTACGAGCTATCCACGCCTCTGACGGTTGAGAGTTTTACAGGCCACCCGCAGGGCGCGATCTATGGTCAAGCCTGCGATGAAAACCGCCTGTTTCGAGATCAGTGGAAGATCAAGACTTCGCTTCAGAATCTGTACTTGACCGGTAGCGACGTGGGCACTCCAGGTGTCAACGGAGCCATGATGGCGGGGGTGATGACGGCCGCGAAACTGCTGGGGACATTCGGGCTGGCGAGAATCATGACGCGTGCCCATGTCGGTTAGTTTAATCGGTACAACCCTCATCAACGTTGCTAGGTGCGGTCGGCGTGGTTTGAATCATGTGGCGATCTAAGATCCGCTTTTTTGAGGAGCTATGGTTGTGCATGCCGTGCCCAAACGGCGCGAAAGTATTGCCAGAACCATAGCAACATCATGTCACGCTTCACTGCAGCCGATATCAGTTTTTCGCACGTTGCCGACCTGTATCTGGCGGAAACCCGTCGCGGCGAGGCACCGTCGATTGAGATGCTCGCGGATGCTTTTCCACATCTCGCGGACGAAATTCGCAACCAACTGCCGGCTCTGGGGCTTCTAGAGAATACGATCGGAAAGAAGACCGAGCCGCCTCCTGTTCGACCATCCGACGAACTCGGCGGATGCGAGATCATCCGCGAACTGGGGCGAGGCGCTGTTGGAATCGTCTACGAAGCCCTGCAGGTCGAGCTTGGGCGAAAGGTTGCCGTCAAAGTGATTCCGATGCGGGGAGTGGACGCTCCCATCGCGATCGAACGTTTTGAGTTGGAACGCCAAGCGATGGGACGTGTGGAACATCCGCACATCGTTCCCGTTTATTCCTACGGCCACAATTCCAAGCACGCGTTTCTCGTCATGAAGCTCATCGACGGCCACAGCCTGTACGATCTGCAAATCGGCAACGGCGACTATCGAACAAAGGCTCACATGGCGGAGTTGACGTCGAGTTGGGAAGCGTTTGCGGAGTTGGGCAGCAGCGTCGCAGCAGGACTACATCACGCACACAATCGCGGGATGGTGCACCGAGACATCAAGCCCGCCAATTTGATCCTGGACACCAGCGGCAAGTGTTGGATCACCGATTTTGGGCTGGCAAAGTTGTTCGATTACTCGCGATCGCTGAGCCGAACGGGCGACGCGATCGGCACACCTCGCTACATGGCACCAGAGCAATTGAGAGGCGTTTGTGATGCGCGGAGTGACGTGTATGCGTTGGGGATCACCCTGTATGAACTGGCTGCGGGGCGAAAGGTCTGGGAGGACCAGTCCAATGTATCGCTGATCTGCAATCGTGATTCGATGTCATTGCGAGACATTGCGGAAATCCGTCCGGACCTACCAGCTGAGCTTTGCAAGATCATCATGAAGGCGTGTTCGTTCTCGCCCTCCGACAGGTACCAATCCGCCAATGAAATGAGCGTGGTACTGGATCGCTTGTTGGCCGGTGCTTCCAAGGGTGATCGACGGAGGCGAAAGCGTGAGCCCGACGAGGTCTTTCGTCGCCGATCTCGCCGGAACATGGTTCTGTCGTTCGCAGGAGTCATCGGACTTTCGATTGGTGCGGGATGGATCTACACGGAATTGAAGCTCAAAGATCAGCAACTGGAACAGGTTGCAGCAACACAAGCCAAAATGCCTGTTGCTGGATCGGCGGTCCGATTGATCGACAAGCTGGCAAATGAAAACGAAGGCGACATGGTGGACATCGTCACTGAGTTTGTTGGCGAGTCTTTGGGGGCGTCGGGTGACAATCTGCAATTCACGTCGCCCGCGCAAACAGAAATCCGTCATCAAGTTGAGAACCTATCCAGCACCATCAAAGAAGAGGGACTGACGGAAGAATCACTCAACCGCTTCCTAAAAGGTTACCGCAATACTTCGTTGCCGGTCGCAACAAAGGTCATGCGGCTGTCGATCGTCGTCGCGAATTCCAGATTGACAGACAGTGAGAAAAAATCTGCCGTGATGCTCCTTCAAAAGTTGGCTGGTGCTGTTGTTCGCAAACAGATCAGGCCGGCGGACGTAGATGAACTGGCCATCAAGCTGACGGGGCGGGACGTGAAGTCTGTGGAGGAAATCAATACACTACAAGTTTCGGACACGCACTTGCGTACATGGCTTTTCGGTTTGGAGCGACGTTTACAGAGCGTGCCAGAAGTCGGCCCAGAGGACGAACAAGCGATCGCATTAGAGGTACAGAAGGCGTTTGAGAGCGGATTCGGTCGCACGCCGCAAACTCCCGGTCTTCCTTTCGATGTGGAGCGACAATGATTCAACCGTCCAAGGCCCCATGCAATGACGCGCTCGCTGAACAATCCGAACTCGCCGATGATTCTCAGATCATCTCACGGCTTCGCGCTAAAGGCACGGAGGAGTTCTCGGCGCTTTTTGAGAGAATGCGAGACCAGTTGAAAGCGATGATCGCTGGGCGACTGGATCGACGCCTGCACTGCCGCGTCGATGCGTCGGACATCGTTCAGGAAACATTTGTGCGAGCGGCAAACGGACTGGCAACGTACCTGGAGTCTCCCAAAGTGCATCCGGTCGTTTGGCTGCGACTGATCGGAAAGCATCTGGTGGCCGAAACACACCGCAGGCATTTTCGACAAAAGCGGACGCCGGATACGGAAGTCCGTTTCGGGGCGGAGGAAGACCAGTTGCTGGTCAATTTCATCGCAGATTCGCTCCACTCCGTCCACACAGCGCTGGAGCGAGAGGAGACCGTCAAGCGTGTCTTTGCATTGATGCAAGAGATGCCCAAGATCGATCGTGAAGTGCTGGAGATGCGTCACACGGAGGAAATGACGCTGATTGAGATCGCCGATACTTTGGAGATCAAGCTGGAAACTGCCAAAAAACGCTACCATCGTGCACTCGGCAGATTCCGCGAGCTTGCTTTGGCGTCATTCAATCAATAGCTTGCTGTATGACCAATGGCAGACTGGGCAACACGGACGCCCTCTCGCTGGTAAACTGTGGGATCAATGAGAACGCTGGGATGGTCATCCAGTGCCGTCCCCAACCTTCTCAACACTCTTTCATTTCCCACCGTACCGCAAGTTCGAGCAGAACCATGTCTTCACTGTCCCGGTCTTCACTGTCGCGTCGAAACTTTTTGATCTCATCGTCATCGGCTGTCCTGGCGGCCTCCATTGCGTCCAACGCCGTGGCCAAAGAGGCGAGACCCTATCAATTGGGAATCCAACTCTACTCGCTGCGGGGATTTGATCGCGACACGGCGCTGAAGCATTCAGCAGAGTTGGGTTTCAAACAGGTCGAGTTCTATTCAGGGATGCTGTCGACGGACGCATCGGACGACGAGATTGCTGCCACGAAAAAGCAAGTTGCTGACTTGGGCATGAGCATCTCTGCGCACGGGGTGAATCGATTCACGAAGGACGCCGACGCAAATCGCAAGATCTTTGAGTTCGCCAAAAAACTCGGCATTCCCACGTTGACCGCCGATCCCAATCCCGAATCGTTCGACAGTTTGAACGAACTGGTCAAGGAATTTGACATTCGAATCGCTATCCATAACCACGGCCCCACGCACCGTTACAACAAAGCGATCGATGTGCTCAATGCGATTGAAGGGCGTGACGAGAGGATTGGAGCTTGTGCCGATCTCGGGCACTACATTCGATCGGGCCAGTCGGCGACAGAAGTCATCCGATTGCTGAAAGGACGTCTGTACGGAATCCACCTCAAGGACTTTGCCGAGATGAAGGACAAGACCGAAGGCGTGATCCTAGGCAAGGGCCACTTGGACGTCAAAGGAGTGTTCGACGCTTTGCGAATGGTGGAGTTTCCTGCCAACGGCGCGATCTCGCTCGAGTACGAAGAAAACCCCAAGGACCCGATCGAAGAGATCCGCCAATGCGTTGCGGTTGCTAAAGCCGCGATGGCCTGATGTGTGAATGCTATGCCGATCGACGTCCCGAACGCCTTTCTGAGTGAGGGGCGTCGATTGTGTGTCCGCCAGTGGGTGCGTGTACGGACGGTTGTTCGGGCTGCGTTGTGGCGAGTAGATCACGTTCTCGTAGTTGACTGCGAACGGTGTCCAGCAGTGTTTGTTGCAACTGACGCACGTTCTGGCGTTCTTCCGTCCATACATGCAGCTCGTACCGCTGGGTTTGTTTGGCCACGCAAACGAGTGTGACTTGGGGACCGGGTGACTGCAGAGCAAAACGTTCCGATGCGGCCCACTCGCCGAGCATTCGGCTCATGTCGATCGGACGTTCTTCGCGACGCACGGAGACTTCGATCGATACCGTCGTCAGTTTTCCCGCACCACGCCAATTGGTCACTTCGTCGCTGAGGAATTTCTTGTTCGGAATCTGCAACTGGCGGCCTTCGTCGTCCGACAGAATCGTAGTCCGCAAGGTTTGGCTCGCGATTCGTCCCGTCAGCTTGCCGACGGTCACTCGATCGCCAACGTTGACCGGTCTGGCGAACAGAACCACCAGGCCACCCAGAATGTTGCGGACAAAATCCTGTAAACCGAAACCGAGACCGATGGTCACTCCGACCATCAACCATTGAATCGTCGCCCAACGCATTCCGATCAGGCGGCAAGCAACGAAACATCCGATCGAGAATAGTACAAAGCGTCCGATCACCAGAATCAAATGCTCCATGCCTTCGTCGTAGTCCACTCGCTGCAGGACCAGCGCGTCGAACAGATTGGGCAGCAGTCGAGAGAGTTGAATGGCAACAAACAAGATTGCGGCTGCCGAAAGAAGGTTCAATAGAGTGATCGGCGAGGTCAGCGTCTCCGAGGTGGCAATCGTTTGTCCTTGACCGTTTTCGGCGAAATCAGTGACCGTGTCTTGAACCGTCCACAGGACCGGGTTTGCCATTCCCATGTTTGGGATCACACCGACCCACAGTCCAGCGAAACTGGCAACAAAAGCGACGCCGGCCAAACACTGGCCCAGGAATCCGATCTGATGCTTCAGCACCACATGCGTCTCGTTGACTTCTGTCTCCACCACGGGTTCGTCGATCAGTCCGTATTCGTCATAGCGTGGTTCGACTTTGGGTTGCGTTAGAACTCGCCACAGTTGGTTGAACCCGATCTGGCAGATTTTCCACATCACGCCAGCGACCATCACCAAGACCAGCGACAGCGATGCTCGTTTGATAAGTTCACTGGCGGTGTAGCCGTAGCCCAATGCGGAAAGAATTCCAACGACGACTGGAAAACCAAGTGCAAGGGCGTACCAAAGATGTCCAAATCCGGTAGCCAATCTGCCACCGAAGGCCGCCAACGCTGGGCACAGGAATCCTTTGCCGGGTCGTAGAGCAAAGTGTCCCAAGGCAGCGACGATAAACATCATGCCGAGGAACAAAAAGCGTCCCAGAGAATCACGCCAGATGCCGTGATCGATTTGGCCCAAGACGGTGATCGCGAATGCTCCAGGCACCAGCATCAATCCCGCGATCGACCATCCCTTGAAGGCTTCTGCACGCGTCGAGAAGTCCACCGAGAGGTGTTTGTCCACCAGGCCAAAAGGACGCAGCAATTGGCGTGGCAACTCGACTAGCAAACTGATCAAACTGGCAGCGTAAAGTCCGCTAGCGACGTGCAGCAATGTCTCGGAAACGATGCCGCGTCCGAGCCACCAGGCAAAGGCGTAGCAGATGAGTGGCAGTACGCCGGCGACACCCAGAGTCAGAATGCCCGCAATGACGATGCGAGATTGTCCGGAGGTTCGCATCTTGGTGTTGCGCCCGATCCCGACCAACCAGCTTTTCAGACGCCATCGAATCACCAGCATGGCGACAAAGAAAGCCAGCATCATGATGCCGGAGGCTTTGTCGTCGTCAAGCTTGCGATTCAAGTCGCGGCCGAATTGACGCGTGTGACGAAACTCCAGCAGCGCCGCCATTCCACTTTTGATGTTGATCACATCACGCAGCCCGATCGCTTCTCCGCTACGAATCCACGTCGCGTGTCGATCAATCAGCTTGCGGAACTCCGCCGTCTTGGTGCTCGTGGCCGACGCGGCGGAATCGAGCTGGTCCAAATAATGGTGGTAACTGCGATACTGGTTTTTAAGCTCGTTGACCAGGAATGTGCGCTGACGCAATAGGTCGATGACTTGCTGGCGCAGCACAGCATCGTTTTGCAAGTTCGATCCGTGTACCGATTGAGCCATCAAGCGATCGGCTTGGACTTCCTCTTGCCCTTCGCCCGTCGCGAGCAACTCCAGCTCCAACGCTTCTTGCTGGGTGCGGCTTAGTTCGGAGCGAGCAAAGTGTGACTCATTGTCTTGTGTTTGCCACGAGTCCAACTGTTCTTTGCGGTGGCGCAGCAGCAGTCCGATCGTTGGCGTCAGCCCGTACTCGGCCAGCTTGCCGCTGACCGAAAGGTAATCCATCTGGATGTCAGCAAGCTGACGGTTTGCGGCGGCGAGGCGTGTTGCTACTTGACCACGTGATTGAGCGAGCCGTCCGAGTCGGTCGGCGAGTACTGCGTTCTCGATCGCCATGCCGGCAATGAAATCCGAACTGCGATCGGCAAGTTCCCTATTCCACTGAGCTATCCGAAACGCGGTTTCCGCCGCTGTGTATTCGGGTGTTGTGTATTCGGGACGGATACCCCGACTGGGAATGCTATCAAGCGAGCGATTGTCTGGATCGAGAAACGGTTGAGTCGAAGTCGCTTGAGTCTGAATTTGTCGGGTGGAAACTGGTGCAGTCGAAACTTGCTGTGTTGGGATGGTTCGGCTGCTGGTCGTGAAAGCGGGAATCGCAGTGTTGGGGAGTCGCGGTTGCGTGTTTTGGTGTGAAAAACGCGGATCCATCGTTTTGTCGGCGGCGTGATTGCCAGCCCACTGAGGGTGCGTTTGAGCGGGAGCGATGTGCCCAAGACCAGCCACCACGATCGTGATGGCTGCAAAATAGAGAAGCATGTTCGCGGGGCGCAGACCGGACATATCGGACCCAGGGGGAATTGCGGTTTTCGTCAGTTCAGTAGATACGGGGGAACGAGTCCACGCGTCAAGATTCAAGTTTCACGCGCGACACGTACATTCGTACGTCAGCCTTTCAAGGCTGACATCCGCATCTGCGTCTGCACCGTTTGACCCACAGCCGAATGCGTAGGAGCCACCATCAACCGGCTTGCCCTGGGCGGATCAAAGTTTGGTGTTGTGGCACTGTGGCGCTCCGCAAGTTTCTGTCACCTCTCCCGGCGCAGGAGACTGCTGATTTAGTGAGCCGCAAGGCGCTAGACCGGATTATTCACGCGACTCAATACGGTCATCGCAACACGTTTGCAAGAAACGGCTTGCGCGGATTGGCACGAAAACAGTCTGCGCACATCAGCCGCCACGCGATACCGTCCGGTTCTCACGCCTATACTCGGGAACCGGACGCTATCGCGTGCCGGCTAATGAATAATCCGGGCTAGCCGCGGGCCTAATGGTGCTGTCCCAACCCTTCGAGGCCCGTGGCTATCGCCATCGGCTCACAGTGATAACGAAAAACGATTAAATCAGCAGTCTCGGCAGTTGGGGGAGGTGACAGCGGACAAGAAACGGCTCAACGAATAACACCAAAACATCGAGTCGACACCGCCGGCTTAGCGGTCCACGGCACGCCATCGTCAAAGTTGTTACAATGGTATGGCAGCATCCCACCTCGATCCCTCCTTCGCGTCCACCCCGCCATGCGAAATCATCACGCATCGCTCCTGCGCGTTCTGCTGGTCATCTTTGCACCGCTAACAGGAATGGTGCTGTCGGCGACGTGTCCTGGCGATGAGTTGAAACCTGTCCAGCAGCAGGCCGAGTTTTTTGAAACACATGTGCGTCCGTTGCTCGTTTCTCGTTGTTTGGAGTGTCACTCCGCAGCAGAACGTAATGGTGGTTTGTCGCTGGAATCTCGCCAAGAAAGCTTGCTCGGAGGCGATTCAGGACCAGCGTTGGTTCCGGGGGCCGCAGAATCGAGTCTGTTGATCCATGCTGTTCGGTACAAGAACCGCGATTTGCAAATGCCGCCGCAAAACCGTTTGAGCGATGCGGAGATCGCGACACTGGAAAAATGGATCGCTCAGGGCGCGTATGACCCGAGAGAACCCTCCGACTCGACGTCAGAAGCAGCGTCTTCAGCACACGGCATGTCCATCGAAGCCGGACGTCAGTTTTGGTCGATGCGCGGCGTCACTTTGGCGGCTGTTCCCGAGATTGCCAACGAGGCTTGGATCAAAACGCCGATCGACGCGTTCGTACTCAAACGCATGCGTGACAATGACCTCACGCCAGCGCCCGATGCGACACCAGAGAGTTGGCTCAGACGCATCACGTTCGACTTGACCGGACTACCGCCCACTGTCCAAGAGTTGGAGCAGTTTACCAACGATGATTCTCCCGGCGCAAAACTTCGCGTCATCGATCGCTTGCTCGCGTCCCCCGCATACGGTGTTCGTTGGGGGCGACACTGGTTGGACGTCGCCCGATACGCTGATTCCAACGGTCTGGACGAGAACCTTGCATTCGGAAACGCGTGGCGTTATCGCGATTACGTGATCAATGCGTTGAACGACAACAAACCGATCGACGAATTTCTGCTGGAGCAGATTGCTGGTGATTTGATCCCGAATGCGACGCGACAGACAAAGATCGCGACTGGGTTCTTGGCGTTGGGCGGACGCGTGCTGGCCGAACGCGACGAAGAAAAGTTGATCATGGACACGATCGACGAACAGATTGATACTCTCGGCAAAGCAATGTTAGGCATGACGTTCGGGTGCGCGCGGTGCCATGACCACAAGTTCGACCCGATCACCCAACAAGACTACTACGCGTTGGCGGCGATTTTTCGAGGCACCCGATCTTTTGCGTCGACCAACACAGGCAATATCCATCACTGGTTCGAACACTCCTTTGCCGATGACGCAGAGCGTGAACGACTGGCGGAGATTGATGCCCAGATCGCCGCCAAGAAATCGGCGGCATCAAAATTCAAGAATGCCGAGATGGGCCGACTGAGGTCTGAGGCGAGAGAGAATGTTACCCAGTATCTGGTGGCGGCGACAAAGATCACGCCAGAGAGCACCTTGGGCGAGGTCGCACAAGTCGCATCGCAAGACGGGCTGCATCCGCGAATCCTGCACCACTGTCGGCTGCATCTGGAGCACGGGATCGACGACCCGTTTTGCGCGCAGTGGCATCAAAGAAAAGGGTCGCCGGATGAGGTCCGGTTGTTCTTTGGAGACCTTTTCGATCGAATGAATGTTGCGGTCGTCGAGTCGGGCAAGTCCAACGCAACTCTCTCCGATCCGCAGTTGGAACTTGCTCGGGTGACGGTGAATGACGCAACCGGATTGCTTTCGGTTCCACCGCAACCTGAATTTGCATTCGATGCGGAGACGCTCGACAAGTACTACCAACTGGAGGAAGCAGCGCGGGTCCTGGAAAGCTCATCGCCGGATGAGTCCGCTGCGATCGGTGTCAGCGAGTCCGAGCCGGTGGCGGAGATACCGCTACACATCCGGGGCAGCCATCTGAATCTAGGTGAAGCGGTGTCCCGTGAATTTCCTGCGGTCATGCGGCAAACTTCGGTGCGACCGATTTGGCCGGAGGACGAGAGTGGTCGATTGCAGTTGGCGCAGTGGATCACCGGGACACGGCATCCCTTGACCGCTCGTGTGTTTGTCAATCGGGTTTGGCGATGGCATTTCGGTCGTGGGATCGTTTCGACCACGGAGAACTTTGGCGCCTTGGGCGACCCGCCCTCTCATCCTGAGTTGCTCGACTACTTGGCCTATCGTTTCATGCAAAGTGGTTGGTCGCTCAAGGAGCTGCATCGTTTGATTCTGCGCTCAAGCGTTTATGGGCAAAGCAGTCATGCATCGCAATCCAGTTTCGACGCCGATCCAGAGAATCGATTCTTGTCTCGTTTTCCGGTGCAACGGCTCGATGCGGAACAGATTCGTGACGCCATCTTGCTCGTCGCGGGGCGTTTGGATCGTCAACAGGGTGGCAAAACCGTGCCGCTGCGTAATCGCCAGTTCGTATTCAACCACACATCCGTGGACCACACGCGATACGACAGCCTCTGCCGCGCCGCTTACCTGCCCGTCATTCGAAACAATCTGTATCCGCTGTTTCAGCAATTTGATTTCCCCGATCCGACGATGCCGACGGGAGATCGCAGCGCGACAGTCGTCGCGCCTCAATCGCTGTGGATGATGAACTCGGACTTGGTCATGGATTCCGCAACGCAAATGGCGGGCAACTTGATCGCTGCGTGTGCTGATGAAGCCGACCGCATCACAACCCTCTATCGACGGTCCTTTGCTCGATCGCCCAGTAAGTCGGAAATGGAACGGGCAAAGGCTTTTTTGCAAAAAGAGATCACGATCGCCACGCTTCCCGCAAACGATGCCGAACTCAAGGCATGGACGCAGCTTTGTCATGCGGTACTTGCCAGTAACGAATTCATCTATCTCAAGTGACCCAGCCATGAGTGCTTCGCATCCATCGATTCGCCGTCAGGTCCTGAAAGCGTCCGCGCTTGGATTTGGTCATTTGGCTTTGGCGTCGATGATGGGATCGAAATCGTCTGCGGACGAACCGACGACCGCTGCCAACAAGACACACTTTCCTCCACGAGCCAAACGGATCGTGTTCTTGTTCATGAAAGGTGGGCCGTCGCACGTTGATACATTCGATCCCAAGCCGATGTTGGATCGCGATCACGGTAAGCCGTTGCCGTTTGATCTGCCACGCGTCACGTTCGCCAAACAAGGCAATTTGTTGCGATCTCCTTGGCGTTTCCGTCAACACGGTGAATCGGGACTGCCTGTCAGTGACCTGTTTCCCCACGTCGCACAGCACATTGACGACCTGTGCGTGTTACGCAGCGTTCACGGAACCAACCCGTCACATGGTGGGGCATCGATGAAGCTGCATACCGGCACCGATCAGTTTGTCCGTCCCAGCATGGGTGCTTGGATCACCTATGGCTTGGGATCAGACAATGAAAACCTGCCAACCTTTGTGACGATTTGCCCGACACTGGCACACGGGGGAATGAACAACTGGGGTGCTGCATTCTTGCCAGCCCATTGTCAAGGCACGCCGATCGGCAATGCCAGCCAGCCCGCTGCGTCGGCCGGTGTGCGGCACATTCAAAACAGTCGATTGAGCACAGCGGAGCAGCGTCGCCAGTTGGATTTGATCCAAGCGATGAATCGCGATCACTTGGCCGACGCGAGTGACGATGGTTCACTTGACGGACGCTTGCAGGCGTTTGAGCTTGCCTTTCGCATGCAATCAGAGATGCCCGAAGCGCAAGACTTGGCCAGTGAATCGATCGCCACCCATCGACTGTACGGTATCGATGATCCGGTCACCGAGAACTTTGGTCGCCAATGTTTGCTGGCGCGTCGCATGTTGGAACGCGGTGTCCGTTTTGTACAAGTCACTCACAGTGACAGCGAAGTGCAGTGGGATCAACACAGTAACTTGCGTCAGGGTCACACCAAGAATGCGGCGGAAGTCGACAAGCCGATCGCCGGTTTACTGGCCGATCTGAAATCACGCGGCTTGCTGAAGGACACGTTGGTGTTGTGGGGAGGCGAGTTCGGCCGAACGCCGACCGCCCAGGGAAGCAATGGACGCGACCACAATCCGCACGGTTTCACCATGTGGATGGCCGGTGGGGGAATCAAAGGAGGAATGGCCTACGGCGCGACCGACGACTACGGTTACTACGCCGAACAAGACAAGATGCACATCCACGACTTGCACGCGACCATTCTGCACTTGCTGGGCTTGGACCACGAGCGATTGACGTATCGTTACGCCGGTCGCGACTTCCGTCTCACCGATGTCGCCGGCCAAGTCGCAGATCGGATCATTCAGTCGTAGGTCATGCTGTGCATGACAGAATGCTGCCGGAATGAAGCAATAGTGCGGCGTCCAGCCATAGGACGTGGCGGCTGACATGCACAGACTGCTTTCGCACCAATCCGATAAAGCCGATTCGTGCAAACCGGATGCGAAGATTGGAGAGAGTCGCGTGAATAATCCCGGCTAGATGTTCACCGAATCAAAGAACGTTTTCATCTCTTCTTCGAATATCTTGGCCTTGGCGATATCTTCTTCCGTTGGTGGCTTTTGCACAGGCGGCTTGGGTGGGTATGTCAGCGGGACGTCTTCGTACTCGGGCAGCGGCATGCCACACCCAAACAGGATCACTTGATCGCCAACCAGGAAGTATTCCACGGTCAGATCGGTCAGCACCAACCCTCGCATGCTGCGTCCCTTGAAGCCAACCTTGCCGCTTCGCTCTGCTCTCTCTCCTCCGTAGACGCTGGACATCAGAATTCGTGCTGCACGGTATTGCAACTGTTCATCGCTGGGGTTGAGGAATTGATAAGTGTCGGTGGCGACAAAAAACGTGGCGCCCGACGCTTCACTTTGGAAACCCAGTGACTTGTCGGCGGTCGGCGGCGTCTCGACGGAACCACCGTTGGGAACAAAGCAGGAGATGTTGCCCAAAGTAGCTGCGCGAAATCCGTCCGGCGCAGCAGCGCTTGCAGCCGATTTGGAACTCGCACTCGCTGTCGAGCCGCCACCACCACTGATCATGATCAGCCCGCCAACTCCGGCCGTCAGCAGCACAACCGCTCCGACAGCCAAGCCGATCCAAAGCATCTTTTTGTTTTTGACGCCGGATCTTGGACCGGCTTTTGGACCGGCGGGAGTGGCTGCCGGCTGTTGAGCAGCAGCAGGTGCGGCGGCGTAGGGATGCTGTGCGGCTGGAAAACCATTCGCTGCAGGCATTCCCGCTGCGGGAAATCCTGCTGCCGGAAATCCTGCTGCCGGAAATCCAGCCGCTGGGAATCCACCACTGGGAGCAGCGGGCAAGTTCAAGTTCCCGAAGTCAAATCCACCGGCCGGTTGCGCGGCCGCTTGTGGTGCACCCGGCGCGGGCGAGTCAAACCCGCCTGTTGGCAAGTTGCCAAAGGGATCGTTTCCAAAATCCGGAAAAGCTGCTGGGGCCGCAGCGGAATTTGCAATCGGAGCCGGCGATCCGGTCGGCAATGCCGTCTGTGGCTGAGCAACCTGAGGCTGGGCAACTTGTGGCTGTCCAGCGGGCCTTTGCGGCGCGGCGGCTACTGGTTTCGGTTGAGGCTGTCTGACCGCTGCGGGTTTCTGTGCCTGTGGAGCGGGTGCCTGTGGAGCGGGTGCCTGTGGAGCGGGTGCAGCGGGACTGCTTTGCCCCGCGACTCTGAGCAACGTGCCGCATTTGGGACACTTGACTTGCACCGCCGTTGCTTGCGGTTGCAGCTTCAGCAGCGTCGAGCATTTTGGGCATTTAATCGTTAGCATGTTGACGCTCTAGGTTGTCAAGTTTTTCTTGTGCTGCCTTTGCTGCCTCTTCCAGTTTCTTGGGATCTTGAATGTTCTGTACACGGACTTCACAGAACCATTCGCTCGTGTTGTTCTTCACTTTGATCGTGATGTCATAGGGAGCGTCGGGGCACGAGCCATATGCCATGTTGGACTCGGTGTTTTTGATCGCCTGGCAAAAACACTGCAAGATAGTATCGTCGGCGACGTTGTGCCAAGGATTGAAGGTCTGGTCGGCGAGCGCCGTCTCCAGTGCCATGTAAAGGTCAACTTCGTCGAATGTCGCGGTCGGTGGTTTGATCTGCAACTGGGCCGCTTTCTTCATGTAGTTGGCCAGTTCCCAATTGGCCTTGAAGGGCTTTCCGTTCCAAACATGATCCGCGGTGTAGCGAGCACCGTGATTGGCGTGCATTTCAAAGAGCAACTCATTCGCCTCCTTGAAAGGCAACATGCCGTCCAACGGTGGCGCTTGTGGCATGCACCCAGAGATCATGCTGACCAGCAGCCCGGTCGACATCAGGGCAACCCAAACGCCAAACCGCGTCTGTTTGCTCCGCATTGGGACGCAAGATCGCATGAAAAAATCAACCGCTGAAATCATCAATCCGCCCTCGTTTCTGAGTCAATTTCAGGTCATGGTTACCCATAACTCCTCAGATGATAACCGATGCGGACGGGAGAATGTTAAGTTTTTGGACTTCGCCAGCGACCTTGCGTTAGAATAAGGACTGCTGTCGCCGCCCAACTGCGGCGACAGCCCCTACCAAACCCTCCCTCCCCAGAAGAACGATGCTGAATTTGACATCGCGTGGATCCTCCCACACATGCAACGGAACAAGACGCCGTGATTTTCTGCAGATCGGGACGCTTGGAGCGATCGGGTTAGGGTTGCCGCAATTTCTGGCGGCGTCGGAGCGCGGTGTCGTCGATCCGCACAAGGACAAACGCTCATGCATCATGATCTTTAATCTTGGTGCACCCAGTCAGCTCGATACGTTTGACATGAAGCCCAACGCACCGTCGGAAGTGCGTGGTCCATTCTCAGCGATCTCCAGCAACGGAGACTTTCAGCTCTCCGAGATATTGCCTAAACATGCCGAGGTGGCGGACAAGTTTTCGATCGTTCGTTCGTGCTACCACACGGCCGCGGCAGTCCACGATGCCGGATGGCAAATGTTGCAAACCGGTCGCCAGTTCACAGGCGGCGTGAATTATCCACACGCCGGCGCCGTTCTGCAGTACATGCGGGGCCGACGCAGTGATCTGCCCGCCCACGTGGTGCTACCAGAGACCATGGGGCGCGGCGGCGGCAACCTGCCGAATGGTCAAGCAGGCGGTTTTCTCGGCAAGGCCTTTGATCCTTTTGCACTGATGGCAGACCCCAGTCAGCCGAATTTCAAAGTCCCGGATCTGCTGCCACCTCAATCTCTGGGCGATGTGCGGATCGATCGGCGTCGGCGAATGCGGGGTGCGATCGAGTCGCGTATGCAACAGTTTGATGCAACCGAGTCAGCCAAGATGCTGGACAAGAACTTTGAGGCGGCCTATCGCTTGATGAATAGTCAGCAAGCGAGGGAAGCGTTCGACTTGTCAAAGGAACCAACCAATGTACGTGAGCGTTACGGCATGAACCGCTTCGGCCAATGCTGTCTCCTGGCACGCCGTTTGATCGAGGCCGGCGTGCGGTTCGTCACGATCAACACTTTCTTGACCGTGTTCAATGAAGTCACCTGGGACATCCACGGCAGCAAGCCATTCACGACAATCGAAGGAATGAAGAACATCGTGGCGCCGATGTACGACCAAGCGTACGCGGCTCTGCTGAGTGATCTCGACGAACGCGGTATGCTGGATGACACGCTGGTATGCGGCTTGGCTGAATTTGGACGGACCCCGAAAGTCAACCCGGCGGGTGGTCGTGACCACTGGCCACAATGCTTCTCGACAACATTCGCCGGTGGCGGCGTCCAAGGCGGGCGGGCAATCGGCGCCAGTGATCCCATCGGCGCGGTGCCTGCCGATCGTCCGACTCCACCAGGCGAGATCATCGCAACCATCTTTCACTCTCTGGGCCTCGACCTGCACGCCGAAATCCCAGGCCCAGGAGGCCGCCCGTTTCCGCTCGTTGATTTCGGGATGCGTGAGATCAAAGAACTGTTTGCATGACCGGGTTAATCGCCAATAAAACGACACGCTGCTTGCATCACCACCGTCCTGATATTGATTCCGCTCTCATGCCGACCTTTCTCTCCCTCCTGATTGTTCTCGTCGCCGCCTTCTCCAGCAGCCAACTCTGTGCTGCCGACGATCCCAGATCGCAAAACATCACCCTGCTGCCGACGCAAATTGAATTGGACGGACCGCATGCTCGTCAGAGAATTTCGGTCGCATCGATTCGCGACGGCGTGGTGTCGGCATCCGTGGACGACAAGGATTTCGAAGTCACATCCAGCGATCCGCAGGTTGCAGTCGTCGACAACAATGTTGTGACCGCCGTCGGAAACGGTAAAGCTGAGATCCGCGTCGTGGTCGGAGACGTGGAGACGACTGCATCGGTGGTCGTCAGGGGAGTCGGCAAGCCACACGCCTGGAGCTTTCGAAACGACGTCCAGTCGGTACTCGCCAAGTCGGGCTGCAACATGGGGGCCTGCCACGGTGCGTTGGCCGGCAAAGGCGGCTTTCGCCTGTCGCTCAGGGGATACGACAGCGATCAAGATTACTTGTCGATCACTCGCCAAGCCCGAGGACGGCGAATTGAGATCGCAGACCCGGGGAAAAGCCTGATCCTTGCAAAACCCACAGGTGCACTGCCACACAAAGGCGGGTTGAAACTGAAGACCGACTCCCGTGACTACGAAATCATCTCTCAGTGGATCGCCAGCGGCGCTCCCGCCCCCTCGCCAACCGATGCCCGATTGCAACGCATCTCCATCTATCCCGAGAACGCTTTGCTGACACCGGGGGATCAATCCCAAGTCCTGGTCAGCGCACACTATGACGACGGTCGCGTTGCGGACGTGACCCACTGGGCGCAGTTCACATCGACCGATGAATCCATCGCAACGGTGACACCGGACGGGTCGGTTTCGGTATTGGGCAGCGGTGAAGGAGCCGTCTTGGTTTGGTTTGGCAGCAAAGTCGCTTTGGCGCGGATGACGGTGCCGTACGAAAATTCGCTCGAACCGGGCATCTTTGCCCAGTCGCCCCAGCGGAATTTCATCGACCAAATCAACTTGGCTCAATTGCGACGGCTGAACCTGCAACCGTCTCCACGCTGTGATGACCTGACGTTCTTGCGACGCGCCACCTTGGACACGATCGGGCGGTTGCCCAGCGAAACCGAGCGAACAGAGTTTCTCATCGATGATGCCGAAACACGCCGTGATCGCGCCATCGAACGTTTGCTGTTATCCGAAGACTTCGTCGCCTATTGGACATACAAATGGAGCGACATGCTGTTGATCAACGGCACCCGGCTACGCCCGATCGCGGTGGAGTCGTACTATCGCTGGGTCCGTGAATCCGTCCGGGAGAATAAACCGTGGGATCAATTCGTACGCGAGATTTTGACGGCCACGGGCGAAAGCAATCAGAACGGCGCGACGAATTTTTACGCATTGCATCAATCCCCCGAGGAGATGACCGAGAACGCTTGCCAAGCCTTCTTGGGGCTCTCGATCGGTTGCGCGAAATGTCATAACCATCCGTTGGAAAAGTGGACCAACGACCAGTACTACGCGATGGCGAATCTCTTTTCCCGTGTACGTGCCAAAGGTTGGGGAGGTGAACCTCGCAACGGTGACGGATTACGAACCGTTTACGTCGCTCAGTCGGGAGAACTGATCCAGCCCAGAACCGGCAAACCACAGCCGCCCGCGCCTCTGGACGCACCTCCGGTCGATTTTGACGACCCCAGTGATCGGCGAATCGTGCTTGCCCAATGGCTGACGTCTCCTGACAATCCGTACTTTTCTCGCGCAATCACCAATCGAGTCTGGCAGAACTACTTTGGCCGAGGACTGATCGAGCAAGTCGATGATTTGCGATTGAGCAACCCGGCGTCCAACGAAGAGCTCTTGAACGCCGCCAGTCGGTACGTGATCGCGTCGGGTTTCGATCTGAAACAGTTGATGCGAACCATTCTGCAAAGTGAAACCTATCAACGCTCCAGCACGCCTTTGCCGGCCAACCGGGATGAGTCTCGCTACCTGAGCCGCTACTATCCCAAACGCCTGATGGCGGAGGTACTGCTGGATTCGATCGATCAAGTCCTAGAGACATCGACCACATTCAATGAGGTCGCATTTCCCGGCGCGGATGTTCAAAAGACAGCGTTTTACGGCAAGGGCACCCGCGCGATCGAATTGTACGACGCGGCCGTGAATTCGTATTTCCTCAAAACCTTTGGACGCAATCCACGTGAGATCACGTGCGAGTGCGAGAGAAGCGACGAACCGAGCATGGTCCAGGTGCTGCATTTGTCCAACGGCGAGACACTCAATCCAAAGCTTGCCAATGAGCAGAACACTCTCAATCGATGGATCGCTGATGGGGCGAGTGATGAGGAAATCATCCGTCAACTGTTTCAGTCTGCCCTCTGTCGAGCACCGTCAGACGATGAACTCAAGACGCTGCTGGGTGTCTTGGCCGAATACGAGGACGATCGGCAGACGGGACTACAAGACGTCGCCTGGAGCATCTTGACCAGCACCGAGTTCACCTTCAATCACTAGTGCTGCGATTTTGAATTGACCTTGATTGGAAACGATGCAAATACCAGCACGAAGCGCAAGCGAGTGAACAAAACGCCATGATTCACTCGCTTGCGCTTCGTGCTGGTATCAAAGCTCAACTCACGATCTTTGCACTAGGGATTCAATGGATCTATCCATTTCGAGATTCCTCCCGTCAGCATGTCGAGTTACAATACCCCCATCGTGGAGTCACGCCCCCTTCCACTCATTATCTTGCTGGCCTCTAGAGGGGTGTCCTGCGAGGCTGCCCGCATCGGCAGGGGTTGCCGGTCAGTTGCTCGTCAGCCCATAAACTGCAGGCCCCTGGACTGTTTTTATGTACCCTATTCAACGACACCAATTGCAACTGTTGATTGCTTTGGTCGTTGCACACTTTGTCTTTCTCTTAGCAGTAACACCAGTGGTTGCTCACACGACGGGTGAAACCTACGTCTGGTTGAATGTTGAGGAGGACAGAATCGTCGGCCGGGTTGAAATCAACCTCAAGGATCTGCGTGAAAAGCTAGATGTGGCTGTTCCCGACGCGGGGGAACAGAGGGTGGAGATCTTGGAGGAGAATCGAGAGAAGATCCTCAGCTACCTCCAGGAAAACTACCGAATTGAATCCGACGGCGTTGAAATACCGATCGAGTACACCACCGTAGGGTTGCTGGATTTGCCCGCCGACGAAGGAATCTACGCTCAGTTCTTTTACACAACGCCAGTAGGAGCCGTTCCTGATCTCGTCACAATCACCAATCGTCTGTTCATTGAGAACGACTTCATCCACCGAAGCCTCGTGTGTGTTGAACGCAACAAGAAGAGCGGGCAGGTTTTTGAAGGAGAGTTCGGAGCGATGGTGTTTGGCTCTCATAATCCCGTTCAGGAGTTGGACCTCACTCACATCGATTCACTTCTGCGTCCGCGAGATTTTGTCTGGCAGGGAGTGCTGCACATCTGGATTGGCACCGATCACATTCTGTTCATCGTCACGCTGCTGTTGCCTGCCGTTTTGGTTTACCAGGAAAAGACGTGGCGGCCCGTCCCCAACTTCGCGACAGCCCTCTGGAACATCGTTCGGATCGTCACAATCTTTACCGTAGCGCATTCGATCACGCTCAGCATGGCGGCGCTCGGGTTGGTCAGTGTCCCGTCCAGGATCGTGGAATCCGTGATCGCCATGTCGATCATCTTAATGGCATTGAATTCCATCTGGCCAAAACTGCGAGAGAACGCGTGGCTGATCATTTTCGTATTCGGGTTGTTTCATGGAATGGGCTTTGCCTCCGTGATGAGCGAACTTCCTTTCCGAATGGTTCACTTGGTCAAAGTGCTGATCGGGTTCAACGTGGGGGTGGAATTGGGACAATTGGCAATTGTCTGCGCGGTTTTTCCGTTGATATTCCTGTTGCGAAGAACGAAGTTCTACGTCCCAGTCATCTTGAAAGGGGGTGCCGCAATCACTGCCGCGATTGCATGTTTCTGGTTCATCGAACGAGCATTCGCTTTGTAGGTCTTGTTGGCAACCAAGACCGCGCTCCATCTGAGTTTGTTTGCAACAGTGAAGTCAATGCGTCAGAAATTCACCATCCTGTTAACCCATCAAGATGTCGTAGGGATCCTGTCAACGATCAGCGTTGATGTGTTCATGCGTGAACTAATCGATGAGTTGCAGACGGCATTCCAGAGATTCTCTACGACTGAGTTTGATGTCCCAATTCGGACGGGGTTTCATTACGAAACACCCCATCCGGGACTCATCGAATGGATGCCACTTCACCGACACGGACAGTCCGTTTTCATCAAAACGGTCGGCTATCATCCAACAAATCCCCAGGTCAGAATGCTACCGACGGTCATTTCGACCTTCAGCCTTTTCGATCCAACCTCCGGCTGCTTGCTCGCCGTATGCGACGGAGCCGCATTAACGGCACTTCGTACCGGGGCGGCATCGGCAATCGCAACCAGAATGCTCTCGGATCTATCTCGCCCGGTATCAATGGGCTTGATCGGCTGCGGTGCACAAGCCGTGACGCAGTTGCACGCTTTGATGCAAGTTGCGACGATCAATGAAATTCGTGTTTTCGACATCCGACGGGAGGTAAGCGATTCGCTCGGTGATCGGATCGCATCGTTCAACCATGGTGATGTGCCTGTGATCGTCACATCAGTGGATGACGTTGTTCAGAACTCAGACGTGATTTCCACTGCCACATCCATCTCAGTTGGCGACGGTCCTCTTTTCGATGATCTGACACCCAGGGACCACGTACACGTCAATGCGGTGGGATCGGATCTGCCAGGAAAAATCGAGTTGCCACTCTCTCTGTTGAGTCGCAGCCATGTTTGCCCAGACTTTCCAGAGCAAGCGATCATCGAGGGAGAATGTCAACAACTCACTCGTGAACAGATTGGTTCGTCGATCATGTGCATCGTGGCAAACGCAGACGCCTATTCGAACCTAAAGCAGCAACGAACCGTATTCGACTCGACCGGATGGGCGTTGGAAGACTACGTTGCAACTGAGTTGCTGATGCGATACGCACGAGAGCTGCACGTCGGTTCGAGAGTTGCATTGTCGGGAAACACAGATGCTCCGTACAATCCCTACGAGGGGATCAAGTCCATCGTTACCACTGGAGCAAGATAAACATCATGGAGCGTCTTTTCTCGAACAAGGTCGAGTTAAAAACAGATCCAGAGCACTTTGGCGAACTGACTCAATCGCAATCCATTCTTGATCAGCCGGAACTGCTGAGGGCTCGAATGGAGAAAGAGGGGTATCTGTTCTTTCGCGGACTGCTCGGCAGGGACGAAGTGCTGGCGGCGCGTCGGGAAATACTGCTGAAGTACGCGATCATTGGTGAGCTGGATGCAACTCGCCCGATTGACGATGCCATTCATAGCCGTTCAGACGCGATCGAGAAAGTCAATTTGCGAGCGTTTTCGCAAAGCCTGCGAGACGGGTTGGCTTACCGCAGGATCATCGATCACCCGAAGTTGCTGAAGGTCTATGAGGGCTTGCTGGAGGGCGAAGTTCGCAGTTTTGATTTTCGGTGGCCGCGATTCGTTCGTCCGGGAGAGGGCTGCGGCATCCATTGTGACGGCCCCTACATGAATCGCGGGACGGAACGAGTGTTCTCAAGCTGGATCCCGTTGGGCGATGTTGCCAAGCACGAGGGCGCGTTGATGATCCTGGAAAAACGCGACGAGCATGAGCGACTGCTGCAGCGCTATCTCGCGAAAGATGCCGACCGCGACAAGATCGAATGGCTGAGCACCAACCCGGTCGTCTTGCAGGAAAAGTTTTCGGGCAGATGGCTTTCGGCTGACTTTCAGGCCGGTGATGTACTTTGCTTTACCATGCAGACGGTGCACGGTGCGTTGGACAACATGTCCCCTATCAACAAGTGTCGACTATCCTCAGATAGTCGATACCAGAGGACGGACGAAGTCTTTGACGAAAGATGGAACGGGAGTGATCCAGAAGCTCACGGCTACGACAAGGTCTTTTTCCCCGGTCTAGGACAGTGGAGGAACCGCGACTTCAAGGACGAATGGAAACCCGTCGATGAACATGGGCGTTTGAGACTCGATGAGGAGCCCCAATGATGGACTTTTCGTGGAGCGATGAAGTGCTAGGGCTAGCTGAGCAAGTGATCCAGTTTGCTCAAACCGAGTTGCCAAGTGACGTTCTTGCAAACGACCGCCGTTGCGAGTTTGCGATCGAAAACTGGCAGCGATGTGCTGACCAGGGCATCATGGGCTGGTCTGTCCCGAAGCAATACGGCGGTGCCGGCTACGATGCTCGCACAACCGTGCGATTGCTGGAGGCTTTCGGCTATGGCTGTAAAGACAGTGGATTGGCCTTTGCGATCAACTCACAGATTTGGAGCGTGCAGCCGGCAATTCTGAAGTTCGGAACCGAAGAACAGATTCAAAAATACATTGCCCAATTACTCAGTGGACGACGCGGAGCATTCGGCATCACGGAGGCCGATTCAGGCTCTGACTCGTTTGCCTTGAAAACATCCGCAACTCGCGTCGAGGATGGCTATGTTCTTAACGGTGTCAAAAAGTACGTGACGCTGGCACCAGTCGCTGACTTGGCTGTCGTGTTTGCGAATACCAATCCGGATGTCGGACGATGGGGAGTAACCGCTTTCATCGTCGAACGAGGTGCAGGTGGATTTTCCACCACAGATACGCAGCCAAAGATGGGGCTTCGTTCAACACCGTTTGGCGATATGACGTTCGACAATTGTTTCGTTCATGAATCACAGCGACTCGGTCCTGAAGGTGCCGGCAGCAGTATTTTTACCACCGCGATGAATTCGGAGCGCGGCTACATTTTCGCCAGTCAACTGGGGGCAATGCAGCGTCAATTAGAACAGACGATCGAGTACACAAAGCAACGCAAGCAATTTGGCAATCCGATCGGCAAGAATCAAGCGGTTTCCCATCGGATTGCCGATATGAAACTTCGCCACGAATTGGCACGCTTGATTCTCTACAAAGTTGCTTGGCTTGATGACCAGGGAATGCCTGCCTCGATGGAGGCGTCGCTTGCCAAGTTGTACATCAGTGAGATGCTTGTTGAATCAAGCTTGGATGCGATCCGAAATCAAGGTGCACGAGGATACCTTTCCGAGAACGGTATCGAACGTGATCTGCGAGACAGCGTCGGTGGACTGATCTATTCGGGAACGTCTGACATTCAACGAAACATCATCTCGCGTCTACTGGGACTTTGAGCCAATCCTCCGACTAAGATGCAATTGCTCTCACAGATCATCGAAGAGACCTCGCAGCGACAGCCACATAAAGAGGCTTTCAGATGCCGCGATCGTTCGTTGACCTATGAGATTCTCAATGAGAAATCATCTGGTTTGGCGGCATTGCTGCAGGGACATGGCATCGGCGTCGGGGATCGTGTAGCGATCTATATGCCAAAAGCAGTTGAGATGGCCATCGGTGTCTACGGTTGCTTAAAAGCGGGCGCGATCTATGTGCCGGTCGATCCGGGTCTGCCGACACCGCGGCTCGCGTCGGTGTTGCGAGACGCAGGAGTGTCCGCTGTCTTGACTCTGGATCGGCAGCAGAAGCAACTCATGGAGGTTCTGCCGGAGCTCGATTTAGAGCTGCAAGTGATCGTTGGGCTCCCCACACTCAATGAGAATTCCATCGCGACCGTACCATGGGAATCATTGCCTGCCTCAAGCGACTATCAATCGCCCTCGCTAACAGAGAATCACCCTGCCTATATCATTTACACCTCGGGATCGACGGGAAATCCCAAAGGGATCTTGCATAGCCATCGAAGCGGTCTGGCATACGCTCGTCTTGCGGCCGAAACCTATCAGGTCAATTCCGGCGATCGCCTGGGGAACTTCGCCCCACTGCACTTTGATCAATCAACATTTGAGTTCTTTTCGGGACCTTTGGCCGGGTCCACAACGGTTCTGATTCCCGAAGAGTACATGAGATTCCCCGCCAGCTTGGCAAAGCTGATCGATGACGAACAATTGACGATCTGGTATTCCGTTCCCTTTGCTTTGGTGCAGTTGTTGTTACGAGGGGCATTGGAATCGCGAGATCTGTCGTCACTGCGATGGGTGTTGTTTGGCGGGGAACCGTTTCCTGTTGGCCATCTACAGAAGCTTATGAAACGGTTGAGTTCCGCGACATTCAGCAACGTTTATGGTCCGGCGGAAGTGAATCAGTGCACCTATTTTCATCTTTCGCAACCGCCGGGAGATGATGTGTCATCGATTCCGATCGGGCAAATCTGGCCGGAAACTTCGGGAATGATTGTTGATGCAGCGTGTCAACCTGTGCCACCCGGAGAGCTTGGTGAGCTGCTCATCAGCAGCCCTACGATGATGACAGGCTACTGGAACCGCCCAGTGTTGACCGACGCAGCGATTGTCGAACTGCCTCAGGATGGAGAGGTTCGGAAGTTCTATCGCACGGGTGATTTGGTCCGAGAATCAACTGACGGCAATCTGGAGTTTCATGGGCGCAGTGACCGCCAGGTCAAGATTCGCGGCAATCGAGTCGAGCTGGATGAGATCGAGTTAGCGATACTACCGTTGAGCGGCATTGAGCATGTGGCCGCGTTCGCAACGTCCGATCCGAGTTCGGATGAGCTTCATGTTGTTGTGTTTGCCATCGTGTCCGATGACGACTTGCTCGATACCAGTCGGATTTTGCTGGAATCGAGAAAACGCCTGCCCGCATACGCAGTGCCTTCTGCCATCGTCATTGTGGACAGTTTTCCACAGACGACCAGCAACAAGACGGATTACGTTGCCATGGAGCGGCAGTACCGTGAAACAGTGGTGGACGACTTATCATGAGTTTTGAACGAGAGCCAGAATCCGAAATGATCATGCAGGACGCTGACTCGGTATCCGGCTTCACGGACGCCGGTGATCTGCGAGGCCCGCTGTCACCCATTTATCATTTCGGTTGCCACGTGCTTTCACGGATGATCCCTGAGAATGGTCTCGTCGTGGACATCGGTTGTGGTCCGGCTCAGTTCTTGACACGACTGTTGCAATATCGCCCAGATCTGACCGCGATAGGCACCGACCTGTCCGACCGAATGCTGGCCAACGCACGTAAACTGGCGAGCGATCGCGATGTCGTGTCTCGGATTCAATTCGTTCAGGCAGACTTTTCACAGGTCGATGTGGCGATTCGTCGTGACGTTGACGCAGTCATTTGCATGTCCGCCTTGCATCATTGCCCCGACTTTGATTGTCTTGTCTCGGCACTAAGTGCGATTGGCCGTTTGAGTCAACGGAAGAGCGGAGCGATCTGGCTCTTTGATCTCGTTCGCCCAGACAGCCGCGAACTGTGTGAGTTGATTCCGCGAACTCATGAGGTGGCTGCCAGAGAGCGTTTGCCTGAATCGTTCAAGCAGGACTGGCAAAATTCTTTGCTGGCCGGATGGACGGTGAATGAGTTTCAAGAAGGTCTTCGTCATGCTGATCTGACACTGCGAAGTGTCTCAGCAAACTATAGTCAGCTCCATTGGTCGGGTTCGCTCAGTGCGGGCGATTTGAAACTAGTCAACAACACCGTCTTTGGATCGACTGGCGACGACAGAGCCGCAAGACTCGCATCGTCACTGGGATTCGATTTTCCTGAAGTTCCGAAAATTTCTTCATCAAAATAGACATCAAAAAGACTGAGCAGCCAATGGAAGACATACTAATTGGATACATCAAGACGGAGTTTTTACAAGAGGATTCAACAGATGAGATCGATGCGGACACCGACTTGCTGATCTCGGGTCTGCTGGATTCACTCGGCGTAATGCGATTGGTCAGCTTTATCGAAAAACAGTTCGCGATTTCAATCCCGCCTCAAGACGTCACCATTGACCACTTCATGAATGCGCGCACGATCGCCGCGTATATCCATGACAAGCAAGCTTCTGCGGGCGAAACGCCGGCATGACAACTGCGGTGCAAAATCAATCGGTTGATAACGCCCAGGCGGCGGGAGCGGCATCCTGGCGGCTTCGTGTCGCCGTAGCGTCTGAAATGGCGGTCAAGATCGCGAATCGGCTCCCAGCGATGATTCGGTTTGTTGTGGTTCCGATCGCCGCCGTGATTCATGAATCGGTCACTTTGGGAATCCTGCGTCCATCAGACGTGGACCGCATGGTTGAGAAAACGTATTCGAACCGACCAAAGTTCTACGATCCTCGAGAGTATCAACTGCCGTACGAAGGCCGCTTGTTGCCAATGCTGCAGGAATTGTCCAGAGGAAAGAAATTGCTCGACGCTTTTTGCGGTCAAGGACGTGAGGCAGAACTGTTTGTAAGTGCGGGGTTCAATGTCACTGCCATCGATCGCTTGGCTTGGATGATCGAAGCAGGCAAGGTTTTCGCCCAAGAGAAGCAGTTTGATGTCGAGTTCATCGCGACAGACTTCTGGGAGTTTGTTCCTGAACGCCCATTTGATGTCGTCTACACTTCATGTTGGATGTATTCCACTTGCCAAGGCCGGGATCGCCGCGCAGCATTCCTGCAAAAATGTAAGGCGTGCTGCTCAGAGGATGGAGTGATCGTGTTGTCGACGGTTGAACGCTCCTCGGGCCAGTTCGCCGGTGCATGTTTGCGATTTTTGTTGGTCAAGTGCGTTGCATTGGCGACGCTCGGAAACTTACGTTCCGAGTTCGGGGAACGCACTTACAGCGGGCTGTTTTGGCATCACCTTTCAGAATCCGTGGTCCGCAAAGAAGTCGCCGCGGAGGGATTGCTAGTCCTGCGCGTGATGAAGGGGACAGGAATCGATCCCACATTCTACTTGTTGTCTCGTCTCGATCGCGTTCGTGACGGAAACGTGAGTGGGGCGTCATGATGCAACGAAATGAAGCTCAACCGAGTCGAGATTCGTCTCGGGCGTCAGCCAGTGAGTTGGCTTCCAACCAGCGAATGATATGGCTTGGGCAACAACGGTATCCTGAACATCCTCTCTATGAGGTACCGCATGTCTTTGAGATTCGCGGCGACGTGGATCCAACTAAGTTTCAAGCTGCGTTTGAGCAACTGGTCAACTCAACCGAGATCCTTCGGACCATCGCTCGGGCTCCTGACTGGAAGCAACTGGTCATCCAGCCCAGCCTGCAATCTCCGTGCGAGTCTGTCAGTTTCGAGACGGAACCAGAGGACGCGCGCCGGGAACTGGCCAGCCAATATGTCCAAGAACGCATCCGGCGGCGACTTGAGCCCAGCGAAGCTCTCTATGATAGCGTGCTGATCCGACTGAGTGACGCCGAATCATGGTGGTTCCTGCGGTTGCATCATCTGCTGACAGACGGCCTGAACGCACGACAACTCCTTGCCGCCATGTCGGCCCTGTATCGCGGCGGCGATGCATCGCCAGTTCGCAACAAGCCTCAGTACAGCAGTTTTGTGCGATTCGAATCCGACACACGATCCTCACAGGAATTCGCAGAGCATATCGAATGGTGGAGCAAGCGGATCGATCCACGCTCAGGCACACGTTTCTATGTGCGAGAGTCTGCGGAAGAAACCACTAGTGCATCATCCGGTCTTGATTTTGGGGTTAGCCGTTTTGGCGTTAGCCACGGTTGTGGCACGAAAACCGTGGCTAACGCCAAAACGGCTCATCTACCGAACCCACGTTCTAAGACTGGACGATGGACTAGGGCGAAGCATTTTACTCATCGGCGATTGGTGATTCGATTGGACGATGACGAAAGCGAGTTGATCGGAGAACTTGCTGAGCAAACGCCGTTTCGTCAGTTTACGCCGGCACTAAGCCACCACAACATATTTGCTACTGCGGTGGCAACCTTGCTGCATCGCTTGGAACAGGACGCCAAGGTCCGTTTTGGTGTAACCAGCCATGGACGAACCAATCGTCGGTTCCGCGAGACGATTGGGCTGTTCATGCAACTGCTGCCATTTGAAGTGGATTTTGACGCGGATGATACCTTCGAAAGCGTCTCGCGAAAGGTGGCTGACGAGACATTGGGTTTCTTGCAGCATTCCGTTGCAGGCGTGATGCAGCCAGAATCGGCAAAAGCCTTCGATGTTGTCTTGAATGTCCTAGACTTGACGGTGGACGATTTCGCTGGGATGCCAGCAACGTTGCGTTGGCTGCACAATGGCTACGGGGACCCCGCGCGGAAGCTGACGATTTCCACTCACCGACTGCGAGAAACAGGTGCTTGGGAGGTAATCTTTGATTTCAACTGTGGTGATTTTTCTGGTGTGCAACAAGATCGCCTGATCAATCATTTTCGCAAAGTGCTACGCGAGATGAAAACGCCGGGGGCTCCGATCGGATCCTTTCCATTGGATGCATCGCAGGAAACTGCATTGCTGGCAACGTCTTCAAGTCCACATCAAGCATCCATCGGGGAAACGGTGTGGCACAGATTTGTGGGTATCGTTGAGCAGTACCCAGATCGGATCGCGATGCGGGGCTCCTGCGAATGGTTGAGTGAGGGCAGTAGCGAGAAAACAGACGACGATTCTCCCTCCGGGATTACGTTTCGTGTATTGATGCTCCACGCCGAGCGTCTAGCGCAGTTTCTTGATGGACCTATGACTTTGGTCCCTGTCTTGTGTCGCCGTGATGCCAACGCCGTTGTCTCCATATTGGCTGTGCTCGCATCTGGGCGTAGCTTTCTGCCCATCGATTTGGATCAACCGCAGGCTCGCATCGATACACTGTTGCAGGATAGCAATGCCTCATTGCTAATCGATGCATCCGCGTATCCGAGAGTCACGCAACTTCATTTCGATGCCAATGAAATCGACTGTGAAATGACTCGTGACGCATGCTACGTGCTGTATACCTCAGGCTCCACAGGGAAACCAAATGGCGTCGTCGTCGGCCATCAGTCCATTCTCAATTTACTCGATGAGTTCGAAAATCTTGCACCGGTAAGTGACGGCAAAGGGAGTTGGTGGACCAACGTCGGATTTGACGTCGCGATCTATGAAATATTCTCATCGATCCTCTATGGTCGAACGTTATGCATTCCAGTTGATGACGTACGAAACCAACCTGAGAAACTTTTTTCTTGGATGGTCGAACAGAAGATCACCAACGCTTATTTGCCGGCATTTTTTCTTCAGGCGTTCAGTGATTTTCTGTGTAAATACCCTGAATCGAGTCTGCAGAGATTGCTTGTCGGTGTCGAGCCAATTCCACAGTGCGTGCTCGCATCCATCTCTCGCCAGGTCTCGGGATTGCAAGTCATTAACGGCTACGGTCCCACGGAAGCAACGGTATGTGCGACGCTGATGTTGGTGGATGAATCTGATGACTCCGTCGAACCGGCAAGCATCGGTAGAGCAGTGTCAGGCAATGTGTTGCGCATTGTCGATCCATATGGTCAAGTCGTTCCTGTTGGGATTCCAGGCGAGTTGCTAATTGGCGGGGTCGGTCTAGCAAGAGGGTACTTGAGACGCCCTGATCTCACTCAACAGCGTTTCCAGGCCATCGCTGGGGATTCTCGCTCGGATGTGTGGTACCGGACGGGTGACATCGTCTGTCTTCGAGAAGACGGGAACCTATTGTTTCGGGGGCGCCGTGATGATCAGATCAAGGTACGAGGACACCGAATCGAATTGGGTGAAGTGCTCTCAGCGATTCGGAGCATCGATGGTGTCACGGACGCGGTTGTTGTCGATCTGGCCGATGACGCAGGACGCAATATTTTCGCAGCGGTTGTGGGCGAACATACGGAGAGATCTCTCCGCACCCGACTGGCGGACCTGCTGCCGAGGTACATGTTGCCGAGGTTGATTCGGATCGTCAACGAAATACCGCGAACGATCAACGGAAAGCCAGATATTGAAGCCATCCGCGATGCATTCGATTTATCGACAGCGAAGGTCGAACGCGTCGCGGCAAGCAACCCGACTGAGTTCACACTACTGTCTATTTGGCAAAAACTGCTCAGACGCAGTGAGATTGGTGTCTCGGATCATTTCTTTGAAATCGGCGGGGATTCGCTGACCGCGATGCAAGTTGTGTTCGAAGCGGAAAAGCTTGGCATCTCTCTGCGGTTGCCTGATTTGTTTGAGCATCCTACCGTACGAGAATTGGCAAACGAGATTCGGCTGGATGATGATACAACTGCCGATCCCGATCATGTCGGCTTGCAGGAGAGCAACCAGTATGTTTTGTCACCCGGGCAAAGGTCGCTGTGGTATCTCAATCAAGTGGATCCCGATAGCGTCGCCTACCATGTGCAGATTCGATTGGAGATGGAGGGCACACTCAACACAGCAAAGGTTCAAGAGTGTTTCAACGAGCTTGCTAAGCGACACGAGTCACTTCGGACTACGTTTGGAGATCATGACGGTATTCCCTACGCTTCGGTACATCCGCAATGTGAAATCCCCTTTGATGCACACGACGCCGCAACGGAGTCCCAAGCGAATTCCTTGTGCATGCAAGAGGGCGCTCGCCGATTTGACTTGCAAAATGGGCCATTGCTCAGAGTCGTGCTGATTCGATTCGCCGACGATCGCTCTTGGGTCATCCTGACGGCACACCATATCGCTGTGGATCAGCAATCGGTCCAATTGTTGTTGACCGAGTTTGCCCAGCGATACAACGAGCAGGTCGACCACTCCGTCAATACACTTGCAGAGTCATCATGCGGGAATTCTGAACCCGCGAGTGGGTTCGCGAGATCGAAACAAGAGGTCCGTGATCGCGACGGAGAAAGATGCCTTTCCTTTTGGAAAAGCAAGCTGGCGGATATCAGCCAATCCATTGATTTACCAGTAGATATGCCGTTGGAACGTGCCCTGATTGGCAATGGCGGACTGCATCGTTTTTCGATCTCAGGTGAGCTTTCTCAGCGACTGCGTGAGCTGGCCAAGTCGCACCAGGTCTCCTTGAATACTTTGCTATTGACCGCATTTCAGACACTGCTGTTTCGCTACTGCGGTGAAGAGACGTTTGTCATCGGTGTTCCGGTGAGTCACCGACATCAGCTCAGGTTCGCAGAAACGGTAGGATTTCTTACTGAGACCTTGCCCTTTCCCTGTTCGATCAAGGGTGACGCGACGTTTTCGGACTTGCTGACCAATACGGACTCAACTTTTACGCAGTGCCTAGGCAATCTATCGGCATCGCTCGATGAAATTATTTCCGGCGTCCGGTCGATCCGAACGCCGGCCGGTCGCATTCCTTTTCAAACGATGTTTGTGATGCAACAACCGATCGCCCGTCCAGCGATCAGCGGCGTTGAGGTCACTGGGATCCAAATTGAGCATTTAGGCGAGTCAAAGTTTGACTTCACTCTTTTCGCGGTTGATGCGGCGACTCTGGAGTTCATGATTGAATACCGCAGCGATCTGTTCAGTCAGTCGGCGGTCGAAAGGATGACTGAGCATTGGACGCGTTTGTTGGATGAAATTGCTGCGGAACCGGCGACTGCGATCGGTCGATTTGATTTCTTGACGGATGAAGATCACAGAGCGATCGAACTGTGCAATCGGATGTGCGAACCCGATATGACACGTCTGCCAGAACGAGCCGCCGATTTCCTGGTGTCGGAAACCATTCTCGATGTCATTGCAGGACATGTTCGACGGCAGCCCCAGGCCGTCGCTGTATTTTTCGAAGGCCAGTCTCTTACCTTTCAAGAATTAGATTGGAGGACGAGTCTGCTGAGCCACCGGCTGATCGAGCGAGGTGTTGAATCCGGCGAGGCAGTCGCGTTGTGCTGTGAACGGGGGATAGAAATGATCGTCGGGATAATTGGGATACTCAAATCAGGTGCCGCCTACGTTCCGGCGGACCCGCGTCTGCCCTCGGCAAGGCTCCAGCACATTGTCAACGATGCGACAGTATCAGCTATCGTTACCCAGGAAAAGTATTTTGAGTCCATGGCAGTGTTGGAGAAACCTGTTCTGAATGCGTCTGGTGGATTTGAATCCGACCCGGAGACAGGCGGCACCCCTTCAGTCAAGCCTGTGGTAGCAGCAGGCGATACTGCCTACGTGATCTACACCTCGGGCTCAACGGGTCAACCCAAGGGTGTGGAAGTCACGCACCGTGGATTGCTGAAGTCAACGGAAGCGAGATTTCGATATTACGATAATGTCCCGGAAACCTTCATGCTGCTTTCACCGGTTTGGTTTGATAGCTCGATAGCGGGAATCTTTTGGACTCTGGCCGCTGGCGGCACTCTCGTGGTGCCCAGCGAGGAAAAACTGCGAGACATCCAGGCACTCTCCCACTTGATCGCCGACCAGCAAGTGACACACACATTGTGTCTGCCGTCGTTCTATCAGTTGCTGTTGCGTCACTCAGAAGCCCGTAGCCTTGGTTCACTCCAGAATGTCATTGTAGCGGGGGAGCCGTGTGCATCGACGGTGATCGACGAACACTTTGCAAACCTGCCGGATACGAGGCTGTTTAATGAGTATGGTCCGACCGAAGCAACTGTCTGGGCGACCGCAAGGGAGCTGGCGATTGAAGATTCAGAAGGTGGGGTCTCGATAGGAAGTGCTGTTCCTGGGTGCGAGGTTCGTGTTTTGGATCTGAATGGACGAGACGTCCCGATCGGAGTTGTCGGGGAAATCCATCTCGGCGGCACAAGACTCTCGAAGGGATACCGTGGGCAACCCGAACTGACCGCCGAGCGATTTGTGCAGAAGTCAGATTCATCCGACTCGCGGTTTTACCGCACCGGCGACTTGGCAAGACTGCGATCCGATGGTTCTTTGCTGTTCGTTGGCCGTGTCGACGATCAAATGAAGATCAATGGACAGCGAGTTGAGCCTGCTGAGATCGAATCGGAACTTAGCCATTGTCCCGGCGTGGTTGAGATTGCTGTCGGGTTTACAGAATCCCCGTCATCTATAAGCAGCGATACAGAAACGTTGGCAATGTATCTTGCAACCCAGCCCGCTGAAATCGCTGAGGCTCTGCTGCGGGAGTCGGAAGGACATGGTGGGTCTGCTGCCCCAGATGTCGAAACGTTTGATCATGAGACGCTCGATGTTGCCGTGCGACTGCAGCTTCGTAGTGCGGACTTCATTCGCACGCCACGGGATCGCCAGAGGAATTGGCTGATTCAACAGGCATTGCAGGAGTCCATCTCCGATCTGAACCATCTGGATCGGTTGGCTGCAGAAATGGTACCGGGCAGTGAGCATCCCCATGAACCGCAAGACCTGTCGATGGTCAGGATGTCGAGTGACGAGATCATGGAGGACTGGCAAACTCCATTGATGCGTGAGATGGCCAACTACGCCTGTGAAGCACACGGCGACGTGTTGGAGATCGGATTCGGACGAGGAGTGGCGGCCTCGTTCATTCAGCAAGCGGGAGTTCGTTCGCATACCGTCATCGAGATGAATGCCCACTGCATTCGCGATTTCTTTGTTCCCTGGCGAGCACGATACCCCGAAAGCGATATTCGCCTGATTGAAGGGCGGTGGCAGGAGAATCTGAATAAACTATCAACGTACGATACCGTGTTCTTTCATGCGTTTCCCATGAATGAATCCGAGTTTGTTGAATACATTGCTAACAGCGCGACTTTCGCAGAACACTTCTTTCCCACGGCGGCAAAACTCGTGCGACCAGGCGGCGTATTCACTTACTTGACGACTGAGATCGATTCACTCAGTCGTCGGCATCAGCGAAGCCTGTTTCAGCATTTCGATGAAATTCACCAGAGAGTATTGCCGTTGTCAGTGCCAGAAGACACCAAGGATGCTTGGTGGGCAAATTCGATGGTGGTGTTGCGAGCACTGAGAGGCAGCCGATGAACATTGAACATCGAATCAGCCAGTTGTCCCCTCAGCAGCGGAGATTTCTTGCAAGTCGTTTGGCCCAGCGTGTGAGCGGAAAGACAGTTGAGGATCGAAAACAGCTTGTTGCGTGGTACTCTGCTGCCGAAGATCATCCACTGACGGAAGACGAATTGCGAGAGTTTGCGAAAGCGACCCTACCAAGCGGGCTTTGTCCTGCCCGATTCGTCAGGCTCAGTGCGCTGCCTCGTACGGCTTCGGGCAAGATTGATCGGCTGCGTTTGTCCGCGGTCATCCCGCCGCCTAAGCTCAATCTTACGCCGGCTGCTGGCCGGCTCAACGAGACGGCGAGTAAGCTGAGAGAGATTTGGAATGAGGTCTTGGGGACCAGCCCAGCCAGCGTTTCTGATGATTTCTTTCAAGTGGGCGGGGATTCGCTTGCGATGATTCGAGTGATCGCCTTGTGCCGCGAGTCGGGCTGGCATGTCACACCAACCATGTTTCATGCTCACCCAACGATTGATCGTTTGGCAACGGCAATCGATGATTCAAGGCAGCAGCGGAACCCTGTCGACGAAGCGCACCAAGCTCTCCCCAGAAAAACGCCTGGCGTTGCCGCCTCTACGCCTGGGGCAACGACATTCGTCAATGTCAAAGAAGCGGAAAACGAGAGCGCTGTTGTTTGCTTGAGTGAGCGCACGAATCGATCGCCATTGTTTCTGATCCCCCCCAAGGCGGTTGAAGTTTCAAACTTTCGCGATGTGGCACCTTACATCACTGACTACACCTGCTTTGCCCCCGTGATGACTCGGCGTGATGCGGCAGACCTCTTGACGGTGGAAGATGTCGCAAAGCGATTCTTAACGTACGTTCGTGCTATTCAGCCAACCGGGCCGTTCCGGTTGGCTGGGACGTGCGAAGGAGCGTACATCGCGTGGGAGATGGCTTGCCTGTTAAGTGAATCCGGGGAAAAGGTTCAGTTCCTGGGCATCATCGACACCCCCAATCCGTCATCGATGGTGTTCAAGCCGTTGTCGGAACGACTGCGATTGAGACTTCGCTCTCTTTCCGGGCAGTCGATCGCCAAGATTCCATTTCAAGTAGTGTCTCGATTGGTGAGCTGGATCAAGCGGCGGGCAAAACAGACGATCGTAAAGGAATCTCATTTGACTCGGGCGGGTTCGAGAATGGGATGGCAATATTCACCTCGCCATTTCCAAGGCAAAGCGATTCTGTTTCGTGCATGCCACGACGTTGGGGAGACGGACTTTACCACGGACCCTGCACACGGCTGGGATGGGTTGCCAACGGAAGGGCTCAACGTTTGGTCTTTGCCATGCCATCGCCTGCAATTACTGGTGCCTCCCTTTTCAAAACGATTGGCGTTGGAAATTCAATCTGCGATCGCTAGTTCCTCGACAGTGACTGAGTCTTCGCTGTCACCTGCAACGGAGACGCACAAAAGTATCGAAATCGATCAAAGCGCAATACATGCCAGGGTGGGCGATCATGATTGATGAACGTCCGCTAAGAATACTCGTTGGAGCCGATGTGCCTCCGAACCCTGATTCTGGAGCAGCAGGCACTGTTTTTCAGATGAACCAGGCTCTACGTGGCCTTGGGCATGAGGTGCATGAGATTTGGGCTGCCGATTTGGGCAGGAGGATCAAGCACGGGAACTTGCATTACATCTTGGAGCTGCCGTTTGCGTACCGACGCGAGATTAGGAAGATGATGCGCCGAAATGAGTACGACGTTGTCGAACTGAATCAGCCGCACGCTTGGTTGGCCGCTGCTGACTTTAGACGCTCAGGATGCCCGGGAGTCTTCGTCAATCGAAGTCATGGACACGAGGTTCGTTTTTCAGAGCTTGAGTCGAGCTGGCGTCCGATTCAGAAGCGATCGCCGGGGATCACACAGCGTTTGTGTTCCGATTTGGTTCGGCGACGAATTGCGTTTCACTGGAATCGTGTGATCAAGCATTCTGATGGAATCATCGTTTCATGTGATCAAGACGCCGGATTCTTGGAGACACGTTACGGCTTACGCCGGGACCGTATCGCAGTGATCAACCAGGGAGTTCCCGACGAGTATTTGGAGCGGCCGGTCAAGCCGATGACGCCCGAGAGGATGCGGAATATCATCTACGCTGGCAATTTTGTCGCTTGTAAGGGGCCATTCATTTTGGCCGAATGTATTGTAGAACTGCTGACCGCCAATCCTGAACTTCGTTTTTCTTGGGTTTGCGATGCTCGCGACCACGCCAAAGCACTGGAGTTGATTGACTCCAAGGTCAGGCATCAGATACGAATGATCGATTGGATGCCCCAATCACAGTTGATTCGCCTGTATGACGAACACGGCTTGCTGCTGTTTCCATCGTTCTTTGAAGGGTTTGGCAAGGTTCCGCTTGAGGCCATGTCACGTGGACTTTGCGTGATTGCCAACGATCTAGGCGGAATGAGCGATTACATCAAACACGGCACGAATGGCTTTTTAACTCAGCCTGGCGATCGGTCGGCGATCATAGAATACGCGACCAAGTTGCTAGGCTCTAGCGAACTGGCTAGTCGTGTCGGGCGAGAGGCGACCAAAACGGCGTTTCGTTATAGCTGGGCTCGCTCGGCCGAGCATGCTGTAAGATTTTATCGTGACTGTGCCGTCCAAAAACTGGCACGCATTCGGGGCAAGGGATGAACCAAACTCGATCGCTGGCATGGTGTAATGTGTCAAGTTTCGGCAAACGAGTCGCTTCTGATGTACCTTTCCTGATTACAAGTTAGGGACGCCTTTGATCGGCTTGAGGGTGGCTCGGAACTGAGAGATCGATCAGGAGGCGAGACGCCCCTCCATCCGCCGAGCAACAACTCCGCCGCCCTGATGCGTTCTCAATGGGAGCCTCTTGATTGGGAGAATCGTGAGCTTCTTGCCGAGTTGCGATATCTGTCAATGGAAACCACCAATCGCGTGAAATGAATTGCTGACGAAGTGCGGGTCAGGTATCATCCAATAGCTCAGCAGAGCGGTTGGTCGATTGAACTGAATTTCTTATCTGCTTGTGAATGCCATTGTGACCCAATCAAGCACTTCTGCATCATTGATTCGTCGCGTCCAAGACCGCGATTCAGAAGCCTGGATTCGCTTCACGCGTCTTTACGGCCCGCTGGTGTACAGTTGGGCCAGAAGGAGAAATCTGCAGGGTGAGGATGCAGGAGACTTGGTGCAGGAGGTCTTCTTAGCAGTCGCGTCTGGGATCGATCGGTTTGAGCCTAAAAAAGGCAGTGGATTCCGAGGCTGGTTGTGGGGCATCGCGCGACACAAGATCACCGACCTCGCCCGTGCCAAGACCCGAGGACCGATTGCCCGCGGCGGTTCGACGGCCAACCAGTTCATTCATGCTGCTCCGGAGGAATCACTGGACGAGCCTCGTGACGCGTTGGCCGCTCTGGCTCGCCGTGCCGCGCAATTGGTGAAGACAGATTTCCAGCCAACCACATGGCAAGCGTTTTGGAATGTATGCGTGGAGGGGCATCAGCCCAACCGAGTCGCAGAAGACTTGGGCATTTCCATCGCATCAGTTTACACGGCGAAGTCCCGGGTTTTGGCGAGATTGAGAAGCGAACTGGAGGGCGCGATCGACTGGTAAAGGTGCATTTAGATTTTCGTGTAAGGAAACATCGAAGAGCTTTCCAGCACCCTGTTGCCAGATTCCCTTGCGGTTTGGCACCCAGCGCCTTCCCCATGCGAAGGTGGTTTATCCGAAGCGGCGTCGCCTTCGGAGTTGAGCTACGCAACGAGCACCATTCGCCACGGACAAATAGTTGTGAACAAAATGCCCTGCCCCGATTCACGAAAGCTCAAGGCCTTTGCATTGGGAAAGCTAGCCGCCGAACCATTGCAATTGATCGCAGAGCACGTGGAGACCTGCGTCGATTGTCTTCAGGAAGTCACGCATTGCCACGGTGATGGTGATACTCTCTTGTCAGTCTTGGGCATGCGGAACGTCGACAACGAGTTCGAGTGTGAGCCGGCGCTCGCCAAAGTTTCCCAAAGGATCGAGGCGATTGATCCGTCTCATTTCAGGAATGCCGATTCGAGCCAACAGGCGGAGATCCAGCCCCAGTCCTTGCCCGTTTTTGGCCGGTACCGCGCCCAGCAATTGATCGGCCGTGGCGGAATGGGGGCGGTATACTCAGCCCTTCATACGGAGCTGAATAAACAGGTCGCTATTAAAGTCCTGCCTAGCGATCGGCTTCACGATCGAGCGAGCATTGAGCGATTCCGACGCGAAATGCGGGCCATAGGTTGCTTGGATCATCCCAATTTGGTTCGCGCCATGGACGCGGGCGAAGTCGACGGGACTCACTATTTGGCGATGGAATTGGTGTACGGTCTCGATGTGTCCGATGTCGGTAGGCGATTCGGGGCACTAAGGGTCGCCGACGCCTGCGAAATCATCCGACAGGCCGCCGTTGCACTTGACTACGCCAGTCAGCACCACCTGGTCCACCGCGACATCAAGCCATCCAATTTGATGTTGGCCGTCCAGCCGACTCAGCGTGTTCCAGAGGAAATCGAATCCGGCACACGGTGGATTTCCCCTCAAACTGCAACTTGGCTGGTCTCTCAACCAGCGATCGTCAAAGTCATGGACATGGGTCTGGCATTGCTGGGGGATTCGCCAACCAAGGAATTGACGAACACCGGTCAAATGATGGGGACCATCGACTACATGGCACCTGAGCAAATCAGCGACACCCATACCGTTGATATTCGAGCCGATATCTACGCGTTGGGCGCATCGTTGTTTCGCCTGCTGACAGGCAAGACACCGTACCACCACACCGAGCAGTACGGCACGTTGTCCAAACTTTCCGCGATGGCGAACGATGACATTCAGCGGATCGAAACGTTGCGAGCAGATGTACCTCCCGCGGTCGCCGACCTCATTCATCGGATGCTCGAAAAGGATTTGAAGGCAAGAATTCAAACCCCATTTGAGTTGGCCCAACGCATCGAGCCGTTTTGCGAAGGCAGCGATCTGTCAAGATTGTTGGCTAAGGTTTGGACCATCGGCGAGAAAACGTCATCGGCACTGGAGCCAACGATTGGTGCCGATCACTCGCTGTCCGACACTGACGCCGATGCGGAACCACAAGTCAACGCGAAGGGAGACGGTCGTCAGAACAGGCAGCTTACCTGGCTGTTGGCGGTGTCCGCAGCAGTCATGTTGGCCGGGATTTGGTTCTACGTAAAATTCAAACACGGCGGCTCCGAATTGGAAATCGGTGTCGGCAATACCGAGGGTGTCGCTTCTCAAGATTCGGATCCAGCTCCGGCAAATCTGGCAGCGTATGGTGTGATCAAAGTCTCGCCCGATGGCCGCGACGGCACTTTGACTTTGGTCGAGGCGCTCGAACGAGCAAAGCCGGGTCAAACACTGGACCTGGTCTCTGGATACTATCTTGGATCAACCGATAAGGATGAGATTGGCAGCACAGTTTTCCGAGTTTCTACGCCTCGGCTGACGATCCGTGGAAACCAAAGCTATTTACATGGAGCAATCGAACAGGATGCTGACCAACTGACTCTTGATGGGGTGAGTTTCTGGCGTCTCAAACACGATGACAACAAATCGTTTGATCTCGACGTGCTGAACTGCCGAGCGAAGACGATCAGTACGGGACGAAGTTCGTCTCAGTCGCGAATTCGCTCCCGTGTCAATATTCACAATAGTGTGTGTTGCTTGAGTGGAGGCTACGGCTCCACAGTGACAGCCACGCAGTGTCTTCTCCTCTGCTACAACGACGAGAAGATGCCGGGCTATCGAGACATGCAGGTGCTCGGTGAATCCAAGCATACGATCAAGGATTCGATACTTTGGGCAGAGGATTATCTCTTCTCGACAGTGGATATAAAGAACCCACCGGTCATTGATTTTGATAATAGCCTATTGTTTAGTGAGACCGACAACTTTGCGATTCGCGAAGTTCCCTCGTACGAGATCGCCTCGCGTCCGATCCTTGGCGACCTTCAAGAAAGTCCAGGTGTCTCGCTGTCAAACTGTCTGGTGGGTATAGATCCAAAACTCCATCAAAACGTCAAAACCGATTTGATGGAACGCGACCTCAGTCTCGACGTGGATTCACCAGCCAGAGGGAAGGCAAGCGATGGCGGCGATTTGGGACCACGGACCAGTGAAGACGGCTGGCCATTGAGAATAGACCTCAACGCTTTGCTGAACCCAAAATCGGACGCCGGAGTCATTCGAGTGTCTCCGCTGGGCGGCGATGGCACGTTGACGCTCGAAGACGCAATAAAAATAGCTAAACCGGGTCAGACACTGGAATTGGTTTCAGGTTACTACCTTGGGGGAACTGAGAAGGCCAAAGACGGAAATGACCTTTTACGAATCACCACACCCGGCCTGACGATCCGTGGAAATCAGAGCTATTATCATGGATCGATCTTGCAGGACGCTGACAAGCTTTCGCTCGATAGCTTGTGCTTCTGGCATCTCATCCACGATGACAAAAAAGCGTTTGATCTCAACATGCTGAATTGCCGCGCGAAGACGATCAGCACCGGAAAAGCTTCGGCGAATTCGGGAATTCGCTCACGGGTCAATATTCACAATAGTGTCGGTTGTCTGCGTGGAGGCTTCGGTTCCACAGTGACCGCCACGCGATGCCTCCTACTCAGCTACAACGACGCGAATGCACAGCCCTATTGGCACATGGAGGTGCTCGGTGAATCCAAGCATACAATGAAGGATTCGATACTTTGGGCAGAGGAGCATCTTTTCTCGACCCTGGACATAAAAAATCCACCGGTCATTGGGTTTGAAAACTGCCTGTTGTTTAGCGAGACCGATAACTTTGCGATTCGGGAAATTCCGTCGTATGAAATTGCTTCGCGTCGGGCCTTGGCGGAACTTAGCAAAACGCCAGGGATCTCGCTTTCAAATTGTCTGGTGGGCGTGGATCCAAAACTAGAACAAAATGTCAAACTCGAATTGATGCGACGCGACGTATTTCTCGACGTGGATTCACCAGCCAGAGGGAAGGCAAGCGATGGCGGCGATTTGGGACCACGGACCAGTGAAGACGGCTGGCCGTTGAGAATAGACCACAACGCTTTGCAGAAACCAAACTCGGACGCTGGAGTCATTCGAGTGTCTCCGCTGGGCGGCGATGACACGTTGACTCTCGAAGACGCGATCCAAATTGCTAAACCGGGTCAGACACTGGAATTGGAAACGGGTGACTATCCGGTCGACGGTGGCCGTCTGGACGTGAACGTTGCCGATCTGACGATTCACGGTCATCGCAGCAGGGTCGCAGCGTTTTTAATCGTCGACGCAGACGGCATTTTGATCGACAGCCTCGATGTTTGGGGCTGCGTACAAATGTCAGACGGTGCGAAGAGCGAACTCATCAACTGCCGCCTTCACAATCGGGTTGCGGCAGAGTCGAAAGCCAATCGTTTCACCCTGCAGAACTGTGTGGGGAGGTTGGGCGGCTCTTACCTGGCGCAATTCACGATCAACCATTGCACATTGCTCGAAACGCCTGCACCAGACTCGGCCACGCACGGGTACAACGTGTTCGACCAAGACAGTCTCTATCAAGTCAAGGATTCTATCTTTATCGGTTCACGATTTGTGTTTGGTACGAACATGCGACATCCTCCACGCGCCGTCAACCTGCAGCGTTGTCTCGTTTGGTCAGCAACAAACGAACACGCTGTGTTCGACGATGACGAAAAGGGTGTCGCCTACACCGCCACGACGCCCGAGGGCCGTTCTCTCGATCATTTGAACGGACTCAACATTGTGATGAGTGATTGTATCACCGGTGAGGAACCCATGTTTGGAGTACGATTCTCCGGTCTCAAGAACAGTGACCTACGCCTGCAGGCCGGATCACCGGGCGAGAACGCGGCGAGTGACCGAAAGGACCTCGGCGCGATTCCCGACGCCGATGGCTGGCCGCTCAAGGGGCTCGAGTATCGGTAGTCTTCATTGAGGCAGGCGACGACAAATTTGGATATTTTGCTGTAAGACGTTTGCGAAGAGATTGTCATTGGCAGTCCCTTGATTCGAACGCGAGTTTTGTCCTGTGAAAATTGAACGATTCAGGATTTTGTCTGAAAAAAGGACGAAATCGCACGAAAACCGCAAAAGACGAAGATCTCGCGTCAGCCGTTTCGAGGCACTGGAATCGCGGCGAATGTTGGCGGCCGCCGTTTGGCACAACTCGCTGTACCCGGCGGATGTCAACGGAAACACCGTCGCCAGTGCACTCGATGCACTGACCATCATCAACGAATTGGGGCAAAATCGTTACAGCGATCCATTAACCCGGCAGCTCAACAGCGAGGTGGGCGACAACGAAACTCCGCCGTTGTTCGACGTCAATTGTAGTGGTTCGGCAACCGCGTTGGATGCCTTGCTTGTGATCAATGTGCTCGGTGGGAAAAACCCGGATCCGGTTTTCAAGTTTGCCGCGACTGGTGACGGCATTCTAGGCGACCACACGACAGTCGGTTGCGATGCCCTGTTGAGCGAAGGAGAATCACTGCGAACTGAAATCGAAACACGTGTCACCCTGGGCGCCGATACCGATGGGTTACGATTGCGTTTTGACGCTCCACAATTCGATACGTCGTCGATCGGCGCGATGCAAGACGCATTCGAAGTGACGGTGACCGACGTTGACGGCAATTTAGTCAGCCAGCCGTACTCGGCAGGTCGGACGGCTCAGTTCAATTGGTCCGAGTCGGCGGCGGGTGCCGGCGGCGCGGCGACGACGTTTACACCAGACACCGAAACATCCGAATCGACACACGAAGTCCTTTTCAATCTGTCGCATCTTGAGAAAGGCACTCAGGTCATCCTCACTGCGCGATTGATCAACAACGACGGGGACGATGGAACGACGGTGTTGATTCGTGATCTGGAACGAGTCGCCGGGCTTGAGCAACCGCCGTTGGTCTTCGAAGGCGAGTCGCTACTGACTCGATCGGACTCACCGCTCCGCTTTGACCAGCTCGAAGACGTCAGTTCCAGCATCGGGGCAAGCTACGGCAGGACGTCCTACACGGCCGATCGTTCACAGGTGATCACCGAGTTGGTGGTGACCAACCTTGGCAACCAAGCGGTGACAGGGCAATTGGTCATCGTCATCGATCGCATTTCTGAGTTGGATGCGGTTGCAATGCGTCCTGATGGAATCCTGCCCGATGGACGCCCGTTCTTTGACATGACCGGGTACTTGGACGGGCCGCTGTTGCCCGGTGATTCAACCCGGCCACGGGAAATTCGCTTTACCAACCCCGGTGGGAATCGATTCCAATATCGATTGACGACCATGGGCGACCTGAACGTTGCCCCGAATGCTTTCGAATCCACCCCGATTGATAAAATCGAAGCCACACGGTCGTTTCGGTATGTTGCCCAAGCGACGGATCCCGATCAGCAGCAACTCACCTACAGCATCGAGGCTGGTCCGGAATCGATGTCTGTCGATCCGACAAGTGGCGAAGTCGTTTGGCCGACCGTTTTGGCAGACGTGGGTAATCACACGGTCACGATCCGTGCGACCGATCCCTATGGACTGTTTATCGATCAAAAGTTCTCCCTCGCAGTCGTCGAGACCCTGCAGAATCGCCCCCCGAACTTTGTCAGCGAGCCGGTGACCGATGCAATCGCATCGAGCGGTTTTGAGATCACCACCGTGGCGATTGGAGATTCTCCGGCCGGCGTCAACGTGATCAGCGGTTTTCAAGGTCCGCGATTGGTATCCATCAACACGGGCAACCAAACCGTCGGTGTCTATGCAGGAAAAAACAACGATCGCTTCGACGACGCGGAGACCTACGCGACGGGGTTCCCCACCGCTGACGGTCAGTTATTCGACGTCGGCTATGCGGTGGACATCGGGCTACCCGAATTCCGTGCCAACGACGAAACGAATGGTATCTTTGGTTTGGACCAGGGAGACCTGAATGGTGACGGCATATTGGACTTGGTGGCTTTGTATACGTACGACGCCCCGAGTGTTGGTCAAAATGATCAACTCGTCATCACCGGGATGCTGGGCGAGGGAAACGGAGATTTCGGTAGCCCCATCGAAATCCTTCGACAAAATATCGGATCCGGTAGCAACGACATTCGGAATCTGCTGTTGCGGGATGTGAATGGAGACGGCTCATTGGACGTACTTGCCGTTGAAAGGCAACGCAACCCGAGGCTGATTACGATCCTCGGTCACGGCGACGGAACCTTTGACGCGGCTGTCGAACAGACCTTCAGCAAAACGCTCAGCGATTTTCGCACCGCAGACATCGATGAGGATGGAAACCTCGATTTGATTGGCCGGACGGCATCGCTTGGATTTGGAGCCAGCTACGAAGCCGTTTGGTTGAAAGGCAATGGCGATGGAACGTTTACAGAACCGATTGTGATTGGATCAGCAGGAGGTGATCCGAATTGCTGTTATGCAACGCAACAGCGTCCTCATGACGTACTCGACCTCAATGGTGATGGAAATCTGGACATCGCTTTCTTGACAGGAAATGGCGTCACGATTTACCACTCAGACGGAAACGGCAACTTCACGCAGCCTTCTGGGGTTACTCCAACGACTGCGCTTGCTCGCGACTGGATTCGCGGCGGCGATTTTAACGGAGATGGGATCGCTGATTTGGTTTTTCACCACGGTGAACGTTTGGAAGTGTTGTTGGGGAACGGCGATGGCGTAACTTTTACTTCGCTACGTGGTCCTGAAACGGACGGTCTGTTGAGCAACTACGCGGGCACGGACGACCCTGTCGACGTCGATGGTGATGGTGACTTGGATCTGATATTCGGCCACTCTAGCGGCGACTGGACGTCTACAAAAGTTGCCATCAATGATGGAGCTGGCAACTTCTCGATTACCGAGTACGCCATGGTCGATTTTTCCGGAGACATCCAACCGTTCGAGGCTGGGGATATCGCTCGGGGAGCTATGTTTGGAGACTACAACTGGGACGGCGTCATCGACTTCTCATACTTTACGTCTGGCGCTGACTTTAACGGCGTCGGTATTCGGCTAGGCACGCGACCTGGCGAGTTTGGTCAGACGCGTACCATCCCGTGGGTGCCTGGTTCGCGAGACGAAGACGCGCTGCCGGGCGACTTCAATGGAGATGGCATCGTCGACTTGGTCGATACCGTAAACGATCGAGTCTTTCTTGGCGTTGGTGACGGCTCGTTCGCAGAACCCTTTCCTGCGGTCGGAGTTTCACGTCCAGGTGGCTTCGGTTCGACGGCAGACTTCAATCTTGACGGCTTGGACGACATCGTAGCAACGCGAGCCAATCAAAATGGTAGCCGCTACTACGTGGCTCTGGCGAACGGCGACGGGACGTTCACCGTCAGCGATGACCAACTCGTTCAAAGTAGTTTTTATGGGTACAGCTCCACACTCATTGCGGACTTCAACCAGGACGGCCTACCCGACTTTGTGGCTAAGTCAAGCGTTGAGCAACAGATCGATGTCCATATAAACAGCCCGTCAGACCCCGGCGTTTTCACTCGCACATTTCGAATCACATTGCCCAGAGGATCCAACGGTACCAATATATCCAGTTGGGAAGAGTCCTACGCGGTCGCGGATTTCACCGGTGACGGTATTCCCGACTTGGCCTTTGCCGAGCGAAACAGTGACACAGACGGCTTGATCAAACTGATCATCATGGAGGGTGATGGCCAAGGTGACTTTAGCCGTCAAGGCGAGCAGACCATTTTCGACAACGGCTCTCAACCTGGTGACTTTTCGGCTGGCGACATCAATTCCGATGGCAGCGTTGATCTCGTCGCGGCAACCACCGCAGGTGCTCGTGTTCTCATCAACGATGGAACGGGTAGTTTTGAGTTCCTTTCGCTGTTTGAGTATCCGGGTACCGAGCAACGCGGTCGCGATTCTTGGCTGGTCGACTTTGACGAAGACGGGCAACTGGATTTGATTCAAACTGGTGCCAATGGCAATGGCCCACTGATCGTTCGACTCGGCAATGGTGACGGTACTTTCGATGCTCCGCAACAACTCGGACTGGTAGGTGGGATCCCAGGGCGTATTTCTCGAAACCCCTTTGCCGATCTCGACGGTGATGGGCATTTGGATTTTGTCTACGCTACCGGAAGTGTCGGAAATTATAGTTCCGATACGGCGTCGATCTTTGCCGGTCGACGTGATGATCTTGTCGATCTACTCGCTGTCGACTTAAACGGTGACGGCAATGAAGAAATCTTGGCGATTCAGCAGCAAATGGAGCGATTGCAAATCTTTGTCGGCGACAATCTCGGCGGCTTCACGCGACAGCCTGATTTGCTGACCGGTCGAGCACCCCATGCGGTTGCCGCTGTAGACCTGGACAGCGATGGGCGATTGGAACTATTAACCGCGAACCGTACGAGTCGCTCGTTGAGCGTTTTCACCGGCAGCATTGATTCCGGTTACACATCGGCTGAGTTCCCTGTGGGGCTAAGGCCGATCGACGTTGCCGCCGCCGACGTCGATGGCGACGGCAATCAAGACATTCTTGTCCTGGACGACGCCGAAAACGCGTTGTGGCTGTTCCTCGGTGACGGAACAACGACGCTTGGAACGCCGACGCCTTTTGCTTTGGGTGACAAACCTTCTCGCTTTTCGATCGCAGATGCGACGGGCGACGGTATTTTGGACGCCGTCATGACCTTGCCTGATACGCAGCGACTGATGATTCTGCCCGGCGATGGAATGGGAGCGTTTGGAGCTCCCATCTACGTCGACCTTGCGGAGGCCCCCAGCGATGTCGCCGTGGTTGATTTGAATGATGACGGCAACCCGGATTTAGCAGCAACGCTCACAAACCTGAATGTGCTCAGTGTGCTGTACGGCCGTGGCAATGACCAGTTCTCAAGAGCCCAACACATCCAAGTGGGCGAATCGCCGAGCCGCGTTACTTTGGCGGATGCGGACGAAGATGGACGCATGGATTTCGTCGTCGCGAATAGCGGCGACGCGACGGCGAGTGTTATTTACAACCGATTCGACCCCAACGAAGTCTATCGCTACGATGCCGATGCGATCGATCCCGACGATGACCACTTGACCTATGCGATCGTTGATGGGCCCGGTGGGATGATCATCAACAGCGAAACGGGCGCACTATTGTGGGCTGCAGCTCCAGATCAAGTCGGTGTGCATGATGTAACCATCTCCGCGGACGATGGCCGCGGCGGTATTGCCACTCAATCGTTTAAGATCGATGTCGTAGCGGCCCGCGAAAACGCGGCGCCACTGATCGCAACTCAGTCGCAAGCCACAATCGGAGCTGGTGAGACGTTCACTTACCAAGCGACGGCGCTCGACAATGACCGCGATGCGCTTCGCTACCGACTGATCGATGCTCCGCCCGGAGCGACGATTGATCCTACCACAGGCTTAGTCGAGTGGGATGGACGGGGCACGGCCCTCATCTTTTCTCCGTACGGCGACCCCGGCGAAGTCCGAGTGGCAGCAAGCGATTCTCTGAAGCCAGCGAGCACTACAATCGAAGGCTGGTTCAACATACACAAGCTGACGGCAAGCAATGGAGCTTCGCTGTTCTTTTCTCTCCCTGGAGCCCATGGTCAAGCATACTACTTGCGATCACTGTTCAACGATCGATTTCAGCTGATCATGGATTTTGACGGTGCGAAAATCGACTTTCAACCGAGATACCAATTCCAGGTTGACAAATGGATTCACATCGCACTTACAGTAGACGATGCTTCGAAAACAGCCACCATCTGGGTCGATGGTAAAGTCATCGGCTCGACGACCATTCCAGATTCCATCGGCTACTCGAACAGCGGAACACTCAATGTCGGCGAGGCCGGGTCATGGAAAACACAAGCCACGATCGAGAATTTCCGGATCTGGAATGTTGCATTCACAGGGACCGAGATTGATGAGTTAATGACGACGCAATACGAGAACGACGCGAGGCTCGCGCTCGATTTTCGGTTTGAAGACACGCGAATGCTGAGCGTCCAAGATCACTCTGTCTATGGCAACACCGGCTTTCGCATCTCCAATGGGTTATTGCCGCAGTCTGTCACCGGGTTAACGGATGCCGGCAGTCACACATTCACTGTCTCCGTTGAAGATGGACGTGGAGGCTACGACGAACAGACATTTACGGTCAACGTTGCGCCCGAACTGCGTGGCAGCATTGCGGGGCACTTGTTTGATGACCTCGACGGCGACGGCGTCCAAGATGATGGTAGTGAAAATCCGGCCGAACCGTCACTCCAGGGCTGGCAACTTTACATCGATACCAACGGCAACGCGTACCCCGATCCAGGCGAGCCACAAGCGATCACCGATGCGAGTGGTGATTACCAATTCGATGGTCTGCTGCCGGGAGAGTATCCCGTTCGAATTTCTCCGGTCGCCGGTTACGACGTGCCGACAGTCGAGACCAACGTTGATGTCGAAGTGAACGAAGAGACGGCGTTTGACCTCGCCATCGAGCAACTGTCGCTCAGTCACGTTCGCGGGCAGCTCAGAACCGAAGACGGTGATGCGATCGCTTACTGGAAAGTCTACGCCGATCTCGATGGAAACGGCGGGCGTGACACCGATGAACCGATGGCAACCTCGGATCGAAATGGAAACTTTTCCCTGACGGGACTGGTCGCCGGCGACTACACGATTCGCCTCGACTTGCCGGCCGGCTGGGCCGATGTGGCCGGCCGAGATGGATTGGACGTGACAGTCGCCGTGGATGAAGTGCTAACCGGCCAGGATTTTACGCTCACGCCGACCAACACGTCCGTCACAGGCGGTGTGCACTTTGTCACCATGCCGCCGGCCGAAGTCGAAGCCCGCCAAGTTTATCGCTACGCCTCGGTCGCTTTTGGGATCCTGAATCCGGCTATTGTTTACGATTTGTCGCTCGCGCCCGATGGGATGTCAGTCGATCCAACGAGTGGCCTGCTCGCATGGCGCCCGACGATCAACCAAGTCGGACAGCACACCGTGATTCTGCGGGCAACCGCTGACGACGGGTCTATCTCGCTGCATGACTTCAATATTGACGTCACCGCACCGAACTTTGCCCCAGCCATCACTCGGCTGCCGGCGCCGCTGGGATTTGTTGGTATCAAACATGTCTACGACGTTGTTGCCCAAGACGCCGAGCAGGAGACGGTGACCTATGCGTTGGTCGGTGAGAACCATTCGGCATCAATCGATCCCGACTCGGGACGATTCACTTGGACTCCCACTGTGGCCGGCGACTATGAATTTACGATCCGAGCCAGCGATATGTCGGGAGCTTCGACCGAAGAAGTTTTCATTGTCAGTGTTTCCGCAGCAACGCCAACGGTGGCGTTGGGTGATCTCACCGGTCCGCGTACTTCATTCCCCTTGACCCAGAAGACCGTGACACGAATCGCCGCGGTTGATTCCATCGGTCGACCCGTCGACTGGTCGATCACCAGCGGACCGGCTGGATTGAGCATCGGCTCCGACGGTGTCATGACTTGGACCCCGGCCGTCTCGCAATTCGGCCAGCACCCGGTTTCGCTCGCCGCGACCGATGCCGATGGCCAAGTCTTCGTCGTGCCACTGTTGCTCGATGTCGTCGGCTCGCTCGTCAACGCCACGCCAGTTGTGAACTCCACCCCGACGACCTCTGCGGTCGTCGGCCGTGAATATCAGTACGACATTTTGGCATCCGATGTGGACGGTGATCCGCTGTCATTCGATTTGTTGGATGCTCCGGCGGGGATGAGTATCGACGCGGGACGTGGAACGATCCGCTGGACACCGGCCGCTGACCAACTCGGCGAGTCCGACGTGGTTGTCCGCGTTGCTGATACTTTTGGCGCCGAAACCACGCAATCATTCAAGCTTCGCGTCAGCCGAACCGGTGGACCGCCCATAATCGCTAGCTTCCCCGAATCCGAAGCGTCCGTCGGCGTGGCTTACTTTTACAGCGTCAAAGCCAAGGATGCCGAATCCGACCCGCTTGTTTATCGATTGCTCACCGCACCGAGCGGCATGACGATCGCAGAATTGACCGGCGAGATCACGTGGACGCCGACGATCGATCAACTCGGTCAGCAGTCGGTCGTCATCGAAGTCAGTGACGGAATCGGCGGCGCTGCGACTCAGACCTTTGCGATTCTGGTCAGCGACGGTGTCCCCAACGCACCGCCAACGATCGACAACGTGTCTCCGCGATTCGCTGCGGTCTCGGATGTCTACTCACACGTCGTCTCCGCCGCCGATCCCGAAGGTACGACGCTGACGTACAGTCTGAGCGAAAGTCCCACTGGAATGACGATCAGTCCAACATCTGGCCAGATCAACTGGACGCCAGTCGCGGGCCAAGACGGCAAACACGTTGTAACGATTCGAGTCACCGACGTCGGGGGCGCGGCTGCAATCGAATCGTTCGAGCTGGACGTCTTGGCGCAAAATACCGAGCCGGTGATCAACGGCATCGCGCCGGTGGATGTCGCCGCCGGTGCGGAGTTCCGCTACGACGTGCTGGCGAGTGATGCCGACCTGGATCGGCTCACGTTTGATCTGCTTACGTCGCCCGCTGGCGCCACCATCGACACCTTCGGCCGCATCCGCTGGCAAACGTCGGTCGCCCAAATCGGAGACCATGATTTCGAAGTCCGCGTCAACGATCCCCGTGGCGGCGAGGTGACTCAGAGCTTCACGCTGGCGGTGATCGAAGACCTCGTGCCACCCAAAGTCAGCTTGATTGAAAACCTCGGTGACGGTTCACGCAACATATTGCCATGGCAAGGCCCCTTCCGAGTCTTTGTCAAAGCGATCGATAACGTGGCGGTTGCTTCGTTGACGCTCACCGCCAACGGTAAAGACATCCCGCTCGACGCGGCTGGCACCGCCACATTCACTTTCGAAGAATGGACATTCAGCACCATCAACGCCACGGCCACGGCGATCGACACCAATGGCAATGCGACCACCAAAACGATCCAGTTCGATTACGATTTCCCCGAGGGATGGAGCGGAGCGGGTACGACGGACATTCCGACCGCCGCCATCACGAGCCCTGCCGACACCGGTACGGTCACGGGGATGGTCAGCATCGTTGGCACCGCAGCACACGAGGACCTGTTCGGCTACAAACTCTCCTATCGCCACATCGACGAAACCCGTTTCACCGAGTTCCATGAAAGCACCACTGCTGTGACCAACGGCGAACTCGGTGTTTGGGACACCAGTTTGCTGCTCAACGATGAATACGTCATTCGCCTAGAAGTCGCCACCAACGCCGGCGTCGTCAACGTTGCTGAACATCACGTGGGACTCGCTGGCGAACTCAAGCTCGGTAATTTCCGCCTGAGCTTCACCGACATGGTGATCCCGGTCGCGGGCATCCCGATTGAGATCACCCGGATTTATGACACCTTGCAAGCCGACCGCGAAGGCGACTTCGGCTACGGTTGGAGGCTGGAGTATCGCAACACGGACCTACGAGTCGGCCTGCCCAAGAGCGGCCTAGAAGACATCGGCATCTACACCCCGATGCGACCTGGCGTGAAGGTCTACCTGAACGTCCCCGGCCAAGGCCGGCAGGGCTTCACTTTCAACCCGGACATTCGCGTCTTGCCTGGATTCGGCGGTCAAAATCTGACGCTCGCACGACCCCGTTTCACTCCCGACCCTGGCGTCACCAGCACCCTGTCCACCGGCACCAGCGGTTATCTCCAAGTCAACGAACTTGGCGAGCTCTACGCCCCAGGTGGAATCCCCTACAACCCCGCCAGTCCAGCTTTTGGTGGAGCCTACGTGCTGACGACGCGGGATGGGATTGTGTATCGGGTCAACGGTTCCAACGGCACGCTAAGCAGTGCGGCCGATCGAAATCGAAATACATTGAAATTTTCATCCAGTGGCATAACTACTTCCAGTGGGTTGAGTGTCAACATCGGTCGTGATGCGTTAGGGCGTATCAACAGGATCACCGATCTAAACGGTGAATCGACGTTCTATACTTACGACCCGTCCGGTGATTTGACCGCAGTACAAGACCGTGAAGGCAACTTGACATTATTCGAATACTCTACCGGCCGCGAACATTATTTAACCAGGGTCGAAGATCCGCTTGGAAGGACGACTGGAAGAACGGAGTACGACGAGAATGGAAGGCTTAGTACTTTGGTGGACATCGGCGGCAATGCAGTACAGGTTTCAATCGATCCGACTGCGCAATCGGAAACCATCATTGACGCACATGGAAATGAGACCTTGGTTGTTTACGATTCGTATGGAAATGTCGTTCAATCCACCGACACTCTCGGCAACACAAGATGGTACGAGTACGACTCGAACAGGAACCGGATTGCTTCGGTTGATCCGTTGGGCAATCGCTATACCCGAACATTCAACGCGAACGGGTTTGTGACTAGTCGCATCGATCCGCTCGGAAATCGCGAGAATCTGGTGAGAGATTCGTTTGGTGTGCTTTTGAGTTATTCGAACGCCCTCGGAAATACAACTCGCTTTGAAAACGATCAAGCAGGCAATATCACGGTGGAAACACTTGCAGATGGCAGCCAAAGTCGCTTTGAATACGACTCCGCTGGAAACCTCCTCAAATCCTTCGATGCGAATGGAGCAGTGACTACGAATCAATTCGATGCTGCAGGCAGAATCCTGTCCGTGGTCAGTCCCGAGGGAACTAGGCAGGCTTACGAGTATAACGCGAATGGTAATCTTGTGGCAGTAATCTCGTTCGTGAGCATCAATGGGGTGTTGGAGGCGCGTCGGGAAACGAGAACGTTTGATGCGGAAGGAAGAGGGACGGGGCTGACAAATGTTGCAGGCGATCGTGTGAGAGTCTTTTTTGACGCCGCCGGACAACCGACTCGATCCGAAGGGCCATTGGGACGGTCATCTGAAACGACGTACAGCGAAAGTGGTCAACCTACAAATCTTCGTAGCGGCAACGTGGATTTGCTTCAGGCAAGCCGTGATCCAGCGGAATCGACTGAGTCGATGACAATGGCCAACGGGGTGCAAATGGTGATCACTCGTGATTCACTGGGTCAGATTGTCTCGAAAAGCGTGATGGACGAGCAAGGGAATGTGGCCGGCAGTCCGGAGACACTTTCCTATGACAAGAATGGCCGCATCATTGGTGTCAGTGACGCCAATGGGTCGCTTTCTAACTTCGAATACGACGCTGCCGGTCGGCGAACGGGCGTGACTGCGGGAGCCGAAAAACAAACACTCCAGTATGATGCAGTCGGGCGCGTCACCAGTGAAACAGCAAACGGTAAATCAGGAAGCGTGGTGTATGATGAGGTGGGACAACTTATACGCACTGAGTTGTCCAATGGCTCAGACATTGAGTTTGAATATGACCAAGTCGGCAACCTAATCGCGGAATACCAAGACGGTATCCTGTTAAGTCGGTACTCGTATGACCTCGATGGAAACTTAACCCAAGTTATTGATGCCGACGGTCACGCGACGACCTATGAGCGGGACGAGTTTGGACGAGTCGTCAGTTTTACAGACTCGCTTGGTCGGGAAACTACGTATGGTTACGATAAACTTGGAAACCGAACGCGTCTGGAGCGCCCCGATGGCTCGATTCTCGAATACAAGTTCAACGCTAGAGGAGAACTTACCGAGATCGTGCAACCCTCCGGCATCTCTACGAAGATCGTTTACGACGAATTTGGCAGAGTGACACAACGGACCGGCGGCAATCTTCCAGTCGTAGACTTTGTCTACGACGAAAAAGGATACCTCGCGTCGGTCGGTGATTCTAGTCAACAATCGACCTTTGCTTATGACAGTTTTGGTCGGGTTGATACGCAAACTTTACCCAGCGGGCGTACCGCGCAGTATACGTATACCACCAACGGACAAGTTGCATCGATCGAAACGCCTGGTGGGACTCGGCGATATACCTACACCCCTACGGGATTGGTCGCGACGGTACAAGACACATCAGGTGGCATTACCTCCTACACCTACGATAATCTGGAACGCCTTGTCGAGACGCAGTTTCCAAATGCGACCACACAGCAAGTCGTTTATAACGATGATGGCTTTGTCGCTCAACAAAGTCTTCGTGGGGCAGACGGACAAGTATTGCAACAATTCGTTTATCGATATTCAACCAGCGGACGGTTGGTTAGCGAAACGCTGCATGACGGTTCGGTGACTGAGTTTACCTATATTGCATCTGGTGCGCTGAGCAGTGAGAAACGCACCGATTCCTTCGGTGTCGAGACACTTATCGAGTATCGATACGATGCGGTTGGAAATCGCCTCGCAAAGACCGTCAACGGGACTCGAATCGAATCCTATTTTTACGACAAGAATGATCGCCTGCTACGAATTGAAACGAACGATGCGACGATTCAATTTGCGTATACCGACGATGGGCAAATAGCCGAACGTCTAATCGACCAAGACAACGTGACGCGATATCTCTGGGACGATGCAGGACGATTGACGAAGGTTACCGTCACAGCCGCCGGTGTCACGATGACGGAAGAATACCTTTACGATAGCTTCGGCGTGCGTACGGCGATCATTCGGGACGGCGAGAGAATTGACTTGATCTACGATGTAACCCGCGGCGATTTAACTGTACTTGAAACGATCGATTCCGATAGCAATGTCATTGAAAGTCACACCTACTCAAACGGATTGGTGTCAACGACCAAAGATGAGACCATCTATGCGGTTGCCGATTCGCGTGGCAGTATCCGGATCGGTACGGCAGCGAATGGAGTTACTCGATTCTCTCAAACCTATGATGCATTTGGAGAACCGCTAGAAGAATTATACCCTGGTCTAACCATCGGGATGAATGGCCAAACCTACGATGCCTTCTCGGGACTTTACTACTTGCAGGCGCGGTTCTATTCTGCCCGCGATGGCCTATTCCTGTCGCCTGATTTAGCAGAAGGACTTGAATGGTTGCCGCAAAGCCATCACGACTATGCATACGCATGGAACGACCCTGTGAATCTTGACGATCCAACTGGGCTTAGCCCACTGACCGAGCAAATCGTTGGTTTGTCGATTCAGCAAAAAGTAATCCTTAGCCTTGCGGTGGGTCAAGCCTTGGTAGGAACGGCGCTGCGACAACTCTACGGGACGTTGGAATGGAACGGGCCGACTCTCTCGCTCGGTTATGGGAAATTATCGCTGGGTTTGGCTGCGTTCTTGAGTGCGCCCTACAAGGATGAAGTCAGTGAAATCTTTGTCTTGACTTTCGCTGAGGAGATTCTTGGAGGTGGTAACAGCCTCCAAGGTGCGTCTAGCAAAGCATTGGCACAGTCGAGGTTAAAAAAATATGCAGGAAAGAGCTTTCCAAAAGGAACGCCGAACCGAAAGTCATTGGAGAGAAAAGCAGTTAAGAATATTAAACAAGATCAGTTCAACGTCGAAAGCATCTTGGGCGGTTCGATAGGTGATGCGACAGTAAACACCCCGTTGTTGTTTGGCAGTTCGGCTGCTGGATTTGCTGGTTTTTACACCAGCATCGGGCTTGGGATTGAGGCGAGTGGTTTTGGAAATGGCCAGTCTGGCTTAACTCCCTTTGCCAATGGATCCCGAGGGGGATCGGTCGTTAACTATGGTTTTGCCTATGGCTATTCATTCTATGCCGACACATCGGCTGGGGCAGGAATTGCGCAAAAGCAGGGACGCGGCTTCGTCGATATAGGGTATAGTTACTCCATACAAGTCGGATTTAGTGTCGGCATCGGCAGTTATAATTACTGAACGAGCAATAAGGCGCACCCGTGGTATGCGACGACCATGTTGAATCGACCCCGCAGGGTGTCGCAGACTTCTCGGAATCTGGGCTGCGACCGCCTCCGGGGTCGGTTCTCGTCAGACCGAACGGACGAGAAAATGGGACGGGGGTAGTTATGGGGACGCTTGGCTGTCGAAAGCCGGGCTGCAAAAGGTTGCGGCTGGCGGCATTCACGGTCGACGCAAGATGGATTCTTTGCTTCCGCCGGGCTTGCCCCGGTTCGGAGCAACAACTGACAGCTACCCGGTAACACAATCGCATTCACTTCCCCACCGCCCGCGAATCGCCAAAGGCGATTCGCGGGCGGTGGGGAAGTTTTGTTGGCTTGGGCAAGTAGCCGTCAGTTGTTTCCTCCGCCGAGACAAGCTCGACGGAAGGAGCTGCTAATCAGAGAAAGTAGGATCGAATCATGGGTGGAAGTTTGAAGTGGGAGGAGTGAAGTTTGAAGTTGGCTTTTCGTGCGCGAAGTCGCTTGGGATGGATGCGTGTTGGGTGAAGCAACGTTTCAGCGCTCAGCCCCCTCATCCCCAGCCCTTCTCCCCCAGAAAAGCTGGGGGAGAAGCCAGAGTGGACGAGTGGTGCGGATTGTGGTACTGGGCCCACGGCTAGGCGCGGATGATTCATCAGCCGGCACGCGATAGCGTCCGGTTCCCGATGACAGGCGTGAGAACCGGACGCTATCGCGTGGCGGCTGATATGCGCAGACTGTCTTCGTGCCAATCGACGCCTAGCGCCCGAGGCCACGAGGCACCGAGGTGCGGATTGTGGTGCGGGGCCCACGGCTAGCGCCCGAGGCTCACGAGGTTTCTTTCCGTCGCATCATGCCGTTGGCCACGGCGTCCAGCAGGCGGGCCTTACCGATCCGGCGGCCACCTTCGTAGACGATCACGTCGCCATCGCGATGACGTTCGTGACGCAGCACGATCTTTCGGCCACGCAGGTCGATCAAGAACGGATCGCGGACTCGGCGAAAGAAGCGTTCGATCTTTCCCTTGGCCGGACAGGCGACAGGGAGATACGGGCAGCGGGCAGCTTTGTCAGCGATCCAAACGCTGAAAGTTTTACCGCAGCCGTTGGCGTTTCCACGATTGCTGCAAAAGATGCGTATCGCTCGGACGGATTTGTGCTTGAAATTCTGCTCGTCGTAGCCTTTGAGGACGCCGTGTCGATTCAACGTCCCGGTGTGCTTGCAGTGTGGACAGGGGGAACATTTGAGCAAGGCGAGCTGTTGGTCGCGTTGTATTGTGGAAGCAAAAATCCATCGCGTCACCATGGCTCCCCCAAGTTCGCATGAGAAGAACAGTGGGCGAGAAAGGCCACCCATGTGCCCTCCCATTTACATGCAAACGCGTTTGAAAAGGGGCGAGGTAGAAGCGGGGTACGATTTAGATTTTTTGAAAATCGGGGTGCGAGGTGCAGGCTGCGAGGGCGGGAGAAAGTGTACCGAATTCACGGTGTAAGAATTACGCTAAAATACGACCACATTCCGGCCCCAAAAAGGCGAGAACTACGACCGCAGCGAGGCCGGTAACACCTATCGAAAGAAAGTTGATATGAACATTGCTGTGGTGGGGAGCGGGATTGCGGGAACGGCAGTGGCTTGGCAGCTGGCTGATCAGGGGCACTTGGTGACGCTTTTTGAACAGGCGGGCAAATGTGGTCCGATTGGAGCAGGCATTTTGTTGCAGCCTAGCGGACAGGCGGTACTGGCGCGGTTGGGAGTGCTGGATGAAGTGGCGCTGAAGACGGCGAAGATCAGCAACTTGCTGGCACAGCATCGGTCGGGCCGCACACTGGTGCATCTGCCTTACAAAAAGGTCTCTGGCGAATTGTTCGGACTGGGCGTGCTGCGCAGTCACATCTTTCAAATTCTGTTTGATCGGTGCGCAAACGCGGGCGTGCAGATTCGCGAAGGGCAACTGATAACCAGCTACGTGGCGACGGACGATGGCGTTGAACTGATCGGAAACGACGGTGAGAGTAAAGGCAGTTTTGATCTATTGATCGCGGCGGATGGATCTCGGTCGCGACTGCGTGAGCACTCTGGTTTGACGCGATCGATTCGCGAGTATCCGGACGCAGCGTTGTGGACGATCGGTCCTTACTCGGGGCCGCAGGATCGACTGCTGCAGGTCGTGGGACGATGCGGACGGTTGATGGGGTTGTTGCCAGTGGGAGATGGACGCTGCAGCTTCTTTTGGGGTTTGAAAAAGACCGACGAGCCAAGCGTGCGAGCAAACGGATTGGACGCTTGGAAACGTCAGGTGGTTGATTTTTTTCCGTTGGCGGAAGAAGCGATTGCGGAGATCAAATCGCTTGCGGAAGTGACGTACGCGACCTATCTCAATAGTCGGATGCACCGCGTAACGCAGGGGCGGGTGGCCTTCATCGGCGACGCGGCCCACGCGACGAGTCCGCACTTGGGGCAGGGATTGAATTTGGCGTTGGTGGATGCGGCGGTGTTGGCCGAGCAAATGTCGATTCATGCAGACTACCGAGATGCGTATGCCGCCTATGAAACTTTGCGTCGATCAACGACGGGCTACTACAGCGTATTGACCGGGATGTTGACGCCCTTTTTCCAAACCTCAAATCGTGTGTTGCAATTCGGGCGTGACGTTTCGCTGCCCGTGATGCCGCATTTGCCTTATGTTGGAAAGCAAATGGTTTATACGATGGCGGGGCTAAAAACTGGCTGGCTTGGCGTCGCTCGCGGAGCTTAGGAAAACAGTCGTGTGAAGAGAGAATGAGTTTGAAGAGAAAAAGGCACTGTCATGGCCGGACTTGATTTGACTCGCTTTGGCGAGATGCTCGCGTACGTCTAGTGCTTCGTCCAGTCTTAGAACGCGGGTTCGATCAATGAGCCGTTTTGGCGTTAGCCACGGTTTTCGCAACTCAACCGTGGCTATCGCCAAAACGACTAACCCCAAAATCAAGTCTGGACGATGCACTAGTGGTCTGGGACAGCTAGAAGTTAGGGTTTGCCGTAGTGGATCTTGTTAAAGATCCCACCGCTACAGGATCTTTAACAAGATCCACTACCCTAAAGATAAGTTGCAACGAGGTGGAATGTTAAGAACGGAAGAATAGCGGATGAACTTGACGCCATGGCATCGTGCAAATCCAGCCGTGGCACGCTAGAGTTCATTCTCGATCGAACACGCACGTCTTGTTGTTCAGTGTTCATGTCCATTCATTGATTGCGAGTTTCGCAGCCAATCAGTTTCAAATGGAGTTGTACTCTCTTGATTGAAGGCAAAGCAGAAGGCAATGCTGCACCGTCAAAGTTTGCTTGCTTGTTGTTCATTTCGGGAGCGTGCGCACTTGTGTACCAAGTCGTTTGGATACGCGAGTTGCGACTCGTGTTTGGCGCAACCACTTCTTCGTCGGCTGCCGTGTTGGCCATTTTCATGGCGGGTTTGGGGATCGGAAATGTCGTTCTGGGGCGGCGAATCGAAGGAACGTTGAAGCCCGTTCGCTTCTATGCGATGCTTGAGTTTGGCATTGCGATCTTCGCTGCGATCAGCCCTTGGATGATCGATATCGCGAGGTACGCCTATGTCTCTGTCGGAGGACAGTCGTCATTGGGTATCGGTCTCGCGACAATGATCCGCTTGGTTGCTTCTGCTGCAATCTTAGCTGCGCCGACGTTCTTGATGGGGGGAACCATGCCGGCGGCAGCACTCGCGGTTTCGGTCGATTCGGATGCGAGACGAAAGGGGGTCGCTATGATCTATGCGTTGAATACGCTTGGTGCGGTGACCGGTGCGGGGCTAGCCAACTTCGTGCTGATCGAATGGCTGGGCAACCGGTCGGTTCTGTGGTCCGCTTGTTTCATTAATCTGCTGCTCGCCGTAACGGCGATTCGCTATTCCAGTCAATTGATCGCGATCCCGCACACGCGTTCTGCTGTGAACCCGAGAAACGCCAAGCAGGCAGTCGACGAGGATGGAGCGATTGATCAAGGCACCGAGAACCGACTTCCGCTCGTTTGTATTTCAGCAGCGGTTGTTGGTTTTGTTTTCTTTTTGATGGAAATCGTTTGGTATCGAATGCTTGGTCCCCTGCTGGGCGGAACCACTTACACGTTTGGATTGATTCTGTGCGTTGCACTGCTGGGCATTGGCGTTGGTGGTGCCCTTTACAATCTGTTTGTTCGATGGGGAAAACCCACACTTCCATTACTGTCAATCACTTGTCTGCTGGAAGCCTGTTTCATCGCGGTTCCACTTTGGTTTGGTGATCAAGTCGCAATGTGGGTGCTTCAACAACAAAACGAAGTGATCGATTCGTTTGTTGATCAAGTGTGGAATTGGTTCCAGATTGCGTCCTTCGTGATTCTTCCAGCATCAATCGTGGCTGGGTTTCAATTCCCACTCTTGATCGCCGTCGCTGGCAAGGGAAGACAACACGTTGCCAAGCATGTTGGCTGGACGTTCGCTTCAAATACTGTAGGCGCAATCTGTGGTTCGCTTGCAGGAGGATTTCTCCTCATGCCTATTCTGACCGCGCCGGGAATTTGGAGGGCAGCGATCATTGTATTGGTGGTTTGGGGGATGGTAGTCGTTACCTATTCGAGGCTATCGAGAAAACTCTTTCTGCCGTTCTTTGCATTCGGAGCCGTACTTTTACTCGTTGCGATTCAGGCAGAGGGACCGACGGCTGTCTGGCGTCACGCTGGAATCGGGGCTGGACGAGCGGACTTAGAAGGCGTCGGACGCAACGCCGAGAAAAATTTTATCAATGCCAAACGTCGGCAGTGCATCTGGGAGGCGGAGGGCGTCGAATCCAGTGTTGCGATTACGGCAACAGATAGCTTGTCATTTATCGTCAATGGAAAGAACGACGGCAACGCTTACAACGATGCCGGAACACAAGTTGGGCTCGGACTGCTGGGTCCATTGCTGCATCTGTCGCCAAAACGTGGCTTGGTCATCGGATTGGGGACGGGCGAAACAGCAGGATGGATGGCAGCATGTGAGGAAGTGGAATCTGTCGACGTCGTTGAGTTGGAGCCAGTGATCATGCACATGGCAGAACAATGCCGTGCGATGAACAAAGACGCACTTGCCAATCCCAAGGTTCAAACTCACTTCAATGACGCGAGGGAGTTCTTGCTATCCGGTCGAGGGGCCTACGACGTCATCGTATCGGAGCCTTCGAACCCATACCGAGTTGGGATCGCAAATCTTTATACGACTGAGTTCTACAGTTCAGCATTGGATCGACTAACAGAAGATGGAATATTCCTTCAATGGCTTCAAGCGTATGAAGTCGACGACCGAACGGTGGCGATCGTATTGAAGACGCTTCGTACGGTCTTTCCGCATGTGGAAGTCTGGCGAGCCAAGTCGCGGGATCTTGTTTTGGTTTGTGGAAAGTCCCGATTTCCGATCTGGGACGATGAAGCGTTCATTCGAAGGCGAACCCAACTGCCGGCGATCCGTGAAGGACTAAATCTCGGGTGGCGAGTCGACGATCTCGAAGGTGTCATCGCTCACTACGTCTGTGGTCTCAAGACTGTCGAGAAGTGGACCAACGACGAAGACATTCCGGTCAACTCTGATGATCGGAATCTACTTGAGTATGCGTTTGCGAAATCATTAGGCCAAAAGACGCGATTCTCTAGTGAGGCTTTACATCGACTTGCCCGAACCATGGGCGATAGTACGCCGCTATCGAAGGACTGTTTGGATCTGAAGCAAATCGCTAGGCGACAACTCGCCATGAATCTGTACTTGGGTCATGAGGTTCCTGCAGAATCGAAGAATAGCGACGATCAGCAACTCAGATCAGAGGCATATCGATCCTATCTAACACAAAACTATCAGGAAGCCGCAAGACTCTTCGGTGGAATCAACGTCGATTTTGGCTGTCCAATCGAACGCTTGGTCTATTCTCATACCTTGGCCGAAACCGGCACCTCGCTTCCGACCGACTTGATGGATGTCTTGCGAATCAGTAACGCGGGTGAGGCGGCGGCCATTGAGACAGTCAGCTACATGAAACGCAACGAGAGAGAATTGGGACGCAAAGCGATCTTGGCGACGATTCTGCAAATGCAAAGTAGTCCGTGGGGTAGCCGCCAACTTTTTGAGTCCGTTCTTCGAAATGCCGTCGACGCTGCCTCAACCGACATCGACTTTGCGAGACTGCTGTTTTCTCAGCTAAAAGAACCCTTCTCGATGTATCGTTTGGAAGACATGAGGTTGTTGACGCGGTACGTGATTTCCGAAAATCTTGGCCAAGCCGAGATGATTGATGCGTTGAGCCATTTTGAGCCATACGTTCCTTGGAAAGAATGGCTCTTGGAGGAGAGAGCAGCGTTGTATACCCGCGAAGGTTCTCCTTTTGCAGGACGTGCCGACGCAGATTTGCAGCAATTCCGAACGTGGGCTCAGCGGTAGCCTGGACTGGACTGCTCAAAGTTTGGTGTTGTGTCTTTTTGGGTTTGCGCAAGTTTATGTCCCTACTGCCGGCGAAGCTGGTGGCCCCCAGTGAGCCTCAGGCGCTAGCCGTGGGCCTGAGGCGGATTGTGGTGCCGGCCCACGGCTAGCGCCTGAGGCTCACTTTGATTGCGATGCATGGAACGAAAACATGGACTGAAAAAACATTGTCAACCCCAAACTTTGAGCAGTCCAGCGTTAGCCCCGGCGGCCGCTTACGCATCGCGGCTCAGTAAGTTAGCAGTCTCTTCCTCGCGGGAGGTGGCGGCGTGGGGTATGGCTCGGGGCGTATGGTTCGTGTTTGGGCGTATGGTGGTGTTCGTTTTCGACTCGGAGAGTCGAACGACAATTGTCGCTCGACTTTCCAAGTCGATAGCGAGTAATGCCGAGCGTTTTGCCATGCTCAAACGACTACTCGTGCAGGTAGTGCGCATGAAAAAACCCGTTTGCCGAGACCAAGGTAGAATCTCGACAAACGGGCGACTATCTCGGAAAACAAAAGAGATCCCGAGTGGGGTAGCTGACCGTAGCGTCAGCCCGCCGACTTGGTCTACGGGTTACTACCCCGTTGGCTAGTACAGCAATAATCCACTTGATCACCTCCTTTAAAAACGATTTGTTTGACGGTCCACAACCCAAGTGCCAACCAGATGGGGTGGAAGACCGTTCGGAAATGGTGCGTCGCAACGCGTTATTGCGACCCGACGGAGCTATTATCTCTGCTTGGCAATTGCAAGGCAAGAGAATTTTGGCTCCGTTGGGGTTTAGACCCAGCCATTAGCACCTGGGTTCGTGAGCTTTGACCGGTTTTATCGAATTTTCTTTCCCTCAGTCCGTTTTTCCGTCCGAGACATTCCTGAAATCGAGGTCCTCCAATGAGCTACAGTTGTCGCCCTAGTGGTTTGGGACAGCTAGAAGTTATGGTATGCCTTAGGGGATCTTGGCAAAGATCCCACCGCTACAGGATCTTTAACAAGATCCACTACTCTCAAGATAAGCTACTACCCTAAAGATAAGTTGTCCCAGACCACTAGCATCACACGTCGTGGATTTTGCAAGGGACTGGGATCTTGCGCAGGGTTGATCGGGTCCACACTGGTCCGCTCACTGGCGTTGGGCCAGGACCCCACGCCGATCCCCGTCGCTGCAGGTTCCAATGACGCCTGGGTCGAAGCCGTTCAATCGCACTTCGACCGCTTCACGCTCTACTGCACCGATCAGCGCGGCCGCACACGTAGTGGAATTTGGTCGATCGATTGGGATGCCCGGGCTGTTCGACCGGGAGTGACCTCGCATCTCGCTCTGAGCATGCCAAGTGTGTCCGCAGCTCTGGAACTAGCGTCCAGAACGGGATGCAAGTGCTACACGGAAGCCGCCGAGTCTCATCTGAAATCGCTGCTGCATGTTTCTGCTGCCCAGTTCGACAAGCTGCCCATGTTCGATTCATGCGTTTACGACTTTGACGTGGACAAGTTCACAGAGAACGACTCCGGGTTGATCGCCCGGCTTTCTCCCGACCAATGGGATCTGTTGGCAAAGCACGCTCCAGACGCAACTCTCGAAACGGTCGATCGGTTCTCTACATTCTTTTCCGTCTCAGAGTCTTTCAGAAACATAGCTGCTTCATCGGTGAACACCACGATCATCTCTTTGTGCGATTCGACGCTTTGGGCACTATCGAAAGGCTTGATTCGGATGGACTTTGGTCCGTCACTGGATCGTTACCAAGCCAGATTCATGAACGCTCCTCTGCCAGATCGTGGGCGTTGGATTCAGTCTTTGATTCACGCAAGCCAGACGCTTGATCGCAGCGAGCTGGTTGCGAGTGCGGAGCAATGTGTGGATGAGCAGGCAGCCACTGTTACCCAAGACGACTTGAGCAGTCCCGATTTGTCCTTTGTCGCAGCGCATCCGATGGACTATGCCGATGCGATGAGAATGCTGTTTGACGCAACGGGACAGGACACGTATCTGCGCCTTGCCAAATCCTTTGTCACGATGTTGCAAGACGCAGGCTTGCCGCCCGAGACGGCGATCGCGCGAGACTACGGTGAATCGTTGAAATTCTTAGTCGCGATGCGAGAGCATGTCGACGTTGACGAGACGATCGAGTCGCTCGCCGAACAAGCGATGGGCGTGTTGTTTCTGGAGAAGTCTGGTGTGTTTCAGAGCCGACCCGGATCAGGGCGTTGCAGAGACGCGGAAGGAATCGGATTGTTGCTGCAGTCGATGCTGCAAATTGCTTGAACAGACTACTGGACATCCACATCCGAGAGCTTGGTGCCCAAATCGTTTTCTGCGATCTGAGCTTCCGGCGCATCCGCCGCCTCTGGTGGTTCATCTGGTGATGGCAGGGTTCCGATCATTCCATCGCTTGCGTCGTCTCCGGCGAAGACAGGATGACCTTGATTAAACCTCGTTTCGGCGGTGTAATCGACCGGTGGTCGTTCGTAGATGTCCGTCGGCGAGCCTCTCTCGCTTCGACGGCCGAAGGCAAATTTACTGCCGACCAACTTGGTTTTGTCGCGAATCGAGCCTCCTTGAAAAGGCCCGATTCCCATCACCCAAGTGTCACGCGCGGTGGAGACACTGTGCCGGACTCCCGATTGCCAGACGGGCTCTCGTGTTTCTCGATCGTAAGCAAACACGGCGATCTTTGAAGCGGCTTCTTGGACATCGCGTTTCGCAACCGCCAACTCGGGGACGGCAGGCAGGTTCGGTGCGTTGGGCAGCACCGAAACCGCAGACGCCAGTTTGCTGTTGTCGGGGATGCCCAAGGTGACACTGTGATCGTCCGCTCCCAGCGCGCCGATTCTTGCTTCGATGATGATGTCCGCGTCCTGAGATGCGTCTTGAATCAAGCATCCTGCGCCGACGATCTGTTGGCGGATTCCGCTGGTCACATACTCGGCGTTGACGAACCCACTTCCCTTGACTTGGCGTAGGTACGTCGTGTCCAGATAGACCTTCCGTCCGCTCAATGGGCGAAAGTCGAGGTCCTGGATATTTTTGTCCACCGCGTCGCTCATGACCAACTGTTCGGTCGCTATTTTGGCTCGAGTCGTGCCGCATCCGACAGCGCTGACCAATAGCCATGCGACGCACGCTGTCGCAACAGCTCTTAGTACATGATCCATCAGCGTTTGGCTCCTCCGCGAGGCAACCAATTGGACATTGCGACCGAGGGTGCGAGGGAGACTTTGCCCTGGCAGATCATTTCTTCGTCGGCCGCTTTGAGTCGCACGTGGAGGATCAATTCATCACCGGCCGGGCGCTGGTCGCTCCATGGAATGGAAACGTGCAGCCCGTTGACGGGTTGTGTCTTTATCATCTCGCGTACTTCGTCTGCGGTGAACTCCCATCGTCCGATGCGTTGGTCATCGCTTGCGATCGTGGGATCCACGGCGACCACGGTCAAAGTCGCATCGATGTCAAATTTTGATAAATCAACGACCCGATTGTCATCGTCCAGCGCGTTGACGACCAAGAACACTCCGTCCACTTCGTCGTCCTCGTCCATCTGATGTCCACCGGAGAGTCCACGATGAAGTTCCAGGTGATCTGGAATCCCAGACGTGCTGTTGGGATCGATCACTTGAGGCGCGAAATCATCCAACAACACTTTCGCGTCGTCTGGCAACTCGATCTTCCCTGGCGGATCAGGTTCGGGCACGCCGGGTGGAATCAGTTCACCTGGAATGATTGGCTTGACCTCCAGGCTCGACGGTCCTGGCGGTTCTGGTCGGTTGGGCGGCGGCAAGATACGCGGCTCGGTTTCTTTTTCTGCTGGGAACGGGTTGTCGTCGGCATCGCGTGTGGAGGGGTTCGCTGCAGCATCCTCGTTTTCCTTCATGATCGTGGGATCAGGAGTCGGGATCTGTTCAGGTTCGGTCAGCGGTCGGCTGGATGAATCCGGAGCGCGCGTTGGCGGTGTCGATTCCCGCGGAGTGGTGGTCGGCGGAACAACCACTTTCCCGTCGTCGACCGTTGCAGAGGGATCGCTGTCTGGTGGTAAGTCGTAGGGATCGGTGTGGTACGACTCGGTCGGATAGGGTTTGGGCTGCGGCGGCAGGGGCTCGCGTGAGGACTCGACCAAGGGCGCGTATGGCGTGGGGGTCACGCTATTTTTCTGTTGGGCGCCCAAGCGTTCCAGTTTGTCTCTGAGCACCCGGTTTTGATAATCGGCGTCGTAAAGCTGATCTTCCAAGACGCGAATTTCACTGGCCATTTTGGCGTGGTAAGCATCGCGGTGTGCTCTGTTTTGACATCCCGTTGCGATCAACAGCGTGATGGTCCAGGCAAGTCCCCATGTGCAATGCCCAACGCAACGAAGAGCCCAACAACCCATGCAGACTGCTGCTGGTCGTGGCACTTGAATCGGAAAGGAAGCTTTGAGTGGACGCACAGGGCTGCGATGAAGCGATTGCGAATGAGCGGTGGGTGGGAAAAGCGAGGGCGAAAAACCGACGCTTCTACCGTGCAACTAGCAAGCAGAGCGATGGCAGGTCAACGCCGGAATGAGGCGACAATGCTTGCATTGAGCGAAAGTGTTGAAAAATCCGCCTTTTTTTGGCTCGTGATGTAAAGCGCAGAATCCAGCTTCAGCGTGCATTGAGACAGGGCGAGGGTTATCGGACATCCGTTGCGTAGTTGGCTCGTGAACATCCCTCAGCGACGCATGTTTGCGGATTACCTTTAGAACATTGCATCCTTTGTGGTTTGGAACACGCAGCATGGACAGGGCTCTTGTTGGACGCCAACCGATCTTTTCCTCCTCTCTGGACGTCTACGGATACGAGTTGCTCTTTCGATCTGGCGAAGAGAACTCGGCTCGCTTTTGCGAGGGGGATCGTGCGACAGCAAATGTCATTTTGAATACATTCACTGACATCGGATTGGAGACGCTGGCGGGTTCCAAGTGTGCGTTCATCAATCTGACTCGCAATCTGCTGCTCGCTCGGCATTTGAGCTGCTTGCCCGCTGATCGAGTGGTCCTAGAGGTACTGGAAGACATCCAGCCAGACCGTCATGTTCTGGCGGCGGTCGCCGAGTACTCAGAGTTGGGTTACACGATCGCATTGGACGATTTCATTTACCGCGAGGAGTTGGAGCCGTTGATCGATTTGGCGGACATTGTCAAGGTTGAGTTCCCAGCCATCCCATCAAATGAACTGGCGGATCACATTTCCAAGCTCCGGGACCGTGGGATTCAGACGATCTTGGCAGAGAAGATTGAGACGCAGGAAGAGTTTGAGCGATGCCGTGAGCTGGGCTGTGATCTTTTCCAAGGCTACTTTTTCTGCAAACCGCAGGTGATCAGTGGTCGCCGGGTCAACAGTAACATCGCGTCCGTTGTTCGATTGCTATCCGCGCTGCAGGATCCGGATATCACGACGGAAAGAGTCGAGGAGGTGATCCAAACGGACGCCAACCTATCCTACAAACTGCTACAGTTTGTGAACTCAGCCAATGCGGCGACGCGTCGAAGGATCGATTCGCTGCGGCAAGCAACTGCATTGATGGGAATCCAGCGTCTGCGTTCGCTGGTCTCGATGATGCTGTTGTCCAATGTGGACGAAACCAAGCCGAATGAGCTGATCAACATCGCATTGATGCGGGCGAAGATGTGCGAGCTGCTGGCGATTCAAGCCGGCGAGGACCGCCCCGAGCGATTCTATACGCTCGGATTATTCTCCACCCTGGATGCACTGTTGGATCAGCCGATGAGCGAGATCGTCAAGATGTTGCCATTGACGAACGATACCAACGATGCGTTACTGAATCGATCCGGGACTTTGGGAGATGTATTGTCCTGTGTGATCAATTATGAATCGGGCAACGTGACGACATTGGCAAATGTGAATCGTGCGCAAGTTGCTCAGACTTATGAAGAAACGCTGCAGTGGCTGACGACGAATTCGCTGCGTGCGTGAGCCGCTGGGCTGGGCTGTTCAAAGTACGGGGTTGACATTGTTTTTTCAGTCCATGTTTTTGTCCCATGCATCGCAATCAGAGTGAGCCTCAGGCGCTAGCCGTGGGCCGCACCACAATCCGCCTCAAACGCTAGCCGTGGGCCGGCACCACAATCCGCCTCAGGCCCACGGCTAGCGCCTGAGGCTCACGAGTTTCTTTCAAACCGGCCGTGGGTGAGGAAGTTGTCGATCAGGTGCACGGCGGTGGCTGAGCGGAGTAGGGTGTTGTGCTGACAGGGCAAGGTCACATGGTCTGCTTCGTCGACCAGGTGCGTGCTGGCGATGGGCACCACTCGGTCTTTCGAGGCTGCGATGATTCCCGTTCGTTCGGCCAACAGGATCGGCAGAGAATTCACGAAGCTGTCGGGATGATCGGAGAGTTCGTCGATTGGTTTGAGGAAGCGGCCAAAATATTTTGCCGCCCTGCCCGCTCGTGGGGAGCCATGATTCGGTGGTGCCAGCATCACGATCCGATTGAGCTGAACGAAGCGTCCTTGAAGTGATCCCGCCGAGACCGTTTGCTCTTGATGGAACGCGGAGCGAACGACGATCGACCCCATGCTGTGGGCAACCAGGTGAAAAGGCGTCCCGGCGTCATCAATGGATTGCAGGTCGTGACGAAGTCGATCCGCGTGGTGGTTGATCGAACGTCTTAACGAAGGATAAGACCAGATGAGCGGATCGTATCCCAATCGCGACAACTTGTATCGCAAGTACCACATTGCGAGCGAGTTGGCAGCGAAGCCGTGAATCAGGAGGACTTTCACATCAATTCACCGTCTTGGGAACGGTATATGGCGTCACGAGCCCGCGATGGTGCCCGTCAACACGCAGGTGACCGACTTTCCATCATTCATGTCGGTGACCACACGGATCTCCTGCCCCACACGAGCAGGCTCGGCACCGGCAGCGAATCGCACATTGAGAACATGGAACGTCTTGGAACCCTCGGGCAAATCAAACTGAAAGCGACTGTCCGGGCAGATGACTTGCGTCACTGCGAACGGCTTTTCTCCACGCAGCAAAACACGTTTTGAAACCGTGGCTCCTGGCTGAACGGTTCCAAAGCTCATCGCTGCGGGCGAAATGCTCAACGGGGGTCGCACCCTGCCGTTGATCGACATCTCGGTCGTTGGGAAGTTGCGATCATTGCTGATCAGGGTCAAGCGTTCTCGGACATCGCCTTCGGGCATCGACTCCAGCACGTTGACCTTCATTCGATAACGAACGATGCCTGGGGAAATCTCCGGCGAGCTCAATCGAACTTGCAGATCCGAGCAGAGACTCCGCACATCCGTGATTCTCCAATCGTTGGAACCACGATGGGTGATCACGACATCTTGCTCCGCGGTTTGGCCGATGCCGATCTCACCAAACGTGACTTCGTTCGGTTCAAAGGTGATGTCGGTACGAATGAATCCGCTGACCGTCAGTTGCACTTCTGCGTAGGCCGGGCGATCAAAGATGACGGTGACAACGGCAGACTTTTGGCCGACGAAAGTGCTGGTGTTGAAGGTCGCGACGATCGAAGATTTTTCGTGCGTCTTGAGCGTGTCCTTGGTGATCGTCGGCGTGGTGCATCCACAACTGCTACGAACACCCGCGATGTGGACGTCTTGTTCGTACAGGTTGGTCAATTCGAAATGGTACTCGCACTTGGTACCACGTCCGACGGCGCGAAAATCGTGTGACCGATTCTCGAACATCTTTTCCGCCCACTGCTTTGCGGCAACGCTCGAATTGATGGTTTGCGCATGAGCCGAGGGGGTGACTGCCAGCGTCATTACGCCGATGAAAACCATCAGCGCGCCGATAAAAAGCCGTGGAGGCACGCAACAGCACGAACAGAGATGGCGTTGGTCATCCGAAGCCACGAAATCAGGTGCTGTTGTCCGCATGGAGTCGGTCCTCATCGAATCTATAATTGGATGGGAAGATTGGCGTCATGAAGTGTAGGCGTCGAACCAAGACTGGACGCTGCCTAATCCTAGCAAAGACTAATCGATCACCCAACCTGGATCGACGGAGCCATTGTTTACCGTTTCGGCTAATGCGTCGAAATTTTCCAGTAATTCTGCTAAACGTTCCATCGGCAGCCCAACCACGTTGCTTTCGCTGCCTCCACCGACGATGGAAATCCAGTCATTTCCGTCCTGGTATCCGAATGATCCTGCTTTTCCCTCCCACAGCATGGTCTCAAGATAATCTGCAAGCATTTGGTCGGTCAGCGTCTGCATCTCCAGCTGCGTCCGTGAAACATCCACAATGCACCGCTGAGACTTTGCCGACCAAAGACAAACGCCGGTGTAAACGTCGTGCCGAGTGCCGCTGAGCATGCGGAGCATCGATTCGGCATGGGCTTCGTCTTTTGGTTTGCCCAAGATATAGCCTTTGCAGGACGCCACGGTATCGGCGGCCAATACGATTGCTGAATCGTACCGTGTCACGACATCGAGTGCTTTTCGGTAAGCGTATCGCGCGACCAGTTCCGGCGCGGTTTCGCGACTGCACACCCCACACTCGGCTTCGTCGCCAGCCGGGTCGACCGTGAAATCATAACCGGCGGCCCGCATCAATTGCGCCCGGCGCGGCGAACCGCTCGCCAACACAAGTGGTTCATCGGTGGGGAGAGCCGCCTTGGGCAAGTTGTTCATCAGGGGCAAATGATTCGTCACGTCTGGAAACTTTTTTTGTCGCCGTAGTGGGATTCGCCAGAATTCCGGCTTTGCGTTTTCGGTCTGTGTTGGCAGGGTTGGGAATTCTGGCGAATCCCATTACGGGCAGTTGATTTGGAGCGTTACGCAATACTTGTGAGCCGTGGGCCGTAAGGCACCGGGCAATGCGGTAGGCCCGGCCGCTTACGCGTCGCGGCTCACCAAACCAACAGCCTGCTAGGTGTCGTTGGGATTGTCGTCGTCGGGATCGGATGGGTCGTCCGTAGGAGGAGCATCCTGGTTCTCGGCCTGCGGCGTTGGAGGTGGTAGGGGAGCTGGAGGCGGCTGGGGCGTTGGTGGTGCCGCACCGCCTTGGCGTCGTTGCTCCAGTTGGTTGACAGCTCCCTTGAGCGATTCAAGCAATCGTGGGACTTGACCTGACGCGACAAAGACTCGGCAGCTGACTGCGGACTGCGGAAAGAAGCTTGTCAAAAAGTCCAATCCGAACTCGGTGGCGCCGTGACCGATCATGACACCGTTGGCATAGGTGCCACTGAGTACTTCGTCAGGCATCTTGAGGTCGTCGTAGATTTCCTGAGGCGTGGGGCGGCGGGCATTCGGGTCAGGTGGCTGTTGCTGAGGCGATTGTGGATCGCCGAAACGACTGCGATAGATTTCCAAATTGGTCGACAACGCGTCGATGAATTGAGGCATGACCGGGTGTGGAATCACGATCCGCGCGGCAACTTTGTGCGGTCGTCCGATCGTCTGCAGAAAGTCGATGATGAATTCACTCGGACCGGTCATCACGATCGCCCCGGTACTGAAACAGCCGCCGGCGACGTGGTCGGGTACTCGAGCACGCAGCGGTGGGTTTGGCTGTTCGGGCTGGGGTGCAGGTTCAGGTGAGTCAGATGACATGCGGATCGGATTGAGAGTGAAAGGTGGCGAGAGTATGCCTTTATTCTAAGCATTGGGTGCCACGCTCGTGTAGTCAGTGACTGACTTGCCCCATCAGTCCGTCTAAATATTCCTTGGTGTGTCCGAGCAATTGATGGTAGCTGACCGCTTCGACGTCTTCGCCGAGCAGTTCGATTTCGATGGGGCCGCGGTATCCGGATTCCTGCACGATTTGCAGCAGTTTTTCGTTCGGGACGCAACCGTCGCCCAAGAGACATCGGTTCATCTCGCCGCAGGGGCAGTGCCGCCCATCCCCGAGCTGAACCAAATGCAGATAAGGTGCGACATCAGGCAACCAATGCAGGAACTCTTCGTCCATGCCGATGTGGTAGGTATCCAGCACGATGCCCAAGGACGGGCTATTGACTCGTTCGATGATATCGAGGGTGGACTGCAGGTCATTCACAAACGACCACTCGTCGCCACATCCGGGATGAATGGGTTCGATCGACAGCTTGACCCCGTGTTCTTCCGCTACCGCACAGATGCGTCGTAACGCTTTGCATAGCGTCCGTCGTGCGTGGTTGCGAATGTGGTTGTTCCGGCCACCGGCCAAGACGATCAACGTATCAGCTCTCAAGACCGCCGCGTCGCGAACTGCGGCCATCGCATCGAGCACGGCGTCGTTGAACCCACGTCCATCGCTCCCGGTAAAACCGCCGACCCAAGAAAGCGATGTGACGGCAAAGGAATGTTCCGCTAGCAATTCAGCTGCTCGGTCGACACCGTAGTCATCGAGCTTGGGCCGATAGATGCCGATGCCAGAGAAACCGTGCCGAGCATAACCGGCGACGTCTTGTTCTAAATCCCAGCGGAGTGTCGAAAGTTGGCTGACCGCGAGCATCGTCGTCCAAGTATGAGAACAGAAGAGAAGGAATCCTTGACCTGTCTCAGCGTGATCATTTGGCTCGCTGTTCAGGTCGGTCGAGGATTGTACAAGATACCGAACGAAACATGCGATGGATGTTTAGCGATTTGAAAAATCGAATCGCATCAAAGAATTTCATCAAGACTCGTCTTGACCTGGTCTCATATGAGGCAAACGACGTCCTTGTTGTTGTGCTGCAGCCAACTGCTGTTGAACTTCATCGACCGTCAACGCTCGAATCGGAACGGACATCAGTGACTGCGGATCGATTTCGCTGCTCGCTTGCCGTTTCGCCAAACGCTCAACTTCTTCCTCCAAGGCGCTCAACCACGCGGGGATGTCCAGTCCAGCGCCGGTGGGATGCCGCGTCAGCAGCTCGGATTCTTGTTCCAGCAGATCAAAGTGCCGACTGACCCGATCGGCTTCCGCATCGCGCATGGCCGGGCCCACCAAGGCGGTCATGCGCGCGATGGTCATGGGTTGCACGAACCGTTCTAGGATCCGATCGGCCACGGTGGGCATACGCATGGAGTAATCGTGTTGCAGATCGCGCAAGCGTTTGACGTATTGGTCGGCTTCCACACCGATGCGTTCACTGAGGCTGCGACGCCACATCATCGCGGCGTTTTCAAGACCGCTGCCGACGAGGACTTCGTGCGCCCACATGACAGGCTTGAGGTTCCACGCGATGCGATCGTAGCGTGCACGCAGTCTCAGGAAATCCAGGAACATGTAAACGAGATCACCACGGTCGCTTTGGGTTGTGGTGCTGTTGTAGTCTTGGTATTCGGCGTGGTGATCGATCAAGGTTTCGTAGACCAATGTGATCCAGCGATCGGCTTCCTTGAATGTCAACCGCTCTGCTTGCAGGTCTTCAAAGAGTTTGATGTCATCGATCGGCATCGGTTTGTCTTGCAGGACTCGCTGCAACCAGTCTTTGACTCCCTGATGCAGGATCGCGCGGACGTTGCCCAGTTGCAAGAACATTTGGGTGAACATCGGGTCGCCGTATTCTTTGATGAAAGCGACGAGCTGTTTCCAACGCGTGTGGTCGTTGACGGATTCCAAGGGCGACAAACGCAAGGTTTGGCTGTGAGCGAGCCAACTGCCGAGCATGATTTCGGTCAAGCGTTCGAGCAGGACGATCAGTTCATCGGCGGACCAGCGTTGCGCCAAATCGGTGATCTCGGCTGCGGATGCGCGGTCTGCGCCCGCGAAGGATTGTTCGCTGACGTCTTTGCTCTCCGAATCACGACGGCCAGTCGGCGGACTTTCCTTGACTGACGCCGTGGTGCGGCCAACCAGTTCATCCCATCCGTCGGGCTTTCGGTAACGCACGGATTCGACGAGCGATTGCACCAGCGAACGAAAGCCATCGCGAAACAGGCCGTCAAATTCGGTGACCGCGCCGATCCCGATGACTTCCTGCTGTTCCATTCTCCGTGATACTTCGATCAGTCGGCAGCCTTCGGTCAGCAGCCCCAGTCGCGGCAACCAGTGCATCAAGTGACGCAATACGCGTTGCCGCAATCGAGCGAGATAGATTTTGACCGGATCACCGCCCCGAGACAGGGGAATGTACAGCAGATTTTCGTTAGCGATGGCTTCAATGAACTCAGGGAACAACTCGCGTGTGGCGTTCGCGTCACCGGCCAAGATGGTCGAGTAAAGCCTCACCGCCTGCGAGTCGTCCTTGCCCATTTCGCTCAAGCCGACCAAGCCGTTCTCGCCCACCGAGACGTTGTTCTTTGCCGCGTGAGCCATCAGGGCACCGCAAATCAAACGTCGGGCATCGGACATTTCGACCGCCGCACCGATGATACGTTCCATCAACGAATCTCTCAGCACACGGCTGCGGTCGTACTCGCGCATCGAGTCTTTGTCGCTGCCGGAGCGTTTGATTTTGTACCTGCGGACAGAGTCGAGCAGTTCCAACAACCCGATGCGGTTCTCGCGAGCGCGGTCTGCCCACGATTGCAGTGACCCTTGTTGCACACCGACCAAAGTGCCGCTTTCATCGGCGACCGCGATGTCCGCGGCAACGCTCCACATGCGACAGAGCGATTGCAGAAAGCTGAGTCGATCGATCAAGCGACGCGATTCGGATTCCAGCTCGTCATTGCTGACGTTGTCGCCGGTTTCGAAAACGGCGCCTTCGTTTCCATCATTGGTCGTATCGCGATACGTCATGTTTTCGTACGCGGCTTGAAACAAGTCGGCATCATCGCCGTGGTCGCCGTCATCCCGGTCCGCGAGTTCCAGCTCGCGATCCCAGTCTCGGACCTTGCCGCGATTCTCACCGAGCAAGAATGAGGGAGCCGACCAAAACTCCTCCGCGTTGGCTTCCAGATAGTCAAAGCATTTCTGGATCAGCGGCCAGATCTCATGGGGCTGTTTGGCCGTTGGCGCATCTCGGTCAGCTTGATCCAACGCTTCGGCCGGTTCCAACTGACTGCGTAACCGCATCAACCATCGTTCGGCCAAGCGGGGCAGCGAATTGCCGCCTTGCCGCAAGCCGATTTCACTTGCGTTGCCCAACCAATGGATCAGCAACGCCATCGCGGGAACGAAGTCATCGCGGTCCAACAGCGCGGAGATGACCAGCCAGTAGGCGCGAGGCGAATCAAAGAACTCCGCGTGAGGCGCCCAGAATTTGACATCGCCTGCCGCCGCGCCGCCTTCGTGCCAAACCTTCAACGCCCGCGCGACCAGTTTTGCGGACTCATAGGACTCCAGCGGATCGGACGCTTCGATGGACTCGATGGTGTGTGCCGCAAATCCTCGCCACCATTCGGCGATCTCGCGATACCGCACCGAAATTTCTTCGTAGGCATCCGCGTCGTTCCTCGCAGCCGCTTCGCTCCACACCCGAGCCATGTAGCTGAAGAGATGCTCGAGCAGATGCAGCAGGTCATCGACACGAGAGTCCTGGACGCTGCAATCGGGACTTGGGTGCAGACTGAACATGCCGCCGCTGCCCAGAATGTCCCAGGGATCGATAATCGCACCGCATTCGATTCCACGGCGGATCAGTCCGAATGCGATCGCGGGAACACTCGTCGCGACGTCCATTCGTCCGGTTCGCAGTGCTCGCAAACCGAGTGTCATTTCGCAATCGATTCGACAGATGATTCTCGCCGACGCGGCCGGGACCACATCCGACTGACGTTTGGCCGCTTTGGGGTAGCCCATCCTCGCGTACAGCCGAGCGAGCTGCACATGCTGAACTTGTGCTGCTCTTCGCTCGGCCAATGCGGCATTGAGGTGTTGTCGCGCGGCTCCGAAAGGCTGTCGACGCAGATGTTGTTCGTCGGTCAATCGATCCAGATGATCGCCTGTCAGTGCAGCCAAGCGATCTTGATAGAACGCGTCGCGGTACTCTGCGATCGGTTTCATCAACGTGCCGAGCGTGACGTCACTGGAATAGGCCGACGGTCCCCAGCCGGTGATCCCCGAGCCCATCAAGATCGTACCGGCCAAGACCGTTGCGGCTTCAATGAGCAGTTCCTCGCGATCGATCTGTTCATGATCCCGCAGCTCAGGATCACGGACGCGGCTCAGCAGCGAATCAAGTGTGACTTGCCGCAAGACGAAGCGATGAAAGTATCCGTCCAGCCCCACCGATCGATCATCCCATCCGCCGAAGTGATAATTGGGACGGCGGTTGACGGGATGATCAAAGTCGTAGGCCCGTGGGTCCAACGCGAGTTCATGCAACTGATCAAAATCAAACGATGCCCAACGCAGAATGTCTTCGCTGGTGTCCCGCAGGACTGCGATGGCCGCTTCGATCAAATCGCGATACGGACCGGCAGAGACTCCGGCGTCACGCACGTACAGTGGGATCGGTCGGACAAACTCATTGGGGTACGGTTCGCACCGCCGATTCTCCAACAATGCCACCGGCCGATATCCGACGAAATCGTTCAACCGCGAGATCGTTGCCTGAATCAAATCCTCGTCGCTGGCAAACTGCTGCTCACCATCGACATCGAGCGTCAAGATCGCTTCGGCAGCCACACCCATGAAGAAGCCGTTGAAGACGACTTCGGGTTCCTGGTGGAACAGCAGATCGCGATGGAAATCCAAATACGCCGGCAGCAGTTCGATCCACAGCAAACGGACGATCCGTAGCGACTGTGAAATATCGGAAAACGCTGGTTTCTCCTGACGCAATTCCTCCAGCGTCTCCACCAGCCAATCCTTGACCACCAGCCAGGCCGGCAACCCCGTCAGCGGGTCTCCTCGACTGGCCAGCTCGTAGACTTGATTCCAAGTCGCCGCGATGGCCGGATCCTTGCTGCCGGATGAGAAATTCAAGTATCCAGCCAACCGCTGCAGAGATTCGCGAAGCGACTGCGGTGGTGGCAGGTTGGACATGGAGGCAGGAGGTGAGGTTGGTGGCAAGGAGGTGAGGTAGCAATCGAAGGGGCAGGACGGGCGACGAAGCGCGCGCGCCCAGGGTAGGAGAGAACCTAACTCTTTCGCTTGGTCGCTTTCTTTGCCGTCTTTTTCCCTTTCTTGGCCGATGCTTTGGTTGAAGACTTGCTTGATGCTTTCGCTACGACCTTGGAGGTGACTTTGGTGGTGGTTTTTGCTGCAGGCTTCGCCACCGACTTCTTCGATGCTTTCTTCGACACCTTCTTCGTCGACTTCTTGCTCACCGGCTTGGCTGGCTTGGCGGTTTTCTTGGACGTTTCCTTCGCAGGCTTTTCTTTCTTGGCAGACGCTTTCTTGCTCGTCTTTTTCTTGGAGGTCTTAGTGGTCGACTTCTTGCCGCTGAAAATGTTGTCCCAGTTGTTGGAGTATTGTTCGTTGGTACCGACGCGTAAAATGGTCATCAATCAGGTTCCTCAAAAAGAATAGTGAAAGGGGGAATGGGAGAAACGAACGGTCTGGGTCACGGGCACGCAACAATGCGCGCTCGTGAACATCATCGACCGTTCGTCCATCACCCTGCGTGAATGCTCTTGTAGCGAGCGGACTTGAATTCGTCTGGGTCATCGCCCATGCGTTCGCGAAGGTTTCGTTCGTAGATCTCGAAGTTGCCTTCGCACCACGTTAGCTTGCCGTCGCCTTCGAACGCCAGGATGTGGGTTGCCAGCCGGTCCAAGAACCAGCGGTCGTGCGAAGTCACGACGACGCAACCGGCGAAGTTCATGATGGCTTCCTCCAACGCTCGCAACGTGTCCACGTCCAAGTCGTTGGTGGGTTCGTCCAGGAGCAAGACGTTACAGCCTTTGCGGAGCAGCTTGGCAAGGTGAACGCGGTTCCGTTCACCACCGGAGAGCTTGCCGACCTTCTTTTCTTGATCCGGCCCTTTGAAATTGAATCGCGAGACGTAAGCACGCGCATTGATATTGCGTCCACCCAGCACGATCGTTTCGGTACCGCCGCTGATCTCCTCGAACACCGTCTTGTCGGCGTTAAGTGAATCACGGCTTTGATCGACATAGCCCAGATCGACGGTGTCACCGACGCGGAATTCACCCGAGTCCGGCGTGTCTTGTCCGGTCAACATGCGGAACAACGTCGTCTTGCCGGCACCGTTGGGGCCGATGATTCCGACGATGCCACCGGCGGGCAATCGGAACGAAAAATCATCGATCAGAACTTTGTCGCCAAACGCTTTTCTGATGTTCTTGGCATCGATCACCAAGTCGCCCAAGTGGCGACTCGATGGAATCTGGATTTCGAGCTCATCGGGTCGATCCTCAAACCGTTGCGACGCGAGATCTTCGTACGATTTGATCCGTGCCTTGCTCTTGGCCTGACGTGCTTTGGGGCTCATCCGGATCCATTCCAGCTCACGAGCCAACGTGCGTTCACGGGCCTTTTGTTGACGCTGTTCGATTTGCATCCGCGACTGACGGGCCTCCAGCCACGCCGTGTAGTTGCCTTCGAAAGGGTGTCCCTTGCCGCGATCGATTTCCAAGATCCATTTCGCGACGTTGTCCAGGAAATATCGGTCGTGGGTCACGGCGACCACGGTGCCGGGGTACTGATCCAAGTGTTTTTCCAGCCAAGCCACCGATTCGGCGTCGAGGTGGTTGGTCGGCTCGTCCAGCAGCAGCAAGTCGGGCTGACGGATCAACAGTTTGCAAAGCGCCACGCGTCGGCGTTCGCCACCAGAAAGTTTGGTGACGTCGGCGTCGCCGGGCGGCAAGTTCATGATGGCCATAGCCATTTCGACTTGGCGATCCAATTCCCACAAGTTGAACGCGTCGATGGTGTCTTGCAACCTGGCCATCTCATCGCACAGCTTTTGCATTTCCTTGTCATCGGTGACTTCGCCCAACAGCATGCTGATTTCGTTGAAGCGGTCCACGATGGCTCGACGTTCGGCGACGGCTTCTTGCACGTTCTCAAAAACGTTCTTTTCTTCGTTCAACGGCGGTTCCTGTTCCAGGTAGCCGACGGTGAATCCTTTGCCCAAGCGTGCTGTGCCGTCAAACTCGGTGTCTTGACCGGCCATGATGCGCAGCAGAGTCGACTTGCCCGCGCCGTTGGGACCGAGCACACCGATCTTGGCACCGGGGTAAAAGGCCAACCAGATGTCATCCAAGACCGTCTTTTGGCCGTGCTTCTTCGTTAGGTTTTCGACTTGATAGATATATTGTCTGGACATGTTTTATTCCCACTCAATGGTTGCCGGCGGTTTGCTGCTGATGTCATAGCAAACCCGGTTGACTCCCTTGACTTCATTGATGATTCGCGTGCTGATTCGAGCAAGCAAGTCGTACGGCAAGCGACTCCAGTCGGCCGTCATGAAATCGTTTGTATTGACACTTCGAACGGCGATCGCGTTGTCGTACGTTCTGGCGTCGCCCATCACGCCCACACTTTGAACGGGCAACAGGACGGCAAAGGTCTGGCTGGTTTCGCGATAAAGTCCGGCCGCCTCGATTTCTTCGATCACGATCGCGTCGGCCGCACGTAGCACCACCAGTTTGTCACGGGTGACTTCGCCCAAGCATCGCACGGCCAAGCCGGGACCGGGGAAGGGATGCCTCCAAACCAACTTTTCTGGCAATCCCAACTCCAAGCCCAACCGGCGGACTTCGTCTTTGAACAAATCACGCAGCGGTTCGATCAACTCAAACCCCAGTTCATCCGGCAATCCGCCGACGTTGTGATGCAGCTTGATCGTCGCGGCCGGTCCGTCCGGATCGGCGCCGCTCTCGATCACGTCGGGGTACAGCGTGCCTTGGGCCAAGAAATGTGCGTTCTCGATCTCTTCGGCTTCCTTCTTAAAGCATTCGATGAAATCGTGTCCGATGCGTCGGCGTTTTTCTTGCGGCTCGGTGATGCCCGCCAGCGATGCCAAGAATCGATCCTCTGCATTGACGACGTGCAAATCTGCTTTGAAGTGATTAGTGAACTCGTCGATCACCAACGCTTGTTCGTTCTTTCGCAGCAGTCCGTTGTCGATCAGGATGCAAGTCAACTGGGGGCCGATGGCCTTGTACAGCAACGCGGCCACCACCGATGAGTCCACGCCGCCGCTGAGCCCGCAGATCACGCGTCGCTTGCCCACGTGTTGGCGGATCTGTTGAATCGTCAGCTCGGCAAAGTCGCTCAGTTGCCAATTCGGCTGGCAACCGCAAACACCGATCACAAAATTTTGCAGGATTTGGCCGCCCATCGGTGTGTGGGTGACTTCGGGGTGAAACTGCATACCGAACACGGGCAGTTCGCGGTGACGGATCGCCGCGTAAGGACACGTCGATGTCTTGGCCATCGGCTCGAATTGCTCGGAAATCGCCGACACTTGGTCTCCGTGGCTCATCCAGACTTCGATCGAACCGGGCAAATCGGCAAACAAACCACTGCCGTCCGTGATCTGGCAGTCGGCGCGGCCGTATTCACGACTGGGAGTATTTTCGACCTTGCCGCCCAGAGCCATGCAAGTCAACTGCATGCCGTAGCAGATTCCCAGCACGGGGATGCCCAGTTGAAACAGACCGGGATCGCATCTCGGCGCGCCGTCTTCGTAAACGCTCGAAGGGCCGCCCGACAGGATGATGCCCTTGGGCGCGATCTCTTTCAATCGCTCCGCCGTGATGTCGTGGCGCAGAATCTGACAGTACACGTTCTGTTCACGAACGCGTCTGGCGATCAACTGCGCGTACTGGGATCCGAAGTCCAGTACGACGATCCGTTGGTCCGTCAACGAGTCGGTTTCGATGATCGATTCACTCGCGGTTGCGGAACCACTCATTCAATCTTGCCTTGTGTTTGGTAGCTTGACGCCCGTGTGGATCGCGTGGACCCGTCGCAGGTTCCAAACGGGAAGTGTAGAAAATGACCTTGATATCCCCAAGGGGCCAAATGCCTCTCACTCGCAAAGAGATGAATTGATGCGAATCCTGTTGACCAACGACGACGGCGTCTTTGCCCCCGGCTTGGCCGCCCTGGAACAGCAACTGAGACACTTGGGCGAAGTCGTCGTGATCGCACCGGCGACGGAGCAGAGCGGGGTCAGCCACTCGATCACCTACCTGACTCCACTGGTTTGCAAATCGATCCACCGCGAAGGACGCCACTGGGCTTGGGCGGTGGAAGGCTCCCCGGCGGACTGCGTGAAGCTGGCGATCACGGAGTTGCTGCGGGATGATCCGGTCGATCTTGTCGTCAGCGGAATCAACAACGGCCTGAATGCGGGGATCAATGTGCTGTACAGCGGCACGGTGGCGGCCGCGATCGAAGGGGCGTTTTTTGGGGTGACCAGTGTCGCGGTGTCGCTGGAGTACGACCCGGATGCCGATTTTCAGTCGGCCGCCGTGATCGCTCGCAATGTGATCAGCGGCTTGATCCGCCAACCGTCGGCCGCCGGCGGGCTATTCAACTTGAATGTGCCGACTGCGGCGACGGTTACTCCCAACGACCTGAAAATCGTGCCGACCGGACTGGCTCAATACGGCCGCCGGTACGAGAAACGCCAGGACCCGGGCGGACGCAACTACTACTGGGCTCTCTGGGAGGAGCCCGCCGAGCCGCCCCAAGAAAACACCGACCTGACCGAGCTTCGTCAAGGCAACGTGACGCTCACACCGCTGCAATTCGACATGACACGCCACAACGTGCTCGATGAAATGGACCGCTGGGGGCTGAAGCATTGATGCAGCATTCGGCTGCGCCGGTGACGCGTATCGGACACCTGCACCAAGGACGAGACTGCTGACTTTGTGAGCCACAAAACGCTCGCCCGGATTGTTCATCAGCCGGCACGCGATAGCGTCCGGTTCCCGATTACAGGCGGAGAACCGGACGCTATCGCGTGGCGGCTGATGTGCGCAGGCTGTTTTCGTGCCAATCCGCTTGCACAAACCAAGTGCCCCGCCTGTGCCCGACGATAATTGGCGGTTGCCGACTGCCTCCCTTCCAAAATCCAGCCTTCTTGGGTACCTTTTCGGCGAAGAATCAGACCGCCCAAGAACTCTAGCCCAACCAGCGCGAAATGAGCGTAGCATCAACTGATATCCAAAATGTCGCCGTCGACACGATCCGCACCCTCAGCATGGATGCGGTTCAGACGGCAAACAGCGGTCACCCGGGCACGCCGATGGCACTGGCCCCGATCGCCTATCAGTTGTTCAATCACGCGATGAATTACGACCCGGCCCAGCCAAACTGGCCCGGCCGGGATCGTTTCGTCCTCTCCTGCGGCCACGCCTCGATGCTGCTCTACAGCGTCCTGCACTTGGCCGGCGTCAAAGCCGTCGACAAATCGGGCAACGTGCTCGATGAACTCTCGATCAAATTGGATGACATCAAGCGTTTCCGTCAGATCGGCAGCGTTTGTGCAGGGCACCCGGAGTACGCGGAAGCCGCCGGGATCGAAACCACGACCGGACCTTTGGGCGCCGGCGTCAGCAACAGTGTCGGTATGGCGATGGCCCAAAAATGGCTGGCCGCGAACTACAACACCGACGAACACAACCTGTTCGATTACAACATTTACGCGTTGTGCAGCGACGGCGACTTGATGGAAGGCATCGCGACGGAGGCCGCTTCGGTCGCAGGTCACCTGAAACTGGACAACCTTTGCTGGATCTACGACGACAACAACATCACCATCGAAGGTGAAACCGAACTGGCCTTTAGCGAGGACATCGGCAAGAAGTTCGAAGGTTTGGGCTGGAACGTGTTGCACCTTGCCGACGCCAATGACTTGGTTGGTTTGGCCAAAGCCATCGATGGCTTCAAGGCTTGCAGCGACAAGCCGACGATCATCGTTGTCAAAAGCATCATCGGCTGGGGAGCACCGAACAAGCAAAACACGCACAACGCGCACGGCGCGCCGCTTGGATGGGACGAAGTCGAATTGGCAAAGAAAACCTACGGGTTTCCGCCAGAAGAAAAGTTCTACATCCCCGATGGCGTCCTCGAACACTTTGAGCAAAACGTCGGCGCCAACGGTGCCGCAGCCTTCGCCGCTTGGACCGAAACCTGGAACGCGTATCAAACCGCGTTCCCAGAAAAAGCCGCCGAGCTGCAATCGATCTTTGACCGCAAATTGCCAGCCGGCTGGGACAAAGACATTCCGGTTTTCGAAGCCAGCGAGAAAGGCGACGCGACGCGAAACAGCAGCGGCAAAGTCCTCAATGCGATCGCAAAGAACATTCCATTCATGCTGGGCGGTTCAGCCGACCTTGCACCGAGCAACAAGTCCGACCTGACCTTTGACGGTGCTGGTGAGTACTTGCCGAATCAATACGGCGGCCGCAATATGCACTTCGGCATCCGCGAACACGCCATGGGCGGAATCGTCAACGGACTCAGCCTCGCCGGATTGCGTGCTTACGGTGCGACGTTCTTTGTCTTCACCGACTACATGCGTGGCGCCATGCGATTGGCATCGATCATGCATCAGCCCGTACTCTACATCTTGACGCACGACTCGATCGGGGTCGGCGAAGACGGACCGACGCACCAGCCGGTCGAGCACTTGACCGCCTGTCGCGCGATCCCAGGTTTGAACGTGTTCCGCCCCGGCGATGCGAACGAAGTCGCCGAGTGCTACCGCACGGCCATGCAGATCACCGACCACCCGGCGGCCTTCGTCCTGTCGCGTCAAAACATGTCGACGCTGTGCCGAACCAAGTACGCTCCGGCCTCGGGTTGCGCCCAAGGCGGTTATATCTTGTCGGATTGCGAAGGCACCCCGGACGTGATCCTGATGGGCAGCGGCAGCGAACTGGGACTTTGCGTCTCCGCCGCAGAAACCTTGACCGCCGCAGGCAAGAACGTTCGGGTCGTCAGTATGCCTTGCATGGAATTGTTTGCCCAACAGAGCGAAGCCTATCGCAACCAAGTCTTGCCACCGGAAGTCACCAACCGCGTGGCGGTCGAAGCAGGCATCCGGATGTGCTGGGACCGCTGGATCGGCAGTGACGGCAAGTTCGTCGGGATGAGCGGCTTCGGAGCCAGCGGCCCGTTCGACCAAGTCTACGAGCACTTCGGCATCAACGCCGACGCCGTCGTCGCCGCCGCGTCCTAACATCGTAGGTCATGCTCCGCATGACGCTATACGGTATGTCAGCCGTCACGACCGGCCGCTTCAATTCGCTGAAAAACGCACGCCCAAATCCAGCAACTCCGGGTTGCGATGAACGGATTGCGTCATGCACAGCATGACCTACACCTCGGCAGGTTGAAAATCTGCCCCACGACGGCAAGGCCGGTCAGGCGATTCACCGTCGGCGCATGGCAGACAGAAATCTGGTGGGAATTCAGATGCGGATTTCTGGTGCGACCAATCCAATGGCGGGTGGGAATCCGTTACACTGCACGCGGTGTCTTTTTTCGACGAACATTCCTTAGCAGAACAAAACCGCCATGCGATGGATTCTCACTGCCCCGTTGTTTCTCTGCGTGTTTCTCTCTTTCGCGTTTTCAGGGTACCGCTGTGATGCTCAGCAGATGCTGAGCACGCGGTTTTTGCCAAGCGACGCGTTGGCGATGATCGAGATCAAGCCGGCCGAACTGATGACGATGCCGGAAACGGAGCTGTATCCACGTGAAGTCGCAGAGACTTGGGTCGATGAGACCCTCGGCGTTTCGCTTCAGCAATGCGAACGAATCCGATTGGTCGTCGCCGCACCCGCGATGGGACCGCCAATGATGGCGGCCGTGGTGGTGATGAAGGAGCCTGTTTCGATTAACGACATCGCTCAGCATGTGATGGGTGAAGCCAATGAGAGAAAGGTCGGCAACTACGAATGTCTCGACGTCGGCGGCGGTGCGGTCTTGTACCAGCACAACCCCAAAGTGATCGTGGTTTCATCGGAAGGCTACCTGCCGCCCGTTTTGCGTGCGGCCGGCGGCAACGACGCTGGCGCACTCGGCCAGATCGTTTCACAAACGCCCGATGTCGGACAAGTCAACGTTGTTGTAGGCATCGCGGTCGTCCGTCCGATCATCAACGGCACGGTTCAAATGATGCAGCAGATGATTCCGCCGCAGGTGCAGAATCTGACCGAGATTCCCAACCTGCTGGAGTCGTTGAAAATCCAAGTGGACGCTTCGGCGCCAAAGGAAGGCTTGCGGATCACACTGAATACCGCCAACGAAAACAACGCCAGTGAGCTGGCCGGCATCTTGAACGACGCGATGAACTTGGCCCAGCAAATCGGCTTGGCTCAGTTCGCAGCGGAGATGCAATTGGAAGACGAAATCGGAGACGCGACGCTGGAGTATGCCCAGCGAGTCAGCACGATGTTCAAGGACTTGATCACGCCCGAGCAAAACGGACAGGACTTGGTCTATAAGATTTCAGGCAACAACACCGTTCCTTACCAAGTTGCGATGGTGGCGATCATGTTGCCCGCCGTTCAGTCGGCACGCGTTGCAGCCAAGACGATGGGCGAACGGAATCAGATGAAGCAGATCCTGTTGGCGATGCACAACTATCATGACGCCTATGGGAGACTGCCGGCAGCCATCCATCGCGACGCGGACGGCAAGCCGTTGCTCAGTTGGCGAGTTCACATCCTGCCGTTCATCGAAGAACAAGCGTTGTATGAGCAGTTTCACCTCGACGAAGCGTGGGACAGCCCGCACAACATCGCTTTGCTGCCACAGATGCCAGAGGTTTACCGAGACATCACCGGCGAAACAGACGCGCCAACGACCGTGTTTCATGTTCCGGTCGGCGAAGGACTGATGTTTTCAGAAATGGGAGACTCTCGCTTTCGCGATGTGCTGGACGGTCTGTCCAACACGATCATGTTGATCCGAACCACACCGGAACATGCGGTGGAGTGGACCAAGCCAAGTGACGTGGAAATCCATCTGGAACATCCCTTCACCAGCCTGATGTTCGCCAATGGTGTCGCCAGCGTCGGAATGGGCGACGGCGCGGTCCTGGAGATGAGAGAGGGGATCGATACGGGGGACGCCAAATCGATGTTCACCCGCGCTGCCGCAGACTGAGCGCTCTCGGATGAGAGCGTCCCGCTGAGAAAGTTGATCGCACCAGCGGTTGATCTCGTCTTTACTAGCACGACGCGCAAGCGAGTGAATCCTCCTTTTGCGTTTCTATTCACTCGCTTGCGCGTCGTGCTGGTATTTTGCTTGAAATTCAACGTGAAACCATGCGTCCTACGCGGGATGCGATCGGACGGGATGCGGGTTTTCCGACAAACAGGACGTCGTTGCTTTGGTTCAACCGGCCTTCGATTCGAAGAACACGGTATCAAGCCAGTGAGCGGACGGGTGAGCGTGGGGCGAGCCCTCCGCTCCTTGGCTTGACCCTCCCAACCTGTTTCTCTTTTCATTCGCGATGTTGCCTGGACGCAACATGTTCTACGCGGATGCAACAACCGGTGAGCGGCATTTTCGGCTGCCGCAGGGCTCTCGTTTCGTCGACAGAACGGCCTGAAACCCAGGATATCGGACCAAAACGCTTCGATCCGTAGCGGCGTCGGCCACCACTTACCAGCGGCTTGGCGCGGGATCTGCATCCGGTCAGGCATCATCCGAGCTTCAGGCACAGTCCTATCGTACTGCCGACAGTGCACTTGGCTCGCGAAGCCTGTCCTAAGAGATTCCCCACGAGTTTCCCCAACATGCACTGTGTCACGTTGACCGATTTGGCCGCGGCTCTCTCGCAGCACGGCCCCCAACTGATCTACCGCCGCCAGCCGTTGCCCGACAAGACCTTGGTCCAGTACTGGACGGCATCTCGGACACGGTTTGAGTCCTGGCACCGGCGACTCGCCCAATTTCGGCTCGCTCAACAAGCCGATGATTGGGACAGGATGTCGGCTTGGTGGTCCGAACACTTGGCGACGATGGAGGAGATCCTGGTATCGGAGATCCTGACGCGTGTGGTCGCGGCGGTCGCGGTCGGATTGGATGAAGCGTTTTGCCACGATGCGCTGATCGACGACTCGACATCTGCGATGGATGCCGGACCAAGCAATGCGAACAATTCAGTGCGTCCCGATCGATCCATCGTCGAGCGTATCGCACCGATCACTCACGGCGTCTTTCTGTCTCATTTGGAAGCCAGCAATCGCGTTCACCAGATGATGCTCGCTCGCCAGGGCAGCAGCGTCGAACACTTGGTTCGCTTGAATCGTTTACGACAAGGCATCGCGCGCTGGAATGACTTGTTGATCGGGCGATTGTCGGTCGAATCCTCGTTGCGTTTTGCTTACAGCATCGACACACAGCGGGCGAAGGACTTTGGCGAAGAAATCCGCGACGGGGACATGGAGCATCGCACAACGACCGCTTGGCTGATGAATGCGGCGATGCGAGACATGATGATCCAGCGGACCAGTGACACCGCGGCGTCACCGCGTGAGAACCGTGCCGTGGCGTCCAGCGTGTTGCAGATGTTTCGTCCCGCCCTGTTCGATTCACTTGGACATCCCAAGTCGACTTGGATGCATCAGTTGCATCTCAATGGGCGACATGATGACGGGTTTGTCAGAAGCATCATGATCTAGTTGAAAAGCGTTGCTGGCGAACCTGGTAGTGGGATTCGCCAGAATTCCCTTCGAGCAGGATTTTTCACGAAATCCACTGCGCCACCAATTGAGGAGGCGTCCGTTAATCGCCTCGCCGCGGGCAACACACCGCTGCCCGCGGCTAGCCCGGATGATTCATAACCCGACGCGTAAGCGAGGGATACTCGGCAAATCCCTCGCTTACGCGTCGGGGTATGAAAAACAATCTGCATTTCCCAACGATGTCACAGCTCATTGCCAAGAATCTGTTTGCGCTAAAATCAATCATCCGCATGAATAATCCGGGCTAGCGTTGGACTGTTCATGGTTTGCTGCTGACACGTCTTTTTGAAGCCACCGTTTTACTCTCCGTGTCACCTCCCCCAAGGAACTTGGGGGAGGTCGAGCAGAGCCGTTTAGGCGAATGCGAGGGAGGGGGTGTGGGTGAGGGAATCGGTTCACCAACGCGGTTTGTAGCGAGTAGGCCCCCTCCCGGATCTTGCTTCGCTCGATCCGACCTCCCCCAGCTGTGGAGACTGCTGATTTAGTCGTGTTGCATTGTGTCTGTGAGCCGATGGCGCTAGCCACGGGCCTCGAAGGGTTCCGTCAACACCATTAGGCCCGCTAGCGACTTGCGGCTCACAAAGTCAGCAATCTCCTTCGAATGCGGGGTCAATCACATCTGATGGCAGCCTAGAAAGACTTGCGGGCTTGTTGGTAAGATTGGTGGACTGAGAAACCATCATGAAAACCGATTCGCACGACCGTTTGCCGCCCATCAACCAGTGTTTGGTCAGTTTCGGCAGCAATCTCGGAGACCGGCATCGGTTGATCGCTGACGCCGCTGCGTTGCTTTCCCAATCTGCGGTGGTCGCCGATTCGTCGCTAGACGCCAACTTTCGCGCCAGCCGGCTTTTCCAAACACCTCCGATCGGCGGTCCAGGGGGGCAAGAACCGTTTCTCAACGCCGTCGCAGCGTTTGATACCCGGGCATCAGCTCGTGAAGTCTTGCTGTTGCTGCAACATTTGGAAACCGAGCTGGGTCGGCAGCGAAAGCGGCGATGGGACGCGCGCTCGATCGATTTAGATGTGGTGCTGCACGGGCAATTGGTCGGCGGCGGGACCGGGCTTATCGTGCCCCATCCTCGATACACCGCGCGGCAGTTTGTTTTGCAGCCGGCGTGCGACGTCGCCGCCGAGTTTCGGGATCCGCGATTCGGCTGGACTTTGCAACGTTTGGCGGAGCACCTCAATGCCGGGGTGCCTTCGATCGCCCTGGTCGGGGGCGACCTGGAGACCCGTGCAGAGCTTTGCCGTTTACTGCAAGAAAACCACGGCATGCAGACCTTCGCTGCCCGCCCGTTGCCTCCTCCGATGGCGGTCGTCGGCAACACCCCGGCCGCCATCCTCCGCGAAGGGAACCGAAGTGGAAACGGCGAACAGCCGCTGCACGTAGACCGCCCCGCTGTTTTCGATCAAGACACCGCCTCCCCAAAGGGGCCGTCGCAACAAGGTTCCAACGGTGACTGGTTTGAAACCGGCGAGCCAATCATTTCCATCGGTGACCAGCCGTGGGTCTCTGCTTACCTGCCCAAGCTGCCCAGTTTGCAAAGTCAGTACACGACGCTGGAGACGGTGCCTCGATTAGTGGCCCGCATGCACCGCACGACCGCGGAGACGCAGTGGCCTGCGCCGCACCAAATGTGGCCTGCCGGGTGGCGTTGGCCCGAGTATCGTTTGGAGATCGACGACTTGGTTTGGGCCGCCAGCGAGCTTGCATCGGCGATGCAGTCGATGCGGTGCGATGTCACACCGGTGACCGCGGACGGCCAGTGGTGGTGCTGATGGTCCGGTTTTCGCTGGTTGTGATGGCTTGTGATGACCTGTGACCGCGTCGCCCGCTTGTGCTTGTGCGACACAATGTCGCTCGCTTGTTCGCTGCCCTTGCCAGATTGCTTGCAGTACCGCGATACTCTACGCCTGTGAAGTTCTTCACAGAGGCTCTTTCACCACTCATGCTGTTGTCCGCCGCTGCACCACAGCGGCCAAAGGATCATGCAACGTTTCCTGTTTCCACGCTGGGTTAACACTTTTTTGCTCGTCGCTGGTGCTGCGATCGCAGGCGGAGGCTTGTTCGCAGTTGCTATGGGAGGTCTGGTCACAGACCCCGTGACGCTCAACATCGGTTACAAACCCGAACAACCGGTCCCCTTTAGCCACGCCATTCACGCGGGGCAGTTAAAGCTGGACTGTAGATACTGTCACAACACGGTGTTTGAAGCCGCGCATGCCGCGGTTCCGCCGACGGCAACGTGTATCAATTGCCACAGCCCCAAGAATGATGCCGGCCAGACCGCGCTTGCTGCGGTTCACCCGGTTGGCTCGGCACCGAAGCTGGCACCGATCCACGAAAGTTGGAAGACGGGCAAGAGCGTTGCCTGGAAACGAATTCACAACTTGCCGGAGTTCGTTTATTTCAACCACTCCGCTCACGTGAACTCAGGCGTCAGTTGCGTTTCCTGTCACGGCCGTATCGATCAGATGGAAGTCGTCCATCAGGACAAGCCGTTATCGATGGCTTGGTGCATCGGCTGTCACCAAAATCCGAACGAGCATCTGCGTCCCAAGGAGTTTGTGACCAAGCTCGATTGGGAGCCGCCGGCGGATTGGGATCAAGAAGCATTTGCGAAGCAAGTTCGCGCAGAACAAAACATTCATCCGCAGCGCAACTGTGCGGTCTGTCACCGGTAACTCAAACTTTCACCTTCGACTCCTCTCGTTGTCGTCGCAATCATAATGACCCTGAACGACTTGGCTGATCAGAAAACCGAATCCAGCGCTACGCAGGATGGTCCTCGCTATTGGCGCAGCTTTGCCGAGCTGCAAGACCGCGAAGACTTTCAACAGTACTTGGATCGTGAGTTCCCTGTCGCTGCATCTGAATTCCCGGCGGGCGTTTCGCGTCGCCGATGGATCCAGTTGATGGGTGCATCCTTGGCAATGGCCGGAGCAACCGGTTGCCGTTATCCGGAGGAAACGATCGCCCCGTTCGTGATCCGCCCGGAAGGACGCGTGCCCGGTGAGACTTACTCGCGAGCCACCAATTTCGAACTCGCCGATCGTGTTTACAACGTCCTGATCAATTGCGTCGATGGACGCCCGTTGAAAATCGAAGCCAACCCGTTGCACCCAGCGGGCGGCGGAACGGACGTTTTCTCGCAAGCATCCATTCTGACGTTGTTCGATCCCGATCGTTCACGCGGCGACGACGGTTTTGTGTTGCGTCGCGGTCCTGAGCGACGCATGGAAGTCGACTGGTCGGAGTTTGATGAGGTTGCTCCTGAGCTGATCACGACAGCAAAGGAAAACGGAGACGGAGCAGGTTTCGCCGTGTTGATGGGGCCGACTCGGTCGCCGTCGATCGTTCGAGCCGTTCAAGATCTGGTCACGGAGTTGCCCGGTGCAACCGTAGCACGATACGACAGTGTCGGCGCCGATGTGATGCGAAACGCGACGACGACGATGTTCGGCAAACCCGCACGTCAGACATTGGATTTGGCGAAAGCCAAAGTGATCCTGACGCTGGAAGCAGACATTTTGGGAACCGACCCTGGTTTCCTGGCCAACGCCAAAGGATACGCGGCCAATCGCGATCCAGACGAAGGCATGATGAGTCGCATGTATGTCGTCGAAGGCGGCTACACGGCGACGGGGACGATGGCGGACTCGCGTTTGGCGCTTCGCCCCAGCCAAATGCCGGCCTTCCTGTCGGACTTGGCGCTGCGAGTGGAACAGCTCAAGGGCGGCGGCTCACACGACCATCCTGCGGAAGAACTTGCGTTCAATGATCCAAAGGTCACGGCTGCCGAGCGACTGGAGCGATTCCTGGATGTTTTGTCCCATGACATTGCCGAGGCCGGTGACGGTGAGGCGGTGGTGGTGGTCGGCGAAGCCTTGGGTGCGGACATGGTCGCGGCCGGCATCGCGATGAACGAGAAACTTGGTTCACTCGGAACGATTCAGAAGTTTGCCCCCGAAATCGACGGCGACTTGACGACGGTTTCGCTGGACGAACTGACGAGCAAGATGACCGACGGCAAAGTGCAAACGTTGCTGATCTTGGGCAACAATCCTGTCGCGACCGCCCCCAGTGACATCGCCTTTGGTGACGCCCTGAAGACGATCGAGAACTCAATTTACTTGGGTGACTACGACGACGAGACCGCCGCGTTGTGCACGTGGTCGCTGCCGTTGGCTCACCCGCTGGAGTCGTGGGGCGACGTGGTCACTCCCGACGGTCACTACGGCGTTTGCCAACCGCAGATCCTGCCCTTGATGGGTGGACGCACGGCTTGCGAGTTGATCGCCGGCATGCTGGACGCCGACGTGACGGAAGGCTCCAAGATCGTTCGTCGATCTGCTGACGTCATACGTGGTGAATCGCTGAGCGAGCGTGAGTGGCGAAAATTGTTGCACGACGGATTCTTGGATGAGATCAAGCCCGACGCGAGCGAGATGAAGGTGACCGGCAAGGCACCTGAGTTGCCCAAGGAAGCTCCAGTGGCGCTGGAACGAAAAGACATCAACCAGGATGACATCGAAGTCATCTTCACGCCCTCGGAGGCGCTCTATGATGGCCGATTCGCCAACAACGCGTGGCTGCAAGAGATGCCTCACTCGGTGACCAAGCTGGTGTGGGACAACGCCGCCGTCATGAGCCCTGCGACGGCTGAAAAACTCCAGATCACGCACGAACAAACGGTCACGTTGCGACGCGACGGGGCAAAGATTCAGTTGCCGGTGTTCCTGATTCCAGGCTGTGCGCCCGGTGTCGTGACTGCGGCAATCGGATACGGACGTACCCGAGTCGGCATGGTTGGTGGATACCCAGCGTACGATGTCGATGTCGTGGGTGTCGATGTTTCGCCGATCCGCACCAAAGACGCGATGCACATCGCGTACAAAGTCGAGGGCCGTCCGAATTATTCCGAGTACGAGTTTGCGACCACCCAGGATCACTGGGCGATCGATGAGCGTGGTCGTGACGAAACCGAGCGACGTAGTTTCTCGCTGATTCGCGAAGGAACCGCGGATCTGATGAAGAAGCTGCCGGACTTCGCCAGTGCCAAGGGCCCGCACGTTCCCAAGGTCGGTGACCACCAGTCGCTGCACACCGAGCCGATCGTCGCGATCGAGCGTGATCCTGAACTGAGCTTCCTTCCCCAGTGGGGCATGGCGATCGACTTGACCAAGTGCATCGGGTGCAACGCTTGCGTGATCGCTTGTCAAAGCGAGAACAACGTTCCGATCGTCGGCAAAGAGCAAGTCAAGAACAGCCGTGAAATGCACTGGCTGCGAATCGATCGTTATTTCCAAGGTGACGAAGACAACGCGGATGTGGTTCACCAGCCAATGGCTTGTGTGCACTGCGAAACCGCTCCTTGTGAACAAGTATGCCCGGTGGCTGCGACGGTTCACACGGAGGAAGGCATCAATGCGATGGCTTACAACCGCTGTATCGGCACGCGTTACTGTGCCAATAACTGTCCCTTCAAAGTCCGCCGATTCAACTACTTCAATTACAACGAAGACGTCGGCGTCGGCTACGGCATCGATGCTTACGAATCGAACATCGATAAAGCGAACCGCAAGCTGCAGTCGTTGGTACTTAATCCCGACGTCACCGTGCGTGGCCGCGGTGTGATGGAAAAGTGTACCTACTGCATCCAACGAGTCGAAAAGGGCAAGATCGCGGCTCGCGTCGCAGGCCGGCGAATCGCCGACGGCGACGTCATCACGGCTTGTCAGTCTGCCTGTCCGACCAACGCGATCGATTTCGGTAATGTTGCCGATGCGGAGTCTGCGGTTTCCAAAAAGCAAGCCAACGAGCGTGCTTATGGAATGCTGGAACAACTCAACGTCAAGCCACGAACCGAGTACTTGGCACGCGTCCGCAATCCGCACCGTCGTTTGTGGACGATGAAGCAGATCGAGGACTTCAACGATCTGCATTCGCACAAACATGGCCATGACGACCATGGCGCGGACGCACACCGTGGTGACGGCCACGACTCGGCCGCAGACGGCCACGATCATCCCGCTGAAGGACACTCAACGGCAGAAGCCGGTGAGGGTGCCGCCGCTGAGAAGCCGGCAAACGAGAACAAAGAGTAGAGAAAAGAAGGACTTGATCGAATTTGGTTTTTTATCGAAGCCAGTTCGGTCGGTCGCACGACGTCATTGCAATTTGCTTAACGCCCACAGCTAACCGCTAATCCATCATGTCACTAGCCATTCCAAACGGATTGGACAACACCGTCGAACGCCCAGGAGAACGAGCCCCGCTTGTTCTCGGTGAAACGACGTACCACGATATCACCGAGTCGGTGTGCCAGGTTGCCGAGCGTCCGCCCAGCAAGGGTTGGGTGATCGGTTTCCTGATCTCGTTCGCATTGCTGCAGTGGCTCGGCCTCTGTATCGCGTACTTGATCTACACCGGTGTCGGGGTTTGGGGCAACCGTTCGCCCATCTTCTGGGGCTGGCCCATCGTGAACTTCGTGTTCTGGGTCGGTATCGGTCACGCCGGAACCTTGATCAGTGCGATTTTGTATCTGTTCCGACAAGAATGGCGGACCAGCATCAACCGCGCGGCCGAGGCCATGACGATCTTCGCGGTCGCCTGTGCGGGAACTTTCCCGGGTATCCACGTCGGTCGTGCTTGGTTGGCATTCTGGTTGGCGCCCTATCCCAGTTTGAACCTGTGGATGTGGCCCCAATTCCGCAGCCCACTGCTGTGGGACGTCTTCGCGGTCAGCACGTACGGAACCGTTTCGCTGTTGTTCTGGTACATGGGGATGGTGCCGGACTTGGCAACGTTCCGCGATCGATCGACCAACAAATGGCGTCGCATGGCTTACGGAATCCTGTGCCTTGGCTGGAGCGGTTCGTCGCGTCACTGGATGCGTTATGAAAAAGCGTATGCGTTGTTGGCTGCATTCGCCGCCCCGCTGGTGCTTTCGGTGCACACGATCGTGTCCTTTGACTTCGCGGTTTCGCAGGTTCCCGGGTGGCACACGACGATCTTCCCACCTTACTTCGTCGCCGGTGCGATCTTCAGCGGTTTCGCCATGGTGCTGACGCTGATGGTACCCGCCCGCTCGATGTTGGGTCTGGAAAAACTGATCACGGTTCGACACATGGACAACATGTGCAAAATCATCCTGGCGACGGGTTCGATCGTCGGTTTGGCATACGGGACCGAGTTCTTCATCGCGTGGTACGGCCAAGTCGGCGAAGAACAGTTCGCGTTCACCAACCGTGCGTTTGGCCCGTACTGGTGGGCTTACTGGACCATGGTCACCTGCAACGTGATCAGCCCCCAATTGTTCTGGTTCAAGAAATGCAGGACAACGCCATGGCTGATTGTCTTGATTTGTATCTTCGTCAACATCGGAATGTGGTTCGAACGATTTGTGATCGTCGTGACCAGCCTTTCGCGAGATTACTTGCCCAGTGCCTGGGCCTACTTCACTCCGACGTGGGTCGACTGGTCGATGTTGATCGGATCATTCGGATTGTTCTTCACACTGTTTTTGCTGTTCTGTCGCTTGATGCCCGTCATCAACATGGCGGAGACCAAAGCCACCTTGGCCAAGCAAATTCACATGTCGCACAAGCACGGAGATCACTAAGGGTCGTTTGATTTTCAAACCACACTGACAATACGATGTCTGAGAAAAAAACCGAAACGACTGTCCACGGCATGATGGCCGAATTCACCACGGTGGATTCTTTGTTGGACGCCTGTAACCGTGTCCGCGAAGCCGGATACACCAAGACCGACGCGTTCACGCCGTTTCCCGTTCACGGAATCGACAAAGCGTTGGGGATCAAGCCGACGATCTTGCCATGGATCGCACTTGCCGCGGGTTTGACCGGGACCGCCATCGCCTTGGTGATGCAGATCTGGATGAACTCGATCGACTACCCGTACATCATCTCGGGCAAACCTTACATTTCGCTGCCGGCATTCATGCCTGTCGCGTTCGAGTTGACGATTTTGCTCGCGTCCTTTGGAACATTCTTTGGGATGTGGGCGCTCAACGGACTGCCCAAGTTCAGCAATCCCGTGTTCACCGATCCACGATTCGATCGTGCGACCGACGACCGGTTCTTTCTGTACATCGACGCCAAAGACGAGCGTTACAACTCCGCTGGAGTGAGGAAGCTGTTTGACGCGACAGGCAGTCAGTACATCAACGAAGTCGTTGAGGATGACTCGCCCAAGAAAGTGCCGCGTTTCATCTACATGGTTTGGGGACTGTCGGTCGCCGCGTCGGTCATCCCGTTGCTGATCGTGTTGAAAATGCGAGTGACGACGAGCAGCCAGCCTCGGTTCCACATTTTCTATGACATGGACTTTTCGCCTTCGCGAGATGCCCAACAGACCACGTCACTGTTCGCAGACAGCCGTGCCATGCGTCCCGATGTGCCCGGCACTGTTGCTCGCGGTCAGTTTGACGAGAACCTCGATATGCAGTTTGGTATCGACATGCAAAAATTGCTTGCGTCCGATTCCGAGCGTGCCGAACGTCTGGTCGCGTTTTACACGCAAGGTGCCGAGCAGCCGCCGGCTGCGGAAGCTCCGTCGGTCATGGAAACGACACCGTGGTTGACCGAGAATCCCGTCACGGTCGATGCGGAACTGATGGAGCGTGGGCAGCAGCAATTCAACATTTACTGTGCCGTCTGCCACGGAGCCGACGGAAAGGGAAATGGGTTGGTCAATCGCCGTGCTCAACAGATCATGGCCGACACTTGGGTTCCACCCGCGTCGATGCACCAGGACACGCTGTTTAGCGACAAGTATCCCGATGGAAAGCTGTTCAGCACCATCAGCAACGGCATCCGCAAAATGCCGGGTTACGCGTCACAAATCAAGTTGCGTGACCGTTGGGCGATCGTCGCTTACGTCCGCGCTCTGCAGAAGAGTCAGAACGGATCGATGGACTTGGTGCCTCCAAATATGAAGGCCGAAATCGAGAAAAAGAAAGCAACCGTCGATGCTGCATTGAAAGCTGCTGCGGAGAAGGCTGCGGCAGAAAAAGCGGAAGCCGAGAAGGCAGCCGCGTCGACACCGGAAGCACTCGCGGCAAAGGCAGCAGAAGAGAAAGCTGCTGCTGAGAAGATGGCTGCTGAAAAGGCTGCCGCAGAGAAGAAAGCTGCTGACGAAAAGGCCGCTGCTGAAAAGATGGCGGCAGAGAAGGCTGCTGCTGAGAAGAAAGCCGCCGAAGAAAAGGCTGCTGCTGAGAAAGCGGCTGCTGAGAAGATGGCTGCCGAGAAAGCAGCTGCGGAAAAGAAAGCCGCTGAAGAAAAAGCAGCCGCTGAGAAGGCCGAGGCTGAGAAGATGGCTGCCGAGAAAGCGGCTGCTGAAAAGAAGGCTGCCGAAGAAAAGATGGCCGCCGAAAAGGCTGCTGAGGAAAAAGCTGCCGCTGAAAAAGCTGCAGCAGAGAAGAAGGCTGCTGAGGAGAAAGCTGCCGCTGAAAAGGCCGAAGCTGAAAAGAAAGCGGCTGAAGAAAAGCCTGCTGACGAAAAACCTGAATCGACCGAAGAGCCAGCCGACGGCGAGAAGCCAGCCGAAGAAGATGCTCCGGCAGAATCCGGTGACGACGAAGCCCCTGAATCTGCGGATGGCAACTAGCCCGCAGTTTGACCCGAACGATTTGTTTCCTTTCCTATATTCACCACCCATTGCAACTGGTTCGCCTCCGAGCAACTGCCCGGTAACCGAACACAACTGAGCCGGAGTATCCGGCGGCCATAACCATGAGTGAACACGCTGCAGTAACCGTGAAACCAGCAGACGATCCTGCGTTCAAACTTCCAGAACGTTTGGCCGGTCTCGCCATTCCCCTTTGTATCGGCGGGCTCGTTTTGCTCGTGATTGGGATGGCAGTCGCAATGATGGCACAGACCGATGACACGATGCCTCGGTTTGGATACTCGGCTTACTTGACGGCGTTCCTGTACTGCTTGACCATCGCGATGGGCGGCATGTTCTTCGTCTTGATCCAACACCTGGCAAGAGCAGGCTGGAGCGTCGTGGTTCGCCGCATCGCGGAATTCCTGATGTTCATGGTCATCCCGCTGGCGTTTCTTTTCGTGCCGATCTTGGTTGGTGTTTACTGGGGCGGCTTGTACGCTTGGACGAGTGAAACATTTGGGCAAGACGCTGGTGTTGCAGAATCAGTCTGGAAAGCAAAGTCGAGTTACCTGAATGCCGGCTGGTTTACTTTGCGAGCCGTCGTTTACTTCACCATCTGGATTGGTCTGGCACTTTACTTCTGGAAAGGCAGCGTCGGCCAAGATGAGACCGGCGAGCGTGCCGCAACCGACCGCATGCAATACTGGAGCGGACCGGCGACGATGGCTTTCGCATTGTCGCTTTCCTTCGCAGCCTTTGATTGGGGGATGAGCCTCGCACCGATGTGGTTCTCCACCATGTTCGGCGTCTACATCTTTGCCGGCGGCATCCTGTCCGCTCACTGTGCCATCGCGTTGGGTGCCTACGTGCTGCAGCGATCCGGGGCGATCAAGGACGAGGTCACCGTGGAGCACTACCACGACCTTGGAAAGTACATCTTCGGATTTGTTTTCTTCTGGACTTACATCTCGTTCAGCCAATACCTGCTGATTTGGTACGGCAACATCCCAGAGGAAACCGAATGGTTCTACTCCCGCCAGCACGGTGGGTTCGGATACCTGTCCATCGCACTGATCGTGTTCCATTGGATCATCCCGTTCCTGGGAACGATGAGCCGTCACGTTCGACGAAATCCAAACTTGGTCGCCTTTTGGGCCGCATACATCCTGATCGTACACTTCATCGACATCTACTGGATCGTGATGCCGGAAGCACGTGCGTTATTCATTGACGGCGAAGTGGTCCACACCGTGCCGACATTCGGGGGAGCTGTGGGAGTCATCGGCAGCCTGATGTGCGTTGTCGGGATGGTCGGCCTGATCATCGGACTGATCCTAAAATTAGCGAGTTCCACCCGCGTGATCGCTGCCCGTGACCCGCGTTTGGCAGAATCGATTGGATTTGAGAACATTTAGAGGATTCACGTCACGCAATAAACGCTGCGGCAACAAGCCGCAGCGAGTGACAAAGATTCACGAACATAGATAAACATCAGGCATAGAAAATGGCAAAGTACGACGATCTGGACGTCAAACGAATCTTCGGGGTCGGAATCGCCTCCGTGGTTGTGACGGCGGTGACCGCTTTAGCGGTTCAAGTCGTGTATTACCACATGGTGGAATCGACCGCAAAACTCAAATCGGAACAAAGCAGCTACGAGACACAAAACTCGATCCTCGCCACGCAGATGGAGTCGATCTCGGGTTACGGCGTGGATGCCGAGACAGGCAACGTAGTGATTCCGATCGAAGAGGCCATGGAGTTGGCGGTTCAGGAGAGTCAGTCAGCAAATTCAGCGGATGAATCAAAGAAAGAGAATGAGAGTCAACCAGACGCAGCCTGATCGCCGCGCGAGTCATTCCACCGGAATGAGTCAGCGGTTTCATCGATTCGTTGCCATGGCAGCGATCTGCGGCTGTGTTTGCGCCCTGAGCGTTTCAGGCAACTTGATGGCTCAGGATCAAGCCCGTATGGGTGCCGACATCGCGTTGAACAATGGGCTGCCGCCGGAGGCTCAAGGCGTGACGGTGGACCAGAACTTGGGCAAAACGATTCGCTTGGACTTACCGATCACGGACTCCAATGGGCGGGCGATCAAGACCGGCTACGTGTTTGACGGAAAGCTGCCGACGATCGTTACGCTCAACTACAGCAACTGTCCGATGCTGTGCAGCATTCAGCTCAACAAGTTGACGTCAGCGCTTGGCAAATTGGATCTGAAACTCGGGACGGATTTCCGCATCCTGACTTTGAGCATCGATCCGACCGAGACGACACAACGAATCGCGGAAACCAAAGCACGTTACTTGGATGATCTGAACAACCAGCCTGAGGCCGAATCGGGCTGGGTGTTTTGTACGGCTAAACAGCCGATCATCACCCAAATCGCCGACACGCTCGGTTTTCGATACAAGTACGACCGAGTCAACAAACAATACAACCATCCGGCGATGCTGGCGTTTGTGTCTCCCACCGGAGTCATCACTCGCTACTCGTTGGACATCGATTTCCCCGCCGACCAGATCAAACTCGCGTTGGTGGAAGCCGGAGAGGGGACGGTGGGTTCGCCCGTCGATCAGTTCATCCTGTGGTGCTACAGCTACGATCCCCAGTCGAATTCCTACACGCCGGCCGCATGGAAAATCATGCGAATCTGCGGTGCAGGATTCCTGGTCATCATGCTGATTTGCTTGGTCCCCTACTGGGTCGGACGCAAGCGAACCGCCGCGGACGAAACCGAAACAGTGCCGACACCTGATCCTGTATAGAACCTATTGAATCAAACACACCGCAAGCAACTGGCTTGCGACCATTCACAAACCAACTCAACTTTCACGCCCTATAGAACATGACCAAATCAATGATGCTCTTCAGCGATCAGGTCCAAAGCAAATTCGACTGGTTCCCCGAGTCTGCTTCGACATTTTCCGAGCAGAGTGATGGAATCTTTTGGTTCATCACTTGGACTTGCGTTTTCTTCTTCGTCGGAATTGTAGCGGCGCTCGCTTGGTTCTCGGTGAAGTACCGTAAGCCCAAGGGCGGAAAGGCGGAAAGCCAGATCGACCACAACACAGCCATCGAGTTGGTTTGGTCGGTTGGTCCCTGTTTCCTGCTGATTGCAATGTTCTACGTCGGCGCCAAGGGCTTTCTTGACCAGCGGACCGTCCCAGAGGGCGCGTACAACATCGGCGTTCAGGCCTTCAAATGGGGCTGGACGATGGACTACGGGTCGGGTGTCTACCACCCCGAGTTGCATGTGCTGGTCAACCAGCCGACAAAGCTGACGATGCGTAGCAGTGACGTCATCCACAGTTTGTACATCCCGTCGTTCCGAGTGAAGAAAGATGTCGTGCCGGGGCGTTACAGCTACATGTGGTTCAACCCGACCATCGCCAGTGAAAAGGTGGACCCGGCTGAGGTGGAAAAGAAGGCGGAAGAATTTAAGAAAGCGGGTGCTGGTTGGAACTATGACGACGCGCAGTTCACCCCCGATGGCTACAAGTTCTATGACCTTTACTGCACGGAGTACTGCGGCAAAGACCACTCGCAAATGCAAACGGTCGTTGTCGTCCACGAGACGCAGGAAGACCTCGATGCTTGGATCAAGAAATACAGTGCTCGTGGTGATGATGAGTCGCTCGTTTCGTACGGCGAAAAGCTGTACGCACGACGCAACTGCAAGGGATGCCACTCATTGGACGGCAGCAAACAAGTCGGACCGAGTTACCAGGGAAGCTTCGGCACCCAGCGGTCGTTGGCTTCCGGAGACGCGGTAACGGTCGACGAGAATTACCTCCGCGAATCGATCTTGTACCCCAAAGCCAAGGTTGCGGCCGGGTATCAGCCGGTCATGCCCAGCTACAAAGGACAGTTGAGCGATGACGATATCGCCAGCTTGGTAGAATTCATCAAGGCTCAGAGCCCCGATGCTGCCGCTGCTGGCCAAAAGGACACCGTCAAAGAAGACGCCGTCAAAGAAGACACAGCAGAGTGACTTGGACAGTCCGATGCCGGATGATTTCGGTGTCGGGTCAAACGAAGAAGATAAACAAAACATTCAGCGGACGACGGTCGGCTGATCACACATAAAAGAATTTCGAATGTGTCCGACGCCCAAACGTCGGGTTCAATCAACGAGGCAATAGCGATGTCTGCAGGATCGATTCCAAAGGGTCACGAAGTCAGTGACCCAGGCTTCCCGACGGAACGAGAGAACTATCTGACGAACTCCAAGGGAGTTCTCAGTTGGATGTTCACGCTCGACCATAAACGCATCGGCGTGATGTACCTGATCGGTGTGACCGCTGCGTTTGCGATCGCTGGCGTGTTGGCCTTGTTCATTCGCTTTCACCTGATGAACCCGGACGGTTGGTTCTTGCAGATGGGGATCTTTAAATGGATCACCGGACGTGAAGCCACCAATGATGTCTACAACCAAGTGTTCACGCTTCACGGCGCGATCATGGTGTTCCTGTTCATCATCCCGAGTATTCCGGCCGCATTGGGGAACTTCCTGGTGCCGGTGATGCTGGGAGCAAAAGACGTCGCATTTCCGCGACTGAACCTCAGCAGTTTTTACCTGTGGGTCTTCGGCGCGTTGTTCTTCATCAGTGCTTTGTTGGCCAGTGGATTGGACACGGGTTGGACGTTCTACACTCCCTACAGCACAACCACTGACAGTTCGGTGATCTTGGCCACCACCGGTGCGTTCATCCTCGGGTTCAGCTCGATCTTTACCGGATTGAACTTCATCGTGACCATCAACACCATGCGTCCGCCGGGAATGAGCTGGTTCCGCATGCCGTTGTTTTTGTGGGCGACCTACGCGACCAGTATCATCCAAGTGTTGGCGACGCCTGTTCTGGGTATCACGCTCCTGCTGTTGATTGCGGAGCGAACGATGCACATCGGGATCTTTGATCCGGAATACAACGGCGACCCGGTGACGTTCCAGCACTTTTTCTGGTTCTACAGCCACCCCGCTGTTTACATCATGATTTTGCCCGCATTCGGGATCATCAGCGATCTGATCAGCGTGCACAGTCACAAACGAATCTTCGGATATCGCTTCATCGCCTACTCGTCCATCGCGATCGCGTTGCTGGGATTCTTGGTCTGGGGACACCACATGTTCACCGCCGGAATGAGCCCGGTGACGACGATCATCTTCAGCGCGTTGACCTTCACCGTCTCGGTGCCGTCGGCGATCAAGGTTTTCAACTGGTTGGCGACGATGTGGAAGGGTTCGATTAGCCTGACCACGCCGATGTGCTTTGCTATTGCTTTCATCTTTCTGTTCACCATCGGGGGACTGACCGGTCTGCACTTGGGAACCCTGGCGACCGACCAACACTTGCACGACACGTATTTCGTCGTCGCTCACTTCCACTACGTGATGGTCGGCGGGACACTGGTCGCCTTCTTGGGCGGCGTGTTCCACTGGTGGCCCAAGATGTTCGGACGGATGTACAACGAATTGGGTGGTCAGGTTTCCGCCCTCCTGATCTTCCTCGGTTTCAACTTGACGTTCTTGCCTCAGTTCATCCTCGGATCACGAGGGATGCCGCGACGTTATGCAACGTACGATCCCGAGTTTGCGGGTCTGCATCAGATGAGTACCTATGGTGCAATGCTGCTTGGCTTTGGATTGCTCGTCGCATTGATCGTGCTGTTGGTGTCGCTCTACAAAGGCAAGCGTGCACCCGCCAACCCTTGGGGCGGAGCAACGCTGGAGTGGAATTGCACCAGCCCACCACCGTTTTACAACTTTGAGCGTCCACCAGTGGTCGGCGACCCGTACGAGTTCGGCAACATCGAATGGGATGCTGAGAACGAGCGTTATGTCAGGATCGAACCCAAGCGAGAGGTCACGCCGACTGAGAAGCCGACCGTGACGACATCGTAGATAATGAACAAGATTTCCCGGGACGGCCACTAATTGGGCGGTCCTTGGGATGATCGCCAGCTAGATTCCTCAACCGAGCGAAAACGATTCAGCTCGGTTGATTTGACTCACCACAATTTCCTCTAAATTCCGACCACATGGCTACCACACCAGCGGATCAGATTACCGACCATGCTCACGGAGATGACCATGGCCACGATCATGATCACCCTTCGTTTCTGGCCCACCACTTTGACACGCCGGAACAGCAGTTCGATAGTGGAAAGCTCGGCATGTGGCTTTTCCTCGTTACCGAAATCCTGTTCTTCAGCGGGATGTTCTGTGCATACGCGATCTTTCGGTCGTTACGCCCAGACGTTTTCGAGGGCTGTAGCCAGTTCTTGAACACCAAACTCGGTGCGATCAACACCGGCGTGCTGCTGTTCAGCTCACTGACGATGGCTTGGGCCGTCCGATGTGCGCAACTGGAGGAGCACAAGAAGCTGACCGCGCTGCTGGCGACGACGTTGTCCTGTGCGATGGTTTTCTTGGGCGTAAAGGCCATTGAATATTCTCACAAGTGGCACCTTGGTTTGTTGCCAGCAGGATTGTTCACTTATGGTCAACCGGAATCTCCCGACGCACCTAACTACCTTGCCTACATTTGTGCTCCATTTGCAGTGGCGACCATTGGTGTGCTGATCTGGTTGGTGATTTCGTTTTTCCGCAAGAATGAGTTCCACGTCGCCGTGGCAAAGCCATTGTTGGTCGTTTGCCTCAGTTTCTTTGGCGGTGTTTACCTGGGGACAATTCTGGAAAGTGGCGGTCACGATGAAACTCACGCGTCGGCAGCGCACGATGGTGGTGAACATGCCGATCACGAGCACGCTGGCGGTGAGCACGCTGATGAAGATCATAAAGCTGAGACTGCAGCGACGGACGTAGCCGGCAGCGTGAATGAAGAGCTGAGCGTTCAAGAACGGTTGGCAAAGGATGCGACGAACACGGGGTTGGCGTCAGAAATCGATGCCTTGGATACACAGTCGCAATTGGCCGATGGCTCCGTTCTGTACCACAATACGAAAGCGACCGCGACGATCGATGAGGTGCCAGAGGATGTGTTGACGCCCAGCAAGGCCGGCTTGTTCTTCAGCATCTATTACTGCATGACCGGCGTTCACGCGATCCACATTCTGGCCGGCATCGGGGTTTTGGTGTGGCTGTTGGTTCGATCCGTTCGACACGACTTCAATCGTCAGTACTTTGGACCGGTTGACTATGTCGGTCTCTACTGGCACTTGGTCGACTTGATCTGGATTTACCTGTTCCCGCTTCTTTACTTGATCCGCTAGACGCACAAGTCTTCACTTTTGTTCGCATTCCGCGAAAGGCGCGATAGATTCGATGTCATCTCACGAACATTCCGACGACGGTTACGATTTTGCACACCCATTGCCATTGCCTCTGCTCTTCGCAGTGTTTGGCATTTTGGTGGTCCTGACGATCATCACGGTGGGCCAAGCCAGTTTTGATTTTGGTAGCTGGGACGTTGCCATCGTCATGGTGATTGCGACGATCAAGGCGCTGTTGGTGGGCGCGATCTTCATGCACTTGGCTTTTGACAAACCCTTCAATATCGCGGTGTTCGTCAGCTCGTTCGTATTTGTCGGGCTGTTCGTGATCTTCACCATCAGCGATAGCCAGATGACGTCCAAGGATTCCATTCCCGCGGTGGACGCAGCCATCCCTGCGGTCGTCGAACCTGCGGCCGCCGAACCTGTGGCAGAGTAGTTAGTAGTGCATCTGCCTGGGCTGTTCAAAATTTGGCGTTGACATTGTTTTTTCAGTCCATGTTTTCGTGCCATACATCGCAGTTAAAGTGAGCCTCAGGCGCTAGCCGTGGGCCGGCACCATAATCCGCCTCAGGCCCACGGTTAGTGGCCTGTTGATTTAATCGAAATTGGGAACGCAAGGGTGAGCCGTGGGCCGTGAGGCACCGGGCAATACGGTAGGCCCGGCCGCTTACGCGTCGCGGCTCACTAAATCAACAGCCCGCTAGCCGTGGGCCGGCACCATAATCCGCCTCAGGCCCACGGCTAGCGCCTGAGGCTCACTGGGGTTATCAGTTGCGCCGGCAGTAGGGACATAAACTTGCGCAAATCCAAAAAGACACAACACCAAACTTTGAGCAGTTCAGCCGTATGCTTGATTGCGGTTTCTTTGCGACCCATGGGAAATCTCTCCCCTCGACGTTGCGCTATCCTCGGAAAATGGACAGCTTGATCGGTTCTGCCGTGGTGCGGGAAACTGGTTCTGCGGGCTCCTCCATTGCCGCTCGCTCGGATTCGACCCACTCAGTGATCGTCTCGATCGTCGTGCGTTGTGTCCGAGGTGACTTTCCGGACAGACCACCGATTACCAGAATCGTGTCCCTTGGCTTCGCTTCCGCAACCGCCCAGCGGACCGCACGCTGCCAATCGGCGACCAAACGCATCGCGGCACATTTCTGAACTCCATCGAGTATCGCATGCGATTGACGCAGGAACCCTGTCTTGTTGGCGCCATCACAACTCACGATGCAATGATCAACAAAACGTTCCATGGTTTGCCCATAGATCGCAAGCTCTGAATCGGAGTCCTGGTCCGCCATCGCCATGACGCACCACAGTTTCCCACCGGCACGTGTGTGATAGGCATTGCGGATCGTCGAAGCAACTCGTTCCGGCGATCCGCCAGCATCGATCAGCACGGTCGCAAAGCCGTAATCGGACAATCGCTGACCTCTGCCAGGCAACTCGCGAAATTTTGAGATCGACTCGGCGACTTCATAAAGCGGTTGGTCCAACAAGACACCCAGCGTCGCAGTCGCTGCAATGTTCGCTGCCATCGCGGATCCGCACAGTGGTGTTTCCAGCATCGTGCTCAACTCCGTTGACGTCAGCAGCAGAGTGGTCATTCCACATGATTGCTCGATCAACGTGACGCTAAAATCAGCGGGGCCGGTGGCGGAGTACGTTACGACTCGACAACCACTGTCCAGAATTGGGCGCATGGTCTTGGGGTCATCCGCAGGCGCGATGATAACACCCGATGGCGCGAGACTTTCCAGTGCACATTGCAAACCACAAGGCCCGAAATCGCTGGCCAGTTCGGCCGCCCCCGTGACGATCAGGACATCGAATTCGATTTGTTCAAAGCGTCCTTGACGAAGAGCGTCGTCTCGCAATTCCATCACCGCCGCTTGGCTGCCACTGTCCACAGAGTCGGCCAACCAAGTCAACCATTGGGTCTCCGTTTGTAATTCGCTATCGGGCGTCTCCGACAGGACTCCGTCGCAGCATCCCAGGTCGGTTTGATAGGCGACTCGAATCTTTTGGTTTCGCAACAGTGAGGCGACCAACAGAGATGTCGAGGTCTTGCCCGTGGAGCCCAGGACTCCAATCGTCAACAGTTTGGTATCTGGCCGCCCCAAGATCTCCCGCTGGATCACGCCCAAGGCCGAGGGAACGCTGCCGACAATGCACTGCGGCAACGGGCAAGGGATCAACTGTTCGGTCAAGATACCTGCGGCGCCCCTGGCCATCGCTTGAGCGGCGATTTCAGATGGGTCATGTACACCGATTTGGTAGATCACCAGTTGCCCGGGTTGGCAAGTTTGTGGAGACGAAGCGATTTCGGTGAACGCGATGTCGTCACCGCCAAAGAATCGTTGATCCGGCAGAATGCTTGCAAGGGACAAGGTCTGGCAATCCGTTGCATCGTGTTGGACACCGTCTTCGGCTTGTAGAGATTCCGAAACTTGGCCTGAAACAGTAGAGATCGAGATGCTGTGGCAGTCGCGAGCGTTGTTTGATTGACGCATCAGAGGGCTTCCTTGCATGTGCGGTCAGATGATTTGAAAGCATTTCCGTCGCTTTCGAGTGGCGAATGTGTTTCGTCACCGGGGTGAATTGTTCTCACCAGAGCAATTCGGTCAATAGGAAAAGTTCAATGAGTGATCAATGAATGTTTCAGGCTAGCAATTCCTTGATGTCGCTATTGCCAATGTCACAAGTTGAGCTTTGATACCAGCACGAGGCGCAAGCGAGTGATTCGCGGCGCTCCATTCACTTGCTTGCGCTTCGTGCTGGTATTGGCCTATGAGATCTCAGATGACGACGTTCTCAGCCAAACACATCAGAGAATCTCACTTTCAAGTCCGACCATCATCGGCGAGAAACCTTCTCGTACGATCCGCAACGATTGTGAATGCTACAATGCAACCACTGTGTGGCATTGAATGAGGTCGTGATGAACGAGAAACAAAGAATCCGAATCAGAGAGGCAACTGCCAAGGACATCAGCTTCTTGGCAGCCTCCATTTGTCGGCTGCAAGCGGCACACGTGGAGGCCTATCCGCACATTTATCGGCCCATCATTGTTGAAGAGGCGGTGGATCACGTTTCCGATCTATTGAACACCACCGACTACTTTCTCAGAATCGCGGAAACATCCCAGATGTTGGTCGGGAGCGTGATTTGCGAGATACGTGAACTCCCCCAAAGTTTCTTCACTTTGTCGCATCGATTGTTGCATCTCATGCAGATTGAAGTTCACCCGGATTGCCGAAACATGGGTGTCGGTTCTGCTTTGTCACAGCTAAGAACTGGAGTAGTCTCAATCAGCCGGAACGCGATAGCGTCCGGTTTTCCCGACGGAACCGTGAGCTAACGCTCGACGGCTGTTCCTAAAATTGAATCGTGACAAACCACTAGGGCATCATCCGGTCTTGATTTTGGGGTTAGCCGTTTTGGCGTTAGCCACGGTTGTGTCACGAAAACCGTGGCTAACGCCAAAACGGCTCATCTACCGAACCCACGTTCTAAGACTGGACGATGCACTAGAGCGTTCAGTAACACTGCCTAGTGCATCATCCGGTCTTGATTTTGGGGTTAGCCGTTTTGGCGTTAGCCACGGTTGTGTCACGAAAACCGTGGCTAACGCCAAAACGGCTCATCTACCGAACCCACGTTCTAAGACTGGACGATGCACTAGGGCAAAAGTGCAACTTCAAAAGGCGAATGCGAGGAGAGGGAGACTTTCAGCGTGGGTCGATGATTGGGAACGGCAATACGTTTACCGGGGCACGCTATCGACTTGGAACGTCGAGCGATGATTGCCGTTCGACTCTGGGGACGTGAAGTTTATTGCTGACGTCTTTGATTACCCATCTGTATGGGAACTGAGTCGGGAAAGTGGAATTGGATCCCGCGAGGGATCGCAGAAGGTAGCCACGGGTCGCCGAAGGCGCACCCGTGGTATGCGACAACCATGTTGAATCGACCCCGAAGGGTGTCGCAGACGTCTCGGAATCGTGGCTGCGACCGCCTCCGGGGTCGGTTCTCGTCAGACCGAATGAACCGGCGATGATCGCTGCGCTCTATCGCCGGCTACCGTCTGAGACCGCTTCACGGTCAGATGCAGCAGCAAACCATTTCACGTTCTCCGAGTCGAGAACAAACACTACCATCCGCCGAAACACAGACAACACGCTTTGTGCCGTGCTGCGTAACCGTTGCCGCTCACTTCAGACCCGCGTCACGCATCATCATTTGCAGATCTGTCCAAGCTGCCTTTTTTGCCGCCGGAGTTCGCAACAAGTAGGCGGGATGATATGTCACCACAACTTTACTAGAAAAGTACTGATGGAACGTGCCTCGCAACTGGCCCAAGGGCAAGCGATTGTTCAGCAGCGCTTGGGTGCTAATAGCTCCCAGGCAAACGATGTACTCAGGCTGCAAGATCTGTATCTGTTGCTCGAAATACTCCCGGCAGTTTTCGATCTCGATCGGTTCAGGGTTTCGATTGTTCGGAGGTCGACACTTGACTGTGTTCAAGATGTAGACTTCCTGTCTCGACAACGAGCACGCTTCGATCATCTTGGTCAACAACTGGCCGGCCCTGCCGACGAACGGCCTGCCTTGCAAATCTTCGTCGCGTCCGGGAGCTTCGCCGAAAAACACCACACGCGGCTTGACGTCTCCTTCACCGAACACGGTATGGGTGCGGCATCGCGCCAACGCATCGCAGCGAACACATGCTGCGACTTGGTCCGACAAAACGTTCAGCGTGTCGGCACGTTGCTGAATAGGCAGGCTTGGCGTTGGATAATTTGAGGCGGTCACGACCAGCGGTGCGGCGGGTTGGCGAGGCGGGTTGGCGGCTGGACTTGCAGACGGTTTTGGTGGCTCGGCAGGTGCGGTTTGTTGCGTTTCCCGGCCGCCTGGCTGACCTGTTGATGGAGGTAGAGACGGCTTATCGGTTTGCACCGATTCCGTATTCCTCTTTGCCCAGGCGGAGAACGAATCCTTCAATCGCTGCACTTCGTCCGCGTCCGCAGCCGGCAACCAGTCCACTCCCTGAGACTGCAGGTGAGCAGCCAGTGCGGAGGCTTGTTGAAGCACGCGGAGGGCATCGAGCGGGGACTGAGAGTCATTCATGGTGCAAAGATGGGTTAAAAAGGTGTCTGACACCTTTCTCAGCAGGCGTCTACTCTCGGTAGCTGTGATCGGCCCATCATCATAGCGAGGGAGCCCGAGTGCGAGAACGCCCGCAGCGGTGGCCAGTGCTCAAACCATTGGTTTTCCGAGGAAAAAGACAATCTTTCGCTGCGTCCGCTGTTTCAAAATAACGCTGGCGTTTACCATTGCCAGATTGTTCGGTCCCGTCAGATTTCGCACAGTGAGTCGATTCCCCATGCCAGTCCCCCAAGTCGCCATCGTAGGACGACCCAACGTGGGCAAAAGCAGTCTCTTTAATTGGCTTGCCCGACGACGGCTAGCGATCGTTGATAACTTTGAAGGCGTGACGCGAGATCGGATGACCACCCTGATCGAGTCCGAAGACTGCTACTTTGAACTCACCGACACCGGAGGCATGGGCGTCGAAGACGCGGACGATTTGACCGCCGATGTGCGTCGCCAGATCGAATTGGCGATCAACTCCGCCGATGTGATCTTGTTGGTCGTTGACGTGCAAACGGGTTTGATGCCGCTGGACGAGATGGTTGCCGAACGGCTGCGGGGCGTCGAAAAGCCCGTGATCTTGGTGGCGAACAAAGCCGACCAGCCGCATCAGGAGATCCACGCGGAAGAGTTTCATGCACTAGGACGCGGCCGCCTGATCTCGGTCAGCACCACCCAAAATCGCAACCGCGACGAGTTACTCGAGCTGATCCGCGATCGCTTGCCGCCATCGGATGAAGTCGCTGCTGACGCGACGATGAAATTGACAATCGTCGGACGTCGTAACGTCGGCAAGAGCACTTTCGTCAATACGCTGGCCGAAACCGAGCGGATGATCGTCAGCGAAGTTCCCGGAACGACGCGTGATAGTGTCGACGTTCACTTCGAAGTCGACGGGCAGACCTTCATCGCAATCGATACACCGGGATTGCGGAAACGTAAAAGCCAACGGACGGACCTTGAGTTCTACGGCATGCACCGTGCTCAACGAAGCATTCGACGCGCCGATGTCGTGCTGATGTTCTTTGATGCCTCGGAGACCATCAGCAAAGTCGACAAACAACTTGTCGGCTACATCATGGAAAACAACAAGCCGTGCATTTTTGTCATCAACAAGTGGGACTTGTTGTTGGGCCAAGTCGCCACCGAGCGATGGGTGCGTTACCTGCGAAGCAATTTCCCCACACTCGCCTACGCTCCGATCGCGTTCATCACGGGCAAAGAAGGCAAGAATGTCAAAGCGTTGTTGAATCACTCAACGATGCTCTACAAGCAAGCCCGAGAACGAGTTTCCACCGGCGTGCTGAACCGCTTGCTGCGTAGCGCCATCGAAACGCACAAACCACCGCTGTACCAAAATCGAAGGCCGAAACTCTACTACGCTACTCAGGTGGCGACCGAGCCGCCCACAATCGTGTTGATGTGCAACGAACCCAAAGCGTTCGCAAATGATTATCGCCGCTACCTGCTCAGTGTTTTGAGGGATCACCTCAAATTCGGCGAGGTCCCGATCAGACTCTATCTGCAACGTCGCGCTCGTGGTGACGAACAAGATTTGATCGACCGAGGATCAGCATAACGAAGCCCTTTGCTGAAGAGTTCCCCTTGTGATGTGCTGCACCCAAGTCATGCGTTTCCTAACGGTGCTGATGTTTGGCGTCGGTTTGGCAAGTTCAACCCTGGCCGACGCACCGTCGAACACGCGGCCGCCGAACATTCTCTGGATCGTCGGCGAAAACCTAAAACTGGACTTGGGGTGTTACGGCGGTCCGAATGTGTCGACGCCAAACCTGGATGGATTGGCCGGTGACGGCGTGAAGTTCACTCGCGTGTTTTCGACTTCACCCGTTTGTGCTCCCAGTCGCTCCGCGTTCATGACGGGGATGTACCAGACGACCACTGACATGCACCACATGCGGTCGCACCGTGATGATGACTTCCGGTTGCCCGTTGGCGTTCGGCCCATGACGCACCGGCTGGCCGAGGCCGGATACCTGACGGCGAACATCTCCAAAATAGGTGATCGCACCGTCGGGACCGGAAAACTCGATTTGAACTTTGTCAACGAAGGCCCCGTGTATGCAACGGACGATTGGGAGCAACTGAAATCTCATCAGCCCTTCTTTGCGCAGATCAACACACCGGAGATCGAGTACGACATCTACGATCGACGCACCTTTGAAAAAGAACGCGCGGTGTTTGTCGGAGAAGAATGGCACCCCAAGATCGCCACTCCTGAAAACGTTACCCTGCCGCCTTACTATCCCGATCATCCGATTGCCCGCCAGGAATGGGCTCGCTATCTGAATTCGGTCTCAGGAATGGATGTTCGAGTGGGGTGGATCCTGGAGCGTCTGAAGCAGGACGGCTTGTTTGACAACACCATCATCTTGTTTTTCGGCGACAACGGACGCCTGGAAGCACGCGGGATTCATTGGTGCTGGGACACGGGCATCCACGTCCCCATGATCGTCCGCTGGCCCAACAGCCACCCTGCTCCACCACAGTTTCAACGTGGTGCGACGAATGACCAAGTCATCAGTTTGCTCGACATCACTGCCACCACGCTTGGTTGGGCCGGAATCGAACGACCGTCAACGATGCAAAGTCGCCGGTTCATGGGCCAGATCACGGATCCCGCGCGTCGGTACGCCTTCAGCGCACGCGATCGCATCGACGAAACGGAGAACCGCATCCGCAGCGTTCGCGGGGAACGCTACCACTACTTGCGAAACTACATGCCCGAGCAAGGTTTCGCATCGCTGAATCGGTACAAGGAAAAGTGTTTTTTGGTGAAACCGTTGATGCGAAACATGCTCGCGGACGGTTCGCTCAATGGGCCGCCGGCCGAGCTGATGCGTGACCTGCCGCCGGAACAGCTTTACGACACATTGTCCGATCCGCATGAAATCAAAAATCTTGTGGATTCAACCGATCCTGTTCACCAAGCCGCCTTGCTGGAGATGCGAGCCGCCCTGGACACATGGATTGTTGAAACAGGCGACCGCGGCGAATTTCCTGAACCCAGAGAGATCGTCGCGCCATTCGAAAAAGAAATGCATGATTGGTTTGGAACACCGCGTTGGTATCAAAAGCCTTGACTCAGTAGGCCTGACCTGGATTTTCGTACCAGAACACGCCCAAGTTGTCTCGCTCTTCGCAGGTGATGACGTCCAGGTCTCCGTCTTCATCGACATCCAGCAACTCGATACGGTCAAACTTGACGCCGTCAGGTCCGCTGACGTTCGTGGCGTCGTTGAGCGCCTCCACTGACGCGAGCACCACGCCGGGCTTCCCTTTGTCCATTTTATGAACACCCGTGTTCGCAGCGAAGACAAACTGTAGTGGGTCTGATCCGGGGATTCGCCGAACCGCTTTGCCGCTTTGAATCTGCAGCGGATTGGTGAGACTTTCAGTCGTCCACGAGTCAGGGGCTGTGCGTTGAAATCGCAAGGTCAATCCGTCGCGAGTCGTTGCGAGGACCTCGCCAGCGTCGCCGTCGATGAACATCACCTCGTGATTTCCTGCACCGATTTCGTGCCTCGTCCATGCCGTCGGATCAGATCGTTTTGCAGACTCAGGTTGTTCCAACCAATACACGCCCCGACGATCCCCTTTGCGATCGCTGACCAAGACATCTTCGTCGCCATCGGCATCCATGTCGACCGCGATCAGCGACATGATCCATCCGGCCTTTTGCAAGACGACGCGATTCCAATCCTCTATGCGCTCGGATTCCGCCGTTATCTTTCCAGACGCCGGATACAGCAATGCGACTTGGCCGTCTGGAGATTTGGATCCGACGACTAGCCCAGAAACCGCACCGCTAATGTTGACCATCGTGGCAAACATCCAGCGAGAAACTTGATCACAGCTCTTGATCGGCGTTGATTTCCACCGTCCCTCTTGCAACATGAGATCTCGTGTCAGCACCTTGTCGTCCTTGGCATCCAATCGATGCACCATAACCTGCTTTTGGTTTCCTTCGTGGCAACTGACGACCAAAGCGGCGAACTCACCCGGCAATGAGATCGCAACCGCATCCTCCACCGACTTTTGTTTTCCGACAACGACGCGCGGCCAAGGTTGACTTCGCTGTTCGATATCCGGTGCAAAGTAGACGCAGACATGCCCGGATTCTTCCCATCCGGTCACGATGTCCAACTCGCCATCGCGATCGATATCCAGCAGACGCACGCCATCGGCGCCTCTGCCTCGGTCGTCAATCGTATGTCGTTTCCACTGCGCGTTGGCGGGCGAGGAGCTAGCTGCGGCCAACAGCAACGCGGCGGCAATGAAGGACCAACAGAATGTCTTCCCGAAATCGGCTCGATACCTTCGATGATAGGACATGATGGGATCGGTCACTTTCCTCACCTGGATCCACGCACTTCCCAATTGGGATGTGGAACATGGGCTTCTGCCATGATCGATTCTAACTTCTCAACGATGTCGGGATGCTCCTTCGCCACATCGTTTGCTTCGCCGATATCGGCGTCCAAGTCGAATAGTTTGGTCGGGCCAGTCATCCAAGGCATCCGGATCGCTTTCCAGTTCCCTGAACGCACCGCCTGCTTGCCGCCTTGCTCATAGAACTCCCAGTAAAGGTAATCATGCTGTTTTTGCCGACCCAGATCACCGCGGATGGTGGGTACAAAGCTAATCGAATCCAGCCCTGCGGGCGGAGCCACGCCGGCCAAATCGGCGGCTGTAGCCATCAGGTCGCCAAAGTATCCCATGTGATCCGAGGTCGTATTGGCGGGAGCCGTCCCTGGCCAACGAACAATGAAGGGAACCCGAATGCCTCCTTCGTAGAGATCACGCTTCATCCCTTGAAGCGGTCCGGCCGGATCAAATAGCTCCGGATGATGGCCACCTTCATTATGAGGTCCGTTGTCACTAGAGAACATCACCACGGTGTTATTCGCGATACCGAGTGTGTCCAACAGGTCGAGCAGTCGTCCGACGTCAGCATCCAAACGCGAGATCATCGCAGCTTGTCCTTTGTCTGGGTTGCTCCAGTCCTGGTCCGCGTACTGTCCATAGTCGGGCACCTCCATTCCGTCGCCGGTTCCCTTCGTCGCTTCGTTGTTTGCGTGTGGGATGGTGAATGCGAGGTACAGAAAGAACGGCTTGCCATCCTTGGATGCTTCGGCATGACGCGTGATGAACTCGTTTGCTTCCTTGGCAACCAGATCGTGACTGTAGTCGATTTTCCTGGTTGCCCAACCGCCGGTGAACCCGCCATAGGATCGGTCCAGTCGATGGACCACATTGTTGAGTGATTCCTTGGCATCATTTCGCCAAAGGAACTCGGGGAAATAGTTGTGTGCGTGAACTTGATTCAAGTAGCCATAGGAAAAATCAAACCCTTGTCGGCTCGGCAACCCAACCCTGCCGCCTTCCGCATGATCGCCCAACCCCCATTTGCCGCACAAGCCGGTTGAATAGCCAGCGGACTTGAGCAACTCTGCAACCGTCACGTCCTCATCTCGCAGCGTCTGACTCGACATGTCGGGACCACCGGCGTTTCCTCTGACATATGCGTGGCCCATGTGTCGCCCCGTCATCAACACGCAACGCGATGGGGCACAAACCGTGTTGCCCGCGTAGAAATTCGTAAATCGAATTCCTTCGGCAGCCATTTGATCCAGCCTGGGTGTCTGGATCAATCGTTGACCGTAACAGCCAAGGTCACCATATCCCATGTCGTCGGCCAAGATGAACACGATATTTGGCTTGGTCGCGTCGGCAGCGAAAGCGGGAAATTGTATCGCAGCCAATGCGATAAACAGAAAGAGTGTTCGTGAGATCATGATGGGAAATCAAAGACAAAACATAGGGAGGGGCAGTCAGGAAGTTGCCATTGGGAGCAAACAGGGCAACGCTCCAATCGGATACCCAGAGTATAGACGATCCGGCGATGCTCAAACGGATCGAAGGAGTTTGGCGGTGGCCCGAATACGCGTTCACAATGCCGGCTCGAACACGCGTTCACCCTGCCGGGCTGAACCCCTCGGTTCAACTCGATCAGCAGGCGGCACGGTAGACTCTATGGTCGGTCCGGGGCGCGGTCGTTGGCGAAAGACACTCTGGAATCGGCAACGAAAACATCGGTCAGAGCATATTCGTTGCGTAGAAGTGTTGCATCGCGATATACATGACACATGCGACGAGAAGACTCGCTGCGATGACGAAGCCGCCAATCACACGCACGCGTTTGATTTGCCACCACATGAGTAGTCCGGTTAGACCCCAGGCAACCATGGCAAAAGCCATCGTATCCACGAACAATGACCAGACCAAGCGGGCCGTCCAGCTCGGTGATTGACCATGGGACGTGTGCAATCGCATGAAAAAACCTCGCCGAGACATTCCAGTACTGCCATTGTACGAGGTGACATCAACGTGTCCATCTTTGAGGACATACGTTACCCGCGCAGGCTTGCCATTCACGGATGCCAGGAAATTAAGTTTTGTCCAACCATGTGGCTTGAGCATGTCGTCGGATTCGATCCCCGTCTCTTGCAGCATGTGTATTGCCGCGCGAAACGCAATGTCTTGAGGATCTTCCGCGAGCCGGACTCTCTTGAGATCAGCAACAAGGTTGGTCGGTTTCGAAGTCGGTTCCGGAAACTGAACCAAGTAAGATTCGTGATTGTGAGGGCTGACATGCAACACGTGACGTTGGCCCATGGCGGTCACTTCGAACATAATGTTGTTTGTGAACTTGGCTTCCGACTTGTCGTGGATCGTGACCGACACGTTCTCGCCAGTGCGCTCAATCGCGTCGGCGACTTGCTGCGCCAATACGTCCGGCGATGGAAAGTCCGACATGGCGGAACCAGCAACGACGGCTTGCGGAATCGAAATGGTTTGCCCTTCGGGAAACAATCCTTGATGGTTGAACATCGCACCGGTGATTCCATATAGAAACACCCAGGGCAGCAAAAACAATCCTGCGTAGAGGTGTACCCGACGGGCGACCATCATGAATCGAGAAAGTGGCCGTCGACGGCGTGTGAAGTTGGTCTTTGGTGAAGACGCGGATTCGTTTTGATGCGTTGTGTCAGGGGTTGGCATTGGTTTTTCAGCGGTGCTGCAAATTAGTCAGCGGGCATCATCCTGCCGCAAACAATCGCTAGTGGAAAGTTCACTTGGGAACAAGAACGCGTCCGTTTTCTACAGCGTAAAAGGTAACAAACGACAGGAATGATGCCGGGCGCGCTGCCCCAATGAACTGCATTCCACTCACGACGGTTCTCAGTTGGGGATCTTGATGAATTTAGCGAGTACCACGTCGCCTGCGAAGCAGGCTCCTTCATAGCAAAGCTCTTTCCCGCCGCCGCCAGCGAATTGAGATTGAAAAGCGTTCTGGACCGGCCAACCCGGGCCTTTGTTGATCCAGTGAGATAGAGGTTGCCGTGGCCGTCGAAGAAACTCGCTCGACCGTAGTCGTAACTTGCGCCTCCAAAATAGCTACTGAACAAGATCTCAGCAAAGTCCGCTGAAAGAACTGTTACGATCGCATCATCTTGCCTCGGCTTTCGCCCAGGTGTGGCGAAGGCTGCCTCTGCATTCTCAAAGAGCTGTTTTTGCCAGGAGTAAGCCTGAGTGGGTTGCAGGCCTAGCTCATCGCACAGGTCAGAAATGGGAATTTGTCGACCAGGTAGCGTTTTACGACAGCAGCTTTTTCCCGGGCGGTAAAGGTTCGTCGAGATCGTGTCATCAGTAGGTCCTCCTTTGGACTGTAGAATAACTCGATCACCACACGACTCCAGAATCAACTGAGGCAAAACATGATCACGAAGCCGATTGTTTCGTAGTCGCGGCGGGCAGGCTGCATGTAATCCGTACCCGGTTGTTCTTCCCACAATCGCATTGCCATGGAAGTTCCCGAGACCAGATATTTTTGACCCATGCTTCCGCGAGGCGATGTGTCGGCGCTTACTTTTTTGATTGTCGTGTCGGACATGACTTGACTCCCAAGAGATACGATTTGGATGAGTAGCGAAAGTCGCCAAGGGTTCCGAAGACTCGCGTTGAATTTCGTCTGGTTTGGCATTACCGCGAAAGTCTTTGGGGCCTTCGCTAGAGTCTCTTTCTACCCACGATGCGGTTGATCAATGGCTGCAATCTTCATGCCGAAAACACTTTGGACATCCGAGTTTGGACTGAGATATCAATGTCGTCCCCCGACGTTGCCCACGATCGTCACCGTCGCACCCGCCTCACGAAAACCTGGGTTCAAGAGCCGTCGGTTTGTGATCGGCTGACCTTTTGCAATTTCTCCGTCGGTGAATTTCGCGAGTTGATTAATGACGCTCGCTGGCGAGGACCGTGTAGAACGCTGGGACGACAAACAGCGTGAACAGGGTGTCGATCGCCATCCCAATGCCGAGAGTGAAGCTGATCGCAAAACGGCTGGCTGCACCAGGACCTCCACTGGCGACGAGCAGAGGGATCAAACCGACGACGGTTGCGGTCGTCGTCATCAAGATGGAACGAAGCCGCAGCGACGCTGCTTTTTCAATCGCAGCTCGTCGGTCAAGTCGCTCACTGGTTTGCAGTTCACCCGCGAACTCAACCAATAAGATACCGTGACGAATGATCGAACCGATCAATGCCAGTAAGCCGATCTGAGTATAAATGTTGACGGTGATGACGCCGGCGGCGAAGAACACGAGTGCCCCGGCGATGGACATCGGGACGCTGATCAACATCACGGCCGGATCACGGAAACTCTCGTATTGAGCCGCCAACGTCAGATACATCAACAGGACGGCCAAACCGAAGGCCAGCAACAGCGATGAGCTTTCAGAAACGAATTGTCGTGACACCCCCTTCCAATCGGTCACGTAATTGTTAGGCAGGGTGCCGTTGCTCTGCTGTTTCAAGAAATCAATCGCTTCTCCGAGAGAAACGCCGGGTGCTGGCACGCCGGACAGAGTGGCCGAACTGAGCTGATTGAAACGCTTCAATTGTCGGGGTTGAACGTCTTCTTTGATCGAGATGAAAGACGACATTGGGACCAGTTCACCACTTCGAGTAGCAACGCGATAGTCGAGGATCTGATCTGCGACCAGTCGATAACGACGCTGGACTTGTGGGACGACGCGATAGCTGCGTCCATCATAGCTAAAGAAGTTGACGTAGCCGCCCGAGAGCATCGTCGAAAGGTCCAGTCCAATCGTGTCGACGTTGACTCCCAATGCGGCTGCTTTGTCACGGTCGATCAACAAACGATGCTGGATTTTGTCGAACTTCAAATCGGACTGAATGAAAGTGAATTTTCCGCTCTGCCGGGCCGCTTCGAGAAGTGATTGAGCGGACTCCAGAACGGAGCGTGGCTGGTCGATGGAACTGATGACAAACTGGATCGGTGGGCCTCCGCCCGCACCGGGCAAGACCGGTGGTGCGATCACGACGGATTGCAGACCTGCGATTTCATCAACGGACGACTGCAGCTGCGGTTGAAGTTCCATTTGGGTCATTTCGCGTTGCTCCCAATCCAATAAGCTCACGCCTCCAAAAGCCCCGTTGCTGCCACCGCTGCCGCTGCCGCCACCGTTGACCGTGAAGACAAATTCAACTCCCTCGTACTCGCCAATCTTCTCCGCCAGTACGGATGTCCAGCGTTCTAGTTGGTCAATGGAAACATTGGGATCGGCTTGAGCGGTGATCACCAGAAAGCCTTCATCCTCCGGCGGTGCCAGTTCAAACTTGGCGGCGCTGAATAGAAAGTAGAGGCTACCCAGAATTGCGACGCCAACGGAAAGCACCAACCAGCGTGCGTCGAGGGCACCAGTGAGCACGCGGCTATAGCCGCTGGCAAGCCAGCGGAATCCCGCGTTGACCCAACGGGCGAGGAACCAGTCTCGATTATTGTTCGCAGTATGATCTTGTTCTTGATCGCCGTTGGACTCGCTGCTGGATTGTTCGAGCGTCCTGCCAGATTTATCTTTTGATCGCAGTATTTTTGCGCACATCATCGGGGATAACGTCAGCGCAATCACGCCGGAAATCAACGTCGCGCCGGCAACCGTGTAGGCGAACTCGGTAAACAGGCTTCCCGTCAATCCGCCCATCAAGCCGATCGGGGCGAATACGGCCAACACGACAATGTTCATCGCGACGATGCTCGTGCCGAGTTCCTTGACCGTTCGTTTCGCTGCCTGATCTGGTGTTGCTCCGCCTTCGATGTGCCGCGTTGCGTTTTCCACGATCACGATACCATCGTCCACCACCGTACCGATTGCCAAAATCAAAGCCAACAGCGTCAGCAGGTTGATTGAGTAGCCAAGCATCTGCATGATGAAGAATGCGCCGACGATGGCAAGTGGCATGGCGATAGCGGGAACCAACGCCGAACGTAACGAGCCAAGGAATAAGAAGATGACGACGCTGACAATCACCAGGGCTTCTATTAGAGATTGGACGACTTCGTCGATTGAGTCTTCGACGGTTTCGGTAGCGTCGTAAACGATCGTTCCCTCCAGACCGGTTGGAAGTTGCTTTTTGATCGCCGGAATGAGCGCGCGAACGCCGGTGACCGTTTCCAACAGGTTCGCTTCGGGCGCGATCTGGACGCCGATGAAGACCACTGTCTTGCCTTCGAAGATCACGCTGCTGTCGTAGGTTTCTGCTCCCAGTTTGACGTCGGCCACATCTCGCAGTCGAATGATCGCATCGCCTTGCTCGCGGATGACCAGTTTCTCAAAGGCATCGACGCTGTCTAAATTCGTCTCCGCCTTCAAAGGAATGGCGAGCTTTGGCCCTTTGGTCTCGCCCACGGCAGCCAGGAAGTTGCTTTGCGTGATTGCGGTGCGAACCTGGGATGGCGTGACGCCAAGCGCAGCCATCTTGGACGGGTCAAGCCAGATCCGCATCGCGATCGTTTGCGAGCCGATCGTTTGTGCTTGTTGAACTCCGGCGACGGTCTCCAGACGGGGGCGGACGGCGCGGGTCAAGTAGTCAGTGATCTCACTTGCCTCTAAGACATCGCTGGTGAAGGCAAGGTACATGGCGGCTTGATCACCGCCGGTACTGACCGTGACAATCGAGTCCTCGCTGCCCGGTGGCAGACGATTGCGGACCTGTTGAATTTTGGTCAAGATCTCCGCCACGGCTTCGTTGGGTTCGTAGCCCAACACCAGTCTCGCCGTGATCGTGCTGGTGCCCAGCGTGCTGCTGCTTTCCAAATAGTCAATGCCTTCGGCGGTGGCGATCGCTTGCTCCAGTGGCGTGGTGATGAAGCCTTGCACGAGGTCTGCATCGGCACCGATGTACGGCGTGACAATCGTGATGGTCGTCGACGTCGTTTGGGGGTATTGGCGGACGGTCAATCGAGTGATTGCTTGGGCACCCAGCAGGGCGATGACAAGGCTGATCACCGTTGCCAGGACGGGGCGATCAATGAATCGGGTGAAGATGCTCACGGCTTTGTCGGCTCCGCTACGACGCCTTCACTGACATCTCTCTGGCTGATCGTGACCGGCGACTCATTACTCAGTTTCAATTGGCCCGAAGTAACCACGCGCTGTCCCGCTTCGACGCCTTCGATGATCTCGATGTCCAGGCCACGTCGCTCGCCCGTTCGTACAAAAGTTCGTTTGGCAAGCGTTTGCTCGGATCCTTGTTCGGCTTCCTGCAGCACGAACACGCTGCTGCCATAGGCGTTGACTGCGATGGCCGTCTGCGGGATCGTCACGACATCACGTTGCTGCGGAAGCTCCACGACGACGTCGGCGAACATTCCTGGTTTCAATTTGCGTTCTTGATTGGGCAGTTCGGCCCGGACGGTGAAGCTGCGTGTGGTTTCTTGGATCAACGGTGTGATTGCAGAAACGTTCCCAATGAATCTTGCATCGGGGTAGGCAGACGTGGAAACTCGCACCGCAATCCCGAGATCGACGACACCCGAATTGCGTTCGGGAAGATCGAAGTCGACGAATATCGGTTCAATCTGCTGAAGGTTCACGACCGCGTCGCCGGGCGAAACATACTGGCCCAGATTGGTCTTCCGAATGCCGAGCGTGCCCGCAAATGGAGCGACAATCTTTTTGCGGTCGATGATGGCACGCTGTTTGTCGATCGCTGCTTGCAAACGATCGACTTCGGCGATCGCTTCGTCGTAAGCTTCTCTGGAGATGGCATTGCCCTCGATCAACTGCGTCGCGCGCTCCTGATCCGATTTGGCTTTTCGCAACTGCGGCTCCAACGACTCAAGCTGTGCAACCTCGCTGGTCGTATCCAGTTGGACCAGTAGTTCGCCTTGTTCCACCCGTGCCCCTGATTCAAAATCGATCGCAACGACTTTTCCGGCCAGTTCACTGGTCAACTCCGTTCCCTGAACTGCGGTGAGTGTGCCCACGCCGGTGAGTTCCGTGGTCCACGTCTGACGCTGTGCCGATGCGACGGTAACAGAGGTTGGCGGCCGCGAGTGAGCTTGCTGCGAAGTGTCGCTTTGCGAGTAGAGTTTGTATCCCGCATAGCTTGCACCGCCTACCAGCAACAACGCGATCGACCCAACTAGGTAACTCGCCCACGGACGCCGCCGCTTGGCATTACTTTCGCTGCTGCTCGAATCACTCATGATCCGCCTTCTTTCGCGGTCGCATCGCCTTCATGCATTGCTGCCGATTCATAATAGATAGCCAGAGCTCTCCGCGATCGGTCATCCAGTTTGTCGGCAATCTTGTGCATGATCTCCGCCTCACTGCCACCACGTTTTCGCTGGCCAAATAGTTCCAACTGCCTGGTGATGTACCAAGCCGGTTGCCCCGTCAATCGCGGATGAGTATCGCTACGAAGCCAATCGCCTGGTCCATGACAATCGACGCACGAGGGGATCTTTGCCGATGCATCACCTTCGTGAGCTAACTGCCTGCCAAAATCAATCAAATCATTCATGTCCAGCTCCTTGAGCTCCCGGCGATGATTTGCAGAATCATTGCGTGATTGATTTGCAAAGTAGCCTGCCAATTCGTTGATTTGCGATTGCGTCAAATGGTATGCCACCGGCATCATGACACCACTGTGCCGTGTCATGTCGTGAAAGGATTGAATCGACGCTTTTAGGTAGGCTCTGTTTTGTCCAGCCAAAACCGGCACACGCCGATTGACGTTCTTGTTGCCATCCAAGCCATGACATGATGCGCAATGCTCGGCGACAAAGCGTTTGATCGGATTGTCTGTCTCAGCGGGGTCGACTCGCGTGTCCTTTAGATACTGTTGGTGACTCATTTCAGGAAGCTGATTGAGAAAAGCGACGACCGGCCAGATTTCATCGTCTCGATTCTGTGTCGGCCAGGCCGGCATCCCGGCGAACTTGACACCGTGCTTGAGAATGTAGAACTTCTCCTCTGAACTCATCCCCGCCATCGAGACTCGCAGCAGCGGTGGCTGCGGCGTCATGCCTTGTGCGACAGGCGGTTGCTCTTTGCCGGGTTGCCCGTGACAGAAAATGCAATTGGTCTGATAGGTCCCAGCTCCCAATTTGACCATGCCGGTTTCGTCCAGCGGCGGAACCTCGATTCCGTTGCTGTGAAAGTCCACCGAACGATCGCTGGCGTAGTCCAGCAACCATGCCGTGATTGGCCAATGACCGCTGCTGGCTGTCACCGGAATGACACCGCTGACCAGAACGACGACGCCGGCGACAGCGAGCAACGTGACAGTGATGAGTGTTCGTCGAAAGGTAATCTTCATGTCTTCGCTCCCGCGGGTGGAGCATACGGAGGTAGAGCTGTCTCAGAAGTCCGAGGATCTCGTCGATTCTCGCTGTGAGCGAGCGTGATTAAATCCTTCGTCAACCACAAACCGCCCGCCAGGAATGCTGCGCCGCCGACGATCAACATCACCGCGCCTCCCAGGTGTTGGTCCGTGATTGGTGACAGTCCGCCGCCACCGTGATGATGCGAATACAACAACCGTGGCGACATCACCAACAACGCACCGAGCAACGTCATGTGCATCGACGTCAACAACAAACCAATCACTCCAGCGCCGCTGCGCCGCGGCGATCGAGGAATCTCGCCTCCAAAGGCCGACAACCAAACCCAGACGCCGGCGCACAAGAACATCGTCTGTTCGATAAGAAATCCGATCGACGAGTGTCTCGCAAAATGATGCAGTCCCGGCGCATGCCAAGCCCAGACAATCACCAGCTCGCCTATCGATGCGGGGATGGGCGAGAACAACGATGGCACACGGCGGACGGGATCGTAATGCAGCCCCGACATCCCAATCGACAACAATGGTGCTGCCACCGCGACAACTGCCATGTGTAGCGTCATGTGCGCGGCGAAGGAGGATTGGGCGAGATGGGGCAGTGGCCCCATCCAAGCAATCAGCAGCACCAACCAGCCGACGTTCCAAGCAGTCAACTTCATCAGTGTCCTCCCACCATGACAAAAACCAACACGGTGTACAGCGTCGCGATGAGGCTGAGCAGTGACAGCAGGAATGCGGTGAACCCCAGAAAGTGAGTGCGTTCGTCGGGGTCATCAAAGTCGTAGGGAATGGGCGGATCGCCCCGCCGAAAATTCTGATAACTCATCCCAGCAACCAAGACAATGACGAGAATCGCCGGCACTGAATAGAGCGATATCAGAGTCCAGAGCGTCTTCAAATCGTGTGTTTCCGCGAGTTTCTCATACCAGATCGCGACAGTGATGTAGCACGCCAAGAAATGAATCGCCCACGTGCAGGGCGAGATCACAATCCACCAAAGGTGATCCCGAATTGTTTTCGGTTTCGATTCGGCGTGTTTGGTTGGTGATTCGACGCCGGGCATCATGCTACCTCCGGAAACAGAGCGATGACAGTTCCGGTGATCGTGGCGGTCAACGCCAAAAAGTGCCAGTACAGAGTGACGTTGACAATGTCTGCATCGTGGACGGCATCCATAAGCCCGCATACGCGTCGTGCAGCGGTGTAAACCAACATCACCACCCCCACGAGCAAGTGTAATATCGTCCACAACACCAAGACGGAGACGCTGGCGCAATAGACATGCTGCGTCGGATCAACGCCGTTTGAATACGGTCCCCAAAAAAGTGCCCATGCGGAAGCAAGCCCAAGCAGTATTGCGATGGCGATGCCGAAATAGAACCGAATCGAAGCTCGCCATGTGTCTCGGCGTTTAGATTTCTGATCGATCGTCGCGTTGACTGTCGCTACGTTCGTTCCAGTACGATTCCAGCGGCGCGACAACAAAACAGACAACCAAGCCAAGATCGCCAGCGCGACCGAGCAAAGAGGCCAGACCATGCCCGGCCCCATAACGATTCGCCCGTCAAACTGCGTCGGAGGAAAGTCTTCATGTACGGTCCAGTAAAAAAAGTATCCGAATACAAGCGATACAAATGCGGTCATGTCGCCCAACATGGTGATGAACATCGCCCACCATCCGACCGCTGCGGGACCCGAAACATACGTCGGCAACGTCAAATCCAGCCCGACGTCCTTTGTGTCTTTTTCAGGAATGATCGCCGTCCCGGTCCACAGCCAGATGAGGATGGTCGCAAACGACAGTACACAGCTAACACCTGCCGCCCAATACCAGTGAAAGGTTGAGAAAATGAACACTGCCCCGGTGAACATTGCCGCAAACAGAGTCAGAAATGTCGGCCCCGGGACACGCAAACACTGCATCGGTTCGGCATCGACCGTGCTCGTGACCATCGTTTCTCTTAATCCCTCTTCTGCATCCGGGAGGTAGAAGTTGCCCTCGTCGACGTCCTTTAGAAAGTTCTCTTGCTCCCAAAGCGGGTAACGTGTCGTCACGATTGGAATGCTGCGGATGCCCCACGGTTGATCGGGAACTTGGCCGCTCCATTCCAGTGTTCCCGCATTCCACAGGTTGCGTTTGACCAGTGGCTGTTTACCTTTGGGGCGAAACACGTCGTACAACAGGATCAAGAATCCGATACCTAGCGTGAAAGCACCGATGGATGAGATCAGGTTGGGCAACTCAAACCCCATACCGCCAGGGTACGTGTAGACGCGGCGAGGCATCCCGATCAAACCGCTGATATGCATCGGAAAGAAAGCGACGTTGAATCCAATCAGCATGACCCAGAATGCAATCGTTCCCAGTCGTTCACTGAGTTGCTTGCCTGTCACGAACGGGTAGTAATAGTAAAACCCTGCCACAATTGGGAAGATCGTTCCGCCGACCAACACGTAGTGCAAATGGCCGACGATGAAGTAGGTGTCATGAACTTGATAGTCAAACGGTGCAATCGCGATCATCACTCCGGTCAGTCCGCCGATGATGAACGTGGCCAGCCCGGCCAGCACAAACATCAACGCGACGTTGCGTCTGACCCGACCGATCAACAGTGTTGCGATGAAGCAAAAGATTTGCACGCCGGTCGGAATAGCGACCGCCTCCGACGCTGCCGAAAAGATTCCGATTGAGATTCCGGGCAATCCTGTCGTGAACATGTGGTGAACCCAAAGCCCAAAACTCAGAAAACCGGTTCCCACCGCTGCCAACACGATCCAGCCGTAGCCGGCGATCGGCGTCCGCGCGAAGGTCGGCACGATCATCGCGACCAACGCGATCGACGGCAAGAACACGATGTAGACCTCCGGGTGCCCGAAAATCCAAAACAGGTGTTGCCAAAGCATCGGGTCACCGCCACGCTCGGCATCAAAGAATGGCCAGTCAAGTGCGCGTTCCAGTTCCATCAACAGGTCACCGGCGATCAATGGTGGAAATGCGAACAGGATCATCACCGCGACGACCAAGATGTACCACGCATACAGTGGAATCAGATTCAATCGCATCCCCGGCGGTCGACATTTCAATGTCCCGACAATCAACTCCACAGCCGCCGCGATGGAAGCGATCTCGATGAACGACAGCCCCAACAGCCATATGTCAGGTCCCACATCGGTTTGGTACTGCGTCGTCATCGGCGGATACATGAACCATCCGCCACGTGGCCCGACGCCGAAGAAAAGTGATCCGCAGACGAAGACGCCGCCGATCAAAAAGCACCAAAAACCGTATGCCGACAGACGTGGAAATGGAAGGTCACGCGCGCCCAGCATTTCGGGCAACAACATGATCGAAATCGCTTCCAAAATCGGCACGGCAAACAGAAACATCATCACGCTGCCGTGCATCGTGAAGACCTGATTGTATTGTTCAGGGGTTAACCAGTCGTTGTCGGGAATGGCAAGCTGAATCCTCATGATCAACGCCAGCACGCCGCCGAACAAAAAGAATGCGAACGCGGCCAGTGTGTACCAAAGTCCCACCTCTGAGTTGTTGACCGCCGACCAGTACCGCCAACCCTTCGGCGTCTCCCATGCTTTTAGCAGCCGTTCTGCGCGTTCATCCATCGTGCGCCTCCTGCCGGATCTCAACTCGTTTGTCTGTCGAGAAACTTAGCAAGAGTATCTGCGTCGTCCGGTATCGCCAAATGCCTTTGCGACTTCTGCTATGGTTTGACTCGATCATCGGAGTTCCATCAAATAGTCGACCAACTCCGCCAACTTCTCCGCGTCGATCGAATCAAACGCGGGCATCTCGACGCCGGGTTTGACCTGATGCGTATGACTGATCCAGCGAGTCAGATTCTCTGGTGTGTTTGCCAAGACCGATGCTCCGATACTTCGCCGTGAGCCAAAATGAGTCAGATCAGGGCCGACCACGCCGTCAAACTCTGTTCCGCGAATCGTGTGACACGCACCACAGCCGCGTGATCGAAAGACGGCTTGGCCGGCGTGGTCTGATTCACCAGCCGACTGCTGCAGTTCAACCAGCCATCGATCAAATTCGTCCCTGGACTGGACCACGACGTCAAACGACATCTGAGCATGAGCGGCACCGCAGAACTCCGCGCACACACCACGGAAAACACCCGTCTTGGTCGGAAACAACTTCAAGCGATTCTCACGTCCCGGAATCATGTCCATCTTGCCGCCCAACGCGGGAATCCAAAACGAATGGATGACATCCTCGCTGGTGAGCTTGAACTCGACCGCTTCGCCAACAGGCAAATGTATCTCGTTGGCCGTTTCGACCGTTTTTCCACTAGGCAAGCGATATCGGACTCGCCACCACCAACGCACACCAACCACTTCGACAACTTGGCTGCCTTGCGGAGCGGGGCTTTGTAAGTCCGGCAAGATTGACAAGCCGTATGTCAGCAAGCCTGTTAAGACGAGTGTCGGGAATACCGCACCACCACCGATCACCAACACTCGCGTCGTCTTTGCCTGATGTTTACCGGGACGCAAGATTGCGTAAACTGCTAGACCGATCACCAACAACCAGATACAGACACCACCGATAGCCATCACCCAGAACAGATCCGCGATCACTTCCGCGCCTCGACCGGCGGGATCAAGAGTTGATTGGGAGAGAGCAACGTTCATGAATTGGCCTCTTGCAAGCGAATCTTTCGCTGTTGCAACAGTCGCCACAACCACCAGCCGACCAAGCCCACAATTACCAAGGTGCTGACCCAACTTAGCGGCCCGGCTAGGTCGGCATAGTTGTCGCCCAACCACCAGCCGATCACCGCCAGTAACGTTGTCCAAATCACCACCCCGATCGCGGTCATCAGCGAGAAACGGAGTGTTGACATCGTCGAGAATCCTGCGGGGACGCTGATCAGTGTTCGTACACCAGGAACCAGACGACACACCAATACGGCAACCGATCCCCAGCGTTCAAACCAAGATTCCACGCGATCGAGATCATTCGGCGTTATCGTCAGCCAGGCGCCGTGACCGCGAATCCAACGCGACAACCGATCCTTGCCGATCCAGCGAGCAAGGTAGTACCAAAACATGGCACCAGCAAATGAGCCGATACTGCCGGCAGCAACCACTGCGATGAACGAGTTGTCACCCTGGCTGACGGAGTAGCCAGACCAAGGCATCACAATCTCCGATGGAATCGGTGGAAAGATGTTTTCGACCAGCATCAATAGTCCGACGCCGAGTGCTCCAAACTCTTCTAAAAAATTGCGAACCCATGCTTCCATCGGTTGAAATCCTCCAATTGATTGTTTGCTTATTACGTAGCGATGCAATCACCATGCCAAGTAGCAATGACGCCACGACTTTCGGTGTTGTCGCGCTCACCTAGGGAATTCTTGGTGAGCTTCGCCGCCGGCGAGCGGAGCAGTTGGACGCGTTGGTACCGCGAATGGTGCTCGTTTTAGAAGTAATCGAGATTACCGGATCGTCAAAGACGTCGATCGAAGACGCCGTCGAGAACGCGATCACTCATGCTTCAAAAACCGTCCGAGGGATGCGATGGTTTGAAGTGACTGAATCCCGAGGTGACATCACCGATGGCAAGGTTGACCACTGGCAAGTCACCGTGAAGATCGGCTTCACGCTCGACAAATAAAATGATGAGGTTCCTGGACGGCGACTCGTCCGACGGGTGATGATCTTCCCGACATCACCCGTGTTGAAATTTCTTTGTTTCGATGAACAGCGGTGCAACCGCTATTGCACCGCTTCGAAACGCACCGGTTCGGCGGGGACCGACATTCTCTCGATCAATTCCGCGCACACTTTTTGTGATCCCGAATTGGCGGCGATATCGCCGACCGAGACAATTCCCACGATGTCGTAGTTTTCGCCCGTCACCAACAACCGACGAATTTGACGTTCCTCCATGGCGCTCGCCGCAGCCTCGATGTCCGTCGTCTCGGGCAACGTGATCAGCTCTCCCGTCATTGCTTGTCTGCACGGCGTTTGAGAACAATCCAAGCCGGCAGCAACGCAGCGAACGACGATATCGCGATCAGTGATGATTCCAATTGGTTTTCCATCGCGAAACACCGGTAGCGATCCGACTTGCATTTGGCTCATTGCCTCCGCTGCGTTGCGGACACTCTCGTCTGCCGAAATCCCGCGGACGTGCGTGGTCATCACATCTTTCAATTTCATCTTCGATCTCCTCCGTTTCAATGACTCGGAAACTCAACGGCAGTGAATCTGATCGCCACGGAACAGAGAGGCTTGCTCCCTGAGCCTCGGTAGCACAGAACACCGAAATCAAAGTCGACGTTATCTTTGTCGACTCTTTGCTCCAGCTCTGCGGCAATTCGCATTCCTTAATTGACGAGAAAGGGAGTTCTTTCACGGGAAATTTCCACCGTGCAAAAGCTGGAGAGCCGATACGATCAAGATCGCTCACCAGCACGCATTCGGTGCTTTTCCGACCATCCGATGGTCGAAAGCCTGCCATCGCGATCGGATCGCACTCGGAGGACGAGGATGGCGATCCGGCAAATCAAGATTGCTGAGATTTGATGCGAACTTCGCGCAGCATTCTGTCGTCAATGCGTCCGTGCAAGAATCACTGATGAGCTGCTCTGTGCTGTTTCTTCCATATCGGTTTCCAAGTATCCAGCCGCTGAAGCGCGTCATCGAGTCCCGTCAGAACCGTTGATTCGTCGCCTTGCCAATGAAAGCCGGTCGTGTTGCCGTCGTGAGTCAACTCGACGCCTCGCATGATCTGTTTCATCGGTTCGCTACCTTCGGACCAAAGTTCTTCGTAGGCGATGATGCCATCGAGGATTCGGTGCGTTTTCTTTGCCATGTCTTCGCTTTGGGCGACAAGATCGGCTTGCTCGTAGATTTGCCCATCACTTTGACCGAACGACCACGTGATTCGCTCGTGCTGCGACAGCGCCGGCATCGCAATCTCGTGATCGGCAAGCTGCCCCAGGTCGATCGCGGCTCCGTACATCCATGCGTTTTTAGTCGAGTCGTTGAGCAGCGGTGACTGGGATGTGGCTAGCGAATTTCAGATGTCGTCATAACGACCGTTGGAGTCGCCGAATTGCGTTACGCCCTGGACTCCGAATTTTTCCAGCATGCTGACGTACATGTTGGACATCGGTATCCCAGCGGCATCGGTCACGCGTCCGGGTTGCAGCGTGCCTCCGCCGCCGCCGACCAAAATCGCCGGACAATTGTCGTGCTTGTGCATGTTGCCATCCGAGATGGCGCTACCGTATAGCATCATCACGTTGTCGATCAGTCGGCTGCCGTCGATGTCTGGAGTGTCACGCATCTTGCGGATGAATTTTGCAAAACGCTGCATCCAATAGACTTCGATTTGGCCAACCTTCTCTTTGTACTCCGGCACGCGCAGATTGTGCGTCAACCAGTGGTGGCCCTCTGAAATCCCGAGCTCTGGATACGGCAGATTGCTGCCATCGTATGCCAGCAGTAACGTGGCGATTCGAGTTTGGTCGGTCTGGAATGCTAAGATGAGCAAGTCGTACATCAAGTCCATGTGGTCGCCGATGTTGCCAGGAATTCCGGCCGGCGTCGGCATGTTTGGATCGGGAATTTTTGCGATCTGCTCCGTGTCGGAGATGCGACGTTCCAGCTCTCGTACGTTGGACAGGTACTCGTCCAATTTAACCTGATCCTCGTATCCCATGTCGCGCGTCAGCGAGCGGGTGTCCTCCATGACAAAATCGAGAATCGACTTTTGACGTTCACGGCGAATTTCAAAGGATCGTTTTCGCTCGCCGTGGTCACCGGTCCCGAACAGTCGTTCAAACACCAGACGCGGATTCGGTTCGGGGGTGACCGGTGTGGTTGGCGAACTCCAGGACATGTTGTACTGGTAGGCGCAGGCGTAACCGGTATCGCAGCTACCCGTGTTTCGGATCGCGTCACAGGTCAGTTCCAACGACGCAAAACGGGTCAAGTGGCCGAGTTGCTGGGCGGCAACTTGATCGATCGAGATTCCGCAGCGAATGTCTTTTCCACCGGTCTTCTTCGCACGCATACCGGTCAAGTACGTTGCACCGGCGCGGGCATGGTCGCCCCCGCCATCGTTGCCGGGGGTGGCGTTGAGTTGGTCGAGCCCCGTGATGACTTGCACGTGCTCCTTCACCTCCTCCAGCGGTTTCATCGTGCGATTGAATTCAAAGTCGTTGCCGTTGACTTTGGGGAACCAGTAGTCCTGCACGACGCCATTGGGATGAATGAAGTAGGCCATCCGCAGCGGTGCCGAACCATCGCCTCCCCGGCTTGTTGCACCTGAGGTCGAATTGATTCCGGCAGCATCTCCCGCCGCGTGTGCGATGGACGGAAGCATCGGGACCGCGATGGCCGCACCCAATCCGCGGAGGAACCGCCGACGCTGCAATGAGGCGTTACGTTCGGCTTGCTTTGACTGATTGTATTTGGGGTGCATTGCCGTTTTCCAAGATTGCCGTGATTGTGGTTGATTACGATGCCGAGAACCTACGTGCAGATTTCAGCAACAATAAAACTTGTCCGTCAACGTCTTTGCACTCCGGACAGCAATTCTGACTGAGCGGGCGTCAATCGCCGTCGCTGAAATTGGGGCGAATGGATGATGCCGCTTAGCAGAACGGAGAATCGCCCCTCCGAGGCCAACAGCTCATCTACCAAATGATCGATCGTCGCCGTGTCCTTTACATCAACCCCACGCCCCAGCGAATAGATCAGTAATTTCTCGGTCAAGCAACGATAAAAGTCGGCTTGCTTCGTTTCGCGAAGTATTCGCTTCAAATCGCGGATGTCGTTGAACGTCTCGCCTGAGAGCAATTCGCCGGAGGCATCGATCGGCTGACCGGCATCGCGCTGCCGCCACATGCCTAGGGCATTGAAGTTTTCCAGGGCGAAGCCGAGCGGATCCATTCGTCCGTGGCACGACATGCAAATCGCGTTCTCGCGGTGAGCTGCCAAGACCTCCCGCAGTGTCGGCGTCCGTCCGTCAAAACGGTCCTTTGACTCGTCCAGTTCCGGCACGTCCGGCGGTGGAGCCGACGGCGGAGTGCCGAGGATGTTTTCCAGGACGTATAGCCCACGTTTCACCGGCGAAGTGCGATTGGGATTGGAGGTGACCGTCAGCAAGGTTCCTTGAGTCAACACGCCACCCCGCGGACTGTCCTCGGGCAGATCGACCTTTCGCATTTGATCGCCATCGACACCTTCGATTCCATAGTGCTCGGCCAAGTCTTCGTTGAGGAACGTATAGTCGGCATCGATCAATTCCAGGACGCTGCGATCATTTTCCATGATGTAGCCGAAACACATCTCGGTTTCCTGTTGCATCGCTCTCTGGATCTCCGCGTCAAAGCGGAGTTGAGGGCGTCGGAATCCTCGGAAGCCGCGGAATCGACCCGCTCGTTCTTCACGCTGTCGCTGTTCCTCGGCCAACTCCTCAGCCGACTTGTCACCGTCGGCGATCGCATTCGGATCGAGCATCAAGTTTGCGATTTCGCGTGACCGCAACCACTGTCCGACAAAGCTGGGCAGAAAGTTTCTCGAACGTTCGTCGCGGAGCATCCGTTTGACTTGGGCGTCCAAGTTTGCCCGCAACTGACCGGCCGACGCGAGCGTCATCAATTCGTCGTCGGGCATCGTCGACCAGAGGAAATACGACAGCCGAGATGCCAAAGAATACTCGTCTACCAAAGCCGAGACGGGCGGGGCACCCGACTTTTCCAAATTAGATTCATCGCTTGTCGCATTGGGAATCTGAACGTCCTCGGTCAGGTACAGAAAGCGAGGGGAAGCGAGCACGGCCACGATCGCGCGACTGATTCCTTCTTCGAATGTGTTTCCCGGTTTGGAATAACTGTCCTCCGCGATCGCGACCAGGCCGTCAATCGTCCGCTGATCGGTCGGCCGACGAAACGCTTTGCTGGCGAAGCGTTCCAGGATCTCGCCGGCGTAGACTCGCTGCTCTTGCGGATCGGATGGCGGCAAGTCGCGATGAAAAAAACGCTCGTAGTTGTTCGGCTCCACCCAGTCTGAGACTGCTTCGGGACCGACCAGCATCGCGTGGTCAATTTGAATGTACAGTTCGGTACTATCTCGTCGCGCGGGCGCATCGCCCGCGTCCGGCAGAGGCGTCAGTTGGATTTCAAAGTCATGGTCGCCTGGTTCCAGCTCGTAGTCAAACTCCATCGGATACCAGACTCGCTCTTCCCAGACAAACTGCTGGCGATGAATCTCTTTGCCGTTGAATCGGATCACCATCTCAGTCCGGCCGGGATCATAAGTGAAGTGGCCGCGAACCCAAAGCGAAAGATCGAGCTTGAACTTCCCCGCTTTGGCGACTTGGAACGTCGTGCCAACACGGGCGGGATTCTTGAACTCCAGTCGCTCTGTCCTGCCTCGATCAGCCGAGCGTATTGACTCTGATTTCTCCGCATCGTTGTCGACCGTTTCCGGTTCCAAGGGCAGATGCGACAGCTCGTTGCCTGCAACCTTGATTCTCTTGACCTCACGAGAAACCATTGGCACATTGGCCGCCACGATTTCTTCGGCTGCTTTCAGGTACTTTTCAACCAGGATTTGTGAGATGTTTAGCGCCGCGGCATTGTTGTCAAATCCGTAACCGGTGTCATCTGCGGGGAACAGCAGATCGGTTTGGTAATCGTAGTCCAACAGATCATGGATCGTGTTGCGATATTCATTCCGATTGATTCTGCGAACCAACGCCGGCCCGGGATCGGGGTTCGCGTGGTCGATTCGAAACACATCCGACTTCACCCACTCCGCCATCCGAGTCACTTCGTGCCGAGTTGGTTTGTCGGCGTCGGCCGGCGGCATCACATCGGCGCGTATGTTTCGCAGTAGTTTGTCCCAGAACAGAGTGTCCTGTTGAAAATCGTTACGCTGCAGAAACGCGCCGATGTCCACGTTGCCTTCGTTGGCGCCCTCGGCATGACAGTCAAAGCAATACGTGCGGAGAAACAACTTGACGTCATTTTCAAACGTCACGTCGTCGGCCGAGAAGGTCGACGAATGCAGCAAAAACGCGCCAGAGCAGAGAATCAGAAATCGAATCATGGAAGCGTGAAACCTACGTGTCATCCGAAGCCTTCCTATTCCTGCGACTTGAAATTCTTCGCCTCGACGGACCAGTCAGGATCCTTCGCAAGCATGCTGTTGCTACCGAGAAACATTTTGGAATTCTCGCTTTCGCCTTTGAGTTGCCAATCAAGCCATGCGAGTGCGACTGGAGTGAATTTACCGCCGTGAGGTCGGCCGTACGTGCCGCCGTGCCCCACATCCAAATTTGTCATCACGATCGGCACGTGGCTAACGCGAGAAAAATCATCCATCGCATTGTTGTAGGCGATGTCTGACGGTCCACCCATGATATAGAGCACTGGGGCGTGCAGCTTTTCCAGAATTTCCTTCTTGAGGGCAGGCATGCCGGGCAAAGGTGATGGATTGGGCAGCACGCCACTGTTGCACACCACGGTCGTGGAGATCCGGGGATCGGGCGATATCTCGATCGCCTGCAATCCGCCGCAGGACATTCCCATCGCGGCCACCTTTGTCGTGTCGACCTTGCCTGAGAAAAGGCTTTCGGCGCGTCCGCTCTCGACGATGATCCAATCGAGTGCCGAGAGCAGTTGGCTGGTCTGAGTCTTTTGACGTGAAGTCTCATCACGTTTCTCGATCTGATCGAGCAGTCCGATCCCCAGCACGACGTAGCCATGCGACGCAATTTCGTTTAGAAAGTTCTTGTGTTCTTGCGTGGTATTCGCGCACGCACCATTGCCCCACAACAGGATCGGAAGTTTTTGAATCTGGTTGTCACCAAACGGCGACAAGTCCCGCGGACGAAAGATCGTCATGCCGGGCAGTGACGCATCTTCGGTCGCGATGGCCGAGTAGGGTCCGGTGCCACCCTCTTCGATGATGACTTCCTTGTTCCTGACGCGGTTTCCGACGCCCGCCATCGGTTCAGCCGGCAAGAGTTTTCGGTCGCCCGCCCAGTCGATGAAACGATCAACCCACTTCATCACCGATCCTGACTTCCCCTCTCGCAACCCGAATCCGTGCCCGGCGTTGGAATAGATGTGCAGTTCGGTCGGCACGCCCGCACGTTTGTATTTCAGATAAACCTCCGCCATGCCTTCGGCAATGTCTCGGCGATCTCCGAAACCGGCCGCGATGAATGTCGGCGGTGAATCTTTTTTAGGTTCAAAACGGTGTGAGCGGCCCGGGTAGATCAAGGCAACGAAGTCTGGACGAGATGACTGCTTGGCAATCGAATCCTTTGCATTCTCATCGCCCGCGTCAAACCGCATGCCTGAAAGCGCCGCGATCTCGCCGCCCGCCGAGAATCCCATCACGCCGATACGACGCGGGTCAATCTGCCAGTCCTTCGCGCGGGCTCGAATCAAACGGATCGCGCGATGCAAGTCACCCAGGGCATGTTCGTCGACCGTGTACTTCGAGTCTTTCTCTTCTGCGAGTCGATACTCCAAAACAAACGCTGCGATGCCATGTTCGGCAAAGTACTTGGCAGGCGTATGTCCTTCGTGAGTCGACCACAGCGAATTGTGTCCGCCGCCGGGAGCGACGATCACCGCCATCCCTGATTCTGTTCCCTCAGCGGGCAAATAGGGATAGAGCAACGGACGATGCACCGATGTGACAACACGATCGCTGCCCGGACGAACCTGTTTTGGAATATCCGACATGCCCTCCGAGCCCGGCGCGTCTCCTTCATAGAGATAGACTGCCTGTGGCAACTCGCTGTCTGATTGAGCCTGCGATGAGCGGCCTACGCCGAACAACGCGACCCCGACAATCAGCGAAAGATGGAACGCGACAATGGGATGCTTTCTCATGATTTGTTATCTTAGCCTTCGGTGACGGACTTAACGACAATCGCGTTCGGATCAAGTGATTCTGCAAATTGGTTCAACAGTCTGACCAGGGTACGGGCGTCATCAGAACTCATTTCACTGACCGCCTGAGTTCGGATCGATTCGCCGGCCTCCCAGAGCTGGCGAAACTTTCGTCGCCCAGCCGCAGTCAACGCCGCCGACCGAGCTCTGCCGTCGGTCGGATGGGGATCGCGACGCACCAAACCACGCTCTTCCAGGCGGCGCGGAGCGCCATGGGGATTTCTTCCTGCGAACCCAAAACATGTCTCCTGGACAAAGTAGTGCGTATACGCATTATGGTAAGCTAAGGGCGGCTTGAGGTCCAACCGCACTTCACAAGAGAGTCCTGGGATGAGAAAGAAGCGACCGGCGCCGTGCGTGATGCAAAGGGTACTGTTCGCTTCTCAATGGAGGATGGCTCGCTGACCAGGTATGTGGTGCGGGTCGAGGGTAAGCTCCTCGATGACGCTCAAATCCGAGACGTTTGGCGGCAGACCACGGTTGACCTGACCGACATCGGCTCAGCAAAACTTGACTTGCCAAATGGGGCATCCGAAGTGCTCGACCGTCCGATCGCGAAACCAGAACCACGACTCTCCGATGCCGAGGCGCCCAAGCTACTGAGCCAGCGTGGCCCTCGCGTCTTTGCGGATATTCCAGACTGGGTAACGGAGGTGGTTCCAGATCAACGCGGCCACTTTTGGGCGCCCGACGTGATCCAACTCGGCGATCGCTATTTGCTCTACTACTCCGAGCACAACTATGCCGTATCTGCTTGAGTTCACCGAAGCGGATCTGGACCGTCCGTTGACCGAACCGGAGAAGATGGCCGAAACGGTGCGGGCCATGTTTGACGGCAAGAAGCAGGTTCGAACGATGGATGTAGCGGAGCGTTTGGGGCGTAACTATGGGACGGTGAAAACGAACTTGCATCGAGCAGGCAAGCTTGGGCTGCTGGTTCAGGTGCCGCGTCGAGGTTGGCTCTTACCGTAAACTTCAACGGTGGACTAGGTTCAAAGGATCTTCGTTTCAGCGAATGGCGAGGTTGGGCAGCGTTGTCTTAGCGGGCGATTGTCGCATGTGGAACCACGCAGTTGCTTGATGTGCAGTAGCTGACCAAGTGATAAAGCATTTGCCCTGGAATCACAGCAAGGGCTTCTGAAATTAGCGGACGCACATCCGTTTCCAGTAATTCACGCATCTCAGAAGGACGATATCTTGCCGCCGTTCCAATATAAAACATCATTAGAAGGGAATACGACAGATGATGCAGCTTCGGCGAACGCAAGTCACAGTAGTAAACGTATCCTTTGGGAGTGAGAAGTGAACACACGTCAAATTTCGCATACTCTGCACATGCGTTTCGATATATCCGAGGAAAACTGTCCCAATTGCATTTCTTTCGTTTTGCCGAACGGTGCACGACACATCCATCACGATCAACTCCTTCGCTGAAGTAGGACTTGCGTTCTCCCCTGTGGAACCTGTTGATGTCAACGCGAGAAATCTGCTTCTTCTCGTAAACCACTTCCGTAAAAAGGTGTGAGTCCGATTCGGTTAACAGAAACTGAATATCGATTGGGAGGAAACCTCGTTTGTTTCCGGTAACGTGCCCAAGCGTAAAAGCCATTTCGTGTATCTCGGGCAAGTGGCCTGCGATTTCTTTGATCGTTACGGTTTCCCTACCTGACACCGGCTTTCCGAGCAATCGCGAGAACTCGTGAAAAATATTTAACGCGTTGCCACCTGGTGCAGCGATTTGCACCTGCTGTTTCGACCCTAATGGCAGGGACAACCCATGGTGTTCCATCTTGGTTTCTAGGTCGACACCGCGAATCGATAAAAAGCATTTCACGAGATTCAGAATGCCGTAATACGCGAGCGTACCTTGTGCAGGAAGCGAGCTGCGACGGCTTGCGGCGTAGAAAGACTCTGCGAGGTTCGCGTAGTATAACGCTCGTTCCAGTCGGGTTCGATTGGGACCTCTTGGTCCCGCAGCAAGCTTCTGATTTATCCACGCCGTGAGGAATGACCATGGATCAGCAGTAAGAAGAAATTGCGCACCCGGAGCGGCTTCAAATGGTGAATACACCACTTTCGCATGGTTGTATGTGGCTTGTTTCCCAGGCTGGGGCGATCGGCTCATTAGTGGGTTTCTCGTGTTGAAGCCGGAAAGGTAAGTCACGACTAAGTTTGAGGACTGGATCGGCATCTCCGAGCAGAAGGGTCCCAATTTAGCGTTTTTTGCAGATTGATGTTGGCTAGGAAGTTAACGATCAACGTGGGCGCGAGGGTGGCAAGCACGAGATCCGAGATGTTTTTTTCAAGAATTTCGTCGCGGCTTTCGTGATCCGACCTCTTTTTCCGGTAGGTCTACAGGCAGGGAGCTGACTTCCGTCGCCAAAGTTTTTGGGCACAGTTCTCGAAACGCGGCATAGGTAACCGGGGAGGGACATTCGTTTCATCGACGTGTCTCGAGAAAAGTTCTCCAGAACTGCTATTTGTGCGCGCCGTCGGCTCTCCAAACGGCATAGGTAATTAAGGGAGGGCGATCGTTTTTCGCGAATGGAATCAAACGACATGACGAACGCGACGGATGCGTTGACGGACAACATCGATATCGAGCCGGCGGGCGATGCTGAGGTGAGAGCTGCCGATGGTGGGCCGGTGGAATTAGCTGATCAGGCTGCCGAAGCTTGGGCGGGCGTGCTGATTGACATTTACGAAAAACACAAGCAAGCACAATTGTCCGAAGCCCAAGAAGCCATCAAGGAGGGATTGAGTGACCAACAATAAAGACGCAGACAGCGAATCGCCAGCCTTTGAAGACTGCTTCGCGGATCTGATGGCACTCGACTTGGAAGGCCACCAGAGCAAATCTCAACGATTGTTTGCGGCGTGTTGTCGTTGCGTCGAATGGGACCTGGACGAAACCAAATCTCTGCGGTGCCTGGGCAAGTACAACCATCGCCGTTCGTTCGGTTTGATGCTCGACGACGATTCCGTGCGTCGGCGATTGCGAGACGCTGAGGCGAAGGTCCAGCGCGGCGGCCGGTTGCCAGCCCAACCGCTGGCGTTGTTACCGATCGCGGATTTAGTGGCCAATCATCCCGAACTTCGTCGGCCAGTGATTCATGGGCTATTGAGGGCGGGCGAAACGATGAACGTTATCGCTAGCCCGGAGGTCGGCAAAAGCTGGTTGGTGACCGATCTCAAGGGGGAACAGCGGGGGATATCAGCACAGTTGCTCAGTTGTACAAGTCCGAATTCTGGGGCAACTCATGGATGAAGGCGAGAGCCCGCCGATCCCGATCACGCATCTTCGCGATTCGCTGGGATTCTTTTACCAGCACGTCGCCGAAACCGACCGGCCGCTCGTGATTCAGCGATATCGCGACCAATCCGTCGTCATGGTCCCGCTTTGGGAATGGCAATGGCTCAAACAAGTTGAAGCCAAAGTTCGCGCCGGCGAACCCGTCATCCCCAAGGAAGAACCCCATGGACATTGAAAACCTGATCGCCGACGCCAAAGACCTGTGCTACGCCGTCGCGCCTGCAGAACTATCCGGTTCGCCGCTTTGGGTCGTGCCGCAATCCAATCTGCCACCGATGCTTGGAGGCAACACGGTTTGCTACGGCTACACGTCGCCCAGCCTCGACATGCATTTGCATCACACCTTCGCCGATTGGCAGGGTATCCGTGGGCCAGTGATCGTGCTGGGCAATTTGAACATCGAGCGGGACTTCCCCGTGCGAACGTACAACAAGATGCTCGGGACCACACTGCATGAACTGGCCCACATCCTTGAACGCCCCTCGCTGTTTCAACCGCGCCCGTACCACCACCATCTGATCCGCGTCGAAGCGATCCGAATTGCCGAGGCCGTTTCTCGCGACGAGGAGGGCGACGGGACGACGCCACCGTGGACGAGGAGATCACCAAACGCAAAAGCTGGGCAAGCCAGGACCGAGAGAAAGCCAAAGCGACACCGTTCCGCCAGGAAGCGAGCCGCTACACGTCTCAAGTCGAGGAACACGAACGCATCCTGGCTGACCTTCAGGTGAAGTTTGAGCCAGCAGAAAATGCTGTTAACGCGTTACAGGAGCGACTGTCCTAAATCGAGGAACGCTAGCTTGAACCGTAGACTGGTTGACCACCACGCCGACGAATATGCAGCCAATATCGCCTGCTTTTAAGAACAACTTGAAACGCTCTCCGAGCGCGCTGCCGAACTTCACGCTACTCTGGCCGACGTTGAATCGCGGTTGTTGGTTCCGTAGAGGCAACTTCAGAACCACTCATCAATTCGAAGGTCGACGTAAGCACGTCCTTCGTCTGAATCGACTGTGGTGCCGGCCAGGGTCTCCTCGTATCTTCGCCAGAAGTCCGCTTGGGCCTGGGCTTTCGACCATCCCTTCTGCTTGACTCTGCTCTTCAATGCTCCGAAGTAACCAGACATGCTTTGCTGAAGCTTGACTTCACCCTCGAAGAGGTCGCGTTCAAGTTGTTTGCGGCGTTCGTGGTGCGAGACATTATGTCCAATATCGTTGGGCAAGAGTTGTACGAACATCGTGGCAGACCCAAAGCTATGGTTCTCAATAATCGACGCGACAATTACGTCCCCGTCTTCCCGTTCAACTCGAAATACTTCTGGGCTGGCTTTTCGTGCCCGCTTAAGCAACTTGCATGCAAGATCTTCCGGCATGGTCAGTGTTTGCGACCATTGCCATCGGACCGAATCATCGTCGTCAAAGAGAACAACCAGCGCGTTATTCAAACCGATTTCCTCGGCAAGATTGCAAACGCGAATTGCTGCGGCTAACTCGGAAACTTTCGATTTCCTTGCAAGCCGTCTTAAACCATCACAGACCACTGGCAGGTCAGGAAGCACCTGCGTGACAATTTCCTTCGGCATAAGCAACTCCGACGCAAGCTGGTTCACTTCCCGTTCTTCGGCGAGATCGGAAGACAACATCTCCTCGTACGACTCACCAACGATCCCGGGTATCCCAAGAATTAGATGTCCCAATTCGTGAGCTAACGTAAACCGTTTCCGCCCAGCCCCGAGATTTCTGTTGATACGGATGATTGCTTCATCGCCACGACGTAGGCACCAACCATCGCAACCAGACATCTCAGATTCACGGAGCGTGATGCCGAGTTCTGAAATCAGATCCTCGGGTGCCTTCGGAAAATGTTCGAGAGCGAAATTCCTTGCTTCCTCAGGCGTGATCATTTCCGAAACGGCTTGATACCCAATAGGTGATTGATGTCCTGCAAAAGATCTTGCTTCGTGCTGTCGTCAAGTGTTGCAAGATCTTGGCAGCGAAAAGCAACTTGCACATCCGGATGCAAAGTAAGTAAACGCACGAGGTGGCGGTCGACATCTGACTTGACTGTCAGGTCTTGTAACGCGCAGGTGTCACCGCGAACGTAACTGCGATGCAGATCGTTTCCGCCGGTCACCGGTGCGAAGTCGTCGTCGTCAAAATTGCTCATAGGTATCCTGCCTCTTGGAGCCATTGTTCAGCTCTCTTTGTCGGCAACTCATACCATCTTCGTCTTCGAAAATCTGCCGGAAACCCCGCTTGCGATAGAACTGACGCGTCCGCTCCGATGGCAACGAAGTGAGCCAGACGCGGCCGCCCAGACCCAATGCGTAGCTTTCCCTGACTGCGGCGAGCAGCAAAACCGTTCCAATTCCCTTGTATTTTGGGGGCTGGACAAGCCACGGACGGTTTCGAGGAGCAGTGGCCAGTCGGTCGACGTAGACGACGCCCTCGCCCGTTTCTAGCTGACTTTTCGCGTCGATTCGGTAGGTCATGGCTCCCTCGACATTTCCGCTAGCCGACTTGATGGCGAGGGCATCCCAAGCGAGATCGAGCCGAAGTTCGCCGACCAGCTTTCGCCAAGTCCAATGGTGGTCGCCCTCCTCGCTTCGTTGGCGCTTTGACACGGCGATCTCCCACCAGGTTCCATCGATTTGTTGAGCGGCCAATTTCCGATCAAGTCGCACCAACTGCGCGCGAACGCGACTGTCTCGCTCCACGTTCAAAATCGAGACGGCTTCCGGTAGCACTAGCATTGCGTTCTGTTTGCCTCGTCCTGTTTCATCCGTGATTAGCCGTGAGGTTGGCGACGACGGCTTCGAGGAGTTGCTGGCCGAGCGTGCGGGAGTTGGCGAGTTGCTGTTCGAGCTGGTCCACCAACGCCATCAGTTCGTCCACTTTCGCCACAATCCGTTTTTGTTCGACAAGGGGTGGAATCGGTAGCGGCAAACTCTTGAGACTGGTTTGATTGATTTTGGGCATGCTTCCAGAAGTTCCGGATGCCCGATTTCGCAAGTAATCTCTTGCAGTTCGTTCACTCATTGCGATGTGTAGAAAGTCAACATCTAGTTCCGGTCCGAATCGCATCCGCATCATCAAGTCTGGATAAATGAATACATGAGAGCCACCGCGGTAGACGGCGGGAACGCCAACATACTCGATAGAATTACCACGCTGCACAAGCATGTCACCATCACGCAACCAGAGATTCGACTCGTGATCAATCTCGTTTGATATATATTTGAAATGTTCGCCGCGAAATTGCCCTGAAGTCGTAGCCGCGAGGGTCAGTGTCTTGAACGGTGTCTCGTAATCAACGGCCTTGGGAGAAAAACCGTTTGTTGGTCCATCTACAACAATTGAACTTATGGTCTTCCATCGCCAATTTTGAGGAATTGAAAAGCCTAAAGTCCCCTCATCCGACGTGGCGTATAGTGGATCGTCTATGCCAGTCTGTGAGACAACCATTCCACGAACTGCTGCCGAGAGAATTGTTTGTCGCAACTCGCTTGGTTCGACATCGAACGAGTTGTGGAAGAGGAGTTGGAGGTTGGTGGGTGTGGGGGAGTCGGCGAAGCGGGCGAGGGCGGCGCGGGAGAGGGACGCGTGACGCTCCTTCCGCTCCGCTTCCAACGCCTCCAGCCGATCACACAACCCCATCAACTCATCCACCTTCCCCACAATCCGCTTCTGCTCGGCTAAGGGGGGAACAGGAATCTTGAAGTTTTGAATCATTCCTTTCGTCAATGCCTGTCGAGTCGCGCCGACTTGGATGCTGTCGATGAACTGCTGTGTCTTCGGTGAAGCAAGGAATAACGCTAGGTATGCCGGGAAAAGAACCTTCTTCGGGCGAATGATTGTTACGTGTTGATTTACGCGAGCGCCGTTCATCTCAGTGGGCGCAACTGATACCCGTCCGATTGACGCCCCAGTGATATTTAGCAGCACGTCATCCGTTTCAACTACTGCGTTGGACAACGAATCGGCTTGCTGGTCGGTCAGAAAAACCAGGCCATCCTTAACGAACCCGTGGAAATGCACGTTCATCGAGCGAATTAGAGGTATCCCTGATTCAACGTATGCGTTGCGTCCGCCTTTGGGTGTTGCACCACTGTTGATCTTGATGGCCAATTGTTCGAGCTTGATTGCTTTGGCATCCGACGATGATGGCTCAAGCCGCCCGTCAACAGCAAGATTGCGAATTACCCCTCGGAGAGATTCGATTGAATTCGGCGTATCAGCCAGAACCTCAAACTTCTCAAAGAACGTCGCTGCATCAAACGACGATTCCGACTCAGAGGCAACAAGTTCTTCGGCAGCGTCCGCGCGTTTACCGCGGCGTGATTCCTTCACGGATGGAGTGCTCATCGACTAGCTCTCGCCTCCATCGTTTCTGGCTCCCCTCTCCCCTTGCGGGAGAGGGGCTGGGGGTGAGGGGGTGAGCGCTCGCAAATACGCGTCGATCGCATCAAGCACCCCACGCATGTCCAAGTCAACTTGTTTGCCCGTGAATCGCAATACGTGAATGCCTTGCGATTGCATCCAACGATCCCGGGCCGCATCGTATAGTTTGCCTTCGTTCGTGAAATGGTCCTTACCATCAATCTCGATCACCAGTCGCGCGTCGGGGCAAAAGAAATCTGCTGTATAGATTCCGAGCGGTTGCTGGCGTCGAAATTTGAATCCAAGACGCTGGCGGTTGCGGAGGAGTTGCCAGAGATCGTGCTCGTACGTGTTGCCCGATTTGCGTTGCTCGCGAGCGAAATCGATTGGGTTGAGTTTTTTATTCATGGCTCAATTCCCCCTACTCCTTCTTCATCCTTCAACAGTTGATTCATCTCGGTTTCGATCTCGTCGATGCTGGGGAGACTTGATGCGAGATTTTGTGGGAGCGCGCGGGTGAGCTCGTAATCGGCGACGCCGATCGGCTTTTGGATGTCTCGCAACGAATACTCGGCGATCACTTCATTCTTGGTCTGGCACAGAATCAAACCGATGGTGGGTGCGTCGTGCGGGTGACGCAGTACGTCGTCGACGACAGAACAATAGAAATTCATCTTGCCCGCGTACTCCGGCTTGAAGTTGCCGACCTTCAAATCGACCACCACAAAGCATCGTAGGTGCAGATGATAAAACAGCAGATCCAAGTAGTAGTCCTGATCGCTGAGCGTCAGTTCGTATTGACGACCGACAAACGCAAAGCCTCGGCCGAGTTCCAGCAGAAACTTTTGGACGTGATCCAGTAGTCCGGTTTCCAACTCTCGCTCGTGGAACGGCTCTTCGATCGTCAGGAAATCGAACAGATACGGATCCTTTAGCAGTCCCTGCGCCAGACTCGCGTGGGCTTCCGGTAAAGTATTGGCGAAATTCGTGATCGCGGTCCCCTGCCGCAGGTGAGCTTCCTGCCTGATCTGCTGTATCAGCGTGTCGCGGCTCCAGCCCTGCTGCAGCGTTTGACGTGCGTACCAGACCCGCGTGGGAAGATGCTTGATTTTTTGCATCAAGATGACGTTGTGCGCCCAACTTAGTTTCGTCACGGCACTCAACACGACCACGTCGGCCTGGGATAGTGCGACAGAGGGCGTTTTCGGCTCGTTGGTCAATTGGGCAACGGCCCGTTGCCCAATTGAAGTCTGCTCCGGCATGCTCTGCGCTGGGGCAACGGACCGTTGCCCAAATAGGACCAGAAGGGGATACGTATGGAAGAACTGAACCATCAGTTTGAGATTTCGGGCGGAAAACCCCTTTTCCTCGGGCAATTCGTTTTTTAGGTCCGTAGCGAGTTTTTGCAACACGCCCGCTCCCCACCCCGCAGCCTCCTGTCGGGCAGCGATCATCCGACCGATGTCCCAATAGGTAGTGAGCATTTCCGCGTGAGCCGCCATCGCGGCTCGCTGCTGGCCCGACCGGACTCTGGCTTTGATCTCACCGAGCAGCTCGGGGTAGGAGAAAGTTGAATGATGAATGTTGAATGGTGAAGACTTGGAGTTGGTGTCTTTCTTCACCACCGCTCTTTTCTTCGTTTTATCATTCATCATTCAACCTTCATCCTTTCCCAATAGCGCAGCTTCAAGTTGTGCTTTCAGCTGGCCGCGAGTGTCGGCGATCTGCTGGAGCAGGCTTTCGTACTCGGGCAACAACGTGTCGACGTCGCCGGGGCCTTCGTCGCTGTTGTGCGGGTTTTTCAAGTCGAGATTGAAGTTGCCCGCCTTGATGTCGTCGATTGAGACTCGCCACGCGAACTCGTTTTCCTTTCGCTTGCTGTAGCGGCCCTTCTTGTCGGGCTTGCCCCACCATTTCTTTTCGGGTGCAAACTCTTCGATGCGAATCGGCTTGGTCTTGTTGTAGCTCTTGGCGCCCTCGGGATACGGATGCTCGTAATACCAAACTTCGGTCGTCAGTTGGCCCTTGGTGAAGAACAGCAGATTGGTCCGAATGCTGGTGTAGGGAGCGAACACGCCATTGGGCAGACGAAGAATCGTGTGCAGATTGCAGTCGGCCAGCAGTGACTCTTTGATCCGCGTCTTCACGCCTTCGCCGAACAACGTGCCATCGGGGAGAACCAAACCGGCTCGACCACCGGGCTTGAGCACTTTCATCAGCAGGACCAGAAAGAGATCGGCCGTTTCCCGCGTCCGGAACTCGGCGGGAAAGTTGGCTTCGATGCCGTCCTCTTCCATGCCACCGAATGGCGGGTTGGTCACGATGCAATCGACGCGTTCCTTGGGTCCCCAGTCTCGCAAGGGGCGGGCGAGCGTGTTGTCGTGACGAACGTTGCTGGGAACGTCGATGCCGTGCAGCAGCAGGTTGGTCATGCACAGGATGTGCGGCAGGTGTTTCTTCTCGATGCCCGAAAAGCATTCCTGGATGGTTTTTTCGTCCTGTTCATTCTTGGCTTGCTTGCGAAGGTGTTCGATGGCACAAGTGAGAAAGCCGCCAGTGCCGCAGGCGGGGTCCATGACGGTTTCGCCGAGTTGCGGATTGACTTGATCGACGATGAACTGCGTGACGGCTCGGGGCGTGTAGAACTCGCCTGCGTTGCCGGCTGATTGCAGATCGCGGAGCAGTTGTTCGTAGATGTCGCCGAACATGTGGCGATCGTCGGAGGCATTGAAGTCGATGGTGTTGATTTTGTTGATGACTTGCCGCATCAACGTGCCGTTCTTCATGTAGTTGTTGGCGTCCTCGAAGACCATGCGGATCAGACCGGAGATCTTGTCGGCGCTGCCCGATAGCGATTTAAGTTTGGAGAGCAGGGTGTTGTTGATGAAGTCAAGCAACGCGTCGCCGGTGATGCCTTCGTCGTCTTTGGCCCAGTTGGACCAGCGAAGATGTTTGGCGAGCGGCGAGCGGTAATTGTCTTGCAGGAGTTCCATTTCCTGCTCGCGGTCATCGAAGATTTTCAGAAAGAACATCCAGCCGAGTTGCTCCAGTCGCTGCGCGTCACCGTAGGTGCCCGCGTCCTTGCGCATGATGTCTTGGATGGATTTGACGATTCCTGAGATGTTTGACATGGGTTATGCAGCTTCCGAATACAACGCGTTTTCCAATTCGCGGATTGCCGCGAGGTAGGCATCTTTGCCACCGAATAGTTTGATGATCTCGACCGGCGTTCCGAGCCCGCTGATCGGTTCGACCTTGAGGATGTCCATCGATTCAACGCTTCGAAGTCCGCCGTCGGAATACTTTTCAAGCAGCGCTTCCAGGACCGACTTGGCCTTGTCTCCGTACTTGGTGAACACGTCGCGTTTCTTGACGTTGTCCGCCCGCTCTTTTCTGGTAAGCGGCGGCTTGTCGAAGGCGATATGGCAGATCAGATCGAATGCGTCATAGTCGCGACCCACCTGATCGGCCAGCTCATCGAGGAAAACACCTTTGGATGCGAGTTCTTCGAGAACGACTTGTTTACGGTCGGCAGTGGTCCATGCAGAAAGGAATCCATCGAGAGACTGGTACTCGGATAGAACCGTCTTTCGTGAGTAGTCTTTGAGGGACTCGGTGATCAAGCGACCGCTGGAATCGAGGTATTGAACTCGCTCGGTGGCGACCAGAACCTCCACGTTGTCGACGTAGTACTTGACCGCAGGCTGGCTACTGCCGCTTCCGTTGCCATCACCGTCGATGATGTAGTCGCCGCCGTCTTCATTGACTTCGTCGCTATCGTCTGCATCGTCAGGTGGCACGACGCTGTCGCCCTCATCGGGTTCGTAGATCTGAACGGGATCGCCATCGAAGTCGGGGTCTGCGAACAGGGCCGTGGCCCGCTTGAAATCCATGATCGTGAAATACAGTTTTCCAAAGTCCTCGTTGATACGCGTTCCGCGTCCGATGATCTGTTTGAATTCCGTCATCGAATTGATGCGACGATCGAGGACGATCAGCTGGCAGGTCTGTGCGTCGACACCCGTTGTCATCAGTCGAGAAGTGGTCGCAATCACCGGATAGGTCGATTCGGGATCGATAAAATTGTCGAGTTGAGCTTTACCCTCGTCGTTGTCTCCAGTGATCCGCATCACGTACTTATTGTTCGCCGCGGCCAGATCCGGATTTGCGTTGACGAGGGCTTGCCGCATGCGTTCTGCGTGATCGATGTTTTCGCAGAATACGATGGTCTTTGCGTAGCGATCGTTGGCTTGCAGAAACTCGGTAATTTTTGCTGCGACCTGCTCCGTTCGCTTTTCCAGAATCAGGTTGCGGTCGTAGTCACGTTCGTTGTATTCGCGGTCCTCGATGAGGTTCCCGTACTTGTCTGCTTGGCCCACTGTTGGACGCCAGCCATCAAGATCCTTATCGAGCCCGATTCGCACGACTTTGTACGGCGCGAGGAAACCGTCCGAGATGCCTTGACGCAGCGAGTAGGTGTAAATCGGGTCACCGAAGTATTCGATGTTGGAAACGTCTTTCGTTTCCTTGGGCGTCGCGGTGAGGCCGATTTGCGTCGCCGCTGAAAAGTATTCCAGAATTTGTCGCCACGCCGAATCGTCTGCCGCACTTCCTCGGTGGCATTCGTCGATGATGACCAGATCGAAAAAGTCGGGAGAGAACTGCTTGTATAAATGAGATTCTTCTTCAACACCTGTCACTGCTTGATATAACGAAAGGTAAATCTCGTAAGACTTGTCGATTTTGCGGTCATGTGACACGCCGCTGGGCAAGATGATCTTCTTGCCATCGTTGGCTTCGATCGTGTTATTTCGAGCACTTAATTTGCACATTGCAGACTTAAACGGCTTGAAGTCGCCGATCATTGTCTGGTTAGCCAGGATATTGCGATCGACGAGGAAGAGAATCCGTTTCTTGGTTCCGGACTTCCAGAGTCGCCAGATGATTTGAAACGCCGTGTAGGTCTTTCCAGTACCCGTGGCCATGACGAGCAGGATGCGATCGTCGCCACGCGCGATCGCTTCGACGGTTCGGTTGATTGCGTTGAGTTGGTAATAACGCGGTGCCTTGTCGCTGCCGTCATCGTAGTACGGTTCAGTGGCAATCGATTCCTGTTCAGAGGAATAGCCCTTTGCAGCGCAATAACGCTGCCATAACTCCTCCGGAGATGGAAACTGATCGAGCGGGATCTCACGAGTTACCACTCCGCTGGTCGCCGTTCGGTCGTGCTCCAAGAACGCATCGCCGTTTGAACTGTAAGCGAATGGAACGTCCAGCATCTCGGCGTATTCCAACGCTTGCTGCATCCCATCGCCGACGCCGTGATTGTTGTCTTTGGCTTCGACAACCGCGATCGGTATGTTGGGTTTGTAGAAAAGTAGGTAATCCGCTTTTTTGGACTCTCCGCGCTGGACGGTCTTTCCGCGCACGATGACCCGACCGCGAGTGAAGTGGTATTCTTCGCGAATCTGAGTCATCACGTCCCATTTTTCACCGTTCGCTCCGACGATCGCGGGCGTGATGAATTTGGTCCGTATGTCCGTTTCGGTAAGCTTCTTTTTGTCCACGCGCTGCGTCTTAGGATGTCACTTTGCTTTCCTGCGGGTCGTCGTCTTGTCGTTCACTGGCTTGGCTGTTTGATTCAAGAACGCTTCCAGATCACATCGCCGAAACAAACGATAGCCGTTGGCTGGATTGCGATGCATTCGGATCTCGCCTCTCGCTGCCCATTTGCGGAGCGTGTTCTGAGCCACGCCAAGGATTTCTGCAGCCTCTGCTGTTTTCACGTAATCGGTAAGTTTGGTCATCGGTCGAATGCCTCCGCCCCGTGTTCGATAGTACCCTCTCTATCCTATCAAACTCTGCACGCCTGCGATATGCTCCCGTGGTTCGCAACAAGCCAGAGGGTACGCAGTGACTGCACCAACAGCCAAGACGATTCAGATCTTCCTGCCGAACGGCGAACCACGCGGCATTCGTATCGCCGAGATCACGACGCGGATCGTCAAAGCAGTTCTGATTCCTCGGAGCGATTTACCCCAAGGCAAGCTTCGCAAAGAACTCGACCTGCCAGGCATCTATTTTCTGTTCGGCGAAGATGAGGACGGTGCGAAGCCGATCGTTTACATCGGCCAGACCGAAGATGCTCGCAAGCGACTCGATAGCCACAACAAGACGAAGACGTTTTGGAAGACCGCCATCTTCTGTGTTTCGAAGACGCAGAACTTCACGCAGGCCCACATTCGATACTTGGAGTGGTACTGCATGCAGCGAGCGAAGGAGGTGGCCCGCTATACGCTCGACAACGGTCAAGTGCCTGAGAATTCGACCTACGTTCCCGAGCCAATGGAAGCCGAGTTACTGGATGTCTTTGAAACCGTGAGCACGTTGGTTTCAACGCTTGGGTATCCGGTGTTTGAACCGTTAGCGAAATCGAGCGCGAGTACGATCAGCTTCTACTGCCGTGGTGGAGGTAGCGAAGGCAAAGGCGAGCTCGTCGAAGATGGTTTCGTTGTTCACGAAGGAAGCAAAGCACGCATGGAGGTCGTGACGTCAGCCATAAATTCCGTGACACCCCAACGCGAGAAGTTGCTTGCTGCTGGCGTGATCGAAGAACGAAATGGCGAATTCGTTTTCACGCAAGACTACCTCTTCACTTCGCCTAGCACCGCTGCGGCCGTTGTTCTCGGCCGAACCGCGAATGGCTGGGTTGAATGGAAAGACAAGGCGGGCGCGACGCTAAGCGAGGTTCATCGCGATACGGACGACGGCGAAGAACTGGCCGACGAGGCGTAGCGACGCTGGAGTCGTTTAAAGAAACGAGCCATCTATCCAACCAGCCAATGTGCCCGCGACGTCGCCGAAGTACGGGCGTTTCGCGGCAATCTCTATCGACGGTTGGCCAGCGTTTTTTGCGGCGTTTTCGCGCGTGAAAAAGTTTCTGGAATTGTGGCGAGACAGCGCTGGATGTGTTTCCGAACCTTAGGTAACTGTGCGGTCCCGTTGGCCACGGTAGCCAACGCGGAACAACGAAACGCCCAACAACGGGAACACAAACATGGCTACCAAGAAGACCGGATGATCTACCAGATCACGCTCTATTGGACCGACGGTGGCCCACGCAAATGGCGTTTCCAACGCGGCACAATCCGCCTCGGTAGCAGTTTGCGCCTACTGGCTAGTTCTACGAGAAGAAACTTTGCAATAAGATTGCACCGAACAGCTCACGAGGATTCTCACCACAACGTAAGTACACTGCACGTTACACTCAGTTCGCTTGGAAAGATTCACTGGATACTCGGGTAGCAAAATGCGTCCTCTTCTCACTTTCCTTTCGCTGGCCGTGGGATGGTTCTTGTCGTCAGCAGCACGCGGCGACGACACTGACTTTGTCATTGTCGGCTATCTGCCGGATTATCGGGTAGCGAGCATTGATCCCGAGCGTCTCAAACCGTTGACCGATTTGGTGTATTTCAGCCTCCGGCCGACAGCGGACGGTGGACTTGATGGTCAAAACATACCACCCGCTACGCTCAAGACACTTCATGAAATCAAACGGATTGCCAAGTGCAGACTCTTGATTTGCGTCGGTGGCTGGGAACGCAGCGATGGGTTTGCGGAGATGGCGAAATCAGATGAGGCACGCAGACGATTTGTGGCAGAGCTACGTCTGTTTTGCCAGCGGAATGATTTCGATGGCGTGGACTATGACTGGGAGCATCCGCGCGACGATGGGGAGCGTGCCGCCTACTCACAATTGATCGCCGATACGAAGGAGGCCTTTCGTCAGCCAGGATACTCGGTCACTGTCGCTCAAGCCGGGTGGCAAGACCTCGGCAAAGCGACCTATGCAGCGCTCGATCGTGTTCACTTGATGTCGTACGACCACGATTTTCCGCAAGCGACCCTCGCGAAAGCAACAGAGGATGTCGAACGCTTGATCCAGTGGGGCTGTCCGGCAGAAAAGATTGCAATGGGTTTGCCATTCTATGGACGCAACCGAGAGGGCGCTGCAAAAACATACCAGGAACTCGTCATTCTCCCATCGGCGAAGAGTGGTTCGGACACCGTGAACGGATTCGCTTTCAATAGCGAATCGACCGTGACAAACAAGGTCAAATGGGCCGCGGACAAACAGCTTGCCGGTGTGATGATCTGGGAGGTTGGCCAGGATGCCAGCGATCCTCGACGTTCGCTGCTCCAGGCGATCAGCCGAACCGCGTTGTCGCTGTGAAGCATTTTGTTTGCTGAAAGCGAGGCATACCAGTACGAATCGCTAGCCCGGACTATTCATGCGACTCACTACAGTCTTCGCAATACATTTGCAAGAAACGGTTTACGCGGATTGGCACGGAAACAGGCTGCGCATATCAGCCGCCACGCGATAGCGTCCGGTTCTCACGCCTGTAATCGGGAACCGGACGCTATCGCGTGCCGGCTAATGAATAATCCGGGCTAGGAGTGAGTCGCCAAATTCACTCGCTTGCGCTTCGTGCTGGTAATTTCGACTGTCGAAACGCTTCACAGCGTCCCCGCATCAGGTGAAAAGATTTCTCTTCCGTTGACTTGAGTGTAGGGAGCGGCATTCCGTTTGCACTGGTTGACCCTTCGTACGGTTTACACGTGCAACAGATTGCTTTTTAGCCTCCAACGAGAGATAAGACATGTCCACGACCACCAGCGGGAACGAATCACCGAGTCGTTTGAAACCAGGCGAACTGAAAGAGCTTGCAGAGACAACCGCATCGCCATGCGTGTCGATTCTCATGCCAACTCACCGTTCAGGGCCCCAAACACAGCAGGGTGCGATCCGTTTCAAGAATCAGTTCGCGAAGGCGAAGCAGCTGCTGGAGGAAGGAGGACACGATTGTTCGATCCTCGACCCCATTGAGTCGCTTTCAACCAACCTTGAGTTTTGGCAGCATTGTGGAGAGGGACTTGCGATTTACCTGACTGCGGACCATTGTCGCTTGGTCCAATTGCCCAGTTCGGTCGACGAGCATGTTTGCGTTGGTGATTCGTTTTTTCTGCTGCCTCTCGTAGGTCAGCAGGATGCCGATCAGAGTTTCTTTGTCCTTTCATTGACTTGGGATGAGGCAAAGTTGTATCGGTCGCGTGACGGCAAGCTTGAATTGGTGGAGACAGAATCGCTGCCGGCCAAGTTTCATGATCTTGTACTGCCTCGTGATCCCGAGGAAAGTTTGCAGAACACCAGTCATCGCAACTCGATCAACAACGCTGGACCGTCGACCGCGATGTTCCACGGTCATGGCGAAGGAGAAGACAAGATCAATGCCGATCGTGACCAGTATCTGTCGCTTGTCGGGGAACAGGTGTCGGGAGCGATGTACAATCTGGGGATACCGTTGGTGATCGCAGCGACCACTGAAGTCGCTGGGCATTTTGAATCGACCACGGACTGCACCGCCGACGCGAAAGTGGAGGGTAGCCCGTCTCAGTGGACCGACAAAGAGCTTCATGACCGAGTCCAGGACGTCGTCGCCAAACAGTTGACGAAAGACAACGCTGATCAAGTCGAGCGATTTGGCACGGCAGTTGCGCAGTCCAAGGGTTCTTGTGACATCAGTGAGATAACGGAAGCAGCCGAGACCGGTCGCGTCGACACGGTAATGCTGAGTAGTGAAATCGCCACTTCAGATCGCGTAAGCGCGGATCAAGCAAATGCAGTTCTCTGTCAGACGTTGCAGCATGGCGGAGAAGTGTTTTGCTGCCCGGCCGATCAGGTGCCGTTTGATTCAGGCATCGCAGCAGTCTTTCGATACTGAGATGCGAGCCGTTGATGGTATGTGCATCGTTCCAATATTAGCCGCCACGCGATAGCGTCCGGTTCTTACGTAGTTGCTATGGAGATCGGCGCTACCCCGCTGCGGGTGATGCGTGATCCGGGCTAGCCCGGATTATTCCTAACCCGACGCGTAAGCGAGGGATACTCGGTAAATCCCTCGCTTGCGCATCGGGTTATGAAAAGCAGACTGCAATTGCCAGCGATGTCACAACTCATTGCCGAGAATCTGTTTGCGCTAGGGTCAGTCATCCGCATGAATAATCCGGGCTAGGAAGAGAGAATTCTGGCGAATCCCATTACCGGGGTGTCGTCGATTCAGAACAACTGGAGCCGAGAGAAGAATGATGAGCATCAACACAGAGAAGACGACTGAATCACGAAGTCGAGCCACCAATGGCTTCATGCGTGCCACGGTCTACGACGATTACGGCGATGTCGACGTGCTGCACATCGCGGAGATACCGATACCTGATCGACTGCCCGGGCAAGTGCTGATTGAGGTCGCGGCGTCGAGTGTCAATCCGATTGACTATCGACTGCGATCCGGCGAAATGAAGGGATTGTTGCCGTTCGGTTTCCCCCGAGTGCCCGGCTACGATGTCGCGGGGACGATCGCCGATTGTGCTGACGATGCTCCGTTCCAAAAAGGAGATCGCGTGATGGCATTTCTCGATCACGCTCGTGGCGGGGCATGTGCCGATTTCGCCGTATGCGCTATTGATGTCGCCGCAAAGCTGCCTGAGTCGATGCCGTTTGACGAAGCGGCAGCCATCCCCTTGGCGGGCACGACGGCGCTGCAGTCTCTGCGCGATCACGGCAAAATTGAGAAGGGAGAGCGAGTGCTGATCAACGGAGCGAGCGGTGGTGTTGGTGCGTTTGCGGTACAAATCGCGAAAGCGTATGACACCCACGTGACGGCCGTTGCGAGCGGAGAAAATGAATCTTTCTGTCTCAGTTTAGGGGCGGATCGATTCATCGACTACGAAAAGTTTGACTTCACCAAGTCGGTCGAGCAATGGGATTTGGTCTTCGACGCGGCTGGCAAGTCAGGTTACTTGGATGTGAGAGAAGTCTTGAGTGAAGGCGGTCGATACGTTTCGACGGAGCCGGATGTTTCTGGAATGCTGATGACGTTGCTGACATGGCCGCTGTCGAAGTCTGGAACAGTGATGCTGGCCAAACCGAAGGCGGATGACCTTCGCGAGATCATCCGGTTGTACGAACTTGGAAAACTGCACGTGACGATTGACAGCCGGTTTTCATTGACCGATGTGGCCGCCGCCCATCGCCGAGTCGAGAACGGAGTCGGACGAGGAAAAGTGGTTTTGGTCAGAGACTAGATTGGAATGATTCAGACGGAACTGGGCTGTTCAAAAATCGGGGTTGTGGCACAGCGACGCTCCGCAGGTTTCTGTCACCTCTCTCAACGCAGGAGACTGCTGATTTAGTGAGCCGTGACAAGCGGCCCGGCCTAGCCCGTCATCAGCCGCCACGCGATAGAGAGCGTCCCGCTTAGAAAGTAGATCGCACCAGCCATTTTTCTCGTCTTTACTTGCAGGACGCGCAAGCGAGTGAATCGTCTTTTTGTGCTTCTATTCACTCGCTTGCGCTGCGTGCTGGTATTTTGTTTGAGATTCAACGTGAAACCATGCGTTCTAAGCGGGACGCTCTCGATAGCGTCCGGTTCCCGAATGCAGGCGTGAGAACCGGACGCTATCGCGTGGCAGCTGATATGAGCAGGCTGTTTCCGTATTTGCCACCGGCTTGTTGAATCAACTTAAATTCCCGCGCGGATTTCTCGATATTCGCGTAGCATGACCCAGGCGGTGAGCGCCATCGCGGCAATGGCCGTTTGTGGTGTCCAGCAAATGAAAACTCCCATCAGGACTTTGTCGAACGCCACATCCAATGCGACACCCAAAGTGATCGTGACCGCAATCAAAATCACCGTGGCTGGCGCGATGATGGCGACTCGCTGCTGCCACGAAAACCCGCGAGGCAAGAACGCGACCAACACCAACGCTATCGGCCCGAGCGCGTACACCGCCGCCAGGACCTCTACCCGTGGCGTGAAGTAACGTACGGTCGCTGCCGCGAGCGCAGCCAGCACCGTGGTCACCATCAGTCCCCGAAGTGAGAATTGAAGACGCACTTCGCGATGCTCGGTACCTGATCCGGCAAGACGGTTCATGATCTCGTTGAGTGTTCGGCGATTGATCGCTGCGAACGCTCCGATGATGACGCCGAGTCCGATCCCGGCGGCAGCGTTGATGGCGAAAGCCGTCTTGTTCATCGCGTGTGAACCATACCCTCCGCCTTCTTCCCAAACCTGCAACGGAAACCCGATCGCTTCGTCAGCCGGTTCCATCACACCCAACAAACTGCCCCAACCCTGAGAGCGAAAGAAGAACGACAACGCATTGGCGGTGCCCAGTATCAGGACTCCCATCACCAAACCGCGAAGAATCCAGGAGAATGCCGCGTCGTTGGTGTATGGCCCCGGTGTTGCCGTGCTTCGCGTATGCGTATCGGCGGCGTGTGCACATTCAGGACCGTTTGGGTCCGTTTCATCAGCAGGCTGCATGGCACATAACTCCTGATTCGATGCGTCGAGACCGCGGCGTGCCGTTTCGCAGGGAGCCCGCTCGCGACGAAAATCAGCGGACGTGATGAACGGACAACGATGAGATTGACGAGAATTGTACTACGAACCGTTCAGCGTTTTGGTTCCCGTTTAGCAGCAATACCGTTCAACAAAGCAATCGGCTGTGGCGTTTTCGTTTAAACGGCAACCGAAGGCGACGCTATATGGAAAACTGCCTACCCTGCGGGCACGGGTTAAACGAATGTGGAACGGTACTGCATTTAGCGGAACAGTGAAATCTTGATCAACCGCCAGACAAACAGCATCACGCCCATCAAGCCGACGATCGACAAGCCGAGCCATAGCAGTACCGGCCCCATCAATGCCAAGTTCGGCATCAACCAGTGCGTGGACACTTGGTCCCAGAAAAAGATTGTCAGCAACGCGCCGGCACAAAGGTACGGGCCAAACGGAACACGCGATTCCCGTGTGATGATGAAATAAACCAACACGATCGCAATGGCAGCCATCGGGGCGAGAAAGAACGCGATCACGGACGCTTGCCAGCCCAGGAAGGCGCCGATCATCGCCATCAAGGTCACGTCGCCAAAACCCATCGCTTCCACACGCATCGCCAACGAAGCCACGATTCGGATCGCCCACACAATTCCTCCGCCGACCGCCAACCCAACCAGGGAGCTGAGCAGACCGTGCCATGCATCGCCACCGATTCCCCAGACGATCCGGACCGCGATCAAGCCGACGATCCACATGACCAAGAGAGGTTTCCAAGTCGGATAGCGAACCAGGCCGGCAAAAAAGAACTCGACGGCTTTCCGCAGACCTCGACGCAAAATCAATCGACGGTCCGCCAAGGCAAAACACCAGAGAGTCCAAATGGCCAGCCCTGTCCAAAGTCCTTGAGCGGAAAACCATTTTGCATCCGGTGGCGGTATCGGAATCTCAAAGGTGGTCGGATACCACAGCACACGATTGGCCGCAGCGTTGAAGGTTGCTGTCGGCAGGAACCAGAACAGGGAGCAGGATGCCAGAGTCAACGCCAAGAGCGTGCCCGGAATCGTGATGATGTCAGGGATCGTTTGCTCGTCAAAGTCGATGAAGGTGGCTGCGACCATCAGCGTCAGCAACAGCAAGTGACCGAAAAAGATCTGTGTCCCCCACGGTTCAAACTGAGCCAACGAGGCGGGATTTCGGAATGCGCCGGGCAGCAACAGACCGGTCTGCGACTCGAACCAATACAGTCCTGGGACCGCCACAGCCATCGCCAATTCGATCAGCATTGGGCGCACCCAAAACCCTTTTCCGTGAAGCTCCGACTCACGGCTCATGCCCAGCCAGCCCAGAATGGGCACCCGGTCCAATGCTGTGCGTCGAGTCGCTGCTGGATGAAGGACACCCCACGGCCCGATCGGGCGAGGATTGAACAGGCACCAGCGGTGGATCAGGTGATTCGCCGCCGCCCCCAGCCCGGCTCCGACGACCGCAAGGATCGCGATCCGCAAAACCATTGAAATCGTCATCCACCACGCAATCACTGTTTTTGTCCGTTGATCGAGGTTTTGGGGCTCCAGCTTCTCTATCTTCGGCCGAATCAACGGGGGGCGATAGGCGGCTGCAAAAGTCTTTCATTGACGATTTGAATTGCCACCGTTAAAGTATAGCGGTGCGAAAGATCCCGTTGCGGGGCTTTCGAACATCCCCGCCTGCCCTTTCTGGGCTACCTTCACTGATCGGTTGTTGGTGTTGGATTGGCGTTGTCAGACCAAAACGTTCCCATCGGGCTTCATCGCTCCCACGGACGGCTTGATCTGCTTCGCAGGAAAACGATCAAGCTCTCACCGTCGCGACCGAATCACCGGTGGAACGATTCCGTTCCCACCAGGTTCTATCTGTGTTTGCACTCAACGCACATCGACGCTTACTCTGCAAGTCGTTGGTTTTTGGTTTGGCGCTTTGTTTGGCCAACGTCTCCCGGGCGGACCAGTCTCCCGAGGACGCCCCCAAGGACTTGGCAGCTGACTCGGCCAAAGTCAGTTATCACGACGACGTGTTGCCGATCTTTCGACGCCAGTGCTTGGGATGCCACCAGGGAGCCAAGCAGCAAGGCGAATACTTGATGACGGATTTTGCCGCCCTGTTGGCTGGCGGCGAGTCGACGAAAGCGGCGATCGTACCCGGCAAACCATCGGAAAGCTATTTGCTCGATCGTATCAAAGTCGTCGATGGTGTCGCCGAGATGCCCGAACCGCCGGCGAAACCACTGAGCGAACCCGAGATAGAAACCATCACCCGCTGGATCGAACAAGGTGCGGTGAACGACTCGCCCCAATCTGATGGCCCCGCATTCAGCAGTGACAACCCACCAGTCTACAACGCACCCGCGGCAACGACCTCCATCGACGTCTCAGCGGACGGAATGTGGCTTGCGGTCGCGGGCTATCACGAAGTCCTATTGATCGATATCGCATCCGGCAAACTGGCGCACCGATTGGTCGGCATGAGCCCTCGAATCAACTCCGTGCGTTTCTCGCCTGATGGCAAACGATTGGCGGCTGTTGGCGGAACCCCAGCGGTTGCAGGCGAAGTACAGATTTGGGAAGTCGAATCGGCGGAGCTATCACTATCCACACCGTACACCTACGACGCGTTGTGCGGGGCTGACTGGTCGCCCGATGGAAAGATGCTGGCCTTCGGTGCTTCGGACAACGTGGTCCGAGCAATCGACTCAACAACAGGTTTGCAAGTATTGTTTCAAGGTGCTCACGATGATTGGGTACGCGACGTCGGCTTCACCAAGGACGGCAAGCATGTGATCAGCGTCGCGCGTGACATGTCATGCAAGCTGACCGAAGTCGAAACGGAACGCTTCATCGACAACATCACTTCGATCACCCCGGGGGCACTTTCGGGAGGCTTGAACAGTGTCGATGTTCACCACGAACGAGACGAGATCGTTGTCGGTGGCGCAGACGGTGTTGCCAAAGTCTATCGTGTCTTTCGCGAAACGGCCCGCAAGATCGGTGACGACGCGAACTTGATCCGCAGCCTCCCGAAACTCAGCGGACGCATTTCCTCCGTCACCATCAGCCCCGACGCTTCGAGAATCGCAGCCGTCGCAACACTGGACGGAAAGAGCGAAGCACAGGTCTGGAAGTACGATTTCAGCGGCAAACTCGAGAATGAGATCAAGTCCATCCTCGCCAAACGTGTCGCCGATCGATCAGCGGCAGAAAATGAGAAGGTCACTGCCTATCGCGGTGGCGAAGTAGAAACACTGGCGAAAGTCACCATCGCTGACGCGGCAGCCTACGCGATTTGCGTTTCCAGCAACAACGAGTTCTTCGTCGCTTGCGGAGACGGGACCGTTCGTCATTATTCGCCGACGGGCGATTTGGTGAAATCCATTTCTTCGCTGCCCTCCAAAGTCGCGTCGGTTGCCGTTGCCCATCCGAGATTCGATCCGAATCAATGGCAAGACGCTTTGCCGGAAGTTGGTTCCACACCCAAACCCGATGCCTCTACTATCAACGGGATCAGCGTGTACCCAGAGTCCGTTGAGCTCGATTCGCCCTATGCCTATTGCCAACTGATCGTCACTGCAACCACGGAGGCGGGTGACCGCATCGATGTCACACGTGATTGCCAGTTTCAGGCACCGCAATGGCTCAGCGTGAACGCAGCGGGATTGATTCGCCCCAGCGGCAATGGTTCCGGCGAGATCACGGTTCAGTTTGGCTCGCATCAGCAAAAGATTGTTTCGGCGGCCACCAATGTCAGCGATGCCGGACCGGAGACGGGCGCGGTGGATTTTGTACGCGACGTGAACCCGATCCTGAGCCGATTGGGTTGCAACCAAGGAACCTGCCACGGGGCGCAAAAGGGCAAGGCGGGATTCAAGCTTTCGCTCCGCGGTTACGATCCGATCTTTGATCTGCGAGCGTTGACGGATGACTTGGCCGCTCGTCGTATCAATCCTGCGGCACCCGAACACTCGCTGATGCTGCGCAAGCCACTCGGCTTGACGCCGCACGAAGGTGGTTCGTTGATGGTCCAGGGCGATCCCTATCATGCCGTGTTGCAACGCTGGATCGCGGACGGCAGTCAATTGAATCTGGAGACACCGCGTGTCAGCCAACTGGAGATCTTTCCGATCAACCCCGTCGTTCAAACCATCGGCATGCAGCAACAGGTGCGTCTGATTGCACACTATGCCGACGGGACAAAACGTGACGTGACGCGCGAAGCCTTCATTGACAGTGGCAACTCCGAAGTCGCGACGGCGGCCAAAGGCGGTTTGTTGACCTCCGTACGACGTGGTGAAGCTCCGATTCTGGCACGCTACGAAGGCAAGTACGCGGCGACGACGCTGACGGTGATGGGTGACCGCAGTGGATTTGCACAGTCCGACGTGGAAACCTGGAGTCCGATCGATGAGTTGGTCGCCGCGAAATGGGATCGTGTGAAAGTCTCCCCGAGCCCGCTGTGCGACGACGCGACTTTCCTGCGACGTGTGTACCTGGATTTGACAGGCATGCCGCCGACCAGCCAAAACGTACGAGAGTTTTTGGCCGATGAGACGCCGACGCGAGCGAAACGCGAAAAGGTCGTCGATGCTTTGCTTGCCAGCGAAGAGTACGTGGATTTCTGGACCAACAAGTGGGCCGATCTGCTGCAGGTCAATCGCAAGTTCCTGGGGGTCGAAGGCAGCACCAAGTTCCGTGATTGGATCCGCGCCGCCGTTGCCGAAAACCGACCCTACGATCAGTTTGCGCGCGATGTCCTGACGGCGTCGGGCTCGAACAACGACAACCCGGCGGCAAGCTATTACAAGGTGTTGCGGAATCCCGAAGACACGATGGAGAACACGACCCATTTGTTCCTCGGCATTCGATTCAATTGCAACAAATGCCACGACCATCCCTTTGAACGTTGGACCCAAGACCAGTACTACGAGATGGCCGCTTTCTTCGGTCGCGTCGGACTGGAAAAGGACCCCGCATCAGGCGACCGAAAGATCGGCGGAACGGCGGTCGAAGGTGCAACGCCTCTGTTCGAAAAAGTGGTTGATAAAAAAGATGGCGAGATCAAACATGCTCGCACCGGTAACGTTGTCCCCCCCGAGTTTCCCTATCCGGTCGATTACAAGACGCCTGAGGGCGACGATGTGACGCGACGCCAACAGTTGGCTCAGTGGATGACGGCACCCGACAATCCTTACTTTGCAAAGAGCTACGTCAATCGGCTCTGGGGATACTTGCTCGGCGTCGGTCTGATCGAACCGATCGATGACATTCGTGCCGGCAATCCACCCACCAATCCGAAGTTGCTGGACCATTTGGCTCAAGAGTTTGTCGAGTCTGGATTCGATACACGCCATGTCTTGCGTTTGATCTGCACCAGCCGGACGTATCAACTGAGTGTGGAAACCAATCAATGGAATGAAGACGACACGCTAAATTATTCGCACGCCTTGCCGCGACGATTGCCAGCGGAAGTCATCTATGACGCGGTTCACCGACTGACAGGCTCCGAGAGCGACATCCCCGGCATGCCCAAAGGAACCCGAGCCGCCGCGTTGACCGATTCGGGCGTCAAACTCAAGGACGGCTTCCTGCAGAACCTCGGTCGTCCGGTTCGGGAAAGCGCCTGCGAGTGCGAACGATCCAGCGATTTGCAGCTCGGCCCGATCATGGCGCTGATCGGTGGCCCGACCATCGCTTCGGCGATTGCGGACCCCAAGAACGAGCTGGAAAAGATCGTGGAGCAGCACGCCGACGATCGTGAACTCGTCAACGAGATCTTTCTGCGATCACTCGGACGTCTGCCTAGTGAGCACGAGTTCGCCGCATTCAGCCAAATCAAGCAGCAGATCGAATCCGATCATCAGTTGTTGACCGAAGAGTTGGCTGCTGCCGAAGCGCAGTGGAAGACCCGTCGCGCGGAGTTGGAATCGATCCGAGAACAGAATCTCGCCGAGACCGAACAACAGATCGTGGCACGCACCGAAGCGATCAAACCGGAGCGAGAAAAGCTGGCCAAAGAGCGGGAGGAACGAATTGCCGCTGCCAAAAAAGGAGTGGAGGAGGCGACCGCCAAGTTGGGTGAATCGGTCAAGGCTTGGGAGGCGAAGAATGCCGACGATGTGGAGTGGCATCCGCTACGCAGCGCTGCGGCAACGGCAACGAACAAAGCCGTCCTGACCCCGCAACCCGACCGCTCCATCGTTGCCAGCGGCGAGAAAGGCACGGGGGTATACACGGTGACGTATGAAACGAATCTCAAGCAGATCACCGGCTTCCGGTTGGAAGCACTCTCGGACCCGTCGCTACCGGCGAACGGACCGGGCCTGCCGCCCAACGGAAACTTCGTCGTCACGGAATTCGAAATCCAATCCGCATCGCTGAAGGAACCCAAGAAGAAGACTGCAGTCGGTATCGAAAGTGGCAAAGCGGATTTCTTGCAGGACGGGTTTACCGCCGAAGCAACCTTTGACGGCCAGAAACGAGGCAACGGTGGCTGGGCGGTCTCCGGCGCGACCGGCTCTGACCACTGGATCACTTACAAACTCAAAGAGCCGATCGCCAATGAAGACGGTGTACAGCTGACGTTCAGTTTGCATCAATTCCATGTTGCTGAACACCATCAGTTGGGACGTTTCCGCATCAGTGCCACCACGGCGACCGGCGACATCCCGCTGGGACTGTCCGAGCCACTGAGAGCCGCCGTGTCGGTACCGGCCGACAAACGCGGCGAAGAGTTAACCAAACGTTTGACCGACTACGTCTCCAAAACCGATGATGGCCTCAAAAAAGCGAACGAGAAACTCGCGGCCGCCAATCAGCCGGTCCCGGCCGACGAAGAACTGACTCGTTTGGAAAAGCGACGTGACACGCTCAAACAGCCCACGCCCGACGATCCTCGACTGGTACGATTACGTGAAGACGCCAAGTTCAGCAAAGAACAATTGGATCACGCACGTCTGACGGCCGCAGAAGATTTGACTTGGGCGCTGATCAACAGCCCCGCGTTCTTGTTCAATCACTGATTCCCATTTCCACCGATACGTTGCCGCACACTCGTACTCACACGGAGCATCCACGATGTTGTCATTCAAAGGATTTCGAGCCAAGGACCTTTGCGATCCACACTTGGCCCCGACACGCAGAACGTTCCTGCGAGTCGGCGGCTGCGGAATGCTGGGTCTGACCCTGCCGAACCTGCTGGAGCTGCAATCTGCTTCGGCCGCAAACTCCGCCGCAGGCACCTCTCAGCACGGCAAAGGGGCACCGGGTTGGGGCAAAGCCAAGAGCATCATCATGGTTTACTTGCAAGGCGGCCCGAGCCACTTGGATCTCTGGGATCCCAAGGAAAACGTGCCCGACAACGTCAAGAGTATCTTCAAACCGATCAGCACCAAGATCCCCGGCATCCAGTTCACCGAGAACCTGCCGCAATTGAGCCAGTTGAACGATCGTTTCACGATGATCCGTTCGATGTCGTACACGCCCAACGGTTTGTTCAATCACACCGCGGCGATCTATCAAATGATGACCGGCTACACGACGGACAAAGTCAGCCCGTCTGGTCAGTTGGAACCGCCATCGCCAAAGGATTTCCCAAACTTCGGCAGCAACATCATCAAGATGCGTCCGGTAGACGAGCCGATGCTGCCATTCGTGATGCTGCCTCGCCCCCTGCAAGAATCCAACGTAGTGGGCAAAGGCGGTACGGCAGGATTTCTGGGCAAGTCGTTTGATCCCTACACGCTGTATCCCGATGGCGACGATTTGGACATGTCCAAGATGAATCGCATCAAGATCGACGACCTGCGTTTGCGTCCGGAGGTATTCAGCGTTCGACTGAAACGTCGCGCACAACTACGCACGTTGTTGAATGAGCAAATGCCCGATATCAACAAAGCCGTTGAATCGTTTGAGTTGGACTCCTACTACGATCGGGCTTTGTCGCTGATCGTCTCCGGACGTGCCCGAGATGCGTTCGATCTGGACAGCGAATCCGACGCGCTGCGTGATCGTTACGGTCGCAACACGTTTGGCCAAAGCTGCTTGTTGGCGCGTCGATTGGTCGAAGCCGGAACGCGGGTCGTGGAAGTCATCTGGCCCAAGGTCGCTAACAGCGACAATCATTCTTGGGATCAGCACACCGGACTTAGCAAACGGATGAAAGATCAATCGGCGCCGATGTTGGACAGCGGCTTGTCGACTTTGCTCAGCGATTTGGATGAGCGAGGAATGCTGGAGGATACGCTCGTGGTCGCAGTGGGCGAGTTCGGACGTAGCCCTCAACGCGGTGTCAGCACCAGCGGCAACAACAACTCCGATGACGGACGCGATCACTGGCCGTATTGCTACACCGCGGTAATGGCAGGTGCCGGAACCAAGCGTGGTTACGTGCACGGCAAGAGTGATAAGACCGCATCCGCCCCGTTGGAAAATCCGGTCCACCCCGCCGAGCTGCTCGCGACGATCTATCACAGCTTTGGGATCGATCCCGAAACAATCGTCTACAACCACCTCAACCAACCGCGAGAATTGGTCAAAGCACAAGCGTTGACGCAATTGCTGTCATAGTACGTCAGCTCCAGGCTGACATACCCCAAACAGTCCACGGACGTCATGCACAGCATGACCTACCCCTGGCGCGACCATGACGATTGCGCCGGTTAGACGGCGTGGCAACGATCCCATCGTAACAGTTGTCCGGCTTCGCAGGAACGTTAGCACCCGGTTCGGCCGATTGGATCAATGAGTACGGTTTTGCCCATTGATCCATTTCTCCATCGGTCTTCCATTCACACGTGCCTGCACCTCTCGCCCCATCGATCGCTCGATTGCGCAACATCGCCGGCAGCGGTATCGGTTGGTTTTGGCAGCTTTGTGAGTTCGTCGGAGAACTATTTGTCGATTTTCTGTTGCGGATGGCCGACATCGCCGCCGTGCTGTGGGCGACGCTAGCATTGGCGTCCCGGCCTCGCACTTGGACACCGCCTGTGCGAGCAGTCTTTTCCCGTCAAGTCCTGTTCACTGCGGTGGATGCGATCCCAGCCGCGATGCGATTCGGCGGGGCGGTAGGGCTGTTGTTGATCGTGCAAGCCGTCCTATGGGCGGACGCGGCTGGCATTTCGACGGACGAGATCGCCCCGATTCTGTGGCGAACGGTTGTCCGCGAGATCGCCCCGATGTTGGCATGTCTCGTCGTGATCGGGCGCAGTGGAATCGCAATCAGCACCGAACTGGCTGCAATGCGTGTGAGCGGTGAGTTCGAAGTCATCGATTCACAAGGGATCGATCCGATGACGTTTTTGATCATGCCGCGTGTGTTGGCAGTGATGTTGAGTGTGTTCTGCTTGGCGATGATCACGGCCGTCACGATGATGGTGACCGGTTACGCGATCGGGTCGATGATGGATGCGATCCGAACCTCGTGGAATGATTTCTACGGTCATATCGCCCGCAATTTTGAGCCGGAGGATCTGATCTTTTTTGTTTCTAAAACTCTGGTCGCGGGCGGATTCGCGGGTGTGATCTGTTGTCTAGAGGGCGTCAAGGCTCGGGGAAGAATCACCGACGTGCCACGCATCGCCAGCCGAGCCGGAATCCGTGCTTTGACAGCCGTGTTTGCAGTTTCGGCGGTCTTGTCGATTCTGTTCTACAACAAGTTCCTCGTGTTTCAATTCGGGTGAACGGCATGTCAGAGGCTAACAGTGAAACGATTGCAGAACCAGCAACGGCAACGTTGCAGTTTCGTGATGTGACCTTTTTCGGCAGCGGTGAAACGTCACTACGAATGCAGAACTTCTCCGCATCGATCGGATCAGGTGAACTGGTGGAGGTGAGTCTGGACCGAAACCATGACCCTCGCGATCTGGCATCGGCCATTTTGGGACTGGAGCCTTTGGATTCGGGAACCATCTTGTTCATGGGTGGTGACTGGCTTGGGAAAGACTACGATCGCCATTTCCGAATGCGTAGCCAGATTGGACGCGTGTTTGCTGGATCGGCATGGGTACAAAATCTGACAGTCCGCGACAACTTGGTTCTCTCTCAAGTCCATCACGGCGTGTTGGAGACAGACGTGGAATCCGAAATAGGCAAATGGATGCAACGTTTATCGGGCGACCAAGTCGATCTGGTGGGACGAGCCTTGTCGAATCGACCATCCATCGTGGAGCCGTCACTGCTGCAAATATGTCAACTGATCCGCGCCGTCAGTGGGCGTCCGCGTCTGTTGATCCTGGAGCGTCCCTTGCAGTTCGTCTTCGTGGCGAGGTTCAAAGATTTCGTCTCCGTGATCGATGAGCTACGGTCCAATGGAACCGCCGTTCTCTTCTTTGCCGGTGACCGCGACGATCATTCGCTGTCCTTTGCACAGCCAGTGACACACTGGCGGATCATCAACAATAGGCTGACGAGCGAGGGAGCGAACTGATGAATGAACCCATTCGTTTGCGATACGCCAATCACATCGTGGGCGTGTTCTTGATGGTCGTTTTCCTGATCGGCTGCGTCGTGTCGGTCCGGCTCTTCACGCGTTTGGCGGTCAAGAAAGATCGGTTCTACATCGAGCTGCCGGAGGAAACGGCCAGTCAACTCCGTACCGGCGCCGAAGTGATCATCTTGGGCGAAACGGTCGGCGAAGTGGAGTCGTTGCAGTACGTGGACGACACAGAGCTTGTCCGCGTTGAGCTTGGAATCGAGACCAAGCGGAGCGATCAGATCACAACGGATTCCGAAGTCGAGCTGGATCGAAAGTTTGGTGTCGGCGCGCCGGTGGTTCGGATCCGACGTAACCGTCTGCCGGGCAGCACGGAGCCGGCCAAGCAGATTCCGCCGGGATCGACCATTCATCGCTTTCGCGGTGATGACGATCGCATCGATAGCATGGCGATCTCTGTTGAAACCGCGGGCAGTTCCATTGATGTCACGGCGAAAAAGATCAACGAGTCCTTTGACAAAACCATCGATCCCGCGTTCAAAACCAGCGAGACGGCATTCGACTCCATCCTAGCGACCAGCGAAGCCATACGTCCGCAAGCCGTCGACGCGTTTGCGCAAGTGCAACAGTCAACCCAGATTTTGGAAGCCAAGGTGACGCAGCTGACCGAGCGAGTTGACAAGCTGGTGGACCAAGAAGTTCGGCAAACGATCGCCGAGATCAAACGCTCGGCACTGTCGGCCACGCAGGCTGCAGAAGGCGTCCAACAACTCGCTTCGGGAATCGATCAGAAAAGTGATCGTACGGCACAGGATGTCGCGCAAACGCTGGCGAAGTTGAGGGAAACCGCAGAAATGATCCAGCGATTGACCCAGGAGACACGTTCCGTTGTCCGTATCGTTCGCGGCGAAGCGGAGCAGTTGCCCGGAACCACCGAGCGAATCAACGATACCGTCAGCGACACTCAAGACTTGGTCGGCGACATCAACGATCACTGGTTGCTGCGACGTTCTCAAAACGACAAAAAGCCCACCCAGCAGCTCTCCCCCTCGGCGGTCCGAAGTGGAGGGGTGAGATGACAAGACTGGCGGCTCACAATCCGCGTGCACGACTCATTCCCCGTGGCCTGTTCATCGCGATCACTTTGCCGTGCGTCCTGCTGACAGCGGCAGGATGTGCGTCTGCGCCAAAACAGCTTGTCGGCAACGACAAATCTCTTTCTCGTGACGTCGAAGATGGACGCGGTGCGTATCAGGAAGGAAACCTGGTCGTTGCTGAGAAAAAGTATGACGAAGCGTTGCTGCGTGCCTGGGCCATCGATGACCCCTACGAATCAGGCACCGTCGCGTACAACTTGGCGGCAATCCTGGTCAGCCAACAGCGATATGCCGAAGCGTCCGAGTGGCTCGTCGATTCTCGCGTCGAACTGCGCCGTGCCAACGCGTCCACGGGCAACACGTGGCTGTTGTCGGCTGAGATCGCGATGGCTCAAAACTGCTTTGAAGACGCGGAAAGGTTCGTCAATTACGCCGCGATGACTTGCCCGCCGTGCCATGCCGTTGATACGTGTTGTTTGTGTGGTCCGTCCGCGGCCTGTGGCAACGATGTGCCCCAAGATTGCTGTGACGTGCGGCTGAGCTGCTTGGAAAAACACCATGCAGAGGACAAGGCAGAAGAAGACTGCCGACGCGGGTACGAAGCCCGGATTGAGTTGGCTCGCGCTCGGTTAGCTGCCAAACAGTTGGATTTGTGTGGAGCGAAACAGCATTTGGCTCGAGCGAGCGAGTTGACGAGCGAGTCCTGTGATTTTTCACTTCATGCGGATCGACACGATGTTGCCGCTGCGATCCATGATCTGGAAGCCGGTTTCATGCAAGCCGGCGCGCATCGCGACCGTGAAGTCCAGATGCTGCGATGCATCGGACACTATCGCGAAATCCCCAACGTGCTCGATGCAGCGGCAGAATCGTACGCCGCAACAGAACGAGTGGACTTGGCCGTCGACCGTCTGATTCGTTCGGCACGGATCCGATACGCTCGCGGCGAACTGGACGCAGCGTGGCAACGGATTCGCCAAGCCAGCGAATTCGCGTTGATGCAAGATACCCAGGACGTTGAAATTCGACTGCGTTTGACTGCCGTCAAAATCCGCGATGCGTTGGCAGCGAAGAACAAGTCCACGGAGGACCTTGCCAGTGAGTCGGATGATCGTTCGGACACGCTAGCGGAAGTCTTCGAGCTTGAGAACTCACTTGCACCGACATTGTGATCCTCGGTAGGTCATGCTCTGCATGACGAAATCCGGTATGACCACCTCAACGGCCGGCGGATTGGTTTCGGAGAATACACTTGGGGATTTCCGGCTTGGCTGAATTGTTTTGGAGGGATGGCGTCATGCAGAGCATGACCTACCGGAGCTACACCTAAACTTCGCTGCCGTGGATTCGCCACCAACCTGCTGCTTCGTGTACCGTCCAGGAATACTGCTGACGCAACTCGTCCAGGCGTGCGGCCAATTCGTCGATCGAGCTGAATCGATCGTCAACCGATTTCGCCATGCACTTGGCCACCATCTCGTTGATATCATCGGGCACCGATTCATCGCGATGCGTTGCGATGCTGATCGGTTGCTCCGTCAGCACCAGTGCGAACAAGGATTCGGGGTCACACTCGATGAACGGTGGTCGGCCGGAGAGCAAGTAATAGGCGATGCAACCGACGGAATAGATGTCACTTCTCGGGTCGATCTTGTTGGGCTCTCGATAGCGTTCTGGTGCCATGTACATCGGTGTCCCGGCCCAAATGGTCTCGGCGGTCTGGTACGACCCCGCGTCGGGTGTGAGTGGTTTGGCCAATCCAAAATCGAATACGACGGCCCAGTCACCGACGGATGGGTCAAACGACAGCATGACATTTTGCGGTTTGATGTCACGATGCACCAATTCCAACGCGTGAGCTTCACCTAGCGAATCACAGATCTGTCGCAAAATGAACAGAACACGTCCGAAATACTGATGTCCGCTGCGTGAAACCACATCGTACAGTGTGATTCCTGTGAGGAACTCCATCACACAGAACGCTTCGTCCTCGTCACTGCGTCCGTAATCGTAGATCGTCACGGTGTGCGGATTGCTCAACGAAGCAGCAAGTTTGGCTTCGCGATCGAACCTCAAACGATCGTCTCGATTTTGACGATCGCTCCTGAGGACTTTGAGCGCGGCATCGCGTCCGAGTTGTTTGTGTCGTGCCTTGTAGACAACTCCCATGCCACCGCTGCCTAACTCGGACAACAGCTCATAGCGATTCAGTGGATGTGTCGCTGCTTGCGCAAGCGCTGTGCGTTTGGCGATCTGGGTGGCAGCGATGAACGCTGTGACGGAGAGCAACGCGCCGAGCATCAGGAAACCGAATCGAACAATTCGAGCCGTCGAAAAGGCCGATTTCGCGCTGCGTTCGATCACCATTCCGATTTGCCACCGAGGTTGCCAACGCCACGCACCGACGACGGGGATTCCCGCGTAGTTGCGATACGGAGACAGTTGCAGGTTTTCTTGTCCCGACGAGGCACCCGCGGCGGCATAGGTCAATGCCTGCGCCATTCGATTGCCCTTGCTGCTACCACGGGTCAACTCAACCCCGGGATCACTGACCCGCAATTGCGCGGCGATTTCACTTTCCTTTGCTGCCAAGACACCTTGCGCAGCCAGCACGCTGGCTTGTGGGCTGTTGGTGATCATCGTTCCGTCCCTGCTGACCGCATAAACATCCAGCCCGCCGGCCTCCGCCGCCTGTCGAAACAGTCGGTCAAAATCGGCAAACATGCCAAATCCACGCACCAGCATCACGGCGACGACTTCGTTGTCGTCATCGCGAACGGGAACAATTTCCGCCATCACCGGAACGCTGGTTTCGGGAACAAATCCGTTGCTTTCGTCTCGCAAAATCTCAGGGCCGAACAGGACGGTCTCACCCCGCATCGCGCGATTCAGGTTCGCCGCGCCACTGGGTGCGATCGAACCACCGACGTCCGCTCGATCGGGCAACCAACTCGCCAGTATCTTTCCCGCGGGGGCCCAGACCACAAACTTGACATTCTCCCGTCCGGAAAGCTCCTGCAGTTGGTGCAAGATCAGATCGTTTTGCTCTGCCGTCTTTAGTTTGGCATTCGCGTCGGGTTGTTTCGCAATTTCCAGCAGTTCCATCACACTTTGGCGAATGACCGGTTGCCTCGCCCATGACTCTGTCAACTTCGCTTTGTCGCTGAGGAACTGATCGACGGAGATGGACACGCTGTTGGCAACGCCATTGAGTTCATTGCCGATCGCATTCTGCAAACTCTCGTTGACTTGGTGATACGTCCACCATCCGACCAACGCGGTCGGCAGCAAGGCGGCGAACCACAGCCAGCCGGAATTGAACCGTCGATGGCGACGCGCCCTGTGTTGCCAGAACTCCTTCTCCTTCGATTTCTTGGCCGTTGAGGGTGCATCAAAGTCTCGTGGCGAAGCGTGCGTTCGCTGTGAACCGTGCTGGGTGATTTGTGCGCCCGAGGCCGGCTTGGCGGCCGACGACTTTGAATCTTCATTGGCGCGACGACGTGCTGCGGCGTGTTTGCTGTCGGGGTGGGAGCGGAAAGTCGCTGAGTCCCCCTGCTTTGTTCCGCTGTTCACAGTGGCCGAGGTCGCTTCACTGCCGTCGCTCAACGCGGCGACTTCGTCAGATAAAACGAACCCGTTGGCCGCGACCGCAGGGTCGTTGGCCGGTGGTAGCAGAGACTTTGCCGATTCACCCTCCATCCGCGCCAGCTCGGCGTCGTGTTCCGACAAAAGTGAACGAACTTCGTCGATCAACTCCTGGTCATCGCCCGCCTGAGATTTCAGGTAATCAAGCTGCTCGCTCGGTGGCAGTTCCTCCACCGCTAGAAACAGCTCGCGAACGCGTGCGTAACGATCTGCATCCATCAAATGACTCAAACCGATGGCGACTCGGAACCGGAATCCGCATCTTGTTCGTCGAGATCGTCTTTGCGCAGCTCCCGTCGCATCCAAGCACGTGCCATCGCCCACTCTTTCTCGATCGTTCGCAGTCCCAGATTCATCTCGGCGGCAATTTCACGCATCGTCATGCCCCCAAAGAATCGCAGCTCGACGATTTTCGCTTGACGCGGATTGAGGTGGACGAGTTGTTTCAACAAATCATCCAGGGCGACGACATCCGCATCGTGGCTCAGCTCGAACGTGACTTCGTCGGTCAACTGACGTCGTTCCCAGCCTCCGCCTCGTTTCAGCGAATGGACCTTGCGGGCGTGATCGACCAAAATGCGCCGCATGACGGTGGCGCCGATCGCAAAGAAGTGCGTTTTGCCCTGCCAGTTGATCTGTGACTGATCCACCATCCGCATGTAGGCTTGATGGACCAGCGACGAGGAGCTCAGGCGATGGCGCAGCGGTTCGTTCTGTAAAAAACGACCCGCGAGACGACGTAGGTCGTCGTACATGGCGGAAAACAGTTGGTCGGTCTCGCCCTCTTTTCCGTCGCGACTTCGACACAGTAATTCAGTGATTGAACTCATCGTTCCAAATACCCGAAACGGCAGGCAGTATGTAGATTGACTCTTTGTCAAAACCGCCAAGCTGAATGCGTCATGATACCGTATTCGGTCCGCACCTGTGTGCCCCAAAATCCCCCCAAATGCCCGGTTGTCACCAAAGGAATGTCGTCCTGCCCCTAAAATACAGCTCTTTTGATTGACGAGCAGAACAAAGTTGCCCCTTTGCGTCATCGTTTGGGGGTGGCAAAACGCCCGCAGGAGCACGCTTTCGACTTGGAACGTCGAGCGATTGTCGTTTAACGCCAAGCCGCAGGCGACAACGTCCCCACCATCCGCCCAACCATACCCAACACGCCACCTCGTCCAAGACTCCCACCGGGTCCGTGCTCAGCTCGCTGTGGAGATCTCTGCGGGTGACGCTGTAATCCAGGCTGCCGATTGCGAATCCACGGCTGCGGGTTTGTGCGCTGCTCGCGAACACTTCGTGCGTTACCCGGTTGCTGCGCATCGCGTAGCCGGTGAACACCGAACGCCCGTCGCCGAAATCGTACACACCATGCACGTCGTCGGAAGCGAAAACGTAGTCGTAGACGATCGAACGTCCACCACCGACAGACACGGCGTTTCGGCCGCCGTTGGAGTAGTACGCATAGTTGGTCACTCGGTGATTGCCTTCGCCCAGGACCGTCGCCTGAACAAAACCGGGCGAAGCGTACGCGAAGTGCGAGACACGAGCGTCACCACCAGCGCCGAACACTCCCACCGAAACGTCGGTCGAGTAGAACACGTAGCTGCTGAAACGATCGGTCCCCTCGCCGAGGTCAAAACCAAACACACTACTATCAGACTCTCGCACGTGGTTGTACACCGCGTCGTCGCCGGAACCCATGTCCACGAAGGACGCGATCCCGGGTGACTGGATGACGTAGGACATGAACGTATCGGCACCTCCGCCCAGATCGACGTCGATGGCTGCATCGGAGGCGTTGGTACTGTGAAGCGAGACGGTTTCGTCACCCTCGCCACCAACGATCTGCAAGCTGGAATCCGCAGCCCGGTTGTAGACGACAATGTGATCGTCTCCGGTTCCCCCATCGACGATCAACGTCGCCCCGGGACCGTCAACGAACACGGTGATTCGATCGTTGCCACCGTTGCCGTGAATACGAAGTGATTCGCCCGCGGCGATATGTTGTGTGATGTTGTCGCTCCCCTCGGTGCCTTCGACGGTCGTGATGCCATCGTTGACGTCAACCTTGATGATCAGCGTCTCAAAAGCGATTTGAATCACACCGTCGGCGACATCGGAGATGGCAACAGGAACAACATTCGGGTCCGGCAACTGCATCCCATCACCATGCAAAGCGACGAAGTCGGCCAAAGACAAAACACCGACGTCGGCATGATAGATGGCCGCACCGCCACCGAAACTCCCACTCGTGACACCGGAGAGCGACACCACGGCGTAGCCGGAGTCGCTAACATCAACGACGGAGCCCCGCACACGAGAACCATCGGACCACGTGAGCAAATTGTGTTCGTAGTCGGCATCGACGAGGGTCCAGACGGTGGCCTGCAGTCCTCCATCAAAGGTAGCCGGGTCAAAAAATGCAATATTTCCGCCGATAAAATTAACGTTCGGCGATATCGCAATGGCCTGGCTCGTATCACCATTCGGAGTCGGCAAGGCATGAAAGCCCGTAGAATCCCAATAGGCTGCACCAACGCTGCCCACGACAATCGAAGAAGCATCACCAACAGAAGTGTCTCCATTCGCTGATACATCTACCACGCTAGAGCCGCCACCTCCGTCGAACAGCACCACCAGTCCACCAGTTGGAGTCCAGACAATCCCATCCTGGATGCCGCCCTGGTCGCCAACAACTCCACCTGACCAGGCAGAAATCGCGACACTCGTAGCTGGATTCCCAGGCACGAAACCAATGCCGGTTGGAGAGTCTGGCGCGGAACTTAGCCACGTGGTTCCTTCGCCAACACTTATCGAACCAGGCGATTTTGAAACGCCGGCAATGCGAACTCCATCCGAGGAGATTCCTTCGACTTGTGTGCCTGGCCCCAAGCCAATCAACTCATCCACCTGAAACGTCTCCAGGTCCACCGACGTCACGAGTGTGGCAATGGGCGAATCGGTTTGTTGATTCATCGAGCCGACCAAGTACGTGGTGTCCGTGTTGGTGTCGAACCCTTGATCGACCGCGAGGAAATGATCGGGCAGCGAGTAGAAGGCAACCGTCATCATACGACGGTCTTCGAATCGTTCCATGCCGAGCCGGGACGAGCGCACTCGCCCACGTCCTTTTCGATCGGCACCGGTCTTCCGTCGTACAACGTTCGCGATTTGTTTGCAGAGTTGTGAAGTGTTCATGATGATCAGCGATGACTTACGGCGTGTCATATCACAGGCTCGATTCGTTGGATGTTGTTGATTCTCATTCCCCCTCACCCCCAAATCCTGGCTCGCTGAGCGTCGCCAGGATTTGGGAGGGGGGGAGCCAAGTTTTGTTTTTCTGGCGTGCACCACCATCAGGCCCACCCATCCAAACGGGAACCCAGCCCGGGCGACACGAAAGCCTCAGCGGCTTCATTTGGGGCTACAGGGTTACCTGTCGATTTCTGTCAAAGAATTTCGGAAATGCGGAAAACATTACCCTACGCGGACAGTTGACGACCCTCGAATCACGCTTGATCCCGGCAGGGATCGCAAGGGAGGGGGCCGCTTTGCGCAAGTAAACGTTTGGGATTGGTAATACGTTTGACGGGGCACGCTATCGACTTGGAAAGTCGAGCGACAATTGTCGTTCGACTTTCCAAGTCGAAAACGAACGCTACCGTACGGCCGAGCACGAACCATACGCCCTCTAGATCCGTTTGACCCGAAGGCGAAGGCGAAGGCAGATGCGGCGTTTGACTCTGCGGTGCAATCCGGTCGGTTGCGGCGATGACGCCTGCGGCTAGTCGTTAAACGCGCACCGTCACCTCCCCCAAGGAACTTGGGGGAGGTCGAGCAGAGCCGTCCAGGCGATCGCGAGGGAGGGGGCCGCTTTGCGCAAGTAAACGTTTGGGATTGGTAAAACGTTTGACGGGGCACGCTATCGATTTGGAAAATCGAGCGACAATTGTCGTTCGACTTTCCAAGTCGAAAACGAACACCACCGTACGGCCGAGCACGAACCATACGCCCTCTAGATCCGTTTGACCCGAAGGCGAAGGCAGATACGGCGATTGACTCTGCGGTGCAATCCGGTCGGCTGCGGCGATGACGCCTGCGGCTAGTCGTTAAACGCGCACTGTCACCTCTCCCAAGGAACTTGGGAGAGGTCGAGCGGAGCCGTCCAGGCGAATGCGAGGGAGGGGGCCGGTCTGCGCAAGTGAACGTTTGGGATTGGTAAAACGTTTGACGGGGCACGCTATCGATTTGGAAAGTCGAGCGACAATTGTCGTTCGACTTTCCAAGTCGAAAACGAACGCTACCGTACGGCCGAGCACGAACCATACGCCCTCTAGATCCGTTTGACCCGAAGGCGAAGGCGAAGGCAGATGCGGCGATTGACTCTGCGGTGCAATCCGGTCGGTTGCGGCGATGACGCCTGCGGCTAGTCGTTAAACGCGCACTGTCACCTCCCCCAAGGAACTTGGGGGAGGTCGAGCAAAGCCATTTAGGCGAATGCGAGGGAGGGGGCCGCTTTGCGCAAGTAAACGTTTTGGATTGGTAATACGTTTGACGGGGCACGCTATCGACTTGGAAAGTCGAGCGACGATTGTCGTTCGACTTTCCAAGTCGAAAACGAACGCTACCGTACGGCCGAGCACGAACCATACGCCCTCTAGATCCGTTTGACCGGTAGCCGAAGGCGAAGGCAGATGCGGCGTTTGCCTCTGCGGTGCAATCCGGTCGGTTGCGGCGATGACGCCTGCGGCTAGTCGTTAAACGCGCACTGTCACCTCCCCCAAGGAACTTGGGGGAGGTCGAGCGGAGCCGTTTAGGCGAATGCGAGGGAGGGGGCCGTCTGCGCAAGTAAACGTTTGGGATTGGTAAAACGTTTGACGGGGCACGCTATCGATTTGGAAAATCGAGCGACAATTGTCGTTCGACTTTCCAAGTCGAAAACGAACGCTACCGTACGGCCGAGCACGAACCATACGTCCTCTAGATCCGTTTGACCCGTAGCCGAAGGCGAAGGCAGATGCGGCGTTTGCCACTTTGGTGCAATCCGGTCGGTTGCGGCGATGACGCCTGCGGCTAGTCGTTAAACGCGCACTGTCACCTCCCCCAAGGAACTTGGGGGAGGTCGAGCGGAGCCGTCCAGGCGAATGCGAGGGAGGGGGCCGGTCTGCGCAAGTGAACGTTTGGGATTGGTAAAACGTTTGACGGGGCACGCTATCGATTTGGAAAGTCGAGCGACAATTGTCGTTCGACTTTCCAAGTCGAAAACGAACGCTACCGTACGGCCGAGCACGAACCATACGCCCTTTAGATCCGTTTGACCCGTAGCTGAAGGCGAAGGCAGATGCGGCGATTGACTCTGCGGTGCAATCCGGTCGGTTGCGGCGATGACGCCTGCGGCTAGTCGTTAAACGCACACTGTCACCTCCCCCAAGGAACTTGGGGGAGGTCGAGCGGAGCCGTCCAGGCGAATGCGAGGGAGGGGGCCGCTTTGCGCAAGTAAACGTTTGGGATTGGTAAAACGTTTGACGGGGCACGCTATTGATTTGGAAAGTCGAGCGACAATTGTCGTTCGACTTTCCAAGTCGAAAACGAACACCACCATACGCATCCACCGGCGGTGTTCGCTACGCTCGAGCGCCGGCTACCATCTGGAACCATTTCCTGGTCCATCGTCAGCCATTCCTAAGGCATGAGGCAGACAAGAGTTTCCCTGTAGTGGACGCGTTGCAGCTCGCATTTTGCTTTGTTCAGAACACGTCTCGTAGACTGGTCAGCGCGAGTGGTTCTTTACAGGCAAAGGGTTCGCCGTATTGTCGGTCGATCAGCCGGCCCCAGTACGCGGCGTCCGCTTCGACGCGGTCCAAGAACGTCACCGGCTCGGTCGGACGTCCGGTGATGAACTGACTTTCATATGCCGCAACACTGGCCCGCTTTTTTTCCCACTGCTGACTGATGTCGACGATCCAATTGGGTTGAACAGCCAATCGCAGGTGGACACAGTAGTAATAAAACAAACGTTCGGGATGAAACCGCTCGCCCGGCATGTCGGTCTTGCTGAGCTTGGACCAAAACCGAGCGGCTTCGATCAGATCCGTGGCGACGATGTGGTCCGGATGGGCATCGTGCCAGTAGGGGGCAAAGATCCAGCGTGGACGCAACATCCGAAAGTAGCTGGCGACCAGGGCACGTGACTGCAGTGTGTGCTGCAATTCACGATTGGGCAGCCCCGCGTTGCCCCGCCAAGTCACCCCGAGGATCTCGGTGGCGGCTAGCGTTTCGGCGCGGCGGATTTCTTCGCTACCGTGCGGCGTCGGCTCTCCGGTGGTCAAATCCAAAATTCCCACCCGCCAGCCTTGCTGGATCATCCTCGCGATCGTGCCGCCCATTCCCAGTTCGGCGTCGTCCGGATGGGGTGCCACCACCAAAAAGTCCAAAGGCTCGATCTCGCCAATGTCCCGGGGCTCAGCAGTGTGAATCATTTGTCAGCGTTGATAAATCGGCAGGTAGTGATATCGAACGCTCAGACTAAGCACTGCGAGGGTGGTCGCATAGACGTAGCCGAAATTGGATTCTTCACGGTTGGGCGACAGCCACGAACCGTTGGCGCGTTGCGACCGCATCAACAAATCGGCCGTGTTGCGTTCTGCCTCCTCAGCGTACTTGCCGCCCGCTTGGTGCATTCCCTGTGCGTAGTAATAGAGCCCGTAGGAAAAGTACCTCTCGTTCTGCTTGGGCGGATTGTCCAGCAACCACTCTGCGGCACCTTTGACCTCGTCGGCTTCATACTGACCACAGACTTGCATCGCCAACAGACCGGCGGCGGTCATGGCAAAGGTCGGTTGTTGCTGTCCGGGCATGTAGCTGAATCCGCCGACATCGTCACCGACGTTCTCGCGTCGCCGTCGACCCGTACTGTACGAATTGCGGAGGTACTGCAGGGCCATGTCGATCGCGGTGGTCGGAATCGCCATGCCGTCGTTCTTGGCGGAACGCAACGCCATCACTTGCCAAACGCTGACCGAAAGGTCCGCATCGGTGCTGGTCGGATGGTACCGCCAACCACCCTTCATCTGCGGCTCCTTGCGCACTTTCTGAGATTCAATGATCAGCTTCAACGCCTTCTCCAGCCGTTCGTGAATCAAGGCGTTTTGCTCGGAGGTCGCACCCATCCCGAGCATCTCGGTCAGCATCAATGTGACGATCCCGTGACCGTACATTCGAGAGCTGTCGTTCTGGCCGAAGTAACCGTCCTTGGTCTGGTGCGGCTCCAGCAACACATAGTCCAACGCCCGTTGCATTGCTCGGCCGTTTTCCGTGCCGACGTCGGGTTCGATCCCGATGGATGCCATCGCCATGATGGACAACGAAGTCATCGCGATGACGTTGCCTTGATCGGCGATGGAGCCATTCTTTTGCTGTGACGCAAAGAGAAAACTGACCGCTTTGCGGACGGCTTTATCGATCTCATCATCGACGTACAGTGACTCAAAATCGTCGATTCCACGGGCCGGCCGAGGCAAACCGAGCGACACGCCCGATGCGCACGCGACCGCGAACAGGTTGGACAAAAAACGACGACGAGATCCAATCGTCGCGGCAGAGTGGCGAAAACGTTGTGTCACTGAGCATTCTCCGCTGCACGTTTCTCGGCGGCTCGGCGAGCGATCGCTTTGAAATACGCTTGGACTTCTTTTCGATACTGGGGCGCGACCTGCGCCGCACGTCCTTGACTGGCATCCTCCGATCGCTGTGAACGTAAGTCACCCCAGTCGCCGTCCATCAACTCCGTACGCGCGGTGTTGACGGTACCGTCGTTGGCGGCACCTTCCCCAGCACCCGGTGTCGTGCCGTTGGCCGACGAGCCATCAGACTGGGCCATCATCTCGCTGCTGCTATCGGAACCGGATTGGTGACCGGAGGCCTCGCCGGTGGCTTGCTGCATTTGCTGCAAACGCTCGCGAGCAGCTTGCTGCATCTGGTCGTTCATTTTCTGGGCCAGCGTGGGCGAAACGTCCATCGCGGTTTGCCCTTGGCCTGACTGAGACTGACCAGATTGGCTTTGACCTTGCGATGCTTGTCCCTGTTGTGGCTGGCCCTGTTGTGGCTGGCCCTGCGCCTGCTGGCCTTGACCATCTTGCGGCTGTCCGTCTTGAGGTTGGCCCTCTTGCTGGGAGCTCGGGTCTCCCGCGGCAGCTTGCTGCCGTGCTTGCGCCGACATGGCCTGATCCAACTCATCAAGTGTCTGAGCCATCTCCCGTGCACGTTGATCGCTCTGCGACTCACCATCGGCAGGCGAAGCACTCTCGCCGCTGGGTTGCCCACTGGATGGGCTTTCACCAGATGGGCTTTCACCAGATGGCGATGAATCATTCGGCTGGGCTGGCTGTTGACCTGTTGGCTCGCCAGCAGGTTTTCCAGATTGCTGACTGGATTGCTCGCCAGATGGTTGCTCGCCAGATTGCTGGCTCGATTGCTGGCTCGATTGTTCTCCAGACGGTTCGCCTTGCTGCTGGCCAGACTGCTGCTGTGAAACGTTTTCCCCGGCTGCCTGCTGGGCTTGCGATGCTTGCTCCAGCATCTCGCCCAGCTTCTGTGCTTGCTCGGCGATCTTTTCTTGCGCCTGAGCGACGGCTTTGCTGGCTTCGGGCGATTGCCCGGCGTCATCGGCAGCGGACTCCAGTTTCTCGCCCGCGTTCTCCGCCGGCTCGACGGCGGACTCGTTCACCGCCTGGGCAGCCTGGTTCAACATCTCAGCAGCAGATTCATTCCCCAATCGCTCTTCGTGACGTGCGGCTCGTTCCAAATCCTCTTGCGCCGCAGCGATGTCTTCCGTGATCTGCTGTTGATTCCTCTGCAACGATTCGGACTCACGCTCGGGAGTCTGCAACTGATCTGCGATCTGACTGGACTTGGCGATCTCGGCCAGTTCCTCGGTCAGTTCCTTCAGTTGCTCGGTAGCGTTCTGTGATGTCCGTTCAGCCAACTCGGCCGCCGGATTGGGTTTGTCCAATTCATTGACTCGGTTTTTCTCCAGGTCCTTGCTACGTTGATTCGCATCCGCGATACGCTCCTTGGCCAACTGCTGCGTCTGCTTTGCGGCTTCCGCGGTCCGCTCCTGCTCCGCGATCTCCTTTTCAATACGGGCTTGCTGATCCTTCAGCGATTGATTCTCGGGGTCCTTCTTCGCGGCATCATTGGTGCGTTTTTGATCGCCCTCGAGTTGTCGTTTACGTGAATCGGCAGCGCGTTCTCGGGACTTCGCTTGGTTCTCGATGTTGTTCCAAGTTTGCCTCTGGCGATTGAGTGACTGTGATTGACGGTTTCGCAAATTGTTTGCGTTCCGCTTCAACGAATCCTCCGCTTGGTTTCGCTTCTTGTCGTCGCCGTGAATGTTCTCATCTTGCTTTTGTTCTGATTGCTTCGCGGCATCTTCGGTCGCTCGTGCGGCTTGCTGAATCGCGGCTTGCATCTCTGCTGCGGCATCTTGCATTTCCGCCAGGGTGCTTTGGTCGTTGACCTGTTGCTTTGCCTGGACGGCCTGATCGAGAGCCTCTCGCGCTTGTTGGACTTTCTTGCTCGCGTCCGGCGTATTCGCCCAGTCCGCGGCTTGCTGCGCCGTTTCCAGCAACTCGTTCTTCACACTTTGGGTGCGGATGTCGAGTTCTTCCAGCATGCCTTTGATTTGATTCTTTTGCTCCTGAAAAACGGGGTCTGCAGTTTCCAGTCGTTCGCTGATTCTCTGTTCATCTCTCGCAGCCTGCTCCAACTGTCGTTGCGCAGCCTCCGCTGTGTCCTTGGCGATCTCAGAAAGCTCCGCCTGCATCTTTGGGTTTCTGCTCAGTTCATCCAGCAGTTGATCCATCAGCGATTGCGGCGACTGCTGAGCCGCGTCGGCCAGTCGTTCGGCTTGCTCGTAACGTTCCTCCAACTCTTGGGCGACTCTCAATTCCTCTTCAGCAGCACGCAATTGCTCGCGAGACTCCTGCAGATCCTCGCCCGCGTCGGCCTTCTCAAAGTGCTCGGCCGTTTGCTCAAGACTCTCGGCCAACTTTTCCAGTTTTTGTTCCGTTTGCTCAAAGGCGTCGTTACGTTGGTCGGCCGCATTGAGCGATGTTGTTTCATCCAACGCTTCTCTGGCTTCACTCAACGCATCTTCGATCATTGCCGCCGCAGCGTCGGCATCACGTGCCAGTTCTCGCTGTTCTTGGTCGGTGATGTCCGCGTTGTTGGCTTGATCCATCAACGTCTTGAGAGCCTGCTCAGCGGCCTCCAACGCATCGGTTTGTTTCTCGGCCAACTTCTCCGTGGTCTCCGCGTTGGCGTTCTCCCGCTCGTCGGTTTCCTTCTTTGCCTCGCGTGCTTTCTCGGCAGCCTTCTTGGCCTGTTCGACCAGCGTCGGAACGTATCGACTCAAGGTCTCTCGGGCCGATTCGACCATCGGTTGTGAACGCATCAGGGCGTCTTGCAAATCATTGATCATGCGATCCAGGGGAGCATCAGCCGCGATGAATTCTTCACGACTCCATCGGCGACGTTCAATGCGATCCCTCGACGCGTTATGGTCGTCGTTCCAGCGTATTTGGTCGATTTTACCGACAATCTCATTGTCCAGACCATCGCTTTGCAGGGCGCGCATCGCCCATTCCACTCCGTTGCTCAGTCGCATGAACCAAGCCGGATGCTTGATCTTCATATCAGCCGACTGTTTGAAGGCGTGTTCGCCAGCGGACAGAGTTCTCAGCTCACTGAGGTACATGGCCAAATCCTGCGAGGCTTCGATCACCCGCATTGCTTTGCGAACATTCCCAAAGACCTCTTCGGCCGGCTCGTCCTTGAAGGGCACGAAACCAGAGGATGTCGTGTTGGTCACCGCCGCCGACATCAGGTTCAAATCAGCAGCATAGCGCAAGTCAACGATCGGTCGTTTACGGTGAACGGTCTGTTCTCGCTCAAGTTTCTGCAGCAAACCAGTTCGTGTCAGCGAGTAAGCTTGCCCCATCCACTCTGACGTGCGAGTCGCCTCGATGACTTTGTCGGCATCGTCCTCTTTGGTAGCCGCCTCGTCCGCTGCATTCTTTTCTGCACCATAGTCACGTAGGTTGCGAACCCAATCACCGTTAAATCCCGCTTCGCGCCGCAGATCCTTGTACGCATCTCGCAGGGTATCCCAAATGCGGCCGTCAATGCCATCGTGGCGTTTGGACTGAAGCTGTTCGTCCAACGCACGTACGACGGCCAAGTAGTTCTCGCGACCGGGATTGTCTTCGATCGTCTTCTGCAATTGGATGGCCCATCGTTCCGACCAACGCAACCATTGCTCTCCGCGGAGATGATCGGCGGTGCTTTGCAGCAATTGCTCGCTGTGTCGCTGCACCAACCGATCCAGCTCGCCAAGCCGTCCAACGATCACGTTGAGGTATCGACCAATGCGGTCATTGGGGATCGGCGAATCCTCTTGCAACAACGGTTTCAAACTGGAGGCCAACGCCTGAGTATCGACGTACATCGCGGCACTCAATTCCAGCGACAGATTGCCACGCACCAGACGCTCCAGACGCTCCGATTGATATCGACCATGCCGAGCTTGCTCCATGATCTGGTTCATTCGACGCTTGCGTTCTTTCTGCCACTGCGGTTGATCATTGTCGAACGTAGGTCTCGACAGTCCCACCACGCGTGTCATTCGCTGTTGCAAATCCGAAATCGCGCGAGCGGTTGTCTCGATCGTGTTGGCGTCGGCGACATTCTCCGCGTCACTGATCGCAGCGGCGAACATCGTGTTCAACGCGTCGCCGGATTCCTGCAGTGCGGGCCAAGCATCAACGATGGATCCCAGTTCGCTGCTGTCGTCTTTTTCCGCGGCAACCCTCAGCTTCTCTGACAACGCAAACACGGCGTCGGTCCATGCCAACACCTGTGCCGTCTGCTCACGCAACGCTTCCAATCGGTTGTGTCGTTCCGCGTCAAAACCGTCGTCGGCCACCAGGATCTCGATCGTCAGCGATTCACTACGATGCATCTTGCGGTCCACCGCGACCAGTTTGACCTGAACGATGTCGCCGCTCTTGAGCTTGGGTGTTTCCTCTCCGCTGGCCAATCGATCCATCAGGTCCCATTTCCAGGAAAGCTCGTGCGAGCGTGCCGGGGCGTCGATGGTCAGCGGAAACTCTTGCGGCTTTTCACCGTTGATCGAAAACGATTGCAACACTTGATCCATGGGCAAGTCGTCTTTTGCCGAGGCCGACAGCGAGACCACCTGCAACGGAGAGACCAACGACGCAGTGGGAACTCGATCGCCCCACCGGACCATTGGGACAGCGTCGACCACCGGAGTGATCGTGTGCAACGGACTAAACGGGTTGTTCAGTCCCGATTGAACGCTGACCGCGTCGATGCTGTACTGTGCCGACGTCTTGATCGGTATCGTGGCAGAAAACTTCGTTTGTTCGTCGTCAACTGCGGTCAACGTGACTTCGGCGCTGTTGCTCCCAAAGCGAATCGCGGTGTCTTGCACCGGTTGGTCAAACGTCAAGACCATCTCGGCGACCGTTCCCTGCAGGGCTTGCAAATCGCCATGTTCCTCCACTTCCACACGATTCTCCAGCTCAGCATACTCGGGGAATCGATAGGTCTTTTCAAACTGAATGACGCGGGGTCGAGGCAACGGGGTGAGCGTGTGCCACAGCGTGATCGCGTCCCCGGACAAGATTTGATAATGAACGGGTGAGGAGCCGACAGACAGATTGGCGGCAAACACCTCCGACTGCATCGCTTGGTCCAGCTCATCGGACAACTGGGCAGCGGTCGGCGGTAGATCTTCCTTGCCGGATTTTACCGTTGAATCCTTCGCGGACTTGGGTTGGTTGCCTGGCCAGCCACCGATCCGAGGCAGCATGACCGTTTCGCTTTCTCCGCCCTCGGCGGTTCGGAATCGCAAGATCACTTCGTCGGATGCGTCGCCGGAGACTTGGGCGATGATCGCGACCGCATCACGTTCGGCCACGTAACGCGTCGGTGGTGCCGGCTCCAGAATCTCGATCTTCGTTTTCGACGCACGTTCGATCGGGATGCCGGGAAAGATCGCTCGCGCAAATCGTCGACCGAACTGCATCGACGGAATGAACATCAACGCGATGCAGAACAGAACCAGCGTGGTGCCGCTGAGCAGCCAACGTCGGATCAATCCCAACGGTAACAAACGGACGATGTCGACGGACTTCAGTTGACGAGCCACGCGTCCTTGCAAACGCTGGCGGAAGACTTCCGATCCGTTGATGGCTGCCGGGTCTGCTAATTCGACGGCCGACAGCAGGTCGTCGCCCAACTGCGGCGCGGTGGCTTCCATCTGACGTGCGAGCTGTTTGGGATCGTGGCGAAACAGTTCACGGCCTCCGCACCACCACATCATGCCCGCAGTCAACGCGTACGCCAACACGCTCAGCGACCAACGAACGGCGTCGGGCAAGATCCATAGATAGTCGATGACAGCCAAGACCATCATGGCCGTGACAAAGACCAACGCGCCGATCCCAAAGATCTTGAGCATCAGCAATAGACGTCGTCGTCGCTCGAATTTTTCCATCGACTGTGTGGTCGCTTGAGCCAAATTGGCTCCGGAGCTCCAAAGTCTTGGGTCCGCCGACGGATCAGGATTCACTGTGGCCATGTCTTAAACCAACCCCGCTCGTTTACGTAACCACCATTCGATCGCCAACAACGCGATGACGGCGCTGAACCAATAATAGGACTGCCAAAGAACGGTGTCGGATTCGATCACCGTTCCGCTGGAAAGTGGTCGCAAGGCGTCGACCAGTCGATCCGATTGCGATTCGTGGACATACAGGCCGTTGCCCGCGATCGCGATTTGACGCAACGCGTTTTGGTCCAAGCTGACCTGTTGCATCTCAACTTTGTTCGCACGTCGAACCCACACGCGTGTGGTCGCTTGCAACGCCGATTCGTCGAACCCGCTCGCGCGAACACGGATCGTGTACTCGCCGGGTTGCAAGTCCGGCGCGACTCCAAGGTACGTTCCTCGTGTCGGATCTTCCACCGACAGCGGCACCGAACCGACGATCTTGTCGTCCGCGATCAACAATGCGTCCACTGTCGAATCAGCGACCGGGTTTCCGCGTGGATCACGCAAGCGAACGCGGATGGTGGGACGCTGGCCGGGCTCGTACTCGACTTTGTCCGTTCCCACCGAGGCGAATTGATCGCTGGCCGAGTATGGCGGCGGCATCGATGCGATCAACAACTGATTCCAGAATCGCGAGTGGAATTGGTCAGCGATTTTGTATCGCCAACGCCATGTTTGATCGGTCGCAAAGTAAAATACGCGACCGGAGCCGTACATTCGCGTCGCCAGCCACGGCGATGCCTTGCCGCCCGGGCCGGGAATCTCCGCCCAAGCTTCCGCGCCTGGCTGCAATTCGACTCTCGCGGTGCTACGCGGCGCGGGCAGCTTTTTCCAGAAATCCGCCAACCTCTGTTGGTCGCCGATCAAGTTCATGATCGGATGCTCCAGACCCAACGGCGTGATCTGAATCGGCCCGGCGGCGCTGCGATGCTCCCCGGGCAAGTACTTCACTGGAAACAGTTCGCCTAAATCAGATTGCGCCGCTTGACGCAAACGACCGTGACGTCCATCGATCAAGATCAACCCGCCACCGCGGGCAACAAATTGTGCGACTCGATTGACGTCGCTGGCGGTGAATTGATCAGAATCAATTTCACCCATGATCACGGCGTCGTACTGGGACATCGCAACATCCGTGCTGGGAAACTGACCCAGTCGCTCGCCTCGCGGCAGACGTGGCAACATCGTTCCTTCGCCGAACAAAATCGTGTCAACTTCCCATGCCGGATCGCGGCTGAACAAGTTCCTCAGGTAACGCGTTTCCCAGCGACTGGAGCTGTCCAGAATCATGATGCGGCGTTGACGAGTGGACGCAGATACCCTGAACGGCATCGAGTTATTGTCGGTCGAGTCGTCGTCGCCGGGTGCATCAACCGATGCGGCCAAGTCCAAGATCACACTGTTGCGTTGGATTCCACGCGGCGTCTCGCCGTTAAGTGACTCAACAATCTGCTTGACGTCAAAATCGAACGGGATCGTGTGCCGATTGCTTTCACCCAGCGGCATCGTTTGCTGCCAAACGGTCTTGCCTCCTGATTCGATCCGAACTGTTACGGGCTGATCGGTCGGACCGATTCGGCGAACGACCAGTTCACCGGCAAGTCGACCTTCCGCTGCGACGCTTTCTGGACGAATCACATCGACGAGGCTCACATCGGGCGGTTCATCGGGCGAGCCCATGCCGATCGCGTGGACCGTCGTTCCGGTCAAGCCGACTTGGCGGGCCAAGTCCACCGCCGAGGCACCGGCGTTGACGCGGCCATCGCTCATCAGGACGATCGCCGCGTTTTGCAACGAGTCGCCCTCGTAACTTTCGGCCGCGGATTCCGACTGATCATTCGGCCCGCGGTCCTGCTCACTGTTCATGTTCAGCGACTCGGTCGTCGATGCCAGCACCGCTTGCAAATTCGTTGCCGGGCCATCGGCATTCAGGTCAAACGCATTGGGAATCGGTTGTCCGTCACGCGACGACCACAGCAGTACCGGGTCGGCTTCGTCAAACGCTACCACGTCGACATCGTGCGTCTCACGCAGCGATTCCAACCAACCCACCCGACTTTCATCACCGATCAAGAAACGTGTGGCACGCTGCAATCGCGTGGACGGTGAATCGTCATCGTCCGTGTCTGATTTCGACATGCTCTCGGACTTGTCGAGCGCAAACACCACACGCCCCAGCGTCCCGACGACTTCACGCCGATGCCAGACCGGCCCCGCCAAAATGAAGATCACCAGGGCAACAGCGGTCGCACGCAGCGCGGGCAACAAAAACGCATACGGAAATCCAAGGGTCCGGGTTTCGCGACCGTACAGGTACAAAACCCCCAACACCGCAATCAACGCCACAATTGCGACCAGCCAAGGGGCGAAGTCGCCTGCGAAACGGACCGATCCCAACAAGGTTGCCAACGTCATGACCGGGCTCCTTGCAATCCAGAACGCCGAACCATGTTCTGTTGCAGCCATACTTCGGCCACCAACGCGACCAACAATGCAACCAACAGCCAACGCCAGATCTCGCGACCAAACCGCCGCACTCGCTCGTCGGCGCGGAAATCGCCGATCTCAGTGAACACGCTGGCACTCATGTTCTGGGCAACATTCTCCAGCCGACTGGATTCGACGTCTTCCAAACGCGATTCCGACGCCGCCACTTCCACCACCCGCAACGTCGATGTCACCGTGGGTTCAGCGTCGCTCGTTCTTGCTTTGGTCGATACACAGCGAATTCGGTACGCCCCCGGCTGATGCGTGGCCGTCCAAACGAGCTTGCCGGCTTCGTCATCCTTGTCCGCCCCGTCTGTGCCAATGATCGGGTTGATCGAATGATCTCCGCCGGGCGTCTCGATCGTGTAGCTACGTCGAACAAGTTCGTCACTCTTATCGCCGTTGGGAGAATCACTGTCTTCAGACTCTCCGACGTCTGTCACACTGATCAATGCGGCAACGGGTATGACCACGGGATCACCGACCTGCAAGGTTGCCGCATCGTTCTTGCCGGCAAGATCCAAGACCATTTGTTGCATCATCGGCAAGTAAACCAATCGCAAAGGGAAATTTGTCCAAGCGTCATTGGCGGAAATCGCAAATTGAATGATGTTACCGTCTCCCTGCCCTCGTGACACAACAATCGGATCCCCGTTGACGGCCGACAGGAGCACGACCGACTGTTCTGACTCCATCGGTTTTTCTTCACTGGATTCCCCGTCTCCGGTTGCGTCCGCAGTCGCCGCAACGTCGCTGATCGGCTCGGACGTCACCGGAGCAACCGACATGACTTGTAACTTGCGGTACGCCATCACGTCGATGTCACCGAGCGGCTGTTGCTGGTTTTCCGTCAGCAATCGCCACGGTGTGTACTGGTCGCTCGGGTCGGCGAGTTTGACGGGCAAGGCATCGGAGTCGGAGGGGTTGCCAACGACTTCGGCCAACTGTGAGGGAAAACGGATCTCGCCATCCTCGGCCTTCCAGGCTTCGTTGTAAGTCTCTGGTTTGACGGCGTCTCCATCGAACACCATCAACGATCCACCCAGGAGCACAAACTTGGCAACCTCCGCTTTTTGATCATCGTTCAGCTTGCCAACATTCGCCAACACCAGGACCTGCGGACGAGTCTCTTGAAGCGTCTTGATGAGCTTGCTCTCAGAGATCACTTCGGCTCGCACCGGATCAGGCTGGTCGTCGCCGCCAAACGCAAACGGACTGAGCGCCATCGACAAATAATCCACGTGACCGGCCAACGGTTCCTTGCTCGGTTTACCATCGACCAAGACGACGGAGACTTCTTTCAACACGTCAACGGCGACCGAGCGTCGGTTGTCATCCGAAAGTGCATCGCCATGCTCCACCGCCACGGTGACTTGGTGAACACCCGGCTCATCGATCACCCGCGAAAGTCGGACCGTGGTGCTGGCGCGTTCGTCCAGTGAGATCACGCGTGGCTGCAACGGTTGTCCATCGATCGACCAGATCAATCTCAGATCGGTCGCTTTCAAATCGCTGGCATTGCGGACACGCGCAGAGAATCGTGCCGTGCGTCCAGCGACCACGGCGGGTGAATCGATTGAGATTTCGTCGACCGAGACGTTTCGCATTTCCCCCGCATCGCCGCCGACATTCAAAAAGCTGAACACCGGCTTGGCCGCCACATCCAACTCGGACGCCGCATAACGTCGCGCGGTATCCAAGGTCGCCGAACCGACCGAGTTAGCCTGGAAATCCGACACAATCAAAACGCGTCGATTCGCATGCGTGGCGTCTTTGGCCGCGTCTGCAGAAGCGTCAATCAGCTTGCCCAGTTCCACCGGCCCACTGACCGCTTGGATCCCCGCCACGCGTTTGATCGCGTCGGCAACGCCCATGCGACTGGCCGGTGCCCCGATTCGACTGGAGCGTACCAGGATGATTTCATCACGTCGCGACATCTCACCCAACAAGACGCGAATCTGCTGCTTGGCCGATTCGATCGGCGATCGCCCGCTGTCGTTGGCCGCGGCCATGGACCGACTGTCATCGATCACCAGGATCAGCGATGTCGGAGCATCGCCCTGCAAAGCTTGGAATCCCGTGATCACCGGCCGCGCCAAACAAGCCGCCAACAGGATCGGAATCAAGCATCTCAGCAACAACAGCAACAGGTTGGTGATTTGCATCCGCCGGCGATTGACGCGGATCACGCTGGCCAACAAATGCATCGCCCCCCAATCCACGGTCGTGAATCGGCTGCGGTGCATCAAGTGAATCACCAGCGGAATCGTGAACGCCATCGCGCCGCCCAGCAACGCCCAGTTCAAAAAGCTCATCGAATCCGCCTCCTCGCCGCAACGTACTCGTGCAGTGCGTCGACGAATGATCGGTCGGTCGTCAATCGGATCAAGTCCACGCGATTGCGTCGGCAAGCGTCTTGTAAGGCAGCATCGTGCTCGGCCAGGCGTTCCAAGTAAACATCACGCAACGATTTTGCATCGACCGTGTGCTCATGCTGAGTGTTCTCAAGGTCACGAAATTGAACACGGCCGGCAAATGGAAAATCTGTTTCGTCGGGGTCCATCAACTGAAAAAAGATGACTTCGTGTTTGGCCGCGCGAAACTGTGCCAGCGAACGCGAGATCGATTCGATGTCGCCCATCGCATCGGAAAGGATCACGACCAGCCCACGACGCCCGAGTTTCGGTGTGATCTTTCGAAACACCCCGCCGAGATCCGTTTCACGGCGCGACTCGTGCTCGGCCAAGACCCGCAGGATGGCTTGCAAGTGAGACGGGCGACTGCGGATCGGTATCTGCTCGCGTGGCTGATCGTCAAACGCGATCAAGCCCACTGAGTCCTGTTGGCTGAGCATCAGGTAGGCAAACGAAGCTGCCATCCGGACCGCATAGTCGTACTTTGTCATCCCGTCGATCGCACGAGCGCTGCCGTACGCCATCGATCCGCTTCGATCCACTAACAAAGTGCAGCGAACGTTGGTCTCTTCTTCGTACTGGCGAATGTACAGCCGGTCGCTCTTGGCAAAGACTTTCCAGTCGATGTTCTTCAGCTCGTCGCCTTGGACGTACTGACGGTGCTCCTTGAACTCGACGCTAAAACCTTTTTGCGGCGAACGGTGACGCCCCGAGCAATATCCCTCGACGACTTCCCTCGCCAAATATTGCAACTTGGCGATCCGCGATAGATCTTTGGGTTTGATGAGGTCCAGGATTCGCATCAGGGGTCGATCATTCGAAATTCGAGATTCGCGGTGCCGAGCGGCGTGAAGGCGGGAAACGTGAGGTGGGTGATTTGGTGGGCGGGTTCAAACAAGACAACATCACTGGCGTCATCATTAGTGGCGTCATTATCACTGGCGTAATGGATTTCGCCAGAAATCCCTTTTTCCATGTAACTCAGGCAAATCCCACTACCTTGAAATCCAGTTCGGACAGACGCATCTGCCCTCCAAGGTCTTGGGCACAGTATAACCTGTTTCCCAGTTCAACGGTCGAGAATCCCCCGCTGGAATCGCCCACGGAACTCGTACTCCGCTGGAGAACCCGCGTCCCAGTCCCCCGCCATCAGCACATCCAACACGGAAAGAACGATCAGATGATGCCACCGTCACCGAAAATCCCGCCTGTTTTGCTCCTTGTTACTGGACTCATGCTCACGCTGACCGCCAAATCCAGTTGCCAAGCCGAACTGCGGGTCGGCGCCGCCGTCGTCGATGTCAATCCGACCCAAATGCCCGTCATCGTCAACGGTGGCATGCTTTCTCGCACCGCAACCCAGATCCGAACGACCGTCAACGCACGCGCGATTGTTTTGGCAGACGACAAGACGCGTATCGCGATCGTCGTGGTCGACAGTTGCATGATGCCTCGGTTGCTGCTGGACGACGCCAAACAACTCGCCGCGTCCAAAACCGCGATCCCCGCCGAGAACATGCTGATCTCCGCTACCCACACACACACGGCACCTTCCTCCTTCGGCGCCCTGGGGACTCCCGCTGACCTCAATTACTTGCCCGTGATCCGCCAACGAATTGTGGAAGCCATCGTGGCGGCGGAGTCCAACCTGCAACCGGCACGCGTGGGTTGGGGCAGCACCAGTGTCCCCGAGATGACCGCACTTCGACGCTGGGTCCGACGCCCCGACAAGCTCGATGTGGATCCCTTCGGCGAATACACCGTCCGCGCAAACATGCACGCAGCGACCAAGATGGACATGGTGACCGGTCCGACCGGTCCAGAGGACCCCGAGTTGTCGATGATCGCCTTCGAAACCCTAGACGGTGCCCCGATCGCGATCCTGGCCAACTACTCGATGCACTACTTCGGCGACCAACCCATCAGCGCCGACTATTTCGGATTGTTCAGTGAATCAATCGCCAAACACGCCGGCGAACGCTTCCAAACCAAGCATCCAGACGCCGATCCGCCTACGTCGATCGTCGGCGTGTTGTCCCATGGCTGCAGCGGCGACATTTGGCGTCGCGACTACTGGACGTACAACGGCAAAGACGACCAGACGATCGAAGGGTACGCGCAAGCCATGGCCGGACACGCGGCCAAAGTCTACGACGGGATCGAATACCAGAGCGACGCCGACCTCAGAATGGTGCAATCCGAATTGCCCATGCGATATCGAGTCCCCAACGAAAGCCGTCTGAAATGGGCGCAACAGATCGTCGCTGAAATGGGCGACCGCCAGCCCAAAGACAAAACGGAAGTCTACGCGCGCGAAGCCGTGCTGTTGCACGAGATGCAGGAAACAAAGATCCTCGTCCAAGCCTTGCGGATCGGCGACATTGCGATCGCGACCACTCCCAACGAAACCTATGCTCTGACGGGCTTGAAACTCAAGCACCAATCGCCGCTGAACAAGACAATGGTGATCGAATTGGCCAACGGCGCCGATGGCTACATTCCCCCTCCCGAACAACACCCCTTGGGCGGATACAACACATGGCCCGCACGATCCGCCGGACTGGAGGTCAGCGCCGAATCCAAAATCGTCGCCGCGTTGCTGACGGGATTGGAAGACGTCACCGGAAAACCACGTCGTCCTTTCGTCCAGTCGGTGGGCAAAAAGACACAAGCGATCTTGGATCACCAACCCGTACTTTATTGGCGATGTGACGCGATGGATGCCACTGTCTGCCGCGACCAATCGGGCAACCAAAACGACGGCAAGATCGATCCCGGCGTTTTATTCTTCTTGCCCGGCCCCAAAGCGGCTGACGCTGAAAACCAATTTTGCGTAGGCGACGAAGTCAACCGGTGCATGCACTTCGCCGACGGACGAGTGTCGGCCAACATCGACAGATCGGGCAACCAGTGGTCAGCCGTCGTGTCAGTATGGAACGGCATGCCGCTCGACGCGAGATCGATGGCAGGCTGGTTCCTCTCTCGCGACGGCGGCACCGACTCCGCCGCAAGCAAGTGGCACGCCGGTGTAGCTGGCACAGAAGGAGAACCGGGTGTGCTGGCGATCAAAATCGGCGACAACGAAACGGTATACGGAAAGACCCCGCTGGAGCGATGGCAGTGGTACCAGATCGCGATCGTATGTGATGGCGAAAAACTCCGCGTCCACATCAACGGCCAAACGTCCCCCGAGATCGAAACGGAGATCACCGCCGCGGCCAACACAACCGGCACAGAAACCTGGTCACTAGGCGGCAACACCGAAATGAATTGGGAAGGACGCTTGGACGAATTCGCACTTTTCGACAAAGCGTTCACTCCCACCGAGATCAACAACCTACTCCAGTAACCACCGCTGGTGTCCGAGCTTCAGCCGCTCAGCACTGCACTCAGCCCCACTCACTCAGCACATTAAAAAATAGCCCCACTTCTCCCCCCCAAATCCTTTCGAGCCCAAGCGAGTCAGGATCTGGGGGAGAAGGGCTGGGGATGAGGAGGGCAAGAACTCATTTTACCAGGTCACGTAATAGCGTCTCTCAGGACGTGAAACGTATTGCTGACGCATATTCGGTTTGGACCGCGAAGCGGTCGTAGAGGGTAGCCGGGGATCGCGCAGCGCATCCCCGGTCCAATGCACATACCGTCAGACGACCCCGAAGGCGGTCGCAGCCCAGTTCCCGAGACGTCTGCGACACCCTGCGGGGTCGATTCAACATGGTCGCATACCACGGGTGCGCCTACGGCGACCCGTGGCTACCTTCTGCGATCCCTCGCGGGATCCGATTTCGCACTCACGAATCAGTACCCATAAAGATGGGGAATCAGAGACGTCAGCAATACACTTCAGGGACACCGATCCGAGACACAGCGATCCGAGGGACACAACACTTTGCTGTGTTGGTCAAACGTTCGATGGATGCTGTCCACGGAACATGAAAACTTGCTCTGCGTGTGACCGCTTCCAGCTGCGGAGGCAGCGACAGCATAAAGCGTGGGGCGTCAGCCCCACGTCCAACCGATAATCACCCCATCAAGCTGCGGATGCAGCGACAGATACTGCTAAATTCGTAGGATGGGACTCCACATCTCGGGCGGTCAAGTCACTCAGCCCATAGCCATCTTCCGCCCCCACGCGTTCAAACGCATCCAAGCGTTTGACTGCTCTGAGAAACTTTCTGACCTGAGCGACATAGGCTTCCTCTGTGCTGTACGCAAATTGATTCGCTCGGATCACACTTCGATACTCTTGCAGCACAAGCGGTTCTTTGGGGTCAATGTGTCCACGCTCCTCCAAGTCCGATTCGGATGTCCTGAGATTGCCTTCCGGCATTACCATCCGCTCCGGAACACTCGCTTGACTTCACTCTGCATCGCGTTCCGCTCATTGAGTCGATCCAGCGGACTGACCACTTTCTTCTCCCCCGAATCCTGGCGAGCTTCCAGCGAGTCAGGATCTGGCGGAGAAAGGCTTGGGGATGAGCATGCACAAATCCCAATACACCACATCACGTAGAAGCGTCTCTCCGAGACGCTCACCCCAGCGAGCGAAGCGAGGTGACCAACCGTGCCGCATCGCCAAGTTCGAATTTGCAGAGAAGAAAACCGAATGCAGGAAGATATCACAGACCCGAATGTTCTCGAGCAACCGCCATCTAAACAACACAGCTTCTTCAGTGACTCACACGGCAACATCTCACGATCAGCATTCCCATACGACACTACCCACTCGCCACCCCGCGATCCTGCCTTTTGCCAAATCCACGTAGGTGTACCGCGACCCACGTCCCAATCCGTCGACTCGCATCCCTCATCAAACCGACACGCGACGAACCTCCTTCAGAAGTAGGTAATGGCGGGGTGCTTTCAACGCATCCACGGTCAATGACCGGTTGATCCGGAATATGCAATTGCATTTTCGAACTTTCTTGCACCGATTCGCCACCGTTCCTAGGCTTCGCCACGCCACCGTCAGAGGCGTGACGCTCCAGTTCCGTCGCCTGTGCTCGGACATGCTCCGACGCATCATTTCGATCAACAATGCCCTCGTTCAACCGATCCAGCGGACTCTTAACCGTCTCCGACGGATCGCTCAAACAGTGCAAGTAAATCATGGTCGTCTTTACATCCGCATGCCCCAACAACTCTTGGATTGTCCGGATGTCCGTACCGCTGGCCAGTAAGTGAGTTGCAAAACTGTGGCGAAAAACATGAGACGTGATCTGCTTCTCAATTCCTGCTTTCTCCACCGCTCGCTTCAAATGATCAGGAAACGTTTTCTTGTGCAAATGATGACGATGCATCCGCCTGTCTCGTGGATTTCGTGACAAACGATGAGACGCGAAAATGAACTGCCAACGAAACTCCCGGTGGGCATTGGGGTACTTTCGATCCAACGCTTTGGGCAGAAACACGGAAGCAATGCCTTCGGCTAAATCTTGGTCGTGAAGCTTCCTGCGCCACTCAAGCTTCTTTTGCAATGATTCAACCACCGTCTCGGGCAAAGGAACACGACGGTCCTTCTTGCCCTTAGAACGACGCACATAAATCATGCGGTTGTCAAAGTCGATGTCTTTCACCCGTAAACGCAAACACTCCCCCAGACGCATCCCCGTTCCATACATCAACTGAGCCATCAAAAAGTAGACGCCGCTCAAGTGAGACAACACAGACCGGACCTCTGGTCGACTCATCACCACGGGAACTCGCTTCGGCTTGGTCGACCGGATCGCGTTGACTTCTTTCAGTTCCCTCTTCAAGACGTGACTGAAAAAATAGCGGATCGCATGAAAAGCCTGATCCTGAGAGTTCTCAGCAAGGTTCTCTTTCACTGCTAAATTCGTCAGATGGGACTCCACATCTCGGGCGGTCAAGTCACTCAGCCCATAACCATCTTCCGCCCCCACGCGTTCAAACGCATCCAAGCGTTTGACTGCTCTGAGAAATTTTCTGACCTGAGCGACATAGGCTTCCTCAGTGCTGTACGCAAGTTGATTCGCTCGGATCACACTTCGAAACTCTTGCAACACGATCGGTTCTCTGGGGTCAATGTGTCCACGCTCCTCAAGGTCCGATTCGGATGTCCTGAGATTGCTCCCAAACGCTTCCTTTCCAAGCTCACGCTGTTGCTGGGCTCGTTTCATATTGCGCAGCGTCTCACACACCTCATCCAAACGCGGGCACTCTTCCCATCGTTTGCGTCGGCGAAACTCCAGTAGCGCTTCTGCCACTTTCAAGCGTTTCCAAATGGGCATGCCGTCGGCTTTGATGCGAATCAAATAGGCAACAACATGCTCGCCATCGAACTGCCATCGTTCACGCTGGGCAATTTGGTGATGCCGTCGCAACTTCGCATACCAGATCGCTGGCCAATCCGGCTTTCCCGAAGCGACAACGCTCTCATGACCCCCACCGTACCCACTCTCACGCCTGCTCTCAGATCTTGTCATTGCATGCCCCCTCAAATCGGAAATCCAAATGCACAAAATGTCCGTGCCGTCAAAATGCAGACCCTGCCAGGCGGTGTCAACCCCACCTGGGATTGCCCTCAAAACGGCAACTGCCTATAATGCCTGGTATCCTTATTGGCAAATTGCTGTAAAGCTTGGCCAAAATCAGTCAACTGCCAATAAGACCGGGATAACGCGAGGGCCAACCGCCCATAAGGCGTCAAATAACCAACCGCCAAGTCCTGACTCCCCTTAATTACAAGTTCGCCGACTGATCCAGTGGCACATCGAACATTCAAGATCGCGACCGTGTTTTCGACATTGATGCTCGCGATATCAATCTTACTGTTTATCGTGGGTTACATCGTCAGCCCATGGGATTACCATTTTTCGTTCAGCGATGATTCCCACGTCGGTGTATGGACGCGCGGACTTGATTCTCGACTCGTCTTCTTTAACGACGCTGAATACGGTCCGTATCGTGGCAGCATCATCGGACTGGTTGACGCAGACGGAAACGTTTATCCGCCGCTTGAACGCGAAGAGGCATTTGGCGATTCATGGGGCATTTACTATCGGTACTTCAAATCGTCCGATTCCACAATTTGGACTTTGATGGTGACCTTGTGGTATCCGATTGTCCTCTTTGCCATAATGCCATTGGTAGGCTTGGTGTGCTCCGCTGTTGGTCGGAGCGCGTCAAACGTCGCAGAACCATGCGGTGAACGGGAGCCGCCGGTGACGCGGGTTTTGAAATCATAGTATTTTGGCGGCGGCCCCGTTACCGCAGGCGTTCTGTCGTTACAGTGCTCGATCGTCGCGTGTCGATGTAGTGATCGACCAGTCGAATGAGTTGGCAGATCTTGGGGCCGACAGCATGTTGTTGACTTCGGCAATGCGTCCTCTCGCCGAACTGTTGTGCATGAGATCGTGTGCTGGCGATCCAGGACTCGTATCATCATCTGTTGCCATTGGAACACGTGTGACGGTCCGGCCTCAGCATTCGACTTCGACCACATCGTCGGCGGGGCAAAATCAGGAGCGGAATCCAGGACTCGATTTGCAACGAGGTCTCAGCGGACGATACAATCCAGTGGTCGGATCCCGGCGGTACGGTGCCGCCATCGGAAGACGACAGAACCATGCGATGGTACGGAGCGTCGGTGGTCAGCAATTAGACATGGATGCCCAACTCCCGACGCCCGCACATCGCGGTCGTTCCCCGACTGAAGGCAGTTTGATGGACATACGCCCGCTCGATGAAACCGAAGTTGAGGGATTTGATTCCGAGCGGGAATGGCTTGACGCATACCTTCGACGTTTCGGGCCAGAGCACGTACTGAAGAAAGCGCCTAACGATATTCCAACACTCCAATCGCTTCTTGACGCCGAACCCTTCGCGTCAGGCGATGAAGCTGCACTTGAGCTGCTAGGAGGTGCTTTCGGTGACGTCGTTGCCGAGACACTGGGATTCGAATGGGTTGTGGCTACCGACGAACATGGATCGGATTTCGCGATCAAACATCCATCGCGGATGGTCTTGGCGTTTCCGCGTGACATGATTGTGAAACGGGTTGAGGCCGGTGACGTAATCAATATGACAGAACTGTACCAGGGCGTCGTCTCTGCACTCGAAGAACAGATCGCTGCCGACGGTGTTGCGCGGGACGGTTGACTGCGACTTTGAGGGGAACAATCGCGTGAACCGGAGCACGCGAGCCAGCGTTTTTGGAATTGAGAATCTTTTGCGCGTGCCCGGTTACGCGTGACGTTCTGCTTTAAGCAACGCTCCATGAACGCAATCCACTACGCGATCGGCGGCGCACTATTTGGGGTCGGTATTCCGTTGGCCATGTGGTGGAACGGAACCGCACAACCTTCCAATTGGGTTTGGCTGGTTTCCGGTGTCTTCGGCGGACTGTGTGGGGCGTTCTTCGTGCTAGCGATGCGTCTAACAACTCCCGAGATATTCACTCGAACGCTAACAACGCGAGAAACGACCGTCGTCAAACTGTTGATGATTCCGACCATCATCGGTGCGCTACTGCTTTTCATCGGACAGGGAACAATGCCATCTCGCGAGGACGAAATTGAAAGCCCACAGCCAATCATTTTGATGCTGATCGGAATCCTGATACTCTTGTTTCCGATTCTGATCGGAGGAACAATGTCGTTGATTGTTCAACTATCGTCGCCCCGGAATACAGCAGAACCAACGCATGCACCGAAGGACGCGAGCTGAGCAATTCTGCAATTGAAAACTTTACGCGCGTCCTCGGTGATGCGTGCCGTTCTCCCGCTCAGGTCTTCATTTCCGCAGATTCGTTTCACGGGTACCGCTTCGTTTATCCTTACTCGCATTTCCACTTCGATAGCAAAGGCTGAACACCAAGTCGACTAATGGGACGATCACACAAACGCAAGCGACTTTCCAAAGACGAAGCAACTCAGATTGCGGTCGAGCGAATGGAGTGTTACACGCTTGGACGCAATCGCGGAAACTACAATCCAGTGCCCGCATCAATAGTCAAGAATCGAATCGGATGGACGGTTTCATTTCGCCCAAACGAAGTCGAGGATGACAATGGTAATCCGATGTGCCTGCTTCAATGGGTGGTGGCGGATCGTGATGGCGATTGTATGGCTATCGGCTCACTCGGACTCGAACGCACACTTAGTGAACTTGAAGGGAACGGCCTTCGATGATATTTTCTCGTGAACGCTAAGACGGCGGAGAACCATGACATGCACGGAAGGACGGCTTGCGTGGTTTTTGAAGTGGAGGATCCATCGTCCGTCCTCCGTGATGTCTAACGTTCGCCACAAGAGAAATCCCAATGCTTCGCGCTGAGCCCAATGAAAAAGAACGGCGCAAGGTCGCAATCCCCGAAGATCTACGTGACGCAATACGCGAAGCACACTACCTCATTGGCGAGTCGAAACGCGATCCAGATGTACGTGTGGACTACGACGATGCAATTCAATGTGGCTGCTTAATAGGCGGGCATGTTGGGTCAAAAAAGCGACCCTTCGAATTCACCTACTATCCTGCCGGCGATCGATCAGCGAAATCCCGATGGAAACTTGCCCTGCATCTGTTGGAAATCGAAGACATTGCTGACGGATGCATGACGGAACTCAATCTTTATTGCTGCAAGTCTCCTGGCTGCAGCCATAAATCTACGGATTCGGCGGGCCTTTGCGACTGCGATTACGTAGACGATCCTTACACTGGAAACGTCAAGCTATCGGATACGGATGAGGCACTTCGACGGATAGGAATATCCGACATCACGCAGAATTCGTCGCGGAACGAGATCGTGCAAATCCTCGGAGATCCTCAAGAATCCGGAGGTGGTGAAAAACACCCGACGTTTGGGTACATTTGGCCTTGGATCAAATACCTGCGAACAGACTGTCAGCTTAGATTCGAATTTCAGAAATCGGGAGCGCTTCGGGGAATCTCGATCCTCGATCCTAACTGGAAACCGGGAGCCTTAGAATGTGGCGAACCAAGCGATGCAACGGAGCGAAAATGGCGTTCCGATTTTTTCCTGAAATCAAGATCACTCGCGCCATTTTCGCCCGCTGATCGCTATCGTTCGTCCTTCGAGGAACCAATGCGTTACGACTTGGCTGATTTCCAGGCTCATTTGCCGAAATACCACGAGTGCATCATTCTCGACGCGGAGAATGAAATCGGCCTGCACATCGCGCGATGGGATCCAGTGGCATTTCATGATTTCGGCGCATTTGTGCAATTCACGTTCTGCGTTTCGTCTGCATTGCAGCCGTTCATATGCAATCCGAACCGCACCGATTTGGCTGAATGGTACCGTCCCGACGAAGCCGACCATCAAAGGGCTAGGGAACTGCTGATTGCGAACGCAACGACCAATACAGAGGTACGAGACTGGATGGCGAGGTACTATCCATCCGTTTCTGTTCCTTGGCTGACCGAGGGTTTGCACGGTAAGATAATGTCATTGATTGACGGCGACTGGCCGGAGATGTCAGCATATGACACGCACGGCTACTACACCGTATTTGCTACCGACCTAACCTAGATACGGACGAACCAAGGGATGCACGGGAGCGGGAATACGCGTGTACAAAATGGTCAGTCAACTCCCCGCCCCGTGACCCCAGACGTTATGCGGACGAATCACTCGACAAACTTGTCAGCGATGTCGTTTAGCTCTCTCCCAAGATTGTTGATCGCATCAAGCAACGTGCTACCATTCCCACCCTCTGCCGTGTGTCCGATGCTGTTGTCAATCGACTGTGCAATAAACGCTCCCGCAACCATGATCGCATCTGCGATTGCCGCCGCATCTAGCGACACATCATCGCTAAAAGATGAACGCACTTGGTTCATGCACTCTGGATACCATGTATCTGTAAATGACGTGATCTTCATTGATTCAATCCCAAACGCCGCATAACAATGCCGTGCAACGGAGCGGCGAAGTTGCCGTTGCACGAATGGTAAATCTTTCGTCGCCGCCCGCTGACGGCAAGCGTTACCCCACTCATCGCATGTTCAAACCCGTCGTTATGCTCGCCTTCGCTTTATCGGTCGGTTGTTCGCCGCATTCGCAACGCTCGCAAACCGCGAACGATCCGCCGATGCTCGACGAAATCAAATCCGTCATTGCGTCGCACTTTGGCCGGACCGCCGATAGCATTGACCCCAATGCGACGTTTGCTGAATTGGGTGGCGACGATCTTGACCTCGTCGAGATTACGATGGACGTTGAGGACAAACTTAAACTTACGATCCGCGACGAGCGGCTTGTAGCAGAAACCGGCTCGGCATCTGCCAACGGCATCTGTGAGCGTCTCACTGTCGCCGGCTTCGCTCGTGTTGCTTCAACAGCACCTGAATCAAAACAATCGTCGGTCGATAGTAAACCTCATAGCTCCGGCGAACTCTACGAATCGCAGATTGGTCCGTATGGTGAACTCTCTGTACTACCAAATCCAAACGAATTCGAACTGGTTTTCATACCCGACTTCGCGGACGTTCAGCGATTCCGGGCCGAGGAGATGGGGCGTGATCTTACAGATTCCGAAATCGAAGAACTACGAGCCAAATCTGTCGTGATCGCTCTGCCCGCAGATGTTGCTGCTAAAATGTCACGCTAACGAATGGCCTTTACGTAAGAAAATTTGGGGTAACCATGTGATGCAACGGAGGACGGGTGGCCCGTTTCCTCGCCTGCTTGCATTTCGCTTGCCCGTCCCCGCTGATCACTACCGTTCTGTCGTTACAGTGCTCGATTGTCGCGTGTCGATGTAGCGATCGACCACTCGAATGAGTTGGCAGATCTTGTGGCCGACAGCATGTTGTTGGCTTCGGCAATGCGTCCTCTCGCCGAACTGTTGCGCGTGAAATGGAGTGCGGTCGACCGGATGTTCGAGTCATCTGTTGCCATTGGAACACGTGTGACGGTCCGGCCTCAGCATTCGACTTCGGCCACATCGTCGGTGGGACAAAATCAGGAGCGAAACCAGGGCTCGAATTGCAGTGCGGTCCGAGCATGCGATACAATCCAATGGTCGCATCCCAGCGGTACGGTGCCGCCTCGGAAGACGACAGAACCATGCGTTGGACCGAAGCGACGCATCGGGCGGATGAACATGGAAACCACAATGGCGTCGCTCGGTCAACGCCGCCGTTACCCGACTGATTTCATGAAGACGTGCACCTTGTTGTTGATCGCATCTATGCTTCTTACGGGATGCGACAGCCCGGCAGCACATTCCTCGTCCAAACGTGCCGCACCCGAGTTGGTTGGTGTAACAATCAAAACTTCCTGGACTAAATCGACACATCGCCTAGCTCTCGCTCCGGATAGCCCATTCACGAAGTTCACTGAATCGTATTCGTCGACGAGCGATAGCAATCTTTCGCCATCGGTGTCCGTCGCGTATGTCGGATCTGTAAGCCTGAAGAATTCGTTCGCGCCCGAGAGCACGATTGCCGGCGACTTGATTGCCGTCAGGGTTTCAATTTTCGATCAGTCAACCAAAAAAACAGTCCATTCGGAAACGAACTACAAGCTGTACAACCAATCCGAGTTGGTTTTGTACCAAAACGACATGCATGGATTAACGATCACGGCGTCACCCCATGATTTTGATGCTCCCGAAGACGGCGGGTAACCATGGCGTGCACACGGAGCGGGGCTTGCGGCCGGATTTGAAATGGACAACTTTACTCTCCCCGCCCGGTGACGCCGGACGTTCGCAGGCAGACACATGAAAGGAAACGATCCCGCATTCGTGGAAGCCGCTCGCCTCGTGAAGAAGTTCTTCCCCGAATCAACGTCATTCATATCTGAGGTCGGACTGGACTGGGATGCGTTCCTGGGTGCAATGATGACTGCCAACTATGAAGCCGACTACTCGTGCTGTCCATTCAGGAATCCAACCGACCCTGACCTTGGGCTCGCCCAGAAGGGCGGACTCGATGGGGAAGAAGACGAGGTTTACTCGCGATTGCTATCACACGCCGAATTTACTCCGTCGGGTCGGGCTGTCGTGATACTGGACGCGATAGGCAATGAAGGTTGGTCAACAGAGCAATGCCCACCATTCATATGCGCATCGCAAGCAGTTCCGCAACGGATCAGTGAGATTGCCTGTTTCGGTCAATCACGTGATACAATCTTCGTGTTCGAATCAGGTGAATCGCTACTTGTGGATCATGATGAGAGAGTTCATTGGGCTCGATCCAACGTCAATCAGCAATGGAAGAAAGCCTGCGAACCATCGCATGCACGGGAGCCGGCGGTCGGGCCGGTTTCAAGTGGAGAGTCATCACCGCCGGCCCCGTGATGCGTGCCGTTCTGTCGTTACGGTGCTCGAGCGTCGCGTGTCGATGTAGTGATCTACCAGTCGAATGAGTTGGCAGATATTGGGGCCGACAGCATGTTGTTGGCTTCGGCAATGCGTCCTCTCGCCGAACTGTTGCGAGTGAAATGGAGTGTGGTCGACCGGATGCTCGAACCACTTGTTGCCATTGGAACACGTGTGACGGTCCGGCCTCAGCATTCGACTTCGGCCACATCGTCGGCGGGACATATTCAGAAACGAAACCAGGACTCGAATTGCAGTGCGGTCCGAGCATGCGATACAATCCAATGGTCGCATCCCAGCGGTAGAGTGCCGCTAAAGAAGACGACAGAACCATGCGTTGGACCGAAGCGACGCATCGGCCGGATGAACATGGACACCACAATGGCGTCGCTCGGTCAACGCCGCCGTTATCCATCAAGAATGAAACGCATTGTCGCTGATGACGAAGTCTGCCCTAGTTGTGGCGCTGCACTGATCTACTGGTTGCCAGACGACATCAGCATCGCTGACGTTCCAAATAAAATCAAAGCCGCCACAACTCTACCTCCGCAAAACGGAATCGACACTCATGCACCGATGCACCCCGGCCGATACTGTGAATCCGGCTGCGTCGCTCAAATGTTCAACTTTGGAAATGACGACTTATGGGACCGGCTTGAATCACAACGGAAAGAACGCGAAACCGCTTCGCTTATTGTCCGGCCTTCCTCGCACAACGATACTCCGTTGCGAGACTTCAAAATCTATGTCGATAGGTATATTCGCGCGACTGCCCCGCGTGATCGAGATACGGCCCCAAAGCACTGCGTGTACCTTGAACTTGAACCGGGCGATCATGTAATTGTCGTTCGCGACTACGACCATCTTTCCGCCGATAGACGCGAATCGAATACGTTACAATTCACCATTGAACCGCATGAACAATTGACGTTTTTGTTGGCCCTACAGGATGGCCAGCTCCAGCTGCAAAAAGATGGATAACAAAAAAATGCACCCGAGTCGCGAAGTCGGGCGTTTTGACAATGGAGAATCGCTCGTCGCGACCGGGTGATTTTAGACGTTACCCGACTGAAATTCATTCACACTTTGCGCTAATGTTTCGTGCACCAACGGGATGACTGGAATACTGACTCTTCTCGGATGGTGCATCGTGGTCATCTTTGGCTACGTAGTCGTACTCGTGGTGTTCATGAAACTATTCCCGCGGCGTTGTCCAGCATGCCGCAAACGGGGACTTGAGATCATCGGCGGGTGCAAAACTTCAAGGGGACCGCGTCGACTGCAGGTCGCAGGTGGCTACTGCATCTGGAAATGCACGATTTGTGAATGTGTTTTCGTCGATCACAATGGGAAATTATCGCCGCTACAGTCTGACGACCCCTACAACGAGGCGCACGAGCTCGTGTTTGGGCGTCGCTTGCCACAGGATATGATTCCGCCGGAGTGCCAATCGCAAAACGGCGGGTAACCATCGCATGCAACGGAGGACGGGTGGTGAGCGTTTTGGTATGCTTGCAAGTCTCTCGCCCGTCCCCGCTGATGCGTAACGTTACCCGACAGAGTGATGTTTGAATCTGACTCATCGCTAGACGACGAACTGACGCGGTACGTCCTGGACCACTACGGTCGATACTGCACCGAGCCAGAGGACTTGGCGTTACGCGTACTAAACATGCGACTCAAAGCGGAGCATGCACAAAACCCAGTAATTCAACGGAAGCTTTCGGATTTTCGTGGGCTGGAACTTACGTCCGAAGCACAGGACCTAGTAGCTGCCGGACGTATTCCGACCCGGCTTGCAATTCGTGAACGTTTGCTTCGAGACCACGCGGACGATATCTTCCTGAACTACTGCGCTGAATGCTCTGCCCTATGTCGGACGCCAACTGCTAGGATGTGTGTGTCGTGCGGTCACTCGTGGCACGATCAAAACAGCGGGTAACCATCGCGTGAACCGGAGAACGCGAGCTGAGCGTTTTGGCCGTTAGAGACTTTTTCGCGCGTTCCCGGTTACGCGTACCGTTCTGTCGTTACAGTGCTCGATCGTCGCGTATCGATGTAGTGATCGACCAGTCGAATGAGTTGGCAGATCTTGGGGCCGACAGCATGTTGTTGACTTCGGCAATGCGTCCTCTCGCCGAACTGTTGTGCATGAGATCGTGTGCTGGCGATCCAGGACTCGTATCATCATCTGTTGCCATTGGAACACGTGTGACGGTCCGGCCTCAGCATTCGACTTCGACCACATCGTCGGCGGGGCAAAATCAGGAGCGGAATCCAGGGCTCGAATTGCAGTGTGGCCCGAGCATGCGATACAATCCAATGGTCGCATCCCGGCGGTACGGTGCCGCCTCGGAAGACGACAGAACCATGCGTTGGACCGAAGCGACGCATCGGGCGGATGAACATGGAAACCACAATGGCGTCGCTCGGTCAACGCCGTCGTTGCGTCAATGAATTTGAACGCACATGGATGATGCAAGCATCGATGCAATGATCAGCGAGATTCGCTCGAAATCGAAACTGTTCGACGGCTCACACGTGCACAGGGATGACCCGCTGACTCCGGATCGCATTTCGTTGATCGAACAGCGATTCAAGATTCAACTGCCACAGCAATATCGACGATTTCTCACAACATACGGTGCCGGTGACTTTTTGTACTCCCACGTATACTCGTGCGATCCGGAAAGTGGCTGGAGCCTATGGAGTGAAACCGAGTATCTCGGATCTGTCGCGGAAATCGCTCTGCCGTTCTCCGACAACGGGTGTGGTGATTATCTGTGCTTTGGACTCGACAGCGGTAAATGCAGCGATGCGATATACTGGGCGGATCACGAATCAGACTACGAATTGACTCCGTCCGAATACGCAGACTTCAACGATTTCGTCGCCCGAGTTGCCCTCAAGAAATGACGTAACCATGGGATGCAACGGAGCGGCGGTAGTACGGTTTTACGTGAGATCAATGTCAATTCCCGCCGCCCGCTGATCCCTGCCGTTATGCACCATCGGCTCTCAGGTACTGTTCATGATTCGACGCTCAAAAGCAGTACACGGTGATGTGATTCAGATTCCCGTCGACGATACTTTTGCCTATGTCCGAGTCGTTCACGTCTCCAAGCATTTTCGTGACGTCATGCAATTGGAGTTTCGCGGATTTGCACCATCGTACGAACAGCTTGCTCCTACAACTGGCATCCATCGCCCGCGATGGACTGCATGTACTGGATTCGCGAAAAGAGGCTGGAATGTAGTTTCCGCTGGAGAAACATCTTCTGACGATGGCAATCTCACTTTTCGCATTGTCGCCAACGAACTCTGGCGCTGCGACGAGTTGGTGCGACATGCCACGAAAAGAGATACCGCCGAATATCCGTTGATGACTGTTGACGGATTCATCTTCCTTGAGAGATGGTTCCTGAAGCAGTACAACGGTGCATAACCATGGCATTCACACGGAGCGGGGCTTGCGGCCGAATTTGAAATGGACAACTTTACTCTCCCCGCCCGGTGATGCCGGTCGTTCGCCGACAAGGTGTGAACCCACATCATGTCGCTACATCCAACAACCTTCTGTGGCGTCGCAATGACCGCGGACACCTATGATGACGATGTTGCGTTGCGTGCATACGTGTTGCAGCACTTTCCCCACTTGATGACACCGCTGGAACGGCGTGTTACCGAATACAGCGCGCCGATTGTTGGCGATTCCGACCACCCAAAGATCCTCAAGCTTCACGAATACCTTGAGGAACGCGACGGGCACGTCGATGATGCAGACGTGCTAACCGCGTTTCAGGATCCACACGAGGACCGAGTTGCAAATGCCGTGGATCGTGTATTGGAAACGCGGCGGGATGACCTCATCGAAAACCGCTGCTCACAATGTCAACGACTCGTTCGTACCCCGGTTGCGAAACAATGCTTGTGGTGTGGGTACGACTGGCACTAGAATCTACTTGAAACCGCGAAGAAAGATGCGGCGAACCATGGGATGCAACGGAGCGGCGGTGGTGCGGTTTCTCGTGAGATCAATGTCAACTTCCGCCGCCCGCTGATCCCGGACGTTATTGGCATCAGAAAATCGTGTCATTTCCTCGCACATATGCGTACATCATCAGAGCTCGTGATGCGTTGCGCGCGTGTACTGAACTTGATTCGGAACTTGCGGAATCACTCCACGCTGAGGTCAACATTTACTTCAATCCGGAGATGCTGAGCAATCGCGTTATCAGTGACGCTGAACATGAAGCCGCAGTGAAGCTCGTCTTCGTTGCGAACTACCGCGAATTCTACGACGACAACTTTTTTGCTGGCAAATCCGAACTGTCCACTGACTTTTTTGACCGCTGGTGGATGATCCAGAGAACGGATGACTTTCTGCACATGGCCGCGGCGATGGAATGCGTGACCGCCGCAGACTTTGATACAATATCCAAGATGTGCTCCAAGCCTTTAGCCGCATCATTGGCCAAATTGCGCGCTAATGCGAGGGCGATGGACCCACTCCGCGAAATGGACCGCCAATAACCAAGCCGTGCACCTGAGGACGGCTTGCGCGGTTTCACAAATGGAAAATCAATCGTCCGTCCCAGGTGACGGCCGTCGTTCGCCGACTGACAATGCCGTGATTAGGTCCGCCCGCCTATGAACACCATGCGCAGACGATTTCGCATCTCCCCAACTGATGCGCTGGTTGTCTTCGTAATCGCGGGTGTACTCATCGCACTATTGATCCCCGCAATTCGTGCCGCACGTGAAGTTTCGCTCGCTGGTTCGGACATTCCCGCTACTCTACCGAACGAAACGCGGCGCGTTCATCATGGAAATGGGATGTCGCTTATCGCTCCTGAGCACTGGAAGCCCGCTTTGTACCATTCGGATCGCGACGAGCATTGGCTAGGCGTTCATCATGGCCTTCGATACCAGTCTACAATCTGGATCGAACGACTCACTGAACCTATTGACGTGAGCCATTTCCCGGACACTTTCCAATTCCATGGACACGATTGTCCGAATCGAGTTACCATAAACGAATCCAAGACATTGGACGATTGGAAATATTGGCAGTTGTTCCGTCACGAAACGATTGTTACGAAAGGTGACGAGACCTATTCGATTGGCTTTGAGACACACCAAGACATTCACAAACTCCCGTCCATTGTGAATGAATACCTTCAATCGATTGCGTTACCAGACACGTGATGCAAAGGGCGGCGAACCATCGCGTGAACCGGAGAACGCGAGCTGAGCGATTTGATTGTTAGAAACTTTTCCGCGCGTTCCCGGTTACGCGTGCCGTTCTGCTAACAAGTTGTACTCGAGAACGTATTCCGTACCGCACGCCGAAGAATCTGGCTGAGTTGATCTGTGCTAAGCCAAGCATGTGGACGGCGGGCGGCACGCTTGCCGAGGTCATCGCCTTCTTGTCAGGACTCGACTACGCAGCACGATTTGCGGACCCTGAAGGCGAGACATTGGACGACGAGTCTCCACGGCTACTCCTCAACTGGCTGACGTCAGAGTTTTCACTACCCGGTACTGCCGCGAATTCAAATTGGATACCAGGATTGCTGAATCGATACGCGACGGAAGATGCTGCGCTGGCTGCGATGCAAGAGTTTGCGGCGAGCCTGCCTCCTGAAGTAGATAAACGATTTGCAATTCCACCAAGAGAATAAAGCAGAACCATGGGTTGCAACGAAGCCGGGCTTGCGCGATTCTATGAAGTGGAAAGTGAACCGTCCCGGCTCGCTGAACGCTGCCGTTATTTGGCTCAGAACTCGCGGTGCATCCTTTCGCATCGACCACAAATGCCCACACCACTGACATTCGAATCGATTGCGGAGCTTCGGCGACAATACCCACAGTTGCGCGACGATTACTTCGACTATTTATCTGCTGTCGGATGGGGCGAAACTGAAGCTGGACCAAACATCTACTCCGGCCCAATCGACCCCGAAGAAATCTACGGTCCTCGAGATGAACACGTAGGAATCTTCCTGCTCGGAGACGACTTCCAAGGATATTGTTTCGGATACAATACAGAGACTGAATGCTACGGTGAAATCTCGGATGACGGTCGTTGGGAGCCTTGGGGCAACGACCGTGGGATCAGGCACTACGTAGTTGAACCCAACGAAAACGCCAAATAACAATGCCATGCACCCGAGCACGCGATCGGGCGTTTTTCACGTTGCGGCTTCACTCGCGCGTGCCGGGTGATGGCCGCCGTTCTGTCGTTACAGTGCTCGATCGTCGCGTGTCGATGTAGTGATCGACCAGTCGAATGAGTTGGCAGGTCTTGGGGCCGACAGCATATTGTTGGCTTCGGCAATGCGACCTCTCGCCGAACTGTTGCGCGCGAAATGGAGTGCGGTCGACCGGATGGTCGAGTCATCTGTTGCCATTGGAACACGTGTGACGGTCCGGCCTCGGCATTCGACTTCGGCCACATCGTCGGCGGGACGAAATCAGGCGCGAAGCCAGGGCTCGAATTGCAGTGCAGTCTGAACATGCGATACAATCCAATGGTCGCATCCCGGCGGTACGGTGCCGCTAGAGAAGACGACAGAACCATGCGTTGGACCGAAGCGACGCATCGGGCGGATGAACATGGAAACCACAATGGCGTCGCTCGGTCAACGCCACCGTTCTGTGCCTCAACATTCTCGGATGAACGCGAAACCGAAACTGATTGCTGACATCCGCTACTACGAGAATCCGGGGCGTACCGAGTTCGGCAACGTCCGCCACGATTCGCTCGGCACGCTGTACTCGATTCCGTTTCGATCCTTCGGCGCAATTGGTGATCGGTTTGCTTGCAAACTTCGCGAACGTGAATTCACACTCCCCGGCTTCGATCACCTGTACGTGATCCTTACGCCGGCTTTGCCGCCCGGCATTGCCGAACCGTCAACGCTGAACATGGACGCCCGAATTCGATACGTGGATGTTGGACTAGTACTAGATCAATGGGACTCATTGGACGACGATGCAAAACATGATCACATTGTCGATCTGACGTCATTCGCGATCAACGCTTTTGACGGCACTGCCGATACACTGGCGAATGTTGCTGCAGACCTAAAGCGATACCGCTCGAAACTCGAAATCATCGTAAAAACCAAAGAGACTTCATCATATCGGGTCGATGTGTCGTTCCAGATTCGACCGATGCAGGAACAGTCGATTGCGTTTGTTTCCTACACCGATAAACGAGCCGGACAACGCGGTCGCACTACTCTCACGAAACTACAGTCCGCGAATGACGTGTATCCGCTTTGTGGATCGATTGCCGTTCGCGACAATACGATTACAATCAAACCCAGATCGTCGTCACGTGCAGCAACGATCACAGACAAATACAACGTGCCACTGTCTGTTGCGGTGGACGCCGTTCTCGCAGCGCACGGCACAGAACAATGCGGTGAACCGGAGCCGCCGATGACGCGGGATTTGGAATCATAGTTTCTTGGCGGCGGCCCGGTTACCGCTGTCGTTGAACTTAATCGGGTCTCTGTTGGTTGAGTTTGTGAAGAATCTGGCAGTGGATTGCTGATCGTTCTTTGGGGCAAGTTAGGAGTACGCATCCTTGCGAGAAAGGAGGCGTTGGCTTCCTTGCCAACCAACTTCAAGCGTTGATTGTGCTTCTTCTTGCATTCGCACACCGCACCTTCTTTCGCCCGCCGCTTGGGCTGGGCTGACCCCAGTGCACACGCATGCTGACGTGTCTTTCAAAGGTCTTTGATTCGCTTCGCGACAGTCTTTCTTTCATTCTTTTTTTCTTCGCATGCGACCCGTAAATCGCCGGGTTAATCGTTGAACGTTTTGATTCTTTTTGACTTTATTTCCAGTTTTTACTTGCGCTTTTGTTAACCGTAAGCAGCCTCGGAAACACCAATCTCATTCGCAGGTTGGACAACCTTTTTTTGTTTCCCTTTCCACTCAGGATTCACAACATGACTCCCTATCAAAAACGTTCCTGCGAACTCACAAAACGTCTCGCGGAAGACTTGAAGATTCGCAATTACGCTCAGGCCACCATCGACGCGTACACCTACCACACCAAGCGGTTCGCCGACTTCATTAAAAAACCGCTAGACCGCGTAACCCCGGAAGACGTTCGATTGTTCCAGCTTTATCTGATCGAAGAGGTAAAGGGTTCCTACAGCAGCTTCAACCAGGCAGTCTGTGCCTTACGGTTCCTCTACAAACATTCCATCCCCGTTTCCTGGCCAGTCACCATGCTGCCCTTCGGCAGACGTGAAAAGAAACTGCCCACCGTGCTGAGCCGGAACGAAGTCGACAGGCTGCTCCAGTGCACTCCCAATCTGAAACATCGAACCTTCCTGATGACCCTCTACGCTTGCGGGATGAGGTTCTCAGAAGCAGCCAACTTGACCATCGCGGACATCGACTCGGACCGCATGATGGTCAAGATCGCCTGCGGCAAAGGACGCAAGGAGAGAAGCGTTCCGCTTTCACCGAGGCTCTTGAAAGAGCTCAGAATCTACTGGCTGAAGTATCGTCCGGAGGGCTTGCTGTTCCCGGGCAACTCGGCCAACAAGACCTACGCCGACACGACAATCCGCAAGGCGATGAAGGAAGCAGGCAAGCGGGCGGGGATCAAAAAGAGGATCTTTCCGCACGCTCTGCGACACAGCTACGCGACCGGACTTCTGGAAGCCGGAGTGGACATTCTGACCATCAGTCGGCTGCTGGGTCACGCGAGTTTCCTGACGACGATGATTTATCTGCACTGTCGTCGCGAGCACCTCAGCAGCGCACCGAGCCCGCTGGACTGGCTGCCAGTGAAACAACTGCCGACGTACGTAATACCCGAAGAAGGGCCGCCGGAGGAGAACGGGAAACCAAAGAAAGACGACGATTCGCAGCCGAACAAGAAAAGCTAACCGTCGCGGAGATTTTGCGGGTCGGTGCGGCGTCGATGGTCGACGCATCGACTTGCGGCCAAGTCCAGAGCGTGCTGGCGAAGCTGTCGCTTTGCCGCACGCATGTGCTTGGCGGTCGCGAGTATCTGTGCAACGACTGCGGTAAGAGCAGCTCACGGTACAACTCGTGCGGCGACCGCCACTGTCCCCAATGCAGTGGCAGCAAGCGAGTGGACTTCAATGACAAGGCGTCCAAGCTGATCCTATCCGGCGTGGCGTACTATCAAGTCGTCTTCACCCTGCCGAGCGATCTCTCCGAGTTGGCACTGGCCAACCGAAACGAGCTGGCGGACTTGTTGGTCAGCACGGCTTGGAAGAGCCTTTCCAAGAACATCAAGTCCGAGCAAGACTACGATCCGGCAGCGATCAGCGTATTGCACACTTGGAACCAAAAACTGGAGGCACACTGGCATGTTCACATGCTGGTGCCCGGTGCCGGGCCGAGCTTGAGTGGCGATGACTGGAAAGAAGCCAAGACGCCGCCGGGGGTTCGCAATTCGGATGGTTACTATCTGGTCGACTCCGAGAAGTTGAAGGAAGACTTCCGTAAGCGGGCGATCGCGAAACTTCGTCGCTTGCGACGCGACGGCAAACTGAAGCTGGGCGGGAAGTTCGAGTACCTGCAAAGCGATGAGAATTGGGAGGTGTTCGTCAAGAACCTGGAGTCGACTCAATGGGTTGCCTACATCCAACCGCCGCCCAAGGAGACCAGTGGTGGCGGCGAAGTGGTCAACTACTTGACACGCTATCTGACCAGCGGGCCGATCAGCAACCACCGCATCACCGCTGCGGACAGCGACGAGGTGGTCTTCATGGCCCGTGAAGGAAAACGTGTGGGCGGTGAGCGGGAACAAGTCCCGATCAAGCTATCAGTGCCCGAGTTCACACGCCGCTGGTGCCTGCATATCCAACCGGACCAGTTGACCAAGTCTCGGTACTTCGGCGGTTGGAGCAACAACCGACTGGCAGGCTACATGGCTCGTTGTCAGGAGTTGCTGGGGACAGAGCCGGAGGTCTCGGAAACGCCGACCGAAGCGGTCGATTCGATGGACTCGCAGTGGGAGCCTCCATCGTTGCCCGAGTGTGCGCACTGCGGGAGCATCGAGCTAAGTTTGGTGTGTGAAACGCCCAAGCCGACGTGGAAGGAGTTGTTCTGGCGAGAGAGTGAGACGTGTCCGGAGTGGTACGCGGAGCGCCAGCGGGAGTCGCACCGCGAGTTCTGGACGGCACACTACGGTTCGGATTATTACGACTGGTACCTGGAAACGCAGGTAGAAGTCGCAATGGAAACGGGGCCGGAACCGGCAAAAGCGATCCAGATGTACCTGCCTGGTTTGACACCGGGAGTGTCGTTCGAGATAGAATCTTTTTGAGGGTGGATTGGACGCTCCGATCCAAGTCCTACGGGACGTCAACCTCCGACAAAGCTCAACGCCCGATCTATGCATGCACGTCCTGTGCCTGCATAGATCGCAATTCGTTCGCCGACTGATGACAAACTACATTGCATGACGCTACGTTCGCCTCACATCATTGATGTCAAACGAAAAATGGAGGGGCAGATCCGCGGCTACTTACTGTCGCGAAGCTCACAGTTGATCGTCGTGAGGGACTTTGACGGGTTTTGCCGGCAGGCTACGTTGTGATGCCATCATCGACAGTCGCTGACCTTGTCATCAACGAGCCGTGGACCCAGATGATCGCAGCCGAAGGCCACGCTGGCCTTGCCCAAACGACTCCGTGGTTTGCTACCGACAGCTTGCGAGCGGCGCTTAAATCCATTTACGAAAAGAACGTGAACGTCAAGATCGAGTGCGAAAACTGCGCTGACTCTGAGGAATTCGGCTTTCACATCGGTCGAATCGTTGCGCTGGGTGGTTCGTCACTTGAATTTGTTTTCTTTGACTCTGCAGGACGATGGTTTGATGCGCCGTACGCGATCCCATACAATTCAATCACACAACTCGTTGTTGACGATCCGTATGTCATGACGTTTTCCCGATACGTTGGGTCATGTCCTGTCGAAACGGAAAAACGCGGGGAACAATGACATGCACCGAACGACGCGAGCCGAGCGGTTGGGCAGTGGTTGAGTCCTTCGCGCGTCCCCCGTGATGTCCACCGTTCGGCAGACAAGACTGGGTGTTGGAACTCGCCAACGCGTTGTGTTCTTACTCCAATTGAGATATGACAAATGCGACTTATTGCTTTCAGAAGCCTTACTTGTACTGCCCTAGCTTGCGCGGCGGTTGTCGCTCTCTCCGGTTGTGAGTCTGCTACACACCAGACGAGACAGGTCTCCAGTGACGATAAACGAATCGCCTCGGAAACTGTTGAGTTCGTTCAATCGCAGGTCGCGTCAAATGGAGAGCTGGCGCGACGTCATGGCGATTTTGAATCGTTGGAAATTCGATCGATTCGAAGATTGCCACCCTTTGACGTCTTCGATGTTCACGAACCAGCCAAACTCTTGATTGAATGCCTTGCGCGCTTTGAAAGATTCTCGACAAAGATCGAGGTGCACGTGTTCGACGGCGCTACCTTCAATATTCTCATGATGCCGACTGAAGAATTCGCCACCAAAAAGGACAGCCCATTGTCCGATTGCAAGCTCGTCCAAGATGGTGACCAGCTTTGGTTTGTGCGGACGGGTGGCGACCAAATGCGCGTACAAAGTATTGTCACGTGTCAGATCTCTCACCCGGATTTTGAGCCATAGTTTTCCGAACCACGCAATGCACCCGAGCCGCGAAGTCGGGCGGTATGAAATGGACATTCTCTTGTCGCGACCGAGTGATTGCACTCGTTCTGTCGTTACAGTGCTCGATCGTCGCGTGTCGATGTAGCGATCGACCAATCGAATGAGTTGGCAGATCATGGGGCCGACAGCAGCACGTCGGCTTCGGCCGCGCGTTCTCTCGCTGAACCGTTGCGCGTCAAATGGAGTGTGGTCGACCGGATGCTCGAACCACTTGTTCCCATTGGCACACGTGTGACGGTCCGGCATCGGCATTCGACTTCGGCCACATCGTCGGCGGGGCAAAATCAGGAGCGGAATCCAGGACTCGAATTGCAGTGCGGTTCGAGCATGCGGTACAATCCAATGGTCGCATCCGAGCGGTACAGTGCCGCCACGGAAGACGACAGAACCATGCGTTGGACCGAAGCGACGCATCGGGCGGATGAACATGGAAACCACAATGGCGTCGCTCGGTCAACGCCGCCGTTCGCTGCCAGGAGTCGCAGATGGCTGATCTGCCCGAGAATCTGCTTTACCAGGGCGCGAGCATCGACATTTCGTTCGCCCCTTCGCGCCCGACATTTGGCGATCTGTTTCTCATTTGCGGCGACAGACATCCTAAGTTTTCGCCGTCGGGAAAGTTTGCTTTCGAACCTCTGGCGGACCTTCAGTTTGAGCAGGTGGACGATTTCTTCGGAATACGATCGTTGAACGACGAAGGCGACGATGTACCGATTTGGCTTTATCCGTTGGTGGACGGAGAGCCGGTCTACCGTCATCCCGGTCCATTCGATGCAGTGCGTCTGGACTACAATATCTTGCGTAGTCCAGCTCGACGGGCCGAGCATTATCTCAAGTGCGTCGCGGCATTGGCCGGCTTCGGTGCCGGAGTCCTCTATCGGAGCCGCGCCGTAGAATTGGGCTTGCCGCCAGACCTGTCTGGTATTCGTGCTGATATCGACGCTGTTGTGCAGCACTGGGCGGCGCAGGGCATCGAGGTCGGCTCAAGCGAAGCGTTGGAGTTTGATTTTTGAGGATTCGGCAGCGAACAATCCAATGCACCCGAGCGGCGAAGTGGGGCGTTTTTAAATGGACAATCTCTCGTCGCCGCCGGGTGATTGGTAGCGTTCTGTCGCAGAGAATCTACTTGCATGAAACCACGGAGCGATAGCGAACTGCTTGATGCCTTCGCGGAATCGTTCTCGATTCTCGACGAACTGTTCTGTCCGCACGATCGACCTCCGCCACCCGCGCTTGTTGACGAGGCACCCGCTGAAGATTGGAGCATCGTTAGGTGGCATCCCACGCGGCTAGCCGCTCCGCGTGTCCGCATTGACGGCCTTCGACGCGTTGGTCGACTTCCACAATTGTTCGAGTCGTTCGCTGAGTCCTTTGGTTGGCTTGAGGTGGATCTGCGCATATGTCGACTATTCGCGAATCCGCCAGCTACCGATTTCGTTGACCTTTCGACGACCATGTTTGCCGATCCGGTACTGAACAATACGCTGATGCCGTTACGCTTAGTTCGATTTGCTCTAGCTCCGGATTGTTGTTATGATCCAATTTGCTTTGACTTATCTGATTTCGATGGTGACGATTGCCCAATCGTTCGACTCGAACACGAATCGATCTTGATGCACGATAGGATTGGCAAACGCGAGGTCATTTTCGACTCATTCCGTAATTTGGTTCGGGCTGTCATCGATTTGGGTCGTGACGCAGCCCATGATCGCGACAGAACCAACCGTTGCACCTAAGCCGCCGAAGGTGCGTTTTTGAAATGGATACCGTTCACCGGCGGCTAGGTGAACGGTGCCGTTCGCCGACTGGAAATGGCTATCATCAATCCGTTGTCACCTTGCACTGAAGTATGCCGATGCGACAACGCACCAAAACGCTGCTTTGGATCGCACTGCCGACTCTGATAGTCGCGTGTCTTGGATGGACTGCCATCAATGTTCAACGCGGCATCAAGTCGGCGTACTACGAGTGGGGCGTTACCTGCATCATCGCGTCATACGCCGAGGACCACGACGGTTCGCCTCCGGCTAACTGGGATGATTTAGTTGGCTACGAGTACCACACTAAGTACCTCCCCGATCCGAGGACAATGGACGCGGCGGCACAACACATTTCCGTTGACTTTGAATCGCTGGTGGCGTTCGCAAACGAGGACATACCGGACTTGCCTGCCGACGTGATCACACCGATACAAGGCATCGAACAACATTGGATTCACCCCAAGACGACGCTCGAGCGCTACTTCCGTGACGGCGAACGACCACACGGATCGTTTGACGGCGAATACGCAAAACAGCTACGCTACTACGCTGAAGGCGGCGACTGAACGCAACAGACAGTCGCGGCGAACCATGCGATGCAACGGAGCCGGGCTTGCAGGGTTTCACAGATGGAAAGTCAACTCTCCCGGCCCGCTGATCGCCGCCGTTCTGTCACTCGATACTTGACTGCGAAGCACGATCCGCTAACATTTGCGCAGCCTTGATTGGCGCTCCTTTGTCCTTGATTGGAATAAATCCTGAAGGTTGACTCCTTCGCTAACGCTTGATTTAGGTGGAGACGATATGTCTACTCAACCCGATGGGTTCCATTCGGAATCCCTGCAGGCGGCGATTGACGCCGCTGACGATGTCATCAAGAACCACGCGGAAATCCGCGATCACGTATCAAATGACATCAAGAAGCTGGAATCCTACTTGAGTGCTAACGCGCCCAAAGAAGAGTTTCACTTCTCTCTTGGTGAAGGTTTTGTTGCCGATGACGATAGCTCCTTTCGTGCTTCTATGGACGAATGGGGAAGCGGAAACGGTGAGATGCACGAAGAAGTTCTTTCGTGGAAACCAGATGCCAAAGGGCGATTTCGACTCTATTACGAATTCCGGAAATGGGATGCGTGCGTCGAGGTCGACGCGCCTGGCGGTCCTTTCTTCAGCGACAAATCCACAATGACTTGTGAATCAAAACCGCTGATTGAATCGACTTTTGACGTTCGCAAAACCATGGTTCGCCATCTGCCTGATTTTGTTGCGGCACTGGCGTCCCGGATCACAGTCGACGCGGGGGTGCAAGCCGCCGCCGAGTTGGATGAGATTCCCTTTTAGTTTACGTTGTCTCGGTACACAAACACCGTGACAGAACAATGCGATGAACCGAAGTCGCGGTAGCAGGGCGTTTTCAAATGGAGCGTCAACTCCCGCGATTCGGTTATCGCGGCCGTTACCCGACTGAATTTGCAACTTCCACAAGGAGACTTTGATGTCGACCCGAACGTTACTATGCAGTATTGCTATTTTGGCCGTCTGCGTCGGCATGACCGCCTTCACAAACGCTGACAACAACGAAGCGGCTCCTGACGGCAACGTACGTCAACTGTTGACCGAAAGGCGTGACACGCTCCGAGAGCGTCTCGATGCAGTCGAGGCGTCCTACAAAAGCGGTCGTACGGAAACCACCGTCGTGATTGCTGCCGAAACTCAGCTGCTCGATGCCGAGCTTGAATTGACGAATCAACCCGCTGATCGCATCGCAATCCGGGAAAGGGTTGTTGCCAACATGAAGCGGATCGAGGACTGGACGCGTCAGCAATTCGACAATGGCATCGCACTTCAGCAAGACGTATTGCTCACAAAGGCCGAGCGTCTGCAAGCTGAGATTGAGCTTCTTCGCGAGCGCGGCATCGGCCAATGACGGCGGGTAACCATCCCGTGCACCGAAGGCCGGCTTGCGCGTTTACTTGAATGCAAAGTCAACCGTCCGGCCTCGGTGACGGGTGACGTTCGTCGTGTGAAGGTAACGATGCCATTCCCACGTTTCACAATTCGCACGTTGATTCTTTTCACATCTGTCTTCGCATGCTTTGGCGCGCTGAATCGGATCCCATCGCCAGAACACGCTCTCTGCAACTTCATTTTTCCGCTTCCAGAGGATCAATGTTTCCGGCAACCGTACATAATCGAATTCGGGATTCCGCTGACGGCTTGCACCAATCATCATGCCGTACATCTCCCGCACGAGACCGGGCCGTGCAAATTTGACTCAACTTATCATCCTGTGGGCATTATCGTGAACTTGCTCTTCGCGATGATTGGGTCGATGTTTGCTACGGCCGGATTTGTGCTCGTGGCGCGTTTCGCCGTGTGGCAGATACAGCTCGCCCGCGAACGCGCAATGATTGACGTAGCGTTGGCGGATCCTAGTTCAGACGTGAATTAGCAACGCATCTGATATACTTGGACGATCCGAAGACACCGACGAACCATGGGTCGGACGCGGAGGACTCGAAAGCGCGTTTGGGTAGTGGTTGCCTTTCCGCTCGTCCCCGGTCAACCCCGACGTTCGCATGACTTGGTGGAATGAAACGCATCGCCATACTTTTCGCGTGTGTTGTGATCTTGCTGGTTGCGATTCCGTTGTTGTTTCTCGCAACGGTTGATCTCAACGACTTTCAAAACCCGATGCTAAACGCATCATGCGACGGCGATACCGCCGAGATCGAACGGCTGCTCGCGAATGGTTCGGACCCCAACACTTCTGACGCATTCAACAACACTCCGCTCTCGATTGCCGCGCACTTTGGTCAGACCGACGCCGCTAAACTACTGCTCATCAAAGGCGCAAACATTGACGGCATTAGCGGGCAGATGACACCACTCCAATGTGCGATTTACAGTGGCCATCGCGATACCGCGACGTTTCTCTTAACCCAAAACGCGGACCCAGATCTAACGGATGACTACGGGATGTCATCACTTACGATCGCCGCACAGAAAGGTGACGCCAAAATGGTCGAAGCCTTGCTTAAGGCGGGAGCGAATATCGAACATGTCGACAACGACGGTTGGCGCCCACTGCATTCCGTACTTCGGGCCACGGCCATTTCGGATGCAGATCGACTTGCATCCGTTGCGGTCTTGCTAAGATATGGGGCTGATCCAAATGCAAACAACCCAGGCGGATTTGAACGTGACAGCGAACACGATAGTCACATTGGTTATCGAACGACGAATCCGAATGTTGGCAATACCCCCATCGCGATAGCGACGAGTAACGGATTCACAGAGATCGTCGCCGAGTTGAACTCGAACGGTGGCGCATAAAGCATGCGAACCACCCGATGCACGTGCGGACTGGCAAGGTCTGATTGACGAGCGGGGGGAGATCCCGCCTGGGTAACTGCTAGCCACAGGCCCAGTAGCCAGAGACCCAGTATTGAGTGTTGCAGCGGCTGTATAAGACCGGTGGTGGAAGTCAGTCGTTGAAGCACTGGACTTTCTGGAGCGAGGCAGGCAGAAAGGTAGTGAGGATGAATGGACTGTGGGTGGTGTGCGCGGCTGTGAAGGGGAATAGCTCCGAAATTTGGTACCTGTTGGCCCCAATCAGATGGTTACAGTGCCCAAGGTTTGTGCATGCCCCAAGGCAATACTTCACGACGCGTCATTGGCGAGCTTCGTGGAGAGCCCCGGAGTCGGCGCCCCGAAGAACGCTTGCTGTTCGCCTTGGTCGGCTCACGCGCGCTACACACAACGTCAGTCAGGCAACCAGTGAGACCCTGAGGTTCTTGATCGATCCGCGATCTCCAATCGTGGTCGAGTAAGTATGTCCGAGAAGTGGAATAAGCGACGAAGACAAATGACGCTCAGGGAGTCGGACGACCGAATACTACCGTTGAAGCTTGAAGGCCAATCAAGTGGAACGAAGTCGAGTAATATCGATCGAGGGAAGGCGGTCGGGATTTCACGCGATTCAGACCTGGCACCGGCCGTACTCAGTGACGGACCCACGGTGCTAACCAGGCTGGATCGCATCTCTCAACGAGCGAAAGCGGACCCGGGAGCGGTTTTCAACAACCTCTTCTCGCTGCTCAACTACGAGCTGCTCTGGTACGCCTTTCGCCGATTGAAACGAGGCAAGACGCCCGGCGTCGACAACGTCACGGTGGAAGACTACGAAGAGAATCTGCGGGCCAACCTGCAGGACCTTCTTCTGCGACTGCACCGAGGCTCCTATCGGCCGAGACCAAGTTTGCGAAAGAACATTCCCAAAGGGAATGGGAAAACGAGGCCGCTTGGTATCGCTTGCGTGGAGGACAAACTTGTCCAACGCGCAGTCGTGATGATCTTGGAACAAATCTACGAAGTCGACTTTCATGACGCTTCGTATGGTTACCGTCCCAAGCGATCCTGTCACGCGGCCCTGTCGACACTTGGGGCGATCATCGCCACGCAAAGAGTGAACTGGATCAGTGACGCAGACATCGAAGGTTTCTTCGACAATGTGTCTCATGAACGCTTAATCGAATTGCTGCGCATCCGTGTCAGCGACCCGAAGATGCTTCGACTGATCACCGGTTTTCTTAGAGCCGGAGTGATGATCGATGGCAAGCTGACGGCAACCGAAGACGGTGTCCCACAAGGGGCAAGTCTCTCCCCGTTGTTGGCCAACGTGTATTTGAATTACGTGTTGGACCAATGGTTCGAGCAAGAAGTCAAGCCACGGCTTCGGGGCGAAGCGTACATCGTACGCTTTGCTGATGATTTCGTGTGCGGCATTGAACTTGAATCTGATGCGAGGAGATACCAAGCGGTATTGCCCAAGCGACTTGCCCGGTTCTCGCTGTCAATCGCCGAGGAGAAAACCAAGTTGATCCGTTTTGGACGTTTCGCCCGTCGCGATAGCCAGCGGTTGGGTGAAGGCGCTCCAGCGGTATTCGACTTCCTCGGATTCACTCATTACTGCGGCCGGTCACGTGCCGGGAAGTTCAAACTGAAAAGGAAAACGTCGGGTAAGAAGCTGCGTATGAAGCTGAGTGAAATGCGTCTCTGGTTTCATCATCAGCTCTCCACTCCGGTGGGCGAAATGTGGCAAGTGCTCAACGCGAAACTTCGGGGGCACTATCAGTATTACGGGATCAATGACAATTGGCCGATGCTGATGGCGTTCCGAAGCAAGGTTCGCCGGATGGCAAAACGTCACCTGAGCCGCCGCAGTCAAAAGAGCTACGTGAACTGGGACGATTTCAATCTCTTCACGGAGCGTCACCCCTTGGCGAGCCCCGTCGGTTTAACGGACCTGATCGCGATGTCACGGGCGAAGCGAAGTGCGGGGGACAAGTGAAATCTGGGAGCCGGATGCTGTAACACGGCACGTCCGGATCTACGAGGGGCCGGGAGTCAATGCGGCATGGTTACAATATTGTGACACCACCAGAGGAAACGGGTGGCAAACAGGGAAAACAAACCGTAACCTAAACCAAAGAGACCCCGGCCTACTCACCCCCAGTACGCGAGCAGGGCGTTCTCAAATGGACAATCAACCGCGCGTACCGGGTGATCGGTACCGTTACCCGACTCAAGTGCTAACAACGACGATCCGCCCTACCTACCACGTCTTTCGACCAATATGGCCAGCGTAACACTTTCCGACCGCGAACTCGCTCGACTCGAACGCATACTTGCAGTTTCGGATCTTGAGCCACAGCGGAGAATGGCATACCCAATGTTCGTTATCGCTGCCGTAATAGCTGTCGGTGGATTCGCCTTCATCGCATCACGGCCATCGTGGTACTTTGGTCTGCTAGCCTTCGCGTTCGCGAGCGTCATGATGGGTTTCATGCGATTGGGCTACTACCATCTCTTTCGACTATTGCATCATCAATCACAATTACTTACAGCTGCGTCTGTCGCGTCTGATAGGTTGAGTACAAACCCACACGACGGCGGGTAACCATCGCGTGAACCGGAGAACGCGAACTGAGCGAATTGGCCGTTAGAGACCTTCCCGCGCGTTTCCGGTTACGCGTACCGTTACCCGAAGGAACTATTGTGATCGACGTTCCGCCAATTGAAGCGATCTCGGACGGACTGTATCGCGTCCCGATTTACTGCGGCGCTTCACGTAAGATTCGGTTGACAGTTTTGCTTCCAATGTCGGTCCTTGCTTGGAGCATGCCGCTCGCGGTAGCTGTGTCAATACTTGCTGCTCGCAAACCCAACTCACACGACCTTTTGGGCCTTCTTCTTTTCTTCGCCGTTGTTGCGTGTTGGAACGCTACGTTTGCTTGCTTCTTCTACTTGAGGTCATACGCCGAAGTTGATTCTGGATCTCGCTCGCTTAGAACAACCACTTTTCTTTGCGGTAAACGCGTGCGAACACGACATTTTCACATGCATGACGGCGACGAGCTTGGAATCTCATCGCTCGGCATGCAATCCAGTTTTCAGCATACGATCTATTGCTACCACGGTCGCCGTCGTTGGCGGTTCCTCCGTTTCGATACGAACAGCGCTGCTCCCAATCAACAACTGCTCCACTTTGCCGCGACTATTGCTCGCCACACGAACGCGACGTTTCTCGGCTACAATGAACCCGAACGATTGCTCGTGGCCTGACTCAGTGAAAGACGTGTAACAATGCCGTGGTCGAGAAAAGGTGTCGGACACCTTTTCTCGGCCCGCAATTCGTTTTCGTTTCGTTTACCCGACTGAAATTCCCACAAACCCGCCTTCCTGGGTGAGCCGCCGTTCGGATGGCTCCCGTTGGCGAACGTGCTATACTTGAAGAGTCACGTAAACTGCCAGGAACACTCAATGACCGCTGACCAACTGATTTCTGACGCGGCTTTGCTGCCAACATCCGACCGACTTCGCATTGCCCAAGCAATTTGGGATTCTCTACCCGAAGACGCTTGTCCGGCCCCTGGTCCGGAATTCCAGGCGGAACTAGATCGCAGGATGGCAAAGTATCGGGAAAACCCGGGGAGTGGCATGACGATCGATGAGCTTCGTGCCAGGCTAGAAGCCGATCGAGCTAAATGAACGTACGTCTGGTTGATGAGGTCTATTTTGATATTCGAACGGCGCGGGATTGGTACGACGGAAAGAGTATCGGCCTGGGTGATGAGTTTGCGGAGCTGTTCTTTTCTATCGTTCGTGGTTTGCCTGGTGTGTCATTGCATCACGTTCGAGAAAAAGGGAAGGGGGGCTTTGTTGCAATCGGACGAACCAAGGATTGAACGCGAGTTCGCGGGCTGATCTAGCTTACTAAATCATCGAATGCGCGAACCGCGTTAATCCAATCGTTACCCCAAGCAGGAGCATCGACACTGCATCCGAACCCTTACGAACCAACATCGCACACCGTAGTATCGAAGCCGTCGATCCGATGGGCGATGTTCGCCGCGGTGATGCTTAACCTCGGGCTGACACTTACTGCAGGTGCGTTGATCGCCTTCGTATCCCATCGTCGTTACAGCGGATCTACCGACGATCTTGCTCGGCTTGTTGGGTTCTTTCTTTCACTCGCATCGGTGTTCGGTATCGGTGGTGCCTACCTCAGCTGTCGCCATATTCAAAACCGTGCTCCTTTGTGGGCTATTCCGGCTGCAATTGGCACGATCGCGATCGTGCTACCACTTGCCTCATCCCCAAACATTGCTCCTGTCATCAACTGGATTGCGGGACTAGCGGCGGCATGTGCTTTGATCTCAACCGGAATCGCCGTTACTATTCGTGTCAAGCTGGACTCTCGTCGCAACGCCGAGGTGGGGTAACCATGCCGATCGAGATAGGGGCCCGGTTACCCGGGACTCCTCTCACAACACCTAGCATGCGGGGCCGCCCAGGATCGATGAATACAGTGCGTTTCGCCATAAGGATGCAAGCGATAGCCAGCACTCTTCAAGAATGAACAAGCCCTCGGCGGCTAGGTATTCGTTGGATAAAGCTCGCTGGACACCAGAAGTCGCGGAAAGTCGCTCTGTCTGCCAAACAACGCGGGCCCTTGCCGCTCATCGCAAAGCCACGAGCGACACGATAGGACACGCCCAACGACATCAGATTCTTCAGACGGGTCTTCGATTTCCGCCACTGTTTCCAGTAGCAGGCGCGTACCCGACGACCTTATTGCTCACGCGAATTTGGCCGCCGTAGCCACGAAACTCGTAGCCCACGTACTCAAGCCCATCCGTCTTGCGGATGCTGCTTTTGTCGTGATTGACGGACAATTTCAGACGCTCGGTCAAGAAGCGTTCGGTGCTCCCGTACACACGCTGCGCCGCCGCTTCGGTCTTTGTGAAAATCACAAAGTCGTCTGCATAGCTGTTACCATTCGTTCGATTTGACCAGACTCCAACCGGCCTCGTGCCGGTGGTGAATCCGACTGACTGGCTACGACACCGCAGGCCAATCGAACCCCATCTCCCCACTGGCCTCGTGCCAGTGGCAACGGGACGAACGCGACTTGAGATGGCCAGTGATCGTCCTTGCTACCACCGGCACGAGGCCGGAGGGGAGCCAAGCGAATCGACTGCTTCTTTGTAGCTCATCAGTCTTGCTTCCACCGGGTCAAGCCCGGATGGAGAGCGAGGAAGCATCAGAGTTCATCGGTGGTCCGTTCCTTGTCTTGTGACGTTCAGGCCTTTGTGTCGCCGTTGGACTCGGCGGATTACTCCTATGCCCTCTGCTGCCGACTTCGATCGTGGGTTCGTGTTACCACGGCCCACCCCGCGTTGGAGCAAGCTCTACTAGCGGGCACAGGATGAAGTCCTCCCCAAATAAGGGACGTTTCAAGACGCGATGGTCTTGAAACGCGTGATCAGTCCCCACCCAAGCTCCCCATCTACCTCCACCAACTTTTCCGGTTCGGTTTCGCTGTCAGCAGATTTTTGGGAATCGCACAGCGATGGGCCTGCAGTGTCGGCCTCTATAGGGTTTCTGTTCCGTGCTACTGCAAGCTCCGCGCGGACCTGATGGGTCTTGGCGTGAATGCGTCTGGAAACGAATTGCGTTGAACCATGCCCGAATCGGCGGGACTGACCCTATGACCCGGACGGTTCTCGGCGGCTATCCAGCTTGACGCTCACATTCACAGGCTTCCTCCCCACGGTTTGTCACCTTGTGCGCAGTTGCCGGGTATCTTCGAGACAGGCCTCGTACTTACTTCTTTCGGATCTACATTTGGTATACTGTCTCCTACTGGACGTTACCGGAACTAAGTACAGGGGACTTTCAGCCCACAAGATCACGCCCATGTTGGGCGTAATGCAACGGAGGCCGCGAGTTGACGTTTTTGAAGTCGAGATTCGTTCACGCGGCCCCGCTGAACCGTACCGTTCCCCGACTTACAACGAAAACTCTATACTTGCATCGAGCATACAGCGAAACATGTCGTACGATCTTTGGTTCTGGCGTCAAACGAGACCATCTGCTCTGTCTCCCGACGCAATCTGCCAGCAACTTGCAGAAGACAAGCTGATTGACGGAATTGCACTCCTCCCGATTGACGAAATCAAAGCCGCGATTGTTGCAGAATTTCCGGACATTGTAGACGGACTTACATCAATGACCTGGGAAGGAAACGGGAGCTACTTTGAGGTTTCATGGTCGGTAACGGCGACTCAGGTTTCGATGACTTGCGGCTATAAGCTTCTAAAGAACCCCGAACCGCTAAACCAGATGATAGACGTGATGGCAGGATTCGGATGCGCGCTGTATGATCCGCAGACTGGAGAACGCTACACGCAATCCGACACGCCGAAGCCAAGCGGCGACACGTAGGCGGGGAACTAGAAAATGCACGTGCGGACTGGCAAGGTCTGATTGACGAGCGGGGGGAGATCCCGCCTGGGTAACTGCTAGCCACAGGCCCAGTATTGAGTGTTGCAGCGGCTGTATAAGACCGGTGGTCGAAGTCAGTCGTTGAAGCACTGGACTCTTAGGATCGAGACAGGCAGAAACGTAGTCAGGATGAATGGACTGTGGGCGGTGTGCGCGGCTGTGAAGGGGAATAGCTGCGAAATTTGGTATCTGTTGGCGCCAATCAGGTGATTGCAGTGGCCAAGGTTTGTGCATGCCCCAAGGCAACACTTCACGACGCGTCATTGGCGAGCTTCGTGGAGAGACCCGGAGTCGGCGCCCCGAAGAACGCTTGCTGTTCGCCTTGGTCGGCTCACGCGCGCTACACACAGCGTCAGTCAGGCAACCGGTGAGACCCTGAGGTTCTTGATCGATTCGCGATCTCCGATTGCGGGCGAGTGAGTATGTCCGAGAAGTGGAATGAGCGACGAAGACAAGTGACGCTCAGGGAGTCGGACGACCAAATACTACTGTTGAAGCTTGAAGGCCAATCAAGTGGAACGAAGTCGAGTAATATCGATCGAGGGAAGGCGGTCGGGATTTCACGCGATTCAGACCTGGCACCTACCGTACTCAGTGACGGACCCTCGGTGCTAACCAGGCTGGATCGCGGCGTTCCTTTTGTCCGTGGAGTTTCGAGAGCCCGTCCCCTGCTTTCACAACGCGCACTCCAGCGCGTCGGTCGATTGCACTGGTTCGTGCCTCGCCATCATCAGGCGGATTGCTAGGTGAAATCTGGGAGCCGGATGCTGCAACACGGCACGTCCGGATCTACGAGGGGCCGGGGGGCAATGCGGCATGGTTACAATATTGTGAAACCACCAGAGGAAACGGGTGGCAAACAGGGAAAACAAACCGTAACCTATACCAAAGAGACCCCGGCCTACTCACCCAAGCCCGCGATCGGGTGCTTTTGAAATGGATGCGTTCATCGCGCGGGCTCGGTGAACGGTGGCGTTCGTTGGATTGAATTGGATGCGTACACGTCAGTTCATCTTCGCTCTATTGGCAGCGTTTGCGTGCACGACGATACACGCCCAGGACCTGGGGTACAAACATCGTCCAATCCCCGATTTCGTGTTGCGGTTGGCCGACGAGCACATCAAGAATCTGCCTGATAATCCGGATGGCTTTGGAGCGCAACGCCGCGCATTCGCTTCGATGTTTTTGTGGGCATATACAGGGTTTAGCCCAGAACACATGGACCTTGAGAAGTACCCAGAATTCGCGGGACTCAACGCGGGAATCGACTACCGCAAACGTAATCCCGCAGCGACACACGAGGTTCTTAGCGGATTTGGATACGAACTTACCAAACGTACGGGCAATTGGCTGACTGGTTCTGAGATATCCGCGTTTTACGAGCCAAAGAATCAATCGCCCAGAGACTCATGGTGGTTGTCAACGCTTGACGAGTGCAAAACGAATCACATTAGGTGGGAACCTCTTCCAATGCCGCAATTCGAGCGAGAGGTTGACGATAAGATTGCACGCCGTCTTGAATCGATTCGTGGTCGGATTGCGCGCGTAAAGGTTATCGGCTATCTCAGCCCCGAGGGTAAGTACGGACACTTGGGACTTTACGAACGCGAGTTTCTTGCGATCGAGATCACTGACGTTGCCCGTCGTCGGGATGGTAACCGCACGACGGATATTTCGTCGACAGGCGACGGGTACAGGTCCTATGATGGTCAGCCGTATCCAAGTGAAGAAACCAACGAACCCTGACGTGCAACCGAGGAAGGCATGGGGCGTTTTCAGTTGGACAATCAAACCGCCGTTCTGGCTGACGTCGGTCGATCAACGCGGCTAGTGATCAAGTCCAGTGTGGAAGTTGGAACTGATCCGAGTGCTCGATTTCCCCACGGTCAAGTCCACTGGGTACCCGTTGCCTGGAGCGATTCTGGTTCTGACCGTCGCTCCGTGTAGCGCGACAATCCGAGGCGCGCGCTCGGGCCGAGGAAGTCGCGTTGGATACCACAACGACCACCATCACCACTGTGTGATCTCTGTGACCGTCGCGGCATGTGATCGAGTGCAGAGTGGAAGAGGAGCAGACTCCAGGTTTCGCTTATCCCACTGTCGAGCCCAACGGGTACAATGGCAACGAGCGATTTTGATTCCAGCCGTCGCTGATTGTATCGCGATGATCCATGTCGATGAACCCAAGCCGTGGGTGTTGTCGTTAAGTACCACAAGAGACCACCGCAGCGGCTGGGTGTTCTCTGCATTATTTGCATTAGATGCATCGCACATATTTACTCGTGCTGTTTTGCTTCATCGTTCCGTTTTCTACGGGGTGCGACCCTCGTCGAAACATGACGCCAAAACAGATCGTCGATTCTCCTTCGGGGTTCCATTTTTCCGAGAACGAGTATCCAATCGCTTCCGCGACTGTTGCGGGATGGCTCAACGATCCAGATTGGTGCGACGAATTCAACAACGGAAAGGGAAAGTCACTCCAGTGGTCGCTGGAAATCGTAGGTGCGTCGATTCCAGCCGATGATCTTGGCTCGCCCCGCGTAACGTTTGACGGCCTAGATATTGACGTCGCTCGATGGCAAGACTTGGACGGGTTCAATCAGAGTTGGTCCGACTGGAAGAATCATCGCACGGGCGATCAGTACGCTAGGACCTATCACTCTGGCCATGACCCGGTAGAACTGGGTGAGTTGAGAGTGATCGCCAGACACCAAGACCAATTCCGTGTTGCAGCGCATGGCGGAATGCAAAACACAACGCCTTTCGAACTTGACGCAACGTTTACGTTCATGAAGATTACTGTCATAGGCAATGCGATGGATGACCAAAAGTCACTTCAACAGCGATTGGATGATGCGTTGCCTGACAACGACTTGGTCTTATCAACTTTTGAGCGTAAAGTTGTTGGCGATCGAAAACTCGCTACGGCTACATTCGTTCCGCCGCAAACAGAAGGCAAATAAACATGTGATTCAACGGAGGACGGGCTGTCCGTTTGCTCGTCTGCATGCAAGTCGTTCGCCCGTCCCCGCTGATCACTATTCTTCCGCCACTGAAGTCACAGCATTGAACGTCGCGTCTAATCCGTACCAGAGTCCCGCCTCAGAGCCTGAGGTGACTGGTGGCGACACGAATTCGCGTATCCCAAGTTGGCTTCGATTTCGTTACCATTTTATTCCGCCCATCGTGATCGCGACGCTAGCAACGGGCGAACCCCTTGCAGTGCTCTCAACTGCGTTTGTGTTCTTACCAATGATTGCCCTCGCTACCGAACTGGGGCCGTGGGTTCTCCCGCTGAACTTCATCTTTTCGATTATTGTCTGCATCGCTACACCACTGCTGGAAATCGCTAAACGTATTTGGTTCGGAAACGAAAGACGCCATCGCATTGCCCAAATTTTATTTTGGTGGATATATTGGGGAATGATGTCTCTGGCGATAGCTGGCGGAACCTATCGGGGACCGTGATTCGATCCTTGGTCCATACAGCGGGGAACCATGAAATGCACAGGCGAGCGGGAGTCGTGTATAACGGTCTGCTTGCGTCTCTCTCCCGTTCCCCGTGAATTCTGCTGTTACGCCATTGAGGAATTGACATTGTTAGGGTGGCTTCGACGAATCTTTGCAACTGTCTGCTGCGAGAGCGACGTTGAATGGGAATTTGGTTCCTACCCAGATGACACGGTCGGCCAGCTGCTTTCGAACGCACGGGCGGTCGGTGATGACCTCAAGCGTTCTCGGACGGTTCACCACCAGCTAACGTTCCCAACAATCGATCTGGCATCCAGTTTTCGCGATCGCGTTCCGATCAGCTGGTCTACCAATGTGAAACAACGAGTCAATGGAGACGGATGGATTTGTGAATGCACTCGTGATATGACTCCCCAGCGTAGGACGCTTGCCGAACATTCCAGGTTATTGTGGGGAATCGCATTGTCCGTCCATCCAACGCTGTGGGCGTACTTAGGAATGTCTGATTGCAGTGGAGAAAACTTTTGGTATGTTGCTCCGCCAATGCTCTCACACGAGTCAGTGGCGTAACAATGGGATGCACGACGAGTCGCCGGGTCGTGGTTCTTGAAGTTGAGGATCGCTCGCGGCGACCGCGTGATCCGTACCGTTCTGCTCTAGAAAGCATTCATGTCGATCCCGCCGGAAATCCAACGTCGTGTCGCACATGTTGATGTCCTGCTCGACCATCCGTTCAATCAATCGATATCGCATTGGCGATTTCCGTCCGCAAGCGAATCTCGCTGGTCGCGCGTGGAGAATCAAACGCGACCAATGCTCATAGGTGAGCGGGATGCACTCGAGGTCGACGGTGATAGTGACGCAATGATTTCTGCGCCCGACGGAGGTGTCTTGCATATCAACGGCGACCTGAATGCCGGACTCGAAACCGGTGGATTCCAGGAAATCTTAATCTGCGGTGATGTTTCAAGGGACGCAAAGATTCATGCCGACGGCTTTCTCCATATTTACATCGGCGGGTCGATGAACGGGCAGATCGTCACGACTGGTTCATCCAAAATCTGGGTTGATGGTGACTTTGGCGGATCGATCAGCACCGGAAACCCGTCAACAAATTTGTACGTGTCTGGAGATTTCGACGGTACAATCTCCGCCCACGATGACCCTTCATTGCTCTTTCTATGTGTCACGGGTTATGCACGACACGATCTGATCTCTGCCATTGCTTCGATTGGTTACACTGTATTCAACGCTAGTGTTGGAATCAGTGATGTCTCACCTGGGTTGTACCCGGATGGTCCTGAACGCCGCGTGACTAGGAATGGTAAAAGCTACAGTCGCTGGTGCGTACTCCAACAACGCAAAGAAGCAGAACCATGAATTGCACGGGAGGACGTGAGTCGTGTTTAATGGTCTGCTTGCGAGTCGTTCGCACGTCCGCCGTGATCCTTGACGTTCTGCCAACGAGAGTTTATGGATTATCGCGGTCAACTCGAACTTAATCAAATCACCGAGCGTTTGTTGCTTTCTAGCAATCGCCCGAAGCGTCAATGGTTGATCGAACGTCTCGGCCACATCTGGTCGCTGCCTGACATTCGTCATTGCTCATTGGTTGATCGACACCTAAAATTCCTAGCTCACGCGATTCCAACTACGAATGGGAATCACTGGCTACCACAGGTCCCAGAACTTCTGACTTCATGCTTTTCGAGTGGATTCAATATTGCATGCTGTACAAGGCTCGCTTGCTTGCTGATGTAACGCTATCATCGAAGGTCGCGGAGAGGGTGCGCGCGATCCCTGACACGGACCCGATTCGAGACCTAGCCAAAGACATGGCCAATCGCTTGCTTGCACGCGTATAGAAGGCAGAACCATGCGGTGAACCTAAGCCGCCGATTGGGTCGTTACTTACAGCAAAATCTATTGCTGCGGCTGGGTTACCGCTGTCGTTCGGCCACTAAAGAGTTCAAAGACAGTGTTCCTTTTAGCCACTAACCGCAGATGATCCGACGACTTAGCATCCGATATCGAATCACAACATTGCTTGCTGTGGTGGCATCCTTCGCGATCTTATTCGGATACGCTCAGTGGCGTCGAGCGTCGCTTGTTCGCGAAAGCGAAGCCCTGGAGTTGCTGGGTGTACGCGTGCTTTGGGCAGATCAGCTTCACGGCGCACTTTGGCCAGTAGTTCCAGAAAAAGCAGAGTTTGCGTTTACCGAAGTGTCTCCAGACGAAATACAAATCGCCGACACAATTTACACTCTCGAGCAGGCAAAGATTCAACACGATGCAATCATGGAACGGCTCAAGCATCTTGGCGTTCCGCACGTCGTTCCCATCAAGAATGGTAAGCGTCAAACAACCATGGTGGCTACAGGAGCCGAACCATGACGTGCACGTGAGGACGGCTTGCGGCGTTTGTGCGAGTGGTCTATCAACCGTCCGTCCCATGTGATGTCTGACGTTCGCCAGCAACAGGCATCCCTGCCACAGGGTTGACGAATCTTGCTTTCTGGATCATCTCACGTACGTTATGACCACCGATCACGGGCGCGGCTCTTGCATGTCGTATGCCCACGGTGTCATCGCCTTGCTGAAGCAACAAAAGAAAGGGAGCTTGAAAAGAGCAATGTCATTGGCGACACGGCAGGGACGTGGGAACTTGCCGACTGGTCGATTGTCTGCCACACCTGTCCATTTCGGCAATCGTCATTGACTTACGAACAACTATCTGATTTGTTCTGCCGAATCGACGTTCGCGGAATCGGGATTTGGGCATGGAACCTTGAGCACCTGCAGATGCTCGTGCGTCTGTTGAAACACGAATCAATAGACAACGACCCTAATCGCTGGTTTGCCACTTACGCTCATGGAGACTGGTTACGCGCCGTCCTTGAGGCACCTTGGTGAGACAAGTTTCGGCAAGAGCATGCTCGTTCTGATCCTGTATTTTCTGGGGCCTCGCTGTCGGTCTTGTGACGCAGCATTGGTCTGGCAGTTGCGGTAGATCATGCTTTGGATGACGGCATCCGTCCATCGCAAGTCGGTAACATCGGTCGTCAGCAGGAGTTCTTTTTCGAATGAATGCGGGCGAACGCGAAGATGGGCGTGCCGTATTTCGTCATGCACAGCATGACCTACGGTTATTCTGGTTCTGCATTTTCTTTCCCACATGACTTTCAATGACCGGACAACTTGATCCGATCGATTTGCTTGAACTTTCCGATCTCCATGTTGGCTCCGCCGATCATTAGCAATTCGTCGTCGGCTATCGGCAGCATGCGGTGAAAGAATCTTGCCGGATTGCATTTGGCGATGGTCCGCCATGAGGCTCCGTCTTCGCCGAGTTGATGCACCCGCCCGTCCAACGTGCTGACGTACAGTCGACCGCCGGTGGCAAACGATGATGAGCCGAAACCCGACATCCCGCTGCCTGGCAACGAGGGACCTTGTGTCCATGCGTTCGAACTCGGGTCGTAGATATCGACACGTGTTGTGGTCTTGCCCTGTGAGTTCATTCCGCCAATCACGTAGAGTTTGCCTTCGTGTGCCGCAACGCTGATCGCTCGTCGTTGGAACGGTGGCTGGGCAAGCGATTGCCATTCGCTCGTGTCATCACTCAGGTCCAGCGACCAAGCGGTCGTGTGCCATTGACTGTCGTCGCTCTGCCCATCAAGCTTCCAGCCTCCAAAGACATAGACGGTATCCCCGAGGACTGCGGCGTCCAATGACGATCGTGGCTCAGGCAGGGAAGGCAAATCGGTCCATGTGTTCGTGGCGGGGTGGTATGCTGCGACTAGATTCTGCGAACGCAAATCGTGAGTTTCACCCGCAGCGTTGACCGCAGTGAAACCGCCGATGCGGATGATGCGATCGCCGTGTGCAACCAACGCTAAGCCCTGAAGCGATGGGCCTGTAGCACGTTTCTGCCACGCCGCTTGCTCGCCCGCAGAGAGGTCCAAGCACCAAAAGCGATTGGATTGTTCTTGCGTGGAATACGAGTGCGCGTTGCCGGTGTGGCCGCCGTACACGTACAGACTTTGGCCACTGACGGCGGCGCCGAAGCTGGTCAGTTCCTCTGGCAGTTCGGGAAGGTTAGACGGCACGACGGATGCACCAATCGCATCATCCATCTCTGGACGCTGGGGATTGGACGCATCGTCCCGCGAAGTTGTATTACTGGGGATCTCGCCACGAACCTCACCAGGGATACGGAACGTAGCCGTCAAGTAGTCGGTGGTGCTGCCATAGTCTTCGCCATCGAGCGTGCCTTTGGCATCGGGATCGGTCATGCCAACCACGATCGCGTTGAGCCCAGGTTCGACTTGGGACGCAGTGAAGGTGACCATTCCGGCGATGTCGGTTTTGGCCGCCCCCTCCTCGTGACCTTCTTCGCAGTACAGTTTGACCTCCAAGTCCTTGGCGGGTTTTTCATGATGCAGGATCGTCACGCGAATTCCACCCTCGGGTAGAGAACGGATCACGGACTGAAGCGGTGTTTGTGCCCTTGCATCAACCGGCCACTTGCTGGGATCCGATTGGGGCAAGTGCTCGACGTGATAGGTCAGCTTGGTGCCGTGATACAAACCGTAGGTCACGCGGCCAGCGACTTCGGCCGAAGCGGGAGCCGGTTTTGTGCTTCGAATACCGACCAGCGAATCATTCTTGACTGACTCGGTCTCGATGCCAGAGCCGTTCGATTGCAATTCGATCTTCGCGATGCTCTCTGGCATGTGATAAGTGCGGTCATTGGGTGACTCCCCAAACCACAGCACCACGTGTCCATCATCATCCGTCGACAACCAAGCCATGTGAGCATGGGCGAGTGTCGGCAGCGTGAGACAAGCAACTGCGATGAGTGCGAAACGAATCGTGTATGGGAACAACATGAGTGACTCCGTCGTGGAAAGTGGTGACTTCATTTGACCATGGAAAGGGAGTAAACGGCTACAGGAACTCGACGTCAAAGGCGAGCGGGTTCGTCTGGTTGAGCTTTAGCTCGCAAGACAACTGACTGTTGGCGTCGAACTCTGGATCAATCACAGCGTCCTCTGGCGGCAGCGTGGCGGATTGCTCCGCAGGCAGGGTTTTGCGTATCTCCGGTGGAATCAGCGAAATCCGCACGAGGTACCGTCCACCGTGCAGTCCCGCTTCCGTCGTCACGTCAAACCGTCCTGCAAAGACTGGCACCGACGCATTGGGTCCGGTGGTTCCATGGAGAGGTTCAAACGTGATCACCGCTCCTGATAGCGGGGCACCGTCCACGTGGACGGTGCCCGAAGCAGTTACGGCTGGCACGGCTTTTTGGGTGCATCCGGCAATGCAAGCCAAGCCGGCGAACAGATAGAGCAGAGTGAATGGGCGCATCACCATGGCTCCTGGTCGATGACTTCGCCATCATTGCGAGCCGTCAATTGCCGCAGGACGACCCCGTCGACCGATTCGGTGAGAAATCGCACGCTGCCATCACTCAGTACGAACTGAACACCACCGGCGTGTGGTCCGCGAAAGGACTCATAGGAGGGAATGTCGAACAGCGATATTTCTTTGGCGTTAAACTTTCCGAATGTTGACGCTGTCGAGTGATAGGGGTAGCTGACCGCCCACTTGCCCGCACTTTCGCCACCAGAACCGGGATAGGGAAACGGCAAAGACGTGGTCTCGCGAACTTGGACTCCAAACTCGCCGGCAAGCAACGTGTTGGTGGTGCCGTCAGCGTTGGAAATGTCGTCCACTGCCACCCAAGTCAGCCAAGACAAATCGTCGGGCAATCCGGCCGTCACTCTTTCATTTCGAAAAACGTTCATCGAATCGATGATCGCACCATCATGGATCTGATTGCGATACTTCTTCGTTCCCGTCGAAACCGCGTAGCTGGAATAGCCGTCCGATGCTCCGCCGCTATCGGGCAGGGACATCGACGGACACAAGTAGACCGCAGGTGTCTTTTTGGCGGGGATCTCGTTCTCGGGAGCCCACGCGTCGGCGTCCAAATCGAATTCGAGGAACAACGCCGATTGCTCGACGTACGGCAATATCGAAACAAACGCGGTCAAGCCGGCTCGATGCACCGGCTGTCGTGCGGTTCCGGCAACGCGTATCCCCAATGCGCTGGGTGGCAACCTCCGGTTCACGTCGTTGTACGCGTGCATCGCCAACCCGATCTGTTTGAGGTTGTTGCTACATGACATCCGACGTGACGCTTCGCGAGCCGCCTGAACTCCAGGCAGCAACAAGCCGACAAGTATCCCGATGATCGCGATCACAACCAGCAATTCGATCAACGTGAACGCGCGCCGCGTTGGCGCAAGGGTTGATATCCACACGCGTGTGTCCCCCAAGTTTGAACGAGTTTGAATGATGGAGAAAGAAAGCGGTCGTTGACGGCCGCTGACCAAAGAACGACAGCCCTACGAACCCAGCAGTGGAAGCACGCGACGCCGGCGTCGAGCCATGACTATGGTGGTACCGATCAGACCAAGCATCGCGAAGCTGCTGGGTTCTGGTACCGCCGAAGGTGTGATGAAAGGCGTGTTCCTGGTGAACGAGTCGATGCGAACTTTGTCGAGCGACATGTTGTTGGATTGAGCCATGAAGTCAAAACGGTACTCCGCTTGGGAGGAATCCAGGTCCCACAACGCGAGGTAACTGACACCTTCGCCGCCGAAAGTTCCGCCCAACGACACGCGATTGGTCTCGATCGCAAAGCTCGGTGCGATCGTGCCCGGCGCGTCCGTCAGGCTCAACAACAGTGACGAGTAATCGAGTTCCGATCCGAGGGTTTCAAACTGTGCGACGATGCGAGTGAACGAGCCTCCGCTGGTTCCCGAGCGAACCGTCGCAAACGCATCGGTCAAGAATGTGGAATCGTCGCCCGGTCCGAAAAGACCACCGTACGCGTTACCGCTGGAAGCGATCGACTGGTTTGACTCGAAAGTCAGCAGGCTTGGTAGCCCGCCGTTATCAAAGACGCTATTCGCCGCCGGCGAGCTTCCCGCCGGTAGAAATCCAGGTGCTGATCCGCCCAGAAAATCGTCGAAGCTGTCCCAGAACGCGAAGGAGGAATTCACGTCTCCTTGATCCCATCCAAAAACGTCTCCGGAGACTCCCGGCACCGATTGGTCGGGGACATAAATTTCCGCTCGGACAAGCTTGGCCTGGCAGAGCCAAAGTCCGCTTGAAATCAGCGAAACCATTAGAAAACGAAAGGCATACACGACACTCGACCTCTTGCTAAACAAGTCCAGAAAACGTCCGCTGGTTGCCCGATGCAACTCAGTGCGATGCTTCTTTCTTGCTAGCTGGGGTCAATCGAGGGTCCGGTGGGAGCGGGGTGTTCCGCTACTTATCCGAGCCCTCTTTATGCCTCGCTGGCTACTTAAGAACGCTATTGAGAATTCCTCTCAACAAGCGGAATGATATTCGATCGGTTCGGTCATGGAAAGCCCTGGAAGGGATTTTTTTGCGGGACAATGCTCGACGATCAACAACGAGCTTGACGTGGAGGGGGGCGATTTCCTAGCAAACGGGTTTAGCAGCGTGTTGATTGAGTGTCCTCACTGGATTCGCCCTTGCCTGATTTGCTTGCAGATCGCACCGTCGGCTTTGCTCGGCCTGTTCCTCACATCCTTTTCGTCGCTTTCTTGGCGGCGTGGACGATGTCGGCTGGCACCTGCGCGGCTCAAGCTAATCGGTCTCCGTCTAAGTCAACGTTTCAGTCAGCGGCAAATGACGAGATCGTCGAGTTGAACTTGTCCGGCACGGTCAAGGTGACCGCGTTGCTGGAATTGATGAGCAAAGAACTCGGCATTCGGTTTCTGCACGGAACGGATATCGCCCAGCGGGATGTCACGGTTTACACGCCCGCAAAGCTGCCCAAGAGCGTGTTGCCGACATTGCTGGGCAGCCTGCTCCGCGAAGCCAACCTTGCGATTGTTGACTCCGACGTCGCCGGGTGGAAACGCGTGGTCGATATTGGAGATATTTTGTCCAACGCACGAACCGGGGATGCGGAGGAAGTCACGAGGCGAAATGGGCCGGCTGCTGCGGTCACTCAAGTGATCCCGATCAAATACATCGATGTGACCACCATCTCCACTTCGCTCAAACCGTTCATGTCAAAGACCGGTTCGAATATCATCGCCCTGGCGGAACAGAATTTGTTGATCGTCACCGGTTACGCGGCGGACGTTCAAGAAATTGTCGAGATGCTGAGAATGATCGACAAGCCCAAGGGCCAGGGTTCCATCGAAATCTATTTGCCCGTCAACCGTTCCCCTGAGTCCCTGATCGCGCAAGCCGAATCGATCATGGCGGGTGGCGCGAGTCGAAAACCCGGTGGCGATGATGGTCCCAAATTGTTCCACGACCGAGCGGGCGCACGCATTCTGGTTGCGGGTCAGACCGAAGTCGTTACAGAGATCGTCACGTTGTTGCGACAATTGGATACTGGCAGCGGAGCGTTGACGAAGGTCTACCGGCTGCAATATGTCTCGGCCACTCGGATCGACAAATTGGTCAAGGGGTTTGTGCAGCCGGGCGACGCCAAGGACCAAAACGCTGAGATCGAAACAACGGTGGACGAGGAAGGAAACTTGTTGGTCATCCGTGCGTCCGATGGAGTCCACCGACAAGTGGAGATGTTGATCAAGGAGTTGGATCGCGCGGTGGATTCGGCGGAAAGTCCGATTCAGTTCTACAAGCTAAAAAACGCGACGGCGATCGAAGTGCTGTATTCGTTGATGGCATTGCAACAAGCGACCGGCAGCGGCGGCGTTGCGCAAGCGGGCGGATTACAGGCCGGTGCATTTGGGACATTGGGCGGATTGAACGTGGGCGGTGTGTATCCCGTCGGTGCGATGGTGGGCAACATGGGTTTCAATCCCAACGCGACGGTCAGCATGCCTCCTCAGCCGATCACCAGCACATCGCCGCAACGCGAAGCGAATCAGAACAGTCAGCTTTCTCCATTGATCGCGAACAACTCGGGCGGGTTTGCCAACCCGGGTTTTGCCGGCGGTCAGCTTGGCGGTTTCGGCGGCCCGTTGGGGAACGGATTTGGAAGCGGATTTGCAGGTGGCGGATTTGCAGGTGGCGGGCAGGTCGCAACGTTGCCAGGTGGCGCGCGGATTTCTGCAGACGTCGCCACGAACAGCTTGATCATCTATGCCCCAGCCAACGTGCAGCCGTTGTATGAAAAACTGATTCGATCGTTGGATCAACGACGTCCACAGGTCTTGATCGAAGCCGACATTGTGGCCGTGGACACCAGCAACAACTTTTCATTGGGCGTGGAGATCTCCGGCGGTGATCGGCAAGGGGCCAAGCGGTTGTTCAAATTCACTTCGTTCGGTTTGAGCGAAGTCGACCCGACGGACGGATCATTGACGATCAACCCGGCTTTGGGTTTCAACGGAGTGTTGATCGATCCGGAGGTCGCTGACGTGATCGTGCAAGCTTTATCGGCTCACACGCGTAGTCGCGTGTTGGCATCGCCGAAGATCTTGGTCAACGACAATCAAACGGGAAATCTGGAAAGCGTCGCGAGTGTGCCATTTCAAAGCGTCAATGCGGCGGACACGATCGCCACGACCAGTTTGGGCGGGACACAGCAGGCCGGTACGACGATCGAGGTCACGCCGCACATTAACGAAGACGACCATTTACAATTGGAGTTTCGGGTCGAGTTCAGCACATTCGTCGGCGAAGGCACCGCCGCGTTACCTCCGCCGCGCCAGATCGACAGCTTGGGCAGCGTGGTGACGATCCCGGACGGAAAGACGGTGGTGGTCGGGGGCCTGAAACGCTCCACCGACAGCAACACGTTCACCGGGGTGCCGTGGGCTGAAAAAGTGCCGATATTGCGTGAGCTGACCAGCCTAAGAACCGAAGCCAACTCGACGACTTCGTTTTTTCTGTTCATCCGACCGCGTATCTTGAGGGACTCTCAGTTCCGAGATCTGCAATACTTGTCTCATGTCGAAACACAGGATGCCGAGCTTTCTGGCGACTATCCTCGTAGCGGGCCGATGTTGATTCCATGTCCGACGCCTCCCCCACAACCGGTGACTCTGCCCAGTCGCGTGACGCGTCACTGATGTCGGCTGCGCCGAGCAGAGAAGGTGCGGCTAACAGAGACGCGGCGATCGTTGGACCTGTTCTCACCAGTTCCACCGACGACATCGCGTCGGACTTGCCCGCAGAGACTCGGGAGCTGGCGCAATGGTTGCAATGCCCCGTTTGCGTCGAGCTGGCACGCTTGAAACCGTCATCCGTTTTCTTGGCATACTTGCCGATTGCATTCGCACGATCTCGACGGTTGCTGGGATTTGATCACGAAGGAAAACTTCTCGTGGCGGTCTGCGATCGTGACGGCTACGAATCGCTGGATGTCGTCGGTCGAGTGTTGGGGCGCGCCGTTGAGCCGATCGTGACGACGGCGTCCGAACTGAGCAAGGCGGTCAACGCGGCTTACTCGGACCGGTCCAGCCAAGCGCAGCAGGTGATCGACACGATCGACCGCGACACGGTGCTACGTGAGATCGATCAACTGGGCAGTCGCGAAGACTTGTTGGACACGGAAGGCCGAGCGCCGATCATCCAATTGGTCAACCACTTGCTGTTTGACGCTGTCAAAGCGGGTGCATCGGACGTCCACATCCAGCCGTATGAAGACCGCGTGGTGGTCCGTCAACGGATCGACGGTGTGTTGTTCGATGCGTTTGATGTTCCCAAGAACGTCCAGGAAGAAGTCCTGTCTCGGATCAAGGTCTTGGGCAAGATGAACATTGCCGAGAAACGGTTGCCGCAAGACGGTCGGGCAACGGTGCAACTGGGCGACCGGACCGTTGATTTGCGAATCGCGTCCTTGCCGACAAGTCACAACGAGCGGATCGTCATCCGTTTGTTGGACAAGAGCGCTCGGCTGTACACGCTGGGTGAGCTTGGGATGCCCGAGCACTATTTGTCACGGTTTCGTGAGTTGATTCGCCGCGACCACGGAATGATTTTGGTCACCGGTCCGACAGGCAGTGGAAAGAGTACGACGTTGTACGGCGCGTTGCAGGAGATCAATTCACATGATCTGAACGTGCTGACCCTGGAGGATCCGATCGAGTACCAGCTTGATGGCATCAGCCAAACGCAGATCAATGAAAAAAAGGGGATGACCTTTGCCTCCGGCATGCGCAGCGTTCTGCGTCAGGACCCGGACATCATCATGGTCGGTGAGATCCGAGACAGCGAGACGGCGGTGATGGCCATTCAAGCATCGTTGACCGGGCACCTAGTTTTCAGCACGTTGCACACTAACGACGCGGCCAGTGCGGTGACGCGATTGTTGGATTTGAACATCGAGCCGTACCTGGTCAGCAGTTCGCTGGTGGCCGCGCTTGCGCAGCGTTTGGTCCGCAAGTTGTGCGGGCAATGCAAGCGTCCAGCCGCGCCGAATTCGGCTCGTCCACCCTTGCCGCCTGACTCGCTGATGAAGTCCTACGGTGTCGATACATCCGAGCTTGCGGGTGTCTATGTGCCGGTCGGTTGTGACGCGTGCCGCCAGACCGGATACCGAGGTCGTGTCGGATTGTTTGAGTTGTTGTTGATCGACGACAACACGCGAGAGTTGATCCAGAGTCGGGCTAACGCGTCACAAATTCGTCAAGCGGGAATCGACGCGGGGATGCATCTGTTGTCGACGGATGGTTTGCTAAAGATTCATCAGGGGGTGACGACGCTAGACGAAGTCCTGAGGGTAACGACGCTGTAGATCATGGCAGTTTTTTCTTACACCGGCGTCGATCCGTCACGTCAGACCATCAAAGGAACGATCGCGGCTGACACGCCCAGACAGGCTCGCGATTTGTTGCGGATGCAGGGCGTGCAGGTGCGCAAGCTGGTGCCGTGTGTTGAGAAAGACTCACGCCGTTGGTCGTCGCGATTCTCACTTTCGTCGACTGCTTCGCAATGGACGACCGTGGTTCACGAGATGTCCATGCTACTTTCTGCGGGCATTCCGATTCTGGACGCGTTGGACACGATCGCTCAACAACACACGGGCACCTTTCGCGCGGCGATCCTCGGTGTTCATGATCGTGTTGCCGCGGGAGCATCTTTGGCCGACGCATTGGCTGAACGTCCCGATCTGTTTGACGCTGCTTCGGTTCACATGGTTGCGGTGGGAGAGAATTCAGGGACGTTGGATTCGGTGTTGCAGCAATTGGCGGAATTCAAACAGCGGCAGATGCGGTTTCGCGACGCGGTGACCACCGCGTTGATTTATCCGTTGTTCTTGGTTTGCTTTGGAACGGCGGCCGCGGTGTTTCTGATGACGTCGGTGTTGCCGCCTTTGTTGGAGAACTTGCAAGAAACACTGACCGAGCTTCCATGGCCGACGCGAGTGGCCAAGGCGATCAGTGACGTCTTGCTGGGCTACCGTTGGTGGTTGCTCGCAGGGGCGGGGGTCGGCGCTGTTGGGTTGTATTTGGTGTTGCGATCTGAGCGAGGAAAAGAGCTGTGTCATTCCGCAGTGCTGCGGTTGCCGGTGGTCGGGTCGATGTCGATCAAGCAGAATGTATCGCGGATTGCGACGATCATCGGCACGTTGACGCGAAGCGGCGTTGATTTACCGCGCGCGGTTGACTTGGCTGGTCAGTCGATCGGCAATCGAGTATTCAAGAGAGCGCTCGGCGAGTGTGGCGAGCGAATTTCAGCGGGGGTCGAGATTGCTGATGCGATGGCCAGTACAGGAGTTTTTCCTCCGTTGGCGGTGCGTGTGTTTTCCGTCGGTCAGGACTCAGGCAAATTGGACGAGATGCTCTTTCGGCTAGCGGACGACTATGATGGACAGGTGGCGACGACGTCGGAGCGGTTGACTTCGCTGTTGGAACCCGTGCTAATCCTTGTCTTGGCCGCGTTGGTCGGTTTTCTGTTGTTGGCCACGATTCTTCCTATTCTGGAGGCCGGAAATGTCATGTGAACTCACAAAACGTCGACGCGGGTTTTCGCTTGTCGAACTGATCGTCGTGATGGTGATCCTGGGCATGCTGGCGGGATTGGTGGCGATTCGCACACGCGGATACTTAGTCACATCGCGACAGAACGCGGTGAAGTCTGAGTTTGCAACCATCATGAAAGCGCTCGAGACGTTTCGAATCGATCAAGGGCGGTATCCGACGGAGGACGAGGGACTTGAGATCCTGGTGCAGCCGACAGACACGTGGCCGGACGGGTTCTTGAGCAAGGTGCCGAAGGATCCGTGGAAGAACGATTACATCTATTTGGTCCAAGACAACCGCTTTGAAGTGATCTGCTTGGGTGCGGACGGACGTGAAGGGGGCGAGTCCGAGGACAAGGATTTCTCCAGCGATGAATTGCAAGACGACACGCAATGACCAAGACTCGTGACGGTCGGATTCGTGGGTTCACGTTGATTGAGCTGATCGTTGTCCTGGTCATCATCGCAATGCTGTCCGGGCTGGTGGTGCTGTCGGTCGGCAGCACGATGGATCGTCATCGATTGAGCCAAGCGGTGGAGACGATCGAAGCGTTTGACATGCGACTCAGACGCGAAGCCCGCGCATGGCGTCAACCGATATCGGCGAAGGTGAACACGCAGTCAAAGACGATGGTGGTGCCTCAAGCGGATGGCAGCGAGCGTTTGTTTCAATTGCACCAGCGGGTGGATGTCCTGTCCTGGCGTTTGGCGACGCGGCGCAGTGGTGGGCGTCAGGTGGAAATTGCTGTGGACGGTGACGGGCGATCGTCGAGCTACGTGGTGGAGTTGGGCGGTGGCAAGTCACGTGTGTGGTTGGTGGTGTTGGGAGGCAGCGGTCAGACGTTTGTGACGCCGCGACAGGACGAGGCTCGAGGGTTGCTGACATTGCTGGAGTCGGAGAAATGAAGGAGACAGCGTCTCAAAACCGAAATGGGCTTCGCCAGAATTCCCAGCTCCTGCAATCTTCGGCGAAATCAAAAAAACGTCTGAGCCAGCGGGGAATTTTAGGAACGGCTTTTCCAGTGCTAAGGTGCTCGCGTGCGGCCGAAGCCTGGACACCAACGCGGGGTGGGTTTTCGCTGATTGAGATTGTGGTTGGGTTGGTATTGATGGGCAGCGTGTTGGTGGGCTCGCTATTGGCATTGTCGCGTCATCGCCGACAGATGGCGTTGGCCGAGGACCGCATTGTTGCCGCCATGGCTGCTGATGAATTGTTGCTGCAGTTGACCTCACAACGCGACGGTATCCCACTTGATGGTCGCGGCGTGATTGGGGGACAGCCTGGCTGGATCTGGGAAACTCGTGTGGTCGGACTTGCACAACCGCTCGGTGTGCCCGTGCGCGTCGTGCGTCTGACGATTTTTTCCACTGAAGGCATCTCGTTGCGAAATCTGGTTTCCGTGGACGTGGTCAAATCCGTCCAGGATGGTGTCGGTGGCTTCGCTGTTGCAGGAGTCGGGCGATGAAGCGACATCGCACTCGGGATTGTCCAAGGCGTGGATTCACTTTGATTGAGCTGGTTGTCTCGGCGGTGTTGGCATCGATTTTGATGGCAGCGTGCCTGAACATCATGTGGTCGGCGCTTCGTGAGGGACAGGAGCTTGAACGCCGCGACAGCGATCGTGCTGCGGTCGACCAGATGGTGGACGTCTTGCTCACCGACTTGCAAAACGCTCGCGGAATGGTGGCCGGTGAACAGGAGTTGGTGCTGCATGGTTTTCTTGGCATCCGCGACGGGCGCCCAGATCATTCACCTGGGCGTGTTCGTTATGCGATCGTGCGAGCAGGTGATCACAACGTCCTGGTGCGAAGCGTCGAGTCGGTTGGCGGAAGTCAAAGCAGTTTGGTATGGCTGGGAATGGGGGCGTTCCAAATGGATGTGCTCGCGATGGCAAGTGAGGTGGATGCGGCTGAGGCCGGCTCGATGGCTGGGGCCGTGGAGACCGGCGGGTTGCCGGAGATCCCTGATTCGTTTCGTGTGCGGTTGATTAGTGAGAGCGGGCGTGTCTTGCACAGTGAGGTGGTTCATCATCATGCGATGTGAACTTGGTTACAACGGTAGGCGATGTTGTCGGCGAGGTGGGTACATCTTGTTGATGGTACTGGCAGTTGCAGTATTGCTGACGACGGTGCTGGCCAGGCTTGCGAAAACGAGTCTGAAACAAGGACTTGCAGCGGCCGATGCACAGGTTCGCTTGCAGCAACGTTGGGGCAGCGAGTCCCTGCAGCAGGCGGTACTGCCACGAGCGGGCAAGGTGTTCAAGGAATTCGATGAGCAATGGCGGTTGCAAGACCAAGGGGCACCGCCGACGACGATTCGAGATGCGATCACATTGGGAAGGGTCACGTTTGACGTCGTGCTGGGCGATGAAGACGCCAAGTTGAACCTGAACGCCGTTTATCGGTTGGGCGGTGAGCGTCGAACACAGGCGGTCTTGCAGAAACTGGTGCGACCTGAGTTGACTTCGATGATTCGGCTTGCTCCGGCAGTAGACCAACAGACCACGCGTGGGAATGAACGGACAGTGGGTGCAGTGGCAGGTGGTGAGGATTTGGGTGATGACGCACCGTTGCCGGATGCGTTTCGCAGTTGGGGTGAAGTTTTTGATGTTTCCCAGATCTCGGCGGCATTTGGAAACGACGCCGCCCTGGCGAATTTGACTACCGGAATCACTTGTTGGGGCAGCGGACAAAGCAATTTGCGACGGGCGTCCGATGAGATCATTCAGGCAATGGTTGCTTCTGTCGTTTCCGAGGCCCAAGCCAGCCGGCTGGTTGCTCGATATCGAGAGAACCCCACGATGTCGGCTCAGATCCTGTTTCAGAATCAGGTGAGCGATGAGACGCAGCGGGCGCAGCTGTCTAGAATGTTTTCGGAGACCAGTCACAATCATTCCATGTGGATCGACGCGTCAGCGACAGGGCGTCGTTCTTTGCGTCGGTTCATTGTGATGCAGCGAGATGACTCGGGGATGACCCGTTATCATCAGTTTAAGTATTGAATCGATGTACGTCAGGCTTTCTAGCCTGACATGGGTGCGAGTGTCAGGCTAGAAAGCCTGACGTACGAGTGGTGCGAGTGTCAGGCTAGAAAGCCTGACGTACATTTGGGACAGAGCATGGAAATCACTCAGCAACGACGACTATTGACTGGGATGGCCGGTGCATTGCTGTTGGGTGCAGTCGCTGGAGGTGCTTGGTCGTTCATGCCGATTCCGACAGAGTTGTCCGGCGTTGACTCGTCTGGGGCGCAGTCCAGCTTCGTCGTTGCGCCGCCGTCGCAAGAGCCCGAGCCGCTGAATGTGGATTTGGAGCTCCGATTGGGCAGCACGCTTTTTGACAAACCGGTTGCGCCGCCCGCGGCACCGGTCGAGACTCCGAAGCTCAAACCGCCCGTGGTGACACCCTCACCGCGAAAGAACCCACTGGAACTGACGCTTGTGGGAACGCTGATTCAGTCGGGCGAAAGTGTGGCAATGATCGCCGATGCGTCTGGCAAAGTCGACGTGGCTCGCGCAGGGCAATCATTGGATTTGTTGCCGGCCGGGGTGGTGGTCCAAGAGATCGACTCCGAGTCCGTGACCTTGCGTTATCAAGGACAGGACTCCGTCATGCGGTTGCAGAAGGCACTGAGCGGCTCATCTGGTGCAAACGGTGGCGGACGCCGTGGTGCCAACGGGAGGCGAAACTGATGCGATTGCCTGGTTGCTTGATCGTCGCACGTGAAGACGGCTGGATGATCGCCGCTGGCGAAAACACGCAGGACTTGAGCGCGGACTCAACGGACGATCAAATCGCACAAGCTGCGGCAGAGTTGTGCCGTGGCCAAGGGCTGCGGGAAGCTCGATGCGTGATCGCATTGCCATCCAAGTCATGCTTCTTTGCCGTCGTCAATTTGGACGACCATGCGGGCACACGCGATCACAATGCGATGCTGTATTTGCTGGAAGATCAACTACCGATCGACGCGGAATCCATTGTCGCGGATTTTGGGCCTGCTCTTCAGCAGCCTGATGGGGGCTCCCAGTGGGCTGTCTCGGCGGTTGCGATTTCATGGCGTCGCTGGAAAACAATCGTTGATGCCGTCGAGTCGCGGGGGATTCACGTGATGTCGTTGATCCCGACAGCCGTATTGATCGCTCGAGGGGTCGATGCCGACACATCGACATCGGTGTCTGAGTTGTTGATCGTCAGTCCTGAGGGTTGTGACTTGGTCACTTGGCAAGCCGATGGATTACGGAGTTGGAAACACCTACAGTTGCAAACCGAAGCGTTGCTCCGACATCAACGTCTGCATCCCGGTACCCGATTGTGGATTGCCGGCGAAGCAGAATCCGAAACGTTGTCCAACGCAGGTTTCGATGGAGCGTTGATCGCGCGAGACCCGCATGCGTACTTGATCGCAGGCGCTGAGATCGCGTTGGCCAATCGCTGGGGACGCTGGTGCGACTTGCGACGCGACTCGCTGGCCCCATCAGATCCGCTCCGCCCGATCGCAGGTCCTTTGAATCTGGTGGCTTTGGCTGCCACCGTTTGCTGTGCCGTGTTGATCTTTGGCTCCTGGTACCGAGTCCGTCGCATTGAGCAACGCATCGACCAGATCAGTGAAAAGCAGCAAGCCGCGTTTCGTGAAGCGTTCCCTGAGACGCGGGTACCCGTCATGCTGATGCGTCACGTACGGGGGCAACACACCAAGATCTTGGGATCTCGCGGCCGTTCGAGTGAAGTCGACGCGCCGACTGCAGCAACGGATGTCGTGCGTCGCGTCATTGCTGGACTGGAGGACAACGTTCGCTTTCGGATCGTCGAGATCGATGTCACCGACGGAGAGTGCAAACTGACCGTTCGGGTCCGTGAGTCGGTCGACATCGGCAAACTGGCCAGCGGTCTGGAGAACGCCGGTTTTGACGTGCTGCCGCCGGCGACCCAGCAGATCGACCCGTCGCGTGATGAACCGATCTTGACCTACGAATCAACGCTGACGGCGACTTGGCCCGGAGAGTTGGCAGATAATGGATCGGCAGACGAGTCATGAAACAGAATGTTTCACGAAATCGGGTCCTGATGGCGATCGCGTTGACATTGTTGGGCGTGTATGCCCTGATGAGCTTTTTGGGCGTCAATTCATCGTTGGATCGATTGCAAGATGCCGAGTCGGATTTGGTCGAACTGAATCGCAAACTCGATGACATCCGGCAGCTTTCCAGCGCGCCACGTATCGCCGCGTTCGATCTTGAGTTGCCCGATGCCATTTTGAACCGGATCACGGATGCGATTCGAACAGCGGGACTGCCCGCAGACGCGTTGTCCAACCAAGTTCCCATGACACCGCAACGTGTCGGGCAGACCGATTTTCTGCTGCGTAAAATCGAGATCACTCTGGCACATGCACCGCTGGCAAAAATCGTCGCTTTCTGTGACGCGTTGAAGGACGAATCGACGGGCAGCGTCGTTCGCGACTTGAACCTCTCGGAGCCCAAAATGAGCGGTTCGACCGAGACGTGGCGCGCTCAGATGACCTTGACCCAGATGATTTTTTCACCGAAAAGCGATTCGTAGGATGCTGCGCGTGGGCATCCGTCCCTGTCCGCTAGCAAATCGCATCAATGCCCCAGTTGCCTGGAAACCGACGACATCTGCTTGGCAGACGCGTAGCGGTTTGGCAAATGGGTTGTGCTTGTCTGGTGTTGGCGTTGATTGCCGGTTGTCGACTGACCTCCGGCAGCAACGAGTCGATCGTGCGAGTACAAGTCAAGCAGAATCCGGCACAGGCCGCGCGGCTGACTCGTTCGGGAATCGCGTCGTTGCACAAAGGGCACGTCGAACATGCCGCGGAGCAATTCACCGCGGCGATTGCGGCCGACCCGGCGTATGGACCGGCGCACAATAACTTGGGCTTGTTGCACTATGAACAAGGCAACCTGTACCAAGCCGTCTTGGCGTTTGAGCAAGCGGTGGAGTTTCTGCCGCAGGACCCTGCGGCGGTGTACAACTTGGCGCTCGCACTGGAGTCGGCAGGCCGAACGGATGAAGCGTTGATGTTGTACGAGCAAGCCGTTGAAATGGATCCCGCCAATCCGAACCACTTGGGAAATCTGGTTCGCTTGAAGGTTCGGATGGGCGAGCATGACGAGCACTTGATCGCACAGTTGCAGGATTTGGTGTTGATCGAAACTCGGCCGCAGTGGAGACGTTGGGCGGACAAACAACTCGCGTTGGACTTCAATCCTGTCTTGGACCGGGGGCCGGCGACACCTGATTTTGACACGGACGAGGAGCGTCGTCGTGCGGTCGACACGATGGAGTGGTCCGAGAAGATCATCGACCTGACGCCTCGACGATCCGTGGGCAGCGAAAGTGGACTGCAGAGTGAATCACGACCAACGGAAGGTTTGCCGGTATCGGCGGAATCATCGATGCAGGATTCGTTTGGACCAGAGAGCCTGTTGCCAGAAACATTACCCGCCATTCCGCTTGACTCTCCTGTGACTCATCCCGACCAGATGGATGATCTGGACTGGCAACCCGAGTTTCCAGAGTCTGCGTTTCCAGAGCAGGCGGTTCGGGAGCTGGGGTTCCCCATCGACGCGGAGATGCCAGCGGTGATCGACGAGGAAGTGCGGCGAGTGAAGCGGATTCAGCCGGTATCGTTGGAGCAACCGCGACAATCCGAACCGGAAATCATCGAGCCGCTTAGCGAGGACGACTATTTCCGTTCCCACTGAAGGGAGTGAGCCGTGAGTCGGTTTTCAGTGACCGATGCTCAATTAGACTGACGGCATGAGTGCTTCATCATCCGTACCGCATGTCTCGTCGCCTGCAGCGTCGTCCAGCTCCAATGCTGGTGCCGACGATCATGCGCCGACGCTGACGTCGGGCACGGTGTTGCAGCGAGCGAATTCCGAACCGCTGACGTTTTTGTCTGCTGCGATGTGGTTAGGGATCGCGTTAACGGCATTCTTTGGACCGTTGGATTTGGCATTGGAAGCCGCGCCGATGCAGGTCGGGCTGGATTCCCGCGTTGCGTTCAAGCTTGGGACGTCAGCCTTTTGTGCGCTGCTGGGTTTCTACGGATTGTGTTTTTCGGAGCACACGCGGCGGACGATCGTTTGCTTGCCATCGATTCTGATTGCCCTGCTGTTGGTGTTGACCATTCCTTCGGCACTCAGCGGTTTATCGTCGTCGGCGTTGCCAGCGGCGATGATCAATCTGTGCTACTTGGTCTTTGTTCCAACCTGCTTGTCGAGACTGGGGCTCCGTCGATTCATGATGGCCGTGTTGGCGGGACTCACCGGTCTGATGGTCATGGCGTGGTTTCTCTATTTCGTCATGCCTCAATACGGTGCCTTCCCCGAATTGCTTGATGACGGATTGATCGTGATCCGATTGGGAGGTGTTGCGCATCCAAACAGTGTCGGACGATTGGCGGCAATGGGATTTTTGATCGTTCTGTACTTGTGGACACAAAACGGTTTGCCGACGACACTTTCGGTGATCTTGTCGGCTTTGATGCTCAGTGCACTCATTCACGCACAGAGCCGGACGGCGACGGTGGCGGTCGGTGCCGGTTTGCTCGTTCTTTTTGCGGATCGATTAATTTCATTTGCAGGAGTCATGGTGGCCACCATTCTCTCGCTTTCACTGATGTTGGGTCTGCTGGCGTTTGCATTGAGTGGAGGCGATGAGTCTCGGATCACCGACAAGTTGGTGGGGCTGGTTGCCAAGTCAGGTAAAGCGGAAGAGCTGACCAGTGGAACGGGGCGGGTCGAAATTTGGCAAAAATCCGTGTCACTGATTGCGGAAAAGCCACTGACAGGACATGGATTCGGTGCCGCCGCCATCCTGATGACGGATTTCTCTCAATCGACCCACAACGTGCTGCTGCATTCCATGATGCTTGCCGGCGTCGGTGGCGGGCTGATCATGCTGGTGCTGCAGGGCTGGTTGCTTTCGATGGCATTCATGGCGGACAATAAGTTCATCCGATCCATGGCGGCCTTTCTATTGATCTGTGGTCTGATGGAAGAAACCCTGCTGGAGACCTTTCCCGGAGCGGCCACCATGTTTTGGATCGCGTGTTCGGTGTATCTTGCAATGAAGTATCTTGTACCCACACCGAACGATATCACCCCAAACCCTATTGCTGCGACGCGATCAGCAGACGGATCGGTTGCGGTGATGTCGAACGTATGAAACCACCGCGACACTCAACTGGTTGAACTCAATGGACTACGTCAAACAACACGCCGTCAAACCGGGCGACAAAATCCAGCTCAAGAGAATAGACACCAAGTCGAAAGGTCCGTTTGCGGGCAAGGACGAGGCAAAGGCATTCACTGCCGAAACGGTCAAGAAGCTGCAGGACTTGCAGTACCGTTTGTTCGTCGAGGGCAAGCAGTCTCTGTTGATCGTCCTGCAGGCTCCCGACGCGGCGGGAAAGGACGGGCTGATCCGCAAGGTCTTGGGGCAGATGAATCCACAGGGATGTCGAACGTATCCCTTTAAAGTCCCCAGTGCCGAAGAAGCCTCACATGATTTTCTGTGGCGGATCCACAAGTGTACTCCGGCAAAAGGGCGTATCTCGATCTTCAATCGCTCCCACTACGAAGACGTGCTGGTGGTCCGAGTGAATGACCTGGTGCCTAAAAAGGTTTGGAGTCGACGTTACGAGCTGATCAACCATTTTGAGGAAAACCTGATTGCCGCGGGAACGCGGATCCTGAAGTTTTACTTGCACATCAGCCCTGAAGAACAGTTGGAACGCTTCAAAAAACGCCTCGACAATCCGGCGAAACACTGGAAACTGAACACCGGGGATTACGCGGCACGAAACCAGTGGGACGAATATCGCGAGGCTTATGAGGACGCGATGACTCGTTGCAACAGTGATTCGTCACCTTGGTTTGTGATCCCGGCGGACAACAAGTGGTACCGTGACGCGGCTGTCGCCGGGATTGTTGAGCAGGCCATGTCAGAAATGAATCCGCAAATGCCGCCGATCGAAGTCGATTTGGATGAGATCCGCGCACTTTACGAGCAAGCGTCTGCGAAGATGCAACGATGAGCGCGACGAAAGTGGTCGCCGATTCGCCGTTCAGGCGAATGCGAGGGGGGGGCCTGTATGTGCAAGTCAATGGTTGGGAATGGCAAAACGCTTGGCGCGGCACGCTATCGACTTGGAAAGTCGAGCGACGATTGTCGTTCGACTTTCCAAGTCGAAAACGAACACCACCATCCGCCCAAACACAAACCATCCGCCTTGTGCCGTATGCGTATCGGTCACGTTCCCCGCTGCGCCCGAGGGACGTGACAGAAACTTGTGGAGCACCATAGTTCCGCAACGCCAATTTTTGAACAGCCCGGGCTAACGCCCAGCGGCTGAAAATCGCGACCCTAGTCCGTGGCTGTGACAAAGCACTAATGCGAGGTGGGGTTCAATTGACTTGTTGCTTCATTGTCGTTTTTCTATTTTTGTTTGAGTTTCGTCAGTCGTTTCCATTTTCCCATCGGTGCTGACATGTCGGTTCTGCAAGTCACTTGTCCTGCGTGCAAGACGACCTCCAACGTGGTTGCGACCATGACCAATGTTCGCTGCCCGCAATGCGGTGCCGTGTTCAATGCACGGACGCCGGTCCAAGCTGCACCCGCGGGACAGGCTCAAGCAAATCCGGCGTCGACGAATGCTGACGATGATGATGCGGACTCATCAGACTGGTCACAGTACGCGCCGGTGATTGCGGGAATCGTCGGGCTTTGTTTACTGATGCTGATTTTGGTCGGGGCTTCGATCGCAATGTCGCGTTCCAAGCCGGCCGCCGTGGATCCCGTCACTGAAGACACGGCGATGGACGCTGCGAAATCAGACGAGCCGGAGTTTCGCGTGGTCAATCTGCCCGAGTCCACTCGGCGAACGATATACCACGACTATCGACGGCTCGCCGGATCGTCAATCGACAAAAAGGTACCGTTGCAAAAAGACGCTCCGGCTCGCCAGAAACTGGACAAAGTGCTCAATCAGATCGTCGATCGCGAAATCACTCACTTTGCCCTCAACTACGGGATCAGCGAAGACGACGTGCGACAGATCGTTGCCGAGGGTGATGCCAAACAGTGGTCGATCAATTCCAGCCAACGATCGGTCGAGGCCCTGCCGACACAGTAGGCGTAGGTCATGCTCTGCATGACGAAAAACTGATCTTTAGGGTAGTGGATCTTGTTAAAGATCCTGTAGCGGTGGGATCTTTAACAAGATCCACTACGGCAAACCCTAACTGCTAGCTGTCCCAGACCACTAGGCCCGGATTAGTCATCAGCCGCTGGCGCGATAGCGTCCGGTTCCCGAGCATAGGTGTAAGAACCGGACGCTATCGCGTGGCGGCTGATATGGGCAGACTGTTTTCGTACCAATCCTCGCAAGCCGTTTTACGCAAACATTTTGCGATGACTGTAGTGAGTCGCGTGAATAATCCGGGCTAGGCCCGGCCGCTTACGCGTCACGGCTCACAAAGTCAGCAGTCTCCTTCGGCTGCGGGTCAACCAGTTTGAAGCCCGCCCCAGCAATCATCCGGGAGAGCGTTTTACACTCGATCGCTGTTTTCCAGCGTGATCAGTTCGGCACCGTCGAGGAAGCTGACCAGGGCTTTGGCGCGGTAGGGTTGCTGGAGCTTGCGAACGGCCTTACTTTCGATCTGGCGGACGCGTTCTCGAGTGACTTGAAAGATCCGACCGACTTCTTCCAGCGTGTAGGTGTAACCGTCGGCCAAACCGTAACGCAGACGCAGGATTTCTCGCTCGCGGTAGTTGAGCGTTTCCATGGCGGTGTCGATCTGAGCCTTCAAGGCTTGACGGTTGGTTTCCATCAACGGATCGTCCGTTCGGTGGTCTTCCAAGAATTCACCGAACACGCTGTCTTCGTGCTCACCCACAGGCTGATCCAAGGAAAGCGGTTGGCGGCTCATTTTCAGGATCACTCGAGTGTCATCCAAGGTCAAACCGCTGCGTGCACAGACTTCTTCCGCCGTGGGTTCGCGTCCATTTTCTTGGACCAAGTCACGAGTGATCTGACGAATCTTGTTCATCGTGTCGATCATGTGAACTGGAACACGGATGGTACGGCTTTGGTCTGCGATCGCACGGGTGATGGCTTGTCGGATCCACCACGTTGCGTAGGTGCTGAACTTGTATCCGCGGGCATGCTCGAATTTGTCGACGGCACGCATCAGGCCCGTGTTGCCTTCTTGGATCAGGTCCAGGAACGACAAACCACGGTTGCGATACTTTTTGGCGATCGACACGACCAAGCGAAGGTTGCCGGCCGACAGAACTCGTTTGGCGGCGTCATAGTCGTCTCGCAAGGAGTCACATTTCTTGACGCGACGTTCGAGGCTGCGAGGCGTTTCGTAGGTCAGTCGCATCAGGTAGTGAAGTTCGCTCTTCAGCTCTTCGACGGACGGCATGCCGGGCATGAGGTCTTTGTTGCCCGCAGCCAGTTGACGGCGGATTTCGACCATGCGGTTGGACGATTTGCGAAGTTTCTCAAAGACGGGCTGCAGCTTTCCCGTCCGCAAGTTCATTTCTTCCACCAAGCGAACCGCCTTGTTGCGTCGGATGACGAGGTTACGCCACGCGGCGCGGCGTTGACGCATGGGCAGGCGTTTGTTGATGGCGGTGAGGTAGTCGCCGCGATTTTGTTCCAGCAAGTGCTCCAGGGTGCGGACATTGGGGACGATCCGCAACATGATCGCTTTCTTTTCTGAGGCGTTGGTCACGCTGACTTCGATCGTGCGGTCCAAACGAAGCGTTTTGTCGCGAACCTGTTGCAGCAGCTTCAGGGCACCTTGCAACATAAAGTCCGTTGCGAGCATGCAGTGGCGATAGCGGTAGCGGGTGCGTTCGATCTGGCGAGCCGCTGAGACTTCCTGGTCGCGGGTCAGCAACGGGATCTGGCCCATTTGCATCAGATACATTCGGACGGGATCCTCGGTCGGATCGGTGCTCATTTCCTCCCGAACGCTCGATTCGACGTCCATTCCTGAGACAAAGTGGGCTTCGGCGTACTGTTGCCCCATCACCCTGGATCGTCGGTCGTTGGATTCTTCGGCACTGAAGGCGTCGTCTTGTAAGCTGCGTCCGTTGTACTTCTTTCCCATCAGCATCTCCTGATATCCCGGCGTGTATCGATCAGTGTGGTCGAACAGGAGCAATGCAGAGCGAGTGCCGCTCACCTTTCTGGGATGAGATGAAATCATAGCAAGTCGTTGTCAGAGGAGAGTTTGCGTGAAAAGTGACCCAGCCCCCCAACGGAAACGCGACGGCATCGCGTTTCAGAAACACCCCACGAAATGTTGCATAAAGTCAACGATTGTCGTGTCCGTGATTCGTGCCCGCGGTTGTGCGGGCAGGGTTTTGCGGTGCCTATTGCGGTCCCCACGTCTGGGTTGCACACATTTGGGCTACCCGGAGGTGGGCTACCAAAGTGAGGGCTGGCAGTCAAAGCTAGGTCACCTTTAACACCTGAGTCAAAAAGAGGTCCGCTACACGCATCGTCCTCGGGAATTTAGACTACTGACTTACCCGTAAAGTTCCTTGGCCGTGAGGTGGCGGCCATTCGCTCGCGTAGTTCTCCATGCAACAAAACAGCGAACCTGCTCAGCCACCAGACCCAAGATTCACTTGGCTGCCTCCCGATCGATTTCGGGACCTGAATCACGCCTGCCAGGATCTTGCGGAGATCTGGAGCCAGGGGATACCCGACGATCTGCTGGACATGTTGCGTCGACGGCTGACGCAACATTTCGGTCAACTGGACGATCTGGATTCGACGATCACGAACCTGAGCCGGTTCATCGCGGCCAGTCGTAGCCCCACGTCGCTGTTGGCTCTTTTCGAGCGTGACGCGGGTGCGTTGCAGGCATTGCTGCAGGTTTTTGGGACAAGTCAAACGCTGGCCAATCGGCTGATCGCAGATCCGGAAAGTTTCGACTTGATGCGTGCCAGTGATGGTCAACCGGCACACCGTGACTATCTGGTCGACGAGTTGACAGCTGAGCTTGAGGCGATCGACAGCCCAGTGCGAGCCGCGTTGGCGATCCGCAAGTTCACCAGTCGGGAGATCATCCGGATCGCGTACGGAGAGTTTGTCCGCAACCTGAGTCCTGACCATGTGGGCCAGCAATTGGCTTACGTCAGCGACGCGGTGCTGGAGGCCGCCTTTCAGTTCACGCTTCGTCGACTCTCGCAGCGCTGCGACGGCGTCCCACAGCGTGTGGACGGACAAACGCCCCAGGTTTGTGTGATCGGCTTGGGGGCAATGGGCGGCGAAGAAATGGGCTACGGTTCGGCCATGCAATTGGTCTTTCTGTACGACGCGATCGAAGAAAAAAATGCTTCGCATCGGCAGTTCTACGAGGATTTGGTTCGCGAATTGATCGATTTGATCGTACCCGATGAAACCTTCGCAGCCCGATCGGCCGCGTTGGCCCTGGAAGTCGATTTGTCGCTGCAACCGCTGGGAAGTGAAAGAGTCATCTGTAGTGTCGACCAAGCCGTCGCCAACTTGGAGGCCAAGGGACGGACTTGGCAACGAATGTCGTTTGTGAAAGCGAGATACGTCGCGGGCAACGCAGAGCTGGCCGAACACTTCCTCAATCGCATCGAACCATGGATCTATCGACGCTTTACCAGCCAGAAGGATTTTGCCGACGTCCGGACGCTTCGGCGAAAACTACAGCGTCGCGCTCGAATGGACGACGATGAAGGCGAAGACGTCTACAGTGCCCCCGGCGGACGAGCCGACATCGAGTTGGCGATCCAATTCTTGCAGTTGCTGCACGGCGGTGACCTGCCCAGCGTTCGTCTGTCGAATACATCTGCGGCAATCGTGGCACTGGAGCGCGAAACATGCTTGACCCATCAAGAATCAACTTTGCTGGCGTCCAACTACGCCAGGCTGTGTCGGTTGCAGCACCAACTCTCGGTGCTCTTTGGGCGTCCCACCAGTACCTTGCCACACGACGAACAGCTCCGTCGTCGGCTTGCATGGCAACTGGGCATTCGCAGCGACGACGGGTCCGGCGGAGATCTGGCGCGGTTTCAGGCTCAGTTGGACGAAACGTTTGCCGTCAACCGTCGCATGATCAACCACTTGCTCGCCGACGCTCCCAGTGACCCGGCCGTGGACGATCCAGGGGACGGCGGTGGCGGTGTTTCGGTGACGGACTTGGTATTGGACCCCGAGCCGGATGCGGCGGTGGTGCAGTCAACGCTGCAGCGATATGCGTTGCGAGACATTCCGCGAGCGATGGAAAACTTGATCGCGTTGAGCGAGGAAAGGTCGTATTTCCTCAGCCCACGCCGATGTCGCCATTTCCTGGCATCGATTGCCCCGACGTTGTTGGCCCAGATCAGTCAGACGCCACATCCGGATGCGACGCTGGAAACTCTGGTCCGCGTGACCGACTCGATCGGCGGCAAAGCGTACCTGTGGGAACTACTCGGGAACAATCGTCCGACGATGGAATTGATGGTTCGGCTGTGTGCCTCCACGCCCTATCTGACCCAGATCCTGATCGATATGCCGGGAATGATCGATGAACTGATCGACTCGTTGTCGACCAACCGTTTGCCGACGGCAAGTCGATTGGATGCCAAGTCCATCGAACTGTGCCGAGGTGCGACCGATATCGATCTCATTCTCAGTGGGTTCAAGAATAGCGCCCACCTGATGATCGGCACCCGCGACATGCTGGGGCTGGAGCCGATCGAGGCGACCCACTGCGCGATCAGCGATACCGCCGAGTCATGCGTCCGGCGTGTTGCAGAGTTCGAACAAGAAAAGCTGGCGTTGCAGTTCGGGGATCCCGCAACGCAATCCGGCGAACCGGCAGAACTCTTGGCGGTCGCACTTGGAAAATTTGGCGGACGTGAACCCAACTACCACAGCGATCTGGACGTGGTGTTTCTCTACTCCGCTGACGGCGAGACCCAACGCAGAGTGGGTGGGCCGCGACGCACGACGACCAATCAGCATTTCTTTAACTCGCTGACTCAACGTATCATCACTCGGATCAATGACCCATCGCCGCCAGGACGTCTGTATGAACTTGACGGGCGACTTCGTCCCACCGGCGAGGAAGGCTTGTTGGCAGTGTCGTTGGATGATTTCATCAAACGTTTCGAACAAGGCGTCGCACCGCTTTGGCAACGCTTGGCGCTCTGTAAAGCACGCGTGATCACCGGATCCCGATTGCTTCGACAGAACACCACCGACGCCATCGTCCGCATTTTGTCATCCACGCGATGGACGCCAAAAATGGCGGACGAAATCCGTGCCATACGACTTCGCATGCAACAGACCGCTGACGTCAGCAATCTGAAACGGGGCGATGGAGGGACCGTGGATGTCGAGTTCATCTGCCAGATGCTGACCCTGAAACACATCGGGAAAACTCCCCAGGTACTGAGGGCAGGCACGACGGACTCCCTGCAAGCGTTGGCGAAGTTTGGTTGCATGAGCGAAGAAGACTCGCTGCAACTGATCACCTCGTACCGTGTTCTCAGGGGCATCGAAGCCAATTTGCGTCTGATGAACACTCCGGCGCGACACGAATTGCCCGAGAGCCAAGAATCTCTAGAAAATCTCGCGTTCTTGATGGGCGAAAATGATCCTGCAATGATCTTGGCGCAGGTCCGGCAAGCCCGGCAGACCAATCGACGCATTTTTTCACGGATCTTTGATGATGCTGCGATGTAACCTTCGCGAAACGCGACAACCGACTTCGCGAGCTGGAATTCGTCAACGCGTTTGCATTTTGAACTCCTCCCTTTCCACCCTGAAAAATCTTCTGTGACCAACACACCCGACCCCGTTGATCAGCAAAACTCCGTCGATCAAACCGCTTCCGTTGATCAAAGGGATCCCACCCTGCTTCGCTCGCATCGTTGGTTCGGTCCAGACGACATGCGTTCCTTTGGGCATCGGTCGCGACTCAAGGCGATGGGGTTTGATGACATCGACTATCAAAATCGACCGGTTGTCGCGATTCTCAATACGTGGAGTGAACTCAATACCTGTCACTCTCACTTTCGCAACCGGGCCGATGAAGTTCGCCGGGGGATTCTGCAGGCCGGCGGTTTTCCGGTGGAGGTCCCAGTGATGTCGCTCGGCGAAATGCTGATGAAGCCGACGACAATGCTGTACCGAAATCTGTTGGCGATGGAGGTCGAGGAAGTCCTGCGATGTCATCCGATCGACGCGGCGGTCCTGATGGGCGGATGTGACAAGACGGTCCCCGCCATGCTGATGGGAGCGATCAGTGCTGACATTCCGTCGGTCTTTTTCCCCGCCGGCGCAATGCTCAGCGCGCGGTGGAAGGACGTTACCTTGGGCAGCGGCAGCGATGTCTGGAAATACTGGGACGAACGTGTCGCTGGTAATCTTTGCGATAGTGATTGGAAAGGAATCGAGAACTGCATCGGTCGCAGCGCGGGAACCTGCATGACCATGGGCACCGCCAGCACCATGGCCTGCGTCGCCGAAGCTCTCGGTTTTACTTTGCCGGGCGCCGCCGATATCCCCGCCGTCGTGGCCGAGCACTCGCGACTGGCAACTCGCACCGGGCGTCGAGCGGTCGAAATCGCATGGGAAAATCGAAAGCCCTCCGACTTCCTGACGGCACAGTCCATCGACAACGGATTGATGACTTCACTGGCGATCGGTGGCAGCACCAATGCGATCGTGCACTTGATCGCCATCGCCGGACGCCTGGGCATTCAACTGACGCTGGATCGATTCGACGAACTTTCACGCACGACGCCCGTTACCGGCGATATCCGCCCGAGCGGTCGTTTCCTGATGGAGGACTTCTACAACGCCGGCGGACTTCGTGCTTTGCTCAATGAGCTGCGTGACCTGCTGAACATGGATTGCCAAACGATCAACGGTATCACGCTGGGGCAACAATGCGACGGTGCGGAGGTGATCAATCGCGAAGTCATCCGTCCTCGTGACAACCCGGTCGCTCCGGCCGGAGGCACTTGTTTGTTGCGAGGCAACTTGGCACCCAACGGTTGCGTGATCAAGTCGATCGCGGCAGATCCAAAGCTGCTGCGACACCGAGGTCCTGCCGTCGTGTTCAACGATTACCCCGAGATGAAGTCCAAGATCAATGACCCGGATTTGGATGTCAGCGCCGACAGCGTTTTGATCCTTCGCAGCGCCGGACCGTTGGGCGCCCCGGGATTTCCCGAGTGGGGCATGTTGCCCATTCCCAAGAAACTACTACAGGCGGGCGTCCGCGACATGGTACGTCTGAGTGACGCCAGAATGAGCGGCACGAGCTACGGAACATGTGTCTTGCACATCGCCCCCGAAAGCGCAGCGGGCGGGCCGCTTGCGCTGGTCCAGACCGGCGACGAGATCGAAATCAACGTTCCGGAGCGAACCATCCACTGGCACGTCAGTGACGAAGAAATCGAACGCCGCGCCGCCGCCGCACCACCGCTGAAAGAACTGCCGCCACGTGGCTACGCTCACTTGTACGCAAAACATGTGGGGCAAGCCGATATCGGATGCGATTTTGATTTCCTGGTCGGTCGAACGCCCGGTGCGGAACCCGGTATCCATTAGTTCTTCCATCTCTCGGGCATTTCATTGCTCAAACTCTTTCCATCAACAAACCAAGAACACCGATATGCAAACCGCAGCCTTCAACCCAGCGCTCCTGCGCACCTCCGTTTTCGCCGTTCCTCCTTTGGCTCGCGATGCCAACGGGATCGTTTGCCCAGATGAAAACGAAAAGATCATTCGATACCTGGAGCAAGGCGGCGTGCGTTCAATCCTGTACGGAGGCAACGCGGTTTTCTATCACATGCGTCTGAGCGAATACGACGAGGTGCTCCGCATGCTTGCCCAGCGATCCGGGGACGAAACGGTCATCGTTCCTTCGATCGGTCCTGCGTATGGCGTGGCGGCGGATCAAGTAGACGTGTTGCGTGATCATGATTTCGGAACCGTGATGTTGCTGCCATCGCGTGACGTTGTCGATCAAGCGGGAATCGCCAGTGGGGTACGTCAGCTGGCCGAGCAACTCGGCAAACCCATCGTGCTTTATTTGAAATTCGATCGTTGGCTCAAGCCAAGTTTGATCAAGGCTTTGGAAGATGACGGTGCGATCTCGTGGATCAAGTATGCCGTGGTTCGTGACGATCCGGCTGACGATGACTATTTGCGTGAAGTGTTGGAGGTGTTTCCGGCTGAGCGTGTCGTCAGTGGGATCGGCGAACAACCGGCAATCGTGCACTTGAACGATTTCGGCGTCACCGGTTTCACCAGCGGTTGCGTTTGTGTTGCACCAAAACGTTCGATGGAAATGATGCACGCGATTCATGCAGGCGATTTGGAAACGGCGGAATCGATCCGCAAGTGGTTCTTGCCTCTGGAGGATTTGAGGAACGGAATCAATCCGATTCGTGTGCTGCACCATGCTGTTGCCGAAGCCGGCATTGCCCATACCGGTGATCTATTGCCCATGCTGAGCAACTTGAGCGCGGACGAGATCGCACAAATCGCCAAAGCCGTATCCGCGATGATGGTGGATGAAAAGAACGCAACAAGCGTATAGCCGCCATGCGATACAGAGCGTCCCGCTTAGCATGATTGTGTTGTCAAACGCTCGGTGGTGCCGTAATGCTGGGCTGATCAAGGTTTGGTGTTGACATTGTTTTTTCAGTCCATGTTTTTGTTCCATGCATCGCAATCAAAGTGAGCCTCAGGCGCTAGCCGTGGGCCAGCCCCACAATCCGCCTTAGGCCCACGGCTAGCGCCTGAGGCTCACTGGCAGTAGGGACAACGCCAAACTTTGAGCAGTCCACCGTAAGGCCCTGATACCACCGTGTTCTAGGCGGGACACTATCGCGCTGCGGCTTATGAATAATCCGGTTTAGCGTCTCGGAGTGAGCCTCAGGCGCTAGCCGTGGGCCGGCACCACCATCCGCCTCAGGCCCACGGCTAGCGCCTGAGGCTCACTGGCAGTAGGGACAACGCCAAACTTTGAGCAGTCCACCGTAAGGCCCTGATACCACCGTGTTCTAGGCGGGACGCTATCGCGCTGCGGCTTATGAACAATCCTGGTTAGCGTCTCGGAGAGACGCTTCTACGTGAAGCTCGTTCGGGCTAGGTTTCAGTGAGCCAACGATTGACGCTATCAGGGTCGGGGAGGTCGCATTGGCGGAATTTGGTGAGCCTGCCGTCGGACTCGTCGTAGAGTAACAAGGTTGCAGTGGAGAGATCAGACGCGGCGGGCGAATCGATCAGCATGGAGGAGTCTGATGCGTTGAGCCGTCCTAGCACCCGCAGCTCAAGATCATGATGGGAGGATCTTGGTAACCAACGATTGAGTATTTCTGTGCTGCCGCACACAAGGATGCAGTAGACGTTTGCCGGGGGACCGTCCTTTAAGATTTCACGCATGGACTGCGCCCCGTCGGCGCCGCCGTCGCTGGCGTCGAGCGAGAAGTTAAAGGTTTCTTCTTGACGTAAATCGCGGAACCGATCCATTGGATCGACGACGATCAAGATCGGTGGTGCATCGGGTGCGTCGTCACCTCGCTCGCGAACGATCTGGGCGATCCGCTGCATCTCCTTTTCACTCTCACGCGCTCGAACCACCGTGTGTTGGATGCCTGCGGTCTCTAGCCATGGAGTCAACGGCGTGGTTTCACTGGCACGATTGCCATCGAAGTAGACGACTTCCAGTCGCCGGTCCGATTTGACGAATCCGGAAATCGTCGAGCCGAGTAATCCCGGGCGTGCTTCCACCGACGGAATCATCAGCACATTGCGTCCCGCGTTGCGAGAAAGTTTCAATGCAACCGGCGGCCCGATTGCGACGGATTCTCCCAGCAAACCGCTGAGGTCTCCCAACGGCGACGGCGGCGAAGCCGCTTTGGCAAGCGCGGTGCTCCAACGTCCCGGTCGGTTGCCCTCAAAGATCACGGGCGGCGGTAGCAGATCGACAAATTCTTGGTCGCGATTGGCGATGTCGCGGAGCATTTGCTGGTGAACGTCGTTGGACAGCCAAGCGACTTGGAACGGCTGGTTTCCTTCGACCAATCCGCCCGCGTCGTTATAGATGGCTTCGCCAGGCCGAGTGATCAAGCGAGCGGCGGTGTTCTCGTCGGACAAGATGAGCGCGGCGTCAGACTCGCTACACTGCATCGCGATACGCACCGCCATTTGGCCAAGCGTTGCCCGTGGCAGGGAGTAGGCACCGGCGAGCGATTGACTGCTGAGGATCACGTGAATGCCGAACGAACGCCCCTGACGCACCAAGCGGTCCAGCAGCATCGAACACTCCGCAGCGACTTTATCGTCTCGGACAAACAGCTCCTGGAATTCGTCGACGACCAGGACAATGCGCGGCATCGATTTTCCGCTGACGCGTCGGTAGTCGCTCAGCTCTTGTGTGGAGCATCCGCGAAACAACTCGCCGCGATCTTGTAGCTCTTGGTCCAAGCGTTGTAGCACGCTGCGCCCAAATTCTCGCTCGCTTTCGATCCCAATCACCCGCGCGTGCGGTAGCTGCGCGTCGGCGTACGATTTGAACTCGACCCCTTTCTTGAAGTCCAGCAGGTAGAACTCAAGTTGGTCTGGGCGATAGTGAAACGCTCCTGAGGTGATGATCGAGTGCAGCAGAGTACTCTTGCCAGAACCGGTTTTGCCGGCGATCAACACGTGTTGTCGGACGCCTTCGCCCAAGTCCAACGCGATCGAGCGATTGCCGCCTTGGCTGCCCACGGTGATGCAGATGCCGTCGTCGGTGTTTCCCGAGGCACATTGCGAATCGGGCAGAATGTTTTGCAGCGGGATTTCGACCCGCGATGCTTCCACGGCAGCGCGTCCGACGTTTTCGGCCAAGGAGGACCGCATCTCCGATGGCGGTGGCGGCGCGGGGGTGAATGGCAGGTCGTCGAGTCCCTCGCACTGCAGCGTCCACTTTCCGGTCGCGTCGAGGTTGAGCTGCAACAAACGTTCGTCGTCTGGACAAGGCATGTCGCTGGTCCAAGGTTGGTCTGCGTCGACCACCATCAGGACGAACACGCCGCAACGCACGCCGCTTTCGATCAACGCTTTGAGGTGTTTGTACCCCGCACGCGTCAATCCCTCGGGGAGCCCGACGGCACCGACGGCGCGGTAGGGTTCCGCCATCGAGCCGGCGATTTCGTTGTAGTCTTCGATGCGTTGAAACTGGTCGCGAAGGCTGGATTGCAAGACATCCTCGACGTGCTGTGCAATCTCGCCCAACCGGGATTCGATCTGGTTTTCCGCTGCCCAGACGCGATGGCTGACCAAGGAAGGGTCATGGTCGGCCAGCGCCATGAAACTGGTGAAGTTCTGACCGCGGCCGATGGGGTCGATCAGCGTCAACTTGGCTCGTGAGCCCTGAACGCCGGTCAACAATCGCCATAGGACTTGATGCAACAAGTCCACCGCGCGTGGCATCTGTTCCTTCGAAGCGCGGATCAACAGCCCGCTGTGCAATCGACGGTGTAACGCAATGGGTAGTTCGGTGGGAAAGTCCGTGCCGTTAAAAACGCTTTCCTGGTCAGCATTCGATGAGCCCGACTCAGATAAGTCCGACCATTGCTGCGCGTCGAATGAACGCGTGAGTAGATCGTCGATCTTGAGATGCCCCACGGGGACGACATTTAATTGAGCGCGAGACGTATCGCCCCCATGGAGGATTTGTTCCCAGTCCGGATACTGGGAGCGGATCAGTTTCTCAGCGGCTTCGATGTGCCCCATTCCACCCTGGATGCCTTGACGCAAACGCTGGGTGACATGGGCGAGTTCGGCGCGTCGACGTTGCGCATTTTTTTCTCGTTGTTGCTGCAGCGATTGATCACTCTTGGATAACTCCTCCGTGATCCTCGCGGCCACTTGCTCAGCCTTGGCATTCATTTCGGTATTGATGCGTCCTTGTTGGATCTCGAATTCGGAATCCAGTGTCATCAATCGTGCGTTCAATTCTTTTCTGGCAGCTTCTTGTTCCGCGGTCAGTCGGTCCACCAGTTCCGACCACTGTTCTTCTTGCCAACGCAGAGCAGCGGCGAGGTGGGCATCGCGGCGTTGCAGCAGCTCGGCGGAAGTTTCATTCGCCATGTCGGTTGAGATTTTTCGACCAACGGCGGCGCATTCATCGGCTGCGATGGCGATCCGTTCCATGCGAGGATGCAGTCGTCGCGTCATCTTGCGCAGGGGCAACAGCAGAATGCCATAGATGATGATGCCGATCAAACCGATCACGCCGACACCGCCGACGAGCCATAGCCAAAGAGCGGCGGGCTGCGCGACAAATACACTGACGACCCAGATGGCAACGGCGATGGCAACGCCGGCGGGCAAATAGAATGAGTCCACGATCTTTGCCGTCGCGTCGGTCTGCATGTCCAGCAGCGTCTGCTGGCCTTTGCGAGAAAGTTGAAAGATCGTTTCGATCGTTTGCTGAACCGATGCCGGTGCCGGTTCGCTCATGTCCTCCTCTGGCGACTCGATGGGCGGCACCGGCGGCAAACGATCCAGTCGTCGGACGGTCAGTTCGCGGGCAAGGTTCAGTTCCTCCTGCAGCGGTTTGAGCGACTCGTTGATCTTGGCGATCTCGGCGGCGCGTTGTTTACCGGGGTCATCCTTGCGTTGTTCGAACTGATGCAGCACTGCCTCGCGTCTCGCGTCGACTTTTCGCTGCAACGCCGTTTTGCCCTCGGCCATTTTCTTGCGGTAAAGCGATGCCAAGCGATTCAGTTCCATCCGATGCCGAATCGCATTGGTTTCGTAATCCGCGATGAGCTTTTCTTCGGCATCGTCCCACTGAGTCAGCATGGAACGTCGCTGCTGGCGACACTCCGAAGTCACCGAGGAACGATCAGACATCAGCGATTCTTCTTCTCGCTGCATCTCCGCTTCGTGACGTTTGAGCAAGGAGCTTTTCTGGTCGGCGCTCGATCGACACCGTTGTGTCAAACCGCTCAGAAGCTGTCGTTGGCGTCCGGGGTGGAACAAACCGACGGGTGAGACCGATGAGTCTTTCATGGATGAGCACGCTGGGGGTCGTTACGCAGATTGATCAACTGCAGTGAAAAGCACCTCTCAGTATAGCTGATCGGACCCCTGAGCATCATCACGTACCGCAGTTTGCGCTTTTCGCAGGATGTCGGCAAACTCGTTGACCGCAGCGGTGAAGCGATTCAGACTCGGCCCCAATGCCCCGAGGTGTTCTTGCTCGAATCGGCGGCAACGATCGTCTCGCCAGTTATCCTTCGCATCTTGCCAGATCCGCGCAAAGTCCAGGAAGTCGCGTTTGAAGCGATTCTGTGCATCGATCAGCGGGCTGATGTTCAGTGGATCCAGTCCCATGACATTCTGTTGGTTTAGGAGGAGACAAGTACGTCAGTCTTTCTAGACTGACATACGAGTGCTGGGTGTCAGCCTGGAAAGGCTGACGTCCATTTGCTGACGTTCATTTGCTGACGCACAGCCGGTCAAAGGGTCAAAAGGTATTCGATCAGGTCGGCGGTTTGGGACTCGGTAAGCGGTGCTCCACCGGATACTTTTTCGGGGCTGTGCAGCTCGTTCAACAATCGCTGCAACGTCTTTGCTCGACCGTTGTGCAGCCATCGCGTCTTACGATACAAGCCGCGTAGGGAGGGTGTGTTGAAACCATCGTACAGGTCGTCTTCCGAACCAAGCCCCACGTCGTGGTTCTCGCCGTCGGTGAAGTGATCGCCAGAGTGGCAATCCGCGCAAGCCGCGTTGGCGCTTTGGAACACTTCTCGGCCTCGCTGAGCTGCGTCCGAAAGCTTGCCACCGGAGGCTGCCAAGAACGGATTGGGGGGTTCGGGCATGAAGTCCAAGTACGCGATCAAGGCTTGTTTGTCGTCATCACTGGGGGCTGCACCTCGCATCGTCGTCGTGATCGATTTGTGCATCGCGTCGGTGAGATCTGTTTGCCAACCGTGCCAAGTCCATGGTCCGGTTTTGGTCACACCGTACAAGGGCAACACGGATTTCAAGGTCATCTCGGTGCCATCGTTCAACGTGTCCATCGGTTTGGAGTTCACGCCGCCGTCTTGATGACAGGAGTGGCAACTGTACCACTGATCTAAACTTCGCTGGCCGTCGTAAAACACCGCCATCCCGCGACGCTCCAATGTCTGCTCTTGGGGGCCACCCAAATCGACTTCGTGCTCCACGCGTTGTGTACTCAAGTCGACCCACTGAATCGAATTTCGCAAGTAGTTGGCGACGAAAACAGTTTGACTGTCCGCTGCAATGCGAATGCCCATGGGACGTCCGCCCAACGGGATGCGAAAGAAACGCTTGCGATCAAACTGGAGCTCTCGCTCGATTAAATCGCCCGGGCCACCCGTTCCCACAAACGGCAAGTCATTCAATCGATAGACCAACAACTCATGCGTTCCCGAGGCCGAGGCAACCAAGTGTTTTGTATCTGGCGTGATCGCCAAACCATGCGGGTCAGCGACAGCCATCTCTGGCACGTCCAGCGAGATGGCTTCGCGATACGCCGGCCCATCCAAACGCACACGACCGATGCGACTGGCCAAGACCCATCCGCGGCGGATGTTGCCCACGGTGATCGGGTTGGTGCGATAGACCATCCAGGGAAAATACGCATAGAGTCCATCCTCTGACGTCACCATGTGACCAAGGTTGATCCCTCCCGACAAAGGTTCTTCGTATAACAGTTCGCCCGACTGTGTGTCGACGACGCGGATTTCACTTTCTCCGCTGCAGCCGACGGCGAGTCGCGAACCATCGGGTGAAAGCGTCAAGTAGCGTGGCCATTGACCGACCGCGAACTTTCGAGTCATTCGCAACTCGACCAAATCCAACTCGGCGACTTCGCCCGTCGCGTTCAATCCGACATAGGCACGTGTCCCTTCCGCGTTGACGGCAAGCCCGTGGGGGTGAAATCCGACATCGATCCCGCCGATCCTCTCCAACTGATCATTCTGAATTGCAAACACGACGACTTCGCCGGACCAGCCACAACTCACCAAAACTCGGTCGTCGGGCGTGATCGCGATCGCCGACGGATGCTGCCCACAGGCAACTTCGTCCACCACGCGGCGATTCGCCACGTCGATCAGCGAGATGCTATCAGAGGTTTCGTTGGCCGAAACGATCCAGTTGCCTGACGAGTCGACGACCAAGTCGACCGGGGATCGATCGATTGCGGACTCAATCGTGGAAGTCGAAACATTGGGAGCCAAGACATTGGTAGATTGGGCAACACAGGGGGAACCGGTTGGCAACGCAAGGGCAACGCTCAAGAAAGCGAAAAACGCCTTATTCAGCGTATCTCGCAGGGTGAACACGGTCAATTTCAGGAGCGAAAGCATGAGCGGGCTCACGGCGGAGGGATTGTCGCGCGGAACGGGTCGCGGAGGGTGGGGTTTCAAAAAAGCGGAGACTTCGAGGCCAAAGGTGGCGGATCAACAGACTCAGAAACCATCTCCTATTCAAGACCCTTTGTAGGGGCAAATCAAGTAGACTGTCTGCATCACTGGAACCCCAGCGTTCGGACTTGCGACCGCACGGTGCATTGTAGGTATCGCGAACGGTGGCAACGAGTGACCCGCGTAACTTGTCCGGCGCTATGCCAGGGCATACCATGTTTCGCAACAGCGCAGGACGCGGCCTTCCTGGACCAAGACGGTCACTACAGAATACCCCCTGAAGCAACGCAGTTCGCGTGCTTCCCTCCCCCTTTCCTTACCAAAAGGACAGAAAATGAAGAATCCGATCGTGATGACTCTCTCCGCGTTGGCATTCCTTGTCGCTTGCACGTTCTCCGGAACCGCAACCGCCGAGAAAGCAGCCGAGCAACTGCAAAGCGGCCCCAAAGTAGGCGACTCCATCGGCGCGTTCTACGTGACCAAACTCTGTGGTGCCGAAGAAGACGGCGTCAGCGAAGGCAAGAACTTGTGCTACCGTTGCAAGAACGCCTCACGGCCTCAGGTCATGGTGTTCACCCGCTCGGCTGATCCTCAAGTCGCCAAGCTTGTCCAAGAGTTGGACAAAGCGATCGCAAAGAACGAAGACGCACAGCTGCGTGCCTTCGTGAACTTCATGGGCGATAGCAAGGAAGACGTTTCTGACACCGCGAAGAAGTTTGCGTCTGAGAGCAAAGTCAAGAACATCCCATTCGTGCTGCCCAACGAATTCGAAAACGGTCCCGATGACTACGGCATCAACGCCAAGGCCGAAGTCACCATCGTGATGGCCAACAAGTCCAAGGTGGAAGCGACCTATGCCGTTGCCAAAGCCGACCAACTGGACGTCGACGCCGTTGTCGCCAACCTGAAGAAGATCCTGGAGTAATCCAGGGACATCGATTCGTCGATCATGTGACAAAATCGAAAACGCGGCGTGGCCCACCACGCCGCGTTTTTTTAGGGACATGCGGAAAATCAGTGTCCTGTCTTTTTGCCAACATCACGCGAGCGATGATTGCTACGTGGATGTTGCGACACTTATTCCCCGCAAGTCCCTTATGCTGGACTGCTCAAAGTTTGGTGTTGACATTGTTTTTCCAGTCCATGTTTTTGTTCCATGCATCGCAATCAAAGTGAGCCTCAGGCGCTAGCCGTGGGCCGGCACCACAATCCGCCTCAGGCCCACGGCTAGCGCCTGAGGCTCACTGGGGGCCACCAACTGCGCCGGCAGTAGGGACATAAACTTGCGCAAACCCAAAAAGAATCAACACCAAACGTTGAGCAGTCCACCCTAATGCGCAAGGATTATCGTTTGACCCGCAGCCTTCAAGCCGATTTGCGATAGGTGATCCCGGACTTCGTACGACCGGTTGCCTCAATCGCATTCGTCTTACGTAACACATAAGCAATCTTCTGCGCAAACCATCGTGGCCGTTCCGTTGCGGCGGCGATTTGCGAGGTGTCAAACGCGTCGGCATCCGATACGCACGCTTGCGATAAATTCGCCAGTTTCAGCAAGTCTGACGGGACCCGCAACTCGTACGTTTTCTCGATGGACTCCAAGCTGACATCGAGCACCCGGTAGTCCTTGTGCCAGGAGCGGCGTCGTTTTTTCGCGTTGGGAACTCGCGTTTGTTCGACGTGGATCATCGGGACTTCGACGACCAAGTTCTCGTGTGGAAAAACACGTGTGAAGTAGATCAGTTCATCGAACAAATCCAGAACGTCGCCGCGTTTGGGGCTCAAACGTCGCGAGACGACCGCACCGCCTGACCGCGTTTTCTTTGCAATCCGTGTCCGTGCAATGATCGGCTTGACCACACGCAATCGATGGCACCGTAGCAATTGGGTGGCCTTGGCGCTGATCGCAGCAAGCGAAGCACATTGGATCTCGATCAGCTCGTCATCGCGAACCGCGTCGATTCGATAGTCCCCCATCACGACTTCCGTCTGCGTCAGATCGGTGGCGTAAAGCTGTTTGAGCTGACGGTGGAGAGTCGTTTCCATGATGACGCGTTTTCCTTGCTACCGCACGCCCCTGAAGCATTTTGCTTTGCTGCAGCGTAGGACATACCAGCACGAAGCGCAAGCGAGTGAGTGCGTCGCCAATTCACTCGCTTGCGCTTCGTGCTAGTGTCTTTGACTGTCAGAATGCAGCACAACGCTGCCCTTCGCGGGTCACTCCGGTTCAATTCCGAAGTCACGGATCGTGGTCAGCGTCGTCAGCTTCAGCCCCTTGGCTGCAAATGCGGCTTCGCCTCCGGCCAACCGATCGATGATTCCGATCACCTCGCGGACCTTCAACCCAAACGCTTCAGCCGCCTCGACGGCTTTGATCGCGCTGCCACCGCTCGTGATCACGTCTTCGACGATCACGACTTCTTGACCAGGCTCAACGGGACCCTCGACTTGTTTTCCCATCCCGTGGCCCTTGGGTTCTTTTCGAACCATGAACCCCTTCAGCGGCAAGCCACGTTGACCGGCGATGGTCACGATGGAGGCCGTGATGGGGTCCGCTCCGATGGCCATTCCTCCCACCGCAGCAGGCAAATCACCGGCCGCTTCGATCACGCTCAGCATGCCGGCGGCGACCAGATTTGCACCCTGGGGGTGCAGCGTGATTCGTCTGCAATCGAGGTAATAGGACGCCTTTTTGCCGCTCGCCAGTGTGAACTCGCCACGCTGCAGGGCTTCCTGTTCCAAAATCTGAATTAATCCATCACGATCGTATTGCATCGCTCGTCATTCTCCGTAGGTGTACATGAATGTGACAGTGTTACCTACGAATGGTGACAGATGAACCCTGGGACACAATCCCATAAAGATCGGATGCCAGATCGCCGGCCAAGCTGATGCAGCCCTTGGTCGTCGGCTGCATCGTGTTCGGACTGCCATGGATGCACAACTGACCGCCCAGGTCCATCCACACGTTTCCGTAGGGGTTCTCCGGGTTGCCCGGCGGGACGGCCGCTCCCAAACGATCATAGTAAGTTCGCGATTCTTGCTTGTCCCGCACCGTGTAGATTCCCTCCGTCGGTGCTGGGTCATTGCCCACCGCGATCGGAAAACGACCCGCGTACAAATCACCCAGGAACAAGGTCAACTCATTGCGGGCCAAATCGACTTCCGCCCGAAACGGTCCCCGCACCACTTTCAACTCGGTGCCGGGCAGAATCGTCACCGGATCAACGATTCCATTGATGTTCGCCAGCAACTGCCACGGCACGCCGAATCGGTTGGCGACCTGCGTCAACGTTTCCGTGGAGGTCATTCGGTAGGGCTGCTCCAATAAATGACGCTTGGAGTAGATGACGTCACGAGCCAACGGATCCAAACGGTTCAGCAATTCATTGCGTTGCTGCTCACTCACGTTGGGCGTGTTGTAAAAGACGCTCAACGTAGCAAGGGCTTCCTTCAGCTGATCCTTTTCGTACATCTGATCGGCCACCAAGATGGCATTGCTCAATCCGCGATTCTCAGCAGCCGGTAGGCCGGTGTTCCCGACACCGTAAGCACTCGTTGGGGGCTCTTGAGCAAACGAGTTTGTCTTGACCTGCCCCGATGCCGCGCGATTGTCCGTCGCTTGGTCATTCAACGAATAGACCGTGCTGGATGCGGTGTTCGCACTGTTGGGATTGAATGCTGTCCCGCGATTGGGATCGAACCCGCCGCTGGCCGTACCCGGCTCGGGGAGCTGAAACGTGGTGTCGGTCGACGGATAGCTTTCCATCGATGCGGGCGCGTTGACTTGTCCGGGATTGGTCACCGCAGGCAACAGGCTCGGCGAGCCTTGACGCGATGAAGCGAGTGAGGTGTTGATCTGCGGGATTTCAAACGAGTTTCCCGATGGCTGCGAAACGTTCATACCTGGTGACGCATTGTTCGCTGATGCAACCGGTGGATACACCGTCGCGCCAGTGCCACCAGACTCAATGGCGGAATCTGTCAACGGTGCATTGAATTCGGGTCCGCCAAATTGCGGCCCATCAAGTTGAGATTGCCCGGCGTTGATCGATGGTCCAGAGGTTCCCATGCTGTTGCTCGAAACAGAGCCGGTATCCATCGGTCCCAGCATGCTGTCGCCCAGCGATGGCATCATCGGATCCGACGTGATCCCAAGATCACTATCGATCACCAACGCTTCGACCTCGTCGGACAAAGGTTCAGGGGGAGTCGTTAAGGATACGTAGCCGCTGTACATCACAGTCAGCAATAGAACGACGATAGCCGCAGTCTTTAATGTCTGCACGATGGTCCTCCGTGACGGATTCGTGCCAATACTTTCAAAAGAAAATCACGCATGTGGGACCGTAGCCAAAACACCCGGCTGATTTCCAGACCAGTTTTCCACTGATCGGCTTTCTGCAGCTCTTGTTTGCATTTTGACCGCCTCAATTTGTAATTCTTTCAAAGCCAAGAGCGTCACAGAACGCTTGCATTGCCACCGCAGAATTTGAAAACCACAGGATTCACGCTGTTCTTGAGCATTCAAAAGAATCCGCACCGATTCCGGTGCTTGAAATAATCGCTTTGGCACACCAACTGCATTAAACCACTTTCAAGGACGCAGCACTGTCGCTGCCGACTACGACTCGATACCGCCCACTGAGGCAAAGGAAGCTGCCATGCTGGTTCTGTCACGTAAACTCGACGAGAAAATCATGATCGGTGACGACATCGTTTTGACGCTTGTCAAAATTGATAGCAACCGAGTCCGGATCGGAATCTCCGCCCCCAAGGATGTTCATATCCTGCGTGGCGAGTTGGCCGGAAAGGAGATCGACGGTGAAGTCGAACTGGAGCACAGCGAGCGGCAGCACGCCTTCGCTCACCCCGAAGACCAGACGCTGAAGACGGCCAAGACGCATCGCTCCAAACCGACCGCATCGCCGAAGTCCCGTTTGACGAGCCAACCAGCCGCCAGTTCCGAGGAGCCGCAATTGTTCACCGGCACGGTACGTGCCGATGGCTCGCAGCCTAAGCTCACCCGTCACCGGGTTGAGAATGCGAAACGCTCCGCTCCCTTGGCTTCGTTTGTCGCCACTTGATTGAATTGCACACCGTGATCGGGGTTCATCGCCACGATCGCATGAATGTCGGCATCACCTGCTGATGCTGTTCTCCGGGTCACTGACCATGCGAAATGCCGGATCGCCATTTCCGTCCGCGACTCGATCATCCGCGTCCACATCATTGAGGTGCTCCAGCAGGATGCGGCGCACCTCGAAGATTGCTTTGCCTGTCATGTGAATGGTCGTGTGGTCTGCGTCGACTGCCAGTTCACTCTTGGCGATGGGCAGCTCCGCGCTTTTGATATTGACCACGCCGTCTCCCTCACCCGCTCGACGCTGCAAGAACGACGGATCCTCCAGTATACCAACGATGTTATGAAACTTGACATTCTTGTCGTATTGAGCTTTGTGCATGACAGGAAAGATCGGTGACTCGGGTGCAAGCGAATCGATCGCATTGGCCATCGTCAACAGTTCCGTGTCACGAAAGAAGTCTGGGTTTCCGCCCACCAGGGACTCGGTCGTGCGAACGGCCAGATTGGGCAGCTTGATCAACTTGCGTGCCACAAATCGGGTGAAATCGTTCGCGAATTCGCTGCCTTTGTGAGGCGTCCCGATCGTGATCACACGCGAAACACTGCGGTTGGGTTTGAAGTAGAGCGTGCTGACCAACTTGTCGCGTTGTTCCGGGTCGCCCTTGAGCTTGTCTGGTGGTTGATCGCTGACAATCTTCCAAAAATCATCTCCGCTATCGATCGTTTGCATCCGACTGATCAGCCCGCCCATGCTGTGGCCGACCAAGACCATGTCGTCCAACGGTCGATCACGCCCATCAGGGTCAAAAACCTTACGCATATCCGCCAGATCGTTACGCAGTTGCGTCGCGCTCAACCAAAACGGTTGACCCGATGGGTAAAGATAGAACCAGAATTGGTATCGCTCTCGGATCTCGGGAAAGCTGCGCAGGTCGTTGAACATGTCCATCCATGTCCGCGGGCTAGACCACAGGCCGTGAACCATCAGCACCGGTATCCGATTGGGATCATAGGGCTCCAGCATGTACAGTCCGCGATTTTTCTCCGCATCCGCCGGATTGATCAATCCCTCAAATTCCGCGTTGCGTTCTCGGAATTTGGGGTTGTCTAGGAAATACGCCAACGGTGTTGTCAGGTCGGTCTCCAGTGGCACCCAGTGATCGGCCAGCCGTACCTGGTTCGCCGTCATGGGGTCAAAGAACTCAAGGACACACGTGTTGACTTCGCCCTTGCCGTCCGCCTTGGGAGGCTCACAACGCATCAAAGCAGTCACAGCGTAACTCAGGCCCTCGGGATAGTATTCTTCACGCGGGTCTGATTTCTCAGTGGGTCTGCGGACCGCCACCAATGGCACGCCGAGTCCGTAGGTCGTGTGTCGGTTGCGAAGTTTTTCGATCTCAAAATCGCTGACGAACTCGTACTTCGCGAAATCCTCATTTCGCCATTTTCCTCGCATCTCCGTTCGCACCACGAACTCGCGATCGCCTGATTTCACGCGATAAGTCTGGCCGGGCTTGATCCGGTTTTCACTGCACAGCAACCGCAAAGTGTCTTCAAGTGACTCGTTGTACAAATCGCAAGTCGCACGGAACTGCGGATCGAACTGGTTTCGCGTCTCCCGCAGATCTTCGCTAAACAGATAGTCATAGCTCTGCGTTAGTGCAAAGGCATAGTGGTTGATCGCGGTGCTTTGTCGCCCCTGACGCTCAGCCTTCTTTCCTTCGACGTAGGACAGTTCACTGAGAGCATGGATCAGTTCGGCGTCGCGATTCTGTGCGACGGTGCTGCGGATCTGGTCCAAGCACAGCGATGTGTCTTCGTTGTAAGTCTCGCGTAGGCCGTACCGCCTCAGCGTGTTCCAAGTTCGTTCACTGACCTGTGGCCCCTGGCGGGCCATCAATTGCAGAGGCGCCTCCAGCGGATTGGCCCGCACGCGACGATTGGTGAGATATCGACCCGACGAGCAACCGCTGGGTACCAGCAGGATGGTCAGCATCAGCGCAGCAAGCATGGTCCGGGCCCAGCCCATCCAGTACGGCAAGCACGATGATCCATCGGTTTGAGTCGACATGTTGCTCGGGACACTAGAAAAGGCAGCCCCGGCGTGTCAACGTGAGCCTGGCGGCTCTGATCTGGGGATCCGCTGACTAGCCAGTTTCATGGGCAGTTTCACGTTTTTGTGGCGAATTTCAGCGGCAAGATCGGCCGGGGCGAGGCCGTTTTTCTGGCGAACCCGCTGGGGCGTTGACGAATCAGATGAATATGCGAAACTTCTCCCACTCAACGCGGCCGTGGCGGAACTGGCAGACGCGCTAGACTAAGGATCTAGTGCCCGTTTTAGGGCGTGGAGGTTCAAGTCCTCTCGGCCGCACTGAGCCTAAAGGGATTCACGCAATCAAGCCGTGAGTCCCTTTTTTCATGCGCAGCGCCGATTTTTCAGGCTCTCATTGGGCAGATCCGCAGCCAGCAACGCAGAAGTATACTTTTCCGGCATCGCTCGCCAGCAAAGTGCTGTGTCCCCCATCGAATTTCGATGCTGTACGTCAACCGCCGGCAAAGTGCTCTGTCCCCGTCATCCCCGTCATCCTCACTCTGTGAGAGTTTGGGCAAAAAAATGGAGGGGCAAAAAAATGGTCATGCTCAATCTGGTCTCGCATTTTTTTGCCCGCACATTTTTTTGCCCAAACTGTCTGTTCTCTGACGTGACGGTCATCCAGATGGGCATGTCGTGCGCGACAACTTCCGTTCATCGCAACCCGGCAACAAGTCTATTGAACATCTACGTCTGCCGGGGACAGCGTCTACCGCAAGCAGCGTCTACCGGGGACAGAGCACTTTGCTGGCAAGCATCAACTCTATCAGCCTTCGTTGAGCAAATGCAAAGAGCTCTGTCCCCGGTGGTGGTTCCGGTTGTGGTTTTCTCCCTGTTTGTCCTCCTGTTGTCCTCGAACCTACGCTACAAGCCTGGATGATGCGTTTGCTTTCGAGTCGTGACGTCGCCGTCGATCGTTACGATACAATTGCATGTCGCGACGCGTTGTCCCAGCGAATACGCTTGTCCAGATCGATCGAAACCACCATCGAGATCCCTACCTTGAGTCACGCGAAACGTCTTTGGCGATTCCTCATTCCGGCTCCCATGGATGCCTGGATACTGGCCGCACTCGGGTTTTGGCTCTTGGCATTGGTCGGTTCGGTGTATTGGTACGCCGATCTTCCGTATTTGGACCCGATCGAATTGCCGATGCCGCCGCTCTACGCTTTGATCGCCAGTTCTGCGGGATTATGCTTGGCGGTGGTCCTGGTACCCATTGAGCGCAAAGTCGTTGCGATCTATTTCTTGACGGTTGTTGCTGGGCTCGTCATCTTTCTTTTCGCGGGGCGTTGGCTGAACGTTCACGAAGCGAATTGGGCGTATCACGGGGATCCGCGGCGAGAGCAGACAGAATTGTCGCTCCCAGAGTTTTGGGCCCGCTATCGTTGGCCACTGACCGGACTGTTGGGAACGTTTGCAACGACGATTCTCATTTCACTGCTTTCCATCCACGTTCGATGGTTTGAGAAAGTCAACGGCTGGTTGGTGAAGATGTTGTCGCGTGTCGGTTCCTACTTGAATCGGCACCGGCAGCGGCTGATGATCGGTTTCGCGGTCGTCATGTTTCCGGCGACTGTTCTTCGCAACGCCATCGATACCGAACTTCAATCGCACCGTTACGTTGTCGGATTCTTCACCGTCATGTTTGCGGTGTTCGCGTTTCTGGTCTCACTCTATTTTGTCTTGCGGTATTTTTTAAATCGCAGATGGATGGCACTGAAAGCGATCTGCTTGATCGGGTTGGTCACTGCTGTCAGTGCATTTTGGATCATTCAGGCTTTCTCTCAACCGATTCGACTCGGATACCTGGAAAACTGCATTGAGATAGTAATGTGGTCGACGATCCCGTTCTTTTTCATCGTTGCATTTTTGGTTCCCCTCTGGACCGCCGAATCGTCTGACGGATCGAAACACCACTTGGTTTCAGTCTGGTCGCTGGTCTTGTCCACGATCGCAGTTTGTAGCACTTGGTTCGCTCTGCAACGCTATGATCCGCTGACCATCGCATCGAGCGCGCTCGAATCGGTATCGGTGAATCCACGTCCGCCGTCTTGGGAATTGCTGAGTGTGGCCGAGGAATCGCGGCGGATTCAGAAATTGACCGACGGTGCCGCACGTCTGTTCAGCTCCAACGGTTCACTCGGGCTCTATGTCAACGTCCGTGGCGAACGAGACGCAGACTGTTTGCATCGTTTGATCTCCATTCCTCCTCCCGGGATCAGGTCTATCACGATTGAGAACCTACAGCCGTTTGTGGACACCAAACCGCTCCGCAGTTACTCAGGACATGTGGGCATCCTGAGTCGCGAGATCACGGCTGAGCAGATGGAAGATCTTTGTCACAAAACCACATCGTTGGCCTTTTGCGATGCAAAGTTGCCCGATCGCAACGAGAGCGGCGTGACACTGCCCCCGTTCGTAACCACGTACAGCACCAAACCCATTCCCGGCTTTGCGGATTTTATCGATGCCTATGCTGGGACGCGCAAAAGGCCTTTCTATCTGAATGCACCGTTAACCATGGACGATTGGAATGCCGTGTTGCGAGCCAACCAGCGGTGCTCGTTTTGTTTATATGATTTGCAATACTTGCCCGCGGGTGCCTCCACTTCAGCGGAAATCGCAAAACAGAGCTCGCTGAGTGGCGTTTCACTTATGCACTTGCACATCACCGAGCTAGACAGTGATCTCGTCAGATTGCTGGAAACGGACCTCCGTTTTGTAGGTGTGTCTCTGGATGACGCGCAGACGATGTGGGATCTCGCGTTTTCGAATCCCAAGATCAGATGCAGCCCATTCAAAGTGACCGGCGAGACACTGCCATTTGGCCGAGCGGTGAAAGAGTACCATTGGGCCTATGGTTGGAACGAGCAGAATCGGATCACAAAGCTCTGGCTGCCAGACATCGATCAGCTCGATAAGAATGCATCGGAATTGGACGCCGTGACAACGCTTCGGTTTGACCGACGCGGTTTCATCGGGTTTCGCGTTTTTCAAGCATTGGATTTCAGTCCGCTCGGTAAACTGCCGCAACTGCAACGACTGTACCTGGGCAGCGGCGAGTATTTTGGCGATCTGCGATTTCTCGCCAAGCTTCCCAAACTGGTCCATTTGCAAATTCAAGCTCAGAACCGGAGCACGATGAAGTCGAGCGGATATGAGGTCTGTACAAATCTGGAATCCATTCGCTTTTTTGGGACGCCGCAACAGCAGGCAATCAAAGAGTTGGCTGGTCTCTCCAAGTTAAAACGACTGGAGATCGTTGACGATGATTCGAGCTTTGTTAGCGAGTCCGAGGTTTCGGCCCTTAAGGAGCAATTGCCTGGAGTGGACATTCAAATCATCTCACCGGAGCAGTTCCAGCCGGATTTATCGGACGCATTGAAAGAGCATTTGGAATCGGTGCGGAAAGCCGTAAATCAACTGAATCAACCGGGGACAGAGCACCTTGCTGGTGAGTTCAGCGTCAGCTCTATCAGATATCATTGAGCAAAAGCAAAGTGCTCTGTCCCCGGACGTGTGTTATGTCCCCGGTCGTGTGTTATCTTGAAGGCGAATGGATGTCATGGCCTCCTGGGGAAATATCTCGCAGATGGCTACTGCAGTTTGTGGCTGGAATTGCTTCGATCCTCCTCGCTGTGTCCGCCGTCGTGGCTTCAAGTCGATCAAAACGCAAAGTGGCGGTGGGTATCGGTATAGCATGTATCACAATTCTCCTTTACTACGTACTGTAGAATTTCCACACCCGGTGTTAGCTCTCGTTTGGTCTCCGATGCGTAACTCAATGACTAGAATCGTCCTCGGCCGCGACGGCTTCATTTTGGCTGAAAACTTGGGCACACGCGTTGATCGGGTTTGCACTCTTTCACGAACGGAGAATCGAGATTCACGCCCCGTTGATGCGGGACGGTGTCGGACTGAAATGCACGCCTTAAAAGGTTTTGCAGTTCTGCTATTCTTCTCTGTGGTTCTGCTTGGTTGCGGCGAGCCTTCGCTGTCGGACGCAGCGCTGTCTCTCAGCGACGATTCGCCAGTGTTTAGTCGTGCGGCGATTCTTAGCACCTCGTTTATCAAGCAACGACTTGACGCAGGTCTTGACCCAAATGTTCGCAATACTGATCCTGCGGGGGACGCGCTCTTAACTTATGTGGTGCGCAATAACGCGATTGATACCGTCGATCTACTGCTGCGACGTGGAGCGGATGTTAGCATCCGTTCGAAAATGACGAAGAAGACCCCGTTGTTTCAAGCTGCATTCGACGGTCGCTTCGAGATTTCGTGGCTATTGATTGACGCAGGTGCAGACCCAAATGCGAGTGACGACTTTGGCAACAATGCTCTACGAGAGGCGATACTCGGTAAGCGGCCGCGCCTCGTTCGTTTGCTTTTGCGTTCAGGTGCAGATCCGTTACAAAAAAATGCGGACGGGCAGACGATGGCTGACATTGCTGTGAACGAAGGACCACGCGAGATCGCTCAATTATTCCAGGCCGATAAGTAATCTGAATGTCCCCATCAAAATGGGGACAGAGCACTTTGCTGGAGATTTCACGATCGGAGGGTCAACTGGGGACGGTCAACTGGGGACAGAGCACCTTGCTGGGGAGGTCAGCATTAGCTCTTTCAGCCTTCGTTGAGCAAATGTAAAGTGCTCTGCCCTCGGTTTTTCCCCGGTCGTAGAACGGGTTGGAAAGGGAAGAGGGGGTAAAACGGGTTGGTATTAAAACGGGTTCAATCTGTCGCCGCCTTCGCGGCTTGGCTGGAATCGTTGCGAAACGCCACCTGGGACTGACGTCCCAGGCTTTACGCTTCCGCCGCCTCCGCGGCTTTATTTGTTTGCTGGTAGATTGGCGGCGATTGAAACGCAGCCAATCGCAATCACACCGACTACGCAGGAGCAGTGTGAGCAAAGTAACCCGAGCAATCCGAAGGTACGAGGCAACAGCCAGCTTCCAGCGAACATCGCTATCAGTAGTGCAATGTGAATCATGAGTGCGATTGTCTCGGTCATCGGTGCAGTGACAAGCTTGGTGTTCCGTTGGGCAACGTTATCTATCAAGGGGCAGTGATAACAGGGGGGCCATCGCGGAGAACGCAGCAAGGAGAAAACTGGGAATGAGCACTCTGTTGAGGCATCGCATTGTCTCAAGCCGAGCGGAGGAAAAAACGGGATTGAGATCGATTCGGTGATCCCGTGCGGAAATCGGTAAAGTGCTGTGTCCTCGTAAGTCCCTGTGTCCCCGTAAGTCCCTGTGTCCTCGTAAGTCCCTGTGTCCTCGTAAGTCCCTGTGTCCTCGTAAGTCCCTGTGTCCTCGTAAGTCCCTGTAACGGCAACAAGTGAATGCGGGAGACATGTGAGGACTAGAAGCCGAATGCTGTTACTCGTCACTACCGGATCTACGAGGGGCCGGCGATCAATGCCGCGTGGCAACAAACTTTCGACACCACCAGAGGAAACGGGTGGCAAACAGGGAAAACAATCCGTAACCTAAGCCGTAGAGATCCCGGCCTACTCGAATAGTTTAGTCATCACAACGCACAACGTCATTTGTCTGCAACTTGCTGTTGCTTTACCGCTCCCTGACTTCATTACTCATGTCCGCCTCGCGTTCCAGAATTATCCTCAAGTTTGTGTTCGCCGTTTTGCTGGTTACGGGATTCGTCTATTGGTTCTCGCGGAATGCGCCGGAACCTCGGCTACCGCTTAGGATTTTCTTGACGGCGGGCGTCATGATTTACGCCATGATTGGTTACATCCTGCGGCCCAAGACGTACCGTAATACGTCAGCTGCACGTCAATTGACCAAGCGTCGTAGGAAGCGCGATGTCAATTTCGTGCGGTGGTTGCTCTTGCCGGGCAAACATCTTGCATTCGCATTGATCGATTTCGTCTGGATGATTTTCGGTAAGACGCCCAATCACGACCGCTTTACGATCACACTGGAAAAATGATCGCGATTGCCAATGTCAGTCGCGGGAGCCGGGAGTAACTTTCAAACGCAGCGTTTCCTCGCCTCGTTTGACGACGATTTCTGTCTCCTGACCGATCTTGAGGGCTTCGATCGCGTAGGTGAAGTCGTACAGATCCTCGACCTTGCGTCCCGCCAGTTCGATGATCACGTCGCCACCCTTTACCCCCGCCTTCGCGGCCGGCCCATCGGCTGCGACGCCACTGAGCTGCGCGCCGACGACTTCGCCGGCGGCGTAGTCGGGAATCGTCCCCAGGTAAGCGGTCAAACGCACCCGCGGTGCATCCTTCTGCTTCTCTCCCTCGTCCAATTGAAACTCAGGTGTCGTCTCCGACGTCAACAGACCTCGTGTGATCAAAGCGAACAATCGACCGATTTTTGCCGCGCTCTCGTAATCCAGCTTGTCCGGCGTGTCACGTGGTGTGTGATAGTCCGAGTGTGCTCCGGTGAAAGCGGACAAGATCGGAACGCCACGAGTGACGAACGCTGAGGCATCGGTGGGCAATCCAGTGCTGGTCTTGTCCAACTGCAATTTCAACCCGACCGGCACATTTCGACGTTGCACCTCCGCAGCAAACTTGGGCGACGACCCGATGCCTTGGATGATCAGCTTGTCCGACATTCGGCCGACCATGTCGAGATTGAGATAAGCGCTGATGGCCTGCGTCAGCGGCTCGTTGGACTCAGATGAGCCGTGAGCGTGAGCGTGCGCATGAGCGGCGGAGACGTCGTCCGTTTCGGCATCTGGTTGGGGAGCATTGGGATACAGCTCCTGAAACGACTGCACAAAGGCTTGTGAACCGAACAAGCCGAGTTCTTCGCCGCTCCAAGCCGCAATGATGAGGTCACGTTGGCCGGCAAGCCGACCGGTGGATTTTTCGTTTGCGATGTACTGCGCGATCTCCAACATCACGCCGACGCCGCTGGCGTTGTCATCGGCACCCACGTGGACCTGATCGCGTTCGTCATCCTTGGCCAGTGAGTTGCTGCCGCCGCCGCGTCCGAGGTGATCGATGTGGGCACCGACCATCACAACTGGCGCGTCCCAATTGATTTCATCGCCAGCAGGCAGACGAGCCAGGACATTACGCCCAGTTCCCGTCTTGCGTTCGATGCTGACCGTCACGGCGACCTTGGTAGCGGGCAGTGCAAAGCCCATTTGCATCGAGCCGTCATCGATTTTCGCCTGAGCAGCTTGCAAGGTTTCTTTGTTGCCGGCAAACAGGGACTCAGCCACCGCGTTGGTCACCGATATTACCGGGATGCTGATGTTAGCCTGCGATGCATCGCGATCGAAACGAATCAACTCATTCTTGACTTTGCTGGTCGGACCAGCGGCAAAGATGATGCCTAGCGCACCGGCATCGCGAGCGACGGTGGCTTTACGCCGAGGTGAACTGTATCGAGCAAGCTGCTGCCGACGCTCGGCCGAGATCTCCTGCGGCAAGTCACGCAGCACGAGCACCCATTTACCCGCGACGTCCAAGTGAACGTAGCTGTCGTACTCTTCGACTTCCTCATTGCCAGGCACACGCATGCCGTATCCGGCAAAGACGACTTCGGCGGGCTCAGTCGCCCCGCTGTTGGAAAACGACAACGGTTGCCAATCGGTCTCAACGGTCAGCTTCTTATCACCAACGGTCAGAGTGTTCTCGCCCGTCAGTTGGCTGCCCGCAGGGAATTCGAACGAGTGAAAATAGGTGCCATCACTGCCAGCAGGCAAATAACCGAGGCTTTCCAGATAGGCCGCCACGTACGCCGTCGCGCGACGTTCACCATCTGTTCCCGTCAGCCGGCCACCGAGTTCCGGTCGGCAAAGATAGTCGACGTGTCGGGCGACATCGGCGGGCGAAAACTCTGGCGTTGATTGATCTGCGGCAGCCAACGCTGCGTCTCGATCCGCTACGCTGCTCGGGGCGGTGTTGTCCAGCCCCAAACGCTTGCGGATCTCTGTATCGTTCCACTCACCAAGGAAAATCTGCGACTGTTTCTCCGCGGTTCGATTGCTCGTCCACGAGATATGCTTGCCGTCGGGCAAGAACACGGGCAGCCCATCGAAACCGTCTGTGTACGTGACTCGAACCGGCTGGCCGGCGCCGTCGGCGCGAACACAGTAGAGTTCAAAGTTCCCAAAGCCGTGTTTATTTGTGGTGAAAATCAGGTAGTCGCCGCTGGGATGAAAATAGGGAGCCCAGCTCATCGCGCCGATCGACGTCAAACGTTTGACGTCGGTGCCATCGGTCTTCATCGAGTACACCTCCGCCGTCGCGCCGTCTTCGCTGAATCGACGCCAGCAAATCCGTTTGCCGTCGGCTGAAAAGAATGGCCCGCCATCGTAACCGGCCTCATCGGTCAGTTGACGAATGTGGGTTCCGTCCGCATTCATGATGTACAAGTCGATCATGTACGCTTTGTCGATCTCAAACAACTGCTGTTCGCGGGGCGACATCGGTTGCGAATACGCGGCGCGGTTGGACGCAAAAACAATCTGCTTTCCATCCGGACTGTAGCTGCCCTCGGCGTCATAGCCTTTGGCATCCGTCAGTCGTTTCAATTCACCGTCGGCCGAACGCTCATAAAGTTCGAATTCGGGATCGTAATCCCAAGCGTACCGAGGCTGCTTTCCTTCACGACGCAGCTCCAGCAGTTCGTTTTGTTTTGCGACCGATTCGGGATCATGATGCGTGCTGGCAAACAGAACTTGTTCGCCATCGGGATGAATCCACGCACAGGTCGTCTTGCCCATTCCTGGCGAGACACGTTGAACGTCCGCCGTTTCCAAGTCCATCAAGTAGATCTGATAGAACGGATTGTCGGCGTCCCGTTCACTTTGGAAAACCATCTGACGGGCGTCCGCGCTAAAGTAACCTTCGCCTGCACGTTTTCCATCGAAGGTGATCTGGCGAACTTCGGAAATCAACTCCGCTTCCCGCTCCGGACTCAACTCGGCCGCTTCCGCCGGATCGACAGCATGCGGATTCTCGACCGGATCTTCTGCGAGTGCCACCGGCAGTGTAGCGACCGCCATCGAAACCAATCCGAGAGCGATCCAGGCTACTTTGTACATGTTTAAAAAAGAAAGACGCATCATGAGGCTGAGTTTGTGTCTTTGGGGGAGGGCAGCAATGGGGCGAACGCTTTGGAACCGTCAGGCAAAGTGTTTTCTCGACAAAGCCTTGCGAAGGACAGTTCGGTCCAAGACGGCTCGTCTTACGAAGTATAACGCCAAGTCGAGTTTCTGAGGCGATCGTTGACAACCACATCAGGAGCGGTGTCTCGATGCATGCTCGATTGAGCTCGCTCCAGAACTCCCAAGGGTCTATTTGGAGATCATCGACAGCAGGTCACCGATCTTGCGGTGCGACTCGATGGGGTGACGTAGCGATTTGTCCGTTACCACTTCGTACTGATTCTTTCGCCCGACCTTTTCTCGACGCAAGAAACCGTCTTCCTCCAAGTCCAGCACGATCCTCTGAACAGCACGCTCCGTGATCCCCACCCGCAAGGCGACCTCACGTAAAACGAGTCCGGGCTCGGTGTGAAGGACGATCAAGACGTGGGCGTGGTTGCTCAAGAACGTCCAAGATCGTCCATGCTCAGGGGTTGCGGCCTGTTGCGATTCGACCGACGAACTTTTCTGCGATGTTGGTTTGCTCATCCAATGTGCCTGTGAGGTTACTGGAGAAGCGAAGGATTCTGTCTCATGTGCTGCCCAACGACCTGTTGATTGAGTCGCCGCAAACGGGGTCGCATTCATTTCTGGGACACGCATCCTGCTATGCATGAGCTCGGGCCACACAAACGCTCGGGCGCTCGGGCTCATCCATCCGTTTTTTGAATGGATCGACCACCTGCCATCGCTTCCACCATCAGTATACGCGATTGGTGGGGACGACAAATTCGCGACAAGATTTTCGCAGAAAAATCTTGCTGATGCAGGCAAAGGCTTGCGTGGACACCCGAGTGTTCAGGCGACTTCCACGCAGTTACAGACTTGGCCCAACACACCAGCTTGGCGAATCGCGGGGACCAATGCTTGTTTGAGTGCCGCCGAAGGCAAGACGCCACGCAGGACGACCCGCGGGCCTTCCATCGTCACATCCAGGCCAAGATGATACGGGGAAAGTTGAGCATGTGCTTCCAAGACACTTTGGATTCGCAAGATCAAGTTCGCTTCGCGAGTCGACGCTTGTTGTATCGTCATCATTTGAGCTTCTCCCAAACAGCGGTTTGGAGCGGGCTGTTTGGCGGGGGGATTGGGAGGTGGATTGGAGGAAGGAATTGGCTTCCCTGATGCTTGGACAAGCGTCGGGAAGCCCTCGGTGCTACAAATAAAATCGGGGATGCTGGCGAGGCGAAGATTACTCATCCCGATCGGATCACGTCGAGCCGAATACCGGGTCAAACTTTGCCACATTCAACAATGCGTAAAGGCGGAGTGTTTACCGCAACAATCGCCTAAAGTTAATTGGGGGTCCGCAGGAAACACTCCCTGAAACTTCATATTTATCAATAATCCGCTGTCTGGACGGGTTTTTCGGCACGTTCACCCCGCCCATGGGCCGTCCAAGACAGAATTGATTTGGAACCCTCAAGCAGGATCGAATGCACGCCTGAACCCTCTTTCTCCTTTCGCGATCTGCATCACCATTAGGAAGTCGATCTCACGATGTCTGTTGAAATCACCGCTCGATACGTTGGGCAACTCAATTGCAGAGCAATTCACGGGCCAAGTCTCGCAGAATTGACCACTGACGCTCCCACAGATAACGGTGGCCTGGGCGGTTCGTTTTCGCCGACCGATCTGGTTGCTACGGCGCTGGGGACCTGTGTGTTGACGATCTTGGGGTTGGTGGCTGAACGCCACGACCTGGATTTAACAGGAACCACGGTACAGGTGACCAAAGAGATGGTGACTTCCCCGGTCCGACGGATCGGGCGATTGCCGACCGTGGTCACGGTCGCCGCGTCTGCGGTCACAGATCTGTCCATGAGGGACCGAATGGAAGCCGCCGCCCGTGCATGCCCTGTCCACAAGAGCTTGCACCCGGAGATCGATGCCCCCATCAGCTTCGTCTACGTTTGAGCCATCGTCAGCGGACTGACGATGCCATCCAACGAAAAATGGCCGGCATTGCTGCCGGCCATTTATTGGACGATTCTCAACCTCTAAGTGCTAAAACCGACGTTCAAACTGAGCCGTCAGGCCGCTGAACGTGATGGTGTCGCCGACGCTGGTGTAGTCGGTTGCTCGCACGGCATCAACATACTGGCGAGTCGAGATGGCATCGTACCAAGCACTGTTGAGGTAACCGGCGGTCATACGCCACTTGCCACAACGGCTTTGCCAGCCCAGACCCAGTTCCAACTCCAGAACCGGTGTGACGCGGAAATCTTCGTACTCGTTGGCAACCACGCCGCCACCGAACTGGTTGGTTTGACGATACGTTCCTTTCCAGTCACCTGCCAAGAAGCTGCTCAAACCTTTGGCGTAGATCAGCATGCCAGTTGACGGGCTGCGACGTTCGGCATCGATTCCGAACATGGATCCGAATCCGTTGAAGTCCATGTTCACATCGACGTCGACCAATCCGGTCGCGACGGAGACTTGTTGTTGAGCGAGCAAGTTCTGCTCCATGTTTCCGTAGCGGAAACCCGCCAGCCAGTTGATGGCGTAGATGTCACTTGTTTTCCAGATGTGCCGGTAAGCAACGTCCACCAATTGAAAGTCAAGCGAGTACTCGGCGTACGACTGCAAGCTGGATGCACCGGTCGTCGCCGTGCTGGGGTGAATGATTTGAGAGTTCAGAACGTTCGCGCCGTTTCGCACGATTGTGTCCGCGGTGTCACTCTCGAATCGTGTGAACGATGCGACCAAACTGGTGCAGTCACTGGCTGCCCAGCTGGCACCGACGCGAAATCCAGATCCTTCGTCGAGGTTCACTCGTCCGATCGGGCCGGTCGGAAAGGCATTAGCCGTCGTGTCGTTCTGTTCGATCGAGTAGATGTGATCGACGTTGCCCGCACGCAGCAACAAGAACTGACCGAAACCGCCAGTGCGGTGCGCCCACCAGGGTTCGCAGCAGCAGCAAACCTTTTCGCCGCATGAGTCACATCCACCGTCGGTGAACGTGTCGCAACTCGTGTCGCATGCGTCTGCACCGCAACCGTTGGAGCCCGACAAGAATCCGACTTGGCCGATCGCCGAGTCGGTTTCACTCATCGAGCTTTGATCCGATAGCGACACAAAGGACGCATCGTGTGACACGAGGCTGTCTGCTGCGTTTGCCGCGGAGGAAATTCCCGTGGGGATCGCGACAACACATCCGAGTGCAGCCAAAGTGAAAGAATGGAACCAAACTTTGGTTCGCTCGCTAAATTTGCACAACATGATTCGAAGTCCTTGCCGGTGGGGTCATCGTCCTTGTCAGACGTTCTGCCGGTAGGCACAACCACGATAAGCGGCAGTTCCGGAACACAATCGCTGACGTGCACAATCAATCGTCTGGGTAGGACCCGAACAACCACAAAAATGGTGCACGTCCGGCATCATCGCCGCAAATTACGCAGTCCCCCTAGCCGGACCGTTCGCGTCTCTGGGGGATTCGACGTAACCATTTGTCATGTAAGATCTTAGGGACGCACCATGAAGGCATAGTGAACAAAATGTCTCCGTGGTGAGGGCCCGTTGTCGGGGCTTCACCGAGCACAGAATTCAATAAATCGTCCCAAATTCATATCCTCCGAGGGAGGAAGGTCCGGAGGGAAAGAGTGACGCAGTTGGGCGAGGTTACCGTAATGGCATCACGGCACAAGGCGAATGGTTTGTGCATGGACGGATGGTGGTGTTCGTTTTCGACTTGGAAAGTCGAACGACAATTGTCGCTCGATTTTCCAAATCGATAGCGTGCCCTGGCAAGCGTTTTGCCAATCCCAAACGCTCACATGCGCAGACAGGCCCCCTCCCTCGCATTCGCCTAAACGGCTAACCGTGACCTCTCCCAAGTTCCTCCGGGGAGGTGGCAGTGGACAGAAAACGGCTCAACGGACAATGCCGAAACATTGAGTCAATGCCGAATGACTGAACCGTCCAGGGTATGTCAGCCTGGAAAGGCTGACGTACGTTCATGCAGGTCAGCCTGGAAAGGCTGACGTACGCTAGCTCTTGATTCGCTGGAGCTCTTGGTCGTAAGCGAGCAGGTCCAGCAAGTCGTCATTCTCATCGTCCGAACTGTCCAGTGCACTGTCCGCTGCGAGTGACCAACTGACGGGAACACTGACCGGGCGAACCATCTCGCCTTCCGCGTTCCCCGCACCGGCTTGGTCTTTCAAACCATTGATCACGTACAGGGCATCCAATGCCGTGATGTTACCGTCGGCCGACGCATCCAGACGCAATCCGTTGAACGCATTGACGGTGCGTGACGGTCGAGTCACCGGATTCTCGCGAAGATCCCGCAAGGCATTGATGACGACCAGAGCGTCCAAAGCGGACACTCGTCCGTCCAGATTGGTGTCCAACGCATTGATGTCGTTGGTGAGCGAACCGACGAAGGTCGCACCGCTGCCGTCTGGAGAGACAGGCGGATCGAAGTTACCAAACAGTGGCAATGCAAAGTCGTCACCAAACTGCGAGATAAAGTCGTTACCCAACGGTGCAGGACTGAAAGGTTCAAACACATTGCTGGGCAAGTTGGCCGGTGTGTCGGAGATCAGGAAGTGAAATTCGCCGGCTTGCTTGGGCAATTGGCCTTCGCGTCCCGGTACCCACAGACCGATGTCGTCGATTCCATCGAGGTTGAAGTCTCCTGCGACCGGCTTTTCGCCAAATCCGCTGAAACCAAACGTGACTTGATTGTCGATCGTGCCGTCGCGATCCAAGTCGAATTGGAAGACGCCGGTGTCGTTGTTGAACGTCGCCAAGTCATCGTTGCCATCACCGTTGAAGTCACCCACGACTGGAATGCCGCGAAGCTCGGTCGGGAATCGTTCACCCGCGTCGATGTTGTTGTTGCCGTTGACGTCCAAGTACCAGCTTTGGCCATCGAACGCACCGATTTCGTCGCGTGGACGTTGTCCTGCCAACACAGCCGCGTCATCGGCTGCACTGTTGAAGAAGTTACCTGCAACAGGAATCGCATTGACTTGGAACGCCATCGAGCCGACGGTATCTCCGATGCCATCGTCATCGGTGTCCAGGAAGAACTCGTACGTTCCGTTGAACGCTCCGTACGCTCCGACCTTATCGAATCCGCTGGACGTTGCCACGGAGGAGAAGTTACCGGCGAAGTACGCGTCGGTGATTTCGCCAAAGTTGTAGGCAAAGTCTCGGTTGGTGAAGTCGTTGTCCTTGCCTTCTGGGTCCCAGACGAAGTTGCCGTTGATGTCGGCATAGACGACGCCTTGTGACCACGTCGCAACTTCAGGACGGCTATCGACCGTGAATCGAGCGATGAAGTCACCGCCCGGAATCGAGTCGCCAGTTTCAAAGAATGGGCTGCCGATCGGCTCAGCCGCATTGTTTTCTCCATCCAATTGGTTGCCGGCGGGATCAATGATGCTGTCCAACAGCGTCAGTGTGTATCGATCGTCGGGCAGCGGATCGGCAAAGCTCAACACGATCTCACCCGTTGCGATTCCTGCGGCCAAGGGGCTTGGATTGAACACAAGGTTCTGAATCGGGATGATCCCGTTGTGGTCACCAACCAGTACGAGCGGAGCCAACGGGGGAACATTGGAAAGAGCGTTGTAGAAGAACGGTGCGATCCGAGCGGGCAAGTCTTGGACGGAGATCGTCAAGCTGTCCACTCGCGGCGTCGGTTGTGGCGATTCCGGTTTCAACGTGAAGATGTTGAACGCGGGGAAGTCGCTGATGAACACGCCCGTCACCTGAGGTCCTTGGGTGTCCATGAAAATCTCCAAGGTGTCTCCCACCGGGTTGGAGATGTTTCCAGCGAGGTCCTCTGCCGTCACAAAGATGCGTCGCAAGCCGTCGAATCCGAGGCCACCAAGCAGCGTCGGATCATTCATGTTCACGGTGGACGTGATTTCCCACTCGCCGGTGGGCGCTTGGTTCGTACCGTCCAGGGGCGTCGTGACCGTTTGACCGATCAGCACATCGATTGCGGGATCGAGCAAGCCGTTGTTGTCCGCGTCCACGTATGCACGGATGATCGAGTTGGCTTCGGCGCGACCAAAGAACGTGGGTGTCAAGTCATTGGTGATCCCATCGGTCAACGTTGCTGCAACAGCGGGATCGCCGCTATCACTGTCGGGGTGCAGCCCGGTGCCCAATGTTCCAAACACAACATTCGGCGGAGTGACGTCGACCACGATTTCCAACGGCAAGCTTCGATCGCCGTAGCCGGTCTCTTGAGCAACCGCCGGGTCGATCATTTGAACACGAGCCGACAGGAAATGGCTTCCTTCGCTGAGCGCCAGTGCGTTAGGCACGGTGAAGGTGTAGATGCCTTCTTGACCTGGTACCGCGGTCGCAAATCCAAGCGGTGTTTGCGGAGCTGTTCCCGTTTGCGGAGGCGTGTTGCCTTCGTCAAAGATCGCGATTGCAAAACCAGGTTGATTCGGCTGAGCCAAGCCCGCTCGGAATGGAATCGGGATCACTTCGTCCGGCGGAGTTCCGTTGACGGGGTTTCCTGGCAGGTCATGCAGGAAGATCCCGTCGTCCAAACGGAAGAACAACGTCGGCGTGTTGTCGTAGGTGTGATTGTCAAATTGCGACCGTCCGGTGTCGCTGTTGACCGAACCGCCTGGCGGATTCGTGGTTCCATCGGCAGGGTTGTCCAGCAACTCCAATGCATAGGGAACCGGCGGAGCGTGATTGACGACGCTGAAGTTGTAGACATTGATGGCGTTGCCGCCATTGCCGAATACCTCCAAGTAATACGTTTCACCCGCCACCGCTGGGATGCGAACTCGCTCGTCGTCCGTCGCATCGTTGGCACCGAAGCCGGCGATGACATTGCCCGCGGCATCCCGAACGTTGATGTCAAGGTTTCCATTGTTTGGCAAGCCTGGGCGTCCGCTGGCGAGCGCACCGATTTGGCGGAAGTAAACCTGCAGATCCAGCGTTCCCGTGGATTCGGCGACCAGACGATAGTAGTCGCGGTCTCCTCCCAAGTTTTGACCGTCACCGAACGGGTTGGCCAATGGGCCTGGATCAATCGTCGGATCGACATTGATCGTGCTGCCGCTGCCGAGATAGGTTGCGGTGAAGCGATCGTTGTTGAGCTCGAACGGATCATGTTTAAACACGGTCAGTTGTGGTCCACCGCTATTGTCGATGGCGACACCGTTCTCGTCGACGAAGTCTACGAATTCGATTCCGGAGAACACGTTCAACAGCGGCTCAGCGTTTCCTGGTCCGACTTGAACCGTGCCGCTGTCGTTGGATTGCCCCTTGCGATACAGCACCAAGTCGTCGGTGCCGTCATCGACGACCACCAAGCGATCGCTGGTCACGTCCGAACCACCGTCCACGGTCATCCGCAGGCTATCGACCGCTGCGTTAACACCGTGCGCGTCCAGCCAGTTGACACGGATCAAGTCCGCTCCAGCGCCCGCAACAATGTGAGCTTGCTCGACCGTGCTGGCCACCAGCGTGTCGACTTGAGCGTCCCCGTTGACGGTGTGATTCAACGTCGTCGGAGCGGCTTGGAAGACATCGATGATGTCTGCGCCGGACGTTCCAGCGATCAGAATCGTGTCAAAGTCGGCACCACCGTCGAAGGTATCGTTGCCTGGGCCGCCCACCATGGTGTCTTCGCCGGCATCTCCATTGATCGTGTCGTTACCTGATCCACCAACCAAGTGGTCATCGCCTGCGCCACCGTTGATGGTCAGCGAGGGTGCAGCATCGGTTTGTCCGGCAGCGTTGATCACGTCATCGCCCTGGCCGCCGTTGAGGATCAAGTCGACGTTGACCGCTGCGTTGACGGTGATCGTGTCGTCGCCACCGTTTGCATTGATCGTGATTTCATCACTTGACGCGCCGCCAACTGTCAACGTGGTGTTGATGACTGGTCCGAGCCCCAATATCTGCTCATTCGGTCCGATGCTGATGGTTTCCGCCGAATCGTTGCCGTTGAGGACGAAGCTGTTGTTGGTGTCGCCGCCCGCATCGAGATTCAGGACTTGCAGGTCCGTTCCGACCAAGGAGTTGACGGTCACGACCTCCGCATTGTCCGACGAACTATCGGTATTCAAATCCAACTGCTCGACTTGAGCAATGTCCAACGTGAACGCGACCAAGTTGGTGCGAGCCAGACTGACTCGGGAACCGTTTGGACCAACCGTATACATTTCACTCGAAGCGGCCGCCCCAGCACCGTTGACTTGGACACGATCGTTGCCGGTCCCGCCTTCCATCAAGTCGCTGCCGTCACCGTTGTTCCAAATGATCAGGTCGGAGTCGGCGCCGCCGAACAAGTTGTCCGCTCCGGTACCCCCCGTGATCGTGTCATTGCCGGCTTCGCCATCAATGGTATCGGCTCCACCCATGCCGCTGATCACATCGTTGCCGTTACCACCAAAGATCAACTCGGCGTTGCTGCCACCTGTGATCGTGTCATCGCCATCGTCACCGAATACCGTCAAGAATGCGGCCGTCGCTCCAACCACCGTGACCGTATCGTCACCGTCGCCGGCGTGAACCTCCAAGTCCTCCACCGTGGCAAAATTGATCGTACGGAAACCGGTGTGCGTCACATCGGTCGGATTGACCGTGATCGCATCGGCAACGGCAGTGCCGTTGTAGATCAACTGATCACCGGTGCCGCCCAGTCCGTCAACAGAGATCGTTCCTGTCGTGTTGTTGGCGTTCACTACCGGGAAGACACCGTTGCGTTGCAACATCACGTCATTGGCACCTACCGGAGTCACGACAAAGACATCGTTCGCACCATCGTGACCTTCCACCGTCAACGCAAAGGCGGCTTGGGTCATGTTGATCGTTTCGATACCGCTGTACGTCGTCTCGACGGCACCGCCAACCGGCTCATCAATGTGCTCGTTGGCAAGGTCCAACGTTGCCGCACCGGCTTGGGTGTAGTTCAACACGTCGCTACCGTCACCGTTGTCTCCACCAATCAGGTTGAGATTAAACGGTGTGCCACCTAGCACGTTGAATGTGTCGTCGCCGCCCAGAGCATTGATCACCACACTGGTGAACCCGGACACGTCGGTGACATTGTTGAATCCGAGCTCGTTGGTGACAGTGACAATCCCGGCCGCCGAGACGGTGATCGTGTCGTCTTCGTCCGTCCCCTGAATCACGACCGTGCCACCCGTGATGGCCACGGTTTCGATGCTTGCATAATTGAGTGCGAGCAGTGGATTGCCGCTCGCGTCAACCGGCTCGATCAGTCCGGCCCCTGGGACTCCGCCGGGAGTGTGTACCGCATTGACTGTGGGAACGTTCAGCGTATCGCCAGCTGGCGTCGTCGGAGCTGCACCGTCCAATGATAATCCTTCGACTGTCGACAGCGTTACCAACCCCAGGCCCGTGACCGCAATCGTTCCGCCGTCCACCGCAGTGGGTGTGTAGGTAATGGCATCGACAACCGCGGTACCGGTGACCGATACCTCGTCGTCCCCGTCGCCACCGGCGATCGTTGCGGCGACACCCGCGACCGGGACCACCGAGAAAGTGTCATCGCCAAATCGACCTTGTACCGAAACGGTACCGAAGTTCGCGTTGGCTCCACCTGAGTTTGCCGTGATGACGGTTCCGTCATTGATCCACACCCGAGCTTCGTTGGCAGTTGCCGTTGGGGCGAAGGCGATTGCGTCCTCGTCGTGGGTTCCACGGACGGTCAAAGTGCTAGCCGCGGTCGCGGAAGTCACGTTGAGCAATTCCGTGTTGATGTAGTTGACGTTACCGACACCCGCACCAAGTTGATCAACCAAGCCGGAGGTCGAATCGACGCCCTGAGTGATACGAGCACCTGCGTTGGCGTTCACAATCAAAATGTCCGAAGCGACCGGATCGCCACCGTCGTAGTTGATCGTCACATTCTGCAGCCCGTTGGCATTGGCCGTGTCGGGCGTGAAGTTCAAAGTGTCGGCGCCGCCCAGCGGATTGACATTCAATGAAGTGAATCCGGTGAAGCTGCGAACCGCGTACAGGATCGCCGCTCCGTCTTGAACGAGCACTTGCTGCGTCCCCACGCCCCCGGCGGCGGTGAAGTCGGCGATGATCGTTTCATTACCGCTTGTTCCCGGATTGTCCGGATTGGTACCGAGCAAGGTCAACGTATCGGTGTCGTTCAGGAAACCGTCGTTGTCATTGATGATGATGTCGGTATTGGCGACGAAGTCGATATCGACAATCGGTGTTCCGAAACCAAGATTCGTGACAACGATTTCGCCGTTGTCTTGACCTGATGGGCGAACCACGATCGCTTCGCTGACTTGGCCACCGAAGGCTGACGTGTTGTAGATGATCAAGTCAGCTTGAGCGCCGTCCGTGCCGGCCGGATTACCTTCGTCGAAGGACACATCCAGACCCCATCCCAGCGGCGTGTCATCGGCAAACGGTGTGATGTCCAGCGTATCGATGTCGTTGGCAATACTCGGAGTGCCGGGTGTCAGCAGGTCGGGACGGTCATCACCAAAGACATTCAAATCCGTCACGTTGCGGAAACCGATCGGCGCGCTGCCGTTGATCTGCAAAGTGAACTCGTTGGCACCGTCTGGGTCCGGTTCAAAAATCGGATCGATCACGGAACCTGGGTAGACGGCTGCCAAACTGCCCAACGTCGAATCGACGTCACGCCCCACCACGACGAAGTTGTCGTTCTGGTCGACCGTGGGATCGTTATTGTCACCGATCAGATTGACTTGCTGAGCACCTGGACCTGACGTCAAAATCGTGTTCTCGATCGAGCTGAAACTCAGCGGCAGTGTCGGCGTTCCACTGATCGTTGACGTCACGCTGACGATTGGTGGAGTCGATTTGTCGCTGAAAACATTGATTTCGTTGAAAGTAAAGACTTGTAACCGGTCGCCCATCGGCGCGAGCGCTGGATCAGGATCGCCTCCGTTGATTCGAATCGGCAATACCGTCGACAAGAACGCCAAGATGTCGTCGCCGATTCCATCCGCTGCAGGAGCCGCTTCGAAGCCGCCATTGACGACCAATCCAGGAATCAACGGGTCCGTTTGCGCGAATGTTCCCGCCGCGGGGACAACCGGCAGCAACACGCTCGGTGTCGACGGTGGAACCGCACCCGGCACGGTGCGGTCGTTAGTGATCGTCACCACGCTGGTGTTGTTGGCGATGTTGATCAAGTCATAGGCACTGGGGAAAAGGCCTGGATTGTTGGTCGAGCCGGGAATGATCACGCCGGCACCAAACCCGAAGGGATCGATCGTCGTGGCCGCATCGACCAAGTCGGCTTCACTGACCGCGTAGACGTAAAGTTGGTCGCCCGCGGCTCCCGCGCCGCCACCGGCGACGCGAATTCCCGAGCTGACGACACCTGCGATTTGCAAGTCAGGACCGTTGCCTCCGCCGGCGACACCGGGGAACTGATCAAACTGAGACCCTTCGCTGGGGCCGTCCCAAGGATCGCCGTCGAGGAAGACCAGAGCGCTGTTTGGCGTCAATGGCGCGACGGTCAAATCGTCATCTCCCGACGTACCCTCGACGGAAACGTTGTCCGCAGCACCACTGCCGTTGTAGACCACCGTTTCCATGGTTCGGACGTTGACCGGGATGTCTTCCACGCCAGCCCCCAGACCGCCGCCGACTCCTGGATTGACATCCAGATCACCCGCCGTGTCGAGATAATCAAACACCAGGTCACGAGCGGTGCCGCTGTTGTCGTTGATGGTCAGCGTGTCGCGATTGGACGAGTCGGCCGCAGGGGCGTCTCCGTTGATCTGCAAGCTGGTCAGATCGACAAACGAGGTCGCACCAAGATTGGCGGTGACGTTCAAGACAAAGTTGTCGTTGCCCGTGTTCCCGCTAAAGACATTGTTGGCGCTCAATCCGTCGCCGTTGATCGTCACGGTCGCATTGTCGTTTCCGGTGAACGCATCGACTGTGGTGGTGTCGACAGCCGTCGTCGCGTTCACGTTAATCGTATCGGTGCCAGTGGATGCACGGACATTCAAGAACTCTAGCCGGTTCCCACCAACGGCCAAGTGCCCGCCGGAGGTGTCGTCGTGCCGATAGTCGATGTTGGCGGGAGCAAAGCCTGCCAACCGTGTCGTGTTTCCGGTGTTGGCAAAAGCATCGAATGCGATCGAGTCCGAACCGATGTTGTCGATGCTCGCCACACCCGCCAATGCTGCGTCGCCGCTGGCGTCGACGTTCAATGTGTCCATGTCATTGGCCGACGTCGTGTCGTCAGGTGAGATGATCACTTGGCCGGCAATTGCCGCCAACGAACCGTCAAACACATTTCCGTTGAAATCCGCAGTGGAGTTGCCAATCGTGAACGTGTCGTTTCCGCTGCGACCACTCACCAAATAGGTTGTCGCCACATTGGTCGAAAGGATATCAATCGTGTCGTCGGCATCCGTCGTATTGAGGTGGAGTGCTTCGGCATTTGCGTAGTCAATCGTCCCCGGCGTCGCTCCGGTGAGTTGGGTGCTGGTCAAGGTCACCGCCATCGGCCCCGCATCGGCTTGTGCGTTGAGACCGATGACGTCGTTCATGCCGTCACCACCATCGATGTTGATCCGCCCACTCAGAGCCACTAGCGAATTGTTGCCCCCAGGAGGAATCACACCTGCAAAATTATTGAACAGGTCATCGCCACCTTGTCCGAATACGGAGGTGTCAAACGCTGGACCGACTGCCGCGTTGTCCGCCGTCGCATCTAGGCGGAACAGATCGGCTGCATTGTCTTCCGCGATCACTCCCACCACACCAGCGGCTCCGTGGCCGTAGACCTCCAGGGTGGTCAATCCGGCTGCCGGTGTCGTGTAATTGAGCGTCGCGATATCAGCACCGTCGTTGAGGTGCAGCCGAGTGGTCGTTTTGTTAGCGAATCGGAACGTTTCAAACGTGGCGTTGTTATCGATGACGCGGATCGAGTCGGCACCGACGAGCAGTCCGCCGTTTTCGATCGTGATATCGTCGGCGTTGCCAGCAGCAAAGACGACATCAAAGGTGCCAACCGGCACATCCGTGTCCACCGGTTCGAGCCCGGTGAAAACAATGACAGATTCGTCGCCGTCAAAGGCTCCTGCGGCCCCTGGGCCGGCACTGTCGTTCGGGTCCAGCACCCAAGTTCCAGCGTCCTCCGTCGCGCCAACGATGTAGGTTTCTCGTGCGATCGTGACACCGGGGTTTCCGGTTACTTGCAGCGAATCAAAACCGGCACCACCGTTGAAGGTGATCGGATTGATCCCCACCAAACCATTGCCGTGATTGACGGTCAACGTGTCATCATCCGTGCTGCCATTGACCGTGATCGTGCCGACACTGTTGATCAGTTGTCGCGAGAACAGAACGGCTGGACTTGCATCGGTCGTATCACCGTCGAACAGGATATCGATGAACTGTCCACTGGCATCGATTTCAATCGTGATGTTGTTCGCAAGTCCGTCGGCGCCACCGGGCAATGCTGCGACGTTGACCACGTCGTCGAACGTGTTGCCCGCGTCTGTTTGCAGGGTTTCGATTTCCTGGAAAGTGACGTCGGCAAACCCGGCTTGGGAAAGTGTTCCGATTCCCGCACCATTGATAGTCTTGGTTGCGTTTCCGATGTAGATCAATTGGTCGCCGGGAACGGATGGACCGACGGGATCGTTGCCGTCGACCGCGATCGGAGTGGACACACTGGGCGTGATCGTGAAGGTGTCATTATCGTTGCCACCGTTGACCGCGGCGGAGATCGCCGTGATCGTACCGGCCAGGATCAATGAGCTGCCCGTGCCCACGTCCATGTCTGCAGGCGGAATCGGGTCCACATTGACCGTCAGGGTGCCAGCAGGTGCGTTGACCGTCGTACCGGCTTGAATGTCCGCGTCGTCGCCGACGTTGAACAAAACGTTGCCGGTATTCGATGTGATGACCGCCGCGTTGTTGATCGTCAGGTTGTCGACATTGAGTGCGGGCGTATCGGGGACGTTGATCGTCAAGTCACCGACCACTGTCGTGTTCTGTCCTAAAGCAAAGGGACCATTCGTGTTTACCGTCATAGATGCAAACGGCACAATGCCACCAATGACACCGCCAAAGGATGCGGGACCGCCGCCGGAGTTGATAACCAGCGTGTCATCACTTCCGGCGTTGTCGTCGATGGTGCTTGCAAACGTGATCGCGCCACCCATCGATGTGATCGTCACTGACAATCCGGATTCAAAAGTCTTGACCGGATCGTTGTAGGTCTGTGGACCAGTTGTCACAACGCTAATACCGATTGAATTTCCGATTCCGGTTTCCCCTGCCGCATCAGTGGTGATACTCGCCAGAGGAGTGATCAAACCGACATCGCCGAAGAAGGCGGTGTTCAAGGCGACGTCACTATCGTTCAGCGTAAGATTGAACCCACCATCCAACGTTGCGAAGAAACCTACTCCAACACCTGTTGTAAGCAGGTCACCTAATAGCAACACAGGGTCGCGATACGATTGACTTGCCGTCGTCGTGATGGTTGGCGTGTTGATGTTGGTCACACCCCCGCCGCTGTCGATCACCAAGCTGCCTGCCGTCAACGGCTCGTTGATGTTGGTTGTGCCCGCACCGGTGTTGACAGACAAATTTCCTGTGCCCAGGTTGGTCGGTGCGGTCTGGAAATTGACCGTGTCATCGCCGTCAACGTCATTGATTGTCAGGCCGCTCGTCGCAAAATTCAATCCGTCCACGTTCACCGTGTCGGTTCCGCCGCCGGTATTGATGGTCAGGCTGTTCGTCGGATTCGTGAACGTTGTGGTTTCGCCAAGAGTAGAGTCGACGGTCGTCATGCCGCCGCCGGCATCAACCGCCGTGATCGTCTCGCTCGCTGCGCTGTAATTCATCGTCACATTGGTCGCCGTGATCGATGCGGTGACCGGTTCCAGACCGGTGTAAGTGATTAGCGATCCATCTAGGTTGACGTTGCCGTCGTTGTTGTTCAGGTAGGTGTAGGTCGCGTCGTTCACTACGACCAGACCCGAGCTATCGACGATCATCAACTGGTCACCGGGCATGGAGGAGACGTTGCCCTGACCATTGAAAGTGATCGGAAACGTGGGCAAGCCTCCGGCAATGTCGACCGTCAACGAGTCGTCACCAGCTTGGCCGTCGATCGTGAGCGAAGTCACCGACGCGGTTGAAAGGCGAAAGATTTCGGTCCCGTTGGATGTGACGACCGTGTCCCCACCAATGAGTTGCAAAACAATGGCGTCATCACCCGCACCGGTTTGGATCGGGGCTACCGTCACTGCACCATTGACGGTGCCCACCGACTCGATGTCCGAATAGGAAATCGTGGTTCCGCCATCAAAGGTGAATTCACCGGAACCTGCCCCGGGGACGCTCAAATTGGCACCGGTCGTTCCCACCACATCGACGGTCAACGTGTCGCCTGGTGACGCGGTCGGATCGCCGCCGTCGATGGTCAGGCCACTGACCATCGACGCGGTCACCGTGATCTGGTCGGCTCCGCCATTGGTTTGGATCGTTGTCGGAACCAACGCGGTCGTGCCGGTAACGTTCACGACGTCGACGTCGTCGCCAGTTTGCAAATGGAGCTCAAGAAGATCAGCGCCGACGTAGTTGATCGCGGCCGCCGTCAGCGAAGAAGTGATCTGCCCATCAGCCACCGTGTAAGTCGCTGCGGCATCACCGCTCGCGTCGATGTTCACGATAGAGGAAGCGGGTGTATTGGCAATGTTAATGTTGCTGAGAAGTACGCTCGCGACTGCGTTGATATTAACGGTGTCAGTTCCACCAGCGGAATTCAGATTCACCTCCTGAGGACCGCCGAAGGTACTGTCGACATTGACCGTATCGTTGCCGGTACCCGTAATGAGAAAGAAACCTCCTTCGTGTGCCATGCCTAGATCAACTGTCAGAGCGGGGCCGGTAAACTCTGTGCTGGCAGACGAATAGCTATAGACACCCGATGCTGTTCGTGTGCTGTCATCAACGATTATCGTGTCATCGCCAGGGCCGCCGGCATCTGTGTCGATGAATGCGTTGATGTCGCCTGATCCAGTGACCCCATCGTTCCCTCGTACGATGCGGATCGTGTCGTCCCCGGCACCCATGTTGGCAATGTTGATGGTGGAAGTTGCCAACGCGGCTAAAGTCTGTTCGCCCGCTACGGTGCTGTCCCAGTCCAAGTCAGATGCATAACCGACATCGCCTGCAGTGAAGCGGTTGTGCTGTAAGAGCGGTCCGCCTGCGGTCGTTGTATCAACTGTGATCAACATTTCGTCGGCGGCGCCATCGCTGTTCACCGTTGCAGTACTGGCAGCTAACGAGATGTCCACCGCCAACAAACGGCGATCCTCCAACGACTCGACCTGTGGTCGTCGCGACATGAGCTTGCTCAGTCGACGCCGTTTTGTCTCACGCTCTTGTTTGAGGTGCTTGCGATCAATGGAGCGGTTGCGACGAAAGATCATTGCCTGTTCCTAATTCTCATTGTTGCGATTCAAGTGTGCGTCATCAGCCGGCAAGGGCGACATCTTGGTCAAGCCCCGATCCGATATGGTAAACCATGCGGGTCGCGCAAGATAGCTAGCATCGTAACCCAAGCAGGCCTGGCAAGATACAAGAACGATGTAAGTTCATTTTCCCGGTCGGAGCGCCGGCCGAGTTGCCGGCCGAGACTCCAGCCCAGTTGCCAGCCAGTTGCCGGCCGAGTTGCCAGGCAGTTCACTGCAACCTCGCTCCTCCCCCGCGACGATGAAGTCCGCTAAAGAGAGAGGTGTACGGACGTTCTATGGTCAGGCCGAGCGGTGAACCGGCATCCGTGCCCCAAAGCCATGCTGGGACAACGATTACGTCAGTCGCTTAGTACCGCTGGCAACAGGACTTCAAAGGTCGACCCCTTGCCCGGACTGCTTTTCACATTGACCTGTCCGTTGAGAGCGCGAGCCAGATTCTTGACGATAGAAAGCCCGACTCCTGAGCCACCGTCCTTGGGTTGGCGAGCCTTGGTCACTCGGTAAAAACGTTCAAAGATTCGGTCCAGTTCCTTTGCCTGGATGCCTTCCCCGTCATCACTGACGACCAATGCGACATGATTATCACGACGCTCGACACGGATTTGAACGTGACCTCCGCTGGGCGTATGCCGAATGGCGTTGCTGATCAAGTTGTTCGAAATCGTGAGTGTTGCCTCCGCATCGCTGAGCACTTTGAGATGCTCATGATCGCCAGAGGTCTCATCGCGGAGGAAGCTCAATGCGACGCCTTTGGCTTCGGCGATCGGATGAAACGAAGTCATCGACTTCTCAACGACTTGCTCAAGTGAGATCGGCACAATGTCCAAATTTTCGCGGCTGGATTGTGCTCTGGCCAGTTGCATCATGTCGGCGACCAGCTTTTCCAGTCGTAAACATTGACCGCCGATCTGACGAACAAAGTGCGAAGCGGCTTGGGGGTCATCTTCGATCGCCAGTTCCGCCGTCTCCGCGTATCCTTTGATGGCCGCCAACGGGGTCTTCAATTCGTGTGAAACATTGGCGATGAATTCTCGTCGGATCGCTTCGACACGCTGGGCATCCGTTTCGTCCCTGATCAGCAAAATCAAATTGCTGTCGGACGAGTCGGAGATGCGATTGATCCGAACGCTGATCGGACGCACGGTGGCACCATCGATGATTTCGATTTGGTTGATACTGTCGGTCAGCTCACGGGTTTGCGACTTTCTGCCAACCGTTGCGTTCTTGAGAGACTGTTGGACGGCATGGGTGATCTCCGGCACACGAACGATTTCCGCAAGTCGGCGTCCGAGCAAAACGTGATCCGGCGAAAGCGCCAACAAACGCCGAGCAGAACTGTTGATCAACAAGATTTGCGTGTCGGCTGAGAGCATGATGACGCCATCGGTCAGGTGTGACAGCACGGTGACAGTCTGTTGCGACTGCGCATGCAATGCTCTCCAGCGGGAACTCCATTTCGCTGACTCGGCGTGCTGGTCGTCGTAAAACAAACCGGCTTGTTCCCATCGATTGATCTGCACTAGACACAGAATCGTTCCCACCAAGAACGCCGATGCGACCGTGGCGATCAAAATCGAAGTCGGCTTTGCATCGAATGCGATCGCGATCGCGACACTAATCACAATGCATGAGATACCGATGATCGTCCAACGCAATTGTGGCTGATGAAACAGCGGTGACGGCTTGAAACCATGCGCCGACGAATCGTCTGAGGAATCATCCGGCAGATCGTCCACGTCGTCGCCTCCCGCCTGTGGCCTCGTTCCGACCAACCCGCGTCCTTGCATCATGCGTCTCTCTGCTCCACTGGTGACGAGCGAATCAGCTTGCGGACACGTTTCCACGCCCACCGCACGCCAGCGATAAAATCCTCCGCGGGAACTCGCCTGCGAAACCCTTTGCGATCAACTTGATACATCTCGTTGGTCGCAACGTTCATGGCGGTGAGATACCCATGACCGAAACAATAGGTATCGACGCAAACCAGATAGCCCATGTCCAAAACGACGCCGCCGGGTTGAGGTGTGTGTCCGACGAACACCCGCTTGCCACTGGAATGTGGCGGAGGCAGCGGGTGGGTCAGATGACTCCAAAACATCATTTCTTCGGACTGTTGGTCCATGGGCAAGTGATACTCGTAGCAAGCATGTACAAAGATGTTATCGCTCGTCTCATAGAAATGCTGCAGATTGCAAAAGAAGTTTTCGTGAGACTCCGGCATCTTTGACAGTGAACCGCCGTAGCTGGCAACCGTCGCGTGCCCACCACTGGCAAGCCAAACTTTGGGGTCCAGCCCACGCATGGCGACGCCACGCAGCATGATCTCATGGTTTCCCAGCAAGGCAACGACACGGCATTGCTCCTGCAACTCAATGACTTGGTCGATGACACCGCGACTATCGGGTCCGCGATCGACGTAATCGCCTAGGAAAACGATCTCGTCCTCTGGGGTCGGTGCGATCGTTTCGATCAGCGTCCGCAACGCTTTGGAGCATCCATGAATGTCGCCAATTACAAAACGCCTCATCGACAAATGTCTTTCCCGCCATTCCGTGTTGGAAACATCGTTCAGTTCACGATCGGGTCGACAAAGCGAATGCCGGGAGAGATGGACGCCAGGATCTCATGACCACATCGCTTCACCGCGGTTTCCCAGATCTCGTCGACGTTGCCAAAGATCAAATCCGCGGTTGCGTCGCCGATCAGCCAACCGCCCATTTCCAATTCGTCCTCCAACTGCCCAGGTCCCCATCCGCTGTACTGATGGACGTAGCGGACCCGCGCATCGGGTCGGCGGAGCAAAATTCGCAAATGGTCGTCGTCTCCGGTGATCCAAGCCGGCGGATTGCCCAACTCGATCGACATCGATCCCCAAGGTTCGGCGGGATGATCAAACACGGTGTGCTTGGCGCCCTGTGAATGCGATTCCATCGGACCGTAGAACTCGGCATCGTTCTTGGGTTCTGCCTGCCCACACGGTTCCCCTACGCCGGCCAAGTCGTGCAAAGCCAGCAGAGGTCCATCGACAGGTCCGCCTTGAAAAATGAAATCGTCCTCTCGCACCGAGCCGGTCGAAAGGTTCATCTCGACCAATTCGCGAAAGCGACGAAGTGTCGGTCGATTGATCAGCAGCCCAAAGGCACCTTCGACATCATGCCGGATGATCAAGACCACTGAACGCATGAAGTTGGGATCGCTCAAGTAAGGCGAGGCGATGAGTAGACGACCGCTCAAATTCGTTTTCATGGTTCAACCGTTGGCTTGGTCTTTCCAAAGGCAGCCGGCCCACGAAAGACCGACTCCAAATCCCACCAGCATGTTAACCGATTTGGGGTCCAATCCGCCACGATTTCGCATTTGATCGATCAAAATCGGCAGCGTGCACGAAACCGTATTGCCGACGTCCGACAACTCGATCGGCAACCGGTCCGGCGAAACCCCCATTCGCTCCCGGAGTTGATCGAGCATCTTCCAGGTGGCCTGGTGCATCAAGTACTTGCCGATCTCTCCGTCGCTCAATCCATTCTCAGCCAAAATCTCCTCGACCAACCTGGGAATCGCCTCCACGGTGAACTCGATCAGGCTCGGCCCATCCATGTACAAGCGGCTTTTCCAGCGTTTTCGGTGTCGCGGCTGGATCGCATCCTCTGCGACCCGAGTCCCTCCGTCGCCGACCAGCAGCATGTCGCCGCCGCTGCCATCGCTGCCAAATTTGAACCCCCACATCGATGGTGTCTCAGCCGCCGTGATCAACGTCGCCGCGGCGGCATCGCCAAAGATCGTTCGTAGACTGCGATCCTCCGCATCGATGTATTTGGAATATGTCTCGGCGGTGATGAACAAAATCCGTCGAGCCGCACCGCTCTGGATCAACCCGTCCGCCATCGCCATGCCGTACACATAGCCGCTGCAGCCCAAATTGAAATCAAACGCGCCACACCCGGTGCTCAGACCCAATCGGTCTTGGATCAGACAACTCGTCGTGGGCAACGGATAATCGGGCGTTTGCGTGCATAGCATCAAAAAGTCGATCGACCCGCGATCAATTCCGTGCTCTGAAAACAGCTTCTCCGCCGCCGCCACCGCCAAATCACTGGAGGTTTCGTTCTCAGCGGCGATATGTCGCTGGCGAATTCCCGTTTTCTCTTCGATCAAAGGAATGTCCCAACGCGGAAACTCACGTGCAAGTTCTGCGTTGGTTTCGATCCGTTCGGGCAAGTGAACGGCGATCTGATCCAGTTGAGCGTAGGGCACGAGGCGGTCGACTTTCGCCAATCAGGGGAGATTCAGAGGTTGGGGGGAACTGTCGCGGGCGGATTCTCAAAGGTCGCGTCGCTACGGTGCCCAAAGTTTACCGGGGAATCGTTCGATTGGGACCCCGGCGACCCCAACGGAAAACATCTTGACGGCCTTCATCGGACGCTCGCCAAATGCAGACGCGCCGCCCTACGAAGAAAGCAGGTCGGATGATACGATTTCCGCCTCTGGACCTACCAACCGTTTTCCCCAAATTTGATCACACGTTATGGAAGCTGGGATCGTCGGATTGCCCAACGTCGGCAAAAGCACCCTTTTCAATGCTTTGACAAGCTCGCAATCGGCACAGAGCGAAAACTACCCGTTCTGCACCATCGAGCCCAACGAAGGCATCGTCAGTGTGCCCGATCCACGTCTGCAAAGGATCACGAAATACATCAAGCCGCAAAAAATCATCCCGGCCGCCCTGAAACTGGTCGACATCGCCGGGATCGTCAAAGGTGCCAGTGACGGCGAAGGTCTCGGGAACAAATTCCTGACCCATATCCGCGAAGTCGACGCAATCGTTCAAGTCGTCCGCTGCTTTGACGACCCTGACGTCATCCACGTGGCCGGGAAAGTCGACCCGCTGGCCGACATCGACACGATCGACACCGAGCTGATGCTGGCCGACATGCAGACGCTGGAAAACGCGATCGGCAAAGCTCAGCGGGCCGCACGCGCGGGCGACAAAGAAGCCAAGGTGCGTTTGGACGCGATCGAAAAATGCAACGCACACCTGGAAACGGAACAGCCGCTACGAACACTGACACTGTCCGACGCCGAAGCCAAAGCGATCAGTAGCTTTGGACTGCTGACCGCCAAGCCGATCTTGTACGTGGCCAACGTCAGCGAAAACGACCTGGAGGGCAAAGACCCCCTGGTCACGCTCGTACGCGATCACGCCGACAAAGCAGGCGCAGGGATCGTCTGCGTCAGCGCCAAACTCGAATCGGAAATCGCCGAACTGGATCCCGCAGACCGCGACGAGATGCTCGCCGACGTCGGCTTGGCCGAACCGGCACTCCATCACATCGCCCGCGCGATCTACAAAACCCTCGGCCTGCAAAGCTATTTCACCGCCGGAGAAAAAGAAGTCCGGGCGTGGACGATCCCGGTTGGTGCGACCGGCCCCCAAGCCGCCGGAGTGATCCACAGCGATTTTGAAAAAGGATTCATTCGCGCCGAAGTCTACACGCTGGAGGACCTGGAAACCTACGGCAACGAGAAAGACATTCGCCAAGCCGGTAAACTACGTGTGGAAGGCAAAGACTACATCGTCCAAGACGGTGACATCTGCCACTTCCTCAATAAGACCTAGTGCATCGTCCAGTCTTAGAACGTGGGTTCGGTAGATGAGCCGTTTTGGCGTTAGCCACGGTTTTCGTGACACAACCGTGGCTAACGCCAAAACGGCTAACCCCAAAATCAAGACTGGACGATGCACTAGCCCGAATGATCCATGCCCCGACGCGTAAGCGAGGGATACTCAGTAAATCCCTCGCTTACGCGTCGGGTGATGAACAACAATCTGCATTTCCCAACGATGTCACAACTCATTGTCAAGAATCTGATTGCGCTAAAATCAATCATCCGCATGAATAATCCGGGATAGTGGTCCCCAAACACATCCAAACCACGTAGCCGCGTCTCTCCGAGACGCGAAATTTGCGAGCCTCGGAGAGGCTCGCCTACGTGTTTCCCAAACCCGTCCGTCATCCCCTCGCCTGAAATGACATGAACAAGATGTTGATTCCCATTCTCTTTGCCCTCGGCACCGCCATCTTTTGGGGCTGCTACGGCCCCACGATTGGTAACGCACAAGCTCCGAAACTGGACGGCAGGCCCCTTTGGTCGCCCTTCAAACCCTACGTGTTCATCGGTATCGCCTACCTCGTGATCGCGATCATCGGCGGCCTCGCCGTGATGAAAATCAAAGGTGACAGTTTCAGCTACTCTGGACAATACTACCCTGCTGCTAAATGGGGTTTCCTCGCCGGCTGTCTTGGAGCCTTCGGTGCAATCTGTTTGACCAGCGCGATGATGATCAGCAAAGGCAACGCATTGTTGGTGATGCCCATCGTGTTCGGAGGCGCCGTCTCGGTCACCGCGATCGTCTCGGCCATCAAGCTCGGTGGTGTGAATCAGATGAGCGTTCCGCTCTGGGGCGGAATGCTGTTGACCGTCGTCGGTGTCGTGATCGTGGCAATGAACACGCCACACGGTCACGCGGCACCGAGTCCCGGTGCCGGTGGTCACGCGGAACATGCCGCACCGCACGCAGCCGAGACACCCTCGCACACGGACGCAGTCAATCCATACGCAGCCCCGTCCGAGACGGCAACTGAGTCCGAGTAGTTCGATGTCCGCAGACGACTCCGATGCGTTGATCAGCGATGTTCGGGCGATCGATACCCAGATCGCCCACGTCTGGATGGTGCGCACGTTTCTCAAACATGCCGACGAAGCCGAAGAGGATGAAGAGCTGCGGGGCGTGGTCCGCGATCTGTACGACTTCATCTTGGCCGTCGGTCCCATGGACGAGTCCGTGGACGTCAAAGCCTATTTGAAAATGGCCAAGAAAAAACTTTCCAAGCTGCGTCGAGCCACCGAGTTGTACGAAGAAATCCAACCGGAAGTCAGCGGGCATACCAATTTCGTCATGGCCGCCCGTTCGCTACGCACCGCCGTCAACGCAATCAGCCAAGTGATTCAAAAGTAGGTCATGCTTTGCATGACGAAATACGGTCTACCCGTCTAAATGCTAGGCGACTGCTAGGTTGCGAGAAACGTATGGCGTCATGCAGAGCATGACCTACCTCGACCTAAACAACCGTCACGCGAACAACGCGTCCTGCGAAACGCCCTTGCCGTCTTTGGTCACGTAGAACGGGCGTCCTTCGATGTCAAAACCCGTGCGGGGACTGATTCCCATCGCGGTCATGATCGTCGCATGCATGTCTTCGATCGACACCGGGTCTTCGATTGCCACCAGCGGGCGTTCGTTCGCCGTTGCGCCGTGCAAGTGACCGCGTTTAATGCCACCGCCAAACATCAGAACGCTGGAGCCACCGGTGAAATGCCGGTGCAGTCCAAAGTGTTTCATCTCACTGATCACATCGACTTTGTCACGCGCCTGGTCTTTCGCTGTCGACCCCGGAACGCCCTCGATCAATGCGTCACGACTGAACTCCGACGCGATCACGACCAAGGTGCGATCGAGCAACCCTCGCGACTCCAAATCCAAAATCAGTTGGCTGATCGGCCCGTCGATCTCGGAGTGCATTCTCGTCATCGTCGTGTGCCCATCGTTGTGCGTGTCGAAATGCAAGAACGGCACGTACTCCGTCGTGACCTCGACAAACCGTGATCCGGCTTCCACCAATCGCCTCGCCAACAAGCATCCTTGTCCGAATCGGCTGGTGTTGTACTTGTCGTAACTCGACTTCTCCTCCAGCGTGATGTCGAACGCGTTTCGCTTTTCGCTACTCAGCAACCGATACGCATTGTCCATCGATCGCAACATGGACTCCTGCTGGAAATCGCTGAGATACTCTCGCTGCGGACTCTGGTCGACCAGCCTGCGGAACAATCGATCGCGATTTGCAAATCTCTGCGCGTCCATTCCCTTGGGCGGACGCACCGAAATCGCGGCTTGATCGGGATACGGCAGATTCATCGGTGCGAACTCGCTGCCGAAGAAACCCGCGGTGGTGAACGCCTTGAGCTCCTCGCTTTCACCGACGCCCTCCAGACGTTGACCGATGTTGACGAACGCCGGCATGACGTCGTTCTGCGCACCGAGCACCTTGGCCATCCACGACCCGATATGCGGTGCAGCGACCGTTTGCGGGGGAACGTACCCGGTGTGCCAGTGGTACTGGTGACGCGAGTGCAGGATGCTGCCCAAATCCGGTTGCACGTGCGAGCGGATCAGTGTTCCGCGATCCATGACAGACGCAATCTGTTCCAGTCCTTCGCAGATTTTGATTTGGTCCACCGCCGTATCGATCGACGGAAACGTGCTGAGCATGTCCGCCACTTTCAATCCTTTTTCAAACGGCAAATAGCGTTTGGGATCAAAGGTATCGGGTGCCGCCATACCGCCGGCCAACCAGATCAAAATGCACGCATCGGCGCTCGGTTCGGGCTGCTCCACTACTTCCGTGGCCGACAAAGCACGCGGCGCACCACATGCCAACGCCGCCAGAGACGCAGCGGACAATCCTCGCAAAAAATCACGCCGCACGATCGCTTTGGGCTGGTCTTCGTTCTTCATTAGATCACTCATGTTCATTCCTGTCTTACCAACGCTATCTCACCAGCATGAATTCCGGCAGCATCAAAATCGTCCACATGACGTCTTGAACGGACTGCGGATCGGGACGCTCGCCGAGTGCAGCCACCAACAAGTTCCGTTCGCCTGGTGTCGGCTGACGCGACAACGCTGCGACAAACATTTCCTCGACCAACGCGTCACTTGTCTGCCAATCGCGAGCCGACCAATGCTCGGCACCCTGCGCCAACCACTGAGTCAACGTCTCCGCGTTCGCCAGATCGATGGCTTCCAACGTCGTCAAGCCGTCCGGTCGCATCGACACGATCTGCTCACGCAACGGGCGCCCCAGGGACTGCATCAACGGTGTGTTCTTCATCAACGATGCCCGGATCATTTTGCCAGATGAACCGGTCGTCATGATCGGTGCCAACAACCGACGGGCTTGCTCATCGAGCACCTTGTTCCACACATCCAGACCTGGAACGATTGTAACGGGTTGCCAACCCTGTTTCGGTGCCGACATTCTGCCCTCGCGGGACTCGGGCACCTCGGGGTTGTACTGCCATGTCTCATCACTCGCGATGCTGACCTCGCTGCCGTCGGTCAGCTTCAAGGAAGCTTGAAAGAACAAGCCGGCGGGGTTCATTCCACCCACCGCCCCCGCATTCTTTGCTTTGATGACAATCTGATTGCTACCTTTCTTGAGCACCCCGGTCATTGAGACAGCCTGCGGCTGAGTCCAATCGGTCCCCGCGATGATCTGTCGATTGCCAACGTAGAGGACATATTCGTTGTCACAAGTGATCACGGCGCCACCCTGAGAAACGTCCGCGGGCAGTTCGATCGTCTTGCGAATCAGCAATTCTTCGCCGCCCGGTGACGATCCGTTTTGCAGTTTCCCCCATATCCATTTACCGGTGATCTGCGTTTGTGCGATCTCGGCATCCGTGACAGTGCTTCTCAACACCGGAGCATCAAACTTGGTCGGTGCGGCGGAGCACAATTGCCAAACCGCGTCAACGAACTGCTCGGCCGTCAATCGACGTTGGCGAGGTCCCCGGTAAACGTACTGACCGCCGTCGTCGCCATCGACGATTTCGGTGCGAGATTGATAGGCCTCCGATGTCGCGATCAGTCGCAGGGTGGACTTCAAATCGTATCCGTTGGCGACAAAATCGTTGGCCAAGAAATCCAATAACTCTTCATTCCAAGGCTCGGTCTGCATCGCATCCAATGGATGAACCAAACCACGGCCCATCATCTGGTTCCACAAGCGATTGACGATCGTTCGAGCATAGCGGGCGTTTTGCGGATCGGTCATCAAGCCGGCCAGTTGACGCAATCGCTCTGCTCTTGGTGCACTGGGATCTATCTGTCCGAGTTCCGGATACAGCCACGCGGCGGCTTGGGTTTCTCCGGTCGGTTTATCGCAACGATGCAACTCCAATGGCGCGTCCGCATAAACCGCCGCCAATCCGTACGCTTCCTTCAGCGTCCAGCGATCAATGAAACTATCGTGGCACGAAGCACACTTCATGTTGATCCCCAAGAACGATTGCGAGATGCTTTGCGAAAACTGAATCTCGTTCGTTTGTCCGGCGCTGACCTCTCCACGCCACTTGATCCCATCGATGAAACCTTGGCTGGCCGCCGTCGGCGGGGCAACCAATTCGCGTGTCATTTCATCAAAGGGCTTGTTGGCCAACAACGCCGAGTAGAGCCACTCCGTGACCTGTTTTCGACCACCGGTGATGAAACCTGTTCCGCTGTAGTCGTTTCGCAGCAAATCGTTGAAAAAAGTGAGCCAGTGATCGGCATACTCGATCCGCCTGGATAGCAGATCATCGATCAGTTTCTCACGACGACCCTCTGCACCGCTGGCGAGGAAATCGCTGTATTGCTCCGGCGTCGGCAATAGCCCGATCAAATCCAAATGGACGCGTCTGAGAAATGCTGCATCGTCGATCGTCGCGGGGACGTTCAGATCACGCTCGGCAAGGTAACGATCTAACAATCGATCGATCGGGTGTTCACGCCCCGGTGTCGGCGGCGGCAGCGTCACCAGCCGCGGACGCACCGGTGGTTCGTAGCTGCGAATTTCAAACGAGAACCCTGGCTCCCATTTCATTCCTTCGTCGATCCAACGGCGAATCAGTTGGATCTCGCGATCCGACATCCGAGGTCGGTCCGACGGCGGCATCTGAATATCTGTGTCATCCGACGCGATCAAATCGACCAAATGAGAAGCCGCTGCGTCGCCTATGTCCACCATGCCCGAATCAACTAGTGATTCTCGCGTGTTGAGCGAAAAATCGCCTTCGCTCTCTCGCCCACCGTGGCATGTAACACAGTTGGCATTGAGAATTGGAACAATCTCGTGCGAAAAATCGATCTCCGCCGCGCAGACATTCAGCCCACCTGCAACGCAGATTAGGAACAAAGACAGGAGAAAACTCATCCTCAACATCAAAAACATCCCATTGGTGTTTGGGTTTCAACCTTTTCCAAGCTTCAGCAGCAACGAATCACCCGCCCTCGTACCCCGTAGTGGGATTCGCCAGAATTCTCTCGACATGCTTTTTTTGGGGGCATTGGTTCGTTCGTTGCTGACCATCATTCTAGCAGGAATCAAATGCGTCTTTTCGCTAGGCCACTGGGCTGCGTCAGTTTGGCAGTGACACTGACGGGGCGAATAGGACGAAGGCGACGAAGGCGACGAAGAGGACGCAGCGGGCGGATCAGCATACGTCCAAGTGGGCCCGTCCAAGTGGACCAGTGGACAGTTGCCGCATTTTTGTTGCATGGCGTTCCTGGCTTCCCCACTGAGGGGTGTGAGTACGCTAAAATGCCCAGCACATCTGTGATACTTCATCTTTTGGGCAAAATGACATGAATCGACTTGTCTTGATTTCAGCCGTCGTGGTGGGTTGTGGGTGCTTTCCTATGATTTCCTCTGCGGCCATTGTTTCGACGTCATCGCTGACAGTTTACGGCGCGAACACTTCGGCAACTCAGCAGATTGTCGACTTTGACTCGACGGCGTCCGGAACCTCATTGAATGCGTTGAGCGGGATCACCTTTACGGAGACCAATGGTGATGTGTTGATGATCTCCGACGCCGGGGGAGACGCTTTGGCAAACGGCCCGACCTTTGGCATCAATTCTGTTTCCAATTTCGTCAACCGAGAGAATCCAATTGGAGTGATTCCGCCGACGGTCACATTTGATGAAACCAGCGAAGTTGTCTTTGACTTCGATCAGGCACAGAACTCGGTTGGTTTGTTTGTCTATTTTGATCGATTCAATCCGATCAATGCTGGCACCATCGCATTGTCGACCACCGGTGGATTGGCGACGGTCAGTGTCGGGACAGCCCTGGAGCAGGAGGATTTGCCAGTCAATGACACGGCGTACTTCCTCGGCCTGTACGACGACGGCGGAAACAATTCAATTTCACAGGTTCGTTTGACCACGCAACTCGGCAGCGGCACGATGCGTTACGTTTTCGACCATGTGATGCTGGGGCAAGTCAGCGCGGTTCCTGAGCCGTCCGCATTCATCTTGTTGACACTGATCGGCGGAATCATGGCTGTCCGACGCCGACGTGTGTGACCAGTAGCGAAGTGAGAGTACCGAAGGGCAAATAGCCCAGCGTCACTCTAGTCCAATGCAAATCAACTGCTTCAGCGTCCGCGCGTACAGTCGACCATCGGCGTAGGCGAGACTGGATAGGGACCATGTTTCGCCGGCCGGGCCGAGATCACTGATGGACACCAATGCGTCCGCGTTCAAATCATCCGCGTTCCATCTCAAAACGTAAACCGTTCCCACCATCGTGGGCATGTAGATCAGGTCACCGACGACAATGGGGCTGGCCGCTGAAACGTGGCCCCAGCCGCTGCCCGCGTTGCGTTTGTCCTGCGTCGCGAGGAAACCATCCGCGTTCTTCATGTCGTTGGGCAGAGCCTTGTCCCATAGCAGTTCATCGCTCTTACCCGGGTTGCGAATCACCTGGACGGGCACCTGCAAATACTCGACCTTTCCACTCTGAACATTCACGCGTCCGACGAGATGATCATGGTGTGCCAAAAAATAGTGATAGTCGCCAACCAAGCAGTTGGTTTGGTACGTGATGCCTCTGGCACGCTGTTTGGTGGCCGACAAGGACTGATTGTGCTGCGTGACGTAGTGTCCGTCGATGTGGCGACAGATACTTACGTTGTCGAGCAATGATGCTCGCAGAATTTCCTTTCCCGTCATCGCGTCCAGCGTGCAATGTTCGCTGCCGATCATGCACGCGATCCGACGACCGTCCCAGCACACATTTTGATGTGCCGCGTAACCCGGGATCTCGCGGTCCCAGATGCTGTGACCGTTGGATGCATCAATCAGTGAAAGTCCGTAGGGTTTCTCCGGCGGCTGGTGGCCTCCTCCGCGACCGGTCAAAATCGCGTGGTGACCATTCGGCAGCGTTTGCAAGATCGACGTGCAGTGAACCGAAGTCCCCGCGTCGGCGATCCAAGAACGTTTCCCAGTGGCAAGATCATACGCTTGCAGACGTGTCCACAATTCGTAGTCGGTCCCCAAAGGTTGCGCACCCGCTTTGGTCGTTGCCGAGATGGGCAAATCCGTTCGAGGCACATGCATCAAGATCACGTGGCCATCGTGCAGCATCGGTTCGTGTCCCCGGGCGTGGTGCCGTCCAAAGGGAGTCCAAACCGATCGCCACAGTTCGTTGCCATCAAGATCAAAGGTGACCAAGGTGCCGCCCACATTGATAAAGCACACCGCGTGTTCAGTCGCAACGGGCGATGCCGCAGTGTTGTCGCTGAACAAGCTGGACAAGTCGGTTTCGCGGGTGCCCGGTATCTCGCGACGCCAAAGCTCGACGCCGGTCTTCGCGTCGAAACACATCCCGAGGATATCGCTGCCCGTTTCGCTATCTGCTGAGATCGCAGCGTGCGATGTCAGAAAAACCTTTCCGTCGACCACGACTGGAGTCCCCTGTCCGGTGCTTGGCAGCGGCGTCGTCCAGAGCACATTCTTGTCGAGTGAAACGCTGAAATCAGAAACCGCAGATCCGTCGGCAACGAAATCACCGCTTGGACCCGCCGCTTGCGGCCATGTCTGGGCAATGACATCGCAAGCAACGAGGAAAAATAAGATAAGCAGTGCCAGAGTACGTTTCATGAAATGGTTTGCTGTTAGGAAACGGAGCAGCTGATTCGATCGGAACCATGCGATTAAACAGTGCCGTTCAATCTGTTGGATATCAGCCGACGTTCTTGCCCATTCGTTCGGCCAAGTTCTTGAGGGTCTGACTGGCGTCGCCCTCTAGCAGTTTGGCTTGGATCAAATGCGGCGTATCGGTCGTTCGCCACGCATGCTCCAAGGCCGCCTGGAACTCTCGCTCGGTGGTCACCAAGTGAGACTCGCCGCGACCGTACACGGACAATAGCTGGGTATAGTTCCACGGTTGAATCTCGTTGTACCGCCACTGACCGGCGTGCAAGAAGCGTTCGGTTCCGTATCCGTGATTGTCCAACAAGATCACGATGGGATTGTGACCGTAACGCACCAGCGTGCTGAGTTCTTGACCGGTCATTTGAAAGGCACCGTCGCCGACAAGCACAACGACTCGATGGTCTGAGCATGCAGTGGCCGCACCCAAGGCGGCCGGAATGCTGAAACCCATGGAGGTGTAGTATGCCGGTGCGAGGAACTCGCCTCGATCATGAATCGTCAACTCGGTGGCCGCAAACAACGAGTCTCCGACATCAGCGATGACAATCGTGTCGGCATCAATCAGGCGATTGAGCCGTTTTACCATCCAGCTCGTTGTCAGCGGTTCGTCGGCAGGTTCGTGGTCCTGGCCAACTTCACCTGCTCCACAGACCAACGAAGTGGGAATCGTCCGCCCGGTGGGCTTCAGCTCGGACGCCACGAGCGACTGCAGGTACTCTCGCAGCAAAACGTTGTGGTAGTGATGATGCGAAATCCGGATTTCTTCACTGGTCGCATAGATACAGCGAGTCGGGTCCAGTTGCGCGGTGTAGATCCCAAGATTGATGTCACTGAGAAAGGCGCCCAACAGCAACACCAAATCGCTTTCCTCCACGAACCGTGTCAGATCCTGATTTCCCAGGGCTCCTTCGTACAATCCAATGAACCGAGGGTGACGTTCGCTCACCACACTCTTGCCCAGCATGGTTGTCGCGATCGCGATTTGCGATTTGTCCGCCAGTGCGAGCAACTCGTCTTGCAGTCCGAAGCGATGGATTTCGATCCCGGCAATGATGACCGGCTTCTCGGCTTGGGCGATTCGGGCCACCGATTCGGCAACGGCTTCTGCTGTCGCACCGGAGTCTGGTTCACGCACGTGGCCTCGGTAGCCATGGGTCACCGGCGGAACAACATGCACCATGTCTCTGGGTAATTCGATGTAGACAGGTCGTTTGTAACGATCGCAAGCGTCCAGGACACGATCGATTTCGGAAAACGCGGTGACGGGATCGGACAGCTCCGTACCCGCGATGGTGAACTTTTCAAAGACGTCATATTGAGTCCGAAAGTCGCGGACCATGTGGTGCAGCAACGTCCCGCCGCCACGTTCCTTCAGACCCGGCGATCCGCTGATCACGACCACTGGTGATTTCTCCGCATAAGCGCCGGCAATCGAATTGCAAACGCTCAATCCGCCGACACAGTAGGTGACACACAAGGCTCCCATGCCCCTGAGCCGCGCGTAGGCATCCGCGGCGAAGCCGGCGCAGTCCTCTCGCGTACATCCGATGACTTCGATCGGACTCTTTTCCAGTTCGCTGTAGAACGACAACACGTAGTCGCCTGGGATGCCGAACATTTGTTCGATCCCATAGTCACGCAAGCGTTGGATCAGATACTGGCCGATCGAAACGTTGGCCATGCTGCGACGTAGCGGATCACTCGGTGCCATGGTTTCATCCTTTCAGTCAATGGACTTCGTCCGACACCCGTTGCGAAGGGAATTCTGGGGAATTCCTTTCCGTTGAGAGTTGATGTTTTGTTCTGGGGGGAATTCTGGCGAATCCCATTACGGGGAGGGCTGTTATCGGTATTGGTCGTGGCATGTGTCACAGCTTTGCGTGACTGCGCCGACGGCTTTTCGAACCGCATCGTAGTCGCCGAGTTCAATCGCTCGAGTCACATCGCTGGCCGCCGACGTCATCACTTTGCTGAACGCTACATAGTCTTTATCGTCCGCGTCATCGAGCCCTTCCTGAATCAAGACTTCACCGACCACTGCGATCAGCTCTGCGTTTCGACGTGCGGTCGCTGGGTCATCTTTGACCGTGCTCTCGCTATTGGTCGCTCCTTTGAGTGATTCCTTCAGCTCGTCCAAGTACTCCATCATCGGCGAACGATCGGCGACGACGGACCAGTCGTTGGCTTCGGAACTGGCCGGGCCGGAAAGTCCCGATCCGCTGACCAAATCCTGCAAGTCCGCTTTCCGCGTCTTCGCTTCATTGTAGACCTGGGTCGAGCCTGAGCTGCAGCGAAACGCGGTTCGAGCCAAGATGTCGCGAGCCGCCGCGGCACTGCTTTTCCAACGCACGTCTCCTTCGTGCTCGGAGATGACGGCGAACATGGTGGCCAGGATCGTCAGGTCCAATCTTGCATCTTGATAGCCACCGCTGTTGAACGCGCTGGGCGTGGTGATCACGCCGTCGTAGTGCAGCTTCACCCGCTTCACTTCGTCCTCCAGCGAGACCGGCGTGATCAGCTTTGTCCATAGATTTCCTCCCTCCGCCGCCCCACCGTTGGAACCGGCCGCCGGCGCAGTGTCAGCAGCGACGTTTGTCGCCGCAGCGGCCTTGCGGACTTTGGACAAGGAAGGACGTTCTCCCCGAAACGCGTCCGTGAGTTTGTCAAAGAAGACGGTTTCAAGGTCCTTGTCGGAAAACTGCGGCGGAGCAGCACGCTTTTCGTCCGCCGAGACTTTTAACCAGCCCAGCGTGGCAATCACCAAAACGACAACACAAACTCGGGTCAGGTGATGAGATCGGAGCACCGGGGGGATCCTCGACGGGAGCAATTTGGCTGGGGCAATGTGTCACGTTTCGACGAGTGCATTCTACCACGAAAACCGCTGCGGGAAAAAGCGAGAGATGTTGCTGACGCGTGAATGACTGTTGCAGAGGGCACGAAAAGGAGGGGAAAAGCGTGAAACAGGAAAACTTCCCAAAACAATCGCTTTGATCGCCCGATTTCTTTTCGAAACAAGCCTTGGCTTGTGTGGTTCAATCACTGGATACAAAACAATCAGAAATTGCCCCTTCTCGCTTCGATCGCCCTGTGGCGAAGGGACGCGGATGGCGGAATTGCCAAGATCCTACGATTCTCAGCGAACAGAAAATCCGATGACTTGGCGATGCCATGCGACCTGAACGGGCACCAATGATTCATGCTCCAGTCGATCATGACGGACCATCGTAAGACAACAGGCTGAGTTTGATGCTTTGCACTCACCTTCGGCCGATCACAAACACGGGAAAGGGAACAAGAATGGTACGACCCACCGATGAAAAACTCACATGCGATTGTCCCAATGGACACAAACTGCGAGGACCGGCTCAACTGATCGGCAAACAAATCGCTTGCCCGAAATGCAAGAGCAAGTTCATTTTTGGTGAAACCTACAAGCAGCAGGTCTCAGACACCGCTGTGGTCCGAATTCTGGGAACCCCACCTCCAAGTCATACCGCACCCTCGGAGACCGAGTTGATGCGTCCATGTACCCGTTGCGGCGTATCCGTTTCCGCATCGGCATCGGTTTGCAGTCACTGCGATTGCTACATCGGAGCCGTGCCGGATTTCATGAAGTCGATGATGATGCAGAACCGAGCCAACCTGGGCTGACAAACCACCTGGGCTGACAAACCACTCGAACGCTACAGCGTCTTGAGGTAGTCGATGCTCTGCCGAATGCTTGCCAGCGGATCGGGCGATTGATCCTGCTCGACATGACAGTGCGTGACGCCTGCGTCGGCTGCTGCCTTGATGATCGGCTCCATCGGGATCACGCCGTCGCCGAGTTCCTCAAACGCTTCGTTGGGTACCGAACCAAAATTCGGTGTCTTCACTGATGCGTTCAAATCTTTGAGGTGCAATTGCGACACACGGCCCTTCAGTTTGCCGATCAGGTCGACCGGGTTGTGCCCGCCGACCTCGACCCAAAACACATCGACTTCAAATTTCATCTCGTCGGAAAACTCAGCCATCATCACGTCGTAGCCTGTCTTACCGCCATCCATCGGTTTGAATTCAAACGCATGGTTGTGGTAGGCAAGCTGGATGCCCGCCTTCTTTGCTTCCTCGGCCCCTTTGTTGCATCTCTCGGCCAGCAGTTTGTAGTCGTCCAGATTCTTGCGATTTCGATCGGCCAAATAGGGGACCACCAAATGAGTCAGCCCGGCGTCTTTGGCCGCATCGAGGATCTCTGAAAACGGGCGAACACCTTTGTCATCCGGATTGACAACGCTGTCCCAGTCAAAGTGGCTGGAGTGAATTTCCATGCCGTTGTCGCGAGCCGCCTGGATCATCGGCACGGCATTGGGAAATCCGTACGGTTCCACCTGACGGTACCCGGCATCGGCGACCGCTTTGAGGGTCGCCTTGACATCGGCGTTGATCTGATTCCGCAGCGTGTAAAGTTGAATCCCGATGTTCTTTCGATAGACATTGTCCGCATCCAACGCGTACAAGAAACCAGGCTTTGCGAGTGCAAGGGTGGCGACCGCACCAGCCCCAAGGAAATGACGTCGTTTCATGTTGGTTTTAGATTCAGGGGAAAGTTTGGCGGATGCTCAGACTCGGCCCCATTGTGTCGGCCCAATTGTGTCGGCTCGATTCAACCTGGCCCAGCCAGCATGCCCTGGAATTCGCTATTCGCTCCAGTATACACACGCCCGCTCAAGCGAGTCTTCTCGAATCGCCTGAAGTCCGGTCATCACGACTCTGTTATGCTGAAAGACCCCCGATTGACGACCAATAAAACATAATCCGATGCCAAAACCTCTCTCAACTCTGTTCGCCATCGCCCTGGTGCTTTCGATCATCACACCCGCTCGATGCGATCCACCCACGGAATCCATTTTTAGCGGTTTGCCACCGGGCGTGTTCGTTTCCCGATCGCTGGCCATTCCGACTGATCAAGCCAAAATGATCGGAGAAAAATTTGGCGGTAACGTCAATCGACTCTCCAACACCGTCTTGCGCGTGCACGGGCGAACTATCCAAGTCAATGCGTTCACAGCTGTTACGGCTGCCGATGCCGACGCGATTCATTCGGCGCTATTGAAACTGAAGCCCTATCCGTATTGTGTCAAGAAAGGAACGACGGTGGTCGAATACGTCGGCCAAGATGCCGATGAAGCGTTGGCGTTGAAGACGTCGTATGAGCTGGGCCTGTTGCCCAAACCCAATCAAGTGCGATACCGGGTGACGGCTCAACTGGCCTTGATTGAAAAAGCCGACTACATGGCTTGCAACCCACTGTTCCAAGAATTCGCGTCGGTCGCTACGGAGGATGATGAGAATGCCGCAGCGGAAATCGGCGAACTTGCCCAACAATTCACCTTTGGCAATTCACTCAAACTTAGAAAACCCGCTTCCAACCCAGTCGCTAGTGATTACCTCTTTGAGCCAGAGTCCTCCGGCGCGACCGCTGGCGGCAGCTCTGTCCACTACACGTTTCCTGAACCGCCACAGCGTTACGGCGTCCCCTATGTGACGACCGCGATGGACGTGACCGTTGGCATGACCGGGCTGACGCAACAACGCGAGCCTCCCGGACGCGAAATGACCGCAGCTACAACTTTTTGGCCGGCCGATGAACCTCAGATCGTTGAACTTGCCAAACAGATCACAGCCGGTCGAGACTCCAATGGCGCCAAAGCCATGGCGATTCTGCAATGGCTCGCCCCCGGCCGAAACCTCAAGTACTCCGGGCAAACCGGGTCACGATGGGGAACACTGCAGGTTCTTAACCAGCGTTTCGGTCACTGCTGGGACTTCTCCGATTGCTTCGTCACCCTGGCTCGCGCCGCCGGTGTCCCCAGCAGACAGATTGGCGGTTGGTTTTACGGCAGCGCCGGACACATCTGGGCCGAGTTCTATCGCGAAGAAACCGGATGGCAACAAGTCGACCCGACCGGCGGCGGACAACTTCGATGTGGCATCTATCACATTCCCTACTTCACAACCGACACCGGCGACATGCCGATCGTGTACTTGGCCGAACCAAGAATCGAAGTCATCGATGCAAGGTAAGCGGTGGTCGGTCCTGCAGAGCATGACCGACCACTGCGTTTGACCCGCAGCCGAAGGCGTAGGCGGACGCGGCTTATGACGCTGCGGTGCAATCCTGTTGGTGGTGCTTCCTACGCCTTCGGCTACGGGTCAAACGATAGCAAGCCCGACACAGGTTTATGTCATGCAGAGCATGACCTACCACTACTAAAACTCGATGACTTCTTTGCCGTTGTAGGTCATCATCGCGCGGAGGTTGTCGGCTGAGGCGCTGGAGTCCATCGCCCGGACGCTGCCGTCGTAGAAGCCGACGTTGACGGATTGTCCCGGTGGCAACGAAGTGATCACGGTGACGGCTTCATCGATCGTCAAATCACCCTTTTTCAGCCACGGCACGTCGCCATCGGTTTGAATCAACATGATCGTGTTGGACATGCCGTCGATGATGTCACGAAATCGACTCGGCATCACGTCGTGAGAAACCGTGTAGATGCCTGAGTGCGATCCGTCCGCACCGAACACGATCGGCATCTGATCGGCAAATTGGCTGTTGGGCGCATCGGCAGCTCCCTTCGTCATGTCCAGCTGGTCGTACAAGCGGGCTTGCTCCACAAACGGCAACACCCTGGCCCGCCAGCTCAAATCATCGCTTTGGTCGTTCAAGGGCGCCCATGGCAGTCGGCCATAGGAGGCTTCGAAATTATGAATCGCCAAAGCGACTTGTTTGACGTCGTTCATGCCCTTCATTCGTTGGGCCGTGCCTCGTGCTTTGGTGATCGCTGCCGACAAGGCTTCCTCCAATCCCGCAGGACGTTGGATTTCGACTGTGACGACAGAGTCATTTCGTTTTGCTTGCAGGCTTGCCAAGATGGAGGCTCCGGCTGCTGCCAGTTCGGGATCCGACTCTTTCATCGAGTCAACGGCTTGTTGGCCACCGACGCGAGCCATACCCAGGACTCCGTTCAGTGTGGCTTCTATCGCTGTGGCTGCTTCGGCGTCTTTACCGGTCGTGGTCAACAACAACATTGGACTGTCATCGGGATCTGCGACGATGCTGAGCGTCGACATCTTGGTCACCATGTCCACAAACATCATCGCTTGGGGCGGCAACTGCTGCTGTGCCATCGCAACGGCTTCTGTAATCAACGCTTGAGCGCCATCCAAGTCCACGGCAACACGCACGGGGCTGTTGGGCATCGCGTTCCAGGTCGCTGTTAGCTTATCGGTGCGAAAGTTTCGTGTGGTTTGCATCACGTATCCATCGGTACCAAACTCGATCGTCTTGGGGTCGATGCGGCAAATCGAAATGTTCTGTGGATCGTTCTCCGTTTTGGGTCTCAGAAAAGTGCGTCCATTGGCTTCCACGACTTTGCTCTTACCCAGGAACTCTTGATACATCTTTTCTGCACCAGCGGCATCGCTGAACAGAATTCTCACAAAGAAGTCCATCGGGAGATTATCGCCACGCCCCATTCCGGCAACGGCAGCGATACCTTCAGGTGCACTGACCGAGCCGATGATTCGGTCAACCTTGGTCAGGTCGACTTCATTCATTCGCTGGTTACGCTGAGCTTCGGCGATCATGTCGTCAAAGTGCATTTTTTGCGCCAGAGATCCACTGCGGATTTTGGCGATCTGGATGTCGAAAGCGACAACCGATTGCTTGGCCGAGTCCAGGCCTTGAGCGTTGGAGCTGTTTACAAACAGACAAGTGGCAGCAATGGCCAGGAGCAGACAGATCCCGAGTCGCATGATGTTGGTCCGAAATTGAGGGGCAGAGGGTCGACTGACAGAGATTTTAGTCGAGCAGAGCGCATGATTGTTGTCAATTCGACGCCAATGACAAAGAAGGCGACCGGTGAGATCACTAGGCTAGTGGTCTGGGACAACATATCTGTAGGGTAGTGGATCTTGTTAAAGATCCTGTAGCATATCTGTAGGGTAGTTAAAGATCATGTAGCGGTGGGATCTTTGGCAAGATCCCCTATCGGCAAAACCTAACGTCCTACTTTCAACGTAAACCAAGTCGATACTACCACTTGCGTCGTGGTGACAGGCGCCCATGCACTAGTGCATCGTCCGGTCTTGATTTTGGGGTTAGCCGTTTTGGCGATAGCCACGGTTGTGTCACGAAAACCGTGGCTAACGCCAAAACGGCTCATCTACCGAACCCACGTTCTAAGACTGGACGATGCACTAGTCACTCTTTCCTGCCTAAGTGCACCAGTTCGGTCAAGAGTGACCTACCTACGATTCAATCAACAAGCCGCTGTTTCGAACCAAATCAGTCGCGTTGCCCCACTGCTCGTCGTTTTCGAATTGATCTCGGCCAAAGAGATGCCAAGCTCTGGGCGATGGACTCTGCAATGCGATCACGCGATCAGTCACTTCGGCTTTGGTGAAGTGAGCCCATTTCGTTTTGGATTCACCGGAGATCGTGGAGGACACGATGCCGTCAGCGTCAAACCAGCCGCGGGAACACCACACGATCTGTTTGTCCTGGGTGTCGTCGCGGCTGTGTTTCTTGGCTCTGCGGATCTTGAGGTATGCTCTGACGATGAGCAGCAAGAATACCGACACGTAAACCACTGCAGTGAGTGCGGTAAAAAAACTGTCGCCAAGCGTCACACTGATCACAATCGCTGCGATCAAGATGAGCAGCACGATGAACCATGAAATCTTAGCCGCCCTCCGGTTGATCGACATGAACTCGGTGTTGACCAAATCCTCCATGTAGAGTTTGCCAGAGTAGAGGATCGCGTTGTCACCCGGCGTGAATTCCAGAGGCCTTGTCGGCAATTCCAATCGACGCAGGTCCACGGGCTGTGGTTTCGTGTCCGGCATCAACTGATCAACGACTGTGATCGTGTCCTCCAGTCGACCTTGATCGGTGAACGCGGACCGGGGCAAGAACTCCATTTGGCTGCGGGTCTGTTCGAAAGACAGCGCCCACCAGTCCTGAGAGTGTTTTGCGGAAACCAATGCATCGAAATACATGATGCGTGTCTGGTTCGCTTGCTCGATATGCAGCGATGTCGCATCGATCCAACCACGAGCCGGCCCCGTGATATGCTGGTGTGCTTTGACCAGCGTGCGCATCAAATAAAGCGTCGGAAAGACACTCATCGAAAAAATGACGATGGTGAATCCGAGCATCAACAGGCTTGTGCCGCCGACCAAGAGTGCGAACGTGAGGAACGCGAGTGGCACAATGGCAAGAAATCCGCAGCCGCCGCGTAGATTGATGATCTCCGGGCGGATTTGAGTGGTTCGCAACGCGCGTCGGATACCCTGGTCCGTCAGCGTGAACTCAAACCGTAGCGGTTCGGAGCCGAGCAGACGTTCCAGTGTCGGCACCTCAACGGACGGTTGAGGTGCTTGATACGGATTGATGGGAGCAGGATCCAAACGGGACTCAGCAGAAAGTACTTAGTGGTCTGGGACAACTTATCTTTAGGGTAGTGGATCTTGTTAAAGATCCTGTAGCGGTGGGATCTTTGGCAAGATCCACGTCGGCAAACCCTAACTTCTAGCTGTCCCAGACTACTTGGACGTTACTGCCGATCCAGTTTCTCCTGAGCCCTTGCGGCCCGCAGCGCGGCAGCTTCACGGCTGAGTTTAAACTCTGGCCCGGCTGGGAAATACTGGATGTCGTCCTGCAAATAGTAGGGGCTTGGCAGGTTCTGGCCGTTCATCGAGACTTGACACCCGGTGCTGGCCAGCAATCCTCCAGCGACAATCAGCATCGCGGCGGTTCGGGCAATCGGTCCAGGTTTGGTGGTGCGGCTCATGGCTTGGGTGCCTTCCAGTCGAAACTGCGTCAACAGTGCAAAAGCGGAACGAGAATAGTCGTTGCAATGCGTATCGGCCGGACAATCGTTACATCTTGAAACCAAACCTGCTGATTCCGGTTTCACGACAGCGGTGTTCCACGGCCGAGCTGATGTCCACGCAGAAACTCTTCTCCTCCCATCTCGCGTTTTCCCGCAGGACACAGCCTTTTGACGGCGATCGCACCATCACCCACCGCGACAGAAAAGTTTCCATCGCCGAGTATTTGGCCCGGCTGGAGACCGGATGTATCGGCCTCAACCGCTTCGACCTCCAAGATCGCCAGCCGCACCGGTGGCTTGTCCGGGTGGGTCGCCACGTGAGTGAAGGCGACCGGCCAGGGCTGCATGCCGCGGACGAGGCAGTCGATTTCACGTGCCGTGCGGGTCCAGTCGATGTTTGCCTCGGCCTTGTTCAACCGTGGGGCTTTGCTGACTTTCGCCGGATCCTGCGGTTCTCCGATCTCGCTCTGTCGATCCCACTGTGCCAGCATTTCGACCGATCGCAACGTGATCGCAACGCCGAGTTCAGAAAGACGTGTTTCTAATTCACCGGCGGTTTCATCGTCTCGGATCGGGGTCTCCACTGACGCCAAGATAGGACCACCATCGAGCTTGGGCGTCATGTGGATCACCGTGACACCGGTAACGCGATCGCCGCTGAGCAGGGCTCGCTGAACCGGTGCGGCGCCTCGGTAGGCGGGCAGCAACGAACCGTGCAGATTGATCCCGCCCAGCGGGGCCGCTGCCAAAGCGCCGGAGACCAAAATGTGCCCGTAGTCGCAAACGACGAGCAAGTCCGCACGCAGCGATGTGATGTGCGAGATCGCATCCGACTCATTGATGCTGACCGGGTCGAACACGGGCAAGTCATTCTCCGTCGCCCATTGGCGAACCGGTGCCGGCGGCGGTCCTTTGCGACTACGGACCTGCGGCTCGGGTTTGGTCACGACCAATGCAATCTCGTGACCGGCTGCTCGGAGGGCGTCAAAGGAAGGTACCGCAAAAGGTCCGGTGCCCATCAAAATCAATCGCATGCAGTCCGCTCCGCTGGGAATGGGAAAAAGTAAGTCAGTCACTCGTACGTCAGCCTTTCCAGGCTGACATACCCTGACCTCACCTCACGCGTACTTGTCGGTCCATTGAGTCAGTTCAGCCAACAAAGTCGCATCGTCCGCCAAGCCGCCGGCGGACTGACGGGAGCGAAAATCCAGCTCGAACTCTTGGATCCTGCCCGCGATCTCCGCCAAAGCATCATCGGCCATTCGATCAAAGAACATGATGCCGTTGAGGTGATCGATTTCATGTTGAAAGACTCGCGCCAGGAATCCATCCACGGTCACGTCCACCGCGTTTCCCTTCAAATCGTAAGCACTCAACTGAATCGACTTGGGGCGTTTCACATCTCCCAGCACACCGGGCAGACTCAAGCAACCCTCCTCGGCTACTTCGCTGCCTTTGGGGCGTTGGATTTCCGGATTGATGACAACAAATTCTTCGCCGTCCCCGCGAACCCCAGACGGGTTGGCGACAAACAGCTTGAGCGGCAAGTTCACTTGGTTGGCCGCAAGTCCGACGCCGCTGGATTCGTACATCAAGTCAAACATCTCGTCGACAATCTTGCGTAATTCGGCATCCACCCGCCGTATCGGCTTGCTCTGATACCGCAGGGTCGGGTGGGGATGCATGATGATGTCGAGGGCCATGTCGCGTTGCCGGGGATTGCTGGACTGCGTGAGGATTCTGTCAAAAACGGCACTTGTTAAGATGACGTATTGAGTCGGTTTTGTGCAGTCCCGTTGATTGAGTGAGCCGACGGCGATAGCCGCGGGCTTTATGGTCATGATCGAACCCTTCGAAGCCCGTGGCTAGCGCCATCGGCTCACAAGGCCCGTGGCTAGCGCCATCGGCTCACAAGGATTGCGTGACGCGCCAAATCAACAGCCCGCTAGACAGGCAGGCGATCTTGCGAGACATTTTTTCTCATGAATGCCAACCCGAATGAGTCGCAGATGCTGTCCATCAATTCACGAGCCGCCCGATGGATCCCCCGCAGCCCGTCTGACAATGCGATTCGCGGCACATGCGTGGCGTCGGTCGAAGGTGCGACGCTGCTGGACGCCGGCATCAATCGCCCCGGTTCGCTTGCCGCTGGACTCCTGTTGGCCAAAATCTGCATGGGCGGTGAAGCCGACGTGAGCATCACTCCCTGCGACCCCGGCACATTCGCCGTTGAAAACGGTGTGTTCGTTCACACCGACAATCCACTGATCTCCTGCCTCGGATGCCAGTACGCAGGGTGGCCGATTCAGACCGACGATTTCTTTGCCATGGGCAGCGGCCCGATGCGTTTGCTGAGGGGCAAAGAACCGGTGCTGACTGAACTGGGGCTTACCGAACCGAGCGAACATGCAGTGGGAGTCTTGGAGTCGGACAAGTATCCCAGTGCATCGGCCATCGCGTTGATCGCCAAAGACTGTGGTGTATCGCCTGATAAAATCTCTCTGGCGATTGCCCCCAGCACTTCGATCGCCGGCAGCGTCCAAGTGGTCGCGAGAAGCATCGAAACTGCCATGCACAAACTGCACGAACTGGAGTTTGACGTGACCTCCATCATTTCGGCAACCGGTTTCGCTCCGCTGCCGCCGCCCGCAAAACCGGGCGACATGGTTGCCGGAATCGGACGAACCAACGATGCGATGCTGTACGGAGCCCGCGTGACTTTGTGGGTGGAGTGCGATGATGAGGAAGTCGCCGAGTTGATCGCGGAAGTCCCCAGTTGTTCCTCGTCCGACTACGGGCGTCCCTTCGCACAAATCTTCAAGGACTACGAATACGATTTCTATAAGGTCGACCCATTGTTGTTCAGTCCCGCGATGGTGACGATCCACAACCTTTGTTCCGGCCGCACGTTCTCCGCAGGCAAACTCGACGTCGATGTGCTCAGAACCTCGTTCGGGTTAAGGGCTTCGTTGGGGTCATGACCGGCTTCCGTTTTCTCGTGCTGGGCGGTGGCCCCGGTTGGCACTTCGATCAACTCGCCGCCGCGGCCGATCACGCCGGCGTGTCGCTCTCGCAAGCGAGCTATGAATCGCTGCAGTCTGACATTGATGCGTCGAACGACTCTCGCAGCCCCGTCCAGTTGCGTTGCGATGCGGGGAGGTTGAGCGAATTCGACGCGATCTTGACACGCACGATGCCAGCCGGATCGATGGAACAGATCACGTTTCGTCTGGCGATCCTGCACGCGCACGCAGCAGCCGGTTACCCAATCATCAACTCGCCGCGGGGATTGGAGGTTGCGATCGACAAGTTCGCGACTCTGGCCGTTGCCGCAAACTTGGGTTTCGCCGTACCGGCAACACGAGTCGTCCAATCGCGTCGCGCAGCAATGGACGCGTTTCGCGAACTCGGCGGCGACTGCGTGGTCAAACCGATCTTTGGCGGCGAAGGACGCGGGGTGATGCGGATCACGGACGAACAACTCGCTTGGTACACGTTTGCGACTCTCGAGCGTTTGGATGCCGTTTTCTATGTTCAGAAATTCGTTTTGCCGGGAGGCCGTGATACACGACTTTTGGTGATCGGCGAAGATGTGTTCGCGATCAGGCGAGAAAATCCCGCCGACTTTCGCACCAATGTGTCCGTCGGCGCCTTGCCTTCGCGAATCACGCCCAGCGAACAACTGACAGGACAAGCGTTGCGGATCACCAAACGGATCGGACTGACCTTTGCATCGGTGGACTTCATCGATTCCGACCAGGGTCCGATGTTGTTGGAGGTCAACGCGATTCCAGGTTGGCGGGGTGCTCAAAGTGTGATCCACGAAAACTTGGCCGAGCGGATCATTCATGCCCTGCAGCAAACCTGCGTTCCTGATGCAAACGCGGCGGTTTCCTCATGACATCTACGGATCGAAACGTTGCCGCACGACTGAGGGCCATCGCCGGATTGACGCCCGGAGGGATCGCCATTGCACAACCCGACGGTCCGCCCCAACCTGACGGCAATCGAAGTTACTCGCTGACAACCTTTCAGAGCTTGGACGAATCCAGCGAAGCCATCGCGAGGGGATTGCTGCGTTGGGGCGTTCGCCCGGGCATGCGTCTGGCGATGCTGGTCCCGTTCAGCGCTCAATTCATTGAGCTCGTCTTTGCATTGCTCAAAGCAGGCGTGGTGTCCGTATTGATCGACCCCGGAATGGGCCGCAAACACTTGGTTCGCTGCCTGGCGGACGCTCGACCAGATGGATTTGTGGGAATCCCCAAAGCGCAAGCCGTACGCTCGGTCCTGCGTGGTCGATTTCCTGACGCTCGGTGGAACGTGACGGTGGGGCGTCGCTGGTTTTGGGGTGGAAAAACGCTGGCGCAAATCAAATCGCTCGGCGAAAAGCCACTGGATTCAACCGACGTCGCGATGCCGAGCGTCACTGATGGTGATCCCGCCGCAATCATCTTCACCACCGGCAGCACCGGTCCACCCAAGGGCGTGCTCTACACGCACGGAACATTTCATTCGCAAATCGATCGCATCCGCGCGCGTTACGACATCCATCGCGGCAGCAAAGACCTCGCGTGCTTTCCATTGTTCGGTTTGTTCGACGCCGTGATGGGTGTGACCACGGTGATCCCGGACATGGACCCGACTCGACCAGCGGACGTGAATCCGCAGCGATTAGTGGAAGCCTGCCAGCAATGGGAGATCGACCAAGCGTTCGGTTCACCGGCACTTTGGAACACCGTCGTCCGCTGGGCTGCAAACAACAACGTCCCACGTCCCTTTCCAACACTCAAACGCGTGCTCTCCGCCGGCGCTCCGGTTCCCGCAGAAACGATGCTGCGGCTCCGCGAACTGATCGATCCCGATGCCGACATTCACACGCCCTACGGTGCAACCGAAGCCTTGCCGATCGCATCGATCGAGTCGCGTCAAGTCATCGCGGAAACAGGGCCGGCCGCCGCGAAAGGCAAAGGTGTCTGCGTGGGCACGCCATTCCCCGACGTGCAGTGGCGCGTGATCGCAATCGATGACGGACCGATTGCCGACATCGCGTCCGCTCAGATCCTGCCGACGGGCAAGATCGGTGAGTTGATGGTCAGTGGCCCCATGGTGACGACACAGTATGTTGTTCGGGCGGATCAAAACGCGATTCACAAAGTCGCCGATGGAGATCGCGTGTGGCATCGGATGGGTGACGTCGGCTACTTGGATGATGGCAACCGATTTTGGTTCTGTGGCAGAAAAGCTCATCGCGTGGTTGACGGCAACAAGACTTGGTTCAGCGTTCCCTGCGAAGCGATCTTCAACGCACATCCAGCGGTGTACCGAAGCGCCTTGGTGCCACGCGGCCAGCGACCCAATCAAAAACCGGTCGTCATGGTAGAAACCTATCCAGACCGATTGCCACAAACCGATGCGCAGCGCAGTGAACTGGTCGCCGAGTTGCTGGACTTGGCCAAACGCAATCCGCTGACCATGCGGATCGACGAAATCATCGTGCGTGATTCTCCACTACCGGTGGACATTCGCCACAACAGCAAAATCTTTCGAGAACAGCTCGCCAACGAGCTCGCCGGCGACGCTTAGCTTGGACCGCTCAAAGTTTGGTGTTGTTTTTTTCTTGCTTCCGCCGAGACAAGCTCGACGGAAGGAGCTTCGCGGAACAAAACATGCAAAACCAAAACCCGTGTCACCTCCCCCAACGAACTTGGGGTGACGTCTCGCTTAGGCGAATGCGAGGGCGGTGGGCCTGTCTGAGCAAGTCAATGATTGGGAATCGCAAAACGCTTGACGGGGCACGCTATCGACTTGGAAAGTCGAGCGACGATTGTCGTTCGACTTTCCAAGTCGAAAACGAACACCACCATCCGCGCAAACACAAACCAAACGAGCTGAGCCGAGTCTCATGACTGCCACCTCTCCAGCTGTGCCGGGAGAGGTGACAGAAACTTGCGTAGCGACACAGTGCCACAACCCCAGATTTTGATCAGCCCAGACCACGCGTCAAACAGAACCGCGATGACGGCAAACCGACAAGGGTAGAGAAATTGCCTTTATAGGTTTTTGGCGGGATTTCAGTTCACGCTAGCTGGACATTGGCGTATAATCGAGTGCATGACAGGGACATTGACCATGGCCCGGTTTGATCGATCTTCCTGGACTGCAAGGCAGTGGCAGCGGCAAGCTGCCCCACGTCGTCCGATAGGCGTGCTAATCAACCACTGAGGGGTTCCGTTTCGGTTCACCACCACAGTCCGGTCTCGCAATGGAAACCCGCGAGCGAGACGGAACCCCCTCACCGGGCCACCTTCGGCGCACGAGCGCCGACGAAGGGAGGTCTCGCGATGTTGAATTCGAACCCGAGCGGGGGCGATGGAAACGCACGTTCCCCCATTCATGATGAATCCGTTCATCATGACACCGCTATCGCTTCGCAAATGATGGATGCCTTGCGGCAGTCCTCTCCCAAGCGGTCGTCGGTTCGAGCGAGCGGTCTGTCGAGCTACCGAAACGTACCGTGTTTTGGCGTCTTGCAGCACGCGGCCGAGCAATTGCCCGATCGTGTCGCCGTTCAGTACGGTGAAACGCAATTTACTTTTCGAGACCTCAACGCGGACTCGATCCGATGTGCGGCCATGCTGCAACGGCTAGGCGTACGCCCGGGTGATCGCGTTGCGATCCTATTGCCCAATGTTCCTGAGTTTGCCATCGCGGCAAACGGGATCTGGCGGGCCGGGGGCGTTGTGCTGGCGCTCAGCCCATTGATGGTCTCAAGCGAAATCAGCGCGATGCTGAAATCCACTCGTTGTCGATTCGTGATTGCGTTGGACTTGTTGACCAGTTTGCTGGACGACGGAGCCAAGAGTAACGCGAAACAAAATCGCACAACGCTGTTGGTTTCCATTCGTAAACACTTGGCTGCGCACGAGCAAATCGGATACTTGCTCAAACGCGGTTACCAATGGTTCAGTCAACGTAGCAATACGGCGGAGAACACCATTGGATGGTTTTGGGAACAAATGGATGAAATCGATCGGGCTTGGCAACCGATCAACATCGACCCGGCTGGCGATCCGGCATTCATTCTGCCCACCGGCGGGACGACGGGGCAACCCAAAGCCGTGACTCTCAGCCACACGAACTTGGTCGCCAACGCATGGCAACAGTACGTGTGGACGAAGCGTTCGTTTGGCATCGAAAAGATGCTAGCGGTGCTACCTTTCTTTCACAGTTACGGCATGTCCGCAACGTTGATGGGCGGCGCGATGATGGGGGCAACCTTGGTGATGCATCATCGATTCAATACCGCGCAAGTCATCCGACTGATCGAAACGCACCAACCGTCGGTGATGCACGCCGTGCCGGCGATGCTCGTCGCGATGAACGCACACTTGGCCTCCCATCCTACCAGGTTGGATTCGTTGCGATGGGTGATCTCGGGGGGCGCATCCCTCGACCCGGCCACGGCGATCGAGTTCGGCAAGCACTCCAACGCGTTGATCGTGGAGGGATTCGGTTTGAGCGAAGCCTCTCCGGTCACGCACGTGGGACACTTGTTCCGCCCTGCTCGCTACGGCGTGATCGGTTTGCCGTTGCCCCACACCAAATGTCGAATCGTAGATCCCAATGACTTGTCGATCGACATGCCCGTGGGGGCGGTCGGCGAGCTGGCGATCAAGGGACCGCAAGTGATGCTGGGATACTGGGGTGATGCGACGGCAACTCGCGAAGCCATTCAAGACGGATGGTTGTACACGGGCGATTTAGCGGTCCGCCATCCCGACGGCTACTACAGCATCGTCGGTCGAAAGAAAGACCTCATCATCACCTCCGGGTTCAACGTGTATCCCAAAGAAGTCGAAGCGAAGTTGAAAGACTTCGCGGGCGTGCGTGACGCGGCCGTGATCGGCGAAAAGGATCCCCAACGCGGGGAAATCGTTTCGGCGTACGTGGTCATGGAACCTGGCGAGGAAATGGATGAAGCCGCGTTGCGTGCTCACTGCGAGAAATCGCTGTCCAAGCACAAGCGTCCCCGGAAGTACACCGCATGTTCAAACGATTTGCCAAGAAACTTTCTCGGCAAAGTCATCCGCCGAAAGCTGAGGGAAGCCAGCGAGTCGGCGGAATCGAGTGTCGCCGCGCCAGGAGGATCTCAAGATGAATAAGCCAAAGCCACTTGCCGTGATCAGCGGTGCTCGGACGCCGTTGGCCAAAGCGTTCACCGTTTTGCAAGACGTCAGCGCCGTCGATTTGGGCGTTCACGCTGTCACGTCCGCTGTCCATGCCGCAGCCGTGCAACGCGAAGGGTTCTCGATCTCGGATATCGACGAAGTCGTGATGGGAAACGTCGCCGGACCGGCCGACGCAGCGAACATTGCTCGCGTGATCGCCTTGAAGTCCGGTCATCCGATCGACCGGATCGCGCACACGGTCAATCGCAACTGTGCCTCGGGCATGGAGTCCGTGCTCGACGCGTGGACATCGATCTCGTCAGGACGTGCTCGTTTGGCCGTCGCTGGCGGCACCGAGTCGATGTCACAGATTCCGATGTTGGTTTCACCTTCGGCAGCGAAACGCTGGATGCAGTTGGGTCGAAGCAAGACGATGTGGCAACGCCTCAAAACACTGGCTTCGTTCCGTCCCTCCGACTTCAAACCCGTGATCGGCGTGCAACTCGGATTAACTGATCCTGTCAGCGGCCTGAACATGGGCGAGACGGCGGAGGTGCTGGCATCGGAGTTCGCGATCACGCGAGCAGACCAGGACGAGTACGCGTTGATGAGTCACCAGAAAGCCGCCGCGGCGCAAGAGAAGTGTTTTCTGTCGGGTGAAATCACGCCGCTGCAACTTGGTGATCGCGATCCGATTCGCAAAGACAACGGACCGCGAGCCAACCAGTCGATGGAACAACTCGCCAAATTGCGACCGATCTTTGATCGCAACGGTACCGTCACGGCGGGCAACAGTTGCCCGTTGACCGACGGAGCCGCTGCGCTGGTGCTGACGGACGTGGAAAACGCCAAGTCGTTCCCTGCTCCGTTGGGCTACGTGACGGACTACGCGATCGCGGGTTGCGATCCCAGTCGAATGGGGCTCGGGCCGGTCTTCGCAACCGCAAAACTTTTCAAACAAAGCGGCTACACGATGCGTGATTTCGATCTGATCGAGATTAACGAAGCGTTTGCCGCCCAAGTCATCGCTTGCGAGCGTGCGGCGGAATCAAAATCGTTTGCGGCGAAAGAGCTGGGCATGGATTCGGCATTGGGGACATTTGCCAGAGAGAAAACCAATGTCCACGGCGGCGCAATCGCACTGGGGCACCCGGTGGGAACGACCGGCACGCGGCTGATTCTGACATTGTTGCGTGCATTGAAGGCAAGCGGAGGGCGACGGGGATTGGCCACGCTGTGTGTCGGCGGAGGCCAAGGTGTCGCGATCGTGGTGCAAACCGATTTGGAGATGAACTGATGAACGCTCATGACTACAAGAACTTTACCGTGACGGAAGTCGGCGCGATCTGCCATGTGGTACTCGACGTGCCCAATCGGCCGATGAACGTTCTGCAGCACGACGTGATGACCGAGCTGGAAAGAATCGTTTCCGACCTGGAGGAAAACGTCACCGCCTCCGTCGTCCTGTTCGAAAGCGGCAAGGAAAGCGGGTTCCTGGCCGGCGCCGACATCGCCATCATTGAATCGATCCAATCGCCCGAGCAAGCCGAAGCGTTGCTGGTGGCAGGGCAATCGCTCTTTGCACGCATTGAACGTCTGCGAATGAAAACGGTCGCGGTGCTGCACGGGCCCTGCCTCGGTGGCGGCTTGGAGTGGGCACTCGCATGTGACCATCGATTAGCCCGCGACAACAGCAGCACCAAAATCGGATTACCGGAAATCAAACTCGGCTTGATCCCAGGCTGGGGAGGCACGCAACGTTTGCCGGCTCGTGTCGGCTTGGCCGCCGGTCTGAAGATGATCCTGCAGGGGACTCAGGTCGATGCGGGACGCGCGGCGCGGATGGGACTGGTCGATCGCGCGATCAAGCCAGAGAATTGGACCGAAGAAGTCAACGCGTTTGCGCACCTGTTGGCGACGGGTAAGAAACCGCGTCAACGTATCGTGCGACGTTGGTTCAGCAGGCTGATCGATTCCACGTCGATGGGCCGCCGCTACATCCTCAAGACAGCTCGACGGAGCATTGCGAAACACGCGGATCATTATCCAGCTTTGAGCTCGGCAATCGACGCAATTTCCGACGGCTATCGAGGGGACCGCAGCGGGTTTGATACCGAGCGAAGTGAGTTCATCAAGCTGCTGGCCACACCGACGTGCCGACAACTGCTGAGACTGTTCTTTGCCCGCGAGTCCGCTCGAAATCCACGGACGTGGACGCCAGGCGAGACGCGTGCGGTAATGGAATTGCCGATTCGCAAGGTCGGCGTGGTCGGCGCCGGTGCGATGGGCGCTGGCATCGGACAGCTCGCCGCAACCCGCGGATACTCGGTCTGCCTCAAAGAAATCGATGCGGCGACCGCGGAGAAGGCACGTGTGAACGTGGACCGGATGATCGACGAGTACGCCGATCGCAAGCGTTTCGATGACGGGCAACGCGTTGACCTGCGTTCCAAGGTTTCTGTGACGGCTCTGCAAGTCGACTTGGCCGACGCGGACTTGATCGTCGAAGCCGTCGTGGAACGAATGGATGTCAAACAACGAGTGCTGGGTGATCTGGAGCCGATGGTGGCAAAGCATTGCATTTTGGCGACCAACACATCGTCGCTCAGCGTCGCCGAGATGAGTAAAGGCCTGCAACGACCGGACAATTTCGCCGGATTGCACTTCTTCAATCCCGTTCACGCGATGGAGTTGGTCGAGATCGTCCGTGGACCAACAACCTCCGAGGCGACCGTTGCCCGATTGGTCACACTGGTGCGTGCACTCGGCAAGACACCGATCGTGACGAACGATTCACCCGGGTTCCTGGTCAACCGCGTGTTGTTTCCTTATTTGGGCGAAGCGATCCGGATGGTCGCCGAAGGTCACAGTGTCGAGTCGATCGATCGTGCGGTCAAGCGTTTTGGCATGCCGATGGGACCACTTGAATTGTTGGATCAAGTCGGCTTGGACGTGGCACTGCACGTTGCCGGTGGATTGCAAAGCGTGCTGCCCGATGCTTCGGCGGTGATCGACACGTTGCAAACGATGGTGGATCGCGGCCACTTGGGCAAGAAAACCAAGGTCGGATTTTACGACTACCACGAGAAACGCAAACGCGTTGCGGTAACGCAACAGAAGTCGAGGCGAGTGATGCCCGCCACCATTCCTGGAGGATTCCCTGGCGATTCACTGGATGACACGCAACGTCGTTTGGTCTACCCGATGTTGGCCGAATCGGTCCGCTGTTTGGAGGAGCACGTGGTCGCAGACGCTTGGGCGATCGATCTGGCGATGGTTCTTGGCACCGGTTTTGCGCCGCATCGAGGCGGACCGCTGTCCGTCATCGATTCGATCGGTGCGGATCGTGTAATGGGCAACATGAAAATCCTCCGGTCGATCCACGGACCACGGTTCAGTCCTCCCGAGTCATTGATCGCAATGGCGGGCAGTGGACAGCGTTTTTTGGCGACCAGTCTCAGCAAGCAACCAGCAACGGCAAAACCATGATGCATTGAAGCGACGATTCCGGCTGACGAACTGGGGCAGTGAGTTTTCACAAACAGGAGAGTAACAATGAGTACTGACATCAATCACAACACGCCGCTCAACGACGACAGCGTCTTGGTCACCGGTCACACCAAAGAACAACCGGTATCCACGGACACCACGTTGCCATCCGATAATGGGGCAACGGACGACGTGGTTCGCTCCAGTGGTCCTGAGTCGTTCGCCGAAGTCGCGTTGCGTCTTGGCGGTGCGTCGGAAGAGGAAGCCAAGCGAACGGGCGTCTTGGACACCGCGGACGATCAAGTGGAAGATTTGTTTGCGACCAAGTATCAAACGGTCAGCAGCCCGATTCACCGTGCTGTCTGGGATCGTCGCGTCGACACGGAAACGTTTCGACCGAGCTTGTCGTTGCCCAGTGAAGCCGTGCAACGTGTGATCGATCGCAGTGTCGAAATCACTCGGATGCATCGCGACCGAGGGACATTGTTCAACTCAGCGGGCAAGATCACCGACGAAGTCATGATGGACTTGGCCGATGCGGGTTACTGGGGATTGCTGGTCAGCCCTCAATACGGTGGTAGCGGCGCGACCATGCGTGATTTTGCCAGAATGATAACGCGAATGGCGACGGTCGATCCGACAGTGGCAGGCTTGGCGTCCGTCCACGGTTGCATCGGCGCCGTTGATCCCGTTCGATCATTCGGCACGGACGACCAAAAGGAACGCTTGCTGCCTGGGCTGGCCGACGGATCACGTCTCTCCGCGTTCGCGTTGACCGAACCCGGCGCCGGCAGCGACTTGACCGCGCTGAAGACCACGGCAGTTCGCGACGGAGATGAATACGTCGTCAACGGCAAAAAGCTTTTCATCACCAATGCGACTTATGGGCGAACGATCGGGCTGGTTTGCAAGATCGATGGACGGCCGGCGGTGTTGATCGCCGAGCTGCCAGCTACCGACACGGAAACCTTTCACATCGACAGCTACGGCCTGTACGCGCTGCGTCACGCACACAACAACGCGTTAGTGTTCAAGAATTTCCGCGTCCCGGCCGAGAACTTGCTACAGCCGATGCGGGGAGACGGGCTGACGATCGCCTATCACGGATTGAATCTCGGACGTGTTTCCTTGTGTGCCAACGCGGCCGGAGCGATGCGATGGATGTTAGCGGAAATGTTGCCTTGGGCACAGTTTCGAAAGACGTACGGTCAGTCGATCGATCAACGCGAACTGGTGCGTCGCCGCGTCGGTCGCATGGCCGGTTTGATCGTCGCCTGCGATGCGTTGACCCACTGGTGCGCGAACTTGCTCGATCAAGGATACCGCGGGGAGATGGAATGCATCATCGCCAAGATCTTCGGCAGCGAGTCGCAAAAGGAAGCCGCGATCGAGCTGTTCATGAAGACCCACGGTGGCCGTTCCTTTCTGCACGGACACTTGTTTGGCGACAACGTGCACGACTTCTTGGCTCCGTGCATTTATGAGGGCGAAGGAGAGATGCTGGCGATGGCATTCTTTAAGTCGCTCGTTAAGGCGCACGGCAAGCAGTACTTTGAACCGATCGGTCGCACGCTGAACGATCTGGGAGTGCGTCAACCCAGCCTGATCAATCCGGCGCACCTGTGGGCGTTGCGTGGGCCGATGATGAAATACGGCAGTTGGTACGGTAAACGCATGATAATGGGTTCGTCATGGTCGACCGTGTCGGGCGGCTCCGGCGACTTCACCAACGAACTGAATGGTCATGTACGGTTTGCGCAAGATCTCTTGTCGCGCAGTGCGATGGAGATCAGTTCAACGATGCGCCGGCATCAACTGAAGCTTGCGGATCGTCAATGCCGCATGTCGGCTTTGTCCTTGCGTGTGCAGAACGCCGTCACCATGTTGGTCACAGCGTTGTACGCGGCAGAAGTCAAGGATCCAGTCACGAGGGCAGCGGCCGACACGGTTTGCCGAGAGCTACGTGGCAAGCTGACCGGTCGAGCCCCCAGCGATGCGGACTATCGACAAGTCACACAATTGGGAGCAACCATCGCGAACGACGGCTGGAGTGAACTGTCCGGCATCAAGTCCGGTCCGATCATGCAGTCGTACCCAAGTACGTCAGGCTTTCCAGCCTGACTTACCCCACGTACGTCAGGCTGTCTAGCCTGACCTACCCCAAACAAGTCAGGCTAGAAAGCCTGACGTACACGAGCCTGACTTACGATACATGTCAACGCACCAGGAGGCATTGAGATCGATGAAACTACTTGATTTACCTGCTCTGCCGAGCAGCAAGACTGCTGCGCCAGAACCAGGGCCATGTCGCGCTGTCGTCACCTTGGGCGGTGGCGGTGCGCGTGGATTAGCACATTTGGGTGCACTGGAAGCGATCGGCGAGTCAGGAGTTCTAACCGAGCGTATCGTTGGTGTCAGCATCGGAGGTCTGATGGGCGGCTTGTATGCCGTTCATCAAGACATCTACCGTATGCAAGCCGCCGCGATGCAACTCCTTGACTCGCCGATGTTTTCCGCTTCATGCAATCAACTGCTCGGTTCTGCGTCACAGGTCGGATCGCGAGGCAAGGGTCGTGTCGTCGCGACACCACCCTCCAGCGTCTGGTACAGCGATTGGTACACTCGCATCGTTCGCTTGATCCGCACCGGTCGGCATGTCGGTCGATTGCTCAGTGGGCCGGCATTGATGACCAGCGGCATCCTTGACGAAGCGATCGAGCAATTGATACCGGACATCGATCTGCAAGAGACGGCGATCCCGATCAGCATCGTCGCCGCCGACTTGGTCAGTGGGCATCGCATCGTTTTGGAAACTGGTTCGTTGCGTAAAGCGATCTTGGCATCGACCGCGATCCCCGGCTTCTTTCCGCCCGTGGCATGGGGCGATGCGATGTTGTGCGACATCGGAGTGTTGGATTCGTTGCCGTTGACGATTGCGAAATCGTACCCCGCGGACTTGGTCATCGGAGTGGATGTGGGCAGCGGGCTGCAACGCTCCGGCCCCTGTGAGTCGGCAGTAGAAGTGATGATGCGGGTGGAAGAGATCGGCGAGCAACTGCACCGTCGTCACTCGTTGCGACACGGCGACCTGATCATCCGTCCCGATGTGGGGCATCGCCACTGGTACGATTTTCGAAATCCCGAGCGACTGATCGAAGAAGGCCGCCGAGCGGGACGGCGTGTCCTCGCCGAGCTACCGCATCGAAAGTTCTCACAGCGAGTTTGCGCGCCCACGTAGTCGCGTCTCTCTCGGAACGTGCGGAAAATAAGTGTCGCAAAATCCACTTAGCAATCATCGCTTCGCGTGATTTTGGTAACGAGAGTGGACACTTATTCTCCAAACCGACCACGAAGTGGTTAAACAACATAGCCTGGGGTCGCGGCGAAGCCAGCGCACCCCGGGTTAGCTCCGATAGCTGCGGAGCAGCGACAGCATACAGCATGGGGTGCCAACCCCATGTTTCTGCAAGCGAGTCCGCCCAGAAGCTGCGGAGCAGCGACAGCATAGAACGTTTGGTGTAGCCCACAGCACGCGGTGGTCCGGATGCAATCTGTCGCCGCTCCGCGGCTTGTTGGCGGCGTCGGGCGGTGTTCACCTGGGGCTCGCGCCCCAGGCTGTATGCTGTCGTCGCATCCGCGACTGAGGGGTTAGCTAAATCCACTTATTGTCGCCACGCCCCAAAGGGGCCGAACATGAAAGCCCAGGGCGACGCAGCGCCGCCCTGGGCTACTTTTTTCTGTCCCTTCGGGACGTGTGGAAAATAACTCATGTAGCTTGGGCACTCTTGCCCGAGAGATCACAGACGGGCAAGAGTGCCCATCCTACTTTTATTTACCGCACTTCCCGAGAGACTCGCCTACGTGACAAAACAGCGATCAGAATTTGACCAGGAACAACAGGGAGTAGTACACGTCGTTGGGCTTGGCACCTTGCGGCGTGCTGTCGTAGCGGTCGGTCAAAGCGAGTTTCAGGCTCAAGTTCTCTGAGTCGTTGAGCAGGATTTCCCAGCCCAGGTCGGTGACCAAACGGTAGTCGCTGAAGTCTTCCCAGGCGGGGAAATAATCGACCTTGGCTTTCAGTTTGTTGGACGCGTTGAGCTGGTGTTCGCTTTCCAACCCAAACACAGCTTCCGGTTTCCAAGCGTCATCTGGTGAACCGATCTCCTTCGATGCACCCGAACCGAAGCGAGTGACCAGAGTGGTACGATCGTTTCGGATCCAGTGGTATCCGACACCAGCGTTCAAGTTCAATCGTAGGTCAAAGGCTTTGAACTGATCGAACTCCATGCCGAACTTGCCAAACGCCGACCACGGCGAATCATTGAGCAAGCGGTCGTAGTCCAAGTTGAATCGCCCGTTGTCTTCGGTCGTCTGCTCTTGATTGGTCACTTGGTTGCGTGTGTTGGCGAATCGGTAGTCGATATCGATTCCCAAGGTATAAAGATCCGTTTTGCGTTTCATCTCCAAACCGGTTTGAATCGCCAGCGTTTGAGCATTTCCGCGGCTTCCGTCCAAACCCAACTCGGCATGGTTCTGCCATCCTTGGGTCATCCATCGCCAAGGATACATGTACCACGATTCGACTTCCTGTTGCAGCGGCGGGATCTCGCTCGCGATGTCTTGTGCGATGGCCGAGCCCAAGGTTTCGTCCATCCCGGGGATTGCGGGTGGAATGTCCGATGTCGCGGGATCAGCGATCGGCAGTGTCGGATAAGTTCCGGTGGTCGGCGCATCAAGCATTGGTTGCTGCGCGTGCGCCGCCAGTTGGATATCTGTCGCTGAGTCGCCGTCCTGCATCCGATAGCCAGGCAATTGAAACACACCATCGTTTCCGTTGACCGTGGCGGCTAGTTCGGCGGAGGCCAGTGCGGCCGAAGCGGGATCCACCGGCAGTTGATAGCTCGGGGTACCGCCGCTCATGTTGGCGCTCATGTTGGCGCTCGTGTTGGCGCTCGTGTTGGCAGCGGTGTTTGCCGCAGGTAATGCTGCGTTATAGGTATACGTATTGGCAGCGGTGGCGTCGGGGTTGAATTGTGGCATGCCGAGTTGCCATGGAGCCATGTCTTGCGTCCATGCAGTTGCGTTCCAAACCAGCGGAGAGATCCAAAAGGTCCAGATGATCCCGATGCCGACGAAACGTCGGAAACCGGACCCGGGGCGATTTGCTGCCATGAGAGTTGCCAGAGTGATAACGAATAAGATTGCTTGCCTGTAAAAAACACACGGGGGTGGACTTCCCCGGCAATCAGATTCGTTATCAAACGTCAGGCGGCGATGTCAGCATCGATCAAACGATTTCTGCAAAGTTTGGCAGTCTTTAGACGAGTTTCACGATCTCATCGATGGGTGTTCCACCATCTGTCATCGATGTGGGGCTTCCAAAGCTCGTGGTGTATTCCGTTTGAGTATCCAAGCCCATCAGGAAGAGCAGTGTTGCCATCAGATCCGCGACGGTGTGTTTTGGCCCGACGCGACTGCCCGCTTGGTTGTCGGTGGCACCAACGACGTGTCCGCCCAGATTGCCGCCGGCAAGTACGACGGGAATGATTTCTGGGTAGTGATCTCGTCCGGCTCGGCCGTTGATGGTGGGGGTGCGTCCAAACTCTCCAACCCAAACGATCAAAGTGTCACTCCATTGTCCGGTCCGCTTGAGGTCTTCGATCAACGCGATCCAAGGTGGCAGCAGTTGACCGCACAATCGATTTACCGTTCTCAGATTGTCCACATGCGAATCCCACCCGCCCAGTTGGACTTCCACGATCGGGACACCCACCTCCAGCAGTCGTCGCGCAGCCAGCATCCGTTTGCCAAACTCGTCTTGGCCATACGCCGCGCGCTGATCAGACGGTGCCCGCGTGGTGTCCAGGGCGTCGCCAAAGTCCGTTGCCAACAGTCGCCGAACCGAGTCGACCGAGGCGTCACGCCGCTGGGACGCATCACGAATCGCCCGTGAATCGCCCAAGTGATGCAGTTGGTTGAAACGTTGCAGTGCATCCAGTTCTACGGTTCGCTTGCCCAGTCGCTGAATCTGACGCATCGCTTGTTCAGGATCACTGATCACAAACGGACCGTTCTCCACGCCCAGAAACGCGGGGCCGTAAGCCTGATTGCCCAAGGTCACGTAACGTGGCAGGCCTTCATCGATACGTGAATGCGAGACCATCGATCCAAACGAAGGCCTAGGGAACGAAGGGCTGGGCGCAAAGCCGGTGTGCAGCAGCGATGACGCTCGAACGTGTTCTCCTTCTCTGCCACCAACACTTTTCACGACACACAGGTCGCTCGCGTACGCCACAAACGCTTGCATCGCGGGTGCAAAGGGCATGTCCGCCAGAGCGGTCTGAACATGTTCATCTCGGGTGGGGATGAATGTGTCGATGTGGCTCGGGCCCCCTTCCATCCACAGGACCAAGCATCGTCGAAAGGGCGCTGTCTGACTGAGACGTGGCGTGGCGGCGGCAAGCTGATTTCCAAAAGCGGCGCAAAGTCCGACCGATCCGGCTGCGGCCAAGCACTCGCGGCGTGTGGTCTGTCTCATGTTACTGATTCAACAAAAAAGGATTGCTTTGGATGATCACAAACAAGGATTGATCAGACGTCAACGTCCCCAATGACTCTCGTTCTGCGTCGGTCGGCGGACGGCCCCACGCCGCAAGAAACAACTTGTCCAGTTGCGTGAAGCTGGACGACACGCTGCGATTCAAACCACGTAATGTTTGTTGACTGGTCGGCGTCCGATCAAAGGGATCGCTGCCGAGTGTGCTTTGCGGCTGCCCCAGCAACTCACGCGTTTGCTCGGAGAGCTCCGCGGCCGATGGCGGACGCGAATTCGCGGTGTTCGCATTGGTCAAGATCGCCACCGACGCGATCCACTGTTCGGGCAGCAGCATGCGGGTCGCTCGTTGAGGCTCCCATTCACTTGACGGCGAATCGTTCGCCGCGTCCAAAGCGACTTGCGATTGATAGCCGGGTGACAAGCAGATTTCGCGGAGCAGTTCGTCCAAGTCAAATCGGCTGCTGCGAAAACGCTCAGAGAGTTGTTCCAAGCTCGCAAAAGCAATCGGATTCGAATCACGATCGACGGCATCCACGTCGCCACTGATTCCGCCGCCCATTGTCCAATGCCATGCACGTTGGACCATCGCTCTGCTGAAGGGCTTGCTCTGTACGACCATCAACGCCAGTTCGCGGCGCCAAGCCGATGTGAGCGGTTCGCGTCCACTTAGAAATTGCGGCAACTCCGCGTCGCTGGACAGGTTGCCTTCGTCGTAAACCTCCACCCCGCCAGACACTTCTCGAAATCGCAACGGCCGAAAGAAACGTTCCATCGCAACATAATCTGCGTTCGTCCACCGCTGCGTCGGATGATCATGACACTTGGTACAGTCCAACTGGACTCCCAAGAACACACGCCCCAGCCGCAGAACTTGGTCGTCACGGTTGGCGATCATGTAGTTCGTCGGGCCGTCCAAGGTGGACACGCCGGACGCGCTGATCAACTCAAACGCCATGCGATCCAGCGGCTTGTCTGCCAAAATCGACTGCTCGATCCAAGCACGCAGTAGCTCACGGTCGGTTTCTCGGATAGGGAAACGTCCCACGAGCAACGTCGCCCAATGTTGAGACCAAAAACGTGCGTGCTCGGGATGGTCCAGCAACTGGTCCACGAACGCCGCCCGGTCGCCTGTGCTCAGAAACGATTCTCGCTCGTCGACGGTTGGGATCCGTCCGATCAAATCGAGGGATGCCCGGCGCACAAAGGTGTTGTCGTCGCAGAGCGGAGCCTGTTGCGCAAACGCAGTGGAGGTCGCGATGAGGATCAGGAACGCTGTTGCTAGAAGGCTAGAAATCATCGGCCGGGCTCGCTTGATTCAGCCGGTCGGCTTGACGTGTCAGTTGTGCGATCAGCACACGGCTGGAATCGCGAAGCGTCAGCGTTCCCTTTCCATCATCTTGAACCAAGTGTTCACGGACCAGCGTAACGGCATCGGGGCGTGCCGACTCGACGTATCGGCGGACTTCATCCAAGATCAAATAGCGACCGACATCGCCCATCTTTGCGACCAATTCTTGATCTGCCATCTGCTCCAGCAGTTCATCGACCATGACGGCATAGCGGCGAATGCTTCGACAGGTTTCCAAGAGTTCAGACATTTTCTCCGACAGCTCGTCGGCTCGATCGCTTCGCACAACCAAACCTCCTGAGTCGCCCTTTTCCAAGACCTGCGTCAACAGCGTCCGCAGTTCGTCACCAGCCATCGAGTCGCTGTAGGGGATCTCCGCGGCGACCAGAGTGGCCAGCAAGTCTTGACGCATCACTGCGGCCAGTCTCTGGGACACTTCGTCATCGGCCATTGAGTCGGCGATCTCGATCAGTCGTTCGCCCGTGCGTTGCACCAGCGTCTCGGCTCGATCAACGATCATGCATAGCTCGTCTACTTTGTCCCGCACCTCACCGTCGCGAAGCCTCAGTCCGTTGGCGGTTTCCTGGCAAGCCGACTCGAGGGACTCAAAGAGCTTCTCCACGGCGGAGACCGGAGTGGCACCGTTCTTGTTGGCCAGCTCGATGGCGATCACGTTGGACATGAGAGGTTTATTCAAATAGTCGGCGAAGCGTTTGCTGGTTTCGTCGGTCATGTCCAATTCGCCGGCGAAAATCGGAAGCTGTTTCTTCAGACGTTTTGCAATCAATGCTGCCGTCTCAAACTTCGCCGCTTCTTTCTCCGCTTCCGCCTTCGCTGACGCGATCACCTGATATTGGCCGTCACCTCGTTGCACCAAGATCTTGGTCAATGCTTTGTTGATGAACGCGGCTACGGGATCGCCTCCAGAGTCCATTTCGAACAACAACAAAGCGATCGAGGCCTCTTTGTCGGAAAGGAATCTTTTCAGCAAGACGCCTGCATTGCTGCTGTCATCAAGTTGCTTGACCGTTTCGGACGCAGCAGCCTGAATACCGCGTACGCTTTCATCAAGACGCCTGGCAGCATTGGTCCATTTATCGGCCTTGCCTTGATCACGTAAACGTAGACCCTCGGGTGACTTCTCAAACATTGCCTCGCCATACACCTCGATCGCCCGATCCTTGATCGATCGCATTGCATCGCCACGCAGTTGATCGATGTATCCACTCAACGCAAGTTTTCCGCCCGTCGATTCTGTCAACGCAAGGAGTTGCTTGGACGCTCCGTCACTGTCGTCCAGCGAGCGAAACAGAGTGACCAATTCTGCCAATTCGGCGTCGTCGATCACCGGCAATGCATCGCCGGAGCCAACCTCGGCTCGTGAATCTTGTGTGGTGGTGTCGGCCGCAGTGAGACGGAACTGAATGCAGGAGGCCATCACGACGACAACCGACAGCAATAGCAACGCTAGGGATTTCATAACGGAGTCCTTGTGACCTGAAGGGTGGAGAAGATCGGTGATGCGGCGTGTCAGCGGCGGCGTGGCCATCGCCGTGCAAGCTACTTGGTGAACGTTCTGTGCCGGCATGTCTGAAACCAGCATGAGCAGAGCGCCGGCAAATCCCGCAGAGTATTCGTTGCCCCGTTGTGCCACCGCGCGGTCGCATGCCAGTTCTGCGGTTTGATCGAGTCGACGGACGGCCCACCACGCCACAGGATTGAACCAATGAATGGTCGCAATGAATCGAGCGGCGAGCTGTCGCCACACGTCTCGCCGAGACAAATGCTGCGCTTCGTGCGTCATGACGGCTTGCCGCTGGATGTCGGTCAAGCGTTCCCAGAACGCGCGAGGAATGACGAGGGCGTATTGATCGGGCAAGCGAACCAACATGGGACCAACGGATTCTGACTGCAGGACCGGGCAGACGCGAGATGCCACTCCATGTGTCCGTAGTACGGTTCGCCAGTCTCTCTGCCATTTCTGATCCGCGAGAGGCAAGCGGCGCACGTGATGCAGCATTCGCAGATACGTGAAAATCGTTCGCGTCACCAGCAGCAGCACGCCAACCGCCCAAACGAACCAAAGCACCGTGGTGATGCGCTGCCACTCCATCGCAGCAAACCATCGCCCCAGCACCGCCACGTCGCCATTTCCCAGCAGTCCTAACGCGGAACCATTCTCCGCTGAACGGACCGCTTCGCCATTTGCCATTTCCCCGACACACGCGTCAAACGAACTCGCTTGGTTTGGCAAGCCGCCCAAAGAGGAACTCGGCAAACTCGATTCATCCAATACTACGTCCACATGACCCGCTGAGTTGGATTCCCAAAGCCCGAGGTGAATCGGAATGCGTGCAAACATTGCTCCCTGCAGCAATACACCAGTGATCAAGACAGAGCGAAGCCGAAGCGACCGGATTTGAAACGTTCTCAAGATCCAAGCGACGACGAGGCCGCAGCTGGCAAGCATCATCGTGGTGACGATCAAGGGGGAATGCAGCGAGAATGCTGCGACCGGCTCGCTCATTATTCTGCCTCCTCGTTTCGCGATGCATTCTTCAAATCCTTCTCCGCTTGGCGAACCAAACGCTTCAGCTCGGCCAACTCCTCAGGCGCGATCTGTCGATCTTGGACCAAGTGTGCAACCAGCGGAACGACGCTGCCGCCCGACAAACGCTTTAGCACATCGTCCAAATGATCAGCTTGCACATCCGAGCGATCGATGGCAGCCGCGTACACCGCGGGTCGATCCGGTGATCGCGATGCAAACCCTTTGTCGGCCAAACGATTCAAACGAGTCTGCATCGTCGTGTACCCGACGGACTTACTCGGGAAATCCGACTCGAACGCGCGGTGAGCCTGTTGCAGCGTCATCGGTCCGTGTCGCCAGAGCAAGTCCATCAAGTCGACTTCTCCGCTGGTCAGTCTGAGCGCCGGTCGTTTCTTAGCCATGATCGCTTTGTGTTATCGAAAAGGAGTCCGCTTTCTGCCGCTCGCCAACCGGATTTATGACAGTGTTCGTAATGGTTTACGAACGTTGTCGTAAAGTCAAGTGAAATCCGTTCGGATTTGGGGCGATTTTTCATGGCAAGCCTGGGTGTTGGATCAGCCCGAGTGCGTTACGCCTGGGCTGTTCAGAGGTTGGGGGTGACTTGATGTTTCGGCGTTTTTCTATGAGCCGTTTCTTGTCCACTGTCACCTCCCCCAGCTGCGGAGACTGCTGATTTAGTGAGCCGCAAGGCACTAGCCCGGATTGTTCACGCCACTGACTACAGTCTTCGCAATACGTTTGCACCAAATGGTTTATGCGGATTGGCACAAAAACAGTCTGCGCATATCAGCCGCAACGCGATAGCGTCCGGTTCACACGGCAAAACACGAGAACCGGGTGCTATCGCACTCCGGCTGATGCAATATCCGGGCTAGCGCCTGAGGTTCACTGGGGGCCACCAGCTGCGCCGGCAGTAGGGACATAAACTTGCGCAAAGCCAAAAAGAAACAACCCCAAACTTTGAGCAGTCCAGTTCCTTCCGTCGAGCTTGTCTCGGCGGGGGAAACAACAGACGGCTACCTTCGCAAGCCAACACGCCGCTAGACGACTCGATATCATGAAGCGATTTCAAACCCAACTCCCCTTCACCAGCGGCAGATCGATAACTTGTCCACAGCAGCGTTTCTCAGTGAGTGTCGCGATTTAACCGCACGGCTTGGCGTCTCTGCGCCGGAGCAAGACAATGGCGACGCGGATTCGCTGATTGGCATTTTTCAGATGTTTCGGCCCGACGGCGAGTCACTTGCGTCGCTGATTCGGACTTTGCCGTGCGGCGACGAACTTCATGACAGGCTCGGGCAACTTTATGACGCAGCGGGCAACAGCCAACGTCCCGGAGGCGGACAAGACGCTTACTTTGTCGTCCGAAAGCCTCAGCCGCTGGATCCGGCGGACGCGGAGCAGTTGGCCGGTCAGTGGCTCACCGGGCTTGTTCGGATCGCCGAGAAAGTTGGGAATCTGGAAATAGTGTCCGTTCTTTCGCAAACGCCATCGGTCCGAGTCCTGGAAGGGATTCCACCCAAGGCCCCCAAGCGTGATGAGGAGCGTTCGCGGTTGATGAAAACGGTCACTCAGGCTTGTGCGGCGATGTGTGAATCGATCTCAGGGGTGGATCCTCATGCCGAGCTATTGCGTCCTGCTTACTACTTCGTCGCTTGCGATCCCATGCTGCGGGACCATCTGATGTGGCCGTTTTATCGAGAATCCGTGGGGCTGGACGATCCCTTGGCGAGCTATTTTGAGCTTTGGTGTCACGGCGTAAAATATCGAATCTTTGGCGAGAAACAAATCGATATTTATTTGCCACGAATTCATCAAAACGGACCGTCCTCGTAAGGATTCTGTCGCGTTCTTTGACACTTTTAGCTGATCGCGACCACTGCACCACTGGTTCCCAGGCTCCTGCCTGGGAACCCAATGATTAGCAGGCTCCTGCCTGCCGATCTGCTGACATTTTCCAAGCCTCGCTGATTTTCGCCAGGCAGAGCCTCCATGGCAGTTCGTTCTCAGGCGTTAGCCTGGGAACGAGCGTTTTGCGGAGTGGCGATCAGCGAGAAGTGTCCTTTTTCTATGTGATTGACGGACTTGGCTCGCGGTCTCGGCAGCCGGCAAATTGATCTTGACCCGAAATCTCAGTTTTCGCAGAATCGGTCTTCGCTCGTGGCGATACGGATCGGCAGCCATGTCTCTTGTTAGCTGGCTCAATCTGGTACGCTGCAACGGAGTGCGTGTGATCGAAATTTGCTCGTGTGGCCACTTGGATGTGGTCCAATCCCGTGACGGGATTCGAGTGGACCGATCCGGATGATTTCGCCGGCCGTTTGGTGGTGGAACAAGAAACGGGGATGCGTGTGCGCCCCCTGGAATGTTTCGCCAGACAAGCCAAGGTACGTCTCATTGGAGTCGCCGAGTCCGACAATGATGGACTTCGACCTGAAAGAACGAGTGCGAAGCGCCGTTGACATTGTAGATGTCATCGGTTCATCGCTGTCGTTACAGCCAAAGGGTCGTTTGTATGTGACTCAGTGTCCGTGGCACAACGATCAGTCCCCCTCTCTCCAAGTCAACCGGGAACGCCAATCCTGGAAATGTTGGCCGTGTGACATCGGCGGGGACGTGTTCAGTTTTGTGATGCGTCGCGACGGCGTCGATTTTTTTACCGCGCTGAAAATGCTGGCCGAGCAAGCTGGTATTGAGATCCAAGCCGGAAAGCAGGTGGAGGCGGGCAGCGCCCAAGACAAATCGACCCTGTTGTCTGCCGTCCAGCTTGTTTGCGACGCTTACTTTCAGCAGCTCGATAGTCCCAAGACCGACGACGCAAAGATCGCTCGCGATTACTTGGCCGCTCGGGGCGTGGACGACGAGAACCGCAAACGATTCCAGATCGGTTTCGCACCCGACAGCTGGGATTTTGTCATCAACCTGCTGAAGCAAAACAAGTTTCGACCCGAGATCGCGCACGCCGCCGGCGTTGCCTTTCATCGCAAAGACGGGTCCAGCTATGACATGTTCCGTGGACGGTTGATGTTCCCGATTCATGACATTCAAGGCCGGGCGATTTCCATGGGCGGTCGTGTGATCCCCGAGATCGCGAAACGTCATGGAGAGAACGCTGGCGGCAAGTACATCAACGGCCCGGAAACCTTGCTGTTTCGAAAATCCAATGTGCTCTACGGCATGCAGTTGGCACGCGAGCCGATCCGCAAGGGCGGCCAAGCTCTTGTGATGGAAGGCTACACGGACGTGGTCGCCGCTCGCCAAGCCGGCATCGAACCCGTCGTCGCAGTCTTGGGCACCGCATTGGGCGCTGCACATGTCGACATTCTGAAACGCCTTACCCAACGTGTCGTCTTGGTGCTCGACGGCGATGCGGCGGGACAAAAACGCGCCGACGAAGTGCTGGAACTATTCGTCCAAGCCGACGCGGATTTGCGAGTCCTGACGCTGCCCGACGGCAGTGACCCCGCCGACTACTTGCAACAGCATGGACGCGAGGCGTTTGAGCAACTGGTTGCGGACGCCCCCGACTGCTTGTCCCACAAACTGGCGAAGCTGACCGAAGGCGTTGACATCGCAACGGACACGCATGCCGTGATGCACGCGATCGACACCATGGTCGGCGTGATCGCTTCGGCTCCCAAGATGGACCCGGTCAAACAAGACCAACTCTTGTTGCGACTTTCACGAACCTTTGGCACCACCACGGAAAAACTCGAACAGCGCGTCGTCGCTCGACGTGCGGAGATTGCCAAGCAAAGTGCGGCGCGGGCCAAGTTCCGTTTGCAGGCCGCTCGCAGCAAAGAACAATCAGGCCACAAACCAAAACCCCAAACTCGCGAATCGGCCGACGGCTCATTCGATCCCAACCTGATGCTCGCCGAATCGGCGGACATGGATGGATTTGATTTTGCACCGAGCGGTTTTGCTTACGATGACGAGCCGACATCGCATGTCGCCGAAGTGTTGCAGCAATCGCTCAGCGGGATCGATCGGGAACTCTTTGAAACATTGATCGAATCACCCGACTTGGCAGCTATTGCAGTGGAAGCGATCGATCCGGATTGGTTGTCGTCCAACACCGCTAAGATGTTGCTTTCCGCCTACCAAGACCTGGACTTGCAAGGACGTGACTTAACCTCGCAGTCACTATTGCTGCTATTAGAAAATGAGTTTTTGAAGAACGAAGTGACTACCCTGCTGTTCCGCATTGAGCAAAGAGGGGATAAGATTTCGCTCACAGCAGAAGAACGATACCTCGCTGTCGTCGCTCGTTATCGATTGCGAGAGTCGGAGGCAGAGACATCACGTCAGATTGCGAAACTTGCAACGACAGTGATGGATGAAGACGAAGAGTTGGCGCTTTTGAAGCAACTCTTTGATTCGGAAAAAGCACGGCAGCAGATCAACTGATTCTTACCACACGCATCGGCCACTATCTCAGGAGGAGAAGACGACCCAGCGCTATCTTTCTCATGGCTATCCGCAATAGCCATATCGTAACGGATTGAATTACCGGCGAGTTCGTCCCGTGGACTTGCCGCCACACAAACATCTCACGCAAATGATGCGTGAACACTCAAGACATGAGGTTTTGGAACGATGCAACTGATGGAACAAGATCTTTCGGTGTTGATCAACCGAGCGGCCAAGGAAGGCTATCTGACTTATGACCAAGTCAACGAATATCTGCCGGACGAAGACGTCAATCCGGAGAAGCTGAACCAACTCTTGTTGGCGATCGAGAAAAAAGGCATCCGCCTGGTTGAATCGGCTCATGAGTTCAATCCCGCGTTGTCGCGTCGGCCTGAGCCGAATGTGATCGAAATGCGTCCTCCGTCCACGGATTTGGGTGGAGACGACTTGGCGACGCCTGACATGCCCAAGGCAAGCGATGATCCGATTCGGATGTACCTGAGCCAAATGGCCGAAATCCCCTTGCTGAGCCGAGAAGAAGAAATCTCGTTGGCAAAGAAGATCGAAGTCACCCGTCGGCAATTCCGTCGTGCGTTGCTTGAATCCGACTACGCCTTGCGTAACACGGTCGCGACTCTGCATCGCGTCCATCAAGGCGAACTGCCCTTTGACCGCACGATCAAGGTCTCCTTGACCGAGCGATTGACCAAGGAGCAGATTTCCGCTCGCATGCCGCACAACCTGCGAACGCTGGACATGCTGATCGAGCAAAACAAACTCGACTTTGATTTGATGGTCCGCAAGAGCACTTCGCCGCGTTTGAAAGCTGAAGTTCGCCGACGCTTCATCATGCGTCGACAAAAGTGCTTGCAGTTGGTCGAAGAGCTGAGCCTTCGCAGTCGCCGCGTCACACCGATGTTGCAACAACTGGAAAACATCTCGCAACGAATGAACTTCATCCGCCAACGCTTGTCAGAACTGGCCGGCGATGCGGTGAGCCGAGACGAAGCAGCGAATTTGCGTAGCGAGCAACGCGAACTGATGCTGCTGACGCAAGAAAGCCCCACGAGCTTGCACAACCGAGTGGTCAAAGCACGCGAGTACTTTGACCGCTACGAAACCACCAAGCGGGAACTCAGCAGCGGAAACCTGCGTTTGGTGGTTTCAATCGCCAAAAAGTATCGCAACCGCGGTTTGTCCTTCCTGGATTTGATCCAAGAGGGAAACACCGGCCTGATGCGAGCTGTGGACAAGTACGAGTATCGTCGCGGATTCAAGTTCAGCACCTACGCGACTTGGTGGATTCGCCAAGCGATCACGCGTGCGATCGCAGATCAAGCACGCACGATTCGCATTCCCGTGCACATGATCGATGTGCTCAGCAAGCTTCGTCAGTCGCAAAAACGCCTGACCCAAGAGTTCGGACGTGAGCCCACGTACATGGAGATTTCGGAGGATACCGAGGTGCCATTGGACGAAGTTCGTCGCGTGATGGACATCGGTCGCCACCCCGTCAGTTTGGATCGCCCGGTCGGTGAAGGCGAAGACAGCAGCTTTGGTGAGTTCATCGAAGACAACGATAGCCATAACCCGGTACGCATGGCAGCCAGCGGCATGCTGCGTAGCAAGATCGACGAATTGCTCAAGACCCTGACCTACCGCGAACGTGAAATCATTCGTCTTCGCTACGGCTTGGTCGACGGCTACAGCTACACGCTGGAAGAATGCGGCAGGATCTTTAAGGTCACCCGCGAACGCGTTCGGCAGATCGAAGCCAAGGCGGTTGCGAAGTTGCAGAGCCCATCGAGAGCCAATCGCATCGCATCGTTCCTGAAGGTCGCCGCGTAGTCCGATCAGAATGCATTGAAGAAAACCAACGGCATGACGGCCACCCGTCATGCCGTTTTTTTTTTCGTTTAACGACTAGCCGCAGGCGCCATCGCCACCACCATCCGCGCCCCCCGCAAAATCATCCGCCGCTTCCGCCTGCGCCTTCGGCTTCGAGGCAAACAGCCCCGTGGCTAAACCACGCCGTAGGCGAGCATGGCGTCGGCTACCTTTTTGAATCCGGCGATATTGGCGCCCGTGACGTAATTCACCCTGCCGTTGTGCTCGCCGTGCTCGACACAGCGTGAGTGGATACTCGTCATGATCTTTTGCAATCTCGTGTCGACTTCGTCGCGGTCCCAACTGATTCGCATCGCATTTTGGCTCTGTTCCAATCCGCTCACCGCAACGCCGCCCGCATTGGACGCTTTGCCGGGGGCATGCAGCACATTGTTCTTGGCCAGTACGCCCGCGGCGTGATTGGTCAGCGGCATATTGGCCCCTTCACAAACCGCGATGACGCCATTGTTCACGAGTGTCTTGGCATCGTGGTCGTCCATCTCGTTTTGCGTCGCGCATGGCATCGCAATGTCACAGGCCACTCCCCATGGCGTCGCGTCGGCGTGGTAGGTGACTCCGGCAAACGTGTCCGCAACTTCCGAAATCCGCCCACGACGGTTTTCTTTAAGATCTTTGACGAACTGCAATTGTTCCATCGACAAGCCACCTTTGACTTCGATGAATCCATCCGAGTCGCTCAATGTCAAAACCTTGGCACCTTTTTCAATCGCCTTTTCCGCTGCGTAGGTCGCGACATTTCCGCTGCCGCTGATCGCAACCGTCTTACCAGCGATTCCTTCGCCGTGTTGATTCAGCATGTGCTCGCAAAAGTACACGCATCCGTACCCGGTCGCTTCGGTGCGCACGGCGCTGCCGCCGAACGTCTGTCCCTTGCCGGTCAGAACGCCCGACCAGCGATTTTCCAAACGCATGTACTGGCCGAACAGATAGCTGATCTCGCGAGCACCAACGCCGATGTCCCCTGCAGGCACGTCGACGTCTTCCCCGATATGTCGCGACAGCTCCACCATCATCGACTGGCAAAACCGCATGACTTCACGAGAGCTCTTGCCCTTGGGATTGAAGTTCGAACCGCCCTTGGCTCCGCCCATCGGCAATCCGGTCAAACTGTTTTTAAAGATCTGTTCAAACCCCAGAAACTTCAGCACGCTCTGCGTCACACTGGGATGGAACCTCAATCCGCCTTTGTACGGTCCCAGTGCATGGTTGAATTGAACTCGCCATGCGCGATTGGCGCGGACATCGCCACTGTCGGTTTCCCAACAGACACGAAAGATGATGATGCGATCCGGTTCGGTGGTGCGCTCCAGGATCTGCTCGCGATGGTATTCCTTGTGGTCCAAATACCACGGCATCACTGATTCGACCACCTCCTCCACCGCTTGGTGAAACTCCACCTCATGTGGGTTGCGTTTCCGCAGTCCATCCATGAATTGATCGATCTCTTTCATAAAAACATTCCTGGGGACTCGTAAGATTTGGCAAGGCGGTAAAGCACTTCCCGCGGGGGATTCAGTTCAACGCAAGTGTGCGTGGGTAACCCGAGAGAGAAGGCAAGAATCCTGGGCGAATGGGTCGAATCGATGAGGGATATCCTACGCAGCGGCCATCGATGCGCTCGGGCCAGCAGTTTAGTGGCGGAGATTCGCCATCTTGTGGGAGCGAAGTGGACCATGGGAAAGTAAGAGGCGGCTCCTGCCCCGCTAGCCCGAATTATTCATCAGCCGGCACGCGATAGCGTCCGGTTCCTGAGTATAGGTGTAAGAACCGGACGCTATCGCGTGGCGGCTGAGATGCTCTCCCGGCGCAGCTGGTGACCCCAGTGAGCCTCAGGCGCTAGCCGTGGGCCTGAGGCGGATTGTGGTGCCGGCCCACGGCTAGCGCCTGAGGCTCACTTTGATTGCTGTTTATTTAACCCTCCCGGCGCAGCTGGTGACCCCAGTGAGCCTCAGGCGCTAGCCGTGGGCCTGAGGCGGATTGTGGTGCCGGCCCACGGCTAGCGCCTGAGGCTCACTTTGATTGCTGTTTATTTAACCCTCCCGGCGCAGCTGGTGACCCCAGTGAGCCTCAGGCGCTAGCCGTGGGCCTGAGGCGGATTGTGGTGCCGGCCCACGGCTAGCGCCTGAGGCTCACTTTGATTGCTGTTTATTTAACTCTCCCGGCGCAGCTGGTGACCCCGGTGAGCCTCAGGCGCTAGCCGTGGGCCTGAGGCGGATTGTGGTGCCGGCCCACGGCTAGCGCCTGAGGCTCACTTTGATTGCTGTTTATTTAACCCTCCCGGCGCAGCTGGTGCCCCCGGTGAGCCTCAGGCGCTAGCCGTGGGCCTGAGGCGGATTGTGGTGCCGGCCCACGGCTAGCGCCTGAGGCTCACTTTGATTGCTGTTTATTTTGCCCTTGCGGCGCAGCTGGTGACCCCAGTGAGCCTCAGGCGCTAGCCGTGGGCCTGAGGCGGATTGTGGTGCCGGCCCACGGCTAGCGCCTGAGGCTCACTTTGATTGCTGTTTATTTTACCCTTGCGGCGCAGCTGGTGACCCCAGTGAGCCTCAGGCGCTAGCCGTGGGCCTGAGGCGGATTGTGGTGCCGGCCCACGGCTAGCGCCTGAGGCTCACTTTGATTGCGATGCATGGAAAACATGGACAGAGAAAACAATGTCAACGCCAACCTTTTGACAGTCCAATGGCTTCAAACCACCCAAAAACCCTATTTGTGGGCCTCCGTGTTTCCGCTAGCAACCAAAGTGAGTAGACTTTGTCTCTCTATTCCTACTAACCTTCCTAATCATTGGAATCTGCCGTGAAAAGAATCATGGTTGCAATGGGATTCGGATCCCTCCTGCTCTTATTGTCCGTAGGGTCAAGTTCAGCGGAAACACCACAGCTTGTCAGCACAACTGCCGAGATGTCTCCCGCATCAGGGGTGCAGTGGCACGACAACCTGGAAGCAGGTTGGAGACAAGCCCGTCAGTTGAAGCGACCGATGGTGATTTTCATCACGTCACGTCAATGCATCTACTGTGACGCGATGAAACGTGACACGTGGTGCGATCAATCGGTGACACAACAGTTGCGAGATGGATATGTCGCCATTCGACTCACACCCGAACACAATGCGGAAACACTATCGCGAATCAAGGTCCCTGCGTATCCGACCACATTGATCGGTTTGCCGGAAGGAAAAGTGGTTGCGCACCGCATCGGCTATCAACCCGCCAACACGGTCCGCAGCTTGCTGGGTGAAATCGCAAACTCGATCAAGCACTGATCGACACATCGTACGGCACCACCAAACGCCGTGAGCCGCGACGCGTGAGCGGGCTGTTGATCTCGTGCGTTGAGCAATTCTTGTGAACCGATAGCGCTGGGCTGATCGGAATTTGGCGTTGACTTGATGTTTCGGCGTTTTTCTTCAAGCCGTTTCTTGTCTACTGTCACCTCCGCCAAGGAACTTGGGGGAGGTCGGATCGAGCGAAGCAAGGTCCGGGAGCGGGCCTACACTGCGCAAACCGCGTTCAAATACCCTAACAGTGTGCGCAATGCCCTAGTGCATCGTCCAGTCTTAGAACGTGGGTTCGGTAGATGAGCCGTCTTGGCGTTAGCCACGGTTTTCGTGACACAACCGTGGCTAACGCCAAAACGGTTAACCTCAAAATCAAGACCGGATGATGCACTAGACTGCTAAAAAGTTGGGGTTTTGGTCCTATTTTCCGCAAGATTTTTTCTTGCTTCCGCCGGGCTTGTCCCGGTTCGGAGCAGCAACTGGTAGCTACCGTCAACAGAAGCACATTCACCTGCCCACCACCCGCGAATCGCCGAAGGCGATTCGCGGGTGGTGGGCAAATTCTGTTGGCGTGCGAAGTAGCCGTCAGTTGTTTCCTCCGCCGAGACAAGCTCGACGGAAGGAGCTTCGCGGAACAAAACATGCAAAACCAAAATCAGTGACAACGCCAAATTTTGAACAGCCCAGCCCAGCGCCGTCGGCTCACGGAATCAACGATCAGGCAACGAAAATGACTTCAGTTCGTTGGATGATCTTGTCCCGAGTGCTCCCCAAACACCAAACGGACTTTCACTGCCCGGTGGATTGCTGCTGCCGATGCAAACGATGGAGCCAGTCGCATCCCCGGCGTTGATGCTGTCGCTGATGAACCGGATTGCACCATCGGCAAAGTAAACGCTCGCGCCGCCCAGATGCCGACTGCTGGCGGAGAAGATCCCAGACGCCGTATCCGAGTTTGCCGTGACAACGATCGGCGAATTTGGCGGCCAGATGGTTTGAAAGGACGTGTGCAACGGCATGCCGTCCGCCCAAGACATCCCTCGATTCCAACTGCTATCGGTGTTCGTCAACAGCTTCGGCGAGTCGATCCAATACATGGGCCGCTCCGGCTCCGTATTGGAATCTCCCCGAACGGGATTCTCGCATAGTTCGGCTTCGCTTGCACCAAACCATGGCGTGGTGAAACGGTTTTGGTCGCCGAGGTCGGTCGCGATTTCACCCAACAGAATCGTGTGGGACAGTCCATCCGTCACATCGGATTTACGGGTGACCACGCGTGGAACAAAGATACCACGCATCGATGCTTCGCACTGCCGTTGCATGTTCGAATCAAACACCCATGTGCCGGCGCGATCGACAAATGGCCCCGTGTTGCACCCCACAATGCCATCGCCCAAGCATGCCGCATAGTTGATGCGTCCAAGACCAGGTGCCCCAATACCTGGATCACTTGGGCATCGTAGTGGCGACGTCTCGATCATCCACGGTTGGTATGTTTGGGTGAATGGCTCAGGACCACCTGCGGGAAAGTACTTTCGTTGTGTCTTGGTTTCAGAATCGGACTCTGCCACTGACTCATATCCTTCTGACTCGTCGACGCGCATTTCCGCGTTGTATGCTGCCGGATCACCCATCCACATGTCCATTTCGTCGAAGTCATTCTCTACCAATTCGCTTTGGATCGATTCAAACAGCACATTGCCATCCATGAACGGCAGCAGACCGACAAAGATACTGAGTCTGCGATCGTTATCCTTCCCAGGCGTGACGTTGCCATCCGTTCCGTGCAATTGGACCGGATAATGGTCAAATGCCTCGTGGTACAGGTGCACCGCCATCCCGACCTGCAGCAAATTGTTCTGGCAACTCGATCGCCGTGCGGCCTCTCGAGAAGACTGGACGGCGGGCAACAACAACGAGATCAAGACCGTAATGACCAGCAGGACGGCAAACATCTCCAGGACCGTGAATCCAGGCCTGCGCATCGGTTGAGTCTGCCGCATCGTATGAAAACCGCGTCTGGGAAGAAGAAAAGGCTGGGCTGCCCGACGATTCTATCGCATCGCGAGACACGCGGGTGAACCTGGTGAGTGAAACTGGCAGGCAATCTGTCCCGTCTGCTCGCGGGGAGGTTTTCAGTTCGGTAAACTTTGGACGAAGTGTGCTCGCTGTGTGGCCGCACACACAAAATCCTCCCATCGGCGTCCGTTGGTCATGAAACGCAAACCGCTTTTTCCCGTTATCGCTTGCCTATTGTTGCTTCCCCTTGGCATCCACACACCCAGAGCAGTCCTTGCTGACCAGAAATCTCAGACGGACGTCGCGGCACAAGATCAAGCCGTTGTTGCTGCGTTGGAACAGATCACCCAAGTCGATGACTCCGCTGCAGCTCACACCCGAGCCGTTGCGTCCGCGTCCGTCGTTGCTTCGCTGCCCGCTGAGCGGATCGGCCTTGTTTTAGACTCATTCGCCGGTGCAACCAAACGCGGCAAGAACTGGCTGCGGAGCATTGCGAGTGACGTTGCTGACAACGGTGACTTTCCCACTGAGATGGTGCAACAGTACTTTGACGATCGCGGCAACGATCCCGACGGACGCTATCTGGCGTTCCAGCTCTTGATCGCAAACGGTGCCGATCAACAACAACTGTTGGCCGATGCAGCATCTGATCCTTCGCTGCCCGTACGTTACCTGAAGATCAAGACGCTGTTGGAGAACGCACGTATTGCAGTCAAGACAGACGACCGTGAATCGGCGATCGCAACTTATCAGTCGATCGTCAACGATGCGAGAAGACCCGATCAGCTCAAGACCGCGGCCGATGCATTGGCCAAATTGGATATCGAAGTCGATGTTGCCGCAGCGCTCGGCTTGGTTCGAAATTGGCAGATCATTGGTCCCTTTGATAACACGGACAGCAAGCATTTCGACACCGCGTATCCCCCTGAACAACGTTACTTGACCGACGGCAGCCCGATCGCGATGTCCGATGCAGCGGCTCAGAAAGAAAAGGGAAAGGACGGACCGGTCGAGTGGAAATCCGTCACTAGCGAATCAGAAATGGGCATGGTGGATCTGAATCCATCACTTGCCAATGCCAAGGACGCCGTGAGTTACGCTTTCGTCAATTTCAAAGTGGATCCACAACGTGCCGGACCTGCCGAGGCACGACTGGGATGCATCACTGCTAACAAGGTCTGGGTCAACGGGCGTCTGGTTCTTGCTAACAACGTTTACCACTCCGGCACACGCATCGACCAATATGTCGGACTCTGTGAACTGCAACCCGGCGACAACGCGATCTTGATCAAAGTGCTTCAAAATGCACAGACGGAACCATGGGCGCAAGACTGGCAGTTCCAATTCCGGTTTACCGATCCGTCCGGAGCCGCAATTCCCGAGGCCGAGTAAACACAATGCCGTTTAATTTTCGTTTAACCCGCGCCCGAAGGGTAGGTCGTGTCCATTGAGCGCCGCCTTGTTCACAGACTGTGCCCAGACCGAAACATCATTTTTCCTCAAACGCCGATCTCGATCATGAACCATCAACCTCCTGCAATTCGCTTCATTCCGCTGACGTGTTTTCTGCTGTTGCCATTGATTTCGTCCACGAACGTCTCGTCCCAGGACTGGCTTTCGTTCCGTGGAGGCGGCAAGAGTTGCGCACCTGATGCCAAAACACCCGCTACGTTTGATGTCGAGTCGGGTGAAAACGTGGCCTGGAATATCCGTACCACCGGACGAGGAATCGGCGGGCCGCTGGTGATCGGTGATCAAGTCATCGTGACGGGTTGCGGTGGTGAAGACGAGCGTGACCTGTATGTCGAGTCCTTTTCGGTGGAAACCGGCGTGAAGAATTGGTCGCGCCCGATGCGAGCGACGGGACGCCCCTTCACTCACCCCACCAGCAGCAACGCGTCGCCCACACCGGCCAGCGATGGGCAGCGAGTCTTCGCACTCTTCAGCAGTTGTGACCTAGTTTGCTATGACCTGGAGGGTCGGCTGCAATGGTACCGAGCCCTGGCGCTCGATCATCCCAAAACGGGCAACGACGTCAGCATGAGTAGCTCTCCCGTCGTCAGTGGTGGTGTCGTGATGGTGCAATTGGAGAATCAAGGAGACTCGTTTGCCGCCGGGGTGGACGCGTCGACCGGCGAGGTTCTGTGGACGATCGACCGATCAGCACGCTCCAATTGGTCGTCCCCACAACCGATCACTTTGAAAGATCAACGTACCGGATTTATTCTGAATGATGGATCCAGCGTGGACATCATCGATGGACTGACCGGCGAGACCGTTCAGCATTTTGATTTCGGCGGCGATGGCACTGCGTCGATCGCCTACTCGGATCCCTTCGTCATCATTCCCGGTGGCAACACAACCGCATTGCGTTTGGATGACAACTTGAGTGACGGTGAAATCGCATCGATCGCGTGGGAAAGCTCAAAACTGCGACCGCAGCGATGCACGCCGGTCGTTTCACAAGATCGCGTTTACATGGGTAGAGGCAGCGTGCTGGTCGCCGGCTCCCTGAGCGATGGAAGCGTGCTTTGGCAAGCTCGACTTGGAAAACTCAGCAATGTTTGGGCCACGCCAGTGATGACGGCAACCGGTATCTACATCCTGGACGCGGACGGAAAATGTGTTGTCGTGGCCGACCGTGGGGACGAAGGCGAAGTGATCGGTGAATCGGACATCGGTGAAAAGATTCTTGCCAGCCCCGCTGTGAGCGGTGATAGCTTGTTTCTGCGAACCGAAAATGGCTTGATCCGCGTCGCAGCTGGCTGAACAAGAGTCCGAAGCCTCGTTTTTGCCTTTTTTTCCGAATGAATCGTTCGTTGACGAGCCAAATGAGGTTCACCCAGGGACACTGCGCCTTAAAATGAGACAGCTAAGGTAGCGATGCATCAACGGCAGAAGCGGTGGCTGTTCGAGACTCATTTCGAGACTCATCTCGAGACTTGGTACCGAGGCGTGGAGTTTCCCATTCGGCTCGCATGATGATCCTGCGGGCAGACTTTCGTCGACAGATGAATGATTCATGGTTGCATACTTGGCCGTCACGTCTGGTCTTGAAAAGGGCCGACACTTCGCTCTGGATCCCGATCGACCGATGCATATCGGTCGAGGATCTAGTTGCGAAATCATGCTTTCTGATCCCGTCAGCTCCCGATTCCACGCGGTCGTGTTTCGTGAGGACGATTGCTGGCAGATACGCGATACCGGCAGTCGCAATGGCACCCTGGTAAACAATCAAAAGATCGAACACGCGAGACTGTTGGACCAAGTCACGATCACCATCGGTGGAACCGAGTTGATGTTGATCGAGCCTTCGTCTGACAGCGTCGACGGCGATGAGACTTATCAGACAGTCGTTCAAGATGTTTTTGTCAAAGGCCAATCGGTCGAACGGGAGCTGGATCCGCTGACCAGCCTGAACGACTCCGGCTATCTCCGCGAGTTGTATCTGCTGAGCCTGGAGCTGCTGCGCAACGAAGATCCCGATGGGACCATTGATGTGGTGTTGGCACAACTCCGCAAAATGACCTCTGCTGATGCTGTCGGCGTCTCGTTTGATGCCGGCGAAGGACGCTACAAACCGCAGCGAGTGAACCCAAAGTCCTCCGCCAACACGATCAGACTCAGTCGCGAAATGATCCGGCGGGTGGTCAAAGACGGGGAAGCGATCTGGGTCAATAAACATCAAGACCAAGACGACACACCGTCGTTGGGAAAATGGTCCGACGCGATCTATGTTCCTTTGGATGCGGGTAAGTCACGTTTAGGTGTTCTGCATCTGTACCGCAATGAACCTTCATTCGACAAACTCTGTTTTGAGTTGGCGATCGTCGTCGCTAGGTTGCTGGCCGTTGCCCTGGTACGTGCGATGAAACAGGACGTCCTGCGAAACGACCACCAACGCATTTCACAGCGAAACGCGGACACAAAGGATTTGATCGGTCTGAGTGCGCCGATGATGCGATTGAAGGAAAAGATTGTTCGCGTCGCTCGCGCATCAGGCAGCGTGCTGATCCGGGGCGAAAGCGGATGTGGAAAAGAACTCGTCGCCCGCGCCGTTCACGAAAACAGCTTGCGGTCGATGCGACCGATGTTGACCGTCAACTGCGCTGCGATCCCGTCCGAATTGATCGAAAGCCAGCTCTTTGGTCACAAGAAAGGATCCTTTACGGGGGCCGACGCCGATCACGACGGCTGGTTTCAGCAAGCTCACACCGGAACGCTGTTCTTGGATGAAATCGGTGAGTTGACGCTGGACGGACAAGCCAAGCTATTGCGTATCTTGGAAGGCCATCCGTTCTTGCCGGTCGGCGGTACCGATCAAGTATCGGTGGACGTCCGCGTGATTGCTGCGACCAATCGAGACCTAGCAGAGTTTGTTCGTGAGCGGAGGTTTCGAGAAGACCTGTTCTTTCGACTCAGCGTTTTTGAGTTGCTCGTGCCGCCGCTGAGACAACGAGAGGACGACTTGAACTTGCTGATCGATCACTTTCTGGAGCACTTCCGTGTCCAACACGGCCGTAGCGGACTGCAGTTGTCCGACGCTGCCCGTGTGCGATTGCAAGAATACCCTTGGCCGGGAAATGTCCGACAACTGAGAAATGTCATCGACAGCGCCGTGGTCATGGCGGACGATCCCGCCATCGAAGCACACGATCTGGGACTGCGTGACACTGGGTTGAGCAGCATGGACACCTTGAGAATCGATGAGTGGGAACGCCGACTGATCCGCAAAGCGCTCGCACGCACTGAAGGCAGCGTCCCCGAAGCGGCGAAGTTGCTGGGGATTAGTAGGGCGACCGCCTACCGGAAACTCACCGAGTACGACATCCCCAGAGACTAAAGACCAAACCCTCGTACTGGAATTCGCCGGCATTCCTCCCAGCTCGTCCCACCATTCGCCAAGATTCCCCCGCGAAAGAGTTCCCGCGAAATCCAGGACGGCGGATTCGCTACTTCACTCCCCGAAATTCAGGCAAGATCAATCGTTGGTCTGCGTATTGTGTGACAAAATCTCGGATTGATTTCGCTTGACCTGCGACCGCATCATCAGCTGCTCGCTGCACCTCTCGTTCCGCATGACTGACAAAAAGTTTCGGGACCGACGTGTTGACCGTTAACTCTACTGACAACTGAACTTCCGTTTTTTCGCCACTCGGTTTGGCCGTCAAGGTGGTCTCGTAGTTCAGCAACCTGCCCGCTTCGCGTAACGATGAAGTTCGAACGTACATCAGACCCGGCTCAATTTCAGCAACTTGACGTAACTGCAATTCGTCCGCGTGCAGCGTAGGATCGTTCAGGCTCACGGTGAGATGCTTGATCGCATTGACGTCCGATTTTGACCTGCCGCGAATCGCATTGAGGATCGGCCGATCGTCCTTGCTCAAGTCCACCTGCACGTCTTGCAGACGATCGCTGATCAACCTCATTCCGGACTGGCCAAGGATTGCCGCTGTTGCGTTCTTTCTGACCATGATCTGCCGGAACTTGTCAAAGTCGCAGTCGATGATGATCGTGTCGTCCTTTTTTCCCGATGCGAGATGATCTATTGGCTTTAGCAGCACCCAGGCGACGACGGCGCCCAAAATGACCAACACGGCCACGATCGCGAGGATCGTCAGCCGTGTTGTACTTTTGGGAGGAATGTCTGCGACAGTATTATTTGTCATCGAGTTCTTCTACCGCATCAGCTTTCTCTTCCCCAAGGTCTTCGACCGCGTCGGCCTTGTTTTCGCCTTGGGTTTCGAGCGCATCAGCTTTGGATTCGCCCCTCGACTCGATCGCGTCTGCCTTGTTTTCTACCGCGTCTTGGACGGACTCGGAAGCGTTGTCCGCACGATCTCGAAGGTTTTCTGCCGCATTCTGTGACGCCTCACGAGTGGCCTCTGCTGCATTCTGTGATGTGTCACGAATGTCTTCCGCCTGTTCCTGTGTCGTGTCACGAATGGAGTCCGCTTGTTCATCCAGCATCGACTCATCGCACCCGATCATCGCAAACGTCAACAAAGCCATTGTAACTGTGGCCAAGATCTTCATCTCTCTCTCCTCATTATGTGGTAACGGCTCGTGTAAGTTCATCGAGCATGAGCGTTCCCAAGTGCAACAAGTGTGCCAATGTCTTGGCCTCGCCTGAGCCAGTCGTTAAAAGCAGCGATTTGCTCGCGGAAACAGATCCAAAAGCCAACCGGGACCTGTTGGAAATCAATACAGAGCGTGTTTCCGATCGATTCACCGCCGTCGGCATCCCGAGGTTGATCGAAAACCGGTCAACGGGGTATCGATTCTGCCGTGAGAGCCGATCGGCTTTGCCAGCTTCGGACGTCATCATGATCAATCCTCAATCGTGAAGTGGGAATCAAGCAACTCCACCGTCAATCCCGCCACACTCGATTGAGGAACTTTACTTAGCGTGAAGAACTCATGTGGATGATGGAAACGTGATGCGTTTCATGTTCTGGAATGCTGTTTCAGCAACGTTGCAGAAACGCCATGATCAATGGTTGGCGTCGTGTAGGTCACCAGAAATCCGGCGGATGGGAATTCTGGCGAATCCCACTACTGGTGCGGCGGATGGGAATTCTGACGAATCCCATTACTGGTGCGGTGGATGGGTCAGTCTTTTTTGCAGCTTTTGCTGTCTGCTAATTCATGAGGTGTCGATTCGATGATTTCAGATCGCCCATTGTCGTTCACAGTCGTTGCTTGGGTGCTGCTCGCGGGAATCGTGACTGCGCATGACGATGTGCATGACGGCGCCCATATCAATAACTTCGCGCCGGACCATGCCGCAGGCAGCCATGAGTTTCCCGAGTCCGCGTTCAGTTCCTTTCAGCATCTAGTCCGCGTCCGCAGGGATGATCAATACCTGTGGATCGAATCGAACGGGCTGCCCCGCCATGGCATGATGACCGGGATCCGGTCTTGGCAACAACAAGTTCCACTGCCTCAGCCATACACCGGGCAAAATGCGTGGCGAATCCCGTTGAAACCGAAGTTAGCTGAGCGGCCGATCTCTGCCCGCACGAACTTGTTTCGTGGTGCGATCGCAATCGCTGTCAACGGCGTGCCGATCTTCAACGCTTTGAACAATCGCGGAGAAGACGCCTTTCTGGCTGGTGAACTGGACAACTGGGGAGGGCATTGCGGTCGCGGTGACGACTATCACTATCACATCGCGCCAGTGCACTTAGAAGCAGTCGCCGGCAAAGGCAACCCGATCGCATTTGCCTTGGATGGCTTCCCGCTCTACGGGTACCTCGATCACGAAAGCTCTGACGCGGGCGAGCTGGATGAGTTCAATGGACAGTTCGACGAGCAGGGGAAATATCACTACCACGCCACGAAAACCTATCCCTATATCAACGGCGGTTTGCGTGGTGTTGTGAACGTCCGCGACGGACAAATTGATCCTCAGCCGAGAGACTCGCCAGCTCGTCCGCCAGGAAATCCTTTACGCGGCGCCGCCATCACGGACTTTCATCGTGACGGCAATCAGTTTCGGTTGACCTACGAACTGGCCAATCAAAAGGGCACGATTGAATACACCACTCACGATGGTGGACGCGTTGATTTTCAGTTTCAACCTCCGGGAGAATCGTTACGAAGCGAGTCGTATCAGCGACGTGGCGGTATAGCGTTCTTGCAGATTTCCGCTGTTGCGTCCGACGAACCGGAGCGAGTTCAGGACGATTCGACCAAGCCGAAAGCGTCTCTGATCGTTTCCAGTCCTGCGTTTGACAATGGCGGAGTTCTGCCGCCGGATTTCACTTGTGATGGCGCAGGCGACTCGCCGCCGTTGAGTTGGACTCAAGGGCCTCCTGGCACGGTATGCTACGCCGTGTCGCTCTGGCACATTCCTGGACCTGGTGACATCAAATCGTATTGGTTGATCTACGACATTCCCGCCACTGTGACTGAGCTGTCTCGCAACGCGGTCGACGTGGGAGTGATGGGGCTCAATGACAAAGGTCAAGCGAAATACGATCCGATGTGCTCACGCGGGCCCGGAGAAAAGACGTACAACGCAACGGTCTACGCGTTGTCTGAGAAACCAGAATGGAACACGACTCAGGTAACGCGAGCAGAGCTTTTGAGCCGTATCGCTGGGATCACGATAGCGGAGGGCACCCTCAGTTTTCGCTACTCAAGGAGTTCAATCAGCGATTGGCGATGGCTTGCACTGGGTCTGGCAACTGTTGTTGTCGTCACCTGGCTAGGTTTTCGCTGGCATCGTCGCTCAAGAATCACGACCGGCAGCTAGCGGGCTGTTCGTCTAGTGAGCCGCGACCTGAGAGCGGCCGGGTCTTGCACGCATGGAGCATCCATTTCAGTGCGTAAAACCCGTGGCCTGACGGCCAGCGGCGCGGGGCCTGTGGCAACACCCAGCGATTGGTAACACGACCATGCTAAGCCAGACACTCTCTATCGCGTGGCGGCTGATTGTCGCAAACTTATTGGTGAACAATCCTCGCAGGCCGTTTGACACAGAGAAACTGACGCCCCTCACGATGGGTTCCAGTCCAGCAACCGCCTCCCCCGCCAGGATCAATCTTCAGTGGGGATTCAGAATTCGTATTTTTTGGGACTTTTTTAGGTCATGGGGAACCGCTTGGCTCGACCACATGGCAGTCACCCAATTTCTCAGAGGAGAGCCAATGTGTCCGATCCTGCCGCCCCGGACTGGGGAAAAGTCATTGAAAAGCACGCGGAACGAGTGTTCCGCATTGCGTACCGCATTCTCGGGTCAGTTCATGACGCCGAAGATGTCAGCCAGGAGGTCTTCGTCGAGGCCATGGCCGTCTACCAATCCGGCCCTGTGCGCACCTGGACAGGCCTGATGGTTCGCCTAGCCACTGTTCGATCGATTGATCGGCTCAGACGCGAGCGGGGAAAGCCGGTCAGCTGTCAGGTTGCCGAAGCCGTTTCGTCGAAACGGGGACCGGACGAAGAACTCATCGCGACCGAACTCGCGAATTGGCTTCGGGACGAGATCCGGAATTTGCCCGATCAACAGGCTGCGATATTCAGCCTCGCATACTTCGAGCAGCTTTCGAGAAACGAAATTGCAACAGCGTTGGACCTTTCTCCAGAAGCTGTCTCTACAACGCTCTACAAGGCTCGCAAGAAACTTTCCAGCCAATTGGCTGTTGTCTTAGGAGACAAATCATGAATGAAAGTATGAACAACCATGACCATCCAGACTTGGATGCACCACTGGAAACAGCCGTGTGGGCTGTGTTAAGTGATCCCGTCCCTGCTGATGCCATCGATCGGGTGAAGCAACGAGCTCGCGATGGGGTTTATCCTGCCGTTCCACCGGCAAACCATCGCGTGAGTTCACGGCGATATCAAGTGGTTTTGCGGTTTGCGGTCGCAGCATCCGTGCTGGCGGCAATCGTTGGCGGTTTCGCATGGCTCGGAGTTCCGTTTGGTAGCAGCAGCGTGTATGCACAGGCAGTCAAACGTCTGGAGTCGCTTTCATCCATGGTGTTCCAAGTACAATTCTCATCGACAGGTGAACTGAATGAACTAAGGGATACTGGCGGCGAGCAAAAAGTAATCTATCTCGCGCCATCACAGCATCGTATTGAAGACGAGCGTCTAGGCACGGTCCAAATCATTGACCGTGAAGAAAATCGCTCTGTTCTATTGATGGCCGAGTCGAAACAGGCAATCGTCTCCGACGGTATTGCAACTTCCGTGATAGATGCAACTTCGCCGGTGAGACTGGTTAAAGCGTTGCTCCACCACTTTCGATCCGATCGTATCGGAGACAAAGAGATCAAGTCACTTGGGCAGCAGGTGCGAGATGACAGGACATTGGAAGGCTATGAATCCACTCTAGGCGGTGAGATCGTCAGAGCATGGTTCGATGTTGATACACTCGCTCCGGTGATCGTAGCGGTGCGATTTGAGATACCAGAACACATGACGGATGGTGAAGCCTTGCCGATGTGGCGAATCATGTCTGACATCAACCTGAACATTGATGTAGCAGAGGAGCAGTTCTCGACAACGGTGCCTGCAGGTTTTGAATCCCTGATTGCAAGTGATGCGGCGACTGATTTTTCGCGTCCAACGCTTGACGACGTCATCGAAATGTTGCGTCTTTGCGCAAACGCAAACCAGTCAAAGTTTCCACTTTGGTTGTCGATCGATGATTCACTCGGAACGCCGTTGGCGATCCAAAAAGAGTTCTCCAACTCACTCGAAAGACAGGTAAATGAGGGTACTGAATCTGAAAAGGCCCAAGCTTTGGAATCCGCCATGCAGTTTGGCACCGCCCTGGGGCGGGCAATCGCGTTCCAGTTCTCCCTCAAGCCAGAGAATGACTGGCACTATTTTGGTGGCGCTGTGTTGAATGAACCGAATCGCCCATTGCTCTGGTATTCCCCCGACGCGAACGATCAATACAAGATCGTTTACGCAGATCTGACTACCCAAAATGTTGGCCGAGATCAACTGCCCAAGAAACCAGATGCGGTTTTGCGACCAGATATCGTTCGGAATACCGTTGTAGTCTCAACACCGCGTTTCGAGTTGCCCGCCGAGACCATCCGAAGCTTCGCAAAGCTTCAGGAGATTCGCAATCGTGGTGAACAATCCAGAGTTAAATTCCTGAGTCTGGGAATGATGCCTGAGTTCATCGAATTTCAGCTTTCATCTGAACCGAGCGACGAAGTCGTCGTTAGGGAAGTGGATCCGAGTTGGAAACCGAACCGAGATGGATCCTCGTCGCGATTTGAATTCTTGAAAGAGTTCACGAACCTGCAGGGACTGGACATGACGCATCTCTATCTGACACATAGTGATTTGGACACGATCGGTAGCCTGACCAATCTCAAGCGGCTGTCTCTCAGTGGAGTTCAAGTGTTTGATTCAGCATCGCGCCGTCTGATCGGCGACGACCTCGCCAAACTGTCGTCTCTCAAGTCGCTTGAATTGCTCGACTTGAGTCAATCCAACTTCGCCGGCGGCTTGAGAAACCTAGCAACACTACCGAGCCTGCATACGCTGTACTTGAGTTCATTCGAACACCTCAATGATGCGTCGGTCAGCGAACTGTGCGAGTTACCCTTTCTAGAGACGCTCGTTCTAGCGCCGGTCTACGCAACGAATCCGAAGACCACGGTGACGTACACCGGAATGGCAACTTTGGCGAATCTCCCTCGATTGAAGACGTTGTACGTCGGACATCACGGCAAGTGGACACTCCCTGTCGAGAAACTTCGAGAACTGCTGCCCGGTGTCGACGTTCGTTCTCCAACAGAAGGCATTTCACCGGATCGGTAGATCTGGGTGTAAGTCTGGGCTATTCAAAATCTGGGGTTGCGGTACTGCGGCGTTCCGCAAGTTTCTATCACCTCTCCCGGCGCAACTGGGGGAGGTTGCAGTTTCAGTTGACAAGAATAGCGTCGAAACATCGAGCTTGCATGGTCTCGATCAGTAGTCGAAAAGCTTCTTGGGTGGGATGGCGACTCGCAACGCGTTGACCACTGCGATCACATCGATGAACTCTTGACAGATCGCGCCGGCAACCGGTGGCAGGTAACCAGCAGCCGCGAAAAACATGCCCACGAGGCTCAACGCCATTCCGCCAAATGCACTTTGCAAGGCGATCCGGCGCATGCGTTGACTGATGTGTAGAAACTCGTCGATCTTTTGGAGAGAGCTGTCCATCACCACCACGTCTGCCGCTTCCGTGGTCACGTCACTGTTCTGACCGAAGGCAACGCCCACGGTCGCAGCCATCAGTGCCGGCGCGTCGTTGATCCCATCACCGACAAAAATCGTGTTTGCCTTGGCGGTTTCTTCGTTGACGATGTTGAGTTTCTGTTCAGGGCTTTGACTGGAGTAGACTTCCTTGATTCCCACTTGTTCGGCCAAGTACTCGACTTCGGACTCTCGATCACCCGACACCAACATCGTGCGATCAATGCGGTGCCGTGGGCCAAGGTGCTTGATAAAGGATGCGCCGTCGGGACGCGGTGTGTCTCGAAACCGGTAGGTCCCGGCGTAGCGATCGTCCACCAAGATCACGCATTCCAAGCCGCCGGCTTGTGCAGGCAACGCATCAGAAGATTCCGGTTGGTGGGCGAGCAGTTTCTTGCGGCTGGTCACCTCGATGCGGTGGCCCGCCACGATGCCGGTGAGCCCCTTGCCGGGCAGTTCGCTGACTTCCGACACGTTTTGCTGCACTGTTTTTGCACGATTGGCTGCTGCGACGATCGCTCCTGCCAATGGGTGCTTGGAAAACCGTTCCAAGCTGCCGACGTAGGACAACAGTTCGTGCTGTCGACTGTCATCGACCAGCAACTGCTCAACAAGATTGGGTTCGCCGTAAGTCAACGTTCCTGTCTTGTCAAAGATCAGCGTACGGCATGTGTCGGCTGTCTCTAGCGATGACGGATCACGGATGATGATAGCGCGTCGTGCCGCGAGTGAAATGGAGCCGATGATGGCGACGGGAATCGCAATCAACAGTGGACACGGTGTTGCAACCACCATCACAGCGAGGAAACGCACCGGATCATTGCTCGCGATCCACGCGACGACGCCGATTGCCAGGGCCAGTGGCGTGTACCATGCACCCAGCGTGTCCGCCATCCGACGCATTTGCGGCTTCTTTTGTTCAGACGTCCGCATCACCTCCATGATCTTGGCGTACCGTGAATCGACCGCCAACTTGTCGGCTCGGACGATCAATGCCGAATCGCCATTGATGGCCCCCGAAAGCACGGTCGCGCCGGGAGCCTTGGACATCAAGTACGGTTCGCCGGTCAAGTAAGACTCGTCCATCACACCGTGCCCCTCCACCACCGTTCCGTCGATCGGACAGGTCTCGTGTGGAAAGACGGCCAAGTGGTCACCGATTTGGATCTTACTCAGCGGGATGTCTTCGACCACCGAGTCGACTTTTCGATGCGCCACCGAGGGCATCCGTTTGCTCAGCGCTCTCAAGACAGAGGAAGCGCTGCTGACCGCAAACGCCTCCAACGCTTCGCCACCAGAAAGCATCAGAACGACCAACGCCCCCGCGAGATACTCACCAAGCATCGCCGAGACGACGATAGAAATGCCGGCCAGCAAATCCGACCCAAACTCTCGTCGCCAAAGCTTTTTCAGCAATTCCCAAACCAGCGGAATGCCACCCAACGCCAGAGTCAGCCACAAGGGCACGTTGTAGGTGGTTTCCGAAGTAGACACCGCAAAACGCAGAATGAGGTGCAGTGAGATCATCGCAATCGTAAAGAAAGCGATCAGCATCTCGCGTGAACGCCATGTGGTTGGCGAATCCGCTAGCGAAACTTCATCAGACATCAGTGGGGGCTTTTGCATGTCGAAACGAGCAGTTGTCACAGGTGCCATGGGACGTGCGGAAAACAAAAGTAGGATGGGCACTCTTGCCCGTCCGTGATCTCTCGGGCGAGAGTGCCCAAGCTACATCGGTTATTTTCCATATGTCCCCGAGCACATTGAACCAATTCGATCAGGTGGATCATAGCAGGCTCGACTCTTGCTGATCAGTGCCTCGATCCGTCTTCCTGTAGGACGCCTCATCAATAGGTGGGGGTGTGGATTTGCCAGAAGTCCTCCGCAAAAGGAATTCTGGCGAATCCCACGACAAGGCGAGCAAGTAAACGGATCGCCGCTCCTACCGCAGCCGTTTTTGGAATCGAAATACACTGAGCGTGATGACAACGAATCCGCAGATGGTCAGCCCGATGATCCAAGGCGCTAAATCGACCAGATCAGCCCCACGCAGAACCACACCGCGGAGGATCTCAATGTAATACGTGGCGGGAATGCCAAAGGTGACCAAGTAAATCGGCAGCGGCATCTCACTGCGTGGGAATACAAATCCGGAAAGCAGCACCGAAGGCAACATGATCACGAAAGCAAACTGAACGGCAGCAAGTTGTGTTTTCGCGATCGTGGATACAAATAACCCCAGACCAAGCGAGCACAGCATGAACAGCATTGAGAGCACTAGCAGCAACGCAACGCTGCCGCTAATGCTGACGCCGAACACATGAATCATCACCGTCAGGACGGTCAGCAGGGTGACGAAGCCGACGAGCGCGTAGGGCAACAGTTTGCCGAGCAGCAGTCCGCTACGACCGACCGGTGTCACAAACAGTTGCTCCAGAGTGCCCAACTCCCGCTCGCGAACGACGGCAAACGATGTCAAAAACAGCGTGACCAGCTGCAAGATGATCCCCACCAAACCGGGGACAAAAAAATGAGAGCTGTCTAGGTCAGGGTTGTACAACATTCGCGTACGAACTTCGATTGGCAACGTGCCTTTACCTGTTGAGTCTCGCGCCGGAGCCAGTTGCAACGCTTCTCCTTTCGCGGTTGCGATCTGGATGGAAAGATTCAGACCGAGCAATTGCGCCGTGCTTTGAGCAGTCGTCGCCACTTGCGAATCGCTGCCGTCGATCAGAACTTGCAGCACCGCTTGCTCTCCTCGCAAGATCTGATCGGCGTAATCAGGGGGAACCCGAATCCCGACCTTAGCTCGGCCGGACGACATCGCTCGCAGAAAGGATTCTTCATCCGAAACACGGTCGATGATCTGAAATCGACGAGTGTTCTCAAACGAAGAAATCAAGTCTTGTGAGGTTTGGCGGCCATCCATGTTGAACACAACCGTTGGAATGTGTTCAATCTGTGTGTCAATCGCGTATCCAAAGATGATCGTCTGGATGACAGGGACGACAAGCATAAAGAACAATGTGGTCGGTTGACGTCGAATGTGCACGAGTTCTTTGATCAACACGGCCCACAAGCCAGACCACGTACTCAGACGGCGCCGTCCCGCATGTTTCGCACGACCGTTTTCTGTGTGGGACTCGTCACGGGGTTGAGGCAAGGCTGGCATCAAAGGCGTATCTGAGATCTCAACGCCGTCTTTTTTTCGTTTCTCCGCGTTACTGGTGAGCGTGACGAAGACGTCTTCCAGACTCGGCGGGATTTCATGAATGTCTTCCACGCCGTCCACGCACAATTCGGCGAAAACCTCTTCGGGCGATCTCGTTTCATTCAATAACAAATGGATCGATTCGCCGAACAAGGTCGCATCGTGTACATCGGATAGCTCCCGAAGTGCAGTGAGGTACCTGGCTGGCTCAGGCAGTCGGACTTCGAAACGACGCGTCCCATCCGGATTGACTTCTCGAAGCTGTTTCAATTGGTGTGGCTTTCCCAATACGAGCAGACGCGACTGAAAGAGGTAGCCGACTTCACTGCATCGCTCGGCTTCATCCATGTAGTGTGTGGTCACAAAAAGGGTCACTCCACGACCGGACAGCTCAAAAAGCAAATCCCACAGATGGCGTCGCGCGACGGGATCGATCCCCGCAGTGGGCTCATCCAAGAACAACACATCCGGCTCATGAATCAAGGCACACGCGAGGGCCAAACGCTGTTTCCATCCCCCCGAAAGCGTCTCGGCAAGCTGTTCCAGACGATCTCCCAGTCCAGTGAGTTGCAAGACATCCTGTCGACGTTGATTCAATTGCTGACGATCCAGACCGTAGATTCGCCCGTAGAAATCGATGTTTTCCTGAACCGAGAGATCACCGTAGAGGCTGAACTGTTGGGACATGTAGCCGACCCGCGGTTTGATCCGCTCCGCGTCAGATGTCACGTTCATTCCCAACACGCTAGCGTCGCCGTCGGTGGGCGATAGGATGCCAAGCAGCATGCGGATGATGGTCGATTTACCGCTGCCATTTGGCCCCAGCAGCCCAAAGATCGATCCGCGATGAACTTGAAAACTGACATTGTCAGCAGCGACGATTGGCCCAAACGACCGAGAAAGCGAGCGAACGTCGATGATCGGTTCGCTCATTTTTCATCACCAAGTTGGTCGAGCCAGAGGTCGACCATCATGCCTGGTCGCAGTCGTTGCTCGTCGTCGTCGTTGAGGGCGACCTTGATGCGGCAGACTTGTTTGGACCGTTCTTCGGGTGTCTGAACATTGCTGGGCGTGAATTCCGCGTGACGCGCAATGAATGTGATCGTGCCGACAAAAACTTCATCCGGATAGCCATCGATACTGATGGGCACGGACTGACCGATTTGTAGCCTCGGTTGGTTTTGCGGAACGTAGGCACGAATCCAAAACTGCGTGCGATCGAGTAACGACACGACAGGGGCATTGGGTGGAACCATGTCGCCGGGCTGCAAGTCCAATGCTTCAATCGTTCCATTGGCGGGACTTTTGATGACGAGTTCCGCCGTCTGTTTGCCGATTGCATCGAGTGCGGCCTTGGCGGCGTCACGCGATGCTTTCGCCTGCTGGATTTCTTCGCGACGATATCCGTTCTGCATCAAGGCGACGGCCTGGGATGCTTCCTCCACCCGAGCCGCGGCTTCTCGCAGTTCTTCTTCACGCGTACCAGCCTCCAGCAATTCCAGTTCTTGTTGGCGAACGGAGAACGCTGCTTTAGCAGCCTCCAAGCTTTCACGTGCTTTATCGAGTTCCTGCAATGAAGTTGCGTTGGATTTTGCCAGCTTGGACATGCGTTGAAATCCTTCCTCCGCCAGCTTCCGCTCTGCTTGGGCTACGTCGACGCGTCCCTGGGCAGCTTTGACCTCTTGCTCGCGTGGGCCGGCCTTTAACAGGTCCAAGCGAGCCTGCAATTGTGCCAGCTTTGCCTGTGCCTGCGCGATCTCTTCCGCACGAAACCCCACCTGAAAGCGCTCGTATTCGGCTTGGCGGACCGCGAGTTCCAACTCCAACTGCTTTTCTCTCTCCAGAAGATCGTAAGGTTCCAGTTCAATCAGAACCGTGCCCGATGAGACTTCCTCTCCCTCCTGAACATGGACGCGAGCGACTCGACCGCCAACACGCGAGCCAAGCCGTATTTCGTCTGCTTGCACCAAACCAGAGGCGCGCTGGGGCGGGGGATTCCATTTGCTGTATGCGATCAGCCCCAGTAAAGCGGTCACGATCAACGCAGTGGGAATGAGTGGTTTTGCCATGATCGATCACGCTGAGTCTTGCCTGATTACGAGGCGGATGGTGAATCGTCAATTTTACCCGAGTCTGTGGCCGTCGTGCTTGATGGCACTTCGGGAACCAGTACGGGCTGTTCGCCCAAGATGATTCGGTTGCTGCGGTTGAATGTCAGATAATTCCAAGCCCATTGAATCAGAATCAACACGCGGTTTTGGAACTGCACAATCAACATCAAGTGCACGAAGAGCCATAGCAGCCACGCGAACAGTCCTACAAATTGACGACCACCGATTTGCGCCACCGCAGCCGCGCGACCGATCGTTGCCATGGTTCCTTTGTCTCGGTAGACGAACGGTTCCGAGATCGAAGAGTTCTGCTGGAGAGAGGCGATGGCCTTTGCAACGTATCCGCCTTGTTGGACGGCAACGGATGCGAGGCCGGGTAACGGTTTGCCGTTTGAATTCAAACAGATCGCCATGTCACCGACGACGAAAACATCGGGGTGTCGATCGATTTGCAGTGTTTCGCCAACCGGGACACGACCGCCGCGATCGGTTTGCACTCCACATGCAACGGCGAGTTTTTTTCCCAATGGGTTCGCCCGGACGCCCGCTCCCCACAGCACGGTCCGAGTGGCAACGACGACCGACTCCTCATTGGTCTGTAGATACACGTGCTCGTCGTCGACATTGGTGACTTTTGTGTTCGTATGAACTTCGATGCCCAGTGAACGCACCTTGTCTGCAGCACGACGGCACAGATCGTCGGGATAGTGCGCCAGAATATGCTGTTCCGCTTCCACCAACATGATACGAGCTTCGGTGGGGTCGATGCGGCGAAAGTCATTCTTGAGCGTGTGGCGTGCGATTTCAGACAACGCGCCGGCAAGCTCGACGCCGGTCGGGCCGCCGCCCACTACCACGAAAGTCAAGAACGCTTTACGCAACTCGGCATCGGTCTCTCGCTCAGCGGCCTCGAACGCCGTGTAGATGCGTCGTCGAATATCTGCAGCGTCCCCGATCGTTTTCAGTCCCGGTGCGTAGCGAGCCCATTCGTCGTGACCGAAGTAGCTGTGGGTCGATCCCGCAGCGACGACGAGCGTGTCATAGCGAAGTTCACCGTCGGAGAGAATCAGACGTTTGCCCTCCACGTCAAAATCCGTGACATGGGCCATCAAGACTTCGCAATTGCGATTCTTTCGCAAAATCGATCGCAACGGAGTCGCAATGTTTGCCGGAGAAAGTCCACCGGTTGCGACTTGATACAGCAACGGCTGAAACAGGTGGTAGTTGTGGCGATCCACCAAAGTCACCGACACGTCGACCTTACGCAAACGCTTGGCGACCTCCAGGCCGCCGAATCCGCCGCCGACGATCACAACGTGGTGTCTTGATTTCTTGCACATCGATATCCTGCCTGCTCCCTCCGCCCCTCTGGCAACCACTGTGTGTGATCGCACATCGCCGGGCGTTTCTTCATTCTTGCGAGATAGCAAGCATTCGCCAAGGGTGCGGCGTTTACCGGGCAAATCACCAGCGTCAGTTGGTTCTAAAAGTCCACTTGTGCCCGCAGCGCGAACACGTCGGCATTGCTCTCGATGTTACCTGGACTGTCCAGCATGGCGTGGATGTAATTCCACTGAAACTTGGTGTGCGGATTCAAGTACCAGTTCAAACCGAGCGTCAGGTTGTTCAATCGGCCGCCTTGGATGTTTTTGTCGCTGAGGTCCAAGTATGAGTATCGGGTTGCAATTTCCCAAGCTCCGATTCCGCCATCTTTTCCGACATTGCAATTGGGGTCCACGCGAGAAAAGACCGCGCCGGATCGGTTGTACTGACGCTGCTCACCCGTCAAGAAATAACCTGCGTACATATAGGCCCCTGGAAAAAACACTGTCGGGCCATTTGTCTGATCAACCGCCGCATAAAGGGCTTCGGACTGAGCATAAAACGAGCCCTTGGCCATTGCGATCTCAGCACCAAACAGATTTGAGTTTTTGGCCATGATCAGCCCCGTGTCGACAAAGGCAGGCACGGTGGGCGGGACACCCGCCGGGACTCCGCCGCCGGTCTCGGAGACAAAGATCTCAGGTTGATTTCGATACTGGAACATGTCGTTTGCCGGATCAATGAAGCTATACGCCCCTCCGACATGCAGTATGCCGTCTCCGTTGCCGCGGTCCATCAACAGCGCTGTCACGCGACTGCTCATTCCGTAACCGCCGTTGTCCCCAACGTTGCCGCCAAAAGTGTCCGTGGGAAAGCGATAGCCGGAAAATGCCCACGTCATCAATTCGTCGTCACTGTTGCCGTGCAGCATCGCACCGATTTGGCGAAACGGCAAAAATGCGAAAGGCAGTGATCGTTCGATAAACGTCAGTTCTTTGACGCTTGTCAAACCCTCCATTCCCATCGGTTGCCGAAACTGACCAATTCTCAGATCATTGTTTCCGACAATATCATCCAGGCTGAGCCAGACGTCCATGAAACTGGGGCGTCCCGGAAACGCAAAGTCCATCTCCAGTTGGTAGCCGACGTTGTCCCATGCTTTTCCAACGGCAGCCAATCGGGCACGTCGAAAGTCGGCACCATCCTGAACGTCGCCCACCGTAGCGATGTTGTTTGCATCCTGGCCAAACCATGCCGCGTCGGCTTGAAAAAATCCGGTCAAACGAACATTGGGAAAGCTTGGCTTTGTTTCCTGCGGTTCGCAGATCACTATGGTGTGCTCAGGTTCCGTCGATTCAAAAACAGCCGCGTCCTCAGAACTAATGGCCTGAGCCGAATGGCGCAACGCGTCGATTTGACTCTGCAAGTCGGCGAGCTCTGACGCCACATCAACATCGGGATGGGGTGACTGGGCGATCGATCTTGTCGACAAGCCGCCCGCAACCGATAGCACGACCATACCAAGAAGGATCTTCACAAGGTTGCTAGCATCGGCGGTCTTCTTACTGCATCCCATCGTCATCATTACCCGAGCGCGAGGTTAAATCGCTTCAACACAAATAGGCGTCGACAGCGGTATAAACGGATTATTCGGCTCTGCAGTAGCTGAGCAGCAGGAGAGGCTATTGCTAGCGTCCCAGTCGTTGTAACCGGGATGCATCCGGATCTATCTTGTGTTTGCAGCAGGTGCATTCTTAGAATCGAGGAATTGAACCAAGCTCCTGGGTGGCCAACGGCCGCGATGGAAGGATCGTCCAGAATGCCGCACATGAAAAAGAACCCTGCTGAGCTGACCAGATGCGAAGCCGAAGTGATGGATGTCGTCTGGGGCCAAGGACAGGTGACTGTTGGCGACGTCGTGGATGCCATCGATCGCGACTTGGCCTATACCACCGTGCTAACGACGCTCCGCATCCTGGAGGACAAAGGAATCGTATGCCGGGGTGAGAAAATCGGACGCGCGAACACCTACGTTGCCTCTGTGTCGCGGGAATGCGTTCGTGACGGCATGCTGAAATCATTTGTCGACACGATGTTTGGCGGGTCCACGCGATCGTTGGTTTTGAGCTTGCTGCATTCGTCTCATGTTTCAGCAGAGGACATCAAAGCCGTTCGGTCGGCCGCAGAAAGCCTGGAGGTTTCATGAGGGCCGGGTGAATTGGAGTCGATCGCCCGACCCGAAAAAACCAGGATTATCCCTACTGGCGGCGAAGCTGGCGGCCCCAGTGAGCCTCAGACGCTAGCGGGCTGTTGATTGAGTGAGCCGCGACGCGTAAGCGGGCGGGCCTACCGCATTGCCCGGTGCCTTACGGCCCACGGCCCACGGCTCACCCTTGCGTTCCCAATTTCGATTAAATCAACGGCCCGCTAGCCGTGGGCCTGAGGCGGATTGTGGTGCCGGCCCACGGCTAGCGCCTGAGGCGGATTGTGGTGCCGGCCCACGGCTAGCGCCTGAGGCTCACTCTGATTGCGACAGGTGGATTAAAAACAAAGACAATAATAGTAGCAGCGTCAACACGAATCTTTGAGCGGTCCAGCTCTGTCCCCGGATGCACGATGAACTACTAAAAGTTTGGGAGTTGATGTTGCAACGCGATCACAGGCAAAGCTATCGTTCTCTCAACCAGTACATCAATCGTTTTTCAGGGATGCAAGGATGCAACAGCCCGAACAAACCACCTGTCGCGAGGCGTCGTCTCAGCAATGCGTTGCAGGCGATTCCGAGGCTGCAATCTCCCTGATTCTGCCTGCCTGGAACGAACGCGAGTGTATTGTCAGCGCGATCACAGAAGCCGATGAGGCGCTCCGCGAGATCTGCGCCGATTACGAAATCATCGTTGTCGATGACGGCAGCACGGACGGCATGCATGAACTGGTGACAGAGTGCTCCGGCGACAATCCACGCGTCCGCTTGGTGCGTCACGAAGTCAATCAGGGATACGGTGCCGCCATTCGTACAGGTTTTTCATCGGCAACAAAGGATCTGGTCGTCTTTACCGATGCGGATTGTCAGTTCGATTTGACCGAGCTGGATCGTTTTGTGCTGCTCTCCAAGCGGTACGACGTTGTCTGTGGCTATCGAATCGATCGCAAAGACACTGCGCTTCGCTGTCTCTATTCCAAAGTTTACAACCAGCTCGTTCGCATCCTGCTGCGTACCGAAGTACGTGACGTGGACTGCGCCTTGAAGATGTTTCATCGTGAGGTTGCCAAGGACCTTGAGATCACTGGCGATGGGTTCTTGGTGAACTCGGAACTGCTGGTCCAAGCCAAGCAGCAAGGCCGTAGCGTGGTCGAAGTCGGTGTTTCGCACCGCCCACGCACCCAGGGGACTAGCACGGTTTCGATCAGGCACATTCCCAAGGTCCTGATGAGCCTGGTTCGCTATTGGTGGAACGCGGTTCAGTTCCCCGCGGTGGCGACCGAAGCGGTGTCCGTCGAGATTTCACAGCATGCCAGTGAGCTCCAGGCGAATCAATCGAGGCTCGCGTCCAACAGCGGATACTTGCAAATCGGCTTGCTGCTCGTCGCGGCGATCTTCATTTTTTCCAACCTCGGCTACCCATTGATCGATCGAGATGAGACTCGTTTCGCGGAGGTTTCTCGCGAGATGATCGCGACGGGGAACTGGGTGCTGCCGCAATTGAACTTTGAAGCCTACTACGACAAGCCGCCGTTGGTTTACTGGCTGTGTGCGTTGAGTTTTAGCATCTTCGGCACGAGCGAATACTCGGCACGACTGGTCCCGGCGATGGCTGCGCTTGCCACGGTCGCAGCAACGATGTTTTTTGGGTCGCGAGTTCTCGGTCGACGAGTGGGTCTGATCGCCGGCGTTGTGCTCATGCTTTCGGTCGGCTTTGTGTTCAACAGTCGCTATTTGCTGCTCGATGGTGTCCTGACCTTGCTCATGATGCTGTCGTTATGCTCTGCGTACGAAGCGATTCGCGGCACGAAGTTAAAGATGAGTTGGTGGGTGCTATCGAGTGTCTTCTGCGGGCTCGCCATTTTGACCAAGGGTCCCGTTGCAATCGTGCTCTGGTTGCCACCCGTCTTTGCATTCACATGGCTGACTCAGTCGGTCACCAAACCACGTTGGGCTGACTACAGCATCTTTGCTGCGGTGGTGACGGCGGTCATATCGCCTTGGTTGGTAGCGGTTTCCCTGCAATCGCCAGACTTCGTCTACGAACTCTTCGTGCGTCACAACATCGAACGCTTCACCGGCCAGTTTCACGCTGAGCCCATTTGGTACTTCATTCCGGTGTTGTTGATTGCCGGTCATCCGTGGTCCTTTTTGACGGTTCCGTACAGTCGGTTTCTGTTTGGACATTCAGAGGACGTTCGCCGGTTGCGGCCTTCGTACGTTGGATTTCTGATGCTGTGGAGCGTCTGGTGCTTTGCTTTCTTTTCAGTATCGAGAGGAAAGCTGCCAGCCTACCTGCTGCCCGCGGCTCCCGCGCTGGCGCTGATGATCGGCCACTACCTGGATTTGGTACTGCGGTCCAGGTCCACGGAAGGCCAATTCTGGCTCGCCCGTTTCTGGTCGGCTCGTTCGGCAACGGCAACCACCTGTCTGGCTGCCGTCGGCTTTGTGTTCTTTGTGATGCTGTATGTGGGTGAATCGTCCGTTTCGATCTACGCCTGGGCGATGGTGTGGACGGCCCTGCTGGTGATCTCGGTGTTGTTGATGGGGGATCGCTTTCAAGCCAAGCTGGCGTGGGGCTCCACGGCCGGTGTCGCGTTTTTGTTCTCCGTGATGGTGATGCACCAAATGGTTCCGGCGTACAGCAGGTCCCAGACATTGCTGGGCGAAACATCGCCGTTTGCTGAAACATTTGCCTCGCAAGAAAACGCTCCGATCGTAACTGTCGACCATGATTTTTCTGAAGTTCCGTTCTATTTAAATCGCAGCAACATCGTCAACTTTCCTTACTTCGGCGACTCCAGATTGCCGGAGTTTGTTTCGCAAAATGATCGATGCCTGCTGATCATCGACAACGATGTCAATGTGCTGGCATTGCGGAGAGTCCTGCCCCGCAGCGCTCGCTTGACACCACTTGGTGAACGTGGAATGGCATCGGTCTACGAAGTACGAAATCCAGAGTCAGTGAAACGCATTGCACGGACGCCTGAGTCCGTCGGTGGCGAAGTTCAGAGATGACCGTCACCGTCACGGGACACCGAGAGCAAAGGAGGTGATCGAGTGCTGACTACGATTCAACGACGAGTGTTACGCGACATCTCATTGATGTTTATCGTATCGCTATTTGTCATCACGCTGATGGTCATGTTCATCGGGGTGGCACGCGAGGCATTTAATCAAGGCCTCGGTGTCATCGGTGTCATGCAACTCATTCCCTTTGCATTGCCGGATGCACTGTCGCTCGCTGTCCCAGGGACCGCACTTTTCAGCGTTTGCGTCGTCTACGGGCGGATGTCTGCCAACAACGAGTTCACGACGATGCAGTCGGTTGGCATTTCACCCATTCCAACGATGTGGCCCGCGATCGCGTTGACCACGATGCTCAGCGTGCTGACCGTCGGGCTGATCAACGTAGCGTTCACATGGGGATTCTACGGCGTTCAGAATGTCGTGATGTCCTCGGTGGAGCGAGTTGCGTATGGTGTTTTGCAGCGTGAACATTACTTTCAACAAGGTCCGCTCTCTTTGCGTGTTCGTGAAGTCAACGGGGAGGACTTGCTGGAGCCGGTCATTCATTTTCGTCGTAGCAAGAATGAGCTGGTCACCATCACTGCCAGCAAAGCCGTATTGACTTATGAGGAGGATGAGCAAGCCATCAAGCTGTGTTTGACCAACGGGGCAGCCAAGGTCGGCAATGTCGCGTCGTTTCACTTTCCGGACACTTATGTGCAACGGATTCCACTGAAGTCCGGCCCTGCATTGGATTTGCTGACGGAGAATCCCTCTCACATGCCGATGAGCGACTTGCCTGCGGCTTCGGTCAGTCAAGCTGCTGACATTCAGCGGCGAGAAAGCGAGATCGCCGTCCAAGTCGGGTTTAGCCTGCTCTCCAGCCGAAACGATGCACTTGCCGGTGCTGAGTTGCAAAGTCGCGCCGCAGGTCTTGACGCGAGCGAAAAGCGGCTTCATCGACTCAACGCAGAGATGCACCGCCGTTGGGCAAGCGGATTCACTTGTCTTGCAATGTCGATGATCGGTATCCCACTGGCAATTCGTCTACGCACAGCCGACACGATGACTGCGTTCGGTATCGTCTTTTTACCAACTCTGTTGGTTTACTACCCTTTGTTCGCATTGACGGTGGACATGGCCAAGGATGGGCGGATCATCGCGCAAGGCGTTTGGATTGCCAATCTGGTCTTCATCGCCACCAGCATTGTCATGATCCGCAACCTGGTTTATCGCCCCGCCTGATACTCATGTATTTACCCTACAAATCTCGTATTCGTCGTTGGTGGAACGATTCGATGTTCCCCGCAACGGCTCAACCGACCCCCGCCTCTCAGTCATCTGCGCCCCGTCATGTGTTGGCGTGGGCGACGTTGTTGCTGGCATCTGCCGCCGTGTTTTTGCTCAATCCGTCTTATCCGCTGATCGAGCCTGATGAAACGAGATACGCTCAGATCGCGTTGAACATGATCGAGACCGGTGATTGGGTGACACCGATGCTGGATGGTCAGCCCTATCTCGACAAGCCACCATTGATGTACTGGTGCACCGCGTTGAGCCTGAGATTCATGGGAGAAAATGAGTTTGCTGCTCGGTTTCCCTCGACGCTGTCTGCCATCATGACCATTGTCGTGGTCTATCTCTTGGGCAGCAAGATCGTCGGCCGTCGCGCAGCATGGGTTGCCGCCATCGCGTTGGCGTTGTGCGGTGGCTTTGTCATGGCTGGACGCTTCGTCATTTTGGATGCGATGCTGACCTTCTTTACCACCCTGTGTTTGCTCTCCAGCTATTTGGCAGTTCGTGAAACAAAGTTCAGTTGGTCCTGGTGGGCACTCGCGGCATTTGCGTGTGCACTGGGAGTCCTCACCAAAGGACCGGTGGCGCTGGTTCTGTGTGCTCCTCCGTTGGTGGCAAGCGGCTGGCTGTGTGCCGATCACACTCGTCCTCGAGTTCTACAGTGGGCCGTGTTTATCGTCCCGATGCTGTTGATTTGCACGCCTTGGTATATTGCCGTCGCATTGCGAAATGCCGAATTCATGGATTACTTTTTTTGGGAACACAACTTCAAGCGATTCACCCAAGGCTCAAATCATCGTGAGCCGTTTTGGTTTTACATTCCCGTCGTACTGCTGGGAATGTTTCCCACATCGCTGTTGATGCCGTTGGTTGGAATGTTTCTCGCTAGCAGATCGCAACGCGTTGGCGCGCATAGAACCAAGAGTCTCGGGTTCTTGTTTTGCAGTGCTGCATGGACCCTGTTGTTTTTTTCATTGTCCAGTTGCAAGCTGCCGACTTATATTCTGCCAGCGATCCCGATGCTTTGCTTGATCTCAGGGACGCTGGTGGATCGCGTGCTCTGCGGTGCTGAACTGACCGTTCGGCTGGATTGCTTGATGAAAACCTTTCCACAGAGAACCATCTTGACGGTTCTGATTGTGTGGATGGGACTCATCGTCGCCGATTGCTGGATCGCGGGCGCCGTCACGTGGGTAACAATTGTTGCTGCCTCGCTGAGTGTGGCGGGGACGATCGCGACGATCTGGCTGTGGAAGAACGAGATATCTGCGAAGCCGGTTGCATGGGCCGCGACTGCTTTCGTTGGTGTTATCGTACTGGGATTCGCATCTGCAAAACTGCTGGCAACTGCTTCCTATGCACGTTCTATGCACGTCCAGATGGCGACGCTTGTCGAAAAGTATCCGGAGAGGTTGGTGGTATTCTTTGGCGAAAAACCGCATGCAGTGCGGATGAGTTTTCCCGAAATGAAGTACGAGTTTTTTCCCATGGAACAGCGGCAACAGTTTGTTGAGTTCATGGCGCGACATCAATCTGCCATCGTGGTGACGGCGGACGAACACATTGCGTTAACGCGAGAAGCCATCGCATCTTCGCATCGACTGGTCATGACAACCGATCACGAACACCTCTACATTGCCGAGCCAATCAACGATTCCGTGCCGCGGGTAGCGCGCGACGAAAATGGAGAGCGTCGTTAGAATGGCCAAAATCGCAACGCAAATTGCTATCGTGGTCATTCTCCGGATAGTGATCCATACTCCAAGCTCCTACACATGGGCAGTTGAGCTCGACGAAAAGTGGTACCCGGATCAAGTGGAGTTTGCTGACGAGTTCAGTTCCGTCTTTGACGATGGACAACGCATGATTGATGATGTCAGCGCGGAATGTGACGCGATCTGCAGTCGCGGTGGTGTGCATCATTCGTCCCCGTACAGCGTTTCTGTTCACCCGACCCATCCTCAGAAACGGGGCTGGGAGGTGCTGCCCGACGGATTGCTATGGCACTCCTATCTGGCGGATCCACATGAGCCTCGCATCTCGATGGTGATCACGCAAAACAATAACGCTGATTTCTTTTGGGATGCAACGCTGGGTGGCCGTGTCGGTCTGTTGCGGTACGGCACATCAGGAGCATTGGATCCGAAGGGATGGCAATGGGATCTCGAAGGAGCCGTCATGACCCGATTGGATCTGCAACATGCCGAGGACGTCGAATCGATGGACTATCGTTTTGGCACCTTGATCACGAAGTCGGAAGGACCGTGGGCGATGAAGTTCGGTTACTTTCACATCAGCTCACACGTCGGCGACGAATTCTTGGTTCGCAACCCGACGTTTACTCGTATCAACTATGTCACCGAGTCAATGATTCTGGGGGCGAGCTATAAACCCGTCGACGCAATACGGTTGTACGGCGAAATGGCGAATGCCTTTCGCGCATCCGATGGGGCGAGACGGTACCAGTTTCAAACAGGTGCTGAATTCACACCCGCCCCCAATCGTCCGGGAAAATTGATGCCGTTTGCCGCGGCCCATTTCAATTTTCGTCAAGCCGTTGACTACGACGTCTCGACTTCCGTTCAAGTCGGCATGGGGTATCTTGGCCCCAAGTCAGGAAGACGACTTCGATTCGGTCTTCACTACAGTGACGGACCGACAAGCCAATACGAGTTCTTTACCAGGCGAGAATCCATCGCCGGTTTGGGTATTTGGTTCGACTACTAGTGCATCGTCCGGTCTTGATTTTGGGGTTAGCCGTTTTGGCGTTAGCCACGGTTGTGTCACGAAAACCGTGGCTAACGCCAAAACGGCTCATCTACCGAACCCACGTTCTAAGACTGGACGATGCACTATTGGTCTGGGACAACTAGAAGTTAGGGTTTGCCGTAGTGGATCTCGCCAAAGATCCCACCACTACAGGATCTTTAACAAGATCCACTACCCTAAAGATAAGTCACTCCTCGGTATTGCGTGGCTGCAACAGTTTTGCACCATCCTCCACTCGCAAGTGGACATCTCGCTGAGGAAACGGAATCGAGATCCCGGCTTTCGAGAGCGCTTTGGCGATTCTCGCATTGACTTGGTGTGTGACCTCAATTCGGGCTTCCAAGGTTGCCAGATAGAATCGCACATGAAAGATCAAGGCATTGTCGCCGAATGTCTCCAAGTTGATCAACGGTGGTGGATCGTCCATGATTTCTGGATGGCTGGTGACGACGTCTCGCAAGATCTCACGAACATGATCAGGATCGGCGCCATACTCGACTCCGATTTCGAGAGTCAATCGATTGATGACATTGGACAGAGACCAATTCAGAAGTTTCTGAGTGATCAAATCCTTATTCGGCACCACCAGCTCCTTGCGATCCCAGCTCGTCACCGTCGTCGCTCGCATCTGAATTCGCGAAACGACTCCCGTCGTGCTGTCGATGGTCACCACATCGCCCACGCGTACGGGTCGTTCAAGGAGCAGGATGATTCCGGAGACAAAGTTTGCGACGATTTCCTGCAATCCGAATCCGAGGCCGACGGAGATCGCAGCGAGTAGCCAACCGAGTTGCTGATAGGGAACACTCAGCAAATTCATGATCACCAGTGCACCGACGACCAAAACGACGTAACTCAGCAATGAACTGATCGCATACCGGGCACCGCTATCCAGCGTGGTTCGGCTCAGAACCAGCAGTTCCAACATGCTGGGCAGATTTCTCGACGCGAGAAAAATCGCGCCAGTAGCGAGGATCGCGTATGCGATGTCCAACAGACTGACCGTTTCGATGGATTCGCCCGTTCCGACTTGCCAAAGAGTGATATCGTCAAAATATCTCAGCGCGGGTAAAACGTCGCTCCAGATAAATGCTAAGCCGAGGACCACACAGATCGCCGCAATGGCCGAAACCGTCTGGCGGGTTTGTTGATCGAGCGTTGGCAAGTCCGACTGCATGTCTTCGTCCAGTTCGATACCCAGTTCCGCCACGCCTGCTTTCTCCTGCTGCTCCGCTTGTTCCGCCCTGCGTTTGCGTTTCTCCTTCGCACGCTGAATCATCACGTCGCGACGATGCAAGGTCAGCCAACGAGAGACGAGGCCAAGTGCGATGATGCAAATGACCAACAATAGAAACGTCGATTGCAGGGACCGCCCTAATCGATAGGTCGTGTCGAGATACCCGGCCATGGACATCAGGGCAAATGAAACCGGCAGCAAAGTGCTCAACCACCAAATCGTTCGCCGGCGACGAATCAAGATGGAATCAGGAGACGACTTTGCGATCTGATGGTAGAGCGGACTGCTGTTGCGAAACAGAACGTGGTGAAAGATCGCCGTGACCAAAAACAAGAATGTTGCCGAAACTCGTCCGCCAAAAGTCCGCACTTCGGGATTCGGGTGCGAATGCAAGGCGACCATCAGAAAGATTCCAATGCCGCCCAATAGCGTGTACCAGCGAATGTGGCGACGCAAATAGCGGCGGAGCGTATCGATCCAACCGAAATGGATTTCCGCAAGCCCGCCATCGCGACAGGCTTCCTTGAGCAATTCACGCGATGCGACATAGATGGCGACCACGGTTGCCGCAGCCCCCAGCCCCCTCGCGAAATCATTGCCAACGGGATTGGAAAGCAGCAAGTAACCGGTCAGGCCGAATCCGATGGGCCAAAAAGCGGCCGATGTCGCAGTGGCCAGCAACGTGATTCCGGTTTCACGATATCCAGAATCAAACCGAGATGCGTTCTTGCCTTCGGCTAACACCACGCGTCGCATTCTGGGACGCGACAACATGATTGCAATTCCCAAAACGATCAACAGGATCGACTTCAAAGGACGCGATTGGACGGTACCGATCGTCGATGCACTCACGCTTTGCCAATTGCTCGGCGACAGAAACCATTCCGCCGCCTTGGGCATCTGCTGCAACTCCGAAACGGAGAACGCCGGCGCACTGCGAGTCCAGAACAGATTGCGATCGACGAAGTCCGTAAAGCGATCGATCGCCTGCAAGAGTTCGCGACGTAGAGTGTCTGTGGTCAACATGGTCTGAACCAGACTGCTTTGCGATTGCAGTGTTTGCCCAATCAGCTCACGGCGACGATGTAGCAAGACCAGTTCGGCTTGTTGCTGGCTAAGCGTGGACCAATCCAGATCTTGAGTTCTCCAGTCGATGGCAAGTGGTTCCGCGGAGGCAAGTTGTTTATCAATCGTCTCGGCTTCATCCTCCAAACGATATGCGGCAATCCTGTAGTCGTCGACTTTCTCGCTCAAGTCAACACGTGGTCGGTACTTCGCACGCAAGGTTTCATAACTGTCACGTTGTTCACGTAGCATCATCCCCAACGCATCCGTCAGTCCGACAGCGGTGACCCTCTCGGACGCGGTCGTCAGATCGGATTTGACCTTGTCAAATGATTGCTGTATTTCTGTCAATCGGTTGTTTGCGGTTTCGGAATCCTGAATGATCTGCTGTTGGCTTTTGGCAATCACCAAGTTGGACTTGGCCAACTCGTGCAGGGCAGCGGGAACGCTTTGCAGTGTCTCTTGCAGTTTTTGAGCTTCGTCTTCCGCTTGCAACCAGCGTTTGCTCGTCAAAGCGGTTTGCAGTCGATCGATCTCGGAACGCAGGCGATCAGCCCTTTGGCTTGCGAGCATTTGTTGCTTTGGCAGTAAGTCCGTGGTTGCCATGTACGCAGCTTGCTCTTGCCGAAGCGATTCAATTCGCGCATTCAACTCACGAGATTGCGCTTTCAGCAAAGTCAACCTTGCCTGAGATTGCCAGTCCGTCTCATTCGTCGGTAGCGGTGCGGAAAGCTGCTCTTGAATCTCTGCAAGCGCCGTCTCCGCTTGGGTGATCTCTTGTGGGATTTCAGTGAGCCGTTTATTTCGTCGTGTTGGTTCGCCGGACAACTCGGCTGACTTGGCAACGGCTTGGCTCAACTCGCTCTTCGCAGCGGTCAAACGCTGAGAGATTTGATCTACAGAGGCATCCGCGTTGACATCAGTTGGCGTCTCTTGCATTTTCAGAATCGCGGAATCGACGCGCATCAATTCCTGTGCAACGTCCTCCACCATTTGATTATATTGACTCGCTTGCGCGTCCAATTTCTCTGCCTCGCCGAGCGATTGTTTTGCGCGTTGCAGGATTCCCTCCAGTTGCTTGACGCTGGATTCGTCCAAGTTCGAATCTGAACTCAACTCGGCCAAATTTTTCTCGACAGACTCGATGGAGATGTCGTTGTTGCCGGAACTGCTGGTTTGGCCGTTGACGTCTTGCCCCCGGGTCCACCCCGCAGAGACGAGAAACATTGTCAAAACCAGCAACGAAACCCATCGCCTCTCACCATGGTCCCGCTCTGTTGGCGGAAACTTCGATCGGTCGGCTCGATTCGCTGTGTTCATACGTCAGACTGAGAGATGGAGGTATCGAGATAAACGTGAGCTGGACGGACTCGACCGACACTGCATCGTTTGAGCCTATTGTTTGACCGAATCGTAGAGAATGATCAACCACACGCTCACAATCGCAGGATGTGGTTGATGTGATCTCTCCCCGATGTCCTCTAAGAATGGAGAAACCCGGCGCACGGGGCAGATTCCCTAGCGGCGTCCTATCCTCCCTCGTTCGGCGACAATGCGTCAAAGGCACAGGAGACGTTGACCTGGGGCTCAAGCCTGATGTACCTCCAGGTCCATCGTCAGTGCTGACCGCCCATTTGCTCCATCAACGCAGGACAACCTGCTTGCTCTCGCTCAAATACGCCCGAAAACTGCTCTTTCGAGCCTGCCAGTTGCTGTTGGTTTTGGCTGCCGTGTTGTTTGTAACTCGGAATTGGGTTTCACGAGCGGTTTCCCAGCGAGTTGCAAGCTCACTGCTGGGGACAAAGGTTGAGATCGATCGTGTCTTCGTCGGCTGGAATGCAATTCGCGTCGACGGCATGCAAGTTTTTGAACCCAATGATAGGACCAAGGTTCAAATCCAAGTCGATCGAGTTGCGATCACTACATCGATTCTACAGGGCTTGCTGAGCGGCGTTTGGCTCGATTCGGTTTCGATCACCAACCCCCAACTCCATCTGCATTTTGCCGCTGATGGCAAACTGCTGTCTCAATTCCCTGAGTCGAGTGGAAACGAAAGTGGTTCCCCCACGATCCCGATTCGATCCCTCAAGGTGTCCAATGCCAGCGTTATTGTTCACCAGGACGCAGAGCAAAAGATCTTGATTGCCGGTGCAAATCTCGCCGCACACTTCGGACACTTTGCCGTTGTGCGTGCTCAGATCACAGACCTATTCAGTGGAACACTTGCATTTCAAAGCAGGATCGACCTGACCAGTTTCGTCGGTAAGTCGCAGTTGATGATTAATCACTGCCGTTTCAACAGACATCTGATTCCTCGCGGTCTGATGCCCAGTTCGGAACCTTGGTCCTCACTCAGTGCGGGATTCTCTGTGAACGCAACGGTGAATCATGCCGGTCAGCAGGCCTCCTTTGCAAAACACCCCGTGCAGATTCGTGTGACGTTGGATGACGTTGCCGCGAAAGACTTTGGTACTGTGGTTGAGCAATTGACACTGTTGGCCAGCATGGATGACCAGGGGCTGAATCTCGATGTTACCGTTGAAATGCTCGATGGGCAAACCAAGCTCAAAGCGACAACGGACGCGGTGGTCGCACCCATGACAGCCCAAATCACGAGCGAAGTAACGAACTGCAATTTGACACCGCTGATGAGACTGCTTGATTTGCCGATCGCAATCAAGGCATTGGGTGATGTGACGACTCGCTCGTCCGTGAACTGGGACGGCAGCAGCATCCGATTCGATCACTCCATCAAAGCACGCGGGCATGACATCCGAGTCGATGAGCTTGCACTCACGGATGCCAGCTTTCAGTCGGACTGCCGTGGCCAAGTCGACCTGAGTTCGCAACCGCTCGATTTGCTTACTGCGGTGAAAGGTTCGATTATGGGCCAAGTTACATTGCCCGACATCGATCTGCGATGTCTCTCTCAAAGTCTGGCGATCGACGATCTTTCAGGAACCGTTGGAGGCGATGCTTCATTTTCAGCATCTCTGAATGAACTACTCGATTGGTCAACCGTTCAAGCCAATGCCACCTTGCGAAGCACCGGCATTCGAGGCCACGGAATGAAACTGTCCGATTCCCAAATCACATGCGTCTTGGATGCGGGCAAGATCAAGGTTGGCTTTCCTGAAATCGTAGTATCAGACTCACAAGGCGCGATGCTGGCCTCTGCTCGCGGTTCGTTGACAACAAGCTCGGAGGAACCGATTGTCCATGGCTCGGTAGATCTCAAGCTGACGAATCTGACCAACATTGCAACAACCTTTGGGATGCACGCCGATTTGTGGGGCGGCTCCCTGTCCAATCAAATCTCGCTCCGTGTTGCATCGGAGTCGATCGCGAACCCCGAGCGGTGGAATGTTGTTTCAACGTTTGCCTCTCACAACCTAGTGGTTGCCGGAGAGCCGATCGACGACGTGATTCTTGTTGGGCACCTGAACAAGGGCGACGTCACCGTCGCACCGACCACGTTGCGTTGGCGAGAGAACGTTTGCACGATCGCTCTTTCCGGACGATTGCAGCAGAATCTCATCGGAGATGCAGAATTCTCCGCAGGACCGGTATCACTCGCCGATGTGGCCGACGTGTGCTCGACCTCGCTGCAGATGGACGTCCCGTTGACCGGAATCGGATTCCTTGCGGGACGCTTTTCGGGCAACGCGAAAGAACGAAACTTTCATTCGTCTGGTCAGGCAGTGGCAAAGGATGTGATCTATGCGGGCACCGGCATCGGCTCAGCGAACCTGAACTGGGTTGCCGACAACACCGGCCTGCAAATCCAGAGTGCATCCAATGATTTCGTCGGCGGCAAGTTCTCCCTTCTCGCGATGCTTCGATCTTTTCAATGGAATCAATCGACGCTGGAATGTGAGTTCTCGGGAATCCAAATACCCCGGCTGTCGCGGGTGTTTTCAAACTCGCTGAGCGCGACGGGCACCCTCGACGGCGGTTGCTCACTCGCTCTGTCGGGAGCCATCCAAGATCTCTCTGGTTCAGCTTGGGTGATCAGTCGAGGATTCTTGGTAGAACGGATTCCCATTGAAAACGCGGGTGGCAAAATCAAACTCGCAGCCGGAGTACTGTCGGTCACTTCCCAAGCCAACTGCATGCGAGGAAGCGTGACCGGTCGATTGTCCGGCGAATGGGCGGAGCTGCTACGTTTCGCAAACGCCCCGGCGGACCTACGTCGATTGCCGCTGTTCGGTGAAGCGGAAATCAAGGGCTTGGCGATCAATGAATGCATCAGCACGTTGCGATTGGACCCTGTTTTGCATCCACTGTCGGGACTTGTGCATGCGACGTGTAAGCGGAATGAGGCCGATGTCCGCGACGGGACCATGTGTTCCGCCACTGGCTCATTCGAGAATCTGCGATGGGACTCCGCGCGACTCTCGCAGATGATCACCGCTAAAGTCGACTTGTATCCTGATCGGATCAAACTGACGTCCATCGACGGACGTTTTGCCGACGGCCAGCTCAATGGTCGCGCGGAGGTCCTGTTGGGCAACGATCCTCGCGGGACGTTTCAGTTCAGCGCCAATCGAGTCAATCTACGTCAGGCGGCAGCACCGATACAACGATCCCTGGGCAGCGTTTCTGGTACTGCCAGTGTACGTGTCTCGGGACGAATCGGCCAAACGTTGGCGGGACGAATGGACGTCTCGGCGGACAATTCAACCGTTGCCAGTTTGAACGTACGCGCGGTTCGAATGCCATTCGACTGGACGATCACGCCGTCCACAAAGAACCTGACGTGGCGATGTCGCTCAGGAGTGGTGGAAGTTGGCAACGGAAAGATCAATGTCGCCACCGAGGGCGAATATTCCCGTGCACTGGACATGCGTTTGACTGCCAAGCTGAGCCAGATCGACACCACTCGACTCATACGGGGCAACACCACGGGTGCGGGAATCCTGAACGGCCAAGTCAACCTGTGGGCAAGGCGGGCAACCAGACCGGAGCAGATCGCGGGAGACTTTGATTTGACGATGGCGCAGGTCGATTCCCTGGAGCTGCCGATCCTGGATCAACTTGATCAATTGGTCCGCTTGAGCCCTTCCCTTGGTGCCACTCGTGACAACACCGGCGTCATGCGTGGCCGACTTTCCAATGGGCAACTGCACGTTGATCGTCTGGCAATCACGCAGAGCAATGTCCAGGTGCTGATGGATGGAGCGGCATCATTGGACGGACGTTTGGACTTTGACATCACCGCCGCAACGGGCACGGTGGGGCCGGCCGACGGCTTGAGTTTCCTAACGGACTCACCGCTGATGCTAGCTGCTCCTGCCCCTGTCGCATTGGTCTTGAAAGCGAACGAAGCCATGAAGGATCGTGTGGTGCACGTTCACGTCGGTGGTACCGCCAACAAACCAACCCTACGCCTGCAACCTGCAAAACAATTGACTCAAGACACATTGCGATTCTTTCTGACTGCCGGATTTGGGGCCGACGTGGCCAACATCGCCGAGCAGTCTCGACAGAACCGACAACTCCGATGAATACGAGAGCCGAATGATGAATCGAAATTTTCCTTTTCCCATTCTTGCCAGGCGAAATCCGGTGAGCGTGACGGGGACCTGCTTGGCTCTGTGCATTGCCGCCATGCTGTCATTGACAGGTTGTCGAACAGCGGCATCCATCGGGCTTCCGGTTTCGGCAAACACGAATGCTTTGTTGCCTCACGCGACTCATTTGCGTGAACGCGTCGGCCATCGTTCTGATATCGCAACGGAATTGGCCAAGGTCGCCTTGCCGCCGTCGCGAGTGGAGGCGGGCGATGTTTTGGTCATCGAACCAAACGACTTCAACTCTCCCATTCGTATTCAAAGCGATCAGACGGTTCAGCAGGATGGCACGATTGAGTTGGGTGACTATGGACGTTTCATGGTCATGGGGATGACGACGGACGAGATTCAACAGCTTGTCCAAACGCGTGTCGCATCGCGAGAAACGGAGAAAAGCCAAAACCGGATCGCGTTGGCCTCACACCGAAACTCCGGCTCGGCCCCGGCCGAGGAAGTCGTCGACTACGGCATCAGCGTCCGACTGGTCAACAAAGAAGACGCACAGTTTTACGTCATGGGCGAAGTCAATGCGCCAGGGTCGTATCCTTTGATCGGTGCCGACACGGTACTGGATGCTCTGATTGCGGCCGGTGGATTGTCGGACCGGGCAAACGAGCACAAGATCATCCTGACACGTCCGCGATTGGATGGTCAGCCGCGACAAGTCCTGCCGGTATGCTTCAAGCAAGTGGTGCAACTGGGCGACGTGTCGACGAACTACCAGCTCCAACCGGGAGACAGAATCTATGTTCCCAGCATCACGCTCTGGGAGGATGTCAAGCAGAGCGTGGCATTTGGCAGCGACAAGAGTTGTCCCCATTGCCGCAGCTATGAGCGGTAGCAGTACGTACGTCAGCCTTTCCAGGCTGACGTTTCCCCAAGTACGTCAGCCTAGGCGCGGATTATTCATCAGCCGGCACGCGATAGCGTCCGGTTCCCGAGTATAGGTGCAAGAACCGGACGCTATCGCGTGGCGGCTGATATGCGCAGACTGTTTTCGTGCCAATCCGCGCAAGTCGTTTCGTGCAAACGTATTGCGATGACCGTATTGAGTCGCATGAATAATCCGGGCTAGTGCATCGTCCAGTCTTGGAACGTGGGTTTGATAAATGAGCCGTTTTGGCGTTAGCCACGGTTTTCGCGACTCAACCGTGGCTAACGCCAAAACGGCTAACCCCAAAATCAAGACTGGACGATGCACTAGAAAGGCTGACGTACTGGAGGCTGACGTACTGGATTACTCCAGACGGAAGATCGTTACGCCCAGCGGTGGCAGGTCGACTAGGATGCTTTCGGGGCGACCGTGATGGCCTTCACCACGCGTGTTGCGTCCCGGGTAGTTGCCCATGTTGCTGCCCCCGTAGGCTTCGCTATCGCTGTTGAAGATCTCTTTCCAGAAACCCGCTTCTGGCACACCGACGGGATAGGATCGTCGCACGACCGGGGTGAAGTTGCAGCACACGACGATCGGCGCGGCACCTTCCATGCCTTTCCGCATGTAGACTAACACACTGTCTTCTGCATTCATGCAGTCGATCCACTCGAATCCCTCGTGGCTGAAGTCGAGTTCATGAAGGGCAGGGTTCTCGTTCACGATTCGGTTCAGATCAGATACACACTGCTGGATGCCACGGTGGGTGTCAAAGTCCAGTAACAGCCAGTCGGGACCGTCGTCTTCGTTCCACTCATTCCACTGTCCCAGTTCTCCGCCCATGAACAAGAGTTTCTTGCCCGGGTGCGTCCACATGTAGGAATAGAGCAGGCGTAAGTTGGCGAATTTTTGCCACATGTCACCCGGCATCTGGCTGATCAGCGAACCCTTGCCGTGCACCACTTCGTCGTGCGAGAGCGGCAGCATGAAGTTCTCTGTGAACGCGTAGATCAAGCTGAACGTGAGGTCGTTCTGGTGATGCTTGCGGTGGATCGGCTCCTTGTGAAAATACTCCAATGAGTCGTTCATCCATCCCATGTTCCACTTGTACGTGAAACCAAGTCCCCCGTCGTACGTGGGACGCGACACACCAGGCCATGCCGTCGACTCTTCTGCAGCGGTCACGACGCCAGGGAACTTTTCGTGTACGACCGTGTTGAATTCACGCAAGAAATCGATGGCTTCCAGGTTCTCACGTCCACCGTATTGATTGGGAATCCAGCCGCCGTCTTCTCGGCTGTAATCCAGGTACAACATGGACGCGACCGCGTCGACTCGCAGTCCGTCGATGTGATACTTGTCCAACCAGAACAAAGCGTTGGCGACGAGGAAATTTCGGACTTCGTTGCGTCCGAAGTTAAAGATCATCGTTCCCCAATCGGGATGCTCACCCTGACGCGGGTCCGCGTGCTCGTACAACGCGGTACCGTCGAACCGAGCCAATCCGTGTTGATCTTTGGGGAAGTGTGCTGGGACCCAGTCGATGATCACACCGATGCCGTGCTGGTGAAGATAATCGACAAAGTACATGAAGTCCTGCGGGCTGCCGTGGCGACTGGTCGGTGCAAAATAACCGACGGTTTGATAGCCCCAGGAGCCGGAGAACGGATGCTCGGTGATCGGCAACAGTTCCACGTGTGTGAAATTCATGCGATGGCAGTAGTCGGTCAGTCGCTTGGCGAGGTCCCGATAGTCCAGCCAGCCGTGCGTGCGACCGGGGCCTTTTTTCCAGCTGCCCAAGTGAACTTCGTAGACGTTCATCGGCGAGTGCATCGGATTTTGCAACTGACGCTGCTCCATCCATTCGCCGTCGCTCCAATGATGCGTCGTCAAATCGGTGATGATCGAAGCGGTCAGCGGCGGCAGCTCGGCGGCGAAGCCCATGGGGTCGGTCTTGTCGACCCATTGCCCGTTGTGATCCAACAAACGGAACTTGTATTTTTGGCCGGTCTTAGCACCTGGAACAAACAGTTCCCAAACGCCAATGTTGGGCAATTGTCGTGCAACGTGTTTGCGGCCGTCCCATCCGTTGAAATCACCGACCACCTGAACACTGCGTGCGTTGGGTGCCCACACGGCGAAGTTCACGCCGGGGGTATCATCGACCGTTCGGATCTGTGCCCCTAGACGGTGATAGATGTCGTGATGCCGACCTTCGCCCATCAGGTATCGGTCGTAGTCGGTCAGAATGGAAGGAACAGCGTAGGGATCTTGGATGTCAATCATGTCGCCTGAGTCGTTGGCCATCTGGATACGGTAACGAGAGTGGGCGTTTCCCACCCTGCCATCTTCACCGCTAATGACGGTGCCGTCGATGGGACCGTCACAAATTGCCTCAAAAAACCCCGCAGGATGCAGTTGTCGCATCGGTCGGCGGACGCCGCTGGCACGGTCAATCACCCATGCGGCGCGGGCATCGGGCAGAAAACTGCGGACGGCCATCGCCGTCTGGCCACGCCAGTCGACCGCGTGGGGACCGAGTACCGCGGCTGGATTTTCAAACTCACCGGTGATCAAACGACCAATGTCGGAAAGGGAGACTTGGGTATGCATGGATCGCTAGCGTCGATTTGGCAGAGGAGTGGCGGAATGGTGAAATGGTTAGGGGGCTCAACCGTTGTTGAGCAAGTCTTGTGAGGTGAACCGGCGACGACGACTTGCGTTCGCCTTCGCTGTCTCGCTGACGGAGCCGCCCGCTCCGCTGCCACCCATCAACAATCTTCGCAGTCGATCGGCTGATCGTCGCGGTGACGGTCCGTTGTGCGCGTTATCAACCCGTACAATCAGACCGTCACTGGAACCTTGGCTCGTTTCATCAACGCTTACCGTGTTGCCAAAGCTCACCAGTCGTGAGCTGATCAAACAGGCTTCCACGCGATGGATCGACAAAGCATGGTCGACGCGTCGCCAAAGGTCTCCGTTTTGCACATCGATGCGTCGACCGAAATGTTCCCACATGAAATTGTTTTGTCGCCAACGCGGCAGGGAATCGGACAAGGATCGGATCAAGTAACGATTGTTGCTCAACAGCGTGACCGACGACGATCCTTCGATCGCCTCAAGTCCACGGACGGCAGCCAACAAAGTCAGTCGATTCAAGTCTCCAAAGTCCTGGTCCTCGGCCTCTAATACTTGGACTCCGTCAACCGTCTCCAAGCTGAATCGCCACGCGCCATCGCTCAGCGTCGTCGAGCGCGCTTCGCAGACGAGCAAGTACTCAGACTGGCCATCGTGTTGGAGTTGTTGTTTGGTGACGGGCATCATCAATGGGCGGTGATGGGTGGCAGTTGGTGGCGAAGGATCGAATGCGTCACAGGATGACGCATGTGTTTGGACACCCTCTGCAGCTTCTTGCGAGTACTGAAACGCATCAGGTTTGTTGGCGTCGGACAAACGTGGCAGGGTCAGCTTCACAGCAAATAGCTCCAGCGGGAGGGGATTCGTCGGGTATCCAAACACACGCATCGACGCATCGATCCTTCGATGGGCGGTACCGTTCCAGCGGAACTCGGTACCTCAGTCGCTGTACACTCAGACTTGGCCACTGAAAGGGAGGGGCGGACAATCCTCGGTACACATTAAGCAGTCGTCAAAGTTTGCCGCGCCACCGGAGCTTGTCCAAAGGAATTTGCCGACGCAAGTTCACACCCGATCGCAGAAAGCGGTCAGTCGCTACAACCGTTCAGGTTGGCGTCACATCGTTTGCCCCGCAGCCGAAGGCGCAGGAGACACTGGGCTGCTCAAAATCTGGCGTTGACTTGATGTTTCGGCGTTTTTATTGAGACGTTTCGGCGAATGCGAGGGTGGGAGCCTGTCTGCGCAAGTCAATGATTGGGAACGGCAAAACGCTTGGCGGGGCACGCTATCGACTTTCCAAGTCGAAAACGAACACCACCATCCGCCCAAACACAAGCCAGACGCCGTGTGCCGTGCTTCGCAACTGTTACCGCCCAGCTGCGTTCGAGGGACGTGACAGCAACTTGCAGAACGCCACAGCGCCACAACCCCAAATTTTGAACAGCCCAGCCTAACCCTGGGCTGTTCAAAATTTGGGGTTGTGGCATTTTGGGTTTGCGCAAGTTTATGTCCCTACTGCCGGCGAAGCTGGTGGACTCCAGTGAGCCTCAGGCGCTAGCCGTGGGCCTGAGGCGTGTGGTGCCTCCAGTGAGCCTCAGGCGCTAGCCGTGGGCCTGAGGCGGATTGCGGTGCCTCCAGTGAGCCTCAGGCGCTAGCCGTGGGCTGAGGCGGATTGCGGTGCCTCCAGTGAGCCTCAGGCGCTAGCCGTGGGCCTGAGGCGGATTGTGGTGCCGGCCCACGGCTAGCGCCTGAGGCTCACGTGGTGCCGGCCCACGGCTAGCGCCTGAGGCTCACTTTGATTGTGACAGGTGGAACAAAAACATTGACAAAATTGCAGTGTCAACACTAATCTTTGAGCAGCCCAGCCTAACCCGTGCATTCCCAATCTCGATTCAATCAGCGGTCTCTTTCGGCTGAGTGTCAGGCTAGAAAGCCTGACGTACGTTATCTCTGCGGCAGCAACATGCAGACGGCTTGGCGATCATTGCGGACAATCAAATAACGTCCAGCCAACGTGGGAATGTTCCAAGTCTTGGAGTTCAGTAGGTCCAAGCGGCCCAGTTCTCGATACTGCTCGGGTGTCGCCGCGATGAATTGGACTTCTCCACTCTCGCACTGGACGATCAAGACGTCATCGGCGAGGATCATTTGCCCTTGTCCGGCGCGATCGGCTCGCGGCTGCAGCCAAAACTGGGACGCTTCTCTCAAGTCAACCGCTTGGACGGCTCCGTTGCTGATCCCAAAACCGATCTCACCGTCGATGCAGGCGTGGTTGAATTTGGTTTTCATCACCCGGCTGGACTTCCAGAGCTCGGTTGCTGAAAACGTAGCATCTTCGTTTTGTGAGATTTGGTACAACGCACTTCCACCCCCGTAACCTTTGCCGACCAAGACACGATCGGAACCCACTGGGATTGCTGCCGCACAGTTGGCCCCCGTGTTCGTCGATCCCGGCCATGAAAACGACCAAATCGGTTTGCCGTCGCCGACCAAGTGTCCCGAAACGGTGCTTTCGTTGACCGAAACGATTTGCCGTTGGCCTGCCAAAGTCAACAAGACCGGCGAGGCGTAGCTGAGTTGGTCGTCGCCGGCGGTCCAGGCAATGTCTCCTGTTTCAGTGCTCATTGCGATCAGGCTTCTGCCACCTGAGAACGAATCCGGTGCACCAAAAGCCAAAACACAAAGTCCATCGACGATGAGCGGTGAGGAAGCGTGTCCCCATGGAGCGACTTGTTCGAATTCGCTCTGGCTCCAACCCGCGATGCTGTTCAGGTCCGCCGTCCAAACCAGATCGCCTGTATGCAAATCCACGCACCACAGATAGCCGGTCGCGCTGAGCGCAAAGACACGATTCTCGTGAATCGTTGGTGTGCTGCGCGGCCCAGAGCCGCCGAGCAAGTTGGTGTGAAGCCCTGGATGGGTTTGCATCCAGACCAACGCACCATCATTGATCCGATAGGCAGTCAAGCATTCGGATTCTTCTCGCTGTTCTTGCGTGACGGCCAGTCCGTCAGCGACGGCAAAGGATGACCAACCTGGGCCAATGCCTTGATCCCACAGCACCTGCACGTCCGAGAGCGTGCGAGGAACGTCAAAGTCCCTCCGGGCGTAAACACCATTTCGGTTGGGGCCGAGGAATTGAGGGGACGTTCTATCAAGTGAACCTGACTCCAGCCCTCCAGGGTTCGTGATGTCTTCGAGCGACTCGCTTTCCAACTCCGGCAATGGGATCGATGCATCGCCACTCAATCGCCAAACAAAGATCGGCCACATCTCGCCGCTGAAACCATCGAACCGAAACAGGATCGCCAGGAGAGCAAACGTTCCGAAGGTGAAGACCGGAACCAACGCGATGCTTAGTTTGCGCAGTTTGCGATGTGCAAGCACCAGAAGTGCGATGCAAGCGACAGCGACGGCCACCATGGTCACAATATTTGCATTTTGGTGATCCAAATCCGGCGCGAAGACTTGCGCCACGACGGCAACCGCCAAACCCAGTACAGCGATTCCGACGCACATCAGGAATCCTCGGTCGTACCTAGGTGGAGCGGGCGTCCCGGGCGGCGCAACAGGTGATTCCGGCTCATAGGAGCTGGAAACGTCGACTTCAGGAGATTCGTCGTGCTGATTCATGGTTCAATAGGATGTGGGCGGGCTGAATTTGACCCGTGGTTCCGCTACGAACAGGCGATTGGTTAATATGGACGAAAACACCTGATGCCTGCTATCCCCTCAATCGCTCTGACGCTCGCCATCCCCTCGTACGCAATGAATGCACCCATGTTTCCTCACGCTTTCCAGACCGCACAAGCATTGCGGGAGAATATGGAAAAGGTCGTGTTGGGAAAGCAGGAGGTCGTTCGGGCGGTCGTGGTCGCCCTGCTCGCCGGCGAACACCTGCTGCTGGAAGACGTCCCCGGCGTTGGAAAAACTCTGGTCGCTAAGGCGCTTGCCCAAAGCATCCGCGGAAAGTTCGCTCGTTTGCAATTCACGCCGGATTTGCTGCCAAGCGATATCACCGGCAGCATGATCTTTCGCTCCGACACTCGCGAGTTTGAGTTCAGTCGTGGTCCCATCTTTGCAAATGTGATCGTGGCGGACGAGATCAACCGTGCTCCACCTCGGACGCAGTCCGCACTGCTAGAGGCGATGAGCGAAGGCCAAGTGTCTGTCGATGGGACCAGTCACCCACTGCCCAAACCCTTCATCGTAGTGGCCACGCAGAATCCGTTTGAATTCGAAGGCACCTATGCGTTGCCCGAAAGCCAACTGGATCGTTTTCTGCTGCGAACCAGCGTCGGTTACCCATCGCCCGAATTTGAACGCCGCGTTTTCGAGACACATCGCAACGGCCAGCCTGTCGAAAAATTGACCAGCGTCGTAGACGCCGAGCAAGTCGTCGCGGCACAACAGGCAGTCGGTCATGTTCGCTTTGACGACGCACTGGTCGACTATCTGATGGCAATCGTGCACGCGACTCGCAGCGAGAATGGTTTTGATGTCGGTGTCAGCACGCGTGCCGCACTGAGTTTCTATCGTGGTTGCCAAGCCAACGCGATCACCATGCACCGTGACTTCGTCACACCCGACGACATCAAATCGCTTGCCGTGCCCACCCTGGCGCACCGTGTCAGCACCAGTGACGTTTTTCAAGGCGCCTCGCGGTCAGCCACCGAGCAACGCATCACGGAATTGTTGCAGCAGATCCCAGTGCCGGTTTAAGCATATAGCGCTAGACAAAGAACACATTGATGACGGCTTCCGAAATACCATCCGCCGAACCACCGGCATCGACAACACGCCGCGACACACGCTTTGGCGTCATAGGCACCGGTCGGATCACACGACGCCTGGTCGCCGACCTGCAATCCACCGACGGCGTGGCCGTGACCGCGATCGCAAGTCGTGACCAGCAGAGGGCGCAGTGGTTTGCCAATCAATACGGTATCGCCAACGCGGTGACTGGCTACGCCGCATTGCTGGAACGTGACGACATCGATGCGGTTTATATTTCGTTGCCACCTTCGATGCACCACCAGTGGTGCGTGAAAGCTGCAGAGGCGGGCAAACACCTGCTGTGTGAAAAACCACTGGCAATGAACGCGGAGCAAGCCGTCGAGATCGACCAAGTGTGCTCGGCCAGCTCGGTCCGCTGGTTGGACGCGACAGGCTGGCAACACCATCCGCGAACCGATCAAATGAAGCAGTGGTTGTTGGAAAACCGCTTCGGCGAGATCGGGCACGTGACGGCCGCTGTGTCTTTCTACAAACCATTCCTATCGGACGAACATCGATTGGATTCTTCGCTGGGAGGCGGATGTCTGTTGGACCTCGCCTGGTACACTTGTGGATTGATTCGTTGGGCGACCGACAAGATGCCCGTCAGCGTCATGGGGGATGCGGTCATGCATGGTGACGTGCCGATGCGAGTGACCGGAATGCTTCGTTTCGACGACGATTCAACCGCCAGTTTTTCGTGTGGATATGATACGGCGACGCGAAAATGGTTTGAGGTAGCGGGCAGTGCTTCGTCGCTGATCTGCGACGATTTCACACGTCCCTGGGACGATCGTCCGACGCGATGTTGGATTCACGAAGCGTCGGGAGAAGTAGCGTCACACACCTTCGGCGGTGCCCAAGAACGCGTGATGATTGCGAAACTGGTCGGCGATGCATCGCTAAAGAACTACCAAACGCAGGCAATCGATACCCACCGGATTCTTGATGCCTTGTCAAAATCGCTCCAGTCCGAAACCCGCGTCGAACTGGCTGATGCGGCGTCCGTCACTTCATTTGTTCCCAGCAGCAGGGTCTGACCATGAGAATGATCATCGCCATCATTCAGCCAACAAAGCTTTCCACCGTCCGCGATGCGTTGCGGGAAATGGACGTGCACAGTTTCAGCGTCTGTGATGCGATTGGATACGGGCGGCAGCGGGGACAGATTGCCAGCTTTCGAGGCAACGAGTACCGAGTGGAACTGCTTCGAAAGATCGAGCTGGAGATTCTGGTCCGCGACGAGTTGCTGGAGCCGACGATCGAAACCATCCGCAGACACGCGTTGACAGGCTCCGCCGGTCAAATCGGTGACGGCAAAATCTTTGTGCTGCCCGTCGCAGACGCCATCGACATGGAAGCAGGGTATGCGGGAGCGGTCGAAGACGACATCTGACCGACAGACGCTCGACGTTCCACGTCGATAGCGTGCGGCTGAAATTTTCATGCGATATTTTCGTCGCCGGTGGAGCTGTCACACACAACAGGCACCTCCCCCAAGGAACGAGACTGCTGATTTAATCGTTTTTCGTTATCGCTGTGAGCCGATGGCGCTAGCCCGGATTATTCATCAGCCGGCACGCGATAGCGTCCGGTTCCCGAGTATAGGCGTGAGAACCGGACGCTATCGCGTGGCGGCTCATATGCGCAGACTGTTTTCGTACCAATACGCGCAAACCGTTTCGTGCAAACGCATTGCGAAAACCGCAGTGAGTTGGGTGAATAATCCGGACTAGCCACGGGCCTCGAAGGGTTGGGACAGCACCATTAGGCCCGCGGCTAGCGGGCTGTTGATTTAATCGAAATTGGGAACGCAAGGGTGAGCCGTGGGCCGTAAGGCACCGGGCAATGCGGTAGGCCCGGCCGCTTACGCGTCGCGGCTCACTAAATCAACGGCCCGCTAGCGCCTTGCGGCTCACTAAATCAGCAGTCTCCTGCGCCGGGAGAGGTGACAGAAACTTGCGCAACGTAGCAGTGCCACAACCCCAAATTTGATCAGCCCAGGGTTGGACGCAAACGCTTCGCTCACGCTAACGACTCGGAGAGTCGAGCGACGATGACTCATAGCGTCTAGTGAATCGGCCAAGCTAAACGATACCTTGGCATTCGCTTCGCGATCACCGCCAGCCATCCTTTGGCATCGGGGCTGACGATCAGGGTGAACGTCACGCAGGCCAGGGCAATCCAAGGATTGCTCAACAAGGTTGCGGGTAACAAACTCAAATGAACCATCGTCCAGTCGACGGGATACCCGGTTTTCCACATCGCCACCCAGATTCCCAGCATCACGATACCGTGAGCGAGCAAGGTCGCGACCACAGCCCCGGTCAATCCGAAAGCAGGCAGAAGTATCGCGTTCAGGCTTAAGTTAGCGACCAGGCCGATCGCTAAAGCGACACCGACGAGCTTTCCTTTTTCCACTACCCACAGATAGTTCTGCGCGATTGTGACCAAGGATGCCCAAATGCAGAAGACAAATGCCATTGGCATCAATGCCAATCCGCTGGAGTATCGATCCTGCAGGAGGGTCGAGAACAACCACGGTGCGATCATCAACGCGAACGCAGCACCTCCGGTGAACGCCACCACAATCCCCATCAGCACGCCGCGGAGCCGACGTTGAACGTCCTCACGTTTTCCCGCTTCCCATTCCGCAGTCAAATAGGGCATCAGGACGCCGCTGACCATCGATGCCAAACTGATCAGCAACATGGGAATGATCCGCCCACTGTGATACTGCCCGACGGCAGCTTGACCGGCAATCTCGCCACCTGGTGAAAGGTGCAGAATCATGTAGCGATCAGAAAGCTCAAACACGTTTGCCAGCAGGTTCATCATCCACAACGCTGCAGCGTACGGCAGCAAACGACGCCACATCGCCGCCGCGTCAAACGCTTCGGTGCTCCGTTGCAGACTGCTCCATCCGCGACGCAGCAGCCAGATGCCCGGCAGTGCCGCGCAGAGAGTTGCGATGGCAAACGCAACGACAAGGCCGGTCAAGCCACCACCAAATGACAGCCAAGCGACACCGATGACCGTGAACACAACACTTTGTACGAACTGCATCAACGAAACCGCTCGGACCTGTCTGAGAGATGAAACAAGCTCGTTGACGAAGAAGAACATGATGATCGCCACAACGGCGAAGCCAACGGCATAGATCAACGAAGTGTTCTGAGGCTCCAGGAATACTAGCCAGCCGAACCACTCAGGTGCGATCAAGATCGCGCTGACAAAAACGGCGGTGCAGATCACCGTCGCCAAGAATACTCGGCGCACCAAACTGGTCAGATGCCCGCGACGACGAAAGTGCTCGACATAGCGGGGCAACGCGCCAGGCATCCCCAGTAACATGATGGGCGTGACCATCGTGATGAATCCGAACGCCATCGACCAGATCCCGACTTGGGATTCGTCCATCAGTCGGCAAAACCAGATTCCTCGAAAGAAGCCGAAGCCGCGTTGAACGATTGTCATCGCCAGCATCACCATCATGCCGACGGCAAGTGAGTCCGCGGAGAATCGGTCGGATTTGTTTTCTTCAGACACAGGTTTGTTTGGGGTGATTCTTCAGCAGCGAACCAATCGACGGATGACATCCACTCAACAACTCGCACGCGACAGCCGGATCGCGAACGAGTGGATTTCGAAAGGTTGGCTCAGACTTCGAGACTTCTGCATTGGCGAAGGAGCATTCTGTATCCAAATGCTGGCTCGTGCGGTGTTGCGGTCGGATCGTAGCGATTGCATCGACGAGGACCAGCAGATCCATGTCTTATCGCATCGATTGCATGCACACCTGTGTACGTGCCGCGTGTTTTGCGTGAGCTAGGCTTCAACGCTGAATGGTTTGGAGTCTGGAAATCCGATCCACTCGCGCTGCTGCTTCGTTCCCTGAACCGACACAAGTCCGCTGCACCCCGACATCACGACGTTTCCCATGGGTTATACCGGCCACCGTTCGACGCCACCGCGTCCCTTTCGCGTTATCTTTGGCGGAGTCATCGCAACGTTGTGTGCCGTTTCCGGAACGTTTCTATTGACGGACCGATTTCACCGTGCGACCGCAATGAGTTCCGGGCCGACCGAGATGGATTGGGAAACCTTCATCCAAAACGGACCGGGTGAATTCGCCTTCATCACCTTGACAGGCGTCGACGTCTACGACTCCACGATCGACTCCATCAACGAGATCGACCCAGACGAGCTAGATGCCTTGATCAAAGATTTCGACCCCGGGTCTCCCGAGCAGGTGCAGCAGTTGATGGCGGCCCACTTCGGCGGCAGCGATCCCCTTGCCGCCGTACTCAATGCATTTCAGCCGCCGAAAGTGATCCCGGCGGGTGCCGATCCGAATCAGATTCTTGGTCGCCTGACGTTGCCGTTTGATTTTGAGTTGCTGGAGGAAGCCAGACGTCAAATCGACGAGAATGGTGCGTTGACAGGATTGTTACGTCGACCGGTCGGACACAACATGATGTTTCCTTTTTTAGGAGACGATCTGAATGCCAGCGATCAGGATCAGCCACGGGCGAATTTCATGTACGAGATCGTGCCGACTGAGCACGCGCCTGACTTGGACATGGCCAGCAATCAATTTTTATTTGCGGGATTGGGGCTATCACTCAGCCTGATCCTTTGTTGCAGCGGCGGGGCTGGATTTTCTACACTTTGGTACTTCCCGCTCGCCTCCATCATCAGCTTGGCCGGGTACCCGATGCGGTACGGACGAGGCGGTGTGGCAACGCGAGTGGTTTACTTTGCCATCGGTGTGGTCATGATCGGCTGGGGATACCGAATGATGGTCACCCGCGGCCACTTCGGCACCGTGGACGGGATCCCGCTGTTTCAATCGATGGGATTCAATGCGATGTTCATTGGCGTTGCAGCATGCATGAGTGTTCCCTGTCAGCTCTTGACCAGACGATTCTTTGAGTCGATGGATCCGGAACCGAAGAAACCAGAAAAGCGATTGAGTTACGAACAAGCCTGCGGAATGACACCGGTCGTCGAAACCGCCACCTACAACGATGATGACTTGTTGGAGTCATCCGCCGTGGTGGTTCCGCCGGGTTTACGAGACCACATTGATCGTTTGATCGCAGCCGGCTTCACGGAGCCTGGCCGATGGGTTTGGCACCGCAATGATGATGTCATCCCGGCGGCGATCCAACTCGGTTGCCAAGAAATGATCGTTTCGGACATGGAGTGGTCCGACGAGACAAAGGTATTGAGGACGCGACTTGTCAGCGTCCTCGGCGATGGAATGCCCATCGTCACGCTCTCCAACGCATTTGAAGTTGCCGATTCACGCGTCGAGCCGTCGGCGGTTTACCAAAAAGCGATGTCCAGCGAGCCGGCCGAGATGTTGGCGATGCACTTGGAAAAAGTGGTCTCGCTTGCCGAATCGCGTCAGACCAGTGTGATCGCGTTCGAACCGGGCGAAGCACGCGGGGTGGCGAAGCTTGGACGCCGAGCCGTCGCTGAGATCCGCAGCCGCGACGGTGAGATTTCCCAGGTTGTGGGCGAAGCAAAATACGGCAGATTCAGCTTCCCACCGAATGAAGTCTTGGTGACCGCCTAGGTCTGCGGGACGCAACTCAACGCCGAATTTCAAGATTCGATTCGACCGCTGTGTTGAGGTTTACGTCGTTTGACCCGCAGCCGAAGGCGCAGGGGACACGATCAACCGGATTACACCGCGGCGTCTACCGCCGCTTCCTCCTGCGCCTTCGGCTACGGGTCAAACGAGACTTAGCGAGTACGTCAGCATTGCTAGGCTGACATGACCCCCAAATACGCCGCGCCCCGTTACAGACGACAGTTCGAAATCGTCGTTTGAAAGATCGCGGACGCGCCGAGCTTTTCCAATCGCTCCATCACGTCGATCACATCGCGACTGCGAACCATCACACGGACGCTGCACCAATCGGGGTCTTCCAAGTTACCGACGGTCGGCGAGTTGAATCCCGGCGTGATCGCTTCCGCCTCCGCCAGTGAACTTCGCGGCACGTTGTACTCCAACATCGAATAGTCTCGCGCGATCACAACGCCTTCCAGCCGTCTGACCACCCGGTCGGCCATCTCGACATCGCGACATCGGTCGTTCTGGATCAATACGGTCTCGTACGTACCGATCTCTTCCAAGATCCGCAGTCGATTGGCGGCTAGCGTGCTGCCCGTTTCGACCAAGTCAACGATCGCGTCAGCGACCCCCAACTGGATCATCACTTCCACGCTACCGGAAATCGAAACCAGATGTGCCAGTGCCCCGTGTTGTCCCAAGTAGGCCTTGGTGATCGAGGGAAAACTGGTCGCGATGCGTTTTCCATCCAGCTCGTTGGCGGCACGGATCTCGCAGTCGTCGGGAACACAAATGGCCAATCGACAGCCGCCTACTCCCAATCGCATCCGCGTCGACACTTTGGCTTGAGATTCCTCCACCAAATCGCTGCCGGTGATCCCGATATCGATCGCACCTTCGGCACACAATGTCGGAATGTCATCGGTTCGCAGAAAGATCAAGTCGATCGGCAGGCCGGAAACTTTGGCAAAGAGACCGCGATTTTGTCGACGAAAGTTCAACCCGGCTTGCAACAACAGCTCACCCGCCAACTCGCTCAAACGACCTTTGCTGGGGATGCCGATTCGTAATCTGGTGGCGTGTGTGGACATTTACTCTCAGTTCATCGTGCCGGTGGTCATGCGTTCGCTCCACTGGCGAAAAAGGTTAAGTTGAAAATCAGTTTTCGGTCGAGCTCGCCAGCTCAGTCATGTCATTCAGGATTCGTGCCCTGAGTGTTTTTCGGATTCCGGGTCCTTGGCCGGCCGGTTCGCTTTCTCGACCAACCCGGAGACTCCCTCGCGCTTGGCCAGCTCCTGGGCGACTTCACTCAAATCGACGCCACGCCAAGCGAGCATGACGAGCGTGTGATAGATCAAATCCCCCGCTTCATAAATGAAGTGGTTGCGTCCCTCATCACCGGACTCACCAGCCGCCTCGATCAGTTCCCGGGCCTCCTCCAGTACCTTCCCGCCGATCTTTTCCGGACCACCGTCCAATAGCCGAGTGGTGTATGACCCCGCTGGTCGATCGGCTGCTCGCTGGGCAAGGGTGGCCATCAGTCGTGAGATCGGTTCCAACGCGTTACTCATTCGCAAACAGTCTTTGTCGGGTCGAGGGAATGGGTGATGGGATCGCCGGGTATCGAACGCATGACTTCCACGTTCAATTCCATCGCGAATCAGGGTAACAGCCCACGCGCGGGCTGTTGATATGGTGAGCCGACGGCGCTAGCCGCGGGCCTTATGGTGAGCCGACGGCGCTAGCCGCGGGCCTTATGGTGAGAACTCGCCCCCTCGAGGCCCGTGGCTAGCGCCATCGGCTCACAAGGGATTGCGTAACCCACTAATCAACATCCCACTGACGTCCTGAGGAATACTCCATGGCAGACCGATCGTAGATGCCCAACGACGGATTGCCAACGACCCAACGCCCCCTCCGAGCCAGGATTCCACAAGCCCTCGCATTTTTTTCCGAATTGTCCTCAAGAACACGCCCGGGAGTGCCGATGAAACACACTTGCACGACGCATTCTTATTGGTTCACGGACGATCGCTGGTTTCCCAACCCTCCAGCTCGAGTCGTCATCTTGCGAAAACTATCCCTTGGCGCCCTCATCATCGGTGTCGGTTTCGCCGCCTCGCTACCCTTTCGCCGCCCCGAACCCACCAAAGACGCTTCTCTGGAAGCCTCGCCGACAGACGAACTGTCCGATCGATCGCCTCTCACTCGCACCTCGCTGGAAATGCTGGTTGAGGAAGTGACGGAGGATGTGAAGGCGCCAGTCCTGTACGCGCCGGAGGCCCGGTGGCCCAACCCCCAGTACGTCAAACGGGAGATCCAGATGCCGCTGACCTACGAGGACTTGGCCGTTCCTATCGATCGGGGCCCAGAGTATGCCAAACGATTCAACGCCATCGCTGCTTCAAGCGAGCCGGCGCCATCCGCAGCTATCGCGCCACCTGTCAATTCCCAACCGGTCTTTTCCCAGCCCAACCCTGACCCAGCTGGATCTGCTGCAGCAAGCATCGCTGAAACCCCGCCGGCATCACAATCACCAAAACCACGTGGGCACTCGGTGCTCGCGGCTGCGCCCTATCCCTCGCTGCCAAATCCCTCGCTGCCGACCCCGACCGTGGATGAGCCAGTTCAAACGGGCAAGTTCCAGACGCCGACAGAGGCAAAGCCGGACACGCCAGCGAGAGAGCGTCACTGGATCCGCCAACCCAGCTCCTAACCGTACGTCAGCCTTTCGTACGTCAGCCTTTCGTACGTCAGCCTTTCGTACGTCAGCCTTTCTAGGCTGACCTACCCCGGGCTGATCAATAGTTGGCATCACCTCGATGCTACGGCGATATTCCTTGAGCCGTTTCTTGTCCACTATCACCTCCCCCAAGAAACTTGGGGGAGGTCGAGCAGAGCCGTTTAGGCGAATGCGAGGGAGGGGGCCGGTCTACGCGAGTCAATGGTTGGGAATCGGCAGAACGCATGACGGGGCGCGCTATCGACTTGGAAAGTCGAGCGACGATTGTCGTTCGACTTTCCAAGTCGAAACCAAACACCACATCGCTTCGCCCGGCGGTCGAAACACCGCGGTACCCTCCTTTCGGATTCCATCAATTTTTCGTGCTTGACGATCGAACCAAAACCGCTTACTTTGCATTGCAGAGTTTTCGTCAGCCGGCTTGAATCTGGCTGAAACGGGTCGCGTAAGAGTCACCACCCTATCGATCGGTAGCTATGAGAATTGACGAAGCGTTGCAGCAGATCGATGCAATGTCTGCTTTGGCGGAACGTTCCACGGTCTATCAAGGACTTCGCAGCGTGCCGATCGCGCTGACAGGTTTATTCGGTCTCGCCGCTGGTGTGATCCAGCCCTGGTGGATGAGTCACGCTTCAGACCGCGCTTTCGCATTCGTTGATCTTTGGGTCATCGTCGCAGTCGCCGCGCTCGCGATCATCTTCAGCGATATGGCGATGCGGTACTACCAATCACCAACCGCTCGCGCACGTCGGTTGACTTTGACGGTCCTGAAGCGGTTGTCACCCGCCATCGTGGTCGGAGGCGGTCTGACATTGGTGTTGTGCGAAACGGCACCCGAGACGATATGGATGCTACCCGGACTTTGGGCATTGATGTTGGGGCTGGGGATTTATTCGACAGCTCCCTATCTGCCTCGACCGTTGCAATCCATCGGGATTTGGTACCTCGGGATGGGAATGGCAACGTTGATGCTTGCTCGCGACAGCTACGCTCTGAGTCCATGGTCGATGGCGATCCCGTTCGGCGGCGGTCAGTTGCTGACCGCTTGGCTGATCTATCGTCACCCGCAACACAGTACGGAGTGACCCACATGCCCGCAAAACGAAAATCTGATTCCGCCCGGTACTCCTATGACGGACTGGATCGTGTACTGCATGAAAAAGCACGACTGGGATTGATGACCTGTCTGGCCGGTTCACCCGATGGTTTGACGTTCGGTGAACTGAAGTCGCTGTGCAATCTGACCGACGGCAACCTGAACCGACACCTCAAACAGCTTGCTGAAGCCGGCTTGGTCAGCACGCGTCGCGATGAGACGGGTTCACGGCCGCAAACGATCTGCGCTTTGACAGATTCAGGGCGAGGGCGGTTCTTGCAATACCTCGCTGAGCTGCAACGCGTGATCGGCGATGCACAGAAACAAATGAAAACCAACGCGGCAAGATCCAAAGGTCGATTGGCGACTGAGTGAGACGAGCCGTTGTAGGTTTCGTTGAGCAACGAACGACAACAGACCACTTTCCACACACCCGGCGGCGATACACATCGCCCCTTTATTTAAACCAAAGCTTTGCATTGCAAAGCTTCGTCCAGGAGTTCTCATGACGACGATCATCCGAGCCACGCATTTGGGGTTTTGTTTCGGTGTCCGCGACGCGTTGAAAGCCGCCGAGCAGATTGAACGCCCTGAGGAGACCGCCGTCTACGGCGAGTTGGTCCACAACGCGGAAGTCAACCAGTGGTTGAATTCGCGACGTTTCGAAACGATCGCCGAAGCGGAACGTGAAGGCTTGCCTGCTCGCTCGCAAGTCATGATCACGGCGCACGGGATCAGTCAAACCAGACGCGATGCGTTGATCCAAGCCGGCAAGCGACTGATCGATACGACTTGTCCTCTGGTGCAGCGAGTACACGCGGCTGCAACGAAACTTGCCGAACAAGATCACTTTGTCGTCGTGATCGGAAGCCGAGATCATGTGGAAGTCCAAGGGATCACGGAAGATTTGCCCGAAGGTCGATGGGAGGTGGTGTCACGGGTTGATGAAGTGTCGGTGTATCCGGCTAAGAAGATCGGCATCGTCTGCCAAACGACGATGCCTGGCGAAGTCGCCCAAGCGTGTCGTGACGCGATCGCTCTATCAAATCCGGATGCCTGCCTACGATGGATCAACACGATTTGCCGACCGACCAAACAACGCCAATCGGCAATCGACGCGTTGTGTGCACAGACACAATTGGTGATCGTCGTAGGAGGCATCAACTCCAACAACACGCGACGACTCGCTCAGCGTTGTCGCACACTGGGGAGTGTGGCTTATCATGTTCAATCGCCACGTGACATTCGAGGCGAGTGGTTTGATGGCGTCGAGACCGTCGGTCTCACAGCCGGCACATCCACGCCCGACGAAACGATCGATGCGGTGCAAGAACGGATCGAGCAATTGACGCGATCGCAGCACAAGGTGGATGACCGCCGGCAATGGAGCAATCGGCAATGGTCGATCTACTTCCGCAACAACTTGGCGGACACACCTGCCGTCCCTTGGTCGAGATCGCCCACATTGACACCCGCAGAATCTCGCGCGGTGATCGGATCCATCAAGACGTTTCAATTGGGGGAGAGCGGTGAAGGCAAGCACCTGTTGGCGTGCGCACGATCGTGGATCGATACCGGCGGTGACCCTGACTATTTGGATGCCGCAAAGCTGTTCCTCGACGAAGAACACGTGCACTCGGATTTGTTGGCAAGATTCCTGCGACAAGAGAACGAATGTTTGCTGCACAAACAATGGTCCGATGGCTGTTTTCGATTCTTGCGTCATTTGGCCGGTCTGAGGACTTCCGTGTCGGTACTGGTGACCGCCGAGATCATGGCACAAGTTTACTACCTTGCACTTTTTCGCGCGACACAGTCATCCACACTGCGAGCGATTTGTCGGCGTGTGATGCGAGACGAGCGATCACACGTTCAATTTCAACAGCAGCAGAAAAATTTGCTCGCGCAAGGATGGTCGTCGTTTCGTCGTCGGATCGTGAGCTTGATGGAACGAGTACTCTTTGAAATCGCTTGTCGCATCGTGTGGCACGATCACCGCAGCGTGTTCGAGTCCGCCAAAATGAATTGGAACGAGTTTCGCAACCGGTCGCTTCGACGCTGGCATGCCGCTAACCGTGGTTGATAAATCATGCTGAGGCAGGTTTTTCGCTCAACTGTGGTATTGTTCAATGTTTTCATAAACCATGGCCGTTGCGATACTTAGGTTCACTCAGCGACCGCCGCCCGCCCGCATGCTGCAACGCTCCGCCCGTTCCCGCCTGGGCAGCTAAAACGGATTTTCTGACAAATTGTTGCACGGACAATGCCACGGATTGTCACTGTTATCACTAGAGTCCGGCTTTTGCTCGGGCCTTGATGACAATCCAATGCGTTTCTTGAGACTACCCTCATGCGACTGACACTGCGCACCCTGCTGGCCTACCTGGACAATACGCTCGACGCCGAACACGCAGAAAGCATCCGAGTGAAGCTGACCGAGAGCGGTTTTGCGACACAGCTGGTACAGCGCATTCGAGCTTCGTTGGCCAACGCACAGCTTTCGGCACCTCCGCCAGATTCGGTCAATCCGATCAGCGAAGCCAACTTGATGAGCGAGTATCTCGACAGCACGCTTTCGCCGGAGCAGATCGCGGAAATCGAGCGAGCTTGCCTTGAGTCAGAACCTCATTTGGCCGAAGCCGCATCGTGCCACCAGATCTTGACGATGGCGTTGGGGCAACCGGCAGAAGTTTCAGATGATTTGCGAAGCAGGATCTATGAGATCGGTACGACAAAAGCCGATCGCGGCTCAACGAGCATGAACTTTTCCGGATTGAACGTTCCAGCTCCCGGCGAACCGCTGCCCGGCGTCGGAACCTCCACGCCACCATTTTCAGGTCCACCCGTCGCCGGGCCACCTCCCGTCGTTCAGCACAGTGAGCCGTCCCAGGACGCGATCCCGACGATCGACTTGCCACCGGAGTCGGACTTCGACTCCGGGGCCGATGAAGCACGCGTGCCGGTTCAGCCCGTCGGTGCGGGCGATTCTGGCGTGTTTGATGCCGTCACACGAATGCGTCAAACCGAAGCCATGCAGGAGGAGCAAGGCAAGAATGGTCAAGCGATCGCGGGCAGTCGGACTCGCCAGCAAATCGAACGCAGCGATCTGTTTTCCGATTCGGTGCGTCCCTCACGGATCACGCCCTGGCTCGTCTCTCTTGCCTTGGCCGGCGTGCTGCTGTTCGCCATCGTTCAGATATTTAACCCGCTGCTGCGTGGCGACGCAGTCGCTGTCAACGACGAAGAAAAACTGTCAGAGTCCGTTGGAATCCCTGCCGCCGTCCCGCCGCCGACAAAGGACGAGGTCGTCGTACCGCCTGACGCGGCGCCGCCGATGGTGGAAGTCGGTACTCCCGGTCGAAATCTGGACCGCTCCAAGAGCGAACCCGTCTCCGCCGCCAACTTACCCGCCCCATCTCCGGACGACGATGCAACAACTGACGTTGCCACAAATGACGAGCCTCCCACGCGAGCCGAGATGTCCGATTCCGATGCGGGATTGCCCACTGAGGAGACGCCAGATTCAACCGGCACCGCCAACCCCACGACCTCGGTCGAGCCGACCGAGCGTGCTGAAACGGACATGCAGCCCGATCCTACGACACCCGCAGATCCCGATATAGCAGAGACATCAGAAACGGGCATGCAGCCGGCCCCCGCAGTCGAATCAGTCGCATCCAATCCACCGGACGCATCGGCGATCGAAGAACCAAAGCAACCGCAGCCCCCGGCAGCTGCGACTCCATCGATCGGCACACTGCTCGACAAAAATTCTCTCGTCATCGTTCCCCCGGCGAAAAACGCCGGCGAATCGGACTGGAAACAACTACCCGGCGATTCACCGGTGCCAGTCGATACCACCATTTGGTGTGCCCCGGAATTCCGAGCCGAGATCCAAACCGACTCCGGGTACCAGGTCCATCTGATCGGGCCGGTCAACGTGATGTGGCAGAATGAGCAGCCCGATAGTGATCAACCCAATAGTGATCAACCCAATAGTGATCAACCCAATAGTGATCAACCCAATAGTGATCAACCCAGTGCAGAGCTGAACCTGCTCTCCGGACGTTTTACCGTGCAGTCAACGGCATCTGACGTGGTCCTGCCCCTGGATGTGGCGGGAGAAGTCGTCACGGTGACGATGCCAGTGGAAGGCACCAAGCTGGGAGTCGACGTGCGTTTCGTTCGAGAGCCAGGTGCAGATCCACTGAAAGCGGAGAACCACAAGCGTATCGTCAGCCTCATCGCCGCCAACCAAGCAGTCCAACTCGCAACGCCCAATGGCGACGTCGATTTGCCGGCCGGATCCAAGTGGTTGTCGATGGAATCGGAACCCGCCCGCGTCGCCGAATTAGATCTGCCGCCGACATGGATGGACCCCGAGATTGAGCAGCCAGGATCGTTGGATGCCGAAGCAAAGGATGCCTTGCTGGACCTGCTCCGTGACCGCCCCCTGATGCCCGCGTTGCGTGAAGCATTGCCGTTTCGGCGCAGCGAAGTTGGTGCGCTTGCCGCGAAGACCATGTTGTGCTTGGGTGCCGCGGATGTCTATTTTGGCGTCGACGGTATTTTTTCTCAGCCCAAGCAAAGAACGTTTTGGGACAGTCATTTTCAAGCCGTCAAGCGAATGGTTGATCAGAGCGTGGAGTCTGCCCAAACCGTCCAGGATGCAATCACGCGAATGGATGCAGCGGAAAGCAACACGCTCTTCAAGCTGCTGACTGGCTTTTCCCAGCCTGAATTGGTCGAGGGCAAAGACATCCAGCTCGTCGACTGGTTGGACGCGACGTCCATGTCCGTCCGGGTCCTGGCGATCGAAAACCTACGTCAAATCACCGGCACCACGCTGTATTTTCGCGCCGAAGAAGACAACGCGGTGCGGCGGGTCTCGGTCATCAAGAAATGGACCGCCCGCCAACGAAAAGGCGACATCCGCTGGCAAACCCAGTAGGCAAAAACACAAGCACGAAGCGCAAGCGAGTGAACTCGGGAACGATGAACCATTTACAGGCGCACCCAGTAATGGGATTCGCCAGAATTCCTCCTACACAGGATTTCTGGCGAGATCCACTACGCCATCTATTGATGAAGCGTTCCTTGGCGGCTCACTCACTTACTCTTCGAACTGGATGACTCGCTAAATCGCATCGATCAGCTCGAACCTTTCGCTCGACTCTCCGTTGATCACTTCGATCCGCACCTCGTCTTGCCGGTTCCCTGGTGCGACGGCGATCAATGGCGGCAGGTCGTGTTCCGCCATCGTCGTTCGCATTCCTTCGCGACCGATGACAAAGTAGCCAGTGCTCTGCGCTTCCGCGTCCGTCGCGTTGGCTTCGATCACCGTCAGCGACAGCAAGTCACCGGCGGGATACCCCGTTCGTGGATCAATCACATGACCGTACCGGCGTCCTTGGTGGTGAAAGAACTGTTTGCCAGAGCCGCTAGTCGAAAGCGCACCGTTCTTTAGTCTTACCCCTGCCACCCGACGTCCAGGTTTCGTCGGATGTGCCAGCCCTACCAGCCAACCGTGGCGATCCTCGCTGTCCGACTCGGGTTCTTGATCACCGATCGCGATCACGGAACTATTGCCTCCGTGGATCAACGCATTGCGAATGCCCGCGTCGACGAGCTGCGTCAGCAGTATATCCAACGCATGTCCCTTGCCGATGGCCCCGAGGTTGATAGCGACGCCGGGCTGAGTGAACTGAACGGTCCGTTTGATTTCATCCAGCAAGACTTTCTCATGTCCAACGCTTTGGAGTGCGGACTCGACTTCCAGGCGGCTCGGTTTACGACCGCGACGCTGGGTGAATCCCCAAGCGGTGATCAACGGCCCGGCCGTGACGTCAAATGCACCCTGCGTGCGATGAGACCACAGGAGCGACTTTGTCAGCAGCTCGAATGTCAGTTCAGAGACCGCGACGGCAGAATCTGCCGCCGAGCGATTGATGGCGGACACCTCGCTCTCGGGATCGTAGACCGTCAGCCGCTTCTCGATTGCGTCCAAGGACTCCAGGGCATTCAGGGCCGCGTCGACCAAGTGAGCATCGGTGGCGGGCAGCATGACGACGAATTCGGTGGCCATCGCGCGGTGGGAAACAGACGTCAGCAGGGGGCCACTTGGCATCGGATCAGTTTTTTTTCGTTGGAGTGAACCATTCAGGTCCCTAAGCACTCATGAATTCGTGCACTCATTCATTCCGTGCACTCAGGAACAACAGGGGAAACCTAGCTTTTCGGGGGGCACGAGAATGAATATCGGCTTCGCCCCAGTGGGCCGCAAACGGGAAAACTCTTGTTAATCGCTGGAAACGGCAAATTTTTGGGTTCTTGGTGGCGAGTTTTTCAAGGAATGCCGACAATGGGTTGCGGAAAAACGTGTGATGCAGCACAATTCCGCTTTCTGGAGTCAAACGCCTCCAGAAACCGCGTTAAGCCTACCGGAGCGGTGGCTGAGTGGTCGAAAGCGCCGGTTTGCTAAATCGGTGAACCGGGAAACTGGTTCCGCAGGTTCGAATCCTGTCCGCTCCGCTTGACGCCTTCGTAAAACGATCTGCCGGAACTTTCTCCGGGACCTCTGTTACGTCCGCGTTTGGTTTTCGGGTTCTATGGGAACACGAAACAGGAGAGTGTAGCTCAGTCGGTAGAGCAACGGACTTTTAATCCGTTGGTCCTGGGTTCGAGTCCCAGCACTCTCACTTCTTTTTTCTTGCCGGTACACCCGCCGGGGCGATGTTAGGTGCCACCCACCAATCTTACAGGCTCGCCATGGCTCTGGATATTTGTGGTGCCGGCTGCGACGCCGAACAGCATTCCTTTGCAGAGGCATGATGAGACAGGCTTGCAATTGCTGTCGACGATCAGCCCCTCAAGCACTTTTCAACCGAAAGAAAGCGTCAACTGTCCGAGGCGACAAAGCACTCCGCAATGCTTCGCTGCCCCTTGGACCACTGGCGGCCGGAAGACTTTGAAAGAGCTTCGCTGGGGTCAGGCCTTGCATTGGGTTTTCGGCGGCTTTTGATTCAACAGCCGTTTGATCGTCCTCCGCTCCAAGGTTGACCATGCCTCGTCCTCACCGCGTCCAGTTCCCTGGGGCTATCTATTACCTGATCACCCGGGGTGATGGCCGAGACGGGCACTGTTTCACGATGAAGCTCACTACGAACGCTTCACCCGCGGGCTCACTGAGCAAGTTTCCCGGTGCGGCTGGGAGGTCTTTGCGTTTTGCTGAATGCCCAATCACATCCACGCGCTCCTTCGTACCCCCGAGCCGAACCTGGCCACCGGCATGCAGCACTGGCTTTCCGGGTACGCCAACTGGTCTGAGAAAGCATAGTGATGACCGAACTTGTTTTGGCCGCTTTGGCAAGATGCATGCGTATCTAAGAAACGGCGTTACCTCACGGAAACGATTGCGACTCAAAGACCAAATGCCAATGGATTCATGGATGTGTCCAAAAAGTTTCTTGCAAAATACCCTAAGAAAATGGTCCACGGAAGCGTCTGATGAGTAATCTCAGTCTCATTGCGTAACAGAGGAGTTCAGCTCATGGTTGTTGCAAACACCCCAGCCAAGCCGACCACAAGCTTGGATCATTTGGTGATCAAGACGCCCTGCACGATGGACTGGGGCTTGATGGATGGCGACAACCGAAAACGATTCTGTAGCCGCTGCGAGAAACACGTTTACGATGTTTCACAGATGACGCGAGACGAAGCGTTAGAGCTCTTTGCCGGTGACGGTACGATTTGTGCCAAGATCTACCGGCGACCCGATGGCACCATCGTCACGAGCGAATGCCCACCGCAGGAAAAGAAGCTGGCGAAGCGACGTTTGCAGTTCTCCATCGGTGCTCTCATTGCGTTGCTAACCGCAAGCGCCGGTGTGTTCGCCACCTCACCTTGGATCGTACGCACCGTCCAACCGATCGTGGGAAAGTGGTTTCCATCGAAAAACCCCAAGCCAACGGTGACGATGGGATCGATGTGTGTGATGGGCGACGTCATCTGTGTCGAGCCCACTGAAGACACTCCCTGATTCGTCAGCCACACGTACGTCAGCCTTTCCAGGCCAAGGCTTTTTGTATCTACGTAGCCACCCTGCTCGGAACGTGAAAGAATTGTTGCTGCATTTGACCGTGAAGCGGTCTCAGATGGTAGCTCGCGATAGAGCGCAGCGACCATCGCCGGTTCATTTTCACGTTCCCAGCAATCCCCTCAGTCGCGGATGCGACGACAGCATACAGCCTGGGGCGCGAGCCCCAGGTGAACACCGCCCGACACCGCCAACAAGCCGCGGAGCGGCGACAGATTGCTTCGTGGTCGGTTTGGAGAAAACGTGTCCACTCTCGTTGCCAAAATCACGCGAAGCGATGATTGCTACGTGGATTTCGCGACACTTATTTTCCGCACGTTCCGAGCAGGATGGCTACTCAGATGTTAAAAGCTCTAGCCTTTCCAGGCTGACTTACCCACATCATTTCGCAACACTTCCAAACGGGTCCGAACCGTTGGAAAGAGTTTCGCGTTTCATGAGCGTTTTATCTTCAACGGTCGATCTCTCAGATTCCATCGCAAGTCGCCCCTCCGTTGCTTTGATTGCTCTCAGCTCTCCCAGTAACTGCTGGTTCAATTGATAGACGTAGCGGAACTTCAAATTGACGAGTTCAACATTCTCGATTTCCTCGGTTGGAAAATTTGCCGGCTCGCATGCCACTGCGACATCGTCGTTCAGCGACTCATACATTCTCATTGAGTAGTAAAATCCAATCTGCTCAACGACTTTGGTGAAACCGCTCGATGCAATGCCGGTATCAACTGAGCGAAGAGACCGAAAGTTTGAGAGTTCTGAAACCGCTTGTGGATCCCAGATTCCCTGGAAATCGACTGAGCTGACTCGCTGAAAAGCGTCGATCCCAAACCATCCTTCGATGCGTTGAAAGCAATCGGGGAGCATCGAATCATGGATGATTGTAACGTGAGGCGACCAATATCCGCATCGCCAAACCGGAGCGGCCGAGTCGAGTTCAGATTGAACGCTCTGCGAGACGCTCCATCGCGGAGAGATTTTTTCGAGACGCGCGATCGCCTCCAGCTCTTTCTGATGCCCGCGCTGGATTTGCATGAAGCTCGCGATTGATACTGCGACAAGGGTGATCAGCAGCATCAGTCTGCGGATTGAATACTGAAACAGTCGATTCATACGATTGACCTATTAGAATCAGCATCGAGTCCCGAATGCATGAACGGCATTCGCTGCATTGCCCGTTCTCATGCAAGACGTCATTTGTGCAGGACAACGAACAAGGCATTTCGAACAAAGCGTTTCCCAGCGAAATCATCGTGCCGCGACTTCACTTTGGTTCGACATCACTCAAACGCGTTGATTTTCGTTCAAGTCCGCCGATCGTCCATCGCCGGTCAGGGCTCATCGGCGCGATTCATCGGCAATTGAGGATGCTTCGTCGGCGTGATGTCGCCTGGCGTTTCAACGTAGATCTTCTCGCCACACTCGGGACACGCAGGCGCTCGGTCGTCGACCCATTTGCCGCAACCAGGGCATCGTACGTGATTCAGCGATGATTGATCTGGATTCTCAATGCTCATGGTACTCTGTATGCGACTGGAGTTTGAAAATGCAACTCGGATTCAAGAAGGGAGACCGCAGGTCCGGTACTTCCTTGCAATTTGAATTCTAGACATTCGCCAAGGAGCTGCGAATCAAGTTTTGTTTGGCCCAGCGTTTGCGTCATCAGTTGATTTTTCAAACTACCGGTCGATAGACAGGAACAGGAAACGATGCCTCAGAAATTTCGAGTCAAACAGTATGTTCAGTGGAACTTCGCAGGGGGAACTGCGAAAGGACAGATCAAAGAGGCCTTCAAAGAGAAGGTCACCAAGACCTTGAAAGGCACCGAAGTGACCCGTAACGCAACGGCGGACGATCCTGCTTATCTGGTCGAGCAGGAGGATGGTGACCAAGCACTCAAGAGCGAATCTGAGTTAACCGATGCCTGATCTCTCTACTCCTACACCAAAGAAAGCAAACGAGATGAATCGAAAAGCAGTCGTCACTGGAGGCAGCACTGGAATTGGTCGCTCCACCGCAGTTGCCTTGGCTCGTTCCGGGCACGACGTGGCGATCACCTACGCACACAGCGAGAGCGAAGCGGAGAAGACATCCAAGCTGGTTCAAGCAGCGGGCAGACGTTGTGTGATCAAGAAGCTCGACCTGTCCTCACCAGAATCGGCGAATCCGTGCGTCGATGAAATGGTCGACGAACTCGGTGGTTTGGATGTGTTGGTCAACAATGCTGGCATGATGGTTCGAAAGCGAATGCCGAACTTGGACCTAGAGACAGCCTATCAGATCTTCAATGTCAACGCTTTCGGTGCGTTGTGCGTGATCCAGCGGGCTATGCACCACATGCTGCCTGACGGTCCCGACGGTGGCCCTCGTGACACACCAGGACGCATCATCGTCGTGACGAGTGTTCACGAGCACATCGCAAATCCGACGGACACGCTCTACACGATGACCAAGCATGCCCTAGGCGGCATGGTCAAATGCCTTGCGTTGGATTTTTCTCCACTCAACATCACGGTCAATGCGGTTGCGCCCGGCGAAATCGCAACGCCGATGAACGGCATGTCAGCAGACGACTTTGACAGTGCAAAACGTCCTGCGATGCCCGCTCGACGCGCGGGGCATCCTGATGAAGTTGCTGCGGTGATCAACTTTCTCGCCTCGGACATGGCGGGATTTGTCACTGGCGCAAGCTGGCCAGTCGATGGCGGATTTGAAGCCGCGACGCCGCTGGCTGCCACAGCGTATCGAGAAAACTATTTGAAACGGTGATTGGGAAAGCTCTCCGTTGGCTTTCTCCATGCCCGTGTCATCAACGTCTTCCACAATTAGGAAACATCATGAATACAAAAAGTGACCAAAGGCCGCAGACCGGTACCGCCGATTGGAATGAGTACGCCCGTCACCGCGGTCGCGTCTTGCACCGTGAGGAACTTGCTGACAATGTTCATCTCTATGTGGTTGAGAAACCAGACGACTTCAACTTTCGCCCAGGACAAGCTGTTGAACTTGCAATCGACGAGCAGGAATGGCGGGAGCAGAAACGACCATTCACCTTGACCAGCTTGCCGAGCAATCCACGGTTGGAGTTTGTCATCAAATCCTATCCGGTGATATCAAACCCAGAGCATGAAGGAATGACGGAGCATCTGGGACGCGACATCTGCGTCGGCGACCGAGTCATTTTTGGTGATGCCTGGGGGGCGATTGAGTACAGCGGACCCGGTGTATTTATCGCTGGCGGTGCCGGAATAACGCCGTTCATCGCCATCATTCGGCAACTGGAACAAGAGCAGAAACTTGCCGGAAATCGACTCTTCTTTAGCAACAAACGGGTCCGAGATGTCTTTTTGCAAGGAGAACTCTTTCGCTGCTTGGGACACCGAGTTGTGTGCACACTGACGGAAGAAACCCATCCCGACTATGAATCGGGCAGAATCGACAAGGACTGGCTGCAATCCCGCGTCAAATCATTCGACCAACAATTCTATGTTTGCGGCCCACCGCCCATGGTGGATGACATCAGCGTTGCTCTTCAAGAACTCGGTGCAGATCCCCACGCGATTGTGACCGAAGACACCGAGTGATCGCCGGGCCTATCTATAGAAGATGATCGTAGATCAATCACTTTGACTGACAATTCTTTCAGCCAGACGAGAGTGGACTGCAAAAAGTTTGGTGTTGACATTTTTTTTCAGTCCATGTTTTTGTTCCATGCATCGCAATCAAAGTGAGCCTCAGGCGCTAGCCGTGGGCCGGCACCACAATCCGCCTCAGGCCCACGGCTAGCGCCTGAGGCTCACTGGGGGCCACCGGCTGCGCCGGGAGAGTGAGCCTCAGACGCTAGCCGTGGGCCGGCACCACAATCCGCCTCAGGCCCACGGCTAACGCCTGAGGCTCGCTGGGGGCCACCGGCTGCGCCGGGAGAGTGAGCCTCAGGCGCTAGCCGTGGGCCGGCACCACAATCCGCCTCAGGCCCACGGCTAGCGCCTGAGGCTCACTGGGGGCCACCGGCTGCGCCGGCAGACGAAGCCCGTGATGAGAACGGTCGCGGAGTGTCTGCGTTCTTACCAACATTCTCGCAATCCCGAATTCGAGAGCTCGCGGGCTCTTTCCTCGACCTTCATGGTAGCGAATCTACCAAGAATAATTGAGTGGTCCTGGAACCGGCGGAGTCGGAAAGGGTGATCCTGGCGGTAGTGGGCTGGGGGCAGGGCCGGGGTTTGGCAGAGGCGTTGGAACTGGTCCCGGCCGAGGTGTGGGCTGCGGCTGCGGTGGTTTAACACTTGTTTGATACATTTGATGATCCACTTTCTCGAAAGCGTTGATGGAATAGTAAATCGCAGTGACTCTGCCTGATCATTTGTCCCTTTCGCAATGGAACAATCAGGCGATGAGATTAGTCGAGTCTACCGGGTCAGTATCTTCTCCATGACGTTGGATTTCTTCATCGGTATTCTCAAGGTTACCCTCGCCCTTGCTCGCACTTTCAAAATCTCTCGAGTCGGTATCTGCCGCCTGCCTTGTTACCACGCTTGCTCTTCTGTTGCCGTCGGTCTTTGTCAGCGCGTGACTTTCATCATTTAGCATTTCGACGGGCACACCGTTGGGGAACACGACTTCACGTGCTTCGTCGGGCATGCTGATTTTGGCCTTGGTCAATGCCGCTTTGGCCTGACGCATCAATGCGCTGTTGACCGACCCCGCGTCGAACCGCTCGCCATCGAGCCAAAACAATGCCAGCAGATTCACGGTCGACGCGCCGAGTGACTCGACCAGCACCAATGGTTCCGGATCCGGCAGTACGGACGCGTGTTTGATCAATGTCTCGTGGATGATTTCCTGTGCTTGCGTTACCGAATCGTCGTACCCGATTCCGACAGAGAAACTCTTTCGAATTCGCGGCGAGGAGGAGTGGTTCGTGATGGGCGACTTATAGATCATGCTATTGGGGATTTGAATGTGGTTGCCTTCGACGGTCAGTAGTAGGGTTCCTCGGGTCGTCACACGTCGCACAAACCCCTTGTACTGATCCAACTCGATCAAATCGCCAACACTGAAGGGGCGGTTCAAGCTGATCAGGATGCTGGCAAGATAGTTTTCCGCAATGTCACGAAACGCAAAACCCAACGCGATTCCGACCAGGCCTGTACCGCCCAGGACAGTCACCGCCAACCGACTCAGACCGGAGACTTTTAATGCGATGTACAGCCCGATCATCATGACCAGCACGGCAACGACACTTGAAATCACTTGTTGCAGCAATTGACTCGGAACGCGTCGCTTGGAAATGCGTCCTGCTACCGATGCGGAAAGTTTTGCCATTGCATACGCGATCAACAGAATGATCGCGCCAATGACAATCAGCGGCAGCAATTGCAGGAAGTCGCGTGCCAGTTGGCGAATTTGGGCGAGAACAGGACTGACGTCCCAAATGGGTCGAGTCCGCACGCTGATACGATTGACCACGGCCACCACGTCTGATGTCCTCTGGGTTACTCGCTCAGCCCATTCCTGATGCTTTTCGGTGTCAGCAACACCGGTGAGAAACACGACTCCCTCGTCTGTCCGGATGTCGATTTCCGTGAACCAACCTGTTGCGACAAAGATTCTTTTCAATCGTGATGAGATGTCTTCGTCGCTCGTCAACGGATCAACATCCACCTTCTCAGGAGCTTCGACCGCGGACTCGTCTTCGACCGCCTCGATCGTCGTCTCGTCATTGGCTACGTCCTGGGCAAGACAGGTCGTAGAAACGAGCAAAGTTAGGAGTAGGAAACCAAACCTGAAGGAATTCTGGCGAAACCCATTACGGGGTTGGTCACGGCCGGTTTCAATGAGGAACATAGATGTCCGACGCTCCGTGGGGCGGGTGGTACTGAACATTGACGAGGTTGTGCGGGTGTCGTGATCCCGCTTCGATTGCGAGATCCATGACAGTCTGCCACTGCCTCCACGTATCGACCGTTCCTTTGATGATCGCGACGCCTCCCTGAACGTCGACAGAGAGATCATCACTCTCCTCATAGAACGCAAACCTTAGTTTTCGTTCTAACGCGGTTTTGATCTGCTCGTCGGATTTTTGCTCCCATTCACGTTCAACCGCCAACGAGTTGTTCACGTGAACAACTCCGGTGACACCGTCCGCCACCCACTGGGCAACGCGTTTCTCCAGTTCACTCTCAACGACTCCGTACAAGCTGACATGAGCCGCTTGAGAGTGAACGCGTATATCACGGCGATCCAAATGAGCACTTCTTGCCAAGGCGTCTTGTGTCTCGTGAACAATCTCGATGTCGGTTGGCGGTTTCCCTGGAAGTTGCAGTTCAATATTGTTCGACACTGCTCGGACACCGATCACGTCACCAGCGAGTTTCTCTGCTCGATTCTTTACTCGCAAACGATCCACCGATCCACTCAGCGAAACCCTGCCAATGCTGACGTTGATCTCGATTGCATCTGCACGGCTGAACAAGATCGGGTCTACTCTGTATGCTCGTTGCAATGCTTCTTTGATAGACTCGTCAGTGACACTCTCGTACCGTTTCTGACGAATTGCACGACCATCGGCCGTCGGGTCGACTCGAATGTTTCTCACGTCGACAGCGGCGACTCCCCAGATCTCTGCGATTCTCTCTAAATGATCCTTTTGCAATGCAGAATGTACGTTGCCAGTAAGCTTGACGACACCTTCATCCACTGCGATTTCTACTTCGACGTCGTCAAGGTAAACGGAGTGATGAATCAATGCACTGATTTCGTCACGCAAATCAGTGTCTGTTCGATCGCTGCTCATTGCGACCGTCAGTTGATTGTTGATCGAGACAACACCGCGAACCCCTGACGCAACAAAGCCCGCGATCCGCTTTTCCGCAAGCGAGTCCACTTCGCCCGTCATGGACACCTCTCCTTGATTGACCGCAACGACAATTTGTGGTTCGTCGACACTGCTGTTGGTGATCAGCACGCGTTGAACATCCTCGTGGATCGAGTCGTCGCTCCGATCAGATCGCTGCACCAAAATCTGATTCACAACAGCCTGGACGCCGCGTGTTCGTTTGGCGATTTCGGATGCGAGGTCTCTGTCAAGAATGCTGTTGACGGTCCCTCCGAGTGTGACAACACCGCGATCCAGCTTCACATCGATTTCGCTCGCGACGATTCGTTCTGCATCAGCGAGATCAGCCTCGATGGCTTTGACGATTTCGCCCGAGGCGGGCTCATTTGCCAATACGGATGGCGTTGTCTGATTCAGGCTCAGCGATAGGGCCAATGCGAAGGCAATTGTCTTGAATGCGGGGACTTTCATCACGGTACATCTCATTTTGCTGGAAGGATCAACGTTCAGCGTTTCTAGAATTTCGGGCTTCTGAGAGGATGAGGAACGCAAACTTGATGCCAAAGAAAGAAACGACGTGTTTGCGGGTGCTCGGTATGCTTTGTTTTGACAAGGCGATTGCTCAGCGACCAACGTGTACGAATGGAGCTCAGTCAGAGATTTAAGATCAACGAGCCTGTAAAAAAACGTGACAGTTTGAATTGTCACGTTTTCAGATTGTGTATTGAGCAACAGCCCGGTTCCCGAGCCTCTCTGCGCTATCGCTGGGATTTGTCGGCTATCAGAATCACTCGATCTCCAACTTTAACGGGAATCCCCGTGACCGTGACTTCCGAGCCCTGCTGGATGTTTTTTTCCGATGCAGGGTCTCCCATGTCCACCGTCAGCTTTTTGCCGTCCTCCGTTTTTAGCTTCACGACCAAGTGTTCATCGCCCTTCACCTTCGCGGTCTTGGTCGATTCAACAGTGCCGGTGTAGCGTCGGCCCGTGCGAGTGATTGCACGTTGCCTCCCGTCCTGCTGCAGGGTTGTAGCGACCAAGACATACTTGTCTCCCCTCTTAACGACGGGGCCAAAAGCAAGAAAGCTATCGCCTTTGAACAACTGCAGCGTTGCACCGGTGTGACCAAAGTCGACCCAGGTGATGTTGTCTTTGGGCTGTTGGAGCTTCACCATGAAACTCACTTTACCGAGACGCTCCACCATTTTGGTTTCCGCGACGGTACCGGCGACCTGGTGGGCTTTACCGCTTAGCCCCTTCTGAGTGCTCTGAGCGACTTGACTTCTGTGGATCGCATTCTCGCTCGTATGGGAGAGTTCGCTGAAGTCATAGGTGTCGTACATCCCGTCGCCGTCGGAATCATGGTAGGTCGCGTAACTGTCGTTCAAGTAGTCACCGTCGCTGTCGTGGTAGCGAGCCATCTTTTCATAGTTTCCGTCTTTGTCCTCGTCCCACCACATCGCGTAACCGTCGTCATAGTCTTCACCGTAGAACTTCTCTGCGGGAATCGTTTCCTGATCGCTGTTTAGGTCTGAGCTGAAGCGATTGTCGGCGTAGCTGAATTTTTCATCATCCCAGCGTCCGATCGCTTCATCGGTCGGATTGTAGTCGTTTCCATCAAACCATTCGGATACGTCGTACCACGCATCGTCTTCATACTTCGCCCCCTCGTTCTCTGGATCAACGGCAAAACATTGCAGTGCGAAAGCGATTGCGAGAATGGGCGAAGTGCCCAAACCGATTTTCAGTGATTTCCTGTTCATAGGAAGATTCTCCAATAAGAGCGAAGTGGTTATCCCCGCGAGTCGGACGTGTCGCGGCCATTGAAGAAGATCTGGAGGCAAACAGCATGCCAACGTCAGATTCTTGACACTGAGTTGTGACATCGCTTGGAAATGCAGATTGTTTTTCATAACCCGACGCGTAAGCGAGGGATTTACCGAGTATCCCTCGCTTACGCGTCGGGTTAGGAATAATCTGGGCTTGCCACGGCTCACGAACCGAGTATCCCTCGCTTACGCGTCGGGGTATGATTAGTTCATCAGCCGCAGCACGAATGAAAGCGTCCCTATTACCATGGTGGTATTACCAAACGCTGGGTCGTGACATATGTCATGGGCCCCGGGCCATCAGGCCACGGATTCTGCGCACTGAAAGGGATGCTTGACGCGTGCAACACCCGGCCGTCTAGGAGTGACGATCCATTTACTGCCGCGCTTGGTAATGGGATTCGCCAGGATTCCTTTCACACTAGATTTCTGGCGAAATCCTCTGCGCCACCGATTGATAAGGCGTCCCGATCGCGTCGCAACTCGCAGAATCGTCAGTTCACTAGCAAAACGAGTCGTGTGAGATGCAGCGAATGATCCAGGCTGGTGCAAAGTCAATCGACCTGTACGTTGATTGACCGCACTGCTCACGTTTCGCACGCTTGAACAGCCATCAACATTCTTTCGTTCGACTGCCTTCAAAATATCGAATCAGCGGCGCTAGAAGCGACGAGTCAAGCTGGCGAGAAACCAATGTGCCGATGCAGAAGAAGTGGAACCGTCAAAATCGCCGCCGACAAAGTTGCTGGATCCCACAGTTTGATCATCACCCAGCATGACTTGGTACCCGAGGTCGATTCCGAAGTCACGCACTTTCCAACCGTATCCGAAGGATAGCGAGTGTTCCACGGTGGCCTGAATGAACGGGGTCAGCGTTTCGTTTGGAATCACATTGTGATGGTAAACGTAGCCAGCTCTCGCAACACGTCCCATTCCCAGAGAGCGTTCGGCTCCCAGCCGGAGAGCGACACTGTCGCGCCAGTTGAGTGGGAACACCTCTGGGAACGATGGTCCCAGGAATGCAAATGCAGGATTGCTGGGATCGCTCAACTGCATGTTGTATGAACTTTTTGCTCCAGACCAACGCGTCCAAATCACATCGGCTGCGACAGTCGTGCAAGGATTGGCTTGGTGCGTGACACCGACACCTAGCGTACTTGGCCACTGAGTTTCCAGTTCCATGTCAAAGCCTGAGCTGCCTAGCCCGGGAATCACGAGATTTGCGGAGCCATCCGCGGTGATATGAGTTTCCGCTTGAAAGGCCATCCCGAGTGTCGTCGATTGGCTCAGGAGGTACTGTGCCCCGAGTGACCAGCTCAGACCCGTTCCGGTCGCTTGCAGGTCCAAGAGAGTTGGCGTGCCACGAAATGGGGTTGCCGCCTGCGTGAAATAGGGGCCCTCCAGTTCCGTGTGGCTGACCGCCATTCCCAAGGTTGTACCGATGGACAATCGTGGCGTTAACGCAATCGAAAGGCTGGGAAGAATCCTCATCAGTCCGCCGACGGACTTGTAGTTTTGCGGACCAGCCAGAGGCCCCGGCCCATTGAGGGTGTAATGAGTGGAAAAACCGGCATGCGAGAACACGCCGAACCCGACCGCAATGTTGCCTTCGTCCAGTTTTCGGATAACGGAGAGCTGACCCATTGGGAAGGGACTGTTGGAAGCACTGGTCGTCGCGTTGTCCGGATCGCTGTAGGAGAGATCCGTAATGAAAAGGTCCAAATCAAGTTCCACGAGACCTGAACCATCAACGTTGACCAAGGCTCCCGGATTGTCCAGGATCACGTTTCCATTGTCCGCAAATCCCAGGTTGGTGCCACCACGGCCAGTCGAGATCGCTCCAATTCCGTCGCGTAGAATCCCGTCTCCATAGAGACTGCTGCTGACGGAAATCAGCATCGCCAGGGAAGCCACGAGTGTGGTGCGCCAACGCAGATTCAACCTTACGCTCATGGAAATCATCCTCAATCCGTTCATGTTTCCCCAGAGGAATCCGATAGCCCAACTGGTTCCGTTGCTATCGTCCGAATGTGGATTCCTCGTGAACCAAGCCCCTTTGATTGAGCGACTACCCCCACGCGTTTCAAGAGGATGATTTCGGTCAGGTCGAGTTTGCCGGTGCCGGGCGGGTTTTGCGGCGTGCAGCACTCAGTAACCCGTTCATACGGGCTGCTGCTAAACCAGCCGTTTGGCGAGTCCATTTTCGACGACCAGTCTCAGAACGCCTTTATCATCGATCACCTCCGTTCGATCCCAGCGAACGTCTTGCCCCTCTGGCATCGGGAGGGTCGATCGCATCTCCCACCCTCTAGCAGAGCCGGAATCCTTTCTCCCTGAGAGAGGGATGACCATTCGACGAATGTGCACGGGGACAAAAAGTTCGTTCTTCCATGAGACGGCGTACACCGCAGCCACTCGCCAAGCCGCGTCCAGAAGCAACGCAGGGATATCACAGACAGAATCAAAGCTTATTTCAGGGTTAAAGGTAGCTCGTCGCCCTGCAGCTCCAATCTCGATTTCGCGAAGGCAATCAAAGGGCCCCGACAAATCCACTTCGCCGCTGTCTCCATGGCAATAAGGATCATTCACGAATCGGCTCAAGCCTGGACTGTCAGATGAGTTTGGTCCATGCACCACCGAACTCAACAATGTTTGCTCGGCACTGAATGAGAGACGTGCAGTTGCAGAGACAACGTCTTTGGCCAGTAATTGCCCTGACGGATGAATCACATCGACCAGCATCGAGACGTGAATCGCGTCATCTCTCTGCTCCGCAATGACACGTACATTCGGATCTTGTTCGTTGACCAATCGAACAAATCGCTTGAACGTCGCGTCTTCGACCGTCACCTGTGTCATCCGATCTGAATCAGAACACAGTTGCAAACCAGCAAAGACGAGCCGATCGAGAATCCAGGCTCCAGGCAACGTGGGCGTATTGCGGACTTTATGAAACGGAAGGCATTCGATCGACGAAAGGTCGATTGAGACTTCAATCTTTCGTCCAGTCCCACTCGCGGACCGCAATGGTACCGTCTTGATTTGATATTGGATATGTTCGGCATCGGATACTGGTACATTGATTGCCGAATCCGTTCGTCCATCAAGCACATCGCGGAACAGTCGTTGGCCAGTTTCTGACCCGACGCCGGACAAGCTGCGTTGCTTTGCCAAAGCACGGTATTCGCTGCCACGGGTCATGCCGATGCCGTCCCATGCCAACCACGCGATGCTCGACCAGCGGTGCAAATTTCCGATCCGACTGAGGGAGCAGAGCCGGTCCATGGTCTCATTCGCCGCTCCATAATCGTGTTGACCATCATTGCCAAAAACGCTGTACGCAGAGGTCAACACGTGCGTGCTAACGGTTCTTCCTAATTGTGTTTGGCAACACTGCACCAGATGATTCAGCCCCGAAACTTTGGCGGCAAACGTGGCTCGGAACTCGTCCAACGTACGATCTTCCAGACGCTTGGAATACTGAACACCGGCACCATGAATCAATAGGTCGATCTTGCCGTACTTTTCTACGATCTGCGTGACGGCCTCGGCCACCTGCGTGCGATCCGTGACATCAACCGCCATGTATTCGACACGACCACCCACGTTTTTTAACGTCGTGATGTTGCGATGAGCTTCCCAGCGAGCGCGAGCGAGTTCAAAACTCTTTTTCATCTCTCGTGCTGAAGCACCCGGATGATCTAGCAAGAACTGTTGGTAGTACTGTTGCTGGACGTCTGCATCACCGTCTCGGTCAGGACCGGCTTCCAATGGACTTCGTCCCAAGGCGATCACAGTGCACTGATGGGAACGAGCAATCTCCTCCAGCATCACGCAGGTCACTCCTCGACCGCCCCCGCTGGCGACAACCACGGAGCCTGAGTCCAGCACCACTTGCGGTGATGGATGGGATGTCTGGGGCACCGGACACAGACGCCTGACCAGGCGCACGCGTTGGTCGTAAGCGATCTCAAGCTCCAAATCTTGTTGAGATCTTTCTAGCATCAAGTTTTCCATTGCCTGCGTCAGCCCAATCCCTTGCGTGCAGATGGTCCCGCAACGGAGCGACGGAATTTCTCGATGGATGGACTTGAGCAATCCTGCGATGGAACCAGATCGGGGATGCGCTCGACCATTATACGCGTCCTGGAACACGCCCCACAACTCCATCTCGCCCCGCTGAAGTCTTTGTATGTTCTGCCGGGCAATGAGAAACATCAATTCGCACAGACCGTTATCACTGGAAACACTCGACAGTGTCTCCAACAGTCCCCACGTTTGAATCGCATCCACGCCAACAACGACGTTCGCATTCAACTCTTGAATCCTTTGCAACCCAACAGAATCCATGGATTCATTCAATTGGTCGACTGGGATGACATTCGGGTTGTCGCACGTCGATGCGATCTCCGACGCCGAGTCACCCACAATGGCGATCAAGAAACGCGACGCAAGTTTTGGCAAGGATACGCACAGTCGGGAAACCAGGTTCGCGTTGGCTGGAGCGATTGCTATGAGTGAGTCGATCGGTGTCAGTGAACTTCGGGATCGTTTCTCTGACAATCGTTTCTCGATCCAAACAGGGGTGTGCAGCAGACACTCGGGATCCGCTGGCGGCTGAATGGTCGCCGGACTGGACTTCAGTTTCGTCGAAGGATGAGTCGAGTGCGGGCTCAACCAATCGGCAATCGCCTCAACTTGATCTCGCATGCTGGCCGTCGAGTCGCCGTTGTCAGGATGGCGTAGCAAGTATGTAAGCGCTTCATCGACACCTGCAATGACACTCCACCCTTGCGATTGAGCAAACTGACGAGTCGTGACGCCAAATGCAGATGCGAATTCCTCGCTTTCCTGTGCACCGACCCAATGGATTGCTTGTGAAGATCTGGCTTGGATCGCTGCTACGATCGCTAGCTTTGCTCCGTCATTATTGCCGCGCAGCAGCAATGCCGCGGATTCGAAGGCCGCCGACAAGGACTCGCGGCCCGAGTCGACGACGAAGTTGGGGCCATTCAGATTGAGCAACAGTGCCGCTCGACCCGTTGCCACGTTTGGCATCATGCACTGCAAAGTGTAGGGGCCCGAGGGCCTGGAGTGATCATTCACACGATCCAATAATGCAACCGAATGCTCATCGCCCTGCAAGTCGCGACGTAGTCGTGGTGCCATGATCCTGGCGGTTGCTTCGATCCCTCGCTCAGTCTTACCTCGCATGGCGAGTATCAAACTCGTGTCGCGTCGTAATGCATCATCAAAGTCAGGCAACTGGTCGATGATTTGCTTGCCCAGGATGACCGCCAACGACTGGCTGATGTCCATGTCATCTGCAAGTTCCGGAAGCACAAGACAGCCATCAGGGAGCTTGATGATCTCACGGTCGAAAACCAAGCCATTGGTTGTTTGAACCGTTGGCGTGACGCGATGATGAGCAACAATCACCAGATCTTGATCGGAATCTTCGCGGATAACGGGTTCTTCGTGCGAGTCCCGTTTCTGCAAGTCATCGCGGACAAAATTTTCTATCACCAAGTGCGCGTTCGCGCCACCGAAACCGAAACCATCGATTGCGATGCGTCGATTTGGCTGCTGTAGGGAAACCGGTCGCGTGGGTACGGTCAGCGTTGCGTGACATTTCTTGAGTGCGTCTGATGGTTGGCGATGAAACGCCTGTGCCGGAAAGGTGCCGCGACGCAAGTATTCGCATGCTGCGATGACCGATGCCGTTCCGGCTGCCCAGCCTGCATGTCCAAGCGAACCCTTTAGGCTATGGACCGGTATCGGTGACGATGCGTGTGTTTCAAAGAATCGTCTTAGTGTTTCCAGCTCGGTGGAGTCCCCGACGGCAGTCGATGTACCGTGAGCCTCGATCGCCTGTATCGAAGCCGGGTCGATACGGTAATTTTCATAGCAGCGTTGCAACGAAAGAACTTGTCCGCTGGATTGCGGGACATTCGCGGAAGGGCTGCGTCCGTCGCTGGAAAGCCCCACTCCTCGGACCGTCGCTTGAATCGCCAGCCCCAGTCGCTGAGCGTCCGCGTGCCGTCGCAGTGTCACCAACGCGGCGCCTTCGGAGAAAACGACTCCGTCGGCCCCTGCATCAAACGGCCGACAGCCGGTTGATGTCGTTCCGTGAAATTGAGAGAAAAGACAACTGTTGCCGGGACCAGGACAGAAAACGCCGCCGGCAATCACTGCATCCGCCTTGTCGCTTTCCAAAGCCCGCATTCCCAAGGCCATTGTGTAGAGCGACGACGCACACGCCGCATCGACCAACGTCAGTTTCAATCCCGGACGAACGATCTTGTCAAAGACCTCCTGGAGCGCGTCATGGGGAGTGCTGAACCCCGATTTGGCAGCAGCCAGTCGCCGATTGACTTCGGGACTGGAGGGATCGATCCCCGCAAAAAGGAGCGACGATACCTCGTCTTGATCTTCAAATCCGTCGGCGGTGGCACCGATAAGACAGATCACCCTTTCGGCATCTTCGAGCGCGGCGACACAAGGAGCTAACGCGATACAAAGTAGTCGCTGCGTCCGGGTGAATCCCTCAAAAACGATCGGATCGACGCCCAATGGAACGCAAATGTCCTCTTCGTTGACCCGTCCCGCCAAGTGGGAGGTGGACCGGTCCGCAACCAACGTTTCCGAATAAAAGTCTTCGGACCAATGCGGGTCATGATCGCGTTGGTCAACAATGCCAAGCCGCTGTTCGGCCAAAGCTGCATAGAGTTGGCCAGGCGAACTGACTCCAGCGGGCAAGATGCAACCCTGACCGACGATCGCCGCGCCCAGTGACGGCGGCACATCTCGGCCCAAGGTTGAAGTGGTTGTCGCGGTGTCTGCACCTGCAGAGAGCGGTAGTTCAGGGATGGTCTGGACATGACATACCTTCACATCGTTCTTGCTGCCTTTGTCAATCAATCGTGCCAGCGAACCGGTTGAACCACAGTCTACAAACTGAGTGATGCCTGCGGCGACAACATCCGTGATCCCACCTTGCAAATCAAAAGGTCTTAGCAATTGGCTTACGAGAGTCGAGGCTACGTCATCATTGGGATTCAAAAAGCGACGTCCGATCGGGGAGTAGATCGAATGAGTCGGGATGTTGAAGGTCACTCCTCGAAGCTGTTGGAGCCAATGAAATGCAGCTTGGCGAAGATCAGGATGATGAAACGAAGTCGGGCTCGGAATCGTAGCCGCCCCGACACCGAGACTCTGGAAAAATTCTTGTAAGCGATTGAGTTGATCGATTGGACCCGAGGCGACCGTCTGTTGCTCATGATTGCGTCCGGCGATAGAGATTCGGTCCAAACCCAACAACATCGCTTCTGCTCTGACTTCATGCCGACTCGCTGAAATCACCGCCAGCCCACCGCGTGGAGGCGCGTGTTTGTTGATTGCATCCGCACGCATACACACGATTTGAACCCCGGTCGGCAAGTCAAAGCAGCCTCCCAGGCCCATCGCCGCTATCTCGCCAAAACTGTGCCCCAGCAATACGGTCGGGCGGTGCCCAAGATTTCTCCACAGCAAACCTCCCAACACATTCTGTAGATGAATGGCCACTTGCAACAAATCCGACGTTTGGTCGATAGCTGCACGCACGCGACTCGCATTACCGCTGACCAGTGCTTCGGCATCGCCTCCCAGAAATTCTCGTGCGACGAGCGAACAACGCTTCAGTTCGGCCTGGGTTGACGCGTCGACTTTGGAATACGCGATGATTCGTTCGCAGAACAACTCCGCATCAAAGGCTCCTTGGCCAGCGAACACCCAGGCTTCCCGTTCCTCGGTGACCGCATCTTGTCCATCTGATGATTGTTCAGTCCCTGCATCGCGTTCCATTTCTTCGGTCGTCCCAGGCGTCGAAAGTACTGCCGGGCGGGAATAGCGTTGCGAGAGAAAGTGCACTGCCGCGGCGCGTTCTCGATCACCAAAGATCGAATCCAGCTTGCCTCCGCCGGCCAAAACACAATCACGGAAGGAATCATCGACGGGGCGCTTTTCTTCGATTTCTCGCAAGGCATCCATCGCCTGACGCAGCGGTGGCGGCAAGGGGATCGGTTCGCCCGTTTTCGCGTCTGCACAAATCAGGGTCTGGAAACCGGCGCTGATCGGTCTGCCTTGAGCGTCGATCACTCGATAGCAGAACCGTGCACTGACACGCCCCCAGTCTTCGAGCGTCAACAGGATAGCCACCCGATCACCAAGCTGCGTCGAATGTAGATTGCGAGAGTACGCATCGGATGTCAGCAAATGGACTCCGTTGAGCGCTGCTTTGACCCCAGGCACATCGAAAATGTGCTCACCAAACATGAATGTTTCTCTCGCGGCACACTGAAATTTGAATGCCGTGAGAAAATGATGGCCACCATATGCCATCGTGTCATCAAAATGAATGGTGTACTCGGTAGCAAAGTAACCCACGATTCAGCCCCATTTCTAATTGCGTTAGTTCAGCTCAACGTGACGACATCACGCGTTTGGCTTCACCTACACGTTTCGGTTGTCCATTGGCCACGGCTGAGAAACCGTGATCAACCACCCACACGGATCCGTTGATTCCGCTGGCGTCGTCGCTTACCAGAAATGCGATTGCGTTGGCCAATTCCAAAGGGCTGCATAGGTTCCCGTCCGGCGCGTGCGTCTCCCAATGATCCTGGGCGTTTCGCGCGTTGGGGAACTTGTCCAGTAAGTCTCCATACACGGGACCGCCTACGACGCAATTCGAACGAATTCCAAACGGTGCCAGCTCACATGCTAAATAGCGTGTCATGGTCTCTACTGCGGCTTTCACCACGCCTTGGCTGCCCAGTCCGTCGACCCATCCTTTCGCGCCGACAGCTGACATTGTGATGATTGAACCGCCGCCTGAACCCCGCATCAGTTCAGATGCCATCACGGCGCACTGATGGTGACCGATGACGTTGGTGCGAAAAGCGCGATCCCAATCATCGGGTGTCAACTCCATGAAAGCCCCGATGCGCCCATCGGACGCATTGCAAACCAATATGTCCAGTCGACCAAATCGTGATTTGATTTGCGAAAAAATTTGATCCAAATGACCAACATTGGCTACCGAACCCCAAAGATGAATTGCCGAGCCTCCTTGTGCATTGATCTCTGCGGCGGTCTGTTCCCCGGCTTCACGCGAGTGGAACGAATTGACAATCACCGTTGCACCTTTGGATGCCAGAACACGCGCAATGACTCTGCCAATGCCTCGTCCAGAACCAGTGACCAACGCAACACGCCCTGCAAGTGTTTTTCCTACGCTTGCGTTCTCCAACGGCGGAGTACCGGGAGTGAAATGTGGGGGCGAAATGGATTGAGGAGGATCTCGATGAAAATCCGATTCGCGTCTCGTCGTGTTGTCGTTCAATTGACGCGATGGTTGCGTCGCCGTTTCTCCCCGTGGAAATGGAACTCTGTCCTGCCGAACAGAGTCGGCCACGACAGGATTCTCCGTGCCCTGTGAAAAGACAATTTCCTCGATCCAACGAGCGATGTCTCCGATACTTCGAATGGACGGATCTCGCTCTCGATCGCTCAATCGAAGCCCAAACGCTTCTTCCAACGCGACGACGATCTCTAGTCGCTTTACCGAATCAATTCCCAAGTCATTTTCTAAGTCCGCTTGCTCCGTCAACAACACGATCGGATAGCGTGTGGTCGCTGAAATGCAATTGACCACGCGTGAAAAGATATCTTCGTTCTTAAGCAATTTGCTGCCCCTCTCAACGATAAGTACTCACCTCCCTGACTTTCGTCAAACCATCCTTGTTGAGGCCGATTGTAGCCACTGAATGGGCGATGAACAGAATTCTATTTCAGATTCTACAGTCGTTCTTTTGTTTTCGATCAAAGAACGCGCTGTTGCCATCGTCCGCTGTGCACAACGGGTGGCAGGGCATGCAGGTTTACCCCACCCCTCTCGTTGCAGACTGCGCAACCGACCGGAGGTCCAGGCTCGAATCAAGCGAAGAAAGAAACTTGGTCAATCATTCCGCTGGTGGTTGACCGCTTGTGGCGATGCCTTGGTGAAAAATGCGGACACTTCGTCCGGTGCGATGGGACGGCTAAAGAAATAGCCCTGATACTCATCGCAGTCGTGCCTTGCGAGAAAGTCCAGCTGCTCTTGGGTCTCAGCGCCTTCCGCAAGCACCTTCAACCCTAGGGATTTGGCTAGCACGATGATGCTTGACGCAATCACGCCATCATCTGCCGTTGGGATGTCTTTGACGAACGCACGATCGATCTTCAAACGATCGACTGGGAATAATCTCAAATAGGACAGGGAGGAGTAGCCCGTTCCAAAGTCATCAATGCTGATGCTTGATCCAAGGGCCTTGATCTCATGCAATTTCGCAACGGCTTCGTCCACGTTCTCAATGAGTAAGCCCTCGGTGATTTCGAAATCGAGTTGCCTCGGATCGATGCCGAACTCATTGACTGAATTCTTGATGCACGTGATGAAATGGGGATCATTGAACTGCAAGACGCTGACGTTCACAGAGACTTCGACCAGGTAGCCCTGAGCGTTCCACTCTGCCAATTGACGGCACGACTGACGAATGATCCAGTTGCTTACAGGTAGAATTTCTCGACTTCTCTCCAACAAATGTATGAATCGAGTGGGGGGAACAATTTCGCCGTCACTTCGCCAACGCAAAAGAGCTTCGACGCCAATCACTTCGCCGGACTGAATGTTGACTTGTGGTTGGTAGACCAAAAAGAACTCGTCGTGCTCCAACGCCAGCGATAGCTTCTCTTGCACCGCTCGGTACTCGATCAACTTTTCAGTCATTTCTCGTTGATAGCACGCAAAGCCCATTTGGTTTTCTTTGGCGTGAAACATTGCGGTATCCGCAAACGCCAGCAGGTCTTTGGTGTTTGTCGCATCGCTCGGGCATAGCGCGTAACCTACGCTCGCGCCGAGAGGAAACTCGACATCGCCCAACACATAGCGATCGGTTAGCACCGCGCAAAGATGTCTCGCAATCGCATCCGCCTCTTTCGGTCCTTCGATGCAAGGCGTGATGATGCAAAACTCGTCTCCGCCCAATCGGGCAACCCCGTATCTGTCGCCGAATTCTAGGGTCAGTCGCTTTGCAATCTCGACCAACGCGTCGTCTCCGACGGGGTGCCCCATTGTGTCGTTGATCTCCTTGAACCCATCCATGTCAATCAAATACAACGCCATCTGACTGGACGTCGCCATCGCATCGTCCACTGCATTTTGCAGCAACTCCTGAAACTGAAAACGATTTGTCAGTCCAGTGAGTGCATCGGTGGTCGCTAGCACTTGCAGCGTGTCGCTCTTTGCTTTGAGATCCTCACTCAGTTGGATCAAGCTCATGGTTCGTTTGCGGTAATACTCTTCGCCTTGCTGGCAGCAAAAATAGACACAAGCCGCGACGCCAATGAACAGCACGAACTCATCAAGCTTTGATGTGTAGATGGATTGATTGACCCCATAGACGAACATAAAGAACGCTGTGATTCCGAGCACGTTGACAATGAACCAACTCATCGCCGCACGCACACCCAGCAGTTGAGACGCGACAAGGATTGAGATCGGGTAGAACAGCATCGTTCCGTACATCGCCGGGTTGCTGACTGAGACTCCCAACAATCCGAATCCACTCACCGCTAAGTTGAGATTCATGACGGTTCGAAAGTCTTTGTCTTTGCGATAGGTCCAATTGATCACGAAGAGCAAGACGGAGTTGACCAAACAAACTCGCGCGGCATCCGTATAGCCACGAAAGGTGAGAAACACGGCAAAGAAGATCCAGGTAAACCAAAGCACGATGACGAAACGCCATACGCGTTGCGCACGTAGTTCATCTGCATTCGTTGATTCAACGAATACCGCGTTGCATTCCGATGGTTTGCCCCAGTCGATCATGTCTCAGAAAGAATCATGCAAGTGTGTTGTAGCTACTGAACCCTCTAGTAACGATGCCCACCCAAGTGTAGGTCAGTACAATGCAATGTCAGGTGGTGAAGGTCCAATGTCGCAATCCCCCAAAACTTGTCAGCCAAGTCAGCCCCAGTGCCTTCGGAATATTCCGGTTGAACCGCTCATTCACCGTCCGAGAGCAAGAAAATCGCCCCGGTTTCCCGCCAGCGGACCGTTCGGCCAACCCCATAAAAAGTTTGGTGAATCGCCGCGATCAAAGCCGTTGGGAGGTTGGACTGAAAGGCAGTCGTTCCACGTCGATGGCGGGTGGAGCCTTCTTGCCGGCCAACGCAAAGCGTGTTGGACGAGTGAGAGTCAAAGATGGACCAAGCGAAATAAGGCCCGGTGGACAGAAGAAACCGATGGATGGGATTGCAAACCCACTTTGCTGATCTGCATGTGCTGAGACTTGAATTAGATCCGGACGGTGACCACCAGTCGACATTCCGAAATCGTGGCACCGCGGGGCCGACCTGCGGGGCCGACCTGCGGCAAGCACAATCCCTGATTCGGGTAGAGGATAACCGCCCTGCCCTCAACAGAGGCCACGGTGGGGTTCGAACCCACGAATAAAGGACTTGAAATCCTTTGACTTTGCGAGGCGGTGTCGCGTGCTTGCGTACGACGACGTTTTGAAGCCGGAAGTTTCGGTTTTGCGAGTTGTAACGCGATTCCGATCTGCAGCTGTTGACCAATCTGTTGACCTGGATTTGGGGAAGCTGACACCGCTCATCGATCAGCGAAGGAATGATGGCCAGTTCCGCACCAATCACAAAAACATTCTGTGCGTGGGATTGCGTGCGTGTGTCGTTTCCCTGCGTCAGCGTGATCGGCCTTTTTTGTGCCGGTCAACATTCTCGACGGTGTGTGATCTCCGCCTAACCTTCTCGCAGTACGGTTGGTGGTCTTCGCAAAGCAATACACAACGACTCAACAGCCCGCCGAGGGCCCGACCGCAACCAACCGTACCTGGAAGCGAATCTTCGGCGGGCTGTTTTCGTGTAGGGACCAAAGGAAGTCGGCGGATGGACTGGGTGATCGAAACGCTCGTTGTGATTGTTGGAGGTGTCGCTTTTGGTGCTTGGTCGATCGTGGTCGCTGTCGTGTTCAATTGGTCGCTTCCAGAGGTTGAGGACGAGGACTGGGACGCGGCGAGCTATTACGGGGACGAGTTTGTTGAGAGCGATGGAAGCCCACGCGCGGACATCGGGGCAGTCCTACGCTTCGGCACCCTCCATTGCGAGAGAGATCAATCGCAGCGAGCGAACCGTTCGTCGCGCATTCTCGCTGCTGGTCGACCTGGAACTCGTGATCATTGAAAAGCGTCCGGGACGTACCAATCGGTACTCGATCAACTGGGGTGAGATCAGCCTGAAAACGAGTCAAGCGAACCCCGCACAGTCGCACGCCAACCCCGGACAGTTTGACAGTGACCCCGGACAGTTTGACGCGAACCCCGGACAGTGTGTCCTACGAAGCGTCAGTAAGCGTAAAGAGAAGCGTCCCCCATCTGCCCCCAAACCGGTGTCTGTGTCCTGCGACCGGTCTGATGCTGCGGAACCCCGAGCATCTTGGCAGGAGGTGGCGGCTGTTTGTGTGAGTTGTTGGGCGACTGGCGTCGCGTCCTGCGAGCCTGCCAGCAAAGCGGAGTTGGGCCTCAACACGTTTTGGACTGCATCGCCCACTACCGGCAGCTCGGTGATCGCGTCGGTCCGGGAACGTTGTACTGGCGATTGAAGAATTGTCATCCGAATCTCGACGCGGATGCGGGATGGCAGGTTGAGCTACCAAAGCCAATGACGACCGCCAAGCCGAATCCGGAAATGATTCGTCAGCGGACTGTCATGGACGGTCGCAAGGCCGGTGCGAGTGACCAGCGGATCGCGGAAGTGTTACGGGATCGCTTGGTCGCCGCTGGCTTGGCTCCTGATGTGGTGGAGGTTTGACATGACACCGAAAGTTCCAAGAGGTCGCTCGTCTCGTGGATCGCTGAGATTGTGTAGATGGCAGTCCACGGCGGGTGAGAAGCATCGAAACGCAAAGTTGACTGACGATGACGATTGCAACATCCGTGAGAGCAAACTGAGCGACTGCGAGCAGTCCAAGAAGTATCAAGTCCACAAAACAACAACCGCCAACTCCATTTCAGCGTCGGTGCTGTTTTGTGTTTTCGTCAGTTTCCGGAATCAGTTCTTTCAGGTTCGTCTGTGTCGTTGTTCTCGTCGGGGAGGTAATAGCCTACAGTTGCGCGATCAATTGCGGCTGGGATCGTTGATGGTAGCGTCAACGTGTCACCGACCAGCGAGAACGGGACATCAATGGCGAACCCTGTTGCACAAACTAAGTTGAGAAGCTTTGCCATCGGGAATTCCATAACGGCTACCGCAGATTCGCTTGCTAGGATGAGATCATCTTTGACACCACCGTACACCAATTTGGGCGCAGGCGTGTACTGATGATTCGCAGATTCAGGGATTGACGAAACATTGCGCAGTGTGCCGCACCCCGGCAAGAGAATGGCAATGGCAATGGCAATAGGAACGATTGATCTCATGACGCACTCCAAGAACTTCACGATGGAAGCGATAGCAGATTTCAGAATGTGGGTAAACGTCAGATTCTGTGCCAGAACAAGTAAACATTGGGAATCGTTCCTGATAACGCCGAAGTCGACTCTTGGTAATAGCGAAGCGATGGCGCATTTAGATCGGTCAGCGATGCAGGACGCGTTGCGGATCGTTGTTGCGGAGGAGCAATGAGCAAGCATCAAAAACTGAATGAAACCCTGGCAGGTCTGGGCTTGTTGATCCGTCGTGCCGCAGACCGGATCACCGGCGGCGTCAACCGTATCCTCTTTGGAGTGGGCAATCATGGCCGTGCAAAGCTCGTCGGGAGTGTCGTCGAAGGGTACCTGCGGAATGAACTGTGGGTTGGGTCCAATCAGCGTGTATTGGAGCTTGCTTGATGACGACAAGAGACGCAGGAAAGTCGATCACCGTGACCTATGTGGAGGCAGCGGCCATCATTGGAGTGAGCCGGCCGACCGTGTCGAAACTCGTTCGCGACGGCTTTTTAAAGCGTCGCTTCGTGGGCAATTCGACGCGTCCCCGATTGCTGAGATCAGAGGTTAAGGAATACGCGAACAACTTGCCGACGAAGCCGTTCTTAGGTTGAACGTCGGACATCACCGAGGACGCGTGAAAGACTCACCATTGCCAAAATGTGCGGGTCGCGTCCTTCGGTGGATGTCATGGATATCGCATTCCGGCATTTGGGAGAAAACCGTCGAGTGACTTGGTTTGGCTGGAAATTGTACGAGAACAAATCAAGCTAGTTGTCAGCGGAATCCGTGCCACGCCGATAGGAAGACCGTTTCAGTCCTCGCAAAATCGCTCCGGCAATTGTTGGGTCGACGCCACTTCCAATCACTATTCGGCTAGTTCGAGAATCGTCGATGACATTGGGTCGCTCTCGCTCTTTTGGCGTCATCGAGTCTAGGATTGCGACGTAGTTTGCTAGAAAACGTCGCTGCTCATCGGACAGCCTACGTTGGGGAAAGAACAGTACGCGATCGTACCAGCGTGGCTTCAGTATCCTACGCAAGATGTCTCGGACGAGATCGGAGGGCATCGGCGAGTCTCAAATTGTTCTCTTTGCGATAACAACCAGCGTCACCGGGCGGCGACGTTGCGCGTTGATTTCAGATGCCGCCGGATTCGCCGCTCCGGTTCACGCAATTGTTAGCGGGCTTCACCGACGACTTCAGCTATGTCCTGATCGTCCGTGCGAGCCGCGATACCTTTGATTTCCTCGACGATGGCCGGATGCTTGCACCATGCGACGGCCTTGATGAAGTCATCAGTGCGGATACCGTTGGCAACCTCGCGTTTCACCCAAACTTCCATTTCCGACTCGCTTGCTGCTTGTGAACTGGGTGGCCCAGTCTCTCGGACATCCAATTTGCGAAGCCGGTCGGCGATCAGCCGAGCGGATGCGTCGGGATAGTAGTATAGCAACCGCATTGCGGCTTCCTTTTGCAGATTGCTTCCAACGTACCAACCATCGAATGACTCACCGTTAAATTTACCACGTGTCGCGAAATCAAACAGAAGTGAATCGAACAGTCGCTGTCTCGGGTCGTCGCTTTGCCACATTGCGCGAATTTGTGCACACAACAGTTGGTCGTGAGTGGGGCTGTTGAGAACAATGCAGGCTGTCGGTTGATACCGGACGGTTTGATATCCGCGACCCGTGATCTGGCCGATAGCAACGAGACAAATATCGCCAACCTTGACCGTGTACGAATCGACGTGATCGCCGCCCAACGGATCATTCTCATTTTGCGGACGAGCTTGGAGAGCAGATTGTTCTGTCTTGTTGACCGGATTGCCCCAGAGTTCGTTGGCGAACCACATGCCACCAAAATCCCCGCCATGGTCGATCTTGAGTTTGGTCGGCGTCGCATCATCCAGGTGCGCCAGTAACGCTGGCAACGCGGTGGGGCCGACTGCGACGAGCTGTTTCAGCGCATCAGAAGACTTGATTTTGTGGTCGGTGAGCAAGAGGGCACCCGCGTTACTCTGTCCTTCAATTGGCAAAAAGGCGTTGCCGCTCATTGTAGGAGAAAGACCAAAATCTGGACTTTCGATGGCGGCGAGAGAAGCAATCAGTTTCTCGATCTGCTCATCGCTGTGAGAAGGCTCGGAAGCTGGAGAGAGGTTGAGCTTCGGAATGTCAGTGAGGGAGACGTCTTCCGAGTCCAGATCTGGATTTTCAATCGGCGTAAGTGGCTGAGCGGCTGATCGGGGCTGGGTTTTAGCTTCGGCGTTGTGCGCACGTTGCTCTGAGCAACCGCACATGGCCAGAGTAATCGATATGACAATGACGTAACGCATGGTATTGCCCGATAACTTGTTTATCACGGGTTGATGCGGGATAAGAACAAGGGATGGGGGATATTTACCGCAAGGTTGTTGCGGAATTTTTCAGGATTATCCCCGCATGAGCCTTGAATAGCAAGCTTGCGCTGAGGGAATCGCAAAAGGTCTGAATGCAACAAAGACCCCCATCCCTTTTTCTGGTCTTCATCCCTTTTTCTGGTCTTCTAATTTTCCGACAGCGATTGGGATTGCATCACAGCCCGTATGATCGATGCGCGGGTTTCTGCAACTTTTCGTTCGGCTTTGGCAGTTTGGAAGGCAGCTAGTTCTATCTCGTAGTGTACATCAATCGCGAGAACTTCTGAGTAGCGACGTACGTCCACGAATAGCGGAAAGTCATCACTAGTGGATCGATACCAATCTTGCTCCGAGTCGACATAGTCGGCTGCCCAACGCGGTTTAGATGTTCGTTCGTAGTGGTTATTGTTTAGCCAGTCTTCAATCGTCGCAACGTTGCCGGGACTTACGGTGTCCTGAAAGGCACCATACGTTGCAGCAGATGTTCCGCGAGAGAGCCGTTCCAGCGCGAACGCAACCGCGATCAGTGCAACGAATAAAAAAATGGCTTTCAGGCGAAATTGTGGAAATCGCAAAAACGTTACTCCTCAGTCCAACGAACGTTACCGATCAGCGGGCGGCGACGGTTGATCATTCACTTCAAAACGCCCGACTTCGCCGCTCGGTTGCATCGGCTGGTTCGCTGCTGTGGTAAGGCCTAGTGAGTCATCTCGGATGAACTTACCGAAACACTCTCCACAAAGCCATGCATTGCCTTGGCTTCGGTAGCCTGTGCCCTCGTCTTCATTCTCGCTTTCATGTAGCGTCCACCAGCAGATGGCACAATGATCGTGAGTCCAACCTTCACTTACCAGATCCGTTTTCGTTGCATCGAAGCTCTGGCCCTGGTACTGCGTGCTGCTCCCGCCTGATTTGTCGATCAATGCGGCGGACGGCTTCCATTTCTCTCTGCGCCATACCTGCGTCAGAGCCCATGCTACCTCGTCCGTGAGGTCGACAACCTTCCATTCGTCTCCGTGGATCGTAACGGTGTGTTTAGCGTTTGGGTTGTCGGGTTCCACTGTTTCGCAGCGAACTTGTGATAAAGGGGGTTAGGACTTGGCGGTTGGCTACATGACGCCTTATGGGCGGTTGCCCCTCGCGTTATCCCGGTCTTATTGGCAGTTGACTGATTTTGACCAAGCTTTGCAGCAATTTACCAATAAGAACTCCACGCATTATAGGCAGTTGCCGCTTTGAGAGCAATTCCGGGTGGGGTTGGCACCGCTTAGTAGGGACTGCATTTTGACAGCACGGACAGTTTGTGCCTTTGGATTTCGGAGCTGAAAGGCACGGAACGACAAAACCCAAGAGCAGGCGGGATCATGGGAGCGATAGGGTGCATGATAGCGTTCTCGCATCGGAGAAGCCTGATTGGCTGGCGATCTGGCACGCGAAGTTGCGATGGGATCATCAGACTGCCCAGCGTGAGCGGTGGGAGTTTGATGGTGAGCATGTTGTTGCCTACTTAATTTGCGTCAAATCCGAGGGCATGGCCATTTGGAAACGCCTGAAAGTGGCAGAAGCGCTGCTGGAATTTCGCTGGAGGAAACGATTGAAAGAGTGCCCGTGTTTGGCAGAGGTGTGTGAGACGTTGCTCAATGCTATACGTGCCCAACAAAAGGGAAGGCCTGGAATGCTGGAAGCCAATCTCAGGACGCCCGAATCGGACCTGGAGGGGAGTTCCATCTTACGAATGCAACAAAGACCTCCATCCCCTTTTCTCGCACAGGCGATGGGTCGGGGAAAACACGCGGACGTTTCGCAAACTCGGATGCAATTCGCGACGTACCGAGATCCAATTCCCTGACACCCTGCGAACGAGAAAAGGTGTCTGACACCTTTTCTCGACCATGTCAAAATCGCAGGATCGCGTGCTCCGGTTCACGGCTTTGCTCTTCCTCTACGATACCCAGCCGCCTTTCGATCTCACGATCCATCGGCCGTGTTCACGTCTGGCTATGTAATAAAAACCGCCGCCGCTAAGTGGGCCGCGGACTACACCAGTCGTAATTTGGATCGTATTTTGGTCCGTAAATCTCAAAGACAGAATCCGCGGATCGAGACTCGGATGTGTCTCAAAATACTTAACAATCGCAAAAGTGTCGGCATCAGCAATTCGTGAGTCAATATCGAATGACTTCCGCTTCAGTTCACCAATTGCTTCTTCGTGTTGAGTTTGTGACACTGCAGGGTGTAGTCGACGTGCCAGCTTCTCAAACTGCGAGATGGCTTGAAGGACGACCTTTCTATAAGCTTGCTGCTGGTCAAAAAAAACAAAGGGGTCAGGCTTCTTAGGTGAACGCAAGGAAAAAACAAAGGGGTCAAACTTCTTAGGTGAACGCAACTGGCAAACAACGAGACCTGACCCTCTTGATCGTCTGACTCCTTTGATCGCCCTTCATTGAATCGCACTACGCTAACCAACTCATGGCGGCGTCCGCGGCGACGAACGTCGCTCGTCACCGGGGACGCGTGAAAGAGTCACCAATGCTAAATCGCTTGGCTGGCGTCCTTCGGTGGATGTCATTGTTCGTCGGCGTCGTTGGGTATCGGTTTTGGGTTACGTGAGGTCGGTTGGGTATTGCCTTCACCAAAAAAAGACTGAGCGATCGTATTTCTCCGGTCGTGGTTCATTCGCCCTTCGAGCCATCCTGACTTCGCCTCAAGGCACATCTTATAGACCTTAATATCTGCGGTTTCATCAACGGCAGCGGGCAAGAACGACAGTGCGGTTGTCGCAGCTGACGCTAGCAGTGCGGCCGCCGTCGCCCTATCGAGTGATTGCCAGCCAATTCCGGCAAACACGATTGCGCAAACGCCGAAAACCATTCCAATGTTGGCGTGGAGCCAGTGCCCGGCTCCGGACTTCAACGCGATGACGTCGCCGTCCTTCTCCTCAACCTCAAATTGGGTTCGTGCGGTTGTCCCCAGCAGTGCGCAAATGCCCGCGGCGATAATGAAGACCCATCCGATTACGATTAGTCGGAAAGAATGCCGTTGTCCTTTCTCGGCCAATGTCCGCGCATATTCAGCACCAGTGCCATCGACGTACGGTGGCGGTTCAGCAAAGACGAGTGGCCGTGGAAATCCAAGCATAGTTAATCTCGCTGTTTGTCATGATAGGAAAACAAAGGGATCAGGCTTCTTAGGTGAACGCAATTGGCGAACAAAGAGGCCTGACCCCTGTGGTCGCCTTCAAAATTTGATCCCGGCTCTTCCAGGCTGACCCCCGGCTCTTGCCTGACTCGAAAAAGAGTCCTGACACCTTTGATGACACTCTGCCATTTCCAGATCAACGTCTCAGCGCGGCAGGGTTGCATCAACGATCGCAATGCGATGATCTCGCGCGTTGTGCCATGGTAGCGAATGTCTGGAATAGCAAAGATGAATGTCCTCATCGCACGTGATGCAATGACGAACTGAAATTACATCAGTCTCAGCCAGGTCCCGCCAACGCTGAGGGCATCTGTCGGAAAAACGACAGTCGAGTATCGCACCATCAACGATGTAGTGTCGGTCGATGGCATCAGCAATCTCAGCACAAGGAAAACGGATCCACTGAGCGTTTCGGTTCAAGATGAATTCCACGAGTTTCTCTGCATCGGAGTCAAAATCGTTCGCCGGGCAGGCGATTGTCAAAAGACCGTTGCGAATCGAAATCGCAATGACACAATAGTCTCGTGCGACATTCTCCGGAATAATGTCGACAATGCTCTGTGGAAGGTAGACGTTACTCAGTCGATCCATGGTCAATTTGCTTGGCAGAACGGCTGCGATCACGCGGCGGCGACGAGTGATCCACCACTTTATACAACTTGACTTTGCCGCTCGTCGTTCATCGCCTTGCTCTGCAACATTTTCCCCAGAGACCGGATGCCGACAACAACTCGTATCAGAGTAATGGTTATCGCCGAAAATGCAATGATCATCGCCACGGTCTCGACAGTGTCGTTGGTATCCAGGATGAATCTTCGGAAGGTCAATAGGACGGCCACGACTAACACGGCCTTAAGCAAGAATAGAATGGTTCCCGAAAAGGTGTCGGACACCTTTTCTCGTTTGCACCTTTTCTCGTTTGGGTCGTGGACGAGCGATGACATGGCGGACGCTGGTGATCAAGGTTGCCGCACGCGTGGAAGCCACTACACGTCGCATCCGCCTCCTGATTCCGTCGAGTTGGCCGCACGGAAATTTTCTTTTCAAGGTGAGCCGCACTCTGGCGGCATTCTCACCGAGCGGCTAACTGCCCCCATCGCACGTTGAATGCGACGCTCCATCGACCGTAGTGCGATTGGGGGAAAGGGGCCTTGTGTAGCGGTCCCACAAATAGATCGCAATAAATGAAATCAAAGCTGCCGATCCGTCCACCGAGGGCAGACGTGAATAATCCGGGCTAGCCGTGGGCCCCGTACCACAATCCGCACCACTCGTCCACTCTGGCTTCTCCCCCAGCTTTTCTGGGGGAGAAGGGCTGGGGATGAGGGGGCTGAACGCTGAAACGTTGCTTCACCCAACACATGCCTATTCCAAGCGACTTCGCGCACGAAAAGCCAACTTCAAACTTCACTCCTCCCACTTCAAACTTCCACCCATGATTCGATCCTACTTTCTCTGATTAGCAGTTCCTTCCGTCGAGCTTGTCTCGGCGGAGGAAACAACTGACGGCTACTTGCCCAAGCCAACAAAACTTCCCCACCGCCCGCGAATCGCCAAAGGCGATTCGCGGGCGGTGGGGAAGTGAATGCGATTGTGTTGAGGGTAGCTGCCATTTGTTGCTCCGAACCGGGGCAAGCCCGGCGGAAGCAAAGAATCCATCTTACGTAGACCGTGAACAATGAGTCACATCTGGTCAATGAAACCATCCGATCTCAATTCGGCCAAGAATGCGACATCAAAAAGGCCGGTAACAGTTTACGTGGATTGGCACGAAGACAGTCTGCGCATATCAGCCGCCACGCGATAGCGTCCGGTTCTCACGCCTGTCATCGGGAACTGGACGCTATCGCGTGCCGGCTGATGAATCATCCGCGCATAGCCGTGGGCCCCGAACCACAATCCGCACCACTCGTCCACCCTGGCTCCCTTCTCCCCCAGCTTTTCTGGGGGAGAAGGGCTGGGGATGAGAGGGCTGAGCGCTGAAACGTTGCTTCACCCAACACGCATCCATCCCAAGCGACTTCGAGCACGAAAAGCCAACTACCAACTTCACTCCTCCCATTTCCAACATCCACCCATGATTCGATCCTACTTCGGTCTCACTCAAGACCCATTCGCCCTGCGCGACATTGAACTGCTCTCCCACCAGCAAGAAATCCACGACACGCTACGTGTTCACAGCCAACAAGGCGGCTTGTGCCTGGTGGTCGGTCGCCCCGGAACGGGCAAGTCCGTGATCAAAGAGTCCCTCAAGCGACTTCCCGACAAAGACTACCTGGTCGCGTCGATCGCACGCACGCTGCACACCTACACCAACACGGTGAAGATCCTCTGTGAGGCCTTCAAGATCGAGTTCGAAACCAGCGCGTTCAAATGCGAACGCAAACTGATCCAGCAAGCTTTCGCTCTGAATCGATCGGGCAAGATGCTCGTCACGGTCATCGATGACGCGCACCTAATGGACATGGAAAACCTCCGCCGCTTGCGGCTCCTGCTGGAGGATTTTCCTAAGAACCACAACTTGATCCTGGTCGGCCAAGTCGAGTTGCTCGCAAGCTTGGATCTGGCGGTCAACCAGGACATCAAAAGCCGTGTGACTTATTCAGTCATTACCAAACGTCTGCACGAAGACGCGATGCGTGAGTTCATCGAGCGTCAGCTTGATCGCATCGGATTGGGGCACAACACGTTCACCGCCGGTGCGATCGAGTTGATCATCCGCACCGCCGACGGAGTGCTGCGTCGTTGCCGCAACCTCTGTCTTGCTTCGATGCTCGAAGCGGTGCGTGCCTCGTCGGGCACGACGATCGACATCGACTTGGTCAACCGCGTGCTGATGCAACCCCACAGGCAAAAGGAGGTCGACCTGATGGATTCTTGAAATTCATCCCCACTCACTTCTTTACTTCACACCTTGGGCAATCCTATGATTACAAAACAACTCCTGCGGGCAATCCGCAACGAATTACCGATGAAGTTAACCGTGAGTCGACTGGGGCGTCGCGGTCCGATCGGGAAACAAGCGGACGGATACTTTCGTTTTCAGTGTCCCCGTTGCGGCGAAGTACGGGCGACGCTGAATCCGAAAAACAACATGGCTCATTGCTTCTGTTGCGGGGAAAACACCAGCAACATCGACTTGATGATGCACTACGGGCACGACTTCTTGCCAGCGGTGAAAATCCTGGAAGGTTGGCTGGAGCAATACCGAAGCGACCTCGGCCAATCCGCCCCGTCGCAACAGGCCTCATCACAATCTTCGTGAGCTAAACCTGTTGCCACCGCATCGTGCCGGTATCATCGGAAACAAGCAGATCGCAATGCGACCGTTCCAAAAGGGCGGTCGCATTTTTGATGCGCTGTCGAGTCGATCCGGCCCGAGCGATCGCAGAAAGAGACCGTGAAAGTTGAGTCACATCTGGTCAATGAAACCATCCGATCTCAATTCGGCCAAGAACATCCCAAGAGAGTCGATTGAGAAAACGCCGTCGAGAGGTCTCTCCAATCTTCGCAACAATTCGGCCGCGCACCCCTCAGAAGAACCAAAAATTAACCCAGTCTCAATTCGGCCAAAAATGCAACATCAAAAAGGCTGGTAACATTTAATTCCGCCGCGAGGCTTCCTCCTTTTCATCAACCCATTTCGTTCCATTAGTCAACTTGGACGAAGCTCTTGCAGCTTGATTAGATTGAGCAAGTGAGAACTTGTTGTATAATCAGAAATGAATTTACTTGCTTCCCCAACCTCCTGGACAAAAGCATGAAAGCCTCGATCCCACGGCAAATTGGTGGACACATCCCAGGTTGAGATTAGTTGAGGGTTCACTTTGTTGCCAATCTCCCAAAGGCCATGAGCATGAATGCACATGAGTCGCCTTTCGGCTGTAGCCGTTCTGTCATTTCGGCTAGATGCCAATAACTTCTCTAGGCCAGCCGAGAAAACTTCGGGATCAGCTGCGGACAACGACGCAATACAATCTAATATTGCAGTTGTGTACGGCCGCCTTCGTGATTTGAAGTCGTTATGTTTGAAGTGTTCTGCAGGCAATGGTGTTTTCCGGATCGTCGCTAGCAATCTTTCGTAAATTATTAGGTCGCATGTCGCATTTGATGGTCCTTTCCCACTCGTTGGAAGAGTTTCGATCATCTTATTAAAGAGTTGGTTGTCATGTACTGCGGACGCGGAAAGGACTTCCATCCAAAGATCATTTGGAAATCGATTTCGCTCCCGCTGATTCGCGTAAGAATTCCATCGCTGCCGAACCGAAATCACTACTCCACGAATCAATTCTTCTGGTTGATCATATTCAATACGCCTATAAATTCCGATGTCAGTCGTATCTGACCACCCCTTTTCGCTAAATGTGCTCAAGATCGGGGCGTGAATTGAGTCTCGGTCAATAACTGCACCAAGTAAATGTTTGTCTTTTGCAGTTAGCTTTTCCATCTTAACCATGTTGATCAGGTGCCTCTTGGCCAGTTTTGAAGGTATGACGCGTTCCGACCGATCTTATGAATCGCCGAAACTACTCCAATTAGAAATCCTTTTCGAGTTACATTGAATCGAGATACGGATGCAAGAACGCGATCATGATTGTCAACAGCGGACTGCAGATCGCTACTGTCATTCGTTGGGGGCTTACTGAGATTCAATATTTGTTGAAGGCCGTTGTCTATCCACGGCCCACTCATTTAGCGACCATATTGTGCCGTCCCGAATCCGCTTGTGCCACCCTTGGCTTCAAGAACCATCCACGTTCAGAAAACTCTATGACGTCTTCATTGATCAATCCCGTGTCATCCTTGCATGGTTTCATCTGCTTTTTGGTAAGCGCACGTAGGTTTCATCTTGACTGCCGGTTTAGCTTGGCGGGTTTTGCCCCGCCTACACGGAGTCCACCATGACGCGAAAACCGGATCCTGCCCAGCGGCAGGCTTGGCGAGAATTGATCTCTCGCCAGTCACACTCGGGATTGAGCATCGCTCGGTTTTGTGACAACCAAAGAATCTCGACCGCATCCTTTTACAAATGGCGGCGAGAACTCTCGCAAACGGCCGACCAACCGAGGCAGACTTTCCTGCCCGTTGAAGTTCTCCCCGGCGAGTCAATCGATGACGAACCGCCTCTGAGAGTTCGCCTGACCGTCGGAGCCGTCATCGAAATCCCAGCACAGCGAATCGACATCCTGCTGGCCGTCATCGAGAGAATTCAGACTAGCGGATCGCTCTCACTTGCCCAGCAGAAAAAAACAAAGGGGTCAGGCTTCTTAGGTGAACGCAAGGAAAAAACAAAGGGGTCAAACTTCTTAGGTGAACGCAACTGGCAAACAACGAGACCTGACCCTCTTGATCGTCTGACTCCTTTGATCGCCCTTCATTGAATCGCACTACGCTAACCAACTCATGGCGGCGTCCGCGGCGACGAACGTCGCTCGTCACCGGGGACGCGTGAAAGAGTCACCAATGCTAAATCGCTTGGCTGGCGTCCTTCGGTGGATGTCATTGTTCGTCGGCGTCGTTGGGTATCGGTTTTGGGTTACGTGAGGTCGGTTGGGTATTGCCTTCACCAAAAAAAGACTGAGCGATCGTATTTCTCCGGTCGTGGTTCATTCGCCCTTCGAGCCATCCTGACTTCGCCTCAAGGCACATCTTATAGACCTTAATATCTGCGGTTTCATCAACGGCAGCGGGCAAGAACGACAGTGCGGTTGTCGCAGCTGACGCTAGCAGTGCGGCCGCCGTCGCCCTATCGAGTGATTGCCAGCCAATTCCGGCAAACACGATTGCGCAAACGCCGAAAACCGTTCCAATGTTGGCGTGGAGCCAGTGCCCGGCTCCGGACTTCAACGCGATGACGTCGCCGTCCTTCTCCTCAACCTCAAATTGGGTTCGTGCGGTTGTCCCCAGCAGTGCGCAAATGCCCGCGGCGATAATGAAGACCCATCCGATTACGATTAGTCGGAAAGAATGCCGTTGTCCTTTCTCGGCCAATGTCCGCGCATATTCAGCACCAGTGCCATCGACGTACGGTGGCGGTTCAGCAAAGACGAGTGGCCGTGGAAATCCAAGCATAGTTAATCTCGCTGTTTGTCATGATAGGAAAACAAAGGGATCAGGCTTCTTAGGTGAACGCAATTGGCGAACAAAGAGGCCTGACCCCTTTGAGCGCCTCCGGAGTACCAGGAGCCAGATTCATCGTGATGACCTGCTTGCAATTAAACTGGTATAATGTGCTTCATTGGCGGGTAACCATCGCGTGAACCGGAGAACGCGAGCTGAGCGATTTGGCCGTTAGACACTTTCCCGCGCGTTCCCGGTTACGCGTAGCGTTCACTGATACCCAGAAACCAGGCCCGCTGACCTGACAGGCTTGCCATGCAATTTCGCGCCAGAAACTAAACCATGCCAATGACGAACACCGCCGAGATTCATTTCCACCAGCCTGAACAAGTGTCGGTTTATGCGGATTCATCACCTCACAACGATGACGACCGGACGGGCGAAATTTTGCTCATTAGCCTGTTTTCTCTCCGAATGCTTTCCAACCTTGGTACCAACGACGTCTCATGTGCAATTGCGGAGTGGTTTCTCGCTTTGACTTCACAGACGATTGTTCTCGCTCCAAGCATCAATTCATCTGGTTTTGAGTTGATTCCATATCCAGGAAACAAGGGTCGGTACTCATTCGCGTCCTCAATTGAAAGTCAGGGGGCGACATCTCCTCATTTTCGCTTCAAGGCACATGGTTTCGGGTTTTTCGCAAAGAACATGGATCGTCATGCGCCAGTAGGTGTCGAAGCGATTGTGAAGCACTACGCGATCAAGCGATCCCAAGACTACGCTTTCTTAATGGGGCTTCAAACCGCCTTGCGAGCTTGCGGGTACGCCTATTTGAATAGTGGAATCGGGTTAGTCAACCAACTCCGCATTGGAATGTCCGCAGCTGAGCAAGGCACTAAAATGATGAACGGAATCGATTCATGAACGTGACCGCGAGCCCACGAGCCTTAGGTTCCAAAAGACATTGCGTGCAATAGATTGCTGCTATGGCCAAAAAACTATGGATGACCGAACACGCTACGTTCCTCGATCAGATATTCGATTTGCTCAAGGGCTACGAGGATGTAGTTAGTGTTGAACAGGAGCCATACAAGCAGGATTTCTTTCGTGTGTTTTCGGAGGCCTATCGCGCCGGATACTGCTGGCCGAGCTACAGGGTTGACGAGGAACGTGACCGACTTGTGCAATCCAAGGTGCAGCGGCCGATGATTTTTGGAGACACGATTTGGGAACATGCCCGCGCACTTGGGCTTATCGATGCTGATTCAACTGCTCGCAATTCAAAGATGTATTTTCACCTTACGTCTTTGACTGTATGGTGGGATGAATGGACATACGCCTGGAATCGAAACCCGCCTCCACGGCGATACAGGCGCAAACATCCCGATAACGTAAGCGGCGAACCATGACAATCGGGATAGGGGCCCGGTTGCCCGGGACCCCTCCCACAACACCTAGCATGCGGGTCCGCACTAGGCGTTTCGCCTCAAGGATGCAAGCGATAGCCAGTACTCTTCAAGAATAAACAAGCCCTCAGCGGCCAGATACTCGTTGGATAAAGCGCGCTGGACGCCGGACGTCGTGGAAAGACGCCAAGGGCCCTTGCCGCTGATCCGCGAGAAAAGGTGTCGGACACCTTTTCTCGTTCGGACACCTTTTCTCGTTCACACTGCGACACAACGACTGCTCTTACCCATTTAGATTGCACCATGAGGCCTATTACGCAATTCTCGATTCGGACACTTCTGATTGTGACACTCTTTTTCGCAATTACGCTCCCTGCATCGCTTCAATGCTACTCCGCACCAACTGTATATTTCTATTCCGATCCGGTGCCCGCGTCGTTAATTAGCAGTTTGACGCGACGCATCCCTCCGGCGAGTGCGACAGAAATTGTACTCAGGCCGTACACCGACGAATCTTCGACACAAGAGTAGAGACACTACATACAGAATTCGGTAAACTGGTGGGCGATACTTATCTACGACCTCCAGCGTCCGAGCGATCCTGAAGCCAGAACCATGTCGTGTACCGAAGGACCGCGTCACGCGGTTACAAATGGAAACCACATTGGCGGTCCTCGGTGACGACCACCGTTCGTCGGTTGAAGCGAATATGTCCGAACCACTCAATCCTTACGCTCCAATCGAATCGCGCTCGGCAGTCGATTTTGCCTCCGGTACTCCGCGAGTCCGGTGGTGGCCATCGTTGGTATTCGGGTTCTTCTTCGGTACCGCTTTACAGTGGGCTGCCATTTGGACCGGTCCTCGGGAAACAGAATTCCCCTACATGGGAGGAGCACTCCTGGGCTTCTTAACCGTATTGGCCTATCGGTTCTCAACACTGAGGGGCAATGGCTGGCTGCTTGCGGTCGGCGTGATGCTTGGCAATCTGAATGCATTCTGGTGCAACAAAGGTCCAGTGATGCTCATTTATTGGGGAGCATCGGGGAACTTTGTTCCGTCTTGGGGGCATGCTTTGTTGGCATTTGTTTTGGCAACTTTAGTTTCACACGGTTTTCTTTCGTTTGTCTTCTGGTTGGTCAATCGGTACAACTGCCGAGCCCCGGATTCATAGTCAAGCAATCGACGAACCATCCGATGCAACCGAGTCGCGGTAGTGGGGTGTCTTGAAATGGAAGATCAACCGTCGCCGCTGGCTGATCGACTACGTTATACGGAAAAGCCTAAGTGGAGTTTCTTGTGTCATGAAAGTCAGCGAAAGCGACGTTGCGGGAACACGATGCATAATCGCCGGACTCGTGTCGGCCAAGGACAAGGATGCGCCCCAGCACATAGACGAAGTTGAAGCGATGTTGACTCGACTCGGCGCAACTGTGGTCGGTCGTGTCGTTCAACGTCGCGGTGTATCAAGCGCTAAGAAACCTGGAGGGGTCACAAAAATGAACGCGCCATTACGTGCCGCCACGATTATTGGTGCTGGCAAAGTGGACGAACTTGCCGCTATGGCTTCCGATCGTCAGGCGGACACTGTCATTTTTGTAAATCCTCTCAAGACCTCGCAAGAGTCTCGACTTAAGGAGATCACGGGTTGCAGGGTTCTTTCGCTCGGCTGACTCATACCGAATCGCCGTGTAACCATTCCGTTGCACACGAGCGGGCGACAACGCGATCTTGAGAGCTAAGCACATTAGAACCAGGGGTCGAGAAAAGGTGTCGGTGGAGATAAGGTGTCGTTCACCTTTTCTCGTTCACCTTTTCTCGTTCCCGCGGATTCAGGACTCGATTTGCAACGCGGGCGAAACGGGCGGTACAATCCACGGATCAAACCCAGCGTCTCGGATACCGCCAGCGTTCGGAAAACAAAGGCTACTTAAGTTGCGCAACAATCTAATCCCAATAGCAGCCGCAATTGTCACTCTCTCTGCATTTGCAATTGTGAATGCAGACGGTCAACCCTTGCACTTACTCCGATTTCCTCTCCAGTCTCGCAATCCAAATCTTCCGTCGTTTCAGGACTACAAGGTGCCGCAAGAACGCGTCTTTAACTCTGGTGGAGGGAACTGGATACATGGCTGGCCATTCGCGGGACTCTTTCGTATCGGTGTCTATCCTGTAGGCAAGAAAGGTCAACCATCGGCAAGATCTTTTCCGGCCCCCTTTGCGGCATATTCACGGTGGCCGTTTGACAATTGCCCTTGGGACCATGTAAACGTCTACGCTCTACTACTTAATGCGGCATTAGCAATATTCGTGACGTGTGATACGTACGTTTGGGTCCGGGACGGGGGCCTGACTCGATATCGCTTTTCAATAACATCGCTGTTTGCCGCAACATTATTCGTGGCACTTTTAGTGACTTGTCGCAAGCTTTTTCTAGACACGCATGACATCTACGAGATGACAGCGATCTTGATTGCTTTGTCGTGTACCATAGCGGCTCTAATACGCGTTCCCAGCAGACTCGCGTCGATGGGACGTGAATTGCGGAATCATGCCAATCAGCGAAGAACGGCGTGACGTGTTTACAAATGGAAACCTCAACGGCCATCTTCGGTCAGCTCCTCCGATTCCACAGACCTCATGCCAAGAATTCGCTACAGCATTCGCTCGCTCTTGACGGCGACCATCTTCGCGGCTGTTCCGTGTGGGGCCTATCTATGGATTGAGTATCCTCGGCTCATGTTGATACGCGAGGTTGAATCCAATGGAGGGCGTATTGAGTATGCGCCTTGGTCACTTCAACGCCCTTTCTTAGGTGCTCGCGTAATGCATGTGACAGTTCCAATCAACGCCTACGACAATTTAGACGTATCGAGGCTGGCAGATTTGCCTGGACTTTCGAGTTTTTCGACGGAGATATACGAGGGATGCTGCGGAAGCTGCAATCGCGACGGCCTTGAACAGACCCTTGCGATTTTGGACTCGAGACGCGACTACCGAATGTCGGTATACCGGCTACTTCCGACGTCAATCCGCGATCGCCCGCGTACTCTAACCGAGTCAGAATTCTACGCCGTTTACGACGCCTTTTTGAAGTCCGAGAGTCATCACGCGAATGGCGTTTCTGCCGCTGGCCTGTAGAAGTGGGATCTCGATGCGATGGTCAGGAGCGTCAGTGGTCAGCAACTTGACATGGAAGCCCAACTCCCGATGCCTGCACATCGCGTTGGCTCCGCACTGATCTAGGGAAGTACAGAAGGGTCAGGATCCTTCACGTAAAGACATGCTAAACGGCTCTTGACCCTTTTGTCCTCTGGGGCCACATCGTGGACGTCGCCGCCGAAGGATTGGCATTTGCGCAGATCAGCAAGCTCGATACAGTGCTTCCCAGCCTCACCCCCTTTCTAACACTACGGAGTCTGAGATGAGCAAATTGAAACCCATCGTGCTACTTGCTGTCGCGGTGATCATCGCTTTTTCATCAGCGACACTCTTGGCGGATAAACCGGCCGATGAGAAAGTTCAAATCGTAGTCGAGCAATATCGAATTGGTGACCTGCCCGTCTGGACAAAGGACGGACATTTCGACAGTGAGATTTTGATGATGTACCTGCAGACGACAGTTGCTCCCAATACGTGGGAAGCTCGCGGCGGACCGGCAACAATGGCACCTTATCCGCAAAACGCTAGTTTGGTCATTCGTGCTCCAATCAAAACTCACGATGCTATCAAGAAGGTTCTCAAGCAGCATCGCGGACAATGAGCAACGCTGTGCACGGATGACAGCATCAAGCAATCAGGACGCCGATCAAAATTCCCAGCAGCACGACGGCCATGAACAGACAAGTCGCAGGGGAAACAGCACCATTTGATTCTTGGATCAGACCTCAATGTCCATCGCCGACAGTTGGGGGGGTGTTGAGATTGGTTAGACAGGTGCCCTGTGTCCACCTCCTGTTGGAGTCCAGGCTTCAGCCGTTCAAACCTGTTTCGATGAGTGATCAGATCGGCTGAAGCCTACCACCCCAACGGTTTTCGATGAGTGCTCAGATCGGCTGAAGCCTGCCACTCCAACGGTTTTCGATGAGTGCTCAGATCGGCTGAAGCCTACCACTCCAACAGTTTTCGATGAGTGCTCAGATCGGCTGAAGCCTTCCACTCCAACGGTTTTCGATGAGTGCTCGGATCGGCTGAAGCCTGCCACTCCAACGGTTTTCGATGAGTGCTCAGATCGGCTGAAGCCTGCCACTCCAACGGTTTTCGATGAGTGCTCAGATCGGCTGAAGCCTTCCACTCCAACGGTTTTCGATGAATGCTCAGATCGGCTGAAGCCTGCCACTCCAACGGTTTTCGATGAGTGCTCAGATCGGCTGAAGCCTACCACTCCAACGGTTTTCGATGAATGCTCAGATCGGCTGAAGCCTACCACTCAAACGGTTTTCGATGAGTGCTCAGATCGGCTGAAGCCTTCCACTCCAACGAGGCTCACTAAAAACTCGGATTCACGAGGCTGCTGTTCCCCAAATCCGAAAAAAAAGAGGCGACGGTGGGATTCGAACCCACGAATAAAGGATTTGCAATCCCCACGTCAGCTCTCGCCAGCAAAGGCACTAACCCTAGCTGCCGTAAGGATATACGGCTTCCAGATTCCTTGCAAGCGTCAGGAGATCCGAGCTATTTTCGCGCCGTTTCAACACCGTTTTTCGGTGCGCTTCTCAGTACGATGAACAACTCGCCCTGGGAAAGCAGATCTCCCCTTTCAATAGCACCACTTTTGCGAAAGCTCACATGTTCTGGATGAGACACAAGCGTAAATTGCCAAACTTTAGATTCCAGCGAACTGCTGCCAAAGGCAACGTATTCAACTTCGTCAATGTCAAGAAAGGAAAACCATAGTTTGCCATCGCTCGAACCAGTTTCATGGAAGAGAACCTGTCGTCCCAGGAACTGTGAAATTGCTTCTTGAAGGTCTTCTTTCATAGCTTGGCTCGAACATTCAAAATAGCCCGTAGGCAAGGTGCATTTAGACTGGACTGCATTGAGAAGGAGACAAGCTCCATCCTCGAACGTCATCTAATCACAGGATCGTCATCGATGGATGGATGGGGAACCAGGAAGAAAAATGCGACTGCTGCCATCAGAAGGATGAGCAACACAAAACCTCCGTCACCCTCTTTGCGAGGCTGCTCATTAGAAAGGAGGTAGTGGTTATTCTGCGCCGCGTGCTGTTGCGTCGGTTGAAAACAGATTAAATCGTTCATCCCTGGCAAACTAAAGCAACCGACGTTAATCCTCAAGCAGTAGCGAAACGATTTTTCCAGAAACTCCGTTTATATCAACCAGTTTAGTTAGTCTGTGCGGATAACGGGACTTACTCTGGTGAATCTGCTTCTTGAACCGAGACACCCTCTTCTCTTGCGATCAATTCTCTTGGTTTCTTCTTTGAGACCCGCCAAGTTTCAAGAAAACTGGAAAATAGTGACACAAGGGTACTGACGTCAGAGTTATCGAGTGCCTTGTTTCCGTTGGTGGGATAACCCTCCCCACCCCTTCTCCCTGACTTTCCAAACACCGGGTTGAGGAAGGAATGGAGACACAAGCTAACTAAGAACGGATCAGTCATTCTCCTCCAAACCCTAGTGCGTCGCTCTCGCTGCGTCACGTAACGCAGGAATGGCTGGTATCAACGTTACCTAGCCCAGACCTCTTTGTCCGATTGGTTGTTGAGAGTTGGGCCCTTCCGGGGCGACGGTTCACCTCACAAATCGCCATAAATGCACTTTGAACCAAATTCACCCTGGACGCAGCAACATGCATGTGCATTGCCGCGCATTGAGTGGTCAAAGCGAGCGGCGAACTAAACCCATCGAGCGGTTCACTGAAGGATAACCGATCAATGCGATCAACCTTCGGCACCAGATCGCTTCAGCATATCGATCGAGAACAACCAAATCGCAACGGGCCCTTTCATTCCTTCGTTTCGAATTTCAAATCGCGGATTCAGATGCTTTCACAAGCGCCAACCCAAGCGCCGTTTGCAACTGAGAAATCCGACCATTAGCGCGTTGAAGACTTGCTGCCCTACGACAGCCGGTTGAGATGCGCAAAGAGGTGCGTGAGCACACCGCATGCACCTATGTGAAGCGCCAGCGCGAGCTAGCGCGTTTCTTTCCCAAATGAACGTTCATTGGGATCTCCTTCCGTTTCAAGCTCATACCAAAATGAGGAAACAAAATGTCACTTTCTGATGTTCTAACACTCTCCCGACCGTCAATCCCAGAAGAGGTAAAGAGATGCGAAGTATGGCTCCGCACTCAAACTATCAGTAGATGGCGAGGACTACACTCGGGAACGATGAAGCACTATTTGTTTGATGTGCGTCACGGATCGATGCTTCAAGCTTTACTAAACCTTAACTGGCCGGTGAAGCAGGTCGGTCGTTACTTGGTGGTTCGCTAAGAGAGCTGAGTGCGCTAAGTTTACGATTCTAGCCGTTTCGCGATTCTTGGAGCAACTCAAGCCACCTAGGATCGCATGCGGCTGTAGGGGAAAATTTTCGACGGTATGTTGAGGGCCGGTCGCCAAAATACCGTTTTGCACATTTCGTCACCGAGCTCTCTGTTATTCAACTCAAGCTGAATCAAACCAAGCTATTACGGTGGTTTAGCTAATCTGCGACCTCATGATACATACCCTCCAAAATGACTATTGACGCACGTCTTCCACAGGTTTTGAAGGAAAGATCTGGGGACAGTCGACCATGTTAAGGAACCTAAGCCAATGTTTTTAAGACTCCTTCTTTTAACAGCATTGCTCTCAATTCACCAATGCGTGGCAGCAATGGCCCCCCGTCAGTGCGAATGAACTTTAGATTGGAGAGACCAGACAAAGAATGCGCAGAGCACGCGAAATCGCGCGGCTCAGCCAGTCATTTCTGAATACGAGAATGGCGAGCGAAACCCCGCGCTGCTGACGATCTACCGTTTAGCCAATGCAATAGGCGTCACACCAGCCGAGTTGGTCGACGACCTGTAGCTCATTGATTGACAGCAAACGCAAAGTGTGGCCATTCAGACTGTTGAAGAACGTCTTGGATAGACAGCCGCTGCATCGATGCCGACCTTCGCGAGCTCGACAAGCACTGCGATGTTAAACAGATTGCTGTCGCGGATGGGCATGGAAAAGGAGGAAGTGCCGTCGGCCAGATGCGTCCGCTCGGGGCAAAAGTCAAACGTGATCCAATCGACGGCACTGCAGGTATTCTAATCTAGTCGGAGTTCTTGGGTTGCTGCTCAAGTCATCCTTCCAACTGTCGAAGCCGACGCGTTCGTCAGCCATCCTGCAAATTGGTTCTCTGCATAGCAAATTGGACATGCTCTGGTCGATCTTCCAAATCGGCGTTCAGCTGCGCAGAGATTGATTGAGCTGCACCGCTTGAATTTTGGACAAAGAGAAGCCGCGGAGATTGTGATCCGCATCTCGTTTATTGGGTGATCCGTCATGTTTTCACCTCGTACTGATTTGGCACGTGAAAGATGTAACAGTATGGGGGCACGGCCGAGGTGGCTTGTTTGTCAGGCGTTTCAAGCTGTAGCCCTTTGTGGCACCAGCCCAGGATTCCGTCACTATTGTTCGTAGCGTCAACGCCGGAGGCACGAATCCGTGCAATGCATATTGACCCGGCCACATTTTCGGGCACTCATTGATAGTCCCGACAATTCGCGAAGTAGATCCAGATTCTCGCATTTTGTGAACATTCCAGCCTTGGTCGTTCGTTGACACTCGTTCGTCAACTCAACGTTCGCGCCGAGATCATTGAGCAGCGACTGAAGTTGCACCATTAGGCACGGGTAAGTAGTTCTGGTACTGGCGATACCAATTCTTATCGGGAGGCAATGCTAGCCCAACTTCCCCAGCGAAATGTGCCTGGAGCGGTAAAAGCCGGGGTTTTCTTATAAAAAAGTTGGCACTACATTTCCGTGCCAAAGAGACGGCTGGGCAGTTTGAGGCCCAGTCGATCGAGCGGGATCGATTGATGCTCACTGGGTCGCGAAACGCATCGGCGGGGCGCAATCCAACAAAAGCGTCGTTAGAAACCCGTAAATTGCGGGATCAAGTTGCGGTGCTATGAGAGTTTTCACTTTTGCAGCTTGTCTCCACTGGAGTCCATTGGTAGCCATCGTATGCTACCGTCCGCCGGAATTCCGCAAGCTCCACCATTGCTTTGTCCCATTGATCTGGGATCACTTGGCTACGAACTTGGAGCATCGATTCCGCATTCTCGGCCGTCCAAAACATCGCGTTGCTTTTTAGCCGTAAATTGATCACCCGGCGGATCCCGCTTTCGATCGCACCACTGCCGCACGGCAGACCGCGAGAGCGAAACGAGACGTAGCTCAGCCGACCTGCCTCACCGTGGTGGCGAAGGTAAGAGGTTTCCGTATTCAACGCGTCAATCGGATCATCTTCCCGCTGAAGTGAAGACAGCTCCTCAACCACACGACGCCATTGGCCATTTCGCAGAAGCGTACGGTGCTGACGGTAAAGGGGATTTCGCTCCTCTTTGGATAAGCCCAATGCGGCCAACGCAAGCGATATGTGATGCACTGCATGGCAACAATCCAAGACCTCGACCGTTTCGACGTTTTGCAGCCCCGCCATTTTGATGATCCAGCTGACGCGGTCCCAGATCCACGGCGCTCCGTCAGCAACAAAAGTCACGCTCAACGCTTTGGCCGCCCCCAACCGATGCAAATGCATCGCTATCACTTCAGCGATTGCATCGGGACCACGGAGCGTGCCATCGATCGTTGCTTTCGTCTTCTTTTCCATTTTGCCGTACTCATCGTGGATGAAGATTGTCACCAGTTTCGGCTCTCGCCAATCCGTCTGATAAGTGCGCTTTGGAACCTTGCGTGAGCGGCCCGGGGAGTCCTCGATCAAAAGGCCATCGTCGTCGACTTTCTCACTCGTCTTGAGCTTCTTCCTCATTGGGCCACGAATCTTCATTCTTCCGCCGTCGATTTGCACGGACACTCGCTTTCCGGCCAATTCATCTCCCACGGGCAGCTTGCCTTGTCGCATTTGCTCAATGCGGTGAGTACGCAACGCTAGAAGCCCCTCGCCGCATTGATAGGTCACACGTTTGACAGTCTTGGCATCGAGCTGGACGCCGTCACGTAATAGTTCTTGATGTGCAAAACTGATCGAAGGGCAAAGCGCGACTTTTCGGGCAACTTGACTCTGCAGGGCAGGCGAAACGGCTTTGCCAAATCCAAACTGTGCCAGTGTGAGATCGATCCCCACTCGGGGTTTGTCGTCTCGTCCGAAACGCTTCTTTTTGGGGGGACAATAGAGCGTCGTTACCCATAAAAACATTCCTCCCAGGAGCCTCACAGCGATCGTCCTTTCACGCCCCTTTGCGAGCGGACGGGAATAGTTCTTGCGAGTCTGTTGCTCGGCCCGTTGAAGCTGGTCGCTGACCATCGTGATCGCCAGCAATCCGGCAACGAGCATGTCAGCGCCGCGTGCGAAGGATTGATGAACCGCTCTTTCGATCTGTTCGAGTTGACTTGGCGATTGGTCCAGAGATTGCTTCCAATGAGGAATCTGGCTATTCAACTCCCCGAGGAAACGGCCAATCATTTCCTCGGCAGATTCGATCTGCTTGCCTTCTGGTCCGTCCATGGTCGCGCCTCTTGTGTGCATGTCGCATCCTTGCGCTGTATTTGAATCGATCCTTCCAAAGGAGGAATTGTACGAAACTCAACGCAACAAAGAGGGACCACCTTCGACGAACTTCACGAAAGCTATTGCCAGCAAAAAGCGTCGACGAAATGGGATTGCACCCCATCGGCGACGGATTTCATGCCCCGCCGATGTCGGAAGGACGACGTCCATCGGTCGGATTTCAGATAACTCCTCAAGCACCCGACGGGGCTCGTCTCCCAACCCCGCGCGAGCACACAGCCTACCCAAACTTTTCAACAGAACGTACGCGAGAAAACAGACCAACAAGTGGGCCTCCAAACGGTCTTCCTCCTGATGCCAAATTGAACGCAGTTGCAAATCTGTTTTGTGAATTCTGAATGCATTCTCCGCCTCGCTCAGTTGCGTATAGGCCCTCCAAAGATCCTCATCTTTCCAATCCGTTACATTCGTCCGAAGTAGATAACAACCTGCGCTGAGCTTCGCCCAATCCGTCTCTAAAGTGATCTTCTTCCAGAGGATTTTTGCGGCACCACTTTCGTCCGCTTTCACCACCACCTCAAACAGTTTTGCCGCGCGAGTGTTTTTGCCGAGAAGTTTACCGATCTCTCGTTCCACTTTCTGAACATCGCGATTCTGTTTCAGGCAACGCTCGGTCATCGTTTTCAATCGAGCTTCAATCTTCTCTTCGCTGCGACGAAGAATCGCTTCGTCTTTCTTGCGACGATCAGCCGAACGACACACAACAAAACACTCGCCCGCGGCGAGATCGTCGCGCTTACAAAGTTTGACTTCCAGGCCACCACGGACTTCGTGCCAGTCCTTTGCCAACAGCTCGGCTTCAAACTTCTTGAGCATCGACTTGGGCGTGCCAATGATGTAGCGAAAATTACCTGCTCGGAAAAACTTCAAGTTGTCTTCGCTGACCATTCCGCGATCCATGACCCACACGCGATCGGCGACGCCATACTGTTTTTCCATCGCCTCGACGATCTCCTCGACCGTTGTCACATCTTCCGTATTCCCCGAGAAAACACGGTATCCCAACGGCATTCCACATCGCGACACGACCAGGCCGATACAGACCTGTTTGCAGTCCGGTCGCTTGTCGCGAGAGTGTCCTCGTTACGCTTTCGGATTTGCCTCGGCTTAACCTTCAAAGTAGGTGCTTGTAACGTCGTAGAGCAGCAGGTCGTACTCCAGTTCGAACAAGTCTCCAAGTCGATCTTTTAGATGCTTTTCCAAGAGTTCTTTGTGAGGCAAAAGATGGTCAAGTCCTCGGTAGAGCCGGTTGTCATCAACGCGTGAGATGGGAACTCCAAGTAGGTCAGGTAGTGCCGTTTTAGGATACCATCGTTCAGCGATGTAGAGTTCGCTGGGAGGATCGCAAAGTCTGGCGATGATCAGCAGCATCGCGGTCGTTGCCCATGGAACGGTTTCTTGCCCACGCGGCATAACGTGCTCGAAGAATTGATCGAGTTTGAGTTTTTCGATCAATTGGATTGCCAACCAGGGGGCGCCAAACTGCTTGCAGTTTTCGACGCGAACGTTTGCAGCATCGACGGTGACCCATTGTGGTTTTGGGGCGTCGAAGAGCTCGAGTTGCACTTGGCCTTTGTTGTCTTGTTGTTGATTCTGACATTCCGCAAGACTGTCGACGTTAACACGTCCTTGCTCGTCGAGCTTGCCAAGCCAGGAGACAACTCTTTGCCTTGGTCCTCTCTCGGTGCGATAGGACTCGGCGAGCGCCCATTAGGCGTGTCGCTTGCCGTTCTTGTTTCGAAACTTTTGCCGAATGAACATGCCAGGATGTTAGGCATCGCAGCAGGGTACGCCAGCTCAAAAGTCGTCACTACAACGCAGGTTGGGACAGAACACGAGAATTTGGGAAAGCTGAAAAACAGCGGCAACCAAATCTGGCCCCGAACACCCCGAAAATTATCGAAAAAAAATCTCTCAACGAAAACGTTGGGGAAGTTGGGCTAGGCTGAGCGAAACCAGACAGTTCAAGGCCAGTTGAGCTATCTGACCAAGCCGATTCGCCGTTTCACTTTAGTGCAATAGGCTGCATTTTTGACCTGTGAACGGAAACGGCCAAATGAAATTCGGTCGTATTGCCTCCATGTGAAACAATAACTAGCAAAGGTTCAGGACAGGCGTAGTCTTGACTACCGGCAATGCTTTGCATTTGCAGTTTGTCTTGCGGACTTGCGGTTGGAACTTGTGCGGGGTGGTAGTGCCACTCGCCAAGGTAGTATGCCTCGTTCTTAGTCCACAATCGATCCAGCAATTGCTGCAGGCCGTTCACCCCACGGTCAAATGCACTACTGGTTTGCCTTGAATCCGGTGGAGGCCCTGTAACGATTGTAACCAGCGCACATGAATCAGCTTCGACGTATCTGCCTAGCAGAATACCGCCCGTCTCGATGCTTCCTGCGTTTCGGCAAAACGATATGAGTTCGCCCTGCTGCTTCTCGGGAATCTGCAGCCCGAATTTTCCGCACTCGGACCAATACTCATAGGGGAATAGCACTATGCAGCTCCGCGCCGGATAATACCGGAGAATCCGCCTTCATCGATAACTTGCTCTAGTACAGCGAAATTGCCCTCTGACAAACCAGTGCACCATGCTTCCAGCAACTTTATTCCGGCCGATGTTAACATCCAAACATCATCAATGCGTGCTGGAAAGGCTGAGTGCCAGCACCCGATGCCCTGATGCAACAACTGGCCATCGTGTTCGCTCGCATCCTGCTCAAGAAATGGAGTTACTTTCGACGCAAAGTCCTTAGGATCGAATTTACCAGACGGGTTTGCGTAGAAGTACAGCCTCTTGGCTGCATAGCCGAGCGACAGTGACACAATTTGCTTTTCATCTGTCCAGGCAAACGACGCCAGATCACGAGTTACCTGATCATCGCCGGTGCAATCAATGACTAGGTCTGCCTCTTGGAGTTTCAGATTCTGTTGCTGCGTTTGCTTAGGAAATCTCGCATCGATCGCTGTACAGGCCGAATGTGGGTGGCCTTTGTTCAGTCGAGTTGCCATCGCGACCGCTTTGTTCTGTCCGAGGTCGCTGATGTCTAGGAGGTGACGGCAAAGATTCCCCTGCTCCAAATCGTCATAGTCCACGATTGTGAGTTTGTGCGCCCCTGCACGACACATCAACTCAGACAAAACCGACCCAACCGCGCCGGCTCCAATGATCGCAATTCTTTTGTCACTCAATTTGTTTTCGAGTCGTCCTCTGATGGTCAAATCGTCTTTGCCCCAGCTCTTACCGGTTTGCCAATTTATCGTCTCGCCGTTTCCGACCAACTCGCGCCGATCGCGGCGCCAGTAACCTTCATCATTGGGGCGAAATCCCTTGGCAAAATTGATGCCAAAGGAAACAGGGGGTAGGGCCAGTGGCTGCCAGTGAATCATTGACGGTGCTTCGCCGATTCGTTTACTGACAGGGATTCCAACAAGCAGGAATCGTTGGTACCCGTCACGGATCAGACGAAAGCAATCGCGGAGTCTTGTGTCAATGTTATCACCATGCGCTAGAAAAACCCGTCTCATTTCCTTCCAAGTCGTGGGAACTTGATACGGCTCAAGCACTGGTAGGAAGTCGGCCAGTGTCCAGATCGCAGGCTGGATAGTTCGCTTGGAATGGCAAATTTCGACTCCCCAATCGCATTCCATAATTGCGTTTGACTTGGCATCAAAAAAACGCCGTACCGCGAACGTGGGCGCGGAATTCGGGCCGACCGCCACCAATTCTGCTGATCCATAGTTTTGAGTGGCAGACTGCCACAAGGCGAAGGAGTCAGCGTTCTCATTGGTTGCAATCGTGTGGTCCGTCATTTTAGGCGAGTAGAAAACAGGCAGCTCGAAGTAGTCACCTTCATCCAGGAGCTTGCCTTGGCTTGCCGCCGTCAGCCACTCGACTGCTTTTTCGATGTACCACGCCAAACGGTTTTTGTGTCCGATGGGATCGGCGTCATATGCGTCACGCCTGAACACGAACTGCGGTGCTTTGATGCAAATGTTCCCGCTTAGCCTATCCCCAATGACCAAGCCATTGTAGTTCTGGTGAGCAAATGTTCCGGCCAAGCCACCTTCGACGGCAGGGTAGAAATCAATAGTCCCATAAGGATGCTGTTCGTCTAGATAGATAGACCAATTGGTTTTGGCCGGCACCAGCTCCTCGTTACCGGAATCAATTGTGATTGCTACGGTGATCCGCCATCCCAGCCGCTCATCCCATTCCAAGTCGCGTAGCAACTCGGCCTGACCGAGCGATTCCACGAGCCTTCGGCCATACCTAAGTCCATCGGTTGGTACTGGGCGTGTCGCGCTCACGCGAAACGCCCTCCATCAATCGTCGTGTTTTTGACGCGAGGCGTGTAGCCTCCACCGCCTCCCGTCGACGATCCACCGCCGCCGCCATTGTCCGGCGGCTCAGGAAACTCATCACCCAATAGTTTACGCCAGAGGTTCGCGCTTCCTTTGACCGTGTCGGCATCGAGAGCTTCTCGCGCAAGAACAGCGGCGTCCTTCGAGAGATCAAGAAAGGCTGAAAAGTCTTCAAACGAAACGCGTTTAAGAACGTCGTGACCCATGACTCCTCGGTCCCAAATCTGCGGTTTGATCCCCATTTTGACGTAGGGTCGATATCGTCGCTCCATCTCTTCAAATGTTTCGGCCACCCCGGCGGCAACGTGTTGAATTCCGTCAGGGCAACAATCACCGATCATGTGTTCAAGCGGGTAGCTCTTCGGATACTTGGGCGTCGGCTGTTTCACCTGACGCCACCGTTTAATTGCCTTAGCGACGTTCACGAAGTGCCCGTTGGTCAGTTTGCTCTTCTCCCAGGTCCAGCGAATCTGCTCCAGCGGGTGCGTGTCGCCCCACGAATTTGCGTCACGATCGGGAATTCGCAGCGGCTGAGTCTTCCAGTCCGGAGCACTGGCGGCCTTGGTGAACTGATTAAACTGATAGCCGCTTCCTTCAAGGATAAGACTGTTGTACGTCAGCGGATTGCCAAGATCAGGGATGTCTGGAAAGTCCCATTCAAAAACCTTCGCGTTCGCCATCGCCTGCTCTTCTGCTTCCGATGGCGCGGAAGTGGGAACGAGATCCAGCGAAATGTCGCTGTCGACATTGATTCCCCAGGATCGCCCCTGACGCTGGTATTTTCCCTTGTAGTGCTTTACCAAAAACGGTCGGAATTTTTCCAGAGCCTCTTCGGCGGTGCAATCGTTTTCATGAATTTTGGTCACCGCGATTATATCGACGTCGCAGCGACTGCCATCGGTGGGACGATTGGCGGTGAATCGACGATAGCTGCCCTGAATGAAGGTCGATACGATCAGCGGCCCGAGTTCTTCATCCGCACGCAGCCGATCGCGTAACTCAATGTGTCGCTCTTGCATTTTCTTCCGCTGAGCTTCGGTTGGCCGGATGGCGGAAAGAAAGTCTGCGAAATAGGAAGGCAATTCCATGGTTGGAAACTCCAGTGTTAGTTCAGACGAAAGTCCGGGTTCAGAGTGAAACAGTGCGTGTACCGACCAACGCCAGCACCGCCAAAATCGAACTCGTAAAGAGAAATAGGTCCCAGGGTCCGAGACGCCTGCCCAAGCAAGAACGCGAACGAATTCGGTGCGGCCCAAAACAGATGGGCTTTCACGCATCCAAGCTCAGCCTGCTTCGCTTTGATTAGGGTGGACAGTTGGTTCGCTGCATCAAACGCGTGCTGCCCATTGCGAATCGCAGCCTGCCCAACCTGATCTAGTCGAATGTCGAGTACGGCGCGGGCGTCGCTGATTTTCTCGCTTGCAAACGCAGTCACATCCTGTCGGACGTAATGCGAAATACTGATCGCAACCACAATCGCGTCGGCTGACGTGTTCAAGTCTTGTTGGTCTACCGTCCAATTGACTGAAGCTGATTGATCGCTTGATGCTGACCAAGTCACTTCGCCGAGCGACCCCGGTTGGACGATTTCGATCTTTGCACCAAGTTTCGGTTCAGCGAGATAGCCTGCCGTGAACGCTATCGAGCTGACGACGGGAAGATGTAGTCGAGTCAATTGGCCGGGGTTCAGATTCTTTGACAAAAACTCTTGTAGCCGCGGAAGAACATCTGTCTGCCAATGGCTGACGTCAGAAATGTGTCGATCGTCAAAGAATTCCTCGAGACATAGCAGGTCGTCGACGGTGTCTTCGAGCGATTCTGCGAATCTTGAGAAGCTGCGAATCCCCAGCTGTGTCGCCGGAATTGAAAGGCTCGGCTTCCCAATCCACAAGCCCTCAGCTCTGCATATCGATTCGATTCTACTGGGGCTGAACCATTGCGACCCGTCACGGCTCAGTCGTTGAATCAGGGTGCAGTACACATCGGAAATGCACGCCATGTTGACCGGCTTCAAGCCGGCAAGCGGCATGATTGACGACAGCTCATCGCGGATGTGGGTAAACGACCGCATGTCTTGCGTGAGCCTAAGACGGCCAAAAATACGATCGAATTCGGCTCGATCGTTCATGTTGATCTCCAGATGGTCCGCCCAAGCCTTGCGTAGCTTGCCCGATTTGCTTTTGGCCGTTTTGCCCGCAAATAGCTTGTCTAGGTCCAGCGTTCCGTGGTCACGTCGGTGAATTTTCGCCAGTACGTCGCCCGGATCGATCTGCCACGGAGCCCAAAGTTCAAATAGGCATCGCCGCCCTGTCTGGTTGGATGAGTCAACCGCATAGCGAAGTCGCTGCAGCAATGAAACCTTGCTTGCATTGATCAGGCCAGGGTCTGTGAGCGTCTCTCCAGAGATCTGCTTTTCGCTGCCTACGGAGAATTTCGCTTGGACGTGGCGCTCGTCGTAATGGCTACCGCATCCATCCGGTTGCGGTGACAGGTACTTTATGCCGACATCGTCAAAAGCCTTGAATTCCGCGGTTTCATAGCCAACTGACGCAATTTTCCCGTCAGCAAGCATCCGACAAGCCTTATACCAAAAAAGATGCTGATGGGCTTCGTCCCCTAACTGGCGTGCTGAACTTGCACTCACTGAATTGCTCCCTGGCGGCTTGGGTGGTGCCGTAACAGTACGCACATCTCCGGAAGAAGTCAAAGACAGGACGTGAGTGCCGGCAAACTTGCCGGCACTTTCTGAACGACGCATTGACTCACCTGATTGGCTGCGGATAATACCTCCCGTTGGCCTCAATCAATGCGGGAGATGAAGTGGGAAGCATGACGTTCAATTCAGTGTCGGAGCATGCGGCGGAGTTCGGCTTGATTGCCGGCCCCAGTGGGCCGCATTCCAGCCGGACAATGACGCTTGAGGACGTTCGCCAGATCTTCGATGCATTGCCGGCAGATGCTGAATTCGCTGACTACCACCGCGTGGTTGTCGATGAAAACCTGTTGGGTAAATCAACGGACTCCAATCGCAAAGGAACTCTGCGTCGACTCCGTGAGCTGTACTCGCTTGATAAGTCGGTTCCCTTGTTTCGTGTCTTTCGATCGTTGTGGGACTTGGATGAATCAGGGCAACCGCTACTGGCGATTTTGATTGCGTACGCTCGCGACCCGTTGCTGCGATCAACCGCGACAACCGTTTTGGAGACGCCGGATGGCATGGAACTGATGCGTCAATCGGTTTGTAGCTCGATCGATGACTTCACGAACGGGCGCATGGGTGAGTCAACAATCGACAAGGTTGCGCGCAACACAAGTTCATCCTGGAGTCAGTCTGGACACTTAGTTGGACGGGTTCGGAAGGTGCGAACACAAGTCGATGCAACACCAGTCACGGTCACGTTTGCTTTGCTGCTCGGGTACGTCATGGGGCTGCGCGGCAAGAAGTTGTTGTCGAGTGAGTTCATGCGACTGCTGGATGCACCAGAGGATATCGCGTTGGCTCGGGCAATTGACGCGAGGAGACTGGGGCTCATTTCTCTGCGAGGAGCACAAGATATTTTTGACGTTGGCTTTGGTGCTCTGCTAACCGAACGTGAACTAAGGATTGCAAATGGGACGAATTGAAGACCTGGCCGACAGTTACGAGCGAAACATCAAAGCGCCTTGGCAGAAAAATCTCGCTGGCGCCCAGAAAGCAATCTTCGTCGTCTATGCGAAAGAGGATGAACGAAAGCTCAATGCACGAATCGGTGACTTTGAAGTTCGCACGAAGGGTGCCGGCTATGGCTGGCGGCAGCTTGATCTCGCGCCACTGTTTCCCGCTTGGATGTCAGCGGAAGAATACCGTGAGTCCTATTTTGAATGTCCTGAAGATTTGCAGCTCAAGCTGGACACTGAGTTTTTCGACTATGTCGTCGCGGCTGTGCGGGCCGAGTTGACTGCCGACGATGTTGACGAAAACACTGTCGTCGCAATCTACGGCACATCTTCGCTGTATGGATTCCTGCGAGTCTCCGAGGTCCTCGACAAATCGGTCGGCGACATCCGCGGACGCATGGTGTTGTTCTTTCCTGGAACATTTCAGCAGGACAACTACAGCCTGCTGGGCGCTCGTGATGGCTGGAACTATCTCGCCACGCCCATCACGCTTCACCAAGGCGAATAGCCGGCTATTCCACGCACAGCAAATCAAACAAAAAGTCTATCGAGAGTCGATTCATGATTAAGAACAGCGAGCTATTCGTCCGTGATCCAGCCCATTCGGAGCTGATGAATAATGGTCAGGCACGGATCACGTCGGAAGGTACCGACCAGGAACGCGACACGCTTCGCGAAGAGCTTTCAAATTTTGTATGCGAAGGCCAGTACGAAGATGGAATGGTTCGCATCTTGGAGTCGTATCTTCAGCACCTTAATGGCACAAGTCAGCCGGCCGCTTGGGTCAGCGGCTTCTTTGGAAGTGGTAAATCTCACCTTCTAAAGATGCTGTGTCACCTCTGGATCGACACCGAGTTTCCTGATGGTTCTCGCGCCCGTTCGCTGGTAAAGGATTTACCCGAGGACGTGGTCGCAGCGTTGAAGGAGCTGGACACCGAAGGCCGCAAGGCTGGTGGGCTCCACGCCGTTTCGGGGACGCTGCCCTCAGGTGACACCAGCAGCGTTCGTTTGACCGTCTTGGGCATGATTCTGCGATCAAAGGGACTGCCCGAACAATATGCTCCGGCGAAGTTCTGCCTCTACCTCAAGAACAACGGTTTCTACGATCAAGTCAAAGCTGCCGTTGAAGCCAAGGGAAAAGACTTCTTTCGGGAGCTGAACGACCTGACGGTCAGTCCCGTTTTGCACGACGCCTTGGTCGAGGTCGATGCTGGATATGGCGACCGCAAGTCGGCACGGGAAACGATCCGAGGGCAGTTCAAGAAACCAGCGGACATTTCCTCGTCAGAATTGTTGCAGCTGACACGTGAGGTGCTTTCGGTCGATGGGAAGTTGCCATGCACGATCATCGTGCTGGATGAAGTGCAAATCCACATCGGCGACTCGAAGGATCGGACTCGAGATGTGGTCGATGTTGCCGAGGCGCTCAGCAAGCAGCTGGAATCGCGGATCATCGTCGTTGGCGCGGGCCAGAATGCTCTCGCGTCACAGGCACCACACTTCAAATGGCTTCAAGATCGCTTCACCATTCCGATCGAGCTTTCGGATACCGATGTCGAAACGGTGACGCGTCGTGTCTTGTTGCAGAAAAAGCCCGAACACGTTGACGCGATTCGTAAATGCCTTGATGTGCACTCCGGTGAGATTGAACGTCAGCTCTCCGGGACGCGAATAGGAAGCAAAGGCAGCGACCGCCAAATCATGGTTGAGGATTACCCATTGCTGCCGGTGCGTCGTCGGTTTTGGGAGCACGTGTTCCGCGCCGTCGATCCAACAGGCACGAGCGGAATGCTTCGGTCCCAGCTGCGGATCATTCACGATGCACTGCACGACTACGCATCCAGCGGACTAGGCACGGTGGTGCCGGCCGACCTGATGTTCGACCAGCTTCAGCCGAGCCTAGTTCACCAAGGTGTGCTACTTCGTGAACTCGATGAAACAATTCGATCACTCGACGACGGCACCGAAAAGGGAAAACTGAAACGCCGGCTTTGCGGTCTGACCTTCTTGATTCGCAAGATCCCACGTGAAGCAGGTTTTGACATCGGCGTTCGCGCGTCGGAGGAGATGTTGGCCGACTTGATGGTCAGCGATCTGCAAGACGACGGGGCGCGGCTTCGCAAAGAGATTCCAGACTTGCTTGAGGAGCTGGTCAACGACGGGATTTTGCTGAAGGACCACAGCGAATACAACCTTCAAACCAAGGAGTATTCCGACTGGGACGCTGAGTTCCGCAAGCGAGAGCAGCAGCTCAATGCAAACTCAAGCGAGCTGACCACCAAGCGCGACGCGCTCATCCGTGCAGCCAGCCATGACGCCATCAAGGGCATTTCGCTGATCCAAGGTGAACGAAAAGAAAAACGCAAATTGGCGATCCACTTCGGTGACGATGCCCCAGTCGTGGACGGTGATGCGGTGCCCGTATGGATTCGCGATGAGTACTCGGCCAGTGAAAAGAACGTGGTCGATTCAGCTCGTGCCGCCGGAACCGACAGTCCGATTGTCTTTGTCTTCCTGCCCCGTGGAAACTCGAAGGACTTGGAGAAGCAGATCGTCCGGCATGAGGCTTCGACAGGAACCATCAAGATCAAGGGCGTTCCAAGCACGCCAGAAGGTGACGAAGCGCGGAGCGCAATGGAAAGTCGGCAAACCGATGCCCAGCGTACTCGCGATGAAATCCTCGGAGAGATTGTCGACGCCGCCAAAGTATTCAAGGGTGGCGGTGCCGAGGTGATGTCGCTGACGATCGAGGAAAAGGTCAAAGATGCCGCTAAGGATGCTCTCGACCGGATGTTCCCCAAGTTTGGTGACGGCGACCACAAGAATTGGCCCGTCGTCATTAGTCGCGCCAAGAACAACGACGACGCACCGCTGGGGGCCGTCAGTTGGACGGGCGAAACCAAGGCCCACCCGGTGTGCAAGGCGATTCTGCGTGAGATAGGAGCTGGTTGCGAAGGTCGTCAGTTGCAGAAGATTTTTGGGAATGCACCCTACGGTTGGTCGCAAGACGCGATTGACGGCGCAATCATGGCGCTGCACAACTCAGGCGATATCACGGTTCGCGCTGGCGGTGACAGTGTCCCGCCAGGCAAGTTGGACCAAACCAAGATTAAGAAAGCGGAACTTCGACAGGAAACGATCACGCTATCGGCCAGCGACAAGATTGCGCTTCGCGGGTTGTTCCCGACCGCCGGGGTTCCGACACGCCCCAGCGATGACTTGGAGGACAAGTCAAGCGAGTTCCTCAAGGCGATGTTTGACTTGGCCAGCCGCGCCGGCGGCGATGCCCCACTACCTGTTCGTCCCAATACGGATCATCTGACTGACCTGCGAAATCACGCAGGCAACGAACGCCTCGCAAAAATGCTGGCGGTCCGCGATGAACTGAGCAAACAAGCCGAGGATTGGACATCGCTTGCTGAGCTGTCCGAGAAGAGAATGCCCCAGTGGGAACGGCTTGGCCGGCTGATGAAGCACGGCGAGGGGATGGATGAGTTCGCTGACATTCAATCTGCGGCCGATGGAATACGCGACAGTCGTTTGCTGCTAGAGAAGACCGACCACGTAACACCGTTGGTGAAGAAGGCTGCAGCAGCATTGCGGTCGGCAGTCACTTCTTCTCACGACCAATACGAAAACACTTACAACTCCGAGTTGAACACTTTGAAGGCCAGCGATTCCTGGCAGAAGACGGATGCAGCAAAACAGTCTGAGTTGATGCAGGCGGAAGGGTTGGACGGGGTTCCGGCGATCTCCGTTGGCAGTGACGACGAACTGCTGCGAACGCTGGATGCGACCCCGCTTTCATCATGGAAAGACAAAACAGATGCACTGAAGAGTCGATTTGCCAGTGCCGACGCGAGAGCAGCCAAGTTGCATGAACCCAAGCTTCAACGCATGCACTTGTCGAGTGGAACGTTGAAGACGCCTGAGGATGTGAAGTCGTGGTTGGCAGAGCAGGAAGCAGCCATCAATCAAAAACTGAAAGACGGCCCCGTCGTCATTAGTTGAACAAGCTGTACCAACGTGCGTGGGCACTGTTGCGATTCCTGACACTCACTGCCGAAATCAAAAGCGGCCAACTGCAAGACGAAGAAATCCATGGCATCACTTTCTAGCGAACTGAGACGGAAACTCGAAAAGGCGGTGGTTGAAGCACGCAAGGTGGCTGAGCGGGGTGCTCGTCAGGCGTTGGAATCGTTGACGGTGCATGAGGCGAAGCGGGGCGATCATGTTAAGACCGAGGAACAGATTCAACTGCGGAACCGTTTGCGTGCTCATGGTCGGTTCTTGGGGGATCGCCGCGACGCTTCGGGGGCGCAATCGATCGACCGGCTGGTCGAAGAATGTGCCTATCAACATTGGCATCGCATTCTGTTCGCTCGTTTCCTGGCTGAAAACGATTGTTTGTGGCATCCTGACCTGAAGGCGTTGGTCTCGTTGGAGGAAGTTGAGGAGCTGGCGCACGAAGAGGGTACGCACCAGTGGGAATTGGCGGGGCGTTTCGCTCAGGCTGCATTGCCGGCCATCTTTCCAGCCGACAATCCGGTACTGGAAGTCAAGTTGCCGCCGGAGGTGTTGAGCGGTTTGATCGAACTGGTCGAAGAACCAGCCAGCGAGAGCGATAAGGATGGATTGGGGCGTGAGGTGTTCCTCGCCGACGATAGTCTGGGTTGGGTTTATCAGTATTGGCAGAACGACGCCAACGAGCGAGCGAAAAAATCGGTTGAGAAAATCAACGCTGCAACGTTGCCGGCGGTGACTCAGTTCTTCACCGAAGACTACATGGTGATGTTCTTACTGCACAACACGCTGGGTGCTTGGCATGCGGGCAAGTTGCTGGCGGAGAATCCAGAGCTAGCCAACACAGCTAAAGATGAACATGAGTTGCGCCGAGCCGTTGCGCTGACCGAGGCAGATGGATACGAGTTCGAGTACCTGCGATTCATTCGTGATCCGCAAGGAGCCGACGGCGGGTCTGAGGACAGCGACGGAGCTTGGCGGCCGATGGGCGGTGCGTTTGAAGGCTGGCCCCGGACTGCGGCGGAGTTGAAACTTCTTGATCCTTGCTGCGGGAGCGGACATTTCTTGGTCGCTGCGTTTGAACTCTTGGTTCGGCTACGGATGCGGGAAGAATCACTCGATCTGTCGTCGGCGATTGATTCAGTGCTGGAAGACAATCTGTTCGGTCTGGAGTTGGACAAACGCTGTGTTCAGATTGCCGTATTCAACGTCGCGATGTCCGCTTGGAGGATGGATCGGTACCGCGGGTTGCCGTCGATGACGATCGCACACGTTGGTCAATCGATCGGAGCCACGCGTGAGCAGTGGATGAAGTTGCTCAAAAAAGAAACAACAGCAGAAGTCGATCGTTTTGAAGGACAAACGCTCCCTGCTGAAGCTCAAGAAGGGCTCGGTTTTTTCTGGGGCCAGCTTTATGACATGTTCAGCAAGGCTGCCACGCTGGGTAGCTTGATAAATCCACGGCGTTCGCTCGATTCCTTTTTGCTAAGCGATGAGCAGACCGCATACCTGTACGACTTACTGGAGACGGCAGTTGCGGCTGATCCAAATACAGAACCGGAATCGCATGAATTGGGGCTGGCGGCAAAGGGTCTAGCGACCGCGTCTAAGCTGCTTGCTCAAGAATACACACTCGTTCTGACCAATGTTCCTTACCTTGGGCGAAGAAAGCAATGTAAGCCCTTAAGAAGCCATGTCTCAGAGTTCTATGACGTAGGCGGTGTTGATCTTGCAACAACCTTCGGCCTAAGAAGCCTGGAGTTTCTCCAAGAGGGCGGTGCGATGGCACATGTATCGCCCCAGAATTGGCTGTTCTTGACGACCTATTCAGACTTTCGAGTAAAGTTGTTAAAGGCAAAGCAATGGCGTTTTATCGCACGTCTAGGACCTAAAGCGTTTCAAACCCCGATGTGGGATTTTAACTCGCAGCTTGTTTGCATCTGCAACATGGAGCCGAGTGAAAAGCATCAAATTGTTGGAGTAGACGTAGCGGCAGCGAAGAAGCCTGATGTCAAGGCGTCAATGTTGATCGCATCCGAATCGTCACCCACATTGCGCGTGCAGCAGTCATGCCAAATAGACAATCCCGACGCAGCTATCGTGCTGGACGAACAGTCGAAATTTCCCGCGTTAGCAAAATACGCAGATGCTTACCAAGGGTCGGGGCTTGGCGACATCAAACAGTATCGGTTGAATTTCTGGGAAGTCCAGGACTACCTGAGCCGTTGGGACCTTCATGCCAGTTCACCTAAGAAGGGAACCCCTTTTTCTGGAATGCATTTCATCTGTAAAAGACGTTTTGCAGATGGCTCACTTGATGAATCGCCGCTCGCCTCTATTCGCGGGCGTAAAGCTTGGGGCAATGATGGCATTGCCATCGCATGGTTGGGGACTTTGCCCGCGGGTAGGTATGTAGGATCGTTCTACGACAATAGTGCTACAGTTATGGTGCCTAAGCGGCCGGAGCTATTGCCGGCAATTTACACGTACTGTACCTCCGACGAGTTCAATCGTGATGTCAGGAAGATAAATCAAAAAGTCCAAGTTGCAAACGCAACAATGGTTCAGGTTCCATTCGATCTTGATCGCTGGACGCAAGCTGCGGATGCGAGATTTCCATCGGGGCTCCCTGAGCCTGAATCGGACGATCCAACGCAGTGGCTCTTCCACGGATGGCCTTCTGAATCAACCTCACCTATGCAAGTTGCTGTTGCTCGATTGCTAGGCTATCGCTGGCCGGCGGAACTTGACTCTGAAATGCGATTGAGTGAGCGTGCTCGGGCGTTGGTTGCTCGTTGCAGCGAACTCGATTCGTTCATCGACGATGACGGCATCGTCTGCATTCCATCGGTTCGCGGCGAAGACGCAGCCGCCGATAGACTCGCTCGGTTGCTGTCGGCGTGCGATGTCGTGACGAATGAGAATCTCGATGACTGGCTGCGCGACAAGTTCTTCAAAGAACACTGCGAAACCTTCGATCAATGTCCGTTTGTTTGGCACATCTACGATGGTCGTAAACAAGACGGTTTCCACGCATTGGTGAACTACCACAAGCTGGCTGGTCCCGGCGGCCGCAAGGTGCTGGAGAGTTTGACATACAGCTATCTGGGTGATTGGATCACGCGTCAAAAAGACGAAGTAAAACGTGAGTTGCCGGCAGCAGAGGCTCGCTTACTGGCTGCCGAAGAATTGTTTAAACGTCTCGAAGCGATTTTGGCGGGTGAACCGCCATACGATCTCTTCGTTCGCTGGAAACCGATCCACGAGCAACCGATCGGCTTTGAACCAGACATCAACGACGGAGTCCGTATCAACATCCGACCGTTTATGGCAATGGACCTGCCGGGCGTCCCGAAAGATGCGGGCGTCTTCCGAGTGAAGCCAAAGATCAAATGGACCAAGGACCGCGGCAAGGAGCCGCAGCACCCCATCGAAGAATACCCCTGGCTCTGGAGCTGGGACGAGCAGACGGTTAACTTCACCGGAGACGTCAAATTCGATGGCGTCCGCTGGAGCGATTGCCACTACACCAACGAGTTTAAACAAGCAGCTCGTCGTGCAGCAAAGCAGGAGACGGAGTCATGAGTGGTGTCTCAACAAAATCGCTCGCGAGTGACACGATGCTCGAATCAATGTGTCGGTCTCTCGTTGACGCTGCCAAGCACTCCGCCGGCGAGGTTCCACCGGTTGCGATCTTGTGGACAGATGCAAAAGGCGAATGGTTGCCGTTGGTCGAAACTCTGCGTGCGAGATTGCCGCAATTGCTGGTTCATGGTGAATACGACCGCTATAAACGAACTGGCCCGGCGATCTGGTTGAAATGTGCGATTGCTCGGCAGTTGCCTGAGGTTGAGATTCTTGAGGGATTGACGCCGATCGTCTATCTGCCCTTGGTCAGCCGGCAAACGTTGCGTGCCGGCACTGAATGTCCGCTGCAGCTGCAGCCGTTGGTCGAGTTGTTGTATCGCGGTGCGGTGTGGACACAGAAGAACGGTCGCGATTGGTCGGTCGAGGCGATGTTGGTCAGCAAGGATGCGCCGGGACTTGAGCTGGATGTCGCTGGCGACAGCCACACCAAGCTTTCGATGATGGCTTCCTTGTCGGTTTTGGCCGATACGCCGGTATCCCGTTTAACGGGACGGCGACTAGAGGCGGAAGATTTTGACAAGCTGATGATCGGTGACCATCCGCGTGACCTGTTGCGTTGGATGAGTGACCCATCGGTAGTGCGTGAAGAGATGGGCGGCGTCGATAGCGAGGGCGGCACGTGGCATGCCTTCTGTAATCGCTGCCGCGAGGATTATGGATTCGATCCGGATACCGATGGCGAACTGGTGGCCGCCGAAAAACTCGGCATGCAGGAAACGAATGTTTGGGAGGGGCTGTGGGGACGCTATTGTGAATCACCCAAGGCCTATGCCGGTATTCCGAATCTGCTTCGCCGAGCCAAGCCGACCAACCGAATCGCTTACGAGAAAGAAACATGGCCGGACGAAAATGAAACGGAGGAAGCGTCGCTTCGCACTGCACTGGCTGCGTTGGATGGCGTCGATGCAACGCATGCTCGTGAGGCGATCGCAAAGTTGGAACAGGCTCATGGTTTTCGGAGATCATGGGTTTGGGCTCGATTAGACCAAGCCCCGCTTGCACTAGCCTTGGAGCACCTCGGGCACCTGGCCGAGCGGACGCAGACGGCACTCGGAGGCGATTCGCCCGAGGACTTGGCGAAGCTGTATGCGGACGGCGGTTACTTGGTCGATGATGCGGCTCTCGCGGCAATGGCGACTGTCCGTACGGCAGCCGACGCAGTGGCTGTACACGCCGCGGTGCGAGCGCTGTACTTGCCGTGGTTGGATCAGGCGGCAACTCGATTGCAGGAAGTATGGCGTGACCCGCCCCGACTGACCGATCGTGTATCGGAGCGTCTTCCCGAACCGACGGCGCTTGCCGCGGGCCGCAGCGCGACTGGTGTTTACGGCGGCAGACCTGAGAATGCGGCCTACGGCTCACATGGAACGGTTTCTTCCTATGAATCTATTTCGGCGGACGCCGGGTGCTGCTTGCTGTTTGCTGACGGTTTGCGTTACGACCTGGCGCAGCGGTTGTCGCTGGCTCTGTCCGAACGCAGCTTGATGGTCGCGTCACGGCGACGGTGGTCTGCGTTGCCATCGGTGACCGCAACGGCCAAGCCCGCTGTGTCGCCGGTAACGGCCAAAGTTCGCGGTGTGGGCCTGCCGGATAGCTTTGCCCCCTCTTTGGCCGACGATCCAGAAAAGTCGCTGACGTTCGCTCGTATGCACTCTTTGTTGAAGGCAGACGGCTACCAGATCATCGGCGCGGGTGAGGTCGGCGATCCGGCTGCCGCTAAATCGCGTGGTTGGTGCGAGTTTGGTGAGATCGACAAACGCGGTCACAGCATGCAGGCCAAGCTGGCATCGGTCGTGGCAGAGCAAGTTGAATTGATTGCGGAACGAATCGCGGAACTGCTCGATGCCGGTTGGCGTGAGGTCCGCGTGATTACCGACCACGGCTGGTTGCTGATGCCGGGAGGCCTTCCGAAAGAAGATCTGCCGCATTATCTGACCGAAGCGAAGTGGGCTCGGTGCGCAACGATCAAGGGTGAGTCGAAGCCAAATGTGCCCAAGGCAACTTGGCATTGGAACCAGTCGGCCGAGTTCGCGACCGGCCCCGGCGTGCGATGCTTTTCGGCGGGACATGCCTACGCGCACGGCGGGATCAGTTTGCAGGAATGTTTGATTCCAGACATGTCCGTAACCCTACAGAATCAGCCTGTGCATCAGGACGTTTCCATCACGAAGGTGGATTGGAAGGGACTGCGTTGTCGTATCTCGGTGTCGCCCGCATCGGCTGGTTTACGCGTGGACTTGCGTAACAAGCCGAACGATCCGGCTACTTCCGTCGCAGATGGCGGCAAACCGCTTGACGGGAACGAGACAGTCACGCTGTTTGTGGAGGACGACGATCTGTTGGAATCGGTCGTCGCGGTCACCGTGTGTAATGATGCCGGCCAAACGATTGCAAAACAAAACACCACTATCGGTGGCGAGTAAATAGGGATGAATGTATGAACGCAACAACAATGCAAATGGACGGACTGGATCAAATGTCCGCGTCCGTGTTTGACGGGTACTTGGTTCGCAAGGACCTCGTCCGGAAGTACGCCCGCCAATACCCCGTACCAACTTATGTGGTCGAGTTCTTGCTCGGTCGCTATTGCGCGACGGTGGACGAAGAGGAAATTGCTGAGGGACTGCAGATTGTCGAAAAGCAATTGCAGAACCGAACGGTGAAGACCGGCCAAGAGGAGGTCTTCATTAAGCAAGCTCGCGACAAAGGCTCAGTGAAGCTAATCGACGTGGTGAAGGCGAAGCTCGACACGAAGTCGGATTGCTACTACGCAGAAATTCCTAGCTTGGCAATTAAGGACGCGTTGATCGACGACAAACTGGTCGACGATCACGAGCGAATGTTGACGGACGGTTTCTACGCTGAAATCACGCTGGAGTATGACGCAGTTGTCGCCCAGGAGAAAAACGGGAGACCGTTCAGAATCGCGTCGCTGCGTCCCATTCAAATGTCGAAGTCAGACATCTTGGATGTACTGAAACGTGGACGAGCCGAGTATTCAACACAGCAATGGATCGACTTCATGGTTCGTTCAATCGGCTTGGAACCGACCGTGCTATCGGATCGGGCGAAGTATGTCGTCCTGCTGCGAATGGTGCCGTTTGTCGAACGTAATTACAACTTGGTCGAACTAGGACCGCGCGGCACCGGCAAGAGCCACCTTTTCCAGCAGATTTCGCCGTACTCCCATTTGATCTCCGGCGGCAAGGCGACCGTCGCAAAGATGTTCGTCAACAACGCCAGCGGACAACGCGGTTTGGTTTGTCAGTACGACGTGGTTTGCTTCGATGAAGTATCGGGCGTCTCCTTCGACCAAAAGGACGGCGTCAACATCATGAAGGGCTACATGGCATCGGGAGAGTTCAGTCGCGGCAAAGAGAGTATCCGTGCCGAGGGTGGCATTGTCATGGTCGGCAACTTCGATGTCGATGTTGAGCAGCAACAACGCATCGGCCACTTGCTAAGCCCTCTACCACCAGAAATGCGTGACGACACCGCCTTCCACGACCGTATTCATGCATTCGCTCCCGGTTGGGATTTCCCGAAACTGAATCCGAATGAGCACCTCACCAACCACTTTGGCCTTGTCAGCGATTTCCTGAGCGAATGCTGGACGAACTTGCGAATGCTAAGCCGCGTCTCGACATTGCAGAATCGGGTATTCTTTGGCGGCGCTCTGAGCGGCCGGGACATCGAGGCGGTCAACAAAACGATTAGCGGTTTGTTGAAGCTGGTGTTCCCCGATCCTGACATGGAAGTCTCAGACGAAGACCTGGAGTTGCTGGTCCGCTTGGCGCTGGAATCGCGCCGACGCGTGAAAGAACAACAGAAGAAGTGTCTCAAGAGCGAGTTCCGCAACACGCACTTCAGCTTCACGATGGGTGTCGACGGGGTCGAACAGTTCGTCGCGACACCCGAACTGCATAGTGACGCCGCGATAGACGGCGACCCGCTACCACCGGGCCAAGTCTGGGCAATCAGCCCCGGTTCGGGCGAAGCGGGCCCCGGGCTCTATCGATTGGAAGTCACCTCCGGTCCCGGTAGCGGCGTTCGAATCTTGAACACTCCGACGCCCCCATCTTTTCGCGAAAGCGTGAAGATCGGCGAACAGAATCTCTACACCCAGAGCAAGCAACTCGTAGGCGATCGCGATCCAAGAGCCCACGAGTTCTCCATCCAGATGCGTGCAATGGACAACGACCACAGCGGTGTCGGTATCGGCTTGCCTACTCTGATCGCATTGGCCAGTTCTTTGCTCGAACGAAGCACAAAAGGCGGCATGATCATCGTCGGTTCGCTGAACCTCGGCGGATCTGTAGAGATGATTCCCAACCCGGTCGCCATCGCCGAAGTCGCCATCGAGAAGCAAGCCACCACACTCCTGATGCCCGTCGCCGCCCGCCGGCAACTCAACGATCTGCCCGACGAGCTTTGGACGAAGATCAGCATCGAATTTTACAAGGACGCGCAGGACGCCTTCTTCAAGTGTTTGTTGGATTAGCTTCCGGGAAAACGAAAGGTACTACAGCGAGGCCATGAGTAAAGATCCAGAAACCAGTGAACGCCTCTTGGCATTGATTGCAGCGGCAAAAGATGGAAACGAAGATTTCGTTTTTCAGTGGTTGCTTGACTGCTGTGATGAGATTGACGCGCGTGACAATACACACGATGAATACAGCGCACTTCACTGTGCTGCAAATAAAGGCCACGTTGGTGTGATGCAAATGCTGTTGGTGGCTGGAGCCGATGTCAATAATCGGTCGGGTAAGCGTGTCGACGACGAAGGTGAGATTGTTTTTCAGCCCGGTCACACGGCGCTGATGCTGGCAGCTCGATACAATCATCTACTGGCAGTTGCGATACTCTTATCGGCTGGCGCTGACCCACAGATCCGCGGCGAGCAGGATTGGACTGCATTGCATTCAGCCGCTGTTGGCGGCAATGTCACGATCGTCGAAAAGCTTCTTTCTCTAAACGTCGACCATTCGGTCGCATCCAGCGGACGCCATTTCGATGAAGAGCTGGGGTGGTACTTTTTCAACACACCGATGCATGTCGCTGCAAGTAACGGAAATGCCGAAATTGTCTCTTGTCTCCTTGAGCATGGCGCGTCGCCACATGAGTGTTGGGTTGACAGTCGAACTCCCATTTTCTACGCCGCAGCTTACGGGCACCATGATGTGATTCATGTTCTCTGCAACCACGGGGTCGATTCCAATTCTCGTGAATCCAGGCATCCGGGTGGCTACTTCATTGATTACACGCCTCTGCACTACGCGGCTAGAAATGGGCACGTCGAAGCGGTCAAAGCTCTACTTGCGTGTGGAGCAGAGCCTCGGATTGTCGAATCGCACATGAAGGAAACGGCCTTGGACGTAGCTGAATCGAACGGACACGAAGAAGTTGCCTTCGTTCTTAGATCGCATCGCAAGCGATAACCAATCTCTGCACTGCAGATACTGAGCTGATTCAAAATTCCTCAAGCGTACAAAAAACCGAACCTGCAACAATTCTTAGATGAGTGAGGTGGTGCTGTTTTTGGGGGCCACCAGGAAGCTTGCGCCGCTCAGGCGGCGGCTTCGAACTCTGTCGGCGTTAGGTAGCCGAGAGATGAGTGGCGTCGCTGAGTGTTGTAGTACTCGATGTACTCGATCAACTCGTGTCTTGCGACTGCCATACTCTTGTATTCGGTCATGCTCATTTCCGTCTTGAGTGTTCCGAAACAGGATTCCATGAAAGCGTTGTCTGAGCTAGTCCCCAATTCCTGTACCACCAGCGGCGCGATTTAAGATGCTGCCGGTAGGTCGCCCTGGTCGGGCAAAACCGTGGTGTGAGTGGAGTGGTTGAGAACGTCTTGGCTTGCTTAGGCGGCCTGCTCGTAAACGCTTTGCGGTGTCTTTCCGCCGAGCGATTGGTGTGGCCGCTGGGTCGAGTAAAACTCGATGTATCGCTCAAGCCCTTTGTATAAATCGGCTATTGATTCGTAGGCCTTGAGATAGATGTCTTCGTATTTCAAACTCCTCCAAAAGCGTTCAATGAAAACGTTGTCAATCGCGCGTCCCTTACCGTCCATGCTCACCAAAATGTCTCGCGTTTGAAGCACCTCCAGGAAGCGATGGCTTGTGAATTGAACGCCCTGATCGGTGTTGAAGATCTCTGGTTGATTGCCCGATGCCACCAAGGCATCTTCTAACGCGTCAATGCAGAATGAACTCTCCAGGGTGTTGGACAGACGCCACGAAAGTACATGCCGGCTTCGCCAGTCGATAACCGCGGTGAGATACATGAATCCTTGCTCCATGGGAATGTAAGTGATGTCAGTGCTCCAGACTTGATTGACGCGTTCGATCTTCACGCCACGCAGCAAATACGGGTATACCGAATGCTCCGGGTTACGCAGCGTGGTCCTCGGACGCGGGTAAATAGCGACTAAATCCATAAGGTCCATCAATCGACGTACTCTTTTGATGTTGACCTGGTGTCCTTGCAGTTGAAGCCATTGGGTCATGCTTTGACGTCCCATGTGCGGATGTTCCAAGTGTTGTTGATCGATCAGCCTCATCAGCTTCAGGTTGGTCGGTGACTCGCTAGCTGGCTCCATGTAGTAGGTTGAACGTGGGAGTCCAAGCAGCTCGCACTGGCGACGGATGCTCAATGAGGCATGACCTGGTTCGACAAGCGATCTCAGTGCTTCAGTCGAATGTTGCAGCTTTTTTTTTGACCCACTCAAGCTCCATTTTGAGTCGTCCGATCTCCTCGTAGAGTTCGGATTCTCGCTGCTTGAATTCCTGCTCTCGAGAGCCTTTGTAGTCACGCTCAAAGATTTCTGGAGCTGCCTCGATGAGCTTTTTTTTCCAGGCACCAACCTGAGTGATGTGCACCTTGAAGTGAGTGGACAGCTCACGAGCCGTCTTCTGCTCTTTGACAGCCGCAAGGGCTACTTTTGCTTTTTCTTTCGCGCCGATGACTCTGCGTCGTTTGGCCATGAATCTATCCTTCGATTCGGGGGCATTAACCGACCAGCAGGGTACCAGCAAGATTGATCAAAAAGCTACCTTAGCTGGTGGTGCAGGAATTGGGGACTAGCTCAGTCATAGCAGTCGCCAGCACGACTCATGCTTTGACGCATTGATGCACGTGAGAGGATCCCACGGTAGCGTGTGCCGGCGTATTGGCCGCCACGGTCAGTGTGATGAATCAATACCGATGGCGGTTGCACCGAGCGAATCGATCGCTGAAGAGCTGTCACTGTTAGTTGTTCGGTCATGTCGTCGCGAAAATCCCAACCAATGATCCGCCGCGTGTAACGATCCATCAGCGTTGCGAGGTATCCGAAACCGATGCCAGCGACGGGAATGTACGTGATATCGCCAACCCAAAGTTGACCAGGTCCGCTGGGCTCCGGCAGGTCCAACAAAAGATTGGGGCTGTAGCCAAGCCGATGCCGGCTTTCCGTTGTCCGAGGCATAAACGACTTCGGCTGAATCGCGTGAAGTCCTGCGATTTCCATGATTTTGGCCACTCTCCGGCGGCTGCAATGAATGTTCATTGTTTTTAGTTCCTCGACGATTCGACGACTTCCGTAGCGGCGCTTGTGCTTTCGGAAGATCGCCGTGACCACCGGCGTCAGCGCAGCATCCGATTCTTCACGCTCCGAAAGTTCGAAGCGTCGCCAAGCTTGAAACGATGACCGATTGAGCGACAAGAAGGCGCAAACCTCTCGCTCGGATGCAATCTGCTGCTCAATGATTGAAGCGGCAGCTGGATAGACTTCAGCTACTCGTTGCGGCCGAAAATGATCAACGCTTTTTTTAAAACGTCTCGCTCTCGTTCGACGCGGCGCAGCTCATTCTCCAATTCTTTGACCCGAGCATCCATCACGTCGGCCACGGGCCCCGCTTCCGCCAATTGCTGTGTTTTCCAGCGACGGATGATGGTTGGGCAGGAAATGCCCAAACGTTCGGCTACCGACTTTGCAGAGTGTCCATCGAGGAGCATTTGCACTGCATCTCGCTTGAAGTCTTCATCGTACACTCGACGTGTTTTTGCTTTCTTGGCCATCCTTGGTCTCCATGTGCTAGTGATTGATCGTTGTACCAAATCTCTAGCTTCCTGGTGGCCCCCAAAAACGGCACCACCTCAGAGACTCAACTGCTTCGGTTGTTTCGTTGTTTGACAGAACTGGAGTGGACCATATTGCTCAGCGACTTGCATCTACGGTTGATGAAAACTAACTCCATTTCGCCCGACTTGTAGAGCTACAGCAATTAGAAAGAAGCTGAGAACCAGGAGATGGCGGCCCAGCTCGATGAGCGGGTGGTGAGCGCAACGCCTTGTGAAAAAGCAATTGAGATGCAAATGCTTTGACCCCGCATTATTGACCAAGCGTGTAGGATCTATTGTCTTTGTTGAAGGCTCGGTCGTATGCGTCGCTGCTCGTGATTTTGGCGTTGATTCTGGCTGTGATCGCACAACGGCCCCTCCCCAGAGTCGCTTTTCGTGTCGATGGGGGCCGTTACTAACGAAGCACTTCGCGCAGGTGGGCGTGCTCCGGGGAGGCATGAAGCCTTGGTCAACAATCGGTTTAGGCAGCGTCAGTTGCCAGCCTCAATACGCTCGATCAGGCGTGACCACAGCGGCTCGGCTGACTGAGCGATCCGCAGAACCAGTCTCCGCGAATGCTTGACCATCCAGCCGCCGACCTTCAGCACGGACCCAACGAAACTTCGCATGTCCCGATCACCACCAATTGAATCCTCAAGCTCATTACGACAGATCGTATTCAGATTGAAAACCTTCAACGCAAGCAGCATTGTCGCTTCGTTTTCCTAGAAGCCTTGCGCCGACAAGTGAACGCCAATCGACTCATTAAACTCGCCAAGCCGGACTTCGAACGTGCCACGCTTGCGGTAGTGAGCGAGCAGCTCGTCGGCACCGCGAGAATCCTCGGTCCAGTTAGTCACGAAGAGGAACCAACGCGGCATCAAGTTTAACGTCGCTCTCAGACCAGGGCGTGCGGAGTCCCAGTATTTGCTGATACAGTTCCCTATCTTGCACGGTGATTCTCCTTTGAGGAAACTTCGACCCAACCCACGAGCTTCCCGGATGGACCGCAAAATTCCAGGTAGGCCTGCGCTAGTTTTGAAGGTAGGTTGCCCTCGGTGGTGTGTGGCCGTCATAGTTGCCGAGGTGAATTTGACGTCAGCGTCAGATTCGGCAGCCTGCTTTTCCGAGAATCGGAACTCGCCAAAATCCTTCGCTTGGCTCTAAACCTCTTCAAACTCAAAATGGAACGCATCAACGAATTCACTATCGTTCTCACCGAAAGTCAGTAAGTCTTCATCGTATCTGGAGTAGCCTCCACGGAGCCAGTTCGATGACCCGGTGAGCAATCGTTTGCGATCGCAGATAACGAACTTTTGGTGCATCACTTTCGTCACGAAATAAACATCCCCACCAACGTCCTCAATCATTTTGGCTAGCTTGATTCGATTCTTTGCAGCGTGAAGGATCACGCGTACCGTGACACCTCGATTCGCTGCATCTCCGAGCTTCTTTCGTGTACGGGTATCGCTAAAACCGTAAATGTCAAGATCGATCGAACTGTCTGCTGCGTTCAAGGCATGCTCGATCGCCTCTGGTAACCCCTTAAATGGTGCCAATACGACGCCAACAGCAGAAACGGGACTTGCGAAAAGTAGAACTAGGAGAAATCGCATGGCTTCAGAATGACTCGGATGAGTGACCGCGACGCTAATTAGCGGCTATATCGAACAACAAAAACATCATTTTTGCCTTTCACAGGCTGGCCATGCATGGGGTAGTTTGCGGCCCCCGTCACATAAAATCGACCGAGAGCGTCTACGCAACTGCCGCCAGTCGTCCATGGGAAGGCCTCCTTCCACTCAACCGCGCCCGAATCAATATTAACCTTGGCAACGAACGTCGCTGAAGAAATGAAAGCGTGCTCGTTTGAAATCGCTGAGATACTATGCCCTCCACCATTCAGTGAAGTGATCAACTCGCGTCGAGTGCTGCCATCAATTCCCCAGTCAACTATAAAGTTCGGGTAGGAGATGCGGTCAATTGCTGTCGCTGTGGCATCCGATCGCCTATTGTTTGCTTGGCTGCCTTCCACCACGACCCGTCTCGCCCCTGTCGTCAATATTCGGCCATCGGGCATTACGGTGACACCGCTGGAAAGTTCGTTTCCAGGCAAGCCCGAAAGCTGTACAAAATCCCATTCGAGATTGTGCGACACTCTTGCGATAAACCCATCAGAACGCCCGTTCACATTAATACCTGCCAATGGCCCGTTTGTGTACCCAGCGATTATGGGCCTCCCGCAATGATCGAGCGTGATTTCGCCCGCAGTTGGCTGTGCGAAACTGTCATGGCCAAGTTTGAGCGTCTTTCGTAATCGCCCATTGCAGTCGTAGACCTGGATGAAAACGAACGTAACTGCTTCAAGAGTTGAGGCTCGACCATAGACGAAGACGGTGCCTGATCCATCGACCACGCAGTCCTCGGGAAGTGTTCTATGTCCGAAATGGAATTCGCGGTGGTAGACGCAGTGTCCTCGGACGTCGAATTTCCGAACGAAGCCGCGTTCATGACCTAGGTCGCCCATGCTGCCTACGACGAAACGATTGCCGCAGGGGTCGACGTCGACTCCCGTGGCGCGATCGTTGTTGCCACTGTGCCATTGATTTATCGTTACATTTTGTGGATCGCTAGTCGAAAAGGACAGCAGATACGCGTCATTCCCACCTGGATTTACGTAGCCGTCAAAAGCACCTTGAGTGCGGCCTACCACGTTTACTCGACCACAATGCTCTACTTTCACGCTGTAGCCAGCATCCTCTTCGAAGGTTCCACGCATCAGGGTCCAATCACGTACAGGTCCATCTGCGTTGACTGTCGATACGAGAGCTAATGCAAGTGTTGCCAAAGGCAAGACAAATAATCGCAGGTTGATTGTCATGGTCTCAGAGTCAGTTCGGTGGGGCTGTAGTCACTCGTTGCTTCGTTATGGGGGAAATCGCCGTCACGTTGAATTACGCGACACATCGGGCTCCAATCCCGCGCTGGACCAGCGGCGAACGCAAAGCCCAACATTGAATCGGGGTAGTTGTCGATGCCGTCATTGTTCGAGTCAGACCAGTTGGTATCGATCGACTCTTGGGGCTTGACCCATAACCACACCCCATCACGCACCATCGCCGTAAACGCATCATTTCCGGACTGTGTTTCGAAACTGTAATCAAAGTTGAAGTCGCCATTAGCAATACTCGGTATCGTCTGACGTCTCGCCCACTCTCGGAGTCCGGAGGCTTGCTCCTCCCGCAGCTCGGCGCGACGGCGGGCCAAGTGGTTTACCGTAATTTGGAACGTGGTTTTCGTCTCGCGTTCCAAGAGTTGGATCACAAGCGGCGACCGGTGGTTGCCGTCGTTCAACCGGAACCTACCCTCTTGGTTAAGTTCCTCAACTCCGATCAACTCGAAACGTTCTCGATTGAATAGGAATCGAAGGCGATCGGCTCTGCCCGGTGTGCTCTCCTCAGACTGGAACGAGGCCACCAAAGCATCGGCGTAGGTCCCAAGGGCTCTTGGTGAGACCTCGCTCAATGCCCAAACATCGTAGGTGCCCATTTGACGCATCTGCGAAAATATCACTTCAGCATCGGCTCCGCCTGATTCGACGTTCCAAGCCAGGATGCGGATCGTGTCGGCAGTTTCCGGGCGGGCCGGGACTGGTGAAGGCTGACATTGACGCGAATCTGATAGTGCAGTCCCTGCAGAATGGTCACACCCGGCAATGACAAGAAGCATCAAGATCAGAAGTATTTGCATCATGGATTGAAAGTCTACCAGATCTTCCGCGTAGACGGTGATCGGCTTACTGCTCCGAAGCTCTTGGGAATTGCACTGCGAGTGAGCTTCGGGTCCTTTTAGCACACTCGAAGATTCCGAAGAGAGCGAGCTAGTGATTTCGAACTCCCGATGTAGGCTGTTTTGGATCGCAGATCCACTGGGGTCCGTCTACACAGCCATGGAAAAAAGAAGTCTTCGTCAAACGCAAACGTATGGAGTCGCAAGACGAAATAGCTCCAAAGCCTAGCCATTCGCCGAGAAAGTATTGTTTTGCAATCACGCCTATTGGGCCGTCAGGCTCGGACGTTCAGAGAACGTGCCGATGGTTTGATTGCAGCCTTGATCAAGCCGGTACCGTCGGGTACGGGCTTCGACGTCAAAAAAACTTATTTCAGGAAATCGAGCCCAACGCGAATACAAAACCTACTAGAGGATCACACCGTAAAATAGGATGAAGAAAGTAGTGGAATCGCTACGTACTGACAAAAGAATTCGGCTTCTCAACAGTGGTGGACAGCCGGTGGGGTGTCGAGATTTTTTTTCCTTCAAGAGACATCGAGTGCGAGCTTCGATACCGGTAGCATGTGGATCTCGGCGTTTCAGTCAAGCAAGAGTAAGAGGAGCTTGGCCCCTGCTCCAACCAAGCGTTGCACGCATCATTGCCCGCGAGTTTGCGGCAGAGCAAATCGAAAACGCAACGTGCCCGATTACAATGCTGTTCAAGATTCCTCCCTGGATGCCTCATCGAAGAATACGCCCGATAATGTCGCAACTGCTTCCATTGCATCGCTACGGACCTCGATCAGCCGTTTGGCTGCAATGATGCGGTCGGGATACCTATCTCCGAGCGTCTGATCTATCGGGCAGCTGGACAAGTACGACAAGGTCGCCCTGAAGTAAGGCACCTGCTCCCGTAGATGCTTGTCTACAAAGTCGGGGGCAAGAATAGTGGAAGCAGCCGACTTGACTTCGCTACTTGCAGCGTGAATCAACTCGTCGATATCCGGCTTAACTTCATCAGCAATGTAAACAGCATGTTTCTCACAGATCTCGGCAAAATCGATCAGCTGATCACTGATCTCTGCGAGGGTATTACGGAGCCGCCGTTGCTCAGTATCGAGTCGTAGTTCAACTGGCGCATTCGAGCTTGGGTTATACGTCTCCAGTGACTGAACCAAAGCAAGCAGAATCGATCTCATTCGCCCTTGATCGACTACCATTCGCATGTAGTTGGCGTCTTGGTCCGCGAGCTTCCGCTCGACTCGGCGATCACGATTGAGCTCTGTCAAGGAGTTGATAGCTGCGGTTAACGACGCAGCGTACTGTTGTCGCCCAATAATTTCCTGCGCTTTCAGGCCCTCCTTTCGGTCTGTTTCAGCAAGCTTGTATTCGCCTGCTTGAATGATCAAGGCTGCAATCACGCCTGCGAGCGCCATCGAGGAAAAGAAAGCATTAACGACGCCGAAGCCGTCTCCAAACTGCGCTGTCGATGTCGGGTTGTTGAGGTGGTAAGTGAGCACTAGTCCCCAGCATAGAAAGAACACTAATCCCACGCCTAGGAATATTGAAACCAAAAGCCTCGTTCGTTTCGCGCGATTCTCGACATCGTTACTTGCCTCGTCTTTGCAGCTACAAGCTTCGGGGGTGTAAGGCAGTTGATTCATGGATCGGTAATGAAGCGTGGCAGGGTATCGCCGAGAAGGGCTCAGAGGGGAGTGCAATTCTGCAGAATGGACGCGGCTGGATTTGATGGGCTTCACGAAGCTCCAGAGACATTGAGCTTCGAGGATGATTTCGACGATTCGTTAGGTCAAGCTTTCATTATGAGCATTCAGTCTGAAGCCAAGTCTGTCCGCTGTCGGAATCGACTCTCGTGGCTGGAGGGTGACGGAATGGGCACGCCTAGCACAGGGTTTTGCGACGGTTGAGGCCAAGGAAAAAAACACAAAGAATTTCGAGATTTTCGGATTGCACACCCGCTTGGCGACGTCACTTGAGTGACAGGGCATTCGGCACTGGCGATGGCTTCTGTTCCTTCAGAGTTTTTAGTGTTTTGCAATATCATCCGCACGAACGGTTTTGAGGACAGTATTGTTTTTGCCGGCTGGAAGCTTCCAAGAAACACAAATTCGTTGTGACACATCCAGATGCTCGGGGCAATCTCAGCATCGGCGGAGTCGAGAGAGTGTGGTTAATGATGGTCTTGGACATGGCTGTACCAGTGGTGGGCGGTCGGGACGGTTCGGGACTATGTGGAGTATTTATTGAGCAGATAGGAGCGTTAAATGAGAGTGTGGGAGTGGCAGAGTGAGAATCTGCCAGTTTGGGTTGGGTACGGAGATCCTGAAGATCACTGGAACCGCAGGTTCAGCTTTGACAATAGGCTTACGGCTTGGCTCCGAATGTTTGAGGAGATGCCACCTGTTTGCAATCGATTCTTACCCGCTGGTTCTATGCCGATATCCATAGTGAGATCCCTAGCACGCTTACGTGTTCGGCAAATCGCTACTTGGTGCGGAGAGCATCCCATGTGGTTGCTTAACGCAGACCCACGGTGCCGAACTGATCAGCCTTGTGTTCGAATTGATCGAGGAAAAGTAAAGCGATATCGTCGCATTGAAGACCTGGCGTTCAGTATGGGGCGTTCTGCTCCTGCGGTGCTTGACGATCTGTGGCGTGGGAAAAAGGGGCTGTTTATCGACGATTTAAGATAGCGCGCTTTTTCATGAGGTGTCGTGAGAGAGGCTTTCGTCGCATCGACATCGGGGCTCTGTTTACAGCGTTCTTGAGCTCCCAAGAGGGCCAGTGTGTACCTGTTGAGTGACGAACGCTCTTTGAACCGATAGCCGCGCTCGTCTTGTTACAGGCCGTCAGAGGGCCGCCACAGCTACGGTGCTCGGAAGGATGGAGATGACCGGAGTTTGGTCCAGCGATTGGGTTTGTTATCTAGGCCATTGGTCGATAAATCACGTCCAAATCACTGGGGGATCACCGAATTGCGAAATCGCGTGCTCTCTGGCCATCAGTTGGCTCACTTTTCCTGAACCTTGGTGGACAAAGTGGTGCAGTCTGGAAATCGCGAAAACACCGTCTTTTCCGGGGTAGATCTGAGCTGGTTCACTTGGTGTAGCTATTTTCAACTCCAAAAAATATTAACGAGAGAGACCACATACACGCCTTGTAGCAATAGCGTTCGCTGAGTTGGAAACGACCGAACCAAGTGCACCAACTCCCCTACCGGGCGACATTGATGACTGATTGAACCTCAAACCGATTCAGGGAGAGCAAGTAGGCAAGAGACATTCTACATGCGACTCCTGGTCACAACTTGCTGTATACACCGGCATGAACACGTTCATCGTCGGGTTATTGAGCTCGCACCGACGAGCAAACACCGAAACCCCAATAGGTCTGCTGGAGTCATCGGTGATCTAACTGCAGGCCAAAAAAGAAACATGGAATATCCATACACAATTACTGAGTTGCAAGAGAATTACGTACGTTACTTCGTTGTGAACTCTGACGAAGAAAAGGCTCAAGTTCTCGAAAAGCAGAGACCTACTTCAAAGGGGATGTTTTGCCCTGTGAATCGCCCTCGAAACGGCACAAAGCTGGGCAAAAGAACTCGCAACAGTGACCACGATCGGTACACCAAAATGTTTGTCGACTTCGATCTTGTTGACAGCGATGATCAGTCCGAAGCGGCGCTGCGCGAGGTTAAGAAGGTCGTCGAGAGACTTACGGAACTGGGTGTGCCCAAGCCTAGAACCTTTTTCTCTGGCCGAGGCTACTGGCTCCTCTGGCCATGCGACATCCCGCCAGAGGGACAGCGCGATCTCCAAGCATTTCAGAAATGCGTCAACCTTCTCGTCGACAACAATATCGTTAAAGTCGACACAACGGTTAACGACCTTGCAAGACTGATGCGAGTGGAAGGCTCGATCAATCCAAAGTCCGGTCGTGTTTGTGAAGTGATTGACAATGGTGATGGCGAAATGACGCTGGAAGAACTGAGGCGTCTCATCGGTGAACTCGGCGGCGACGTATCGGAATCCAAGCTCGGTGCGTTGTCCAACACGATGATTGACTTAGACGCCATAATTGAGTGGTGCAACAAACACGGGCATCCAGTCACCCTACGAGAGAAAAAGCAAGACGGCATACTGTACACTCTTGATTTTGCTAGGTGCCCCTTCCGAGGGCAAGAAGACGCGAACGCCTCACTTTTGGTTTGCTCCGATGGACAGTTGCGGTTCAAGTGCTTCGAGGCGAACTGCAAGTCACGAGGGCTCACAGATCTTGAAGAGCTCTTTGGTGAGAAGTTTGAGGAATTCCTTCATCAACCAACGTTGATTGACGGCATTGAGTACCCGATTCACCATTCGCTTGTTACGGCAGAAAGTCTCGCTGCACAATACAACTACATTCACCACGATGGGCAGGACTATATCTATAGTAAGGGGTGCTACCAGGAAGTCTCGCCTGACGAACTACGGGCTCTTGCGATCAAGGTTGGCACGAAGAATCTCCGAGACCACCACCTAAAAATGCAACGTGCAGGCACTGCGACGACCCCTAAAGATCTAAGCGATGCGCACACAAAAACGGTAGTCCGACATCTTCAAGGCCGGTATAGGACCGATCACTGCAAATCAAAGTTCAGACGTGACGGAGCCGACATCTCAACACTCTTCGCCTTCAACAATGGAGTCCTGGACATTGCGACTGGTGAACTGTTCGATCACGACCCAAAGTACTTCATTCGCGATCGAACACCGTGCAACTACGAGCCAGACGCTGAATCGCCTCGCTTCAAAGAGTTTCTTAGATCTTTGAGGATGACAGAGGAAGAACTTTGCACATTGCAAGAGTACGTAGGTTACCTATGCTTCTCATCCCGCTGTTTGCAAGTGATTGTCCTCTTTTTGGGTGCGACTGGAGCTGGCAAGGGAGTCTTGGCGAGACTGATCATAGCTATCGTTGGCGGACAGTCTGCCACAGGGTCAATCGCCTTGGCAAAACTCACGGGTGACTTCGCATTGGAAAACTCGTTCAACAAGCGGTTGATTATTGTAAACGAAGCAGATGGGAATATCGGGCGTTCTAGCTCGCAAGTCATTTCTTTCCTGAAGCAGATGTCAGCGGGAGATGACATGCCACTTAATCGGAAGAATCGCCCAGAAATAACGGTGCGATTTTCAGCTCCAATTTTGATGATTAGCAATCAAATGCTCTGTCTTGAAGATGAGTCCGGGGCGTTGCAGCGTCGGATGCGATATGCTCGATTCACCGAGTCCTTTGCAGGAAATCCCGATCATGGTCTTGAGGCAGAATTGCATGCTCAACTCCCTGGGATTGTAAATTGGGCCTTGGCTGGGGTGCGGCGCCTCGAATTGAACGGTGGGCGTTTTACTCAGCCAAAAAGTTGGCAGGAATTCAGTGACTCACTTTCGAGAGAGTCCGCACCGCTTAAGAGCTTCATTGATGAGTGTTTTGAACTTGATGAGTCCGCGTGTACAAGTCATCACCTCATCGCACGTCTTTACGAGGACTGGAATGAAGAAGCTGACAAACCGACTCCCGGTAAGCTGGCGAAGCGGCTGATTGAAGCGGAGCCGAAACTACTCAATTCAGGAAAGCTAAACAATCCATTCGCTGAGTCAGTAGGAAGTCACAGAGTTTACCACGACCCAAGCATCACTAGGGTTGAGCGTCCACGCGTAGTCAAGGGGTTGCGTCCGATGGAGCTGGCTGTATGAAGCGATTTACTAAAAAGTGTGCTCGAGTTTTGTTCTATCGAGCAGCAACTGACACACTCTTGGCTCGGAAGGCCGGAAGAAGGGGGCAGTCCATGAAAACCAAACTGCTCGATCGCGAGTTAGAGGTCGATTCGAATAGTGTCTTCAGTGATTCCAACGCCCGAGAACCTGAATGCGGAACATTCTTAGTGCCTACCGGGGAGCGTAGCCAAATTGGCCGTCGAACCACGGGAAACGCTGCGTCGAATGGGATAATCATCGACAGCGACACACACGCTGACGGCCGAAGGGAGGTGGGCTCTCATGTCTGAAGTCACGATTCCGGAAACAGCAATAGATCGTTACCGGCTTATCGATAAAGGCACGCAAGCTGAGCTGGACCGCCTTAAGGGTGACTATGCCCTGATGGGTTCGGACGACATCGCCATTTTACGAATGATGGTCCAAGAATCAGTCAACAGTGGCAACTTTGCATTGGCCGAAAAGCTGATGTCGACATTGGCAAAATGCTCCAATGCCGCCTTGAGTCATGCTCAGGTTAGCCGCGATCTCATCCCTCGGACTGAAGTAGTTGCCATCGCAAGGGTTCTAATTGGCATCGTGCTGGACCATACGCGGCCAATCCTTAGCCAGAAAGACTTCGGGAATCTGGCTGATAGTTTGATCTATGCAATCCAACAAAGCATAGATAGCGCGCCAGAAGGCAGACTGCAGAACGGCTAATGCTGCTGTTCGTTGCTTCTAGTGCAGGGAGTCGTCGACAGGTTTCGGTTTCTGCAAACCAGCCTTGATGACGGCTCCCTGTGCTTGGCCTTAAAGACACGAGTAACCGTCAAGCCGTGCTTTTGGATAATCTTTATGTACTGAGCCTACACAGACCCAGCACGGCCTCATTTCTTACACTGAACAAAGGAGATTTAAGATTGGATTTGCTAATTCGTCTGAGGGACGTACCAGCCATCATTGAGGAGCTGACGGGTGAACTCCCGCACCTTGGCACAGTTTACCGATGGGTGAACAAAGGCTTAAAAGGAGTCCACCTTCGAACTGCGTTCTTCATGGGGTGCAAACGCACTCGACGCACTTGGGTATGCGAGTTCATCGATGCACTCAGCTGCGATAGCCCTCGCAATTACAGCACGCTTGTCGATGATGAAATCCGAAGGACCAATGCGGCTGCTGACGATGTGCTTGCTTCATTTGGCATCGCGACTTAGCCTGCAGCGAGTGCCGCTTGCCGAGCCCGCACGAGATCTTGCTCGGCATAGATTGACGTCGTGGAGGCTTCTTTGTGTCCCAGCAGCACACGAGCCGTATCAGTGTCAAATTGTGCCCGTATGGAAGTTGCAGCTTTGTGACGCAATCGATTCGGACGCCAATGGTGTCGGCGTTTCCACGCCTCCTTCTCCTCGGGGGTGAGTCCATCGGGAAAAGGGAACACTCTCTCTGCGACTCGCTGAATCGCCTGCCCGTATGACCCTGTCGTGTAGAAGTCTTTTGGCGGTCGCCGAGGATTGGCCTTCTTTCGATTTTGCCTTTTGGGCTCGGGAAGCGGCGCATCTGGCGGGAGGCCCAATTGCTTTCGCGTGCGAATATCTCGCACCAATTTCGCGTTCTCTGCAGGTGAGAAGCAGAACTGGTCACTGGGGCGATCCATGTACCGTTGCAATGTCTGTTGGGCTCGTAACCCGATCATGACGACCCGGTCACCTTGATCCTTGCCGAATTTCCCTTCCATTTTGTCACCCTCGACGCGGTACTCCCAAACTTCGCGGCTGCGATCCACCAGGGAGGGACGGATCGCCACCACTTCCCCTGGGCGCGCACCGGTGAGGAGCTGAAAGTCGACCATTGCGGCGACGACTGGCGGAAGCTCCAAAAACGTCGCAATCAACACGTCGTCATCAACTGCGCCGATTTTGGGGGCATCGTGAACTCCTGGAGTTTTGTTCTTCTTTAATTGCGTAACACAGGTGTGTGCCTGGTGCACCTCAATTGGCACAAGTTCTTTCCCAGCTCCCCATTTGAAAATTGTCTTTATTCGCCCGATGTCCTTGTTGATTGTCTGTCGGCTCTTGTTTGAGTTTGCGATGTAGTGATCACGCACTTCTTCGAGCCGACGGGGGCCAAAGTCACGTGCAAACGTGTCGCCAAATAGCTGAACGACGGTATTGACGACGCGGACCATAGCGTCGAATTCATTCGTCTGCTCAATCCGGCTCGTGAGTGGATTGTGCTTGACGTAATGATTCTTCGCGTATTTGAGAAATTCCGCACAGACCACTTTGACAGTGAATCCCTCTGGAGGGGACGGTGGAAGACTGGCTTTGTTTAGCTCCTCGTCAATCACCAACCCAGCCATGTCTAGTCCGACAAGATAGTTGTACTTAGCGTAGGACTCTGGGGAGTCATACTTGCCGAGCCAACGATCTTTGCCCTGAAGGTATACGCGAGCTTTCCCGCTGACATGTTTTTGGTACTTCGGTTGTCGGTAGTGCATTGCGACCTCATCGTCAGTGGCATACTTGGGGTAAAGATTTTCGCTCGCTAGAGTTAATACCCAAAGATTCAGATTCGGTGTGCGCACCGAATCATACCGAAATCGCTGATTTGCCCACATGCCGGCGAGAGGCGGTAAGTCTTTTTACCGCAACAACTTATAGAAGAGGCGACGGTGGGATTCGAACCCACGAATAAAGGATTTGCAATCCTTCGCCTTAGCCACTTGGCCACGTCGCCTGGAGACGATCTCTGCTCGCAGCTTGGTTTACTTGATGCTGGCAGATCCGTTTGGGCAATTTAGGGAGCCCGTAACGGGGAGAGTAGGACATCCCCGATCAATCGTCAAGATCCTGTCATCCAGTAAAACCGGCTGAGGATGACAAACGGTATCGGTTCCAAACAGTGTAAAGCTTGAACCGAGCACCGGATAATTTTCTAGATCGTCATTTTGCCCGAGAAAACGGTTCCAATACGGCCCGTTGCCGGCGTCAGATCGCCTAGAAACGGGCGACTCAATAGGTGCCCGGTGGACGACGCTGTTTTCCAGCCAGGACCTGCATCAACGCGGCTCGCAGCTCACGGACCTTGAGTGGCAATGCGAGCATTCGCCGGTTCTCGCCACGCTGCGCTTCGCTGATGATCCTGGCTTGCTTTCGATCGGCCAGCAAGATCGTTGCAATGTTTCGCGTGTGCTCGTCGTTGGCAAATTGGTTGTGGGCTTCCAATGCCAAGGTTCCGAGTTCGGCGCAGCCGAAAATGACACAGTCGGCCGGGGGATCGTCCAGGGGGTTAAAACGAGCCAACGCTCGGCCAGGATCCTGAATGATCAGGACGCGGTAGCCACGTGCTTTCAACCGATCTCGGATGGCATTTTGTAGATTGGCCTTGGATTCGACCAGCATCACGACGTACCCTTCGCCCTCATTGGTGGGTACGTCGTCATCATCATGATGACCACCAGCAGCCGAGCCATCGTTATCACGTTCTGATGGTCCCTTCTCCAGGATCTCAAGTGCTTTGCGGCACTCTGCCTGCAACGCAGCGGCAGATTGCAGTCTCTTGTCGGGGTTGAACTCCATCGCCTTTTGGACGACTTGATTGGCCGCACCGGGGACATCGGGCACCAATTCATGCAACGGACGGATTTCTTGGAAACGGGAAATGTTCAGACGGGCCAAGCGGTCACGAGTTTCCGTCAACGCGGGTTGACCGGCCAGCATGTGATACAACATGTTGCCGCAGAAATAAACGTCGCTACGAGGGTCGTCCTTTCGCACGCCCGTTCCACGTTCTAATGCGGCGTAGTCGATGGCGCGGGCATTAGGACAGTCAGCGATCTGATCCGGGTTCTTTCGGTCCGTCAACGCGGCCAACCCAAAGTCCACCAACTTGGCTTTCCCATCCGACGAGATGAGCACGTTGGACAGTTTCAAGTCGCGGTGAGAGATGCCGAGGCTGGCAGCGTGAGCCAACCCTGCCGCGATCTCGCCCATCAATCGCAATGCCAAGTCGGCAGGCAGCTTTCCACGCAAACGCACAAGCTCTCGGAGCGTCTGACCTTCGACAAACTCCATCACCAAGAACGGATTTCTGACATCTGGTATGACGTCAATGATCGACACAATGTTTGGGTGGCGAAGTCGCAAACCCATGCGTCCTTCGCGTAGAAACTGTTCCAACTCTTTTGCTTCGTCCCGAAATCGCTTCCGCAGCACTTTCACAGCGAAAACTTCATCGCCTTTGCTGGCACGGTACACGCGAGCAAACGTACCCGCACCGATCACGTAAAGGACTTTGTAGTCGCCATAGAAGTATCCGTGACGATCGCCCTTGAGCAGCTTCTCGGTTTGCAGCGTCGTGATGATGCCACGCCGCTGCATGCCGGTCACCACATCCTCCAAAGTCGCATCAGCGCCGATTTCGCCCAATGCTCTATCGACATCCCTGCGGTCGGCAAGGCCAGCGTTGGAGATGCGGCGTGCAAACTCGTCAGTTGTGGGCGTTTCCATAGGTGAAAAGAAAGTCTGCAGCGAATAATGAGAAGCGAATCAGTACATCCCGCCTGACGTCAGTTTACACAGATCAGCGGTCATCGACTGCCCAGAAACGATGCTCAAACGCAAAAGAGGCCCCGAGACGGGACCTCTTTTCATTGGTAATCGTTCAATCGATAGGGTTCTAGCGGATAGAACGTCCCTGCACCCCACTTCTTGCGATTAGCGGGTCAGCTTTTCCAGGGCGTTCAACGCCGATTTGGCTTGGTCGATTCCGCCGACTTGCTCGACCATTTTCTTGACCGCGAGCAATGCGTCCACATTGACCATGTCGGTGGACTTGCTGCTCAATGGGGGGCGTCCTGCGGGGCGGCCTGCTGGACGACCCACTGGGCGGCCTTTTGTGCTGCCCACCGGGCGGCCACGTTTCTTGCCGGTCTTCTTACCGGATTTCTTTTTGCTGTTGATGCGGATCGTGCTGACATATTGGGCCGAAACGTTGATTCCCTTTTCCGCCATTGCCTCTACGATCTCCTTCGGCTTGGCCTTCGGATTCGCCGCATAATAATCACGGATCTCTTTGGACTTGTTCACGCCGCTTGCTGATTTCTTTGCCATGACTGATTGCCTTTCGTTTTGCCGCAACCATGTGCGTGCGGCGGTGGGGTTGAAAACTTTGTCGCTACTCGCATCCGCGATTTCTTAGGTGAGATTCGCGGAATCTGCACATCGCACGTCATTTATCAGAGTGCACCCTCCCACTCTCGCACCATGATTGTTTCGTTCTGCTGACTGTTCGATTTGCATTGAGGTCACAGCCAAGACTTCAATAACCGATCAGCAAAGAGATACCTAACGAAGCAGATGCACGTCGAAGCTGTCCCCACGCATTCGTTATGACGTGTGCAATGTATGCGATAAAGCTAAGCCATGGAAAAATGATGTCAATGGCTGTTTGGCTTGATACACCATTTCATACTCTCTCTACACGTTGTCAATCAATCATTTCGCGACCAGTTCAAAGCCGATGGCGTTCTACACAAGAAAGGTAGGTACGAGATACAAAGACGATGTCCGCTCGTCGGATTCATTCGATCGCAGCCATTAGGACTTTGTAAGCCTTAGCTATTGAATGAAAGTGAATGTCGCAATGAGCGGATTCCACTATCGAACGTCGTACTGAGCAATCCATTGCAGCGGTGATTGTGTATTTCTTACCCTGACAATCAAGCGATATTCCTTTGATGTCCGCATCTGGATACTAGGTTCGGAGAACAAATGCGAATCGCTGATAGAAACAATCGAACCTCTGGCGCCAGAGAAAAACTCGACCATGTGACCTGCATGCAGCCACTCTGTAGTGGTATCACTCGAACGGTGAACGAAGCATCTACAGCGGCCGATCAGTGCAATCAATTGGGATCAGTCAGTCCTGTAGTGCAGGTGCCAGACCACCCAGAAAACGAATCAGCGTTGGCCTTTTTGTCGGACGCAGTGCGTTCAAGAGGCAATTCGGTAGTGGACGAGGTCACGAGTCCTGCGAGACGGGACTCGTGACCTCGTCGACGGCCAACGGTGCTCACATGCGGCGGACGACTCTGATGCCGAGCAATTCCAGAGCTTGCTTCAGCACTCGCTTGGTCATCGTTACCAATGCCAAACGCGTCGTTTGAATCGCTTCACTCTCAGCCTTCAGGACGTGGCACTGATCATTGAACTTGGAGAACGTCTCGGCAAGCGAATACACGTACTCCACTAGGTGGTTGGGCGCGTAGTCCTGATAGACACTCTGCAGTGCCTCCTCGAAACGCAACAGGGCCAGCGATAGGGCACGTTCGGCGGGGTGAGTGATCGTAAATCTGTCACGGGCCATTCTATCAGCAACCGACTCTTCGTCCGTTTCGTTCTTTTGCAGGATCCCGACCGTCCTGGCATAGCTGTACTGAGCGTACGTGGCCGTGTTTCCGTTGAGAGCGACCATTTTGTCCAGGTTGAACTTGTAGTCGCTGGTGCGTTCGTGTCCCAAATCGGCGTATTTGATTGCCGCGATACCGATCACATCGGCCACCTCGCGTCGCTCAGGTTCGTCCATCGGCGGGTCCATCTTAGCCAACCGATCTGGATCACAAGCCTCTTTGTAGGCGGCGGCGACGGCATCATCGAGCAGACTTTCCAAACCAATCAAAGAGCCGCTTCTCGTTTTCATCGGCTTGCCATCGTCCCCCAGGACGGTGCCAAAGTTCACGTGGACCAATTTGACTTGATCCATCCCGATCAAGCGAGCGACGGCAAACAGCTTATCGAAATGCTCGCCCTGTCGAGTATCCACGACATACAGGATCTCATCGGGATTGAATTCGGTGAGTCGATACCGCAGCGTTGCGATGTCCGTCGTGGCGTAGAGAAACGCTCCGTCTCGCTTTTGCACGATCATCGGAGCGTCGAACTCGGGCAAGAAAACGCAAACAGCGTCGTCGCTCAGTTTGGCAAGCCCGCGTTGTTTCAATTCGTCGACGACATCCTGTAGCATGGGATGGTAAAAGCTTTCGCCTAGCACGTGATCAAAGGTCACGTTGAGTCGATCGTAAACACGATTGATCTCATCTTTACAGAACGGCAAAAACTCGTTCCACAATGCCAAGTTCTCTGGATCGCCAGAATGCAACTTGGATGTTTCGATCAGAACCTGTTGTCCGATGTCCACATGCTGCTTTGCCAGGGCAAGCAGTTCAGCGTCCTGCTCCACGGCATCGATCTTTTCCCGAGCTTCCTCCAGCTTGGCTTCGGCTGCCTTGCGTTTTTTGACAAGTCCATCGGCCGCTTTGCGTTTCTTTTTGGCGTCGGCACCGTCCGCTGCATCGGCCGCCGACAAGGCACTGTGGTGTTCGTCGCTCAAGGCCTGAATTTCGGATTCCAGCTTGGCGATCGATTTCTTCGCCGAGTGATATCCCATCAATTGGTGTACACGACGGTACAGTGTGGACAATTCTGCAACCGGGTTCTCGCGAACGACTGCTACATCCCCGAAATGTTTGTATCCGTAGATGATGATTCCGAATTGAGTTCCCCAGTCGCCCAAATGATTGTCGGTGATGACCTGATGCCCTAGGAACTGCAGGGTGCGTGCAAGGCAATCACCGATCACGGTGCTGCGAATGTGCCCGACGTGCATCGGTTTGGCAACGTTGGGTGACGAGAAATCGACAATGATGCGTTTTGGATTTTCGCTCTCGGGAACACCACAGCGGGGATCCGCAAGCATTCTTAGCATTTGATCCTGCAAGAATTCGTCCGTGAGTGTCAGGTTGATGAACCCAGGACCGGCGATCTCCGGTGGTTTGCAAAGGTCAGCCACCTGCAGTGCGTCGACGAGACCTGCGGCGACTTCTCGCGGATTCGAACCGACCAGCTTTGCCAGTGGCATGGCGCAGTTGACTTGATAATCGCCAAACTTGGGATCGGTCGTCGGGCGAACCATGGATGCGTAGGAATCAAGCGACTCGAGAGACGCTGTGATTGGGCACGTTGTCAGGGCATCCTGCAAACGTTGTTTGACAAGTTGAGAGATGTGCATTGAGTGGACTAAGCGCGTTGATCAGTGAACCGTGATACCGAGATCGGCCAGATCGATGGATGTGCCGTCAGCCCAGAGTGACTCCAAATCGTAGTACTCTCGGGTTTCTTCATCGAACAAGTGAATCACGACGCTGCCATAGTCCAACACAATCCAGCGGCTCTCGTCGTAGCCTTCGATCCCGAATCGATGTTCGCCGAGGTCCTTTTCCAAGGCATCATCGATCTGTTCACTGATGGCATGCAATTGCCGACGACTTTGGCCAGTGACCAAAACAAACAAATCGAATTCTGCAGATTGATGGCAGACATCCAAGACCACGACATCCTGGCCATTATTATCCAGGGCGACTTGGGCAGCAGCTGCGGCAAGTTTCTTGGATTCGGCGATGCCATGTGGACGAATCGATCGCGACGGGTTGACCATCGGATTGGACGATACGCTCTTAGTTTCAGAAGCTGCTGATTTTAAGGCGTCGGGTGATTCTGTGCGAGATTCCACGGGGGTACCCGAGTCATCAGAATCCAACGGTGGGGGGGAGCTTGGTTCAGTCATGGCGAAAGTCTATCAGTTTTGTTCAATCTGTCACGTCGGCAGCGCGATTTCATTATGATAGGGAAGCCGCACGGCTATCAGCGGCCTTTGGAGACGGAGACAAAGCACGGTCACAAGGCATGGTCGCAAGGCATGGTGACTGAGCATTGTCCACTGGCTCCAAAGCAATTTCCGGCTGGAGGTACCTATCTCCCCGGAGCTCAGTCCCCCCCCAAAGTCTCCCCGCTATTGAGAAGTGTAATGAAAGAACGCAGCGTCACCCGGCAACAAGAAATCGACACCACCGAGGCACAGGCTCCTTCGGAACAGCCATCTACGCGACGCGGCTTTCTGAAGTCAGGTTCGGTGCTGTCGGCCGGACTGGCCGCGGGTGCCGGCATGGTTTCCACTCGGCCCGTTCGTGGCGCGGAACCCGAGGACACGGAAAAGCAAGTGGTTCGGATCGGCGTTGTAGGCGTCGGGGGGCGAGGCTCCGGAGCCATCAATGATTCACTGTCGATCAACGAAAACGTCAAATTGACCGCATTGGCGGATTTGAGCGAGGGCAAGTTTGGAATCGTCGACCGCTTGAAAAAGTTCGAGGGCAAGGTCGATGTGGATCCGTCCAAAATGCACGTCGGCATCGACGGCTACAAGCGGATTTTGGACGATCCCGATGTCGACTTGGTTTTCCTGACGATGCCCCCGGGCTTCCGACCGGACTACTTGGTCGAAGCCGTCGACGCTGGCAAACACGTCTTCGCCGAAAAGCCCACTTGCGTCGATCCCGCCGGCTACCGCACCTGTTTGTTTGCTGACGCCAAGGCCAAATCGAACAAGACAGCGATCGTTACCGGAACCCAGTATCGTCGACAGACCAACTATGTCGAAGCGATCAAGCGTATTCATGAAGGTCAGATCGGCGACATCGTCGGCGGCACCACCCGATACTGCAGTAACGGTATCTGGTTCAAGCCTCGTCCAGAGGGCATGACCGATACGGAGTACCAAGTGTTTAACTGGATGCACTACATCTGGCTCTCCGGTGACCAGATCACCGAGCAAGCCGTCCATAACATCGACACGATCAACTGGATCATGGGCGGTCCGCCCGAATCAGCCTACGGCAGCGGCGGCAGGTTCACTCGTCCCGAAGGCAGCGAAATGTGGGACAGCATCTCCGTCGACTACATCTATCCTGGCAATCGAATGATCTCGTTCAAGTGTCGGCAGATTCCGGGAACCAAGGGTGACAATAGCAACGTGATCTACGGCACCAAAGGCATCGCGACGATCTACGGTGCGAATCAAGGTGCAACGATCACGGATCGCGATGGCAACGAACTGTGGTCGATGAAAGGCGATCTCAGCGCGGCGTACAAACAAGAGCACAAGGATTTGGTGGACTCGATTCGAGCTGGTGAGCCGATTGTTGAACTTGCAGCAACCGCAGAGAGTTCGCTGACGGCAACCCTTGGACGCGTCGCCGCGTACACCGGGCAAGATGTCACTTGGGATTTCTTGACCAACAAGTCAAAGCTGAATTTGTTCCCGGAAAAGCTGGACATGAAAGCGTCCCGTCCCGAGCCCAAGTTTGCCGTTCCCGGTGAAACCAAACTGATTTGAGGTTGGGATTGTCGCTCGACTTTCCAAGTCGATAGCGTGTCTCACCAAGCGTCTTGCTAATCCCCATCGCAGATTTCCGCAGACCGGCCCCCTTCCTCGCATGCGACTGGATGGCTGGTCGAACGACGATTGCTGGTGTGCCGGGCTTCAGCCCAATACCGCTAAGTTAAGATTTGTATGGTTTCGTCGAAGTGGTGCTTCAGAGGCGGCAAATGCCGGTGTTTGTCGCGTTTCTTTGGCCACTTACTTTGTGGTCGTTTGATCACTCGCGGATTGACTCGGTTGCGACGTGGTTGGAGCACCTCGCGGCTGAGTTCCAGGATCAGCGATTCGTACCAATGCGAAAAATTTCGTGGGCTACGCGGTGCCTCGGCCAAGTTGACACGCAGTACTTCGACTGTGCCGGTGAATGAAATCCGATTGGGAGGCACGTCAGCCTTCTTGGCCGCTTCGAAAGCCAGTTTGCGGATCACGAAGTGAGCGATCAGCAGGCCATAGACCTCTTGCATCACACCGGCCGGGCTGTGGCTACGGAGTTTCGGTTGATGACGTAGGTGAGTCTTCGCTTCGTCAATCGCGATCTCTTCTTCCCAACGCTCGTGGTAAAGAACGATCAGCGTCTCGGCAGGATGCTGTGCCTCGTCCAGCAGCGTCGTAATGAGTCGATGCGTTTCCCCATGGCCAGCACGCTGAGGATCATCCAGCGTGTACTCGATCACACGCACGACGGTTCCGTCGCGGTCTTTGAGGCGGTCGTAGTCAGTGGCGTAAATCTTCGACAGATATGAACCGTCACGAAGCACCTTGTCTTTGCGAAAACAACGGTTGGTTTTGCAGCGTCCCAGGAAGTCGGATTTCCCGTCGATCACCTGCCGCATCAAGTCTGTCGTACAGAAGCCGATGTCAAATAGAAGTAAGCTTTGGGGCGGCAAATAGCGGTAAACGAGCTTCGCCAACGTGACTTCGCCGCAGCGAATCGGCTTGAGGAGGAAGCCGAAGAAGACATGCGAACCGATCTCGCACAGAGCCACGATTCTGGCTTGAGGGAAAGCTCCCATCGAGGTTCCGTTTTTGGGCCTTCCGAAGGCTCGCCGGTTGGCTTTGCTGTCGGGCAAATTGAGGACAAATCCATCGACGGCGACGAGTAGCATCCCGGCGTAGAAAGCACCGGATGTGCTGGTTTGGCAAAGACAGCAGACCGTTTTCTGGTAGATCGATGCCATGATGGGTATGCCCAGTCGAGCACGGGCTTGGGTCAAGGCACTCGAGGAGGGCATGCGATCTTTGACGAACCGATGCAGCCACCGAAAGACTTTGGGGTAAGCCGAATCACCAAAGAGCCACATCGCGATGACGAACCAAGCCATCACGTCGGCAGGGCACTTTCGGCTCGATCGCTTCTGCAGGTTGCGTTGCCGAACCTCCGACTTTACAAACCGACTGCCGACGATTCTCTTCAAGCAAGCAATGCGTTCGCGGCAGAATCGCTTCTCTTGCGTTGCGACCGTATTTTTGTCACGCTTTGACATGGCAGCTTCCTTGCTGAGGTGATGTATTTGAACACCACAATCCTCGCAGGGATGCTGCTTTTTTTGAATACTAACTTAGCGGTATTGGGCTGAAGCCTGAACTCCAACGCGTCGTCGTGTTGCGCGACCCGCTAATTTACGGACTTGGATCAATCGTCTTGACTGGTTCAATCGCGAGATTGAGATCTTTCATCCCAAGATATGACTGTCCGACGGGTTCTGACAGTCAACCAGCGCCAGTTGGTGGCCAGTCGATTCGAATTCTTTCATAGCGGCTTGTTCCCTGCCGATACCCAATGCGTTACGTACCGCATTGATTGCCGGGAGCCTCCTCCAACTCCCACCCCCTGCGATCGCTGCGGCCCTCCCCCAAAGCGCATCCATGAAACGACCCACTGCTCCATCCAATGATCGCGCGCGCCGTCGCCGCTTGCGTTTTCGTCCGCAATTGCAAATTCTGGAAAGCCGACGTGTGCTCGCACAAGCCGATGACTTGTCGGCCATCACTGGGATCTTGTTTGACGACATTAACGGCAACTCCGTCGCTGAACCGGGAGAGCCGCGGATCGTCGGCGCCGAAGTTCGCTTGGAGAACGGGAGCGGCTCGCCGATTCTGGGCACTAACAACCAGCCTCTGTCGGCCACCACGAACTCCAGCGGAGTGTACACGTTCCCGCGTCTGCAACAGGGTAGCTATGTCGTTCGACAGATTAGTCAAACGATTCCAGGCGGTCGCCAACTGAGTGACATGACGTCACCGGTCATCGTGATCTCTGCCACGGATGTTCAAGGCACGTTGGTCGAGCCGATCGATACGTTTGATACAACGGGCCAAACGGTCTTGGACAGCGTAGCGGACGGCGTCCCGGTCACCAGCAGCCAAGCCACGACGGATGCGATCGGCGGTCACCGTGATCTGATTGTCAACAAAACCAGCACCAACGGCAGTATTCAGTTGTCGGTCAACGAAGCCGCTGCGGACGTGATCACGTTCGACTCCATCACCGGTGGCGACGGCGAGCGACGCATCGTCTGGGACGGAAACGCTGACGGCAACCCGCTGACGGTGGCCGATACTGGCGGTTTCGTATCGGATTTGACCGGGGGCGGAAATTCTCTCGGATTCATCTTGGACATGGGAACCGACATCGCCGGCAGCACCGCTCTGCTGCGTGTCTACAGCAACGATTCCAATGCCGGAACCTCCAACCGTTTCAGCACCGCGACGGTGGACATCCCGATCGTCAACAGCGCGCTGGACACGGTCATGGAGTTCGTGCCGTTCTCCGCATTCACGGCCAACGGCGGAGGTGCTGATTTTACTAACGCGACGGCGGTCGAGTTGGTGATTCAGGGAATGAATCAGACCAACGGATCGGCGAAGTTGATCGGCGCGTTCGCGGCCACTCAGTTCACAGCAAACTTCGACAATTTTGAACAAGCCGATTTATCGATCACCAAATCGGCCAACGTCCAATCGCCCAATGTCGGCGACACCGTGACCTACACATTGGCTGTGACCAACCTTGGTCCTCAAACGGCGACCAGCGTTCAAGTCACCGATCAACTGCCCGCCGGTGTGACATTCCTATCGTCGTCCAATAACGCAGCCTACAACACGGCCACCGGCATCTGGAACATCGGCTCGTTGCCGGTCGGAGCGGCAAACCGCGCAGACCTGACGATCACTGGACGCGTCGATAGTCTCGGTGGCAAGACCAACACGGCCAGCATCACACGCTCGGATCAAACGGACCCGATCACGTCCAACAACTCGGCATCCGCGACATTAACGCCTCGTCAAATCGATCTGTCTGTCAACAAGACCGCCAGCACGACGTCACCGAATATCGGTCAACGTGTGACGTTCTTTGTCGACGTCAGCAATGCCGGGCCGGACGCGGCGACGGGCGTCAGCGTCCGAGACCTCCTGCCGTCCGGTTTGCGAATCGAGAACGCGGGCGATATCACGACGACCCAAGGAACCTACACGCCGGGCACGGGGATTTGGACGGTCGGTACGGTCGGCATCAACGAAACCGAGCGATTGACCATCACCGCAGTGGTCGACACGGTTGGCTCGCGCACAAACAGCGCCGAAGTCATCGCGGCAGGGGAAAGTGATTTCGACAGCACGCCGGGAGATGGCACAGGCGATGACTTTGCCAGCGTCGATTTGACGACTCCCAGTGCAAACCTGTCCTTGACCAAGACTGTCAGCAACCCATTGCCCAATGTCGGCGATGACGTGAACTTCACCATCACGGTTTCCAATGCAGGGCCGGATGCGGCCACGGGTGTGACGGTGTTGGATCAATTGCCGATCGGCATGACGTTCCAGAACGCCAGTGTCGGTGGTGGATACAACGCAGCAACCGGCGTTTGGACGATCGGTTCGATCGCGGCTGGTGGTGAAGCAACGTTGACCCTCGCCGCGACGGTCGACACCGTCGGCACCAAGACGAACACGGCCCAAGTTCAAACGGTCGATCAAAATGACCCCAACAGCAGTCCCGGCAATAATGCACCGGTGGAAGACGATCAAGCGAGCGTGTCGCTGACACCGCAGGCGGCGAACTTGTCGTTGGCCAAAAGCGTGACCAATTTGTCGCCCGAAGTCGGTGACACGATCACCTTTCAAATCACCGTCAGCAACTCCGGTCCAAACAACGCCACAGGCGTCCAAGTACGTGATCGACTGCCCGCCGGAACCCAGTTCGTCTCCGCAACCTACGGTGCGGGCACCAATCGTCCTGGAAACCCAGACTACAACCAAACCACGGGCGTTTGGAATGTCGGTGATGTCACCGTTGGGGCTCCCGTCACGCTGAATCTGAACGTCTTGGTCACGGCTCCTGGGCTGACGACAAACTCAGCCGAAATCATCGCATCGGACCAAAGCGATCCCAACAGCACGCCGGGCAACGGAAACCCAGCAGAGGATGACCAAGACAATGCGTCGATTCAACCTCGTCAGATCGATTTGTCGCTCACTAAAACCGTCAACGATTTTTCGCCGTCCGTCGGCGACGAGATCGAGTTTGTCATCACGGTGAACAACGCTGGACCAGATGTCGCGACAAGCGTGTTGGTGGCCGAGCAGTTGCCCCAAGGGGTCACGGTCTTGAGCAACACGCCGACACGTGGCAGCTACAACGTCAGTACCGGCGTCTGGAACATCGGTACCATCGGTTTGAACGATCCCGTCTCTTTGAGCATCCGGACGCGAGTCGACTCCATCGGTTCGGGCACCAATGTCGCACAAGTCAGCAGTGCGGATCAATCCGATTCGGACAGCATTCCAGGTAACAGCGTTGCCACCGAAGACGACCAAGCATCGGTCAGCTTCACCACCCAAGTGGCGGACCTGTCATTGACCAAGACGGTCGTGGATACGGATCGTCCCAATGTCGGAGATACCGTTTCCTTTGACATCGAGGTGACCAACGCCGGACCGGACGACGCAACTGGCGTGCAGGTCACTGATTTGTTGCCCAGCGGGATCCGGTTTACTTCCAATACACTCTCCGAAGGTATTTACAACGCATCCAGTGGGGTGTGGACGATCGGTAATATCCCGGCGCCGACGGAAAAACAAGTCTTGGTGATCGGTTCACAGATTTATTCTGCCACCAGCGGCACACTGCTTTTCACTCAGCAGAACAGCCCCGCGACCTACCAAAGCCAATTGGCAAGTTTCCGCACCGATCCGCTGGGGGAAACTCGAAACGCATTGATCGCCCTGGGCTACGTGCCATCGCAGTTTCAATTGCGAGAAGTCGCCCGATCGGACAACGCCAATGGAATCAACGTTGAGATTCGATTCCTCAATGCCGCACTGGAACACGTCGATGTTCCCAACGTGAACGTGACAGGCAATCTGGACATCGCCGTCTCGTCGACAACGGAGGAAACCTCTTCGGTCAACACCAACAGCACGGTCATGCTGCGAATCAACGGCGTGCTGGAGACGACCAACGACCTGAGCAACACCGCTCAGATCACCGCGAGCGATCAAAGCGATCCTGACTCCCAACCGGCCAACAGTGTTGCGACCGAGGATGACCAGGACAGCGCTGCGCTGATGCCCCAGCAAATCGATCTGTCGCTCACCAAGACCGCCAGCACGAACAAACCCAACCCGGGCGATGAAGTGACCTTCCTGCTGTCGGTCACCAACAGCGGATTGGATCCAGCGACCGGTGTTCAAGTGACCGATCAACTGCCAGCCGGTTTGACATTTGTACGCAGCTTGCCAGCCAACGTTTATGATCCCGTCACCGGCATCTGGAACGTCGGCGGAGTAGGCCTGAACACGACGAACCGTTTGGAGATTGTTGCGCGGGCGGACACGGAAGTCACCTTGACCAACAGTGCCGAGATCACCGCTGCGGATCAAAGCGATATCGACAGCATTCCGGGCAATAACTTGCCAACGGAGGACGACCAAGCCTTTGCCGAGATCACGCCCGCCACATCGGATTTGTCGCTCACCAAGACCGTCGACGACAACACACCCAACGTCGGCAACAACGTCGTCTTTACCATCACGGTCAACAACAGCGGCCCTGATCCGGCAACGAACGTCAACGTGCGTGATCAATTGCCGGCCGGCATGACGTTTGTCTCAGATGCTCCGACTTTGGGCAGCTTTGATGAGAACTCCGGGATCTGGACGATCCCTGCACTGGCTATTAACCAAGACGCCGTGTTGCGGATTACCGCGAGCGTCGATTCCGTTGACGATAAAACGAACGTAGCACAGATCACGGCGAGTGATCAATTCGACCCCGATAGCACGCCGGCCAACGACGTGCCTGATGAAGACGACCAAGCGAGCGCGGCGTTGTCGCCTGAACTGGTCGACCTTGCTCTGACGAAATCCATCAACGACGACAATCCCAACATCGGTGACGTCGTAGAATTTGAAATCGGTTTGACTAACCAAGGCCCCTCGACCGCGACGGGAGTGACGGTGCTCGATTTGCTTCCCGATGGCTTGACGTTCCGCGGTACCCGCGGCAGCGTCGGAGGCTACGACCCGCGCAGCGGTATTTGGAACGTCGGCAGCGTTGCTCCGGGAGCAACACCGTCGATCATCATCGAAGCAATCGTGGAGATGATCAGCAGCGCAGAGAACACGGCCGAGATCCGCAGCGTTGATCAACCGGACTTGGACAGCACCCCAGGCAACGCGGTCGCAGGAGAAGATGATCAAGCGTCCGTGACGTTGACCACGCAAATAGCGGATCTCTCGTTGACCAAGACCGTCGACAACGCAAACCCAGGGCGCACGGATGAAATAGAATTCCTGATCACGGTCTCCAATGCCGGTCCCAACACGGCTACCGGTGTCGTGGTTGCCGATCAACTGCCCTCCGGCCTACGTTTGGTCGCCGCCAACCCCAGCAGCGGCCAGTACGATCCGGAAACAGGAAATTGGACGATCGGCCAAATTTCAGTCGGCGCACCGGAAACCCTGCGATTGACAGCTGCGGTCACCAGCGCACAGTCGGCGACCAATGCCGCCGAAATTGTGATGTCTCGTCAGATCGATCCCAACAGCACGCCCGGAAACGGCAACGCGGCCGAAGACGACCAGGCCACGGCGGCGGTCACACCTCGCGTGGTTGATGTATCCGTGCTGGGGACGATTGACAACCTGGAGCCGATGGAGGGCGATGTCGTCCAAGTCGTCTTCACAGCGGCCAACGAAGGCCCCGCCGACGCGACCGGAGTGGTGTTCAACGTCACCATTCCCGACACCCTTACTTTGATGAGCAGCCAGCCACAAGACGGCTCCTTTGACAGTGTCTCGGGCCTTTGGACGCTGGGAGATTTGGCCGCTGGATCAGCGTCTCGCCTCGTTCTGAACCTGCGAGTCGACGCTCGGGGGATTCGCCAAGTGCCGATCGAATTGGTGGCGACGAACGAGTTTGACCGCGACAGCACTCCCGACAATGGGGTGGCCACGGAAGACGATTTGGCGTCGGTTGTCGTTCAAGCTCCCCGGTTGATCAACAAACGATTGTTCTTGGCTCGTTGAGTCAATTATCATTTGCGTTGATTATGAGTTTCCCCATTCAACCGGTTCCCAGCATGTTTCGTCGTTTTTTTCCCATCTGCCTGACTCTGACTTGCCTCGCAATGACTGCTGCGACGGTCTCCCCGAACGCCGCAGCCGAAACACTCAGCGCATACGTGGGCACCTACACCGACGGAGTCAGCAAAGGAATCCATCACTTCACACTGGACACCGAGACGGGCTCGCTATCTGAACCTCGTTTGGTCGCCGAAATGAAGAACCCGTCGTTCCTGGCGATTCATCCGACCGGGCAATTTCTTTACGCGGTTGGCGAAACGGCAGACCAGCGGGACGGCGACAAGGATTCCGGCAGCATCCATGCATTTGCCATCGACGAGGCCACCGGCGATCTGACCGCGCTCAATGAAGTCGTTTCGGGTGGCGGAGCCCCTTGCCACATCAATGTCGACGCCGCAGGCAACTTTGCTTTGGTCGCCAACTACTCTGGCGGCAATGCGTCAGTGTTCCGGATTGATTCCGATGGAAAGCTAGGGGAGCGCACAGCGCTGGTGCAACATCGTGGCGCCAGCATCAATCCCCGACGACAAAAGGAGCCGCACGCGCACTCGATCAATCTCGACCCCGCCAACCGCTTCGCGCTCGTCGCCGATTTGGGGATCGACAAAGTCATGGTGTACCGGTTTGACGCAGCCGCCGGGACGCTCGAGGAACGCGGCTCGGCGGATTTGACGCCGGGTTCTGGGCCACGCCACTTGTGCTTTCACCCCAATGGCAAATTCGTGTTTGTGATCAACGAGCTGAAACTGACAATCTCCTCATTCCAATACGATGCCAACTCGGGAACACTCGATCCCGTGCAAACGGTTTCAACGCTGCCCGAGTCCGTCGAAGACTTCTCCGGTATGTCCACCGCAGAAGTTGTTGTGCATCCTTCGGGCAGATTCCTGTACGGTTCCAACCGTGGTCACGACAGCATCACGGTCTGTGCCGTAGACGACTCGACGGGCAAACTGTCGGTCCAGCAGAACCTGCAGCTCGACGGCAAGACTCCTCGCAACATCGTCATCGATCCGTCGGGCAAGTTTTTGTTGGTTGAACACCAGAAGTCGAACTCCATCGTCGTCTATAAGATCGACGCCGAATCCGGAAAATTGACCAAGACGGAGCACCAAGCCACCGTCGGTTCCCCAGTTTGCATCCGATTCATGGTACGTCAGGCTTTCTAGCCTGACATTGATGCAGCATGTCAGGCTGGAAAGCCTGACGTACGTTGGTTCATTCGTCTTTGCCGGACTGCAATTGCTTGAGGAATGCTTCCATGTCCGGGCGGTTTTTCTCGTCTGCCAGCTCGACGGCTTTCGTTTGCAACTCAATCGCTTCGTCAGTCTTACCTTGAAGCGAAAGAAGTCGCGCGACGGTGTCCATGATGTACGGCTTGGTCGCGCCGGCCGTTTCAATCTTTGATTGAGCTAGCTCCACCGCACGCGCTGTTACCGCGTCGTCCTCGAATCGTCCGACGTCGGCAAGCCGAAAGATCAGCCATGCCAAATCGTTTGCGGAAGTCGCATCGTGATTGGGATCGTCCAGCCGCTGCAGCATGTACGCGACAGCTTGTTCCTCATGGTCTTCACTGGAGACCAATATTTGCAGTTTCATCTGTTTCAAGTCTGCGTTGACGGCAGAAAAACTCTTGTCCGCAATCGCCCCGTCCAATACTTTCAACGCGGCATCCGTTTCGCCCGAACGCATCAGCCGAACAATCTTTGCCTGCAGCAAGACAGCCTTCTGTTCCGCTTCAAAAACCGACTTGAAGGCTTCGCGATCCCACCTGTCGCCCAGCACAGCTTCCAGTGGCTCATCGATCGACAGTGGATGGCCGATCCATTCGATCAAGCCTGTCTTGCCTACCAAGAAGGCGCAGGGGATGCCATTCTGCCCGGCCGCCAACATGTAATCGTTGGTACTGCTTTCATCCGGATCGGCGGTCAAGCAATAGACGCTCGTCAAATCGCGATACGTCATCGGCTCGTCCTCGGACTCGTCGCTCGGTTCCTCTTCCGCGTCTTTTGAGGTTCGCGACTTTCCCAGCTTACGATCTAAAAACTTCTCAACCGTTTCCAGGTCTTCACGCGTGATGCTGACCACTTGTACCGTTTCGCTGTGTTTGGTCTGAAGCTCAGCGATGTGTGGCATCGCGGCAATGCATGGTGGGCACCATGTCGCCCAAAACTCCACGACGTAGACCTTGCCCGATTCGAACTCTTTCACCCAAGGATACTTGCCATTGCCGTCCTGAACCCAATGCTCAATGTTCAAAGCGGGTGCTTTGGAGCCGATCGTCAAGGCCTCGGGCTCGACTGGTTCGGCTTTCTCTTCCGCCGCCCCAACGACTTTGATGTCCAACGCATCAGCCGGCACCGTTCCCGCTTCCTTCTCCGCAGGGCCAGGAGCATCTTGCCCATCTGCGGAGGTAATGGCAAAACTCAGCAGGGTCAAACCCAGTGTGAAACGGAGATAAGTGCTCAAGGGCATTCGCATGATGAGTTCTCGCTCGTCAGATGGAAGGGAACAAACCGCAACCGCACGCTTCGTCCGCAGGGGATTATCTGCGATTCCCGTGTCGTTATGCTACCGTGGTTGCAACAGTCTTACTCTGATTTCTTCCAAACAAAGCGTTCGGCCGTCCGCTGGACGTGCTCGCACTCGATAGGACACCGGAATGCCTGAACCCGCAAATTCATCCACTACCGCCGATCGGCTTTGCTCAAAGCAGTGCGTGCCCTGCGAAGGTGGCGTGCCCAAATTGGACCGCGATTCCGCGCAGGCCTATTTGCAGGCTACTCCACATTGGTGCCTTTCTGAGGACACGCAGCGAATCTCTCGCGCGATCAATCGCAAGAACTTTGTCCAGGTCATCGAATTAGTGAACCGGATCGCGGACTTGGCGGAACAGGAACAGCATCACCCAGACCTGCACGTCACGGGATATCGAAATCTGGCGATCGATCTGACCACACACGCGATCAGCGGATTGAGCGAAAACGATTTCATCCTGGCGGCCAAGATCGACCGTTTGATCGATGAGGAAGCGCCGTGATTCGCTTGCCACGACACCGTGCGTTGGCGTTGCTGAGCGAGTGCACCGGTGACGACATTTGGAACGTGCAACACTGTCGCGATCGTGGAGTTCCCGAGCAATGGGTCTCGGAACTTGCCACCGCATTCGAATCCGGATTTCGGTCCGACAGCGAGACCATTTATCTCGATGACGGAGTGACCAATCAGTATCACGGTGTCCACGACTTGGCGCTCGCCATTCGAATTGCCCAATCGATGGGAATGAATATCGACCACCGCGAAGTCAATCGGCTTGGGCGGCGCGGTACCGTGCAGTCCATTCGTGATGCGATCATGGACGGCGACTTGTGAAACCGCCAATCGGGGGGTGGCTGTCCTCGGGTGCTACGATTGCCGCGAATGAGATTTTCAAAGAAATCCGCAAAAATCTAATCGCGACGCTAGACTCGCACCGCAGTTTGCCTAGATTCAAAGCTTCTCATCTTTATTCCCCAGGTTCCCCGACCGGCAGATGAAAGCATTTTTCGCCATCATCGTAGTGACGCTATTGAGCTTCTTTGCTTGTCATCGCGTTTCTGCTGACGTCTTCTTCGGCTTCAGTGTGACCGGCGTCGCGCCAACGGACACAACACCTTTAGTCGTCAACGCAAACGTTGGAGACAACGTCAGCGTGGATGTTTTTTACGTTGAGACCGGTGCTGATACGTTTTTGAATGATCGAGGCCTGATCGGGTTTGACATCGCAGCCGACTACGACGACACGTTTGCCGAAGTCACCTCGGCGACCGTCAATCCGCTCTTCAATATCAACGGAGCGGTCATTGCCCCTGCTGGAAAATTGGTTGCATCGGGCAATTGGACTGACCTCTTCGGCACGGAAGGTCAACAGGTATTTGACGGCGGAGGAAACGTTATCTTTACTCAGGGACGCGGTCGAGGACAGAGCACGATCCAGGTTGCGACGCTTGAATTCAACGTCAAAGGGCAAGGCATCACCAACTTCGATTTGATCGACCGTGATTTGTTCGAAGAGAACAATCCGGCGATTTTTCCTGGATCAGCGGGCGAAGTAGACAACGTTGGGTTTGGTTTCGCGACCGGTGAGTCCAACCTTCCGAGCGTCGATCAAGTGATTTTCGGAACCTTGGCGGCTCCTCGTTTGTTACGACTGAGCATCAACTCAGTCACCGCCGTCCCGGAACCCACATCATTTGCTCTGCTGGGTCTTCTGGGCACCGGCTGCCTCCTGCGTCGACGCCGTTCACGCAATACGCTCGCTGCGGGTTGTGCCTGAACCACCCGATGTGTGCTTGTTGAACAGGCCGTGAATTGGCCGTCTCTTCGCCAACACTCATCATTTTGACGGCCAAGTGTGCTCGTTCTGATCGTGTGCGACTCGGTCGTGGATCGAATCCGCAGTCACCCTCAAGGTCGATTCACCGGGAACCAGCCGACTGCGTGCTGATTGGCACGACCGGAACGGTTAAACACCTTGTTCGGCTTGGGCGACTACTATCGACTAACGAGGCTAAATCGGGTCAAGTAATCTGTTCGGGCATTCTGGTCCGAAGTAACTCACAGCGGCTCTTGATGGCTCCAAAAACAGCCTGATTTCCAATCTGGTTCCAGGACGATCAAGCCGCCCACATGTCTTTGAACTTGTGGGCACACTCAGCACCCTGTATTGCTAGCCGTTACCGAGCCCCAGCCAGATGGCGTTGACTCAAACGCGACCATTTCCATCAATCGACCATGGGCTGCCACCCACGTGGACGAAGTCCGCGCAGACTGAGCCATTTCAACCGTGACCACTCAAAAAACATACCTCGTTACCGGCGTCGCAGGCTTCATCGCCTCTCGTGTCGCCGCAGCCTTGATCGATCAAGGACACCGGGTCGTCGGCATTGATAACCTCAATGACTACTACGACGTCTCGCTCAAGAATCACCGATTGGACCAGCTCCATGGTGATCGATTTGGGTTTCAAGAGATCGACATCGAAGACCAGTCCGCGTTGACTCGACTGTTTGATGAAAACCGGTTCGACGCCGTACTCAATTTGGCCGCCCGCGCAGGCGTCCGCTACAGCATGGAGAACCCACATATCTACATGACGACCAACGCCATGGGCAGCCTCAATCTGCTGGAGCAGATTCGGCGAACGGGTGTCTCCAAATACGTTTTGGCATCGACCTCGTCGCTATACGCCGGTCAAGAGATGCCGTTCCGCGAAACCTTGGCTGTCAACACTCCAATTTCACCCTACGCGGCGAGCAAGAAATCGGCCGAAGCGATGGCGTACGCTTATCACCACTTGTACGACATCGACATTTCCATCTGCCGCTACTTCACCGTCTACGGACCCGCCGGCAGACCCGACATGTGCGTCTTTCGGTTCATCCGTTGGATCGACGAAGGGTCCCCGATCGAATTGTTCGGGGACGGCAACCAAGCCCGCGATTTTACCTTCGTCGATGATATCGCCTCCGGCACCATCGCAGCGATACAACCCGTCGGCTACGAAATATTCAACCTCGGCGGAGGCGGCACGCCCGTCTCGCTCAACGAGATGATCGCGATGTTGGAATCGTTGCTGGGCAAAAAGGCGCAGTACGAGACCAAGCCGTTTCACAAAGCCGATATTAAGATCACAGCAGCCGACATTTCCAAAGCCCGTGAACAATTGGGGTGGTCTCCCCAAACGGAATTGCCCGAGGGTCTGAAAGCCTGCGTGCAATGGCATCAAGACAATAAGCCTTGGTCACAAAACATCATCCTGCCTTGAACACTCTTCCTCGCATCGTCTTTCTCAATCGGAGCTACTGGCCCGATGTCGAAGCGACAGGGCAGTTGCTGACCGATCTGTGCGAGCAGTTGGCGCTGTCGTTCGACGTTCATGTCATCTGTGGACAGCCGAACACGCCCACACAAGGTACCGATTTTGAGAAACAAGAACGAACCTGCCGCGCCGGTGTCACCATCCATCGGCTGCAACACTATCAGTTCCCAAAACGGTTCTCCGCAGCTCGCATCATCAATCTCGTTTCGTTTTACCGCGCGGCCAAACGATACTTAAAACAAAGCCAACTGACGGCCGATGTGATCGTCACGGAAACCGATCCCTTTTTGCTGCCCCTGGCTGGGGATGCTGCGACGTCAAAATCAACCGCAAAACATGTCTGCTACCTCCAAGATATCTACCCGGATGTCGCCGAAGCGGTCGGCAAATCCAAGATCCCTGGAGTCGCATCGACTTTACGCCGCTTGCTTCGCAACGCCTACCGTCGAGCCGACCGCGTAATCGTACTCGGGGAATGCATGCGTGATCGATTGATACGGCAACCTTGGGGATTGTCAGGTGACAAGATCGATGTCATTCCGAATTGGGCGGACTGCGATGCGATAGAACCGATTCCACATCACAGAAACTCGTTTCGACAAAATCAGAATCTTGACGGTCGTTTCGTCGTGATGCACAGCGGCAACATGGGTTTGACGCAACGCCTGGATGTGTTGCTGCGAGCAGCCGCACATGAGTGCTGGCCGGCCGAAGCAAAGTTGCTGCTCGTCGGCGGCGGTGCGTCCGAGCAATCACTTCGCGAACTGGCACCCACGCTGCTTTCCCCCGAGCAGCTCAATGATCGCATCGCGTTTCTACCCTACCGCAAAAGATCCGAGTTGGCGGAGAGCCTTTCTGCAGCAGACTTGCACGTCGTATCGATGCACGAAAACATCGGCGGGTGTCTGTGCCCGAGCAAACTATACGGCATCCTTGCCGCCGGTCGTCCTGTGCTGGCGATTGCAAACGAGCAAACAGATCTGTGCCGCACCGTGGAGCAACACGACCTTGGATGGTGTTGCACCCCTGGCAACCCGGCTGAAATTGCCGCCCAAGTCAATCGTGCGATCAACGAGCAATGTGCCGAGCGAAACGACCGCGCGAGAGAAATCGCAATCTCGCAGTTCGACCGGGACGTCATCGTCCACAAGTTCCGAGTGTTGCTAGGGGAGCTAACCAACCATCCCAAATCAACACCTCAAACACTCTCCCCCCTACCCACCCCAAGTACATCAGCCCAAGTACGTCAGCCTTTCTAGGCTGACATACAGCAAACATACCCAACTGGGCTGCTCAAAGATTAGTGTTGACACTGCTAATTTTGTCGATGTTTTTGTTCTACCTGTCTAAATTAAAGTGAGCCTCAGGCGCTAGCCGTGGGCCTGTCTAAATTAAAGTGAGCCTCAGGCGCTAGCCGTGGGCCTGTCTAAATTAAAGTGAGCCTCAGGCGCTAGCCGTGGGCCGGCACCACAATCAGCCACAGGCCCACGGCTAGCGCCTGAGGCTCACTGGAGTCCACCAGCTTCGCCGGCAGTAGGGACATAAACTTCCGCAAACCCAAAATGCCACAACGCCAAATTTTGAGCAGTTCAGGCTAAAGCCTTGACACCCAACAAACTCTCGTCGAACCGACTTCCCTTGAACAATCCCACCTCTGTCGCTCCCGTCGCCTTGATCACCGGTATCACCGGACAAGACGGCTCTTACCTCACAGAACTGCTGCTCGACAAAGGGTACATCGTTCACGGGATCGTTCGCCGTAGCAGCACCACGGCGCGAAACCGGCTGGATAAATTGTTCTACGATGGTGACGTCCACGAAAAGCGTTTGTTCCTGCATTACGCCGACCTCGACGATTCAACGACGATTCGACGGATTCTGATCAGCAGCCGCCCCGACGAGCTGTATCACTTGGCAGGTCAAAGCCACGTGGGAGCCAGTTTCGAGATTCCCGAAACGACTTGCCGCTTCACCGCAATGGGCACGCTGAAACTGCTTGAGATCATCAGAGACCTGGACAAACAGCCGAAACTGCTGCACATCAGTAGCAGCGAAATCTTTGGACGTCCCGACACGTCCCCCCAAAACGAATCCACACCGATGCGTCCAGTCACTCCCTACGGTGTGGCGAAAACATTCGCAACGCAGATGGTCACGCTTTACCGAAACTCGTTCGATTTATTCGCGTGCAACGCAATCTGCTACAACCACGAATCACCACGTCGCGGCGAGTCGTTTGTCACCCGCAAGATCACGCGTGCCGCTGCAGCGATCTCGCAAGGCAAGCAGGACTCACTCTCGCTCGGTTCACTCGATGGCCGACGAGACTGGGGTTTCGCACCTGACTACGTCGAAGCCATGTGGCGAATGCTGCAACAACCCGATGCGGATGATTTTGTCCTAGCAACCGGTAAAGATCACAGTGTCCGCGATTTCCTCGACGCTGCGTTTCAAACCGTGGGGCTGGACTGGGAAAAGTACGTGCAGCAGGACGCGCGATACATGCGACGCAGCGAAGGTGCTCAGCTCGTGGGCGATCCGAGCAAAGCCGCTGCGAACTTGGACTGGACGGCGACGACTCAATTGCCCGAGTTGGCAAAGATCATGGTCCAAGCCGACTTGGACGCACTGAAATAGTTCACCACCATTACGCCCTCTAGAATTCAACTCGGCCAGTGGACCCTCTGGCTCGCAGGTGTGATCTTCATTTGGATCACACCACTTGCCGCCAGCGATTTTGGCGGCGTATTGCAATGGACTCAACACATGATGGCCGTTGCGATCATGATCGCGTTCGCCATCGCCCTGGTCGGCAACACACTCAGTTGGAACACCTTATCCGCCAGCCGTATCAACCATCGTACGCATGCCGTCGTGATCTTAATGCTACTGTTGGCTGGCTACGCATGGATACAGACCGTCAGCCTATCGGCCGAAACCGTTCACTGGCTCAGCCCCGCCAGCCACGACGCCTATTTGACCTGGGCCGCGCCGCTGATGGAGGCAAACCAACGCCCCAGCGAGTTTCCCATTTCGATCGCTCCACTGGACACGCAACATACGCTGGCGATGTTGGTCATCGCCTGCTTGGCCGCCGCCGCAGCACCGGTCGTCTACGGAACAAGAGAACGGATCGCGTTCCTGCTGGCATCGATCGCCCTCGGTGGCGCCATCACCGCGGTCATCGGGATCACTCGCAAGCTGGTGCCATCGTTCCAAATGTGGAGCTTTACCAGTGGCGGAGAAGGAGCACCGTTTGGAACGTTCCTGAATCGAAACAACGCAGCCTTGACCATGAACTTGGCCTTGGCAAGCTGTCTTGGGCTACTGACCTGGCGACTTCGCAGCATGTCCGACGTCAACGATCCGGACGCTCCCGCACGACGCAAGAGAATCACCTTTTCAAAACTTCAGGAAACCTTCGGAAACCCTCTTTCGCTGATGGCCATCGCATGCGGACTGATCTGCCTGCTGGGAGTCGCACTGTGTGGTTCGCGCGGCGGAATCCTGTCCCTGCTGGTCTCAGGGATTGCCAGTGTGGCGATGGTCCGCTCGGGTCGTGCCATCGCGATCGTCCTGATCGCGGTCGTGATCGTCGGCGGCGGATGTGTGCTGTTGGCCCTGCCATCAGAGCTCAGCAACACGCCCCTGGATCAACTCGAATCCTCACTGAACAACAATGCCGATCGACTCACCAACGATGGACGTCTGGCGCACTGGCCCGATGGGTTTCGAACGTTCCTCGGTTTTCTGCCGATGGGCAGTGGACTGGCAACCTACAGCTACGCCTACCTCCCCTTTCAACAAACCAGTTCGTGGCGTTGGCACCACCACGCCGACAACCTGTGGCTGGAAATGCTGGTGGAACTCGGCGTCGGCGGATTGCTGATCTGGACAGCGTTCTGGATGGTCATGGTTTGGAGCCTCGTGCGGCTGAGCAAATCGTACGATCCGATCGACGAAGCCATGCGGTTGACCGGTTGGTACTGCGTGCTGCTGTTGTTGATCAGCCAGTTCTTTGACTTCGGTTTGATCATCCCGTCCAATTTGATCATCGTCTGCCTGCTGATTCCCGTCATCGTTTCTCGTGCAGCAAGCGTGATCGTTCGTTCAGACCGCACCAAACCGCAGCAATCAACCGAATCAGAAAAAGCAAGCTCAGGAAAGAAAAAACTCCAACTGCTCAAATCCGGCTCAGGCCGTCTGTCGATGTCCCGCTGGAGCGACTTGATTTTTCCGACCATGCTGGCCGCCAGCCTATTGGGCTTGGGAGTCATCGCAGCGGGACGCCTGAAACAAGATGCCATCAACGAGTATCTCGTTCGCGACGCAAAGATCCATCTTCGTAGCCTGCGAGGAGACCTTCCCGAGTTGATCCAGCGAGCAGATGTACTCGCAGCGCGAGTTGTTCAACATCCAACCGCTGACCTGCAAGACATCGTGTCAAGGTATCGGTTTCAACAAGGCCGATTGAATGAAATCGGTTTAGCCAGCGCCGGAAATCTAAGCGATGTCTCGCAACTTTCCTTCAACACAGCACGCACCGTACGCCGTTTGGCCTGGAGAGCAAGTTCAGAAAAGATTCCACTGGCTGCGACAAAGACTAACCAAAAACTACTGCCTCTGCCGGTCGATGAAGAACAACGATCCGCAGCGAGTCCCTATGGACAAGCATTGCAGTTTTCCCGAGACATTCTGAAAACCAGGCCACTCGCGATTCAGCCGCGAAACAATTTGGTTTACCTGGAGTTCGTCCACCAAACACCAGGACTGACCGAGCAAGCGATACAGCAAGCACAATCGTTGTACCGAAACGACCCGTCGGTTCTGTTCCAATTTGCACGATACAGCGCGGACAACAAAGACTACGGCAACGCATTGTCGATGTACCAGCGAGTGATCCACCTCAGACCCGAGATGTCCGATCGTGTGCTCAACTCAGCCAACTCGTTTCCCCATTTCCCCACCGACTCACTCACCCCATCGTCGCTCGATCCTTCCAATCGATAGCGTTCCCAGCCCGAGCGACTTTCCAAAGCCTCTCCCCATCGTCGCTCGATTTTCCAAATCGATAGTGTCGCCCATTCTGGGCGACTTTCCAAAGCCTCATACCACCGTCGTATGCTTCGCAACCGCCTAAAATTTCTGTTCGTCGTCGGCGCACGACCAAACTTCATGAAAGTCGCACCGATCATGCGGGCGGTGGATGCATGTGATCCGGCGATCAAACAAGTTCTCGTTCACACCGGACAGCACTACGACCCGATGATGTCGGACGTCTTCTTTGACGAGTTGCGACTGCCCAAACCGGATGAGCACCTAGGAATCTCCGGCGGCACCCAAGCTCAACAGACCGCTAGGATCATGCTGGCATTCGAGCCCGTTCTGATGAATCACCAACCCGACTGGTTAATCGTCGTCGGTGATGTCACGTCCACTCTCGCGTGTGCCTTGACGGCAGCAAAGCTGGAGATTCCGATCGCGCATGTGGAAGCCGGTTTGAGATCGGGGGACCGTAGCATGCCAGAGGAAATCAATCGCATTGTCGTTGATTCGATCGCTGATCTGCTGCTCACACCATCCAGCGACGCCGACACGAATCTAATCAACGAGTCCGTTCCGCGAAACAAAATCAAATGTGTAGGCAACGTGATGATCGACTCCCTGGTCGAATCGTTGCCCATCCTCAGCGAGCAAACGATTGTCCGCGACCTGGGACTGACAGCAGAAGAGTATGTCCTGGCAACGTTACACCGACCCGGCAACGTCGACGACCCTAGTATGCTGGGCGAGTTGATCGATGCACTCGGACAGATCGCAGCGGACATTCCCGTCGTGTTCCCTGTGCACCCGCGTACCCGTCGTCGATTGAACGAACTGGGAATCGTCCCTGATCCCAAGATTCAAATGCTTGAGCCAAGGGGCTACTTTGAGTTCATGGCCTTGGTTCAATCTGCTGCCACCGTCATCACGGACTCCGGCGGCATCCAAGAAGAAACCACGTACCTTGGCGTCCCCTGTCTCACCGTTCGCCCGAACACAGAACGCCCGATCACGATTACCGAAGGCACGAATCGTCTGGTGAAACCCGGTCGCGAAAGCTTGCTCGATGCTTGGCAAGACTTGCAGGCCACCCCACCGCAAAAACAATGTCCTGCCCTCTGGGACGGCCAAGCCTCCCAAAGAATTGCCCAAGCACTGTTGAAAGCCTCCCCGATTCGAGTGAAGTAGAAGTTAGTAGTTAGCTGTCAGGAGTCAGTAGGCAGTTGCTCCACCAGTGCCGCCCCCACAAACTCCGTCGTCTTCCCTTCCTGCCTCCTGCCAACTCTAAATCTTGCGTCTCCTCGTCAACACTCTTTCGATCGGCTCCATGAGCGGAAATCATGTCGTGTACGGCTTTCTGCGCCCGTACAGCGAGTCAATCTTGCCCGAACATGAGTTGGAGATTCTGCATTATGAATCCAACCCACCTCCAGACGATATTCTGCAGCAGGGCGCGGTGTCGGTTCCACTTTCGGACCACTACCGAAATTGGGCCAAAAGGACTCTCTGGGAAACAACGAAATTTCCGTCTCTGGTTCGCGAGCGAAAATCAGATGTTGTTTTGACGGTATCGGGAGCCCTGATCCCTCGATGTCCGGTCCCTCAAGCCGTCTTGTGCCAGAATCCGTGGTGTTACCGTCCGATCGTTCATCGGAACTGGAAAGAGCGACTGAAGGCGAGGCTGCAACGTGTGGGCTACAGCAAAGCGTTTCAGCATGCTGGCTTGATGCTTTACATTTCCGACCACTTACGCAGCCTGTACGCGGCGGACAATCAAGGACGCAAAGAATGTCCACACGAGATCGCTTACGTGGGTCTCAACGAAGACACATTTGAAGCAGCACGAGAGCACGCCGACTTGTCTCGTGATCCCTATTCCATCCTTTCCGTCTCGGCGATGGCCGCGTGGAAGGGCGCCCACACGCTCGTCGATGCAGTCGCGATCCTGCGTAAACGAGACATCCCCGCAACACTGCGTTTGGTCGGCCCATGGCCCGACAGCGATTACGAGCAGCGTATCCGAAATCAAGTCAACTCTCTTAAACTGGCCGACGCTGTCGAGATCTTGGGTCGCGTCAGCGATGAAGAACTACATCGTCAGTACGCAATCAATCAGGTATACGCATTGCCAAGTCACTGCGAGTCGTATGGCATCCCGGCGGCCGAAGCCATGGCGTTTGGAACGCCGATCGTCAGCACCAACTGTTGCGCGATCGCCGAGATCTGCCAACCAGCGGGCCTCTTCGGCCCCGTTGAAGACCCGCAATGGACCGCCGACGCCCTCCAAGAGCTCCTGACCAATCAAACCAATTGGCAAACCCTCAGCGAAGCCGCCAAGACAAGAGCCGCAACGCTGACGTGGCAAGAATGCGTCAAACCATTCTCCAAAATTGAGCGGTTGGCAACTGGCAGTTAGCAAAACCGAACACATCTCCCCTCGCCCCGCGTGCAGGAAGAACGGCCAACCAAGCCCCAACAACCAACAACCCGAATGTCTCTCGCTCCGTCAACCAATCCCGAAACCTCCACTCAATCACTGGGCAATGATTGCGCCGATGACGACTGGGACTTGGTCATCCGACCGAAGCGTCACCTATTGGATGTCGATCTCGCGGAATTGTGGCGGTATCGTGACCTGTTGTTCATGTTCATCAAGCGGGACATCGTCACCGTCTACAAGCAGACAATCTTGGGACCGATCTGGTTCTTCGTTCAGCCCGTCATGACGATGTTGGTTTACGTCGTTGTCTTTGGGAACATCGCCAAGATCAGCACGGACGAGATACCAGCACCATTGTTCTACCTGGCGGGAATCACGCTCTGGAATTATTTCTCGGACAGCTTCAACAAGACGTCCACCACCTTTGTCAGCAACGCCAACGTGTTCGGCAAGGTCTACTTTCCACGTCTGATCGTTCCGCTATCGATTGTCGTGAGCAACGTGATCAAATTTGGAATCCAGTTTGGTTTGTTCTTGCTCGTCTGGGCGTGGTATCTCGCCTCCACGGATCTGATCCATCCGAATGCTTGGATGCTGTCGACCCTTTACTGTGTGCTGCTGATGGCAGGTTTGGGATTAGGATTTGGAGTCATCTTCAGCTCATTGACAACGAAGTACCGCGACCTGACGTTTCTGCTGGCATTCGGTGTCCAGCTTGCCATGTACGCCACTCCGATCATTTATCCCATGAGCACGCTGAGTGAGCGATTTCAGAGAATCCTTTGGTGGAATCCGATCGCGCATATCATCGAAGCGTTCAAGTATGGTTTTCTCGGTTCGGGTCAAGCATCCGTCGGTGGCTTGCTGTACACCACGCTCTTTACGTTGACTGTGCTCACCGTCGGAGTCCTGTTGTTCAACCGAACCGAGCAAACGTTTATGGATACGGTGTAGCGGAAGAGCCACTCGTCGTAGTTCATTATCAAATACCAGAAAACTAGCGTGAACGCAGCGATCAAAATCGAGAACGTCTCTAAACTCTACCGACTTGGCCAAGTCGGAACGGGGACGCTGTCGCATGATTTGAATCGCTGGTGGCATACGATCCGAGGCAAAGACGACCCCTATGCCAAAGTCGGTCAAGTCAACGACCGGACAAAGTCAACAGCGAAGAACCAAGAACCAGGAACTAAGAACGAAACAACTCCCGACTACGTCTGGGCATTGCGTGATATCAGTGTGGACGTCGCCCAAGGCGAGATCCTTGGCATCATTGGCCGCAACGGGGCTGGTAAAAGCACGCTGTTGAAACTGCTCAGCCGAGTCACTGCACCGACAGAAGGATGCATTAAGACCAAGGGGCGAATCGCGAGCTTGCTGGAGGTGGGGACAGGATTTCACCCCGAACTCACTGGCCGTGAGAATGTCTATCTCAACGGTGCTATTCTGGGAATGAAGCGTCATGAGATCACGGGGCAACTGGATTCCATCGTTGACTTCAGTGGTTGTGCCAAATACCTCGATACGCCGACCAAGCGATACAGCAGCGGGATGATGGTCCGGCTGGGGTTTGCCGTCGCGGCGCATTTGCAATGCGAAATTCTGATCGTCGACGAAGTCTTGGCAGTGGGTGACGTGGAGTTTCAGAGACAGTGCCTGGGACGGATGAAATCGGTCGCTCAGTCCGGTAAAACGGTCTTGTTTGTTAGTCACAATCTCGCCTCCATCCGCAGTCTGACCGAACGGTGCGTGGTGCTGTCCAAAGGAGGCGTCGCCTTTGACGGTTCAACCGACCAGGCGGTTTCGCGATACATCAAAGAAAACCTGGTGACCGATGAGTCACCCGTCAGCATTGCAAATGCCCCTCGTCCCTTTGGTGGATTGGATCGTCACCTTGAGTTCGTTGATTTGAAACTGCAAGGACTTAGCGAAGACCGATCATTGAGCACAGATCAACCCTTTGTTTTGGATGCAACCATTCGAGCGAACGAAGAGGCTGGGCCATTTATCCTGGGACTAACGATCTATGCGGAAGACAAGACGCCGATCGGAAGTGCCTTCACAACCCCGGTCGCCGCTCCAGCCGTAGGTTCGACAGCCACGACCCAATTCCAAGCCCAGTTTCCACTCGGCCCTGGTCAATACCACTGCGCCGTATCGATTTCAGAAGCGCGTTCGGAAGGCAAGAGGCTTCACGATTCGCTGGCCGACGTCCTACCATTCTCCATCACGCTCTCCGCCACCGACCTCCGAGGCTGGAACTCTGCATGGGGAGCCATACAGCTGCCGAATCTTCAGGATTTGAAGCTTGGCGTTGGCTAATCTCACGAGTGCCGATGTGACCTCGAATCAGGACAACATCGATTTGAAAATGACTTTGGAGCCACTGGAATTCGTCATAGCAGCAGATTCTAACGCATAATCTCGTGGGCGACCAATTGATCATGATCGAGGATTTGCAGACCGAGGTGTATGTGTTCTTCAGCACGATTTGTACAACCGGCCATCGCTGGCAGCTTTCGGTACGGCGAATTGCGACGCTTCCAAACTCGCGCTTCTATCTATGCTCACTGTGAATGCCGCGTTGTCTTCGTTCTGTCCATTCTGCGGTCAACGCGATTGCATTGATCTTGGACCCTGCCGAACACCTGTCGAATGCACCGCAAAGGGTTTTCCAGCGATCGTCAAGGAAATCGCCGATCGATTGAGAGACAGCCGTCTCTTTCGGTGTCCACACTGTGCGTTAACATTTCGTGATCCACAAGTCGGGCTTTCAGATCTTGACTCGCTCTATCGCGAGTTGCCGGAGTCCATGTGGAAGTATGATGTCGAGAAAGTCGGCTCCTGGGTCGCGGCCAGAAAGCGATTGCTTGATGTCTACAGCGAAGACGATCCTATCAAAATCATGGACGTTGGTGCTCATCAAGGGGATTTTCTGAAAGCATTGCCGGCTGCCTGGATCAAACACGCGATTGAGCCCTCGTACGACGCACGGGAAAAGTTGAAACGGAACGGAATCGAGCACCGAGCAGATTTCTTGAACGCTACGACAGCGCAAGAATTGCAACATGAATTCGACGTCATCACTTTGTTCGACGTTTTTGAACACCTACCCTCCCTTAGCACATCTCTCGACGAGCTGATGACAATGCTCAAGCCCGATGGACGTCTTTATATCTCAACCGGGAATGCCGATCACTGGACGTGGCGACTACTTCGGGGACACCATTGGTACCTTCACTCGGCACAACATCTATCCTTTGGCGGAGTCGCATTTTTCCGCAAGGTTTGCAACGACCGTGGCTGGAATCTTGATGCACTGATTCACCACTCTCATCAAGTTTCGAGCGGTACAGAACGCTTCCACCAATCAATCAAACATCTGTACTATTGGGCGAGGAGTTTGCAGAACCCGGTTGCTGGTTTTGTGGCAAGGACCATGTGTCATGTCCCAGGTCTGAAGTACTTGCGGCATGAAATTGCTGTACCACATGGTACGAGTCTCGCCGATCACATTCTTGTTGTGCTTCGCCCGTCGAGGAAATGTAGGTAAACAGTGCTCAGACCACTCAAGAACTTAACGTTATCGCTTCTCCGCAAATGCGGATGGGAACTGTCACGCAGAGTTTCGGTCGAAGAAAGGCGGAAACTCGAGTACGAGAAGCAACTGATATCCTGCTGGCGGTGTCTGCAAATCTACAACGCCGACCTGATTCTTGACGTCGGTGCCAATGAAGGTCAGTTCGCAATGCTGGCAAGGCAGCTGATGCCCGAAACACCGATCGTATCTTTCGAGCCTCTTGAGTCGTGCTACACAGAATTGAAAAGCAACCAGGATAACCTTAAACCGTTTGAAGCGTTTCATACAGCGCTCGGTGATTCACCATCCACCACATTCATCAATCGCTGTGCAAGCACGCCAAGTTCATCACTGCTCGAAATGGGCGAACTACACAAACAAGAATTGCCACACACGGCGTCGGCAGAACAAGAACAGATTACCGTCAGCGTCCTCGACAACATCGTGGCCGAGCGAGATTGGAAAGGCCAATACATTCTCAAGATAGATGTTCAAGGTTACGAGGAACAAGTACTACTAGGCGCTAAAAACACCCTAGCTCGCACCCTGGCAGTCGTTGTTGAGATCAGTGCGAAACCACTGTACCTGGGCGAACCAGGGTTCGATAAAATCTACTCTTTGATGAAATCTCATGGATTTGAGTACGCGGGTAATATTGATCAATGGAGAAGTCAAAAAGATGGAAGAATCCTGCAATTCGATTGTCTTTTTGAGAACACAGAACTGATGCTTGGCAGGAGCCAAAACTAGCACCGATGCTCACCACAACGATCATTTCAAGCGTCGAACCCGAAGACGCAAATGTGGGATGCGTTCTGCTGCGAGAAATGGCCGACTGCGTTCCGCCGGGAATGCTCAATACGGTTGGCTTGTTAAAAACTGGAGCAACACTGGCGTCAAAAGAGGAAACTCAAAAAAACATCTTTTGTGTCCCGAATGAAAGGGGAGCTCTGGAGATCCAATGGTGGCGTCGAGCCCAACGCATTCTCAAGCGAATGAAGAACTATGAACCGGCGATTCGCGATTCCGCGCGAAACGTCTTTGCTCACGTTGAGCAGATTCGTTCAGAACAATTGTGGTGCATCCTGAATTCGACTGCGGCGATCGACGTCGCATGGCACTTGAGTGCCCAGATACAGATTCCTTTGCTGATTCAAGTTTGGGACGACCCGATGTACCTGTTGATGCAACGTTCGCTCGATCGACTCACGAGAGATCGAACAATGCGACGTTTCCATCAACTGCTGGGACGGGCAGATCGCGTGGCGGTCATAGGTGAATCGATGCTGGAGGCCTACCGACCATACACGCAGGGTGAGCCGATCATCGTTCGTCACGGATTGGCTGACCAGTGCCATCCTCGCTCAGATGTTCCAGAGCCAACAGAGTTTCGGATTGGATTCTGTGGCGGCATGTATTCTCATTCGGCCTGGAGAGCGTTCCTTGCAGCGCTGGACCATGTCGATTGGCGACTGGCCGATCGTGACGTGGTACTGGTGATCGCGGGTGGTGAAATCTCCCTCCGTGCATCAAAGCCGGCCAAAGCCATATTCTATGGCTGGCGAAGTTTGACGGAAGTGCATTCGTTGATGAGCGAGTGCGATCTGCTCTACATGCCGCAGGCATTCGAGGGCGTCATGCGGCCGATGACGACTCTTTCGTTTCCGACCAAGTTCAGCACTTACGTGGCAACGGGTAGGCCGGTCTTTGTACACACGCCAACATACGGGTCGCTAACAACGTTCTATTCAGAGCATGAACTCGGGCGAGTTGCCAACACATTGGAGCCAACGAAATTATCGGAGGTACTCTTGGAAATGACGACAAATCCGGGCGAGTTGAAACGAATGGCTGAGTCAAGCGCCCATGTAAGCCAGAACGTTCTCACGCGGTCTCGGTTTGTTGAATCGGTTCGGCGATTCACCGGGTGCGACCAATGATTGATGACGCAAGTTCCCAGCGGCGACGATTGCTGATAACCAGAATCGATCTGAAGCAACCTGATGCAACGTAAAATCCTAATCCTTTACTATTCCTCACACACCGTTTGCGGTATCGGGACGTGGTTGGAACTGTTGGCACCCGAACTAGAGGCCAATGGGTGGGAAGTGACGATCGGCTTGGCTTGGGGGCGAGAGTTTCATGATCCGGCAAAGATCGAAGCTTGCCGGCCCGGATTTCGCACGGTGTGGATGGACGGACGAACCGGAACGGAAGAGGGGCGGGTCTTGGCCATCTGCCGCGCGATCAAGCAGGTCGATCCAGAAATCGTCATTCTGAACTGTCTCGATTCCGCATTTGAAGCGATCCAACGAGTCCGCAATGAGGGACGCGACTTACGGCTGGTGGTGACGAACCACGGGAATTTCTCGCATCAAGCAGCGGCTTTGCTGAGCCATCGTGATGAAATCGACTTGGCCGTCTGTATCGGTCGACAAAGTATGGCGGTAATGGGAATGCCGCCGTGGGGATTCGACGCCGAACGACTGGTTCATTTGCCCAACGCGGTTCAAGGCACGGCGAACGAGAACGAGTCGCACGGCTCCGCGCTCCGCGTCGGATTCGCAGGCCGACTGGATTCGGAAGGCAGAAAGCGAGTTCGCGACACCATCCCATTCTTTCAGCGTCTGCACGAGTTATCGCCATCGGCAGAACTTTGGATTGCCGGGGATGGCAACATCAGTCACGAGATCAAGGAATTTGCGAATCAATTTCCTGAGCACGTCCGGTGCTTTGGACGATTGTCACGGGAGCAACTTTATCGGGACTTCTTTCCTCATTTGGATGTGTTTGTCAACTTCTCGTCTAACGAAGCGTTCTGCCTATCGATCGCCGAAGCGATGGCGCACGGTGTTGTGCCGGTGACATCCGAATTCTTTGGACTTCACGACGAAGGACTCGTTCTGCCCAAGGTGAATGCACTTACGTTCCCAGTGGGAGACGTCGAGCAAGCTGCCATCTTGGTTGCGGGGCTGTTGAACGACTCGGTCGAACGTGAACGAATGGGCGATAATGCTCGACGACACATCAACGAAAATTTTTCGCCGCACGCCTCCGGCCTGCGTTGGAGTAAAGCCCTAGAGGAATGCTGGGCACGACCTTCAATCACGTCCGGAACGAGTTTTCAGACTCCTAGGCGGAGAGGAAAGTTCGGCATCCCTGAATCTTGGCTGGAGCGATACCGGCGACTCAGGCACCGATATTTCCCGCACCAATCCGGTGGAGAAGAATGGCCTCACTATCGCTGCAGAAATAGTGATCTGTTGGAGAACGTCTCCAACGCGATGGGAATCTCAATCGCCCCCGATGCCATTCCCCATTTTCCGCAGCTGCCATCAACGAGTGTTGAGAATGCTCATTTGGATCAGAAATCGCATCAATGAACCAGTCAGTCAGCGCTAGCTGTCGAGGCGTGAAGCCTGCCTCCCACCGGTGCATCAACATGCTGCACATTCCCAGGAGTTGCAAATGAGAATTGTACGCGATTTGGCAAAGCGACTTCCGGGGATTCGTAATCTGGTCCGGGATCGCGACCGTTTACTGCAGGAACTGGCGACCTGGAAAGTGAGGCAGTCGTACCCTCCGGGACATTATTATTCGCCCGTACCGAGTGCGAATGACGTCGCTGGAATCGGCCGTAAGTCTGGCAGAGAACAGCTTTCAGAACTCCCGGGCATAGCACTCAACTGGGATGCTCAAGAAGCATTGATCACAAAACTCGCGGCGTATTACTCAGAGATCCCGTTCGGCGAAACAAAAGAGCAGCGCGGCGAACATCGATACTATTTTGACAACGGATTTTACTGCTACGCCGACGGAATCCTGCTCTACTCTCTGCTGCGCCATCTCAAACCGGCGAAGCTGATCGAGATCGGTTCGGGATTCTCGTCCTGCCTGACGCTTGATGTCAACGAACTGTTCCTCAACGGAACACTTCATTGCACCTTTATCGAGCCGTATCCAGAGCGATTGCACGATAACATGCGTCCCACCGACGCAGGGTCGGCTAAGGTCATGGTTCAAAAGGTCCAAGACGTTCCGCTTTCGACCTTTGATGAACTCAACGAATCTGACATTCTATTCATCGACTCCTCGCATGTCGGTAAGGCTTCCAGCGACGTCAACTTCCTCTTTTTCGAAGTGTTGCCGCGATTGAAGCCGGGCGTTTGGATTCACATTCACGATGTTTTTTATCCATTCGAGTACCCCGAAGAATGGATTTTGGCCGGTCGATCCTGGAACGAAGCGTACATGTTGAGATGCCTGCTGATGCACAGCAGTGGATTTGAAATCAACCTTTGGGGCGACGCTCTCTGCACTCATCGCCCAGACTTGATGCGATCGTTGATGCCAATGTGTTTCAAGAACACCGGTGCCGGGATATGGCTTCGACGCGTTGGCAAGTGATGATGGCGGGCAATGCAAAAATACTGTTCGTCGCGCCTTCAGCGTATACGCTTGGCGGACTGTCCACCTGGTTAGATTATCTGCTGCCCGGTCTGAACGCGGAGGGGTGGGATGTCACACTCGGCCTTGTGGCAGGTCCCCGCCATCACCAACCGGACCGTTACTTGCACGTTCATCCGTTCAAAAAAACGGTGTCAATCGACTGTCCGGATTCGACACCAGCGGGTCGCATAAGGTCCCTCCGTCGAACGATCCAGCATTTGGCTCCGAACGTCGTGTTGTCGGTCAACATACCTGACGCAATCCGCGCTGCGGCAATGGAGCGATGCCGCGGCAGAGACACCCGAGCCGTCATGACGTGCCACGGAATCCAGGAGGATCTGTTCGCGGACATGAAGCGGCTGCGTGACGAACTGGATGCCGTGGTCTGCACCAACAGATTGGCGTGCCGACTGGCGACTGAGTTGGGCGAAGTTCCGGAGGACCGAGTTTTCCACTGCGCATACGGGACTCATGTGCCGCCACTGCTTCCACAACGATCACCAAACCCGGTGTTCACGATCGGATATTCGGGGCGTCTGGAACAGCCTCAAAAACGAATCCACGACCTCATTGAGATCGCCATCAGACTCCGCCGCGCTGGCCGAGTCTTTCGCTTTCTGGTTGCAGGAACGGGGCCCGAACAAGAGATGTTCCTGAGTCGTGTCGAGCAATGCGATCTCTCTGCTCATTTTGAGTTTCTGGGATTTCTTCAACCGACAGAACTCAATGATAAACTTTACCTCGTCTGCGACGCATTGATTGTAACCTCAAGCTGGGAAACTGGACCGATTGTTATCTGGGAAAGCATGGCAGCGGGTACACCCGTGATTTCTTCTCGCTACACCGGTAGCGGACTTGAAGGACTGCTCCACCATAAGCAGAACTGTATGCTGTTTGACGTTGCGAACGTGGACGCCGCCGCTGAACAAATCATTGCCATTGAAGATCAACTCCGATTGCGTGATCAGATCCGTCAGAATGCATTCCAAACCGTCACGGAGAAGCTCTCTTGTGAAGTATCGGTTGCGAACTGGAGTCGAATCCTGAATGCCCTCATCCAGATGACGCCGAAGATTGGCGAGATCCACTGTCAACTGCCTCCCTCGGGAAGACTTGATCCGATCGTCGGTCATCGCATCGCAGGCTTTGTAAGAAAGATGGTTAGACATCAACCCCCGGACAACGGCCCTGGAGGCGAGTGGCCGCACACCCTGTCTGGATCGAAAACCTCGCATGAAGCGTTCCTGGTTTTGGCAGGCGAACGTGATCACGGAGAGTCTCCACGAAAATGAGCATGCGGAAAACTTCAATCATTTTGCAACCTTCTCCGTTGCCTCGAACCTGGATCTTCTGAGCCGATGCTGAATTGGATTCGAGGACTGGCCTTGCTTCGCTTTCCAGAAATCGTTCGGGATTTGGGCGAACGCCGCTTTCACCTGCAGCGGATCGAAGAGATCCAGAGTTCCGCATCGGGCTGCAAAATTGATCGTGACATCCGAATGATCGGATACCGTAAGGACCTCTGCGACCTCAGCGACAGGGTGAACATCTGCGGGGGAACCATCCTCGCGTTCGGTGACGAGCTCAACGGCTTCGGCCGTATTTCCATCGGCGCCGAAACTTGGATCGGAGAATACAATAATCTCCGAGCGGGAGGCGGAGACATCGTCATTGGCTCAGGTTGTCTGATCAGCCAATTTTGTTCCCTCGTGGCAAGCAATCACGGAACTTCCCGAGGAACCCCCATCAAAGATCAAACTCCCCCACCGCATAAACGCGGAGTGATCATCGGCAATGACGTGTGGATCGGTGCCAGCGCGATCATCACGCCAGGGGTTGCCGTGCATCGTGGGGCGATCGTCGGCGCGGGCAGCGTCGTCACTCGCGATATCCCAGAGTATGAAATATGGGCCGGCGTACCTGCAAAGCGGATTGCTTCGCGAGACTAACAGCGCGGAAAGAGTTTCAACTCAAAAGTGGATGGCATTTCATTGAACAGCCTTAGGCAGAGAATCGGATGCTGGCTGCATGAGCGTTGGAAAACCGAGCTTGTCCTGAACGCACCAAGCGTTGCAAATCAGTTTGGACTCTCATGGTTGGATCTGTGCAACAGGAGCGAGAGACTGGTCAAAGATACTGTGACCGGTGGCCGCTACTGCGATTGGCAGGACAGTTCAAAGCTAACGGTCACGCGATTATTCCCACGAGTATCTCAACGACTGTTTCATCACTGCAACAACCTGTTTCCGATTTCATTCACTGAGCAGGATCCAACCAAAGGGACGCCGCTGCTCAGTTTTGTTGTCGGCGTGCGGGGACTCAACCGGGCCGCCCAATTCGAGGCTTCGATCTCGTCGATGCTTTCCCAACTCGGAATACCGACCGAGGTGATCGTGGTTGAGCAGGGCACAAAAAGCGAATACGCGCATCGCATTCCCGCTGGGGTGCGGCACAAACTTCTTCTACTGAAAGAGGAAAGCTTGCCCTACAATCGTTCTTGGGGACTAAACGTCGGTGTCAGGATGGCCCGCGGACGCTACGTCGCGTTGATGGACGCAGACATGTTGATACCGGAGGATTTTGCTTGCGAATGCGTGCGAGTTCTCGATAAAGGATTGGAAGCGATTCGTCCCGTCCGATTCATTTTCTACCTGTCTCGCGAGGATTCCGCGATCGTTCAACGCACGAGGACCGTTGACGCCGTCGAGCATATTGAATGCGTTGTCCACAATGCACCCAATCCGATCGTGATTCAACGCGACGCGTACCTACGTATTGGTGGCCACGACGAATCGTTTTACGGGTGGGGTGGAGAAGACAACGAGTTCATTGATCGAATGCGAACGCTGAAAATCGGCGAATCCGGATTTCTGCCGATTGCTCATTTGTGGCACGAGACCGCGAGCCGAGACGCCGACGTGGGAAATTTCCTATCTCAAAAACGCTTACTTGCACCGAAAGTGCGAATTGAGAAACTGGCCCACACCAATTTCGGTTCGGAGGCTCCCCAGCATGATTGGTGTCGTCCGTGAATCACATCATGATGACTCAGATCTTGTCCGCCTGGAAACAGTTCCCGAGGCAACATGCACAGCTGCGTGGTTTCCCAAGTGGACCGCCGATCTTCATCGGCGGAACCCACCGAAGTGGCACGACATGGTTCGCCAGCATGATGGCCGAACCGGGACTGTGGTACATCCATGAACCGTTCAATCCCAACAAAAACATTTGGTCACAAGGATTTACCTACGCATCGCCCAGCTGCAAACGCAGCGACATCGACAGCTATGTAGCGGCGATTCTGGATGGCCGCTTTCGAATCACGTCCATTACACCAAACACACACCATCGCCTGATGCCTCTCAGGCTATTTCGCCCGCCGATCCGCCGGACCATGATCAAAGATCCTCTGGCATGCCTGCTTACGGGATACTTGGCCGAACATTTTGATTTTCAAACGCTCGCTCTCTTTCGACACCCGGCCGGATTCGTTTCCAGCATCCTGCGACTCGGTTGGCCGATCGGCGATCTCATTAAAGATTTCCTTTCACGCCAAGATTTGATCGAGGATCACTTGCATCCTCATGTCGATCTGATGGAGACGCATCAAAATGGAAACGACGCCGCTGCGGCGACCGTTCTGCACGGAGTTTTGAATCTCGTGCAGTGGAATCAGCTGCAGCAGAATCCCAGGATTGTCCACTATCTATTCGAGGAGCTTTGCGAGCATCCGATCGAAAGTTTTCAAACAATCTTCCACGAAGTCGGCTTGCCATACACCGAAGAAACGCGTGAGCGACACACCCGTTTGTGCATGAATGGATCAATTGACCCGGGCGACTACCATACCCACGCCGTCAACCGCAACAGTGCCGCTATGGCGGACAGTTGGAAACGACAGTTGAGCGGCGAACAAATCCTCCAGGTCCAACGGGTCTGGGATCGATTTGACGTCCCTCTGTATCGTGAACCCCACTGGTGGTCGACGATGCCAAGCACAGAGCGAGTGTAAGATGCCCGATTGCAGTTTGAATTCCGATGCGATTCGCATTGATTGCAGAGGAATCAAGATCGGTCCGCCGACGGTCGAGATCCGATGGGCGGATCAGCTTTACCAATTCGTTTTGGATGACGTACTCAAGCGCGGAGCTTCCTTTCATGCCGGCTTGTTTGCGAATATGCACGTCACCGACGAAGCCGCATTGAGCTATCCTCGCCACCAGCGTTTTGCAGCACTGCTGGAAAGCCCGATCAATGCGTGTTACGAGCACCTAAGTCTTTTGGAGCAGAGATTTGATTGTATCTACACGCATCAGCACCACCTGATTCAAAAAGGGGCTCCTTACCGCGAACTCCACTTTGGTACGAATTGGGTTAGCGTTTGGACAGACTCAGACAGCGACTCCGTTCTGAAATCACAGACCGAGAAAGTCAAACACGTCTCCTTCATGGGCAGCATTCAGCACACCGACTCGGGAGCCTACAGCTTTCGTCGCAGTGTTGCCCAGCACGCTTTGGAGCGATCAGATGTGGATTGTTTTGGGAAAGGCATCAAAGAAGTGGGCGGTAAGGAGGAAGCGATCGCTCCGTACCGCTTCTCCATCGCAATGGAAAACGCGGCTTCCGATTTCTACTTTTCCGAAAAACTGATCGATTGCTTGTTGGTGGATACGATTCCGATCTACTACGGCTGCGATGGCATCGGAAAGCTCTTCGATCAACGAGGATTGCTGTGCTTCTCGACACTCGATGAGCTTGAACAGATACTGTCCCGAGTGAACTCGGAGTTATACGATCATCTGAAGCCGTTCGCGTTAAAGAACAAAGAAATCGCGATCCGAAACGGCTGGCACTCGCATCCCTCTTTGTTTCGGCGTGTGGCGCAATCACTGCCCCCGGGGCTCGGCTCCTGGCAACCCATTTCGATCACTCCCCCGAGCGTTTTTCATCGCGCTGCAAAAAAACTCGCGACGATGTTCTCGCTGAATCGCTAGCGACGAGATCCACCTAAAGCATGAATCAACCTCTATGAACGCTGCAGCAGTCCTCACATCCGTCCTTGCGTTGCTTGTCTCCACTGCGGCGATTGCGATCTCGTGGAAGATCTGGCAGAAGCTTCGTGAAGTTCACTTGCGGCTGCACCGTTCCGAGCAGCATCGCCAAGTGTTGGAGCAAAATCTTGGCATCATCAGTCGCGCGACCAGCCAAGCGATCGCAGCACAATTGGTCGATCGGCCGTTTGATAAAATCCGATGCGCAGCTCAGCACGGGGAAGAGCTTTATCTGTGGCAGGCTCTCAATTACCGAACTCAGGGTGTGTTCATTGAGATCGGTGCCTACGACGGAATCAGTCTCAGCAATAGCCTCTTTTTTGAGTCGATCGGGTGGCGATCCCTCCTCATTGAGGCACACCCGGAATTGGTTGCAAAGTGCAGAACGAATCGCCCCGCCGCGACAGTGGTCCATGCGGCACTCGGTGAAGTGGATGGGCCGACCCTAGAGTTCTCGATGGTTCGAGGCCCCAACGGCATGGACACGCTGAGCTTCCTCGGTCAAGCTCCGGATCATGAAGCAAGGATTCTATCTCGGGGCGGAACGATTGAGAAAACCACGGTTCCAGCACGAACCCTCAAGTCCGTGCTCGCTGAGCATTCCATTGACGCGATCGACTGCATGAGCATCGACGTCGAAGGCGCTGAACTCGCGGTCCTCAAAGCCGCCAATCTGGGAACCCTGCGTCCGCGACTGATTGTTGTGGAAGACAACAGTGGGGGATCTGATTTGTCAGTCAGCGAATTTCTCAAACAAAACGGCTATGTCCAATCCGGTACCGTCGGATGCAATGTCATGTACACTTCGCTCGCCTCTCATCGATAGTCATTTGTTGCCCAACTCTCAATACGATTATGTTTTCTGCGTCGGTATGCGCCGCGGCGGATCGACTTTGCAAACACAGCTCGTCTCGGCAATTTTGGGACGCCCTACGGTGCATCTGGTCACACCCGACACGATCGCAGCCTTTCTCCAGGATCACCGCGATCCTAAGTCAACGATCGTGGCCAAATCGCACAAGTTTCTCCCGCAAGCCGCTGAACTATCTCATACCGGGAGAGCGAGGATCGTCTACGTCTATCGTGACCTACGCGATGTGGTCGCATCGATTGTCAAAAAATACGACAGCCCTCCTTTCTCATTCGTTCATGGTGGGCTGACGGCATTGATGAAGGAATACGATGCTTGGACCTCCGTGCCGGGAATTCACATTTCCTCGTACGAAGCATTGACCAGGGATATAGCAGGTGAAGCGATAAACCTCGCTGATTTTCTCGGAATCAAGCTAACGGAGTCAGACGCCGAGATGCTCGCCGATGAGTTTTCCGTTGATCGACAACGTCAGTCGATGCGAACCACCACCGCGGACCAGGGCGAAGGAAACAATCAGTTCAACAGCGAAACGCTCTTGCACCGCGATCATATCCAATCGGGTTCCTCAGGCAGCTTTCGCGACACCCTGGCTCCATCGATCGTGGCAGCACTTGAGTGGCAGATGCGTGATTGGATGAAACGAAATCAATATGCTCCAGTGCACAACGTAGCGAGTCAGTTTCTTTGCAATAGCATGTATTCACTCAAAGCGATGGCACACAATATTGTGCGAGCGAAGAAAACGTCCAACAGCGTCGCGGAACAATAAACCGGTAATCTCATGAATCAAGATCACATATCACGCCGATGCTAAACGTCGTGTACATCTACGGACTTGGCCACAGCGGTTCCACGCTATTGGACTTGATGCTGAGCGGCCATGATCGAATCGTCGGAACCGGCGAAGCAAGCATGCTAACGAGCCCGGACTACCGAGAGAAACGACTGGCCGAACGTGAAACCAAAAAATGCTCCTGTGGACAAACTCTGCAAGAGTGCGTTCTGTGGGGAACCGTCACACAGACGCTCGTCTCGAATCCCGAGACAACCCACGTCGACGCGCTCGGTCAGCTAGCCCATCGTTTTAGCGAATCCGTCGGATCCAACCGATGGCTGAGCGATTCATCAAAGAACGCTCAAGGCTTGGATGCTTGGCTGGAGCTGAAGCGTCGTGGAGCGATCGAGTCGCTGAAGGTTATTCATCTGGTGCGTGACGCGAGGTCCCATGCTGCGTCTCAACTGGTGCGAAGTGAGCGAAGTGGTATTTTCAACGCGATGCGTGCTTTGCGATTCTGGAAAGCTTCCGTCCTGCAGCAACTTGATGCGCTCAAGCAACACCAGCTCCCCGTGCACAGCGTGGGCTACGAAGAACTGTGCCTGTTTTCGAACGCATCCACTGCTGGCATTTGCGAGTTCCTAGAGTTGCCGTATTCTGAATCGATGCAGAATCCCTCCGGAGCTCATGGTCACATCGCCACAGGCAATCCGATGCGACTGGATGCACGGAAAAGCACAGCCACCACCTACGACCACCGCTGGTTTTTTCGGCGTGACATCCAGCTCGCCTACGCACTGCTGCCTGGACTGGAAAACCTGAATCGTTCAGCATCCTATCCCCTGTCCGGACAAAATCTCAAACAACCATCGTTCAGACCACCCACGGCAACACATGCCAGCTGATGGTCTCGTATCGACGATCATCCCCGTTTTTAATCGGGCCGATCGAGTGCGGGCAGCCGTTGATAGTGTGCTGTCGCAAACCTATCGTCCGATCGAAATCATTCTGGTGGACGATGGCAGCACCGACACGACGTCAAGTGTGCTCGCAGAACTGCATCGGCAGCATTCCGAGATCATCCGCGTGATCACGCAGTCCAATTCGGGGCCGGGAGCAGCCAGAAACACCGGACTTGCCATTGCCCAAGGAGAATTCATTCAGTACCTCGATAGTGACGACGTTTTGCATCCCGAGAAGTTCAGCAAACAGGTGCAATCACTGACCGAGAATACGGATGCGGGCGTGAGTTACTGCATCACACTGAGGCAAGACCCCAGAACCAACCGATGGGTCTCTTGGGCCAAAACGGCGGAATCGATCGAGAACATCTTTCCATCCTTTCTGCCTAAACGTGGCTGGGCCACACTCACTCCGCTGTGGCGAAGAGCGGTCTGTGACGCGATTGGTCCTTGGAAATCCTATCGAGTGATGGAAGACTGGGAGCACGATCTGCGAGCCGGTTTGCTGGGTACAAGAGTCACTCGGGTTGACCAAGAATTGTGTACGGTAGTCGATCACAACGAGGATCGAGCAAGTGGGATGAACGCGGGGTTCACACGTGATCGTACCCTATATTTCTTTCAAGCTCATGAGTCCATCTGGAGCCTGATGAAACAGCATGGAAAGACAGACTGGACCTACGTCGAACCACTCAGTAGGACTCTTTTCTGGATTGCTCGCATGTGTGGCGAGCGTGGGCTAGTGCAAGAGGCGGAGGCCGCTCTGAACATTTCAGATGAAATGATGATCCTTAACGGACGGCAACCCGCCACGAAAAGATTCCGTCAGATCAAATCCGTTTTGGGGTGGTGGTTGACGGTCAAACTGGGTGAAGCGCTTCGACGATAGGACTCGCGCAAAGCCTGTCGTGAATTAGTGTTTTTTGAATGGATCGAGAACCTTTGGATCAAACGTCTCAGTCGCAGCCACGAGTGTCCGTCGTGATGAGTTGTTACAACAATGAGTCATGCGTCTCTCGAGCCGTGGACAGCATCTTGAACCAAACGTTTAGCCGATGGGAGCTGATCGTGGTCAACGATGGCTCCACCGATGCAACCGGCGAGATACTGGATGCATACGCGGATCGCGATTCACGCATCCGTGTGATTCATCAGGCCAACACGGGACTGACCAAAGCATTAATCGCAGGGTGTTCCGTTGCCAAAACCGATGTCATCGCGAGACAGGACGCCGATGACGTCTCCCGACCGCGACGCCTCGAATCTCAAATCGCTCTTTTGGATCAAGACGCTTCGCTCGGATTCGTCTCCTGCTTCGCGGAGTACGTCGGACCCCAGGGCGAGTTTCTCAGCCAGACCAGCCGACCGACCGATCCGGACGAAGCAACAAAACAATTGCTCCACGATCGAATCGGGCCGCCTGCCCATGGGACAGTCATGTTCCGCAAACCCATCTACGAAAAGGTGGGCGAATACCGTCACCAGTTCTACTGTGGTCAAGACGCCGATCTATGGCTTCGCTTGGCTGAGGTTTCCAAAATCGGATACGTTCCCGAGGTGCTTTACCAAGTGCAGATTGACTCTGTGGGGATCACCGGTTCGGGGCGACAAGTCCAACAACGCTTCGGCGTATTTGGACGTGAGTGCCATCAGGCTCGGATCTCGGGCGAAGACGAAACTCCGATACTGGCGAAAGCAGCAAAGTTGTCGGCCGACCTACGACAGGAGCGAGATGAGCGTCGGCACAGCGAGCCGACTCGGTCTCAGCAACGGTCCCGAGTCCTCAATCAGAGCAACACGAACTATATGATTGGCTCGCAGTTGATCAAGAATCGAGATGCCCGCGGGCGAGCCTACCTTTGGCAAGTCATTCGGCATCGGCCGCATCACTGGAGAGCGTGGGCCCGGCTCGCACAGTCTTCGCTCTTTGTTTTCTCGGGCGCGAATGCTGAACGAGATGCCTGTGCCCGCGGTGGTCAGGGGCAAGACGCGTAATGCCCACTCAAGGCGAAATCAACGACGGCTGGAGTGACGTACCGCGACAACCACTTCGGATTCTGACAGTCGCCAATGTCCCCCCCGATCCCAATAGTGGAGCAGCCGGTACAGTCTACCACACCAACTCTGCTTTTCGATGTCTCGGGCACACCGTCGACTCCATCTGGGCAGACGACTTGGGGCCCCGCCGAATCTCACACGGCAATCTGCACTCGCTGTTGGAACAGCCCCGCAACTACTGGCGAGAGGTCAGCAAAGCGGTCGCATGTCACGAGTACGACGTGGTCATGGTGAGCCAACCTCAAGGGTACTTGGTCGGCCGGCAACTCAAACGACAGGGTTTCCCAGGCGTGATCGTCAACCGCAGTCACGGCTTGGAGTTGCGTGCCGATGCTGCGTTACCGAAGTGGCATAAAGCACTCGGCGTGCCACAGAATCGATTCCCAAGAAACCTATTCTCCAAACCACTGCAGTCCCTGCTGACAAAGCAATGGAATGATATCGTTCGTTACATGGACGGGATTGTTGTACCGTGTGAGATGGATCGACTTTTTTTGAAGGATACCTACCCTAAGGACGCCATCCCGATTCGGACCATTCATCACGGAGTTAGCGACTCCATCTTGTCTCGCTCCGTCCTACCGTTTTCGGACCAGAGACGAAACAAGATCTTGCATGTGGGGCAATTTTCCTTTTTCAAGGGTCCTCACGTTACTGCTCAAATCCTAAATCACCTATTCGCGCGAACGTCCAAGCTATCGATGACGTGGGTGACCTCGCCCGATGGATGTGATCAAGCAAGACGCCTGATCTCCAGCGAGCATCGATCTCGGATTCGCTGGGTTCCCTGGACCAGCCAGGAAGAACTGCTTGATATTTTTGACGAGCACGGCATTTTCTTGTTTCCCACGTTGTGCGAGGGCGCAGCCAAGAGCGCGCTCGAAGCAATGGCCCGCGGCATGTGCGTCGTGGCCTCCGATGACAGCGGCACTCACGACTACATCAAAGACTTTGTCAACGGTCGCGTATGCCCTGTCGGCGATGTCGATGCTTTTGTCTCGGCTATTCTGGATGTCGTTTCTGACGAACAGGCACCGCGGATGGCGGCAGCAGCCGCGAACTACGCTCACGCCAAGACATGGCGAGTCTGCGGTGCTGAATTGGAAGGATTCTTCCGAGAGCTCTTGGCAAAAAAACGGTGAACGCAAACGCTTCGCCAATCCCACGCCGGTCCCCTTCATCGAGATTCGAATGAGTGATGTGAAAACACGTGATGCGAAAACAAAAGACGTCACAGTCGCAGAATCGACGTTGAATTGGTCAAACCACCGGATTCGATGGACCATCGGACGACTCTTCAATCACCTGTTCCGGGTTGCTGAAGTGAGTGTCGCTCAAAAGGTCTTCCGCAACCTACCGTCTCCTTGCCTCACCACACGGAATCTGTTTGGCTACCGGATGCATTTGGATTTGTCACGGAGCTTATCGCAACAGTTGCTGTATCTGATGGGCGAACGGCACATCACCGAGCGGGCGCTCATCAATGAACACGTCAAGCCTGGGATGAGCGTCGTAGATGTTGGCGCAAACATCGGCTACCACGTCCTGATGTTCGCACAACGGATTGGTGGGTCCGGGCGGATCACCGCGATCGAGCCGAGTCCAGAGAATCTTACGGAGCTGAAAGCGAATATCTCTGGAAATACTCTAAAAAACGTCGACCTTTATGAGATCGCTGTCGGTTCACGAGAAACGACCGTTGAGGTCCGTGGTGGAATCAACAGCGGAATTCAAACGGAGGGACAGGGGATCGCAGCGGTGGACATGAAACCACTTTCGGAGGTCGTTCGGGAAAAGTGTGACTTCATCAAGATTGATGTCGATGGCTATGAGGCCGAAGTGGTCGAGGGTGCATTCGACGTGCTGCGGCGTGACCGTCCCGTGTTGTTGCTCGAACTCCATCCTCACCTGCTGCCCCGATTCGGCAGCAACGTCCAAACGGTGGTCGCGAGACTGCGAGAAATCTACAACCACATAGAGGGATATGACCAATTTCGGGCCAAAGAAGACAGTGTGATTCGACGCGTGCTGCGACGCTATGCTGTACCTGACAAACTACGGGCGATTGATGAACTGGACAGCGTGATCGAGCTCGCCGATGCGGACCAACACAATTGGACGTTCTGGATCATCGCCCGTAATGTTTGATCGCTCGCGACTGGATCTTCTCAGCTCAGGAAAACGTCTGGAAACCCTAGACGTCATTCGCGGAGTTGCGGCTTTGCTGGTGCTGTTTCGGCACAGTCCGGAACTCGGCATTGCCCCCAGTTCATTTGCCGACACCGCGTTCCTGTTCGTGCGTCAAATCGGTTGGATCGGTGTCGACCTGTTCTTTGTCCTGTCGGGCTTTTTGATCGGGGCTTTGCTGTTTCGCGAGCTTGAAAAGAGCGGCACCATTGGATTGAAACGGTTTTGGATCCGGCGCGGCATGAAGATCTGGCCGTCATATTTTGCTGCGTATGGCGGCTGCGTCGCCTTGCAATTATTGCACCATGGGTTGACGACAAATGCGACGCAGTTCCGCGATACGGCGTCCAACGCGATCCCCAACGGGCTGTTTCTGCAAAACTACTTAGATTGCATCCCTTGGCCTCACAGCTGGACGCTAGCGGTCGAGGAGCACTTCTACTTGCTACTGCCACTGCTGCTACTGCTACTCAAGCCGATGCTGTTTGGGACGCGTGCCAATCCGAATCGTTTCATCGGTGTTATCCTGCTGATCTGCCTCGCGATCCTGGCAATGCGTCTGCACAACCTGTCCACAGGACGTAGCTGGAAAATCAACTATTACCGAAGCCATCTCCGCATGGACTCCTTGCTTTTTGGTGTGCTATCGAGCTGGGCTTGGCTGAGAGGCTGGTTCCAAGGTCCAACGCGATGGCTGCCGTGGACCTCCGTATTCCTGGTGGCGGCAGGCGTGCTGTTTGTGTGGCGGTATCCCTTGGAAAGTGGCGGGCCGACATCGAGCATCGGTTTCAGCCTGCTGTTCGTCGCTTCTGCATCACTGGTGTTGTTGGCGGCTCTGAATCCGCAACTTGGCAACGGATGTTCAGTATGGATTCGGGCACCCTTTCACATGGTCTCGGCAATCGGGGTCTATTCTTACACTATCTATCTCGCTCACTCGATCATCTTTTTTGTACCAGGTGTGGCATCGGCACAAACTCAGATGAATCAGGCTTTGGATTCTGCAGGCTTCGCTGATTCGTGGATTCAGTGGCTCAACCGATTGCTTTTTTTTGCCGCCTCGATCGGTTTGGGCCTGCTTTTGTCGCACACGATCGAACGCCCGTTTCTGCGTTTACGTTCGTGGGTGATGCCGAGTTGCAAACTGGTCCCACCACCCCACTGGGACGACATGAATCCGGCTATTGAGAATTGAACATACCCACGAGGGGGGCTTCCGTTCGTCCTGATTCAGGCTCAGCGCAGCTCACTGGGAGGGAGCCAAACGCTGCGCTACCGAGCGGCCCTCCGTTCGGCTGTCCCACGCGTTCAATCTGACGGCAAATATAGGTATCTGTCGCCCAACTAATCCCAACGTCCACTCTGCAAAAAATTGAACTTTTTCTTCAAATCATTGCGGCGTTAGATCATCCGGAGTAGGATAACCCGGGTTTTTCCGGTGTTGAACGGCAACCATTGGTACGCCATCGGAGGGTCTACCGTCTAGGACTGTCAGGTGCATGGGGCCACCGCTTAGTCCTCCCACCGCATGTTTCCCCACACCTCCTGTTTTGCTTCATTGCATACATCCCCCCAAGGCATCCATTCCATGATTAACAAACTCCGTTCATTAGCCAAATCCAAACCGCGTCAAGCAAAACGACGCAAGCTTCGCCGACTCGAGCAGTTGGAAGCACGGCTCAATTTGGCCACCGCTGCCGTCGTGTTAGGGGAATTGCGAATCGACGGGTTGGTGACAGAAAACAACAACATGACGGTCGATTATGCGGCCGACCTTTATACGATCACCGATACCAATCCGTTGACTCTGACCACGCCGGGTGCTGGCATGACTCAAGTCAATGCGAACACCGTGACGATTGACGGCTCGTTGGTAACCGATCGAGTTCGAGTCAACATGCGAGACGGCATGAATACGGTTACGATCAATGGAAACGGCGGTTCTGGTTGGGGTGACGAGGGCCTTCGGGTCAACAATGACACAAGAACCGATGAGCTGACGATTATTGGCAGCGGGGGCGTGAACGTGCAGACTGGTGCGGGCCGCGGACAGGTAGAGATTTTGACAGACCTCATTGAACTGGGCGGAGACATTGAGACATCTGATAATAATCTGATTGAATTTGGGACCGACACAGGGGATACAGTCGATGTCACCAATGGCTCTTTTGTAGGCGCAAGCACAGGCGCGGTGACGTTCAACGGTCCGGTTAGCTCCGCCAACAGTTCGAGCTTAGGTGTGGAAGGTGGTAACGTCCAGTTTCTTTCGGACGCGACTGGACTAGATGGCTTAAGCGTCCTTGCATTTGACTTGGCCATTTTCGCTGGTAACGTTGGCTCCAACAGCAGCTCCATCGAGGGAAACACACAAGTCAGCATCGCTGGCACGCTGACAAGTGATACGGCAGTGCTCACCAGCCCTGATCTTAATTTATCAACGGTGATGGTGGACGACCTGACCATCGAGGGCGGGGCCTTGGATATTTCCGGTGCGGTAGCACCGAATGTTCTAGCAGGCAGCGAGGTGACCTTGCGTTCTCGAGTTGCGGGGAATCCGATCACGGTATTCAACACGGCATCCTCCCCCACCGCCCCAGACAGCTTGGTGATTGATGCGACGGACATCGCCCAGTTTTCTGGATACGAACATCTCACAATTGGCGGACAGAAGGGCGTTACGCAAACGTCACTGATTACGTTGGTGAACAATGGGTTGTCGGCTAGCAACCTTTCCTTTCCGATGAACGCTTCGTTGATCGCGCAAACCATCGATGTCAATGAAGGTATTGATGCTGGAGGCAATACGACCGAATTTGAAGCAACCACGTTGAACCTGAACAATGGTCGTGCATTCACTGGGCTGGGAAATATTGTCTTTGAAGCCTTACCGGCGGGCCAGGGAGGCGATGGATCGATCACGGTCAACGGGCGTGCTTTGGCCGTTGGCGCAAACGTTCCTACACTCACTATCGCCGCCGTCACTTCGGCCACGATCCTCTCACAAATGAGTGAATTCAGTTCGATCGAGATCGAAGCTCCAACGGCTTCATTCAATTCGGGCATTTCTGCGATGACCAGTCGGGGCGACATCAGCTTCAACATGGCGAGCGCAGCGGGAGTCTTTGGTGTTGCCGGTGGCCTCTTCGCAACAGGCAGTGTCTCGGTGAATGGAGATTTGGACCTACTGGGTGACAGTTTGTTATTCGCGCGTGGAGGAGGAGCCATTGACGTTATGGGTAACGTCATCGGAAACGGAAATGCACTAGAAATCCGTGGGCTACCAGCGATGCCGGCATCACTTGTTTCCCTTGGCGGAGCGAGCGATTTGGCTAGATTCAGCGTGCTTCATAATAACGGCGTGGTTCTGGGCGGAACCATCGACGTTAACGTGCCCGGTGGCGATGTGATAATCCGAACCAACGGCAATCTGTCGATCGGTGGCGATATCCTCTCCGCGGACAATGTCGACCTCATTTTCAGCACAGCTGATCTGGCTGGTGGAGATCGGCTGATCGACAGCATTGCCGATTCACGCGTTCAACTGATTGGTGACTTCGCCGGCGCTGGCACACTGACGGTTGACGCCGGACAGTACATCCGAGGTGGTGCCGACGGTGGTGTGACCATCGTGGTTGTCTGATAGGAATCGCGTCTCGCTGATTATCTCTCGACCGGTCAGATGATTACTTCATCTGACCGGTTTTGCATTGAGACCGCTACATCTATGAATTCAACCTCTGCATGATCACGATCGCCATTCCTACGTATGGACGCGACGCGGTGCTCATCGACTCGGTCAGTGCGTTATTGTCACTGGAGATTCGGGCCGATGAAATTCTGGTCATCGATCAGACCCCCGAACACGATCTTGAAACCCAGCGCAAATTGCAAGACTGGCACGACCTCGGAGACATACGATGGATTCGATTGGAGACGCCGTCCATCACGCGATCCATGAACCACGCATTGCAGCATGCCATGTCAGAGTTGGTTCTCTTTCTCGACGATGACATCTTGCCGAGAGCCGAGATTGTTGCGATTCACAGTGCGGCCCACGTTGATGATCCATCACTATGGGCAACGGTGGGACAGGTGATCCAGCCGTGGCAGAAACCCGAGGATGTTGAGGCGCCTCGAAAAACCATAGGACTACGGATCGACGAAGACTTTCCGTTTCATTCCACCCGCGACATGGATGTCCAAAACGTGATGGCTGGCAACCTCTGCGTCCATCGTCAGCGAGCTCTCTCCATCGGCGGCTTTGACGAGAACTTTGTGGGTTCCGCTTATCGGTTTGAGACGGAGTTTGCCCGACGAATCGGAAAAGCGGGTGGCAAGATTCGATTTCTTGGTGGAGCCGGAATCGATCATCTGCGTGCCGAACGAGGCGGAACACGCAGCTCGGGTTCCCACCTCACCAGTGCCGATCCTAAACACGGTGTTGGTGATCACTATTTTGCGTTGCTGCATGCGGATTCGCCCACGGAAGCACGAGCTTATTGCATGAAACGGATTCTGCGGGAAGTGCGTACGAAGTTCCACTTGACTCATCCGTGGTGGATTCCTGTGAAGTTGGTTGGCGAAATAAGAGCGTATTTTGCTGCGAAGCAATTGGTTGAAAAGAAGCGGGTTAGCAGCTAACAGAGGGCAGGTGCGGTTCGCTTGCTCGGGTCAATTTGTTGGCATTCCGAATGCTTGTCTATCAGTGTTGACTGGCAAGGATCTTGCCTCACACATTACGGAGAGTCGTCATGAATTGTTTTCGTGATCCGATTGTTTGGGAAAAAGCTCACTAACATTGCAGAAGGCTTCGGACGCTGAGGCGATAAATCAGAAGACGATCCAATCCTTGAGTCCAAGGTGGTGGACGTCAATTGAATTGGATGGTCATGCAGTGAAATGTGTTCTATCGCTTCGATACGCTATCGGCTCGGAAGGCCGAGTGACGATCGTCAACCGCTAACAGCTAACCGATATGAAGCTCGCTTTCGTCACCAGCCATCCGATTCAATATCAAGTTCCCGTCTTCCGGCATCTGAGTGGATTTGATGACATCGACTTTCAAGTTCTGTTTGCGATGCTGCCTGATGCTGCGGCACAGGGTGCCGGTTTCGGCATGGAGTTTGAATGGGACGTCCCGTTGCTGGATGGATATCAGCACCACGTGCTGGAGAACGTTGCCGACAACCCAGGCGTGACCCACTTTAGTGGTTGCGACACACCAGGGATTGTCGATCAATTGAGAACCCGAAAGATCGATGCGGTGGTGGTCAATGGATGGGTAGTGAAAACGTGTGTGCAGACATTGAGAGCCTGCAAGAAGCTCAAGATTCCGTGCATTGTTCGCGGCGAAGCGAATCACTTGCGGCCGCGGCCGTGGTGGAAAAAGGTGTTGCAGCGGCAGCTGATTCGTCGCTACGACGCCTACTTGCCCATCGGTTCCGCGAATCGTGATTTCTACGCGAGCTACGGTGTGCGGGGCGAGCAGATGTTTGATGCCCGGTATTGTATCGAGAATGATCGGTTTGAACGGGCCGCACAGTCGATGAGGAGCGAGCGTGGTGAGTTGCGACGCCAGTGGAGTATCCCGGCGGACGCGGTTTGCTTTCTGTTCTGTGGCAAGTTTGAAAAGAAAAAACATCCGGTGGAATTGGTCAAAGCGTTTGGTGATGCGGTACGGCTTGCCAAAGAACGTCATGCGCAGCATGCCCTCCATTTGCTGATGGTCGGTGATGGTGAGTTGCGAGCCGAGTGCGAGCGGTTGGTTGCTGAGAGTGGGCTGCCGGTGACTTTTGCGGGTTTTCTGAATCAATCCGAAATCGTTGGCTCCTACGTCGCGTGTGACTGTCTCGTATTGCCGTCGGATCATGGTGAGACCTGGGGGCTGGTGGTCAACGAGGCGATGGCGTGTGGACGTCCCGCGATCGTCAGTGATCAAGTTGGCTGTGAGCGAGATTTGATCGTGGAGGGGGAGACCGGGTTCTCGTTCGCATTCGGTGACTGGGATTCGCTGACGCAGAGAATGATGCAGGCCGCGAGCTGCGACGTCGATCTGTCCTCGATGGGTTCGAAGGCGTTTGAACTGATTCGAAAGTACTCTCCATTGGCAGCGGCCGAAGGCATTCGAGATGCTGCGCGTTACGTGGTGCGGTAGTAGGTCCGCAATCGTACGTCAGGCTTTCTAGCCTGACACTTCATCCCAAGATAAGTCAGCCTGGAAAGGCTGACGTACATTTATGCCCCTCACCGTCTGTCTTGTTGAAACCGCATTGCCTAGTTCCAAGGGCAGCATGCGTCGTTATGCGGATATCATCGCATCGGCGTTTGCCGGCGACGATAGGATTCACGTCGAGCGTGCGTGCGTCGCAGGCGATGTGCAGCGCTTGCCTGGGAAATTACGCACACTCGCCCATCATGCGTCGGTGGTGCGAAATGGACGGCGACTTGCGAAGCAATCGGACGCGCACTTGTTTCACGTCATCGATGGCAGCCATGGCTATCTTGCTCGTGTACTGCGACACTATAAAACGGTTGTTACGGTTCATGACGTCATCCCTAAGCTGCAGTCCATGGGAAAATTTGAGACAGCGTCCCCTGGGTTTCTCTCTCGCAAGATCATTAATTTTTCCCTCAGCGGACTTCCGTTTGCGGATCATTTGATTTTCGATAGTCAGTCGACCCTGAACGATGTTGCTGGGCTAGGGATATCCAATCGAGGCAAGCACAGTATCTTGTTTCCGCCGTTGGAGGACCAATTCTCAATTCGCAAGATCGATACAACCTCAACGAGACCTGCTGATCTGAGCGTCCCGTTCGTGTTTCATATCGGGAATAACGGTTTCTACAAGAACCGAAAGGGAGTGATTGAGGTTTTCGCCAGAGTGGCCGCAGAGATTCCACACAGATTGATCCTCGCAGGCCCACCTCCTACTCTAGAGCATCTGGATCGCGTGAGACAGTTGCAGTTAACAGAAAGGGTGGCGTTCGAATCCTATCCATCGGACGAACGAGTTCATCTCTTGTATCGACATGCAGACGTCTTGATGTTCCCGAGCTTCTACGAAGGTTTCGGCTGGCCACCGATCGAAGCGATGGCACTTGGGTGCCCCGTGGTTTGCAGCAACGGCGGATCGCTTGGAGAGGTGGTGGGAGATGCGGCGTTGGTATCTGGAGTGGGGGACGTTGAAGCGATGGCGGGGAATCTGTTGCGTTTGCTGTCCGACAGCGATTTGTCGAGCACGATGCGAGCAAAAGGGGCCGAGCACGCGAGTGCGTTTGGGATCGGCGAATTTTCAGATACGTTGAGGCAAATCTATCTTGACGTTGTCGGCTGAAGCCAGCACATCAGCGATAGGAAAAACGCAATGGCGTTTTTGGGAATGAATCACTACGATCGCTAGCTATGATCACTCTGGGATATTTCAGTTTATTGGGACTCGCGTGCCTTGTGGCCCTCGCCGATTGGCGGAAGGCTATCTACATGGCAATTCTGCTCGATTTCTTGCGAGATCCAGTACGCAAAATGGATCCGAGTGAGTCAGTTCTGATCACCATTAGTGTTCTCGGACTTTGGGCAGTGATCACTGTTTCCGCGTGGATGCGATCCAGGAATCAAATTCAAATCGCCTTTCGTGAGCACCCGCGAGTATTTTCTGCGATCCGGTATCTGGCTATTGCGATGATCCCGGGCAGCATCTTGTCGCTGGCACTGTACCAAGGCGGCTACAAGATGGTCGGCTTGGGCGTCATCTCATACTTGGCTCCATTTGCTGGCATCTTGCTGGGCTACTTGATTTCGCGTCGACCGAAGGACATCAGTGGGTTCATGATGTTCTACTGCATCGTGAATGGTATAGCGTTGACAGGCGTGATCGCGGAGTACTCGGGAGCGAATTGGCCTGCATTGGGCGGGTTGCGAGGAATGGAATGGATACGCTATTCCGGCCAGGAAACCGTCAAGCTGATTGGCGGACTTTATCGAAGCCCAGACATCATGGGACTGCACGCTGCCCAGGTGGTGATGTTTTCATTGACGCTGGCGATCCAAAAGTCGCGTCGGCAATCACCTATCTGGATAGTGCTCGCTCTATTCGGCTGCTTGTGTCTACTGTTGTCCGGGCGACGAAAGATGCTTGGGATGCCGTTGGTCTTCTTGGCCGTCCTGGCGTTGCTGACGTACATTCGAAAAATCACTCGTGTACAAGCCATTGTGGTCCCGATAGTCGCGGCGGCAGCGCTGATTGGTGGCGTCTTTCTTGTTGCGACGGATGAATATGTTGGCACCGAGTACATGAATTTCGCCGGGACGCTTTTCACAAGCGGTGTGGAGCGTTACCAAGAGGTTGTGGTCGGCTCGGTTCAAGGAACCATTATCCAGTCAGGAGTCCTGGGCGAAGGGATCGGAACAGCGACTCAAGGCTCCTACCACTTGATGCAGCACGACCGTCGCCAAGGAAGGAATCGATTTAGCAGCGGCGGTTGGCAGGAAGACGGCGTCAGTCGCATTTTCAGGGAGCTTGGTCTGTTCGGCGTGATCTTTGTCGTCCTTTCAGCATGGTCGTTGATTCGGGCGATCATGAGCGCGGTCCAGCGAGTCCCGGCGAGTTGGCACGGTGCCGTGGCACAACTCTGCATGATCTCGATTGTGGTTGCAAATCTTGCATCTTTCACTGTCTCTCACCAGCAGTTCAGCGGCGACCCTCCTTCGGCGCTCTTAGTATTGATCGTCCTTGGGATAGCATTCGGCGTCACGTCAATTGCAAAAGCACGTAAGATCAAACAACTTGAACGGCGGCCCCGTCATTCAGCGGCTTGATTGAGAAAAAGGTCCATGAACGAACTGGAGCCAATTGCCGAAAACCGACTTCAACGTAAATGGTCGTTGCGTGAACTGACGGGACGGATGCTTTGGAGTCTTGCATCACCACTGTTTCGGTTTTCTCCGCGACTGCTTTGGGGTTGGCGCAGAGGAATGCTGCGTCTCTTTGGTGCCAAGATTGGCAAGCATGTCCATATTCATTCCAGCGTTCGCGTGTTCATTCCCTGGAACTTGACGATCGGTGACTGGTCTTCCGTTGGGTTCGACTCGGTGCTGTATAACCTTGGACCAATGGTCATCGGCAAGCGAGTCACGATCTCACAACGTTCCCATCTCTGCGGTGGCAGTCATGACCATCGTGATGCGACGTTGCCGCTGATCAAAGCATCCATCGAGATCGCTGATGACGTTTGGGTTTGCACCGACGCGTTTGTGGGGCCGGGCGTGACCGTTGGGCAGGGCGCGGTTGTGGGCGCAAGGGCCGTCGTTGTGCGAGATGTGGACGCCTGGGCGATCGTGGCTGGGAATCCCGCAAAGCAGGTTGGGACGCGTGAGATGTAGTACGTCAGGCTTTCTAGCCTGACATACAGGGGATAGGTCAGGCTAGAAAGCCTGACGTACTAGCGTTCCTGGGACAGCTCCCATTTCTTGACCACGATCATTCGCTCGTAGCATCCCATCATTCGGCAGAATTGCAGACCTGCCCGGCCGTCAAGAAAACCTCGCTTGACGATGTACTGATAGATGAATCGCAGGCTGCCACGACACGGCATCCTGCGCGCTAGCTCCCTTAAGGCACGACGACGCTTGCTCGCGTCGGACTTGATCAAGTCGCTCCACGACAACTGCGTCGCTGAGAGCATCTCCAGTCGTGCTTCCCGTTCCGCGTAGCGTATGTGACGCTGCCACCAGTCGTTCAACCCTCGGCTGAACGGATGATGTACGAACGGTTCTCTGATGGTTCCCATCTCGCCATCGACCTCGGGAACGGGCACTTCACCGTGGCCGCTATCGGCAAACCATGCGCGGTCACGTCGCACGAGTCGCATGATCCAAACCGGAAAGCTGTCGCTACGACGCAGCCAAGCGTCACCCAGCATGGTCTTTCGACAAGTCCGAAAGGCGACGGTATCGTTGGATGCGTCGATAATCGCTCGCTGGATCTCGGCTGCAAACTCCGGCGTTGACACTTCGTCTGCGTCGAGCATCAGCACCCAATCATTTCTGAGTCCACCTTCTCGTAGCGCCCAATTGCGTTGCTGAGCAAAAGACTCAAAGGGATGATCGACCACTCGGGCTCCGTGTAGACGCGCCAGTTCAGCGGTACGGTCCGTCGAACGATCGTCTACGACAACCAACTCTTCGGCCCAATGCAGCGATCCTAGGCATCTCACGATGTTCTGCTCTTCGTTCTTTGCAAGGACGATGACGGAGACAGGAATCCGATGGGTCATTGTGAGCGAAGATCCGTCATAGCTATTATCTCTGGCCGCTGGCGCTGATAGCCTACGATACAGCCTAACTGCCTACGAAAAAAGGCGGGCCGCTGAACACGGTCCGCCTTTTGATCTAGCTGGCTGGTCGATCGATCAAGCAGCGTTTCGTCGACGACGACGCAGAACGAGGGGGCCAAGTGCCAACACAGCAAGTGCGGCAGATGATGGCTCTGGGTTGGCAGTGAATTGCAGGGCGAAGGACTGATTCGGGCCGACCGCACCATCCGCGAAGTCGATCGTGAAGAATGCTGTGACTGTGCTGCCATCGTTGATCAAGTGACCACCACCGCCACTGAGTCCGCCGAATCGCAGCGGACCAGCCGAGTTCGGAAACGGATTCAAGTTGGGAGTTTCAAATGCGAAAGCGCCAGCAGTGCCAGTAGCCGTCGAAAATGGGCCGGGCAAAGCCGGATCTGGGAACAGCTCGAAACGCGTCAGTGCAGCGTTCGGCGTGTTGACCAACTGCATGTCGAAGCCATTGACGTGACCATGGCCCGTGAAGTTGAAGGTGACCGCAAATTCATATTCAGATGCTGTCGTGTTGGTCGCATCCACATTGAACGTGATCAGGTCCGCAATACCTTTGTCCAAGATCGTGAAATTCAGGTTCACACGGTTGGGGTTCGTGCCGAAGGCGCCCGCGAAGTCGTTGTTTCCTTCTGCTCCGGTAATGATAGAACTCGAATTCAACGTCAACCCGCCATTCGCTGTGGTTGTGTTAACGCCAGTGATGGCAACTGCATGGGCGTTGGATTGAACAATGAGGGCTAGCGCGGCGAGGGCAAGAAACGCTCGAAACATGATGTGTGGTCCAATGGTGACGGAAAGCTAGATGGGGGGAGTATGAATGAGGCAAAGTCGCCGGTCAACGAATTTTGATTGAAAAAGTTAAACTTTGCCGAATTTACCACACCGACGCTGAGGGAAATCCCTCTGATTCTGCACAGGTCATTGATCGGCTGATTTTTCAGCAATTCTGCGGTGTTCTTCGGCGAGTTCCGGTAATCCGAGCTGCGTGTAGGCTTCGGCGAGTCCCCGGTGAGTGGTGACACTGCCTCTTAGGCCATTCTCGATCGCAAATTCCAGATCCGCGACGGCTTTTCGCCATTCTTGGATTGCCAGATAGGCCATTCCACGGGTATCCCGCAACGCACTCACCTCAGGGCTTTTCTCGATGATCGGCCCAAGGATTTGCAGGGCTCGCTGTGGTGCTGGAGGGTCAGAATTGAGCAAATACCATGCGAAGTTGTTGGCGACGATGGCTGCATTTGGCATCAATTCGTAGGCACGCTCCAAATGAAACATCGAGGGCTCAACACGGTCGTCCAGAAAACCTCGGGACCCCAGGATCAGGTGGCTCAATCCTAACGCTCGCCCTTCGGCGATGTTTCGATTCAGAAACGCAGCCAACTCCTCGGAAACTTCGTTTCGCTTCCCGAGCAACTGCATCAAGCGATCGAAAAGTTGTATGTCGTTGGAGTAAACCGATAGCGCCTGGGCGAGCAGCGCGAAGCGATTGCGATCGGTTTCGATGTCGTCCCCAATCAGACTGGTTTCCCACTTCACATAGACGGTCGACAGAGCTTTCGAGAATTCAGGCTTGGCAGGTGACTGAGCGATCAATTCCGTCAGGATTTTCGCTGACGTGGGAAACTCCTCCAGGAACGCGTAACAATCAGCGAGTTGGTACCTTGCGTTGAGATTATCGGGGTCCCTAGCTGCTTGCTCCTTTAAGTACTTCAACGCCTTCTCGCCGTGAGCTTTGGCATCGTCTGTTCGTTTCAGGAGCGCCAAGGACTTGGCAAGCCGAAGTTCCAACTCGGGGTGTTGTGGAGTGATATTCGAGAATTCGGCTGCGGCCCTATCTATGCGTCCTGATTGAAAATAGAGCGTGGCCAACGCGGCGCGGATGTTGTCGTTCGTGGGCTCGAGCTGCAAAGCGAGCTTCAATTGATCTTCGCCCGCGATGACGTCATCCATGGTGCGTCTTGGATTGTCGAGCAGTTGAGACGCTCGCCAAAAGTGGGCTCTCGCATAGCGTGCTTCGTCGGGCGGCGCGATTTTTTGGATGATCGTATTTGCTTTGGCTGTCTCGCCGGCTTCTAAGGCTGACATTGCCATTTGAAAAAGTGATGGATCCGTCAGCTCGCGGATTTCCATTGCTCGCTCGTACAGCAATGTCGCTGATTTGTGGTTGCCCGACGCCGCGGCTGCGTCGGCGTGCACGAGATAGCGGCTGCGAATGTCGTTTTCGGAGCTAATCGAGCATGAGATCGCTAGGTAGCCGACCAATAATGCGACCAGCAGGATAGGAATTCCGCCGACCAAATTCCACCACTTCCGACCAGCTGATCGCAGCCAGCCGAAAGTAAAGAATCGACCGCTTCTCGCCATGGTGGCTTTGAAGAATCGAGCAAGCCAACGCCGAGTGCCTCGCCACAGCGATCGGGAAACTGCCAGGAAGCGACCGATGGTTCGATTTGACATGGTTTATTGCTTTGCCTCAAGAACGGACCGCAGCACTTCGCTCTTCAGGTGAGCACGAACCGTCAAGTACAAGTTGGTCAATTCAGCGAGCTGCTGCTCGGAAAAACCGTTGGCGGATTTAGCGAGAAGTTGAAACTGAACAAATGGCGGCGCGGTCCCTTGCCCTGCCGATGCGATGGTGTCCCTGTCGGTGCCGCCGCCGAAGCGTGCCGCCAAACGTTCACCCGCATTTCTTTGCAACAACTCTTTGAGAACCACCGCCACATTGCCTTCCATGTCACTGCAACTGGATAGCAGCAATCCTTCGCCATCGAGCGTTTGCCTCATTCGCGCCAAGCCCATCGGGCCGTCAGGTACGATGCTGAGTCCCCCGATGCCGCTGAGTTGTTCAGCGGTTTGAATCGATTGTTCATAAATGTCCCAACCGACTTGGGTGTAGCACTCACATGCGTCATGAACGCCTTCGTAGGGAAAATCGATCGAGATCATCGCTTGCGTGCCGTCTGGATGGGAGTAAACCCACTGCTGGCTTTCCTGACCGAAAGGATCGCCGGGCACGCGGCGGATGCGTTCGTAATCAAACCGCCTGAATCCACCAAATTGCTCCGGGGCAGCATCGGGGCCGAAATCGGGCAGCGAGAGTGAGTCGTCAAAGAGGTGTGCTACTGTGGGTGGCGCACCGGGCATCGCGAAAACCTGAGCAACGGCCAACAGGGGAAAGCACAAGCCGATGTTCAGCAGTACGATCCGCCAAGCACGCGGGATTCTATGGTTGCTCTCATCGTTCTCGCTTGCCGAACTGGATGCTTTGGTGCTCCGAGGTAGAAACGGCAGCTTGGGATTTGCTCCCAGGATGAATCGCCAAAACTGGTCGGCGGAAAGCACCAAGCCAAGCGACAATCCGAACAGTATGAAACCTAGGTAAGCGTGATTGGGACCTTCACTGAGGTCCATCCGGTATTGAAATCCCAATGCGACCGAGGTCAATCGTGCGACGTTCTCCACCAGCACGATTCCGAACGTCGTCAACAGCAGGACGCCGATGTGGATCCAGTTTCGACCATTGAGTAGACCGAGAAACAGCGCCGCCCCCAACAAGACGTAGAGCGAATGGATACCGCTGCAAGCGTCAGCGATGAACAACTTGCGCTCGGGCAGCTCAATCACGTTGGCGTAGCTGCGATGCAAGACATTGAACTGATCCAGTACCGCGCTGGTCATGTTGGTTGCGTGACCGCGAAGCCACAGGATCAGGTCTTCGTCCATTCCAAAAGGTGGCGGGATCACCACCGCAAACAGGACCCACAGAGGCGCCCATCGCCGAACGCTGTACCAACCGCGAAAGAACCACAGGCAGGGCAAGACAGCAAAGTATGCCGCGACGGCTGCCAGCCACGGGGACCAGACGTACATGGCCACAACGAGACCAAGCAATGCCGCGACTAAACAGCCCAACGGAACGAGCGGACTGCTGAAATCTGTGGCCAAAACACTGATCGGCTCTGCTTCCTGACCCGAGCCCCGCGTGGTCTTACGCTGTTTCGGGGCTGCAATGCCACGAGCAAGCGCGACCGCCGCGATCGGCAACACCGCCAAAAAGTGATAATGGGACTTCTGGGCCAGCTGTAGCACATGCCAATAAAGCAAGGGCAGGAAACCGAGGGCGACCAAAATCGTCAGCAAGTACGGAGATGCCCAAACACCCCCTCTCTCCCTTTCTAAGTCCCCCGATTCGGCTTGGACTTGACCGGAGGTCGACGGGTCATCAGCAGCGGCTAAGGCCAAAGATTCAGGCACGGTTTTGCGAAGTGGATGGTGGGCGGGAGTGTGTGACACGAATGATCCGGTTTTATGGCTTGTTCCAACCGGGGCACACCGAGGGAAGTCAGATGCGATGATCTGTACGACACATCGTTCACGGTTTCTCAAGCGATGCGAAAAATCAAACGCCAAGGGATGGTTTTCAAATAAGTCGTCCATCTGGGCATCGCGCAACGTCCAAAATCGGCGTAAACGGGACATCCCATCGAACGAAAGTTACGTCAGATTCATCGTTCGTTTGGACAGATAGAGAAGAGAGGCGTCACGATTTGTAGCAAGCGAACACAGACCCATTCTCTGGTTTTCCCTCGAAATCCTGCAAGAGCGGCACCGGGGCGTGTACGCTTGTCCATACGCGATCATCAGAAATCCCTTGCCTCCATTTACTCCCACGTTTCAAAAGTCCACAATAGGATACCCACCGCACGAGGGACAATCAGTTGCCTATCCGAGAAACAGCATCGGCCCCCAAACGCTTGCGTGCATACGCCGGTTCGGTGCTGCTTTTTTGGTTCGCAGTCCTGCTGGCTTCCATTCCAGGAACCGTCGCCTATTTGGCGGGATTGCCCAGTCATGACCGCTGGATCACGATTCCCGCGATATTGTTGGCATTGACAGGGCTGGTGGCCAATCGCTGGGACCGAGTTCTGCGGATGCCTTCGAGCGTCTTCTCGGTGATCTTGGTCGCGATGAGTTTGGCATTGGGGGCGTATTCTGGATTTCGATTCTCGCCGGCGCTCTCTGCCCTCGGTTTCCTGCTCGCCGCGACGGCCTGCCTGCGGAGCCAATTTCCTTTTGCGACCACGCGCCAAAGCCTTGTTTATTTGGCGTGGCTACCACTGATGTTGGTGCGTTTTCCTGCTGGTATCACAGACAAATTTCTCACCCGGATGTCAGGCATCTCTGGGGCGATGGCAAGCTGGTTGCTCGATGCGATGGACGTGGTTCACTATGTCCGACAAGACGTCTTGGAGATCAGTGGCGGACCGATCTTTGTCTCGGAAGTCTGCAAAGGGACACCGACGCTCTCTTTGCTATTGATGCTGACGATGATCTGGTTTGTCGTTTTTCGTCGACCAGCGATGATGGCTCCTGTCTATTGGAGTGTCTGTGCAGCATGGCTCGTTGCGGTCAATGCAATTCACGTGACGATCGTGGCTTTGGGGGCGGAGTGGTACGAAGTTGACCCTGCTGATCCAACAATGAACCGATGGCTCGGTGTTGGCTCGTTGGCTTTGGCCATGCTGATGATCTTATCAACGGATCGTCTGTTGGCGATCGCGAGCAATCCGGTACCGGAAACCGAAGCGGGTCGATTGAGCAATCCGTTGTCAATGGGCTGGAATTGGCTGATGGCTTGGGGCACGGCGTTGGAGAAAGAACTGGATTCCCAATGGCATCCATCCGAAATGGACCAGCCGGGCATTCCGCCCATCGTTTGGACCAAAACCATGCTTTGGGCCGCGATGCTTTTTGCCGTACCCATTGCTTCATTGGGCGTCCTGACGACAACCATGAATTGGACACAGGCTTTCCCCATGCCCGCAGCGATCACGCCCTGGGCGGAGTCAACCGAGATGGACGAGTTGCTGGCTCGATACGCATTGATTCGTGGCCAATCACTACAAAGTGTCGACGAACATCGTGACTTAAAATACACCGATGTTTGGTCAGGCGAGTTCCAAGGCTCGCCAATCCTGATCTCGATTAGTCAACCCTATCAGGATTGGCATGATTTACGTCGATACTACACTGCGAATGACTGGAGGGTTCAAGAATGGAATGCTGCGTGGCGAAACGTCGATGCAAATGATCCGATGGAATCTCCGTCGATCGCGCGAGCACTGTTCACGAATTCAACGGGAGTCAGGGGGCACTTGTTCTTTGATGCCGTCGATGGATACGGAGGGCGATTGGGTGTTCCGCTGATCGGTGCAGTCAATGCGATGTATAGAAGCGATACCGACTTAGAAAATCGAGCGAAGGAAGGTGCGGGCGGAAAACTGATGTTGCAGCTTTGGTACGAGTCAGCCCAACCCATTTCGGACGACCAGTTGTTCGAGCTGGGGCGTCGATTCCATCAATTTCGGTCGGTCGTTCAGCAATCTCTGACTTGGCACAAGACGAAATACACGCAAGCAGATTTCTCGTCGTCCAACACCCCGCGTCGCACCGCGCGCGCAATGTTTTCGGGTAAAACGGTCCACGATGTGATGTCGGAGGCCGTGAAATGAGCTCTCTGAGCGAGTTCTGGGAACGGGCAACGGACCGATGGATGTCTGTCAGACGCGCGCTGCGGCTGCCACGGATTTCTACACTGTGGGATTCCTTCGATCATTCTGGACCGTTGTCCGACAGCGACTGGTTGATTCGTTTGAGACGCAAATGGTCAGACGATGATCAAGAACTGAAATTGTTAGGACTCATCAATCCGTTTTCTTGGCTCGCCTGGACGATGCAATTCATCGTTCGCTGGTTTGCTACACGGGATGTCAAGTCGATCCTGCCAGCCGTTCCAGCGATCGCAGTTGCATCGACGCTGACTGCCTTAGCTCTCATTGCGATCCTGCGGGACGATTCACAGAGCGAAACGACCTACGGGGACGTGTTGACGAACGCCATTCGTGAGTCGGAGACGCGACGAGCCGAGATCGCCGCCGAGCGACTCTTGGTGCTCGCTCCTGAAAATCCGGGCTATCGATTCCAATTAGCGTTGTTGTATCAACTGCAGGGCCATCCGACAGATGCAATGGCGATCATGAATCAACTAGCGATGTCGGACCAGTATTCGCCGGCGGCATTGTGGGTTCTGGATTCGATGATGTTTGTTAACGCCTCTGATGGTATCGCGCCGCGAGGCGGTACGATGGTTCGCGAGGGCATGACGCGTCGCACCCAATGGTCCGATTCCCAGCGTGAAATGATCGATCGTTTGTATCAGATCACAAAGGGAAGACTGCCCGAAAAGGAATCTCGATATGCGAGCGAGTTGTATGCCCATTTCCTGATGGACACCGGTGCGACGAAGCCGGCGGCGGAGATGTTTGACGAACTTGCTAGGCAAGATCGATCGCAGAGTTTGCAAGCTGCCCAACTGATGGCGGAATTGGGCGATCAGCAAAACGCCAACAGGCTAGCCAAGGAAGCCGTTACTCATTTGCAAGCCACCATTCGTGAAACCCCTGCTGATGTCGAAAGCAGGTTGGGGCTGGCCAGGGCGTTTGCTATCCGCGGCGAGCACCATCTCGCGTACAAGACGCTTAGCGAAGGCATGCGAGTCGCAGAGGACGAGCGGCTTCGGTGGCCATGCGCCGAAGCTTTGCTGACGATGAGCGAAAAACTGGGGGCGTCTGTCGACAATTCAGAATCGTTTCTGCAAAGGGCCAACATCGTCGCTCAAGCTGCTCTGGTCGCCCCGGATCACGTCGACGTCCGTCAGGCCCTCTTGCAACTCGCCCATGACTCGCCGTCAGTCGATCTTAGCAACACAGCAGCAGCGCACTTGGCGATGCTCCGTGACAACTCGAACCAGCGAGCCCATTTGATCGAAGCGATCGTGTTTCTATTGGCCGGTGACGAATCGAAGGCGCGTCCTCACTTGGATTTGGCATTCCGGCGTGAATCTGAAGCGGACGCGATTCACCTGGTCTCTGTTCTCGCCGGTTTGCTGGGCGTTGGAGATCCCGGCAATCAAAAGCAAGGGCTCAAACTGCTCAACCAGACCCTGCAACGCTGCCCAGATGACTGGAGATTGCTGTTGGCTCGCGGGAAGCTCCTGCACAGGATGGGGGAGGCCCAAGCCGCTAGGGCGGATCTGGAACGTGTCTTGGCCTGTTCGGACAGCGAGCGGACATGTCACGAATTGCTGGCGGAGATTTTCCGCGAGATCGGCGATGATTCCTCGGCAGCCAAGCACTCCCAGCTCGCGAACGAAGCCGATCGGACGGTGAATGTTCGTTCAGGGGAACTAACGTCGCCGGTTAACGTCTCAGAGAACTAAAGTCGAATCGCTGAAAATCCGTGTTTTTCCGATGCGGGCAATAGGTATTTGACGGTGGTAGCGGTAAAAAGCCCCCTTGGCGGTTTGCCGTGGAAGCTTTTGACAAAAATGGCGGTAAACCCACAATCGTTCTCTGGGCAGTGTCCGAATAACAGTTTGAAGGGTCGTAACGCGCAACCATCACATTTGCCAGAACAGTTGTCTGTAAGTTTCGGTCTACCGTCATTCTCTGCCATATTGGTCAGGGGCGGCATAGCTCACGTGTAGACTGCTCACGTGTAGACTAGGGAGTGCTCTGGCGATTCTCCAGAGGTCGCGTCCCGAGGGGCTGATGTCCTCGACGTTCACTACCGCAGACTGCCACCATCACATTTCGTCCCAATGATCTAAGATTGATTCATGTTGGAACAAGACATTCACCAGATCAATGACGCCGCCGCTGGCGAGGATCTGCCTGGCCTGTCCGGCGAGTCAATGCTGACCGTACTTTGGCGGTTCAAGTGGTTGCTGGTAATTTTTACCGCAGTCGGACTCGGTGTGGGATACTGGGTATACCAGCGAAAGCCGACCACGTACATGGCTTCCTCGAAACTGATGTTTCGCAGCGACAAGCCGCTGATTTTGAATTCGCAGACCGGTGTGATGGAAGGCGGTATCCCTAGCGGCAACATCATGCAGTCGGTGATCACGTCGGACTCGATCATGGCGAGCGTCGCGCAAGATCCTGCGTTGACGCTGCTGCCGTCGATGACAGGAAAGTCGGTAGCGCAGATCGCCGCGACGATCCGCAGTGGAGTTCGATTTCAAACGATCACCAACGCCGCCGATTCTCGCGACCGAATGATTGCCTCGCTGAGTTTCGAAGGTGGCGATCCCGCGCTCTGCGTTGCCGCCGTCAACGTGATGAGCGCTGCAATCAGCGACCACTTTGACGCCGAACGCGAATCGCAACTCGACAACCTCGGCAAGCTGGTCAATCAAGCCTACAACGACTTGTTACCAAAGTACGAGGAACTGGTTGAGGAATACCACGAGTTCCAAGAAAACTCGCCACTGAAATGGGACAAAGATCGCCAGGTCATCAATCCCCACCGCGAACGACAGCTTCGACTGCAAGCGGAACGTGAGGACTTGGAATCCGAGGCAATGAAGTATGAGCGGGAACTGAAGACCGCGGACCTGATCCGACAGCAAAATCCTGACCCGATCATGGTGGCACAAATGATCGGTGGGAGCGCTGGGCTGGGCGACCCCAATCGCTTTTCTGAGATCCAGTCCCCCATGGCAGCGAACGTCTTGGGCTTGGGTGACGACTTGGAATTGGAGCGTCTGGGAGTGGAGCAGCAGCTTGTGCCATTGGAGACCGAGCGTGCTGAGTTGATTTCACAGTTCGGTGACAATCACCCGCAAGTGGTTTCCATTACCAGCAAGATCGAAAACATTCGGCGGCGACTGAATGAGTTGGAATCACAGAAGGCGGCACGTCAGGCCCAATTGCGGGCTGAAATCAAGACGACGGACATCAACACATTGCGACTGAAAGAGCGGCAAGAACGTGCCTCGAGTTTTGTGGCCGCGTACATGGGCGGCTTGGCTCAGCGTTTGACGGTCCTACAAGAAGATATGCGTGAGTTGGATCAAAAAATCGCTACGGAAGAGGCACTCGCCGACCAGTTGCACAAAGCCGAGAACACCGACAAAGCGTTCAATCGCAAGATGGATTTCCTGAAGGGAATGCTGGATGAGTTGGATCAACGGATCGAAGAACTCGACTTGGCCAACACCAACGGCGGCATCGTCGTCGAACCTTTGCTCAACACGGGCAACGCGTATGTGACCGGCCCTGACTTGAAAAAGGACTTGATCCTGTTCGGAATGCTCGGGCTCGGTTTGAGTGGTTTGATGGCGATGTTGTTCGAAGCCGGTGCGAAGATGTTCCGCAGTGCAGAGGAAATCCAAAAGGAACTGCGGTTGCCGGTTCTGTCGCACATCCCGTTGGACGAAAGCCGTGTCCAACAAGGCAAGACCGTGATGGACAAAGAGCTTTCTCGGCTCGATCCCAAACTCTCCGTCGTCCACCGGCCGTATTCCTCATCCGCAGAAGCGATTCGAGGGATTCGCACGGCGTTGTTCTTCGATCGACGCGCCTACGACAGCAAGGTATTCCAAATCACTAGCCCATTGCCGGGTGACGGAAAAAGCACGATCGCAGCCAATATCGGTTGCTCGATTGCTCAGTCGGGCAAGAAAGTCCTGCTCATCGACTTGGACTTGCGAAGTCCTCGGATGTCACTGCGATTCAATTTGCAATCCGATGTCGGTCTGACAAACGTGCTCAATGGTGAGATGAGCCCCGGCGCTGCCGTTCACGAAACACCTATCGAGAACCTCGACATCATGGCTTGTGGCCCTCTGCCGGCAAACCCCGCGGAAGCTCTCACGATCGCCGAGCTCAGCGATGTCTTTGATTGGGCTCGGGCCAACTACGACTTTGTCATCGTCGACACGCCACCGTTGCTGATGGTCAGCGACCCGGCCGTGGTCACGACTTACGTTGACGCCGCGATGCTGGTGATGCGGATTCGTCGTCGGTGCAAACCGAATGCAAAAGAGTCCGTTGCCATGCTGCGATCCGCCGGCGTGCGAATCGTCGGAGTTGTGGTCAACAAGATCGACGAAGTCAGCGGTAGTGCGTCGTACAAGGCGAGTGCCAGCGGCAGCTACCAATCGATCGGCTACGGTTACGGCGATAAATACCGTCAACGCTACCAAAAGGAAGCCAACGCGACCGACACGTACATCGTCAAAGGCAAATCGGATGAAGCTCCGACAGTGGTCGCTCCGCCCGATGTCTCACCGACGTTGATCACTGGATCAACCAACGCAGAGTCCACGCCGGACGAAAGCTATTCGTCCCGCTAGGCACGATTGATCGTGCTGGAGCCGTTAGGAACGATCAAACTTTATGTGGCGTTATTGTAGTGGATCTTGTTAAAGATCCCTCCGCTCCGGGATCTTTAACAAGATCCACTACGCCAATCATTACCTTGCCACCCGAAAACCACGCTGCCAGGGATGGTGTTCGGGTTCCGCCCGCCATGTTCTTGCTTCACGAAACGGTAATCCGCTTCGGCTTCTCCATTCTGATTCGTGGCACATCGCATTTCCCGTGGTGTTTCGTCGGCTCGGTGGGGTATACTGTCGTTTACCCACCTCACCGTTGCCCACCAAGATAACGATACACAACGCAATCTGTCGTGCTTCAACGGCAACGCATCGTGTTCGTCTGAAATCATGCTCGATCTTCGATCCACGATCCCGCCCCTACTGTGTTTGATCATCTGCACGCAGAATCTGCCTTCATGTTTGGCTGACGATCCAGCAATGGATCAGGCATCCATAAGCTTTGTGCAACGCTTTTGTGTGGACTGCCATACAGGGCAGGATGCCGAATCGGGTTTGGACTTGCAAACCTTTCATTCCAAGGATGATGTCACGAGTTCTATCAAAGCATGGAACCGAATCGCACAGAGGGTTGCCGAACGTCAGATGCCTCCCAAAGACAGCGAGGCACCGAGCGATGCAGAACGCGACGCATTTGTGAAATGGGTTCGCTCGACCATTCACACTGCTGTCTGCGACGATGGAGTCTCTCCTGGTGGACCGATGCTGAGACGGCTCAACCGCACCGAGTACGCCAACACGGTGCGTGATTTGCTCGGCATTCACGTCAACGCTGCTCACGCGTTGCCGATCGACGGAGCGGGCGGTGAAGGATTTGACAATGCGGCAGAGACACTTTTTATCTCGCCGATCTATGCCGAAAAGTATATCGACGCGGCGCGATCGGCTTTGGGGCATGCGTTGACCGATCCCGGATCACGCAAGCGTTTGATTGTGGCGCAGCCCTCCAACGATCGTTCTCCGAGCGATGCAGCCAGAGTCGTCTTGACCAAGTTCCTGCCGCGTGCCTTTCGACGTGCGGTAGCTGAAAGCGAAGTCCAAGAGTACGTTGACCTCTTCGATGCTGCCTATGAAACCGATTCGTCTTTCGATTCGAGCATCCAGTTTGCACTGGAAGCCGCGATGGTGTCACCCAAGTTTATCTTTTTGTGGGAAGCACCCAATGAGACCGACGCACCTGTCCTGATCTCAGACCATGAGCTTGCCACACGACTATCCTACTTTCTGTGGGCGTCGATGCCGGATGAGGAGCTGTTGCGTTTGGCGGAGCAAGGCAAGTTGCACGATGAGAACGTACTTGCACAGCAAGTGGCGAGGATGTTGCAGAGCCCCGTCGACGGTCGAGGGCTTCGGCGTGATTCCAAGGTTCGTGAGTTCGCAAGGAGTTTCACTGAGCAGTGGTTGGGGACGCGGGCGTTGGGACGAGAGTTCAAACCCGACGAGACGGTATTTGGTCGTTTCGATTCCGAACTCGAGGGCGGGATGAAATACGAACCGGTTTTCTTTTTTGAAGACCTGCTGGCCGACAATCGCTCGTTGCTAAATCTGATCGATTCCGATTTCACCTACGTCAATTCAAAACTTGCACGGCATTATGGGATCAAAGGTGAGTTCCGCGAGCAGCCCAAACGAACGACTTTACCGGACGGTAGCCACCGCGGCGGTTTGACCGGCATGAGCGCCGTCTTGGCGGTTTCTTCGTATGCCCATCGAACCAGCCCGGTGCTGAGGGGCAAATGGATCCTGGAAACACTCTTGGGCACGCCGCCACCACCACCGCCGCCGGGTGTGCCCGCTCTGGAAGAGTCCAAAGAAGCCAGCCAACCAAAATCACTACGGGAACGACTGGAGCGACACCGTACCGATCCCACCTGTGCATCCTGTCATGATGCCATGGATCCACTCGGTTTTGGTTTGGAGAACTATGATGTCCTGGGGCGATGGAGGGACAAAGCCGATGGGATTGCGATTGACGCCAGTGGTGAGCTGCCCAGCGGCGAAACCTTTGATGGTCCAGAAGCGTTGAAACGATTGCTGATGGAGCGGAAAGACCTGTTTATCAGACATTTGACCACCAAAATGCTCGGTTATGCACTGGCGCGAGGTTTGACCAACGAAGACGAGTGTGTGGTGGAATCGATTGGCGAAAAGTTGGCAGCAGATGATTATCGAGCACAAACACTGGTGCTGGAGATCGTCAAAAGCGTTCCTTTTCGCTACAAACAAGGGCGTTCGGATCGTGCGGTAGCGGTGAACGTGTCGGTTGGCAATTCAAACAAGGAGTCCGAATGATGGGGAATGAAATGAATCGAAAACTGGTGTTTCTCGACGACGACCGCAACAAAGGATTCCCGCTCTCCCGCCGAACGCTGTTGCGTGGCGTAGGCGCAGGTCTTGCGCTGCCGTGGCTGGAGGCGATGATGCCCAGCCGAGCCGATGCGGCAGAGGCTGATGGAAAACCGCCGAGCGATGCACCTCTCCGATTGGCAGCCTTGTTCGCACCCAATGGCGTTCGCGCCGACATGTGGACACCGGACGGAACAGGCAGTGATTTCAAATGGTCTCCGACGCTGGAGCCGCTGTCGGACCTAAAAGACCAGTTATTGATCTTTTCTAATCTGTGGAATCAAGCCAGTGATTTCGGCGATGGACACTATGTAAAGACTTCCGGTTTTCTGACTTGCACCACCATCAACAAATCTCTCGGCATCGATCTCAATTGCAATGGTCGGTCGATGGATCAAGTCGCGGCGGATCACTTGGGCGCACTCACGCCGCTGCGATCCTTGGAACTGGGCATCGACCCAGTGACCACGGGTGTTGACACCAATGTCGGATACACTCGGGTTTACGGATCGCACATCGCTTGGAACGGTCCAACCAGTCCGCTGGCCAAAGAGCTCGACCCACGGTTGGTGTTTGATCGACTGTTTCGCGCAGCGAACCCGTCCCAAGCCAGCACGCGTCGTGATTCTCTGTTGCTGGATCGAGTACTCGGTGATACCAATGAGTTGAATCGGCGGCTCGGCTCAGCAGATCGGCAGCGAATGGAGGAGTACCTGCAGTCGGTTCGCTCGATCGAAGAACGACTTCAGAACCAACAGTCCGGAGCAGACCGCCACTGGAAACCACTTGCGCAGCTCGATCCGGCGCAGCGTCCGCCGGAGGATCGTCCCGACGAGTATCAGCAACAAGTCCGATTGATGTTGGACATGATCGCGTTGGCGTTTCAGACCGATACGACTCGTGTGTGCACGTTCATGTTCGGCAACGCAGTCAGTTCACGGAATTTTTCATTCCTGGACGGCGTCACCGGCGGACACCATGACAACTCACACCACCAGAACGAAGAAGACAAGTTGCGTCAGTATCAACTGATCACTCAATGGCATGTCCAACAGTACGCCTATCTGTTGCAAAAGCTCAATGGCATGAAAGAGCGGGAATCAACGGTCTTGGACAACTCGATGATTCTGTACGGATCGGGTCTGCGAGACGGGAACAGCCACAGCCCACATGATTTGCCGATCCTGCTGGGCGGCAGGGCTGGTGGCCGATTGGCGAGCGGCCAGCACTTGTCCTACGGCAAAGACACGCCGTTGTCGAATCTGTACACATCGATGTTGACAGCGTTGGGTACCGGCGAGAAGAGTTTTGCGGACAGCACAGGTGTACTGCCCGGCGTGCTGGCGTAGGTTCCGGATGCATCAACGCGGGTATACCCGTGGCCTTAGCTGTTCAAAATTTGGCGTTGTGGCACTCTGCCGCTCCGCAAGTTTCTGTCACCTCTCCCGGCGCAGCTGGTGGCCCCAGTGAGCCTCAGGCGCTAGCCGTGGGCCTGAGGCGGATTGTGGTGCCGGCCCACGGCTAGCGCCTGAGGCTCACTTTGATTGCGATGCATGGAACGAAAACATGGACTGAAAAAACAATGTCAACGCCAAATTTTGAGCAGCCCGGGCTACGCCGCGGCGCGGCCGTTGTTTCTCAGACGCAGTTCGTCGCCGCCGATGACGTTGCGGTGTGATTCACCACTCAGCGCGGCTTCGACCCTGCGCCCTACGCTGCGACGCATCGCTTTGTGGTACCCCACCGACGCGGCGAACAAGGTCAACAGATCCACGAGCGGCCCATGCTCGGCCAATGGGTGTGGGTCAATTTCGACGTAGCTGTCACAACCAAAGGAAAACAGTCGTCCGTCGATCTCGCCGATCGCCTCTCCATCGGCTTCGATCTCAAAATCTGCTCCGATGGAAAACCAGTATCGCTTGAGCAACAGGTTCCACATCCGAGCTCCGTCGTGAAAACAGAACGTGAACACCGCAGGAATGCGAAACGTTCGATGGTTCTGTTGGATGTACGTCACCATCTGATTGCGTGGCAGCATCACAGCCAAAGTCAACAGAGTGCGGTTCGAACCGATCGAGTTGTGCACCTCCGCCGTCGTGATCTCCTCGATCGTGCCAAGCCAACGCGTACGCTCCGTCGTGGTCTTGAACAGTTTCAATACCAATCGTCGAGTTTCGATCTCGCCAGACTGCATCTTCATGACTTCGTCAGCAGCCAACTGTTCATCCAGTTGTTGCTTTTGTTTGGCCGACAGTCGTCCGTGACGTTTGATCGAGCGTTTCAGCTCGCTACGGCGTTTGTCTTGGATGGCACCCAGGGCGCTTTCCATCTCCTCGCCGTCCGGTTTCCAAACATCGGTACGAAGCCCGATCAGATGGGTCTGGCTCCAATCCCCGGACTCCTGGTCCATTTCGGAAACCGTCCCCACGCAGTCCATGTGCGTGGTGAAATGATTGGTGTCGGCTGTCTTGAGCTTTTGCAAAAACTCGACATTGCTCGGGTGGATTCCGGGCAACGCCCACATGTCCACGTACCGTCGACAGCCTTGTGGTTCCTTGCTGGCCATCGCACTCAGTAGATGTAGGAGAGTCCCAAGTGAACGCCTTGGACGTAGAACGTGTCGTAACTCATCCGCGCTTGAGGGCGTTGTTGCCCAGTCGGCGGTGACGCAAGGTTGGACGCCAGATTGGGATCGATCGTCCCGGAAACCTGCAGGGCATCGGTCAAAGCGACGATGTGGTAACCGAACGTCACGTCGCACCGCCGGAACCATTGATAGCCGATCGAGAAGTCCAGCTCCGGAACCCAAGCAAATGTGCTGTCGGTACGCGTCCCGGCGTTGGTGCTGCGAACGAGCAGCCCGTTGGGATCGAATGCACTGATGCCGTCGATGCTGGTGGTGGTGCCACCGGACAACTCGGCTCGCCTGCTCAACGACCCAAAGCCGACTTTGGCAAGCCCGCTGAACGACCAGCAGCCCTCGCGGTACCGCGAAGCGATTCCCAGTTGACCGCCGTGGAATTCATTCTCTACGCCAAAGCTGTCGCGAACGGCCAACACGGATCCCAAGGGTGCAAAGTCGTCGCTCAGCGAAGTCGATCGAGTGTCGATCGAAAGCGATTCGTCCAGCCGCATGTATTGGTATCCGTACAACAAGTCCACCGAACCGCCGTAGCCGCAGTACCACATCTGACGAATCGATGCGTCTCCACCATAAACGCTACTGTCCATGTGAACGCTGATATCACCATTGGCCAGCTCGGGGAACACAATCAACTGCGTGTCTTGAGCGGCTGTCTGTCCGTCCGTGACGTTAAAGAACGGACGTGCAAGGACAGAAAACGAATCTTGATTTGCGTTGAAGTCGTACGTTTCTTCGCCCGACGCCCAGCCGCGAAACACCAAGCTGCGACTCTGATACTGATTGAGCCAGGTGCCGAGGGTCAATCGCCCGCCGGGTTGTCCGTCTCTCAAATAAGCGTCATTGCCGACCAAACTGCGTGTCCCGGCAACATTCAGTTCTCCCGCAGTGTCCGAGTCCGTGTCGGGGCCCGTCGTCACCAAGGCCGGCAATCGATCTCCTTTGCGTGCCATGTGCAACAACTCGATCGATCCGAACCAACGGTCAGGACAGAAACTCAGCGTCGCAGGTGCCCAGCCTTGGGAGCAGCGACCGCAGTTGCAGCCGATGGAGTCACAGCCGATCGTATCACATCCCCCTGATGCGTCGCACATCGTGGGCCCGTAATGTTCCGAGGAAACGACCGGAGCTTCTACCCAGCCACCGCTTGCCTGGCCGGAGATCGCATGTCCGGAAACAGCCTGCCCGCCAGAGCACGACTCGCAGGAGCAGCTCTGTACGTGTCCGGGATCTTGCAGTGGTTGATGCTGAGGAGCCAATTGACGCATGTCGATTCGTTGATGGTTGACCGGCTGAACAGACTTGGCATGCTGTGCGTTTGCCTGCCCCGGTTGATGCTCCTGCGAAGCGGTCTGACGGGACCGAACGGGCGCCGGCGGCATTGCCAGATTCACGACACCACTGCTTTGGCCGATCGGTCGAAGTCCACCAGCGGAGTCCTGGTCGACTTCCTGCAAGTCGACGACATGGCGCACAGAGCCGATTTCATTCGAATCGGGACGAACGGGACGTGAGGATGATTGTTGCTCATCCAGCTCTGCCAGTGAAACAGGCTTGGGCAGCCCTTGCCTTTGCGTCGTTTGCTTGACGATGACCGGCGGTTGGTAGGTCCCACGATCCGGTGCTTTGCCACGCACTTGAGCTTGCACGTTGCTGGTCAACGATGCCAGGATCGCCAAAGCGAGGCACAGCGAGATACGACCGAAGCCAACGGTGTACCCCAAGACTCGCGTGCGGCACTGGAAGGAATCGTGCATTTGGATTGAAAACGGTTTGTGGAGCGTGCGTCTGCCAGGCGAGGACATCGTTTTTTTCCAACCAACGGCAAGAAGTGAAATCAAGGTCTGGACATGGATGTGCCCAGGCCCTTTCGTTCATCGACCCTTTCGGTTGTTCGGATTAAATAAACTTGGCAAGCTTTGACGACTACGCGGATTTTGCGGCATCACCTGCGAAACAAAACCCGTGAAACAGGCGATTGGCGGCGTCCCTTTCCCTCCGTGGGTGATTTCAGGACAATGCGACGATGACTCCAAGAACTGACCCACCTGAGAAAACACGAGACATAGTCGAAATCCGGGTGCGTGCCCGGGAAACACTGGATCAGTTGCGGACCGAGCTGATCTCGCAACGTGGCGAAGACGACCACTGGACGGGGCAGCTGTCCGCCTCAGCGCTCAGCACCGCAACGGCCGTCAGCGCCATCGCCGCCGTGATGCGTCATCAGAGCGGTGAGGACTGGATGCGAGAGTTGGTCCGGAGAGGAATGCAGTACCTGTGTGGCGAGCAGAATCAAGACGGTGGTTTTGGTGACACCGATCGCAGCCATTCCAACATCGCCACCAGCTACCTCGTCTTGGCCGCGGATTCGTTGGCCAGGCAAGTCCTGGGCGATTCAGCCGGACTGCATGCGGACCAGCGAGACGACCTGCAACGTTATCTTCGCGACGCGGGCGAGATCGCGGGTCTGAAAGCTCGCTATGGCAAAGACAAAACGTTCGTTGTTCCGATCCTGACCAACATGGCGATCGCCGGACTGGTCGACTGGAAGTTGGTTTCAGCGCTGCCGTTCGAGGCCGCCGTTTTTCCTCAGTCGTGGTACCGGTTCCTCAGGATGCCTGTCGTCAGTTACGCGATTCCCGCCTTGGTGGCGATCGGCCAAGCAAGACATTTCTTGGGGCCACGGAGTTGGTTTCCGATTCGCGCGATGCGATCGGCATCCGTGTCGCGAACGATGGCGGTTCTGGAACGTATGCAACCAGAGAGTGGCGGGTATCTGGAGGCCACGCCGCTAACGTCGTTCGTCCTGATGAGCTTGGCCGCAACAGGTCGCGGCGATCATCCGGTCGCACTGAACGCACTTCGTTTCTTGCAAGACTCCGTTGCCGAGGACGGCAGTTGGCCGATCGACACCAATCTTGCCACCTGGGTGACTTCGTTATCCGTTCACGCACTGGCATGCGACCCGCTGGATGACGGCTCGTGGTTCAGCCAGTCGTTGCTGCGTTGGCATTTGGATTGTCAGCATCGAGTCCGTCATCCGTTCACCGGAGCGAGTCCCGGCGGCTGGGGCTGGACGGATTTATCCGGTGCGGTTCCCGATGGTGACGACACCCCGGGCGCCATCCTTGCGTTGCGTGTGATGAAGCGTTGGAGTGACACGTCGCATCATGCTCAGATCGACTCTGCGATTGCGATGGGCAGCCGATGGTTACTGCAACTACAAAACGGCGACGGCGGCTGGCCGACCTTTTGTCGCGGCTGGGGAAAGCTGCCGTTTGACCGCAGCAGCACCGACTTGACCGCGCACGCCATCCGGGCTTTGTCTGACCAGAACCACCAGTTCGATGGGCCGATCCGGAAAGGGCAACGCTATTTAGATAGGATGCAACAGCCCGACGGGGCTTGGTTGCCACTGTGGTTTGGCAACCAAGACCAGTCCGATGAGATCAACCCCGTGTACGGAACGGCTAAGGTTTTGTTGTCGGGTGCCGCCTCACCGGAAAAACTTCATCTCGGGGTGAAGTTCTTGTTGGAGACACAGAATGGGGACGGTGGTTGGGGAGGTGGCGTCTCGGTCTCCGAAAAACTACGTGTGTTGTTGAAAGAACGGCCAGAGTTTTCTGAGCTGCAGATTCCCGACCATTTGACGAGCAGCGTGGAAGAAACCGCATTGGCGGTGGATGCCCTGTGCAGCGTCGTATTGCACCGTCGAGACGCGTCTGAACACGCTTTTGTTGGTCAAATGGCGGTGGATTGCGATTCCCGAGCGGTCCAGGCGTCGAGGAGCGGTGTTACAAGTCCTGAAGTGGAATCCGCTGCAGTTTTGCAGCAACACCGTCAACTTGGCGGATACGACGAGACCGATTCACTGACTGCGGCTATAATCGGGGGCGTTGAATTCTTGCTCCAAAGTGTGCGTGATGGACGACACCGAATCGCTTGGCCGATCGGGTTTTACTTCGCCAAGCTTTGGTACCATGAGAAATCCTACCCATTGATTTTCACTGTCGCCGCATTGGGCAAATTTTTGCGAGCGACGACAGATGAACATGACCCACAATGGCCGCGGTGAGCGTGCTGAAGCGTCCAGACCGTTGGATGCGACCAGCTCGTTCGGCGTGTGCCTGCCCCCATAAACCCAATCCGAGGTAATCGGTTTGTCGACTGGATTGAGCCCCTCTGTTGCCGATGATGGCGCACCCGATGCCCCCCGTTCGTCCCGACGAAAGACCAGCCATCTGAAAGACGTTCCCGAAACGTTGCAGATGCGAGAAAACTTGCGTCAGCGTTGTGAGCAAGTCGCCGATCGTCTGGATCGTGACGTGCCCATGACGAAAGATGAATTGGAAACGGTCGCACGTGGATTGTTGAGCGAAGCCGATTTGCCGGAAGCCTACTTGGGCTGGACGATGGTGATGATCAGCACTTCGTTCTGGCGTGACGCGTTGAAATCCGTGCCCCCGCATCGCCGACTGTTTCTGTTGCCACATTGTCTGAAACACGCCGAAGGTTGCCCGGCAGACTACGACGAGTTTGGCATGAACTGCAAGACCTGCGGGGCCTGCAGTATCGCTGATTTTCGTGGTTTGGCCGAGGAGATGGGTTACCGCGTCCTGGTGGCCGAAGGGTCGCCGGTGGTGTTGAAGATCATCGTGGGTGGATACGTCGATGCCGTGATCGGTGTCGCTTGTTTGAACGTGTTGGAAAAAGCGATCGACAAAGTCCTATTGGCCGGGATTCCCTGCATGGCAGTCCCCCTGTTGAGCAGCGATTGCCGTAACACCAAAGTCGACGAGTCCTGGGTGGACCAGATGATTCGGACCCCGTACGAACCGGCTCAGCAAGCGACACGCTCGTATGTCCACTTGATGCGTGCCGCGAGCGATCTGTTCCAACCCGACACGATGGACGCTTTGGCGCCGCGTTTGCGTGACCAAACACCGTTGACGGATCAGCCAGCGGACTTGCAACGGATTGCGTCGATGGATGCGATCGCCGCGACCGAGCACATCGGCTATGACTTCCTCGCACGCGGAGGCAAGCATTCCCGACCGTTCATCACATTGGCAGCATACGATGCGATGACAGGCGGCAATTGCACCGGGCCAGAGTTCACGACCGCGGTCGAAGCGATCCCGGACGCCGTGCGACGTGCGGCCATGAGTATCGAAACGTTCCACAAAGCGAGCTTGATCCACGACGACATCGAAGACGATGACGCGTTTCGTTACGGTCAACCGTCCATTCATCGTCAATTCGGCGTCCCCACAGCGATCAACGTCGGCGACTATTTGATCGGCCTGGGCTATCGATTGCTGACTGACAAACGCAACGCGGAAATGATCGAAGCCGATGCACGCATGGATGTGGTGGATTGCTTGGCGGCAGCACACATGCGACTGAGCGAAGGCCAAGGTGCCGAGCTGCTGTGGCGAGACACACGCAATCGACACCTGACTCCGTTGGATGCATTGAAGATCTATGCACTCAAGACGTCGCCGGCTTTCGAAGCCGCTTTGTACAGCGGGATCCGATTGGCGGCCGATGCGGAACCCTACCGCGAGGCGATTCGAAAATTCAGTCGGAACATGGGCGTCGCGTTCCAGATCTTGAACGATTTGGGCGACATCTCCGGCGACGACCACAACAAACTTTCCGCCGGCGGCGATGTCTTCGGCGGACGCCCGACGATCCTGTGGGCGCTCGCCCTGGAGGGTTTGCAGGAGGACGATCAAGCTGAATTGTTGTCGATGGCTGATGACCAATGCGGATTGTCGGATCGTGAACGGTTTGCCGCCGTTGAGCGGCTTTATTGGAAAGCGGGCGTGTTCGATACCGCAATGCGTTTGGTGGACAAGCACCAGCAGCGGGCTGAGCAGGTCGCCGATGAGATCGAACCGGAACCTTTGCGTCGACTGTTTTACTTTTTGATTGATACGGTGCTGGAACGCCCCGAGTTGCCCAGTCCAAAGGTCGTTTCGCTGGGTGTGAACCTGCAAACCAAGTGAGGATGAGGTAGCGATGACGAGCGGGCTTTCACGCGACGATTCTCTGGTCAAGATCGAGGCATTGTTGGACGAGTTTTATGACTCGCAAACTTGCTGGGCAAAGCTGGGCCGGTGCGAATCGGCAACCGATTTACCTCAGCCGTACGATTCCCTGCTGAATCACAACAAGCACATGACGGTGACCGTTGAATCGCACCATGGCGAAACCGTCGATGTGGTGGTTCACCGCTTTCACCGTCACGACAATTGGTACGCGCGTGAGATCACGTTGCAGACGACGGGCTCCAAAAAAACGGTCCAATACGGAATCGTTCGGCTCAATGTCGACGCCTTGGAACCGGAGGTTTGGAAGCGGATTGAAAGTCAGGAGACACCGCTGGGTCGCGTCTTGATCGAGCACAACGTGCTCCGCAAAGTCACCTTGTGTGAGTTGTGGAAAGTCACCGCGGGCGAATCCTTGGCACAGATGCTGCAGGTCCCTCAGGGCAAGGTCGTTTATGGACGCACCGCGTTGATTTACTGTGACGGTGAGCCCGCCATCGAACTGCTGGAAATTGTTTCATGATGATTCGCATGATGGGGCTGCTGATCGCAGCATGTTGCTTGTTCGCAAATCTGCAATTGTGTGTCGCACAAGAATCACTCGACGACACGCCGATCGCGAATTTCTCTCAACTCAGCCGATCCGCCGACGCCGCTTTGCGTAGCGGAGACATCACGGCCGCTCGAGCTGCCGCCGACGGCATGGCCGAACTGGCTGACAAAAACTCGGAGATCTATCGCATTGCGGCAGATGTGTACTTGCGCGCCGGCGACGCTAAGTCATCCTTGAAATACTTTGATGAGTACCTCAAGTCGCACGCCAGCGAATTGCCTTACCTGTGGCAGCGCGGCATCGCGTTGTACTTCGTCGGCGATTTTGCCGAAGGTGCCAAACAGTTCGAAGAACACCGCCACGTGAACCCCAACGACGTCGAAAACGCGGCATGGCATTTTCTGTGCGTTGCCAAAGCAGAGTCCTTTCAAGCAAGCCAAAAACAATTGCTCCCCGCGCCCGGTGATCGCCGTGTGCCGATGGACGAAGTGCTGGAGATGCTGAAAACCGGTGACACGGATTTGGTGGTCAAACGGATGGAGTCGATCGACAAGGATTCGCCAATGAAAGCATCAGCGGATTTCTATGGCGAGTTCTACCTGGGTCTGTACGCAGACGCAAAAGGCAAACGAGACGAAGCACAACGGAGGCTGGAGCGTTGTGCAAAGAATGCCCCGCGGAACTACATGGGCGACGTCGCACGCGTGTACGCAAAGCATTTGTCTCAAGCCAAATGACCCACGTAGCAGCGTCTCTCCGAGACGCTGGGATCAAACCTCGTCAGGCTTGCAGACCGCTTCGATGATCGTAAAAAACGACAGCGGATTGGGCTTGTAACATTTCTCCAAACGCAGCGGCAACTCACGCACGACTTCGCGTTTCAAGTCCGTCCGCCAGCCGAGTAAACGGGTCAGGTTGCCGGCAGAGTCCACCACGCGCGCGATCAAGGGATTCTCGCTGCGAAAATGATTGACGATCAACACGCGGCCACCGGGGCGACAGACGCGGACGATTTCGCTCATCATTGCTTCAGGGTTCGATACCACGCTGATCGTGTGAAACGACGTCACAAAATCAAAGCTGTTGTCTTCGAAATCCAGCGACTCGGCGTTCATCTCCTGGACGGCGATGTGATCCCAACTGTTCTTTTCGATCAACGCTTGGGCTTCCGCCAACATGGCTTCGGAAAGATCGATCCCGGTCAGTTGGATATTGCTGGGATAGCTGCTCAGCGAGAGTCCCGTTCCCACGCCGACTTCCAAGACACGGCACCCATCGGGGAAATCCGTTCGGGCGAGCGCTGCACGCATGTTCTTGCCAGCGACCGCCGGCCAAAACGCTTGGTAGGCGGGAACCAAGTTGTGATATAGCTTTGCAGCGTGGGGGACGCGGAATCGTTTCGGCGTCGGAGTCTCAACGGTACGACTCATGAACTGAGCTTTCCTGATCGGCAACTTCTGTGTTGGGTGTGTTTGGCCCTTAGAGCCCGCAGATCGCGGACTTGTCCGATGGCAAATCTCTCCAGGAGACAATCTGCGCAGCGAGCCTACAGAGAAACATCGCAGATTTCATCGCCGAGTCAAACCCATGTCCAGGGGGCAACAATTGCTGCAACGCCTTTTGCAGTAACGGTTTGCTGGCCAGGAGTCGACAGCAAACGCTGCCATTTCAATCCATTTATTACCTGGCGTTTACAAACGACAGTCTGTCGGCGAACGCTAAGCGGACACCAAACCACCCGGTTGAACAATGAAGGCGATCTGAGTCAGTCTTTTTGACACTTCTCGCTGATCGCCACCACTGGTTCCCAGGCTCCTGCCTGGGAACCCAATGATTAGCAGGCTCCTGCCTGCCGATCTGCTGACAATTTCCAGACTACTGCATCGTCCAGTCTTAGAACGTGGGTTCGTTAGATGAGCCGTTTTGGCGTTAGCCACGGTTTTCGTGACACAACCGTGGCTAACGCCAAAACGGCTAACCCCAAAATCAAGACCGGATGATGCACTACGCAGATTTTCGCGAGGCAGAGCCTCCATGGCAGTGCGTTCCCAGGCGTGAGCCTGAGAACGAGCGTTCTGCGGGGTGGCGATCAGCGAGAAATGTCGTCTTTTTCGCCTTTTTTCGACGGTACAGATGGCTTCGACGAGTCCTTGCCACCGTTGCTAGAAACGTGAGGCGTATGGACTGGCTTTGAATACGGTGAGATAACTTTGCCGTTGGGAGCCAACGCAAAAGTTTCTTTCAAACCGTGGACAGTTTCGATCGTAAACAGATTGGCGTGAATCATTTGGGCGACTCGCAGTGGGGTACCGTCCAGGACGGTGCCATGGGAAAGTTTGGTCGGTGAAAGCCACGTCCGCCTTGTCCACAAAATCAGCGTCTTGTGGCTACGGCAATATTCGCCCGTAGTTGTCGGGCTCCGGGCTCGAAAATCCCATCAAAACGTCATGTGTTGTAAACCCTCATCGATCAGGACATTTGTGCCGATCATGCATGCCCCAACTGGCGGGTCATGACGATCTTGTCCTTACAACATTATACGCATTCGATGTGAAACAAAGCACCGCAAAAAGCCGCTTAACGATGTTGTGATCCACTTTGGATACACAGTAAGGTCGGCAGCGCTCCGCTCGTTCTTGATCCTCCCCCATCATGAAAATCGATTTTGTTATCACGGAGCTCTTTGCCGGTGGCGCGGAGCGTTGTCTGGCCGAGTTGGCGAGCGGAATGCACGAGCAAGGTGACCAAGTCCGGGTGTTTTCTATCGGCTCGCTGCCGACGGGAAAGAAAGCGGGGTTGGTGGACAAGATTTTGGAAAGCGGGATCGAAATCACGTCGGCGGATGCGAACAACGTCTTGGCGTTTTGGAAAGCTCGTCGTCGTCTGATTGATTGGCTCAGCGTTTCGACACCGGATGTCTGCCAGTCGTTTCTCTTCCACGCAAACTGCTTGACCGCGATGGCATTGCGAGCGATCGGCAAAACCAAGAATGCCGGTTTACCCGACGATACCGAATCCGTAGTTCCCCTGTCGCCGATGCCCTGTTTCGTCGGTGGGCTTCGCGTAGCCGAGCGAAACCGCATGAGGTGCTTTCTGGAGCGGCGAGCCGTATCCAGGATGGATTCACTGGTTTGCGTCAGCGGAGCGGTTGCCCGTTTCGCTCAATCGCATCTTGGTTGCTCACTGGAGCGCACACGCGTGATCCCCAACGGCGTCGATGTTCCACGATTCAGTGTTGCAACGCCCGCCAGTTGGCCCTCCGTCATGTCCTGGGACGCGGACAGCGATGTCGTGCTTTTCGTCGGGCGATTTCATCCGCAAAAGGGGATTGAGTTGCTGCAGTCGCAAATCGATACCATCGCACCCATCGGCAGTCGGCGCAAGTTGCTGCTGATTGGCGATGGACCCTTGCGCAGCGGCCTGCAACGATGGGCGGACCTTGTTGGACCTGAAAGGTGCCAACTATTGCCTTGGCAAAGCGATATTGGAGCTTTCCTGCGAGCGGCTCGCTTGTTGGTCTTGCCCAGCCACTACGAAGGCATGCCGAACGTGATCTTGGAAGCCATGGCGGCTGGCCGCCCAGTCGTGTGCAGTCTGGTGGAGGGCAGTGACGAACTTTTGTCGCATGCGAAGGAGCACCAAAGTTTTCCTGCGGGCGACTCCAATGAGATGATGCGGCGGATCGATGCGCTGCTTGACAATCCGGAATTGGCTGAGCGCCTCGGCGAAGCAAACCAGGCTCGCGTGAGAGCGGATTTCTCCATCCCCTCGATGATCGAGTCTTACCGTTCGCACTACAAGAGCCTGATGCCCAGGTGTCAGCCTTTGCAAGGCTCCCTATAATCCTGGCTCAAACAGAATTTCGGGCCAGAACCCATTCCGATCCAGATTCGCACAACGCATTCGAAAATAAACGCAGTTCGACTATAGGAGTCACCCAGAGCGTGAGCAACGAAATCGAAAAGACGATCATCATTGGTAGCGGCCCCGCCGGCTGGTCAGCAGCCATTTACGCCGCTCGCGCCAATTTGAATCCGCTGCTCTATGAGGGCACCGTCAGACCGGAAATGGTTCCGTTGGGCCAGTTGGCATTTACCACCGAAGTCGAAAATTACGCAGGCTTTCCGGCAGGTAACGTTCGTGCGTTCATCGAGTCGGCGGTTGACAAGGATCGACACTGGAATCTGCCTCCCGCTCCGACCGGGCACGAAAAAGACGGCCAGCCGCATTATGCCGTTCAAGGCACCGAGTTGATGGAGTTGATGAAACAGCAGGCGCTCAACTTCGGCACCCGAGTCGTCGGTGACGACATCGTGAGTGTGGATTTCAGCGGCGACACCCGCAAACTGACCACAGGCAGCGGCGACACAGTCGAGGCACACACCGTGATCATCGCGACCGGCGCACGTGCAAACTACTTGGGACTGCCAAGCGAAGAAGAATACAAGAACAAAGGCGTTAGCGCCTGTGCGGTCTGCGATGGTGCGCTGCCGATCTATCGCAGCAAGCCGCTGGCCGTCGTCGGCGGCGGTGACTCTGCGGTGGAGGAAGCCGTCTATCTTGCGAATCTGAAGGACGCGGCAACGATCTACATGCTGATCCGCCGCGACGAAATGCGCGCTTCCAAAGTCATGCAGGATCGCGCGTTGAACCATTCCAAGATCGAAGTTCTCTGGAATACCGTGGTCGAGGAGGTCCAGGGAGACGGCAAATTGGTCAATAACCTGCGCGTGAAGAGCACGTTGGACGACAGCATTCGCGACTTGACGGTGGGCGGCATGTTCGTCGCCATTGGGCACACGCCCAACACTGCGTTCCTGGACGGTGCCGTCGAAATGAACTCGGAAGGCTACATTCAATGGAAAAAAGCGTTCCGGACAAACACCAGCGCCGCAGGCGTCTTCGCAGCCGGTGACGTGGCTGACGACTACTATCGACAAGCCATCACGTCAGCAGGAACAGGCTGCATGGCAGCACTGGACGCGGAACGTTACCTCGCTGAACTTGAGTGAGTGTAGGATCAATTTCTCGAAAGCTGCAACGCAGATTCAGAATGAGCACGAGGACTCGGGTATCAACACGTCTGCCGTGCTCACTCAATGGTGAGAAAGAAGGGCATGATGCCGAATCCAATGCCGAACAATACGCCCAGGATGTTCGCCGCGAGCACCTGCGGCGCCTTTAATGGACCGACTTGGTAGAACTTTCGTGATTCGTCCTGGTGGGCGTACGCCCAAAAACAAATGGATGCAATGAGATACATCATCATCTGAAAGAATCGTCCGAGCACGAAGCCTTCTGTCATGATCGACCATGTGATGTCCAAGACTCGATAGCTCGTCATGAACGCGTAACCGAAGATCAGGACCTGCCAGGTGAACCAGGACGGAACGAAGCAGGAAATGGCGACGCCAGTATGCAGAATGAACCAAAATACGACGGTAGCAACGATAAATGCAATCGTCGCGTCAGCCATGCCTCCGAGTAAGATGGCCGGATCAATTTGCAGCATGGCAGCAACGCCAACAACCAACGCGATGATGCCACCCATCAGCAAAGCGCCGAGGATATTGAGGACTCCGAGGAAGGTCAATGTTCCAGGGCGTTGTCCAGGCTTCAGGGCTTTCTTCGCATTGGTATCTTCGCCAGCGTATTGCTTCAGCATTGCACTGGGAGCGGCTGCCACAGCTTTTTGAGGGACTCCCGGTCGTGCCACGGCGGCGATTCCGCTCATATCGGTATCGGTCAACTCGGAAAACAAATCGTCGTCCAACCCAAAACCTCCACCGATGGGGGCGGTCGGCTGTTGCGGTCGAGCGACGCGGGCGGGTGCGGCTCCCATCGGTTGAGCGGCTGGTGCCGAAGCCGCTACCGCAGGTGACCCACCGGGAGCCCTTAGTTGCTTGCCACAAGGACACTGCACGACCCTTCCCGCCGCCGTGTCGGGGATGTTGAGAACCTTGGAACAGCCGGGGCACTTGATCTGCATGTGTGGTAAGTGTCGTCGATAACGAGAGTCGAATGGAAAGACCTGCATGGTACTAAATGTCTGGCCAAATCGGGCGAAGACAACATGATGATCTGTTTGTTTTTTCCTGCTGGCATACCGTTTTGGAGGGCTAGCTGGCAAATTCCTGACATCGTCGGGCAACCAACAACTAATTTGATCTGGTCCCCGCCCACCCGGCGTCGCCTACCCACAGGGCAGTCGGGGTCGATTAAGCTACTGCTTGCGTGACGCACGCTCGTCGTTCCAGCATGTTGCTCCCTCCCCATTTCTCCACACTCCCCCCGCCAATTGAAATGACAAAACCTACTCCGAAACAATCGCACAACCCTCGACGTCGACAGTTCCTCAAAGCATCCGCGGTAGCGGCTGCAGCCGGTTCGGTCTCCGGCGGATTCTGGACGGAGCTTGCCCCCGCGCAGTCGACGTCAGCCAACAGCCTGCTGAAAATCATTTGCGTCGGCACCGCTAACCGCGCGTCGGCGAACATCGATGGCGTCAAAGAAGAAAACATTGTCGCGTTGTGCGATGTGGACCAGTTGTATTTGGATCGCGCGAAAAGCAGTTTCCCAGACGCCCGAACGTACCGCGACTATCGCGAGATGATCGCCCAGGAATCTGACAAAGCCGATGCGATCGTGGTTGCGACGGCGGATCACAACCACGCTCCTGCGGCCATGCGAGGCATCAAGGCGGGATTGCACTGTTATTGTGAAAAACCACTGACGCATACGGTGACGGAAGCTCGAAAGATCGCCGAGGCCGCGAAGGAGATGGGCGTGGTCACGCAAATGGGCACACAGATCCACGCCGGAAATAACTATCGACGCGTGGTCGAAATCATCCAGTCGGGCGCGATCGGCGATGTCGGTGAAGTTCACGTGTGGGTCGGCAAAGGTTGGGGCGGCGGTGATCGCCCCGAAGGCGGTGAAGAACCACCAGCGACACTCGACTGGAACCTTTGGCTTGGCCCGGCACCCGAGCGTCCCTACGTTGCCGGTCGTTATCATCCGGCCAACTGGCGACGCTGGTGGGACTTCGGCCAAGGAACGCTGGGCGACATGGGCTGCCACTACATGGACTTGCCCTTCTGGGCATTGAAACTGCGACACCCGACAAGCTGTGTTGCAGAAGGTCCTGCTGTCCATCCGGAAACCTGCCCGCTGGGTTTGCAAGTCACTTACCAGTTCCCCAAACGTGAGAACATGGTGCCGGTCAAGCTGACTTGGTACGACGGCAATCGCATCCCGAAAGAAGTCGCCGGAGAAAAGGTTCCCGGCAGTGGAGTCATGTTTGTCGGAACCGACGGACATATGTTCGCGGACTACAGCAACTATCGCATGTTCCCCCGAGACAAATTCAAGGGCTGGGAGCCGCCACCGGAAACCATCGCCAACTCCATTGGCCACCACCGCGAGTGGATCGAAGCTTGCAAGAACGGCGGAACGACCACGTGCAACTTCGATTACTCCGGCGCGCTGACAGAATCCGTTCTGTTGGGCAACGTCGCCTATCGAGCTGGCAAGGCATTGGAGTGGGACGCGGCAAATTTGAAAGCCACCAATTGCCCAGAAGCCGACCAGTACATCTCGAAAGAGTACAGAGCCGGCTGGGAAGTGTAGTAACGAAAGTACGTCAGCCTTTCCAGGCCAGAGCTCTTAACATCTAAGTAGCCATCCTGGTCGGGACGTGCGGAAAATAAGTGTCGCGAAACCCACGTAGCAATCATCGCTTCGCGTGATTCTGGCAACGAGAGAGGACACCTATTCTCCAAACCGACCACGAAGTGGTTAAACAACATAGCCTGGGGTCGCGGCGAAGCCAGCGCACCCCGGGTTAGCTCCGATAGCTCCGATAGCTCCGATAGCTGCGATAGCTGCGATAGCTGCGGAGCAGCGACAGCGTACAGCATGGGGTGCCAACCCCATGTTTCTGCAATCGAGTCCTCCCAGAAGCTGCGGAGCAGCGACAGCATAAAACGTTTGGTGTAGCCCACAACACGCGGTGGTCCGGATGCAATCTGTCGCCGCTCCGCGGCTTGTTGGCGGCGCAGGGTGTTCACCTGGGGCTCGCGCCCCAGGCTGTATGCTGTCGTCGCATCCGCGACTGAGGGGATTGCTGGGAACGTGAAAATGAACCGTCGATGATCGCTGCGCTCTATCGCCGGCTACCTTCTGTGACCGCTTCACTCTCATATGCAGCAACAATACTTTTCACGTCCCCCGCAGGATGACGCCCGACGACAGGTTAAGCAATCTCGGTCGATCCTGTCGAACCGTTGATTTGAGGGTTGGTGATGCCGGCAGTTGCTTCGTTGGACACCTGACCTACAAGACTGACATACCCATCCAACCTACGGCAGACACCCTGCCAAGCTGACCTCGTCGTGCATCTGTTTTTGCAAGTCGGTCAGCTTGGCAAACAGGTCTTTAACCGTGGACTGATGCTCGTCGTCACCCGCCAAGTCTTTCATTTCCAGTGGGTCGGCTTGGATGTCGTACAGCCGCAGGGTTTTGGCTCCGGGATACGCGATCAGTTTGAAGCGCTCGGTTCGAATGCTGCGTTGTTTTTCCAAGTACGCCCCGTAAACCGCATCGTATTGGCTCTTTTTGCCGTCCAACAGCGGTAGCAAGCTTTGGAATTCAACGTGCTCTGGGCGCTCGACTCCGGCCAGTTCCAGTGTGGTAGGCATGACGTCTTGCAGATACACCGGCTGATCGTTCCTGCCTCCTTGTTTCACGTCGGGTCCGATGACAAACAGCGGCACTCGAACGCTGTGGTCGTACAAATTCTGTTTGCCCATCAAACCGTGTTGCCCCACTGCCAATCCGTGATCCGCAGTGAAGAAGATCCACGTGTTGTCGGCTTTGCCGGACTCCTGCAGCGAGTCCAAGATGCGGCCGATCATTTCGTCCATGTGCGTGATGATCGCGTAGTATTCTTGGCGATGAACCTTCACCGCATACTCGGTTCGTGGAAACGGAGCGAGCTTTTCATCTCGCAGCGACTTGCCAGCCCCCATTTGTTCGGCGTAGGGATAGACAGGCAAGAAATTCTTGGGCAGCGAAATATTGCCAAGCGGATATCGATTGACATACTCGGCGGGTGATTGCCGAGGGTCGTGAGGTGCGTTGAAAGCCAGGTACATAAAGAACGGGTCATCGTTGTCTTTGACGTCGTCAAAGAAATCAGTCGCATGATTAGCGACGACCTCGCTCCAGTGCGTTCCGCCTTGCCAAAAACCGCCGAACTTCGGATCGCTGGGCGACCAGGTGTCTTCGCCGGGCCCGATCGGTCGGTTGTAACCTGCTGGCGTTTGGTTGGGCATTCCCGGTCGAACGTCGCGGGCAACATCGAACGCTTTCTCCGCGCTGGCCTTGCAGTGCCATTTTCCGGTCATGTAAGTGCGATAGCCTGCCGACTTGAGGTACTCGCTCCACCAGCGACCGGCCGCACGCTCGGCTTCGCTCTTGTCGTAAACTGATCTTGCGTTCCAAACAAACCGACCGGTGTTCAACATCGTGCGACTGGCAACGCAAACCGCTCCGCTCCACGATCCCATGTTGTACGCGTGTGTGAATGTCGTTCCACGAGCCGCCAAACGATCCAGATTCGGCGTCTGGACTTCTTTGTTGCCGAGAGCGTTGATGGTCTCAAAACACTGATCGTCGGCAAAGATAAAAACAATGTTGGGCTTGTCGGTCTCTGCAGCATGGACGCCTGCAGCACCGAACGGGGATAACACGGCGAACAAAAAAACTGCGTGAAGGCACCGATGCATGGGCAACTCACTAGGAATGGGGGGGCGTCGTTGGGGGGAGCAACAGTCATGAGGACGTCCCCCACTGTAACTGAAGAGCGTCACGCTGTGTTCCAGAAGGACGCTGTGTACCAGAGGGAGGCTGGGAGAGATAACCGTTACGCACAAGGCGTACGATTTGTGCTTGGGCGTATTGAGGTGTTCATTCTCGACTTGGAAAGTCGAACGACAATCGTCGCTCGACTTTCCAAGTCGATAGCGTGCCCCGACGAGTGTTTTGCCATTCCGATTCGCAGAGATCAGCGAACTTGATATTGCTCGTCCGTCCAGCACTGTGGAAAGGGTTCGCCAGATGGGAATTCGAGACTTGACTTGTCAAACAGGCGTTCGTCCTGTTCCTCTTCGCCCGCTTGCCGCCTACCGAGAACCTTCGATTCCAAAGGACTGATGAGCTGGTCGACGAGACTGACTCGGATGAGGTCGTTCGAATTTTGTTCTTTGACAAACATGAGACTTTCCTTGTTGATGAGAGCTGAACGGTTCACGTATTTCACACATGGGTCAACGAAAACAAAAGCGAGCAAATCGCGTTCCAACGAGAATGGATTTCGTCGTGTTTCCTGGCGCGCTATTTGCATTGGGTTGTCCTATCACAAGCGATATTTCAATCACGACGTGAGCGTGTCAGTGTTCGTCGACAAACACCACATACGGAGATCAACATGGCTACGGCAACCGAAACGCAAAAGGAACATCTCGAAGAGTTGTGCCAACAAATCAGACGCTGGATCGTTCGCTGTACAAGTCACGCCGGATCGGGGCACCCGACGTCTTCGCTCTCGGCCGTCGAGCTGATGGTCGATCTGATGTTTGACAATCGCTTTCGATTTGACCTCGATCAGCCGGACAATCCTGCCAATGACCGACTGATCTTTTCAAAAGGACACGCTTCGCCGTTGTTCTACTCGCTGTGGGCTGCTGCGGGGCAGATCCAGCCAGACGATCTGATGAGCTATCGAGAGTTCGGCAGCAAACTGGAAGGACATCCGACGTCGCGTTTTCCTCGCACCGAAGCAGCAACCGGTTCGCTAGGTCAAGGGCTTTCGATCGGATTTGGAATGGCTTTGTCGGCGAGGTACCTGGATAAGTCGCCCAGTCGAACATTTGTCTTGTTGGGTGACAGCGAGATGGCGGAAGGGTCTCAATGGGAAGCGATCCAATTGGCCGCCTATTACAAACTGGATAACCTGATCGGTATCCTTGACGTCAACCGCTTGGGCCAGCGTGGCGAAACGATGTATGGCCACGACTTGCAGGCCTATCGCGACCGCATCGAGCCGTTCGGCTGGCGATGCATTGTGATCGACGATGGCCATGATCACGCTCAGGTGAGGAAAGCCTTTGAAGCATTGGAGACGGCGGGCCACAACGATCAACCGACAATGTTCATTGCTCGAACCATCAAGGGCAAAGGGATTCCGGCGTTGGAGAACGAAGGTGGGCATCATGGCAAGCCGGTCGATGACGATGCACTGGGCAAGATACTGTCGCAGTTGGGCGAGCCGAATGAGTCGATCCGTGGCCAGTTGGCAGAGCCGATCGTCTACCAACCTAACTTGCCCGCTTCTCGCGGCATCGACGCTCCGGACTATTCAATTGGTGATGAAGTTGCGACTCGTGACGCCTATGGTAATGCGCTCGTTCGACTCGCGTCCAAGTATCCAACACTGATTGCACTCGATGGCGAAGTCTGCAATTCAACTCGTTCGAAGCGTTTTCGAGATGAGTTTCCCGATCGTTTTTTTGAGATGTTTATCGCAGAGCAGAACATGGTCGGGGCGGCTACGGGCTTGGCGCTGAGAGGCAAGACGCCTTTTGTTTCCACGTTCGCTGCGTTCCTGACTCGTGCATTCGACCAAATTCGCATGACGCCGTACTCCGATGCTCACGTCAAGTTTGTCGGCTCACACTGCGGTGTTTCCATCGGACAAGATGGCCCCTCGCAGATGGGATTGGAAGACATCGCGATGTTTCGCACGATCCAGGACGGTTTGGTATTGTATCCCTGTGACGCCGTATCGACCGAAGCGTTGGTTGATCTGATGGCCGCGCACGACAGCGTCGCCTATTTAAGAACGACGAGGGGAAAGACGCCGGTGATTTACGATTCTGACGAAGAATTCGTCGTGGGCGGATGCAAAGTACTGCGGCAGAGCGACGATGATCAAGTGACGCTCATCGCAGCAGGCATCACGCTGCACGAATGCCTGTCGGCTCATCAAACGTTGAAGGACGCGGGTGTCAACTCTCGCGTGATCGACCTCTACTCCATCAAACCGCTTGATCACGCAACGATTCGGAAAGCTGCGGACCAGACTCAAGTGGTGTTCACGGTCGAGGACCATTTTCCCGAAGGCGGTATCGGTGAAGCAGTGTTGACCAGCCTGTCGGATCACCCGACGCCAGTCAACTGCCTAGCCGTTCGCAAACGTCCCCTCAGCGGATCATCGGAGAAGTTGCTTGATGCGGAAGAAATTTCTGCAGCCAAAATCGCCGATGCTGTTCGACGATGGATGACGCGATGACGAGCGGACACGCCTGAGGCACACTAACGGGTAACATTGATGGGAAGTGATTCATCCAAGTCGGGTTTCAAGAAGGAGAACACTTCATCACTCGAGTCGGATTCGGAGATCAACGAAGACGAACCCAAGAAGGCGTCGCAGCAGATCATGCGACACGAACTGAATGAGGCGATGGCGGCGTTCAAACGTCCGTCGGGGCGACTCTTTTTCTCAGGGTTGTCAGCCGGACTGGAAATCGGGTTCAGTTTGTTCTTGATGGCCGCGATGCAGACGCTGATGCAAGACGAGGTGCCGCATTCGGTCTCAAAACTATTGATCGCAAACATGTACTCGTTTGGGTTCATTCTGGTTATCTTGGGTCGCTCGGAACTCTTTACCGAACACACCAGCTTGGCGGTCTTGCCTGTCTTGAGCGGGCGGGAAAACGTAAAGGGTTTGCTGCGTCTCTGGGCAATCGTTTACTCAGCCAACATCGTCGGCGCAGCGGCTTTTGCTGCACTGGTCGCTCATGTCGGTCCGTCACTCGGCGTCATTGATCGCCAAGTCTTTACCGAGATCGCGCGGGGCTTGGTCGAGCATCCACCGCAGACGATTCTGCTCAGTGGCATCTTGGCCGGATGGTTGATGGGGTTGTTGTCATGGTTGGTCGCGGCAGGACGTGACACGATCAGCCAGATTGTGATCGTTTGGCTGGTCACAACGGCCATCGGAATCGGGCATTTGCACCACAGCATCGTCGGAACGGTCGAAGTCCTCGCCGGCGTATTCACATCTGATGCGACGACGTGGGGCGAGTTTTTTCATTTCCTGTTTTGGGCGACGCTTGGCAATGCCATCGGGGGTCCGGTCTTTCTAGCTTTGCTGAAACACACTCATGCACGCCCGGACGAGCCAACATCACAGACCACAGGAAGATGAAGAAAGCTGAGCTGATCATAGCGGTCCACTCCACCGTCACCTCCCCCAAGGAAGAGGTCGTGCAGTTTTTAAGTTGTTTAAAAATGACACTTCTCGCTGATCGCCACCACTGGTTCCCAGGCTCCTGCCTGGGAACCCAATGATTCGCAGGCTCCTGCCTGCCGATCTGCTGACAATTTCCAGGCCACGCTTTCCAGGCTACGCTGATTCTCGCGAGGCAGAGCCTCCATGGCAGTGCGTTCCCAGGCGTGAGCCTGGGAACAAGCGTTCTGCGGGGTGGCGATCAGCGAGAAGTGTCGGAAATAACGAGCTTTACGAGACTTCACCCTCTCCAAAGGCACTTTAGGAGGGTCGAACAAGGGAAGCAATGTGAGGGAAGGGGCGAGTACGGCTGGATACGCGCAGACGGCCCTCCCCGGAAATCTCGTTAAAGCTCGATTTCCGACCCTCCTAACTGCGTCGGGAGGGAGACGTTAGTCGCTGTCAAGCAACAACCTGAAAACTGCACGACTTCTGCGCTGGGATAGGTGACAGAAACTTGCGCAGCGACGCAGTACCACAGCCCCAGATTTCCAATGGTTCGGGCCTAGGCCAAGAGGTTAACCAGTCCGCCGGATTGGCGGATTTGATGACTCAGGTCGACCTCCGCGTTTGCAAAGAAGTTGGTCAAGTCATTGATCAGGCCGGATTCTTCGCCTCCGTATAACGCTGCATTGAAGGCGTTCTCATTGACGCGGACCGATTGGGCCAACGCTTCGGCGGGCGCCAACTGAATGACTTCGTTACTTTCAGTACTGAAATCCACTCGGAAACCATCGACCAACGTAACGGAGTGCTTGCCGTCGGTGTGAGCCAGCACCAATTCTTGAATGGAACTGCGCAGAGACTCGATGTAATCGCCATCGAATCCGCCGTCTACGGAGTCTGCGTAGAGACGGTTCAGTTCTGTGGAAAACGATTGCAAGCTGTCGACGAATTCTTCTGTATCCGCCCGCCCTGAATCGTCAGTGGATCTGGCGGCATCGTCTGACGACGCCAGGGTTGCTGCCGTTGCGACCCTTAGCCCCAACGCCAGTGCTGCGTTGGACTGAGCCGTCGCTGCAACGTCAACGTTTCTGTCTCGTTGCGCACCACGTGACAGATTCAGTGGCTCGGCAAGATTGGCGAGTGCTTGTCGAATTTCAAAGAGCTGATTGCGAAGTTTGGCCAACTCAAGGGACACACTGCCCAACGCCTTCGCATTAGATGATGCGCCGGTGCTTCGAACGGCCGGCGAACGAAAAGCGATCGCGTAGCTGTTGGAGGCGACGAATGAGTTTGGGTTGACGAACATAGCCACTGGAGCCGACCTGTCCGTAGACGGATCGAGCGTGCGTTATGGGACGATTGGACAAGGTTCCCCCGGCTACCGTAACCCTAGCTCACTGAATGTCTGTCGACTTCCAATACGGACTAAAATGATGTCCGTTGTCCGTCAACTTTTAAATCATTGAACAAGTTCCAACTTCGCGAACGCGAGTCGGAAATTGTGATCGCCGTCATCGAAGCGAATCGTCGCCGTACGCTTGGGGCCCCGTCCGGTCACCGACACAATCGTTCCTTCGCCATACTGTTGATGCCGCACTTGAGCGCCTTCCCGATACGCAGTCAACGGTGTCGGCGTCTCCGTCAACAAATCCGACGCGGTTTTCAGTGAACCGAGTGCTGAGATTAATCGTTTCTTACCCTTTTCTTGCACCGATGACGTTCCGCCAGTATCGGTTGAGTCGTCTGTCAGCTCGACGGAGGGAACGTCCTGATTGAATTCGTCCGGCTCGATCGCGACGCTCAGAGGTGCTGTGGACTGCTCCACATCGATTTCGGGTAGGTCCCAAGAATCGGGATAGCTTTGGTCAAAATCTTCGTTGAACCAATCACGCGCGACCTTTGTTTCGATCCGCTCAATCTCTTGCAGTGGCAATTCGTTCAAGAACGGACTGGGAATCACAGGGCGAAAATCGCCGCGAATCGAACGGCGTTTGCAACAACTCAGCTGCAAGAACTCTTTCGCGCGTGTGATTCCGACGAACAACAGACGGCGTTCTTCTTCCACTTGAGACTCGTCTTCTTTGCTGCGCGCGTGCGGCAACATGTCGTCTTCCACGCCGATCAAGAACACACGTGGAAACTCCAGTCCTTTTGAAGCGTGCAGCGTCATCATCGTCACTCGCTCACTGGATTCTTCGAATGCATCGGTATCGCTGACCAACGCCACCTGTTCTAAGAAAGCGTCGAGCGATCCGTCGTCGGGATGTCGTCGATCAAATTCGACCGCTGCGGTGATCAACTCATCGACGTTGGCCAACGGGCTGTTTTCGTCTTGATCGTTGGCCGAGTTTTCCAAATAGGTTGCGTAGCCCGATTCGGTCACCAGAAAACGCAGGATCTCTTCCAGCGGCGCGGTCGCTTTGGTGGCCAAACGATCGTACAAACTGACGAACTTGGCAATCATCGTGGCCGATCGTTTGGCGAGTTCGCGAATCTCGCTGGCACGACGAGCGGCTTCCAGCATCGGGATACGATTGAGTTCGGCAAAACTCCGCAAATGCTCGATCGACTTTGCGCCGATGCCACGCGTCGGAGTGTTAATAACGCGAGCCAACGCGACGTCGTGACACGGGTTGTTGATCAAATGCAGGTAAGCCAACAAGTCCTTGATTTCTTTGCGTTGATAGAACTCCACACCGTTGATGATTTGATAGGGCACGCCGCGATTTCGCAGTGCGTGCTCCAACGATCGCGTCATCGCGTTGATACGACAGAAAATCGCAAAGTCGTTTGCCGTCGCGTCGCCACGAGCGATCGCGTTAACGATGTCATCCGCAATCCCGTCGGCTTCGTCAAATCCACTTTCAAAGATCCGCAAGACAACCGGCTGGCCTTCCGGATTGTCCGTGAACAGATTCTTTTGTTTGCGTCGGCGGTTGTGGCGGATCAGTTGATCGGCGACACGCAGAATGTTGGGAGTGCTGCGATAGTTTTGCTCAAGCCGTACCGTGGTGACCGACGGGTAGTCCTTTTCAAAGTCAAGAATATTCTTGATGTCCGCGCCTCGCCAGCCGTAGATCGACTGGTCAGGATCGCCGGTGACCGCCAAATTTGGGTGGTCGATCGAGAGTGCGCGAACGATTGCATACTGGGCCAAATTCGTGTCTTGGTATTCGTCCACCAAGATGTATCTGAATTTTGCGTCCAAGTCGCTGCGTAGTTCCGGGTTGTATCGCAACAGGTTTGCGACATGGAACAACAGATCGTCAAAGTCGACCGCATTGGCAGTCAGCAAGTGTTGCTGATAGACCGGGTAGACCTTCGCCGCGATCGCCTCTACCGGCCCGAGCGACTGGCCTTGCAGCATCTCCGGTGTGACGAGACGATTCTTGGAACGGCTGATCGAGGAGGCAATCTTTTCCGGCGACGCGTGCGTGAGCGAGACTCCTGCGGCGGCGATGGCATGCTTCATCGCCTGCTTGCTATCGGACGTGTCGTAGATGGAATAGTTCTCGGCAAGTCCCACCAAGGCGGCGTGACGTCTCAGCAATTGAGCACAGAACCGGTGAAACGTCCCCATCCAGACTTTGGCTCCTGGTGCCAAAGCGTTCACCCGATGCCCCATCTCTTCGGCGGCTTTGTTGGTGAAAGTCAACGCCGCGATCTGCCAAGCCGGGATGCCTTGTTCCAGCAAATGAGCAATGCGATGCGTGACGACTCGCGTCTTTCCGCTGCCGGGGCCGGCCAAGATCAGCAAGGGGCCATCGACATGCGTGACGGCGTCACGCTGGGGCTGAGTCAATTGATCAAGTAAACCAGCCATGCGTCCCTATTTTCCTGCCTTCGTGAGTTCCTGGTCCTGAGTGAAACCAGTTGGCATTATTCTAACGCATTTTCCGCTAACGTCTTGCCCCGCTCTACAGTCTTTCTTTCCATGCTGCAGACGGCAGGACTTCGCTAATGAACATTTGCTGGGCCACCAAGATCGACTCTTGCAATTGCTCTGCGGTCGCTTTGCCAGCTTCGTTTTCAACCGTCAACGTTCCTGTCGCGTCGCTCAAGAATTCGACTTTCAGTCCACGATGAAACGCTTGCCGGGCCGTCGTGTCGCAACACATGTGCGTCATGTAGCCCACGATGCTGATGGTGTCCGCTCCTACTTCCTGGAGCCAATCGCTGAGACCGGTGCCGGTGAACGAACCAGGGAACTGCTTGTCGATCAAGACATCACGCGGTCGCTTTTCCACTTCGTCGTGCAACTGCCACATGTCTGAGTGAAGACGAAAGATCGGTGATTCAGGGTCGGCCTGATGATGTCGAATCACCGCTGTCGGTACACCGGCGGCGGATGCAGTGTCCATCACAGAAAGAATGCTTTCCAAGTGCCCGGCGGGATGAGTGATCGGCAGGGCGCCGTCAAAATATTCACGTTGAACATCGATGACCAAGAGGGCTCGCGTCATGTCGTTGTCATCCCTTTCTAGAAAGCGCTAGAACCAAAAACAGAATCTCAGTCGTGATGCTAACATAATGCACGACCGTGAGATTGGTGCGATGTCTTCTGACCCGAGGAGGCGGGCCTGCAGCTTTTGAGTCGCTGCTTGCTAAGTGACTGCTTCACCTCACCCACACAGTCGGCTTATCTTACCGCACGAGTCGAAAAAAAACAGTCGAGGAGACTCAGCCGGCTGCGACGTTTCCAGCAAGGCCCGGATATGCGTCAGTTCCGATTCTGATGGTTCTCTCAACTTCCGTTCGCCGGTTCGCCCCCGAAGCGAGTCCCCCCAAGGAAAATGATGGAAAGCATTTTCTGCTGCAACGCGAGACATACCAGCACGCATGCGCCAACGAGTGAGTCGCCAGATTCACTCGCTTGCGCGTCGTGCCAATATCCTCGACCGTCAGAATGCGTCACATCGCTGCCCCAAGGGACATGCGGAGAATAAGTATCCTGTCTTTTTGCAGAAATCGCGCGGAGCGATGACTGTCACGTGGATTTTCGTCACTTCTCGCTGATCGCCACCCCGCAGAACGCTCGTTCCTAGGCTCACGCCTGGGAACGCACTGCCATGGAGGCTCTGCCTCGCGAAAATCAGCGTGGCATGGAAATTGTCAGCAGATCGGCAGGCAGGAGCCTGCTAATCATGGGTTCCCAGGCAGGAGCCTGGGAACCAGTGCTGGCGATCGGCGAGAAGTGTCGGATTTTCCGACACTTATTTTTCGCACGTCCCAGCGGGCATCTTCGCCAGCCCGATTGACACTGGCCCGTCTGACACTGGCCCGTCTAAAATCTGCATGAGTGTCCATGGATGACTTGCCTGGCTAGCACAAAACAGTCGGGCCGAGACTAGGTGAAGTCAACAGCCCGAGTTTACAGCAGCCCCGTTGCCAACGAGTGAAGCCTGTCACGTTTCATTGGCCGGAACCGATGGCTATCGACCCGACGCTGTCGACACCGTGGACAATTGACGATGAAGATCATCGAATACGGTGTCAGTCACGAGGCGAATTGCATACGGTTCCGTTTCGGTCTCACGATTCCAATCCGTTGATGTCAACGGTTTCGCTTTGCTGAGAGGAGTCCCCTGCAGCAACTCGATTGGAATACTGTGAACGGTAGTGGGTGGAGTGAGTGCAGGAACGCACTCCACCTCGCACTTCGTCGCTTCGGTCACCTTGATTTTCAAAGCATTGGTCAGCTTGAAAATCGGGCGATCGCGATGTCGTTCACGTCCGCCCATGTGAGAGTCATGCCCGTCGGTCGCGTAGAACCGCACGTAACCCTGCAGGCTGATTTCCTTGAGATCAAAGCTTGGCAAGATCGAGCTTCGCAGTGCGGCTTGCAACGGGACCTCAAGTTGGCCGGGATCGAAATCCATACCCAAGGTGATCTGCAGTGGCCCAATGGTCTTGCCTTTGACGGAACTCGTGCCTTCTTTGTTGGAGGTCGCCTCAACACGGAACACGATGTCCGCATGGATTGCATCGCCCGTATTGAGCAGATCGTGGACATCTTTGTTCTCCGCTTGGTTCATTTCCAACTTCAGCATCCCAATCCCGTCGTGGATATCCAAGACGTTGATACCTCCTGTGTCGAAAACCACCGTGGCCGTCGCATCGGGTGTTTTTTCCCATCCGTAGCTGACCGGATGCAACGCTTCGACGTGAGCTGTCACAGCCTTTGCCGCAGCCGTGGCCGCAGCGGTTTCCTCCGCCTTTTTGTCTTCTTCAAACACAGGGATTTCCAAGACAGCGGATACGCCATAGGGAGTTCCAACTTGGACTGCGATGACCTTGCGTTTCTTACCTTCGTCATACTCGCGTTCGTAGGGTTTCAGCTCTTTCGGCAAGCGGACCTCCAAAATGTCACGGCTCAACATTCGGACCTGGCTTGGCAGTACGACAGCCGTTTGCTTTGGCTCCTCGCCTTCTACTACAACGTCAACCAACTGAGTAACGTCTCGAGTTCTCAGGTCTTCTCCGCCAGCGATCACACGAGTGTCGTGCACGCTGAAATTGTCGCCAACGAGAAAGAAAGACGAATCCTTGGTCGGATCGTAGCCCGGTTGGCCATAAAAGCCGACCAGTTCTGGACCGAGATTGGTCGTGCCACCAGAGAGTGTTTGAAATCCGCCCTTGGTGTCCTCCGTCGGCATCTGCACGAATGTCGTCTGCAGTGGCAATCGGGCTTCGAGTTGATCGACGGCCCGCATCAACCGGTATACTTCGCCGTCGCGATGCAGATGCTGCTCAGCGACGCAAGCTGCCTTGGCACGCCGCAGCTCAACGATCTCTTTGCCGAGGCTGGTGCTGTCTTTCAAATCAAACTGTTTCCAACCCGGTCGAGTGAGTTTGTACCAATTGGCTCGAGTGTCAAAGGTCAGATACGGCACAAAATTCGGAGCGATCACAATTGCGGTGCATTCGCGAATGCCGGGTTCGATTCGTTGATCCTTCAGCAAGCTGTTGCGTGAAGGCCCACCGAACAGGGTCTGCCCGAACGCTTGGATGGTGCCTTTGATTTCGGGTGTTTGGTAGCGTGGCCTGAAGCGCCAACCAAAGGTATCGTCGCCGTGCGAGAACCCTATGACGGTTCGGTTCAGAGCAATTGTTTCCGCATCCAACTCGATCCGTCGAGCAAACTGCGAAAAGTTGCTGATGCCAATTTCGCCCGATGCAAAGGCGATCGACGCGGCAAGTTGCAGTTCACGTCGCAAGCTGAAGGCATCGGCAACGTTCTGATCTTGAGTGACTGGGTCCAATGCGAACACCTTGATCGGCCAACGACACTTGACATATTCGTTGAAGGCATACGTTGTCTCTGGAGCCAACATGTGCGACGGCAAATAGAAACGGTCGAGCGGGGTGGAAACCACACAGGGTGCGTTCTTGTCGGCCGCCAATCGTTGCATGTCGTCGATCAGTTGACGATTCAGCAAAGCGGATTCAACCAAGATGCACCACGCGAGGTCTTCGGTGACTTGGTATTCATTCTGTGGCTGCATGCGTATCGATCGACCGTCGCCTCCGTCGCCGATCAAGTGTGCGTAGAGCTTTTGACGCTCCAGAAGTTCGAGATCGCGGCCGTCTCGAATGATTTCGTAAAGCCCTTCGGTCAGATCCCAAATCGCTGGATTGCGACGTCCGGCCTCGATGAGGAAGTCGTACGACGCTTTGAGTTCTTCACGAAGGAAATCACGAACCTCCGTGTTTGGAATCTGGCCATTGGGATATTGGGTCAGAGCGAGTGTTTGATTGATTCGTTTCGCCAATTCGCTGAGACGATCCAATTCAAAAAGATAGGGAGTGGGTTGTCCCTTGTAGTTGATCCGATGGAACGAACGTCCATAAACGAGCGGTCGCAGTGAAGCTGGAACGGAGTAACGACTATGGCGACTTCGAGATGATCCGATTTGACTGGATGTGCGTTGCTCAATTGATTCCAAATCCAACTTTACGGATTTGATCTCTAGAATGGCATCAGATTGTCGTTTCTGAACGTCTGCAGATTGAATAACAGGCCGCGTCCCGTAGGTCTGACTGCTCTTTGTGTAGAGTCCATTCAGGATTTCGTTGAGAACTTCTCCATAGACAATGTCTCGTTGAGGCGGAAAATCGCCGTTCGCATCCAAGTACTCGTACAACGCAAGAAATCTTTTCAGAAGCGTATCCCAGGTTTTCAAGTCAGCGTGACGCAAGACCGGTAGGGTTAGTTCATCAACCAGATCGTTGATGACCCAGCTCTGGAACACCTGCGGCAATGTTTCTTCGGACAAGTGTGGCGTGGCTGTGACCGAGATTTCGGCCCCATAGCCTTCTTGTGTACGGTTGCCCGGCAGTACGGAAACCGGGATGCGAACCAAGTTGATCGCGTAGCCGGGGGAATCACCCACGTCGTCGCCTTCGTTGGTTCGGCGAATTTCGTTGAGGTGATCCAAGTAACGTTTCATTTGGTCCAGTTTGATCACCGGCTCCAATGCGATACCACCTTCGCTGGCTTTGAATCCCAATGTCGCATTGGCGCGAGGATTGGAACGCGCGATCGCGGCCTCAGCTCTCTTGGTGATTCCATCGTCGGTAATGATCGCAACCGCATCGGACTCTTTCGCCGATGGCAACGAAACACCTTCTTGCAATGCCGCGGACAAGGCAAAGGCATTGGCTAGGTATGCCGAGTCCGCGCGAGTGAGGGTGGCATTGATGGTCTCTTTAAAGCCATTGAGTTCCTCGCTCATGACCTGTTCAAACTCACTGCGATGACGTGTCAGTCTGGCCTCACCCCAAACATCCGGTTTCTTGGCGACCACGCTGCCGTACTTCTCAATGTGTTTCTCAAGGCAATCGATTTGCCCGGCGAGTTTCTCGACATCCGACTGGTTGAACCAAGTCAACGGACCACCGGCATACATCTGCAGCGGCTGGAGGAAGATGATCGAAAAGCAAAATACTGCCACGAATGTCTGTTTGATTTTGACCCCAATCATGAGTGGTCATCCTTGGTGTTTCGAGATTTCAGAATTGGACCTGTTTGGTGCCACCTCTGACGGGTGCCCCCCAACCGACATCGTCTTATGTCGATTATTCAGATCATTCAAATCACAATGACGACGACAGGCGAGGATGCCACTCGACCTATAAGCCTGATAACCCGCACCGTTTAACGCTGTCAAATTGGACATTTGAGGGAAAAGGGACTTCTCGAAGGTTGATTTTGCTGTTTTTTCGAGCGATGATTGCCCTGCAGAGGGGGCATGGCCCCTTCGCCTTTCGATTATCTTCATCCCAAAAAGAGGGGCAGTTCAATGCGAAAAGTTGACGTTCTCATCGAGTTCAAGAATGAGCCGATTGATTTCGACGAGGCATCGGCGGTCGTTGCCAGTTCCAGCGTCAGGGAAAACGTTGCCGACAAGCTCTCTGAGAGTCTCGACGGTGTGGGTCTGGAGCTTGCCGAAAACTCGGCTGCGGTCCCGCTGTTCAGCGATCCTGAGAGGCTAGCCGGCTTTGCTGCGACGGCGTTTACGGAAGCCACACCGCGTCGTGGATCCTGGGTCATGCCCGCAAAAATCGACGTGGCAAAATGGGCTGCTTGCGAACGAAAGAGATCGGTCGTCAAAGTGTGGCCAAGTTCCCAGATGTCGTATTTCAACGAGCGACGATGCAACTGCGAACCTGACGGAGGAGGCTATCCGGGGCTTCCGCCACACTTTGCCAGTGGTGTTGATCCGCAAGCTGACGTCCGACGCCGTTTCCCTGGAGTTTTGCCACACACGTTCGAGGACCTGTCTCCTGAACAGATTGTTGTGCTCGCCGCCCAACTCGCATCACGATATCCTGGTGTTCTGCCGCACTATCCCGGTGTTCTGCCGCACACGTCAGAGTCATTGTCCGGCAGCGCCCGCATGGCTGGTCAGATGCTTGGTGAGATTCTGGACCTGTCTCCATCCGGTGGTGCGGCAATCGACTGTCGCCCATTCCAACCCGCCGTCTCAATCGACGTGATTCGAGCTTTGTTGGGAGTCGAACGCGTTTGGTTTGATGGAAATCGGGGTCAGAACATTGTTGTCGGAATCCTGGACCAAGGAATCAATGGTTCTGTCTATCCGGTGATCGGAGGTTTGAATGACCCGCTGTCACCGGCACCAGGTTCGGCATCGATTCAGAGTCACGGATCGATGTGCGCTGCAGACGTGCTGGTTGCGGCGCCTCATGCAAAACTGATGGACTATCCATTCTTGGGAGTACCAAATTCGGGTGGTGCGTTGGCAATGTTCCAGGCGGTGCTGACTCAGCGTCGGGCAAACGGAACTCCACACATCACCAGCAACAGCTATGGATTCACGGGCATCACCACCGATCCATCTCATGAAATGAACAACATCAACCACCCCATTCATCGAAAGGTTCGAGAAGTGGTTTTGTCGGGGGCACCCTGTTTCTTTTCGGCGGGCAACTGTGGTGAGCCATGTGCCAGTGGACGCTGTCAACCCAGTGGAATCGGTTCTGGCAAATCCATTCAAGCGTCCAACGCATTGGCTGAGGTGATCACGGTGGCGGCGGTCAATTCGAGGCACGAACGGATTGGATACTCGTCGCAGGGGCCAAGTCACGCACACCGGCAACCCGGTGACAGCGATGGGTTTGAGAAATGCAAACCGGATATCTCCGCTTACTCGCATTTCTTTGGCAATTTCGGACCAGGACGCCCAGCAGGAACCTCCAATCAAGCCTTCGACAATGGAACATCTGCATCATGTCCGGTGGCAGCAGGAGTCGGCGCGCTTCTCTTGTCAGCGTTTCCGGGTTTGACGCCAGCCCAACTCAAGGGTGCTTTGATCCGTTCCGCAACAAGCATTGGACAGCCGGGATATGATCTCAATACGGGGCACGGTGTCATCAACGCCGCTGCTGCGTACCGCTTGATCGAATCGACCGATTGGTCTGATTTTGATAGCCTGATCGTTGATCCTCCAAACTGCTAGGTATTGCGAAATGAAACGTTGGCTCGTGACAGTGAAATCAGACTCGGATGTCGAGTCGATTAAGCAGGCCATCTCTCAGGACGGCGGTTCAGTGGAAGACTTGGAACCTGTTCCGATGGGCGAAGAAACAGTGCTGTACGTCCAGGCGAGCGAGGATTCCGCGAAAAAGATTGAGTCCAATGCCAAGGTGATTTCGGTGTTTGCTCACTCTGATCCGGAGCCTCATTGAAACGACCGACGCCGCTGGTAGAAATGAAAAACGCCTGTGACTCCAAAGAGTCACAGGCGTTTTTTCGTACGGTCAGGCTTTGCCGTTTGTCATTCAAGCCGTAAGTCAGCCTGGAAAGGATGACGTACGGTTGCTGTCAGCGGGTTGCTACTCAGCTGCAGCCCATGCTGGCACCGCAGTTGTGACAGAGGTAGCAGTTGCCGTTGCGGACGGTGATGCTGCCGCAGTTGTCACAGGTGGGTGCGTCGACTTGGAAACGAGCGAACTGCTCCTGTCGCGTTCCCTCTTTCTTTGCGCCACCGCCATTGGTCGACGGTGTGTCCTTGAGACTGGCGAGCATGGTGGCTCGCTCGGCCAAAGCGACGGCAGCACCCGAGTCCTGCTTGAGGGCTTCCATCACAGACGACCTGGGGGCAGCCAGCTCAGGTCCATTGCCGCTATTGATCGATCGCGGATTGGTGTCCGCTTCTTTCACGGCTCCAGGACCATGGGTATCGCCGCTCATGAAGGTCAGGCCCAACCAACGTGCGATGTAGTCGACAACACTCTTGGCGATGCGGATGTCCTTGTTGCTCGTGTGTCCCATGGGTTCAAACCGTGTGTGGCTGAACTTGTTGACCAAGACTTCCAACGGAACTCCGTATTGCAGCGAAATCGACAATGCGGTTCCGAAGCTGTCCATGATTCCGCCGATCGTCGAGCCTTCCTTTGCCATCGTGATGAAGATCTCACCAGGCCGACCATCGGGGTACAGTCCGACGCACAGATAGCCTTCGTGACCCGCGATGGTGAACTTGTGCGTGACGCTTTGACGCGTGTCGGGCAAACGTTCGCGGCGAGGACGGTAAACGATCTTTTCGATGGTCTTCGTGACGACCTTCGTGTTGGCACCTGCCGAGCCGCCCTCTTCACTCTTGGTATTGAGCGGCTGAGACTGCTTGCTGCCGTCGCGATAAATCGCGATCGCCTTGAGCCCCAGTTCCCAACCCCAGTAGTACGCGTCAGCGATGTCGTCCGGTGTCACGTCTTGGGGCATGTTGACGGTCTTGCTGATCGCTCCGGAAAGGAACGGCTGAGCGGCCGCCATCATCGTGATGTGTGCACGCCACGAAATGCTGCGTACTCCGTTGGCCGGCGTGAACGCACAGTCAAACACTTTAAGGTGGTCGGTGTCAATTTCCGGTGCACCCTCGATCGTGTCATTCACATCGATGAACGCCAGGATGGCTTGGATCTGCTCCTTGCTGTAGCCCAGCTTGGTCAATGCCGGCGCGACCGTTTGGTTGACGATCTTGAGCATTCCGCCGCCGGCCAACTGCTTGTACTTGACCAACGCGATGTCTGGCTCGATGCCGGTTGTGTCGCAGTCCATCATGAAACTGATCGTTCCGGTGGGAGCCAACACGGTGGCTTGCGCGTTTCGGAATCCGTACTTGGCACCGATCTCCAAAACGTCGTCCCACAGCTTCTGAGCCGCTTGCTTCAGCTCCGCGGGGCCTTCGTCGTTGATCTTGTCGGCCGCATCGCGGTGCATCTGCATGACGCCGAGCATCGGCTTTTCGTTGTCCGCGTATCCGTCAAATGTGCCGACAACTCCAGCGATCTCCGCACTGGTGCGGTTGGCTTCGCCGTGCAACAGAGCGGTCAACGAGCCACACAAACCGCGTGCCGCATCACTGTCGTATGCCAAACCACGCGACATCGCCAGACTGCCCAAGTTGGCGTAGCCAAGACCCAACGGGCGATAGCGATGGCTGTTGCGAGCGATCGGTTCGGTGGGATAGCTGGCGTGATCGACCAAGATCTCTTGGGCGATGAAGAAAATGCGTGACGCGGCGCGGAAACGCTCGACGTCGAACGAACCGTCCTTCTTGGCGAATTTCATCAAGTTGATCGATGCCAAATTGCATGCCGTGTTGTCCAAGAACATGTACTCGCTGCATGGATTGGACGCGTTGATCGCACCGCTGTTGGGGCAAGTATGCCACTTGTTGATCGTGGTGTCGTACTGCACGCCGGGGTCGCCGCAATGCCAAGCACACTCGGACATCTTATTGAGCAGTTCCTTGGCGTCGTATTCCGGCGCGGTGCCGTTTGCCTTGTCGCTGACCCAGCGAGTTTGCCAACGCTTACCGTCGCGGACGGCGACCATGTAGTCGTCTGTCAAACGAACCGACAGATTTGCATTCTGGAAACAGACGCTGCTGTAGGCTTCACCGTTGAAGTTCGACTCGTAGCCTTCGCGGATCAAAGCATGAGCTTTCTTCTCCTCCGCCCATTTGCACTCGATGAATTCCAAGATATCCGGGTGCCAGACTTTCAGGGACTGCATCTTTGCCGCACGACGGGTCTTGCCGCCCGATTTGACCACACCGGCGATGGAGTCGTAGACACGCATGAAGGACAGCGGGCCGGAGGGAGTGCCGCCGCCGGACAGCTTCTCACGAGATGAACGGATCGTTGACAAATCCGTTCCCGTTCCCGAGCCAAACTTGAACAACATGGCTTCGGCACACGCCAAACGCATGATGTCTTCCATGTTGTCGTCGACCGACTGGATGAAACAAGCGCTCCCTTGAGGATACTCGTAGGGATTCTCTGGCTGGAAAGTGGTCTTTGCCTCAGCATCCCACGCCCAGTTGCACTTGGATCCCGTCACGCCGTACTGGTGGTACAGGCCGACATTGAACCAAACCGGGCTGTTGAACGCACCGTGCTGGTGCAGACACAACCAAGTCAGATCGCGATAGAAGTTCTCGCCGTCGGCGGGGGTGTCAAAGTATCCGTCGGCCAGACCCCAGTCGGCGATCGTTCGGGTCACGCGGTGAATCAACTGCCGGACGCTTCGCTCACGCTCTCCGTCGGTACTCGGGTCACCATAGAAATACTTGCTGACCACGACGTTGGTGGCCAACTGGGACCAGTCGGCGGGGATCTCACAATTGTTCTGCTCGAACAACGCGTTTCCATTCTCGTCTTTAATCGCTGCCGAACGCAGTTCCCATTGTTTGGTAGCAAATGGTGTTTGGTCGTTGACTGGGCAAAACGTTGGCTTGACCTTCAGGCCGCTACGGCCCTTCTCACGCAGACGAGTTCCGAACTGGGTCTCTGCGTACTCCACTCCGTGCTGATTGTTGACTTTCTCAAGTGCCGGATCCATGTCGGAGGATCGGGCGGGCTCAGTTGCTGACAAGGGCATTACGGTGGCCATCTCTTACAGACTCCTTTAGTCATCCTTGGGGGACCTACAACGCGACCGCGAGAGAATCTCTTCGCTTCCTTGCGTTGCCGGTCGGTGTGAACAGAAAGAAAAATGAACAGTTGGTCGACCATCGCATGGCGATGAACAGCATCACATATGGGGGTGCCTCATTGCGGCTTGCCTCAATTGCGATGCGTGCCCAAACCCTAAAGTTTAAACCTGTGCATAAGTTGTTACCAAAAGGTCTCCGTAATCGGCAATGCCGTCACTACCCGTAGTGCCTTTTTGGGCGCAACTCACTAAATGTGGGCGACGCGGGGAATCTTAGGGATTGCTTTGATCCTGTCAATCAAAAACAAATGGATATCCTAACTGTATAGTAGCAAAAGACTTGTGCCCCCTGTGATCAATCGGGGCGGAGTGGAAACTTGGGCGGTCGGACTGACGTAAGCCCAATGACCATGAAGGGTTAGTGAAGAATTGCCGCTCCCTGATCACCGCAGACGGAAAAGTCACTGTGGAAAACTTTTTTTTGATCTTTCAAAACAGGAGGTTTACGGTGACTTGGCAGAGGGAAGCGAATGGGGGCATTGGGACGCCTTCTCGATGTGTCGGCCTGGGCAGAATAGGGGTTATGGGAAGTCGGTGTCGAGCTGTCGATTTAGTGAGCAGTCGGCGCTGGCCTGGACTGCTCAAAGTTTGGGGTTGACATTGTTTTTTCAGTCCATGTTTTCGTTCCCTGCATCGCAATCAAAGTGAGCCTCAGGCGCTAGCCGTGGGCCGGCACCACAATCCGCCTCAGGCGCTAGCCCGGATTATTCACGCCACTGACGACAGTCTTCGCAATACGTTTGCACCAAACGGTTTACACGGATTGGCACGAAAACAGTCTGCGCCTATCAGCCGCCACGCGATAGCGCCCGGTTCTCACGCCTGTAATCGGAAACCGGACGCTATCGCGTGCCGGCTGACGAATAATCCACGGCTAGTGGCCTGTTGATTTAATCGAAATTGGGAACGCAAGGGTGAGCCGTGGGCCGTAAGGCACCGGGCAATGCGGTAGGCCCGGCCGCTTACGAGTCGCGGCTCACTAAATCAACGGCCCGCTAGCGCCTGAGGCTCACTGGGGCGACCAGTTGCGTCGGCAGTAGGGACATAAACTTGCGCAAACCCAAAAAGACGCAACAGCTCAACGTATCCAAGCGGATGTCACCTCCCAGTGTTTGATAACGCAACCATGCGGCCGGACGCTATCGCGTGGCGGCGGATGTGCAGAGACTGCAGAGACCCGCAACAACAATCCTGGCAATTTCCCCGACACAACCGTTTTCTTTGCTGGGGACACTGCGTATCGTTGGCTTGCCGGAGGATTTCCGGCGAGGCCAGGGCGCTCGGGAACTCCGAGCGTCAACGCTCAGGGAGGCGCGGCGGTGATGAGCACAGCTCAACCACGTTGCCATGCTGGATTGGGATCAACAAATCAGATTTTTTCTTGATCAAATTCAGCTCCTTGACGGCACCAATGGGCGGAGCGAGAAGAGCATCCGGCACAATTGATTCGCATTTTGCGAGGTCGTGCGGGTTGTTCGGTCTGACTGGGTTGCTCATCGCGCGGTTTTTTGACCGGGCATCTTTTGTGACCTATATTCCCGTGGCCGCACGTACTCGAGTGTCAGATGCGGCCGCGTGTCGAAGCCTCCTCAGTTGGCTCCGCGGACTCCCTCCCCAAGACACTCGATGGACATTTCACGCATGTCGCGATTCGCACGGGTTTGGGCTGGTCTAGCACTCTGTACGCTCTGTTTGTCTTCCATGGGGGCAGACAATCGAGCAAGTGCGCAACCGCCCATCACGATCCAACCGCCGGCGTTTGATTCGTCAACCGATGGTCAGCTCACCAAGTCGCCCGTGATCTCACAGGCGACCCCGATCGAGCTTTCCAAAGAGCAGCGGGCGATCGACGCCGGGTTGGCTTTGGAGTCGGCGCGTAAGTGGAACGAAGCGATCCGCCACTACGAGAAAGCCTCGCGTGATTTTCCAGAGAGCCGCACGCTGTATCAACGGTTGGTGATCAGCCGACTGCATTACGATGTCAACCGTCGCTATGTCGATCAAAGCTTCTTGGAAGCAACCAAGACGCTTAGCGCCGCAGAAGCGTTGGATCTTTACTCCGAGATCCTCGCCAACTTGGAAACGCACTACGTCGAAACGACGCAATTGCCACGAATCTTGTTGCATGGCACCGCAGCACTTGAGATCGCATTGACGCAGCAGAAGTTTATCGACAACCAACTGAGCCTCGACAGCGACGTTGCTCGTGAAGCCGTGGAAGAGTTCCGCTTGGGTATCCACCAACGCATCTCGCAACGTCCATCGAACAACCGTTATGATCTTCGTGGCACGGTTGCACTGGTCGCCGAAATGGCAAACGCCGAAATCGGGCTCAGTCCCACGGCGGTGATCTTGGAGTACGTCAGTGGCGCGGTGTCGACTCTGGATCCCTACACCCGTTTGTTGTCGGGCGACCAACTCGATGAAATGTTCTCGAACATCGAAGGAAACTTTGTCGGTCTCGGAATCGAATTGAAAACGAGCTCTGACGCGTTGCAAATCCTGTCGGTGATCCCCGGTGGACCGGCCGCAGAAGCAGGCATCATGGCGGGCGAAAAGATCATTCGCGTCGAAACCGCTCACACCAAACAAACCAATCCCGATGTTGCGGCTGATCTGCTGCGTGGCCCCGAGCACAGCGAAGTTTCCTTGACGGTGGTGGACCGCAACGGTCGTCCTCGCGAATTGTCCGTTGAGCGTCGCCGCGTGGAAGTTCCTTGTGTGGAGAACGTTCACCTTGTTGATCCGGTCACACGCATCGGATACTTGCGACTGACCAACTTTCAAAAGACCACCACTCGCGACGTCGAACGGGCGTTGTGGGAGCTGCACCGTCAAGGCATGCGAGCTCTTGTGTTGGACGTGCGTGGCAACCCCGGCGGTCTGTTGTCGGCAGCCGTCGAAGTTGCAGACCGCTTTCTCGACAACGGTCGCATCGTGACCACTCGCGGACGTAATGCGAGAGAGAACTATGACTACGTCGCACACCGTGCAAACACCTGGAGCGTTCCCCTGGCGGTTCTGATCGACGGCGACAGCGCCAGTGCCAGTGAGATCTTTGCCGGTGCCATCGCCGACAGTGCTCGTGGCAGCATCGTGGGTCAGCGCAGCTACGGCAAAGGCAGCGTACAAGGTATCTTTCGCATGCAGTCGGCTAAATTTGGGCTGTGCCTGACGACGGCGAAGTTCTACTCGCCCAAGGGGCGTGAGATCAGTCTCAACGGCGTGTTGCCGACGATCGCAGTGGAAAACGACCCCGATCAGGAAACCTACATCGCGGCTCGACCGGACCAATCAGGACGCATCCTGACGGACAAGGAAGACGTGGTTCTGCAACGAGCGATCGAATCGCTCGCGAGCAGTAGCGCACAGATCAGTCAACGCACCGGCGAGTGAAGGCCACTGTCGCTCGATCACCTGCCCACCGCCCGTGAGTCGCCTTCGGCGATTCGCGGACGGTGGGCAAATTCTGTTGGCGTGCGAAGGTAGCCGTCAGTTGTTTCCTCCGCCGAGACAAGCTCGACGGAAGGAGCTTCGCGGAACAAAACTTGCAAAACCAAAATCCCTGTCAACGCCAAGTTTAGTTCAGCCCAGGATTAGCCCTACTGCCGGCGCAGCTGGTGGCCCCCAGTGAGCCTCAGGCGCTAGCCGTGGGCCTGAGGCGGATTGTGGTGCCGGCCCACGGCTAGCGCCTGAGGCTCACTTTGATTGCGACGCATGAAACAAAAACATGAACTGAAAAACAATGTCAACGCCAAGTTTTGTTCAGCCCAGGATTATCCCTACTGCCGACGAAGCTGGTGGCCCCAGTGAGCCTCAGGCGCTAGCCCGGATATTGCATCCGAAAATTTGTTTCCCCCTATAGCGCAAGAGCCTTAGTCCTGGTATGCATTGGAGTTACAACACTTCACACATCCCAAGCCCAAGGCTCTCGGCAATGACAAAGCGTAATCGAAAACGAGCTGCACTGAAACGCCTCCGTCGCCAAGCTGTCGAGTTTGATTTTGATGGCGGAACGCTCACGTCCGACGCCGGATTGCTACTGCTTCGCGAAGTCGATCAACGACTCGGCCTGATCCGCCGAGTCGACGCTTGTATTGCCGATCCACGCGATCCTATCTACACCGCACATCCGCAGGCCGAGATCCTGACCAGTCGTATCTTTGGAATTGCGGCAGGCTACGAGGACGGCAACGATCACGCCCACTTGCGGCATGATGCAGCCTTTCAAGTCGCTGCCGGACGCACGCCTGCACAGAATGACTATGACAGCGACGAACACGTTCCTTTGGCCAGTCCGTCAACGCATTCACGTTTCGAAAATCGTGTCGATCGCAAAGCGATGCTGGCTATCCACGAAGAAATCGTAAACACCTTTCTGGACAGCTACGAGAAACCGCCCGAAGAAATCACCTTGGACTATGATGCCACAGATGATCCGACGCACGGCAATCAAGACAAAAACTACTTCAATGGATTCTACGACGGCCACTGTTTTCTGCCGCTGTACGTGTTCTGTGGCTATCAGTTGCTTGTCGCCTACTTACGTCCCAGCAGTTTTGGCGCAGCCCATCACGCTCGCGCGGTGACCAAACTGCTGGTTCAAAAGATTCGTTCGCGATGGCCGGAGACGAAAATCATTTTACGTGGCGATGGCGGATATTCTGATGAAAGACTCATGCGTTGGTGCGATAAAAACGACGTCTACTATGTCTTCGGATTGCCCAAGAACAACGTCTTGATCCGCAATATTGCCTGCGAAATGACCCGTGCTCGACTTGAGCATTTGAAATTTAAATCCACGCGAACGCTTTTCAAGTGGTTCCGTTATCGCACTCAGGAAACATGGGACCGTCATCGCTGGGTTCTCGGCAAGGCGGAGCACGGCGACAAGGGAGCCAACCCGCGTTTCGTCGTGACAAACCTGCCCAGTGCCCAAGGGATCGTCGAGCCGACTTATCATCGCCCTCGCGTGGACGGCAAACAGGTTCGACAAATCCTCGATCCTGGAACGATCTGCAGTGTTGCTTGGAACCCGAAGGATTTCTATCGAGAACGTTATTGTCAGCGTTGTGAAATGGAGAATCGGATCAAGGAACAACAGATGTGTTTGTTTGCCGATCGAACCAGCTGCACAGACTTCATGGCCAATCAGTTTCGTTTGATTCTGTCGTCGTTGGCGTATGTGTTGGTCGACGGAATCCGCCGGTTGGCACTTCAGGGCACTACACATGCTCGGATGCGTGTGGATACGATCCGCTTGCGTCTGTTCAAGATTGCCGCGCGAGTGCGCGTGACTTGTCGGCGAGTGATTTTTCACCTTCCGACTCACTGCCCTAGCGCGAGTCTCTTTAACGAAGTCATGGCGCGTCTTTGCCGAAGCGACTAAGGGCGGCAACCCTCGAGGAAAACGCAACCACGAAGCGAATCATTCGCTTGGGGGAGGGGGGGCCTTCTGCGCGGCGCTGCGAAAGCCCCCATCAAAATCAAATCATTTCCCAAAAGCGGACGTATCGAACTCGCAACCCCGCGTCAATAACCGATGGATGCAATATCCGGACTAGCCGTGGGCCTGAGGCGGATTGTGGTGCCGGCCCACGGCTAGCGCCTGAGGCTCACTTTGATTGCGACGCATGAAACAAAAACATGAACTGGAAAACAATGTCAACGCCAAGTTTTGATCAGCCCAGGATTATCCCTACTGCCGGCGCAGCTGGTGGCCCCCAGTGAGCCTCAGGCGCTAGCCGTGGGCCTGAGGCGGATTGTGGTGCCGGCCCACGGCTAGCGCCTGAGGCTCACTTTGATTGCGACGCATGAAACAAAAACATGAACTGAAAAACAATGTCAACGCCAAGTTTTGTTCAGCCCAGGATTATCCCTACTGCCGACGCAGCTGGTGGCCCCCAGTGAGCCTCAGGCGCTAGCCGTGGGCCTGAGGCGGATTGTGGTGCCGGCCCACGGCTAGCGCCTGAGGCTCACTTTGATTGCGACGCATGAAACAAAAACATGAACTGAAAAACAATGTCAACGCCAAGTTTTGTTCAGCCCAGGATTATCCCTACTGCCGGCGCAGCTGGTGGCCCCAGTGAGCCTCAGGCGCTAGCCGTGGGCCTGAGGCGGATTGTGGTGCCGGCCCACGGCTAGCGCCTGAGGCTCACTTTGATTGCGACGCATGAAACAAAAACATGAACTGAAAAACAATGTCAACGCCAAGTTTAGTACAGCCCAGGATTATCCCTACTGCCGGCGCAGCTGGTGGCCCCCAGTGAGCCTCAGGCGCTAGCCGTGGGCCTGAGGCGGATTGTGGTGCCGGCCCACGGCTAGCGCCTGAGGCTCACTTTGATTGCGATGCATGGAACAAAAACATGGACTGAAAAAACAATGTCAACGCCAAGTTTTGATCAGCCCAGGATTAGCCCTACTGCCGGCGCAGCTGGTGGCCCCAGTGAGCCTCAGGCGCTAGCCGTGGGCCTGAGGCGGATTGTGGTGCCGGCCCACGGCTAGCGCCTGAGGCTCACTTTGATTGCGATGCATGAAACAAAAACATGAACTGAATAACAATGTCAACGCCAAGTTTTGTTCAGCCCAGGATTATCCCTACTGCCGGCGCAGCTGGTGGCCCCCAGTGAGCCTCAGGCGCTAGCCGTGGGCCTGAGGCGGATTGTGGTGCCGGCCCACGGCTAGCGCCTGAGGCTCACTTTGATTGCGATGCATGGAACAAAAACATGGACTGAAAAAACAATGTCAACGCCAAGTTTTGATCAGCCCAGGATTAGCCCTACTGCCGGCGCAGCTGGTGGCCCCAGTGAGCCTCAGGCGCTAGCCGTGGGCCTGAGGCGGATTGTGGTGCCGGCCCACGGCTAGCGCCTGAGGCTCACTTTGATTGCGATGCATGGAACAAAAACATGGACTGAAAAAACAATGTCAACGCCAAGTTTAGTTCAGCCCAGGATTAGCCCTACTGCCGGCGCAGCTGGTGGCCCCAGTGAGCCTCAGGCGCTAGCCGTGGGCCTGAGGCGGATTGTGGTGCCGGCCCACGGCTAGCGCCTGAGGCTCACTTTGATTGCGATGCATGGAACAAAAACATGGACTGAAAAAACAATGTCAACGCCAAGTTTAGTTCAGCCCAGGATTAGCCCGGCAGAAATCTACGTTGGCTCGGCCCTCTTGTGGAAGGAACATATGCGATACACAAGGGATTATCATTCAGCTCGAGTTTAACAACCAAGACAGAGTTTTTTGAGCCAATGAGTGTTCCCACATGTTCCGCTTAGCCATCTTTTCCATCGTATTGAGCTCAGCCCTTTGCTTGGTCCAGTTCGGTTCACCGGTCGTTGCCGATGACATCTGGATCGAAGGCGAAAATAGCCAGACTCAGCAGCTGAAACCGCATTCCTGGTACAGCGATGCGGTGAAGAAAGATCTGCTATCAGGCAAGAACTGGGCGAGTCACTTTGACGCCAGTGGCATCGGCACGGTCGGCTATGAAATCGATGTCACTGAACCGGGCGACTATTCATTCTGGGTGCGAACCAATCCGATTGCCTCCCGTTTGTCTTATCAGATCAATCAATCCGGATGGAACGCGATCGATACGCATTCTGCTGTTGATGTGGTGAACATTGCCAATGATGGAAAGCCAGATCTCCGATTTGTCGGCTGGGTTCGAGTGGGTTCGCTCAAGCTCTTAGCAGGAAAGTCGACGATTGAGTTTCGCATGGAAAGCAACAACAACCATCACGGTGGGATCGACTGTTTTCTGTTGACCCAGTCGGAATTCGAACCGTCAGGAACGTTACAGCCTGGGCAGAAACTGGGGCTCGCTGAATCGGGGTGGTGGGCGTTCGAACCCGATCCAGATCCGTTTGACTCCAACGCATTGGTCGACTTGCGTTTCCTCAACGAGAAATCGGCAGGACAAGACGGGTTTATAAAATCAAACGGTGAACAGTTTTTGCTCGGCAGCGGCGCGCCGGTGCGTTTCTGGGGCATCAACACCGGCCATGAGCTGCTGAAAGCCGATGACGCAACGATTCGCATGACGGCGCGACGTTGGGCAAAGTTTGGCATCAACCTCGTTCGGATCCATGGTGCGTTGTTCGACCGAACAGGTGATGATGCATCTCGCATTGATCGCGACAAACTAAAAAGACTGCACCATGTGGTGAATGCTTTCAAGCGAGAAGGAATCTACTCGCACATCTCATTCTACTTTCCTCTGTGGATGAAGTTAAAACCATCGGACCAGATCAATGGCAGCGCGATCGGAAAGCATCCGTTCGCGCTACCGTACTTCGAACCTAAGATGCAATCGATGACGCGTGAATGGGTCACACAGATCCTGTCCACTCCAGTCGATGGGCGGCGATTGTCCGACGAACCCGCGATCGCTTGCATCGAAATCATCAATGAAGACAGCTTGTTCTTCTGGACCTTCAGTGCCGAGAATCTCGGGCCTGGCCCACTAAAGACTCTCGAGACTCAGTTTGCGAAGTACCTAAACACAAAGTATGGCAGCATCGAATCCGCACTCAAAGTGTGGCGGCCTGAAACGCATCCACGGGACAATGCTGCCCAGGGACGCGTGGCTGTGCTTGATGCTTGGAACATGACCCGCGAGGGCATGAGGAGCAGCGATGGCAAGCGTCGACGCATGACGGATCAGATTGCGTTTCTCGCGACGCTGCAGCGAGACTACTACGCTGCGACTGCCAAGCACATGCGAGACGTCGGTTGTAAGTCATTGATGTCCGCAAGCAACTGGACGACGGCCGACAATGCAGTCTTGGGCGGCATCGAACGATGGACTTATATGGCAACCGATGTGGTCGACAAGCACGGGTATTTCGGAGCCCGACATGAGGGCGACGCGTCGGGGTATTCCGTCCGAGAAGGGCAACGGTACGAAGATGCCAGTGCCTTGTTGAATCCAGAGAATGTTCCGATCAGTTATTGGCAAACGGCCGGTCGTCCGCATCTGCACAGCGAGATCGCCTGGAACAAACCGAACCGCTTCATCGCCGACGGGAATCTACTCACTGCAAGCTATGCGGCCCTGCAAGGAGTGGACGGCTACGTGTGGTTTGCGGCGGCCGATGGCAAGTGGGAAAACACGGGCAACGGCAAGTGGACATGGATGATGCCGGGCGAGATCGGTCAATCACCCGCGGCAGCGTTGCAATACCGGCGGGGTGACGTGGCACAGTCGGCTCCGGTACGTAGGCTTGTTTCCAATGACGATGACGTGATGTCGTTGCGTGGGACGCACATCATCGAAGGTCGAAATGCCGACTTCCGGACTTCCGATCAGCCGGCATCCGATTCCCAAGCGACGCTGCAAAGTTTTGATCCCTTGACTCCGTTTGTCGGCCGAGTCGAACGTTCGTTTTCTCCCAACGCCCAGCCAGCTGAGTTAGACATCAGTCGCTTCATTGACCGAGAATCGGGTCTTATCAAGAGCATCACCGGGGAGCTGAACTGGAACTATCACGACGGTTGGTTGACGGTGAACACACCGTGCAGTCAGGCGGTGACAGGTTTTCTGTCCAAGGCAGGCTCGATTGAGCTCGCGGACATACAGATCGAATCGGAGATGCAGTACGGGACCATTCATGTGATCAGCCTCGACGGCACGCCCCTATCACAGTCGCGCAGAATACTCATCCAAGCATTCAGTGAAGAAAAGATGTACGGATTCCAATCCACGTCCGGGACGATTCAAAACACGGGCAGCCTGCCGATCAACGTCCGGCAAATCGACGGTCGAGTGCGGTTCAAAGGAAACCGACCGTATACGGTGCACCTGACCGACGCCAACGGTTACCCTGTTGACAAAGGAACCACCCTCCGCGGCGACACACTCGAACTCAATTCTTCAAGCATGTACACGGTGCTCAAAACGGTAGATGTCGGCCAAGAGTGACTGACGATGGTCTGTTGTTTTGTCAATGTTTTTGTTGCATGTGTCACCTCCCCCAAGGAACTTGGGGGAGGTCGAGCAGAGCCGTTTAGGCGAATGCGAGGGAGGGGGAAACGGTAGCTCAATACGCTCGCTTTAAAGAACCCGAATCCTTAGTGCTGACAAACCACTGGATCGTTTCTTCCTGACGGGGCACTTCTTTGCAAGAATGGCTGACTTCATGGAAGAGGTTGTCGATTCTGGCTTGGTTGGATCGACCATGTACAGAAGTGACGCAAAACGGGCATTCATTGCCATTCTATCCGTATCGGAGTTGAAAAATGTTTTCGAAACCACAACAGGAACACGTCTGGCTCGACCGATTGGTCGGACAGTGGAAATTTGAGCACGAGTGCGAAATGCCGGACGGCAGCAAGACGTCTGCTCAAGGGCTGATGAATTGCCGGTCGCTTGGCGGATTGTGGTTGATCTGCGAAAGCAGTGGGGATTCGCCGGACGGGCAGTGGTCGTCCATCATGACTCTAGGCTTTGATCCGACACAGAATCAGTATGTCGGAACATTCATCGGGTCCATGATGGCGAATATTTGGCCCTATCATGGTGTCCTCGATCCGGCGGGCAATCGGTTGCCGCTCTATTCGGAAGGCCCCAAGTTCGATGGCAGCGGTCTGGGCAAGTATCGCGACACGATCGAGACCATCGACGCCGATACCTGGTTGTTCATCAGCGAGATACAGACGGACTCGGGTGAGTGGAAGCGATTCATGCTTGGCAGTCACACCCGAGCATGACAAATGAACCACAGAATGACTTGGCGAATCCATCGATCCTATCGAATGGCTGTCCCGTTTCATTCTTCGAGATTTACTATCGCAAGTGTTGATTCACGTGACCATTGAATCAAAGGAATAACGATGCCGAAGATAGCCGGATGGGTGTTGAGCGTTTTGATTGCCGTGTTTCTGATCGTGGCCAGCGCGATGGGAAAGTTCACGCAATGGGAAGGCAAGGCGGAGATGTTTGCAAAGTTGGGCTGGACGGAAGACGTCATGTTCTGGATCGGAGTGGTCGAAGTGGCCATTGCGATTCTATTCCTGATCCCACAAACAGCGTTTGTCGCTGCAATCCTGTTGGCGGCCTATCTGGGAGGAGCCACCGCAACGCACATTCGCGTCGGCGACCCATTCTATTTCCCGATTATCATCGGCGTTCTCGCATGGATCGCACTGGGACTTCGTAGCCCCGCTGTTTTTCGACTGGCGTTCGGCAAGCAGGCGTGAGCAGCGACATTATCGTCTAGTGCGTCGTCCGGCAATCAGTTTGGGGGTAGCAAAACTCGTCAAGAGTTTCGGCAACGTGCAAATTGCCGAAAGTCTTGACGACTTTCGCCACCGGTACCGCTGGACTGCTCAAAGTTTGGTGTTGTTTCTTTTTGGGTTTGCGCAAGTTTATGCCCCTACTGCCGGCGCAGCTGGTGGCCCCCAGTGAACCTCAGGCGCTAGCCGTGGGCGCTAGCCGTGGGCCTGAGGCGGATTGTGGTGCCGGCCCACGGCTAGCGCCTGAGGCTCACTTTGATTGCGACGCATGAAGCAAAAACATGGACTGAAAAACAATGTCAACGCCAAGTTTTGTTCAGCCCAGGATTATCCCTACTGCCGGCGCAGCTGGTGGCCCCAGTGAGCCTCAGGCGCTAGCCGTGGGCCTGAGGCGGATTGTGGTGCCGGCCCACGGCTAGCGCCTGAGGCTCACTTTGATTGCGATGCATGAAACAAAAACATGAACTGAAAAACAATGTCAACGCCAAGTTTTGTTCAGCCCAGGATTATCCCTACTGCCGGCGCAGCTGGTGGCCCCAGTGAGCCTCAGGCGCTAGCCGTGGGCCTGAGGCGGATTGTGGTGCCGGCCCACGGCTAGCGCCTGAGGCTCACTTTGATTGCGACGCATGAAGCAAAAACATGGACTGAAAAACAATGTCAACGCCAAGTTTTGTTCAGCCCAGGATTATCCCTACTGCCGGCGCAGCTGGTGGCCCCCAGTGAGCCTCAGGCGCTAGCCGTGGGCCTGAGGCGGATTGTGGTGCCGGCCCACGGCTAGCGCCTGAGGCTCACTTTGATTGCGACGCATGAAACAAAAACATGGACTGAAAAAACAATGTCAACGCCAAGTTTTGTTCAGCTCAGGATTATCCCTACTGCCGGCGCAGCTGGTGGCCCCAGTGAGCCTCAGGCGCTAGTTGTGGGCCTGAGGCGGATTGTGGTGCCGGCCCACGGCTAGCGCCTGAGGCTCACTTTGATTGCGACGCATGAAACAAAAACATGCACTGAAAAACAATGTCAATGCCAAACTTTGAGCAGTCCACGGTAACCCTATTTCTTAGATGTGACACCGCACTAGTCTTTCGCTTTGCCGAGATGTTTCTCTAGGAACTGAAAGGTTCCTTGGCCGTTGATCGTGTGGGGGCCGTTGAACCATTCGATCTCGCATCGGTCGGCAAGTTGCAATCGTGCTTCGTAGAGGTAGCGAACCTTGGCAAACTCCTTGGCCACTCGATCGTCTGGTGCGACGCCGTCGTGGTGGCCCCGTTCGACCATGAAAGGTCTTGGGGCGATCAAGGCAGCCATCTCGGCGTAGTTGAACTTCTTGCCCAAGCCGAATTCAAAGATTTCGTACTCGCCCGTTCCGATGTAGCTGTATCGCGAACGTGAGGACGCGTTTTTCCAAACCCAGTCGTTGAAGTCCGCTGAGCAGATGGACAAACAGTAATCGGGCAACAACGCGGGGAGACGCATGGCAGATTTACCACCGTATGACAAACCATAGAACGCGATCTTGTCCGCGTTCACTCCCGGCACGGTCTTCAGCCAGCCCAGTATCTGCTGATGCTGTGCACCGATGACAGAGAACAACGTCTTGCCCATCGGATACGATTTTCGCTGCAGCGTTCGAAATTTGTCTTGTCCGATGTATGGATTCTGGGGTGCAAAGACCACGTATCCCATGTCAGCAAGCTTGGCTGCGTAATCGTGATAGGCGCGATGGTCACCCCGGATCGTGTCCTCCGGGCGACCTTCGAGTCCATGTTGGCAAACCACGACGGGACGTGAGTCCGTCGGCTGGATATCGTTTGGCAACAGCAGAATGCCGTACGCGAACACGTCGGGAAAGACATCCAGCATCACATGGTGAGCCGTCCAGCTCTCACCCTGAAAGGCAACCGTTGAACGGGGATCCGGGGCGAGCAGTGGTTCGTCGTACCAGCCGATCACGTTCTCGCGAAAATCGTCGCGGAAAGGCTCGATGGAGTCTTGATACGCCGCGATGGAACTTGCGTCGACGACATTGGTTTCGTGGTCATTGCGTTGTAATCCGATATTCAGGTATCCCTCGCGTTCATACTCGGACTCCGTCAGCAGCAGTTGATTGTATGCGTCGATGGTGTCGAATAGGCGATCGCTGCGGCGGCTTGCTTGTGCCAGAATTGTGTTCACGTTTGATGACTTCGCGAGCTGGATCGCTGAGTTGCGATGGGGCATTAAATGAGCGTCATCGGGTAACGAGTTGAACCAAGAAGACAATGTCAGACCTTCTCGCTTGCATACTTCTCGTAAGACCACCAGTTGTGCCTCATACTCGGCCCGGTCTGGAGATTGCCAGGTCGCGGGTGCTCCGCCGCCACCGGGTAGCTCAATCGAATAGTTACGCGCCTCGATCACGGTTACCTTTCGTGGTGCAATCAATGCCAACAAGTGAGCGTTGTCGAAGCGGTTGTGCAGACCGAAGATTTGACGACTGATCGGCTCGCTCCAAACATTGGCTCGCGTGCCGATCAGACCTTCCACGGTAAGTGAATCGACGCGAGAGTCGATTGCGGTTGCCATCAAAGCAGCATTGATGCTTTCGCCTGCCGCGTAAACAGACTTGTGCTGATAGTCGGCGAATCGATCCAAAAGCGATTGGATGGTTTGAATCTCGTAGCCCGTCAGCGTACGTCCGAGTTCGAACGCTGCGCGGTGCAGGTATTCACGACGGGTCATCGTTGCCGAGTTGTGCTGATGTAGGCCGCGGTTGACGGTGGCGACGATGATCACGTCGGTTCCGCTTTGCGCGAGCGTTTGTAGGTAGACGCGGCGATTTTGCCATGCATGCTGATCGTCGTCTGATTCGACCTCCAGCGGGAACAGCCAACTTTCGGGCAGCTCGTCCGCGTCGGGCATCACAATCGTCAGCCTGCCCGCTGGGGCATGCGGTCGCAAATGAATCGCTTCCCCCCACATCCCGACGGCGTCGGCGGCCTGTGGAGCGGGGTGCCCGAGCACAGGCCAACGAACATGTGTGGCCGTGAACGTATCACCGGAGTGAACGGGGGAATCTTCATGAAGAAATCCCGTTGTCGGCGAATAGCGTTGGGGCTCAAGACCGAGTTGTTGGATCAGGAATTGGCGGTTCTCATCCCACTGTCGCCGTTCCTGCCAATGTTTGTCGCGTTGTTGACCGGTGAGAGCAAGTTGTTGCAGCAGAAAACGATCGATGCCGGCAACCATCTCGGCTGCGGGTTCCTCCGGCAAATTCTGCAAAGGCCTCGTTGCCGCTGGCTCGTCCGCGGTCAAATTTGCTGATGCTGCGAAAGCCAGACATGAGACAACGAGTACGCGAAGAAGGTTGTAGATGGAGGCTTTCATTGGGACGAATTCCGGGAAAACGTGAAGTCCAACCGGTCTTACAGGGTATGTCAGCCTGGAAAGGCTGACGTACTTTGGGCCAGCACGGTGGCGGCCCGGGGGACCGATGCGGGGGCGCGTTGGAAGTACGGTGTGAGTGACGAGAGCGTCTGCAGGATGCGTTCTACATAAAGCTTTGGTTTGCCCTTGTCTTCGGTGAGACGAACCAAGTCCGCGAGATTCTGCAGCGTCACGCCGACGCCCGATGGGACGGCGCTGTCCACGGAATCTTTGACGCGGACGATCAACGTTGGATGGTCGTGCGTGGTGAAGAAGAATCCATGGTCGGCTTCGTCCCAAAACAACTCTAGCAACTTGTCATTCCATTGCTCGGCGGCGGCGAGCCACTTGGGGTTTTCGGTCGCTTGATAGAGCGCGAGTAATCCGGACACATAAAACGCATAGTCGTCGATGTAGCCATTCAGTTTGGCTGCGCCGCCGGCGTGGGTTCGCAACAATCGTCCGTTTTCATCGACGAGGTTGGACTGGATAAAGTCTGCTGACGCAATCGCGGCATCGATGAAGTCGGGGCGATCGAGCAAACGGCCTGCGTCGGCAAGCCCTGCAATCATCAGTCCGTTCCATGCCGTCAGGATCTTGGTGTCTGTTGGCGGTCGTTTGCGTTTTGCCCGCACCTCCAACAACCGCTTGCGAGAGGCTTCCAATGAGGCCACAAGCTCCGGAAAAGTCTTGCCGGTTTCGCCCGCGATCTCAGCGAGCGGCTTTCCAGGATGCGGAACAAAGAACTCTTCTTCGAATGTCGGTGGCTGATCCAATCGGTACGTTTTCGCAAAAGTAGCGTAGCCGTCAATTTCGTTTGCCGCCTCGTCCAGCTCTTCCTTGGTCCATCGATAGAACTTGCCCTCTACTCCTTCGCTATCGGCGTCCAGCGAGCTATAGAATCCGCCGCCGGGTGCCGTCAGTTCATCGATCACGAATTGGCAAGTTCGCTCGGCGATCAGTCGGTATTCGGGGTTTTCAGTGAGTTGGTAGGCTTGAGCAAACACCGATGCCAATTGGGCGTTGTCGTACAGCATTTTCTCAAAGTGCGGAATCATCCAATAGCGATCGACACTGTAACGGTGAAATCCGCCGCCGATATGGTCGAACATCGCCCCGGCGATCATGCCGTCGAGTGTGGCGGTCAACATGGTCCGGGCGCGCTCACGCTCAACTTCGTCGAGTCCCTGTTGCTTAGCGCGATGCAATAGGTAGATCAAGTTGGATGGCTCGGGAAACTTTGGTTGATTGGGATTGGTTTCCGAGTAGCCAAAGCCTCCGTGATCCTCGTCAAACTGTCTTGCCAGCTCTCTCGCGACCGCGTCGACCCAAGATGGCTGCAACGCAGGTCGCTTGCTTCTTTCCTCTTTTGATTCGAGTGCCTGTTGGGCTTGGATGGCAGAGGTCACATGCTCTGCTTGTTTGGAAACGGTGTCCGGCTGGCTTTTCCAAGCCTCGTTGATCTGCCGGATGATGCTCAAGAATCCGGTGGCTTGGCCACGGTCACCTGTTCGGGCTGGGAAGTACGTTCCTCCCCAAAACGGTTTCGCATCGGGCAGCAAGAAGACGGACATTGGCCAACCGCCACTGCCCGAGATCATTTGCACCGCCGTCATGTAGATCTGGTCGACATCGGGCCGTTCTTCGCGATCGACTTTGATGCACACAAAGTGCTCGTTGAGAAACGCTGCGATCTCAGCGTCCTCAAACGTCTCGCGTTCCATCACGTGACACCAATGACATGCCGCATAGCCGACGGACAAGAACACCATCTTGTTTTCGCGTTTTGCTTTCGCGAACGCTTCGTCGCCCCACGGATACCAGTCGACCGGATTGTGAGCGTGTTGTAGCAGGTAAGGACTGGACTCAGCGGCGAGTCGATTGGTGGGCCGTGCAGGCTGGGTTGGCTCTTCGGCGAAAATGCGTTCCAGAGGCGAACACCAACCGAGGGAAATCAAGCAGAGAAGCAGCGACAAACAGAGGCGGGATGAATTCACTCGCGCACCGGGAGTGGGAGAAAATGGGCTGGCGGGGAGGGCGCTTCATTGTATCCGCTCGAGATGGTCCGCGTTGGTTAGATGGGGGTGAAACGAGGGGTTGTGGCACTATGGCGCTCCGCAAATTTCTGTCACCTCTCCCGGCGCAGCTGGTGGCCCCAGTGAGCCTCGGGCGCTAGCCCGGATTATTCATCAGCCGGCACGCGATAGCGTCCGGTTCCCGAGCATAGGCGTGAGAACCGGACGCGATCGCGTGGCGGCTGATCTGCGCAGACTGTTTTTCTGCCAATCCGCGCAAGCCGTTTTACGCAAACGTGTTGCGATGACCGTATTGAGTCGCGTAAATAATCCGGGCTAGGTGGGTGGCAGGAGCTTTCTTGTAGTGGACCGGCGGTGTTCGCTACTTTTCGGTCCAGACGGGTGTGGGCTCGATTTCGTCGGCGACGGGGGAGCCTGCGTCCTTGCGGCCGGAACCCTCGAAGCGGCTGATCAGCTCGACGTGCATGTCTGCCTCGCAAGCGATTTGGCAGCTCAATCGCACTCCTTTCTCGGTGACTTCCCGGACCCTCAGGGTTTCTTTTTCGGCCTCGGTGATCTTGTCCGGCTCCCCGGAATGGAACTTCACTCGGCAAGTGGTACAGCGTGAAACGCCTCCGCAGGCGTGCAATTGGTCGGTTCCGGCGTCCTCGGTGAGGGCCTTGACAAGTCGTTTTCCGGCAGCAACTTCGAATTCACCAACACCTTCTACGGTCAACTTCGGCATCTTGAAAACTTCATGATTTGAGGGGAATGATCAGTCCATTTGGCATCGCGAAAACCAAATCCATCGGTAGAATAGCGGATTGGCCAATTGTCGGCGGCCCCACATCGAGAGGAACACGGAGCGCATGGATTTATCGACGGAAAACACTGCGGGTGCATTCGGGCTGTTGATGACCGAAGCAGCGCAGCGGCTGGTGGACTCGCACGATCAGACGTTGGACAAACGGGCCGCGATGATGCGGGTGGAACCGCCGCGGTTTTCCCAGATCGATGGATCGCTGCGGTTTGAATTCCGCGTCCGAGCCAATCGACAGCCACCCTCGATCGTCACCCTGGACATCTACGACCACGACGACGAAGACACCGAGTTGACCAGCAGTATCGATGAATTGTCGGAGCTGAGTTTTTCGCTGGAAGCGTGCCCGACTTGCCAATGCGAAGATTTTTTGCAGCCGGGTGTAACGCGCTGTAGTCATACGTTGGCAACGTCTTGGTGGTTGCAGGAGCAGTTGGCGCGCCGCAGCGTGACAGAGATTTTTGAGTTTCTCGGTGAGCTGAAGGTCGACACGGTTGCCGCGGGGCGTGAAATGGTGGATCGACTTCTGTCATTTGCCGATCAAGCCGCTGAGACGCAGCCGGAAAATGTTTCACGGATTCAATGGCGAATTCGCTTGAATCAGTCCAACTATTACGGTCCGCTGACGATCACCGCTTACGAGCAACGTCCGCGAAAAACGGGCGCGGGGTGGACGAAAGGTCGTGAGATTCAAAGCTACGATTTGCTGGATCGAGACTTTTCCGATTCGCCGATCGACGCAGAGATCGCGATGTTGGTTGCTCACCCGTCGTACAACGTGGAAGGCGAGCACTTTCATGTTTTTCGCGCACTGAGAAAACTTGCAGGACACCCCAACGTTGTTTGGGATGACAACGATCGACGGCCGGTTGATGTTTGCCGCGGGGAGATTTCATTGATGTTGCAACCCGTCAATGTTGCAGCAGACGAGGAGCCAGGCACCACGCCCGACACTCAATTTCGTCCGGTCCTGTCGATTCCCGGCATGGAACTCCAGGGCGGCAGCAATACGTTCTTGCTTGGCAAGGCCGGTCCGATCGAACCGGTCGTTTTGGCGATCGATACCAAGCGTAACCGGATCGCGTTGTGCGAGTTGCGGGATCCGCGAGCCACGCGTGTGATCAAGTTCTTGCTGCAAAGTGATTTATCCGAAGTCCTGTTGGATAGCGATACCGCAGCGAGAATGACCATGGGTCTGCCACGCTTGGGATCGCTGGTCCGAGTTGATCTGCCGGATCAACTGGCCGGACCGATTGTCGCTGCCGAAACCGAGTTGGTTTTCGAGATGCGACCGCGTCCGGGCGCTGGAATGGTGGTCACACTCAGCGCGCACGAGCCGCGTTTTCCCAAAACACAGGTACCGGCCGAGGAACCCAAGATCGTTCCTTGTTTGGGTGACGATGGGCCCGTTCGACTACGACGCAATCTCGTGGACGAGCGTGAAAAAGCCAACGCGATCGTTCGACGCTTTGGGCTCGATCAGTTGTCCGAGGATCAAGCGTGGAAGTGGACAGCCGAGACCGACGAAACGGCGCTGAATCTGTTGACGAAGCTATACGAAGCAGGAGAAGACGCGCCGCAGATCATTTGGCCCGAAGGAGAGACGATCAAGGTCCGCGGAGAAATCACACCGTCGGCGCTGCGCGTCCAAATCGAGGATCGCAAGGACTGGTTCGGGATCTCCGGCACCGTTTCGCTGGACGGTCAAGAAATCAAGCTCGCAGATTTGTTGGCCGCTGTGCAAGAACGCCGCTCGCTCGTTCGTGTCGGCGATCGCGAGTTTGCCAAGATCAGCGACGCGTTTCGTCGCAGGTTGGAGCAATTGGGCGACACGTTGGTCAACGAACGGGGCAGTTTTCGCGTTGCAGATGCTGCCGTTCCCGCAATCGCCGAACTGATCGGCGACGATGTTACTTTGGAAACCACGGCCCGATGGCAGGAGACGATCGCCAAGCTGGAGTCGCTGGCAGATTGGACACCAGAAAAGCCATCCGCGTTGGACGTGGATTTTCGCGATTACCAACTCGATGGTTTCCAATGGCTGTCGCGATTGAGCCAATGGGGCGTCGGTGCTGTTTTGGCGGACGACATGGGTCTGGGCAAGACCGTGCAGGCGCTCGGCGTGTTGCTGACACGTTCGGCGGACGGTCCGGCTCTCGTGATCGCCCCGACCAGCGTGGGAGACAATTGGGTTCGCGAGACCGAGCGTTTCGCGCCAACCCTGCGTCCGCTGCTCTATCGAGACAGCGACCGAGAGAAATTGATCGAAGCGGCTGGACCTGGCGACTTGGTCATTGCCAGCTACCAACTGGTGCAACGTGACGCCGAAAGGTTTGCCAAGCGTGAATGGAACACGTTGGTGTTGGACGAAGCTCAGTACATCAAGAACGCTCAAACGAAGACGTCTCGTGCGATCCGCAGTTTGGATGCGGATTGGCGAATCGCTTTGTCGGGCACGCCACTGGAAAACCATTTGGGCGAACTGTGGAGTCTCTTTCGTACACTCAGCCCCGGGCTGCTCGGGTCCTGGGAACGATTCCGCACACGATTTGCTGATCCGATCGAGCGACACAAGGACGGTGAGCGGCGAGCATCGCTGGCGCATTTGATGCGTCCCTTCATTTTGCGTCGAACCAAGGAAAAGGTACTCAGCGAATTGCCCCCGCGCACCGAGATCACTTTGCAAGCCGAACTCAGTGTTGCGGAACGCAAGTTGTATGACGACGCACGGCTTGCGGCACTTGCGGAACTCAGCGGCGCAGATGACCCGTCCAAAACGGGTGAGCATCGCATGAGAACGCTCGCGTGGCTCACCAAATTGCGACAACTGGCGTGTCACCCACGCTTGGTCGATCCGCGTTGGAAGAAGAACAGTGCCAAGTTGGAATTGTTGCTCAATCTTGTCCAGGAGCTGCGTGAAGGCGACCACCGTGCGTTGATCTTCAGCCAGTTTGTCAAACACTTGACCGTCATCCGTGAGTCACTCGACGCGGCCGGTGTCACCTATCAATACTTGGACGGAGCCACGCCTGCTAGAGAACGTCAGCGACGCGTGGACGCGTTTCAGGATGGCGAAGGTGAGTTGTTCTTGATTTCACTCAAGGCCGGTGGAACAGGTTTGAACTTGACCGCCGCCGACTACGTCATCCACCTGGACCCCTGGTGGAACCCGGCGGTGGAAGATCAAGCGACGGACCGTGCGCACCGCATCGGTCAAGAACGCCCTGTGACGGTGTACCGATTGGTTGCATCGGGAACCATCGAAGAGCAGATCCTGGAAATGCATGCCGACAAACGCGAACTGGTCGCGGGCGTCTTGGACGGCACCGATCGCGCCGCCAAGATGGAAACGGAAGATCTGATCCGGTTGATCAAGGAAGGCGTTGTCGCGGGGTAAGCCGAGATCGTTGAATCGTCGCTCGACTTTCCAACTCGATAGCGTGCGTTCATTGTCGCTCGACTTTCCAAGTCGATAGCGTGCCCCGCCAAACGTCTCGACAAGCGACAACGTTCACCTGAGCAATCGCGTCTCCCCAGAAGTCTCCCAGCCTAGCGGACTGTTGACTTAGTGAGCCGCGACGCGTAAGCGGCCGGGCCTACCGCATTGCCCGGTGCCTTACGGCCCACGGCTCACCCTTGCGTTCCCAATTTCGATTAAATCAACAGGCCACTAGCGTCGGGAGCGGCAAGAATGCAAGGCATTGGACAAGAGCCGAGGGCACAACCAAGTGAGACACTAGCCCGGATTATTCATTAGCCGGCACGCGATAGCGTCCGGTTTCCGAGTCTAGGTGCAAGAACCGGACGCTATCGCGTGGCGGCTGATGTGCGCAGACTGTTTTCGTGCCAATCCGCGCAAACCGTTTCACGCAAACGTGTTGCGGAGACTGTAGGGAGTCGCGTGAATAATCCGCGCCTAGTGGTCTGGGACAGCTAGAAGCTAGGGTTTGCCGTGGTGGATCTTGCCAAAGATCCCACCGCTACAGGATCTTTAACAAGATCCACTACGCTGAAGATCAGTGTTTTTCCCCTTGGACCAGACGTGTCCCTAGGCCTGCGATAACTCTCACTGTCGCAAGGCAGTGAGGTTCACCGCCTTGCTTTTCCGCTCCAGAGTTCTTTCACGGAAGAGACAATCCGATGGCAAAGTTTTACGTTCAATGTGGTCCGGTTGACTTGGTTCTTGATGGCGATTCTCCACAGCAAGCAGCCCTGGCTGCGATCGATCGAGCACTGTCGCCCCACCTTTGGATTTACGACGATCCGGGACTGACGGAAAACGAGTGCCGCCAACACTTGATGCTGGAAGCCTTGTTGCATCTGCCGCCGAGCATCACCGTCAGTGAACGAGGATTTGGCGCCGACGATGCCGTTTGTGTCCCAACGCCGGAGACGATCCAGATGTGGCACGCGTTGATGGTCGGCGTACGTCGTCTGTTGATGAAAGCAGGGATCGACCGCACGGTCGCCGTTCTCGCGGGCAGCGATGTCGCAGCAAATTTGTCGACGCATCACCCGCGTAGAGCTCGATAGGGTCCAATGAACACTCGTCGTCTGTTTGACTTTGGACTGAGGGGCACAAAAGACGCTTTATTATCGCACGTTACATAGCACACTTTCGATCTGCAGTATCGAGCGACGGTGGCGTTGACATCGCAAAGATTTGACGCAGGCGTTGATCGACAATACAGTGGGCCAAACTACTTTCGTCCGAGATCCCTTCTGCGTTTGAGACAGCCATGCACATCACGATCTCCGGAGTTCGACTGTATTTGGGCATGCTGCTGGTCACGCTGATCTTATTGTCTTCATCTGACACCTCGACGGCATCGGATATACCGCCACTTAATTCGAGTGTCATACCCGGAAAGGACAGTCCCACCGTCGAGTCCACTGAGGAATGGATTCGTGGAGACGGCGAGAACCTTGAGATTCGATTGCGAGGTGTTGTACTGCTGCCTTCGGGCGAGCCGGCGGTTTCTGCTACCGTCACAGCCATGTTGACAAAGAATTTGCCTGAGACCATTCCCGTGACGATGACTGGCAGCCAGTTTGAAGTTTGGCTGCCAGCGCATCGAGACGATTGGTACGGGGTGAGTTTGATGGCGGTTTCAGATGACAAGTCGCAACGCAATGGCATGCTGATCAACCGTTTCGCGGTGCGTGAGGCAGCGATCGAAGGGAAAATAATCACGCTGCAACATTGCAATCGGACCGTGACTCTGGAGGTGATACACAATGATGTCCCCGTTGCAGGGACGCATGTCAAAGTTGTACTGGAGAGTGGCTACCAATTGACAAGTCTGTCCGATCAGCAGGGCAAGGCACGGTTTGATCTCTTACCCAGCGAGAAACTCAGTGCCATCACGGCTTGGACCGATGACCGGCGAATCGGAGGCTACCAGTTTTCTCGAGGGCCCGTTCGTGACCCTGCGGCGGATGCACATGTCGTGCAGTTGCACCATTGCCGCCGACAAGCATTCCATGTCGTCGATGGAGATGGAGAACCGCTGGCTGGGGTGTCCATGCAATTGCAGATCGCCACTCCACCGCCACACTACAACTATTTGGGAACGCTAGAACAATCCACGATGGTAACCGATGATCGCGGCGTTGCTTTTTTCGATTGGTTTCCTGATTGGCAGGAAGTCCACTGTTACGTCGACATTGACGACGCGAGATGGGTTCAAGACGGCAAGAGCCGGTGGGAAGATGACCTCTTTGTGACGCAAGTGAAACCCCGAACAGCGAGAAAGCGGATGTCTGGAACGATCGCTCGTGCCATGGGATCAAAAGCTGGTTTTCTCGTTCAATTGAGGAGTTTCCAAGGTGAACAGGAACGACGGAGCGACGTAGCAGCTGCTGTTACCGACCAGGATGGACGCTTCTACGCAGAAGTATTGCCGGGCAAAACCTATTGCGTCTGCGTCAACGATGCCGCGTTTGTCAGCGAAATGATCGACGTGATTCCCATTCGAGATGACGGAGCGTTGGGCGACGCGGTCAATCTCAAGTTTCTGAAAGCGTCGCCCGTGACGATACAAGTCACGGCTGGTGAATCGAAACGACCCATTGCTGATCAGCTCTTGTATCTGCGTCAGTCTCATGTATTCACTTGGCTAGAGAATGACGAGACGAAGAATGGTATCGGCTCGCGAGATTCCTGGGCGACAACGGACGAAGACGGAAAAGCGATCGCTCTAGTCGAACCCGGTAAGAAATTGGAGGTCAGCATCCATACACCTGCTTGGTCCGTTGAGGAAAAGATAGATGTGGTGCAAGGCCAGCCGAGCCTGCTGCATATCCATCGAGAGTTTGACGAGCCGAGAACTGTTTTAGGAATCGTGGTAAAAGGCGACAACAAGGAGTTTGATTTTTCAAGTGTCTCGGTTCTCGCTGGATCGGTGGATGGCAAAGTTCAGGGAACGGAGAAGGTTTCGCCGCGTGACAATGGAGTTTTTTCGTTCACGACCATGGGCTCACGAGTTGGCGCTATTGCGGTGACGGACGACGGCAAACTGGGCGGCATCGTCACCGCCGACAACCCAAGACGATTGCTTCGCTTGACGATGAAACCGACGATCGATTTTCGTGGCAGGTTGGTCACTGCCGAGAATCAGCCGGCATCTAACCGCTCGGTGTTGGCAGTCGTTTCTGTCGAAGTCGCGCAGGAGCGTGATCAAGATCCCTTGATGCCACTATCGACACGATTCGAGTGGAAACGATTTAGTGTGACGACGGATGACCAAGGATATTACCAATTGCAGGGTCTGCCGATCGGTGCGGAGGTCAATCTCTCAACCAGCAAACCGCAGCAAAACAAGCCACACTGGCTGGGTAGCGTCACCGTCACGGAAAAGAGTCAGCAAGAGACTCTCGTCCGAACCGTCCCCGAGTAGCTAAACTCTCCCTGGCCTGTTCAGTCCTAGGTGTTAACTCGACTGCTCGGCGTTATTCATTGAGCCGTTGCTTGTCCACTGGCACCTCCCCCAAGAAAGAGGTCGTGCAGTTTTTAAGATGTTGCTGGAGAGCCACCTACGTCACCCTCCCGACGCAGTTGGGAGGGTCGGAAATCGAGCGTTTAACAAGATGCTGACAAACGATGGATGTGTTCAGATGCCCGATGACATGCTTGGTTCGGGTTGCCAAAGGTACAGGAACGTTGGCATGCTGCTGCGATCCAACCCGGGCATCTTGATCGGTAACAAAGACGACATCGTGGGTTGATTGGGAGTCACATCCAACGGTGTGTACGCTCGGTCGTTGTCTCTGCGGTACATGACCACTCCAGAATCGCTGGTCGCTCCCGACATTTGCTGCGCCAATTCGATCGCGTCATCGAGATATCCGACGCGATCGACCAAGCCCAGTTCAACAGCTCGTTGCCCCGAGAACACTTGGCCTTCGGACCACGACTTCGCATCGGTTGCTTTGCTGCGGACGCGGGCGATGTGATCGGTGAAACGAAGATGAAACGAGTCGGCGATCGCCTGCAACATCTCCAACTCCTCGTCAGCCATTGTCCGTTCGGGCGTGCCAGCATCGATCTGCTCACCAGATTTAACGGGAGTGGACAAGATGTTGAACGAACCCATCGTGTCTTCGAGATTGTACACATTCAAAATCACGCCGATTCCGCCAACGATAGTCGTCGGATGCGAGATGACTTGATCGCAATGGCTGGCCAAGTAATACGCGCCACCGGTTCCGGTGTCCATCAAACACGCGACCACAGGCATCTTGCGTTCGGTCTTCAGCTTTTCCAGTTCGTGGCACATCATGTCCGATGCGGTCACGCCGCCACCGGGCGAGTTGATACGTAACACCAAGGCAGTGACGTTCGCATCCTCTCGCACCGCGTCGAGCTTTTCTCGGAACAACGCGACGGGGTTCTCACCCATCGAGCCAAACCCGCTGATGTTTTTGTCCAGCAGCAGACCATCGACATCAATGACAGCCACTTTGGCTTGCGTGCCGCTTTGCGTCGATCCGGAAACCAACACAGGGGCGAGCCGCGATGCCGTGTTGTTGGTGATCATGCTCATTGTGGTGTTGATGTCACCGTTCATGTTGACGTCGCCGGAGAAACCGACATCGCCACTGACTCCCATCTTGCCACCGACGGTCATCTCGCCTCGGTGCATCAGGGTTCGACGACCGCAGCCGACAAAGGTGAACAGAAGCACCGCCGTGACAAAAAGTAGGGACGTGACGGGTTGCTGTTTCGGTCGTGAATCAGCCGGTCGGCTCATTCGATTGTCGCTTGGTTGGTGTGTCTTGGACTGTGGTTGGCTTGTTCGGTGTTGCGCGCTATCGACTTGGAAAGTCGAGCGACTATGTTTCGCGATTGTCGTTCGACTTTCCAAGTCGAAAACGTGCCACCAATTCCCAAACGTGATCGAGGTTCAGGAACCTGTGGTTGCAAGGGACCGACGGGGGGGCCATGCTTACGGTGCTTTTGCCGGTTTTTCTGAATCAATGCAAGCTCGATCTGGCGTCAAGGATGCGTTTTTCATCACTCGTGCTCAAAAATCTGACTCGCAGGCCACTTCGTACTAGTCTGACGTTGCTAGCGTTCTCCGCCGCCATCGCCGCCGTGGTCGCTCTGATTGGGATCGCTCGCGGTTTCACGAAGTCATTTTCGGGTGTCTATGAATCCCACAGCGTCGACATCGTGGTTTCACGGCAGGGGTCAGCGGATCGTCTCAGCAGCAGTGTCGACGAAGCGTTTGAGGAAAAGATTCGAGCGATCCCCGGAGTAGACAACGCGGCTGGGGTTTTGCTGGAGACGTTGTCGTTTGAGGAGCAAGGAGTTTATGGGATCCCGACGATGGGGATTCGCACCGATAGTTGGCTGCGAGACGATTACCGTTGGCGTGAGCGAGCAGAGAATGCTGAGTCAGAGAATCCTGAATCAGCGAGTTCGGTTGCCGATCAAGCGCAAGTGTCCTTGGGGGTGAACTTGGCCGATCGTCTCGGCGTGGGGATCGGCGGATCGGTCTCGCTTTTTGAGGAGCCGTATTTGGTCGCGGGAATTTTTGAGAGCAGCAGTGCTTGGGAGAACGGCTCGATGATCATGCCACTGGAGCAGCTGCAATTGTTGACCGACAGGAACGGCCAAGTCACTTACATCAACGTCGTGCTGCGCTCCGACGCGACGGTGGAGTCAGCGAAACAGATCTCCGAGGAAATCCAGCAGTTGGATCGCAGATTGTTGGCTTTGACCACTGACGAGTTCGTGCAGACCGACACTCGGATGCAGATCGCCGGCGCGATGGCTTGGATGACGTCCATGATTGCCGTGGTGATCGGTGCGATCGGAACACTCAACACGATGATGACCAGCGTGATGGAGCGGACGCGAGAGATTGGGATACTACGGGCGGTAGGCTGGCCGAGCCGTAGGGTGACGTGGATGATTCTGTTGGAGTCGTTGGTATTGGCGATTGTTTCCGTCGTACTGGGCAGCCTGTTGGCGATTCTTTTGACCTGGATTTTATCGCTTTCACCGTCCGTTCGCGGGATCCTGACGCCGGTGATCGATCTGCCGGTACTGCTACAGGGAGCCGTGTTGGGCCTGACGATCGGGCTGTTGGGTGCAATCCTGCCAGCCAGACGGGCCAGCCGGATGATGCCGACGGAAGCGTTTCGTCCTTGGTAAACCGGCCGTGTTTGTTGGGAAGATTATCGGTGTTCTGTCGTTTGCCTAATCGGAACTGATTCCGGACAATAAAACGACCGAGGTGAGTTTGAGGCGGAATGCATGCAATTGCTTTTCGCCCCCGCGGGCTCTTTGAAGTCAGTTCAATGGAGCGTTTCCCCCGCATACCTCCCCCCTAATCCTGAAGACCGACACCGTGGCAGCCTCATCCCCTCCACCATCGAATCACCGCAATGCGCGTCACGGTGACGCCGCAGCAGTACGTTATGAACCGATCGCGATCATCGGGATGGGTTGTCGACTGCCAGGCGGCGTGGACAATCCGGATGCTTACTGGGAATTGCTGAGCAATGGGCGTGACGCGATCCAGAAAACGCCAGAGACGCGATGGAGTTTGCAAAAATTCTACGCACCTGGCCCCGTCGCCCCTGGAAAGACTCAGAGCCAGTGGGGCGGATACGTCTCTGACATCGATCAGTTCGACGCGAAATTGTTTGGGATCTCGCCACGTGAAGCGGCCGCGATGGACCCACAGCAAAGGATGTTGCTGGAAGTCGCGTGGCGCTGCGTCGAGAACGCCGGTCACCCGATCGAAAGTCTGGCCGGCACCGCAGCAGGTGTTTACGTCGGGATCTCCAGTTTTGACTACGCGGTCGCCGGATTGAGCTACCAGGATCGCGGCGTGATCGGTCCCTACAGCAACACGGGCGGCAGCAGCAGTATCGCAGCGAATCGGATTTCGTACTGTTTCGACTTGCGCGGTCCCAGCGTCGCGGTTGACACTGCGTGCTCGTCTTCCCTCGTCGCCGTTCACATGGCGTGCGAGTCCTTGCAGCGTTGCGATACCAGTGTCGCTTTTGCCGGTGGCGTGAACGCGTTGCTGTTGCCTGACTTTTATGTGGCCTTCAGCCAACTCGGCGTGCTGTCGCCGGACGGACGTTGCAAAACGTTCGACGCCCGAGCAAACGGATACGTTCGCAGCGAAGGCGCCGGGATGGTGATGTTGAAACGGTTGTCGGACGCCCAACGCGACGGCGATCAGATTCATGCAGTGATCCGAGCCAGTGTCTTGAATCAAGACGGTCGCACGCAAGGCATGACAGTGCCCAGCGGCGATGCCCAGCAAGCATTGGTTCGTCGAGCTTGCCAGATCGCGGATATCGATCCCGCTGCGATTCAATACGTGGAAGCTCATGGAACCGGAACGCCGGTCGGTGACCCGATCGAAGCCAACGCGTTGGCGGCCGTGGTGGGACAGAATCGCGGCGGACAGAATCGCGGCGAGCCATGCCTGATCGGTTCGGTCAAAACAAACATCGGACACCTGGAAGCCGGAGCGGGAATCGCGAGCTTGATCAAAGTCGCATTGTCGATTCGTAACGCTCAGATTCCACCGAATTTGCATTTTCAATCGGCGAATCCGCAAATCGATTTCGCATCATTGAACCTGCGTGTCCCCACCACACTGACTCCGTGGCCGGCAAGCGATACGCCTCGTTTGGCGGGAGTGAACGGTTTTGGATACGGGGGCGCGAACGCGCACGTCTTGGTCGGCCAAGCACCCGATGAAGTCGCACCGAGTACCGCGATTTCCTCAACGAAACGATCCGCAATCTCCAAGCATCCGGCACTCAACCTGCTGCCTCTGTCCGCTCGCGATGCGGAATCCCTTGCGGCGATCGCGGACCGATATGCCGATTGGCTGGACGAATTGCCGAGCGATGTCGATGACGCGGCGATCGCTGATGCGGTTGCACATCAACGCAGCCACCTGGAGTACCGCGTCGGCGTCGTTGCCGAATCCCGAGAGCAGTGGGCCGCTCAGCTTCGTGAGATCGCGGCCGATCCCGATAAACATTCACAGCATCGGTTATCCAAAAGTCAGCTGGATCGTGGTGTGCTGTTTGTTTGCAGCGGACAAGGACCCCAGTGGTGGGCGATGGGTCGCGGGCTATTGGAGAATAACAAAGTGTTTCGCGATTGTATCGAGCGATGCGATCGGGAGTTTGCCAAGTACGTCCGTTGGTCGCTGTTGGATGAATTGTCGAAACGCGAGACCGAATCGCGATTGCAGTCCACGCGAATCGCGCAGCCGTGCATCTTTGCGCTGCAAGTCGCGGTAGCGGAGACGTGGCGTGACTGGGGAATCGTTCCCACCGCCATCGTCGGTCACAGCGTGGGCGAGATTGCAGCGGCGCACCTGTCGGGCGGTCTCAGTTTCCAAGACGCATGTTGCGTGGCGATCCACCGCGGTCGAACTATGGATCTGGCAACGTCTCGCGGCGCGATGATCGCCGTGGGGCTTTCGCCAGATGAAGTCAGACCATGGATTCGCGACTGCTTGGATCACGTCTCGATCGCGGCGATCAACGGGCCGACATCGATCACGATCTCGGGTGACGAATCGGTGATTGCGTCGTTGGACGAAAAACTCAACGTGGCGGGTGTGTTCTGTCGTCGCTTGAAAGTCGAGTACGCTTTCCACAGCCCTCAGATGATGCCGGTCCGGGACGAACTGATCCGGTCGTTGGCCAACATCCAACCAAGTCCCACGCACACGCCGTTGATCTCGACGGTGACCGGGGATGTTTTTGACGGAACCGGGTTGGATGCCGAATACTGGTGGCAAAATGTCCGCCAAAGCGTCCTGTTTGCCGACGCGATGCGAGTCGCAAGCGGACTCGGCTTTGCGGTCGCGGTCGAAATCGGCCCCCACCCAGTGCTTTCGTTTGCCATCACGGAGTGTTATCAACGCACGGGTGCCGAGGTACGCGTGGTTCCATCGCTACACCGTGATCGCAACGACCTACTGTGCATGACCGATTCGCTGGCGAGTTTGTATAGCATCGGTTTGGACTTGGATTGGTCTCGGCTGAACGACAAGCCGTCGCGTAAACTCGACTTGCCCGAGTATCCCTTTCAGCGTCAACGCCTGTGGTCGGAATCGTTGGAGTCGCTGAGCACACGAACGGTTGCAGACTACCACCCGCTATTGCAAGACTCCGTCGACAGCGGCAACGCGCAATGGCAAGGCCGTATCGACTTGCGGTTGCAACGCTACTTGCGCGATCACGCGGTTCGCGGAAAGATTGTCTTACCGGCCGCAGCCATCATTGAAATGGCTTATACGGCTGGCAAGCAGATCGCCGAGGACGCGGCACATTTCGATGCCAAACAAATGGACTCGCCAGCAGTGTGCCTTGAGTCACTGCGATTGCACCATCCGCTGTTGCTCGATGACGAGAACGCCAAGCGAATGAATGTTCGTTTTGACGTCGAACGTAATCGGCTGACCTTCAGCGCCAGTGAGACCGACGAGTCGACTTGGCAGACGATAGCGGATGTCACGCTGAGCGATGACTCGACGCTGCCGATGCAGATTCTTGATTCTGAGATGACCTCGGATTGGTCGGTGGAATCGATTTCGCAGGCGATCGCACGCTGCGAAGAGTCCGTGACCGCGGAACGTTGCTACGCGTACTGCGATTCCCTTGGGCTTCAGTACGGGCCGGAGTTTCGTTGTGTCGTCGGTGCGGATCGACGGGACGGCGAAGCGGTCGTGACGATCAAGGTCCGCGGATCTGATCCAGGATATGCGTTGCACCCGGCCGCACTGGACAGTTGTTTTCATGGGATGATCATCGCCGACGCGGCGTTTGATCACACGCTGAGTGATCTGTATCTGCCCAATACGATTCAAAAAATCATTGTTCACCGACCTGTTGCCGGCATGTTGACTGCTCACGTACGCATCTTGAGCAAAGATCCGTACCGGATGCTGGCGGACATCGACATCGTCGACGCATCCGGTCAGCACTGCGTATCGATTCGTGGGTTTGAGAGTCGACGGGTCTCCGGACCAGCGAGTGTTACAGCCGATCCCAACAAGATCGATTCGATCGATTTGATTTACCGTTACGTTTGGCAGCCGTCGGAGGTCAAATCGCTTAGTTCCGACAACACGCAACGACTTTGGTGCGTGCTGAGTGACCGAGGTGGGCTTGGTGCGGCTTTGGTCGGTTCGCTTCGACAACTAGGCGATGTGTACCAGATTCAGCATGGAACGTCGTATCGCCGACTCGACGATCGGACCTTCATCATCGATCCTGAGAATTTGGATGATTTTGCCAGGGTCCTCGACGAGATGGAGCAACCGCCCACTGACATCGTCTTTCTCTGGGGACTCGACGCTCCGGAGAACAGCGATCTGAATCCTGCCCGACTGGAACGTAGCACCGTGCTGACGACTCTGGCCCCGACGCATTGGGTTCAGGCATGGGAGCGGGTTCACGACGGTTCGGCGGCGAACCTCACCCTGGTGACGACCGATGCACAGAGTCCCGACGATACCATCCAGCAAGTCGCCGTTGCGCAGTCCCCGCTGATCGGTATGGGACGCGTGATGATCAGCGAATGCTCGCGTCTGCGTTGCAAGTTGGTTGATGTCACCCGCAGTGCTCCGTTTGCTGACGTGATCAAGCCGTCACGCACAATTCAAACCGTCGACCAACTACTGGCCGAGATCGTGGCCTGCGGCGACGACGAAGACGAGATCATGTATCGCGATGGAAAGCGTTTTGTTCGACGCTTCGTACCGCAAGCTCGTCAGCCGTTGTTGCCGACACCAAAGAATTATGGGAGCTACCGCCTGCGTCGAGGCAACTCCGCCGCAATCGAAGAGCTTCGGTATGAAACCGAACCGAGCAGGATTTTGCTGGACGATCAAGTCGAAATCGCTGTCGAGGCGACCGGTCTGAATTTCAGCGACGTGATGAAAGCCCTGGATTTGTACCCCGGATTGCCGGATGGACCGGTCGCTTTGGGTGCCGAGTGTGCCGGACGAATCTCTCGCGTCGGACAGAATGTCTCGCAGTGGAAGCCGGGTGACCAAGTCATCGCGATTGCCCCGGGATCGTTTGCCGATAAAGTCGTCGTGGACGCGGCCCTGGTCGCTCGGCAACCCCAGAATCTTTCCGCTCAGCAAGCTGCGGCGTTGCCGATCGCGTTCTTGACGGCTCAGTACGCGTTGCACGAATGCGCCCGGATGCGAAAAGGCGAGAGCGTATTGATTCACTCGGCCAGCGGCGGTGTCGGCTTGGCTGCGATTCAATTGGCGCTCGCAGCGGGTGTTGAGGTTTTGGCAACGGCCGGTACGGCAGAGAAGCGGCAGTACGTTCTCGACGCTGGTGCATCCTATGCAATGGATTCACGATCGCTTGCCTTCGCTCAGCAAACAATGGCGATCACCGGTGGGCGCGGAGTCGATGCGATTCTGAACTCATTGCCCGGCGAAGCGATCGAGAAGGGACTGTCGATTCTCAACACCGGCGGACGCTTTTTGGAGATCGGCAAGCGTGACATCTACGCCGATCGGCCGTTGGGACTGGCGCCCATGCGAAACAACTTGGCCATGTTCGCGATCGATTTGGATCAATTGTTCAAGGTCCAGCCGGAACGAATGGGCGACATGCTGCGTGACCTGGTTCCGAGGTTTGAGTCCAACGAATTACAACCGCTGCCCACGATCGCATACCCTGTCGCAGAAACGCGTGAGGCGTATCGGTTCATGCAGCAAGCCAAGCATGTCGGTAAAGTCACCGTGCGATTCGACTCACCACCCGACGCGTTGTATCCCTCCGCTCGACCGCCGGTGGAGTTTCGTGCCGACGCAACGTACTGGATTGCCGGTGGGACCGGTGGATTCGGATTGCAAATCGCGCGATGGATGGCCCAACGCGGTGCCCGGCATCTTGTGCTGAGTGGTCGACGAAAAAAGCTGCCAGCGGACGTGTCCAAGCAAGTCGAATCGATGAAGTCGATGGGCGTCGAGGTCAAGGTCTTGCCGGCCGACATCACGTGTCGTGCTGATGTGGACTCCGTGTTGCGGCACATCGATGATCACATGCCGCCACTGAAGGGGATGTTCCACACCGCGATGGTGTTAGAAGACCGCTTGCTGGCCGACCTGGATCGCGAAACTCTGACGCGTGTCTTGCGGCCAAAGGTCATCGGTGGTTGGAACATGCACGAAGCGTCGTTGGATCGCTCGTTGGACCACTTTGTATTGTTTTCGTCGCTTTCAAGCGTTTTCGGTCATGCCGGACAGGCCAACTATTCCGCAGCGAACGCTTTGTTGGATTCGCTGACGCATTATCGTCGCGCGGTCGGCTTGCCAGGACTCGTCATCAACTGGGGACATTTGGGCGAAGTCGGCTACCTTGCTCAACGAGACGAACTGGGGCAACGACTGGAACGCCAAGGCGTGCTGAGTTTCACCGTCCGACAAGCAACGGATGCCTTGCAGTTCGCAATGCAGAACGAAGCGTTGCAATTGAGCGTCCTGAAAATGGACTGGTCGCTTTGGCGTGGTCTGGGGATCACCTCCGACCCGTCACCAAGGTTCGCTCATCTGCTGCAACATCGTAACGAGTTTGTCTCCGGCGGCGTCAACACGCTGGCGACGGCCAAGCAGATTCGCGAAGCGGACTCAGAGGACAGGCGAGAGATGATCCGCGCGATTGTGTGCACAAAGACCGCGAGTCTGCTCGGGATGGAACTTTCCCAAGTCGAATCGCATCGACCGCTCGTGGAGATGGGGCTCGATTCACTGATGGCGGTGGAATTGCGAAACTGGATCGAAAGTCGCATCGAGATCAGCTTGCCCATCGCGATGCTGATGCGTTGTCCCAGCATCGATCAATTGGCAACCGAGATCGAATCCTTGACCATGCAGTCGCCCGGCTCCTACGATGAGTCGCAGAAATCGCCGCCCGTGAGCAAAATTCCCATGAACGAAACCCTCCCGGAACCCATCACTGGTGACCAAGCCGGATTGTTGCTGCAACAGTTGCCCGGCATGTCAGAGTCGGCGGTCGATCAACTGCTCAAGCAGATGTTGGAATAGTGCGACCTGATGAATTTAAATGGCCCCATCGATGGACTGACGCCTGAGCAGAAACGTGAACTGCTGCGGAACCTGCTGCAGCAAAGGAGCGTTGCGAGCAGTTGTTTCCCCATGTCGTTGGGGCAACAGGGCCTGTGGCACGCGTTCCGACGGGATCCCAACTCAACGGCATACAACGTCTTTCTGCCGTCACGGATTCGTTCACGCTTAGACATCGACGCGCTGGAGCGTTCGATCGTGTGGCTTGCCCAGAGACACGCATCGCTACGTACCACGTTCTCTGCAGAGTCCGGTGAACTGAAACAAACCGTTCACCCACAACTGGCACCTGAGTTCACGATCACCGACGCGTCAGGCGCGGATGACGAGGCGCTTCGAGCGTTGGTGCTGGAACAGACGCAGCGACCGTTCGATTTGACGACCGGTCCGCTGATTCGAGTTGCATGTCTACGGCGCAGTGAAACCGATTGCGTTGTGGTGGCGACTACGCATCACATCGTGGTCGATTTTTGGTCGTTGATCTTGATGATGAGCGAAATCCGTACCGCGTACTCGGCATTCGCGAGCGGCGGGGAGCCTGAATTGCCGGCGGCATCGAACAATTACCATGAGTTTGTCGACCATCAGCGGCAACGCTTGGACAGTCCTCTATCGCAGACCGACCGCCAGTATTGGAAAAGTTCGTTGTCAGGCATCCCGACCGTGCTGGATTGGGTGACGGACTACCATCGTCCTGAAAGCTTCACAGGACGTGCCGACGTCGTCACCTTCTCGATGCAAGATGGCTTCGTCGACAAAATCAAACAAAGCGCCGCGAAATTCGGCACCACACCCAACGCCGTTGTGATGGCTGCATTGTCCGTTTTCATTGCCCGCTCCACCGGACAAGACGCCTTTCTTGTCGGAACGCCGTTTTCGGGACGCAGCCAGCAGCGTTTTGAAAACACCGTCGGCTTTTTTGTGAACATGTTGCCGATTCCGGCGGATGTTTCGGCCAATCCTTGTTTCGCCGATTTTGTGTCGACCATCAGTCAGCACATGTTTGATGCGTTGCAGCACGAGCAGTTGCCGCTCTCCGAGATCGTTCGACAAGTCGGTCCAAAACGCGATGCAGGGCGAACTCCGCTGTTCCAAGTGTCGTGTACGTTTGAAAAGGCGCATTTGCGGAGCGAGGAGGGACGGGCCGGTTTCTTGATGGATTCGCAACAGAGTTATGTCGACGAAGGAGGCCTCAATCAGGAAGGATTCTTCGTGCGTCACCCGACTTGCCATCACGACGTCGAGTTCGTCTTTGAGTTTGCACAAAACGAGCTTCGTGGATTGATTTGTTACTGCCGAGATTTGTTTCAGCGTGACACCGTTGAACAGATGTCGCAGAACTTTCAAACACTGTTCACCCAGTTGCTTCGTTCGCCAGATGAGAGAGTGAAGTCCGTCGCGTGGAATGACAAACGGATCGAGTCGTCGCATGGTCATGCCCGTGTTGACAGCCCTGAGGAGACTCTCAAATCGCTGTTGTTCGGTCCAGCGGAGTGCGAGTATGCAGATCGACCGGCGATGCAGCTTGACGACGTTGTTCTCACTTATCGAGAGGTTCTGGATCGTGCGCTTCGATTGGCAGCGCATTTGAACGCGGCGAAGGTCGGTATTGGTGATTTTGTTCCGGTTTGCGCCCCACGAGGAGCCGATGCGATGATCGGCATCCTTGGCGTGATGGCGTCCGGTGCCGCGTTCATTCCGATCGACAGTTCGCAACCGGCGGTTTCGTTTCAGCAGCTTCAGTGCGATACCACGATTCCTTTCGCCATCGTTGATGACACCGGTTCCTGGCAAGAATCAGTACCGGCGGATCGCAGAATCGAGCTGCGTGATGTAATGAAAGACTCACCGTCGAGTGTGTCAAAGAACGATGATGTTTCTCCGAACGATCTTGCTTATGTCATCTACACTTCCGGATCAACGGGCACGCCCAAAGGAGTGATGGTTCCTCACCGTGGAATCGCCAACACGCTTCGTTGGCGTAGCCGCGACGTGCCACTTTTGAGCGACGATCGCGTGTTGATGTTGTTGTCGCATCAGTTCGACGCGGCGATTGGAGTAGCGTTCACGACGCTCGCTCAGGGTGCCACGCTTGTTTGGCCTGACGCTGGTGTGTTTCGTGATCCCGATTCGTTGATCGATCAGATCATTCGCGACTCCATCACGATCTTGCCCGCCGTCCCCAGCTTGATCCGTGTTCTGCTGCAACGTCCGCGGTTTCGAAAGGTTACCAGCGTCAGGCAGATTTGGTGTGGCGGCGAAGCGATGCCTAGTGACCTGCCGCGCCTTGTTCGCCAAATCACGAAAGCGGAATTGTGGAATTTCTATGGACCCACGGAATGTTCCGTTGAAGCCACCGCGTATTGTGCGACCGATCATCCCGCCAATCGGCGTGTCCCCATCGGAACAGAAATCGACGGCGCGGAGATTCGCATTGTCAACGAGTTTCTGCAACCCAATCCGCCCACGGTTCCTGGGCAAATCGCGATCACCGGTCGTGGACTGGCCACCGGATACCTTGCCGATCCGATGAAAACGCAGAATTCGTTTGTTGCTTTGCCTGATGCAAACAACGAACAACGCGTCTATCTGACGGGCGACATCGGGCGTCGTCGCGTGGATGGACAGATTGAATTTCTCAGGCGAGACGATGGACAAGTGAAACTAGGTGGGTATCGGATCGAGCTGGAGGAGATTGAGCGGGTCGTCGCCAACCATCCTCAAGTCTCCGCAGCCGCATGCAAGATTCTCAATGCCGACTCACCCTCTGCAATGCTCGTGGCCTTCGTCGTCCCGGACGGCGACGACGGTGAACCGTCAGCTCAACTTAATGACGCGATGGTCACTTCACTGACCCGGTTTGTCGCCGAAAAGTTGCCCAGCTACAAACGTCCGCAGGTGTTCTCGGGATTGACGGAGTTACCCACCGGCACGAGCGGCAAATTGCTGAGGAATCAGTTGCCGGAGATCGTCAGTCAATCGACACGCCAAGATGTGGGCGTATTGCCGCAGACGGAGCTGGAACGTTTCTTGGCTGACTTGTGGGCAGAGACACTTCAACTGCCTGCCGTCGGCGTGACCGAAAACTTTTTTCAGCTCGGCGGCAGCTCTCTGCAAGCCGCAATGTTGACGCAAACTCTGTCGGACATCCTTGGTGTCGATGTCCCCACGGCACTCCTTTTTGACTTGGCCGACATCAGCCAGCTCTCACGTCGACTCGTGGAGCTTTACGAATCGCAGATGGAGGAGCGATTCGGTCGGCACTGTGTCGAGTGGGCCAAGCGATCGATTCATTCTGATTCGGAAAGTGACCTGCACCCGCTGCTAGCGCCGCTGAAGCCCTCTGGGGAGCTTCGTCCGCTGTTCATGATCCATCCGCCTGGCGGGATCGTTGCTTGTTATCGTGAACTGGCCGATGCGATGCCTGCCGAGCAGCCGCTGTGGGCGATCCGATCACGTGGATTGCATGGTACGGAGCGACTGCCGGAAACGATTGATGAGATGTCGAACGAGTACATCGCAGCGATTCGTACGATCCAATCCGACGGTCCCTATCAAATCGGCGGCTGGTCCTTGGGCGGCGTGGTCGCGTATGAGATCGCCAGACAGATGATGTCGGCCGGACTGTCGGTCGATCGACTGGTGCTGTTGGACACAACCATTCCGGAGCGATCTGCGGACGAGGACGCAAACGCGGTGGGTTTGGAGTACGGAATCGATCTTTCGCTCCGTGATCTGGCACAACTATCGGAAGACGAGATTCTGCCGATGCTGTACCGCCACGCGGAAAAACTCGGTGTTTTGGCTGAGGAGACGCCACCGGCATTGGTGGAGAAGATCATCGCCGATTTGAAGCGTTTGTTTCGACACCACGTCGAGCTTGCATCGCAGTACGAGTTGCAACCGTTGGATGTCGATGTATTGTTGGTCCGCCCCACCGATGTCCCGATGGAGGCCGCATCTGATTCACAGTCAGACCGAGGTTGGAGCAAGTGGGTGCGACAAGTGGATGTGCAGTATGTGAGTGGTCATCATCACAGCATGGTGCAACAACCGCACGTCAAGCAGTTAGCCGACGCCTTGACGCAACCATTCCCCGCAACCCGCTAAGGGGACGCCTCATCAATGGGTGGCGTAGAGGATTTCGAAGGCGGATTCGTAGGCCTTACGCGTAAAAACCCCTTTCCCATTATTGCTCGTTCAAGTTAACTGTCACCTCCACCGGCGCAGCTGGGGGAGGTCGGATCGAGCGAAGCAAGATCCGGGAGGGGGCCTACGCGCCGCAATACGCGTTGACGAGCCTCTCGCGTCACCGTTGCCCCCTCCCTCGCATTCGCCTAAACGGCTCTGCTCGCCCGCCCCCAAGTTCCTTGGTGGAGGTGACATGGTGAACAAAACGGAGGCAGCGTAAAACAGGTCAACACCAAATGTTGAGCAGTCCAGGCTCACGCCCCATGCTTTACGCTGCCGTCGCATCCGCGACTGGGATCCCGGTAGGTCATGCTCTGCATGACGCCATCCGTTCAACGCTATCTGTTGTGTCAGGATGTGCATACGATTTCCCGATAACGCAGTGTCAAGTTGATGGGTGGGACCAATCGGCCGTTATTGCTCGTTCGTCTTAAAAAGCCGCGGAGGCGGCGAAAGCGTAAAGCCTGGGACGCAAGTCCCAGGTCACGTTCCGCAACGACGCCAGACAAGCCGCGGAGGCGGCGACAGATTGTGTGAGAATCCGTGACGTATCTGTCGCCGCGTCGCGGCTTTTCAGACGCGGTGGTGCGCCCCCCATGGGGTTCACGCCCCATGTTTTACGCTGCCGTCGCATCTGCGACTGGGAATTTGAGGTGGAAGCTGGAAGCGATATAATACCCTGCATCATCCTCTGGACCCCCATGAGCTTGCCTCATGAGTAGATGAGTTTCGAAGTTAGCTTGACGAGGCCTCCATTAACGTGGCTCCGTCTTTCCAATCGTTTGCCGCCAAAGGCGGCAAACGATTGGAAAGAAGACGAACTTGTGAAATTGTGAACTCACGAACTGGGACCGTTCACTTTGCTGACTAGTCCGACAATACTCTGTCCCCATCAAAACAATGACGAGGGTAGAGCAAGAGTTTTGTCATCCGAAATTCCAGAATTCACGGGAGCTGAGTTTCAATGAATCACCTAGATTTGGGTGGAATTATTTCGTGCTCGCTCCTGTTAGTGGTTGTCGCAACACTGACGAGTGCTTCAGGCTGTTCCAAGCATCAAAGCCCACAAACGCAGTGGCTCACTCCAAATGAACTCACGTTAGTCGAGACAGAACAGTACAGCGGATTCGTGGTTCGATTGAAAAGAGTGACCGAACGCAGTGCGATTACTTCCCCGAACTATGAGGTCGACGTTTCCTGTGACGCCTATGCTCTGTTGGATAAGGACGCAGGTCAGTGGTCGTTTTTTACGCTCGTCGATTTCAAGGGACCGTCGCCGCGATTCGCACGGTATCGATCAAATGATGGCAAGCTCGAGGTCATCGACTCATTAGTGAAGGGAAATTCGTTCTGGCAGATTTCAGACTCCGGCGTCGTGAATAAGGTCGTCCAGGATGTAGAGCGGGAAGGTGACGAGACGATGAGCGACGAGTTTATCAGTTTCAACAATGTTCTTATTGCTTGGAAAAGCATCGGTGAATTAAAAGGCAACAACATTTCTTTCAAGATTCACGGAGAAGAATTCGCTTGCGTCTGCATCCCTAATGACGGCGACTTGATTTTCAAAGTCGCAAGAGTTCCTGGGAATGAAGTTGAAATCTACCTCTCAACGCGTCAGCCAATTCAATGGGAATTGTTCAGCGGTGACGTCGAAGGTTCCGAACCCTTGAATCCTAGCGATTCCGGAGGAGAGAAGACGTCGGAAGCCAATTTGGTTGACGGAACATGAGAAGCTCCGTTGAAGCATGCGCCGCGGCATTCCGTGTGGCGACGAGTCCTAACTGGATTCGACTGCGAGGAAGTTCGATCTCGAATCGCCAATTCGTCGCAAGGATTGTCCACGAGAACGAACACGTCGCTCCTGATCATCGCTCATCCTTCCAATTCGGTGTCCGACACCGTTTCTCACCCTCCAAGTTTACTCACGCGAAGGCGCAAAGACGCGAAGACAAGTGCCCACTCTTCGCGTCTTAACGCCTTCGCGTGCAAACATCCACATCGAGGCGGCGCTCTCATCCGTTGTCTGCCTAATCCTCCCTTCCCCATATTGTCTGCTCCCATTCGGGGAGACCAGGGGCAGCAATAAAGCGGAGACCGCGCCCAAGTCGGCATCCGACACCAATTACTCTCACCCTCAGTACTTTATTGCTCGTTCGCCATCGAAAGCCGCGGAGGCGGCGAAAGCGTAAAGCCTGGGACGTCAGTCCCAGGTCACGTTCCGCAACGACGCCAGACAAGCCGCGGAGGCGGCGACAGATTGTGTGAGAATCCGTGACGTATCTGTCGCCGCGTCGCGGCTTTTCAGACGCGGTGGTTCGCCCCCCATGGGGCTCACGTCCCATGCTTTACGCTGCCGTTTCGTGTGCCCAATATTACCCCCGTCCCGTTTTCTTTGCCGGCTTTTCAGACGCGGTGGTGCGTCCCCCCATGGGGCTCACGCCCCACGCTTTACGCTGCCGTCTCGTGTGCCCAAACTACCCCCGGCCCAAACTACCCCCGTCCCTTTTTCTTTGCCCGTCCCTTTTTCTTTGCCGTCCCTTTTTCTTTGCCATATCAAACATATTGGCGGCGATCCTCCTTCGATGAGGTCGCGAGGGCGCATAAGTTTGACGTGGTTACTGGCTGGCAATACAGTGGTCCTTGGAATCGTCCGTCGGACCCTACTGGTTTTGAGATCACGATGCTGCCAATCGCTAATGTTTTTCGAACCGTTCGGTTTGTATTGCTTTTCACAATCGCCACCCTGCCGTTTGCGATGGCAAGCCTAGGAGAAGAATCAGTCGCTCCCAACAGCGTAGACGAGGCAGAAACTGCGGAGGAATGGATCCGGGGCAACCTGGATGATTTGGAGATTCGATTAAAAGGTGACATCCTGCTGCCCTCAGGCGAACCAGCGACGAATCCGTCTGTGTCGGCGAAGTTGAACCGCAGGACGGTTTCCGAAACTTTGCCCGTGACGGTGACGGGGAATCAATACGAAGTATGGTTGCCGGTGCATCGCCAGGACTGGTACGCAGTGCGTATTGATGCCGTATCGGCAGACGGTTCCCAGCGCAGCGATCTAACCATTGATCGGGTCCGCTTGCGGCAAACTGCAATCGACGGTTTGCCCATCACGCTTCGCCACTGCGTTCGTACGGTCACCGTGAGAGCCGTTCAAGATGGATCACCTGTCGCCAAAGCCAACGTCAAGTTGGAAATGAGCACGGGTCACGTGATGATCAAACGCACCGGTGACGACGGTTCTGCGGCGTTTGACTTGCTTAGCGATGAACAACTTCGTGCGATCACCACGTGGACGGACAATCCTTGGTTTGGCGGATTTTATTTTGATCGTGAACCTATTCGGGACCCTGACGCTGAGACGCACACGGTGACGCTTCATGAGTGTCGTCCACTGAAGATTCATGTCGTTGACGGCGATAACATTCCTGTGTCGGGTATTCGATTTCAATTTCAGGTAGGGACACCGCCACCGTTCTACAACTTAATGGGTACCATCGACGCGTCGGAGATGGTGACTGATGATCAAGGTGACGCTGTATTCAAATGGTTTCCCGACTGGGAGAATCATAGTTGTTACGTCGATTTGGATGACAACCAGTGGTTCCAAGTCGACAAGGGTAAGTGGGTAATCAATGACTTTCTCGTCAGAGTCGAACAAAAGCGTAAACGAGTCAAGGTTTCAGGAGTATTGAAACGTACCAAGGGGTCGAAAGCCGGGTTTACCATCCAATTGCGAAGTTTTCAGGGCGAACGATTACGCCGCAGTGATGTTCTTCTTTCGGTGACGGACAAAGAGGGCCGATTCGTGGCCGATGTGCTGCCGGGTGCGACCTACTGCGTTTGCGTCAACGATACGAAATTCACGAGCGACATGATCGATCTGATTCCTGCGCCCGATGACGGAAGAGAGCCAACGCCGATTATACTTGACATACAGAGATCGGCTGCGTTGGAGATCCAAGTAACCGCTGGCGAAAACCATCGTCCACTACCCAATCAACAACTCCTTGTGTGTCAAACGCACGTTTTCAGTTGGCTAAAAAATGGTCAGAAGGAATACGGGAGTGGCACTCGCGCCTCATGGGTGAGGACCAACGAAGATGGTGGTGCTGTCGTGCACGTCCAACCGGGAAAAGAACTTGAGGTCAGCATCCTCGATCCCAATTGGCGTGTCGAAGAGAAGATCCCCGTAGTTGTGGGGCAACCGAACAAACTCACCATTCATCGGGAGTTCGACGAACCGAGAACAATCCTTGGCGTCTGCGTGAAAGGAGATCACAAGGAGATTGATTTTAGCACTTTGACTGTGGTCGCCGGATCGATCGATGGACGGTTTCCTGGTACGGTAACGGTTTCGGTTCGAAACGACGGAGTTTTTTCGTTCAATACCATGGCCACGCGTGTGGCCGTGATCGCGTACAGCGAAGACGGTGATTGGGGAGGCATTGTCACAGTCGATCAACCGCAACGCATGCTGCGTGTCATGCTGCAACCCACCATAAGTTTTCGTGGTAGATTGCTCAGCCGAGACGAAGAGCCCATTGCTGGACGATCCGTCAACGCGTTTGTTAGCGTTGAGGTCGATCAAGAGTCAGATCAGGACCCGCTGGATCCACTCGACACATCCATTGAATGGAAACGCTTGAAAGTCAAGACGGACGCGGAAGGCTACTACACGATAGAGAAACTTCCTGTCGGCGCGAGTCTGCGACTCCACTCCGAGTCCACTGAACCAAACGATTCTCATTCGCTTGGTGAAGTCAACTTGTCCGCCGAAACTGCCAATTCAGTGAAAGTCAATGTCCTGGACGAATGACTTCGATATTCACTCACCGGTGCGACGAACAATAAGGGGACGGAGGTCTTTGAAGCGAGAAAACAAGACGGATGGGACGAAAGGGGACGGATGGGGACGGGGGTGGTTTTCTTCTTCAGTCTTGGCAGATTGGATGTAACGGTCCTTGATTCGTCAATCATTGACCATTCCTCCCGTAACCTTCTCTTCCAAGGCTTTCGTGTTCATCACGAAGGTCGAGCCGTACAGTTGGTCAATTGTGATTTGGTAGAAGATTACGGGTAGAAGATTGTCGGCGGCGACTGTACCGAAGAATCGTTCTCTGAGACATTTTCTACCCGTAATTTTCTACCAGAGCGAGACCTTGGACTGGCGTCCCAGGCTTTACGCTTCCGCCGCCTCCGCGGCTTTCCATAAAGAGCTACGCCGTTGGTGGTCATCTGATGCTCGTCGCGGAGACGATGGCAGCATTAAGCATGGGGCGGTGCAAAAGATTACCCCCGGGGACGGACTTGGAAGGCACGCAGGAACGCTCAGCAAACTATTGATGTGCTGTGTCCTCATTTTTCTCATCTGCAATAATTACACGGTGAAAATTACACCGTGCGGCATGCTCCTGCTCGCAGAACTCTTGTTGCCGCAGTTGTCCATTCAGGCTTTTGGCAGTGGAAGCAAGAATGGTGGGCGAGGGCCGTTTGGTCTTGTGATCTCTTTTCACTCTTGGCGTAGAATCTTTTCCATCTTCTTGCCTTTGGCCAGTTCGTCGACCAACTTGTCCAAGTACCGCACTTTCTGCGTCAGTGGATTCTCGATTTCTTCCACGCGGTAGCCGCAGATCGCGCCGGTGATGAGGTGAGCGTTCTTGTTGAGCTTGGCGCGTTGAAAGAACTGCTCAAACGTCACGCCCTCGTCGATCTGTTGTTGCATCTTTTTTTCGCTGAAACCTGTCAGCCATTGGATCACTTCATGCAGCTCTTCTTTGGTTCGCCCCTTTCTCTCCACCTTTGCCAGGTAGTGCGGATACACTGACGCAAAAGTCAGTTCTGCGATTCGTTGATCGTGGGACTTTGATTGGCTCATGGGGATCTCAGAAGCTCTGTCGGGTTTTCAAATTGAGTTTTCGAAACGAGTCATGCATCGAGGGCAGATACGAGAATTCGCACCGATTTCGCGTTGGCAATTCGGGCACGCACGCACGTTTGCTTCTAATGCTTCCTTTTCGGCAAGTCCCTTGCGATTGAAGGAATAAAAGAACGCCAACGCGGCGGCAACCGGCCAGCCGATGACCAGATAGACCAGTCCGGCAAAGCACCAGCCGATCAAACCGGTCGTCACTTTCCAAGCGGACTTTGGTTCGGGTGGCGGAGTATCCGTTGTGGTCGCTGTCGGTTCATACGGGTTGGTCATAGAGGCATCCGATCGATTTGTTGCGAGTTGGGGACAACCCAGACTGGAGTTTGACCGTCTTCGTTGGGAAACGGGCCGCAGATAACGGTTCGCTTGGAATCTGAAATGACTTGGACATCAAAGAGTTCTTCGACGCCTGATTCGAACTCCAGGTAGGCGACACTTTTTGCGGAGATCATGTCAACGACGACGATTCCACATCGCATCGACGCACGGTCGTTGCAAATGGGGACGCCACCAAACACGGAGGTCTCCCTTGCTTTACTCATTCCAATCAGCGCGAATTGACCGGCAAACGCCAGTCCGCGGCCGTAGCCTGGGAAGTCCACGATGGTCTCAAAGTTTCCTGACTCGGGATCGACCACTACCAGCCGGCCTCGACCGCTGTCCAACAGGTACAGCTTGCCCTGGTACCATCGTGGTGAGTGAGGCATGCAGAAACCGCTGGCGACGACTTGGTTGCTGCGAACATCGATCACGACGCCGCCGTCGGACTTATTGTCACGCCATCCACGTGGCGAATCGCTTGTCCCAAGGGCCGTCACGTATCGCGGCTTGCCATCAATCATGCACATTCCGTTGAGGTGGCAGCGATCCTGAGGTGCCAACTCGGAGATGAACGACGGTTGCCAGCGGGGGACGAAATTGTAGGCGTCGTGCAGATTACAAAGGCACGAGAAAAGTGTGTTGACGATCCAAAGTTCGCCATCGCGGCCCCATCCCATCTCGTGTACATGGATGTTGCCCGTCACGAATGACTCGCGGGCCAAGTAGCCACGATCGTATGTGCCCGCCGGCTCAATCTTGGACGCCAATTCTTGTGCGTTTCGTAGTTTCCAGATCAGATTGGGACCGCCGATCGCAAGCCGATCTTTGCCAACCGCGATCCCCATCGCCTGCTGGAAATTGGAGAACCCCAGTGTCAATTCGCTCTTGCTCAAGCCCACCGAGACGACTTTGCCAGCCGCGTAGGTTGAAATTAGCAGGGAAACGCCCAAGTGATCCAGGATGGGAACAAACTGCGAGCTGTGGCGATAGTTGATCTCGCGCATTGGCAAAGCATCCTTTTTGCCTGCTTGAGCCGCATTGCCCTCGTCGTCACTTGTCACAGATGCTTGATTCCCGCTCAAATAGAGATAGCTGATTGAGCCGACAGCATAAGCGGTTTGGTTGCCAGACTCAAATCGCGGGGAATTGGTGTCTTTGGAGCTGCGAGAGATGGGCTGGTTCGGATGATTCACACGACTCACTAGAGTTTTCGTAACACGTTTTTACCATACGATTTACACGGATTGGTGCGGAAACAGTCCGCGCAAATCAGCCGCCACGCGATAGCGTCCGGTTCTCCCGCCTATACTCGGGAACCGAACGCTATCGCGTTCCGGCTGATGCGTCGGGACTCGTGACGTCGTCCACTACGCGTTCCGGCTCAGAATCAACAGCCGCAAACGTACTAGTGCATCGTCCAGTCTTAGAACGTGGGTTCGGTAGATGAGCCGTTTTGGCGATAGCCACGGTTTTCGTGACACAACCGTGGCTAACGCCAAAACGGCTAACCCCAAAATCAAGACACAACCGTGGCTAACGCCAAAACGGCTAACCCCAAAATCAAGACCGGACGATGCACTAGTGGTCTGTGGCAGCTAAAAGTTAGGGTTTAACGTAGTGTTTCTTGCCAAAGATCCCACCGCTACAGGATCTTTAACAAGATCCACTACCCTAAAAATAAGTTATCCCAGACCACTAGTCATTCGTTACCTTGAAAAGGGCGAGCCTCATTGCCATGTCGGACGAATCATTACCAGAGCCCGCCAAACGGAAACCTCTTTGGCGGCGCGGGCTCGTTAAGTTTCTTAGGGTGTCGGCTCTGTGTTACGTGGGTTGCTTGATCGCCCTGGTCGCGATGGAGACTCGTTTGGTTTATCCGGGTGCGTACATGGACGCAACTGCGAGATTTGCTTCCCCAGCAAACAGCACATCAAGCAGCGAGCCGGCGTTCTTGCCGTTTGAGTACCCTACGGAAAACGGCGTCATGCTGACCGGCCAAATGTATTGCCCCGCCGACGCACCGAACATTGTGTTGTTTTTCCACGGAAACGGCTCTCAAGCAGCTTGGTTGGAGCCTTGGACGAGGCAGCTCTCGCGTGCATTGAATGCCAAGGTGGTTCTGGCGGAGTATCGCGGATTCGGAAATGATGAGGGCACGCCCAGTGAAGCATCCGTGATCGCCGACTGCTTGGCGGCACATGATGCCGTCAAAGAATACTTTGGTGTCACCGATTCAGAAATCATTTTGTACGGACGATCGCTCGGCGGTGGATGTGCCGCTGCGGTCGCTGATCAGCGCGGCGCTCAGATGTTGGTTCTGGAACGCTCGTTTGAACGACTTGTTGATGTGGCGGCTGGCAAGTATCCGATCTTTCCGATTCGGTTGTTGATGCGAAATCGTTACGACTGCATCGCGCGGCTGAAAGACTACGACGGTGCTGTGCTACAGATTCACGGCACGACAGATCGCCTGATACCCATCGAGCATGCGGAACACTTGTTTGCGGAACTGGGAACTCAAGACAAAGAGTTCATCACCGTTCCTGGTTTGGGGCACAATGACCCGATGCCCGATGAAACCATGCGGGCCATTGCGGATCACCTTGGTACGCGGTTGATGGTCCAATAGATTTCTTCTTCGAACGGTTGTCCGCTCTCGTCTTTGACCTTCAAAATCAAGTGGACTTGATCGACAGGTTTCAGATCTGTCACGTGTAGCTTCATGGCCATGCGGTCTGGGGTGAGTGAGATCGTTGATACAGGGATCGCTTCCTTGCCGGGTTTGTCGGTCGTTGGGGAGTACATGTCGCTGCCGTAGTCGCTCCGCCAGTGGTAGTTCCAGTATTCGGCCAAGTGGTTTTGCAGATCGGTCGCAGACACCGGATCCAGCGGAAAATTGAACCTAATCAACAGTCCGTCCGATTCCACTTGGCAATCGCTGACCATCTGAAACGGTTTGCCCGTGTATCGTAGCCGTTGAACTCCGTTTTCGAGTAAGCCGACGCGACCGCCACCGTTCCAGCCTTGCAGCCCACACGCGTAGACTTGGCCATCCGCCGGATTGACCCTCGCGCGCATGATGCCGGTTCGAAAATCGAATGGCAACTTCACAATCGCGGCCTGATCGACTTCGTCCACACGCTGCATCATTGTGTACGACATCCATCCTTTGCCGAAGCTTGTGTGCAGCAGGCGACCCGACAGTGGTCCCCAACGCGGATCATCGACCCAGAGTTGTCCGCCGCATGAGTTGTCGAATTCTTGCGGCATCCAGATCATCGGTCGATCAAACGTGGTGGGCGGCACAATGGACTTGATATCGATCTTCCCGCCATCGGGCGACCACTTGCCCGCGATGTTGTAGGTCGGGACCCAGCCATAGAATCCGCCTTGTCGGAGCACGCTGATCTTGGATGCGGGCGTCCATTGTCCTTGGTTATCACTCGCGACCACGCGGTCGTCGGGCAGCATTCCGATTCCGTTGGGGGTACGAAATCCTGTGCTCAGGACGCTGCGTTGGCTTCCATCGGGTGAGACTTTGATGACCGCTCCGGGCAAAGAGTAATCGGCGCCGTGGCCGCTTTTGGCGTAGTAGAAATTGCCTTTCGAATCGACTTGCAGGTCGAAATTGAAGGCATGGAAATTCACGGACACGTCCGTTTCCGCACTGAAACTTTCATAAAAGTCGGCTTCGTCGTCCCCGTTAAAATCATGCAGTCGCACCAACCGATCTTTACACGTCAAGTAAACCTGGCCATCGACGACCCGCAGTCCGAATGGTTCGTAAAGTCCGGCCGCGAAACGTTTCCACTGCAGACCGGTGAGCTGATCATCGATTCCCGATACGATCCAAACGTCGCCACCGTACATCGCAACGACCATCCGTCCGTCGGGTAAAAAGTCCAACGCCGATGTGCGAAACCAAGTGTTCGAGGGAGACTCGTCCGGGATCGTGATCGTATCCAGCGCGTAGGCTCCATTTTCCAAACCAGGGTAGCCGATCGTTGAGATCACTTTTGGCCACCGCAGCTCACCGCCGCTGGTCATGGATTGGATGGATGCGATCTCAGCTGTGGTCTCGGCTGTGATTTCAGCAGCGGGCTCATTCAGCCATTGGCCCACAAGACTGCCAAACGCAGACGCTGATGTTGCAACCTGGCGTCTTATTTCGATGAGACGTTTTTCATTGCTCTGAGGGATCACGAGCACGATCCGGGACTCGTCATCGATCTGCCAAGTCAATCCGTTTGTGTCGCCGCGAACCTGGGCGAATGAAACGCCGCCCGATTTGCCGCCGACGTTGTTTTCGCAATAGGCGACGGACGAGTTTGCATCGCCCGTCATTGGGTCGTTCACCGATGGAGTTTCGGTGCAAACGCCACCTCGGTTATTTTCACTGGCGACGGATTGAGCGACCGATAGTGTCAGTGGTGGACCGGGATCAATCTCCATCACGTGACGCACGGCAAGGTTGTCGTCGTCTTGGGGAATGACAGATGGCCATTCCTTGATTTCTCGACCGTCGATTGAATAGCTGAGGACGACATCGTTGTCGTGCAAGTAATGCCCGTGATAGTCCATCCACTTGATCGGCAGCGGACCGCGGGGCAAAACGTCTTCGGTTGGATAGTCGAACCGTCCTTCGTGCGCCCATCGCCATCCCTGCAAGCCATCGATAAATTGGCCGCGTGGGTTTGCGGTTCCTTCGCCGCGTGGGCGCATGTGTTGCGTCTCGCTGAGATCCAAAAAACCACCCGACCACAAACCGGCTTGATCCATCGTGTGCAGGTCGTACGAGAGGGTCACATTGCCCATCGGGATGGACAGCACGCTGGGGAACCGACGTTCCAATTGTGACGCCAGGGCTGGTCCAAAGTCCCGCTGGACCTCTGGGATTCGGTCGCCCTTTTCCGTTCCCTTGGGCAGTGAATCCAGGTACCGCGAGTCGATTTTGACGTAGTCCGGATTGCGATCTTTCATGAACGCTTCGCGGATGTAGTGCACGACTTGGTAGCGTTCCATCGGCGTCAATTGACTCATCGGCGCCATCAGTCCTCCGCCGCGTGTCAGGGTCATGAACATCCGGTAGGGATCCGAGCCAAACTTGAGCGGTTGAGTTCCGAACGCGCGGGCCGTCGCGAGCGAAGGCCGGTTGCCGTCCGGACCGTGGCAATTCACGCAGTATCCGTGAAAGATTGCCGATCCGGTATCAAAGTCCCTTTGTTTCAGCCGTTTGATGATGCCTGCGTGGTCCAGATTTTGGGAATCGTCGACGACCGCGAGCTGTTCATCAGTCGGTTTCAGTTCGTCCGCTCGTTGCTCGCCACCTCGGCTGATTTCGAAAAGGTATTTGGCCAAGTCATAGAACTCGCGTTGATCTCGTAGTGTACCGGCCAAGCCTTCGGGCATCATGGACTTGTTCGAGCGACGAATCGCCTCCACGTCTACTTTGCGGATCACCACCGAGCGTTGCAGATCGGTCGCGTCGCGTAGTTCGATCTCTTCGTCGTCTTCCTTGACCTGCAGGCCTTGAACGACCTGCCCATCGGTCTTCAGAACGGCGACCGTCTCGTAACCTTTGCGAATGCTTGCCGACGGTCTGAGGATCGCGTCGATCAAGTAACGGTGACTGACCGGTTCATCGAACTGGCTCAAGTTTGGTCCGAGCGGCGATCGCGTGTCGCTGGTGCTGTGACATCTCACGCAAGCGGCTGCGGATTTAAAAAACACGATCGCACCACGTCGAGCATCACCCCGCAAATCGGCTTCGAGTGCCAAGAATTCTGGGTCAGTCGCTAGCAGTTGGTCTTGCAGGCTTGCCGGATGACGAAGCGTTTCGGCGGAGGCGAGTGGTTGGACGCCGAAACAGCAGAGCAGAATCAGACAGCGGCTGGAGAAAGTCATCCGGTCATCCGTCGGGATTGATGAGGGAAGCGAGTATGTGAAGGCGGGAGACGGCGGGCCACCGAGGGCACAGTGGTTGCTACCATCGGAGTGACCATTCTACCTGGGACGCGTCGGCATGAGGCGAATGAGTGGTACTCGTTGCCAAAACGTGGCATTGTTGTTCCAATCTGCGATCGAATGCCGGTGAGCCACTGTTTTTTGTGGTCGGTACAAGCCCGAATCGGCAGATGGACGACCATTCGCCTTCCTAACCCTATGAGTATGATATGACGGACTATCCAAACGACGAAGACGGGATGGTGTTGGCGGATCTCGCATCGCAAGGCGTCGACATGACGCAGCCGATGGAAATTGAGTTTCCGGTTCTGACCGTTGATGAAGCATCGGCTAACGCGATCGCCAAAGCATTGGTCGAAGCCGGCTACGAAGCCTTCATCGAGTTCGATGAAGGTGAACCGGACGAGGATGGCATCATCGATCCGGATGATGAAGAATTCGGCCCGGCTTGGGACATCTATGTGACGGTCAAGATGGTTCCGACCTACGATGAGATCGTACGCATTCAAGACGACCTGACGCGCATCGCGAGCCCCTTTGGTGGCCTTTCCGATGGTTGGGGTGTGATGCTCGAAGACGATTACGACGACGAGTAAGGAGTCAGCGGTTGGATGCGGCGAACAATCCGCCTGCGATGCCGCCCATGACAACCGCGACGATCAACGCCCCGATTCGGCCTTTCGGTTTTTGGAAGGTGAATACGAACAGGTAGACGATGGTCAAGCACAACAGGCCTGTCTTGGGGCTTTCCTGAAAACCGTCAAAGATCAGTTTGATCGTGGCACCGATGGCGACCAACGAACAGGCCGCACCGGCAAGTTGCAGAAACATCGACATTGGATCGAAACCGACATTCTCAACACGGTTGGCGGCGTTGACCGCCAGGACCGCAACGGTGGTGGCTGATCCAAGAACAAAGAGGATCAAGCCGAGCATCCACCAAGGCATGCCTGCATTCTCCGTCATGTTCCGCTGCATCCGATCCGCATCCTTCATGTCCTGTTCCGCTTTCCGCAGAACCATTTCACTGGGATCGATGTCGACGCCGACGGTCATGTGACGCTGAACCGTCTGACCGGTCAACTTGTTGAAACCGCATTTGACGCACAACGCGGCTTCGGGTGGCATCGGTTCGTTGCATGCTGGGCAAACCGACGTGACATTCCTCTGAAATCCTGCTTCGTCGAACAAGTCGTCCAAGCCGCCGTAAGCGGGGGCTTGCTGTGGAGCTTGTGCTTGCAGTGGCTGAGCTTGGGGAGCCTGCGCGTAGGCTTGTTGCTGAGAACCAGGGGCCGGTTTCGGGTTCGGCTGTGAGCTTGTCTGAGGGGAGCCAGCCTGCGGCGAACCGGGGACCTGGACGGGCTGGCCGCAACCGGGACATTTCACCTTCCGACCGGCAAACTGATCTTGGACAGCGAGCGATTTCCCGCACGAACATTTGATCTGAATCGGCATGGACCCAACGACAAAGAGTGAAAAGGAACGAGAACAGGGAGCAGAGAACCATCTGCAACTCCTATTCTACCTTTTCCGTGCAATGCAGTCTCTTGGGGAGTCAAGATTCGTTGGATTTTGCTCCGCAGACGCAGGAATCACTCGCATGAAGAGGAGGTTGACAACACCGGTGTTGGCTCACAATTCGTCTTCGATGTCGCTCAAGTCGATCTTGCGTTGCAAAAACGGCTGTCGGGTGGATTGCAGCATCTTGTCCAAGGCTTTGAGGGCGACCGGCATCGAGGTCTTTGTCTGCCGCCATTGGCCCCACCAATCGATCAAGATTTTTGCGATGGCGTCATCGCCCATCCGCCACCATCGAACCGTATCCGCAATCGGCAGCGGTCCATGAACGAGATCCAACTCCGCTCCTGCCGCCAACACAATCGGGATGGTTCCCAATCCCCAAGGCATCCGGCCGCTCGAGTCGGCAACCTTCGTTCCGGAATTCCTGGCGATGGCAAGTTGAGTGACGAGCCACCCCACTCGCAACACTTCGGGAATCCGAGGATCTCCATCGGTCAACATCGCTTCGATCCAAAACCGTTGTGTCTTGGCGTCGAACTGTCCGTCGCCGCCACGGATCGGCTGAACCAACCAGCCGTGGATTTTCGCGGGCCACCAGCCGGTCGGAGGTGTGGAATCCCAGATCAGTGCGGCACTTTGGATCAGCAGTCCTGGGCCGCAAGTCTCCCATTTGGTTTTCAGCGGGTTGGCTCGCAACTCCAGTTGGGCCTCGAGCTTTGGAAACCGCTTCTTGAATTTGCCGGTGCATTCGGCCACCAGTCGGGCAACGGCCTTGCCGGTCTGTTCCAGTTGTAGCTCGCTGCAACCACCTGCGGACAAGGCAGACTCGCAAGCAGTCTGTTCGGATTCGCCGGCTGCGTAGGCTGCGTACAAGCTGTGCCAGAACATCGGGATGTCGATGGATGATGACAGCAGACGTGTATTGAGTTCCGCCGCCGGCTTGACCAACAGGTTCTCAGTACGCTCATCCGTGCAGGCAGCACCGGTCGCGACCACGTAAGCGGCATGAATGGCGCTCAGGTCAACCGAAGGTTTGAACTGGACCTGGGAAAATTTTGCCACGGGAGATCAGTCCTCACACAGGTGGCCGCGGATCCATTGCTCAAGTTCTTCAAAGTCGACCGGTGGCAACTTGGACAGATCGGGGCGAAGTTTGACCGCTTCGTGGAGATAGATGTGATGGATCTCCGACTGCGTTTTTGTCGTGTTCCAGTGCAGCAAGACTCGGATGCATCGCGGCAACGAGCCTTCCACGGTGATCTCGTAGCCGCACAGCAGCGGAACCTCCAGCCATCCCAACTGTCTGGCCGCAAGCGCGGGAAACTCAGCGGTCAGGTCTTTGGTGACCGTAAAGAATGCACTTGCCAAGTCGGCCGAGTCGATTCCGTTTTGGCGGATCATCAAACCGATCAATTGCCGCGTTGCGAGCAATATCTCGTCTCGATCGTCGTTTTCAACCGTTGTCGCGCCACGGACGCCTCGGCACACCGTCATTCCTTGCTCCCGCTTCTTTGCCGTTTTCTGTGATTTCTGATCAAGTATATTGTCTGGCCACCACTCTGGGGACCGCCGCATCGCCTGCGTATTCTCTGCGTCGGACAGGCGTTCGGAAAGGGGCCCCCAATAGGAAGCTTGAGCGGGCGGCTGATTTAGTCGAAACACTGAAATGGATGCTCGATGCGTGCAAGACCCGGCCGCTCACGCGTCACGGCTCACTGCGTTTGGTAGCGTTATCCGCTTCGATACGTTGAGCTGTTAGGGATTGAGCAGTTTGGGATTGGATGCAAACTCCGGCTAAAAACCGTGATTCCGCCACGTTCTAAGCCGGACGTTCTCTTACCCGCCGTCGGCTCACGAAATCAAAGATTTCGGCAGGTTACATACAGGCCCCACGACAAGGGACGGGGCCCGGCAGAAGCCGGTAAGCTTACTCTAGAGGGATGGCTCCGCGGCCGATAAACTTATTGCTCACAGAACAATCGTCGGCGGTGTAACGCATGCGTCCATCCATGATCGTTCCATTTTCGTCTGATTTTTTCATTCTCTATCGATTGCTGGAGTCTCTTTGATGTCCAATCGCACTCCCCATCAAGATCGCATCATCAAGAACTACTATCGGAATCGTGATTCCATCGGGCTGCAAAAAGCTCAGGAAGCGATCACCGAGCTGTACTTGAGCGAAGGCAAGAAACGGGAGACCGTTTGGAAGCGCTTGGTCAGTCATCTAGAAAAAGCAGGATTGGACGCAAAACAGATCAAGCACTTGCGTGAGCAGGACGATCCTGCATTGGTGGCCGAAGCGATCGCAAAGCTGAGCTGAACATCTCGATCCGTTGACCCGGCGGATCCAAATGTCTCGCTTGCGTTTCGCTCGGCCAAGTAACGCGAGCGGCAGATGAATCTGTAGCTGCCGTGGTGGACGAGGTCACGAGTCGCTTGGCGAAAAAAGCTTTGGAGGACTCGTGACCTCGTCCACTACAGATATGTGGCTGCTTTCCTCGCCATCAATCGCTTCGCAATCCTGTCAGAATCTCGCGGTAGTCTTTTCAAAGTCCTCCGCACGCTGTTTCAGACGAGATTCCTAACGTGATTGCTATCCATCGCGTGAATGGCTTTTGCTGCCCCGTGTTTCTGTGCATGGGAGTTGTTGTTGCGGTGGTTTGCCAGCCGTTTTCCTGCTCGACCGCGAGTTTCCCTCTGATGTTTCCATAATCGACTTGGAAGCGATTCGAGTTCAAGTGGAGTCGCAGACGTAATCGTTTCGGGAGTTAGACGGACAAACGCTGTAGGCCTCACGTCACATCGTCCACAAAAGAGAATCGCCCTGGTGCTCGGGAGACACCAGGGCGATTCATTTGTCCTTGAGGTACAGGGTCGATCGGTTTGACTCAATCGATCTTGCTCAAGCGATCGGGCTCAATCGACTAGAAAGTCAGTCCCAATCGGAATGCGGGGCCTACCAAAGCGACGTCTGGGTTGACGAGTCCCGCGATCGCTCCGGCTTGCCAGTTCTGTGTCTCAAACGCCACTTGCGCGACCAACTCGTTGCTGCCCAAGCGACGACGTGCTTCCAAACCGGATCGCAATTCCAGGACTTGCGTGACCGTGTCGTCGGCGTCCAAGCTCACCAAGCCGGGGATGACCAACGAGCTGTCCGTCAGCAGGATGCTGGCGCGACCACCGAGGAAGTAGTGGAGATTGGACGAACCCAGTTGACGTCGCATTTGAGCGGCGAAGGTCGGGCCGACGCCTTCCGTTTCATACGCGGCGCTGCCGAGTCCTGGAACCGTCAATCCGAGTTCCATGTTGCCGTATCGCAGACCAGCAGAAACGGTCACGTCGCTGCCGTAAAACTGTGTGCGACTGGTGGTCTCCAAGTCCAACGCGTGGATCTCCAGACCGGTGAACAATCCACCAATCGCGGTATCGTCGGTCTTGTGATCATATTGCCAGTAGGTGGCTCGGAAACCCAGTCCGTTGGACAGTTCGCGTCCGATGAAGATTCGCGGCGAAACGTCACTGTCAAACGCAGGCGTCAAGTTCGTCGTGGTTCCCAGCGCGGTGATCGAAAGCGCACCGGTGTGCGGTTTCAAGATCGCCAGCTCAACACCTGCGTATGTGGTGCATTTGCCAACACAGTTGGTGGCAATGCGGCTACTGGGAGTCGGGCAACTGTTGCAAGCCGACGGTGCCGGTGCGGCGACCACGGTTTGAGACTCGATCATCGACAGACGAGCTTCCATGTTCGCGAAGCGGTCTTCGAGCAACACTGCGGTGTTGACGGTCTCCGTGCGGTCCTCGTCCGATTCGGTGATCAGATCTTGCTCATAAGCGACGTCGACCGCGACCAAGCTCACGTCACTTGCGTTTGCGTTGATTGTGGATCCAAGTGCGAGAGCCGCCAGCGTAGCGATGCTAAACAATTTTCGTTTGCGCATCATCATACCTCCATGCATCGTTTTTAATTCGGCCCAGCGACAGTTTGGTATCCGTACCGGTTCGTCTGTGGGGTCACCTGGTAGCCTGTGGCTATTTTGATGAGGGTGGGCCGTCACAGATCCAATCGTCGCGGCCCGTGTGATCCGTCACTTTGAGATGACGGGATACCCTCAGGCGGGATAACGGTCACAAATTGACACAGAAATGGGCCTTGCGATCGATATGCTCATCAAAGAGAGCACGAACGAAACACAACATCCAATGCGGACAATCGGAACAGCCCGTATTGTTTCTCAAATCAGATGTCAGTCTGATCACTACTGATGCACGTTGATGAACTGCCAGCCAGATATTTTCCAGTCCCCGCCATAGCTTCTGCACCAACGGCACTCGGCCAGCAACCTGGATGGCATGCCTTTGATGCGTTCGATCGTCAACACGCCGATGGCGCGTTCGGCGATGACCTGATTGGTGATCAATCCCATTCCCGCGGCGGAGACATTTCTGGAGAAAGCGCTGATCGTTTCCCCGCCTCGGATGCTGATTTGCACCGGACGCACGAGTGTTTCCCGGTGCGTAGAACGGTGCTCCGTGCGATCGTAATAGGCATCTTCCTCCAACAGTTCACGGATCAAGTCTTCCACATCGCGAGAGGGCGCCGTTCCACTAAGACGTAACATGATCGATGAGACTCCATTGCCCCTAGCGTCGTTAGGGAGCGGGTTACCGGTAGATTCCGAAGACGCAAGATTTCCAAAGATGATTCGGATCGCTGGAGGCACGCGCCACCGTAGTAAGGTTGGGGGACAAAATCGATTAGGCAAACTGATTTAGTGCGAGACGAGTCAAAAATCAGAAAATCCTTGCATTTAATCCCTCATAACGGGATAACGAAGGTACTCCTCTTCTTCTCTACCCTCGCACGGGAAATTGAGATGACTCAATCGTCAGAATCCGCGTCGCTCTCCAGAGCACGACTCTCGAGAGTCGCATCCCTCTCCACCACGATCGCTCCACTCAATTGCCCAATTCGATGGCCAGTGTTGGTCGCCTTGGTTGCTTTCTGGGCATGTCCCCACATCGTCGCTTTTGCTCAGTCGCCCAGTCCAAGCAGCAGTGCATCGTCTCGAGCCGAGTCGATCACGGAAGGTCAGTACCTTTTTCAGAAACGATGGACATTCGAGCCGGCTCCGCAAGACGCACCAGCTGGCGGGTTTGTTCGCGGTGATGGCCTGGGGCCGATGCACAATGCCCAATCCTGTGAGGCTTGCCATGTCGGTGGCGGGGCGTCCGGCGTGAATCACAACGTCACGTTGCTGACCATCGATCCCAGATCACCCGTCATCACGAAAGCCGTCGAAGCTCGACGACTTGATCCGACCCATCTGCAGGAACTCAAGGAAATCTTTCCCGGGTTGGTTTCCGCCAACAACAGCATATCGATCGATATCGTTGTGCACTCTCGATCCACTCGCCCGTTTTACGATCTGGTTCGAAAGGAACTCAAACGCAAGATTGCGGGCGACGTCCCTGATGAGTGGCTCGAGGAATCGACGCGGACCTCCAGTGCAATCGCAGCCAAACCTGTCTTGTCGGGTAGGACCGAGAACGTGGACTTTTATCTCAGTCAACGAAACTCGCCTCCGTTGTACGGTTTGGGGGCGATCAATCGGATCGAGATGAGGCAACTCAACAAGATTGCACTTTCCCAAGTCCGGACCAGTGGCGGTGAAGTCTCGGGGAGGTTGGGGGTCGGCAGGTTTGGCTGGAGGGCACAGACGGGGACGCTACAGCAATTTGTTCGCGGAGCATGCGCGGGTGAACTCGGCTTGCAGCTCCGCTCGACTCCCCAAACGCCGGACATCGCGGATGAGACCTATCGCAGCGAAGGCGTTGATTTGAATGAAACGCAAGTCGTAGAGTTGACCAAGTTCGTAGTGTCCATTCCCGCGCCGAAACGGCAACGTGTTGCTGTTCCCAAGAACGTCAGCGACGGCGAACGGCTGTTTGCAAAAATCGGCTGCGCGGTGTGTCACGTCGAAAACATTCGCCCTGCCTACGGCATCTACAGCGACCTGCTGCTGCACGACATGGGAGATCTCCTCTCCGCACCGTCGCCCGCCCCGATCCCGACGTCCGTCGGCGTCGCCCGGATGCGTGTCCCCGGGCTCTCGGATTCGTCAGGAAGTCCGATTTTGGAATACTACGGTGGTCGTTCATTACCAATGCCCTATCCGTATCCACGACCTGAGTTCCCCCAGTTTCCCTATGGTCAGTCGGTGGACGCGTCAGCTCCCACACCTGACGTGACAAGAATGGGATGGGATGACTTTGCACGCGAATGGCGGACGCCGCCGTTATGGGGACTGGCTGACACGGGACCGTACTTGCATGACGGTCGGGCCGAAACGATTGATGCCGCCATCCGCTGGCACGGCGGCGAAGCGAGTTCCGCTGCGACCGCTTACCGAAAGCTGACGTGGGGCGATCAAGAATCAGTGATTGCGTTTTTGAGCAGTTTGAAGGCTCCTTTGCCAGCACAGAGCGCCTTGGCAATGGGCGACGAAGAATTCTTGAACGAAGTCGGTTGGTCGGCCAGCGAGATCAGCGATTCCAAAGTGAGTGTTTCCGAAGTCAATCACCAGGATACGTCGGACTCCGATTTCTCACGTCAGGCTCTTGCAATCATGCAAATGGACTGAACGCCCCGTTTGACCCGTAGCCAACGGCGCAGGCGGAAGCGGCGTTAGACACTGCGGTGCAATCCGGTTGATAGCGTCTCCTGCGCCTTCGGCTGCGGGTCAATCGAACGAGCCCCGGCGTTGCAATCTCACACCAGCCCCGTTTGACCCGTAGCCAACGGCGCAGGCGGAAGCGGCGTTAGACACTGCGGTGCAATCCGGTTGATAGCGTCTCCTGCGCCTTCGGCTGCGGGTCAAACGAACTTGCCCGGCGTTGCAATCTCACACCAGCCCCGTTTGACCCGTAGCCAACGGCGCAGGCGGAAGCGGCGTTATGCGCTGCGGTGCAATCCGGTTGGTCGCGTCTCCTACGCCTTCGGCTGCGGGTCAATCGAGCGAAGCCCGGCGTTCTGCCGGTTTTGGCGACCGTTGGCCATGGACGCATGGTTTCATGCTCGACCGCCAACTAAGATGTCACGACAGCATGCACCTGACTCCGCTTTGCGGCATGCCCCCACCTGTTCGTACCTCACTCGTTCCCTCCTCCCACCGATCCCCATCCCATTTCGCGACTCAGCGTGGGGTGGCAGGCAAATGTATGCGTGAATTGCCTCCCGAAAGTGCGTACGGACTTGACTGTACGCTCATTTTTTCAGATCGCTCCAGACGCAAGTTTTTGTGGCTGATTTTTGTTGTTGCTGTGTTCCTACCCGGTACCGCCAAAACCAGGGCGACCGCACAAGACAGCGGAGCGCCCGTGACGGCCAGCAAAGTCCAACTTCGACAATCCAAGTCATCCTACCAACTGCTGGGAACGGTGACGCCGAGCCGGATGACCACCATCGGTTGCGCGCTCGCCGGACGCGTCGATATTCTGCACGTCAAACGTGGCGATCACTTGGCCAAGGGAGAGGATATCGCAAATCTGAAAACGGAAGTCATCAAGATCGAGATCGCGGCCGCCAAGGCAGAGCATCGCCTAGCGCAACAGCAGCTTGCGGAGCTGCAAGCGGGATCACGCTCCGAGGATGTGGAGGAAGCCAGAGCAAGAATGGAAGCGGCCGCTGCGATTTCCCGGCGTTCGGAAAGCCAAATGAAACGCATCAAGCGACTGATCGCATCCAATGCGGCCTCGGCTGACGAAGTCGACGTTGCTATTGCCGATGCCGACTCGTCGGAACAACTTTATCGAGCAGCAAAGGTCGCATACGATCGGACCGTCGCGGGTCCTCGCTTGGAACAGATCGCCCAAGCGCAAGCGAGCGTGGATCTGCAGGGAGAACGCGTTCGATTGTTGGAGGACCGTTTGCAAAAGCACACCGTTGTCGCACCGTTTGATGGCTATGTCACTGCAGAGCATACGGAAGCCGGTGCTTGGGTGGTGGCAGGTGATCCGGTCATCGACATGATCGAGTTGGATACCGTCTTGGTCGAAGTCGCGGTGCCGGTTTCCCAAATCATTGCACTTCGCCAAGGACAATCGATTCGCGTGGAGTGTCCCGAGCGTCCCGGCGAGTTGCTGTTGGCTACCCTGGAACGCATCGTGCCTTCGGCAGACACTCGCTCTCGAACATTTCCAATCTTGTTAAGAATCGAGAATCGAACCGTCGACGGCATCCCGATCTTGATGTCAGGGATGGTTGTGCGAATTGACCTGCCGGTCGGACCTGAAACTCAATCACTGTTCGTACCGACCGATTCAATCGTCTTGGATCGCACGAAACACAGCGTGTTCGTCGTCGATGTGGATGGACAAGCAGGCATGTTGACCGGAGCGGTTCGCCGCGTCCCTGTGGAGCTTGGGATCGCCGACGGCGAGTTGATTGCGGTGACGGGAGATTTGCAAGCAGGAGAATGGGTGGTTACACGAGGAAACGAGCGGTTGGCAATCGGGCAGTCGGTTTCGTTTGCCGCTGAGGTCGAGTAACACAGTGTTTGACACCCTGATTCAAAATCCCGTCAAAGTCTACGTCGGCGCAATTCTAGCTGCGTTGTTCGGCACGTTGTCGCTTGGGTTGATTCCCAAACAATTGGTTCCCGAAGTTCAGAATCCGGTGTTGACCATCGAGACCAATTGGCCTGGCGCCAGCCCACAGGAGATCGAACGCGAAATCGTTTTGGAGCAGGAGGAACAACTGCAGGGTGTCGAGGGACTCGTCAAACTATCGTCCAGCTGCCGTGTCTCCAACGCCGAACTGACGCTGGAGTTCGAGATCGGAACGGACATCGACGACGCATTGGCCAGAGTAAACACTCGCTTGCAACAGGTTCGTGAGTACCCGGTTGATTCTGGAGAGCCGGTCATCGAAGCGTCGGACTTGGGAGACCGCCCCATTGCACGATTCGCATTGACGCCGCGTCCGCCGAGCAACGAAGCGATCGTTGCTTTCCAAACCGAACATCCTGAATTGGCGGAGTTGCTGGAACCGGCTCGACGGGCACGCAATTCCGCGTTGCGTGTGTTCCGTTTGCAGAATTGTTTGGACGAGTTTGGTGAGATCCATCCGCAACTGGAGACGCTTCGTCCACCGCCGATCGACCTGGAAAAGCTCCGCAAGTTCTCAGAGAACTTTGTCGAGCCTCGCTTGGAACGAGTCCCCGGCGTCGCGGATGCGGAAACTAACGGAGGTCGCGAACAAGAATTGCAGATCATCGTCGATGCCGAAAAACTGGCGGCCCGCCAAATCACGATTCGCCAAGTTCGAGAGGCTCTCAACCGCCAGAACAGCGACAGCACGGCGGGTGAGATTTTCCAAGGCAAGCGAACATGGGTCATCCGAACCTTGGGGCAGTTTCGTGACCCCGAACAAGTCAAGCAGCAGCTACTGGTATCCGACGGCAACATGCGTGTGTATGTCGGCGATGTGGCCGAAGTCCGATTGGGCTACAAGGATCGCGATAGCGTGTCTCGTCGATACGGGACCGAGAGCATCGGATTGAGTGTGCAGCGGGTCACCGGTGCAAACGTGTTAGAAGTGATGCACGGACTGCGAAAGGCGGAACGAGAATTGAACGAAGGCTTCCTGGCTCGAGAGGGGCTGGAGCTGTTTCAGTATTACGACGAAACGGAGTACATTGAGTCCGCGATTGCGTTGGTGTTGCAAAACATGCTGATCGGCAGCGCGGCAACCATCATCGTGCTGATGCTTTTCTTGCACTTCAGTCGTGCCACGATGCTCTCCAGCATCGCGATCGCAGCCACCGCCGTCGCGTCCGTCTATCTGTCGCCGTGGTACTACCTTGGCACGTTGGCACTGATCATCATCTTGGGCTATCGGTATGCCCGTGGTGCCTTGGTCGCCGCGCTGGCGATTCCGATCAGCATCACAGGCGCGTTCTTGTGCATGACGTTGCTGGGCCGTTCGTTGAACGTGATTTCTCTCGCCGGAATGGCGTTTGCCGTCGGGATGTTGGTCGACAACGCTGTCGTGGTCTTAGAAAACATCACGCGGCGAAAGCAGATGGGTGAAACCGCATTCAACGCAGCGTCTCGGGGTGTGAGCGAGGTCGCCGGCGCGATTGTCGCGTCGACGTTGACGACGATCGCTGTGTTCTTGCCGGTGATCTTTGTCCAAGCAACGGCGGGTCAGCTCTTTCGCGACATTGCCCTTGCCATCAGTTGTGGGATCGCATTTTCACTCGTGGTTTCTTTCACGGTCATTCCAGTCGCCGCCTCACGACTGTTTCGCCGCAGCGACGCCGTAGACGCGAACGCATCGTCCGAATTGGATAATGCAACGACAGCGAATACATCGCCCGATCGGCATCCGGAATCCGAGCGGCATCCGGAATCCGAGCGGCAGCCGGAATCCGAGCGTCACAGCGGATGGTTGGAGCGTTGGGTGATGGCCGTTTCCGGTGCGTTGGTCAGTGCAGTGGTCGGATTCAATTCTTGGATTCTGACGTCGCGATTGAGATCGATCACGGTTGCCCTGGTGATGACAGGTCTGTCGCTCGGGGTCAGTTATTGGTTGTGGCCGAAAGTCGAGTATTTGCCGACCGGGAATCGCAACTTCGTCTTCGCCCGATTCTCCTTGCCGCCCGGGTATAACTTGGACGAACTGTCCGACATCGGAGCGATTGTTGAAGAACGATTGCGCCCCTATTGGGATGTCAATGAAGGTGAAGGACCGAGCAACGGGGCGGACGCGCCGGCCATCGACTACTATTTCTGCTCGATCCGCGAGCGAAGTCTTTTCATGGGATTTCGGGCGGCAGATGAAGCACGTGCGGCGGAGTTGATTCCGTTGGTACGAGCCGCCGGCGCCGGACTGCCAGGGATCCGTGTCATCGGCGCACAATCCAGCTTGTTCGGCCGAGGTCTGACCGGCGGTCGAACCATTGACATCGAGATCTCTGGTCCCGACTTGAAGAGGATGGTGGACATTGCCGCGAGGGTCTTGGCCGATGTCGAACGACTGATGCCCGGCGCGCAAGCTTCCGCGGAGCCGAGCTTGGAACTCTCCAGTCCCGAGATTCATCTTCGTCCTAAATTGCTGGCGGCGTCGGAGATGGGCATCGATACGACGGACTTGGGGTATGTCGTGGACGCTCTGGTCGACGGCGCCTATGCGGGTGACTATTACGTCGGCGGTGAGAAGATCGACATGACCATTAAGGGATCCGAGACGGGAACGAAGGATCCACAACTGCTGATGTCCATGCCGATGGCAACGAGCGATGGCGAAATCGTACCGTTGCTGGCGGTTGCCGAGATGAAATATGGAAGTGGGCCAGAGCAGATTCAGCGCCGCGAGCGATTGCGGTCGATCACCGTTCAAGTCAGCCCCGCGTCTGAGATGCCGTTGGAGGCCGCAATGGACTTGGTCAACAATCAGATCATTTCACCGATGATCGATGAAGGCGTCATCGGCAACGAGTACTTCGTCGCCCTATCAGGTACGGCAGACAAACTGCGTCAAGCCTGGGATGCGCTGCAATACAACTTTCTGTTGGCGTTGTTGATCACTTACCTGTTGATGGCGGCCTTGTTTGAGTCCTGGCTGTATCCGCTCGTCGTGATTTTCAGTGTGCCGCTGGGAGCCGTCGGCGGGATTGTCGGGCTCTGGCTGTTGAACTTTTTTGTTCAACAATCGTTGGACGTGTTGACAATGTTGGGCTTCATCATCTTGATCGGAACCGTGGTGAACAATGCGATCTTGATCGTCCACCAGTCACTCATCCACATGCGCGAAGAAAACTTGACTCCGATCCAAGCGGTCCCCGAAAGTGTACGTACGCGTATTCGCCCGATTCTCATCACGACGTTGACCACCGTGTTGGGATTGCTGCCGTTGGTACTCTTTCCCGGTGCGGGCAGCGAGTTGTACCGCGGGTTGGGCGTGGTGTTCTTGGGCGGCATGGTCGTTTCAACATGCTTTACCCTAGTCTTGGTACCGGTGGTCTTTGTCTTGTTCATGGACCTACAGCGGTTCCTACGTTTGGCATGAGCCACGTAGCCACGTCTCTCCAAGACGCGAAACTTCGAGCCTCGTGGAGGCTCGAAGAGGCTCGCCTACGTGAATGCGACGTGAAAAGCGAACCAGAGTTGCTCTACTGTGTCCACTCACGACTTCACTTAAGGCGATGGCCTTGTGGCGGCCTAACCCGGATTATTCATGCGGATGATTGAATTTAGCGCAAACTGATTCTTGACAATGAGTTGTCACATCGTGGGGAAATGCAGATTGCTTTTCATAACCCGGGCTAAGTGTAAGACCGCCAGCGCCAGTAGGCGGTTGATCCGGTCGCGGAACATTGTGTTGTCGGGTGCATTTGACACATCGATCAAAAATGATTCGCTCAGCATTTTAAGTGCAATCCTGCGACAGCGGTCATTGTGCGACGATTGCCGATCAGGATTGTCCCATGCGTGATCGCAACGATCAACCAAACGCTCGCTCGGTTCGTCCCAACTCTCTAGCTCATCATCCAGTCTTGGAACACGGTTTCGCCGAATGAGCCGTTTTGGCGTTAGCTGTTACCGGCCTCGCTTGGATCGCAAATCCCGCGCGTTCTGGGCCGATTTGTGGTTGGAATAGGAAAGGCGTCGTACACCGCTAATTCGGTACACTTTCGCCCGCCCTCGCAGCCAGTATCTCGCCGCCCGCCTTCTCCCCCAGCTTTTCTGGGGGAGAAGGCGGGGGATGAGGGGGCTGAGCGCTGAAACGTTGCTTCACCCAACACGCATCCATCCCAAGCGACTTCGAGCACGAAAAGCCAACTACCAACTTCACTCCTCCCATTTCTAACTTCCACTCATGATCCGATCCTACTTTCTCTGATTCGAAGCTCCTTCCGTCGAGCTTGTCTCGGCGGAGGAAACAACTGACGGCTACTCGCCCAGGCCAACAAAACTTCCCCACCGCCCGCGAATCGCCTTTGGCGATTCGCGGGCGGTGGGGAAATGAATGCGATTGTGTTACCGGGTAGCTGCCAGTTGTTGCTCCGAACCGGGGCAAGCCCGGCGGAAGCAAAGAATCCATCTTACGTAGACTGTGAACAATGAGTCACTTCTGGTCAATGAAACCATCCGATCTCAATTCGGCCAAGGCCATCCTGAGAGAATCGGGAGACGAAGAAGCGTCGAGAGGTCTCTCCAATTTTCGCAACAATTCGGCTACGCACGCCTCAAGAGAATAAAAAATCAACCCAGTCTCAATTCTGCCAAAAATGGACACTTCTCGCTGATCGCCACCCCGCAGAACGCTCGTTCCCGGTCTCACGCCTGGGAACGCACTGCCACGGAGGCTCTGCCTCGCGGAAATCAGCGTGGTCTGGAAATTGTCAGCAGATCGGCATGCAGGAGCCTGCCAATCATTGGGTTCCCAGGCAGGAGCCTGGGAACCAGTGGCGGCGATCAGCGAGAAGTGTCCAAAAATGCGACATGAAAAAGGCCGGTAACATCTGTCACCGTCGAAAACCCAATGCAAGGCCTGACCCCAGCGAAGCTCTCCGAAAAAGGCCGGTAACATCTGTCACCGTCGAAAACCCAATGCAAGGCCTGACCCCAGCGAAGCTCTCCGTCAAGAGAATAAAAAATCAACCCAGTCTCAATTCTGCCAAAAATGGACACTTCTCGCTGATCGCCACCCCGCAGAACGCTCGTTCCCGGTCTCACGCCTGGGAACGCACTGCCACGGAGGCTCTGCCTCGCGGAAATCAGCGTGGTCTGGAAATTGTCAGCAGATCGGCATGCAGGAGCCTGCCAATCATTGGGTTCCCAGGCAGGAGCCTGGGAACCAGTGGCGGCGATCAGCGAGAAGTGTCCAAAAATGCGACATGAAAAAGGCCGGTAACATCTGTCACCGTCGAAAACCCAATGCAAGGCCTGACCCCAGCGAAGCTCTCCGTAGTAAAAAAAGGACGAAAGTCCGTCGTCATTTCATTCGCCTTCGGGAGCGGCTGCGCTGGCACGACTCCAGTCGAATTCCTGACCGAGCATGCTTTTCAATTGGGCTCGCTGGTTGTCATCCAGCACCGCCATGATGTCCCGGCGAACTTGACGTTTCAACTCGCCGACCTTCGCGTCAAGATCTTGCGATGACTCAATGGCTTGCCGATCCAGTCGGGCTTGCTGTTCGTCCGAGATCTCAAGTTCCGCGACCATTTGCGGATCTTTGAGAAACGCGACGATACCCATCGATTGGATTCGCAGTTCAAAGGCAATTTCCGTCAGACGCTCGACCTGTTTCGGCAATAGTATCTGACGGTACAAATCCTGCGTTTTGCGATCGAGTTCCGCGAAAGCGTCCGCGCGGCGTTTTGCACTCTCCGCGTCCCCTTGCAGTGGCCCGACCGGACGAGGGAGATCACGCAAGGTCTGCTGTCGAAGTTTGATTTGTTCTATCTGAGCTTTGGCCAACTCGGTTGCCTGCTCGTCTGTGACTTCAATTGCGTTGCGAATAGGTTTGTATTGCAGCAGCGAAAAGACGTCGTTGTGGACAAGCATCCCGGGAAATTCAGCCAAATGCCCGAAAGACTCGCGTGTTCCTGATTGCCCCGACATTTGAAACTCACGCGGTTCCGCCGCTCTGATCGGCGTTTCCTCAGTAGAATTAGGCACCTCACGCCGCTGATCCGGATCTTGCGCTGCAATCGGAGGAACTGCTCCGAACAGAAGCAACGCCAAAACGGCGGTGCTCATCAATTGAACGTTCATCATATCAAGCTTCCCTCTATTTCTTGCGTTGCATGTTCTCGATGTTATCCAGCCGAGACAGCAACTTCTTCAACTGATCTTGCTGCTGTGCCAATTGTCGCTTGCACATGGCCAGATCGGTCTTGAGTTCGTTGATCCGTTTGTCCTTTTCGATGCCTTCGATGTTCAACGCCTGGATCGCAGCGAGTGACACACCGATCCCATCGACCGGCGCGATCGTCTTATCGTCTTGCCCCAGACCGAACGCGGCGTGGAAATCCTGCGCCGTGGGGCCGAGGTGACGTAACTCGGGTTCATCGAACTTGAACTGCCAGCTCTGTATCGGCATTGATGCCACTTGATCCAGGACCTCCATCGGATCGACGCTTGCGAACGCCGTCTTGAGATTCTTGTCAGAGGATTGCGTGAGCGTACCAGCGATTTGAAGGTTTCCGTTGGGGGCCAAATTGAAGTTGATCGCCGGTCCAGGCCCCATCGTCACCCGTCCATCGGCTGTGATTACAAACTCGTTTCCGTTGGTGCCACTGCGACTACAAACAAAGGAACCGTTGTTCTGCGTGGCAAAGAGCCATCGATAACCACTGTTTGTGTCGGTGAAGGTGAATTTCGAACCGCCATTGTTGACCAACGAGAACATCTCTCGCTGAACCGGAGGGCCCCCCAGGTCGTTCTCCACGCGAACTCTGGCTTCTGAAAACGGGAACCCATTTGTATAGACATGCAGGGGAGCGTTTGCATTGTATGTCCCCACACCCACGCCCTCACCACCGACGCTCAACGCTTCTTCATTGGCCGTGTCGAAGACAAAAAACGGAAAAAGTGCGCTGTCGACTTGAAAGCCGATTCCACCATTGTGCAGCCCGTTTGCAGAGGAAAGACTCGTGATCCCAAATTCCTGGCCCGTGGGGACCTGGTGGATGGCTATCTGCATTCCAAGCCCATTTCCGGCAACGGAAATCCCCTGGCTGTCGACAACCAGGGCGTCAATTTTAGCATTGTCATAAACGCGAAATCTGTACTCACCATCTAAGTAGTATGATAATTGATTACTCAGGGAGTCGATGAAGTGAGTTGTTTCGCCTGTGCGAATGAAATGTATATACGGAAAGGTTGACTCCAAAATCAATTTTTCCCCGTTGATGACTTGACCGCTACCATTTGCGGCCAGAACGCAGAACAGAAGCAGAAATGAAAGGGTTGCCGTTTTCACCGCAAGCACTCCAGTGAAGGGTCGGTGGAGTCGCCGTCTTAGCCCCAGCGTAAGCTCAACAACGAACCACTCAAAATCGAACAAATTGACGATAAAACTTGACTGTATCTTCTCAACAAATCTTCGCTATCGATCAATGGAAAACACAATTTCAAAAGACTGCATTTTCTCAGTGGATCGAGTCGAGGGGGACATCGTAATGCAGGGTACCGCGAAACTCCCTGGTTTTCACTCGCGGAACTGAGTTTGATCGGATTCGTTGTCGTCACTGGCGTTTTGTACTTTCGACCTTTTCCAGGCGACTCATCAGTGACGTCAGCGTTTTCATCTGTTCGGACAACAGCACTTTCTGCTCATTCAATTCTTTGGATTGCAACTGGAGTTCGGATGCCTGGCGATCCAGTTGTCGTTTGCAGATGGAGAGATCTGTCTGAAGTTCCTCAATTTGCTTGTCCTTTTCGATGACTTCTATATTCAACGCCTGGATCGCAGCGAGTGACACACCGATCCCATCGACCGGCGCGATCGTCTTATCGTCTTGCCCCAGACCGAACGCGGCGTGGAAATCCTGCGCCGTGGGGCCGAGGTGACGTAACTCGGGTTCATCGAACTTGAACTGCCAGCTTTGCACCGGCATCGATGCGACGCGATCTAATATCGTCAACGGATCAACGCTCATGAACGCCGTCTTGAGATTCTTGTCAGAGGATTGCGTGAGCGTACCAGCGATTTGAAGGTTTCCGTTGGGGGCCAAGTTGAAGTTGATCGCGGGTCCAGGCCCCATCGTCACCCGTCCATCGGCTGTGATCACAAACTCGTTTCCGTTGGTGCCACTTCGACTACAAACAAAGGACCCATTGTCCTGGGTGGCAAAGAGCCATCTGTTTCCGTTGCTCGTGTCGGTGAAGGTGAACTTTGAGCCACCGTTGTTGATCAACGAAAACATCTCTCTCTGAACTGGAGAGCCAGACAGGTTATTCTCCACGCGAACGCTGGCTTCCGAAAACGGATATCCGTCTGCATAAACATGCAATGGAGCGTTGGCGTTGTAGGTCCCCACCCCCACGCCTTCACGGCGAACGCTCAAAGTTTCGCTTTTCGCCGTGTCAAAGACGTAGAAGGGGAAAGGAGAGCTGTCGACCTGGAAGCCAATACCGCCATCGTTTAGTCCGTGCGCAGAAGAAAGGCTTGTGATCCCAAACTTCTGCGATGTGTCGATCTGATTGATCGTAACTTGCCTTCCAGTTCCATCTCCGGCAACGGAGATTCCCTGATTGTTGACAACCAAGCCGTCTATTTTGGCATCTTCAAAAACGCGAAATTTATAGTTTCCGCCTACCAGAAAGGACAATTGATCAGTTAGCGGGACGATGTATTGACTTGATCCATTTCGATCAAATTCTATATGTGCCAAAGCGCCTTTCAGGTACAAAACCTCCGCTTGGATAGTCTGTCCATTGCCATTGGCGGCTAGAACGCTGAGCAGAAGCAGTGAGGCAAGGGCAACCGTTTTCATCTCAAGCACTCCGATAATTGGAACCGTGGAATTGACGAGTTTCCAAAATAAAACGCCGCAACTAACCACTCAAACTTAATTCAAGGGACAAACATTCATTCATCGTATCCGCCCTACGTCCAACGGCAATTGATTACAGTGGGGAAATGCGATTTTGTTTCGATTGAAGTAACTGCGGCTAAATCACCTTCTGTCAAGCATTTCCTCGAGCTTCAGATGGAACAAATGCTCACATGACGACATGATGCAGGTCCAGTTCAAAACGAGACAGCATCATCACTTGTCGCACTTTCCTTTTGGCTGGGGGCGACGCGAGAGGAATCATTCCGCTCATGGCGTCTAACATTCTCGATGTTGTCCAACCGAGACATCAATTCCACGAGTGTTTTTCTTTGCTCGGCAATTGACTCTCTCTGCTGCGACAACTGAGCATTCTGATTGGACAAACGCTCGTCCTGCTCGGATAGCAAGATTCCCTGTTTCGTCAATTGCTCCTTCTGTTGATCCATGTCTCGTTTGTAGGAGGACAACTCCACTTCCAGCTCGTCAATGCGATTGTCCTTTTCAACACATTCGATTTTCAATGCCTGGATCGCAGCGAGTGACACACCGATCCCATCGACCGGCGCGATCGTCTTGTCATCCTGGCCGAGACCGAACGCGGCATGGAAATCCTGCGCCGTGGGGCCGAGGTGACGTAACTCGGGTTCATCGAACTTGAACTGCCAGCTTTGCACCGGCATCGATGCGACGCGATCTAATATCGTCAACGGATCAACGCTCATGAACGCCGTCTTGAGATTCTTGTCAGAGGATTGCGTGAGCGTACCAGCGATTTGAAGGTTTCCGTTGGGGGCCAAGTTGAAGTTGATCGCCGGTCCAGGCCCCATCGTCACCCGTCCATCGGCTGTGATTACAAACTCGTTTCCGTTGGTGCCACTGCGACTACAAACAAAGGAACCGTTGTTCTGCGTGGCAAAAAGCCATCTGTTACCATTGCTCGTATCGGTGAAGGTGAATTTGGATCCGCCATTGTTGACCAACGAGAACATCTCTCGCTGAACGGGAGAACCACCCAGGTTATTCTCCACGCGAACGCTGGCTTCTGAAAATGGATTTCCATCTGAATAAACATGCAAAGGAGCGGTCGCGTCGTACGTGCCGATGCCGACTCCTTCCTCACGAACAGAAAGTGATTCGTTATTAGCTGTATCAAAGACATAAAAGGGATACGAAGCACTGTCTACCCTGAAACCGATTCCGCCGTTGTGAAGCCCCTGCTGAGAGGAAAGGCTTGTGACCCCAAACTGCTGGGATGTCGGTACCTGATCGATGATGATTTGTGTCCCCGTACCGCTTCCGGCAACGGTGATTCCCTGACTGTCAACCACCAATGCATCTGGCTTAGCCGTCTCGAAGACGCGAAACCTGTAGGAACCATTTAGCAGGAATGACAATTGATCAGTCAGACAGTCGATGTAGTGAGATTGATCGCTTGTGCGAGTGAATCGAATGTAAGGAAAGCTGGAATCTAACAGGACACGCTCACCCGTAAGACTTTGACCATCGGCCTTGACGGCGAAAATGCTGAACAGAAGCAACAGTGAAAGAACGGCCGTTTTCATCTCAAGCACTCCGAGAGAGGAACCTGTGGAGTCATTGAGGTCTTGCCAATCAAGCTCAACAACGAGCCACGCAATTCTGAATCGATTGAAAATCAACCACCATCGTATCCGCTGGTCGGCCTGAAGAAACGATTTTTGTGGTTATTCCAATCCAGATCTGCGATGCCCAAGAGATTTTTTCTGCACTGGTTTCGATCCTGACGCGTCACCAAGGGAGAAACGTGGTAGGAAAACGTTTTTTCAGACCTCGGACAATAGCCGCCATGAACACTGGCAACCTGTTCAGGTGTTGGCTGTGAAATGCTGTTTGAACGGGGACTCTATCTTTCCACAGCGATTCTGAACTTGCGAAATCGCGTTGTTGGAGGTGCGAGTTCATTCCACCGGATCGAGCTGCACGGGCAGCGTGTTTTCCCACTTCCGCTTCTTTTCTTCTTCACTTGGTTCGGTCAGCGGACGGACGACGTGGAAACCGACGGACAACGCGTCGGTGTGATACCAAATGCTGCGGGGAACCTGGGGATCTTGGTCCTTTCATTCCGGTGAAGACGGCATTCTTGCCGCGCTGCGTAGCTGATCGGCATCGTGCTCCCAACCGCCTCCGCGGACGACGCGGGGATACAGTTTCGTGGGGAGAGCTTCGCCGGGGTCAGGGGGACAGGCTTTGCATTGGGTTTTCAGCTGCAGTCTGTCCTCAATCGAAATCGGCAGTCGCCGCCACGACGGCGACTGGGCATGCCGTCGCTCTGCACGGCGGACTGAAGTGCCTTGACGACGGAGTTTCGCGAGTGGCCCAGCCGGCGGGCGATGTCCCGTTGCGAGAGGCCATCGACCAAGACCATCCACAGAGAGTCGGGCGAAGCGGAGTCGTCGAGAGGTCTCTCCAATCTTTGCAACAATTCGGCCACGCACCCCTCAAAAGAATCAAAAATCCACCCAGTCTTAGTTCGGCCAAAAATGCGACATTAAAAAGGTCGGCAACAGCTTTCGTGCCGAGGAGCCCCAGCAAAAGGGTCTTGTTCGGTAGCCCGGCTCATGGCGACAAAGTGCAAGGAAACTGATAAGCCAAGAGCGGCCGAGCCGACATGCTTAATTGATGGGTGGTGCGCAATATCCTGTCTGTCGCCACTTCGCGGCTTTTCGCATACGGAAATCTGTCAGCCCCATGGGGCTGACGCCCCATGCTTTACGCTGCCGTCGCATCCGCGACTGTGCACGGCTCGGCTTTTAAAACCACTTTCCCCCTATCGCTGTTTTCTCCTGCCTCTTCTTTTGGGTGATGAAGTGCCGCATCCTCAGCAGTACGCGAGTGGTAAGCATCCTGCCCGAAGTGGCGAAGACCTCCTGCCATCGCTTTCGTTCCTTCGCGACCGATCGGTCACCGCTTGAATCCCGAGTCTGCCCCAGGGATCGCACCGACTCAGCGGTGTGATTCGCCCACGTCTACACCTCGCCAAGGCGATTCTTGCTCAGTCGTTACTTGCTCAGTCGTTACTTGCTCAGTCGTTACTTGCTCGGTTTCAGGTAGCGATAGATCATCGCTCCGGTCAGTGCCCCGGCGATTGGAGCAAGCAAGTAGATCCACAATTGATCAAGTGAACCGGACATCAATGCGGGTCCAAGGCTGCGTGCCGGGTTCATGGACGCTTTGGTCAACGGGCCTGCCACCATGGCTTCGATTGCGATCGTTGCCCCCACAGCCAAGCCCGCCGTGATCGTTTCTTCTTTCGCGCCCGTGGAAACTCCCATCACCACCATCATCAGAATAGTGGTCATCATGAACTCGACCGCAAATGCTGACCAAGTGGGGAGCGAGGAGTTGGTTGCACCAAGTAGTGATTCATCCATGCCCAAGACGAGGCGAAGACAGGCTGCGGCGGCGGTGGCTCCCAAACATTGAACGACAACGTAGAACGCGGTTTCTTTCCACGTGATCTTGCTCAACGCTGCCATTGCGATGGTCACGGCAGGATTGATGTGCGCGCCGCTGATGTGACCGAACGTGTAGATCATCGCCATCACGACCAGACCCCACGTCAGCGCGACGCCGGGGTGAGTCAATAATTCTGATCGCTGTTGCACGACCATCGCGCCGCAGCCCATCAGGATCAAACAGTAGGTGCCAAGAAACTCGGCAACGCATCGACGTGTTAGGGGAGCGTCCATGGATCAAATCGCCGCTAGGATTTCGGGTGAGTAGAGAAAAGCGTACAAACCGACAAGTGACTTGGCATCTCGTATTTTGCCTTCGCGGATCCACCGGACGACTTCGTCACGTGACGCCACGCGATTTTGGATTTGCTCGGTTGCTTCCCGATCGGGTTGACCTTCCGTCAGCTCCGTCGCCAAATACAGATGCATCAATTCGTCGCAGATTCCGGGCGCTGAATAGAACTCGTGCACGAGCGACAACTTGCCAGCGGAGTAGCCGGTCTCCTCGATCAGTTCACGGGCTGCAGTGCTTTCCGCCGGCTCGCCAGGCTCTCGAGTACCCGCAGGCAGCTCCAGCAAGGTTTCGCGGACGGTCGGTCGAGTGTTCTCGATCAAGACGACCGTGTCGCGATCGATCACGGGAATCAGCACGACAGCGCCCGGATGCCGGATGACTTCACGCTGATACGTCTTGCCGTCGTCACCGCTCAGCGTCATCGCATGAACGTTGAATCGAGCACCACGCAACAAAATCGGTTCCTCTGGATCGCTCATGTTCGTCTGCCGGAAAAAGAAAAAGCGAGGGAAAGGAGCAACGAATCCATGACTGTTGAACCTAGTTGTAAAATTGCCGGAATCCGGAATACCGTGCTCAAGGGATTCCTGGAGAAATTCACGATACGAGCCCGGATTATTCATCAGCCGGCACGCGATAGCGTCCGGTTCCCGAAGTGGGAGAACCGGACGCTATCGCGCGGCGGCTGATATGTGCAGACTGTTTTCGCACTAGTGCATCGTCCAGTCTTGATTTTGGGGTTAGCCGTTTTGGCGTTAGCCACGGTTGAGTCGCGAAAACCGTGGCTAACGCCAAAACGGCTCATTTATCAAACCCGCGTTCCAAGACTGGACGATGCACTAGTGGTTTGTCTTGAGTTGCCAAGCCTCGTCAATTCAATGACTGCGAGATACTGTATCGGAAAGTTTGTCGAGCTGTAGCGGTCGACGATAGCGGGGTGGTTAAGTTTCTAAGTGGCATTGAGGGCCAATTGACCGTGAGTTTGTTCGGTTTTTTGAATTGCAATAAGCCCAAGGGTATGACTTCACGGGATCTCGTGAACATCGTCCAGGGGCAACTTCGGGGCCGGCGATGCAAAGTCGGCCATTGCGGGACCCTGGATCCGCTTGCAGAAGGCGTCTTGGTCGTCGGGCTCGGTCCGGCGGTGCGATTGGTTCCGATGGTGCAGGATCAGGCCAAGCATTACCGGGGCACGTTTCAGCTCGGGGCACAGTCTCCGACCGGCGATCTGGAGTTCGAACCAACCCTCTACCCAGACTTGCCACAGCCCACAGCCGATCAATTGCGTGCCGCCGCAACGGGTTTGACGGGGCTGATCACGCAAGTTCCTCCGGCCTATTCGGCTGTGCGTGTGGATGGTCGCCGCGCCTACGATCGTGTCCGCTCCGGACAGTCGGTGGAGATGCCATCGCGAACCGTTCGCATCGATCAGCTCGATGTGCTGGACTACGAGTTTCCCATCATGGAGCTGGATGTCGTCTGCGGCAGCGGAACCTACATGCGATCGCTCGGGATGGATTTGGCACAGGCGGTCGGCTCCACGGCCGTGATGACCTCGCTGACCCGCGTCGGCGTGGGGCCTTTTCGATTGGAAGACAGCATCTCGGTGGAGCAGATTCGTCGTGGTCCACTGGAGGATTTGCTGATGCCGCCCGCTCTGGCCGTCGTCAATCTGCCACAGTTCTCAGTGGGACCAGAGGACGATGAGCGATTGGGAAACGGGCAAACGGTGCAGGGTCGACCGATTCTTGACGGAAAAGAAGTCGAAAATGCCGATTTGGCGGCAGCGATGACCGAACGCGGCGATTTGCGAGCATTGGTGAAACCCAAGAACGGACTTTGGGGACCCTACCGCGTCTTCCCGGAACCGAGTTGACGCCCAATTAGGCAAGTATGGCAGTTTTTAGCGATCGGAAAACTTTTGGCATCTCCATGCATTGCTCCGGTGCCAACCCTGGTAATGATCGCGTGATGTGAACACGCCGATACCGAGAGATGAGCGGTCTGACTGCACGCACAGTCGGAGCCAACCACATCTCCTCAACGGTATCGCTTGCGGACTATGTCGGCTGACATCCAAGACGACGGAACACGAAACCCGGACTTCGGTCGCGACGTTTTCGCGATCGCGCTGGTGGCGATCACACTGTTAATGACGGTATCCGTCGTCACGCGTAATCCGGCCGATCCATTGGATACACCGATCTGGCCGATCAGCGTTTTTTATCAGCCTGATCAACTGGTGTACCCTCAAGCGCAACGGATCACAAACGCGTGCGGGTACTGGGGCGCTCTAGCAGCGTCGGCTCTGTTTGATGCGGTCGGGATGTCATCCGCGTTGGTGATTGCAGGCATCGGCGGAGTCGCCACGGCATTGTTGATGCGAGGCAGCCTCAACGCGCCGGTGCTCAGATCACTGGGCGGAACCATCATGATCGTGGCCGTGTCCACGGCGGCGGCGATGTTTCCTGCTCGCATGGAAGGGATGCCGGTCGTCGGCGCCGGCGGCTATCTCGGCGCGATGACGTCGGGATGGTTGCAGTCGCATTTTGCTCCCGGCGGCGGTTGGATTCTGACCATGAGTTTGATGGCCGTTGGGCTGCTGCTCACGACGGACTATGCGTTGCTCTACGCAGGCAAACGCCTTGTTGCGACCGGAACGGAGATTTCCAAACGCGGCATGAAGCGAGCCGCAGAGGCAACCCCGCGGTTGCGTCCCAAGCGTCGACCCTACGTGGACTTGAACGCTCCATTCGCGGGCGACGCGGATCATGCTCCGCAGGCGGCGTCGGGCGACGCGGAACAACGAGTTGATAGTCAGCATCGCGAGTTGACCGACCATGTTCCGACCGACGAAGCGAAGGTGACGAGCGAACCTCGCATCAAGTTCCGGCGTGCCAAACGCACCGGTGTCGCCGCAGAGCCCATGCCAGGAGCTGCCAGCATTGGTGCGAAAAATGCCGCTGCGGATGCCGAAGCGCTTGCCAGCGAAGAAGACGAACTGGTCAACGAAGAATACGATTCGTATGAAGGCGAAGGCGAATACGAAGACATCGAAGTAAACGAGCCCAACGAATCCGTTGTCCGGGAAATAGAGCTTGATGGCGAACAGGTCACCTTGCGCAGTGATGAGTCCCACGATGTGCCGGCTCCAAAGATCCGGCTGCCACAACGCAAGAAGTCCGACCCCAAGGAGGAGTTTCAGAAGAGCGTCAAAGAAGCTGCGCCGATCGGCACGGAAGACTACCGATTGCCACCGATTCAGTTGCTCGAAGCCAGCGATGACATCAGCTACGACGAACAGCTCTCTGAAGTCCGCCGAAAAGCAAAGATCCTGGAAGCCACGTTCCAAGATTTCGGTTTCAACATCCGCGTGGTCGAGATCGAGACCGGTCCGGTCATCGCGCAGTATGAGATCGAGCTTGAGGCCGGGTTGCGACTGAGCAAGATCACCGGGTTGGCGGAAGACCTCGCGATTGCGCTGCGTGTGCCGAGCGTACGAATTGTCGCGCCGATCCCCGGAAAGAATACCGTCGGAATCGAAGTCCCCAACGAGAAACGTCAAGTCGTCCGTCTACGCGACGTGATGGAAGAGTCCGACACGCGTTCGCTGAAGATGAACATTCCGGTGTTCTTGGGCAAGGACGTTTCGGGTAACCCGATGGTCGTCGACTTGGCCAAAATGCCGCACCTGTTGATCGCAGGTCGAACCGGTACCGGAAAGAGCGTGTGTTTGAATGCGATCATCACGTCCATCCTGATGACCTGTCGGCCGGACGAAGTTCGTATGTTGATGATCGACCCCAAGATGGTCGAACTGAGCGGATACGGAAAATTGCCGCACTTGATGCATCCGGTCATCACGGACATGCGTAAAGCCGAAGCCATTCTGGCGTGGGCCGTCGAGAAGATGGAGGAGCGATACTCGCTGCTGGCCAACGTGGGCGTTCGTCACATCAATAGCTACAACGATCTGGGACGAGAAGAATTGCTGCGTCGCATCGACATCGGTCCCGATGAGGACGACGGAAGCGTTCCAGACAAGTTGCCCTTCATCGTAATCGTCGCTGACGAAATGGCCGACTTGATGATGACGGCTGGCAAAGACGTTGAACAGCACATCATCCGATTGGCACAGAAGAGCCGTGCCGTCGGTATTCACTTGATCCTTGCGACTCAAAAACCGACCGTCGATGTCATCACCGGTTTGATCAAGAGCAACTTGCCCGCTCGATTGAGCTTCCAAGTCGCCAGTAAGACAGACAGTCGCGTGGTGTTGGACGAGAATGGCGCGGACAAGTTGCTTGGCAACGGTGACATGCTCTTCCTATGGCCAGGAACCAGCACGCTGATTCGTGGTCAAGGCACGTACCTGTCCGACGATGAGATCGACAACGTCTGCGCCCACTGCAGCTTGCTGGAACAGAGTTTTGTCGGCGAACTGATGAACCTCAAGGTCGTCGAGGGCGAGGAAGGCGGTGACTCGGAGGCTTTGGGTGAGGAACGTCCAGACATCTATGACAGTGCGGTCGAAGTCATCATCCGAGAAGGCCGCGGGTCTTGCTCGCTGCTGCAACGACACCTCGGAATCGGTTACGGTCGAGCGGCAAAGCTGATTGATTTCATGGCCGAAGACGGCATCGTCGGGCAGTACAACGGCAGCAAGGCACGGGACGTTCTGCTGACGATCGAGCAGTGGCACGAGATGCAAGGACTGGACCCAGAATCAGACTCCCCGTCCGACGACGAGGGGCAAGAAGTCGACGACGACTACGAAGAAGAAGACGAGGAAGAGTACGAGGAAGAAGAATACGAGGACGACGACGATGATGACGAAGATGTCTGACGCGTCTCAGTCGTAGCTCAGTCACTCATGGCCGACATCCACTGCTCAGCCGAGATCCATCAACTCGACTGGCACGAATGCGCCGGGAACGGCCATTGATTTCCAATGGAGGATGATTCCTGCCCGCCGAAAAAATTCAGACCTGGGCCGTTTCTATGAAGTTTCGGCGTCTTTTGATCTTCGCAAACTTGTGTTCGGGATCACATTGCCCCGTCGCGCAGCGATAACGGGACACGCTCCAACGCTAACGGTTTACCGGTTGCTCGATCGGAACAGAGCCCCTGACCCGTTTGTTATCTTGGGGCGGAGGGACGTGCAGAAAATACGTGTCCAGTCTCATCGTAAAGATCACGCGGAGCGATGACTGCTACGTAGATTTCGCGACATTTTTTTTTCGCACGTCTCAACGTCCCATGAACTCAAACCCGCTATGGAAGGGCACGAATGACTATCGCTCCCGAGAACCTGTCTCTGATCAAGAACCCAGCTCAGTTACAACGCAGTGTCGGTTGGGACAAACTGCTCGCCAGTTCGCCGGCAGCACGCAGCAACCTCAGAAACTATATCGTTCTGCAGTTGGCGGCTGCGGGTCTGCCTGTTCCTGAGTCCAAGTCAGGCGACTCGATGACGGAGTTCTCGGCAGGAATCCTGGAGAGTTTGCGAGAAAAGAATCGGCTGCTGACGGGATACCGAGCCCCCATCGACCAGCGTATCGAAGCTTTCCTGAAGCGTTACTTTGAGGACATCACCGGTGACCAACCGCTCCAGCTACCATCCAGAACGCTGACATTGGACCGACACGGGATGGCCCGAGAGTTGAGCCTGCCGATCGAGGGAAATTCATTCAAAACGGACTTGGTCAGTTCGTATCGGTGCAAGAACGGTGTGTTGAACAATCCCAAAGCAGACCGGCGAACCACCGCCGGTACCTTTCACATCGCCGCTGGCGGTCTGCCCGTTCCTGGTGACAAGTTCATTGTTCCGAAGGAGACATTTGTCGCTTTGTTTCGCGCTGCCATGTCGCCTCCGAGCGAACTCATGCAACTGCCGTACTCCAGCGAGTCCCAATCCACCGCCGCGACATGGGTTTCCTTGATGCTGCGGCCGCTTGTTTGTCCTGCGGTGGAAGGATACTGCTCAGAGAAATCGCTGGAAACGAGATTCTTTGTCCCCGGTTCCTTGGTCAGCAACCTCGATTTCGTTGAATCGATCTTTGGTAACGCTGGCGACCCGATGAGCCCGCGAAACGACGCGGGTTTGGACGTGGAACACTGGACCGGACACACAGGCTGCGTGATCCTGGCACCGCACCTTTGCACGCTGACCAAGAAAGAAGTCGGGTTGCCGCACATCGACAAGGCAACCGAGCGTCAACGCAAAGATGGAATGTGTTGGAAGAACGAAAGCGATCTCTACAACAACGGCACGGCATTCAAACTCACCTGTCGAGACCACTCCGGCGTGGTGATCACGTTGATCGCGGACAATTATTACGGGTACTGCAAAAAAGAAGTCAAAACGCAAATCAGTTTTGCGTGCAATTTGATGGGGGCAACGGAGGAGGAGCACGCCGGCGGCGCGCTCGCGTTCGCTTCGTACTCACTCGGCGACGAATTCCAAGTCAACAGCCGACGTTACAACGGACGAACGTTCGAGGACGTTGCCAGGGACTACGCTGCATTTGTGGATGTTCAGCCGGGGGGATACGGGATCGATCGCCATGATCCGACGGTCATCTACATTCCAGAGAAGGCGAAGGCAACGCTGATTGATCGTTGCGTGAAGTGGATGCATGAGGGCAAGGAGCAGCGAATCCCGCTCAAGCCGACCAATATTTATATTGCACCGTCGGGCTACAAAATACGCTTGGAGAAACACCCCAACGCACCGTCGTGGCGTTTGGTCGGTACCGTCGGCGATGGCATCTTTTGTCACAAACCCTGTACCGTCAGCGGCGGTGGCAAGAGTGAGATCAGCAAGAGCTTGGGCGACTACATGCTCTTCGGCCCGATCTTTGTCAGTGACCTCAAGTCCGACTTTGACTGGTTGGACAAAATCTTTAGCCGCGACTTTTCCGATCGTTGGTCTGAGTCCTACCCCGGACGCAAGGACTACAGTGATCACACCAGTCGCAGCGTTTTGGACCCGACTCGCAGTTTGGGCAGCGTGATCAAGTTGTTGACGCCGTCGCCCGATTTCAGTGATGCCTACAACGAGTGGCTCGGCAAGATCCCAGATCACGTCTACTCGCTCGCGTTGATCATCAAACGCTTTACCTCCGAAGGCATGCAGGAGAATTGGCACGAGCACTTCGGCGTCGACATCGTGAACGGCTCTCCGGGGCACGAACTCAAGATCGGCGAGCGCACTTTGGTCGGCACCTACCTACGCGTCGGACTGGACGGCTCACGCTGGCGTACCTTCAAACTTCGTCAGGACTTCATGGCAGCGGCCAAGGTCCAACGCGAAGACGATATCAGTTGCAGCGTCGTGTTGCCGGCCAGCGTCACTGGTGAACTCGGGGAAGCGATCAGTCCGGCTGAAAGCTATAAGTTTGTCGAGAACTGTGAGTTTCGATTGTTTCAACGGCCAGATGATGCAGTGCATCGCGGATTGGACAAGCAGACGGAATTTGACCTGTCTCAACCGGGCAACTTCATCAGCAATTTTCAACCGCTGACGAACGACGAAGTTCGCGAGATCATCGATGACGCGATCGAGTTCGACAAGTTCACCGGTCCGATGGAAGAAATGTTGTTGGAGGCAGCCAAGCAAAAGGATGGCTACGTGGTCAGCACCGCAGACCCACGTTTGATCGATGGACTGCCGACAAAGAATCCGAGGTACCTGCAAGATCGTCCCGATATGGTTAATGCGCGTGAGACTTACGTCGCTCGACGTGGAATCCAACTGCATCGAGCGCTCAAGGCGGACGACCCGGTCCACGTTCCCGTCGGCGCGGTGCTCTGCGGACGACGAAATAATCCGCCGGATCGCGAAGCCGGCATCCGCTCGCTGGCGGTGTACTCGCCATTGCACTACCAAGAGCTGCCCGAACTGTTCATGGACTTTGTCTGCTCGTTGACAGGCAAGAGCCCCAGTACGACGGGAGCGGGCAGCGAAGGTGCCCTGACCAAGGGGCCGTTCAATATGCTGATGCCGTCGATCGACTTGAACAACGCCATCGTCTCCATGATTCTGACTCAACTGGGCGGATTCAGCACCGCTGCAGGACACATCGGGCCGCGGTATCAAGTCGGTCATGACATTTCGTTGTTGATCCCCGAAGTCTGGTGTCGAATGGGACCGGAAGAACGTGATCCGCAAGAGATGATCCGCAAAGGCATGCTGGAACCCATCGAGGATTTTGAGCACAACGGGACTATGATTCCTGCCAGTCGACTCGGCTATCGCATCACGCGTCGTTTTGTTCGCACCTACTTGGCACGCGTCTTTGACAATCCCTCCAAGGTGTTCACGGACGAGATTCTGAAACCCGAACTTCAGGACCCGGACTCCTTTGCCGACGGCATATTGCACATTGCCGAGGCCCAACAGAAAGTCGCCAAGCGATACATGTCCGACGGCGGCTACGAATTGGCTTGTCCTCCACTGCGCGCGGTGCTGAGCATTTTGGCAACCGGCAAATACGAAGGCATGACGATTGATGATCCTGATGTCAGGAAACTCTTTACCAAAGAGTATCTGCTCTCAAGCGACTGGTATCAGCTTCGCCTGGAAGAGAAACAGTCGCGGGACATCTATCACTGGCGACAAAGCGTCGCACGCTTGGAAAACTACTTGGCCGATGCCGAAGAGGGAGATTCCGGAAGTGACTTGCAAATTCAAGACCGTCTTGCGTATGCCAAGCTGCAGTTGAAAGAAGTTTCAACCCCCGAGTATCTGCAGTCACTCAAGGGCACCTTGGGAGCGGATCCGATGCGTGTCGCGGCCAGCGACCCATCGCTCAGTCATCACCTGGTCGAGAGCTGAGTGACAAACGGATCTTGCTTCGCTCGACTCGACCTCCCGCAACTGTGGAGAATGCTGATTTAGTGAGCCGCAAGGCGCTAGCCGCGGGCCTAATGGGTGGACTGCTCAAAGTTTGGTGTTGTGTCTTTTTGGGTTTTCGCAAGTTTATGTCCCTACTGCCGGCGCAGCTGGTGGCCCCCAGTGAGCCTCAGGCGCTAGCCGTGGGCTTGAGGCGGATTGTGGTGCCGGCCCACGGCTAACGCCTGAGGCGGATTGTGGTGCCGGCCCACGGCTAGCGCTTGAGGCGGATTGTGGTGCCGGCCCACGGCTAGCGCCTGAGGCGGATTGTGGTGCCGGCCCACGGCTAGCGCCTGAGGCTCACTTTGATTGCGGTTCATGGAACAAAAACGTGGATTGAAAAAACAATGTCAATGCCAACCTTTTGGCAGTCCAGCCTGATGGTGTTGATGAAACCCTTCGAGGCCCGTGGCTAGTGCCAACGGCTCACAGTGATAACGCAACACGATTAGATCAGCAGTCTCCTGCGTTGGCAGCGGTGACAGAAACCTGCGGAGCGCCGCAGTGCCGCACCTCTCAGATGTTGAACATGCCATCGCTAGTGTCTGTCGCAACACCCCCCCCTTTCGAGATCAGTTAGACTACGAGTCTCCCCAAGACTCGTCTGCACTTTGAAAGGAACTCCTTGATGAATCGGTTCACCGGGATCGCGATCGTTGCGCTCGTTTTTACTGCTAACGTACTCATAATCTCGGTCGCCTCCGCTCGGGCCGAGCGCCCCAACGTGGTGATCGTGATGACGGACGATCAAGGCTATGGGGATTTGTCTTGCACGGGCAATCCGGTCCTGAAGACGCCAAATATCGATCATCTGTATTCGCAATCCGTCCGTTTGACGGACTATCACGTTTCGCCGACCTGTTCACCGACGCGAAGTGCATTGCTGACGGGACACTGGACCAACCGTACGGGCGTTTGGCATACGATCATGGGACGATCGATGTTAAGAGAAAACGAAGTCACCGTGGGAAAGATTTTTTCTGACAACGGCTACAAGACGGGGATGTTCGGAAAGTGGCACTTGGGTGACAACCATCCCTACCGACCAGAGGACCGTGGATTTGACGAAGTCATGCGGCACGGCGGTGGCGGCGTCGGCCAAACGCCGGATTTCTGGGACAACGCTTACTTTGATGGATCGTACTGGCACAACGGAACTCCCACGCCGGTCAACGGTTTCTGCACAGACGTTTTCTTTGACTATGCCAAACGATTTATCAAATCAAAGAAGTCCGCCGGCGAGCCTTTCTTGGCATACATCGCCACCAACGCTCCGCACGGACCGATGCATTGCCCTGAGTCCTACAGCGCCCCCTACAAAGACCAGGGGGCCAATGTCGCAAACTTTTTCGGGATGATTGCAAACATCGACGACAACATCGGTTCGCTGCGAAAGTTCCTTGACGACGAAGGACTGACTGAGAACACGATCTTTATCTTCACCACTGACAATGGGACATCATCTGGCGATGGGGTGTTCAACGCCGGAATGAGAGGCAAGAAAGGCAGCGAGTACGATGGCGGCCATCGAGTACCGTTCTTTGTCCACTGGCCTGCTGGTGGAGTGACCGGAGGACGAGACATCGACCCCATTACCGCGCATGTCGATGTCGTGCCGACCTTGATCGACTGGTGCAAATTGAATTCACCCGCCGGCGTTCGATTTGACGGAGTCAGCCTGGTTCCCCTGTTCAACGATTCGGCGACCCGGTGGCCTGACCGGATGTTGATCACGGATTCACAACGGGTCAAAGATCCGATCAAGTGGAAGAATAGCAGCGTGATGACGACACGCTGGCGTTTGTGCAATGGCAAACAGTTATTCGACATGAACAGCGATCCAGGGCAGAAAATCAACGTGGCGAGCGATCATCCCGAAGTGGTTGCGCGTTTGACGAAGTTCTACGACGACTGGTGGACGGAGCTTGAGCCGACGTTCTCCCAGTCCACAGCGATTTCTTTGGGGCATCCCGACGATGAACGAGCGCGATTGACGAGCCACGATTGGATCACAACCAGAATGACACCGTGGAATCAATCGCAAGTTCGGGCAGCGATGAACGGAGATGAGAACACTGGATTCTGGAACGTGAATGTCACTTCGGCTGGCATCTATGAAGTCGTCTTGAGACGTTGGCCGAGCGAAGTCGACAGAGCGATCGATGACTCGATACCGCCTGGTGAACCCGTTCCGGGACAAAGGGCCTATCGTGAGACACCTGGAAAACCCGTGGCCGCGGTGAAGGCGAACGTAAGGATCGGTGACGTGACCGCATCTGCCGACGTCTCTCCCGGTCAGAAGGAAGTTGTTTTTGAGCTGAAGCTGCCCGCAGGAAAAACGACCATGACCGGAACCTTTGTCACCGCCAACGGAGAAGTTTTTGGCAGCTACTTTGCTTACGTCAAACGCTTGGTGAGATGACCAACCTTTTCAACAACGCAAACAAAAGTCCACCGCACAACTCATTTGCAAGACTCTTGCGGCGGTCGTACCTTGCCCGTCAGTCGTGGGCGATCACCGAGTTGGTAAACGAAGTCAATGATCGCTTCTCGTTCGATCGTTCCATCAACAGAAAGGTGTCGGGGGCAGGTCAAACCGGAATCATAGCTCATCAAGACATGTTCACCGTAAACGACGATTTCCGTAAACAGCATCGGTTCATAGCGGGCATCCCAATTTGCAGGCATACTCAGCGTCGATGCGGCGATGTGGTTTGCATCGCCGTCATCCCACTGACTCGCTGTCTCCTTGTTCAATGCAAAGGCCACGCCGATGGGTAGACGATCCCGCTGTGGCGACGATGGACTGGAATCGTTCGAGTTCAAGGAAAACTCTTGCGATGAATCGACAAGTTTCAGGATCACACGGACTTCTTGAGGCACCAAAACGGCAAACGGAGCTTGCTGGATCAAGTGCCGGGTCACGGACACCTGCGGCTCTGATTCCAAGCATGCCTGCATGACTTCTAGCAGCAGAATGTCAGGGGGCTCGTTTGTGTCGATGGCATAGCTCATCGCATCGGTTGTCTCAAAACTCGCGACGGAGTCATCGAGTCCGAGTTGGTTGATGATGGATTTGGCATTCGTGATCGACTCGGGGTGTATGTCCAGGAGCGTAAAGACTGCGTCGTCCTTGGTCAAAACGGTCATCAGCGGTAACGCCAACGTCGCGTAGGGGCCGCAGCCGACATACAGTACACGGACGGGCCGATGAACAACCGACGCTTTCAAATCGGTGATTGCCGCGTGAGTCCCGCGCAGAAACTGGATCGTGCGAACGAAATCATCCAAGCACAGTGATGCCATCGTTGGTGACAGGGCCAACCCATTCGCAGTGCGAGTCTCGCCCGCCTCAATCTCCTGAGTTCGCCTCAGGGCATTATTCTCAAGTCCCTCCAGGACTGCGGCGAGTTCCCGAATCTCTGGCCAAAGTGTGGATGCCGGATGCTGTGATGACAAGATCGTCAGTGTGAGTCGACGCAGTCGTTCAAGCGGTTCCATCGGCATGTCCATTCGGTCACTTTTTGAAAACAGTCATGCTTGAATTGCCCAGTATTTCGTCATGCACAGCATGGCCTATGTTGATTCGGATTCTGTTTCCGGCTCGGACGGCAATGTTTCGTCGGCTTCCGTGGCAGATTCTCTCTGTCCGCCGATGATTTGGTCGTCGCTCAAGTTGGCTTCCGCCATCGCCATGATCTGTGACATGGCAGCTCGCTCATATTTAAAGTCATCCATCACGAACGTCTTTTTGGAGCTGCCGTCTTGGAAATGGATCTTCGCGATTCCTTTCTCGCTCCATTTTCGTTTATCGATTTTGGTAATCGAATCGATCGGAACCGTCTTTCCGTGGCTGTTGCGGATGGTGGCTTCGTCGCCTTCCACCCAGGTTCCTTGTCCCGACATCCATTTCAGCACCGCTGGGATTCCCATCGCGAGGCAGATGATCAACATAAAATACTGCTGGCCGATTCCCTGAGAGATCTTTTCCGCCGACTTCTGTGGTGTCGCTTTCGGCCAACCCTTTTCCTTCGTCAGGATCGGCCATTGTTCACGGCGGACAGATTCGTCAATCTTCTCGTACGCTTCTGCAATCTCCAACGCTCTGGGGTATTTGATCAGCGCGTCGTAGAGACACCAGCCTGCAAACGCCATGCATCCGAGAAAAACGAACAGGAACTTTCTGAAGTACCCATGGTCGACTTCGGCTCGAATCATGTCAGCGTTCTCGGGCGGTTGGAAAAGGGAATGGTTGGCGCGTGTCGAAAAACGATTTGCTAATTTGCTTTATCAACAGACGGTTCGCGTGCGGCGGTTGGATCATCGATTTCTGGGTCGGTTAGAAAACTGCCCGTTTCGCCTTCGCCACGACTAGGGCGAATGCGTTTCATTGTCATTCGCAGATTCAAGAATTCCACAGTCAAGGAGAACATCATCGCGAAATAGACGTATCCTTTGCTGATCGGTGTGCCTGCGCCCTCGCTGACCAGCACCACGCCGATCAGGATCAGGAACGACAGGGCGAGCATTTTGACGGTCGGGTGTTCTTGCACAAAATCGCTGATCTGATTGGCGAACGCGATCATGACTCCGACGCTGATGATCACGGCTGCGACCATGATCGAGATTTGGTTAGCCATTCCGACAGCGGTGATCACGGAGTCGAGAGAGAAAATGACGTCCATGACTGCGATACGAAACAAAACGCCACCGACAGAGATCTTGGCGTCGGGGGAATCGACTGGCGTGATGCCATCGGCTGAACCGCCTGTGTCTCCGGGCAAGTTTCCGAGCTCGGCTTCGTCCTCGCCGCCTTCGATCTTGTGGTGAATTTCTCGGACAGCGGTGTAAAGCAAAAACAGTCCTCCACCGAGCATGATCAAGTCTTTCCATGAAATCACATCGACCTCTTCGTTCTCACGCAACTGCTCCGCAAGAGCCTCCGTTGGCGCGATCGCACTGAGGTGAAAAAGCGGTTCGACCAAGGTGATCAGCCAGCCGATCATCAGCAGCAACAGGATGCGTGAACCCATCGCCAGCAACAGTCCAAAGCGACGGGCGAAGGACCGCTTTTGCTCGGGCAGCCGGCCGGTGATGATGGCGATGAAAACGATGTTGTCGATTCCCAGTACGATCTCCATGATCGTCAGGGTCAACAGCGCCAGTGCAGCGTCGAGTGTGAAGAGACTTTCGTAGCCCGCTAGCTGAGTCGTCGAAGCAAAAAGTGCGTTGGCGAGGAGCATCAAGCGATTCCTGAAAACAGTGGAGGAAAACTGCAAAAGCGTCAAGCATCGCTCCGACGGGATTGCGTGCCCGTCCTACCTTCGTTCTGTGCATTGGCGAGAACGAAGACAGTCAAAAGCGTCGACCGTAGTCTATCGGAATGGCGTGTTCTATTGGAATGGCGGGCTGAGTGGTGCCGACTCTGTCTCCGGAGCAGTCTCTGCTTCGGAACGTCTGGGCTGGATCCACGGTGTGGCGAGTCCAGAGATTCCCATCAGCAACAGCAACGCCAACGTCACGCGGCGTAGACGGTCTCGACCAAGCCAGTTGCCCAATCGTAGCCCCAATTGAGTCGCCAGGATCAGACAGGGTAACGAACACGCAGAGAGCAAGGCTGGTTGAACGATGCGGTGGCCGAACACGTACCACAACACCGCAAGGGCTGGGATCATGCTGACCAAGTACATGCCAAAGAGAAAGCCACGTGTCCGTCGACTGCTCCAATCGTGTGCTTGTACCCAAAACACCATCACTGGCCCGCCCATGCCAACGAGTCCTTGCAGAAAGCCGCTGAGTGGAAACGTCAGCCATGCCCAAATTGGATGGATCGTCGGGCGAGGTTTGGGGCGGATGAAGATGATCGAAAGCGTCGCGAGCAGCACCACACCGCCGACGAACTGGCGGATTCCGACCACCGGATAGTTTTGCTCGATGAGCTTCAGCACGTAGACACCGATCGGCAGAGCGAGCACGCGAGCCACTCCTGGCCAAGCGATTGATTTGGGCTCGATGCAATCACGAAGGGACCAAACGCCGAGAATGTTCTGTGGAATGGTCGCGACCAGCAACGCCGTGGAGGCTTCGGGGATCTGGTATCCGATCCAAAGCATCGAGGGAACAATGAGCAATCCGGCCGCAAAACCTGCCGCCGACTGGACAAAGATGCCGATCGAGAGAATGGCCGCAACGGGTGCGAGTGCGGTCAAAAAGTCCATTTCATCAATGGTCAATCGCCGTTTCATCGGCGGCGCGATTGTGTTGCTCTCGCAATTGCTGCATCGTTTCCACGATGGCTTCGGCCTGCAATCGGATGGCGGTTCGTCCGTCTCCGGATTTCATGGCGTCCGCGCCTTGAGCCTGTAACTGATCAATGTGCCCCCAGTCCATCAGCCAGTTCTTTGTGGTAGCGACATCCTTCAGTTCTTTGACGGTCGAACCGAGTTTGGCAAACAGTTCGTTGTTGGGTGCGGATTGGTACCGTCTGTAGGGCGCCTTTCCTCCGAACGGTTGAGGCGCAATCGATTGAGACGCATGGTGTCCAGCACCGTTTCTTGACGGGTAGCTTTTTTGGCGGTTTGACAGAGCGGTGATTCCGATCCCGAGGGTGATCAAGGTGCCAAGGAGACACAAGACCATTGCACCCGGCATCGTTTGAGACCAAAACGCAATCGCGGCGAGAGTCAACACGATACAAGCAGCGAAGGAGGCGACCATGATGTTCTGGTTGCGGTCCACCGGCTTTGGCTTGCTGACAGCGGAATTGCTTTGAGTGATCCCCTCGTCCGCACGTACGATGACGACAGTCGTGTTGTCGGGACCGCCTCGCAAATTTGCCAGATCGACCAAGACTTGAACTGCCAAGGCCTCGGGTAAGCAATCGACCAGGGTCGCGATCTCCACATCGTCGACTTGACCGGACAGCCCATCGCTGCACAGTAAAAACTGATCGCCAGGTTCGACTTTGAATGGTCCTTCGATATCCACGTTGACATCGGCGTTAGGACCGAGCGAACGTGTGATCACGTTCTTGGGAATTGCTTGCCCCAACGCACTGTCTGGGTGAACTTGTCCGCTCGCGTGCATCTCCCAAACCAAGGAGTGGTCGAAGGTCAATTGCTCGAACACGCCTTTACGAAGCCGGTAGACGCGTGAGTCGCCGACATGCCCCACAATCGCGCCGTCCGGCACGATCGCTAACGAGCTGGCGGTGGTGCCCATGTTGTAGAACTCGGGATTCTTTTGTCCACGCTGATAGATCTCTGCGTTGGACGTGTGGATGGCCTCGAGCAGTGCCTGAGCGGAATCGTCCTGACCGAGTCGAAAATAGTTCATCGCGATGTGGTCGGTTGCCATCCGGCTGGCAAGTTCACCGGCGGCATGTGCCCCCATTCCGTCGGCAACGATAAACAAATGTCCTCGCTGCAGAAAACGCTCTTGGCTCTTGGCGGGAATCGTGGCGTGGGAATCCTGGTTGTTCGTTCTGCGCATACCGATATCGGTTCGGGCTGCGTACGAAATTCCAGGGTTCCAATCTTCCGACACCGATGACCGCTCGACTGATTTGGGCGACAAATGTTTCTATTGTGGTGGCCGACACCACAGCGAGGCTAGCTGGCTAATGAATTAGTGCGTTACGTAACTCTTGTGAGCCGATGGCGCTAGCCACGGGCCGTTCTTGTGAGCCGATGGCGCTAGCCACGGGCCGTTCTTGTGAGCCGATGGCGCTAGCCACGGGCCTCGATTGGTTGCATCTTAACCACTGGGCCCGCGGCTAGCGCCGTCGGCTCACTAATTCGACAGGCCCGCGGCTAGCGCCGTCGGCTCACTAATTCGACGGGCCCGCGGCTAGCGCCGTTGGCTCACTAATTTCACAGGCCCGCGGCTAGCGCCGTCGGCTCACTAATTTCACAGTCTGCTAGCTCTCATTGTATTTCCAGTCGCCCGATTGACCTACCCGAGTACAGGATGCAGGCGACAAAATCGTGATTCTACCGATATCACAGCCTCCCAAGTGCCATTGACCGGAGAATACGAAACTCCACCAAGGCACCGACGCGTCATCGAATCGGAATCCCTACCTGTCGGAGAAGTTTGCCGTAGTGCCCCAACGACCACTGAAAACCTGTTCGGACAAGGGAATTCGAGTCCTTGGCCCCGCCTCGCGTTGCCGCAGACTCTCGCCAAGCTCGTCCTTGGGCTCTGAGTCATCGGGGTATCCGATCGCAATGGCGGTCTCCGGCTGGTGATCCTCTGGAATCTGGTACTGAGATCGTACTCGGCTCAGATTTACCCCTGCCATCTGGTGGGCTTGCAAGCCCAGCGCTGCCGCTTGCAATGCCAAGTGCGCTGCGGCTTGGCCGAGATCATGAAGCGCCACGCGATTCGGTTTTCCGTTTTTGCGAAAGGTTGGCCGGATCACGCTTAGCAGGAGGACGCCTGCGGAAGCCGCCCAGGGCTGGTTGGCTTCCATCAAGCAACCCAACATCGTGTCAAACGCATCGCTGTCCTCACGCCGCGCCACGATCCACGACCAAGGCTGATCGTTAAAACTGCTCGCTGCCCATCGCGCTGCCTCCAAGCATGCCAGCAGTTTTTCCGTTTCCACAGGCCGAGCGTCATAGCGATAGGGGCTCCAGCGCTGCTTGATCGCGGGCAGCACATCGTGCTCAACGGGATTGATACTCATGGATAAAAACCTTGTCGTGCCGAAAGTTTCGCGAGGAATTCTTCTGAGGTGTCAACAACAAATCCTTGCCACGCCGAGCTGGACCTCAATTGCGAATCATGATACCGATCGCGTCTAAGTACCTCTGAACCGTATCGATTTCCACGTCACGCCAACCGTCGGTCTTGTGGCGTAACAGTGAGAGTTTTAGGGACTCGATCGCATCGGACAAGTCATCGGGCAATTCGGGCAGACCCACGAAAGGCTGCACGGGGCCTTGCACCGGCTCCGATTCAGGATCCTCCGTCAGCGCCGTCGCTCCGCTGCCGCCATCGCGTTCGGCGCCCATCGGCGACAGTTCTTCTTCCTCGCCAAAGTCTGGGCCTTCATAGGTTGGCCCCGTGGCGACACCGTCCGGACCGTCGTCGTACTCGCGTTCACGTCCGCCACCCTGTGCGGGCATCACGACATCTTCATCCAAGTCAACTTCAACGACCTGGCTGGACGTCGGACGATTGGACTCCACGGCGCCTTCTGCCTCCCATTTCTTTTGCCGCATCCCGGCGACACTCCATTTTTCCTCCACGGCACCTTGCAACCACATGGGGGCATCCTCCCAGTCCAACGCCGCGAGAAAGTGGCTCCAGTAGAGGCCTTCGTACGATGCGTAATCGGAGGCAAAGCGGTCATGGACTCGACGAAGGCGACCGACGTGGGGTGACGTCACTCCGCCAACTCGCCGCGCCCAGGCTTCGTCGGAATATTCCGTTGCCGGCACACCGCTCTGGATCAACTTCTCACGCCACTGGCTGATGATCTTTCCCTTTTCCCAGTTGGTGGTGCTGATCAACTGGTTCCACAGACCGACGAACGGCTCGGCTAGCTCAGTCAAACGCTGCAGATCTTCGTCGCTCAGGATCGGCTCGCCCGCATTTTCGGCTTCGTCCCAAGCCGCCTTGGCTTCGTCCAGGTCCGAATCAGAAATCGACTCGACGTCGGCGTCTGTGTGTTCTGCGGACACGTCCGTGTCGTGTTGCAAATCCTGTGATTCGGACACGGTGTCAGAAACCGCAGCGTCTGTGTCTTCGTCAGATTGAAAAGGAGGTTGAAAGGAGTCGTCGGCAGTCATCAGCGTCCATCGTGGTAAAAGCGGGTCACAACCATCAAGAGACACAGGCTACCGAAGGATCTTCATCAAACGATACCACCCGGCGTCGAATGCGCCGTAAGAACGGTATTTTCCAAGTCGCACGCACTGGTCGCGTAAAGTTTGCGATGTGGAAAGAGTGTTTGCAGCAGACGGATTGCGGTTGATTTGGTAGAATAAAGGTCCCGCCTCAGCCCCCCCTCCAACGTGTGTCTCCCGCAAGATGCTGTTTACTGAAAGTCATCCGTCGACTCGTTTTGACCATTCCGACTGCCAGCGATCCGTATTTTCCATCGCCGCATCGCGGTTTGTCTGCACAGCCTTGGCTTGGTTTGCCATTCCCTTGACCGGAACGGTTCTACAAGCCGAAGAAAAATCGGCCCAAAATCCTGGGAAACCGCCAGCGGATGCAAAACATTCCCGCGAAGCCATCGATTTCTTTGAGTCCAACGTCCGTCCCCTGTTGGTCGAACACTGTTACGAATGCCACAGTGTTGAGTCCGGCGAATCATCCGGCGATCTGCGACTCGACTCCGCAGCGGCCCTGTTGCGGGGCGGCAGCATGGGACCGGGACTGGTTCCCGGACAACCAGAAAAAAGTTTGATACTTCGCGCAGTTCGCTACAACGACCGAAAACTCCAGATGCCACCGTCGGACAAGCTCGACGATGAATCGATCGAGGTCCTGCGGAAATGGATCGAAATGGGCGCACCGGATCCGAGGGAGGATACGGCGACCGACCAGCCGGCCAACGAGTCACAGACAAACTGGACCGAACACTGGGCTTTTCAAATCCCTCAACGCGCCCGCATCGATGATTCCAATGCGTCCGGTGATCAACACGTCGACGTCATTGATACGCTTGCGGCCACCCGCGCAAGTCAGGCCGGTCTGCAACGTGCCGACGTCGCATCGGACGAAACGCTCATCCACAGACTCTATTTTGATTTGACCGGGCTGCCGCCCACCACCGAGCAGGTCCAAGCGTTTGTCTCGTCCACACATCCTGACAAGTACGAACGGTTGATCGATACTCTGTTGGCAAGCCCTGAGTATGCGGAACGTTTTGCACGGCATTGGATGGACGTGGCCCGCTATTCGGACACGGTCGGTTATGCACTGGGCGGCAAGGAGCGACGCATCCAAGGTAGCCAGCGTTATCGCGACTGGTTGGTCAAAGCGTTCGCTGAGGACATGCCGTATGACGAAATGATTCGCCTGCAATTGGCCGCTGATCGTTTGGACGGCGACAACACCAATGGCAATCTGGACGCGATGGGATTCCTGACCATCGGCCGACGGTTTCTCAATAACCTTGATGTGATTGATGATCGCATCGACGTTGTCTCACGTGGCCTGCTCGGATTGACCGTTGCCTGTGCACGATGCCATGATCACAAGTTCGATCCGATTCCCACGGCAGACTATTACTCCCTGTTCGGCGTGATGAATAGCAGCGAGTGGAAACAAGACGGACCAAGTCCGTTGATGATGGTCGACCGAGAGAAACCTGGTGACCACCCGATTTTGTTGCGGGGCCAGCAGGGAAGCCGCGGCCCGATCGCGCCCCGACAGTACTTGACCGCACTGCGAAAACCCGATGAGCAGCGATTCACCGACGGCAGCGGACGACTGGAATTGGCCCTGCGAATCGCCGACTCGGAAAATCCACTGACATCACGCGTGATGGTCAACCGTGTCTGGGCACACTTGATCGGACGACCGCTGGTCGATACCCCGAGTGACTTTGGCGTACGCACCGCGCCGCCGGCGATCCCCGAAGTCTTGGATGATTTGGCGGCCGAGTTTTCGACGCATTGGAGCATCAAACGGCTGGTGAAACGCATCGTCATGACTCGTGTTTACCGTCAGTCGGTCCACACGGCTGCGGAAAACCTGTCCAAAGACCCGGACAACCAGTTGTTAGCCAGAGCCAATCGAAAACGTCGTGACTTTGAGTCCTTACGTGATTCCATGTTGGACGTCTGCGGGTTCCTGGATCAATCCTTGGGAGGCGAGCCGGTCGAAATCACGTTGCCGACCTTGACGCCACGACGAACCATCTACGCGATGATCGATCGACAAAACCTGCCATCGCTGTTCCGAACGTTTGATTTCGCCAACCCTGATGCTCACGCGCCGAAACGATACTTCACCACTGTCCCGCAACAAGCGTTGTACCTGCTGAACTCGGATCAGACGGGTGAACTGGCGCGGCTTGCTGCAAAACACAGCCGCGAGCAAGTCGGTAGCGAAGCACAGGAGCCGTTGATTGATGCGTTGTTCCGATCGATCTTGTCTCGCCCACCGACAAAACCCGAGCTGCAAATTTGCGTCGAGTTTCTGTCTCGTCCGGCGCGGCCGTCCGTTGCGGAATATCGATCCACGCTGGCTTGGCAGTACGGCACGTCGCCCACGGATGACGATGTCCGGCCGACAGATTTCACTCCGTTTGCCGTGTTCAAAGATTCGCGATGGCAAGCCGCCAATGAATTCCCGGCCAAGTCTGCGATGGGACACGCGTTCCTGTCACGCGATGCGGGGCATCCGGCAAATCGTGATGCCGTGATTCGACGTTGGATCGCGCCGGCCGATGGCGAGTTGCGATTGAGCGGTTTGATGGGACACCGCAGCGACAATGGGGACGGGTTCCGCGCTGCAATCTGGGTCGGCAAGAATCGTGTTTTCCTGGAAACACAAAAGATGAACAATCGTCCGTACGGACCGCTGACGACGACGGTCGCAAAAGGAGAGGCGGTTGATTTTGTTGCCGATCCGGGTGAGTCCGCGTCGCACGATTCCTTTTTTTGGCGGGCCCAAATTTCCATGACCGCGACAGACGGTCGGTTGTTCGAAGCCGACTCCGAAGCCGACTTTGCCGCACCCAAAGACGCCAACAGCGTCGAGCCTCTGGATCGTTTTGCCCAGCTCGCTCAAATCCTGTTGCTCAGCAACGAATTTGCATTTGTGGACTAATTGAAAATGTTGAACCGACGACAATTGCTCAAGAGTTGCACCGCCGGACTGGGTTCCTTGGCACTGTCCGACATGCTGACGCGTCAAGCGATGGCATCCGACGGCGCCGTCCCATTGCACTTTCCCGCGCGCGCGAAATACGTCATTCACTTGTTCATGAACGGCGGCCCCAGTCAAGTCGACACGTTCGACTACAAGCCGGCGCTCGAGAAGTATGCCGGTAAGACTGCGCCCACCGGCGACCTGCGAACAGAACGACCGACCGGCAACGTGATGGGCACGCCCTTCAAATTCAAGCAGTACGGCGAATCGGGGATCCATGTCAGTGAACTGTTCGAGAAAACCGCGCAGCACATCGATGACATCTGCGTGATCAACTCAATGCGTGCCGATGTGCCCAATCACGAACCCTCGTTGATGCTGATGAACACCGGCGAGTCTCGGTTGGTGCGCCCAAGTGTCGGATCCTGGCTGTCCTATGGTTTGGGCAGCGAGAACGAGAACCTGCCGTCGTTCGTGACGATGTGTCCCGGTGGTTATCCGATCAAAGAGTCACAGAATTGGCAGAACGCTTTCTTGCCGGGCAAGTACCAAGCGACCTATGTCGATTCCAGTCATCGCAGCGTGGACAAGCTGATCAATCACATCCGTAGCGAATTGGTGGCTCCAGGCGACCAACGTGACCAGTTGGATTTGCTGGCCAAACTGAATGCAGAGCATCTGCGTCAACGCGAAGGTGACCAGAGATTGCAGTCACGAATCGAGTCCTTTGAACTGGCGTACCGAATGCAAAGCGAGGCGGCGGAAGTATTCGACGTGTCACGTGAACCGGCCAATATCCGCGAAGCGTACGGTGAAGGCGACTTTGCCCGACAAACGCTGATCGCGAGACGATTGGTGGAGCACGGAGTTCGCTATGTCCAGCTTTATACCGGCGCGGGACAACCGTGGGACAACCATGATGATTTGGAACAAGGACACCGACGGCTCGCCAAACAAGTCGACCAGCCGATCGCCGCGTTGCTGAGCGATCTGAAACGGCTGGGTCTGCTGGATGAAACGCTCGTGATCTGGGGCGGCGAGTTCGGACGCACACCCGTGGTGGAAATGCCCAAGGAAGGTTCCAACCAGGGCAAGATGAACGGGCGCGACCACAACCACTGGGGATTCACGATGTGGATGGCCGGTGGCGGAGTGAAGGGCGGCCACGTTGTGGGCGCGACCGACGAGATCGGATTCCAAGCCGTTGAAAATCGGGTGCACGTTCACGATTTACACGCCACGATCCTGCGTCTGATGGGCTTGGATCACAAACGTCTGACGTACCGCTACGCCGGTCGCGATTTCCGATTGACCGACGTCCACGGAAACGTGGTCAACGAGATTCTAGCGTAGGGGTGCGAGGCTTGGATGCGTCCCGAAGGGACATGACAAAATAGCCCAGGGCAGTGCGCAGCGTCGCCCTGGGTTGTTGTGCGTCGTTACAACCTCAAAGCCCCGAAGTGGGCGTTACAGATTACCCAGGACGGCGCTGCGCTGGACTGCTCAAAGTTTGGTGTTGACATTGTTCTTACAGTCCATGTTTTTGTTCCATGCATCGCAATCAAAGTGAGCCTCAGGCGCTAGCCGTGGGCCGGCACCACAATCCGCCTCAGGCCCACGGCTAGCGCCTGAGGCTCACTGGGGCCATCAGCTGTGCCGGCAGTACGGACATAAACTTGCGCAAACCCAAAAAGAAACAACAACAAACTTTGAGCAGTCCAGCGCTGCGATCTGCGCTGGGCTTTCATGTTCGGCCCCCTCGGGGCAAGACATGCCAACTGCGGCCGTCCCTCGCGTTTACTTTCGGTTACTGGAGCTGCGCGATGCCATTTGAGTCTTAGGACGCAAGACGTAGAGCTTGGGATCGTCGACGATGAAGGACGTGCTCCAGCGGACACCGTCGTCGGCACTGCACACGTTGTAGAAGAACGTGCGGAAGCGTTCGGCGCGGTAGTCGTACGGGAACTGGCTGGTGATGTAGTCTTCTTCTGTTAAGTCATCCACACCGGGTGATGCGTAATAGTGCACCATGCCGTCTGGGGTGACACTCATGCCCATGGTCCACCAACCGGTCGTGGTGATTTGCGGACCACGGAAATCACCGCCGCGACGATTGCCTCGGATTCGCAAGTACGCGTAGTCGTGTTCTTTTTTGGACTGACTCTTGCTTTCGAACTCGACAAACAATCCCGGCCAATAGACCTCATTACCGAGTTCCTCGGTAGTCCGTTTGAAGATCCCGATCCCGACTTCCTTGTCCACCATCGCGGTGGTTTCCAGCGCGAGGCGAAATCCGAAGTGAGGTCCGCTGCGGTTTTCCCACTGATCCACCGGCGGCAAGAAAACTCGCGTGGTGACACTGGGTACTTCTGAAATGTCCAGTCGACGCTTGAGCCGGTACTGAATGTTGCAGACAAAGTCGTCTTGGTGCATCGTGTTGCTGGGACGTCCGGGAATTCCCGTGAACTTGGATCGCATCAACAGAGCACCTTGGCTGCCGGGGATTCCGCCCGGCGGCGTTGCGACTCGACGGACGATGTCCGGATGGCCGCGTTTGATGCCTTCGTACCAACGACCATTGGTGCTGCGGCCCATCGGACCACGTTGGTTCTCGTCAATGTCTTCGGTACTCTTGGGATCGCGTGGTATGTAGTCCCAAGATGGGTCCTCAAAATCGTCAGCGACTCCGACAATTTCTGACCCCGTCCCGGGGACAACCGGCCGCTGGGCATCCGCCGTGGCGGACAATCCGCATGAAAGGACGGGCAGTGCCAGTAAGGCGAGAAAACGTTTGAGCGAAAGGCGCATGATTCGATCCGTCGAACGCGAGTGGTCGTGTGAGAACGCTGGGCAAGGCGGGATTTTTCCGCGATGCCGAGCCAAAACGTGGTAGTTGGCAAGCGTAAAACTTGTCTTTTTGGCAAGCGCACGTCGTTTCGCGACCGGCTCGCCCCCCTTGTAATCCCTTCAATCGGCATAAATTGGCATCGGCTGAAATCAATCTTGGGTGGTCCAGCCGAAGCCGCTGATTTATGCTGCTGTCATGGCCTCACTCTACGTCGTCCGCGGTCGCGATCAAGGAAAGCATCATGTGCTTTCGGGGGCGCTGGTGCGCATCGGTCGCGAAGCATCCAATGAAATCCAATTGCTGGATTCCGAAGCCTCCCGGCATCACGCGGAGATCGCAATTGCCGGCACCGGCGAGTGTGTTCTGGCTGATTTGTCCAGCAGCAATGGCACGAAAGTCAACGGTGCTCGCATCACCAGTCGGCAGTTGCGGAGCGGCGATCGCATCGAGATCGGCTCGTCGATGATGATCTTCACCGGTACCGGTCAGCCCACAGCGATGAATGCCGCGCATGGTGTTGATATCGTTTTGCAAAAAGGGCACGCCGATGCCAGTCGGATCGTCTCGTCGATCAGCCAACCCCTCTTGGGCAACAACGCTACCTCAGTGGGCGAAAATGAATCGAACGCGTCTGATTCCGAAAGCTCCGTTTCCTCCTTGCCGACCAGTGATGCGGATCGATCTCTGGAAGTCATGTACCTGACCGCGATTGCCGTCGGCCGGACGGACGATTTGGACGAACTGCTCAACCGAATCCTGCGTCTGGTATTTGACTGGGTCGAAGCCGATCGGGGATGCATCATGCTACGTGACAACGAAACCGGTCAGCTTCGCCCAGCCGGACGTTGTGACCGTGATCACGTCGCGTTCGACTCCCAACAACGGGGACCGATCAATATTAGCCACACGATTCTCGATTATGTGATGGAACGCAAGGAAGGGGTCCGCACCAGCGACGCGAAAGACGATGTGCGGTTTGACTCCGCCGCGTCCATCGTCCAAGGTGGCGTTCGGGAAGCCTTGTGTGTGCCGTTGCAGGGTCGTTACGACATTGTGGGTGCACTTTACATCGACACCTATACTCCGCCTGGTCAGTTGATCGGCAGCGGAGCACGCCCGCGATTTACCGACGATCACTTGCGGTTGATCACCGCAATCGGCCACCAAGCCGCATTGGCAATCGAAGACACATCGTATTACTCGGCGCTGGTGCAAAGTGAACGGTTGGCGGCGATGGGGCAGACCATCGCAACGCTTTCTCATCACGTGAAAAATATCCTGCAAGGAATCCGCGGCGGCAGCTATTTGATCGAAGCCGGTTTGGAACGAAACGATACCGATGCGGTCCGACGCGGTTGGTCGATGGTGGACCGAAACCAAGAGCGAATCAGCAACTTGGTGATGGACATGCTGTCGTTCTCCAAAGAGCGTGTTCCCCAGAAGGTCGATTCTGATCTGAACGACATGGTCGGCGAAATTGCCGAGCTGATGAAGACGCGAGCCAGCGAAATGGGCGTCAAACTGGTATCGCAGATCTCCGGCGAACTGCCGACCGCAAAGTTTGATCCCGATGCGTTGCACCAAGCGGTCTTGAACTTGGTCACCAACGCAATCGATGCTGCCGCCGGCAGGTTGAACGACGAGAACGCCGACACGGACTTTCACTGGGACGGCGATTCGGGCATGGTCGTTGCCGAAGCACCTCCGCCCACCGTGGAGATCCAAACCGGTTTTGATTCCGAGTTGGGCTGGTATGTCGACGTGATCGACAACGGACCTGGGATCGCGCCAGAGGATCGTGAAAAGATCTTTTCGTTGTTCGAGTCGCGTAAAGGTGCCCGTGGGACCGGACTTGGATTACCTGTGAGCGCAAAAATCATGCGAGAGCACGGCGGCACGATCCAGATCATGCCCAATGATCGGAGCACCGGCAGCCGCTTTCGCTTGACATTGCCCCCACAGCAAGATCACGGTACCGACGGTGACGGCGCCCCCACGCTGCTGTGACACACGACCGATCGCTAACCCGTTCCTGCTTGAAACAATCCATGTCCTCCAGAAAAATCTTTCGCCTCAGCTCTCTCTCCATCGTGGACTTATTGGGCCAGGATGCGGAGACCATCCTGCACAATCTGACCACGAATCAGATCAAGAACCTGTCGGTCGGCCAAAACGTCGAGACATTCATTACGGATGTCAAAGGCAAGACGTTGGGACACGTGTATGCTTGTCGAATCGAGAACGGTTTCCGACTCATCGGTGCTGACGGTCAATCCCAGGCCATCGTCGATCATGCGGATCGATACACCATCCGCGAAGACGCCGTCGCTACGATCCGAGACAACGATTTCGAGGTCTTTGTCACCATTGGAGATCAAGACCTGGATCCGCCGCCAACGATCGAGAATCATTGCGTCGGCTGGTTGGGCAGCGAAACCAGGGTCTGGCTGGTCTCCGAAGGCGTATCGTTGGAGTGGACCGATTCAGATTCGGCCAATGCCATCGGCGATGATCGCGATTTTCATTTCGCCAGAACGCTGGCGGCGTTTCCGTGGCACGGCATTGATTTCGATGACAAGAATTTGCCGCAGGAAGCGTCCCGTCCCGACGCGATCTCTTTTACCAAAGGTTGCTATCTCGGCCAGGAGACCGTTGCACGCTTGGACGCATTGGGACAGGTACAAAAATGTTTGGTCCGTTGGTCGGTCGACCACGGGGACGTGCAACCAGAATGCGAAGTCTTTGTCGATGAAAAACTGGTGGGGCGTTTGACCAGCATCGCCCAAGTGTCAGAGACCAAAGCATTCGCAATCGGTGTCGCCCGTCGTAGCCATTTTGAACCAGGTTCGATGGCGAACGGCACGTCCAAGAACGGACATGCATTCACGGCCACAGTCGTATCGTAACTTCATCAAAGTCAACACCACTCAGCCTGCCCCATCAAGGAACCCCAGTCATGGCAAATGAACTTTCGCCCGGTCAAATCGATCAATTACGGGATGAATTGAGAGCCGGCCGAAAGCTGGGCGCTATCAAGATGCACATGGACATCACGGGCAGTTCGCTCTCCAAAGCCAAGAGCTTCGTCGAAGACCTACAGCGAGATTCCAATTTGGAAGGTCATGACTCGCTTACGGAAGGCATCCAGGCGGATGAATTGAGCGATGAGCAGATGGACCAGATTTTGGATCAGCTCAAGAAAGGTGAAAAGCTCGCTGCGATCCATTTGTACCGTGCTCACTCCGGGCAAAACCTCAAGGAATCGCTTCGCTTCATCGACGCACTGATTGAGCGAATGGGTGATCAATTGCCAGCCAGCTTGCTGCAGGAAAAGAAGTCCGGCTGTGCAGGCGCCGCGCTGGTGTTGCTAACTGTTTCGTCCGGCGCTGCGCTGACCGCCGCAGTATTGGCGTTGCGACTTGCATGAACGCGGCACCCAAGTCGATCGACGACAATCCATGTCGCGCGGCATCAGCGGCTTGATTTCGCGGGTACGCTCGCGAGGTTTCCTGTTTCTGGTCGGAATCGCATTCAATCGTGTCGTCCCTCCATGGTTGTTTCGATTCCAGGTGTTCCGAATCTATCGGCTCAAACCACCGAAGTCGGGTGACGTCCAAGACGAGTACCAGTCAGATCACGTTTTTCAAATCGCCAAGGCGGATGAAATCGATGATGCTGCAAGAGTAACCGCCTCCATGCCGCCCCCAGACGCGGTCGCTTGGATCGCCAAGAACAACAGCGATACGATCGGCGGTTTGTGGCTCGCCTCCACTTGTTTCAACGAACCCGAACTGGGATTGCGTTTCCAATTGTCAGACAATACACGTTGGCTGTACTCGGCCAGGGTCGCCAGATCGCATCGCCGCAGGGGTGTCTACCGAAGCCTGTTGGCGGCTGTTTTGAACTCTGATTCAGAAAAGCAATTTGCCGCAGCAATCAATCCATTGAATCTCGCGTCTGCGAGGGCGCACCGGTCGTTTGTCGATCAGGAACTGGGCCGATACGCCGTCGCACGATTCCTTGGAATGTCCATCTGCCTCTCCGCACGGGGGATCAAGCCGAACCGACGAATCTCATGGCGTTGCGGCTTCGACCCGATCGTGATTTCGATCGCATGCGATGAGCGGTAAGGTTTTGGCTTGAGATTTGTGAAGGGAATCAAACGTAGTCCGGTCGCTCTTGTCCGTTGGAGCAATGAGTATCGGCCGACGGTGACTAGGGCTTTGTCACGTCCAAGAACTGGGCTGTAAAAACGTTGGTCTTGACATGCAGCTTCAATTCGCCAGTTTTGTTCCTCCATTTGGAAGATACGCCGTAGGCGTTTAACAACATAGCCCAGGGTAAGGTTCCCGCGAGTGTAACGAGTGGGACCGCCACCCTGGGTTGAAAACTGATGCGGACGTTATCTATACCCAGGGTTGCAGCGTCATTCGACAAGGCGAATGACGGCTTTAACCCTGGGCTATGTTGTTAAACGCCTTCGGCGTAGAGAGAAAACTTGCGCCTACCAATCCCCATACAACCCATCCTTTTGAACAGCCCAGCGTCAGTGCTGCGATCATGAATCGACCATGATTGGAGACGATGCAAATACCAGCTCGACTCGCGATTCTGCCAGCTAATTCGGCTTGTAATGCCAAGTACAGGTCGCGGGTGAAGTCCAACTGGGTCTGTCTATCGATCGAGTCGGTGTCTAAATCAATTTCAGCTCACACGTCCGTCATCGTTGACATCCAAGGTGTCGACGATTGCTGCTGCCAGCATGCAGCGGCTTTCCAATCGCTCCAATCGGAGTCTACATGAGAAAACTCCCGAGCTGGTTGCGTGAACCGTACGTGCTCGGGAAGTTCGTCTCATGGAGCATGTTCATGAATGTTACCGACTTTGTTCAGCGGTAACGAATTAAGATCACTTCATAACCCGACGCGTTAGCGAGGGATTTTGCCGTTATCCCTTGCTAACGCGTCGGGTTATGATTCTTTCGAGCCACATTTTCTCGTTCCCGTGGCATCAGTTCACCTTGGGTAACTGAATTAACCCGAAGTGGACTTGCTGCAAAGGGGTATCTTTGTCAACCAATGGGGCTAACTGTGCCACATTCTCGACGGGCGTGACCGCATCAGGTTGGCTTCCTCGTCTCCGACAAAGGATTCCGTATTGGGGTCAATGGTGAGTTTCCGCCCCAGTACCCAAGCGATGGCGGCGGCATGACAGGCGATGTGGGAACGCCGCATCACATCGGCGTTCGCTGCGGTGGCCTGCCGTGTACGCATGCAGTCAAAGAAATTTCTCGCGTGTGCGGAGACATCTAATCCCCGAACACGTTTTTCTGAGTCCGGCAGTTCCTTTTTGAGTGACTCGCTGGACACCACCAATTCGCCAGAGTCACCCGTTTCGACGGTGCCCTCGGTGCCTTCGAAACGAACAGGGCAGGTTCCCAGCCGAGTGACGTAGTGCGGCGAGCGTTCTCCAAAGGGATCCTTGAGGAAGTCGATGACCAGTTTCACACCGTTGGCATAAGTGCAAACGATTTCGTTTTCGGAAGGCGCGTATTCCAGCGGCATCGTATCGTCGGCTTGGTTGGCCCATTGGCACAGATCGACCGTGTGTGCGCCCCAGTCCAGCAGGCGGGCGCCGGAGTCAAAGTCCCATTGGCCACGCCAGCGACCGTCCACGTATTTTTGATTGAAGGGACGCCACGGGGCTGGGCCTAGCCACATGTTCCAATCCACAACGTCGGACTTCGGTGTCGGCTCGGCAGGCAACCAAGTGTTATCCAGCTCGGGAATATAGACGGAAGCATGCATGGTGTGGAGTTTGCCAAGCTTTCCGTCGTGGGCAAACTTCACCGCCTGTTGAAAGTTCGGCACACTTCGGCGTTGAGTCCCCGCCTGAAAGACACGTTTCTCGCGATGCATGGTGTCGGCGAGTTGTTGGCATTTTTCGATCGTGATGCCGCAGGGTTTTTCGCTGTACACGTCTTTGCCCGCTTGGGCAGCCAGCATGGATGCATCGGCGTGCCAGCGGTCGCCTGTCGCGATCAACACGGCATCAATGTCCGATCGATCCAACAGTTCGCGGAAATCTTGATGCAATTGGCATTCGGTATTACCGTAATGATCGTCCACCATTTTCTTACCGACGTCGCGCCTGCTCTGTTGAACGTCGGCGATCGCGATACATCGAATGTCGTCCAGGTTCAGCATGGCGGCCAAATCGTACCGGCATCGTGGCCCGATTCCGATGACGCCCAAGTTGATCCGGTCGTTGGCAGATTGGCTCGATTGGGCGGCTTGCGACTGCGGCGTGCCCATCAAAGCGGAAGCGGCTGCCGTGGCGGCGACCATTTTCGAGGTGTCAGCGAGGAATTCGCGTCGGTTGTTTTTCATGACTCAGCATGCTCCGGTGGGGTACGTCAGTTTCAAGACGATCAGGAGCGTCTATCATAGCGGATCCGCGACCCGCATTTCTTTGCATTTCTCGTTCCCCCGTTTGACCAGCCGATGAAATCCACGCACCTGATTTGTTTCCTATTTCTTGGAGTTCTTTGTTGTCACGTCGGCAGCTCGGTCGCGGATGACGGTGAGCCGGTCGGGCCGGTGTTCAAGGACGGGGAGGCCCAGGTGGTCGAGGCGTTCAAGGATCCCGCGTACTGGCTGCGACACGATTTGTGGGTGGAAACCGAATTCGACACCGATGGCGACGGCAAGCCGGATCGCATGCACGTCAGTGTGACGCGACCGGCGCAGACGGAGACTGAGGGATTGAAATTGCCCGTGGTCTATGTCTCAAGCCCTTATTTCGCTGGCGTCGGCGTGTCGGGCGACGAATATTTCTGGTCGCCTCGTCAAGAACTGGGGGCAACGCCACCCAAACGGGAGATCGCGCCGCCAGTCAAGCGAACCGGCACACGGCCCATCATTTCCAAATCGCACACAGAGGATTGGGTGCCACGCGGATACATCGTCGTCCATTCCTCATCGCCCGGGACAGGGCTCTCGCAAGGATGTCCCACGGTCGGTGGAGACAACGAATCGTTGGCCCCGAAAGCCGTCATCGATTGGCTGTGCGGTCGAGGCAAAGGATTCTCAGAGCCAGAGGGTGGCCAGCCCGTTCATGCGACTTGGAGCACGGGCAAAGTCGGCATGACAGGCACGTCCTACAACGGCACGATCCCCTTGGCCGCAGCCACCACCGGCGTCGATGGTTTGGAAGCCATCATTCCGGTGGCACCCAATACGTCGTACTATCACTATTACCGATCCAACGGTCTGGTCCGTCACCCAGGCGGCTACATGGGCGAAGACATTGATGTCTTGTACGAGTTCATCCATAGCGGACTGGAGGCCAACCGGGATTACTGCGATTGCAACGTCCGTGACGAACTGATGCTCAAGAACTTGGATCGCGAGACGGGCGACTACAACGATTTCTGGGCTTCGCGTGATTACCTCAACGATCTCCAACCACTCAAAGCGGCCGTTTTGATGGCCCACGCCTTCAACGATTGGAACGTCGTTCCCGAACACAGCGTGCGGATCTACGAAGCCGTCAAAGAAAAAGGCGTTCCCTGCCAAGTCTTCTTTCATCAAGGTGGCCACGGTGGTCCTCCGCCGATGAAATTGATGAACCGTTGGTTCACTCGATACCTGCACGGAGTGCAAAACGACGTCGAAAAGGATCCCAAATCTTGGATCGTTCGTGAATCCGATAAACGCGAGAACCCCACGTCGTACGTCGATTATCCTCACCCCGATTCTCAGCACGTCCCAGTTCACATGATCGCCGGCAGCCCCGGACAAGGCACCTTGTCGATGGAGGCTCCATCCGAGCAGCCCCTTGAGACATTGATCGACAACTTTTCGTTCGACGGTGCATCGTTGGCCAAAGCAGAATCGACACAGCACCGGTTGATCTATGTGACGCCGGAACTGACGACGGACTTGCATCTCTCGGGTACACCCAAGATCACCGTGCGAATGGCTTGCGATCAACCCGCGGCCAACTTGTCGGTCTGGATGGTTTCACTGCCGTGGAACGACAAAAAGGATGCCAAGATCACGGACAACATCATCACACGTGGCTGGGCGGACCCTCAGAATCAAGAATCGATTCGTAAGAGTGCTCCGTTGGAGCCGGGTCGATTGTACGATGTCTCCTTCGCATTGCAGCCGGATGATCAAGTCATCCCGGCCGGCCAAAAGATCGGTCTGATGATCTTTTCGAGTGACAAGGAGTTCACGCTGCATCCCAAGCCGGGAACCAAGCTAACGATCGACCCCAACAAGACCACGCTGTCCTTGCCCGTGGTCGGGGGAAAGGAAGCACTGCAGACGGCATTGATGCCTAGTGCGGAGTAGGTCCACAACGCCGTGGGTCTGTGACTGGCCAATCGTCGCTCGACTTTCCAAGTCGATAGCGTGCCCCGCCAAACGTTTTGCCAGTCCCTATCACTCACTCGCGCAGACAGGCCTGCTCCCTCGCATTCGCCTCAGCGGCTAAGCGCCAGCGGACCATGAAATGGTCCCAGATGGTAGCGGCGGTCGAGCGTAGCGAACACCGCCGGTGGTTGCTGATTTAGTCGTGTTGCGTTGTGTCTGTGAGCCGATGGCGCTAGCCACGGGCCTCGAAGGGTTTCGTCAACACCATTAGGCCCGCGGCTAGCCCGGATTATTCACGCGACTCACTACAGTCATCGCAATACGTTTGCGTGAAAAGGCTTGCGCGGATTGGCAGAAAAACAGTCTGCGCAGATCAGCCGCCACGCGATAGCGTCCGGTTCTCATGCCTATAGTCAAGAACCGGACGCTATCGCGTTCCGGCTGATGAATAATCCGGGCTAGCGGGCCGTTGATTGAGTGAGCCGCGACGCGTAAGCGGCCGGGCCTACCGCATTGCCCGGTGCCTTACGGCCCACGGCTCACCCTTGCGTTCCCAATTTCGATTCAATCAACAGGCCACTAGCGCCTTGCGGCTCACTAAATCAGCAGTCTCCGAAGGGCGTCGCAGAATGGACGCCGTGAAGACAAGCGGGCAGTATGTCATGCACAGCATGACATACGATTGCTGAATAGTCGGCCCAAAGCGTTTGGTGGCGTTCGTTTTCGACTCTGAGAGTCGAACGACAATAGATAGGCACCTACGCCTTGGGTTCTTTGCGAAGCTGGATCCATTCGGTGTGGAACGTGCCTTCTTTGTCCAAACGTTGGTATGTGTGGGCGCCGAAGTAATCGCGTTGGGCTTGCAACAAGTTGGCGGGCAAGCGAGCCAAGCGGTAGCCGTCGTAGTAGTTCAGCGCGGTGCTGAACGCGGGGACGGGGATGCCGACGATCGATGCGGTGGCAACGACGGCCCGCCAAGCTTCTTGCGCGTTCTGGATGGCTTCGTCAAAGAACTTGTCCAACAACAGGTTTTCCAAGTTCGGATCGGCATCAAAGGCTTCCTTGATACGATCCAGGAATTTTGCCCTGATGATGCAGCCGCCACGCCACAGCAGAGCACAGAGGCCATAGTCCAAATCCCAGTCGTGCTCCTGCGATGCGGCTTGCAACTGCACGTAGCCCTGGGCATAGCTGACGATCTTGGAGGCATAGAGCGCTTGGCGGACGGCTTCGACAAACGCAGCTTTGTCACCGACCAGCTTTTCAACGACCGCGTTCATCTCGGCGTTGGAACCGGCAGCGGGGCCTTCCAGTTTTTCACTCGCACGCACACGGGCGTCTTTCTGTGCCGACAGACCGCGGGCAAACACGGCCGTGGTGACGAGGGTGCTAGGAACGCCCAGGTCCAGCGCCAGTTGGCTCATCCACTTGCCCGTCCCCTTGGCTCCGGCCACGTCCATGATCTTGTCGACCAAGTGTCCGTCACCACCTTGGTCGTCTTTGACGCTAAAGATGTCTCGGGAGATCTCGATCAGATAGCTTTGTAGGTCACCGCGATTCCAATCGTCGAACACATCATACAGTTCGTCGTTGGACAATCCGCCCAGTTCGTGCAGCAACTGATAGGCTTCGCAGATCAGCTGCATGTCGCCGTATTCGATCCCGTTGTGGACCATCTTGACGTAGTGACCGGCACCGCGGGGGCCGACCCATTCACAGCAAGGGATGTCGTCGTTGGGTCCGACCTTTGCGGCGATGGCTTGGAACATCTCTTTGACTTCCGGCCAGGCCGCTTTGCTGCCACCGGGCATCAGGCTGGGGCCTTTCAGCGCGCCTTCTTCGCCACCCGAAACGCCGCAACCGACGTACAGCAATCCAGCATCCTCGACTTGCTTGGTACGTCGTTCCGTGTCCACGTAGTGGGTGTTGCCCCCGTCGATGATGATGTCGCCGGGTTCACACAGTGGGATCAACGTTTCGATCAAGGCGTCGACCGCCGGGCCTGCTTTGACCAGCATCATCAATTTGCGTGGACGTTTGACCGATTTGACAAAGTCCTCCAGGGTGTGGGTGCCGACAAAATTCTTGCCAGCGGCGCGGCCAGCAATCAACTCGTCGACCTTGCTGGTCGTACGGTTATAGACGGCGACTTTGTAACCACGACTCTCCACATTGAGAGCCAAGTTTTCGCCCATCACGGCCAAGCCAATCAAACCAAAATCGCAATCACCACTCATCTTGAATCTGTCTCTTGTATTCTGCGACGCCCGCTAAGCGTCTGGGGAACGTGATCGTCAGTGGAACCCGCGTCGATGCAATGGGAATCAGGTTCATTTTGGGCGACGCGTCGCTTGACCGTCCGCGAGGGGGTCGATTTCCAGCAAAGGCCGGATTTTAGGTGGTTGTGAAAAATCCGAAAGGGTGCGGACGCCGATCAAGTGGCAAGCTAAGTTTTCGTGGGATTGTCTGCCTTTAGGCCCATCAATTGGAACGGACAGTCCCCGGATCGCGTCTGAATAAGGTTGCACGCAGTCCACGGTTGGGGGGATCGACGAGGCTCGGGCGGGAAAACACGGGTTTTTCTAAAAAGTCCAAGGCACGCGATTTGCTCCATCGGGACGCTCCAACACGGAGATTCAGCGGCCACCGGCCGATCGATTCGCTGTGACCGGATCAATCCTTACCCGAATTCCTTCCCCAGAACTGCCAGTTTGTTGCCGAAACGGCTCCGAGCAACTATTGTCGAGCTCACAAACCACACCTTTTCTGGTGCCACCATCTGAAGTTGGCTTGAGTGATGAAAAACCTTTTCCGTTCGATGACCGCCTTTGCGGCCCTTTGCCTGTTCGCATTTCCCGCCGCAAATACATTTGCGCAGAACAATGGCGGTGGCAATAATGTTAACAATTTCGCGCAACCGATCGCAGGGATCGATGTCGACGCCCGTGGCGTGCTGCAGGTCAAGCAGTTTGACCACCAGCTCGCACGCCAGCGTTTTGAAGCCGCCCGCCGGATGGCCGACAGCGATTTGATGAAATCGAGCAAGCTCCGCAAGGTCTCGCTCAACCGACTGGAAGCCGCCTTGGCAGCCGAAGTCGCCGCCGGACGTCAGCCGGATGACGCCATGAAAGCCCTGGCCGGATTGACTTCGGTTCAATACGTCTTCTTTTACCCCGACACCAACGACATCGTGATCGCTGGTCCTGCAGAAGGATTCGCTGCTGATCCGACGAACCGTTTCATTGGGATCGAATCCGGTCGCCCGACCGTTTTGCTCGAAGACATGGTGACCGCCATGCGAGCTTTCGCACCTGGCAGCCCCGAAACGGGCGTGATCAGTGTGTCGATCGACCCGACCGCCGAGGGACTGCAGCGGATGCAACAGTTCCTCGCCGCCGTCCGCGGTCGAGTTCAACCGAGCGACGCGCAGCGATTGGCCAGTGGCCTGAAGGAAAATCTGGGACTGCAAACCGTGACCTTTAACGGAGTCCCTGACACGACCCACTTTGCCCGCGTGCTGGTGGAAGCCGACTATCGGATGAAGCTGATCGGAATCGGACTGGAGCGTCTGCCCGTCCGCGTCACCAGCTATGTCGAGCGTGCCAACCCGACATCGGTCGCCGCCAACGCTATGGAACGCTGGTATTTTCAACCTCGCTATGACGGTGTTGCCGTTAGCGAAGACGGATTGGCGATGCGGATCAACGAGCGTGGCGTGCAACTCGTGGGTGAAAACGAGCGAGTCGCCGGCGGAAATCGCATCGCAACCAAGCGAGTCAACAAGGCCAGCGAAGCGTTTTGCAAGGAGTTCACCGAGAAATACAACATGATCGCCGACCGCGTCAGTATCTACGCGGAATTGCGTCAAATAATGGATGTCTCGATCGCTGCGGCCTACATCCAGGAACAAGACTTCTACGGACAAGCCGGTTGGTCGATGCCCGTCTTGGGTGACGAATCGCAGTTTGCCGTTCAGACCTACACCGCCCCGCAGCAAGTGGAAACGGCCGTCAACGCGATTTGGAAAGGCAACACGCTGATGACCCCTCTGGGTGGCGGCGTTCAAATGCAGCCTCGCAAGGCGTTGGACAAAGAGTATTTGGTGATCGACCGCAAAGGCGAAAACAACCAAATCAAGCAATCAGCAGGCCCATCAGGTCTGCAGCCAGGCCAATGGTGGTGGGACTGATCTCTCCGCAGGTCTCCCGGCTTCAGCCGGTCAAACACACCGCAAACCCTAAAGCCCGACTTCTCCGAGTCGGGCTTTTTTTGTTTGACGTTCCCCTTGGCATCGCTATCGTTCCAGCAGCAAAATGCCCGGCAACACTCGCGGCATGTTGGTTTCGTGAGCCGACGGCGCTAGCCGCGGGCTTGTTGGTTTCGTGAGCCGACGTCGCTAGCCGCGGGCTTGTTGGTTTCGTGAGCCGACGGCGCTAGCCGCGGGATTGTTGGTTTCGTGAGCCGACGGCGCTAGCCGCGGGCCTTGGTTGATGATCCAGCCCTTCGAAGCCCGTGGCTAGCGCCATCGGCTCACAAGAATTGCTTAACGCACCCAGTCAACAGCCCTTTGGCCAAGCGTCAATCCTATGAATCATCGTCATCCCGATTCGGAGCAGACAGAGGGCCGGCGTCGACTGGTGGTCGTTCAAGATCACTTGCAGCCGTGTCCTTACCTCGCCGAAACAGCGCGGATGCCGCTGGAAGTATCCGTCGGCAAACTCGATGGCGACGATGCCGATGCGTTGTTGGCTGCCGGTTATCGACGCAGTGGCGTGTACTTGTACCGTACCCGTTGCCCGATTTGCCAAGCCTGCCAGCCGACGCGATTGCGGGCCGATCAGTTCAACTGGTCACGTTCGATGCAACGTGTTTTGAAGCGAGGGGATCGCGACCTGCGGTGCCACTGGGGAACGCCAATCGCCGACGATCGTCGCGTCCAATTGTTCAACGACCACCGTCGATTACGCAAACTCTCCGACGGTGACGAAGTCGATTTGCTCAGCTATGAGGCGTTCTTGACCGAGACCTGTTTCAGTACCACCGAACTGGCGATCACGCTGGATGACTTGTTGATCGCCGTGGCGATCGTCGATTGGGGACGAACCAGCTTTTCCGCCGTCTACACACACTTTGCCCCCGAGTTCAGCCGCTACAGTTTGGGCACCTACGCAGTGCTGAAACAAATCCAGCGTGTCCTCGACACCGGACGCGAGTTTCTCTACCTCGGGCTCTATGTCGCCGCGAACCCGCATCTGAGCTACAAAGCCCGTTTCAGTCCACAAGAACGACTGATCGAAGGCAAATGGGTGCCGATCGCGGAAGGCAAATGATTGGTCAAACGGTCGAAGGACAATCGTCGCTCGATTTTCCAAATCGATAGCGTGCCCCGCCAAACGTGCGGCGAGTCCCAAGCGTTTCCGTTTGCAGACTGCCCCCTTGGTGCAGCAATTTGCGGCAATCGTTGCACAATGCAACACTCGATCAAACACCCTCCCTTTCGGCAGACCCAACGAAAAACCCGGAATCGCACATTTCGGAAAATGATTCGCCGCTGGACTGGCATTTGCTAAACTGGTTGTCGCCGCCTCCGCCGACATGACGTCGAACTTGTCCGCTGTATTCTCCACTCAGGATTTCGAGATGCGCTTGCTGAATCTGACGCTCACGGTTGCTGCGATCTTGGCAGCGTTGCATATTGCCCCTCCAGCCGGCTTTGCCGATGACCTGCGGAAGCAAATTGCGGCAGGCGAATTCTCCGTGGCCAAACAGGCTGCGGTACCCAACAGCATTCCTGCTCAGCGGGACCAGGTCTTGGCTCAGATCGCTGTCGCTCAAACGTCCTCGGGCGATCCCGTTGCTGCCGGCGTTACCCTTCGAGGCATCGACTCCCCCGATGCTCGCCGGCAAGCCATCGGCGCCGCACGGGGCGGCAGCTCTTTCGCCGACTTTGACTCGCTGATGCAGCTGATTCAGCAGACGGTTGTCCCGGACACATGGGAAGCACTCGGCGGTCCCAGCACGATGGCACCGTATCCCCAAGGCGTCTACGTCGACCCGGTGGGAACCGTCCAGCCGTGCCTCACAGTGGCGGCATCGGATCCGCTGAGGCAACTCAACGCGATGCTGACACCACCGTTGCCAGGGGACGTCGACCACGCCGACGCATGGATGTCGCCATCGGCCATGCGTTTCATCTCACTTCGTCGCCTCCGCGATGTGATGGCCGAACGTCAGCTTGCGGGCATTGCCTACGACGACGCGATGCGTCACATGGCAGGACTGTCTCGAATCCAATACGTGATCTTGACCGACGACGATGTGATCGTCGGTGGTCCGGTGGGTGGCATCGATGTCGCAGGCGGCTGGTATCTTGATCGACAAAGTGGCGATGCGGCAATGCGAAGCGATTTCCTTTTTGCCTGCTTGGCTTCCGCTTCGGCCAATCAACCCTTCGGATGCACGATCGATCCGACTCCGGCGGGCATGCAACAGGCGGCCGAGGTCGGCGCCCGAATCAAATCCGGACAGCTCCCCATCGGATTGGCTGCAAAATCATTGCAAGACGCCTTGGGCATGCAACGTGTGGAGGTCTTTGGGATCGCGGGTGACACTGCGATCGGGCACTTGATGGTCGAAGCCGACCGGCACATGAAACAACTGGCGTTGGGTGAAGCCGAGATGCCTGAGGGAGTAAAAAACTATTTGGATGCAATCGATGCCACGATTGCTCAAGGACCACCGGATGAGTTGCTGCTGAGACTTTGGTTCACCGCGCGGCCGCAATCGGTACGGGCCGACGCGGATCGGACCGTGTTCGAAATCGCCGGTGATGCGATTCAATTGAGCGGTCAAAACCAACGTGCTTTGGCAACAGGTGGACGCGGCAACGTCTTGGTCGATCCGCGAACCCAAATGTTCGTGGACGAGTTCAACCGACAGTTCGGCGCGATCCGCGATCGGTATCCGGTCTACGCGGCTCTCGAGTCGGTTTATCACGCCGCGTCGGCCGCCCAAGTGATGCATCAACATGCAGACGCCGATGCGACGAAGCGGTTATTGGCGGGACTGGCTGCGGACGCAACATACCCGCAATACGCGTTGACGGCGCCTCGCCAAGTCGAATCGATCGCGACGCTCCATAAAGTTCGAAACGGTCGTAAGATGCATCACGTCTTGTTGGCCAGCGGCGGTGTCGCCGTGGACACCCGCGTGGCCGTCGGCGAAAACATCAGTGACTACCCAACACTGACATCCTTGCGTGGAACCGAGCAAAACGCGCCACCCACCATTCAACGCTGGTGGTGGGACCGATAACTGACGCCGATGCATCCTCGCCATGTAATGGGATTCGCCAGAGTTCCTCTCTTCCTCGATTTCTGTCGAAACCCACAACGTCAAGGAAACGCTTTGAGCGGGACTTCGCGATAGGTGTTTATCTTTTCCTGCACCGATTCGATTCGTCTCTTATCTGCGTCGGTGAGATCGAGTGTGAATTCATACGTTGAGTGAAAGGTTTGCTCGCCCGAGTCCGACTTGTACGTCAAGGTCACCGATTGGGGCAGTTGATCAGCCGCAGCGATTTGTTCGTTGAGTGTCATTCTACCGAACGGCGGCGGACCGAGTTTTCTCAGGATGTTCAATCGACACGCCCAATCGGCGAAACGCGCGAACTCCACGGCCACAGCGCGTGAGTGAGCAGGCTGTGTCGTCGTTTGATAATGGAATGCACCGTAAGCAAGTTCGTACGTTTTGTCGTCGCTGGACTCAGCGACAGCAGAGATTCCCCAGCGTTCCTTGAGCTCAGGTGTGGTCGCGCTTTCCTTGACACGAACGGCTTGATTCATCAAATCCGATGTCGAAAGTTTGCACTGCACTTGTTCTTCATTGGCCAACATCACAATTCGCTCATTGTCTGACTGGATCACCGTGACGGTGTATGGCGGGCGAAGTGAAAAGTCGTAGACATCAGCCCCATCGAACAGGATCAAATGCAACGCATCCGGAGATGCCGATTCATCGGTGGTGTTGGTAATGGTCGCCCGGAACACCGGGAAATCTGCCCAGAGGGAGGGTGACAGCAGAATCAGGCTGCTACAAATCGCGAGCACGATCCCGCGGACGGACGTCGCCATGCCGTCATTCGGACGGGGAACGTCGTGCTGCGGAGCGGCATTTGGACGAGTGTTTGGACGAAAACTCATCGCGTTTCCAGGGCATTGAGGGCGATTCCGGATGCGTTGGCCTGCTTTCGGCTAGCATTCGGCTGGACGATTGTTATGTCCGAAGCGTAGAAAAGACAGTTCTGGACCGTCCAGAGCAATCGCGATTCCCCTCCTTCCTACGCGAAAACCAGATCCTCGAATGCGTCGCACGCTCCTTTTCATTCCTCACGAAATCGCCGGACTGCCGGTTTTTGGCATCGGCTGGATACTGATTTTGTTCGCCATTTTCGTCGTCGTGCGGCTGCTCGTTGCACGGCGATCGGGGCAGTCGTTTGGGGAGTTGATCGCGTCAGAAAGCATTTTGTGGGGCATCGTTGCCGCTGCGATCGTCTTCGTCTTGCCGATGGTCGAGCTAAAGAATCTGGAGGGTGAACCGGTCGGGGTGGCGGTGCGCGGCTACGGCGTGTTCCTACTGATAGCCGTCGTTTCTTCGGTCGCTTTGGCTGCGATACGGGCCAAACGAAGCGGAATGAACCCCGAAACGATCTATTCGCTTGCTCCCTGGGTGTTCGTCGCGGGGATTGTCGGTGCACGCGTTTTCTATGTCGTGCAGTATTTTGAAAATTTTGTCGGTGAAACTCCCGGCCAAACCGTTCGAAACATGTTGATGTTCAACGAAGGCGGTCTGGTGGTCTACGGATCGTTCATCGGTGGCTTTCTCGCTGCGGTCGGGTTTGTGTATTGGCGTAAGCTGCCGTTATTGAAACTCGGCGACATCATCGTGCCTTGCATGTTCCTGGGGGTGTTTTTCGGCAGGCTGGGATGTTTGATGAACGGATGCTGTTATGGAGGACGTTGCGACGACGGCGTGATGGCACTTCATTTTCCGCCGGGCAGTCGCGTCTATGAGGACCAAGCAGCCAGCGGGGAACTGATCGGGCTGCGGGTGGATGAAGAAACGGGGCGAATCCTTGCGGTCGAAGAAGACTCACTGGCGGCACAACGGGGAATCGAAGAGGGGCAGATTTTCCGTGGCGCGTATCCCGTACGTCCCCGAGCGGACTCGGAAGCGTTGAAGCTGCCTGCAGAGGATGTCCCCAGGCCGTGGGTGGTGGAAGTATCGGGGCGTGAGTATCCCTTCCGACCCGACGAGCTTCCCCCCAAGGCCTTGCCCGTCCGCGCAGCTCAAATCATCAGCAGCGTCTCTGCGCTGACACTCTGTATCGCATTGTGCTTCCTGTCTCGTTGGAAATTTCGTGACGGGACACTGATGATGCTTGGCTTTGCCAGCTATGCCGTGTTGCGGTTTGTCCTGGAAATCGTTCGCGTCGATGAAGCCGGCCAGTTCGACACCGCGCTAACGATTTCACAGTGGGTCAGTATTGTTGTGTTGATATGTTCCGTCGCAGGCATGGCGTGGATTCAATTCACTAGGCGTGAGCCGGCATGAATCGAGGGAACCACACGACACAGCTTGCTGGCGAAGCGGTGCTCTATGAAGACAACCATTTGCTGGTCATCAACAAACCCGCCGGCGTAGCGACCATGGGTGCCGAGACAGGCGAGCCTACGATTCATGCCATGGCGACTGCCTATTTGAAGCACAAATACAACAAACCCGGGAACGTGTTTGTCGGGATCGTCAGTCGACTCGATGCGATGACCACCGGTGTTTTGGTGCTGGCGCGAACCAGCAAGGCAGCCAGCCGATTGTCGACGCAATTTGCAGGCGGCGGACATCCATCCGATGCGAGCAAGAACCGCAAACGCAAAGCGTCCGATGCGGCACAGAAGCTTTATTTGGCGATCGTGCAAGGCGACTGGAGTGACTCCGGACTGAGTGACTCGGGAACACTCGTCGACATGGTTTGGAAAGACGACGCGGCGCACCGAATGCGTGTTGCCCGAGCAAAACGCACCGATACGCAGCGAGCCGAAATGAAATACGCTGTTCTCGGGCGAATGGCGGATCGTACGATGCTGGCGATTCGATTGGTGACCGGTCGAAAGCACCAGATTCGTCTTCAACTGGCCGATCGTGGGCATCCGATCATCGGCGATCGCAAGTACGGCGCCGACGTCGCGTTCAAACTCGGGGTTGCTCTGCACAGTTGGCAGCTTTTAATTACACATCCCACACGAGCGACTCCGCTGCGATTCGTCGCGCCCCTACCAGACTTTTGGGGAAATCTTGCTGGCATCGCTGGTGAGGCGGACGCTCAGCAGACCATAGCACAAGCGTTGGACTGGACCACGGATACTCCGGTCACTCAAAATTCAACCTAAACCAAGAGCGGCAGATTCGTGCCCGATAGCTTTTGCCCACAGCGGATTGTCTCAGGCGGTCAGACAGGAGTCGATCGCGGGGCGTTGGATGCTGCGATCGCATTGGGCATTGAACACGGAGGATGGTGCCCAGCCGGCCGGCTTTCCGAAGACGGCTCCATCCCCAGTCGGTACGAACTCGTTGAAATGAGTTCCCCTGAGTATCCGCCACGCACGGAGCAAAACGTGATCGAATCGGATGCCACGCTGATACTGTACGAAGGTCGACTGAAGGGTGGAACTTTGTTGACGAAACGGCTGGCGGAGAAGTGGAGCAAGCCCGTTCTGTGCTTGAGATTGGATCGCGATCAAGTGGAAATCGCACAATCGTGGTTGCAACAACATCGCCCATTGACCCTGAACGTCGCCGGTCCACGAGAGACGAGCTCGCCCGGGATCCAGGATCGTTGTATGGAATTCGTGGTGCGCATTCTCAGTTAGCAACGAGCAATGATTTGCGGGCGTAATGGGATTCGCCGTCAGTTCCTCACGTTTTTTAATAATCAAGTTGTAATCACCCCCGTCAACCCCTTAAACTTCTTTCTACGCTCGGGCGTGCGTGCGGCGATTTCAATGCATTCGTCGGCCGGGCACTTATCATCGGGCAAGTGGCAGACTCTCCCCATCGGCGTGCGTTCGGGCCGCCAGGAAAAGGTTGAGATGAGTGTGGTCAGACGGCGTATCGCGGTTCCAAGAGATCGTTACCGGTCACTCGTTCCTCTTTTTTTCGTTCTCGTGCTGATGTCCGGGTGCGGAGTCGAGACCCCGACTCAGAACAGATACGTCACAGATGATGTCATTGCCCAATTGAGCGAACTGGGCAGGCTGCACGAGTTGCCCGGCGCAATGAGTCAGGTGCCAAAGTCGATCAATGGATCCCCAACGAGAGCGACCAAAGATTCTGAGATCATCTCGATCGAGCTCTACAATGCTCCTGTCACCGGTGATGCCGTCGAGACTCTGGTAAAGCTGCCCCAATTGCAACAGATGCACTTTCATGCCGACCAAGTCAATGATGACGTTTTTCAGGCGATGCTGAGAAATGGCTGTGTGCACAAATGGTATGCGTCCATCTCCGGACATGCGGCGCGTGCGAACATGGGCGAGGCCGTTGACGACGATTCAAAGATCGTCGAGCTAAAGTTCAACCGTTCTGTCGTTTCACCGAAATCACTGGAAATGGCGATCGCCCAATTGCCCTCCTTGCAGCGCGTCGACTTGAGCGAGTTCATTTTGGACGAGCATTGCGTTGCGACTTTGCTACCCATGGGCAAGTTGCATGTTGCCCGACGTGGTCGCGGATTCGCACGCGCATTCAATGCGAATGGCCAACAAGCGACGAGCGATACAGAGATCACTCACCTGTCACTCAAGACGGTGCACGGAGACTACCAGTTGAGCAGCACGGTGTTGCCCCAACTGAAGTCACTGCCGAATCTGAAAACACTGAATCTGAACTTGACCGACCACATTCTATCGGTACTTGGGAAAGAGGAAATGCTTCATTTGTTGCCGGGTGCATCGAACGAAGCCGGTGAGCGTCCCGAGAGCGATGACGAAATCAATTCTCTGGCGTTGGAGACCAGCACCAGGGGAGACGTTTTGCGTGATCTAAAGTGGGTGACTCAATTGCCCATGCTGCGTCAGCTGAATCTGAGTGCTTGCCTCGTCGACAACACGAGCTTGGCTCTGCTCAATGGCAACACTCAACTGACACATCTCACGCTCGGTCCCGGTATCAACGACATTGGGCTTTCGCTGATCGGCGAGTTGCCATCGCTTCAGTCACTCTGCTTGGACCACACCAGGGTCACCGTCGATGGATTGAGTCGTTTGGATCGATTCGAGCAGTTGGTCGAGTTTGAGCTTTTCAATGACAACCTGACCAAGGAGCACATGGCTCAAATCGCGAAGCTTGCCAAATTGGACATCGTGACGCTGGAAGTCACCGCGATCAACGATCACGTTGTTTCATCGCTGGTCGAGCAGGGCAAACTCCATGGGTTGAAGTCGCATTTTCGAGGGAATCGCCGACAACTCGCCAGTTCGAGTGAACAGCTAGCGTCCCAGGACACAGCGATCACGAGGATCGATCTATCGGGCTGCCCGATCTCTGGTGGCGTCCTCAGTTGCTTCCATAGCCTACCTCAGCTTTGTGACGTCAGCTTGCGAGGCACGTTTGCTTGCGATGACGTTGTCTTGCCCCTTTGCGAAGTTCCATCAGAATTGAACCTGGATCATTTGGACCAATTGGACGTTCGAAACACGGACCTGACCGAAGTGGCATTGAGGAGGTTACGCGATTGCTTTCCCAACTGCGAGTTCGTATCAGAAGTCCGCTAAGCGAGATCAATCATCACTCTTTTGTTTCACTGCCGTAGGGGCGTGTGCTGATCACTCCTTCCGATGGACTGCTGGCGGTTCCGTACAGTCGCTTGGGGATGCGGCCTGCAAGGAATGCGTGGCGGCCGGCGATCGCAGCGTGTTTCATTGCTGCTGCCATGCGGACGGGATCACGAGCGTGGGCGATCGCGGTGTTGAGCAACACGCCATCACCGCCCAATTCGAACGCTTCGCTGACATCGCTTGCTGTGCCGACGCCGGCGTCCACGATGACGGGATAGTTCGGATCGTCTTCTTTGAGGTACTCCAGAACGATCCTCAAGTTGTTCGGATTCAGCAGCCCTTGTCCGCTGCCGATCGGGCTACCGGCTGGCATCACGCTTGCCGCACCGACTTCTTTCAGCCGACGGGCGGTCACGGGACAATCGCTGGTGTAGCAGAGCACCGAGAAACCTTCGGCAGCCAATTCACGGCAGGCTTCCACCGTGGCGGCCGGATCGGGCAAGAGCGTCTTGCTGTCACCCAGGACTTCTAGTTTTACCCAGTCCGCGCCCGGATTTCCCAGCGTACGCAGAATCTCTCGACCAAGTTTTGCGGCGCGGATTGCATCGACGGCGGTGTAGCAACCCGCTGTATTGGGCAGCAGGGTGTAGCGGTCCAAGTCGAGGAAATCGAGGATGTTTTGGCCGCCTCGCTCGTAGAGCTTTTCACGGCGAACGGCGACGGTGACACAGTCGGCGCCCGACGCGTCCAACGAATCCTTCATTTGCTGCATCGTGTCGTAACGACCGGTGCCAACGATCAAGCGACTGGCCAGGGTGTGTCGGCCGACAATCAACGGCGACTCGGGCGACGAGGATTCCAGGGAGGATTCTTGCAAGTTGATGATGTTGCTCAAGTGGTTGAGGGGTGGGTTGATGTCAGCCGCCACCGACCAGGGTGACGACTTCGACATCATCGCCATCGTGAACGGTGTGCGAGCCGTATTCCTCTCGGGGAACGACATCTGCGTTCAGCTCGACCGCCAAATAGTTGGGCGGTACCTCGACCGTGTCAAGCAATTGCTGGACCGTCATCGGTTCTTCGATCTGAACGGCCTTTCCGTTCACGGTGATCTTAATCATGCCTTTGGCGATCAATCGTTGGCTTCGTCGAACGCGGCATCAAAAGCGCGTCCGCTGGGTGAGAAATCGAGTTTTTTGGTGAACTCACAAGCTTCACGGGCACCAAACTCACGGTCCATTCCGCTGTCTTCCCATTCAATCGACAGGGGACCTTGGTAATCGATATCGTTCAGGGCGCGAATGATTTCCTCGAAATTGACACCACCGCGACCTGGGCTACGGAAATCCCATCCGCGTCGATGGTCACCAAAGTTCAGGTGGCTGCAGTTGATTCCGCTTGTGCCGTCCAACGTCACGATCGCGTCTTTGACGTGGACGTGATAGATACGGTCGTGGAACTGGCGGATGAACTTCACTGGGTCGACGCCTTGCCAGATCAAGTGGCTGGGGTCGAAGTTGAATCCGAACTCGGGTCGGTTGTCCAACGCATCCAGGGCGCGTTGTGCGGTATGGATGTCGAACGCGATTTCCGTCGGGTGGACTTCCAAGGCAAACCGGACGCCGCATTCACCGAACACGTCCAAGATCGGATTGAATCGCTCGGCCAGCAGGTCAAACCCGGCATCGATCATGCTCGGCGGAACGGGTGGGAACGAGTAGAGCAGGTGCCAAATGCTGCTGCCGGTGAACCCGTTGACGACTTCCACGCCAAATTTCTGAGCGGCACGCGCGGTATTTTTCAGCTCTTCGATTGCCCGCTCGTTCACCCCTGCCGGGTCGCCGTCGCCCCAAACGTAGGCCGGCAAGATCGCTTTGTGACGCTCGTCAATCGTGTCCAAGACGGCTTGTCCGACCAAGTGGGCGCTAATCGCGTGGCACTCCAGCCCGGCGTCGCTGAGCAGGGCGTGCTTTTTGTCGCAATAATCGTCTTCTGCCAACGCCTTGTCGACTTCGAAATGATCCCCCCAGCAAGCCAATTCGATTCCGTCGTAGCCGAATCCTTTGGTCATCTTGGCCATTTCTGCGATCGGCAGGTCGGCCCATTGGCCGGTAAACAGTGTGACGGGGCGAGCCATGGAGATCTCCGTTGGAGTTGTCATGTGGGGAATTGCTAACAATAAATCTGAGCCGGTATTTTGCGTTTTTCACAGCGAAACCGCAACAACCCGGCGAGGACTATGTTCCCCAGAAAACCGCGATTCCTGGTCGCCCCCCGTCGGCAGAACCCGGTCGACCGGCAATGTCAGGCATTGTCCGACCGAATATGCGGATCGAAAGGGCGTCGATTGAGCCCCTCGGGTACTTGGGATCATTGAGGGGATTCGCTTGTTGCCTAGAATATCAGTGCCGCATCGACCGGCCAGACCGTCAAAATCTACGGTTGGGCTTCGCCTGGGCTATCCTGAGAGGTTAAATCATCCCCGATGCATCCTTGGCGAGCGGGTTTGTCCTTTTTCGAGCACGTATGAACTTGCACCCACAAGCCAGATTCCTGATCTCCCATCTCTTTTCTCTGACTCAAATCCACCAACGATATGGCACACAAAAGCGGTAAAGCAGCTCCTCAGGCATCACGACATGCCGACAATTCCGCGGAAGCCGTTGCAGCTCGACTCAAGGCGTCCTTGCTGAAGGAAAAGAAGGAGCTGGAGGTCGACAAGATCTTTCGCGCGTTGGTCAAGCTGGAGGGCTCCGACTTGCACCTCAAAGTCGGCCAGCCCCCGATCGTCCGTGTCGGCGGCGATCTCAAACCGCTCAACCGTGGCCCTATCGACATGGAAGAAATGGTCCGTCTGTTGATTCCGATGATGGACGAGCGAAACCTGCTGATTTTTGAGGAGGAAGGCGGGGCTGACTTCTCGCACACCTGCGACGTCGACGGCACTCGCTGGCGATTCCGTGTCAACATGCTCAAATCGCTCGGCAACATCGGCTTGGTCGCTCGCCGGATCAGCAACTGGATTCCCGATTTCCGCGGTCTGTTCCTGCCCGACTCGATCGAAGCCTTGTGCCACTACGATCAGGGCATGGTGTTGTTGGCGGGAGTGACCGGTTCGGGCAAGAGTACCACCATCGGTTCGATGCTCAACTACATCAACTCGATCTACCGCAAACACATCTTGACCCTGGAAGACCCGATCGAATTCCTTTTCACGGAGGACAAGTGTCTGATCAATCAGCGTGAAATGGGTCAGGACGTCAAGGACTTTTCGATCGGGATGAAACACGCCGTGCGGGAAGACCCCGACATCATCCTGGTTGGCGAGCTTCGAGACGAAGAAACCTTCATGACGGCGATCCACGCAGCGGAAACCGGACACCTTGTGTTCGGAACCATCCACGCGGCCAGCGCATCGACGACCATCGGACGTATTTTGGACTTGTTCCCCGAGGAAATGCACAACGCGATCCGTTCCGCGATCGCGTTCAATATGAAAGGCATCGTGGCGCAGAAACTTTTGCGTAGCATCAAGCCCGGTGTTTCTCGCGTGCCGACTTGCGAAGTCATGACGTTCAATCCGACGGTCCGAAAACTGGTCCTGGAAGGCAAAGACGAAAAATTGCCAGACGCGATCCGAATCGGTGCCGAAGACGGCATGCAAGACTTTACGATGAGCCTGAAAAAACTAATCGATGACGAACTGATCGACCGCCCCACCGCTTTTGCCGTTGCTCCGAACAAAGACGCTCTGAAAATGGCGCTCAAAGGAATCGACGTCAAAGCCCCCGGGATTCTTTGATCATTATTTTTCAGGTCGCGTCGTTGGTCTCCCCGTCCAAACGCGACACAATTACCGTCCACTGAAACAACACTCTCTCAACCAACGTCACCAACGCCACGATGGCCGAACAACCACAACCCACTCAACTTTGGCAAACCGTTCCGCCGGTCGAATTCACTCCCAAGCTGAGCGACAACACTCAAGTGCAGGCGTTGTTGATCAACGCCCGTCAGGGCATCGGATTTGCCATCGCGGCCGGACAAGTGTCCCACGGCATTCACTCGCGAGCGACACACTTGCTGCTGGACTTTACCGCCCAAGGATGCGCGGTGCGGTACCAGATCGACGGACAGTGGGAGCAGTTGCCACCGCTGGATCGTGAGTCCGGTGATGCGATGCTGTACGCGTTGAAGCAACTGACACTGCTCAACCCGGCGGATCGACGCAGCGCCCAAGCAGGCTCCGTCAAAGTAAAACTTGCCAAGGCCAAGTTCAACTTGACGCTCCAATCGCAAGGAGTCCCGACCGGTGAACGCGTGTTGCTGAAAATCGATTCCGAGAATGTCCCCTTTGAACGATTGGGCGATCTCGGAATGCGAGACAAGATGATCGAGACGTTCAAGCAAACCATCGACGGTGAAGGGAACATCGTTCTGATCACCGCGCCGACAACGGAAGGCCTGACGACGACCTGGAACGTGGCCATTCAAGCGGCCGACCGATTGGTCCGCGACTTTCAATCCTTTGAGCCGAAAGGGTCGCCCGAGCCAGAGATCATCAACATCAATCCAAACTTCTATGGTGGTGACACGGGCCTCACGCTGGCCGATTCAGTGCGTAAGGCGATTCTCAAGGAGCCTGACGTATTCATGTTCCCCACGCTGCCCGATCCAGAGATCATGGGCACTGTGCTCAAGCAAGTCTCCACGCACGAAAAGCAAGCGATTCTCAGAATGAACGCGGGCGGTGCGATCGAAGGCGTGGCCCGGCTGATGGCACAGTACCCCGAACAAAAATCCGCGATCGCGTCCACCCTCGGTTGTGTGCTTGGACAGCGTTTGGTTCGCCGCTTGTGTGACAACTGCAAACTCGGATTCCAGCCGCCGCCGCAACTGCTGCAGCAACTCGGAATTCCACCCGGACGGGTAACGATGATGTACCAGCCGTTTGTCCCACCGCCGATCGAGCAGCAAGTGGACGAGCAAGGCCGCCCGGCTCCGATCACGCCGTGTCACGTTTGCCAAGGCCGCGGCTACATGGGCCGAACGGCGATCTTTGAGCTGTTGACCCCAGGCGAAAAATTCCGCGACGCCATGCAGAAGACTCAAGACATGGGTCAACTGACAGCGATCGCCCGCTCCGAAGGTTTCCGCCCCGTGCAAACGGAAGCCGTCCTGACGGTCGCTCGTGGTTTGACCAGTCTGGATGAACTCAAACGAGCATTTTCACGCTGATTGGAATGGGTAGGTCATGCTGTGCATGACACACTCCGCTCAACGCCATGCATGTCACCGGAAATCACTCAACGTTGAACGCGAAACGAGAGCATCCGTCCCAAGAGCACTGGCTTACCGTCTCTTGTCAGGCACGGGACGCGAAAATCAATTACTGGCGTAGTGGACGAGGTTACGAGTCCTGGAGCACGGGACTCGTGACCTCGTCCACTACTAGATCCGTCACTTATTGATTGCACGTCCCTCGGGGACGTGAAGTTTATTGCTGACGTCTTTGATTGCCTTTCTGTATGGGTGCTGATTCGTGAGTGCGAAATTGGATCCCGCGAGGGATCGCAGAAGGTAGCCACGGGTCGCCGAAGGCGCACCCGTGGTATGCGACAACCATGTTGAATCGACCCCGAAGGGTGTCGCAGACTTCTCGGAATCGGGGCTGCGACCACCTTCGGGGTCGGTTCTTGTCAGACGGAATGAACCGGCGATGATCGCTGCGCTCTATCGCCGGCTACCGTCTGAGACCGCTTCACGGTCATATGCAGCAATAATTCTTTTCACGTCCCCCGCATGACCTACGGAAGAGCAGCTCGGCCCCAGATCGAGCCATTTTCCATGGCCGGCAACGGACGCACTGTCATTGCTATTGCCGAAAACCGACTCGACAGGAAATACTGCCCCTCGTTCTCTCGGCTTGATCCTGTCACGGACGACGTTCCCATGACTCAAATTTTTAGAGCGATAGCAATCACGATAGCAGTCGCGATTCTTCTTCCGCACACGACGTTTCTCTCAGCTCAGTCTACCGAAGCGGCTCAACGCATTACTTTTCGTGGCAACACGACCTTCACGGACGATGAATTGCTCGCGACCTTGTCGGGACAACCCGATTTCTTGCTGGCGATGCATCCGTTGGCGGAACCGCTGGAGCTGAACGCTGTAACGACGAAGCTGTTGAGAGCAGGGTACCGTGCTGCGGGGTATGGCGACGTGGTGATCGTCGCCGAATCAGCACTGCATCCTAGCGAATTGGTCTGCAAAATCGCGGAAGGTGAACGGTATGTGCGGGACGAGATCTTGATTGACGGCTGCAAGGTGATTGACGCCCAGCAATTAAAGGATCATTTCACAAAGAGAATGCCCAAGGAAGGATGGACGCCGACGCTGTGGAGCGATGGCGAGTCGATCGAAACCGTGTGGACCGACAAAGACGGTGCACCTCAAAAACTGAGCGATCCCGATTGGACTCCCGGCGAAAAGATCGCTTTGGATAGCGAACGAGAGTTTAGTCGATCTGTCAATAAAGCACTCAAATCGCTCGGATTCTCCAATGCGTTTGCGTTGGTCAAGCTTGCTCCCGACATGAACACCCACACTGTCGATTTGCAAATTTCGATTGTGAACGAAAACGAGCCCGATCGCATTGCAAACATCGAGGTCACTGGGTTGCAACGAAACTCGGAAACAGAGTTGCTGAAGTGGTTGGATCTGGAGCCGGGACAACAAGTCTCCGAATCCAGGTTGCAACAAATGCGCGCGAGACTTTGGCAATGCGGACGTTTCGAAAAGTTTGAGGTCTCGCACGATCACGCATCGGGAAAGCTGTCGATCATTGTGACTGAGATTCCCTACGGCCCTCGGCTGGGCGAATCATTCAACGAAATCGCAGGAGTCGTTTTGAAAATGCGTCAATGGCTGATTGATGCCCACCAACGAAATGACGATACCGAGTTTGCATTCCAGCAAGACGACATGGGGATGACAGTCCACGCTATCCAATCATCCAGCGGTTTGTTCGTCCAGCACACCAGCGAACCATCCGATGGCAACCATCAAGCCCGGACCGCGACGATCTTTGTTGATGCGGAGCATTTGATCATTGACCACTCCGACAATCCGACTTGTTTTCATGTCGGTCTGGGTCTCGTCGAAGGCAAGGTTTGGTTCACGACGACTTTGCGAGGTGCGAAAGACCCAGAAAAGGGACTCAACTTTGTGTTCAACGGCAACATCAACTCACGGCGAGCAGATGATGAGCTGCCTTGTTCCCATCACTGGCGAATGACTCCGGCAGACGCAATTTCGCTCGCCTATCATCCCAATGTCGAGACGAATTTGACTTCGAGCGAGTTGACGATCCGCAACAAAGGATCTGAGATCAGGATCGCCCGGGAATCGGGACAGATTCAAAGTTGGACGAGCGAGAATTCGACGATTCGGTTCGCACCTGGATTGCTCGACCAAGTCAAACAACCGATCATTGACCGAGTCACTGCCAAGCCGAACAGCCATCTGGGACAGCATGGAATCAGCACCTTTGCGTCGTACCTGATTTCACCCCCGTTCGTTTCGATCTATGAACACTATGCTCGACAAAGCAACCCGGATGCCGCGTCTGTCAATCCTGTTGCCATCTCCGCCGCCAGGAAAATGGTGGACGACGGTGCGTTGTGCATCGCCGACGAAATCTTATGTCGGGTAATCCAACACGAACAGAATCGTTCTGATGACGAGTTTTCTATACCGTCAGACCAGGTCTTTCAGGGTAACTTTCAGCAGGTCGCGGCAGAGTTCGTTGCCAGAGCGGTCCTCAACGCTGCGCCGGAACTGTTGCCTGAATCGGGATGGCCGATGAAAGTCACCCGGGAAGCTTGTCTGACAGCAATGCGACGCAACAAGTACTCCGGCATGGTGCTCAAGGAATTGTTGCTGGACGAGAACAACGGCCCACTTTGCCACGCGAGCGTCGCTGGTCTGCTGAGCCTGATTGGCCAGGATTCGCGAAAAGCATTCGCCGCTCGCGGGCTCTTAGCCCTGTCGCCTGAATTGTTCGCCACGGACTATGAAGCGTTGACGGGGGTGATTCAGCACGAGTTATTCATCAAAACGATTCGCTCGGTGCAAACGCTGAGCCACGTGGAACTGCAAGCGGTCAAAGGAGCGGTGAAAAACGATACACTCTCGCAGCTACTGGATTTTGCGGCGTTGCACCCGCTGGAGAGCACCGATGACGAAGTCGACTTTTGGTATCAGATCGCAAAGGTGCAATTGGAGCCTTGGCTGCAAGCGATGGCCAGATGAACGCTGGGGCTGTATGTTAAATGTACGTCAGCCTTTCGTACGTCAGCCTTTCTAGGCTGACATATTCCCCGTGACTCAGTCTTTCCAGGCTGGCATGAGGGATCGTGGGGGGATCGTGTCAGGATAGAAAGCCTGACGTACATTTCGCATTGAGGCGTGCCGTGGAAACAGCCAAAACAACATTGAGTGACGATGAAGCTTGGTTTGTTGCCAGTCGATGGCAACAACTGGCAGGAGAGCACCGTGCGAACCATCTACGGATCCTCGCCATCGTCGCGTTCTACCTGGTTCATCTCGTTCAACATTATCAGCCAGGTGGACTGCTCAAATCAGACACGCCTCCGGATCAAATCTTTCACGTCGCGCTGACGGTCATCGTCGCCGGTTGGTTGCTGATGGCTTTGACGATCGATTTTTCTTTGCGTCTGCGAATTTTTCCTCTCTTCACTCCATACGTGACCACAGGCTTAGACCTGGCACTGCTCACCGCCATCTTGTGCTTGGGAGGCGGACAGGCGAGTCCGTTGATTCTCGGCTACTTCTTGATCCTGATTCTTTCCGCATTGCGATTCAGTTTGCCGCTGGTCCGCGCGGCAACGGCTGCGGCGATCGTCTCGTACCTATACCTGCTCGCGATGGGAAAATGGCCTCACTTGTTCGGCGACCGAATCATCGGCGTCGTTCCACGTTACCATCAGATCATCACACTGTTGGCGATCGGCATCACCGGAATTGTATTGGGTCAGATGATTCGACGGTTTCGGGCGATGGCAAAACACTACGCTGAACGACGGTTCGGGAGGACGACGGATGAGCAGTGACCCCATAGCAATCGGCACGGTTCGATGCCCGACCTGCTTTGCAGAGAATCCGCAAGGGCAATCGTGTTGGCTTTGTCACAGCAATATCCCTGCCAACGCCGAGCGTGTTCCAGCAAACTCCGCGCCGATGCCGGTACCAGGAATCACCAATCCGTACGCGGCGCCCGCGATGCTGGAGGATTCCGGGCAGTCGACTTTTCCCAGCATCGTTTTGATTGTGGGTTTGGTCGTCGTGCTGTTGGCGCTCGGCACGGCTGCTCCTGGACTGGCCATCATGCTGGCGATCGTGGTTGCACCCGCGTTGATTCGGACCGCGGTGGTCGCCAACCGAAAAAGGAACGCGGGAGAGGAAATCTCGACGATGCAAAAGTCGGGATTGTTCTTTGCATCGCTTGCCGGAGTGATCACGGCCTGTGTTGCGGCTTGCGCCGCGTTCTTCATCGCTTGTAGCGCTTCGTGTTTTGGAATCCTGGCGATGGAGAGTTCGGGATCAAGTAGAGCGGTGCAGAGCATATTCCCAGTTGCCATGTTCGGCTCGGGAGCTTTGGGACTGGTAGCTGGCTTTTTTGTGCTCCGCGCGCTCTGGAAACGTCGAAAATGAAACTGCGAGAACACTCATTCATCGGAACCACTCAAAGCCTCTGTCCCGAATGTCTGGAGCTGGTCCCGGCAAAGATCATCGTCAAGAACGGGCGAGTCTACTTTCGCAAACGCTGCTCGACACACGGCGTCCGAGAGGATTTTGTTTGCTCTGATGTCCGTCAGTTCGATCAAAGCCAGTACAGTACTCCCGGGAAATTACCTCTGATCCACGGCGCTGAATCAAAACGCGGCTGCCCTTACGATTGTGGTTTGTGTACCGAACACGAACAACATACTTGTATCGCTTTGCTGGAAATCACATCGAGCTGCAACCTGACCTGCCCGATGTGCTTCGCCGGCAGCGCCCCCGGTGGCAAGCATCTGACGCTGGAGCAGTGCAAGCGTGCAATTGACCGCTTGGTTGAGGTCGAGGGGAAACCGGAAGTCCTACAGTTGTCCGGCGGAGAGCCGACCATTCATCCAGATTTTCTGGAGATCCTGCAGTACGCCTGCGATCAGCCGATCGATGTCGTGATGATCAACACCAACGGAGTGCGTTTTGCGAAGGATGCTGAGTTCCGTGATGCGGTTGCGAAGTGGAGGCACCGCGCGGAGGTCTACCTGCAATTCGACGGGTTCAGCGAATCACATCACGAATTGCTGCGAGGCAAATCGCTTTTGGAAACCAAACTGCAAGCGGTCGAGGTGCTCGGCGAAGTCGGGTTGAACACGACGCTGGTTTGCACGCTGCAAGCCGGAGTGAATGACGATCAGCCGGGACCGATCATTCGACACGCCATCGAGCGTCCACACATCACCGGCGTCAGTTTTCAACCCGCGACCTACACCGGGAGGTATTTCTTGCCAGAGCAACTCGAAGATCGGATCACGTTTCCCGATGTGATTGCCGCGATCGCCGAACAAGCCGGTGAGTGGTTTGCCGAATCGGACTTTTTGCCATTGCCCTGTGCACACCCCAACGGCCATTCATTGGCCTACGCCTATCGTGGGAACGGGACAACCGTACCGTTGAATCGATTCATCGATATCGCGGCCAACATGGACTTGCTGGCCAACGGAATCGTGTTCACACGAGAACGTGCCAAATCTCTGGTCAGCCAATACTTGGCCCGAGCCGCCTGCGGCCCCGGTGGTTGCGAGCCTTCGATTGCGGTCGCTCGTCCGACGGCAACGGAAACCTCCGACGATTTGACGCAAACCGCTCAAGCATTCTTCATGGCAGCCGCCACGCAAACGCTGCGTCAGTCAGATTTGCTACGCATCACGATCACGTCGTTCATGGACGCGTACAATTTCGATGTGCGTCAACTGATGAAATCCTGCGTGCATCATTTATTGCCCACGGGTCATCTCATTCCGTTCTCTGCCTACAACGTGCTGTATCGGGACGGGCATGTTCCGTTGCCGCAACTCGTCGACGTTCGCAACGACTCAAGCCCTGGTCGACAACAGGCCCCGCAACGGCCCTCGTTGCCTTTGGTCTCCATCGATGAACGTTGACTTTGCGTACACGTTGATCATGGGAGCCGCCATGACGACGGGGTTTCTGCTCAGCCGTTTGTCGCAGCGCAGTCTATCGCTGGATCGGACGCAACGATTGGGTGTCCTGATGGGTGCGTTCTGCGGCGCGATGATCGGAGCGAAGTTGCCGTATTTGTTTGGTGACCTTGATGCCTTGATGTCCGGCGCGGCGTGGTTTCAAAACGGCAAGACGATTCTTTGCGGTCTGGTTGGCGGTTACTTTGGCGTCGAGATTGCCAAGTGGACGATGCAGATCAAGTCCAAGACAGGCGATTCCTTTGCCGTACCGGTTGCGGCGACCATCGCGGTGGGGCGTTTGGGGTGCTTTCAAGCACAGTGTTGCTATGGCACACCCAGCGATTTGCCATGGGCGGTCGTTTTTCCCAGAATCGACCTGCTGACGCGACATCCCACCCAGATCTACGAGTCGCTCTTTCACACGGCCGCAGCGATCGCGTTGTGGGCACTGATGCGTCGCGGAATTTTTCGCGGCAATCTGATCAAACTGTACATCATCTTGTACGCCTCCTATCGAGTGGTCACGGAGATGATTCGTCCCGAACCCCGACTGGTCGCCAATCTGACAGCCTACCAGTGGGCCAGCCTAGCAATCATCGTACTATTCAGCGTCCTTTGGTGGCGTGATCGTCGTCAACAGTTCCTTGCATTGGGAAGTCAAGTGGAAACGTCAGCTCAGCAAGGGTAGTTTCATCAGGGTGCCAGCAAGTTTCTGTCACCTCTCCCGGCGCAGGAGACTGCTGATTCAGTGAGCCGCAAGGCGGCTAGCCCGGTTTATTCACGCGACTCACTTCGGTCTTCGCAATATGTTTGCACGAAACGACATACGCGGATTGGCACGAAAATAGGCTGCGCGCATCATCCGGGCTAGTGTACGTCAGGCTTTCTAGCCTGCCCCCCTCGCCACCAAAAAGCATACCACTGACAAAACACCCTCCATTCTGGCGATAACGTGGAATCGTGGGACGGCAATTCTGTCACTCCTGTCGCACGCACAGGCCAATTTTCGTTAGAACATGAGACTCTCCAACGGGAACTCATATGGTCGCTTTCTGGTTTACTTTGCTTGCTCTGGGTGTCGGTGTCACGGGGATCGTTCTGGCATCGTCGGCAGATCAACTGGGGGAAGCTTTTCGTTTGGAACGATCCGTCACCGGTTTTATCTTGCTCGCCGCCGCGACAAGCTTGCCGGAGTTGATCGTCAGTGGCCAACTGGCGTGGAATGATCTGCCCGACATGGCTGTGGGCGGGGTGATGGGCAGTTGTTTGATCAATCTGCTGATCCTTGCGGGCATCGATTTATCTCAACGTTCACGAGGTCGGATACTCAGTCGGCGGGCAGCGGCGCACGCTTTGGCCGCATTGGCTTCGATCATGATGGCGGCCATCGTCGGCGTTTGTGTGTTGATGCCCGGACTACCGACGCTGGGCAGGTTCCACGTGGGAACCGTGCTGGTGTTCTTGTCGTATTTTGTCACCGTACGATTGGTCTTCGTCGACCGAGTCACCAGCGAGCCCGTGGAACCGCACGAGTCCGTCAGCATCTTGCCCGAGACAGCGTCTGAGCAACCGACACGGCATTGGTTGCGTCCATTGCTTTACTACCTCGGCGCCACCGGCGTGATATTAGCATTAGCGGCGCCGCTGACGGGCACATCAGAATCGCTCGCAACGATCCTGGGGCTCAGCGGCACCTTCTTTGGAGCCGTCTTCATCGCATTGGTCACATCGTTGCCCGAAGCGGTCACGACGTATCAAGCGACCCGAATGGACGCACACGATCTGGCGATCGGAAATATTCTCGGCAGCAACACGTTCAATCTCTTGATCCTCGTCGCGATCGATGCATTCTATCACAAGCCGCTTTTCAGCGATCTGGGCCCCGTGCATGCGATCACAGCGTTGGGGATCATTGTCACAACCACCATCGCGGTGATGGGAATCTTGTACCGAGTGGAAAAACGGATCTGGTACTTGGAGCCTGATGCCGCAGGAGTGATCCTGTCGGCCTTGCTGTTTTTCTACTTTGTTTACTCGATGTGAACGTGCAAGGACTCACTCGCAATTCGCCCTCCCCTGCATCAAGCAACATGATTCGACAAACCAGCATCCTCTTCTTCGTTCTCGTCGTACTGACTACGACCACAGGCCGTGCATCCATCGCAGCAGCAGAGCCAGACGCATCGCGTGCGGTGATCTTGAGCGACTCGTTGCAACAATTGGCGGCGGACCGATGGTCGACTGCTGGCGGGCAATGGCGTCCAGGGGCATCTGGAATCACGGTGACGGGAGGCCAAGGTCCGAGGCTGATGCTCACCAATCAGTCTTTGCAGGATTTTGAGTTGGAGGTTGAGGTCCGAACCAATGCCCAAGCCGGCGTTGTTTTTCGCGTCGCTGACTCGCAACCCGGAGTGGACGCCTATCGCGGCTACTACGTGGGTGTGGACGCGGGCGCGGAGAGTATTCTGTGGGGAGCAAGCGAAGGAGCATGGCGTCAAATTGCCAGTCGACCCGGTCCCATCGACTCGTCGCATTGGTACCGTCTGAGGCTGATCGTTCGTGACGCCAACGTCAAGGTCTTTGTCGATAACGTCGCAGCAGGATCAACTGAATTCCCGATCATCGACGGAATCGATCAAGCGAATCGCGTTGGCCAAGTCGGTTTGCGTTCTCTCGGCCGAGAATCGCGGTTTCGCAATTTGGTGATCCGCGAGTTGGAACCGTTGAATGCAGCGCCGACCTACACCAATCCGCTAAAGCCAGGAATCGCCGATCCCACAGTTTTGCTACACGAGGGTATCTATTACCTGTACTGCACGCATTCGCACGATCATCCCGATATGCGTCGAGGCATCCGCTTGTTCACTTCGCCGAATCTCGTCAACTGGGATGATCGAGGATACATCGTACGGAACGAGGACAGTTGGGGGGATTCCCGTTTCTGGGCACCGGACATCATTGAGAGAAACGGCAAGTTCTATCTGTACTACGCGGCGGACACCCGGATTTGCGTTGCGGTCGCGGATTCGCCGGCGGGTCCGTTCAAGCAGATCGGAGACCGGCCGATGAGCCCCGATTCTATTCGCATCGACGCGCACGTGTTTCAAGATGACGATGGGCAATGTTACTTCTACTACGTCCACTTCAATCGTGGAAACGAGATATGGGGCGGAAAGTTGAACGATGACATGATCACGGTGGACGAAAGCTCGCTAAAGCGGCTAATCCAGCCAGATCAAGGTTGGGAGCGTCACCAGGCGCCCATCGCGGAAGGTCCCGAAGTCCTCAAGCACAACGGCGTGTACTACTTGACGTACTCCGGCAGCCACTTTGAAAGTCCCGAATACGCGGTCGGCTATGCGACGTCGGACAGTCCCTTGGGGCCATGGAAAAAGTATCAATACAACCCGATCATGAAATCGACCGCCTATGCACACGGGACCGCGCACCACTGCATCACCGAATCTCTCGACGGCAAAGAAAAGTGGATCGTGTATCACCGCCACTTTTCGCTCACCGAAACGGAGCCGCGACAGCTCTCCATCGACCGGCTACGTTTTGTCCCTCAGGACGACGGCCCCGATGTACTGGCCGTCTGGGGGCCGACATCGTCGCCGCAACCTGTCCCCTGAGGACGGGCAGTTGTTATGCCCCACAACTGAAGCCTTTGTTTGACCCGCAGCCGAAGGCGTAGGCGGAAGCGGCGTTTGACTCTGCGGTGCATTGCGTTGGGTGGTGTCTCCTGCGCCTGCGGCTACGGGTCAAACGGTGGAGTGCACCATCAGGCGGTCGATCGCACGCAGACGCTGGTCTGTCACCGGCGTGTGACATTTCATTTGCGTCAGGTACTCGCGTTCTTCTTGCAATCGCTCCAGAAAAGACTTCGATGGATTTCGAATCGCGGTGGGGCCAAAGAGAAACGCTGCTTCAAGATCCAGGTTCACGTACGCGGGATCTGGTGCCTCCGACTCAGGCGGTGTTGCTTTGCTGTACGCCAAGACAACGTACTGCCAATGCCCGGGAGCAAATTGTTCGTCTCGGAGATGGTAGCCGGATTGCCAAGCCCAGCGGCGCACTTGATCGGCCTTGTGATTGGGCTGCAAGACGAGTGAGGACGGGACGCGATCAGGATTCTCGTTCAGAATCCGCACAATGCTTTCGCCGCCCATCCCACAGATACTGAGACTTTGCACTTCGCCTTTTGACAAAGCCGCCAAGCCGTCGCCGAAACGCACTTCTGCATTCTTGCCAGCCAGCGTGGCGGTCGAGTTGAGAAACGGCTGGCGTTTGTTTTCGATGGCGATGCCCCGCTCGACGCGACCGGCAGCCAGCAGCGCCGCGAGCAAGTGACCGTGGTCGCTGCCGATGTCGGCATGTGTTTGCGAGCGAATCAGCCTCGCGACGGTCTTGAGTCGCTTGTCTAATTTGGGCAATGTTAAATCCTCGCGATGGTGCACTGGTGCTGATCAACCAGCGAGACTCGCTAGATGGAGTCTATCAATCTTTGATCGCGGCTCGGTATTTTTCGACTTGCGTGTGGAAATGCCAATCCTCTGGGTCGTCCAGCAAACAGGCTTGCTCGATCAACAACGCTTCCTCCGAACGTCCCATCGAGAACAGGATTTCAGCCAGCGTGTCGCGATAGATCGCGCTGTCTGGTTCCCAGTAAACCGATCGTTGGGACAACTCGAGGGCTTCATCCAGTCGCCGTTTGTTCATCGCTGCGGACCAGGCCAAATTATTGAGCGTCGTCGCGTCTTGGGCATACACCTTGACGTATTCCAAACCACGATCCATCAATCGATCGAAGACTTCGTCGGCCAGATCTCCCAGGGACGCTTCCCTGAGTTCGGGCAGCAAACGTTCGGCAAAATCGATGTTCAATGGGTCCAGCAACTCGATCCGCTCGATGTGCCTCTTGGCGGCTTCCGCATCAGCATCCTTGATCGCGGATTCCAGCATCCAACGGCGAACGAACAATGGCAGCGAGATGTAAGCCGTGGCTCGATAGTTGGTGGTTTCCAGCGTTCCACCGACTGCCAAGTCGAACCAACTTGCAGCCTTGGCCACATCCGTGTCGTGGATGGCTGCGGAGTAGTTGCGGGCAACGTCATAAAACTCAGTGGCCTCTGAGGAGCCAAAGGCGGTGATGCTCACCAACGTCTCCAGGACTTCGCTGGCTAGCGCCGATTCGTCTTGGTCTCGCAAGTACTCTGCAATCTGATTTCGCAAATCGGTCGACGGTGAACACAGGGTCAAACGCAATTGACGCAGCAACCGCTCGGCAGCTTCGGTGTCGCCGGCACGCTTTGCCAAAATCCACTGCCCCACCAACGCTTTGGTCGCCGCAAGCGGTTTCTCGGTGCTGACGGATATCCCGGATTGAACATCTGGACGCGTCGCGAGCTGCCAAACTTTGTCAAAAAGCTGCTCGGCGGCCTCGTGGTTTCCTCGTTGCAGTTCGATCTCGGCAAGTTTCTGTGCGGCTTCGATATCGCCAGCGGCCACCATGGTCAGCAAAGCACGACGTGCGATGTCAAACTGTTGTTGGGCAGAGAACATGTCGACAATGTGCTGATTCATGCGAACGCTATTACGAATGATGCGTCCTTGGATGGGTTGCAAGCGACGAGCGTCGGAAAGTCGTTCGTAGATTCGCTCAAAGTCTCGGTCGGCATCGAATCCTTCGGGCAACTCACCGGCAATCAACTGGCAAACCATCGAAAATCGATCGGGGTATTCTCGCGTGGGAAAGAGCGACCCGACGACATCAAGCAAGACACGCAGGGTTTCTTCGTCGACACCGAGCGATTCGGCCACCCACCAGCGTGACGCGAAACTGGTCACTCGATCGCCGGGAACAGCCGCAAGTTTGGCGACCCAGTCCGTACGTGGCGTGCTGAGTAGGGAACGCAGCAGCCGGTCACGCATCGACTCGTTGCTCATGCCGATGGTCAGATCAGGGCGATTGAGACGCTCGCAGATCATCCAAGCGTCTGTGGTGCGTCCGATATTCAGTAGCACTCCGATCAGAGTCATCATCGAATCGACCGCGGGTGAGATTTTGGTTTCACCCGAGGTGACTTGATCGACGATCGCATCGGTCAGCCATTGGTCCAGGTTGGCATCCAATTCCGAATAGGGGTACCCCAACACGTCCATCGCAGTGGACGGGCGGGATGCAGCGAGAGCGACGCTCGCACAATCGTTGGGGTCGATTTCTCGTAATAAAGCAAGAGCTTCGTCAATGCGTCCGTGCAACGCGAGTGCTTTCCAGCGAATCGTTGTTGTTTGAAAGGACTCGTTGGGCTGACGGACGGCAAGCATTTGGCATGCTTCGTCCGCAAGAGAGTCATTGTTGGATCGATCCGCTGCGACGAGCGTCCAAGCCCAATGGAGCACTTGGGAGTTGATTTCATCGGCGTTCTCCGCATCCTGTTTGCTGTCCGCGGCCAATTCTTGCCACTGGCCCATCAACATGCGGACCACTCGTTTCAGTTCACGATCATCGGCGTCCACCGCGATCGGCAAGGCTTGGTCGTGCTGGCCCAACAGGCAGTGGATTTGGACCAACGAAATTCGTTTTTCCGCTTCACTCCACGCGTTGGCGGTTTGAGGCAGCAGATTGTCATCGTTGATGGGCACGCCCAGCATCTGCATTATCGAAATTCGGCAAACCGCCAGTTCTTGATTCACACAAACGGCGTTGACCAACTCGAGAAGTTGCATCGCGTTGTCTCTATCGACCGCATGCTTGGCGTAAAAGGGAAAACGCAGAGAAAGCAACTTAGCGACTTGTTTTTTGATCTGGTCGTAATCGACCGTTCCGGCGGACTCTTCCACGGCCGCCTGAACGGCCCGGAATTCGCCAGCGTCGAGCACTCGTTGCAATGTAAAGGCGTCGTCGAGTTCTTCGATGGGGATGGGGCTGCCAAACACTGCTCCTCGCCGCCACTGTCGCAGAATCCAGTTGGCCCGCTGAGCGACCTCTGGGTCAGGATGCCGCGAAGCGTCCTGAACTTCCTGACGACGGTGTTCGCGGTCGCGCCAAAGTTGCATCGTCGCTCGTTGTCGGCTCGCATAGTCGTCTTTTGCCAGGTTCTCTGCCGTGACCGGATCGGATTGCGATGGCGAACCAGTTTCCGCGGGATCTGGCTCCGATTGAGATTCCTGTGCGGAAACGTGCGTCAATCCGACCGCCAAGCTCAGAAACATCCAGCCGAAAAAGACCAGAACGACCAGGACTCGGTTTCCTGCCCATCCAGCACCCAATGTGTCATCAGACGATGCGAAGTCGCCCCAAGGTTGATTCGCCGAGGCGAGTCGTACCGAATCGCAAGGCGGCGGTGGGATCAGCAGGCTAGTGAGTGGGCGAATCATGGGGTACACACGCAAATGGCGTTCTGATGAGGATCGCAACGGAAATCTGCCCTGGACCCAAGGCCCGCAAGACATTGTAGAATTCTATCAGAGCGTCCACGCAAAATACTCCCCTCGACGCCGTCCACCCCTCAAAATGCTCACCTTCACCGACGCGGAGCGATCGATCATGCGAACTCAATTTTCTCTCGCGCAGTCCTGCACTGCGGCCATCCTTGTGATTTTCTCGCTCTATGCGTCAGGGATTTCCTCGGCAGCCGATGTCGCCAGTTGGCCACAATGGCGTGGGCCAGAGCAAAACGGGTTCGCCCCCGGCGATTCGTTTCCTACTGTCTGGAGCGAGACCAACGGCACCAAATGGAGACTTGAGTTGCCAGGTAGGGGCGGCAGCACGCCCGTCGTGGCTGGCGGCAAAGCATTCTTGACCGCAGGTGCAGATGAAAAGAACCACTTGCTGGCCGTCGATGTCAAGACTGGCAAACTCGATTGGCAAGTTGAACTCGGTGGCGACGCCGGCGGAAAACACCAGAAAGGCAGCGGCGCGAATCCGTCCCCGGTCACCGACGGCGAATCCGTCTACGCTTATTTCCGCAGCGGCGACCTCGCCTGCGTTTCGCTCGCTGGCGAGATCCAGTGGCAAATCAACTTGCAAAAAGAGTTCGGAGAAGACTCCCTGTGGTGGGACTTGGGAACCTCCCCACTGCTGACCGACAACGCGGTGGTCGTTGCGGTGATGCAAACCGGACCGAGCTATCTGGTTGCCTTTGAAAAAACGACTGGCAAGCAGCTTTGGAAAACCGAACGCAAGGTATTGGCTCCCGAGGAGTCCGCACAAAGCTATACGACGCCGGTGAATGTCACCATCAACGGGTTGCCCGGCATCGCTGTGATGGGTGCAGACCACCTCACTTTGAACGATGCCAAAAGCGGCAAGGAGTTGGCACGTCTAGGTGGGTTCAATCCCGAGGAAAGAACGCGTGAGCGATCGATTTCGTCGCCCGTCGCTCACAACGGTATCGTCGTTTGCCCCTACCAGCGTGGACAGTCACTCACGGCAGTCCGCATCAGTGAACTCGCCAACGGAAAGGGCAAAGCAGCGATCGCGTGGTTCCGCGATGACTTGGGCAGCGACGTTCCCACACCTGCGGCGCACGACGGACGCGTTTATGTTGTCTCCGATGACAAGCAGATGCGGGGACTGGTGGCATGCTTGGACAACGAGACAGGAAAGACGATTTGGGAAGTTCAGATTCCTAAATCCCGCAAGTCGTTCAGCAGTTCGCCACTCGTTGCCGGCGATCACTTGTACGTCACGGGCGAAGACGCCGCCGTGTACGTGATCGGACCACTCTCAAGTGCTCAACCGACCGTCGTGGCCACGAATGTGGTTACAGACTCGGACCCAACAACCGTCTCCAGCCCGGTCCCCGCAGGCGACAATCTGCTGCTGCGAACTCGCAACCGTCTGTACTGCTTTGGAAAGTAACAGAGTACGTCAGGCTTTCTAGCCTGACACAATACGCGATGTCAGGCTAGAAAGCCTGACGTACGTGCTACCAGTCGGCCAGTGGGCCGCTGTTGTTGTCGGTGGCGTAGCGTGACTGGGCATCGCAAAAGTCGTCGGTCATGCCGGCGAGGTATTCTCCGGCAACCTTTTCCACCGGTCGCGTTTCTGCCCGGCGGCGGAAACGTAGCGGCAATCGTTCGGGGCGTTTCACCAGGACGGCGTACATGTCCTGCAATCGATGATACGCGGAGCGTCGGACCGGGATGAGCCTGGGATGTCGATAAACGGCATCGAACAAGAACGACTCCAGTTCTTTGCGTTCGGCGGCCAATATCGGACTGTGGTCGGGACGCACGCCGGCGTCGCGGACTTCTGATGCCGTTTGACCTTGATACTCCACCAGCAACTCAGTGGCTTGATCGACAAAGTCTGTTACCTGCAGTTCGATCAACTGCCTGACCAACAATTGCCGTTGTTCGCGAGATCGGTTGACTCCCCATCGCTCACTGACGGCAGCGAGAGCACGGCGGATGATGGCGAGTTCAGAAAGTTCATCCAGCGACAGCAGCCCCATTTGCAGAGCATCATCGACGTCGTGCGCGTCGTACGCGATCGAATCCGCAGCGTCGACGACTTGGACCTCCAACAACGGCGAGCGCCCCACCTTGGCTTCTTCCTTGTGCGCCCGGACGTCTTGTCCACCCAACGTCTCCACCGACAGATTCAGTCCTGGAAACCCTGAATATCGTTGCTCTAATTCTTGAACGATTACCAATGCGAACTCATTGTGCGAAAATCCGCCGACGTCTCTCATGCACTCGCTCAACGCGTCTTCGCCGCAGTGGCCGTAGGGAGGGTGACCGATGTCATGCATCAACGCCAAGGCTTCGGTAAGATCTTCGTTCAGCCGCAGCACTCGCGCCATCGTGCGGGCCACCGATGCGACTTCAAAGGTGTGCGTCAATCGTGTTCGGTGATAGATCCCCATCTCACCGGTAAACACTTGCATCTTGCCCGATAAGCGTCGGAACGCACTGCTATGCAAGATTCGGTCGCGGTCACGGACGAACGGACCGCGATACTCGTGGGTCGGTTCGGCGTAGATTCGTCCAGCCGTGTCTCGACTGTTCATGGCAAAGGATGCCAGCAGCAAGTGTTCGCGATCGTCGTATCGACGCGTATCCAGCATGTCCGATCAAGTTGTCCGAGATGTAAAGAAATGAACCTTCGCGATTTGCAATACTTCGGCGGCTGCCTCCGATGGACAACGCTGTAAAGCGGAACATACCAGCACGAAGCGCAAGCGAGTGAGCAAGTGAGTCGCCAAATTCACTCGCTTGCGCTTCGTGCTAGTGCATCGTCCAGTATTGATTTTGGGGTTAGCCGTTTTGGCGTTAGCCACGGTTGAGTCGCGAAAACCGTGGCTAACGCCAAAACGGCTCATTTATCAAACCCACGTTCCAAGACTGGACGATGCACTAGTATCTTTGACTGTCCGAATGCCTAACAATGCCTCATGAATTGCTGCCGCGCCGATTCCTGGCACGGAAAGCTTTTATGTTACCCGCCTGACGCCCGATCTCCCACATCAATTGCCGCTTGTATGCTGGGCAAGTTACCCCCTGCCGGGCGACGAAGCAAAGCACCACGACGTGTCTCCCCCATCAAGGCCCCCAAATCCGTGGCTCCTGCATCGCCATCGTCTAACCGCAAAAGCCAGCCGTCGTCGCGAAATGGCGGACAAAAAGCACGTACGCCTCGCAAAACAGCCAACAAGGGCGGCGTGATCCGCATTCGCAATGCCCGGGTACATAATTTGAAAGGAATCGATGTCGACATTCCTCGCAACGCCATGACCGTGATCACAGGAGTCTCGGGCAGCGGCAAGAGTTCACTTGCGTTCGACACGCTTTTCGCCGAAGGCCAGCGGCAGTACATCGACAGCCTGTCTGCTTACGCCCGCCAATTCCTTGATCAAATGCCCCGCCCCGATGTCGATTCCATCGACGGATTGGCCCCGACGCTGGCGATCGACCAGAAACCCGGTTCGACCAGCGGGCGCAGCACCGTCGCCACGGTCACCGAGATCTATGACTACCTGCGTCTGCTGTTTGCTCGTGTCGGCGTGCCACATTGTGGCAAGTGTGGCGCGGCGATCGCCCAGCAGACAGCCGATGCGATCGAAGCCTCCCTGTTGGGATTGCCCGAAGGAACCAAGTTCGTCCTGATGGCGCCGTTGGTTCGCGGGCGAAAGGGTGTGCATCGCGAAGTCCTGTTGTCGATCCAAACCGCAGGTTTGGTTCGCGTTCGCGTCGATGGCGAGATCTACGCGTTGGAGGATGTTCCTGAGTTGGCCCCGAGAGCGAATCACACGATCGAAGCCGTCGTGGATCGACTCGTCATGCGCGAAGGTATCGAGACGCGTTTGGCCGAGTCAGTGGCCCTGGCCCTGCGACTGGGCAGCGGACTGCTCTCCACACTTGTTCTGCAAGACGACGAGCAGTGGACCCACAAGATCTACAGCACCGCCATGGCCTGCGTCGAGTGTGGCAGCAGTGTCGAAGAAATCGAGCCGCGTACATTTAGCTTCAACAGCCCGTACGGGATGTGCCCGACATGCGAAGGCCTGGGGGAAGTCCCCGCTGAGGACGCGGAAGGCAACCCGACATGGGTAACTTGCACGACCTGCGATGGCGGACGGCTGCGCAAGGAAGCTCTACAGGTCACCATCGCCGACACCAACATCGCGACTCTGGTCGACATGCCACTGGATGACGCGGCGCATTGGATCGCTGGCATCGAAAGTGAACTTTCTGCGCTGCATAAAATGGTAGCCGAGCCGATTTGTCGCGAAGTCTTGCGACGACTGGAGTTCCTCAAACGCGTCGGAGTGTCGTATCTGAGTCTCTCACGCGGCGCCGACACGCTCAGTGGCGGTGAACTACAACGCGTTCGATTGGCGACGAGTATCGGCAGCGGACTGGTTGGCGTTTGCTATGTCTTGGACGAACCGTCGATCGGCTTGCATCCAGCGGACCACGATCGGTTGATCGGATGCCTGCGAGACTTGCAGCAACAAGGCAACACGGTCGTCGTGGTCGAACACGACGAAGCCACGATGATGGCGGCGGATCATTTGATCGACATCGGCCCCGGTGCAGGAACCCACGGCGGTGAAGTCGTTTGCGCGGGTACTCCGGCGGCCGTTCGTAAGAACAAAGATAGTTTGACCGGTCAGTATTTGAGCGGCAAGAAACGTGTCGGCGGTGCAGCCGAACGGCGCACGATCGGCGGCCAATCGTTGACGCTCTCCGGCGTGACGACGCACAATCTGAAATCCGTGACGGCGACCTTTCCCCTGGGATGCTTCGTCGGTGTCAGTGGCGTTTCGGGCAGCGGAAAGAGTTCATTGATCAACGACACGCTCTACCCGGCTTTGGCGTACCAACTGAATCATGGCAAGCCGTTGCCCATCACACCGAGCAGCGTCACACAGTTTCAAGAGCTGACGGGAATCGAGCACGTCGACAAACTGGTGCCGATCGATCAAGCTCCGATCGGACGCAGTCCACGAAGCTGCCCGGCGACTTACAGCGGGTTGTTGGACGAGATCCGCAAAGTCTACGCGGCGACACGCGAGTCCAAAACGCGTGGTTTTACTGCCAGCCGCTTCAGTTTCAATTCTGCGGCTGGTCGCTGTGACCTGTGCAAAGGTCACGGTGTCCAAAAAATCGAGATGAATTTCTTGAGCGACCTCTACGTGACGTGCCCACGATGTGGAGGGCGGCGCTTCAATCGACAGACGCTGCAGGTACGATTCAAAGGTGCGAGTGTTGCTGATGTCCTGGACATGACCGTGGACGAAGCGACGGAGTTTTTTGAAAACGTTCCCTCCGCTCTGCGGCTGTGTCAATCGCTGCAGTCGGTCGGGCTGGGGTATTTGCATCTGGGTCAAAGCAGCACGACGCTCAGCGGCGGCGAAGCACAGCGGATCAAACTTGGCACGGAGCTGGCTCGTGTCTCAACGGGCAAGACCGTGTATTTGCTGGACGAGCCCACCACCGGATTGCACTTTCACGACATCGATCGCCTGATCACTGTCTTGCAACGACTGGTCGACGCTGGCAACACGGTGATCGTGATCGAACACGATTTGGATTTACTCGCTGCTTGCGACTGGTTGATCGACTTGGGTCCAACGGGTGGCGTCGGGGGTGGAAACATTTTGGCAAGTGGAACGCCAGAATCTTTGGCAGCGATGAAAAACAACGCCACCGGACGTTTTTTGAAACAAGTGTTGTCAAGAGAAGCATGATCCCCGCGTTCCCCGTTCTGGAGTTGGGGTTACGGTGGGCTGTTCAAAGTTTGGGGTTGACATTGTTTTTTCAGTCCATGTTTTTGCTCCATGCATCACAATCAAAGTGAGCCTCAGGCGCTAGCCCGGATATTGCATCCATCGGTTATTGACGCGGGGTTGCGAGTTCGATACGTCCGCTTTTGGGAAATGATTTGATTTTGATGGGGGCTTTCGCAGCGCCGCGCAGAAGGCCCCCCCTCCCCCAAGCGAATGATTCGCTTCGTGGTTGCGTTTTCCTCGAGGGTTGCCGCCCTTAGTCGCTTCGGCAAAGACGCGCCATGACTTCGTTAAAGAGACTCGCGCTAGGGCAGTGAGTCGGAAGGTGAAAAATCACTCGCCGACAAGTCACGCGTACTCGCGCGGCAATCTTGAACAGACGCAAGCGGATCGTATCCACACGCATCCGAGCATGTGTAGTGCCCTGAAGTGCCAACCGGCGGATTCCGTCGACCAACACATACGCCAACGACGACAGAATCAAACGAAACTGATTGGCCATGAAGTCTGTGCAGCTGGTTCGATCGGCAAACAAACACATCTGTTGTTCCTTGATCCGATTCTCCATTTCACAACGCTGACAATAACGTTCTCGATAGAAATCCTTCGGGTTCCAAGCAACACTGCAGATCGTTCCAGGATCGAGGATTTGTCGGACCTGTTTGCCGTCCACGCGAGGGCGATGATAAGTCGGCTCGACGATCCCTTGGGCACTGGGCAGGTTTGTCACGACGAAACGCGGGTTGGCTCCCTTGTCGCCGTGCTCCGCCTTGCCGAGAACCCAGCGATGACGGTCCCATGTTTCCTGAGTGCGATAACGGAACCATTTGAAAAGCGTTCGCGTGGATTTAAATTTCAAATGCTCAAGTCGAGCACGGGTCATTTCGCAGGCAATATTGCGGATCAAGACGTTGTTCTTGGGCAATCCGAAGACATAGTAGACGTCGTTTTTATCGCACCAACGCATGAGTCTTTCATCAGAATATCCGCCATCGCCACGTAAAATGATTTTCGTCTCCGGCCATCGCGAACGAATCTTTTGAACCAGCAGTTTGGTCACCGCGCGAGCGTGATGGGCTGCGCCAAAACTGCTGGGACGTAGGTAGGCGACGAGCAACTGATAGCCACAGAACACGTACAGCGGCAGAAAACAGTGGCCGTCGTAGAATCCATTGAAGTAGTTTTTGTCTTGATTGCCGTGCGTCGGATCATCTGTGGCATCATAGTCCAAGGTGATTTCTTCGGGCGGTTTCTCGTAGCTGTCCAGAAAGGTGTTTACGATTTCTTCGTGGATAGCCAGCATCGCTTTGCGATCGACACGATTTTCGAAACGTGAATGCGTTGACGGACTGGCCAAAGGAACGTGTTCGTCGCTGTCATAGTCATTCTGTGCAGGCGTGCGTCCGGCAGCGACTTGAAAGGCTGCATCATGCCGCAAGTGGGCGTGATCGTTGCCGTCCTCGTAGCCTGCCGCAATTCCAAAGATACGACTGGTCAGGATCTCGGCCTGCGGATGTGCGGTGTAGATAGGATCGCGTGGATCGGCAATACAAGCGTCGACTCGGCGGATCAGGCCGAGTCGTTGATCGACTTCGCGAAGCAGTAGCAATCCGGCGTCGGACGTGAGCGTTCCGCCATCAAAATCAAACTCGACAGCTTGGCGACGGAGGCGTTTCAGTGCAGCTCGTTTTCGATTACGCTTTGTCATTGCCGAGAGCCTTGGGCTTGGGATGTGTGAAGTGTTGTAACTCCAATGCATACCAGGACTAAGGCTCTTGCGCTATAGGGGGAAACAAATTTTCGGATGCAATATCCGGGCTAGCCGTGGGCCGGCCCCACAATCCGTCTCAGGCCCACGGCTAGCGCCTGAGGCCCAACGGCTAGCGCCTCAGGCCCACGGCTAGCGCCTCAGGCCCAACGGCTAGCGCCTGAGGCCCACGGCTAGCGCCTGAGGCTCACTGGGTTTCTTGTCATCTCCCCTAGTTTCATCGTCAGACGTGACAGAAACTGCGGCGCGTTGTAGTGCCACAAACCCAACCTTTGCCAGACCAGCGTTGCCCGATCCAGGCACTTGCTTGTTGTTGACGTCCCGATTAGCTTGCGCGATGGATCGGCGGTGAGGACGTTGCTGCTGAAGTTGGATTTCGATCGTCAATCATGTTCCCAACGGAAAACCCACGTCATGTCACATTTTTCGCTTCGGATGGGTCTGCTCGCTGCCCTGGCCATACTCTTGACGTCGTTGCCAAAGCCTGGGTTGGTCGCTCAGGATGAGGCCCCGACTCTGAATCAACAAGCCGACGGTTACCGAGGCATCTGGTACATGAACCAGCCGTCCAATGACGAGTATGTCTACAAGTACAGTGGCGGAATGGGGACCTACTGCGCCAAGCACAAACCGTTTGCCGTCTACTGTGCAGCCGTCAAGAAAACCTTCTTTTGCTACGGCGGCGCCACGGTCGACAATAGCCGGAGATTGCTCCACATGGTGTCTTACTATGATCACAACACGGGGACGGTCCCCCGTCCGACGATCCTGTTGGACAAGCAAACGGACGACGCGCATGACAATCCGGTGATTTCGGTCGACACCGATGGCTATATCTGGATCTTTTCGACGTCGCACGGCCTCAGCCGTCCATCGTACATTCACCGCAGCAAGCTTCCCTACAACATTGACGAGTTTGAACTCGTCGAGGCAACCCGAGCCGACGGCGACAAACAGGTGCCGATCAACAATTTTTCGTACATGCAGGTGTGGAATTCACCTCCCCAGGGCTTCTCCGCCTTCTTTACGCGATACAAGTACCCGGCAGACCGCACAATCTGCTTCATGAATAGCAGTGATGGTCGCCAGTGGAGCCAATGGCAACGCATTGCAGCAATCCAGCAGGGGCATTACCAGATCTCCGGTGCCGGTCGAACCAAATTGGCATCCATGTTCAACTATCATCCCGCTAAAAAAGGGCTGAACTGGCGAACGAATTTGTACTACGTCGAAACGCTCGACAACGGGCAGACTTGGCAGACCGTTGGCGGAAAGCCTCTGTCGTTGCCACTGACGAATCCTCGCAACGATGCACTGATTCGTGACTACGAGTCCGACGGATTGAACGTCTACCTCAAAGATCTTCGTTTCGACGAAAACGACTTCCCTGTGTTGCTGTACATCACCAGCGGCGGATACGAATCCGGGCCGAAGAACGACCCGCGGACTTGGATGATCGCTCGTTGGACCGGGGCGGAGTGGCGATTCTCCGAGATCACCACTTCGGACAACAACTACGACATGGGCGAGCTATGGTTACAGGCCAACGACGACTGGCGAGTAATCGCACCTACGGGGGACGGAGCTCAAGCGTACAACCCCGGCGGAGAAATCGTGATGTGGCAAAGCCGCGATCAAGGAGCATCCTGGAAAATGATGCGCGAGCTAACTCGTAACAGTCCGATGAATCACGGCTACGTTCGTCGAGTTCTGAATGCACACCCTGATTTCATCGGCATCTGGGCCGATGGGCATGGGCGACAGCCATCCGATTCACGTCTCTATTTCACCAATGCAGACGGTGATGTGTTTCAGTTGCCCGAAGTGATGGAATCAAATTCGGCAAGCCCAGTGAAAATGAACTAGTGCATCGTCCAGTCTTAGAACGTGGGTCCGGTAGATGAGCCGTTTTGGCGTTAGCCACGGTTTTCTTAAAACGTGGGTTCGGTAGATGAGCCGTTTTGGCGTTAGCCACGGTTTTCTTAAAACGTGGGTCCGGTAGATGAGCCGTTTTGGCATTAGCCACGGTTTTCGTGACACAACCGTGGCAATCGCCAAAACGGCTAACCCCAAAATCAAGACCGGACGATGCACTAGCCGGTTTGTTCAGCAAAACGTCGATCACGATTGACGAGCATTTTCCATCGGACTCTTTGAGGACTCACTCGACAGACTTTTTCTGACCGGCCGGTATTGCTCCGGTGATGCCGCTTGCCGAGAGTGGCCGCAGCAGTCCCAGTACTTGTTCTGCATGACGAAGGTTTTTCTGTGTCTCCGGGTCGCTCAGCAGCGTCAGAATCTCGCGTGTCGATTCAATCGTCTTTGGCAATGCAGCAACGGCATCAAGCGTATCGTGGGCGATCGGAGTGAACCAATCCACATGATCCACCACCATGCTGTTGAGTTTCTGGAGGTCGTTCTGATCAACGTCAATCGTGATCCTGCCTTCTCCCCGCAAGGAAGAGTTATCGCCAAGGATCAACTCGAATGAACCGTCGAGATGAAGCTGGCCTGGAGTGCCTGCATCAGTCGTCAATTTGAGTGAACGACGTTGTGATCGTTCGGTAGAAACCGATTCTCGCATCTGGCCACGCGCGCGTCTGCGTTGCCGCTTTGCACGCTTCGCTCGCTTCGGTGCAACTGCCTCAGAAACGCCATCCACGTTCAAAGCAATTTCGGGCCGATCATTTTCGGCAGATTGCAGGGGAGTGGGGCAAAGCATCAACGCCATGGAAATGCCGATGATTTGAATCGCGAAAGAGCGCACTGCTCGTTCTGATCGGCTGGACTCAGGGAACGTTTTTGAGAACATAAATCACCTGTTCAGAGAGGTTGGACGATTGTCGGCGGGCAGCCCAGTATAGCCGAGTCCGATGAACGCATGGAAAATGCATTTGCACTTTCCTCAGCCCTTGGTGATTCATGAATGCCACGATGACGGAAAACGTTAGCCCGGATGATTCATAACCCGACGCGTAAGCGAGGGATACTTGGTAAATCCCTCGCTTACGCGTCGGGTTATGTAAACGATGTCACAGCTCATTTCCGAGAAGCTGTTTGCGCTAGGATCAATCATCCGCATGAATAATCCGGGCTAGCAGAATGCATAGAAACGCCAAGACTTGACCGTGGCTGTATTTTTCATTCCGCGTTGCGCTTTGGCAGCACCCAATTCGGGCGGGGGAAGTGGCACGTGTAGCCGTCGGGAATGCGTTCCAAGTAATCCTGGTGCTCGGGTTCAGCTTCCCAAAAATCGCTCACTGGTTCGACTTCGGTCACAACGGCACCGGGCCATAAACCGGACTCGTTGACGTCCGTGATCGTGTCCAGTGCGATCTGCTTTTGCTCGTCGGTGGTGTAGTAGATTGCGGAACGGTACGACATTCCGCGATCGTTTCCTTGCCGATTGGGCGTTGTCGGGTCGTGGATCTGGAAAAAAAACTCGAGAAGTCGTCGGTAGCTGATCGTCTCGGGGGCGAACAGGATCTCGATCGCTTCCGCATGTGTGCCGTGGTTACGGTACGTCGCATGGGGCACGTCGCCTCCGGAGTATCCGACGCGAGTCGACTCGACGCCGGGTAGCTTACGGATCAAATCCTGCATGCCCCAGAAACAACCACCCGCCAGTACTGCTCGCTCGCTCATCGTATTCTCTCGGTGTTCTCTCGATCAATTGTCTTTCATGCGATGGCAAGGAAACCATCGTGATGTCCCAGTCTATCGCCCAGCCTCCAGACTGGCGACTGTTGATTGTAGCGCCGACGTCCAGTCAGGCGGCAATGCCCGGCTCCCAACATCATGCTCATTTTGCTCTACAATGCTGTCGGAGTCCCCGTAGTGGACGAGGTCACGAGTCCAATGAGGTCCAATAGCTGCGGAGCCGTGACGTCGTCCACGACGGAATCAATCAACCAACCAATTCTGACCACCATGCAACGATTCATTCTATCATCGGCTCTCTGCTTTCTACTGGCGAATTGGCTGGCCGCCAGTGACTACTGTGTCGTGATTCAACAATCTGTCTATGACGATCCCGATTGGAGATTGGTGGCCGATGAATTGGTCAGTAAACATGACGGTAACCTTCTTTTTTATTCGACCACTCCGGATGAGTTGCGATCTGATCTCCAGCAATTCCATCCTCGCTACACGTGCTTCGTGACACCGCACCAGAAGGCAGGACGTCAGTTCGTCGCCACGGTTCATCAATTGACGCGACGTTACGACGACGATCCCTACACGGACACTTTTTGGGGAATTTTGACGGGCTACGACGCCGCCAATGCGTTGGCGATCGCACGCCATCGAGAGCCGCTGACGATTCACAAGGTTGCCTCTGGAACCGAAGTTGCATTGGAAATGTGTGAGCAAGCAGTGTTGTACGACGAACTGGTCGCCAACAAGCTGGTACGAAAAGACGAAAACGCTGAGATCAAAAAGTTGCCGTGCCCGACCGATACCACGAAAGCCCTCGTCGAGAGCTTGAATGATTTTCAGCCCGATCTCTTTGTCACCTCCGGCCACGCTACCGAGCGAAACTGGCAAATCGGATTCACGTATCGAAACGGGTTCTTCAAGTCGTCCCAGGGACAGATGTTCGGGGAAGACACGCAGAGGCGGCGTATCGAGATTGATTCTCAAAACCCCAAGGTTTATCTACCGATCGGAAACTGCTTGATGGGACACATCGATGGACCAGACGCGATGGCGCTTGCTTGGATGAACGATGTTGGTGTCAAGCAAATGATCGGCTACACCGTGCCGACCTGGTTTGGGTACGGCGGATGGGGTGTGCTGGATTACTTTGTTGAGCAGCCGGGTCGATACACATTGACCGAAGCGTTCTTTGCAAACCATCAGGCACTACTACATGCTTTGGAGACCCAGTCAGGTGACCAACGTGGACTGAGTTTTGACCGCGACGTCGTTGCGTTTTACGGGGATCCGAAATGGTCAGCGCGAATGGCGGAGATGGAAAAACGCTATGAGCAGTCGTTGACCTACAAGGACGGCGTCTACACATTCCGTGTGAGCCCCAATCACGGCGCGGACTCTTTTCGCCCGGTCAATGTCAACGGTGCACAACGTGGTTGGCGACCGATCGTTCATTGGTTGCCCGAGCGGATCAAGGACGTTGAAATCATCCAGGGAGCCGAATTCCAGCCCGTGATCGCCGACGACTTTTTGCTGCTGCCCAACCCGAGGGAATGTGACGAAGACACCGACTACGTGGTCGTGTTCAAGGCGACACCTCGTTGACCAGCGTCCATCGTAATGGGATTCGCCAGAATTCCCGTCGCACAAGAGAACTCTGGGGAAATCCATGACGCGTTTTGCTGCAGAGAGCATTTCTAACGAGATCAACTTCGCAAAGACGGCCACTGGTGCCCGAGACTCCAGCTACAATCATTGTCCCTCCACTAAGCTTCCTACCCAACTGACGGCCCACATTCCATGACAAAATTGCCACTCGTTCGTTTCTGGTCGCAGGTCCTTTTCCCGGCACTCGTTTTCCCGGCACTCGTTGGCGTCCTGGCTCCTCATTGCGCGATGCCTCACGCTTCTGCAGCAGACGGCACGCCGTTGAAGGTATTCATCTTGGTGGGGCAATCCAACATGCAGGGGCACGCGGAGGTTTCTACGTTTGATCACGTCGGCATGGATCCCGCGACCGCCGGGCTCTTGAAGGACATGCGAACGGCAGACGGTAGCCCAACGGTTTGCAAGAACGTCTGGATCTCGTCCATCGGAAACGACGGTACGGAGACAGAGCATCATGGTCAACTGACGGCAGGTTACGGAGCCATGGGGCGAGGAACAAAGATCGGTCCCGAGTTCACCTTCGGTATCTACACGCAAAAGACCCTCGACGAACCCATCCTGATCATCAAGACCGCCTGGGGTGGCAAGTCATTGCACACGGATTTTCGCCCCCCCAGTGCCGGTCCGTATGAATTCAACGAGACACAGCTTGCCAATTTGAAGAAACAGGGCAAGGACATCGAGCAAATGCAGGCCGAACGCAGGCAAGCATCAGGCCACTATTATCGATTGATGATCGAACATGTGAAAAATGTTTTGGCCGATATCAAGCGAGTCTATCCAAAGTACGATTCCGACGCGGGTTATGAACTCGCCGGCATGGTTTGGTTCCAAGGTTGGAATGACATGGTCGACCAAGGTGTGTACCCGAATCGTTCTCAGCCCGGCGGCTATGCCATGTACAGCGAGCTGCTGGCGCAGTTCATTCGCGACGTTCGCCGTGATCTCGATGCAGAAAAGATGCCGTTCGTGATCGGTGTCATGGGAGTCGGCGGCCCGGTCGATCAGTACGGACCGAGTCAGCAGCGTTACAAAAGCACACACGAGGGTTTTCGAGCCGCGATGGCGGCCCCGGCGAAGATGCCCGAGTTCCAAGGGAACGTGGCCGCCGTGCTGACAGAAAAGTACTGGGACGCAGAACTTGCAGAACTGAAAGCGAGGGGCGGACAGATCAAGGAAAAGTCAAAAGAATTAGACGCCGACGAGAGTTTGAACCGCCAACAGCGTGAAGCAAAGTTGGCTGAGTTCCGCGAACAGCTTTACACCCCACGCGAACTGGAGATCTTGAAAGGCAGCTCCAATGCCGAGTTTCACTACAACGGTTCGGCGAAAATCATGGCTCAGATCGGAAAGGGCTTCGCTGATGCGATTGTTTCCATGACGTCAACGTCGAAGTGAAACCCCGCATTGATTTCCGACCAGAACCTTCGACATCCTCCCATCAGAAATCCATGAAATACTTCTTTGCGATCCTTTGTTTGGTTGCTTTGTTGCAGCCCTTGCCCGCAACCGGTGATGATTCGGCCAAGCCCAACATCGTCTACATCATGACCGACGAGCTGGGTTACTTTGAACCCGGGTTCATGGGTGGACCTGATATTCAGACGCCGAATTTGGATCGCATGGCTGCCGAAGGAATGCGGTTCAACAATCTGTTCGCGGGTTCATCTGTGTGCGCGCCCACGCGGTGCTGTTTTCTGACTGGCAAACATAGCGGGCACACATCCGTCCGTTCCAACGGCGGAGGAACACCTCTGCGAGCCGATGAGCCGACGATCGCGTCGATGTTGAAACCTCTTGGTTATTCGACAGGGGGATTCGGCAAGTGGGGAACCGGTGGACGAGACTCCACTGGCGTGCCTGAGAAACACGGTTTTGACGTTTTTCTGGGCTACTACGATCAAGTTCATGCGCATAGTTACTACCCGCCGTATTTGATTCGCAATAGCGAAGAAGTTCCCTTGATGGGGAACGTGGGTGTCAGTGGCGAAACCTACTCGCACTACGTGATCCACGAAGCTGCGGTCCAGTTCATCCGCGACAACAGCAAGAATCCCTTCTTTGCCTACTTGCCCATCACGCCGCCTCACGGATTGTTCAACATTCCGGATTCCGATCCGGCTTGGGCAATCTACAAAGACAAGCCCTGGCCAGAGCAAGTGCGACGCTATGCGGCGATGGTCACGATGGTGGACCGACAGATCGGCGAGATTCTGGGATTGCTGAGAGAGCTGGGCATCGCTGACAACACGTTGGTATTCTTCAGCGGCGACAACGGCGGCGCGGACTATTTTGCAACGAAAGAACAGCCGAGAGGATTTTTCAAAGCCAACGTGCACCCGAAAACGGGAGTCGAGTATCGTGGTCGCAAGGGAAACCTGTACGAAGGCGGTTTGCGGATTCCTTTCCTCGCCTACTGGCCCGGCAAGATCAAGCCGGGCACGGTCAGCCATCACCTCGGGTACTTTCCCGACATCCTGCCCACGATTGCCGACGTCACCGGAGCCAAGCCTCCTGCGGACATCGATGGGATCTCCATATTGCCGGAGTTGATCGGTGAGCAAGCGGCCGGGCATGCTCAGAAGGAACACGAATACTTGTACTGGGAGATCGGTGGTCAAACCGCAATTCGTCGCGGAGACTGGCGAGCGGTCCGGCCGAGTCCGAAAGCGAATTGGGAACTGTACAACTTGAGCATCGATCCCAGCGAATCCAACGATGTAGCCGCCGACCATAGCGACATCGCTCGCGAGCTTAGCGAACTAGCCGAGCGTGCGCACGAGCCGGTGCGTGAAGGAACCTTTGCAAGAACCGATCGACACGAGCGCGATCGGCGGGCAAAGTTTGGCAAGCATGATGATCCAGCTCCGCCCCAGAAAGCCGCCAAGGAAACGGCGAAGTACAGCCTTCCCGTGGAAGGCATGATTTCAAACAAGAAATGGAAGGTGTTGCGGGCAAGCAGCGAGAACAGTGGGAACGGCAAGTATGCGGCCAACGCCATTGATGGCGACCCAAATACACTTTGGCACACACGGTTCAGCCCCAGTCTGGCCCCTCCACCGCACGAATTGGTGATTGATTTGGGGGCAACGCATCAAGTGGACGGACTCGTTTACCTAGCCCGACAAGACAACGGATGGAACGGGACGGTTGCCGAACTGGAAGTTTTCGTCGCGAACGATCCCGAACAGTTTGGGACGCCTGTCGGAAAGGCAAAATTGACCAGGACAAAGAAACCGCAAACGATGACTATCCCAGAAACATCCGGCAGATATGTCCTGGTTCGAATTCTGTCCGAAATCAACGGCAACGCGTTCGCAAGTGCGGCGGAGTTCGGCTTGCGGGCTGCTGATTGATTCAGATCCGGGAACGCAAGCGTGAGCCGTGGACCATAGCGGCTTGTTGATTAAGTCCGTGCTGGGGATTTAGACTGGACTGTTCAAAATTTTGGGTTGACTTGATGTTTCGGCGTTTTTCTTGGAGCCGTTTCTTGTCCACTGTCACCTCCCCCAGCTGCGGAGACTGCTGATTTAGTGAGCCGTGACGCGTAAGCGGCCGGGCCTTACGCATTGCCCGGTGCCTTACGGCCCACGGCTCACCCTTGGGTCCTGGTTTCGATTAAATCTGCAGTCTCCTGCGCCGGGAGAGGTGACAGAAACTTGCGGAGCGCCACAGTGCTACAACCCCAAATTTTGAACAGCCCACCACTAGCCTGGCTTCTATCGACAGACGTTGATCGCGGATTAGTGTCGAAATCTTTCGACATTTCCTATCGATCCGTACACTGCTGGCTCTAGAATGAGAGCCAGTAAGTCTCTACTGGTCTCGTATCGGTTGAATCATTGCGTGGCGTATCCCATGCAACTGAATCACCACACCGGTCACCACCAAGACGATCTCAGCAATAGGCCAGCCTTTCCGGGCTGACACTTGGCCTGCGGGCGTAGCCTCAGGTTTCGAACTCTTTTCGGCTTGTCACTTTACTCGTTTTTACGACAAGCCATGCAGCAGGTGTCCAGCAACGACTGGGCATTGACGCGACAGGGTACCGATCGTCGGCATCTGGCTGACGTTCGTCGTGGCAAAACGAAACACGGCGAGCCCCCCCTCATCATTCTGTCATGTGATCTGGGTTGAATTTTCTGAGTGATGTCCGTCAACGCTTGTAATGGCGACGCTCACAGAAGAACGATCTGACGTTTGGCATGATGATCCCGAGTATGTGAAAGAACCCAATGAACACGTTGTCTGTGGAGACCCCCAATTACGTCCTACTGGATGAAGATCATCAGCGTATCGGCCCCAGCCTGCTGCCCATTCATCCATCCGGCGAATGCGTCGCCGTATATGGATTCACCGACAAACAACCGTACGACGCGTACTGCTCTCACACGAAAGAAGAGTTGACGCCATATCCGCTGGTGAAGTGCTTTCTGCAGGATCAGTTGGCTTTGCCGGGAAACGTGGTTCGTCTGATTGTGATTGACCCAGTCGATCAGAGCGAAACACCACTTCGAGCGGCAACGATGAGTGCCGTTCTAACCGCGTTAGAGAAACGATCCGACCACGTCACGCTCTCCCATCGTTTGATCTGGTGCGAACCCTCGCGGGCGTACCGGGTTGAAGCCATTTCGTCCGGTGCAGCGAAGCACTGAAGCGAGGGATGTTCTGATTCCGCGAAGAGACACCCAATTCATTGCAAGCCGATCCGTTGGAATCCGCTGCAGTAAAGTTCCCCAACCAGGAGTGAAGCATGAGTTTTGGAAACAAAGTTCCCGACAAGACGTTACAAGTCAATGTAATTCGCAAGCTAGCGCAAAAATGCGCCGGCTCCAATCGAATTGACGCGAGTGTTCGTGGAGGGGATGTGACGCTGACAGGCAGCATCAAAAACGAGTTTGAACGCAAGCCGATCCTACGTTGCGTGTCAGCGGTTCAGGGAATCGGACGTGTGGTCGATCAAATACGTTTGGAAGTAAAAAAGAAGGTCGAGTAGTCGATTTTACATCACTGCGATTGGCACGGGATTCCCAAACCTTGCTTGCGTTGCGAGAAAGTCGCTTGAGCGTACTTGCTTCGATTCCCCACGAGGCATGTTGAATCCAGTAGAATGAGGTGTGTCGCACGATTAGCGGGATCGTGGACTTGGTCATTCAATTGGATTTCATCATGACGCGAATTCTGTTGGTCGAAGACAGTCCCACGCAGGCGATTCGAATTGCGGCCCAATTGAACGAGGATCTCTACGAAGTCGCAACGGCGGGAAACGGTGAAGCGGCGATTGAGATGATCTCGGCTTTTCAACCGGATCTGATTCTTTCCGATGTTCAGATGCCCGTCATGAATGGGCTGGAACTGGTCTCGGCACTCCATGACAACTTGACCGACATTCCCGTGGTTCTGATCACGGCAACGGGGAGCGACGAGCTGGCAATGGAGGCCTTGGAACGCGGCGCAGCGGCCTATTTGCCAAAATCGCAACTGGGCGAAAAGTTGCTTGCGACAGTCCGTCAAGTCCTGGCTTTGACGAATGCGAGCGAAAGCTATTCGGAGCTGATCCGATCTCTTGAGTACAACGAATTCCGCTTCGTCTTAGAGAACAAAGCGGAGTTGGTGACGTCACTGGTCGACTTGATTCAACGGATGGTCGCAGGAGTGGGCCTGTGTGACGAGATCGGACGAGTGCGGGTTGGCATGGCGTTGGAACATGCCCTGTCAAACGCGCTTTGCCACGGCAATTTAGAATTGACCAAAGAACAACTTGAGGCCGAAGAATTGATCGTTGCTGGTGAGCCGTCGCTGATCGAGTGGCGGAGTACAGAATCACCATTTTGTGATCGTCGGATCCGCGTGAAAGTGCAGTTGACGCCCGAAGAAGGCGTTTTTGTGGTTCGCGATGACGGCGCTGGTTTTGACAAGTCCTGCATCCGCGAGATGAACGACTCGGCAACACTCGACAACGACAGCGGTCAAGGACTCGTGTTGATTCGCACGTTCATGGATGAAGTCCGCTGGAACGAGTCGGGCAACGAAATCACGATGATCAAACGACGTTGCCCCGACGGAGCGTTTTGATGGTGCTTATGCCAACGTTATCCGTCGAAACTCAAAAACCGTAGAGCGGCTGCAGTTTGTCGGTCAAGTCGCGGATCAGGTGGTCAGCACTCAGTGGCTCGCCTGTCGCGTTCTGCACCAATTGTTCGCCGGTGTAACAGGCGCCGTGACGATGCACATTTTGGCGCAGCCATTCTAGCAGAGGCTGAAACTCACCTCGCTGAAACAGGCCATCGACATCGCCCAGCTGTTTCTTGGCAGCGTCAAACAGTTGTGCCGCTGCCAGATTCCCAAGCGTGTAGGTCGGAAAATAACCGAACAATCCTGCACTCCAGTGCACGTCTTGCAAGACACCATCGGCGTCTGTTTCGCTGTGGATCCCCAGGCAGCTTTGATACTGTGAATTCCATTCATCAGGCAACTCGTTCACAGACAACGTCCCTTCGATCAATCGTCGTTCCAATTCAAAGCGAATCAGAATGTGCAAGTTGTACGTCGCCTCGTCGGCTTCCACTCGTATCAAACTCGGCTGAACTTGGTTGATCGCGAAGTGAAACGTATCAAGCTCGATGTCGTCGAGTTGGGGTGAGAACGTGGATTGTGTCTCTGCATAGAGCCAACGCCAAAACGGCAAGCTTCGGCCGACTTGGTTTTCCCACAAACGCGATTGCGACTCGTGAATGCCAAGTGACACGTATCGCCCCGGTGGCAAACCGAACCATTCGGTCCGTAAACCTTGCTCGTACATCCCGTGACCGGCTTCGTGCAGCGTCCCAAAAAGTCCAGCCGGCAACCAGTTTCGTTGATAACGCGTCAGAATTCGGCAGTCATTGGGACCAAGTGTCGTGCAAAAGGGGTGTGAGGTCTCGTCGAGTCGACCGCGGGCAAAATCAAAGCCGACGGCGGCAGCCACTCGACGGCTAAACTGACGCTGGGCGTCCACGCAGAAATCGCGTTTCAGGATGTCGACATTCGGCTGCCGTGGTGCGTTGCGTATGGAGTGGATCAACTTGGTCAATGAAGTTCGCAAATCGTCAAAGGTCTGCGTCAGGGATTCGACGCGTGCGTCGGGCTCGTACTCATCCATCAACGCTTCGTAGGCACTGCGCCCGGTACCTTCGGCCATCCGCTGTCCGGCTTCGCGTTTCAGATCAATGATTTTCGAAAGTGCTGGAGCAAAGGCGGCGAAGTCGTTCGCTTTTCGGGCCGCGTCCCAAGACTGTTGCCCACGAACGGTAGCTTGGCTGATTTGCTCGACGAGTTCGGTCGGCAGCTTGCAATCTCGCTGCCAGTCGCGGTGCAATTCCCGCACCGTCGCCACGGTGTCCGAGTGTACGGACTCATCACTCGCGGTATCTGACAACTGCTGCAGTTGCTCGCCGTACTGCCCAGACGTCCTGAGTCGATGTGCCGAGGCACGCATCATGGATACTTGTTCAGCGCGGTATTCGCCTGCGGCCAGAGGCATTCCGGTCCTCTCATCCCACTCCAACGTGTCGGCGATGGAGGTCAGCAGGGCGGCTTCGCGGGCCTGGCGGCAAACGGATTCGAACACAGATTGATGGAGAGTCATGGACGGCTGGGTTCTAATGTTGGAGGTACAGGTGTGCGTGAAGCGACAAGTCTGCAAAAATCGCAAGCAACGAACCACCACCCTGAATCAAAATCCCTGAAATCGACCAAGATTTTCTTGTGTCGACGTGGTCTGACCAACGTATACAGGGGCGTGCTATCTTATTGGTGAAATGATTCCTACCCAACAGTGGTTACGACCATGAGCCGAGTCTCTGCCCTCTCACTCTTTGCGATTGTTCCCTTGATCCTGCTGCTTTCGTCGGCCAGTATGAGCCGAGCCGATGATGCGCAGTCGCCGGATCTTTCCGCAGCCGACGCAGCGTTTGACAGTGGTCAATACGCCAAGGCGTATTCGCTGTACAACGCCTCCGCTAAAGATGGCGTGCTGGGGTACGAAGCACAAGTTGGAGTGGCGAGGTGCTTCATGGAAGTCAAGCAGTACACGGAGTCCGAGTCGGCATTTGATGAAGCGATCAAGCTGGATGACAACCGCTTTGAAGCCTACGCGGGGCGTGGCATGGCCAAATGGCTTCAAGACAAGAACAAGGACGCCATCGTGGATTTGCAGCGTGCCATCGAGATCAACGATCAATCAGTTGACGGCTGGCTTTACTTGGCTCTGTCCAACCAATCTCTCGGAAAGCACGATGACGCCTTGAAGCTGTTTGATAAAGCCGTTGCGTTGGACGACCAGCGATGGTTTTCGTTCTTTCAACGTGCCAAGACGCATTTGGCATTGGACGATCCCGCGGCAGCGATCGCAGATTACACACGAGCGATTGAGATCAATCCAAACAACACGAACGCGCACCGTCAGCGTGCAATCGCTTATCAGCAGCAAGAGCAGTATGCCGAAGCGATCGCGGACATCAATCAACGACTCGCCGTACTGCCGCTCGATACAGACTCCATCGAGATTCGTGCGGAGATTTATCAAGCAAGCGAAGAGTTGCTGATGTCTGCCAGAGATTACTCTGCCCTCATTGGCATGAACACCAATGTGCCCGAATCGTTGAAATCTCGCGGCGGTTGCTATATGGAGCTGGAACTGTATCAAGCGTCCATTGACGACTATTTGGCGGCATCCAAACTGGCCCCCGATCAGTGGACGTACGCGAATTTGGCGACTTGCTATGAGTATTTGGACGAGTACGAGAAAGTCGACGGGTTCTACACGGAAGCTCTGAAGCTGGATCCGGAATACGAACTCGCACTGGTCTGGCGGGCCTATGCACGTCAACGTCTGAAACGTTTTACTGAAGCCAAAGCTGACTACTTGGCAGCATTGAAAGCCGGGGCGGATGACGATCCCATTGCCTTGGGGAACCTATCGTGGCTTCTCTCAGGATGTCCTGACGAAACAGTTCGTGACGGTAGGTTGGCCTTGGAGTTGGCCACCAAGGCAAATGAACTGTATGAGGGCAAGCAAGCGTGGGTGGTGGACAACATTGCCGCGGCGCACGCGGAACTGGGTGACTTTGACAATGCCGTGACATGGGTACAGAAAGCCATCGAGTTGGCGGAATCCGAGGAAGAACAGGCGGACATTCGTACAAGGCTGGAGCTTTATCAAAACAAACAACCCGCGAGAATTGAATGACCCGAGATCTTGCTCGTGAATTGCTAGCCGTTTTCTATCAATCCAAGAAACCTGACATGCCTGCCACAAAACCGCTTGCCAACATCCGACGATTTCATCGAGTCAGTCGACCGAGCGTCCGGTTCGTCTGCATCGCTCTCTGTTGCTTTGCTTGGCTCGCCGCCAGCCACACCATCGCGCAGGAGGATCAAGCGGCGGAACAAAGCGTTCCGTTCCGCGGGATGTTGATCAAGCAGCAACCGGCCGCCGACGGCGAACCTGCGATGCCATCGGGGCTGCTGATTGATATCGTCGAGCGACGAGACGACGAGCTGCGTGTGCTGGACGAGTACGGCAACCGACGCTGGGTTCCGGCAAATGCTGTGATGAATCATGAGGATGCTGCAGAGCACTATGCGAAACAGTTGCAGGAGTCTAACGAAGACAGTGACGACGTACTTTATCGCCTAGCACTGCTTCGTTCGGAACAGCACCGCGTCGATGAAGCGTTGCAGTTGACCAAAACCCTTTTGGAAAAGCATCCCAATTTCATCGACGGATACGTTTTTCGCGGACTGTTGCTGACCAATGCCGGATCGTTCGAGGATGCGGTTGAGGTGTGCACCGCAGGTTTGAAGCTCAGCCCTGATTCATCCGCGTTGTACGTCAATCGCGGCTTGGCTCAGTCAAAGCGTGAGAAGGTGGACGACGCGATCAGGGATTACTCCAAAGCAATCGAGATCGACCAAAGTGTCGTCGCTTACAGCAATCGTGCCAGGTTGTACTTCAAGCAGGGTAAGCTGGAGGAGGCGATGGAGGACTACGATCGTGTGTTGAAGACAAAAAAAGTTGACTATGTATACCGGAGTCGAGGGCAGGTCTACTCACTGGTGGGAAACACTGAAGCTGCCTTGGAGGATTACTCTCTCGCTGTTGAGGTCAATCCAGCTAATCCGGTCAACTACCTGACTCGTGGTCGATTGCTTTTTGAGTTCGGAGACTTTGCTCGGGCTCAGAGCGATTTCCAACAAGCAACGGAGTTGGACCCGAATAGCGGCAAAGCGTTTTGTGATCTGGGTGCTTCGTTGATGGAGCTGAACCAGCCGGAGAAAGCGGAGCTGGTGCTGCGTCGAAGTTTGGAGTTGGATTCGAATGATTCCTTGACGAGGTCGAACCTCGGGTTCACCTTGCACAAGCTGGGACGTGACGACGAAGCGATTGATATGTTGCAGAGCGCGATCGAACTCAATTCCGAGGACGCGTTGGCACATTTTAACTTGGCGACCATCCTGCAATCGCAAGGACGATATGCGGATGCAATTCCGTCGTATAACGAAGCTATTCGGATTGTGCCAGAGAATCGCACCTATCGAAACAACCGTGGTGTCGCCTATCGCATGAATCAACAGTACGCGGAAGCCCTGGCAGATTTTCAAGCTTTGTCTGATGAGAACCCCAAGGATGCGTTGGCATGGTCCAACATCGGTCGGGTCAAACGAGATCAGGGGCAGCTCGATGCAGCAATCACCGATATGGATCGTGCCATCGAGCTGGACGATGGGGAGGCCGAGTTTTGGTTCTTGAGAGCAACAACCCACAAGCAAATCGGTAACACAGACTTGGCGATAAGTGATTTCAAAAAGGCCGCCGAGATTGATCCCCGCAATGCGACTCGCTGGAGCGAGCTGGCGGACATGTTGAGTGACGCCGACCAAATGGTCGAGGCCGACGAGGCTTATTCGAAGGCGATTGAATTGGCTCCAGATGAATGGCGTCACTACGTCAATCGATCCTTCGTCAAATTGAACTCCGATCGCTACCCCGACGCGGAGTCTGACGCAAAGGTCGCGTTGTCGATTGTCCCGCTCAACGCCGATGCGACTTACAACCTAGCGATGGCCCTGTTTCGTCAGGACAAGTTTCAAGAGGCGGCGTACGAGTTCAGCGTCTTGGTCGGTCTGGGAAAGGCCAATCGCAGCGCACGAAATTACCGTGGGGACAGTTTCCTCAACATCGGACGCTTTGAAGATGCGATTGTGGACTACAGCCACAATCTGCAGGAGACTCCTCAAGATGCATCGCTACTACACGCTCGAGCCTACGCGTTGACGCAACTTGGACGCGACGACGAGGCATTGGTCGATTTCGACGGCGCCATCCTGGGGGACGGACAACGAGCTCGAACCTACGTATTGCGAGGCAAGTTGCATGGTCGGGCAGGCCGCTACACTTTGGCTATCGCTGACTTTGAAAAATCGCTTGAGCTGGATCCCGAATCGCTCGACGCGATGCTTTCACTCGCTGCTTACTTGGCCGCGTCACCCGTGAGCAGCGATCGTAATGGAGCCAAAGCGTTTCATTGGGCCGAAAAAGCACAGCAGATCGAGAACACGCCTTTGGCGCTCGCGACTTTGGCGTTGGCTCATGCAGAGAATCGCGAGATTGCCGAAGCAATCAAGGCGGCGGAGCAATCGCAGCAGATGAGTGTGCAGCAGGGCGTGTCGGCTGTATCTTGGCTCGGCGAAGCGTTCGAACAGTTTCGAGCGGGCAAACCATGGCGTTTTCCGCTCGCGGTGAATACGGCGACTGAGGACGAGCCCAAGTGACCATTCTGACCATCGAGTCAACATGTGATGAAACCGCTGCTGCAGTGATCGCCGACGACGGCACCGTGTTGGGGCAATGCATTGCGACTCAGGAAGCATTGCACGCGGAGTTCCAGGGAGTGGTACCCGAGGTCGCGGCGCGAGCACACGTGGAGCGAATCATGCCGGTGATTGATACTGCCCTGCGTCAGTCCGGCGTGAGACCGGATACATTGACGGCAATCGCAGTCGCCGATCGACCAGGTTTAGCCGGTTCGTTGCTGGTAGGTGTCGTTGCCGCAAAAACGCTTGCTGTTGCTTGGGACATTCCGCTCGTTTCGATCAATCATCTGCATGCACACCTCTATGCATGCCAGTTGGCAGCGGACAGCACGGTCTATCCGTGCATCGGCCTCGTTGTCAGCGGCGGCCATACCAGCTTGTACCACTGTCAATCCGCGTTGGATTTGGACTATCTCGGTGGCACCATCGACGATGCGGCGGGGGAAGCGTTTGACAAGGTGGCGGCCATGCTGAACCTTGGGTTTCCCGGTGGTCCCGCAGTGTCAAAGCTCGCAGCCGTTGGCGACCGTCGCGCCCATGCGTTTCCGCGATCCATGATCCATGACGAGCACTACAACTTCAGTTTCAGCGGCCTGAAGACAGCCGTTCGATATTGCATCGTGGGTCCGGGTAAGAGTGATTTTTCTGCGGTCCGTTTGACGGAGCAAGAAAAGGCCGATCTATGTGCCTCTTTTGAAGCCGCGGTGGTGGACGTGCTGGTATCCAAAAGCCGTCGAGCGGTGGCGGCCTACAAAACTCCGCGATTGATTGTCGGTGGCGGTGTAGCGGCGAATCCGTACTTGCGAGAACAGTTACAGACGGCCGCGGATGCGGACGGATTTCAACTGGTGATCGCACCGATGGACCTGTGCAGCGACAATGCGGTGATGGGAGCGATCGCGCTAGAGAAAATCAAGCGAGGCGAGTTTGCATCGCTCGATTTGGACATCACAGCCGGATTACAGCGTGGGTTCTGATTCGGGGTGATCCGTGGACAGCTAGAATGTTGGGAATGTGGCACTGTGGCGCTCCGCAAGTTTCTGTCACCTCTCCCGGCGCAGCTGGTGGCCCCCAGTGAGCCTCAGGCGCTAGCCGTGGGCCTGAGGCGCTAGCCGTGAGCCTCAGGTGCTAGCCGTGGGCCTGAGGCGGATTGTGGTGCCGGCCCACGGCTAGCGTCTGAGGCTCACTCTGATTGCGATGCATGGGACAAAAACATGGATTGAAAAAACAATGTCAACCCCGATTTTTGAACAGCCCAGCCCTACGCCCGGAAACCTGCGTTGATCAATGTTTTGCCCTAGAAACCGCCGGGGCTGGTGAATTCGGCGTAGCCATCGAATTCGCTGTGGCGTTCGGGGGCCCGGTTGGAGAACTTGGTGAAGTCGGCTTCCCAGGTCAGTTGTACGTCGCCGACCGGACCGTTGCGTTGTTTCGCGATGATGATTTCCGCTTGGCCGGCGTACTGCGCACGGTCTTCGCCACGGTGGTAGTACTCTTCGCGGTGGACAAACATCACCACGTCAGCATCTTGCTCGATTGCACCTGATTCGCGCAAGTGGCTGAGTTTGGGACGGTGATCCTTGCTGTCCTCTGCTTGTCGATTCAATTGCGACAGGCAGAGCATCGGTGTTTCCAGTTCACGCGCCATCCCTTTCAAACGTCGCGCGATCTTTGCCACCTGTTCTTGTCGCGGATCGCGTGAGTTGTCCGGTTCGATCAGTTGCAAGTAGTCGATCACGATCAGCCCCAAGTTGCCTTCGCGACGTTTGATACGACGGGCGGCCGCGGCGATTTCGCTGACCGTTCGACTGGGAGAGTCGTCCACGTACAGCGGTGCTTGGCTGATCTCGTTGGCTTTGCTGATCAAGCGTGTCTGGTCTTCGGAGCTGATCGTTCCGTTTCGCATGCGGTGACCGTTGACACGTGCCAATGAGCAGAGCATCCGGTCGGCAAGTTCGATTCCGGACATTTCCAAACTCACGAACAACACCGGCTCACGGACTTCGATCGCCACGTGTTCGCCGATGTTCATCGCCAAGGCTGTCTTGCCCATCGACGGGCGCGCGGCCAAGATGATCAACTCACCGTTGTGCAGACCGCCGGTCATGGTGTCAAAATCTGCCAAACCGGTTTCGACCGTTCCATCTGTGACTTCGCCTCTCAGACGGGCCTCCATTCGATCCATCGATTGGTGCAGCACATCGCTCATGGTGTGCAACGATTGCGTGGAGCGACCGTCCATGATCGAGAACACCTTCTGTTCCGCTTGGGCGCACAGTTCACGCGCTTCACTATTCTGTTCGTAAGCGTCGCGAAGGATCTCGGTGCTGGCGGTGATCAGATTTCTGTAGACGGCTTTTTCGCCGACGATACCGGCGTAATAGACCGCGTGGGCGGCGTTGGCGACGCTGCTGGAAAGCCGTGCGAGGTAAGCCGCGCCACCTGCCTTTTCATAATGGTCTGCTTTTTTGAGTCGCGAGACGAGCAGAGTGATGTCGATCTTTTCACCCGAGTCATGCATGTCTCGCAATTGAGCGTAGATCATGCGGTTTGCGTCATCGTAAAAGTCATCCGCTTTGAGCGACGCCAAGTCGTCACAGACTTCGGGCAACAGCAAGATGCTACCCAGTACCCCCATCTCTGCTTCTAAGTCATAAGGAGGCTGTCGAGACAGAATCTCGGCGGCGGAGGCGGGGCGTTTCTTTTTTCCGCGGCGGTTGTCGTAGCGGTCTGAGTCGTCTGCGATCAAGATTCCGGTCCTTGGAAAACGGTGAGAAAATGGAGGTGAATCGGTGGCGGCGACGGCAATTGCGTCAAAACGGCGAAAAACGTGCGACGCTCGCGTTTAGGACGACGTGACGACGACGCCGTTCTCTTTTGTATCCGGCTCAGCCGGATCGCAACAGGGTTTCGACTTTCTGAAGTGCCTCTTGGACGCTGATTGCGGCGGCCCCTCTACCGATGGATCTGCCGTCCTCAAGCCACTGTCCGACCCGAGAAGACGCCAGAATCGCCGTGCTGTGACTACGCCCACCGTAGTGACGTCCGATTTCGCCAAAGGCACTGGAAGTCTTTTCGCGGGAAAGGTACATAGCCAGCATTCGCGGTTCGGTCACCGTTTTTGTTCGCGCGGCGGTCTGCATCGAGTCCGGCGGCAACTGGAACACACGCTCCACCGCACGCTCGATCGCCGACAGCGTGACCGGCTGATCCGACATCCGCATCAGATGCCCGCCGAACTGGCGAATCTCGTCCATCGTCGGCATGCGGTTGTTCATCCGCTGCAACAGCGAGATGAGATTGACGATGCCGTGGATGACACGCCCATCACCGGTGATGGACATTGCAATTTGATCCAACGTTTCGGTAGGCCAAGCAATCGGGCAGTGCTGTGTCGCGTGATTCTGTAGCATCGTTCGACGCGTCAGCAAATCCAAACCCTGCATCTGACAGACCAAGCCACCGGCCATTCGCCCGGCAAGTTCGACACTGAGTCCTGGCATGTCGCCCGGTGCGTAGGTGCCGGCAAAAATCATCGGCCGGCCCGCTTCGGCAAGCGTCTCGACGGTGTACAGCAGCTCGCGCAAAGTCGCTTTCTTGGCACCCATGAACTGGATGTCGTCGATCAACAATGCGTCAACATCACGGTAGCGACTGCGAAACGCGGGCAAACCGCATCCGTTGTTGTGAACCGATCCGATGAAGTCGTTCGTGAACGCTTCCGCGGACAACGTGATCACTCGGCGGAGTCGATGGATGCGACGCAACTGATGGGCCAGCGAATGCAGCAAGTGTGATTTGCCGGTTCCGGGAGGTCCCCACAAGAACAAGGGTGCGGCAAGCGATGGTGACTCGCAGACCATTCGGCAAGCCGTATAAGCCAGCTCGTTGCACTTGCCATGAACGAACGTTTCCCAACGCGGTGGTGGCGTCGTTGGCTGCGAGGTCGGCTGCGAGTTTGACTGTGAAGTCGGCGATGTCGCGGAGTTGGAATCACTGGGTGCCTGAGCGTTTGGGTCGCCCACGGGAGCAGGCTTCGTCTCACCATTGGACAGCGGACTCGAACCACTCGTCACGCCCGATATTTCTGGAAACAAAGCGGGCTGGTTGGGATCGAACGTCACGCCATCAGCAGTGCTTCGCGCCGCAACGGCTCGTCGCACCGGGCGCTCTGGTTGCCGATTGCTTACACCATCGAGCAACACGGACTTGAGCGACGCAACGCCACGACGCTGTTGTCGCTTGTAGCTGTTGTTCGTGTGACCTGCGCTCTCACGTTTGCTAACGTTGGCACTGTTCCCGTTGGCACTGGGTGCCAGCTTTGCAACCGTTTCGCAGTCGCTCCGTAATGACCCAACATCCTCTTGCCCATTCAGCTCAGTCGCCGCATCTTCCAACGGCAGTTCGATTTGGCGAGCCGTTGCGACTTGCAAGACAACGCCAGCGGTCATCCCAGCGGCTTGGCTGGCCGCACCACGCAACTGTGGCATAAAGTTCTTGGAGATGCGATCGAGCGCGAACTGACCGTTGACCGTAACGATCAAGTTCACTTCGGCGATACCGCCTTGCGTCGCTGCAAAATCGAACCCGACGTTTTGAAACCAAACGTCGAACCGGTCTGCCCCGATACGCTGCTTCAACGCCTCCATGAATTGTTCGACGACATCCTTGCCGTCGTTGCAGCCGTGCGTTGCAGCCATACCGGTAGCGCAATCCTCCTTCATGGATGTCGCGGTGTGTGCGTAAGGTCGCCGCAAGAATCGTTGATCTGCACGATGACGCAACGCGTTTGCAGTTGGAGCATTCCAACGAGCAAACCGATGAGATCATGCGTTTCGATCGGTACGAAATCCGCAAGCGTTTGGGGGAAAGACGATCTCGAAAAGTGGAGGCAGCCAAAGCGTTGGCATCACGTTCGCCAACCTAGCTCCGCTGGGCGACACTAATGCCTCCCCGCGATCATCCAAACCGCGACGGAGACGAATAAGCCCTCCGTTGCGATCGTGGGCAGATTCTATGTTTGCTAGCACGCAAGTCAAATCGGTTCGGTGGAATCTGCTTGAGCTTGTCCACAATGCGGTTGCAGTGGTTCGGCTCAGGTAACAAAAAGCGGTCACATCGCCTCCATCGGCCATTCCAACGGCACTAAAAAAGTTCTGACATGCCCCGTCGTGCCGCGGTGGAAAACCTGTTGACCAAGAATGCTCTCCAATCATTCACGGTATTTTCATTTCCAGATCCGCTCTCACCGAGCGAAGTAAACGGCCGCAACCCACGACCTGCCAGCGACCGCAAGTCCATGCTGTTCAATGACTTAGAGACGAACCGAGGACGCCAGGCAGAACCGACGCGAGGTCTCGGCTGAGCTCGACAGGGGACCGCAAAAACAGAATCTGTGGTTTTTGAGCCGTTGATGAGGGCTTTGTTGTCGCATCGCCCCGCGAACTTCCTTCAATGAAGGAGACCAAGGATGCAAATCGACAAAAAGTTTTATTCGCGTAACGGGCTTGCGAATAAACAGTTGTCCAGAGTGTACGCGTCGGTTTCACCCATTTTGGGAGAAAACCGATTCCCCACTCTCATGGTCGGGAGGTCAAGAAGGGCGGTCACTTCACCCCCCGCCATGGACAAGCGTTTACCAGCTGTTAGACTATGTGCTCACAGCGACGACAGAGTTCATCTATTACTAGAAGGCAGCATGATGTCGAATCCGCAACTCACTGAACGCCAGCGCGAGGTGTACGAGCTGATTCGGGGATTGATTCTGACCCGGGGCTATGGTCCGACCGTCCGCGAAATTGGAGAACAGTTTGGGATCAAGAGTCCCAACGGAGTGATGTGTCATCTGCGAGCGTTGGAAAAGAAGGGGCTGATCGTTCGCAGTCCGAACAAATCCCGAGCGATCGAGTTGACCGAGCGTGTCGACCGGACGGGACACAGTTTGCCGATGGCCGGTCAGGTCGCCGCGGGAACCACGTCGCTCGCGTTCGAGCAGACGTCGAGAATGGATTTCAGCGAGATGTTTTGCAAATCAGATCGCTTCATCTTACAGGTCTCCGGCGATTCGATGATCGACGCCCACATCAAAGACGGAGACTTTGTGGTCGTTGAAAAGCAGGACACGGCGAAACCGGGTCAGATGGTGGTTGCTCAAACGCCGTCGGGCGATTCGACCTTAAAGTTTTGGTTCCCGGAAGGAGACCGGATACGACTACAACCGGCCAACAAGGCGATGCAGCCTCTGTATGTTAAAGAGGCGAAGATCATTGGCATCGCCGTCGGCGTGGTCCGTAATGTCCTTTGAATCGACGTTTGATCACTTTCGATCTGAGTCGTCTCCGATCTTGACGCGAATCGAACCGAGCATGTGAGTCAATTCGCGTTCGCGACGACCGACGAAGAGGATATTGTCCAGAACGATGGAGCGTTTTTCCGTGCTGGGGTGCAAAATCAACCGCCCCGCCCCCAGCAGCATGAACTCGAACACGTCGTTGATTTCTTTGTCGACTCGCAGATTGGGTGCCGGATAGCGTTTCAGGTCACTGAGCATTCCGTGGTGGTGCAGCAGTTCGTTGTTGGAAAGTTCCCAATAGTTGAACTTAGCGCTGATGAACACGGCTGCGTACATCAGGCCCATGGCCGTTGCGATACAGATAAAGAACGTGTCGTTGGCGACAGGTCGGACATGTTGGATAATCGATTCGATCGACGGCAGCATGTCCGGACGCGTTAAACCGAGCATCCAGAGGGCCAGCGCCAGGGTGCTGACGACAAAGATCAGTGTCAGCGAAGTGGCTCGCGGAAAGTCGAACACGATGATGAACATGTTCGCCATCAGGATCGCCAAGAACAGCCCCGTGATTGCAACGGGCGTGGTTTGCGATGGATCAACCGAATGGTACCCGCCGAAATAAAGCACGATTGCCCCGATGATGGCCATGATCAATGTGGGGTACATGAATACAAACTTCGGGTAGGGAATCAGCAGGACTCGCTTTTTCTTGCTCTGCCCAGGCTTCGACTCCACCGGTTCTGGTTGGGGCGTGGATTCAGCGGTTGTGTTATCAGCGTTCATCGGGGACGTCTCTGTGCGGCGCAGGGAAAATTGAACAATGGACCGTGAATAGGGGCCGTGAATTTAGTCTCACGCCAAGACCGGCCCCAATCGCGAGTGATCAGGGCGCTCCAATTCCGCGGCAAAATAGCACAGTCCTGATCGCCGAGCCAACAGGCCTGTGCGCCGATCCGTTTTGTGCGGATAATTCTACTCCCCAACCCCAATTGAGAACCCAGGAGATATTTAGGATGTCGGATTCGATGCAACGCACGCTGGTCTTGTTGAAACCTGATGCTGTCCAACGGCGTTTGATCGGCGAATTGATCGCCCGGTTTGAGGCCAAAGGATTAAACATTGTGGCGATGAAAATGTTGCAGGTCACACCAGAGCTTGCCAAACAGCATTACGCGGAGCACGTCGAAAAGCCATTTTACCCGAGCCTGGAGTCTTTTATCACCTCGGCACCCATTGTGGCGCTGGCGATCGACGGTTTGGATGTCATCCAGGTCGTCCGGGACATGCTGGGAGCGACCAGCGGATTGAAAGCAGCGGCGGGGACGATCCGAGGCGATTTCAGCAGCAGCCGGCAAATGAACTTGGTTCACGCCAGTGACGGTCCAGACGCCGCCCAACGCGAGCTGGCTTTGTACTTTGATGAAAGTGAATTCTGTGATTACCAGCCGGTCCTGGTCCCGTTCTTGCGAGCCGGTGACGAGTGATCCGCATTTCCGAGTCGAAAACGAACACCACGATACGCTCAAATACAAACCAGACGCTTTGTGCCAAGTGAGACGCGGTGGACAGAAATAGTGAATTAAAAACGTGCGGCGTGATTCTCTGTCATCTCGCACAACTTGATTCACCGCGGGCCGGTTTGTAGCGATTGAATCGATCGCATGGACCTCTGCGTGGGGCGTGACCTGAAAACGTCGCCCGTTTAACCGTTTTCAGCATTTGATAAGGTTGAAACGTTACGGGCGGCGACTAGCGTGGGATTTACACGAGGGAATTTTGCCATCGCGTTTGACTTAGACCAAACGCAATGTGACCACCCCCAAACACGCAGTGCCCCCGAGGTTCTTTCATGAAACGTCTTTTGGTTGCTTCCGTGGTGGCACTTGCTGCTGCCGTTTGTATTTCAGACACCGCCTCCGCCCAGCATCCCGGTGGCTATCCGTTCGTTCCGTTCGGCTTTTATCAGCCCTACGGTGTGCAGTTCAACAACAACACACCGACGCCTCCGTATTTCGCGCTCAACCCTCCGGTCTATTACGGCGCCCGTTATGCTCGCCCGTACGGAATGAGCCCTTTTGCATCGCCACCGATGGTTTCCGCGCCGAGTGGATACAACGGTCGTCTGCGTACTGATTTCTATCAGCCGCCACGAACCGTAACGACCAGCAGTTGCGGAACCTGCTACGGTCAAACGAGCCAGTCGGGCCCGGAAAAGCTGGGTGCGATCCGTCAAAACCCGTTCGTCGAATCCGGCCAGATCGCGAGCAAATGATGCTTCGAAACGGCTTGCGTGGATTGGCACGAAAACAGTCTGCGCATATCAGCCGCCACGCGATAGAGAGCGTCCCCGCCTAGCATGGTGGTGTTACCAAACGCTGGGTGGTGTCATAGGCCCTGAGCCGTTTTGGCGTTAGCCACGGTTGTGGCACGAAAACCGTGGCTAACGCCAAAACGGCTCATCTACCGAACCCACGTTCTAAGACTGGACGATGCACTAGTGACCATCCAGGCCCTACAAACGCAACAAAGGCACTGCACTCGGGGGAAAACCTTACCGGAAACCTACAAAACTCGGCCCTTCGTCAGTAAACTGCTCTGATGCAATCCGGCCTGGAGAAACGCGGGCTGCACCAATATTCCTCCAACCATTGACCCCCGCTGTGCCCAACCCCTCTCCTCTCGACGCATTCGCGACACTCAACGTGTTCGATATTGTTCGGGCGACTTGGGAACGTCGCTGGGCCGCCGTGCGAGTTTTCATCGCTTTGTCGGTGCTTGTTTTCTTTGCGGTTTTGTTGCTGCCCAACCGTTATGTTTCCAAAGCACAATTGTTGGTGCGGCTCGGCCCCGATTCAGTGGCGATCGACCCGACTGCCGGTTTGAGTTCCACGGTATCGCTGCAAGAAAGTCGGATCCCGCAAGTGAACTCGATTGTCGAGTTGTTGCGTAGCAAGGAAATGGTCGAGCGCGTCGTGAAAGACGTTGGTCCCGATCGCATTCTGGAACCGGCCGGTGCGATCGCGAAAACGAAGGCTTGGCTCAGCCAATGGATTCCCAAGTCCGCGCCGAAACCGCAAGCCGGCTACACCGCGACGCAGATGAGCGACATGATGCAGGTCGCGGAAGCCTGCGTGGCGGTTGAGAACGACCTGGATATCCATCCTGCGAAAAACGCGTACACGATCACCGTCGAATGGGTCGGTTACTCTCCGTTCTTGGCGCACGACATCGTCGACGCATTCGTCCGGCAATACCCCGCTTATCACAAGTCCGCTCACGGACCTGCCGGAACAGTAGAGTTCTTTGAGTCGGAAGCCAAACAGGCTTATGAGGTGGCGACTCGTTTGCAGGAGAAAGTCCGTAAGCTGAAATCGGACAACGGAATCATCGAGCTGGATTCCGCCAAGAGCGCGTTGCGTGGTGAACTCAGTAGCGTCCAGTCGGAAATGAACAACGTCGAGAGCGAACTCAGCTCCGTGGACGCAGAACTGGACAAACTGGCCAGTGAAATCGGCTCCATGCCCGCGACGGTGGAAGCAGAGAAGATCACCGGGCTGTACAAACGAAGCGGCGACTTGGTGCGTCAACGTTTGTACGAATTGGAGGTGCAAGCTCAGGAGCTGGCGTCGAAATACAAACCGGATCACCCCAAACGCGTCGCGGTTGATTCGCAACTTGCCGCGGCCAAGGAAACCGCAACTAGCGAGATCGGGCAAGAACCGCAGTTGCGAGAAGTCCTGAACCCGACGCTGCAGTCCCTCGACCTAGCCTTTCGCACCGCGATTGCCAGACAAGCCGGTTTGCAGGCCAAGCGTGACGCACTGACGCGACAATTCGAACGTTTGCAAAAAGAACTGACTCAGCTCAACCAGATCGGCGTCGAATTGGTTCAGTTGACTTGGGACGCCAGCGTCGCCGAGTCGACTTATTTGGAAACCGCTGGCAGATTGGCCAACGCACGACAACTCGAATCGCTGGCGGCACTCAAGCTGAGTGATGTTTCGGTTGCCCAGCCTGCCACGCTGGAGCTAAAGAAGGTCGGCCCCAAACGAATGATCTATTTGATCGCGGGACTGGGATTTGCCGCCATGGTATCCTTGTGCCAAGCCGCCGTGCGTGGTTTGTGGCATCAGGATTTCAATCCATTTGCGTCCAACGATTTGCCTTCGCCCACGGCCGGTCACTTGCATTCCCCCACCGATGCGACCGCCCCGGAACCGGCAGGACATTTGACTTCGTCACAAACCACAAACTCAAACTCCCCCGTCCTCACCTCCTCGATACGCCGGCAACGTCCGATTTCGTCGGACACCAGCGAATTCTTTACACGACAAAAATCGCTTACGGGTGATCCGCCGACCGTTGATTTTTCGGCCGGTGAACTTGCCGATAAAGGCGCGGTCGCGGAGCCCAAATCGGACTTAGAGCCGACGTCCAAGCGTCCCAGGTGAGACCTCGTCCCATTCCCCCACACCCAAGCTCTCCGCACTTTTCATTTTGGCGGAGCAGACGCAACGACCAATCGCATTGATGAACTCTGATTTCTTTCTTGGCATCGATGTTGGCGGTACCGACATCAAATTGGGTTTGGTCGATGATCGTGGAAACGTTCATTTCAAACACCAGACCCCGACGCGACCGCTCGGCTGCCCCGACGCGGTATTCGAATACGCGATCCGATACGCCAACGAAACGCTGCTCAACCATGAGTTGCCCGCCGACATGCTACGTGGCGTCGGGGTTGCCGTCCCAGGCGTCTTGGACACACGCGCCGGCGTGCTACGTGAAGTCGTCAACTTGCCGGGATGGTTGGGGGTTTCGTTGATCAAGCATCTGGCTGCGATCACCAAGCTGCCAACACAACTGATCAATGACGCCAATGCGGCGGCTTATGCCGAGCATGTGATTCGGTCTCTCGGCGATGGCTCCTTGGCGCTATTGACCCTGGGAACTGGCATCGGCGGCGGTCTGGTCCTATCGGGACGCCCCCATGGCGGCGATCACGGTTGTGCCGGCGAGCTGGGTCACATCACGATCGATTTTTCCGACACCGCGATCCCTTGCACCTGTGGCAGTCGCGGGCATTTGGAATCTTACGCGGGTGCACCAGCGGTTCTGTCCAACCTGCAACGCCGCCTACGTGCCTTGCCGGTGGAGTCAATCTCCCCAGAGCTACTCTCACCGGACGTGACCACACGGGACATCGCCACGCATGCCGAGAAAGGATGCCAAGTTTGCGTCGATGTGATGATGGAGACGGCGTGTCATGTCGGCAAAGCGATTGGTATGCTGGGGCAAGTTTGCAATCCAGAAGTCGTGATTCTGGGTGGCGCGATGACCTTTGGCGGCGAAGCAACGGCGACAGGACGCATGTTCTTGGACGCGGTGCGTGAAAGTGTCAAACGAACGACGTTGGTTCAGGTCGGTGGTAACATGGACATTCAGTTCGCGTCGCTGGGTAACGACGCTGGCGTGTGCGGCGCCGGCATGATTGCTCGCCACCGTTCTTCCCGCTCGGCACGTTGATTCACAGGAACAGTTTGTGATGGATCCAAATTCGGTCGAACGTATCCCCGTCAAGATCTTTGCCCGCGCCTCCGATGCCAGTGCTGCCGTCGCAGCCGAGATCGCGCAATTGATCCGAGCCCGCGCCTCCGAAAACAAACCCTGCGTCTTGGGACTAGCCACCGGCTCGTCGCCGATCGGTGTCTATCAGGAACTCGTTCGGATGCACCGAGAGGAATCCCTGTCCTTTGCCGGCGTGACCGTGTTCGCATTGGACGAGTTCTATCCGATGAACCCGCAGGAGCTACAAAGCTACGCCAGGATCCTGCGTGACAGCCTGACCGATCTGGTCGATATTGCTCCCGCCAATGTTCATGTCCCTGACGGTTCCATTGCCAGAGAGGACGTCAAGCAGTTTTGTATCGACTATGAACAGCGAATCGTCGACGCCGGTGGCATCGACATTCAGCTCCTGGGCGTCAGCAAGACCGGTCACATTGCCTGTAACGAACCGGGTTCCGACCGTAACAGTCGCACGCGGATGATCACACTTGATCGCTTCACGCGGATGGACGCCGCCAGTGATTTCTTTGGCGCCGAAAACGTACCACGACATGCGATCACGATGGGTGTTGGCACCATCCTGGATGCTCGGCGCATCTTTTTGTTGGCGTTCGGTGAGGGCAAGGCACCGATCATCGTTCGCACGGTGGAGGATCCATCGATGGCTGGAGTCCCCGCGTCGTTCTTGCAGGGGCATGTCGGCGCGACGGTGTGGTTGGACGAAGCCGCAGCGAGCCTGTTGACCAGACGCCAAAGTCCTTGGCTGTTGGGCGAAACCGAGTGGGACGCCGAAACGACGCGTCGTGCCGTGATCGGTTTGGCCACCGCCAACGGCAAAGCAATCTTGAAACTGACCGACCAGGATTACAACGAAGCCGGATTGCAGGACTTACTGGCAAGTCATGGCGATTCCTACGGAATCAATCTCAGCGTGTTTCGTCACTTGCAAGCCACCATCACGGGTTGGCCCGGAGGCAAGCCGGATCGGATCAAACAGGCGGGCGATCGTCCAGGACACCGTGACGATATCTTTCCCAAACGCGTCGTCGTCTTTTCACCGCACCCGGACGATGATGTCATCTCGATGGGCGGCACATTGATTCGATTGGTGGATCAAGGTCATCAGGTTCATATCGCCTACCAGACATCGGGCAACATCGCCGTCTTTGACAGTGACGCGATGCGGTTTGCCGAGTTTGCAGCGGACTTTTGCCGTGAATTTGGAATTCAAGCGTCGGGCATGGACGACATTGAGAGACACGTCGATGAGTTCTTACGAAACAAACGCTCGGGACAAATCGACAGCGATCAAGTTCAGCGGATCAAAGCACTGATCCGGCGTGGTGAAGCCCGCGAGGGGGCGAGATGCTGTGGCGTCGATGACGACAAACTGCATTTCCTCAACTTGCCGTTCTATCAAACCGGTCGTGTTCAAAAACAACCGTTGGGCGAAGAGGATTACCAGATCACGGTCGACTTGTTACGCGAGATTCAACCGCATCAGATTTATGCTGCCGGCGATTTGTCCGATCCGCACGGCACTCACCGGACGTGTTTGAGCGCCATCTTGCAAGCCTGTGTGCGGTGCTCCGATGACCCTTGGTATCAAGATTGCATCGTCTGGCTGTATCGCGGTGCGTGGCAGGAATGGCCCATCGAGCAGATCGAAATGGCGGTTCCGCTCAGCCCTCGCGAAGTCGACCGCAAACGCGTGGCGATCTTTAAGCACGAGTCACAAAAGGACCGTGCCTTGTTCCCCGGCACCGATTTACGTGAATTCTGGCAACGCGCCGAGTCCCGAAACCGCGAAACCGCCCAACGCTACGATCAGCTCGGATTGGCGGAGTACGAAGCCATCGAAGGGTTCGTCAAATGGGACGGAAACTCGGGACTGGAGATCTAGGTCTGCTGATCGAGTATAAATGATCATTCACGCCCCAATGGCACTTCGTTTGGCCCGATGTCACGACGCAGGGATATCATGTTATGCAGAATGCCATCGACGGGATGAAGGTGCTCGTTGCGGAAGACAGTGACCTGATGCGGCGTCTCTTGGTCACTCATCTTCGCAATTGGGGATACGACGTGATCGAAGCCGTCAACGGAGAACAGGCCTGGGCGGCCTTTCAAGCTGAACCCATCTCGATGGTGCTGACGGATTGGATCATGCCCGAGGTCGATGGTTTGGAATTGATCCGACGCATTCGTGCGACGCCATCGGGTCCTTATTGCTACTCGATTCTGTTGACGGCCAAGTCCGAAACAGAAGATCTCGTTCATGCGATGGAAGCCGGCGCGGATGATTTTCTCGTCAAACCCTGCGACGGCGAAGAACTGCGGGTTCGATTGCGTGAGGGCGAGCGAATCATTCGACTGCAATTTGAATTGGCTGAACAAAACCGCCAACTCAGAGAAACTCAAGCCGCGTTGGTGCAAAGCGAAAAACTGGCGAGCTTGGGACAACTTGCTGCCGGCATGGCACACGAGATCAACAATCCGATCGCGTTTGTCACGAATAACTTGGCCGTAATGAAACGCGATTTGACCGGACTGATGGATTTGGTCAACAAATACCGGGAGACGCGACCCTACCTCGACAACGCCCCTGAGAAACTGGTCCAAGAAATCGACGAGTTGGAGCAAGAATGTGATTGTCAGTGGTTGCAGGAGTATTTGCCCAAACTCTTGGCGTCATCAAGTCAAGGCTTGACGCGGGTTCGAGACATCATCAGCAATCTGCGAGACTTTGCTCGTTTGGACCAGGCAGCCTACGGAACCTTGGATCTCTCGCAATCGGCACGCAATGCCGCCGACATGCTCAGCAATTTACTCGCTGAAAAAGATGTTTCGATTCATTTTTCGCGGGATCAACCTCTGTCCATCGCCTGTCATGGCGACAAAATCCAGCAGGTGATTTTCAACACACTGCTCAATGCCGTCCAGGCAAGTGCGCACGGCGCGGTCATTGACGTTATCCTGGAGGAAGACGGCGAGTTTGCCAGCTTGCGTGTCAACGACCACGGAGAAGGAATGGATCGCGAAACTCTCGATCGAGTTTTTGAACCATTCTTTACGACAAAACCAGTTGGTACAGGAACAGGACTGGGAATGGCAGTCAGTTATGGGATCGTCCGTGACCACGGCGGTACCATCACGATCCAAAGCAGTCCTGGATCAGGAACCGAAGTGAACATTCGCTTGCCACTCAACACGTGATGAACACTCATGGAATCAATAACCAAACCCGCCGTCTTGATCGTCGATGATGAACCCGACGTGTTGTTCTCCTTGACAGGCTTGCTCAGGAAAGATTTCCAAGTTCACACGGCCCAAAGCGGTAAGGAAGCATTAGACATCCTGAACGAGCATCCGATTCAGGTCGTGATGACCGATCAGCGAATGCCCACCATGACCGGGGTGGAACTGATGAGCCAAGTCCGCGATATCCATCCCTCGGCAATCCGTATCATCTTCACCGGCTACGCAGACATTCGTTCGGTGGTAGAAGCCATCAATACGGGCGGTTTGTACCGATACATCACTAAGCCGTGGGATCCGGAGGACCTGCTGGAGGCGCTTCGTGAAGCCGCCGAACACTACGAAACCATTGCGGCACAACATCGTGTGCACGCAGAGCTTGAGGGCTACCTGATCGACTCTCTGACTCTGCTGGAACAGATCGAAAACGACCGCGTCGATCCCGAGTTGGCCAGTCAACTCAAGCAACAGTGCGTCTCCCTGCAATCCAATCTGCAACGTATCACGGACCAAGTGTCATGAGTCACCGTGAACCTGTTTTCTTGGTCGTCCTGATTGACACAGCGACCTTGGATTGGCACGTCGGTGGAATCCGAATGGATGGAACCGCAGTGCCACTGTTGCGATCCGATCCCGAGAGCCTTGCGGAGTACCGTAATGCCGAGTTCGATGGTCAAGTCTCCTTTCTCCGGCATCAACTCGCCGGTGCACTGCAACGTGGCTGTGACCGCCTTTTTCCTAGAGACATGAAGGCTTGCCATTTTTTGATTGTCGCCAACGGTCCATTTCCTGATGCCGACGCGGAACTGTCGACCAGATTGGCGGAGCACTTCGTTCAATGGATGATCAGCCCACCTGCGACCTACATCATCCTGAGTGATTGGAACGATGACTCAGGCATGAACGTTGTCGCCGGTGAGATGCCAGAGAGCGACAATACGCTGCTTGCGTCCGGTTTGAGTGTGCTGGTCGATTCTCGACGACAACCCGACGACTGGGAACACGTTCCGGGACCATCCCAAAGTGAGGCGACCTGATGAATCGGTTTCGGGAGAGCGTCCCAGCGAATAGGCCTAATCGTCGCCAATGCATGCGAATGATCTACGGAGTTGCAACGCTGACGATGATCCCCCGAATCGCCCTGCCACGAGACTCAGCACGCTTGCAAGACTCAACAAGGGCATTCGAGAAAGAGATTGAGCCGCCTGATTGTTATGCACGAATGTCCTTGTATCGATGCGAGTTGGAGCTGATCCGCGGACGACTGGATCGTCAGGCGGTGCAACGTAGCGAAATCTCGGTTTCAGGGGCAGCGCCGCGAGAGGTCTACTTCCAAGCGTTGACGTTGTTTGGAAAGTCGGAACGCCTTTCCTTTGATCTGACCCGCGATGTGGTTCGGATGACGTTCGAATCACCAAGAGAGATCCGCCCCGCCGATGTCTTGGAGGTCATCGATGCATCGCTGCATCAGATCCTGAAAATCAAGTCGCACTTGGGGATCACCCAAGAGTGCAAGGAACCAATACGGGAGGCCGAGCGGACACCGACGGACGTTTTTCGCAGCATTGTCCAAGCCAATCGGCAGTTGAACTTGATGTTGGAGACACCGTATGCACCGCGAGACGTGTTTCAGCAAGTGAATCTAGCGGTCAGTTACTGTGCGCGGATCCTGGCACAGTATCCAGGCGTCGAACGTTTCCCGCCGACGCCGGACTTGATCGACGGCAAGATCCCGCCAGACGTTTTCCGCCGCTTGCTCGATTGCTTTGAGCTCATTCGGCAGATCGAGGTGCATCTTGGCCTGACGATCCTGGAACTCTCCATCGATGAAAACGAGATTCAACAGGCTGTGCCAGGTGATGTACACGACATCGCGTCCCTCTTGGTCTCGGAGGTTGCTTTTCTACACGGAAAACTCGCCGATGCAAAACCTCCTCGAAAATCGGTGGATCCGGGACCTCAGACACCGTCCAAGGTTTTTCAGCGTGCCGGAATTCTGCAGCAGCAGCTTCAATTGCTGTTGGAGCAAGTAGCAGCGGGAAACCTGGCCGACGGTTGGCAGAACGCGCAGCGGGCGTCAAACGCGTCGGGGAGGCCAGCGGATGACCGATAGCGAATCGGAGTCATCGAGCCAGGTCGATCCGGACGCATGTGTGCTTTCGGGTCCGAGTCTTCGTCGTCGATTGCTACGATCGCACTTGATCGTCGCCGTATTCAGCATCGTCATCCTCGTGGTGGCTCTGTTCGCAACCCACTGGCTCCGCAATCGCGCGCTCCATCTCGCTCGACTTCGAGCGCCAACCGCACAGGCGTCCATTCAAACGCTAAGCGGCGTTCAGCAATCACTGGCAGCATTGAGAGGCTGGATGTTGGTCGGCGATTCCCAATTTCGAGACGAACGACACGCAGCGTGGAACGACAGGATCTTGCCGTCATTGGCGAAATTGAAAGAACTGAGTCAGGAATGGACGACGAAGGAAACTCGAGATGAGTTTCAAGAAGCAACGCGGGCGCTGGAAGATCTTCGCGATGCTCAATGGTGGATCGAGGACGTCGCTTGGATGCCGGGGAATGAACCCGCGAAATATCTAGTCGAAAAGCAAGTCGACCCGGTCATGGACGATTTGATGAACGCGATGCAGCGTATTTTTGACGAAGAACAGAAGGGCAACGCAGAAGACAGCAATGAAGCGAAGTTGATTCCCTTGGCCAACTTTCGTTTCACGTTCACTCGTTCGCGAACCACGATCGCTTCGTTCTTGCAGACGGCCAATGATGCCGAGGAACGAGAGTTCCGAAAGCAAATTGACTATGCGCAATCCCAGTTGGATGAACTGACGGATGAACGCGAGTCACTGTCGGCAACGCAGCAAGGGCACCTGAAGACAATCATTGATGAGTTCCAAGTCTATCAGGTGCTGTGTCAGGAGGCGATCAATGTGCGTCGTTCGTCGAATTGGAATGTCGCTCAACATGTGCTGACGGAAGAAGCCATTCCGGCATCGAGGAACGCCACTCGTTTGCTCAAATCGCTTTCCGATCGACAACTGCGGTTGATGGACCGAGAAGCTGAAATGGTGGAGTCGATCAGTCAGTGGACCTTCTTTGCCTTGCTCTCCCTGATCGCGTTCATGGCGGTCGTCGCCTGGATTGTTTCTCAAAGGTCGGCCGCCAGATTGGCTGCTCCCATCTCCTTGCTAGCCACGGCGACGGAAGAACTGGCCGCAGGTCGATTTAACGATGACATCCAGATCACGAGCAATGACGAACTGGGACAATTGACACACTCATTCAACATGATGCGTCAACGATTGCAGAAAGCGTTGAATGACCTGGCAAAGGCTCGTGATCAAGCACAATTGGCAAATCAAACCAAGAGCGAGTTTCTGGCCAATATGAGTCACGAGATTCGCACTCCGATGAACGGTATCATCGGCATGGCAGAACTGTTGTCCAACACAAAACTCAAGAGCGATCAGCGTGACTACCTCAATATGGTCCGAGACTCGGCGGATTCACTGCTGCGTTTACTCAATGAGATCCTTGATTTCTCTAAAATCGAAGCCGGTCGGTTGGAGATGGAGCATATTCCATTTCCCCTGCGTGATACCGTTGTGGTTACCGGCCAAACGTTGATGTCGCGGGCATCGGAGAAAGGCCTGGAACTGGCTTGTCGAATCGCCCCGGAAATACCCGACACCTTGATCGGCGACCCGAATCGGATTCGACAGATCTTGGTGAATCTGATTGGCAATGCGATCAAATTCACCACCGCAGGCGAGGTCGTCGTCAATGTCGAACCAGAAATGATTTCGGATGACCAAGTGCGACTGCACTTTATGGTCCGCGACACAGGAATCGGGATCCCGCCGGAGAAGCAAGACCAAGTCTTTGAAGCGTTCACTCAAGCTGACTCATCGACCACCCGAGAGTACGGAGGCACCGGTTTGGGACTTGCCATCTCATCCGAATTGGTACGATTGATGAACGGTCGAATATGGGTCGAAAGCGAGGTCGGCGTCGGCACTCAGTTCCATTTCAACATCTGCTTGCCAGTGCACGATCCATCACCGCAACCACTTTCCATCGATTTGGAAAGCCTACGTGATGTCGCAGCTTTAATCGTTGACGACAATTCCACCAATCGCAAGATCTTGCAGGAAGTGTTGAACAGTTGGAACATGCGTCCCGTGGTGGCAGATAGTGGTCCATCCGGCTTAGCAGAGATGCATCGCGCCGTTTACGAAAACCGTCCTTTCTCGCTGGTTCTGCTGGATTGCATGATGCCCGGAATGGATGGATTCGAATTTGCCAGGCAAGTGCAAGAGCACGAGGAGATTGCCAATTGCACCATCATCATGGTCTCCTCCGGATTGCGTCAGGGAGATACCGCGAGATGCAAAAGCTTGGGTATCCGTCGGTATATGGCAAAACCGCTGAAACAGTCTGATTTGCTCAATGCCATCATGGAACAGGTGAATCGTTTGCCCGCCCAATCGGGCAAGCGTACGCTGCCGACAAGGCGAACATTCGTTCCCGACGATCAGATTGAGCCACGCCGAGTCCTGCTTGTTGAGGACAGTCTGGTCAATCAACGCGTCGCGTTGGGATTCCTGGAGTGGCAAAAGCACGAAGTCGTAGTAGCCGCAGACGGCTTGCAAGCCGTCGAGGTCTCGGCAAAAGAACCGTTTGACTTGATCCTGATGGACATACAGATGCCCGAAATGGACGGCTACGAAGCGACGCGTTTGATCCGGGAACGCGAACACGAAACCGACACGCACATCCCCATTGTCGCGATGACGGCCAACGCGATGAAGGGAGACAAAGAAAAGTGCTTGCAAGCCGGCATGGATGCTTACATCTCCAAACCGGTCAGCGCTCCGGAACTGTTGCGGGTCGTGGCCGAGTATCCTGCTAACGTGCTCTCTGGACGCCGACAAAAGGAGAATGATATGCCGATCATTAAACGCAATGGCGAATCCGAACCTCCCGTAGCCCAGCCACAGATTCCCACCGAAAATTTCAAGGTGGATTGGGTACTTGCTCGAAAAAGCATCCCCGGGAACGATGCGCAGTTTTGTGAGTTCGTCGAGCTGTTTCTCAACGAATGCCCCAAGCTGATCACTGAGATTGAAACGGGTTTGGCTGCCGATGATCGCACTCGGCTGATGCGTGGCGCGCATACGCTCAAGAGCAACGCAGCAATCTTTCAAATCCAACCAGTGGTCGACGCGGCCGCTCACTTGGAGGTTAACGCGGCCACGGCAACAACGACCGAACTACAGGCTGAGATCCAGGAACTCAATGTCATGACAACGAACATCCTGGGTCAATTCCGCACTCAGCTTGCTTCACTCCGATCGGAGAACGGTTAGGTGCGTCCCGCTTAGTACGCGGTGGAATCAAAGTACTTAGCGAGAAATTTGGATTCTATCCTCAACAATTCAACGTATCTAAGCGGATGACGCGACCTGCCGGCGCAGCCGGTGCCCCCCAGTGAGCCTCAGGCGCTAGCCGTGGGCCTGAGGCGGATTGTGATACCGGCCACGGCTAGCGCCTGAGGCTCACTTTGATTGCGATGCATGGAACAAAAACACGGACTGAAAAAACAATGTCAACCCCAAACTTTGAGCAGTCCAGGCTAGTGCTGGGCTGTTCAAATTTGGGGTTGTGGCAATGTGGCGCTCCGCAAGTTTCTGTCACCTCTCCCGGCGCAGCTTAGGGAGGTCGGATCGAGCGAAGCAAGATCCGTGAGGGGGCATTCACTGTGCAAACCGCGTTCAAATGCCCAACCAGTGCGCATCGCCCCCTCCCTCGCATTCGCCTAAACGGCTCTGCTCGACCTCCCCCAAGTTCCTTGGGGGAGGTGACAGTGGACGAGAAACGGCCCAAAGAATAACGCCGAAACATCGAGTCAATACCAAATTTTGAGCAGTCCAGGCTTAGCCTAGCGTACTGCCTGGCTACCGTACTGCCTGGCTAGCGCACTGCCCGGTGCCTTACGGCCCACGGCTCACACTTGCATTGGACTTGCTGACGAGTCACTCGCTCATCTCAGCGAGATGGCTTGCTGTAGTGGCCTCAAAACGTTACCGACGAGATACTCGTCCACGAGGTCTCGGCAGAGTGCCGACAGCCGATCAAATTCGGTGGCAAAGGATTCGTCTGCGGCCAAGCTGTCGTAGCGACGAACGGTCAAGTAGACGCTCAACTGGTCGTCACCGTACTCGCCCGTACGGACTTGATAGGCCGTCGTGCGTGACTCAAAACTGACGCGGCACTGAGTGCGACAATCCTCGTCCAACGCGAACTGTAGAATTGGTTCGTGCGAGAGCAACTTAAAATACGGACTCTGTGAAAACTTTTCCAGTGCCGGTGTCATCCCCAACGCTTCGGCGAGCACTTCGTTGTGGTTGCCGCGAAAATTGAAATCGAAACCCAGCATCACGCTCAGCGATTCGCAGTCCAAGGGCGTGATCGAGAGTTCGTAGGGGATCAGCTCCAGCACCATGCGATGTTGATCCACCGCCGATTCATAAGTCTCTGGATTGACCGCGCCGCTGTTGAGTCGTTTTTGCTCAATCGAAACCCAACGGTAGGCGCCCTGGTCCTTTTCTTCCTCCAATACAAACTCGGATTTCTCTCGCGAGTAAAAATTCTGCATGGTGGGATAGCGACGACGGACTTGCTCGAAATAGTGCAACACCGACTCGCGCGACTGGGGCAGCTCCATTTCGGTGGCTAGGTTCATGTTCAGGTAGTAATCATCGCTGAAAGCGCCGTAGTCACTCATTCACAACACTCCTTCGGTTCTGCTGGCGTGCGGTTTGGTTGGCGTGTGTCTGGTTTGCGATTGAATTAGACAGCACACAGTTGAACGGACGAGTTGATTATCTCGCAGTGATTTCGACATCATCGAAAGCATTCAAATCGTCAAACGATCCGATGCCGATGCGTCCTTTACCAAACGTTTTGTCGATCACTTGCATGTGGGGTTTGCTCATGTCGTCAAAGTAAACCGCGATCATGCCGGATTTTGCGTCCCGACTGACTTTGACCCGGTGCCATTGATCATCCCAAGGTGTCAACGCTTCATTCTTGGTCAGCGCCAACCGTGGCGCTTCTTTGACGATCATGATCTGGCCGCTGTGCGGATCGGGCTTGGCCCCCAAATGCACGTAATAAAAGTGTTGATCGTCTTGGTAGTTAAAGAACACACAGCAATCGCGGTGATTGCCAGTGTCCTTGGTGCTTTTGACACGAAACGTGATGTCAAAACTCTCCAACTCCAGGTCTTTGACCAGCGCCACGTGGCCGGGACTGCGGACGGGCGGTTTGTATTTGCTGCCGCGATCTGTGATCTCGATCACGTTGGAACCATCTCGCTGAGCCAGTTTCCACGTGTCCGGGTCCAAAAACTCCCACCGATCTGTACCCTGTTCAAAATGATCCACAAAAGCGGCGTCAGGTTCGGCGGCTTGCGTCGAGTTTGTCGCGCAAATGATACAAACAAGAGTGAACACACAGAAAAAAGTAAGAACACGGGCGAATCGGAACCGAGAGAGAAAGTGCCTTGTGTCAGCAAGCGAGTCGCAACCCGACGACAAATGGAGTGATTTTCGCACGATGAATATGGACTCGGATTGAGAAAATAGCGGTAGGAAACGGTTCTGCTGAAACCGTACGGGTGATCGGCTTTCCAGACAAATTATAGACGCACAACACTGTTCTCACCATCCGACCCCCACCATCCGCCCCACGGAGTTGAAGCCACGACGACTGAAATGTCTCTTTCCGGCCGAGCCCGTCGAATTTGCAGGATTTGCACGGAGCTCCGGACCGCTGAATCGACCGATCGAAATCTTCGGCGAATCCCCTATACTTGGCAGAACGCTGGCCGCAAAACCGCACGCGTGCCTCTTTTCACCGCTGCAACCGCTGGAGCGACAGACCATGAGCAAGGACTCACTTTCCGGTCAATCTGTTCATCCGACCGAGCCGTTGTCACGCCAGAGGCCCATGGAATCTCAAATGCCTACGGAATTCTCGCCTGTCGATCCCGAATCGCTGCTGCCACGATTCGGACTCAAAAATTTTCGACCTGGACAGCGAGACGTCGTCGACACGTTGGCGGCCGGCCAAGATGTCTTGTGCGTGATGCCGACAGGAGGCGGAAAGAGCCTCTGCTATCAGTTACCCAGCCTGGCGCGACCGGGAACAACGATCGTCATCTCTCCCTTGATCGCGTTGATGAAGGATCAGGTCGACGCGTTGGAACGAATCGGCATCGCTGCGCGGCTGATCAACAGCACCCAGAGCTTGAGCGAACAAGAAGACGCGATGTCGGCAATGGCACGTGGCGAGTTGGACTTGATCTACGTCGCACCGGAGCGGTTGCGTAACGGTCGATTCCTGGAAGCCATTGCGGCGAGCAACGTGTCTCTGCTGGCGGTCGACGAAGCTCACTGTGTGAGCGAGTGGGGTCACGACTTTCGACCGGACTATTCACGGCTGGGACAAGTTCGCAAGCGATACCTCAGCGGCGTCCAAACGATCGCATTGACCGCCACCGCGACCCCGCTGGTCCGAGAAGACGTCTGCAGACTACTGGAGCTCGACAATCCACGCGTTTTTGTCACCGGATTCGCCAGAACGAATTTGCGTTTCTCCGTCAAGCACAGCAAGAGTGATTCGGAGAAAGAACGCCAGCTCACAGAATTCGTCAAGGCTCAAGAAGGCGCAGGCATCATCTACGCGGCCACACGCAAGATGTGCGAAGAGCTGGGCGAATGGTTGCCCGAAAAAACGCGTCGCCCCATCGGTGTCTATCACGGGGGAATGGAACCGCAACATCGCCGCGTGGTTCAAGAACAATTCATGTCCGGCGAGCTTTCCGCGATCGTCGCGACCAACGCGTTCGGGATGGGCATCGACAAATCCGACATCCGATACGTCGCTCACTTCCAGATGCCGGGAACGCTGGAGGCCTATTATCAAGAAGCTGGTCGCGCGGGACGGGATGGACAGTTGAGCGATTGCGCGTTGTTCTTTTCTTACCAAGATCGCTACATCCAAGAGTTCTTTATCGAAAATCGCTACCCGTCGCCCGAGACGGTTCGCAAGGTCTACGAGTACTTGCTCTCGAGACCCGAGGACCCGATCGAGTTGACGCTGGAGCAAGTTCGGACGGCGATCAAATCGAGTGACAGTAGCGAAGCGATCGGCGCATCGCAAACTCTGTTGGCCAAGGCCGGCGTGCTGAAACGATTGGACAGCAGCAACAATCAGATCCTGATCCGAATCGACAGCGACGCGCCCACATTGCTGGATTTCCTGCCTCGCGAAGCCAAAGTGCGACGCCGCGTGATGAGCGCCGTCCAACAAGTGATCGGCAAGCGACGTGGCGAAGACGTTTTTGTGCGTCCCAAACGTCTGATGGACCTCGCCAATGTCGATCGTGAAAAGCTGATGCGCAACCTTCGTGAACTCAGTCGACTGCACGCGTTCGATTACGTGCCGCCCTTTCGCGGCCGCGCCGTTCATTTCACCCAACGTGACGTCCCCTTCGAAAATCTGCAAATCGACTTCGACGAACTCGCTCGGCGAAAGGCTGCCGAGTACGACAAACTGGAGGCCGTGATTGGGTTCGCCAGGACGAGTGGATGCCGACAACGCATCATTCTGGATTACTTTGGCGACCCCGAGAGCAGCAACTGCGGTATGTGCGACCGATGCGACGTCGGTGGAGCCGACGCAAAATCAGCCGACGCATCGTCCGGCATCGGTGTCGATCCCAACGCACTATTGACCGGTGTCCGAGTCACACTCAGCGGCGTCACACGCATGCATGGCCGGTTTGGCAAGAACATGGTCGCTCAAATGCTCTCCGGTTCGCTGAACAAACGGATTCAGCAATGGAGGCTGGATCGACTGAGCACCTACGGCATGTTGTCCAAACTGAAACAGACCGAAGTGGTGGAGATCATCGACGCGCTGATCCAAACAGGCTTGGTCGAACAACGCGAAGTCGACCAAAGGCGACCGACCGTCGAGATCAGCGAAGCGGGAAAACGGGTAATGCACATGACCGATCCGCTGCCCGCTTCATTCACGCTGAAACTGGCACTCGGCAAACGTTTGGCAATGGCTGCCGCGAGCGTGGAGTCCGCTGACGTGGAGTCCGCCGACGTGGAGTCCGCTGATCGGCCTGCTGAGAACGAAACATCTGCGAGCGAAACGACCGAGACCTCGACGATGCCCGGCGATTCCCAGCCCGCTTCTGACTCCAGTGACTTGGCGGCACATGCGGCCAAAGTCATTGATGAAACGTTGGCGGGACCTGGTGGACAGGAATTCAAGACAGTTGATTTGGAGAAACTGTTGCCACCAGCCAAAAAGCTTCAACAAGAATTGGCCGAGGCGCTCAAGCGTTGGCGTCGGCGGACGGCCGCCGCACAAGGAATTCCGGCATTTCGTGTGCTGACCAACGCGACGATTGACCGGATCGCGGAGTCGGCACCGCAAACGACGGGGCAGTTGGAAGCGATCTCAGGGGTGGGCGATGCGACGATCGAGCAGTTCGGTTACGACATCTTGCAAGTCATCGCGGAGCATCAATGTGAAACCGGGCAATCTGCGCCCGAACCCACCAAGACGACTTCGTCCCAGTCCGCCCACGACCCCAAGAAAGTCCTGCGGGCTGACCCGCCCGATGCCAGCGGAAACGCCAACTCGCCCTCCACGCCGTCGCGGCCTGAATCCGCCAACGATGTCGTAAGGCCTGACGAGTACTGGACTTGGAGATTGATCCGCGATGGGTACAGCGTCGAGGAAGTGTGCCGAATCCGAGGAATCAGCGAGTCACAGGTGAATCAGCACCTGGAATCCGTTTCGCGAAACTAAAGGACAACGATACGCAGGCACCAGCAATGGGATTCGCCAGAATTCCCCAAAAAATTCTATCCGAGCTTCCCCGCGAACATTGACACGGGCATTTCGGGTATGTTTACGGCCAGACAAGAGCGGTAGCAGATCGGCAATCACCCGTGTGTGGTGTTGTTGAATTGCGTCGGAGTTCTTTTTGTTTTGCGGCTTGCCTGCCGTTAGATGACGAGGTCTCCACCGCTGAGAATGTTGGTGGTCAAACGAACTTGTGCGTTACAGGTTTCGACCACGAGACTCGATTCAAGAAAAAGTTGCGGAGAATTACGGGATGGAAGGCAAGATCAAGCGATTGACCGACAAAGGATTTGGTTTCATCGAGAGCGGCAGTGACAAGGACATGTTCTTTCACAGCTCAGCTTTGCAAGGCGTTCGTTACGACGACTTGCGCGAAGGTCAGGAAGTTACTTACGATGTCGGCCAAGGCCCCAAGGGACCTCGCGCCGAAAACGTTCAGCTCAAAGAAGACTGATCGACAGTCGCCCGCGTTCTCATTTTTTTAGGAACGCACGCTGTCACACCAGGCTTCCCTAGTCGTTGCCTCCCATTTACTCGCCCCACTACAGAGCCCGTAAAACTGTCTCTGTCGCGTCAGGCTCTCATGTGCGACGCCATCCCATTGGATGGTGTCCGCACTTCTCTTCTTGCTCTCGCTCTGAGACGCGTCGGCCTTTCCAGGCTGGACTGTTCAACGTTTGGTATTGACATTGTTTTTTCAGTCCATGTTTTTGTTCCATGCATCGCAATCAAAGTGAGCCTCAGGCGCTAGCCGTGGGCCGGCACCACAATCCGCCTCAGGCCCACGGCTAGCGCCTGAGGCTCACTGGGGCTACCGGCTGCGCCGGGAGAGGTGACAGAAACTTGCGAAAACCCAAAAAGACACAACACCAAACTTTGAGCAGTCCAGCTTAAGTCGTAACTGTTGAAGGTGCGTCTTTGCGAGACGCATTGGTTCTTGGAAACACAAAGCGTCAGCGACGTTGGATTCTGCGGGGCAATCCTGTTGGTGGCGACGATTGCGCCTGCGGCTTGTCGTTAAACGAGATTGCGTCTGAGCGAAGGATGGGCGGTCAACCGCCGCGGCGAATTTCGCTGCCTTTGAATCGAATCGAGATTCGATACACCTTCTGAATCCGGCATGTGACTTCACCGGTCTGCAAATCGATCCGTTCTGGGATCTCTCTGCGTCGCAAGTCGATCACGGCGTGAAAGCCTCGTTCTGAAAACACGTCGATCAGCATTTGCAACGCCAACGGATCGTCCAGCATTTCGTCTTCGGAGCTGATGATGGCTTGTCCAGAAATCGCATGTCGCAGCACGATCGGGACCAGCTTGCTTTCGATCAACTCGATCACTTTGTGGAACAGCGGTCCGTGCTCGTGTTCGTAGTCGTCCAATCGACTGACAAGATCTCGTCTCGCGTGCTGGGCAATGTCGCTTGCCAGCGGGATTCCGCCGATCGCATGAAACGTTCGCGGATCCAGTTCCAAGGAGCTTTGGTACTCCAGCTCCTGCAGAATGTTCTTCTGCACTTTCTTCAACGATTCTTGTGCGTTGATGAAATGGAAATGGAAGAGCTGTTTCAGCGAGACCAACGCATCGTAGGTCTTTTCTTTGAAAACCCGATATCGGTTGCGTGCCAAGGATTCGTTGAAATCCGTGGGGCGTTCTTCCCACAGCTCACCGATCCCGCTTCGTGCAACTTCCTCGTTGTGCGCGATCACTTGGCGACCACGAGCCAGTTGTCGCTTGATGCTTTCGGCTTCATCCACGAACAGCACCATGATGTGAAACACGGGCGGTTTCATCTGTGCCATGTGAGGGCTGTCCAGCAGTTCCCGCCGCAAGGCTTTCATGCGGTCGTGCAGCATCTTGAGGCACTCGACCTGGACTTTGGTACGGGGGAAACCGTCTAAGATCGCACCGGTTTGATAGGCGGGCTTGAGCAGTTCGCTCAGCACCAACGTCAATACTTCTCGGTCGCCCACCATCCCACCGATGCTCTTGATCCGTTTGGCTTCGGGGGTATCCAACAAGGCACTGACCACGATCGGCGCGGCGGCAATGTCGCGAACTTTACGGATAAAGTCCGTGTTGGTGCCTTTGCCCGCGCCGGGGGCACCACCGAGCAAGATCAACTCCGTCGGAAACCGCAGATTCAACCGTCCATGTTTCTCCTCCAAATCTTTCCAGACGGAGTGAAAGATCAGCTGGGCGTCTTTGACCTCCAGCTCATCTGATCCGGCGGCGTTACTGCGATTGCTGTTGAGTTGTGAATCCACGTCACCATCCAAGAGTGAATGAAGCCTAGTTCCGTCGCGTTGAGATCAATAGCCGCTGGGATTCGGTGTGTCGCCGATCTCGATGGGCTCCATTGCGTGCATCTGCCGAACTTCGTCCAGCATTTCTTTGGTTCGACTTGCGCCGACGCGGCTGACTCCCAGTTCGCGTACTTTGATCAAGGTTTCTGCGTCGCGGACGCCGCCGGCTGCTTTGACTTGCACGTTATCGGGCGAGTGTTTACGCATCAAAATCAAATCATCGATGGTCGCGCCGCCGGTTCCGTATCCCGTGGACGTTTTGACCCAGTCCACGCCCAGTTCGCCGCAGATTTCGCACAACCGGATCTTGTGGCTGTCTGCCAGATAGCAGTTCTCAAAAATGACTTTGACCTTTTGACCGGCGTCATGGACCGCTTCGGTCACCGCCGCGATGTCGCCACGCACGTAATCCCAGTCGCCGCTGAGCACTTTGGAAATGTTGACCACCATGTCAAATTCTTGGCATCCGTCCTTGGCCGCTTGCAACGTCTCGGCGACTTTGATCGCCGTGGTGTGACCGCCGTGAGGAAACCCGATGGTCGTGGATGCTTGCACGGTGCTGCCGGCAAGCCGCTCGGCACATCGCTTCAGATAGTACGGCATGATGCAAACACTGGCGACGTCGTAGGCCAACGCCAGATCGATCCCGGCCTCCAACGTTGCCGTATCCATGGTGGGATGCAACAGTGAATGATCGATCATCTTCGCAAGATCGGAATACGAGTGTTTCATAAGGGGGCTCCGAGGTCCAAGAAATCGCTGACAAACGTGGTGGGCGTAAATGATGCCCTCTGGATTGCTATCGCGAAAGGTCCGCAGACGGGCATCTCGACGATTCCCAAGGGAACCGCCTGTATTTTGGACACTTCTCGCTGATCGCCACCCCGCAGAACGCTCGTTGCCAGGCTCACGCCTGGGAACGCACTGCCACGGAAGCTCTGCCTCGCGAAAATCAGCGTGGTCTGGAAATGGTCAACAGATCGGCAGGCAGGAGCCTGCCAATCATTGGGTTTCCAGGCAGGAGCCTGGGAACCAGTGGTGGCGATCAGCGAGAAGTGCCGCATTTTGCCCATTTCCTCAGCCTCCAGACGTGATCCTGCGAATTCAAACTTCCGTCTATGCGTTTCGAGCCCAGATGGGGCATAATCATCGAATCTCCGAAGTGACTTCGGATCTCGCACGTGATGATTTCAGGGACGGTCCGGCATGGACGCATTGTACGACAAACAACCGGAGTTTGGGTTCGGCATCAATCCGTTGAACCCTCATGGCTCGCGCCCGATCGAGATCGTCGGAGCCAGGGATCGCGAGACATTGCGTAATGCGATCGTTCAGTCTTGCCCACGGGTGCCGGGTGTGTACGGCATGCTGGATCGATCCGGCAGCCTGATCTACGTGGGCAAGAGCAAATCATTGCGTTCCCGCTTGCTGAGCTACTTCGCCGCGTCCAACGAAGACGAAAAGGGCGGCCGGATCATTGAGAATGCGAGGGCGATTCAATGGGAGACTCAGCCCAGTGACTTTGCCGCCCTGCTGCGTGAACAGCAATTGATTCGCCAGTTCACTCCCCGCTGGAATGTGCAGGGGATTCCCAACCGCCAGCGTCCTGTCTACCTGTGCCTGGGGCGCAAAGTGCCCCAATTCTTTTTGGCGGCCGTGCCACCAGAGGAATGCATTGCGGTAGAAGGACCTTTTCATGGAGCCGGACGCATGCGGGCCGCTGTCGACACGCTCAACAAAGTCTTTCGGTTGCGGGACTGCAGCCAAAAACAGGTGTTCCGATTCGCTGAGCAGTTACAACTCTTTGAAGTCGACTATCGTCCGGGATGCTTGCGATACGAAGTGGGCACGTGCAGTGGACCGTGCGTTGCAGCCTGCACACGTGCTCAATACGACGAGCAAGTCAACGCGGCGCAGAGTTTTCTGGACGGATTCAACGACGAGCCGCTTGTCGCGATCCAAGACCAAATCGACGTTGCATCGGCCAATCGCCAGTACGAACTCGCCGGTCGCGCTCACCGAACGCTGAAAGCCGTCTCGTACGTCCACCGCAAGCTGACAATGTTGGCATCAGCGAGAAACAAGTACAACTTTATCTACAGCGTTCCCGGATACGACGGCTGTGGAACATGGTACTTGATCCACTGTGGCGAAGTCGCGGCGGTGGCAGCGGCACCACGCGACGCCAACGACTACAAACGGATGAAACCTTTGCTGGCTCAATGGTCCGCGACGTTGACCAGTTCGATTCAACGAGGCCATGGCCCGTTTCCACAAACACTTTCCATCGTCGCCTCCTGGTATCGCAAACAAAAGGACGAACTCGGCCGCACGTTTGCTCCCGAGCAAGCCGGCCACAAGTACCACCGCCAATCCCACGTCGCCTGACCCTCCACTGGCGCGCGGTTGATTTGGTGAGCCGCAGACGCGTGAGCGACCGGGATTTATGGTGAAGTCGCGTCACATCTCGTCCCATCGGGGCACAAGGCGAATGACTTGCGTTTGGGCGGATGGTGGTGTTCGTTTTCGACTAGGAAAGTCGAACGACAATCGTCGCTCGACTTTCCAAGTCGATAGCGTGCCACGTCAAGCGTTTCGCCATCCCCAATCATTGACTTAAGACGGCTTGACCGGCACTCGCCGCTGCGTCAGTCGATCAGCGGCGGTCACCCATGTAGCGGAACACGTAGTACGCCAGCGTCATGATGGCTTGCAAGGTCCCCGCAACGTACGTCAACGCGGCCGCATTGAGCACCTTGGCCACGTACTGTTCTTCGCGGTCCGCGATCAAGCCCAACTCGGTCAGCTGGCGGCGAGCACGCGCGCTGGCGTCGAACTCAACGGGCAAGTTCACGACTTGAAAGAACACGACGCAGGCGAACAGGATGATGCCGATCAGCAACAGCGGCTTGAGATGAAACATCAGACCCAACAGCGCCATCGTTCCGCCGAAACCGCCGCCGAAGTTCGCTGCAGGGACCGCAAGGTTTCGGATCACAAGCGGCGCGTACTGTTTGGCATCTTGGAACGCATGCCCGGCTTCGTGGCACGCCACGCCCAGGGCTGCCATCGAGCGACCGTTGTAAACATCTGGACTCAATCGCAATACCTTCGACCGAGGGTCGTAGTGATCGCTCAAGTGCCCGGGGACTTGTTCGATGCCGACGCTGTGCAATCCACCCGAATCCAGCATCCGGCGTGCGGCTTGCGCTCCGCTCATCCGCGCCGGCACTTGGCTCATCGCAGCAAACGTACTCTTCACTCGGTACTGAGCAAACAGCCCCAGCAGCAACGGAGGAATGATGAACAGAAAGTACCATGGGTCGAAAAACATCGTTATCTCGTTTGTATGTCTGATGACTTGAGCGTGGGTGCTCAGTTTGGATTCGGACGGACTGGGTGTTGATTCGTTCCCGCACCGTAAAACTTGGCAGTTGCGGCGTGCGGCTGACCACGTGAATGCAATTTTTAGACCAAAATTGGTGCAGCGGTCGCAATTCCGCGTTTTTTGGGGCGATCGATGGACCGTCGTCAGAGGTAGATCCCTCGCTTACGCGTCGGGTTATGAAAAACAATCTTTCGATGCGGAACGATTGTTGAACAGTGTCTAGCGTTTTATCTGGCTGGGCTGTTGGCGGGATTGTCGTGATGCGATCAGCAGTTGGATCGCGTCGTAACAGGCATGCGTTGCGATCGGGATCAACAGGCTGCCTGTTGCCAGCATCAGGAATGCAAAGTACACACCCATAAATCCGGCGAGCACCACGTACAGTTTGGTGATGGGGTGAACCAATCCGAACAGGATCGATGATCCGATGATGGACGCACCAATGGCGATCGTCGGCTGTTCCAATACGTTGCTGCCACCGGCAAGGAACGGCAGCAACCAACCGCGAAACAAGAGTTCTTCGCCCACGCCGGCACAAGCACTGATGACGATCAGTTCGATGGGAGTCAGGCGTAGCAAGGCCTTCATCGTGTCGTCTTCGGATAACCGAGTGATTTCACGAATCGGCTCGAATGGCAGTCGCAACAGCAAAGCGACGAGAGCGACCATGGGTAGGGAGGCGGCGCATCCGATCAGAATTTGCCAAAGCAGCAAACCCACGGAATCGTTGCTCAACTGTGGCAGCAACTCTCTCGCATCGGGGCCAATGATCCAGCCGACGATCAGTGCGATCAAACCCAGACCGATCTCAAACGTGGTCGCCCACAGAAAAACCGTCGTCGGATCATGGGGGGCGTTCTTTTCGTGATCGTCGAAATCCAACATGGCTCCTTTGTGGTGAGGGGTGGCGAAGGTAAACAGAGTTTAGCAGCTTTTGTCGTCGGGAAACGGCCGAGGAGGATTGGTATTTCGTCAGGAAACGCATGCAAGAGGGAATTCTGGCGAATCCCATTACGAGTAGCAGTTGGAGTCCAGGCTTCAGCCGCTCGCGCGCACCTCTCCCTGTTGCACCAGCCGGCCAACAGGCTCAAGGAATTCTGGCGAATCCCATTACCGGAAAGGCGAATACCAAAACACTAAGTGCCACGGCGGTTGCCGTACCAAAACACTAAGTGCCACGGCGGTTGCCGTACCAAAACACTAAGTGCCACGGCGGTTGCCGTACCAGCGAATCTGCATTCGGTCGCAATAGCGATAGCCTTGCGAATGAGCCCACGGGGTGAGCCAACTCGCCGCGGCATCGAGCGATTCGTTCGTGCTGCCTTGGGGCATGATCCAGACATCGTCCGGTTCGACTTGCAACAAACGCACGACCTCATCGACTTCGTCAAACTCATCCCGCGAGTCCACCACAAATTTCACTTGGAACGCTTTGGACACCTCGATCAATCGTCGCATCGTGTCGATCGGCATCCTTCTTCGTTCATGCAGTTCATTCCAGCGTGGATGATCGGACGCGTCGGGAACACTGGCGGCCAGTTTGGGGCTCAGCGACAGCAGATCATAGGCGATGTCGCGAAAAATCGTTCCCGCCGTTTCCACGGTCAGGTGGAGTCCGGTGGCGGCGAATTGCTGAGTCAAGGCGACGCAGGACTCGGGCAGCAACGGTTCGCCACCGGTCAGGACCACGTGGCGACATCCGGACTGGACTGCTTGTTGCACGAGTGAGTCGATGGAGTGAGACTCGCCGACGGGATTCCACGATGCATAGGGTGTGTCGCAAAACCAGCATCGCAGATTGCAGCCGCTGGTCCGCACGAAAAAACTCTCCACGCCCGTCAATTTGCCTTCGCCTTGACGGCTGGTGAAGGTTTCCGCAACGCGCACCGTCCCCCTGGTCGCGCGGGGCGACGTATGTGAGAATCCGGTCTGATCAAAAGGAGAATTCAAAATTGAGCGACAACAGTCATTTCCGCGAGACGCTGGAAGTCTTTGACAATCCCAGCCCGGCACGAAATTTTACCATCCAACACCACTGTCCGGAATTCACGTCGGTCTGCCCCAAGACGGGCCAACCGGACTACGGAAAAATCATTTTCACCTATGTGCCCGACAAAGTCTGCGTCGAGCTCAAGAGCCTGAAAATGTATCTGCAGCTGTTCCGCAACGAAGGGATCTTCTACGAAGCGGTGACCAACCGCATCATGGATGACTTCGTCGCCGTTGTGAAGCCAAGGCAAGTGACGGTGGAAAGCCAGTGGACGCCCCGTGGCGGGCTGCACAGCAATATCATCGTCCAGTATCCCGAGGATTGATCGAGCCGATCAGCACCCGGTCGTACAACACCCCGGTCGTACTTCATTCCCTACTTCTTTCGCCGAAAACAGATTTTCCCGACATGTCTAACACGCCCCCCGTCTTGCTCAGTGGATTTGCCGACGAAGCAGCCAACGAGAAACTGGCCGTTCAGCAGTACTCGGCTTTTGCGGCCGTCGGTCTACGGTACTACTCGATCCGATTCATCGACGCCGGCGAAGGCATCAAGAACGTGATGGCGTTGTCCGATCCGGAAATCCAACACCTGGTCAAAATGCAAGGCGACTACGGGCTAAAGGTCAGCAGCATTGGATCGCCGATCGGCAAGGTCAAGCTGCAAGACGTCGACGACGGAACGAGCAACAAGTTCGTTCCGTTCAAGCAGTACTTGGCCGAAGACGTCGCGACAGCTTGCGATCGCGCTGAAGCTTTCGGGGCAAAATTGATTCGCGGCTTTGCGTTCTACCATCCCAAGGGCACTGACCCCGCAGATCACGTCGACCAAGTTGCCGATCAGTTGGGACAAATCGCCGAAATCTGCGATAAACGAGGTTTGACATTCGGTCTGGAGGTCGAAGCCAACTTGGTCGGACAAACCGGTGATTTGCTCAAAGTGATCGCGGAAAAAGTGAACCACCCAGCGATGCTGACGATCTTTGACGGTGGCAATATCGTCACGCAAGGATTCACGGCCGACGAAACCTTTGCCCAGTACGTCGCGATGAAACCCAGCTTGGGATGGCTGCACATCAAGGATTACCATGATCCGTCGCCCACCGGTCGTATTGAGCATGTGGACGAAGCCAGCTTGGCGAATTTCGTACCGGCCGACATGGGTGACAGTGGGCACGAAGCCATCTTGAGGGACCTAAGGGATTACTTGCCCGAAGTGCACGCCCGCATGACGGCACGCGGCGCCGATGGCGTGTTCATCGACATGGAGCCGCACGTCAAAGGCGGCGGTCAGTTCGGCGGCTTCAGCGGCCCCGATGGTTTCGGCGTTGCGCTCCGCGGACTGTGCCGTGTGCTCGATTACGTGCAAATCCCCTACTCCCTGAGAACCTTTGCGGACATCAAAGGATGACCCAAAAATCCCCGGAGTCTCGGATCACCGAATTGGAGATCCAATTGGCCCATTTGCAGCACCACTGCGACCAGTTGGATGAGGTGTTGACGGAGCAGGGCAAGATCCAGGATCGCATGGTCCGGCAGCTCAAAAAGTTGCTGGATACCGTGGATCGCCTCAAAAACAAAGACGGCGGTGAGGAATCCGACCCGCTGAGCGAAAAACCGCCGCACTACTAGTGCATCGTCCGGTCTTGATTTTGGGGTTAGCCGTTTTGGCGATAGCCACGGTTGTGTCACGAAAACCGTGGCTAACGCCAAAACGGCTCATCTACCGAACCCACGTTCTAAGACTGGACGATGCACTAGTGTCCAAATCGAGCCAAACGGCGAAATCGGGCCGGAAACGGCCCACTGGGGATCGAAAACACCTCATTTTCGGCAAAATGCGTCGAAATCGGGCTTCCGGATTCTGCCGAAACGTGGCTTCTGCTCGATGCTTTCCGCTTGGTGCCAGGCTATGGGGGAAGTATGATGAGGGTGTTGACAGATTGAGCAGTTGCCCCCTGGGGAATCGGTCTGGTCCCGCTTTCGAGCGCGACTGGCATCCGGTTGGGCGGACCAACTCTCTACGCCTCCTCTGTCAACAATGGCTCTGTCAACACTGGTCAGAACTGACGGATGAATCGCGTTGATGACGATTCATCTGATGCAGTTCAACGCATCACCTGCTGATCTCGCAAATGCACTTGTCCGCTGCGAGGCGAACCCACGAAAAGGAACGTGAACGTGTCCCAACTCCCCCAACTGAATCTCCGACGCTGCTTCTTGTGCGGCATCGCCGCTCTGTCAATCGGCGCTCTGTTTGCCCCATCATCCGACGCCGCTGATAGCCGACGCGATGAAAATGCCGAGCAAGCAGAAATGTTTGCGGCGATCGACGCTGGTCAAATCGATGTCAAGTTCATCCCGATGAATGCGACGGCAGCCAACGTCTTGGTTCGCAACCTGACCGACAAACCGCTGAACATTCAGCTCCCCGCTCGCTTTGCCGGTGTTCCCATCGACGCACAGTTTGGTGGCGGCGGCATGGGTGGTATGGGTGGTGGCGGCATGGGAGGCATGGGCGGCGGCGGAATGGGCGGCATGGGCGGCGGCGGTGGTCAATCCATGGGCGGCGGCATGGGCGGCGGCGGCATGGGCGGCATGGGCGGTGGTGGAATGGGCGGCATGGGCGGCGGCATGATGCGTGTCGGTCCCGAACGTCAACAAAAAATCGCCGTGCAAACCGTTTGCCTGGAGCATGGCAAGCCGGACCCGAACCCAAAGATGGCATACAAGATCGTTCCTCTGGACCAGTTCACCAAGGACGCCCGTGTGCACGTGATCTGCGAAGCCTTGGGAAATCGCCAAGTGACTCAAAACACCGCGCAAGCCGCAACGTGGCACTTCACCGACAACCTGTCGTGGGAAAAACTGGCGGAAAAGAATCGCGTGGAAAGCAAGTACACCGGCAACATTCCGTTCTTCTCGCCTCTCGAACTGCGTACCGCCGTGGCGGTAGCAGCCGAAGCAACCCGGTTGGCTGAAGAACGCAAGGTTCCCGAAAGCGAATCCGTCTCCAGCGAGTCAAACGACTCCTGATCTGGTATCCGAATCCCAAACGGTTCGTTGATTTAGTACGCGTTGGGGATTTGATGACTGGAGGATGGGCACTCTTGACCGTCTGTGTATTGAGTGTCGGCCAAAAGTGGCCAACCTACGACTAAATCATCGGCCCACTGGGCTGTTCAAAAACGGCGTCGACGTGATGTTTCGGCATTGGTCTTGAGCCATTTCTTGTCCACGGTCACCTCCCTCAAGGAACTTGGGGGAGGTCGAGCAGAGCCCTTTAGGCGAATGCGAGGGAGGGGGCCTGTCTGCGCAAGCGAGCGTTTGGCGATGGCAAAACGTTTGACGGCGCACGCTATCGACTTGGAAAGTCGAGCGACAATTGTCGTTCGACAACCCCCAGTGAGCCTCAGGCGCTAGCCGTGGGCCTGAGGCGTATTGTGGTGCCGGCCCACGGCTAGCGTCTGAGGCTCACTTTGATTGCGATGCATGGAACGAAAACATGGACTGAAAAAACAATGTCAATCCCAAATCTTGATCAGTCCAGGATTAGCGTCTGACGGTGGCATCTTGATCTGTATCGACTCGGTCTGGGAATGTCAGTTCAGATGTCGCGGCGCCGTTGGTACTGTGGTTGAGGTAAGTGTAACCGGCGAGCGCTTTTTCGAACGCACGGATCGTCTGGCCTGCTTGTTGGTTGTTGATCAACTTGTCTGAAATCGCGTCCTCCACCGATCCTTGGATGTTTTCGATCAGCTCGCGGTCGTCGTATTGGACATAACTGAGGACTTCAGAAATCGTGTCGCCTTTCACGATCGATTTCACTTTGACTTCCCCGTTTTGGCAGTCCACGTGAACCGCGTGGGTGTCACCGAACAAGTTGTGCAGATCGCCCAGGATCTCTTGGTAGGCACCGACCATGAACACCGCCATTTGATACGGCTTGCCGGATTGCAGCGAATGCAGCTTCAGCGTCTTGCCGCGTCCTTCCTCGCAGACAAACGAGTCGACTTTGCCGTCACTATCGCAAGTGATATCGCCCAGGACCGCGTTCCTCGTGGGAGCTTCGTCCAGCCGGTGGATCGGCATGATGGGGAACAACTGATCGATCGCCCACGCGTCGGGCATTGATTGGAAGAGCGAAAAATTCACGAAATAGATATCGGACAGCAAGCGATCCAGATGCTTCAGCTCCGATGAGATGCCGTCGCTTTTCTCTGACATGTCGCGAATTCGGTGGCAAAGCGCGAAATACAGGTTTTCCGCAGCGACACGCTGTTCCAATGGCAAGTAACCGCCGCTGAACAGATTCATGCAGAGGTCCAATGAAACTTGTGCGTCGTGGAACGACTCCATCACGTTGGCTTCGGTCAAGTTCTTGTAGGCAAACCAAAGGTCGTGAACCGGTTGTTCGAATTCCTCCGGGATCGAGTCGCTTTGCGGATCACCGGTCTTGGGGTCGCTGCCGGGTTCGGACGGAATCAGCGCCGTTCCGGGCGCGTTGTGAAACGGCGTTCCTTGTGAGGTCACGCCCAATGTGTCCATGATCAGGACGCTGTGTTGAGCCGTGATCGCACGACCGCTTTCGGAGATCAGTTGCGGGTGCGGCACCTCGGCTTCGTCACACACGCTTTGAATGTGATACACGACGTCGTTGGCGTACTCTTGGATGCTGTAGTTCATGCTCGAATCGGTGTCGGTTCGAGTTCCGTCGTAATCAACTCCGAGACCACCGCCGACGTCGAGGTAGCCCATTCCTGCTCCACGTCGTTTCAAGTCGACGTAGATCCGGGCGGCTTCCAAGATCGCGGCTTTGAGTTGACGGATGTTTCCGATTTGGCTGCCGACGTGGAAGTGCAGCAGTTGGAAACAGTCGGCCAAGTCCATCGCAATCAGTCGGTCGAGAGCGAACAGGATTTCGGCAACGGTCAGGCCGAACTTGCTGCGATAGCCCCCGCTGGCTTGCCATCGTCCGGTTCCGCGAGTGGCGAGTTTGACCCGCATGCCGAAGGTCGGACGCACGCCGACCTCCGATGCCACGCGGAGGATCAAGTCCAACTCGGACGCTTTCTCGATCACCGGCAGCACGGTTCGACCGAGCCGTTGAGCCATCATCGCCAGACGAATGAACTCTTCGTCTTTGAATCCGTTGCAGACAATCGGAACGGATGGGTCGCTCATCGCGACGGCGGCGAGCAGCTCGGGTTTGCTGCCGGCTTCGATTCCGAAGCCCAACTTGGCACCCTCGGCCGCAATCTGCTGGACGACTTCACGCTGCTGATTCACCTTGATCGGGAAAACACAACGATATCGGTTTCCGTAGGCGTGATCCTCGATGGCTTTGGCAAAGCAATCATTGAGGCAGTGCAGTCGATCACGCAGAATCCCGTTGAAGCGAATCAGGATGGGAAGTTGCAGCCCGCGGTCGCTGAGGCTATCCACCAAGGATTTGAGATCAATGGTCGATTCTGGCGTCCGATCAGGGGAGACCTGTACCGTGCCTTGCTGGGAGATGGAGAAATACCCATCTCCCCAGCGATCAATACCATATTCACGGGCGGCGTCGTGGATCGTCCACCGATCCTGGTCGGATTGCTTCAACGGATTCTCATTTCGATGGAGAGGCTATCGAGCGGTGCAAAAGTGCAGGCTCAAGTTTATTCCATCGAATGCCGATTGGGCGAGAGGCCTTTTCAGCGGTTCCACCACCATTGCTCACCGGTCTTTTGATCGCCGGTCTTTTTGGCCATCGCGATGCTGTGGGTTTCCGCCACGGCGGCTTCGTTCTCCACGGAGCCGGCGACGATCTCAAAAGCGTTGACACTGACGCCACCCGAGGCGGTGACCACCCAGCCTGCTCGACCCTTCACAAAGCTGCATTCAGGAGCGATCGTCCGCGGAGGATCGTAGGCGATCGGCTCCAAGGCTTTGCCGTCACGCAGAACGCTCAATTCCATTCCTGCTTTGCTTTCCAGGTTTTCTTGGACGATCAAGGTGGCGACGACGGTGAGGTCCATCAGGTTACGCATGTCGCCAAAGATCGGTAGTTCACGAGCCAGCTCGGTGTACTTTTCCGTCATCTTTTCTGCCCACTGGGTCGCCAGCTTGTCTTTGCGACCCGAGCCCGTGGCTGTCCCGTCGGCGGCGATCACGTCTTGCTCGGTCAGCGTCTTGATTCCTTGACCGGACAATTTCCAAGCGGTACCCGCTGCGTTGCGGGACAGGCTTTCGTAATTACATTCCATCCACCAGCGTGGGTTTTGCCCGGCGGAATGTGCTGCGTTGCGAGACATGGCGATGTAGCTGGGCATGCCTTTGACCGGGGCATCGACCAAGCCCATTGCTAGACGCTTCATTTCGTAGTCGGCTGCGACCATGGTGCACGCGTAGCGACTGTCGGCGGGGATGCCGTGCAACTCAATGGTTTGCGGCCCGTAGGCTTGTTTCATGGATTCTTCGAAAACAGCCGGGTTTTGAACCGGTCGTTGTTTGATCCGTGCGATCAATTGATGCAGCCGCTGGCGACCTTCCGCGGTCGGCTCGATCGAGCAACTGATGCCGCCGTGGCGAGCCGTTTCGACGCTGCGGATGGCGACAACAAGATCTTCCAGGTGCAGGATCGCGGCACCGGTTTTGGTTCCAACGATCGATCCATCGGCGGCGACGGTCCACGGTTCTGCGGGACCGGCGATGACCAGGTCGTTCGTCTTCTCATCAACAAAGACGTACTCGACTCGCGTCAGACCGGCCAAATACTGAATGGACTCAGGCAGACGACCGCCCTTTTGGCGAACATCCGTGATCGCATTTTGCAGTCCCGAGAGCGAAACCATCCGCAGATCGGTTGCTTTGTCCAAGTCACCTCGAGCGCCAGCGACGCCGGCTCGCATCAAGTTGACAAATTCCTGCTGTTCCTCAACCGTCGCCGTTCGCACCACACCAGCGGTATCGATCATGACACCCCCGACGTTGCGACCACCGCCGCCGCCATTGAAACCGGCATCCAGTGACGCTGCCACCAAGAAACCTGCGAACGTCAGGGCGACGACAGAACGTGTTAAACGAGCAATGCCCAATTCCATCGAATGGATCTCCGAAAGCTTCGACGCCGGTTTCACCGACCTCCCCAGGTCAGATCAGACGGTCAGTATCAGTGGCGTCGAAAGGATTTTTGCAAAAGGGTGTAAGACCGAACGGTCGGAAAAGTGATCGAGGCGGTATCCGGACCGGTGCTGCATTCTGCAGCTCCAAGTCATAGAATATCACTTGGCGGAACGTTTCATGATCGCAATTCCCGCGATAAATGTCGGTTCCGACGAAGTTTAGAATAGTTGCGCCCCCAGTCGGTCGCAACAGAAGACTCATCCTGCGGACGATTCAGATGCCGGTCCTCGACACAATCGTGACAACCGTCCCGCGCGAACCCTGACGGCGCGACCAATACCGCTGCGGTCAGAGAACGTCAGCGGTGGGCCGATCAACCAGGCCCCCCAACAGAGTTTCCGGCAGAGTTTCGCCCGCTCCGATGCTTTTCTCAATCACCAAGGCTCCGTGAATCTTGACTCCCAGCCCCAAAGAATCCTCGGAGCTCGCTAGCGGTATCACGCCGCCCACCGAGCCCGCCAACGCCAGCCCTCCCGATAACGCTGCGGCCAGTACCACAAAGAACGCCTATTTGGTTCTGCGGTCCGCCGGACGCTGGAGCGACGTCTTCCGGCTTTCTCCACCCGGTGACGCCATCATCGGTCGTTCATCGGCCAGCCAAATCGTGGTCCGCAGCGAAAAAGCCAGCCGGCGTCACGCACGCATCCACTGGTCCGGCGACTCATGGCGGATCGAGGATCTGGGCAGCCGAAACGGAACCATCGTCGACAGTGCCACGATCACGGGCGACGCTCCGCTGAAAGATGGCAGCACCATCGAAATCGCTGGATTTTCCATCCAATTTGTCCGCACGATCGAAGGTGCCGGCACGGGAAAACCTGTCGCGGGCGAGAGCAGCCAAGCGACCGACGATCAGTTGACGATGGAAATGGACCCCAGCGCGATCACGGATCGACGCTCACGAAGTCAATATCTTTATGGACCGCCCGTCACGGTCAGTGGGTCGGCGGCGTCCGCTCAAGTGGTCGCACACGGCAAATTGTTGCAACTGGCATTCGAGCTGGCACGCGCCGAAGACGTCAACGAAGCGATCGAGATCGTTTTGGATCGTCTGACGGAAAATTTGCAAATTTCCACCGCCGCTGCGTACTTGATGCACGCCCCACCGTCGGCAACCAAGTCCGCTGCTGCCGATGCGAATGATTCACCGACCCTGACGGCCACTCGGCAAAACGGAGCCAAGAGCTATCGTCGGCCGCCGGAATCACTCATCTCCAGCGTCAGCAGCGACGGCGGCGAAGCCGTCTTGGCAAGAAATGTGATGGGCGATCGCTCGCTGGCCACCGAAAACAGCCACGGCGAAGTCGACGCGGAGAGCCTGATCTTGGCCCCCGTTCGCGATCGAGATGGCGTCCTGCGTGGACTGCTGCACCTGACCTCCGACGGGGGAACGCCGCTGCTGCGTCCAGAAGACCTGGAGTTTGTGCTGGCGGTCGCTGAAATCTTGGCTGAACTACTTTCCGGCCTCCAAATACGCACCCGGTTGGATCGCTCCCTAAAACAGACCAAACGCCAGCTGCGACAACTGCAAGAACAACTCACCGACAAAGTCCGAATCGTGGGCAAGAGTGAGCCGGTGCAGAAAGTGATCGAGTCGATCGCGTTGGCCGCCCCGACATCCGCGACCGTTTTGGTTCGCGGCGAGTCCGGGGTCGGCAAAGAACTGGTGGCCGCCGCGATCCATCATGGCAGCCAGCGACGTGGCGGTCCGTTGGTCTGCATGAACTGCGCCGCACTGTCGCCTTCGTTACTGGAAAGCGAGTTGTTCGGACACGAGAAAGGTGCCTTCACCGGAGCAACGGACCGCAAACAAGGCAAGTTCGAAGCGGCCGATGGAGGAACGTTGATGCTGGACGAAATCGGTGAGATGGACGCCGAGATTCAGGCAAAGTTTCTGCGTGTCTTGGAAGGCCATCCGTTCGAACGCGTGGGCGGTCACGTGCCCATCCAAGTCGACGTGCGAGTGGTTGCAGCGACCAACCGTGACTTGCGAGCGATGGTCGCCGAAGGAACATTTCGACAAGACCTGTATTACCGTTTGCACGTCGTCGAAATCGTTGTCCCGCCGCTACGACAACGTGGCCAAGACATCTTGTTGTTGGCCAACCACTTTTTGAAACAGTTCAACTTGCAGATGGGCCGCAAGATCGAGTCGATCACGCCCGAAGCCGCCAAGCTGCTGTTGTCGTACTCCTGGCCCGGAAACATCCGCGAGCTGAAAAACGTGATCGAACGCGCCGTCGTGCTCAATACGAGGAACTCGATTGACGTGCATGACTTGGTATTGCTGCCAGCAATGTCGGAAGGCCAAACCAACGTGTTTCCCAATCAACCGGAGCAGATCGAAATCACGATCGCCGAACTGGAGCGACAACATATCGATCGTGTCTTGCAGTACACGGAAGGCAACAAGAGCCGGGCGTCTTCGATACTCGGCATCGAACGCAGCACCCTGGATCGTAAACTGAAGCGATATGGCGAGTCGTCTTAGCCGACAATTGTCGTTCGACTTTCCAAGTCGAAAACGAACACGACCATCCGCTTTGATCCGCGACTTACAGCGTCACCTCCCCCAAGGAACTTGGGGGAGGTCGAGCAGAGCCCTTGAGGCGAATGCGAGGGTGGGGGGCCTGTCTGCGCAAGAAACCATTTGGCGATGGCTAAACGCTTGCCAGGGCACGCTATCGACTTGGAAAGTCGAGCGACAATTGTCGAGCGACTTTGGCTCATCTCTAAGCCTCAAGACGGGTTCCAACACCCCGGCAAAAAAGATCTCACACGCGACCCCCGCGAGATGGTATCCTGGTCAGGTTCGCTGCGTCCGGTTCGCTGGGCGTCCCCACCAACACGACTCAGCGGACACCCACCTATCCCGCCTGAAATGCACCGCAGAGATGAACCGCCGTGCACCCTGCCTCCCGCCCCCTCATCGTTGCCGCCATCGCACTGGCTGTGAGTCTGCACTCCCGGTCCGCGCTGAGCGACAGCCCCAACCCACGTGACGTCGCGTTTTTTGAAACACGGATCCGTCCGGTGTTGGTGCAACACTGCTACGAATGCCACTCGCAGAACGCCAAAGAACTAGGCGGCAGTCTCTTGCTGGATGACGTCGCAGCAATGAAAGACGGCGGCCAGTCCGGGCCGATGATCGACCAGGACGATCCGAACCAGAGTTTGATCTTGCAAGCTCTGAGGTACGAAGACATTGAGATGCCGCCCGAAGCTCCATTGCCCGAGGCCGTCATCGCGGACTTTGAAAAATGGATCCAACGTGGCGCGGTCGTCCCGCAAACCAGTCCAAAATCCGGCGACGAAACCGACAACAAGTCTGACGCCAACGACACCGAAACACTTTGGTCGTTGAAACCCGTCACCCATCCAGCCATCCCCGAAGTTCAACAGGCCGACTGGCCACGCGACCCGATCGACCGATTCGTGTTGGCTCAACTTGAGTCTGCTGGCATTACGCCCACCAGTGACGCCGAACCCGCAAAACTTGCCCGACGACTTCACATCGACCTGATCGGTTTGGAGCCTTCGGTCCAGCAGTACGATGAATTCATCCGCGACTATCAACGTGACGGTGACGCAGCGACGGCACGGCTTGTCGATCGACTGCTTGCCAGTCCACGATTCGGTGAACGCTGGGGGCGACATTGGCTGGACGTTGCACGCTACGGAGAGTCCAACGGCAACGATGGTTTGGGACGCAACCCGACGTTTCCTCACGCATGGCGTTATCGCAATTATGTCATCGACTCCATCAACGATGACACGCCGTACGATCAATTCTTGAGGGAACAGATCGCCGGTGACCTGATGCCGAGTGACTCACCTGATCAACGTGATCGCCAGTTGATTGCGACGGGTTTTTTAGCGATGACCGCTAAACCGGCCAAAGCCATGAACGATGACTTTGACATGGACATCGTCGCCGATCAAATCGATGTCGTCGGCAGCGGTGTGATGGGGCTCAGTGTCGCTTGCGCACGTTGCCATGACCACAAATTCGATCCGGTCTCGATGAAAGACTATTACGCATTGGCGGGCGTCTTCACGAGTACCGAATCAATGTGGGGCGTCGCCGGACACGAAAAACTGACCGCGCCGCCGACCGATCTGCATGTTTTGACTGCGGCTCCCAAAGTCCTGCCACCGGAGGATTTTGTCGAAACCGTCATCGTCTTGGATTCCGCAACGGGAATCCCCAAAGCGATTCCGAAATCAAAATGGGCCCCAGGAACGCCGCTCGCGATGGGCGTCCGAGATCGCAAAGAGCCCGCCGACTGCAAGCTGAATATCCAAGGCAGCTCCAAGAAACTCGGCGAACCCGTTCCTCGTGGTTTCTTACCGGCATGCAAAGTCTGCAGCGAAGACGAAGGCGATGCAGAACCAGACTTCGTCGTCCCTCCTGGTCAAAGCGGTCGGTTGCAACTGGCACAATGGCTGACGCACCCTCAGCACCCGCTGACCGCGCGCGTGATGGTCAATCGCATTTGGATGCACCTGTTCGGCAATGGACTCGTGCGCACCCCCAATGATTTCGGTGTTTATGGCCAGCGACCATCCCATCCGGAACTGCTGGATCACTTGTCCAGCCGATTCGTCCGCGATGGATGGTCGATTAAGCGACTGGTGCGGGCGATCGCGCTGAGCCGGATTTATCAGTTGAGCTCGTCTGCTTCTGACGACTTGATCCAAGCCGACGAGGAAAACTTCTTACTCTCAAGACATTCGCGTCGACGCCTCGATGCCGAAACACTGCGAGATTCGATGTTGCAAGCCAGCGGACAATTGCACCTTATTGCCTCGCCCGGATCGATCGTTCAGCACCGTGACATCCTGGTCAATTTGGCCGGCAACCTGCACCAACCAACTCCGCAACGTAGCGTCTATCTGTGCTATCTGCGTAGCTCGCCGCCTCCGTCACTGGCCCCGTTCGACTTGCCCGATTTCACCGAAGTCGTCGCTCAACGCGATGACAGCACGGTGCCCGGCCAAGCCTTGTACTTATTGAACAGCTCCGTCGTCGTCGAGAATGCCACGCGGCTGGCGGAACGGGCGTTGGCTGAGCAAGTATCGTCCGCTGGCTCTTCGGTCGAGCAACGGATTCGGTTTGTCTTTCGCCAAGCCTTGCGTCGCGAGCCGAGTACTTCGGAAACCGACGACGCAACCCAATTCTTGCGTGACATGATCGATCAACTAGGCGACCCCTTGGCCGCTTGGTCTAGTGTTGCTCAAGGCTTGATGATCAGCAACGAGTTTCGTTATGTGGATTGACCCCATGCAGTTTTCAGGAGCATGCCGATGAGCATCGATCGACGAGCGTTGTTGGCCGGAACGTCGTGCGGGTTTGGATACCTTGCTCTGCAAGCGTTGTGTCACCAACAAGCCTTCGCGGCCACGGCGACCGCATCCGGCTTGTCCGCCAAGCGACCGCCGATCGCCCCGCGAGCCAAGCGAGTGATCTTTTTGTGCATGAGCGGCGGGCCTGCGCAGATGGACACGTTTGACCACAAACCGCAAACGACCAGCAAAGGACACCCGGGCAGCGTCTTTGCGTTCGATCGACACGGCGAAAGCGGATTGCCGATCTCAGAACTGCTGCCCGAAACAGCGCGTCACGCGGACCAGTTGTGTGTCATCAATGGAATGCATGCCGACACGGGAATTCACGCTCAGTCTTTTTTGCAGTTGCATACCGGCGAACGGTTGCGAAAACGTCCCAGCTTGGGATCTTGGATCAGCTACGGGCTGGGCACCGAAAACCAGAATTTACCGGGTTTCATCAGTCTCAATACATCCAAGAGTTCCGTTTACTCCAGCGAGTTTCTGCCGTCGATTCACAACGGTACGCCAATCGGTGTCAACGGCGAGAACATGTCCACGGCCACGATCAACAACATCGAGAGTGATCACTTGCCGATGGACGCCAAACGCAGACAACTGGATTGGGTTCAGTCACTCAATCGCCAGCATGTTTCCTCGCGTGCGGTCGACCATCAACTCAACGGCGTGATCGAATCGATGGAACTGGGATTTCGTATGCAAGCCGAATCGCCGGATCTGTTGGACATCCGCGACGAAACAGAAAACACTCTACGACGATATCGAGTCGGCAAACAGACCGAACAAGTCGGCACGTGCAAAGTGACCGACTTCGGCCGCCAGTGTTTGCTCGCGCGACGTTTCTCCGAAGCCGGTGTGCGGTTTGTCGAAGTCAACCATGGAAGCTGGGATCAGCACAAGAACCATCGTCGCGACTTGAGGGCCAATTGCGAAGCGACGGACGCGCCGATCGCCGCACTGCTGGATGATTTGCGACAACGCGGGCTGCTGGAAGACACCTTGGTGATCTGGGGCGGCGAGTTCGGGCGTCCAGGGTTGAACCCCAACGACAAGAAAGACGAAACGGGGCACAACGCAAACGGATTCACATTTTGGCTTGCCGGAGGCGGTGTCAAAGGAGGCTACGTACACGGCAAGACGGATGCCACCGGAGCACGTGCGGTGGAAGGCAAGGTTCATTTCCGCGACTTGCACGCCACGATCCTGCACCTATTGGGGCTGCCGCCCAACGATCTGCAATACTGGCACGCCGGTCGTCACCACCGCCTGACCGGCCCCGACGGCGGCAAAGTCGTCACCGACCTCTTCGCATAACCTCACGTAGTCGAGTCTCTCCGAGACTCGCAAGAATTCCGCATCTCGGAGAGACGCCGCTACGTGTAGCTCAGTCGACGCGGTGACTCGGACTCCAAGATCTCGATGCCTTCCGCAGGCGGCGGATCAAAGAGTTGATCACACAGCTCACAACGCTCCTGATCGACGCACCGGAGTTTTTCGCATCGTGGGCACGGCACCATGATCGGTTTGGGGACAATCGCGACAACGGCTAGACTCGTCCCCATTCCAAACAGTCCAGCGATCACGACCCACATCGTCCGTGCTCGAGTACTGAGACCACGCCCTCGCGTCAACCAAATCATCACGCCGATGGAAAGAGCCACGTGCAGCGACACCATGATCCAAAGTGAAGCGGGGATCGGCAGACGACCAACCTCGGACGTAAACAAAACGACCAACGCGTACACGCCCGCCGAAATGATGGGTGGAAATCCCCACGCAGCGACGGCGAACTCGCTTTCATTCCCGTTGTCGTTTTGCTCCGTCTGTACCGAAATGATTTCTTCTGTGTCAGCCAGTGGCACGATCTGGATGTTGTTGAGCAAGTCGTTTCGCAGCAGATAGTGATCGCCCTCGGTCGACCTCACAACTCGCAACGTCTCGTGCTTACCGATAGGTTCCACCGTGAAACGTTCCGCTTCCGAAATCACGATCTGAGGAATCGAAACGATACTCGTATCACGGATCACCTGATCATCATTTCTGGGCATCGAGTCATCAGGATTCAACGGTTTGACATCGTATCGAATCAAGCTTCCTTGGTTGATCGTCCAAAAAGATGCCGGGTGTTGATCGTTCTCAAAAATCATCCCAAGCCCTTCGACGGGATGATCCACCAACTCCCTTGCAACCACGTTCTCCAAATCAATCTGATAGACACCTCGGTCGTGAAAGATCACAGGGTTGGCTTCGTTGGAGTAACCGTTTTTCCAGTCACCACCCATGTAGAAGCCGAGCGATGGATTTTGAAATCCTCCGGTCACTTCATTCGGATGATGAAATGTACCCTCCGGCGTGACGATGCCAAGCAATTGGTCGGATGCACCATACGCCAATAGCTTTCCGCCGGATTGGATCAGCGTCGTGATTGCCCCTCGACGTGTGCGTGTTCCGAACTGGCCCAAAAACTCAAATTGTGCCAGAGAGTAATGATCGTGAGCCCAAGTCTGCATGGAGAGAGGCGTCGCATCGACCCAAGGCGATGTGTCCGACACCTCTTGAAACGCTTCGTCGGAATTGATCGGGCGTTTTGCGATCGCCTGTTGATTCCAGTTTTTGGCAGAGTATTTCTGCTCGACCTCCCACCATTGCCCGTCACGGTCCAAGACCACCTGATAGATCTTGCGATCGCGTTTCTCGCCAGGCAGCGACAGCAGCACAAAGACCACCACCACTCCGTACCCCATTACCGCTCCAAGCAGCAGCCCCAATGCAGATGGCAAATGACGCCGCTTTGGCGATGACGGTGGCGGCAAGAACGAAAGAGCCGTGAATGCGTGTCGCCCGGATGTTAAAACGATCAACGCGACCATCAGTACCGCAGCAAGCAGCAGCGTGATTGTGAACAATTCGGTTCCATGGATCCACTGAATCAGGCTTCCCACCACAAAGCCGAAAACCGTGCTGACAAACACCGCTGGCAGCAAACGAGTTCCCAGCCATCTCGCATCGCGATACACGATCCAGATCATTGTCGGGTGCATCAAGTACATCAACACACTCACCAGCAGTGCCGGCAGGACTTGCAATGCACTGACCGGCATGACCTCGATTCCGATCCACGCCAATCGGACTCCAAGCATCAGCAAGGGGATCACCGTGGCGATCAGGTACGCAACAAAACCGGCGCCGACCTTTCCCCAATAGATTTCAGAGGGCGTCGCGGTGCGGTGCAACAGATATCCGCGAGCATCCGCGCGCGAATCCGGCAACGATTGGTACAGCCCCAACGCGATCGCAAACAAGCCGCCTACCAACGCCACCGGTGCGACCAGTTGACTGTCCACCATGCTTGCCGCATACGAAGAGTCCGGCAGACTCATGAAGACAAACGCGGTGGTAAAGATGAAGCCGACCGGAGCAAGACGTATCACATCTCGCAGTTCTTTGACAAAGATTGCTTTCATCGTGTCACTCCACTCGCTACGTTTCCGTCTTGTGTCTTCATCGATACCAGTGATTGTGTGAAGAACGAACCGTCGGATCGTTCACGTGTCAGATAGGAAAGCACCGCATCGGCAAACGAGGATTCGGTTTGTTCCAGATCGACAAAGTTCAAACGTTTCAATGCCGCGCGGCTCTCGTCGTCTTCATCGGCCAGCGTTAGTTGCCATCGGTCGGCGAGTCGGCGAGCTTCCACCAACCCCGGTACGGCAGCCAATTGGTCGGCGTCGAGTCGTTCGCTGCGAGCCGCATACGTTGTGATCCGGGATCCAAAATCCTCCATCGTCGTATCGACTTTCAATCGACCTCCGATCATCACTGCAACGCGATCCGCAATCCGCTCCACGTCGTCCAGCAAATGAGTGCTGAGCAACACCGTGCGTTCTCCGTCCCCCGCATACTGCACCAGTGTTTCGTTCAACGCTCGACGACTGACCGGATCGAGCCCCAATGCGGGATCATCGAGCACCAGCAACTCAGGTCCCGGTGCCAACACCAACGCCAAAGCGACACCCGCCCGCTGGCCACGCGACAGGTTCGAGACCCGCGACTTGGGATCAATCGCAAAGTGACGAACCACGTCGTCGAATAACCGCGAATCCCACTGTTCATTGCCCGCCCGTTGAAACTGCTGACAATCGGAAACTCGCATTGAGCCATACAGATAGTGTCCCTCGACCAGATACCCGATCCGTGAACGAGTCTGCGGGGTCATCTCGGCCGCGTCCTGCCCCAACGTGATCGCTCTGCCACGAGTCGGCGACAACAATCCCATCAGCATTCGGATGGTGGTCGTCTTGCCAGCCCCATTCAGACCCAACAACGCGGTCACCTTGCCCACGGGGACATCAAAATCCAAGTCGCGAACAACGGGCTTGGAGCCGAAGTAACGCGTTAATCGTTTCAGTTCAATTGCCGGTTGATTCATGACTTTCCCAGTTTTTGAAAGTGCTTGCTGATCGCCCCAATGATCTCTTGCTCGCTGAAACCCAGCGAAAGCGCTTCGGCAACCATCGGCCCGACCGCTTCGTCCAGACGCCTCGTTCGCTCCGCCTTGGTGTAGATCTCGCGACGCTGGGCGACGAAGTATCCGCGACCCTGCTGGCTCTCCACCACGCCGTCGGCAACCAACGCGGCGTAGGCCTTTGCGATCGTGTTGGGATTGACCACCAACTCACCGGCCAAGGAGCGGACGGAGGGAAGCGGTTGCCCGATGGCGACCGCACCCGATCCGATCGCGGACCGAATCTGGTCCACGACCTGACGGTAAATGGGCACTTTGCTGCCGGTAATGACCTGGATTTGAAGCAATGGAAGACCTCACTACTGTACTGCGGACCCTAGTACAGTACAGGCCAGTGGGTGTCAGGTCAAGCAGATTCTGGAAAAAAAAGGATGTGCAATGGGAGGGAGCGCATCCTCAATAGATGGCGTAGTGGATTACGCCAGAAATCCGATCCGCAGGGGAAGTCTGGCGAATCCAATTACCAGGTGCGCTTGCAAACTTATCGTTGCTCCCAAGGGCAGACCGGAGCCGCGGATCAGTTCTTGTACTCCTGCTTTCGATCGTCGCCGCGTTTTTTCACATCCTCGATGATCTTCGCCTTGCTCTCCTTGAGTCGCTCGGGCCATTGGAATTTTGGCGACGCAGACGGATCGTAGCCCGCCATGTGTCCGGTCAATCGCGTGGCGGGTTTCGTGTAAACGAGCTGTGTATTGCCGAAGACTTCCTCGCAGATCGCAGCCAACCCGGGATCGTACTCCAGCAATTCTTTGCGTGTATCGACATGGTTGTGATCGTGATCGGGTTGGCGATTGTTGTCGAACCAGGACTGGACGCCTTCGGCAAAGTACTCCGCATGATTGGTCGATGCATACTTGCCCCGCCAAAGTCCCCGAGCCATCGCTTGTTCATAGGCTTGCTTCAAACGATCATCAAACGTCGGGTCTACATTCACCATGCCGCGGAGATGAATGTTGTGTGCGAACTCGTGGATCAAAATGTTCTCTGTCGAGTACGGATCACCGTCAAAGCCCAACACGTTTTCTTCGGCGCACGAGCAAACCGCATCGTCGCGTGATCCGCCAAGTCCACGAGCCCTGGCGTCCCAAAAATCCCGAGGCGTCAGATGGGAATGCTCTGGGATCTGGGTTGTGAACTCATCATGAGCCATCACGATCAGCCTGGAGCCGCTATCCACCATGGCTTTGCGAACGTCGGGACGCTGAGCAAGCATCATGTCGACGAGATAAGCGGCTTCCTTGAGAGCATAGTCGTTGACCTTGCCTGAACTGACGATCGGATACCCGCTCGCGTCGACGTACTTCGCGTAGAATGCGGGCAGATGCCAGTCAGCCGGCGGCTTCTCAACGCGGTACTCGGAGACCGCCGTCGCTGGCTCTGCAGAGCATGCATCGCTGATCGAGTGCCATCCGGCCAACAAGACCACGAGACAGTAGAATTTGAACCGGAATGAATCGTTAGTGAAGGACATCGCCAATGTGTGTCGGGGTCTAAGGAAGAAAAAAGGTGTTGATGAACGATGCGTTTGCTAGATTGTAACGAGAACCACCAACGATTATCGTCGCCTCCCCAAATCGCGGAATTGACGATCCAATCCAATTTGGAACTGCCGATTCGGCGTGAAATCGAAAGACGAAACGCAACCATGAGCGGCTTGTGTTCGGGTCACAGGTTTGAAACACGATGAGCGAGAATCCGTACGCACCGCCTAAGCTGGACGTAGATTTTCCCGAATTGGAGATACGAAATGCGAGACAACGTCTAAGGCTGCCCGCCACGATCATCCTGCTCTTGGCAAGCTTCCATGCCATGATTGATCTTACTGGCCTCCTGTCCGAAATAAATAGTCCCAGATCTGGAATGCAATTCATTGGCATGCCGGAGTATTCCATTCTCTTGACAGCTCACTTGCTTCAAATCGCCGGCTGCTTTTGCGTTCTCAGGCTCTCAAACTACCGCCTTGCTTACCGTGGTGCGATTCTCGCATGCATTCCTATACTTTCACCTCTGCTGGTCGTTGGGATCCCGTTTGGAGTTGTGTTGGTCACTAGGTTGCGACAGACAGAAAACGAATTGGCATTTGATCGCGACTGAGTGTTGAGTGGTACAGTGCTTCGGTGACTACGAAATCGCATTCCATATCCACACGCCGAGGCGGTAGCAGAGATACAGAGAACCGGCAAACAACACGCCCATCACCACCAGGATGCCGATCACCAAAGGCCAAACGCTGCCGGTGTGCTTGCCATCGTCGTAATACTCCCGCATCAATTTCGCATTGCGATAGTTTGCCTTGTAGTACAAGTCAAACAGATTGCCCAGCACGGGGATCGAGCCCACCAGGGTGTCCAACGCCACGTTGAATAGCATCCGGGCAACCAAGCGAGGGCTGGCACCGTGTCGCGCCATCGTGGCGATCAACACGCCAGAGAATCCCATGCTCAACGCGTCTCCGAATCCTGGAACCAATCCGAGAATGAAGTCGACGCCGTACCGTGTGTTGGTGCCGGGTATCCGGAACTTGGTGTCCAAAAGTCGACTCACTGAATCGACCCACGCCAATTCTGGTGAGGAGTCCCGCTGTGCCTGAGTCAAGAGATAAGGATCGCCTGCGTCAGACAACTCGGAGTCAATCGAATTCATCAACGTCTTTTCGTTCTTGGGCATTCCGAATGGCTCCTACGATTGGAGTGGGTTGTGGCGGGGCAATCTGCTTGCTCAGTATCGCTGTACTTCCGAATGCTGGGAACTCGCGGTATGAGTATTACTGAGATCGTGATCCTTCGACGCTCCAGAACTCAAAACCTCTAGAACTGAACGTCCGACGCGTTGCCCAGCAGGTAAACTTCACCTGACATCACTTTCATCGCAACCCCACCAGCAAGGACATCCGTTTGCGTGCCAAAATTCAACAGTTGCTCTACACAATCCGTGGCAGTTACTGGTTCCTGCCGGCACTGATGGCGTTGACGGCGATCATTGCCAGTCAATTCTTTGTCTGGTTGGATCGTGTCTACGGCGATGATTGGCTTCGCGATTTTTGGTGGGCAAGCTTGAATCAACCCGATGGCGCACGATCGCTCTTGGCAACCGTCGCCGGTTCCATGATCACCGTGACAGGCGTCACCTTCTCGTTGACAATCTTAGCGGTTTCGTATGCCACGTCGCACTTCGGACCGCGATTGCTGGACAATTTCATGAGGGATCGTGGAAACCAAATCACACTCGGTGTCTTTGTCGCGACGTTCCTGTACTGCCTGCTGGTCTTGCGGTCCGTGCGTACCGGTCAAACCTCGGACAACGCTCTCGAAACGGAAGTCTTTGTGCCGCAATTGGCAATCACCATCGCGATCGCGCTGACGCTCGCCAGTGTCGGGGTTCTCATCTTTTTCATCCATCACATCCCCGAAAGCATTTCCATCACACACGTGCTCAATGGCATCACCGAGATGATCGATGCCAAGACGGACGATTTCTTTCCGGAGCGAATCGGGTCCACCAAGAGCCAACCGATCGTCAGCGAGCCAGATTGGGGAAACGGCGTGGAAGTGAATTGCCGCACGCAGGGGTATCTTCAAGGAGTGGATGCGAAATCACTGATGAAGTTCGCGGTTGAAAACGAATTGGTCGTCAACTTGAAGGTTCGTCCCGGAGATCATCTCCTGGAAAACCAAGTCATTGCGATTGTCTGCCAGGCGGTGACGAAACCAACGGAACAGACGCCGGATGCGGACTTCTATGTGGATCATATCCATTCCACGCTCGCCATCGGTGATTCACGCACACCGACTCAAGATATCTTCTTTGCGATCAACCAGTTTGTCGAAATCGCCATCCGGGCATTGTCCCCGGGCGTGAACGATCCGTTTACCGCGATTCAATGTATCGACCGACTCGCCCAAGCGATGACGCGTATTTCTCAACGTCATTTGCCTTCGCGTTTTCGAGTCGACGACGACGACACACTGCGAATCGTGGCAGCGCAGCCGAATTGGGACCAGATCGTGCATGCCGCCTTCGGACAACTCGCACCTTACGCAGCTGCGGATGCCAATGTTTCTCGTCATCTGACCGGGACCATCGAGTCGTTGGTCAGCGTTTCGCAGTCCGCCGAACTGAATGATTCGCTCAGACGATTTCAGGCGACGTGGCAGGTCATGGTCAAAAAATCGGCATAGTGGTTCCCCTGCGACCAAGTCACCGACTTGTTTGACCCGTAGCCGAAGGCGCAGGAGGAATCGGCGTCAACGTTGCGGTGCAATCCGGTTGGTAGCGCCTCCTGCGCCTTCGGCTGCGGGTCAAACGGGGCCTCGTCTTTACCAGCACGACGCGCGAACGAGCGAACCGTCTTTTGGTTCTTCTATTCACTTGCGTGCGCTTCGTGCTGGTATTTTGCTTGAAATTCAACGTCCAACCGCCGGAGAACACATGTTTTCGGCACGAAGGTTGCACCTATTGACTATCTCAATGGATCGCGCGATTGCAGTGAGCAAGCAGTAGCGACTATCAAAGTCGCGGTGCTCACATGGTTTTTCAAACGCGTGATGCGAAACAATCCGGCAAGCAACGGATTCAATTTTCACAGACATACAAGGAGACCACCATGAGCCTCGAGACAACCAACGACCTGAACAAAGAAACCCTCGATGGAATTCAAGACTTGATCCAAGCCAACCTCGATTCGGAAAAGGGATTCCGAGAGGCAGCCGAAGTGGTCGACGACATTCACTTGACCGATTTGTTCACAAGAATGGCGGAAACACGGCATGAACTCGCAACCGAGTTGCAGTCTCATGTGCAAATCAGCGGTGGCCAGCCGCGTAAGGAAGGGACATTCCTTGCGGCTCTACACCGATCGCTTCTGGACCTACGTGCCAAGCTCAACGGCGGGGATGCGACCGTGATCCTGATCGAAGCCGAGCGGGGTGAAGACCACATCAAGCATGCCTACGAAGATGTCTTGAAAAAGACCACGGGCAGTGTGCTGAACGACGTATTGCTTAGCCAATACTCGGTGGTCAAGAAAGGGCACGACGCGATTCGCGATCTTCGAGACGCGTTCAAGGCGAAATGAACGCGTTTGGTGTTGCCAATCATCCTGAGCCGTGACACCTGAGCGGCTTGTTGCTTTCGTCCGTGTTGGATATTCAATGACTGTAGGATGGGCACTCTTGCCCGTCAATGAATGTCGAAGAGTGACCGACCTACATCTAAGTCAACAAGCCGGTAAGCGGCCGGGGATTTCAACGTTACGCACACACTCCACAGTGTAATGCTTTAAACGGCAATTTTCGTACTCTGTTCCTCTGACTCCTGCGAGTGAAAATCTTCCACCCGATCATTCGGAATGGTGACGTCACCGAGGAAGTTGTAGTAGTGGATGCCGTCAATGATTCCCGCAGCATGAGCGCGGTCAGAGAAATACACTCTGGGTGATCTTCTCAACCGCTCCAGCTCGGGACTGTAATTTGCGACGACAACGCCAAGTGTTTGTCCGAGCAACATTCCCGCATCGTTGCCGCAGTCGCCCGCGACGAGAACGTTTTCCGGGGCGAATCCCCATTTCCACAATGCATGACGAATCGCGGAATCGCCTCCGCCACGCACAGGCAGAATGTCCAGATAAACTCCCAGCGACAGCATCACAGTTGCTCGCACGCCAGCTTCTCGCAATATCTTGCGAATCACCGTCACCTTGGGGCATATCTCAGGATCGATCTGGTAGCTGATTTTAAACTGGGACTGATTGGATTCAGGTTGCATGAACACACCCGGAACATCGTTCAACGCGTTTCGGATCTCATCGGGTTTCCAAGCGTAACCGATCGACTTTCTCCACGATCGATCTTCCGTCAAGTTGTCGCCATAGTGAAGTTGTGTCCCCGCATCCGTGGCGATCAAGTCCGGCCGCGGTAAATGCAAATCTTCTATCAACTGCATCGCACTATCCAATCGCCGGCCGGTCGCGATTCCAAACCCGATGTTCTTGTGCGAGTTGACCAGTTCAACAAACTCGCGCAGCGAATGATCGTCTCCGGTCAGGGTGTTATCCAAGTCCGTCACAATCAATCGATCAAACTGTGGCAAGCGGCGAACCGGACGATTCACGCCTTCGGTTGCCGATCCCTGCTTCACGAACTCGCCCACCACATTCAAATACCTGGTGGCATGATGCTCCCAAGAATAATGTTGCCGAGTGCCTTTGATGCCTGCATCTGACCATCGCATCCATTGTTCGGGGTCCGACAAGCTGGCGATCAGCTTGTCGCGGATGTCGCCATCGTTGAGTGGGTCAATCAGCAAACCGTTTCCGCAATTACCGATGATGTCGTTGGGGCCGCCATCATGAGTCGCAACGATCGGCAAACCGGTCGCGCCGGCTTCCAGCAGCGTCAATCCAAATGGCTCGGTCAACGCCGGATTGACGAAAACACCTTTTCGTTGAGCGGCCAAACGATACAGGTCAGGGATGTCTTGCGAGGCATGCGTCTTGGGGTAGGCCACTTTGCCATACAAGTCATACTTGTCAATCAAAGCCAGAATCCGCTCGATGACATGACGCTGTGCTTTTGGCAGCGAATCAAGATCCTCACGCGTCCCCAAGATCAGCACGAGATTGGCCAGTTTCTGCAACTGGCTCGATTCGCCATAGACACGAACCAAAGACTCCAGATTCTTTCGCTCATCGGGACGTGCCAACGTCAAAATCATCGGCTTGTTCTGATCAACCAGAAAACGGGCGATCGACTTGGCGATGTCGGGCTCAGACTCGGTAGGATTGGTTGGCGTGAATCGCGTCAAATCCACGCCCGGTGGAATCACGTTCATTCGAGACGGCACATAATGATCGTACAGTGCATACTGATCCTGAACCTCTTGATGCGTGCTGGTCACCACCATCGAGGCGGTCTCCAAGGCGATCTCTTCTGCCTCAATCCGCTGAGTGAATTGATACTTTCGCTCCAGCGACTCCGGATTCTTGTGTCCGATGGACAGACGCTGTTGCTTCACTCGGCCGAGAGAGTGGCCGGTAAACACATAGGGCAAATGCAGCAAGCGAGCCAACTGAGCCCCTGCCATGCCTGCGTCCGCATAATGACCATGGAGCAGATCCGGAACACTGGTGCGTTTGAAGTGAGCGAGGGTCTGATCGACAAACATTTCGATGTACGGCCAGAGAGCTTCCTTTCGCAAATAGCGTTTCGGGCCGAATGGGATTCGAACGATCCGTGCTTTGTCCGAAATCTGCTCTTCCGGAACCGAATACTGCTTGTCGACCTTGGGATCAAAGATCTGTCGGGTCAGCAATTCGACTTCGTGAACATCGCTTCGACGGGCGAGCTCTGCTGCTAACTCCAGCACATACTTGATTTGTCCTCCCGTGTCAGCGTCACGTCCATATTCAACGTCCTGAGAACGAATGAGCCCGTGGAGGCTGATCAACGAAATCTTAATGGTCATGTCCGGGGATAAAGAAATAGGGTAACAGGGACGGCACTAGATACGACCCAGAGCATTCAGCTTGACGCATTAAGTTCTAGCAAAACTGTCGAGCGTGTGTTGCCGACTCGTTTCCGATGCTGCAAATCAGCCGATGTTTGATGTGGTGGATCTCGCCATCAACTCGTTGTGGCGGGAATTCTGGCGAGTCCCATTACGGATTGGTGGTTCGTTGGGAATTCTGGCGAGTCCCATTGCGGGTTGTTGGCAGCACTTCGTTGGTCGCGGAATCAACCACGCCTGGGGTCTTCGTCGTCGAAGATTCCTGGACAATCAGGGGGAAGCTGAGTCCGTGAACGGTTTCAATGGAGATGGTGGTTTCGGTAATCATTGCACTTGATAGCTCTCGATGGCACTTGATTTGAGAAGATAAATAAACCACCTTCATGTGGAGCAACTTGCGTTCCTTTTGCCTAATCGTTTCGGTTTCATTTCACTTTGGAGCAGATAAAATCAGTTTCATTAAAAAAATACGGGTTCTCGCGACAGACCTCGATGGCACGCTGATACCGCTTGGGAACAAGAACGAGCATCGGGAGTCGATGATCCAACTTGGTCGATTATTGACCACACATGGAGTTCGGCTTTGGTTCGTCACCGGCCGGTCGTGGGAATTGACCCAGCATGCGATTGCACAATACGACTTGCCTGTGGCCGACCGAGTCATCTGTGACGTAGGCACTCGCATTCTGCAGCATCGCAACGATCGACATGTTGAGATTGATGACTACAGATCGCGGATGCTGGAGATCCTCGGCAATTGGTCCGCAGCGTCGATTCAAGAGAAAGTCCGCGAACTCGGCATTCCGCTGGTATTGCAACCGCCGGAGAAGCAAACATTAGCGAAAATCAGCTTTGATTTTCCGCATGATCTGTTCGATCAAGTTCATGAGGGAGTGCAAGACTGGTTGAGCGAGAGCGGGGCACCGCTGTCAATGGTGACCAGCCGTTGTGTGGATACCGGTACCGGACTACTGGATCTTTTGCCCGAGAACGTCGACAAGTCCTATGGGCTGCGATGGTTGCTGCAACAGGAGTCCATCGCAAGTGACGAGTTGGTCTTCGCGGGCGATTCCGGAAATGACGCCGCAGTGGTTGCCAGTGGCGTGAACACGATCCTCGTCGGTAACGCCGATCCACAGTTACGTTCGGTCGCTCGCGCACTTGACCGAGCCAATATTTTTCAGGCAACCAGCGATTCCACCAGCGGTGTGCTGCAAGGAATCAAGCACTTCATCCTTTCATCCAACTGACGCAAGAACGAAACAAGCGAAGCAAAGATGTACGCAGAATCTCTCGGCAGCCGCAAGAGTCTCGGGGATGTGGATGTGCTTTACCACGAAGGAGTCTACCACCTCTTTCATTTGGTCTTGCCCAACCACGATTTCATCGCCCACGCGGTCAGCGACGACTGTTTTCATTGGCGACGCGTCGAGAACGCGTTGTTTCTCGGGCACCCAGGTGCCTGGGATGACTCAATGCTGTGGACGATGCACGTTTCGCCACATCCGTTTCAAGCAGGTCGTTGGAGGATGTTTTACACCGGACTGTCGCGATGCGATCGGGGACTGAAACAACGTCTAGGCATGGCCGAGAGTGACGACTTGTTTCATTGGAAAAAAGCTCCTGTGCACTGGACTGACCGTCGAAGCGAGCTGCCGTACAAGCTGCCGACTCGAAAGGACCAGCCGCTGTTCGATCGCGACGAAGCAAGCTGTTATCCGCTCGCTCCCGACCCTTCTTACTACGAGTCCTCGATCGACGAAGGACGCAGTTGGGTCTCTTGGCGAGATCCGTTTTATTATCGTGAGGGAGACAGCGGATTCTTGCTCTGCGCAGGACGCGTCAACGAAGGACCCATTGTTCGCCGTGGTTGCGTGGCCGTCTTGGAAGAGACCTCCGAGAACCACTTCGTCGCTCGACCGGCGCTGCATCACCCAGGACTGTACGATGATGTAGAAGTCCCCAATTTGTTTAAGATCGACAACGAGTACTATCTCATCGGCAGCATCCGCGAAGATGCCAAGATTCGATACTGGCATACCGAAGCGATCGGAGAACATTGGCGAAGCTATCACGACAACGTCTTGTTGGCCGCTGGAAACTACGCTGGCCGGATCTGCAAGGATGATCAGGGGTACCTGCTGTGGAACTTCTACACCGCCAATAGTGACGATCGGATCACTCAAAACCTGATGCCGCCCCCCAAGCGACTCTATCGATTGCCCAACGGCTACTTGCGAGTCAAGACGTTTGAAGGATTTGACAATCGCGTGCTGCATGAATTGAGCACCAAGCGGATGTGCACGCTGAAAAAATCACGCGATGGTGACTTTTGTTTGGTCGGAGAAGAACAACTCACACTGGCGAGCGAGTCGGGTTTCCAAGCGTTCTTGTTCGATGACGACGTCGACTGCTTTCGTCTCTCAGCCAAACTGGATATCGAAGGTCTCGGAAAATGTGGCCTCGTGTTTCGAGTGAACCGAGAGACGCATGACGGATACTACTTGTCGTTGGACTTGACCAAAGGCGTCGCCCAATTGCGTGCTTGGGGAACAGGCCCGGAGGAAAGCGGCGAGTCGATGATGCAGTTCAGATCGCTCCAGCAAGCATTCTGGGACAACCCCGATCGCGGTGTAGCGAGCTTCAAGCTGATCGCCCTGGGCAGCTACTTGGAGCTTTCCATCGATGGTCGCGTCATTCTGTCACTGGCTGATCAAACCTTTCAACGTGGTGCCGTCGGTGTCTACGTCGAAAGCACCGTGCTGACGATCAGTAATGCGAAACTGGAACGACTGAGCACCCCGACGCAGTCCGACGAACACTTGACCGTCGGCTGAACTCCACGTAGCCGCATCTCTCGGGACGCGAAGTTTCGAGCCTCGGGGGTGTGAAATCAATAAGTGACGGATTTCGCAAGCGGACGAGGTCACGAGTCCCGTACTCCAGGACTCGTAACCTCATCCACTACGCCAGCAATAGATTTCACGTCCCGAGACGCTCGGCTACGTGCGTGGCGGATCGGGTTGCTGCCAGACGCTCATGCCGCCATCGACGTACAGTGTTTGCCCGTGGATGTGAACCGCAGCGTCGGACAACAGGAACACAGCCGCGCCGCCGCAAACCTCCGGGCCTGGCACCTGACCGTTGGGTGTGTGCATTCGCATCCATGCATCAAGGCCTGCGTCTTGATTCAAGACGTCCGTCAGCGGCGTGCGGACTAAACCCGGTGCGACCGAGTTGACGCGGATGCCGTGGGGTGCCAAGGCAACGCACAGCGAGCGTACCATCGCCGCCACGGCGCCTTTGCTGGTGTCATAGGCCGTATGGACCGGCTCGGACAGCAGCCCGTTGATCGATCCGGTGAACAAGACGCGACCCGCGACGCCGTCGCGCACCCACCCACGTGCCAACGCTTGTGTGAGGAAATATCCGGCGGTCACGTTCAGGTGCATCGTTCGCATGTATCGAGCGTAATCCATTTCCAAGTACGGCACGTCGATGAAGGTCCCGGCATTGTTGACCAACAGATCGATCCCCGGCATGGTGTTGTTGACCGAGCTAATCAAGTCGTCAAGGTAAGACTCTGGTTCTTGAGCCAAGTCAACGATCATCAACTCTGCGGCAACACCGCGCTCACGACAACTAGCTAATGTGGCTTGCGCAAACTCATCGTCGCGCAAGCCAGTGATCAGGACATCGGCACCCGCTGCGGCGATCGCGATTGCCATCGCCGCGCCGACACCTTGTGTTCCACCCGTGATCAAAGCACGGTGACCGGTCAAATCAAACAAGATGTGTTCTCCGAAATTTGAAACAAGTACGTCAGGCTTTCTAGCCTGACATATCCCGAGCCTGGGCTGTTCAAAACTCGGGGTTGTGGCACTATGGCGCTCCGTAAGTTTCTGTCACCTCTCCCGGCGCAGTTGGTGGCCCCCAGTGAGCCTCAGGCGCTAGCCGTGGGCCTGAGGCGGATGGTGGTGCCGGCCCACGGCTAGCGCCTGAGGCTCACTCTGATTGCGATGCATCGGACAAAAACATGAACTGAAAAAACAATGTCAACACCAAATTTTGAACAGCCTACCCCGAGCCGCCCAGCCGAACAATTCTACACGAGCGCAATTCGTTTTTTCAGGTTTGATGTCAGCCTGGAAAGGCTGACGTACATAAAGGCTGACGTACATTGAACACGAAAAGCTCGAGGCGTCTTTCGACGCAGCTCGAGCTGTTCGTTTGCGAGGACCGTTGTCTAGACACCGACGCTTGGTGCACAGTCCTCGCAGTTCCTCCGCCCATCGGATGAATTGGTGTGCTTAGCGGACTGGCAAAGCTCGTCGGGAGACAGGGGCCGGTGCTCCGGAATGGTCGACCGTTTCGCTTTGATAGCTCATCGGTGCGACCGATCCGGTCACAGGTGCCTGTAGCGCAGGTGGTGTTGGCAACAGGATGCTGGCTTCCGCCTTGGGCATCAGTGCCGGATTGTTGATTGCCTCGGGCGAGAACATTTCTCGCGGTGTGCCCATTTCGCTCAAAGGCACTTCATCCATATTCAGGTCAGAATCGGCTGGTACCCAATCCAATTCCGTCGGGTTTGAGGAGCCCATCGGTCCATCGAACATCATCTCCGACGGTGGCACGTGTGCTCCCACGCTCTCGGCACCTGAGCCGGTGATTTGCACGGCGGCGTCACCGTCTCGCACTGGACCGGTTCGCACGACACCGGGACGTGTCACGCCGTATTGCAGTTGGTATCCCGCTGCTCGTTCCCGTGCTCGCTCCAGTGCGTCCAAGTACGCTTTGCTGTTCCAAACGCCTTCACGCAAGGTGATGGCACTGTTGGCAAGCATCGTTCCCTTGAGGTATTCGACGTAGTTGAGCGACTTGTTGTACTCGGTCAACGCTCGATAGTAGGTGATCTGTGCATCGGCACGACGTTGTTGACTTTGCAGGACCACGTTCACGGCGCTGAGTCCCTTTTCGTACTCGATCAAACGCGCTTCCACTTCTTGCTCGGCGGCCTGCCAACGTTGTGCGTTGGTTTGCACCAGTTGATAGTGAGTCGAAACTTTGGCGACGGCGTCGCTGAGTTGGTTCACAGCCATTCGCTCGGCTTCTTGCAAGAAGGTTTGTGCTTGTTGCAATCTCAACTTCGCATTCTGTACGCGGGCCAGCTCGCGAGCGGATCCGATCGGGGTCGGGGTGAACTCTAGACGAACGCCAAGCTCTTGATATTGGCCGCCGGTCAACTCTGCCAGAGCACTGCTGCCCACGGCGGGGAAGTCGACGTCGCGACGGTTCGGTGGTCCCAGCGTGTCGCCCACACCGACCCAACGATACAAGAATGACAGGTTGACATCCGGCAGGATTTGATTCTTTGCCAGCATCAATTCCAGCTCGTTTTGCTTGATGCGATACTTGTTTTGACGCAGTTCGGGACTGAGGTACAGCATTTGAGCGACGGATTCATTCCAGTCAAACTCCAGACGAGCCAGCGAGGGCTCATTGATCGGGCGAATCAGTCGTCCATCGGTGGCTTCCAGTCCGATCAAGGCACGCAGGGCGCGTTCGCGACCGTATACACCAAGCTGATCGTCACCGGGCAGATTCGATCCCGCCAGTGCGGCTTGAACACGGGCGCGGAATTGAAAGTACTGTTCTCGGGCTTGCGATAGTTCTTGGATATTTCCAACGCCTTCTTCGAACTGCAACTCGGCAAAGCGTTGGGTTGCCTGGGCACTGTTGCGACCAATGATCGCGGTCGATACGTTCCGGTAAGCTACATACAGATCCCAGTAGGCGTTCTCGACGTCGCGGACAAGGTTGCGGACTTGGATTTCAAAGTCGGCGACCGAGATGTCTTCGTTCAAACTCGCCAAGACGACGGGCGTGCGGTTGATCAGCGTTCCACGGTTTCGCATCAGTGGATGCTGAATCTGTGCTTCCAAGATGGCGGTGTAGTCGCTGCCCACGGCTCGACCAGCGATCGTCCCGGGAGCTGCCTGGGATTGCGTCAGTGTGTTGTTGGCGCTGTACAGGACTTGCTCCCGCAATGTGGCGACGCCGCCGGTTGCAAGTCGCTTGCTCAATGCCGCCTGCTGCGTTGCGTTTCTCGCCGTTGCGAACTGCGGGTTGATGGTGTTGCCAGCACCGACGTTCTGAGCACGGTCGGTGGTCGAGAAATCGATGAACGAACTGGCTTGGGCGTCGAACTCCGCCAATGCGTCCTCCACGCCGCCGACTTGGTTGGCACGCACGACACCACGAGGCAGCAAGCGGTTGCCATTGCCATCGATAGCCAGTGGTGCCGATTGGGTCGTCGTCTGCTGAATGGCAACGTCGTAGACGCTACCAAACTGCTCCGATTGGCCGCTGACAAATTGGGTCGCGATGTTCTGACGAAACTCCGCAGTCCCACTGGTGGTGAGAAAGAACTTGGAATTCTGGAGCGCCATGGAGACGCACTCTTCCAGCGTCAGGTTCCAGAACTCATAGTCGTGGTTGCCCAACGTCAGCGGAGCCAGTGTTTGCAACGTACCTGGCAAGCTCTCCACCTGCACATCGGGATACTCGATGGCAGTGGCGGCGTTGAGGTAGTGCTGCAAGTCCGGGGACTCGTTGAGGAAGAACGGTTGCGTTTGTGCGCAACCGGTCGCCAACAAGACCGCGAGGCCTAGCTGCAGAAATGCGGTATATCGAAACAAAGAGCGATTCATGCCCTGGGCTTCCCTTGGTCATCGCGTTCCGGCGCACCTCGAGCGCACCAGTCAGCGTTAGACGAATAAAATGGAAAGCCCCCCCACAAAGTCTCTCGCGGCACCCTTCGGTGTCGGTCGAGACTTTGCCCGAGAGTGTTATCGGCGAGCGACTGGGTAAACTTTGACGGTTATTAAGAATTTTCTGATTCGCGATTTCGATGCAAGCAATTCGCGTAGCCGAGCCTCTCCGATGCTCGGAATTTCGCGTCTCGGGGAGACGCGACTACGTGCATTGTCCAGTCTTGACTGGGCTGTTCAAAATTCGGGGTTGTGTCTTTATGGGTTTGCGCAAATTCATGTCCCTACTGCCGGCGCAGCTGGTGAACCCAGTGAGCCTCAGGCGCTAGCCGTGGGCCTGTGGCTGCCGGCGCAGCTGCTGGCCCCAGTGAGCCTCAGGCGCTAGCCGTGGGCCTGTGGCTGCCGGCGCAGCAGGTGGCCCCAGTGAGCCTCAGGCGCTAGCCGTGGGCCTGTGGCTGCCGGCGCAGCAGGTGGCCCCAGTGAGCCTCAGGCGCTAGCCGTGGGCCTGTGGCGAATTGTGGTGCCGGCCCACGGCTAGCGCCTGAGGCTCACTTTGATTGCGATGCATGGAACGAAAACATGGACTGAAAAAACAATGTCAACGCCAAGTTTTGAACAGCCCAACACTAGCCTATGGCTCGATCGGCTCTGGCAGCGTCTTTGCAGGCGGAGTCAACTCGGGAAGTTCGGTTTCGCTCTTGGGGACCAACTCCAGCGGCAGGGAATCTTCCAGCTGCAAGACTTCGCTCTTGTCGTACATCTGCTCGTCCGAGAGGGCTCGGCTCATGTCGATACCCTCTTCGCTGCTCAGTTCTTGACCCGCTTTATCTAATTCCTCAATGTCTTGATTGATCAAAGCACGAACGGATTGGCTGCGGTATTCGACGGCATCGCGATCGGGTCGTGGGCCGACCCGCAATGCTTCCCAGGGTTTGGGAAAGAAATAATGATCGACCACGCGGGGGCAATTCCCGTTGTACAGCCCGGCATGCTGAGCTTTGTGCCACGCCATGGCTTCTTGGCTCGACGGAGCGATTTTATATGCAATCTTGCCCATCAGGTTACTGGGGCGATTGTACGTGCGGCGATAATCAGGTTTCAGGTTGTTGCCGACCGGGCCTATGAGATCGACCCGAGGACGGACGGGATAGCTTTGCCGATCTGGGTGATGCGCCATCAAAAATGTGGGCAACAACATTACCAACAAACAACCGGTAAGCCTGGTCATGGTACGATCCGTCGTGAAACACGATTGAGAAACATCGTTTGCGGGAATCCTTTCCGCGCAATCCAACAGCAGCAACCGTATGATCGGCGATGCCGGGACTGATCAAGGAGTCTTCTGCGAATCTCGCGTGTTGAATCAATCGCTACGAATCTAACAGTGATACCGGATGAATCGATCGGCGTCGGCGTACGCATGACGCCGGTGCTTTGCGTGTTTCACGACAGGCACTTCACTCACGGAACTTGGTGGAGGTCGCAATTAGTCGTATAAGCGAATGCGAGGGAGCGGGGCCTGTCTGCACAAGTAAACGTTTGGAATTGGCAAGACGTTTGACGGGGCACGCTATCGACTTGGAAAGTCGAGCGACGATTGTCGTTCGACTTTCCAAGTCGACAACGAACGCCACCATCCGCCCCAAAACAAATCATACGTCCGGGACCGCGTTCCACAGCGTCACCGCCCCCCACGGAACTTCGGGGAAGGTCGAGCAGATCCGTTAAGCCGAATGCGAGGGAGCGGGGCCTGTCTGCACAAGTAAACGTTTGGAATTGGCAAAACGTTTGACGGGGCACGCGCTATCGACTTGGAAAGTCGAGCGACGATTGTCGTTCGACTTTCCAAGTCGACAACGAACGCCACCATCCGCCCCAAAACAAATCATAAGTCCGGGACCGCGTTCCACAGCGTCACCGTCCCCCACGGAACTTCGGGGAAGGTCGAGCAGATCCGTTAAGCCGAATGCGAGGGAGCGGGGCCTGTCTGCACAAGTAAACGCTTGGAATTGGCAAAACGTTTGACGGGGCACGCGCTATCGACTTGGAAAGTCGAGCGACGATTGTCGTTCGACTTTCCAAGTCGACAACGAACGCCACCATCCGCCCCAAAACAAATCATAAGTCCGGGACCGCGTTCCACAGCGTCACCGTCCCCCACGGAACTTCGGGGAAGGTCGAGCAGATCCGTTAAGCCGAATGCGAGGGAGCGGGGCCTGTCTGCACAAGTAAACGCTTGGAATTGGCAAAACGTTTGACGGGGCACGCGCTATCGACTTGGAAAGTCGAGCGACGATTGTCGTTCGACTTTCCAAGTCGACAACGAACGCCACCATCCGCCCCAAAACAAATCATACGTCCGGGACCGCGTTCCACAGCGTCACCGCCCCCCCACCGAACTTCGGGGAAGGTCGAGCAGAACCGTTAAGCCGAATGCGAGGGAGCGGAGCCTGTCTGCACAAGTAAACGTTTGGAATTGGCAAAACGTTTGACGGGGCACGCGCTATCGACTTGGAAAGTCGAGCGACGATTGTCGTTCGACTTTCCAAGTCGACAACGAACGCCACCATCCGCCCCAAAACAAATCATAAGTCCGGGACCGCGTTCCACAGCGTCACCGTCCCCCACGGAACTTCGGGGAAGGTCGAGCAGATCCGTTAAGCCGAATGCGAGGGAGCGGGGCCTGTCTGCACAAGTAAACGTTTGGAATTGGCAAGACGTTTGACGGGGCACGCTATCGACTTGGAAAGTCGAGCGACGATTGTCGTTGGGTCTACAAATCGACCCAGCGCTGCGTAAAGTCCGCGCGATCCACATTCCAGGCCTTAAAGTCTCGACGTCCTTCGCAAACACAGCGCAGATTGGCGGCGACGACTCGTAGATCTTCGATGCACCAAATATCGCCAAGGATCTGCGGCGACGACGACTTCAACGCGGCTTGACCGACCGCCGAAAGCACACACCCTGACATCGGCGGGATGACCACACCCAGCGTATTGAGCACTCCTTGGAGCCGCGACAAAACGGATTTGCCGCCGACGCTATGCATGCTGACCAACACCGCGGCGGGTTTGCCCAGCCAAGTCGACGTCCCCTCCGTGGCCGTTGCGTACTCCAGGAAACGCTGCAGCGGCCATCCCCAACTGTCCCAATAGGTGCCGGTCGCAAAGACAAAAGCGTCCGCCCAATCCAGCTCCGACATGGCTTTTCCTAGACTGTCCGCATGCAGCAGGTCCAGGGTTCGACACTCAAAGCCATCGGCGAATCGCTCAAACTGACTCAATAACGCTGCTGAGTTGCCCTCAGTCGGCCTAGCACTGCCGTTGACCAGTAAACACTTGGGGAACATCGCGGGACTCGGTGGTAGCAATGAAAACGAGAGCAAAACGCTGGCGGGGGAAGCGTATCCGAAGCGACCAGGCATGAAAAAAAATGCCAAAGATCTTTTTCAAAATTCGTTGTAACAGGCGAATTGAGGCTCCGCTTAGCACCGCAGATACCTTTTCCCCCTAATCTTTTCGAAAGAAGAACATCATGAGTCTGCGCAAGTTTTACCGTGTCGGAACTGGAATCCAAAGCCTCGAAGACCGAAAGCTGATGGCTGCCGCTGCATTGGAAGCAGTGATTCAAGCTGCCGACACGAAACCGGCATTCGTTTCCGAAACAAGAATTTCCCTCACACAAGACTTGGATCTCAAGAAACAGTTGGACACCGACGCGATGCAAGAGGATCTCACCGGCATGATCGATAAAATCGTGCTAGATGAGGCAAAGGGAAAACTCTCGGATCTTGACACACAGATCGATTTCGACCGCGGCGGCCTGTCCGTCAATGTTGGCCAGGACAATGGAAAACCCGCTCCTGACAGTGAGGAGGACGACGCGGAGTTTGAAGCGAGAATCTACGGTGACTCCATCAACGAAAAGGCCGAGATTGCCGAAGACGAAGAAGACGGGCAACGCTTTTTCGGGGAAAGGAGTGCTCGGGTCATCATAAATGAGGCGGAGAAAGCTGCTGATGCCGCATCACAAACAGACGAGAACGGCCAAGACGCAGGCACTAATGGCGGCGAATCGGGAAGCGATTCCGACAGTGACGAAACGGACGACTCCTCAGGTGACAGCAACTCCGAAATGCCGAACCCCGAGGGCAACGGTGGTGACGGAAACGAGCCGATCGGCTCCCCGACGGACGGCGATGATAAGTCTAAAGCTGGACGCACGAGCGAAACCACTGAGGTGCTGCTTCGCAATGATCTGACTCGGGACCCTGCCGAAAACGATGGCGGAAAAAAGGAGCCCGCACCGAACGTAGGTTCCAACAATGGTGGTTTGGTCACGAATCCGTCACCTGAAAGCTCCAGTGCTGATGCAGGTAAAGGAATCGTACTCACACCGATATCTGTCGACGTTGTTTTTCACAACATCATCGGCACCATGGATCCGTTACCCGGTGGGCCTCTTTTCTAATCACTTGATTAGTCTGTGAACGGCCTAATGTTAGGCGGGGCGAAAGCCCCGCCTTTGGTCGATTTACCGCTATCGGGAATGTTCCCGTTTTGCAATGATAGAGGGACATGGCAACAATTGGTTTCCGTCCGCTGTCCGGCAAAGCTTTGTTCACGATTTACCTTCCATACAAAGCGCAGTCATGTTGGCGGCCTTGGACCGCGTATCCCTCAAACGAGTCCTGAACATGCCTTGCAAACACTTGACCGAATTATTTGAACTTTGCGAAAAACATGACCTGCAAATCGCCGGTCCCGACGCCATTCGGGTGATCTGTCGGCAATGCGAAGAGCAGGAGGTTTGCCCGACTTCGCTGACCGATGGAGATCAAGTGCTCGTTCCCATCCGGGCTCCGGAAGCGAAATCGTTGAGCGATCCGAAAACATCGAGTGACGCCTCGTCGTCGTGACAGCGTCAATTGGCGTTCGTGCTTGAAATGGTGAACGCTGCCCAGTAGATCGGTGCGACTACTCGTGTTGATTCGGGCGCCGCGTTTGTTTCGGTGACACGTGTCACCCCTCTCAAGCGGTCCGAGCCCTCCAGTTCTCCGTTTCGCAAGGCCAACTGAGCTTGACGCAGTGCTTCGGCGGGATTCTTGCCGCTCCAAAGCTGTTGATAGAACGATGTCATCAGTATCTTTGTCGCCGCATCATCGACTTTCCAAAGGCTTGCCACGACATCGCTGCATCCGGCCAAGTGCAGGCTTCGTTGCAAGCCCATCACTCCTTCGCCGGACTGTCCGTCACCCAATCCCGTTTCGCAAGCCGAGAGCACCACGAGCTCGGTCTGCGAAAGATCCAGGACTTCGATCTCAGCGGCCGTCAGGATTCCGTCTTGCAAGTCGTCATCTCTGACGTTCCCTCCGCTGACGACGATCCCGGATAGCAGTTTCGGATCAAATCCCACCACGGACTCTTGGCTCAACGACTGAAATGCCCAAGGAGAGCTTTCGCCATTTTGATCTTCGCCCGGCTGCTTGGCAAAGAAACCGTGAGTTGCGATGTGTGCCCAGCGGGCCAAAGGCATCTTCTCTTTCAGAACCGCTTCGCTCGCCGCACGCCCGGTCAACTGCGTGACGTTCATCGGTTGCTCAGCAGACTCTGCCATGGTTTTCAGGTTGCGAATCTCGGCCTCAGTTCCAGGCAACGGTTGCCAAGCCGTGACCGGATTGACTGAACGCAGCGCGATCATGGACGTCGTTTGAAGAGCCGGCTCTATCGCTTCGATCAATTCGTCATGTGAATCACGTGCGGGAGTAACTTCGATCTTCCCGTCGGCTGGACGCGAATAGTCCAATCCGCCCACCAGCAGCAAGTCGGTTTCCGAACGCGGCCGCTCTGAACTTGGAGGTACGGGCTCAGAATCTTCATCAGCATGTAGCAAGACCCGAGGGGCTGATACGAGAGTGATGCGGTGATGATCCAGCAAGTAACCGTTCCTCGCGTCGGGCAACGCGGCGAAAGAAACCTGGGCAAGCGATCCGTCGACGGAAAGGATGAGATTTGTCCTGTCAGAAACGTGAGGTTCAATTGCACTCCAGATTAGTTTCCGTAAGTCTTGATTTGCCTCGGTAAATAGCTCCGAATTTCGCTCGATCAAGTGTTCTCGCCATTGCATGATCGCTTGGCGAATCGGTTCAGCGCCCCCTAGTTCAACCATCGACACAGAGTCACTCCTGACCACAAACGCCAGAGCCTTTAGCGTTGGAACCGAATTGGGGACTCCGATGCGATCGTGATGGTAATAGAAGATGTAATCGATCATTGCGTCATCTGTGCCGAGTCGCTGCTGCAGTTGATCCAGCCCCTGTTGAAACACAGCCTGCGAGCCGGGAACATTCGATTGGCTTTCCAATCCCAACGACCGCTCCAGGTTCTCTCGCTGCAGCGTCAGATTTTGGATCCTGTCCACCGTATCGACACGAGCAGCACCCGCGGACTCCTTGAACAGCTCTCGTGAAAGCTGTTGATTCACAGCGTCCAGCTTGGCAATCAAGTTACGACTATCAGCATCGGTGTTGCTGCGGAGCTTCTCGCGTCGATTGAACTCTTCCTCGAAGACCAACCCCTTCATGGGCATCAACCAGCGATAAAGCTCATCTTGTGAGGTATCGGACTGCAATGCAAAGCTGACGAATTGATCGATCGCACCGTCCACACGTTGACGGACCTTGAGTTTTTGCCGCTGAGAGAGCACGTGTCCATAGGCTTGCTGGAATTCAACGGCGAACTGCAGTTCCTCAAGCAGTTGTTGCTTTGCGGCTGCATGATCGTTGGAGGATTGTTTCAGTGCCGCCATTGCGAAACGTGCTCGCGATGATGGGTTGGGTACCGACAATCTCTTTTCCAAGAGCAACTCTGCCTCTTTCAGATCGCCGGTCTGCAGCGTCGCAACCGCCAAGATCTCTTCAGCGGTTGATTGTTCTTGGAGATGGTCACTATCAATCGTCTTTTGGGCTAGCGTCTTGGCCAGTTCAAACTCTCCTCGCATCAGGTACAGCTCGGACAGTGACAGGTCAATCAATGCCAAGAGCTGTTGATTGCCTTTCAGTTCGTCGGTGACTCGTCGAGCACTGTGAAGCCATTGTTCGCTGCGTCCCAAGTTCCCTCTCAGCCGAGAGATGATCGCCAATTGCCGCATCGCTTCAGCAAGTTGACGCTGACCGCAGTAGTCGCACACCTCCTGTGTCAGACGCTCGGCATCGTCCAAATCTCCCAGGATCATGAGGACACAGCCTAACCCAAGCGTCGCATTGACAACTTGGGGGGACTGCGGACCATAGCCACGAGAAAAAACATCAATGCCTTTGCGTCGTTGCAGCAAGCATTGGTCAAATGCAGACAAGTTCTCATAGGCAATCGATAGTCCAACATGAGCGTTGCCTCGCAACCACGCCGGTGCATCATTCACTTGATCGAGAAGCGTTAACAGCCGCTCATAGTGTCGGACTGATTCTTGATGGTTGCCCAGATACCTTTCCGCATCGCCCAGCAATTGCAACGCATTTCCCAGTGCAATTGGATCGGAATTCGTCTTTTCCAGCACGCTCACCGCCATCGCAGCCAGTCGCATGACTGTGTGAGCGCGGAGATCACTCACTCGTCCGTAAAAACTGCCGCCCGGCTCGATCATGACCTTTCCCGCGGCGCGAACGCATTCCGCTGCGAACGCAGATTTATCTTGACCGTAGTGACTGCTGCGGTTCTTGGTCAATCGCTGGACAACGCGTTCGATTGCGGGTTCGGGGTCGGGCATCCAGGATGCGGATGCAAGATAGTTTCCATAGACTTCACCGATATCTGTCGCTCCCGGCGTAAATTCTTCCTTCACATCCAAGCACTCTGCATAGTATTTCGCTGCGTCTTGGAACTTTCCCCACTGAAAATTGGTTTCTCCAAGGGCCCAGAGATTCCAAGCAAGATAGTGAGGCGAATTCAAGCCCTGTGTTTTTCGAATTTCCAACGCATCGCGTAGATGTTGGTCACTTGCCTCATAAAGGCCGAGCATCTTTTGAGAGAGGGCAACGTTGACGAGCGATTGGGCGTTTGCAAAGGATTCTGCCCCGCCCAAGTCATTGATGAGCATGCCCGCCTCCTGGAATATTGTCAGCGACGTTTGTGCCTTACCTTTTCCGTCCCGCAGTATTTCGCCTTCACTCATCAACAGCCATACGTAGCTGTAAGAACTCTTGCCAACCGTCTTCTCGGTCAATTCCTTCGCTCGTCCAATCCACTGCAACGCTTCGTCTTGATTCTCAATCCCGCCGATGTACGACAGCAAAGATGCAAACTCAGAGCACACATTGGCGAAACCTTGAACCTTGTTGAAGGGCGCATGGTCAAAGTCTTTCATCATTGACCGATAGGATTCGATTGCTGCATCACTATCCCCCGTCATGCGGACACAGTTGGCATGAGCCTGCTTGGCCATGAGTGACTCCATGGAATCGAGCCCAAAGAGTGCTGCGGTCTCATTGACGACATCATTGGCGACCGACAGCGCTGTTGCATAATTGCCGTTCTGAAAGTGGTTGTCTCGAACAGTCATTTTCTTTTGGAGCGTTTGATAGGCCTCCCTCTGTTGCTCGGTAAATTGAGACAACGAATCGAGTCGATGCAGTGTCAGTTCAGCAGACGCTATCGTCGCGTTGTCTTTCCCAAGTCGACTCGCAAGCGTCCTCGCGGTTGCATGCAAGGACTGTGATCGCTCTGTTGTCATCAAGCCAGATTCAGTAGTTGCCGTGGCATTGATGAACAGGTCTTGAATCGCACTTTGCATGCGATTGTTTCCAGGCGACACAAATTTTGAGTAACTCAGTGAAGACCATTCCAGACGCTGCATCGCCTCAACGTATCGCTGCTGTGTCCAAAGCAAATAGCCGAGAATTCGATTCGTCCAAGCGGCTTGTACGCAATCTCGTCCAAGGATCTGTGTGCGTATGTCGACGATCGCCACTCCGATTGGGATTGCTTGGGCGGCCTGCGGTGTATTCCGCAAACGATGAAAATCCTCTTTCTCAATCCGAATGGTTTCCGAGTATTCCTTTCGCTGTTGATGAGACTTGGATACCAGCCGTTTGGCCTCGTCGTCCAAAACACGCCATTCATCGATGGAGCTGCCCAATGCTTCGACGATCGGCAAAATCTGCTCCAGCAACTGCTGGGCCGTCTGCCAATCCGCAGCCAATCTCGCTTCTGATAGCTGTTGATCTAGTACGCCGACCAACTGATTTGCGATCGCTCGACCGCCATAAAAGATGTTCTCATCTTTTGCCCAATCTGGATTGGCTCGCTGCAACCGATCAAATGCTTCGCTGAGCAGCTCGGCAGCAAGATCGGTTTGATCCGGAGGCAGTGACTCTGCGTACGCTGCGATTGCCATGGGGGCCAGCAGTCCCAATTGCTCGTCTCGGAGCGTCTCAAATTGAGACTGGGTGTCCGAGATCATTTGTTGAGTGTCTTTATCTTGCTCTGCATCGATACCGCCCAGCTCAGCAATTTGAATCAACGTTTTTCTTTGCTCGTCAAACGACTCCTTGAACATTGCCTCCAGGGCTCGATACTGCATGTACAAGGCTTTGGCTACCGCTGCAAACTCTGGAGTGCCTTGCTGATCAGCCAGACTGCCCAAATCCCCTACTGCTGAGACCAGTCGCAATGTCTCTTTCAGCAGTTTTTCCTTGTATTCGCGAGTCTGATTTGTAAGACGTTTTCTGTCTTCAGGAGGTAACACGGACCAATCTGCAGAGTCAGCGAAATCGAGAGATGCTGTCAATTGGTTTGTCAGCTCATCGTTGCCGTCACCCAGATTCCTGTTTGCAATGTTCAGCAAAAACAAGAGCTCTGAGTTGCCAGGATAGGAGTCTCCAAACGCTTTGCGTTCTTCAGCGAGTGCGTTATCCAAAAACCGTTTTGCTTCCGGCCAATCCTTTTTAAAAACGGCGGCGCGACCATGTTCGAGCGATGCATCACTGGCGAGCAAGGCTCGTCCCTGGGCGATGGTGATCACCTTCGTCGCCAAATCCTCTTGGCTGGCTTTGCCCTCGACCTGATCCTTTTCTTGACCGAACAGCGCCATGCTAGATGACGTGACCAGGAACACTGCAAGCAGTAAACGGATGGCCGATGGGGCAAGGCCTAAGATCGACGCAGACATGACTTCTTTCGATGGGTACGTGATTGGATCAGCGCCAAGTCATTAGATAGTGTTAAAAGGTGACGGCAGCGGGAAGATGTCACGGTTCGATTTTCCAGCTCATCACAGACACGCGATAGTTCTGCTCGGCTTCGCGGGTCACACCCCGGCTGGCACCGACGCCGTAAAGTGATGTTTTACAGAGTCGTCCCAGCGGCGTTTCGAACAAGCCGACGCCTCCGCGATTCACATCGCGACTAAGCTCCGCGCTGGCTCGCTCTAACGAAGGTTGCTCCAAGACGCTGTAGTCAACAGGCTGTCCGTCTGATTTGACAACGATGGCAACCAGTGACTCCAGTCCCACCGTTTCCGCGTTGATTCTTAAACGAATCGATTGCGAGTCACCTGTTCGCAATCGGTTGCTTTCACCGGGGTTGGGATACAAGCAAGTGATTCCGTAGGCGTTGTCGACGTACAGCAGGGTGACATCAACGTTCTCACGCCCAAAATGCTGCAAGCGGACTTTGATCTGCTGGCCTTCTTTCAGCACCCGGCCGGCCGACTGCCACTGGATTTCATTGTTTTCCTCATCGAACGTCTTGATGGACAGGCCGATCAAGCCTCCGCGATCTGTTTCTGCGTTGTCGCCGGTGAGTCGCAACAAGTTCGTTGCGCGGGCGATCCGTCTCAGATCCTCACGCATCAGCTCGGGCCAGTCCGATCGAACTCCGTGAGACACAAAAACGCTGGACTCGTCGCCCGTTGCGATCCCCGCACCCGGAACCAATCGGACTTCGCCCTCGTTGTAGCGAATCAGCCATTGAGCATCTTGAGGATCCGTTACGACCTCCACCAGCTCGGAATCGAGCTCAGACGCGAGTTGCGTCAATCGCTGATGAAGCGATTCAGCGATCGCTGTCCCCGAGTCATCGAAGGAATCAACCGCGACACCCAAACGACGATCGCCCAAATCACGAAACACCAATTCACAGACAGAACGCTGCTGCACATCAGCCAACGAAACTTTCGGCGATTCATCGTAAGCCACGGGGACGACGGTAGCGGATGTCATGTCGACCTCGGTCACTTGAACGAATCCGCTGGTGTCCTTGTTCGAGCGGCCAGCATCATCCAGCGGCGCCGTGATGCGATAGATCGATCCTTTGGTCACTCCCTGCAGTGCACCGGAATTGATCGTGCCCTCGTCATCCGACTGGATAGACAACCGAATACGTGAGCGTTCGGGAAACGATTCCTTGCCCATGACGATTCGATCACGATTGCTGCCTTCGATCAGCGGGGTCGGGGATCTTCGCCCCATCGCCACATACCGGGATTGAACTTCCTGGATCAACTCGTTGTAGGTCAGTTTGCGATTGGTGTTGGAAAGCAAGTCACAGAGGGTAAAGGAGAGCAGGCCGTAGTACTTGCGTGCATCGGGATCTGCAGTGAGTGGCAGCTTTTTCTCCGGAGTTGTCTCGTGCGGCTGAGCAGCGTAGATGGCGACTAGATCACCCGGCCCGTCAAAGAGCGAGTCCGACGCGTCATCTTCTGACGACGACTCTCTGACGGAATCCAGCAATGCCTTAGGAACCAACTGGCCAGGAGGAACTTGACGGGACCTCTCCGCATCACTTCCACGGACCCCTGAACCGCTATGACAAGCGTCCATGATGATGCACACCGAGGCTTGCTTGGCCACCAATGCGGACAACCACTGGCGAAGCTGATCGTCAACAATCGCGTTCTCGATCATCCCTGCTTTGCCGTCCCAAGGACCGACATCGCACGGCAAGAACACTTCGTCCAATCCATCGGGCTCTGCATCCATTGGGTTTTCGGGGTCGTTGTCCGGTTGTTGGCTCCCGTGCCCGCCCATCAAGATCAGCACTTCGTCACCCGCCTGTACACGCCGAGCCAAAGACTCGAACTCACGCTGGATATTAGCGCGGGTCGGTTGATGCATCGCATCTTCCGATGCGGCCAGCGTGACCATCCGGCCTGACTCCGCGGTGAACCCGTATGACTCGATCAAGACCTGACGCATCAAGGCGACGTCATTGACAGGTCCCTCTAGCTGAAAAAAATCGTCCAGCCGAGGATAGTCGGTGCAACCGATCAGCAACGCATGCTTCGCAGCCGGTTCTGCTGCGGAGAGAGGAGTTGCCGGCAGAAATACTGCCGGCAGAAACACTACCCACCAACAGCACACGAGCGAGAAATGGCGAACCGCCATGTTCAGTCTCCCAGTGTGGACGCGATCAGAATCTCATAGGCTTCTGCTTGATAATCTGCTGGCAAGTCGAGACTCGATGCCGAGTCGGACGCGCCCGAGATGACGGCAAGCACATCGCCCAGGTCTTCCACTGATGAGGCTTTGCCGGCATTCTTGTAGACCGATGATCCGATCTTCTTGAGGCTTTCACGGTGTTCGGGCAGCAACAGAGATGATTCTCGGACTTGTTTGGCCAACGTTGAGAGCTCTCCGGTGTTTCCAGCGGCCCCGGCACGAACGATGGCCGACAACAGCGAGCGATAAATCGCAAAACTGGCGATTTGGCGGTTGTCGCCTGTGAATCGCAGCTTCGCCGGTTTCACATCGATAAAGAACTCTTCCTGAAGATCGGAGTCCGCAATGTTTTGGCTCGACGGCGAGGAGACCAAACTGGCGATATAGTTGTCCGAACGGTAGTTCTGCTGCAACTCAGCATCTAGTTTGCGCAAATAGCGACGGAGCGCGGCGCACTGTTCGACAGAGACGCCATCGATGCCAGAGCCAAGGACTCGATGCAACGATCGCATGTTGGAGACGCATTTGGCGTAGCAAGCCGAGAGCTGTCCGCTGTTGCTGGGGCCGTAGGACATGAGATTCTCACGAAGTTGGTCCGCGTGTGGCTTCAATTCTCGATGCTCGAAGGCACTGGGCCAAGTGGGAGAAAGATCCGCTGCGGTCTCTTCCTTGTCCTGTGTCGTGATCTCTTTGTTGCGAGCGATTTGCTGAGCCCGCTTTTCGGCCAAGTTTTCCTCTCGCAATTTGCGGAGCGTCCAATAGATCGTTGCCCGCTTCTCTTTCAAGTCCAACGCTCCGGACTCCAGTTCTTGCAGCGTCTTCATCATCTCCAGTTTTGTCTTCTCTCCATCCAGGTAGGCCTTGTATTGTGCCGTGATCGCATTGACCATGTCGGCTTTCGCGCTCTCTTGGGCCGCCATCACGGTAAACTCATTCGCCTCACCTGCTCGCCCTCGTTCGACGCTGTCGGGATCCTTGCGATAGTCCCCCAGCATGTTGAACGCTTCGTCGACCTCTCTGTCATGTGCGAGCCCCATTGCAACCTCTCGACCGGTTGCCGCAGCGAGTTCTGTTTGTGCAAATGCATCGGCCAAATTGGCACACAGGTCGGCATAGCGAGTCAGGTGCTGCTTGATCGGAGCGGGAAGCTCGCTAGCGGCGACTTGCGATTTGGTCTCGGCGACCTCATCCGACCAACCGCTCACGGCTGCCCGTAGCATCGACTGTTGCATTTCATTAGTCAGCAACAAGGTGTCAAACGTGACCGCTCCAGGGTTGACCTCAAGGTCCGATTTCCTCAGCGCCAGTGCTTGGTCGCGCAGCTCTCGATAGGCCTCTGATTTGGTTGCAAGCATCGTGTCGAGCGCCGCCACGGACGAGTCAAGCTCGCTGTCGTCAACGAGCAACAGCGCAGTCGCTGCCAGGGCCTCCGCTCCTGGCGAATCCGGTCCTCCATTTCTGAGTTGCCCCAAAATGCCGGCACCGTCTAGATTTGCAAGAGATTCTGCAGGCGTTGCGGGGGCTTCCCCCCTGGCAGTGATGGGCAGGGACGCTACCGCGATCAAGCAGGCCAGAACGACATGCTGCAGCGGATTCATGACGGCGCTTTTACACATTTGGTTTTCCTTAGTTATCCAACTGAAATTCAACAAGTCGACACGGTCTCGATCAAGCAGCACCACGGAGCAGCACCGCATAGATGGGGGGCTACCTGTCAAGTTCGATCAATCGTACTCGCACAGGATAACGATTGAACCCGCAGAGCCTTCCATTGTCCACACATTTCGCCCACACATTTCGTTGCGTAGACCATTGGTCAACGTCTTCGCAGCAAAGCAAAAAGCCCACTTCGTCGAATCGCTGCTTTCCGCTACCATATGCGATTCGCCAGGGGGGATGCCTTCCGCGAAATCCGCTGGCTCACGGTCATCGAGCCCGAAAAACACAATTCACCCCCTTCTATTCTCATAGAATTTCCCACATCGGAGTCTGAACATGCCGTCCGGAATTGAACGCGTCCGAGAGATCCGTCGTCTGCGTACCCGTCGCAAGAAAGTTGCCAAGCTGATCGCACGCGCGAAAGCGGGCACGATGGAAAAGGCCGAAGTCGTTCGCAAGCTGCGTCGCCTCACCCCAGGCGCCGAAGTCATCATCGCTCGTGAAGAGCTGCTGTCCTAACACGAACGGACGGTTTGTCGGATCTGGTGACCCGCAAGACTCTCCGCGGGTGTAGGTTGCGTGCGCGAAGGTCAGAACCGAGCACGGGTCGCGAAACACGTCAAGAGTATGGGACGTACTGCAACGTGTACCGCCTGTAACGTGAACCGCCGAGAGTCTTGACGAGTTTCGCTGCTGGCGGAATGGGTAGATCTGGGCACCACCACGAGGCACTGGTTTGATGATATTTTTTTCCTCGCCCCGTGAACCGACGCGATCCTTTGGGCGTAGCGGTAGCTTGAACTCTATTCATCCACACGACGGATTCCTTGATGACGAAGCAAGATGAACGACGCCCGATGATCGAAGCGATCGGGCTGAGCAAGTTTTACGGCCCCTTTGCCGCTGCTCGTGAGGTGTCTTTCAAAGTTCGCGAGGGAGAACTGGTCGCTTTCTTGGGGCCAAACGGTGCCGGCAAGAGCACGACGATGAAGATGCTGACGGGCTACATCGCGCCCAGCGAAGGCGAAGCTCGCATCGCGGGTTACAACATGATGGACGACCGCATCGAAGGCAGCCGGCACTTGGGATATTTGCCCGAGAGCGGACCGCTGTACATGGAGATGACGCCCACCGGCATGCTGGATTTCTTTGCCGAAGCCCGTGGATTGACGGGGGCAAAGAAACGCGACCGGATCGATGCCGTGGTCGACATCTGCGACCTCTCCTCGGTGATGTACAAACCGATCGCAAAACTGTCCAAAGGTTTCAAACAGCGGGTCGGGATGAGCCAAGCTCTGCTGCACGACCCGGATGTCTTGATCCTCGACGAACCGACCGCCGGTTTGGATCCCAACCAAATCCGAGGCGTTCGACGTACCATGCGTCGCCTCGCGGAAACCAAAACGATCCTGCTCAGCACGCACATCTTGCAAGAAGTCGAAGCGATGGCCAATCGCGTCGTCGTAATCAACGAAGGTCGATTGGTTTATGAAGGCGACGTGGATGGATTGCGGACGATCGGCAAAGGTGACTTGGACGAAGCGTTCCATAGCCTGACCGGTGTCGAAGCATCGAAACCCGATGCGTGAGCAAAGCATGCTCCCCGCGGCTCACCACATTCGGCCTGAGAAACGCCCATTCCTTGGACCCGCCCAACGCGGCGACACTTTTTTCCGTCTCAGTATCTCCAAGAAATCAAAATGATCCCTGTTCTATCAGCCCTGCTGACACTGCTACTCTACGACGTGATTTTCGTCTGTGTGCTCCTGGCGATCTTTGGCTTGGTTGCCGGAACGAAGCGTGCCGCGTTCGCCGTCATGAAACGGAACTTCGTCGGCTATTTCAGCAACCCGACCGGCTATGTGTTCCTCTGCATCTTTGTCTTCCTGACATCGACCGCAGCGTTCTGGCCCCACGATTTCTTTAACCAAAATCTCGCCACTCTAGATCAGCTCAATTACTGGTACCCGTGGATCATGCTGGTGTTCATCCCGGCGATCACGATGAGCATTTGGGCGGAGGAGCGTCGCCAAGGAACAGACGAGTTGCTGCTGACCTTGCCCGCGGACGACTTTGACATCGTGATCGGCAAGTACATGGCAGCGGCCGCGATTTTCACCGCGTCGCTGCTGTTCAGCCAACTCAGTACGTCGGTGACCCTGGCGATTCTGACCGAAGGCGGATTGGACACCGGGCTGATCTTTTCGACTTACCTGGGGTACTGGTTCGTCGGTGCGACCATGATCGCGATCGGCATGGTCGCGTCGTTCCTGACCGGAAACCTGACCGTCGGTTTCATCCTGGGGGCCTTGTTCAACGCACCCCTGGCGTTTGCTTCCTTGGCCGAAACGGTCCTCGGACGATCAGAGCTGATGGGATTGAAATGGGGTGAATTGATCAAGAACAGTGGCATCGCCAGACCGTTTGACGATTTCGGGCGAGGCGTGATCAGCTCCTCCTCCGTGATCTACTTCATTTTCGTCACGGCCGTCGCATTGTATTTCTGCATGGTGCTGATCGGTCGCCGTCACTGGACGGGCGGCAAAGACGGGAACACGATGGCCTACCACTACCTGGCTCGGATCGTCGCGTTGATCGTGATCACGATCTCCGCCGTCGTGATGTTTCGATCCAAGGACGTCGCTCGACGCGACATGACGGACGGCCAAGTCAGCTCGTTGGCACCGGCTACCTTGAAATTGATCCGCGAGCTGGATTCGGATCGTCCTATCAAAATCGATGCTTACATCAGCAACGAAATCCCCGAAATGTACGCTCGGACGCGTTACGAACTGATCAACTTGCTCAAGGAATTCAAGTCCACGGCGGCAGCAAACGGGCGGACCATCGAAGTCAACTTGTACGACAACATCGACCTGTTCAGCGAAGAAGCCGCTTTGGCCGAAGAACGATTCGGAATCGAGCCCGTCACGCGGATGGTTCGTGAACAAGGAACTGTGCAGCAAAAACGCTTGATCATGGGTGCCGCTTTCCGAGCGGGACTCCAAAAAGTCGTTGTTCCGATCTTTGAGTACGGGATCCCCGTCGAATACGAACTCGTACGCTCCATCAACACGGTCGCCAGCGGCAGCCGAAAGCGAATCGGCGTGGTGAAGACCGATGCCAACATGAACGGCGGCGTCAGCATGCAAGGCATGTCGATGGCCCGCATCGATCGCCACCCACTGATGGATGAGTGGAGCAAACAGTACACGGTCGACGAAGTCGATTTGGAGTCACCGATCTCGGTCGGCCAATACGACGCTCTAATCGCCGTCCAGCCTTCATCGCTGCAGCCGGCCCAGTTTCAACGGCTGCTCGATGCGATGAAAGCGGGCGTGCCCACCGCTGTGTTCGAGGATCCGTTCCCGTTGGGACGACAAGACATCACGCCAACGAGCGAGCCCAAGCAAGCCGGCGGCGGTATGTTCGGCATGGGTGGCCAGCCTCAACCCAAAGGCAACATCGTCGAGATGTGGGATTTGTTGCAGCTCCGCAGCGACGGCCAGCCTCAGCCAGAGAGTTTTGCATCCGATCTCGTTTGGCAGATTTTCAATCCTTACCCCAACCTCGATCAGAACACCGACCCGCTGTGGCTGTTCATTGATGAAAACTCCCCTGGCGGTTCTCGACTGACGACGCCCGAAGCAGGCGGACCCGAAAGTGTGATCGCGTCGTTGAACCCCGATAGCGAAATCACCAACGGACTGCGTCAGGTGCTGACTCTGTATGCCGGATCGATTTACCCCGTCGACAAGCCGACGCTCAAGCACACTCCGTTGCTGCGAACCCGTGGCGACACGGGAACGATCGAGTTCAGCAAGATCAATCAACTGCTCAGGACGGGTCGGCAGAACGAGATCGCTCGCAATATCAAGACGCTCAAACCTTCCTGCACGGTCGCTATGACGATCGAGGATGAAACGAAATCAGCCGACAAGCCAGCAGAAGCCGACGGGGAAACGTCGAGCGACGCGCCGGCATTGAAGGTGGCCTATGTTGCCGATACCGATTTGATGTTGGAGGTGTTCTTGCAGATCCGGGCCGACCCGAACTCCGCACCCGACCTCCGCTTTCAGTTCCAGAACGTTACCTTCGTTTTGAACTTGATCGACTGGCTCACCCAAGAAACCGACTTCATCGAAGTCCGAAAGCATGAGCCCATTTTCGCAAGCCTGCGGATGATCGATTTGGTCAAAGAAGATGCGAACAAGGGTGTGCGTGAGCAAACGGAACAGTTCCAAAAGACCTATGACGAAAAGGTCCGCGAGGCCGACGAAGCACGCGAGAAGGCACTGCAGTCTCTGAAGGAAGAACTCAAAGATATGCAAGAGAAAAGCCGCGATGGAAAGATTCCACAACGGGTCTTGGAAGCCAAGCAGATCGAATTCCAAACGATCTCCGAACGTCTGCAGACCAAACAAGATATCAGCAATGTGAAAGCCAAACGCGAGCAAGAAAAGAACATTGCCGACATTCGCAGAGAGGCGGACCAGAAGGTCACGTCGATTCAGAACAAAGTCAAAGGCTACGCGGTCGCGTTGCCCTGCATCCCGCCGCTCATCGTCGGCGTGGTTGTCTTCGCAGCACGACGATTGCGTGAACGAGAAAACATCAGCAAGAGCCGATTGAAATAGGCGATACCATGAGCAAAAACGAAACACAAAAGACTGGTATTTTCTGGGGTGCTGCAGCCGTCACAGCGGTGCTTGCTGCCATCATCGCATGGCCGACGGCGACCAACGATCCGGAAACTGAAGGCAGCGGCATTGCGCCCGGCAGCGTGCTGTTGCCAAGCTTTTCAGATCCGCTAGCCGCAGCCAACATGAAAATCGTCACCTTTGACGACGAACAAGGCACCCTGTCCAAGTTCGAGGTCCTACGTGACAAGGAAACCGGCGTCTGGACCATCCCGTCCCGAGGCGGTTACCCAGCCGACGCGGTGGAACAGATGCGAAACGCAGCGAATGCGTTGGTGGACCTGAAAGTGCTCGACTCGCCGACCGCCTTCGCCGAAGACCATGCGGGATTCGGTGTTATCGAGCCGAACGAAGAGCAATTGACCATCGGCGACGAGGGAGTCGGTCGACTGGTTTCGTTCAACGATCAAGACGGCAAAGAACTCGGATCGCTGATCATCGGCAAGCCCGTCGAGGGTCAAGCAGGTCAGGTCTACGTTCGGATTCCTGGACAAGACCCAGTGTACAGCGTTGCCCTGGACGACAGCCCGCTGACGACGAAATTCGAAGATTGGATCGAAGAAGACTTGCTGCAGTTGAGCAGCATTGATGTGCAGAAAGTTCAGCTCAAAGACTACACCACCGAGCTGCAACTGGATCAATCAGGTTTGCAACCGCGACTGGTGATCAACACAGAAAAGAACTACGAAGCCACGCTGGAGATGGAAGGCACAGAGTGGAAGCTGGATGAACTGAAAGAATTTGACCCCACAAAACCCAATGCACCCGGGACTGTTGTCGAAGTCGATGAGTCCAAGAAGCTGAACAAAACAAAGCTGGACGGGATTAAGACCGCACTGGATGACTTGAAATTCGTCAATGTGCAACGCAAGCCCGAGGGCATCAGTGCCAACTTGCGAGCCGATGCGGACTTTGCAAATGACCGTGAAGCAAGCTCGCAACTGATCGAACGTGGATTCTATCCCGTGCGCATGGGAGCGGATGGTGAATTTGAGTTGCTGTCGGCCAACGGCGAACTGACCACGACCACGAAAGATGGCGTGAAATACATCTTGCGATTCGGTAGCATCTCCGGACTTGGCGAGAAAGAAGACGAGTCGGAAGAGGATTCCGCCGAGGCCGAAGAAGACAAACCGAAGTCTTCCGCGGGCGTGAATCGCTATCTGATGGTCTCCACCGTCGTCGACGAAGAAATGTTCCCGCCACCGGCATTGGAGGTCGTGCCAGAAACGTTGGAGGATCTCGATGCAATGGACAAGGCGGCAGAAGCAGCCGCGCCCGCTCCAGATCAGCTGCCACCTGAGCTGAACCCGCCGATGACCAAACCCACCGAAGAAGAAAAACCGGCGACCGAATCAGAGACTCCTGAATCGGATCGGCCCGAGCCTGCGGCGACGGAAAACAGTGAGACCGAGAACAAAGAAGAAATGAAGGACACTCCCGCTGAGTCCGGCGAAAGCGATTCTGCCGATTCGAAATCCGAACCAGCGGATGAAGCCGACTCGACTGAAAAGCCCGACGACGCGGACAAAGAAGCTGCAGAAGGTACCCCTGAGCCAGCCGAGACAACGGATGCTCCAACCGAGCCCCAGGAAGGCGAAGTCGAAGCAAGTGGTTCTGGTGAGTCAACGACGGTCGGCGAAGGTCAGGACCAGGACGCCGATGCGCCCACTGAGCAAGAGCCCGCTGCTGAAACGGACGCCGAGAAACCCACTGCAGATGATACGGCTGAAACGAAAACGGAAGCAGCGGCGGAAAGCAAACCTGACTCCGAGGCTGCAAAGCCTGCGGATTCCAGCCCAGGTGATTCCAGCCCAGAGACGGCTGGGGACGACGCCGACAAGCCTGCTCCGGCTAAGCAGGAAACAGAGGAAGAAAAGAAGGAGCGTTTGGCTGCGGTCCAAGAACAAATCACCAAGTCGAACGAACGCAAGATTGATGCTCGCAAGGAACGATTGGCAAATGCTCAACGTCGCTCCCGCAGTTTGAACGAGCGATTCGCCGACTGGTACTACGTCATCCCCGAGGAAACCTACAGCAAGCTGCTGATTCGTCAGGAAGACTTGTTCGAAAGCGACACGCCCGCCCCGCCTCCCGGTGGTCCCGGCATCAACTTCGGCAACCCCGGCGGATTCCAACCTCCAGGCGGTTTCGGGAACTGATGCGGTTTGCCTTTCGGGGCAGGCCGCTATTGTCGCTCGACTTTCCAAGTCGATAGCGGGCACCACGTTGAACGTATGCCGTGGAGCAAGGTTTGGCAGCGGAGTTCGGTTTAGGCAACGCGTTTTCCGCTCCAAACACGCTAACAGCTCGGAGAGCTGAGCGACAATCGCTCGACTTTACAAGTCGATAGCGGGCGCCACGTTGAACGTATGCCGTGGAGCAAGGTTTGGCAGCGGAGTTCGGTTTAGGCAACGCGTTTTCCGCTCCAAACACGCTAACAGCTCGGAGAGCTGAGCGACAATCGCTCGACTTTCCAAGTCGATAGCGGGCGCCACGTTGAACGTATGCTGTGGAGCAACGTTTGGCCGCTATTGTCGCTCGACTTTCCAAGTCGACAGCGAGTACCACGTTGAACGTATGCTGTGGAGCAAGGTTTGGCAGCGGAGTTCGGTTTAGTCAACGCGTTTTCCGCTCCAAACACGCTAACAGCTCGGAGAGCTGAGCGACAATCGCTTTCCAAGTGGGTAACGGCGTATCCAGCCGTCATCAACCACCGACCAATTTCGCAACCGTTCGGATCGACAATCCAACTGCGACCAGCAGCCCAAGCCAGCATGCGGGCAATACCCATCCCGGCAAGCGGCTGCGATCAACCTGGTGATACTGCCAAATCACCGTCGCGGCCAGAATTGGAAAGGCGAGAACGGTTAGCGATTGGGCAATGATGATGAAATCCGCCAGCGGTGTTTCCGTCCAAATCGCGACGGCTGCCACCAGCCATCCCAACATCAAGACGCCGATGGTGGAATTTCTGACACCGGGCTGTGACATCTTGCTGCCGATGTTGATCGAATCGGCAAACACGACCCCTCCGATCAATGCGTTGACCACAAACGAACTGATCGCGCCGGCAAAGACTCCGGCGGCAAACACGTACTGAGCCATCCGGCCGAACATCGGCTCAAGTGCTTGTGCGACCGCTGCAGCGTCGGTCAATTCGCTCGGTTTCACACGACCGCCCAACGCGGCAGCGCCCGTGATCAGAATCATCATCGTGATCAATGCCAAGGTCGCGATACCAACGACAGAGTCGGTCACACCGGTCGACAAATCGTTTCGCCCCCATCCTTTCTCGCGTACCTGATACGACTGGTAAAAGGCTCCAGCGACGGAGAACGTCGTCGCGACCATTGCACCGGCGGTCAACCAAGCCACTGCGCCGCCAAACTCGGTGTTCGGCATTTTGGGGACCAACCCGCGAGCCACTGCCATCGGCGACGGCGTGGCGGCCAGCATGTTTGCGGCGAAGGCGAGTACCATGGCTGCGACGAGCAATGCCATGGCGGACTCAATCCAACGATACAGGTTGCGTTTGCCCAGAATCAGCATCGCGATGATGCCAAGGTTCAACAGCAAGGGAATCCCCACGCGAACGATCACCGAATGCGGCTCGGCGGCGGTGCCGGGTGTCCGCGTGAATCCTTCCACCGCCATCAACATCGCATTGTTGTTGGACGCTTGAAACATCGTGACCGCGACCAGCATCGAACCACCGACCATCCAAGCCGCCGGTCTGCCGAAACGCTTGGCAACGGCCGAGCAAGGAGTCTCGGGATGCAATGCGCCGTTGGCCATGGCTGCGATCGTCATCGCGGTCATCAACAAACCAGCCAAGGGCACCAGCCACAGCAAGTCGTAGCCATACTGACATCCCACACGACTGGCACTGACGATGCTGCCGGGGCCCAAAACGACCGCCGCGACGATGATCGCCGGTCCGATGCGTCGCAGTCGCGTCAAGAGTCCAGGGGCGGCAGCATCGGATGACGGATCGACTTCGTCGGCAACCGGGTCAGGCGAGGAATACGGGTCGGGCATGGTGGGAACAGGACGCTCGGGAACAGGGCGGCGGGGGCGAAAACTTCATCGAGTCCGCAGAATTGTATGCGATCGGCGGCACGGCGTTGCCACGCACTGGTGATTCGTTTTCGCAGCCGTTATCCTTGACCGCAGCGTCCTCCATCCATGTCTGCCAAAAATGAAACAAATTATCACCGTCGTCAGACCGCATCTCGCGGAGAACGTTCTCGCTGCCCTGCGTCGCGCTCCGTTGGAGGCACTGACGGTGACGGAAGTCAAAGGCTACGGCAGGCAAAAGACCTACTTGGACGAGTACCAAGAGACAGAGTACTCCGAAGCCTTCGTGCCGAAGGTCGAGATCACCATGTGGGTCGATGATTCTCGTCTTGAGGAAACGCTGGAAAAGATCAACGCAGTGGCACGCAGTGGTCGCATCGGTGACGGAAAGATTTTCGTCATGCCTATCACAACCTTTCAGTGATAAAAATTCACTTCAAGGCGAGTGCGTTTTTGGTGGCGAGTGAATCAAAAGAAATGGTCGATGTGCAATGAATCACGAGAATCAAAATTCACCCTACGCCCCACCAACTGTGTTACCGGAGCAGTCTTTCGTCCCTTGTCCCCAGTGTGGACAACAAATGGACGACGGTGACTTGTCGTCATCCGCAGCGATCAGGTGGCGTTCGTATTCTGACAACCCAGTTCAAACCTTCTTGACCGGAGGCAGAAAAATCGCGAACTCCAAGTCTGGATTCGGCTTTCGCGTTCCCGCTCACTTCTGCGGCCATTGTCGTCTGATGCTGATCAAGAGATGAGTACGCCTGTGGAGCCGACTGAATTCAATCGTATCGCTTGGGACAACATCGCGACCAGCCGCCATCGCTGGTTTGAACACGTTTCGGACGAAGCCATTGAGCGCGCACGCGACGGCGATTTTGATTTACGTTTGACGGCCTGCAAATCCATTCCCCGACAGTGGATTGGTGACATCATGGGACGTCAGGTCCTGTGCTTGGCTGCCGGCGGCGGTCATCAGGCACCCTTGTTGGCTGCTGCGGGCGCTCAAGTCACAGTGGTGGATTTCAGTGAATCGCAATTGGCAATCGATCGACGGTTGGCCGACAAACATTCGCTGGCTCTGACCACCGTCCAAGCCGACATGGCGAATCTAAGTGTCCTTGGCAACGAGCAATTCGATTTGATCGTTAATCCATGCTCAGTCAATTTCTGTCCCGATGCTCGAGTCGTTTGGCAACAAGCTGCCCGAGTGCTGAAGTCCGGGGGGGCTTTGTTGGCCGGTCTGATTCAGCCGGTGAACTATCTCTTTGACCAAGCCAAAATGCAGCGAGGCCAGCTCGTCGTGCGATTTTCCATCCCGTACAGCGATTTGGATTTGCCGGATGACCAGCGTGAGGAAACATTGGGACCGGAGCGTCCGATCGATTTTGGCCATTCGCTCAGCGACTTGATCGGCGGCCAATTGGATGCGGGCCTACAATTGACAGATATGATGGAAGACCGCTGGGGAGGCGACGATCCGCTGTCCGACAAGATCGCGACCTTCATGGCAACACGCGCGGTCAAACCGGTCTTCTGAAATCCACCACGCTGACCACCACGCCGAAACGCTCTAACCATTCGATGCTTCGAACTCGTTCCCGGGCTGCATTCGTGATGAATTTATCCGTTCTCTATTTCCGCTTGTTCTCAACGGCTCTGCTGCTCATGCCTTCATTGATTTTCATTCCCGGAGAATCCCGTGCCGATGATCCGTACGCTCAATTGCGTGATCAGTTGGTGCAAGAACGGATCGCCACGGCCGGAGTGACCGATAGCCGTGTCCTGGAAGCCATCCGCAGCACACCTCGACACGAATTCGTTCCCGCATCGGAACGCCGACGCGCGTACTATGACATGGCACTGCCGATCGGCCACTCGCAAACCATCAGTAGCCCCTTCATCGTCGCGATGATGACGGAGGCTTTGCAGCCTGAGACGACCGACAAAGTGCTCGAGATCGGAACCGGCAGTGGCTATCAAGCCGCCGTGCTGAGCCCGCTGGTAGAGCATGTTTACACGATCGAGATCGTCCCGGAACTGGGCGAGCGTGCTGCGGATGTGCTCGCAAAACTTGATTATGAGAATGTCTCCACGCGTGTCGGTGATGGATTCCTTGGTTGGCCCAATGCGGCACCCTTTGACAAGATCATCGTCACGTGCAGCCCTGAATCAGTACCGCAACCGCTGATCGACCAACTCCGTGAAGGCGGTATGATGATCATCCCGGTCGGCGAGCGTTACCAGCAGACCATGTACCGGATGATCAAGAAAGACGGAAAGCTGGAACGGCAACCCTTGCGTCCGACTCTGTTCGTCCCGATGACCGGCGAAGCAGAGGACTCGCGTCAGTTGCAGCCGGATCCTAAGAACCCCCAAGTCATCAACGGCGACTTCGAGCAAATGGCCGAAGAAGGCGACGGCGAGATGGTCGACGTCGTTCCCGGTTGGTACTACGGTCGACAAGTCCGGCAGGTGACAGCAACGTCCAACGACAGGGGCCAAGGAAAACATTTTGCCCGGTTCGAGAACATCACGCCGGGACGGAATTCTCACCTCCTGCAAGGCATCGCGATCGACGGACGCGAAATCTCGATGATTCGGCTCAGCGGGCAAGTCAGGACGGTCAACGTGGAAAAAGGCCCCACCCCAGACGCTTTGCCGATGGTCGCGATCAGCCTTTACAACGAAACCCGACAAGATCTCGGCACCTTTTGGCTCGGCCCGTTTCGCGGAACCCGCGATTGGCGTCCCTCCAGCCGGCTGATCCGAATCCCGCCCACGACACACGAAGCCATCCTGCGGATCGGGCTCTTTGGGGCCACCGGACAAGCAGATTTCGATGACGTGAAGATCGAACCGGTGAAATGAGCCTCGGCCTCGTGCTGCGGGATCGATGCTTCATTCGCCGGCGCACCTGGTAGTGGGATTCGCCTGAATTCCTTTCGCACAGGATTTCTGACCCAACCCATTTCGCCTTCTATTGACGAGGCGTCCCCTAGCTCATCTGGCCCGTTTGCTCCCAGTGTGCCAGAAGGGCACGAAAAACGCCTCAAGCAGTAAAACACACATGTTTCCCAAGCTGCCTGTTGCGCAAAATTTGCCGTATCTGCTTGATCGGCGCAATCAGACCGTTATCCTACGCAAGTCTGTGCCGCCCACGTTGGCCGGTGTTTGTTGGATTTTATCGGAGGGAGTTTTGCATCAATGAGGTATTTCCGTTTGCTGGCTTGCGCGTCCATCGTGGTCGCGATGACAAGTCACTCCAATTTCACGCAGGCCGGTGGATCCTCTGGCGGTTACGGCAGTAGCGGTGGCTACGGCAGTAGCGGCGGGATCGTCGGTGGCAGCAGCGGTGGCAGCAGTGGCGGGGGATTGTTCGCCGCTCATCGCGCCCGCCGTGCAGCGATGAGCAGCGGCTCATCCGGCGGCAGCCTGGGCTCCTCGGGCGGTTACGTCGCATCCTACGCCAGCAGTGGCGGTTCCAGTGGAGGATCATCCGGCGGTCACGTCGGGCCTCTGCGTCGCTTGGCTGCCAAGATTCGTGCCCACCATGCATCGCATGGATCGTCGGGAGGATCATCCGGTGGCAGCAGTGGCGGTTCATCTGGTGGCTACGCAGTTCGCTACGTTTCCGCGCCAAGTTACTCCGCCAGCAGTGGCGGTGGCATCAGCTACTCGGCGCCAGTCAGTTACGCTGCACCTGCCGTGTATGCTCCCAGTGGCAGCAGCGGTGGTTCACTCAGCCATAGCTACTCAGCACCATTGGCCAGCTACTCGGCACCTGTCATCAGCAATTCCGTTTCGTTGGCCGATTCGTCCAACGTCTATGAATCGTCGGTGATCGAGTCGTCATATCCGTCCTACGCATCGGTGAGCGATGAAGTATCGGATTCAATCTCGGCCGAAACGGAAGCCGCTGTTGCAGAAGCAGATCGTTATGAGTCATCCAAACCTGTGTTGGACGATGACGCTGCTCTGTTGACGGTTGCGGTTCCCAGCGAAAACGCGTTGGTCACCGTGAATGGTCACGAAACCACCAGCGACGGAATCGTTCGTCAATTCATGTCACGTGGATTGAAAGACGGTTACCTGTACACGTACGTGGTCAAGATCGAGTACCAACTGGACGGTAAAGATCTGACCGATGAACGCGAAGTCAAACTGCGTCCCGGTGATACCGAGCGAATCGTCTTCGAACCACCAGCCAACGCCGACCCTGTCGGTGAAGATCTGACGTCGAGCACGACTGCCGATGAACCTGTCATCACGGTCGTCAAGATTCACGTTCCCGCCGACGCGAAAGTCAACTTGGCCGGAAACGATACCAGCGGCCACGGTGCCGTCCGAACGTTCCGCACGACTCAGCTCAAGAGCGGTGAAGAGTGGACCGATTACACCGTTCGTGTAACGGCAGAGGTCAACGGTCAGACGATCAGCCGTGAGCAGACGATCAATGTCGCTGCTGGCAGTGAAAATGAGCTGAAGTTTGATTTTGACGATTCGGCGATCGCCAAGAACTAGCGTTCTCAAATCGACTATGTGGGACCCATTGTCCCATCACGCACACCGCTTGCTCGGGAATACCCAGGCAAGCGGTTTTTTTACGCGCCCGCCGGCCCGATTCCGGACTGTACATCGCGACGCATCCAGTTACCGTAATATGCTAGTGATTCAAACTGCTTAGCGACGCGAAAATGCCATCCAAACGTCCCCGAAAACCCTCAACGCCCAAGGTTCATCCGGCTGAAAACCAGAGGCCAACAAACGCGTCAGGAAACGACCTCGCCACTGAAATTTCAGCAGCCGGCAAGTGGGCCAAACGAGCCGTTACGTTCTTCGTGATCTTTCATCTGATGGCCATGTTTTTGCCGCCGTTGGCATTCCAGGCGGCCGGCGCACTGGGGCCATCCCCGTTTGTCGACACGTTGCTGCAACCGTTCCGTCGTTACGGCGAAATGTTGTATCTGAATCGCGGCTACGCGTTCTTTGCGCCTGACCCAGGACCAAGCCATTTGATCCAAGCAAGAGTCACGGACAGTTCCGGCGTGGTTTCGGAAACACTCTCTCCCGATCGAAAGACTCAGTGGCCTCGGCTGTTGTACCACCGACACTTTATGCTGTCGGAGTTCCTCAACGAAGTCTATCAGCCCCCAGGACCACCGGCGGAACTGTACGAAATCGATCGCTTGGGTGCGGAGATGTGGGCCCAGTCGCGTTTGCGTTATGAACATGTGCGACAGTCATATGTCGAACATCTGGAAAACAAACACGATGGAAAGGAAGTCGCAATCCGACGCATCGAGCATGTGATTCCTGGTCACGTCGAATTTGCGAACGCTCCGATCTCGATCAGCGATCCCAGGCTGTACATCATCATGCAGGACCAACAGATCGCAGACGAACTACTGGAGCCCGTGGGTCCGGCCGAATTGATCCCCGCGCCGCCGGTGGCAGGAAACAACGGCGCCGCTGCACCAACGACAGACACACCAACGACAGACACACCAACGACAGACACACCAACGACAGACACATCCACGACAGACACATCCGCGGAGGGCGAGCCTGCTGCGGCAACCGAGCCTGCTGTGGCAACGCAGCCTGAAGGGGTGATCGAGTCGACCAACGCGACTGATTCGACCAATGGAGACGCTCAGTGATCAACGCGTCTGCACTGATAGAATGGCCCAAGAGCTTCGCCCGACTGTGGGCGACGATTTGGGAACGATTTTGGTTCACACCGACTTTGCCCGACACCCTGTGCGTCTTGCGGATCGTGACGGGGGCCATGCTCTTGTATGCGCACCTCGTTTTGGCAACTGACCTGCTCTCATTCGTGGGTACAGAAGCATGGATCAATAATGAGACTGCCCGGCAGTTACACGACGGTGCATTCGGACTCAATGACTGGGGACGTTCGTACTTGTGGCGGATCTCATCGCCCGGCGTGCTGTGGGTTCATCATGGTGTGACAATCATCGTGACGTTTCTGTTCATGATCGGATGTTTGACCCGAATCACCGCGCCAGCCGCTTGGTTCTTGCAATTGATGTACATCCATCGGTTGACGGGCGCTCTGTTCGGTCTCGATCAAATCGTGACCTACAGCGTCATGTACATGATGCTGACACCCTGTGGCAGCCGGTTTTCCGTCGATGCATGGCTGAGAGAGCGTTTCAGAACTCACGACGGATCGAGCAGGCTGCGTCAGTGGATTTTTCCTCAGTGGAAACCAAGCATCTCTGCGACGGTGGGAACCCGCTTGATGCAAATCCACCTTTGCATCATCTATTTGTTTGGCGGATTAGCCAAAGCACGAGGTGACTTGTGGTGGGACGGAACCGCAGTCTGGTATGCCGTGGCCAACTTTGAATACCAATCCATGGACATGACTTGGCTAGCCAAGTACCCATCGATCGTTTCGTTTCTCACCAACATCACGTTGTTCTGGGAGATCTTTTACATCGCCCTCGTCTGGCCTCGCGCCACCCGACCGTTCGTCCTGGCGATGGCAATTGCGGTCCACGGTGGCATTGCCTTATTCCTCGGGATGGCGACATTTGGCGTGATGATGATCGCCGCCAATTGCATCTTCGTCCCGCCAGAATGGATTGCCGGTCGCGCTCGTGGCCTGCTTCCCGAGGAAAGCGAACAGTTCGCTCAATGGAACGATGAGTCGGTTGCCGGTTCGTCATCAGATCCAGCGACAGATACCGAGACGACCCGAAAGACACCTACCGTTGGGGAGCTTCGTCGAGCCTACGCAAAGCTCAAGCGACGAAAGGCACGCTACACGGAGGCATCCGCGAAGCTGAAGCGTCGGTCGGCACGGCTAAAGGAACGTGAAGAAGAGTACAAGAGCCGCGTCAGACGATTGCGAAAGCGCGAGGAACGAATCAAGAGCATCGTTGAGAAGCGTCGAGATCGCAAAGCAAGCGAGAGTGAGCTGACCCGCGAGCTCGACAAAGAACTCAAGAAGGATCTCGATGCGGATGCTGGTCAAAGCGACATCCACATCAATTGATCCGCATGCACTAGGCGCGGATTATTCATGCGGATGATTGATTTTAGCGCAAACAGATTCTTGACATTGAGTTGTGACATCGTTGGGAAATGCAGATTGTTTTTCATAACCCGGGCTAGTGCATCGTCCAGTCTTAGAACGTGGGTTCGGTAGATGAGCCGTTTTGGCGTTAGCCACGGTTTTGGTGACACAACCGTGGCTATCGCCAAAACGGCTAACACCAAAATCGCGACCGCACGATGCACTAGGCTTCTTCGTCGCCGCCGAGAACGATCGAGAAGACGTTTTCGCAGATGGACGCATCGTCACAAAGCAGTTTGGGATACCCGAGATCCGCCAACGCGTGCGCACCTGGATTGCTGGTGATGTCGTAATCTCCGGCTTCCTCGAATCGCTGAAAATGGTTGGCCATGTGGTCGGCAGTGGCCACCAACGAGATCAGTTTTCCAAACGGATGGTCGTCATGCGGTTGGTGATGGTGTTCGATCGCGGCAACCAAGTCGTCAGGCAACCCCTGTTTCTTGGCGAACCACGCGCCAAAGGAACAGTGGTCTGCTCCCAGTATCATTCGTTCTTGACTCAACTGCTGGTCTTCATCGCAGAATGACAAGTCGTCGGCGTCGGCGGCATCTTCTGGGGCCGCGATTGCCAACAGCATCCGGCCCAAGTCATGCAGCAACCCAGCCGTGATCTCCTCGCCCTCAAATCCCAATCTCAGTTTGGTGTTCAAGTAGGTGCAGGTCATCGCCGTTCGATAGCTATGCTGCCACAACACTTTGCGAACCCACTCGTGTTGGACAGGCATCCGTTTCATCAAGCTCGATGCGCTGCAGGACAGCACGAGGTTTCTACACTGCCTCAACCCCAAACGCACCACCGCCAGTCGCAGACTGGAAACCTTGGAACCGCGTGTCCGATAGATGGGACTGTTCGCCAACAACAGTATTTCTGATGCAAGTGCCATGTCCTTGGCGACTAAGTTGGCGAACTGCTCCACGGTACAATCCGGATCGCGTGCAAGCTTCAGTGCTTCCATCGCAATAGCGGGCAGCATGGTGAGTTCGGTGGCACGATTTGCGATCGCGCGTTGCAGAATTCGGGGAACAGTGCTGGATTGAACTATCATCGGAATCTCGAGGTTATACGTGAGCCGTAGCCGGTGCGTCGGAGAAACCTTCCTGATGATTCTGCCCCATGCGGATTTCAACTGGGCGAAAACCCCCAGATGAGGGAAAGACGCCATCGGATTAGCCTGGGCAACTCAAAGTTCGGTGTTGTGTCTTTTTGGGTTTGCGCAAGTTTATGTCCCTACTGCCGGCGCAGCTGGTGGCCCCAGTGAGCCTCAGGCGCTAGCCGTGGGCCGGCACCACAATCCGCCTCAGGCCCACGGCTAGCGCCTGAGGCTCACTTTGATTGCGATGCATGGAACGAAAACATGGATTGAAAAAACAATTTCAACCCCAAACTTTGAGCAGTCCATCGGATTAGCCTGGGCAGCTCAAAGTTCGGTGTTGTGTCTTTTTGGGTTTGCGCAAGTTTATGTCCCTACTGCCGGCGCAGCTGGTGGCCCCAGTGAGCCTCAGGCGCTAGCCGTGGGCCGGCACCACAATCCGCCTCGGGCCCACGGCTAGCGCCTGAGGCTCACTTTGATTGCGATGCATGGAACGAAAACATGGATTGAAAAAACAATTTCAACCCCAAACTTTGAGCAGTCCATCGGATTAGCCTGGACAGCTCAAAGTTCGGTGTTGTGTCTTTTTGGGTTTGCGCAAGTTTATGTCCCTACTGCCGGCGCAGCTGGTGGCCCCAGTGAGCCTCAGGCGCTAGCCGTGGGCCGGCACCACAATCCGCCTCGGGCCCACGGCTAGCGCCTGAGGCTCACTTTGATTGCGATGCATGGAACGAAAACATGGATTGAAAAAACAATTTCAACCCCAAACTTTGAGCAGTCCATCGGATTAGCCTGGGCAGCTCAAAGTTCAGTGTTGTGTCTTTTTGGGTTTGCGCAAGTTTATGCCCCTACTGCCGGCGCAGCTGGTGGCCCCAGTGAGCCTCAGGCGCTAGCCGTGGGCCGCCACCACAATCCGCCTCGGGCCCACGGCTAGCGCCTGAGGCTCACTTTGATTGCGATGCATGGAACGAAAACATGGATTGAAAAAACAATTTCAACCCCAAACTTTGAGCAGTCCATCGGATTAGCCTGGGCAGCTCAAAGTTCAGTGTTGTGTCTTTTTGGGTTTGCGCAAGTTTATGCCCCTACTGCCGGCGCAGCTGGTGGCCCCAGTGAGCCTCAGGCGCTAGCCGTGGGCCGCCACCACAATCCGCCTCAGGCCCACGGCTAGCGCCTGAGGCTCACTTTGATTGCGATGCATGGAACGAAAACATGGACTGAAAAAAACAATGTCAACCCCAAACTTTGAGCAGTCCATCGGATTAGCCTGGACAGCTCAAAGTTCGGTGTTGTGTCTTTTTGGGTTTGCGCAAGTTTATGTCCCTACTGCCGGCGCAGCTGGTGGCCCCAGTGAGCCTCAGGCGCTAGCCGTGGGCCGGCACCACAATCCGCCTCGGGCCCACGGCTAGCGCCTGAGGCTCACTTTGATTGCGATGCATGGAACGAAAACATGGATTGAAAAAACAATGTCAACCCCAAACTTTGAGCAGTCCATCGGATTAGCCTGGGCAGCTCAAAGTTCGGTGTTGTGTCTTTTTGGGTTTGCGCAAGTTTATGTCCCTACTGCCGGCGCAGCTGGTGGCCCCAGTGAGCCTCAGGCGCTAGCCGTGGGCCGGCACCACAATCCGCCTCGGGCCCACGGCTAGCGCCTGAGGCTCACTTTGATTGCGATGCATGGAACGAAAACATGGATTGAAAAAACAATTTCAACCCCAAACTTTGAGCAGTCCATCGGATTAGCCTGGGCAGCTCAAAGTTCGGTGTTGTGTCTTTTTGGGTTTGCGCAAGTTTATGTCCCTACTGCCGGCGCAGCTGGTGACCCCAGTGAGCCTCAGGCGCTAGCCGTGGGCCGGCACCACAATCCGCCTCAGGCCCACGGCTAGCGCCTGAGGCTCACTTTGATTGCGATGCATGGAACGAAAACATGGACTGAAAAAAACAATGTCAACCCCAAACTTTGAGCAGTCCATCGAATTAGCCTGGGACACTTCTGCTCTTGCAATGGCTCAGCATATCTCAAGGGAATCGCTGATTTCGCGAGCGAGGGGAATTCTGGCGAATCCCATTACACGTCTTCTTGGACGCCGTCTTGCTGGTAGCGAACTTGGTAGAGATCGGTGCGGCGGTCGTTCCAATTTTGCACCGTGCCTTGCTCGCGATGCCGACGCAACAGTTCCAGGTCGACATCGTGGATGATCACGGTCTCCACGTTCGGGTTTGCCTCTGCAGCGATGCCATCTCTGGCAAACATCACATCCAGAGGCGTGAAGATTGCGGTCTGAGCGTAGTGAATGTCGGCGTTCTCCACGAAAGGCAGATTGCCAGTGCAACCAGCGATCGCAACAAAAACGTGGTTTTCAACACAACGAGCTTGAGCGCAGGTTCGCACTCTCTGATAGCCGTGTCGGGTATCGGTATTGAAGGGGACAAAGACAATACGGGCACCTTTGGCGGTCGCGATCCGCGTCATCTCAGGGAACTCGCTGTCATAGCAAATCTGAATGGAGATCGGACCGCAATCGGTGTCAAAGACTTCGATCTTGTCACCGCCTGATACTCCCCACCATTTCCGCTCGCTCGGCGTGATATGAATCTTGTATTGCTTTTCGATGCTGCCGTCACGTCGAAACAAAAACGACACGTTGTACAACACGTCGTCTTCGACCACGAACTGCGAACCACCGATGATGTTGCAGTCAAATGAAATCGCCATATCGGAAAACAGTTCCAGATACTGTGGCGTGAACTCCGCGAGCGACCTCGCTGCGCTACCCGGTCGTTGGCTGGGCATGCAGGAGAGTAATTGTGTGGTGAACAACTCGGGGAACAACAGAAAATCGCATTTGTAGTCGCCTGCGACGTCGACAAAGTACCTCGCTTGCTTGGCAAACTCATCAAAGTTTGTAACGGTTCGCATCTGGTACTGGACAGCGCCGATTCGAACCGGCTGAACGCTTCGACGAAATCTGCGTTTTCCTTTCAGTCGAACATCGAGATTCGTCCATTCCAAGAAAGTCGCATAGCCACCACTCTGAGTGTCCGACGGCAGATAGTCGGGGATCAGACCTTGGAGCGAAAAACCGTTGGCGAGCTGCGCAGTCAAGACGGGATCATAAAGTGACTTGTTGATCACACGTTCCACATACTCGCGAGCGGACATCTCGTCTGCATGCCGGTGGTACCCTGGAATCCGACCGCCCACGATCATCCGCGTCACGTTCTTGGTCCGACAAAGTTCTTTGCGAGCGTCATATAACCGGCGAGACAATCGCATACCGCGGTACTCGGGGCTGACCATCATCTCGATCCCGTAGAGCGTATCGCCCTTGGGAGCATGATTCCGGATGTACCCATTGTCGGCGGTCTTTTGCCAGTTGTGCCATTCCAAATCATCATCGTAGTTCAGCAACAAACTGGATGATGATGCGGCGATCTCACCATCAATTTCGATCACCAACTGGCCTTCGGGGAAGATCTCCAACTGGCTTTCGATCTGAGCCCGTCCCCACGGCTGCATGCCTTCAAAGCAGTTCTTTTGCAACTGAACGACTGCATCGAAATCATCCAGTGTCATCTTGCGGACGACGAGCTTTGATTCAAAGTCGCTCAAGTCGATCGTGCTTTGACCATCCATACGATTCTGATCTACTTCTTGATAGTGAGTGAAGGGAAAGTGAAATCATTGAGCCCAACATATTGGTAATGCGGCCTCCGTCGATTCGCCGCTACGAGCCAACCGGCACATTGCTCAAATGACAGAGCAGCCGCAGCATGGAATCAAAGCTGTCCACCGATGCGGTCTCCGCCGCCGTGTGATACGAAGACGTCGGCAGTTGCAAAGTCGTTCCGGAAACTTGGCCGCCAGTGGCATTGATCAATCGGCCCAGTTCTGTTCGTCCAAGGGAAAGCGGCTTCTCACGCGTGGCATTGAGCGCGCGGATGTACTCGTCTTTGAAGCAATACGAGATGCCAAGTCGATCGGCTCCGTCGCGGACAAACTTCGTCGTGTCTTTACAGAACTCACCCTGCGCGTCGCGCCATCGCAAGACCACCTGTTGAGCCCCAGCGGCTTCGACGGGAAAGGGACTGGTGTCCAATACTAGGACCTGATTGGTTGAAATGTCAAACCTCTGAAACCACTCGGCCAAGTATCGCCAGCTCCTGCCGGCTTCCTCGCCCGCTGCGAACAAAGCCGTCCCCTGGAATCCCAAACGGAACAAGTGGATGATCAAGGCGACGCAAACCACGTTGTCGAGCTGTGCCGAAAGATTCCCGTCCTCCAGTTTCAAGCGGTCCAGGAAAGAGACAGGTGTGCCGGGCTGCAAGAAGCCCAGTCCGTCCAGTTCAAAGATCAAGTTGCGGCGACGAGGACAGACATAGGACTGGTTGATTTTTCCCTGTCCCAAATAGGTCCCTGTGTAGGGTGAGTGCGCCTGGACACGTTGCCCATGAAATCGATTGGCAATCTGCTCCATGAACTGTTCGGAAATGCTGTCGCCGTCGAGCTCTCCCCGGTTTCCGGCAATGAAGGCGGCATACTGAAACTCATTGGGGCCAGTGCACAGCAAGCCGTTGCGGTCCAGATGTGCCGACAAATAGATGCTGTCCGGCTTGTTTCCCTGAGCAACCAGCAATCCGTGATAACGCTTGACCGAGATCGGATACTCCTCCAACTCACGTCTCAGAACGCGAAAGAACGCGTCCTCGGCACCGACGACGGATGGTTCTCGAATCAACGAACGTAGCAAGTGGATCGCCTCGCTGGTGAGAAGGCCTTTTTCCATGCGTTTTTGTTCGTCTTTCGTTTAAGGGTTAACGCGAAGTATGAGACTCAGTGGTGTTTCGGTCCAGTGGCGTATCCGAGACAATCAGCATGATTCGTACACCGCCCGCTTGGTGCGGCGTTTGCTCTTACTGAATTACGATTTGTATCCTGGTCAGATTGCCAGACTTTGCAATGCTGATCAACATTGGCGTATTCTTCGTACTCAACGCTCATTGTTTTCACGTCAGCTCCGACGGCAAATGCACTCACTCCAACAACACGTTGATTGATGCCTTCCAACACCACAAACCAACCAAGAGAGTCCAACGCCAAGCTGAGGTGTGGCTCCAAATTGGGAAAGTACCGATTGGATCGGCGGATCGGCAGCGGCGGCTTTGCGTCGGTGTACGCCGCTACCGACACGGTGCTGGGGATCAAAGTTGCCTTAAAGATTCCGATGGAACACTTGGTTTCCCAAGACCTGTTGGACGAGTTTCGGCGAGAAGCGAGAATGACGGTCAAGCTGGAACATCCGAATATTCTGCCCATTCGGGACGCAACGTTCATTGATGGACACTTTGTCATCGTGGCTCCCCTGGGGGAGACGACCCTGGACGAACGGCTGAAAAAGCGACTTGGGTTTGACCGAGCAATCGACATCTTCGAACAATTGCTCAGTGGGGTGGCCCACGCCCACCAGCAGGGCATCATTCACTGCGACATCAAACCTGAGAACGTGCTACTGTTCAAGGATGGTGCCGTCCGCCTAGCGGATTTCGGCATCGCCAAGGCTGCCAGCACAACCATCACGGGGTCGGGAACCGGCACAATCGGATACATGGCTCCAGAGCAAGCGATGGGAAAACCATCGGCACGCTCGGATGTGTTTTCGTTGGGACTGATCGCGTATCGATTGTTCTCCGGCTGTTGGCCCGAGTATCCGTTTGATTGGCCGATGGGCGGCTACAGTCGCTTGCGTCGAACGGCACACCCGGACTTGATCGCCGTGATCCGGAAATCCCTCGTTATCAACGCCCGCGGGCGATTCAAGGACGCCGCCCAAATGCTCAGTGAGTTCGAGAAAGTCCGGCTAAAAGCCATTCGGTACGCGAAACGAAATCGCGGATAAAAGGTCTCACTCATGCCTTCCATCAAATCAACCGTGATCAAGCACTTCATCGAAAGCGACATGCAGTCGCCAGAAGTCCTGTCGCTTGCCGGCGGCAACGTGGTTGCCTTGTGCCGTCGGTGCCCAGGACGTATCGAACCCAATGACGACAGCGCGGGCGTGGTTGAGACCGAAAATGGTGCCATCGTTCTGATCGTCGCCGATGGCGTGGGCGGCGGACCGATGGGACACAAAGCGTCGTCGATCGCCGTTCAGTCGGTCTCCGAAAGCGTTTTGGATAGCAAGCTGACGGACCTGCGCCCCGCCATCCTCGACGGCATCGAATCTGCCAATCGCGAAATCCTCGATCTCGGCGTCGGAGCGGCAACCACCATTGCCGTGGTTGAAATTCAAGAACACGGCGTCCGTGGCTATCAAGTCGGTGATTCCCAAACGGTCATCTTCGGCCAACGAGGTGCGATCAAATGGAAATCAACGCCACACTCCCCCGTGGGTTACGCGGTCGAGTCCGGACTGCTGAGCGAAAGCGACGCGATGAGACACGAGGAACGGCACATCGTTTCGAATCTGGTCGGTTCCCGTGAAATGCACATCGAAATCGGACCGGTTCACCGAATGTCTCAACGCGACACCGTGATTGTTGGCACCGATGGACTGTTCGATAATCTGCACTTTGACGAAATCATCGCTTTGGGCAGATCCGGAAAACCAGTCGACCGCGTCGCCAAACTCGCCAAACTCGCTACGTCACGCATGAGCCAAGTCGTCGAAGGTCAGCCGGGAAAACCAGATGACCTGACCTTTCTGGTCTACAATCGCCGCTGAAAATCACTTACCCAGCGTCGGCAACACTCGCCAGAAAGGATGATGCGATCCGATCGCACCATCTGACTCGCGTCCGTTCACTCAGCTTTGCAATGCGATTGTTCAGCTCCAATTCGATGCCCGCGTAACACGCATCGCCATACTCTTGACGCAACACCGTTGTGAAACCGTCGTCGGTTCCCAAATAAGGCTCGTTGAATCGAACCCGAAAACCATTGCTCGATTTGCCGCTCGATACACTGCTCAGCTCACTCAGCACACGTGCGCAAATCTTAGCTTCGAACGCCCGCGCTGGATCAAACAAAATCCCGATGTCGAGCCGACGCTGTGTGCCGCGAAATCGTGGCGTGAATGTATGGACTGAAATGTGCAGCACGCGATACCCATCGTCCACACTCCTTTGAATCGATTCCCTGACGCCGTTTCGATAGGGATGATAGTGCTCGTCCAAGATCGCCTGCCTTGTCTGCACCGTTGCCGCGTTGACGAACTTTGAAAACAGATTCGGCGTCTCCTGTGACCGGTTCAGATCCACCAGCAGACGCGAAACGGTGCTAAAAAGCAGAGGAACATTCAAACGCTTAGAGACCGCAACTGCAACTTCCAACGCACCTGGGTCATACCCTCGATGACTGGCCAAGTGCTGACGCGCTTCGCCGCTGTCAAAAAGGCCTTGATACGCGGTCGGGATCTCATTTCCACCGTGCTCGCAAGTCAAGACAAACCGAATCGGTCGCGTTGACAAAGCGTCCGTGCCAAATTCCTTTGTCTGCAGAGAATGCGTCATCGTTAGGCAGGCTCAAACGAGCCCCATTGCCGCAAACATTCACCGACCCTGCCGTAAACCCGATGCAAATCGTGCGAATCAAAACTCGGCCCCAACGCTCGCATGATGCGACTGGCAAGCGATCCCTGTGAAAGGATCACTTGCAATGGTCTAGAGTGATCACTCAACTCAGCGGCGACGCCATCGGTTTCACTCAGTAAACGCTGCCAGAATTCAGATGCCGCCATGCTCGACTCGTCGAAACCGAAATGATTCAACAGCACAGCAGAATCGATTTCCGCTCTTTCAGCGTCCATTGTCGTCGCATCGAGTATTCGCCGAAGTTCACCAGCAGGCATCTCACGCTGTGAGGAATGACTTGTCCATGTTTCGTCAACGAGCCGACGCAACACAGCAACGACGGCCGCTGAGATGGCGACGTCGGCAGCGGGATATTCCTGAACATCCATCACGCGTATCTCGATACTTCCTCGATCAAACCGTGCGATCGCTCCCCGGGCATTGAGAAAATCGGTTTGCATCAATCGATCCGAGTCATGAGGCTCAATGGCCGCTGCGATGGGTCCAAAGATCTCACTTCGATAGCTGGCTTCGTCGTAGATCGCCTCGGGAATCACGTCACCGGTCATCACGGGGACGACGCTGCAATGGTCAGCATAAGACTTCATTCGGCAGTCCATGAAGCCGCCAAATGCGCCATCGACCACCGGCGAACTTGCGGCGAGAGCCGGCAGCAGCGGCAGAATCAGTCGTATGGCGGCGTGCAATCTGGCAAACTGCTCTGCTCCATCAAACGGCAGGTTCAGATGCACGCTTTGAACATTCCCCCATCCGTGTGAGCGACAGTTAAAGATTCGATCGTAAACACGATAGATCTCTGTGCCTTCATGCGGCCACAGTTCGGTTTCTTTCTCAGGGTTCATCCACGGATGCGCTGCGGTGGGCAGCAGCATCAAGTGCATCGGCTCCAGCACGTGATCCAAATCGTTGATTGCAGTGCGGAACAACTGTGGCAAAGTCGCAAGATCAGGTTCTGGCATCGTGGTCTTGAGTTCGATCACGTGCGCCGCCAGTTCGTTGGACCATGTGATCGGTCCTCGCTCGACATCGCTCGTCGGTGTTCCCGCCATAGCACACAGCACCTCATCGGCCACCGAACGAACGTCCAATGTCTGCCGATCCACGATCATGTATTCCAGTTCAACGCCGAATGCGTCAAACAACCCAAGTGGATTACGCGACATTGGTCACTCCCAACAGATGGGAAACAAGATTCCGCTCAATCGATTTCATCGGTGATTCACCACTTGCTTACTTGCCTCGATCCGTCTGACAAACGATTCCATGATGATTCGGTACAACTTGTCTTTCAGCACATCATCTTCGACGCCCGAATCAAGGTTCGGGTTGTCGTTGACTTCGATGATAAAGAACTTGCCATCCACTTCTTTGACGTCGACCCCGTAAAAGCCGTTGCCGATCAAGCCGGCGGCTTTAACAGCGGCGGAAACCGCTTTGGCTGGCGCAAGCTCCACGGGCAACGTGTCGCATCGGCCGAATTGCGGTTTGACACCGGCGTCGGAGTGCTTTGCGATCTGCCAATGCCCTTTCGCCATGTGATACTTGCACGCAAAGAGTGCTTCGCCGTCCAGGATTCCGATCCGCCAGTCAAAGTCCGTGAGCATGTATTCTTGCGCGATGATCAGCTCCGAATCGTCAAAGAACTCATCCAGCCGAAGCTTCAGCTCGGCGGCATCGTTGGCTTTGACGACACCTTTGGAAAAAGCGCTGTCGGGGCGTTTCAGAACGCAGGGAAAGCTGAGTTCGTCGGCGACTTTGTCGGCATTCCAGCGGTGCACGACGATGGTCTTGGGGATCGGAACCTTGGCTCGCTGGAGCAACTCTGCGAGGTAAACCTTGTTGGTGCAACGAAGGATCGAGAGCGGGTCATCAATGACGACCATCCCTGCGGCTTCGGCACGTCGTGCGAGTCGGTAGGTGTGGTGTGCAACGGCGGTGGTCTCTCGAATGAACAGGGCATCAAATTCGAGCAATCGTCCCGCCTGATGCCGCGTGATCAACTCCGCCGCGATCCCCGCGTTCGCCGCCGCCTTGATCATCTTTTTGATCGCCACGTCGTTTGACGGAGCAAGCTCGCCTTCGTCGGGATTGTGCAAAATCGCCATGTCGTACCGCATGGCTTGCCGTTTCACGCGGGCCAAGCTTCGACGAGCAAAGTGATTGCTGGCGGCATTGGCAACGAACTCGCGGTGCGTCTCGGGAACACCGTTGAGTGCGATTGCAGAAGCGGAGCGGAGCCGCCACTTGCTGCGTCGCGTGAACTTGAAACGCAGCAATGGTGCCTGAAAGATTCCGTATAATTCTTTGCACAGCCGGTCATACTTTTCGGCAACGTTCTGTCCGAAATAAACACTGAGCACAAACTCGTCTTTTGTGATGGAACGCAGCGACTTTTGGATCAACTCCTCCAATGCCGGAGGAATGAGCCGAATTGCGGACGTGCCACGCAAGTCCTGGATGGTCATCACATCGGGAATCGGTCGTTGTCCACGTGCTTCCGCCAAGAGCGACACGTAGTATCCCATCGATTGATAAGAATACGATCGACAAAGATTGTAAATCCGCGTTCCACGCTTGAGCGTCCAGTCCGCTGTGGACATGAACTCGCTCGGCGTGATCGTCTGGACTCCGTCAAATCGTCCCAACCAGTCGTCGCCGGGTTCGGCAACAATGACAATGTTCATGCAGAGGCGCTATTCGCGCTATCCGTTTTGCTAAAGGCGTGGAACCAGCGTAAGTAGATTGGCATCGAACGTAACGATGCCCAACATGATGGCAGAAACAACGCGACTGAGCGATGCTTCGTACTTGTTCGATTTAGTACCGGCATGCGGCAAGGGGTCAGCAATCAATACCTTTTTCGTTTTTGGGTCGTATCCGTGCAAGACCACAAAGTGGCCCGTCGGGTCACCTCCGACGTCGTCAGGGATGCTGGTACGACCGGCGACGTCCATCGGTTGCCATCGTTCGCGAGACTCGCGATACAGGTAGGTCGCACTGAGCCCGCACAGGATCGGAACATCCTGCGTCAAGGATGCGACGATCAACGACTCATTGAGTGGACACATCTGAATTCGACCGCCCAACGACAAAAACTGCAAGTAGAAATCTGTTGCCGTTTGCAATCTCAACTGATCGACGTCTGGTCGCGAGCGTTTGATCTGCAATTGACAACGTAATTTCTCTGAAAGATGTGTGTTGTCCCCGATGCCGTCATCCGTGCCAAACCAAGTGGGATCAAAAACCTGCAGGTTGTACGTGGTGATCACCGCGTCAAAGCCGCTCTTGAGTCCGTGACAGCCCAACTGAACCGCCAACGTTCCCCCATGAGTGAGTTGGCCGATTTCATCAATCAAGCTCGATACGGTGATCGACGTCGATTCATCCCAATAGCGGTACACGGCCGCCAAACAGGTGGGGCCACAACTCGAATCGTTAGGCTGAGATTCGATCTCGAACTCAAGCGCGTGCTTCATCACTGGCCTCCTTTACGGCAGGCCTCTTGGTGTTTCGAAACGACGATAGGATCGGTACGTCAAAGATAGCGGAGGTCGGGCGAATACCCAGCACACGTATCGCAAACTGATGGACAGGCGCCGGCCTGAGTTTCGTCCGGAAAAGCAATCCAATTGCAAATAGTCGCCCCAAACTCGATACCCCAAACAACCAATAGTAAGCCTGTTGATTCGAGCCGAGCCATCCCAACAGGAACGCACCCAACGACGCGCCGGCAAACATCGCGACCGTATTTCCAAAATTGTAATAGGTCAGCATCTTAGTGCGTTTGCCCGCCGGAAGTGTCTCGAAAAACAACAAAAAGAACCCAAGTTCGTACGCCGCCCAGGCGACACCACTGCAAGCTTGAACCATCGCCAACCAGATCATGTTGCTCGACAAGATCCACAAGGACGACAGGGGGATCAACCCGATCGCGCCGATCCACAACAACGTGGACGCACCATAGCCACTCGCGATCGCCGTCCATCGCGACATCGCAATGATGCGAGACATGAATCCCACCGACATCAGGAACACGTACTGAAAATAGCTGAGTTCCAAAGACTTGAGCATGTACGGCGCAAAAAAGGGACCACTGATCTGAACACAGGCTTGCACGACAATCAGGTAGACGAGCAATCGCCGTCCGGTGCGAGTGACAGAACCCGAGTGGTTGGTTTGCCCACGACCCGTCGCGCGCCTCGCGAGTCGGGGATCGGTGCGGTGCCGCGCGAGACAAACGGTTGAAATGATTCGAAAGATCCCAGCCAAGACAAACAGTATCGCAAAACCCTGCAACACCCAATCGCCCGTCTGGGCAAAATGCAATAACAGCCCACTGCCAATCAAGGCTGTGAATGTGGACGCTTGCTGCAAGCGGCTTCGTCGGGAAAAGTACTTCGGACGAACCGCGGTGGGCACGATCGAGTCCATCCAAGTGTTCCACGCCGGGCCACTTGCCAAACCGGACGCCCAATAAAGAGACGCGATCGCGAGCAAGATCGGCATGGTCACTCCGCCAGAGGCCGCCACCAGTATCAACGGAATGAACGCGGCAGCTTGTATGCCGGCGCACAGCACCACCCAGCTCTGCTCACTGCGAAAATACTTCATCAGGTGCAATGACAGCAACTGCATCAGGCCACCGGAAATGATCGGCAGGCTGGCAACCAATCCAGCCGATGCTTCACTCATTCCGACCGCGAGCGCGAACGCAGGGAAATAGGTTTCCCCCATTCCGACCATCGCCCCAAAACTTGATGCATCCCCCATGCTGTAGAGCAGGTTGTGGCGCACGTCGCTTCGGTTTGCCTTGGATCGATCACCGCTCCACTGCCCCCCGGTCTCCGCTGGCGCGATTTCAGTCATCGTAGTCGTCGTGACCGTCTCGTCTTCCTCGACCGTGGTGTTTGTCTTTGCTGGCTTTGGGGACAGTGACCACCGGATCGTTACCACGTCGATCGACGACTTCGCAGTCTTCCGGCAGTAATAAATCTTCGACCAGCATCACGCCGCCGCTGGCCACGTCATCCGCGTCTAACTCCAGCTCTTCGGGCATGAAGTCCTCTGGGCCAGCGATCCAAACGCGTTTGATGTGCTGCTGCAGCTTTTTCGGTCGCTTGACCGCCGAACTGAAGGTGATCTTGATCGGCAGCTCTCGTTGAACAAAACTCATGACAAATCCGCGTCACGCGGCCTGTAGAATTCGTGCCCCAAACCCGATGCTCGGGAGGGTGTATCGGACACAATACTAATCGCTCTCCCGGGGATTGCTCTCAACCGATCAACAATGCTTTGTGAGACATCCCCGAAGTTTCAATCGGCGCGGATTCTAGGGTTCGCCCCGCCACCTTGCCTAGACCGCTTTTTTTAACTCCGCGTCCTGCGGGTCGGATTCGCGGGGTGGGATTCGCGAAAATCTCGTTCGTCTATTCGAACGACTGAGCCTCATCCGGTCCCGGCGTCGCATAGGCTGGATCCTTGGCACGGATATAGATATCACCGTCCGCCTGGACTTTGACATCCAGGGGGACGATCGTCACGCCCTGTTCGTTGATGGTTTGAGCGTTTGCACCCAGATCGACTTTCTCGATCCCCTCTGACGATACAGGAGGGACATTGGCGTTGAAGAAAGCGGTGCACCACCATTTACCGTCCTTATCCTGGAAAGGCGTGCCGTGTCCGAGAAACCGACCGGCGAACCGCCGCGGACCGTACGGCCCGGTAATCGCGTCCGCGACGCAGTAATACAGGTTGTACGAGCCCTTGCGTCCTTGATCGGTCGACCAAGCCGTTCCGAGGTGGACGTACTTTCCGCCCACTTTGATCATGGTCGCCCCCTCGTGCCCGATGCGGCTGATGGGTTCGCCGTCCGGCCCGGGACGAGTGCCGGCGGGATCAATCCGCACCGGCTCCGCCGTATAATCCGTCAAGTCTTTGTTTAGCGGAGCAATCATCGTGTTCTGCCACAACAGATAGACGGTTCCGTCATCATCGGTGAACAAAGACGGGTCATGTCGATCACCCAGTCGATCCGCCATCGGATGGCTCCAGGGGCCGCTCAAATCCTTGCCTTTGCTCAATGCCAAACTGGCAAGATTCTTGGGGCAATGAACCAACGCCCATCGATCTCCCATCCAGTGCACCTCCGGTGCCCAGATCAGTTTCTTCTTGGGCTTCTTGTTCGCGTTCCGGACGTGATAGGTGTCCTTGAGTTCAAAAACCGACCCAAGTGACTCCCAGTTGACCAGATCCTTGCTCTTGTCAACACGAACTTGCCCGCCCACGATGCTCTCGTCTCCCAGGCCGATGTTGTAGGGATCCTGTTGTTCAAGCGGGTCACCTTCGTTGGGCTGGGTTCCAGTCAAATAGTAGAATCCATCCGGGCCGAGGGTGATGTAGGGATCTCGGATCCAACCGGACTTGATGAACAAAGCGCGATCATGGCTGACCAGACCTGCTCGAATCGTATCCGCATCCATCACCGGCCCTGGTTTTCGATCGTTTTTTTCCTGGATGAACGCTGACGCGGGAAACTCGTCCGCCCGTTTCGGCTTGGCCTTGGAAAAAAGCCGCTCGTGCAACTTGGCCAAATCCTCCGCGGGAATCTTGATGACTTTGCGATCATAGGTCATCAAGCCGTTGATCTCACCTTCGACATCCGTCGTCTGCGTGTAAACACCCGCGGCGATTCCTTTGCCCCTCAACTCGTTGAGCAGGTCCAGTGAGGTCAGGTAGCGTTGCTTGTACTCAGCTTCATTCTCGGGCAACCCACCGTACCCCCAGTTGCGTCGATCGGCATCCCACAGGTGCCCTGCGACGGGGTAGCCGTGGCCGCCGAACTCGCCCATCACTTTGATGTAATCATCAAAGCGTCCGTCGGGTCCTTGGTGAAACGGGAAATCAGGGTTCGGATAGGAATGAGCGTCCACGATGTCGCCGACCGGCCAGAAATTCCCACCGCTGGCAATGTTGACCAAACGCGACGGATCACGTTTGACCGTCCACTGCCCGACCTCGATCGTCTTGTGCTGCCCCCACGCCTCGTTGTACGGCGTCCACACAACGATCGATGGATGGTTCTCAAGACTATCGATCATCTCTTCGAATTCGAACATGAACTGTTCGTGTTGAGCCGCCGGCCACTGAGCATCCGCATCCTTCGGCTCTGGATCCAATCGGGTCCATTTGGGATTCGGCCCCCCGCTCACTTGATCCTGCCAAACCAGCATCCCCAGCCGGTCACAGTGATAGTAGTAGCGACGAGGCTCGACCTTGATGTGCTTGCGGATCATGTTGAAACCGGCTTTCTTGAGCCACTCGATGTCGAACAACATGGCTTCATCTGACGGCGGAGTCAGCAAGCCGTCAGGCCACCAGCCTTGATCCAACGGCCCCCAATGAAAAATCGGTTCTCCGTTGAGAGTGAAACGCCAGTGTCCATCGGCATCGCGTGTCTTGCCGACGCTTCGCAAGCCTGCGTAGGAGACAACGCTGTCAACCACTTGGTTTCCGCCGTCTCGCAGCTGGATCTCGATGTCATACAAATGAGGCGAATCGGGCGACCAAAGTTTGCGGCTTTCCGGTGCGATCACGGCGGTGGCACCGTCGGCGACGCTACCCGTCGCACGAGAAACAACCTTTGCCCCGTCTCGAACGATCACGTCCAGCCCATGGCCCCCGGTATCACCCTCGACCTCTGCCTGCACCACGATCTCCCCGGTCTCCGGACGCGTGGTGAACTTGAGGTCGCTGATGTGAGTCTTGGGAACTTCCTCCAACCAAACCGTTTGCCAGATTCCAGACACTTGCGTGTACCAAATGCCGCGTGCGTTGAGCGTTTGCTTTCCTCGTAGCTGGTACGCTTCGGTTTCATCCTCCACCCGAACGACCAGCTCATTCTCGCCGGACCGCAACGCTGCGGTCACATCGAAGGAAAACGGCGTGTTGCCGCCCTGATGAGTCCCGACCGACTTGCCATTGACCCAGACCTCGCATCGATAATCGACGGCTTCGAAATTCAACGCAACCGCGTTGCCGTCCTTGACGTCGGCCGTGAACGTTCGGTGGTACCAAAGGGCTTCCGTGGAATCGAGCAATCGCTGAACTCCACCCAACTTGGACTCCAAGCAGTACGGAACCAAAATCTTGCCTTGCCATTGCGCGGGCATCTGCGTTTGTTCGACGGGAGTGATGGCGTAGTCCCAGTTGCCGTTAAGATTGGTCCACCAATCCCGTTTGAGTTGTGGTCTGGGATACTCCGTCCAAGCGTTCTCCGCCGTTACATCGGCTCCCCATTGGGTGATCAATTCGGATTGAAACGGCGTCGTGCTACGTTTCGGCTCAGGCAACTCAGGCACGTTATCGGCGTCGATGACGTGAACGTCGATGAACTGACCGCCACCGGTTTGGTTGCAATGGACGGCGAGGACATTGTTGCCCAGGCGAAGTGCATCTCGTTTGTCGTTTGGGATCTCGATCACTTGGTAGTCGGTGCTGTATCCCTTCAGCGTGGCAATGGGCACACCATTGAGAAAAACTTCGGCACTCTCGTCGTGATGAATCAACAACGCTGGCTTCGCAGGCAACGCGTCCACTTGAAACGACTTACGCAGCCAAATATTGTTCGTGGCCCACACCGTGCCCACGCGAGAATTCGGCGTTTCGCGTGTACCAAAACCGCCCGAGGCTTCTTTCCAACCGTCGGTTTTGAAATCCACCTGCCGCCAGTTTCCTTCGGGACGCCGCAAGGTGTACTGCCAAGTGTCAACTATCTCTTGAGCAGCAACAACATTGGCATGAGAGGACAGGAAAAGAAATGCGACTGCTACGTAGGCGGTCAACGCGAGCCGACCGATGCGTAGGAGCTGGCTACCGTTTGTTGGGATCATGGTCATCGATCGAGCCATCAGATTCTGTATCGTGTTGAGGGGAATCAATCGAGCAGCCTGGCAGACGCCGCCCGGCTGGCTCGATCCATTCAGCATAACAACTACGAAACAGATTTACCGCGTGGACCGCGAAATCCACGAGAACGCTGCGTCGAAAAACGCTCAGCCGCAATGATCCTCAATCGCTTGAGGATCATTCTCAAGTCACCGCAGCTCACTCGCCCAACAACTCGACGATTTTTGCATGTAGCGCTTCGGCATTGCTTGGTCCACTGCCGACTTTAATCATTTGCACGTTTCCATCGCGATCGACCAGCACTGCGTGGGGGATCCCCGTGACGGCAAACTCTTTTTGCATTTGACTGTCTTTGGGAGTGAAGATCGTGGGGTGCTTCATGTCTTTTGATTGCAGAAATTTTGCAATCGCATCGCGTTCTTCCTCGGCTGGGACTTCTTCTTTGGAACGTTCCGCATTGTTGCTTTCCTCATTCCAACGATACCCGTAGTAGCGAGTGACCCCTACGACCTCAAAGCCTTTGTCGCCGAACTCTTCCCGCCATTCTTTGAGGTGCGGAAATGTAGCCAGACATGGTCCGCACCAGACGGCCCAGAAGTCATAGAGGACGACTTTGCCCTTGAGCGAGTCGGTACTATCGATGTCGCTGTTGGCCCACCCGTCGATGTCCAAGTCAGGAACGGGTTTACCGACCATTTCCAACTGCTTCTTTGCCGCTTCGATGCGACTCTTCATCGATTGGAGCTGTTGCAGCGAGCTTTTTACGATGCGGGATTTCTCCGCCAAGGGTGTCAGTTTCTCCACCGCCGCTTCGAGCCGTTCGCTGGCGACATCTGGTTTTTCACGCGACAACGCGCTGACGGCAGTCAATTCATTTCTGGCGTAGAGGCCGAGCAACGACTCTGAATCCGGATAGGTCTCGAGCGCTCGAGCAAACAGTTCGTCCGCTTCGGAGTTGGCATTCTCGTCGTCGAACTGGAGTGCGGCAAAGGTCAACAAGCTGAGCGCTGCGGAAATCGTTGCTTCGCTGGCGTCGTCCGTGTTGTTGATCGCTCGCAGTGTTTCGAGTTGCTGCGTGATCATTTGCTGCGCGGATTCCTTGTCCTCTCCGGCGATCGCTGCCGCACGCAATTGGATCAATCTGGAAAGTGGTACTTGGATTTCGACGGGATACTCAGAAGCCAACTCTCGGCAACGCGAGATTGCTTTTTCTGTTGCCGTCTCCAGTGCCTCGGCTTCGTCGCCTTGCGCAGCAAAGATTCCCAGTTGCTGAACGACCGTGGCGAGATAGATTGCCGAGGATGGAGAATCAGTCCGTGGCAACAAGAAATCAAAGAGTTTGATAAGCTGCTCCGATGCGCCAGCGTAGTCTCGTTTTCTCAGATAACCGTAGGCAACCGACTGGTAAAGTTGTGCGAGTTGCCTGTCATCAGGACTTTCCTTTAACGCTTCGTCGATCAGCTTTGCCGCTTCTGCTGCATCACCCGTTTTCAGTGCCGCTTGTACTTGTTCGGGAACCGTCGGAGGCTCTGGCGCATCGGGCTCATTCGGTTTATCATCGGCTGTATCGTCCGATTTGGCTGCTTCTGTTGCGGCCGCGTTAGACTTTGTCGTGTCTGTCTTGTCCGCGTCCTGGGCCTGCAACGCGACTGCTGTTTGAGTGAGCGGGATAAACACCGCGACGAGAATCAGGACCTGCCAGAATGTTCGACAACACATGGGAATGCTCCAAAGAGAAATGATGGTGGCGGTGCAGCAATGAGTTTAGCGTATCGCCGCTCCATGTTGGATGATGAGATCAACCCATCGGCGGCAAAATGCCACCGGCATTCAGTTGACGCATTTGTTCATACAAAACCACGCCGACCGTGGTGGCCAAATTGAGGCTTCGAACCTGTGGGGTCGTGGGCAGCCTCAAACCACGGGTGTCTCCGGGTGGCAGAATGGATTCAGGCAATCCGCTGGTTTCCCGTCCAAAGACGAAGACATCGCCATGCTGCAACGGTTCCTCCCAAAGCAATTTCTTGGAGAATCGCGAGAAGAAAAACATGCGTTTTCCGGCAAGTCGTGACGTCAGCTCCTCCCAGTTTGCCACATCCTCATAGTCCAGGTGTTGCCAATAATCCAACCCCGCCCGACGAACCCTTTTTTCGTCGATTTGGAACGCCATGGGACGCACAATCCAGAGTTTAGAACCCGTCGCGACACAGGTTCGACCAATATTCCCTGTGTTCTGAGGAATCTCGGGCTGGTACAGGACGACATGCGCGGCGGGTCCTGGAGAGTTTAACTTGGGTTCATTCACCGTTGACTCGGCGGGGATGGGTTGCGGGGGGCATCTGGAACGTGACAAACTGTGTGCCAGCGTTTTGGGATATAGAAACAGCTATCTTAACGACGCTCTCCTTTTTCTCATCCCCATGGTCACACGAGCCCGTTCCGCTGGGCAGTTTAGACGATTCATGCCGATCCAAGTCACCTGCCGCAACTGCTTAAAGCGATTTCAGGTCAGCGATAAATTCGCTGGCAAAACGGGACCTTGCCCGAGCTGCAAAAAGCCGATCCAGATCCCAGACAAGAATGAAGAAGTCGTCATTCACGCGCCCCCGGACGACAGCCCCAAGGACAAAAGCGGCCAGAGCGTCCTGAAGCCAATCATGCGAAAGGAGACTGACGTCACGCGACGTGGTCTGATCATCACCGTCGCTGCGGTGCTGCTGACATTCATCGTCGCGGCTGCCTTTCGCTTTTCGGCAGAAGGGTCGGCACCGTTTTGGGCGCAGCTACTGGGCCTGTTCCTGCTGGCTCCCCCGCTGGTTTGGGCCGGCTATACGTTCTTGTATGATCAAGAACGTGAGCCCTATGTGGGGCCGGAACTCCGCAATCGTGTCTTGATCTGTTCGGGGCTCTTGGTTCTGACCTGGATCGTTTACGCATTTGTCCCCGCGTACCTGCTGGACCTGGAGCACGCGAATGAGATGTCCTATACGTTCTTTGGCATTACGCTGTGTGGGATGATCGCACTGGGAGGCCTTGCCTCTGCGGGTTGCTTTGAATTGGACTATTTCATCGGCGTCATCCACGCCGGCGTTTACTTCGTCGGCATTTGGTTGCTCTCGGCGGCAAGCAACGTTGCGTTGGCAGGCGTGCCGCTTACCCAGCCATAGCGCCGGCGCAGCTGGTGGCCCCAGTGAGCCTCAGACGCTAGCCGTGGGCCTGAGGCGGATTGTGGTGCCGGCCCACGGCTAGCGCCTGAGGCTCACTTTGATTGCGGTGCATGGAACGAAAACATGAACTGAAAAAACAATGTCAACATCAAACTTTGAGCACTGGGAGGCCTTGCCTCTGCGGGTTGCTTTGAATTGGACTACTTCATCGGCGTCATCCACGCTGGCGGTTACTTCGTCGGCATTTGGTTGCTCTCGGCGGCAAGCAACGTTGCGTTGGCAGGCGTGCCGCTTAGCCAGCCATAGCGCCGGCGCAGCTGGTGGCCCCAGTGAGCCTCAGGCGCTAGCCGTGGGCCTGAGGCGGATTGTGGTGCCGGCCCACGGCTAGCGCCTGAGGCTCACTTTGATTGCGGTGCATGGAACGAAAACATGAACTGAAAAAACAATGTCAACATCAAACTTTGAGCGTCATCCACGCCGGCGTTTACTTCGTCGGCATCTGGTTGCTCTCGGCGGCAAGCAACGTTGCGTTGGCGGGCGTGCCGCTTACCCAGCCATAGCGCCGGCGCAGCTGGTGGCCCCAGTGAGCCTCAGGCGCTAGCCGTGGGCCTGAGGCGGATTGTGGTGCCGGCCCACGGCTAGCGCCTGAGGCTCACTTTGATTGCGGTGCATGGAACGAAAACATGAACTGAAAAAACAATGTCAACATCAAACTTTGAGCGGTCCAGCGCTAGACGCGGATTATTCATGCGGATGATTGATTTTTACGCAAACAGAATCTTGACAATGAGTTGTAACATCGTTGAGAACTGCAGATTGCTTTTCATAACCCGACGCGACTAAATCCACAGTCTCCTGCGCCAGGTGGAGTGCGAGAAACTTGCGGGCCACCGCAGTGACACGATCCCAAATTTCGAACAGCCCATCCTTAGCCTAAACAGCCGTATCATTTTAGCATCTCGATCTGAACCACAACGAAAAACAGCACGTGATTCCCGAGCTTCAATCACCGCATCGATCCCAGTCTCTCGTTCGAATTCCACCCGACACAGGTGTGCCTCTCACCGACCGGGTTCGACGTGTCGTGGACACCACCGCGATGCAGCGATTGAGTCGGATCAGCCAACTGGGAATGGTCAGTCTGGTTTATCCCGGTGCGACCCATTCTCGCATGGAGCATTCGCTGGGAGTCTATTACAACGCGTTGAGGTTCCTGACACGTTTCATCGACGATCCTGCATTAAAGGATTTCATCAGCGTTCGTGATGTCGACGCGTTTGTCTTGGCGGCGTTGGTCCATGACGTGGGGCATTGGCCGTATTGCCACCCGATCGAGGACATGCGGTTGGAGGGAATGGACCAGCATGAATCACGGGTTCGACGCTGGCTGACGAAGGATGAGCTGGCCGATTGCATCGAGGAAGACTGGCAATGCGATGTGACTGATGTTTGTGAATTGTTGGAGGGCAAATTTGATCAGACCGGTGACTCAAGCCAGCGAACCAAAGGTTTTTTTCACAGTTGTCTCAGTGGCCCCGTCGACGTCGACAAGCTCGACTATTTGGGGCGAGACAGTTTGCACGCCGGCGTTCCTTATGGTCGGAATTTTGATGTCAGCCGGTTGATCGATTCCCTCTGCGTCCATCCTGATCGTTTTACGTTGGCGGTCGGAGAAAAAGGCCTGACGGCGGCAGAGATGATGGTGTTTTCACGATACATCATGTTCAGCGAAGTCTACTGGCATCACACCGTTCGCTCCGCGACCGCGATGCTGCAACGCAGCGTGTTCCTGCTTCAGAACCGGATGGATTTGGAAGCGTCGTTTCATCTGACGCAGAGCGAATGGATCACTCTGCTACAACGCGCCGCTGAAGGCAGCATTGCCGAACCATTGGTCCAAGGAATCTTTGGCCGCCGCCGTGAACTCTACAAACGTGTCGCCCAGTTCAGCGTCAATGCGGGGGCGTCATTGCACCAAAAGCTTGCTCGACGGCCCTACTGGTGGTTGGTTGCTTGCAGCGAGCGGCTTGCTGAACTGATCTCACAATCGACAGGCGTCATGGTGGCTGCCGCTGACATCCTGCTGGACGCTCCGCCTGTTAAACTGGAGGTGGATATCAACGTCGATATTGTCAGTCGTGACGGAACAACCGCTAGCTTGGGCGACATGTCGCCCGTGGTCGCCGTCCTCGCCCACAGGCAGTTCGACGATCACGTCAAACGTGTCAGAGTCTTTGTGCGGCCCGCTCTGCGAGACCAACTCAGGCAGCGATTACCGGACGCCCAATCGTGGGCAGAACAAGTTGAATTAGCGATCGAAATAACCGAGGCGGAATGGGTCTGATGAGTTCCAGTTTACAGTCTAAAACACAGCGTTTTTCGCCCAACGTCATCGTTGTCGGTGATAGTTCATCGGTCTCCCGTCGGACCGCCGAGATGATCGCGAGTTGTCTACGCTCCCATCCCAACTGCGTGCTCGGATTGGCAACCGGAGGGACTCCAGTCGGGACTTACGACGAACTGACCAGAATGCATCTGGCGGACGGCTTGGATTTTTCTCAGGTAACTTCTTTCAATCTCGATGAATACATTGGGCTCAGCGCGGAGCACCCGCAGAGCTTTCGATACTTCATGCAAGAGAACTTGTTTAGCAGAGTGAACTTCTGTCGCGAAAAGACCCACGTTCCAAATGGTGTGTCCAGCGACGTTGAGAGGGAGTGCCGGGACTACGAGGCGATGATCGCACGTAGCGGCGGCATCGACCTGCAATTGCTGGGCATCGGGCACAACGGTCACATTGCTTTTAACGAACCCGGTTCGTCGCTGCAGAGCCGCACGCGTCAAGTTGCTTTGACCGAGGAGACGATCCAGAACAACGCGAGATTTTTTGAATCCATTGACGACGTACCCAATACCGCGATCACGATGGGCATTGGGACGATCATGGAAGCCAAACGGATCCTGCTGATTGCGTTCGGAGAGGGAAAAGCTGAGGCGATCGAGCGAATGGTCGCCGGTGAACCCACACTGGATCATCCTGCCTCGCTGCTGCAATTCCACAGCGATGTGACGGTCATCATCGACTCGGCTGCGGGAGCGAAACTGAGTGAGGTTTGACTAGTCGTCCGCCATCAGTTCGTCAGTGATGTTCAGATTCGTGCTGACGTTCTGAATATCGTCGTGCTCGTCCAACTGTTCCAGCAGACGTAGAACTTTCTTACCTGTCGAAACGTCGACATCGACGGTGGTTTGGGGGATTTGCGAGACAGATTTCATCTCAGGCTGCAATTCGGCGGCCGAGAAAGCATCGTCCAGGGCATCGTAGTTTTCGGGGCTGCATGTCACTTGGATGCTGCCGTCCTCGCTGACGTCCACATCCTCTGCACCATTTTCCAACGCAACCATCGTGATGGTTTCTTCGTCGTGGTCCTCGGCACTGAAGACGAACAGCCCTTTGCGATCGAACAGATAGGCGACGCAACCGGTTTTACCGAGTTCCCCACCAAGCTTTGAAAACAGAGATCGCAGTTCGGGGGCGGTGCGATTGCGGTTATCCGTCAGGATCTCGCACATCACCGCGACGCCGCCGGGACCGTAGCCCTCGTAGACCAGCTCCTCCATGCGTCCGCCGCCGAGTTCACCCGTTCCGCGTTTGATCGCACGGGTGATATTGTCTTTCGGCATGCTGACCGCTTTGGCGTCTTCGATCGCCTTACGCAAACGGAAATTGGAGCTCGGGTCCCCTCCGCCAGATTGAGCAGCGACGATGATCGCCTTACTGAGCTTGCTCCAGAGTCTGCCTCTGGCTGCATCCACACGCCCCTTGCGGTGTTGGATGTTCGCCCACTTGGAATGGCCTGCCATGTTGATTCAAAACGATGATGAAAATGGAAAAGGTCAACAGTACTGATTCGCCATCAACAGCTCGGCCGCTAACCTAACGCGGCTTGCGTTTCGACAGCTTGCGACTAGAAGTCTTCTTGGACGCGGTTGCTGACGTCTTTTTGGTTGGGGCTGGCGTTGCAGCTCCTGATGTCTTCGCCGACTTTTTCGTTGTGCTGGATTTCTTCTTCGATCCAGTGCTCTTTGCGGATGAGTCGGCGGAGGACTTGCTGGCAGTCGACTTCTTTGCCGTGCTCTTCTTCTTGGTGGACTCGGATGTAGAAGATGTTTTCGATGACGAGACCTTCTTTTTGCTCGTCGATCCACTGGCCGTCGACTTGCTGGCGGTTGACGACTTGGATTTCTCAGAATCCGGCTGCGTCGATGAACCTTTTGTGGAGGAGCTCTTTGACGACGTCGTCTTCGTCGAGTCGCTTGCTGCTTGCTTGCCCGATGAACTCGACTTGGTCGTTTTGCTCGTATCCGACTTTGACGCACTGGCGCTGGATGTCGTTTTCGATGTCTTAGCGGCTTTCTTCGCCGCACGTTCAGCTTTTGCCGACGCCACTGCTTCGGCATCTATGGCGGCTTGCTCCGCCGCTGCTTCCGCAGCCGCTGCTTCGTCCTTGCGGCGTTTTCGGATTCGGCGGATTGCTGCTTTCTTGCTCGCAAACCACTCGTCCATCTGGTCCGAGGCACCTTTCACGACAGCGTCGAGTAACTGACGCGCCTTCTTGTCATTCGAGTCCGCCTTCAGAGCGACACCGGCTTGATGCAACAAGTCCGCAAACTCCACTCCCTTGTTCTTGGGGATGGCACGTTCAATCCCTGGGACCTTGCCCGTAGCCGCTTCCGGCTGACTGGCGATTCCAGTAGCCAGCATGATGACCATCGCGGAATAATCAATCGGCACCGCGTGGCCTCCCAAACCGTGCTGAATCGTGTAGTTCAACACAAAGGGAGTCATGCTTGGCATGGCTTCGAACTTTGCGACCGCCTTACCCAGATTCTCCTTCTTGAGCGAGTCGATGTCAAAGTTATAGAACTCTTCGAAAACCGACTGCAGATTATCTTTGAGTCGTTTCGCTGACTTCGCAGGCTCGGGCAAGTTCCCCAGGACCTGCGACAACTCGGAGACCGTCGTCACGCGAACTTCGTTCCAGTCATAGAAGTCCTGCTCACACTTCGCCAGTCCTTCATCCGCCAAATCTTGCGGGCAATCCTCGAGCAGACAAGCGTACAACAAATGCTCCAGCAGCGGACGTGACGGCTGAGTGGGCGAGACGTCGTATCGCTTCTTTAATTCAGTGTGCAGCTTGGTGATCAGTTTGGCTCGGTTGCTTGCAGCCATTTTGCTCGTCACGGGGATTTGGAGGTCTATTGAGATGTCAGTGGTCAGATCGGCGATCAATCGACCGATTCATCGTTCTGTGTTGATTCGTCGTTACCCGATTCATCGTCGAGGGGTTCTTCGCCCGCAACGTCACCATCGGGGTCCACGCCCTGTTCCAGTTTTTCGCGTTTGATTTTACTTAGCAATTCACCCACCAAAATGGCGTTCTCGGTGCCACGGTTCAATTCGAACTGCAGCTTGGGGGTGTAACGCGTATCGATGCGGTTGGCAATTTTGCTTTGCAGGAATCCGGCCGAGTTCTGTAGACCACGCAGCGAAAGTTGCTTTTGTGTTTCGTCGCCCATCACACTGACCGACACGGTGGCTTCTCGCATATCAGGCGTGACCTTGACGCCGATAACCGTGACGTCACGAACGCGTGGATCACGGATTTCGGTCAAGATCGCCGACGCGACGACTTCGCGGATTGCTTCCGCAGCTTTGAGTAATCGACGACTAGTCACAGGCAGGGTGGTTGATCAGGAAAAGACGGGCGGTGAAAGGAGGGGCGGTGAAAAGACGGGCGGTGAAAGGAGGGGCTGGTAATCGGGAGTCAGGCAGACCGGAGTTTGGCAATCGGGAGTTTGACTTGCAAGATTGGGATCGGCAGCACGAGGTCGACACTGTCTGTGACACGCCGACGGGCCAGCAGGCTGATCAGACCAGCCTGCTGGAGTGCTTGATTGGGGCCGGCTCAGTCCAGCGTACGGGCAAACTCTTCGATGCGATAAGCTTCCAGGACGTCATCCTGCTTGATGTCGTTGAATCCACTCAGGCGTATCCCGCACTCCATTCCGCGTGGCACTTCCTTGACGTCTTCCTTGTGACGCTTGAGCGAATCCAGCGGATAGTCGCCAATGGTTCGGTTGTCACGGTTGACGCGAATTCGGCAGCCACGTTGGATGGAGCCTTGTGCCACATAGCAACCGGCGATCGCACCGACGCGGCTGATCGAGAAGACTTGTTTGACCAACGCACGTCCAAGCTCGACAACACGTTCTTCTGGCTTGAGCCGTCCTTCGATCATCGCCTTGATGTCGTCGGTGAGCTTGTAGATCACCTCGTATCGACGAATCTGGACGTTCCGTTCATCGGCAAGCGACCGAGCCTGTTCATCGGGGATCACGTTGAATCCGACGATCACCGCGTCGGACGCAGAGGCCAACGTAGCGTCGGCGAGCGTGATGCCACCGACCGAACGTTGCAAGACTCGAATCTCGACTTCCGGATGATCAAACTTGCTGAGCTCCTTGTCGATCGCTTCCAACGATCCCTTCACGTCGGCACGAATGATCAAGTTCAATTTGACCTTTTCGTCTTGTCGTCCCAAGCGACCGCCTTGCAGCATCTCTTGGAAATTTTCGAAGGAGACTTTCGTCGTGACCCCCGAGAGCGAGCTTCTGCTTTCGGCATCGGCTCGGTTGGCGGCGATCTCGCGTGCTTGCGTGATATCGCTCAGCACATGGAATCGGTCTCCAGCACCCGGAGGACTTTCCAGTCCCATCAGGTTGATCGGCGTGCTTGGTCCGGCATGCTCGACGGGTTTACCGGTCAGGGTGTTGGTCATCGCACGGACACGTCCATAGGTCGGCCCGCAGACAACCACGTCGCCGACGCTGAGGGTACCGTTTTGGACCACCAGTTTCGCCAAGACACCGCGGTCGCCTTGCTGTTCGGCTTCCAAGCAGACGCCCAGTGCTTTTCGATCCGGGTTGGCTTTGTACTCGTTCAGTTCTGCAATCGTCAGCAGGGTTTCGAGCAACTCATCCATACCTTCTCCCGAGATCGCGCTCGTACGAACGACTTCGACTTCGCCACCCCACTCGCTGGGCGTCAGTTGATGTTCGGTCAACTGAGACAGCACGCGATTGGCATCCACGCCCTCAAGGTCAATCTTGTTGAGCGCCACGACGATCGGAACACCGGCAGCCTTTGCGTGGCTGATCGCTTCTTCGGTTTGCGGCATGATCCCGTCGTCGGCTGCGATGACCAGCACGGCGATGTCCGTGACATTGGCACCGCGGGCACGCATTTCGGTGAACGCTTCGTGACCCGGGGTATCCACAAAGGTTACTGACCGACCGTCTTTGTCGATCTCATAAGCTCGGATGTGCTGGGTGATACCTCCGGCCTCGCCGCTGACGACATTGATTCCGATCAAATAGTCCAGCAGACTCGTCTTGCCGTGGTCCACGTGGCCGAGAAACGTAACGATCGGCGGACGTGTGACCAAGGAATCGGGATCGTCTTCTTGTTCTTCGATATCCGAGATCAGCTCATCTTCCAGGGTCTCGGTTTCTTTGAGCATGAGTTGCAGATCCAACTCGGTCGCGATCAATTCAGCGGTCTCGAATGCCAGTTCCGCGTTGATGTTCGCCATGATCCCCATGCCCATCATGGCACGCAGAACGGTGGCGACTGGAATGCTGGCAGCTTCGGAAAAGCTCCGCACGGTACATGGCAGTTCGATCGCGACGGGTTCTTTCCGTGGCGCGGCCGTGTTGGTGCCCTTGTGCCGCAACGTCTTGTTGGACCGACCGGTGTCACGACCGTAGGAACGCGACGGGTCGACATCACGGCGTCGTTTTGTGCCGCGATCGGCGCGGACGCTGGCCATTCCCGAGAGCTTCTTGCGTTGACGCAAATCCTCTTCTTCGGCCGCGTCCCCTCGTTTTCCTTTTTCGGTAAACCCGGTCAGGCCACCTACCTTTTTTGCACCGCGTTTCTTTTCAGCAGACTCGGCAGCCAACTGATCCAGCGGCGCCTTCATTCCTTGCTTGTGACCGACGATGGCGTCTTTACTCAGCTTGATGTCCGGCTTCTGCGCCTTCGGCTCACTGGAGCTCGTCGTGGGCATCGCAGCGGGCGCGTCTGGCAACGACGCCATCTTGACCGAGATTCGGGGCTCACGACGCTTGGACCTGTCGCCATCGTTCTTTTTGGATTCAGACCCGCTGCCTGAGCCGGGACGATCCAGCGAGCGGATCTTGCCACCGTCGCCTGCATCGCCGCGCACGGCACCGACCGTCGCCGTACGACTGGCCACCGACAACGGCCCCGACTTGGCGGGCGTTGCGTTGGGGTTGGGCTTGGTCGGCGTTGCCTTGGCCGGAGCCTTCGCAGGGGCTTTGGAAGGCGCCTGCGAAGCCGGCTTGACGCCCGACTGGCGGCCCATCCGGGCGGCCAATCCGCTCGCCTTGCCTGAGCTGGGAGGCAAGCGAACATCGGGTTTTTGAGCAGGAGGCTCATCGGCAGGCGGAGTGACAGCCGCCTCATCAATGGGGGGCAGGGAAACAGAAGTCGGCACCGGGGGTCGCTCCGTTTTGGCCGCTTTCTTTTCTGCAGCCGGCTTTTCTGAATTGGATGATCGCGCTGACGCAATGGTGATCGGACGGCGCTCAGGCGCAATGGTCTCACGGACCGCTTGCGGTGTCGCCACGGGAGCTTCTTTTGCTGCCGCTTTGGGTGCAGAAGCGGATGCTCCCGCCAAATGCTCCTTCACTCGTTGAACTTCGTCTTCGGTCAGACTAGCCAGCGCAGAGCCTTTCCCGGTGATGCCAACTTTCTTGACGAGGTCAACGAGATCTTTACTGTCTAGGTTTAAATCTTTTGCGAGCGCGTAAATGCGTGCCACTTGGTAGAAATCCTGTCAATTTTGATTGGACTGTCCCCGTATCTATTTGGGAATTCAGCCCGGCGTTCTGGTGATAGGTCACATAAAGGGATCCTCCATCGACTCAGGCCCTCATGTGAATGGGCAGCTGAATCGGGGGTGATTTTCAAATCGTTTTCAACACGGGTTTTCCGGGCCGAATGGTAAGGATACCGAAAAAAATCAAATCCGAGCAGGTCTCACTTGCTCTGGAAATGAACTTTTCCGTTTTGTTTTACCCAATTCACACCCGATTTCACTTCGGAAGCCCACGAGGCGTCGCCGGCGAACCGGAATATCCACCCCGCCACCCCGCTTCCGAGACAGCGTATCAACTCTCCGTCTTTTCTTCTGCGACAATGCCGTCTTCACCCTCAGAGGAGGTCTCGATGGGATCTGACACCATTTCTGGGTCACTGTCAGGTTCCAAATCCTCCCCTTCCGGGTGATCTGCTGTCGGCTCAGCCGATGGATCATCTGAGGCCGCATCCGGAGCGTCCGACTCCTGCTCTGCGTCGCTGAGAGTCGCGTCCTCGGAAGTCGCGTCCCCTTCTGGTTCGGCGATCCCGGCTGCCTCTGCCTCTCGCTGCAAACGCTCTCGATCACGGCGGACACGGCGTTCTTCCGCTGCGGCTTCTTCGGCCTCTTCTGCCTTCGCTTCGGCTTCCGCGACAATCCGGGCCACGTCTTCTTCGCTCAAGCCGCTCATTTCCATGAACGCATCCGGCTCGATCACCGACAGATCGTCATAGGATAGGTAACCTTGCTCAACCAGCCCCTGGGCGATTTCTTCCGTCATCCCCTCGATCAAGCTGAACGCGCCGACGGCACGTTCAATTTGTTCTTCCAGTTCGCTGTTGGTCATGATCTCGATGTCCCAACCACACAGCTTGCTCGCCAACCGCACGTTTTGGCCTCGTCGGCCGATTGCCAACGACAGCTGGTCTTCTTGAACCAGCACGATTGCTCGCCCGATCATATCGCACAGCAACACCTGCTCGACTTCCGCCGGTTGCAGTGCATTTGGAATCAAGACCTCCGGGTCATCGCTGTAGCGGACCACGTCAATGTGCTCACCAGCCAGCTCTTCGCGAACGGCCTTGATACGGCTGCCGCGATACCCGACACAAACGGCGATCGGATCGACTTGAGAATCTTGACTACTGACAGCCACCTTGCTGCGATAACCAGGCTCCCGGCTGATCGAGTTGATGTCGATCACACCTTCGCTTAACTCGGGGATCTCTTGCTCAAAGAGCCGCTGCACCAACTGCGGCCGCGTACGACTCAAAACAACGCGGACACGGTTCCCAGCAGCGCGGACCTCAAACACGACAGCGCGAACACGCTCACCAGCATGCAAGGACTCGCCTGGAATCTGTTCGCTTCGCGGCAGAATCGCCTCTACATTACCCAGGTTAACTGTCGCCACGCCACCATCGGCCCGTCCGATGATCCCGGCAACTATATCACCGATCTGATCGCGGTACTCCAGCATCAAAGAATCCCGTTCGGCTTCTTTGACCTTCTGGATGATCACTTGCTTTGCCGTCTGCGCCCCAATGCGACCGATCTGGTCTTCACCCAGCGGCTCGCCATCCAATGTTGCGGTCACACGCCCGTTGCTGCGATCCAACTGCACGGCGATGTTGGAATCTTCGCCGTATTGGCGCTTCGCCGCCGTCTGCAACGCGGCTTCGATTGCAGAAAAGACCAACTCCGTGTCGATGTTTTTTTCGCGATGCAGCGAATCGACGTATCGCAAAATGTCTTGCGGATTCATAACGGCGCGTGGGGATCAGAAGAAACGGACGGGAATGAAATGAACACAACGCTTGTTTGTGACTTTGATCTTGCCCGGTACAGGTCACAGCCAAAGCTCAGCCAAGCTCAAAGCACAGCCAACGGAAAAACTCAGACAAAAAGGGGCACTCCCTTGGTTCTGATAAAAAACAAACCCGAACCTATACAGGCCCGGGCAGTTGTTTGAGAACCAGTCCGATCTCCGTAGCCTATCGATATGGCCACGTACTGTCAACCAAGACTGACCGCCGCATCGGCACAACCGTTGTCGCTGTAAAGATACCCTCGCCCGGAACGGAGATCTTGACCGCCAGTTCTCCCCAAGCCGGTCGCCCCAAGTGATTCCTGATTGCAATTCCAGACAAATCTGAGGTGATTGCCGTCGGCCGAGAAGGAAATCGAATCGCGCCTGCCGCGACATTGGAGCCACCGCCCGTTCTGCGGTCATAGCTGCTGCGACGGTCTCCCAACGTGGACTGCCACCCGAACACTCGATCGAACGGAGACGTCAGACGTAAACGAGCCGTCGCGACGTGATGCTGGTCAAAATCCAGTGGAGTGGACCAAGTCTTGGCGGGCACGTCGCCGTTGACGAACCCACCAACATCTGCGACGGACACCCGTGGAGTCAATCGAAACGTCGCATTGGCGCGGCGGACAACCGGCTGATCATTCCCATCAAACAACTGCAGCGTTGCAATCCATCCGTCTGGATCCGAGTCCGGATCAAAGTTGGCGATGTCGGCATGAACCACGGCATAACGAGGACGGCCTGCTCGATTCATCGGCTGACTGCCGCTAGACAGGGTTGATCTCGGATTGGCATCCTCGCGTTTCGCGATCGGCAGCCAGCGAGTTTCCCCGTTGTAAAAAACAATCGTCATTCCCTCACGTGCGTCGACCTCGGCTTTCGCAACAGACTCGGCGGGCTCAACAGACTCGGCGGGCTCAACAGACTCGGCGGATTCGGCGCGGTCAATCGCTAAGGGTTCCGCAGCACCACGCTCTTGCGATTTTGCTTGGGATGCGATCGTCGCAAACAAGATCGCGAACAAGAGTGCCCACACCGGACGCAGACGATCACGGTGGGGGGCATCCCCGTTTGTAACTTCTCGACTTTTACGAAATGCGTTGATTGAGATTTTCAACTCTCAGCCTTTCCCGTTTGCGTACCCAGATAAAACACTTTGGGTAGCTCCACGCAAACATCGCACCAACAACGCACTTCGATCCAACCTGTTTAGCGGCGACTCTGCCTCCGAGGTCGTCGCGAACGCTCAAGCAGACCGTTCTTCAATGAACAAAAATCTGGCTGAGAAACGACATTCAGTGCGCTGGGGGCAATTTGTGACTGAAACTCTTCTCCATCTCCTCTTACAGATTCCACGCCGCTTTTCAAAAACCGCTGACTCCCGCCGCCGCGATCATGTTGACTCTTCGATTCATCGGGCGTTGCAATCATGCAACACCTGATGCAGATGGTCGACGCGATGCCGCATGTACCGAACAGGAGGGTCGTATTGCCTCACGGCACCAATGTGGGTGGTAGAAAACTAAGAAAAAACAGCCGGTGTTGGAAAGCTCCCCTCAAATTGAGGCCTAGTTTTCTTTGCAACACAAAAACGGGGGCAGCTCTCAGGTGGAGCTGTTCGTCTTGTGATTTCCCACTTTCCCGCCGAACGCGTGGACAATCCAACTGAACTCTGAGACTTAAGGGCTTGGCAAAATGAATCGCACTCAACGTAAAGGGTTCTCGCTGATCGAAATGGTCATCGTGATCCTCATTCTTGGAATCATAGCGGCCGTCGCTGCTCCCCGCATGTTTGGGACAGCGGAGCAAGCTGAGAAGAACACCACGCGTCAGCAACTGGCGGTTCTGCGCAACGCCATCGAGATGTATCGCGCTCAAAACGGCAGCTATCCGGCAGCGAACGCACTGCCCACCGCCATGACGGCTTTGCTCAATGGCCCCTTTCCCGCTCCCACGATTGGCAGCGCACGCGGCGATGCCGCCGTCTACTACGACACGGATACCAACACCAGCACTCCTGTCGTTGCCGACTCGACCGCAGCAGGCGGATGGGCGTACAAGCCAGCCAACGGCAGTGTGAAGCTGAATGTTGCTGCCACGGAAGAAGGCTTCAATTGGTAGTCTCGTTCGCGTCTGCTTGCCCGAGATGTTGTTGAGGCACGTTCGCTTCACTCGCTCTCGATCCGGATCGAACAAGTCCCCAACGACGGCGAAGGCTGCAGCACATTGGCTGTGGCTTTCGCTGGCACCGTATGCTCATCTCTCCATCACCGGTTCCGTCATGTCCAACTCACCCGCCATCCTGATCATCGAAGACGACCCGGTTTTTCGACGCGTCTTGAGCTTCACGCTATCCAAGGCCGGATTTGCCGTGGAAACCGCCAGCGATGGTGAAAAGGGATACGAGCGTCTGATGCGAGGAGGAATTGACTTTCTGGTCACCGACTACCAAATGCCGATTTGCTCGGGACTGCAACTGCTGGAAAGACTTGACAATGTGCCCGGCTATAAACGCCCCAACGCTATCCTCTGTACCGCCAAAGGCCTTGAGCTGGATGGTGAAGCATTGCGGAATCGATTTCGACTCACTGCCATTCTGCACAAGCCGTTCAGTCCCCGAAAGCTGAGTGAACTGGTCGTCGATGCCCTCGCAAGCTCGCAGGAGGAAGGTGTTGCTGAAACGACAGCGCCGATCGCCCCACCCGTCAATACTTCACCCGTCAATACACCGTTTGGACCACCGCTCTCGATCGACGCATCAACCGAAACTCCGACGCTCGGAGTCGAATGAGAATGACAGTCATGGAAAGCGAACTGACGCACAAGGACATCTCGCCATCGGTCGATTACAATCGCTCGGTCAACTCACGTCCCTACGCTCGACCGATCGAGTCACGGCGTCCACTGGTGACGACGCGGATCGGATTCATGTTTGTCTTGGCGGCCGCTTGCACACTCGGATTTGCCTTGTTGGCCAATCTTTACTCGCAAAGCCAAGCTTTTAACGCACTGATGTGGGTCTTGACCGTTGCGGTTTGTTCGCTGTCGGGATTGATCTCGATGCGATCCGCTCGAACCTTGCGGACCATCGAAGGCGAACTGCGCAGATCCGTTGGCGATCCACGTCGCTGGCACGCAGCACGCCCTATCATCGGTGACGATGAGATCACGGAAGGCTGGAATGAACTGCTGCAAGAAATCGAGTCGGCTCAACAGCACCAAACCCATCGTTCCCCCGCAACGCTGGACGAGGAAGCCATCACGTTGGCTCGCGCCATGCGCGGCCTCCCCGTCGCTTGGGTGATCACCGATCTTACCGGACGAATTCTGTTCCTCAGTCCGCCGACGTGCAGTCTGTTCAACCTGAACGATACCGCCAACCATGTCGGACGCGATCTACTGGATTTGCTCGGACTGCGAGTGGGCGATTCCGAAACATTGACCAAAGGCGAGCGGCTGCTCAGCAACGTGCAAATGGTTCAGCAACGCCACGAGCTGGAGATCAACGGCCAGCACTTGCACCTGCGAATCGCTCGATCGCGACTCGTCGGCCGCAGTGGCGACGGGGACGGACTGGCTTGGATCCTGCTCGACTCGACCCAGCAAGAGTTGGCGACACGCGCTCGCGATCAATTCCTGATGACAGCGACACACGAACTCAGGACGCCCCTGAATAACTTGCAGGCCTACGCAGAGACCTTGCAAGCCGAAGAAGGCTTGGATGTTGAGCGTCAAAAAGAATTCTGCAACATCATCGTTTCCGAAGCACACCGTTTGGGACGACTGGTCGACCAACTCTTGACGGTCGGTCAACTCGAAGCAGGCTCCATGATCGCGAATCGTCACGAATTGGATGTGCTGCCGATGATGGAGTACGTCACCGAACAATTGGCCGCACACGCCCATCAGAAACAACAGAAACTCCTCACCAACTTCTCTCCCAAGATGCCAACCGTTTTTGGCGACCGAGAAAAGCTGCAAGCAGCACTCGTCAACTTGGTCGGCAACGCGGTCAAGTACACGCAGGAAGGCGGCGAAATCATTCTTCGCTGCAGCGTCGAGGAAAACTGGGTTCGCATCGACGTGCAAGACAACGGCCCAGGTATCAGCAGCGAAGAACAATCCAAAGTGTTCGAGAAGTTCTTTCGCGGTGCACAAGCGAGTGAATCCGATCAACGCGGCAACGGCCTCGGATTGGCGTTTACCCGTGAAGTCATCCGAATGCACGGTGGTGAGATCGATCTCGAAAGCAGTTTGGGCGACGGTTCGGTGTTCACGATTCGACTGCCCGTCGGTGGCCAATCTCGCTCTGGCATTTGACCCGAACCAGGAAACCATGCCATGCCATTGATCGAACGTCACGGAACCATCACCGTCCTACGCCCAAGTGGCCCGGTGCGCTGCGACACTGTCAGCCCTCTCAACGAAATGGTGTCATCACATCTCGGCGGTGGTGTTCCACTGATGGTGATCGATTTTTCCGCCGCCCCTCTGATCGACGGTGCCGGCTTGGAATGGCTGCTTTGCTTGAGCGAAAACATCAGCCGTCGCGGTGGCTGCATGCGAATCTGTGGCGTCAATGAGCTTTGCAGCGACCTGCTACGCATCACGGGCGTGGGTGACAGAATCGAAACCCTGCCTGATCTGACGTCCGCCCTGGGCAGCTTCGCCTAACAAGGGGCCATCCAACCATGAACTCACTCTTCGAGATCGATCACGACCATTCGGTCTTACCGCCGATCACGCTGCCTCGCGATGCAGCCGCGATCACGAATGCGATTGTGCCCCTCGGTCGACGGCTGATCGAAGCCGGGTTGATTCGTGAAGATCAATTGGAGACGGCGTTGGCCCACCAGGCCGCCGAAGAAGAACGGCTGCGGGCAATCGCGTTGCGAGAAAACAGTTCCAATGAACCGGCCACTCGACGCACTTTCAAACGTCTCGGCGAAGTGGTCTCGGAACTCGGCTTGGTCGATGAATCCAATCTATTGCCTCTGCTGGGTGAACAACTGGGCGTCGAAGGCGTCCGGTTACGCGAAGGACTGATTGACCCGGCGGCCGTACGCTTGGTGCCGCGCGAAGTGGCGGAGAGGTTTCATGTTCTGCCGCTGATGCAAGTCCGCGGCGAACTGACCGTCGCGATGGCTGACCCTCAGGACTTGACCGCCATCGACGCGCTCTCGCGACTGGCCGGATGCAAGATCCGCCCAGTGTTCACGCTGGCGTCTGGAATCGATCGACTGCTGCCACGATGCTACGAAGAAGACTTTGCCGTCGACTCGGTCACCGCCGACATGGACGTCGAGCAATTGGAACTGGAATCCGACGCGATCGACTTGGATTTGCCCGATAGCCAGATGTTGGCGGAGGGGAGCCCCGTCATCAACTTGGTCAATTACGCGATCATCCAGGCCGTCCGACAAGGCGCCAGCGACATTCACATCGAAGCCGGGCAGAAATCAACTTCGGTCCGCTTTCGCATCGACGGCTTGCTCAGAGAAATCATGAAGCCGCGTAAAGACATGCACGCGGCGATCGTTTCACGGATCAAGGTGATGGCGAAACTCGACATCGCCGAACACCGACAACCCCAGGACGGGCGATTGCACGTTCGTATCAATCGTCGCGATGTCGACTTGCGCGTCAGCACGCTGCCCACCGTGTTGGGTGAAAAGGTGGTGATGCGTGTTCTGGACCGACAAAACGTCACGTTCGATCTCAATCGCCTGGGACTTCCCCCCGATTCGCTCACCTGCGTCCGCAGAATGCTTGCGCGTCCCCATGGTCTGGTCCTCGTTACCGGTCCAACCGGTAGCGGAAAGACGACGACGCTCTACTCTGCGATGGAGTTGATCAAAGGCATTGAACGAAACGTGATCACGGTGGAGGACCCTGTCGAATATCAGATCGAACTGATCAACCAAGTTCACGTGCAGAAAGAATCCGGAGTCACGTTCGCACAAGCGCTCCGCAGTATTCTGCGTCAAGACCCCGACGTGATCATGGTGGGCGAAATCCGTGACCGCGAAACCGCGGAAACCGCCATCCAAGCCGCGCTCACCGGGCACCTCGTCCTCAGTACGCTGCATACCAACGACAGCGCCTCAGCCATCACGCGTCTGATGGACATGGGCGTGGAACGTTTCAAGATTGCTGCGTCACTCGTCGGTGTCGTCGCTCAACGTCTGATGCGAAACCTCTGCCCCGGCTGCAAAGAAACCTACTACCCGTCGTCCAAACTGCTGGAGCAGTTTCATTATCAAGGCGATGTGCGTCACGGATTCGCACGCAGTCGAGGTTGCACGGAATGCTTTGAATCCGGTTACCGAGGTCGATCCGGCATCTATGAACTCTTTGAGTGCACTCAGCCAATCCGCACGCTGATCAATAACGGCGCTGACCTCGAACAACTCAGGGCCGCTCAACAAGGCCCCACACTACTGAGCGAAGGACTGCGTCTGGCAGAAGCCAACGTCACAAGCCTAGAGGAGGTGGGACGCGTCGCGCTGGTTGACTAAGCAACGCATTCCCTTGTTTCATGCAACTACTGAATCCCTCCCGAACATCACCGAACGCGACGCCTGTTGCGAGCCGCAGCAGCAGTCTCGAAGCAAACTTCACCTCTACGTCGAGCCTCTCGCCGCTGGCTCAACGTGCCATGACGTCCCCGTATCGCCAAGCAAGCTCCGGGTTTCATTTGATGCCAGTGTCTTCGTCAACGGTCTTGTTGACGTTGAACCAGTTGGCCGTGATGAGTCAAAACGGAGTGGAACTGGCAGAGGCTGTCGAGCATATTGCAAGACACTGCCGCGACCCCAGACTGGCCGATTCGCTACTGCGAATTCACGAATCGGTTAACGAAGGAAACACATTCTCGGGCGCGATTGCCGCCCATGGCCAACATTTCCCCCGAACCTTGCCGGCGATGATCGCGGCGGCAGAAGCCACCGGCGAAGTCCCCGATACGCTGACGCAGGTCTGCGCCAGAATGCGAGGCGAAATGGAAATGCGTGCCACCATCCTGGGCGCGATGATCTATCCCATCATCCTGGTCTCCGCCGCAACGATCGTGATGGCCGCTCTGATCGTCGGCGTGCTGCCGCAATTCAGCAAAGTGTTTGCATCGATGGGCAAGCCGGTTCCACCGTCGACCGAGATGTTGCTCAACTTTGGCGAGTTTTGCAAATCGAACTGGATGATCTTGCTGCCGGCCATTGCCGGAACGCTGATCACACTCGTCCTGCTGAGAAACCATCAACTGATCCGTCGGCCGCTGGGACACTTTCTGCTGTACGGACCGATGATCCGTGAAGCCTATCGTCCGTTGATCGCCGGACGTACCTTTCGCACCATTGCCGGCATGGTCCGCGGCGGCGTTCCGCTATTGCAAGCCATCCGATTGACGCGACAAACAACCACCGACGTGTCCTGGCAGGATTTGTTGGATCGAATCGAGGACAATCTCATCGACGGCTTGCCCGCGAGTGAAGCAATGAGGTACGTCGATTTTTTGCCCCCAGAAGCCACCCAGATGATGTCGACCGGCGAGCGAACCGGTCGAGTCGCTGAAGTCCTTGAGGACATCGGTGTGTTCTACGAACAGGAGGGCGGTCGCAGAATCAAAAGACTCGTCGTCGCGTTAGAGCCCCTGATCATCTTGGTCATGGGTGTCGTCGTCGCAGGCGTTGTGATGTCTGTAATGCTGCCGCTGCTGGATGTTTCGACCGTCCGGACATAACGATCATAGCAATCGAACGGCTCGCAAACTCGCCGAGCTTGACTCCACCTGCTGACATACCCATCAGAGGTTGAATCGCGTCTTTGCGTGACGTAGATCCCTCCGGGATAATACAAGCAACGCGAGCATTTCACTCAATCACTCATGTCCACCAGCACCCAATCTCCGAAATCGACGAAGCGTATCGCTTGGGTGCGTCGCTATCTCACACACCGACCAGCTTGTTTTGTGGGTATCGATATCGGTGTCGATCAAGTTCGTGTTGCGGCACTGGGCCTGACAAATACGTTAGGGGCCAAAAACAGACTGCGTTGGAAGTCCAAGTTTTGCTTTGGTTCCCACTCCCTCGGTGACAACGAACCGTCCTCACAATGGATCGACCTCACGGTGGACTCGTTGCTGCAACGTTTGCCTCGCAGTGTTGACGGAGAGACACACGCAACGGCAATTTCGCTGCCTATTTCATGGACACTCTACCAAACGATCGCCGCATGCGATTTGCCCGACGCGAAAGCGGAGAGCAATGACGTCTTCCTGAATTCCATCTTCCAGAGCACCGCGCACTCGGCACATTGGCCCATTGCCCCTTTGGCCGACCGCCCGGCCACGCCAGATGATCAGTTCGTCGTTGCCAGCGTCAGTGAGAAACTTGCCTGTCGGCTGATCGATGCCATCACCGATCTTGGATATCGAGTGCAATGCATCTTGCCACACGGGATCGCGCTGGCAGACTCACTGCTGCCGTTGACCCGCGTCAATTCCGATTGCGTGGTCCTGCTGGAACGCACTGGCAGCATGGTGACTCTGCGAAATCACGGCGTCACCGGACTCAGCAGAGTCTTGCCAGAACTCCCTGATGAAATTCTCGCCTCCGGTTCGCAACTCGCATCGAGCAGCGACCTTCCACGACTGGACTCACTGACGGGTTGGCTGCAGTCTGTCGCCCGCGAGATCCACGCGACGACGCGATTTGCTCGACGCCTGCCCTATAGCCTGCCCAACAATAGCCCTGCCGAGCAACCGGTGGTCCTTTGCGGCGAACTGGCTGATGTTCCCAAGCTCGTTGAAAGACTGGCGGAATACCTGGGACGCCCCGTTTGTTCTTGGCGATACGCCGGCATGTCGCGACCAACGCCTTGTTCTCGGGTTTCATCAAAAACGATCTCCGGTTTGGATGATGCCCGCTATGCAACGGCGGTGTCCCTGGCTTACGCCGCGTCCCAATGCTCGTCAGGAGGATACGTGCGATGAGTAGAGACACCCAACAACTCGACTTGTATCCACTACACTATCGACTCTTGCGTCAAGCAAAGCGAGCCGTGCTGTTGTGGACAGCAGCTGTCTTTGGACTCGCGGCGATCTTGATCGGGAATCTGACCCTGCAATGGCGAGCAAATGCTCAGCAGCAAGCGCGAGATCAAGAGATTGTTGCTGCGTCATCCTCCGTCAACCAACTTCGTCGGATAGTCACGGTGCTGGAATCCGACAACGCGCGTCGTCGTCAATGGGTGCAGTGGGTCGAAACGGCCAAACCTGACGATAGCCTACTACAATCGCTAGCCGTGGTGACCGCCGCTACGCACCCGGCAACACCACAGAACGCAGAACAGCATCTCGACGTCCAGCGGGTATCGATCAAACTGCCTGTGGAATATCCCGCATCTGCGGATGCAACACCCAACTGGGCCCAGCCCAGCCTCAGCGTAGTGGCAATCACGAAATCACGCGGGCAAGCGATGGAATGGATGGAGCGCGTCGCGGAAAGTCCTCGCGTTCGACAGGTTGACGTGTCCACGCCCAACGGAAAATGGTCTGAGGCGGTCGCCAAACTATCTGGTCAGCCCGTTTCGACGAAGGTCCTGCCATGAGCCAACGCAAACTGGATCTGTTTGCCCCGATCGACTGGCAAACCAAATTGTTCGGATCGCCGCGCCGTTGCCACATCATCGGCGGCAGCTTGTCTCTGCTGTTGATGGTTGCCGTGACATGGTCGTACCTCCACCCACAGTCCATGACATCAGAGGGTGAGTTCTCACGGGAACAAATCGACGAGGCGATCCAACTGATCTCTCAAAGCGATCTCTGGCGGCAACGCGAGACGGACGCGAAAACCGAGCGAGACGACTTGGACGCCCGCGTCAATGTCATCAAGAACTGGTTGCCACAGGAGCAAAAATGGAATCCCGTCAGGGCCTTTCTCTTAAAGACGGCGACCGACAAACAGTTGCATGTTCTCTCGCTGCGACGAGATCAAGAATTCACGGGCTCCCGCGTCGCGGTGCTCAAGGTGATCCTCGAAGTTCACGGGCGCTACGAAAACGTTTGCCATCTGTTGCATACACTGAGCACTCAACAGCAACCGTTCTGGTGTGACGAAATCGACTTGGTTCGAGACAAGCAGAACTCAGGTGTTGACCCAACTGCCCCCAGGGAGCTTTCTGACGACGCAGTCGAGTGCTCCGCCACAATCTCAATTCGTGTTCCCTTTGTCGGACAGCAAACCGCTGCAGAGAAACTGATCGGCGCCCCCACGCAACCTGGAGTCAATCTCAATGCAACATGATGCATCAACAGGCCAGGATCGTTCGCGCGGCCTGGAACATTCACGCGGCTTGGTGCGTGCTCCCAACAAACAGAAATCGCAGATGAAAATCATTGTGATTCTGGTACTCGGACTCGTGCTGGCCGTCGCCACCCAGCCAGGTTCAGAATCCGATTCGGATTTTTCTCAGGATTCTGCGACGCTGCAACTGGTCTCGCTCAAGCAAGCCGGAGGGTCCAGTGCGTCAAACTCTCAACAACCTTTAGAACACTTCCTAGAAGTCATCTCGCTGCCAGCGATCGACATCGAAGCAATCGTTTCACGCGACCTCTTCTGCCCCCCACCGTCAACACTGCCCGCACCAGAGGAACCTGAAACGCAGTTGAGCCCGCAAACCGTCGCCCCCGAGTCCGTTTTCAGCGTCCGCGCTGTCTACGGTGACGCCAGTGGCTCAATGCAAATGGCTCTGATCGATTCGAACGTAGATGGAAAGGACGAATCGCCAAACGAGATCGTTCGCGCCGGGCAGCCTTTACCAAGTGGAATCCAGATCCTGAGCATCACCGAAGAGGGGATTCAAGTCGCCCGCTAGGCGCGGATTATTCATGCGCATGATTGATTTTAGCGCAAACAGATTGTTGACAATGAGATTTTTTTTCATAACCCGACGCGTAAGCGAGGGATTTACCGAGTATCCCTCGCTTACGCGTCGGGTTATGAACAATCCGGGCTAGCGGGCTGTTGATTTAGTGAGCCGCGACGCGTATGCGGCCGGGCCTACCGCATTGCCCGGTGCCTTACGGCCCACCCTTGCGTTCCCAATTTCGATTGAATCAACAGGCCACTAGCGGAGGGGGCCGGCGGATTTTGAGGTACTTTCGCCATTTTCATTCCGGCCATCGAGATCTCTGACCGATGAAACCCTATACCGAGAACTTTAACGGTTATGAGGGTTCTCACACCTGTGCGGCGAGTTTCACGCTAGAAGCACGCTGCGGTAGCAGGTCCAATCGATACACAGGGATGTGGAGCCCATGCGGCGGCCAACAAACAATTGCTTCTTTCCATGGATCGCGTGCTGCGTTGTCGCCTGCGCCATCGGAAATTGCAATCCGGCCGCTGCGCAAACCGCGTCTGCATCAGCCGACACCGGTCAATTCACTAGGCAAGCTACCGAGCAAGCCATCCGCTTGGTGCGTCGCAAAGCCGTACGGATAGATCATCCGCCTGCCTCGTTGCCAGCTGAGACTCTGTTGCCAGCTGAGACTCTGTTGCCAGCTGAGACTCTGTTGCAAACAGGCGCATTGGCGGACTCTGCCCCCACGTTACATCTTTCCGATCGCGCGGTCGCGATCCAACAACAACCTGAGGTCAATACCCAAGTCATCAAGCGTAAGCGGCTCGCCGAACCGGTGAGCCGCAAGACACTGGTTGTGGGGAACGGGCCACCGCCAGCGACCAGCATCTTGCCGCCCAACGCTGCAGAACGCAAAACGACTGAACCGGCACGCCACAAGCGACGTGGCCCCGTCCGAGGGCTGCCTCTCGCCGGTGATTCTCCAGTGATCCCTCAGACCGTCGACCGTTCAAACGTAAGTGACTCACAAACGATTAGCGGATCGACTCGTCCAGCGCCAGCCCAGCCGACGCCGCCCCGAACGGCTTCAAGAATCCAAACCTCGCCGAGTCCCGATCATCCTCCGCAACAGATTCAGTCTGCGATAGGCGAACCGTTGCCACAACGGTTGCGACAAGATTCTGATGCGCTCGACGTCCGCGTCGAAGCGGCACAGTTACAGCCGGCACCACGTAGCAAAGTCAACTTTGCACAGTCGACACAAGTTGTCGGGTCGCCACCGGTTGCACCGGAGTCCTTTGGCAACACAAACAAGCAACTCAGTGCCGATCTTGAAATCGCGGTCGCCGACGCTTCATCCGTCGACATGGAGACCGAAAGCGGCATCCAACGGGCGCATCAGTGGGTTGACACCACACCAACGCCGTCGCAAGTCGTCCAGGTAACGGATCTTAATCCGATCGCTCCGCCTCGTGGAGCTTCCCGACGCCAACTTTCCAGCGCCGCATCAATGCCGGTCATCGCGGGTGCCATCCCGATCTCCGAGTCTGCTGCCACGAATGCGATAGAAAGTGTGCAGACGGAGATCAGCACGGCAAGCCAATCGGTCGATCGGATGGTTCACGTCACCGACGCAAATTTTGTCGGCGATTCGCTGCGACAAGTTCCGCACCAAACGCCGATTCAGAACGCCGGCTATGCGACGCAACTGCAGACAGCGCCGCCGGCGCATCGTCAATCCACTACGCAAACCAATGTTCTGCAACCCAGCCGACCCCAATCCACCAGTCCGGTACAGCTCGCACAGTCGCTCGATCCCCTGACCGTACCGATCCAGCGGGCTGAACTTCCCAGCAATGCGTCCATCAAAGGTGACGGAAAGCTGGTCACACTGGTTGCCACCGAAGCCAAGTTGCCCGACGTCCTGAAGATGATTGCCGACCATCATCGGCTCAACCTGGTTCTTGGACCCGAAGTATCCGGGCCCGTCACTGTCAGCATTCAAGGTGCTCGATTGGAGGAAGTCCTCGACGCGATCCTTGGTGTGGCGGGTTTTAATTGGCATCAAGTCGAGAACCTGTTGTACGTGACCGGTCAAGTCACTCCTGGGATCTCGCCTCGCGTTCAAGGTCGCCGATTGCAGGTCTACCCGCTCGACTATCTTGCTTCTGCAGACGTTGAAAACGTGGTTTCAGGTCTGTTGTCGCCGGTGGGCAAAGTCTTCACCAGTCAGTCCGCATCGGATGATCAACTCAAGACACGTGAGCTGATCGTCGTGGAAGATATCGAAGCCGGACACGAACGCGTTGCACAGTATCTTGCCCAAATCGACGTCGCTCCCAAGCAGGTGTTGGTGGAAGCTCACGTGATGCAAATCGATCTGGGGAACGATGAACGTCATGGCGTGAATCTCAACTTGTTGGCTCGCCTGGGAAATGCACGCGTTACCCTTGCCGGCAGCGGCTTTGCAGAAGAATCAAGCGAAGGTCCGACCGTGTCGCTGCGTGTGGACGGTCGCGACATGGATTCCTTTATCGAATCGATTCGCACCAATACGACGTCGCGTACTTTGGCATCCCCCAAAGTCTCGGTGGTCAATCACCAAGAAGCAAAAATTCAAATCGGCGAACGACTGCCCTACTCGGTAGCCACGACCACTCAGACGTCCACGGTCCAGAATGTTCAATTCCTGGACGTCGGAATTGTGCTGACCGTGACGCCCGTCATTACCGACGACGGCAACATCCTGATGACCGTCTTGCCCAAAGTCTCCGGGGGCCGAATCTCGGAAAGTGGATTCCCAGAAGAAGACACGACGGAAGTATCCACGACGGTTCTGATGCCCGATGGTGGTGGTCTGGTGATCGGCGGTTTGATTCGGGAAAACCAAGGTTCGGACTACGCCGAGAAACCGATCCTTGGAAACATTCCCGTGGTGGGAAAACTTTTCCGAAAGTCATCACGCACCTTCAAACGTGACGAGCTGGTGATCGCACTGGTGACACACATCATGGAGCAACCGTGCGGCCCACGCATGATCGAGCACCATCAGCTGCAGGACACGTTGCCGGAGCACGCCTCCAGCGAACTCATCTATCGTAGCCCGCCCGGCTTCTGAGATGGGGCTGTGACATTCTCGGCTTGCGCAACATTTATCCTTTGCTTACGCCAGACTTGCCCCGGTTCGGACCAACAACTGGTAGCTACCGTCAACGCGAGCACCGTCGTCCGGCTGCGATCAGTTCGTCGACGGGCTCGAGGCCTTTGGACAGGATTTCATCGGTGGTTTGTGGATCGACTTTTCGGCACGACTCGGACAACGTATCGGCAAGATCATCCAGCCAGTCTTCCCAAGTTTCGACGGTGGTTTCCAGTGGAGGCACGTTGGCCATTTCGTCCAAGAACAAGATCATGCGTAGGCAATGTCGTAACAGAATGCCTTCTTCCTTCTGCAGTTTTTTGGTGGTGACATACTTGTTGAAATCACCACCATAGTTCAACAGGTCGCCTACGATCCAAACAGGGACTACCTTGACGTTGTGCACACGCGGGTACTCGTTCTGAAACAGTCGCAAGATTTTTTCTCCGATCGTCAGCGGCCAGACTCGGGGCTCGTCGAACATGACGCGTCCGAATCCGCGATTCACAACGTCTTCGTCGTCATCGCCTGATTTGGCGCCCAGTTCCTCCGGCGTCGCCAAACCCATCGTCAACAATTGGGGATCCAGACGCGTGGTGGCCAGGGTTCCGGCGGGCATGTCGTCCAGCGAAGGCATCCGTGTGTGGCGAGCAACTGTTCCGGGGACTTCCAAGACGCTCTCCAGGGCCGCGATCCGTTCATTCGGATCCGCGATCGCCAGTTGGTCAGCCAGATAGACGCCAAAGAGTGGATTGATACTGCGCAAATGCACCAGCCGATCCAGACGCTCGGTGGGCGCGGCTGTGACGGGTCGATAGTCATCGACTTCGTAGCCACGGCTTTCGATCAACGCCGGGTCGGCATTCTCCTCGGTGGACTTGGCATCGTCGCTGTTTGGATCACGCATCTGATCCAGAATTTCACCGAACAAGCCGGTGGTGGCCGGGGGATCATAAGGCTTCTTTGGCTGTGCTGCGTTCGAATTCGCAGGCTGACTTGGGCCGCGAGCCAGGACGGGTTTGGGGTCCAACTCGATGAAACCGGCCGACCACAATGTGATCAACATGCGGTTGAGATCACGCTGCGCTTCCTCGATCTTTTTCGGAGTCAGCAGACGTCTGCCCACCAGATCACGAATCGGCTGGACGGCAGCATCGCGACCGAGCAAGTAAGCCAGCAGACGCCAAGGCAACTGACCGCGGCTGGACAAGTCTGCCGCGTCGGCCTCTTGCAGTTGCGTGAACTGTTGATCGGTCCAATAACTCTCACCCGCCCGACGCTTGGGCATCTTCTTTTTCAGTTGCTTTTTGGCTTTCATCAATCCCGGATCTTTGGTGTCCTCCGGGATCGAATCATACTTTTCACGCCAACGATGGATCTTCACATCGTCTTCGTGCGCAAGCGCGTACACGAAACCACGATCATCATACTGAGGGCGACCGGCGCGACCGAAGATCTGTTGAGCGGACGCGGTGTCGACGAGTTTCTTTTTGTCTCGGGGCCCTTTCAATAGGCTGGGCAGGATCACGCTGCGTGCAGGCAAATTGATGCCGGCGGCCAGCGTTTCGGTACACACACAAAACGCAAGCAGTTTGCGTTGAAACAATTCTTCCACCATCCGGCGATACTTGGGCAAGACGCCCGCGTGGTGAACGCCGACGCCACGCATCAGGATTTGTTTCAGCTTGGGCCCCGCACCGGTCGACATGTCGGCGGCGTCCAAGTAGTCCGACAGTTGTGCTTGGCGTTCTTTGTCAATCAGCTTCTTGCCTTTCAGCATTTCAGCCGTTGTCCAGCATTGGGATCGGCTGAAACAGAACATCAACGCCGGCGTGCGTCGTTGGGTCTCGTCACCAGCGGCGATTTTCTCGGCAAAGTCATTGATGATTTCATCGCTGACCCATTCATACTGTAGCGGAACCTTACGCTGGTCACCGCGGACGAGTTGCAAGCGACGTTGGTGGGAACGATAAAGCCAAGAAGTGAAATCGACGGCGTTGCCGACGGTGGCGCTGAGCAAGAGTGTGCGAACGTGTTTGGGCAGCAAGCCGAGTGTCAATTCCCAAACGATGCCGCGTTCAGGATCGTTGAACGAGTGAAACTCGTCCATCACGACCGACGTGACTTTGGAAAAGTCGAATGTCTCATGATTGAGCAAACGATTGAGTAGGATTTCGGCGACGACGACCAACACCGGGGCATCGGCATTGACGCGTCGATTCCCTGTGACCAAGCCGACTTGGTCCGCCGAAAAGCCCCAGCGGACGGCACTCTCACGAAGCTCGTCGAGTTTCTGGTCGGTCAACGCGATCAGCGGCGTGGTGTAATACATCTGACGCCCGGTGCGTAACGCTTCGTACACCGCGGCTTCGGCGATCAGTGTCTTCCCCGTGCCGGTCGGAGCGCAGACGAGAACACCTTGGTCGTTGGTGAAGTACGCCAGCAAGGCTTCTTCTTGAACCGGATATGGCTCGTAGGGCAGCAAGGAGAAGTATTCAGTGGCAAGCGTATCGCGATCGATGGGTTCCACACCGGTGCCGTTTGCTTCATTAGGAGTCGAGTCATTCATCGCCATGTTGTAACACCAACGTGCCGAGCGATGCCATCGGAGCACTCCAGGGCCGCATCTGCGATCACCACCGTAGTGGATTTCGCCAGAAAGCCTTTGGGAGGGGAATTCTGGCGAATCCCAATGCGAGTTTGCACGTGCGGGGAATTCTGGCGAATCCCATTACGAGGATGCGGGGTGATTTCTACCGGTTGCTGACCACGTCTTGCAGAACGGTCTCGTAGCTGCAAACCATCTTGTCCCAACTGTAGCGTTGGACGATTTCGGTCCCTTGAATCCCCATGTGCTCACGTTTTTCGTCTTGGGAGATCAATTCTGAAATCGCGTCGGCTAGCGATGACACGTCATTGCCACACAAACGCCCGTTGTCTCCATCACGGATGATCTCACGCGGACCGCTGGGGCAATCCACGCTGACGCTAGGCACACCCGACGCCATCGCTTCCATCAACGCCGACGGGAATCCTTCGTATCGACTCGCCAATGCAAAGATCGTTGCCCGAGAAAGTGGTTCCCAGATCGGACGGACCCAGCCGGGCATCTCGACGCGGTGGGCGATGTTCAGTGATTTGGCTTGCCCAATCAGCGTTTCTCGCTGCGAACCATCGCCCAGGATCTTGAGCCGCCAGTCGGGATGCTGAGTCGTTGCGATCGCAAAGGCCTCGATCAACCGGTCGAAGCCCTTTTCCGGCTCCAATCGACCGACGCCGATGATCATCTTTTCGAGTTGAGCGGCAACGCGATCCGAACGTATCGGTGGACACTCGATGGCGGAAGGAATCACCACGGTGCGAGGATTCAGTGGACGCAAGAACTCAGCTGTGGTCTCCGTCAACGCGATCACGCGGGCGGCACGTCGATAGGTGCGTCGACGCATCCATTCCCAGAACGACCCGAGGGTTTGCCATCGTGGGTCGCTTCGCTCGCTGACGACGACGGGAATACCGGTCCGTTTTGCGGCGATCAAAGTTTCGATGTTCGTGCGATCGCAAAACGAGAGCACGACGTCGGCGCGTGTGTCTACGATCGCGTTTCGCAAAGCGGTGTAGCGGGCACGAAAACGCGAAAGCTTGTCCCACAACGATTCGCTCGCCCCCATCACGTTGAGCGTGATTCGCCCGACATCACTGCCCAAATCGTGGCGGTCGCTACTTCCGTCATCCAACGTGATCAACGTGACTGCGTGCTCTCGCAATGCGAGCCGCGAAGCGAGCGATGCCATCACTCGTTCCGCGCCGCCACCGGAGAGCGAATGGATCACGCAAGCTATTTTCAACGGACAGGTGCCATCCCACGAACGGAAAAACGTCTTTCTGATGACAACTTATTCTGCCGGCAGGACTTCGGGAACCGGCGTCGGCAGTGTTTCGGTCGGCAGTGTTTCTGCTGGACGTGTTTCGGCTGGACGTGTTGCTGTTCCCGATTCAGGTCCCAAGATGGATCCTTCGCCGGCACCGGTGTCGCGGGGCTCGCCTGTCGCAGCGGACTGGCTGACCCATTGCCGCAGACCGCGACGTGTCGCTTCGAATCCCGGTGTCGACAACAGCCATCGCAACTGCGTGTTTCCAGCGACTCCCTCATAGTGATCCGCCAATTCAGCGATCCCGGCATCGGGTTGGCCGGCGTCAATGGCCGCGATCACGCGATCTGGGGACAGGTAGTCGAGCCAGATGTCGGCATCGTCTCGGCGACGCTCAAGGTTTTGACGCAGGACATCGGCTGACATCCGCAACGCCAGCAGATTGACGGCCCCCGCTGGTTGCGAGGATGGCGTGAATGCAGGTCGCCCCACGGAGACTTCTGGGATGCCGCCATCAATTCCCGGCTGATAGAGATCGTCCCTCGGCGCGACACTTGGGTCGTAGCCGTACGCGTCCGTCCCGTAGAGATCACTTGGCACATAGGACGGATACAGCGGGTCATAGAGCGGTGCAGTCGACGGATACGCTGGCGCGTAGAGTCCGTAGCTGCCAGCGGAATATCCCAGCGGACTCCCGAAACCGTAGATCGCAGACGAACCAACGCCGTAGCGCGAGTATCCCGGCCCCGTATCCATCGAAAAGAACGGCGTGCGAATCCGTACGCTTGCCGGTGGCGGCAAGACAGGGGCCACGTAGACTCCGCCCGAATAGAGAGAACCCGCATAGAGAGAACCCGAATATCGCGAACCCGAATAAAGCAAACCCGAGCCGTACGAACCGGGGTGATAGCCCCGCGAGTAACCACCGTAATAGCCATTGGAGACGGCTCCGCGGTACCCGTTGCTGTACGAGTGCCCGCCGGCACCATAGTAATGCTGTGCGGCTGCGGTGCCTGAGAGGCAGCAAATCAAAGCCAATACGGGGCTAATGGCGAGCAGTCTGTTCACGTTCTTAACTTTCATTCGGGAAGTTCACGTCCGGGCACGTTCTATTCTAGCCCCGGGCAAACACCCGGAAAAATGATTTTTACGCGTATCTGAGCCGAAACGAAGCCGGAGTACCGACATCGGCGGCATCAGATCCGGTTAAACTGCACATTCAGCGTCCCACCGACCCTCAGGTCCTTCCCCTCATTCCTCGACCCGCATTCATTCAATCATGTCGCACATCAGCCCCTCCGCCCCCAGTCGTCGTCAGTTCTTGCAAACCTCCGCCGCCGTCGGGGGATCGCTCATTTTGACCAACACCCGTTCCTCCGGTGCCGTGGTCGGCTCCAATGAACGTGTCCGGATTGCCGTCGCCGGATTGAACGGACGTGGGCAAAGTCATATCGCCGGATGGGCCAAGGCGAACAACGTCGAACTGGCCTACATCGCCGACCCGGATGCCAAAGTCCTGGCCAATGCGATGAAGGGTTTGGAGAAACGTAGCGAAGGGAAACTGACCACCAAACCGATCGAGGACATTCGGACTGCGCTGGACGACCCGAGCGTTCACGCGATCTCGATCGCCACGCCCAATCATTGGCATTCACTGTTGACCATCTGGGGTGCACAGGCGGGCAAACACGTGTACGTCGAAAAACCGATGAGCCATGATGTGATGGAAGGCCGCGTGGCCGTGGAGGCGCAAAAGAAGTACGGCGTAGTGATCCAACACGGAACGCAACGACGTAGCAGCAGCGGGATCGCCGGACTGCACGAGGCTCTCAAATCGGGCAAGCTGCCGCGGCTAAAAATCGCCTACGGCTACTGCTGCAAACCCCGCGGCGGCATCGGCCACAAGACGCCGACCGATCCACCCTCCAACCTGAATTGGGACTTGTGGAAAGGACCGGCGGTCATCGATCAGTATCACGCCAACTACGTCCACTACAACTGGCACTGGTTCTGGGAAAGCGGCAACGGTGACTTGAACAATCAAGGAACCCATCAGTTGGACGTCGCACGCTGGGCGATCGACGACGATCAAACTCACCCGGTCAAGGTCTCCGCATTGGGTGGCCGGTTCCAATGGGATGATCAAGGCGAAACGCCCAACACGATGTTCGCGATGGCCGAGTATCCCAACGGACAACAAGTGTTCTTTAATGTTCGCAACGTGAACTACAAAGGCTATAAGAAGCAAGTGTTCAACGAGTACTACCTCGAGGACGGCAGCGTCATCACGGGCGAAGGAAATTACCAGATCCTGCGCCCCGGTGCAACGAAACCCGAGAAACTGGAACTGGAACCGGGAAACGTCACGCCGGGCGGCAATTGGAACGCGTTCATCGCAGCTGTCCGCGCCGGTGACCCCAATTTGGCCAACGGCAACGTCATGGACGCACACTATGGTTGCGTGTTGGGACACTTGATGAACAACTCGTATCGACTGGGAGTTGAAGTGCCTTTCAGCGAAAAGGCGGGCAAGTTCGGTGACAACGCCGACGCCGCAGAACACTTCAGTCGACTGCACGCCATCATGCGTGACGGAGTCGGCGTCCCCAAGGACGGCGGCAAGTACATCGTCGGACCGACACTGAGCTTCGACCCAGAGACCGAACGCTTTGTCGGCCAGGATGCCGAGCAAGCCAACAAGTTGCTGAAGGATCCGAACAACGCAGCGTATCAAGTCCCGACGGTCGAAAACGTTTGACCCGCAGCCGCCTGGAAACAGTTCGTTTGACCCGTAGCCAAAGGCGCAGGAGACGCAACCATCCGGTTTGCACCGCAGAGCCAAACGCAGCTTCCCCCTGCGCCTATCGGCTACGGGTCAAACAGCCGCTTTGCACCACCCCGTTTGACCCGCAGCCGAAGGCGTAGGAGACGCAACCATCCGGTTTGCACCGCAGAATCAAACGCAGCTTCCCCCTGCGCCTATCGGCTACGGGTCAAACAGCCGCTTTGCACCACCCCGTTTGACCCGCAGCCGAAGGCGTAGGAGACGCAACCATCCGGTTTGCACCGCAGAATCAAACGCAGCTTCCCCCTGCGCCTAACGGCTACGGGTCAAACAGCCGCTTTGCACCACCCCGTTTGACCCGTAGCCGAAGGCGCAGGAGACGCAACCATCCGGTTTGCACCGCAGAATCAAACGCAGCTTCCACCTACGCCTAACGGCTACGGGTCAAACAGCGCAGCACTGGGGGCCCGATTCGTCTATAATCATTCGATCCCGCCCCCTCCCCGCCTCACGCCTGCCCCCGAACTGCTGATGTGCAGTCAACCTCCCGCCTCTCCAAGATGGCCAACATGGTCCACCCGCGGGCCGATTCTTGCATGTTGGTTTCTAGCGATCAACTTCGCCACGTGGTGCTGTTCCTCATCGCATGGTGCGGAGCCCGGCAGCGTTTCCCTCGCATCCGCGATCCATCAGCCGATCAGCTTTCAGCTCGATATCCAACCGATCCTGACCGCGCGAGGATGCAATGCGGGTGCCTGTCATGGAAAGCAGCGTGGGCAAAACGGGTTTCAACTTTCGCTACTCGGCTTTGACTCCGAGTTTGATCACAACGCGATCGTTCGCAGTTCACGCGGGCGGCGTCTTTCGTTGACCGCGCCTCATGAAAGCTTATTGCTGCAGAAAGCTACCGCGACTGTGCCACATGGTGGAGGCGTGAAGATCGAACCAGGCTCATCCGATCATCTGACGTTGCTGCGTTGGATCGAGCAAGGTGCCAAGCGAAGTGTGCCCAACGAGCCCGTCTTGGAATCTGTCGTCCTTGGCAACGACGAGTTCGTGATGTCCAGCGGTCAAACCGCCGAGCTGTCTCTGACGGCAACGTACAGCGATGGATCACAGCGGACGGTGACATCTCAGGCGACGTACTTGTCGAACGATCCCGCCGTGGTGTCGGTCGATGCGGCAGGACGAATGCTGGCAGGTTCGTTACCCGGCGAGACTGCGATCATGGCGCGATACATGAACCACATCTGTGTGGCAAATGCTCAGATTCCACGTGAACAAGAAATCCCCGCGAGCGTCTTTCACGATCTGCCACGCAACGGGTTCATCGACGAACTGGTGTTTGCAAAACTACAGAGTCTGCGGATCAAACCCTCCGAGCCGGCCGAGGAGTGGGTGTTCTTGCGCAGAGTGTTTACTGATTTGATCGGGCGTCTGCCGCGTCCGGAGGAAGCCCGCGAGTTTCTTGAGTCCGCCGACCCTGGTAAGCGAGAACACTTGGTCGATTGGCTGCTGTCTCAACGAGAGTACGCAGACCATTGGGCAAATCAATGGGCAGATCTGCTGAGGCCGAATCCCTATCGAGTTGGCATCAAAGCCGTCTTGAACTACGACAACTGGATCCGACAGCAGTTTCGCGAAAACCTATCGCATGATGAGTTCGCTCGGCGGCTCGTTACCGCCAGAGGCAGCACTTGGCGAAACGGTGCCGTGACGTTGTACCGAGACCGTCGAAGTCCCGATGAGATGGCGACCTTGGTCAGTCAGTTGCTACTGGGGGTGAGATTGGAATGTGCCAAGTGCCATCACCATCCGTTCGAAAGCTACAGTCAAGCGGACTTTTATCAGTTCGCCGCGTTCTTTGGCAAAGTCGCCCATCGCGGTACCGGACTGTCGCCGCCAATCTCGGGCGGAGAAGAGATCATCTGGACTTCCGAATCCGGCACCGTGAAACATCCCGTATCGGGTGAGATCATGACGCCGACGCCTTTGTTCGGTTCCGTGGATCTTTCGCAACACGATGACCCTCGTGTCGCTCTGGCACAATGGATGACAACGGACAATCCGCTGTTTGCGAAAGTACACGTGAACCGATTGTGGGCACACATGATGGGACGCGGCTTGGTCGAGCCGGTGGATGATTTGCGAAGCACGAATCCGCCAAGCAATCCACAACTGCTGGATGCTCTTGCGGATCACTTCCGCGAGATCGGTTACGATCAAAAACAGATGCTGCGTACCATCGCACTTTCCAACGTCTATGCACTGTCGTCGATTCCCAATGAAACAAACTCGTCGGACCGGCTGAATCATTCCCGTCATTATCGACAGCGGTTGCGTGCCGAGATTCTTTCGGACGCGATTTCCGACATCACGCTGACACCAACGTCGTTCACGGCGATGCCCACGCAATCAAAGGCGAATCAAATTTGGACGACGCGTGTGGATTCTGTTTTCCTGGACACATTTGGTCGCCCCAATGAAAACCAGGACCCACCCTGTGAACGTATTCCCGATACCTCCGTGACTCAAACGCTGCACTTGATGAATTCTCGCGAGTTGAGCGGACGGATCACCAACGATGATGGACGAGTGGCGCAGCTTGCGTCGAGTGACCGATCAGCGACCGAGATCATTGACGAACTTTACTTGGCCGTCTATTCACGCTACCCCAGCGAGGGCGAGCGACAGTATGCGGAATCCTTGATCGCAACGGCGGGGGAAAACCGACGCGGAGCGATCGAGGACTTGATGTGGGCAATGCTCAATACACCTGAATTTTCCATTCAAAACTAGGTGCAATCCAATGGCAACGAGCTGGCGTAATTGTGAAGGGATCGCGAGACGCGATTGTCTGCGTCTGGGACTGGGCGGCCTGATCTCCGGCGGCTTGACAGGCGCGCTGAGAGCGCGTGCTCACGCGAACGATTCATTCACGCAGGTCCCCTCTGAGCGTGAAGCCGACGCGTGTATCTTGGTTTGGTTGGACGGCGGCCCCAGTCACTACGAAACGTTTGACCCCAAACCCGATGCGCCGGTCGAGATCCGCGGCTCCTTTCCACCGATTCGGACTCAGACCAGCGGCGTGTATTTTTCGCAGCCGATGCAAAAGCTCGCGGCGATGTCCGACGACTTGGCCATCGTACGTTCGATCCGCCACGACCAGGGAAACCACGGTGCCGGTAACCACTACATGATGACCGGTGCTCCGCCAAGGATACCGGTCGGATGCGGTGCCTTTGTCAGTTTTCACCCCAGCTTGGGTAGCGTCGCGGCGCAACAAATTGGCGCTCCCCACGGGATACCGGCCTATTTTTCTTTGCCGAGCATGTCCCGCTCCGGTGGCCCCAATTTCTTGGGCAGCCAGTACGCGCCCTTTGTCGTGCCGGATGATCCCAACAGCAGCAGCTTTCGCGTCCGCGACGTGACGATCCCGACCGGACTGACGGCGGACCGCTTTGGATCTCGGCAAGACATTCGCCAACGTATCGACACGATGATGCGTTTGAACGATCCGGCAGTTGCCGACCCCGTTGTCGCAATGGATCGTTTCTACCAGCAAAGTCTGCAGATCATCAGCAGCCCGCAAGCACAAGCCGCATTCGACATTCATCAAGAATCCAACGAGGTCCGCGAAGCCTACGGCCGAAACTCGTTCGGTCAACGCGCTTTGTTGGCTCGCCGATTGGTCGGAGCAGGGGTTCCGTTTGTCACGCTGTATCATGGCGGTTGGGACCATCACGTGTCGATTTTCGAGGAGCTGGAAAAGAAGCTGCCGCCGTTCGAAGCCACCGTGGCGGCGTTGATCGCGGATCTCAAGCAAACTGGGATGCTGGAACGAACTTTGGTCGTCGTCTTGGGCGAGTTCGGCCGCACGCCAAAGATCAACGAGCGAGGTGGCCGCGATCATTGGTCCAATGCGATGAGCGTGATGTTCGCCGGCGGTGGTGTTCGCGGTGGACAAATTGTCGGCGCGACCGACAAACAAGGCTACAGCGCGGTTGAACGCGTTTTATCACCGGAGAACTTTGTCTCAACCATTTATCGCAAATTGGGAATCGATCCCGGACAGACGATGCACACGCCCGAAGGCAGACCGGTTCACTTGGTCAGCGACGCCACGCCGATCATGGAGTTGATGGCATAGTGCTCGGCTCACCCATTTCTCCACTGAACTGTTTGATCTCGCTGTGCGTCTGCCTTTCGTCGGTCGTTGCCGGTGAAGTCAAACTGGAGCGTTTTTTTCCGCCCGTGGTCACGCTAGGCAGCGATTCCAAGTTGGTCGCCGAAGGTGATCTCAGCGCGTGGCCGATGGATTTTGAATGCGATCGCGCTGAAGTTCGCATCACAGCCTCGCCCGACGAAAAGAACACGTTGACTTTCACAACGGACGCCAACGCAGCCCCCGGAGTCGCGTGGATTCGCGTCAACAGCCAGAACGCCATCTCGGCATGGACGCCTGTCTTGATGACATCCGCCGCCGTGACCGTCGAGTCCGAACCGAACAACGAGATCGGCAACGCTGGATCGCTCGACCTGCCCACCGTTGTCGCCGGCCGATTGGCCAAGAACGGTGATGTTGATTCGTATCGAATCAAGGTGACCGACGGCCAGACATTAGTCGTCGCTGCGGTTGCAAATGAGATCCTGGCGTCGCCAATGGATGCCGTTTTGCAGATCGTCGATTTAGATGGAAACGTGCTTGCACAATCAGATGACGACTGCGGCCTGGATCCTTTGATCGTCCATCACGTAGGACAAGACACCGAGCTGGTGATTCGCATCTTTGCATTTCCGGAGACGCCGAACAGCACGATCGCACTGGCCGGCTCCAGCAGCTTTGTTTATGCGATCAACGTCACCACGGGACCGATAGTCGATCACGGTGTGGCAGCGTCCGATGGTCGCGCTGAGGTCTATGGCTGGAATTTGCCCGAGAAAGTCGAGACGCATGTGTCCCCGGCAACCACGGTTTCTCCGCCAACGCTATTTGTCCCTGAAACGTTGGGCTGGACTTGGGATCGCTCGCTCGTTGGCGGTCCACGCGTGTGCGAATCTTCAAATGCCGCAGCTCAGCAGGTCAACGCGTTGCCGGCAACTTTATTTGGCCATATCAGCGAACAAGCCGAGCTCGATCGCTTCATCGTTCCCGTGGTTGCACAGAAAAAGTATTGGGCACAAGTCCGATCGTATCAGTATGGATTCCCCTTGGACTCGCACTTGAAGATCATCGACCGAGCGTCCAGTGAGATTCTGGCGAGCAATGAGGATCTGGAACGCGGACGCTATGACGCGGCGACGACATTCGAAGCGAAGACGGACGGCTTCGTCGAGATCCACGTCAGCGACCGAGTGGATGGGCACGGCGATCGGCATTTCTATTACCTTACGGTCGAGCAGTATCAACCTGTATTTGAATTGAGCGTCACATCGGATCGTTTTGTCCTCACGAAAGAGAAGCCACTCGAAATTCCCGTCACGGTGAAACGCCTGCCAGGTTTCAGTGGCGTAATCGAGATTTCAGTAGAGGGGTTGCCCGAGTTTGTGACGTCTGAACAAGTGAAATCGGAACCAAAAGGCGGCACTTCAAAAAGTGTTCAGATCAAACTTTCCACGACAGAGCCCATTGTGAACGTATTGGATTTCCGCATCATTGGCAGGCAGTCGGGCGACGAAACACCGACAGGAGATCAGCAGCCGGTCCACGAAAAAGCGCTCTTTCGGCTGCGCCCCAGTCTACCCATCAGTGCCCTTTCGCTGACGGGACAGTAAGATTGTCGGATACGAGATCGCCACAGCTCGCAGTCTGTCGATATAGTGAGCCGACGGCGCTGGCGTGGACTGCTCAAAGTTTGGTGTTGTTTCGTTTTGGGTTTGCGCAAGTTTATGTCCCTACTGGCGGCACAGCTGGTGGCCCCCAGTGAGCCTCAGGCGCTAGCCGTGGGCCTGAGGCGGATTGTGGTGCCGGCCCACGGCTAGCGCCTGAGGCTCTGCCGACGCAGCTGGTGGCCCCCAGTGAGCCTCAGGCGCTAGCCGTGGGCCTGAGGCGGATTGTGGTGCCGGCCCACGGCTAGCGCCTGAGGCTCTGCCGACGCAGCTGGTGGCCCCCAGTGAGCCTCAGGCGCTAGCCGTGGGCCTGAGGCGGATTGTGGTGCCGGCCCACGGCTAGCGCCTGAGGCTCTGCCGACGCAGCTGGTGGCCCCCAGTGAGCCTCAGGCGCTAGCCGTGGGCCTGAGGCGGATTGTGGTGCCGGCCCACGGCTAGCCCGGATATTGCATCCGAAAATTTGTTTCCCCCTATAGCGCAAGAGCCTTAGTCCTGGTATGCATTGGAGTTACAACACTTCACACATCCCAAGCCCAAGGCTCTCGGCAATGACAAAGCGTAATCGAAAACGAGCTGCACTGAAACGCCTCCGTCGCCAAGCTGTCGAGTTTGATTTTGATGGCGGAACGCTCACGTCCGACGCCGGATTGCTACTGCTTCGCGAAGTCGATCAACGACTCGGCCTGATCCGCCGAGTCGACGCTTGTATTGCCGATCCACGCGATCCTATCTACACCGCACATCCGCAGGCCGAGATCCTGACCAGTCGTATCTTTGGAATTGCGGCAGGCTACGAGGACGGCAACGATCACGCCCACTTGCGGCATGATGCAGCCTTTCAAGTCGCTGCCGGACGCACACCTGCACAGAATGACTATGACAGCGACGAACACTTTCCTTTGGCCAGTCCGTCAACGCATTCACGTTTCGAAAATCGTGTCGATCGCAAAGCGATGCTGGCTATCCACGAAGAAATCGTAAACACCTTTCTGGACAGCTACGAGAAACCGCCCGAAGAAATCACGTTGGACTATGATGCCACAGATGATCCGACGCACGGCAATCAAGACAAAAACTACTTCAATGGATTCTACGACGGCCACTGTTTTCTGCCGCTGTACGTGTTCTGTGGCTATCAGTTGCTTGTCGCCTACTTACGTCCCAGCAGTTTTGGCGCAGCCCATCACGCTCGCGCGGTGACCAAACTGCTGGTTCAAAAGATTCGTTCGCGATGGCCGGAGACGAAAATCATTTTACGTGGCGATGGCGGATATTCTGATGAAAGACTCATGCGTTGGTGCGATAAAAACGACGTCTACTATGTCTTCGGATTGCCCAAGAACAACGTCTTGATCCGCAATATTGCCTGCGAAATGACCCGTGCTCGACTTGAGCATTTGAAATTTAAATCCACGCGAACGCTTTTCAAGTGGTTCCGTTATCGCACTCAGGAAACATGGGACCGTCATCGCTGGGTTCTCGGCAAGGCGGAGCACGGCGACAAGGGAGCCAACCCGCGTTTCGTCGTGACAAACCTGCCCAGTGCCCAAGGGATCGTCGAGCCGACTTATCATCGCCCTCGCGTGGACGGCAAACAGGTTCGACAAATCCTCGATCCTGGAACGATCTGCAGTGTTGCTTGGAACCCGAAGGATTTCTATCGAGAACGTTATTGTCAGCGTTGTGAAATGGAGAATCGGATCAAGGAACAACAGATGTGTTTGTTTGCCGATCGAACCAGCTGCACAGACTTCATGGCCAATCAGTTTCGTTTGATTCTGTCGTCGTTGGCGTATGTGTTGGTCGACGGAATCCGCCGGTTGGCACTTCAGGGCACTACACATGCTCGGATGCGTGTGGATACGATCCGCTTGCGTCTGTTCAAGATTGCCGCGCGAGTACGCGTGACTTGTCGGCGAGTGATTTTTCACCTTCCGACTCACTGCCCTAGCGCGAGTCTCTTTAACGAAGTCATGGCGCGTCTTTGCCGAAGCGACTAAGGGCGGCAACCCTCGAGGAAAACGCAACCACGAAGCGAATCATTCGCTTGGGGGAGGGGGGGCCTTCTGCGCGGCGCTGCGAAAGCCCCCATCAAAATCAAATCATTTCCCAAAAGCGGACGTATCGAACTCGCAACCCCGCGTCAATAACCGATGGATGCAATATCCGGGCTAGCGCCTGAGGCTCACTTTGATTGCGATGCATGGAACAAAAACATGTACGGAAAAAACAATGTCAACACCAAACTTTGAGCAGTACAATTACGCAGGCCAATCCCCGTATAACCCCAAATTTTGATCAGCCCAGTAATCGACGACGAGAACTCTCGGCACAAGGACTGAACACCAGGATTGAATGAATGCCCGTCATTGAAACTCAGGGATTGAAGAAGACGTACGGCAGTGGCCAGACACGGGTGGAAGCACTGCGTGGCGTGGACTTGACCATCCACACCGGCGAAATGGTAGCGATCATCGGCCCATCGGGCTGTGGAAAAAGCTCGCTGTTGGCTTTACTGGGCGGAGTCGACTTGCCAACCGAAGGACGTGTGTTGCTGGAAGACACCGACTTGGCGAGCCTCTCGGATGACCAGAGAACCATCGCCCGACGTCAACGGATCGGATTTATCTTTCAGTCCTTTAACCTGCTGCCCACGCTGACAGCGGCTGAAAACGTCGCATTGCCACTGGAATTGGACGGTGTGTCCCGAGCCGAGTCGATGCAGCGAGCCTTGAGTGCACTGAGCAGCCTGGAAATGGAGGCCCGTGCGGGGCACTTGCCCAGCGAGATGTCGGGCGGCGAACAGCAGAGAGTCGCAATCGCCCGAGCATTGGTCATCCAACCCGCATTGTTGTTAGCGGATGAACCCACCGGAAACCTCGACACGGCAAACAGCCAACGGACCGTCGCGTTGCTCAAGAAACTCGTCGCCAGTGGTGATCAAACGATCGTGGTCGTGACGCACGATATGGAAGTCGCCCAGCAAGCGACACGCATCATCCGTCTGCGTGACGGAATGATCGAACACGATGGACCTCCCAATCAAGAGACGCCGGAACTGGACGCAAGCGGGCAAGAATCGCCCGACGGCAACACGGCAGACGACACTTCGACGAGTGACTCGCTGCAGGACTCAAAGCGATGATCCTTTGGTCCTTTAGCCGGCGTGAAGTCGGACGACGTCCCGGGCGTGCTTTGTTGACGCTATTGAGCGTGGTCATTGGTGTCGCGTCGGTGATTTCGGTCTTGTCTGCGACCCGCACCACTCGTGCCGCCTATCGACAGATGTTCCAAAAGGTGAACGGAAGTGCCGATTTGGAGATCACGGGTTTCGGAGGGAAACGTTTTGACGAAGAACTTGTTGCGGTAGCCGAAAAGACTCCGGGTGTTGCCGTTGCCGTTCCGCTGATTCATCGAAACACGATCCTCTATGGACCGGAGGGGCGTGCCACCTTGACCGCGTTGGGCATCGACCCTGAAAAGGACTCCGCAGTCCGCGACTATGAACTTGTCGAAGGAGAGCCACTTGGGAAAAACATCGGCGTCTGGATGGATGTGGGATTAGCGCGTCGAATGAAGGTTGTCGTGGGTGACGAGATCAAGTTACTGACGCGGAGCGGACTGAAACCGGCCCCCGTGATCGGATTGGTGCAACCTGCCGGTGGGTCGTCTGTCGTTCAAGGCGGCTTGGTCATGATGCACCTGCGTGTGGCTCAAGCAAGATTTCGAATCGAGCGGCAAATCGATACGATCTCCATCGTGTTGAACGAAGATGCCGACGAAAATGCGGTGCGAAACGAACTGCAAGCCGCGCTGCCGGACACCGTCACGATCGGTCGCCCATCCACACGAACCGATGTGACGGACGAAGCGATGTTGGCCAACGAGCAAGGTCTGCGGTTGGCAACGGCGTTCATTCTGATGCTGGCGGTGTTTGTGATCGGCAACACCTTTGCCATGAACGTCGGCGAGCGACGGCGTCAGTTTGCGGTGATGCGAGCGATCGGTGCCACGCGTCGACAGATCGCCGGGGTGTTGTATCGCGAAGCACTCGCGATGGGAGTCTTGGGAACGATTCTGGGAATCATGCTCGGTGTTTTCGGGGCCCGCATTTTGACCACGGCGGTGGCCGACGTGATGTTGGTCGAGTTGCCGGATGTCGAAATCACAACGACTTCGTTGGTCATCGCGACGATGTTTGGCTTGGGGCTCGCGATGCTGGGCGCTTACTTGCCCGCCCGTCAAGCAGCGGCGATGACTCCGGTGGAAGCCTTGGTCAGCGTGCCACCTCAACATTCATCTCAGGTCTCATGGTGGGTTCCTGTCCTTGGGCTGCTCACCCTGGCTGTGTCTGCCGTCTTGCTGACGGGATGCATCCAAGGTCGCTTGCCCGTCGGTTTGGCGGCGATCGGGTCGGTCGGCGGTTTGCTGGGTTTGGTCATGCTGATCCCTGTCGTCGTCGGACCCGTCTCGGCACTCGTCGAGCGATCGCTGCTTGCATCGATTCCGGTGGAGTCTCGATTGGCACGGCGTCAGTTGCTGCGTCATCGAGGTCGCACGACGTTGACCATCGGCGTGCTGTTCATCGCAATGAGCACGGGTATCGCATTGGCGACAACGATATCAAACAACTTGAACGATGTGCGAACGTGGTACGAGCGCGCCATCGTGGGCGATTTCTTCGTTCGCGCCATGATGCCTGACATGGCGACCGGCGAAGCCGCCGACATGCCGGAGAGCGTCAGAGCCCAAATCGAATCGATCGAGGAGGTCACGAGTCTGGACTCCCTGAAGTTTGTTTCTGTGCGAACGGACACGCAGGACACGGTGCTAGTGGTTGTACGCGAGTTCACCAACAGCGATCAGGTCTACTTTGACCTGCAAACCGGAGACCCGGCGAGCGTGATCGAAGCCGTCAACGAGGGTCAAGTTGTGATTGGGACCGTGCTGTCTCAGCGCCGTTCATTGAAAATGGGCGACACCATCACGATCGAAACCGCAGACGGTCCCAAACCGTTGATGATCGCCGGAATTGCTAACGACTACATCGGTGGCGGGCTGACGGTGTACATGAGTCGTCAGAGCGGCAAGGCACTGCTGGGCGTGACCGGCGAAGACATCTTCGTCGTCAAGTGTGAGCCGGAGTCGCTCAAGAGTGTTGAGAAACAGCTCGAAAGTATCTGCAATGAACACGGTTTGTTGCTGCAGTCCTACGCCGGACTCGTCTCTACCGTCAACGCGATGCTCGGCGGAATCACCGGCTCATTGCGTGCGTTGCTGGTCCTCAGCTTCGTCGTCGCCAGTTTCGGCGTCGTCAACACATTGACGATGAACGTCTTGGAACAAACGCGTGAGCTGGGAATGCTGAGAATTGTCGCGATGACGCGTTGGCAAGTTCGCCGCGTGATCTTTGCTCAAGCCGCAATGATGGGCCTGATCGGATTGATCCCCGGTGCGGCCATGGGAGTATGGATCGCTTACGTGATCAACTTGGCCGCCATGCCGGTGCTCGGCCACCCGGTGGTGTTCCATTTTTATCCCTGGCTATTCTTTGGCTGCATCGCTGCGGCGACGACCACGGTGTTTCTGTCCGCTTGGATTCCCGCAGAGCGGGCGGCACAGCTCGCACCGACCGAAGCATTGCGGTACGAGTGACAGATTGCTCGTCCCGGACCAGTCAGCGACAGCGACAAAATCACCTTCACACCCCGAAGTGGATTTCGCCAGAAATCCTGTCCGAGAGGAATTCTGGCGAATCCCATTACCAATAGCAGTTGGAGTCCAGGCTTTAGCCGCTCGCGCGCACCTCTCCCTGTTCCACCAGCCGGCCAACAGGCTCAAGGAATTCTGGCGAATCCCATCACCTGGTACGGTTGTAAACGGTATATCGCTTCTAAGTTTCTCAGCAACCCTATTCGCTGGCAAATCTTCGCCCGATCTCCGCATCTCCTCCAATTGGGGGTTAGCCAGCAGAGCCGTCAGACGAGACACTGGGGAGACACATTTCTCGACTCACTCCAGCAGCGATTTTCAGATGACCATTCAGTGGTTCCCCGGCCACATGCACAAAGCCCGGCTTGAGATCGAGGCAACGCTTCCCAAGGTTCATGTGGTGATCGAGGTTCTCGATGCCAGGATCCCGTATTCAAGTGAGAATCCGTTGCTCGAGGAGCTTCGAGGCACCAAGCCTTGTTTGAAGGTGCTGGCCAAGAGCGATCTTGCCGATGAATCGATGACGGCGCGCTGGCTTGCCCATTTCAGCCAAGAGGAAGGTGTTCGAGCCCATGCGGTCACGACCGACGACGTGCCGACCATTCGTCAGTTAAAGCAAATCGCCACGCAGATGGTTCCCGAGCGACGCGGGCGAACGATCGACATCATGATTTGCGGCATTCCCAATGTCGGAAAATCGACGATCATCAATTTTCTGGCCAATCGCAAGATTGCCAAAACAGGAAACACGCCAGCCGTCACCAAGCAGCAGCAGCGTGTCAGCATCGGAGACAGCATCACTTTGGTGGACACGCCGGGAATGATGTGGCCGAACGTTCACAATGTCCGCAGCGGCTATCGCTTGGCTCTGCTGGGCTCGATCAAGGAGACCGCGATGGACTACGCCGACGTCGGCTTTTTTGCAGCGAGATTCATGCGAGACTCCTATCCGGATCGATTGGCTCAGCGATACGAGTTGGACGAATTGCCCGACGCAGAGTTGGAGATCATCGAGGCCATCGGACGCAAACGAGGCTGTTTGGGCAAGAGTCGCTTGATCGACATCGACCGCGCGTCGCGAATCCTGGTCACTGAACTCCGTTCCGGCCAAATGGGAAGTTTGACGTTGGAGTCTCCCGAGTCCAGTCGTCGTGAACGCAGCGAAACGAAGCGAGCGATCGCGGAGAAGGAAGCCGCGACGGCGGAGAAAGACGCGAAGCGGAAAAAAAGATTCCGCGACAAGCAGCGTGCGAAACGCAAGTCACAGGAGATGCAATAGCTCACGTCGTTTCGCTCGAACCCGCAAATCGAGCGAGGGTTCGTCAAAGGTATCAGTTAGTGCAAACCCCCATCAGTTCCGTCGGCTTACGGGTTGGCGGTTATCTTCTTGCGGAACGGCCAGAACTCACGCCAAGTTCTTGGCTGTTCTGTCGATCTCTTTCCCGGTGCGCGACTTTTACAGGTCCACTACATTGGCTTCGCCATTTGTTCGCCAGAACTCCCTCACCACCGCGTAATGGGATTCGCCAGAATTCCCTCACCACAATTGATTTCAGGCGACCACTTAGACATGATTGACGACGCGTCCCGCGTCCTCATCATGCCCCAAGAACTACCATGCGACTTCTATCGCTCGCCGTTTGTCTGCTGACCACATTGCCTTGCATTGCTCAACATCCGGTCGACAAGCCGAACATCATCATCATCTACACCGATGACCAAGGGTTTGGGGACGCCAGTTGTTTGAATCCAGATTCAAAGTTCAAGACTCCGAATCTGGATCGTTTGGCTGCGGAAGGGCTGACGCTGACCAATGGACACTGCAGCGACACCGTGTGCACGCCGTCTCGGTACGGATTGCTGACTGGCCGGTACAGTTGGCGCACGACGCTCAAGAGTGGGGTCATGGGGGCCGAAGGCAAGTGCTTGATCGCCGATGATCGGATGACGATCGCGTCCATGTTGGCTCAGAACGGCTACGATACCGCGATAGTCGGCAAGTGGCATCTCGGGATGGATTTCCCCGGCACCGAAGATTCTCGCGACTGGACGCAACCCGTGCAGGACATGCCGCTGGACAAAGGATTTCAGTATTTCTTTGGCATTCCCGCCTCTCTCAACTACGGCGTATTGGCTTGGTTCGAAGGCCGCTACGCGAAAGTTCCGCCGACGCTGTTCACGGCCAAGAAACCAAACGATCGGCATGTCGACTACCGAATCATGCCTCCTTACCAAGCGACGCCGCAGGAAACCAAACAGGTCTTGGGCAAACCCGGGATGGAGATCGCCAAGGATTTTGTGGACAACGAATGCCTGACGACCTTTACCGATAAATCCATCCAGTGGATCGATCGGCACGAACAAGGAGTGAATCAGGACAAGCCGTTCTTTTTGTATCTGCCACTGACGTCACCTCATTATCCTGTCTGCCCATTGCCCGAGTTTTGGGGCCAAGGCCAGTGTGGTGGATACGGAGAATTCATGATCGAAACGGACCACCATATCGGCCGACTGTTGGATCATCTCGATGCCAGCGGACTCGCCGAAAACACGCTGGTGATCGTGACCAGTGACAACGGTCCCGAGAATTCTTGGCAAGCGCGCGTGAAGGAGTTCGCGCATCACAGCAACGGACCCTATCGCGGCGGCAAACGCGACATCTACGAAGGCGGCCATCGAGTGCCTTTCTTTTTGCGGTGGCCGGCCGGGATCGCGTCGCCGGGACGTCGCTCCGATGCGCTCGTTGGACAAATCGATATCACGGCAACCATCGCTGACCTGCTGTCGATCCAGTTACCGCCCGACGCCGCCCCCGACAGCCAGAGCTTTGCCGGCTTGCTTCGTTCACCCGATCTGCCTCACACACGAGTTCCGCTGATCCATCACTCCGCCGCAGGACGATTAGCGATCACGGACGGGAATTGGAAACTCATCATGCCACATCGCAAATCAAAAATCGAACTGTACGACTTGGCGAGCGATCCCAGCGAATCCAACAACGTCGCGGGCAAGTACCCTGAACGGGTTGCGGTGTTGACGAAGCGAATCACCGACATCGTTCGCAACGGCAGATCAACCTCCGGCGCTTCACAGCCGAACGACACTCCCTATTGGAGCGATCTGACTTGGATGAGTGAAGCAGAGTACGCCCCGGATTAGAAGTTTGCCTGCGTTTGACCCGCAGCCGAAGGAGACTGCTGATTAAATCGAAATCAGGAACGCAAGGGTGAGCCGTGGGCCGTAAGGCACCGGGCAGTGCGCTAGCCCGGATTATTCATGCGGCTGATTGATTTTAGCGCAAACAGATTCTTGACAATGAGTTGTGACATCGTTGGGAAATGCAGATTGTTTTTCATAACCCGACGCGTAAGCGAGGGATTTACCGAGTATCCCTCGCTTACGCGTCGGGTTATGAATCATCCGGGCTAGGGGCCCGGCCGCTGACGCGTCACGGCTCACTAAGTCAGCAGTTTCCGAAGGTGTAGGCGGAAGCAGCGTTGGACACTCCGGTGTAATCCAGTTGGCAGTGTCTTCTGCGTCAAGTGGCCTATTGACTTAATGAGCCGCCATCTACCCCAGTGCTCGTACGAAATCACAGGATGACAGAAAACCGATCAGTCTGCCGTTGTCCATCACTGCGAGATGGTGGACACGCTGCGTCATCATCTTTTTCGCAGCTTGGCTGATGTCGTCGGTCGGCGCGACGCTCACGATCCCTCCTTGCATGATTTCCACCACGGGATCTTCTTTGAATTTTCGGCGTGCCAAATCAACTGCCCACACACAGTCTTCATAGTGCGGGTAGTCACTGTGCAGCACTTCGTTCGTGTCGCGAATCAGCCTCGCCAGATCGGTGGACGTCACCATGCCGACACACAGCCCATCATCGACCACCGGCACCGACGAAACCTGTTCGCGCTGCATCAACTCCAGCAGCTCGCCGATCGTCGCGTCCGAACGGATCGTCACAACGTCGCATGACATCAGATCGGAAACGCTTGAACCAAGCTTTTTCTCATCGATCATGGCAATTGTCCTTTAGTCGCTGTTGTGTTCGCCCAGACTATCTTGGTTTGGTCTCCACCACTTCGCATTCCTTGGGCATCAGAATGTGCAAGCTCTCTGACTCCTGATCTTCGTGTTGTTCCAAGGCATCGACAATCAATTCCAGCTCATCGATCGCAGCCGTCCATGAATCAAACGGTGGATCAGGCTGATTCAATCGATCAATGAACTCCTGCAGGCGTCTGCCCAGCACGTCGTGATCATGGTTTGTCTGCCGACGCACCGCATCAACCTGATCAGCCACTTCGGGATACTTGTCCACCAGTCGCTCCAGCAGTGAAAGCTCGCGGGCGAAGTGATTGTGGATGTAGTCTTGCAGCGGCTTGAGCTTGCCCGCCATTTCACCGAAACGCGGTATGCCAAGCTGGGTGACTTCCGCCATCCACCTACGCAATTCGTCGATTTGAGACTGCAAGGCAAGGTCGTCGTCTCGCCAATCGGCAAAGATCTGACAAAGACTGCTGTCGATATTCGTGCTCATGCTTTACCTCTTGCCACGTGAATCGCCAGACTCATGCGATGGGACTCGAATTCCGCACAACATTCATTCGACCATGCAATTACGATGCCATGCAAGGAAAATCCCCTCACGGAATCCCGATATTTGGCGATAGTGAGCCTGGGCGAATTCGTTACCCAACAACATAAATCGACAGACTGTCGGTTTTTCCAAATCACGTAGCCGCGTCTCTCCGAGACGCGAACTTTCGAGCCTCGGAGAGGCTCGGCTACGTGTTTGGAACAGCTATCAACAGATCCGTGGCAGCATCGCGGCCAACGGTTCATCCAAGGGTTGGTCGACACCAACACCGCGCCGCACCAGCACAGGTGAGACGCGGCACGGCTGGACTTCGCCAATCACGCACGCATGTCGGCTGATCTCCACCCGCCTCAATGCTTGCAACGCATCGTCTGCCCTATGACTTGCCACTGCCGCGACAAAAACGCCTTCTCCGGCCACGAATAGCGGATCGAGTCCCAAGATCTCGCTGACGCCGCGTGCGGAATCGGACAGCGGCAGTTGTGATTCGTCGATCCACATCGCATTTCCGCACGCTTCGGCCCATTCGTGACAAACTGCCGCGACGCCGCCGCGAGTCGCATCACGCATCGCAAATAGATCGCTCCCCAGCGCCGCATGCAATGCCATAGTCGCCAACTGCAACGGCGATGAATCGGATTTCGGTGCAGGCGTGAATCCAAGTGACTCTCTCGCACACAACACGGCAAAACCGTGTTCACCTATCGGTCCCGATACGATCAGCTTTGCACCCGTCTTTAATCTCTTGGGACCGACCAATCGCGGTTCTCGAAAGACACCGACCGCCGTCGCACTGAGAAACATCCCGTCGACGGAATTCTTGGGAACGACCTTGGTATCGCCCGCAACGATCTTGATGGCACACGCTTTGGCGGCACCGGCAATCCGATCAACGATCCGGTCAAACTCGCTGATCGCAAAGCCTTCTTCGACGATGATCGCCAACGTCATGTACTTCGGTGTCGCGCAAGACACAGAAAGATCGTTGACCACACCGTGAACGCACAATGAGCCGATGTCACCGCCGGGAAAGAATCTCGGGGACACGACAAAACTATCCGTCGTGATCGCGACTTCGCCCTCGAACTGACCCAGATCCGCAGCGTCGGCATCGATCTGAACATCATATTCCCCCAAACGCCCCAAAACGCGTTCGCGTAAAAATCGACGCATCACTCGGCCGCCTTCGCCATGCAACAGTGTGATGCGATCACTCGCCGTCGAGGGAAGCGGACAGTTGACTCCCTGGTTTGATTTCATGAATGCTCTCCTGTTTGAGCCAACGGCGCGAATCGAAAGTAGGCAGCGCAGACGCCCTCACTGGAAACCATGGGAGCGCCGAGCGGAGACTCGGGAACACAAGTCTTGCCAAACTCGGCACATTCATATGGCTCAATCCTGCCCGACATGACATCCGCCGCCCGACAGACATCCCGGTCAACGATGGGTGGTGAGAAACAACGAGCGAAACGATATGACGCATCAAATTCCTGCCACTGACGACGGAGACGATAGCCGCCGCTAGCGATCAAGCCAAAACCACGCCAATTGCTGTCAGCTACTTCATAGACTTGATCGATCAGATCCGCTGCTGCCAAGTTTCCTTGCCGACAAACGCTGCGTCCAAAACGATTCTCGACTCGGTGTTCGCCTGATTCCAACTGTGTCACACACGCTAAAATCCCGCCGAGTAGATCGAGCGGCTCGAACCCGGTCACGACAACGGGAGTCTTGTATTCATTGGAAAACGATTCATAACAGTCAAAACCGGTGACGACGCAGACGTGACCTGCGGCCAAGAATCCTTGGACGCGATTGTCTTCGCTGGCGGCAAGCGTTCTCATCGCCGGCAACACGCGGACATGCGCCGGCAGCACACAGAAGTTCATCAGCTTTCGCTGGGCAGCCTGCAATACAGCCAAAGCGGTCGCCGGCACCGTTGTCTCGAAACCGACGGCAAAGAATACGATGATGTGATCGGGATGCCGACTCGCCAGTTCCACCGCGTCGATCGGCGAGTACACAATCCGCACACTCCCTCCTCGGCTTCGGGCATCCAACAACGAGTCCCGATTGCCAGGCACTCGCAACATGTCGCCAAAACTTGCCACAATCGTCTTGGGCTGATGCGACATTGCCACGGCCCAATCAATCAGTTCCGGCGGTGTCACACAAACGGGACATCCCGGGCCATGGATCAGCTCAACCGTCTGACACAATTGCTGCTGAATGCCACTGCGGAGCAAACCGTGCGTTTGACCACCACAGACGTCCATCAAAGCCCAGCGTCGCGTGCAGATGCGGCGAATTTCATCGACCAGCGTCTTCGCCTGTTGGGACGAACGATATTCATCAACATGCTTCATGGTTTCTCCGCTTCGTCATCACGATCCATTTTGTCCAATCGAGACAACTCCCCAAGCGTCGTTTGGGCTTGCTGTTCATCGACAATGCAGATTGCGATCCCGGCATGGACGACGACATAGTCACCGACCTTGGCATCGGTCACACAAGCCATATGAACATCTCGACAAACTCCCGCAAACTCGACCCGAGCCCGGGCAAACAGTGGGTCCTGATCAAGCCATTCTTGAACGCGTCCTGGAACACCTAGGCACATGACAAATCCTCTCTGGCCACATGAGCTTCTCCCGAGTGCGGTGTCATCGCTGACGCAGCGATCAACTGTCCCAACGCCAAGCCGCCGTCATTCGTTGGGATCGAGCCGGGAAACCGAATGTCAACCGCCAGTGCAGTCGCTCGGTCGTGGATCAATTTCAACAGCAAGCGATTTTGAAAGACGCCGCCGCAAACGACCGCCGGAAAACCTGCAAAGCGTCCCGCAACTTCGACGACTGCGTTTGCGACCGCACGATGAAACTTCATCGCAATCCGACCAGACGACAAGCTTGGCAGATCCTCCAACAAATCGACTAGCAAAGGCCTCCAATCGAGCAGCAGCGAATCGCCGCTGTGCAACTCAAACCGATAGCTGCCGGTTTCACTTTCGTCACAAGCCGACTCCAGTCGCATCGCCGGCTCGCCTTCATAATCCGCCTGAAAAATACCCAACGAAATCGCCGCAACCGCATCAAACAACCGCCCCATGCTGGTCGTCATGGGGGCGTTGTCGATCATGAAGCATGCCGTCGATAAATCGAGCCGGTCGGTGAACTTGTGAATCCAAGCATCTAATTCATTACCGTCACACACTTGCGAAATCAACGAAAGAGCGGTCCGCCACGGTTGCTGGATGGCTGCTGCTCCTCCGGGCAATCGAAACGGCTGCAGATATCCCACACGGTTGCACTCTGATGGACTCGCGATCAGTATCTCGCCTCCCCAAATGGTCTGGTCACTCCCTGCACCACTGCCGTCAAACGCGATCCCCAGCACTTGTTGATCTAGTAACCCGTGCTGGAACGCAGCGGACACGACATGGGCGTGATGGTGCTGAACCCGAACGACGGATTGGCCGGATTTCTCCGCCAGCATGGAGCTGAAGTAGTCGGGATGTTGATCGCAAGCGTACGAGCCGACTCTATTTCCGATGAGTTTTTGCCATGCGGCTGTTTCTTCCATGAACCGTGACCGTGTCTCTTCCGTCTCCAGGTCGCCGATATGCGGACCGAGAAGCCAGTGAGAGGTTGTCGCGATTCCGATAGAACATTTTTGATGTCCACCCAAGGAAACGATCGTGTCCGACGATGGCACAGACCGCGACCATGACATCGGGGAGATTCCTCGCGCCGCCCGCACGGTCATGCATTGCCCGGCAACGAATTGAACGACGCTATCATCGATCGGGCGAAGAATCTCGCGGTCGTGGTGAAGCCAGAGATCGGCAACTTCTCTCAAGGCACTCATGGCATCATCGTTTCGATACACGATCGCTCCGCCAGACAGATTCGCGCTGGTCAGCACTAAAGGTCGAGCAACTCGATCTGCGATCATCCAGTGCAATCCGGTTGCCGGTAACATCACCCCTACCGTGTTCAATCCCGGTGAGATCTCCTCTGCAAGCAACCCGTTGTTCTTCGCCGGCATGATCACGATCGGGTTTGCAGGGTCGCTCAACTGCGTCTGCGATCCGGAATCAATCTCTGCGATCTCAACCGCCATTCTCAAGTCACGAACCAACACTGCCAACGGCTTTCTGGCTCTGTGTTTTCGCGTTCGAAGCTCAGCCACGACATCCCGCTGCGTCGCATCGCACATCAACTGATAGCCACCCAGTCCCTTGACCGCGACAATCTGTCCACTGACGATCGCGTCGGCGATGAAAGACAAGAATCCCGGACCGCTCTCTAGAACATTGTCGTATTGATCGGTCACCCAGCATCTCGGGCCGCAGTTGGCACAACAGTTGGTCTGCGAATGAAATCGTCGATCGGCGGCGTCGGTGTACTCACTGTGACACGCGTTGCACATCGCAAACTCATGCATACTGGTTCGCTGCCGGTCGAATGGCATCGCAGCCAAGATGGAGTATCGTGGACCGCACTGGGTACAAGTGGTAAAGGGGTAGCCGAAACGACGCGAATTGCCGTCGCTGAGATCCGCGATACACTTCGAACAAATCGCCACGTCAGTGGGAACGACGGTGGCGAAACTTCCCTCCACCCGACTTTCTCGAATCACAAATCCATCGAACTGCTCTCCCGCATCGCTTGTCCATGCATTCGCGATTCGGTAGGTCTGACCAAGTTTCTCAGCAAACGCTGTCAAACCGTCAACATCTCCGGTAACCGTCACGTCCACTCCCTCGGCGGAGTTGCGGACAAAACCGCGCAGTCCAAAACGAACCGCCAAGCGTGAAACGGCTGGACGCACACCACGACCTTGGACGAGTCCCGTCAGTACAAAGTTTCGGCATGGCTGCTGCTCGCATTCGGTTCGTACGACGCTCACGACAAACGCTCCAACATCTCACGTCGACTGCGTTGCAAGTATTCACACCACGCATCGATCCCGTCATCATGGATCGAGCAAACCTGCAGAACATCCACGTCTCCCTGGATCCGCCGTGCGTCCTCGGTCGCATTGTCCACACAAAACGGGACGTAAGGCAGTAGGTCCGTTTTCGTCAGCACCATCAACTGGCTGGTGCGGAACATCTTGGGATACTTTCCCGGCTTGTCATCGCCTTCCGTTGTGCTGAGCACAACGACACGTAGATGCTCGCCCAAGTCATGCGACGCCGGGCAGACGAGGTTACCGATGTTCTCGATGAATAAGAAATCGAAATTGATCTGAGGTAGCATCGCAAGCCCTCGTTTCACCAAACTCAATTCCAAATGACACGCACCGCCCGTGGTCAATTGCTCAACTGGCACCAACGGAGCCAACCGTTGCGCGTCTCGGTCGGTTGCCAAATCGCCGACCAAGACGGCCATCTTGAATCGCGATCCCCAGTGACGGCAGGTGGCTTCCAACAGGCTTGTTTTCCCGGCGCCCGGTGATGAAACGAGGTTGACGACGAATGTGCCGCGCCGTGTCATTTCTTCGCGGAGCGTCTGGGCCGCCGCTCTCTTGTCGGCTTGCACATCGCGGTTCACTCTCACAATCGTCTCAGCCATGCTGTGCTCCCGCGGCCAAACCACAGTCACTCGCGACCTTTCGGTCGTTGTCCCGATCCGATCGATGATCCATGCATTCATCCACATTTGAGTCCACGATGGTCACCGTTTTCAACAGCACTTGATCACCCGAAATCACCTGCACATGACGACAACCGCACGCGTTGCAGCGGAACACAAATCCTTGGACCTCAGACACTGAATCACATTGCCGGCACTTGACCAACAAGTCAGTGAATTGAATGTTCAAGACTGCGTCGGCCAAGCGTGTGCCCGGGACCAATTGCTCAAACGCACTGACGACCAAATCAGGCTCGACCCCGGACAGTGGTCCGATCTCAATGACGATCTCTTTCGCGGCGATGCCACCGTTCTGAGCAAGCACATCGTTGACTTGCCGCAGCAAGCTACGCACCAAGGATGTTTCGTGCATCGGCTACCTCCTGAACAATTCGCTGTACACATTCGTGAGTCCCCGCCAGCGCCGCCTCACTGACTGCCGACAGCGGCTGGAACTGTGATCCCCGAACAAGCCAAATCTCGACGTGATCAACGCGGTGCCCTAGGTTCAACGCTAACTCCAAGACACTGGGCAGTCCAAGATCATGTGTTCCACGCGGGTCCTTGGTGTTGATCGTAGCACAATCATCCCACTGCGATGAAGCGTCATACCGCATACTCAACACGCAAACGTCCATTCCCACGGCCGCATCAATGATCAATACCCGCTCGGCGCGGTCCAAATGATCTAAGCATTGCAGTGGGTTACTCACCTTGATCGCGCGGCAGGGTAGTTCACCGTGTAACAACAACTCATCGATCGCCAACCAGCCGATTTGATCGTCACCGTGTGGGCTGCCGATCCCGATGATCAAAGTATGCTTGTCGCGAACCATGCTATCGGCGCTCCATCGTTAATCGGAGGAAATGAGTGCTGCAACTGATACAGGGATCGTACGTGCGAATCAACTTTTCGCATTCCGCCGCCACGCGATCGTCGGACTGTTGGATGATCGATGGCAGAAATCCGACTAAATCGAGTTCGATTTGTTTTTGGTTCTGTGACGTCGGTGGAACGATCTTTGACGTGACCACCTCGCCGACGTCGTTGACCTGATAGCTGTGATAGATCATCCCTCGCGGTGCCTCCGTCGCGGCGCAACCAAATCCGTTGCACGGCGTGTACTCCACGAAAGGACGCTTCAGTGGGCGAAACGACTTGATGATCGAGATCGCTTCGATCAGCGAATGAACGACTTCGATGCTGCGCGCCAGAATCGAATGAAAGCGATTCTCGGTCGGTCCATCGGGAAACAATTCATCGGTCAAGCGTCTTGCCTGCGGAAAAAGTCTCTCGTGATTGAATCGCAAACGCGCCAGCGGTCCCAGGAAATACGGAGCCCCTGCGTCACCGATCTCCGACTGCAGTGCCGTGCTATGCGGTACGTGGACTTCGGCAAAGTGTTTCTCGTAGTCAGCCACAGCGATCTTTGGCCGCGCCGAGGACGCGATGTGACCTTCGTTCATCGGATATTCCTCGTCATGTTGCAACGCGACCATCTCCATCGGCAGATCAAAACAAGGAAAGTCAAATCCGGCCACCCATCGTGCCGACTCAATCGCCGCATCCAGAGCGGACTCCAAGTCCGGCAGCAGCTCGGTCAGCTGCGAAACCTCCGGAGACCTGTAGAAACCGCCGACGCGGACGTTGACGGGATGGATCGCACGTCCGCCCAGGATCTCCAATAGCCGATTGCCAACCTTCTTGATCCTCAGCCCCTGGGTGACTTCGTCGGGAAACCGCTTTGCCAGTTCGATCCCACTGTGTGAGTCAAAAAAATCGGGTGCGTTGAGCATGTAAATATGCAGGACGTGGCTCTCAATCCACTCACCACAGTAGAGCAAGCGACGCAGGATGCGGATCTCGGGTGTGATTTCGACTCCCAAGGCCTGTTCCAACGCGTGCACGGATGTCATTTGATAGGCAACCGGACAGATTCCACAGATGCGGGCGGTGATATCGGGCACTTCCTCCAAACGTCGTCCCTGCAGGAACGCTTCAAAGAATCGGGGCGGCTCGTAGATCGACAGTTTCACGCTTTCGACTCCGCCATCGCGAAGCCGAACGTGCAGCGCGCCTTCGCCTTCCACGCGAGTGAGCGCCTCCACGGTAATCTTGCGAGTCGATCCGTCTGTCATGAGTTCGTCTCGGATTTTGAAATAAGTTTCGGTCTGCCACGCTCGACACGATCGCTTTCGATCTGAAAGACGCGTGCCCCTGCGTTCATGTTGCGCAGTTGCGAGATCAAATGCTGCGGAGACGTTCCCGATGCCAAGTAGTGGTCCGACAACGGCTCACAATTCGCTTGCTCGGCAGGCCCAAAGCATCCGTAGCACGGTCGGTCATAGGCGGGGCAAATTGCCCCACATCCGGCTTGAGTGACCGGGCCGACGCAAGGCTGACCGGTCGTGACTGCGATGCACACCGTTCCCCTGCGTTTGCATTCCATGCAGACACTGTGTGTCGGAATGTTCGGACGACGATTCGTGATCATCGCCTTGATCACCGTCAGTAGTTGTATCTTGTCGATCGGGCAACCACGAAGCTGAAAATCAACCTCCACGTGTTCTTCGATCGCCGTGCTCGTTGCCAACGTGTCGATGTACTGTGGATTCGCGTAAACCAGCCGCAAGTACTCCGCATGATCGGCCCAGTTTCGTAAGGCTTGGATTCCTCCCGCGGTCGCGCACGCACCGATCGTGACGAGTTTGCGCGACTGTTGACGGATTTCCAAGATTCGCTGAGCATCCCTTGCCGTCGTGATCGAGCCTTCGACCAATGCCAAGTCGTAGGGTCCCTCACCGATATGGCTGGAGGCTTCCAGGAAATGAGCAATCTCCACCGCGTCGGCGACATCCAACAACTCGTCTTCGCAACTCAACAGCGACAACTGGCATCCGTCGCACGAAGCAAACTTAAAAACTCCCAACCGCTTGCGTGTCGTTGACTTGCTCATAGCGATCGCACCTCCAACAACGCTGCGACGCGGTCGTATCTCAGCACGGGTCCGTCCTTGCAAATGAAATGGGGTCCAAACTGACAATGCCCGCAATGGCCAAAGGCGCACGTCATGTTTCGTTCCAGAGAAACCCAAATGTGATCAGTCGACACACCGATGCGCTGCGCCGACCTTGCAGCGAACCGCATCATGATCTCTGGTCCGCAAGTCATCACCACCGTTTGATTGGGGCGATCAAGCTCCAGACGCTCCACCAGCGGTGTGACGACACCAACATTTCCCGACCAATCATCGGTCGGTCGATCGACTGTCGTCTGCACCGTGATGCCTTCATACGACCAATTCATGTACTGAGTCGCGTAAAGCAGATCGGACGGACTGCGTGCCCCCATCAGCAACCAGATGCGGCCAAAACGCTCGCGTTTGGCCAACAATTCGTAGATCACTGGACGCAGCGGTGCCAACCCAATCCCTCCCGCGATCAAAACCACATCGCAACCGCTGCACTGTTCCAACGGCCAATGCGAACCGTACGGTCCGCGAACGCCCAACGTCGTGCCGACGGTGGACAACGCCAACCGGTTGGTGACGTTTCCGACCGCTCGGACGGTGTGGACCAATTCGTGGCAGTCACTCGGATCGCCACTGACTGATATGGCGGCTTCGCCAATCCCCGGCAAGTACAGCATGTTGAACTGCCCGGCGCGCAAGCGATAGCTCGCCGCATCACCACTGTCGCTCAGCCGCAAATGGTAGGTCCTCACCGAACGAACTTCGTCGTCTATGCCGACGATCTCCGCTGGCATGACACGCCAAGGATCAGACAAGGATTGCCTCTTTGTAAACGGTTCGTCATCAATATTCGGCACTGGTTTTGTCGTCCCAGAAACTCAAGCGGATTGCAGATCTTTTGTTCGATAGACATGTTTGTCGATGTCACGGCCGTTGTGATCTGTGCACTGCCGCACGCACCTCGCACATACCGCGCGGATTCGCCCACGCTACTCTGGCGATTCTGACGATTCACGCAACACCAACACAGGACAGGTAGCCAATCGTATCACACGTTCTGCCGTAGAACCGAGCAGCAAGTGCTTCAAAAAACCGTAACCATGCGAGGGGATGACGATCAAATCTGTTTTCAGCTGCTTCGCAAGCTCGGCAATGTGGCTGCCAGGATCGCCGATCGCAATGTGCAGTTCCACTCGGTCATATTTCACGGCCGCGAATCGCTCCTTCAAGATCTTTGTCACGTGCGCGATCCGCGAATCATCCGTCAGATTACCGTAAAGATAGCCGAGTTCCATCGCTGACAGGATCGGTAAGACGTGAACGACATCGACGTAACCATCAGGATCCGTGATTTCCAGGGCACGTTCCAAAGCATCGTATGCCAGATCACTAAAATCAATCGGAACGAGCGTCTTTTGTGGTCGCAGTCCAGACATCGTCGCAGCCTCATCCGTTCTCGTGTGAGTATGTTCGGTGTACTTGGTGGCGACTGTGTTAATGCAAATGCAGTGCCATGCGGCACACTGTAACAACGAGCTACAGAATTGGTGTTGCGGCACAAGCTTTGCGGACGAGTGACGGATCAGCCCAGCCCACGCCACCAACGCCCGCATGTTCAGCATGTTCATTGACCCCTTCGCACGACTGCGTTTGTCCGCCGTGACTCCACTGGTGTTTCTCTTTGCGTTGCTCTCATACACACCGACGACAGCGTGGAGCGACGATGATGCCGCCAACGTTAGTGCAGTCCACACGGTACAGATGGAGGTCTTCCTACGCTCGGATCTGCCAAAGTCCGCTGAAACGATCGCGTACATCGAACACCTCAAGAACAAACGTCCCGGCCTAGATGTCGTCGTTCATGATGTGCTCAAGGATCGCGAGCAACTGGCACGCTTGTACGCGTTGACCCAACGATTTGGCCGCCCCAAACCAGTGGTGCCGAGCTTCTACAGTTGCCGACAAATGTACTACGGTTTCCTGGACGCACAGCGAAGTGGCCCGGGGATCGAAGCTTTGCTGACGATGGACGTGTACACCCGCGACACGTGCCCCAAGTGCCAGGAAGCCAAACGGTTCTTGCCTCAATTGAAGCAACGTTGGCCAGCAATCGAGTATCGAATACACGAAATCACTGGAGACGATATCGCTCGCGCCCGTTGGCATGCCCTCAGCAGCGCAGTGGGCGGATCGCCGGGTCTGCCCACGTTTGATTTTGCGGGTCGCGTCATTGTGGGTTACTCCGGGGACGCGACAACCGGCCGGCAACTGGAGGACTGGATCCGCGAAGTCGCAAGCGAACCGTCTGCAAAACAGCCTGCCGGGAAACCTGACGACAAACCGCCGCCCAAACCGTCGCAAACCAAACCGTCGCAAGTCCAACCGGGATTGATTTCGCTGATCAACGTGTTGCAAGCCGCTCAAGCACCGGATGCATTATCCGAAACGTCGGATTCAAACGATTCACCGGTGATGGAGTTTCCTGAATTCGAGTTGCCGGGTGAAGCCACCGAGGGCGATGTCGGCGCGGCTACACTGCAACCGCCCGAGGAGGCATCCGGTACGCCGTCGGATACGATCGAGCTGCCATGGTTCGGCCCAGTTCGTGTCACCGACATGGGCTTGCCACTCTTTACGTTCATCGTCGGGCTTGTCGATGGGTTCAATCCGTGCGCGATGTGGATTCTGGTCTTCCTGTTGTCGATCCTGGTCAACATCAAAGACCGTCGCAAGATCATCATGATCGCCGGTACCTTCGTCGTCGTCAGCGGCCTCGCCTACTATGCGTTCATGGCTGCCTGGCTGAGCATGTTCTTGCTGATCGGAATTGTTCGCCCCGTTCAGATTGCGTTGGGGCTGATCGCTTTGACGATCGGTGTCATCAACGTCAAGGACTTTTTCGCGTTCAAGAAAGGCGTGTCGCTTTCGATCCCTGAGAAAAGCAAGCCTGGGTTGTACCGACGCGTGCGTGAGATTGCCCAAGCCAAGTACATGACCGCGGCATTGGCAGGCGTTGTCGTTCTGGCCGTCGTCGTCAACATGGTCGAGCTACTCTGCACGGCAGGCTTGCCCGCTCTGTACACCCAAATCCTGACGCTGCAGGATCTGCCCGCATGGCAGAACTATCTGTATCTCGGACTCTACATCTTGGCCTACATGCTCGACGATTCGATCCTGCTGGGGATCACCGTGGTCACACTGTCCAATCGCAAGATGCAAGAACGCGAGGGCCGATGGCTGAAACTTCTCAGCGGACTGGTGATCCTGGTCCTCGGCCTCGTCATGATCTTCCGTCCCAGCTGGCTGACGCTGGTTGGCCACTAGTGGTCTGGGACAGCTAGAAGTTAGGGTTTGCCGTAGTGGATCTTGCCAAAGATCCTACCGCTACAGGATCTTTAACAAGATCCACTACCCTAAAGATAAGTTGTCGCAGATTACTAGGTGCCAAAATCGCGAATTGCGCTTTGATACCAGCACGAAGCGCTAGCGAGTGTCTCACTGTTCTATATTCACTCGCTTGCGCTTCGTGCTGGTTTTTGCATCGCTTCCAATCAAAGTCCATTCACAATCGCAGCCCTAGCGGGGACTTCGCTGTCAGTTCGTTTCGGCGTATCGTTCCTGCAGTGACAACACTTCCATCGGCATTTCACGTGTCACTTTCATCGCCCTGACGGCAGCCTCGGCGGCAGCCAAAGTCGTGATACAGGGAACTCCGTACTGCACCGCCGCGGCTCGGATCTTGCCTTCGTCCGTTCTGGCACCTTTGCCACTGGGTGTGTTCAGGATCAACTGAACGTCCTCGTTCTTGAGGTAGTCGATCAAGTTGGGGTGTCCTTCGGCGATCTTTTTGACGCGTTCGACCGGGACGCCGGCATCCTCTAGACGCTTGGCGGTTCCCGTGGTTGCCAACAGGCTGAACCCGAGCTCCCGCAACAATTTGCCGAGACTGAGCACGGAATCCTTGTGTCGCGCACTGAGACTCAAGAAGATCTTTCCGCTATCGGGCAACTCGGCACCCGCAGCGATTTGGCTCTTGGCGAACGCCAGCGAAAACAGCTCGCTGATGCCCATCACTTCGCCGGTGCTCCTCATTTCAGGACCCAGGACGATGTCGACACCGGCAAACTTGCGAAACGGAAAAACGCTTTCTTTGATCGACACGTGACGCGGGATAGGCTCCGAAGTGACCCCCAGTTGCTTCAACGTGTGACCCGCCATGACTTTGGTGGCCAAGTTTGCCACGGGCACACCTGTCGCCTTGGCAACAAACGGCACCGTACGGCTCGCGCGAGGATTGACTTCCAAGACGTACAACGTCGGCGTTCCGTCTTCCAACTTGATCGCAAACTGAATGTTCATCATGCCGATGACATTGAGCGCCTTGGCGAGTTTCTCTGTCGCCTCGCGAATCTCTTGCAGCACCGGCTGTGGGATGCTGAACGGTGGAATCGCACAAGCGGAGTCGCCCGAGTGTACACCGGCCTCCTCGATGTGTTCCATGATCCCCATGATCACCGCATCGGTTCCATCGCAAATCGCATCCACGTCGACTTCCGTGGCATCCTCCAGGAAACGATCGATCAGGACCGGCTGTCCGTCGGCGACAATGAACGCTTCCGCGACATAACGCTCGAACTGTGATCGGTCGTAGCAGATCTCCATCGCACGTCCGCCCAAAACAAAACTCGGACGCACCAGTGCTGGATACCCGATGCGATCCGCTTCTTTGCGAGCTTCCTCCATGTTGCGTGCAATTCCGCTTGGCGGCTGACGCAATTGCAGGTCGTTGATCAACTGCTGGAAACGCTCTCGGTCTTCGGCGGCCTCGATCGTGTCGACACTGGTTCCGATGATCGGCACACCGGCTTCTTGCAATCCGCGAGCCAAGTTCAGCGGGGTCTGTCCGCCGAACTGGACGATCACTCCGTCGGGCTGAGTCGCATCGCAGATGTTCAAGACGTCTTCGATCGTCAGCGGCTCAAAGAACAGGATGTCGGACGTGTCATAGTCGGTGCTGACCGTTTCCGGGTTGCTGTTGACCATGATGCTTTCGATACCGATCTCACGCAACGCGAAACTGGCGTGGCAACAACAGTAGTCGAACTCGATTCCTTGACCGATTCGATTAGGACCACCACCCAGGATGATGACACGTTTTTGGTCGCCTTTGGGCGGCAGTTCGGTTTCGGTCTCGTAGGTGCTGTAGTAATAAGGCGTGTAAGCTTCAAACTCCGCGGCGCAGGTATCGACGCTCTTGTACGCCGGTTTGATGCCGAGTTCCAAGCGTCGGGCACGGACTTTGGTCTCGGTCGACCCAAGCAATTTCGCCAATTGACGATCAGAAAACCCGTCGCGTTTTGCGTCCCACATCTGGTCATGGTTGATTTCGTCCAGACTGCCGATCGCCGCGATGCGTTCTTCCATTTCGATGATCTGAACCATGTGGTCCAAGAACCATCGGTCGATGTGTGTCAGGGAAAAGATTTCATCGATCGAAATCCCGGCCTTGATCGCGTATCGCATGTAGAAGATACGTTCGGCGCCCGGCGTCCCCAGCTTTGCTTTGATCGCATCGATGTCTGGCTGCTCGTCGGTTCCCCACAAATCACGATTGTCACAACCCAGGCCAAAGGCACCCACCTCCAGTCCTCGCAACGCTTTCTGCAGTGACTCGCGGAACGTTCGCCCGATCGCCATCGTCTCACCGACCGATTTCATCTGTGTGGTCAGCGTAGAATCGGCATCAGGAAACTTTTCAAACGCGAATCGCGGCATCTTGGTCACGACGTAGTCGATCGTGGGCTCAAAACAAGCCTTCGTCTTTTGCGTGATGTCGTTACGCAATTCCCAGAGGCGGTAACCGACTGCGAGCTTTGCAGCAATCTTTGCGATCGGGAACCCGGTCGCCTTACTCGCCAACGCACTGCTGCGACTGACCCGAGGATTCATCTCGATGACAATCATGCGGCCCGTGTCGGGCTCGATCGCAAACTGGATATTGCTGCCGCCGGTCTCGACACCGATCTCACGAATCACGGCCAACGAGGCGTCACGCATCCGCTGGTACTCTTTGTCGGACAGCGTCTGAGCTGGTGCGACGGTGATGGAGTCACCGGTGTGTACTCCCATTGCGTCGAAGTTCTCGATGCTACAGATGATCACGACGTTGTCGTCACGATCCCGCATCACTTCCATCTCGTATTCTTTCCATCCGATGATGGATTCTTCGATCAGAACCTCCGTCACCGGAGACTGATCCAACCCGCTTTTGACCAACACGTCAAAGTCGTCTTTGTTGTACGCGATCGCGGAACCGCTGCCGCCCATGGTGAAACTGGGACGCACCACGGCGGGCAACCCGACCAGCTCCAAGGCCTCGCGTGCTTGCTCCAACGTTTTGACGGTTCGGCCGAGACAGACGTCCAAGCCGATCTTTTCCATCGCCTGCTTGAACTGCTCGCGTTCCTCGGCCTTCGCGATCACTTTGGCATTCGCGGCGATCATCTCGACGCCGTATTTCTCCAAAACTCCGTGTGCGTCCAAATCCATCGCGACATTGAGTCCGGTTTGCCCCCCCAGCGTGGGCAGCAAGGCATCGGGGCGTTCCCGCGCGATGACTTTCTCGACCATCTGCCAAGTCAGCGGCTCGATGTAGGTCGCGTCCGCGGTCGCCGGATCGGTCATGATCGTGGCCGGATTGCTGTTGACCAAGACGACCTCGTAGCCTTCCTCGCGTAGCGCCTTGCAAGCCTGGGTCCCCGAATAATCGAACTCACAAGCTTGGCCGATCACAATCGGGCCGCTTCCAATCAACAGGATTTTTTTGATGTCGTCGCGTCGTGGCACTGCGATTCTCGTGCAGGGTCGGAGGGGAACTGAGGGACGATCGCCCAAAACGTATGAGAAGATATCAGATAGAGGGCAGGTTTGCGTAGGACACGCAATCACACATTTACGCAGCCGCTGAGCTTGAGTAACGATTTGCCACCGATTCAGCGTGCAAGGTTTTGCACAGCCCCCAAACCGCGATGAAACATTGGCGAATTGCCGCTAAAAATCCGGCCGTTGATTCTCGCCGAGGAATTTCTGCAGCCCCTGCGTCAGTCGCTGCAGTTGATCATCACGGTGAGCCGCGGAAAGCGAGATTCGCAGTCGAGATCCATTCTCGGGGACGGTCGGCGGGCGAATCGCGGGAACGTAGAAACCCAGCTCCCTCAGTTCCCGGGAAATCGTCAACGCCACCCGCTCCGAACCCAGTGGGATCGGGACGATCGGCACGCTGTTCTCTGGCTCGTCGCACGTCAGTCCCAAGTCAGCTCGCAGCCGCTGCGCTAATGCCCGAACACGCTCTCGACGCTCGGGATGCTGGCGAATCTGCAGCAATCCCGAGCGGCCGGCCGCCACCGCGGAGGGCGCCAGAGCCGTGCTGAAGATCAGCGTCCGACAGTGGTTGATCAAGTGATCGACCACGATCGCGGGTGCAGCAACGAACCCCCCTTGCGCCCCGATCGCCTTGCTGAGCGTGCCGATCCGAATCGCAACTCGCTGCCGGACTCCCAAGTGCTCGCACAATCCGCCTCCGGATGCTCCCAGCACGCCCGTCGCGTGCGCCTCGTCCACGATCAACGTCGCGTCATGTTCCTCCGCCAAATCGCACAACGCGACCAAGGGTGCCGTATGCCCGTCCATGCTGAATACCGTGTCGGTCACGATCCATACGCGCGCGTACTTGGCTCGGTGCGTCTGCAGCAACTGCTCAACAACTGAAACATCGCGATGAGGATAGACCAGGCAGTCCGCACGGCTGAGACGACAGCCGTCAATGAGCGACGCGTGATTCAACGCATCGCTCAAGATCAAGTCGCCTTTCTCGGCCAAAGTCGCGACCGTTCCACAGCACGCCGCGAATCCGCTGGGAAACAGCACCGCCGCCTCGGTCGACTCCAACGTTGCCAGGTCGTCGGCCAACTGTTGATGCAAATCCGACCAACCGCAAACCAGAGCACTTGCCGTGCTGCCGCTGGGTAGGCCATTGCTGAAGTCAGCGGACATGCCATCCGGCACGCTATCGGGACATGCCGCCAATCCCAGGTAATCGTTGGAACCGAAATTGATCAGGCGGCTGCCATCGGGTTCAATCAAGATCGTCCCGTCGCATTGCCGCGGAACCAGAACGCGATCTCGATGCTCGCGACGCCGTTGCGATTGGGACTGAAACAGATGCTCAAAGGCCATGATCAGCCCGGCGGCCAAGTGAGTTTGCGACCACCCATCAAATGAAAGTGCAGGTGGGGCACCTCTTGTCCGCCGTCGTCGCCACAGTTGACGATCAATCGATACCCTGCCGACAGACCTTCTTTGGCCGCGATCTTTGTCGCCACCAAGACACAGCGGCCGACGATCTGCTCGTCTTCGTCGGTGAGATCGATCAAGGAAACGATTTCCTTTTTCGGGATGACTAAGATGTGAGCCGGCGCCTGCGGATTGATGTCGCGAAACGCCAAGCACAATTCGTCTTCGAAAACGATGTCCGCTGGAATCTCACGATCGATGATTTTCTTAAAAACCGACATGGTTCTCTCCTGCCGAATAAATCTGCCGCTCAGCCGACTTGACCGACGACCAAGAACATGGGGTTAAGTGATTCGAAACGGACACGGTCCAATTGATTGGTTCCTCGTGCGATATTGATCATGCGAACTTCCGTTTGAACGCCTGACGATTCCATCACGGCTTGAACCGCAACCAAATTATCCGGACTGGACACGCTGACCGCGATTCGCCCATGCTTGATCCGCTGCAGGGCCGCACGCACCAGGTCGGGAACCATTCGTCCGCTGCCGCCCACAAAGATTGCGGTCGGATCCGGCAGATTCTGCCATGCCTCGGGCGCTTGGCCGTGAACCGGTTGCAATGCCGGAACATCAAACATCTTGGCGTTCTCCAACATCAATCCGTAGTCCTCCGCGTCCATCTCGATCGCAAAGACTTGGCCCTGACGGGCGATCTGAGCAGCTTCGATCGCCATCGATCCGCTGCCTGCGCCGACGTCCCACATCACGGTATCCGGTGTCAGCTCCAACTCGGCCAACGCGATACAGCGAACTTCCGACGGAGTCAGCAATCCACGCTTGGGTCTGGATTGCAAGAACAGATCATCCGGATTTCCGAACAAACGATGGCGTGTCGCTCCACTGGGTCGATCCGCAACGCCCTTGCGTCGAACCAACACCATCACATTGAGCGGCGAAAAGCTCTGTTGGCGGATCGATTGTAAGTCACCTTGGGTCACCGTTTCGTTCGGTGTGCCCAGATTTTCGCAAACATAGGCGTTGAAATAATCGATCCGTCGATCCAACAGCGCTTCGGCGACAGCCCTTGGCGGGATAGCTTCTGTGGTGAACAATCCGACACGATCCGCGGTGCGAATCGTGTCCACGACACGATCCAACGGAGCGATCGCCAAATTGGTCAGGTAGGCATCGTCCCAGCTTTCTTTTACACGGGCGAACGCCAATTGCATGCTGCTGACGTTCGGGACGACTTCGAATCGCTCCTTGCCCAACGAATCCGTTAAGAACTTGGCGATGCCATAGAACAGCGGATCACCGCCGGCCAACAGCACCGCACGTTTGCCGTCCAGACCAGCAAGCTTTTTCGTCAGCGCATCCAACGTTCCGTCCACAGCGATTCGTTGAACCCCATCGTCGACGGAATCTCCGTCCGTCACTTTGTCCAACATCGCCTGATTGCCGATCAACACCTCGGCTTCGCTGACCAGCCGACGTGCATGACCGGTCAATCCGTCCAAGCCATCGTCACCGATCCCAACAATGTGTATGCGTTCGTTCAAGTGTGAATTCCTTGCTTGTCTGTTGTCCGATTACAGCTTCTTCAGTGCCGCCAAAATCTCGTCCACCGTGCTGCGTCCTGCGTGTGACTTGCTGACCTTGCTCCAAGCCACCCGACCGTTCTTTTGGATCACGTAGGTTGCAGGGTAAGCCGTCTCGCGTGGTGCGTCCCAACGCAGCCCCCAGGATTCGATCATTCTCATTCCCGGATCTCGCACCATGACCAGCGGCTCGGGCAGCGATCGCGATCCCACAAACTCTTCCGCGTGCCGCTCCAACAACGTCGCTTCGCCGGGATACACTAGTATCACACGCTTCGCCTGTTGCCCCAAGGCTTTGGCGCGATTGGCGATCGATGAAACCTGTTTGCTGCACAGCGGACACTGATACCCAGGATAGCCCCGCAACACGATGACAACCGCCGGCCCGTCCGCAATGGCATCTTTGAGCGTCAAGTAATCGTCGCTGCCGACCAACGGCAGTTCAAAATCTGGAGCCTTGTCGCCATCCGCCAGAGTCGGCGTCTTTTCGGCAGTGTTTTGCGCGGAAACAGGATAACTCGTTAACGCCGACAATGTGATCGTCAAGCAACAGACGATGAGGCGAGGGGCGATGAGGCGGCTGGTCTTGAACATCATTCGGATTTCCAAAGCAAGGTTCGTGTTTCTGAAGTAGAACTTTCTGGAGTTGAACACAGGTCGGTTTCACGTGATTGAATGTGATCTCAACGACACGGCAACGTCAATCACGACCTTCTCGCTTACGCTTGCTGTAACGTTGTAATGTTCGTCGTTCTTTGCTGGTCAAGCTCGCTTCGCCCGACTCGTGAATCTTTGCCAGGATGCGGTCGGCTTCCGCTTCCTCCTGTCGCAACTTTTTGTCCGGATCGTGAACCTTTAACTTCGTTCGACGTGCTGATGTCTTGACGTTGTCACGAAAGCGTGTGACGTCCAAGAACTCAAGATTCCAGCGTTGATAGAAGTACAACGCGCCGAACGCGGCGCCCGCCAAGTGGACCGTGAACGCCGTGCCGCCTCGGGACTGAATCCCAGAGCTCGCTTCGCTCAACATCGTCAGCGTCCCCAACAGGTCGCCGGCAACGAAGATAACCGCGATGATCCACGCTTTGATGGGAAAGACCATCATCAAGAGCACTTTCTCGTGCGGATAATGGCAGGCAAACAGAATCGTCGTCGCCAGTACTGCACCACTGGCCCCGATCACGCCGCCGTCGACCTTTCCCGTCACCCAATACGTCAGTGAGCCGAGCACGCCGCCGATGAACATGGAGACGAGATAAAACCGCAGGAACTCGCCACGCCCAATCTTCTGCTCCACGGGTCGTCCGAAAACGAACAAGCCCAGCATGTTGAACGCGATGTGGAATATGTTTCTCTGATCGTGAATGAACCCGTAAGTCAAAAACTGGTACCACGTCCATGGCTCAATGACCGTGTCCCGCCGCACCGCAAACCACTGGGCAAACCGGCTGACGGAAACCACTTGGCCACTGATGTCGACTTTCTCCTGGAACAGCATGTCCAACAAGTGAATGGCAACGGTCACGACCAACAGAATGATCACCACACTCTTTGGCTGCATCCGTCGCTGCTCGCGTTCGTACTGCTCCCACGGAGTCAACGCATCATCGCGTCCGTAGTCGCGTTCGTAGAGACCCATGAAGATTCCAGGCGTCGCGTTTTGGGGAAAGGTGTTCAAAGCAGGAACGCTTCATTGTGGCTTGAGAGCCCGGAATTGGCAAAGCCCCATCGGTAAAGGCTCCGTCTACCTGATCCGACGCAGAACGAAGACTCTTCGCTCATGCAAATTCGGCAGCCGCCGAACCGCGATCAAGCGGTTCCTGTGCCTCGTCGCCCAGCTCGAAACGTCCTTGTTGAACCAAAATCTCCCATTGCCCGTCAAATCGACGGCTGAAATTGAGCACCACGGGCGTTCCATCCGCCAATTTCGCGGACAAACCATGCATGAACCAGCCACGCGTCAACATGGGCCGACAATCGCTGGAAATCCGCACGTCCTCGCCGGGCAGCCAGCCCGTCGGACGCATCACCCATCCATCATCGTCCACGAACAGGCGCCAGCGACTCTTGGCAACCAATCCCGCTCCGGAATCCTTGGGAAACACCACGATTCCTTTCCCGCCAGACAAACGCAAATCAGGACAGGCATAGGATCGCCAGACCCTCGCGATCACCGGATCCAAAAAGATGGTTCGGTAAAACCGCATGCGACGCCCGGTCCAACGCAAAATGATCGCGGCCAACACCAGCACGATCAAATTGATCACGGTGGCGATCGTCGGGCTGAACGCGTAGACGGCCATCAACAATCCACACAACGCTTTATTGCAAACCTCAAACACCGCGTCCAAAAACGGAATCGGCGTCAGCCAGACCAACAACTCAAAAAAGAATTTGACGCAGTTGATCACGATCACGTTCACAACCATCGCGAACGCTAGCAACGTCTCGACGGTAAACGACAGCACACCGAGCTGTACCATCGCCACTTCGCCCGCGTTGCCCGAATGGGCAGCTCCCGAGTCTGCCAGAAACTTGATCACCAACAGGATGACAATCACCGAATAAGTCTCCAGCTGATCAACCGCCTGCGCGAACGGCTTGCTGACCTTCGTCAAACGGGGCAAGCTCGTCAGAACGGTCAACACCAGGAACACTCCAAAGAGCACTTCATTTTGCAACGGGCCCGTGGAGCCCAGCAGCGCATTGTTCTTGATCCACTCGGGGCCCCAAAGCGCGAGCCCTGAAAGGCAAGTGATCCCAAAGAACGGGGACAACGCAAGCGGTGCGAGAGGCCCCAGCCAATCGGCCAAGTGCAACGACTCCGCCCACGAGTTGGCCACCGCGATGTCGGTCGCATCAAAATCCTTCGGCTGCAGACTCTCCGGCAGCTCCATCGCGTCGGCGGAAGTTGCGTCGGCGGAAGTTGCGTCGGCGGAAGTTGCGTCGGCTTCGGCCCCAACAACCAACGTGCCGCCGTTGATCGATAGGACCAATAAAAGCATGAGAGCCGAAACGGCAACCAAGATGGGAATGCGACGGTCCACTTGTGACGGTTCTTTCAATCGCATCAAGAATCCCTTCGTTGGAACAAATAAATCAACCTGACGATGCAGCTTGCGGCGTCAACGATTTTCCGGTGACCCAAACTCCCATATTAGCCGTCGGAGTAGACCTGTGAAACTCCGCGTTCTGTATCCCATTGAGCCACTTGTTAATCGACGGCAGCCAACTCACCGACAGCCAAGCCGAAAAAATCATGCGTGCCAAAATCATGCCCCTTGCCTTCGTGGCCCTCTTTGTCTTTGGAATGGTCTCTTCCTACGGCCGTTCCAAGGCCATCGGTACCAAACTCAAGATCACGGAAAAGGAAACCGTCAGCTACTCCGGGGATGCGACCGAAACCGACGCTGGAACGCTCGGTAAACGTCTTGTCGAGCTGGACTATTTTGACGGACAGGGCGACGCGGATGTGTTGCTGAGCAAGAACGATTCCGGCTTCACCGTTTCGTTCGTGCTGCAGGATGGCGCCTGGGAAAGTGCCAGTACCGTCACCAGCTTTGCGTCCCTTGGACGTCAGCTCCACCAAATACTTGGCGGGCGTCCTCTGACGGTCAACCTGATCGACAGCGACATCAACGTTCGCAGAAGCCTCAGCATCACTCAATCCGAGTCGGTGTTGGCCGCGTCGGAGTGCGAGTCCATTCGGTACCTGAGCCCGGCAACGGAAGCACAAGCCGACTTGCTGGCAGACGCATTCAAGAAGGTAGGATTCTTCGACGGCAACAACCCAAAGGACGTCTTTCTCGAAATTGGCTCGGATTCAGAGACGCAAATCATCTCCGCAGTGGTCCAAGAAGGCGTTTGGAACGATCCCGAAATGGTAGCGTCCTTTGATGCTCTGTTCGCAGGGTTGGCAGGCATCATCAACGCTCCAATCGAATATCGTTTGATCGACAAGTCCAATAACTTGCACCACTCCAACTCCTTCGCGGAGTGAATCAACAAGTCGCATAAAAGCTCCGGGCGAGTGACTTTCTCGTTCTGCGAATCGCAAGATTTTACTTTCACGGCCTTGCTATTCCCGCTTTCCAGGTAAGATGTTCAGCGATGAACACCAGCGTGTTCTGCTACACCATACCGAGCAAGCCCATCAGAAATTGAGTAACGTTGAATGTTGATCAAGAAAATAGTGCCGTTGATCTTCCTCGGCTTTTTCGTCTTTGGACTCGTCACTTGGTACAGTCGCTCCAAGGCGATAGGAACGCGACATAAGATCACTGACAAGGAGTCTGTGAACTACTCGGGCGATGCCACCGAAGCGGACGCCGATTCGCTGGGCAAAATGCTCGTCGATATGGGCTACTTTGACAATCAGAACGAAAAGGATGTCTTGCTACGCAAAGACACCGACGGGACATCGATTTCATTTGTCGTTCAAGACGGCGTTTGGGACGATCCCAATGTTGTCTCGGCGTTTGAGTCGGTCGGTCGACAAGTCGCACAAAGTCTTGGCGGTCCGCCATTGAACGTCGACTTGATTGATGACAGTATCAATCTCATGAAACGCATGGTCATCACGAAAACAGAGACCAGCCTCAAAGCTTCGGAAACTGAATCGGTCCGTTACTTGAGCCCCGCCACGCCGGAGCAAGCATCAGCGTTGGTAGATGCACTCAAGGCGATCGATTACTTCGACGGCGGATCGACCAAAGACGTCTATCTCGATATCGCGTCCGATGATGAGACACAAATGGTTTCCGTCGTTGTGCAAGACGGCGTGTGGGAGGATGTGGAGATGGTCGCAGCCTTTGAAAGATTCGGTGTGGACGTTGCAACCCATTTGGGATTGCCCATCGAATTCCACATCATCGACTCCTACCGAAACTCGCATTTCTCCAAACAATTGCAGCCAGGGGAAATCCCCGCGGAAGAAGTCCCCGCGGAAGAAGCACCTCAACCGGCCGAGTAGATCGTTCGCCACCAAACGCCGTGAGCCGCGACGCGTAAGCGGCCGGGCCTTACGCTGGACTGCTCAAAGTTTGCTGTTGACACGTCTTTTTGATGCCACCGTCTTATTCCCGTGTCACCTCCACCAAGGAACTTGGGGGAGGTCGCGCTTAACCGTTTAGGCGAATGCGAGGGAGGGGGCTTGCGCGCTGCTTGGACACATCAATGCGTATTACCCAGCGTAGGCCCCCTGCTCTGCCCGGTGTCGTTACGGCCTGTTGATCGAGTCCGTGTTGTATCGAGACTACTCTTTCTTTGTTAGATGTTTATCAGCGAAGTCAAGGTATTGCTCCCAGTCATACTTCGCTAAATCGTGCTTGCCTGTTCGAAGGTGATAGCCGATCCTGCCGGACTTGATCGGCTGATCCGCTGCTGGCATTTCGTCCGGTAGCGATTTGCCGCCCATTCCATCGGTCCCCAGTAGACGATAAACCGGATCGGCCAACGTTGCGGACATGAATTCACCCTTGGGATCCGCCCACTGATCCTCCGTCGCACTGGCCACGTACAGAGGACGCGGCGCGATCAATGCCAACAACTCATGTTGGTCGACCGGACACGCGTTTTCATTCTCATTGTACTTCACGTACTGATCGCAGAACCAATGTGGAAACGACGTGTTGATGCGTCCGATGGTTTCACCGATCGCGCGACGGCTCAGTGCTGCGCCTCCACAGCCGGAGTCGTTGCTGATCACCATCGCAAACCGAGGATCACTGGCACCGGCCCACAGCGAAGTCTTGCCGAGACGCGAGTGGCCGATGACGGCAACGCGAGTTGCGTCGATTGCTGAATCGGTCTCCAAGTAATCCAACGCACGACTGAGACCGTAGGCCCACGCAGCGATGCTGCCCCATCGATGGACCTGCGGCACGTCATCGAGCTGCGATCCCAATGGTCCATGGATGCCATTCTGGAATCCGTCGTCAAAATCGGGATCGATATCCCCATAGTAGATCGTAACCAACGAGTACCCGCGATCGATGATCGTCTCGACCGGCCATCGACTGGCTGCGACGCCACGCCCCGCTGCCGTCGCCCGATGTCCGTCCGTCGAATCGTCGCGCCGATCACGCACCCAACTCTCAGTGATGGAGATCGATGGGTCGGGATCGATCGTATGATTTCCTTGAAAATTCAATCCGACGAACGCGGCGCTCGCACCCGTTGACTTGGTTGGCGTGTAGATCAGCAATCGCATCGAGTGGGCGTCGTCCGACTCACCAAAGAACACGTCGACTTCACGCCGAACTGCTTTCCCGCCCAAGGCATTCTCGTCGCAGCTGACCAGTGAATGACGAATCGGACACGGCTTGGGCGAAACCCCGTAAACATGTTTCTCAAAAAGATCCACCAACACCGATCGTCGTTCACGCCACTGCTCGGGCGTCGTCACCGCTTCACCGGCCTGAGTGACCAGCGGATCTGGCAATTGATAATCGGGGATCTTTGATTCATCGTAGTTCGCTACGAACTTCTGAGCCTCGGCGATCGTCGGTGCCAAGAAAACGAACGACAACGTCAGCAGAAACAACAGTGAAAATGATTTTCGGGCAAGCGGGGAAATCATCACGGCGGGGTCTCACTCTTGGTGGATGGCGGTGGGGAGCACATCATTGTAAAACGTTCACAGGTGACACGTTTCGTTTCTGGAGAAAATTTTTGATGTCCAACATCGGTCCAATGATTGCTGCGTCGGCGCGTTTGAGCTTGGGATACGCAGAGCGTTTGCTGAAAGACGTTCGTGAGCAGGATTTTGCGAGATTTGCCCGAGTTGGCAGTACGATCATCGAGTCCAATCACCCCTCCTTCATTTTCGGGCATTTGAGCCTCTACGCTCCACGCGTGATCGCTGAATTGGGCGGTGATGCCAGTTCCGTGCAACCGTCCGATGGTTTTTTGGCGGTGTATTCCAAAGACGCTAGCTGCGTGGACGATCCGGAGGGAACGCTGTACCCGCCGATGGGCGAAGTCGTCGATGCGTTGATGAAAAGCCATCAATTGGCGATCGAGACGCTGGAGTCAGCCGATGACGATTTGTTTCTGCAGCCAAACGGAAACGAAGCCATGCGAGGCAAGTTTCCCACCGTCGGTGCGATGCACGGATTTTATCTCGGCGGGCACTTCATGTTGCACATGGGCCAAATGAGCGCCTGGCGACGAGCGATGGGACTCGGTCCTGCGTAAGTTACGGCAGGGTGTTTCAAACTTTGCCGCTTTTCATTGAAACAGGTGTGGCGTAGGATTCGCGAAATACCTTGCGTTTGTTTGCCGATCCGTCTGTTGCCAAACATTGTCCCCTTTCTGCAGAGGTGCATTTCTCGCCAAATGGTCTACGCTCTATTGCTACTTGGGTTGGTGGTGTTGGTCGTTGGAGCTGAGATCATCGTACGAGGAGCGGTTTCCCTGGCGGAGATTGCAAGGGTGTCGCCGTTGGTCATCGGTTTGACCGTCGTAGCGTTTGGTACCAGCGCACCTGAGTTGGCGGTCTCGACCGTGTCGGGTCTCAAGGGAGATTCCGCGATCGCACTCGGGAACGTCGTCGGCAGCAACATCTTCAATGTGCTGCTGATCTTGGGATTGTCGGCTGTGATTGTACCGCTGTCGGTATCTGCTCAACTGATCCGATTAGACGTTCCGATCATGATCATTGTTTCCATCGCTGCATGGCTTGCCGCCGTCGACGGAACAATCCAGCGATGGGAAGGAGTCGGCATGCTGCTGGTCTTTCTGACGTACACCGGTTGGTTGGTTCGAGAGGGTCGGCGACAAGTTCCCGATCAAAGCAGCGAAACATCAGAAAGTGTCTCGCCGCGAGGCATGAGCGTGGTCGTCAGCCTGCTGCAGTTGGCAATCGGATTAGGGCTGCTCGTTTGGGGCGCCCAATTGCTCGTCGAATCCGCGACGACGATCGCCCGCTCGTTGGGTGTCAGCGACATCGTGATCGGACTTACGATCGTCGCCGCTGGCACGTCACTACCAGAACTGGCGACCTCTGTCGTCGCGGCATTCAAAGGGCAACGTGATATCGCGGTGGGAAACGTCGTTGGCAGTAACGTGTTCAATCTGTTGATGGTTCTGGCGACGGCAGCAATCGTCTCCAACAACGGCGTCCCCGTCGCGGCGGAGACGCTGAGGTTTGACATGGTCGTGATGGTTTCGACTGCGTTGCTATGCCTGCCGATTTTTTTCAGTGGCGCGATCGTCAGCCGAACCGAAGGCGCCGTGATGTTGACGCTATTTGTTTCGTACACCGCGCTGCTGATTTCCGGATCACTGCTAATGCCTTGGGCGGGGACGGCCAAGTCCTGGTTTGCCTACGGCGTGTTTCCCGCTACCTGTGTCGCTTTTGGAATCCTCGGTTGGCTAACACGAAACCGTGGCGACGTCGATCCAGTCGGCCAAGACCACCAGTGACCTGATATCAGCCACAACGTCGTGGGGCAGGTTTTCAACCTGCCGAGGAGTCGCAAAAAAGTGGCAGGTTGAAAACCTGCCCCATGGAGCAACGGAATTCGTCATGCAGAACGCGGCCACTAGTTGCTACAACGCATCGGGTAGCTGCGGAGCAGCGATAGCGTAAAGCATGGGGTGCGAACCCCATGATTATGAGATACGATTTCGCCCAGAAGCTGCGAAGCAGCGACAGAGCTTGACAGCAATCGCTGGCAATCGCTGGTCATGCTCCGCATGACGAATTTCGACACACCTTTCTGATGGCCCAGTGTTCTGGATTCGGCGAGAACCCTCAACTTCGTCTGCAATCCCACCAACCGAGAGCAAGCCAACGCTTTGGTTGCCCAAGTCACACTGGGCAGTCTCGGCAACCAGGTAAACCAGCAAGCTCTACCTGGTACCACTCCAAAGAAAGAAACCCTCAATCAACGTCTGCGCGCTCGGCAGAAGGTTCGGGATTTAAGAAGTTAAGAAGTTTAAGAAGTGAACGCACAGGCAATAGAAAGCCGCGGAGCCGGCGGAAGCGTAAAGCCTGGGACGTAAGTCCCAGGTCTCGTTCCGCAACGATACCGATTGAGCCCCGAAGGTGGCGACAGATTGCGGGCGATATCGTGCCGTCTCTGTCGCCGCTCTGCGGCTTTTCAGACGCGGAAATGTGGCACCCCAAGGGGCTGACGCCCCATACTTTGCCCTATCGCTGCTCCGCAGCTATCTGTTCAAGGCGAAGTAATCGTGGGTCATGCTGTGCATGACGAAATACGGCACGCGCATTAACACGTGGGGTGACCTGTTCTCAGGAACTACGCTCGGTGACGTCCGGTGTGCTGGTTGTGATGTATCGATGGCGTCATGCACAGCATGACCTACTGGAACTGCGGAGCATGTCGTATTGATGACTCTATCTGTTCAGCGCAAGGAATCTGTCGTGTCTCGAATGTTTGCACGCGAAGACGCTAAGACGCGAAGGACGAGCCTCTTTCTTCGCGTCTTAGCGCCTTCGCGTGAGAATCAAAAAAGAAAAAGGCTGCGGGGGTGGAGATGACAGTCTCAAAGGAAGCCACCGTGGCAGCAGCAAACTTTCCCTCTGCGCTCTCTGCGTTTCATCTTCAGCAGCCTTCACTCAGATCGCACATCAGATTGCAGTATTTTGAGGTGCGAATAAAACCACCTTTTCGCCTCCCGGCGCTGGGCACTCCCCGAAGTGCTTGCGCTGCGTTGCACGCTGCCGAGCAAGAACGCATTCATCAATGGCATGCGATCTGGACTGATTCAGCCTGATGCTCATTGGTTGAGCTTGATCGAACAGGCGATCGAATTGGTGAGCGAAGCAGTAGAGTGGCCCGAAGCAAGCGCGAGACCACCGTGACATCGAGTTCAAATTATCAATCGCGTTGTTCCGCACCCATTGGTTTCAAAACACAAACCGATCAGGCTCATCAATCGTCTATGCAATCACATCACGATGAAATTGGCACCAAACAGCAAATTCAACCGCCTTGGCGAGACCGTTTCGAGTCACTCAGAGAGATCGCATCACCTGCAATCGAACCAACCAAGAGCAAGAAACCGCGTTGCTTACCCAAGTCACACTGGGCAACCTTGGCAACCAGGTAAGCCAGCAGAATCTAGCTAGCAGCCAACCAAAGAAAGAAACCCTCAATCAGTGTCCGCGCGTTCGGCAGAGAGTTCGGGATTTAAGAAGTCGAGTGAGGTTGAATCCCGAATCCCGAGTCTGACCCCGACGAAGCCTTTCCCGAAGAAGTGAACTGCGGTTGAATCCCGAATCCCAAGTCTGACCCCGACGAAGCCTTTTCCTGATTTGAAACTCCTTCCGTCGAGCTTGTCTCGGCGGAGGAAACAACTGACGGCTACCAACGCACGCCAAAAAAACTTCCCCACCGCCCGCGAATCGCCTTCGGCGATTCGCGGGCGGTGGGGAAGTGAATGCGATTGTGTTGAGGGTAGCTGCCATTTGTTGCTCCGAACCGGGGCAAGCCCGGCGGAAGCAAAGAATCCATCTTGCGTAGACCGTGAATGCCGCCACCCCCAACCTTTTGCAACCCGGCTTTCGACAGCAAAACCTAGGCATCATCGCGGGGTGACAAGGTTCACCGTCCCCGTAGCTCAACGCTTTCGCTGTGGCTGTAGAACTCGGGGCGTACATGCATTGGATGCTGCCCAGACCGGTTTGATACTGCCCGCGATGTTACACACGCACGCTGTACTCGAACACGTACGTACCTTTGGGCAAGAGGTGCGAATAAAACCCCTTTCCCCTTTTCAAAGATCCAAGGCACAGCGCCGGAGTACCGTGGCCAGAGCGAGAATCAGCACGTCCTCGGCTACCTGGCCAAGTACGTGGCGGGCGTGGCGATTGGTGATCGGCGATTGATCCGCGTCAACGATCACGAGGTGGTGTTCGACGCGAAGGACTATCGCGACAAGTCGCATGTGGAAGTGTCGATGCCGCCCAAGGAGTTCTGCTACGAGTTCTCCCGACACATCCTGCCGCACGGGATGCCTCGCACCCGCTAGGGACGTGAAAAGAATTGTTGCTGCCTATGACCGTGAAGCATACCACGGGTGCGCCTTCGGCGACCCGCGGCTACCTTCTGCGATCCCTAGCGGGATTCAATCTAATCGCGTTAGAAACCCCGTTCCCCTTTTCGAAGAAGTACTCCGATTAGTGTTCGATCAGTGAAGATTAGTGGTTTTGCTTCTCTTGAAGTACGATCCGTTCTCACGTTTGCGATGCGTCGTTATTGATCAGCAGGCCGACCTGTATCTCATTGCTTTGAGTGTGGCTTGCTTTGGGAACACTAATGGGCACGAATCGAACACTAATCAGCAGAACTGCAAGCAGGCTGGATGAAGGCGGCTGGCCAGCAGTTACCGGCAAGGCAGGATTTGGTTCTGTATTTGGGGGAGACAAGCTTCGCGAGCATTCAGATCAGCGGAAGAAGCTAGCCCTCCCCTTCCCCTTTTCGAAGAACTCAGTTGGCGAAGTGCGATTTGGTAGAAGATTACTGGTAGCGACTGCACGGGCGAGCCGTTTTCTGTGACATTTTCTACCAGTAATCTTCTACCATCTCCGGTCTGAACCATTGAGCGCCGCGCAAAATATTCGAGAGTGGACTCTGACTCTGTTGCGGAAGAATCGCAGAAGTGTGCGTCTGTCACAAAACTCTAAAAAATTCCCTTCCCCTTTCCAAGTACGCCGCACGCTGTGGAAGCAATCGCATCCCGAGTCGGACGATCCTTTGGAAGCAGATTCGCAATCGCCTTTAGAAGAATCAACAACCAAGGAACCTCACGACTATCGCTGCAAGAAGTGCAACGGCTTGGTCGACCCGGCCGGCCAGTTGGAAGGATCGCTGACGGTCTCGCTGTTGGCGGTCGCGCACTGGGTGGTGACATGGCAGCAAGCGCAAGCCACAACGACTCAGGTTGTTCCCCATTGGCGACGGGCACTGGCTGCGGTGATCGGGCAGCGGATATCGATGCCAAGCAAGAACGCATTCATCAATGGCATGCGATCTGGACTGATTCAGCCTGATGCTCATTGGTTGAGCTTGATCGAACAGGCGATCGAATTGGTGAGCGAAGAAGTAGAGTGGCCCGAAGCAAGCGCGAGACCACCGTGACATCGAGTTCAAATTATCAATCGCGTTGTTCCGCACCCATTGGTTTCCAAACACAAACCGATCAGGCTCATCAATCGTCTATGCAATCACATCACGATGAAATTGGCACCAAACAGCAAATTCAACCGCCTTGGCGAGACCGTTTCGCGTCGCCAAGAGTGATCGCATCACCAGCAATCGAACCAACCAAGAGCAAGAAACCGCGTTGCTTACCCAAGTCACACTGGGCAGTCTCGGCAACCAGCTAAACCAGCAAAATCTAGCTGGCAGCGTCCCAAAGAAAGAAGCCCTCACTCAACGTCTGCGCGCTTGCGGGAGGGTTCGGGAATTAAGAAGTGAACAGGCGGCTCACCGCCGGGTGGGACGATGACTACATGGAAAAGGCCGTTTTCAGTCGGTAAATCGCCGTGCAATCGCCCTGCTACCTCTCGTTATTGAGTCCTGACACCTTTGTTTCGTCCGACACCTTTGTTTCGTCCGACACCTTTGTTTCGTCCTGACACCTTTGTTTCGTCCGTCAGATTGCCCTTCCGGAATCCTTCAATCCGGTCTTGAATCCTCAAATTGTCTGATTCAGTCTCATCGACTTTCCGCTTTCTAATACCCAAGAGCTCAGGAACTTGCTTCCGCTGAATCAGATCACCGGAGAAAACATCTCTCCACTCAGCAAACGTTCCTGCGGACCCGGTACTCTTTAAATACAACTGATCGCCTTCGACTTTGCATTCGACATCATGTCGATAGGCCGAATGATCCACTCCCAATGGTTGGGCGTACGCTTGCCATCGAGCCGCGCCATCTTGAGACATGTAAATTTCAACTCCGCTGTCGCTTATTAAGCCGTATCGGAGTTCAAGTAAGATATTGTCGGTTGCTTCGATGATCTCGCAGCGGACGCTAATCCCGTCGGCTTTTCCAAATCTGGATTGAGTTTCACCATCAGCGGGTGAATCTCGCAGAATAAACCACATCACTGCGATCACGACCACAGTTAAGGCAATTAACCAAAGTAGACCAGTTTTCATCATTTGCACTTTCATTCCAGTGGAGGCGCATATGAACTCGGTATTGGGTCACACGGTTTGAGGTCATGTTTAGAGTATTCTTTCCACACAGTTTTTAGAAATTTGTCTGAGGGCTGGACAGATGTGTCCATTGGAATTAGCTCGTCTTTTGATGGATCGTCCTTGGTGAACTTATAACCCCAAGTCACGCATCCCAATACCGCGTCAACCTCGCCAGAACGAATACACAAAGCGCAGGTCTCGAACGTCATTGAACCGTTCAGGTTGCCTCGACTGCGATGCTGATTCGGTTCATCTCTAACTTCGATATCATCAGGCCAATGCAGATGATCGGGAGTCCAGTAATATGGTTTGGCGTCACCGTCGACAAAAGGACCATCTATGAGTGGTATTGTCTTCCAGGGACCTGGTTTCGCTTCAGCAATCTGCATGAATGCGAACTTCTCGCATCTACAGCTTTCTCCATCGTCTGGAGTGAATTTTAGAGTCAGCTTTAAACCGACCATCGAGCCTGGACCGTCTACAATGCTATCCCAAGTTGCCAAATCATATTCAGGTGCGGATATGGTCCCGGGGCAACCACACCCTGGATCTGCACGACAACTGAACTTGGCCTTACTCTTCGTAGTGAGGCCACTGGGATCAGTTTTAGTAGTCGACGCATAGAACCGATAAAGTGAATGCCCATCCCAATACCCGATCGGATCTCTGGAGCAAGACTCCACTTGAGTGACTGCGTTGAAGGTGCAGCGGCGTTTGAGGCGGTGGGGCGTTGGTAAGACGTGATTTCGCACGGGCTGATGGCAACGACGACTTCCCCCGCGCGCGTGGGCGACGGTGACGGGTTGGCGGCGGGGGATTTTTTGTCGTCGTTGCATGTGACTCATTGTATGGCATCCAACTGCGATGCGGTTAGTCTTCTTCTCGCTCTGCGGGATGCGTTTTGTCGTGGATTTCCTGCAACCTGCGGATCGACGTTCTGGCGTAGATCTGCGTCGTGTCGCTCTTGGCATGACCCAGGATCTGCTGGATCAACGTCAAGTCCGCGCCGTTCTCGTGCATCAGTGTCGCCATGGTGTGTCGGTAGATGTGACACGCACCCGGCTTGTCGATGCCAGCGGCTTGGATGTAGCGGCGACCGTACTCCGTGATCGTGTCCGGCTCGAGCTCCGTGCCGTGGATCGTCAGGAATAGCGTGTTGTCGCTCTTGGGGGTTGAGAACTTGTCGCGGACGCCGTCGACATAGCGGGCGATCCAGAGCAACGCTCTGGTGCCGATCGGGATGTAGCGGTCCTTTTGGCCTTTGCCCCGATCGATGAACAACGCCCGACGCTCCACATGGATCTCGTCCAGACGTAGCGCACAGAGTTCAGAGCGACGGATGCCGGTCGAGTAAAACGTCTCCAAGATCGCTCGATCTCGCAGACCGATCGGTGTCCGCGTGTCTGGTCCGGCGAGCACCTGCTCGACTTCGTCGGCCGTCAGGATCGCTTTGGGAAGCGTCTTGGGTTGCCGGGGGAGCTCCAAGTCGGCGGCGGGACTGAACGCGATATGGTTCATCTTGGCGAGCCAGGCGAAGTACGTTCGGATTTCTTTGAGCGCAAGATGTTGACTGCCCCAACTCAACGGCTGGCCGTTGGATTTGCGGTACCGGTACAGGTGACGTTGGTAGCTTTCCAAGATCGGCTTGGTGATGTGGATCACGCACGTCAGGTCGCGGTCTTGGCACCAGATTGCGAAGCCGCGAACGTAGGTGATTCGCTTCTTGATCGTCGCTTCGCTGTAGTTGCGAATGCGAAGCCGATCGGTGTGCTCGACCAACAGGCGATAGAAGCCGCGTGGGTCGTTGGTGTCGCCGAACGCTAAAAACTCCCATGCCCTCTCCGGAGAGCCGGAGACCGGAGACTTATCAAGATTCCCTGTCGCGCAGTCGCTTCTGAAGGTCTGACATTCGCTTCGTAAGTGCATCGATGCCTTGCGGAAGCAGTTCCCCGTCACCAGTGGGGGCCTCTCCCAAGAGCTGCTCGAGAAGCTGGATTTGGCCTGCTAATTTGCCTTCCTCACGTCCTTCCTCGCGTCCTTCCTCACGCCCTTCCTCGCGTCCTTCCTCGCGTCCTTCCTCACGGGCACCTGAAATGGCCCACTCATAGTCTCTTTGAGCCTTTTCGCGTTGATCGTACATTTGCTTGTCTTCCGTTTTAGCGGAGATGGTTTCTATCGTGGAAATCGCTGGCTCAAACTCGATCCCGGGGAGCAATCGGCGGAGAGCTTCCCCGTCGTAATCCTGGGCGTGTAGCAACAGGAATACCCATTGATTCAGTTTACTCGCCCTGGAGATCGTCTGCTCTGCCAAGGCATACTTCGTCAATTCTACCGTGTGGACTTCGATCCCGTTGGAAATTGAACGACCGCTCCGTTGGTCCAGGAGCTGAAAACGGTGGTAAGCTTGGGTGGTTTGGGAGAAAAGAACGCGGCTGAGCAGACAAATTGAGATCGAGGGCGCGGCCAGGGCGTAGTTTCCGCCTTTGGACAGTTGGTCGACGTACATGCTACAGGCATAGTAAACCAGTCGCTCAATCAGGCCCGCGTAGACCGATACTTGCATCTCCACATTGAGCATGCGACCAGAGGAATCGCGGCAACGGATATCGAGCACAATCAGTTTGCTTTCGGCAAACTCCTGGTAGCTGAAAGGATTAAGAATCTCGACGGAAACGATCGGTCGATCGAGATCGAGGATGGCATTGAGCAACCCGATCAACGCAGCAGAGTTTTGTGGAGAACCAAAGATTTTTTTGAAGGCAAAATCAACGGTCGGTCGAATTCCGAGCGGCATAGATGGCTTCCAAGCATAGGCACAACGGACGAACACGAACTCCATGTTACACAAATCAGAGCCATGGAGAGGGAGACATCGCGCCACTAGGCCGGTTCACTGCCGGCACCTTGGGACGCGGCCAAGTCCTGGTTTGCCTGCGGCGTGTTCTCCGCTACCGGTGTTGCTTTTGGAATCCTCGGTCGGCTAACACGAAACCGTGACGACGTCGCACCAGTCGGCTTAGACGCCTGATGACCTGTTATCAGCCGAAAAAGACGTGGGGCAGGTTTTTAACCTGCCGAGCTGACGGGAAACCTGGCAGGTTAAAAACCTGCCCCACGGAGCAACGGATAACGAGAATTGCGATTGCCGATAAACCTGGCGGACGAGTCGGCTTTGCAGTCCGTTTTGACAACGGTGCAAAACAAAGACTGGATCGCCGACATCCAAGGCACACCGCCTGAGTATCGTGGGCAGAGTGAGAATCAACACGTCTTCGGCTACTTGGCCAAGTACGTGGCGGGCGTGGCGATCGGTGACGGGCGATTGATCCGTGTAAACGATGATGAGGTGGTGTTCGACGCGAAGGACTATCGCGACCAGTCGCGTGTGGAAGTATCGATGCCGCCAAAAGAGTTCTGTTACGCGTTCTCAAGACACATTCTGCCACATGGAATGCCACGCACCCGCTACGCAGGCTGCTTCGCCCCGAATGTGCGTAAAAAGTACCAGGAGTTGTGCCGCAAGCTGTGGAAACAATCGCATCCCGAATCGGACGACCCGACAGAGTTGGATTCGCAATCGCCTTTGGAAGAATCAACAACCAAGGAACCTCACGACTATCGCTGCAAGAAGTGCAACGGCTTGGTCGACCCGGCCGGCCAGTTGGAAGGATCGCTGACGGTCTCGCTGTTGGCGGTCGCGCACTGGGTGGTGACATGGCAGCAGACGCAAGCCACAACGACTCAGGTTGTTCCCCATTGGCGACGGGCACTGGCTGCGGTGATCGGGCAGCGGATATCGATGCCAAGCAAGAACGCATTCATCAATGGCATGCGATCTGGACTGATTCAGCCTGATGCTCATTGGTTGAGCTTGATCGAACAGGCGATCGAATTGGTGAGCGAAGAAGTAGAGTGGCCCGAAGCAACCGCGAGACCACCGTGACATCGAGTTCAAATTATCAATCGCGTTGTTCCGCACCCATTGGTTTCCAAACACAAACCGATCAGGCTCATCCATCGTCTATGCAATCACATCACGATGAAATTGGCACCAAACAGCAAATTCAACCGCCTTGGCGAGACCGTTTCGAGTCACTCAGAGAGATCGCATCACCTGCAATCGAACCAACCAAGAGCAAGAAACCGCGTTGCTTACCCAAGTCACACTGGGCAACCTTGGCAACCAGGTAAGCCAGCAGAATCTAGCTGGCAGCCAACCAAAGAAAGAAACCCTCAATCAGTGTCCGCGCGTTCGGCAGAGAGTTCGGGATTTAAGAAGTCGAGTGTGGTTGAATCCCGAATCCCGAGTCTGACCCCGGCGAAGCCTTTCCGTAGTGGTCGGACGCCCCGGAACGGGCAAGTCCGTGATCAAAGAGGTTCGAATAGAACGCCGTTCTCCTTTTCCTGATTCGAAACTCCTTCCGTCGAGCTTGTCTCGGCGGAGGAAACAACTGACGGCTACCAACGCACGCCAAAAAAACTTCCCCACCGCCCGCGAATCGCCTTCGGCGATTCGCGGGCGGTGGGGAAGTGAATGCGTTTGTGTTGAGGGTAGCTGCCATTTGTTGCTCCGAACCGGGGCAAGCCCGGCGGAAGCAAAGAATCCATCTTGCGTAGACCGTGAATGCCGCCCGCCCAACCTTTTGCAGCCCGGCTTTCGACAGCCAAACCTAGGCATCATCGCACGCTGTACTCGAACACGTACGTGCCTTTGGGCAAGAGGTGCGAATAAAACCCCGTTCCCCTTTTTCTGGTCCGTTCCCCTGGTATGTCCCCTAGATCAAAAAAAATCTAGAGAAAGGACCATCCAAACGCTCCATTGGAAGAGCTTTTTACCTTCCAACCAATGGAGCAATTCAGATGGTCTCTCGTACCAAGTCTACCAGAAAGAACAGCAACAAGTCTTCCAAACGACGCTACATCGGCAAGCCCGGTGGCGTCATCCAGGAAAGAGTCCTGAAGGTCGGTCCGCAACGATTTGGGATCGTTGCGGTCGACTGTGCAAAGCGGCGATCCAAATGGATGCTCTGCGATTTCTACGGACGTGTCATCATCGAACCGACCGAAGTGGATCACGAACGTGGGACGCTCGATGCAATGGTCATGCGAGTCCTCGAAGCTTGCCAAGCAGAAGGAATACAGGACTCTATCGTCGCCGTCGAAATGACCGGTATCTACCACAAGCCGGTGCAACGTGCGTTTCGCAAGGCGGGCTTTGACACACGCACGGTTCATCCCTTCGCATCGGCACACTACAGAGGAGCACTGCACCCGGACAACAAAACCGATGACAACGATCTCGAAGCGATCTTCCTCGCCGCTGCCGCTGGATACGGACTGTCGGTGTTTCCAGTCGACGAGACCTATCGTTCGCTCCAAAGGCTCGCACGTCACCGCCGTAACTTGGTCAAGCAGCGTTCCAGACTGAATGTTCAAATCAGAGTTCTCATGCATCAGACGATGCCAGGCTACGCGGACCTTTGGGAAGAAGACAAACTGTTCAGCCACTCGGTTGCAATGCTGATCGCAAAAAACTTCTCGTCGGCCGAGTCGATCAAGAAAGCCAAACAGGCCGGCTTGGCAAAATACTTGCGACGCTCCAAAACACGATTCCAAGAACGCACGCTCGACAAGATTTATGCATGGAGCCTGCAAGCGGCCGAGCCCGATCCACTTATCGAACTATTAACCGAGCAGTGGAAGCAACTGCTGGAGTTGCGTGACATGCTTTCTGCACAGATCACTCAAACGGAAAGGCAATCGGCATCATTTCTCGCTAAAACGCCGTACATTCTGCTGCTTTCGATCAAAGGCATCAACGTTGTCTCAGCATCGGAGTATGCCGGCGAAGCAGGTCCGATTGAGCACTATGCTTCCGCCACCGCAATCAACGGTCGTGCTGGTCTTTATCCGTCACGATACCAAAGTGACGAAGTCGACCGCACCGACACGGTTGCCAAGAACTGCAACCGACGACTCCGCGCGGCTTGCATCTTGTTGGCCAAGAACCTCATCAAGTGCCATCCCTACTACCGCGGGTTATCGGCCGTCTGGGCGACGCGAAACATTAAAACTCAAGATCGCAATTGTCGAATGGCCAACCGGGCCAATCGGATGGTATTTCAGATCGTCAGCGGTCGCCAAGTGTGGCGTGGCAGAGGCATTGATTGCGAGGCGATTCTGTTCAAGCTACGTGAATTCCATCACGCGCACGCGACGCCACTGGATCAAACCGTCGCTCACATGAACGAGGCTTATCAATGGCTTCCCAAGTCGGTGCATCAAACCGAAGGCAAGCCGTTAGCAGAGCTGGCGGGCAAGAAGCGGCGGGGCACCTCATCGATCGGCGAATTACTGATCCCACTTCTTATTCGACTTGGAGTTCGCGAAGCGAGCGAGTTAGAATCAAAGACGTCCGAAGCTTAGGGCCCACATTGGTTTGTCATCGCTGCGCAAGCGGCGCACTGACAACATCGATCCTTCCCCGAGGGCAGGCGTGGCTTTTCGAAGCTGCAGTCAATAAGCCCGTGGAAAAAGCGTGATGCTCTGTCAGCGGTTCCAACGCCGGATAAGACAGTGTGAGGCTTCTAAGCTTCGGATATCTACCAGGGTGGCGAGACGGAACCATCCAAGCTGCCAGAGACGTGCCTAGGCAGCGGACAAACCATTGGACTTTGAGTTCAAAAAAAGTTACCGTGAGGTAATGCCGATGGAGGTACGCGCGTATCTCGCCAAGGCGGCCAAATCAAAGTTCGACCATGACAGTGCTTTTTCTGGTCAAAGAAAGAAACCCTCAATCAACGTCCGCGCGCTCGGCGGAGGGTTCGGGATTTAAGAAGTGAACTGCGGTTGAATCCCGAATCCCGAGTCTGACCCCGGCGAAGCCTTTCCCCGCGGCTTTCGCAATCGGAAATGTGGCACCCCATGGGGCTGACGCCCCATGCTTTACGCTGCCGTCGCATCCGCGACTATCCACGACTCGGCTTTTAAGACCCCCTTCCCCTTATTGCGAGTTCTTCCCCTTATTGCGAGTTAGAATCAAAGACGTCCGAAGCTTAGGGCCCACATTGGTTTGTCATCGCTGCGCAAGCGGCACACTGACAACATCGATCCTTCCCCGAGGGCAGGCGTGGCTTTTCGAAGCTGCAGTCAATAAGCCCGTGGAAAAAGCGTGATGCTCTGTCAGCGGTTCCAACGCCGGATAAGACAGTGTGAGGCTTCTAAGCTTCGGATATCTACCAGGGTGGCGAGACGGAACCATCCAAGCTGCCAGAGACGTGCCTAGGCAGCGGACAAACCATTGGACTTTGAGTTCAAAAAAAGTTACCGTGAGGTAATGCCGATGGAGGTACGCGCGTATCTCGCCAAGGCGGCCAAATCAAAGTTCGACCATGACAGTGCTTTTCTGATCCTTGCTTCGCTCGATTCGACCTCCCCCAGCTGCGCCGGGAGAGGTGACAGAAACTTGCGGCGCGCCACAGTGCCACAACCCCAAACTTTGAACAGTCCAGGCTTGCGCACGATGCTGTATGCTGCCGTCGCATCCACCACTGAGATCCGGTAGATCATGCTACGCATAAGGCCTACCGTTGATGGCTACCCGGTGTTGCCGGATGTGAACCGGAATTTTCGTGAACTCATGACACCATGCATGATGACGGGCGTACCGGCTTTCGTCATGCGGAGCATGACCTACTGGAGCTACGCCGCAAGCTTGAGCGAACCATCGGTCGAACCACCTGGTTTTTCCGGTCGCGTTGGATTGGCGTCCGATTCGAACTCGCCTGGCTCGAAATCGATTGGAACCCGACTATCTGATGGATGGATTCCGTTTAGTTTCCAGTCCAGCAGCCGAATCCATGACAACGTCCGTTCCCAACGTTTGATCGCTTGCCGGAGCTGTTGGGCTACTGGATGCTGAGGATCGGCTGTCTCGTCAAGTACCTCCAATGCACCATTGGGAAACCCGGACATCAGCAACGCTGTCGCAAAATTACGTTTGCACACATCGCTCATTTCTGGACGCTGGACGACAGTCCCCGGCTTGAGGACAATGGATCGTAGGATATCGACGGCAAGGTCGACGCAACCGGATCGCATCAAGCAGACGCTCAACGCGTTTCGAATCTGAGGATCACGTCCGGCGGATCCCAGTATGTTTGCCGCAGCAACGTAGTCTCGCAGCTGTATCAGCGTCCATGCGTTACGTAGAGTCGGGTTGCTCGCAAAACGAGAGTGGGCAGGCGCGGGTTGGCATGATTGCGGTGCCGAGTGATTGTTGGATTTTCTAGCCGTGGACATACATTGAGCCTTGGAATGGTTTGTAGAACGTTCAAGCACTGAAGGAAAAAGGAAACGCAAACGATTCCTAGATCTGCAATCGAACGTTCAATTCCACAAGCGTGACGATGTCGTAAGACGTGACGCCAGAGAAACGCGTCTCGGCAAAACATCCCGTATCCAAGAACGCCGTCCATGCGATGGCGGTATGGCCGGTTTGGATTTGGCTGATATGCCAACTGGAAACATCAATGCATGCGACTGCATCCAGCTTGGCCGGTTGGGTGAGCTGGCAGGAATCCTGACCAACGATTTGATCTGCGGCCCATTGATTCCGTGCCACGTTGTCGGGCGCAGCCGCTGCGGAAACATTGACCTGGATCAACATCGACAGCATCAGCGTAAAACTGAGCCAGCAATGAAGGCCAGTTTTGCCGTTACCTAGATGCCTCTGAACCAAATGCCAGCGTCGGGCAATGAGCCTGGATAGCGAAGAGCATGGAGAGAGTTGGCACCGAGCCATTGCTGTTCAAGAATAAGCGGTGCATCGACGTGCATTCCAGGCAAGTGATTTCACCGACTGAGACTGATTATCGCATGGTGCAGCGGACGAGCAATGGGAAACCAGTCCGTTTTCTACAAATCGGTCAACGGCTGTTTGCTTGCTTAGAGAGCCACGCAGGAACGGTGCCTAGTGGTCTGGGACAACTTATTTTTGGGTAGTGGATCTTGTTAAAGATCCTGTAGCGGTGGGATCTTTGGCAAGATCCATTACGTTGAAACCTAACTTCTAGCTGTCCCAGACCACTAGCCCGGATTATTCACGCGACTCAAAACGGTCATCGCAACACGTTTGCGTGAAACGGCTTGCGCGGAATGGCACGAAAGCAGTCTGCGCATATCAGCCGCCACGCGATAGCGTCCGGTTCTTCCGCACGTACACGAGAACCGGACGCTATCGCGTGCCGGCTGATGAATAATCCGGGCTAGTACCAAAATTGCGAGTTGAGCTTTGATACCAGCACGACGCGTAAGCGAGGGATAACGGAAAAATCCCTCGCTTACGCGTCGGGTTAGGAAGCAAGCTCAATTTACCGAGGGCCGGGAGCGAGAAAATGGTCAGCCTTTCGGTCGCTGCCGGGCGTCAACACGCCGGTCGTGTCGACGTCGCTAGCAGGGATGCGTTTTCCTGTTTCACGATCAAAGGTATCGGGGCTGATTTTTTCAGGGACGCTGTCGCCGGTCTCGTCCATCCAACGACGCAAAATCTCTTGCAGGTGTTTTTGGGTCGACTCCGTTTCCGGTTGGCCGGCGAGGTTGACGAGCTGATGTGGGTCCTCGCGAAAGTTGTACAGTTCGATTTCCGGACGCGGTGCCAAGAACACATCCTGTTGCGCGGCGTTGAGTTGTTTGGCGTCGCGAGCGGCTTGCAGACTGTGATGTGACGGTAAACGCACCGAGTCCGCAGGTCCTTGCCAAGGCAACTGCGTTCTGAAATTTTGGATCAACAGGAACCCGCTTTAAAACCCCCTTCCCTTTTTCGAACTGTTCTTCCCTTTTTCGAACTGTTCCCTTTTTCGAACTGGGCAGCGGTTGTCTGTTGAAAGGTGTGGGGCGACAACAGAATTGAAGCTGCCGCTAACGCTCAGTTGATCATCGCAAGCGTGAGGCGAACTTGCGTACAACGACTGGCTGATCCATTCACGTTTCCGCATTGTCAATTGACAACCCCGACGGCATTACCCCCTACCCATCACGGTTCGGCAAACAATTAATAAAGTTCTTGAGAGGTGAATCCGGTTCACCTTGCTGCAATGCTTGGCCGATTGCAGTCAACAATAAATGATACCTTTCGTTCATCAAGCTTTTGCATAAAGGCAGGGGTTCCAATTTCCCTTTCCAGCTCAATCTCATCCCAGTAAAGTGGACACATCCGATAGAGATTGACACTACGATACCCAGCCAAGCATTGGCAGTCTATTACCAAAAGCATTCCACTAAATCTGCAAGTGTCAGAAAAAATGTCGTCAGGACCATTTTTTGCTAAGATTACTGCCGGAGCACCTAGCCATGTGTTCTGGCGGTGAGGAAATTTAGCAACATTAATCAACCAATCGACGGGCCAACTGCCACAACTTCCAGGAGCTATCTCTATCTCATGCGTCTGCGGAAGCTGAATAAACAACTCCACATATTGAAACTCATCAAACCCCTGGGGGACCTTGAGCGACTCATTACTCATTCCCACGGTAAATAATGTTCTTACATTGCCTTTGCTAGCGACGCATACCGCAATTTGCATGGTATCGAACACGATTTGATTGTACGACAAACTTTCGACCGATCCATATCGGGTCTCAAAAAACTCAATGATTTCGGTTGCGTGCGGAGGGATCATTCTTTGTTACCTACAATGACTTTGCCGAAACGGCACCGTTCTCTCGCAATAGCAATTCCTCAGCGGAACCTGCGCGACAAAAATCCAGGGCAGTTCTCTTATTACTTGGGTCATTGAACATTAGAAAAACTTGATTGACATCACAATGATGATTCAGAAGCGTTTTTATGATTTCGAGCTTGTTGTTTTTGGCTAGAACAGCGGACACGATGGCTCGACAGAGGTCCGGGTCGGCTCCGGCGTCAAGCAGAAGATTCACCGCGTTCAAAGAGCCTTCACGAGCAGCTATTGAGAGCGCGTTCGAATTGGAACTACTTCGATTAATATCTATTTCTTGATCGACCAGATACTGCACTACAGGGGTGCAGTCATATCGAGATGCAATCATAAGCGGGAACTCGTCAAGAAAATCTGTATGCCTAATTAGCTCGGGATAGCACTTGAGCACTTCAATTGCTTGCTCAGACTGAGATGTCTTCACATATGTTGTGAAATCATAAAGAAGCTGATCGATTCTAGTCGCCAAGTTCCATGCCCTCCGCTAAGTTTTTTCTAATCTTTGCTAACGCTTCAATAACATTCTCTGTGAGATCGCTTGGTGGCTGCCGCGTTGCTCGAAGTCGTTGATAGATATGCCTGGCGTATTCGGCGCTATGCACATGGGTCATCGGCGCGATGGCTAGGTTGTGAAGCTTTTCGCGTTACGCTTTTCGCTTTACTGCAATGAACCAAAATGCTACTTTATCGAGAGCTGAACATCCACACTTAACGATGTCGAGCCTGACGCAGCATTGCTGCTGATCGACCTAAACCTTGCGTTTATTACCTGATACAATATCCAAAATCCGAACCTGTTTCAAAACCCCCTTCCCCTTTTCGAACCCGTTCTGCCGTCGCCTCCGCGACTGAGATCCGGTAGGGCATGCTGTGCATGACGCCTACCCAATGTTGCCGGATAAGAATCGACGTTTCATCGAACCCGAGACACCCTGCTTAATGATGGGGATACCGGATTTCGTCATGCAGAGCATGACCTACTGGGACCTGTTAGCTCCAGCATGACGCCCAGGCAAATGATTCATGGCGTTTTATTCACTCGCGTGCGCTTCGTGCTGGTATTTGGCTCGTTTCCAATCGATGTCGATTCACAATCACAGCACTAGCGAGGGCCGGGAGCGAGAACATGGTCGGCCTTTCGGTCGCTGCCGGGCGTCAACACGCCGGTCGTGTCGACGTCGCTAGCAGGGATGTGTTTTCCTGTTTCACGATCGAAGGTATCGGGACTGATTTTTTCTGGCACGCTGTCGCCGGTCTCGTCCATCCAACGACGCAGAATCTCTTGCAGGTGTTTTTGGGTCGACTCCGTTTTCGGTTGGCCGGCTAGGTTGACGAGCTGATGCGGGTCCTGGCGAAAGTTGTACAGCTCGATTTCCGGTCGCGGCGTCAAGAAGACATCCTGTTGAGCGGCATTGAGTCGCTTGGCGTCGCGAGCGGCCTGCAGACTGTGATGTGACGGTGAACGCACCGAGTCGGCTGGTCCTTGCCAAGGCAATTGCGTTCGGAAATTCTGGATCAGCAGGAAGTCGCCGTGGCGAACACCGCGCCCGTGCGCTTCGTAGTCATGCCAGTTGTGTTCGGAGAATGCGTAGTCACGCACCTTGGCGGAGCGGTCGGCAAAAACCGGCAGCAGCGAGACGCCTTGCATCGTTTGTGGAACAGTCGCTCCCGCTGCTGTCAAAATGGTGGGGGCCAGATCGATCACGCTGACCTGGGAATCACTGACGCCGGTGGATTGGATGCCGGAGGGCCAGTGCGCAATCAACGCGGTCTTCATTCCCGAATCATGCAGTCTCGTTTTGGCTCGCGGGAATGGGCGGCCGTTGTCTGCCAAGACAAAGATCAACGTGTCGTCCAGCACCTCTTGCCTTTTCAGCGTTTGGACGACGGCACCGACATAGTGATCAAACCGGGTGACTTCGTTGTAATAGGACGCCAAGTCCTGCCGGGTGGCATCATCATCGATCAAGAATGGCGGAACAATCACGTCGCTGGGCCGATGCATCGAGCCGTACTGGGATTCGTCCCACTGCTTGTCCGCGTCCCAGTCCCGGTGGGCATCGTAGGAAGCAAACCAACAGAAAAACGGTTTGTCTTTGGGGCGATCGCTTGTGACGGAAACCCAATTCGCGTGGCCACCGGAGTTGCCCGGCTGGCGACCGCCATCGACGAGGTCAAAGTACACCGGCTGTTCATTCTTTGCCGCAGTCGTCGTCATGTGATGTTTGCCAGACTGAGCGGTGTAGTAACCGGATTCCCTAAGCACGCCGGGCAACCAGGGAAGGTGTTTCGAAATCGGTTTGTGAAGCTCGGCGGCCGCGCCGTTGTTGTGCGGGTATCGCCCCGTGATGATGCTGCTGCGTGACGGGCTGCAACTGCTGGCTGTCAGGAAAGCTCGATCGAAGCGGATACCGGACTCTGCCAATGCGTCGATATTTGGAGTCCTGGCGGCCGTGTTCCCGTAGCAACCGAAATCATTCCAACTGATGTCGTCCGCGATAAAAACGATCACGTTGGGCCGGCTGGCAGTATCGGCGAGAGCGACACCTAATGGAGCCAAGCCTGTCAGAGTTAATCCGAGCCAGGTAAGGAACAGAATTCGAGCCAACATTTTTTGTCAGGTTTCTTCAGGAGGGGGCGTTTTCAGCGAACAATTCACTCGTTTTGCGAGCTACGTTTGAATGTAGTCGGTAGAGATTTGTCTGTGGCGTCACACGCCATGCAATCAGAAAATTCGCGATTTTCGAACCAAGCCCCCCCCACTGAGCTCGGCAACATGAGCAACTTTTCAGCCATTGAGCGTTATTCCGAAGCGGAGTTGGACAACGACCGACCGGAACCGGAGCCGATTCGAATGCCTCCCAAGCTGAGGTGGGCGTTGGTCATCGGAGCCCTGGGAGGGTTCGCCTGCTTTGCCTACCAACGTGACTTTGTGACCGCAACGTTCATTGCGGTCACAGGCCTGAGTGCCTTGAGCGGGTTTCGCGTCGGTGTGGCGAGGCTGTTCTCGTGCGTTTTGGGGTTTGCGTTGGCGTACCGATTTGCCCCCGGACTGGGCACCACGTACGAGTATCAGTTTTCACGAGTATTGGAAACAAGCGGTCTGACCAATCGTTTTCTGTCGATCGCCGTCATCGGGATCGTGATTTCTGCACTCGTCTGTTTTCTCAGCCACAAGATCATCACTCGTTTCATGGAGCGTCGACGCAATTGGGCGGTGGCGGACCGATATGTCGGGTGCATCACGGGTTTGGGACAAGCCGCTTTTGCGACTTTGCTGCTGCTCGGCGGTATCTTGTACCTAGAGCCCATGATGCCCACGCAAGCGGACGGTGTTGAGCCCAATGCAGCGAATCGATGGGTGGTCAATTTGGCCGACAATACCCGCACCAGTAAAGTGGGTCCGATCGTCAAGCAGTACAATCCGTTCGAGTACTTTGACGTCCTGCGCCAAGTCGGTACCACTCAGAAGGCGGTTCGTGTTTTGAGTGATCCACAGAACCTGAGACGAATGATCGACGATCCATCGATCAGGCAGTTGCAAGAGGAACCCGAGTTTCAGCTCGCAATGCAGAACTTGCTCGCCGATCCCGAGATCAAAGAGATCCTGCAGTCGGGGCAGCCGATCGACCGAGCAACGGCACTGCGTTTGATGAGCAATCCTGCGATCAAAGACATGGTCGATCAAAAGGACTTCATGAAGCGCGCAAAGCAGTTGCTGATGAATCAAATCGAATCCATGGATCGCAATCGCCCGGCTGCTTAAGGGTGGACAGCTTAAGTGCAACGAACTTTTTGCTGGCGAAATTGAAAACGGGATTGGAGCGGGGATGCAAAGGCGTGAGGGAATTCTGGCGAATCCCATGACGGGGTTGTTACGGGGCGATTCAGGTTTGGTTGGTCGACGCGTCCTGTTTTCCCAATGGCAGGGAAGCGATCGCGGTGGTGCCTCTACCCGGTTCGCTGCTGAATTGGAGTTCGCCACCGAGTTGTGAAACGACGTTCCGGGTCAAGTACAAACCGAGCCCGATGCCGCGACCGGGTTCTTTGGTGGTAAAGAACGGGTCGCCGATACGCCCGAGCACTTCCTCGGTCATCCCTTGTCCTTGATCGGTCACCAGAATGTCGACGCGTTGCGCTGCGGTGTCCAATCGCGACTCCAAGGTGACTTGACCACTGGGGCCGCTGGCATCGAGTCCGTTATGAATCAGGTTTCGAATCGCCTGCGCGACTGCTTCCTCGGGCATCCACAACGTCTGGCCCTCCACATCATCTGGCCCGTCCACCACGTTCACTCGATGCGGATCACGTACGCCATCGAGGCTTGCGTCGATCAAATCGCCGACGGTGGTTCGGTACCAACGCTGAGCCATTGAGTCACCGGCTGCACCTCGCATGCGTTCCAAGATGTTGCGGCAGATCTCCAGTTGCTGGTCGATGAGTTGCAGGTCGTTGTCGACCGAAACCGGCTTGGGAACATCGTCCAGGTGACGTGTGAGTTCTCGGGCGATGACATCGATCGTGGACAGCGGGGTCGCCAATTCGTGCGCCGCCCCGGCAGCGAGCGTCGTCAAGCTTTCTAGCCGTCGGTTTGCTGCTTTCTCGGCCTCCGTTCGACGCAACTGTTGTTCACGGTCACGTAGCAGACCGGCGGTACGGGTGACGAAGTAGGTGACGACCGAGGCACAGGTTGAAAAGGCGAGCATCAATCCGACACGATGAATGTCCATCATTCCATTGGATGATGCGTCCGCCGCCAGCCCATCCACTCCCGACGGCGCGACGTTGTAACGTTGAAACAGGTCGATCGGAACCGAGTAGTGCAGAATGAAGGCGTACCCGAGGATCGCGGTCAGCGTCAAAGACCAAGCCGCCCGTGGATGGATCATCACACCACCGACGGCGAGATTGACAAAGTAAAAGAAGCTGAAGGGATTTTCTGCGCCACCGCTGAAATACAGCATCGCGGTCAGGGTGACCAAGTCCAACAGCATCAACGCCAGCGAAACGTTTCGGATCACCGGCGTGTTTTCATCCACGTCCGCGACGCTGGAAAGCGGTGACGCTTCAGCGATCCTCGCGTGCTCCGCCGTGGGACTCCAACGTCGTAACCAAATGCCGTAAATCAAGTTGGTCGTGGCGGTCAGTCCGACGAGAACCAGCAGCGGCACGTAGGGCAAGTCGATGTCCGAGATCCAGCCTGCCATCAGGATGGTCATCAACTGCCCGACGACCGCAAAGGATCGCAAGTACAGCAGCCAAGTCGAAGAGCCGAGTCTTGCCGGCGAGATCAACGGCAACGCCAAATGGTCGCGAATGGCATTCACGTCCGTCGCTGCCTTGATTGAGTTCGGTCCATCGGATTACTCACCGTAGACCGCGCCTTGCAAAAGGTGAAAGATCCCATTTCCCTCGATTCCGATTCGGATGTAGCGGGCTTGGGTATCCGGCGGGAAATCAATCATCCATTCCGCGCCGAGATTCTCCGCTGACCATACTTTCGTGTAGTTCTCATCGTCCTGGCTGACCCAGACGGTGAGTCCTTTGGCCCGCTGATAGAACTGGGGTTCGGCGCGGTTGCGAAGCCACATGTGTTTCAACGTCGAGGATTTCTTGAGCCGGATCGTGATGTACGGATCGTCAACATTCTCGACGCTGTGAAACGAGAATCGCCAACCATCGGGCTCGACTGTCGTCAGAAAGAGGTGGGCGTTTTCGTTGTATCCACCGTCGGCAAAATGGGGTCCGAATTTCAAGGCTGCATCATACGCGATTTCTTTGACGCCGTTGTGTTCTCGCAGTTTGGGAGCGGTTCGGTATGTCGGCGAGATCCATCCCCGCTGAGTTGACTTGCCGATTGCCCGCTGCCGTTTGAGGAACTCAACCAAATCCAAAAACTCAATCGGCGCGATTTGCGTGATCAAACCTTCGGGCATCGAACTTGCTTTCATCGGCTTGGTCAGCTCGATGTCGTCCTTCAAGATCTCTTCCGTTTTTCCGTTTGCGACCCCCAACGTCAACTTCTCATCGGTTTCGGCCAAGACAAAACCGTTGGTGACTTTACCGTCGACATCCAGCACTTGAACCGTCTCGTATCCTTTTGCGATCTCATCATTGGGCATCAAGATGGACCGGATCAGTTTCTCCGTGTCCATGCGTTGTCCGATGTCAGAAAGTTCAGGGCCGAACTTTTTGCCGAGATCACCGATCATGTGGCAAGCCGAACAGACTTGTTTGAAAACATTGGCACCGCGATCAGCGTTGCCGCCGCGGATGCCCGCTAGCATGCGGACGGCTTGATAGCGACCCCTCATGTCACCGTCTACGTTCTCCGCGATTTCCAGTGGAATGACAGCGTCTCCGCCCGGGCCGGACATGCGGACGTAGCGTTGAAAATACTTCTTCGCTTGCTCGCTGCTGTTGGCAAGGAAGTTTTCATTCTTCTGCTGCTCAGACCATTGTGGCTCCAAGGCCTGCAGCGTGTGTTCCATCGTGTATTCCAGCCAATGGTCCATCGGCTGGTCGCTGACGGCCAACGCAAGTTCGGTTGCGTCGGGCGTTTCCAAAAAACTGATTCCACGAAGGGCTTCCAGTCGAACCCGCGGGTGCGGGTCTTTCACGGCAGCCGCCAGATAATCGTGAAACCCGTCCACGCGATCGCGTTCGTTGGTGATCGCGTTGATCGCTGCGGCTCGCGCCCGGTAGTCCGACTCCGATAGGATCCGTGCCAACAATGACGGATCGAGTTCACGAAAACTCTCTTGAATCCACATGGCTTCACAAAGTTGCAGCGCGTCGGTCTGTTCCGCCGCCCAGCGTCGCACCGTGGCCAAAACCTCAGCGCGGTCACGCGCTCGCAACTCTCGACGGATGCGATAGCGGGTTCGCAACTCAGGAACGCGCAGATCGTCCAACATCATGCGAATCGATGCATTGCTGTAGTCCACCACGGGCAACAATGGCTTCTTGGTGTTGATCATGCGGTAGACACGACCGTGGGTATGGTCGCGATTGGGGTCACGTTGCGAGTACTGCATGTGACCGATCAGTGCATTGCACCAATCGCCAAACCAGATCGCTCCGTCGGGTCCGATCTTGGGATCGACAGGGCGAAAGATCATGTCGGTGGAGGAGAGCAAATCGTCGACCCGTTCTCCTTGGTAGCCCGCCCCGTTGGACTCGTAACGCAAGTTGAACCGGGGCATACCGTGCATGTTGATCACGCATGCGTAGATGAATTGGCCTTGCATTTCGTCAGGCAAGTGCCGGGAGAGCAAGAACTCGTTGCCCACCGCAGGACGCATGCCTTCGTTGTCGAACACCGGTGTCAGCGTTTTCCGCGACGGGACTTCTTTGCCCGCCAGCGGAGCGATCCAGTGTTGTTTTGCGTTGGTGCCGTCACCGACGATTCCGTTGCCCCATGGATCGAACACCATGCACCAAGGGTTGCCGTATCCCGGCGTTCGATAGTGGCTCATTTGCAGCGTCACCGGGTCAAGCGTGTAGACGCCTCCGGTATTGCGATTGCGGACGGGTCCCCAGGGAGTCTCCATCGTTGTTGACAGAGAAACGCCCTCCAGCATGTGCAGTTGGCCGCCGTGCGAGAACTCCCAAGCACCGACGGTATGGTGAGTGTCATCGGTAGCGATCCCGTCGATCAAATGGGTGACTTCATCAGCCACGTCGTCCCCGTCGGTATCCTTGATGAACAGGATACGTGGTTCATCGACCACCAGCACGCCGCCGTTGTAGAACTCGAATCCGGTGGGACAGATGAGCTTGTCATAAAACGTCTTGCAAGTGTCCGCTTTGCCGTCGTTGTCCGTGTCCTCCAAGATCAGCAAGCGATCGTTCGGTTTGGCGGCCCCGGGTTGCCACTGGGGATAATTGGCCATGCAAGAAACCCACAGGCGTCCTTTCGAGTCGAACGCAATTTGATTGGGGTTGGCCAGTTCGGGAAACTCTCGTTCCGACGCGAACAACTCAACTTTGAAACCCTCGGGGATCGACATCATCTCGATCGATTCCTCCGGCGACGGGTAACGCAATTCTTTGGGCTCACGCATTTGGCGAAAGTTTTCGTCGCGTGTGCCGAACATGGTTTCGGGGGTGAAGACGCTGCCGGTGTTCGAATCGTCGGGCTCGTCGGGTACCGGTCGACCGGCTACCAAGTCCCAGATGTACTGATCACGCACCTGGACCATATTGCGGATCTTGCGATATTCGGTCGGGAACGTTTCGGTGTCCCACGTTCGGCGTCCACCGTAGACGTACCAACCATTGAGCATGCGGTAGTCTTGCAAGTGATACCAGGACTTGTCGTTCACCCAGCGATTGATGCGTTTGAACAGGTCGCTTTCAGAATCTGCAGTGGCTTCGCTGCCAAACAATGCGGCATCGAGCAGTCGCCCCAGAACTCGGTCGCCCGCCTCGTTGAGATGGACACCGTTGATCGTGAACTGAGCTCCGATGGTTGCGTTGAACAGTTCAGATGTGGGAGTGAACAAGTCCACAAACAGATGCCCGTCTGACTGTGCGACCTCCTGGATGGCTTGGGTGTACGCTGCCAGTGCTGCGTTGATCTGATCCGCGTCAGGCGCGAGCGGGTTGTCTGACTTTTCGAAAGCGGTGGGGCTGATCAGGACAAATTGAGCTTTGCCGTCCGCGCCGTAGGTCGATGCCATGTTGGCAATGTTTTGGCGATAAGCGTCACGGAAAGCGGCGAGCGTTTCTGGTGATGTCCCGGCGAACGACTCGTTGAAACCGTAGAAGCACAAGAAAACGTTCGGCGAGTAGATCTTCAGGGGATCGTCGATCGTCGTGTAGCTGTTGGGGCGTTGCCGATTAGCCACTTCGTCGGCCGGCCAGCCGAAATTACGAAACTGAATTTTCTTTCCGGCGTTGCGAAGCTGGAAGCGTGTTTCAAAATCGCCGAAAAGATTCATCCGCTCGGCGAGAGAGTTGCCGATCACGGCGACCTTTTGTTCGGGCGACAGGGACAACTTAGCCGAGTCGGCGGACGCAATCGGGACCAGAACGAAAATCAGCGAGAGGGCGTAGAGTGGGAGCAACGACGGGCAGGATTTCATCAGACGATCCGGGTTCATCAAATGGTTGAATTAGAAAGAGAGGCCGATCGTTCGGCAAAAGGTGGGACTGCGCAGTGAGAACCAATCGGTACTCAAATCGATTCTTGATGCGGTCCACTCAGTATAGAGCGGTTTTCCCGAATCGTCAGCGGGCGAATTGACGCGTTAGCGATGCGGATGGCGGCATTGGGCTGGACCGTTCAAAGTTTTATGTTGTGGAATTTTGTGTTTGCGCGGGTCTGCTGTCACCTCCACCAAAGAATTTGGGGGAGGTCGGATCGAGCGAAGCAAGATCCGGGAGGGGGCCTGCGCTGGGCAATGCGCATTGATGTGTTTAACCGGCGCGCATGCCCCCTCCCTCGCATTCGCCTGAACGGCTCTGCTCGACCTCCCCCAAGTTCCTTGGGGGAGGTGCCACGAGGAATAAGACGGTGGCATCAAAAAAACGTGACAACCCCAAACTTTGAGCAGTCCCGCTTTAGTCCGTCTGGGGCTCTAGTGCATCGTCCAGACTTGATTTTGGGGTTAGCCGTTTTGGCGTTAGCCACGGTTGAGTCGCGAAAACCTTGGCTAACGCCAAAACGGCTCATTGATCGGACCCCGCGTTCTAAGAGTCGCGAAAACCGTGGCTAACGCCAAAACAGCTCATTGATCGAACCCCGCGTTCTAAGAGTCGCGAAAACCGTGGCTAACGCCAAAACGGCTCATTGATCGAACCCCGCGTTCTAAGAGTCGCGAAAACCGTGGCTAACGCCAAAACGGCTCATTGATCGGACCCGCGTTCTAAGAGTCGCGAGAACCGTGGCTAACGCCAAAACAGCTCATTGATCGGACCCGCGTTCTAAGAGTCGCGAAAACCGTGGCTAACGCCAAAACGGCTCATTGATCAAACCCGCGTTCTAAGAGTCGCGAAAACCGTGGCTAACGCCAAAACGGCTCATTGATCAAACCCGCGTTCTAAGAGTCGCGAAAACCGTGGCTAACGCCAAAACGGCTCATTGATCAAACCCGCGTTCTAAGAGTCGCGAAAACCGTGGCTAACGCCAAAACGGCTCATTGATCAAACCCGCGTTCTAAGAGTCGCGAAAACCGTGGCTAACGCCAAAACGGCTCATTGATCGAACCCCGCGTTCTAAGAGTCGCGAAAACCGTGGCTAACGCCAAAACGGCTCATTGATCGAACCCCGCGTTCTAAGAGTCGCGAAAACCGTGGCTAACGCCAAAACGGCTCATTGATCGGACCCCGCGTTCTAAGACTGGACGACGCACTAGTTCAAGAACTTGTCCACTACGGTCCAGACGCCGGTGACCAGCATGGCGGCGGCGGAGAGCCAGAGCATCAGGTCCCACCAGCGTCCCGGCGTCAGGCCTTCGGTGACACGTTTGTACCGAAAGAACAACGCCGCGCCGGCGAGCATCGGCAGCATGATTCCTTGTGCCACCCCGCTCAGCAGTACCAGTTGCGCGGGTGCTTGAAAGGCCAAGAAAATCACCAGACACAGAATCGGAAAAACGCCGCTGAGGATACGGATCCAACGCTCCCGGGTGACTTCATCCTCCGCGATCAGCCCGACCACACGCAAGGCGTCGGAGAATGTCCTGGCGTGGCTGGCGTTGGCGACAAAGAATGTCGAGTAGAGCACGGCAAATGCACCGAAGAGAAACACCATCGCCGCCCACTCGCTAAAAACCGGACGGAACATGACCGCCAGCGTTCGCACCATGTCGTTCTTTTCCGGGTTCAATCCCAAGCGGTGCAAGACTGCCGCACCGAGTAAGTAAAACGCGATGGTGGCAAAAGTGTAGACGATCATCGATCCCCACGCATCGATGTGCATGACTCGCATCCAACCGGCGGCACGTTCACGCCACGCGGGACTGCCGTCGTTGACTCCGGTGAATTTGCCGTACCCTTTTTCCAAACACCAATACGGATAGACGACCAGCTCGGCGGCCCCCACGCCGATGATTCCGAAGGTGGCGAGCGCGGTGCCGATCGGGTTGATCCCGGCGGTGCGTTCTGGCAATGACGGCATCAAGCCAGACCAAAACTCGGACCATCGAACACTGAACTCTGGTTGGCCTTGCAAGAGGAACAAGTTGAAAACGGTCAGCAACGTGAACGAAGCGACAAGGATGGTGGAGAGCGATTGGATCAGGCCGTAGCGTCCCCACACCAGGACCAAACTGGTCAGGACGGCAACGATCGCAGCCCAGATCGCTGCGTCGTGCGGCACGCTGGGGTTTCCATCGGAGTCAACGCCGTGCTTGGCGTTGTACTCGCTCCATCGAGATGCTTCTGTTTCGACAACGTCCTTGGTTGCATCCATCAGCTCAGCATCGACTGATTCAACAGGCTCGATGACCGCCGTCGACTCGGCGCCGCCATCCCGGACGACTTGGCTGCGATACTCTTCGTAGCGTCGCATGTGAATGTCATCAGCGGTAACGTTGTACTCCTGGCCGGCTTGAGTGATCGGCGCGCTGATCGCAAGGGCTTGACCCACTCCGCCTACGATTCCACCGAGCTGGGAAATACTGGCCAACCACATCAACACCCAATACCAGACCAGCCAATTTCCGCGACCGGCCAAACGTGGCCCGGGAACCTCGTCCAATGCTTGGAGGGTCGTTTTGCCGCTCGTGATCGCGTAACGTCCAAACTCAATCTGTGCAAAGACTTTGATGACACATCCCAGCAGGATCAGCCACAGCAAGCTGAAACCTGCTTCGGCGCCCGTCTTGGTCGTCGCAATCAGCTCACCGCTGCCCACGATCGAGCCGGCCACGATGAGTCCCGGGCCGACGCAGGCCAGCATGCGAAACAAGGTGGTGGGCGGATCGACGCTTTGTGACACTGGGTCTTGTGACGACGGATCGAGAGCATCGCCCTCTGGGGGCTGCTGGTTGATCGGCAAGTCGTCCGAGTTCTGGCCAGGGGATGGCGATTCGGGCATGTGCTGTCACCGTAGGGGGGAGGTGTTGGCAGGATGATAGCCGAAACGGAGTCCGCCATTGTGCTTCGGCGGCCGACATTTTGTGACCAAAACGGAATTCAAGTGATGTTGCGGCAGAACAACCGACGTGTGCGGATCACGAAAGATCTTGTAGGAAGCCGTCGTGGCAGGTTGCAATGCGTCCCCCGGCGGGGCGATAATCTGAGGATCACTGTTGGACTGAGGCTGATCGATCCGATTCAACCAGTCCCGCAAGATCGTTTCGCCGAGCGGACAGGCGAGAATCATTCGCCACACCAACGCTTCTCGACCTTTTCCGGATTGCATGGCTGCCAATCAACCGCTCGACACGACGATCGGCGTGGTGACACCCGAGAACATCGCCTTTGAGTATCAGTTGGCGGGTCCGTTTCGTCGCCTGCCTGCTTACTTGGTCGATTTGGTCGTGCGATGGGCGATCATCATCGTCGCGGGCGTGTTGATTTTGATTGTGGGCGGCATGATGAGTTTCTTTTCGGGGTTCTTCGGCACGTTCGCAATGGCGATCGGTGTGATCATGTATTTCCTGGTGAGCTGGTTCTACGGCAGCTTCATGGAAGCACGTTTCAATGGTCGCACTGTGGGAAAATGGATGTGCGGCATCCGCGTGATTGATGTCGACGGGCGACCGGTCAATGGTCGCAGCGCGATTCTGCGAAATCTGCTGCGTGTCGCTGACTTGATGCCGATCGCCCCGCTGACGTTGTTGTTCGTCGACGCGGCGCCCGTGCCGATCTTGGCGACCGGCGTGATCGGCTTGGCATGCATGGTTTCCACCAAACGTCTGCAGCGTTTGGGCGACCTCGCGGCCGGTACGATGGTGGTGGTGGATGAACGCAGTTGGCGGCTGCCGGTTGCCAAAGTCGACGACGCGCGTGTTCCTGCCTTGGCAGCTTTTGTTCCCGGCGACTACCGCGTGACCCGCAGCATGGCGAGGGCTCTGGCGACGTACGCCGAGCGACGCCACTATCTCACACCGGCGAGACGTCGTGAGGTCGCGCGACATTTGACCGATAAACTGATCGAACGATTCGAGTTTCAGCGTGACATCGATCCCGACCTGTTGCTCTATGCGTTGTATTATAAAACGTTCCTGGCGGACTCGTCCGCAGAACCCGCCGACCTTGGTCCCCTCGCCGGCTACAGTCCGCTGCTACGAGACGCAGCGAAACAATTGCCCTCCGCAGACAATGGAAAGACACCGTTGACGATGGGTTTACGATCCCAACGAGAAACGATCCAACCGATCATCGCGTCCGAAGCAACCAAGATCGATCCGCACTCGCCCGTCCTGCCAGCGCAGGAGATCACCGACAACAATGGAGCTGCAGTCATCGAGCCGCCTCCGATTGTTTCCAGCAATATCACCGATGCGGACAAACCGAATGTCGCGGATGCGAGCCGATCAACGGAGCAGACGTCATGAATGTTGCCCTGCTGTTGGAAAAACGTCGAGAGCAGTGGGCGGAGTTGGAGCAACTGTGCGAGTCGATGGAAGTACGTGGCAAGACCAGTAAATCGGCTCGTTTGCATCCAAATCATCAGGGAGCGACGGGAGTGGCCCGTTTTGCGACGCTGTACCGCTCCGCATGCGCCGATCTGGCCTTGGCAGACGCATATCAGTTGCCTCCCAGCACGGTGTCTTACTTGCACCGCTTGGTCGCCCGAGCCCACAACCAACTCTATCGCGTCGGATCATTCCAGCCGACGAGTTGGCTGAAAATGTTTTTCGAGGAAGCCCCGCAGCAGATCTTTGCCGATGGATGCGTCCGAGTGGCGACGATCGTGTTTTTTGGCCTGTTTGCTCTCTCGATGTACATCGGCGCTGCCGAGTCGACGTTTCCAGGTGTGGCCGAGGCGATCTGTGGGACCGAGACGTTGGAGCAGACCAGTGAATCCTTTACCAATTCGCTCGGCGTGAATTCGATGGAGTATGCGCCTCGGGCGGCGTTCTACATTCAGCACAACACGAGCATCGGCCTGAAGTGTTTCGCCGGCGGCATTTTGTTGATACCGTGTATCTTCACGTTGGCTTTCAATGCCATCGTGCTTGGCTCCACCTTTGGGTACATGTCTCGCGAAGGCATCGACGGCGCGGACAATTTCTTTAATTTCGTGACCGCCCATGGTCCGTTGGAACTGACGGCGATTGCACTGTCCGCCGGCGCGGGTTTGCGAATCGGCATGGGCTTGTTTCGCACTCGCGGTTTGACACGATCAGAATCGGTGCGTGAAAGTGGTCGTCGGGCCGTTCCCATCATGACGGCGTCGGCCGTGATGTTCATCTTGGCGGCTTTCACGGAAGGGTTCCTGTCGCCCAGCGCGGCACCCTATCTTTTCAAAGTCACTTGGTCGGTGGTCACGTCCGGGTTGATCAGTTTCTATTTCGTCATCCTTGGCTTCCCCAGTCAAAGTGCCGCCAGCGAGTCGCCGATCCGAGCCGTGTCGTACGACGAATTGATGGATGGCAGCGAGCACGGGCCAACATTCAATGCTGTTGATGCGACGCCACCGGCCGGATTCATTTCCGGAGGTCGCCATGCAACTTGATCAGACTCATGTCAAAGTCCGTGTGCGAACGCTGTCCGAGATCGGCGATTTGTCGCTGATCATGTTACGGCATTATCCACGGGCGATCTTCGGGGCGTTTGCAATCGGCGCCGCGCCATGGGTGCTACTCAATGCATTGTTGCTGTACTGGTTGCCCATTCGCGAAGCCAGCTATGGACTGGAGGACGAAGAGGCGAGGGCTCAGTTGCTGAGATACGGATGGTGGATGTGCGTGTTGGTGTTTCTGCAAACGCCTGCGGCGGGAATCGTGACGACGATCTACCTTGGCGAAGCCGTCTTTGAACAACGACCGACGGTTCGCAGCGCAATCAAGAAGGCTCGTTCGCAGTTCTGGAGATGGTTTCCACGATTGGCGATCTATCGCATGGCAGTTCCGGCAATGGTGCTTGCCGCAATGATGTGGGGCAGCGATGGTGATGCGGCAGTCGATGTGTTCTTGCTGGGAATGCTGTTGGTTTGGGCGTTGATCGTCCGCGGTGCACGCCCGTTCTTGCCCGAGATGATCGTCCTGGAAATGTGTCCGGTACGATCCAAAGATCCAGCCGCGATCACGTTGAGACGTCGGTCCAAGGCTTTGCATGGTCCCGGGGGCGGCGATGTCGGCAGCCGGTTCATTGTCATCGGCATGACCCTGATCGTGATCGGCGCCAGTTTTCTGTACGGTATGACTTGGGTTCAAGGTGTGATCACGGGCAAATGGAAACTGGGACTGATGACGTTGCTGGTCTATTTTCCACTGTCGCTCTGGCTGATCTCTGGAATTGCTGTTCTGGTGCGTTTGTTGGCCTACCTCGACACTCGCATTCGATTCGAAGGCTGGGATGTGGAGTTGGCGTTGCGTGCCGAAGCGATGCGACAGTTTGGCGACGAAGATTCACCGATCGCACAAGATCCTCGCTCTATCAATGCCAAGCGTGTTGCTCAGACGACGGTCAAACAAGACCAAACAGCGGGGGTGGGGTCATGACCGTCGCTTTTGAATCGCGATCGCGAAAAGGGAACTGCGTCCCTCTCATCATGGCTATCGCGATATTCGCCCTATTTTCAATTCCAGCAATCGCGCAGGATCCGCTGTCCCCACCAAGCGAAGTTTCGGTTCCGCCGGTCCAGGAGATGCTCAGCGGTGCACCTTGGTTTGATGCCGATCAAGGTGAAATAAAGTCTGTGCCCGTGCGAACTCAATCGGACGATTCGATCAACCGTGGCAGTCGCTGGCTGCCCAAGCCCAAGAAAGTAAAGGCCGCGCCGGCAAGCTCGGCTGCTACACCCGCCGCCGCGCCCGGCGCCGGAGCAGGAACAGGCTGGTTCACTGTCGGCAATGCTTGGGCTTGGGTCTTGGTCGCCTTGATCATCGCCGGTTTGGTCGCCCTGATCCTGTTCGCACTCAGCAAGACGGAATTTGAGATGGGCTCGGCAAACGCCAATGCCAGCAAGACTGGCAAGCACACCCCCGACGAGCAGATGCTGCGACGGATCGAAGAGCTGCCTGCTGAATTGCGACGGACGGATGTCAATCCACGTAGTGAAGCGGAGCGTTTGATGAACGCCGGACAGTTTGATCAAGCCATCATCTTGCTTTTCGGACATCAGTTGCTGTTGCTGGATGGGCACGGCTTGCTGAGACTCAGTCGTGGCAAAACCAACGGAAAATACGTTCGAGAGACCAGAATGGCCAACGCGGATTGTGGAAACTGGCTTCGTCAGACCGCAACCGCGTTCGAGAGATCCTTCTTCGGAAACCATTCGCTGACATCAGCCGAGTTCCGACAGCTTTGGCAGCAGAACCAGATGATGGAAACCGCCGTGTCTCGTACAAAGGAGGCAGCCTGATGCGTACGTCGCACGCGGTGCTGCTGTTGACAGCACTGATTTTATGCGTCTTCTCGGGATGCGGCAGCGAAGGGATCTCCACTCAGTATGGATCGTCCAAGGGATTCAGCGGTCGTTCCAGCGTGAACGGATTTACGGCGATGCGTGGCGCCTACGTGAAAGCGGGGTTCCAGGACCGCGATGTGACGAGGCTTTCCAATCGGATCCGAAAGATTGACACGATCGTTTGGACGCCCGTCTATCTTTCGCCGATCTCAGGACCGGTGACGAACTGGATGGAGAGTTGGCTGGCTCAGGGAAATCGGACGCTCGTTTATATCGTTCCCGACAGTGGCAGCGAAGCCGACTATTGGCGGCAAGCAAGACCAGGGGCAGCGCCGAGCGAGCGACTGGAGTACCGACGACGATATGCCAAAGCGTTGAATCAGCAGCAACGGTGGCAACTCAATCGCAGCAGCATCACGTCCAATGGATGGTTTGATCTGAAGCCAAAACTCCAGGACTCCGTCGCGCGTGACTTGATCGCAGAGGGTCGTGGACAAGGTGACTCTGACGCATCAAACGCAGAGAGCAGCGAGAGCGATGAAAGTTCAGTGCGACTGGAATGGATCATCCAGCCGCATGATTCGAATACCGGCAATCAGACCGGTTCAACGGCCTATTCAGGATTCTCCATCGGCCCCACCGGCCCCAACGCTCCATCCTGGGGCGGTTACGTCGAATTGCAGGAGTCGAACACAGAAGTCGACTTCGATAGCGAAATCACAAACGCGGACTCCGATTCCATCGTCGCAAAAATCACCAGTACGAATTGGCCGAACTCACGAATTTTGGTGGTCGCTGGCGGATCGCTGCTGACCAACTTTGCGATGACGCGGCCGTCAAATCGTCAATTGTTGGGCACTCTGATTTCACAATCGAGCCCCACGCAGACCGATCCGATCGCAGGCTTTTGCAATGCACCTGGCGACCTGCCGATCAGTGAAACATCGAACACGGTTGAGAAATCGGCGGGCATGGAACTGTTGACGGTCTATCCGATCAGTCTCGTGACCGTCCACGCCGCCTTGCTCGGATTGATCGCCTGTCTGATGATGTTGCCGATATTTGGACGCGCCAAAAAAATCGACCGGGGCAGCCAAAATGATTTTGGAGATCACCTGGACGCCGTTGCACAACTGATGCGAAAAAACGGGGGTGCCCAATTTGCCCATCGACAGATCAGTGACTACATGGTCCGTGTCCGCGGCGAAACGGTTGGATCATGGGTAATGCCCGAATCACTACACAAGACGCAAATCATTGAGTCCCCGAGGAAATGAACTTGAGTAACGTCCCCCCAGAATCCAATCAGCCACAAGTCACCCCGCCGGCTACACCACAGCAACCTCCACCGGTCGCCGCTGCAGAACACATGACGCCGCCCACTGCTCCGCCATCAGGTCTGAGTGAAAAGTTTGCGCCGGTCAAGAAACTTTACGAAGCCGTTTCGTCCGAAGTCGCAAAGCTCTTTGTCGGCCAGGACGAATTGGTGCTGGGAACCTTGACCGCTCTGTTCTCCGGTGGTCACGTGTTGATCGAGTCGGTTCCAGGTCTTGGCAAGACGCTGTTCGTACGGACCTTGGGTCAAGTCCTCGGGTGTGAGTTTGGTCGCATCCAGTTCACTGCCGACTTGATGCCGTCGGACATCACCGGCGCTCCCGTGTTCGACATGCAACAGAGCGAATTTCGTTTTCGCCCAGGTCCGGTTTTCACTCAGCTCTTGCTGGCGGACGAGATCAACCGGTCGCCCGCAAAGACTCACGCGGCCTTGCTGGAGATCATGCAGGAGTACCGTGTGACGATCGACGGTACGAGCCACAAGGTTCCCAAGCCGTTCCTGGTGCTCGCGACGCAAAACCCGCTCGAGAGCGAGGGCACGTACAACTTGCCCGAAGCCCAGTTGGATCGATTCATGTTCAAGCTGCGGGTGGACTACCCGACCGCCGAACAAGAAGCCGACATTTTGCGGATGCACAGCCGCCAAATCGATCTGAACCAGCGTTTGCGTGATGAGATCAGAGTATTGACCAACCCAGAGTTGGTCCAACAGATGATCCAGCTATGCGGTACGGTTCGCATCACGGATTCACTGGTCAATTACATCAACTCCATCGTGCGAGCAACACGATCATGGCCCGCATTTCACATCGGAGCATCGCCTCGGGCGGGATTGGCGTTAATGCAATCGGCACGAACCTTGGCAGGGTTTGCCGGGCGTGATTATTCGATCCCTGACGATGTGGTCGAAGTCGCGATTCCGGCGCTTCGTCACCGAGTGCAGTTGACAGCGGAAGCGGAGATCGAAGGTCGAAGTTCCGACGAAGAACTGTCAGCAATGATCCGAGGTATCGAAGTGCCGAGGGATTGATCGACGGCGAACGACAAGCCAAAGTCGCTCGATCTTCCAGATCGATAGCGTGAATCGCCATCCGTGTTGTGCCACTCAACGCATCGTGTGATGGAAGCTCAATGGGGAGCACGCTATCGACGTGGAACGTCGAGCGACGATTCCCCGGGCTAGCGGACCAAGTCCAATAAACCCAAACGCCATGGGATTTGGCCGTAGTCACCTCGCTGATATTCCTCGTCGTCTGCACCTTGAAACAACAATCGTGTTTCGTGTGGATCAATCTGCAAATGTTCATCGAAACCGGTGCGAATGAACTCGCCGTGACTGTAGGACGTCGCCCACGATTCGTTTTGATTGATCACGTTGATCGGTGAAACCAGTGGTTTTACTTTGCTGTCCGCTAGCGGTTTCCATTTGCCGTCCAGACGGTCGGCCACGTACCCTTTGAAATATCGACGCTTGCCTGCTTGGGCTTCCACGATCGTCAAATACTGCGATCGCCCACTCAATGCATACGTATGACTGGCTTCGAAGATGTCCCCTTGTAGTGCCACCACCGGATCCGTCCAGCCTTGATCGGGGAACTGATCCAATCGGGTTTGCGACCGCCACATCCGACCATCCAGGGTCGTGAAAAACAGAAATGCGGACTGTTCGTCGCAGATCACCCAGTAGTCCAGCCCCGCCTTGGTGCCCTCGGGGACCACGTACAGAGGTTCTGGCAGCGTCCAACTCTTGGGGTCGCTCAAATCATCCGTCGTCGAAAAGCACGGACCGTACCGCAACCCTCGAGTTTCATCAGCGGCTTGATAGATCAAATACCACTTCCGCTGCGGCGTGAAATAAAAGATCTGTGGCGCACCGTGATAGCCAAGCGTCAGGTCCAAAACGCTCCAATCCGCTTGGTCGGCTTGAGCCCAATCGGTGAAGGACAAGTAGCCGATTCGGATGCGTCCGTCACCTGACTTCGCTTTTCGTAACGTGCAAAACAGATGCCAGCGATCGTTGTATCGGACAACACTGGGATCCTTGACCGCGATCCACGGATGTGCCTCCGACGCCGGCAGCCGATTTGCGTCGATACCCAAGATCGGTGGTCCAACTCGCCAACGAAACGATCCGGTCGTCCATGGACCGTCCTCGGTGATCTGAGTCGATTTCTGTTGCGCTCCTGCATGATGTGTCGTTGTCGCAAACCATGTGAATACGGATGTCAGGGCGACGAGACAGGTGAGCCAGTTCATCAGCGGGCTCCTTGAGCCAGCGCGCGAGCAGACGCGTGAATGATGGCCTGGGACGTGATCGTTGCGCCGCTGGTCCCGTCGATTTTCCGGACACCTTGCGTGCGTTTGATCTGCCCGGTCGTGTCCGAGATCGCTGCGTAGAATTGTTTCTCCGTATGCTTCGTCACCCGCACGTCCGTGATCTTGCTGTCGGCCACCGTCACTTGAACTTTCACCGGTCCGTTGTACCCGGTGCTGGAATCGGTATACGTTCCGTCTTTCACTTTGGCCACGTCAGCTTGGTCAAACAACTTGATGGCTTCGATTGCCCCAGCGGCGCGTGCCGTGTATCGCTTGCGATACTCTTCGTTTCGAGCTTGGTTGCGATCCAAGATCGCTTGATAGTACTCGATGGCCTCTTCCAAACGTCCAGCGCCTCGCAAGGCGTCGCCCGCGTTCAGAAAGGCTTCGTTGAACAGTCCGGTGTTCTTGTACGATTGGGTCACACGCAACGCCGAGTCGATTTCCCCCATGTCTCCGAGCAACTTGATCGCATCAAGATGTAACTGCGGTGCTTTCAACAGCCCGAGCGCCATGTCTTTGTTGCCCAGACGCCAGTAGCATTCGGCCAAGTAGATACCGGTGCGATTGCTGACGGTCGCACCCTTTTTTTGTAGCCAGTAAGCGGCGCGAGGATAATCTTGCAGCAACGTGAAGTACATGTCGCCGAGCTTTTCCATGTCGCGGTTGAGCAAGCTGGGGTTGGTGGCATGCAAATCTATACACTGATGAACAAGTTTAATTCCAGATCGCCAGCGAGATTCGTTCGGGTTGACGCGTCCCCAGATGTACTGACCAACGTTGCGAGATTCGTCCCATGGCCCGTCTGCATTGAGGGGCCAATCCAATTCGAGTGTCGGCGGATGATTCAACGGCGTCGATTCGAGCCAGTCGGGCGGCTGGCTGCCGACGGACTCGATCAACGCCAAGACTTCGGCGCGACTGCGGCTGGGGCCACCATTGGAGTCGGAACTTGAATCTTTGTTGGCAGCCGTTTCGACTTTCGGCGTCAGCACGAACCGCTTGCCCTTGATCGTCACCGCGTGAACGGTGGAGTAGGGATAGGTCTTGGTAATGGAACGACTGGCGATCTTGGTTTCGAAATCGAACTCTTTTGCGTCCTTGCGGATCTCGATGATCTTGCCTTGCATGTTGACGCCGTTAAGGAATTCGACGGAGTCTTGGGCAGCAGCAGACTGCAAGAATGCAAACAGTGTGATGGTCAGCAGCAGTAATAGGATTCGAGTGTCGCGGAGCTTCATCATGTCGATCCCGATAGATGGTCGGTTGGGGAACCGAATTGTAACCGACGGCGGGAACTGTTTGGGATCGTTTTTTTCGAGGGCGGTGGACTTCGGTTTACGTTGGGGAGTAAGTCAGCCTGGAAAGGCTGACGTACGGGTAGCTGACGTACGGGTGACTCGGAGACTAGTTGATCAGGAGGTCGTTTCCATGGTCGCCTTCTTCCCATTGACGGCGAACTTCACGCAATCCGTAGGCGCACATTTCGAATTGTTCGCTGAGTCGGAAAAGCAGTTCAGCGGGCGGTCTCTCGTCGCCGCCTTGGATCTCAGCGGCGATCGCGTAGGCGCGTTTCCCCTGGCGTCGATAGTCGAGCAACCCGTCGGGACTGCGGTTCTGGCGTTCCAAGCTTTCGGGGAACATCCCGGACCAAAAAAGGGTAAAGTCACCGATCTGACGATTGACCTCACGCCGAGCCAAACCTTTGCGTTTCTGCGAGTCGCAGATCATCTGAAAGACGTGCTTGGCTCGTTGGCCGTCGGAGCGTCGCAGGGAATAGAGCGAGTCCATGCGAACGAAGCGTAACATCATTTCGCTGACGTAGTCGACCAACTGCACGTCAGCCACTCCGAGCTTGGAGTGAAAGATGAACTCATTGAGTCCGCGGAAGAAACGCTCGATCGCCGAACCTGAATTCGCCGCTTCGTCGTTTCGATCAACACTGTCGTCGTTGTTTGATGCCATGTTGGACCTCCGTAGCAATCGCGAAGACAACAGGGAATCCGATTCCTGAAATTCACTGGTAGAGATGCTCCACCGGTGGTGTCAAGACAGAATCCGAGTCGCCTGATTATAGTTTGACGACGCGGATTTGCAAAAATTCCCCTGTGGACTGACGATTTGATCCGTTACAGAATTCTTATGAGCCGATGGCGTTCACCACGGGCTTGGAAGGGTTGCATCCTGACCAACACGCCCGCCGTGATCGCCGTCGGCCGCATAGAAACGCAGCATCAATCGATGGAGAAATGGGTTTTGCCGGAAATCCTGGGCGAGAGGAATTCTGGCGAATCCCACTACCAATTGCGCGGTGAATGGACGATCGTTCCTGAATCAGCAACAGACTAGTGCATCGTCCAGTCCTAGAACGTGGGTTCGGTAGATGAGCCGTTTTGGCGTTAGCCACGGTTTTCGTGACACAACCGTGGCTAACGCCAAGACGGCGAACCCCAAAATCAAGACCGGACGATGCACTAGTGGACGTCTTTGTAGAGCGGCATGTGCCGGTAGTAGACTTCGAGGCAGAAGATGGACAAGCAAGTCGTGTAGAGGCGTCCCGAGTTGCGGCCCCATTGGTCTTGTTGGGGAGCCCAACTGCCGGCTTCGCCACCCGACTTGACTTGAGCCGCGGGCAGCTGCACACGCATTGCCCCGTTCCACTCTTGCCAAGGTTGGCCGCCGTAGTGATGCATGACTTGCGTGGCGTAGTACCAGTAATAGACATCGTGGTCTTTGATTGTGAACGGTGCATCCAACAGCAACGCATCGATACCGCGTTTCTGTGGCGGTGAGTCACGAGTCCATTTGAGGTATTGCCGGCACAGGATTCCTTCCGCGGTCATCGCCGGGGAGGGTGCCCCGCGAGGTTGGTAGGAGTAGCCCGCGCCTTCAAAGCTGCTGGCCGAATCGAGATACAGGTTCACGCGATCGAGTTTCGACTCGTGTACTTCCAGTCCGCCCGCGATCGCGCTTTGCAACGCCATCACGAACCAACCGGTCACGGAGGTATCAGAATCCTCGCGTGGGCGATACCGCCAACCGCCTTCTTGAGCCTGGGCGTCTTGGGCAAACTCGACAGCCAACTGGGCGCGTGGTCGGAGCCAGGAATCGTTGGTCATCGCGTAGAGTTCACACAGCACGATCGTCGCTTGTGCTTGGGCGTACATTCGTTCGTGATCGCGTGCGTTGGCGGCCATGAAGCCGTTGCGGTCTTGCTGAGACAACAAGAACTTGACACCTTTGTCGACGACACCGGCATACGGTCCACTTTTGTGCGTGTTGCCGTCGCCCAGGAATGCCAACAGCGCCATCGCGGTCGCTGCGGTTTGATTTTCGGTAAAGCCGCCGTCGCTGTACGGCCCTCGCATGCTCCAACTGCCGTTGGACCTTTGCTGCCGTTTCAGCCATTGCAGGCCAAGCTGAACTGCGTCTTGAGTTTCTTTGGTGCCTCCATAGACGGCCAGCAAAGCGTTTTTCATCGCCCCGGTCCGACCGTTGAACATCGGCTTGGACACTTTGAGTGAAGTCTCACCGATTTCGACTTTGTCGATCGGCGACATCTCCAGCGTCTCGACGTTTTCAAAGATCTCAGGGACGGGAGCATCGACGAGCGAGTCCTCCGTCTGCTCGGTCATCTGATTGGTCGTGATCTCGGTGTCGACGGAAAAGACTTCCAGATCCAGTGCCGGCGCTGGCGTTTCGCTGGTTCCGAACTCCAGCATGATCCTCGTGATTCCTTGACCGGCCGGTGTCGTCACCAAAGCCAAGATCAGCAGGGCCAACAAGTGGACCACCATGCTGACCAACCAGGGTGGTGCCGAACGGGTGACCGTTTCAACCGGATTTTCTGAGTCGTCCGCCAGTGCGTCCGGGTCATCGACCGGCAGTCCCGCCGCGAGCCTTTTTTCGGCTCGCTCACGAGCTTCCGCTTCACGATTGATGCTTTCCAATTCTCCACGCCAGCGAACACGAGCGGTACCAACTCCACTGACTCGGGGAGCAATTTCGGGTGCCGGTCGCAACGGGGCCGGTTTGCTGCGAGGCGGCGGCGGAGGAGGCAACTGGCTGGCGTCTCGCTTGGGCGGCGCGGCCTTGTTGGGCTTGGAAGATGTCGCCACGACCAGCGGAGCCTTCGACGCACCAGTGGGGGGCGAGGTTGTATGTGGCACAGCTGTAGGTGGGACTGCTGTGGGTGGCACAGCTGTGGGTGGGGCCACGGGGGGGCCAAGTTGCGGCGGCGGAGTCCGTGGGGGCTGCAACGGTCCCACGACGGGTCTCGTTTCCGAGCTGGTGGAAGAGTCGCTAGGGGCATCCGCTCGGGACATCGTTGCAGACCGTGTGATGAAGACGAGAGAGACGGCGGGGACGCTAAAAGTGGTCCGACCGACAGATTCAGTGTAGCCAAGTCCGCCCGGTGAGTCGACTTTGCATCGGCTCGGCGAGATTCGAATGCGCGATAATAAACGAAAAACGGGGTGGACCGCCTCTGGCAATCCACCCCGCTATGGTGTCGCGTGCATTCTGCGATACTTAAGCGTCCTTATGCGTCGGGCCGCTCAAGTTGTTTGAAACTAGCATCCGCAGGAGGGAGCAGCTTCGCAACCGCAAGCTGGTTCGACAACGTCGCAGCAGCTGCTGCTGCAACCTTTGTTGCAACCGCCGAACAACTTCTTCAGCAAGCCACCGCCGAAGCAGGACTTGGGAGCCGAGCAACCGCCGCAAGCGGGAGCTTCGCAACCGCAAGCTGGAGCAGCTGCACATCCGCAGTCGCTGCTGGCAGCGCCACATCCGCAGTCGCTACCGGCTGCAGCACCACATCCGCAATCTGAACCGTCACCACAAGCTGATCCGCAAGCGGGAGCTGGGCAGCAGACGGTCACAGGAACTTGCTTGCAGACGACTCGTGGGACGCACTTGGTGACCGTGTAAGGTTCGCAAACCTTGCGGCACTTGGCGACTTTGATCGTCTTGGTGTAGCACTCTTGACGGCACTTGTTGACGCAAACGGTCTTGGTGCGGCACTCAGGAACCATTTTGCAAACGGTGTAGTTGCAGGTCTTCGTGCGGCATTCTGGGACCATCTTGCAGACGGTGTAGTTGCAAGTCTTGCTACGTTGTTCGCAGACATAGCTGCAAACGGTGTAGTTGCAAGTCTTGGTGCGGCACTCGGAAACCATTTTGCAAGTCGTGTACTTGCAAACTTTGGTGCGAGGCTCGCAGACGTAGCTGCAAACGGTGTAGTTGCAGGTCTTGGTGCGGCACTCAGGAACCATTTTGCAAACGGTGTAGTTGCAAACCTTGGTGCGGCATTCTGGGACCATCTTGCAGACGGTGTAGTTTTCAACCTTCGAGCGGCACTCGGCTACCTTGCGGCACACGGTGTAAGGGATTTCACGAGTTCGGCACTCACGACGATAGCGGGTGCAGGTGACTTCCTTTTGCTCGCAGGTTGGGACCCAAACCTTCTTGCAGATGGTCTTCGGGCAACCTTGAACGCATTCTACTCGGCAAGCGCCTGGGCAGTATACGTTGCGGCAGGTCGACGGATCAAACGTCCACGTGCCAGGCTCACGAACGGTGCGACGCATCATCGGGCCAGGAACGGTTTCGGTTTGCGTTTCCCAATGTCCACCGTTGACGGTTACCGTCTTGGTGTATTGCTCAGGAACAACAACGCTGTAGTTCTCTGTGCGGACCTTTTGCTCTTGCACGGTGTTGTAGACCGTGTAGTTGATCGTGCGGCTCTTTTGCTCTTGAACAGGAACCATCACGGTGTAGTTGATGGTCTTGCTGTGAGTTTCGTAAACCGGCTTGTTGACCGTGTAGTTGATCGTACGAGTCTTGGTCTCGTAAACGGGCTTCTTGACGGTGTAGTTGATCACTCGCTCGTGCGTTTCGTACACGGGCTTTTGAACCGTGTAGTTGATCGTACGGGTCTTGGTCTCGTACACGGGTTTTTTGACCGTGTAGTTGATCACTCGTGAGTGAGTTTCATACACGGGCTTGTTGACCGTGTAGTTGATCGTGCGGGTCTTGGTTTCATAGGTTGGAACCATGACCGTGTACTGGACTTCGCGTTGTTCCGTGTAGGGAACCATGCGAGTCGCTTGGACTTCTTGGTCTTCGTAGTACGTTTCGTTGCGGGTACGATAACGAGTTTCTTGAACTTGCTCGTAAACCGTTTCCTGAACGTTACGCATCACGGTGTAGCTGCCACCGCCGACGGCTGCACCAGCAGCTTCGTCCACGATAGCGCCTTCGGAAACCACTGCATCAGCAGCAGCACCTTCGGCGACGACCGAACTTCCACATCCGCTACAGCCTTGGTAGCTGATCGCGCCGCAATAAGCAGCGCTTGAGGATTTTGCACCCGAAACGATCGCGATGATCGCAAGGGCAGGCATTAACCACAGCCTTTTCATCTTTACTCTCTCCAGTTAAACAACTTGTGGGTTGCAAGAACGCAGCATGCGACGTCACCCGGAGCACCTTGCTCAAGCGACTCTGCGACAAAGAGAACCCCCCCGTCCAAGATGAGTTGCCCGGCACTTGTACGCAGTACAAGTGCTTAGGCCATCAACTCGACCCCATCAGCCCGACGCATATGGCGGGAGGAAGATGGAGCGATCACGCAAACCTTGCGAAATCTGGAATTGGGTTCCGATGCAATCTCTACATCGACTGCGTAAGAAAGTTGGAACAAACAAAGGGGGCAGCCAAGCGAATTTAGGAGGGTTGCGTCATCCTGAACTGCTGCCAATATCGAGCTTATCGATGGTATCGATTTTGACGTCCGCTGGCGGGTGATTCCGCGTCGTGAAAACACCACACGCGTCGCCAAAAGCCGCACGCCGCTGACTCGCGTCACGATGATTGCACGCAACGTTGTTACAACCGTTATGATTGTGAATCCGACAGCCCCTCGACGTTGAGTCGCGCCATCGATTTGTTGGATGACGAAGTGATTTTTGAGGCATCTGATGATGCCTTTCTCAAGCCGAACCGGTCGCCCAAGGTGATTCACAGTGTCAAAAGAACCTGACGAGGGACCAGTGGACGGCCGTATGCCGCACGAGCCGTCGGGCAGGTTGCCTCAGCCGGCGGTGGGGCGACTGAGTCTCTACTTTCGAGAGCTGCATCGACTCAATGACGGGGGCACCTCCCACACCAGCAGTCGCGAACTGGGGCAACTGGTGGACGTTTCGCCCGCCGTGGTTCGCCGAGACCTCAGTGCAATGGGCACAATCGGTCGCCGCGGTGTGGGCTACGAGGTGGTGAAGTTGATCGATGCAATCGGCCAATTGCTGGGCAGTGGTGTGCAGTGGCGAGTCGTGTTGGTCGGGGTCGGATCTCTTGGAGACGCCTTGCTACGCTACCGAGGATTTGAACGACTGGGCTTTCGTTTGACGGATGCGTTTGATTCCGATCCCGCGAAATGGGGGCGACAGGTCGGCGGCGTGCTGGTCAGTGATGCATCGGTCATGGCGGGACGGCTGATGGAGACTCGGCCGGAATTGGCGATCTTGGCCGTGCCTGCCGACCAGGCGCCACAGGTAGCTGCTGTTTTGGTCGGTGCGGGAGTCAGCGGTATTCTGAACTTTGCACCCACGATGCTGAAGCTGCCTGGGACGACGGCCGTTGTGAATGTCGACTTGGCCAGCGAATTGCAACGGCTCGCCTTTAGCGTCCAGAACTCGGCTCGATAGCGACGCCCGGGCGAGTACTCATGACCGATGGTGTCGGCGTTCTGGGCATCTTCTGTGGCAGTGTTTTTTTCCAACACCGCCGAGCCATGGAGGACGCGAGATGCAGTCGTTTCGAATCGAACCGGGAGTGCCCTGCGAGATCTGCAAACAGAATGACCGCCAGCACTGGCGCCCCTACCAAACGACGAAGTTGAATTGTTTCTCGGAGCCGGTCAGCCGCTCAAGGATTTCGGTCACGTTTCGCTCGGGCCGTTGGCTGATCCGAGTCAAGATCCGAGACGTCAAACAGTTCAACGGATACCGCTGGATCGCGATGAAGTGATCAACGATTATCGCTAATGATCGCATGTCCAGCAGGTGGGAAGGCTGCAGGGGAAGTAAACTGACACTTCTTGTTCTGAAATGCTTGTCGTTCTCCTTTTGCCGAGTTTCCATATGGCCAAATCCCTTGTACCGGCAGCAGTGTTTGCCGGTTTGCTTGCTCTGGCTCCCTGCAAGGCGCAGGATTCGGTCGTTCAAGACATTGAGGTCGCGAGAGCGGAGTTTGGGAAATCGATATCGGACGCAGACCAAGTGAGCGAAACGGGCACCCGTTTTGCGCCGACGGACACGGTTTACTTGAAGGTATCGCTGAACTCGCGTCCGAAGACCGGCGTGTTGTCTTGCAAGTTTTACCTGGACAAGCAAGAGATCACAGTCGCCTCGGCCGACCTCTCGCGATTGGACGCCACGGGAGTTGCCAAGGACGCCAACGCCTACGGCGTATTCAGCCTGCATCCCACGGCGCCCTTTCCCATCAGCGACCAGTATCGCGCGGAGATCTTTTACGACGAAAAAAAGCTCGGCACGTACCCTTTTCAGATCATCGGTGAAAAGGGCGATCGCAAGGATTCCGATCAACCTGCAATGAAACTGACGGATGCCGCCCCGGTCGTTTCAGCGGGGCCTACAGACATTGTGGCCAAGCTGTTGCACGCCACGGCGAATGTGACTTGCAGCGATGACCGCGATTACCACTGGACCGGAACGGCTTGGATTCTGGATTACGAGAAACGGTTGCTGGTCACCAACGATCACGTCGCAAACGCCGGTGCGCATGACAAGAAGATCGGCAATGTGACCAGCATGAAACTGTATTTCCCCGAGTACCGTGACGGGCGAGTGATCCACGATGCTGGGCATTATGCGAGGAACGCTGAGGCGATCAATGCGACGGTGATCTATGGCGACAAAGCGCGAGACTTGGCGATCATTCAGGCGGATCGATTGCCGACAGACCAAACAAGTGCATTGAAACTCGGATCCGACGCTCCGTCACTCGGTCAACGGCTCCACTCGCTCGGCGGCATTCCAGCGGGCAGCGAAGGATACTGGATCTACACTTCGGGCGATGTCCGTGCGGTGTACTCGCGATCGATGGCCAACGGCTACAACGCAGATGTGGTGGAAGCCGACATGCAGACCAACAAAGGAAACAGCGGCGGGCCGGTCGTGAACGACTCCGGAGAATTGGTCGCCGTGGTCGAAGGCCACAGCACAACGGCGCGTTCGGTCAGCCTCTACATCGCGTTGTCAGAAGTCCAAGCGTTCCTCAAAGACGCGTTGCCGTTGGTGCAGCCGGCCACGGCGGAACAATTCATGGCGCGAGCCAAGCATCATCGTGCGGCGGGACGAACCGACCAGGCGCTTGCGGATTTCACGCAAGCACTGCGTCTGGATCCGAACAATGCGGAGGTGATGGCCCTGCGGGGTTGGGTGTTCTATGAACGTGACGATTTGGACACGGCGCTGACGGAGTTTGACGATGCAATCGCAGCGGACAAGACGATGCTGTATGCCTACCATGGACGCGCGAACGTTCAGTTTGACCTGGGTGAGTTCGACAAAGCGTTGGTGGATTTGACCTATGCGATCAAGAACGCGGTGGACCCCAAACAATCCTCCGAGTTCTACAACGAACGCGGCATTGTCTATTCTCACATCGATGAGTTGGATAAGGCGTTGGCGGATTTTGATCGAGCAGTCGCAGCCGATTCCAGCAACGCTTGGGCGCATGCCAATCGCGGTGACATGCTGGCCAAATCTGATCAGCACTTGAAAGCAATCGATGCGATCAAAACCGCGGTGGACTTGGAATCGAAAGAACCCCATTTTTATTGGCTGATGGGAAAATCAGCACAAGCGGTCGACAATCTGGATGGCGCACTGAAACTTTTTGACATCGCCACCGCGTTGGACGGCACGAACGCCGACTATTGGATTTCAAAAGCTCGTTGCCTGATCGCCACGGGTGACATTCAGCAAGCAACGGAAAACTTGATCTCCGCGATCGAGATCGATGAAACCGACCATCGGGTTTACAACGAAGTCGGATTGGTCGGTTTTGATCTGGGAAACTACCCGCTTGCCGAAGCACAGTTTGCCATCGCAACGCAAGTTGATCCCGGCAACTACATTTATTGGCTCAATCGGGGACACGCAAGTCTGAAGCTGCGTAAGTTTGACGATGCTGTTGCTCATCTCACTCAGTCGATAAGCCTTGTTGACGACGATGCGGATTGCTACTCGATTCGTGGTCAGGCCCGTTCGGCATTGGACAGGTCAAACGAAGCAGAAAGCGACTTCAGGAAAGCCAAAGAGTTGCTGCCGGACGCCTTTGTCAAATACTCTTCCAAGCTGTTGAAGATTGCCAATCGAACCGGTGAAGATTTGCAAGTGATGGTTCGCTATCGCGTCAAAGGATCCGATGGCCAAACACGCTGGTATCCGCCGGCGGGTCAAGCAGCGGTATTTGAATTCGCGCCCGGTGAAGCGTCATTGCTGACGTTCGACGGCAAGCAAATCCATGGCGATCGGTTCTCTATTTGGGCACAAGGCAAAGAGTCGGGCAAGGATTACGATGAGTTCAAGACCCGTGAATTGATCTCCGTCGGACCGAGTGGATACCTCAGTGGCAGCGGTGAAGCCGACATCGAACTGTACAACTTTGTCAGCCCCTGATGGGATTGCGGCGTTGGCTCCTACGGTGGGGATACGTGCGGTGTGGGACGGTTGGTGGTGGCGATTGCGCCTGCGGCTTGTCGTTAAACGATCGGGTTACGGGGTTACCGGGTTGGTCGGTTTTTGGCGATTCAGTTCGACCTCTGCGCAGGTTTCTTCGCTTTCCCATAACCGCACCTTGAAAGCAGTTGCTCCGGTGCCGTCGAGGATCACGGGGCAGATTTTTTCCAAGAAATGGATCGCCATGTTTTCGGCTGTCGGGTTGCAATCAAGCTCATAGATCCGGTGGGGTTGCGATGAGCGGATCGCGGCCAGACCGTTTTCGTCTTGGTCCCACAAAATGAAGGTGTGGTCCCAGTGGTCGTCCAGCCAACCGTTGACGCGTTGCTTGAGCAATTTGAAATCCAAGATCCGCCCCACCGCGTCTTGCTCTGCTCCTGTCACATAGACTTCCACGACGTAGTTGTGACCGTGCAAATTCTGGCATTTGCCTTCGTGTCCCACCAGGCGATGACCGGCGCAGAAGACAAAACGACGCATGATGCTCAATGACACGAAACGGCTCTCGGGGCTCGGGTAGCGATATTCAACTCGGTCATGATAGATCGATCGTCAACCACTGGGCAGCCCTCCGTCACGACGGACGAGGGCTCGCATCGGCACCCGGTTTCAGCAAAAAGCCGTGGCTTCTACACTGTCGGTTGCCTGTCCGTTTTCACCGTTTTATTGGAGCATGCTCACGTGAGCCAGACCTACGAAGCCCGCCCGTTGGACGTCCCTGCAACCAGCGAATTGCGATTCCTGCCGGAAGGCCCGTACCAGTACTCCGAGAGCGTCTTGTCCTGGGTCGGCATCCAACACGGCGCCAACGCCCGACACGGCAGCGTCAACCTGCTGGATCTGCGGACGGGCGAAAACCGGTCGTTTGAGTTGCCCGGACGCCCAGGGTTTGCGTTTCCCTGTCAATCCAATGGCAAGTTCGTTGTCGGTTGCGAGCGATCCCTGGGAATCTTTGACACGGCGGATGGCAGTTGGGATGTCTTTTGCGAAGGAGTCGATGCCGACGTCGAGAATACGATCATCAACGATGGCCTGATGATCGAAGACAATCTGGTCTTTGGCACCAAAGACCTCGAGTTCGCAACGAAGAAAGCCGGTTTGTATCTGTATCGCGGCCGAGACGCGAAGCTGATCCGCTTGCGCGATGATCAGATTTGCAGCAACGGAAAGGCGACGATGATGATCGACGGAAAGCTGAACTTGATCGACATCGATTCGCCGACACGAACGGTCGTTCGATACGAGTTGGACATCGACGCGGGCACACTGACTGACGCGGTCGTTGTGCTGGACTTGACCGACGATCCGGCGGTCCCAGACGGTGCGATCTTGACCCCCGATGCAGCAGGATTGATCGTGTCCATGTTCCTGCCGTCCGTTGCCGATCACGGCGAAACACGGTTGTATGACTTGGCCAGCGGTGAATTGCGGGCGACGTGGCGTACCGCAGGGTCACCTCAAAACACTTGTCCGGCGCTGGTGAAACATGACGGCAGTTTGCAACTCGTGATCACCACGGCGGTGGAAAACATGAGCCCCGCGGATCAACAGGCATGCCCCAATGCGGGCCGATTGTTTGTCGCCGACAGCGGATTGAGCGCGCAGGGGTTTGATTCGCCCAAGTTCCCTCGATAGCAACTCACGATCAATCCGTGACGCTGGTCGGGACTCGTGACCTCGTCCACTACGCCGGTCAGACGTCAAGCTCATCCAGTTCATCCAAGAGCCGATCCAAGGACTCGTCGTCGTTTGAAGGACGACTGGTGCTCGTTGGGTGATTGGCGTTTGACTTGCGATTGGATGGCGAGTGGGGCGACTGAGTCGTGGCCGCGGAAATCTTGGAAGACGCGGGTGACGTGTTCGCTGTCGCGTCCGATGTTTTCTGCGGCGCTGTTTTCTGAATCACTGGAATGTTTCCCAGTGAGAACGTTTTCACCGAGCGTGTTTGCTGTAACTCCAGCAGTGCCTTGATCACGCGGTCGGCGTTCTGGACAGTGGACAAGTCAAACCCGTAGAGGCGACGCGAACCGTTGACCGTGGCAGGGACGGACCGGTTCGAATCAGGCTCCGGGGAATCTGAAGCCAGGGAATGTGGTGCCACTCGCAACGGGATCCCGATTTGGGCGAGTGCCGTTTGTTGTTCTGCGGCGGACGACCAATCCAACACCGCCACGTCTCCTTGCAAAGAATGGAGGGTCAGATGGTCGGTGGAGGACTCTGTGATTCGGTCCAGACGTTCCACCAGAATCAGATCGATGCCTGGGCGTCCGATCAGTTCGCCGACCAACGTTTCCGCGATCACGGATGCGCCGGGTAGGGGAGGTGGGCTTTGCACCATGACCACATTCAAACGTACCGCCATGGTTTACAGCTCTCCAAAAGATTTGTCGCGTCGGGATTCGGTTTGTGCTTTCGCGACAACATCATACATGTCGAACCAAAGTTCACGGACGTTGGTTCGCTCACTGACTCGCCGGGATTTGATTTGGTCGGCGACCAGTTTTTTGATTTCGTGGGGTGTTTCCGCCAACAAGTCTCCGGCGAGTGACTGAATCATTTCCGGAGATGTGGATGTCTCGGCGACAACGGTCCAGCCTGTGATGCGTCGGTGCGCGGTTGCCAGCAGATTGATGTTTCGCAAAAAAGCGGAGCGAGCGAGACGATAACGGGAATAGCGACTGAGTTGTTCCCAGCCGTCAACCACCAACAATCCGTCGCCTGGCAGTCGGAGCATTTCGCCCCGTATCTTTCGATAGTGTTTCAGCCGCGCGATGAAGCGTTTGAACCAGCCATCACTCGGGTCTGACGACAGATGGTTGAACGAGACCATCGGGTAGGCCCGCTGCAATTTGGGCAGCAAGCTGTGCACCAGGGTCGTCTTGCCGGTGCCGTGGGGGCCGACGATCAAACCACGCCGACATTCCTTCAATGCCGCCAGCAACGTTTCCAGGTGCATGTTGGCGGCTTGCGGATTCCCGCCGCGACGACCGGGCGCAAAACGGTACGGCACGACGCCTGGACTTGTGCGAGAAGTCGCGAACGGATTGGTGGGCTGAGGGGTGAACCGATCCGTCACGCCGGAATCTCCGTCGAGCAATCAAACGGTAGGGGACAATCGATGCTCAAACGAGCGTCGAGGGCGAACTCGCGGCCAAATAGAAAGGCTGTTCTGTGACGATCTCACGACCGTCCGAAAGGAACAGACGCATGCGGATACACCATCGAACCGAGATCAGATGCCCATGATAACTCAACGGGGTGGCCGGCAGTTCACAGGTCAGTCGGTGCTCGTCGGCCAGACCGGTCCGTTGAATCTGGCTTTCATCCAGACGCTCAAAGTGATGGACGTGTAGATCCTGGTCCCCTTTGCCATCGGTGTACCACAGCACAGAGATCTCGATCGCCTGCAGCTGATCCAGGGTCACGCGGCTGACTCGCCAGCGTGCCGCGAGGTTCGTGCCGCCTTGGTAAATCCCGTCGGCGCGACACAGCGCAACGTTCACCGCGGGCTGCGTCTCAGCGGTAAGCCCGGAGGGTGAACGACGACGAGAAAGTTTCGGCAGAACGATGGCCACGGCCGTGCTTCTCCAGTGACAATGATTTTCCAGCGGATCGCGTTGTGAGCCCCCACAAACGAATGCATGGCGTTGCGAGGTAGATCCAAGGTGAATTGTTGTTCCCAAGGCACCTCCGGGTCAACTCGTACATTCTTTTCATCGCACAGTTCTTGGGTAAAAACCTCATGGCGCTCGACCCGAACGTCCGTTCCCTGCGCAAAAATCGTTTCTTCTTCGCACACAAAACGCACCGACAGCGACCTGAATTTCAGCCGACCGGCCTGTGAAACATGCACGCGATACTTGTGGCCCGCGTAGAACGGATGGTCGCTGATCTCGACGATTGTGGGACCAATCCCAGCGAATCGCCGTAGATGAGAAAGAAAATAGCGAAAGGACCAGTAGCCGATCGTGCCAAAGGGCACCAACAGTCCGGCCAAAATGTACCGAGGACTTCCGTACCAAAATCCCAACACCACGACGGCCAACAAAATGAACCAAACGGTGTTCCACAATAGGGCCAGAATTGCCGGTCCCATCAACTCTCCGGCTTGCGAATTCTCTGACGCCAAGCGATAGGTCAAACGCTCGCCAGGACTGTCCGTCAACGCCGCGCCACGCGGGACACTTGGCAGCCGTGCGATGTCATCGCTGCTGGGAACGATCAACTCAATCGATCCGGCTCGGTTGGCCATCGCCGAGCGTCGTTCACTGCTGGCACCCACGCTCATCAATCGATACAGCATGCCGCCCGCACCGCTGCCCATCGCCGCCAGGGCCAGGATGCTAAACACCCACACGCTCAGACTATTGTCCTCTAATGCATCGACGCTCAGGTCTTGGGTGGTCTCAGGAGAAAACCGGTTCAGCAATACCAGCGAGAGAACAAACACGCCGAGCATGAATACGCCGGAGTAGAACGCGACCTCCCAAAGGATGCTGCGCAGCTGCGTTCCCACAAATCGCTTACCCCGCTTCTTGCTCCATGGACGGGGAAAACGAAACATGATCGACGACGGGGGAGGAATTCGGCAGTGAGGGATCGCACATCGTTGTGCAGAGGCGTTTCGCACATCTTTGTGCAGGGGGCGTTGGGTCCATGACGATGGCGCCCAAGCATTGGGGAAAGACGCCGTCTGGACGCCTCAGATTCTACGTCAGCCGAATCGCGGCCGACACGCCCCTTGCCCCCTATCGGCAACGCTGTGAAGCATTCATATGCTCAAACGCGGCACTTACCAGCACGAAGCGCAAGCGAGTGACTCGCAAAATTCACTCGCTTGCGTTTCGTGCTGGTATTTTGGACTGTCAAAATGCTACGCAGCGTCGCCTGCTAGGCTCAACGTGGTTGGCGGCTGGGGCGATAGAACCCCAGCTCTTCCAAGGCTCCGTAGACTTCGCCGAGAGTCTTTTCGCCAAAATTGCTGATCCCCAGCAAACGTTTTGGCGTCGCATGCAACAGGTCACGGACGGTCAGAATGCCCGTTTCCTCCAAACAATTGGTCGTCCGTACGGACAAACCCATCTCAGCGATACTGAGGTCCAATCGCTCGTTACGCAAACGAGCGTCTTCTTCCGCCTGACTGATTTTGATTCGCGTGCTCATCGCCAAACTCCTTTTGGATTCCTACAAATGCAGCCACACATCGCTGTCTAATGCGATGCATCGTTCAACGCCAGCGACGTGAACGTATTGGCCGCAAAGAGTAAGCGATCTGTAACGATTTGGCAAAGGATGACGGACAAGTTTTCAACATGAAAACGTCGAACAAGAACGGCAAAGAGCCGAGCTGGCAAACTGGGTAAGATTGACTCGAGTTTTCGAACTTTCAAACGCTAGCGTTTGGTTTTTGTTTGGGCTCACGATAGTGTTCGTTTTCGACTCGGAGAGCCGAACGATCGTCGCACGACTTTCCAAGTCGATAGCGTGCCCCGCCAAGCGTGTTGCGAATTCGAAACGCAAGCGTCTGTACGGCTGAGGGATGCATCTTCAGTCGTTGTCGTAGTGGGTTTCGCCAGAAATCCCAGCAGGAAGGAATTCTGGCGAATCCCATTACGGGTATGCCAAGTTCCTTGGGAGGAAGTGACCGAACGGCAAGCAAAAAAAATCCGCCCGTTCTCAACAAGGGAGGGCGTTGAGAGAACGAGCGGATTGTGCAGTGAATCCAGATTTTGGGGAGCCGGCAGGATGGACGAGACCGGCGAATCTGTTTTCAACCTTTCAGACGTTCACAGGCGTTATCGCCGAGTCGGCTGGGACTGAGTTCCACGATTTCGGGCAACCTCAGTGATTTCCTGCCATCTCTGACCAACGGAATCTGCGACCCTCTGGGCGGCGTCAACCCACTGCAAAACAGTGGCGGTTGCTTCGGCGAGCTGATCGGACTGGACCGGTTCAATCTGCTCCACAGCCTGAGCACGCGCCAACAATTCGGCTCCCGCGTTACCGACCTGCTGCGGTTGGGCTGGCCATACGAGAGCCAGTTGCCGTGCAACATTCTGGACCAAGCCTTCTCCGCTCACCACGAGTGCGGCGAAGTCTTGCCCGATTTGGTCGGCCGAGAGCCGTTTGCCCGCGAGATCATTTTCCGTGATGACCTCGGAGGCGTTCGATACAACTTCATCCAACAAATGCTCCAGATACCGGACGTCCTCCGCGCCGATTTCTTCTGTCAACTCAGCCACCGGCACTGCGTTGGGGTCCAGCGGACTCCAGTCACCGCTTTGAGCCGGTTCTTGCTTGACGTCCGCGATCAAGTCTTGTGTCAGAACACAAAACGGTTGCTTGGAAAAGGAAAACAGACCGTTGTGTGGCAAGTCACGAGCGGCCAAGTCGTACGGCAAGTAGGCTTCGGGGATCGTGCAGATAACGGGCGAGCTGCCGATCAAGATTTCATCGACCTGCTGCCCTTCCGAGATGGCGGCACGGGCGACCGACGCTTCCGCAGTCGGCTCACTCACCTCGGCGTTTTCTGCCGTTGCCACACTGCCCGTGGACGTTTCAGGGGACGTTTCAGGAGACGTTTCTGATGACGATTCTGACTGGACTTCTGCGGACAACGACTCCGTTATGACGGACTCCGTCGTCTCCTCAGGCTCGGCAGGAATGGAATCCATGGCCAACACGCTCTTGCCAAGCGTGCGATCCAGTTTTTCGTCTGCGTCCACGGGCTCTTCGCCAGCAAGTCGATCCAACTCGGCTTTGATCTCCACCTCATCTTGGGCTGCAATCAACGCCTCATCGACTTCCGTGATCTCTTCGACAACCTCGGCGGTTTCTTGGGCAACCTCTGCCTCACTCTCGTTGGCCCACAGTTCGTCGCCTGCAATCTCGCTATCGAAGTCCACTACTGGCACCATGTTGCTGACCTCTTCGTTTTCAGCGTCCGATTTTTGTGCAATCGCGCTGGAGGCCGAGTCAGCGTCGCCCTCATCAAGAAAAGATTCATCTGTGACAGACTGTTCGCTGTCGTCACTCTCTGCGGTGACGTCCGCCGCCAAAGCCGCGATCTGCTCCGCGGCCTGTGCCGCTGCGTGCTTCTCCGCGGCTTCGATCCACCACTGTTGAAAGCGATCGATTTGATCACCGGAGCCACCAAAGCGAGTTCCTACCATCGCGAAGGGCTCGACCATTTGCTCAAAAGGAATCCCGGCACTGGCACAGGCGGTCGCGGCAACGGCGGCGATCGATGAGTCGAATTGAGATGAAGTGCGAGAGATGGTGGGCTGGGTCGACAATGCCGGTTGCGGCAGTGAATCGTGCGTGGCCGGACCAAGGTACTCCGCGAAGTGTTCTTCGGAGCATTCCGTGACGGCTTCTGCGTCGGCGAGAGCCTCTGAGTCTTGCTCTGTGATTTGTTTGTCAATCTGTTTTTCGCTGCGATCGGTCCGCTTTGCCTTGGCGACCAACTCGTCTTCGTACTGAGACCACGTGTCGTAGTTGCACGTGTCGCTAGGAATGGCTTCTTCCATGATCCAACCGCACCATTGCGACGGATCATCGACACGGTACTCGACCGGAGTCGGCGTGATCGCTTTTCCTGGTTCAGCGGCGGCGAGAGGAAATGGCGTCAAGAAGCCGGATGAGCCAGTGGCCATGAAACAGAAAAGTGCAAAACGGCGGAGCCGCTTCGAAATTCGACGAGTCATTTTCATGATATAGGTTTCCTCCTGAAAGCCATCCGCTAATGCCGTCCCTGGCTGATCGTCGTTTCGCGTCGTGCGGAAAATCCATCCGTTGACGATTCAGCATTTTTCCGGTGGGTTCATGGCAAATCACCGAGACACTCACGCACCATCCTGCGCGACGTTGGTTCATTGATCATGATTTGTCTGGGCAGTGCGGCAGTCCTTTCTGAGACGGTTGAGTGGTGAGTGAGGCGGGAATTTGTTCTGCTCCGACGCGAGGCGAGTTGTGAGCCCGTCAGCGGAACATGGGAAGCTATCGGTGACTTTGCCGCCTGGGCTTTCCTTTCGGATCCGGAAAAACATGGCGTTTGACCAAGAAGGTTGGGAATGTGCCACTTGTGCAGGTCCGCTCACTCGCGTCCGATTGGTTAGAGGAGGTTGACAGGGCATTGAGACGATTTGCGTTGGATTGCTCAGAACAATTCGCAAAGGCCGCGAGCCCAGCCCAAAACATGGGGTTAGCACTGTCGCTGCTCCGCAGCTATCCGACGCCGATTTTGGATTGCGCAACCACCGCCTCAGTCGCGGATGCGACGACAGCATACAGCCTGGGGCGCGAGCCCCAGGTGAACGCCGCCCGACGCCGCCAACGAGCCGCGGAGCGGCGACAGATTGCTCACGCATCGCGGCTCAGGGCGTATGATGGTGCCATATGCCCTGAACCGCTGGCCGTCAGGCCACGGGAAACAAAAAAGGCGTGATGAAAAAATCATCACGCCTTTTCGAATGACTCTCGTCTCGGACAACGATCAGTTGATGATCGGAGTCGGTTCATACACGATGTCTTCGATCGTATCCATCGGCAATGCGGGAACGTGCAGTCCTGCTTCACGGAAAATCGCATCGATCGCTTCTTGGGCGTCTTGCACCGTCTTTTCACGCGTCTGATTCTTGTACTGCAGAGGCGATGCCGACGGACTGACGGGGCCATCGAACCCGATGGACTCCAGATGCTTGATCAAGTTGACGTGATTGATCGTGCCTTGCAACGTCGGCAGGATACGATCAGACACCTTGGCCTTTGACGCATCAACGTCGGCTGGCAACGATCCGAGCCGGACCGCGACGATCTCGCCGGCCTTCAACTCACTGACTTGATCCATCGCACCATCGCCGACGGCCCAATCCCACGTATCGATCACCAAACCGACATTCGAGTTGCCGGCGCTGCGGACCAAGGCAACGAGGCCTTCCACTTTACGCATGAATTCAAACTGTTTGCCGTCAGCCAGACCAGCGGCAGCTTGGAAAGTCACACCGAGCTTGATGCCTTGAGCGCCCAGTACGTCTGCGATCTGCCCAAGTCGTCCCGTTTGAGTCTGGAAGTACTCGTGGTAGGGCAACCGATCGGTCGCCGCCGGCAGAACCGTATAAGCACGCGTGGCTCCCAGTTCCTTTGCCAGCTCAGCCACCGGATGCACGGCACCCAACTGACTGGTGAACGCATCGTCGTCTGCGTCCAAGTTGACTTCCAAGTTGAATCCGCCCAGAGCAATCGATGCCGAACGCAAGTACTTGGCAGCATCGTCGAGACTCGTTCGTTGACTGCGACGAAGCATCTCGTACATGTCGACGTCCATCCCGCGGAAGGCATAGGTCAACGCCAACTCAATCAACTCACTTTGGCGACCGTTGAGACCGAGCGATTGGGGTGAAAAGTTCTTCAGCATTCTGTTTCCTGTCAATCCTTCTCAACCCCGCCATCCGGTGGGGGTGCATGGACTGTTAAAAAAAGAGGTAAATGGACGTTTAATTGAGTGGTGAGGGCGTAGTATCGCAGAATCACCCCGTTTGGTCCAAGGGGCTTTCTGCCGCAGATCGCCTGCAAAGATCAAGACTGTGCAAAAACAGGCGTGATGGCTAGAATGGAGGGTGTCGGCGAAGGCCGATTCCCGCCCAAATACAGTCTTCTGTGGTACCAGAGTCGTTCCTTACACCGACCGGCCCTTACCCCGACCGGCCCTTACACCGACCGGCACGTGCCACCCCGCCCGCAGACTGCATCCCACCAAGAACGATCCATGCGAAATTTCAGCCAGATCAGGTCGTCCGCTGCATTGGCGGTCGGACTGGCCACTCTTTGCACCACGCTCGGATGGAGCGTACGCGCTGCAGAAGTCGACGATTTTCTGATCGCCAAAGGACAAGTGATCTATGAGTCCAAGTGCGCCAGTTGCCACGGCGAGTCCGGTCAAGGCGTCAAGGATCATTACGCGGATCCGTTGATCGGCGACTCCTCCATCGGCGAGTTGACAACGGTGATCGCTGAAACGATGCCAGAGGAAAAGCCGGAGAGCTGTGTCGGCGATGACGCTCAAGCCGTGGCGGCGTACATCCACGAGGCCTTCTATGGCGAAGCCGCCCGGTTGAGAAACCGGCCTGCCACGCATCACTTTGCCCGCCTGACCGGCAGCCAGTTGCAGCAAAGTCTTGCCGACCTCTACGGTTCCTTCGGCGGCGATCCCTGGGTGGAGAAAGAGCACGGCCTGAAGGGCTCATACTACACCACCACGAGCGGCAAGAAGGAAAATCTCAAGATCGAGCGGACAGACGCCGTGATCGATTTTGACTTCGGCAACGACGGTCCAGGTAACGGAATCGACCCCCAAGAATTCCGTATCGATTGGCGTGGAACGCTCACAGCGGAACACACCGGTCGTTACGAGTTGGTGGTCCGCTCAAGCTGCTCGATGCAGTTCCGTTTCGGCAATTGGGAACGCCTGCTCATCGACAACCATGTTCAGTCCGAAGGCAAGGAGGAATTCCGACGCTACGTTACGTTGTTGGCCGGCCGACAATATCCATTGTGGATCGAGTTCAAACAGCGAAAGCGTAAGACCGAGTTGCCGCCAGCGAAGTTCTCGCTTTCCTGGGTCCCACCGGGCGGCACCGAGCAGTTGATCCCGACCCGCAATCTCTCAGTCAATACTTTGCCCGCAACGTTTGCGATCGAAACCAAGTTGCCACCGGACGATGAAAGCTACGGCTACCAGCGTGGCACCGACATCAATCGCCAATGGGACGAATCCACCACGCGAGCGGCGCTTGAGTTTGCCGAGATCGCCACGACAGAACTCTGGCCAGACTACGAGCGCAAGCACAAGAAGGATTCCGACGAGAATCGCGGTCGACTCCGGGGCTTCCTGACAGAACTGTTGGAAGTCGCATTTCGTGGCGAGGTCGACGAGGAAACTCGCCAACTGTACATCGATCGACAACTGGATGCCGAACCAGACAATGCCATGGCGATTCGACGTGTTTGTTTGCTGGCGATCAAGTCACCTCGATTTCTGTATCCGACGCTCGACAACACCCAGTCGCGATCGCGTCGCGTGGCAAACCGGCTGGCGCTGGTTCTCTTTGACTCGCTGCCGACATCGGATTGGCTGATCAAAGACGCTGAAAAGAACGCTTTGGAAAAAGAAGACCGAGTGCGGCAGGCCGCCGAGCGGATGATCGGCGACCCTCGTGCACGCGGCAAACTGCACGAGATGTTCTACACATGGTTGAAATTGGACCCGACGGCGGAAGTCACCAAGAACCAAGAACAGTTCGCGGGATTTGATAAACAGCTGCTGCTCGACTTGAGGCTTTCACTTGATGCTTTCTTGGACGAAGTCACTTGGAGTGATTCGAGCGATTACCGTCAACTGTTCCTCGCCGATTGGACGTTCACCAACGAACGCTTGCACGAGTTCTATGGCGAGACCTGGAAACCGGCATCTGATGCCGTACCGGGCGAAGTGGTCCGTAGCGTCTCGGCCCCCGAAAGCCGAATTGGAGTGCTGAGCCACCCGCTACTGATGAGCCACTTGGCGTACTACGACACGACGTCCCCCATTCATCGCGGCGTCTACTTGATCCGCCACGCTTTGGGACGAACCCTTCGTCCACCCAACGCCGCCTTCACACCGACAGATCCAGACTTGCACCCGATGCTGACCACGCGTGAACGCGTTGAACTGCAGACAGGCGAAGCAAAGTGTCAGGTTTGCCACCAGAAGATCAATTCGCTGGGCTTCACCCTGGAAAATTTCGACACCGTGGGACGATTCAGAGCGATGGAAAAGGAAAAGCCGATCGACGCGAGTGGTAGCTACGTGACCCGCGGAGGCGAGCAGGTAAGCTTTGACGGTCCCAGAGAGCTTGCGGAGTTTTTCGCCAACAGCACGGACGCCCAATCCGCATTCGTCGAAAATGCGTTTGAGTTTTTCACCAAACAGCCGATCCTAGCCTATGGCCCCGAGACGCCGCAGAAACTGTTAAAATCTTTCCAGGACAGCGGTTACAACATCAGGATACTGATCGTTGAAATCGCGGTCATCGCTGCGATGGTCCCCGACGAATCGACACCATCGACCTGACCCGCGATCGACCTGACTCGCGATCGACCTGACCTGCCATCCGCCTGACTCGCCCACCTCATTCACCCCGCCTCAACAGAAAACGAACCATGCCACGAACATCCAACGGAAACGGTTTGAACCGACGCGACTTCCTGATGCGATTGGGCGTCAGCGCCGCGGCCGCACAACTTTTGGTCGGACTGCCCAGCTTGGGATGGGCCGCCAGTTCCTCGCGTCGGCGTCGTCTCGTTTTTGTGTTCAGCCCCAACGGCGTGATCCCCGATCACTTTTGGCCTGACACCAAAGCACCGGAGTTGGATTTCAAACGGATCTTGAAACCGCTGGAGAAGTTCAAAGATCAAGTGCTGACGATGCACGGTTTGAACAACCGCATCAAAGGTGACGGCGATGGGCACATGCGTGGCATCGGATGTTTGCTGACCGGTATCGAGTTGTTCCCCGGCGACGTTCAAGGCGGCAGTGATACGCCGGCGGGTTGGTCGATGGGGATCTCGATCGATCAACACCTCAAGAATCTGTTGCAGGCCGATCCGACGACGCAGACCCGATTCGGATCGCTGGAGTTCGGCGTGATGGTTCCCGAACGTGCGGACACATGGACTCGTATGTCTTATGCCGGCGCGAATCAGCCAGTCGCACCGATCAGTGATCCCTACCAAATGTTCGACAAACTGTACGGACAAACGAGCAACCAAAAACTGCTGGCAAGTGTCCTGGACGACTTGGCTGGCGATTTCAAGAAAGTCGAGTCGATGATCTCGGCAGAAGACCGCCAAATGTTGCACCGGCACTTGGACATGGTCCGATCGGTCGAGAAAGAACTGAAGACGGAGCTGGCAGCAGCAACGAAGAACGATGGTGTCTCGCATGCCGTCCCCGTGTTGCCACCAAACATCGAAGAACAAAACGACAACATGCCTGAGATCACTCGGATGCAGATCGAGTTGCTGGTCAACTCCTTCGCCGCCGACTTTGCCCGCATCGCGACGTTCCAGATCACCAACAGCGTCGGTCAACCACGCATGCGATGGCTGGGAATCGATGAAGGCCACCACGGATTGTCTCACGAACCGGATTCAAACGAAGCAGCTTATGAGAAGCTGATCCAGATCAACACGTGGTACGCCGAGCAAGTCGCGGCGATGGCACAACGGTTTGCCGAAACCCCTGACCCCTCTGGTCACGGCAGCATGCTGGACAACACAACGATCGTCTGGACGAACGAATTGGGCAAAGGAAACTCGCACACGCGAGACAACATTCCGTTCGTATTCGTCGGCGGCGGGTTGGATTTCAAGACCGGCCAGGCGTTGGAGATGGGTGGCGTGCCGCACAATCGGTTGTTGATGACGATTGCCGAGTCGTTCGGCTTCCCAACCCCATCCTTCGGCAACCCCGACCACTGCGGCGACGGAGTCCTCACCGGCCTGAGCTGATCGCAGGTCAGGCTGAATGTACGTCAGGCTTTCTAGCCTGACCTACGCGCAGACATGTCAGGCTAGAAAGCCTAACGTACATAAAACACGATCATGGATGGCTTGCGCGATCGCTCGCTCTGGCCCCAAGTACCCCGCCACGTGGAAACGGACACCGCGGTACCTCTGCCCCGCTTCGGCTACTTGCTCAGCAATTGCGTCGAACAAACGCCCTTGAAATAGCAGGTGCGGTTGAACGATCACATCCGTGATGTCGTCCGTCGCCACCGCGCTGAGCACTTCCGGCAGCTTCGGCTCGGCCATCGCGTAAAAAGCCGTTCGATGGACGGCAAAGTTCATACGGCGAGCCAGCACTTCCGTCAGCACTCGCATGTCGGCTTGGGCACAGGGGTGAAAGCTGCCTCGGCCGACCATCACCAATGCGGTCCGATCAAGTTCCAAACCGTCCAACCGACCGGTGACTTCACCGATCCGTCTTTCCAACAGATCCAGGATCGCACCGTGACGCGAGATCGGGCCTGCTTGATCCCAAGTCACGTCGGGGTTGCGTTGCTGGCACGTAGCCAATGCCTTTGGGATGTCGTCGCGAGCATGTCCCGCGGCAAACAACAGCAGCGGCGCCACGTGGATGTGTTTCACACCCCGAGCAACGAGGGCATCCCAGGCTTGGCTGATCGTGGGTTCTTGAAACTCCAACAAACAAGCCGCCAGAGGCAACGGAACATCACGCCGGCCCAGCACCGCATCAAGCTGGCAAGCCAATTGAAAGAACTGCTCCGTGCCCTCTGTGTCACGCGTCCCGTGGCCGATCAGCATCACGCCCGCCGGAGCGGGCTCAGCCATCGACGGGGCCGCGTCGTGGTTCACTGCACGACGCTCGCGTTCTTGAATCCGATCGTCTCCAACTGGGCGATCGCGTCGTCGACGTTGAAGCTCTCTTTGTGCGTCACGATGATTTGACGATTGTCGATCTCACCCTCGACCTTCTGTGGCCCCAGTTCGACGGACACGATGTCATCGGAGGACTCCAATCGTTCCTTGATCGACGGGTAGCAACCATGTGGGCACATCATGTCGGGGACGCTCAAGGTGACCTTGGTGAGTTGTTCGGCGGATGGCTCCACCGTCGCGGGCTGGGTCACGCTCGTTGCGACCGCGGTTTCCTGGTTGGTAGCCGGGTCAGAGGGTGTTTGGGCGACGACATACATGATTCCGGCTGCAGCCAAGATGGCGACTCCGTAGACGACCGAACGCATGAGTAACTCCGAGGCAGGTGGTGTGATGTTGGCGGGCGTATCCACTGACGTGGATCTGTCCCATAATGATAGCCGATCAACCGATCGTTATCCTCTGGCGTCAAATTGCCGCAACCGCGATTTGATTCGTGATTTTGACCCGTGAATTCGCTCGGACGCAATGGCCAAGCTCTATTTCTATTACTCCGCCATGAACGCGGGGAAGTCAACCGTGCTGCTGCAGTGCAGCCACAATTACCGCGAACGCGGGATGAACACGCTGATTCTGCTGCCGGAAATCGACACCCGGGTGGCCGCCGGCAAGGTGACTTCGCGAATCGGGCTACAAGCCGACGCGGTGACGTTCAACACGGCGGACAATCTGCTGTCTTTGATCACCGATCTACGCTCCAAAGGTTCCTTGAACTGTGTGCTGGTGGACGAAGCCCAGTTTTTGACCCGCCAGCAAGTGCGACAATTGAGCGATGTCTGTGACTTGCTGGACATCCCGGTGATGGCCTACGGGCTGCGAACGGACTTCCAAGGCAACCTGTTCGAGGGAAGCGAGAATCTGTTGGCTTGGGCGGACACTTTGTCGGAGATCAAAACGATCTGCCACTGCGGCCGCAAAGCCACAATGGTGCTGCGGATCGATGACCGCGGCCGCCCAATCAAAGACGGCCAACAGATTCAAATCGGCGGCAACGAACGCTACGTGTCGGTATGCCGCAAACATTTCAAAGACGGAATGTCCGAACGAGCCCGCGACGAACTCCCGCTGTGGAACGATTAGCCGATCGTCGCTCGACTTTCTAAGTCGATGTTTCGCGTCTCGGAGAACGTGCGGAAAATAAGTGTCGCGAAATCCAATTAGCAATCATCTCTCCGCGTGATTTTGGTAACGAGAGTGGACACTTATTCTCCAAACCGACCACGAAGTGGTTAAACAACATAGCCTGGGGTCGCGGCGAAGCCAGCGCACCCCGGTTTAGCTCCGATAGCTGCGGAGCAGCGACAGCATACAGCATGGGGTGCCAACCCCATGTTTCTGCAAGCGAGTCCGCCCAGAAGCTGCGGAGCAGCGACAGCATAAAACGTTTGGTGTAGCCCACAGCACGCGGTGGTCCGGATGCAATCTGTCGCCGCTCCGCGGCTTGTTGGCGGCGTCGGGTGTTCACCTGGGGCTCGCGCCCTCTTTATCCTACACATCTTTTTTTCTACCCTTTGGTCGGTTGGAGTCGACAAAACACTTCCCCAGGGATCGGGACAATGGCAAGCTGGATAAAAGATGAGCTTCGGACTTTGGATTTAGGTGATAAGCGGCGGGAGCGACGTGTCGCCCTGATTCTTGAGCAACAGTCCGAGATTGCCGAATCTACGCCCAGTGCGTGTAAGGACAACGCGAAACTTGAGGCAACCTACCGTTTGGTAAACAATCGAAATATCCCTGTGGACGGCATTCTCAAAGCCCACAATGATGCTTCAATCGCTCGCACCGCCGAGCAACCGGTCGTCATCCTATCCCAGGATACCACCGTCTGTGATCTCACCAAACCACAGCGGCAAGTCCGCGGGGCCGGGCCGTTGGAGAGTCGGGACAAATTCGGTTTCTTTCTGCACCCACTCTATGCGATCACCGAGGATGGACTTGTTCTGGGCACGGTCGATCAGTGCATTTGGACGCGTGATGACATCAAGACGGATCTGAACAAAACAGAAAAAGTCAACCTGCGACGCCAGCAAGCCTTTGAAGAAAAAGAAAGCTACCGTTGGCTGGAGATGTTTCAAAGTGGCGAGCAAATCGCACTGGCTCATCCCCAGACGCACTACATTGGCGTCTCGGACAGCGAGTCTGATATTTATGAATTGCTAGCGCAAACCGATGATCTGGCGGCCAACTATGACTACGTCATTCGTGGTTGCCAAGATCGCACAGTGCTCGATCAAGGTGAAACCAGGACGATCTCCGAAGTGATGCAGGAGACGGAGTTTCAGTTTCAGCGTGAAATCGATTTAAGCGAGCGAAAGTCATTAATTATCGGAGAAACGCGTGCTCGTCGGATGAGTCGCAGTGCCCGGGTAGCATCGATTTCGATTCGTGCCCGGCAGGTCACTTTACGCGGCCCGGCACGCCCTGGTGGTCGTGCTCCCGACGTGACGATCAATGTTGTCGAGGCCGTCGAAACGGACGCACCCGAAGGCGAAGAGCCGATCCGCTGGTTACTTTTTACATCGCTCCCCATTTCGACGATCTCGGAAATCGAACGAGTCATTGGTTCTTATTGTCGCCGCTGGGACATCGAACTGTATTTCAAGACGCTCAAGAGCGGCATGAAGATTGAGAAGCTGAAGTACGAGCAGATCGATACATACGTGCGTGCGGTGACGCTTTTGATGATCACTGGGTTTCGAGTCGAGCAACTCAAGACCGCCAATCGAGTTTGTCCGCAAGTCAGTTGCGAGCGTTTCTACGATGCCAGTTTTTGGAAGGCGACGTACCTCGTGGTCTTTGCCGGACGTGAGGTTCCCGAAACACCTCCCACGATCGGCGAATGGATGCTGGTGGTCGCCAAGCTTGGCGGCTATCTGGACAAGAAAGGCCAAGGCCCGCCCGGCTCCACAACGATCTGGCGAGGAATGCGGAAAATCGAGTCGTACCACGAAGCTTTCCTCGCCTACAAAAGGCTCATCGGAGATGTGTAGGATAAAGAGGGCTCGCGCCCCAGGCTGTATGCCGTCGTCGCATCCGCGACTGAGGGGATTACTGAATCCACATAGCAATCATTGATCCGGGTGATTCTTGCAAAGAGCCAGGACGCTTGTTGTCGCCACGCCCCAAAGGGGCCGAACATGAAAGCCCAGGGCAGAGCGCAGCGCCGCCCTGGGTAATCGAACACCCGCCGAATACCTTCGCCCTGAAGGGGCAAAACACTGTAACGCCCACGTCGGGGCTTGAGGATGGTAACGACGCACCGCACCCCAGGGCGACGCTGCGCTCTGCCCTGGGCTACTTATTTCTGTCCCTTCGGGACGTGTGGAAATTAACTCATGTAGCTTGGGCACTCTTGCCCGAGAGATCACGGACGGGCAAGAGTGCCCATCCTACTTTTATTTACCGCACCTCCCGAGAGACGCGGCTACGTGGTAACACTCGGCGAGTGGAACAACCTTTTACTTACCCAATTCGGCTTCGACGGCTTTCACCAACTCCGCATCATCGGGAGCGGTCCGTGGCTCGAATCGAGCGATCAAGTTTCCTTCGCGGTCGATGAGGAATTTTTCAAAGTTCCAGGTCACGGTGCCTTTGCCCTTTGGCTTGACGTCCTTGCTGGTCAAGTACTTGTAGATCGGTGCGGCTTCGTCACCGTTGACGTCTACTTTGTCAAACATGGGAAAGGTGACACTGTAATTGCTGGAGCAGAATTCCTTGATGTCGTTGGCCGAGCCGGGTTCTTGGCGACCGAACTGGTTGCAGGGGAAGCCGAGGATGACGAAGCCCTTGTCCTCATACTTCTCATACATCTTTTGCAGACCGGCGTATTGAGGGGTCAAGCCGCACTTGCTGGCCGTGTTGACGATCAAGACGACTTTGCCCTCATAGTCCTCCAGATCGACTTCTTTGCCGTCGATGTTCTTGGCTTTGAAATCCAGGGCGCACTCGTGCTCCCCCTCGTGCGGCTTGGCGTGCGGTTCGGCTTGGGTCATCGTGGCGAGCAATCCGAGGCAAAGGAAAGCGGAAAGAATCAGACGCATTTTGGGTGCTCCAGGGATGGGGGACAGAGGGGAATTTCGCCCAAGGCGACAATTTTTGACTTCTGCGTCAACTATAGCGAGCGTGCTAGTGGCATGGAGAGCCGCTAGGAATTAGGTTCTTGGCTGTCGTTTTAATGCTCTCAATGCTTGACACCATCGGGCGTTAGTGGCAGCATCTCCGCCAACTTGGAATTTTGTCCCTCCTCCGCACAGATTATTGAAGATGGAAAACCGGAAAAAGCTTCTTACCGCAGGGTTCCTGACCCTGATTGCTGCAGGGATCGGATTTGCCGTCCGTGCGGGTTTGTTGGACATCTGGTCCAAACAGTACGGCTTCACAATGACTGAGCTGGGCCAAATCACCGGTGGGGGGTTGCTCGGTTTCGGCCTGGTGATCCTGGCCGCCGGATTGTTGGTCGACAAGATCGGATACAAACCCCTTCTTGTGATCGCGTTTGCCTGTCACCTGATTTCAGCCGTGATGCTTTTCTCGGCGACTCCCGTCTTCAATGCACTGGGCAAGGACGCGGTTTACAGCATTCTATTTTGGTCGGCGTTCATTTTCGCAGTCGGTAACGGGATCTGCGAAGCCGTGATCAACCCTTTGACCGCGACCTTGTTTCCCGCTCAGAAGACTCACTATCTGAACATTCTGCACGCAGGATGGCCCGCCGGTCTGGTCATCGGTGGTCTGATCGTTTTTCTTAAGGGCAGCATCGGCTGGGAAATCCTGCTGGCGACTTACTTGATTCCCGTCGCGATGTACGGGTTCATCTCGCTCAAGGAAGCGTTCCCGCAAACGGATGCCCAACAGGGTTCGATTTCCTACGCGGGCATGTTCTCCAACCTGATCGGGCCGTTCTTTATTATCTTGTTGCTTGCTCACGCATGCGTCGGTTATGTGGAGCTGGGAACCGATAGCTGGATCAACAAAATCACAGGCGGAATTCTCAAGAGCGTTGAACTGGGAACAGCCCTGTTCATTTACACGTCTCTGTTGATGACCGCACTGCGTTTCTTTGCCGGTCCGATCGTCCACAAGATCAGCTCACTCGGGCTGCTGCTTATCAGTGCCGTTACCGGTGCCGTCGGTCTGTACCTGATCAGCATCGGCGACAGCACACCGTTCATGTTCTTTGCCGCTACGGTCTACGCACTGGGCAAGACATTCCTGTGGCCGACCATGCTCGGTGTGGTTGGCGAACGTTTCCCTCAAAGTGCCACCGTGGCAATGGCCTTGATGGGCTTTGTCGGAATGACATCTGCCGGATTGTTGGGCGGACCTGGTATCGGTTACAAGCAAGACTACTTTGCTTCTCAGTACATCCAGGAAAACGCCAAGGAAACTTATGAGCGAGTTAAAGCTCCCAATGCCAATCAGTTCTTGTTCTTTCCGGAAATCACCGGCATCGATGGCTCCAAGGCTGGGATGTTGAGCGACAACGGCGAAGCGGTACTTTCCGACGTTGAAATCGCCGGCGATCGCATTCAAGAGGACGAATTCAAAGGTTTGCGAGCCCAAGCTGAGTGGTGGGAAGCAAACAAAGAGTTCGCCGATGTCGATGCGGGACCCGTTGCCGAAGCAACCTTGCACGGTAGCAGGATGGCGATTCGCGTGACTGCCTTGGTACCGGCCGCCATGGCGATTCTCTACCTGATCCTACTGCTGGGATTCAAAGCTCCCAAGGACGGGCACACCGAGGAAGCCGAGGAAATCGCCCAAACCGGCCCTGCGGAGTATTGATGCCGGGCATCGGACAAGAATGATCGGTCATCACCCCGGAGACCCAGTCTCTCTTGATTGACCGATCCGACACTGCACCTGAGAACGCCTCTTTCCTATCGGACCGGGGCGTTCTTTTTTTGCGAACCACCGATTTCCTTGCTGTGCAGCCCCTGAGCAATGGCGGCTGCAGCGTTTAGAATTCGTCGCCTTGACCCCTCCCGCTTCTTTCCTCCATCAGATCCAGAATCCGTGCTACGCACTCATACCTGCGGACAACTCCGTAAATCCGACGTCGGAACCGAAGTCACCCTTTGCGGCTGGGTCGAGAACAAACGCGACCACGGCGGCGCGGTCTTCATCGACCTTCGCGACCGCTACGGCTTGACCCAAGTCGTCATCGGGCCGCCCGAAGCCACCGCGGCGCAAATCGAAAACGTCGGTCGCGTCCCCGCCGAAAGCGTGATTCTGATCCGCGGCACCGTCTCCGATCGCTTGGAAGGCAAATCCAACGCGAAACTTGCCACCGGGGATATCGAAGTCCGTTGCAACGAGTTCGAGATCCTGAACACCTGCCAAACCCCTCCCTTCACCCCCGGCCAATCCGAGCTGCCCGGCGAAGACCTGCGGTTGAAATACCGCTTCCTGGACCTGCGTCGCAGCGACATGCAGCGGTCCCTGTTTCTTCGCAGCAAGATCATCAAGATCATGCGGGACTACTTCGCCGAACACGATTTCGTCGATGTCGAAACGCCGATTCTCGGACGCAGCACTCCAGAAGGCGCCCGCGACTATTTGGTTCCCAGCCGCGTTCACCCCGGCAGCTTCTACGCGCTGCCCCAGTCGCCCCAGCTCTACAAACAGATCCTGATGGTCGCCGGTTTCGACCGCTATGTCCAAGTCGCCAAGTGTTTTCGCGACGAAGACCTGCGGGCCGACCGCCAACCCGAGTTCACCCAACTCGACTTGGAAATGTCGTTCGTCGATTCTGATGACATCATGGGCTTGATCGATGGGCTGGTCGCACGCACGGCCAAGGAAGTCCACGGCAAGGACATCCAACTGCCGCTACCTCGCATGACGTACGACGAAGCCATGCGGCGATTCGGGCACGACGCGCCGGACTTGCGATTCGGCATGGAGATCACCGACGTGACCGAAGTCGCAAAGAAGACCGAGTTCCGCGTCTTCCGCGCCACCGCCGATGCGGGCAACTTCGTCCGCGGCCTCCGAGTCGAAAACGCAGCCGAACAGTACTCGCGTCGCCAGATCGATGAACTGACGAACTTCGTCAAAGATTTCGGAGCAAAGGGACTCGCTTGGTTCCGCGTCGAAGCCGATGGGTCGCTGTGGAGCCCCGTGGCAAAGAACTTTGAAGCAGAACACTTGGACGAAATCAAATCCCTGATGGGCGGCCAACCAGGCGACTTGCTGATGTTCCTGGCCGATACGTGGGAAGTTACCTGTAAAGGACTGAACGCACTGCGCAAACGGCTCGGTGCTGAACTGAAACTTTACGACGACGACGCACTGCACTGCAGTTGGGTGACTGAGTTCCCGATGTTCGAAAAGGACGAAGAGTCGGGACGCTGGAACGCCATGCACCATCCCTTCACCGCGCCGCTGAAAAGCGATCTGGAAAAGTTGGGCAGCGAGCCGCAAGCCTGTCGCGCCCAAGCCTATGACTTGGTCATCAACGGTAGCGAAGCCGGCGGGGGCACGATCCGGATTCACGATCAAGCCACCCAGTCGCAAGTGTTCGGGTTGCTGGGAATCGACGAAGCGACCGCGGAAGATCGCTTCGGGTTCTTGCTCAACGCATTACGATTCGGAGCGCCACCACACGGCGGTATCGCCCTGGGAATCGACCGCTGGGTAATGCTCTTCGCCGGCTTGGACAACATCCGCGAAGTCATCGCGTTCCCCAAGACGCAAAAGGCATCGGATTTGATGACCGAAGCCCCCGGCAACGTGGACGACGCCCAGCTGGCCGAGCTGCATTTACGTACGGTGCTGCCAAAACCGAAGGCATAAAGCGACCGCTACTCCGCAGCTATTCAGTCGCGGACGCGACGACAGCATACAGCCTGGGGCGCGAGCCCCAGGTGAACGATCCGCAGCTATCCAACGACGATTCTGGATTGCGCAGCAACCGCCTTAGTCGCGGACGCGACGACAGCATACAGCCTGGGGCGCGAGCCCCAGGTGAACGCCCGACGTCCACCAACAAGCCGCGGAGCGGCGACAGATTGCATCCGGGAACGTCGTGCCTATGGGTTGCACCAAACGTATTACGCTGTCGCTGCTCCGCAGCTGGCTGGTCAGACGGGCTTTCCAAAACATGGGGTTGGCACCCCATGCTTTATGCTTTCGCTGCTCCGCAGCTATTTAGTCGCGGATGCGACGGCAGCATACAGCCTGGGGCGCGAGCCCCAGGTGAACGCCCGACACACACCATCAAGCCGCGGAGCGGCGACAGATTGCATCCGGGAACGTCGTGCCTATGGGTTGCACCAAACGTATTACGCTGTCACTGCTCCGCAGCTGGCTGGTCAGACGGGCTTTCCAAAACATGGGGTTGGCACCCCATGCTTTATGCTTTCGCTGCTCCGCAGCTATTTAGTCGCGGATGCGACGACAGCATACAGCCTGGGACGCGAGCCCCAGGTGAACGCCCGACGTCCACCAACAAGCCGCGGAGCGGCGACAGATTGCATCCGGGAACGTCGTGCCTATGGGTTGCACCAAACGCATTACGCTGTCGCTGCTCCGCAGCTGGCTGGGTGAACGGGTTGCACAAAACATGGGGTTTACACCCCATGCTTTATGCTTTCGCTGCTCCGCAGCTATTCAGTCGCGGACGCGACGGCAGCATACAGCCTGGGGCGCGAGCCCCAGGTGAACGCCCGACACACACCATCAAGCCGCGGAGCGGCGACAGATTGCATCCGGGAACGTCGTGCCTATGGGTTGCACCAAACGTATTACGCTGTCGCTGCTCCGCAGCTGGCTGGGTGAACGGGTTGCACAAAACATAGGGTTTACACCCCATGCTTTATGCTTTCGCTGCTCCGCAGCTATTTAGTCGCGGATGCGACGGCAGCATACAGCCTGGGACGCGAGCCCCAGGTGAACGCCGCCCGACACACACCATCAAGCCGCGGAGCGGCGACAGATCACTGAAAGTGCTCGTCTTCAAACAGGTACCGCTCCTCAAACTGGATGCCGTGGCGTATCAACATCGCGCGGTACTCATCTTCAAAAGTCCGCTTGGTGTGGTGACTCTCTTGATTTTGTATGTACTGCGTGACTGCTGGAACGGACGAAAGGCTTACCGAAAAAGCGCCGTAGCCGCGCTGCCATCGAAAAGTGTGCTTCGGTTGAAAGGTTTCATTCAGCCACTTGCTTGAGTTTGCTTTCACAACACGTATTGCGTCAGAGAATGCTATTCGAGGACTGAGCTTTGCGAGTAAATGAACGTGATTGGCAATGCCACCGATTTCCAGCAATGAACCGTGCTGATCCCGGACTATGCCGCCGATGTACTCATAGAGACGAGGTTGAATCTCCGGTGTGATCAAATCGCGACGATATTTGGTGCTGAAAACGATATGAAACAAAAGGTTTGTGTGGGTGCTGGACACGTGCTCTACCTCCTCGGGTCTGTCGCTGCTCCGCAGCTGGCTGGTCTGACGGGCTTTCCAAAACATGGGGTTTACACCCCATGCTTTATGCTTTCGCTGCTCCGCAGCTATTCAGTCGCAGACGCGACGACAGCATACAGCCTGGGGCGTGAACCCCAGGTTAGCTATTCAGTCGCGGATGCGACGACAGCACATAGCCTGGGGCGTGAGCCCTTGTCTTTACCCACAAGTCTACCAATCGGCGTGAAACGCGAGGGATTTTCACGTCGTTTTTGTCCGTGTGAGTGATCGCGTGAAACACGATGAAGGTGAATTGGTCGTTGTCAATCGCAAAGATTGCGTTGTGGCCAGGATGATTTGGAAGCTACCAAGAAGCGCCGGCAAGGAGGTGTCGGCCTAGTCACAGATTTTTTTGAGGGAATGGATTGTGATGAAAGTGCTCGACAATGCGCAGTGGGTTGAGGAACATTTCTCCAATTGCGATTTGGGGGACCCTCGACGGAATAAACGATTACAGACCGTCGCTAAAAATATGCTCGACGCTCCGGATCAGTCTTTGTGCAAACAGAACACAAAATGGTCCGATCTGAAGGCCGCGTACGGGTTGTTCAATCGACCCGAAGCGACATTGGATTCGATCGCTTCATCACATTGGAATAAGACTCGCGATACAAAGCCCGGTCGGTATTTGTTAATCAGCGATACAACCGACATCGACCACTTCTCTCACAAGGCGACCACAGGCCTTGGGATGTTGGGCAGTGGCGTCGGTCGCGGGTTTCAATTGCACAATTGCTTGATGTACGATTGTGATAACGAGCAAATTGTCGGCGAAGCGGGGGCAATTCTATTCAAACGAAAACATGTCCCAAAAGATGAAACTCGGACACAACGCCTGAAACGTTATCGCGAAAGCAGCTTGTGGGGAGATCTTGTCGATCGCATCGGGCCTTCCCCGGAGGGTAGCCAGTGGGTCCACGTTTTTGATCGTGGTGGCGATAGCTTCGAAACCATGTGCCATATCGTTAGGACTGGGGATGACTGGGTAATTCGTGCTTCGAGGCTTTCGCGTAAAGTCATCGATAATCGCGGAGAAAAGGTGAGCCTTAGGCAGGCTGTGGGCAATGCAATGCGCGTTGGCACTTATGAATTATCTTTGCGCAGCCGCCCAGGAGTGAAGGCAAGAACGGCAACGATGGAGATACTCGTTGCCGAAGTAACCTTTCCTCGTCCGTCACAGGTGAGCCCGAAGATTCGGAGCTTTGGGATCGAAGAAATCACGATGAATGTGGTGGTTGTACGAGAAGTCAATGCACCAAAGGGAGTCTCATCTATTGAGTGGGTCTTATTGACAAGTCTTCCAGCGGCGACACTGGAAGATGCTTGGCAGGTCGTCTCGGATTATGAAAATCGTTGGCTGATCGAGGAGTACCACAAAGTACTTAAATCCGGATGTAATCTTGAAGGCCACTCGTTGCGTTCGGCGGATCGTCTGGAAGCTCAGATCGCATTGACCAGTGTGATAGGTGTCCGCTTGTTTCAGTTGAAACTTGTTGGACGCAACGACCAGACCGCCAAGGCCAGAAATCGAATTCCGCACGCTTGGCTGCGTTGTCTTGCCGTGTACCGCCCCAAGTTGAAACTCACTAAGCTAACGGTTTACGAATTTTTTCGTCAAGTTGCCAACCTGGGTGGATTCATTGGGCGAAAAAGCGACGGCGAGCCAGGCTGGCACACCATCTGGTACGGATTCCAGAAACTTCAGCTCCTAGTTGCCGGAATGGAACTTGCTGATACAAAAAAGGCGTGACGACTTGTGGGTAAAGACAAGGGCGTGAACCCCAGGTTAGCTATTCAGTCGCGGATGCGACGACAGCACATAGCCTGGGGCGTGAGCCCCAGGTTAATGCCACCCCACACACCCCATCAAGCCGCGGAGCGGCGACAGATTGCATGCGGAAACACCGTGCATGTGGATTGCACCAAACGCATGACGCTGTCGCTGCTCCGCAGCTGGCTGGTCTGACGGGCTTTCCAAAACATGGGGTTGGCACCCCATGCTTTATGCTTTCGCTGCTCCGCAGCTATTCAGTCGCGGACGCGACGACAGCATACAGCCTGGGGCGCGAGCCCCAGGTGAACGCCGCCAGACGCCGCCAACAAGCCGCGGAGCGGCGACAGATTGCATCCGGGAACGTCGTGCCTATGGGTTGCACCAAACGCATTACGCTGTCGCTGCTCCGCAGCTGGCTGGGTGAACGGGTTGCACAAAACATGGGGTTTACACCCCATGCTTTATGCTTTCGCTGCTCCGCAGCTATTCAGTCGCGGATGCGACGACAGCACATAGCCTGGGGCGTGAGCCCCAGGTTACTGCCACCCCACACACCCCATCAAGCCGCGGAGCGGCGACAGATTGCACGGGGAAACACCGTGCATGTGGATTGCACCAAACGCATGACGCTGTCGCTGCTCCGCAGCTATTCAGCAGCGGAGCGGCGACAGATCACTTGCATCACCGTGTCGCGCACAAGCTCCGGTTGATCCACCGATAATCCGATCAACATCGCCGAAAGCGGCAAGCCGCCCAATCGATCGGTTTGCAGTTTCACCAAGTCCTTGTGGGTACACAAAACCTTCGCAACCCCATCAAGCGATCGGAGCCACCGATCCAGCTCAGCGACACACTCGGGTGAATAGGGATCGTGGTCGGGCAATTGCTTGGACGCGACGATTCTTGCTCCGCACGACTGAACCGTTCGTTCAAACGCCATCGGATTTCCGATCGCACTGATCAACGCAACCGGACAATCGATCAGCTCGCTCAATGGCAAGGTCTCGCTGGGATACTCCAACATGCATTCCGGACGATGCTGGGTCCGAATCACCGCGACATCCGGCGCATGCTGCCGGATCACCGTGAGCACGCGATCGATATCACCCGCATCGACTTGGTCGCATCGCGACAGCATCACCATACCGGCGCGTCGCAGTCCGGTGACGGGCTCACGCAACAGGCCGCGAGGCAGCAAGGCGTCGAATCCGAAGGGACACGTCATGTCGATCACCACGATGTCCAAATCGCGATGCAAACGTCGGTGCTGAAATCCATCGTCCATCAAGATGACTTCGCTTTCCAATTCTTCCACAGCGATTCGAGCGGCTGCCACCCGATCGGGATCTTGGACATGCGGCACATCGGGCAAACGCTCGGCCAACTCGGCAGCTTCGTCGTTCTGGTCGGCTTCGCCTCGTCCGTAACCACGACTGACAATGGACACACGCAAGTTTTCTTCACGCAGCAGCTTGGCCAGATAACAGACGATCGGCGTCTTGCCCGTGCCGCCGGTGGTCAAATTGCCAACGCTGATCACTGGGACACCTGCGTGATGGATTTCTGCTTTGCCAGAGTCGTAGCCGCGATTGCGTCGTCGGACTGCGATCCCGTAGGGGACGCTTGCGCATCTCAAGACGGCGCGCAACATCATCGCCGCCGGTCCGCGGCGCTGGCCGGACATGATCGTTCGATGGTCAATGGCCATCCACTTATTGGGCAACGATCATTCCTTCAGATATAGAACATGACTGCGTCGTCACGATTGCTGGCTTGCACGAGATCGATCAAGCGGGTTTTGGCGAGAACCGATCGCGACGCCTCGGTCGCTTCGTCCCACGCCACACGCAAGGCCTCATCCGCCGGCGTCGGTTTACTCTCCGTTTGACACGCCGCGTCCTGGCAACCGACCGCATCGACAATGTCCAACAGTGTGACATCCTCCGGTTCCACCGCCAATCGATAACCGCCGTTGCTGCCTCGCGTGCTACGCACCCAACCGGCCGAACGAAGCGTTCGCAGGATCTGGACCAAGAACGGACCGGGGATCCCCTGACGATCCGTGATCTCGCCCGCAGTCACCGGCGCTTTACGAGAACGGTTTGCCGCCAGCTCGATCATCGCCAGCGAAGCATAATGGACACGCGCAGAAATCAGCATCACAACACCTCGTCAATCGTGCAGTCCGCACTCGGTCTTTTGAAATCCCGACCAACGTCCCGCACGCTCATCCTCCCCCAGCAAAACGGACCTCGTACACGGCTGGCATCCGACACTCGGGTATCCTTTGTCATGCAGCTCGTTGTACGGAATGTCATTCTTTGTGATCATCGACCACACGTCCTTCTTGGTCCAATTCGCCAGCGGACTGACCTTGACCAATTGAAACTTGCGGTCCCAACCCACGATCGGCGCCTTGGCGCGGTCGGGACTCTGATCTCGCCGAATCGCGCTGGCCCAAGCATGCAAGCCCTTGGCGGCTTGATGCAGGACTTTGAGTTTACGGTCAAAGCAGCATTGATTCGGGTTCGTTTTGTAGACCGGCCCACCGTGGGCCGCTTCGTACTGCTCCACCGTCAACTCAGGCTGCTTGAACTCGACCGTGATCCCGTAACGATCGATGATTCGCTCACGCAAATCCAGCGTCTCCTGAAACTGGTAGCCGGTGTCGAGATTAAAGATCGGTGTTTGCGGCGCGATCTCACTGAGCATGTGGATGATCGTCATGCCTTCGGGGCCGAACGCCGTCGCCATCGAAAACTTGTCGCCGTAGCGGTCCACCGCCCACCGCAAAATTTCTTGCGGGGTCGCGGTCTCAAGCTTTTCACTCTGCTGGGCCAACTCGGCCAAGAAATCCTCGTCGGGTTTCAACGGCGGATCGGCAGCCAACGCACCCTGCGGCCCATCATCGGCAGGCGACGATTGCGACAAAATGGGCAACTTCGGTGGCGACCCGTTGCCCGGTGACGGCTGCTCGCCAGAAGGCTGATTCATCTGATTTTGCGTGGATTCTGGTGTTTCTAGAACTTGCTGATTCGACATTTTGGCGGCTCGCCCTGGGAGTGATTGCCAAATGGTATAAAGTTGATCCGTTTAGTCAAGTATGGTTTCGGCAAACGGGGTGTTGATTCATGAGCGGATTTTGACGGTGGGCGGTATCAATTGGCCAGACCAGATTTTTTCGCTTGGGCACTCGTCCGCCTTCAGGCCTACAATGAAGGCGTCGGATCGACACTGTACACCTCTTGTCTTGGACCTGTGATGACTTGCCGCTCTTTTCTGTTGATTGCCGGGTTTCTGCTGGTCGGCGTGGCTGCAGCCCCCACCGTGCCCGCTGATACGATCGATCTCGTCGGCGGTGGTCAGATCAGCGGTCGAATACTTGAAAAGAAGGGATCCAACGACACGGGAACGGTGATCATCGCGATCAACGATCAAATGAAATTGGCGGTCCCGATGGCCAAGGTTTCCAAATTGCTGCTGGACAGCGAGTTCGCTGGCTATTCGAAAGCCGCCGCAGCAGCGGGCGACGATCCGGAGAAACACTATGAGCTGGCGAGGCTATGCGCCACCCAAGAGCTGACGGCTCACCGAAACTACCACATGCAGCGCGCAATCGAATTGGATCCGGATCACTCCAAAGCAAGATCGGCGCTGGGCTACGTCCAAAGTGGCAAGGGATGGATTCTGTTTGAGGAGCAACAACGTAATCGGGGGCTGATCAATTCGGGCGGATGGAAACTGCCAGAGGCGATTGCGTTGGAAGAGGCGAAAGACGAGGCGGCGCTCACGGCGAAACGCTGGCACAGGGAAGTTGCCTCGCTGCGAAAAGCGGCTTTATCCAACAACAAGAACGCGGCCGAATCGTTGGCGGCGCTGCAAGCGATCGAGGACCCACTGGCGGCCGAGGCGATTGCCGATGAGCTTGCGAAATCTGCTGGCGGTAAACAGCCCAAAGCAATGCGGTTGCTGTGGGTTCAAAAACTCGGCCAGTTTCGCAACGGTCCCGCAGTACAAGCGTTGACGTTAGCCGGTGTGAACGATGCCGATCCAGATGTCCGCGACGAAGCGTTGAATCAACTGACACAATTCGGCTGGCGATCGGCCGCCGGGCTGTACGTGCAGATGCTGGACCCAAAAAAGAGCAGCAATCGCGATGTCAAAAATGCGTTGGCCGCTTTGTTACGGGCGCCCGATCCGGAGCTTTGGCGGGTGTACGCTGACGCATTGGTAACGACACACGAAACGGAGATCCCGGCGGGTGCTGGGACAAACGCCGGGTTTTCTCAGAACGGTAACGGTTCGTTCTCAACGGGCAGCAAAAAAGTCGTGATCAAGGAGGACTTCAAGAATCCTGATGCGTTGCTCTTGCTGCGAGAGATCGCGCCGGGGGCGGACTTTGGCTACAACAAACAAGCTTGGCTGGATTACTTTGCCGAGCAACTGACAAGCTACAACGGCGGCTTGAACCGAGACCTGTGAGTTGTCGACCCAACAAAACGCCGTGAGCCGTGATCGCGTGAGCGGCCGGGTCTTGTACTATTGAACCTTCCCCATCGAGTCGCCAACTTTGGCGAACAGCTCGACTTGATTCGCCGAGTGTTCTCGCAAGTCCTCATCGAACACGATTCGGTCGGGTTCAAAGATCATGATCGTGGACGAACCGCCGAATCGAAAAAAGCCTTTCTCGTCACCTTTCGCCACCGATTGTCCCGGCTCATAAGTCTGGCAGATGCTGCCGACACACGTCGCGCCGATCTCCATCACCAACACATCGCCCAAGCGCTCCGTCTGCAAAACGGTCAACGCACGTTTGTTGGTCGCCAGTATCTGGATGTTCTGACGCAAGGCGATCGGGTTGACCGACAATAGGGGGCCGGGAATCAATCGAGCCGGACCGGGAATACCGGCGGTGGGAAAATGAAACCGGTGATAGTCGACCGGACAGAGCCGCGACAGCAGCAGGCTGCCATTGGCGTACCGATCAGCCAATTGCGAGTCACCGACCAGAGTCCTCAAGTCAAACATCTCGCCTTTGACAAACAGCCCTTCGCATCGCGACAGATCGGGCACGCACAGATGTCGCCCATCGGCGGGGAAGACCACTGATTGGGGATCGTCATCCACCGGTCGCGCGGACGGTTTCAACTCGCGATAAAAGAACGCGTTGAAGTGTTCGAACTCGTCTGGCGAACGCACAAACTCGTTCGGATCGAGCAGATAGTCGCGGATGAACGGAGCGACCTTGGCGCGTGATTTGGGACGATCCATCCGCCAACCGTACCAGCGTGAGAACCACGCATGTTTGACCATCGCGGCGAGTGCTAGCTTCCCGCCGAGCGATTCGTAAGTCCAACGCAGGAATCCTTCGCCGTAGATCTTCTCCTCACAGATTTCCTTGCGGTATCGATCGAAGTAATAGATCGGTTCGGAATCCATGCGGCGGAATCGACGGGGCAGGCGGGTGAGAACAGGAGGAGACGCGAGGGGGCCAGAAGCTCCGCAAACTGACTTCAGCCCGGACGCTATCGCGTGGCGGCTGATAGTTTTTCATAACCCGACGCGTAAGCGAGGGATTTACCGAGTATCCCTCGCTTACGCGTCGGGTTATGAATAATCCGCACTAGTGCATCGTCCAGTCTTAGAACGTGGGTTCGGTAGATGAGCCGTTTTGGCGTTAGCCACGGTTTTCGTGACACAACCGTGGCTATCGCCAAAACGGCTAACCCCAAAATCAAGACCGGACGATGCACTAGTGGTCTGCGCCGTCTGAAAATCAGTGTTGGTCCGGAGCGGAAGTCGCCAAGACCTTCGGCCCTTTTTCGCATACAGCCGAAACTCTTGACGCGTTTCGCTATCCTAAAACTTAGGCGTAGCAAACGAGTCTTCAGTACGCCCAGGAGGATTCGAACCTCCGACCGTCGGATTAGAAGTCCGATGCTCTATCCAGCTGAGCTATGGGCGCGGGTGTGGGTTGGTTTTTGTGTTGAAACAGTATTGTACCGTTCGGGAGCGGGTTCCCAAGCAGCCTAGCGGCTTTCGACTTTCGTAAAAATCATTTTTCCGGCGTTGGTCTGCAAGGTGCTCGTCACGCGGACGTCCAAGTCCTGGCCGATCTTGTTCCGGGCACCCTCCACCACCACCATCGTGCCATCATCGAGGTAGCCGACGCCCTGCTCGGGGCCCTCGCCCGCTTTGATGATTTTGACGCGAAAGGTTTCGTCGGGCAGGTAGGCCGGACGCAAGGCGTTGCTGATTTCGTTGAGATTGATGACCGGAACGTTGTGCAACTTGGCGACTTTGTTCAGGTTGTAGTCTCCCGTGACGACTTTGCCCTCTAGGTGTTTTGCCAACAACACGAGCTTCAAATCCACAGTCTGGCCGGCCAGCTCGGGCAGCTCGCGGTCAAAGATGATCAGGTCCACGTTGTTGTCTGCACGCATGCGGTTGAGCACGTCCAGGCCGCGGCGACCACGTGTCCGCCGGAGCTTGTCGCTACTGTCCGCTATGGCTTGCAGCTCCGTCAACGCGAACCGGGGCATGATCAATTGGTTGTCAAAGACGCCCGTGTGGACCATGTCCGCGATGCGTCCGTCGATGACCACGCTGGTGTCCAAGACCAAGGGCTTGAACCCTTTGACCTCCCGGACAAACTCCACGTAGGGGATCAAAAACCGAAAGTCGTCCTTGGTCTGCAGCAGCACACTCACGCAGATATAACACAACAGCAGCGCAACGATCAGCTGCACGGCTTTGGCAAGATTGTTGCTGTCACCGAAGAACGGTTCGATCGCCGTGATCAGAATGTACGTCAGCAGAATCCCGATGAGCACACCGAAATAGACCGCCGAGATCGTATCGATGCGTTTTTGCGGGATGTAAATGTCGCCGACCACGACAGCCAACGCCGTGCCCATCAATCCGGCAAAGATCAGCCAGGGAGTCAGTGCTCCGGCATCGCTGGGCAATCCAGTGTTGATGATGGCGGAGATACCGCCAGCACACAGGAGGAACATGCATCGCAATATGATCAGGGACATCTGTCTGAAAACTCAGGTGGGGAGCGTTTTTCGCAAAACCGACTGACACAGTCTAAATCAGGAGTGATTGTCGCCCCAAGGGGGAGCGATGCCAGCGGGGACGTGATCGGCAATGATCGCTCCGAATATACGGCTTGATCCTGCCAAGACACAGCATTGGGGTGGCGGGTTCCACCGACAACTTGGGCAAGGTTCCGGCGAAAAACGCCAACTTGCGTGGCACGCTGCGCGGATTTCGACCAAAATGATGGTTGAGTGATTTTTGGCAAAGGCTTGCGTGGGTGAATTCATTGCCCGCAATCTTTACCTGAAAAATCCCTTCCCCCGCCTGAATCCTCCCTCCCACCGAATGTGATTCTGATGGACCCGGACATCCAACGGCTCGCCCTGAACACTCGCCGTCACTTCCTGCAGCACTCCACTGCCGGCATCGGCTCAGCTGCGTTGGCCGCGATGGGGCTTACCACGCATGCGGCTGAATCGGTCGACTCAGCCGGGTCACGAGGTAAGAACGTCGGCGGCAGCCAAGGCATCGTCAACCCGTTGGCACCCCGCCAACCTCACTTTCCCGCGCGGGCCAAACAAGTCATCTACATCCACCTGACCGGTTCGCCGCCCAACCTGGACTTGTTCGACTACAAGCCGGAGCTGAGCAAACGTAGCGATCAGGATTGCCCGGACCAATTCCTCGCCGGTCGAGAATTTGCGTTCACTTCGGGCGTCCCCAAACTGATGGGCTCGCCACGCCAGTGGCAGCAGGTCGGTCAATCGGGAATGTGGATGTCCGATGCCATTCCGAACTTGCACACCGTCGCGGACGAGATGTGTGTCGTGCACTCGATGTACACCGATCAGTTCAACCACGCGCCTGCCGAGCTGTTGGTCTACACCGGATCGCCTCGCAGCGGTCGGCCATCGATGGGTTCCTGGGTCACCTATGGACTGGGCAGTGAAAACGAAAACCTGCCCGGCTTCGTCGTGCTGATTTCCAGTGGCGTGCAACCCAACGGCGGCAAGAATTCTTTCGGCAGCGGATTCTTGCCCTCGGTCTATCAAGGAGTCCAGTGTCGCTCCAAAGGTGACCCGGTACTGTACTCGTCCGATCCACCGGGAATGGATCGTGATCTGCGTCGCGCAACCTTGGACGCACTGAGTGACCTCAATCGTATCCAAGCCGGTGAGATGGGACACCCCGAAACGATGACGCGGATCGCGCAGTACGAGCTGGCCTTTCGCATGCAGATGTCGGTACCCGAAGTGATGGACATCACTCGTGAATCAGCCGAGACCTTAGCCGACTACGGCGCGCAACCGGGCGAGTCCTCGCTGGCCAACAACTGCTTGCTCGCTCGCCGGTTGGTCGAGTCCGGCGTTCGCTTCGTCCAACTGTTCGATTGGGGATGGGATTTCCATGGTACGGGCGCCGACACGGGTTTGACCGACGGACTAACCAATAAGTGCGCGTCGATGGACAAACCCGTTGCAGCGCTGATTCGTGATTTGAAACAACGCGGCATGCTCGACGAGACGCTGGTGATTTGGGGCGGCGAGTTTGGACGCACGCCGTTTCGCGAAGGCCGAACAGCGAAGAGCAAGATCTTGGGCCGCGACCACTTCCCAGACGCTTTCACCATGTGGATGGCGGGCGGCGGAATGAAAGGTGGATTCGAGTACGGAGTGACCGATGAACTGGGCTTCGGCGTCGCCGAGAACCCGGTCCACGTGCATGACTTGCAAGCCACCATCTTGCATCAATTGGGATTCGATCACGAGCGTCTGACGTATCGATTCCAAGGCCGAGACTTTCGACTGACGGATGTCCACGGTCACGTGGTCAAGCCATTGCTCGCGTGATGGGAATGCCGTTTCTGCACGTGAAACGCTTGCCAGTCATGCACGTCGTGGATTTCGCCAGAAATCCTGTGTGAGGGAATTCTGGCGAATCTCATTACGAATTTTTTTACCCGCCTTTTTACTCCGGAGACGTATTGATGAACCGTGAACTGGATCGCAGGTTGTTTCTCAAAGCCGGAGTGGCGATGTCGTCTCTCGGCCTCGCCACGTCTGCCCAATCGTCATCCGCAGAAGACACCAAACCGGTCGCACCCAACGATAAGATCACGCTGGGTATCATGGGCGTCAACGGTCGCGGAGCCGCGATCGCAAAAGGCATGCTGGCGACCGGCCAAGTCGAAATCGCGTACATCTGTGACGTCGACGAGCGTGCTCGGGGGCGTGTCGGTGAGTTTGTTCGCGACGGACAGACTCCCTCGCCCGAGTTGGTCGGCGACTTTCGCAAGATCTTGGACGACAAACGTGTTGACGCGTTCGTGTGCAGCGCCCCCAATCATTGGCACGCACCCGCCACAATCTTGGGCTGCGCCGCGGACAAACATGTCTACGTCGAAAAGCCGTGCAGCCACACGCCTCACGAAGGCGAATTGGCGGTCGCAGCGGCACGCAAAGCAAACAAGATCGTTCAAATGGGGACCCAACGCCGCAGTTGGCGAGGGATCATCAGCGCGATCGACAAGATCCATCAAGGCAAGATCGGTACCGTTCACTACGCTCGTACTTGGTACAACAACCGACGCGGCCCGATCGGCACCGGTAAACAAACTGATCCTCCGCAGTGGCTTGACTGGGAGCTGTGGCAAGGACCTTGCACTCGTCAGCCCTTCAAGGACAACGTGCTGCACTACAACTGGCATTGGCATTGGCACTGGGGCAACGGTGAACTGGGCAACAACGGCGTTCACGGTTTGGATGTCGCACGATGGGGAATGCAAGTTCAGTATCCCACACGCGTGACCGCGGGCGGTGGCAAGTACCGTCATGAGGACGACCAAGAAACGCCAGACACGATGATGGTCACCTACGATTTCCCTGGCGGCAAAACCATCACTTGGGAAGGACTCTCGTGGTCACCCCTGGGACCGCACGACACCGGCTTTGGGATCAGCTTTCACGGCACCGAAGGTTCGATTGTGGTTCGCGGAAACGGACACGTCGAATTGGACATGCGTGGCAAAGAGATTGAGACCGTCGACGATCGAGGAGGCGACGCCGATCACTTTGCCGATTTCCTCGATGCCGTCCGCACCGCCAGACTCCCCAACGCGGACATCCAGAAAGCTCACGAGAGCACGCTGTTGTGTCACCTCGGCAACATCGCCTATCGCACCCAGTCTGATCTAAAACTGGATCCCAACAACGGACACATCCTGAACAACCCGGCTGCCGAAGCCTTTTGGACCAAAGAATACGCACCAGGCTGGGAGCCGGTGTGAAGCACATAGGGCGTAGCACCTGGCGCGCGTCACCTCCATCGGCGCAGCCGGGGGAGGTCGAATCGAGCGAAGCAAGATTCGGGAGGGGGCATACGCAGCGCAAATCGTGTTACGAAAACCAACCGCGACGCACGCCCCCTCCCTCGCATTCGCCTAAACGGCTCTGCTCGACCTCCCCCAAGTTCCTTGGGGGAGGTGTCGTGCGCGTCACCTCCACCGGTGCGGCCCGGGAGAGGTAACGGTCGACGACAAGAGATTGAATCTCTCGACATACTGCCTCAAATCAGCCGCAAACCAAGTTGCACCGCATGGACTCATTCGGCACCAAGTGTTTGGTATAACCGACGCCAGATGCCTGCCTCCATCCCTCCACCGAAATCCATCATGCCCTATTTCATCAAAATCACATCGTTACTCATTGCGGTCAGCGTCATGACAAACCTTTACGCCGCGGATACCGATCAGTTGTTGCGAGTCGGAATCATTGGATTGGATACCTCGCACGCGGCCGCCTTTGCAAAACAGTTCAACGCGGAGCCTGCCGATCCCGCGATGCAGAATTGTCGCGTCGTGGCCGCCTATCCACATGGCAGCCGAACGATTGAGTCCAGTTACAGTCGAATCCCCAAATACACCGAGGACGTCAAAGCGGTGGGAGTTGAGATCGTTGATTCGATCGAAGACTTGCTCGCCCAAGTCGACGTGGTGCTGTTGGAGACGAACGATGGCAAGCCGCACTTGGAACAAGCGATGCGGGTGTTTCGAGCGGGCAAGCCGGTGTTTATCGACAAACCCGTCGGAGCCAATCTGGCCGAAGTCGTTGCGATCTATCGCGCGGCCGCGAAGCACGGCGTGCCAATGTTTTCCAGCTCCGCGTTGCGTTTCACCGAAGGCGCTCAAGCCGCTCGGTCTGGCGAGATCGGTGACGTCGTCGCGTGTGACACGTTCAGTCCGTGTTCATTGGAACCATCGCACACCGATCTGTTTTGGTACGGCATCCATGGTGTGGAGCCCCTGTTCACCGCCCTGGGCACCGGCTGCCAGTCGGTGACCCACACGGGCAACGCGGGCATGGATGTCGTCGTCGGCACGTGGTCCAACGATCGGATCGGGACTTATCGCGGTCTACGAGCCGTGAAGTCTGGTTACGGTGGCACCGCGTTCGGCAGCAAAGGTTCCCTGCAAGTCGGTCCGTACTCGGGCTACCAACCCCTGTTACGCCAGATCGCTACTTTTTTCCGCACCGGCAAGCCCTCGATCGAAACCGCAGAAACGCTTGAAATCTACGCTTTCATGGAAGCCGCAGCAGAGAGCAAGAAACGCGGCGGAGAAGCGGTAACGTTGGCCGAAGTCATGTCAGCGGCAGAAAAGTCGGCCGACGAACTGCTGAAATCATTTTGACGCGCCCCGTCCTCTCGCAAATCATGCCTTCACCAACACCTCATTCCTACAATTGGTAATGGGATTCGCCAGAATTCCCCTCACAACCAACGATCGTCGACACGTCCCTGACCCTGGAGTTCCCAAATGTTTTCCGCCTCGATTGCTCGACTGGCTGGCGTCGTATTGCTTGCCACTTTCGTGACCACCAGTGGCTGCTCTTTCAGCCTCAATCAAGACCCGGCCACCACCGTGACGATCAAAGTCAGCGGGGTCGACAACGAGTCTGATCGAGACGCTCTGACGGAGTCGCTGAAGGATTATGTGGACGGCAACAGTCACTCGATGAGTTCCACCTCCATGAATGGTTCGATGACGATCAAACTCTCACCGGTGACCGACGTGAAAGCGTTCTCGGAGAAGATTGATTTCGGCAAGGTCACCGCAGTAGATGGGCGAACGGTGACGGTGGAGTACGGCAAAGAGTAGGTGGCTGAATCCGCGTCATTTGACTCTTCGAATCGAAAACGAGATCGAAGCCAAAAAAGCCTTCCAAGCAGAACGGCTATCAACACATTCAAGCCTGCATGGCTAGCCCGGATTATTCGTCAGTTGCAGCGAGATAGAGAGCGGTTCTCGTATTTAGGTGTAAGAACCGGGCGCTATCGCGTGGCGGCTGATAGATGCAGTAAGAACCGGACGCTATCGCGTGGCGGCTGATAGATGCAGACTGTTTTCGCATTGACCAAGCGCGAGAGACCTTCCGAACGTTTGACCCGTAGCCGAAGGCGCAGGAGACACGATCAACCGGCTTGCACCGCAGAACCAAACGCCACTTCCGCCTGCGCCTGTCGGCTACGGGTCAAACATCGATTTGGTGAGCTCCAAGCCACTGGCCAGGATTGGCATGCGCAACTTTTCTCCCTACGCCGAAGGCGTTTAACAGCATAGCCCAGGGTTAAAGCCGTCATTCGCCTTGGCGAATGACGCTGCAACCCTGGGTACAGACAACGTCCCCACCAGTACCTCACTCCCGCTCCGATTTTGGCGGCTTCGCCGCCAAAATCGGAGCGGGAGTGAGGTGAGAGTCGATCGCATTTTCAACCCAGGGTGGCGGTCCCGCTCGTCACACTCGCGGGAACCTTACCCTGGGCTATGTTGTTAAACGCCTTCGGCGTATCTTCCAAGTGGAGGAACAAAACCGGCAGTTGGAATTGCATGTCAAGACCAAGTTTTGAGCAGTCCAGCGTAGAGCTGTGCTGCCAAAGGTCGCCTCAACGGCTAAGCTCGACCTCCCCCAACTTCCTTGGGGGAGGTGACATGTGAAACGAAACGCTGCGGCAAAAAAACTGTCAACCTCAAACTCCAGCGAGTCAAGCACGCGACAATATCCGAACGTACGTCGCTGCACGCTATCGACGTGGAAAGTCCAGCGAGGGTGAAGCGATCAGCGGGTGTCCACTAGGTCGCTGATCCAGCGTTGCCATTGGGGTTCATCCCGCTCGTTGAGCATCGAAATGGGGATATCCGACAACTTGGTGCTCTCTGGAGTTCCCGGTGTTTGGGCACGGACGGTCAACAAACCGTTCACGTTCAGTTCGAAACCGATCATTCGCGTTCGCTTCAAACGATTGTCGGAATCCTTGTCGACTTCGAACTCGTAGCGTCCCAGAGAATGCCAACTCTTGCCGTGCACTCCAGAGGTCTCAACGATCGACAACGTCATCGACTGACGATCTTTGGCGATCGAGAGCTTGCGGTTCGTGCGAGCAGGCAGCGGCGTGCCTTTCTGAATGATCGGCAAGATCCGACGTCGGCCTTGGTTATCCGCGATGACGATTCCGATCGACTGACTGGCCACCGTTTGAGGCGGCAGCGCCAAATCGGAACGCCCAGGTAACTCTGCTGCCAAACAAGCAGCCGCGCCGCGTGCGGCATCGGGTCGATCCAATGCTTTTCGTTGGATCGTCGGCGACAACTTGTGCAGCAGGCGTTCATGCAGCTCACGCATGTGCAACAGCGGCCCCATGGTGATGCACGTCTGGATACTTTTGGGACTGACGCCCGCCTGTGTGCAAACCTCGTGCATACAGCGACGCATGCGGTAAATCAAATCACCACTTCGCTCAAGCCACTCGTCGCGAGAAACCGTCACCGTCAAACATTTCTCATCCGTATCAATCCCGATGATGACTTCCGGCAACAACAACATCGAATTGATCGCTCGCTCGCACGCCATTTGCAGACGCGAAGCATACTTCAGCGTTTTCTTCGGATCGAACTTGTGTTCTTTGACGAAGGCTTTTGCGGCCAAGTCCACCAAACGATGCAGCCACGCTGTTCCGCCTGTGTGCCAGTGACCGGCTGTCGCCAGCTGGGTCAGTTGCACTCCATCGCGTCGAATCAAGGCGATCTCAGTCGCTTGACCTGTCAAACCCAAATACAGGATCAGTTCCTTTTCTTTAACATCAACTGACGAATCGCTAAGCGATTCCAACTCCGGATCCAGCATCGTGGACTGAACCGATGCAACGGATCGATCGACCAATCGGATCGATTCCAATCCGGCGATCCGGGCGGCTTGTACGATGCTGCGTCGGTGAAACTGATCGTAACATGCGGGAACAACGATCGCGGCGATTCGCGGGATGGCGCGTTCCGGCCATGCGTTCGCAATCACCCGTTGGATCGCCAGTCCCAACAAGACCTCCGGCGGGCACTTTCTCCCACAGACTTCGCGGTCCACCACGTCCTTGCCGATATACATGGGCAAACAGTGGACGACTTGTTTGGGGTCATCGGTACGCATGTCGATGGCGTCCGAATCGCAAATCAGTCGTCCGTTGTCGCTTGCAAACGCCATGCGAAACAGCGGCTGGGCATCGTTTCCCGCGCTCAGCAACCGTACGCCGCTGCCCGGGACCGCTTCCGCCGCCGTCGCGTAGAACATGTCCAAGTCGATCGCCAGGATCGGCATGTTCGCGATTGCCGTGGAGCCGCCGGACGCCGTCGACACATCGACTTTGTTTTGTCGGTATCGGAACTCGGTAATCCATGACGGAGCGCAGGTGTCGTCAGCGTATTCGCTCAAATCCTCTATGACTTCATCCATCGATGCATAACGCTGCGACGCCTTCTTGGCCATCATCCGCCGAAAGATGTTGGCAAAGCCCAAGCTGATGTCGTCGCGTTCTTGCATCAAGTCCGGAATCGCGCCATGGCGATGCCCGTAGACTTGCTCCAAGTAGTCGCCGGTGAACGGAGGCCTAGCGGTCAGCAAGAAAAACAGCACCGCGCCGAGCGAATAGATGTCACTACGTGGGTCCGCATCGTCGGGCGATTCCAACTGCTCGGGAGCCATGTAAGCGAGTGTGCCGACGAGCTTGCCTTTGCGTTTATGGTGAGAATCAGGATCTGGGATGGAGCCCAACTCACGGCCGTCCTCGGACCATTGAATTTGGTTGATTTGGGCAAGTCCCAGGTCGAGCACTTTGATCGTGCCGTCACTGGCCTGCATCAAGTTGCCCGGTTTGACGTCTCGGTGAACGATCCCGGCTCGGTGAGCGTGCAATAAGCCCATCGCGGCTTGACGAATCACGGCGGCCGCCATCCCGACAGGAAACGGCCCCTTCTTGCTGACCAGCCGCGTCAGGTTCAATCCATCCACGTACTCCATCGTCAGATAATGAATGCCGTCGAACTCTCCGGCATCGAACGCAGCGACAATGTTCGGGTGCATCAACCGTGACGCCACGCGGACTTCATCATAGAACCGCTCAATCGCCGCAGGCTCCTGCATCTTGTCCTTACGCAAGACCTTCACAGCCACCTTGCGCTGCATGCGGACATGCTCGGCCAAGTAAACTTCGCCCATGCCTCCGGAACCGATCAAGTGCCGGATCTCATAGTCTCCGATCCGCGACGGAATCGGCTCGCTGCTGGGCAAGGAAGAGGTGTCACCGATCTCCCCGCTGATCAAATCATCATCCGACGACACGCTGCCAAAATCGCGGGTCGGTTGGTCGTTGATCGGGAAGTCCGAATCGGATGATGATGACACGAATGGCTACGGGCGGGTGAGAGTGATTACGCGTGTGTGACGCTGCTAGAATCGGCGTGAACTCCCCAAAAGGAGGGCTGGCGACTTTGCGGCACGTATCGCGATTCCATTGGACGTTTACACTGCCTGGGATCGCATCCCTTTCATCTAAGTCGTTCCACGCTCTAATTTAGAACGGACCTAGGGCGTGAGAAGTGCTCAAAAGGTACCTAGCCAGACCGAAATCCCCCAGATTCCCACCGCTGAGTTGCATTGTCATGTCATCCGAGCCTCCCCCCCTGCGAATCGCGACCCGAGAAAGCCCGCTGGCGATGTGGCAAGCCGAACATTTCGCCGCCCTGTTGGCCGATCACGGCGTTCCAACGGTCCTGGTTCCCTTGGTCAGCAAAGGTGATGTGGACATGCGGCCGATCGACGGAACACGGCAAATTGGCGTCTTTACCAAGCGGATTCAACAGGCGTTGTTGGACGACGAAGCCGATGTGGCGGTGCATTCGCTGAAAGACCTGCCGACGGAAGTCGATGAACGACTTGTGCTCGCATCGGTTCCCCCACGTGAAACGGTGGCTGATTGCCTGATCAGCGAAAGCCGCTGGACGGTGGCGGAATTGCCACAGGAGGCCAGGGTGGGTACAGGCAGCACCCGTCGGGCCGCACAACTCCGCCGCCAACGTCCCGACTTGAACGTCTTGCCCATCCGCGGAAACGTCCAAACGCGATTGCAAAAACTGGCGGATGGCGACTTCGAAGCGATCGTTTTGGCCAACGCAGGTCTACTGCGTTTGCAATATGACCACGTCAGCCGAACGGAAATGCCCCTGGAAACGATGCTTCCGGCCCCCGGACAAGGTGCTTTGGGGATCGAGGTCCGCCGCAGTGACTCGCGGGCATTGGAAATCGTTCGCCGCACGAACGACCCAAGTTCCGCAGCAGCTGTCTTGGCTGAACGCAAGTTGTTGTCGCAGTTGCACGGCGGATGCTTGGCCCCGATCGCCGCGCACGGCGTCTGCGAAAACGGAACCCTTCGATTGACGGCGCGCGTTCTGTCGACTGATGGCAAACAGATTTGTGAAGCAGAAAACGAAACATCAATCGACCTCGACTCGGACACTTGGGAAACGGTCGCGATTGCCGCTGGCAATGAACTGGCGGACGTGCTGATCGAACAAGGAGCCGCGAAACTGATCCGATAACGTCACGCTCAAGTTTGACCCGCAGCCGAAGGCGCAGGCGGAACCGGCGTTTGGTTCCGCGTGGCTTGCTGCGTGGGATCGCAAGGCGATAGCCGGACGTATGGTTCCGCACGCCATCGACGTGGAACGTCGAGCGACATTGTCGTTCGACTCTCCGAGTCGAAAACGTGAACGAAGCTGGCGGGCTTCTAAACAAAACGCCCGCCAACACATTCCGCGTGGCTTGCTGCGTGGGATCGCAAGGCGATAGCCGGACGTATGGTTCCGCACACTATCGACGTGGAACGTCGAGCGACATTGTCGTTCGACTCTCCGAGTCGAAAACGTGAACGAAGCTGGCGGGCTTCTAAACAAAACGCCCGCCAACACATTCCGCGTGGCTTGCTGCGTGGGATCGCAAGGCGATAGCCGGTCGTACGGTTCCGCACGCTATCGACGTGGAACGTCGAGCGACATTGTCGTTCGACTCTCCGAGTCGAAAACGTGAACGAAGCTGGCGGGCTTCTATAAAAAACGCCCGCCAACACATTCCGCGTGGCTTGCTGCGTGGGATCGCAAGGCGATAGCCGGACGTATGGTTCCGCACGCTATCGACGTGGAACGTCGAGCGACATTGTCGTTCGACTCTCCGAGTCGAAAACGTGAACGAAGCTGGCGGGCTTCTAAACAAAACGCCCGCCAACACATTCCGCGTGGCTTGCTGCGTGGGATCGCAAGGCGATAGCCGGACGTATGGTTCCGCACGCTATCGACGTGGAACGTCGAGCGACATTGTCGTTCGACTCTCCGAGTCGAAAACGTGAACGAAGCTGGCGGGCTTCTAAACAAAACGCCCGCCAACACATTCCGCGTGGCTTGCTGCGTGGGATCGCAAGGCGATAGCCGGACGTATGGTTCCGCACGCTATCGACGTGGAACGTCGAGCGACATTGTCGTTCGACTCTCCGAGTCGAAAACGTGAACGAAGCTGGCGGGCTTCTAAAAAAAACGCCCGCCAACACATTCCGCGTGGCTTGCTGCGTGGGATCGCAAGGCGATAGCCGGACGTATGGTTCCGCACGCTATCGACGTGGAACGTCGAGCGACATTGTCGTTCGACTCTCCGAGTCGAAAACGTGAACGAAGCTGACGGACTTCTAAACAAAACGCCCGCCAACACACTCCGCGTGGCTTGCTGCGTGGGATCGCAAGGCGATAGCCGGTCGTACGGTTCCGCACGCCATCGACGTGGAACGTCGAGCGACTATCGCTTTCGCAGCACAAACACGCCTTCGGTCAAGTCGTCATCGAAGGTCGCGGTTTCGTCGATGTCGTACTCGTAGTCGTGCACCGCGGCGAGTTCCAGCACGTCGTCCACTTTCTTGAACAAGCTCTTGAGTTGCCGACAGGTATAAACACGCAACGGAAATTCGCTCTTGACCCGCTCGATCACCCCGCTGCGCTTCGTCGCTTTGACCAACACCCGCAAGACTTCGATGCGTTTTCGGCGATCAAACTCGATCACTTTGATCGTGGTGGTGACACGCGTCCCGCCGTAGTTGGTTGTGAAACGTTCGATCGCGTGTTCAAACGCATCCAACGGCAACAAGTGCAAACCCAGGATGTAGATGCCACCTTTGTTGAGATGGTTCGCGACGGATCGCAAGTGCGCCTCGGCGTCCTTTTCGCTCAACAAATGCCGAAACGTATTGAAAGTACAAAAGGCCGCGTCGTATTTGTGTGGCAAATCCATCTGCGTCATGTCGCCGATCACAGTCTCCGCCGTCAGCTTCTTTCGCTTGAGCTGTTTGTTGACATAATTCAACATCGACTCGCTCAAATCGAGGCCCGTCATCTCGTATCCTTCGGCCGCCATGGCAACGACCAATCGTCCGCTGCCACAACCGGGCTCCAGAACTCGCTTCACTTTGCGTTTCGCGATACGTTCAAACGCTTTTTCAAAGAACTTGACCTCGCCTTCCGTTTCGTCACGGAACAGCATGTCAAAATATTCGGGATGGTCGTACCAAGTCGCCACAGGGCATCCTTTGTCACTGTTGGAAAATCAAGTTGAAAATTGACGTCGTCGCGCGGATCACTCTTTGGTGATCACTCCTTTGTGATCACGGGACAAAAGTCAAACCATTCGCGGTGCTGGTCTGCCATCCACTGCGTCGCTTCGGTGGGTCCCCAGTAATCGGTTTCGTAGGGGTACAACGTCGGCGCCGCGGGACTCCGCCATGCCGCGATGATCGGATCGATGATGCTCCACGCCAGCTCGACTTCGTCGCTGCGGGCGAACAGGCTCGCGTCGCCGACAATCGAATCGACCAACAAACGTTGGTAGGCGTCGGGAATGCTGCCGTGAGTCATCGCGTTGAAATCAAAGTCCAGCGTGCTGGTTCTGGTTTTCATTTCGCTGTCAGGCACCTTGGTTTCAAAGTGCAACTGGATTCCTTCGGCCGGCTGGACTTGGATCACCAACCGATTGCCCAGGGGCATGCGCGTCTTTTGTCCGAATAGGATATGCGGGACTTGTCGGAATTGGATGACGATCTGAGTCGTTCGGCACGACATGCCTTTCCCGCTCCGCAAGTAAAACGGGACGTCTTTCCAACGCCAGTTGTCGCAAAACAGTTTCAGGACGGCGTAGGTCTCCGTGACACTGTTGGGCGGCACGCCTTCTTCGTCCAAGTAGCCGAGGTACTGTCCTCGAACGGTGTTGGCAGCGAAATCACCGCCGCTCATTTTGCGTACGCTGTGTAGAACCTTGACCTTTTCATCGCGAACCAACGCGGCGTCGTACCGGGCCGGCGGTTCCATCGCAGTGATCATCATTAACTGCAACAAGTGATTCTGGAACATGTCCCTCAGAATGCCGGCTTCGTCGTAATACCCGCCTCGGCGTCCCACGACAACGCTTTCGGCCACGGTGATCTGGATGTGGTCGACGTAGTTGCGATTCCAAATCGGTTCAAAGATCGAATTGGCAAACCGCAAGGCAAAGATGTTTTGAACGGTCTCCTTGCCCAGATAATGATCGATGCGATAAATCTGGTCTTCACGAAACACCTTGTGGATCGATTCGTTCAAGGCTTGGGCGGATTTCAGATCCGTGCCGAACGGCTTCTCGATGATCACGCGGCGAAAGGCAACGCTGTCGTCTGCCAAACCGGCCGCCCCAAGTTGCTGGATTGCGACCTCATACAGTTGTGGCATCGTGGACAGGTAGTAGACCCGACCGCACGGCTTTCCTTCTTCGATCTTTTCCAGAAACACGGCGAGTTCGTGGAAATCCTGCGTCTCTTTGATGTCCCCGGCGTGATAGTAGACGTTTTGGCTAAACTCGGCCCACGATTCGTCGTCAAAGTGCTCATTGGCGAATTTTGCCGTCGTCTCACGCAAGGCATTACGCCATTGATCGTGTTCAAACTGGCTTCGCGAAACCCCGACGATCTGCAGCTTTTCCTTCAGCGTGTTCTTTTTGAACTGGCTGTACAACGCGGGGATGAGTTTGCGACTGGTCAAGTCGCCTGACGCTCCAAAAATGACGACGGTGTAGGCCATGGCAGAACGGTCCTTGTCGAGCGTGTAAATAATCGGCGACGGTCCGGCAAAATGCCGAATCGGGAGCGTATCGGTTGCTCGCCATGATGACAAGGAGCGTCACCAGGGCTGGCGGATCGCAATCCAAGAAAACCATTGGCAGGTGACCATGCGTTGCCCGTCCTCTACACTGGCTACAACCTGCCCAGCGGTATTCCCCACACACATCTTTGGAGTCGTAAACGTCATGGCCGATTGGTTGGAACCTGGAAAGAAAGCTCCCGCATTCACTCTGCCTGATGATCAAGGAAACAAGGTGAAACTGGCCGACCTGAAAGGCAAGCCGGTCGTGCTGTACTTCTATCCCCGCGATGACACCCCGGGCTGCACCAAGGAGGCCTGCGCCTTCCGTGATCGCTACGCGGAGCTACAACAGGTAGGTGCCCAGTTGTTCGGCGTCAGCGCCGACGACGCAACAAGCCACGTCAAATTTCGTGAAAAGTATGACCTGCCGTTCCCATTGCTCACCGACGAGAAGCACACGATGCTGGAGAAATACGGCGCGTGGCGGGAAAAAAACATGTACGGCAAAAAATCCATGGGGATCCAACGCAGCACGTACTTGATCGACGCCGACGGCAAAGTCGCCAAGGTCTGGAAACGAGTCCAAGTCGACGGGCACGACCAACAAGTCATCGACGCTCTGAAAGAACTCTAGGATGATCCCGCTGCTCGCTAGGGCGTACTCGCTCGACTTTCCAAGTCGATAGCGAGAGACGGAAATCGGTTTGCTTATCCTGACCGTCTGTTTCCGCTGACGCCCCCTCCCTCGCATTCGCCTAGACGGCTCTGCTCGACCTCCCCAAAGTTCCTTGGGGGAGGTGTCATGCGCGTCACCTCCACCGGCGCAGGAGACTGCTGATTTAGTCGTGTTGCATTGTGTCTGTGAGCCGATGGCGCTAGCCACGGGCTTCGAAGGGTTCCGTCAACACCATTAGGCCCGCGGCTAGCGCCTTGCGGCTCACTAAATCAGCAGTCTCCGCAGCTGGGGGAGGTCGGATCGAGCGAAGCAAGATCCGGGAGGGGGCAATACGAGGAGCAAACCGTTTGGATGCGTTCAACCGGCGCACGAGCGCCCTCCCTCAAGTTCCTTGGGGGAGGTGTCGTGCGCGTCACCTCCACCGGCGCAGCTGGGGGACGCGTCTGTGGCTCGGCAACCTTTCTTGAGGGTTCACGGTCATTTTTCGCATGACGACGCGTTCTCGGTTTAACTCTGTTCCATCTTTTGGTACTCAAGATTTGACCCGCGATCACAGATCGCTAATGCCGCCGGCTGGTTGATGTCGCATTTGCCCCATTGTGACAACTTCTGGCCGGCGGTTTTTTTATGCGCGAGTGCACGTAGTCTTTTCACCCTACACGGGACGCTCTCAATAGCGTGGCGGCTGATATGCCCCCAGGGACGAGTCGATAGAATATCCTGATTCAAACTCCCACTGAATCGACTCCCCTACAGCGTACAAAACTCCATGCAAAACCCGTCTCAAAATGAGAATCCTTTAGCGGATTTGCACGACTGGGAAGCGGACCTCGTTCGCCGGTATCCCGAACCGGACAAACCGGCAGATGCCTTTCGCAACTACGGCGATGACACTCGTCCTGGAGTACGCGAGTTCTATCATTTGAATCATCGCTACCAGTGCGTCGAGTTTGTGTGTCAGAAGCGAGAACAGTTCTTACCGTTGCGGCAAAGAACGATGAGCATCTGGGAGGCGATGGAGTTTCTCAACACTTTGGTCGACGACAGCGATCCGGACACGGACCTGACTCAGATCGAGCATCTGATGCAGACTGCGGAAGCGATTCGTGCGGACGGTCATCCTCGCTGGATGATTTTGACCGGACTGATCCATGACTTGGGCAAGGTCCTGTGCTTGTTTGGTGAACCACAGTGGGCGGTTGTCGGCGACACGTTTCCTGTTGGCTGTGCCTTCTCCGATCGGATCGTGTTTCCAGAGTACTTTGCGGAGAACCCTGATTGGGCGGATGCGAGATACAACACACCCTATGGCATCTATGAACCGAACACGGGACTGGACAACATTCAGATGTCGTGGGGTCACGACGAGTACTTGTACCAAGTCGTCAAAGATCATTTGCCCAAACCGGCACTTGCAATGATCCGGTATCACTCGTTCTATGCGGGCCACCGCGAATCCGCGTACGACCATTTGATGAACGACCACGATCAAGAGATGTTCCACTGGGTACGTCTCTTCAATCCGTACGACCTGTACACCAAAAGTGCGACGCGTCCGGATGTGGAAGCACTGAGACCCTTCTACCAGGAGCTCATCGATGAATTCTTGCCTGGAACATTGGCTTGGTAAGGCCTGAGGCATCCCCGTAGTGGGATTCGCCAGAATTCACATCCCGTCAATTGGAACCACAACGGCTCTATGGCCAACGGCAACAGACCAAAGAAGGGGCGACCACCAAATGCCTGACACCAATCCCTACGCGGCCCCCGACGTCCCAATTGATGACCGCACAAGCTTGAATTTCAACGGTGAGATTGAGGAGCGTGATTACGCTGAGCTGCTGCCCATCAAAGATTTTGAGTCAAAGATCTACCTGGGATTGATGCTGATTTTGGCTGCCGTGGCATCACTGTCTCTTGTGATGATCACATGGGGATTGATCACGCGGGGCTGGGAAAATCGATTGGTATCGGTCTTCGCTGTGACGTTTGCGATAATAGCAGGCGCCGTGATCATCTACTTGTACAACCGACCATTGAGTCGTGCGAGACGAAAGCTGAAACTGTCCCCCGATCTATTGGGTCCCGCATCTGGAGTCGTCAACGAATCGGGAGTCCGCTTTCATGACGGAGCGCTTCTGCACTGGTTCTCACCAGAGTCGTTGCGAAACGCAAAGGTGTCTCGTACTGGAGTTCGTATTCAAGTCGACGGAAACACATATCGATTCTTGGCCATCACTTCCCGGCTGTTTGATGGCTTCAACTCAGAAGTTTGTCGAAGTCTGCAAAGAAAGTGGCGTGAATCTAGAAAGACAGGTGGCGCGACTGTTGACGAAGGAGATGAAGTGGGGATTCGAGAACTGGGAGACATTCCAACGGACTCAGTTTCGTTTCGAGGTTTCGTCAAACTGGAACAATCACTGCGAACTCCCCAGATACGACGAAGCCTGATCATCGACTTCGTCATTGCCACCACTTCACTGATCTTGGGCATTGCGGTCACACAGATCCCGTTTTGGATTCGCGTTGGGTTGATCGCATTTGGATGCTTTGCCGCCGTGACCAATGGCATTCAATGGAAACGCTATTTGCGTGGAGTCAACGTCGTTTCATGGAATCAATCCGGTTGGCTCAGCGCCGCCGAAATGGCCTTCTTTCAGAATGGCCGCGGTGTCAGGTTTTCGCTTGATCGAATCGTCAGCTACAGGGAAATTGGAGCCATGTTTGTGCTTTCGACTCAGCTCAATCAAAACTATTTTCTTGCGCGGGACCATATCGCCAGTGACGATGAGTGGTCGCGACTCAAGGCTTACCTTGAGCCAAAGCGTCAGATGGCCTGACTGTCTCTAATCGCTCTTTGCATCGGGGCAATTCTGCTCGATCCAATTTTCCGCGGAGTCGGCATCCCTGGGTGATCGGCACGATGCTTCGATCCGGTCCTGGGCACTTTTGATTCTCTGCGAAACCATGTTGCTCTGGATGGACTCACCCGCGCTCATGATCTGCTGCATCAACTTTCGTGTGCGATCGTTGACGAAAAGCCGCAGCAACGGATCCTCCATGGAAAGATGATGGGTGATCCGGCAACGACAAGGCAACTCGGCAGCAAACTGCTTCAAGCGTTCGTCGATCTCACGCAACGGATGCCGTTCAGCGACAATGATGTCGACCGTGGCGTTTTCGTCCAGATGCAGCGCCGCAGCGATATCCGGTTTGATTTGGCTGGCGGGGATGGCCAGCGTCGGGACCAAGTGATTCTCTGCGGCGATCTTTTTTAAACGCGTCAGTACGTCCGGGAAATGGGCCACCAGCAGGACCGCAATCGTGTCTTCGGGTGATCGCGATCGCAGTTCCTTGCTCAATCCGGAGAACTTTGAATCGGTGGTCAGCCAAACGTTATCAGGTGTGATGTTCACACGCGGTGACTTCTTGGCACCAAAGAGCGACTGAAAGAATCCCAAGGTCTCGTCCCATAGAGCGATGAATCTGAAGCCTGAATTGTACGACAGCCTTTCCAGGCTGTCATCGAATTGTACGACAGCCTTCCCAGGCTGTCATTGTCGCAGGATCACGCCCAGGGTATGTCAGCCGAGAAAGGCCAGAGCTTTTAACATCTACGTAGCGATCCTGCTCGGGACGTGAAAGAATTGTTGCTGCATATGACCGTGAAGCGGTCTCAGACGGTAGCCGGCGATAGAGCGCAGCGAGCATCGCCGGTTCATTCGGACTGACGAGAACCGACCCCGGAGGCGGTCGCAGCCCCGATTCCGAGAAGTCTGCGACACCCTTCGGGGTCGATTCAGCATGGTTGTCGCATACCGCGGGTGCGCCTTCGGCGACCCGTGGCTACCTTCTGCGATCCCTCGCGGGATCCAATTTCACTTTCCCGACTCAGTCCCCATACAGATGGGTAATCAAAGACGACAGCAATAAACTTCACGTCCCCCGCAGAATGATGCCCGACGATTGATTTCGCAATCTCAGTCGAACATGTCGAACAGTTGATTGGAGGGTCGGTGATGCCGGTAGTAGCTTCGTTTGACACCCAAGGGCCGACGACGTTACCTGGGTTACAAACCGCTTGGTCGCACCGCATCACGGCGGAGCGTGATGCCTACATAGCCATCCATGACATGTCTGCAACTCCTTTGCAACGGGGAAATCCAGTGTTCTTCATGGTTTAACGTTCAGTACAGAGATGTTGAAAGCCCAAGCCTGGAAAGGCTGGCGTACGATTTTCTTGCCGTAGCCCGGCGATCAGTAGCCCGATGCAAAATCGGTTAGAATCGTCTGAAACACAGTTCGTTTACTCACGCGGTTGTTGCGATGATTCACTGTCTATTTGTGAAAGGGATGCCCAGAATGAGTTCTGCATTGATCGTTCGGACGCTTTGCGTTTCGATTCTCTCAATCGGCTACCTCTGTTCTGCAAATGGCCAGGATGCAAACGCAAAGAATGAGCTGGAGCCATTGAAGGGAGCGCCATTGAAGGGAGCACTCTTCGGTCGCCTGATCGATAAAGAAGGCGAGCCAGTGACCGATGCCGAGATCAGCTTGCAGGGCGATAGCTACTTTCGCACCATCAGTGACGAGCATGGTCGATACGTGTTTGAGGAAAAGATCACTCCGGGCGAATACCGAATCCGCATCCAATCCAAAGGCTGGGTCGGATTTACCAATTACCGCGAGTTGCCACGCATTACGTTGGAACCGGACAAGCAGCATCAGCAGGATTTCACTTTGCCGCGTGCGTGCAAGATCGAGATTCTCGTTCACGACAAAGACGGCAATCCCATTCGCGCGGCGGTGTATTGCAAGTCCACCGATGGGGACGATTTTTCCAATACCGATCGTCATACCACCGACAAAGAAGGCAAGTTGACCATCGGCGGCTTGAAGCCGCAACATGCAAAGTACTTGATCGGCGTGCGAAGCGAATCGCACGCGCCGGATCATGTTTACGCGGAAGTGACCGATCCGGATAAGGTTTCAGCATTTGAGATCACTTTGGAGCCAGGTGTCAGTATCAAAGGCAACGCGGTGTGTTCAGACGGTCTGCCACCTGCCGGCTGGAATGTATTGGCTCTGCCCACTTGGTGGAATTTTGGTTCCTATCCTCGCGGCACCGAGATCGGCGAAGACGGATCGTTTGTGTTGCCCCACATCGGGCCCGGTGAATACAACGTGTCTGTCTCGATTCCACTTGGTGACGGCATGTCGACTTCGCGGAACATTTTGACGGCGGAGAAATTGACCGAGATGCAGCAGCCGGTGCAAGGAAAGATGGATTATCCATCACCCAAGTCGATGAACTATCTGACTTGCCAAATCCGCTGGATCGGCAAGCCGCTGGAGCGAGGGTTCAGCATTTCGGGTTACTGTGCTCAAACGCAGCATCATATCAGTCACCACGTGGGTCCGAATGAAAAGGAAGTACGCATCGGACCGATCCCGAAAGGCATCTACAGGATTCGCCCCGAAAGTCCAGAACTGGAGGTCATGAACCTCAGGAAGATTAAGAATCTCGACGACTTGGATGACGTGGCCATTCCCAACGAGGAGCCTTTGCAACTCGTACTCAGGGCTCGGGGTAAACCGCACGTCCAAGGCATTGTGACAGACGAAGCAACCGGCAAACCGATCTCGGTCTACCAGTTTCGAGTCGCCAAACATCAAACACTCAGTGGACCCAACTACGTGCAGGATGACGCTTGGAAAGTCGCCAAGAGCGCAGCGGGCGAGTTCGAGACGGAGGTCATCGGTCCTGGAATCTATAGCGTTTCGGTGTTGGCCGAAGGATATGCGATTGCGACCAGCGAAATGGTGAACACAGACGAAGCTCCCGACGAAATGATCTCCATCAAGTTAAAACCAGAGGTCCCCTTTCATGGCGTGGTGCTGGATCCGGATGGCAATCCCGTTGACGGGGCAACCGTACGCGCGTCGCAGTTGGCTGGCGGCGCGATGCCTCGCACGTTAGGTCGATTCGTGACAGACAAAGGAGCGGTCAAGACCGTCGATGGCAAGTTCACGCTTCACAATCTGGCCGCCGGTTGGACTTCGATTCGCGTGGAACATCCTGAGTTTGTTTTCGCAGAATTGCCACAGCAGGTGGTCAGCCTCGAAGCAAAACCTTTGACGGTCACGCTCTCCAAAGGAGCAACGATTCACGGTCAAGTCTTCGATGCTGATGGCAATCCACAGCCCAATGAGACGCTGCAGTTTTACGACGATTATGCCTACGGAGGCGGTGACCGCGAAGCAGGCTTCTTTGGGAAAACCACAACGGACGACCAAGGACGATATCGCATCGACCGCATGCCGTCGGCTCCGGTATACATCAGCCGCAAAGATGAATGGCAGGGCATCGGCGTCGTGAGGCATGCGGTGACCGCTCAGGATGGCATGGACCATGAAGTCAACTTCGGCGGTAAACGACGCATGCGCGGTCGATACTTGGTCAACGGTGAGCCGCTTGCCAACACAAGGCTTCAAATCGGCGGTCACGACTCGACATTCGGGGCGATGAAAATGTACGTCTCAACGGACGATCAAGGCAATTTCACGTTCCACGGACCGCCCCCAGGACAGTGGGTACTCTACCGAGAACTCGATGGGCAGCGTAGCGAATGGGCAAAAGTGCGAGAGGTCGATATTCCGCGAAGCGGCGATGTCGATCTTGGACTCATCGAGCACAAACTGGGCACCCTGACGGTGCGACCACGCATGGAACAGGGCGAGCTGCCCGAAGGTCTCTACGTCAAGCTGCGTGCTTACAGCGATGACCATTACTTCGGACGCGACGCCGCGGTGGCCTTGCCCCGCACTCAGCCACACGAGCCCTTTGTGTTCGAGCAAGTGGCACCGGGGGATTTGGAGCTGGTTTGTTCCGGTGCAGGTACGTTTTCGATCCAACATCGATTGTTGCCAACGGATGATTTCGTCAACACGACGTTGCCATTGGAGATTCCCCACGGCGAGGCAACCGTCACCATCCGCATGCGTGACGCTGACGGCGAACCAAGCAACGAGTTTGGCATGATGCTCAGCGAAGATTCTCGAATCCTCTTTTACTTGCAAGAAGATAAACAGGAACCGGGACTTGCTCAAGTGAACGGCGTTCCCGATGGCAATTACGTCTTACGCAGCGGTAATATGCGACACAGCACGATCATCGGTCGATTGGAGGTTGCCGGGGGCAAAGATGTCGAGGTGCAGTTCACTGTACCGTCCAGGGATAATGAACGTCCCGGTTTTGTCAATGTGAACGTCGTTGATCAAAACCGTGTCGTCGTGCCGGTCGCTATCGAGATCATAAGTCCAGATCTTGAAAACGATGAATCAATACGCTTTCGACCGTTTCATTTGTATTCGTACTTGTACGGCAAACAGGGCGACGTGCGGATCAAGATCGATCATCCAGGCTATGAGCCCGTTGAGCAAACGGTGACCTTGAAACCAACCGGAACGGAAAACGATGTGACCGTGGTGCTGAACCCTAAGTCGTAGGTCGTGTGATCGGGCTCGGTGAGTCGAGCGATTGTCGCTCGACGTTCCACGTCGATAGCGTACGGCACCAAATGATTTTCAATCACATACCGTCACCCCGCTTGGTGGACGTGGTGGAACTTGGCGGATGACGTTGGAGGGGCCTTCGGTGATGACACACCGAACCCTTCGTTCGCGTTTTCGACTTGGAAAGTCGAACGACAATTTCGTTTTCGACTTGGAAAGTCGAACGACAATTTTGTTTTCGACTCGTGGGGTCCAGCGATGTTTCCTCAGACGCCAACCATCCAGTCGACAATTCGTTTGGCCGCGTGACCGTCGCCGTACGGATTCTCGATGACCTTCGCCCCCGTGCCTCCGGCATGTTGTGCCAACAATTCACTCACCCGTCGAACGATCAGTTCTCGATTGGTGCCGACCAATTCCGCCAATCCGGCGTCGACGGCTTCGGGTCGTTCGGTCTTCTCTCGCGTGACCAGCACCGCGCTGCCCAACGAAGGTGCTTCTTCTTGCACGCCGCCTGAATCCGTCAAGACGACGTTCGCCCGGTCCATCAGCCACACGAACTCGGGATAGTCGGCCGGCGGCACAAGATGAATGTTGGCGATGCTGCCCAATTGCTCGTGCACCGGTCCTTGAACGTTGGGGTTCAAGTGAACCGGGTAAATGAACTGGGTTTCCGGATGGGACGTCGCCAACTCGACCAGAGCGCTGCAGATTTCGGCAAGTCCGCCGCCGAAGTTTTCGCGTCGGTGTCCGGTGATCAGGACAACACTCTCCGCCATGGCTTGCGGATATTTTTCTTGCCAGCGGGCAGCGTTCGCTCGTTCTTTCTCGACAGCGATTAGCAACGCGTCGATCACCGTATTGCCCGTCACCCGGATGTTCTGCTGCGGAACACCTTCGGCCAACAACGCGTCACAGGAACGCTGGGTCGGTGCGCAGTGCATGTGCGTCACAATTCCCGCGACGCGGCGGTTGAACTCCTCTGGCCAGGGGGCGGACAGGTCGCCCGTCCGCAATCCGGCTTCGACGTGCACCACGGGCAGGCGATGGTAAAAGGCCGCCATCGCAGAGACCATCACCGTCGTCGTGTCTCCCTGGACGACCACGCAGTCGGGTTGCTGCTCTTGGATCACGGCGTCCACCGCAGTCAGACATCGCGCGGTCAGCCCCGACAGGGTTTGGCCGGGTTGCATCAGCCCCAAATCGATGGTGGGCTGAATCGAAAAATAGCCGAGCACTTGGTCCAGCATCTCGCGGTGCTGGCCGGTGCTGCAAATCAGGGGGTCGATTTCATCGCTGCGGCGGGTGCATTCCAGGATCAGGGGCGACATCTTGATCGCCTCGGGTCGAGTACCGAAAACGATCAACGGCCTGAGTCGGTCGCCGGATCGGCGGGGGATAGCGGAAAATTGGGTGGTTTCGGGGGACTTGGTCATCTTGAGCGGATAGTTGGGTAATTCACGGTGGAATGCGGGGCGATTCCCTGCGGTCGCCCTTGGGCGGGTGCATTGGGAAGGCTATAAGTATGCAAAGAAAACGTACCGATGCGGAATGCTGGCGGGCCGACCCTGAGTTTCGGTCGCCGCGCCGCGTCGTACCCGTTATCGCTGCGGCGCCTTGATCACGTGAGACCAAGATAGACAGCGGCCGCGAAATTGCGATTACACCACCGAAAGTACTAGTTCATTCATGTCATCTGACCATTGGAATTTTCTGGCAAACCTGCTTGGCACCCCTGGACCAGCAAAACCGCCCAAGAAAAAAAACGACGATCCGGCGCCCCAGGCTGCTGAAGAGAAACCGACCACAGACCCCGATTCCGACGCAGAAACTGCATCTAAGCCAGCTTTTCCCGCCGCACAGCCTTCATCCGGCGACACACCATCGTCAGTCGATGTCTTGGACGCCTTAACCGCCGCTGTTCCTGCGGAGACCCTGCCGGGATTTGGCGTGCGGGACTCTGACCCGGCTCTGGAAGATCTGACCGCAGCAGGACCGCCGGCTGAGAAACAGCCGGTTGTCTCAGAGTTGCTGGATCGAAAGAAAGAACGCACAGCGGCTGACAGCCTGTTCGCCCAAAGAGACGAATTGGCAGAGCTGACAGCGAGTACCAGTCAGATCGACGAAGCCTCCGATGCCGAGCCATCAAGTCCAGTGGATGTCTCCGCGTGGAACGAGTTGGCGGGGGAACTGGGAGTCGACGCCGTCGACGAACCGCGACCGTATCGTGAACCACAGACTTTTGAATCCAAGGTCAGCGAAACCAAGAAGCCCGCTCCCCCGCGTTCTGGATCTGGCTTTGGCAGCGGACTCGGTCTGGACTTGGGGGCAGACGAACCGGAGTCGGAATCTGAGTTCGATGAAGTCTCAAGTAAGCCGATCGTACAGTCAACTCCGGGCACCGACCTTGGATTCGTCGGTTTTGACGACCTGGATGATGACGAAGCGAGCGAAGTGAGTGACCGCTTCGCGGTCGATGACGAACCAAAGTCTCCCGCACCCGCCCCCCAATCCGAGCCAAAGATTGTTGACCCGCTTGCGTTTTCCTCCTTCGCCGATTTAGACGACGATGACGATCACTCGCCCGCAGGCGATGACATCGGGATCATCGAAGTCGTCCCGCGTGAAGCATGGACGGGCGTCTCTGCACCGCGTGGTGCGGCAAAGCGTCAACGCGATAAAAGAAACGAGCCCGATCAAGAACACTCGTTCCGAACAGAGAGAGACACCGTCGAAGGCGACGATCGCGGGCCACGCAGACGACGTCGTCGCGGTGTGCGACAGCAGATCGATCTGGATGAAGTCGTCGAGTCGGTCGGCGAAGATGACCAGACGCAAACGCAACCGAAATCCAGACGTGAGCCTGCTGGTCGTGAACCTGCTGGTCGTGAGCGAGAGTCACGTGGCGGACGAGATCGCGTGTCATCAGATCGCCCCGCAGCAGAACGCAGCGAGTCAGGCCGCAGCGAGTCAGGCCGCAGCGAGTCAGGCCGCAGCGAGTTAGGTCGCAGCGATTTAGGCCGCAGCGATTCAGAACGTGGCGAGTCTGTGCGTGGCGAGTCTGTGCGTGGCGACGGTGACCGCCCTCGCAGCCGACGACGTCGATCACGCGGCAGTAGCGAACGCTCCGACATTGCGTCGGCACCAAAATCCGAACCGCAACGCGGAAGCCGAGGACGTGCCGAGCGACCAGACGATGATCTGCCGCTGGATGAGTTTGATGGTTTCGGATTGGACATCGATCCCTTTGACGATGACGACGACGATGATCTCCTGGAGACGTCAGCGGAGAAATCAGATTCCGACGACGACGACGAGTCCGGAGAACCACGAAAACGACGTCGCAAGCGCGGACGTCGAGGACGTGGCGGGCGTGGCCGAAAATCTGAAACCAGCTCGGCCACGGATGCCGAAGTAGACGACATGCCGTTGGTCGACGAAATCGGCTGGTCGGATGTCGATGACGACGACGAACCGGTTTCGGCCTTTGACGACGATCACGAAGACGCCGAGGAAGTCGAAGTCATGCGTCGCGGAAGGCGACGACGTGGCGGTCGGGGGCGTGGTCGCGACAACAAACGCGAGGATGGCGACTCGACCACCAGCGATCGAGATCCCGATGCTCCCCGTGGTCGTCAAACACGTTCGACAGAACCAGCTGCAGATAGCGACACAGACCGTGACGATTCGGCCCGACGAAAGCCCGTGCCGACTTGGTTGGAGTTGATCGACTTGTTGGTCGAAAGCAACATCCAAAACCACAAGAAATCGCCCCAACAAAAGAGTCGCAGTAGCGGACGCAGCGGTGGAGGCGGCGGTCGACGTCGCAGCAATTCCAAAGACTAGTCTCTGCCACCGTCATCTCCCTCAAGCCCCGTTTGACCCGTAGCCAACGGCGCAGGCGGGAAGCGGCGTTTGGCACTGCGGTGCAATCCGCTTGGTCGTGTCTCCTGCGCCTTCGGCTGCCGGCCAAACGATCCAGCAGTATTACCCCAACGACCCGTTTGACCCGTAGACAACGGCGCAGGAGAGAAGCGGCGTTTGGCACTGCGGTGCAATCCGCTTGGTCGTGTCTCCTGCGCCTTCGGCTGCGGGTCAAACGATCCAGCAGGATTACCCCAACGCCCCGTTTGAACCGTAGCCAACGGCGCAGGAGGGAAGCGGCGTTTGGCACTGCGGTGCAATCCGCTTGGTCGTGTCTCCTACGCCTTCGGCTGCCGGCCAAACGATCCAGCAGGATTACCCCAACGACCCGTTTGACCCGTAGCCAACGGCGCAGGAGGGAAGCGGCGTTTGGCACTGCGGTGCAATCCGGTTGGTCGTGTCTCCTGCGCCTTCGGCTGCGGGTCAAACGAACTGATGCTCAGCGCAGTAACGATTTGCGCAGCGCATGCCGTCTCTCGGATCTTGCCGCGCTGGGAAAAGTGACAGAAACCCTCGCAAACCGAAAACTCCAACTTTCTAAAAGCCCACACTAGGCCAACTGAAAGTTCAAACGTCCCACGCTGCCCGTGATGTCGACGTAGTACAGAAATCCGTCGGCGGCAAGTTGCACGTCGACCAGGAACCCTAGGTTCGATGAGACCACTTGAACATTGTCGATGTTGCCACTGGAATCAAAGGTCGCCACGCGTAGCACTTGGTCGCCGATGTCCGTGAACAGCAACGCGTCTTGGTACTGTGTGGGATAGACGGCACCGCTGATGAAGTCGCCCATGACGATCGCCCTCGCACCGTCGCTGTGCAAGCGAGCCCAGGCAGGCGCCGTGACATCCGGATTGGTTGCGTAGTACGCTTGGACCTCTGCCAAATCACGATAGCCGTTCGTTCGCAACGAACCATTGATTCCTCCCTCAAACGCCGGCCATCCGAAATTGGCACCTCGGCCGACGTTGATTTCTTCCCATTGAGTCCACCCCACATCGCCACTGTAGACGTCCCCTGTTTGCTGATTCACAGCCAGACGGAATGGATTTCGCAAACCGTATTGATAGACCTTGGACTGATTGGAATCCAAATCGCCATCGTAGAACGGATTGTCCGTGTAACCTTGGCCGGTGATCGGATTGATACGCAAGACCTTTCCTGACAAAGAGTCCAAGTCCAACGCGCGAAGGTTGACGGGATCGACTCTGCCGAATGAACCTCCGTCGCCGCTGGACGCGTACAAGGAACCATCCGGCCCGAATTCCAAGTCGCCGATCGTATGGCTGGTTTCATCGGCCGCGATACAATCCTCCAGTGGATTACCGTTGGCGTCAAAACAGGAATGTGGGTCATCGAGTCCGGGGCGAATGTCCGGATTGCCAATGTTGTCGTAGATACTGTTATTGCCGACCAACACAAACTCGCTGTCGGGGTTCGCAAAGGTTCCCGATGCGTCGACGGTAAACCGCGAGATTCTCGCCACACGGGCACCATTGCCGTCGGGGCCTCCCAGACCTGAGTGCTGATAGACCTCCGGCGGATCGTAGGTGTACGAAACATAGATGTACGGATTGTTGTCAAAGTCCGGATGGACGGCAAAGCCAAGCATGCCTCGGTCCTTGGTCCCCGAGTTCACACGATCGGTGATGTCCAGCAGGGGCGTCGACTGACGCGTTCCATCCGCCGCAATCCGGATCACTCGCCCGGCTTGCTCGGCGACCAACATATCACCACCGGGCAACCAATCCACCGCCAACGGAGTATCAAATCCAGAGTACAACGATTGTGCAATGAACTCACCGTCGACCGGCAGACTGGGCAAGTCCGCGCCGTCGATCAAGACGCCGATCTCCGACGGCGTCAAAGCACGCGAGTAGATCTGAACATCATCGATGCCGCCCGAGAAATAGTTGTCGACGCGACCGATATCCAATTGCTGCGTGTTGGTCGGCGTCCGCCCCGCAAACGCATCCGTCGCAAACACCTGAGAACCGTTCACAAAGGCACGATAGGTGGTGCCGTCAAACGTGGTCGCCAAGTGATTCCACTCTCCTTGAGTCAGCACGCTGCCGGTGAGAAAACTATTCCAGTTCGCTCCATCACCAAATCCGGCGTGAATCCGGTCACCTTGGTAAACCCAAATGCCGGGATAGCGTTGGTTGGTCGCCAGTCCACCTTGGTAACCAAGCACTCCTTGATATCCCGACGCTCCTCCGCTCGGATTGATCCATACCGATTGCGTGAAAGCACCACCGCTGAGATTCAACGACGGATCGCTGGCAACGGCGATGTAGTCGTTGACGCCGTCAAATCGGACACTACCAGAATTGAGCGAGTCAACATTCGGCGCATCGGACTGCGGGCCGCTGCCTGAACCAAAGTTTCGGAATACGCCTGCGTTGCCGCTGGCCGATGAATCCGCAACGGGCACTGCGAGAGAGTTTTCGTCCAATCGCCATCGGCCCACCAAATCCGCCCCCGACTCGTCATCTACGATGGTCACGATCGCGGTCCTTGGCACGCCCAACTCCGCTGCTTCGGCGCGAAACAGAGACACACTGAACGTCTCAATCGACTCGGCATCGCCGTCATCCAACAGATTCAGCACCGCGGTCGCGACCGTCTGCCCATCGGCAAAGTCGACTCGCAAAGAATCTGTGCCGATGAAATCTTCTCCATCGGTTGCCGAGACGGCCAAGCTCTGCAAGAAAACCGTCGCCGCACCTTCACTGCCTTCGTATCGAATCAACGGGATCTCCACGAAACCGTCAGTCTCGTCGACCGTGAATTGAGTTCCACCCAACCCGATGAATCCGCGCTGCAAAGTGTCGCCGGCGTACTGAAAGTACCCGTTGCTGTGCAGCGTCTCAGATTGACGAAACCCTGGTACGATCCCGTCCGCTGGCAGCCAAGTCCCGGTGGAAAAGACATCGGGAGCTTCCGTTTCGTACTCCACGCCGTCGATCGCAATCTTGTCAACGACCAAATTGCGGTCCACGCCGGCCGCTTCGTCGTACAAATCATTCACGAACACCACGCGTACTTGTGATGCGCTGATCGCACCCGCGGCCTGATAATCCAGACGTTGGAATGAACCGCTGTCTTCATCCCCGCCGATGGACTCGAACGTGGCGACCGTGGTGCCGTCGATCTGTAGCTCCAGTGTTTCCGTGCCCGTCGTCCCCGCGGCAAAGATCACGATCGATCCGGGATCAGGACTCGGATCCAGATCGACGTTGCCGTATTGGAAATAGCCGTCCGAATTCAAGGTGTCGCTTCGCCCAAATCCAGGCGTGATGCCGTCCCCGGGGAGCCAACTGCCGGTGGAGAACACGTTCGGCCCTTCTGACTCAAACGTCGTCCCGTCGATCTGAATCTTGTCGACGTTCAAATTGCGGTCAATGCCGGCTGCCTCATCGTACAAATCGTTCGTGAACGCGACTCGAACTCGATCCGGCGTGATCGTTTCGCTCGCTTGATAGGTGTATGTCTGCTCGTTGGTGCTGACGTCGTCCCATGCGGCGACCCTTTCCCCATCGATCAGCAACTCCATCGACTCGTCACCGGTGTCACCGGAAGCCGTGACCTGGATCAACGAACCATTAGCACTCGACTCGGCATACTGTAAGTAGCCATCCGTGTGCAAGTATTCACTCTGCCGATATCCAGGCTGGATCCCGTCAGCCGGCAACCACGTGCCGGTGGAAAAGACCGTCGGGGCTTCCGTTTGATACTCGACGCCGTCGACGGTGATCTTGTCGACACGCAGATTGCGATCGATGCCATTGGATTCATCCAAGAAATCGTTCGTGAAAGCAACTCGAACTCGATCGACCGAGATACCATCCACGTTGTACGTATAATCTTGGTAGATCCGTTCACCGGCATCGCCACCGATGTTGTCCCAAGTCTGTACGACGTTGTTGTCGATCAGCAATTGCATTTGCTCGGTGTTCTCGGCGCCCGCCGCGGAGATCGTGATGGGTAAGTGGGCTCGATATCGCGACAGCTTCGTCGCATCAAACGCCAAGCTCGCTTGGATCACACCGATCTCGCGTTCCAATTCCCAGTCGCCGCCTTGCCCCGTCGTATCAATCGAAGCCGCGATGTCGGCTCCCGTCAGCTCTGCCAAGGTGGCCAGAAACTCCTGCCCGCGAACACCTTGTCCGGTGTCGCAACCATACAGCAGGACGTCAGCGTCACTTGCCAGCGATTTCGACCACGCTCGAATTTGTTCACTGCGTTGTTCCAAGGTGTTGATGTCCACCACCGAGTTACCAAGCTGCAGGCGGCCTGCGGCACCGTGAGCAACCAAGTGCACCGAATGCACGTCGGAGCGACCTGCAAGATACTTGCTGATCTGATCCACACCGTCTTGATCCGCACGCAGCAACACGATCTCGCTGTCGGACAAGACCGCATCGCTCAATTGATCGATGGACTCAACCGCTTGATCGATGAACACGATGTTTGCCGCTGCTACGACCGACTCAGCCGGCAGCGTACCCGCCGCCGGTGTCGGTGAGGTGACGACCGGCGTCGAAATGTCTGCCGCCAGCAATAGCCGGCGTTCCAGTTCACTCGTCCGCAAGCGGAATGGCTGGCGAGCACCAACAAACGGTCGGGACAACCATCGTCTGGATGAAATCATCGGTCTTGATACTATCTATCGGAAGGGTGGAGGAGGCCCGAATGTCACGCGGTTTCGTCACACAAGCGTGCAGCAGACGGACGGACTGGGATCGCAAAAATGGATTGGCTCAGACATCGTAGTCCGCCCCCCACCCAATCTCTAGATTCCGCCCAACCTCCCCATCCCGATATGGGATTCGCCAGCATTCCCTGAAACGCGGGACATGACGGCACAGAACAGTCTTAGAACATGAGTTCGGTGAATGAGCCGTCTTGGCGATAGCCACGGTTTCCGAGACACAGCCCACGCTAACCCTGGGCTGTTCAAATTCGGGTTTGTGGCACCGCGACGCTGCACAAGTTTCTGTCACCTCTCCCGGCGCAGCTGAGGGAGGTCGGATCGAGCGAAGCAAGATCCGGGAGGGGGCTACACTGCGCAAACCGCGTTGAAATGCCCAACCGGCGCGCAATGCCCCCTCCCTCGCATTCGCCTGAACGGCTCTGCTCGACCTCCCCCAAGTTCCTTGGGGGAGGTGACCATGCGCGTCGTTTAACGACTAGCCGCAGGCGTCATCGCCACCACCAACCGGATCGCACCGCTAAATCAATCGCCACATCCCCCTACGCCTTCGGCTACGGGTCAAACGGTTGTGGAGGCCGTATGGTTTGTGTTTGAGCGCATGATGGTGTTCGTTTTCGACTCGGAGAGTCGAACGACAATCGCCGCTCGACTTTCCAAGTCGATGGCGCGCCCCGGAAAACGTTCTACCAATTCCAAACGCTTACTTCCGCAGACGCCCCCTCCCTCGCATTTGCCTGAACGGCTCTGCTCGACCTCCCCCAAGTTCCTTGGGGGAGGTGACCGTGCGCGTCGTTTAACGACTAGCCGCAGGCGTCATCGCCACCACCAACCGGATCGCACCGCTAAATCAATTGCCACATCCCCCTACGCCTTCGGCTACGGGTCAAACGGTTGTGGAGGCCGTATGGTTTGTGTTTGAGCGCATGATGGTGTTCGTTTTCGACTCGGAGAGTCGAACGACAATCGCCGCTCGACTTTCCAAGTCGATAGCGCGCCCCAGAAAACGTTCTACCAATTCCAAACGCTTACTTCCGCAATGCCCCCTCCCTCGCATTCGCCTGAACGGCTCTGCTCGACCTCCCCCAAGTTCCTTGGGGGAGGTGACCGTGCGCGTCGTTTAACGACTAGCCGCAGGCGTCATCGCCACCACCAACCGGATCGCACCGCTAAATCAAAAGAGCTCCCTAGGGGAGACAAGAAACGGCTCGACGAATAACGCCAAGACATCGAGTCAATACAACAATTTGAACAGTCCAGGGCGTATGAAGGATGCGAACCGTTTTCGGGGAATCGTTGAGGGGGATGTCAGCCTAGAAAGGCTGACGAACGGGTGGCTGACGTACGGGTCATGCAGGGTCGTACGCGGCGCTGCCCAGACCAGGTCCGCGAGGAATGAACTGGCACATTCCGATACCGACGAAATAAAGCACCATCAGCGGGACCGCCAAAGCGAACATGCTGGTTACGTCCGCTGGCGTCAGCAACATCGACATCACAAAGATGACCAGGATCGCGACGCGCCAACTGGCGATGTACGACTGAGTTTCAATCAAACCGATTCGGTTCAAGAACAGCATCACCAGCGGCAGTTGGAACGCGATGCCAAACCCCAATGGCAACAACAACACAAAATTAATGTAGTACGTCAGTCGCGGCTCGATCGTCACGTCCATCCCGCCGTTAAATGTCAGCAAGAAATTCAACACGTAGTGCAACACGAGAAAGAACGCCAGGATCACGCCGGAAACAAACAGCGTCACGCTGACGGGCAGGTAAATGTAGACATAGCGTCGTTCGTGGGAATGCAGACCCGCGGCAACAAACGTCCACAGATAGTAAAAGATCGCGGGCGAAGCGATCACGGCGCCGACGATCAATCCGGCTTTGACCCAGATCATGAAGGTCTCTTCCATTTTGAAGCTACTCAGACCCTTGGTGTCTCGCACCATCTGCACGCGAGGTTTCAACTCGCTGGGGTCGGGCAGCGCTTTCAAAATGTCCGCCATCTGGCTGGCTTCTACTCGCACGTCGACATCGCTTTTCTCCTTGCTGGCAGCCTCCAACGAATCCATCGTCAAGTTCTGCAGCTCATCAGGAACATCAAAAACGACCTGCCATATCAAGCCGTTCGTTTTCAAGAACCGGTGCATGGTCTTGTACTCGTCCGTGGTCGTATCTTCGTAGCCCAACAACGCCAAGTCCTTGGAGGCATTGAATTCCTGAATCGCACTCTTGAGCGGCGTGGCAACGAAACGCACAACATCGTTGGCAAAGAACAATCCGATCGCGAGCCCAATCCCCAACGCGATGATCGCTCGCACCAAGCAGAACCTGAGTTCCTCAAGGTGTTCGCCGAACGTCATGGTCGAACTGTCAAACAAGTCGTCTTTGGGGCGAGCCACGTGATTCACCGTACGGGTGTCAAAGGGAAGGAAACTGTGTGATAGACTGCCACTAGTGTAACAAACACGATCATTTTCGAATTCACCCTGTTGTTAGAAACGCGCCGCTCAGCCGGCTGTCACCAGAAAAACCGGTACGATGCCAACCCCCACCCAAAACGTCCTACGTTTTCACCCGCTTTTCAAGCAGACCATTTGGGGCGGCAGGCGGCTGGGGACCTCGCTCAACAAGCCGATCGGGACGGCGTCCGATTACGCCGAAAGCTGGGAAATCGTCGACCACGGCGTGGACCAAAGTGTCGTCAGTCATGGCCAACTCGCCGGTGCGTCCTTGAGCGATTTGGCCCAATCGCACGCCGCGTGGTTGCTGGGCACCCGAAACGGTGGTCCGAACGACCGTTCACCCGGCCTAGCGTTTCCACTGCTGCTGAAGTACCTCGACTGCAATCGAGTTCTGTCGGTCCAAGTCCATCCGGACGACGATTACGGAGCGACCATGCCGGTGCCCGACAAAGGAAAGACGGAGGCCTGGTACATCGTGGCATCCCTGCCGGATAGCCTTGTCTATGCCGGGCTGAAACCCGGTGTCGATCGACAAGCCCTGGCGGATGCGATCCAAGCCGGAGAAACCGAGTCGGTCCTGCACTCCTTTCATCCCCAGCCGGGCGACTGCATTTTTATCCCGGCGGGCACCGTCCACGCGTTGGGAGCCGGATTGCTGGTCGCTGAAATCCAGCAATCCAGTGACACCACGTTCCGACTGTTCGACTGGAATCGAATGGGTACCGATGGCAAACCCCGTCCCCTGCATATCCGTGAATCACTGGACGTCTCCGACTACTCCAGCGGTCCGGTTTCAGCAACACGCAGTGATCGAGCACGAGACGGTTGGCAGGACTTGGTCCGCTGCGACAAGTTCCTTTTGCAGTCGTTGGAAACCGGATCGCAATCACTTGGCGGCGACGATCAGTTCCATATCCTGACCGTTCCCCGCGGTAATGCGACGTTGACCTGTGGCGACGAAACCCACGTCATCCTTACCGGCGAATCCATCCTGCTGCCCGCCGCCAGTCCCGAGTGTGAGCTCTGCGTCGAAAGGGACTCCACGGTACTCCAAATGCAGCTCAACACGCCGTGAACCACGACGGCTACAGAATAACGACACATTTACTAGCCCACATCGTAATGGGATTCTCCAGAATTCCATTCGCATGAGATTTCAGGCGAAATCCACTACGCCACTTGATGATGATGCGTTACTGACCGCCGGGGCCTTCGCCGTTATCTTCCCGACAAAAAACATCCCCAGCGGCCTAAGAAATCGCCTCGGCATCCGTGGTACCATTAAGTCGTCCACCCACTCGCCGCAGGAGTCTAATAATGTGTTGCTTTGCCGGACCAGTCAAATCAGTCACGGACACCAATCTGTTCGCCAGGCTTTCGGGAAACGGGACTCAGTTGCTGGCCTACCAGATGAAGTTTGAAACCGAGAAAGAGAACGCGATGATCCTACCGCTGCCGGTGGCGACTCCGGCACGCGAAGACTCCCTGCAGTTCATTTCGCTCAAAGAATACGATTCTCTTTTTGACGACATGGACCGAGCTTTCCCCGTGATCAAACCGCCGAGCAGGGGTTACGGCGTGCCTCTCTCAGCGGCTGCCTCGGCGATTGACTCTCCGCTGGTCGTTCACGATGTCGGCGATTTTGTCGCATCGTTTGTTCCAACGATGAACGACTTTGGCAGGCTCGATCCGAGATTCGTTATCCCCAAGTCCTCGTGGGACAAGATTCCCCAGTACGCGGACTACGGTTTCGCCGTCTTTCAACTGAAGGATCTCAAAGGCAAACCGCATCCGATGGCGTTTGAGTTTGAGACGCGGATGAAGAACGAAATCTTCTTTCCCACGGTGCATATCCACGATGGCGAAGTCCACCGCCGCGAGCACTTTGATCACACGTTGTATCTGCAAAATGCTGAATTCGACAAAGTCGTCGGCAAATACGTGAACCACCGCGTCAAGGATTCCGCCACAGGGTTCGTGCGATCAAAGGATATCGCACGACGTTTCTGCGAAGTTGAAAAAGCCGCGGGGCTGGTCGATGGAAACCTATTGCTGCACCGCATCGAAATGCGTGGCACCATGGAGAACAAAGACGTCATCGCACCCGTCGCTGCTGCACACGGAAAGACGCCCGGGTTCCGCTTTGGACACCTGCTGAGCATCACACCCGCTCTGCTGGGAATGTGCGGATTGGGCTGGATCATCAACCGTCGAAATCGCCTGCGTCGGGAAGGATAACGACGGTCTCTCGACGGCTTGCATCGAGAGCGTGTTCTGTCGTTACAGAAAGTTTAGGACCGCGGTCATTTCGGTTTTCTCAGTCCATGTTTTTGGTCCATGCATCGCAATCAAAGTGAGCCTCAGGCGCTAGCCGTGGGCCGGCACCACAATCCGCCTCAGGCCCACGGCTAGCGCCTGAGGCTCACTGGGGCCCACCAGTTGCGCGGGGCAGCCTCAGGCCCACGGCTAGTGTCTGAGGCTCACTGGGGCCCACCAGTTGCGCGGCAGTAGGGACATAAACTTGCGCAAACCCAAAAAGACACAACCCCAAATTTGATCAGCCCAGCCTGCGTACCGCAAACCACTCCACGCTTCACGTCGATGCACTAGCTGAACAATTCGATTTTGGCGTATTTGCCGCCCAAGATCGGTTGGGGATCGCATTGCAGCCATTGCCGCAAGACGGTTGCATAGACCTGACGAAAATCCGTGTGGAACTTGAGATCGCCGTTGTCCAAATCAGTCAAACTTGGCAAATGGCCAATCGTTCCGCTGCGAACTCGCTGACCGGCGAAGAAAATCGGACCTGCCGTTCCATGATCCGTTCCGTCGCTCGCATTCTCTGCAACTCGGCGACCAAACTCGCTGAAACACATCGTCAACACACGCTCACCGTTGCCCTGTGCAATCATCTCGTTGGTAAACGCCGTGACCGCATCACTGACTTCACGTAACAAAGCCGTATGAGCATCGGGCTGGTTGGCATGTGTATCAAAACCGTCGATGCGAACGTAGTAAACATGTGACTGGATACCACTGGCGATCAATTCCGCAACCGTCCCCAATTTTTGACCCAGTCCCGTTTGGGGAAACGTCTCGGCTGTCTTGGAGCCGCCGCGCGACGACTCCATGCGTTTGCTCGCCGCGATCGCTGACGACGTGCTGGTTTGGATGAACCCAAGCAAATCGGAGGGATCTGCCGCGTCGGCCTGAGACAACGACTCCAGCGTTTCCGGCAAGTCGACGCTGTCATTGCCTCTCAAGCGAAACTGCGCCAACGACTGAATGGACGGGACTCGCACGTCGCGTGACATCAGTGCAAACGGCTGCTTCTCGCTACCAAAATGAATCGCCGGCGGGTCGCCACCCGCTGCGTCCCGCGCGGATTCAAGGTACCGACCCAGCCATCCGTTCTCGCGACTCTCTGTCTTTCGACGACAGGAATGCCAGATGTCCATCGATTCAAAGTGGGATCGGTTGGGATCGGGGTACCCAACACCCTGAACCACCGCAAACGCACCCCGTTCCAGCAATTGAGCAAAACCGGTCATCGATGGGTGCATCCCCAATTCGCCATCGATCGATAACACGTCTGCTTTCGCAATCGCCAGCTTCGGACGCGATTTCTTGTATTCGTCGTGCGAGTGGGGAACGATTGTGTTCAGCCCGTCATTGCCACCGGCCATCTCGACGACGACCAAGACATTGTGATCCGAGCGAGCCGCCATCGCTGCTTGGCACAAAACGTCAGGAGCAACCGAGTCGATCGCCCAGAGCGATGTCGCAGCGATGCTGCCCGCCAAAGCATCCTTGATAAACCGGCGACGTTTGAATGAATGGTTCATGCCAACTGAAACTCCGGTAAAGTACATAACAGGTGGATCGCATCGGCCATTGCCGAGCCTTTACTGCCCGCATTCTGTAACGCCAGCACACGCTCGCGGGCGTTGGGCGATATCGGAACCGCAAACAACAGCGGCTCGATGAAATCAACCAACCGTGCCATCGTTCCAACGCCGTGGCCGTCCAAGTACTCGGACAATGTCGTCTTGCCGAACCGCGTCTTTCCGCTATCGAGGATTTCGCGGATCAGGTTCGATCGACCGAGTAGTGTCGAACTATTGATCCATGTTCGACCGCCGTCCCAGCCCTTGACGCTGGGCGGATAGTAGAGTGATTGCCCCAGTTCAGCGATTCCCGTTGCGACGCGATAGTTGTCGGTCGAGCCGTCCAACGCCCGCAAGAAACCGACCGCCAACTCCACCGGCGAGCGTACCTTTCTGGCGATCGCATGCGACGAGTAGAACAACTGACTGCCCAAGATTCTGCGAACGGTCGGCCCGATTTGCATGCCGTTGTCACGCATCTCCCTGGCCAGCGGTGCAATCAAAGCATCGTCAATGGGCAATTCGTCGGCGACAAAAAAACGGATCAACTTGGTGACGATGAACCGAGGTGCTGCGTCTTGCGAAACAACGATCCGCACGCCGTCTTCACCACCAAACTCTCCCGTCTGACCGAGAATCGTTTTTGATTCCGAATCGTGTTGATAACGGTTGAATCGATACCGTTTGCGTTTGATCTCCCATCCCGTGAAACATCTGGCCAACTCGCGGATATCGCTCTCGGTGTAATTGCCTTCCCCGAGACAGAACAACTCCATGATCTCTCGCGCGTAGTTTTCGTTCGGGTGTGACTTACGGTTGCTGACCGAGTCAAGATAGATCAGCATGGCCGGATCACGCGAGATCTCCAACAGCAGCTCCGAAAAATCCCCCAACGCATGTTGCCGCAACAGATCATTCTGTGTTTGCATCAACTCCGCATCGTCGACCTTGTCTGCCCCTGTGGCGAAGTGACCATGCCAGAACAGGGTTGTCTTTTCCAGCAACGTCGCCGGAGTTGCCAACATACGATACACCCATTGGGCGGCCAATTGAGGCACACTACCACTAGCAAGCCCCGCACGAACCAGCGGATCGATCTGATTGCGAAAATCGTCCGGTTCGACGCCCGCACCCATGACTCGGTCTAATGAAATCGCAAAGCCGTCGCCGACCGCAGCGTTCAATTCCTGAGAATTGGCATTGAATCCGGCGCGACGGAACAAGTGCGCTGCGGTACGATGATCCCAAGGCTGTGACGGACTTGGCTGGAAAAGCGACCAAGCCCAATCGGGGTCGATGTTCATCTCATTCTGCTCCCACTTTCAAGTCAAACTCGACAGCCAGTTCAGCATCGTCGGCTTTCAGTTGCAACGAAGACGATTCCAAAAAGCCGACAACGGTCAACAGCAAATCGATCGCAGCTTCGGCTTCATCGCGACCGTTTCCTTCCTCTAGCATGTTCTGTGCGATCAACTGTTCGCGGTTGTCTTGCAGTGCCGACTGCAGACCGCTGGCCGAAACGGTCATCGCTGAATTGGCATCCAAGGTGGCGGGATCTGGAGTTGCCGCTGTCGTCAGTCGCCGGGCGAGTCCCATCGTACTGGCCAGGACGAAACGCTCGCCGTTGAATCCGACTGTGGGCGAAAAGTTGAACAGGATCTTCGCCGCATCGGAGTTCTCGTCACCGGGTTCGGGAACGTACTGCGACGTCACCAACTGGGCTCCTTCACCGAGATCCTCCATCCCCAATTCCAATTGTGTCTGCCCGTTCATCGCGCCCACAACATTGAAGAATCCGATCAGCGTCTGAAATGTCCGTCGCAAATCTCTCGTCATGATTTCCGGTTCCCGCAACGTCGCGACCAACGCGAACTCCGGGATTTTGATCGCAGGACGCGGCAAGCGATCTCCAAAATCCTGGCGGGCGACGACGAGTCCGACTTCCGGATTGATCGCCCCCAGAATGTCTTCGCCGAAATCTCGACCTGCAAAAATCGTCGTCAGGGTCGCGTCGGCCTTGGCGAATTCGTCGTTGACGCGATCGTCAAACAAGTCCCCTGCCCGCAGCCACATCTGTGCAAAATCACGGTGCGTGCTGAGCGTCATCACGGTGCCGGGAACCGACACCAAATTCGGCCCGTGCCCTTTGCCGTCCGCGCCAAAGTAATACTCGCGCTGCTCCGGAATCCACTCATTCTCCAGAGGCATCGCCAGCCGCGCTTGCACGCCATTGGATTCAACCAACATCGAAAATGCTGCCAGCGGAGTGTGCTGTAAAGTGCTTTGAATCCCACCAACAAGCAACTCCAGCACCGGATTGTTGATCTGATCCTCGTAGACATTGTCTGCAACGCCGGACTCGCGAATGACTTCAACATCCGCAAACGCCCATCCGCTCGTCTGATCATCTCGAGTGGCCAACGCGGATTGAAAACGCGGGTTATCGAGCAATGATTCCTTGGCCCCATCGATCAAGTTGTCGAGGATCGTTTTGCCGAGTTCCGACTGGTTGGTGAGGATGAAAGTGTCACTGTGAACGGCGAATCGTAACTCATTGAGCCGATACGCTTTGACGTCTCGATACTCGGCTTTCTGCAAGTCCTTGCCGTTCGCTCCCATTTGAGCCAACAACACCGCCTTGTCCATCAGCATCGACATCGAATCGGCGTCACGACCACGAACGATCAAGGCAACTCCCTGACTCTCAGGATCAAACGCCGCTGCGACTCCTTGCGCCGCAGCGGTCTCCAGCAGTTCACGCCACGACATGGCAAAGTGACTTTCAATCAACTCACGACCAAAGGTGAACTTAGCAAAGTCCTCCGAGACCAGCAGTTGCTCAATCGGTGGCAACTCCTGGATCCGCGTGCGAAGCGGATGATCCCAGATCGTCGCAATCAACTGCTTCGGGTCGGAGAGTTCTGCATAGACGACCGTGCCTTTGGGCAACAAATGTGCCGCTGTTGGTTCAGCGGAATACGTTGTTCCGCTACCGCTGCAAACTGTGACGCAGAACGCGATCGTGGCGGGGATCCATTTCTGCGACCACGACAAGCCATTCCCTGTCGTCGAGAAAACTGAACTCTGCATCATTTGGGTCCCCTTGGGGTTGGACAAAACTTGGTCTTGTGTCGACAAATATCCGCAAAGCTCCTTCCGTTGAGCTTGTCTCGGCGGAGGAAACAAGTGGCGGCTACCCATTGCACTTGCACGTAGCCGACAGTTGTTGCTCCGATCCGGGGCAAGCCCGGCGGAAGCAAGGAACAGTTACTGCACACCTCAAAACTTGAACAGCCTGCCATCCACTTGCCGCTCACGCTGCGCGAGTGTTTAGCAAAATGTGTTCTATGGCCTTCAAAGCGGCGCTGGCGATGTTGGACGAAACCTCTTTAGCCAGCCATTCGCTCACAATCTCCCATTATTGTCTTTACCCAGGAAGCAATGGGAAAGTTTCAGAGAATCACTCACGAATCGCGTCCGGGTTATTCCAGCGTTGGAGGTGGGCAAGGAACGAAAAAACGGCGGCGTCTTGTGACGCCGCCGTTTCGTGGCTGATCGCTCTCAAACCTCGCCCGATCAGGCGACGGGTTTGTCCATGTATTCGGTTTCCGCTTGGATGGTGCTGCCGTCCGGTGTCGCATCATCGTCGATGTCGAACCAGGACTCTTCATATTTCAGGTATCCGCCCTTGCCAGCCGCTGCGTTCTTCAGTGCAACATTGGCACCCAACGCGATCACCGCGTCGCCCATGGCGACGGCGGGATAGCAGCGAGGACGGTTTTCTGGAGCCGGGTTACGAATGCAGTACGCCCAGTGCTCGATCTCTTCGCGATAACCGCGGCTGACGGGACCGGACGATGCGGCTTGAGCAACCGGTGCTGCAAAATCGCCACTGGCGCTGGTGTCCAACGCATACCCGCCGCCGGAGGCCTTGACGCCGACTTTGCTGCTCGTGTCGCTGTCGCGATACAGCAGAACGTCGGTTTCCTTGTCCAAGATCAGCGTGCCCTTGGTACCCATGACGACTTCGCCCCAACCGCCGAACCCGTTGCCGTTGATCGACGAGTAAGTCACGACCACCTTCTTGTTCGGGTCCGACTCGTATCCTGGAACCGCGCCGCTGGGATAGCCGTTGACGCGGTCGTCGTAACCGACGTCGAAGGATTCCGGGTACTCCGGACCAGGGAATTCGAAGGTGCAGTAGACGTGGTCGCCGCACTCTCGATCCAGCGGCATGATGTGGCGTCCCCCGACGGCGTGAACGGCCAGCGGGTGCACTTTCTTGCCGTCGTCTCGCAGCGAGCTGAGGAAAATGCTGACGGCGTCGAGTTGGTGGCTGCCCAATTCGGCCATCAGACCCGCACCGGTTCGGTCAAACAGACGCCATCGATGCAGCTCTTCTTCGGCGGTAAAGATCTTGTCTTGGATCGTGAAGTCTTCGTAACCGAACTTCTTTGGATCGATGTTCTTGTCCGCGTCCCACGCAGCCCACTGCGCGATCTCGGCTTCCAGTCGCTCGATGTCTGCGGCGGACGGCGGGTTGTCCTTGTCGTTAAGCTTATTTTGCCGATACTCCAGGTCTTTCTTGATGCGGTCAAACATCTTGCCATCGGCGGTTTTTTCGCCGCCGGGGATCGGCATCGACCAGCTGTCCTTTCCGGGCAAGTTGCTGCGGTGCCATTGGGCTCGGATGTGGTGCAATTGCCCCAGCAATCCCCACTTGATCAAATTCACCGCATTGTCGTACTTGACGTTGTAGTGACGCTGGTGACCGGTGGCTAAGTGCAGCGGATTACCGTCCTTGTCCTTCATCGATGCGGCCATTCGCGACATGACTTTGCACTGTGCGACGTTGTGCGCCATCAGCTTTTCCGTCAACACGTGCAACCCACGTTTCATCGCTTGGGCGGCAACCGGTGCGTGCAACCACAGCGGCAGCGCGATGATGACTGCTTCGATTCCTTTGTGGTCCAAGCATTCCATGATGCCGCCGGTCGTGGTGCCGTCGTACACCGTCACGTTACGACGCGCTTCCGCTTCGTCTTTGTAACCAGCAACGCTGATCAAACCGGGACGACGAACCAATGCCGACGGGCTACTGCAGTCACCGTGGAAAGCCCGGTGTTGGCTGAAGGGTCGGATGTCACAGATCGCCTCCACCTTGACGTACTTTGGATTGCAACCCCCGATCAACACGTTGCCTTCGTCGCCCGTGCCGATCACTGCGATCCGCACCGGATCATCGACCGCTCCGTAGCCGAAATAGGCGGCGCCCAACCCGGCACCGGAAATGGCTCCCGCACCGACGATTCCACGCAAGAAATCGCGGCGGTTGATATCGTAATAGCTACCGATGGCTTCGTAATAGTTGCTCTTGCCGACTTCGCGTTCGTCGCTGGAAAGTTTATCGACCATGGCTATGTCCTAATTGGAAAGGGTGTTTTTGTTGGGATGTGGCGGGCCGCTCGTCAAAGCGGTCGCGGATGGTTATCAGTGGACAGCGATCAGGCTGCCGGTTTCTTATCGCCTTTGGCTTCCGAGCGTCGGATGATCAACTGCAGGAAAAAGTCCAATCCTGCGAATCGTCCTGCGCCGGTACCGGCCAGCACCAAACAGGCCATGCATTCGACCAGTTGGTAGTAACTCGACGTCGGTCCCGTCGCCGGCGGGTACTGGCTCATGAACACTGAACCGAGAAAAAACGCTGCTGCTAACGCGGCAACCGGGGTAAAGAAGCCAAGGATCAAGCACCAGCCGATCGTCAAATCAAAGTACGGCACGATCTTGTTGATCACGCTCGTATCCATTCCTTCGTCACCAAGCGGTTTGCCCATCGGAACAGGTGCGGGGCGTTCATGGGGCTGATAGGGCTGCAAACCAATTCCATTGATCTGTGCTTCAAAGCTACTCCACAGCTGATCAAACTCCCTCAAAGCTGGCTTCAGCTTCGCATCGTTCTCTTTCCGAACCGTTTCGACTTGTTCAGAAAGGCTCTCCACGCCCGAACGCTCCGGCTTGTCCTTGTACGACTCCAAACGCTTCAGACCCAATTCGTACTCCTCCAAGTCGTCGGCGTAGTCATCAAGGATCAGCTCGTGATTTTCCATCGCGTGCGTCAACGCATCGGCGGCGGCCTGCTTTTGCTGATCGGTGAAACTGTAATAGTAGGCAGCTTCATCGACGAACTGGCCGAACCACCACTGGGTCAAGGATGCGTCACGCCGAAACTTTCCTTGGTAGTCCCATACCTTGCTGCGGAAATGGTCCGCCAGCGGGCCTTTGGCATTCGAAAAGAATGGCGCAGCGTCCCAGTCTCCTTGACGGTACTTCGCCGCACCCTCGCTGTGGAAATGCCAGCCGATTGAAATCCGTAGCAACACGAGCATCGTGATGCCGATGAGACCAAGCAGCCGTGGCGAAAGCCCCCAGCCGATCGCCAACCTGAGTGGCGCCAGGAAAATATTTCTCACGAAAAGGTTTGCTCCAGATCGGAAAGGCATCGCCCCTCATCACAGGAACGATACGAAAATACGGTGGGTGTGAATCAACGTCCCGTGAATCTCCGAGACATTGAGGGGAAAGCCCGATGGTCGAGATCCAAAATTCACACAGGATCCACGCTCGTTGGGGGCCGAACACGCATTATGGCAGCAACGAACCCTTTCGCCAAGCTGAAACGGCAAACCAAGCCCAGTTAACACAGCCAAAACCAGCAAAAATACGGTCGCTGACACGGCCGGAAAGGTCACCCAATGGCCCCAGGACGAAAACTCTCGCCTGTCCGGATGACCGATGTCGGCCAGGAGTGACCGACCTAAGATCAGTTCTGCTTGCTGCTGATCTCCAGAATCGCATCATGCAATCGTCCGTTGCTGGCGACCACGCTGGTCGACTGTAGCGGCAATTCCCCGCCGTCGGCATCGCTAATCCGTCCCCCAGCTTCCTCCAAAATCAACCGCCCGGCGGCAAAATCCCACGGCGAGAGCTTGTACTCCAAGAAACCGCCGAACATCCCCGAGGCGACTTGGCACAGATCCAACGAAGCCGTCCCCATCCGCCGGATGCCGTGAATCTGCTGCTCAAACAACGCTTCGATGGCCCGCAACGTCCGTCGCATCATCTCGCCGCGATCGTAGTAAAAACCGCAACCGATCAGTGCCCCCGACAACGTGTCGATCTCACTGACCACGATCGGCCGCCCGTCCAAGAAAGCACCGCCGCCGCGAACCGCCGTGTAACACTCCTGTCGCACCGGGTTCAATACGACCCCGACGACCGGCCGGCCGAGATGGTAGTAGGCGATGGAGACGGCAAAGTGCGGGACGCGATGCGCGTAGTTGTTGGTCCCATCCAAAGGGTCGATGATCCACAAATGCTCCGCGTCCGCGTCGGCGACCAAGTTCTCTTCGCCCATCAACTCATGACTTGGAAAAGCGGCACGCAGCGTCGCCGCCACCGCATGCTCGCTTTCAATGTCAGCGTCGCTGACCAAATCATACGCCTTGCCACCAGAGTCTGATTTGTTGCGCATTTGGACTCCGTCACGCCAGTAACGCATCAGCACGTCACCGCCCGACACCGCGGCTTCTTTGGCAACTCGTAGCAATTCATCGAGATCGTAAGACATGTTCTATGCACAGCCCTTCTGGACTTGTTCTCAGTTCTATTCGTAACGGGATTCGCCAGAATTCCCGTCGCCACTCTATTTCACATCTCGAAAACTTCTATCCCCGCCGCTTCATCTCCAACCAGCCCGACGGACTTTGCCGCAGCCGAAAGCGTTTCCAGTGCACCGCGCCCGACCTTTCCCAAGTCGACAGTCCAGTCGTTGACGTACAAGTCAACGTGTTGCCGCAAGACATCGTCGTTGAACTCCTGTGCATACTGCCGCATCGTGGGCAACGCAGCAGCCGGATCCGAAAGCGAGTACTGCAGCGAATCTAGGATGACTCGTGACACCCCAGCAATGGTCTCATCGTCCAGACGGCGTGACGCAACCAGTCCTCCCAAGGGCAACGGACAGTTGTGTTCCGACTCCCAACGTGTCCCCAAGTCGGCGACCATCCCAAGTCCTTGATCCTGCCACGTGAAGCGGCCCTCGTGAATGCAGACCCCAAAATCAGCTTCGTGATCCTGCAACCGAGGCATGATGTCGCTGAAAACCACGTGGCGGATCGAAGTTGTCGCCGGGTAAAACAATCGAAACAACATCGCAGCGGTCGTGTGCTGCCCGGGACACAGCGTCAGTTGCTCGGAGCGTTCTGGAACCGCCCCAACGTCGGCGGACAACAACAGCGGACCGACACCGTAGCCCAACGCCGAACCGCTCGGCAGCACGATGGTTCGATCAGCCAACAACAATGCGGCATGAAAACTGCATTTGGCAACATCAAACGCATCTGCGAACAACCGATCGTTGAGCTGTTGGATGTCCAGCAGCTCGACCTGAAAATCCAAGCCACGCCAGTCCACCAAACGATGCATCAACGCGTGAAAGGTAAAGGTGTCGTTGGGGCAGGTCGAAATGCCTAGTCGGATCGTTGATTTCATTCGAAACTCCCTGACAAGAACGCTTGAATCTCTCGTGCAACCGAGTCCATCGCCGCATCGATCTGCCAATGCGTGTGATCACGCTCACCGGCAACGTTCGACACTCCCCGTAAAATAGAAAGGGGAACGCCAGAAATCCCGCAAGCAACGGCGACCGCGTAGCCTTCCATGTCCTCCAGCAACGCACTGGGAAATCGTTCTCGTCGCATGGCAACTTCCGTCGGATCACCGCTGGCACTACACACGGTCAGCAATCCATAAGCCCGATCCGATTCGCTCCCCGGCACCGTCAATTCAATCGCGTGGTCATCACTCAAGTTCGCCAAGGACGGTGGCCATCCCAACTCAACTGCGGAGCGATGCCGCTGCCCCAAACCGGCTCCCACGCCGTCCAAGTGAACGACGGAGCACCAGCTAGCCTGTCCGATCGCCAAACACTCTGCATCATAGGTCCCAGCGATCCCGGCCAATACAACTCGCATCGGGCGATGAGTCTGCAGATGCTGCATGCAGTGCGCAGCTGCGGCAACCGGCCCCCAGCCGCAAAGTTCAACAACCCATTGCGTCGCCTGCAGCGTCGAACGTTCACGCAAACGCTGCAGCTCCATCGGCGTCGGAACGAGTATCAGATCAGGCACAGGCAGTCAGCATCCAACAACGACAAAATGAGTGATGCCTGACTGTAGACAATCGCCCCGCATCCGGCCAGCGGCACGAAAGGATCATCCATACGATCGCCGCCAACCCGTAATGGGATTCGCCAGAATTCCAACCGCCAACGCCATACGATCACAACGACACATCGTAGTGGGATTCGTCAGAGTTCCTGTGTGAGAATCTCGGTGTGAAAGGAATTCTGGCGAATTCCACAACCAAGTGCGTCAGTCAATGGATCGCCGTTCCTTAAAGAACCAAATCAGGTTGCCAGATAGCGTTGCAAACAGGATTCGGGGTAGCCGTCGTAGAAGCGTCGGATCCAATGCCGACCGGACCAATGCTCCAAATGGCGCTCCCAGCCAAGCCGCTCCAGCAAACGATCGGAAATGGCCGCCGTTGAGACGTGCGCCACGATCGCTTGCGCGCCCCGGATACGCGCGATCTCGTCCAGCACATGACAGGCACCGAGAAAGGTTTTGTATCCGGCGGACGATCCCGAACGAATGTAATCGAGCGTCAGAAAGCCGGGCATGCCACGAGGCTGGTGATAATCCAACCAGCAAATGTCATCGTCGGGTCGACCATGACGCGACTGCCACCAGACTTGAGCCATCGAGACGCTGCCGCACCAAAGTTGTCGCTGAACCCGAACCAACTTGCCCGCTTGCATGACAATCCGCCCACAACGCCACCGACGAATCTCGGCGGTCGCAGATTGCAGATCGGTAACCGATGGAAACAGAAACATGACAGATCAAGCCAACCAGGTGGACACAAAACGCTCTATCGAAAGATAGCACACGGTTAGCGACACGTGATCTATCCGAAAACAGACACTTCTCGCTGATCGCCACCACAGGCACCACTGGTTCCCAGGCTCCTGCCTGGGAACCCAATGTTTAGCAGGCTCCTGCCTGCCGATCTGCTGACAATTTCCAGGCCACGCTGATTTTCGCCAGGCAGAGCCTCCATGGCAGTGCGTTCCCAGACGTGAGCCTGGAAACGAGCGTTCAGTGGGGTGGCGATCAGCGAGAAGTGTAAAAAAACATTCCCCAGAACCGCCGTGACGCATTGCGGTTACCCCCGCTCAGATGAAATTCCGGCGAATTCGGAAGCGACCCAGCAGTTGCGTGAAGTCCTGGATGTCGGTGTCCCCGTCGCCTTCGAAATCAAACACGGCGATGTAGTTCGGTCCCATTGAAGTCTGTCGGAACGTCGACAGGAATCGTGTGTAGTCCTGGATGTCGGTGTCGCGATCACCGTCAAAATCACCGAAGTGCCGATAGAACCAATCGTCATCCGAATCACCGTGGACCAAGTCGACCGCCATCTGTCGACCGCTTTCGATCGACGAAACTCCGGTGGCCAGAATGATCAACTCATAGTTGCCGTCCGCAAGCGAATTTTTCAGCCCCGTTGTACCGAGCACGTCGCGTTGATTCACGGAGGGACCTGCGCCAAATGTCAGTTCCAAAATCGTTTGCCCGTCTTGAACTGACTGGTTGACTTGCACTGACGTCACAACAGTATCCGTATTGCGGTTCCGCAAACTGATCGACGCGGGATCGATATCCACTACGGAATCGAACACCAACGACACTTTGTCTACCTGCGAACGCTGCGTCGCACCGACGACCGGAAAGACGCCATCAACCGCCGAAACCGCGATCGTGGTCGCCACCGGTGCTTGCTCGGTCAATCGAAACAGCTCCCGTCCGCTGAGACCGTTGTCGGCAACGAAGAATACTTGCCCGTTGACCTCTATTGTCTCCACCGGGGTGCTGCCGGCGTACACACCCGGGTTCAGATCTTCGACCAAGATCGTCTTGGCAGCCGTTCCGTCCGTTGCCCAAATCTCTCGATCGAAACCTGCATTCCCGTTAGCGGCAAACAACAGTCGCTGTGCGGTCGCGATCATCGGTTCAGGATTGCTGCCGATTGCCCCCATTTGAACATCGGCGACTTGGTTGGCTCCCGCGGGTGTTGCATCTGTTGCCCATAATTCCGTCCCGTCCACTCCATTGTCAGCCGCGAAATACACGTTGCCGCCAAACCCAAAGAATCCCGATGGATTGGAACTCGCCACGCCCGATGCGATATTCCTGACTTGCGCCGTTGACGCCGTCGATCCGGTGGTCGAATAAGGCTCGACGCCGTCTGTTCCATTGTCCGCAGCGAAATACAACGTGCCACCGACATCCGTCAGCCCCGACGGATTGGAGCCCGAACCGGCTCGCAAGTCTGCCACTTTAGAAAAGAACGACGGGCTATTCACCCGCCACAACTCTCGCCCCTCCAGGCCGTCATCTGCAGTGAAATACAGAACGCCGCCACTGACGGTCAACTCGGTCGGGTCGGACGAATTGCTTGGCGGTCCTCCCATCCCAGATTGTCCATTGACGTCAAAGGAACTGACGAACGTGCCATCGGTGCTGCGAACCTCGACACCCGTCAACGGATCATCGGAGGTGAAATACAAGCGGTTGTTAAAATCAATCAGCTCACGCGGGCTGCTGCTTGTCGCACCGGAGTACACGTCCACCTGCATCACGGCGTCAGCCACCCCGTCGGTTCGCCAGATTTCTTCACCCGCCGTCGCATGATCAGCGACGAAATAAATGAAACCGTTGGACTCCGCGAACAAGTCACCCCGTGCATTGAATTCGATCGGCGTCGCAGTCGAGATCCGCTGCGCCGGATCCGCCACGCTGGCGATGTACACTCCGCCGTTCATTCCGGCGGAGTCATTAAAGAACACGATCTTTCCGTTGAACTCCATCAACCCGCTGATGTTGTCCATGGGCGAGTCCGTGACATCGGCGACCATTTGCACCGTCTCCGCGACCGTGTCGGCCACCCAAAGTGCTTCGCCGTGTATCCCGTCATTGGCGGCAAAGTAGATCAAGTTCCCCACAGGGATCAAACTGTTCACGTTTGCACTAGCGGTTGTCGGGTTGATGTCTTTGACCAAATCAAATGTGCCGCCGCTGTTGGACCACAGCTCACGATCCCGCCATTGGTCTTCGGTCGTAAAGAACAAGGTTCCCGCGATGTCGATCAGTTGCTCAGGATCTCCGTCGAGTGGTGCCCCCTGATCATCCACGCCAGGCCGAGAATCCAAAACCATATTCGTACCCACCAACGTCCCGTCGCTGACCCACAGTTCACGGCCACCGGTGATCACATCGTCGGCGGAGAAATACAGCAGTCCGCCGGACTCAGTCAGTTGCGATGGAAACGAACCGACATCCGCCGCGATGTCTTTGACCATCACGGTCCCCAACGCGGTCCCATTCGTTTTGTGCAACTCGGGTCCCGACGGAACCAACGTGGGTGTCGCTGAATGAAGATCCGCCGTCAACATCGCGTTGACCAAGATGGCTTCGTTCGAATTCGCGGCAAAGACTTCCGCACCCCCGTCTCGCCTAAGCGTCATCCGCACCGTCGCGGTCGTGATCGACGCCCCGCCGGTAAAGAACAGGTCGATGTTGCCTGAATCGCGGGTTCCGAACCAGTTGTCCAGTTCATCACCAAATACTTCCGTGAACCCGCTGCGAGTCGCCGATCCGTTGACAAACAACTCGAACAAAATCCCGTCCGCCGCGTCGTTAAACTCGTTGCCCGATGCAAACCCGGTGAAACTGATATCGTGCAATCCGCCCGGATCACTGAGCGTCCACTCCCACGCGTCAACGGACAAATCCCCCGGATCGATGTCCTGGATGTAGAGATCGTTCTTTCCGATCGTCGTCAATTGGACGTCTCCATTGACCGGATCTTGTGTCCCAACCGTCGCGGTCGCGGACACCCATCCAGGCCCGTCATTGGTGCCTTGCTGAGTCGTGGTCGTGAACGCAGCGGAACTGGTTGCCGCCAGCAGGACGCCGGAGTTCGGCAGCGCAACCGAATTCACGATGCCCGCGCGGGAACTGCCAACGCGAGAGTTTGACGATGTGAGCGCGGGCGCAACGGCCGTCAATGACTTGGCCGGCACTAATCCTTCCGCGGCAAAGAACAACTCGGACCCGACAACGGTCAACCCCGATGGATTCGACTCGCTACTTCCACCCGCCGTGTTGGCGACCAACTCAATGGTGTTGCCATCGCTCGAAAACAACTGGTTCCCTGTCACTCCATCATCTGCGACGAAGAAAACCTTTCCGTTGAATGCGGTCAACTCGTGTGGATAGGAGTCGCCAAGTGGATTCAAGTCGGCGACCATCACCGTGCTGGCCGCATCACCTCCGCTTCGGAACAACTCTTGACCGTTCTGGCCATTGTCGGCTGAGAAATAAAGCACGCCGTTGATGTTGGTCAACTGATTGGGATCACTGCCGAGCGTCGGATCATCGTCCAATGGATCAAGCGGATCGCCGAGATCGATCCCAATCTCCTTGACCATCACCGTACCGGCAAACGTCCCGTCGCTTTTCCAAAGCTCGCGGTTGTCCCCAGAGTTGTCGTAGCTGGTGAAGAACAGCACACCATTGACATCGGTCAACTCACGCGGTCCCTCGAATGCGTATGCATCGGAATTGATGTCCTTGACCAAGACCGTGCCGGCGGCCGTCCCATCGCTGACCCACAGTTCATACGACGTTGCTTCTTGATACGCGGTGAAGAAAAGCTTTCCACCCGACTCGGTCAAATTCTCCAGAAAGTACGTCCCGTCTTCGTTTGCATCGTAAACCTTGACCGTCCCCGACTCTGTCCCGTCCGTTTTCCACAGGTCGACTTCGTCCAGTTCGTCCAACGCGGTAAAGAACACTTCGTTGCCGACAACGGTCAACTCCGACGGAGCGGACCCATCCAGCCCAGGCAGAATGTCGACGATGCGAACCGTGCCTTCGGCCGTTCCATCGCTTCTCCACAACTCAGTCCCCGAGATCCCATCGTCCGCCGCAAAATAGATGTCACCATTCAACTCGACCATGTCGCTCGCAAACGACGACTGCCCGAACTGATTGATGTCCGCAAACAGATCGATCGCAAACGTCAGCAAGTTCCTCGCTTCCAGGGACTCAAACGAAGCAGCAAGCCGACGACGTCGGTTTCGATTTTGCGACCTGCTGCGTCGCTTCGACTCGCTTGAGGACACGGATGAGAACAGACGATGAATCGAGTGGTTTCGCTTGGAACCCATGGTCGCCCAAATTCAATGCAGAGTAGAGAAGACACGATAAGAGACCGACGCAGGAACCCGTTTGTTGGCCGTTGACAACGCCTGTACGGCTTGGGCAGATTACACCGGCCGCCAGTATCAACGGACGCCAGTATATTCGATTAGCGAGGACGTATCTGCCCATGTCAAAATCCGGCGAAACCGGCCGAGAAACGAGCAGAACCTCGAAGTCACGCGGAGTTTCCCCCGCAAATTCGGCTGAAAACGCCAGGAACGGGCGGTTTTTGGAGACGACAGCCCCAAATACCAGCACGAAGCGCAAGCGAGTGAATTTGGCGTCTCACTCGCTAGTCCGGATTATTCATGCGGATGATTGATTTCAGCGCAAGCAGATTCTCGACAACGAGTTACGTCACCGCTGGGAAATGCAGATTGCTTTTCATAACCCGACGCGAAAGCGAGGGATTTACCGAGTATTCCTCGCTTACGCGTCGGTTTATGAATCATCCGGGCTAACCCGGATGATTCATCAGCCGGCACGTGATAGCGTCCGGTTCCCGATTACAGGCGTGAGAACCGGACGCTATCGCGTGGCGGCTGACATGCGCAGACTGTTTTCGTGCCAATCCGCGCAAGTCGTTTCGTGCAACCGTATTGCGATGACCGTATTAAGTCGCGTGAATAATCTGGGCTAGCCGTGGGCCTGAGGCGGATTGTGGTGCCGGCCCACGGCAGCGCCTGAGGCTCACTTTGATTGCGATGCATGGAACGAAAACATGGACTGAAAAAACAATGTCAACCCCAAACTTTGAGCAGCCCAGCCGAAGGCGTATCTTCCAAAGGGAGGAACAAAACCGGCCAATGGAAATTGATGTCCACGCCAAATTTTAATCACCCCAGCCATACGGTGGTCTTCACATCAGTTGACGGGGCACGCCAATCGCTAGCAAACCAGCTTCCCCGCCAACTGCTCTAGCGTGTGAATTTGTGCGGGTTGTATTGGATGATCCAGGCCCAATGTGCCGATAACCCTGAGGAAGGTTGATCCGTTGTGAATTCGTGCGCATGGAGGCGCACCAAGATGATCGTTTTTACGCTCAAGATGCTAAAGAACTTTCGCAAGGCGGTTGCCGGGCGAAAGTATCCCCATCAACTTGCCGGCGCAGTCGCCTTGGGTTTTCTGTGCGGCATCATTCCTCACGGAAATCTACTCGCGGTCGTCCTGGTGTTCTTTGCGCTCTGCTGCAACATCAACCATGCGATGGCGACGCTCGTCGGTATCGGCATCACTCTGGTGGCGACGAAGCTGGATCCGTACTCGCACATCGTCGGTCAGTTCGTCTTGTCCAACCAGAACGTTCAACCGCTGATGACCAAGGCGTGGATGATGCCCTTCGTCCCGTGGACCGATCTGAACAACACGATCGTGATGGGCAGCTTCCTGATCGGCGTGACCGGGACCCTGCCCGTGTTTCTGCTGACCCTGCCGGTGTTCAAGTTCTTTAAACCGAAAGAGTTGGACCCGAAATCTGAGGAAGCCATCGCTGCGGCCAAGACAACGGCCGAAAGGTCGAATACGAAAGCGACCGGGGGCAAGAAAAAACAAGCGGGCCACGACTCCGAAACCACAAGTCCTCAACCCGCGATCGCTACGTCCGCCCTGGCGCCGATCCCCTTTGAACCACTTGATAACACCGGCGATCCGTCGGCGGAAACCGACCCGTCCAGACACTCGGTGCGATTGGTCCATCAAGCACACGCGGAAGCACTACCGCCGCGATTCGCCTCTCGTGAACCAGGCAGCAGCAACGCAACCAGCCGCGTCTCAGATCTCGCCGCACAAGACTCCGCTCTCGCTGCGATCCCGTTCGACATTCTGCATAGCGACGGCGCGACATCCGCTGACGACGACGAAAAAATGGTCTCCGTCGATACCCGTATCGACATCATCCGCGTGAATGAAAACAACAACGACGCGGATGCAACCAAGACAACCCATTCAGATACCCCCGCACAAGCCGTACAGCCTGTACAGCCCATGGACGAAGCCCTCAACTACTTGCTTCGCCAATTGCGCAACTCCCAGCAAAGGAAAGCCGCAGGATGATTCGCTGGAGATTTCTCATCACACGTGTTGTGATCGTCGTAGCCGTGCTGACCTTGCTGGCACTTGGCCTGGGGCCCGTTGCCCACTTCGCCACCGTCCAGTCACTGCAGAGCGCAACCGGTGCCAAGGTGAGCATCGAAAACACGCGTATCGGCCTGTTTCCGCCGTCGGTGACCTACACCGATCTGCGGCTTGCCGATCCACGCGACGGCAAAGAAATGCAGGACATCGTCCGCGCCGAATCAGTCGAACTGGAAATCGACGGAAACGCACTGCTGCGTCGCCGTTGGGTCGCACGCACCGGACGCATCACCGGACTGCAAGTCGGCGCGAAACGTGAAACGAGTGGCCAATTCGACACGGAAGAACCCGAGTCCGCGAGCGATGTGCCTGCTGGCCCCGGGATGCTGTCGCAGCTCCTGAGAGGACTGGGCGACGACGTGAGCGATCAAGCAGAATCGATCGGCAAAGATCTGGAAACCGTCAAACGTAGCCGTGAGATCCGCACGCGATGGGAAAACCATTACGCTCAATCCGTCGCACGCGCGAAACGCTTGAAGGAACAAATTCGCGAGATCAGCGATCAAGCCAAAGGCATCGACAATCCGCTGCGTGACTACTTGGAAGTCCAACGCACGATCGCAAAGATGGAAGAGGCACGACGCGAGTTGGTCGTTGTCCGACAGCAGATCGATATGCTGCCCGAACAGTTGCAGTTGGATTTTGCGTCGCTGGACGAAGCCAAGCGGATCGATTTGGCGAAAGTCGATGAGTACGTGCCTGGAAACCTTTCGGATTCCAAAAACTTCGGCGTCGATCTCGTCACCAATGCGGTCAAAGATCAAATCAACCGCGTCCGCGAAATCTATGAGAACGGACGCAGCATCGCCAACTACACCGTCGTTGCTCCCGAAACAGAACGGATTCGCGGCGAGGACTTTGATTTCCTGGGCGCCAACCGAAAACCAAGTCTGTTGATCCGCGAATGCTCCGTCTCAGGTTTGATGCGAGTCGACGGAAACCCGTACCAAGTCAAAGGAACGATCAAGGACATCACGCCGACGCCACAATGGTCGGACGACCCACTGACCGCACAACTGGTGCTCGATGGCCCCGAGTTGCTGGAAGTCAGCTACATGCGAGACCGACGCAACGGCGGCGATGTCGACTTGGTGACGCTTCACTGGCCGGCGGCCGACGCCCGCACGATGAAACTGGGCGGCAACGGTGACGCAGCAATCACCATCGACGGCGGCAAACGCGACCTTTGGGTTCAACTCAAGATCGAAGGCGAGAACGTCGCCGGACGCATGCAGAGCAAACAAACCGATGTCCACGTCGACATGACGGTCGACTCCAAATACGCGAACTTGGCCGCGACCAAGTCCATCCAACGCTCTTTGGCTGAGATCGATCAAGTGACCATCGAAGCCGGCTTCGGAGGAACATGGTCGGACATGGAACTGAAGATGCACACCAACTTGGGCGGTGTCCTGAACCGTGCAGCCAACGATGCGGTCAACGATCAAATCGCGGCGACGCGACGAGCAGTGGTCGACAAAGTGGAATCGGTACACAACGAGCAAACCAAAGCACTGCGGGAATGGTTCGCTCAACAACAGAGCGAAGCACGTGACATGGTGGCGAAAGCCGACACGCTGGCCCAAGAAGTCCTCAAAAAGGTCGTGGCAGACGTCGGTGACAACAACGTCTACATCGGCGGCCTAAAAAACGCCCTCGACCGCCTCCGGTAACCACCCGTACATCAGCAACCCGTACGTCAGCAACCCGTACGTCAGCCTTTCTAGGCTGACACTTTCTCAAGACTGACACTCGTAATCCGCAATACGTTCAGCAACCCGTCCTTCGACTGCCTAAGTCGATAGCGCGACCTGCCACGAAAACAGTCTGCGTTCATCATCCGGGCTAGGCGCGGATGATTCATGCGGATGATTGATTTAAGCGCAAACAGATTCTTGCCAATGAGTTGTGACATCGTTGGGAAATGCAGATTGTTTTTCATAACCCGACGCGTAAGCGCGGGATTTACCGAGTATCCCTCGCTTACGCGTCGGGTTATGAATAATCCAGTCTATGTCCCTACTGCCGACGCAGCTGGGCCCCCCAGTGAGCCTCAGGCGCTAGCCGTGGGCCTCTGAGGCTGTTTGCTCCCCAGTGAGCCTCAGGCGCTAGCCGTGGGCCTCTGAGGCTGTTTGCCCCCCAGTGAGCCTCAGGCGCTAGCCGTGGGCCTGAGGCTGTTTGCCCCCCAGTGAGCCTCAGGCGCTAGCCGTGGGCCTGAGGCTGTTTGCCCCCCAGTGAGCCTCAGGCGCTAGCCGTGGGCCTGAGGCTGTTTGTGGTGCCGGCCCACGGCTAGCGCCTGAGGCTCACTTTGATTGCGATGCACGGAACGAAATCATGGACTGGACTGCTCAAAGTTTGGTGTTGTGTCTTTTTGAGTTTGCGCGAGTCTTTGTCCCTACTGCCGGCGCAGCTGGTGACCCCAGTGAGCCTCAGGCGCTAGCCGTGGGCCTGTGGCGGATTGTGGTGCCGGCCCACGGCTAGCGCCTGAGGCTCACTTTGATTGCGATGCATGGAACGAAATCATGGACTGAACTGCTCAAAGTTTGGTGTTGTGTCTTTTTGAGTTTGCGCGAGTTTTTGTCCCTACTGCCGGCGCAGCTGGTGACCCCAGTGAGCCTCAGGCGCTAGCCGTGGGCCTGAGGCGGATTGTGGTGCCGGCCCACGGCTAGCGCCTGAGGCTCACTTTGATTGCGATGCATGGAACGAAATCATGGACTGAGAAAACAATGTCAACGTCAAATTTTGAACAGCCCAGCGTTGCCCAACTCACAATCGCGCTCACTCGCCGCCGATACGCTACAATCAGCGAATCACGCAACGACAGCATGACGAATGCTGCAGATTGCAGACAACGCAAGCGAGTTCTCTGAAATGGTAGTGCCGACGCACACATCGTCCCAGCAAGCACGTTTTCTCCACACCGGTGCGTTGCAATCTCTGATCGACCTGCTGCGCAGAAAAGGCTATGACGTCATCGGCCCGACGATCCAACAGAACGCAATCGTTTTGCGTCGCATCGATCAGGTGGAGGAGTTGCCGGCCGGATGGACGGACAACCAATCGCCGGCCGTGTACCAAATCACCTACACCGCTGAACAATCGACCGCGGATTCCCAGGACGCATCACCCCCACCGCGTCGATTTCATTTCAACGTCGGACCTGATTCCTGGAAACGCTATCTCTTTCCCCCCACGGCATCGATCGGCGGCGCAAGCTTGGACGATGACGGTTGGCATTTTCAGCAAGCCGAGTTTGAGCCGCCGCAATACGCTTTCTTGGGTGTCCGCGCCTGCGACCTCGCGGCGATCGCGATCCAAGATCGAGTATTCGATCAAGGACAATACGTGGACCCGATGTATCATCAGATCCGCCAGCTCGCTTTGATCATCGCTGTGAACTGCTCCAAAAGTTCATCGACATGCTTCTGCAGTTCGATGGGAACCGGACCGCAATGCACCGGCGGCTTTGACCTCGTCATGACGGAGCTGGAGACCGGATACGTGATCGAAGCAGGTTCGGAGCAGGGAGCAGCAATCCTCGCCGAGTTGCCCACGACTCTTGCCAGCGACGACATCTTGCGTCAAGCCAACTTGCAAACCGAAACGACGGCAGCATCGATCACCAAGCACTTCGACGCCGATGGCATCCGAGAAACTTTGATGGGTGCGTTGGATCATCCGGCATGGCAAAGCGTTGCGGAGAAATGCCTATCGTGTACCAACTGCACGATGGTGTGTCCGACGTGTTTCTGTTCCAGTGTGGAGGAAGTCAGCGATTTGCACGAGACGAACGTGCAGCGGGTTCGCAAGTGGGACTCGTGTTTCGACATCGCGATGAGCCGAATGTCGAGTGAGACGGCGAGACCGGACATCCGCAGTCGCTATCGCCAGTGGTTGACGCATAAGCTGGCGACATGGCACGACCAATTCGGCACCTCCGGCTGCACCGGCTGCGGCCGCTGCATCACCTGGTGCCCCGTCGGCATCGACCTCACCGAATCGGCAAACGCCATCCGAAATACGTAGGTCATGCTCCGCATGACGAATAGGGTACACCCACCGTCTCGCCCGCTGACTGCCCCCTGCCATCAATCAGACTTGGGCGTAAAGACTGCTATGAGGTCTTCCAGTATCAGATAGAGACACGGAATCAGCACCAAAATGATAGCCGTCGAGAACACGATGCCAAAGCCGAGGGAAATGGCCATCGGAATGATGTACTGTGCTTGCAGAGATCTTTCGAAAATCAAAGGCACCAGCCCGCCAAAAGTGGTCAACGTGGTGAGCAGAATCGGCCGGAAACGTCGAACACCCGCTTGCGAGATCGCGTCGAACGCGTTGCAGTCGACATCGTTTTGCCGGCGGCGGTTGGCGTAGTCGATCATGATGAGTGAGTCGTTGATCACCACGCCAGACAACGCAATCACGCCCATCAGACTTACCAGCGAAATGTCGTAGCCGAGCCAAATGTGTCCCAGTACCGCACCAACAATGCCAAAGGGTATCGCGACCAAAACAATCAATGGTTGCACGTAGCCACGAAAGGCGATGGCCAGCAGAGAGTAAATCACCGCCAGGGCCAGCCCAAAATATCCCCACAGGGCGGACGTTGCCCGACGCATCTCCGCATTACTCCCGTCAAACGTCCAAGTGATCCCTGGGTAATCGCGACGTAGCGCAGGTAAGGCATCCTTTTCCATCGCAGAGATGACTTGTGTAATGGCTCGTTTGGGTTCGACGTCCATCGACACACTGATTGCGCGACGACCATCACGCCGATTGATGCGTGAAAAAGCCACGTTTTTCTTTAACTCTGCAACATCCATCAACGGCACTTCAGCTCCGCTGGGCGTGCGAATGACCAAGTCCTCTAAGTGATGGATATCTTCGCGTTGATCTTTGGGCAATTTCACTCGCACTTCCACTTCATTGGTGCCGCGCAGCAACCGGAGAGCGAGCGAGCCGAAGAATGCTCCGCGCAGTTGCTGCCCCAGGCCTTCGTCAGTCAAGCCCAAGGCGCGTCCCTCCGGCAGCAACCGAAAATCGTACTGCGATTTGCCTTTGTTGTAGTTGTCACTAACATCGCGGACGTTCGCGTATTGTTCCACACGTGCGACAAAATCACGGGCCGCTTTATCCAGCACCTCAATGTTGGAGTGACTCAGTGCGACGCTAATGTCGCGTCGCCCACCACCGCCCGGACCGCGTTCGGCTTCAAACGTGACTTGATCCACGCCCGGTAAGTCGCCGATCGATTCTCGCCACAATTCGATGACTTCATTTGCCGTCATATCACGTTGATCCGGTGGCTTCATCACGATTTCAACATCGATGAAGTCCTGACCACGAACATTGGTTTTGATCCCCTCGGCGACTTCATACAAATTGTGTTCGTCGAACATTCGCAAACTGGCTTCGGTCACCACTCGGGCAATCTCCGCGGACTGATCCTGTGTTGTCCCGACCGGCATTCTCACGCCTGCCTCGATCTCATCTGCGGAGACCTCCGGCATCAGAATCATGCCCATATGCGCACTTGTCGCGTAGCCTCCGACCAGCAAAAACAGGGCCAGCGCGACACTTGCAACGACGTAGCGATACTTCAGGCAGAACAACAAAATCGGTCGATACAGAATGTCGACCAAGCGACTGAAACCGCGACCAAAACCTTGTTGTGCTCGGTGCGGCAACGCCCACAGTCCGCGACGGTGCACCACCTCGCGTGCATGAGCCAAGTGGGCAGGCAGAATGAACAGGGATTCGAACAGAGACAGGGTCAGCACAATGATCACGACCACCGGCAGCGGCCCCCAAAACTTTCCGGTCTCCCCGGGAATGAACAACAGAGGCACAAACGCGACAATGTTGGTCAGCACGCTAAAGACGACCGGTGATGCGACTTCTCGCGTACCCGCAATCGAGGCATCCTCATGATTGGCATCGGTTTGGCGTTTCTCATAGACATTTTCTCCCACCACGACCGCATCATCGACCACGATCCCCAAGACGACGAGAAAGCCGAATAGCGAGATCATGTTGATGCTGACGCCGAACAGAGGCAAGAACAGAATGCCCGCGACAAATGAGACGACCATTCCCATCATCACCCAGAACGCCAACCGGAATTCCAAGAATATCGCCAGGATGACCAACACGATCACGACGGCCATGCCGGCGTTTTCCAAAACCAAATTCAGGCGCCGCCGAAACTCTTCCGCATTGTTGCGGTCAATCCGCCAATCCACTCCGGGCGGCATCACGCTCTCAAATTCACTCATGGTCTTTTCGACGACCGCTGCTATGTCGATCGGCGACTGGGAACCGACCCGAAAGATGTCCAGCTCGACCGAGGGAGTTTGGCTGAACTGGGAATGAAATCCGACTTCCTCGAATCCGTCGCAAATCGTGGCCAAGTCACCCAACGTCACACTCGGCCCTTCACGTCCAGACACAATTTCAATCTTGGCAAACTCATCCGCCCACTGTTTGCGAGCCTTGACCCGCAACAGAATTTCACCGGCACTGGTTTGCACTGAACCCGCCGCAACGTCTTGACTGGCGGTCCGAATGATGTCGGCCACATCCGGTAGCGTCAGCCCGTATTCGCGTAGTTGTTGACGCGGGATCTCGATGTGCGTGACATACTGTGGCACCCGTCGCAATTCGACCTGCGTGATCTCTTCAGTCGACAGCAACGTATCTCGCAACTGTTCAGCCAGCTTGCGTAATGCCCACACGTCGATGTCACCGTAGATCACCACACGCATGACTTCGCGTTGCTCGGACTGCAAACGCACTTCGGGCTGTTCAATCTGCTCTGGAAACGTGCGAATGCGGCTGACGGCCTGGTCAATATCCTGGAACGCCTTCATGCGATTCTGACCGGCCACCAGTTCGATCGTCACGGTACCACTCGACTCGCGGGCTGCACTATCGAGGCGCTGGATACCGTCAACACTGCGCACGGCGCCTTCGATTGGCCGCAATATGCCCTGCTCGACTTCCTCTGGCGAAGCACCCGGGTAACCCACACTCACTTCGACGATATCAAGCTGTGATTCGGGAAAGACCTCCTTTTGAATCGCTGCAGCAGACCACAGGCCTCCACCGAGCAGAATGAACATCAACAAGTTGGCCGCGATGGTGTTGCGAGCCATCCAGGCAATGGGCCCGAACGTCGGCGGAGTTTCGGCCTGCTGCTGTGCTGTCTGCTCCGATTGAGATTCTCCTGCCTCTTGAACATTCAAGTCGTGCTGAGAATTCTGTTCTTCCGGCGGCTTGCTCACTTGCCATTCTCCGCGGACTGCGCCGTAATCACCCGATCTCCACGGGCATCTTGATCACTGGTCCAGCTCAGGCGGGACTTAGCCGGCGTCTGCGGCTCTGCCTGCTCTTCAGGCGAGCCCTCGTTCACTTCGTCAGGTGTCTCCACCTCGTCCGGGCTATCGATCTTGCGCAATCGAACCCCTTCGGCAACGGTCGCCAGCGTTGTGGTGACAACTTGATCGCCATCTTCAAGACCGCTGCGGATATAAGCGAACTGAGGATCCTGAAAAACAATATCGGCTACGCGGATCTCTAACTTCTCATCCTTCATAGCCCATAATGTATCGCCATCGTGGACGTGCTCTCGATTCAATCGCACAACATCGGGAATCTCGGTGCCCTCGATGCGAGCCTCAATGAGCGTGTCCAGAATGAGCGGTGGCGAGTTGGATTTCTTGCCGAGTGGATCATCGACTGTGACCAGCACACGCGCCAAACGTGTTTGCTGATCCACGGCACCGATCATCCGAGCAACGTAGCCAGTGCGCGTGACGTCGGGCGCCCAAGCATTTGTGTGGTGCAAAGTCACGACGGAACCGGATTGATCGTCCGTGGGAAATTTGATCCACCTCAAACTCCGCAGGGGAACGGCGGCAAGCACCCAGTATTCATCGATACCCACAAGTTGCCCAAGATCATCGCCCGGTCCGACTTGCGACCCCACGTTGACCGCTTGCCTGAGGACCTGGGCGTCAAAGGGGGCGATCAACTTTGTTCGTTCCAAATCCAACTTCGCTCGCTCCAAAGCTGCCTTCGCCGCACTCAATTGGCTCTTGAGCGATGCCGACTGCGGCTCTCGCAAAACGAGAGCACGGTTGATACCGCTGATGGAGTCTCCCAACAACTCCAGCTCTTGCTCGGCAAGCTTGCGACGACCGACTTCGATCTCCCAGTCGGCTTCGACCTGTTCCAACTCGCTCTGACGAACAGACACGGTATTCTCAAAATCAGCCGGATCAATCTGCAACAGCATCTCGCCCTCTCGGACCATTCCGCCTGGAACGAACGAAGGGGATATCTTGATGATTTCGCCTCGAACTCGCGGACTGAGCACAATGTCCTGTGCCGGCTGCACGGTTCCCAAGACCGACAACTGCGGAGCGTAATCATCGCGTCGAACCGTGATGGTTTCGACCAATGCGGCGGACCTCCGTTTGGTTTCAATCTGCTTTGCAGTCGGCCCCGTCCTGTAGATGAGCCATACGCCAGCGACGGAACCGCCGAGAATTGAAAGGCAAATGATCGCGTTCAAAACGACGCTCAACCAGCGTCGACGTGGCCTTTCGGTCCCGCTATCAGTCATGGATGTCAAATTCTTTCTCGAAGGGTGCGCATCGAACCGAGAACCTACTCAGTTACATCCCCCACCACATGCTGATTGCCCCGATGAATCACGCAGCCTCTACCCACCAGGATCAAGGGCTGAAAATGTTCTGTTCGGAACCGGACTGGAACTCGCTGAACACGCTCCTGAAAGTCGAGGGCAATTCTGGTTCGGGACTGTCTATTCCTGGCTCGCTCCGATCAAGTGTATCATCCTGCAAACCAGCTCCCTCGGCGTCAAGCTCCTGGGGTGGGACATCGATGGTAATCTCGGAAAGATTCTGTGGGCCACTGGGCGGCAGAATAAGACTTGGATCCGGTCGCGTGTCGAAGTCTCCAGCCAGAGCCAAATACAATCGGATACGGTTTAGGATGAGGTCCAGCCGGGCCGACAGAAGCGAACGCTGCAAACGCTGCTCTGTCTGGTTGGAACTCAACACGTCCAGATAGGTCGCTTCGCCCGTGATGAAAAACTGCAAGAGCTGTTCGGATGCGAGCTGGGCCAGCTGCACTTGGGTTTCAAGTTTTTCAATGCGCTCAATCTGGTAGCGTTCCAAGGCCAAGCCGTCTTCGACTTCCTGCAAAGCAATCAAGATCGCTTGCCGGTACGCCGCAAAACGCTCGCACACCAACGCTTTGCGTCGATCGACTTCCGCTCGCCGCTGACCACCGTCCAGAATCGGTCCCAACAATTGCCCACCAATCGACAAAAACCAGTCGCGAAACAATGTCTCTGGATTCTCTGCCGAGTTGACTAAAGAAGCCGACAGATCCAACCGCGGATATTGATCTCGCACCGCAACAGCAACGTCGCGATCTGCCGCCTCCAAAGCTAGGTATGCCGCCCGCACATCCGGCCTTCGGCTCAGCAACTCCGATGGCAAGCCCGTGTAGGGAAGCGGTGGAAGTTCTGGAAAGTCGCTACCCGTGATATAACTGGCCGTCTGCGGCGGCTGACCTGTCAACACTGATAGACGATGCTCCAGTACTTCCATGTCAGCTTTCACCACAATGATCTGCTCAAGCGTCGATTGCACCAATCCCCTTTGACGCAGTACGTTGGGACTGCCGCCCTCTCCGATCTCAGCGTATCGCAGCTCAACAGCCTTCAATCCCTTGACGTTTGTTTCGACCTGCTCTTCTAACAGTTCGATTTGAGCCGACGCCTCGATCAACGCAAACCAATTCCGCGCTATCTCCGCCGACAACGTCAGCGCCACCGCGTGATAATCCGCTCGGGTCGCTTCCGTACGCAATTGCTCTGCAGCCACTCGAGTACGATTGCGGCCCCACAGGTCTACTTGGTAGGCCGCGTCCAACCCCCAATCGATTCGCGAATCGGTCGGGCCAGGACCAAAGGAATTCTGATTGACAAAGAATCCATTCAGGTCCGGGTACAAGTCGGATGCTTCGCGACGCGTGACGGCTTGCGCCGCACGCAACCGCTGCAACGCGATCGCCAAGTCAAGGTTCTCACCCAATGCCCGGTTGACTTGACTATCCAATTCACGATCGTTGAATGTGGTCCACCAGCGATCAGGCGATTCCGTTTGGCCGCTTTCCGACATCGGCGGCAGAGAACTCGTCGAGTAGCTCGGCATCGGACCCTTGCTCGCACAGCCCGCGAAGCCGCTGAAAACCACCAAGGCTATCATTCGCAGCCAACCCATTTTCCGGTGATTGACGCGTCCACTCAGTTGCAAACCAGCCGTTTCGCCGCAATGACAGCCACTCTCGCTGTTTCGCGATTGCATTGGATGACAAACTGGCGAGCTGGAATAACGCATGGAGGCGAGTTCAAGGATGGGCGACGACTTCTCTGGGGTGCATCGCGAAAGATGGGCAACGCGACAGAAGGGCTGCGTGAAATAAAGGGCAAAGCGATTGAGTCGCTACTCTTTCCAACTTCGACCATCACAGCCCTCATGCTTTCTATTTTCACCCGCCACCCATAGGCTGTCGCGAGTTTGCCCAAACTCTCGCCTGCCGGGAACGCTAGCTATTGATCCACTGACGCTAGACGCGGAGATTGCATGGGCGTCTGTCACTACGACGCAAGTGATAGTAGAGACTTGGTTTGAGTTGAAAGTAGGACGTTGCCGTTTGATACATCAGCCGGAACGCGATAGCGTCCGGTTCCCGATTACTTTCTAAGCGGGACGCTCTCTATCGCCTGGCGGCTGATATGTGCAGACTGTTTTCGTGCCAATCCGCGTAGGCCGTTTCACGCAAACATGTTGCGAAGACTGTAGTGACTCGCGTGAATCATCCGGGCTCGTGGTCTGGGACAACTTATCTTTAGGGTAGTGGATCTTGTTAAAGATCCTGTAGCTTATCTTCAGGGTAGTGGATCTTGTTAAAGATCCTATAGCGGTGGGATCTTTTGCAAGATCCACCACGACAAACCCTATCTTCTAGCTTTCCCAGACCAATATCGCGGATATTACATCAGGTCATGCTCCGATGACGAAATACGGCACGCCCGCCTTCACGACCGGTTCCTGGATTCGGGGAAAACTTCTGGTGACGCCCAACGTGGCTGGGCTGCGTTGCACGGATCGCGTCATGCACAGCATGACCTACCGAAACTTCGGCTATCATGGTGGCCTTCCCTGACAATCTCCCTCCAAACAGATGAGTTGCACCGTGATGTCTCGTAGCGCGTTCCGTCGTAAAGCAATTTCCAGCACCAAGTGGCTTTTGATCCTCGCCGTTGTTCTTCTTCACAGTGACGGTGCCTTGGCACAAGAAGCCGCCCCTGCCGTCAAGACCGTTCCCGTGTGGTCGGGCAACATGCCTGCTTGGACTGCACCTACAGAGCCCGAGCAAGACACGAGTGGGCCCAACGGTCGAGATGTTGCGGGGAAATCCGTGATTCGATTGGGAAACGTCAGCAAACCAGAGTTGCACCTGTATCCCTTTCCCGGCAGCGAAAACACTGTGATCGTCAACCCCGGCGGTGGCTACTCCATCTTGGCGTGGGATCTGGAAGGAACCGAGATCGCCCAGTGGCTGCAAAGCATCGGCGTCAGTGCAGTGGTCCTCAAATACCGCGTGCCGACGCGAAACGAAGAAAAGAACTGGTTGCCGCCCGTGCAGGACATCCAACGCAGCGTCAGCTTGCTGAGAAGCGGTGCGATCGATGGGTTCCAGCCCAAACGCATCGGCGTGCTCGGTTTCTCCGCTGGCGGCAACGCGTCCGCGCGAGCCGCGACAGCCACGCAGCGACACTATGAGCCAATTGATGCTCATGACCAAGCGTCTGCGAAGCCCGATTTCGCGGTCCTCGTCTACCCTGCTTGGCTGGCCGACAAAGAAGACGAATCCAAACTGATCGAGGACTTGACGGTCAGCCCCGAAACACCTCCCATGTTTTTCGCCCATGCGGGCAACGACCGCATCAGTTGCATGAGCAGCGTGACCTTGTTCACGACCCTGCGAGCCAACAAGGTTCCCGCGGAACTGCACGTGTTCGCCAACGGCGGCCACGGGTTCGGTGCCCGCGACACGGGAGAGAGCAAGGATCATTGGCCCGCGTTGTGTGAGTCCTGGATGCGAGACAACGGTTGGCTAAAATAACGTCCACGTTCCTTTGACGTTGATCCCCCCATTTTCACTTTCTAAGAATTCTTACTTCACCATGCCCAGACTTGCCCACCACGTTTTCTTTCGGCTCAACGACAATAGCAGCGAAAAGGTCGAAAGCCTCGTTGCCGATTGCGAAAAATATCTCCGTGATCACGACGGCGTCGTCGATTTTTCCGTGGGAACCCGTGATCCCGAGCTGAATCGACCAGTGAACCATGATTTCGACGTTTCACTTCACGTGATCTTTGCCGACCGCGCCGCACACGACGCCTACCAAGTCGTGCCGCCACACTTGGAGTTCATCGAACGCCAGAAAGGAAACTGGACCGAAGTCAAAGTCTGCGACAGCTATTTGCGCGACTGATCGGTAGCTGTCCGCAACTCGATTATTGTCGCTCGACATCGGGCAAACACATCTATCCGTCACCCGGCTGTGTTTGTTAGGAATCAAGCTTGTAGTCAGTTTGCTGGTAAACTTGCCGTATAGGAACGCCTCATCAATAGGTGGCGTGATGGATTTCGCCAGAAATCCCGTCCGAAAGGAATTCTGGCGAAACCCACTACCCGGTGCGCCAGTAAATGGATCGTCGCTCGCTAGCCCCAGTTTCACACCCCGTGTTTCATGCTCGGTGAATTCAAAGTCAGTCGATGCACCCGCCAATGCTTTGTGGAGAAACGTCCGCTAGCCGATGGCGAATGGTACTACAGCGTTGTCGTGGAATCAGGCGACGACCTGGAACGGCGTGACTACTCAGCAGCCGCGTGGGACGGGCCTCCCGAAGGAGCGATCGGGCACTGGAAGTGCCGGATGCCGCTGAGCGATCAAAAGAAAATGGTGCTTGCACCGCGGGAAGTCTTGATCGATCTGTTGCGTCAGATGGAATCGTTTCCCGAAAAGGCGAAGACCCGCTATTTGCTGGCTCTCTTGTTGCTGCGACGCCGTTTCGTCCGCTTGGCAGACACGGCAACATTGACCTCCCAGCCGAGCGGCAGCGCCCCCGAGTCAGAGAATGCCGAGTCGGAGAATGCCGAACCAGAGATCATGCATGTGGAAGTCGTCGATGATGGGTCATCGATCGATGTGCTGGTTTGCGATATCGCACGCAGTGAAACGGAAGCGTTGACGGAGTCATTGAACGAGCTGTTGTATTGCGAAGCCAGTGAGTTGGCTGTACCTGAATGAGCATGGATCAGAGTGTGCCTGTTCGTACCCATTTTGTACCGAACTGAGAACCCAGCAAAAGAGAAAGTGACGCACGGATGCGGACACCAACGTGGATCATCATCGCCCTGGTAGCTTTGACAACGGCGCTGGGTTGCGCCCAGCGTCAAGTCGCCCCGAGTTATCCGCCACCACCGACCGTGCTGAACGCAACTCCGGGGATCGCGGAAGTCGCGGCGGCGGTCAACCGAACCGCATCGATTCGCCAGTTGTCCAGCAACACCGTCGTGGTGGACGTGCTGTCGATGCCCAGCATCCCCAAACTCAGCGGAACGCTGGCCTTGGAGCGAGATCGACGCTTCCGCATGCGAGCCAACTTGCCCGTCGTCCTCGGTGCGGGAATGGACATGGGCAGCAACGACCAAGTGTTTTGGTTCGAAGTGCCCGAAGGCATGAGCAAAGTGCTCTACTACGCGGGACACGATGCCTATCGCCAGCAACTCAATCGAGCGATTCTGCCGGTCGATCCCACTTGGATCATGGATGCGTTGGGTTTGATTCAAATCGATCCCAACACCGTCGTTTCGGGACCCACGATGCGCGCCGACGGAAAGCTGGAGCTGCGCAGTCTCGTCGCATCGCCGTCAGGAAACTATCAACGTGTTCTGATGATCGATGCAAACGCGGGCTACGTGACCGATCAGTTTCTCTATGGACCGATGGGCACGCTGGTGGCATCCAGTCAAGCGTCCCAGCCCAGATACTATGAAAACGAACAGTGCGTGCTGCCACACACGGTTGAGCTGACATTGACGCCCGCCGCCGGTCCGCCGCTCTCAATGCGAATCGAAGTCGGCAGCTACGCCATCAATCAATTGCTCAGCAGCGACCCGAACTTGTTCACCATGCCGCAGACGGCAGCCAAGGCTGTGGACCTGACAACGCTGTCGATGCCAGCATCGGGCACAGTGGTCACGCCGGTGACCTACGACAACGGCCAGTTGGGCCCACTGCCTTACCGAGGATTGATCGAATAAACGCACGGGGTGAATCGCCTGTTTGTCCTTTGCCGAGCAGGAAACACAGACTCGATCACACCCATGGCAGATTACGCCCGACCGTTGCGGACAGACCCGTTGCGGACAGACCCGTTGAGGACAGGCCCATTGAGGACAGACCCGTTGACGACAGGGACGTACGTTACGCGATGTCCAAGTAGCGATTGACGATGTTTTCTAACATTTCCTGTCGCCCGCTGGTGTTCGCAGCCGCTTCGCCTTTGTCCAGCATCAAGGACTCCAACTCAGCAAAGGACGTGTTTCCCGATTCGATCTTCTTGCCCAGGTCGCTGTCCCAACTGCTGTAGCGCTGCGCAACGATCTTGTCGATAGCTCTGTCTTCGATGATCTTTGCAGCGACTTTCAGGCCACGGGCAAATGCGTCCATGCTGCCGATGTGGGCGTGAAACAGATCGATCGGTTCGAAGCTTTCTCGGCGGACTTTGGCGTCAAAGTTCACGCCTCCGGAACCCAATCCATACTTCAACAGCACCAACATGGTTTGTGTCGTCAGATAGTAGTTCGTAGCGAATTGGTCGGTATCCCACCCCAACAGCAAGTCACCCGTGTTGGCATCGATCGAACCGAGGGCTCCCTGCATTCCCGCGTACTCCAGCTCGTGCATCATCTCGTGCCCAGCCAGCGTTGCATGGTTGGTTTCGATGTTCAACTTGAAGTGGTCGGTCAAGTCGTAGGTCCGCAAGAAATTCAAGCACGCGGCCGCGTCCGAGTCATACTGGTGCTTGGTGGGCTCTTTGGGCTTGGGCTCGATCAGAAACTGCCCCGTGAATCCGATTTCTTTCGCGTAATCGACCGCCATGTGAAAGAAGCGTCCCAGGTGATCCAGTTCTCGTTTCATGTCAGTGTTGTAGAGACACTGATAGCCTTCGCGACCGCCCCAGAAAACGTAGTTTTCTCCACCGAGCGCCATCGTGACTTCCAACGCTTTTTTCACCTGTGCCGCCGCGTACGCGTAGACTTCTACGTTGCAAGTCGTTGCGGCGCCGTGCATGAAACGTGGGTTGCTGAACATGTTCGCAGTGCCCCACAACAGCTTGACCCCCGTGCGCTGCTGCTCCGCCTTGAGGACTTCAGCCACCGCATCCAGATTCGCATTGGACTCCGACAGCGTTGCACCTTCGGGGGCCACGTCACGATCGTGAAAGGCGTAGTAGGGGACATCGAGTTTCTCAAAGAACTCAAAGGCTGCGCGAGCTCGCTGGCAGGCATTTTCGACCGATTCGCTGCCGTCATCCCAAGGGCGAACCATGGTGCCGCCTCCGAACGGGTCGGCGCCCGTTCCGCGAAACGTATGCCAATAGGTCACCGCAAAACGCAAGTGATCCTTCATCGTCTTGCCAGCAACCATCTCTTCAGGGTTGTACCAGCGAAACGCTAATGGGTTGTCCGACTGAGGACCTTCGTACTGAACCTTGGTGACTTCTGGAAACGCGGTCATTGGGTTTCTGGCAGGGAGGAAAACCGCCAGCCTGTTCATGGTGAGTCGATGAGGCTCTTGCCGGGCGGCCTGAGCGTCAGTGAAACGGAGTTATTGAGCAGCATTTTCTGTGAGAAACCTCGATTATCCAGTAGAGATCGCGCACAATGATGTAGAAATATCACACGCACGAATTGATCTCGCTGAACATGTCTCGCAAGTCCGTCGCCCTGTTGATCGAAACCTCCAATGGCTACAGTCGTGGGCTGTTGGAAGGCGTGATTGCATACACCAAGGAGCGAGCGAATTGGTCTGTCCATTTGACGGAGCAGGAACGCGGCGCGCCGCCACCGACATGGCTAAAAACCTGGGGTGGAGACGGAATCATCGCGCGGATCGAGACAGACGCGATCGGCCGCCAACTCAAAAAGTTCGGCGTGCCGATTGTCGACCTCAGCGCTGCTAGGCACGTCACCGGGGTTCCATGGGCGGATACCGAGGACCGTGCGATCGCAAAACTGGCGGTGGATCATTTCGTCGAACGCGGATTCACCAATCTCGCCTATTGTGGGGACGCCGGTTTCCAATGGTCTGCGAAACGTCGAGACCATTTTCGCAAGATCGCGGAAGCCAACCGCTGCCGCGTTTTTGAACTCGACTCGATCGCACGCTATGACGACGCTTACGATCTGGCCACCGAAAATCGACGCATCATGTCCTGGCTATCGAAGCTGCCGAGGCCGGTCGCCATCATGGGGTGCTACGACTTCAAAGCGCAGCAGGTCCTGGACGCATGCCGTCAGTTAAACATCGCGGTGCCGACGGAGGTCGCCGTTTTGGGGGTCGATAACGACCGCCTGATCTGCGAACTATCCGAGCCGAGACTTTCCAGCGTCATCCCCGACACCAAGAGGACCGGATACGAAGCCGCAGACTTGCTGGATCGCATGATGTCGGGTGAATGGGTTGCCACCGAGACGCCATTGATCACGCAGCCACTGGGCATCGAAATCCGTGAATCAACCGACACTTTGGCGATCGATGACACAGAGGTGGCAACGGCACTTCACTACATACGACGCCACGCGACATCGAACATTCGCGTGACAGACGTGTTGAACCAGGTTTCGATTTCTCGCCGCGCGTTGGAACATCGATTCAAGAAGCAAGTCGGACATACACCGCACGAAGAGATCCAAAAGGTTCGAATGAATCGAATCAAAGAATTGTTGTCGGAGACGGAGTTGACGATCCATGAGATTGCCGAGCGAACAGGATTTGAGTACGACGAGTACATGACGGCTGCCTTCAAGAGAGAAACTGGCAGAACACCTTCGGAGTATCGAGAATCAATGCAGCCGAATTGAAGGGATGATTCACCAGCCGCAGCGCGATAGAGCGCGTCCCGCATAGCCTAAACAGGCACCGTCACCTCCCTCAAGGAACTTGGGGGAGGTCGAGCTTAGCCGTCTAAGCGAATGCGAGGGTGGGGGGCCGGTCTGCGCGAGAAAACTTTTGAGACTGGTAATACGTTTACCAGGGCACGCTATCGACTTGGAAAGTCGAGCGACATTGTCGCTCGACTCTCCGAGTCGAAAACGAACACCACCATACGTTCAAACACGAACCATACGTGTTCCAGAACTGTTTGACCCGTAGCCGAAGGCGAAGGCGGAAGCGGCGATTGACTCTGCTGTGCAATCCGGTTGGTGGTGGCGATTACGCCTGCCGCTTGTCGTTAAACAATGTAGGGGGGCCGGTCTGCGCGAGAAAACTTTTGAGACTGGCAATACGTTCTCCAGGGCACGCTATCGACTTGGAAAGTCGAGCGACATTGTCGCTCGACTCTCCGAGTCGAAAACGAACACCACCATACGTTCAAACACGAACCATACGTGTTCCAGAACTGTTTGACCCGTAGCCGAAGGCGAAGGCGGAAGCGGCGATTGACTCTGCTGTGCAATCCGGTTGGTGGTGGCGATTACGCCTGCGGCTTGTCGTTAAACAATGTAGGGGGGCCGGTCTGCGCGCGAAAACTTTTGAGACTGGCAATACGTTCTCCAGGGCACGCTATCGACTTGGAAAGTCGAGCGACAATTGTCGCTCGACTCTCCGAGTCGAAAAATGCCGCAGCGCCACAATCCCAGACTAACGCACTGCTGCACGACTGCTTGATTCGCGACCTTACTGGCTGCTCAACCACCAATCCAGAGCAACCGTTGCGGGGAATCGGCTGGGCAACAGCGTCCGAGCAACTATGGCGCAGTAAATGCGTTGCTGACCAGTTCGGCAGGATCACACGGATTCGGCAAGTCGAAACCTTCAATGCATTGGGATGTTCATGGCAACTACGTTGATCACGGGTTCTTCGTCCGGAATCGGTTGGGAACTCGCCAAATGCTTTGCCTCAGGAGGCGACGACGTCGTGCTGGTCGCCCGCAGCGAAGACAAACTGCAAGAACTCGCGGAGCAGATTCGCAACGAACAGGGTGTTGCTGCGACCGTCATCCCGGCGGACTTGTCTCGCTCGGAAAACGTGGATCAGCTTTGCCGCAGCATGAAAGAGCGGTCGATCGCGGTGGACACGCTTGTGAACAACGCCGGCTTCGGCGCACTGGGGAGATTTGCGGAGCTATCCGTCGACCGACAAACCGACATGCTGATGCTGAACATCGTCGCACTCACGCGGTTGACTCGACTATTGATCCCAGACATGATCCATCGCAAACGCGGTGGAGTTCTCAATGTGGGATCGATCGCAGCGTATCAAGCCGGCCCGAACATGTCGGTGTACTATGCGTCGAAAGCGTACGTATTGTCGTTCACGGAAGGCTTGCGAGAGGAACTGGCAGGCACCGGGCTTCACGTGACCTGTTTGGAGCCCGGACCGACGCAATCAAGCTTTGGAGAAGATTCCGGCATGGGAAAACTCGACATGTTCTCTTCGTCCACGATGAGTGCCGCTGCAGTGGCGAAGGCGGGTTACAAAGGCTATCTCGCCGATGACGACATTGTCATTCCAGGATGGAAGAATCGATTGATGGTAACATCGGTCGGATTTCTACCACGAATCGCAACGAGAAAGATCGTCGGGAAGCTGCAGTCCGTCTAGCCCGCCGACTAACTTCGCCGACCAATACCGTTTACCTAACCGACAAGGACAATACCATCATGACAATCGCAAGCATCAACCCGTCAAATAATGAAACCCTTCGTGAATTCGACGCTCTTGATAAGGACGAGATCGAGAAGATTGTGTCAACGGCCCATGATGCTTTTCAGCACTGGCGTCGAACGCCGTTGGCTGATCGCAAGAAATGTCTCTTGAAGTTTGCTGACCTGTTGAGAGCGGATGCAGATGAGTACGCCCGCACCATCACTCTCGACATGGGAAAAAGGATCTCGGAAAGCAAGTACGAGATCGAGTACTGTGCGAACATCGCCGACTTCTACGCGAACGGCGCTGAAGGATTCCTTGCGGATCAATCAATGGATGTGGAGAAGATCGATGCGTATCTTCATTACGAGCCCATCGGTGTCTTGCTCGGTGTCATGCCGTGGAACTTCCCCTTTTATCAAGTGGTTCGTTTCGCTGCTCCCAACATCATGGCTGGAAACACGGTGATGGTAAAGCACGCGAGTAACGTTCCTCAGTGTGCAGCTGTCATCGAAGAGCTTTTCACTGAATGCGGTTTACCCCGTGGCGTCTACAACAATTTGTTCATACCGACCGACTTCGTTGAGTCCATCATTTCGGACAAGCGTGTTCAGGGTGTTTCCTTGACAGGCAGTGAACCCGCAGGAGCAGCAGTCGCTTCACTTGCAGGAAAGAACCTCAAGCGGAGCGTTTTGGAACTCGGTGGAAATGATCCCTTTATCGTGCTGGACGATGCGGATCTCGATCAGACCATCGAACATGCCGTGAAAGGACGTGTCGTGAACGCCGGGCAATCATGTGTGGCGTCCAAACGGTTTATCGTCGTCAAAGAAGTGGCGGAGCAGTTCATTGCAGGATTGAAAAAGCAGATGGCGGCTTTGAAGATGGGTGATCCGATGGATGAAGAAACGACGCTGGCTCCACTTTCATCCGAAAAGGCGGCAGTCGATCTGATGGAGCAGGTTCAGGCATCAATCAATGCAGGTGCGGCTGTATTGCTGGGTGGCGATCGACCTGATCGTGACGGTGCATTCTTTAACCCGACCATTCTGACCGACGTCACACCTGACAATCCGACGTTTGACCAAGAACTGTTCGGACCTGTCGCTACTGTCTACGTTGTGGACGACGAAGCTGCGGCGATCAAGCTGGCGAACAACTCGTCTTACGGCCTTGGTGGCAGTGTTTTCACGAGCGACATTGAACGCGGTCGACGAGTCGCAGAGCAAGTTGAGACTGGAATGATGTTCATCAACCAACCGACGAAATCGCAAGCGGAGCTTCCATTCGGAGGAATCAAAAATTCGGGCTACGGTCGGGAGTTGTCGCACTTGGGAATTTTGGAGTTTGTCAATAAGAAACTTATTCACCTCGGCAACCGACGCTGAGGGCATCGTCGTCGATCAACCGAATGCCAAACCAGATGAGTTTCCACCCCAACGTCTCCACTCCACTTTGACGTCTTGACTACAAAGAAGAAAAGCATGAAGCAACCTGCACCCCACTTACTCTCTGAATTTCAATGGGGCGGTCTGACCGCAAAGAACCGCGTGGTGATGTCGCCCATGACCCGCGGGCGTGCGGGTGCGACCATGACGGCAAACTCGATGATGGCTCAGTACTACGCACAACGTGCTTCGGCAGGCGTCATCATCACCGAGGGAACCTTTGTCTCCCAAGAAGCCGTCGGGTGGAATCATGCACCAGGAATATGGACGGATCAACAAGGTGACGCTTGGAAACAAGTCGTCCACGCCGTGCATGAAAAAGAAGGAACACCAATCTTCTTGCAACTTTGGCACACGGGACGCGCTTCTCACAGTGATTTTCACAATGGATCATTGCCCGTTGCTCCATCGCCGATTCGTCACGAAGGCGACGCCATCCATACGCCGTCGGGCCACAAGAAACCACACGAGATCCCGCGTGCATTGAAAACCGATGAAATTCCACGGTTGGTCGAGGATTATCGAAAGGCGGCAGAGCGAGCAAAATTCGCCGGGTTCGACGGAGTCGAGATCCACTCTGCCAATGGGTACCTGCTGGATGAATTTCTGCAGTCCAAAACCAATCATCGAACCGACCAGTATGGCGGCAGTGTTGAGAATCGCTTCCGATTGCTGCGAGAAATCCTCGATGCGTGCCAAAAGGTATTTGATGCCTCTCGTATCGGTGTCCGCATTTCGCCCAACGGTTCATTCAACGATATGGGCTCGCCTGACTTTCGCGAAACGTTCTTGTACGCAGCCGAACAGCTGAACAAGGTGCCGCTTGCTTGGCTCGATGTCTTGGATGGTCTCGCGTTTGGCTTCCACGAGCTCGGAGAGCCGATCACGCTGTCTGACATCCGGGGAGTCTACCGTGGACGTTTGATGGCCAACTGTGGATATGATCGAGAGCAAGCAGAAAAGGTGATCAAAGACGGTCTAGCAGACTTCGTTGCTTTTGGCAGACCTTACCTCAGCAATCCCGATTTAGTCGAACGATTCGCGAATGGCTGGGAGCTGAATGATGTTGCGCCGCAACGCGTTTGGTACTCACGCGGCGCTCAGGGCTACATCGATTTCCCGACCTATCGCGAAAGCGGCCCGAAAGGCGTCAGCACGTCACGCTAAACGTTCGTCGATAGCCTGGGCTGTCAAAAGGTTGGCATCGACACTGTTATTTTTGTCAATGTTTTTGTTCCAAGTGTCACCTCCCCCAAGGAAGAGGTCGTGCAGTTTTTTAGTAGTTGAAAAATGACACTTCTCGCTGATCGCCAGCACTGGTTCCCAGGCTCCTGCCTGGGAACCCAATGACTAGCAGGCTCCTGCCTGCCGATCTGCTAACAATTTCTACGCCACGCTGATTTTCGCGAGGCAGAGCCTCCATGGCAGTGCGTTCCCAGGCGTGAGCGTGGGAACGAGCGTTCGGGGGCTCGCGCGCCGGTTGAACGCACCCACACGGTTTGCTCCTCGAACTGCCCCCTCCCGGATCTTGCTTCGCTCGATCCGACCTCCCTCAGCTGCGGAGACTGCTGATTTAGTGAGCCGCAAGGCGCTAGCCCGGATTATTCACCCAACTCACTGCGGTTTTCGCAATGCGTTTGCACAAAACGGTTTGCGCGTATTGGTACGAAAACAGTCTGCGCATATGAGCCGCCACGCGATAGCGTCCGGTTCTCACGCCTATACTCGGGAACCAGACGCTATCGCGTGCCGGCTGATGAATAATCCGGGCTAGCCGCGGGCCTAATGGTGTTGACGGAACCCTTCGAAGCCCGTGGCTAGCGCCATCGGCTCACAGACACAATGCAACACGACTAAATCAGCAGTCTCCTGCGCCGGTGGAGGTGCCACGCATGACACCTCCACCAAGGAACTTGGGGGAGGTCGAGCTTAGCCGTTTAGGCGAATGCGAGGGAGGGGGCCGGTCTGCACAAGAAAACGTTTCACATTGGCAATACGTTTACCAGCGCACGCTTTCGACTTGGAAAGTCGAGCGACATTGTCGTTCGACTCTCAGAGTCGAAAACGAACACCACTATGCGCCCCACTCTTGGCCGACACACAACACTCAGACGAGCAAAAGTGCGCATCCGACGGTCATTCAATCGCCATCACGGTCGAAAACGCGTTGCGGCGTTGGGTAGCGTCATTCGCTCAGGTACGTTGAGCGACTGCGGATCAAATGCGACACAAAACAACGGGTTTGCTGTTTTATGCAAGAATGTCTGTGACAAACAGCGTTGAGCTGTGTGTTGTTGGTAGGAGAAACATTTTGCAAGGTCCAGAAACACGATTGTCGCTGCTGGCCAGCTTGAACGATCCCTCTGCGTCGGACGCATGGGCCGAGTTCGATGGCTTGTACAGGCCGCTGGTCTACCGCGTCGCTCGCGGTAAAGGCCTCCAGCATGCAGATGCCGAAGATCTCGCGCAGCAGGTGCTCGCCGTCGTCAACGGAGCCATCGACTCTTTTGACCCCGATGCCGACGGCTCCTTTCGCGGCTGGCTGTTCACCATCACCCGTAATCTGGTGGTGAATCACCTGACCCGCGGCCCGCACTCGCGAAAGCACGGGCCGATCGGCAGCGGTGATAGCAAAGTCCAGCAGATGCTGATGCAGCACCCCAGCGACGAGAGCCACACGGCCACCCTGTTCCAACTGGAGTATCGACGTGGCCGGTTCCAGCAAGCCGCTCGCAAACTCAAATCACAGTTCAACGAGGAGACATGGCAAGCGTTCTGGCGAACCAGCGTTGATGGCCAATCGATCAGCGATGTCGCCGAGCAACTCGCCAGAACGCCCGGAGCAATCCGGATGGCGAGATGCCGCGTGTTGGCAAGGATTCGCGGCGAAGTACAAACCATGAACGAAGGGGAATGAGATGATCGCACGAAAACACTGCGACGATACAACGCTCAGCCGACTTCTCTTTGACGGACTCGGCGATGACGAAGCCGCTGTGACCCAACATGTCGAGTTCTGCGAAACTTGCCAATCACGGTTGGAAGCCCTGTCCACCAGCGGGATGACTTGGGACGAAGTCTCAGAGATGTTGACGGGCGAGTACGACGTCGCGAACGATGCAATTGTTGGCGGCGTCGAAGCGGATGGGATCGATGCAGGAGACGAGCAGCCATCGCGTATGTATTTGCCCGATCGATTTCTGCAGCCGTCGGAGCACCCCGATTCACTCGGCCGATTCGCACGCTATGAGATCATGCAGCTGCTCGGTCGCGGCGGCATGGGCATCGTCATGCGAGGCTACGACACTTCGCTCAATCGCCATTCCGCGATCAAAGTGCTCGCGCCAGAACTCGCCTGCAGCGCTGCGGCCCGAAAACGATTCTCACGAGAGGCAAAGAGCGCCGCGGCGGTCGTTCACCCACATGTGGTGCCGATCCAAACCGTCGATGAACACGACGGCATGCCGTATTTGGTGATGCCGGTGGTGGAGGGACAAAGCGTGGAAGTGCGTGTGCGGGAATCCGGGCCGCTGACTGTCATCGAAACCGTTCGGATCGCTGCTCAAGTCGCTGACGGACTTTCGGCCGCACACGAGCAAGGCCTCGTGCACCGAGACATCAAACCCGCCAACGTGCTGTTGGAAAACGGCGTCGAGCGCGTTCAGATCACCGACTTTGGTTTGGCACGAGCCATCGATGACGCGTCGATGACCCGCAGCGGCGTGATCGCGGGGACACCGCAATACATGTCGCCCGAGCAAGCTCACGGAGACCCGATCGACCATCGCAGTGATCTGTTCAGTTTGGGCAGCCTGATCTACTTCATGCTCGCGGGACGCTCTCCGTTTCGCGCCGAAACGACGATGGGCGTGTTGAACCGGATCGTCAACGATCAACCGCGCAGCATTCGCGCGGTGAACGCGGACGTGCCGCAATGGCTGGATCAGATTGTGACGAAGCTGTTGGCGAAATCACCAAACGATCGATTTCAAACGGCCGGCGAAGTCGCGGAGTTGCTGCAACGCTGGCACGCGCACTTGCAACAGCCCAATGCGGTGCCACAGCCCGAGTGGAGTGATGACGCACGGGCAGATCAGCCGGCAACCAGTGCTGATGGCGAACAGCGTCGTCCACGGAGTTCATTCTTCATCGGGCTGACTGCCATCGGCCTAGCGACATTCGGGATCTGCACTTGGGCAGCGATCACGATCTACATCGAATCCGGCAAGACGATCATTGTGGTTGAACCCGACGACACGCCTGATGGAACCGCCAACGTTCGTCAAATTCCCGGCGTCGCCAATGATCCCGCTCAAGGTGGCCCCATTCTTAGTGAACACAGCGAAAGTGAACACAGTCACGACGAGCACGCCCAAGCGGCGGCGACCACGGTGGCGAACAAGAATCAGTATCTCGTGTGGGAAGCCGACGAGACGGTTCGCTTGACAGACTGGTTTGCAAAAACACTTCGCATCCACACCGACAGTTTCACTCTCTCGCGAGTGGATGACTTGCTGACCGAAACTTGGCGAAAGTACATCGACGCGGAACGTGAACACACGGACTATTCAGTGACCGACGATGGTCACTTGAAAGCAACGATTCGTCCGTTCCCCGAGATCCAGCTTCAGCTCGACAACGAGTTTTGGGTGCGTTTGGATGAGCTCGTCGACGGTCGATCCCGGGCCAACCTGCATGCCCTGTCGACCCAACGCGGTGACGGAAACGGGGACGATGCCTGGCCAATGACTGCCGGAGGACGCTCCAAAGCCTTTCCGTCGGTGCTCGGTTGGCACAAAAGCAATCCGCCTGTCGTCGTTGAGATCTGGCAGAAAGGACAGTGGTTTCACTATCGGGTGATTTCGCGCTACGGGACAAGTCACGATGGCGAATCCCTGCCGCCGGAGTTGCAACACTATTGGAAACTCGGCAACGAAGCATTGAACGCTACTTCCGACAACACGGCATCCACCGATTCCAAGCTCAATCCGCTCTCCATCACACGCGAGTCCAGCCCGACAATCGAGTCAGCCACGGTCCCTCTGGAACAGCTTGAAGCGCTGACGGATGCAGAACGTGAGTCACTGCTGAACTGGAACTGGCCCAGCGAATCCGACCTTTCTCCCGCAGAGATCAGCTCTGCCGTCCAACAATTGTCACAAGAAATCGATGCCATCACGGAGTCAAACGAATGAAACGAGTCATCATGATGGCCCTTTGTTGCGGCCTGTTCGCTCAACTGTGCCACGCCCAATCACCGGCCGAGCACGCGACCAACATCGAATCCAATCATAACAGCATCGCGGAACTGCAGAAACAAATCGCGGAGCTTGAAGAAAAAACGAACAAGCTCAGCGTCCAAATCCTGTTGTGCCATTCTGATGACACGGTGGATCTCGCGGAAATGGAACGTTTGGTCGGAAAACTCTCCGAAACCGTAAAGGCCGCCTTTGAGCTACAGACCCAACTGCAGTTGGCCCAACTTGCCGAAGCGGAAACGAAGATCGCGAAGAGCCGGCGGCGGGTCCAAGCAAGACGGGGACTTGGCGAACAAATCGTTGCTATTCGGATCAAGTCGATTCTGGATGTCCCGAAACCCTTTCGTACTCCTGAGACGCTCATTAGTGAATGGGAGCGAGTGTTACAGGCCAAAGACTACGAGGCCTACGTGCAATTGCTGACCGATGACGGTGCCGAGTTGTTTGCCGGCATGATGATGCAATCCATGTCCATGATGAGAACGATGTTAGGGCTGATGGAAGCCACCCAACAACCAATGGATGACAGCCAACAAATTCGATCGATTGTGGAAACGATGAACCGGTTCATGCGTCCCAATCCGCCACCCGAAGCCGTCGCTGCCATGAGTACCTTGAGCAGCATGACACCGCCATTCCTGGTCACACTCGGAGCAACTCGACCGGATGGTCAGCCGTTGCAACCCCCGAAATTCTCCGCAGAGGAGTACATGACACTGCTGCGAAAATCCAGTGGCATGTTGACCGACACGCGGCAATTCAGTTCCGTCATGTTGTCGGCAGCCAGTGCGATGGAAGATGAGAGTACGCCCAAGTTAAACGTGGACTCCGATTGGTCGATCAAGATTGTTGGCACCGAAGCGGTCGCGACTCAGAAAGCCCGCCCGATCCACCTGACGGTTTGTGCCACCGATACGATTAAACTCAAAGTCGAAAATGGACGCTGGAAAATCAGTCTCTTTGCGTCGGAATCAGACCTGATGAAATTTGCCGCGGGTCCTAGCCTGAACCCCACATCAAGTTCCTCACCACCCGCACCGGTATTGCCGCCTGCTGGTCCATCGGCCGCCTATCCGCCATCACCGTACCCGATGGATATGCCTCAAGCCTCATCGCCGAGCTTTGACGGACCATCATCACCAATCCAATTGGCTCCGCCGCAACCGACTCGCAACTGGAGTGACTTTCTGGACGAGGTTCCGGAGACCGGTACCGCGATGGTGATGTTCAATGACGGATCAGAAAACAGCAAGCGAATGCTGCCGGTCGCACAAGCGGTTGCGGAGTCGGCCAATGTTTCGTTGATAGAGCTTGAACAATCGGCTTGGTCGCGAATCATCGCGCCGCCGGCAACGCATTTTGTATTGATGAAAGACCGGCAGGTGGTTGGTACACGAACAGGACTATTGACCGAGTCTCGTTTGGCGGCGTTCGTCGACACGGCCGCTGATTGGCTCACTCCGCATTGCAGCGGAACCGATCCGTCCTCGCTGGTGCGTTTTGATTGCTACATCAATCCTGGGAAAGACAACATCGGCAGCCAGCAGGGAGGCGTCTATGTGTTGACGGGGGTCGTTGTCGCTCAACACGCGGATGAAACGCTGGTGATGGGACCTGATTCCATCGCCCAATACATGGACGATGGCTACGCGTGCTTGATCGCCAGCCGCGATGACACAGGCAAACGGACCCACTATCCCTTTGACGTGCTCAGTTCGGGACCGGTCGAAGTGGTGGAGAGTGGCGGCAAAGTGGATTGCAAGACAGCGATTTACCTCGTGAAAGGATTGCCAAAGTTGCCGGTGGTCCGTTTGGCGCCGACGGAGAAAGAAATCTCGGCCGGGGATCGGGTATTGACGGGTTCCTGCAACGTCGAGCCCCATCTACCCCCGCTGCGATACCACACACCTAAAACATTTTGGCAATCGCAAGTCGTCGTGTCTGTTGGACAAAATCGATACGGTGCGATCAACGGGCCGAATTGTTTGGAAATCGAATGCCCCACCACACCCGCGCCGATCGGATACACGTTCAATGGACAAGGAGAGTTGATCGGCAGCTATGCCCTAGGCGTACCGTCAGAAAAGGACCGCACTTTCACGGCATTCCTCCCCAACACAACACGGTCCGTCATCGCATCAGCCATCCCCAAGCTCGACAACAAAGCCCTGCAAAACGCCATCCAAACAACACTCGGCAACCCCTAACGTAGGTCAGCCTTTCCAGGCTGACCTACCGCCAAGTACGCCAGGCTTTCCAGCCTGACCTACCCCCCAAGTACGTCCCCCACCGTTTGACCCGCAGCCAAAGGCGCAGGAGGAATACGTCCCCCACCGTTTGACCCGCAGCCAAAGGCGCAGGAGGAATCGACAGTCCCGAAGCGACGACTGCCTAGCCCGGATGATTCATCAGCCGGCACGCGATAGCGTCCGGTTCCCGATTACAGGCGTCAGAACCGGACGCTATCGCGTGCCGGCTGATCTGCGCAGACTGTTTTCGTGCGAATCCGCGTAAACCGTTTCGTGCAAACTTATTGCGAAGACTGTAGGGAGTCGAGTGAATAATCCGGCCTAAAGCCTTGGGCGTGAGCCCAAGGAACCATCGATCAACTCAAACGGCGTTGATTTGCAAATCACGCCGAAGGCGTTCAACAACAAAGCCCGGGGTCGCGCAGCGCACCCCGGGGACCGCAATCAGCACGATCCATCAACGCCAACGGTGTTGAACAAATTGTGGCAGTAAGTCTCGGACGACCGCCGGTATGAATTCATCGCACGCCAACGATCTGGAAGATCGAGCGACGTTCCACGTCGAAAGCCGGCGGAACCGTTTCGCCCGCCAATGCAAACGGTTGTTCCATGCGAAATCCGTTTGCCATGCATTTCGTGTCTCGGAGAGACACGGCTACGTGTTTGACCCGCAGCCGAAGGCGCAGGAGGAATTCCGGATGATTCATCAGCCGGCACGCGATAGCGTCCGGTTCCCGCTTACAGGCGTGAGAACCGGACGCTATCGCGTGGCGGCTGATCTGCGCAGACTGTTTTCGTGCCAATCCGCGTAGACCGTTTCGTGCAAACGTATTGCGAAGACCGTGGGGAGTCGAGTGAATAATCCGGCCTAAAGCCTTGGGCGTGAGCCCAGGGAAACGTCGACCAACTCAAACGGCGTTGATTTGCAAATCACGCCGAAGGCGTTCAACAACAAAGCCCGGGGTCGCGCAGCGCACCCCGGGGACCGCAATCAGCACGATCCATCAACGCCAACGGTGTTGAACAAATTGTGGCAGTAAGTCTCGGACGACCGCCGGTCGGAATGCATCGCACGCCAACGATCTGGAAGATCGAGCGACGTTCCACGTCGAAAGCCGGCGGAACTGTTTCGCCCACCAATGCAAACGGTTGTTCCATGCGAAATCCGTTTGCCATGCATTTCGTGTCTCGGAGAGACACGGCTACGTGTTTGACCCGCAGCCGAAGGCGCAGGAGGAATTCCGGATGATTCATCAGCCGGCACGCGATAGCGTCCGGTTCCCGATTACAGGTGTGAGAACCGGACGCTCTCTATCGTGTGGCGGCTGATCTGGGCAGACTGTTTTCGTGCCAATCCGCGTAGACCGTTTCGTGCAAACTTATTGCGAAGACCGTGGGGAGTCGAGTGAATAATCCGGCCTAAAGCCTTGGGCGTGAGCCCAAGGAACCATCGATCAACTCAAACGGCGTTGATTTACATATCACGCCGAAGGCGTTCAACAACAAAGCCCGGGGTCGCGCAGCGCACCCCGGGGACCGCAATCAGCACGATCCATCAACGCCAACGGTGTTGAACAAATTGTGGCAGTAAGTCTCGGACGATAGCCGGTCGGAATGCATCGCACGCTATCGATCTGGAAGATCGAGCGACGTTCCACGTCGAAAGCCGGCGGAACCGTTTCGCCCGCCAATGCAAACGGTTGTTCCATGCGAAATCCGTTTGCCATGCATTTCGTGTCTCGGAGAGACACGGCTACGTGTTTCACCGTCCGATCAGCACCCCGGGGTCCAGCGTCGCTTGGATCGTGCTCCAGATCTTGAGAATGACGACGACTGCGATCGCCGCGCTCAGACAAAACGCGGCACCCATGATCAACCAATACTTCGTCGTCTGCTTGCGTTTGATTTGAACCATTCGTCGCGTCACATCGGTCACGAACACGTCCGCTTCGAAGTCCATGCCGGGGCGTGGTGATGGCGACGTACCGCTTTTCATCGGTACCGCGGTGCCCGAGTCCGCTTGGCGACGATGTCGGTGGGATGTGACCACCGTGTCGGTTGACACGCCATCCACGAGATGGTCCGACGAAGTGGTTTTGCTCGCCAGATCGGCTTTCGTCGCGAGCATTTCAGGCGTCTTCACCGGCTCGACCAAGTCCACGGAATCTTCGTCGGAATCACGCTCGGATGAAGCGGAACGAGTCGCAGGAAATGGCACGGTCACGTCATCATCCAGACCGATGTAGACGTCCCCCAAACTTGCATACTGGCCGGACGCGATCGGCTGCGCGATGGTTTCGCCCGATGCGGATGGATGTGTCACCGGGCAGAGCGGCAGATACCAAAGTGACTGAGAGTCGGCGATCAAGGCACCGTGGCAGACTTGCATGCCAACATCGCGAAGTCTCAGCACGCTTGGGTGATCCGCACCAATGACCGTGACCGGTCGATGCAGATTCAGCGTCACGCGTTTTCGCTGGGTCGCCATCTGCAGCTGTGGGAAAACGCGTTCTGCGGACGTTTTTCGCATGCCAGACTCCGGGTCAAAGTCCACGCTGACACTGTAGCCGCCCAAATGAAGTGGCTCACCTGGTCGCAACTTTCCCCACTCGGGGAACGAGATCGGAGCGACCGGCCAAGCTTCGACATGTCGTCCGTAGGCGCACAGTAGATACGCCACGTCGGGCAAACGGGTATTCTCCAGCGTGACCTCGCATCCCGGATGTGACCCCACACGCGCGTAGGGCTGAGTCAACTCGAATCGGCTTTCCAGCCCGTCCTTTTGGACCACGATCGACCATCGAGGCGCATCCCACAAAATGGCGGTTGTCGTCGTGCTCGTTCGTTTTTTTCGTCGTGTCACGGGGCAATTATTGGCAATCGATCTTCTGCGAACGTCAGTCGAACCCGGATGATAACGAAGTGGAAGAATGCATCATAACCAAGATTCACGATGATGCCCCCGGGAGTGAATCACGCAGTCTACCATCGGCAAGCCATTTCATCATCCGTCATCACAATGAGTCCAGTAATGGGATTCGCCAGAATTCCCCCCCCAAGTACGTCAGGCTTTCCAGCCTGACCTACCCCAAGTACGTCAGGCTTTCTAGCCTGACCTACCCCAATCAAATGTCAGCCTGGAAAGGCTGACGTACAAACTCCATCATGGGATCCCGCGAACGATTGTCGGCCCCATCAAACGCGTCAACCAAACAGGCAGCTTCTGCCAGATCTTGATCAACCTCTGATTCCCCGCGTTGTCGGGTCGCATCGCTTCGACCGATCCTTTGCGGACATAGTACTGCCAAACGGCCGGATCCGGCTCCGCGCCCCATTGTGCCTTGAACTTGTACGTCCCGCTGCCGACGCTGCTGCGTCCGAAGTCAAACTGGGTGCTCCCACGCTCGATCGCACGCCTGAGCAGATGTCGATACATCCACATGTTGGCACCGGTGTGGTTTTGCGACCGCAAGCAACTGGCGCTGGGGACCTCGGTCACACCGCCGGCGTGCACCAGCAAAGCCGCAGCCTGCGGCTGTCCATCTCCGCGAACGACGCACAGCTCGGCATCCCCCTCAAAACCATCCAACACACTGGCGAACAATCGACGAGAAAAAACCGGGGTGCCCAAATCTCGCATGTTGATGGCAAAGACGTGATAGAACTCATTGAGCAACTCCTTGCCGCCCCAGGCAACCGAGTGATCAAACTGATCCGCCTTGCGAACTTGGCTTCGAAGCTTGGACTTGAACGACGCGTCGAGTTCCTCGTCGGTGGCCGGCAGTGGCAACCGCATGTGCACCTTCTCGGTCTTGCGAAAATTCAACCGAGGATGTTCCACCGGCACCTCGTGCCGCAGCTCCAGGTACTTCACATCCAATTTATCCGCCAGATCACAAGCACGATCGACCAACAGAGACGCCACCTGCTCATCTCGCGCCCAAACTCCACCGGTATTGATGTACGGTAACGAAACCAAAAACCGTCCAAAGATCGGCCCCTTGACCAACACCACCGTCAGCACCCCAACGACATCACTGGCATCACGAACGGTGATCACGAACCCTGTATGCGACAGTCCCCGACAGATGGCAGGAGCCCAAGCAGGATGATGAGCGGCCAGCTTCGGGAAGTCACATTCGCCGGAGACCTGAGTAGGCGATTGGCCATCCAGTTCACGAACATCAACAGAAAGATTGTTCACCGAAATCAAGCCAACGAAACAGGGAGTGTGTGAGAGACTACTGATCTAGTGAGCCGCAAGGCGCTAGCCGCGGGCCAAATGCTACTGCCCCAACCCTTTGAGTCCCGTGGGAAGCGCCATCGGTTCACGGTGAAATCGTAACAGGAATAAATTAGCCGTCTCTGTGAGTGGGGGATGATCAACAAAAAAAGCGAGGCAGGTCAAACAACCTGCCTCGCCAAAGTGTTCTAAGAGTCAATCAAGAAGATCAACTAAGCAGCAGCGGATTCCGAACGTCGACGACGAACAAACCCAACCCCAGCCAAGCAACCCAAAACAGCAAGCATCGAGCTAGGCTCTGGCACGGGGTTCAACTGAGCCAAAATCGAGCCGCCCAGCGACTTGGTTCCAGCGGTGGTGACTCCATTGATTGCTGCAATATTGCCGACGCTGTTGTTGTTTCCAAAAACCAAATCGTTTCCGCCAGCGACATCAAAGAAACCGAGGCCAGTTGGCAAGCTAGCTGGCTGGGCTGTAAGTGCTGCCTGGAAGAAAAAATCTAAGTCTGAGCCGTTTTGCAAGGCTCCATAGCCGATTTCTCCACTTGGCGATGTAATGTCGAGCAAAGCTTCAAGAGTTACCGCAGATGAGTTAATACCAGCCAGACCTGCAGTCGCAAAGTCAACCGAAGTACTCGTAAGCAACGCAGCAAATGCTCCAGTTGGTCCTACTCCCGCAACGTTCGAAAGCAGCGTTCCAAGGTTACCCTCGGCCTGCAGAAAACCCGATGTGGACGGTCCGAAATTTGTGGCCGTTTTCACGTCAGCCGAAAACAAAACAGCTACGTAGCCACCAGATCCAAGCGGGCCGGTCGACGAGGGGATGTTACTGCCGACTGAGGCAAAAGAGAGAATACCGATCAAGTCGTCGCCTGCTGTCGTAATCCCCGCATTGGCCAATGTAGCGGTGCCTGATACACCGGTTCGAACGAAATCGATCTGAGCATCGAATTCGCCACCATCGAGAACGCGACCGAGTGTTGGCAACAAAGATGCTGCATTCACAGGCGCGGCAACGGCCGCGACGAGCAATACAAAAAGGATTCTAAAGTTTGTCATGTGTAGAGACTTTGTAAAAAATGGTTTTCTGTTTCCGAAATAAACGTCAGCGATCAAGCGCAACGTCGAGGAACCATTTCAAGATATTTTGGGATCCTAATTGGCTTCACCTTTTCCTCAAACTTGTGCAGCCAAACCACCTCTAAGGGGGTGAGTATCAGATTATCTGAACAAACGCCTGACGGAGCACTGGTACCAAATTCTGATGCCTGTATCGACCGAAGGTCATCTGATCCTTGTTCGGCTACGGGTTGTTGAGGAAGGCTGTCACTGCCCATTTCCACCGATGCAGCACTTGCCGTCTGCTGATGAATCCCCAGTTCAAACGCAGCGTCTGCGGTTGAGCACAGTCCAAACGTCAACAGCAAAGCCGCAAATGCGACTTGGAGAGATTTTCGGAGTGGGGGGGAGATGTGTACCATGACGCTAGTTTCACCTCTCAGGAATGCAATTGCAACCCTAGGTGGCTGAATCCATCGACATTTTCGGCAAATCCCAGAAAAATCAGAAACATCTCACCACCCGGCCAACCAATCCTCACTGGTCGATGCACTAGCGTGAATTCTCACTCAGCGATGTGTCTACAACTGGCCCCAAGGCCCGAAAGACAGGGGGCGAGCAGCAATTGCCCCGTCCCCCACATCTTGTAGCCCAGCCAAGCACCCGCGAGGTAGATCAGCACGTCTGACGCATCTGGTACAAGTGGTTTCAGAAACAACTGAGCGGATTCGATAGCAATTCCGAGAAGAATGATCGCGAAAATGCCCGTCACAGAGCAAACTCTCCTAGTGGTCGCTCCCTCACATCCGGAGATAGCATTTGCTGCCGCCGCTCCCAGGAGCCCGAAGGCCAAGAGCTTGCCCAGTAAATTGGAACCAGCTCCAAACTCTGTCCCCCAGTAGTATCGAACCAATGGCGGGGAAAACATTTCCCCCAGCCGAGATTGAACTTCGGCCCGGTTCGCGAACTGGTCGAACCGAAGCAAGAATCCGGCGGCGATTCCGGCAGCCAGCACCAGAGCGATCAGCGCCCTGAGCCACTGGTGTTGATTGAGCCGGAACAGGATGCCCAGTTGCCCAGCGGCAACCAGCCCCAAAAGTCCTCCTCCCCAACCCAAGACGACTTCGGTCATGGAGCTGAATCGCGTAAACACCGGCGCCTGAAAGACCTCAATCAAGAGCGGTATGGCGAGCAGCCCCCAGCGAGTGAGGCTGTTGTTGCGGCAGAAAAAGAGCAGGAACCCAACCGGAATGATGCGAACGGCCGACATTGTCAACCCCAGTCCAGTACCGATTGACGCTCGCCATGAGTCCAGGCGAAGCAGCTCCGCTCCTGGCAAAATCACAAGCTTTCCCGCGTCCCATTTGAGCTGCCATTCCGACCGCGTCAGCATCAGGTCGAATGGCAACATGGAGTACAACGCCAGGACAACGACATAACCGACGAGTATCCATTGTGAAATGATCGACGCGTTGTTCGGCGTGACGCGTGCACGGCCGATACGCGATCCAGTGGCAAGAAGAGGTCCACCAAGAATTGGCCACGCGATGGGTCCTGCGATTGCTCCCATCCAGCCAGCGAAAATGTCGTTTTGCGAGACGGTTCGTGGCGGAAACCAAATTTGTAAAAACTCGATGGCAATCACTAGAAATCCCACGCCCACCAAGACGCCCAGCATCAGGAGCATCGAACCCATTCGGATGCGGGCGTCGAAAAAGAGGGCACCGGCCGCGAAGAAGCCAATCGGCATGACTACCAAGGCGTTAGCAATCCAGTCGGCACGCTGATAGACGTTCAAGTTCAGCCAGGGCGTTTGGCGAAATCTTGTCAATGCCTCGTCCCATGGAATGGAACGGAACTGAAGAGGCACGAGCGAGGCGTAAACCAATAATACCACCGCGACAGCACACAACATCCAGAGTCGTTGGCGAATCGTTGCTGGATTCTGACTCGATGGATTGGGCAAATGACTCATTAACTGACTCACTGCCCAGCCAACCGGGCGATCAACTCGTAGCAGGCATTCGAGTTCGCGTTGACGCCCACGTAGGAGGGGATCAGGTTGATCGCCGCCCAATCCCCCAGGCCGTCATGGCTGGCACAAGGCAGTGGAACAAATGACAGTCCAAGCTGTTTTGCCAATCGGATTGCTCGTGGCATGTGTGCTGCGTTGGTGATCAAGCCGATGCGATCCGTTGTAAGATGGTTGTCGGTGCAATAGGCCATCAGCTCACGCATCTCCTCTCGCGTATTCTGACCGCCCAATTGCGTGATCGATTCAGCCGGGACTCCAATCGATACCAGCAGTTGCTCCGACTGCTCCGCATACGGCGTTGCTCCTCTCGCAAAAACAGTCGAACCGCCCGTCACGATCAGGTGCTGGGCACGTTTACTGTGCATCCATTGCGCTGCCAAGAGGAGACGTTGGCCATCGTTGCCTAGCTCCGGCAACCCGTTGGGCGCAAGCCGTGTACTGCCACCGAGCAACACCACATGCGTCAAACGCAAGTCGTCTGAAGGACGGGCATCCATTCCGGGCGGATCGATCAAACGATTCAGCTTGCCGGCCAACACGACATTCCCCGCTAGCCAGAGCAATGCGGAGAAGAGGAGATACCCAATCCAGTCTCGCGATTTTCCTCTCGCGAATTGCACCAACGCGGTCACGCTGATCGCAGTCCAAAGGAGACCGACGGGCATGGCGAATGCCGTCAACACTTTCTCGACTCCACTGGTTCCGAACCGGATCCCTGAGTAGACCGGTATCCCAATCCAGATCGTCGCGAACACCACGACGCTGATCCTCGTTCGTAGTGTTTGGGACATTGGCAAAGGTGGGCTTTGATCAACGTGTTGGAGGTGGAGATGGCAGTCTAAAAGGGTTCTGGTGACGCGATTCGCCACCATTTCAACACAAGCAACTCGGTGGAAACTTTTAAGGACAAAGGGACGGCAGGTGCCGCCACGTCAACATAGCTATCATCGCAACGCGTGATCTTGGCATGAAGACACGACACATCATATCCAATCGACTCGGAGAGTCACGACTATCGTCGCTCGACTTTCCAAGTCGAAAGCGTGCCCCGCCAAACGGATTGCCAATTCCAATCGGTGACGACCGCAGACACGCCCCGTCCCTCGCATTCGCCAAAGGGCTCTGCTCGACCTCCCCCAAATTCCCTGGAGGAGGTGACAGTGCACGTCGTTTAACGACTAGCCGCAGGCGTCATCGCTGCCACCAACCGGATTGCACCGCAAAGTCAATCGCCGCATCCTCCTACGCCTTCGGCTACGGGTCAAACGGTTCTGGAGGACGTATGGTCAGGGGTTGGGCGCATGATCGTGTTCGTTTTCGACTCGGAGAGTCGAACGACTATCGTCGCATCCTCCTACGCCTTCGGCTACGGGTCAAACGGTTCTGGAGGACGTATGGTCAGGGGTTGGGCGCATGATCGTGTTCGTTTTCGACTCGGAGAGTCGAACGACTATCGCCGCATCCCCCTACGCCGTCGGCTACGGGTCAAACGGCTCTAGAGGACGTATGGTTTGGGGTTAGGCGTATGATCGTGTTCGTTTTCGACTCGGAGAGTCGAACGACTATCGTCGCATCCTCCTACGCCTTCGGCTACGGGTCAAACGGTTCTGGAGGACGTATGGTTTGGGGTTGGGCGTGTGATCGTGTTCGTTTTCGACTCGGAGAGTCGAACGACTATCGTCGCTCGACTTTCCAAGTCGATAGCGTACCCCGCCATACATTTTGCCAGTTCCAATTGGTGACGTCCGCAGACACGCCCCGACCCTCGCATTCACATAATCCGCGTTAACCCTGTTGCTGGCCCCACAGCTCCAAAAACAACAAACTCCAAATCCTGTCTCCATGCCGCCATGTTTTCGATTGATGTTCATTCAACATCTGTTCGATCGCAGATGGCTGAAAGTAGTTGTGGCAAAAAGCTTGGTGGGACAATAGCGTGTCGCGAGCGAAGGATTGCAAATCGTTTCGGAACCATCGATCCAATGGCACGGAAAAGCCCATTTTGGGTCGCTCACGCAAACTCTTGGGCAAATACTTTTGGAAGGTTTGTGTCAGTACCGGCTTGATCTGACCGGGACGATCCAAGTCCGCAAAAGAAAACCGACCCGCCGCTTCGACAACGTGGTGGTCCAAGAAAGGGCTCCGGCATTCCAGACCGTGGGCCATGCTGGTGATGTCGACTTTGGCTAACAGATCACAGGGCAGATAAGACCGCAGATCCGTTCGCATCGCACGTAAGCCCGGCCGCATCCCAGTGGTTTGCCGGAGCAGTGACTCCAGGAACTGAAGCGATGATTCCGATGACATTTGCCGCTGCACATCTGGTTGATACATCGAATGCCGTCGTGATTGCGAAAATCCAGTCACCCAACTGACGTACCGCTTTTCTAAGGGCTCGCGCAGGATTGCCAACCGATGCTTGAGGCGTCGCCTCAATGATACTTCTGGACCACTCGGAATGACATGCCGCCACGGCCCCGTGATCGCTGCTCGAAGCGGCGACGGCAAACGATCAAAATTTCCCAAACGATCAACGGTCCGGTAGCGGTCGTATCCGGCAAACAGTTCGTCTCCGCCATCGCCTGTCAGAGCAACTTTGACATGTTGCTGTGTCATTTGGGATAGGTAATACGTTGGTACAGCGCTGCTATCCGCGAACGGTTCATCAAACAGCCAAACAAGTTTGTCCAGCAGGGACAGCGAATCGGGCTGTACCTCCATCAACGTGTGTTCGGTTTTCAGATGATCAGCAGCCGTTTGAGCGAACTGAGACTCGTCAAATCCATCAACTGGAAAACCGATGGTGAAGGTATGGGTCGGCTGCGCCGCATGTTCCTGCATCACACCGGTGATGATCGTCGAATCAATCCCACCGGACAAAAACGCGCCCAAGGGGACATCGCTGCGCATACGCAAGCGGACCGATTCGTCGACGACTTGTCGCAGGTTCTGCTGCAAATCATCACTTGAGGCTGTCGGGTCGGGTGTCAGTTCCGGATTCCAATAGCATCGAGTGGAAAGCTGCCCGTGTTCGTAGACCGCCAAGTGCGCTGGCGGCAATTTGTTGATTCCCTGATAGATCGTGCCTGGATGCGGGACGTAGCCATACGTCAAATACTCATCAATGGCTTGATGGCGGATCTGACGAGACGCGTCGGGTATCGCCAAGATCGCCTTGATTTCACTGGCAAAGAGCAAGCGGTTGTCTTGATGGCAGTAAACCAACGGTTTTTGACCGAGACGATCTCTCACCAAGACCAAGCGTCTGCGTTTGCGATCCCAAATAGCGATCGCAAACATTCCTCGCAAATGCAAAACGAAGTCATCACCGTATTGTTCGTACAGATGAACGATTGTTTCGCCGTCCGAGTGAGTTCGGAATCGATGCCCTTGCTGTTCCAATCCCGGTCGTAATTCTCGGTAGTTATAGATTTCCCCGTTGAACGAAACCCAAACCGTGTCGTCTTCGTTGGCCATCGGCTGTGCACCGCCGGCGAGGTCAATGATCGACAAACGCCGGTGGCCCAGCAAAATACCGGAGCCATCAGGATAGTCCTCGCGATGCACGCCCCGTCCATCTGGCCCCCGATGGGACAGAGCGTCGGTCATGCGATCGAAATCGCTTGAGTCGACGGGACGACAATCCGCCATCCATGTGGCGCCGGTTATTCCACACATGGAGCGTTACGTAGATTGATTTGGGGATGCGGCATCAGAATGAGAATCTGGGTCTAGAAATCGCGTTTTGACCACGCGGGCTGGGACACCAACTGCGATTGAGAATGCGGGGATCGGACGATTCACCACGGCGCCAGCGCCAACGATTGCGTGTTCGCCGATATCGGCCATCAGAATGGCACCGGCACCAATCCAAGCACCATCGCCGATTCGTACTTGCTGGTACGTCTGGCCTTGATCATGCATCGATCGCTGAGAGTCGGTGCTATCGTGTTCTCGTCCGCCGCTGAGGATTTGCACGCCATCAGCAAGCATCACTTCCTGGCCGATATCGGCATACCCGATGCTGCAATTGCGACCAATGTAGGCACGTTCTCCCACTCTTGCTTCCTGCATCGAAAACACGCTTCCCCAGCCAAGATAGACATCACGACCGCACTGCGACAGAACCTGGCGATAGAAAGCCTGTCGCAGGTAAACACCGCGCAATCCAGGAACCCGCGCGATGGATTCCGATGAAGACGTAAGGGCTCGAGAACCGATCACACGTTTCGTGATGCCATAACAGAGCAATCGAGGCAAAGCGAGAATCAGAAAAGCGAATTGTACCGATCGCTTGATGCCCACATTTGCGGTTGGAGCAACAGTCCGCCTGACATCGGCGGAGCGTGCGGTGCCTCCGCCATTGTCCGAATCGTGTGCGTTCATTGAAACAACCGATCGTAGACAGCGGCAACATGATCCATCCGTCGATCAAAGGCGTAGGATTGCACGATGTGCTGGCGAGCCTGGTTGGCCAAACGATCTCGTGACAGCGGATCTAGCAACAACTGAGTGATCGCATCGGTCATCTGTTGGCGGTTGCCGATATCAACCAACAAACCATCCTGACCGTCACGAATCAACTTCGGGACTCCGGCGACTCTTGTTGCGATCACCGGTGTTTCCATCGCCATCGCTTCGAGCACGACATTGGGGAGACCCTCGTTGGTGCTGCTCAGCACAAAAATGTCGGCTGCTTGTAACAGCATCTTTGGATCGGCCACATGCCCCAACAATCTGACACAGTCCTGTAACTGAAGACTCTTGATTTGTTGCTCCAGCGGCTCACGGCAATTTCCTTCGCCGCCGATCCAAAGCGTAACGCGGTGGCCCTGTGACCGCACCTGCGATACCACATCGATCAAATGATCAAACCCCTTTTCCGCCGAAAGACGTCCCAGGCCGACCAGCAGCAAACCAGATTCCGGCGACATCCCGAGACGTGACTTTGCATCCGACCGTGGAATCTGTCGTTTGTAAGCCTCCGTATCAATGGCGTTTTGAATCAAGTGCACACGACTTGCAGGGACAAGCCAACGTCGGGCGCTGCGTTGCAGATCATCGGACACCGCAATCACAGCATCGTAGAACGGTAAACATGCTTTTCCGACACTGGAATAGAGCTGGTTCTTGAATCCGGCAACGCCCCAACCGTGTGTCGTCGTCACGAGTTTCATTGGCCAGTGACGACGCACTTGCAGTCCCAATACGTTTGTCTTGTAGTCATGGGCGTGCCAAATCGACACCTTGCGTTCACGGCAAAGTTTCGCGAGGCGACGCACCAAGTCAAAGTCGATCGGAGCCCCGTCCGGCCAAGCAATGATTTCCGCACCCGCGTCCATTGCCTTTTCCGACAACTGATGGATGCCTGGATCGTCGCTAGGATGCAAGTACAGACACGCTGAGTCATACCCCAGTGCACGCAGGTAACGTGGCGAGTTCAAGATGGTCTTTTCGGGACCACCTCCCACACCGTTGACGATGCGTGTGTGCAACACGAACGGCAGTTCACTACCTGTCGCTCCTGGACTAGCGGAATCGAGTGTCGCAGTGCTCATCGTGGACACCTGATCGATTGACCTGCACACAACTGCGAATAGATGTGGTGGTAGCGCGAGTGCATGTCCACATTGCTGAACATCTGCTCGGCGCGTCGTCGACCGTGATCTCCAAGCCGATTTCTCATGCCAGGATCGTCGGCCAGCGTGCGGATATGATCGGCGATGCTGATGTCATCACCCGCTGACGACAACAGACCTGTTTCGCCATTCACAACCACCTCAGGAATGCCGCCCACTGAAGTGCTAACGCATGGCAACGAGGTTGCCATCGCTTCGATCAATGTCAACGGGATGCCTTCGGATACGCTGGACAGCAAAAACACATCGGCCGCTGGCAGCAAACGTCGGACGTCATCGCGCAGTCCCAGCAGAGAAACCGTTGAATGCAAACGGTGCTCGCCAATGAACGCTTCGATACTTTGCCGTTCCTCACCATCCCCCACTAAGAACAGTCGAATGTGCGGGGCGTCGCGCAGACGTTGCCAAGCACGCAGCGCCGTAGCGTGATCCTTCAGCGGGTTCAATCGAGCAACATGAAACACGGCGACTTGACCCTCCATGATTCCTAGCTCCCCACGCACTGTCGCCCTATCAGCCTCTGACGATCGAAACGCGTCGACATCGATGCCATTGTGGATCACCTGAATACGATCCGCAGAAAAACCTTCGTTCTGAATCAATGCTGTGCGAACATGGTTACCGACGGCCGTGATGTGATCACGACGGCCCAGCAAAAAGCGATTCGCAAACACCCGTTTTGGGCGTCGCGTGTCGGGGAAATGTCGGCCGTGTTCCGTGAACAGAATTGGAGGGCGGCGTCCCGGAAATCGGCAGAGCGACGCATAGAAAAACGGCGTGTATTGATGTGCGTGTATCACATCGACATCGTGATCCAAGCAGAACCGCCTCAGTCGCCTCGCCACGGCGTGATCGAATCCCGATCGCCGATCAAGCTTTTCAACAACGTATCCGCAATCCAGTAGCTCGTTTCCGATCGTGCCGATTTCGTCCAGGCACGCAAAGACAGTGTTGAACTTTCCAGCGGCGTTGACCGCATACTCGCGCGCCAGAACCTCAGCGCCGCCTACCGTCAGCGAATGCAGGACTTGGCAAATCGTTGGGAGATCATTTGACATGTGCGGCTATTGTGAAATCCAATTTCGCCACTGACGTCCGATTGGCGTTTCAGGAATCGTCTTCATCCATGGTGAAGGACGCAAGCCCCGGACTGCCAATTTCAAGAGACCCAATGGAGATCGTAGCGAAGATTTCAGATCTTGCTTTTGCGTCCTCAGTGGCAACCTGTCGGGCCATTGCCGATCGCTCCGTGTGGTTTCAACTTTTCGTGATTGATCGGCATCTGCTTGGAAATGATCGGCTAGCGGAAACTGTTGCAACGCGATCGCTGACGGTCGCGTGCCGTTGCGTGTGGGGAATTCTCGAAGTTGCTGCAGTGCGCTGGCAAAGAACTCGACTCCCGCATCGTGCATCGCTCGGCGTTCCGAATTCGGCAGGTAGCGGGAAATCATCATCATCGTCACGCCTTTTCTCATGTCTTGAGCCGCCCAAGTCTCGGTAGGGAACTCTAGAACCTTTGGTTCGCTCAAATAAAGACTTTCATTCTGTTGCATCCAACGACCAAAGCGAATCAAGCTGGCACGAATGTACTCGCACAACTCGGGATCTGTGTCGCCGACGACTGCCTCGTAGCGAGCTGCCGCCTGCAGTCCCACCGTGTAGGACCAACGCAATTCGGCGTCCAGCAGATTCAACTCAGCGATGTCATCCTCTGGATGGATCGCACGGCGAATCAATTCACCACATTTGTGCAAATAGCGTGGCTCACGGGTCAGTTGCCAGCCATCGATCAATGCATTGATTGAGTTGCCCACCCCGCGCCCCGGTCCGTGGTAGCCGGGGTCGGATGTCGAACTCGCGTTCCCGGTGGGCAGCGAGCTGACTGGAGCGAGAACGCTTTGGCAGCCATCGTCCATCGCAATCACCCAATTTGCGAGTGACAAGACCGCCTCTTTAGCGCGAGGACAGCCTGTCAAATGATGGTACAGCAAGAGCCCCGACGTGTAGTTGTGCTCATTGCTGGGGCCGCCACCATTGACATGGTGCTTGTCCCCCGTCATCAGACGAGAGTACGTACGGTGCGTCGCCAAGCCTGCATCACGGTAGTGCGACGTGTGCCAGAAAAGGCCCCCGTTATACGCGGCCTTGTCTTTCTCCGTGTGATAGATGTCGATGTCCATCACATGTTCCGCCAGTGGCCGAGCCAACGCCCACCAGCGCGGATCATAAGTTCTTAAATATTGACGCAGCAAGCCCTGCAGCAAATCGTACTGATTGTTGTAGTGGGAGATCACCGGCTTGGGGTCTTCTGAATAAGCTTCCTCGTGATCGGCCCAGGAATCACCGTAGTTTCGCCATCCGTATTCGTCGATCTGTTCTCGCTTCCAGAAAAAGTTGCGATCGCCCGACAGCATCTCTTCCAACAAATCCGCGTCCGTCGCGATCGACTGTCGCGGTGTTTTCGCGTCGACGCGCTCGCTTGCACCAGCTGTACTTGCCAGAGATTCAACGTTATGCCCCACAATGGAGCTGTTACCGAAATGTCCAATGGGAATGGAGGCAACCCATTCCAGTCCGTCCGTTTCTCGCATTCTGGTTTCGGTCGGAACAGCCACCAGTGGGCAATGCACCCAGTCCAGTTCATCAGGCCGCGAATCTGGACGAGCGATACTCAGCCAAACGGTTCTCGTGGTTTGTTCGCCCGGCTGTAGCTCCATGGCACCGCACGCGTGTTTGGGATACAGGTGTGTCTTGATTGACGAACCGTCAATCTCCATCGCGCTTGGAAATTTTTGCCAGAAATCGACCATCGTTGCGGCAAGGCAACTCCGGTGATCCTGGAGCTGCACCGTTGGTGCGGCACGTGTTCCTCGCGTCACTTTTCCATCCAACGTGACTTCGTAACCAGGCGATCCCGACAGAACATTGCCTTGGGCGTCAACATGCACGCGGCTTTGCCATCGTTGCCCGCCACTGTTGAGTTGACTAAGTGACCAGTTTTTCAGGTCGCTATGCATCCACTGAGAGTCCTGCTGTTCTTTCCAATGGAGCGTTCGGTCGGCAGCAAAGTCTGACGAGAACGAGAGGACTGCTGATTCGACATGCTCCGATTGTGGATCACCCAAGTCCCAGAACCCTCCTTGGTGTTCAGCTCGTCTGGGATTGTGCAGCGTCAGCTCTACCTTGAACAAACCAGCCGGCTTGTAGTGTGTCGCACGGATGATGAATCGAATCGGACGCCGTGCCCCCAGGTTCCCCGTCACACTGAGTGTTCGATAAACCGGACCGTCGGCGACTTGGTCACTATGCTGAATCTGCAACACCATTGATTCGCCGTTCTGTCGAACGACCGACAGCTCAGTACCGATTGACGCAAATGCATCGCGATCAACAGACAACAAGGATGGCAGACTCGACGCTGACGTTTTGGCAACCAATTCGTGCGTGTGAGTGGAACTCGCACTGACGGGATGGTCATCTGACAACCAGAATTCAGAGGCCGAATGTGACAGAATGTCTACGCATGCGGTGATCAGCACCCAACGCGGACGCCCAGACGCCCACTTGGATAGCACCGAGCACTGACACGCGGTGTGCTTGCCTGCCTCATCGATGATATGTGTCGGAAGCGTGCAGTTCTCGTCGGAAAATGGGATTCCGACCGAAACTGGTTGCTGGAATCGGTCGATTCCAGCAACCTCTCGAAGACAAAAGCTTCCGTGCTGCTTAGCGGCGATCATTTGGCCAGTGGGTGTGAGATTAGCATGAGTTGGAGTGTTGCCCAGACACAATCGCCTGCCCCGGGTTGGCGGCAATGCAATTCAATCGTTTAACGACAAGCCGTAGGCGACTGTGTTTTTAATAGGCTGTGTTTGCACATAATCATTTTGTGCAAGCCGGAACGTTGTCGCCTGCGGCTTGGCGTTAAACGAGTCAACTTTGCTCGACAACCTGTCTCAATACACTCGCTAAGACGACGCCGTCAGGGCTTCGGCCCGGCGTTCTTTTTCGATCTCGTCGATCTTTGGGTGGGGCACTAAGAATGAACCGATTCCTAGGATATCGATTCTGCCATCAAGAAACGCACGAATGGCGTCATCCGGCGAGCAGACGATCGGTTCTTCGTGCATGTTGAAACTCGTGTTGATTACCGAGGCGACGCCCGTCAACGCGTGATACGCCTTCAACAACTTGTAGAAACTGGGGTTCGTTCGTTCGCTGACCAATTGAGGACGCGCGGTCCCGTCGACATGGACGGCAGCCGGACATTGCGATTTCATTTGGTCGGTGCAGTCAAACGTGACGGTCATGAACTCCGCCGTCTTTTCGCATCCCTCCAGGTTCTTGAACAATCGCGGGGCTTCCTCGGCCAATGCGGCGGGCGCAAACGGCATGAACTCCGTCCGGCCCAACTGATGATTCAGCCATAGGTTCACCTCTGGATCCTGGGCGGGGTACAAAATCGAGCGGTTTCCCAGTGCCCGAGGGCCATACTCCATTCGTCCATGAAAACGCGCCACGATGTGATTCTTTGCCAAGTGTTCCGCGATCACATCTTCGATGTTCTCATGTTTGGTGAATGCCAGACAAGACGCAGTCAACGCGGCCTGAATTTCGTCGTCACTGTACTCAGGTCCCAAGTAAGCGTTTTCTAAAACCGTTGTCGGCCGCTGAGACGGATCCAGAGCCAGCATCGCCGCCCCGGTTCCACATCCACCATCGCCCATGTTGGGGTAAACGAAAACCGACTCAACGCCATCGCATTCGTGGATCCGCTGATTCAGCTTGACGTTGGCATTCACGCCCCCTGACAAACAGACATTGGAAAGACCGGTCTTATCCACCCAGAAGCCAGCGACCTGTTTGACAACCTCCTCCAACACGGTTTGGTAGGCAGCCGCCATGTCACGTTTGGAGAACGATTGTGCCAGCAACCGTGTGAAGTAAAAATTGGTCGCGGCTCGGATTCGGATGTCCCCTTGGTCCATTCCGGTGAATCGTTCACGAAGCACCGGTCCCAAGATTTCGGGATTACCGTACGCGGCGAGTCCCACGATCTTGCCCTCGTGGCGTCCCGGTCGATAGCCCAACGCGGACGTGACGTACTCGTAATACTGACCGAGCGAATTGGGAAAGGAGAACTCGTGCAGCTTTTCCAGACCATCCGCGCTGCCCCGATAGACGGCACCGCAGTTGCCGCTACCGTATCCATCAAACGACATCACCAACGCATCGCGGTATCCAGAGCAGTAGAAAGCATTGGCAGCATGACAGAGGTGGTGGTTGAATCGCTGCAACTTGGACAACAACCCAAGCTTGGTCAGTCCTTCGGTCAACTGTTGGGTCCGCAAGTGATGGTCCGCCGATGCGTCTCGTACCCAATGACGAAAGTTGCGTCGGTGCAGTCTCGCGTCCATCTTCGGTGAGTAGCCCGATAGGCTGTACAGCTTGCGTTTGTGCCACGCCTTGGGTGCCAGGATCTCCTCAGACGGTTGCAGGCCAGGGATTGGAATCGAAAAATCTGGGTGATAGCCTGACTTACGCAGCTTGGCCAATTCGTCCAAGGAGGCTTGAGTATCCGAGGCACCATGGAACTGTTCGTCCTGCTGCATGGCCTGTCGCATCAGATTGGTTTCTGTGTCTCCGTCAAAAAAGGAGTAAGCCACGACGTCGATGGAGTCCAATGACCACTGCGTCTGCTGGAGCCCCAGTTCGATCGCCCGAAACGGAAAGCCGTCCTGCAGCTTGGTGCGGGAGAGGCGTTCCTCCCCGCAGGCAAACAAGATCTTTCCGTCTTCGACGAATGAAGCGGTCGCGTCCTTGTCCAAAGGACTAATTCCTAAAACTCTCATGCTTGTTTTTCCAATGCGATCGCGATTTCAGAAATCGTCGATGGTTCAAATTCAGGAAGACGGTTCAGCAGTTGAAACGTACGCTCGATCCCATCGAAGATGCGATCCACCTGATCCTGCGAACGAGCGTAGGGACTCGGTCCGACGGACAAGGATGAACTGTGAACGGTGAAACATAAATAGGGAAGTTGCAATCGGGCGGCATTTTGGATCAACCAGAGCATCCGCTCGGCGCTTTCGGTTTCAAAATTCAACCAAATACGACGTGCAATCCGTGTTGCCTCCAGGATTCCTATGAGGCGCAGCTTGGAAATCCAGGAATGTTCAATTCCCGTGAAGATCGAATTCCAAAATAAAAAGGGCCGTCGGGAGTAGACACGCGTCAGCGGAAGACTCCACAGTGGAGTCGCGTTCGCGTCGTTACTGTCACCAATCCGAGTTGGTTGTTCGGTTTGATAACGATAGTCTGGGGCTCCGCGATCTTCCCAAGTGCTGAAGGGGCATATGGACGCGTCCACCAAAAAGCGATGCTTAAGCAGGAACTCCTGAGTGACACGCCCCGTAGAATAGCGACCGCCGCGGAAACTCGTTGGCAAAAAACCGTGATCCAGATGCCGCTGGTACGTGGTTTCCAGCTTTTTTCGAGCGACTGTCCCAGGCAGGTTTTCCAGAAAGGACATCTCGCGCGTGTTGTAGTCGTTCGGGCCTGAGTCACCCAGGGGAGGCGTGAGCCATGGATGCACATGCATCCCAATTTCCGTTTTGTTTGTCTGCGAAAAACCCTTGATCACCGACGCGGCGGCGGAGTTGTCCAACACGGCGTGATTCGTAAAGTAAGTCGTTGCCACACCGAATCGCTGGCACAGATCGTGAAAGCGATCCAGACGCGCAATGTTCTCGACCGAGTACTCCCGCACGGGAAACCCGCCCTGCCAATCCCACTCTTCTTCCGTGTCGATTGTGACGACAAATCTCAATGAATTACCCGAAATCTGTTGATATTCTGTGCTGGAGAAACTTGTGAGGTATTCTCAGTCGCCAACTCGCTCGCTAGCGATCTGCTGAATTGCACAAAGCTCTAAAGGCAACGATCAGTCGGCGAACGCTATGTTGCGTGATTCTTTGCGGTTTTTGACTGAAACGGCGAGACTATCAATCGCCAGCAGGCTCGTACAAGTGCATCGGCACGCGCAGCAAAATAGACAAAATAGACAAGCAAATATTGTGGCGATCTCAACCACTGTCCCTTCTTGAGGACCGCGCGCAATGTGTACGCAACTGGCGCAGCAAAAAGTCCCGCGATGCCAGTGAGCAAGATCCAATGACCCCAAGGGCCAGTTGTCAAAATCCCGACAACCATCAATACGAAGGATCCCACAAACAAAAACGGTGTTACCAGGCTTGGGATTTCCGCAAGAGTCAACCTGCCTTTTAGCAAACCGTCGTAGCTGTGTTTTCCGTGCCAAACTTCCTTCTTATAGAAATGCGTGAGTGTTCGCGGCTCACGATGATGCTGCACGGAAATGCCCGGATCGGAAATCGTGCGTCCCAAACGGTTCAAACGAAAGCCAAGATCAGCGTCCTCGCAGGTTTCAAGATTCGCGTCAAATCCGCCAATTTGATCGAAGCTTGATTTGCGAACCCAGACATTGGCAGAGGCCAACCAACTCACGTCCATTTGACGCGGCTGAGATTTTCGCTTTAAGAAACTCCACGCTTGCTGAACCCAAGTCGTATTGTTATCTGGAATGTCTGGAGGAGCTCCGGCGGAAACGACGTGGGGGTCCGCAAAATGGCGGACCGCATTCTCCGCCCATCCTGGATTGATCGTGCAATCTGCGTCTAGGAATGCGAGCAAATCCCCTGTCGCTATCGCGGCTCCGAGGTTCCTTTGTCCCGCAATGGTGTCTTTTTCCTTTTTCAGCACGGTTGCGTTGGCTGCTTCGGCGATAGCAACCGTATCATCCGACGAACCAGCATCGACCACAAAGATCTCCGTCACCGCGTCGCCACCGTGCTCGCTGAGCGATCGCAGGCACTGAGGAAGATATTCAGCTTCATTCAGCGTCGGAATGACAACAGAAACTCTCATTGCAGCTCGACTACAGGCTCTGGGACGCGTTGAGCTTGGCAGGGTCGGCCATCGTCGACCGATGGGCGTGTTGCCACGTCGGCGATGGTTTGAGAACGATCCCTTTGAGCATACCCAATGCCATCCCCAAAATAACGACCAGTAAGTAGCTGAAAATGCTGAACGGCGCAAACTTGCGCACTCCTGGCAGCATGGCGCCTGCAACCGCAACAGCGAGCAATGCCGCTACTCCTAATGCAAATTCACTTGTCATTTGGTAATCGATCGCCATCTGCAACAACGAAAGCACGATTGCCAAGATCACGAACGGCGACATCCATCGCAGCCATTTGTGCGACATAAACTGAAAAAAAATCATGGGAAACTTTGGCGACGGAAATACTCCGAGTCTTAGGGTCTGGCTGATTCCTTCTCCAAGTCGAATGCGACGCTTGAAATCCTGACTCAGATTTGAGCAAGAAGCTTCATGTGCAAACGCGTCGGTAACTACTGCGATGGCCGCACCTCGGTTGATTAGGTGCGCGGAAATGGCAAAGTCATCCAAGATTGTGTTTGCCGGAGGACACACAAGGCTCTCTCGTCTGATCGCGTACAAGCCTCCGTCAACAGAAACCGCTGAACCTGCGCCGGATTCCAATGCCTGCAGCCGAACCTCAACAGACTGATACCGACCTTCACTCTTCATGGCATCGAATTCGCTGTGCAAGACGACATTCCCAGTCGCGCAGCCGACACCCTGCTGAGAAAGCACCTGCACCAGTCGTTTCGCAGCGTGCTCATCTACAAGCACGTTGGCATCTGTTAACAAGATGACCTCCGAGTCGATTTGTTTGACCGCCCGCGCTATCGCAGCTGATTTGCCAGAACGCGCAGCCGAACTCAAAGTATGGACTCGATCTTGCCATCGATGCAGGGCGGTAGTTGTGCCGTCGTCGCTGGCATCGTCGACGACATAGATGGAAAGCAGCTCGGTGGGATAATTCAGAGCTAGTGTGTTCTCGATCTTTGTATCGATCGAGTCGATTTCATTGTGGGCGGGGATCAAAACTGCAAGCGTGGGCAACTCTTGATGAAGAGTGTCTCGAACTCGTTTGGGCCAGCACCACATCAGGAGCGGATAGATCACGTAGGCAAAAAACAAAATGGCCCCGCTGGAAACGATGCATTCCAGGGGGCGAAAAAAAACACTTGCCAGCATGCACATGACAACCGCGTAACTGAGCCACAACAGCCATCCCGAACGCAAACTTGGTCGCGACACTGCCTCGCCGCGATCAGGCGTCCACGTCACATATCGCTTACCGATGAAATAGGCAAGCACGCCGCAGCCTGCTGCTAGATTCGCTAAGCAGAAGTAGAACGGTACCGACACAACTCTCCACTTACGCATAGCGGGTATGAGTCCTACTGCCGCCAATGTGTAAATCAGGACTTGACTAGCCATCAGGATGCGGACGAAAACTTCCGGAGACTGCACCACCAACAACAGATTGCAGGCAAAAGCCCCAAGCATAAAGAAGACAGCAAACCAACGAAGCAGCTTATGGCTGATGACGTGAAACGAGAACAGTCCGTGTCGAAAAGGATTCATGACGACCGGAACTCGCCACAACGCCCGAATACTGCGATTGACGATCCGGACCTTTCTTCGGTACTCGCCTTCGTATGATCCCGCCGCCCGCTCGTAGCAAACTGCGTCCGGCTCGTAGACGCCGCGGTATCCTTTGGAGATGATCTGCAACGGATTTACAAAATCGTTGATGTCGTCATATCGTAGCGGGGAAAATAGCTCCTTCCGGATTGCGTAGATTGCACCATCGCCACCGACTACTGAATCTACCAGAGATTCATGTCGCTTGATCCAAGTTTCGTACCGCCAATAAAGGCCCTCTGACTCTCCGACGTCGTTTCCATCCTCCGTCACGTACTTTTGCTGACCAACGACGTAGCCAATATTAGAATCCGAGAAATGGCGTATTAATTTGGAAACTGCCGACGGATCAAAGATTGCGTTGGCATCGCTGAAGAGCAAGTAATCTCCTTTCGCCAACGGCGCAAACGCGGAAAGCCCTGCCGATTTCCCTTGCCGAGCCTGCTGACGATAAAGTGAGACACCAAGATTGGAAAACTCTCTGACAATGTCGTCGGTGCCATCGTCGGAGGCATCTGAAATCACCATGACATCCAAGAGATGAGTCGGATAATCCAGCTCCAACAGGTTCTCAAGTTTCTGTCGGATAACCGGTCCCTCATTAAACGCGCTGATAATCAGTGTTACGGTAGGAAGATTTTCCGATGCGTTAATAGCTTCGTTCTTCTCTCCTAAAATTCGACTCAAAAGCCACAGCCATACGGGATAACCCAGATATGGCCATGCAACCAAGACGATGCAGACAAAAAGAAATACTTTCATGTCAAACGCTGGACGCGAGTGGCAGCCCAACAGAGAGTTTGAATCCGGCGCTACTCAGCGAACGGTTGCTTACCAAAGAAGCGAATCTTGATGGTGTCGACAACGTTTTGGCGAAACATGAACGCCAGCCATTTACACCTGTCGTGTATTCGATAGGCCATCTGAGATCCGTAACCGATCGGTTTTTGTTTGTGTAAAGTTTCATAGCCGTTGGCGGCGAGCAAGTTTCCGGCAGTCTTCTCAAAGACAGCTACCTGACGAGCGCTCATCCGGCGTTTCCATTGCCCGACTTTGCTACCATCCATCAGCGGAGCGCTTTTTGCTGCCATGGAATCAGGATCGGGAACGTCCAAGAACTTAAACAATTCTCTCAAGCTGCTTTCAGGATGCTGAAGCAATTGTTCGTACCGAATGAGGCGACAATCATCTGGACACAACCTCATCGCCTCCATCAGAGATTCACAGCATGCACGCCAGTACTCAGCGCATTGATAAACGTTGTTCGGTCCCCACGGCTTCTGCAGCAATGAATTGGCAACGTCTCGACCATCTCGGATCACAAAGACAAATTTCGCGAGCGGAAACATCTCCCGCAACGACACGATCCGTGAAAGACTGAGGCAGTAATGCGGCGTCTTATCTGCCCAACTGGTCACTCCCATCTGGTCGGAACGCGTTTGGCAAATACGGTTGACTAAGCCCGCGTAGTTGCGATGCTCTGTCGATTCGAATAACTGCTCAATGTCCCATTGAATTCCCCATTGCTTCACGGCTCGCTCTGCAACGATCGACTTTACCAAGCGTTGAAAGTCGCTCCTGTCGTTCAGGTTCATTTTGCTTGCGATCGTGAAATACTTGAGGATGAACTGCGTTTCAACCGCAGCGCCCCATTGTGTTTCGCCCAGCAATCCTCCCACCAATGTCGTTCCTGACCTTGGACAGCCAAGGACGAAAACAGGAGTTGGCTGACTGACATGAACGGAAATCTCGCTCTCTGTCACGATCGCTTCCTTTGAGTTTGCCGATCGAGAGTCTCAAACTCTTGCCAGGCTCGATTGGCGACCCTCTCCCAATCAAAACTTGTCGCCCATTGGACGCCAGCTTGGCCGAAACGAATCCGCTGTGTTTCTGATTCAAGAAGTCTGGTCAGTTTCTCTGCCAAATCACGTGGATTCTCAATATCTGAGCAATCCACGACGTGCCCCGTCACGCCATCAGAAACAGCATCGATCGTGCCTCCGGAATCACCAGCGATCACAGGCAAGCCGCTGGCTTGTGCTTCCAGCAATACGATCCCAAATCCCTCGATATCTCGGCCGACGGTTCGATTGGGCAGAACAAAGATATCAGCAGCTCGATACATCTCTTGCAGTTGCCGGTCATTGAGTGAGTCATGAAAACGAACGTTTGCTTGGACATCAAGTCGCTGAGCTAACTCACGAAGATATTCTGCGTCTTGACCGCTACCCGCAATGACCCAAAGCAGATTTGGAAAACGCTCCCTGAGCTTCACAACACAGTGGAGGGCAGTATCCTGCCCTTTGCGACGCTGCAATCGTCCGACGGTTAGGACAACAAGTCGTCCCTCCCAGCCCAAGCTCTCTCGCAAAGAATCTCGGTCCACAGCAGTGGTGTATTGGCCGCAATTGACGCCGGGGTGGATGAGCAGAATTTTGTCCTCGGGGATATTCCATTCGTTTTGCAGCATGGACTGTGTGTTTTTCGAATTCGCGATCAGACGACTGCAGCGTGACAAAGTCCAACGCGTGACCAATGTGAGCTGCCGACTTGTCTTGGCGACGGAAACATCCTCGCCGTGGACAAAGCAAACCAAGGGGGTGTGCTTGGGGCACGCCATTGCGGCAACGAATCCCTCGCTGAGCGGACGTCCGGCATGGAGTTGATCGGTTGGGTGACGTTGCAAAAAACGTCGCAGACGCCAAGCCCCTTTCAGGTGCTTGCCCATTTGTGAAACATCTTCGATACCGTTGAAGTGCCAACCGAAATCCCAGCGATGAGTTTTCCAGCCCTTTTCGATATCGAGTGTCTTTGCATCAGGGTGGTTCCCTACGATGTATGTGACATCCGCGTTGGTGAGACGAGGGTACATTTCTGCAAACCATCTTCCACTGCCACCGTGAATTGGCGGAAAGATTTCACTGAGAAGCGTGATACGAACAGAGTTATCTTTGAAATTCACCACATCAACCTTGCCGCGAAGCAAGGCTCGTCTCTGTCGTCCGGCTTTCCGATGTCTCTGCACAAAGTCAGTTCTCAAATACATAGCGATCGAGAAATTCGTCAACTTCTTGCTCGCGTTCACAAAACCAATTATCGTCCGCATATCGCATCCATCGCCCCACTGATCGATCGTCAACCGCCGGTGGCTGCCACTGCTCAGCTACTTGGTGACCGGTCGCAATCATCATGCTTTCGACAACAGACCTTGGTTGTTGCACAAGGTCCTCGTAACGAATCTCAAAATCACGATTGGAAAATCCGTAGCTGTATGACAACTGCCATATCGCATACGACAATTGGTAAGGATGCGCATTTGGCCACAATTGAAGAGCAGGAAAAGTCCGCTGTAGATCCTCTGCCCAAATCCGAAGATAAAATTCATCCGATCTTTCAAGATCGAGCAAATTGGCAGAGTGATTGGGTGGATCAGTTTGTTGATACGTTGAACACCATTGATCACGAGGGTTGCGAATCAAATGAACGATTCGTGATCCAGGAAAACTCTCACGCAACCATGTCAGACGAAAGTCCACACGATTGAATTGCAAGCAAACACATTGGTCGGAATGTGAAATGATTGCGGACAGATATGCGTGCAAATCCGGTTCGTAAGAATCGCTCTGCAGCAGAAGATCAACCCGATCCCACGAGCTGCTCCAAAGCGAGCGCATGCGATCAATGTCCAAGTCTTCGTACTCCGCCCAGTAATCTGGAATTCGACGATGTGTCGAGTCGACCCAGTCTCCTCTTCGAGCGGGATCAAACCAGCAGCGTGGATTAAGTGGCTCATAGAATGCCGTCCATTTTGGCATGGTGCGTAACATGGACCACAGCAGTGTGGACCCGCTACGAAAACGGCTGCTGATGAATAGAGGCGAGAACCCTAGATCGCCCCGTTGCTCGCGTCGGTCAAGTTGGGTTATGACGTAAGGACTCTGACGACGCGTTCCCATCGAGACAGGTGGTTTTCGAGCAAGGAAGTCCAGCTCTTGACGAATTTCATCTCGGAACTCGCGATCTTGGAGACAGCGCCGACCGATTGCGAGAACCATTTTGCGAACGAGTTGGCCTATCAACGTTATTTGCCATTTCCGAACAGGAGAGCAGCTTTTGCGATCGCTGCTTTCAATTGGAGCTTCCAATCTCGCTGGAACAATGGAACGCTTTTCAGAACATCATTCATTGAGTCATAGTCTCGAATCGCGAAAAGTAGGTGGCCAACGCCCGGCGCTCGTCGCTCAATCTCTTGTCGCGTTGCCTCGATGAAACGCGAGGGAACCAATTGGCGCTGGCAAAGGTCTCGCAAAATCCACCAACTTCCGTACGCGATTCGCGGAAAGTCGCTCGAAAAATTATCTCCTTCACGGTGGATATCCACACCTACACGCCTGCTTCCAACCGTTTGAGTGTGTGCCACAAGCCTTTTCGTTAAATGAGCGTCCTCCGCTGGCATTCTTGCGACGACAGGATCAATTCCGCCGATCTCATCATACAGAGATCGGCGAAAGGCAACACAAGACTGGAAGATTGGACTAAACCGAAGCAAAGGCACATAGGCCTCTTTGCCAAGATCAAAATGCTGAGAATTATTCTCCGTATATTTAAGCCATTCCTCTGGAGCAGTCGCGAGTTTATCTGCGAGCAACACTTCGTTGTTTGGACCCAATATCCGAAAATTTACAAAGAGCAGACCAGCATTTGGAAACTCTTGATGCAATCCAATCAAATCGTCAATGAAGTGCGCGTGCCAAACGTCGTCACTGTCACAGGGTAGGACCCATTCTGCGGAGGTTTCAGCTATGCCTATTCTTCTAGCACTTGCTGGGCCACCATTCGATACCGATACTACGCGAACTGAAGGCCCGAAACTCGCCGCTACATCTGCCGTGCCGTCGATAGACCCATCATCTACGACACAAATCTCGACGGGAGGGATTCGCTGTTTTAAGATAGCTTCCAGTGTGCGGCCAATTTGACTCTCACGATTATAAGCAGGAATTACGACACAGTACTCGAGAGTAGTCATAAGCTAGATACGGAAAAATACGAGCTTGCGCCAAACTCTACACAAGCATGCCTACTCGAACACAATACATCAACGGTGCGAATCAATTGCTGACTAAGACTCATCTTCATGCATGAGATTCTCAGCAATCTCTTTGACGCCTGCCTCGATCTTGCACCAGTCGAATTGATCGAGAACACGGGCTCGACCCGAGCGTCCGATCCTTTCCCTTGCAACCGGATCATTCAGCAACTCAAGGCAAGCAGTCGCAAACTCTTGTGGTGAATCAGCGATAAATACGTCAATGCCAGGGCGAAGCTCCAGTCCTGCGCATGCCTCCGTTGTTGCAACAACTGCCTTGCCTTGCATCAATGCCTCCAGAACCTTCAGGCAGGTACCGCTACCTAGTCGAATCGGCGCAATGACGACTGACGCTCGGTTGTAGTAATCGCTCAAGTCAGGTACCCCACCATGGACGATGTATCGCTCGCCGTCATGCAACCCTTGAACCTCAGCACTCGGGTCTCGTCCAACAATATTAAGGCTAAATCTCGATCCTTCTCTGATTAGGTGTTGCGCAATCTCATCGCTGAAGAATTTTACTGCGTCACAGTTTGGTTCGTAACACATCAATCCTACAAACAGCAGATTGCCATCTTGTTCGTGCGAGCGAATCGCTTCCGCACACGCGGTCGCTCCGTTCGGGATAACGACTACGCGGTCTCTGCTTCGAGGAAAATGCTGAACATCGTCGCTCTTGCAAACCGCGACGCGTCGATAAAGGGTGGGCAATCGCTGTTCGTAACGGGTCAGTTTGTACAGTTCTATGTGATCTACCCACTTGGACCAAGACCATTTGGACACAGCTAGACGTCGCCGCATAGCTAAACTCTCAACGTCGTCCAAGTCAACAACAATGTTCTGCAATCCTGCATCGAAAGCAAGCTGCGCCATATAAGATCGCTCACACCAAACGAAACTAAACTGCTCTTCAGCGTTCAAACGCTGGAGAACGTTCACGCACTCGGTTGAGTCCCATCGTCGAATAATGCTGGGCCGCGACGACGAAATCAAGGATGACAAACGCTCACGGCCTGACGCAAAATATTCAAAAGACCGGTCAAGCGCGTGCCGAAATTCAAAGGCTGGAATCTTAATGACACGTTCACACTTCGCATACAGCGGACAACACTCTTCCTCTAAATCGCCCGCATTCTTGGACGTTGCGGTCACAAGGGTTACGCTATAGTCCTCCAGCAGAGCGTTTAGAATATGGTAAATCCGTACGGGGGTGCCGCTGCTTAGCGGCCAAGGCTGTTGGTGGCTGACGAAAAGGATGCTTGGTCTCATCGACGTTCTGCTATGAAGTCCTGGCTCTGATCCCGGTTTCCCTTGGGGCACTTGATGAGGGTTTCTTTAATTCCAACGCTTGCGCAGATCGACCGAATCAAATCGATATCGTTCATTTCCCACATGCGGCCGAATCCAAGCTTGTGCGCGACGTAGTGACGAGCCGCGAGGCTCCCCGAAAGAAAGTCATGAACAATCAACCTTAGCCTTGCTAACCTGCCTTCACCTGTGTTCCACCATCCATGCTTAACCAAAAAGTAGTCCGCCCAGCGATCGATGCATGTGTTAAGATCTCCTGGTAGTTTGCCTCGAGAAACTTGAATCGCGTCATCGATCATCATCTGAATACGTTTTTGGTGATCATCCGATTTGCGTTCTGTCGTCGCTTGCGAAGAGTGAATGCGCCAACTTCCCCAAGTATCGGGAACATGAATCGTGTTCGATACCAACGTCGCTCTCATGGCCCAATGAAAGTCCCCGATTGGTCCCCAACGATCAGAAAAATAGCCAACATGCTGAAACAGGGATCTTCGCATCAGCAGCTGTGTGATTGATAAATACACTGTGTGTCCGAGCAAGTGCATAAGACCATCAAACGGTGCAACACGCACATGCGGAAACTTGCATAGGTCTCCACTACTCGCCATGAAAGCACCTGAGTGATAATAATGGAGATTGATGTCGTTTCCCTCCGCATCAATCGGCCGAATCACTGCATGCGCAAGCTCGCAATCACGATGCACTGATAGTGCATCCACTGTCTTCTCTAGAAAGTCCGCCGACATTGTATCGTCGCTCGTAGCAATATAGATAAACTCCCCTCTTGCTCGCCTAATCGCATCATTCCAGCCAGGATACAAGCCTTTTCTAGGGCCACGAAACAAACTAATCCGGCTGTCCGATTTTTGGCATTTCTGAAAGAATTCCCAAGCGCCGTCTGAGGAAAAGTCATCAACAATAATCAGCTCCCAATCTCTCAAAGTCTGCGAATAGATTGACTCCATGCGATCAGGTAAAAATGCACGGTTATTTAGATTTGGAAGACAGATTGATACACGTGGGGAGTTCATCGCATTCTTACAACACTTGAGCTTAGATTCACTGAATTAACCAAGCTTGTTAATGTCGAGGAATTGATCAATCTTAAAGAAACACTCACCCAAGTTTGCTCCTTTACTCGGCATGAAATACCTGGAATCCCACTCGATAAGTTTAAGATCAATCGTCATTACTGAAACGGGATACAAACCTATTCTTCAGAGACTCGGACATAGGCTTCCAGTACCTTTGCAGCGGCATCATCCCACGAAAACCGTCGCAGATTAGACTCAGCGGCATCAATAACAGACGACCGATGCAAGGTGTCGAGCGATCTCCGGACCGCCTCAACAAGCGTTCTCGAATCACGTGGATTAAAGAAAATCGCCCCATCTCCAGCAACTTCTCGGAATATCTCAGTATCGCTCAATACAGGTAAGCAAGAATTAGCCTGAGCTTCTAGAACCGGGATTCCAAACCCCTCACACAGACTGGGAAAGATAAAGCAATGCGCACCTCGGTAGAGCTTGGCTAGTTCCTTATCCTCAACACGACCGTCATTCTTAACTAAGCCAGAGACCGAGTAGTAATCAATCAGCGATTTCTCCAACTCCGAGACTGGCGCTCCTACCACTCGCAACGAAAGTTCATTCGGCCAATCGGGTGATGAAATCGCTTCCAGCACAATTTCAAAGTTCTTATATGAGTCTCGTGATCCAACAAAAAGAGCATACTGATCAGCGGAACTCTCTGTCTCTGTCGACTTATCAATTCGAATGTGCTCGAATCCCATCGGAATCACCGAGGTACGCCTCCCCAATTCGGGATAGAACCGTCTGAGTTCATTCGCTGTTGAATGAGAAATAGACAAAACTTCACTGGACGCCTTTAATGCATTCAACTTTGCCACGCGTTGCTGTTCACACCATTCTCCGCCCATGAGAAAACATCGCTCTGCAATCATGTCGTATAAGGTAACAATGCTTTTCCCATTGGTTCTAGGATCGGAACTGAAGAAGGTGGAATGCCAAATAGCGTCCGGAAATCGCTTTGACGCCAATCGTTTATCAATCTTTCTCTTGCAGCGTGCCGCAACCTGATGTTTCTTGATGCTTTTGCGATGAAAAGCAGTCGCGACTTCGACTCCTTCGGGAATTGGTTGCTCTGGCTTTTTGGCGAGCAATAATGTGTAGCGAACATCGCGTGAAGTTCGCGACATTATCTCGAAGAATAGTCGCCAGATGCCAATCTGATAGTTATTTTCAAAAACCAGTCCATCAATTAGAACATGCATCACTTGCACCAATGTCTACGTTGAGTTGACGCAAGGCGCGTTGAAAATCCTCTTGCAGGAGACTTGCTCTATGTGCTTTTAGTTTCTTCGATTTTCGTATAAACCGATTCCGAACGCGAGAGGAAACAGACGGGTGAACCTTCTCTCGAAAAGGATCAGAAACTGCTTTCTGCTTGCTCAACATATGGTTGGATAATCCATCAGAATAAAGATTTAAGGAGAACTTTTCCGCCATGTACTCCAGTGCAGCAGTGGTATAGAAACTAATATGTTGTCCGGTTTCCGGAGTGAAGTACCACCAATCTTTTGGCGATTGAATCGCTGAATTCGGCACAAGCTCCGTCGAGAACAACACGGCGTCTGCAACGTTCAGCATCTCATCAAGTGACGCAAGGGGATCCGCCAGGTGTTCAAAGACCTCCCAAGCAGAAAGCAAATCGAACCGATATCGTTCACGAGCCAAAAGCTCCTCGATCTCAAATCCTTTTGCAAATAAGTTCTGACAGTGAGTGTCGTAATGCAGGAAATCAAAACCGCGATCACGCATTAGCCGCGTAAACATTCCATAACCTCCGCCGTAATCAATAAACTTCGAAGCGTAGGGAAACGATTTCTCTACTACTTTCGACGTCAAAGACGCTTTCTCGAAATTCCTTGATACTAATCCAAGGTCAAGCGCTGTGATCGCATCTGAATATGCCTCGTCGAGCCAATACGGATCCTCAGTCTGAATGAACCCCGTCTCATTACAGACAAAATACTCAACATGATACTTACCGAGCACTTTTGTTGTGAAAAGAAGGTTGGTTGGACCGCCTGAAATTTTACTGATCATGACGTTAAATGTTTCGTATTCAAACCAATGAGATTGATGATGCTAGCTCGTACAACTTCAAGCCCAACTCATGAGGCGATTAAGAATCTATCCGAAAACCCATTTGGCATGAAACAAGCGGACCGTCCTTGAGTTGGTAACTTGTACTTACTCAAACCCAAGGAGGGCCCGCCATGGATGGGCAACGGAGTTTTTATGATTATCGCAAGCCAGACGAAATGTGGGAGCAAATGATGGAATCTCTTCCAGAGTATCCGGTCAGTCCGAAGGGTGGCCGACCACGCGCATACCTTCGTGATGTCGCTGACGCCATCTTTTATCGACTGCGAACCGGATGCCAATGGAACGCAATCCCTCCAGAATTTGCGCCCGGTAGTACGGCTCACGATTACTTTCAGCAGTGGGCTGAACTAGGGATTTTTGGTCAGCTTTCGAATATAGCGATCGAGACCTGCGACCAATTGAACGGGTTGGATTGGCAATGGCAAAGCGTTGATGGAGCGGTGACCAAAGCACCGCGAGGAGGCGAGAAGACAGGTACATACCCGACTGACCGAGGAAAACTGAGCACAAAACGATCTGTGCAAACCGACGCGACCGGAATCCCAATTGGCTTGGCCGTCGGCGGAGCGAACGTTCACGATACCAAGCTTTTACAAGAAACGATTGAAGACTGCATCGACCGCGCAGCGACTGAAGTTCAAGGTTGGGAGAACATGTGCCTGGATAAAGCCTATGACTCCGCCGCGATTCGTGAGCTCATCGAATCGGTCTACGGCTACACCGCTCACGTTCGTAGCCGAGGTGAGGAAAAACGTGAGCTTGATCGGCAATCAGGGGAGCGTCCAAGGCGGTGGGTTGCTGAACGAACTCATGGCTGGCTCAATCGCTTTCAATCAATTCTAATCCGATGGGATAAGAAAGCCCAAAACCATATCGCCGGACTTCACCTCGCTTTCGCCTACTTCGTCTATAGCAGGCTCGGGGTTTTCGGATAGGTTCTAAGATTGGTTTAGGTTTTCGTTCCTGACACAAGCTTTTTGAGCTTTCGTTGAACCCTATCAGAATAGCTGTCGGGCAATTGGATGCCAAAGCTGTTCTTTTCCACGTATCTATCCGCTTTACGATTTCGTCGAACACGACTGGGATGAGACAGCGGGAATGCGATTTGGTGCGACTGAAGCCTAGAAGACGCTGAAGTCGCATCTGCCGTGTGAGTCGCGCGAGTGTCGAACCCGATATTGGAAACTAAGTTCTGATTGGGTGTGGCGGTAACACCATTTTGCGACCAACAAGAGAAAGTCCAAATATAGGCCCAACTATCAACTTTATTGGTTAATACTGAGTCGAACGCTCGAGTCCAATAGTCGGCGGATTTGCGTGGCATCAGCTTCTGAAGAAAACGCGTCTCGCGTAGTCGCTCCCAATTTTTCAAATCATGATCAAAATGATTCCATGCGCGTCGCCACGTCGCCCATCCCCAGCAATGGTTGTAGATCGAAAAGTAGTAGCTCGCACGGCCACGGGCGATCCCATCTTGAAAGTTGTCTCCGGTGACGCACATCACTCGCTCGTCGTTGCGATAGCGTGCCAACATATCACCACAGAAGCGAAAAAACGAATGTTCTGGCACACAGTCGTCTTCGAGGATGATTCCGTCCTCGACGTGATCGAAAAACCATGAGATAGCACTGCTGACCGCTTTCCGGCAGCCGAGATTCTCGTCGCGAAACAGCGTGTGAATCTCGCACTCCCAATCTACGTGATCAACGATTCGCCGGGCTTGTTCACACAATTCCGCTTCTCCTTCTTTGATCGCTCGCGGCCCATCAGCTGCGACGAACAACTGACTAGGCTTCGCTTTTCGAATTTCCCGAAAAGAGATCTCCACCAAGTCCGGTCGATTGAAGATGAGAAATAAGATAGGAGGCGTCATCTGCGAATAAGTCCCCATCTATCGGCAAATGTTGAATTTATTAGGATTGCTGATTTGCAAAGCTTAGCTATCGGAATGAATCCACGAAACCTTAGTTCACAAACAACTTCGTCTGAGCATGCACGTTCCAAATCCAGCGAATTTACTTCCACGCAGATGAACTCTACGGGAAACAAATCAAAGTCATGCGACTTGACGATTTGTAAGTCCATGCCCTCTGCATCAATTGACATCCATCGTATTTGCTTACCTTCGGGCCAGTATTCAATCAATATTGAATCGAGCCGTCGAATTGGTACCGCTTGAGTCTGAAGAAGCTTAGAATGAATCCCATTAATAGTTGCAGCTTTTGCGCTGTCAAACGTGTTGTAAAGGGGTTCCTCAAAGTAGAAATACTCTAGGGTTGCTTCCTCCTCACCGACCCCGCAATTAACGAAATGATCAAGGGGACGTAGACGCTCGAAATCGTCTTTAAAGCTGGGATTCGGATCAATAGCGATTCCTGTCCACCCACGTTCATAAAAAAAAGCACTGTTCGACATGTGATAAGGGTGGTTGCATCCGACATCAACGTATACCGATGGCGAGTGATCGGGATCCATCATTCGCCAAACAAGCACATCTTCTCCTTCCTGTGAGTAAGAAATACGACCTCGCAATTTCGGCTCTGCTTCGGTTGATCTTTTTAATCGGCGGTTCAAATGTTGTTTAAGTCGATATAACACAGTATGGGTATCTTATGAGAGATTCTCTGAGAGTATTGACGTCCATTGGTTGTCGGTCATGATTAGCCCTCGACCACTATGAGGAGGCCGGGCGATGCCTCCAATTTCACCGCCTTCCACGATCAAATCCGCAACCGGATATTTGGGCCAGTCAATCTCAATTGAGTTTGCGAGAAGCCGACAACCAATCTGATAGGTGCCGATATTTAAAGGAAGGCTACCGGTTGTGACCTCAATGGTGTTGTAGCCGGGCACCAATTTAAATCGAATGTCTTCGTAATCGCTGTACGCGACCACGAGTGACTCCCCGCGTGGAGTCGAAATGGAGTAGCCGACACTTACATCTGAAATCATTCGGTTTGATGTGTTCTCAATGCTGAATCTCAGTCTCACCGAATCACCACATCGGATCGAGCACGCCTTCTCGTATTGCCCACTGTAAATAGAAATTTCTCGAAATTTAGCATCCCCATTGCCCGACCGTTCTTCATCTGAACTCAGTCTCCTAGGGCTCTGAGCTGAGTCGTTATTTGAAAGATAATGATTAACCGTTTCGTACACATCCCCAACAAATGAAACGCCGCCACGTTCAAGCAGGATACCGCGTTGGCAAAGTCGCTCGACTGAAGCCATATTGTGGCTGACAAAAAGCACAGTTTTGCCGGATTTAACGGAAACCGTTTGCATCTTGCCAATGCATTTCCTTTGAAACTCTGCGTCGCCAACCGCCAATACTTCATCAACCACAAGTATTTCGCATTCCAAGTGGGCTGCGACTGCAAATCCGAGTCTAACTGTCATGCCACTACTGTAGCGTTTCACCGGTGTGTCAATATACTTTCCGCAGCCGCTGAAATCGATGATTTCATCCAGCTGTTTAGTAATCTCGTGTCGCCGCATTCCCAGAATCGCACCGTTAAGATAGATGTTCTCGCGACCGGTTAGTTCCGGATGAAAACCAGTTCCTACCTCAAGCAGGCTTGCAATTCGCCCAACTGCTCTGATCGCTCCTGCTGTTGGAGCGGTTACACGCGAGAGCAGTTTGAGTAGCGTTGACTTGCCCGCGCCGTTGCGGCCGATGATCCCTAGGATCTCTCCTTGTTTGACTCCGAAGTCGATGTCCTGCAGAGCCCAAACATACTCTGATCCCGCTGCCGAGTCAGCTCCGGCTAAGAAGCGCGAACGAAATCCTTTGCGGCGTTTTGGCGACATGTCACTTCGAGCCGCCCGGTCATTGATCTGCCCGACTTTTGCCATTGGATCTGGTTTGCCACGTAACTTGGCCCACATCCGATGCAGGTCATCAGCAAGAGCGCCGCTGCCGACTTCCCCCAGGCGGTACTGCTTGGAGACGTTTTCGAATTTGATTGCGGTGGTCATGAATTCAATAAATTGATGATCGAGTGCCCAGACAGTCCCGCCGAGCCGCTCGCGGAATCGTGTTGGATGATCTCATCCTTCAAACAGTGTCCATGAACGTGCGCTCGACACGGTTGAAAACGATCGTAGCACACAGCAGGGAAACGGCAGCGAAAGTTGCGGCGTACACGATTCCCGACACCGAAAATTCACCTGCGCCAAGGAATCCGTATCGAGTCGCCTCAAACAACGGGGCTAACGGATTCCAGGCAAGCACAGCGCCTATGTTTGGCGGCATCTGGGAGACTGGGTATATCACAGGCGTCGCATACATCAGCAATTGCACACCGAACTGCAGCAGAAACACCATGTCGCGATACTTGGTCGTAAGTGCCGAGAATAGCATCCCGAATGACAATCCCATCATTGCCATTATCAAGACCGTTAACGGGAGCAAGAAGGCGACGGGGTTAGGGAACGCTTGTCCCCGGTACGCGTACCAGCTTAAGAACAGGAGAAACAGCGCGAACTGAATGGTGAAGCGAACGAGGTTCGATGCGACAATTGACAGAGGAGTGATGACTCGCGGGAAATACACCTTTCCAAAAAGGCCTGCGTTGTCCCTGAAGACCGTTGCCGTTTTGTTGAAGCACTCGGAAAAATAGTTCCAGAAGGTTACACCACAAAGGTAGAACAGGACCTGGGGGGCTCCGTCTGTTGAAAGTTTCGCAATTTTACCAAAAACCAAGACGTAGACGAGTGTTGTAAAGATTGGCTGGATGAAAAACCATATCGGCCCCAGGATCGTTTGTTTATAGAATGAAACAATGTCACGCCGAGTGAATAGGTAAAGTAGGTCGCGGTATCGCCAGACGTCTCCTAGATTTAGGGAGAATAGTGAGGCGTGTGGCTCGATAACGAGGTCCCAATGCTCTGGGTCAGAGGCATGCTCGACGATTGATTCTTGTGTGATTATTTCGTTCATGGATTGTTATGGCGATCTCGCCATTGTTCGTCAGAGCGTCAGGCTGCTGGCTAGGAGTGCAGCATAGCGACGCGACCATCCTATGCGACGGCCAGTCCCACAACGGCTGCCGCTGCTAGCTAACTTGCGTAATCTGCCTAGTGCTGCGATCGTCAATTGACCTTGTTTGGAAACGATACAAATACCAGCACGAAGCGCAAACGAGTGGATGACACACGGTGGTTCATTCGCTTGCGCGTCGTGCTAGTATCAAGCCTCAACTCGCGATTTCGGCACTAGTGCCGCGATATGGTGTATGTTTAAAATACGACTGCAGGTCGTGCGACCCTCAGTTGAGTAAGTTGTGCTGCTTTCTAGTCGAAGATTTTGCTTAACTCACCCGTGGTATATCGCGTCCTAATGATCTCAATAACTCTTCGCTGTTAGTGTTCGTCCTGCGGAATAGAGCAGATGCAACGCATCCACAAGATGCTAGGATGTAACTTGTCTCCAGTAGGACTCCGCTACTGAACATGCTTGCCACAAAATAGCCTGGAAGTCCGCAAAGCACTGCAAGCGATACGGCGTTGATCGAAACTGAATCGGCGTGGTTTGGGATACTGTTTTGCATCCTTCGGGATCGCCACCAATGCATGAAGCATGCCCACCAAGGCAACGCACTGAAGCCGAGGTAGAAAGCAGTTGCGGGAAGTCCTGTTCCCGTACTTAGCTCAAAAAAGATGTTATGCAATTCTTTTCTTTTTACTCTCAAACTCTCGCCTTCGTAGTATTCTGGCACTTTCAAAGCGCCGCACCAGGGTCCAACTCCGAGCAATGGGTAATCCTTTGTGATCTCCCAGCCAGCTTTCCATAGATGAAAACGACTCTCGGCAGAAGAGTCTCTGTTGCCAGCGTCTTCGAACGCAGAAGTGAACTCCCGCACTACCGACGGACCTGCAAGTAGAAATCCTGCGAAGAGCAGCATTGCGACTACCGCAATGTTCAGCCCTGTTTTTTGCATAAACACGAAGAACATTACAGCCATGACGAGACCTCCGATCATGGTTCCTCGTGACTCAAGCAACATGATTTGGTGGATTTGCAAAACAGCAATCCCCAACGCCAGCAATCGCCATTGCGTCCGGAAGTCAGAGGCTGCCAACGAAATGCTCATCGCAATGACAGGCAAGGTCAGGATGGAGTAGCCGTTATTGTCTCCCTTTGTACCCCACTGTGTTATCCTGGCGTAGAGAGAGTAGCCGTCTTGGAAATATTGTAGATTGATTTGATATGCGTTCCACGACTGTGCAATCACAACAGTGAACAACAATGCGACCAATTTCTTAGGTGTATCAATAGTGATCGCTGCTGCAATAGCAACTAGCACCACTTTCCACAACTTGTCAAGATACCAGCTTGACAGTGATGCATCGATCGAGAAAGAACTTGATGCGTAAGCAAGTGCAAGAAAACACAAGAGACTTATAATTGGTGCAGCGTCCCGCCTGTTGTACCTGAGCCCTGGCATCCCATTGATTAACCAGCCAATCACAAGAAACGCGAAGATATACTTTTGAAACGGAAAATAGCGATCGACCGCCCACCGCCAATTCCAACCAGGGTCCAGAACAGCAAAGAAATAGAATCCTAACACCCCTGTCCAAGGGCGTATTAACGCAGCAAAACAAATTGCGACGAAGATTCCGTAGATAACGATCGTGCTGATCAATTATCGTGTTCCTCCCCTTGGACCGTTTCGCAATAGGTGAATTCAGTTTCCGGGACTGTAGCGTTTTTACGCAATGTCTCGCTCAAAGGCGTAAATATCTCAGTTGCGAAGAGCTTTCTCATGCGATTTTCAGTTCGGCCCAAGCCCACATAGTGTCTTGCACGGCTTTTCCGTCCGATGCCACTGACCCGCGGTTGCTCGGGGTCGATTTCCCACGGGTGGATGTACAGCATCGCGGGGCGGTTTTGGGCTTGGATCGAGCGTATCGCTTGCCGGGTCAATGACAGCGGGAAGAGGCGAAAGTAGCCGCCGCCGATCGGGACTTTTAGCTTGCCCACACGGCCGACCGATGGGGGGATTTCGGTGATCGGGCCGTGCTGGGTTTGGATGGTGTGGATGTCGGGTCTCGCGCCCGGCATGCCGCCGCGTGCGTGACGGATGGGGAAGATGCTGCTGTCGACGGTGAAGCCTTCTTCGACGAGCACGTCCAAGGCCCACATGGATTTGTTGGTGATCGAAAAACTGGGGGCTCGGTAGGCGGTGACGCCGACGCCCGTGGCGTCGCCGATTGCTGCTTTGCTGTCGCGGATGTCTTGGCGGAATTCGTCCGGGGTCAGGTTGTAGACCAATTGGTGCCAGAAACCGTGCGACGCTAGTTCGTGCCCGGCGTCGGCGATTCGGCGAACGAGTGTTGGGTAATGCTTGGCGACCCAGCCGAGCACGAAGAAGGTGCCGTGGACGTTGCAGTCGGCGAAGAGCTGCAGCAGCCTGTCCGTGCTCGCTTCGACCCGGCACGGGATGCTGTTCCACTGGTCCCGAGAGATACGGTGCTCGAACGCCGAGACTTGGAAGTAGTCTTCGACGTCGACGGTGAGGATGTTGGGGAGGGTGGACAAGAGCGGGGGAGGAGGTTTTGTCGCTCGAACCTCCGGGTCGATGGCGTGACCCGGGGTGGAGTGGTTGCGTTTTCGACTTGGGAGTCGAATGATGGGGGGAGTGTCAGGCTGGAAAGCCTGACGTACTTGAGAGGTGGGGAACCGGGGGCTAACGCCCTGCGGCTGATGGGAGTTTTGCGGTGGTTTTGTTTGGTTGCGTTTTCGACTTGGGAAGTCGAATGATGGGGAGTGGAAAGTCAGGCTGGAAAGTCTGACGTACTTGTGAGGTGGGGAACCGGGGGCTAACGCCCTGCGGCTGATGGGCGGATTGTGGTGGTTTTGTTTTCTTGCGTTTTCGACTGGGGAAGTCGAATGTGGGGTGGGTGTGTCAGGCTGGAAAGCCTGACGTACTTGAAAGGTGGGGAACCGGGGGCTAACGCCCTGCGGCTGATGGGCGGATTGTGGTGGTTTTGTTTTCTTGCGTTTTCGACTTGGGAGTCGAATGATGGGGGGGGAAAGTCAGGCTGGAAAGCCTGACGTACTTGTGAGGTGGGGAACCGGGGGCTAACGCCCTGCGGCTGATGGGCGGATTGTGGTGGTTTTTGTTTGGTTGCGTTTTCGACTTGGGATGTCGAATGATGGGGGGGTAAAGTCAGGCTGGAAAGCCTGACGTACGGTGCCTGACGTACTTGGGGGGATTAGCGGGGGGAGCGGGCTAGGGTGGCGTCGTCGTCATAGCTGTCGCTGTCGGTTTTCCAGGAATCGCCTGGGCCGTCGACCTGCGCGGCGTCTTCGATGTCGTCGTCGATGTCGATTTCCGCTAGCTCTTTCCGCAACCTTGCTTGTGCCAGTAACTCTTGCAAGCTCACGGAGTGACGATGGTCGTTGGTGGGCGGTAACTCAGCCAGCAAGTGCTTGCGGTCCAGACCCATCAGTCGTGTCAAAGTTTCATTGCTGATGCACAGGACTCGCAATGTGGTCAACATCACCATCCGGGCGTCAAACCATAGATGGGCGTTGTCGATGTGATGCAGATCCAGGACTTGTTTGCGCTGCACGCTACGGAGATCGGTGTCCGGTGGCAGATTGATTTGCGATAGTCCGGTGATGCCCGGCTTGACGATCAGTCGTCGCTGATACCCTGGGATTTCTTCTGTCAACAGCTCGACAAACTCGGGTCGTTCAGGGCGCGGTCCGACGATCACCATTTCTCCACGGACGACGTTGACCAGTTGAGGCAACTCGTCCAAATGCAGTGAACGTAAGATGCGACCCAATCGTGTGATCCGTGGGTCACCTTTGGAGGACCACTGCGGTCCACCGGCTTCCGCGTCTTGTCGCATCGTCCGCAGCTTCAACACTTCGAACGTTCGCCCGCCGCGTCCGACTCGGGTTTGTCGAAACAGGCCGGGGCCTTTGGAGGTCAGACGGATGGCGACCCAGCACACTGCGATCACCGGCAATGCGGGTACCAACAAGCACGCACCCATCGCTCGCTCGACTCGATCTTTGCGGGCAAAGTATCGATAGCGACGATGGGTCTGCGGCAGCGTTGGTAGCGGAGTTTCGTCGCGTTTGGTTGCAAAGCGATACTCGGGTAGCAATTCATCAAGCGTTGGCATCCTGAGTCCTCTCGTCCTTTTCCGTGAAATCTATGTTGCAGCTACTAGGGGCGATAACGAGTGACAACAACGAATGCTTTCCGCCAAAGCGAATGTTGCTGGGTGACGTTTTGATGTCTGACGGGGATGACAGGCAGGGGACGTCGGTAGAAAAACTGTTGTCGGTTTGCTGGGGCGCCGGTAGGTGCCGCTAATGGTGTTGCTGACGCCAGCTGGGTGGGGATTTTGGAGGTAGGTCAGGCTGGAAAGGTTGGCGTACTTGGCTCCACGTAGGCGAGTCTGTCTCAGACTCGCGGTTCGCGTGGTTTGGAAGCTTCGAGGAACTGTTTTTGGATTGGCGTTTTCGACTTGGAAAGTCGAACGACAATGAGGGTGTGTCAGGCTGGAAAGGTTGGCGTACGGTGTCTGACGTACTTGGGTGGTAGGTCAGGCTAGAAAGCCTGACGTACTTGGGCACGTAGGCGAGTCTGTCTCAGACTCGCAGTTCGCGTGGTTTGGAAGCTTCGAGGAACTGTTTTTGGATTGGCGTTTTCGACTTGGAAAGTCGAACGACAATGGGGAAGGTCAGGCTGGAAAGCCTGACGTACTTGAGGTGGGATGTACGTCAGCCTTTCTTGGCTGACATTTCGCGAGTTTGGCTTTGATACCAGGATGACGCGCGGGTGAGTGAGTCACGAGGTTTTGTTCACTCGCTTGCGCTTCGTGCTGGTACTTGGGGGTAGGTCAGGCTGGAAAGCCTGACGTACATGGGGGTTAAGTGTTTTGGGAGATCTGGTGGTTGAGGGCTGGTAGAAACGACTTTAGGAAATCTTGGACGGGTGATGGCTGGCCGTCTGTTCCTGGTGGTCCCGCTACTTGCACTTTGTAAAGCTGGTCGGTGAGCCATACCCTGGGGTACTTGGCCGCTTGCCAACGGCCGCCGTCGCTCCATCCATAACAGACTTCCAGGTGCGGCTCTTCGCTGCCCTCACGTTGGAACTCGACTCGCCAAAGTTGGTCGAGCTGATCGTCCGTTTTCAAGGTCAGTACGGTTGTCGGTCCAGCGGGCTCGGTTCCACGGCTGCTGTAACAGATCTCGGGAACGTGGACCGCGATCGGGCCGCGGGGGCCGAACAAGACCGCCACGTTGACCCGTTGACCGCTTGCAGGATTCCAGTATTCGCGGACCAGGGATCCATGGCATTGCAGCATTTCAGCCGCCCGCTCATCGAGTTCTCCTTCGTCTGCCAGTTCCCAGTCGCCGCATTTGCTGGGCAACTCGGCGAGCTGCGCGCCGATCCGCTGTAGATTGGGTTTGTCCACCCAACGTCCGTCGAGGTAGCCGTGCAAAATCCCCGACAACAGAATGGCGGCGACGCATATCGTGACGCCGCGGGTTCGTTTGCCGAAGCGTCTGGAGCGGGTTCGCGGGCTGGATGTGGTTTCGGTCATCGGGTGTACGTCAGTTTTTCTGGGCTGACTGGGTTGGTGGTGCGTTTTCGACTTGAAAAGGCGAGCGACGGTGGGTTCGTGGGCGAGTCTGTCTCAGACTCGCGGTTCGCGTCTCGGAGAGACGCGGCTACGTGGTTTGGTGCGTCAGGATCGCTCGCTCGGATTATTCATGCGGATGATTGGTTTTCATAACCCGACGCGTAAGCGAGGGATTTGCCGAGTATCCCTCGCTTACGCGTCGGGTTATGAATCATCTGGGCTGGGAGGTATCCCTCGCTTACGCGTCGGGTTGTGAATGATCTGGGCTGGGAACCGGGGACTATCGCCCTGCGGCTGATGGGCGTTTTGCAAAGACCCGGCCGCTTACGCGTCGCGGCTCAGGGCGGTTGGTGGTGGCTTGTTGCTTTGAGCCGCTGGCCGTCGAGGCCACGGGTATTGCGCCGGGGCGTCATGCGTTTGGCAATGGCCGGGCGTTTAGTTGGGCTGACGGCCCCCTCCCTCGCTTTCGCCTGGACGGCTTAGCTCGACCTCCCCCAAGGAACTTGGGGGAGGTGTCTGGGAATGTCGCGGCTCAGGGTGGTTGGTGGTGGCGTGTTGCTTTGAGCCGCTGGCCGTCGAGGCCACGGGTATTGCGCCGGGGTGGTAGTGATGGTTGTTGCAAGACCCGGCCGCTTACGCGTCGCGGCTCAGGGCGTTTGGTGGTGGCGGGCGTTGTGTTGGGTGGACGGCCCCCTCCCTCGCATTCGCCTCAGCGGCTTTGCTCGACCTCCCCCAAGTTCCTTGAGGGAGGTGTCTGAAGGTTGTCGCGGTTTAGCGTGGTTGGTGGTGGGGGCTTTTCGGTGGTGTGAATTGGTTTGGGGCGGTATTGCCCCCTCACCCCCTGCCCCTCTCCCCCAGTTCCTAGCTCGCTTAAGGCTCACTAGGAACTGGGGGAGAGGGGAGCCATTTTCTTGATTGGGTAGTGAGGTACCCGGCCGCTTACGCGTCGCGGCTCAGGGCGATTGGTGATTGCGGGCGTTTTGTTGGGCTGACGGCCCCCTCCCTCGCTTTCGCCTCAGCGGCTTTGCTCGACCTCCCCCAAGTCCCTTGGGGGAGGTGTCTGGTGGAGAGGGGAGCCATTTTCTTGTGCTGCGTTTTCGACTTGGAAAGTCGAACGACTATGGGTTCACGTCTCGGAGAGACGCGGCTACGTGGTCATGGGGTTCGGCGGGCGCCGAATTGTTCTTGCATGAGGGCGAAGTCTCGGCGCTCGGCGGGGGTTAAGACGGCTGTTTTGAGTGCGGTGACGTCCAGTTGCGCCCAGACGGCTCGCGATTGCACTTTGTCGCCCGATCGCATCAACGCCATCAGCAGGTGGAATCGATAGCGTGGGTCATCCGAACTCGCCATCGCTTCTCGTAACACCTTGGTGGCTTCGTCCACCTTGTCGTTTCGTAACAACACCAGGCCTTGTGTGTCCAACAACTCTGGGCTGCGTCCGTACAGGTCGATCGCTTTGCGAATTCGTGGCAACGCCATCGGCTCACGACCTGGGATCTCCGACAGCGCCATGGCCAGATTGTTCAAGATGCGGCCGTTGTCCGGCGCCAACTCGATCGCTCGCTCGTACAACGCGACCGACTCCGGATACCGTTCTTGAGCCAGCCGGAGTGAACCGATGGATTCAACCAATCTGGGGACGGATTCGTGTTTCGCCAACGCATCAGTAAAGATCGCTTCGATCTCCTCCGGTACCGTCATGAAGTCACCGCTGATGATCATGACGTCTGCCAGCAAAGCGACGGCGTCCGGCTGGCCTTTGGATTTGTAGTTCGTTTTGCAAATCTCGATGGCGCGATCAAACTTGCGTGCTCGCGACAGGGCAATGACAAAGACGCGGAAGGTGTCCGGGTTTTCATCGTACGCCCTTTCCAGCCACTCCAGGGCTTGGTCGTGATATCCGAGGTTAGAAAGTGTGCGGCCGGTGGTTTCCCAGGCACCGGCTTGCAACATCGTTCCCGACTCCACGGCTTGTTGTGCCCATTGCTTGGCCAGCTCAGCCGCCTTCTCTTCTTGTCCTAATTTCTTGGCCAGTCGGAGACGGATGTCCAAACCAATGGGAGAGCCGCCGGTGATCGCATCGAGCTTGTCCGCCAACCCTTCGACTTCGGTGGTTTGATCGGCACGCAGCAAGAGATCGGCGAAACGATACAGGTCCATCGGTGCGGGATTGGGACGTCGCGTCAACGCGGTGTACAGCCGGCGTGCTTCTGCAAACGCCCTGCGCGACTCGTCCGATTCCGGTTCGCCACTGAGCCATCGTCTGCGTTCCAAAGCAGCCAGCATGCGCATCGCGTCATCACTGACCGGGCCTCCGACGCGAATCAATTCGTTCAGGATCTGTGCGGCTTGTTCTTGGCGTTTTTCATCACCTCGATTGATCAGGATCAACGCGTGCAGCAACTCGTTCTGATCGGTTCCGCCCGACTCACCACGCAGCAACTGATCCAGTCGTTGCCAGGGGACCTCAGCACCATCTCTCAGTGCGACGGCCAATGCCAGTTTGTTGCGGACGTCCGTTCGAGTCGGAGCGAGCGAGTAGGCTTTCTCCAACATCTCAATCGACTTGGCGTCATCGCGTCCCAGCCGGTAAAACTCAGCCAATGCGATGAAGACATCTGGATCGTTGGGTGCGATTTTGACTGCCCGCTGTAAGATCGGGAGGGCTGTTTCAAAGTCCTTGAGCTCCGAGTAGGCGAGTCCGACGAACAGGGACCGCATCGGTTCGCTGACGTTGCTTTTCAACGCCTGTTGCAACTCCAATCGGACTTCTTTGTTGCCGTAAAACGTCGCCTGCAGTCGGACACGCAGTTGGTAGGCGGCCAAGCTGCTGTCGTTGGATTCGCTGAGCGCTCGGTCGTAAGCATTCTTGGCTTCGCCGACCAACTTCTTTCGTGCGTCAGGCTGCTCGGTCGCTTGTGCTGCACGAGCGGCGGTTTGACCCAGGATCAACCACACACTCGTATCGTGCGGATTGCTGTTGGCTCCGGCTCGTGCCAGCTCCAATCCTTGGGTGTAGTCCCCTTTCTTTGCCGCGATTGCGACGGCCAGTGCTGTCAGGTTGGAATCGGTATCCATGATGCTTTCGAAACGCATCAATTCCGCGTCCGCTTCGGCAACCCGATTGGCTTTGTTCAACTGATCGATCAACAGCAGGATACTGGAGACGCGGCGGTCACCGCTGTCGATGCCCCGACGCAGTGCATCGATCGCGCGAATGGGTTCCCCCTGTCGCGCGGCAATGTAGCCTTCCAGGGCAAGTCCCATTCCCCAACGTGGTCTCGCGTTGCGGATAAAGGTTTGCAACTCACTGGCTTGTTTGATCAGATCGTAGCGTTTGGGATCATTTTCGTTCATCCGATCCCACTGGTACATCAGGCGGGAGGCGCGAGCGAGTCGCCACCATGCGCCGTCGTCGCCCTCGAATTTCTTGAGCTTGTTCTCCCACTGCATCGCGTCCTTGATGCGGTCGCCATCCGCTTCATTCGCGGTGGGTTTCGCACCTTGGGTTAGCGAAAGCGAAAACAGACGGAATAGGGTGTCGGCGGTGAGTTGAGTTTCGGGGATCTGTTGTAGCAATTGGTAAGCCAACTGATTCTGCTGGCGAACTTGTGCGATGTCGGCAGCCAGGGTCAAGCTGACGTCGGCATCGGTCACAACCGCTTTGGCATGCTCGACCAAACCACGGACCGCTTCGTCATGCATTCCGCGTGCGACAAGCGTGCGGGCGAGTGTTTGCTGGTACTGATACGACTCTGTGCCGACGATTTTCAGTAGCCGGTTGAGTGCGGCTTCGGAGCGTTCGGGGCGGCCGGCCGATGCAAGCGTCAGTGCGGCGACCGATTGCATTTGAGCACTTTGTGGGAATCGATCCGACAGTGACTCCAAACGCTCGATTGCCTGCTCGCGTTGTTGGCCGTCGTCGGAGTCGGGGATCGCCAGGGTCAGCAGTTCCAATTGGGCCTGCAGTTCACTGCGAGCTTTTTCTTGGTCATCGGGCACGCTGCGCAACTGCTCACGAATCGTTTCGAGGCTGCGGTTGATGGCGACGAAGTCGCGTTTGGCGGGAGGCAGCGACATTTGCACGCTGAGCAAGGCCTGTGCTCGGGCGATCAGCAGGGGGATCGACGCTCCATCGATCGCTTGCCATTGTTGTCGCGAACGATTGCTGTCGCCGGCGAGCGCCCATGCGCGAGCGGCGTTGACCCGGAACTGGTTGTCCGCTGGGGAAAGGCTGATGGCTCGTTCGTACGCGGTCGCCGCCAGATCCCAGGTCTCGCGTTTCTCGAACGCTTGTGCCAGCAGGATCGCGGCACGAACACGTTCGGAGTCACTGATCGGGAATTGTGAATCCAAGGCGGTTTGGAGTTGATCGATTGCGACCGACAAATGACCTTCTCGCAAGGCGATCTGACCGCGTATCAACTGGGTCATCCACGTCGCGGTGTCCAACTGTTTGCGAAACGTGGTACGCTCCGACTGCGAATAACGAGCGCCCTCTGGTCCCATCAACGCCAAGGATTGGCGACGAACCAAGTCCGCCAAGCGATCGGCTGACTCACTGGCCTCGGCAACCGTGCCCTTTTCAGCAACCGCCCCCGTGTAAATCAATTGCAGGTTGAGTGAGTTGTCGCCGAGTCGCTCGATTCCGTCTTTCCAGATCGAAATCGCTTGTTCCGTTTCATCCGTGTTCCAGTACAAACGACCGCGACTGACGTACGCCGATTCGACCATCGGACTCGGGACCGCCATGTCGGGCATCGCCATCAATGCGTCCAGGCGATCCCCCGCTGTGACTTGTATTTCCTGGGTGGCGGCGGACTGCAGGGCTGGCTGCGTCGATTCCAATACCAAGTCGTAGTCCCAACGTGGCTCGTAGAGATCCACCGCCGATGCCGTCGACAGAATCGGTGCTGGGATCGCAGGCGAAGACTCATTTGCGGATTCGGTCGTGGTGAGAGCCGCCGTTTCCACTGCCGAGAGTTGGGCGACATGATCCTGGAGCCGCTTCAGTGCAGGGGGCACCAATTTCTGGAGATGGTCGCCCGCGGACTTGGGTTGGGTTTGTTGCAGATAACGGTAGATGACCCATTGGGCTTGACCGTTTTGCGTCTGTGTTTGCAATTGCTCAATGACTCGTTTGGCCATTTGCGTCGGATCAATCGCGTCGCCCGTTTCGGTCGATCCAAAAAGCTCTGGTGATCCGATGCACTGATCGATCAGTGATGTCGCCAAGCCGATGTCGGTTGGGTTGGCTTGCCAAGCCATGGACGTCACAACACCCAGAGGTTGTTGAGAAAGCCAAAGCCAAAAATCGCTGTCCTGAAAGAACTTGTCCGGCTCACGCTTATCGGCTTGTTCCGACGCCGATTGTCCGATGCGGGCGAACGCCATTGCACGCAGCATCTGCACGTCGTCGTTGGGTGCGGCCAACAGGACGATCTGTCGTTCGGCTTCGTCGGCGTAACGTGGACCGTACTGCATCAACCGCTTGATCAGCAGTCGCCGCAATTCGGCTTGCTGAGCTACGATTTCTGGCGTGGAGTCTTGGTCGGCCAAGCTCGCGAGTGCGTCGCGAAGCGACTTTCGCGACCGTTCCACTTGATCGAGCCGATTGGCCGGTGGGGCATCCGCAGCCAGATTGGCCGCCTTTGCGTAGGCAACCAAGGCGTCCGTGTTTGTCGGATCCAGCAATCGATAGCGACTCAGCCACAGGAGTTGTTTTTCCCAGTCTTCGTTCTCGCGTGCTTGGTCCGCTTTGGCCAAGATCGAACTGGTGATCTGTTGAGATTGGAACCAGTACAATCCAATCGCGACCAAAAAAACCAGCAGGGCAATGGCCAGCGACCAGAACAGCCATGGAAGATTCAGTTCCCAACGAACGCTACGCTGGGCGCGTTTCTCGCCCATGACGCGTTGTTGGTCAGTCATTTGAATGGAGTTCAAGTCGAAGTCGTGTAGAGAGAGATGAGTGGTGGGGGAAGCGATGTGGGATAGGTTTTTAACTTGTCTTGGTTAGGTGGTGGTTGGCAGGATGAAATCCTGCCCTTTGATACCAGCACGATGCGCGAGCGAGTGAATTTCGGCGTTTGCCACGGGCTGCCGGTTCAGTCCGTGTTGGGAGCTCAAGGGTGAGCCGTGGGCCGTAGGGCAAGTGGCAATGCGGTAGGCCCGGCCGCTTACGCGTCGCGGCTCACTGCGGATTGTGGTGGGTGTCTGTTTGCGTTGTGCGTGCGATTTGCGATTTGCTTTGCAGCGAGTTTGCCCCCTCACCCCCAGCCCCTCTCCCCCGGTTCCTAACTCGCTTGAGGCTCCTTAGGAACCGGGGGAGAGGGGAGCCATTTTGGTTGGGGCGCTTTCGACTTAGGAAGTCGAATGTGGGGGTGGGTGTCAGGCTAGAAAGCCTGACGTACAGTGCCTGACGTACTTGGGGGGGCCTGACGTACAGTGCCTGACGTACAGTGCCTGACGTACAGTGCCTGACGTACAGTGCCTGACGTACTTGGGGGGCACGTAGGCGAGTCTGTCTCAGACTCGCGATTCGCGTCTCGGAGAGACGCGGCTACGTGGCTTGTTAGATTGAGGCTCGTTGGGAACCGGGGGCTATCGCTGGACTGCTCAAAGTTTGGTGTAGTTTTTTTTTGGGGTTTGCGCAAGTTTAAGTCCCTACTGCCAACGCAGCTGGTGGCCCCCAGTGAGCCTCAGGCGCTAGCCGTGGGCCTGAGGCGGATTGTGGTGCCGGCCCACGGCTAACGCCTGAGGCTCACTTTGATTGCGATGCATGGAACAAAAACAGGGACTGGAAAAACAATGTCAACACCAAACTTTGAGCAGTCCAGTGTGTGTCAGGCTGGAAAGCCTGACGTACTTCTGAGGTGGGGAGCCGGACGCTATCGCGTGCCGACTGATGAATATTCCGGGCTAGGCGCGGGGCTTGGGGGAGAGGTAGCGGTAGTCGCCGTAGCGATACGCATAGTTGCTGTATGGCACACCGCTGAAGACTGTGCCGACGACGTTGGCACCGGCTGCTTCCAACCGTCGGCTGCTGCGGACCACGGTGTCGGTTCGACTAACATCTCGCATCACGCAAACCAGAGTGGCGTCTGTTTCGGCAGCCACCGCCAGTGTTTCTCCGGCCGCCAGAACGGGAGCGGTGTCAACGACCACGTAGCTGTATTGTGCCAACGCGTCATCGAGCAATTCTCGCAATGCGGATGCGTTGAGCAATCGGTGGGGACTCATGTTCATGTGTCCGGCCGGCATCACGTGGACCAGGTCACCCAGTGTGCGGTCCACCGCCTCATCGAATGTGGCTTCACCCGACAGGACCTTGGCCAATCCGGGGCCCATCTCCAAACCAAAGATATCGTGTTGGTCGGGGCTGCGCAGGTCAGCATCGATCAACAGGACGGTCTTGCCACAGGCTTTGGCGAGCGAGATCGCGAGTTGCGACGCCACACTGCTTTTTCCTTCACCGGACATGCTGCTGGCGATCGCGATCGTGCGGACACCTTGGGTGTCTTTGGAGAGCATCAGGTTCGCACGTAGCGTATCGATGCTTTCCTCAAAGACTCGTTGTCGTTTGCCGACGCCGACTTTGGTGGGGATTCGAGCGACTTCTCCGATCACCGGCGCCAGGTCTTTGGAGCCCAGGGCTGCGGCATCACAGATTCGCTGAGATCGGAATTCCCAGAGCAGTCCCAGCAGGAACGGGATTGCGAATGCGCCGGCACCGGCCACCGCCATGTTCTTGGTCGGCATGGGCTCGATAGGGCGAGTCGGAACGGTTGCTGCCGCCAGTGTGTGAACCCCGCTGCCACGCCGACGCTCGGTGCGAATCGCGGCCAAGCGTTGATTGAGTTGCCCCAAAATGCCCACGGCGATTTCACGGTCTTCTTGGGCAAAGTGCAAATCGGCAGCGTCACCACCATGTTGCTCAAGGCGAGCCTTTTCCTCGTCATACTCTTGCTGGATAATCGCACGTTTGGCTTTCAGGGCCGCCAGTTGTTCTTGTTCTGATTTGCGGTTGGACTCCATGTTGGCCTTCGTCGAAAACTGCATCTGTGCGATTTGGGCAGCGCGTTCACGCTGTGCCACTTCAGTAGCAAGCGATTTGATTTCGTCTGCTGCCTTTGCTCGGGCGACTTCCTTGGCCTTGTCAAGTTCCTTCTGCGTGTCAGCGATCTTTGATTTCAAATCGTTGTAATAGTCACGGCTGATGCGAACCATGTCGCGATCTTCGATGGAGCGGACGATTGCTTCCTGTTGTGCGATACGAGCTGCATGCCGTTTCACAGTGGAGTCGTTTGAAACAAATCTTTCGATTTCGGCCGACGTCGGTTCAGGGATAATCAACTCTGGCAGTTTGACATCGATATCAGTCTTGTCGGGAATGCCGGCGTTGTGCATCGCAACTTTGGCTTCAAGAACGGATTCTTCCACGATAAAATTTGCCAGGTCGCGGCGAAGACTTCCAAGGATCGAAAGGTCGTTCTCGAGGCCTTCTACACGCTGCGTCGGATCGAATCCGAGTGCCGTTTTGCTCAGTTCTCGAACACGCTTTTCATGCGATTGGACTTCGCTTTTCCAGAGGTCGATGGATGGTGCAAGCCAACTTTCGAGATTCGACACACGTTCGCTGTCCAGCCGATCACGTTGCGTCAGGTAGGCCTCGGTGACCTTGTTGCAGACCAGAGCCGCCGTCTGGGGATCGGGGTGTTTGAAGCTGATGGACAGAAGCGAATTGGTACCCGCGTTTCCTATGCCGAGGTTCTTTCTCAGCGAATGCTTGGCGTCATCCATGTTCACGAAGTGACCGGTTGCCTGGATTTCTGGGTCGGTCAGCACATTGTCCAAAACCAAGTCGGTCGTGATGAGTTGCTTTTCCGTCGCGGCAAGGTTTGATGACGTGGGCATGACGCCACGGAAGACCACGAAGTCTTGGTTGGCTTCCATCAAGTGGGTTGCTTGATAGATCGGTACAAAGGTGGCATACACCCCGTAGGCGGCGAGCGCGGCGAGAGCCAGGCCGATGGGCGTCGCCCACAACCAGCAGCGGCGAATCGTGACCCAGATCAGTCTCGGGTCAAACTCGTATCCGCTGTTGGGCTTCTCGTCAGGACGTCGCAAACCTTCATAGGTCCTGACTCCATTGGAACGCGGCCCGCTGCCCGGATTCATTGTCGAGTTGGGGTGCATCGTAGAAGTATTTGATTCCACGTTTGATTCCTAAGTAATACTCATACCAGATGATATCGATCTCGTTGGCCATCCCGGCCGAATCGGCTGTTGAGTGAAAACCTCAGCATCCGATTCCCATTTCCCAAATTCAGTTTGCCGCCGTCGGCTGACTCAAGCGTTCCGCCGGGTTGACGACAACCAACGGTCGGTACAGGTTTTCCCAGTAGGCCTTGACGCCCCATAATAACACGGCACCGACGACGATCATCAGATAACCACTGATGTCGTGAATCATGTGACGAGCACTGGACGATGGAAAGTATCCGTACAAAATACTTGTGGCAGTGATTCGGAGCGAGTTGACCAACACGGCAGCCGGTAGAGCTGCGATCAGGATGACGACACGATCCATCCAACTGCGTCGCACCGTGGCACACCAAAAGAATGCCAGGGCGAACATGCCCACAAAGATCCGCATCCCCGAGCACGCGTCCTCGACCATCATGCGGGTCTCGCCGATCCAGATCGTGTGTCCTTCCGCGATCGCCGGCTGCCCAAGAATCCGCAGCATGATGGTGCTGAGTGAGGTTGCGACGCCCTGCAATTTCCAACTCAGCAGGCTTTCGGCTCGATAGGGCAGCGGGACCAACATGATCAGCAGGGCGATCGCCGGCGCCGCCCATCGCAATGCTGGCCAACCGAACAGAAGCCAAACGATCCCGGCGATCATTGGGACCAATGCCCAGCCGTCCATGAAATCCATGTAAGCCAATCGACCAACCACTCGCATCAGGATCGCCAATCCGATCAACGACAGTCCTCGCCAGTCGACTTTGGATCGTACCCCAGGAAACCATTCCCACCGCATCTTGAGAACGATCAATGCCAACGGGATCATCAGGTAGCCGTGCGAGTAATCCGGCTCCGTTCGCCACTGTTGCTCCAGCCAACGCAATGTCGGCCAAAAGGAAAACAGTGTTGCAATCACAATCGCCGCAACGGCGACCCAGAATGACGTCCCGAGATTGAGCTCGCTGATGGGCATCAATCTCGCGGGTCCAGATTTCGGGCGAGCCGTGTCAGGTCGACCGACGCGTTTCGCCGCCGATTTGACAGCCGCGTTGCTACTGGAGTGACCTGAAGTCGCGCCGGAACCGCTTCTTGCTTTCGCGGACTCCAGAGCCTCCCGACCTACCGCCGGCGGTTTCTTGCGTTTCTTTCGATTAGCCAATGTGACGGATCACCAGTGAGTCTTGTGTTTTTGCCGAGCGGGGAGTGCTTTGTACGTCAGCCCTTCTTGGCTGACATTTCAGGGGGGTGAGTCAGTCTGGAAAGACTGACGTACTTGAGGGGCGGGTCAGCCTGGAAAGACTGACGTACTTGGGGGGCGGGTCAGTCTGGAAAGACTGACGTACTTGGAGGGTTTCGCCTCATGCGGGCGTTTTCTGACGTGGATGATCATGAGCCTGTGCAAGAGTATTTCTAGTGCATCATCCGGTCTTGATTTTGGGGTTAGCCGTTTGGCGTTAGCCACGGTTGTGTCACGAAAACCGTGGCTAACGCCAAAACGGCTCATCTACTTGATTTTGGGGTTAGCCGTTTGGCGTTAGCCACGGTTGTGTCACGAAAACCGTGGCTAACGCCAAAACGGCTCATCTACCGAACCCACGTTCTAAGACTGGACGATGCACTAGCGTCGTTCATCGCTGCTCATCCGTCAGGCGCGGGAATGGAAAGCCAACCTACCTGACCTATCTATCTTCACTGGCCCTCGGTTTGCGCAGACTTCGTCCATCTGGGTGACGTCTCATATTGAGACGGCAACCACATTTAGGGATCAGAACGGTTATTCCGCAAACACCTTGCCTGTACCCAAAAAAATGTTCAAATTCTTAGAATCGTGAACAATCGGGGGGTGCTTCTATTATCGAACTCGGCAGGGTGACACGAACACATTCTGATCGAGTCTGTAAAACGCACGAGGTCGAGCTAATCTATGCAGAGGCAATGGAATCGTCAATGATTTGAGGGGAAAAAGCGAAAGATAAGCTCTTGGGGTGTGCAGCATCTGATAGCTAACGATGACAAGACCTGGCCGTCACGAGGCTGCTCTTGAACCATCTCGCCGGCACCTAAAAGGCGTTGAAGGGGCAAATTCACAACCCTATACCCCCCGCAAGGTCCGGCAGTGAGCGGTGGGGCACAGAAGCCTAGTGCACAGGCGCACCCTGCTTTATTTTTGATGCGGTGAGTACACAGCCCTGAAGCAGGGTAGGGGGTGTCGGGGTGGTCTGAGGAGGCGATGAAGCCCGCGTCTTTGTTTTTTCTGGATGCCTGGACATTGGGTTGTTTGGAAAATCGCCGTAGTGAAATTTGCCAGAATTCCCTTCGTATGGGATTTCTGACGATGTCAGTTGCGGGGACTCGTGACCTCGTCCACTACGACAGGTACGGATTTGTCTGCTGCTTGGTAGTGGGATTCGCCAGAATTCCTTTCACATGGGATTTCTGCCTATACTCGGTGAATCCCTCGCTTACGCGTCGGGTTGTGAAAAACACTGCATTTCCTGGCGGTGACGTAACTCATTGTCGAGAATCTGCTTGCGCTAAAATCAAACATCCGCATAAATAATTCGGGCTAGTGCATCATCCGGTCTTGATTTTGGGGTTAGCCGTTTTGGCGTTAGCCACGGTTGTGTCACGAAAACCGTGGCTAACGCCAAAACGGCTCATCTACCGAACCCACGTTCTAAGACTGGACGATGCACTAGTGCTTGAGGCGTATTGTGGTGCCGGCCCACGGCTAGCGCCTGAGGCTCACTTTGATTGCGACAGTGCCGGCCCACGGCTAGCGCCTGAGGCTCACTTTAATTGCGACAGTGGTGCCGGCCCACGGCTAGCGCCTGAGGCTCACTTTAATTGCGACAGTGGTGCCGGCCCACGGCTAGCCCGGATATTGCATCCATCGGTTATTGACGCGGGGTTGCGAGTTCGATACGTCCGCTTTTGGGAAATGATTTGATTTTGATGGGGGCTTTCGCAGCGCCGCGCAGAAGGCCCCCCCTCCCCCAAGCGAATGATTCGCTTCGTGGTTGCGTTTTCCTCGAGGGTTGCCGCCCTTAGTCGCTTCGGCAAAGACGCGCCATGACTTCGTTAAAGAGACTCGCGCTAGGGCAGTGAGTCGGAAGGTGAAAAATCACTCGCCGACAAGTCACGCGCACTCGCGCGGCAATCTTGAACAGACGCAAGCGGATCGTATCCACACGCATCCGAGCATGTGTAGTGCCCTGAAGTGCCAACCGGCGGATTCCGTCGACCAACACATACGCCAACGACGACAGAATCAAACGAAACTGATTGGCCATGAAGTCTGTGCAGCTGGTTCGATCGGCAAACAAACACATCTGTTGTTCCTTGATCCGATTCTCCATTTCACAACGCTGACAATAACGTTCTCGATAGAAATCCTTCGGGTTCCAAGCAACACTGCAGATCGTTCCAGGATCGAGGATTTGTCGAACCTGTTTGCCGTCCACGCGAGGGCGATGATAAGTCGGCTCGACGATCCCTTGGGCACTGGGCAGGTTTGTCACGACGAAACGCGGGTTGGCTCCCTTGTCGCCGTGCTCCGCCTTGCCGAGAACCCAGCGATGACGGTCCCATGTTTCCTGAGTGCGATAACGGAACCATTTGAAAAGCGTTCGCGTGGATTTAAATTTCAAATGCTCAAGTCGAGCACGGGTCATTTCGCAGGCAATATTGCGGATCAAGACGTTGTTCTTGGGCAATCCGAAGACATAGTAGACGTCGTTTTTATCGCACCAACGCATGAGTCTTTCATCAGAATATCCGCCATCGCCACGTAAAATGATTTTCGTCTCCGGCCATCGCGAACGAATCTTTTGAACCAGCAGTTTGGTCACCGCGCGAGCGTGATGGGCTGCGCCAAAACTGCTGGGACGTAGGTAGGCGACGAGCAACTGATAGCCACAGAACACGTACAGCGGCAGAAAACAGTGGCCGTCGTAGAATCCATTGAAGTAGTTTTTGTCTTGATTGCCGTGCGTCGGATCATCTGTGGCATCATAGTCCAAGGTGATTTCTTCGGGCGGTTTCTCGTAGCTGTCCAGAAAGGTGTTTACGATTTCTTCGTGGATAGCCAGCATCGCTTTGCGATCGACACGATTTTCGAAACGTGAATGCGTTGACGGACTGGCCAAAGGAACGTGTTCGTCGCTGTCATAGTCATTCTGTGCAGGCGTGCGTCCGGCAGCGACTTGAAAGGCTGCATCATGCCGCAAGTGGGCGTGATCGTTGCCGTCCTCGTAGCCTGCCGCAATTCCAAAGATACGACTGGTCAGGATCTCGGCCTGCGGATGTGCGGTGTAGATAGGATCGCGTGGATCGGCAATACAAGCGTCGACTCGGCGGATCAGGCCGAGTCGTTGATCGACTTCGCGAAGCAGTAGCAATCCGGCGTCGGACGTGAGCGTTCCGCCATCAAAATCAAACTCGACAGCTTGGCGACGGAGGCGTTTCAGTGCAGCTCGTTTTCGATTACGCTTTGTCATTGCCGAGAGCCTTGGGCTTGGGATGTGTGAAGTGTTGTAACTCCAATGCATACCAGGACTAAGGCTCTTGCGCTATAGGGGGAAACAAATTTTCGGATGCAATATCCGGGCTAGTGCCTGAGGCTCACTTTGATTGCGATAGGTGGAACAAAAACATTGATAAAAATAGCAGTGTCAACACTAATCTTTGAGCAGTCCGGTCAAAGGCCCGCTGACGTGTCGCGACTCGCTGGATCGGCGAGCGTCTGGGGCCGTGTGGCGAATGCGTTTTGTTGGCTGGTGGCATTGGGGCTGACTTCGATAGCGATTTGGTCTGCGTGGGATGACGGCGGCGGGTACTTGATCACACAGGCCGTTGTCGCGTTTGCGCTGTTGGGACTAGTGCCTGTCGGGTTATTGTCGTGGTGGGGGCGTCGAAACGAACAAGCGGCAACCGACGATTTCTCGGGGGCAGGCAGTTTTTCTAAGTCAGGGCAGCGTTCCCGACGCGGCTTGCGCATTCCATTGCCGGTCACGTTGGCGATGCTGGTTTGGCTGTTTGCACTTTTTCAGTGCTGTTCGCTGCCTTGGTGGGCGTTGGATCTGATGTCGGCGGGCTCCGCAGAGGCGTGGAGGGGCATACCTGAGACGTTGGTCATGGAAGCAGGAGCGGCGAAGTTGGATGTCGCTGGCAACTTGGCTCAACGCAGCGGGGCATCGATCAGTGTTGCGCCGACATTCACTCGCAACGCCCTGTCCGTTCCCGCATTCTTTGGAATCGCATGTTGGTTGGGGGCGATGTGTGTGTCGCGACCGCGGTGCGTGAGGCTGGTGATCTTGGGGACTGCTCTGGCGGGAGGAGTTTTTTCGTTCTTTGGACTAGCCGATTCCTTGAGGCTGGCGAGGGACTCCGAGGTCGAGTTGCGGCAAAGGTTGATCATTTCTCCGGTCGGTGCGCACGATCCGTTCGGTCCCTTCGTCAACAACAACACCGGCGCGGGTTACCTCAACCTCTCCCTGGGATGTGCCTTGGGTGGGTTGGCCATGATCGCTGGTCGCACCGGTTGGTCGAGCGCTGGCAGAAAACGACGGCACTTGATTCAGTGGATCAATGATTGGCGAGCGGTCGCGGTCGTGCTATTGGTCACTTTGCTGGCTGCTGGGGTGCTGGGCAGTCAGTCGCGAGGCGGTGCGTTGGGGATGTTGGCCGGATTTGGGGTGCTGGGGCTGACCAAGTTGAAGCGGGGGGCCATTGTCAATCAAATCCTGCTGGGGACCGTCGTCGTCGCCGTTGCTTGGTTTTTACTCAGCGGGCTGGGGATCCAAGACCGTACGGAGCAGCGTCTGCAAACGTTGACCGATGGCAACGCACTGAACGATCCACGACTGCGTCACTGGCAGGACGGATTGCGTGCGGCATGGCATTACCTTTGGATGGGATCGGGGCTGGGGAGCTACCGATTTGCTTATCTGCCGTATCAGCAAAGCAGCGGTCATCCTTGGTTTGTCAATGCCGATGGGATGCACGTCGAATGGTTGGTCGAAGGCGGCGTTTGGCTTTGGGCTTTGCTGGTGACCGGCCTCGTCTCATTCATCCGAGTACTTCGCCGACAGATGTTGCCAAACGCGTTTGTGTCGCCTTCGCGCGCGACCGATGTCGCCGCACTGACGACGACGATGACATTCATTTTGCCTGCGACTTTGGTGACCCAAAGTTTTGACTTTGGGATCCTGCAGCCGCCGCTGCTGTTGACCGTTGCAGTGTTGTGCGGTGCGCTGGTGGGAATCGACGGTGAGGTTGGAGGAAGAATCAGTGAAGCGAGGAGCGAAGCTGGAGATGATGACGCGTTGGAAATGGGGACGGGGAATGATGCAGCTGAGTCGGTGCGAGGGGGATTCAGGCGAATCCGGCTACGGGAGGGGCGGGAATTCTGGCGAATCCCATTACGGGGTGCTTCTTGGTTGGTTGGCGCCGCAGCGTTGGTGGTGCTGTCGGTCGGTCTCTACTGGGCTGCGTTGGACTTGCGTGACAGCGCGGTCGTTCAGCGAGCGAGTTTGATGCACGATCGATACTTGAAGTACAACGCGAGCGATTTACCGGATTTTGAGGTAGCGATCGAGGATGTGCAGACGGTTTTGAGGCGGTCTCCGCGTCACTCGGAAGCTCACTTGGTGTTGGCGCAGTTGATGATTGCACAGCAGCGTCGTCTGGGCGCGATTTATTTGATCGAAACCGAGCAGGTTGCGGCAAAGGACGCGACGCGGTGGGTTTCTCCCAGGAATGTCCGACGCGCGTACCACCGGTTCGGTCAACCGACAGGAGTTGCCATCGAAAGCTTGATCTTGCCGACGCAGGATGTGAACGTTTGGTTGCAGGCGAGGGAGCATGCGATGGCGGCGTTGATGCTGTGTCCGCTGGACGATCGAGCGCGAATCATGTTGCTGGAGTTGGACATGGTGCATCCGCAAGCCAGTGCGTCCAGTCAAGTGTTGCTGGAGCAAGCAGCAACGCTACGGTGCCGCAATGCCGAGACACTGCGTCAGCTGGAACGGCTCGCCGCTGTCTATCCCGGCGGAGACACGATACAATGGATTCAAGACGTTCGCCGTCGGCTGGAGTCGGAGAAATGAGAGTGATCGGACGGCAGCCGCGGGCCTGAGATTTCGCCGGGTGAACCGGACGCTATCGAGCCCCTCCGGCTTAGGTCGACGAATCGTCGACAAACTACCAGCTCGTCGCGCAAGTGAGCGACTAGAGGTGCGTTCAAAAAAAATGATGGCTCCCCTCTCCCTCAAATGCTGGCGAGCCTAAGCGAGCCAGGATTTGGGGGAGAGGGGCTGGGGGTGAGGGGGCAACGTGTACTGGCAAGTATGCTTGCCGAAGAGTAGGTTTGAGATACCACGCAGACAATTTCATAGTGAATCAGATCATCAGTTTCGATCGGTTTCAGCCCCTCACCCCCAGCCCCTCTCCCCACAAAGTAAGGCAAGCAGCACTTGCCTTACTTTGCGGGGAGAGGGGAGCCATGTTCTGTGACGTCGTTCTAGGCCGGACATTCTCGATCGCGTCGCGGCTGATGTACCAAACGGCAGCGTCCTCATTTCCAACGTAAATCAAGTTGCTACTTCCACGTACATCGATCGGCAGACATCCCTTGCAATGCCCGTGGCTAGCCCATCGGCGCACGGATGACGGGGCGATGTCGCCTGCGGCTTGGCGTTAAACGATTGAATCTGTTTTTCCTTTATTTTGGTAATCGTGTGAGCGCGCCCAAGACTTTCCTATCCAGCCTGCTTTCCATTGTTGCGTGGGGCGTATTGGGCGGCGTTGTTGGTCTCGGCGGCGGCTACTTTGCGTTCGTCAAAAAGAAGCCTCGCTTTCATGCTTCGACGACCATTCAGGTTTCTCGGCCTGGTGGCTCATCCGATGTGACGCGACCGACCGACGACTCTGTGGCTGCGGGATCCAGCCAGCAGCAAGCGTCGACCGAAGCGGCAGCGACTGTGGTGGGGCTGGAGGGTTCAGCGGAAGGGGCTGGCGAAGAAGGAGTTGGCGATGATCGGTTGCTGTTTTTGAGCCAAGGGGTAGTGGATTTGGCGGTGAGTGCCGGCGAGTTAAGCAAGCTTTCCGAAATTCGGGAGGCGCAGCAAGTCTCCCAGAAAACGTCGGCTAGCTTGGCAGCGGTCTTATCCCAGAGTGGTCGGGTGCGGATCGACGCGCCCGTCGCCAATTCGATGGGCAATGTTTACGTCGTGCATTGTTTTGCCGACACGCCGTCCTCCAGTCAGCAGATGGCCAATGCGATCGCGGTTGGATTTCAGAAGTTCGTTACAACAGAGGGGACGCAGACCGATTGGCAGCAATCCATTGATGTCATGCGTGAGCTGCTGCAGTATCCGAGTGAACGATTGGTCGACTTGAGAGAGCAGTTGGCGGAGCTCGATGTGCCCACTGACGCAAGTCTTGTGGACGGTGAGGTTATGTCCGTTGCTGCGGAACAACTGCGTCAATTGAGGCCACGCGTTGAGAGCTTGGTGTCCGAACAAGGTGACATGCGTTCGAAGTCGCGTGGGGTGGAGTCGCTGATCAATCAAGGTGCGAGTGCCGAAATCGTCTTGACGGCACTGGGGCAAGTTTCACATCGGAGAGACGCGAGAGATCCACAGCAGGGGACACGCGATGCTGAATTAGCGAAGGCGAAAAAAGCGTATCAGGAAAAAGTTGCCGAGCGACAAAAGGTCGCCGACGAGGTGCGCAGAAACCTGGTCCCGCTGCAGGTGGAAAAGGATCGTTTGTTGAAGCAGTTCGGTGCACAGCATCCGCAGGTCAAGGCGGTCGATTTGCGGATGAGCGACGTGCGGATGAAATTGGACCTGTTGCCGCCGTTGGGTCCAGAGCCCGGGGTCGCTGAGCCCGCGGCTGCCTCTCCATTTCGCCAATCCGATCCGGGGGAGGGCGAGTCAAAAGGACCCGATCAAGATGTCTCTGTCGTTCTGAGTGCCTTGCGGTCTGAGCAACGACAGGTCGACGACGAGCTCAAAGCAGTCCGCTTGGCGGCGGAACAAGCCGCTGCGACGGTGGCAGTGCAACAGCGGGTCTTGGAGGAAGCTCAGCGGATTCGCAAGGAGATCGCGACAGAAGAGGCTCTCCGCGATCAAATCTTGGCGAGGCTGGAAAGTATCCCGGTGGTTGCCCCGGTTGCCGAGACTCGCGTCGAAATCTTGCAAGATGCGATGCCCGGCGAGCAGTCTGACCCCGCCCTGTCACCTCACTTGGCCATCGGAGGAGCAATGGGGGCGGTCTCGGGGCTGATCCTGGGGTGCCTGCTGGTGGTGACGTCGGTCGCGAGAGCGGAGCCTGGGGATTCCGAGTGAAGCCGGAACACCAGCGGAGGCTAGTGCATCGTCCAGTCTTAGAACGTGGGTTCGGTAGATGAGCCGTTTTGGCGTTAGCCACGGTTTTCGTGACACAACCGTGGCTAACGCCAGAACGGCTAACCCCAAAATCAAGACCGGATGATGCACTAGGGTGGCTGCGAACCTCGTCAAATGCGAGGGGATTGCTCCCGGCGTACGGTCTGGGTACTCTAGGAGGTGTGTTCCTCTACTCCCCGCGCCGAGGGGAGATGCTGGACCCAACGAATTCACCGACGCTCAGTAGTGCGTCTAACCTTGAGAGGTGCTTATGTACCGGTTGTCGAAATGTTTGATGGTTGTGTCTGCCGTTGTCGCAGTTTCGTGCTGTGTCCCCGCGATGGCGCAACAACCGCGTGAAGAATTCGCAAACATTGATGCGAATCTCGTAGCGATGGACAACACGGTTCCTCAAGACTTTTATGCGCTGACAGACGAAGGTCAGTTGCGGATTCAAATCGTCTATTTGGAAGGGCTGCCACAGCAGCAACTCGATCGAGTCCGTGTCCGTTTGTTTTCAAAGGATGGCACGAACAAAGTTGCATCGGTCGCTCGCGACGGGCTCGTGCGTCTTGGACACGTCGAATCGGGGCCTCATGGGATTGTGGTCACTGGACCGGGGATCTACGCCGCCGTTGGAGTGTACGTTTCCGAGAAAGCTGCCAATGAAGAAGCAGTGACGCCCTATCAGTTGCCGGTGATCCCGGTCAGCAATGATACCCAGATTCGCGCGTACACAAGTTACATGCCCTATGAGCAGCCGCATTACGACTACCACGATTACGTGGACTTTGAAAACACGACGACTCGCCCCAAACACTTTTACCGAACTCAACTCAGTCAAGACGGCGTGCTGAGAGGTCGGGTCTACGCGATAGCCGGTCAAAAACAGAACTTGGATCGCAATCGGACGGATGTCGTGATCTATCAGGCAGGGAAGCAGATTCAGCGTGTATCACCAGAGGCCAACGGTTGGTTCAAAGTACCGAGCCTGAAGCCGGGGGTTTACTACGTCACTGCAACCAGTTGGCTTGGCTATTCGGCGTTCTCCTTTGAAGTGTCAGCGAACAGTGGCCCCGGTGAGAGTTTGGTTTCGACCACGCTGACGACGTCGGCTCAAGCGACAGAAGCTCCTCTGGAAATCTTGTTGATGCCACGCCAAATCCTTTCATCTGTTCAACAAGAAGTTGAAGCAGACTTGAATGAGCGTAGCGACGAAACACCGGTGGACGATGGAACACCCATCGCCGAAACCGGCGGGATGACTGGCGGAGGTGGAACAGGCGGAGGCGGAACTGGGGGAGGAGGCAGCGGCAGCGGTTCAGGCGGCGGCGGTGGTGGTGCTGCTGGCCTGGCGGCGATCGCGGGAACTGCCGCGTTAGCAGCCGCTGCGAATGACAGCGATGACGGGGGAACTCCAATCGTTCCTCCTGCAATGGCAACCCCCAATACCGTTGAAGCTGGTTTGTCGAATTGACAACCCAATCACCCAGCAACCCCGTAATGGGATTCGCCAGAATTCCGTTTCTCGAGTACGTCAGTCTTTCCAGACTGACCCAAACGCAGGGTATGTCAGCCTAGAAAGGCTGACATCGTCGCTCGACTTTCCAAGTCGATAGCGTGCCCCGGAAAACGTTTTACCATGCTCGAACGTTTTCGTGCGCAGACGCCCCCTCCCTCGCGTTCGCCTAAAGGGCTCTGCTCGACCTCCCCCAAGTTCCTTGAGGGAGGTGACAGTGCGCGTTTAACGACTAGCCGCAGGCGTCATCGCCACCACCAACCGGATTGCACCGCAGAGCCAATCGCCGCTTCCGCCTTCGGCTACGGGTCAAACGGTTCTGGAGGGCGTATGGTTTGTGTTTGGCCGTACGGTGGCGTTCGTTTTCGACTCGGAGAGTCGAACGACTATCGCCGCCACCGACCGGATTGCACCGCAGAGTCAAACGCCGCATCCGCCTTCGCCTTCGGCTACGGGTCAAACGGTTCTGGAGGGCGTATGGTTTGTGTTTGGCCGTACGGTGGCGTTCGTTTTCGACTCGGAGAGTCGAACGACTATCGCCGCCACCGACCGGATTACCCCGCAGAGCCAATCGCCGCTTCCGCCTCCGCCTTCGGCTACGGGTCAAACGGTTCTGGAGGGCGTATGGTTTGTGTTTGGCCGTACGGTGGCGTTCGTTTTCGACTCGGAGAGTCGAACGACTATCGCCACCACCAACCGGATTACCCCGCAGAGTCAAACGCCGCATCTGCCTACGCCTTCGGCTACGGATCAAACGGTTCTGGGTTCACGCGAAGGGACAAATGTTTTCAGGCACAGATGGGTCGGGTAGTAGACGAGAGCTGGCAGGCCAACGAGCAGCGTCGACAACCATGCCCACTGAGGCATCCAGTCTTGAGGCTGCGTGTCATCCATGCCGAACACATAGTTGACATTTCGTGGCTGGTTCGTGAATTCGACGGCGGCGCCTGCCGGGGGCAGGACGAAGAAACAGATCAAGATCAAAGCCCATGCCACGAGAGTCCATGCGGCGAATGCACGGCGATCGTAGCCGAGTCTCACCACGATGTAGATCAGCAGCAGCGGTAGCCAGAAGTGAAAGAAGGACAATCCTCGAGCGAACAGGGAGATCGCGGGATCAAACATGTAGTTGGTCATCCCCGTAACCGGCAGGCCGACAAGTTGACCGAGGAAGTCGACTTGCCAAAGAATCTGCGGGATGGTGATTCCGACCGCAGCCATTGATGCGAAGATCGGGCGTTGAGTCCAGATCGCAATCAGAGCCAGAAACAACGCGACATCGCAAAAATAGAGAAAATTGGTCGGCCCGTATTCTCGCCAGTAGTACGGGGTCAGGATCGCGACGAATGCTGTGTAAGCGATCTTGATCCAAAGAGGAATCGGCTGAGATGGCGTCAAGCGATTTGTCCAGTGTATTTTGAGAATCGACTGTATTTTGAGAATTGACCGGCGGTGATCGCTGCGTTCTACCGCTGGCCAAGGTTTGTTACCGCTAAGTGGTCGTACGCAGCGTGTTCACTCGTGGTCTGGGACAGCTAGAAGTGAGGGTCTGCCGTAGTGGATCTTGTTAAAGATCCAGTAGCGGTGGGATCTTTAACAAGATCCACTACCCTAAAGACAAATTGTCCCAGACCACTAGATCCCTAAAGCGGGATATCATTTCGCGAAAAAGGTTAGCCGTTGACGAAATCAGGATCTGACGCGTCCCGACGGCATTTGGCGTCATGCATCCGTCTCCGTTACGCTTCTGTTGGAGGGGAGTCTGTACGAAGTCGGATGCTGCCTCGCAGAGTGAGAGAAAGCGAAGATGTCCATAGATTTGATGATTGGCGATCGAGCGATGACCCGCGGCCCATTGAAGCCGGGCGGGCAGATTCGCGTGGGCGAATTATGCTTCGCAGCAAGGTCGCAAGGTGAGTGGATCGACAGCAACTCGGAAGTGGAGATCATTGGCGGAAACATGGAACAAGTCCTTGTTCGACCTGTCGAGCCGGATGCTGTTGAGGTTGCGGCCCGTGGTCGACCGCTACCTCGAAAGGGCGAGAACTTATCGTCTGCACCGATACAGGCTCCTCCGTCATGGGTGGAGACGATCCGAGCCGATTGGCTTGGAGGTGTAGGCGGAGCGATTGCCGCGTTGATGATTTGGTTCGGAGGCCAGTCGTTTTCTCCGATGGCGATCAGTGTTCCGGTTGCGGGATTCGTGTGCGGTTGGCTTTTTCGCAAGTTCGTCGGCATCCCCGCCGAGATGGCCGGCCCCTATTCCGATCATCGTTCGGTGGCGCTCGGGCTTGCGTTTGTCATCTCGTTTGTCACGTTATTGGGCGCCGTCGTTGGGCAGCAGATGGAGCCTGCGTTTTTGGGGGTTAGTTTCGGTATGGTTCTTGGGACGGTGACTGCGGGCGCAGCGATTTTCTTGCTTTCCATTTTGGCGCATCTGTGACGCTGTCAAGTAAATCGCTGTGGTTTCGTCTGCATTCATTCGACGATGAAGATGGCTCTGGGTTGTTCAGTCTTTGGGGGTTGTCGTGCTCTGCCCGTGTCTACCACCTCCCCCAAGGAACTTGGGGGAGGTGACAGTGCGCGTTTAACGACTAGCCGCAGGCGTCATCGCCACCACCAACCGGATTACCCCGCAGAGTCAAACGCCGCTTCCACCTCAAACGGTTCTGGAGGGCGTATGGTTTGTGTTTGGCCGTACGGTGGCGTTCGTTTTCGACTTGGAAAGTCGAACGACTATCGCCGCCACCGACCGGATTGCACCGCAGAGTCAATTGCCGCATCTGCCTTCGCCTTCGGCTACGGGTCAAACGGTTCTGGAGGGCGTATGATTTGTGTTTGGCCGTACGGTGGCGTTCGTTTTCGACTCGGAGAGTCGAACGACTATCGCCGCAACCAACCGGATTGCACCGCAGAGTCAAACGCCGCTTCTGCCTACGCCTTCGGCTACGGGTCAAACGGTTCTGGAGGGCGTATGGTTTGTGTTTGGCCGTACGGTGGTGTTCGTTTTCGACTTGGAAAGTCGAACGACTATCGCCGCCACCGACCGGATTGCACCGCAGAGTCAATTGCCGCATCTGCCTTCGCCTTCGGCTACGGGTCAAACGGTTCTGGAGGGCGTATGGTTTGTGTTTGGCCGTACGGTGGTGTTCGTTTTCGACTCGGAGAGTCGAACGATTGAAGATTCAAGATCCCAGGCTAACAACGCAGGCGTTTTCGTCGCCGGATGGACAGAGGGACGATCAGCATTGCTGCCAACGCGAATGCGGTCGATGGTTCTGGCACCGCAGCGACGACGGTGACCGTGCCGCTGATGCTGCTGTCGACGTTGATTTCAAAACCGTCAAAATCAAAGAAGAACGGCTCGAGAAACAAGTCCAATGAGACATCGAACGTGTTGCCCACTGTCAACGCGGGGTCGACGGCACCGAGGTTGTGAACCAACTCGATTTGAGTCAAGAGTCGAGGCGTGTCCACTGTGACAAAGCTCAAGTCGCCGGCTGCGTCGACTGCCAAATCAACGACTTGTAATCGTGTCGGTGATGCAATGGCTGTCGCGGGGACTCCGTCGAACACGGCAGCGCTGGCCGTCGGATCGGGAGCCCCCATGCCGTCATCGGTTCCAAAGAAAACATAGTTGGGATCGAGCAAGAACGACTCGTTTTGCAACGCAGCCAATTCCAACGCGGTACCGGCTTGGGAAGCGATCGAGGTGACATCAAAGATCACGTCGTACTCTGCGAGGTCTTCTGGGGCCGTACCGGAAATCATGACATCCAGCGTGATCGTTCCGCCTGGCGTGACGGTTCCATTTCCGATCTGAACGATCACCTCGGCATGCGCATGATGCCAGTTGGCCAGCGTCGCAAGCAGGGCCGACAGAACGATGAGTTGAAAGGCGGTGCGTGACATCAGGGACCGGGGGGGAATTCAATGAGTCGCAAAACGAAACCGGGATGTTCCAGGAGGGACATGACGGGCAACGTTACAGAATAGTCACACGAACGCTGTTGTCATGCCGATTTTAGGGTTTATGACGTGACGTTCAGGATTTCAGAATTTTGGCGAGGACGAGGCTGGCTGAAAGCGGTAGCCGACGCCGTACACGGTCTCGATGATTTCGGGTGATTTTGGGTTCCGCTCGATGCGTTTGCGGAGTTGGCTGATCGTTTGATCGATCGTTCGGCTGTTGGGCACGTGGTCGTCCTCCCAAGCTTGACGAAACAGATCGCTCCGCGGGATGACTTCGCCGGGCCGATCCGCCAAACACTGCAGGATCCGTAATTCTCGCGGCGTCAACGAGATGGTCTCCGTTCCGCGTCGAGCCCGGTATTCTTTGGGGATCACGTGCAGATCGTGCATGTCGAATTCGTCGGTGCCGAAACCGCATGGAGTGAAATCGTCTGCGGGGACGCAGCGTCGAGTCACCGCTCGAATTCGTGCAATGACTTCCTTGGTCCCGAACGGTTTGACGATGTAGTCGTCGCCGCCAAGTTCCAGCCCGACGACTTTGTCGATCTCTTCACTCTTTGCCGTGATGAACAAGATCGGCATGGTGGGAGCGGTCTGACGAAAGTGTCTGCACAAGTCAAAACCGCTTAAGCCTGGCATCATGACGTCCAAGCACGCGATGTCGGGTGTCTTGGCGTCGAACAAGTCCTTCGCGTGGCGGCCATCGGCTGCTTCGGTAACCTCGTATCCTTCACCCCGCAGGACTTCTGCTAGCGCGGCACGCGTGTTCCGATCGTCTTCGGCAATCAAGATCCGTAGCGTCATCGTTGGCTATTGTTCAATGGGTAATCTGAATTCGAATGTTGCACCTCGATCGCTGGGCACAAGTTTTAACTCGCCGGAGTGTCGTTCGGCGGCGCGACGAGCGATCGTCAATCCAATTCCTGTCCCGCTGGGTGCGTTGATACTATCGTCCAGTCGGGAGAAGGGTTGAAAGACACGGCGGTGGCTTGACGGCGCGATGCCTGGTCCGTCGTCGGAAACCGTGACCACAAGTTGATCCGACACGATCCGTGAGGTGATCCTGCATTGCCCCGCGGCAATTCCGTTTGCCGCCCCCGCGTATTTCTCAACGTTGCTGAGCAAGTTGACGAGAATCATCTCAAAGACATCCGGATCGATCATGACTTGCGAGTCTGACTGAATGTCCTGCTGGATCGAAATGCCGACTGCTGCAAAACCTGGTTCAAACTGTTCGATCGCTTGCTGGATCAGTTCGTTGGGATTCACCAATACCCGACGCACACCACTTCGGTGACCGCTGTCACGAATCATTTCCAGGACACCGGAGACGAGTCGCTGTAAACGACGGCTTTCGCGATCGATCACGGCCAGTCGACGGCCGATCGATTCACGCGATTCATCGTGGGATAGCTTTTGCAAATCCGATTCCGCCAGCTCTGTGTAGAGGCGAATGTTTGTCAGCGGTGTACGCAGTTCATGGGAGACTTGTCCGGCAAAGTTGACTCGACTACGTGCCGACGCCATCTGGCGTTGCACTGATGTTAGCACATAGGCCCCCAACGACAACAAGAGGATCGCGACGGCGGCAAGCGAGGATAGGGTCGAGACCGGAGATTCAGACGGCAGCAGTTCACCGGCCGCGTGGTATTGAAGCTGCCAACTGGACAGTGGCGGTGAGACGTCGCGAGAAACAGTTGGCTGGGTCGTTGCGTCGATGTCGTCACCCCAGCGATAAACGATCCGCTGGGTTTCATCGACCAATGCCGTGAACCCACTGGAGCGTCCCGGCGATTGATCATCTGATTCTGCGTCAGAGGAAATGGAATCGGGTAAAATCGATATCAAGTCCGACATCCAGCGAGAACGTTCTAGCAACAAACCCACTGCGGACCCGTCGGTGCGGCCGAACCAAAGCACCAACTGTGCTCCCTCGTCCATGTACCATACTTGCCACTGATGATCATTTTCGATGCTCACCGGTGCAGTTCTCTGCATCGCGCTTGCGCCGCCTTTGCTTTGCAATACGCGATCCGCAATCTCTTGCGTTGCGTCCTCTTGCGTTGGATCAAACGATCGTGAGCGACCATTTTTGACCACTTTGCCTTTGCCGTCGCTGGTGGCTTGTGGCGATCCAGAGGTCACATCGTAGGAGGACTCCGCCGCTTTGGACTTGGGTCTGGCGTCGACCATTGCCGAGAGGGCCGAGTACAAGAGCAATGCGTCCGCGTCTGCTTCATTTGGCCGTTGTGGAAACAGCATCAATCCGTCGGCGCTGACAAAGATCCCAGTGCGAAGGATCGGTTCGCTGCGCTGCATGTCCTTTAGCAGCGCAATGGCGTTTGACCGCGATGAGAGCGTTTTGCTCAAATCACGGACGTAACGATCAAACCGCTGCTGGATTTCTTCGTCGAATTCGTTCAGTCGTTGTGACAACAAACCTGCCAGATTCCGTTCGGCTTGTTCCCGTCGAGTGCGCATCGTCGAGGTCGTCAGCCAGCCGAGCAAGACCATCGGAGCGGCGACGAGGACGATAAGTGCGAGGAGCAGAGAACGTGGCATGGCCCTATCGTAACTTGTCGCTGAACTCGCCGCAGAAGGTTGGTTGAGTTGAAATTGGGAACGCAAGGGTGAGTCGGTGGGTCGTAACGGCTTGATAATTTAGTCGTAGGTTGGCCACTCTTGGCCGACATTCAACACACAGACGGGCAAGAGTGCCCATCCTCAATCTATCCAAGCGGAAGACGCTACCAAACGCCGTGAGCCGCGACGCGTGAGCGGCCGGATCTTACACGTGCCAAGCATCCACTTCAGTGCGTAACCCGTGGCCTGACGGCCACCGGCTCAGGGCCTATGGCACCACCCAGCGTGCGACAACACAATCATGCTATGCGGTACGCTATCGAGAGCGTCCCGCTTAGAAAGTTGATCGCACAGTCATTTTTCTCGTCTTTACTAGCTCGAAGCGCAAGCGAGTGAATCGTCTGTTTGTGCTTCTATTCACTCGCTTGCGCGTCGTGCTGGTATTTTGCTTGAAATTCAACGTGAAACCATGCGTTCTACGCGGGACGCTCTCTATCGCGTGCCGGCTGATGAAAAATCCAGGCCAGCCGGAAGCTGCCTGAAGTTTGGCGGGTAACATGGATTTCAGTTCCGCGAAGCTCCTTCCGTCGAGCATGCCTCGGCGGAGGAAACAAGTGACGGCTACCCGTGTTCATGTCCCTACTGCCGGCGCAGCTGGTGTCCCCAGTGAGCCTCAGGCGCTAGCCGTGGGCCTAGGCGGATTGTGGTGCCGGCCCACGGCTAGCGCCTGAGGCTCACTTTGATTGCGACAGGGCCTAGGCGGATTGTGGTGCCGGCCCACGGCTAGCGCCTGAGGCTCACTTTGATTGCGACAGGGCCTAGGCGGATTGTGGTGCCGGCCCACGGCTAGCGCCTGAGGCTCACTTTGATTGCGACAGGGCCTAGGCGGATTGTGGTGCCGGCCCGCGGCTAGCGCCTGAGGCTCACTTTGATTGCGACAGGGCCTAGGCGGATTGTGGTGCCGGCCCACGGCTAGCGCCTGAGGCTCACTTTGATTGCGACAGGCCCACGGCTAGCGCCTGAGGCTCACTTTGATTGCGACAGGTGGAACAAAAACATTGACAAAAATTGCAGTGTCAACACTAATCTTTGACCAGTCCGGGGCAAGCCCGACGGAAGCAATGAATGAATCCAGGCCAACGACGGAATTGTCGATGCGACAATCATCCGGGTACATGTGCAGACGGCTCAGAATGGGTCGAGGCCGAAAGGATCTTCTTCTGATACGATCTCGCGCTCAATCGGTTCTCTCTCCTCCGCTTGATTCGTCGCCTTGTCGTTGGGACTTTCCAGTTGCCTCAGTTGCAGATAGGACCCCGTCATCAGTCGGTCTTCTTTTCCTGGGCCGGCCGCCACGACGATCGCTGATTCCGAGAGCAGGCCTTTGTCCTTGACGTTGATCGCGACGCATCGGGTTTGGCACAGACCACAGCCGACGCAAAGGTCGGGCATCACGAGCGGTGCCAAGAACCCAGTGCCTTCGACCGGTTGGCCATTGGCATCCAGTTCGATGCCCACCTGCGTGTACTCGATCGCGTGATAGCCGGCTGCGTTGCATTCTTGGACGCACAAGTCACAGGCCTCGCGTCCTGCCATCGGCAAACAAGTGTTCTCGTTGACCTCAGCCAGCCCCATCCGCGCGACACGTTTTTCCTCGATCGGCAGCGCGCGGATGGCGCCAGTCGGGCAGACTTGTCCGCAAGCATTGCAGCTCGACTCGCAACCGGCCCAATCGGCGTTGACCATGGGCGCCCACAGCCCCTCCAGTCCTTGCTCAAATCCCTCCGCCTGCAACACATTGTTTGGACAGGCCTTGAAGCATTCACCGCAGCGAATGCACATGTCCAGAAACTCGCGTTCTGGGACGCTGCCGGGGGGACGTACCAAGTGCAATGCGTCGGGCGAATCGAGATCGGCGCCAAAACCCCTGGTGAGACCTGCAACTCCCACGCCGCCGACAGCGGCTGCCGTTGACCCGGCAGCGAGTGACAGAAAGCCACGGCGACCGAGCGGCGTTTCGTTGGTCGGCGGGCTGCCCGCGATCTTGAGCTGAACCAAGTTGCCTCGCTCAACAAACTTGATCGCGTGCGTCGGGCAGACGCCTCCACACGTTTGGCACATCGTGCAGTCGGTCGTGCGTGTCGTAAAATCAGGCTTGATCGCATCGAACGGGCAGATCTCCACGCACTTGTTGCAGTTGATGCAAGACGACTCGACTTTACGCTCCGTTGCTCGGAACAGGTTGCCCAGCGAAAACACCGCGCCGCTGGGACACACGTATTTGCACCAAAACCGTGGCCGCAAGAAACCGAGGCACAGCACTGCTGCGAACAGCACGAGAGAGAACACGTGACCCCAGTTCATTGCCGGGATCAAGTGCCAGCCGCGGGTGAGCCCCGTTTGCAGCGGGTCCACCGCAAACAGCATCGCGCGCGTGATCACAGGGATCGCCGAAAAGAATCCAGAGACAAGTACGCCACAGACGGCTGCGATCAAGGTACCGGCCAACAAGTAATACTTGATGTGCACCCACCAGCCATCGTCGGGTACTCGAAAGCGTTTGGTTCTGCCTGCGATGGCCCAGTCGAACAGATCGATCGTCGTTCCCAAAGGGCACAGATAGCCACAGAATCCCCGAGGGATCAGCAAACACGCGACCAAGATCGCGGCGGCGCAAACGAGCGACCAAACCCAGCTCCTGGACGCGATGGCGGTCGAGAGACTGACGAGCGGATCAATGATCAAGAACGTCTCGGCGGGAATGATCTCTTTGCGACTCAGGTTGTCCGCATAGTGTGACGGCCAAGCCGTGGAGTCTTTCTCGTGGATGGCAAAGTCGGCCAGGGGAGAGAGCATCGCGTCGAGCATCTCAGGTGTGACCGCGCCGATCGGTGCAAGTCGCACGCCGTCGGTGGAGCCGTCCACAATGGTGAACCGTCCGATGGGCTGTGAGTCTGAACCAAAGAGAAAGACCCCCGTGTCTGATGGCTGAAGCCAAGTTGGCAAACCGGTCTGTTTCGCCGCGTTGTCCGAGTTTGCGTTGTCCGAGTTCGGTTTGTCCGAGACAAGTAGCACCGCGCCCGTGTTCTGGTCGATGTCATTGATCGCCCAACCCGCGGACACTTCGCCGGGCGTGGCAGGCCGCGAATCGTACGGCCAGCAGACGTACAGGAACAGAACCAGGAAACTCAGCAAGCAAATGCTTTGCACGATCCGGCGAACGGGCGAGGCGAGCCAAGTGATTCCGAGCCATCGCAACGCTTTACGAAATCTGCCGCGTTGTTTGGTGGAGCGGTTGGATTGCCAACTCGCGGGGACGAGTCGACGGAGCACGCGACCGGGAATTGAATGCGACGGGGAGTCGGCCGATTTTGATCGGCGCAGCATGGGCACGAACCAGTCCAACCGAAGCAACGCGTTACTACGGCCGCGATCAAATCGCGTCAGGGCATAGAGCACCGCGATGGCAACAAGCGTGAGAACGATCACGACGGGCAACACGGTATTCATGGCTAGCAGATACGGAGGACGGGCGAGCTGCTGCCCTAGGCCCCTGGAACGCCAGAGCTCGTGACGAATCAGGCAGCACGCGAGGTTAGTCGCTGTGATTTCTGACCCGATGATACCGACAATCCCAACAGGGCGCGTAGGCTTTCGATCCGCATCGGCTTACTCAGCACCCAATCGATGCCGCCGCGTCTTGCGTCCTGAATCGACTTGGCCGTGGGAGCCGACGTGATCCAGGCGTGATGAGCCTTGGGGGACCGCATGGCGGACATTCGCAGATTCCACATCGCGCCGGTTGCACTTGAGGCTGCGGAGTCGTCCCACCAGACGGCGTCGAAGTTTCGACCGGTGTTCTGGTGCTCGTTGCGATACCACACCACGCTGGCACCCGAATCGGCGACCACCTCCATCAACGCGTCCGCAGCCGCATGGCTTTCGGAGACGATCGCAAGGCTGTGTGGCGTTCGACCCGATGCCGATTTCGCTGAAACACCGCATCGCTGCAGTTGAAACGGCAAGATCTGATTCCACGCGTGCCAGTAAAAGGTCTGACCGTCAAACGATTCGGAAACGGAGGGACGCTGTCCGGCGCACAAGGTGCCCATCATCAGAAACCGCTGCGGAGCGATGGGCAGTTGCCAGCCCAGTTCGCTAAGCAGGCTCCATTGCGGCGTGTTCGATGGAGCGGTGCAAGCAGAATCGTCGGGGCAGGCGATGAGCACGGCACCAAGCTGGCCTGGCATTCGATGCAACGCGTCTTCGATGTCGGAACGGACCGCGATCTGGGATGCGTGCTCCGAACAAAACTCAAACGCATCGCAAAACTCCGCCGTTTCATGGGGACCGATCCACAACAGAGTGTCATTTGTTGATAGGCCATCCGATTCAGAAGACTCGAATCGATTCACAGTCGTTGTGTTTTGTCCGCTAGCCATATGGAATCCATTCGTGGTGTTGAATCAGACCGTTTCCAATGCTTCTTCTGCAGCATGCATGCACTCCCAAGCTTCGGCCGCTGAGCCAGCGGCGCGTAGCTGGGTGAGCAGATTGTCGCTCGCGATCAGTCGGCTCAAGGTGGAAAGAGTACGAAGATGGACAGAATCGTCGTAAGAGCAGATCAGAAAGAAGATGTCGGTGGAATGCCCGGTATCGCTGAACGGGATCGGCGAATGGGTCACCCCGAGCGCGACGACCGTGTCAGAAAGAATCGATGTCTGAGGGCGCCGAGGGTGCAACAATGCGACACCGCAATCGAGAGCCGTGGGGTGCATGTTTTCGCGTGCTTTGACAGCTTCGGCCATTGCCGGGGCATCCCACATCAAGCCCGACCGTGTGGCGACTTCGCACATGTTGCGGATCACTGAGCCGCGTGTTCTGGCCGACAGCGGTATTTCGATCGTGTCCACCGTACACAACTGATGGATCGGTTGTTGGTCCGTCTGTCGGCCGGTGACTCGGTCGACCACCTTTTGCATCTGCCCCAGATCCTCCGACTCGGTGGCTCCGATCCGGTCCTCCAACCAGTGGTGAATGTCGGCTTCGTTGAATCGCCATTGACCGGAGACCTTCCGCCCCGGAATGGTGCCACGCAACGCCATCTTCTCGACTTTGTCAGGCGTGATGTGGAGATACTGGGCAAGCTGGGCGAGGTCGAAGTCTTCCATCGAACGGATGTTTCGGTGTGGGTTGCGGGTTTGGTTTTCAGCGGTCTGTATGCCGGGATTGTACGCGATCGAGAGAAATTGGCTGCGCCCGAATTTTCACGCTTTGAGCCCGAAGACGTGAATCTTCTGCAAAAAATCGCCGTTTCCATCTTCTTGGGGAGGATTTCGCTCAAGTTTGCAGGGGCGATTGCCGGGACTCGACTTGACCGCCAGCTCCTTGGCCGAGTATTGCCAACATACGTTTGCCGACGCAGTCATTTTCCCGTCAAGTCACGACACCGCCAAGGTTTCCTTTCAGAAATGTTCGCAGCGAGCCCCAAATACTCGACGCTCAGCTATGCCTGCATCTCGCAGTTGGGTGATCGCTGGGCTGCACTGCTGCTCTGCTGCTTGGCTTCGCTTGCGTGCTCTGGTCTTGTTTGGGGACAAGCCGGCGGCAGCATGAGCGTTCCACAAACCAATCTGGCACCGTTGGCCGTGCCCCCAAGTTATGGCTCGCCAGGGTATGGCTCGCCAGGGTTCGCACCCAGCTACGGACAATCGTTCGCGCCCGGGACTGGCCCGTCGCTTCAGTCGCAGGTACCGACGTATGGTGGGGGAGCTACGTATGGCGGGGGAATCGATCCTTACTCGATTCAGACTCCGGGCGGTTACGGCACGCAATCGGTTTATCCGGGCGGCTATGCATCACCCGTACCGTCGATGGGAGGACTTTTCTCGGGCGGTGTACAGCCTGCTCCACCTGCGTTTGGCACCACAACCTACGGGGCTCCAGTGGGTGGATATGATCCAAGTGGGTTCGGCGCCGGAGCTTACCCACTGGGATCCCCTTCAACGCTCTTTCCGGGCGGAATACTCGGCCCGACGCCGGGATATGGCGGCGAAGGATTCAGCATGTATCGATTCTTGCAGGGGCCTCGCGCCCGTCACACCTTCATCGGCTCGAGTAACGACGACAACTCGCTGATGTCCAACGACACCGACGTGTCGATCGCATTCGCGTTGCCTCCGATTTTGGCATCGACTCAGCCGATCTATGTGGTTCCGTCGTTTTCGTTTCATTCCTGGGACGGTCCGATCGCGTCGACCGGCGCAGACTTGCCGTCAAAAGCATTCAGTGCGTTTCTGGATACCGGATGGCAATCGGATCCCAATCGAATCTTTGGTGCTGAGTTTGGCGTGCGCGTGGGTGCTTTTTCTGAGTTTGATTCACCCAGTAGCGATGTGTTTCGCATCATGGGCAAAGGCCTCGGGTCGGTTCGCATCACGCCTGCGTCGACATTGAAACTGGGCGTCCATTATCTGGACCGCAACCACATCAAGATCTTGCCTGCCGGCGGATTGCTTTGGCAACCCAACCCGTTCACCCGTTTCGATATTTTCTTTCCACAGCCAAAGTTTGCGAGGTATTGGCGAACACTGGGGACGAACGATGTGTGGTGGTATCTCAACGCAGACTACGGCGGAGGAACTTGGGCAATCACGCGTGACGACGGCCGTAGTGACGAAGTCGACATCAATGACATCCGAGTCGCATTCGGCTGGGAATGGGGGCAAAGTCAGATGATCCGGCAAGGACGCCGTGTGGGTTTTATGGAAATCGGGTACGTCTTTGACCGCGAACTGTACTATCGACAGAACAAAGTCGACAATCTGTCGCTGGACGACGGCATCATGGTCCGCCTCGGTTTCGGCTATTGATCCGTACGTCAGCCTTTCTAGGCTGACATTTCTACGGTACATCGTTTGACGCCTAGCAGCCTGTTGGGTTCGTGAGCCGCGACGCGTGAGCGGCCGGGCCATACGCAATGCCCGAGGCCTTACGGCCAACGGCTCACCAGTATTTCGACAACACCAAATAAATCAACAGGCTGCTAGCCGGTCCATTGGTTACGTATCCCAAATCAGCCGCAGGGCGTATGGTTTGAGGTTGGGCATATGGTGGTGTTCGTTCTCGACTTGGAAAGTCGAACGACAATCGTCGCTCGACTTTCCAAGTCGATAGCGTGCCCTGGCATACGTATTACCAGTTTCAAGCGTTTACTTGCGCAGACGCCCCCTCCCTCGCATTCGCCTGAAGGGCTCTGCTCGACCTCCCCCAAGTGCCTTGGGGGAGGTGACAGGGGGGATCACGGGCCAGAGCGTATGGTTTGAGGTTGGGCATATGGTGGTGTTCGTTCTCGACTTGGAAAGTCGAACGACAATCGTCGCTCGACTTTCCAAGTCGATAGCGTGCCCTGGCATACGTATTACCAGTTCCAAGCGTTTACTTGCGCAGACGCCCCCTCCCTCGCATTCGCCTGAAGGGCTCTGCTCGACCTCCCCCAAGTGCCTTGGGGGAGGTGACAGTTGCGCGTCACGGCTCAGAGCGTATGGTTTGAGTTTGGGCGTTTGGTGGTGTTCGTTTTCGACTTGGAAAGTCGAACGACAATCGTCGCTCGACTTTCCAAGTCGATAGCGCGCCCTGGCATACGTATTACCAGTTTCAAGCGTTTACTTGCGCAGACGCCCCCTCCCTCGCATTCGCCTGAAGGGCTCTGCTCGACCTCCCCCAAGTGCCTTGGGGGAGGTGACAGGGGGGATCACGGGCCAGAGCGTATGGTTTGAGGTTGGGCATATGGTGGTGTTCGTTCTCGACTTGGAAAGTCGAACGACAATCGTCGCTCGACTTTCCAAGTCGATAGCGCGCCCTGGCATACGTATTACCAGTTCCAAGCGTTTACTTGCGCAGACGCCCCCTCCCTCGCATTCGCCTGAAGGGCTCTGCTCGACCTCCCCCAAGTGCCTTGGGGGAGGTGACAGTTGCGCGTCACGGCTCAGAGCGTATGGTTAGTGTCTGGGCGTATGGTGTTGTTCGTTTTCGACTTGGAAAGTCGAACGACTATCGGACTCTTGCTACAATCCATCAGCGCGCGTGAGACGTTTAGATACCACTGAAGGCGGATGAATGAGTTCGGATGATTCCACTGCTGATACCGAGACGGCGTTGCAGTTTCGTTTGTCGACGCTCTTTGTCGTCACACTCGCGGCAACCATCTTGGCGGCGTTCTTGAACCCACGAGGCGAAGATCACATGATGGCCGGCGCCGTGGCAACCGTTGCGGCGATGGCACTGGGCTTCTTGGTCGGCACTTGGTTTCCGCCCCGCGCCGAGCGCGTGTTTTGGGGGATGGTGATCGCGGCGATGATGCAAGCCGTCGCGGCGGAAGTCATCCTGTACGACCGCAAAGGAATTCTCGCTTGGCCGCTTGCGGCAGGTTTTGCCGCCGTTTTTGCGGCGTCCCGATCCGGATTGTATCGCCGAATGATTTATGGGGCTGCGACCTCTTCAGCGGTGATCGGAATCTACATGGGCGTTGTACGGGCGCCGAGCTCGGTGGTGATCGCCGTGGTCGGTTCCGCTGCCATCGGCGGCGCCTTGCTGCCGGTGTTGATCGAGATGGTGCGTTGGATCGAGACCCGGTACCGCATCCCGCAGCCCGCCATCGGATTGACGCTGGTGATCGCGGCGATCGGATTCTCCGTCGCCGCGCCCAGATTGATCCCCGGTTGGTGACAACCGGGACGATTGCTCGTCGATTCTGATCGGCGAGAGTCGCTACAGCTTAGGTGCCGTCCAGTTCGGAATGCCGATCGTCTCAAGCTGTTTGGCATAGCGAACGGCTTGAGGCTGCTGCGGCGCGTATGGTGCATTCTCATTGACCATCAAGGGAACCGTGTCCGTCCACCATTGGTCGTATGCGGCACGCAGTTTCTTGACGACGTCGGGGTGCTGCTCGATCACGTTCACTTTTTCGTACGGGTCGGCTGCGATGTCATAGAGTTCTTTGTCGTTGACGAATCGCCAGCGTTGGGTACGCACCGCACAGTTCTTGAACTTGCTCTGATTCGGATCGGCTCCCTTTTCCCATCGTCCTTGGTGGACAAACACTTCGCGGTCAGGCCACTCGGCCTTGGGGTCCTCCAACAGTGGCAGCATGCTACGTCCATCGATCGATTGGACGCCATCGGGGATGGTCACTCCGGCGAGATCACAGAAGGTCTTGTACAGGTCGATGTGTGCGGTCAAGCCGTTGATATCGACGCCTTCGCCCAGTTTGCCCTTCCAACGCCAGAACGCGGGGACGTGGGTTCCGCCTTCGAACGGTGATCCTTTGCCGGTTTTGAATCCGGCGGTGAAGAGGTCTGTCTTTTTTCCGTTCAGCTTGCCGGTCCGGCTGGCTTGACCATTATCGGTCATGAAGATCACCAGGGTGTCGTCCCACAAGTTCCACTCGTCACACTTGGCCATCAGCGTCCCGAAGTTGTCGTCGATGTTCTCGATCATGCCGTAGCGTCCCTGCGTGCCTTCGTCCCAGCCCAGATCGCGGAACCGCTTTTTGTATTTCTCGGGTGCCAACATCGGCCCGTGAGGCGCGTTCGTCGAGACGTAGGCAAAGAACGGCGTCTTGGCATCATGTTGCTTCTTGATCCAGCCCAACGCGGCTTGAAAGAAAACATCGGTACAGAAGCCGGAGGTTTGCACGATCGTGTCGTTGTGCAAGATCACGTTGTCAAAGTACTTGCCCTCGTTGTCACGGTTGGGCGGAAAGTCGGCACAACTGCCGGGGTAGGATTGCCCGATGCCGCCTGCACCGTGAATGAAGACTTCACTGAAGCCGCGGTTGTACGGCTGGTACTCGTCTTCGTCGCCCAAGTGCCATTTGCCAAAGATGCCCGTTTCGTACCCTGATTTTTGCAACAGACTCGGAAAGGTCGTCGTGGACAACGCCATCCGTTCGCGTTCTTTGATCGTATGCGTCACTCCGTTTCGGAACTCGTGGCGTCCGCTGAAAATCGACGAACGTGTGGGAGCGCACGTCGGGCTGACGTGGAACTCGGTGAACCGTGTCGACATCTCATAGAACTTGTCCAGGTTGGGAGTCCTGAGGACGTCGTTGCCCAAACACGACAAGTCGCCCATTCCTTGATCGTCCGTCATTACCAGAATGATGTTCGGTCGTGTACCGGCGAGTGACTCTGCTGCAGCGAATTTTGTGCTCAGAATACAGCAGACGAAAACGCAGATGGGGGCGACGGGGAAGATCAGTGGTGTTCTTCGGTGCATGGCGTTGCTCATGGTCAGGCGGTAGGGGATCGTGAGATTCTAATCGAAGAGGAATCGAAATGCTCGAACGATTGACGCGATGCCAAGTTCCTTGGAAGAGATGACAGCGCGCCTCAAGGCGTTCTGTGGTGAGTGGTTTTTTGGTGGCGCGAACTGGTTTTCGGATCGCTTTTGGGCGGCATTGCCCCCTCACCCCCCAGCCCCTCTCCCCCAGTTCCTAACTCGCTTGAGGCTCGCTAGGAACTGGGGGAGAGGGGAGCCATTTTCCGTGGACGTTTATGATTCGGATGGTCGAACGACGATGGAGGATGAGGTGGGAACGTTGCAAAGCCCCGGCCGCTGACGCGTCGCGGCTCAGGGCGCTTGGTATCAGGCTGGCCGTTGCGAAATTGCGTCTACAACTCAAACTGCGGCTTCGGTCTTCATCGCTGCGGCTGCTGGTGTCTCAGAATCTTCTTCGTCATTGACGCTCACAATGCCGATCAACCTCAGTGCTCCGACTGCCACCGCAAATGCCTTCAAGTACAACGTGTAAAACACGGGCACCAGGAACAACACCAACGCAGTCGCCAGTAGTAAACCGAACGCCAAACTGCACGCCATCGGAATCAACAACTGCGCTTGGAAGGATTTCTCCAGCATCAGTGGGATCAACCCTGCTATCGTCGTCATGCTGGTCAACAAAATCGGGCGGAAACGCCGTTGTCCCGATTCCTCCAACGCTTGTGCCACCGGAATTCCTTCACGCACCCGGGCGTTGATGAAATCGATCAGCACGATCGAATCATTGATCACCACGCCGGTGAGCGCGACGAGCCCAAACATGCTGAATAGCGTTAACGGCAGACCCAACAAAGCGTGTCCCCACACGGCGCCGATCATCCCGAAGGGCACGATCATCAGGATCAAAATCGGTTGTGCATAGCTGCGGAACTGCAGCACCAGCAGAACATACATCGCCAAAATGGCGATCGCATTGCCGACCAACAAACTACCCACCGACTCACGACTCTGCTCCGCCTGGCCTTCCCATCGGATCGATACACCGGGGAACTTCTTCTGCATTTGCGGAACATAGTCTTCTTGCAGTTGGCTGATGATCAACGATGCATTCGCGGTTTCGGAATCAAGGTCCGCCGTGATCGTGATCGAGCGCATCTGGTCGACGCGGTTGATTTCTGAGAAACCTCGTTGCAAGTCGATTTCGGCAAGCTCGGTGATCGGCTTCTGATTTCCCTGTGCATCACGGACTTGGATGTCTCGAAAATTCACCAAACTCTTTCGCTCTTCCTCGGGGTAGCGAACCATCAATTTGACTTCGTGCCTGCCACGCTGCAACCGCATGGCTTCGGCACCGAAGTACGAGTTGCGAACGGTGGTTCCCAAATCCGTTGGCGTGATTCCCGTAGCCAACGCTTGATCCTTGACCTTGAACTGAAACTCCCATTTGCCGGGCGTGTTGTCGTCGGCGATGTCGAACACGCCGGCAAAGGTCGCCAGTTTTGCTTTGATGTCTTCGGTGGCGGCCAACAATTGTTCTTCGTCTTCACCGGCCGCCAGCAGCTTGAACTCGATCGCTTTGCCGCCAGGTCCGACGCCGACTGCGTCGTAAACCACACGCTCGGCTCCGGGGAACTCACCCGCCGCCTTGCGCCAGCGGGCGATCAAGTCCCGGCTATGGATCTCTCGGATCTCGGTGTCGAATAGCTCGGCAAAGATCTGGCCGGCATGGCTGCCGTTGTTGCCACCGCCGGCTGCGTTTTGCAGGTTCGTTACCGATCCCACCTCGCGGTACGTCAGACGCACCGGGCCGGTGCTCTCGACAGTGGTGCCGGGATAGAGTGTCAGTGGGTCAACCTTTTCGCGTGCGGCTCGCTCGGCCGCGATCTCCAAGCTGACTTGGCGCAGAGCCCGTTCCATTTGACGGGTCGCTCGGTCGGTTTCGATCGCGGGGGTTCCATCCGGAAAAACGATGGAAGCTTGCAAGAAATTGTTGTCCGCCTTGGGGAACAAGACGGACGGCACGATCCCACCGCGGATCATTCCGCCGGTGATCAAAAACAGTGTGACGGCGACCGCGATGGGCATCATCGGATACCGAAGGCAGAAACGCAGCGCCGGTGCATAGACACGATCGGAGACCCACTCCAGAGCAATGCTGAAATGCTCGCTCAGCCACCCCAGCGCGAGTCCGATGGGGCGAACCGGATACGTCAGCACTTGCAGGACACGAAAGAAACCGGCATGGCGATGCCCCAGGTGGCTCGGCAAGACAAAAATGCTCTCGAACAGCGAGATCACCAACATGGCGATCACCGCAAACGGAATCACCGCCATGAATTTGCCCATCACGCCGGAGACAAAGAACATCGGTGCGAACGCGATGACTGTCGTGGACACGGAGGCCGTAACGCTGCCGAAGACTTCCACCGTGCCATCGATCGCCGCTTGCCGGTAATCCTTGCCCATTTGCCGGTGCGCGTAAATGTTTTCGCCGATCACGATCGCGTCATCGACCACGATGCCCAACGCGACCAGGAAACTGAACAGGCTCAACATGTTCAGTGTTTGGCCACCAAACTCCAACGCGACGCCGGCGCCGAGGATGGAGATTGGGATCCCCAAGGCAACCCAGAACGCCAACCGCATTTCCAGAAAGAGTGTCAAGACGAGGAACACCAACGCCAGCCCTTGCAGACCGTTGCGTTGCAGCAGCTCGATTCGCCCGCGAACCTCTTTGCTGCTGTCATTCCAAACAACGAACTCGTATCCTTCGGGCAACGTCTTACCTTCGACATACTTGTACACATCGTCGACCAACGCCAGCAAGTCTTCGCTCTTGGTCCGCTCGACGTTGACGACCATCGCCGGTTCACCATTGATTTCCCCGACGACGGAGGAGTCTTCGAAATCGTCTCGGACGGAGCCTAAATCGCCGACCGTCAGCACCACGCCGCGTTGGTCGGTCACCAACGGCAACTTGGCAATCTCCTCACCGACGCGGCCTTTGTTCTTGGCTCGCAGCAAGACCTCCTGCCCCTCGGACTTGAGCTGTCCGCCGGGCAACTCGATGTTTCGCTGCCGAATGGACGCAGCAACTTGATCCAGCGTCAAGTCGTAGCTGCGCAAGGTGGCTTCTGGGATCTCGACATCGATCTGATAGGGACGTGTGCCCATGATCGACGCGGATGAACACGTCGGCAGCATCAGCACGTCGTCCCGAACGTCTTCGGCGATCTCACGCAGCGCGAGTTCGGATTCGCGAGTACGATCCGGAGGGCCGATGATTCCGATGCGGATTGCTGCGTCGCGAAACGTGATCTGCTGGATCTCGGGATCCTCGGCAAATTCGGGAAAGCTGGGAATCAGCTTGATCTGCCGATCGATCTCCGACATCACCTTCTGCACATCCCGGACGTCGCTGCGAAGTTCTGCCAAGACGTAGCCCGCACCTTCGCGCGCGATCGACGTCACCTTCTTGATCCCTTCGATCGATCGGATGGACTCCTCGATCTTTTGGCAAATCGCGACTTCGCTATCCCTCGGCGTGGCTCCCGGATAGGGAACCGTCACCATCACGATCTCCAACTCAAACTTTGGAAACACCTCACGTTGCATTAACATCAACGACCATGCCCCCATGGCCATCAGCCCCAATACCAACACGTTCATACCGGGGCCATTGGAAATCGCCCACGCGATTGCTCGTTTCATCGTGACTCTCCCGCTCGCGTCGCGGAGCTTGCTTGCGTGACGGCCTGTGTGGCGGGTACCGGTTCGGCTTGTGGCTCAGACTGTGGCTCGGGCTCGTTGTCGATGCTGGCCTCTGGATTGGGGATACGCACCGCGACGCCATCGGCGCCGACACTGCCCAGCGGCGAAACAACGATCCTGGTTCCATCGACGATCTCATCACCGGCGGCTTCACAGACCCACATCCGCCCTGCGGATTTGACGACGGGCGAAACCAACGGGTCATCTTCCACGGTGTCCGAAAGCCGGAGTGATTCGACCGGATAAACGGTTTGCGAAACGGTGACCTTGCCCGCGATCCAGTTCTTGGGATCCAATGTAGGCTCCGCTGACGCTTCACTATCGACGGCGTTGAGGGCCTTGTCCTCGGGGTCGTTCTTTTGTGTGGCTGCCTTCTGCTCGGCATCCAAAGGTTCCGTTTTCTTTCCTGCCAGCTTTGCCGGTACGACCGCGACCTCTTTCGGGTCTGCCCCTGTTTCTTGTGTTTCATCGCCTTGCGGTGGAGCGATCTCATCGAGCACCGATGCGTCTTCGGTGAACACCCAAACGCGATTGCCCGGTCGCAATGCTTGTGCGGGAATCACCACCAGCGGCGTCTTGGGCTGGATCTGCAATCGAATGCGGACAAACATTCCGCGAACCAATGCGTTGGAACGACCCGAGGTGTATTCCGCACCTTCGGCGTCGAGCATCTGATTCGGGGAATCGACCAAGACACGCACGGGGACCGTTCGCGTTGCCGTGTCCAGACCGACGCCGTCGTAGCTGACCAGTTTGCCACGCCACCGATACGTCGACGATTCGCGTCCCGCGACGTCGAACTCAATGATCGCCGGAGTGTCCGGCAAATCGTAACCATCGGTGGCCAAGTTGGGATCATTCTGATCCAACACCCAATGCAGCTGGTCCATCCTGAGTCGCGACGAGACCTCGACTTTGCTGGTGTCCTCGATCGTCACCAGTGTGGTGCCGCGATTGACAAACGTGTTCAAGTCGGCTTGCTCGCTGACGATGACGCCACTGATCGGCGCGACAATCTCGGTGCGTTTCAAATCCGTCTCCGCCGCACGCAGTTGGGTCGCGGCCAGTTCCTCGCTGGACTCCAATTTGGTTCGTCTCGCTCTCAGTAAGCGGATTTGGTTGTTCAAGTTGAGCAACTGTTGGCTGGCCTGCAACAACGCCCCCTTGGCGCGATCGATCTCCGCTTGGCTGGCGAAGTTCTTGGGCAACGAAAGCTGCCTCTCGACTTCGTTCTGCTGCAACTTCACGTCTTGGTCGGCGATTTTGATCGACTGACCGATGTTGGCGATCTCCTGGTCCACTTCCTGTAAAGCCCGATACTCTTGTTCCTTTTGTCGCGTCAGACGCTCCACGGCAAGCTCGTAATCCGTCGGATCGATCCGCATCAACAGTTGACCTTGCTTGACCACCGAGCCCGCTTCGCAAATCGGTTCCTTGTGCACGACGCGTCCGGCAACCTCCGCCGCCACGAGTGCTTCCTGGTAAGGAACGACCGAACCATCGACCACGAGTTCCAGTTTCTTGCCGGTGGACTCCAGCGACCGGACGACTTCCACTCTCGCCGCCGGCAACGCTTGCATACGTCCCGCAAGAGACAGATCCGGTGGCGGCAGCGGCTTCGCTTTCGCTTCGCCGAACACCACGATGGCCAAGCCACCAAGGCCCAGCAGCAGCAACGGCACGACCAAATTGAACAGTACCGATTTGCTCCATGCCTCGGATCCCGAATGAGCTTTGGCGTCTGGGAAAGCCTGCGTGTTGACCGCGATCGGCGAACCGTTCGGCTTCATCGGCGATGCAACGTGTGGATCGGAAGACATGGGCGTCTCACCATCGGACGGTGAATGGGTGGTCAGTTGGGACATGGTCACTATGAAACAGAACGATGGGTGTCGGATATGTCTGATGAATCAACCGGCAACGAACCCGTGTGTGAACTCGTTTCGGCTGCGTTGGTCGCGGAAAGATTGACAGCGGAATTGCTGCATGTGTGAAAATCGGGGTTGGCCACTGCGGCGAGCGTGAACGCGATCACATGCCGCGACAACGCGTCGACGTTGTAGTGGTCCTGTCGTCGCTGCTGGGGAATCAAGATCTCGACGACTCGATTTCCCACGCGGTAATACAAGCACTGACCGACCACGCTGAGCGCGAGCTGCTCGATCATATGCTCGGGGAATTCCTTCACGTTGGGGTGCGTCGCCGCCAACAGCTCTGCCATGGTTTGTTTCAGAAGCGTGAAAAGCGGCTGAAAGTAATCTTTGACCAGTTCCTCGAACGCTTCGGTCGGCTGCATCATCTCGTTGGTCATCACCTGCGATTCCCATCCGGTGTTGTTGCAGGCCATCATGCGAGAGAGCATCGTCCGGACCAGCATGGACAATCGCGTCGGCGCGGGCAGCGCAACGAGGTCCATTGGCATCGCATGCTGCTGCTCTCGCGTGCGTCGAATGTGCTGAATCACGGCCCGGTACAAGCCCATCTTGTCCCCGAAGTAATACGAGATCGATGCAACGTTCGCACCGGCCTCCGCCGCGATCTCGCGCAGCGACGCACCGGAATATCCACGACCGGCGAAAATAGGTCCGGCTGCCGCAATCAGCCGACTGCGTGGGTCGGCGTCCATTGAGTCGTTGATGACGTGGCCTCCACGATCAGGAAATAACAAAGCAAGACGATTTAAACGATTGTTTCAAACAGTTGTTTGAATTGCAAGATTGCCAATCGCACCAACGGGGGGCAGGTGGTCAGAATTGTCAAAAAGTTGTGCCAGAGGGTCACGTACGTCAGCCTTTCCAGGCTGACATTCGCAACAACTTCGTTTGCCCCGTAGCCGAAGGCGCAGGAGACGCCACCGGCCGGATTGCCCCGCAGAATCCATCACCGCTACCGCCTACGCCTTCGGCTGCGGGTCAAACAGTGGGAAACGCTCCCCAGAATGACTACTTCGGGCGATCGGCCTTGGGTGACGCGACCAGCAGGGCGACCGCGAGTACGGCACAGAGGATCGTCGCGGGGCGGTAGGTTCCAAATTGGTCGTGCGCGACACTGAAGAGATACGGGCCGACCGCCGTTCCCGCGACAACAATCGACGTCGAGAATCCGGAGATCGCTCCCAGATGAGTGCGACCGTAAAACCGCGGCCAAGTCACGGCAGAAATGATCCCGAACATGCCTTGCATCATCCCCATCCCCAAAACCACGATGACGACAGACAGCTGGGAACCCAGCGAAGACAAGCTCAGTGAGAGCAAAAGGCTGCCCAGCACCTGCACGATCGCCAAGTATTTCAGTTTGACGAAATCGCTGAGCCAACTGCCGAACAATTCCACTGCGACGCTGACAAATGCTGCCGGGACAAAGATCGCGACGGCTTGACTACGACTCATGCCGGCGTCGGCGAAGATTGATACGACGTGAAACGAGAAGGCGGTCAGCAGCAAACCAGATAGCACCACGCTGAAGGTGAAGATCCAAAAGCTGTAGGTTCGCCGAGCTTCGGAAAGCGTGAACTGGCGACCGCTGACGGTTTCCTCATGCGTCTTTCGGTCGGCCTTGGCATACGGCCCATCGGGCAGCATCCCGTGCTCCTCCGGTTTTGATCGACCGAAGCAAAACGCGATCAATGCAAATCCGGCCACCAGCGCGGCGATCGCTTGCCAAGCCCAAGACCAGCCGCCTTGTCGAATCAGCCACTCGAAAAACGGCGGAGTCGCTGAGAAACCGAACGCAACTGATGTGCCGATGAACGCCATCGCCATTCCACGTCGCTGCTCAAACCACTCCAACACCATGTTGCGAGACGATAAAGTCAGCATGCCCTGACCAAAGAATCGCATCGCAAAAAAGCCCAACGTCAAGACGACAAACGCAGTTCCGTCACGGAAACGATCTGGCAATCCCGCAGCAACAAACCCGGCGATGGAGACCGAGAAACTCATCGCGATCAGAACCAACGCGAGCATGGCGGCCGACGCGGTGGCGACCCAGCGTCCTCCGAAGCGGTCGTACCAGCGACCGGCGCGGGTGATCAGCAACGCGCTGGCAATGGTGCCAGTGAGGTAGGCAAAGCTGATCCAACTGCGTGACAACTGGTGGGCTTGGATCAGAAAGTCCGTGAACACGGAAACCCCAACGGTCTGTCCCGGCGCACTGGCCAACACGCCCAAGGTGCCGCAGACCAGAACCGCTGTGCCATAAAAGAACGGTACGCGAGCGGGATCAAACGGAAAATGGGCGAATCGCGGTGGGCGGATGACTTGCTGGGGCTCGCTATCAGGGTTCATACGCGACGTTGTACGGGGTGACTTATCTCCAGGGTAGTGGATCTTGTTAAAGATCCTGTAGCGTATCTCCAGGGTAGTGGTAGCGGTGGGATCTTTGGCAAGATCCACTACGGCAAACCCTAGCTTCTAGCCGTCCCAGACCACTAGGCTGACATCTGCACACCTGGGGAGCGTCCCGACCACGTAAATCAGCGTCATGCAGTGGTAAAACGTTTGCCGGGGCACGCTATCGACTTGGAAAGTCGAGCGACAATCGGGCCGCCTTTTGTACGTCAGCCTTTCTAGGCTGACATCTGCACGCATGGGGAAGCGACCCGACCACGTAAATCAACGTCTTGGATTGGCAAAACGTTTTCCGAGGCTCGCTTTCGACTTGGAAAGTCGAGCGACAATCGGGGGCATCGTCACTTTGTGATCCGGCAACTGGATTGCGAGCGGGACGAATGCTTAGAATGCATCCGTGAGGCTGCAACTGACCATGAGTTTGCACGCTACGACATCATCCGCAACGAGAAATAAATCGAGCATGGCCTACATCAACCCGTCCAGCAGCCAACGCACCGAGCAACGATCGGACGAAGCCGTCGAGCGAGGGCAAGCAATCCTTCAAAAGCTGGAGGGACAGGGCCGTGAGCAGGCCGCGGTGATCATCGAGAAAGCGATTCCATGTTTCGAAAAAGCCCTGGCGATTTGGCCGGGTAATTTGGAAGCAAGATTTCAGCTCGCCAACGCAAAGTACTTTCTCGTGGATTGCTTGGATGACCCCGAGCGGCAATGCCAGCTGTCGCGTGAAGCGATCGAATTGCTGCGAGCGATCCTTCGACAGGAACCGGGGCATGAGGCGACCGAAGACTGTCTCGCAAAATGTTTGTTTCGGCTCGGCGAGCATACCACCGCACAGGAAGCCAAGATCGCGTGTTTCGACGAAGCGATTGAAATTACACAGCGGCTGATCGACCGTGTGCGGAATCAACCGGATGACGACGCCGATCCCCAAGAGAGGATCGATTGTTTGGTCGACCTGACGCATTTCATCGGCACCGTTTTTGAGTTCCGGGCCGAATGTGAATCCGACAATCGCATGGTTTGGTTTGAACAGGCGATCAAGTACTCGTCGCAATCAATTGAGCTGGACCCGATGAACGTCGGCGCGCGGTATGGATTCGCACGCTCACTCATGGAAATGAGCCGATCCGTCTCGGAGCCAACGGAAAAGACTCGTTTGTTGCAGGAAAGCCTCGCAGCGAATGAGCGATTGATCCGTGACCTTCCCAGTTTTGACTCGCAAGATCCGTTCTTCGAAGTCCGCCAGGATTGGACGCCGCGATTCATCGAGTACAACTACGCATGTGCCTTGGCCATGCTGGGGCAAACCGAGCGCGCGATCGACGCGCTATGGGAGCTTGCCGACGACGACTCGATTTTGTTTTCGAAGTACGAAACCGACGAAGACTTGGACTCGCTCAGAGATCATCCCCGATTCAAACAACTGATGGCGGACAAGGCATCTCGGTAGCCCGGATTATGAAAAACCTTCTGCATTTCCCAACGATGTCACAACTGGACTGTCAAAAGGATGGGATTGTTTTGCATCATGGCACCGGGGCGGCGTGCAGGCTGATTCCGGCGCCGCTATACTCGCTCCCGCAACAGATGCCAACTGGTCGGGAATGTTGGCGCGGACGACTTCAACCTTGAGAGGACAGCACGATGAGACCCCAACGTTCCATTGGAAAATCGCCCCGCTTTCGAAAACGCCAATTCGAGACGCTTGAGCAGCGAACGATGCTTTCCGCGACGATGCCTTCCGATTTGGAAGTAGTCGGCGAGACTTTCGTCACTGGTTCGTTGAGCGTGTCGGCTTTCTTGCATACGTCGGAACAAGCAGCCGAGGGTGAGGGCGTCGGCATGCTGATGAACAACAGTCCGGGAACAAAGTTTTATCATCCCACGCTGTCCAGCGCGGATGTCTTGGCGGGAGTCAATGTCGCGGCCGCAGCGTACGGAACTTCTAACGCAGACGTTGTCGCCGCGGGGCTTGCAGGCTGGCAAGCGATTACTAGCCAGCTGACCAATTTCGGTTTGCCGACTGAACGACTCGTTGATGGCGGATTCCTGTATCGTTCCAATTCCTACCCGCTATCGGGTGTCGATATTTTGTTTCCGGGTACTGCGGAGGCCGTACTGCTGGAGCAGACGGGTACCGGACGGCTGGCACTCGGTTTTCGAGGGACGGTTTTTGACGGAATCCCCTTCAGTTTTGGTGACCCAGGGGACTGGGGGCCGCTCGGCCAGCAACTGCACTACCAAGCGTTTTCTCCACTCTTCGACGCGCTAAACCAACTGCTTGCTAGTCGTTCTGCGGGAGGCACGTTGCTCGTGGCCGGTCACAGCCTGGGCGGAGCGATGACGGAGTTCTTTATGGCCAATCACCCGGACAATACGGTTCCCGGCTGGCGTTATGACGCGGTCGCGGTCGCATCACCTCAAGCGAGTTTTGCAAGTGACAGTCGCGTTTTGAATGTCGGCCACGAGAGCGACGCGGTGTATTCCATTGTCGGCTCCTACAACAGCAACGCTGCGCAGGAAGTCTACCCGGTGTTTGAAAGCGTCCCGATCTTGGGGGATGTCCCCAACTTGCTCAAACTGCATGGGGCTCAAACGTATCGCTACTCCACAGAGGTGATTCTATCGTCGGTCTTCTACGATCGTACGAATCGAGAGTCGCGGGTGCTGGTTTCATTGACCGAGGACCTGAATAGTATCGCAAATGCGGCGACCGATTTCTTTTCCGCTGATGCACCTTCCGTCATTCTTGGAACCAGTGCATCGATGACCTCTGCGTACGGGTTCTCCGTGTCTCAGGACGATTTCTTGATCGGAGGTGGCGGTGACGATTTCCTGCAAGGCTTTGACGGCGACGATTCCCTGAGAGGCGATGACGCGAACCTATTCGGAATTGGCGGAAACGATCAGATGCACGGTGGTCCGGGTGCCGACACCTTCCTGGGAACGCCAGGCGAACTGGACGGTGACACGATCTTGGATTTGGAGATCGGAGACAAGATCGGTGTGCTGCACGAGCTCGTCGATCAAGACGATGTGTCGTTCTCCAGCGGCCAAGTGATGATCAATGGAGATGACGGATTCTTTGATTTCTTTGGGACACAAGTGACCATTTCCGCGATGGTTCCTGCGGGGGCGGCTTTGCGGGTTTTGGCTCCCGAAGAGGTCACTGGACGAGACGCGTCCATCATCATCGGCGGCGGCACCGTCATCGAGGTGGTCGAGGGAGGACAGGACCTAGCGTTTGTCATCGATGTGACCGGCAGCATGAGTGACGACATCGAAGCCGTGAAATCTCAATCGAGACAGATTCTCGATTCCGTGTTTGACCCCGAGCGCGGATTCGAGGGCTCGCGTGTGGCCGTGATGGGATACGACTCCAGCCCCACGGTCTTCACAGAGTTCACCGAACAAGAAACGGTGGAGGAAAGAAAAGCCGCTGCCACTGCGGCGATCAACCAAGTCTCGATCTCAGGGGCCTCCACAGAGAACGTCTACACCGCGTTGCGGCTCGCGCTCAACGGAGGAGTCGGGCAGTGGAGATCGGAGGCCGTCTCGAGAAAGATCATTCTGTTCACGGACGAAGACGCTGATGATCCAAGCGTCCGACCGGAAGTCGAGCGGCTGGCGGCAGATGTCAATGTGGATACACCACTCCCGGCAACCATCGCCGAGGGAGAAGGTTTTTCCATTACGATGACAACAATCATGCCCGAGGGCGAATCCACCGGTCGTGCTCCCGTGCCCGTGCAGATCTTTACCGTCGCGATCGGCTCGAATTCTAACGCTATCAATGAGTTGGAGGCAATCGCCGCGTTTTCAGGAGGTGCCGCCCTGCGAGCATCGAACGCTTCGGAGGTGGTCGACGCGATTCTGGAGGTGATCAATCAACCGATCTATTCCATTCAAGCGGTCAGCCAATCTGTCCAGGAAGGTGATAGCGGCGAGGTTTCGGTTGAGTTCATTGCCCGCCGAGACATTGCTGATGGTGCGGCAACGGCGACGCTTTCCATTGGCGGTACTCTTGACTCCAGCGACATCGTGTCGGCTCCCATCACGGTCAGTTTCGAGGATGGTCAGACATCGGTTTCCTTCAGCATTTTGGTGCGCGGCGACCGTGAATTCGAAGACGACGAGATACTGACGGTGCGTTATGCGGACGTCGACCAAGCGGCAACCTTTGCTGCCGCCGTTGCACAGACGACGATTGTCAATGACGACCCCGAACGCGGTCCGGCACGAATCTATTTGCCGCAACTGATTGCCCGCCCACACGTGATACCTGGCGACAGTGTACCGACCGCAATCATTTTCAGAGCGATCAGCGACACCACCATCTCCGTCACGCCAATCGGTTCGGCATCCGCGATCGAGACGGTTCAAATCATGGACGGCGATTTAGTACCTGCGGGCGAATTCTCCAACGGAGTCGTATCCGCGACGGTCACGTCCGGTGGTCTGTACGCGATCATTTTTGAGGGACATTCCGCAGATCGAATGTTCTCCGTTCACTCGTCGGCCGGTGCCGATGCGGTTGGAAACTCCCCCAGCAACATCCTCAATCCGACCGACGTCAACGGGGACGGAAATACCACGGCGATGGATGCTCTGATGGTAATCAACCAATTGCAAAGTGGACTCGCCGAAGGGGAATCCGCTCCTCAGCAAGTCTCCACCAGTTTCACCGACGTCAACCGCGACGGTCGGGAAACCGCACTGGACGCCCTGTGGATCGTCAATGAACTGGCGCGTCAACGAAGTTCCGCTGCTACTGATCTCCCAAGCCAATCATTAGCGTCAGCAGCGGTGGGGGTGTCGGAAATTCCGATCACCCAGGGCGTCACTGAGGACGACAAATTGGATCAAGAACTGGTCCCCAAGAAATTGGTTGCGGCAATCAGTGAGATCAACTCGGTTGCCCCTGTTTCTGCCGCGATCGATTCCCCAGAACCGGACTCTGCGATGGTGGACGAAGCGATCAACGCCCTGTTTGCGTCTGTGGAACTTCTCAGTGCGTGAATTGAGAGTCCTGAATGAGCTGCTTTGGGGACGTGCTGCCGCTGGGCAACTACGTCCCGTCAGGTGAAAAGGCCTGCTTAGGGACACAGATGACGCCCAATCGCACTTCGGTGGAGTCGATGGCGACCATGTCAGGATCAATGCTCCCGCAGATAGCTGACAGTGATTACGTTGTCGCCCATCATGAGTGAAGTCTGGCCCATCGTCGCATCCGTTCTCGGCGTCTTTCTCGTCATGGGAGTGGGCGCCGGCTGTCGTCAATTGAAATGGCTGACGACAGAAGCAGACCGGACACTCGCAAATCTGACGGCGAACGTCATGCTGCCGGCTTACTTCATCGGGAAATTTGCCACGAGCACCGAGATCGGCTCCGTCACCACGGCATGGCAACCGACCGCGTTCGGTTTCTGCAGCACCGCGTTCGGATTTGGAATCGCTTATCTGATCGCACGTTCGCTGGGACCGAAGATCGGATTGACAACGGACGTGTCCCAACGTGCCTTTGCACTCTGCGTCGGGATCGCCAATTACGGATACATCCCCTTGCCGCTTGCCGAGAAATTTTATCCCAGTGCGGTCATCGAACTGATCTTGCACAACGTTGGGGTTGATGTGGCATTGTGGAGCATCGGGCTGGCGATCATCAGCGGTTCCGGCGGTAATGGCTGGCGAGGGATGCTCAAGAGCGCTCCGTTGTGGGCAGTGCTGATTTCGGTCGCACTGAGTGAACTGGGGTGGATCAAGTACGTGCCGGCGCCGATTCTGTCCGCCATCGGAGCCATCGGGGCATGCGCCATTCCGCTGGGCTTGCTGCTCAGCGGCGCGATCATCGTCGACTTCCTCAAAGACGGTGCGTGGCGAGGTTCACCGCGAACGATCTTTGCTGCGATCGGTGTGCGGCAAATCCTATTGCCGCTGATCATGTTGGCCATGGGCAGGTGGCTTTTTGCATCCACAGACCTTCGCGCCGTCGTCATGCTGCAAGCCGCCATGCCTGCGGCCGTCTTTCCCATCGTGCTGACCAAGCTCTATGAAAAAGACACCGAAACCGCGTTGCGAGTGGTCCTGTGGACGTCGATTGCGGGACTAGTGTTGATGCCCGCCTGGCTAGCCGCGGGAACATGGTGGATGGGACTTTGACGCTGGACTTTGATGCTGTAGCTCGGCCACGAAAAGGCTTCCACTCAATCGTATGGGTTAGCGATCAATCGGAGAGTTTTCTGGTTTCTCCTGACTCTCAGATAGCAGCTTGAGTACCAAAGGCTGCTTGCTCACGATTTTGTAGGTCGATTCCTGGCTCGAAGTTTTGATGTAGTCGCGAATCAGGAATGTGTCGGTCGGAGCATCCTGAGGCAGCACAGTCAGTTTTATATTTTGACGTGCTGTTTGCGGTCCGTCCTGACGATGCTCCAGCAAGTTCTTCAGCTGTTCAAGATCATGGTTGCTTAGGTGCAGCAGAAAGCTGCCCCGAGCATCCGTCACCGAAATTCCGCACAGGTGGCGATACCTGGTCGATAAGACGGCTATTCGACGACCAGGCACGCGTTTGCCTTGTTCATCAATCAAGAATCCACGCAATGACCCTTTCGGATCAATGAGAATGGGATCCATTTCATATTTAGCGACCTGTTGAGGAACGTCGATGGTCTGCGTTTCGGGATATTGGTGGGTGACGGTCAGGGGCATGGCAAACAGCTGCACCCGTGTATCTCCCGGTGGCATTCGCACAGAAAACCGACCTGCCAAATCGGATGTCGCGGTTCGCCAGCAATTGATTGTCTCGCTGCGGAGCGCGATATGTGAACGGCTTACAGGTTGACCGGTATCAGATGCGAACACGCGTCCATGAACTTCGACACCCCGAATCATGCCAATTTGCAGATCATTGTTTTCTCCAGGAGAGATTTCAAACTTCGATGGCGTCAGGGCAATCCACTCAGACTCGTCTGGCCAAGTGAGCGAAATCGTAGCCGGTCCAGATCCGATAGTGGGAATTTGTATTTGATGGTTTTCGTCTAAAAATCCCTTGAAATGCACGCCTGAGCGGTAACCCCCTGGACGTTCAAAGTCGTCGTCGATCGTAACGTACACCTGGCAAGTCTCCGGAACAAATTCGGGAGGGGTAGACAGCGAAAGTGTCAAGGAGCCGGTTTCCCGAAGCTTGATCGTCCCTGGTACCGGACCGTACTGCTTTCCCAAACGTGGTGATTCCAGCAGGACCGAATTCAGCAAGGCACTTGTCACGCCTCGAATCACCCCCTGTCCGCTAGGAAGCACTTCGCCTGCAATCATTCGTCGCATTGTCAGTGGGATGGGGGCGCTGAGTCCCGTGCCGATGTCGGAAGTGTAGCAGCCATTGGGCACGTCAAAGTAATAAGGTGTCGCAACGACGTCATCAAAGCTTTCAATGCTGGGATGCGTGATTTGAAAGCTTACGGATTCTTCATCCGGCAATACCATGCGAATCTCATCGCGGTATTGCGTGGCCACACAGCGAAGGCTGTATCCATTCTTGAATGCCCAAATCTTGTAGGAAAAGAAAAGTCGCTTTTGTTGGTCAGCATCCGGGACGATTTTGATTTCGAATCGACCGTCATCGTTCGTCAAAACGCAGAAGTCCGCTGGTGATTCGGTGTCAAACGCGGTTTGATCATGCAGTAATACCGTTGCGTTAACAATCGGTTGGCCTTGTGCATCGACCACGATCCCGACAAAGGTCTTAGGTGGCAACTCGGCAGCACCCGTAGCTTTGGCGTCTTGTGAGAACAATCGTTGAGCGTCTAGTCCAACCTGCCCAGGGACTCCCAAGAGGAACGCTGCCAACAAGATAGTAGCAACGATTCTACGACTCCAACGAAGGGCACAGTCTTTTGAGAGTATCACAGTGATCGCTCCACTGAGTATTTGTACGAAATGATGTTGCTCAGCCCCTGTCAGGATACTCGATTTATGAAGTCATGTTTGCAGTAGCCAACGGGGTTAAGGAGCGACCTTGAGTGATTCGCTCGGTTTCTGGCATTCGAGAGATCGACCTCAGTCAATTCCTTTCAAAATCCGCTATAATCGGGGCGGGGGGCGTTTCAATCAAATCGTTCGCCCCGATCATCCTGTTGGCCGCTCAAGCACCTGGCAAGTGATGAAACCTACCAAGATCACTTCCCTGAACGCTTTCTTGTTGCCGGTGATCTCAGGGCTGCTGGCATTTGCCGCTGCTTTGTCAGTCGTATGGCAGCTCGACTATAGTGCCTCTCAACGGTACCAAAACAAGATCCGATCTGATGTCACACGCGACTTGGCGAGAATACGCAGTGATGCGGAAGTCGCTTTGGACAAGCGTGTCTTTCTGACGTTGGGGCTGAAAGCCTACGTCTCAGTCAATCCCGACATCACATCAGAGACCTTTGCCGACTTAGCAAGGATTCTCATGCAAGAAGCGGAGGGAATTCGAAGCGTGACATTGATCAAGGACAACATCATTAGCGATGTTTATCCTCGCGAAGGGAACGAGGACGCAATCGGACTGAACCTTCTGGAACATCCCCAGCAAGGGGTTGCTGCCGAACATGCCGTTGCAACCGGCAAGGCTTGGCTTTCGGGGCCTGTGGAGTTGGTCCAGGGCGGCGAAGCGTTCATTGATCGTGCGCCCGTCTACGTGACCAATCATGGTGAGGAACCCGGAGGCGGTCGTTTCTGGGGCATGGTGTCAATCGTGATCGACAAGGATACGTTGGTCGGCGATGTCATGCAGCGCGTTCCAAACGGACTTCGGATTGCGATTCGAGGACTCGATGGTCGTGGAGGGATCGGCGAGTTCTTTGTCGGAGACGAGTCGATCCTGGACTCCAACCCAATGGTTACCGAGATCCTACTGCCGACCGGCAGCTGGGAGCTGTACGGGGTCCCTGAAACGGGCTGGGGCTCGACCGCTCCCGACGCCTTGGCGCGTCGTATCACCGGTACGATTTTCTCGCTGATCACGGGAGTCCTGCTTTTCTCGATCGTGTTGGCGGCAATGCGATACCGTTTGTACAACCGAGTTCTCTCGGAAAGCAACGAAACGTTGCAAGCAGCGAGAAAAGCCGCGATCGATGCTGATCGCAGCAAGAGTGAGTTTTTGGCAAACATGAGTCATGAGATCCGCACACCGATGAATGGAATTGTGGGCATGGCGGACTTGCTCGCCCGGACGCCGTTGAGTACTGAGCAAACCAACTTTGTCACCGTGATTCGCCAATCGACGGACTCGCTGCTGCAGATCCTCAACGACATTCTCGATTTCTCTAAGATCGAAGCCGGAAAGCTGGAAATGGAGTCCATTCCGTTTCGTCTTCGGGATTGCATCGGCAACGCGGCGTTGACGTTGGCCGGGAAAGCATCCGAAAAAGAAATTGAATTGGCGTGTCGCATCGATCCCGCGCTGCCAGATTTGCTCACAGGCGATCCCGGCCGGCTACGCCAAGTGGTTGCCAACCTGGTCAGCAACGCGATCAAATTCACTGAAGCTGGTGAAGTGGTGATCGATGTCTCACCAGCAGACACGTCGTCCCCCGAAAATGCAACGAACGCGAACAGCGAAAGTTCAAGCAGCCTGGACGGTGGCGTCTCGGATCAACAAGTCACCCTGTGCATCAAGGTCAAGGACACCGGCATTGGGATCCCGCCGGAGAAACAGAAGGCGATCTTCGGAGCGTTCGATCAAGCGGATGCGTCGACGACGCGGCGGTACGGTGGCACCGGATTGGGGTTGGCCATTTCATCGCAATTGGCTGAGCTGATGGGTGGAAAGATCACTGTCAGTAGCGAAGTTGGAGAAGGTTCCACGTTCACCTTCAACGCGACGTTTGGTGTCGAAGACGATCAACCAGACTATCAAAGCGATCAACTCGCAAAACTGCGTGGTCTGCGGGTACTGATCGTCGATGACCATTCGACCAACCTCAACATTCTGTCAGAGATACTTTCCAGTTGGCAGATGTGTCCGATGTCTGCGGACAACGCTGCCGACGCCTCAGCGATCTTGCGCCGGGTGGAGGCGGATGCGAAACCGATCAGATGCATCTTGCTCGATCACGCTCTGCCGGAAACGGATGGGATTGCGTTTTCGCGCGAGGTGCGTAGACATTTTGCCCGGCAACAGTGTGCGATCATTCTGCTCACGTCGGCATCCCACCCCATCGACTCCAATCGCATCAGCGAACTTGGAGTTTCGGGATGTCTGATCAAGCCGGTGAAGCAATCCGATTTGTTTCAAGCCCTTGTGAACGAGATGGGGGATCAGAAAGCCATTGATTCCCCCGGCGTTGGCACGACGTCAAGCGATCAGCCTCGCCGAATCCTGCTGGCCGAAGACAATGTCGTCAATCAGCGAGTAGCGATCGGGATGCTAGAAAGACTGGGACACGAAGTGGTCGTTGCCGCGGATGGGGAGGCAGCTGTCGATGCGGTTTCACGGGAGCCGTTCGATCTCGTGTTGATGGACGTCCAGATGCCAAAGATGGATGGCCTGGAGGCGACACGTCGAATCCGTGAAAGTGAGTCAAGCGGAGAGAAACGTATCCCAATCATTGCGATGACCGCCAACGCAATGCAAGGCGATCGAGAACGCTGCCTAGCAGCGGGAATGGACCAGTACATCTCCAAGCCGTTTACGATGGAGGCGTTGAGGGCAGTGATTCAGACGACCCGGGCCGTTGTTCTGTTACCTACGCATTCGGCTGGTGGCCAGGAGCAGCTGACCTTGGCCGTCGATGAAGCTCCTCATGAGCCTGCCGACCAGCGGAGCTTTGACTTTGAATATACGTTGGACCTCTTGGGAGGCGACAAGGTCAGCCTCCGCGAACTTGTCGAAACCATGCTCGACGAAGGTCCCGCGTGTGTGGAATCCGCGCAAAAGGCCTTTGGTTCAAGTGACTGGGCAACCTTGGGCCGGGCAGCCCATTCGATCAAATCATCGGCGCGTTATTTTGGAGCAAACCAGCTTGTGGAGATATCTGGTTCGCTTGAGCTTTCGGTCAGGGAGAAAAACACGGGATCGGTAGGCCCAATGCTGGAAACGCTGGCACGAGAAATGGATCGCTTGGTGAGTGCGTTGCAAGATTGGCTGAAAGCGGATCGTCAGGAGGGGTGAGTCCTCGGTCGGGTAGGGGTGCGAGGAATAGACCTAGGGGACGAATGGGACCCATGAGACGAGAGATGAAGGAAAAAAGGCTTTGCAGCTCAGCCGAGGTGTCCATTCGCCCAAAGGACGCGCGATCGTGCTGGTATTGTTGACTGTCAGAATGCTTCACAGCGCTGCCCTGCGGGGGACACGCTGAGTGCGGACACGAAAAAAGCCGCTGAAGAGTTGTTTTGCAGATTGCAAAACGATCCTTCATCGGCCTTGAATGCTGAACGAAGCTACCCCGCTAGGACTCGAACCTAGAATGACTGAACCAAAATCAGTAGTGTTGCCAATTACACCACGGGGTATTGGGTGCTCGTGTGGCGGAATTGTAGCATGCCATGCCGAGTCGCCAAATAGGACTCGGCAAAATCCGTTTTGGTTCACGACGAATTCCTGACAGATTTTTCGACTCAGAGATCCGAACCAGTGATTCCAGCGGGCTACGCGGTCAATTTTGCGATGAATTCGCCTTCGTTCACCGTCGGGCGCTCCAGTCGGCCTTGATGGTTGTAGGACAATTTCAACCGGTCCAAGCCCATCAGGTGCAGGATACTGGCGTGGATATCATGCACGTGTGCTCGATCGCTGACGGCGTACAAGCCCAACTCGTCGGTTTCGCCGATCGTCTGCCCGCCGCGGACGCCTCCGCCCGCCATCCACATGGTGAAACCGGTCGGATTGTGGTCCCGTCCGTCGCCTTTTTCGCTCATCGGCGTCCGTCCGAACTCACCCCCCCAAACCACCAATGTCTGGTCCAGCAACCCCCGTTGGGCCAGGTCCGTCAGCAGGCCGGCGATCGGCAAATCCACGCTGCCACAGTGCTTGGTGTGGTTGTTTTCGATTCCCGAATGCGCGTCCCAGCCGCTACCGGTGCCACTGTAAAGTTGGATAAATCGTACGCCGCGCTCGACCATCCGCCGAGCCATCAAGCAAATCCGCCCGTAGTTTTCAGTGCGTTTATCGTTCAGCCCGTACAGCTCTTTCGTGGCCGCGGTTTCCTGATTCAAATCGACCGCTTCCGGCGCCGCGCTCTGCATCCGGTAACCGAGTTCGTAGGCCCGGATGCGGGCGTCGAGCTCCGAAACATTCGGCAGGCGTGACGCGTGAGCCGAATTGATTTGGTTGATCAAATCGAGCTTACGCCGCTGAACCACATCGGTCACGCCTTTGGGTGGACTGAGGTTGGCGATCGGACTGGCGGCCAGCGGGTCGGTGATCGGGGTTCCTTGGTAGGTCGCTGGCAAGAACCCGGGTCCCCAACTACGTACGCCGTTGGTGACCCCCTTCTTTTCGTCCGTCATGACAACAAAAGCCGGTAGGTCTTCGTTTTCACTGCCCAGCCCGTACGTCACCCAGGCCCCCAACGAAGGCCGGCCGCCGAGAATGGTCGACGTGTTCATCAGGTTGCAGCCGCCCGAGTGATTGATGCCTTCGCCATAGCAGGATCGAATTACGGCCAGCTTGTCTGCGTGAGCGGCGACGTTGGGGAACCAGTCACTGATCTCCAAACCGCTCTCGCCGTATCGTGCCCATTTTCGCTTGGTCGCCAGAATTGGAGAGCCTTTCTCGCCCATCGCCGTCAGCGGTTCTTTGAAACTCGACGGGATCGGTTGGCCGGCCAGCTCATTGATCAACGGCTTGCGGTCAAACGTGTCCATTTGACTCGGGCCGCCTTCCATGAACAAAAAGATCACACTTTTGGCGGTCGCGGCATGATGGGTGATGTACTGTGGGATCTCTCCCGCGTTGGCCATCATTCCGGTCAGAGCCAACGCACCGAAGCCGGCGCCGGCGTTTGCGAGAAACTGTCTGCGGTTGGCGGGGATGACTTGGTGGGGAACGCCCAGTTGTCGGCAAAGGTCAGACTGATGCATGGGATTGGACAACGTTTGGGTGGATCAGTGAACGGTGTGACGTGAAACCTGACTCGGTGGACTTTCTTTGGCAACAATCACTCGATGAACAAAAACGCGTTGCTGTTGAGCAAGATGTGACAGATGTCGGTGTCGCTTTGGTCGGCAAGCAATTCAACCACGTGATCTGCCGCTGGACGACCGGTGATGACTCGATGGGCGTAGCGTATGAAAGCTTCGTTGCCGTCTCCCAAATGAGTGACGTCACGTCGCACACGTTCAGCGAACTTTTGAGATACGCTCAACAAACGAGGGCTATTGATCATCATCAAGGACTGCGGCGCGGTGACGGTGACGTCGCGTTTCGCCGTACCGACAACGCCGGGCGGGCAGTCGAGCAGGCTGAGCATCTCATCAGATGAATTTCTCATCCGACGCAGATAAATCGACCGACGTGGCGGGGCTCCCGAAACACTGGGGCCTCCGTAGGTACTGTCCATCGTGTCCATGGCGACCAACAGCGAATCGCGATATTGCTCTGCGTCGAGTCGGCGGACGTGATGATGCCACAGCATTCGGTTCCCCGAGTCTACTCGCATGGCATCGGTTTCGTTGGGATGAATCGACGACTGTTGGTATGCCGCCGACATCACGATCATTCGCTGGATGGATTGCAGGTCCCAACCGGACTGCATCAATCGCTGGGCCAGCGCGTCCAACAGATCTGGATGCGAGGGCGGTTCGCCCAGTCGGCCAAAATCATTGGGGCTGGAGACCAATCCGGTGCCGAAATGGTATTGCCAAAGCCGATTGACGATGACGCGAGCTGTGATCGGGTTATCGTTGGACGTGATCCACTGAGCCAACGCGGTCCGTCGGCCGGTGGATTGCGGCGCATCGATGGGTGGCTGGGGCGTGAGTTCGCGATCAGGAAAAATGGTCGGGGCGGCCGGCTCAAAAGCGACCCCGGAGGTTCGTCCGGGCAACCTTGTAGGACGAACGGGTCCGTCAAAATCACGAATGGTCATGTACTGAACGGTCGCGTAGGGGTTCGCTCCCAAACGGTCCAACTCGCTGAGCAATTCCTTGCGGCGAGCGGCCTTTTCCTTGCCGATCTTGGACTCGACCTTGGACTGGGTCGCACCTTCTTCGAAAAATTGGCGTCCGACGAGGTAAGCGATCTGATGTTCGTAGCTGGTACGCTGCTCGACCGGTTTGCGGAACATCGCTTGCACGTGCAAGGGGAAGCGGTCGACGACGCCGTCACCCAGTTTCTTGATCGCGTCTCCTTCGATCTCAGCTAGCTGCTGCATGAGCCGATCGATTTCGGCTTGCTCTGCCGGCGACGGCATGCGATCGGGCAGTCGTTCATCGACGAAGACCACTGGTTCAAAGACGCTGCGCAAGTTGTAGTAATCCGACCTTGGAATCGGGTCAAACTTGTGATCATGACACTTGGCACAGGCCAACCCGGTCGCCAAGAACACGTCGGCGGTGACGTCGGTCAGTTCATCAACGATGTCCTGCCACTGGCCTTCCGCGTTACGCTGGTTGTATTCATAGATACCGTGACGATAGAAGCCGACGGCTGCTTTGGAGTCTGGATCGTGTGGCGCGATCTCATCACCCGCCAACTGCAGGGCAACAAACTGATCGTACGGCATGCCAGAGTTGAACGCGTCGACGACCCACTGGCGATACCGCCACGCGGCGGGCCGGTAAGCGTCTTGTCGCCAGCCGTCCGAGTCGGCATAGCGGACGACGTCCAGCCACAGTCGCCCCATCCGCTCCCCATACTGCGGGTCCGCAAAGAGGCGGTCGACCAAACGTTGATAGGCATCGGGAGAATTGTCGGCGAGGAAGCGGTCGATTTGATCCGGTGTCGGGGGTACGCCGAGGAGATCGAAACTGAGACGACGGATCAAGTTCGTTCGATCAGCGACCGGGGCGCGATGCAAGTCATGCTCGGCCAGTTTGTCGTCGATGTAAGCATCGATCAGTGACGGCGAATGAACGCGGGCGATGTTCTGCGGTGCGGCCGGATCGATCGGCTGAGCAGCCCACCACGATTTGACGTCGGCATCGTTTGCATCGGTCTCTGACTGCTCACCAAATTCGGGCCACACCGCACCGCGACGAATCCACTGGTCGATCAACTCTTTTTCTTTGACCGACAACGGGGCGTCCGGCGGCATTTCCAAACCGTCGTAGTTGATGGCGGAAACCAGCAGGCTCTCCGCGGGCGAGCCGGCGACCACGATCGGTCCGCTGTCGCCACCTTTTCTCAGCAAGTCCGACGAATCCAAACGCAAGCCGCCTTCTTCGTTCTCGCCAGCGTGGCACTCATAACACTTGGCGACAAACAGGGGCCGAATGTGCTGCTCAAACAATTTCATATCGTCCGCAGTCGCATTCGATTTGATGGCAGACGCAGCGGTCGGTGAATTCTCAGGCGTTGTTTTCTCAGGCTCTGCGGCATCAACGACGTCAACGAGAAAAACAAACGCGATGGGCAACAAAAGTTTTCCGGTGGCGACGAGGAAATCCTTCGTCGCGTTTCTCTTCGTTGGCTCGCACTGAATAATGCACGTTGTGTTCATGGCACGGTGAGACGTTTGAGCGGCGAGGCGGGGCGTTGGCAAAATCACTTGCGTGGATTTTGGCAACGATGATGCGAGACGGTAACGTTTATGTGTGCAGCTCGGTGACTCTAAGAGCCGGAAGCGAGTTGCACCGCAGTTTTTTTGGCGTGTATGTTTGGTGGCGGGAGACCAGCGGCCCTAATCATTCTACCTGAAATCGTTGCTCCATGGAAAACGAGAAAGCGCGCCGATTCCGCGGCTGTCGCTATCTAGCGGCTCTCGATAACCGCTAGAATCAGTTGCACGGACTGCGAAAGCGTAAAAAAGAGGGATTGGGGCGGTGGGGAAAGTTTGTTGGACGCGGGTGCCGGGGGTCGGTGGCTGCGATCGAGTGGGAAAAAGGTGGAGTTCGATGGCAAAGAATGTGCTGGGTGGCGATTTGGAGACCTGCGGTACCGACCCGATGACGGGTTTTTACCGCGATGGATGCTGCAATACCGGAGGCAGTGACGCCGGATTGCACGTGATTTGCTCGATCATGACGGCGGAGTTTCTGAAATTCAGTAAGGCTCGGGGCAACGATTTGACAACACCCAACCCCGCCTACCGCTTTCCCGGGTTGCAACCGGGCGACCGTTGGTGCTTGTGCGCCGCTCGCTGGAAAGAGGCTTACGACGCAGGAATGGCCCCAGGAGTCGTGCTGGAAGCGACTCACGTGTCGGCGTTGGAGTTTGCGACCCTGGAAGAGCTGCAGGAGCATTCCGTTCACTGAATTCCGCCCATTGGGGCTCTCTGGGGGCGGTTGCTGCTTGGTGATTGAGTGAGACGTCGGTGCTAGCCCGGAATGATCACACGCCTCAATACAGGTTTCGCAACAGGTTTGCACGAAAAGGCTTGCGCGGATTGGCACGAAATCAGCCTGCGCATATCAGCCGCCACGCGATAGCGTCCGGTTCTTACGCCTATATTCGGGAACCCTCGGGAACCGGACGCTATCGCGTGGCGGCTCATGAGTAATCCGAGCTAACTCGGACTGGCACGCTTGCTTCTATTGACGCTTGGATTCGCGGATTCCTATACTCCCCGACTTCACATTTCTCGACTCTTGTTCGCCCGATTGCCGGGCCAAACGCATGAACGATCGCCAACACGAACTGGAAAAGAACCTGCTTGCTGAAAAGCTGGCGCACATGAATACAGCGATCGAACCGTATTCCAAGGTCATTGCAGTGGTCGTTGGGCTGGTGATCGTCGGCGGAATCGTGCTGGGGCTGAGAAACATGAGTGCTTCGGAAAACCGGAGCGATTCGACATTTCAATTGCTGATGAACCAGCCCGATGTGGCTGAAAAATTCCCCGATACGACAGCGGCCGCGTGGGCCAAGCTCAATCAGGGCAACGAGTACCTGGCGCAAGGCCTGCAGGCGATGTACTCCGATCGCGACGAAGCAGTCGCGTTGCTCGATCAAGCCAAGACGGCCTTCAAGGGCGCTATGACCAGCAAGCCCGACCAAACGCTGCTCGTCTCACGCTCCCACCTCGGGCTCGCCATGGTCGCGGAGTCACTCGGGGAGTTCGATGAAGCGATCGCACAGTACAAAGAGGTCATCGCGACGAAAGAGTCCAAGGTGATGGTGGCCAACGCAGAAAAACGGATCGCCGCATTAGAAAACCCGAGCACCAAAGAATTCTTGGCGTGGTTCTCTGAACAAGATTTCTCGCCAGCAGACCCCGACCTGCCACCGTCGCTGCCCGACGCCAGTGGGTTGCCGCCGATGCCCGACATGGGTTTTCCGCCGCTGAGCTTGAGCAGTGGCAGCGACACAGACGCCGAACCTGCGAAAATCGAAGGCGGTTTGGAGTTGCCTGCCGACATGCCAGATTCCACGAAGACCGAAACGGAAACGCCAGAAGCCGATTCGGCTAAGACAGAGAAGACCGAGCCACCTGCTAAAGAAGCGGTAGAAACTGAGGCGGCTGAAGAAGAGCCTGTTGGAGCGGAAGCTGCAACTGAGACTGACTCGACTGAGACTGACTCGACCGAAAATGCTGACGATGCGTCGTCCGCAGATTCGGCGAAGTAGGAAGCGGAGCATCGATCAATGTAGTGGACGAGGTCACGAGTCACACACAGTACGGGACTCGTGGCCTCGTCCACTGCAAGTTGCTCGGGACTCGTGGCCTCGTCCACTGCAAGTTGCTCGGGACTCGTGGCCTCGTCCACTACGGGTTGCGATATCTAGACTTTTGCCGTTCCATCACCCACCGTTTCTCCGGCTAGATTCCTTGACCTCTCATCAGCAGCCATCGGACTCCGGCCGTCCCGGGGACGATCCGTCTGCCGCCCCTGATGTGTTTTCGTCCGATGAGGATGCCGAAGTCTTGGCGTCCGAGGACGTGTTTCGTGATTTTGTGGTCACGCAGGCCGGTGACGGGCAACGTATCGATCTGTTCTTGACCCAAGCCTGTGACGGGTACAGCCGAACGCAGATTCGCGCGGCGGTGCAGAACGACGGGGCCACGATCGATGGACGAATCGTCCGCCCCAGTTTTCGCTTGCGAGCCGGCCAGCAGTTGCGGTTCCGCGTCCCGGACGAGATGACCGACGACGTCGTTCCGGAAAACATCGCACTGGACATCCTGTACGAAGACGACGGACTGGTCGTGGTCAACAAGCCCGCCGGAATGGTCGTCCACCCGGCGAGAGGAAATTGGACGGGGACACTGACCAGCGCCCTGGCACATCGCTTTCAGTCGCTTTCGGACATCGGCGGGCCGACGCGGCCGGGGATCGTACACCGACTGGATCGTGACACGAGCGGGGTCATCGTGGTCGCCAAGACCAATGCCACACACATCCACCTCGCCGATCAGTTCCATGATCGTCATGTCGAGAAAGAATACTTTGCGATCACCATGGGGCCGATCGATCGAGATCGGGACGTGATCGACATGCCGATCGGTCGACATCCGTACCAACGGGACAAGATGGCGATCCGCGAAGGACACGAAACGAGCAAGCCGGCGTCCACGTTTTATGAAGTCATCCGGCGTTGCGGTCGTTTCACCCAAGTCCGCGTGCGACCCAAGACCGGCCGCACACACCAGATCCGCGTCCACTTGTCACACATCGGCACCCCGATCCTCTGCGATCGACTCTACGCCGGTCACAGCGTCGTGCCACGCTGGATGCTGCTGGGAGAATCGCAATCGGCGGCGAAGTCCGACATCGTGCTGTCGCGTCAAGCTTTGCATGCCCGCCGATTGACCTTCAGCCACCCGCAGACCGGCAAAGAAATGACCTTTGAAGCTCCGATCCCGGAAGACCTGCAACGGGCCATCGACGTGATCGAAGGCAATTAGTGTTCGTGTACTGTTCAATTGACTGACGGATGCGCGTCACCTCCACCAGCGCAGGAGACTGGTGCTTAGTGAACCGTGCCCTGTAAGCGGCCGGGCCTACCGCATTGCCCGGTGCCTTACTGCAAACGGCTCACCCTTGGGGTCCTGATTTCGATTAAATCAGCAGTCTCCGCAGCTGTGGGAGGTCGGATCGAGCGAAGCAAGATCCTGGCGGGGGCGTCTGCACAAGAAAACGTTTGAGCATGGCAAATCGTTTGGCGGGGCACGCTATCGACTTGGAAAGTCGAAAACGAACGCCACCAGACGGCCAAACACGCACCATACGCCCTCCAAAACCGTTTGACCCGTAGCCGAAGGCGTAGGCGGAAGCGGCGTCTGAGTTTGCGGTGCAATCCGTTTGGTTGCGACTATTGTCGTTCGACTTTCCAAGTCGAAAACGAACGCCACCAGACGGCCAAACATGCACCATACGCCCTCCAATACCGTTTGACCCGTAGCCGACGGCGTAGGCGGAAGCGGCGTCTGAGTTTGCGGTGCAATCCGTTTGGTTGCGGCGATGACGCCTGCGGCTAGTCGTTGAACGACGCGCACTGTCACCTCTCCCAGCAGGCTGCGACGGGAGAGGTGACATCGCAGGAACGGCCAGTGAGATATAAGATAGTTATCTCTACCGTTTCAATCGATCCGCTTGCGCGCGGCTCCCTCAAGACCAAGAGATCGTACCAAATTGGAATATCACGGTCGCCCGATCAAGCTCGGTCCCATCGGCGCAATCATTCTTGGTTGTCTTCTTGCGGCGCTGGGCTACCTTATCAAACACTTCCTCGGTGAATCAGGGGTGTACTCGGGCAGGGAAGCCGTCATCTGCACACGGGTCGGGATCGGCACCATGGTCGTCGGTGGACTGATCGTCGTGCTCAACATTCTTTGGCTGTTGACCGCCCTGTTCTTTGTCATTGTGAAACGATAGCGACACAAACATGCCAAACCACAGTGATCTCGCCAACGATCTTTCCGATCTCTTTGCTCAGAACGTTCACGTCAACGATCTGAAACAGCGGAGCGTCGATGATGTGTCGATTTTGATCATCAACGTCAGCTATTTGCAATCCGATTCATCGCCAATGAAAACGGTGCGGCAAACGATCGTGTTCCTTCACGATGATCAAATCAACTTGCCCCAGTTCGCGCTGTGGCCGCACTTCACTGGGATCACCGGCAAGATTTTTACGTCCCTGAGCAGAATGGTCGACTTGGACTTTGACGACTCGCCGGAGTTTTCCAGAGCGTATCACTTGTTCGCCTGGAACGAAGTTGCGGTTCGCAAGTTGTTCACGCACGGACTGCGGAACCGATTGTCAGCCGATTCGCGATGGAGCATGCGGGCAAAAGGAAACCGGATTGCGATCTTTTTCCAGAATGAATTGATCGAACCTGAGCAGATGGCGTCATTCGTCACCGATGCGACTCGAATACTGAAACTGGTTCTGGCAGGCGAAGCAGAACTGGATGAACACCCTGAGATTCGACGCGACTCGAATCTGCAGGATCTCGCCTCCACCGCGAGCAAGATGGGAGGAATCCAAGGGTACGCGATTCAGCAAACGATCAAGAAGTACGCCGTCACTGGCGACGAAATCGACGCCTTTTTGGAAACCTCGACGCCTCGCACAGAGATCCCCGTTGGACTTTGGCGGCAAGTTGCCGGTGACAACTTTGCGTTGATTCTCTTGGGAATCTTTTTCGTGATCTTGGCCATCATCGTACCGCTGGTCGTCGTCGCGTTTTCGGATGCACGCGATCGTTGGCTTGCCATTCCCTTTGCGGTGCTGTTTCCGCTGATCGGTGGATTGATTCTTTTCCTGACACTGAGACACAATCGCCGCAAGAACCGTCTCTTGCGAAACGGGACCTTGGTCTCCGGCACCATCACGGACGTCCGACGCACGAGCACGGAAGTCAACGGGGCCGCGCGATATCACGTTACAATGAAGTACGATTGGGTGGGAAAGGAGGTCTCGATTCGCGAGAATCTGTACTCTGGGATTGAGAAGGCGCAAACGATGCAAGAATCGGGCGATCCGATTCGATTGTTGGTCGACCCAGACGATCCAAAACAAGTGATCTGCATCGATCTCCTGCTGGTCACGTCACCCAATCCATTAGCGTAGCGGACGAGGTAACGAGTCCCAATCCAGATCACTCAACTGGGGCTCGTGACTGCCTACACTGCAGCACGCAGGCGGGAAGTGAGAGCACGATATGACAACGAAACCCTTGGATAAAACGTTGATCCAGAAATGCACACGTTGGTGTCTAGTTCCGAAATCGCCAACTGGCCTTGATTGGAAAAGACACAAATACCAGCACGAACCGCAAGCGAGTGAACAAAACGCCGTGAATCACTCGCTTGCGCTTCGTGCTGGCATTCAAACTCAAATCGCGGTTTTGGCACTTGCGGTGATCCTCTGCGCAACGCTGGCGGTCGCCGTGACGGCCGAGGACACGATCCAGAGTAATGCGGGAACCTGGCGAGCAGGGCAACTGCAACGGATCGATCAACAACTCCGGGAGTCTGCGTCGGAGGACGAGCGTTTGGAGCTCGCGGCAAGAAAAGCGTGGCTTCGCCGATGGAAACCTGGGCAGATGCCCACAGCACCGCAGCCGTCATCACTCCAGCCGCCACTGGTCGACGAACCGCAACTCACCACGCTAAGCAGACCAGAGGGAGTTGGTTCCAACGAGTGGATGGAGCTGGTTGCAAAGCAGACACGGTTGCTTGAATTGGACACGGACGAGGATCGTAAAGACAACCTGAAGCAGATCATCGAAGTGGCTACGGAGTTCGAATCGATGTTGACCAAAAAGCTCCCTGCCTCGTTGCAAGGGCTCGAAACAAAAACCGGTTGGACGCTTGCTTTTGCACGATACCGGCTGGGTCGAGCGTTGGCATATCGCGAGTTGCCGGTCGTCCGGGAAAAGTGGCCGATCACTGATACCAAGCGTTACGACGATCGCCTCCGTGATGCCTATCAGCGATTGGTTGATCAAGCCGAGCGGGGGCGTCCAGAGTTCATCCTCCTGGAAGACCGAATGCTGCGTCGGTCCGGCCAGAAAGGCCAAGCACTTGAGTTGCTGGAGGCGAATCGAAATGCGATTGAGCCACGGTGGTACTTAAAAAAACGCCGCGACCTGCTGCAAGAACTCGGCTGGACTCCTGCCTACGAAGAAGCCGCCCAGTTGTACGCGGAGTCCGGCTTGAGCGAGGAATCTCCACAGTTTGACCCGTAGCCGAAGGCGTAGGAGGCACCACCAGCCGTATTACTCCGCAAAGTCCAACGCCGCTTCTCACCTGCGCCTTCGGCTACGGGTCAAACGTAGGAAACGTTGCTCGACTAGTGCATCGTCCAGTCTTAGAACGTGGGTTCGGTAGATGAGCCGTTTTGGCGTTAGCCACGGTTTTCGTGACACAACCGTGGCTAACGCCAAAACGGCTGACCCCAAAATCAAGACCGGACGATGCACTAGATGGATGGAACGCAACGGCGCGAAAAGCCCCGGCCGCTCACGAGAGCGTACCGATTAGAACGCATGGATTGACGTTGAATTTCAAGCAAAATACCAGCACGACGCGCAAGCGAGTGAATAGAAGCACAAAAAGACCATCGCAATCGCGGTGACACACTTCCTCAGTTTCGGCCGCGGCCTTCGTAAACGGCTTTCTCGGTGACGACTTTGTCCATGTAGATGTCGTGATCCTGCATCGGGATCTCGTCAAACATTTGGCACTCAAACGCCATCGCGATCAAGGGCGCATCCGGACGAGCGTTCTCCAGACACTTGTCATAGTAGCCTTTGCCGTGACCCGTGCGGCCGCCATGTGAGTCGAAACCTACGCCGGGCACAACGATCAAATCCAGCTCCGAAACCGGCACGTTCTTTTCCGCAACGCCGCGCAAGTCCTCACGGGGCTCCAGGATCGAGTACATCCCGGTCTCCAGCTCGTCCATCGACTCCAGGTGAAACAGCTCCAGCTCACCGTCGACGCAGTAGGGGATCACAATCTTCTTGTCGCTTGCAATGACCTCGGGCAAAACATGGCGTGTCCTGGCCTCTGCACGCACGTCGATGTACCACATCACACAATGGGCGGCTTGATACTCGGGCAACGCCATCAGGCGGTCTGTGATTGCCTTGCTCAATTCATCCTTGTTCTCCTGCGCCCGACGAGCAGCATGAGCGGTCGTTCGAATCTCGGTTTTACGCTGTGCTAACTGATCCGTCGTCATTGTTTTGTTCCGTGGTAGGAAGGCCAATCGGGCGTTGCTATCAAGCCACTCAATGTATCGGCGATCGAGCAAAACGCAACAACGCGGCGGGATCCTGTTTGCCCCGTAGCCGAAGGCGTAGGAGAGAAACGGCGCTGGACTCCGCAGTGCGATCCGGCTGGCGGTGCCACCTACGCCTTCGGCTGCGGGTCAAACGGGGAAATGTTGCACGAGTACCACCTATCGCCCACCTATCGGCCCGTCAATTCGCACCATTTTGCTGACGGCGTGTCCCAGTTGGCTGGTGATTGCGGGCGGTAGGTTTTGACGTCAAAGCTTTCTTGGACGAGCCGTCGTCCCGCGTCCACCGATTCGATTTCGCCGACACCAATCATTTGCATGATCACGTTTCCAATCGCCGTGGCTTCGACCGGACCAGCGATAACGGTTCGGTTACACGCGTCGGCGGTCATTTGGCACAACATCTCGTTGTTGGCACCTCCACCGACGACGTGAATGGTGTCGATGCGTCCCCCGACCAGCTTTTCCAGATCGGCCAAGCACACGCGGTAGCGGATCGCCAAACCCTCCAGCGACGCCCGGTACCACACGGCTTCGTCATCGACGGCTGCCTGACCGGTTCGCTCCGCAAATTCTTTCATCGCGTCCAGCATGTCGGTAGGCGCTGCAAACGCGGAGTCGTCTGGATCCAGCAAGATCCCGAACGGCTGTGCCGATTCCGCCATGGAAACCATCTCCGCCCAATCACGCTCGACTGCACGTCGCTGCATCGAGCGACGCAGTTGTTGGAACAACCACAGTCCGCCGATGTTCTGCAGCAAGCGGGTGCTGCCGTACACGCCACCTTCGTTGGTGAAATTCATTTCGGCGCACATCTCGTTGATCTTTGGCTCTGCCAATTCACAGCCCATCAGCGACCATGTGCCCGAACTGATGTAGCACCAATCGGGACGTTGCGGGGCAAATTCGCCAGCCGGAACTGCGACAACAGCCGACCCCGTGTCGTGTGTCGCGGGGACGTAAACGGGCACGTCTGCCAATCCGGTCTCGGCCACCACCGATGGCTGGATCATGCCGAGTTTGGTACCCGGCACGGTGACTTCGCAAAACAGTTTTTGCGGGATGTTGCAACGCTGCATCAAGCCGACCGACCACGTCTGATCGCGAGGATCCAGCATCTGCGTCGTGGACGCATTGGTCGCTTCTAAACTTTTCACGCCCGTCAGCAACCAGTGAAAGAAATCGCCCATCATCAAGAACGATTCGGCGATCTCCAGTGCAGGGTCACCGCACTCGACTGCGCTGCACAACTGAAACAGCGAGTTAATCTCCATGAACTGGAGTCCTGTCGCGGCAAAGATCTCATCACGCGGGCAGGTTTGAAAAACCCGTTCCATGATCCCGTTCTTGCGTTCGTCGCGGTAGTGTCGCACCGGACCGGCGAACTGGTCCTGACGATTGAGCAAAACATAGTCGACACCCCACGTATCGACGCCGACCGATGCGATGCCGGTGAACTGTTGCCCGGCCATTCGCAGCCCCGTCAGGATCTCACGCCACAACCCGTGGACGTCCCACTGGTAGGAGTCCTGGATGTGGACGGGCTCGTTCGCGAACCGATGCACCTCGGTCAGCTCCAGTTTTCCTGCAACGACCTGAGCACCGATCACGCGGCCGCTGGAGGCACCTAAGTCGACGGCCAAGTAGACATTGGTATCGGAGCCCGCTTTCGGGAGGACAGTTTCTTTCGAGGGGCCTGGGGAATCGGACGGCTGGGTCATGATGTGATGAGCGAATTGGGAGAAACGGCCGGAATTGCGAGCAGTGGAGGCAGAGTCTAGCCCGGATTATTCATCAGCCGCAACGCGATAGCGTCCGGTTCCCGAGTAGAGGCGTGGGAACCGGACGCTATCGAGAACGTCCCGCTTAGTTAGTTGATCGCACCAGGCATTTTTCTCGTCTTTACTAGCACGACGCGCAAGCGAGTGAATCGTCTTTTTGTGCTTCTATTCACTCGCTTGCGCGTCGTGCTGGTATTTTGCTTGAAATTCAACGTGAAACCATGCGTTCTAAGCGGGACGCTCTCTATCGCGTGCCGGCTGATCTGCGCAGTTTGCATTCGCACCGATCCGCGCAAGCCGTTTCGTGCAAACGTGTTGCGAAGACTGTGGTGAGTCGCATGAATCATCCGGGCTAGGGCTCAGCGGCCAAAATCTGGAGCGGGGCGGTGGCAGATTTGCAACCTGAAATCCACGAAGCCCCAGATGCTGCAGATTTGTCCACTTACAGAAGCTTTTCCGGCTTGCCTGAAACACTCTACAGAGGGGCATTTGAATTGCTGGCATTTGCCCACGAAAAATTGCCGTCGGAACGGCCAAAAATCCTAACTCACCGGCACCTAACGCTTTAGCAATTTTGACCGACCTGGCGGTGTGAAAAGTGAGAATTCTGGTGTTGACCGGCGGACGCTGGGGCGTACCCTAGGTCTGTCGATCAAGCAAAACGCGACGAGATTTTGGCGGAGGAGTTTCTTGTAGCTATCCGCGTAAGCCCTTGCCAGCAAATGCTTTGCGTCCAATCGCGGCAATTGGGATCACGTTGCGCTGGGCGTTTCGACATCACCATCCATCATCCGCGAGTTCGCTTTGCGTGAGGTTGATGCGGTCAGCTTGCGGCCACGGGCTGACATCGTCGGCGAGACACATTTCGATGTGACTTTGACCCTCGAACACCTCACGGACCGGGTACACGACGTACCCGGTTGCGGACGCTCGCGAGATTTTTTACATCGCGCGGACTTGCGCCACTCGCAGCTTAGCACTGCGGCTTCTTGGATTGTTTGCGACTTCGACATCCGATGGTCGCAACGGTTTGCGAGTCAGGATCTCCCATCGCTCATCGTCGCGAAACTGTTGCTTCACGATGCGGTCTTCCAGTGAATGAAAACTGATCACCGCGATGCGTCCTCCCGGTGCGATCCAGTTGGGCGCGTCCGCGAGAGTGCGTTGCAAGATCGCCAGTTCATCGTTCACAGCGATCCGCAAGGCTTGAAAGGTTCGCGTGGCGGGATGGATGTCGTGGTTCTTGCTGCGGGGTACGCAACGTCGGCAGATTTCGACGAGTTCATTGACGGTGCGAACGGGGCTTCGTTCTCGGGCACGGGCGACGATCTCGCGCGCGATCCGGCGGCTGAACCTTTCTTCGCCGAATTGATAGATCGCATCAGCGATGTCCTTCTCGCTGTTGCGTTGCAACCATTCATCTGCAGGCACACCGTTCTCGGGATCAAATCGCAGATCGAGCGGTCCGTCGTTTTGGAAACTGAAACCGCGATCGCGATCGGCGAGTTGATCGCTGGACAACCCAAGATCCAACACCATACCATCGGCGTGCGACAGCCCCAGGGCCTCGAGCGCTTGCGGGGTTTTTTCGTAGCTGCCACAGAACACGGACAGCCGATCATCCAGGTCTTCGCTCTCGGTGCGTCTCAGCACGGCTGGATCGCGATCCAGACCGATGACGTGTCCGCCTGTGCTGGGAACCACGTTGAGCAGCAGTTGGGAGTGACCTCCGCCGCCGTAGGTTCCGTCAACGATCACGTTTGGTTGGATTTCGCCCAACCAAGCAACGATCTCATCGGGCATGACGGAAACATGGCAGGTATCGGTCACTCGGATCAGCCTGCGACGAGAGGTTGGCTGCAGTGCAACGCGTTTTCCATGTTCCGGCTGACTTCGCGAAGTCGCTCCAGGTCTCCTCCGCCGACTTCGGCAGCCAGCCAACCTGTGAACTTGATGTCGCGGAGTGCTTTTTCGATCGCCGGCCAGTCCACATCACCTTCGGTGATCTTGGTGAACTTGTTCTCCGCGCGAGAGAAACCTTTGATGTCCAGTTTCATGATGCGAGGCCCCAGCGTACGAATCCACTGCGCGATGTCGCCGTATTTCCAGTGGTTACCGATATCGAATTGCACGCCGACGACATCGGGTTCATCAAAATCGTCCACGAACTTGGCCAATGCGTCGACCGTCTGATCTTGGCCGCCGTCGTGGTCGTAGAGAAAGTGGTTCCAAACGTTTTCGATCACGATCTGGATGTTGTTGTCTTTGGCAACCGGTATGACTTCGCCGATATTCTTTAGTGCCCTGGTGTAAACCTCGTCCGGCGTGCCGTCTTTCCCGTGCCCTGCGACGACCAAGACGGTTTCACCGCCCACGGCTGCGGTTTCGGTGATGGCTTGCTTCAGTCGTTTCACCGCATCGGCTTGCACGGCCGGGTCGGGATCGGTGTAGCGAACATTCCAGTGTGATCCGCCGACGCTGCCGTCGATGATCAGCCCGGATTCTTTCGCCGCCGCGATGGCTTCCTCGACAGGAAAACCGGGTGCGTTCATTTCGACGCCTTCAAAGCCGGCTTCCTTGGCCACCTTGAATTTGTCCAACAAGGAACCTTTGACGCCGATCATCCCGACCTTCAACGTTTTCCGCAGCCAGGGCGTGTTGGCAGCAGGCTTGTCCGCCCACAGGTTTGATGGGGACAGTGTTGATGCGGTCAGAGCGGCAGCTGAGCAAGCGAGGGTTGCTTTCAGAACTTCGCGACGAGTGGACATGGCAGGTCATCCAAGGCGGGGAGGGGAAAATTCGGGGACGCCAGATTATAGCCGGTCCGAAAGCAGGGCCGGGAGGGAAATGTTGCGAGGACCAGAAGCCTGTGCCGACGCTTTTTTTACGCTCGGGGGAGACAAAGGTCTGTGTGTTGTGTTGGAGGGAATTCCGGCGAATCCCATTACGCAGTCGAATACTAGCACGACGCGCAAGCGAGTGAATATGGCGACTCACTCACTCGCTTGCGCTTCGTGCTGGTATGTCCCGCGTTGTAGCGAATCGGGTCAGTCCAGCAGGTGAACCAGCAGTCCGCTGCGAAGCTTGGGTTCGAACCACGTGCTCTTGGGCGGCATGACTTCGCCCGCGTCGGATACCGCCATCAGTTGTGCGATCGATGTGGGGTACATCGAAACGGCGAACGCCCAGTTGCCGCTGTCGACGTGTTTTTCCAATTCCTTGTTGCCGCGGATTCCGCCGACGAAATCGATTCGCGGATCGGTTCGCACATCATCGATCCCAAAGATCGGACGAATGACGCGTTGTTCCAAGATGGCGACGTCCAAGCAGTTGATCGCGTCGGTTTGATCGATCGAGTCGGCGGGCACAGTCAGCAGCGACCAAGCACCATCGAGATAGATACAGAACGAGCCCGCCGATGGGGGAACCGGATGGTCGGTCTTTTCCAGCGTGCCGACTTCGCTCAACCGCTGGCGGATCTGATCGGGAGTTTGCCCGTTGAGGTCTTTGATGATTCGGTTGTACGCCAAGATGTTCAACTGATTGGCGGGAAACAGCACGGTCAAAAACCAGTTGTACTCTTCGTCGCCGGTGTGATTCGGATTGGCTTCCCGACGAGCTTTGCCGGCACGCCATGCGCTTGCAGCGCGGTGGTGCCCGTCGGCAACATAGAACGCGGGCACCGCAGTCAACGCGTTGACGTACTGGTCGCACGCATCGATTTTCCAAACGGTGTGTTGGACGCCATCGACGGCGGTGAAATCGTAAATCGGGTCGGCGGTGATCGCGGAATCGACCACCGCGTTGAGCTTCTCGTCATCGCGATAGGTCAAGAACACCGGGCCCGCGTTGGCGTTGAGCGTCATGACGTGCCGCGTGCGATCGTCTTCTTTGGCCGGACGAGTGAACTCGTGCTTGAGGATCAAGTTGTTTTCGTAATCATCGACGTGGCAACAGCACACCACGCCGACTTGGCTCTTGCCGTTCATGATCTGGCGGTACAAGAAAACCGATTCGCTGTCGTCTTGTTGCAGCACGTTGTCGGCGATGAAAGACTGCAGGTTCTCGGCGGCTTTGGCGTAGATCTCGTCCGCATACGGATTGGTGTCCGCAGGCAAGTCGATGTCGGGACGCACGACATGCAAAAAGGAGTTTGCGTTTCCTTCGGCAAGCGCCGCTGCTTCCTCGCGGTTGACAACGTCATAGGGGACGCTGGCGACGGCGGCGGCCAATTCGGGGGTGGGACGAAGAGCGCGAAACGGCTTGATTCGGGGCATCGTAAACTCGGCGAAAGATGGACTCAGTCAAGAGGCCGGAATTCTATCGAGCCTCCGACGATGCGACGACCCCCGATGGAAACGGGAGATTCAACACGGTTCCTCCCCCGTTTGACCCGTAGCCGAAGGCGTAGGAGGCACCACCAACCGGATTGCACCGCAACAACGAATGCCGCTTCCGACTGCGCCTTCGGCTTCGTGTCAAACCATGTGACGCAGAGAACTGTTTGACCCGTAGCCAAAGGCGTAGGAGACACCACCAACCGAGTACCTATTTCTTGGCCAACAACAGGTCGTCTTCCAGCAAATGACAGTACGAATCATAACGGCGTGCATCGATGCGGCCGTCTGCGACTGCGTCTTTGACAGCGCATTCGTTTTCGCTCAAGTGCAAACAGTTGGGATAGCGACACTGGCTGACGTAGGGTCTCAAGTCCGGCATCAACCCGGCGACTTCTTCGGCCGTGATGTCCCACAATTGAAACTGGCGGATTCCCGGCGTGTCAAAAACCGCACCGCCGCCGTCGATCGGGAACAATCGCGACGCGGTCGTCGTGTGGCGTCCTTTTTGATTGTCGCGACTGACCGTGGCAACGGCCAAACCCAAGCCGGGTTGGACCGCGTTGAGCAAGCTGCTTTTGCCCACGCCGCTTTGTCCTGACAATGCGGTCTGTTTTCCGTGCAACAGGGCACGCAGGTATTCGATGTTCAATCCCGATTCTGCGCTGGTCATCAGCACGCGAATGCCCATCGTCGCGTAAACGGCGGCGACCTGCTGATAGGATGCCGGGTCCACCAGATCGATCTTGTTGATCACAACAATCGGACGCAGGCTGCATTGCTGGGCGGTCAACAAGTAGCGATCGATCAGCGCCGGTTTCAAGTCCGGCTCGGCGGCACTGGTCACGATCAACAGATAGTCAACGTTGGCTACCAAGATATGCTGTTGGCCACGGCTGGTTCGGCTGATCACGCCTCGGCGTGGCTCGACGTGCTCGATGGTTCCCGAATGCTCGTCTTCGATGCGGATCTGAACACGATCGCCCGCGACGACGGCGCTGCGTTGTTCGATGCTCAATGATTTCAGAATTTGACGAATCGTGCATTCGACTCTCTGGCCGTCATCGGTCAAGACGATGCTGTTGAGCCCATAGACGCAAGTCACTCTGCCGGGGACGAGTGGACTGGCTGTTCGGCCGACAGCCGTGTTTGGATCGGCACCGCTGCTCGCCTTGGCATCGGCCACGGTGCGTCGGCGGGTCAAGTCACCTTTGCCGCTGACGCGTTCGTTCTTGACCGCGTCGGCCAATCGTTCTTGGTCGCCGAGATTGAAATCGCGTGTGAGGTCGCTTTTACGGACACGGCCCTGATGGTGCTTGCGAAACTCCGTTCGAGCCTGCTTGCTTTTCTTCTTTTTGGCCATGCAGCTTGCCGATTGAGTCGTTTTGCATTCGGTAGGGGTGAGCCGGGAGGCGTAAGCGGATTGTCGAATGGTTGCGTTACGCAATCCTTGTGAGCCGATGGCGCTAGCCACGGGCTTCGAAAGGTCACGTCGTCACCACAAGGCCCGCGGCTAGCGCCGTCGGCTCACTGAATCGACAGCCTACGAGCTCGGTCGGCTCACGAATCCTTGTTGATCACGGGTGACGTCGGGCTGCCACCGCCACTAGGAGGAAAGATCGTTTGGCCTTCAGGTTCGCCGTCCGATTCTTGTTTTCGGCGAACTTGGATGGCCGGTCCGATCAAGTCGCTGATTTGCTGCTCGTCGAGTTCTTCCTCTTCCAGCAACGCTTGAGTGATTTTATCCAGTTCGCCACGGCGTTCGCGTAGCAACTGTTCGGCCCGCTGTTCGGCTTCCAGCAAAATCCGCGATACTTCCTCGTCCACCAGTTCTTGTGTGTGCTCGCTGAACTGGCGACTGCGATGCATCTCGCGACCCAAGAACGGATCCTCGTCGCTCGTCTTGTAGGACACCGGTCCGAGTTTGGGGCTCATGCCCCAGTGGGTGACCATTCGACGGGCGATACTGGTGGCGCGTTCCAAGTCGTTCTCAGCACCGACGGTGGTCTCGTCGTAGACAATTTTTTCCGCAGCTCGGCCGCCCAGCAGCACGATCAGTTGGTGTTCCAGCTCTCGCTTGCTGACGCTCAATCGTTCTTCGTTGGGAACGTACTGCGTCACCCCGAGGGCACGACCGCGAGGAATGATGGTGACTTTGTGGACCAAGTGCGCGCCGTCCAAATGCCAAGCGGTCAGCGTGTGTCCTGCTTCGTGATACGCTGTCTTTTCCTTTTCTTCGCCCTTGAGTGTTTCTTCGCGTTTGGCCCCCATCAGGATTTTGTCGCGGGCGTAGTCAAAGTCCGACATGCTGACTTCTTTTTTGTCGTTCCGAGCCGCCCACAAGGCGGCTTCGTTGACCATGTTGCGGATGTCGGCACCTGTCAGGCCGATCGTACCCGCGGCCAAGCGATCCAATTTGACGTCATCGGCGAGCGGAACATCGCGTACGTGGACCTTAAAGATCGCCTCACGGCCCTTCATCGTCGGACGATTGACCGCGATGTGACGATCGAATCGACCGGGACGCAGCAGCGCGGGGTCCAAGACGTCGGGACGGTTGGTCGCCGCGACCACGATCACGGCTTGGCTCGGGCTGAACCCATCCATCTCGCCGAGGATTTGATTGAGCGTTTGCTCCCGTTCGTCGTGACCGCCGCCCAAGCCCGCACCGCGTTGGCGACCGACGGCGTCGATTTCATCGATAAAGATGATCGCGGGGCTGTGCTCTTTGGCGGTTCGGAACAAGTCACGGACGCGGCTTGCACCGACCCCGACGAACATCTGGATGAACTCGCTACCGTTGACTGAAAAGAACGGCACCTCGGCCTCGCCTGCCACCGCACGTGCCAGCAAAGTCTTTCCGGTTCCGGGTGGCCCATTGAGCAGGACGCCCTTGGGCACGCGGCCGCCGAGCTTCTGAAACTTCTCCGGCGTCTTGAGGTAGTCGACGATCTCCTGCAAGTCCGCCTTGACGCCTTCCAAGCCCGCCACGTCGTCGAACGTGATGCTCTTTTCGTGGGCCTCGAATCGTTTAGCGGGGCTCTTGCCAAAACCTGACAAGAAACCGCCGCCCATGATGTCGTTGCGTGTCCGGCGGATCATGAAAAAGACGAACAGCAGGATCGCGATCGGCAGCCCGATCAAGAACACAAAGTTCAGGATGTCGCGTGTGTTGTCTTGGGCGTTGTAGGTGTAGTCGACATACCCCGGGTCACCCGGTTTTTTGTCTTCGTTGGTCGCGCGAAGCTGTGCCTCCAGTCTCGCGGCGGACTCGGAGTCGAGCGAGCGATAAAACTGAAAATCTTTTTCATACAGCAGCGGGTTGCCGTCATTGTCGGTGGGCGTTTTCTCCACGCCGTCGACCATGATCTTGGGCATCGGCGGTCGCGTCTTGAAACGCCCCATCACCATGCGTTCGGCGATGCTGACACTTTCGACGTTCTTTTCCGCCAGTTGTTTGTCAAAGTAGCTCGCGGAGATCAACTCCCGCTGCTCGCTTTTGGGCCAAAACAAGATCGCGAACAAGGCCAGCAGGACCAGAGCGATCAAGACGCTGTTGTTACGCTTGGGGCCGGCGGTTTCTGTGTTGGGTTGGTCGGAACGATTATCCATTTACTTTCTTTCAGTCGGGGCCGCTTGGGGCCCTGGCTTTGATTGCTCGGTCGTTCGGGTTGATGTGGCAGTCTACGGAAAAGGCAAAAAACACGAACCAAAAGCCCGCATCGCTAACCTCGCACGCCGCCTCAACCTTTGGCAGGTGAAATTGCTAAAATCACGAGCAATCCGTCCAAAATTTGCGCGCGGTGCAAATGCCAAGCCTGATTGTAGCAATTTGTACAATCATTGAATGCGGGGGGCGGCCCCCACGATCAGCCTTCCCAGAGGCTTTCCTCCACCTGCGGCAAATCGTCCAGGGAATCGAGGCCGAAAAGAATCAAGAAACGCTCGGTCACATAGTAATGTGGCACCTTCCGGCCGCCTTCGGCAGGCGTTTCGCGTTTCAGTTCCAGCAAACGGCGGCGAACCATCTGATTGAGCAGGCTGCCGCTCTCCTGGCCCCGCTGATCTTGAACCTTTTGGGCGGTGATGCCAGGTTGGTAGGCGACCAGCGACAAAACCTCAATCGCCCCGTGCGACAATCTGGCTTCGCGGACCTTGCCCAAAAATGACTGCCGAATGCTCTCGGCCGCCGGCGCAATCGTCATCCGATACCCGGTTTCCTCTTCCACGATCCGCAACGCCTGACCGGCTTGCCGATACGACTCATTGAGCGTTTGAATGATCTCGATGACTTCTTCTTCGGTGACATCGCGCATCAAGGATGCCAAGCGGGCGGCGTTGAACAGCTTGTTCTCGGGGTGACCGACGAACAGAGCCGCCTCCACGATTCCTTCCGGAGTGACCCCCATCCCCACGTCGTCGACCAGGTCGCTTGCATTTTCAACCTCCTCGCCCTCTTCGGCCGGCTCCAGTTCGGGGGGGGCGACAAAACTCTCTGGGTCGTGAGCGGCAGCGGCCCGAGCGTAAGCGGCCCCGAGATCATCGAGCGAAAATTCGCCAAGCTCGAGTGATTGCCCGTCAGTTGCTGATTCCTCGGAGTAGGCGACATCGGCATACGGATCGTCGAAATCGGGTTCGCTGTCGGAGGAGTTTTCTTCCGCCGGGGATTCGTTTTTGTCGTCAGATTCGGGGGCGGATTTGGCCATGATCCACTGCATAACGCATCCGGGCCGGAGCGGACAAGTGCTTTCGGAGCATTCAGACTTGTTTGCTGACCCAGCGGACGAACTTGGCCAACTCGTCGTGTGCCAACAGTTTTTCCACGGTGTTGAAGTCTCTACCCAGCACTTTTTGCTTGGGAATGTAGCGGTGGATGGCGCCGTGACAATCGCGGCAAACCGAGATCGTTTGTCGCATCTGATCGCGAGAAAAATTCTTTTTGAACCATTTGTTGCTGTGGCACATCCGCGGAATCAAATGATGCTCGGTCGTGCCACGTAAAGTCCTGCGTTGGCAGAGTTTACAAGGCTCGGTGGATGATTCGGAACGGCTTGCCATGGATCAAAAATCGCAATGAAATAAGACGGTTTGCCGACTCGCGGAGTCCCTTCACCAACCGCATCTGCATACTGCCGCTAACGTGGCTTTGTCGTGTAGGATACCAAACCCACTCGTTAGCCCAATCCACCCGATCCAATCGACGCCGCCGAACCACAGCACCATGCCTGACGCCGCGAATCCGAACGACACCGCCAGTAAATCCAACCAGTCCTACGTGGTCGTCGCCCGCCGCTACCGTCCACGCGGTTTCAGCGAGTTGGTCGGCCAAGAACATGTCGGACAGGCGCTCAAGAACGCGATCGAGACAAGCCGTGTCGGTCACGCGTATCTGTTCACGGGCGCGCGCGGGGTCGGCAAAACCAGCACCGCGCGGATCTTTGCCAAAGCACTCAATGACCCCGGTGGTCCGACCGCGACACCCGACAACAACAGCGATGTCGCGCAAGCCATCGACGCGGGCGAAGACATCGATGTGATCGAGATCGATGGTGCCAGCAACCGCGGGATCGACGAAATCCGCAGCCTGCGTGCCAACGTCGGTGTGCGACCGAGTCGATCGCGATACAAGATCTACATCATCGACGAAGTCCACATGTTGACCGGCGCGGCGTTCAACGCGCTGCTCAAGACGCTGGAGGAGCCGCCCGAACATGTGAAGTTCATCTTCTGCACGACGGATCCGGAAAAGCTGCCGATCACGGTGCTCAGTCGCTGCCAACGTTTCGATTTCGCACCCGTCGAAGTCCCCAAGATCGTCGGCCGTCTGCGGGAAATCATCACCGCCGAGAATGCCGAAGCTGATGATGCGGCGTTGGAATTGATCGCGCGACGCGCCTCCGGTTCGATGCGTGACAGTCAGTCTTTGCTGGAACAAGTGCTCAGTTTCAGCAGCGGCCGTTTGACCGCCGCCGATGTCCACTCGATGCTCGGCACCGCCGATGATGAACGACTGCACGCGTTGGCGTTGGCGATGGCCGGACGCGACGCACCGTCGGCCCTCCGCCAGTTGGACGAAGCCATTGATGCGGGGGTGGATGCCGGCCGGATCGCCGAACAACTGCTGGGTTACTTTCGTGACCTGATGGCCGTCACAGTCGGTTGCGACGAATCCTTGCAGCGGCACACGTCCGTCGCAATGCACGCCGAGCTGAAACAACTCGGCGACCAATGGGGCCTGCAAACCGTTTTGGCTGTGGTCGGTCTGATCGATCACGTCCTGGTCAGAATTCGGCACAGCGTTTACGGACGCGTGCTGCTGGAATCAACGCTGATTCAAATCTGCCACTTGCCGGACTTGCAAGCCATCGCGAACTTGGCCGAAGCAGCTGGCGACAGTCTCGAAAAAAAAAACTTAACGGCTAACTCAACCAGGTCGGACGCCCCAACTGCGAGCGTCCCCTCAACGAGCAATTCATCCACCGGTCCCAACACGACTGGCCCCAACCCGACACCGGCCGCGGTCGCCCATGCGGCTGCGGAAAAAACGATCAATCCGCCGCATCTGCCGTCTGCCAACGACGAGCAGGGAGCGAAGCCACCGACGCCCCAGCCGGCGTTTGCTGCCGCCCCGGCCGCCTCCATGACAGGTTCCGCAGCGGGCGCATCAACGGTTTCGGCAACCGGTACATCGGCACAACCAACAGCGAGCGAACATGCGGTCGCCACGGCCAGCTTGCCGACCTACGAAGGGGAAAAGCAATCACTGAACCAGCAGTCGATTGCCCAAGTCTGGCAAACTGCATTGCAACACGTGGAAACGCTGACGGCGACGCTTGCCGCGATGGCCAGCAAAGTCGAATTGGTGGGCGAACGCGAAATCCGCTTGACCTTCCCCGCCGGCGCGATGGCTTTGCGACGCGTGGAAGCCCCCGAGCACAAATCGTCGTTGGCTCACGCACTGACTTCGATCGTGGGCCACCCGGTGAACTTGACCCTGGCCGCCGGCGCACCGAGCGACCCCGTTGTGGCCCCCAAAGCCCAAGCAAAGAAGCTCAGTGGCAAAGAAAAACTGGACCGGATGCGTCAGATCGAATCGCACCCGATGGTGCAGGCTTGCAAGGAAGCGTTCGGTGCCGAAGTGGTGAAGATCGATCAACCCTATTGAAACGAACATCCCTTCGCCACGTAGCAGCGTCTCTTCGAGACGTGCGGAAAATAAGTGACGCGAAATCCAAGTAGCAATCATCGCTCCGCGTGATTTTTGCAAAGAGACAAGACACTTATTTTACGTCCTTTCCTCGTGGCGATGGGGACTTGGGCCGTGGGGACTACTTTCGTCCCAAAGGGACGTAGTGGATTCCGTCCCGAAGGGACATGACATAAAAGCCCAGGGCAGAGCGCAGCGTCGCCCTGGGGTGTTTTGCGTCATTGCCCCCCAAGCCCCGAAGTGGGCGTCACAGCGTGTTTCCCGACGAGAAATTGAGCTTGACGAACCGTACGTTTGGGATTGAGAACGGTGTTTGCCCTTCCAGGGCGAGGTGGTTGTAATCGGGTGTTCGGTTACCCAGGGCGGCGCTGCGCTCTGCCCTGGGCTTTCATGTTCGGCCCCTTCGGGACGTGGGGAAACAACGAATGTAGCTTGGGCACTCTTGCCCGCCCGTGTATTGAATGTCGGCCAAGAGTGGCCAACCTACGACTAAATCAACACGCCGCTATCGCGTGCCGGCTGATAGGCGCAGCCTGATTTCGTGCTGATATGTCCCGCGTTTCCGTAATCAAAATGCTTCACGGCGTTGCCGATCCCGAAGGGTGCAGATCGCACGCCGCGTCTCCTCACCTATCGCAGCACGCCCCATTTCTTTACGCTGAGCAAATCGTCAGCAATCGGGGTCTCCCGGCGGTACATCCCGATTGCAATGAATGCCTTGTTTGCGTCTGATTCGCGGTCCTCGATTACAACATGACCGAAGGCAATCCACTGATCAATCCGAACGTCCGCTTACTGCCGTGTATCGGTTGGCGGGAATGGGTGATGCTGCCATCGTTGCGATTGCCACCGATCAAAGCCAAGATCGATACCGGAGCGCGTTCATCGAGTTTGGATGCGTTCAACATTTGCGAAATCGAAATCAATGGCGTCCCCAGTATCCAGTTCAACGTTCATCCCGTTCAGCGATCCAAAAGCCACGTTGCGCAGTGCGTCGCTCCTATCCACGACATCCGCAGCGTGCGAAGTTCGAGCGGTCAAGTCAGCACGCGGTTTGTGATTGTCACGACCGTACGATGGAAACGATCCGAGTGGGAAGTGGAACTGACACTGGCTGATCGTTCAAAGATGGGATTCAGGATGCTGTTGGGCCGCGAAGCACTTCGCGGCAGACTCTCGGTCGACCCGGGACGTTCGTTTTTGGGTGGCCGAATCAAAAAAAGGAAAAAGTTGTGAAGCTGGCGATACTCTCCTGCAGCAAAAACTGTTACAGCACACGTCGATTAAAGGAAGCCGCAGTCAACCGCGGACACCAAGTCCGCGTGCTTGACACGCTGAAATTTTCGATCGATTTGGAGCCCGGTTCGCCGGACTTGTACTATCGGTCCAAACAATTGAGTCACTATGACGCGATCGTGCCGCGGATCGGTGCCTCGATCACGTACTTCGGCACCGCCGTGGTGCGTCAGTTTGAACAAATGGACGCTTTCACCACCGCGTCATCCGCTGGAATCTCCAACTCGCGTGACAAACTGCGATCGATGCAGATTCTGAGCCGACACCAAATCGGCATCCCCGACACGGTCTTTGTCCGTGAAAAACGGGATGTCTTGCCCGCCATCGAACGCGTCGGCGGCGTGCCGATCATCATCAAATTGCTCGAAGGCACGCAGGGAGTCGGCGTCATTCTGGCCGAATCGGTCAAGACCGCCGAAGCGATCATCCAGACACTTCACAGCACACGACAGAACGTCTTGGTTCAAAAATTCGTTTCCGAAGCACGCGGCAGTGACGTTCGCGCCTTTGTGGTCGGTGACCACGTCGTCGCAGCCATGCGACGCACAGCTCAAGGAAACGAGTTTCGCAGCAACGTACACCGTGGTGGAAAAACCGAGCGTGTGATCCTCGACGAAACTTATTGCGAAACCGCCGTTCGCTGCGCTCAAATCATGGGCCTCCGCGTTGCCGGTGTTGACATGCTGGAAACCAACAGCGGCCCCCAAGTCCTGGAGATCAATTCATCACCCGGATTACAAGGCATCGAGACGTGCACACAACTGGACATCGCCGGTGCGATCGTCGATTACACGGCAGCCCGCGTTGACTTTTCAGAAATTGATATTCGCCAACGGTTGACCGTCAGCAGCGGCTACGGCGTCACCGAAATTCATATCCCGGACGGCTCCGAGTTCATCGGCAAGTCCATCGACGAGTCCGGCTTGCCAGAAAAAGACATCAATGTGCTGACACTTTATCGTGGCAGCAGCGTGATCCCCAACCCGAGGCTCAAACGCACGCTGGAACCCAACGACCGCTTGCTGTGCTTTGGAAAACTCGAGCATATGCGGGGCATGATCCCCGAGAAAGCAAGACGAAGACGACGACCAAAGGTGCAGCAGCTGGAAACGGAAGTCTTGACCACCCCCTACGAAGCCAAAGCGGACGCCTAGGCGCGGATGACTGATGCGGGTGATTGATTATTATGTCCCTACTGCCGGCGCAGCTAGTGGCCCCCAGTGAGCCTCAGGCGCTAGCCGTGGGCTGCCGGCGCAGCTAGTGGCCCCCAGTGAGCCTCAGGCGCTAGCCGTGGGCCTGAGGCGGATTGTGGTGCCGGCCCACGGCTAGCGCCTGAGGCTCACTCTGATTGCGATGCATGGAACAAAAAAATGGACTGAAAAAACAATGTCAACCCCAAACTTCTGCCCAGCCGAGTGACGAATGCGGGTCATGAGCGACCGATCTACGTCTGGGCAGACAGGGTGGATTGCCACCGCCCCCCTTGGGCAGCGAGTTGTCACGGCTAAAAAAACATTGACGAACGATGTGGCGCGGAGCATTCTATGGTTCACTTGCTGAGAACGCTTCAACGCGAGATCGGCAAGCTTGGGCCGGCTTGATCAGATCGCCTGCACAACGAATCTTGCCCTTCATGTTTACCGTACATGCTTATCCGGCAATTTTTGCGGGGTGCGGATAATCGATTCATTCGCACCAGGCGAATCTTTTTTGGGGGTGTTCCCTCACAGTTCAGATCATGCCGATTTGTTGTGAGTAACCTAGCGTTTTCTCGAACTGCCACCCGTTCCGAAATCCCCACGCCTGACTCCAATGAAATTTGATCCGTCCGCCATTCGCGTGGCTCAAGATCCTCCTCCCTTTGCGTTGTCCAAGGATGAGAAAAAAGCATTGGCCGGTATTCTGACGCCGTTGTTGGGCGGCAGCATCTTTGTTGCGGTCTTGGCCTGCGTTTGCTTCATGGCTTGGAATGAGCCCGCTGACTCTCAAGGATTGAGCCTCGTGGAAAAACAAACGGTCACCTACGCCTGCGGGGCACTCATTTTGGCGACCTTCACGATGATCGTTTTGAGCGTCCGCGCCGCATTCAGAGGCACGCGTTCCCCATCAAGCAACAGCGCCGAGTTCAACCCAACCGGGCAACGCGTTGCCGCCTAGTGGTCGGGGACAGCTAAAAGTTAGGGTTTGCCGTAGTGGATCTTGTTAAAGATCCCACCGCTACAGGATCTTTAACAAGATCCACTACCCTGAAGATAAGTCCAGTCTTAGAACGTGGGTTCGGTAGATGAGCCGTTTTGGCGTTAGCCACGGTTTTCGTGACACAACCGTGGCTAACGCCAAAACGGCTAACCCCAAAATCAAGACCGGACGATGCACTAGTGCAATCTCTGCATACTGCTCACCCCGAAATCATCTCATCCATTCACCAGCCAGCGGCTGACGTGGACTTGGTTCCTCGCTATCATGGGGCGTCGCGGTCACCTGAACGTGATTGCTTGAAAGACGCATTTCATTCGCCCCTCTACGACGTTAGTGAGCTTCGATGTTCAAAGGATTGGGAAATCTCGGCAATATCGCTTCGATGGTCGGAGCCTTTCAGGAGTTGCCCCAGCGGATGCAAGAGCTGAATGCTCGCATGCAATTGGAAACCGTTAGCGCCTCCTCAAGCTGCGGAAACGTCTCTGTCACGATGACCTGCGTTGGCAAGCTCGAATCGGTCTCGATCCGATCCGATGACCTGGAAAAAGACGTCATCGAGCAAGCCGTCTTGGACGCAACGAACCAAGCCGGCGCGGCCGCCAAACAACGCTACGCCGAAGCCATCCGTGAAATGGCCAGCGACATGAACCTGAACATACCGGGTATCGAGGGGATGATCAGCTCCATGACTGGGAATGGCTGAGCCGGATGAACAAACACGCAGGTGCCGTCTCCGAGCTCGTTGATCAGCTCGGTCGCTTGCCAGGTGTCGGTCGCAAAAGCGCAGAAAGGCTAGCATTTCATTTACTGCGGGTCCCCGAAGCGGAGGCATTGGCTTTGGCCGATGCGATCCGTAAAGTTCGCAAGGACGTTCAGTACTGCAGCATTTGCTTCAACCTCTGTGAAAGCTCGCGATGCGCGATCTGCAGTGACGACTCCAGGGACGCCACACGACTCTGTGTGGTGGAGCAGCCTCGTGACCTGATGAGCTTGGAACAGTCTCAGGCTTTCAAAGGTGTCTACCACGTTTTGCTCGGTCGCATCGCACCGCTGGACGGAATTGGCCCCGACCAACTGACCATCGACTCCCTGATCGATCGAGTCCGCACGGGCAATTTTGTCGAAGTCATCATGGCAACCAATCCGACCGTGGAAGGCGACGGGACATCGCTCTACATCTCCAATCTGCTCAGCGAATTCCCGGTCCAGATCACACGCTTGGCCCGAGGCATCACGGCCGGCAGCGTCCTGGAATACGCCAACCGAGAAATGATCGCCGACGCCCTGACCGGCCGCCAGAAGTTCTAGCGCTGTTTGGTCGTGTCTCCTACGAATACGCCTGCCGGTCAAACGGGGGTGAAATCCGCCTGTTGGCGTCTTATTTGTCCCGGCAGACGAGTCATTGCTGGCATTTCCTTGCCACCGCAATGTTTTCCTAATCCACCCCTCCCGGCACGTCCTCACGCCCGGTCTGCTCCGTTTCCAAAGATGAATTGAGACAAGACTTGCTCCGTGCGGTATGATCTCATCAGTCGGAACGGTTTTTGCAGCGGGCGCTGCAAAAACATCGCCATGTCAATTCAGACCGTCCGCAATGTCAGTTCACTTGAGCCGATGCCATGAGTGGAATGCGTATGTCGATGGGCCTCCAAGCCCGTCAAATCCAAACTCAAAAACTCGCTCCACGGATGATCCAATCCATGGAGATCCTCCAGTTGCCACTGCTGGCACTGCAGGAACGCATCGAGCAGGAGATGAACGAGAATCCGCTGCTGGAGTTCCAGGAGGGTGATACGATTGGCGAGACCGAGTTGGAGGCCCCCTCCAATGACACTCGCAGCGAAGACGAGAAGGAACTCGTTGTCGACGACAACAGTGACAACAGCGAGGACTTCGAGCGTCTTCAGAACATGATCGCCGAGCTACCGAGCACCTTCGACGATTCGTTCCGACGATCAGCCGGTGGAATGCAAGACGACGCGGATCGTCGCCACGACTTGATGGCCAACGCCCAGTCGCGTCCCGAGTCGCTGAACGATTTCCTGCTGCACCAACTCGCAGAGATGGACATCGACGACCGCATCGAAAAGCTTGCCGAGCGAATCATCAGCGTACTCGATGCGCGTGACGGCGGATATTTGCGAACGCCGCTCGCCGACTTGCTGCCGTCCAATCACACCGAAGCCGATTTGGTGTTGGCCGAAGAAGCTTTGGCGGTGGTCCAGTCGCTCGAGCCCGTTGGCATCGCGGCCCGCAATCTGAGCGAGTGCTTGCTAAAACAGCTTGCCCCCGATTTTCCGCACTTCGAAGAAATGCAGACGTTGATCACGTCGCACTTGGAAGACCTGGCGGCCAACCGATTGCCACAAATCGCCAAGAAAACGAACTACTCGATCGAGTTGATTCAAACCGTTCGAGACGAATTGCAAGGGCTCAACCCCAAGCCGGGCGCCGCGTTCATGGAGACGCATGTCCCCAACGTGACGCCGGACATCGTGCTCGAACAAGACGAAGACGGCGAGTACAAGGTCCGCTTGGACGACGATCGCGTCCCGACGCTTTTCATCAGCGAGTACTATCGCCAACGTTTGCAGGACCCGAATTGCTCGACGGAAGAACGTGAGTTCATCAAGCAAAAGATCAACGGTGCGCAGTGGCTGATCGACTCGATCGAACAGCGGAGGAGCACGTTGACCAAGGTCGCTGAAGCAATCGTGGAGCACCAACGCAAGTTCTTTGACGAAGGCCCCGAGGCGATCGAACCGTTGAAGATGCAGCAAATTGCGGACAAGGTCGGCGTGCACGTCACGACCGTCAGCCGAGCGGTGGACGACAAGTGGATGCAGACCCCGCGTGGCATCCTGCCCCTGCGAAAGTTCTTTGTCGGCGGCACACAGACGGAGGACGGAGACGATGTGGCTTGGGCCACCATCCGTATCAAACTGCAGGAGCTGATCGACAAAGAAGACAAGGCGGATCCCTACAGCGACGAAAAGCTGGTGGATGAACTGAAAAAGGCGGGCATGACCGTCGCCCGCCGAACGGTCACCAAGTACCGAAAGCGAATGGGCATCCAAAGCAGCCGCCAACGCAAAGACTGGTCTCTGACCCAAAAGTAAGCCGCCTGCCGTCTCATCCTTGAACATCGTCGCTCGACTTTCCAAGTCGATAGCGAGCGGCACCTCAGCGGCCAGCCATCACCAGACACGGCCGCCGGGCAAGTCAAACCGAATGTGTTGACAAACGCCCGGTCGCGAGCCCCAAACGCGTCGTTTCCGTTTATGACTCGGAGGGTCGAACGACTATCGTCGCTCGACTTTCCAAGTCGATAGCGAGCGGCACCTCAGCGGCCAGCCATCACCGGACACGGCCGCCGGGCAAGTCAAACCGAATGTGTTGACAAACGCCCGGTCACGAGACCCAAACACTTCGTTTCCGTTTTCGACTCGGAGAGTCGAACGACTATTGTCGCTCGACTTTCCAAGTCGATAGCGAGCGGCACCTCAGCGGCCAGCCATTACCAGAAGCCGCCGCCGGGCAAGTCAAACCGAATGTGTTGGCAAACGCCCGGTCACGAGCCCCAAACACTTCGTTTCCGTTTTCGACTCGGAGAGTCGAACGGCCATTGTCGCTCGACTTTCCAAGTCGATAGCGAGCGGCACCTCAGCGGCCAGCCATCACCAGACACGGCCGCCGGGCAAGTCAAACCGAATGTGTTGACAAACGCCCGGTCGCGAGCCCCAAACACTTCGTTTCCGTTTTCGACTCGGCGGGTCGAACGACTATTGTCGCTCGACTTTCCAAGTCGATAGCGAGCGGCACCTCAGCGGCCGGCCATCACCAGAAGCCGCCGCCGGGCAAGTCAAACCGAATGTGTTGACAAACGCCCGGTCGCGAGCCCCAAACACTTCGTTTCCGTTTTCGACTCGGCGGGTCGAACGACTATTGTCGCTCGACTTTCCAAGTCGATAGCGTGCGACACCTCAGCGGCCGGCCATCACCAGACACGGCCGCCGGGCAAGTCAAACCGAATGTGTTGACAAACGCCCGGTCGCGAGCCCCAAACACTTCGTTTCCGTTTTCGACTCGGAGGGTCGAACGACTATTGTCGCTCGACTTTCCAAGTCGATAGCGAGCGGCACCTCAGCGGCCGGCCATCACCAGACACGGCCGCCGGGCAAGTCAAACCGAATGTGTTGACAAACGCCCGGTCACGAGACCCAAACGCTTCGTTTCCGTTTTGGACTCGGAGAGTCGAACGACTATTGTCGCTCGACTTTCCAAGTCGATAGCGTGCGACACCTCAGCGGCCGGCCATCACCAGACACGGCCGCCGGGCAAGTCAAACCGAATGTGTTGACAAACGCCCGGTCACGAGACCCAAACGCTTCGTTTCCGTTTTCGACTCGGAGAGTCGAACGACTATTGTCGCTCGACTTTCCAAGTCGATAGCGAGCGGCACCTCAGCGGCCGGCCATCACCAGACACGGCCGCCGGGCAAGTCAAACCGAATGTGTTGACAAACGCCCGGTCACGAGACCCAAACACTTCGTTTCCGTTTTCGACTCGGAGAGTCGAACGACTATTGTCGCTCGACTTTCCAAGTCGATAGCGAGCGGCACCTCAGCGGCCAGCCATTACCAGACACGGCCGCCGGGCAAGTCAAACCGAATGTGTTGACAAACGCCCGGTCGCGTGCCCCAAACGCGTCGTTTCCGTTTTCGACTCGGAGGGTCGAACGACTATCGTCGCTCGACTTTCCAAGTCGATAGCGAGCGGCACCTCAGCGGCCGGCCATCACCTGAAGCCGCCGCCGGGCAAGTCAAACCGAATGTGTTGGCAAACGCCCGGTCACGAGACCCAAACGCTTCGTTTCCGTTTTCGACTCGGAGGGTCGAACGACTATTGTCGCTCGACTTTCCAAGTCGATAGCGAGCGGCACCTCAGCGGCCAGCCATTACCAGACACGGCCGCCGGGCAAGTCAAACCGAATGTGTTGACAAACGCCCGGTCGCGTGCCCCAAACGCGTCGTTTCCGTTTTCGACTCGGAGGGTCGAACGACTATCGTCGCTCGACTTTCCAAGTCGATAGCGAGCGGCACCTCAGCGGCCGGCCATCACCTGAAGCCGCCGCCGGGCAAGTCAAACCGAATGTGTTGGCAAACGCCCGGTCACGAGACCCAAACGCTTCGTTTCCGTTTTCGACTCGGAGGGTCGAACGACTATCGTCGCTCGACTTTCCAAGTCGATAGCGAGCGGCACCTCAGCGGCCAGCCATCACCAGACACGTTCAGCGAGAGGGAATTCTGGCGAATCCCATTACCAGGAGTTTCGACGCCAGAGCCACCATTCCTCCTAGCTTCCGTGTCAACCCCAGTTTCTTGTGAAACCGATCTTGTTTCACCAACCCTCTCTCACCTAACTTCCCCTCCGTGCGGCACAACTGTCTGATCAGTACGGTGCCAAGACTCGATTGTGGAAAGTGGCTCCAGTGGGAAGGATTCTCTGCGTGGTCAATCAGAAGGGAGGCGTTGGCAAAACCACCACCGCCGTCAACCTGTCTGCCGCCTTGGCTATGTCTGGACAGCGATGTTTGCTGTTGGACATGGACCCGCAGTGCAATGCAACCACGTCCTTGGGCCACAAACCGTCTGACGGGCATGCCTTGGTGAAAGACGTGGCGTGCCAGGAGGCGATCGAAACGACGCACATCGAAAACCTTGCGATCCTGCCCAGCAGCCGCAGTTTCCAAGATGTCGACTTGCTCGCCCACGGCGACGACCAACAAACAACGCGAGTGCGAAAACATATCGACAGCGTCATCGATCACTACGACTTTGTCTTGATCGATTGCCCACCCAGCGTGGGCGAACTGACCCAAACGGCCTTGTCCGCCAGCACTGAAGTATTGATGCCGATCCAGTGCGAGTACTTCGCCATGGAAGGCCTGACCCAATTGATCAAGGTGATCAAGAAAGTGATCGTCGCCACTGATGGTCGTCTGACCTTTGGCGGGATCTTGTTGACCATGTACGATCCGTCGTTGGAACTCACGCGTGAAGTGGACACGGAAGTCCGCGAGTTCTTTGGCGACATCGTATTTGATTCGGTCGTGCCCCGGGACGTTTCGCTGAGCGAAGCTCCCAGTCACGGCCAAACTGTTTTTCAGTATGCACCGCGATCGCGCGGCGCTTTTGCTTACACCCAGCTGTGCATGGAGGTGCTCCAGCGTGACTAGTACAACGACCGGAAAAGATCGACGTTTGGGAAAAGGGCTCGCCGCATTGTTGGGGACCGAGTTCGATGACACGCCGGTCAGCGACAACTCAGCATCCGCTGCCTCCGCCAGCGGCATCCAAGCACTGGAATTGCCCGTCGAAAGCGTCCTGAACAATCCGTTCCAGCCGCGCCGAGAATTCAATCCCGACGAGATCGCATCGCTCGCCGAAAGCATCAAGAACCATCAGCAACTGCAGCCGATCCTCGTTCGCGTGGTCGATGGCAAGTATCAACTGATCAGCGGCGAACGACGTCTTCGCGCGACGATCCACGCGGGATTGAAAACGATCCGCGCCGAAGTGCGCGAGGCCGATGATCGCTTGGTCGCCGAGTTGGCGATCATCGAGAATCTACAACGCAAAGACCTCAGCCCGATCGAAAAGGCGTTGTCCTTCAAACGCTACATCGATGAACACCAGTGCAAACAAGATGACTTGGCACGCCGCCTGAGCATCGACCGCAGCACGATCGCCAACCTGATGCGATTGCTGGAACTGCCGCAACCGGTGCTGGACTTGCTGCAAGCCGGTGAACTGACCGCCGGCCATGCACGTGCGTTGCTGCCGATCGGTGACGAGGAAGTTCAGTTGCGAACGGCGCAGAAGCTGATCGAAGATCAAATCAGCGTTCGCGGTACCGAGACGTTGGTCGCCGAAATGTTGAAGGCCGAGGAGGACGCGGAGACCGGCAAGAAGGTCGTTAACGCGACTCGCCAAAAACGCCGTCAGCCTTCGCCACACATCGAAGCGATGCAGCAAGAATTGCGGATGGTGTTTGGAACCAAAGTCGAGATCAAAAGCTCCGCACGCGGACGCGGCAAGATCACGATCCACTTCAGCGACGCCGACGAGTTCGAACGGCTCCGCGACATCATGAGCCAAAACACCCGGCCGCAACTCCGCGTCGCCGGCTGATCGTCGCTCGACTTTCCAAGTCGAAAGCGCACCCCCGGGCCGCCAAACGCGGGTGCCGCCTCCCGTATAACGGCAGCCGAAGGAGACTGCTGACTCTGTCGAACTCCGTAGGATCTGTGAGCCGATGGCGCTAGCCACGGGCCTCGAAGGGCTTCGTGAACGCCACCAGGCCCGCGGCTACGGGTCAAACGAACCTTCACGCACCCCCGTTTGACCCGCAGCCGAAGGCGCAGGCGGCAGCGGCATTCAACCCTGCGATCCCATCCGCCTGGTTGCGTCTCCTACGCCACCTACCACGGGTCAAACAGACTCATCCGTCGGTTAATTTCCGGCGCGCCGCTTCTCGGCCGCTTTCTGGCCCTATAATCTTGCGTGCAGAACTTACCCCGACGCAAATCTCTTACCGGTCTGCCAATCCATGCGGTTTCGCTCGGTCATCTTCAATCTCATCGCAGGAATGCTGGCATTCCTCGCTGTCGACACCTGCTTGGCTGCCGATTCGGACGCCAAGAAGGGATATGTGGTCGATGTCCCAGTCCCTCTCGGGGCGGATTCGACGAGCAATGTTTTGCTGCAATTGGAGCGACTTGCCAAATCGGTCCCGGAGGGCGAGCGGATCACGGTCGTTCTTCGCTACGCAAAAGACGCAGCGGGAGGCGAGTCGACGCCGTTCGAGGACGCCTTGAAATTGGCACGCGCTTTGACGGGCTCGGATCTTCGGGCGCTCAAGATCGCGTCGTATGTGCAGGGCACCGTCAACGGCCACTCGGTTCTACCGATTCTGGCTTCCGACACCGTGATCCTGGCGCCTGGTGCGATCCTCACCGACGCCAGTGCTGCCGAAAGTGCTCCCGACGAAACGATCGTGTTGAGCTACCGCAGCATCGCTGCCCGCCGCGGTCTGTTTCCGCCGGCGATCGTGACGGCGCTGGTCGATCCCGGGGCGGAACTCGCTTGGGTGTCCAAAACGAGCGGCGGACAGGTCTTTGCCACAGGCGACGAACTGAAAGAACTACGCTCATCGGGCGACGTGTTGAGCGAGGAAGTCTGGTCGGCGTCGGGTAGTTCGCTGAAGATCGAAGCCGAACAGTTGCGTTCGACCAAGATCGCGGCCGGCATTGTCGACTCCCTCGAGGGCGTTGCCGAGATCTTGGACTTGGCCGAGACCAGCATCATCGATGACACCGCGGTGGCGGGCGAAGCCAAAGGCGTGATGCTGGACATTTCGGGTGCGATCTCCTCCAGTCGTGTTCGACGTTGGCAAAGTAATCTCGATGCGACGCTGGCCGGTGGCGACATCAACACCTGGATCTTGTCGATCGATTCCAGCGGAGGAGACTTTGATGAGAGCGCTCTCTTGGCCGCCACATTCGCTTCGCCCAGCCCGCCACTCCGCAGCGTTGCGGGGCTGATCGAGAACGAAGCTCGCGGGGACGCCGCATTGATCGCGATGGCTTGCAAGCCGCTGTTGATGAAAGCGGATGCGACTTTGGGAGGCCCCGGGCAAGACACGATCAGCGTCGGGGAATTGGACAACTATCGTGAACTGATCGATCAAATTGCGGTCTCGGCCAAGCGTCCACCGGCCTTGGTTCGTGGATTGCTATGCCGTGATTTGGAAGTCTATCGGTTCACGAACAAGAAAACCGGACGCGTCAAATACGCAACCAAAGAAGGCTTGGTCAGTGAGTCGGACGAGCCGGATTTGGAACGGGATCGCTGGGACCAAGGAGAGCTGATCGATTTGACGATCGGCTTGTCCGCCGATAAAGCGATCGAGCTGGGCCTGGCAGACGGACGCAGCGATTCCCTCGACGATACATCGCGACGCATGGGTTTGGCAGGAACGCCGCCCCCGGTGACCGACCGCGGCGTGGTGCGATGGGTCGAACGTTTGGGGCGTTCCCAAGGCCTGATGTTCTTGCTGTTGGTCGTGGGCTTCATCACGCTGTCATCGGAAGCCAACGCGCCGGGGATGGGGGTTCCAGGGTTCATTTCCCTGGTTTGTTTTGGACTGTATTTCTGGATGAAATACCTCGCGGGGACGGCCGAGTGGCTGGAGCTGGTTTTGTTCTTTCTTGGAATCATCTGCATCGCAATCGAAGTCCTAGTGATCCCGGGGTTCGGCGTGTTCGGAATCGGTGGCCTAGCGATGACGATCCTGGCCATCGTCCTGATGAGTCAAACGTTTGTGATTCCCAAGAACACCTATCAAATCGAAGTGTTGACGCGGGGATTGTGGGTTGCGATCGGTGGAACAATGGGATTGTTCGGCGGATTTTTGCTCATGCGTTGGCTCTTTCCACACGTCCCATTGTTCAACGCGTTGGTGATGGAAACCCCCGATGCGGCGGCGGTCAACGAAGCAGAAAAGCTCGTGGACTTTAATCATTTATTGGGAAAAACAGGAAACACAACCACACCGTTGCGACCTTCGGGAAAAGCGAGGTTTGGCGACGAAATCATTCAAGTCGTCAGTGACGGCACCATGGTCGACTCCGGCGTGGAAATCCGAGTCCTCGAAGTCCTCGGTTCACGGGTGATCGTCGAACCCATCACCTAGCCAACCCGTACGTCAGCCCTATGTACGTCAGCCTTTCCAGGCTGACACACCCGCCTCGTACGTTAGCCTTTCCAGGCTGACACTCCCACTACCATCTAAGGTATCCTTTCCCACTTGAAACCTCCATGACCGAGTCAGGCTAGAAAGCCTGACGTACATTTCCCCACGCCAGCCCTTCGCCGAAATGCCGCTTTACTACGCGATCGGGTTACTGTTCCTTTTCGTCATCCTGCTGATTGTCGAGTTCTTCATCCCGACGGCAGGGATGCTGGGAGTCGCTGCCGCGATCACCGCTGTGATGGCCATCGTCATCGGGTTCACACACAGCACGTTGGCCGGCGGCGCGATCACAGCGTTTGTGCTGACAGCCACTCCCGTCATTTTGATCACCGTCATACGCATTTGGCCCAATACGGTCTTCGGGAAACTGATCCTGAATCGTCGTCCCGGCCAAGAACACGTGCACGATGAAAGGACCACTCGCAGCGGCCGGCCGCTCAAGGAGTTGGAGGGAATGCTCGGGGTCGCCAAATCGGATCTCTTGCCAGCGGGCCTGATCGAGATCGCGGGGCACAAAATGGACGCCATCAGCACGGGCACCCCGATCGATGCGGGTACTCGTGTGGTCGTCGTCAATACCAACGCTGGCAAGATCCGGGTTCGCATCGCAATGGAGTCCGAGATCCAGGCCGACGCGGATGCAAATCAACAAGTAAACTTGCCTGATTCACTTCTCAGCGAGTTGCCAAGCGCCGTCGATGCTGCTTCGGACCAACCAACACCCACGTCGAGCACGTCGTCCCCATCGAACGCGTCGAGCAAATCGAGCAAATCGAGCACGTCGAACAAGTCATCCCCGGACGAGTCGCCTCGTCCAGCCCAGCCCAACATGCTCGACTCGCTGGACCTCGACTCGCTGGAATAGAGCAGCGGACGCTGTCAATCAGGCAATTTCCCACGACGATTATGGCGATCGGGGTTGCCACTACCCCGCACCTTGCTTGACACCAGCATTCCGGGCCGGGACATTAGTTCATACGGCAGTGCAAGACGATCACTCATAACGGACGGAGACCTCTCAATGTCGGCACCGGCACTTTTCCTGACTTCACAGCTCGGTTTGATCCCCCTGTCGGTTTTCGCTCAGCTTTCCAACCTGGGCATCTTTGGTCTCGTCGCGGCATTGATCGTGGTGATCGGGATCCTGGTTGCATTCTTTATCCTCGTCAGCTACTTCGGATTGTGGATTCAGTCCAAGCTCACGGGGGCCGGAGTCACGATCGGCAACTTGCTCGGCATGACCTTTCGAAAAGTCAACACACGAGCGATCGTGCGATCCAAGATCATGGCAACTCAAGCCGGTTTGGACGATCCGGATTTGAGCAGCGACTCGCTCGAAGCACACTATTTGGCCGGTGGTAATGTCCAGCAAGTCATCCGAGCCGTCATCGCCGCTCGTAAAGCAAAGACGATCTCGCTGACGTTTCGCGAAGCCGCCGCGATCGACTTGGCCGGCCGCGACGTGTTGGAATCCGTCAAGACGAGTGTGTACCCCAAAGTCATCGACTGTCCGCCCAGGGGATCGGTCAAGCCGTCGTTGGACGCGGTGGCAAAAGACGGCATCCAACTAAAAGTACGCGACCGAGTGACCGTGCGCGCCAACCTGCAACAGTTGATCGGTGGTGCAACGGAAGAAACCATCATCGCGCGTGTCGGCGAAGGAATCGTGAGTGCGATCGGTAGCGCCGATGATCACAAAGCGGTTCTAGAAAACCCCGACGTGATCAGCAAAGCTGTGCTCGCCAAACGACTTGACTCGCAAACTGCATTCGAAATCGTCTCCATCGACATCGCCGATATCGACGTCGGTGCAAACATCGGTGCCCGACTGATGGCCGACCAAGCCGAAGCTGACACGCAAGTCGCGCGGGCTCGTGCAGAAGGAAAGCGGGCCGCAGCGGTTGCGGAAGAACAAGAAATGCAGGCCAAGATCGAAGAAAGCCGCGCGAAACTCGTTCAAGCCCAAGCGTCCGTACCGGCATCGATGGCGGAAGCCTTCCGAACCGGGAAACTGAACATTCTGGACTACTACAAGCTGCAAAACGTCAGTGCAGACACCGAGATGCGGAAAGCGCTGGCAGGCACCAGCCGACAACAAACTGAGAAACCAGGCGAGTAGTCGTTGGCGCTGGCTCCTGATCCACACAAACCTCAATGCGATGATTCGATATGGCTGGTGATCTCGAAGAGTTCCTGAGACGCGCCGCAGAGCGCCGGGCGCAGAAACAACAACAACAACAGCAGCAACCCGCTGCGCCGCCCCCGCCGCCCCAGCAAAGTTACACCAACAGCCGCACGGAACGCCAAGTCCGTCCGGCCGCCGAAGAAGTCGTGATGGCGGAGATCGTGGAGGAACCGGTCAACGCGATCGCCGAACGCCAGCGTCAAGTCGCCGAAGCAAGAAAACGCGCGGAAGTCGCCCGCAAAAAACTGGCCAACTCCAAACGGAGCGTCAAGCATGTGGACGAAGTCAAAGTGGCCGTGAGCGTGGACGAAACGCCGACCGGCATCACCCCCGAAGCGTTGATCGCAATGCTCCGCCGCCCCGGCGGTCTGCAACAAGCCATCTTGCTCAGAGAGATCTTAGAACGCCCCGAACGAAACTGGTAGCGAACCGCCTCGCTGCTCATACTCGCTCAGCTCTCGGGACGTGCGGAAAATAAGTGTCGCGAAATCCACGTAGCAATCATCGCTTCGCTTGATTTTGGCAACGAGAGAGGACACTTATTCTCCAAACCGATCACGATGTGGTTAAACAACACAGCCTGGGGTCGCGGCGATGCCAGCGCACCCCGGGTTAGCTCCGATAGCTGCGGAGCAGCGACAGCATAAAGCATGGGGTGCCAACCCCATGTTTCTGCACGCGAGTCCGCCCAGAAGCTGCGGAGCAGCGACAGCATAAAACGTTTGGTGTAGCCCACAGCACGCGGTGGTCCGGATGCAATCTGTCGCCGCTCCGCGGCTTGTTGGCGGCGTCGGGCGGTGTTCTCCACGCAACCAACCGGCCATCCCAAGCAACAACATCCAACGGCAACACCAAGCCACAACGCCCGACACGCTATCGACCTTGGAAAGTCGAGCGACAGCCGTTCAAGCGACCTTCTTGCCACTGGGCGCTCTCAAATCAAACAAACCAAAGATTTCTTCGCGCGTCAGGCCGCCTGATTTGGCCGGACTGGCGTTGTCCGAGAACAACGCGTCGAACATCTCTCGCTTCTGATCCAGGACATCGGCAATCCGCTGTTCGATCGTTCCCATCGCCATCATACGTGTCACCGTGACCGCGCCCGCGGCTCCCAGACGATGCGCGCGGTTGATCGCTTGATCTTCCACCGCCGGGTTCCACCATCGATCGAACAAGAAAACGTACTCACAGAATTGCAAGTTCAATCCAACGCTCCCTGCGCCATAGCTCATCAGGATCACGCTGCTCTTGGGATCATTCTTGAACTGATCGATCACCGTGTTGCGTTTCTTTTGTGGAATCCTTCCGTGATACTCCAGCGGTCCATAAGGTGCCAACGCGTCGCGTATCTTGTCGAGACTCTTGACCCACTGGCTGAACACGATCGCTTTCTTTCCACTCGCCACGACTTCTTCCATGTCGGCACACAGACGCTCCAGTTTGCAACTGCTGCCCGTGACGGGATCAAAGTTACAGATCTGCTTGAGCCGCAGAACCAATTCAAAAACGTGTTGAATGGTCAGCGATTGTTCCAGTTCCTCCAGGTGAACCACTCCTTCTTTCTCCGCCGCTTCGTAAGTCTGCCATTGTTGCGGTGTCAGGTCTAGGTTTGCATCACGATAGAGCTTGGGCGGCATGTCATCGAGCACCATGTCTTTGGTTCGCCGCAAGATGTAATCCTTGGCTTGACTGGCGATCTGCGGCATCGGTAGCCCGGGACGCATGTAGCCGGGTGACAAGAACTCAAAAATGCCGACCAGATCGTCCGGACAGTTCTCAACCGGTGTACCCGTCAGCGCCCACGCTCGCGTCCTGGGAATCTTTTGAACAATCTGACTCGTCGTGCTGTTGCGATTCTTGATCCGCTGCGCTTCGTCCAACACGACTAGATCAAAATGCAATCCGCTGTCCAACACGATGTCTTCATCCCGCATCAGCAGCTCATAGTTGGCGACTTTGACCGGCACCTGAGGTGATCGCCATTGAAAATCACGTTTCGCCGCGTTGCCTTCGATCGGAGCGATCGGGATCTCCGGCGCCCAAACGCTGAACTCTCTCAGCCAGTTGGTGACCAATGGCTTGGGGCAGACCAACAAGACGTTTCGAACTTCACCGCTACACAGCAATAGCCGAATGGTGCTGATCGCCTGCATCGTTTTTCCCAGCCCCATTTCATCCGCCAAGATCCCCGCGTAGCGAGGAAACAGGAACGTGATGCCGTCGAGCTGATACGGAAACGGTTCGAAGGGAAACTTCAATTGGCCGCTGCCGACCAACAGATCCAGCGGCGGCTGCAACAAGTAGTACAGGCGATCGTGCAGCTTGACGATGTCTTGGGGCGGTTTGATGCGGTTGTGTTTTTGGCGGTTGCCCGTTGCCTGTTTCTTGCGTTTCTCGCGTCCTGCGATCGTTGCTGCATGGTCAGGCTGTGGCAGCCATCGTGCGGCATCGGGAAACACAAATCCGCTGGCGCGTGTTTGCAGCGTTGGCAAGCGTACCGGAATCGAGACAGGCGTGATCGCCGGCACCGACAATTCCAACGTGTCGGCTGGTACCAGAGAATCAGCCGACCACGACCAAGTCGTGTCGATTTCCGCAACGAGTTCAGCTTGCATCGGATTCATGATGATCTTCCTTGAGTGAGACGGTCGCTCGACTTTCCAAGTCGATAGCGTGCGGCAACGCGACACTATCCACCACGTAAAACGCTACCCGCCCAAAATCGGATAGTGCTGTGATCGTGAATCGGACTGCTCAAAGTTTGGTGTTGTTTCTTTTTGGGTTTGCGCAAGTTTATGTCCCTACTGCCCGCGCAGCTGGTGTCCCCCAGTGAGCCTCAGGCGCTAGCCGTGGGCCTGAGGCGGATTGTGGTGCCGGCCCACGGCTAGCGGGCTGTTGATTTAGTGAGTCGCGACGCGTAAGCGGCCGGGCCTACCGCATTGCCCGGTGCCTTACGGCCCACGGCTCACCCTTGCGTTCCCAATTTCGATTTAATCAACAGGCCGCTAGCGCCTGAGGCGGATTGTGGTGCCGGCCCACGGCTAGCGCCTGAGGCTCACTTTGATTGCGATGCATGGAACGAAAACATGGACTGAAAAAACAATGTCAAAACCAAATTTTGAACAGCCCAGCATTTGCCCCCTCACCTCACGCAGCTTGTCGTTGCTGTCTGGCCAACTGCGAATGCGCCTCCCCGATCGCTTCGCGGATCCTCTCAAAGGGTTCCACCGCGTCGGGCAAGTCGTCGTAATCGCTTGCCATCTGCTGCACCATCTCGGTCGACTCCAGAGGAACGCGAAACCGAGCGCCAGCGACTTCCACCACCCCGGCGCCGGCCAACATGTCCTCGGTGATCGGGCCTTCGTTTTCTTCTGCGGCATCACACACCAGGACCACTGGGCGATCGATCATCGTTCCCAGCACCAGCGCTTCGGGTTGGTCACAACACAGCAGTCCGATCGGTGTCTTGGACCGCGTCACCAACAGCTTGCCGATCACGTCACCGATCAAATGCTGTCGCAGCGTGGGTCCGTACAAAATCTCGTGTGAACGTGTCGGCCTGACCGGCAGCGTGCACTGAAACTCCAGTGGGCGTCCGCCTCGATCCAAGATCAACAGCCCACCTGTCCATCCTGTTCGCTCGTCTTCGATCACGGTGTAATAGCCGATGGTTGCCGCTTGACTGGTCGTCATACGTTTCCGTCGAAATGGATTGGGTCATGTCGATGGGCCGGCCTGTCAGCGACTCGCGATCGCGGACAGGAACGCGGGAGGCGTCGCCCAACAACAAGTTCGGCGTTCCGGTCGCAACGACTTTAACGCGCTGGCAAAGGGAAACGCGAAACGAGAAACCTTGCTTGTTTTCCGGAAAACGCGGGGAATTGTTAAGGACCGCGGAGAAAAATCGTTTGTGCGGACCGTTTAGTCGACAAGACCATTTTTCGCGGGTTATACTCGGCCTCATCATCTCATCTCTTTGATCGCTCTCACGTTTCGCCAGGATTCTTTGCATGTCATCTTACGAGCAAGAACCACTTTCGCCGGTTTTTCGAATCGATGTTTCCGCCGAGTCGGATTCGGAGCCCAGGACGCCAGTTTCACAGCAGTCGCACGACCGCGTGACAGGGGATTTGCTGAGACAACTGATCGTAGGGCAACAACAGCAAAACCAACTTCTGCAGGAACTGGTCCAGCAGACCAAAGCCGCTCAGCAGCAGCGAGCTAACGAGTTGCAGCAGTGGAAAAACGCCAATCCGCACCTTTCGCGGGCATGTCGCCGTGCCGCTGAAACGCTCAGCCGCGTGCAAACCCAGTTTTTGGACTCGATGACCGAAGAAATCGAGGAAAACGAAGAATGCTTGGTCGAAGGTGACTTCATGCTAAACGAATTTGTGGATCGATTTGGCCCCCGTTTGGCCCATCTCAATGGGGTCCTACAGGTCCTGGCTCAATTGGGAACCGGCGAACCAACTCCGAACGCCTGATCTGCGGATGCGGATGCGGCCGCGACCAGATAAATCGGAAAACCCCTCGAAAAGTTCCTCAAGTGAACCTTTCGCAAACCCGATGTCTCCGTTACTCTACCGCACCTGCGGAGAGATCTGCAAAAGTCGGTCCGAATCGCACGGCCATTTTCACTGACAATGGCCTGTCGTTTGATAGCGTTTCGGGGCGTAGCTCAGCCTGGTAGAGCGTCTGGTTTGGGACCAGAAGGTCGCACGTTCGACTCGTGTCGCCCCGACTTTGGAATGGGTATTGAAAGCGTCAGCTCAGGCTGACGCTTTTTTTGTGCGCCATCAGCCCGTTGCTCGACTTCCCAACAGCCTGGGGCTTTGTTTCAACCGATGATTCGGGGCTATCTTCGTTGCACGGTGGTCCCCGCCATTTTGTGAATCAGAGCGTCAATCATCGACGGTACTCCGCGCCCATTTCGCTGTCGCAGCTCCGCAGCTTCTGGGCGGACTCGTTTGCAGAAACATGGGGTTGGCACCCCATGCTTTATGCTGCCGCTGCTCCGCAGCTACCCAACGCCGATATTGGATTGCGCAGCAATTCCGTCAGTCGCGGATGCGACGACAGCATACAGCCTGGGGCGCGAGCCCCAGGTGAACATCGCCCGACGCCGCCAACAAGCCGCGGAGCGGCGACAGATTGCATGCGGGACCTCCGCGTGCTGTGGGCTACACCAAACGTTTTATGCTGTCGCTGCTCCGCAGCTTCGTGGATGAACGGGTTGCCCAAAACATGGGGTTGGCACCCCATGCTGTATGCTGCCGCTGCTCCGCAGCTACCCAACGCCGATATTGGATTGCGCAGCAATTCCGTCAGTCGCGGATGCGACGACAGCATACAGCATTGGGCGCGAGCCCCAGGTGAACGACGCCCGACGCCGCCAACAAGCCGCGAAGCGGCGACAGATTGCATCCGTGACCACCGCGTGCTGTGGGCTACACCAAACGTTATATGCTGTCGCTGCTCCGCAGCTTCGTGGATGAACGGGGCGCCCAAAACATGGGGTTGGCACCCCATGCTGTATGCTGTCGCTGCTCCGCAGCTAGCCAACGCCGATATTGGATTGCGCAGCGATTCCCTCAGTCGCGGATGCGACGACAGCATATAGCCTGGGGCGCGAGCCCCAGGTGAACACCGCCCGACGCCGCCAACAAGCCGCGGAGCGGCGACAGATTGCATGCAGGACCACCGCGTGCTGTGCGCTACACCAAACGTTATATGCTGTCGCTGCTCCGCAGCTTCGTGGATGAACGGGGCGCCCAAAACATGGGGTTGGCACCCCATGCTGTATGCTGCCGCTGCTCCGCAGCTAGCCAGCACCGATATTGGATTGCGCAGCAATTCCCTCAGTCGCGGATGCGACGACAGCATATAGCCTGGGGCGCGAGCCCCAGGTGAACACCGCCCGACGCCGCCAACAAGCCGCGGAGCGGCGACAGATTGCATCCGTGACCACCGCGTGCTGTGGGCTACACCAACGTTTTTTGCTGTCGCAGCTCCGCAGCTTCGTGGATGAACGGGTTGCCCAAAACATGGGGTTGGCACCCCATGCTGTATGCTGCCGCTGCTCCGCAGCTAGCCAACGCCGATATTGGATTGCGCAGCAATTCCGTCAGTCGCGGATGCGACGACAGCATACAGCCTGGGGCGCGAGCCCCAGGTGAACACCGCCCGACGCCGCCAACAAGCCGCGGAGCGGCGACAGATTGCATGCAGGACCACCGCGTGCTGTGGGCTACACCAAACGTTATATGCTGTCGCTGCTCCGCAGCTTCGTGGATGAACGGGGCGCCCAAAACATGGGGTTGGCACCCCATGCTGTATGCTGTCGCTGCTCCGCAGCTAGCCAACGCCGATATTGGATTGCGCAGCGATTCCCTCAGTCGCGGATGCGACGACAGCATATAGCCTGGGGCGCGAGCCCCAGGTGAACACCGCCCGACGCCGCCAACAAGCCGCGGAGCGGCGACAGATTGCATCCGTGACCACCGCGTGCTGTGGGCTACACCAACGTTTTTTGCTGTCGCAGCTCCGCAGCTTCGTGGATGAACGGGTTGCCCAAAACATGGGGTTGGCACCCCATGCTGTATGCTGCCGCTGCTCCGCAGCTAGCCAACGCCGATATTGGATTGCGCAGCAATTCCGTCAGTCGCGGATGCGACGACAGCATACAGCCTGGGGCGCGAGCCCCAGGGGTTTGTCGGGTTTGTCGGGGACACAGCACTTCACAAATTGCCGGGCGGGAATCACCAAATCGACGCCCAAACCCGCTATTCCCGCTTCGGCCTCATTTTTCGGACAGATTGGAACAATGAGCTGTCCCCATAAAGTGCTCTGTCCCTGTTTGCTTATCGATTCGATCGAGAAACATGAGACCAGGGTCTGGATATATCGCCATAGCGAAGCCGATGATTCCATCGTCGGCTTTGCTTCCTTATCGGCAACGGGATGGTTGAGATGGCCACCGCCCAATGGGAAAAAGTCTCGACTACTCTACATTCCGCAGCTTGGCCTGGATCACAAGTATCGCGGCAAGCCATCTTCGCCAGAGTACCGCTATTCCAACCAAATCATCGAACACTTGATTGGTCAAGCAAAAAGGGTGGCTGGGCAAATACGAGAAGATAAGCCGCCGAAGAAGCACGTTGAGCTACTAACGCTGCGAGTCCGCCTTCGGGTGACAAGGGTTCGAGCCAGTCGAAAAGTGGGCACCAACAACGGCGGACCACTTGCCATCGATGGGACTTGCTAAGCATCCTGCTTGCCATCAATCGCAAGCTAGAAGCTTACGCCACAATCGAAACGCCCGCGGAGGTACAGGCCACCGAGGGCGTTTCTTCTCGCGCCGCTGTACTGCCTTGTTGGATCTCTATTTCGTCAGCCGGGCGTTGAGTTATAATCCGGTTGGGAAATCAAACCATGAATACAGCACAAAATGTCTACACGATGCTCGGCAACGGATCGCTTTGGGATGTTGCTGCGCGCTGTCATAAGTTGCTGACTGACGCAGGAATCGCATATTCAGTCTGCGGAGGCGTCGCGGTTTGTTTGCATGGATACCAGCGAAACACGACCGATCTGGATCTTGTCATCCGTAGCGTGGATAGTGAAGCGGTTCGCCGCGTCCTATCCGATGCAGGTTTCAGCTGGGAACCAGAGCAAGCTGAGTTTCGCACAGAGGATGGAATTGCCATTCAATTTTTGATTGCCGGTCAGAAAGCGGGCAAAGGAACCGAGGTCTCTGTCTCTGAACCCATTGGTGACCTCAACGTCGAGCAGATCGAAGGACTGTCCGTTGTCCGACTTTCACGTTTGATCGAGATGAAGATCGCGTGCGGCATGAGCAACTTACGGCGAACCCACAAGGACTTTGCCGACGTGGTCGAGTTGATCTCGATTCGGAATCTAGACGGATCGTTTGCTCGGTTTCTGCACAAATCGCTGCGGCCGACGTTTCGTGAATTGGTTCGCAATGCGACTTCCACAGACGAAGAGTGACGTCACGTCGTCAGGCTCGTCTCGACGCGTTTCGCTTCTCAGCATCCAGAAGTCGGTCAACGATTTCCGAGAGAATGCGATCGCGACTTTTGGACGAAAGTGATTTCTCCGAATAGTCAACCTCGTCGGCGGGCTTGTTCTCACGGCCGTTGAACCAACGAATAAGTTCAAGTTTTGTTGGTTGGTTTCTCAAGTTGAATGGAGAGAGCACGGCAGTGCGTTTAACCATGATCAGGCTCCACGGCGCACCGGTTTTGTCGATGGCTTCGTAGGACTGTCCGTCGACAAGGTCGACTCGCAGTAGTTTACCGCACAGTGGCTTCCCCGACCTTGCAGCGATAAGTATTCCGTCAACATCAACAATGAAGGGATACTCCGGACTGCGGAGAAAGTACGCAAACTTATCAAAGTCATTCATTGAGCGATCCTTGAGTGAGTTCGATTCTAGCAGGGACCAGACGAGCGCAACACTCGTTCTCAGGCTCGATAACGTAAATCATCCGCTTGCTCATTTCAAACCTCAACAACAAATCCGTTGTTCTTCAATTTGGCGGCCAGGTTGCAGCAGGAGCAATTGATGAACTGCGTCGCACCGCGACTATACATCCCGTAGTTGCTGATTCCTTTCTCGTCATGCAAATGCCCGAAAGCGTGAATCCTCGGCTTGATCCGTTCTTCGACGTGCCTGCGCAGAGCGGCACAACCGACCTGAACGAGCTCCTTCGATTCGAAGTCGTGCGTGATGTCCAAGACACCTTTTGGCGGACCGTGCGTGATCAGGATGTCCACATCATCGGGAACGGATTGCCAAACGAGATCAAGTTGCCCTCGCTTCTTCATGTATGCCCAATCGTGAAAACGAGGCGTGTACGGCGAACCGAACAACTTCAGCCCGTTCCATTGCATCGTCTCATGGACCAGGAACCGTACACCGGGATACTCCTCCGCGCGGATCAGTCCCTGTTCCACGGCGGTCGAGTGATTCCCCGGCACAAACACCTTGGTTGCGATGTCTAAGCCTGAGTACCAGTCAAAGAACCGTCTCGCCTCGGGTTCATTCATCCAAGCATTTCCATGCGTCGACTCGTCGCCGCAATGAATCACCAAGTCCACCTCAGGAACCTGCAATCCAAGGTGCTCGTTGTGAGTGTCAGAAATGAACCAAATCTTCATGTTGAGATTTCTCGACGTCAATCAGTGCAGTGAACCCAGCGCTGCTCAAGTTCCACAGAATACGGAACCACGCGATGGCCTGACAGTCGATACGCTGATCGAGGTTCAGTGCTTTTCCGTCATGTGATGCGAATTCGTGACTTGGTGGACTGCCCTCCTGAATTCATTCACAACCGTAAGGACCGCCAAGACCGCGACGCCTTCCTTGATCGAGCCCTCAACGCCGCCGGCCTGGCGATTCTGCACATCAAAGCCGCCCGCACCTATTCGATCAGAGAGGTCCAGCAGCGAATCGCGAGTGTTCTGCCAGGCACCGCCTGCACCCTGTCAGCCCCACCGCCATTGCCAGCGGAATCAAGCGAACCTTCTTGCCCAAAATGCCACACGGCAATGGTTCAACGAAAAGCAGCGAAAGGACCACACGCGTGCAAACGCTTCTGGGCTTGCACCAATTACCCTAGGTGCCGCGAGATCATCGGAATCGACTAAGTTACTGAATTTTTTCAAGCCATCAATCATCGTCGTCGCTCTCGTCCGCCGCGATTGATTCCAGGTACTCGATACGGACGTCTTTAAGTGAACGTTTGGGTTTCTCCTCGACCAAGAAGAAATACCAACCGTTGATCGATCCAGCGCCGGTAATCGCCTTCGCTGCTTCAGTCGGGCTCGAATGAAATTGCCCCGCGACTTCAATACGCCCATCCGAAAGAAGTACGCCCGTCTGATTACGGTACTTTTTCCGTCTGGGTATGAGAGTGATACCGGTTTGCAGAACCTTTGCTGCGATCAGGTCACTCAAGTCGACTCGGTGTCGTGGTCGAACAACTTGGTTTCCGAAGCCGGATTGATGTCCCTCCGGCGTCGTCCAAACTTTAATGATCAGATCAGCAAGGGCTTCGTTGCGAGCACGAATCATTGACTCATTCCACGACTCCTTGGCTGTCTTCAGTAGCTCGCGGTTGATAAAGAGCACGTCGTGCCCATCCAATCCCTGACGTTTCCCGCTTTCTCCTAGCCAGGGGCCATTCGACACCTTGCTGTTGAGTCTCGAAGTAAGCAAAGTCAAATTGCCGATCGTATGGATCAAGGCTTCTCGTTCGCCTTCGCTTCTCAATCCGCCGGGCAACGGCCAATGTGTCGTCCATTTTCGTGGCATGACATGCTCAATCGCCAGCTTGCCTCGCGAGACCCTCTCATTCCCAAGCCCCGCATTCGGCCCCGACCAGCCTCGCAAATGATCTTCTATTGCCTCGAGTACCATTCGCAAACGTCCACGCCCTAAACGTCGGTAAACGGGCAACACTTTGAGTTCTTCACGAATCTCGTTGTCGTCAGGCCAATAGCGACTATTGCTGTCTTGCTTCAGCAGAAAACTCTCGATTGCATCGCCGATTTCCTCACGGCTTTGTTCACGTAGATGCCGGATCAATTCGGCAATGACTAAGTTGTAGTTCTTCGTCGTCGCTCTCATCAACATTCTACGAACCATCCAGCTTTCGATGACTTCAAGCGACTTCAACAGCTGCTCGCTGGGAATGGCCGCCAACTGTGGATCGAGCAGGAACATGACTAGCGGCTTAACCACTTCGCTTTCCAAAACTCCTGTTCGGTAAGCAAATAAGCCAACTCGGTCGATCGATCCTGTCAGCACACCGCCTCGCTCCGTGAAGTCGCGATAGACATCAGCGGCAGCTTTGATTTGCACCAAGAGTGTGCCCATCGGCTCGCCCGATTCGTCCGCGTAGAGCTTGAATCGGGAAAAGACTTCGCGCGCGACGACCTCCTCGCCCGTTTTTGAGATCAACCAATGGTTCAAAAAAATCGCAGATCTTGGATAGAAGGATCGTCCAACGCTGATCTCTTTCTCCCAAAACGCTGATTCAAAATGTCGCCAATATTGAATGTACGCCTTCTCGACATCTGCTCCTGTTTCCATCAGGCGTTGAAAGATAAAGTTCTTGATCAGGTCTGCCGCAGTTAGCGATGCACCACGTGCGTTCAAGGTCTCAAAAATCTCTTGGGCGTTCTCCTCAGCGTTTAGATCAATCACAACGATCTGGAGCAGGTCACGTACAGCAGTTTCAATGGCGGACGCACGAGAAAGAATGTTTTCGGGCCCGGCTTCGCGTAGCCAAGCCGCGGCTGACTGGGAAAAATACCGGTGTGCGCCCACCATTCGCTGGTCGTCGAATCCGACGGCTGCATAGTCCAGCGGTAGCGGAGCCGACATCACGGCGTTAAATGCGGGTCGGTCTCGGTTCGTTGGCCAGACTTTGAATTGATCCTCCGGATTCACGCGGAATGGCTCCGCATTGACGATCAATGTTTCGAGACGCATTGCTGGCGCGGTAGCATCGGCGGCGACCAATTCCGCGTGCAAAGCGTCGAAAAGCAACTGCAATGTCGTCAGTCGCTGCTGGCCGTCAATGATCGTCCGCTCCTGCATCGTGCCGGCGGCATTGGGCGTTTGCTGCAGTACGACTGCACCGAGGAAGTGTGGATAATGCTTGGCGGCCGGTTGTTCCAATACTCGGGTAGCCATCCGCACAACGTCCATCCAGAGCGGTTCCCACTGGTTCTCCTCGTTCCAAACATACGGCCGCTGAAACAAGGGCACCACCAATCGCTGTGGGTGCATAAAGATCAATTGAGGTGTCCGAACTTGTGTTTCCACTGCTGTGTCCTGCTACGAATCATTTTGCGACAGTAAGAACCAGCAATCATATCGAATAATCATCACTTCGGTGAACGCCCCGGCCTTGGGAGCAGCGATCAATCAGAGACAGGAGAAAACGCTGAAACCGACTACAAGCACAACGTTCTTGTCTACGGGTTTGGCGAGGCGCTTTGAAGTGGCTGCAAGCAACAGCAGCTAGACAAGTAGACACAGGAAGGGACTGTCCGTCGCACTTCGTCTTGTCGGTGAGTGGTATGTGGCCAACACACGCTACGCGGCGCAAGCCGTCGCCGGCTCAGCGACAACGAAAGCTGGATCTCCACGGGGCGACGATGCGGCTACGGCCAAAGCGGTTCCACTGGCGTGATTACCCAATGGGAGAAGTTCAAGAAGACCCAACGTGGACACGGCATCGACGATCCTAAGCCCGTCTGCATCGACATCCAACCCTACGGGACCAGCTAGGCACCCGAGCGAAACGACATCCTGAACATCGGCGGCTTCAGTGACGCCGTGTTCAACGTCGTCTCGTCATTCCTAGAAAACGACGCATCCCGCTTCGTCCGCGAAGTCGAATCCATCGAACTGTAAGTCGAACGACGAACGAAGCCGAAACGCCCGCAGAGGAGAAATATCCTGAAAGCGTTTTTTGTTTTTCCTGAGGACGGTGTGCTCAACCGGTGGGTGGCAAAAGTGTCTCAGTTGGCTATGAGTAGTCATGAAGGTCAATGGGGAACTCCGCTGACGTTTGACCTTGGAAATCACTGAGGTCTACCATTTCTCCATTCACATAGATGTCAACGTCGTCTGGGACGTCGAGTTGAACGGTCAAAACCTGGGGGTCAACGGAAACCTTATGCCTTTGACCTGCGCTGTCTGGTTGAACAGCAAGGAGTTTCGAGCCATCGACTGAAGGAGCAAGTTCGGCTTGATCGCAAACGATTGGAGGCCGAGAAATCACGGCTCGATACCGCCGAAGATCAAGAAGCCGCGAGATGCAAATTGGCTGTGCTGCAAAAAGCGAGAGCTGAGAAGGAGGGTGAGTTGAGGCAATACGACGCGTACTTAGACGACTGGTCGAAACGCGAACTTCTGCAGAACGAACTTGCCACCGCGCAAGGGAATTTTGATGACGCCGATGCGAGGGTAAAGAATGCTGACCAACTCGTTGAAAAATTGAGTGAAAACCTTGAACGGATCCGTCGTCGAAACGTAGGGCTAACGGACACACGGCGGCAACTCAACGATGCGGTTGTTGCGTTTAATGATCAGTTCCGTAACTGTGGATTAATTCTTCCAGAGTCGAGAGTGTCTCGACCAGATGAGTTCAGCGACTCTGATGAACAACAGTGCCAGGACGCCTCGAAACAGGTAGTCAAGAAGCTCAAAGAGCTGACCGGTGTTCTAAAGACGCGGGCACCAATCGAACACGAACTATCTGGCTTGGAACGTCGAATCACCGACACCGCACGGAAAACGAAATCAGAACCGCGATATTTCAATGATCGTGATGAAGAATGGAATGCGTTGACTGAGGAAGCTTTTGCAGCCGAACAGATGGAAGCCTCCGTTCAAAACGCGTGGGACCAGCTCTTCAAGCCGCTTGGTGCTCGAATGAAGGGAATTGTCGATGGAATCGAACGCATCAAACGCGCTGTCGAGAAACTGCAAAGTGGTTTGCGAAAATTTCAAGTCAGCAACCTTGCGGCGGTGGAAATTTCGGTCGTCGAGGTTTCCGATCTGTTCAACTCGATTGAAGCTTTAGCAGCTGCGGATAGTCTGTTCAATGATCCAGAGCAAATTGAACAAGCCAAGAAGAAACTCAAGCGAATGATCGAGGATTCTCAGGTCATTGAAATTGAATCTCTGTTTGAACTGAAGATTCGCATCCAAGAAACTGGTGGCTCGTGGCGTGCCGCAGGTTCGCTGGACGAGATTGGTAGCACCGGAACCGGAATGACAGTCAAAGCGATGATTTTCATTCAGCTTATTCGTGCGATCGCGCCCGACAGTGACTACCGCATGTTCTTTTATATCGACGGTGTGGGCGAACTCGATGACGGAAACCTAAGTGCCACCGCTCAGCTTGCGGTTGGTCAAGGAATTCTACCCATTACTGCCGATCCCCGTTTGCACCTGGAACCGCTCGCCCATCCGCGTGTCACCGTTTACAGCCTTGGCCAATACCCGCAAAATCACGAGGCGAGTGGTCAGTTTTACATCGAGACCACGCAAACCTACCACGCTGAGAAATCCCAGATGGTCGAGGCAACGGAGACCGAGCGTGCGTAGCGATGAGATAACGCTTCTACGAAAGCTGCAAGAGCAAACCGATGGTGTTGCTGAGTCGTCGCTGCGAAAAGGAACACAAGTTCTGGTCAACCGTCTGCATGCCTGTGGTGCCGTTCAGTGGGAACGGGGTAAGAGTGGCCGCGGTCGTAGACTGCGTATCTCCAGCGTGGCTGCGTTCGACGCGCTGGTACACGACGAACTTCCCCAGGGTCTCAACTTTAGCGAGGATCTTGTCCAGGATCACGCGTCAGCGGTCGAATTGCGCGGCGACGCAAAGGCGTTCGCAGGCTCGATTGCCGAGGCGGTGCTGCTTCGGACAATTAAACCGGGCATTGTCATTCAGCGAACTACCAGCGTTACGTCGGTCTCGATCAGTGAGCTATCCGAGATTGCTGGTTGTGCAGCAATTTCGATAACTGACGATTCTGACTGGGAGTTTTCAGGAACGATTACGGTCATCGAGAACGCAGACACATTCTGGCGTTACGAATTAGTGTTGCCTGGAACTGATCTTGCGATCTACAGCGCAGGACGAATGTCGTCCCGATTGCTTCGATGGCTGGCATCGCCCCCGATGCAATCCTGTCAGATTCTGCACTGGGGAGACTATGATCCGGTTGGCATCGACGAATACATCAGACTCTACGACGCGTGTGGAGCTCGAGTTTGTTTGCATGTCCCGGATGACATCAATGAACTAATTTTGAAGTATGGAAAGAGATCATTGATTCAGTCGAACCTCAACGTATTGAAGAGAATCTGCAATCGACACGAAGTTCCAAATGTTCTGCGGATGACTGAATTATTTGACCTTCATCATCGGGGACTCGAACAGGAAATTTTGATTGGTAAACAGTTTCCGAATTTCGGCTAGCAATTGAACGCAACCGTTTTGCCTAATTCTAGTTCCCGGCCAGCTAGACCAAAACACTGCGCGGCGGCGACCGGAACACTTCTTTACGGTGCCAGCCCACGAAGCTGGACGATGGGAGATAGTCAGGCCGCTGTGGTTTGCGAATCGCATGTCCATGGTGGGTGAGAAGCCAGTTAGCCATTCCTTCGGTCCCATGCACCGATTCAGATACCAGCAAAATGTGTTCATCGGTGAGGCCAATCGCCCCGCGATCGAACAACTTGTGATGTAGCGAACAAAGCGATAAACCGTTTTCGACTGTGTCGGGGCCGTGTGCTTGGTGCCACTTGATGTGAGCGGCTTCGAGTCCTAACTCGCGCCCCCCCATTCGCAGATCAAGTCCACAGATTGCACAGCGATATTCGTATGCTTGCAGGACCAGCTCGCGAAACTTTGGATCACGTTTGCGTCGTTGCGTGAATTCAATTGCGTCGAGCAATCCGACAGATTCGAGAATATCTTGATGAAGTGAATCCGGGAAACTCTTTTCCAGCAGTTCGGTCGCGATTTGCTTTATCAGCGTTCTATCTTGGTTGATTGCCTCAAATAGCTCGGCCGTCAATCCGCCCGCAACTCCATGCCGAATTAGTTCGCTCTTTTTCGCGTCAGTCTGTCCATGTCGTTTCTCGACTGCGTCGGCGTTTTCGAGGTCCCAAACGCCGTCGTTTTGCAGTCGCCAAAACGGATATTCGCTGTGGTACGACTTTCGTGGTGGACCGAATAGTTCAAGCAATTCTTGGAGCGGTCGATCAAATTCGGCGTAGGGGATGAGACGATCGGCACCGTCGACGTATCGACCGAACGCGAGCAAGAGAAGCAGCGGCTTGTGCGGTGCTCGTTCATCGCCTCGTTGCCAGACTTTCAATTTTCGGAAGCGGTCAAGAACTTCATTATTCATGCGACAAAGCACTTTGAGCGGTGCCAAGCCAGATTCTTGGCCATCGGCCAGAGTCGTTCGTCCCGTGGGAGAATGAGTTGCTTTCCGGCCATCGAAGCGAGCGATTCCTGCGTTGGGCACGCTTCGTCAAAGGCGTCCTTGGAAACGATGACTCGGTAGTCATCGTCGATACTCCAGAGTCCGAGGTCGAAGAGCCAGTGGGCGTTCTTGCAGAGGGCGATTCCGTTCTGGGGATCGTCATTTCGGGAACGGGCGAACTGGTGTATGTGCGCGGCGTCGACGATCGAGTGACCGGTGATTGTAGTGATGCGATATCCCGTTAGTGCACAGGTATGGCAATAGGCGGCGACGACATCAACTCGAAACCGAGCCGTGCGACCTTCGGCGCGGGCCTCCTTGTCGGCTGTGATCGCGAGGTCGTCGAGGACGGTAGAGTCTTCCGGTGGTTCGATTCCAGTAAGCTCATAGAGTGCAACCTGCTCAGCATGCTCGAAATAGTTTGAGATTAAGGTGTACCCGGCAGCCTGCCGGAAATCAGCTGATTGAAGGGCTACGAAAAATTCGTCAGACAACCTAATTGTGGTTGTAGAGTCGCAGTGCATAGATTCAGTGCCGTCAGCTTTGAGCGTTGTCCAGAGTTTTGACGACCGTGTGTGGTGAAAGGGCAGCCTAACGTCAGGTGGTTGAGTGCGCCGGTGCGCAACAATTGACCAGTAAACGGAAAAGCGGAAGGCGATATCGGGCGTTAGTGAAAGCTCTTGTGTCACCAGCAGACCGGACTTTGCAAGTTCTAACATGACGAGGAGCAATAGTGGTTTGTGCGGCGCAACACCTTTCGACCGATCGACGCGCAGCTTCGCGAGCTTTTTGATTATTCCGGCAAGTTGGTTTGTCACAAAAGCATTCTCGTTTCGGATTCAAGTTTCTTCGGCTTGTTCGGAATTCTATGGAATCTCGTCGCGATTTGCAGCGAGACTAACGTCATTCGCCAACTTTATTTCGTTCGTTACTCTTTTCCACGACTCAGTTGGCAACGCGGACAAGATGCTGGATAGCCACGAAGCGGTTAGTTCGTCGAAATTTTCTGGAAGGCGATAACGAGCTCTTCGCACCAACTTCAATGCGCGGATGGATCGCGATAGTTCACGCTGAATGGCTTTTGATGCAGCCTGTTTCTGAGCTTGCGTGGTCAATTCGGTCGCGTCTCTGTATCGCATTGTTCTATAGCGGAAATCAATTGGGCCATTACAATCGCTCCACGATGGAGGACCCTTGCACTTGCAGTCCCGGCAAATGTCGACTTCGGATTTCCCAAGTGTCCGCTCGCAGACACCGCAAACTTTTTGCCTCTTTTCAACCATACCTCTTCTCCAAGCCACGATTGTTTTTTGACCCCCTGCGGTAACGACTCAACAAGCGATTCATCAGTCACTCCCAAGTAGGCGTAGTAAGACCTTCGCAGTGAGATCAATGGAAGCAGCGGACTTTGTCATTCGCCCGCCGAGCATTACTTTTCCCTCCCACACCCTAGTGTTGCTGCGAGACCAGTCGATGCTTTTAAGCTTGGCGAGCCTGCGTGTCCAAGTCTTGGGGTAACGGTCAACAATGACAGCGCCAGCCGTTGCGATGGCACACAAAGCTACGCCGTGCGCGTGGACAGTTTGCTTACGGAGTTCGACGCGCGGCGTATCCGACGTCCAATCAGGCATTGCGTCTTGGACGGTCTGCCAGAACGCGACCGCGAACCCGGCTTGGTCTTCCAGCGACTGATCTTGCTGCGCTGCAAGCAGAATTTCATTGGCTTGGTACAACGCGCTGAACGTAAACAGGTTTCTTGAACGGTTGGAGATCGTCGTCTTTACCATTTCGATCGCATCGGTGAACGCGGAGACATTCGCGATGACTTCGCGAGTGACGTTGGCGATTGGGTCGGCGGAATCGCTGACGATCCGTTCCGCGCGACCTGACTTGCGTTGATTCGCCTTGATGTCTCCAAAGCGTCTGTCGCATCCGTTGCGGTCGGCATAAATCACCACAGGAAGAGTTTCACTGGCGAGGTGAGGTTCTTCGGCTACGGTTCTGGCAATCGCGTGGAGGCGATACTGGCCGTCATGAATTTTCAATGATGCGTCCATTGGCAGCATTAGCGTTCCAGCCGTGACGCCCGTATCAGAATCGCATAGCGACACGAAATCGCAGTCTCCCGCGGTCGACAGCGTGACTGCAGGAAGAACGTACGTTTCCTCGTATTTGGTTATGTATTGAGAGATCGCCCTCGTTCGATCTCGATCTAGTGGCTCCACGCCGGCATTGATTGCGTTCGGTTCAAGCAGTTTCGCGAGAACTCCGAATGGGATCGCCGTTGTGAAATAGGGCTGACCAGCTTGGAACGAACGGATCGCTGGCAGGCTATAGGTAAAGCCAGTTGTCTTTCGGCGTGTTGTTCGTTTTCTTCCCATTTCTGCATTCTACATAATTGACCTATTCGCTGGAAGTCTCTAGGCTCTAAACGGAAGTGGCAGCGGGCACTTCCGGGGTTTCCTCTGGCGATAAGTTATTTCAGCGATGGTACGGGAAAAGCAAATTGCGTTCGGCGGCAAAGGGATGAAGGTTGCCATCACGGAATTGATCGAGGAAGTGCAAGAACTTTACCTGGCCGATCAAATTCCGTGGGTCGTTGGGTATAGCGGTGGCAAGGATTCAAGCGCTGTTTTGCAGCTTGTTTGGCTAGCCGTCTCGCGATTGCCTGTCGAGCAAAGAACGAAGCAGATTCACGTCATCTCGACGGATACGTTGGTCGAGCAACCGCTGGTCGCGGTTTGGGTCGATGCGTCACATGCCAAAATGAGAGAAGCGGCCACTGAGCAAGGCGTTCCGCTCACTCCGCATAAGCTAGTACCAGACGTGAAGGACACCTTTTGGGTCAACCTGATCGGAAGGGGCTACCCGAAGCCAACGACGCAGTTCCGTTGGTGTACTTCGAGGATGAAAATCAATCCGTCAAACAATTTCATCCGGCAGGTGGTGAGAGAGAACGGCGAAGCGATGCTTGTTTTGGGCACGCGCAAGGCAGAGAGCCAGCGACGTGCGCGGAACATGGAGAAACACGAAAAGCACCGGTATAGGGACCGCATATCGCCGAATGCTGCGCTCCCGAACTCGCTTGTCTATTCGCCGATCGAGGATTGGAATAACGACGAGGTTTGGCAGTTTCTTTTGCAGGTAAAGAATCCCTGGGGGCATACCAACAAGTCGCTGATGGGCATGTACCAGGGAGCTTCCGCCGACAACGAATGTCCAGTCGTTTTGGATACTTCGACGCCTAGCTGTGGAAGCAGCCGATTTGGCTGTTGGGTTTGTACCGTCGTCGATAAGGATCGCTCCATGGAAGCGATGATTAAGAACGACGATGAAAAATTTTGGATGCAACCTCTCTTAGATCTCCGAAATGAATTGGCGTGTGACGAGGAAGGACTTCGCGATGTAGAGCTTGTCCAGATCGGTTTGACGAAGAAAGAAATTTCCGAACTCGGTAAGACCGACAGAAAGGGAAAGCCAGTTCGCCTGAGCAAGGAGAATCGTGGCAAGGTCGAGCGAAACCGCCGGGACTTCAGGCGGATCGACGGACGAGTGCAGCTATTTAACGGCAAGACGATCCCCGGTCCTTACCGTAAGAATTGGCGAGAGTATTGGCTCAAACGAGTGCTTGAGGTCCAGCAAGGTATTCGCGAAAACGGTCCGAAGGAGATGCGTGAGATAGAACTGGTTTCTACCGCAGAGATGCACGAGATTCGCAGGATATGGCTTTACGAAAAGCACGAATACGATGACACGTTGCCGGATATCTTCAAGCAAGTTACCGGCGAGGAATTTCCAGTAGTCCGTGGCGACGATCAATTGTTGGATCGAGAAGACTGGGATCGGCTCAAAGATATCTGCAGTGCGGACGACGTATTTTTTCAGCTCCAAACGGAGCTGTTGGACATTGAGAGAGAATTTCGCGGTATGACTCGCCGCGCAGGAATATACGAGGCGATCGAGAAGCGACTCAAGGCGGCTCGGTTTTCCGATGGCGAGGAAGCGTTCGCCGCTCGTGACGCCGAGCAAAAGCGTGCGGAAGAAATTCGGGATTTGCGAACAATACGAAAAGACAAACCTGAGAACACAAAAGGGTCTAAGAAAAGATCAGGGGCAAAAGTTTCGAACGTGAGCTCGGCTCAGCAAAATCTCTTCGATCAACAGTCCCTTGAGGAGAATGAATAGATGCAGCTACTCGAACTATCCCTCTATAACTTTTGCCTTTACCGTGGTGAGCAGACTTTCAACCTCAGTCCCGATCACCGCAATGGAAAACCGAAGCCAGTCATTTTGGTCGGTGGGATCAACGGCGGTGGCAAGACTTCATTCTTCGACTCGATCTTGCTCGCGCTTTATGGTTCGCGCGCTAATTGCTCGAAACGATCAAACCAGAGCTATGGTGAGTTCCTGACGGACTGCATCCATCGGGGTGTTGATCCTGCAGATGGAGCGTCCATATCTCTAAAATTCCAGTATGTTTCGGAAGGTGTGGAGCGGATCTACGAGATCCGACGTCGCTGGAACGTTAAGAAGACTCTTCGGGAACATCTGGAAGTCTATTGCGATGGTGCGAAGCACGCAGACTTCTCCAAGAACTGGAATCACGTCGTGGAAGAAATTGTTCCGATCGGCGTCTCTCAGCTTTTCTTCTTTGATGCCGAAAAGATCCGGTTTATTGCTGACGACGAATCAACAAGTGACGCGTTGGGATCAGCGATCAAGTCCCTACTAGGGCTGGACCTTGCCGAACGTTTGATCGCGGATATGAAGGTCGTTCAGATGAAGCTCGCCGAACGTCAGATATCCAGCAGTGATCGAGAGGCCGTCGATGAGTGGAAAGGTGAGCTGGAACTCATTCGCGAGGAGTTGAAGTCGCACAAACAGGACTGCGGGGCTGCACGAAATAGCGTTGGTATTGCGGCCAAGGATTTGGCGAAGGCTGAAGAACGATTCGCTCGCATAGGTGGCAAGCACTGGGACGAGCGAAACGATAATGAAGCCAAGAAAAGAGAGCTTGCCGTCAAGAAAGCTGGTATCGAGTCTTCTTTGATTGGGCTCGCCAGCGGTAGCCTGCCTCTGGCAGTGATTCCGGATCTGTTGAAATCCGTTGACGAGTTCGATATGGACGGCCGGTCATATCAGCAGTTGCTGCAGGCTGGTGAGGCCCTCGACTCACATGACAAGGCGATTTTATCCGAACTAAGAGATCATGGGATCCAAGCAAATGTCTTGGAGTCAATTGAAATGGTCCAAGCGAAAAGACGACAGCTTCGAGCTGACGTTCAGGAGCCTGAACATTCGATACATTTGTCTGAAGGTTCACGCAACGCTTTGTCGTCGTTGATGACGACAGAGTTGGAACGTCTAAAAAAACAGGGCGATTCTTTGGTATTCGACTTGGAGCAAACCAGTGCGGAGCTGGACCTGATTCGCAGGCAACTTGCTTCCACTCCCAAAGAAGCAGAGATAAAGGATGTCGCAGAAAAACTGAAAGCGGCCGTTCGTGCGCATGCCGAGGCCGAATCAGAACTGAAGCGTCTTGAGCAAGCGTGTGATGAGAAAATTCGCGAGCGAGAAGAAGTTGAAAGCAAGATCGAGGAGAAGCTCCTTCGCACAAATGCGGAGCAAGTTGCTTCAGATGATGCAGAACGAATGTCACAGCTTTCGGATCGTACGCGTGATACGATGAAGGTATTTCTTGAGCAATCAACCGCGGCAAAGATTGATCGGCTTTCAGCAAATATTCTCGAAGCATTTCAGTATTTGCTCCGCAAGAAGTCGCTTGTTAGTTCGATTTCCATCGACCCAGTGGATTTCTCGATAACTCTCCTCGACTCCGATGGATTGATGATTCCTAAGCAGCGACTTTCCGAGGGGGAGAAGCAAATGTTTGCCATCTCAGTTCTATGGGGACTTGGGCGAGCGTCGAATCGTAGGCTGCCGGCAATCATCGATACTCCGATGGCTCGTCTCGACGCCATGCATCGCGAGAACTTGTTGACGCGATACTTCCCTGCAGCGAGCCATCAAACGATCATTCTTTCAACTGACACGGAGGTCGATGAAACATTCTACGAAGCACTGGAGCCCAATGTGGCGCGCGCGTACCATCTGAATTACGACGAAAAGACAAAGCAAACAATCGTTGAACAAGGCTACTTCTGGCATCACGAAGAAGCGGAGGCCGTTTAGGAACTGTTGTGATTAAGCAAATCAAACTCTCATCTCAGGCAAGGGACAAGCTGATTCGGATCAAGTCCCGTACTGGAATTGGTCAATGGAATATTCTGTGCCGATGGGCGCTCGTAGTTTCGATGAAAGAAGCCTCTCCACCCACAGTCGTCGACATCCCTGCGGATAGCAATGTGGAAATGAGTTGGCAGGTATTCGGCGGCGAACTCAACGAACTCTACTGGGCCTTGGTTAAGGCACGCTGCTTCAAGGACGGCTTAGGAACTGACGAAGAAACCGTCGCTCAACAGTTCCGATTGCACCTCCATCGCGGAATCGGGTATCTGGCGACACCGTCGGCGATCGGTAATATTGGCGACCTTATCAATCTTGCGTTGGAAGAGAAAGCATGAAAAAGTCAATTCACCAAGTCGCCGCAGACGTCTTGAAGGCGTCTGGCAAGCCGATGACGGCTGCGGAAATTTACGCTGTCATCGCAGAGAAAGAACTTTACGAGTTCAAGGCGAAGAATGCCGAGAGCGTTCTGCGGTCCCAAATGCGGCGACACACAAGAAATATCACGGTTGCAAATCAGGCCAAAGAGTGCGTCTTCACACTGACCGACGACGGCCGATTTTCACTTGCCTAACCTTCGGTGCGTCAGGTTGAACTCTCTTGCCAAAATACGCTGACTCTTCGAGCTGTGAGTAGCTGCTTGGCCGTTTTCCATCGCCAGATACATTTCTGAAACACCCGCGAAACTAGCTTCGGATCAAATGTTATGAAGACGGAACTGGTCGAACCCATCGTCGGCATCGGTGGAAGTTTGAAGAGTGAAGGGTGAAGAGTGTATGTTTGGCGACTATTGGCTAACTGGGACTCCGACGCCACTAGCGGCCAACGTCGCTTGCGGGGACTACAGCGTGGCGAAGGGCAGCAATAGGGTTGCCTACCGTTGGGATGGTGAGCCGGAGCTCAGTGCCGATTGGTTCCATTGGGTGAGGGAACGTTTGAAGGGTGAAGGGTGAAAACCTTACGCATTGCGTTTTGCCGGATATGCGAGGTTGTGGAAAGCAGAATCGTTGCCAGTCTCTTTCCGTCAGTCCATGCAAACCGTTCGCTGTGAAACGTTCAAACTGCAGTCGTAATACAGGCTTAAAAATCCGAACCCGATACGTATTCAGTACGTCTTGCTATCGTCGTGAACGAGCCTTGGGCTGGAACAGAGGGTCTATGCCGAAAGGACTTCCCAGCCTGTGTTGCCCATGAATCATAGACCAGTGTGCAACGCTGAGTTTTGTTGGTGGCCTTTGCAGCGGCTTTCTGGCGTTGCGGGTTGGCCGCGGAAGCTATGTCTTACCCCGCTGGGGTAAATGGCGTTTTGCGTTGGCTAACCCGGGGTGCGTTGGCTTCGCCGCGACCCCGGGCTACGTTGTTGAACCACTTCGTGGTCGGTGCGGAAAATACGTGTTCTGTCTTTTTGCGAAGATCACGCTGAGCGGTGGTTGGTGCGTGGGTTTCCCGACACTTATTGTCCGAACGTCCCCTGGGGTAAATGGCGTTATGCGTTGGATAACCCGGGGTGCGCTGGCTTCGCCGCGACCTCGGGCTACGTTGTTTAACCACTTCGTGGTTGGTGCGGAGGATACGAGTTCTGTCTTCTTGCGAAGATCACGCGGAGCGGTGGTTGGTGCGTGGGTTTCGCGACAGCGATGTCTTACCCCGTTGGGGTAAATGGTGTTCTGCGTTGGATATCCCGGGGTGCGTTGGCTTCGCCGCGACCCCGGGCTACGTTGTTAAATCACTTCGTGGTTGGTGCGGAGGATACGAGTTCTGTCTTTTTGCGAAGATCACGCGGAGCGGTGGTTGGTGTGTGGGGGAGAACCGGACGCTATCGCGTTGCGGCTGATGGGGGCTTCGGACGCGTTTTCGACTCGGAGAGTCGAACGACAATGTCGACGTTTCACGTCGATAGTTTTGCGTTGGATATCCCGGGGTGCGCTGGCTTCGCCGCGACCCCGGGCTGTGCTGTTGAACCACTTCGTGGTTGATGCGGAGGATACGAGTTCTGTCTTCTTGCGAAGATCACGCGGAGCGGTGGTTGGTGCGTGGGTTTCGCGACAGCGATGTCTTACCCCGTTGGGGTAAATGGTGTTCTGCGTTGGATATCCCGGGGTGCGCTGGCTTCGCCGCGACCCCGGGCTGTGCTGTTGAACCACTTCGTGGTTGATGCGGAGGATACGAGTTCTGTCTTCTTGCGAAGATCACGCGGAGCGGTGGTTGGTGCGTGGGGGAGAACCGGACGCTATCGCGTGGCGGATGATGGGGGCACGATGTTTTCGTAGAGACCCAGGTTTGGCTTGGCGTGGAAACGTATTGCGTAGGTGTTTGACGATGCGGGTTGGATGCTGATTGGCACGGTGGACTTGATCGCTTCGGTCGCGTTTTCGACTCGGAGAGTTGAACGACTATGTCGACGTTTCACGTCGGTAGCGTCCGGTTTGCCGAGTTTATGTGAGAGAACCGGACGCTATCGCGTGGCGGATGATGGGGGCTTCGCGCGCGTTTTCGACTCGGAGAGTCGAACGACTATTTTGTGGGCTGCTGCCTGATCAGGCGTCGAGGCAGTGGCGGTTGGCCATGCTGATGCCGCTGACGATGGCTCCGACGATTCCTACGAATCCTTGGTCGGTTCCGCACAAGAAAACGTTGGGTAGGTGCGTCGTCCCGTCGAGTTGCTTGTCCGGTGCTCCGTAGACGGCTCCGTTGTCGTGCCACGTGAACCGGCGGATCGTTTTGGGGGTGAAGATGTCGGTGTCGATCACGCGGGACCGAAAATCGGGCATGAAGCGTACCGAGGACGCGACCGCAGCGTCGTACTGGCGGATCTTTTCGGACTGGTACTTTGCGTCGGGCAACTGGCTCCACAAATCGTGGTTGGCCAGCGTCGTGATGCGGACCACACCGTCAGGCAATTCGCCTTCGTCGGCATCGTAGAGATAGTTGTTGGGCGAACAGATCACCCCGGTCCGTGCATCGCACAACTGATCGTCGGGGCGTTTCCAATGAAACGTGTCGCTGTCGTTGTAGAAAACAATCGTCCGATCAAATCCGATGTCTGCGGGCTTGCAGTCCAAGATCGAGATCGATTCGATGAACGATAGCTTGCCCGCCTTGGCCGTGGCGACTTCCGTGATGTCGTCACACATCCGCATCGTTTCCACGTTGCCGGCAGAGGACAGGATTCGATTGCCCGTCAATTCGGTGCCGTCATCGAGCACGACGCCGACGGCGCGACCGTCTTCGACATGGATCTTGGAGACGCCGCTGCGTAATTTCAGTTCACCACCGAGTCCACGAAACTTGCGAACGAGGTTTTTCAGGATCATCCGGACGCCTTTGTAGGGACGCCCGAATCCTTCCAAATAACATGCCCGAAACATGATGCAGAACTGACCAAAGTCCATGTCGTCTTCGCGGGCGTTGCCGTACCACATCAGCGGGCACAGCAGCATCTCGATCAGCAACGGGTTGCTCAAGTGCTGGGCCATGATGGTCCGCGCGGAGACCATGAATCGTTCGTCCCCGCCGTCCATGTCGCTGTAGTCGAGCAGCGAACCGCAAAGAGATCGAAAGCCATCGATCTGATCGGGAAAGCTCGACGCGATTTCGCTTTCCAGCATCGCGATGTCGTTGTTGAAGTCCAACGATGCGTGGGGAAACCGGATGGACGAGCCGACTTGCTCGGCAAGCTTGAAATCTTCCCAGCGAAATCGCAGTTGCCGAATCAGTTTCGCCAACGGACCTTTCTTGTCACCCTTGCGGGCAAAGTTCGTCATCGCGTGCAGGCCGACGTCGTAGTCTCGTCCGCCCATGCGGTAAAACGAATTGAGACCACCGATGGTGTAATGTCGTTCCAGGATGCAAACGCGTTGGTCAAAATGCGCCAACCGAATCCCGGCGGCCAAACCGCTCATCCCCGCGCCGATGATGATCGTATCGTAATGACCCGATGGCTGATCGGATTTCTGATCGGATCGATCTGCCGTGTCCGGTGCATCGTTTCGGGCGAGAGGCGACTGCGACACTTCAGGACTTCACAATGTCCCGCATCTTCGGCTCCAGATAAGTCACGGTGGACTCCATGCTGGCGAGATTCCCGTACTCTTCTTCGGGGATTTGCACACGGTGACGCTTACGCAGCTCCATCACGATGTCCAGAAAGTCCATGCTGTCCAGTTCCAACTGATCTCGGAACGGCACATCATCCTTCAGGTCGCCCAGATCCTCATCGGGGGAAATGTCGTCCAGAATGTCCAAGATCTCGTCGCGAATTTCAGCAGGCGTCATCGAATTTGAATGGTGAGTTACGAAGTGATGATAGGAGGGGAAATGGAACTGAAGCCTCGGTCTCAGTAGCGACCAATGATCACGACCGAGTTGATACCCAGCATTCCGAAGGAGTTGTTCAAGATGTAGTCGATGCGTTTGGATTCTTGTGGCTCATTGAGAACCAGTCCGGGCAGCGCACACACCTCATCCAGATTGTCCACGTTTATCGTCGGATGGACTACCCCATCACGGAAAGACGACAGATTTCCGGCCAATTCCAGGGCTCCGGCGGCTCCCATGGCATGGCCGATATAGCTTTTCGTGTTGTTGATGCGGGTGGTCGTCGATTCCCCAAACACGCTGCGCAAGGCCTTGCATTCTTGCTCGTCCCCGCTGCTGGTGCCCGTCGCGTGGGTGCTGACAATGTCGATATCGCTGGCTTGCAACCCCGCCCGCTTGAGCGCCATGTTGACGCACTGGGCCTGGCGTTCCGGGTTGGGCAACACAAAATCGGTCGCGTCGGTATTCATGGCGTATCCGACCAACTCGCCGTAAATGGTCGCACCACGAGTCTTCGCGTCGCTGAGCCGTTCCAGCGTGTACAAACAGCCTCCTTCGGCGACCACGATGCCATTTCGATCGACGTCGAACGGCCGCGAAGCCTTCGTCGGATCCGCGTGAGTGGCCAAAGCGTTTTGACTATTGAAGCTGGCAAAAATTCCGAACGTGTGAATGCTCTCGCTCGTGCCCCCGCAAATCGCCAAGTCGCACTCGTCCAGACGCAGCATCTGGGCTCCTTGGATCAACCCGGCATTGCCGGCTGCGCAAGCCGCACCGATGGTGTAGTGCGGGCCGGTCACGCCGAGATTGAGGGCGATTTCGCCGGCCGGATTGTTGGCCACGGTGCGAGGATTGTGGTGGTGCGACCAACAACTCGTGTCGTAGTCGAATCCTTTGATGATGTAGATCTCGTTCTCGGTTTCGACGTTTCCGTGCTCGGTCACACCGACGTAAATCCCGACACGCGATCGATCGGTGTTTTCCCAGTCGATGCCCGAATGCTTGATGGCTTCGTTGGCCGCGTAGATCCCCACGCTGCCGGCTCGGGTGCCCCGCCGGATGTCTTTTTTGGTCTGATACCGTTTGTCGTCGAAATCGCAAATGCCCGCCAGCGTCTCGCCAAAGTAGCGGATTTCGTAGGGGCGAACGCCGCTTCGTTTTTCCAACAAGGCTTCTCGAAACGTGTCCCAATCATTGCCGTTGGGTGCAGTCAGACCGATGCCGGTGATCACAATCCGCTGGTCATCTGGCAGTTGGGAGGCGCGATGGGGAGCGATCACGTTGAAATTCCGCCGCAGCGGCAGTCTGTGTGTGTTGGGACAGGTAGTACGTCAGGCTTTCTAGCCTGACATGCGGTGTACGGGGTGTATGTCAGCCTGGAAAGGCTGACGTACGGGTTGGGGGTATGTCAGTCTGGAAAGACTGACGTACAGCAATTCGCGGACCCAAAAACGTACCAATTCGCCGGAATCATGGCAACGCCCTGGATGGGGATGCGACGTTCGGGACCGTGTCATCGACTTGATGGTTTACGCCAAGTTTTCCGTGAACCGGGGTTTCTTGACGGGGAGGCATGGTCGTGCGTTGCCCGCTGGCACACAATGGATGACGCGAGATCGATTTCACGGCGATGGACACCGCTGCAGTCCAACCCGCTGCAGTCCAAGCCGCTGTGGGGTAGGCCGCTGTGGGGTAGGCCGTTAGTGCCAGAATCGCGAGTTGAGCTTTGATACGAGCACGACGCGCAAGCGAGTGATTCATGGCGTTTTGTTCACTCGCTTGCGCTTCGTGCTGGTATTTGTATCGTTTCCAATCAACGTCAATTCAGGAACGCAGCACTAGGCGCGGATTATTCATGCGGAATGTTTTTCATAACCCGACGCGTAAGCGAGGGATTTACCGAGTATCCGTCGCTTACGCGTCGGGTTATGAATTATCCGGGCTAGTGCATCATCCGGTCTTGATTTTGGGGTTAGCCGTTTTGGCGTTAGCCACGGTTGTGTCACGAAAACCGTGGCTAACGCCAAAACGGCTCATCTACCGAACCCACGTTCTAAGACTGGACGATGCACTAGCGTCTTGCGGCTCACTAAACCGAGTATCCCTCGCTTACGCGTCGGGTTATGAATTATCCGGGCTAGGCCCTTCGCCATTTGATTGCATTTTACCGTCGCGGCCGGTCTCGTGGATCGTCCCACCGAATTCCTTCCTCCTCTGATTCACCCTTTGTTATGTCTGACGCAGTTCCTTCGTTTTCTCTTCGCAGTGGCTCCAAGATCCCGTCGGTCGGACTGGGGCTGTGGAAAATCGACCAAGACGCGACGGCGGGCGTTGTCCGTGATGCGATCAAAGTCGGCTACCGCCACTTGGACGCCGCCTGTGACTATGGCAACGAGAAACAAGCGGGTGAAGGCATCGCGTCGGCCATCGGCGATGGCCTCGCTTCACGAGATGACTTGTGGGTGACCAGCAAGCTGTGGAATACGTATCACCGCCCCGAACACGTGCGAGCGGCCTGCGAACGTAGCCTCCGGGACTTGCAATTGGAGCACTTGGACCTCTACCTGATGCACTTCCCGATCTCCCAAGCCTTCGTGCCCTTTGAAAAACGATACCCGCCGGGTTGGTTTTTTGATCCCGATGCGGGGGAACCTGGGATCAAGGAAGACCCGGTGCCGATCCGGGAGACTTGGCAAGCGATGAACGAGTTGGTCGACGCGGGATTGGTCCGTGAAATCGGCGTGTGCAACTTCGGCACGTCGCTACTGCGTGACTTGATGGCGTCCAGCGACACGCATCCGGCGGTTCTGCAGATCGAGCTGCATCCGTATTTGACACAGAACAAACTGATTCGATTCTGCAACGAGTCACAGATTCACGTGACCGGTTTTTCGCCGCTGGGCGCATTGTCGTACTTTTCGCTTGGCATGGCCGAGCCGGCGGAATCGGTGATCGAGCAACCCGTTGTGAAGGAAATCGCGGCCAATCACGATCGCACGCCCGCACAAATCCTGCTGCGTTGGGGTGTGCAACGCGGAACATCGGTGGTACCAAAGACGTCGCGTGTGGAGCGTTTGAGAGAGAACCTCGCCATCGCCGACATCGCATTAACCGATGACGAGATGAACGCGATCAGCACGTTGGACCGTCACCGACGATTCAACGATCCGGGCGACTTTGCCGAAGCCGCTTTCAATACTTTCTATCCAATCTACGAGTGAGCATCGACGTTGGCCAAGGATGACAGACTGATCGATCCGACCTTTTTGTTTCGGTTCGAAGTCACATTGCGCAGAGCACCACTGGATTGGACCGTCAAAGGCTTGAAGCTGCCGGAGACGTGTCGGCTGCCGTCCTTCGGCGCGCTCGCTCAACGTCCGGTGTTCGCCGACGTGCGATTGGCTTGGAACGCCGAGGGCATTGGGATTCACGTGTTGGTCAACGGCAAACGTCAGTTGCCTTGGTGCCGCGAAACGCGATTGGATGAGAGCGACGGGTTTCACATTTGGATCGACACGCGTTGCAGCCCCAACATCCACCGAGCGACGCAGTACTGTCATCGATTTCTGTGGATGCCGGCCGGCGGCGGCCCCCAACGAGAAAAACCGGTTGCTTCGCTGATCGGTATCAACCGGGCCAGAGGAAACCCCAAACCGGTTGCGGCTTCGGACTTGCCGATCAAAGCCTTTCCGCGTCACGACGGTTACGAGATCTGTGGCATCATCCCCAAGTCCGCGATGACGGGATTTGAACCGGATGACCAACCACGAATCGGGCTTTACTACGCCGTCGTGGACCGAGAGTTGGGTTGGCAAACCTTGACGTTGGGGCCGGAATACCCGGTCGCGGAAGACCCCAGTCTGTGGGGCGAAGCGGTCTTGGGTGATTGAACGTGACGCGAACCGAGGTGGTCTACCCTTAGCAGACTGTTGAGTTCGTGAGCCGCGACGCGTGAGCGGCCGGGCCATACTCATTGCCCGAGGCCTTACGGCCAACGGCTCACCAGTATTTCGGCAACACCAAATAAATCAACAGGCTGTTAGCCGCGGTTCCTCAATCAATGTCGTGTAAAAGGAATTCTGGCGAATCCCATTACGATGACAACATGTCGCAGTTCCGTAGAACCAAGAACCAAGAACCAAGAACCAAGAACCAAGAACCAAGAACCAAGAACCAAGAACCAAGAACCAAGAACCAAGAACCAAGAACCAAGAACCAAGAACCAAGAACCAAGAACCAAGAACCAAGAACCAAGAACCAAGAACCAAGAACCAAGAACTACTTCTCTCCGGCTCGGCGGATTGCTTTCAGGGCCAGTTTGGGCAGCCCTTTTCGGATCGAACCCCAATCTGCCTGCGCGTCCTTTTTCGGCCGCACGACGAAATCAAACCCGTCGGGAATGCGATCTTGCTGAGTGCGAAACGACTCTCGGATCAGCCGTTTCCAATGATTTCGAGCCACTGCGTTTCCGGCTTTCTTTGGGATCGTTACCCCCAGCCGACTCGGCTGCTGGTCCCCCCGTGACATGGCAAACACAACGAGCGTCCCGTCTGCCGCGCAAACACCACGTCTCAAAACGAGCGTGAATCGATCACTGCTGGCGATACGTCGTGTTTTGGAAAATCGAAACGACACATTCACTCCGGACGGGTTGCAATCCGATCGTCGTCTTCCTCGGGCGATGACGGTTGCGTCGGAACTCGGTCGGCATCGCTGATGGCAAGCCCAAGCCAGCCGTCACGCAGTTCCAGTTGGCTGATCACCAAGCCGTCAGCGGCATCCAATTGAGTCAGACGGGGCGAGGTGATCGGCAGGGGACGCGATGAAGACAAGACCTTGTTGAAAATCGCACGCACCGGCAGACGTTCTCGCATCGACATTCCAGGACCGCTGATGCTGAGATGTCCGTCTCGCACCAAGTGGGCGTCCAGACCATTGATCTCAGGCACATAGCTTGCCCGCACGATGAAATTCGTCAAGACCATTCGGTCGCCGCTTTCGAATCGAATGATCCGCATCGTCAGCCACACCTTGCCGTCTTCGAACTCGAATGTCACGGGTCGCGACTTGGTGAAGCGAATCCGGACATCGTCGGGCAAGTCGCTCGGCAAAGCCGCGTCTCGCTGCCCCAGCACATCCAAACAGTCCCGCATGATCAACGAGATCGGAGCGACGTCGTCTCGCGCGACGAGCTGCTGCAGCGTGTTGTTCAACGCGGACTGATGAACCTGCAAACTCATCAGGCTGTCGCCGGGGGCACGTGGCCGCGGCGTGAATGAGGAAAGCTGACTGGAGCTTGCCATTCGGTAGCGCGCGATCAATCGTTCCGGCGATGTCGATAGATCGATGACTTGTGGGTCCAGGTTCAATCGATTCAACGGTCCCAACACTGTTTCGCTGAATCGCTGCGATGCCTGTTCCAATTTTTCATCGATCGTCTGTTCGATTTCTTCGCTAACCGAATCGCTGATCCGTCGATCCGCGATTCGCTGAGCGATTCCGGATCCTTCTCGGTATTTCTTTTCTGCGATCACCTTGATCAGTGGTCCGACCAATGGCCAACTATCATAGCTGGTTTCAATGTTTCGCAATCGGGTGTGACCATTGACGGACACGTCCGTCTGTCCCACAGCCACTCTGCTCGGGGTGACATCGATGGTGGTCGATGCAACAAAGCTGCTGTTCCCAGCGGTGGCGACTGCTGCTGGACCTTTGTGACCGATGGATCGTGTTTGAACATTGCCGAGAGTCCTCAGCTCGACGGACCATCCCGATGGATTGGGAATCAATTGCAAATCCAGATCACTTTGAATCTGACTGGTACCGACAACCCGACTGCCCAAGATGCGTGTCCGCACGGGCTTGTTTTGCACGGGAACGTCTGGCAGCATTCGATTGAGCATCTGCTGGGTCAATGCCAAACGAACATTGGCGTTTCGATAATGGGTATCGATCACGCTTGCTACGTTCGACGCTGATTCGCTGTCGGCGAAGCGTATCGATTGGATCGCGTCTGCGACATCGGTGGAAACCAAATCGATCGAGTTGGCTTCCGTACGCTCCAGTTGATTCAGCAAGGCGGCATAGTCAATCGGCACGATCGACCAAGGACGGACCGAGTCAGCCAGTTTCGCAATGGCGGGTCCCGACAAGAATGACTTTTGCTCAGGTGAAAGCTGCGATTGCTCGACGCGTGAAATCAGTTGTCTCGCCACTGCCACTCGGTCATTGGGGTCTTCGGAGTTTGCCGCATCGATGATCTGAGACAGCAGCAGATACTGACCCCACTGTTGAGCAGCTGCACTGTCGCCAAGTTCGCGCCGCAGTGCTTCGGCGGCTTCGACGGGATGCATGCTTGCAGCAGCCATCGCAGTCGTCTCGCTCGCGTCCAAGCCTTCCAAATCGCCCACCCATCGATTTGTCGAACTTCGGTTGGCAAGCTGCCAAATGTGTTTCCATACGGCCGCGCGGCGAGCCACGGCGTGGGACGCACGCAACCACTGAATCTGGGCGTCGCGGTCTTGCAGCTTTTCAGCCGAATTGCTGCCCTGACGACTGAGTTGTTCCAACTGTTCGACCAACGGGCCGGCTTGAGGATTGCCGATCCGATCAAGCGATTGGAGCTGAGCCAACAAGCTTTGAACGTCCTGTGACCAGCGAACCATCTCAGGATCGACCGAGCGACGAGCCGCAACCAATTGCCCAGCTGGTCTAGACTCATCAGACGCCCCCGGCATCGAAAGCGATTTTAATTGGACACTCAACTGCTTGCAGATCGGCCAACCTGCCGGGTTTCCTTCCGCCAGCGATCGAGTGGTTTCGATGTCGCGTTGGGCGTCCATCACGATCGTACCGGGCTCTGGCTGCTGATCCAAATCGGTACGTCGCGACATGATCGACCCAATGTCATCAGCAGCGGTCGTCAACGCATCCCGCGAACTCACGATGATTGAATTGCTCTCCAAAATCGGTTCAGGCGAGATCGGGTCCGTTGGCTTTTTGTTGGGCGAAAGGGCTATCGAATTGAATGTCCCGACATTGTCGCGAAACCCTGCGTTGCCCTCTGCCGATACTTCGTCATTATGAAACAAAGGGCTCGTATCGATGGTAACCGACGACTCATTGGCGGTGGATGCGGCGGCCGAAAACGTGTCGGGCGTGTCCTGCTGCATCGTGTCCTGCCGCATCGTGTTCTCTTGCACGATTACTGGTACGCGAGCCGGTGAGAGGCTCATGTCCCAATCCAGGTTGTCCGACTGCGGCTGGAAGCTCCGCCGGGTGTCTGTTGTTGTCGATTCATCATTCGACCCGCGATCGATTTCGTTTGCCAACACGTCGGGACGATTGGACGGCACGTTCCGGCGGATGCTTTCAACCTGTTCGCGATAGTGTCCGCCGACGTCATTTTGAACCATTTCCGCCAGACGTGTCGGAAGTGCAAGTCCTAGGGCTCCCTGTTCGCTTCGCTCCAGCAGTGGAAAAAGCGTTGCATTGACGGTCGGAGTCGGATCGCTGGCCAACGGCGTGGAATCGATCGTCGTCCAGTCGATCGAATCAGCAACCGCATGGTCCGACGCCGATTCGACATGGCTGACCGTTTCGCGGGGCTCGATTTTGGTTTCGGATGCCCGATTTTGAGTGATCACATTGAGGACAGGAGCCTGCTGAGGTCGGGACAACACCACCGGCACGTCATTGAACCGTTGGATCGCCGACAGATCATTTGGGGATGCTGATTCGGCCCGCTTGGTCTTGCTCGGTTCTGGATCATTCATACCGCTGGCGCCGTCACCCATTGCCAGCCAAGCGTCGTGGAGTTGACGATTCAACCACGATAAAGCACGAGCGCCACCGTTGTTGCCGGAACCGACGGTCGCGACCATGATGACGATGATCGATGCCGATGCAGGCCAGATAACCAGTGATCGTTTTACATCCTTGCGCATGTCAGTGATTTCTTGCCAGAAGAGTGTTTGTGCGATGTTGATCTAGTCCGGCATCCTGTCCCAGACCATGAAGACGCGTTTCCATTTTTACGCGTCAATACGCGGGTCGATTTCAAAGCGTCAATACGCGAGTCCATTTCGGAGCGTATTGTGTACTTGAATCGGCTGATTCGATCGGCTGGTTCAGCGGGGTTTAGAGAAGCCACTGAAATCGGTTGCATCGGGGGTTATCGTTCATCCCAATGAGCGAGTTTCACGACGCTGATCACTCCCAAAAACAGTACTTTCGACTGAATAATTCCCTCCTTGTTGCAGTGAACATTGTGGTTTGTATGCTGCTGGACGATATGATGACGGTGGAACTGTTAAGTTGTCAAAAAGAACCGTGTTGGAGCGGAAATGGCCAAGAAATCGGCAAATACACCATTCGAATACGTCGAGCCCATCGGCGATCGCGTCCTTGTGCGAAAAGACGAGCCGAAGCGTGAAACTCGCGGCGGAATCGCTTTGCCAGACGCGGCGGAGATTCCGACCATCACCGGTCGGATCGTGACCATCAGCGCTGTCGTCGAGAACGACGATGAATTGCCGTTGAAACAATACGACAAGATCCTGTTCCACCCCAAGAACTCGGTCCCGGTGGACCTGGAACACGACAATCAGCTCTACGTCATTCCGGTCGAAGACATCGTGGCTGTCTTTCGACGTTCAAAGCCAGAGTGACGACAAGCGTGGGTTGTTGATTGAGTGAGCCGTGACGCGTATGCAGCTGGACTGCTCAAAGTTTGGTGTTGACATTGTTTTTTCAGTCCATGTTTTTGTTCATGTATCGCAATTAAAGTGAGCCTCAGGCGCTAGCCGTGGGCCGGCACCACAATCCGCCTCAGGCCCACGGCTAGTGGCCTGTTGATTTAATCGAAATTGGGAACGCAAGGGTGAGCCGTGGGCCGTAAGGCACCGGGCAATGCGATAGGCCCGGCCGCCTACGCGTCGCGGCTCACTAAATCAACGGCCTGCTAGCCGTGGGCCGGCACCACAATCCGCCTCAGGCCCACGGCTAGCGCCTGAGGCTCACTGGGGGCCACCGGCTGCGCCGGTAGTGGGCCGGCACCACAATCCGCCTCAGGCCCACGGCTAGCGCCTGAGGCTCACTGGGGTTATCAGCTGCGCCGGCAGGAGGGACATAAACTTGCGCAAACCCAAAAAGACACAACACCAAACTTTGAGCAGTCCACCACTAGGCGCGGATGATTCATCAGCCGGAACGCGATAACGTCCGGTTCCCGATTACAGGCGTGAGAACCGAACGCTATCGCGTGGAGGCTGATAGGCGCAGACCGTATTGAGTCGCGTGAATAATCCGGGCTGGCGTTATCGGCTCATAAGAACTGCGTAACGCACTCAATCAACTGCCCCCAATGTCAGCCTGGAAAGGCTGACGTACGTCTCTAACTCAGCGGGCTAGCTCAACGGGCTTGCTGGCTTTCTGCGACGTCGGCCACGTGATGCGAATTTTTCTCGCACTTCGTGTACGGCAGCGATCAAACGGTCGACTTCATCGGCACGGTTGTAGAAATAGAAACTGGCTCGCGCCGTTGCGCTGATTCCTAGAGAAGCGTGCAAGGGCATCGTGCAGTGGTGCCCGGCTCGAACCGCGATCCCACGTGTGTCCAACCATTGCGCGACGTCATGCGCGTGCACGCCCTCGACCGTGAAACTGACGATACCGCTTTTTTGATCCGGCCTTGGGCCGACGATTGAGACGCCGTCAATCGCTCGCAGTCCCTCATCGGCTTGCACCGTCAATTGGCGTTCATGCTCGTGAATGTTGTCCATCCCGATCGCCGAGACGTAACGGATCGCTTCGGCCAGCCCGATGGCTTCCACGATCGGCGGCGTACCGGCTTCGAATTTATCGGGCAATGACGCGGTCGTGAACCCGGACGTGGTTACCGTATCGATCATCGCCCCACCGCCCAAAAACGGCGGCATCTCATCCAACAATGTTTCTTTCCCATACAGCACGCCAATTCCAGTCGGTCCGCAAACTTTGTGACCGCTGAACACAACGAAATCACTATTCCATTGCTGGACATCGATTTTTCGATGGGGAACGGCTTGAGCCGCATCCACCAACGTCACCGCACCGACCGCTCGAGCCAATTCGCCCCACTGCTGGACAGGAAAATCGGTTCCCAGCACGTTACTCGTTGCCGTGAACGCAAAGAGTTTTGGACGCAGTTCAGCGAGCATCTGCGATACGCGTTGGGTATCGATCGTAAAGTCATCTTCCAACGGCACGAACTCGATTCGGCATCCGACACGGCTTGCCAACTGATGCCAGGGTACGATGTTTGCGTGATGCTCAGCGATGGTCAGTAAGATCACATCGTCGGGACCGATGTTCTGATCGCCCCAGCAACGCGCGACCGCATTGATCGCCGCAGTGGCTCCGGCTGTGAAAACGATTTCGCATCGCGATCGGGCATTGAGAAAGCGTCGTGTTTCCTCTCGCGCCTGTTCATACGCCTCCGTCGACGCTTCGCTCAGCGTGTGAATCCCCCGATGCACGTTGGCGTAGTATTCTCTGTAACAACGATCCATCGCTTGCAACACCGCATCGGGGCGTTGTGTGCTGGCGGCGTTGTCCAAGAAGGCCAGTGCCGCGCCGCTGTTGGTGACGCGACTCAGGATGGGAAAATCGATTTGGAATCGTTCGGGATGGGGCAACATCAAATTCAGCTTTCTTCGCTCAAACTGGGGCCGCCGAAATGCGGTCCATCTGAGTCGTCCTCGGAGTCACCGGCGTCGACCGGTGCGTGAATGGCGCTTTGCAGGACTCTCCATGAGAGCAGACAGCACTTCTGGCGGTTCGGTGTCAGTTTTGGGCCAAACAGCTCCAGCATCTCGTCCGCCGAAAACGCTTTGACTTCATCCAGCGTCTTGCCTTCCACCTTTTCGATCAGCATCGACGCGGAGGCTTGACTGATCACGCAACCCTCACCCTCAAACCATGCTTCCTCGATCCGCCCGTCATCGCTCAAACGCAAGCTCACTTGAACGACATCGCCACACAGCGGGTTTTTGCCTTCGTCGGCGTGTGTCGCCGATTCCAGCGGTCCACGGTGATAGGGATCTTCGTAGTGATCCAGCACGTGTTCTTCGTAAATGTCTTGTTCGCTGGGCATTTTCTAGAAAGTCCGATCCTGTGAAACGTCACGATGAAACGCTGCCGACGCTGAGATTTCCCGCCTCGGGGGTCCAAACTGAGCTTAAAACGATTCGGTCGCGCGTACACTTTGACACCAAAGTGCAGCGTGACCAGGTAATAAAGTCTACGCAAGGTGTCAAAAATCGGCGAGCGGTCTTTCGCTGACTCTGTCGGAAGGTAAGAAAGGCCGCCGAAAAGGCCCATCCGTGTCGATTTCGGGCGGCTCCAAAACCGGTCGTCCCCCCACGCGACCAAAATAATGGAGCGAACCGGCAAAAACGGTTTTTCAGCAGTGAAAGTCGCCTCAAATGGCAGGGGTGATGGATAAACAGGCTCAAATCGGAGTATCCTTGGCGGTTGTCAATCGCCAATGAACATTACGTCCAGCGTTCCTTTGTCCAGTTTGATCGAGCCCAATCGCGACGACTTTGCCTCTTCGGCCACTGAGGTTGCCGGAGTGGGGGCTCTGCATGGGTTGAGTTCTACTGACAAACCCGCCGACGATGGTCAGGTGCACGACCACGATGACACTGCGAAAACAGCACAGGTAGCAAGTGTTGACGCCACATCAAGCTCGCCAACATCTAAACTCCAGACGTTGGGCTCGCCGACATTGACCGTCCAAGTCACGGCGATGGACCGACTGAGTGAAGCGGAACTCGATCGTTGGCGGATGATCCGCGCGATGCGTCCAGAGTTCTCAACGCCGTTTTTCTCGCCAGAGTTTTCTGCGGCCGTTCACCGTTCCAGGGGTGATGTCCAAGTCGCAATCCTTTTCGACGAATCGCAAGCCGACGGGTCTCAGCCTATCGGCTTCCTGCCGTTTCACCGCTTCCGAGGTTCCGCCGTTCCGGTGGGGCGATTCCTCAACGACGCTCACAACATCATCTGTCCGCCTGATGTGCAGATCGATTGGCTGTGGCTGTTGGAACAGCTCGACGTCAAAGCGTTCGACTTTCACGCCATGGTTGGGGCCGAAGCAGAGACGTTGGCACCTCACAGCCACGGACTCATTCAATCCTTCCGCGCCGATGTCGGCGACGACTCAGCGGCTTATCTGAAGCGGCTTGGGAAAGCACACAAGACGATCGGACGCCAAGGACAAAAGACACGAAAGATGGAGCGAGAAATCGGACCGGTGAGCTTCGTCTTTGACTGCCGAGACACCCAGCTGCTGCATCAAACGATCCAATGGAAACGCGAGCAGTATCAACGCACGCACATCTTGGACCTGTTTTCGACACAGTGGACACGAACGTTGATGGACGAACTGTTCGTCGCCGATGGTGCCCCGGATAACCGTGAACGCCCCCGTGGAATTCTGTCAGTGTTGTACGCCGGCGACCGAGTCGTTGCGGCACATTACGGTCTGATCGAAAACGACCTGCTGCACTACTGGTTTCCCGCCTACACGCCAGAATTCAGTCGTTATTCGCCGGGTACAGCGTTGTTCACCGCGATCCTGACGGACGCAACCCAGAACGGCATTCGTTGTGTCGACATGGGTTACGGTGAACAGCCATACAAGCTGAAACAAACCGATGCGACGGGCTCGGTCGCGTTCGGATGCATCACCCGATCCCGCTTTCATCGCGGATGGCGTGCCGTCGAAACCGCTGCCATCTCAACGATCAAAAAGATGCCGCTCAAGGAATCTCTCAAACGCGTGTGGCGTCGGATTCAACCACAAGCCGGAATTTCAAAACTCCGCTAGTGCATCGTCCGGTCTTGATTTTGGGGTTAGCCGTTTTGGCGATAGCCACGGTTGTGTCACGAAAACCGTGGCTAACGCCAAAACGGCTCATCTATCGAACCCACGTTTTAAGAAAACCGTGGCTAACGCCAAAACGGCACATCTACCGAACCCACGTTCTAAGAAAACCGTGGCTAACGCCAAAACGGCTCATCTACCGAACCCACGCTCTATGAAAACCGTGGCTAACGCCAAAACGGCTCATCTACCGAACCCACGTTCTAAGAAAACCGTGGCTAACGCCAAAACGGCTCATCTACCGAACCCACGCTCTAAGAAAACCGTGGCTAACGCCAAAACGGCTCATCTACTGAACCCACGTTCTAAGAAAACCGTGGCTAACGCCAAAACGGCTCATCTACCGAACCCACGTTCTAAGAAAACCGTGGCTAACGCCAAAACGGCTCATCTACTGAACCCACGTTCTAAGAAAACCGTGGCTAACGCCAAAACGGCTCATCTACCGAACCCACGTTCTAAGAAAACCGTGGCTAACGCCAAAACGGCTCATCTACCAAACCCACGCTCTAAGACTGGACGATGCACTAGTGCTTCGCTTTTCCATCACCCGCCGCGTAAGCGAGGGATTTACCGAGTATCCCTCGCTGACGCGTCGGGTTGTGAATAATCCGGGCTAGTGGTGGGCTGGCAAAATTTGGCGTTGGGTCGTTTTGAGTTTGCGCAAGTTTATGTCCCTACTGCCGGCGCAGCTGGTAACCCCAGTGAGCCTCAGGCGCTAGCCGTGGACCTGAGGCGGATTGTGGTGCCGGCCCACGGCTAGCGCCTGAGGCTCACTTTGATTGCGATGCATGGAACAAAATCATGAACTGAAAAAACAATGTCAACACCAAACTTTGAACAGCCCAGCGTAGGCCCCCTCCCGGATCTTGCTTCGCTCGATCCGACCTCCCCCAGCTGCGGAGACTGCTGATTTAGTGAGCCGCAAGGCGCTAGCCGCGGGCCTAATGGTGCTGTCCCAACCCTTCGAGGCCCGTGGCTAGCGCCATCGGCTCACAGTGATAACGAAAAACGATTCAATCAGCAGTCTCCTGCGCCGGGAGAGGTGACAGAAACTTGCGGTGCGTCACAGTGCCACAAAGCCAAATTTTGAACAGCCCAGTTGGCTGGATCGTTCAGCGCAACAAGACTTCGATTTGCGATGTCTCACTTGGGCGATTCAAGATCGTGTCGCCAAACTCTGGTGGCGACCCGAACAGCCCTCGCGCATTGCGTGAGAATCCGAACGGCTCAAGCGGCATCCCGAGTTGGTTCTTGGTCAACTCGCCATCACCGTCGCTATCCATGTACGCAGCAACGCCAAAGCTCGATGGCAGCTCTTCCGTCGGTATCAGCCAGACGGCGATTCCGTTTTCGTGCGGGACCGAATGTTTCAAATAGGCTTTGGACGGGTCTCGAAACGCCTCCGCAGAGTCGTAAATCGCGATCTTGACCTCCCCCGGTGGCATGTCCTCTTTGCCCGTGACTCGGACAACCAACGATGGCCCCACGTCGCTGGCCTCCAACAACTCCACGGTCGAATCAACGGGCGGCTCGACGGGCAAGTCGGGTCGTGCATACAGAACGATGAACCCGACCAGGGTGATTGCAATCACCCAGAACAACAGAAAATTGCCGTGATTCTGCTGCCACAGTGTCGGCGTCTGGATTTCCGGCGGAGAGTCGTCGAGGTCGCTCATGAGGGCTCAGGGCAGCGATAGGGGGCGAACGAGGCAAAAAGAATAGCAGTAAGCACCGAGTTGGACGCTGATTTTGAGTGGCAAAAGCGTGCTGCGCAGCCCAAACCAGTGAAAACCAGTCTTAAAAACCAATGTTCTCCGAAATCCCACTGCGTTTCAACTCAGTGCGCCAAACCAGCATTCCGGACCAACTTGCCCAATCCGCCCGGAATCCGCAGGGAATCCTGACGGGTTCGTCGTGACTCAGAGCATGCCTTTTTGCCACAATGTCCCCGTTGCAACAATGCTAACCGAGAATGCCGCGAATACCATTGGACCCACCGACTTGATTCGCTCCAGCCACCCCGCACTGCAAATCAACGATCTGCACAAATCGTTCGGTTCGACCGAAGCGGTTCGCGGCGTCAGTTTCACGCTCGCGCAAGGCGAAAGGTTGGCGTTGTTGGGACCAAACGGTGCCGGTAAAACCACCCTGATTCGCATGATCGCGGGGAGAACCAAACCGACCAGCGGCTCGATCAAATTGCTGGGCGAACCCATTGAAAGCCCTGAAGCACGCAACTCGCTCGGGTTCGTCCCTCAAGATCTGGCGCTCTATGCCGACCTCACCGCTCGCGAAAACCTAGCCGCATTCGGGCGATTTCATGGACTGCGGGGACGCAACCTCCAGGATCGAGTGAAGTGGGCGTTGCAATGGACTGGCTTGGAGACTCGATCTCGCGAATTGGTCGGCAGCTTTTCGGGGGGCATGAAACGCCGAATCAACTTGGCATGCGGCGTCCTGCACCAACCCAACATCATCCTGTTGGATGAACCCACCGTCGGCGTGGACCCCCAAAGCCGTCAACGCATCTTTACCATGCTGGACGAGTTGAACGAAAACGGAACCGCGATACTTTTGACGACACACCATTTGGATGAAGCCCAGCAGAGCACCGACCGGATCGTGATCGTTGACAAAGGAGAGGTGATCGCTGACGGTGATTTGGAGTACCTGATCGATCAAACCCTGGGCAGCTCACGAATGGTCCGGGTCAAACTCAGTGAACCGATCACAGAACCGTTGCCGATCTGGGGCACGCGCGCAGGTCGCGTTGGCAAAACCGGCGAACGGGCGTTCGATACGCGGATCGAAGACATCGCGTTACAACTCGCTCCTCTGATCGACGCCGTACGCAGCCATGGATACGAAGTTACCGATTTGGAGATTCACTCTCCGACGCTGCATCACGTGTTTCTGCATCTGACCGGCAACGAGCTGCGAGACTGAGCCAGATGATACGTACTGTCATGATGATCAGCCTTCGCCGGCTGCTGCACAATCGAGTCGAGTTGCTGCTCGCCTTCGTCGTCCCCATCGCTTTCTTTAGCGTCTTTGCATTGATTTTTGGCAAAGGCATCGGCAGCGGATCGACACCACGCATCAAAGTCGTCGTGGTGGACGAGTCCAACACGTCGACTAGCACCGAGCTGTCTCAATCGTTGCGAGAAAACGATGGCCTACGTGTCATGCGAGCCGACTCGGGACAAAAACTCACCCGCGCTCAAGCCGAGCGATTGGTCCGCAGCGGCAGCGTGACACTGGCGATTGTTTTACAAAGCAAAGACAGTGATCAGCAACCCATCACCGCTCAACTGCTGACGGATGCATCCGATCAAGTGGCCGGACAAGTTGTCTCGGCGTTGGTGGGGCGATCCCTGATGATGACTCAAGCAAAGCATCGTATGGCGGCGCTGCAACGAGATGAGGAAATGGCGCTGCAGTCGATGCCCGCCATCGATTTTTCGCAACTGCCAACATCCGACCAAGCTGCCAACCCGACCGCCGAGCCGCAAGAAAGTCAGCCTCGCGACACCGAGCCGCGTGACACCGAAGAATCGTCGCCCACTCCGCCACGGCCTCTGCAAGCCACTCCGACCAACGTGTCGCCGATGCGTCCGAGCACCACGTTGCAGCAGCGTGGCAATCCGACTTCCGAGCCGATCCGCCAGCCGACGGAGGATTCCCCCGAAAATCCGTCTCCGGAAACAGACACCGAGCGCCCTTGGCAATCATTGCGGCCGACGGAACTGACATCCAACTCAACACGTACGGGCAACTCAACACCATTGGGTGACATCGCACCCGCTTCCTACAACGCACCCGCCGAGGGTGGTGCTATTGATGACATCGGGCGACCGGAAATAAGCACCGGCCCCGGCAGCCAGTTCACCGGTGACACGGATCTGCTTTCTCAATCGCCCGTTGAGATTGTCGATGTCATCGGCGACCAAAAGTCCAACCCGGTCGTCAGCATGTATGCCGCCGGAATCGCCGTGATGTTCCTGCTGTTCGGGTCGACCAGTGGCGGTGGGGCGTTGTTGGAGGAACGCGAGAACCAGACTTTGGATCGTTTGTTGTCGACTCAATTGACCATGGACCAACTGATCCTGGGCAAATGGTTTTATCTGACTCTGCTGGGGATCGTCCAAGTCTCTGTGATGTTCGCCTGGGGGCAACTCGTCTTTGGCGTCAACGTGATCGGCCATTGGGACGGATTTTTGATGATGACCACCGTGACTTCGTTCGCCGCGGCCGCCTTCGGACTGATGCTGGCCACGCTGTGCAAGACACGCGGTCAGCTCAACGGTCTGTCCGTGATCTTGATTCTGACCATGAGCGCATTGGGCGGTTCGATGGTGCCCCGTTATGTGATGAGCCAGCAGATGCGAGACGTCGGACTTTGGACATTCAATGCGTGGGCACTGGATGGGTACGACAAAGTATTCTGGCGAGAGTTGCCGGTCAGCACGCTGTGGCCTCAGCTCGTCGTTCTGACATTGTGCGGTGTCGCATTCCTGGTCATCGCCCGACTGCTGGCCATTCGCTGGCAGCGTGATTGATGGATGCAGCTCACGTAAAATTCGGTGTGGGCGGACGGTAGTCCGAGACGTTGATGGTCCGAAACCAATCGATGGTTTGCTGCAAGCCGACAGCCAACGGCACCTTTGGCTCCCAACCAAGTTTTTCTTTGGCCAGACTGATGTCGGGACGACGTCGTGTCGGATCATCGGACGGCAACGGTCGCTCGACGAGCTTGCTGCCCGATCCACAGATCTGGATGACCTGTTCGGCAAGTTCTCGGATCGTGAACTCGACTGGGTTTCCGATATTCACGGGACCGACGAAGCCATCTTCGTTGTTCATCATCCGGATGATGACATCCACCAAATCGTCTCGGTAGCAGAACGAACGCGTCTGCGAACCGTCGCCAAAGATCGTGATGTTCTCACCAGCGAGTGCTTGGCGAATGAACGTCGACACGACGCGACCATCGTACGGATGCATTCTAGGTCCGTAGGTGTTGAAAATCCGAACGATGCGAACGTCCACGTTGTTGCTGCGGTGATAGTCCATGAACAACGTCTCCGCCACCCGCTTTCCTTCGTCATAACAGGCACGAATACCGATCGGATTGACGCTGCCTCGATAGCTTTCCACCTGCGGGTGCACTTCAGGATCCCCGTAGACTTCGCTGGTACTCGCTTGCAGGATCCTGGCCCCGCAACGCTTGGCGACGCCCAGCATGTTGATGGAGCCCAACACGCTGGTCTTGATCGTCTTGATCGGGTTGTACTGATAATGCCCGGGTGCTGCCGGACAAGCCATGTTGTAGACCTGGTCGACTTCCAAATAGATCGGCAACGTGATGTCGTGCCGAATCAGTTCAAAATTCGGTCGATCCAACAGATGCGCGACGTTGGTTTTTTGGCTGGTGAAAAAGTTGTCCAGGCAGATAACATCGTGCCCGTCGTCGACCAAGCGTTCGCAAAGGTGCGAGCCCAAGAAACCGGCTCCACCGGTGACCAAAATGCGTCGAATCATGAATCGGTTGTTCTATTGAGAGGTGAATTCCAGTTGGCTCGGCCGAAACGACGCGTAGGTCGTTGCAACATCACCGGTTTTTACAACAGGATGCGATTGTCGATCAATCGCGTTTGACCGACGTAAGCCGCAATCAAAGCAATCGCCGGCGAACGAAGCTGATCGATGGGGCAAAGCGTCCTCGCATCCACAACGGTTGCATAGTCGATCTTGTCCACGCCGGCGGTTTCCGCCGATCCAAGTAGCACGCGCCGCATTTCGGATTCCAAGTCCGAAACGCTGGACACGCCGTCTTGAGTCATTTCGCTGGCGCGATTGAGTGCAGCGGACAACAGCAACGCGCGCCGACGATCGCCTTCGGAGAGATAGCGATTTCGACTACTCATGGCCAGACCGTCGGGCTCACGCACCGTCTTGCCTGGGACGATTTCGATGGGAACATTCAGGTCCCGCACCATGGCTTCGATCACTCGCAGTTGCTGGTAGTCTTTGCTGCCAAAGACGGCATGGGTTGCCGGCAAGAGGTTGAACAATTTCAGGACGATCGTCGTGACACCTTGGAAATGAGTCGGACGACAGACACCTTCCAGCGTCTTGCCGACTTCCGGGACACCGACCATCGTGCTGAATCCATCCGGATACATCGTTTCGTTGGCCGGCAGGAACACCGCATCGGTACCCATGCGTTCCAGTGAGTCGCAGTCTTGCTGCAGAGTCCGTGGATATTTCGACAGATCCTCCGTCGGCGCGAACTGGGTCGGATTGACAAAGATGGTGGCGACGGTGTGATCACAAGTCTGGCGGCTCAGCTTCACCAACGACAAGTGACCTTCGTGCAAGGCCCCCATTGTCGGAACGAGGCCGACGGTTTCGCCTCGCATCCGCCGCTGCATCACGAATTGGTACGCCTGCTCAGGCGTCGTCAAACGTTCCATGTCATGCCGCCCGCAGGCTGTCCTGGTGGATTATCCGGTGGGATCATCAAAAGGGCGTCGAAGTCGCTTCGTCCAGCACGTGCTCGGCGACGAAGATCGGCAACTGGGGCGAAAACGTCACCGCGACCGCGATCGCATCACTGGGCCGACAATCGATTTCGATCAGCTCGTCATTCTCGTCACGCAGACGCAACAACGCATAGTAAGTCTGATCGCTAAGGTCACTGATGATCACACTTTCGATGATCGCGCCGAGTGACTCCGCGACTCGCACGACCAGATCATGCGTCAGTGGTCGCGGTGGTGAGTAGTCGACCTCTTTGACGCGTCGATCGATGTTGGTCGCTTCAAAGATTCCGATCAAGATCGGGAACTCTCGCTCTCCGTCGACTTCCTTTAAGTAAATCAGTTGATTCTCAGTAAGCTCAGAAATGATGATCCGAGCCAAATGCATTTCGACAGGCATGGACACGTCAGTGATTGAGAAATCGACCACAAGCCACTTCAGTGCTCTCCAAGAACACTGCCTACAGTTTATCCCATTGGCCGGAGTCGTGACAACGTAGGCCGCGGATCCGCTACACTTGATGGAGTACGGAAGTCCAGGGAACCAAGAGACATGATAACGGGCCGACTCGCGCCATCACCCACAGGAGCGCAACATCTGGGAAACGCGAGAACGTTCCTGCTGGCTTACTGGTCCGTCCGCCGCTCGGGTGGTTCGCTGCGGCTTCGGATCGAAGATGTCGATTCACCCAGGGTCAAACCATGGGCGGCTCAGCAAGCGATCGATGACTTGCAATGGCTGGGGATTGACTGGGATGGGGAACCCATCGTGCAGACCGAGCGTTTGGACTTGTACCACACTGCGCTGGACCAACTGATCGCGAACAACAGCGTCTATCCGTGTACTTGTTCGCGAAAAGACATCGCAGAAGCCGCGTCTGCGCCTCACGAAAGCACTTTTCGCGGCGAAGGTCCTGTCTATCCGGGGACCTGTTCTCACTGGCAGTCCGGCGACACTTTGCCGCCTGAGGGTTCCTTCTGTTGGCGATTTCGAGCCCGCGATGCGACGATCGAGTTCGACGACCTGGTGCTTGGTCGGCAATCCTGCAATCCCGCGCAAACACTGGGCGACTTTCCCGTCACTCAGAAAACAGGCAGCCCATCCTATCAACTCGCTGTGGTTGTTGACGATGCAGACCAAGTGGTGACGGAGATCGTTCGAGGTGACGACTTGGTCGCCAGCACGTTTCGCCAATTGGATTTGATCAACGCATTGGGCTACGAAGTTCCCAGCTATGCGCACGTCCCGCTCGTCACCGGGCCGGATGGACGACGGTTGGCAAAGAGACACGGCGACACGCGACTGAGTCACTTTCGCGAAAGAGGAGTCGCACCGGAAAGAATCGTCGGCTGGGCGGCGAACAGCGCAGGCCTGATCGATACTCGCGGACCGGTCACTGCAACTGAACTGATCAGTTCATTCGGCTGGCAGCAACTGAATCGCAACCCCGTCGTGGTCGACGATACGGAGTTCGCCCCACCCTCCACCCCGTAATGGGATTCGCCAGAATTCCTTTCGCAGGGGATTTCTGGCGAAATCCATTACGGTGTTTATCACGCTGCGGCTGATGGAAAATTCGGACTAGAATGCAACATCCCGCCACGTCCCACCCGATCATTCTGATTTGCCGGAGCTTTCGATTGTCTCACCGCTGCAACTCCAGGCTCCGCTGGGTATTCGCGATGGCAATGGTCCTGCCAACGTTGGTCTCGTTAGCAGGTCTCCTTGCGTTGAACGCTGATGCCACGGCAGACGACGCCACGCCACTGCGTTTTCCAGACAACGTGCGAGCGATCGTGTCATCGCATTGCATGGATTGTCACGAAGGTGATTCGGCGGAAGCGGAACTGCGTTTGGACCATTTCGATTCGCTCTCGTCGGATGCGAAATTGGAACTCCTGAACCGAGTTCAAGACCAACTGTTCTTTGGGCTGATGCCACCGCCAGACGCCGAGTCGCTCAGCATCGCCGACCGCGATCAGCTTGTCAGTTGGCTTCGCAACACACTGCGGGCCAGGAACGCTTCGAAATTAGATGAAAAACTGCGGGAACCGGCCTACGGAAACTTTGTCGACCACGACAAGTTATTCTCGGGAGACATTCAAGACAAACCGTTCACGCCCGCTCGACGCTGGCTCGTCAGTCCGCAGATTTTTCACGAACGCGTCAATGCCGTATTCAAGCTTACCGGTCGGCAGCGGCAGCGAAGCTTCTATGGCGTGACCAATCCAATCGTTCTGCCCGATCAATCGGGCGTGCGCTACTACGACACTGCCGCGCTCGACGGCGGACATTTGCTCGTGATGATGAATAATGCGCAATGGATCTCTCAGAAACAGATTTTCGGCGCACTGCATCACGGCGAAAACTCTCGCACGCTGGAATTCCCCAACCCCAAAGACCGTTGGTACCCGACCAATCCGCCAGACGCTTTTGTGACGGTCGTCAAAAAGGCCGCATCCCCTAGCGATGATGAAATGATCGCGGCCATCCACGCTCAGTTCGATTGCGTGCTACAGCGAGACGCCACGACAGAAGAGATCGAACAGTATCTCCCGTTGCTTCGATCGTCGATCGAGTTGGGCGGCAACGAGGAAGGCCTGCAACAAATGCTCGTCAGCGTGCTGTTGAAATCCGAGTTTTTGTATCGTCAGGAGTTCGGAGAGGGAGACTGTGACCCGTTCGGCAGACGAAAGCTTTCTCCACGCGAAGCCTGCTATGCGATCGCGTACGCCATTGATGACCGTGTCCCCGATGAACAATTGGTCAACGCCGCTAAACAGGGGCAACTGACGACAAAGGAAGACTATCGCCGAGAGGTGACACGCCTGCTCAACGACAAGCAGACCTTTTTCGCCGAAGGAGATTCGGCACTCAACGGCATCCACATCCGCTCGCATTCGGTCACGCATCCGAAAATCAATCGATTCTTTCGTGAGTTCTTTGGTTACCCAAACAGCATCAAACTGTTCAAGGACGTCGCGAGAAGCGGAGGGTTCTATGACAATGCCGGTCGCGACTACAGCGGCACCGCGGGCTCCGTCACCAATGAAGCGGATCGAGTGGTCGACTTGATTCTACAAGACGACCAAGACGTCTTTGCCAGATTGTTGACCACCAACGAGTTCTTTGTCCTCCACACCAAGAGCAACGAGGAAGGCCAAAAGATCGTTGCGGAGTGGCGACGCGTCTACGAGGGACTCAAAGACACTGACTGGCGCGACAACACAGAGCAAGCTCTCCTAGACAACTTTGAACGACACAAAGAACTCTTTGCGATCATCCGCGTCACGGATCTTCGGGAGGACCGCCGAAAGCACCATATCAGAGACTTTGAAAGGTTCATGCTTTTCTTTGAGCACACCTTTGGTAAAGGGCGGACGCCGATCACCTTTCCTTGGTTCTTTCACGGTGGCCAAAAATTTCGGCATTCAGAAATCTATAACTTGCCTCCCGTTCCAGGTGCCGGTCCGTTGGACTATCAGGGCCGTTGGTCTCGTGGCAAGTACGAAGAAGTCGAAACATGGGACTATCCGGTCGTCCAGCCTTTCGCGGTTCCCTATCGCAAAGGAATCTTGACGCACCCGGCTTGGTTACTGGCCCATTCGCAAAACACAGAAACGGACCCGGTTCGCAGAGGTCGTTGGATCCGAGAAAAACTGTTGGCAGGTCGGGTGCCAGACGTGCCCATTACCGTTGACGCTCAAATCCCCGAGGATCACCACCGCACCCTGCGAGAGCGACTCGATTCCGTGACCAGAACGGAAGAATGCTGGAAATGCCACCAGCAAATGAATCCCCTCGGTTTGCCCTTTGAGATATTTGATGATTTTGGCCGCTACCGAACCAATGAAAGTCTCGAACATCCCGACAATCTGCTCCAGCGGGGCAATGGGAAAACGACGGCGGATTTGCACAAAACAAAGCCCGTCGATGCGACCGGGATACTCGATGGAACCGGCGATCCGAACATCGACGGCGAAGTTGCCGATGCATTCGACTTGATCGACAGGTTGGCGAAATCCGAACGAGTTCGACAATCGATCATCCGCCACGCTTTCCGCTATTTTATGGGACGCAACGAAATGCTTTCCGATTCACAAACGCTGATCGACGCCGATCGTGCGTACGTCGAAAGCGGCGGCAGCTTTCAAGCAGTCATCGTTTCGCTACTGACCTCTGATTCATTCATGTACCGTAAAGACACCCGCTGAACAAACCTCGTAATGGGATTCGCCAGAATTCCCCACAAGAATACTCCCCTTCAAAAAGGATTTCTGGCGAAATCCACTACGCCATCGAACACACCGCACCTGCCAAGCGTCGCTCACCTATCCAATGAAACACATGATGAACAATCGACGAGCATTCCTTTCTCAATCATTGGCCGGAATCGGAGCGCTCAGCCTCGCGTCGCAAACGTTGCTGGCGGACGGCAATTCAGTTGTGCCACCCAAACGCTTCATCTTCATGCACAAAGGCAACGGACTGCTGCCCGGTTCGTTGGTCCCCCCGACGTTCAACTCCAAGCAATTGGAGGCGGAGCAGCGCAAGGACGCTTTCGTCGCCGATCTCGACGAGCATGAATTGCCTGAGTGGATGAGCCCGATCGCGGAGCACAAACAAAATCTGACGATCCTCCAAGGCTTGTCAGGCAAAATGTGCACGACCGGGCATCACACTTGGTGTTCGTCACTCGGAGCCTACAAAGCAAACGAACGCCTCAGTTCCATCCAATGGGCAACCGTGGACTTTGAACTCGCAGACCTTTTTCCATCTCCTTTTCACCATATCGAACTGGCTTGCTTTCCCAGTGAAGGTGGCAACTCGCGAGGGAATATCAACGGAATCGAGAAAGGCTTCTCGGCTCGCGGCCCGCAACAACCCAACTATGCATTCGGATCACCAAAGATTGCGCTGCAGGAACTGTTCAAATCGGTGTCCGCCGATCAAGACGCCCGAGTTCGCTATGAACTGGAACGCAAGGTTTTACAGTTCTTGTCAGAAGATGAAGCTTCGCTGGCAAGCCACCTGGCTGGCATCGAACATCGCAAGGTCGCCAACTATGCCGACGCGTTGCACGACATCCGTCTACGAAACGGTCGCGTGGAAGCCATGGGTGAAGTGATTCGCAAGCACATCCCGCAACTCGACGCCAAGTATCTCGCAGAGAATCTTTCCACCGTCGATAGGCAGTTCGGATTGGTCGAAGTCTTGTTGTCCACATTGATTTCTGGAATGACCAATGTCGTCGCGTTCACCGCTGATGAATTGGGAACACGGTACACGGGATTGCCGGGAATCGAAGGCGAGAGTGTCAATCTGCACGATGTCGGGCATGGCAAAGCCATTGCTGGTGTTGAGGCTCCTGAGATCCGCGAAAAGGTGCGGCTGCAACATATGACGTTGATCGACCGCATCGTTACTCGTTTGAAAAGTGTCCCCGAGGCGGGAGGCACGATGTTCGACAATACTGTTCTGTTCTATCTGCCAAACAATGGTGAAACGCATCACAGCAAGGGTACGGAGTGGCCGTTTCTTGTGCTCGCTGGCGAGAACACACGTCTGGACATTCGTCGTCGCTACATCCGCTTGCCCGGATACGACACAGAAGGCCACAAGACACTTGGCAATTGGTACACGACCATCCTGAACGCGTATGGAAATTCGATCGATCACTACGGCGCTCTGGATGTCGCATTGACGGTTGACCAACGTGGACCGATCGAGCAATTCATCGGCTAGCGGGCAATTCATCGGCTAGCGGGCAATTCATCGGCTAGCGGGCCCGAGCCACATAACGGATTATTTGCTGACGCACTTGGTCGTGGGATTCGCCAGAATTCCCGTCACAGGGGATTTCTAGCGAAATCCGATACGGAATTATTTGAGGGGGACAAGTTTCGTATTGGACGAGGCTACGAGTCCCGTGCGCAAGGACTTGTAACCTCGTCCACTACGTCAGCAACAGATTGCTCGTTGCTTAGCGTTCCGCAAACTCGACTATCCAAAGTCCAGTGTCAACTCGACCGGACAATGGTCCGAGCCAAAGACGTCACAACGAATGTCTGCTCCAGTCACTGAGTCGATCATTTTCTTGGCGACCCAAAAGTAATCCAGACGCCAGCCGATGTTCTTCTCTCTTGCATTGCTGCGGTATGTCCACCAGGTGTAGCGACCGGGTGAGTCATCGAAATGACGCAGTGAGTCGACGAACCCCGACTTGACCACGTTGTCGATCCCCTGGCGTTCTTCGTCAGTAAAGCCTGCGTTCTTGCGGTTCTGTTTCGGATTTGCCAAATCGATTTCTTTGTGGGCACAATTCAGATCACCGCAAAACACGACCGGTTTGCGTCGATTCAGTTTTCGCAGATAGCTGAGAAAATCTGCGTCCCAGCGTTGGCGGTAATCCAACCGCAGCAGCTCACGTTTTGAGTTGGGCGTGTAAACGGTCACGAGGTGAAAATTGTCAAACGTCGCCGTGATCACTCGACCTTCCTGATCATGCTCGTCAATTCCCAGGCCCAACGCATGACTCTTCGGAGGCTGCTTGCTCCATATCGATGTGCCGCTGTATCCCTTTTTCTGGGCACTGTTCCAAATCTGGTGGTAGCCCAGCTCGTCGGCCCAAGCCAAGTCGACTTGCTCACGCTCGGCCTTGACCTCCTGCAAACACAACACGTCGGGCTGATCGGCTACCACATAGTCTCGAAATCCCTTGTCCATCGCGGCACGGATTCCGTTGACATTCCATGAAACAAGCTTCATCGTCATTTGCACAAATTTGCGTTCAATTTCTAAACACCGTCCGCCCCCCACCCCAGAACCAGTAAATCCTCAGGCTGATATCCAAGCAGGTCTCGATCCGGTGTAAACTAGCGTTAGATCCAGTGTCGATCAACGCGTCCATCAATGCGGGCAATCGACCTGTTCCGCCCAATCGATCTGTCCCGCCCCGTCGACCGGTCCACCCCATCGACCTCCCACCTGTCGTTTCCCTCCATGCGTCGGAATCCCATGTTGCCACGCTGCTGCCGCGTCACGCGATTGACGTTTTCCTCAACGTTGCTGTTCACGCTCGTGCTCAGCTCCACCGAGCTCACCAATGCCGCTGAGCCCACCATTCGCTTTAACCGAGACATTCGTGCCGTGCTGACGGACAAGTGTTTTGCCTGCCACGGTCCCGATGCCGAGACTGTCGAAGGCGGTTTACGTCTGGATCTACGTGATCAAGCGATCGAGGCAAAGGCATTCACTCCCCACAACTCCGGTGAAAGCGAACTCATACGTCGTATCGAGTCTGACGACGCCGACGAAGTCATGCCGCCACCGGAGTCGCACAAGTCGCTCACTGACGAGGAGAAATCGCTGCTGAAACGTTGGATCGACGAAGGAGCCACGTACGAGCCACATTGGGCGTACACGCCCATGCAGTTGACTCCGATGTTGAGCGAACATCAAGGCAATCCCACGGCGATGATCGACGCTGCGGTCCAACAAGAACTCACAGCGTCCGGCATTGCACCCGCGCCGATCGCCGACCGCATCACTTTGATCCGTCGGCTCTCGTTCGACTTGACGGGGATGCCACCGACGCCCGAGGAAGTCGACGCGTTTATCAATGACTCATCCGAAGGCGCCTACCATCGCGTCGTCGATCGGCTGCTCGGATCGGCGCGCTTCGGCGAACGCATGGCGATCTATTGGCTGGACTTGGTTCGATACGCCGACACGGTCGGATACCACGGTGATCAAAACGTCTCGCAGTCACCGTACCGAGACTACGTGATCAACGCATTCAACGAAAACATGCCGTACGATCAATTCGTGCGTGAACAACTCGCCGGAGACTTGTTGCCCGATGCCACGCTGCAGCAAAGAGTCGCCTCGGGGTACAACCGACTGAATCAGACGACGGAGGAAGGCGGATCGCAGGCGAAGGAATACTTGGCAATTTACTTTGCCGATCGCGTCCGAAATGTCTCCCAAGTTTTCATGGGGGCAACCGTCGGGTGCGCCCAGTGTCACGATCACAAATACGATCCTTACACCTCCAAAGACTTTTACTCGCTCGGCGCTTTCTTCGCCGACCTGGAGGAACGCGGTGTTTACGGAGCACGTGAGCGACCACCGATGATTCGCGTTCCCAGCGACGAACAGCAACAGCAGCTCTATGCGTTGGATCGTCAGATCGCCGAACTGCAGGCTGACGAACCCAAGGTCCGTGAGCAAGCACTCGCGAAACTTGCGGATTGGGAAACGCTGACACGTCAAAAAATGGTGGAGTCCAAAGAAGTTGACATGCCGTGGGTCGACGATGCGCAGGAGACCGGCGGGAAGAGCAACGGCGATTGGAAATTTGTTTCTGGAAAGAAAGTCCCCGTCCATAGCGGTAAATCATCGCGTCGCCAGGAAAGTGGCGGACTAGTGCAACACTTTTTCGAGGGCGCGAACCCCACAACAAAGGTTGAGCCGAACACGCGGTTTTATGCTTGGGTACACCTAGACCCCAAGAATCCTCCCAAAGCGCTGATGATCCAACTCAACGACGGTTCATGGGACCATCGATACGTTTGGGGCAGCGATGACATCGAGTATGGACGCAGGCCCGAATCATGGGACGGCTACCACCGTGCGGGTCCACTGCCGGAGTTGGGAAAGTGGGTGCGTTTGGAAGTCGATCCGGCTGAAATCGGATTGCCCGCCGGCAAAGAAATCAACGGAATGGCCTTCACCCAATTCGGCGGTTTGGTCCACTGGGATCAAGCCGGCTGGGTGTCGTCGACCGGACTGCCTCAGAACATCGCAGAAACGCTAGCGGTAGCCCCGTCGGACCGCAAACCGGAACGGACAGCCGAGCTGCATCAGTACTATCTGGACCACGCAGAGCCGATGGTCGCCTACCGCAAACAGCTTGCGGCTTTGCAGGCGGATCGAAAATCGGTGGAGGAATCTGCACCACTGACGGTCGTCAGCAAATCTGTTGAGCCACGCACGATCCGTATTTTGCCTCGCGGCAACTGGTTGGACGATAGCGGAGCCGTGGTCGAGCCTGCGATACCAGCGTTCCTGGGCGACTTGAATGTCGACGGACGTCGCGCCACTCGACTCGACTTGGCCGACTGGCTTTGCCGCAGCGACAACCCGCTGACGGCACGCACGATGACCAATCGAATGTGGAGTCTGCTGTTCGGTCGTGGCTTGTGTACCAGCGTCGATGATTTGGGCGGCCAGGGCACCTATCCGTCCTACCCAGACTTGCTCGACGCGTTGTCGATCGAGTTCGTGCAGTCGGGCTGGGACATCAAAGCCCTGATGCGCTGGATTGTGATGAGCGAAACCTATCGGCGCTCATCCACACCAACGCCCGAGTTGAAGAATGTCGATCCCTACAACGATCTTTTCGCCCGGCAAGGTCGATTCTGTATCGACGCGGAAATGGTGCGCGACGCGGCGCTTGCGACGAGCGGATTGCTGACGGAGTCCGTCGGTGGACCGAGCACGCATCCGTATCAGCCGGCCGGGTACTACGCACAGTTGAACTTCCCTCGCAGGACTTACCAAGCCGATGACGGTGCCGATCAATATCGACGCGGGGTTTACACGCACTGGCAACGTACTTTCCTGCACCCGATGCTGAAAGCGTTCGACGCGCCCAGTCGCGAAGAATGCACGGCGGCGCGAGCCCGTTCGAACACGCCCTTGCAAGCTCTGGTGTTGCTGAACGATCCCACGTTCGTCGAAGCCGCCAGGGTGTTCGCAGCCCGCATCATGCGTGAAGGCGGCTCGGATGTGCCTGCGAAAATCCAATGGGCCTACACGACGGCCGTCTCTCGCGGCCCCGATGAATTGATTTCCGATGAACTGCAAAAACTTTTCAACGAACACTTGAAAGAATATCAGGCTGACATCGAAGCAGCGAAGAAACTGATCGCCACCGGTGACGCTGTCGTGGAAACGCAGCTCGATCCCGCGGAGCTGGCCGCTTGGACCGGTGTCGCTCGCGTCTTGTTGAACTTGCACGAAACCATCACACGTTATTAAACGGTATCGAATCATGTCCCTCAACACCCCCGAATCCGCTGAACGACTGCTGGCCAGACGTACCTTTTTGCGACAAACCGGTATCGGAGCGATCGCACTGAGTACGATGCTGCGACAGTCGGCGAACTTGCACGCAGCGAACGTATCCGCGAACGCACCGGCGGACGCCATCAGCAGTTTCCGCGGCGTCTTACCGGCCCCTCATCATCCGCCACGAATCAAACGTGTGATCCACTTGTGCATGGCGGGCGGCCCGAGCCATCTGGAGACGTTCGACGAAAAACCGACCCTGGCAAAACTGGATGGACAGCCGATGCCCGAGTCGATCACGAAAGGTCAACCGATCGCCCAGTTGCAGGGCAAGGCGTTGAAGGTGATGGGAGGACAACACGAGTTCAAGTCGTACGGCAAAAGCGGCTTGCGCATGTCCAGTGTCTTTGAACACATCAGTGGATTGGCCGACGAAATGTGTGTGATCAATTCGCTGCACACCGAACAGATCAATCACGACCCGGCTCACACATTTTTCAACACGGGAACCGCCATCAGCGGCAGACCGTCGATGGGCTCCTGGGTGCTCTACGGCTTGGGCTGCGAAACGCAAGACCTGCCCGGTTTCATCGTACTGACCAGCGAAGGCGGCGGGCAAAGCCAACCGATCAGCTCGCGTCAGTGGCACTCCGGTTTCTTGCCCAGTCGATACCAGGGAGTCCAGATGTACTCGACGGGTAATCCCGTTCATTACGTGGGCAATCCCGAAGGGGTCAGCCGTGAACAGCAACGCGACGTTGTCGATGCTGTCGCAAGAATCAACTCGCTGAGAAACACAGAGTTGCGCGATCCCGAAATCGCAACGCGGCTGGCAGGCTATGAAATGGCATTCCGCATGCAAGCGTCAGTGCCCGAGCTGACCGACATGTCCGACGAACCCAAACACATTGTCGACATGTACGGCTGCACGCCCGGCGATGGCTCCTTCGGCAGCAACTGCTTGCTCGCACGCCGATTGGCCGAGCGTGGAGTTCGATTCATTCAGTTGTATCACCGTGGATGGGATCACCACGGGGGTGTGAAAGCCGGAGTGGCAAACACGGCAAAGCTGGTCGATCAAGGAACTGCGGCGCTGGTCAACGATCTGAAACAACGCGGTATGTTGCAAGACACCTTGATCGTCTGGGGAGGCGAATTCGGACGCACCCCGATGGCACAGGGAAGTGGACGAGACCACCACATCAAAGGATTCTCGATGTGGATGGCCGGTGGCGGCGTGAAGGGCGGTACAAACTATGGTGCAACGGATGAGTTTGGGTACAACGCCGTAGAAAATCGTGTGCACGTTCGCGATTTTCACGCCACGATGTTGCACATGCTAGGGATCGACCATGAACGGTTCACGTACAAGTTCCAGGGCTTGGATTTCCGCCTCACCGGTGTCGAGCCCGCGCGAGTGATCAACGACCTGTTTGGTTAGCATCAGGTCGCGGATCGCATCTGCGGGGCAAGCCGTTTGGTGGTGTCTCCTGCGCCTTCGGCTGCGGGTCAAACGAAGGGAGCAACTGCCTGTTTGACCCGTAGCCGACAGGCGTAGGCGGATCCGGCATTGAACTCTGCGGGGCAAACCGTTTGGTGGTGTCTCCTGCGCCTTCGGCTGCGGGTCAAACGAATCGGCGGCAGATGTCAGCGTGGAGAGGCTGACGTACGACAAAAAAAGCCGTGTGGCTTTCGCGCACACGGCTTTCGTTTCTATTTCCGCCGACCGATTAATATCGGTAGTGATCGGACTTGTAGGGTCCTTCCACTGGGACGCCGATGTAATCGGCTTGCTCTTGGGTCAGCGTCGTGAGCTTGACGCCGAGGGCGTCCAAGTGCAATCGGGCGACTTCCTCGTCCAATCGTTTGGGCAACAAGTAGACTTGCACCTTGTAGGTGTCGTTGTCGCGGTTGTTCCACAGTTCCAATTGGGCAAGCACTTGGTTGGTGAACGACGTGCTCATCACAAAGCTGGGGTGACCGGTCGCACATCCGAGGTTGACCAAGCGGCCTTTTGCCAACGTGATCACGCTGCGTCCGGTTGCCTTGAAGGTGTAACGATCGACCGCACCGATGTCGGCCGGCTTGATCTCGTCCTTGGTCGCACGTCCAGCCGCCACTTCCTTTTCCAACCAAGCGATATCGATCTCGGTATCGAAGTGACCGATGTTGCACAGGATGGCGTCTTCGGGCATCTCGACCATGTGCTTGCCCAAGATGATGTCCTTGTTGCCCGTCGTGGTGACGAACAAACGACCTTCCTTGCAAGCGTGTTCCATCGTCGTGACTTCGAATCCTTCCATCGACGCTTGCAGGGCGTTGATGGGGTCGATTTCGGTAACGATGACGCGGCAACCGTAACGTTGCAGGCTGTGTGCACAGCCTTTGCCCACGTCGCCATAACCACACACCACGGCGACTTTGCCGGCCAACATGATGTCGGTCGCACGTTTGACGCCGTCTGCGAGTGATTCGCGGCAGCCGTACAAGTTATCGAACTTGCTCTTGGTCGCGCTATCGTTGACGTTGATCGCGGGCACTTGTAGCTTGCCGCTACGATTGAGAACTTCCAGGCGGTGGATACCGGCCGTGGTTTCTTCGCTGATGCCGTGGATGTCGGTCAGCAGTTCAGGGAACCGGTCATGAATCATGGCGGTCAAGTCACCGCCGTCGTCCAGGATCATGTTCAGCGGCTTGCCCGAGGGGAAGTGCAACGTTTGCTCGATGCACCAATCGAACTCTTGCTCCGTCATGCCTTTCCAAGCATAGACAGGGATTCCTGCGGCGGCGATCGCGGCTGCAGCGTGGTCTTGGGTGCTGAAAATGTTGCAGCTACTCCAGGTGACTTCCGCGCCCAACTCGACCAGCGTCTCGATCAAGACGGCGGTCTGGATCGTCATGTGCAGACAACCCGCGATGCGAGCGCCGGTGAGCGGTTTGGACTCACCGTATTTCTTGCGCAAAGCCATCAGGCCTGGCATTTCGGTTTCGGCCAAATTGATTTCTTTGCGGCCAAACTCGGCCAACGAAATGTCTTTGACTTTGTAGGGCAATCGATCGGTCTCGACTTGCGACACAGCAAACTCCGTAGGTTGAAAGTGGAACGTAGTGATTTGCGTGAGAGGGGCTACGGACCGACCACGAGGACTCCCGCTGGTTCGCAATCCCCCGAACGCGTGCACACCTCGGCAAGGCTGCCAAAAGGGGAGAGGCACGTGCTCGAGGCACCGCAACGCCCCGGAAAAGGATTCCGACTAGGACGGTTGCGTTGGCTAGATGATACGCATACCGGCGTTTTTGGTCAGTCCTAACGGGGAATCAAAAGAGATTTTTTCCAGCGTTTGGCCTGTTTTGAGCCAATGCGGCCTCCGCGGCAGCCGCAAACTGGCGGATCATTTCCGCTGACTTGACTCCCCTGGAGGACTCCACACCGCTGGCCGTGTCCACGCTGCAGGCACCACTGGCCGCGATCGCCTGCGCTACATTGTCGCTTCGCAGACCACCAGCCAACGTCCAGGAGATCTCGGGGTTTTGGGCTGACCAAGCATGAACCGCCTGCCAGTCAATCGATTTGCCGCTGCCCCCGTGCTGTGGCCCCGCATCGGCGTCCAACAGCAAATGGAAACCCGCGTGTCCCCATTCTCCCACCGCAACCACGACCGGGTTTTGAGTCCGATCCTCCACTATCACTGGGACTTTGATTGCACGGATCACGCGAATACCAGCGTCCTGCAGTGACTGGGCGAACGTCAATGTCTCATCGCCGTGCAGTTGGACCACGTCCAAGTCGACCGCGCGGGCGATCTCCACGATGGACTCCAGCGGCTCGTTCACAAAGACGCCCACTCGCATCAGCCCCAAGCTGGCCGCGCGGCGAGTCAGTTCCAACGTGGACGGTTCGAGAGGATCCACATAGCGGACGCTGGGGCGAAAGAAGTTCAACCCGATCGCATCGGCAGGCGATTCTCCAACCGCGTCGATGTCCGACTTGAGCTTCACTCCACAGATTTTGATTTTGAACACAGACGCTCCGCCAAAAATCGCTACCACCGGAAATTTCTAAACCGTTTCAACTGTTCTCAAGTCGGCAACTTACCCGATACCCTTAAAGATTCCATCGCCGCCGAGGAGCCCATCATGAAAGACCGTTTCGCTGTTCGCGATCTCTTGCTCGTTTTTTCAGCCTCCTGTGTGCTGACGCTGGCTCTTTGGCCACGCTCACCAGCACGTCAGATTGTGCACCTGGAAACCTCGTCTGGCCATTGGGAAACCCGATCACTGGCGACCAATGACCCGCGGCTGGAGCTGATCGGGACCGCTCTGCTGGCCAAGGAATTGCAATCAAACTCCCCTGATGTGGCCGTTGCGACTTGGCGGCGTGAGTTGGATAGTTTTTATCGAGCAAATCCCCCGCGTGATGCCAACGGATCGGTCGACACCGTTGCCGCAACCGCGTCCATCAGCGACGACGTGGTGATCGCTTCCTACGAAGCCGCCGTCAGCGAAACCACGCTGTCGCCCGCGGCCGTCTCCAGCCCGATCGTTGAGCCGAGTACCCAATCGGCCCCCTTCGCCAGTGAGAACACAAACTCCAGCGGAATTGCCGTCCAACTCGGTGAAACCATCCCACGCAGTCTTCCTCAGTTCGCTTTTCATGCGGCGTTCCTCGTCGGCGTGCTGATGGCATCGGGCTACAAACACTGGACGATGAAGATCCCCGCGGTGCCCAAGCGACGCCGACAACCAGTTGCCGTGCGAATCCGACAGTACAGCTTGGCAAGCCTGGCGAGCCTCGGCGGATTTGCTTGCATTCTGTTGGTGTTTTGAACGGCGACGCGGAATTGAATTTTTCTGCCCCAAATCCGGCTCACGTACTTTGCCGGTTGTGTCGATAGTAACGATTACGGCGATTGCATCCTCCTGGCTGACGTGCCTGGCGTCTCCGTACCACTCCACGCGTTGTGAGACCTGTCTCCGATGAAGAACTTTGACAACGACTTCACCCTGCCACCTTTTCCCGCATTCCCCTGCGTGAGCCGTTTTGTCCCGATCGGCAGCGTCAATGAATCACTGGAACGGATCAGTCGCAGCGTTCGTGCCCACGAGTCCTTGATCTCAGTGATCGGTCCTCCCGGAACCGGAAAATCGTTGCTGTGCGGCGTCATTGCTCAACGGTTCTCAGCAACGCACGACATCGTCGTCTTGGGCGAAACACCCATCCTGGACGAAAAAACGCTGCGTCGCCAAATGCTCAATCGTCTCGGCGTTGCCTTGGAAAACCATCGCGATGACGATTTTCAGTCGATGATGGAACAGCGGATCAACGGCCCGATGGGAAAACCTTGCGGGCTGCTGTTGGTGATCGACGAAGCTCAGACGCTGACGGAAGATTTGCTGGAGTCGATCCGCATGTTGACCAACATTATGCGTGAAGGTCAACCGCGTGTGACAGCCATCGTTGTGGGCGGCGTCAAACTCGACGAAATGCTTGCGGCCCCATCGATGAACGGCTTCGCTCAGCGAATCGCGACTCGATGCTATTTGCATCCGATGAACGCAGGCGAGACCCGCACGTACATTCGCGACGCGATCGAACAATGCGGCGCCGAGCCAGACGGGACGATCACCGACGGAGCGATCGCGGCGATTCATCATGCCGCAAGCGGAGTTCCACGGCTCGTCAATCAAATGATGACCGAAGCCATTGATTGTGCGGCTGATGGGAATCAACAACTCATCGACGATTCCGTCGTCGATCGTGCTTGGGCACAACTGCAGCAGTTGCCCAGCCCGATGATGGAGGAACCTAGATTGGTTGGCGAAAGCTCGACCATCGAGTTCGGAACCTTGGACGACACACCCATGGGCGATTCGTTCGGTCAGCAGCAGGTTGTTGAATCATCCAGCGAAGAATGCTGCGATGAGGTCTGCGAAACGGCAACACCATGCGAAGAAGAAGTCGTCTGTTCGTCCGACACCAATGTACCCGCTGAGTACAACGAAGTCAGTGAGTTGGAGACGCCGATCGATTTTGAAACACCGTTCTTTGATTGTGCCGTCGCGCCGTTGCCGATCGAGCTGTTCGCGGACATCGAGCTGAACGAACCGCTGACGCAACCAACGACGCAACCTCTACGAGAAACTCGCCAACCGGTCGATACCGGACGCTTGTTCGGTGATTTTGACGACGAAGAACAAATCAATGTGGGCAGCGTCGCTGCGGTTTCCAGCTCTCGATCGGAAACCCAATCGCCACAACCGACTGCTGCGGAAACCTACAGCATCGAATCGATGTTGCACTCCGAGATCGTCAGCCTGAGCAGCTTTGCGGCGGACACGATCCAGGTCCAAGCCGAAGCCGAGATGGAGCCTGAGTCATTCAAGGCGACTGAGAACAGTGACGAGGCTCCGACGAAGTCTGGACCGAGACCCACGGTGGTTTGGTACGACGAACCGGCCGAGGAAGAGTCCCCGCACTACCGCGACGATCGAGACATCGTGATCATCAGCGAAGAAATTGATCTGGAAGCCTCCGAACGCGAACCGACGCGAATCGACATGGGCGCATCCCGAGTGAAGGTCGACTACCAAGAGATCCTCTCCAAAATGCGCGGCGCAAAAGCCCAGTGATGTCGAGCCTTCGGCTCGATTTTGCGAGTCTCGGAGAGACTCGCCTACGTGGAATGTTGTGGCTGGTCAGTCGATCGAACACTCGGCGGAATCCGATTCACTTTCTGAGTACAATATCCGTGCCGTTCCTGTAGTCCTCCGAACCGCATACCGTGGCTCATCATCCAAGCCACAACTCAGAAATGTATCGATGACCACTCGCAACCTGATCATCTTACTGCTGCTCGCCCTGGTCTCGCCCGTTCAAGCTGACCAGTACGCGTTTTTGGTCGGAGTGCGTGACTACTCGCTGCACAACGAGCTGACCGCGCTGAAATACACCGAAGACGACGTTCACACGCTGGCGGGCACTCTCTCCAAATCCGGCGTCCCGCAAGAAAACATCGTGCTGATGACACAGCGCATGGCGGCTCAAAAAGCTCGCCTATCTCCGCGGTCGGATCAGATCCGACGCGAGTTCCAATTGTTGCTCAGTGAGCTTGGTCCCAACGATTCGATCATCGTCGGATTCTCTGGGCACGGACTGCAATTCAAGGGCGATCCGGTCAACTACTTCTGTCCCTTGGACGCCAAGCCGACAGACAAATCGACACTCATATCCTTGACCGAGATCTACGACTCGCTCAACCGCTGCAAAGCACGAACGAAGTTGCTGTTGGTCGACGCTTGCCGAGACGATCCGTTGACACAGGTGGCCAAGACGACCAAGCGGATCGAGCTGGAGCCCGTTCTTGATCGCGTGCCGCCGGTTCTCGCCGGTGGAACGGTCGCGATTTTCAGCTGCAGTGCCTCGCAGCAATCGTTTGAATCGCCAGATTTGCAAAGCGGCGTCTTCTTTCACTTCGTCAACCGCGCTTTGGCAGGCGAAGCCGACGATGATGGAGACCAGGCCGTTGATCTCATCGAGTTGGAATATTTCACGATCAAGAGCGTGCAAAAATGGGCACGAGTGAACATCGGTAAACCGCAGATTCCCGAACGTGTGGGACGCGCCACGGGAGCAATGGAATTGGTACGACTTGACAGCGGTCGGCAACCCGCCCAGATGAATCCGACGAAGCCACAATTGGAGGCAACCGCGAAATCGATCACCAACAGCATCGGCATGACACTGAACTTGATTCCCGCAGGTACCTTTCTGATGGGATCGCCCCCAACCGAAGAAGGCCGAGACGATGATGAGACCCAGCATCGCGTGACACTCAGCAAGGACTTTTACATTGGCACGACAGAGGTGACTCAGGGACAGTGGGAATCGGTGATGGGGACGACGCCTTGGAGAGGACAGGAATACGTCAAAGAGGGGTCGAACGTCGCAGCGACTTTTGTGAGCTGGGAGGATGCGGTCGAGTTTTGCAAGAAATTGAGTGCAAGAGAGGGTAAGACTTACCGCTTACCGACGGAAGCCGAATGGGAATATGCATGCCGAGCCGGCACGACCACGACGTTCAGTTTTGGAGATGTGGTTGTCAGCTTGAACGAATTTGCTTGGTGGGGTGGACTTGTTGGCGATGGCAACTCAACAACAGAAAAGTATGCTCATGAGGTCGGGCTTAAGCGAGCGAGTGCATTTGGTCTGTACGATATGCACGGTAATGCTTGGGAATGGTGCTCGGATTGGCAGGCCGACTATCCGGTAGGAAGCATCGTCGACCCCCAAGGTCCATCGACTGGCTCGTACCGCGCGGTTCGCGGCGGTAGCTGGATCTATAACGCCAGTTATTGCAGGTCTGCAAGTCGCTTTCACTCCGCACCGGACTACCGGGAAGGCTTCTTGGGCTTCCGCGTTGTCGTCGGTAGGTGAAGGCTGAGTAAAACACGTAGCCGCGTCTCTCCGAGACGCGAACATCGAGACTTCGGCTCGATTTTGCGAGTATTTTGCGAGTCACGGAGAGACTCGCCTACGTGAGGATGTCTTTGACGACGTGGCCGTGTACGTCGGTCAAGCGGAATTGGCGGCCTTGGAATTTGTAGGTCAACCGCTCATGGTCGACCCCCAACAGGTGCAACAAGGTCGCCTGGAAATCATGCACGTGCACCGGGTTCTCGACGACGTTGATTCCCAAGTCATCTGTCGCGCCATAGCTGATCCCCGGTTTGACACCGCCGCCGGCCATCCATAACGTGTAAGCGTAGGGATGATGGTCGCGTCCCCAACGCTCTCGATTGTTGATGTCGCCTTGCAAGAACGGGGTGCGTCCGAACTCACCGCCCCAAATCACCAGCGTGTCTTCCAATAGCCCGCGCTGTTTGAGGTCTCGCACCAACGCCGCACTGGATTGGTCCGTGTCGCGGCACTGCTTGTACAGTTCGGTGGTCAAGCTGTTGTGTTGATCCCAGCCGGCGTGCATCAGTTGGACAAACCGGCAGCCGCGCTCGACCAATCGACGAGCGAGCAAGCAGTTGTGGGCAAAGGTTCCCGGTTCTTGCACTCCCGGTCCGTACATTTCCAGGGTCTCGCGGGACTCGCCGGACAAATCAGCCAGCTCTGGAACACTGGATTGCATCTTGAAACTCATTTCGTATTGAGCAATCCGCGTGGCGATCTCGGGGTCTCCATACTCTTGCAGTTTCAATTCGTTGATCGCCGCGATATCGTCCAGCCACCCACGCCGCATCTCTCGGCTCATTCCGTCCGGGTTGGAAACGTACAAGACAGGATCGCCGCTGCCGCGAAACTTGACGCCTTGAAATCGAGAGGGCAGGAAGCCGCTGCCCCAGTAGAAATCGTAAAAGATCTGGCCGCACGAAGTGTCTTTGGTGATGCTGGTCATCACGACAAAGGATGGCAGCTCATCGGTCTCACTGCCCAGGCCATAAGTCAACCAGGCGCCGGCGGTCGGTCGGCCGGGCATCTCGCCGCCGCTGAGCATGAAGTTGATTGCTGGGGCATGGTTGACTTGCTCGGTGTGCATGCTTTTGACAAAACACAACTCGTCGGCGATCTTGGCGGTGTGCGGCATTAATTCGCTGACCCATGCGCCGCTCTCGCCATGTTGGGCAAACGGTTCGATCGGTGCCAACAGTAGCTTGCCATCAGCCTTGCCCGTCATCGTGCTGAATCGGCGGTCACCGATGTACGACAACGGAACGGGCTCTTTGTGCAGTTTCTTGAGGTTCGGTTTCCAGTCGAACAAGTCGACGTGGGTCGGTGCTCCGTTCTGAAACAGATAGATGACCCGCTTCGCTTTGGGGGCAAAGTGCGGCAGGTCGGGCAAACCCCCGAATCGTGGCTTTTCGGCAACGGGCGTGTCGGCAATTGTGTTGGCAGAGAAGCCATCTTTGGCCAGCAAACTGGCGAGCGCCGCCGTGCCGATCCCGGTCGCGCTGCGGCCAAAGAAGTGGCGTCGATTGAGATGCTGGTGGTTCTGTTGTAGCGGATTCATGGCATGTTCCTTCGGCGGGCTTCACTCACGATTGAGCGTCTCGTCCAAGTTCAGGACCGCGAGACAGAGACTGGTCCAAGCGGCGTGATCCAACGTGTCGAGAGACTCGTCGCGAGGCGACTCGCCGATCGCAATCAGCTTTGCTGCAGCTTCGGGCGAGTCCTTGAATTGTTGCCGAGTCCGTTGCAAGCCGGCCAGCAAGATGGATCGCTCTGCGTCTTGGGCAGTGCGAGCGACCGAGCGTTTCATGATCCAGTCGATGCGATCCGCGTCCGTTGCAGCGGATGACTGCAGGGCACCGGCGGCCAACACGCGAGCCGCCTCCACATAGGCTTCGTTGTTCAACGTCTGCAACGCGTGCAGCGGCGTGTTGGTACGACTGACCTTGACCGTGCAAGTCTGACGTGTGGCGTTGTCAAAGAACATCGTCGGCGCGATGATCCGACGCCAAAAGGTGTACAGGCTTCGGCGATAGAGCTGGCTACCCGAATCGCGTCGGTAAACCTTCTTGCCAAAGGACGCTTCTTCCCAAATCCCTGCGGGTTGATACGTGTTGACCGCCGGACCGCCTTGTTGGGGCGACAAGAGACCGCTGATCGCCAAGGCTTGATCACGAATCATCCATGAGGGCAATCGATAACGAGAACCGCGTGCCAACAGCCGATTGTCGGGGTCACGTTGATAGACGTCTTGGTCGGTGATCTTGGAGGATTGTCGATACGTGTGGCTGGTGACGATCAAACGCATCAGGTTCTTGACGTTCCACCCGTCCTGGCGAAACTGATCCGACAACCAGTTCAGCAGATCCATGTGGACGGGAATTTCGCCTTGTGCGCCAAAGTCTTCGGTTGTCTTGACCAAACCGATTCCGAAAACCTGTTGCCAGAATCGGTTGACGGTTACCCGTGCGGTCAACGGATTCTGAGAGTCGACCAGCCAGCGAGCCAAGGAGAGGCGATCGTTGACTTCGGTGGACTGTTCGGGCGTTGGCAAGAACGCCGGCAGCTCTGCCGTCACCGGCTCTTTCGGTTTGTTGTACAACCCGCGCTCCAAGATGAACGTTTCTCGTGGCTTGCTCATGTCCGCCATCACCATCACTTTTGGAAAACTCTTTTCGATTTTCCCACGACGCTCAACCAGCTTGGCTCGCTCGTCCTGCAGTGACTTGAATTCCGGGTTGGAGTCACGATAAGCGTCGGAGACCAACGTGCGTTGTTCGGCGCTCCGGTCATCGGGGGCGACCCGCAACGCCGTCAGCAACTGATCGGTCACTTCGCCGAGTCTGGGTTCCGCGTGGTCGGTGAGCGACAAGCGGAATCGGCCCAAGTTGTGTCTTTGATGGACCGAATCGTGACGTAAAACGATCTTGATCTGTTTGTCGGCAGTAGGAATCAGCGGTTCTTTGAAACGAAAGACAGCCTCATGTTCACGGTCCACGATTCGGCCTTCGTAGACCGCCCAGCCTGTCTTGGGATTTCCGTCAAAGGCTTTGGTCGCTTTCAAATCGCCTTGTTCGAAGGTGGCTTCCGCGGTGGCAAAGGGATGCACGGGTGCCTCATCCGACTCCGATTCAACCACGCTGACTTCGATTCCGGTGAGGACGAAGTTGCCGCTATCGGCCTTGGAGAGACTACCTTCGGTCATCGATGGATGACGCAGGGCTTCCAAGCGAACCGCGGTGACCCGACGCAGATCAGTTTTTGCGATGACCATGTAAGTGTCGTTGTCAGCCGCAGGGCCGGACGTCAGCACCGAGTCGTCGGGCAAGGTTCGCGTTTGCGTGTGGTTGGCGAAGACTTTTTCGGGGTGCAACGGATGCCACTGAGTCGTCGCGGTCAGACGAGCCAATTCGCCTTGTTCCCATTTAGCCTGCTGGGCGGCCAGTGATTTTGTCAATGTTTGGATCGATTGATCGAGCGCAGCGATCTGCTCGTTCACGTCCGCCAATTGTTTGCGTTGCTCGGCGGATGGCGTGGGCAAGTTGGGCGCCATCTGTGCGTCGCCACCGCCACCGTTGACCGGGGTTTGATTGAAATAGGCAAAGAGCTGGTAATACTCTGCGTTGGTGACGGGGTCGTACTTGTGGTCGTGGCAACGGCAGCAATTCAGCGTCAGCCCCAGCCAAACCGTGCCCATCGTTTCGGACATGTCCATCACGTACTCGACACGGTTTTCTTCCGCGATCCGTCCTCCTTCGCCGTTGATCATGTGGTTTCGACAAAACCCGGTCGCCAGTCTCTGTTCGTGCGTTGCGTCGGGCAACAGATCACCAGCCAACTGCCAGATCGTGAATTGGTCGTACGGCATGTTGTCGTTGAACGCATTGACGACCCAGTCTCGCCACGGCCACATCGTCCGCTCGTTGTCTCCTTGATAGCCGTTGGTGTCCGCGTATCGTGCAGCGTCCAACCAGTCCCAAGCCATGCGTTGGCCGTAGGCTGGACTGTCCAGCAGTCGATCCACTAGGCGAGCGTATGCGTCGGGGTCGTTGTCCGCGAGGAACTCGTCGACTTGATCAGGCGTCGGTGGCAAGCCGGTGAGGTCCAAGCTGAGTCGACGAATCAACGTTGCTCGGGGAGCTTCGGGCGACGGAGTCAAATCATGCTCAGCCAGTTTGCTTTGAACGAACGCATCAATGGGGTTTCGGATCGGTGCGACCGGATTGGGATCGACACGCGGGATGGGCGGCGAAGTGATCGGGCGGAACGACCAATGCTGTTCCCACTTCGCACCGTCATCCATCCAACGACGTAGCAGCTCGATCTGCTCTGGTGTTAGTTTCCGATTCGACTCAGGCGGCGGCATCCGCTCGTCTGGATCTTCTGTGATGAGGCGACGGTAGAGTTCGCTCGCTGCGCTGGTCTTGTCGATAACGGTTGCCACACCGTCGGCAGTGTCCAGCCGCAGATCGGCTTCTCGAGTCGCTTCGTCAGGGCCGTGACAGAACGAACAGTTCTCCGAGAGGATCGGCCGAATGTCACGGACAAAATCGATGCCTTCGGCGTGTGCATGGCCGGTCAAAAGGCCGAGCAGTGGAATCCAGAGAAACAGCAGCAGGTGGGAAATTGAGGTGGGCATCGTTCCAATTTAACCCAAAGTTCCTTCGACGTGCGGTTTGACGAGGGAGCCTTGAAGGAAAACACGTAGCCGCGCCTCTCGGGACGCGTAGTAAATAGGTGTCACGAAACCCATGTAGCAATCAACACTCCACGTGATTTTAGCAGAGAATCAGAATACTTATCTTCCACACGCCCCGAAGGGGCCGAACATGAAAGCCCAGGGCAGAACGCAGCGCCGCCCTGGGTAATCGAACACCCAACAACCACCTCGCCCTGAAAGGGCAAAACGCTGCTTCATCCCGTGTCGAAAAAACACTGTAACGCCCACTTCGGGGCTTGGGGTGTTACGACGCATAGCAACCCAGGGCGACGCTGCGCTTTGCCCTGGGCTATTTTGTCATGTCCCTTCGGGACGGAATGCAATACGTCCCTAGGGGACGATAACAGTACCCACCGTACTGATGACCGTACGAGAAATAGCTGTCGCGAAACCCATGTAGCAATCATCGCTCCGCGTGATTTTGGCAAAAAAGACGTCGACCGGCGACAGTGTTGGCTTTCCCGCTACAGAAACCACTCGGTTTCGATCTGCAGGCGACACCATTCGCGGTGTTCGGTGATCAAGAAATACTCGCTGTGTGAAAGCGATTGCAGAACGCGGAGGGAATCCGTTTCGTCGTATGGCGAGTCCTTCAAGACGGCGATGGGGGTATCCAGGGCCAAGGACTTCGCTCGGAACAAGTTGCGGCTGCGGGGAAATTCAAAGGCGCTCATCCATGCGCGAACGCCGAAACCGATGACTGGCAGCAACGCGGCCAGTCCGATCAGGCAGAACTCGACGATGTGCCAGAAAGAATGATGGTCGACGTCCGTTGTCGCCGTCTCCTCGGCATGCCCCTGCGACAAGGCCAAGCTGATCACGCCATGCATCAACACGATGATGACGCTGGCAAAGAAGATCACGAGCGAAAGCTTCCAATGGTGTGCCCACGAGTAGCGGTTGGCACGATTGGATTGCAGGTCAAAGTAGTTCTTTTGAAACTCAAGTCGTTTGATGCGGTAGTAGTCCGCGATCGCACGCAACTCCGTTGGCGGGATCGGGCAACCAGGATCCATGGCTTCATCGGGTGCTGCGGAATCGGACTCAGTCGCCCAACGCTCGGCTTGTTCATTGGATAGGTGTCGCAGTTTGTTGATTTGCTCACGGACTCGTGTCTTCCAAGCGTCCAAGTCACACCACAGTTCGTGCCATGCCAGCGACTGGAACTTCAGCGAACGCAAACGTTCGGCGGATTGTCTTGCGGACAACCAGTTGTGGTGAAAGTGGAGCGTGATGCCCATCATCACCGTGATCGCAGCCAGCACGATGGAGACGAATTCGAGGATCGTCGTCAGAATCGTGACCGTGGGCAGCACGTGGGCTAATACGAGTTGCAGGATCGCCATCGCCACGGCAGCAACCCCGGACCAGATTGCGAGGTTGGCAACGATCTTGTGCCGCGATTGACTCTTCAGTGCCTTGCTGTCGGTTTCTTTCCATACCGGATGTAGCTCCGATTGAAAGAACACCAGTGCTTCTCGTAGCACTGGAGCCGTGGCGAGCGGATCCGAATTGAGCTCGGGCGCGTCATCCATATCGAACGTCCACCCACGAGACTTGTCCGTTCCGCTACGAATCGCGTCGAGGGTCGACGTCAGCTCTCGATTCCAATCCGTGGAGTCTGAGGGGCTGGGAATGTTGTTCGGGTTCGATCCGGGAATCACTTCGCTCATTTCCATCATCCACAGGCGGTCGGCAAGTCGTTCAGAGTTTCGGCCCGCCAGCCGAACCTTCGGGTTTGCAGCTCATTGTAATGCCGCGAAGCACTCAATGGGGCGTGCTGCTCATCTCAAATTGCCGCAACAAGCCGACTTTCATTCGGGATTGCATCAGCAATAGCTCTTCGCGAGAAACATCCAGCAGCTTCGAAACCTCATCGGTGGACAAGCCGCCAAACAATTGAAAGCTGAAAGCGTCGGTTACCGTTTGCTCAAACGTGTCAGTGTCGCTAAGGAAATCAAGAATCTGATGCCGAAACTCAAGGTCTGTCCGCTGCGGAGAGAGTTTGTCTCGCACCCGTCGGTAGAAGTCCGTTCGCAGATGAAATGGCGAGACGCGGTGCTCCACTGTTTCCAATAACAATTGACGAGACCAATGAGCATGCTGTTGAGCAACTCGTAGAGACGACCAGTCCGAAATATTCGGGAGCGAAGCAGACAGCCCCATCAATGCACTGTCAATTTTATCTTTGATTGCACCTTCGATTGCACGGTCTTCCAGCCCGTTGAGGTTCACTCCGATGGTGTCCTCCTGTTCCATCACAACCGTTTCGGTTGCTTCTTCGTTCGTCATTCTCGACGTGCGACGAAAATGGCCGTTGATCAGGGTGAGCAATCCGTCTGCGAACAGCCCGTGGCCTTTGGAGCCGACAGAGGTGAAAGCAGCAACCAGCAGAGGAGAAATCTGTTCATCACGCAATGAAGCCAAAGTCACAAGCGTTTTGGCGGAACCAGACGCCTCAGCAACCTCCGCAAACACGTCTCCGTCGTCTTGCTTCGGACGCCCGCCCTTTTCCTTGGGTTTCAGCAGGCCTCGCCAAATGCAATCGTTCTCAAATGTCTCTGCTGCGGCCGGACCCTCCGCCTCTGAAATGCCATTCTGCCGCCTCAAGAATTGTTGGTAGTGGCGGTTGCAAAGGCCACGACGTAGGCGTTTTTCGGCACTTCCGCAGACGAGGCATCCATCCTGATCGTTGTCTGCTGGTGGGGTCATTTGAACGCTCACTCCCTGTTCGATTGCCAAAACGATCGCAAATTGCCCACGATTGTGACTTTCTGGTTGACTTGAAAACCGCGAGGCATTAGCCTCCCAATCAACTGGAAACAAACTGGTAACAAACTGGTTTTTCCAGCCGTGACAGCCCGATCTACTCCGCCGACGCGACGAATCCATGAACCAAGAGCTTAGCATTTCGAGTGGTTGCCTCACATGGTACCGAGGAGACACAGCCGTCAAAGCACGGCGTCTTTCCGCCATTTTGCTGATGGCTGTTGGTTTGATTCCGTGGTTTGGGTCGTCCGGATCTGGATCGGCCCATGCGGCCTTTTCGTTGACGCTGACGCCTGCCTCCCGCACCGTTCAGAGCAGCACCGGGGGGACCGTTTCGTTTACGGGCATCATCGATGGTGATCCTGGCGAGCAACTGCAGACATTTGACATCGTGATCGACATTGCCGGCCGTCAGTTGCCCTCAAGCGATGTCTCGATCGTCAACCTGACTCCGCTTGTGTTTGCACCCTTGAGTATTGGTGAGACGGAGCGAAATGGCGACGACATCTTTTTCGGAGGATTGGGGGTCGTTCCTTTGGATGCCTCATCCGATTTGCAGATTTTCACATTCGACGCTGTCTTTCGTTCCGGGATCGCAGCAGGCCAAACCTTTGATTTCAACTTCGCCTCCACCGACACCGATTTCTCGCTACGTTCCGGAATCGGTCTGATTGATTTATCGACCGTCCAATTCAACAACGCCACCGTGACGATCAGTGCTGTTCCCGAGCCAAGCGGTATTTGTGCACTGGTCGGATTGGTCTGTGGATGCGCCATGATGAGGCGTCGACGCAGGACTGCGTTATCAAACGTTATTCGAGCCTGACGCAAATTTGCGACGCGTCGTCTGCTGTCTCCCACTTTCTTTACATTCTGCATTGCGATCGGCACGAGGGTTCTTGTTGTGGTCACACTCAAATGGTTCCATCGTGATGTCCGGGCGACAGCGCAAAGACGTCAAGGACTTCGCCACGCCATAGCGAGGCTCAGAACACGCACCGGACTGGAGAGGTTGGAGGCCCGTTGTTTGCTCGACGCTGCCGGGTTCGAGGGAATCGAGTTCTGCGAGCCCCACGAGTTTGTGGACGAGCCGGCAGAAGTCAGTGTGCAAACCACCGCAGGGGACGCTGCTGGTAGCGACGCCCTATTGATCGATACAGCGCAAAATGGTTCGGCGTTCTACGGTCCATACTACAGCAGTGACCACTTCAATCCAGTGATATCGATCTCCGATAGCACGACGTCGAATGATTTGGCCAACGATTCTGTGTCTTTTGGCTTCGACGAGGCCAGCGATCGCGACGTTTCCGACGCGGTTGCAAAGGCCTTGGCAGAACTTTCGCTAACGGGATCGGACATACCGATTCGGATTCCCACATTGATCGAGCCGTTGGAGCCCACCGATTCGGTGGGCGTCAACTTGGTCGCGTCGACCAATCGAATCAACATCGATGGTTTCAGATCCGACAGTCGCTTTGCCTCGTTCGATGGCGGATCGTTTGCGACGGTCATCATCGACAGCGGGATCGACTTGGATCACCCCCACTTCGGCCCCGATTCAAACGGTGACGGCATCGCCGACCGAATCGTGTATCAAGCGAGTTTCGTGGGCACTGCGTCGGCAGATGATGACAACGGGCACGGCACTCATGTGGCTGCGACCGTTGCCTCCAGTGACAGTCAGTACGAGGGCGTGGCCCCTGGCGCGGACATCATTGCCCTGAAAACACAGAATTCACGCGGCTCCGGCAGTTTCGCTGGTGTCGAGCAAGCGTTGAAGTGGGTCGTCAGCAACGCGGCCACCTACAACATTGCCAGCGTGAATATGTCGCTCGGTGACGGCAGTTTCATCACCGAAGCGATCAGTCAGTATGGAATCGGAGACGAAATGGCGGCATTGGCGGCCATGAATATCATTGTCGTTTCTTCATCGGGAAATGAGTACCATTCGGGAAACGGAAACGGCGTGGGATATCCATCGGCAGACCCTAATTCATTGTCGATCGGTAGCGAACGTAGTGGCGGTGGACTCAGCGGATTCTCTCAGCGAGACCCTGAGTTGACAACCGTGTTTGCGCCTGGCGATCGGGTCGAAGCGGCGTGGCCGGGAGGTGGCGTCCGTTCGCTGGCGGGTACGTCGATGGCCTCGCCGCACGTTGCCGGAGTGGTCTTGTTGGCTCAGGAAGTCGCGGAGGATCAGCTTGGTCGACGCCTGACGTTCAAAGAGTTCGAGCACCTCATTCGCCAAACCGGACCGGGGCGTGGATTGATTCCCGAAACGGGCGTGGACTATCCCGGCGTTGATATGTTGGCACTCGCGGAATCCATTGTGGCGATGGCGGAAAGCTCGAGCGATTTGTCGATCTCGAATCTAACCGTCAGTGCCGGACCGCTTCGTGGTGACGCCGGCTCAGCGACTTTCACCATCACCAACTCGGGCTCCACCGCAACACCTGTCTCGGAAGTCGGCTTGTTTGTGAGTCGAAACGAAGTCGTTTCCTTCACCGGCGACTTGCGACTGGCGGATGCCGCTGTACCGTCGCTGGGCGCCGGCCAGTCCACGAATTTGACCGTCCCATTTACGTTCCCTGCCGCCAACGATCCGTTCTGGGATTTCGACTCGCAGTACACGATTGGACTTTGGGTGGATTCACTCTCAGCGATTGATGAGCTCAATGAGCTCAACAACCTTAGCAGCACCGAAGGCGTCGATCAGGTTGGGGTGACCATCAATAATTTACCCCAGGATTTAGCCGGCGCCGGATTGACGGTTCTGTCCTCAGACGACGTCTGGGGCGGAGTCGTCGAACTGGAATACACGGTATCCAACTCGGGTGGCGGTCCCACCCCAGGTTCGATCATTGAGTTCTACATCAGCTCCGACAGCACGATCGATCCTGCGACGGACTACCGGATCGGAACCGATTCCATTGCCGGGGTCCTGGGCAGCGGCAGCATCGTTGATCAAGTTCGTTTGACGTTACCAGGTCCTGGCGAAACGTTCTGGACGGACGGGCAGACGAACTACACAATCGGCTACGTGGTTGACGCGACCGGTTTGATCGCTGAAACAAACGAGACGAACAATCGCAATCAGGGTGTCGGGCTCGACACGGTTTCTGTGTTGCTCAATCCGCCTGAGTCGTCCATCTTTGGGTCGGTCTACAATGACTCGGACAATGACGGTGTCATTCACTCACGAGCCGACCATGAGTTTGTTGTGACGCACACATTCGGTGGCTCCATTTTTCCATACGTGCCATCGAACTACACGCTCACCAACCTGCCGACTTTCGCAGGTGCCGCCAGAATGACCGTTCAGGTCCGTGGTCACCTGGGTTTGGCGAATGCGACACTCAATGTCAAGCTCGACTCGATCACTTATCCCCTGTTCGCCGGAGTTCAGCCGGAGGGCAATGCAGAGATCTACGCCACGCGTACCGTGGAACTGGAGGGGCCTGCTTGGGACGCCGCTATCGCAGATGGTGTATTGCAGCTCCAAGCAACAACGATCGCCCCTGGATCGTTTTCGTCCAACAATAGCAACTTCATCAAGATCACCATCGCCTACGTCAGCGCCGATGAAAACCTTGCTTCGGGCAGCTATCAAGCCCCGCTTGCCGTGCTGCGAGATATCGTGACGAATGTTTCCATCGCTTCGATGGGAACCGCCGTGGGGGATGCGACGCTGGAGCTTTCCGCGATTGGCTATCTGGGTGTCGCCAACACCGGGGCGACCGTCATCATCGAGAATGAGTTGACGTTGCAGTGGCTCGGAAATGTCAACAGCGGCGATCTGCTTGTTTCCGATTCGGATTCGCTGGTGGTCGATGCAGCGACGATCAACGGTTGGCTGTCGGACGGTGAATTGACTGCCACGGTGCAGTTTGGCAACGGAGTCGTGGTCCAGCGGCTCGGTGCAGGATTCGAATTCCGGCTTAGCTACCCGATCGTTTCGGACGCGGGGGTTCCCGGTCAAGTTGTCGAACTGGATATCGACGGTGATGGCAGCGTCGACCGTGTCACCACGACTCAGGCGGACAATCCAATTACTCCCGCCAATGAATCCGGAAACTACGTGTTCGTGGATGTGCCACAGGGTAATCATCGGATCACAGTCCGCCCCGTTGACCACGCCGTGGCGACGTATCCGTCCAGTGGCCAACTGGACCTGACAGTGGTGACCGGCGATCCGCTTCTCGGATACAACTTCGGCGTCTACTTTGCGCCCGACGTCACGCCGCCACGGATTGACGATGTCTGGGTCAACTCAGAGCAGTGGGGTTCGGCTCTGCGTCAGACTTTTGGCGATGAACCCGGCTATTCGTTGCGTGGTATTCATCAATCCCATAGCGTGCCATGGCGAGGCGGAGTCGATGAAATCACTATACAGTTCAGCGAGGATGTTGGAGATTCGCTGGCACCCGAACACCTGTTCCTGCAGGGCGCTGACGGACTGAACTTGGCTCGGGTGGATTCGATTGATTACGACCCGGCAACCTATCGGCTGGTGATTCGTCCGTTGGCCAGTATCCAGGCGGATCGAATGCTGTTGACGGTGTTCGACACATTGACGGACGCTGCGGGAAACCGGCTGGACGGTGAATGGACGACCGGTCAAGAATCTTCGTCCGGTGACTCCAACACACTTGGCGACTTTCACTTTCGATTCAATGTGTTGCCAGGGGACGTCGACAACTCCGGTTCCGTTAGCTTCTCAGGAGACCTTTTTACCGTTTTCTCAAACACTGGAAACGATCCCGCGGATCCGAGCTTCCGCCGTTATGACATCGACGGCAACGGCACGATCAGTTTTTCAGGTGATCTGTTCGAGGTTTTCCAGTTGACGGGCGGAACGTTGCCCGCGACAGAGCCTTCGATTCCGACCGCTCCGACGGCAATGGATGGCTCTGAATCGACGACTGCGACATCGAACCTGAACATGTTCGATGAAGTCTTCAGTACAATCGGATCGCGAGAGATAGACTGAGCCTCTCAAGACCATTTCACGAGCTTGGATTGCCACAGTTTGGTACCCCCTGTAAGTCCGTCGAGTGGGTCGCGCCCTACAGAATCCGTATCGCGAAATGACAGACGAGAACAACGCATCATCGAACTCGGGACGAGGAAGCGACCATCCCACTCGGCTTGATGATCGTAATACCGACGGCGATGTTTCACTCGATACGCTGGGGCGTGCCTTTGATTTCGCAAACTCGGACATGCGGAAACCGTCGCGTGCAAACGAGGGATGCGGGTTGGCCGTCGACGGATTTGCCGAACCCGCTGCGGACTCTGATTTCATTCCTGGCGATGCGCCAACGCTACCCCGTCGATACGCTTATCGGCGATTGCTTGGGTGTGGTGGAATGGGCGAGGTCTACTTGGTCCTGGATCATGTGCTGGGACGCAACGTCGCGCTCAAGGTCTTGAGGCGTGAAGGTACGTCGAGAGTCGACCTTCATCGTCGATTTGTCGAAGAGGCGCAGATTGGCGGCCAGCTACAACACCCTGGGATCGTTCCCATCTATGACTTCGGCACGCTCGATTCAGGCATCTCGTACTTTACGATGAAGTACGTCAAGGGACAGACGCTGAGCGATTCCCTGGAGCAGCACGGCGTCGCCAACGATGTGAAGGTTTGGCTTGACCCGTTTGTCTCGGTGTGCCAAACCCTGGCCTACGCGCATTCCAAGAATGTCATCCATCGTGACTTGAAAGCGTCCAACATCATGGTGGGAGCGTTTGGCGAGGTTCAAGTCCTCGATTGGGGCTTGGCAAAGGTCGTCGGCCAACCAGATGAGTCGGCTATCGTCGCAGAAAGGAATGCACGGGAAGATCTAGACCCAGGCGTGGTCGTCGCCAAAGGTGAGCTTTCTGACACGGGCAAGCTTATCGAACAAACGGTCACGGTCATTCAGACGCCCAGTTCTCCCGATAGCCATTCCGACCCGAGTCAGACCGATGAGTCGCGAACGCGAATCGGCAGCGTCATCGGTACGCTTGCCTACATGCCGCCCGAACAGGCCAACGGCCTCGTCCACGAAATGGACTTCCGTTCAGACGTATTCGCATTGGGCTCCATTTTGTGTCGCATCCTGACCGGGTACCCCGCCTATCGCGAACCCGACGGTCGCAAGCTGTTGCAAATGGTTCGCCAAGGGGACCTGCAGGAATGCTACCAGCGTCTGGACGAGTGCGGTTGCGACGATGCTCTGAAGGCGATCGTGCGAGAGGCTCTCTCGCCGAACAAGTTGGATCGGCCCGCCAATGCAGGTGAACTTGCCCACAAGATGATCGAGTATCGAACGAGTCTGGAGGACCGACTGAGGGTTGCAGAACTGGATCGAGCTGCTTCGGGGGCAAGGGCAGAGGAAGCAGAGCAAACTGCGGCGGCCGAGCGACGGCGGCGACGGCTCAGTACGATGCTGCTGAGCATTGTCATCATCGGTTTCGCCGGTTCGCTCGCCGTGGGGTGGTGGATCGCACGAAATCGAGAGGCCCTCGCGGACGCTGAACGTCGCGCGGCGCTCGTTCAGCAAAATCAAATCGAAGAGCTGAAACAACGGCAACGCGAAATCGTCGCCCGGATCGACAAAGAGCTGACTGCGGGCGCCACATCGCTTGCTGATATCGCACAGGAAGCCCCGACTCAGGGGCAGCTGGATCGCGCCAGGGCGGCGGTGCTGCAAGCAGAGGAGTGGCAAGGGGGCCTGAACGATGAAGGGAACGAAGTCCATGACCGCGTCGCCAGTCTCCGCAATCAATGGGAAGAGATCAATGAAACGATCTTGCTGCTGAACCGAATCGAGAAGATTCGATTTGAGGCGATGGACCAAGACGTATCAGCGCCGATCGTCCGTTCATGGAGTGTTGAGGAAAAGCCACACTTCGCCAGCGGTATTGCGATCGGCCCGACGATCGAAGCGTTACAGGAGTGGGGACTGGATCTGCAATCACCTGAACAAGGCTTAGATAAATTAGAGCGGTTGCCCGAGTGGGCTCGCTCTCGAATCGAAATCCACCTGCGACTATTGCAAGTGGCCGTCGCACAGGCCACCCCTGCGACAATGCGAGCCGAAATCCCGTGGCGATTGCTGCAGGACGGGCAGTACGATTCGAAAGGTGGTGCACAGTTGGTTCAGCGGCAAGACGGTTCCATCGAAGCAATCGGAAAGAATCCGATTTGCGATGTGTATCAATTCGATTTCCCGCTATCGGACAGTACCCCAGAATTGCTGCGAATCGAAGCCTTGCCGAGCACTCGGGGTGAGGACAACGTTGACGCGGCAACTGGGACCATTGGGCGGGGCCCGGATGGCAGTGCGTGCATGTCGAACCTCGTCGTTGAACTTGTCCAGGGCGAACGGGTCGTGCCGATTTCCATCGTGTCCTCAGAGGCTTCATTTTGTTTTCGCAACGAACCTCTCACGGCAACACATTGGAATCTGACGCTCTCGCCGACTCGTCAGCAATGGGCGATTTTTCGCTTGGACGATGCCGGAATGGGCGAAATGGCGAATGAAACGCTGTTGAGTGAGGCGTCTCCGGGAACTGCACGCGTGTTGAGGATCACCTTTCACAACCATTCCATCCCTCGGTGGGGCGATCAAAATTTTGCGAGATTGCGTCTGAGTGTCTCGGATCACGTGGATGTCGAATCGACCGCTGCAAACGTCGATCAAATCGTGGAGAGATTGAATCAGGCGAACCAAGACCCATGGACACAGCAATTGTGGGCATCGTTGCAAAACCCCGGCTTGGAGTCGCTGCAGCGGTTACTTAGCGATCCCTCAGCGAGTGAGCATCCGGTCGATCACATCATCCTGCTCTCTGATCTCGTCAATCAATCCGCCAACGATCGCACGGTCGAGAAGTTGAGAAATGAGATTCAGTGGCAAACAAAGGATCCACGCATCGGTAGCAATGTGGATGCATCGCTGACCGACGACGGCTGGATTACAGTCACGCCTGGGCAGCAGTTTGACGTCACACTCGACTATCTCGGTTTTCCAAAAGGGCACCCCGCACCCACTGCGTTTCGGATCGATACCTTCGATGATTCGGCTCTATCTGATCGTGCTTTTCAAAGAGTTTCGATCCTTGAACTGTTCGGCAGAGGCCATTCCTACGGCGGAGCGGTGGAGTTCAAGAAGACAAATGTGATGGCGGATCAAGTTCGATCCTATGACGGCCCGATTCAAGGTGCGTTCAACCAAGATTACGGGACCGCTTGGAAGTTTGCTCATCCCCCTGGACGTGAGGTCTGTTCTTGCATCGTCAAAGTGGAGTTTCCCAACTCCACGGAGTTCCGCGACGGACTTCGTGTTCGGGTGTACTCATCTAAAGAGGAAACGCCCCGAACGAAGCGACTGACAAAGATCCGCGTCTATTGGACATTCGACGAAATCGAGTGGTTCAATATACATGACCTGGCATACGAACTCTTGCAGCAATCCTATGTTCGATCAATGGACAACGAGCGTCTGCTACTGGCATTGGCCGAAAACCGAATGGGCAATTGGCTGGCCACGGGAGAAGATGCCATGGGCTACGCGACAGCCGCGGTCTCCTTGCGCCCCAACGATGCCAATGCCTTGGACCGCTTCATCGCATTGACGCTCCGCCAAAACCCCGACGCCAATTCGGATTTGACTCGACGTGTCTTCTCGCTCGCCAAGCGACAACTCAACTTGGCATTGAATGATCGGGCGATTTCAAAGCTGCAAGTTGCCTTCATCGAACGCGCAAACGAGTGCCTGACGAATGGGAAACGCGAAGCGGCTGCGGAGTTTTTGGGGCAGGCATTTTCTGCCAATCCAGATCAGTTTACCGAAAGAGTTAAACTCGCCAGTTGCATGCTCTCTTTGGGGCAGTTTGAACATGCCGAGCAGTTGCTCCGAGAGCAACTTGAGCTTCACCCCTCTGATGCCGACGCCATCATTGTGTTAAGTCGGCTTTTGGGTGAGACAGATCGGGCTCAACAACGGCTTTCGCTGCTGAAGAGTGCATCGCGTCAGCAACCGGATTCACTCCCTCTGGAACGCCAGTTTGTTCAATGCTATCTCAGCATCAAGGATCATGAGAATTGTCTGGCGAGTATGCGTAAGTGCGTTGATTTGGGAGCAGGCGGATTCGAGGAACGGGAAATGATTGCTTGGCTGCTGTCCGATCTCGGGCGGGATGACGAAGCGTTTGATGAGATGGAGAGGGCCTTGGAGCATGCGGAGTATGAGTCTCAGCGATCGTACGCGGTTTTCTTTCATCTGGCGACAAAGGGACCAGACGAAACAGCAGCATGGGTCCGCCATCATTGTAGACAGGGATGGCAAAACGCCGGAGTCCTCCGGGACACACTTCGCAATGCCCTCATCGCATGGAGCAGAGACGGGGCTGATCCCTTATTCGTTGCGACGATTGATGCGAGACGCCGAAGGCCTGCGTTACACCGCCTACACACGCTCGACAACATCGAGTTTCTCATCGAAATCGTCCTGGAGGAGTTTCCTGAAGATGGCCAGACTCAGTTGGTTGCCGCTCTGGTTTTCTTTGAGTGCGGCAGATACGACGAAGCACTTGAGTTGGCAAGGAAATACTGGAAGTCGAAATCGAAAGGCTACCAGTTTTTGGGGCCAATGAATCAGATGGGGATCGAGGCGGGATGCCTGCATCGATTGGGGCAAACCGACGAGGCGCTACCGATTTATCGAAAGATGTTGAGATCACCAGACGCCATCGGAGGCGCGTTGCAGTTTTATTCGATGAGCTTTCTACATTCCCATCCCGCCCTACTTGAGTTGAAGGAGATGCTTGATGCCGAAGAAGGCGTGGATGATAGCGACACCGAAGTCAAAGACTTAGAAAATGCTGACGGTGAGCCAGAGTGAGTTTTGTTTATGTGAGATGAAAGCTTGATTCGCGATCTGGATGGCGCCTAGCCTGGTCACCAGCGATGCTGACGGCGACTCTCCATCAGAACAGCTTGGACAGTGGCGAGTTGCTGAAGTGGTGGCCGCAGATGGCGATGGCCAGGGCGTCGGCAACGTCGGCGGGCTCGGGAATCTCGGTGAGATTGAGCTGCAACTTGACAGCTTGTTGGATCTGGCTTTTGGGGGCGTGACCGTTGCCGGTCATCGTTTTCTTCACTCGTGTCGGTTCGATGCTTTTGACTTCGATCCCGGCTTGGGCAGCGGCCAAGCAGATCACGCCACGGGCGTGCCCCATCAAGATCGCGGTGCGTGGGCGTTGGTAGTGAGAATAAAGTTGCTCCAGGGCAAGGAATTTCGGGCGGTGCAACTCGATGACTTCGGTGACACCTTCGTGAAGTTCCGCCAATCGCTGTTCCAGGCTATCACGGGCTTTGCTGCGGATGACGCCGGCTTCGCAAAGCTGTGGCGTTTTGCCATGGATCTCGATCACACCGTACCCGGTCACGTTCAGCCCCGGGTCGATACCAAGGATTTTGAGGGGCGAAGTCAGCTTCGTTCCCACGAGGTCCCTTCTTTCTTGTCCAACAAAGCGATGCCCATCGCGGTCAAGCGATCACGAATCGCATCGCCCGTGGCGTAGTCCTTTTTCTCGCGTGCTTCTTTGCGTAGATCGATCAGCAACCGGATGGCTTGATCGAGTAAGTCCGCTGAGTCATCGTCACCGCCTCCTTGCGGCGGAGCTTTGACGAACAGCCCGAGAATCGAGGCCAGCTCACGAAACACTTCTGTGGCTTTAGCAAGCGAGCGGACGGCGGGTGAGTCAGCGTCGGCACCTGCAGCCAAATTGTTTTGGTCCATGTGACGATTGAGCATGCGGAGCCAATCGAACAGCGTACTGATCGCGGCTCCGGTATTGAAATCGTCGTCCATGGCTGCGAGGTATTTTTCACGTAGCTCGTGGACCTGCTTCAGCAATTCGTCTTGAGCGGGATCAAATTCGCCGGCTGCTCGGGTCTTGGCGACGTCGATCGCATAGAACGACTCGCCGGTGATTTCCTGGTAGCGGGCAAAGAAACGGTAAAAAGCCTCCAGCGACGTGCCTGCTTCCTCGAGTCCTTCGTTGTTGTAAACGATGGTCGATCGGTAGTGCGTGCGGAGCAGAAAGAAACGGATCCGCTCGCCGGTCTGTTGGCGAATCAGATCGGACAATCCGCCGGCGCCTTTGCTGCGGCTGATCTTGCCCGATGCGGCTTCCTCGGTCGACGCCTCATTGGCGGCTTGGTCGTCGCGGTCACTCTTGCCACCGACCTTGCCTTTCTCACCGGCTCGCATCAGGCCGTTGTGCATCCAGTATTTGACCATCGGCGCGTCGTGGCAGCAGCTACTTTGTGCCAGTTCGTTTTCGTGGTGGGGGAACATCAAGTCCAAGCCGCCGCCGTGGATATCAAAGGTCTTACCGAGGATCTCGTGGCTCATGGCGCTGCACTCGATGTGCCATCCGGGTCGGCCGGAGCCCCAAGGGCTGTCCCAAGCGATCTCACCTGCTTTGGCGGATTTCCAGAGGGCAAAGTCACCGGGGGATCGTTTCTTGGCCGCTGCTCCGCCGCCTTCGCCCTGCTGATCGTCGCTGCGTCGATTGGAAAGTTGTCCGTAGCGAGGGTCCTTGGCCACGTCAAAGAACACGTCGCCATCGACCGCGTATGCGTGGTCCTTGTCCACCAACTGCTGGATGAATCGGATGATGTGGCCGATGTAGTCGGTTGCCCGAGGCATGTGGTCGATTTGATTGACCCCCAATTCACGTAGATTGGCCAAGTAATCGGCCGTCATTTCGGTCGCGATTTGGCAGATCGGGATCCCACGCTCCTTGCTCTTGTTGATCAGTTTGTCGTCCACGTCAGTGATATTGACGACCCATGTGACTTGGTAGCCGCAGTAGGTCAGGTACCGTTTGATCGTGTCAAAGATCACGGGGCCGACCATGTGGCCGATGTGAGATTCCGCGTAGACGGTGGGTCCGCACAGATAGATACCGACCTTGGGCGGCTCAAGCGGCTCAAACGGCTCCTTCGTCTTGCTGAGCGTGTTGTAGACGCGGAGTTGGCCGGTGGCGGGCAGGACGTGCGAGTGACTGGAGGCTGTCGCGGTACTCATGCTGACTGTGCTTGTAGAAATGTTCTGGTAGAGATCAGGCGACTTTGCCGCTGATCAGGAGGCTATTCCGCTGGTCCTTCTGAAGGCTCCGCTGGGCTTTTTAGGCTTTAGGGCGTGTTCTGGGCAAGACGAGCCTTGTCTGGGGACGAGCCTCAACGGCGGGATTTTTCGGAGCAATCGAGCTCATCGATCTAGATTGTACGGGGCAAGCGGGAAATCGCCGAGGGCGATTCGATGGGCTGATCCGCAATTGCAGAAGTGGCGATGGATAGGCTCATTGACCAAATCTCGGCCCTGAAATACGCTAATGGCCGCTTGGCGGTCCCCGTCGGGCCGGCAGGGCCCCGACAGGGCTGGCAGGGCCCCGGCTGGGCTCGGCATTCCCCTCGCTCAGAAACCGTCTCCCATGGTTTCTTGCGTTTCGAGCCCAGGGCCATTTTTCTGGTCTCATTTCACTGCAATTTTCACTGCGGTCGGACGCCAGGATTCTCCCAACTGCGGAGATTCCCGGTCACCCTGACGCCGTATTTACGCCCCCTTTCTAAGACGGATTTCACAGAGATCAACCATGGCGAACAAGATGGTTTACTACTTCGGCAAGACAAAGACCGAAGGCAAAGGAAAGTCCAAGACCCTCATTGGCGGCAAAGGGTTGAATCTGGCAGAGATGACCTCCATCGGACTGCCAGTCCCTCCCGGTTTCACAATCACGACCGAAGTTTGTGACGCCTACTACAAAGCGGGCAAGCAATTGCCCAGCGGCTTGATGGAGGAAGTCGACAAGGCCATCGCGACGATGGAAAAAGAACTCAGCAAAAAGTTCGGCGACGAGTCCAATCCGTTGCTGGTCAGCGTCCGTAGCGGCGCTGCCGTCAGCATGCCCGGCATGATGAACACGATTCTGAACCTGGGTCTGAACGACGTCTCCACCGCCGGCTTGGCAAAAGCCACCAAGAACGAACGTTTCGCTTACGACGCGTATCGCCGCTTGATCAACATGTTCGGCGACGTGGTGATGGGAATGGATCACCATCAATTCGAAAAAGCCTTTGATAAGATCAAAAAGAAGTACAAGGTCAGCGAAGACACCGACGTGCCCGCCGAAGGCCTGAAGCAATTGTGCGATGAGTACAAGGATGTCTACAAGCAACACACCGGCGAGGAATTCCCTCAGGACCCCGTCAAGCAACTGGAACTGGCGGTCAAAGCGGTTTTCGAATCGTGGAACACGTCACGTGCCGTCCGCTACCGTGAGATCGAAGGCATCCGTGGTCTGCTCGGTACCGCCGTGAACGTCCAGTCGATGGTCTACGGCAACATGGGCGACGACTGCGGAACCGGAGTTGCTTTCACCCGTAACCCCAACACCGGCGAAAACAAGTTCTTCGGCGAGTTCCTCGTCAACGCTCAAGGCGAAGACGTCGTGGCCGGGATTCGTACTCCCGAGCAAGTCGCCGACATGCCGAAGTGGAATCGTGCGATCTACAAGGAGTTGCTCGAAGTCAAAAAGACGCTCGAAACGCACTACGCGGAAATGCAAGACATCGAATTCACGATCGAGCGTGGAACGTTGTTCATGCTGCAAACGCGTACCGGCAAGCGTACCGGTATCGCAGCCGTCAAGATCGCTTGCGACATGGTCAAGGAAAAGTTGATCGACAAGAAAGCCGCCGTGATGCGGGTTCCTGCGAACGACTTGACCCAACTGTTGCTGCCCAGTTTCAAACCGACCGCTCGCAACGCAGCGGATGTTCTCTGCCGTGGTATCAATGCTTCGCCAGGTGCCGCCGTCGGCAAGCTGGCGTTTTCGGCTGAAGAAGCTCGTGAGCGTACAGATGCCGGCGAAAAAGTCATCCTGGTGCGTCGCGAAACCAGCCCCGAAGACGTCGACGGCATGAACGCCGCCGTCGGCATCTTGACCAGCACCGGTGGTGCAACCAGCCACGCCGCCGTGGTTGCTCGCGGTTGGGGTAAATGCTGTGTCGCCGGAGCCGGCGATGTCGAAATCGATGAGAAAGGTCGCAAGATCAAGGTCAACGGAAAGACGCTCGGCGTCAACGACGTCATCAGCTTGGACGGAACGACCGGCGAAGTCATGTTGGGTGAAGTCGAGACCCAAGAGCCGAAGCTCTCCGGTGACTTTGCCCAATTGATGAAGTGGGCGGATGAGTTCCGCACCCTTGCCGTTCGCACCAATGCGGATTCACCCGCAGACAGCAAACGTGCACGTGATTTCGGCGCCGAAGGCATCGGCCTGTGCCGTACCGAACACATGTTCTTTGAGCCAGATCGCATCATCCACATGCGTTCGATGATTCTGGCACAAGATGAAAAGGATCGACGCGCTGCCCTGAAGAAGCTGTTGCCTTTCCAACGCAAAGACTTTGAAGGCATTTTCAAAGCGATGGACGGCCTGCCCGTGACCGTGCGTCTACTGGATCCGCCGTTGCACGAGTTCCTGCCTCACGAAGCCGCCGCGCAAAAAGACATGGCGACCGAACTCGGTGTAAAGCCTGCGGAAATCAAGAAGCGTTCCGAGGCCTTGCACGAGTCGAACCCCATGCTGGGTCACCGCGGTTGCCGCTTGAGCATCACCTATCCAGAAATCCTGGAGATGCAAGTCCGTGCGATCGTAGAAGCAGCGATCAACTGTGCGGGACGCAAGATCAAGGCGATGCCTGAAATCATGATCCCGTTGGTCGGCACTGCTGCCGAATTGAAGCTGCTGCGTGGCAAGGTCGAGGAAACCATCGCATCGACCATCGAAGCGAAGAAGTTCTCCGGCAAGTTGGATATCTCGATCGGCACGATGATCGAAATCCCACGTGCTTGCTTGACCGCAGATGACGTCGCTCAATACGCAGACTTCTTCAGTTTCGGCACAAACGACCTGACGCAAATGACGTTCGGGTACAGCCGTGACGATGTGGGAACGTTCTTGCCAGATTACCTGCACCAGGACATCCTGTTGGTCGACCCCTTCCAGTCCCTGGACCAAACCGGCGTGGGACAATTGGTCGAGATGGGCGTTCAAAAGGGACGTTCGACCAAGAAGGACCTCAAGGTCGGTATCTGTGGCGAGCACGGCGGCGAGCCAAGCTCGGTTGAATTCTGCCACCGTGCAGGATTGAACTACGTCAGCTGCAGCCCCTTCCGTGTGCCGATCGCCCGACTGGCCGCCGCTCAAGCAGCCCTGATCAATAGCTAGTCATCAGCTGATCTGCTGCACAGCAGCATCTGGATAACTCATAGCCTTTCGCGGTTGATCCGCGGAAGGCTTTTTTCTTGCTGCAACCGTTGAGTCGGGCGAGGCGAGCAATCCGCTGCCTGACCCGCTCGCCTCCCTTTCGTCGTCGTGCGAGATGACGTTTAATGGGGTCAACTTTTTGGCCCCCGTTCAAACCCAATTTTCCTACGATAGATTCCAATGAGCGATCTTCACGCCCAATACAACGACGTCGAAAAACTGATCGACGATGAAAAGTTCACCGAAGCGATCGATGGACTCAAGGCGATTGTCGCCGAAGACGAATCGTTTGTCCTGGCGCACTTGGCACTCGCACGTGTCTACACCAAGACAGGCCAACACGCCGAAGCCATCGAGCATGGCGAGAAAGCGTGTGAATTGGAGCCGACCGACTCGTTCAATTTCACCGCGATGAGCGTGACCTATCAACGAGCATGGGCGGGCACGCAAGATCAGACCTACATTCAGAAAGCCGAAGACGCGATGGCTCGCGCACAGATGCTGCAATCGCAGCAGTGATTCAATGCCAGGCTAGCGAGCCGTTGATCTAGCCAAGATTGGTGACGCAAGGGTGAGCCGTAAGGCACCGGGCAGCGTTTTAAGTCCGGCCGCTTACGCGTCGCGGCTCACTCAATCAACGGCCCGCCAGCGACGTGAGTCGAGCAAGCGTTGCTTGAGGGCGGCGGCGGCATCTCCCGGAGACGCCGCGTCTCTGATCGCACCTGACACGGCAATCCGATGAAATCCTGCATCGAGGACTCGTTCGATGTTGTGCTCATTGATGCCGCCGATGGCAAACGCCGGGCGTGGAGTCTCCACGGTTGACGAGTGCACTTGCCCCAAAAACTCCACGCCGGGGAAATGATCAAAGGACTTGGTCGCCCCCGGAAAGACGGGGCCGCATCCGATGTAGTCGGCGCCGTCGCCGATCGCCCGGTGAACTTGTTCGATCGTGTGCGTCGATGCCCCGATCAGACGATCGGAACCCAGCATCCGCCTCGCTTCTCGGATCGGCAATTCCGATTGCCCCAAGTGGACGCCGTCGGCGCCGGCCGCGATCGCAATGTCGGTTCGGTCATTGATGATCAAGAGCGTGTTGGTGGACTGCAATCGACGCGCAAGAACGACAGATCGTTCATAGAGTGTTCGATCATCCGTGTTCTTGTCACGCAATTGGATGATGTCCACGCCGGATTGCGTGAGTTGATCACAATGTGACAGCAGCTTCTCGGCGGTATTAAACACGTCCACCAAAGCGTAGAGCATTGCCCCGGCCAGCAAGTCCCGACGTTGTGGCCCGGTCCGAACATCACCTGGCGATTGGTCATCGGCCGTCGACGTTCCCCGGTCCCTGAGGAGGCTTCGTTCGATGTTTGCGGCGACGATGTAAACGCGGTATCTCAGGGACTCAATCCCCTTGGAGAATTCTGGATCGAGAATTTTCCCGTATTCCTCCAAGCATCTCATCGATTGAGCAACGCGGGTGCCTGCCGCGACGACGACATCGAGCGTGTCTGTTCGCTGATATTCTGACTTGGTTTGGATGGTTGTGCCCACATCCGAACGCACATTGCGGGCGGCAAGCAATGCGTCGCGATCCAACCGCTTCATTAGATTGGCGAGATCGTGTCGCAGCGACTTGATCTCTGCGGACATCTCAGCGTCATCGCGTGCGAATCGAGCATACTCCTCCAGCGTCCGCAGGCCTTCTCCTGCTCGATTCGCGGAGGCATCTAGAATACGATAGACGACCCGGGGATTTCCGTTCAATTTGTAGCACTGTTGAGAGAGCGATGAAACGTATGTTGGCAGCGAGAGTTTGTCCGGTGATCATGTGTCTGCTGTGCGTGTCGTTCGTGACCACGTCCGCATGTTTGGCCCAGGACCAAGATGCACCCAAGAAAGCACAACGTAAACCAGCCGCAGCCCGGGTCAATCCCGCATACGAAGCACCGGATGTCGTGGAGGGACTACCCCACGTGCTGCTGATCGGCGACTCCATCTCCATCGGATACATGCTGGATGTACGCGAAGCATTAAAAGGCACCGCGAATGTTTGGCGACCGCCCACCAATTGCGGGCCGACGACCAACGGCGTTCAGAACCTGGACAAGTGGCTTGGTGACCGAAAATGGGATGTCATCCATTTTAACTTTGGGTTGCACGATCTGAAGTACATGGGGCCCAAGGGCGAGAATCTCGCATCCCCCACGGCTCCCGATAGTCACCAGCAAGTCTCCCTCGAGGACTATGGCAAGAACATCCGAACGATCGCCGAGCGTCTCAAAAAGGCCGGGCGTGTTGTCATTTGGCGAGAGACGACTCCGGTTCCGCAAGGCGCCGCCGGACGAGTTCCCGGGGATTCGGCCAAGTACAACGCGATGGCAGCGAAGGTCATAGCGGAAGTCGGTGGGATCGAAACCGATCCCATGTTCAGCTTTGCCAAAGAGATCGAAAGCACGCAACGACCGGCGAACGTTCACTACACCGCAGAGGGATCCAAAAAGCTCGGCCAGCATGTAGCGGAACTGATCCGCAAACACCTTTAGGGAAGGATTTTCGTAATTCCGTTTTCCTTCATTTTGACTCTCTCGATTCGTGACATACGTTCCCATTAGAGAACAGTTCTTGATGAAAGGTTCTCTCCTGTCGGACTGGCGTCTGAGGTCATGCGTGTCATGCCTGAGTCGTCGGTACGAGAGGTCAGCCGAGCTCCCGGAAAAAGGCAAACCGTTTGAGAAGGCGGGGCGCAAAGTTACGGGTCCGTGGGCATCACATCGGATGCAGTTGCCGATGTGGGGCCTCAGGATCGCCGGACTGCCAAGGGAAAATGAATGTCCAAGAGTCTTGACTCGGAGGCATGAAAACCAAGGTGTGTTTTCGGAGACGAGCTGATTTCAGAAGCCGTTTTACGTTGAAACGGCCCTTTAAACGTCGTCGAGGGAGGCTCCTAGAGGGCCATTCTCATACCGAGGAAAATGAAAATGAAAAAGTTTGCAACCAGCCTTGTTGAGTTCTTGAAGGAAGAAGATGGACCGACCGCCGTTGAGTACGCCGTTATGTTGGCGTTGATCGTCGTCGTGTGTCTTGCCGCCGTCGGAACCATCGGTACCAACGCAAAAGGCAAGTTCGAAGAAGTCGGTACCGCTATCGGTAACTGATTTCGCCGAGGCTTGCGACAGCTTTGGGGGAAGCCGAGCAAACTCATTGATAATCGACTGTCGGCCAACGCGAGTTGGTCGGCAGTTTTTTTTTGCGCGGTTGCATGTCCTCGCGTTGACTTTCCTTTAACCGCAGCACCGATGCACACAGCTCCCGAATTCGGCGATTTCGTTTAGCCGGTAGCCGAAAGCGACGCTCAACGGAACACGACCTACCCTTCGGGCACGGGTTAAACGAGTTCAGTGCTCACCTGAACATTCGCTGCAACTGATTCAGTCCGAATGGCGGTTTCCAGTCACGCAATACAGTTTACGCGGTGCCTGCCGACGGCCCAACAGATCACCTGACACAAACTGTACAACCGTCACCTCGAATGAATCGTCAAGGTTTGTCTGGCCGGAGTTTTTTGACTCTTCGAATTCCTGGCATACGTTCCCTATAGAGAGTGAATTCGAACTGAATCGCTCTGCTTTGTTGGGACCGACATTCAATGGATTGATCCGTTGCATGTAGATGCCGCAAAGCCAGTGAATCTCTGAAAGCAGACGTTTACGTCGGCAACGCTCTTTCCAATGGCAGTGCCTGCGTTGGAGCACCGATGATGGGTCTGAGAGATGAACTGGGACGTTGGGAATCCTTTCACGTTGAAATGACCCTTGCTTCATAGTCGTCGAGTTCCGGTTTTAACGCCGGCTCTCAGCCGAGGAAATAAAGATGAAAAAGTTCGCTAATAGCATCGTTGAGTTTTTGAAAGAAGAAGACGGACCAACCGCAGTTGAGTACGCCGTCATGTTGGCTTTGATCGTCGTTGTCTGCTTGGCTGCCGTCGGCACCATCGGAACCAACGCCAAAGGCAAGTTCGAAGAAGTCGGCACCGCAATCGGTAACTGATTTTTGTGGGCTGCGGTGTCTGCGTTCGCGATTCTGTTGCGAGTACGGCGCCGCAACCCCACCGGATTTCGACGTGTTGCCGGTGAGAAACCAAGCGGTTCTCACCGGCCGCGTCGAGCCCCGACCAAGCCGGACACGGTTCGGACATCGTCGACCACCGCTCCTGCTTCATCCCGCCCTGATGAGCACACTCTGACCACCTCACGTAGACCACCTCACACAACCTCGGTTGTCACCCCCTTCCATCAAGAAAGGGAGGTCCCAAATGAACTACCCACTCCTACCTGCTGATGCAGCCGCGTATGCCTGGCAACTGTCCTGTTGCTTGGTCACCCTGCTGTTCGCCATGTTCAGTTGGATGATCGGACCTCGCTAAGCCCACCTAAAAACCACGAAAAAAAGCACGGGGAAAATTATGGACATGTTGATCGACGCCATCAGCGAGAATTGGCTCATCTGGTTTGTCACCATCGTTTTGATCGTCGCCGCGATCATCGACGGCGCCATTTTGAAGGTTCCTAACTGGCTGACCTTTCCATTCATTGCTAGCGGATTGGTCTACTGGACGATCCAGGGCGGAGTGAACGGCCTCGCCTGGAGTTTCGCCGGGATGGCAGTCGGCACAGTTCTGTTGCTCGTGCTGCGAAACGTTGGCGGAATGGGAGCCGGCGACGTGAAATTGCTCGCGGGTGTCGGAGCATGGGTGGGCACTTTGGTGACACTCAAAGTATTCGCTGCCACGGCAATCGTAGGTGGAATCATGGCGATGGTCATGATTTTGCGTAGCGGAAACTGGTTCAAACACTACGCGATGGCCCGTCAAATTCTGGATGAGTGGCGCAACGTCCGTAACCCATCCAAGCTTTCTAAAATCGCTCGGGAACGCAAGCCAACGATGACGCTGCTGCCCTACGGAATTCCGATGGCTATCGGAGCAGTGATCTACTTTGCAACCGCACGAATGCTGATCTGACACCGCTGGTGTTGCGGAAACGAAATAAAGTGGCTTGAAACAATCGCAAGCTCGACGCGTAAGCGAGGGATAACGGCAAAACCCTTGCTGACGCGTCGGCTTATGAAGCAAGCTCAATCCGACGCAACATGATTGAATCGCATCAACAAGCCCTGCCGATTAAGCGGGGCTTGTTGTTTGCATAGGTTCCTAAGGCTGTAGCGATAATTCTCCAGCAGAATTCGATTTTATAGAAGCATTGTTTGAATGTCCGATCCTAGCTGAGGGTCGACTGCCTCCTCCCAGCTTTGGTCCTCCACCTCCACTCAGAACGGACACTGGCCACAGCCAGAACGAATCCATGCGAAACAAAACACTATTCCTCCTTATCGCGTGCGTGTGCGGCACCGTCGCGGCGATCGGCGCCAGTCAGTACATGCAGGCAAACAATGGAGCCTCAACCGTTGCAATGGTTGATATCTTTGTGACCACGCAAGCGGTCGAAGAACAAGAAGAAATCACAGCCGACAAGCTGCGTTTAGAGCAGTGGCCTGCCGACCGGGTTCCCGCTGGTGCATCGAGCGATTTGAAATCGTTTGAAGGACGCTTTGCACGCCAGCCGCTTTACGCCGGCGAACCAGTCCTCGACATCAAGCTGATGAATGACAAGCAAGACATCATCGTGCCTCGTGGCTACCGAGTGGTATCAATGCCCGCCGACCGAAACGGCACGGTCAATCTGGTCCGTCAAGGCGACCGCGTCGACGTCCGTGGCTTCTTTGAGCAAGGCGACACGTTTGCCCAAGACACTTCCTTGGTTGTACTTTCCGGCGTCAAAGTCTTTGGCATCGATGGAAAAACCAAGTTCGATCCAGATGAAAAGCGGACGGGTACTGCAAAGAACATTCAATTGTTGATCCGCCAGTCCGACGAAGATGCGTGGTCCTTTGCTCAGCAGTACGGCGAAATTTCGCTATCATTGGGCAGCCCCTCCGCTGACGAAGCGGATATCGCGGACGGCGAAGCGAGTCCGACTGCAAAGAAATTCTTGAATGATTTGCGGGAATACCGACAAGAGCGTGAGCGTCAGCGTCAATTGGCGTTGGCCGAGCAAACGAAAGAAGACGCTCCGGCGAAAGTGGCCGCAAAACCGGCAAAGAAACAAGAATACGAGTTCAAGATCACAAAGCTTGGCCCCGATGGCCGCATGCAAGAGTATGGTTTTCTGCCCGGAGAATCGATCCCTGTGCTATTAAACGATACCCGCATGACGGACTCAACCGAAGAACCCCAAACGTCCGATACTACCAGTCAGGGCGCTACAGACTCGGGCCAGGACTTTGACCTGACAGGACAAGACAGCCCGTTTTTCGCACCTCAGTCGGGTGCTGAACGTACTGCCTACTGAGACTCCAAGACGATGAAAACGACCGGATTTCCGCGGTTGAACTGCGGGATCCGGTCGAATGATTCAAAACCAAGTTTTCCCCTTTTTACGACACGTAACCCGCATAAAGCCTATTCGCTGATACGTGGCAATGGATTGCCAGACGTGGCAGCGTTCACCATCGGATGGATCTGATGGCCAGGTTTCGCAAGGATGCAATCGCGATGGAAACGACACTTTTCTCGGTACGCCGGGTCGCCGCATCTCTCGTTGCCGGCATGATTGTGATGATGTCGTGTGGCATCGTGACGGCACAAGATGAAGACTTGCAGCTCACCTCGCACGAATCCGGTGCTGCAAATCATCTCATCAGCCAACCCGTTGAACGGATGGAGTTGCTGGTCAAATCGAGCCGCATCGTGACCTTGGAAGCACGGATTCCTCGTTTCCAAGTGCATAACGAGGAAGTGATCAATGCCACGCCGGTGTCGCAGAATCAATTGCAGATCTATGCAAAGCTGCCTGGCTCCACGCAGATCAATCTTTGGGATACCGAGGACAAGCTGTACACCGTCGACGTGACCGTTGTCGCGGACGCTCGAGAAATCGAGGGCATCTTGGCATCGCAATTGCCTTTGGCGACCCTGAGGGTCATGCCAGTCAATGCCAGTGCGATCGTCAATGGCTATGTCACCAGCGTCGATGATGTTGACCGTGCCGTTGCCATCGTCGAACAGTTTTACCCCACGGTTGTGAACAACATCAAAGTGATCGGGGTTCAGCAGGTCCTGCTGCACACGCGGATCATGGAAGTCTCTCGGACGAAGTTCCGTGACCTGGGTTTGGATTTTGCCCTGAGTGATTCAACGAGTCTGCTGGCCAATGGCCCCGGGAACTTGATCAACATTCCCCAGACCACTGTCGGCTCGGTCGTCACCACTGCTGGTGAGCGAGCAGCCAATGCCCGCATCATCACCGGTGACTTTCAAGGCTTGATCACCGCACTGCGTCAGGACGACTTGTTGAAATTCCTCGCCGAACCAACCGTGATCGCGACGCATGGACGCCCCGCTCGATTCACGGTTGGCGGTAAAGTCCCCTACATCGTGCCGTCGGGCAACGGTGCAGTCACCGTGTCCTACGAAGAGTACGGCACGTCGGTTGACTTCCTGCCGTTCGTCGTCGGACCAGGCCGGATTCGTTTGGAAGTGCGTCCCGAGGTCAAGGAGCCCGATGACTCGCGTGCCGTGACGGTCAGCGGAAGCCAAGTGACGGCGTTCACTCAACGCTATGTGGAGACCGCTGTTGAACTTGAGGCCGGTCAGACCTTTGCGATCGCAGGTTTGTTGCAGAGTCGAACGGAGTCCACCATCGCACGCACTCCCTTCCTTGGTGAGTTGCCTGTCTTGGGTGCCCTGTTCCGCCGCTCCTCCGAGCGTCGCAACGATATCGAGTTGCTGATCACCGTCACGCCCGAAATCGTTGACGCAATGGACCCACACGAAGTACCCCGTGGTGGCCCAGGTCTGAACTCGATGTCACCAAACGATCACGATTTCTACTTGAACGGACACATCGAAGTTCCCAACCTGCTCGGTGGCGACGGGTGCTCACCCGACTCGGGTAATCAACTGATGGGCGATATGACAATGGGCGGCGGACACGGAACTCATTACCCGGCCAATACCGTTGTACCGTCGGCCGAACCCGCAATGATCGGTGACGGGGTGATGCTATCCTCGCCTGCCAACTGATGCTACTGATACTTACTACCAGATTTGGAACGGTTGATAGAAAATACCCGGAAACGACCCGATGAGTAATGTCCTGAGAATCGCGTTGGTTGACCCCAACGACTCCACACGAGAAATGCTGAAAGCCATGCTGTTGGGCATGGACACAGTATGGTTGGAGGCGGATTGCTCTCGCTACGAGTTCTTTTCGGACATCATCGAGCAAACCGCTCCAGACGTCGGTGTGGTGACGCTGGACTCCGACGAAGACCGTGCGATTGCATTGGTGGAACGTCTCAGCAAAGAAGCCAAGGACACGGTGATCTTGGCGGCCAGTGAAAGTACGGATGGGCATTTGATCCTGCGGACCATCCGCAGTGGTGCTCGCGAGTTCCTGACGCTGCCGGTAACGAAAGACGATCTTGCCGCGGCTTTGGGGCGAGTGAGCCAGCAGAAGTTTGGTACTGCGGATGGTGGTGGGCGTTCATGTGAGGTCATCGCGATCGCGGGCGCCACCGGAGGTGTCGGAACGACCAGCGCATCAGTCAACCTTGGGTGCATTTTGGCGTCCGACAGCCGCAACAGCGTCGCCTTATTGGACTTGGATCTCGCATTGGGCGACGCTGACGTGTTTCTGGATGCAATTCCTGATTACACACTCGCCGATGTCGTTCAGAACATTTCTCGGCTAGACATCCAGTTGCTCAAACAGTCGTTGACGAAGCACAGTAGCGGCCTCTACCTCCTGCCTCGTCCCGTGGAACTTCATGACACGGCTTCCATCACCGATGAAAGTTTGCGTAAGGTCATCGGTCTGCTAAAAGCATCGTTCAGTCACTTGATCATCGACCTGTCAAAAACCTATAGTCCGGTCGACATGGCGGCAATCGAGGCCGCGTCCCGGGTGATTCTGATGACCCAGTTGGATTTGCCCTGTTTGCGTAACGTCGTGCGATTGATGATGAGTTTTGAGGAGATCGAGGGTCTGCAGTCCAAAGTCGAGATCGTGGTCAACCGGGCCGGTTTGGAGTCAGGTCAGATCAGCCTCAAAAAGGCGAAAGAAACACTTGGCCGCGAGGTGTATGCTTTGTTGCCCAACGACTATCGAACGATGGTCGAAGTCCGCAACAACGGAGTACCGTTGATCACTCAGGCACCAAAAGCGGCGATCACACAGGCCATGCGGGACTTGGCCGCAAAGCTGCAAGGCAAGTCCGGTGGCAAGGTGGAAGCGGAACCTGACAAGTCTGCCGAAAGCAAGTGGAAGAAGTTTTGGCCGGGCGCGGCAAAGTCGTAGACGGCTTTTGACGTGACGTAACACACTTCCAACACGAATGAGCTGACCGAGAATGAGGCGAGATCACAAGCTGGTACGTAAAGTCTTGGAGTTCGTCGAAGAACGCGGCAGTCGCGTGTTCAAAGGTGCGATCAGTATCGAAGGCTACGAACGAGATCAAATCGTTCACCATATCTATCTGCTCGTCAGTGGCGGATTCATCGAGCTTGGACAAGAAACGCTCGCCAATCGCGGTCCTTTGGTCCTGACCTGGAAAGGCTGCGATTTCTTGGATCAACTGCGTGCCCGTGAAGGCAAAGCCTGATTTCAATATCGATCCAGTGCATTGTCCATTTGGGGTTAGCCGTTTTGGCGTTAGCCACGGTTGTGTCGCGAGAACCGTGGCTAACGCCAAAACGGCTCATTCATCGAACCCACGTTCTAAGAGAACCGTGGCTAACGCCAAAACGGCTCATTCATCGAACCCACGTTCTAAGACTGGACGATGCACTAGTCAATCGGATTCGAGTTTCGCGGCGAGTTCCTTTGCCGCTTTGAGGTCGAGCTTTCCGGTGCCCAGCATTGGGATCTCCGGGACGACGTGAAATGCATCCGCCGCGGGAATGAACAGGTTCGGCAAGCCTTCTGCTTTGAGGTGCTCTCGCAATGCGTCAATGCTCTTGCCAGTTTCTTTGTGCAGGACCACGATCCGTTCTCCCTTCTTATCGCAAGGAACAGCAGTCACGCAAACGCGAACTTCTTCGTCGTCCTCTCCTTCGGCCATTGCACCGGCCAACGCTTCCTCGATTCGAACATGCGGGACCATTTCGCCACCGATCTTTGAAAAGCGGCTCAGTCGTCCTGTGATGTGCAGGAACCCCATGTCATCCACGTGAGCGATGTCACCGGTCGTGTACCATCCGTCGTGGATCGCTTCGGCCGTCTTCTCTGCCTGATTGGCATAGCCCTTCATCACGTTGGGTCCGGTGATCAACAGCATTCCGTCTTCACCTGCAGGCAATTCTTCGCCCGTGTCGGGTGAAATCACTCGCGCGGAAACGCCCGGCATTGGACGTCCTACTGATCCTTCGACGCGATCGGGCTGATACCTTGCCGGCGATCGGCTCGGCGGTACGTTGACCGACACCAGTGGGCTCAACTCCGTTGCCCCGTAGCCTTCGACCGGACGAACGCCAAATTTCTTTTCAAAGGAATCAAACAATTCGGCCGGCATCTTTTCCGCACCAACGATCACCACATCCAACTTTTCAAACTGCTTTGGTTCGACGCGCTTGAGGTATCCACGCAAAAACGTTGGTGTGCCCAACAGCACCGTGACGCCGTAGCGTTCAGCCATCTTTCCGACTTGGCGTGAATCGAGTGGATTGAAGTGATAAACGCCGCTGGGGCCCAGCGTCTGAGCGCCCCACAACGTGATCGAGTATCCGAATGAGTGAAAGAATGGCAAGACGCCGAGAATCGTATCGTGGTGATCCAACTTGACGGCACGCCGGATGGCTTCGACGTTGTGGCTGACATTTGCGTTGCTCAGCAAGACGCCTTTGGGCATTCCGGTACTGCCGCTGGTGAAGATCACGGTCAAGATGTCGTCGGGGTCGATTCGATGCAGCCCCAACACGCGTTTGAGCAACCACTGAGGAAAGCAAACGGCTTGAACGAAGGAAACCAGCTTGTCCCATTTCGTGACTTTGGACGGGATCGACTCCAGCATCACCAATTCAGCGTCGACCTTGAGATCGACCTTGCTCATGAATTTCTCGCTCGTCAGCACCTTCTTGATCCCGACATCAGCGATGCAATGATTGATGACTTCGCTGCTCACGGTGTAGTTTAGGTTGGCAGCGACGCGGCGGTCGAAGGCAAGCGCGATGTTGGCCAGCACGCCACCGACACTGGGCGGCAACAGCAAACCCACGAATTTGTCCTCTCCCGTCAAGACTTCACGTCGCAGGACTCGTCGCAGCACCAAGGCTCGAATCAGAGCTTCTCGTCCGCGGACTTCGACGCCCGATGAGTCGGCCACTTGTAGTCGCGATTTGTTTTCCCGCCAGGAGCGAATGACATCGCTGGCCAGGTTGGGTAGGTCAGCTCGTCGTTCGATGTCGGCTTGCGATCCCAAGTCCTGTACTTGAGAGCGAACCAAGTCGACGGGCGTGTCCGTCGGCATCGGCTTTCCGACGTAAAGCGTCAGTTTGCGACGAAATTTTTTGGGCCATTTGAAAAAGAACTTGCCTTCGGAAAAGCTAAAGATGCTGCCCCACATACCGTCCAGCCAAACCGGTACGATCGGAGCGTCCGTGCCTTTGATCATCTTCGTCAATCCGGGACGGAACCCCTGCAGTTGGCTGTTGCGAGTAATGGTTCCTTCCGCGAACACACCGATCACGTCACCGTTGTTCAGCCCTTCGCGAGCTCCCTTGATCGCTCTGCCGATCGACTTGGGACTCGCCGTCATCATGATCGTGTCGAACGCAGCGGCGATCCACTCAAGGATCTTTCCCTTGAAATTGCCTCCGTCGACGACGAAGCGAACGTTGCGTGGCAACATCCACAGGATCAGGATACCGTCGATGAAAGAGACGTGATTGCTGACCAGCAAACAGCCACCCTCTGCGGGGAGGTTTTCGACTCCGACGACGCGTTTTCGGTACGCCATCGCGAGCATGGGCCGCATCACGACCCGCATGAATTTGCGCGGGGAGACGATCGCCAGGACGATCAAGCACAGAACGATTGCGGCCAAGCCACCGAGAACATACCAAATCATTCGACGGAATTTCCCTACTCAATGAATGCGATCGATCGGAACACGCCCGTCATTTGACGCTTCCGCGATCCCCATGGTCCGAGAGCCCGACTGCGGTCGGGTGTTTCGCAAAAGGAGCAGGATAGAGGTTTCGACGGTGCGTAGGCAATGCGGAACCGGTCGATAGAGTGGATTACGCGACCCGACGAGGTTGTCTCGGACCGGATTTACTTGCCAAGGAACAACAACACCACCGCCAGCAGACCTGGTAATGGGATTCGCCAGAATTCCCACCTCACAGGATTTCTGGCGAAATCCACTACGCCGTCGCGTGATGATGAGGCGCTAAACGGGGCGGCGCTAAACTGTGCGACGCTAAACTGTGCGGCGCTAAACTGTGCGACGCTAAACGGGGCGGCGGCCGGACGATGTTCCGCGGCTGACAGGCGACTTGTCCGGATAGTGTCCTTGCTCATCCGGCTGACAAGGCGGCGACTGCAGCATCGATGTCAGGGTTGTGACGTCCAACTCGCGATCCGTGGACTTGGCCAAGTCATCCCAGCGGACCAATTTACCGGTGACGGTTGCCACGCGTCCCATGATCGCCGTCAACGTACTTTGGGCTCCTTGCTCGATCTCATTGGGACGCTCACCGCGACGTAAAGCAGCGAAAAACGACGCTTGGTGACGCTCGGTGGGGTCGACCTTTTGCCCACCATCGTCTGCTTTCCACAGGACATCACCGTCAGAGCGGAACAGTCGGCCTGTGGTCAAATCCGCATAGCCCGCAGTCCCGTGCAAGTGCTCACTGACACTATTCCAACATCCCACGGACCGGCGACATTGGCTCAACAGCCTCAACGATGGCGAGTAAGCGAACTCGACACTGTGGTGGTCAAAGACTTGTCCCTCCATCCGTTCGTCGCGGCTCATCCATCCGCCCTGGCCTTGCGCCGTTCGCGGGGTTGCCGATAATGCCCAATTGATGATGTCCAGCCCCGAGACATGTTGCTCGACCAGGAAATCGCCGCCGAGCCAGGGGAAGTGGTTCCAGTTGCGAAGCTGATACTCCAGTTCGGTTTCGCCGCGTCGACGTGGCGACAATCGGATCGGCCCGGCATTGCAGTAGGCTCTGGCGAAGACGGGATCACCGATTGCGCCGTCATGGATTTTCGCAATGACTTGTTGATAGATCGGATCCTGTCGATGGGTGAATCCCACGCTACACGCCAAATTGCGTTGTGTCGCAAGCTGGCCAGCGGCCAAAACTTCCCGTACACCGGCGGCATCATTCGCAACCGGCTTTTCCATCAACACATGTTTCCGCGCATCCACCGCAGCGGCAAAATGCAGCGGACGAAAAGCGGGCGGGGTGGCTAACAAGACAACATCAGCATCCGTTTGCATGACTTGTTGATATGCGTCCAATCCGACAAAACGTCGATCGTCCAGGTCGACGTGGTCGCCACATTGTCCTTTGATGGTTCGATAGGCGGATTGCAGTTGGTTGGCAAAGACATCCGCCATGGCAATCAAGACGACGCGTCCGCCGGAGGTGGATTGCTGAGCGGATTTGCCCAAAGCTGCGATCGCCGACTGTGTGCCCCGTCGACCACAACCGACCAACGCCACACGAATCTCATCGCTGCCAAACGCGTGGGCGTTTTGCGCCACCGCCAGTGCGTTGCCCAATGCACCGCCGGCGAGCATGAGCGAGCCGCCCTTGATGAACCCACGGCGTGACGCCGACTGAGTCAGGGGACGCGTCGACGACGCCCCAGAGGGTGATTTGACGGATGGTTCGTCAGATGGTTCGGACTTTGGCATGCAAAGAAGTCGTTGAGATGATTGGGCGGGATTCGAAGGCGGGCGGGGGGCAAAGGCGGAAAGATTCAATTCTATCAGACTTGGCCATCTCGCATTTTAGCGCGTGCACGACTGAGCAGCGGACCGATGCTGTTCTCCGTCATACCGACGGCCAAACTGATTTCATGGTAACTCTTGCCCTCCAAATGATACATTCGCACCACATCGGCTTCGTCTGGATCCAGTCGTGTCAACAGACTTTGCACTTCTTCTCTGTTTTCGAGCCGCGTCACCGGCCCTCTGTGGTCCGCCATCGCCGCTGGCTGAGCGATTGCTTGAGTGGACCCGTTGAGAGAACTCGTTAGCCGCCGCGCGATCACTCTCCGGGAAATAACTGTCAAATAAGTCGCCAGGGACGAGTTTCGGCGAAAACGTCTGAGCACGGCATAGTCGTTTGCCACCAAGGTCAAGAAGACTTCTGCGACCAAATCGTCACGGGTGGATTCGTCGATCGACAAGTTGCGACTGCTCGCGGTGTGTTTTGCAACGTGGACGACCAGCCCCAAGAATCGGTCCACGAAATCCTGCCAGGCGCGCGGAGCACCCGCCAAGCATCGCTCCAACAACAGGCGATCGATTTCAGAAAGACTCACTTTGCGCTACCAGTCCTGAAGAGACACTCGCGATAGACCAACGCGAAAGGGATCGTTCGTTCGGATGATCACCTATCACAGCCCGGTCAACACTCTTTTTTTGCGGTCCACCCAAGTTTCATGTTAGAAGCCACGGGTATCGATAGCAAGCATTGACAGAGACAGAATGCAGTCCTGGCTACCAAATAGGGGGCATGCCCTGTCGGTCATCCCTCATAGAAACGCTGGGATCCTCCCACGACTTGGACGATGCCAATCACACGAACCGCAATCATTTTGCGTACCACTAATTGGTGACCTACCGTTCGGTACTCCAAAGCGTCGATTTCTGCGGCCCCTGCTCGATAGGCGTCCCGAAATGGACATTTTGGAATAAATGGCCCCATCTTTTCGTACTCCACCCAGACCGCCAACTTCTCACGACTCGCATGATCGATAGCAACGCACCCATGGGACCGATCCCAACCGCGACGCCCGAGAGCAACCTTTTTGTGGACGCCGAGGCGGGGCATCAACACGTCCATTCTCTGCTGGCGCAACTCCAAGACGATAGTCACGGGCCGTCTCAATCTCGAGCTGGACAGTCTGAGGCAAAGGTCGAAAACCAGCTCGCCGTCGTTCGCCTGGGAATGGCGACATCACTCTTCTATTCGCTCCGAACCAAGCATCCGGCAACGGCGGCACACAGCCTCCGCGTCGCCTTGTTCTGCAGCGGGTGGGCGGAACGCTTGGGACTCGCGGGCGATCAACGGGACCGAATCGAAGTCGCCGCGCTGCTGCACGATATCGGCAAGATCGGGATCCCCGACCGAGTTCTGCGTAAACCAGGCAAGCTGACGGTCGATGAGCAATTGATGATGGACTTGTGCCCCGAAATGGGCTGCCAAATCTTGGCCGGTTGCACGTCCGACCAAGAACTGCTGGACATCATCCGCTACGGAAACACATGGTACGAAAGCCGACGACATGGCGAAGGCCCCCGGGGCGACGCGTTGCCTCTGGGATCACGCATGCTGGCGATCGTAAACGCGTTCGACGCGATGACGACGGAGCATGTTTATCGTCCCGCCTTGAGTCGCGATCGCGCGATCGTGGAACTCGTGCGTGGCAGCGGAGGTCAGTTCGACGCTCGCTTGGTCGCCGACTTTGGACGCATGCTGGAGGATCACCCCGAGATGCTGCAGGGAGTCGTGGTCAACCGCTGGTTGCAACAACTGCGCCCAGGAACATCTCAAGGTTTCTGGACCGGCAACGCCGACCGAACGGACTCGTCATCCAAATCAGGCCAGGGAACGGTCCTGCGTCGTGAGACTCACTTCAACAAACAACTCCTCCACACTCTCAAAGACGGCGTCGCATTCACCGATGCGGAAGGCAACGTGACCGAGTGGAACGATGCCTTGGCCAGTATGACAGGTGTCTCCGCTGACGCGATGCTGGGCCGCCAATGGTCCATCAGCGCTATCGGTCTTCGCGATGCGGACCGAGACGAGGATACGGAACAGCTTTGCCCGTTGAAGCAGTGCTTTCAATCGTCGGGCTCTGTCAAGCGCCCGATGCTGATCGAACAACCCGGCGAAGAAATCATTCCCGTGCACGTAGAAGTCTCACCGGTTCGCGGGGATGTTCCGGGTACCTTGGGCACCGTGATCGTCGTCCACGATCTTTCCGATCGCGAACACCTGCAGAAACGACTTGAGTCGCTCGATCAACAGACGAAGACTGATGGCTTGACCAACGTCGCCAATCGAGCACACTTCGACGCCACACTGGATGAACTGACCGCGATCACATCGGCCGGCGGACCGACGTTCTCGCTCGTCATCTGCGATATCGATCACTTCAAACGAATCAATGATGTTCATGGTCACCCGGCGGGCGACGAAGCACTCAAGACATTCGCGTCGGTACTGGCAAGCCACAGTCGTGACGGTGATCTCGTTGCCCGATACGGCGGCGAAGAGTTCTGCCTGCTCGCTGCCAATTGTGACAACTCCACCGCAGCTAAGCGGGCCGAAGCGTTGCGTATCGCACTGGAGCATATGCCAATCCCAAGCCTGGGCGGCGAACAGCTGACGGCAAGTTTTGGTGTCACCGAATTCCAGTCCGGCGACTCCCCGGAAACCGTCCTGGCCCGTGCCGATCGTGCGTTGCTAAAAGCCAAAGACAACGGTCGCAATCGCGTCGTCCAATTGGGACTTGGCAAGATGTCCGAGATCTCCGATGACGACTCAAGCAAACATTCATGGTTGAGCTGGTTTACCGGCGGTGCAAAGAACTCGATCGATCAAGTCGACATCTTGACCCCCGTTCCCATCGACCTAGCCATTGAAAAGCTGCGTGGTTTCATCGCCGACCATGACGCTGAAATCATCAACGTGAGCGAAAACCAACTCTCGCTCAAACTGACCGCCACTTGCACCATCGGCGGTCGACGACGCATTGACTCGCAAATCGCGATGCACGTCAAACTGACGCTCAGCAACCCCCAACCAGAGGAGCAACTGCTCAAAAAGATGCAGCCAGGGACGAACACGAAAGTTCACGTCGAGATGAAACCCATTCGCAACCGCGATCGTCGACGTCGAGAGCTGGAGGCTTGCTCCCAACAAGTGGTCGCAAGCTTGAGAAGCTATCTGATGGGCGAAGTATTGCGGCGCAGCCAGTCGACAGACTTAACGTAATCAAAATGATTCAAGCGTCAGATGCTGGTCAAATCTTCATCTGCTTGCCCTACGATGCGGGAAGTCAACAGCTCCACGTGTAGCTGCATCTCTTCTTCTTCTCTGACCGCGTCGAGCCCTTGATTCGACTTCAGCTCCTCAGACTCAACGGTGAACAACGTGGCCAACGCGTTCCGGTCGACGGTGCGCAAATCGTTATCGGTCGAGCCCCCGATTGCGAGGTTGCCATCGCCGATAGCCGTGTAAGTCGCAAACACTGCATGATTCGTGTCGACGGCGACAGAGTCCTCATTCGCGATCTCTCCAGCCGAAACCAAACGTTTGTCAACAAAAAGGCTCTCACGGCTGAGGTCGATTACCAACTGTTTCACCACAGTATCATCCAAGTCGGCAAACACGCATTCCGCACGTCGATCCGCGACGCGGAATCGGGCAAACCTGTTTCGGAGCTGGAACCCGCTGACGGCAGGACACCTGCTCCCCCAGACACCGAGACGATCCACGGATCAGACCTGCTCAATGAGCTGGATCGCCTCGCCTCAGAACTCCACGTCCCGCAAACGGTCGCGGATCACCCCGCAAACATGTCCACCATCTCGGATGAGTTGCCAATCGGTGACAACGAGGACACCCCTGAAACGATAGAACCAGTCGGTCAGGCAGCAGCGATGCAGACGGACACGCCGCATCAGTTACCAGGTGCAAAGCTGGACTCGAAATCCGAACCGGACTCGAAATCCAAACCAGAACCGGACCTCCACTCAACGGGTCATACAAAGTTGCCCGAACACTTGAGGCCCAAAGGCCCCAAGGATTCTCAAGCCGCTGCGGAAAACGCGCTGCGAAACTTGTTCAAGTAAGAGCAATCGCAACGGGATCGCTCGCGAAATCGGCATTTTTACGGGCGAGCTATACTGGATCATGGTCCAACTCCCCGTTGTGAGCAGTCTCCTGAAACCCAACGATGACGATCGTTCGTTCGTGGCGGCTCCCCCTCGATGCCATTCCGAACCGGTACAGCCGTCCTTGCCGACGCACGTGCTGCGTTCGGTCGAACCCTCGCGTGGGACTGCCGCACCCTCTACCACGCCGCCTCCGGTGGCTACCGATGTTGCTGCGCGGTCGACAGAAAACAATGTGACAAAGCTGCAGGAATCTTTCACCAATTCACGAGACACCTCGCTAAGCAACGTTGCGGAAAGCATTACCAACGATATCCCACTGCTCGACGCGATCGATGCCCCCACGACCTCGACGGCAAGTTGGCGTTCCTACGCCTGGCTGATCAGTACCATTGTCCACACTCTGGTGATGTTGCTGCTGGCCCTGTGGACCTATGGCCAACGTGGCACCAACGACGGGATCTCACTGGACGGCTCCACTGCCGAATCAGATGCCGACAATTACGTTCAGATCGAAACGGTACAGCTCGACACCAACGATGTGAACCGCGTGGCAGATCAAGCCGACAGGCCGGTTCAGCTTGATCTCACTCCCAACGATACCAACTTGGTTGCCAAGTCCATCACGACCACACCGAACGCTGTACCCATTGATCCCAGCGTTGCCTCGCTGATGCTCAGTGGTGGCGATGCCAATGCGGTGAATCATTTGACGCTGCTGCCCGGCGGTGGCTTGGGCGGACGCACTCCAGAGGGACGCAAGAAGTACGGCGATCTGTACGGCGCGTCCGGTGCGAGCGAAGCAGCGGTGGAGAAAGCACTCCGTTGGCTCGCCGAACATCAACGCCCAAATGGCAGCTGGTCCTTCAACCTGGATCTGGATCCATGCAACGGTCGCTGCACGCATTCCAAGCATGCCGACGACACTCCGACGCCATCGACCGGCGCAACCGGCTTGGCGCTGCTGGCCTTTCTCGGTGCCGGATACACGCATCAAACCGGCCCATACACAGACACGGTCAAACGCGGGATCTACTACCTGCGTAGTGCCGCAGCCGAAAGCGAGTTCGGTTACGACTGGCAACAGGGCAGCATGTACGGGCACGGCATCGCAGTGATGGCGCTCGCGGAAGCCTTGTCGATGACGGCGAACGATGGTGAATTCGATTCCGACTTGATGCATCTTGTCGAGAAAGGCGCCTTCTTTACCTCCGTCGCACAACATCCCAACGGTTCATGGGGATACGTTCCCGGCCAACCCGGCGACACGACGCTGACGGGTTGGCAAGTTCTGTCGTTGGTCGGTGCAAAACGCGCCGGCATCAACTTGCGCACCAACACACTGCCCAACGCGAAAGCGTTTTTGATGGGCGTGAAATCTGAAAAGAATTACTCGTTCGGTTACCAAAAACCGGATCCCGAACTGACGACCACCGCGATCGCGCTGACGCTGTTGATGTACCTCGGGCAAACACCTGGCTACTCTCCGTTTGACGACGCGATCGATGAGCTGGCTCAGCGAGGACCGACACTCACGAACGTCTATCACGATTACTACGCCACCATGGCCTTGCACCACTGGCGTCATCGCGACTGGGACCAGTGGAACGCCAAACTTCGCGACCACTTGGTTCGCACGCAAGCGACCCAGGGACACGAAGCCGGCAGCTGGCACTTCAAAGACAAGTGGGGAGACATCGGCGGACGACTCTACACCACCGCGATGTGCACGTTGACGTTGGAAGTCTACTACCGACACCTGCCGATGTACGCCAAACCGGCCGAATTTCCGCTCTAGTGCCGGGCTGTTCAAAGTTTGTTGTTGACATTGTTTTCTCAGGCCATGTTCTTGTCCCACGCATCGCAATCAGAGTGAGCCTCAGGCGCTAGCCGTGGGCCGGCACCACAATCCGCCTCAGGCGCTAGCCATGGGCCGGCACCACAATCCGCCTCAGGCGCTAGCCGTGGGCCGGCACCACAATCCGCCTCAGGCCCACGGCTAGCGTCTGAGGCTCACTGGGGACCACCAGCTGCGCCCCGGGAGAGCCTCAGGCCCACGGCTAGCGCCTGAGGCTCACTGGGGGCCACCAGCTGCGCCGGGAGAGGTGATAGAAACTTGCGGGGCGGCATAGTGCCACAACCCCAAATTTTGAACAGCCCAGCGCTAGCCCGGAATATTCACTCGACTCACGAGAGTCATCGCAACACGTTTGCGTGAAACGGCTTGCGCGGATGCGCACGAAAACAGTCTGCGCACATCAGCCGCCACGCGTTAGCGTCCGGTTCTTGCACCTATACACGGGAACCGGACGCTATCGCATCAGCGGCTGATGAATAATCCTGGCTAGTGCATCGTCCGGTCTTGATTTTGGGGTTAGCCGTTTTGGCGTTAGCCACGGTTGTGTCACGAAAACCGTGGCTAACGCCAAAACGGCTCATCTACCGAACCCACGTTCTAAGACTGGACGATGCACTAGGAGTGTGTTATCGCGCCCGACCGCTGAAGCTGGAGTACTCCAGGCTCAAACCAGCGCTCTCCGGGCTCAAACCAGAGCCGTCCGGCCGAGTCGGCCCACACGTTACAATGTTGCGTATCCCTTCCTGTCATTTTCCGCCGTTGCCCCCATACAAGTCTTGCCTAAACGATGAAGCGTCTATCCGTCTCTCTGCTCGTTGGTATCCTGGCAGCCCTGTGGATAACCATGGGCACGGGCCTCCACACATCGTATTGCCTCCTGTCAGCCCAGGACACGCGGCCTGACAAACTCTCGCAACAGAAAAGCGAGTCAGCGGAGACACGCAAGCCACTGATCGGAATCGCCAGCCTTGCCGGTGAAACCTACCTTCACGCGATCCGCAGTTCAGGCGGCATCCCGGTCGTACTGCCCTGCACGGACAGCAATGAAATCCGAATCAACGGCTACCTGGAGCAACTCGACGGCTTGCTGATGCCAGGCGGTCCCGACATTCCACCGTCAGAGTACGGTGAGCAGCCGCACCCGACGGTGAACCTACTGGGCGATGATCGATACAGATTCGAAAAATCGCTTCTCGACGCGTGGGTGAATCGATCGGACAAACCTTTGCTCGGCATCTGTCTTGGCAGCCAATGGATCAATGTTTCTCACGGCGGCTCGCTTCACCAAGACATCCCGTCAGCCTTCAATGTGAATCATCGCGGTGTGACTCACATGGTGCGCCTCGAACCGGACTCGCGACTGGCCAACATCTTTGGCGAAACACGATTCGAAGTGAACTCGTTTCACCATCAGGCTGTCGCTCGGCTGGGCAATGGTCTGCGGATTGTCGCAAAAAGTCCCGATGGTATTGTGGAAGCAACTGAATCCACCGATCCCAACCGCTTTCTACTGGGCGTTCAATGGCATCCGGAGAAAATGCCCGAGAGCGATTTGCAGAGAAAATTGTTCACGGCATTCATTGATGCGTGTGTGACAAACGCGGAAAAGCAACCGTCCAGCAATCCGCTCATCCATGTCGAAACCGGAGAGTTGCCCATCATCCTGTCGGCACCCCACGGCGGACGAAATAGCATCCCAGACGTTCCCGAACGTCTCGGTGTCGGGTCAAAAAAGTTTGTCAATGTCGCGGATTCGAACACGGATCGACTGACCGAGAAACTCGCCGACGAACTGCAACGCCAACTCGGCAAACGACCGTATGTCGTCATTGCCCGATTTCATCGCAAGTATCTCGACGTCAATCGGCGCGCTCAGTGGGCATATGAATCCGATAATGCACGTCTCGCATACGACGCCTATCATCAAGCGATTTCGGACGCTCGTCGAGAGATCATCGAGCGTTGGGGACACGGGCTGCTGTTGGACATTCATGGACAAGCAGCCGATCCCGTCGCGATCTTTCGCGGTACACAAAACGGTAAAACCACTCGCAATCTGACAAGCCGATTTGGCGAACAGGCATTGATCGGCGAGACAAGTTTGTTCGGCCAGTTGGCGAAGACCGGATTGACGATCGTCCCTGAAGTCGACTCGACCGAACGGGAGCACGATGCATTCGACGGTGGCTACATCGTGGTCACTCACGGCAGCCAAGAAGAAGGCAGTGTGGACGCAATTCAATTGGAACTCGGTGGTAGACTCCGAACCAAATCCATGCTCGAGCCGACCGCCGAAAAGTTGGCAACTGCGATCACCGCATTTGCCACCGACTATCTCCCCAAGTCACCTTTGTCAGAAAAAGTCACAGAGGCTGTTGATTGAGTGCGCCGCGACGCGTCAGCGGCCGGGTCTTTGCAACTTCAAACGACACGCACACCGTCCAATACCCGTGGCCTTGACGGCCAGCGGCTCAAAGCACACGGCACCACCAAACATTTGGCAACACACGGGCATTCCAGATCAACGAACATCTTGGATGGCGTTGTAATCAAAGCCTTGGTAGTCGTGGTGATACTCAAGAAAGACGTCCTGATTGGCATCGTTGACTGGCGGCGCAGAATCAATGACCCATCGAACAGCAGGATCGGCTGGGACATCCAGCAACGCGTTCCCTGGGACCGGTGGCAATGGCACGCTCGGACATCCTGGAACGACTTTACCGCAACGCACAGGAACCTCGGCGTTGACATATTTGATGACCGGGTACCGATACCGCTGATTCCATTTGCGAATTCGTTTGACGTACTTGCGAACATTCTTGACGCCGACTGTGGTTTCGCAAACGCCGTTGTTCTCGATGCACTCGCAGTACTGCTCCGCGGTTTCAACTGGCTCATAGACTTCGGCCACCAAAGTCGCCGTCCTCCATTCCCAAGTCACAACGGGATGTAAAACGGTGGTCTTGCAGTCGACGCAGTCGCAACCATTGGTGCTCGCTTGAACAGCCGGACGGAGTGATTCGACAGTGTCATCCGATGGCGAGCTTTCAGGCGGTTCTTGCACGACATTGAACTTCATCGGCTCTGGTTGTCGTGTCCACGTGCTGGCCAATCGGGCTTCAATGGCGTTGTTTTCTGCCTGTTCAACCAACGGGGCGACGGTCGCGACGCAATCAAGCGGTGCGGCGGGGCTTGATTGTTCGTCGGATTCCACCAAACCGGACAACAGCACCGCGGCAAACACGGGGAGAATGAGAAAGTATTTCATGGGTCTGGTTCAAAATGCTTGGGGCCAACGCGGTCATTTCGTTGAGGTCATTTCTTGACGGCGACTTCACAAGTCACGCACAGATTGACGGTTTCTCGGTAGATCTCAGGTTTCGTGAGCGTGACGTGTTGTAATTTCGTTCGCTTCACCAGTCGTTTGACGGTTCTGGTCCCGACTTTCTCGGTACAGACGCCATTGTCATCGCACTGTGTTTCGCAGAACGGCACCGTGTACTCTTCGACTTCCCACTCGTCCAACGGAACAACGCTCTGATATTCAACGATTCGGACTCGCTCAACCTCGACCGATTTGCAGCTGGTGCAGCCGCATGTCTTGCATTCCGGCGGTGGTGGCGGACATGTTGGTGTGGCGGTGCAGTCGTCAGGATAACCACGTCCTGGGAGGATCGATCGAGGCCCGGTCATCAGGGGCGGGCAAGGGAACGTCTCGATCGGACAATTCAAGAATGGGTTTTGCTCGACCGGTAAAACGGGCAAACAGAACAGGGGGTTCATCTGAGTGTGGGGCACAACGTTGTGCTGTGGAAGACAAACGCCGTGATTGGGCAGACCAACCGTCTGCGCGGACGCCGTCCCAGAGAGCGTTATCAACTGCGCAAACAATACTATGGGCGACAAGACAGAGAACAGCGCTACATCTATTCTCATCAGACTCTCCAATGATCAGGAATCGCAACTCGGGTGTCCGTCGACCGACCGATCGACAGCATTCACCCAACAGTAGGACCGGATTACGGAAGCGATGTTGCGTAAACGCAACACGTGTTGCTTTTTCGCAACGTCGTGGCAATCTCTAGCGGACAACGCGATTGTTCGCTTTATTCCGATCAATGGGATGACGAACCGGAATCAGCTCGGACAGCAATCAAGCGTTCGTACGTGCCCAAACCGTTCGCCAGGGAGGATCGAATGCGGCATATGCGAGCAACGCACCGAGAGTAGCCGCGATCGAAAGCGGTACCGTCATCGTCGTCCAAGGTTGCAAGAAGGATTCCCAGCCCATCACGAAATGGATGGCCCATAGTCCCGTACCGACCAACATGCTGGCGATGGCAGCGGCAGAGTTCTTGGGGATGCTGTACAGTCCGATCATCATGGGGACAAACAGACCCACGAGCGTTAGCAGATAGGCTTCCTCCAGCAACTCATACGCACTCTCTCCCACATACGCCAGCACGACGCTGCACACCGAGACCAGCAACACGGCGAATCGATTGCTGCGCAGAGGATCAAAATCACCGCATCGGGGAAACAGATTCTGCGCCAAGACGCTCGCTGGGGAGAGGATCGCGCTGTCAATCGTGGACAGGATCGCCGAGAGCAACGCAACGACAAAGATCACCGCGACGACGGGGTGTAAAAACGAATGCGCCAGTGCGGGCAGGATGTTCAACTCCGCGTCACCAGGAAAAATCAGATTTCCTGCCAACGCGAGCAACAGCGGGATCGCTCCGAACAGCAAGTACATGACGCCCGCGACGAAGCATGCTCGCTTGGCGGTACGCTGGGAGTTCGATGAGAACACGCGTTGCATCAGATCTTGCCCTGGCAAATTTCCCAATGCACCAATGACAAAGACGCCCAGCCAACCCACTAACTCACTCAGCGAAGAACGGGGAATCAAAACCAAACGCTGCGGATCAGTTTCTTGCCCGACACGCATCAATCCGCCCCACGGGCTGCCGCCGCCCAACTCACTCAGCACGACGGTCCCCAGGACCAATAATCCGATCAGCACGAGCGAGATCTGAACCGCGTCCGTCATGGTGACGGACCACATGCCGCCCATCAATGTGTAGCCGGTGCCGACGATCGCGACCAAAGCGATTCCCCATACCAGCGGAATATCAAAGAACAGGTTCAACACGGCAGCCAACGCGGTGAACTGAGCGGCGATCCAGCCAAAGTAACTGGGGACCATGATTAGCGACGAAATCAACTCAGCAGTGGGACCAAATTTTCGTCGAAAGAAATCCGGCACGGTCAACAAGTTCATTCGCCACATCGGTCCGGCGACAAAGAGTGCCGCCAGAATCAAGCACGTACCAGCTCCCAATGGGTCCAGCGCCGCGCGTTGCAATCCTCCCGCTCTTACTTCATCCGCCGCCGTCAGCATCGTGCCGGCTCCAAACCAAGTTGCCAGCAGCGTCATCCACGCCAGAGAGAGCGGCAATTTGCGCCCGGCAACGAGAAAATCATCGACGTCGTGAATTTTTCGCCCGGCAATGACGCCCAGCACGTACATCACGATGAGATAGATGACGATACAGACGCCCAGCAACCACTTCAGTGATGGTTCGATTTCCATACAAGCCAGCCATGTGAAAGCCTGAGTCCGGATCATTCATCAGCCGCAACGCGATAGCCCGGATTATTCATGCGGATGATTGATTTTAGCGCAAACAGATTCTTGACAATGAGTTGTGACATCGTTGGGAAATGCAGATTGTTTTTCATAACCCGACGCGTAAGCGAGGGATCTACCGAGTATCCCTCGCTTACGCGTCGGGTTATGAACAATCGGGGACTGCGTCCGGTTCTCGATTACTGGCTTGAGAACCGGACGCTATCGCGTGGCGGCTGATTTGCGCCGACTGTTTTCGCACCAATCCACGCAAGACGTTTCGCTCAAACGTGTTGCGAAGACTGTAGTGGTCCAGCGTGAATAATCCGGGTTAGGGCTCGGAACGTTGTGCCGAATCTCCCAGACCATTGCCTCCCAGACCATTGTCTCACGCATCACCGTCTCACGCATCATTCTCTCGATGCACGGCACCAAAATTGCATACGTGAAGACTCTCTGAAGCAATTTTTTGAAATATTGGCGACTTTGCGATGTTTTTTTGCCGAAATAGACATTGGCTCACAACTTAACGATAACTTAATATGACGTAGACGGCGTTATTCTCCGTGTTTGACGCGGTCTGGCAAAGTGTTTCCCACCAGGAGCCTTGACATGACCTTTGAGTTGCTCTTTGCGGTCACCGCGATCGGAGTGCTCGGGGTCTTGAGTTACATCGCTGGCAGGCACCTGGGAGCCACGGTCGCGAAAGGGAGACCATGGCTGTTTGTCGAGACGCTCGGCCTGTCCCTGCTCTTTGCGTGGACGATGGCTCATGATTTGGTCTGGGCGAGTGCGTTGCCCGTCGCGGACATCGTTTGCTGGTCCAACGTTTTGCCAATTCTGCTTGCGTTCACCGCTGGACTTGCCAGTCGCACGCCGGGACTTCGTGGTCCGTTTCGTGCCGCAGCGGTAGGGTTGTTTGTGCTGATGGCACTGGGGCATCTGGTCACGCCTGTTGCACGCCCGGTTCTTTGGCCGATTCCTGACGTTCAGTGCGAAGGCTGGAGCAATGGTGTTTGTCTGCAGAGCCACGAAGCAACGTGCGCTGCTGCGGCAGCCGCGTCGTTGCTCAGTCGCCACGAAATTATCAGCGACGAACGAGAGATGATCGACCAATGCCTGACCAGCCTGCATGGAACCTCCCCACTGGGGCTCTATCGTGGTTTGTCGACGGTTGCCGACAAACATGATCACGTGGCCAAAGTCGCCAATGCGGATCCGCTGATGTGGTCGGAAAACAAACAACTGCCCAATGTCGCATTGATCACGCTGGCTCATGGCGAAACACAGCGAGGCGTTACCCAGTTGCTGGGGCCGCGTGGCGAAGGGCACGCGGTGGTGGTGCTCGCTCGCGAGGATGGCCAATGGGTCATCGGAGATCCCGCGATCGGATTGCTGCGATGGAGCGATGAACAGTTCCGCAGTCGCTTTACCGGTGACGCTGTCTTTCTGTCGCGGCGATGATCTGAATCACGCTTCCAGAACACTGACTTCCACCAGCGACAGCACATCGTTGACTCCCGCCATCTGAATCCTGACGTGGCGTCCCAAAGCTCCGACGCTGATGCTTTCCAGTGCACTTGCCGAGCCGGTGAACTCGTAGGCCCAGATTCCAGGATCGTTACGTACAGCGTCCAAGTTGCCACTGCTAAATGGGTTGGCGGAAACCAGCACCCAAAAGTTCGCTAGCTCATGGTCTCCTAGCGGATCGCTGACAATCTCGATCGATGCGATCTCGTACTCGTCTCCCAAGTCGACTTCCCACAGCGGAGTCCGAGTTTGCAAAGTCTGTGTTACCGACCCGTTGCCAAACACAGGGTCGGTGTTTCCATCGACCGCTCGCGAACCGATTCCACCGTCGACCGCACCGGATTGGCTGGTCGGTCGCCCGAGTGCTAAATTGCTGGGGATTGGCGCAGATTCGAGCACATCAATCTCAATCAAGTGTGAATCCGTGCCGCCGCGTCCGTCGGAAACCAACAACGTGGTGTTGTTTCGTCCGATTGTGCTGTAAACGTGTTCGACCGATTCACCAAGTGCATCAATCACCCCGTCAGAATCAAAATCCCAGGCATAGACCAGTGGATCGCCGTCACCATCTGCGGACCCTGATGCCGTCAGTAACGCATCGACCTGTTCAACTCCCGCTGTCAGATTGGATGTCGCCAGTGCGGTCGGGTCGGTATTTCCCGAGCCAGGTGTAGCGTAAACCAGTCGTTCGATCCCACCGGTCAGCATCGACATCATCCAAAGCGTTCCATCACTGCCCATTTGGATGTCAACGATTCCGGGATAGTCGCCAGCCTCGCCAAACGCTTGGAAATTACCGCCGGCGTCCGCCGAGTACAGAATCCCCTGGTTGATGTTCCCGAAAAAGTAACGACCATCGTAAAGTTCTGGATACGCATCGCCTCGAAACACCGCGCCGCCGAGGATCGCGTCGCCACCGCCAGACTCACTGTGCTCCAACAGGATGAACGCCGGGTCATAGGTAAAGTCGACCGGTACGACACCGTAGGATGTCCGGTTGTCGCCTTCGTAATAGGGCCAACCAAAGTTATGGACCGTGTTGCCCTGTGCTCGCATGACGTTGATTTCTTCGGGACCACCATCAGTGACTTCACCGATGTAGACATCACCGGTCGGTCGATCGACCGTTAGCTTCCATGAATTACGAACGCCCAACGCCCAGACTCGGGACGCGATGCTGCTGGGATCATCGGGGTCGTAGAACGGATTGTCAGGGACGCCTTCGAACGTCACCGGATCAATCCGAAACAACTTGCCTTGCCGCGACGTGGGATCTTGGGACCCCAAACGCAAGTCATCATTGAACCCGCCGTCGCCCCAGGTGAAGATCAAGTTGCCATCGTTGTCAAAATCGATGTCGCCGACTGAGTGGGTAGCATGTGTGGTCTGATGATCGTCCTGGATCACCACCCGAGTGCTCTCATCCGCTACGTTGGGATCCAGTTCCGAAGCGGTGTACCGAACCAACCGGCCACCTGCGGAAGTAAAGAAATCGACTTCGTCAGGCTCATCGGGATTGAGCTCAACAGCGTATTGGACATAGACGTGCCCGTTGCTCAAAAAATCTGGGTCGAGGGCAATTCCTAGCATCCCCCGGTCATGATGCGAGTTGACTTCTAAATTGATGTCCAGAAAAGTGCTAATCACTTCGCCGTGTTGGACAACTTTAATTCGGCCTTCCTTTTCAGCGACGAAGATTCGTCCATCACTGGCTTCGGCAAACGCGATTGGCTGAACCAGCCCGCTGACGATGGTTTCCGTTACAAATCCTGATCCATTGGGCACCGGAGGATCGTCATTGACGTACGATCCGATCTCGATGATTCCTTGATAGGTGTTCGTCTCCGACAGATTCTTCCAGCCGCCGGTCAGCGGATCAAAATTCATGATCGCGTAGTCGTCGCCGGAGACGCTGCTTGGTTCTCCCGGGAACCAGTTGGTGAAGGTGACCCCCTCGCCACTGACCCATTCAAAGTCGCCTTCCGTTTCGATGTCGTTCATGCCGATCCAGAACTCGGAGGGACCAAATGTCGCTCTCAGCCAGTCCTGTTCGGCTTGGTCTGTGATCGTGACCAGGTTTCCGCCGATCGCTTCAGCTTCGGCCTGCGCGTCCAGCCAACTGACCTCCCCGGTCGTCAGGGCATACAAGTGTCCGTTGAATTGGAACAGTGTTCTACCAACCAGCGAACCCTGGTCGTCATCGATGATTTTGATTTGCCCAACCGACTGCGTCAGTGTCGCGGAACCACTGGGGCTGGACAACGTGACGATCAACGACTTGTTGGCCTCCGCAACCAAGTCATCCGCCAACGGGACCGCGATCTGTCCCATTGCTTGACCGCTGACGAACTGCAATGTTCCAGAAACAGCGCCAAACTCGTACGCATCAGACTGCTCACTGGTCACGGCAAAATCTACCGAAACGCTGCCGGTTAAATCACCACCGCGAACGACCTCAATGATCGCGAATCCGCTGTCCTCATTGACCGATACCAACGACTCAATGCTCAACTCTCCTCCACCCTCGATGGCTTGTCCGGCGAATTGAAAGTAGCCGTTCACGTTCAGCATCTCGCTCTCACGAAATCCAGGGACGATTCCGTCGCTCGGCAACCACGATCCCGTGGAATAAACATCGGGTGATTCTGTTTCGTACACCACACCGTCGATTTCGATGCGGTCGACGATCAAGTTCGCATCGACTCCTTCGTTTGGATCGTACTGATCGTTCGTGAACACAACGCGGACACTATCCGCCTGGATCGGACGAGCGCTGACGACGGAAAAGGCGGCCGACTGCGTGGTCAGGTTGCTCCATGAAGCCACGGTGCGACCGTCAATCTGCAGCGACATGTCTTCGCCACCTTGATATCCAGCCGCAAAAATCGTTACCGTCGATCCATCACCAGGAACGCTATCGAAGTACCGGAGTTCTCCATTGGCGTTCAGATACTCGCTTTCGCGAAACCCAGGAACAATTCCATCCACCGCAGACCATGAACCGGTCGAATAGACAGCCGCACCTTCCGTCTCAAAGGTCTCGCCGTCGATACGGATCGCATCGACGATCAAGTTATTGTCGACTTGGGAATCCACATCATAGAAATCATTGCTGAACCGAATCGAGACGCTCGACGCCGAAACAGGTTCACCGGCGACAAAGCTCAGCGTGGTGGTCTCCGTTCCGATCGCGGTCCAACGCTGAACCACCTCGTCATCGATCACCAACTCCAAGTCTTCGTCGCCCGTCTGCCCGCGGGCGTCGATTTCGATCAATGAACCCGCCGGAGAACCATCGGAGCGGAATTGAAAGTACCCATTTGCGTGCAAGTACTCGCTTTCCCGGTACCCTGGAACGATTCCGTCGCTGGGCAGCCACGTTCCGGTGGAGTAGACCAGCAGCGACTCGGTTTCGTAGTCGTCGCCGTCCACGGTGATCTTGTCGACGCGAACGTTGCGATCATCGCCGCTGACGGGATCGACCTGATCGTTGGAAAACAGCACACGGATGGAATCAACAGAGACTCCGTCGGCAGCGTACGTCAAATCAACAAACTCTCCCAACGCCGCATCGCCACCCAGATCGTCGAATGTCGCTACCGTTTCGCCATTGATCTGCAACTGAATCTGTTCGGTGTTGGTTTGCCCGGCCGCTGAAATGACAATCGGCAGCAAACCGTCATACTGCTTGGCGAATCGATCGTTGACGGCAATGGCAGTGTCGATCACGCCTACGGCATACTCCAGATCCCAATCACCGCCCATGTGCTCCGCGCCTGTCGCGTCAACGGAGGCAGCGACGTCGGTTCCGGTCAGCCGTGAAAGCTCGCGGACGAACTCTTGACCGGCCACCGTTTTGCCAACGTTGCATCCATACAGCAAGATATCCGCATCGGCATCAAACGAGTCTTTCCATTGACGCAACGAGTCAGCCAGCGTTGTCAGGTCCACTGCCGAAACGATTTCATTCCCGATCGCTAACCGCCCGGCATCTCCGTGGGTGATCAGATGCAGAGCTTGCAGACCGGTCCGCTGTCGAACCAATTGATCGAGCTGTCCAAAGCCAGATCGGCTGGGATCCAGCACCGCCAGTTCATACCGCCCACCGATCGACGCGATCAGTTGATCCAAATCGGGAACATCGGCAGCGACCACGACCAGTTCACGAGCCTGATCGGACGAGTGAATGTCAGTTGTCTGTATGTCAGTTAATGGAGTCGTACATACCGAGCCGGTATCACATGCGGCAGGCTCTGAAACGGCGATCGAAACATCGCCCGCCAGCATCAGTCGGCGTTCTAATTCTGTTGATCTCCAAGCGGAAAGCGGCTGTCGGCTGCGCATCGAATTGTCGTCTTGTTTCGAATCAAGGGAGTCACAAATGTGTACTAGCTTAATTCGAATTCGCCATCACTTCGCCGACATTTTGACGCACCGTATTGCGATTTGCATCGGCTTGCGTAGGTTTTGTCCCGAAACAAGTCATCTCTCTTCCCCCGGGCATGCCCTGGGCCGTCAAGAGGTTGGGGTTTTACGGGGATTGGCATGCGCAACTTCTCTCCCAAAGCCGGGTGACGTGCGGAACATAAGCGTCGCAACATCCACGTAGCAATCACCGCTCCGCGTGATTTCGAAAAAAAGATAGGACACACATTTTTCGCACGTCCCAAGGCGTTTAGCAACATAGCCCAGACGTAGCCTGAGCTGTTCAATATATGGTGTTGACTCGATGTCTCGGCGTCGGATTCTGAGCCGCGTCATGTCTACTGTCACCTCCCCCAGGGAACCTGTGGGAGGTCGAGCAGAGCCGTTCAGGCAAATGCGAGGAAGGAGCCTGTCTGCGCAAGTCAATCGTTGGAAATGGCAAAACGCGTAGCGGGGCACGCTGTCGACTTGGAAAGTCGAGCGCCGATTATCGTTCAACTTTACAAGTCGAAAACGAACAGCACCATACGCCTAAACACAATCCATCGGCCTTGTGTCTTATGTGCAACGGTTCCTCCCCCAGCGGCGTTGAGGGACGTTACAGAAACTTGCGGAACGCCATAGCGCCGCAACACCTAATCTTGAACAGCCCAGGCTTTGCATGAGGTTCTTTGCCCGATACAACGCTGCAGTTTCAATCCTTGTTTTGATGGATCAATCGCTGAGGCAGTGGATTGGATTCAGGCGATGCTAATTGCAGCTGGTTTGCACCATGTTTTGCCTCAGTTGATTCTGGAGTCGTGTGGTGATCGAGTTATTCTACAGTCCAAAGGAGGACCTACTGATGACACGATCTCGACGAACGTTTACCGCCCGGGAAAAAGCTGCTGTCGTAAAACGCTACCTGGTCGACAAAATCCCCATTTCAGACCTGTGCGATGAGCTAGGCCTGCAACCCACTCAGGTTTACTCCTGGCAAAAACAGCTCTTTGAGAATGCAGAGGCAGCCTTCGCCACACCTGGGCGAAAGCCGAGGCAAGATGATGCGAAGGACAAGAAAATCGAGGCGTTGGAGGCCAAGATTCAGCTCAAGAACGAAGTGGTTGCCGAGCTTCTCCAGGAGCATGTTCAGCTAAAAAAAGAACTTGGGGAACCCTAAAAGGAGCCTGGGTTCCCCATGACACCAGAGACTTAATCGTTGACTACACCAACTACTGGTCGGTACGGGCGGAGACTCCAGCGAAGCAAATCATACGCTGGATCGGTATCGCTCAAAGCAAGTACTTTGACTGGAAAAAACGCTATGGAAAAGCCAACGAGCACAACGGTGCGGTTCCGCGTGACTTCTGGCTGGAAGACTGGGAGAAAAGAGCGATCTTGGACTTCCACCAAACCAATCCGCTCGAAGGCTACCGACGATTGGCATTCATGATGCTCGATGCGGATATTGTAGCCGTGAGTCCCTCGAGCGTGTACCGCGTACTTCGTGATGCGGGGGCGATGGATCGCTTCAACGGCAAGAAGTCTAAGAAGGGCACGGGCTTTAAGCAGCCGGTCAGGCCTCATGACCACTGGCATTTGGACATCAGTTATCTCAATATTTGCGGGACTTTTTTCTTCATGTGCAGCGTCCTTGATGGCTGTTCACGCAGCATCATTCACTGGGAAATACGTGAAAAGATGGAGGAAACCGATGTGGAAATTATCCTTCAGCGAGCGAGAGAAAATCATCCTGACGCGAAACCGCGGATCATTACCGACAACGGTCCGAAGTTCATTTCACGTGATTTTAAAGAGTTCATTCGGATCGCGGGGATGACTCATGGCAAAACGTCACCGTACTATCCACAGAGCAATGGAAAGATCGAGCGATACCATCGCACGATCAAGGGAGACTGCATTCGCGAAAGCCAGATAAAGACAGTCGATGATGCTCGTCGCATCGTCAAGCAATACGTCCAGCACTACAACGAAGTTCGGCTTCACAGTGCGATTGGGTACGTGACACCTCTCACCAAATTGGCAGGAGAAGAGAAAGCGGTCTTCGATTCACGGGATCGCAAACTCGAAGCGGCTCGCGAGACACGCCGTCTCCGCCGGCAACAACAGGCGGCTTGAAGCTTGGCGTAGGCGATAGGCCAAGTTAAAATTGACAAACCTGGCCGGAGGATAGGGCAATGCAGAGATGCAACCTGAGCGCCGAGTCAGGCCCAAAGTCGAAGGGCGCGTTGGCGATACTGTCGTCAGCGCACCTTCCCTTCGATTTTGGCACAATGCGAAAAATCTCAGGGGGTTTGGGGGACTGGTCCCCCAAGTACTTCCAACCATTTCCGACTCTTAAGTTCCACGTTTCCAATTAGCAAAGATCACGCTCGACTCCAATTCACGCTGAACCAAAACACCCAGACCTGTTTCTCCAACAGCATCGGCGGTTGATCTGACTCGACATCTGGTAATTCAATCACATAAACGTGTTGAAAAAAATTTCGTGTCTGATTGGATGAGACATCAGAAAGCAATCGCAGAGTTTCTCGCGGATCCAGTCCACCGGCTTGCAACAGTTTCCCTGTCCGAATCAGGTCTTCAATGATCACGGTGACCTCCTTTCGATCGAACCAAAACCTCGTGAAACGCTCTTGCCGAGACCGATCAGATCGGGCAACGCAACGTTCAATAGGAATGTCCCGACAAATCCGATCATGCCTTGGCCTTTCAGCGTTGTCTTGATGCTGGATAAATCGGTGCAGTCTGCGGATATACGCCCGGAGAAACGGATACCAAGCGACTTGCACATTCCCAGGCAGTTCCCGACCAGAGTCTTGTTCAGTTTTTCAAGCCGAAATGATTGCGAGCGACTTTGCGTGTATTCGCGAAAATTGGTTTGATTAAGCGCCAACCACGGCGTTGCGAATCGATATCGAATGGGATCGTCAGACAGCAAGAACGAGTGTTGGTTCGTCGAAAACTGAGAATCGATCACCGGCAATTCTTCGTTTCCCAACGTCGTTGAATCAAAGCCCATCCAAAGACGCTGCAGCAACTCGCTTCCCTCGGCGATTCCGACCAAGTACGCGTGCCGATCCAGAACTTTGAATTGAACACGGGGGTACTGATAGACGAGTTGGTCATTGGGACCATGATTGTGCATCAAGACTTCGTCCTCAAACTGACGCCCAAAGAATCCACGAATCGCTGGTGCCTCGCCGGCCCGAAGGGGCCGGCGCAGCCGAAGTCGACAAATCGATAATGACACGGTAAAGTCGTTATCTGAAACGTCAGCAATCATTCTTTCTACTCAAATCACCTGTGTCAGTGTTTCATTAGCAACGAGCTGTTCATCGATTCCACGTCCCACTTGTCGTGAATTCGCTAGATTTTCTCGAGTCATGGGCAAAATGTAGAGCCGATCCTGCTCTTCCAACGATTCCTCCGCGAACAATGCCAACTCATCCACTCGATTGGGTTCGATGGTCCCTACGAACACGCTGAACTGCGTCCGTATCAACCCCAAGTCCGCTAAGCGATCGGCAATTCGTCGTCGCGTTTTGTCGTCGCTGATGTCGTACATCACCAAATGGATCACGGTGTGTCCTCCTCCTGGAAAATGTTCTCGCTCTCCACAATCCGAGGCATGTCATCGCGGCCTAGCAGTCTGTTTGCTAACGCGTGAGCTTCATGCTGAATCGTCGACCGAAGCTTGATCTTGCGAAATTTCTTGACTCCAGGCGACTTTGTTCGTTGGACCGGATACCGAACGCTCCTGTCCAAATGTTCGTTTAGTCTCGCGATCACGCTTGCGCGGCCCTCTGGCGCAAGTTCTACGCCGCCGGGCACTTCTCGAAAGTACTCTGATTTGACACGTCGTCCGGTAAAGAAGTAAGTGGTGACTCGGTCTCCGATGATTCGAAACGGTTCGATCATGTCAAAGACAAGCGAGGGCTTGTTGTAGTTGTCCGTGTGTAGAAACCCGATGTGTGGGTCCAAACCAGCGAGAATGCAGGCACGCTCAACACTGGAGTACAGCACCCCGTACGTGTAGTTGAGCATGGCATTGAATCCGTCAATCGCAGGACGTCTGCTGCGTCCACGAAAGCGATACTCTGAGGGCATGATCGAGGAGAGAGCCTCGAAATAGGCGCGTCCTGCATTGCCTTCGATACCCATCAAGGACTCACGGCAATCTTGAATCGGAGCTTTCAGTTCACTCAGCGATTGGACGCTTTGGCGAATGACTTGACTCTTCGCCTCCATCGCAATCTGACTCTTGGGCCTTCGACGCGAGAGATCATCAAGAAACTCCATCTGATTCTGAAGCTTCTTTTTGATCCAGGCTTTGACCACTTCACAGCTGAGTTCGCCATCAAGCGACTCGAGTTGACGGCGGCGAATGGCGACAGTGCTGCCCATCATCGGTTGCCAGATTCGCGCGGACGGATCACCGCGAGAATCAAAGAAGACGATATCAACGTTGTGTTGGGTCGCAAGTTCAATCACATTGCTCGTCAATCGAACACTGGTGGCAATCACAATGCTTGACACCTTAGTCGCCGCGAATTCGTGTGTTTTCTCGGCTACGGAGATTGCGAAACGCTCACCCTTGCGCCGAAGCAAACTACCACGTGTATTGATTACTAGCTGCACAGACATCACCCACTACCGGAGTATAACATGGGCATTGTGTGATCAACTGTGTTGACACGTATGGTCACAGATGCCCCGTCATCGTTCTTCGAACGTGTGTCATGATAAGGGATCTGCGTCGCCCGATGGAATCCGTGAGTGATGATGGAGAAAAATAGGCAATTTCTTGTTATTTGTTTGACTTGCCAAGCTGAAAAGGAAGGCAAATCTAAACTGTTTACGGATTTGACAGTCTGAGCCGAAACACCTTCCACGTTCTTCGCCCAGGCGGGCAGCGATCGCTTTCATCATTGTCGCTCAACTTTCCAAGTCGATAGACCGCTGCTTTCGATGCGAATCGGAGTCGGCAGCTACGCAGTCAATCCTATGCTCAACAGCGCCCTGTACTTGTTCACCACGCCGCAACCAGCGGCCAAGGCAGAGGACATGAATTGGCTGTGCCGAATCACTGGTAGGTGAACTGCGACCAATACGGGGGCAATCCTCGTTTTGATGGAGTAGTTGCCCAGGATTACCCCAATCGGATCACTATTTGGTAGTTACGATACGCGACCGACGCCCTACCTTCTTTCAGATCAGACCCATTCCTGCTTCGTCGGCTTGATCACTATCTCTGGGACGTTCGCTCGTGGTGGCAATTGGCAGATACTCAGCACCACTGACGCGATGTCTTCGGGTTGCAGAATCGAGTCCTTGTGTTCTTGTGAAACCGGACTGGGCCGATTGTCCAAAATCGGCGTGTTCACTTCGCCGGGGTATACGTTTGTGATCCGAACGCCTTCATCTCGTACTTCGTTGGAGATCGCCGTGCCCATCGCGGTCATCGCGAACTTGCTGGCGCAGTACACCACGCCGCCGAGCGTGATCGCGCGTTTGCCGGCGACGGATGAGATATTGATCACCAAACCATCGCGACGTTTACGCATCGCTGGCAGGACCTGATGAATGCAGCGATAGGCACCCGTTGCATTGATCTGCATCACGCGGTCCCAATCCTCCGGCAGCATCGTCGCCATGGTGCGGTTCTGAATATTGACACCGGCACTGTTGACCAAGATATCGACTTCCCCAACATTCTCATGAATGTCCGCAAAGAACGCGTTGACGCTGTCTGAATCGGCGACGTCCAACTCATGGACACGAATCGGGTGTTCGGACTCGGTCGCGTCGGAGAGTTGTTGCAGCTTCTCGATACGGCGTCCGCCGACCGTCACACGGCAACCGTTGCTTGCCAAAATCGCCGCGATGCCCGCACCGATACCTGTCCCACCACCTGTGACGGCGACGACTTTGCCTGAGAGAACGTTCACTGGTAACTGATCCTTGTATTGAAATGGGTTCTGAAAATGATTGTGCGTAGGTCGCAATTCATCAAACGTTATCGGAACGGATTTCCGCTCGATGCGAAAGAGGCTTCAGCGCAAGAGGCTCGATAGCCAAGGCCATGGAAAACATCGCAGCCGCGTACAACCAATGCGAGCCCAGAAATGCAACCATCAGACACCACACGCCGATGAAGATCTTGCCCAAATAATAGCGTTCTCGCCACCAGGCCAAGGCGACGCCCAGCGGCAACAGGCAAACCAACACATGCGTGCAGGCTTCGTAAACAAACTCGCGTTCAAACCACCCTCCGGTGATTTGGAGATAACGATCCTGCACAGGAGCGGCCAACGCATAGGCACCGATTCCGTTCCACCAAATGTTGCTGGCCAACATCGTTGCGGTCGTCAAAACAGCGATCAACGTGAACTGCACCGCCAGCAGACGTGTGGCAAATCCAACCGTCCAGTCAGCGGGTTGCTGTGGTGGGTCGCTGCCTGGGTCACCAGACCTACTTGCTCCTACGGAGAGTAAGCCCACGATGCTGGTTGGTGGCCCAATGGCCGTTGCAAACAACCCCAAGCTCAAGAGCGTTTCGACAAGCCCGGAGAGCATCACGATTCGATTGGCCCATCCGACCAACACACCCCACAAAATCCATTGCGCGACACGGCCTCCTTTGCCAAAGATGACCACGCCCGACAAAGCAACTCCGGCGAGTAGATACGTGTAGTAAACCCAGGCTTTGCATCCGATCAGCGCATCGATGAGATACAGGGGGGAAAGCATCCACCGCGTCTCAGCGTCCAAGCCCGATGCGCGAACGAACATCGCCAGATTTCCTGCTGCAGCAGGGCGGCCGTCGACAAACCAATACGACAGGTCTGTCATCGATGAGACGAAGTACGCTGCAGCGACAACGCACAATGCGGTACGCGCGAGAGTCAACCGACTATCCGACTGTGGTGCGAACCAAAATCGCATCCAAGCGTCGGATTCGATTTTTGTGGTTTCACTCATCGTCGCTCTCCAGTGCCTCATCGCTCCCAACTGACTGGTTCGACATCGTCGTCAATCGAGACGCTTGCAGTTGAACCAAGCTGACGCGTCCGTTCTTGCGAGCGACTCGGGCGACGTAGGGGGGTGGCTGCGAGTCATCAACGGCCGTCGTCAATTGGGTCGGCAAACGCACGATCCGGATCGCTGCAATGCTGTCGTCGGACTCGACGATCGGTAACAACAACTGAGCGACCAAGCTAGGTTGCTCGGCTTCCGCCAACGTCGCTGCCGTTGCAAACCAACGAGCGTAGCGATCGTTGCCAGCCATGCCGGGGGCGCCGAACGGCTCCACCGTGCTCCACAGCGATTCATCGTTGACCGCGGATGACGACGTCGAAACCTGTAGACGGTGTGGTTGCTCGTCCGGGTCGCCGTGTGCCAAGTAATAGGGTCGTCCCCCGGCAGCGAAATGTGTCGATTCCAGGTACGGCGCGGCGGTGTCCAGGATCGCGGACTGCAGCCCGGACAACTGGACCACACCGGCGAACGAGATGGCGACGAGCCCGAGATGGACGATCAACCACACCGACAACGCCCACCGGATCTTCTCCGACGGCAATGCGATCGTGTTGGCTGCGGTCAGATCACCGCCCGCTTGATCGGGGTCTCTAGAGGAACTTTTACGTGTTTTGCTTTGCTTTCTTGCCATCCGATGATCGACCACGGCAATCGGTGCCGTCCAAGGTGTCCGGAAAGTAGGGGGGAGTACAAACTCCAATCGGCGGGCGGGAAAATCGCCGATTCAGTCATTAGCGGCCCAGCATAGCCACCGATCGCGAGAATACGACCACAGAAAGCTTCCCGCGGCGAGCCAATTCGCAATTGGGCCGCCACAATATCCCGATCTGCTCCCTCGATCTTGCCCAACCAAATCAGACGGAACCTTGGGGGCCGTGCGATGCAGGGGGACGGCAAAGAATTTTTCTCGATCCGTTGACCGAACTTTCCGGGCTCGATAAAGTCTCTTGTTCAATGAGCCATCGGTTGGTACCCCCGGATGAATCCAAAATTCCCGGTGCAGTGCAAGCGGATGGCTTCCATGACGGTGAGTGTAGCTCAGTTGGTTAGAGCACCGGATTGTGGTTCCGGATGTCGCGGGTTCGAACCCCGTCACTCACCCCTTCTTTTCGTCAATGAGCCCTTCCCGTTGGCTCGTTCTTGTTTTGGGTGAGCCCCCTGACCGTTGTATCGGTCTCTCTTTCGCGGCCGATGAGTTCTGATATTCGCTCTTCGTGCGATCGTATTCTGTGTTGAATTCTCGATCCGCCCGATTTAGTGTTCTTGCGATCCGTACGACCATCTTCATCGGAACGCAATTGATAACAATTGAGTGAAGATGTTGAGCAACCACTTGCGTTCGCTTAACCTCCACCCAACCGGGCCGGCTTTTGTTGACACATACGATACGAACGGATGTACAGCGTCACCAAAACATCGTCGCTTGCAAAATCTTGATAACCGGAGCAGTCGTTTTAGGGCAACTCGGCATAGTGTTCAGAAGCCTCAAACGGACAGACATTCCTGATCGAACCCTCGATAATGGCAAAACCTGTGAGAACAGGTGACGCAAAGCGATGGGTCCTCGCCGCATCGATTGCGGACGGATCGCCAAGCTACCGAAAGGGAATCGACGTTCAGATTTGACGGGTATTCGTCTACTTGTCTCTTGCGGAATGTTGTCATGCCTACGATGTTGAAGTCTCAACGTGCGCCCCGACCGACCGTGCTCTTCGCACTTCTTGCTGTTTCTCTGATCTCATCACGGACACTTTGTGCCGATGAGCCAAATGTCTTCTTGATCGAAGAAGACTGGGAGCTGGTGATCAACGACCCGGCACCAGCGATCAACTCGCCTCAGGTTGCATTCTTTATGTATCCCGACGCGGGTCGAGAAGATGTCTATTTTCAGTTGCAGATGAACTATGCAGCAGAAGAAGGCTACTCCAGCGGTGGATTTCGCGTGTCCGCCATATTGGGCGAAACGCCGGTGGACGAAGAGCGAAGCCGCACACGAGAGACACTCAACATGGACGGTGATCGTTTAAGGTGGACCAGTGCCATGGCTATCTTTGACGGACAGCTCATGTACGCGGTGAAGGACGGACAAGGCATTCAGTGGGGCAGCTTTGGCGGCCCAGACTATCTGGTAAGAATGGATCGAGACGGAATCAGCAATCTGAATCAATACGATCCGGCAAAGAGCATCGAAGCCGTCGACATCGGCTTCGGCGGAAACAGAGTTTCGTCTATCCGGCTGCGACGGGTTCGATACATCGACACGACTGGAAATGTTCACACCGTGCAAGTCCAAGAATCAGCGGACTGAACGGGCATTTTCGGTTTTCTCTCTCGATCCAACCTCTTTCTTGCCAGGTCCCGCGATGTTTCTACAAATAAACCTTACACGTCTTCAATTTTATCCAGGCCAACTCCATCGACTCTCATCCCGCCGTCGTGGAGCCATGGCAATCCTCGCGATCATCGTTCTGGCGGGCTTGACCGCTCTGCTGGCGATGGCAGCCGACTTCGGCCACATCAACGTGGCGCGATCCGAAATGAAACGCTCCGCAGATGCCGCTGCACTTTCCGCCTGCTGGGAACTTTACGACGGAACCGTATCGGGTGCTTCAGCAGAAGCGACCAAGAACGACATCGTCGACATGGCTTCCCAGATCGCGTCAGCCAATGAGATCAGTAGCCGAGGTCCGGCTCTCAACGGCGACTCCGATGTCGAGGTTGGATACTACGATCCAGACCAGCCGGGACAAATCGATACCAGTGTACCCGATCGGTTCAACGCCGTTCGCGTCAACCTAAGTCAGATCGACGGCAGCAACGGTGAGGTCCCGCTGTTCTTTGGCGATGTGACGGGGCGGCACTCGCAATCCATGCAGACGTCATCGATCGCAGCGATGTTCAAGGCCATCAGCGGATTCAAAACGCCACCGTCGTCCGACCAGAATCTGCAAATCCTGCCGATCGCCCTCGACCTGGAAACTTGGGAGTCTGTCGTAGCGAAAGAGACCACTGACAACTTCAAATATGTCAACGGCCAAGTCACATCGGGATCCGACGGGTACTTTGAATGCTCGCTCTTTCCCACCGGAACCGGCTCTCCGGGAAACCGAGGCACGGTTGACATCGGTAGCAGCAACAACAGCACCTCTGATCTTCGTCGCCAAATCCTCCACGGCATCTCAGCCGACGACATGAACCAGCTTGGTAAACCACTCCAGCTCGACACCGCGGGAACTCTGGAACTCAATGGTGATACCGGACTGAGTGCTGGTATCAAAGCACAATTGGAGCAGATCATCGGCCAAAAACGAATCATTCCGATTTTTACAACCGTCAGTGGAAACGGCAATAATGCGACCTACACCATCGTTCGCTTCGAAGGCATCCGAGTGCTGGGTGTCAAGCTGACCGGACCAATGAACAAGAAACACCTCACGATCCAGCCGGCTCCGATGGTCGCACGGCACTCGATCATTCTGGAAGGCGGAGTTGAGGAAAGCGATTTTCTGTTCACGCCCGTGATGCTTGTTGAATGAAACCCAACGCCTACACCTCCACTTTCAAGCATTCCAGATGAAAAATCAAAAACCAATTCTGCGCCCCAACCGCCAGCGTCCAAACCGCCAGTGTCCCAGACGAGCAGGAGCCGCAGCAGTCGAATTTGCTCTCGTCGTCCCAGTCATGCTGATCTTTGCGTTCGGACTCATTGAAATCAGCCGACTGGCCATGGTCAAAGAATCCATCACGCAAGCGACTCGCGAAGGTGCCCGCGTCGGGATCCGCCCCACAGCGACGGCCGCCGACATCACCACCCGAATCAACGAGGAACTCGAAATCCTTGGCATCACCGGTGCGATGATCGAGATCGAGCCGTCGCAGTTTGGTCCAGCCGACGAAGGAGAAACGGTTCGTGTCAGGATTCGAGTTCCCATGGCCAATATCACTTGGATACCCGATTTCTTTGACTTCAACGTCGCCGATGTTTCCGCCGAAACGGTGATGCGGCGGGAAAGCACCAGTTGACAGAGGACGTGTCGTGCCTTGGTTTCACAGTCGTGGCTTGGGCGGAATCGCCGGGGGCTGCCACGGTGCGATGCCCGTCATCAGTGTCCGGCGGCGGTAAACCGAATCGCCGTTGGTGACAAACAGCGTTTGAAAGTCGTTGCCGGCAAAGACACAGTTGGAGAGTCGACCGCTGAGACGTGGTCGCTGGATGATCAAGTGGACTCGTCCCGGTTGGTCAAAGACCTGCAATCCCAACTCCGTCGCGACGATCAATTCACCGTCGGCCGTCATCGTGCAGCCATCGGCACCCGTCTTGAGACTGTCCTGCGACAGATGCATGTACGAGTACGGTTGGCCTTGAGTCAGCCGTCCATCGTTCTCGATTCGGTACGACCAAACGTATCGCCCCATCGCATCAATCACCAGTAAGAATCGCTGATCGGGCGTGACGATCAAACCGTTGGGCTTCTCCGGCCCCTCTCCCGCTTTGACGACCTCGCCCCCGTGCGGCAAATACCAGACGGCTTGCTCGTCCGGCCCGCTGAAATAAACCCCGTGCGGCAACACTACCAAATCGTTGCACGATTTGCCCTGCATCAAATCCACCTGCGATCCGTCCGGATCGATCCGCGTCAGCATCTTGGCTTTGTTGCGAGCGCAGTACAATCGGCCTTGTTCATCGAACATCAACCCACTAGCTCCGGGCAAATCCACAAACTTCTCCACCGTCGGTTTTTCAGCGTCGGGGTCTGCGATCCGCCAGACTTCGCCGTTGACTCCATCCACGAAATAGACGCTGCCGTCGGGCGCAACCGCAGGGCCTTCCGTGTAGACGTGTCCGGTGCTGATACGCTGCCAAGCTTCATCGCTCTCGACACGCAATTTCATCTCAGGATGCTCAGCGGTGTGTGTGGTGATCGGCTCTTGAAAATCTTTCCAAAGCCAACGCATGGCGTCGGGCAGAATCGCCGTCCCGTGCTTGCCGTTGTGTCCGCCTTCTCCCCAAGCATGCTCGACTTCGTAACCCGCCCACTGCAAAGCGGACAACATGGTCTGATTCGCGTTCCACCAACTGCCTCCGTAGATGTTCAGGTCGTTGCTGCCATCTTGCAGAAACACACGCAGGGGCTTGGGTTCCATCTTGCGGATCAGCGTCGGGTACTCGTTGCCTCCACGCAAACCGACGTAGGTGCCGACGGTGCTGAACACGCGACGGAACTGATCGGGACGATGCCACGCCACGCCAAACGCTGCGATCGCGCCGCTGCTGCTGCCACCGATGCCACGCAAGTTGGGGTCGTCGGTGAGTTTGTATTTCTGGGCGACCTCCGGTAACAGTTCGTCGATCAGAAAGGTCGCGTATCGATCACTGGCCGTGTCATATTCCAAACTGCGGTTGAACCGATCTTGCGCTGTTGCCGCTTCGCCACCACCAGCATTTGCGTCGCCGGAGACCACGCCGGGATTGATGCACACGGCGATCGTGACCGGCATTTCGCCTCGGGCGATCAAGTTGTCAAAAACGACGGGAACTCTCCAGCCGCTTTTCTCTTGGACATAGTTGCGGCCGTCCTGAAACACCATCAACGCCGCTGGCTGGATCGGGTCGTACTGAGCAGGAACGTAGACGAAATAGTCTCGCTGGGTCCCCGGATAGACCTTGCTCTCACTGAACTGAAATGATTCCACTCGCCCTTGCGGAACACCGGCTTGACGTTGTGAATCGGGATGGACCGGATAGCTCTCTTGCCCGAGAGCTACAGTAAACGCCGACGGGGTTAGCAGGCAAAAGATGATCAAACCAAGCTGCCCAGCAATCGGCTTGCGTGAGGCGCTGACCAAAGGGGTTCGTTGCGTTAAACTGGATTGCATAAAGATTCCTCAACTGTCGGGCTCTGGTAAAACGGCCGCTAATCTAATCGAAATGCCATGATCCCGCTGAGCGATAACATCCCCAGCCGACGAACTCCCTTCGTCAATTACATCGTCCTGGCGATCTGCACCGCGGCATTCCTGTTGCAGATCACCCAAGCAGATTCGGGGCAATCGATCGTCCAAGAATACGGGATGATACCCGCCAGGTTGTCTCATCCCGATGTGGAATTGGTGATCGAGCAGAATGTTGCGGTCCAAACCAGCCGTGGAATTGAGATCGTTCCCCAGCGAACGACGTTGCCACCGTCAACCATCCCGCCATGGCTGACCGTTTTGACTTGCATCTTTCTGCACGGCGGCTGGATGCATTTTTTGGGCAACATGTGGTTCTTGTACGTCTTTGGTGACAATGTGGAGGACCGGCTGGGTCACATCGGATTTGCGTTGCTGTACATCGGCACGGGCGTCATTGCGTCGTTGTCTCATTGGGCGACCGGCCCCGACAGCCCGATTCCAACCATCGGTGCCAGCGGCGCGATTGCGGGAGTGATGGGCGCCTACGCGTGGCTGTACCCCCATGCTCGCGTGAAATCGATCTTACCGATACCGATTTTTCTGTACGTGTTTGTCCTGCCGGCACCCGTGTTCCTGGGAATTTGGTTCGCCATGCAAACGTTCAGCGGCGTCACCTCGAACGCGGAAACAGGCGTCGCTTGGTGGGCTCATATCGGTGGTTTCATCGCAGGCGCGATCGTCGCATTGATCATCGGCCGCACACCAATCGGCTCCGGCCCCGTCATGGAAACGCGATTCTAGGCGCGAATGACTCACGCGTGATTCACACGACTCATTGCAGTCTTCGCAATACGTTTGCACAAAACACTTTGTGCGGATTGGTGCGAAAACAGTCTGCGCGTCTCAGCCGCCACGCGATAGCGGCTGATGAATCATCTGGGCTAGTGCTGGACTGTTCAAAGTTTGGCGTTGTTTCTTTTTGAGTTTGCGCAAGTTCATTTCCCTACTGCTGGCGCAGCCGGTGGCTCCCAGTGAGCCTCAGGCGCTAGCCGTGGGCCTGAGGCGGATTGTGGTGCCGGCCCACGGCTAGCGCCTGAGGCTCACTCTGATTGCGATGCATAGGACAAAACATGGACTGAAAAAACAATGTCAACCCAAACTTTGAGCAGTTCAGTTTATGTCCCTACTGCCGGCGCAGCCGGTGGCTCCCAGTGAGCCTCAGGCGCTAGCCGTGGGCCTAAGGCGGATTGCGGTGCCGGCCCACGGCTAGCGCCTGAGGCGGATTGTGGTGCCGGCCCACGGCTAGCGCCTGAGGCTCACTTTGATTGCGATGCATGGGACAAAAACATGGACTGAAAAAACAATGTCAACCCAAACTTTGAGCAGTCCAGTTTATTTCCCTACTGCTGGCGCAGCCGGTGGCTCCCAGTGAGCCTCAGGCGCTAGCCGTGGGCCTAAGGCGGATTGTGGTGCCGGCCCACGGCTAGCGCCTGAGGCTCACTCTGATTGCGATGCATGGGACAAAAACATGGACTGAAAAAACAATGTCAACCCAAACTTTGAGCAGTCCAGATTCTTGACAATGAGTTGTCCATCGTTGGGAAATGCAAACTGTTTCTCCTAACCCGCGCCTAGCGTCATCGGCTCACAGAGACAACGCAACACGACTAACTCAGCAGTCTCCTGCGCCGGCCAAGGTCACTGATGCTATTTGGCGCGAAATGCTTTTGAGGCGGCGATGCCTTGAATGAGCGAACGAAAACTCATTTCGTCGCCGCCGGCCTCGGAGATGATTTGATCGATCGTTGGCCGGTCGTTTGCGACCAAGGTTCGAGCCAAAGCGTACATCAGCATCTTTTCGGTCAGGCCACGTACAAAACGTGATCGCTGTTTTTGTAACGCTTGCTTGAATTGGACAAAATCGTCAAATGACTCTCCGCTCGGCAATTGGCCGCTGGCATCGATCTCGGGGCGGTCGTCTCCCCACTGGTTCAACGGCTTCTCGCCGTCGAATCGATCACGCCATTGTCCGATCACGTTGAAATTCTCTAACGCCAATCCGTAGGGATCGATGCGGCGATGACAATTGTTACACGTCGTCTGCTCGCGATGCAGCCGCAGCCTTTCTCGAACCGTCAATTTCTTTCCGCCAAGGTTCGGCTCCACTTCGCCTGCATTGGGCGGCGGTGGTGGGGGCGGATCGTTGAACAGCACGTCCAAGATGTACTTGCCACGCTCGACCGGCTTGGTCCGACTGCCGTCGCTGCCCCAGCGATGAACTCCCGCCATCCCCAGCAAACCGCCGCGGATGATTTCGGGAGATGGCATGGTTGTCGACCGTTCAGCCGACTGGCTCGATGTCAGTGCGACGCGTTGAAACCGATCACCGCTGACACCATCGATGTCATAGAACGATGCCAATCGCTCGTTGAGCATCGTCCAATCCGAGTCGAGCAATGCCGTCACCGGCTCGTCGGATCGGATCAGCTCGCCGATCATTGCCAACGGCTGCTCAGCGACGTCCGATTCCAAGCCGACGAAACGAGTTTCGTAGAACTGGGGAAAAATCTTTTCGTCGGCGGGAAACTGATTGAACTGATCGATCTTGAGCCACTGTCTCGCAAACCCCTGCAGAAATCCATCTATCCGATCGTCACCAAGCATACGGTTGACTTCGGATTCCAACACTTTCGGATCAGACAGTTTTCCTTGAACAGCCAACGCAAAAAGTTCATCATCGGGCTTGCTGCTCCACAAAAAGTAGCTCAGTCGGCTTGCCAACTCCATCGGCTGCAACAGACGTGCATTGTCCGTTTCCGAGGCTTCGTAGAGATACAGAAAACTGGGGGAGCAAAGGATTGCTACCACGCCGGTTCGCATCGCACGCTGCAGATCATGCCCGGCATCGAGTTCCGATTGGATCAAGTCGGTGATCTGCTGGATCTCGGTATTGCTCACCTTTCGCCGATAGGCACGGGGCAACAGACGACGGATGACTCGCCAGCGGCCATCGGCATCGAGCGTTTCCGGATCCCAACCGTCGGAAAAAACCTGCCGCATGCTCTGCGGCGGATAGTCGCTGCCCAGGGGGCCAGTGACTTCGATCCAATCCAAATAAAGTTTCGGCAAATCATCGAGTTTCCACGCGTTGGGCGAAAATGCACCGCGGTTGTTGGTGTCGTAATCACCCTGTGCTCGCAGCCTTGCTTTGATCCGCGTTGCGTCCACCAAACGTCCCTGATCAAACGCCTTTTTCGATTCTTTGAGCGCTTCGCCGCGGCTGCCCACGTAGTCATGAAACTTGCTGCCGTTGACGATACCGATTTGGAATTCACCCTGGAACAGTTCGTCCCTCGTGGTGATCGCTTCGTAAACTTGTGGAGAGTCGGGGGACGCGTCCACGCGAAACTGAGCAAAGCTTTCCGCAGGGCCTTGACGGACATCCATGTAGACGGGATCTCCATCAGCACCGGGCACCGCCGATGCTTGCACACGAACGCGATACTCTGCGGTGGCGGGAATCTCGGAACCGCTGAAGGGATGCCGAAGTTTTCCAAAGGTACGCGCGTTGCCTTCCATCAAAACCATGCGTCCGTCCACGATTTCGGCACTTCGCTGATCGATCAAGTACTCCATCGCGGAGCCCTTGGTGTCACGAAACTCGAATCGCATCGTTCGCGACGTGATCAGCGGCGGTCGAAACTGGATCGCTTTCTCCGCGACGGTCTCCGCGACTTGGAGGTAGGCGTCCAGCAACGAAGGGTCGACCAGCAGAGCCCGACTGTTTCGATCAAATCCACGAATCGACCCGTCGGGAGGCAGGACATCCAGCGGACCTTTGCCTTGAACAAACTCGACACCCAGCAAATCGCGAACCGTGTTGGCGTATTCCAGACGAGTCAATCGGCGCAGGACGACGCGACCACCGGTGCTGTCAGCCGCTGCACGCATCTGCTGCAATTGATCCGTGATCCAGCCCGTCACGACCTCCAACTGCTCCGGCGTCGGTCGCGGTTCGTCCTCCGGTGGCATCTCACCTAAGTTGATTCGATCCAAAATTTCGACCCAACGCTGGGCAGCCATGGAGTCATCGAAGTCGGCGGACAGGGAGCGAAGATTCAATTCGCCCTCCGTCAGCTTTTCGTCGTGGCACCGAACGCAGTGCTCCGCGAAAAAGGGCTGTACCGTTTGTCGAAAACTAACCGAATCGGCGGTCGCCGTTGAGGCCCAAGACCCGAGCAGCAACATGAGCACCAAGATCACGCGTGGACAGCGTTGAGAAAAAGATTCAAATGGCATCAAGAGTATTTTCATCGCTCAGCGAGTCCTGATTCGCAATTCTGGACAAGATTCTTGTAGTTGCGTCACAACCTGACGCCCGGCGTCAGAGAGTCCGTCACCGTCGATTTGCAGGTCACGCAGTTTGGGGAGTTCGCAAAGGGCGGCGAGTCCTGTTCCGGTGATCGCGGTGCCGCGCAGTTCCAGTTGACGCAAATTAGGTAGACGCCAGAGGCTTTGGAGTCCTTGATCGGTGATCTGCGAATTGCCGCGAATGTACAGCTCATGGAGCGAAGGGATGTCGGCAATCGTTTGGAGCCCATTGTCGGTCAATGCATCGCCATCGATCACAAGTGTTCGCAATTGGTTCAACCCGTTGCACGCAGCGACCGTCTGATCACCTGCCTTGGTTTCGAATAGCTCCAAGCGTTCGAGTTGGCGAAGCCGACCGAGCGTCGCGAAATCGGAATCTGAAAGCGTTGAAATGTCCCTGAGCGACAGTTGGTTGAGCAGGCGAAGTGACGCGATGTCCTGCAGCCCACTGGGTGAGATCAAGGGTGATGAAACGTGCAACTGACGCATCTCAGGAAACTGTGTGAGCGTCCGCGCCGCCGAGTCCGTCAATCTTTGGATGTGCAATTGAGTCAGCGGCGAACCGACGTGGTGACGCAAGAACTCTCCGGTGCATGCGGTCGAGGCCAAGATCACTTCGCGAAGCGTTTTCAACGGAGGTAGCTTCTCAAGCCCGGCGTTCGTGATCCCCTCGCCTTGCAAGTGCAGGGACTCGATCTGATCCGCGTTGCGAAAGTGATCCAGCAGCGTGTCGTCCAGGTCGACGGTGCCGGTGATCTGAATCCAACGCAAACCAGGATGATTTGCCAAGGGGGCAAACGTTTGTGAAGTGATGTCATCACCTCCGGATCGGATGATGATTCCGGCGAGTTTCTGTGCTCGGCAGACGGATTCGATCATCTCCGTCGTGATCTTGCCTGGCGGTCGTATGTCAAACTCCACCGGGTGCATCAAATCGCCGATACGTTCTTGAGCGTCGCTGCCGAACGCGTCGCAATCGATTTCGTAGCGAATCACACCTTGGTGGGCTTCCACGGTCGCACGTGCAATCGAGCGTAGTTGTTCATCGGCGGCAACCGATGCGGCGTGTCGCTGCTCTGCGGCCCCTCGCGCAGCCTCACTGGCTTGGCGAACCACTCGAAATCCGACATAGCAAGCCGCATCACTGGCTTCGAAGTAACCTCGCATGGAGCTTTGGCATTGAATTGGTGAGACAAACCAACTGCCTCCCCGTATCACTCGCCAGTCACCATCCTGCTGCCAACGCTCGGTACACACGGGATCGATTGCGCGCGGTTGGACACTACGATAGCCGTTCGATTTGAACTGCGTGTAGAAGGTGTCCAGATAATTGTCTTGGCACCACTCCCAAACGTTTCCGTGCAAATCGTGCAGGCCCCAAGCGTTTGCGGTGTAGTTACCCACGGGTGCCGTGAACACTTGACCGTCGCCGGGATCGCTTTCCGTGTCGACCAACCACTGCTGAGTGACACGTCCCGGAAACGATTTTTCCAGCTCCGCGTTTCCGAGATTCGCGTGTCGGTGAATTTGACCAGGGTAATCATCGCCGAACGAGAACAACGTGTCGGTGCCCGCGCGGCACACGCATTCCCATTCGGCTTCAGTCGGCAATCGGTACTCGGCGTTTTCTTGCTGACTGATCCATTCGCAATACGCCATTGCGTCGTTGTAGGAGACGCCCACCACGGGACAGTCATCGGTCTGTGGAAACCCAGGGGAGAGCCAATCGAACTCGGCGGCCTGCGCGAAGGATTGTTTGGGGCGTTCGGGTCGATCGCCATCGATCGGCATCCAGCCGACGATCCCGTTGCCGCTGGATTGAGCTTGAGTTTCGTATCCGGTTGCCTGCACAAATCGTTTGAATTGTCCCACGGTGACTTCTGTGGTCGCCATGTAAAAAGGACGTGTCAGTATGACGGGATGGCTGGGCTGGTCGTCACCGGCGCTATTGAAATCCGAGTGGTCCTTGGCGAACGCACGCGAATCACTGCCCCCCATCACAAACTGGTTGGGCTGGATCAAGCGGAACTGCTGTCCAGAACGGTCGGTCAGCTCGCTTGGCTCTGGGGACTGTGAGCCAGCAGCACCCGCAGGAACGCAAATCGAAACGACGATCAGGCAGCAGAGGAAATGTGCCCAACTTGAAGCGTGGGACCGCACCAGCGGCGTTAGTCTACGAGAGCAATTCACTGATGACACCATGGCTGTCCTGCATTTGATCGACTTGGGCTCCCATCGCATGGGCCATCGTGTGCCACAGACCGGCCAACGGAGTTTTCTCTGGCAGCCGTAGATGGGTCTTGTGTTTGATCCCCAACGCTTCACCGCCAAAGACGATGGTTGGCAGCCGATCTCGAGAGTGATCCATGCCCGCGCTGCTTGAAAAAGCGAGCACGGTATGATCCAGCAGACTGCGACCATCGGCCTGCGGCACCGAGTCGAGACGTTCCAATAATCCTCGCCAATACCGCATGTTAATCTCATCGACCTTGGCAAGTTCGTCCAAGTTCTTGGGATCGTTGTTGTGGTGCGTCAGTGCGTGGAAACCCTTTGATACCCCGTGCACCGGGAAAACACCGCCCCTGAGTTCTTGGCGAACGTTGTACGTGATCACGCGAGTCGAATCGGTCTTGAACGCCAATACGACTAGGTCATACATCAGTTTTTGGTAACGGTCGTAGTCGAACTCTCGCGAGTCGGGTGTCAGGGAAACGGAGTAATCGCCGATTCCTGCGAGTTCGGGCTGTGGCTTTGGTTTGGTCGACCAATCGATATCGCGTTTGAGCTGGTGTTCGATTTCTGCGACAGACGTGAAATACTCGTCGAGCTTGCGTTTGTCATCGTTGCTGACGCCACGCTCCATCGACTTGGCCTGCTCGGTCACCAAGTCCAAGATGCTGCCGCGGCGACGGAACTGCGCATCCCGCATCTTGGCCGCGGCCGGGTCATCTGATTGGAACATTCGCCCGAATAGAACGTAGGGATCGTTTTCGGCGGCGAGGGGGATCCCGTTCTCGCTCCATGACAATGTCGCAAGACCTTGGTTGCCAAAGTTCGTGCCACGATCAATCGAAAACTGCATGGACGGAAATCTTGTTGCGCCGCCGATCTGTTTTGCGACCACTTGATCAGCCGAGATTCCACCTTCTATACCGGAACTGCTCCATCCTTTCGTGCCGGTCAGGAACGTGTAGTCGCCGGTGTGGCCTCCACCGTGCTCCAGTTGCATACCGGAGAGGATCGTCATTCGTTTGCGAAAATCCTGCAACGGTTTTGTGATCCGTTTCAGCTCGCACGATTCGCCGGTCTGATCGGGAAAGAACTCGTGAAGGTTCATTCCGGTTCCAAAGTGAGCGACCAGCATTCGACGCGGGATGCCACTTTCCGATTCGGAGGCGGCGGCGGATGCCCGCCGAGGCACCATCGACTCCAGCAGCGGCAATCCCATGGCGACACCGAAACCGCCCAGTAACTGACGCCGACGTACGTTGGAGGTTGGTACGTTAGATCGTTTCATGAGGATCTTTCCATGTTCGTAATGGTGGGTTATTCGTGATGGTGGGTTAGACGAGGATGTCGTTGATGACGTGACAGGGCTCGACACCGGTCAAACGCATGTCCAGACCTTGGAATTTTACAGAGAATCGTTTGTGGTCGATGCCCAGCAAGTGCAGCATGGTGGCGTGCAAATCGCGAACATGAACGACTTGATCGACCGCATGATAACCGAGTTCATCGGTGGCACCGTGGCCGTAGCCGGCTTTGACACCGCCGCCGGCCATCCACATCGAGAATCCTTTGATGTGATGGTCTCGCCCCGCACCGCCCTTTCCCTGAAACATCGGCGTGCGTCCGAACTCGCCACCCCAGATGATCAACGTGTCGTCAAGCATTCCCAAGCGTTTCAAATCGGTCAACAATGCCCAAGTCGGCTTGTCGGTCAACGAGCAGCAGATATTCATGTATTTCTCCAACCCGCCGTGGTGATCCCAGCCGCGATGATAGAGCTGGATGAATCGAACGCCACGTTCCGCCAGACGCCGCGCGAGTAAACAATTGGAGGCATACGAACCGTCACCGGCAGCCGCTCCGTACATCTCCAAGGTTTCCTGAGTTTCGTCGGAAAAATTCGCCAGCTCGGGAACGGAGGTCTGCATCCGAAACGCCATCTCATAGGTCGACAGTCGTGTCTCAATCTCGGGATCGAGTGTCTGCTGACCGCGTTGCTGATTCAGATCGTTGATCGTGTCGATCAACCGACGTTGTTGCTGACGCGTGATTCCCGTCGGCGGATTGACGTAGTTGACGGGCTGGCCGCTGCTGCTGAACTCGACGCCTTGATATCGACTCGGCAAAAAACCGGACGCCCATTGCCGCGACGCGATCGGTTGTGGGTTGCGTCCGCCGACACTGGTGAGCACCACAAAGCCCGGCAGATTTTCACTTTCGGCGCCCAAACCGTACGTGACCCAAGAGCCCATCGATGGACGTCCGCTGATCGCCGTGCCCGTGTTCATGAACGTGTGCGCGGGATCGTGATTGATCTGCTCGGTCACCATCGAACGGATCACACAGATATCGTCGGCCATCTTTTGGTGATACGGCAAAAAGTCACTGATCCACTGGCCGCTTTTTCCGTAACGCTGAAACTTTGTTAACGGTCCCTGGCATTTCAGCTCCTGGCCTTGCAACTGCGCGATCGGCTGTCCATCGGTAAAGGATGCCGGCATGGGCTTGCCATCCATCGCCGCCAACTCGGGCTTGTGGTCAAACGTCTCCAAATGCGAAGGCCCACCCGCCATGCACAGAAAGATCACGCGTTTGATTTTGGGCGAGTGGTGAGGCAGCCCGCTGCGGCCTGCCGCATTGGGGGACGACGCGTTGATTCCCGACGCTGATGATTCTCCAGCCTTTAAATCGCCAGCCATCAGGTCTCGCGCCATCAGCGCTGAAAATGCAGTACTACCGAGACCCACACCGGTACGAGATAAAAAGGTTCGACGGTTGGCGAGATTGGCGTGATGATGAAACATGAATCCGCAATCTGGGGAATGCAAAGGATCGATTTTGCTATCCCTCGATTATACATCATCGGGCGTCGTACTGCTCCAGTCGTGGTTTAGCGGAGAATTGGCTCAACGGAATTGGCTCAACGGAGAATGAGGGCTGTGCTTCGCATTATTTGCCCTGTAGCCGAGGCGCAGGAGACGCATCAACTGGATCGCTCCGCAACGTCACGGCTCAGGGCGTTTGGTTTGTGTTTGGGCGGTACGATAGTGTTCGATTTCGACTCGGGATGTCGATGGGGGATCTTTGACAAGATCCACTACGTGGTCATGGTTCGGAAAAGCGACAGGATCTTTAACAAGATCCACTACCCTAAAGACAAGTTGCCCCAGACCATTAGCCCGGATTATTCATCAGCCGGCACGCGATAGCGTCCGGTTCCCGAGTAGAGGCGTGAGAACCGGACGCTATCGCGTGGCGGCTTCATGCGGTTGTTTCAGTACATTAGCGGAGCAAAACATTAGCGGAGCAAACGAAGCCGAGCAGAAAATCGCAATGACCACACCGGTCTTCATGGAAGGTGAAATCGGCCAGTCGGATGTCTCGATGGGGTTTGTGATGGCCAAGGAAGTCGCGGCAAATGGCGTCTCCGACCCGAAAGGTGAAGGCGTGAAGCTGCGTGAGCGAAAGGGCGGACGATTCGCGGTGAAGGACGCATCGGAGACTGACAGCGAGGCAACGAAGGACTCATGAGCAGCGACGTTGGCAACGATTGGCAGGTTGAAGTCTTCTACGATGGCGAATGTCCGCTCTGCCTTCGCGAGATCAAGCTGCTCCGTCGACTTGATCGAAAACATCGGATTCAGTTCACCGACATTGCCAACCCTTCGTTCATCTCTGCAAGCTACGGGATGACCAAAAAAGAGTTCATGGATGAGATCCAAGGTCGGTTACCGGGCGGCGAGTGGATCACGGGCGTCGAAGTGTTCCGCCGCCTCTACGCCGCCATCGGTCTAAAGCCTCTTGTCGCACTTACTCGACTTCCCGGCATTTCGCATGGAATCGAGATCGGCTATCGCGTCTTTGCCAAGAACCGATTGCGATTGACGGGGCGATGCGAAGATGGCACTTGTCAAGTCAACTAGCTTCCACATGTGTTGCTCGCCGCATTCGATAGTTCGTCAACCACGCTCCGCGGCATTCAACCGATTGCTCACGCACGACGCTGAATCCCATCCGCAGGAAAAATGGCTTCGCTGTGATGCTGGCGTCGGTCGTTATTTCTTGAATCGATTCCTCTGCGGCATCGCTCAATAGCCTCTCGACAAGTCGACGAGCAATGCCGCGCCCCTGATGGTCGTCGGATACGAATAACCGATCAAGATGTCCGTCGCGAGTCATGTCGGTGAAGCCAACGACACTTTCATTTTCAATCACAACGTAAGCAAAGCGGTCATCGAACCTGGCTCGCCAAGATTCCAGCTCGATCGTCGGCGAAGCCCACGCTTCGATCTGGTCATCGGTGCAGTCGCGCGAGTTAACGCGATGAACGCAATCGCGGAACAGATCCAGGCATGCCTCTGCATCGCCGGAGCGAAACGGTCTCAGTTGTAATGACGCAGAATCGTCCATTACTCGACCCAGTACTTTTCATGGTCTAGTGCTTTGCAGCATTGAATCGTGCCTTCGAATGAATCGACCGCATGTGTTTGCAATTGGAGAACCATCCAAGCGTCTACGTTCTTCTCGGGAATAGGATACGGAGCTTGGAACCCGCGCACGCCGGCGGGGAAAAAACCAAAGCGAGAGTAGTACTTCGGATAGCCGAGTACGAAGACGAGTTGGACGCCGGCCGCGGCAAGTTGTAGCAATGCCTCTTTGACAAGTTGCGTCCCGATACCGTTACCTTGCAGCTCGCGGGTCACAGCCAAGGTTGCAAGGATGTGGGCAGTCGCTCCATCATTCGATTCGCCGGCCGGCTTGATCGTGACCGATGTGAAGAGCACGTGACCGACAATCTCCTTTTCGGACTTGGAAACGAATGAATGGATCGGTTCTGCTGTCTGATCGTCGAGCATCTCCTCGAGCAAGCTCACGATCACGGGGCCTTCATCGTTGCCGAAGGCATCGAGATGTACTGCGAGGATGCGGCCACGATCATCATCACCAAAGCAAACGCCCTTGGAAGATCACTCTCGCTGGAGCTGATCCATGAAGTGGTCGCCAACAATGACAAGAAACGTTTCGCCTTGAGCGACGATGGTTTGCGAATCCGGGCCAGCCAGGGGCATTCGGTATCCGGCGTTGAACTCAACCTCGCCACCACGTCCATCTTTCGCCCGATGATGAGACCGCGACCAAAGTGGGCTCGCGGCGAGGCAAGCCAATCATCCTTCAGATGGCCGCCGGCACGATGCACCGTGACGGACACAAACTCTATCTCTCCGCCAACGGCGTCTGGCTCGTCGATGCAGTGCCGGCAACCTACCTGACCTTTCCAGAACGATCCGGTTGATGGCGGCATTTGCGTCTGCGGCTAGTGGTGGCACACTTGGTAGTGGGATTCGTCAGAATTCCTTTCGCACTGGATTTATGGCGAAATCCAGTACACCATTCATTGAGGAAGCGTCCTCCACCACGGTCTCCGCCGACTTGCTCCACCTTACGATTGATCGCAAGTTGCAAAAGTAAACTTGTTCAGAACATTGCGATTGAATGCGAAAGCGAGGGCAAAACATCAATGCGGACGATTTTGCAAAGCCGCTTGATTGGCCGTGCGGGTTGTGAAAGTTGTCGATGCGTTGCCAGACACTCGGCGAGGACAGCGGGGGAATAAACTGATAATCTGCCTGATGTCGGATTTTGGGGCTTGCCAAGCCTCGCTAAATTACGCAAACTGCGTAACGCATGCTGCGTAATTTGGAGGTGGCGATGAATCCTTTTTCGTATGGCGGTATCGTTGGAAATGGTGCATTCTGCAATCGATCCCAGGAGCTGGGCGAGCTCACGGAGACGATGCAGTCGGCAGGTCGCTGTTTCGTCTATGCCGAACGCAGGATGGGCAAAACGTCACTGATACTTCGTGCTTTAGGTAAGTTGCCCAAGAAGCAGTTTGTATCGGTGTATGTGGATTTGTGGCCGACAGACGGATCGGCGGCGTTTGCGGAGGCCACCGCAAAGGCAATTTCTTCGGCCGCAGAAACGACAACAAGGCGACTTCTCGAGGTCGGTAAATCACTTTTCGGTCGATTGCGGCCCAGTGTTTCTTTGGATGATTCGGGGCAGCCAAAGATCGATTTCGGAATTGAGGGTCGCGCCGTCTCGAAGACGGATCTGATTGAGGTCTTGGACGCACCGCAAAAGCTTGCGAAAAAAACGGGGAAGACCGTCGTCATGGTGTTTGACGAGTTTCAGCAGATCACGGACTACGAAGATGATTTGACCGAGCGGCAAATTCGCAGCAGCATTCAGCACCACAAGAATGTTGCCTACATCTTTCTGGGGAGCCGCAAGCATCTTTTGCAGTCGATGTTTCTCGATGAGTCTCGTCCCCTCTACCGATCGGCGATGCATTATCCGATCGGTCCGATCGATACGAAACATTGGCAGCCGTTTATCTTGAAGCGTTTTCAAGACGCGAAAAAGCGGATTGACCGATCGGTGATCGACGAGCTGTGTGCGCGGACGGGAGGTCATCCGTTTTATACACAGCATTTGTGCCACGTTCTTTGGTCGATGACGGATGCGGGGGAGGAAGTCAATGGCGATCATCTTGGCATTGCCATCGCTGAATTGCTGCGCCGAGAAAGCCATGCCTACGTGAATCTGTGGGAGTCGCTGACCAAGAACGAACAGCGATTCCTTCGAGGGCTTGCTCAAAGCGAGGTTCCGCCCAAGCCTTTTTCATCCGATTTCACTCGCCGATTCGGGTTGCGAACTGCCTCAAACTCGCAACGTGCGGCGGAGTCTCTCGAATCAAGCGATCTGATTGAACGAGAGGAATCTTCGTTTGTCATTACGGATCGCTTCTTTCGGCTTTGGATTCGGCAGCTGTTTTCTTAGTAGCGATCCTTTCTTTCTGTTCCAATGACAATCGATCGAAAAGCTATCGAGACCAATCTAAGGCTGCATGTCGATCGACTTGCGGGACTGATCGGTCCGCGCGCCTTGAGCAAGCCCAAGACGATTCAGGCCATGATTGGTTATATCGAAGGTCAGTAGTCTGAGATGGGATACATTCACACTCGCGAATATTACGACGGCATGGGCGACGAAGCGGTGTGAAAACACTCGACGGGGCAAACCACCAAGCAAGCTTTATCTTTGCAACCGATGCGGGGTTGGGTAACTACCATTGTCATCGAATAGCCCTTAGTCTTGAGGCATTCGTCTGTAGTGGATCTTGTTCAAGATCCGGTGTGTAGTGGATCTTGTTCAAGATCCGGTGTGTGACGGGATCTTTGACAAGATCCACTACGGAGCTGTGAATGAAAGGGTGTTTGGTGGCTTTTCGATGCCGTACTGTGTTAGGTGGGATGTTGAGTGACGGTTAAGTGTTTTTATGGCAGCGAGGAACGTAGCATGATCGGGAGCAGGACATGACGGGGGGTGTTCGTTGGGTTGGGCTGGCGGTGTTTCTGGTGGTCTGTCTCGGCGCAGGTGGGCTCGGTGCCGTGGCGACCACGTCGGAGATCAAGGGCTGGTATCAGACGATCGAGAAGCCGACTTGGAATCCGCCCGACTATGTGTTCGGTCCGGTCTGGACGACCCTTTATGTGATGATGGCGATCGCGGCGTGGATCGTTTGGTTGCCCAATGGGCTCAAGGACTCGAAAACACCTCTCGGACTGTTCGTCCTGCAGTTGGCATTAAATATCGCCTGGTCATGGATCTTCTTTGGATTGCACCAACCTGGTTGGGCGTTCGCTGAGATACTGATCCTTTGGCTGGCGATTGTTGCGACGACGACTGCGTTTCTGAAACGGTCAACAATCGCTGGCTCGTTGATGATTCCGTATCTCGCCTGGGTCAGCTTCGCCAGCGTGCTGAACTTCACGATCTGGCGGCTCAATGCCGGATAGCTGCGCGGTTTTCGGATGAAGGTGCGCCCTGGACACAGCCTTCGAACGAATGTCGCTCGATTTTCCAAATCGATAGCGTGCCCCGGAAAACGTATTGCCAATCCCAAACGCTCACTTGCGCAGACCGGCCCCTCCCTCGCATTCGCCTGGACGGCTAAGCTCGACCTCCCCCAAGTTCCTTGGGGGAGGTGTCAGATTTGCGTCGCGGATCAAAGCGTTTGATGGTGTTCGTTTTCGACTTGGAAAGTCGAACGACAATTGTCGCTCGATTTTCCAAATCGATAGCGTGCCCCGGAAAACGTAATGCCAATCCCAAACGCTCACTTGCGCAGACCGCCACCCTCCCTCGCATTCGCCTGGACGGCTAAGCTCGACCTCCCTCAAGTTCCTTGGGGGAGGTGCCAGATTTGAGTCGCGGATCAAAGCGTTTGATGGTGTTCGTTTTCGACTTGGAAAGTCGAACGACAATTGTCGCTCGATTTTCCAAATCGATAGCGTGCCCCGGAAAACGTATTGCCAATCCCAAACGCTCACTTGCGCAGACCGGCCCCTCCCTCGCATTCGCCTGGACGGCTAAGCTCGACCTCCCCCAAGTTCCTTGGGGGAGGTGTCAGATTTGAGTCGCGGATCAAAGCGTTTGATGGTGTTCGTTTTCGACTTGGAAAGTCGAACGACAATTGTCGCTCGATTTTCCAAATCGATAGCGTGCCCCGGAAAACGTATTGCCAATCCCAAACGCTCACTTGCGCAGACCGCCACCCTCCCTCGCATTCGCCTGGACGGCTAAGCTCGACCTCCCCCAAGTTCCTTGGGGGAGGTGTCAGATTTGAGTCGCGGATCAAAGCGTTTGATGGTGTTCGTTTTCGACTTGGAAAGTCGAACGACAATTGTCGCTCGATTTTCCAAATCGATAGCGTGCCCCGGAAAACGTATTGCCAATCCCAAACGCTCACTTGCGCAGACCGGCCCCTCCCTCGCATTCGCCTGGACGGCTAAGCTCGACCTCCCCCAAGTTCCTTGGGAGAGGTGTCATTGGACAGGGCGTGAGAACCGGACGCTATTGCGTGGCGGCTGATTTCCGCAGACTGTTTTGCACCAGCCCATGCTACGGTCTTTCCATTCGCGTCGTGACTCGATCAACCCGCCCACTAACCTTTGAGGTTGTAGCAGAGCACCTGGTCGCCTTCGCGAAGGAACAGTTTTCCGTCAAAGATTACGGGGTGTGACCAACTGGGCCGGTCGCCGCTGCCCGGTGTGGTGAAGCTGCCAAGTTCTTCGTAGCCCTCTGGAGACGCTTTGACGAGCGCCACGACGCCGTTGCTGAAGCGAACGTAGACGTTGCCATCGGCGGCGGTCACGCTGGCGGATTTCTTTCCCGCGCCACGAGATTTCCATTTGATTTCGCCGGTCATCAGGTCGGCACAGAAGGGGATGCCGCGATCGTCGGAGTCGCCGTAAAGATAGTTGCCGACCAAGACGATTCCGCCGTGCTTGTTTCCCAGATCGGGAGTCGTGGGATAAATTTCTTGGGCATCAACGCCATCGGACGTGGGCACTTGTTTGACGAGCGTACCGCCGGTGCCATAGCCTGCGGAGAAGAACACCAAGTCGTCCTTCACAATCGGTGTCGGGATCACAGCGGTTGTTTTCTTGATGTCGTAAGTCCAGAGCAGCTTGCCGTCATCAGCTCGCACACCCATCGCTCCCGAGCCGGTGGTCTGGACATAGACGCGAGTGCCGCCGACGTTGGAGATGACGATCGATGCGTGTCCGGCACCTCGATCCTCCGGGCGCGAAGTTGACCAGATCGTTTCACCGGTATTCTTGTTCAGTGCAACCATCGTGTTGGTTTCGCCGCCTGGAGTACAAACCAGTTTGTCACCATCGATCAGAACCGATTCACTGTACCCCCATCCGTCTGCTTTCTTGCCAGCGAAGTCGTCCTTCAAGTTCTTTCGCCAGACTTCATCACCCGAGGTCGTGAACTTGATCAGATCACCGTGGGCGGTCAGCACATAGACATGGTCGCCGTCGACGGTTGGCGTGCTACGAGAGCTTTGCCAAGATTCTTGGCCGCTGGTCCAAGGTGCACCGGTCTTGCTCTTCCAAAGCTGCTGACCGGATTTGACGTCAAAGCAAACAAGGTATTCATCGTCATCGCTGGCGGTCGATGGAGCGTCACCGATTGTGTAAAGTTTTCCATCGTCGATTGCGACGCTGGAGTAACCACGGCCGGCACCCGTCGCCGTCCAGATCAGTTCCGGGCCGCCCTTGGGCCAGCTGTTCAGCAGCCCGGTATCGGTTGAAACTCCGGTGCGTTGCGCACCGCGAAAGGTGGGCCAGTTGTCATCGGCGAAAGCTGACGTGGCAAGAAGAGCGGCGAGGCTTAGCAAAACGGCAAAGCGTTCAATGGATGGCATGGTTTGTCCCATGAGGAAACGGGTGGGGCGGGATCACAGCAGCAGGATCACGGCGGCGTGATCTCAGCGGAGGGCCATTTGGACCTGCGCTGCATTTCCCCAAGTATCGTTTCCTTTGCCCTGATCGGCAATCATCCCGCCGGTTCCAGGCATGAATTCCGGCCGTTTTCACGCCATTGGAGCATACGATGGTGCCCCTACAATGAGGCGTTAAACTTCTGTCGTAAACTTGACGTTCTTAAAAGCGTCCGGATTTCGAGTTGAGGTGCAAGAACCGGACGCTATCGCGTTCCGGCTGATCTGCGCAGGCTATTTTCCTGCCAATCCGCGCAAGTCGTTTCACTCAAACGTGTTGCGATAACTGTAGTGAGTTGCGTGAATATTCCTGGCTAGCCCCGCCGGCGACGTCACGCGGCCGCTTTTTGGCCTTGCGGCTCGGCGACGGCGATCCATTTGCTGATCTTTTTCTCGATGCCTTTCCACTGTTTTCCTGATCGCAGATCACAGAATACGTGAAACAGCATGTCGGTGGACTGGCTCAGCAAGCGGATCGCATCAATGCGATCTTCGTCGGTGAACTCCTCATCGTCGTCCAAGTGGATCTTTGCACCGCTGATTGCAAAACGCTCAGCTTGCAAAGTCAAATCGAACTGACGTCCATCGCTGATCATCGTCATCCCGGTCTTGCGAGGCAGCTTGCCACTGCGAATGGCCTGCAAGGCTTCGGGCAGCTTGGTGGGGCACTCCGCAGTGATCGATTCTTTACCGGACTCTGCGTTGGGGCACTCCAGGGCGAGTGTCTTGTTGAGCATCACGGTGACTTCCGATTCGTCGGCCAGTTTGATGGTGTCGCTTTCGTTTTCAAGGTACCACCAGAGCCACATCAGAAACTCGTTACCGAGAAAGTCGGGAGCTTGCGAGTGCTCGTTCGCCCAAGTATGGCTTCCTTGAACGAACTGTGAAACGAAGCTGATGGGCAACAAGTCGTCGACTTCCGCGTATCGGTCTGCGTCGACCGCCCAGTTTTGCGCGACGGTGCCGGCGCCGATGTGACGCAGTTCGACGCCGAAACTGCTTTCCAGCAAGTCCATGCAGAGACCGCTGGCGTTTCCGACGCTGCCGCCGAAGTACAGGAGTTCTTGATCGAAATCCCAGAGAAAGGGAAAGTACTGCATCTTTCGATACTTGCCAGATTCCGCCTCGACTTCACAACGCTGCTCGACTGCTTCCTTGGCTTCCTTGCGTTGTGCTTTGGTGACCGTCCCGTCCTCGCTATCCTTTGCCATTCCGGCAAGTTCCATTTGCATCCACGCGGCGCGAATCGCTGCGGGAATCTTGTTCGTGTCGATACGGACGGAGCAGTGAAGCGCGTTGTTGATCACATTCTTTTCGAGCGAGAAATCTTGATCGAACAAGTGTTCGCCGCCCAAGAATCCGACGTGAACGTTTTCGGTGTTGGCCGTTTGAAACTTTCCCGCGGCATGCTGGGCCAAGATTTCGATGTGTTCGTCCCCGAAAGCGTCAGCGTCAAATCCGGTGACGCTGAATCGTTCAAACCCAAGGCTACCGCGCAGGAATGGCATAAGAGATCTCATTTGGATAGGAGGCGACAAACAGAATCCGTCGTGTCGTTATCGACTGAGAGCCCCGAAGAGTTTGTCGGTTTCTCAATAGGCCATGCGACAGTACGAGGTGACGCGACCGCCGCAAAACGCTTGGTGCCCAGGAACCGCTACGGTTTACCCAGGTGGTCCCAGCGAATCGCAAGACGGATGGGCAGGTGGTCGCTGGCAAAGCGTCCAGCCGCTGTCTTGGGATCGTGAATCTGAAATTCCGTCACGGTGACCGGCCCGCTCACGAACGCGTGGTCGATGGTCTGCCCCGGCGCGATCGCTTTGAAACCGTTCCAGGTACTGTTCGGTCCGGGCAATTTAACGACAGCGGCCGAACGTGCGTCCGCAAGCCCGGCGGCAACCAATGCCTTGTACGGCTCTGAGTCTGGGCGGCAGTTGAAATCGCCGAGCAAAATGAATGGAGTGTTCTCGGGTAGTTGGCCCACACGTTTGGACACCATGTTTGCACTTTCCAGCCGAGCCGTTGAGCCACGATGATCAAAATGCGTGTTCGCGAATACGAACTCCGTGCCGGACGAAATGTCCTGCAGTCTCAACCAGGAAACCGTCCGAGCGCACACGGCGTCCCAGCCCAGCACACCGGGTTTGTCGGGGGTTTCGCAAAGCCAGAATGTCGACGTGTCCAACGCTTTGACTCTGTCGCGACGATAGAACACCGCCGCGTGTTCTCCTTTGCTGACGCCGTCCTCGCGTCCCAGACCGTAGGAATCAAAATCGCCGCCGAGTTGCTCGCGCAGATCATCGAATTGCTCCGGTGTGACTTCCTGCAATCCGATGACGTCCCATTTCGCAATGAACTCGCTGACAGCGTCCGATCGATGCGGCCAGTAATCTTCGCCGTCGGCTTTGGTGGCCAATCGGATGTTGTATGAGACGACTTGCAGTGTGCGGATCGCCGATTCGTTTGTTGTGTCGCTGTTTGTTGTATTGTCGATTGCTGTGTCATCGTTTCCTGCAGCATTGGCAGGATGGATAAAAAGTAAGCTGGCGAGGGCACAACTGGCTGCAAAGACGCGGATGATGGACATGATTGTTCTTTGGAGGTTGGGTAAGGGCAAATGCTCGGCTATTCAATCGTAGTTGCGACTCAATGTGTCTGCGTTTTTCTATGCCATTTCATTTCCACTGTCACCTCCCCCAAGGAACTTGGGGGAGGTCAAGCAGAGCTGTTAAGGCGAATGCGAGGGAGGGGGCTTGTCTGCGCAGGTCATCGTATGGGATCAGCAAAACGTATGGCGGGGCACGCTATCGACTTGGAAAGTCGAGCGACATTTGTCGTTCGACTCTCCGAGTCGAAAACGAATCCAAGAAAGTACTGGTATGTCCCGCGTTTCAGCAAACAAAATGCTTCTCAGCGTTGCCTGCCATGGCATTCTGGGTTCACTCACTGGATTCACTCACTGGGCGATCCGGGCAAGCTCACACAGGTGGGCTTGGGCGACCGGTTGTGGACAACTCCAGACGAGAAAAAACAAAGCTTGACGACACCAACGGCCCACGGGATGCCCCTCCACAAAACCCGCTCCCTTGGCCGCCATCATCGCTGCTTGGGTCGCACGCATCACGAGGCTATTGGCCGAACCGCGAAGCTGCCCCGCGTCACATTGGGTTTCGCCCGCGACCGCGGCGAGCAACTGAAATTTCAACTCGTTGGCTTCCTTAGTCAATTGGCTGGTCGGCTGGACAAGGTCCTGGCGTCGCATCGACTCCTCTTGCAAGTATTCCAAGGCGGCGTAGGCCAAGCCGAGCGCCAACGTGGACGTCTGTAATCCGCCCGCGGTGCCTCCGGAGCCGGACGACAAGACGTTGTCGATCGGGCCGGCCAGTACGTAGCGTCGATCGACGTTCACTTGGTTGAACCGTACTTTGTCCGTGCAGCTCGCGGACAACGCAATCAGTTCGGCACCCTGTCCCGCAGAGACGCCCGCCAGGTTGGTGGGGACCGCAACGAGGACTTGCTCGCCGTCACCGGTCACGGCACCCACCACAATCAGATCCGCGTACGCCGCGCCGGTCACCCAAGGAACGACGCCGGAGAGCACGACGGAGGAACTGTGCATTTCGACACGCATCGGTGGCTGGTCCAGATGGCGTCCGCTGGTCGTCAGATGGCTGATGCCGACCGTTGCAAATTGATTGCCTGCGAGCAACGATGGCAACCAGCGATCGCTCGCAAACCGGTTCTCACTCCCAGCGATTCGCTTGATCGCTCCCACCCACTGCGTGATCACAAATGTCGTCACCAAGTCAGCTTGGGCAAGCCGCAGGTAGCCGAGCGTTTGCTCCACAGCGTTGTACCCAAGTCCTCCTTGATCGGTTGGCAAGAACCAGCGGCAGACGCCTTTACGTGCGCACATTGACAGTGAAGTCCATGGCCAATCGGCAACACCGCGATGACGCGCCGCACTCTGCTTGAGCTGTTGACACAACGTCGCAATGTGTGCGTCGGAGGAACAATCGTCTGAGGCAATCTCGCCAGTGGGCTGCTCAGGCACATCGTTTGGCAATGGTGATTCGTGCGACATGACGCAAATGCTTGTCAATCTGGGTGGTTTGAACAGGTGGTAGTGTGGTGTTGACGGAATCAAACGATACTCGTTTCGAGCCTATCATGGTTTGCCGCCACCTCCCCCAAGGAACTGAGACTGCTGATTCAGTCGTGTTGCGTATACAGGGATGAGCGGCCATCCTACCGTCATTCGATTGCCATCGTGGATTCAGTTATGAATCGCGAAATTCACGTATCTGATCGTTCACCCGTCGCAATGGGGGCTTCTTTCGCTTCAAATCAAGTGATGGACCGCGGACGATCGCCGGTTGATGTCCGCAGAGTTGTTCAGTGACTCCATTCCCACGCTGTACCCATGAGTCGAACGGAACTTCCTCACGCTGTGTCCCCCACGTCTCCTTTGTTGCCGCCAGGCCATGAAGCCGAACATGCAGACGATTTGTACGGCAAGCTCTGTGCGGTGGCAAACAATCTTTGGTGGAGTTGGCATCCGGAGTGTGATCAGTTGTTTCGCGACATTGATCCGATTCGATGGCGACAACTGGATCATAACCCGGTGGCATTGCTGCGTGAAATGAGTCCTGAGCGGCTTGCCGATCGCGCCAGTGAACTTGTTCTGCACAGTCGCATCAACTACGCGTACCGGCGGCTGCAGGAGTACTTGGCCAACACTCACACTTGGGCGGCGACCAACGCCGACGTATTGGGTGCCAAACCCGTGGCGTATTTTTCGGCCGAGTTTGGGATCCATGAATCCGTCCCAATTTACAGTGGTGGTTTGGGTGTTTTGGCGGGTGACCACATCAAGAGCGCGTCTGGACTGGGGGTGCCGCTCGTTGGAGTTGGGCTCTATTACTCGCATGGTTATTTTCGCCAGTACCTGGACGACGATGGATACCAGGGCGAGGACTACCTGGAGACCACGATCGAGAACCTGCCGATGCGTCCGGCGTTGGATCCCAACGGAAATCCAATCACGATCTCGATTGAAACACGCAACGGTTTGCTGTTGGCCAAAGTTTGGTTGATGCACGTCGGACGGGTACGGCTGTACTTGCTGGATTGCAATGTAGACGGCAACAAGCCGGAGGATCGCGAGCTGACGAGTCGACTTTATGGCGGCGATCAACGGACTCGGATTCGCCAAGAGCTGGTCTTGGGCGTCGGCGGAGTAAAAGCGTTAGCGGCGCTTGGTATCGATCCGGGTGTCTATCACTTGAACGAAGGTCACTCGGCGTTTGGTGCCTTGCAAGTCGTTTGGCAGTTCATGGACACCGATGGGATGACGTTCAAAGACGCTTGTCGTCAAGCCACTCGCATGACGTGCTTTACAACGCACACGCCGGTACCGGCCGGTCACGATCGTTTCCCGCCGGAACTCGTCGAAGAACACCTCGGGCCGTTGCGGGACGCGTTGGGGATCTCGGCCGATGAGTTGCTGGCGTTAGGACGCGTGGATCCGAACAATTCGAACGAGACATTTTGCATGACCGTGATCGGATTCAAGATGAGTCGATTTGCAAATGCGGTCAGCAATTTACATGGAGTGGTTTCACGACGGATGTGGGCGCACATGTGGCCAGGTCGCCCCGAAGATGACATACCGATCGGTCACATCACCAATGGTGTTCACGTCCTGACTTGGTTGGCCGGGCAGATGTCGCTGTTGTACGACAAACACTTTGCCGCCGACTGGAAACGACGCTTGCAAGAACCGGATGCATGGCAAGGCATCCATGGCGTGGATCCCGGTGAATTGTGGGAGACGCACAACGCGCTCAAGAACAACCTGTTGTCATTTGTTCGACGGCGGATCAGCCGCCAGTGTCGTCGCCGCGGCGAGAATGACAATGTGGTGGAATCCGCCAGACGAATTCTGGACCCTCGCGTCTTGACGATCGGTTTTGGACGCCGTTTTGCGACGTACAAAAGGGCGAATTTATTGTTCAGCGACTTGGATCGCGTCTCCAAATTGCTGAATGATCCTCAACGACCGGTGCAATTGATCTACGCGGGCAAGGCACATCCCAAAGACGAACCGGGGAAACGATTCATCCAAGAGATCGCCAATCTGCGACACGACCCTCGCTTTGCCGGTCGAGTGGCGTTCATCGAAGACTACGACATCAATGTCTGTCGCCACTTGATCCAAGGTGTTGATGTTTGGCTGAACAACCCTCGTCGTCCGTTGGAGGCCAGTGGCACCAGTGGACAAAAGGTCGTGCTCAACGGAGGGCTCAACTGCAGCATCTTGGACGGTTGGTGGGCGGAAGCCTACAACGGCGTGAACGGATTCGCGATCGGCCGTGGTTACTCACACAGCAAGGATGAAATCACTGACCAACGCGACGCCTTGGCGTTGTACGACACGTTGGAAAACCAAGTCATCCCCTGTTACTACGATCGCGATGCCGATGGGCTGCCCAATGCTTGGATCAAACACATGATGCACAGCATCAGCACACTCGCTTGGCGTTTCAGCAGCCACCGCATGGTGGCCGACTACAGCAGCCAAGCGTACTTGTGGGCCGCTGGCGGTGTCACCTGCGACATGCGTAACCGATAGTTGGTGAACATCCTTATCCGACGTCCATGCCACAGCGAAATGCTACTTGGCCAACAACAGATAGGTTCCGCTTTTGCCTGCGACGGCCAAGTCCACGTCGTCGTCGCCATCGAGGTCTGTGACGACGATTTGCAGGCCGCAGCCCACGTGACCTTCGTCGATCGTGTGACGGGTGAACTGTTTTGATTTGGGATCCCAGGTGTAGTAATACAAACAAGGCATCTCATTGCCGCCAGGGTCTTTGCCGTTGTGAGCGTAGTACCGCTTGCCTGCGATCAACTCGTTTTGGCCGTCCTTATTCAAATCGGCCCAACACAGCGTGTGCGGCTGGCTGTAGCTGGTATCAATCTCATGTTCGCTGAATTGAATCTTGCCATCATCGTCGGCACCGGTATTTTCCCACCAGTACAGACCGTAGGCGTGTCCGTTCCCGATGATCACATCACTGTCCCCGTCGTGGTCCAAATCCACAACGATCATCGGCAAACTGCTGTGCAGATCCCAATCCGCGTGAAAGGCCCACGGTTGCCCCCAAGGATCAGACGCCGGTTGCTCGTACCATCCCTGTCCGACCAATACGTCTTTGCGGCCATCGCCATTGAGGTCGCCGATGGCGAGACCGTGACCGTTACCACGCTTGCCAAGCTCATGACCAACCATTTCGACCACGGCGGGCTTGGAATCTTTGGCCGGTTTCGCCGAATCACTCGGCGCCTTGTCGACCAATCGCCAGATGAACATCGGAACGTCTTTTTTCCAACTATTGACGATCCATTCAGGACGTCCGTCGCCATCCAGGTCCTCCATGATCTGACCCTCGTTGGCTTGATTACCCGTGTCCACGAGCAAATGCTGGCTCCACTGCTTGCCCAACCGTAATGCTTCCTCACCGGGGTTCTCGTACCAGTGAATCTCGGTTGGTAAGAACGATCCCGCGATGACATCCAAGCGTCCGTCACCGTTGACGTCGAACAAATAATCACCGTTGCTCTGTACGTACCCGTTCCAGTCTTCGATGTTTCTCAGCGGGCGCGCGGCCCACTGCCCGCCTTTGTACCATTGGCGACCAGCGACCAAATCGAGTTTTCCGTCTCCGTCGACGTCGCCCGCAGCGATTCCTTCATTGGCATCGACCGTCAGCAGTTGCGGTACGAACTGGATCGGATCGGCTGATTGGACGTTTGAGTGATGCAGAATCACGCTCGCAGCAAGCGCTGCGAGCACATGAATTTTGAAGTGTTTTTTGGTCATTTTGGGAGAGGATCGTGTTGGCGGGCAAAGGGAGGGGTGTGGTTCCTGAGGACATCAGACATTTCCGTCTAGGCTACGCGTCGGGCATTGGCCAAACAAACAGACCTCACGGACCGCCTCCAGTTTAGCAAACACGGCTGCAAGAGTCCGGCTACAACGGAGACAATTGGTCTGGGAGCGGTTTTGACCCCAACTCCCCCCCGACCTAGTGCATCGTCCAGTCTTAGAACGTGGGTTCGGTAGATGAGCCGTTTTGGCGTTAGCCACGGTTTTCGTGACACAACCGTGGCTAACGCCAAAACGGCTAACCCCAAAATCAAGACCGGATGATGCACTAGTGCCAAAATCGCGAGTTGAGCTTTGTGCTGGTATTTGCATCGTTCTGTGTGGCGATCGTGCCGGATATGCTGCGAGAAAGCGGACTCTACAGTGGGGGCGAACCTATTTTGGTCCAGAAAGCTCGTTGAAGAAGGACGCAACGGTGCATGCAGAAAACACTTGGGTCAACTAGAATGAAGTCTGGTCAAACACTCACCCTCAGCGGAGCCAAAACACAACACGTGCGTAAGCAGACTCACACTGTCGTTGACGACACACCCGAACGTAGCATTCTCGCGCGATTGATTCTCAGTGGCCAGGAAGTCCCGGATGATCCTTTGGAGGAACTGCACGGGCTGGCAACCACGGCGGGAACGCAAGTCGTGGGAGAATTGATCCAGCGTCGAAGTTCCGCGGAACATGGCACCTATCTCGGCAAAGGAAAGGTCGAGGAGATGAGGCTGCTCGTCGAACGACACAGCGCCGACGTGGTGATCTTTGACAATGAATTGACCCCGGGGCAAATTCGAAATCTTGAGAAAGCGGTTGGCGCCAAAGTGCTCGATCGCACCGAACTGATCCTCGATATCTTCGCCGCCGGTGCACGGACCCACGAAGCTCGCTTGGCAGTCGAACTGGCACAACTGCAATACTCGCTGCCTCGCTTGAAACGCATGTGGACCCACCTGTCGCGTCAAGCGATGGGTGTCGGTATGCGTGGACCGGGGGAAAAGCAGTTGGAGGTCGACCGACGGCTGGCTCAAAAGCGGATCCATGATCTGAAGGAAGAACTGTCAAAGGTCGAGCGCCGACGCGAAAGAGAGGTCTCCGCGCGGAAAGAATCGCCCACCGTCTCGCTCGTCGGATACACCAACGCTGGCAAGAGCACGTTGATGAACGCGTTGACGCAAGCAGGCGTTCATGCGCAGGACAAACTGTTCGCGACCCTGGACACTCGAACTCGACGTTGGCATTTGGCCAAGTGGGGCATCGTGCTGCTCAGCGATACGGTCGGTTTCATCCGCGATTTGCCTCACTCGCTGGTCGCGAGTTTCAAATCAACGCTGGAAGAAACGCGGCAAGCAGACCTGCTGTTGCATGTCGCCGACGCCAGCAGCCCCGATGTTTTTGCGCAAATCAGCGCGGTCTACGCGGTTCTGTCCGAGTTGCAAATCGAAGAAAAGGATACGCTGCTGGTGCTGAACAAGATCGATGCGATCAAGTCGCCGGCGGTGTTGAATCGTGTGCTGGACCGGTACCCCAACGCGATCCCGGTGAGCGCCAAATCCGCTAAGGGACTGGAGATGCTGACCGAAGCGGTGGGTGAAGCGCTGGGACGTGAGTTCATGGACTTGGACGTCGATGTTGATCCCGCCGACGGACAGCTCTTGGCGTACTTGGCCGCCAAAGGAGAAGTCGTCGCCAAGCAGTTCGTGGATTCAATCATGCGGGTTCGAGTTCGCATGCCGACCGCTGCGATGGGTTTGGTTCGTCGCAACGCCGTCACGATACGCCCGGCAAAGATGCAGCCCTTTGTTCCGTCCGATTTGCGTACGAGTGACGATGACGAGTCAATGAAATCGTCGGGCGAAGTTCCGCGAGACGAATTGCCAGCCGAATTGCCGGATCATTCTGCCGCTGCCAACATGACGGATTCATCACCGGACGTCGCATGAGATTGCCGTGATGCGTTGGGAACCCAAGGAGAGTGTCGCGATTGTGACCGGGGCAAGCAGCGGGATCGGTCGCTGTTTGTGTCGTCGATTGTTGCGCAGTGGTGCGAGCGTGGTGGCGAACGCTCGACGCGAAGAACGGCTGCTGGAACTTCAGGATTCTGCGGACAATGCTTCTGCGGACAATGCCGAGCAACGTTTCTTTCCCGTCGTTGGCGATGTCACCGACCCGACCGTTCGTCAGGAAATCATTCGCGTCGCCGGATCGATCCGCAGCGGTGAGCTGGACCTGTTGGTCAACAATGCGGGAATCGGAGCACTGGGGCCATTTGCCGACGCCGAGCCGTCGCGACTCAGACGGATCATGGAAGTCAACTTTTTTGCACCGGTCGAATTGACGCGGCTCGCGCTGGATCTCTTGCGTCGTGGACGCGCGCCGGTGATTTGCAATCTGTGCAGCGTTTTGGGACACCGCGCGGTGCCGGACAAATCGGAGTACTGTGCCAGCAAGTTCGCGATGCACGGTTTCAGTGATTCACTGCGTGCAGAACTGGCACCCACCGGAATCCAGGTGACTTTGGTCAGTCCCAGTACGACAGAAAGCGAGTTCTTTGATTCATTGATCGATACCGACGCGGGACAAACATCCAAAAGCATTGGCAGTTGGCCAGCGGACCGGGTCGCGAAAGCGACAATGTCGGCAATCCGTGCTCGTCGCAGTGAGGTGATTTGCAGCCTCGGTGGCAAAGCACTCGTGTACGCAGATCGATTGAGTCCCCCCATCGTCAACGCAGTCCTCAAGAAGTCGTAGCTGACTGCGGGTCAAACGGAGTTAGCGTGGTACCTCGTTTAACGACTAGCCGAAGGCGCAATCGCCGCTACCAACCGGTTTGCCCCGCAGGTCCCCGCGCGGCTTCCGCCTACGCCTTCGGCTGCGGGTCAAACGGGGGCAGGGTGGTACATCGTTTTGCGTCTCCCCGATGGCGTTGTCGTCTCACTTTCTTACGTCTACGGTGTTGTCGCTGGGTAGGAGTTGGAGCTTGAGGCCGTCGACGTAGAGCGTTGCCGGTCGCGTCGGTGCGATCAACGCGATGCTGACGAACTCGATGTCGCCGAGATTCAGTTCGTGCAAATCAGGACCCGCCAGCAATTCGGCTCGTGTGAGACGGATCGACTGTGTTTCCCCAGGTGACAATGTGTACGTTGCGCGGAAGGTGTCGGAGTGTTCGGTCGCTCTGTCGCGGTCGATGACTTTGATCATCATCTCCACGTCGGAACCAGAATGCCGCGGGTCCAAAGTGACATCCAACGCCAGTTGCTCCGCGCGACGCCAATTCTTTGGGAAATCAATCAACGTCGCTGATGGAAACTCGGCCGGGCGAAAATCCAATCGCATGCTGTAGGGTCCGTCGGTGACATGTTCGGTGGACAGCGCTGAAGAGCATTCGTGGAGGTACCATCGTGTCAAAGCAAGTTCTGAACGGAAATCACAGAGGTCGGGGAAATTCGTTTGAGCCCGTCTGACATCCAGCAAAACATTCAGGGGGCGATACCAAGCCACCGCGATCAGCGCGACGCCCATTCCCGCCCAGACAAACCACCGTTTGCTGACTCTGCGACGATTCCATCCGACGTAGAAACACACCGCGGCCGCCGCGCCCAACGTGTTGGCGATGGCGTCATGTACCGCGGCACTGCGTCCGATCACCTTCTGGACGCCCTCCATGCCCAAACCAAATCCGGAGCAGAGAACAAACACTGACAAGCAACGAATGATCATTTGCCGTCGATCGGAATGATCGATCGGCCGAACACGTTGTAGGAAGTACAGCACACCGAGGGTGACGCAAAAGAAAAGTGGTCCGTGAACCAAATCGCCCACGGCCACGGCGACGCGGCCGTGAAATGGAATGGGCACCACCAGGGCACCCACAACGCATGCCAGCGATAGGCACGCGAGAAAAATCAAGCGACGCGTGGAGACCTTGCGATCCGGTGAGGCTGCTGGAGCGGTCGACGACATGCGGTTATTTCGCGACGCTCTTGAGATAGCCCATCAGTTCAAGGATTTCACCTTTGGAATATTGGTCCAGCAACGCTTTGGGCATCATCGAAGTCGAAGACTTCACCATGTCGTCGATGTCATCTTGGGCGATCACGGTGGGCTCTTTGGACTCGGGATTGGTCAGCAGGCTGACTGCCTCATCGTCTTCCTTGACCAAGATCCCGGACACCGTTTTTCCGTCAACCGTCAAAACCAAGTGCATTGCGTATTTCGGGTCGATCTTGTGTGAGGGATCAAGGATTTCACGCAGGATTCCGACGCTGTCTCCTTTCCAACGCGGCCAAAGATCCGTCAGCTCGGGACCGACCACGCCTCCCTTTCCGGCGATCTTATGGCATCCCGCACAGGAGGCTTCCACGAACAGTTTTTGGCCGATCGCTGGAGTGCTGCCCCGCAAGCCGGCTTCGATATCATCCTCCAGGTCGTCCACCGTCCACGCTTGCACGAATGCTCGGTTGCTGCCGATCGGATTCTTGGGTTCGACGGGGGCTTTGTTCCATTGCTCCAGGTCTGAGACAACGACCATCACGCCGTACATGCGATACCAATGCTGTGGAAAAGTGCAAACATACGGGTATTCGCCCGGCTCAGTCGGTGCGTCGATCGTCAATCGCGTGACTTCATCTGGTTGAATCATCGGTGTCGCGGCGATCACATCGTCCGAATCGGGGACGTAAGCCAAACCGTTCGTGCCCTCGGGTCCAACATTCAGCCCGGCGTTGGCAACTTCCTTCAGCTTTCCAGGTTGGGTGATCACCAGATTGTGCGGCATCAGATCGTGATTCTCCAAAACGATCTGAACAGGACGCCCGGCCTCGACCGCAAAATACGGCACGTCGTACCGCATCTCTTCTTCGACCGTTCGAATCTTGATCACACGCACGGTGACTTCGTTGAGTCTGCCTCGGTACGTTTTCGCAACGTCTGCGGGTACCTTTGCGAGCAGCCGATCCACCAATTGCATCGCATCGACGAATTCGTCCGTCGTCCGATCAGCGGGCGGCGTTTTTTCTGCGAGCCCGACCAAGAACTCGGCGGTGCTCTGACAAAGTGCTCCGTCGGCCGTGCCACGTGGCAGTCGCAATAACGATCTGACAGCGGAATTGCGAAGTGTGTCGCTTGCGACCAACGGTGCCAGCTTGGCAAAGTTTGCCGCTGGGTCGTCGTTCAATTCACCGAGTGCAGCGATCGCAGCCGACGACACACTTTGACTTTCTGAGGAATCAATCAACCGGATCAAACGATCTCGGCTTGCGTTCCGCTGATCAGCTTTTGGCAACAGTTTGATGGAATTCGCCCAAGCGATGTTGGATTCGTCGCTGGCGTCGGCGATCGTCATCGCTTGATCAGACAGTCCGGCGACCGTGAGTGCAGCGAAAGCCACGCTGGCATGTTCGGGCGAGTCATCCGCAGCAACTGATTCTAGATCGTCGGCGATGGATTGCAGGGACGCGGGTTCCTGCGTCAGCAGCATCCTCGTCAACGCGTCTAGTGTCCTTTGCGATTCGCGACCGTCTAGCTTGATACTCTTGATCGCGTCCAAAAGAACAGCCGCCTGACTTGTCCCATCGATCTTCGCCAACGCCTCGACCGATTCGATTCGATATTGAGGCGACATGCCACTGCGGCCCAAGATGGCTTGGTAAACCGGCTTGTACTTGGGATCGTCGGTCTGACGCGGGACCATCAACAGTCGCGTGTCGTCCAACCGTTTCAATTGATACTCGACGATCCGCGGGCTCTTGTCCAAAAACACCGTTGGTGCTTCGACCGGTGCCGACTTGGCATCGCCATGCTGGTGCGCGGAATGAGTATCATCTGAGCGGCCGGTGGTCGGAACGGCGCAAACGACTGCGACAAAGTAAACCGGAATCCAGAGAACGGCAAACTTGCTCACTGCTCTTGCTCCAAAGCACGCATGGTTTCATCGAGGGTATATTGCAGATAATCATCCATCTCAAACTCGAGCACACCGAGGGCCATCTCAACGGCTTCATCGCCGCTGAGGAAACTGACCGCGCGGACGGCCTCCAGTCGAACTCGTGGGTGTTTGTCCGAGATGCTCGTGGCGATCAATTCCTTGTGATTGGGGATCGCATGCAGCATGTGAGAAATCAGTCGGACCGCCGCCGCTCGTGCTCGGTGGTCATCGGCCGATAGCAGCTTGCCCAGCAAGTCCATGTCGACGTGATTGTGGGTTTGGTACATCCAAGCAGCTTCCAACAAATGGTGGGTGTGATTCTCATCGCTGTCGTCCAAACCGGCGACCCAAGAGCCGATGGCTGGAATCACATCGTCGCTGTGACGTTGAGCCAATTCTCGGCGGGCACGGTAACGCGTGCGATCCTCAGGTGTTTTCAGCAACTCCAGCAAAGCAGCATTGGGCTGACCATCGATCTTGGCCGGCTCGACCAGGGGACGATCTTTGTGAGTCACTCGCCAGATACGACCGTGGGAGTGATCGCGGCTGGGGTCACGCAGATTGTGCTGCAAGTGTCCGATCAGTGCGTTGTGCCAATCGACGATGTACAGCGAACCGTCTGGCGCGAACTGCACATCGACAGGGCGAAAATTTCCGTCGTCGCAACTCAGCAACGGTTCGACTTCCGTGCCCACAAATCCGCTGTCTTGCTCCTCGATACGGTGGTTCAAGATCGCTCGCTCGCCGATCACGTTGGTGACCAAGAAGTTGCCTTGCATGTCGTCGGGGAAGTGGCGGCTGGAAACGATCGCACAACCAGCCAACGGTCGAATGCGTTTCTTGTAGAACGTCAGGTGTTGATACTTCGGATCACCACCGGTTACGTCCGCCATACGTCGGTGTTGGCTACCGCCGGGGTGCTTGAGTGGATACTCGATGTGACCGGAAATCGGCGCGGCCCAGTAAGCAAAACCCGGTGACGCGTCGCCGATGAAATCTTGGCCCCATTTGTCATAACAGTACCCCCATGGATTCGAAAATGCGAACGAAACATGAGAGCCCATCCGCTCGGTGCGCGGGTTGTATTTCCATATTCCGGCTTCGGCCATCCGGCGAACCCCGTAGGGAGATTCCACAGCGGAGAACTTGAACGTGCCTTCTTGGAAATACAGATTTCCGCCCGGGCCCCATTCAAACGCTGCGATGCCGTGGTGGGAGTCCGCGGAGTCAAAACCGATCAACTGCCGCACCGTGACATCGGCTTTGTCGTCGCCGTCGGTATCCTTCATGAACCAAATGTCGGGTTGACGAGAGACGTAAGCGCCACCGTGACCGAGTTCAAAACCGGTGGGTTGGTGAAGATTGTCGGCAAAGACTTTGCAAACATCCGCATCGTGGTCGCCATCGGTGTCTTCAAAGATCAGCAGTTTGTCGTTCATCGGTGACTTGGGTTTCCAGTGCGGGTACGACTTCATCGTCGCGACCCACAGACGTCCCTTGGAGTCAAACTGCAAAGCGACCGGGTTGGATAACTCCGGGAACTGTTCCTCCGAGGCAACGAGTTGGATTTCGTAACCATCGGCGAGTCGGAACAGTTTTTGTTGTTCGGCGGCTGGCAAATAATTGAGCGACCCGAGCTTTCCGGCCTTGGCATTCTTGTCGTCTTGTCCACCGACGTTGGTCTTCGGTTCGATGAACGCCAGGGTATTGGAATCGTCGACCAAATTGGGGACAGATTCGCCTCGCGCGACAGTCCAGATGCGGGCATCTCGATTGGCCGTCATTTCGTCCAAGATGGCTCGCTCACGCTCCATGACGTCGCGATTGTTGTACGTCCCATCATTCCCCGCGAGTCCTCGATCGCCGTAGATTGAAAACCCGTTGACGGCACGATATCGGTGAAACCAATGAAAATTTTTGCCGTCCACTTCCGCTTTGACACTCTCGTTGACTGCGTCGGGAGTCCCCGCGCCGAACAATGACTCGTCCAAGATCCGGGCAAATGCAGCGTATCCGGCTTCGTTCAGTTGAAACCCATTGATCGTCAATCGATCGTCCGACTTCTCGAACAGCGCCTTGGTGGGCGCGAAGACATCGGCAAACACAGCCCCGGTGTCTGCGGCGACTTCTGCCATGGCTTGGGTATAAAGTGCCAAGTTCGCGTTCTGCTCGACGCCGTCGGACAAATTCGGGTCACCGATATTCTCAAACGCGATCGGTGAGACGAGGACGACGTCGGGGTTTCCTTTGCCGTAATCATTCGACTTGGTGTCGTTGACCAGTTTGGTGAGATCGGACTTGAACTTCGAAAGTCCTTTCTTGCCCGCAAACGATTCGTTGTAGCCAAAGAAGTACATGACGACGGACGCCTGGCTGTGCGTCAGGTGGCTATCCGGCTCACCGAAATTCTTGGAGCGAATGCGGAGGTAGGGTTCGTCCCCTGGGAAGCAGAGATTGCGGACCACGAGGTTCAGGTCTGAGAAACGCTGATGCAGCAGCGACTCCCACTGGTTCTGCACCTGCATGCGTTCCCCCAAACCGTTGCCAACAAGACAAATGTGGTCACCTTTTTCAAGCTGCAATGGTTCGGCATCGGCGACCGCGGTCAGGCAGGACAGCACCAGCAGGACAGCGAATGAAATTTTCGGATTCATGGGCTTGGCAGTGGAGGATTCGGGAAGCGGGATCGGGGAGGTTTGGGAAGAAATCAGATTGTGATTCAATGAATCGTCGGGCACCACCGCGAGGCGGCGTTTGAGAGCCGCAAATCGGCAGAAAAATCCGGTTTGTTCACATTATATCGCCATGTGCCGCCATGAACCCGGACTATCGTTTTGTTGACAATCGGCCGCTGCCTGTCTGCCTGATGTGGTTGCTGGCGAAATAGCAAGCATTGATTCTCACGCAGCGTGAGATTCCTTTTACATTGTTCTGAACTGAATTCGACCAATGAAATGGCGGTGAATCGTTTAATCACATAGACGGCGGTAGCCCGCGTCGGATTTCGCGGGCCTGACCGGCACTCGGGCGAGAACCACTCGCCCCCGGACCGCTGCAGATCGTTGCGAAAAAGGAACGGTACGATGAACCTCTCTTCTGCGAAACCCACTTCTGCGAAACCTATTTCTGCGAGACAAGGTGTGCCTGCTCAGCAGCCATCCGAGCCAGCCGCATCACTTCTCTGGACGGGCACGACGCTGCCCCTGTTTCTACGCCCCGTGCTGCGTGTCGTGTTGATGATCGGCGCGTTGTCGGTTGCATTGACGCAAGGAACCGCATCTGCTGAGCAGATCGACTTGGATGTCTCGCTCGCCAACCCAATGATGCTCTCGGGCGAAAAAGAAATCAACTACTTGCGAATCTCACTGACGGGATTTGAGCAGACGGCCAAAGGAGAGCGTGCGCCGGTCAATACCGCCATCGTCATCGACAACAGCTCGTCGATGTCCGGCAGCAAGATCGAGCAAGCGCGTAAAGCGGCAATCCAAGCCGTCGAGCGTCTGGATGACAACGACATCGTCTCCATCGTCTTGTACAACTCGTCGGCCACGGTATTGGTTCCGGCAACCAAAGCCACAGACCGAGAATCGATCATTGAAAAAATTCGCTCGGTCAAAGCACAGGGCAGCACGGCTTTGTTTGCAGGTGTCAGCAAGGGAGCTGCCGAGGTGAGAAAGTTCCTCAGCGACGAGTCGGTCAACCGTGTGATCCTGTTGTCGGATGGTAAAGCGAACATTGGTCCCAGCAGTCCGAGAGAACTGGAGCAATTGGGTGCGTCGCTGGTCAAAGAAGGCATCAGTGTCAGCACACTCGGGCTTGGGCTGGGTTACAACGAAGACCTGATGAGCCGCCTAGCCTCGGCTGGCAGTGGCAACCACTTTTTCATCGAAGAAGCCGATGATCTGATCGCGGTGTTTAACAACGAGTTCAATGATTTGATGAGCGTGGTCGCGACCGAGTTTGAGATTCACGCGCGGTTGAGCAAGAGTGTTCGTCCGGTTCGAGTCCTAGGAACCAAAGCAAATATCATTGGCCAGGACATCCACATTCCATTGGTGCAGCTCTACTCCAAGCAACAGCGATATTTTGTCGTTGAGGTGGAAGTCACTCCAGGGGAGCCGAACGAGTCACTGGAATTGGGCGACGTGAGCGTCGAGTATCAGAATCTGGTCACCAACACGAGGGACAAGTTGTCCAGTGCGGTCAATGTTCGGTTCACCGACGATGAGTCACTGGTCAAAAAGAACCGCAATCATGAAACCTACGCCTATTGCACGATCCAAATTGCAAACGAACGCAATGTTCGAGCCACCGCGTTGAGAGATGCTGGGCAAATCGACGAAGCCAAGCAACTGTTGAATTTGAACGGCCGTGTACTCGCGGAAGTGGAAATGGAGTGCAAGGATTTGGGGGTCGCTGAAAGCGTCATCCCGCAACTGAAAATCAATCGATTGTTCAACTCTCAGCAAGCTCAAGGAATCGAAAACGATGGCGAGTGGGTGAAGAACCGCAAGTCGATGCGAGCAGCCCAAAGCTACAACTCGGCTCAGCAACGCTACGAAGTCAAAGTGCCCGATTCGAGCTCCAAGTAAGACGGATGGAGCTTGAGTCGGCATCAAGAGTCATCTCCCCCAAGGAAGAGGTCGAGCAGAGCCTAGTGGTCTGGGGCAACTTATCTTGAGGGTAGTGGATCTTGTTAAAGATCCTGTAGCGGCGGGATCTTTAACAAGATCCACTACGGCAAACCCTAACTTCTAGCAGTCCCAGACCACTAGTCCGGATTATTCACGCGACTCTCTATAGTCTTCGCAATACGTTTGCACGAAACGGCTTACGCGGATTGGCGCGAAAACAGGTTGCGCCTATCAGCCGCCACGCGAAAGCGTCCAGTTCTCACGCCTGTAATCGGGAACCGGACGCTATCGAGAGCGTCCCGCTTAGAAAGTTGATCGCACCAGCCACTTTTCTCGTCTTTACTAGCACGACGCGCAAGCGAGTGAATCGTCTTTTTGTGCTTCTATTCACTCGCTTGCGCGTCGTGCTGGTATTTTGCTTGAAATTCAACGTGAAACCATGCGTTCTAAGCAGAACGCTCTCTATCACGTGCCGGCTGATGAATAATCCGGGCTAGGCGAATGCGAGAGGGGGTAACTCGCACCGGTTGATCATTTGAACGCGGCTTGCCCAGCGCAGGCACCCTCCCGGATCTTGCGTCGCTTGATCCGACCTCCTCCAGCTGCGGAGACTGCTGATTTAGTGAGCCGCAAGGCGCTAGCCGCGGGCCTAATGGTGTTGACGAAACCCTTCGAGGCCCGTGGCTAGCGCCATCGGCTCACAGACACAACGCAACACGACTAAATCAGCAGTCTCCTGCGTGAGGGAGGTGACAGAATCCTGCGGAGCACTGTCGTGCCGCAACACCATTAACATCAACGGAAATTCCCCACCGCCCACGAATCATCGTACGCATTCATGGAACCGAGGTATCCATAGGCGGACCCGTCGCTGATAGTCGTTGTACGCCTCACCGAAACGCAATCTTAGGTCCGACTCTTCAACCGGACGCACCGCGATGTGCCACAGCACTGCACCGGCAAGCGAATAGACGATCACCGCGTAGCTGCCCAAGCACCAACCCACCGCGATTGCTTGCACGATACCCGCGACCGCCATCGGGTTCCGCACGAATCGATACGGTCCTGCGATCACCAATCGAGGTGCCGTGGCGGTCGGCAGAGGCGTTCCGTCGCCGCTTGCCGCCATCGTCACGCCGCTCCACAGGCCTAGACACGACGCCGCGACAAACAACCCGATCGACACGGGCGTTTGAAAAGCGTGCTCGAACCCGTTGATGCCGCTATAGCGATCCAGTTCAACAATCCCCATCGGCAGCACCCAACGAAAAACGCACCAAAAGATCGCGGTCTGCCCAAGTGTCCAAAGTACCGCCTGCGAATGCTTCATCGCTGTCACACGAATTGTTGCTGGCGATTGATCGGCCTTTCCATGAATCGTCGCCATCGCAAGCGACAACCCCGCCATGCTGACCATCATCGACGACGCGATCCAAGCCTCGCCTGTTTGTATGCTCGCCGCGATGCAAACCAACGTCGGGTACCAAACCGTCACGGCAACAACCCCTACCACATGGCCAGCCCAGTCGCGTTGCTGCAAGACTCCGATCGCTGCGATGATCGAACCAGCGATGATCAAAACGAAATCGGCGAGCCAAAAAGACAAGAGGGACTCAACCGGCCAATCCGCTGGCTGAAACCACTTGACGCTCGGCGGGTACGCAATCAGCAGCCCCCACCAAGCGGCAGTGCCGATGGCTTGGATCAGGAAGTAGCTCGTCACGATTTGCTTGGGATGCATGGGAACTCCACATCAACAAAGACGACCTGATCTGGTTTCACGCCATTCCTGTAACCAATTTGACAATACCCCAACACGTGCCGACACGACTGGCGCACCGGGTAGTGGGATTCGCCAGAATTCCTTTCGGACAGGATTTCTGTCGTAATCCATTACGCCACCTTTTGATGAGGCGTCCCTTAGCGGATGTCTACTTCTCCATGACGATGGAATCACTCGGCGAATCGACGGTACCTGATAATCGTCGCTTTGGCTTGTGTGCCCAATTGTCTCCAAACACTACTCAGCTAACCACACATTTCATCGTCGTTCGGCTGGTTCTTGCGACGTCGCTCGTCGTAGCTTATCGAATATACGTACAGCCGCTCGACTTTGGCTCTGGCCCATTCCGTCTTGCGAAGGAACTTCAGGCTGCTGTTGATACTCGGATCGTCGTTGAAGCAGTTGATGTTGATCCGCTGCCCCAGTCGCTCCCAACCGTACTCGGCGACCAAGTATTCGAGCATCGCTTTGAGTGTGACGCCGTGCAGCGGATTGTTGGGTTGGGATTGATTCATCGTCCGTCTTGGTTCAACGTGAATTGAAGTCGAGTGTGATCTTTGCCATTCGGAAACGTGAAACGCAGGGGTCGGGAATGGCTGAGAGTACTTGGGGACCCCATCCTCGGAAACCCCCTGAAATTCTTCGCATTGAGCCAAAATCGATCGGCAGGTGCTCTGACGACAGTGTCGCCAACGCGTCACTTTTGCACCGCATCTTTACTCGATGGATCTGGCAATGATGAACAAAACGCCCGATCGCTACATTCGCGAGGCTGCTTTATCACAGGCTCCGCTCATGCTCGGCGAGTGTGGATGCGGTAGCGAACTTGAGCGCAAAATGAAGAGCAACATCCGTTAGAATCTGCTCTTCGCCTTCAGCTACAACGCTCTTGAATTCCGGTCGCAACTGGGTTGCTGTATCTGATCTTCGGCGTTTTGCTCAGCCTCATGATTGCAGCGGTAGTGATGAGTATTAGCAGCGTGACGCTGATTGCGAATGCGCTGAGATTGCGGGCAACCAAGCTATCACGGTTCCGATTGGTCGATTTGCGACCGGCGTATAAGCTTGGTAGACCGTAAAACAAGTCCCCCTTTCCGCAAATGAGTTGGAGAGTGTCCACTGAAAAGAAACCCCTCGCAGGCACTTTGTCGATCTGAAAGACAAGCCGACATGCCGTTGCTCAGATCAAAGGAGTGATTTCAGTGCAAGCGTTCATGTTCAATTCCGCACTATCAATCGTTGCGACTGCCGGAATATTTTGTACCGCCGCCACTGCCCAAATGCCTTTGATGGGCAGCAAGGCGTCGCCGGTCGGTCGCACATTCACGCCTCCACCACCAATTCCGATAGCACCCCATGGTTTAGAGCAACTCGATCAAAGCGGGCCACTGTTTCCCGGTGTTCGCATCGACGCAAGCGACCACGATGCCAGGCCAACTCCTGTTTACGTCGACGGCGAAATGGTTTCGGAAGTGTTCCCAATGGAAATAGAGGTCCAAGGGTACCGACTAGATGATTTCCTGACGCTGGCGGCTCAGAACAATCCCACGATCCGCCAAGCTCGACTACAGATATCAGCACAGACCGCCAAGGCCTTGCAGGCTGGCTTGTATCCGAACCCGATCCTAAACTACATCGGCGAGCAGATCGGGGTTGATGCCGAAGGCGACAAAGATTCGCCAGGCGAGTTTCAAGGCATGACGATGACTCAACGCTTCGTGACCGCCGGCAAGTTGAAACTGAGTCGCGAAAAGTACATGCGGCGTGCTCACGTCTCCGAACACCTCGCAATAACTCAACAGTTCCGCGTGTGCAATGACGTTCGCATTCATTTCTTCCGTGCGCTAGCGGGTCGCGAAATTGTCGAACTGCGAAAGGAATTGTTGAAGACGGCCGAAGACGGTGCTGTCACCACTCGCGAGCTTTACAACCAAGGTCAAGCAACACGGCCACAAGTTCGCAAATCAAGTATCACGCTTCAGCGAGCTCGGTTGGATGTGCTTGCGGCCGAGAACCACTATCGCGAATCGTTCCGACGGTTGCTGGCGATTGTTGGTGTGGATTTGACCGACGGTGTTGTTTCAGGCGACTTGATGCCGCAGGGTGATCCAATTTCCTATCAGGAAGCGATGTCTTTGGTGCTCGCTGAGAGCCCAGAGCTTGCCGCTGCTCGGGCCAAGCTAGCGGCTGACCAAGTTACGATTCGACGAGAACAAGTCGAGTGGGTGCCCGACATTGTTGCTGAAGGTGGAGCCGGATACAACTTCGAGGCTAAGGAAACAGTCGCTGCCGCAGGCGTGTTGGTCGAGTTGCCTGTGTTCGATCGCAATCAAGGCACCATTCGCCAGGCTCAGTTGGATTACCGTCGTCAACAGGAGGAGATTCGTCGCACGGAGTTGATGCTGCATCAGCAGATGGCCAATGTCTATCAGCAGTATCTAACGGCACTGCAAATCGCGACTGAATACGATCGTGTCATCATCCCTGAAGCCGAACTGGCCTATCAGGAATTGCTAGAAAGCTATAAAGCGAACCGCGTGGACTGGCCGACGGTGCTCGATGCTCAAATGGAATACTTCGACTCTCGTTTGACAAGAGTTCAATATCTTGAACAAGTCCGCACGAACGAAGTACTCGTGAGAGGCTACCTGCTGCATGGCGGCTTGATGGCAGCCCCTGGCCCCACGCCACCTGGTCACATCGACGCCGTCGCAAAACCTCGCTAACCGACGATGCGTCTCTACAAAAGTTCATCTACAACAATCAGTCTCAATCCCATGACCAGTCCAGAAGATCGTCGCAAGTTTTTGAAAGTGGGCTCGATCGCCGCAGCAACCGGTTTCATTAGCAATTTGCTGGGCCGCAATACCAACGCGCAAGAGCCCATGCAGCGCAGCGATACGATGAAACACGACAACATGCCACAGCCCATCGGTAACGCGTCGGCGCGTCCAGAAATCCCAGCCACATCCGATGTCGCTGCCGAGTACGACGGTTTCTCGCGATTCAAACCCAGTCGCGGACTCGATCCAGACTCGGACTATTACATCGGCAAGTTGGTTCCCGGATTTCGCAATGCTTCCGATGGCCCCGCTCCTTTCGAGGCTCCGGACATTCCAAAGCTGTCCTACAAGATGGACAACGGCGTGAAGGTCTTTGAACTCGTGTCCATGGCGGTTCAACAAGAATTCCATCCCGGCGTGAAGATGAACGTTTACGGCTACAACGGCAGCATGCCAGGGCCGACAATCGAGGTCACGCAAGGCGAGCGTGTTCGCATCATCGTGACCAATGAGTTGCCGGAAGATACTTTTGTGCATTGGCACGGTTTCGAGCTGCCCATCCAGTATGACGGAGCCGCCACGTTGACACAAAATCCCATCAAGCCTGGTAAGACCAAGGTATTCGAGTTCGACGTTCACGAAGAAGGAACCTTCTTTTATCACTCGCATTTGCCGATGCAGGAAGCGTTTGGACAGGTCGGATGGTTCATCGTCCATCCCAAGAAATCTTTCGACCCACCGGTGGATCGGGATTTCGGATTGCTATTTCAGAACTTTCATATTCCTCCAACGCACACGATCAGCGATTCAATGGCGATGGATTGGAATTGGCACACAATCAATGGAAAAAGTGGCCCCTACACGACTCCGTTGGTCTGCAAGCATGGGGAACGTGTTCGTGTGCGTTTGTTGAATTTCTCCCCAATGCAACATCATCCGGTCCACTTGCATGGGCACACGTTTTGGGTGACCGGTCACGAAGGTGCTCGCATTCCCAAGAGTGCTTGGGTTCCCCGCAACAACGAACTGGTCGGTGTCGCTCAAGCATCAAGTTTCGAGTTCATCGCCAACAATCCCGGCGATTGGATTTTCCACTGCCACATGGTCCATCACATGATGAACCATATGGTCAAACAAGTCGGACCGCGATTTCGCCATGACGCTTCGGTCGATCAGTATCTTGCGAATCTCAGCAGCCGCCCGGAAGTCGACGCTTTACGAGACGACAAATTCTCGACGCCAGGCTACCCACAGAAGATGCAGGGCATGGAGATGTCCAGCGACTTCATGAAGGTGATCTGGAGCCGAAAGGAAGTTCGCGGAATGCGAGCGAACTACCCAATGAGCGTGAATGGTTTGATGACGGTGATGCGTGTTTTGCCCGATGACCTCTACGACGTGGTGATGAATAGCGATCAGGACGTTGAAAAAGGAGCGGTATTTGCAGAGATTGTTCGCCGATTTGGTGATCCGTCGAAGTACATGGCCGCGCCGAAAATGATGAGGTGAAGCAGACGGAACAATTCAAAGCACTGCCATGGGCGAACTCGGCTTGCCTCGAGTCAAAGGGAGCACTCGAGTCAAAGGGGTCAGCAACCATTTCCCCCATGTCGGTCCCCACGAGACGCTCGCAATCGCCATCGAACTAGACTGCAAACGCCGAATGACGTTGTAACGTGAAAGAATACGATGAGCGCCGACTTGACAAAACATGCCCAAGACTCGCATCAGGGACACTCGCACGGAGCGAGCCGCAGCGGCGAGCTCTCGGACGTCAGCGATGCGCGACTGCTTTGGGCGGTCGGATTGAATCAACTGCTGACCGTGGGACAGCTCATCGCGGGAATCTTTTCTGGCAGCGCGGCTCTGTTGTCGGACGCGGCTCATAACTTCAACGACGCCAACGCTCTACTGATCGCCTACGTCGCCCGCCGCATCTCGCGGAAAGATGCCAACGAGAGATTCACGTTCGGATATCGACGTGCGGAGATGATCGGGGCATTGATCAATTTGACGCTACTGGCGATCATCGGTTTATACCTCGTCTACGAGGGCATTAGTCGGCTTATCGAGCCCAAAGAAATTGTCGGTTGGTTGATGGCGGCGACGGCCGTTCTGGCCATCGCCATTGATGTTGCCACTGCGGTTCTCTTGTGGGCAATGAGTAAAGGCTCGCTCAACGTCCGAGCTGCATTCATTCACAACATCGTTGACGCGTTGGGAAGTGTCGCAGTCTTGATTGGGGCTGGCGCTGTCATCTGGCTTCACTGGCTGTGGGTCGACCCGGCGATCACTCTCGGGATCGCCGCATACGTTCTGTGGCAAGTCTTCAAAATGTTCCCGCAAGCGACCCGCGTTCTGATGGAAGGTACACCGCCGGAACTTGATCTCGACAAAGTTGTTGCAACGATCGAGGAAATAGACGGCGTAGACAACATGCATCATCTACACGTCTGGGAATTGGACGAACAGCATCGAGCATTGGAGGCTCACATCGTCCTGACAGAGGATGCAGACCTTGGAGAAACCAAGGTCTTGATCAAGTCGGTACTGGTCGAGCGCTTTGACATTGGCCACTCAACGCTCGAGTTCGAATTCCAGCGTTGTGACGAACTGAATCATTGCCACCGATAACTCATTTTTCCTCTGTCAGGCTATGAACACGCAGCGTCAGCGCCATTTTCGGCGGTCCCTTCACGGATGCATTCCGTCTGACATTGATGCGATTGCACCCGTTCGCTTAGCAAAAGTGCCATTCTCGCAGATCATTTGTTAACATAGTTCAAATACGAGAACTTGTAACCAGAGAGCCCGAACAGGAGTCCAACATGCAGATTCGCCCAACCATCCTACTCGTGGGTTTCTTGCTGCTCGGGAGTACGACATTTGCGGAAGAGACACGGGAATCGGAAATCAACACATTTGATTCGGTGCTACAAAACAGCGACTATCGCGTTTCGCTCCTTAGCGTCACGAAAGGGGTCGCTTTTCTTGATGCTCAAGAACTGGTTTCCGATGGCGGTCGTACTCCCGGCAACAACGTAGTTCCATGGATGCGCGTGGCTACTGCTATCGAGAAACTCACCGACAAAGAAGAACCTTGGGAATTCAATGCCGAAGGGGCCGACGGTACGGACTTAGTTGGCAAAATCAAAATTGCATCGCACGGTCATGTGCACACAACCCGGAGCCGCGCTCTTGCCGAAATGGATCTTGATTCTCCACCTCTTCCTGCTGCCATCTTCCCATCGGAAGCGCCCAAAGGCTCATCTCCTAGGTCTAAGGTCTACGTCTTTACCTTTTCGGGCAAGATTCAGCAATCTGAGACTGGCACATTCCGATTTTGGTTTGGCAAAGAGGCAGATCGTCGCGAATTGGTGTTCCAGGACGTGCCGCTACCGTAGCAAATCAAACGTACATACTTTCACCACCGCAGTTGCCTTAAACCGTCAATGAAAACTCTTGGGGACACAGCACTTTATCGAGGGTTGACGGTTCCAGCTCACGGCATAAGCTTCGCTAGGGTCACATAAGCTTGGCTAGCACATAAGCTTCGCTAGGGTCAGGCCTTGCGGCACATAAGCTTCGCTAGTGTAAGCTTCGCTAGGGTCAGGCCTTGCATTGGGTTTTCGACGGTGATAGCTGTTACCGGCCTTTTTGATGTCGCATTCTTGGCCGAATTGAGACTGGGTGGATTTTTGGTTCTCTTGAGGGGTGCGTGGCCGAATTGTTGCGAAGATTGGAGAGACCTCTCGACGACTCTTCGTCTCCAGATTCTCTTGGGATGGCCTTGGCCGAATTGAGATCGGATGGTTTCATTGACCAGAAGTGACTCATTGTTCACGGTCTACGTAGGATGGATTCTTTGTTTCCGCCGGGCTTGCCCCGGTTCGGAACAACAAATGGCAGCTACCCGGTAACACAAGCGCATTCACCTCCCCACCGCCCGCGAATCGCCAAAGGCGATTCGCGGGCGGTGGGGAGGTTTTGTTGGCTTGAGCAAGTAGCCGTCAGTTGTTTCCTCCGCCGAGACAAGCTCGACGGAAGGAGCTTCTAACAAACTTCCGGGGACACAGCACTTTATTAACTTCCAACAAACTTCCGGGGTCACAGCACTTTATTGAACAAACTTCCGGGGACACAGCACTTTATTAACTTCCAACAAACTTCCGGGGACACAGCACTTTATTGAGGGTTGACGGTTCCAGCTCAGGTGATAGAAAGATAAGCCTCATCTGATACTCATCGCTTTGGGGGCTCACACCATGGCAAGGCTCGCTCGCGCGGAGGTCTTCGATCCCAACGAAGTCGCCTTCGCACACGTGATCGCTCGCACCGTCAGACGGTGCTTTTTGTTCGGAGACGATCCCGCCTCGGGGAAAAACTTCGACCATCGCAAGATCTGGATCGAACAATACCTCCAGCATTTCGCTGCATGCTTTGGGATCGACCTGATCTGCTTCGCGATTCTTTCAAATCATTACCACCTCATCCTCAGATCACGCCCGGACGTGGTTAAGAACTGGGATGACACGGAAGTCGCCCGGCGATGGTTGATGCTTTGCCCTCATCGCAAAGACGCCGACGGCAATCCTTGTCAGCCCTCCAAGCCCGAGCTCGACGCCATTCGCAACTGCCCGGTCAAACTGGCTGATATCCGCTCACGATTGAGCAATATCTCGTGGTGGATGCGATTGCTGAACCAACGGGTCGCTCAACGGGCCAATGCCGAAGACGAGGAAATGGGGCGGTTCTTCCAGGATCGATACAAAGCCGTTCGACTGATCGATGAATCCGCGGTGCTGGCCTGCGCGGCTTACGTGGACCTCAACCCGATCCGCGCCGCGATGGCCGAGACGATCGAGCAAAGCGACCACACATCGGCACAACGTCGCATCGAAACACACACGCAACAACCTGCCGAAAGCCACAGCGACGGACTGCGGCATGACGATTCGTTTCTCTCACCTGTGGAGAACGACGAAGCGGACGGCGAGACCGGTCCGGTGCCAAGTCAGTCCGGCAAACGCTGCAGCGACAAGGGATTCCTGTGGTTCTCGCTAGAGCGATACCTTGAACTGCTGGACTGGACGGCTCGCGAAATCGCAGATGGCAAACGCGACCAGACACCGCAGCATCTCGCCCCCATCCTTCAGCGACTTGGATTGGAGTCCTCGGTCTGGTGTGAGCTGGTAGCGGACTTTGGCAAACTCTTCAAAACGGTCGCCGGCAATCCGTGTGCGGTGGACGAGTATCGCAGTTGCCAAACCCAACGTCGCTTCCGTCTGCCCCGCCGGATCCGCGATCTGATCCCAACGGGCTAAAAGCTTCCCGCGATCAGCACCTTTTCTAAGTCGTTCTCTACAGCGACGCCGCTAGCGTTCTGGGCATCAGTTGCCTCAATCGTTCAAAACCACTGGCGAAAGCGTCCCAGCACGTCGATCAAGCCTAGCGAAAGCAACCTTATAGGTGTCTCAAACGCCGATGTTATCCAAAGTGGAGCGTTCAACTCATCCAGAAAAGTGCTCTGTCCCCCATCACTACCTTGAGCCTCACGGACGCAGTAAGCCGATTTGCATTGGGTGCGGGAAGAAACGTGCTGGCTTTTGTCGCGCGGAGTTGCCCAAACGGGAGATCATCTCCAGTCACCTGATAAAACAAACGCGGCCCAGTATTCAGGCGGTAACCGACTGTTATCCGCGGACTCAGCTTGCTGACTCACTCGTCGAACCCCGCGAGCGACGTCAGGATGGTTCAGGACATACAACTGCGCCTCTCGAAGGGCATCCAAACGGGGCATCTTCCCAACCCAATAGTTCTCGTAGAACTTTTCCATCAGCACGCGTGTCGCTTTGTCGGGAACCTGCCACAGGCTCGCGACAGTGGTGCGAGCACCAGAAACTTGGAACGACCGCTGAATTCCGATCAGCCCTTCGCCTCCGGCAACCTCACCGAGCCCAGTTTCGCAGGCGCTCAGGACGACCAGTTCGACCCCGTCGAGCGGTAGAAAAGCGATTTCGTCGGCGGTCATGATTCCATCATCGTGGTCCGGTTGAGGCGGTCGGTTGGCGCCGGCAAAAGCCAATCCAGAAAGTAATCCCGGACTGAAGCCGCGAACCGCGTCGGAGTAGCTCGACCATGCACCCGCTTGACTTCGGCTCCGCGTGCTCGTGGCGGAGACCTTGTCGGGGTCCGCAAAAAATCCGTGGGTGGCAAGATGAATCTGATAGCACTGTGGGGCATTTTCTCGAAACCGGATCTCAGTGGCTCCCGCTTCCTCCAGCAGGACAAGGCCGTCCTGGCGAGACCAAGGCTGTTTTTGATAGAGGCGTTGGATGAACGCGATTTCACCGGGAGTATTTTGAAGCCGCGCGAAGCGATGATTGGCATCCCTCACGGCAGGCGCATTTCGGCGTTCCCAAGGAGGTAGCTCCTCGACTTCGGTGGGATTCTCATCGCCCATGCCGTCGTAGTCGACGGCACCCATCAGCAGTAAATGGTTGGATAGTTTTCGACGAGAATCACGGGCAATGATCGTGGGCAACAACCTCGGAACGGGAACCAGTGCCACGCGGTGATCTTCAATCAGGTAGGTTCCCGGCTCTCGCCCCGGTAATGCACCCAGCGCGAGTCGCCCCAGCACTCCATCCAGAGTGACCAACACGGTCTGGGCATCGCCGATCCTTGGCAGCAACGGCTCCCAAATCTTCCTCCTGAGTCGCTGTCCAGCAGCCGCCCCCTGCTGCGTCCCCCCGAATGATTCTCGCCAAACGTCAACATCGATCGCAATGTCTGCTGAGGGTCCGTAGTGAATCGACGAAACGATACCGTTTCGCGTCAAAACGTTTGCCATCAGCGACGGTATCGCCTCAAATCGCCCGCGATCCTCGGCAACTTGTTGATGGTTGTACTCAAAGACGTCGACAAAAACGGTTCCCTCTGGAAGACATTCTGCCAGTTCTTGGGACGAAATTTTATCGACCGCATTGTGAAGCTCGACACAGTGCGAGCTTAGCTTTGCCTCCAGAGCATCCCTGGCCGACTTCAAATCATTCAGTTCTTGCTTCCAGAGTGAATAGTTTTGGGGATCTATCGGAACCGTTCGGGAAAGCGATGCGATTCGCATCACGAGCTGCTGCAAGTTTTCAAACTCTTTTGCAACAGCAGCGTCCTGGGTTAGCTTTCGCAGTCCGCGCTGACGCATGAGTGTGGCACCCTTCCAAGCGACAATTTCATTGAACGCCTCTTGAGCAGCTTCTGGACGGTGGGAAGCGGCGGACAAGAGCAGGTCCAACCGTTCGCGAAAGAGCGCGGCCATCGCCATTTGCTGTCGTTCCGACTGAACCGTTGCCGCCAACTCCACATTCTCGCGAGTGATGGCCAGCGACTTGCGTGCCTCTGCCATGGCCAAATCGAATTCGCCTTGCACGTAGAAAAGGCGAGCGAGATCATTCAAACTGTCCGCACAGTCGAGGTGATTTTCTCCGAGCTGTTCTTTTCTACCCTTTGCCGCCTCGTTCAAGTATTTTTTTGCGTCGTCGTACTGTCCTGTGAAAATATGCAAGTAACCCAAGTTGCTGACCGTCCGATTTCGATTTCTGTCTACGCCTTGTAATTGATCGTAAATCTCAATGGCTTGTTTGAATTGTGATTCCGCCTCGGGATACTTGCCCGCATAAGTCAGGACGAGAGCCAACGATTCTCGACTGTGGGCAAGGTCTTCTCCAGCCACATCGCGGCTCTCCGTGATTTTTAATTCCTCCCGCAACAGATCTTCGGCTTGGTCGATGTTTCCTTGCTCCCATTCGAAAATACCCAAGTTGTGCAATGCGACGCCGTAGGTGCGGTCCGACACGCCCGTGGTTTCTTTCCGCAGTTCTAGAACTCGGTGGTATTCGTCGTTGGCCAGAACAAAGTCACCCGTCTCACGATGGAATTCCGCCAACAGCGCCAAAGTATCCGCCAATTGGCGTTTCGTTTGGTAGGATGAGTTGACCGTCAAAACATTGACATTTTGATCGAGAAGCTGGCGACATTCTGCAAAACGACCAAGCTCCAAATACACGCGTGCTAGGCGATTGGCGTTTTCAATGTAGGAGTCGTCGGTAGGTTTGAAGTATCCAAGGGCATTTCGATAGCGAACGACGGCTTGATCGTATTTTCCGAAACCGACGTATAGATCTGCGAGATCCGAGTGGGTCGTCGCCTGCTCTCGCAGCAACTTGCGTTCTTCGGACTCGAATTCAAGGATTCGCTGGATCGGATAACTGAACTTTGGACCGGCAATGTCCTGTGCCTGCAGAGGACGCGAGCTGACAGCCCATGTGATGACGATGACTCCAGCGGTGCTCCATAGCAACCACCACCATTTTGATTTAATCCGCGTCAGCATTTTCAGGTCCCAATATTGTTCGCAAGCCCCGCCGCTAAGCCAATATCTTGTGTAACCGATGGCGAGAGATCACCCCAGTTATACTCAAGATTGATCGGACTATTTGCGGTTGCTCCGTTGGACGGCCAAGTAAAGCGAAGCAGGATCGGGACGAAAGGTCCCTCCGAGCTTGCAAGCGACCGTGTCGCGTCTTGGGATTGACCTATCTCCCATCACGCGTCACTGGTTTGAACTGGTGTTGTGTAGCGTCGGAGAGCGGCCGTCACCAAAACACCTTTGGGGGACGACGGGGACGGAGCACTTTGGCGGCGGTTGACGTACAGCATTGCAGTGACAGAGTGATCTGTCGCCACCTTCGGGGCTTGGTGGGGAAAGGTGGGACGCGAGACCTGGGACTGACGTCCCAGGCTTTACGCTTCCGCCGCCTCCACGGCTTAGGACTAGGGAGCGCTGACAGCTAGATTGTGCTGGTGCCTGCGGTGCCGAAACCACAACCGGCACTCACAACCGGGGACAGACCACTTTGTCACAACCGGGGACAGACCACTTCAAATTTGCTCAACGAAGGCTGATAGAGCTGACGCAGACCTCCCCAGCAAGGCGTTCTTTCCCCAGCAGACCTCAGCGACGGACTGCGGCATGACGATTCGTTTCTCTCACCTGTGGAGATCGACGAAGCGGACTGTCTGGTGCGAGTTGGTAGCGGACTTTGGCAAACTCTTCAAAACGGTCACAAGCAACCCTTGTGCGGTGGACGAGTATCGCAGTTGTAAAACCCAACATCGCTTCCGCCTGCCCCACCGCATCCGCGATCTGATCCCGACGGGCCAAGAACCTTCCCGCGATCAGCCCCTTTTCTAAGTCGCTCTCTACAGCGACGCCGCTAGCGTTCTGGACATCAGTTGCCCCATTCGCCCAAAACCTCTAGCGAAAGCGTCCCATCACGCCGATCAAGGCCAGCGAAGCTCCAGCCGCTACCGCTCGCTATCTCAAATCACCAAATGGGACTAACCCAACCGCCCCAGCATAGTGCTCTGTCCCCATAATCCCCCTGTCCCCATAATCCCCATAATCCCTAGGCCGGATTATTCACGCGACTGACTACAGTCTTCGCAATGCGTTTGCACCAAACGGTTAACGCGGATTGGCACGAAAACAGTCTGCGCATATCAGCCGCCACGCGATAGCGTCCGGTTCTCACGCCTGCAATCGGGAACCGGACGCTATCGCGTGCCGGCTGATGAATCATCCGCGCCTAGACGTGGGCCGGCACCACAATCCGCCTCGGGCCCACGGCTAGCGCCTGAGGCTCACTGGGGGCCACCAGCTGCGCCGACAGCAATGCGTTTGCACCAAACGGTTAACGCGGATTGGCACGAAAACAGTCTGCGCATATCACCCGCTACGCGATAGCGTCCGGTTCTCACGCCTTTAATCGGGAAACAGACGCTATCGCGTGCCGGCTGATGAATCATCCGCGCCTAGCCGTGGGCCGGCACCACAATCCGCCTCGGGCCCACGGCTAGCGTCTGAGGCTGACTGGGGGCCACCAGCTGCGCCGGCAGTAGGGACATAAACTTGCGCAAACCCCAAAAAGAAACAACATTAGTTTGCATTGAGAGCCCGGATCTGTTGATCCAACATTTGCTGCATCAGCGGGTTCCCGCCCATCCGTTGTTTCAGTTCAGTAAGCTGCTGTTTCAGTATTTCTGTGCTGGCTCCGTTCCCATTGATCCCTCCTCCCTGCATGTTAATGTTCGTTTGCGCTGCCTGCTGACCTCCCGCGATATTGCCAAATCCAAACCCCGGAAACTGCGTGCCTAGTCCCTGATTGCCGCTCGCGTACTGTTCGTAAAGAGCAGCCGCCTCAGGCAGTTGTTTCTTGAGGTCTTCGGCGTTATTTGCAATCAGCTCAACAGGCTTCTCGCCACCCGTGACCTGAGCCAGAATTTTGCCTCCCCGCAGTTCTTGGATGGTTGTCTCGAGTGGCCCTTCCTTTACGCTGATCGTTCGCATGCCGTTGATATTGGACATCGACACACTTCGATTCATATTGCCGCCGCCAGCGAACTGGTTGCCTGGTTTATCCCAACCCTCGAATGGCTTGATCCCATCAGCTTCCTTCGTGTTGAGTGCGAGCTTTGCCCTGTCAGCGGTCGAAGGTTGATCACTCTCGCTGAGCATCTGCAGGGTAATCCTTGCAGCCTCCCGGGTCTTGTCGTCTTTGGATTGCGCCAACTTGCCGAGCACATCGATGGACTTCTCGATCGTCGCGCGATTCCCCGCCAAGGCCGCCTTGGCCAGTGCAGGGATGGCTTCTTTGCCCGCAGCGATGAGCTGTTTCTCAGCCTTGATTCGTTCGGTGAGACGCTCGTGACCGAGTTGTTCAACCCACTTGTCAATTTGTTGTGACTGCTTTGCTTCTGCCCGCTTGTCTTCGGCGTGAACCATGCTGCCAAGACAAAACGTGAATACTGTTGCGAAGATGAGTGAGAGTTGTGCAAGTTTCATGATGATTCCCGTTATGAATTTCGAGTTGGTGTAGGATTTGTGGTCTACTCTTCACGCTGATAAATCGGCAGTTGACGCGCCGAGACGGTCAACGTGAGAATCGCCAGCGATGTTGGATAGGTTGTATTGTAAACGAGCGTCTGATTGGGGTATTGCCAACTGCCGTCGGGATTCTGGTCCGCCAGCAGACTGTCGTACATGATCGGGGCAAACTCACTCCAGTATTTGCCCCCTAATTGAAACATGGCTTGTCCGCAGTAGTACCAGGCGTAGTAGCGGAATCGCACGGGGTTTCCATTCGGGTCGGTCATTTGGGGAGGCCGACTTAAGATGAAGTCGCCCGCGGCCAGTAGGTCTTCATTGCCATGTTCGCCACACAGTTCCAAGCATAACACGGCAACTCCCGTCATCGATGTGGTCCCCGTGCCTCCACCAGGCATGTAGGAGAAGCCTCCTTTGCGTGTTTGGCAATTGAGAATGTACGAAACCGCCATCTCAACATGTTCATCAGGAATCGCTGCGCCGTTTAGTTTTGCGGCGCGGAGCGCCATGATCGACCAGCCCGTCAGGGAGAGATCGCTGTCCGTGGTGCCAGGCGTGTAACGCCAGCCCCCTGTGTTGGCTTCCGACTTGGGAACTTTCTGTGCCTGCAACAGGACCAACAAAGCTCGTGACAACACGTCGTCAACTTTCTGCTGACGGACTGGATCAACCATTCCCGAGACTTCGCCAAGCAGCAGCGTGGAAATGCTGTGTTCGTACATCAATCCGGTCGTCCGACCTTGGACGTTGCGGCTGATAAGCAATCCGTTTTCAAGCTGTTGAGTGAGAATGTAGTCGACTCCTCGGTTGATCACCTCTCCATATCGCCCACGGCCAGGAAGATGCCCCCGGGCAAGAAATGCCATCACCGCCAGAGATGTGATTCCGGTGTTTCCCACAGTGGCGGGTTCCTCGAACGATCCGGCCAGTTCCGGGCGTCCCATCGCTGCGGCGGCATCGCGGCTGATCTGTTTGCCCGCAAGGTACTCCAGTCCGCGATCAACGGCCGCATCCAAACGAGGCTGGTAACGAATGCGAAGCGCATCGGCGTCTTGCGCACTGACGATGTGACACACGAGCGACAATGCAATGGCAGATAACCAAGAGGATGGATGTGACATCATTCATTTTTCTCCGTAGGGTCCTGGCGTGATTCCAAGCGAGACAGTTCCTCGAAGTAGTCTTTCACAACACTTCGGAACTCTTCTGGAATCTTGCTGTCCTGATCATCGAGCACATTGTTTTTTAGCTTGCGTCGGGACTGCGTCCAGTTCGAGGTCGACCGACCACGCAGTTGAGTCGGAACAACCTCGCTTGCACCTGCTCCCGAGTTTCCCTGGACCCCTTGGGGCTTTGCTGGGCTGCCCGGTTGTGGGGATCCAGCCTGTTGCGTTGAGTCCGATGAGTTGGTTGACTTCGACTGCCCACCTTGCTGCTTCGAATTCCTCCGATTGGGATGCCCTGCCCGCTCGGCCGCCTCATCGGCAAGTTGATTGAGTTCTTGAGCGAGCTCCTTTGTTCGATCGGGTGACGGGTTTTGGGCTGCTTGATGGGCCTTGTCCGCAGTCGCGGCAAGTTTTTGAGAATCCGCCTGCTGTTGTATCGACGACGGACTACCAGCCCCACCGGAGTCTCCGCCCGCTTTGGAATCTCCCTGCTTGGAATCTCCCTGCTTGGAATCTCCCTGCTTGGAATCTCCCTGCTTGGAATCTCCCTGCTTGGAATCTCCCTGCTTGGAATCTCCCTGCTTGGAATCTCCCTGCTTGGAATCTCCCTGCTTGGAATCTCCCTGCTTGGAGTCTCCCTGCTTGGAGTCTCCCTGCTTGGAGTCTCCCTGTTTGGAATCTCCCTGTTTGGAATCTCCCGGTTTGGAGTCTCCCGGTTTGGAATCTCCCTGCTTGGTATCTCCCTGTTTGGAATCTCGCTGTTTGGAGTCACCCGGTTTGGATGAAGCGCCTCCGCTCTTGGGTGAACTGCCGCTAGAGCCACTTGATCCTCCCGGCTTATTGCAATTCGAACATTTCTTGCAGGACTTGCAGACTTTGTCCAGTGACTGCGTTGCCTCTTCCAAGGACTTCGCAGCTTGCTTTTGCTGCTCAGCAGCCTGTTTGGGATCAGCAGCCTGCTTAGGATCAGCAGCCTGTTTAGGATCAGCAGCCTGCTTGGGATCGGCAGCCTGTTTGGGATCAGCAGCCTGCTTAGGATCAGCATTCTGCTTAGGATCAGCATTCTGCTTAGGATCAGCATTCTGCTTAGGATCAGCATTCTGCTTAGGATCAGCATTCTGCTTAGGATCAGCATTCTGCTTAGGATCAGCATTCTGCTTAGGATCAGCATTCTGCTTAGGATCAGTTGCCTGCTTGGGATCAGCTGCCTGCTTGGGATCAGCAGCCTGTTTAGGATCAGCAGCCTGCTTAGGATCGGCGGCCTGTTTCCGTTGTTGCTTTGCCAGTTCCTCGGCCGCCTTGGTTTCACGTTTGGCCTGCTCAAGTTTCTCGCGGGCTTCGCGAACTGCCTGTTGATTCTCGGGATCCTCCGTCGGCAGTTGCAGCAATTCGTCCGCCTTTTCTCGAAGCCGATCAGTTCGGTTTGCAATCTGTTCCTGCAACTTCGCAACCGCTTCTTCAGGGCGGTTTTCGCGAACAGCTCTTATGGCGTCGCCGACTCGCTCCTGCTGCTTTCCAAGCCGTTCCAGATCATCTTTCTTCTGCTGAGCATTATCCGCCACATTTGCGTTGGGCTTCTCCGCAGCATTCGCTGGCACGGACTTGGCTGCTTCCTGCAGACGTTCGCCAGCCTTCCGAGCTTCGTCTTCGGCCTGCTCCAAATCTTTCTGTCTGAGATTTTCAGGAACGGCTTCCATCTGCTTTCGAGCCTCATCGAGTGCAGTTGGTTTCTCCTTGCGTTCCGCCTTGACTGCTTCGTTTGCTTCCCCTACGGCCTGTTTCTGTGGATCAGCCGCTGGCCGTTGAAGCTCCCGCTGCTGCTCATCCAGCATTCTGGCTTCGCCCGCGATCGATTCCTGTTCTCGGGCAATCATTTCCAGCAACTTGTCGTCTAGCTCCTTCTTGCTGCGAACCTGATCGAGCTTCGCCAATGTCTCCTGCTGCTGTTTTAGCTCCGCCGCTTCCTCAGTCAGCTTGGCTGCCTCTTCTGCTCGTTGCGCAAACTGTTCGCTCTTGGCGTCCAGGTCCTGCTCAACGACCTTCTGCATCTCATCGGCCACCTGCTGCTGTCGCTCTTGGACTTCGGGGGCGTCACCTCGGCCCTCTTGCTGATCTTCTACAAGCCGTTCCTGTTGCCTGGCAAGCTCGTCCAACCGAGCAGCCAGTTCCAGTTGCTTGCCACGATCTTCAACGTCGGCACGTACCTGTTCGAGCTTGTCGATGGCATCGCTGAGCGACTCTTTTGTCGCTGCGATCGCTTCCTGTTGTTGAGGAAGTTCATCGGAGAGCGGTACGAGCCCAGCCTGTTTCCTCGCTTCGGCGACCTCGTTTTCAGCGACATCCTTCATTCGCTCCACCTCTTCTTGAAAGAGGCGTTGCGGGGCAAGTTCGTCCCGATCCGAGATCCGACGCAGCACTTGCTCTGCGTCCTTGATCCGATCCTGCAGTTGTTTTGATTTCTCCACGGCATCATTCTGTTGCGGCGCCGTTTCGTCCGCCTCGCTCAGATGTGCCTCAAGTTCGTCGGTGATCTTTGCGGCTGCCTGAAGCTGATCCAAAGCTTCCGTCAGAGCGTCCATCACGGCCTGTTCTTCGTTTCGCACAACTTGCTGGCCGACAGGGATCGATTCGTCTGCGACCTGTACATGAATCTTTCGAGATTCAGCAGATTGCAGTCCACCATACTCACCGGGGCGATTGTCGGAGATCGACAGCCAGAAAGTCAGTTGGTCTCCAACAACGAGTTCCATCTCGTCCAGGTCGATGGTCAGTTCACCGCCAAAGTCTGTTTGCAAATCGTGCGGAAGCTCTTTGGCCGAAGGCGGCTCGCTATTCTTCTGTGACGACAGTCGCAAAGCACCACAGCCAAAGTCGTCAACGGCATGGTAACTAACGTGAATGATTTGATCTGGCTTGGCGATCACTTCGGACAAAGCGGGCTGATCAATCACGATCGACGGGGGCACATCGGGCAATGTACGTACATCAAAATGCAACGGCTCACTAAGGACTCCAGCTTCACTGACCAGTGTGATCGTCCCACGCTGCGATCCGCCTGTCTTTGCCGTAAAATCCCAGGTATGCCGCCACAGCCCGGACTCCTCGATCAAAACCACTTCCCCGCAAGGAGTCGATGTTCCGTTGAGGCTCAGGGCCGATTCGTTGGCAGGCAAAGTAGAATCAATATCGATCTGGATTCGCGTGCCTTGAAGTACTTCGATCGGTTCAGCAAGGTCATTCGTAACTTGCGGAGGCAGTTGCGTGTATTCGGGAAACGTCAGCTTGGCTTGACTGCTTTTAATGACCGGCTTGGGATCAACGTAGATTTGGTAACGATCGGAGTAGAGACTGCCGGCACGAATTCGATACTGACGATCGCTTTTCAATCCCGTCAAAGTGAATTCAGCGTTCCCACCATTCTCCTGCGTGGCCATCTGATGTGAGGCTATCACAGCATCGTTCTCGATGATTTCCAGCACAGCATCGGTGAGACGACTTGCCGTCGCAGTCACTTCTAAATCGCCACCTTCTGCCACGTGCGTGTTGCCAGGAACGATCGTCGCATTTAAGTGCGGAAGCACTCGCGAACTAAATGGATTCAGCACGTTCTGGAGGGAAGGAATCAGATAGGGAGCCCAAGTCCACATTGACAAAACGAAGATGGCAAGGCAGGCTCCAGCGACGATGGTTCTAACGAAAACCGCTTGTCCTCGAAGGTCTTCTTCCTGGCATCCGGCAAGACTGCCGTGAGCCTGCTGAGCGACAGCCTCAATGATCGAGCTTCGTCTATCAGTTGGATTCTCGGACAACTGCAGCGAAGTTGTCAGTCGTTCCTCGATCGCCGGCTGCTTTTGCTCCAGAGTCCAAGCCACCGCAAGGCGGTCACATTTTTTCTGAAGTGGCATCATCAGAAAGTATCGAGTGATCATCCAAACGACTGCAATCACCGGAATCCACAAGGCGACTCTCATCCATGCCGACTCGGGCTGAAAGACGGCATCAATCACCAGCAGAACAAGGAATGACGCAATCGTTGCCGTCCCGATCGCGAGGATCCCTCCGAGCCAGATTTCGCGCCGCAGCCGCGCGAGCATCTCGTCGAGTTCGACGCGAATCCGATCGATTGCAGTCGCTCTGGGAGGCGAGGAAGCTTTCGCGTTCTCTGTTGGGTTAATCGTCGTGGACATGTGAGTTACCTGATTTTGGATGATTATCGATCGTGAGGCATCTAGCGGTTTTGAACTATCTCTAAACTGCAGTTGTAGTGGACGAGGTCACGAGTCCCTTTTTCGCCCTCGCATCAGGACTCGTGACCTCGTCCACTACGCTAAAACAACCATCAGATTCGCCCCGTCCGTTTGCGGAGTATCCACTCCAAACTAAGTCCGCCAAGAAACAAACCGATGACCGGCCACCGATTCCAGAGTGTCACCGTCCAGCGTTCTCGTGCGAATGTCGACTTCGGTCCCAAATTTGAGAGCACGGTGTCGACGTTGGCCAAGTCGGCCACCGTCCCCCCTGTCCAATCCGCGATTTGCTTCGGGACGGTGTCATCGGCCACGACGTCAAGTCGCTCAAGATTTTCAGCCGTGGCTTCGACTCCAATCGCCAACCCCACCGTTTGCGTTCCCGTCGCTTCAAGCGCCAACAGCTTGTCGACGACATCTCCGGACAATTCGATTTTGTACTTCCCTGGCTCCGTAAGATCGCGAATTTCACCGTGCAACATCCCTAGGTTTTTCGGATCGGGAATCAGATCAATGGTCCGAGTGACTTCGTTTTCAAAAACAATCTTTGTCTGCACAGGTGCATCTAGCACCGGGCTGCGATCTGCGTTGAGAAGTCGGGCTTGGACCGAAATCACTTCGCCGCTCTTGTACAGCGTTCGATCGGTCCCCAGCCGCACCAGATCGGTCCCTGCAGACAGCCGATCCGTAACGGACCAGCGAATGATTTGCCCCCAGAATTCATGGTGAAGTCGATCACCAATGCCATAACGCAACCGCCAGGTCTCGTCGAAATTCAGTTGCATGACTTTGCCTGTTCCAAACCGATGCCATAACATCAGCGCCCGCCGCCGTTGCTCATTCACATCCAATTGGGCGTCATTTGGGGTTTCACGATTACGTGACGCATAGGCCAAGACTCGGGCTCCTGCTTTCGCTTCACAGTCCGGATGTCTCCAGGTCAATTCCGGAAACGATGGCTCGGCCGCTGTCGCCCATCGCTGCAGCGCCGCGTGGGCGACTCCTTCCTGAGTCGGCGAAAAATGAAAACTCGGGTCGGGGCTGCGAGCGGTTGCGACGGCGGGACGATTCATCAACACAGGCAGTACGTCTGCCAATGGTGTGTTTCGATAGGCGTGAGGCATTTGATTGGGCCCGGCGACGACGACCAACGCCCCGCCGCGATCTTTTACGAAACGTTCCAACGCTTGGATGCCCTTGTCGCCAAGTCCCCGCGGAGAAACATCGCCCAGAATGATGACGTCAAACTTGAACCATTCTGATTCATCGATCGGAAGTGCATTGGCTTCGCAATCGTCGAATGCTCGTTGGGCCGACGCCCGCATGGTGGGCGGAGCAGGCACTCCGGCAAGACGATCTGCCTGCAACAACACGGCCTGCAGAAAGACGGTCTGATCGCGCCCGGCGAAGAGATTCCGCAGGTATCGGAACTCCCAACGCGGACGTTCATCAATCAACAACACACGGATTCGATCCTGCGATACCCAGACCGGCTTCAGGAATTGGTTGTTCGCAGCGGATTCTTCATTGGGAAGCTCAGCGAGTTCGACACGGTACTCGTGAATTCCTGGCTCCTTCGGCTGATGTTGAAACGTCACCGAATCACGATGATGCTCGCTCGAGATTGGAATCAACTTTTCCTCAATCATTGCGTCGCCATCGAACAATCGAACGGTTGCAGTTTCCCCCTGGAATCGGTCTGCCTTCAGCGACGCAGTCAGCGAAACACTGTCGCCGTGATAAATCTGCGATGGCGCTTGAACGCTTGTAATCTGGGCGTCTCGCGGGGGCTCTTGGCTTCCAATCACAATCGAGTTCACTGGAATCCCACGGCCACCCAGCGGCCGACACTGGCGCTGCAGGTCCGTGCTTGAGTGGTCCCTACCGTCACTGATCATCAGGACCCCGGAAAGCTTCGCCGCCGGAATGTCGCCGCGTACCTGTCGCAACGCGTCCGCGAAGTCGGTCGTTTCCGTCCAGCGTGAATCGCCGGATTGGTGGAGCAGCTCAGCGCTTGTTTTAGTAAGAAACTGAGCTCTATCGACTTCCCTGGCAGAAGCCCCCATCTCGTACAGCCTGACGTCGTAATCGCGTGCGAGGCGTTCAAGCAGTCCGTTGGCTTTCGTTGAATCCCCGACGAGTAACCGATGGGCTGCCTGACTGCGTGAATCCCCCGGTTCAGCCTTTGACTTTGAGGAAAGGTTCATCGAGTCGGACACATCGACCATGATGGCCACGGAGTGTTCTTCCTCGTGTTCTTCTTCGTGAGTCAGGACAGGCTCCAACAACAGACCGGCCAACAACCCGATCATGGCCACCCGCAGCAGTGGAAGTAGTGTCGGAATAGGACTCACTCTCCGCGATGACGTTCCGCCGGGCACTTCCGACTGATAGCAGAACAATACGGCCTCCGAGGCAATCGCGGCCGACAGTGCAATCAGCCAGTGGGGCCAATGGCTGGCCGTCTCAGTCCATTGACTGAATGCTTCCAGCGCGAAGAACCAAAACGCAAACGCGATACAGAGCCGCGGTCCATACGCGAGTCGACGAATCGAATAGGGCAGAACGAATCGTTGGCAACAGGCCATACCAACCCAGCCGATGACTGCGAGAGTGCACCACAGCAGTGGCGTGATGTCAAATACTTCCGGCTTGTCTGTCATGGTGCCCCCACTGATGCGCCCACGGATTCGCCTTTGGAGACATCCTCCCAAAGGCCTGAACTTTTCATCGCGGTCGCAAATGGAGCAACGGGAAACGGATTGACTTGCAAACCGTTGGACTCGGAAGCCTTAGTTGGAGCGACTTTCCGACGACTTCGTATCCACTTCGTCACCAGGCTCTCTCCGGCCAGCAGCCACAGCACGGTGAACAGCAAAGTGTCCCAGATCTCTGCTCCAACAGTCTCCGAGACAACCGGCGCAGCCAGTTGACATACATCGTCAATGAACTCAATGCCAAGTTCACGACTGACCTCGCTCAGCCGGTCTTCCGAGACAGCAGAAAGATCGGACTCGTCCTTGTTGCGGTGAACGGCGAAGCTGGTGACGGGTGCCCCCGTCTTTGCGTGTTTCAGCTCGTAGATACCAGGAACAGCCACACGGCCGACTTGAGCGACCGGAGAGTCCTGCTCCCATGAAACGGTAATCTCTCGCTTTGAGCCGCTCGGCTCGCTTAACTGTAGCGTTCCGATTCTCTGCGTGGGATCCATTCTCTCAGACATGTCGGTCAAGAAATCGGAGGTCGGCTCGATGTTGGATGTCACCGTGTGCGATGCGGCAAGATGATGAGTCCAAAGATGCATCAACACCGGAAAACCGAGGGTTGCCGGAAACGTGCTGTCTCGCCGCGCAAGTGAAACACTCTGTACCAACACGCGTCCTCGCCCAAGAGACTGTTCTGCAAAGAGCGATTCGCCGTTGGTCAGTCGCATGCCGACGATTGCCTGTTCGGAGGGAGTCATGCTCCAGAACTGAAACAGGGAGATGTCCGCAAGATCGTGGCCACCTCGCTCGAACAAGTCACTGATAAATGGCCTGCCCGCAACGTCAAGAGCCACGCCCAGCCTTGGTATGCGACCATCCGGCGTGGGTTCGCCAATCCATTGGGTTCGCTGACCCAACTGAGCCGGCATGATCGATTCGTCAGACTGTGGAACTCGCCAATGGTTGTAGAACGAAGTGTCAGCCTGCTCGCCGGGGATAACCCACAGTCCACCGCCTTCTTGCACAAAGCGGGCAAGCCGTTCTGCCGCATCGATGGGCAGACGCGGAACGTCGCACAACATGACCAACTGAAAGCTCTCCAGCGAGTCGATCTCTTCCAAGCGGCTGGCTTCGATGCTCGTCGCGATGATAGCGCGGTTGGCGTTGCCGATATCGTCACCGTTTGGTGGCTCACGAAGACTCGTCGGATCAAGTGCGAGTTGGACAAATGTCGCGGACTGCTGCGCGGGATCGGGATCAGTGCTTCCATTGACGACCAGAATCGACAAGTGCGGGATCACGTCAATCACTGAATCGATCCGGTTATCCTCCGACAATTGATCAGCGATCTCGATGGAGCCGGAAACAACATGTTGTCCCGACTTGGGAAACGCTTGCAGGAATCGAACAGTCGAACTCACTCCGGGCTCGACTTGGATCAGCGAGTCGGCTGCTGCTTCCCTGCCATCAACCAGCAGCTTCACTGCAACGTTTTGAACCGTCGTTGATCCACCATTTCGAACTTCAACCTCGATCGAGACCGGTCGGCCAGCAGTCACGAGCGACGATTTGATTTCCAGACGATCGACGGAAACATTCGTTGTCTTCTTCGGCATGTGCGCCACAATCGCGGCGCAGGCAATCTCAGCGCTAGAGACTGTTTCAAAACCCACTTCATCCTCCCTCTGGGAGGGTCGCGAGGAAGGAGCGGGGAGAGAGGCGTTGCCGTTTGACAAACTTTTCGGGAGCGATCTTCGCTCCCCGGCCGCTACCGCGTTCGACCCTCCAGCAAGCGGGAGGGTGTTTTCAAGAGACTCCCACGCACAGAGTTGATCGTCGGTCAACAGCAAGACTTGCTTACGGGTATTGGGAGTCCTCTTGAGCAGGGACGTTGCCTGTTGGATAGCGGACCCCAAATCTGAATCACCAGCGACTGGCGCAAGCGTGCCGAGTACCTCGTCGGCCCTGCGAAGATTTCGGAAGGGCGAACCCTCGACCGTTTCAGTGATTGGGCCAGCCAACACGATCGAGACCGTCGAATTCCCCGTGAGCGTTTCGACAAGGGATCGCGTCTGCGCAATCGCTTTCTCAAAATGAGACGCTTCACCATCGCCTACCGTCATCGTCATTGAACTGTCGATCACGAGGGCGATGTCGCGATCCATCTCGGAATCAACAAGTGACGCGGGGCCGACCGAAAGCGTCGCCGTTGCAACTGCAAACAGAAGAGCAGCCGCTATCACTCCGATGATCCGATTGCGGAGTTGCCATCCACTGACAATTGCCATCGTCAACAACAGCAGTCCGCATCCGGCAAGTAGAAAGAAAATCAGCCATGAAAAGGTTCGACCCGATTCGATCGCCGGTCGCGCCATAGCGAGCACAAACAACAACACCAATAAACAACGTAGCAGCAACAGCAGCAGATTCTCCAACGTTACACCACGACGTCGGCTGGTCACTGTCCGCGTCAAGAAATGCATCGCGGGCCAGTCGACGACTTTCGACTTGCGCCGCTTCCGTAGGTGGATCAGGATTGGGACGATCACCGTCAGAACAGCGAACATCGCCACGCCGTTCAAGAGCGTCATCTCCGACCTCCATTGCGTTGTCCGAGATAGTTGCTCAACGCACTGACATAGGAGTCCTTGGTATTCAGCCGAACATAATCCACCGGGATGCCCCGACAGCTCTGTTCCAGGTCATTCAGAAAGCCCGTGAATTGACGCAGATACTCCGCGCGAATCGCCGACGGGTCCAGGTCGATGTCATCGACAGTCCCTTCCAGATCGCGAAATTGAACGGCATCTTTGTAGGGAAACGTCAGTTCCTCTTCTGACAAAATCTGAAAAACGATGACTTCATGTTTCCGGTAACGCAGGTGATGCAATGCCTGCATCAGCGTCTGCGAATCACACAGCAGGTCGCTGAGCAGAATCACAATGCCCCGACGCGGAATTCGCTCGGCAGCTTCATGCAGCGCCGACGGTGCATCCGACGCGTTTTCTGGAGTAGCCGCATCCAACAACTGCAGCACTCTTCGGAAATGGCTATTGCTTCCTCGAGCCGGCAACTGAGTCCGAACTTCGGAATCAAACTGAATGAAACCCACCGCGTCACCCTGCCGAACGAAAAGGAACGACAGCATGGCCGCGATGTGCTTTGCGTAGTCGAACTTCGAATGCTTGGCCCCGTCGACGGAGCTTGCCGCATTCCCTTGAAATCGCATCGAGGCCGAAGAATCGAGCAGAATGGTGGCACGCAGATTCGTCTCTTCCACGTACTGCTTCACACAGTACCGGTCCTGTTTGGCAAACACGCGCCAGTCCAGATCGCGCGGATCATCCCCCGGACTGTACTCGCGATGCTCAGCAAACTCCGTGGACGATCCGAGAAATGGGCTACGATGATTCCCTGCCTTGAATCCCGCGACTCGACCGCGCGCAGACACCGTACAACGCGCAAGCTGAGCTTGTGCATCGGCGGGCAGCAATTTCATGTACGCAGGTATTTGCAGGGATGACATTCGTTATGCCTTGGGCGGTTTCGGACGAATCACTTCGATCAGTTTTCGAATCACGTCATCGCGCTGCACCCCGGCCGCTTCCGCATGGAATGTGGTCACGATCCGATGTCGCAGCACAGGCAGGGCCACGGAGGCAACATCCCCCGTGGTCGCATGCAGCCGCCCGTGCAGAACAGCACGTGCCTTGGCGGCGATGATCAACGCAATTCCTGCGCGAGGACCGGCTCCCCAACCGATCATCTCTTTAATGAATCCAGGCGCGTCTCCTCCGTTAGGTCGAGTTGCCTGAACGAGATCCCGGGCGTATGCGATGACATGGTCGGCCGCTGGAATGTTCCTCACGGCCTCCTGGAGCTTTTGAATTTGCTCGGCGTCGAGGAGCTTGTCCAAGGTCGGCTGATGACCGGATGTCGCTTGTTTGATGATTCGAAATTCGTCCGCAGACTCGGGGTAATCGACGACACAATTGAAGAGGAAACGGTCAAGCTGGGCTTCAGGCAGCGGATACGTCCCTTCCTGCTCGATCGGATTTTGCGTGGCCATTACAAAGAACGGGGACGGCAACTTCATCGTCTGCCCAGCGATCGTGACATGCCGCTCCTGCATCGCCTCCAGTAGTGCGGCTTGCGTCTTCGGCGGTGCCCGGTTGATTTCGTCGGCCAGAACCATGTTGCTGAAGACGGGACCTTCCACGAACTGAAAGTTCCTCGTTCCCGTCGTTCGATCCTCCTGCAGCACCTCCGTTCCCGTGATGTCAGCGGGCATGAGGTCAGGGGTAAATTGAATTCGTCGAAAATCAAGATCCAGGACTTTCGAGATACTGTCAATCAACAGTGTCTTTGCTAGGCCGGGAACTCCTGTGAGCAACACGTGACCTCGACAAAAGATCGAAATCAGCACCTCTTCAATGACGGCTTGCTGACCCACGATGACCGTCGACAATTGCGTCGTGATGTTGCGAAAGGAATCGCGAAGCGATTCGATGACGGCCAGTTGATCATCCGGAAGCGGAGCGTGTTCACCCCCAACTCGAGGCGGTGGCGGCGTCGCGACTGACGGTCGAGATGTCTTGGGCGGCAGAGAAATCAACGCCTGCTGCTCAATAACAGCGATATTGCCGCAGTTGCATTTCAGGCGGCGACCGAGGTGCTCTTGGCTAACCCGTTTGACACGCCCACAGGCGATGCACTGCACTCCAGTATCAAGAGACATCACAGAACTATTCACGGGAAATCACTCGTAATGGGTTGGATCTTTCGAATGCGTCTGTTGCTTCCGTGGTGTGTTGTTTCCTCCCGACGCGAAACGTCACGCACATTTCGCAAAAAGAAAAAGATTTACAAATCTCCGAGAAAGTGAGTGACACGCTCTGTCGCGGAGTAACGGATACACTGTCACGTCCACCCCGTCAAAAGCAGGAATGGGAATGCCAGGGAATTGACAGCGGACAGCAATGCGATTGAAACAGAACTCATAGAAAAGGCACGTGAAAACCCACGCGAGGCCTTCGAGGCAGTACTGCGCCTTTACCAATCCGATGTTCGTGTCTTGATGCGAAGGTATTTCGGCAATTCCGCCGAGGCAGATGAAGTGGCCCAGGAGGTCTTTGTGCAGGTCTATCAGAGCATGGCGAAGTTTCGACAGGAGGGCAGCCTTCGTGCCTGGGTGATGTCGATTGCCCGAAATCAAATCCTGCTGTACTTCCGAAATGAGACGCGACGCCGACGCCTGACGGGCGTGATCATTCCACCCGAAATACTTGAAATCGACGCCACAACGACCGATGCCGATCCGTTTGAGCACGAAACAGCGGACTCTGAACTCAATGCACTTCAGGACTGTTTGCACCGCCTGGGCGACAAGCCGCGTGCCTTGGTTGAAGCATTCTATTTTCAGGGAACGTCTGCTGAGTCCCTTGCTGCAGAGAATGGAAAGAACGCGGGGGGCATCCGGATGATGTTGATGCGGATCAGAAAACAATTGGGCAAGTGCATTCGCGCGAAGCTCAACCTTGAAAACGGGGGAAGCCATGAATGAGCCTCGCACTGCCGCGTTCACTCTTTGGAATCGCCTGATCTCAGGTGAATCTCTCGACGTGGTTGAGCAGCAACGACTGGCCGATCTGTTGCAACAAGAGCCCTCGTTGCACGATGAGATTAATGCAGACGCGACCATGAATGCCCTGCTACGGTTCACGACCGACATGCAGCAGACTGAAGATCAATTCGTCCAGCAGGCACTCGATCGGTGCAGTACGATGCCGCCCCACGCATTGCCTAACGCCGATGTCAGCCCCATCGGGGGTCAACCCGGTGTCCTTTCGGACAAGTCCGATCCTCTCAATGGCGTTCTCGAACCGGCACCTTTTATGGGCGCGCAGATCACCGTCGCATCCAACCGCCATAGAAAACACGAGAAGGCTTATTCGAGACGACGCCGACGATCCACATGGACCGCTTTCACGTTAGCCGCCGCCATCTTGGCTTGCGTCAGTCTGGTCGCTTGGCACCAACTGAATACGCCGATACCGACCGCGCAGACCGATCCGAAAGATCAAGTCGTCCAGGGGGCAGACATCGCAGCGGCGAGCGTCCCAGAAAACAAACCAACGGACACTTCGCATTCTATCGCATCAGGCGACAATCCCCCCGACCCACAAAACAAGGCGATCGATCAATCGAATGAACCACCGCATGGAGAAATCCCGCGGTTGAACCGACCGAAACAGGACGAGATGATTGCGCAAAGTCCCAATGCGATATCCCCGGTGCGATTCGTGACACTGACCAAGGTTGACGATCCTGTCTGGGAACGCAAAAGCATGGTCGGCGATCGACTTGGAGATGAGATTGTTCGATTGTTCGCAGGCTCGGTTGAGCTGACTTTTGACGAAGGTGCGGTTGTCGTTGTCGACGGCCCTATTGAATTCCGTCCCTTGTCAACAGGCCAACTCGAACTCAGACGAGGTCGACTGCTCGCCAGTGTCCCGCAAAAGGCGATCGGCTTTACGGTCTCGACACCCACGTCAAAAATCGTTGACCTGGGGACAGAATTCGAAGTCGCCGTCAATGATGCTGGCGAGTCGAACGTCCAGGTGCTCAAAGGAGAAGTTGAAGTTGCACCGATCGCCACGAACGGAAACAACGGTCAAAAATGGCGACTATTGCCCGACAACTTCAATCGCGCATCCTTTTTTGCGCTTCCGCAAATACAGGGACCAGTCCCCGTCTCGGCGTCGCTCCACGGACCGGGTGGTCAGTTTCAGGGGTTCGTTAGCCTCAACGGAAAGACAGCCGAATTCACTTCCCCGGAAGCTTTCGACAATGTTCGACGCCGCGCCGTCGTGGAACTGGTCCGGTCTCACGAGAACGCATTGGTGCAATGGAAAGACTTCGTCGATTCCATGCAGCACAACATGCAGGGGACCATGAAGCTGAATGGACAGGAGATGCAGTTCGGCAGCTTGCAGGATGTGATGCAAATGCAAAACAGGATGTTTGAGGACCTGCGGAAGGCCGGCAACAACGCGGGCGAGTCAAGTTTCAGCGGTTCGATCAACATCAACGGCAAAGTAATGACCTTCAAGACCCGCGAAGAATACGAAGCAGCCCGCCAATCCGCGTTCGGCCCCGCCGCCACATTCGGAATCGGAGACGTTCTTGGAGCAGACCCGGCAATTCGTTGACCTTGCAATGACGTTGAATTCAAGCCTCAGTGACACTGCGTCCTTGGCGGAAACAATGAAATGCCATTTGCTCCCCATTTCTCCAGAGGTCGTGCAGTTTTTCAAGTTGTTGAAAAATGACACCTTTACGGAGACTTCACCCTCTCCAAAGAAACTTTGGGAAGGGTCGAACAAGCAAAGCAATGTGAGGGAAGGGGCGAGTACGACTGGATACGCGCAGACAGCCCTCCCCGGAAATCTCGCTAAAACTCGATTTCCAACCCTCCCAACTGCGTCGGGACGGTGACGTTTGTGGCTGTCAAGCAACAAACTGAAAACTGCACGACCTCTCCATTGGTGGTGGGACTCTTGGACAGGTGGAGACACAGCACTCTACCGAGAGCGTTGACGGTGCCACCTCAAGTGACAAAAAAAGTCTCACCTGGGGCTCATCGCTTTGGGGGCACACTCCATGATACGGCTCGCTCGCACGGAGGTCTTCGATCCAACGAAGCTGCCTTCGCACACGTGATCGCTCGCGCCGTCAGAAAGTGCTTTTTGTTCGGAGACGGTCACATGTGGAAAACGACGAAGCGGACGGCGAGACCGGTCCCGCACCAAGTCGATCCGGCAAACGCTGCAGCGACAAGGGATTCCTGTGGTCCTCACTTGATCGATACTTTGAACTGCTGGACTGAACGGCCCTGCTCTGCCGAGAGGTGTGTCTCAATGCGGGCGGATTTGGTTTCCATCGCCAGCTTCAGAATTCGGATTGTCTTACAGATCTGATGTACGGACAAATGCCGTACAGAGCAAGCTGACTTCACAAGAAGTAAATAGGCGATCTACGCCACCTCCCCGTACAAAACGGATTCGGAGAGAGTCCCGGGATTTCACAGCCGTTTTACGATCTGAAATCATGATCTGATGCGATTTTCGTCTCGTTCAAAGCGGACTGATACGAACCAGAAACGAAAGCGATTGATCGATTCGCTGTTAACCGAAGCTAGTTTTTTTCAAATTTCTAAAGAGCATTAACAGGGAGAGAGAGAATGTCACTGCGGGACAATTTCGCTCTCTGACAGGCATGACGAGCGCAACGTTTTGCTGGTTCGACTGCGTTTGAATTCGGCACGACGCTATCTTTCACCGATTTTCTCAGAATCGATTGTTCCGATATACAGCGTCCCGTCGGTGTGCCAAGGATCACCGCCTCCGTTTTTTCCAGATCGTTGCGTATGAAAATTGGGGATCTCAATTCGCTCGTTGAGCAATTCAGTTTTTGCAAGGCAGTCGAAGAGGTAATCACGTTCATCGTCAATCGCTGGCGCAGTCACGTGAGTTATTTCTCCCGTCGTGTGACTGAAGCCGACTCGTTCGTCATAGGCTGCTGACCCGATCCAAATGTCGCGATTCGTGTCGCTTGTTTGAGGCATCTTCCAAAACCGAACATGATGTCGGTGTCGCGGACTGTTTGCGACAGTTTGCTCGAACGCAATGTCTTCTTGCCGTTCAAATAAAAACAATCGACTCACCGGCGCGTCGGCGTCAGGACGATCTAGAACGCTGTCGACGACAATCTCGACATCACTTTTCAAACCCAAGGGAACCGCTACATTCCAGCCGGCAGCCGTCATGATTCCCTTCAGCTGGTCCATGGAACCTTCAATGGCGACGTTCAGGGGATCACCAGGATGATGGTCCTCCGTCTGAGTGACTCGAGGGCTTTCTTGTAGGACGTCGAAATCACGTTCTGCCACATCCCAAACCAAGGGCAGGATCAGATAGGCAATCACCACCCAAAAGAGGAGCGTCACTGCAAAAAGACGCAGCAGAAAACGTTGCTTAGCATGACTCATACAAACATAAAGCCATTCAATCGGGGGATCTTAGACAAATGGGTTCGGAGACGGCGAAGCCAAGAAAGCTACGCGTGACTGGCGAATCTATCAAGCGGGATCGATTCATTTTCGGCAGCAGCCGCATTGTGGCGACCTCAATTCAAGGACCTCCGCGAACGTGACGCCGATCGTGATGTGTGAAAGAGACCTCTCTTTCCCAACCCCTGACCCCAAAACGGCTTACAGAATCAGAGGCCGTTCCGACTAAAAACGGCACAAACGTGACGCCCCTCAATTTCATACTGGCTCCCCTCGCCCCTGAGGCACGAAGGGATCGAGTTTCGGTCGTTTGCGAGCCGCATCTCGGGAGTAGCCTTCCGGGGCGGCGGACTGAAGTGCCTTGGCGACTGAGTTTCGCGAGTGGCCCAGTCGGCGGGCGACGTCCCGCTGCGAGAGGCCATCGACCAAGACCATTCGTCGAATGAGTTCATGCTGTTCCATGCTGAGCACCCTTGGATCCTCCGGTGCGAGTTGAGCTGTTTTCCCCGGCGGAATAGCTCACCGCACCGGCACCCCCAAGTCACTCCCCCCATCAAACCACCTGGCTCCGTTTTCGGCTGCCACGGTGGCTCCATTTTAGACTGCCATCTCCAGGCCCATCGTAAACGCGGTCGGCTTGCCCGTTTTCGATCTTTTGTCGTTCGGTATCGGATTATCCAAAACGAGAGTGTCGGGTGAGTCTGACGCTGAAAGTAGCAAGACCTTCAATCGTTCACCTTCAGGTCGGTATTCTTCATCAATCAACCGATTGACCAACTCACCCAACGGCGTTTGAGCAGAGCCTTTTGTCATGACCACGTCGTCGTAAGAAGCGATGACCTTCGGGACCAACGGATAGATGACACCTTTGGAATAAAAAACCATCCGACTCACCAGCTGAAATGAACGGTTGGGTTGGCAAACGTATGCGTGCAGTTTCTCGTACTCTGGCCACTTATTTCGGGCAGCAACGTAAGCGCACGTAGGTTTCATCTTGACTGCCGGTTTAGTTTGGCGGGTTTTGCCCCGCCTACACGGAGTCCACCATGACGCGAAAACCGGATCCTGCCCTGCGGCAGGCTTGGCGAGAATTGATCTCTCGCCAGTCACACTCGGGATTGAGCATTGCTCGGTTTTGTGACACACAGCAAATCTCGACCGCATCGTTTTACAAATGGCGGCGAGAACTCTCGCAAACGGCCGACCAACAGCGGCAGACTTTCCTGCCTGTTGAAGTTCTCCCCGGCGAATCAATCGACGACGACGTGCCCCTGCGAGTTCGATTGGCCGTCGGTGCCGTCATCGAAATCCCAGCACAGCGTATCGATGTCCTGCTGGCCGTTATCGAGAAAATTCAGATGAGCGGATCGCTCTCGCTTGCCCAGCAGGAGCACACGTCATGATCGCTTTGCCAACCAACACCGACATCTTCCTCTTCTCTCAGCCCACCGATATGCGAAAAAGCTTTTGCGGACTGGCCGGTATCGTTCGAGATTCGTTGCAACGGGAACCCAACGACGGCAGCCTCTTCCTGTTCATCAACCGAAGCAAAGACAAGCTCAAAGCACTCTACTGGGATCGCGACGGCTTGGCACTGTGGTACAAGCGACTGGAGTCAGGAACGTTTGAGCGGATCACTGACCAAGGCAAGTCGACCGTTCAGATCGACGCGGCGGAACTAGCCATGTTGCTCGGTGGAATCTCCATCGAGAACGCCAAGCGACGCAAGCGATTCAAGGCCGCGTAATTCGCACCGACGCGAAAGCCGACGTCATCACTCACAAGAGCAAGTTTTCAAACGGTCTGATTGGGGCCAAGAAAACTTGCTCTTTTTTTGTTGCTTTGGCCGGTTTGCTCTTGCGCTTTTGCGCCACATCGTTACCTTCGGTTGCATGAACCGAATCGAGCAACTTGAGCGACAAAACGCCATCCTTCGCGAGCAGAACGAGAAGTTCGCAAGTGACGCCAAGCTGTTACTTGAAGAAGTTGCCAAGCTGGGCGACGAGAAGCAAAAGCTGATCAAAAAGAACGAAGCGATCAGTGATGAACTTCGTAAATCTCGCGACCAGCTCGAAGCCCTGATCCGCCGTCTGTTTGGTCGCCAAAGCGAACGCTTCGACGATGTCGACCAGCTCAAGTTTGAGTTTGCCACACCCGAACAAGCTGCTGACGCGCGAGAAGGTATCGAGCAAGCATGCGATGAAAACAACAACACTGGCAAATCAAAACCCAAGCCACGCCGGCGGAAACGTAACGAGCGATTCCCCGAGAGCTTAGAGCGAAAGCAAGTCCTGATCGACTTGTCCGACGAAGAGAAGGAAGGCCTGACGCGAATCGGCGAAGACATCGTCGAGACGGCTCACTATCGTCGCCCAATCGTTTACATCTTGCAGAAGATCTATCCCAAGTACGTCCGCAGCGGTGAACCTGATGCAGGCGTGATGCAGATGCCACGTCCCGAATCGTTGATCGCTGGCGATCGCTACGACACCTCCTTCGCCGCAGAAATCATAGCCGCGAAGTTCAGTTATCACTTGCCGATTTATCGCCAAGAGGATCTGTTTGCTGGTTGCGGGATCACGATTTCTCGCAGTTCATTATTGAACATCCAAGAAGCAGCGGCGAAGTTGATTCGTCCGTTTGCTGCCTATCTGGCCGATTTGGTTCGCACCGATCATTGCATCGGCAGTGATGACACGGGCGTGTTGTTACTGCTTCCCAAAGACATCCCCAAGATTGACGAAGACGACCCCAAGAGCCGCAGGGCTGCGGAGGTGATTGCGAAAGCCAAAGAGGAGAACGCCAAGAGTGTTCGAGCCAAGATGTGGGCCTATCGCGGGGTGAGTGTTCCGATCAACGTGTTTGACTTCACGGTAAGTCGACATCGGGACGGGCCAGACGTGTTCTTGATTGATCGCGATTACGAAGGCACGTTACTTGGCGATTGCTACGGCGCGAACACTGGGATTCACATGCGTTCCAACGGCTTGGTTGTCCATGCCGCATGCGTTGCCCATGCGCGACGCAAGGCGGAGTATGCGTTAGGTAATCATCGTGAGCATGCGACCGCGTTGTTGAAGTGTTTCAATCGGCTTTACGATTTGGAAGATCAATGTCGCCACATGGACTGGGACGCGCGATTTGCGTTTCGCCAAGAGCACGCTGCGCCGGTGTGGGCGCTGCTTCGTAGCTACTTGGAAAACGAGATGTCGAAGGTGTCAACGAAAGAGAAGATCGGCGAAGCGAAGGGCTACTTGCTAAATCAATGGGATGGCTTAGTGAAGTACCTTGGGGATGGTCGGATCCCGATCGACAACAACGAGTGCGAACAGTTGATGAAACAGGTTGCGCTGGGTCGCAAGAACTGGCTGTTCATTGGCAGCGTAGCTGCTGGTTATCGCACGGCGGACTTAATGACGTTGTGCAGCAGCGCGATCCGCAATGACTTGGATGTCTATGCCTACATCAAAGACGTGCTCGATACGCTGTTATCCGGCAGCGCTGACTACGCGAGCTTGCGTCCAGATGCGTGGGCTAAGTCACACCCAGAATCGGTTCGTCACTACCGCGCCGAAGAGCGTCGGCAACGCAACGCCCGGCGTGACCGAGCCCGGCTCAATCGGCGCCTCAGCCAATCCGAGTCAGAATAAACCCTCCGCCCGCCCCGACAGCACATGGTGCCGTTGGGCGCTTACGCAGCAACGATGACTGTGTCATTCAAACTCGCGGTCAGCCCTTCGGCCTCAAGCATGGACTGCAGCTCACGCAAAAGAAACACTTCACGTTCCGAGACAACTTCCTTCGGGTCCTCGAGAAGCTCGTTGATTGCTTGATCCAGCATTGTGAATGAAGCCCAGGCGACCCGATCGTCCTCCACGGAGTCCAATGCCCGTGGGCGAACATCGTCAAGCGTTAGCACGAGAAGCAAAAGGTTGGATTCAGTAGATTGATCCAGCCTCTTTAGATGCCGGACAAGCTGGTCGCCGCGAACCGTGTTGCGCTGAGTCTTCGTTTCGATTAGCAATCTTAAACTGCTCTGAATGATCGCATCCGGAACTCCAGCCGCGCCTTTGGATGGCTGGTTTTCAAAGCGAATCAACTCTATCTCCGACTGTTCCCGCAACGCACCGAACAATCTCTCCATCCGACCAATCGAACGCGAATGAAGCACCGCGAGGCATGAAGCGGTGACGTTGTTTTCTCCAGTGGACTAAGTAGAAAAAATGCCGTGCTTTGACAGAGGCAAAGATTAAACGAATCCCGCGTTAAGAGTCGAATCGGAACTCACTACACCCCTGATCGTTCAAGGATTCGGTACACTTCGGTACCGACCACAACCAACCGTTCTCGGATTTCAGGCCAATCATCATGGTCTAGCTTTCCTTTTTCCAACACCGGGAACGCCATGCTGATCGACTTCGAGGATTCTTGGACCACAAAATTGATCGGAAACGATTCAAAAAGTGCTGCAACAGCTCTCTGCCGATCGGTGCGGTCAGGCCCCTTAATATAGAGAACGACAGTACAAGAACGATTGTTCAGTCGCAAATTCATGTCAATTCCACGAATGCTCTTGTTGATCCAGCCCTCATCGCGAATCGGCACAGGCTTTCCTGCAAACAAGCCAGCAGAACGAATGGGTTGCCAGAATTCACTGAACTCATTTCCCGCCCTTTCTGTCTGAATGTCAATTGCAGGAAACGCGACGTGGTGAAACGACAACTCTTGGTGGGTATTTGCCATTGCCTGGATCAGATACCAATCAATTTCACTGTCTTCGTTTCGCAAATCACACGTTACGATCATCAACTCTTCAAACGACTCTGCAACGAGTACGGCAATTCGTGCTTCACGCAGTCGGGCATACGCTTCAAGTCTCCCCCAATGGTCCCAATCTGCACGTCCGAATTGGTTTTCAACGACCAACGCACCGCTATCTCCGGTTGCCACAATATCAGCTCGACGCGTTCCAACACGAGCTTCCACCTCGGCATCCTCAAATGCCCCCACTTTCAAGGCAGAAAGATTACTCGCCAAGTCGGCACTGAACTCTTCTTCTCTCTTGTAGATATTTGCCAGCGGGATGTTCGATTGCAGCTTCATTCACTTGTCTCTCAAGCAGGCCAGTAAATTCTTTCTAGCGGGACCAGTGCCGTACCAGTCGGCCCCATCTTGTCGTAATGCTCAACCAGTAACTCACGCAACTGCGGAAGCGTAATGAGCGTGATTGGAATCGTCGACCGCTCAGCCTCGTACTTCGCGTCTTTGGTAAATCCGCCAGTGCTAACGTACAAACAGCGATCGCCTTGCTGACGTCCACCCAAGAATGAGCGGATGTCCTGGGAGCCCATCTGAGTTCCCCGTCGATGCTTGACCTCGACAAAAATCCTCGGCTCTTCCAAACCCAACCCGTCCGGCGACGCAAAGATATCAATTCCCCGATCGGCACCGCGTGGAGACGTACGCGTGCGGTAACCCATCGCACGCAAAATCTCAGCGACCAAATCCTGCAATTCTTCCCAGTTGAGAGCCGAAATGCGATCTTCAATGTACTCAGCGGATTTAGTCACCCCTTCTTCAAAGAGCTCCCTGGAGTTCCGTTCGGGTTTGAGAGCGTCCGCCGTTTTCTCGGTCACCTCCGTTGCGGCAGGATCGGATCCCAACGGAACCTTATTGGCGTCAAGATCTGATACCGCTTCATCGCGAATCGCAAACAGTGTCGAGATAGCGCCGAGCGAATTCCGAGTGGATGATTTCAATGCGTCGCGAGAAACTTGGTCCTTCCACTTGACATCACGTCTCCATTTCAGGTGATGTTCTTGGGCTGTTACTTCGGATAGGATCTCGCCGATGTAATACAAGCGGTTGTTGGGGTCGTAGGTCGCAACGCGATCACCCACTTGCAGCTCATTGAAATAGCGAACAATTTGAGATGCCCACATCGCCACCGTGCCATCAGACTCGCCGGCATAGATTTCCTTCAGCCGGCCTTCAATGTCCGCTTTATCGGGCGACTGCCCAAAGTCATCAGGAATGTCCCAGCCGATCGCAACGTAGTCGCCTTCCACGAAGTCGTCGATGTAGGCTGCTCCGCGTCCCGCACGCACCATCCAAATCAAGCTATTGTTCATCTCTTAATCTCTTCGTTCAGAGTTCTTCGTTCGACCAGCCCTCGGCCAATGCTTCGGCTTGCTTCATGACCAGTTCAATCGCCGCTGGCGCATCGTCGGGTGGGTACTTATATCGACGGAGCAATACTCGCACGAGGTTGCGAAGCCTGGCGCGGACGCTATCGCGTTCTCGCCAGTCAATCGTGGTGCTGGCTTTTAGTTTCTCGGTGATCTCCACAGCGATCTTCTTGAGAATCTCATCGCCAAGTTCACGAACCGCGCTCTCGTTGTTCGCCAACGCGTCATAGAAGGCGACCTCATCACCGCTGAGCCCCAGCTCCTCATCGCGTTTGAGTCTTGCCTGAAAGTCTTTCGCCATGGCGATCAACTCTTCGATCACCTGGGCAGTCTCGATACTACGGTTGTGATACTTGCGAAGTGTCGCGATCAGCCGATCCGTGTAAGCTTTCTCTTGAACGACATTGCGGGCGCTGCGACTGCGGATTTCGTCTCGCAACAGCTTCTCGAGCAGTTCGACGGCAAGGTTTTTCAGCGGCATGTTGCGGACATCTTCGAGAAACTCATCCGAGAGCAAGCCAATGTTGGGCTTGTCGAGGTTGGCTAGCGAAAAGACGTCGACGACACCCTCGGAAACAACGGCGTTGTCGAGGATCTGCTTCATCGCTGAGTTCTTCTGATCCTGAACCAGCTTTTGATCAACGGTCGTGTTCTTGACGATGGCCGCGCGAACTGCGGATAGGAATGCGATCTCAAGATGATATGGTTGGGCTTCGTCGAGCGTGCTGCACAGCGAGTAGGCTTTGCTGATCGACGCCATAATGTCAAGAAATCGTTGCATGCCGGTCTTATCGTTTTGTTTTTCGAGTCCAAGGATGTGATTGGCGGCAGGCGGCAACAGCGCTAGAGCGTTGTCGCGGTAACCCGAGTAATCGAAGTCATGAAACAATCCTCGAACAGCATCCATTTTCTCGTGGAGTACACGTAACGCTTCCTCGGCTTTAAGCGTTGGTTGCCCCTTGCCCTTGGCATCAGTGTAAGTTTTGAGTGCCGCTTTCAATTCAGAACCGATGCCGATATAATCGACGACCACACCACCCGGTTTGTCTTTGAAGACGCGATTCACTCGCGCGATCGCCTGCATCAGGTTGTGCCCCGACATCGGCTTGTCGACATACATCGTGTGGCAACAGGGCGCGTCGAAACCGGTCAGCCACATGTCGCGTACAATGACGATCTTCACCGGGTCGTACGGGTCTTTGAATCGCTTTTCGAGTCGTTTCTTGGCACGACCCGTGTAAACGTGTTGCTGGATGTCCCATTTGTCCGTTGCGGAACCGGTCATGATGATTCGAATGGCACCGTCTTCATGGTTGTATCCAACCTCTTTGCCTTCTTCATTCGTGATCTTCGTGCCTTCCCATTCGGGTCGCAACTTGATGATTTCGGCGAACAGGTCCACGCAGATCTGACGGCTCATTCCCACGAACATCGCCTTGCCTTCGACCGACGCGGTACGCTTTTCAAAATGAGCCACCACGTCTGCAGCCACTTCGGCCAATCTCGGTCCTGATCCAACCAATTTGGCCAACTCTGCCCAGCGGCCTTTCGTCTTTTCTCTGGCGGCGACGTCTTCTTCGTCTTCGATGACCTCTTCGACGTTCTTGTTCAGCTCGTCGATTGCCGCACGATTGATGTCGATCTTGACCAGTCGGCTTTCGTAGTAGATCGGAACCGTGGCTCCGTCATCGACGGCGTCCTGAATGTCGTAGATGCTGACGTAGTCGCCAAAGACTCCGCGAGTGTCCTTGTCTTCCTTGTCGATTGGCGTGCCGGTGAATCCGATGAATGATGCGTTCGGCAACGCGTCTCGCATGTGTTTGGCAAAACCGAACACGTACTTTGCGTCGACGACTACGCCGGTCTCTTTGTCCTTGATCTGCTTCAGTCGAGCCTTCAAGCCGTATTGGCTGCGGTGGGCTTCATCGGAGATCACCACGACATTTCTGCGATTGCAAAGCAGCGGGTGTTCGTCTTCGTTGTCCAGCAGCGAGAACTTTTGCACGGTCGTAAAAATGATGCCGCCTGATTCGCGTGAGGCCAGCATCTCGCGAAGTTCATCTCGACTATTGGCTTGCTCAGGCGTTTGCTTCAGCAAATCTTTGGCCATGCAAAACTGTTGATACAGTTGACCATCCAGCTCGTTGCGATCGGTCACCACCACCAGCGTCGGATTCTTCATTTCCGGCTGCTGCAGCAGTTTGCCGGCGTAACACGCCATAGAAATGCTCTTGCCGCTTCCCTGCGTATGCCAGAACACCCCCGCTTTCCGTGATCCCGGCTGAACTTCCGCTCCGTACGTGGCTCGGCGTTCCCGCACCACGCCATCGTCAGTATCCGCAGCCGCGATCGTGGTCACTCGAACAGCTTCACGAACACCATGGAACTGATGGTAACCAGCGATCTTTTTGATTAGCTGATCGCCATCGTCTTCAAACAGCACAAAGTACCGCATGTAATCCAGAAACAATTTCGGATCAAAGAACCCACGAACGATTTTCTCCAACTGGTATTCCAGCAACGGCCGATCGTCCTCGTTCTTAATCACGTTCCATGGCATGAACCGTTCCTGATTCGCCGTCAGCGAACCGACTCGCGCATTGAATCCATCGCTGATGACGAGCGCCACGTTGTAGGCCATCAGGTCCGAGATTTCGTCCTTGTACGTTTGCAGTTGCGAGTAAGCCTTCCAAACATCGGCCGATTGATCCGCCGGGTTCTTCAGTTCGATAACCGCCAGGGGCAAGCCATTGACAAAGATCACCAGGTCCGGCCGGCGAGCCTGCTTGGTACCCTTTACGCTGAATTGATTGACCACCAGCAAGTCATTGTTGTCGGGATGCTGAAAGTCGATGATTTGAGCGTAGATCGTTTCCTTGCCATCCTGTCCGTCTGCATCAGGGGTGCTGTATTCGACCTTAACCCCGTTCGTGTAGAGCCGATGAAGTTCTCGATTGCGTTGCCGCAGACTGGGATGATCCACGTGCGTAACGACATGCACCACTTCTTCGACGGCCGATGACGGCAACCCCGGATTCAGCCGAGCCACCGCCTCGGCCAAACGATCTTTCAAGACGACAACTCGATAGTCATCCCGCTCCGGATCGTCACTGTCGGGCGAGATGTTCAAGCCGTTGGCGTATTCCCAACCGGTCTGGCGGAGCCAGTCGAGGGACAGCTGTTCGAGTTGGTCTTCAGAGATCATTTATTCAAAGAGCCTTCCTTGCCTCGAATCGGCGGTTGTGTCCTTCACTCCCGACTGCTTGAACAGAAACTCGCCTTCTGGATCATGTTCGCGAAACCGCTCCAAAGCGAGTTTCTTGTTTCGCACCGCATAGCAATAAACGCACCCGTGTGGACACGTGTCATATTCGCCGATGTCACGAGATGCAAAACAGCCGCATTCCTTGCGGTTGCCTTTCTGTTTTGAACGGAAGTCTTCACCTGCGATTTCAATTAGCCGATCCGCGTCAACGCACTTTGCATCGTACGCGCCTTCAACAATCAGTTCTCGTTGAGCGCAAATCGAGAGCTTCATTCCGTTTTCGGTTGCGATGTCAACGAATTGAGAAAGCAACGTCCGCTTCTCCGTCAGTTCCGGTTCGTACCATTCAAAGCCGAACTCTTCAGCTGCGGCGTTCATGTTGCGCAGAGTCTTTTGGTAGAAGTGGACGAAGGAAATGACTACTTCGTCAGTGAACCCGCGCAGTTCGGACGCGATTCGTGCAAAAGAATCCAAATGCCATTCGCGCGGAGTCTCTGAGGACATCACAACCGTGTCGTAACGCCAAACGCAGGTGCGAGGTCCGTGTGTTTCCGAAACTCGCTTAAACGCATCGACCGACCGCGCTGAATCAACGACTGACTGTTCCAACGTTCGGGGGTAGGCGTTAATCGTGTGTTGAAGCACGAAAGGGAACTCACGTTCACGAACCTCGTTAAGATGTTTGACAAACGGTGCAACGTTCTTCGTCCAAAACACAATTCCATCTACGTCGTTTCGATTTAGCGAAACCCGTATCGCCTTTCGGTTGTACGGATTCACCATTTTGCAGAAGCCAGCGCGCAACCGATTCATGAACCATTCACCATAAAAGGTTGGGATGTCAGTTTTGTAGCTGGCTGAGATGATCATTGTTTTTGTGCAATCCTGTAGACAAGGTCGCTTGTGCGCTTCGGCCAATCAAACTTCTTGAAAAATTCTCCGAGGTCCGTTTTCTCCTCATCGTTTGAGAATGACATGTTTTCGTTTCTACCTACCAGTATTTCGAGGTTGTGCGCGGCGGCAAGTTCGTCAAACCATCCAACGAAACGTCCGGCTTGGTCTCTGTTATCAACAAAGAGGACTTTAGTGCCGGGGGTCAGACGGTCGAATGTCTCTGCAAAATACGGCTCCGCCGTATCTCGGAACTTGTAAACTTCGGACATGAAGTAGCTCAGAGTAAAAAGTCTCGAATTCAGGTAATCGTTGTAGGCCGACCACGTAGACCTGTCCGTTACATCAAGTTGTTGGAACACTGGATAAATTGGAAAGTCAGGCTTCAGCACCTTGGCGACACCACTCCACGAGTCACCCCAAGATCGCTCTCGATCAAACAAATAGCAGGTGAGCGCAAGTTTCTTGTCTCGTTTCAGCATGTATTTCAACACGCCGAGGAAGTCACTTCCCGGCCCGCCGCCGATGCATGCAACATCGAGTTCGTCCTCGTCGAACAAGGTCGTAAGCTCTTCATGGCGGCGGATGATTTGCATGATGTAGTCCGCGTGACCAATTGTGTATTTGTAAATGTACGCAAACCGGCTGACAGGATCGGAATAGTCGATTGCGATTCCATCCTCTTTTGTCAGTTGTCGGTATGCGTGAGAAAGCTCACCAAGCCGTGTTTTAATTGCTGCGTTTTTTGCGGTTTCATCGGGGAGGTCAATGTACGAATACGCTTTATCTAAAACAGCTTTTATCAATTGTGTGAGGTTCATTGTCTGTTCCTATGTGATACGGTAGGTCATGCGATAAGTTGTTCGGGCGTTCCTTTTGAATTCATGACCACAAGACGGCCACTTAGCAGTTCTGGCAGTAGCCGATCACGAATTGCACCGAGTCTCATTGACACACGATCGTTGCGTGTGATCGCCTCCACCAACGGCGAAACCCGTTCCTCAAAGAGTGCATGGACTTCGGGTGTGCCAACAGCTATCTCGTGGTCGCGTATTCGCGTTGGTGAGGAATGTTTGACCGTGCTTCCTGAGGCAGTCCCAAGAACATGGCTGCGGTAACGAGACGTGCGAAACGACTCATGAATAAACGCCGCACCAACGGGCGAATCATCGTTTATAAAAACACGACCTAGACGTTGGTTGTGAAGGTATCGGTATTTCAATGACTCTGGGACAAATGCCGGATAGCCGAGCGTATCGCCCGCCTTGCTCAGGTCAGTCATCGTCACGAGTAGATCACCGGGGAGAAGGATGTACTCTTCTTCCACTGGCCCTTCATAGTATTTCAATTTGTCACCTTTGAATCCGCCGCCAATAGCGAAGTTGCCCGGCGTCAGCAAAACGTCGCGTCTTGGCTCTTTGCTGAAAAATTCTCCTTTGAACGCATAACCATGTTTGATCACAACATGCTTGCCGACTGGTTCAACGTTCCACCCTTCCGGTATTGGTCCGAGTTCGGAGTCTTGGAAGGTGGAGGGAAAGAGGCTGAGAAGGGTTGGGTCGTAGGAATCGGCAGGCATCTGGCCGGCGTTGATCTTGACGGGGTCGAAATCGACGAACCAACTCTTGAAGATCGCCCGCGCAAGGGACTCCAGCGTCGCATTCATCCGACGGTTCAACTCAATCTTGTCGTCCAACGCTCCAAGGATCGACGCAATCGCTCGCTGTTCGGGGAGCGGGGGAAATGAGAGTGTGACTTTTCGTAATTCACTTTGCTTGATACCAAGTACCGTCGTTCCGCTGGCTCTTGCTTTAAGTTTGTCTTGAATAGGCTCGGAAATCAGCAGGTACTTCAGGAATGTGTTGTCCAGCAGGTGCTCTTTGCCACGCAAAGTGATGACACGTTGTGCGAGCGCTATTTTCCTTTCATCAAGCTGGGCGACCTCGCCAAGGGGCGCTTCAGTCGTTAACACAACGTCGCCTGGTTCCGGGATTCCTCGGCGCATCCAGTCGTCGTAGTCGGATGGCGCGATGAATTCTGCAGGTTCTTCGATTCGACCGCGCTTGATTATCTTTGCTGTGACAAGCGGAATACCTGCTGACGTTTTTTTCGGCGTTTTACCTCTGTAGTCAATGATTGCCTCCATACAATCTTCCAATGGCATTTGGGTCCATTCGTTTTGTGAGTCAACCATTGCTTTTGTGACTCCCTTTGGCCGTTGCCGAAAACGCCTCGCTATTGTTGCAGTTCATTCGCCCACCTCCGGCAAGGCAAAGCCAAGCTTTTGCATGTTGTCTCGGATCGCCGCTTGCAGTCTTTCGGACTCGTGAAATTGTGCAGCTAACTCGCGGGTCAAGCTCTCCATCTTTTCGGCTACGCATTGTCATCCTCCGAATCATCGGGAGGATTCAATTTGCCGACCTCGTCTACGAATTTGTCGAAATCACTCGTTGGCTCAGTCGCTTCAATGCGTCGTTGCGCCGACTGGAATTGTTCGTATTGTTCGATCGCCAACGCATCGGCTACGTTCTTCTCAACTTTTCCAGCGTTCCTCAACACGGCTCGATCGTTGAAGGTGAGAAAAGCATCAAGCTTGGATGCCCACTGTGCCATCGTCATTGGCTGCTGACGCTTTGCTTGATCCTCTGCGTAGTCCAGATACATTGTCACCATGCGATTCAAATCACTCAGTTCTTGCTGTGACAAATAGTTTTTGGCAACCGTGACATCGGTCTTGCGAATCTTCCCTGACGGCGAGTTCTTCCAAGTTTGCAATCCCATGTTCGGCTGGTTTGCATCGGCTCGATCTTTGATGATCTCCGCGGCAGTCATTCCGGTGATTGCCCATTCGAGTTTGTTTTGTACCGTCGCGAAGAACTCGCGAGAAACTTCAGCGTCACTGTTGTAGTCCGAAGCGGTCGCGTAGATGTCGGTGATCTTCTGATAGAACCGTCGCTCAGATGCTCGAATGTCGCGAATGCGTTCGAGCAATTCGTCGAAGTAGTCCTCGCCGAAAGTAGTCTCGGCGGCTTTGAGACGGTCGTCATTGAGCACAAAACCTTTGACGAGGTACTCGCGCAACGTCTGGGTCGCCCAGCGGCGAAACTGGGTTCCGCGAGCACTTCGAACTCGATAGCCGATCGCGAGGATCATGTCGAGGTTGTAGTGTTTTGTGCGGTAATTCTTGCCATCTGCGGCAGTTGTAAAGTAATTCTTTACAACTGAATCTTCGCTCAATTCGCTGTCTTCGAGAACGTTTTTGATGTGCTGGCCCACGTTCTGCTTCGATGTCTCAAAAAGCTCAGCGATGGCATTTTGTGGCATCCAGACCGTTTGCCCATCGACCAGAAGTTGTACGCGGGTCGTGCCGTCTTCGGTGTCGTAAAACAGAAAGTTTCGGTTAGATGGGCCCGGTAAATTGTCCGTCATTCTTTGCCCCCTGCTGGTAACTCGAACCCAAGTGTCTTCATGTTCTTGCGGATGGCTTTTTCGAGTTTGGCAGACTCGGCGAATTGATCCGCGAGTTCACGGGTGAGCGTGGCCATTTTCTCGGCGAAGGGGACGCCGTCGTGTACCACGTCTTCGGCTCCGACGTAGCGACCGGGCGTGAGGACGAAGCCGTGTTCGGCGATCTCGTCCAACGTGGCGCTCTTGCAGAAGCCGGGGACATCCTCGTACGCGTCTTTGTCTCGCTTCCACGCATGAAAAGTGTTGACGATCTTTGCCGTGTCTTCGTCAGTGAAGGCCCGGAGGACCCGGTCCACCATGTAGCCCAGCTTGCGGGCGTCGATGAAGAGCACTTCACCCGCTCGGTCGCGGAAGGCGGCGGCTCCTCGGCCTCGTTTCTCTTTCGTTTTGGTCAGGAACCATATGCAGGCCGGAATTTGCGTATTGGTAAAGAGCTGGCCAGGCAAGGCGACCATGCATTCGACAAGGTCCTTCTTGACGATCGTCTCGCGAATCTCACCTTCGCCTCCGGTATTACTGCTCATCGAACCATTGGCCAACAGCAGTGCCATCGAGCCTTTCGGGGAGAGGTGATACAGCATGTGCTGCAGCCAGCCAAAGTTGGCGTTGCCTTTGGGCGGATCGCCATGTTCCCAACGCGGATCGCCTTCCAGCTTGCCGTCCCACCATTCTTTCATGTTGAACGGCGGATTGGCCATCACATAGTCGGCTCGCAGATCCGGATGCAGGTCGTTGGTAAACGTGTTGGCGGGTTGGCCGCCAAAATTGAAGTCGATGCCGCGAATGGCCATGTTCATCGCCGCCAGTCGCCACGTGGTCGGATTCGACTCCTGGCCGTAAACCGACACGTCGCCGATCTTGCCGCCGTGCTGCTCGATGAATTTCTCGCTGGAGACAAAGAACCCGCCGCTGCCCATCGCCGGGTCATAGACTCTCCCTTTGAACGGCTCGAGCATTTCGACGATCAGATTAACGATCGATTTGGGCGTGTAGTACTGACCGCCCTTTTTGCCTTCGGCGAGTGCGAATTGACCCAGAAAATATTCGTAGACGTGGCCCAGGATGTCTTTGGCGTCGAGGTCTTCGTGCTGAAACGGGATCTCGGCGATCAGATTGATCAGGCCCGTGAGACTCTCGGCGGGCAACTGCAGTTGAGTGTAGTTCTTGTTCAGCACGCCTTTGAGTTTGGGGTTGTCCTGCTCAACGGCGGCCAGCGCGTCGTCGATCAGTTTGCCGATGGACGTGATCTTGTAGGTCGTCTTTTTGCCGTTGACGATTTCGATCTCCGTTCCGGCCGGAAGTGCGGCATTCTCCTGAATCGTCTTCCAGCGAGCGAGCGCCGGCACCCAGAAAACGTTCTCTTCCAGGTAGTAGTCGCGGACTTCCAGTTCCTGCCGGACCACTTCGTTGTACTCGTCGTCTGAGTATCCTTTCGAGTCCACGAAGTAGTCGTGATTCGGGTCACGCAACTGAACTTCCAATGCTCGCTGACGAAGCTCAAATGCGTCGGAGACGTATTTCAGGAAGATCAGGCCGAGAACAGCATGCTTGTAGACCGCTGCGTCCAAGTTGGCTCGCAATCGGTCCGCCGCTGTCCAAAGTTTCTTATCGAGATCCTTGAGGAACTTCTGGCTGTCCGCCTCTGACATAGCTCATACTTCGCGAGAAAGAAATCGCGAAAGAAGCGTTTCGTCATGCCCCTTTCGTACTGTTGCCTTTTACCTGCAACAATCGTATGGTGTCAGAGCACCGCAAACAAGCAGGCAGGCACCCATGAACGCCTTCGGCGAGAAAATCCGTGAGCTTCGCAAAGCCAAGGGCTTTTCGCTTCGAACGCTCGCGCCGTTGGTGGGTGTTGGTTACAGCTACTTGAGTAAAGTCGAAAACGGCAAGTTGGACTTCGGCGACTCGCCCTCCGAAGCACTGATTCACCGGCTCGCGGACACGCTTGATGGCGACGAAGACGAGCTGTTGCTCATGGCCGGCCGAATCCCTGACTCAATCTCCCGCCGAATTCTCGATCAGCCAGAACTTTTTCGCGCGCTCGCGAACTGTGATACTGCAACTCTGAAGAACATTGCCGATCGCGTGCAAAGTGAAACCGAGAACCAAGGTGTGCTCCCAAGATGACCCCTCAGCGAGAATGCGATGAGTCGACATGCAATGTCACCAGATGAACTGCGATCTGAGATTCAGTCTGCGGTTGATGCCATTGTACAAGAGACTCACGAAGCTGACTGGAGCGAAGATTTCCTGAGCTTATCATTGGTCATGAAAGTGCGCGAGGTGCTTGGTACCGCAGGTGGGGAAACCGAACCGGATGCGGCGCGCCACTCGTTCGACCTGCAGGCGTATAAGATAACAGGAGAAGCGGAAAGCAAGCACGGTGACATCGCCTTTGTTGTTACTCGCCAGACATTGCACGGTCCTATGACCGGTGTCGGTTTCTATGAGGCAAAGGCATCCATTGATGGTCATCGATACCCGACATTTGATTTCCGCCAATTACAAAGGCTGTGTACGAAGACGCCGAGGCTTTCCTACTTGTTCTACAGCAAAGACGGTGGAAATGCGGAAAGCTGTGATTGGCCAACGGCTGTTACTGCCCACGACTTTCCACGATTTAAAGTGCGTACGGTTGATGCGAATTACCTGCGTAGATGTCGGAACCCAAACGCCGCCCTTCATACGCACGGCTTAACTTTTGGACATCATTTTGTAAATCGCCTGCTTTCGGGACGCGATTTGGATTACTCAAGGTCCCCTGAAAATGCCGTGAAGAGGTGGTTGGACGTGACGCGGAGAGCGACGGCCATAATTGTAAGCGTGGTCGTCCAAGACACTACTCTACCCAGAATTGAAATTCACCCTGACTGCCCTGGTTATCCTGACGCAAAACGACTCACATTTGAAAATGATCGTCCAAGACTTACCTGATGTAGTTAGGGGATCAATAGCTCTTGCTCCCAAGAATTATTGAAGAGCTTCTCTTCTCATTCGTACTCACTCAAGATCTCGATGGAAAGTGCGCTACTATGAGACTAATTGTTTCGCTTAACGAGATTGCTCTGTTCACCGGTGAGGACGCCAACGATCGACGCATGATCGTTTGGAGGATCGCATTGGTTTGAGAGCTGGTGTTGTCGTTGGATCGCTGGCTTTTCACTGTTTCCATCAGGATTTCGGCAACGCCGTCGCCAGCGTTGGGTGGTGCCCCAGTGAAATACCAGTGGATGAGGCCGCCGATGGCGTAGATGTCGGTTTTGGGACTGATGTTGCCGAAGGCGGGATCGATCTGCTCGGGGGCGGCGAAGCCCAAAGTACCGCCGAGTATCCATGTTCCGGCGAGAATCGGAGATGTCGCGCCGGCGGATGCTTGGGAGAAACCGAAGTCGGTGATCGTCACTCGGTCGCTATCGTCAATCAGGATGTTTGCTGGGGTTAGGTCGCCGTGAATCAGTTCGACATCGTGGACCGCCTTCATGGTTTCGCAGATTTGTCGTAGCCACTGTATGAAGCGTTGCTCGCTGGGACGGTCGATCGCGTGCATTGGGCGGCCATCAATCCATTCGCTCAGAACGTATGGGCCTCCATGTGGTGACTCGCCGTATCCGAGATATCGGATGACACCGGGGTGATCGATGCGGGACGCCGCGTTGATTTCCCGAATGAACGACTCGCGAGCCTCCTCGTTTTGCCAGAATGCTTTGCGGAGGAATTTTACAGCGACAGTGCTACCATCAGATTGCATGCTCGCACGATAAACTTTGCCGAAGCCACCACTCCCGATCAGTTTTCCAAGCACGAATTGGTTGTAGTTGACCCGCGGCAACGTAGTGGATCTTGTTAAAGATCCTTCCTGCAGACATTGATCGTGGGGATCTTTAACAAGATCCACTACATCGAGTGCGGGTGAAAGCAACTTGCGGACCCGTGCGATTCGTCTTCGAACGGTTCGTTCGTCTATCCCCAGCGATTTGGCAATTTCTTGTTGCGTCAGGCCGGCGAGCAAGGCTTCGACGACGGAGAAATGATCGGCCGGAAGTTCTGCTTTGAGTTGTTCCAATAACTCGTCCGCGTCGGAGTCGTCCGCTGGAATGATCTCAGATTGGCTCACTACCTGATCGAGAGGGACTCGAGTCTGATTGCCACCACGCTTTGACGCTGAGTGACGCTCGATCGATCTCGCTAGCTTTCGACGGGCAAACGTTGCCAGCAATCGCCAAAGCGAAACACTATTGCTGACCTGGATGCGACTGTGACGGGCGGCGTTGAAAAAGCTTCCCATTGCCGACTGCATGACCGCGTCGGGATCAATTTGGGATCGATACCGGCGGTTCAGGCGGCTAGCGACAAGGGCCACGAGCCGGAATGCGTACCGATCGAAAAGAACTTCGGCCGCCTGCTCGTTTCCGCTTTTCCACTGGCGCAGCAGCCAACCGTCCGGCCGATCCGTGATCGATTCGGATTCTTTGAGTTCTTTTTTGCCGTCGGTGTCCGGTTCCAAACGTGGTTTCTCACTTCCTGGGTAGTGGATCTTGTCAAAGATCCCTTTCGCACCGGATCTTTAACAAGATCCACTACGGCCTACGGCCTACGGACTATAGCCTAAAGACAAAGGACGATTCCATGACAATGGTGGTTACTCAACCCTGCATCGGTTGCAAAGACAAAGCTTGCTTGGTGGTTTGCCCGGTCGAATGTTTTTACACGAACGAAGACGAGCCAATGGTCTACATCGACCCCGATGAATGCATCGATTGTGGTGCCTGCGTTCCCGAATGCCCAACCGAAGCGATTTTCTATGAAGACGACGTTCCCGAGCAGTGGCATCGGTTCATAGAATTAAACGCGACGAAGGCAAAGGAATGCCCCTCGGCACACGAATAAGCCTAGCCGAGCAGTTTGCGCATCGCGGATGCGACGCCGAGGGTGACTTCGGTCATTCTTGGATAGTCGAGCGTATCTGGTGTGTCGGTGGCTTGGTGGTAGTTCGGATTGCGCAAGAAGCTGGTGTCGGTGAGCATCAGGGCGGGATAGCCTTGATCCCAGAATGAGCTGTTGTCACTGAGACGGATCTCGTGGATCTTTTCGGGGAGGCAGATCGAGAACAGGGGCAAGCGGCGCGTGCCGCGTTTAAATCCTCGCCGGAATTTCCAGCACAACTTCCAGGATGGCATGTTGCCGACGGCTGCCAGAAAGTTGCCACGCTGCGGAAAGAATCGGTGCATCCATTTCGGAATGCCCGGCGGAACCGTCTGTGAGCCTTTCGTCAAACTGTAGTAACCGACCATCTCCAGGCACAGCATTCCAACAATGTTGTCGCCGCGCTGTCGTGAAAGGCGGGCGTGGTGCTGGCTGCCCATCGAGTCCATGTTGAAATACGGCGGCTCCTCGCAAGCGAATGCGACGAATCGGGCGGTTCGTTTTCCGGTGTGCTCGCGCAGCAAGCGGCTGACTTCGACCAACACGGCAACGGCGGAAGCATTGTCATCGGCTCCGGGTGTGCTGAAGACCGTGTCGTAGTGGGCGCCAAGCAAAACGATCTCATCGGCTCGTTTCGTGCCAGGACACTCGACGATCAGATTGGTCGCCTCATCGCCCATGGCGTCGTAGCATTCCCGCGAATGACTGTATCCCATCTCGGACCACTGACCTTCAATATAGCCGATCGTGGCCAGAATCGTTTTTGGCTTGCTCAAGGTGCGCGGACCGATCAATCCCGCAAGCCGATCGACGTGCAGTCGCAAGTTCTCTTCGATCGTGTCGGGGTCGATTGGCATCAGTAAGGTGGAGCAAGTCGGCGGAAGCCGTGGAAGAGAACGATGAACAGGAACAGAAGATTGCGGAGAAGTACGGCGATTGGATTGGCGGTGGGCGACTTCACCGATTTATCACCATCGAGCGAATCGGCCAGAGCTTCACCGAGGCGCTGCATCCAAGCGACGCTACGCGGCCATTCCCAGATGCCGTCGAGCCATTCGCCCGGGATGCCTGCTTGCCCGACCCCCGCGCCCACGATGCCACCGACGATCGCGGCCGTCGTGTCCGCGTCGCCTCCGCACACGATAATGCTCAAGACCGCCTTGCGAAAGTCTTTCGGATTGGACAGCCATGCGTGGATTGCGACCGGGACGGTGTGGTACGTGTATCCGGTCACGCCCCGATCCAGGCCAAGCGATTTTGCGAACGTCTTGGTTATTTCGCCGACGTTTACGCTTTGAATAGCTTTGCGGAGCAAATCAATCAATTCCGATTCAGCTTCACCCACCGCATCGACAACCTCGTCGAGCCAAAGGTTCGCATCGACGGTTTCATTGTCGCGTGAGTGTTTGGCTGCCAATGCCACGGCGATTGCACCGCACTCGGCTTTCGGGTCACTGTGGGTCAGCCGCGAGGAGGCCCGAACGAAGCTCAGTATTGACGGAACATCATCCAGCGCAGCGCCGAAGATCGCTGCACGCATGGCGGGACCGTTCCCGGCTGAGAACACGCCAGCCTTCTCGGGACTTGCCCCGAGCCACAATTTGATTCCGGATCTCGCCGTCGCTTTGCCAACCCCCGCCGGTAACGCCAGTATCCACCAACGCAGTCGTCTCGCAAAACTACGTGTGAATTTTGGAACGTCGCCACCCGCGTCAATCAACGATTGAGCGACCATGCAAGTGTGTTCGGTGTCGTCGGAGATCATTCCGCGACGAAAGAAGAATCGGTACCGATCCGGCGGACCAAGCAGCTTGGCAGCCCGTTTTGGCGAAACGCCTTCATAGGGCAGCCCTAACGCGTCTCCGACCGCAGTCCCCAGAATGCATCCAACGATTGGTTCAGTCAGCATAGAAGGGCTCATGTTCAATCGCTTTGAGCGTCTTCACAACAAGCTCGGTCCGGGTCTTTAAATCGCCACTCAGCCTCGTGAACTCGATTCCGCGAGCAACCAGATCCGCTTCAATCTGCTGTTGGAAGAACGCTCGATGAACTTCGCCGCTGCGATCCCAACTGTCTTCGTAGGGAATGTCTGTTTCGCAAAGAAAACAGACCTGGTACCGCTCATGGCACTGTGCGGCCATCTCAGCCACGATTGGGTGGACCCGGCCGTGGTAATGCAACGAGAACTGGTAAGTCGTGGTAGCGTCCGTATCAACAAACAAGAATCTATTAGCGTCCTGCACAAGCTGATCTTCCTTTTCGCAGTGACCCATGGCGATTTCAGCTAGCTGAGTTAGCGAAAGACGGCGATCGATATGATTCTTCTCCCAGAATTCACGCCCATACTCAGGCACCCAGGCGGTCGATAGCTGGTCGGCCATGTGACGGGCCAGCGTTGTCTTGCCGGTTGATGGAGCGCCCAGAAAGACGACCTTGGTGACAAGATCTCGGTAGACAAGTGGATTCATGTAGTCCCTATATCGGAAAGGATCTGACCGAATTGCAGTTCCAGAAATCGGAACTCGCTTCCGGACTTCGTCGACCCGGCAATCAATCGCGCCCAATGCTCGGCTGACGTGTTCGCCGTAGAACTCGCTACTGTAAAAACGAGTGATCCGCCGCCCCGTCAAAAGTCGCTGTAAATAGCTGTCGTGGAGCTGCGTGATTTCAGGCGCTTTACCAACAACGGTCGGGCCGTCACGCGCGAGCAGTACTTCAACATCTGGATATAGCGAACGAATCCAACCAGCTCGCGTTTCAAGATCGATGCGGGTGACTTCCGGCGCGTTGTAGATGATAACAACCACGTTGTCGTTTTCGGCGATCGCACGTTCGATAACGAATTGATGACCGCGGTGTAGTGGAGCAAACTTGCCCAGCGTTAATCCCGTATTGATCACGTCGCTATCCTTCCGGTTCGCTGTTGCGACAGCCTTCGGTTCCAAACCACCAAACCGATGCAGGCAAGAACGAGAAACGCGACATAAAGCATCGCCGTGGCGTTCAATTCTTTCGTGAAGTATACCCAGATCGCTACGATATCGACGCAGATCCATAAGATCCAGTTCTGCAGTTGGCGTCGAGCAAGCAGGAACTGTGCAACCAGACTTGTCACTGTCGTGAAGGCGTCGGGATATGGCAAAGAGGCGTCGGTCCACTGTGCCATCGACCACCCCAATCCGATCGTACCTACCCCCGCGATGATGCACCAAGAGACGAACTCGCGGAGCGTCAAGGTTTGGATGATCAATGATTCAGGATTTGCCTTGGGACGCGTCCAGTAGTACCAACCGTAGAACTGCAGGAACACGTACACCACGTGAAGAAGCAAATCAGAGTAGAGCTTTGCGTCGTAGAAAACAAAGATGAAAAGGAAGACCTGAACCAAGCCTGTTGGCCAACACCAGACGCTCCGAGCGATCGTGAAGACGACACAAAGGAATCCGAACGCCGTCGCAGCAAGTTCAATCCAGGCCATCATGATGGACCACCGACTAGCATGCAGGTAAAGACGTAGACACGATCGTTTCCGAGCAAAGCAGATAGCAGAACGTTCATCTTTATCACCCAGGAAACCTCAAAGTTTGCCATCAGCCAATCATTCCGGAAAAGTCAGGTAGGACGGTGGCACGGCGTCGACGAGCCAGACTCCGTTGGCGGAAAGACAGAATTGGTGGCCGTCACGATGCATGGTTTCGGCTGCGACTCGCAGGATGATGGGCATGCCTCTTCGCGAGCCGACTTTTGTCGCGGTTTCTTCATCGGGTGAAAGATGGACATGGTGGCGTGATCGCTTTTGCAGGCCGGTGGCTCGAATGCTGTCGAGGAAGGCAGCGACCGTTCCGTGATAGAGAATCTCGGGAGGCGTCTTCTGTTCGAGGTTGAGTTCGACACCGGAGACCGAGTGCCCCTGGCTGGCACGGATTCGCAAGCCATCCTCACTCAAGGCGAAACGCTTCTTGTCGTTCGTGGCGATCAGTTCGTGGAGCAACTCCAGCGTGAGTGTTTGTCCATGAGCGTTTGCCTGGCTAATCAACTCGTCGATGCAGAGCCAACCTTCAGCGTCCAGCTTTGCGCCAATCACTTCAGGCCGATGCCGAAGGACCAAGCTGAGGAACTTGCTGGTGGAGACGAGTTTGTTGTTGCTAGCCATGCTCAATATTCTAGAAAGTTCACGCATGCCGACGTAGTGGATGTTGTTAAACATCCTGGTATCCAGGGATCTTTAACAAGATCCACTACAAAAAAACGCCCGCGACAGAGATTTCCGTCACGGGCGTTTCAGTATCCAGAGATCTTTAACAAGATCCACTACGAAAAAACGCCCGCGACAGAGATTTCTGTTACGGGCGTTTCAGTATTTAACCTTTCGTCCTACAGCTCAACGGCTTCGACCTCGCGGACGAAGCGGTCGGTGTCGGACTCAAGGAAGTTGCTAACGACGTTGAAGACCGCGTCACTGAAGCCTCCGATGTTCAGGATGTCCTGGCGCCCACCCTTACCATCAGGCTCTGGTGCTTGCGTGTTACCGTACGGGGCGATGTCGATGCAGACCAACTTGGGATCGGCGATGCCGTGTCCGCGCTGAATCTTCTTGAACTTCTCCCATTCGGTCATGACGCCAGTTGAACCGCCTCGGCCGTATCCGTAGACACGTCCCGAGTTGATCCAACTTTCGTTGTCGCTGACCAGGACGATTCCAGCAAACGTACGCTTTGCGTAACGCTTGTTGGCCTCGCATTCGCCATTTGCAACACGCAACGGCAACGACACATCCGTTCCACCGCCACCGTACTTCGACAGTCGTGCCGACAGGCTCAGGATCGAATCGCTTGAATCGATCTTCGCGCCCTTTCCATACAGGTCGTAGGCTTGCGTATCGAACGGAATGACGACGCTGTTCGGGTTGCGACGCAGGATCGCTGCGGCGAACAACGCGGCGACGTCGACACAACGCATCTTCGACGCGCGGCCTCGGCCGTGCAAACCAGTTACCGAGCATCCCATCGATCCAGACGTGTCCAGACCGATGATGACCGGCGCCGGTAGCTGCGGGATGTTTCCACATGCGATCTCCGCCGCGTCATGCAACGCCGACTTGATCTTGTGTGGAACTTCATCCGCAGCGTTCAGGTACGCCGCCAAGAACTGGTACGGGAACTGACGTGAACGTCGGATCGCCTCCGGATCCGCGATGCGGCCGGCAACGTAGTCGATCATCTCGTTGTCAGGCTTGTTGCCATTCTGGAAAACGTCGTGACGCAACAGCGTGTTCAGGTTCATGCGCAGTGCCTGCGGTCCCATCTGGCGGGCGATTGCCTTCCACACGACCGGACCCTTGGCCGCGTCGGCCAGCAAGTCCCAACGAACGACCAACTCGCCAGCGATCAACGCTTGAGCCTCTTCGGTCTCCGCAGCACGGAACGCGCAGAGCGACTGAACCTCGGTCGGCAAGTCTGCTTCCGTCGCCGGAGCCCACTTGTCGACTTCCTTGTCAGTCAACCAACCGAACAGCGCGCGTCGCACGTTGTCCTTCGGCGTCGGTCGAGCCATTCGCAACACGTCACGCAGGCTTGGATCGTTACCGATCGAAGCCGACAGCAGCTTGCCCACCGAAGCCTCGTTCAGCCAACGCTGGAACGCACGCTGAAGCGAAGACGACAGGCCCTTGCGACCAAACTGGCCCGAGCGAACCATCTGGAACACCGTGCGCAGAACGCGGCCGTTGTCGGCGACTCGGTCAAAGACCTTGTGCATTAGCGCCGTGTCGCGAGTCGACAGGGTGACCAACAATGCTGCCGGCATGTCCTTCATGTAAGCACGCTCACGTGAGTAAACCGCCAGCTTCGCCAGGTACTCGTTGTCGTCGACTTCGTCGATCAGCTTTCGCAGTTGGTCAAGCTGATCCGAGGCCGTTGCGTAGTACACGTTTCCGAACGTGCCGGTAGCCGCAAGCTGCGCGAGCGCATGCTTCGCCGGGAACTTGTACGCTGGACCTCCGGCTTCGTTGACGGTGGTTGCTCGTGGTAGAACGCTCGTGATGCTTGAGAACAAAGACTTATTTGCCATTACAGCCTCCTAAACATGTAGTGGATGTTGTTAAACATCCTAGCAGCCGGGAACCTTTAACAAGATCCACTACGGCGAAGTAAAAACATTCGATGAAGGTGTGGGCAGAGATCCGGCCCGATTGAAATCAAGTCAGCGGGCCGACCGGGAGTCGAACCTGGGTAGCCATGTACTCCACTCCGGCAGTCGAATGTGTCCGGTTCTTGGTTGTGATGCAGCTTTGGAAAAACAAAACGCGATCGACGAAGTTGTGATCAGAGGGTTTACGGTGCTCTACCACTGAGCTACGGCCCTGCTTTGATAAACAGTTGGGCCGGTGGGACTCGAACCCACGACACCCGGCTCCTGAAGCATGTACTCCGAATCGGCAGTCGATCGTGTGCGTTTGTTATTTCCGTTTCTTCTTCAAGTTCTTCCGCAATCGCTTCCACACCTTGCGGCCAGTGTCTCGGTCGAGCCGGACAAGCTGGTGTTTGCGGATGTCGAAGATCGCGGTACCGCCTTTCGCTTGCTTGGTGTAAACGAACGGCAAGCAGACGGCGATGATTTTGCTGGGCCGGCCAGCTTCACCGGCTTTGTAGACCGATCGAACCGGTTCGTCCGCCGAAAGCGTGCTGCTGGTGCAGCACCACAGGAACGATGGCAGTTCGTAGATCTCCGTCAACGCTGTGACGTAGTCTCCTCGTTTGATGTCTTCTCCGGCGATGCGTGTAGCCACGTTCGTCGCGAAGTTGGTTTCGGTTGTGGTTTCCATGATTCATATCGCTTGATGAAAGTAGTTTTGAATGTGCAGACAGTCTTCGCTCAACGTCCGATTACTCGGCGCCGGATTTCGTAATGGCGAAGAATTTAAATTGCACACACATGGGCACTCTCACGAGCGAATGAAAATGAAAACGGCTGACGAAGTGATGTGTCAGAGATAAGCTCTCCCAATTGAGCTACGGCTCGGCTTGGCCAAACCGACGGGACTCGAACCCGCATCCTTCGATTAACAGTCGATGTACTCCAACTCGGCAGTCAGTCGTGTCTTGTTTGAGCGGGCCACGTTGGGCCTTCGCTCATGGATTTGTAAAAACGATCAACGAAGTTATCGATCAGACAGTTCGATGCTCTACCCACTGAGCTACAAAGCGAGCCAAAGGTTCGCTTTGACGGGATTCGAACCCGCGACCGTCGCGTGATGTAGTCCAACCTGGCAGTCAATCGTGTATGGTTGGCGACGAGGTCGTCGTTCAGAAGCATCAGATAGACGACCAGCGATGCTGGACGGGACTCGAACCCGTTTCTCGTGCAGGCACGTGTCTTAATCCATGTATTCCAAACTGGCAGTCGCCGTGTGTTGTGCTTGAACGAAGTGGTTGTTGAGTCGTTTAGGAGCGTCCGTTTTCGGCTTTCGCCGATCGTTGACTGGCACCTTTGTCTGCGAGAGACTCCGGTGACGTTCACTAGCCGGTCGCCCGACATCGCTACCTTAGGCTCCTCATATGTAGACCCAAACGGCAGTTCAAGCATTTTTGGTTTGCGACGGATCGACGAGGTAACAGCTCAGATGGTTCACATTAGCAATATGTAATCCAAGCCTGCAGTCGATTCGTCAGAAACGCTGGTGGGAGTCGAACCCACTTCGACCGGGTTGCAGCCGGTTGCCTGGCCATCTGGCTCCAGCGTTTTGTTGTCCGCCGCGACAGCGAACTTGTTTCAATTTTTGTCCCTAAAAGTAGTCGTCTCGATTGGAGCCATCAAAAGTTGCCCGATTTGAGACAACACCGTTTGAAACGTTGTCCGCTGCCGCATGGGCAGGGATCATTGCGTCCAAGCTTTTCTTCGAGCTGCTTATCGCCTTGGATGACTCGCACTCCACTTTTGACGTGAGTTTCCGAAGGGAAACCGCGACGTCGTTTACTCATCGGCTCGAAAGCTGTGGTCTTCGTTGTGCTCGTGTTCGTATCGCATTGGTCCTCTCCTAAATCTGCGGTTGGCTCCGGATGGAAACAAGTTGACGATTAAGACTCATGGCGAGCGATTGGGTTCGCTAATTTTCACCACGGCTTAATTGATCGACTCGTTTCAAAATCGTTGGCAGTCGATATGGGCCATGCATGGCGTCTATATTCAAGACTGCTTGGGCGATCGGGAGTCCGACCGCCGTGATGAATAGCGGGCGATCGCTCGTGCCTCTGCGAAGCTCAGTGGCGTGGTCCGTATCTTTGAACGGGTTCTTCGCCACACCGATGACGGGAATCTTGCGATCGAGCGTCTCATAGAGATGAGCTCCAAGTCCGGGACGGCCATTTCCATCCAGCCAAACGTAGCCGTCGACCACGATGCAAGTCGGTGGTTGATCGAGTTTCGCGAGCACCGCTTGGATGCACGGCAGCTCTCGACGGTAGAACTCGCCGGGCTGGTATTCCTTCACCTCATGGATCATCGCCACATGCTCGGCGACTGGGATCGAAGCGCGCCAGTCGTCAATGACAACGCATGCAGCTCTCGCCGCAGCTTCCGTGTACCCCACGTCGAGGCAAGCAATCGTTTCTGTGTGCGTATCGGTCTCCATAGTTTATTAGTGGCAATTGTACCTGCTAAGCGCCCTCGCCAGGAATCGAACCTGATCTACGACCTTCGCGCCATCGCGGAGCGAACCTCAGCATCGACGTCGCGTGCTGTCCGGCACACTCCAAGGACGAAAATCGCAGAACCGATGAACGGGTCACCGGTCCTGCTTAGTTTGGACTCACGATCCGCTTCCTTTACGAATCGTGCTTTCCTGAATCCGTTCCGTTCAGGCTGACTCGGTCAATACCGAAGTACAGTCGAGCGTTGCCGTTCTTGGCCAGTTCACGCAGCGTTTCGAGTTCGGCCAGTCGCAGCAGTACCGGGTGGCCTTCCAGTGCCTCGGCTGCCTTGACGCGCAGAGCGTACGCTTGCGTTTCGGCTTCCGCCTTCGAACGCGTCGCTTCCGCTTCGGCCTGTTCACGCAGTCGTCGTGCTTCTGCATCCGCCTGGGCATCACGGCGCGTAATTTCCGCTCGAGACTCCGCCTCAATCTGCTCGACTTCCGCACGCGTGCGCGCTTCGACCAGTTGAGCCTCGCTGTGCCGCTCGGCTGCCAGAACGCGGTTCATGATCTCCTGCAAGTTTCCCGGGAAGATCAAGTCCTTCACGTCAGCGCGCCTTATCGTCACGCCGTAGCTGCCGGCCGATTCGGTGACGTCAGACAGGATATCCTCACTCAGCCGGTTTCGGTTGGTGAGAATTTCCTCCAGCGTCATCGACGCAAGAGAACGTCGCGCCGCAAGCTGAACGTCGCTGTAAAGTCGGTCCTCAAAGCTATCGACCGTGTGGAGCGCAGCCTTCGGATCGGTCACGCGAAACTGCACCAGAATGCTGACTCGGATAGCCACCTTGTCAGCCGTCAAGATTTCCTGGCCCTTGATCGTCAGCTCTCGCTCACGAACATCGACCAGCATGCACTCGACGGTCGGTAGCTTCTTGAAGAATCGCTTGCGTGGCGGGATCTTGTAGTGTCCCGCCTCGAGGATCTTCGTCAGCTTACCGTCTTCGTAGTACAAACCGCGGTGGGTGTCCTTAATGATGAACTCTCGTCGAGCACCGCTAATCATCATGATGCACCTCCTGTCGGTTTGCGTGATTGATGATTTGAAATGGTTAAGTGAATGGAGCCTCGGAGCGGAGTTGATGTGAAGTACGAGCTGTCAGATCTGGACAATCTGAGCGATCATTTCGAATGGTGAACGCAGGATCCATTTGTTCGCTCGCTCCTAACGCCGCCGAGGCAAGTAACCCGCCCAGGAATCGAACCTGGTCCGACAGTTTCGAAGACTGTCATGCTATCCAGCACACCCGCGAGTCATGTAACTAAGCGTCCTCGCCAGGAATCGAACCTGGTCTACGACCTCCGCAAAGTCGCGTGCGAATCCGGCACACTCCAAGGACGTGAAATGAGGCTATAGGCTTTTGTCATTGGGCTATAGGTCGATCCTCTTGGAGGATTCACCCCTAATGTCCAAAGTCTAAAGCCCAAAGCCTTTCCTTAATCGATGAATGCGACGTGTCGCATTGCAAGCGATTCGTTTTCTGTGTTCATCATGACTTGGTGCCATCCGTTTAAGATGATCGTCTTGTGATCCGGATGACGCACTCGTCCGCGAACGAACACACTTGGGTTTCGTCGTTGAGCCACCCAGTGGAGATGACGAAGTTCAGGTCGACGACTTATCATTTGTCGACGCTGCATCTCGGTCACACCGTTTGGGTATTGGTTGCTGACGTAAACCAGTTGTCCTCCCTGCCGAACGACCTCTTCGCACATATGCGGCTTTCCACCGCCACGTGCAATCGGCTCGTTTCGCAGCACCAGTCGTTCATCGACAAAGCTCGGGTTCTCGACAGGAACGAAGAACCATTCACCTTGACGAATGAACGCTGCGTTTCGTCGACGATTTCGCTTTCGCGGCTTCACGCTGAGACGGTTTTCGAGTGCTCGCACCGCAGTTGGCTTGAGCGCGTCGAACGCTGTCTTCACCGATGAAACCGAAACTCGCTCAGGAACGGCCGCGACGAACCAGTGACGCTCATCGTGTCCGCACAGGAACTTGTGCTTTCCGTCGTTTTGACGCGACATCAACAGCAAGTGCCGCATTGAAGGCTGAACGTCGATGACTTGCGTTTCAGCGACCAGCTTGGGCTGAATCGAAAGATCGAAGAACTCGCCCTCGGCGTCGTTGCCGATGTCGATCGAGACTTCAGGAGGCGTTCCCCAGCGTCTGACGATCGGAGGGTGGACTTTTGCTCGAGCACCAATCCGCGTGAATTGACGCTCGATACTCTGCATGCTCATGACAATGCCTTTCAAAAGTGTCAAACAAGCGGAATGATGCCGGCAGCCAACGTGACCGCGAAATTCGGCAGTAGCCCGACCAGGAATCGAACCCGGAACTTCTGGTTAGAAGCCAGAGATGATGTCCGTTTCACCATCGAGCCGTTACAAACAAGCGGAAGGAGAGGGAGTCGAACCCTCAAGGCACCATCAAGATGCTCGCCCGGCTAGCAACCGGATACCGTCGCCGATCGGATTGCCCTTCCGTCAATGAGTGGACCGGAAGAGAATCGAACCCTCCCACCGATCTTGCAAGGACCAGTCGCCCGCAGAGTTTTTTCTCGGCGAACATGCCAGCCCATATCAGAGGTCCGTCCGGGAATTGAACCCGGTCTTCGTCCATACCACAGACGCGTGCTGCCGCAACACTTACAGACCTTGTGAAACAGTGATCGCGGATGGAATCGAACCATCGATCTTCTGCATGTCACGCAGACGTCTTCGCCGCTGGACCACGCGATCGTTTTGCCAAGTAGTCGAGACAGGAGTCGAACCTGCAAAATCACTTGGCTCTCGACCAAGTCGCTTTTCCGATTTGCGTACTCGACCTTTTGAATTTCGTTACACTAAGACCATCGCGTGACTAATTGGAGATCAAGTTGAAACGACGTTACGAGATCTACCGTGGTAGTAAACTTCTAGGATATGTTGGATTTGACGACCAAGCCCCGTGTGAACCCTTTGAGCCGGCTGAAGCCTTCGCTGAGACGGAAACCCTGTTCAATCGCGAGTATGAAGCAAGTGCACAGGCTGGAGAGGTGAACGAAGACAAAGAACCCGATCGTTTCGATAAGTTGATGAGCGAAGCGGAAAAGATCATGGATGAAATCGTTGCACCTGGTATTCGATTTGAAGCACTAGAAGACACACTCTGTTCATTCGACTGCACTCAGCTTTCAATCTTTGATGGTCGCGTCTGCTGGCGTTAGCCATTATTTAAGTAGCGGATCCGGGGGTCGCACCCGGCGGTCCTGGCTTATGAGGCCTGGCTGAGCACTGGCCCATCCGCGGTGTTGTTTGCACTGAAGTTGCAGGTCTCGGTATCGAGCCGAGCACACCGACCTTATGACGGTCAGTTGGACACCTGTCGCACCTGCAATGATGTTTTGAAAAGTAGCCAAGGCGAGAGTCGAACTCGCACGCCGCACCGTCTTCTGGGATGCGGTGCACGATCGTCTGAGAATCGCGTATTTACCAGTTCCACCACTTGGCTGTTCTGAAAGTAGCGCGGGAGGGAATCGAACCCACAGACATTTCACGGAGGTTTGAGCTCCGCCGCTTTACCGGTTTGCGTACCGCGCCGTTTGGATTGAAAAAGCGTCCCCGATCGGATTTGAACCGACGACCTCTTGCGTGACAGGCAAGCGAGCACTCCGCTGCTCCACGAGGACGATTTATTGAAAGTACGGGCACTCGGATTCGAACCGAGACTAATTGGTTGGAAACCAATCGTGCTGGCCGTTGGACACTACACCCGTATGATGTTTGCAGTAGCTCGAGTGGGATTCGAACCCACAGCATCTCTGGTTCTAAGCCAAAGTGGTCTTCCGGTTGCCTACCGAGCCGTTTGAATCAACCAAGTGGAGCACCGGGGAATCGAACCCCGATTTTCTGCTTGCAAAACAGACGTCTTCCCGTTGGACGAGCGCCCCATGAATGACGTAAAATAAGGATGAATGATCGAAGAATTGGTTCGCGTTGAATGATCCAAACTCTTACATTTCACTCTCGAAGCGACGAGTCACTCTGCTGATTGTTCATCGCTGTCGGTTTCTTCGACAGACAATTCCAAGTCAAAACTCCTTAGCATCGACAAAGCGATGGAACGTCATGAAATATGAAATCAACGTTCGGGGAATCGAGCTGAAAGTTGCCGCAAAGTATCGCCTTCCATCCTCATTCAAGGTGTTTGTTGACGTTTGTCGCCAATCACAGCTGGGAGAGCTAGGTTGGTTCGCAGTGAAGTACACTGCCCCGAAGGACTTGCTGGGATTTGACCCAGCGGACCGCGTCGTCCCTTTTTTGAGACTGGGTGACGGGGGCTTTGTCGCCTTCTGGTTTCAAACTCGCAATTCGCCTGCCATCATTCACTGCGAAAGCGAAGGAGGAACCTCCATCGCTGGGGTTAACTTTGCTGATTTCCTACTAAGGTGGACGCGCCGAAAATCGTCCATTCCAGATCTCGATGAACGCGAAGTGGATGAATCGTCTGGGTTCAAGCGTCTTCCCAAACGTGTCGCACCACTGGCGCAAAAACGGAAAGAGTTGAACGCGTGGCTCGACTCCAATCAGTCGGAAGAGTTGCCCGCCGACGACGAATCGGAAGCGATTCGCCAAGAGTTGCACAAGGTGCTTGCCGAAGACATGAAGGAATCGATTCGCAGATCCGAAAAGCTTTTAGGTCGCAAGCTGGCCGCAGATGATGAATTTCATTCAAGCGTTGATATGATCGTGCATTTGACATCGAGATCCTACAAGATCACCACGATTGGCGGACTCCCTTTCCCGCGTCCACAACGGCTACGAGCGGTGCTTGACCGGCTCGTAGCCTGGCTGGGTCATCCACTTAAGTCCTCTCAAATCTCGGTCTGGTCCGATGGCCACGCTTGGGTGGGCGGCAACATTTGCCTCGGCTATCCACATCCTTACGAATAGCGGAAGTAACGGTTGTCGGGTTCGAGTACCCAGAGCAGGGATCGAACCTGCAAACACTCGGGTTTAAGCCGAGTCGCTCTGCCGATTGGCGTACCTGGGCATGCAAGTAGTCCCGGATGGAATCGAACCATCGTTTCCTGTATGTAAAACAGGCGTCGTAGCCGTTGGACCACATGACTGTGTCTGTCGATCCAAAGAGCACGTCCCCAAGGATTTGAACCCTGACTTACTGGTTTGGAATCAGCAGTGCTACCGTTACACCAAGGACGTGGATGAAATGGGAACGCAAGGAATCGCACCTCTCGCCGACTACCACACAATTAAAGGCAGAAGGGTTACAACCTCCCGTGTGGAAACGCTCCCAAGTGAAAGCGGAAGCCGTGGGACTCGAACCCACAACGGTTTGACCCGCAGCTGTTTTCAAGACAGTGTCCTCATCCGGCCGGGTGACTTCCGAGTGTTGGAGTCCAAGCTTCGGCCGCTTTTCGTTGCCATACCGAATCGCCTAAAGGCTACACTCCAACAAGCGACGTGAGCGGGAATCGAACCCGCGAACTCCTGGATGAAAACCAGACGATTCTGCCAACAGAATCTACCACGCCGTTTAATTGCTTCATTCGAAGCGAGTACCGCATAGGAGTATCGATCTCCTTCCTGTTGCCTGAGAAGCAACCGACCTAGCCAGTAGTCGAATGCGGCATTTAAAAAGGGGTGACCAACCGGAATTGAACCGGTGACAAACTCATTCACAGTGAGTCTCTGGAAACCGGCACCAGATCTGGCCACAGCGCCGAGGACAGGAATCGAACCTGTGTTTGCCTGGTTCAGAGCCAGGTGCAACGACCAACAGTTGCCGCCTCGGTGTAAAACGAACTTCAGCACTCCGTCCGGGAATTGCACCCGATCAGCGGGCTTCAAAGGCCCACGTCGCGTCTACGCGCCGGAGAGAATTAAGATTGAAAGAACAAGCTCCGGTGGATGGGCTCGAACCATCAATCGTCTCCTTAACAGGGAGCCGCCCTACCGATTGGGCCACACCGGATTCTTAACTCAACAGTCAGGATGGCTGGATTTGAACCAGCGGTCTCATGCACCCGAAGCGCGCGGATTGCCAGACTTTCCCACACCCTGATAACAAAAAGCGCCCAGTGGGAGTCGAACCCACACTTCCGCCATGGCAAGGCAGCAGGCTACCGCTACATCATGGGCGCAAAATTGCATCACAACCAAATTGTCAAAGATCACGGATGCACGAGGCATCCAAAGAGCACCGAGTCGGAATCGAACCGACGTCTCCTCGTTACGACGGACGGGCACCGCCACGCAGTGGTGGTCGCTTCCCGCTAGACGATCAGTGCTTGTTGTATTTCAATGGGACCGGTGAGAATCGAACTCACATCGTTCGGTTTAAGAGACCGATGCATTACCTTGTCTGCCACAATCCCAAATGGTTTTGTTGTATTGTTGCCAGTCGGCGCGGAAGGAATCGAACCTTCAACCCTCGTCTTATAAGGACGCCGCTCTTACCACTGAGCCACGCGCCGTAAGTGGGGCCGGAGAGGATCGAACTCTCACCGAAAGGATTAAAAGTCCGTCATGCTGCCAGTTACACCACAACCCCAAGAATGATCTGGGGTATGCGTTTCAATCGCTGAAGCATGTTTGGTTCTCCTTCGTGTTGTTGACGTAAGTGGTAGCCCTGGGAATTGAACTCAGCGCAACTCGGTTATCAGCCGTGTCTGGGCAACCAGCCCTCGACTACCGTTTTGTTCCCATTCAAGTCGGACACCTCGGAGTCGAACCGCCGTCGTGGAGCGACCCACCGATGAACGCCGTCTCCTGCTCCCAAAGCAGGCGTGCTTCCATCTGCACCTGTATCCGATGTGTGTTGCCGATTCCGTCGGCGCATATCTTCCTTGTCAGTGGGCTGGGAGGCGCTCGAATCCTCGTCTGCGGTTCTTCAGACCGCCGCTAGACCGTCTCAGCTACCAGCCCATATTGGCTTGTTGGGTTCGTCCGGTATGGACACGAAAAAAGGCTCGATGCCTGTGTGACACCGAGCCTTCATGGAGAAAGCAGTTCGCTTGAAGCGAGTGTCACGTGAGCAATCGATACGGGGAATTGCCGGGCTGGAACGTATTGGCACTCTGTTCATTCACACTGGCCAAATCGCTACCGCCGAAGGCATTCCCTTCATATATCCGTTCGAGTTGATTTGATTGCTGTTTGGTAAACATCAGAAAGCTCTACTCGCTTCTCTGGGGGTGACTTTTGTGTTCCGGCTTGGCCGGGTCTGGGGTAATAGACGCTATCGGATCTGAATGGTTCGCGAAAAAACTCGCTTTCACAAAACTAGATGCGCTGCGCGGCGAAGTTATTTCCTGCTCGCAAGAAAAACTTTGCCATCTCTCGCACGAAAGTCAAACGATTCGCCCATGCTTTTGTACTCGCAGTTTGCGAGATTTTATCTGTCGCCAATCAAACAGACACATCTTGGGCTCGAAGATGTCGGAGATGGTGAGCAGCATGCGCTGTGTGGATTTCCAGAATCTTCTCGCGTGGCAATCGGCCGAATCCCGGATGGGGAGCGAAGCTGCCGGAGTGATTCAGCAGTCGTCCAACACTTGCCGCGAATGCTTTCACTTCGGTTGCATCTTCCAAGTTACCCGGCGGAACGAACATCGGAGCCGTTCTTATCCCACGAGGCGAATCTCCGCTGAGCACCTTGGGCAACAATAGTCGTCGCACCAGAGGCCGCATTGGCGCAAATAGCGACATCCAAACGGGATAGCCATCGACACTGGGGTCTTGAACCAAAACCAGGTGCCGACAGATCTGCCCAAGCGACCAATTTCCGTGCCGGACATAGCCGCTGGCCAGCAATTGCCGAGCGTCATCAACGGCCGCTTCGAGATTGTTGAACTGCAATTGACGGAGGTCACTCATATGTCTTCGGCAACTCGGTAGAATTTGAATCTTTCGAAGCACAGTATGGGCAACTCGCCCGAAGATTGACACCAGCGATGAATACCAACGCGATTCAAGTCCGACCGGCTCACAGCGATGATCGTGACCGCATCCTCGCAGTGCACCTCGATGCATTTGGCGACGACGAAGGTCCTGTGATTGTGAGCTTGCTAGAAGAGATGCTCGACGATCCGTCGGCAGAGCCGATCCATTCATTCGTTGCCGAGTCAAATGACGAGATTGTCGGTCACGTGCTTTTCTCGTCTGTCACGATCGAGTCGGCCAGCGAATCAAATGAGGGGCCGACTGCCCAACTCCTGGCGCCCTTGGCTGTGCCCAGCAAGCTGCATGGCCAAGGTATCGGCACCCATCTCGTCAAAGAGACGCTGAAACAACTTGCCGCATCCGGCGTTCAACTCGTCTTCGTGCTTGGTTATCCGAAGTACTATTCCCGCTTTGGTTTTGTACCCGCCGGTGTGCGCGGGTTCCAGGCTCCCTATCCCATTCCCGAGAAGAACGCCGATGCTTGGATGGTTCTTGAACTGGAAGCTGAAGCGGTCAAGTCTGTCGAAGGCACAATAAGGTGCTGCCAATCATTGGACCATCAGAAATACTGGGTCGAGTGATGGGCGGTACTGCATCACTAAAGCGAGACTATTTCGCCACGGGTTTACTATGAACGTATACGAATTGTCTTATTTTGCGGACGATCCGCGATTCAGTGGCTTTGAATTCCCCGAGGACGCTCCGTCATTGATCAGTCGCGAATCGATTACGCGCGACTTCGATCCTGAACTCCATGGCAAACTCGATTGGAAGCCCGTTTCGCTAGCGAAGGTTTGGGTTCCGCAGCCAGTGGTTGGTGGAGTTCAGCCGTACAACGACTACCCGCGCGTTGGCATGTTACCTGCATTCAGTCGTCGCGCAGTCGAAGCGTTGCGAGTCGAGCTTGAGGCGAACGGCGAGATCTTGCCGATTCAATCGAAGGTGGGTGAGTACTTCGTCTATAACGTTCTAACGAAATCGTTGGCGTTGGATGTAGACAAGTCGGAGATCACCTTCGGGCCTCCGAACAGCAGCAAAGAAACCGCCTTTATGGTTGATCGCTTTGAGTTTGACGAGACCAGACTAGCGGAACATGCAATCTTTCGAATTCGCGAGTATCCCCAGGTCGTATTGGTCACTGAAGAATTCAAACGCAAGGCGGACCAAGCGCAATTAAACGGATTGAACTTCGTTCTGGTGTCCCCGATACCTGCAGGGCAGAATTGGGAGGACAGGGAAACGGCTCGATGGCGAGCGAGAAGGAAGTCGGTCGAACCACTGAGAGGCCAATGCCTGACGATTGTGTTGCCAACCGCTAAACGCAAAGCGACAGAGGCTGAGAAGGTCGCTGCAAGACGAGTTCTCCACTCGCTTGAAAGCGTCTTGGCTGACCACATAAAAAGCATGGATCACGGATTTATTGGATCGGTTGATGAGACGAGCGAGCGTAAGAGCGAACTGCTACTCTATGTTACTTGTCCCGATGTCGAAGTTCTGATCGAAAAACTTCGGCCGTGGATTGTCGAAATTGATTGGCCGAAACCGGTTCGGCTAGAAAAGCTGCACGGAAACCGATTTGACGTCCACGCAGAATGGGAACCGGTTGAATGAATGCGTCAAGGAACACAGGCCAAAGCTAGTCGACCTTGCAAGTTCCATCGTCGCAACGTCCCGTCAATCGCAAACGGTTCTTGGCGAAGACGCGATAGCCGAACTCAAGTCCGTGAGAGATGCCGGGCAAGCGAGTGAGCGAGACAATCGGCTTTAGACCGATGGCGGCATAAAGTCGACGAAAGACCTCGACGCCTGTGATCCACTCACCACCGGGCAACCGACCTTGGATCTCGTCCATAAAGTCCTTCATGGTCATCGCGTAGTTTGCGGGGCTAAACAAAGGATCGGCGATGTCCGTGAAACGAATTCGCTCCTTCCGATCAAATCGACGGAGCAATTTGATCTCGCGCAGGCAAAGCGGGCACTTGCCGTCGTAGAAAACTTCCACCTGCCAGTCGTTGCTCACCTCGCCGTTCATGAGTCCTTCGCCGTTTCGCTGTCAGTTTCCGACTCGCCGGTCTCTGTTTCCGCAGCCGGCGATTTCAATCGGATCAAGATTTCGTTGCGGCGAAGTGCTGCTGGCGTGAACGGCGGATCGTAGCCAGCTGCCTCAGCCGACTCCTCACCTTTCAGGCCTTGGTTCTTCATCCATTCTCGCAGTTCGGTTTCCTTCTCCTTGGCCAGCTTAGAATCGAGCTTGCCTGGAAACCGAACCACGGCGAACCGACCGCCCTTTCGCTCACGCAGCTTCACGCCCTCACCCTTCGGATCAGGTGCGCCCTTTGCCGCGACGTCCTTGGGCATCACAAACCCCATCGAGACATCCGACTTGCCGATTTCGCCTTCCATGAAAACCGGCGTCGTCATCGCAATCTTCTGATCAGCCTCGTTCGCGCCGCTGATGTACTGGAACAGTCGCATGAAGCTGCCGTCGCGGCCTTGTGAGTCCATCTTGGAATCGGTCGCGACCAGCATCAGGTCCGGGTATTCGCGAACTTCGAAACTGCCGTCGGACTCGATCACTTTGTATTCGGCCGACTCGTAGCCCGCTCGAGTGGCCATCGCCAGGGCGACTGTGCCAACCAAAGCGACTCCGAGAAATCCCGTGATATAGATCCCCGTTCGATAGATTTCTGTACGTTTCATCCGTCCCAACTCCATCGTGTTGAACTTTTTCGACTGTCCTACTGTAGGCACACGGCTAGCAACGCCCATGCCGCCATTGACGGCTGCAACCCTCGTTTATGGGAAAGTCGCTTGTATTCCGGCGTTTTCCAGGATTGGCAACGCGCTTGCTCGGAAGTGACGTGACAAACACAACCTTACTGATTCGATCTACTTTTTGACGGCTGGAGCGATTGACGCGAGCGCAATAGACTTCTCGGCAGACCGACTTTGCCTGGAGAAATGATGGGACGGACGTGTCGAATTTGTGGACGTTCGCGACCGAATGAACTGACGACGATGGCAGCAGACTCGTTGGCGTTTCCGTTTACCGCAAGAGTGATGGGCGAGAAGGTCGACGTAGTTGACTCGATCAATTCCGAATACTTTGGGCTCGATCTTGTCGTCTTGCATCAGAAAAACCGCTACGCGATCGCGGCGCACTGTGTCGAGTTACAGAAGCCACTGCCAGATGGCCACGTCTATCTTGCAGCCTACCTCAGATGGCGTTCGCGGTTCTGATTGCCTCTACATGACTCCTTTCGGGATATCGCTATGGCGAAAAGGAAGAAAACCCAGATTGCGAAGGAGATCGCCAATGCGATCGGGGCGGCCGGGAAACCTGGCCATCCATGGTGTGAAGGCGTGATTGAGGAAGGCGAATCAGGACTCGCGATCAGCGACGCTTGCCCGATTAGACTACCGATGCGCCCTGCAGACGTTCGCAAGCTGGCTGAGGTAGCCGCTCAGGCCCCTTACGGCAAAGGAACGCAGACGATTGTTGATACCGGCGTTCGTGATACGCTGGAGATTGATGGAGGACAGGTTGAGCTTTCACCGGAGTTTTTGGAAGCAATTCATATTGCGGGTCGAAACATCGCCGATGAATTGCAGTTGGACGCGGACCGGCTACAGTTTGATCTGTACAAGCTCTTGATCTATCCCAAGGGTGGTTTCTTTCTGCCTCACCGAGACAGCGAAAAACGCATAGGCATGGTGGCAACCATGATCGTAGTCCTGCCCTCCAAGTTCGGTGGTGGCGACTTGCTGATTCGCCACGGCGGTCGCCAAGAAGCATTCTCGTTCCCAAAAGCACGTGCTCAGAAACAGTCGCAATACGTGGCATTCTTCGCGGACTGCGAACATGAGGTGGCAAAGGTCACATCGGGCGTTCGCGTCTGCTTGGCCTTTAACCTGATCCTAAAACCCAAACGCAAAGGATCGAAGCGTGGTTCTGACCCGGCAGTTGATGCGGCGCTGCTCAGTCAAGTCAGAAATTGGTTTCAACATCGCGCGTCGGATCCGCTGGTTTTCGCGTTAGAACATCAATACACCGAAGCGGGTCTGAAGCCGGGGTATCTCAAGGGGGCGGACAAAGAACTGCATCGAAGCGTCGCGACCGTCGCAGAATCGCTCGGCAGCCGGTTGTATTTCGGGCAGGTCGAACGTCACCTTTGCCAGTTCGCCGATGATGGAAGTTTTGGGTATAGTCGGCGCGGCAATCGGCGTTGGTCAGGAGACTATGACGACCTAACGATCGGGGAATCCTACGAAGATGAAATTGTGATCGATGGATGGCGAGATGCCGACGGAGAACTCGCCGCCTTGGCCCCACTGGGCTGCGACAGCTCTCAATTGATTAGCCTGATACCCGCGGAAGATTGGGTCCCGACCAGACAGTATTACGAGGGCTACACCGGAAACGCTGGCAACACCCTTGACCGCTGGTATCACAAGTCCGTGATCGTGATCTGGCCGGAGTCTGAACACTTTGAAATCGTGACGCAGATGGGGTTGAATTTCGCGGTGGCGGAATTGCTTGAGCGACGTGCTAGCCTGCACCAGTGTGACGATGATGAACTTGAGCAGGCCTGTGACAACTGCCAGAAACTGGCCGAATGCACTATCGAACGTTGGCCCGATCGCAAGTACGAGCAGAACGCGCCCGGCCCCGATTCACAAACTTGGCTAAAGCAGTTTGCGGCGGAGTTGCCAAGATTGGAAGAACTGTCTTTGATCGACCGCTTTCTCGAAGTCATTTCAATGCGGGACTGGCGAGTCGACTTGGATCAATTTGTCATGAATTCGCTGCGTTGCTTTGGCGCTGATTCCATACTGCCCCTGCTTCATCGACTGGTTGAATGCGAGCCGCCTCCAAACCAATATGGAATCCGTTTCCTGGAAGGCTTGGCAAGACGCGACGCAAAATGGTTACTGAAAGTCGCCAAGGACAAAAAACACGGCGGACTTTCGCGCGACCAGCTTCACGGACTCCTTTCCAGCGCCGCCGCAAAGTTGTCAGCTCACTCAAAAAAGCTGGTCGAGGCACGACACAGGCGTGGTGATCCGCCTACGGATTGTTGGCGTGTACTAACCCAAGCAATCATCGCTGCCCAGGCCGATTGCTTCGATGACATGATCGGGCTGCAGGATAGTTGCCCAAGCGTCTTTGAGTTTCGTTCTTTCCAAGTTCCCGCCGCCGTCAAGCTTCGTCAATTTGCGTTAAAACAGCACGATGAGATGCCGGGTGCTTTAGCGGATTGGATAGAGCGACTGAAAGTACGGCTGGTCGATGCGACATCCGGTGAGCCTCAACCACCGAGTGATTTCCGACGCGACTCGAAAGTTGGATGTGAATGCAAATACTGTTTGCAACTGAGTCAATTCCTGGCTGACCCGACAATGCATCAAACCCAGATTCCCGCGTCGGAACACAACCGGAGTCACATGGAACATGTGATCAATTCTCAAAGGCTCGATGTTCAGACGAAGACGATCCGAAGCGGTAGCCCGTATTCGCTGGGTTTGACAAAAACGTTGGCGTCACATGACGCTGCTGTCAAACAATACCACAGCGATTTGAAACTGCTCAGCACATTGCAGTAGCACCTTTCTTGGACTTAAGTGCGACACACGATGCCAAAACTTGAACTGTCCACGCAGCAGAAAGCGGAGCTTCTCTACAAATCGAAGACACAGAAGAGGAGTGAGCAGAAGCAGTATCTTGAAAGTCTGGGCGGTGACGGCTCGGCGGGAGAACTGGACTCCATTCTGTCGCTAGCATGCCATGATGCCGACGCAATGCGACTGGCTAGCGCACTTCATCAGAAGTGGATCGAATCACTTCCATCCGAAGTCGAATCCATTCGTTATGAGGTCTCCCAAGCCGTCAGTTTTTTTCTACACTCGTTGATTGCGGGTGACTTCGGGCCAGACGACAGTCGAGATGGAAGAAGTGCTGTTTTCCTCAGGGACCCCTATGTGGTTGCCCGAACCACTGAAATCTTCATCCAGCGGCTACTGATCGACCGCGACGGAATGGTTACAAATCACGACGAAGCCGAAAAACACGCGGTCGACTATCTCCAAGATCAGCTTCCCTGAGTTGCTCGCCGATTCTTACTGGCCAAGTACTCGTCCGAGCTGACCCCGACTTTCGGAAAATCGAAGCCCCCCTCCACCACAATCGAGCCGTGCACTTTTGCTTTGAGATCGCGTTTGGTAATGCCGACCAAGTCGCCTTGAATGATGATTGATCCAACCGGGACGTCGACATCGGGCGTGAAGTCAACGTGCTTGCCTTCGTGAACGAATTGAGCTTGCATGGGAGTCCAAATGAAAACTAGGAGATCGAAAATCAAGCGGGATCGCAGCGAGGATTACGCGCCGACGACCTTCACGGCGGCGCGGTGGTCTTGAGAGTTCACACCGAAGTCGATGTAAGACCGAAAGCCCATGCCGAGCGTGTACGGCGGCATTTCCACGCGTTCGATGACCGGCGTTCGACGCCGCCCAAGGAACATGATCTCAAACGCGGGCAGGACTCGCGGGTTGGCGAACAGATACCAAGCTGTGCCGGACGCTCCTTGGTAATACGAATCCGACAATTGTGGCGTGGAGATGACGCGATACTTATCGCGGTGCGGGTTGGCGACGGGGATCTTGGTGGGCGATCCTTGAGCGTCGATCATCAACTGTGCCGACCCCATCAATAGCTCCGCTTCGGTCTCCAATTCGACCGGGACCACCAAGTATTCTGGCCGAATATTGATCGGCTTATGGTCTTTTGGCTTTCGATCCTGTTGCCCAAGTTCAAGGGGGACTCACGATCATTGCCATCCGAAAACGACCCAAATCTCTTCAGGTTCTGAGTTGACTTCGGCACGAGGGCTGTTAACTTAACATTTGCTCGATCTAGGGTTACACAGTTTAGGCTTTAAGCAATGAGCGGACGACAGCACGCGAATTTGGTCGAATACATCACACATAAAGGGGCATATAACCAAGCTGATTTGGCCCGTGAATTAGGGGTGAGTCGGGCCCAGATTAGCAAATGGAAGTCGGGCGAACACATTCCGAGCGAGCGCCGAGACCGCCTTTTGAAAATCGCTGGGCTGTTTGACACTGTCAGCGACCGGTGGGCGATGTTCGCCGAAACAGAGGATAACTCGAAAGCTTGGTGTGATTTCTTTGAGGAACTACTCGAGGACTTGGAATGGGGTGGCTCTCTGCGCGACCTCAGCCGTAACATGCCGGATATCTTTTATGGGCATCTCATCGAAGCCTTGCTTGGGTTAGACGCAAAAATCTCGGTAAAGGCGCCCGCTTCCAAATGGGAGGATGAAGAATCTTGCAAGATGACGCCTCTGGCTAATTGCTTGTTTTCCGTCTACGAAACATGGGGGCAGCTTTACGACTGGATAGACTCTTCCCTTGAGTTCGATGATCTGATGGACGGCGCGGAATATGAGCTGTTCGATGTCATTGAAGAGTTACGTTGGAGCGCGTCTGGAATCGCAATTGACAATGTAGAACCGGAATTGCTGATTTCGATTGGTTGCGAGGAGAGCAAGATCAAAGAGCTTACGAAACAGTCACGGCAAGAGGCCGCCCAACGATTGTCACAAGTATGCAATATCCGTATCAAGCACGGTCTGCCGATCACGGCTGACTACTTTCAGTTGCTAACACTGCCACCCATCGAACTAGCCGAAGCGTCTTGGTTCCAGCGAAAAGGCAATTCGCATCATCCCGGCGAGGCAATCAAGTCATTCCTGTCATATGGCGAAAGGCAATTGCTTTCTCATCAGGAATGCCAAGCTGCGATGTTACGACAGATCGACAGCAAACTGGACCGGTTGCTGGAATTATCGAAGTAGATACAGCAAGCGCCCGGCGTTTCACCCAGTTTCGCTGCAGCACCCTTAATCATCGATCTGCGCCCGTGAACATCAATCCAAAAGCTGTGTCGCTATTTTTCAGACAGGTTTGAATGCGAGAACAAACGTTTGAGGGTATGACCGAAAATGGACGGAATCTTGGACATCACCGAATTAGTCAATCTTGCGGAACCAACACCAATAGAGTTGTTGTCTGATTCTGACGAAATCGGTCATCGCATTCGTTCTTGCAACCGAACTGAACTAGTCACGAGGGTCGCCGAACTTTTCTTTCTGCCACACCTGCAATCGAACACGCTCCGCATCGAGGCAATGGCTCATACTGCTTTGGCTGTGGCTGAAGGCGAAAGCGGACCAGGTGACATCGTCGGTGAGATGTTCAATATGCTTCAGAACACTCGGCTGAGTCAGCTAGAGGATCCCGCTGAAAATGTGATGACTGCTCCCGTGATTTTTCAGGATCGGTCATTCCTGCTGCTCAACGGGATTTGGGAAAGCAACATTTCAACACTTCAGCGCTTTCTCACCGTTGTTGAAACAATGCAGGATGATGACGGATTTGAAACCTTAAAGCACTGTATCCGCTCACTTCTTACTCTCGTTGACGAGTCCTGCCGACGCAGCGGCATTGAGCGATATGCGATTGGTAAGACGACGCCGGTCGACTTCATTGAGCCAGACGAGCTACGGCATCGCCAGGACGCCGCGTTCACGCGAGATGATCTCGACGCATTGGGGGTCGATCCAGCGTTTCTTCGCCCGTTTATTGTTCGGAAGGAGTGGGTTCCGGCTCAGGCGAACACGCTGACCTCGAAAAGCGTCTTGCACCGCTACCCCATAATTCAAGACCAAGATCGATTCGTGCTCGCCATGCCTGCCTCAGCTCCCATTGCGATCCGAGAATTCCTGATCGACACGGCAGTTGGCAATGGTTTTGTTGATGAGTTGGCTGGTCGGCTCGCTCGCAGCACTGTGGAGCTAGTTAGCAAGGAGCGTGTCTTCGGAATTCCACCGGATCACCCGTTTCCATTCGTTAGCACTGGCGCGGGGCCAATGTCGGAGTGTGCGTCGGTGTTAGATTCGGGAGAAGTAATCCAATTTCTATTCTTGGCGGATGATCTCGCTGACATCGAAATGACATCATCAGTTGGCCGTCGTCCGCTCGGCGCAACAGCCTCGCAAGAAATTGCTAGCCGTATTCAGAACTGCTCGTCACAGTTTAGCGACTCAGAGAGATTTGATTTTGGACTGACGCTAATCGTCGACTGCGGTGTTGGTCGCACGATCGAATTTCCAGATATCGACTTCGACCATTCTGAATGGGCTGTCGAGTATTGCTCGATAGAAGACCTGATCCATTTGGACCGGATCAGTGAATTTGATTCGGTCGATCTTATCAAGATACTCCAGGGCAAACGCAAAGCAGAAGAACTCGGCGTTCGTTTTCACAATCCTCAGGGGATTGCAAACCTGGTCGCATGGGTACGAGCAAACGACGGCCATGTCGTTCGCTCACAGGATTTGCCGAAAGAGTTTAGGAACAAAGAGTTCTCTGTGTTCATCGCCCCTAGTTTTGTCCAGGAGTTGCGTGCGGAATCTGCGCGTTCATGCGACATTCGTGGAGCTTACCGCGTTGACGGGTCTACGCAGCTGGTGCGTGTCTTTGCCAAACACCATTTTGAAGAAGATGGATTTCGAGAAACCTACGCACCTGTTGATTTCGACCGATCAAATCCGAGCGTCATCTATATCTCCGGCTCACACAGTTGGTGGTTCACATTGGAGTCTGCCCAGCCGACTGCAATGACCTACGAGCGTATCGAAATGCTACGAACGTGGTTAGGCAGAATGGGCCAAGCAATCGCGAGACTGGCGACCATTACAGGAATTCGAGCGACAGAAGTTCGATTTCGTTTTCACGACCGTATGGAGCAAAACGGATTTCTCCCGCCTGAAGCTCTGCCGACGACTGAAGAGATCGAAAGTGAGATCTCTGTTTCGTGTGACATTGCGTCTCGTGTTGTTACGTTGGAGGTTGGTGAGAAATTCGAGGTTGGTACCGCAGCACCCACCAATGTTTCGGAGCTTGCATTGGTTCGTCAGATCCTCAGGGGCGTCTCAAGACTTCCTGGAATGCCGTTTTCGGAGGATCAGGTCACCGAATTGGCGGACACGATCACTGGGGGGCCAGACGGTCGCCATCTGCATGGTTTGTTAGAGCGAACCTACCGGGATCGATTTGGATTCTCGATTCGCGGGAAGGTCACCACGCCCACGACGATTGACAATTGCAATCTTCGGCTGGGACTCGCGTTCAATGTTGAGAGCAAAGGGAAAGGCCGCGCAAAGCTGAGAGCGAAACGCACGTGTACAGAGCTGCTGAACAACGCGGTCACCTATCTCGAGGATGAGCTGTGTCGGCAATTGCGTCGGTTCGATCGGTTAGAAGTAATCCGAAAGACACTCACAAATTACGAAGCCGCTCTCTTTCAGCGTGAGCGATGGGAACGAACGGCGCACGCAAACGTTGCGATCCACGATGACAAGCCGGCGGCACTGAACACGATTGTCCAGCAAGTTGGCCAGCTCGATGGTGTAATTCAACCTTCGCGGTTGCTTGTGGAGGTTGCGGTGTGTGAGTGCCCCAAATCCGGTGGGATGCGTTTGGGAACGAGCGACCTGTCACGCCTACTCACCATCGTGAACGCTATTTGCACCCTTGGTGGTTGGTCGGATGCAATCCACAGGAATGCTATGCCTCCCGAATTAGAAATAACGCCCCTGGGAGATATTTTGGCAGACACGAAATTTGAGCGAGAGGTGCTTTCACCTTTTCATAGCATCGCAACGGAGGACCGAGTAGATAATGCGATTGAAACACGAGAGAAGATCTACGCATCTTCACGTCCCAACGTCACACCAGATGCACCTGAATTTGACCCACTGTTCCGATCGGCAATCCAGGCTGAGCTTCAGTTGGAGATTGAAGATGCGGTCTTTCTGACTGACAAAGTATATGAACTAGGGTTCCATCGCAACGAACTGATGTTTGAGATCTCTAGATCTGATTTCCAAGAGAAGCTAGCAGAGGGACGATCCCCGGAAATCGCAAAGAGATTGGTCGAAGCGTTTACGTTTCCAATGCGCGACGGATACCGGAACATCGGCGGAGATCAGGATGTTCGCAATATTCAACTTTGGAGACTCCGCCGAACGTTGTCAGTATTGCGTCGACCGATCATTGAAGTGACTCCTGACAACCTGCTGGTGTCACCAGATATGGTGAGAACGTCTGTGTTTTATGTGCTTGGCGCATTTTACGAAGGGACGTATCGGGAACGAGACCTTGAAAGCAAGGAGATGCGTGATTGGAAATCTAGGACCAACAATCGGCGTGGAACCAAATTCGCAGAACGTGTTGCCAAAAAGCTAACCGAATTGGGATGGGTAACTGCGATGGGGAAAAGGCCCTGGATCGAGGTTCAAATGACGGAAATCCTTGCTGACAAATCAGGGAAGGCGTTTGGGGACGTTGACGTAGTTGCGTTTGACCCAAACTCAGGACGCGTCCTCTGCATCGAATGCAAGGCACTTCATTTTCACAAGACTCATGGTGAGGTTGCAGAGCAACTTAGCGACTACCGTGGAGAATTGAACAGCAAAGACAAGCCGGACGATCTGCTGAAACACCTGAACCGAATTGAGCTGCTGCGCAAAAACACCGACAAGATCGCAAAATTCGTGCGATCGAAATCCGACATCGTGATTGAGCCACTCCTGGTCTTTGAGAATCCAGTGCCGATGCTCTTCGCCTGGAAAGGCCGAATGAAGCAGAACGAAATCGCGACTTTTTCGTCGCTGGCGGATCGCTACGCCATCTCAAGAAACGACACAACGCATGAGGGTTACCAAGATCGCAACTGATTTGACTGAATTTGACGTTCGCGATCTTGCCCAAAAGGTTGGTGGATCGCAGTTACTACCTGAAAATGCCGACTACTACATTGAGCTAACGCGTGCCGCCGCAGTCGTTGGCTCTTTGGCCCACGACTCGTCTTTATACAAAATGGATGGGAACACATGGCGATCATGGATCAATTCTGGTGAGGCAATGTTTGGTGGTCCCGAGATGCCAGGTGATCCACACGAGGGACTGTTTGTTAGTGAAGTGCCTTTCTACGGTGGAGGGTACTACACGATTCCAAGTGCAAATCCAGAAGACCCGTTCGTGTTGGAAGTATTGGCGCAAGCGTCTGTTGACTCATCGCTAATTCGCGACACGACTTTTCGGAAAGAGGCTGTCGAAATCGTTCAATTCGGTCTTTATCTGAGCCATCAGTGCATGATACGGGCGGGACTCACGCGAACCTCGACTCCAGGAGAATCGGAAAACGACGACATTCGATGGCCGGCTGCGGAGATGGCGATGCAACTGCAAGAGGCAGTCACGTTCAATAAGGCAGAAATTATCGCCGAGATGGAACGACGGAATATCGGTTCGAGTGGACTCGATCGTTTGACCTTTGAACTCGGTTCTATTTCAGCGACGTATCCCAATCCACTTGCAAACCCGACCCTCACCCGACCGATCGCGGTGACGGATGAGGAGCTGATCGTTGTCGCACCCACGAACTTTCTACCCGCCATTCGAGATGCGGTTCTAAAGTTGGCCAAGGAGAAAAGCGTACTTGCCGAATTATCAAAATCCGTCGAGGCGCAAGCTTGGGTGCGAGCCATGCGTTTTTTTGAAATTCAAAGTTGGGCGATGGTTGGACGACTCAACGCACAGGCAAACAACGGACTTGACGTTGGAATTTTTCAGTTCGATGACGATAAACTTGCCGTCGTGCATCTCGTTGTCGACGATCTCACCGGACGAAGTCGTGGGACTGATGAAAGCCACTGGGACCTATCAAGTCAACTTGATCGAGTCCAGGCGTCCGCAGCAGCCGTAGACGAGGACTTGCATGCGCGAGCGGATAGCATCAACGAGGTCATGCACGTTGTTGTGATACAGGGCACGGGGCGGTTTCACAGCTACTCACCGCCAGAATTGGCGCCTTCCGGTTGCCCAACCGTATGTTTGACTCTGGATGAGTTGCGAATCGTTTCGCAACTGAATTCTGGCGACCCGCTGGCGCTGTGGCAGTTTGGGATGAGCAAACGGTCAAAACACGGCATGGCTAGGATGCTAGGAGCCGGATTCCTCGATCAGTATGCACAGTACCGACAACGCGATTCCTTCTACTTTGGTGACGATGGCATCCCAGACATGGTCATTTTTTCTGGACCAGGTGTAAATGTGCGTCTTGAAGCTCAAAAAACTCTCGACCCGCACTTGGTTCGGATACCGGATCGGAATGCATATGGCCGAGTCTATCGAGCACAAAACATTGCAGACTACCCGATTTACATGACCGATCCTCTTCAAGCTGGTCCAGTTCGTTTGCTGATTGAGGAGCTTCCGATTCCCGTCTGGGTGATATCGCCGGGTGATGGGGCCGACGTCACAAAAGAGAACTCGAGCTTGTGCTTCCACTTGGCGGACGTGATTGCATTCTGGATTTGGCAGCTTACGCCAACGATCAATCAGTGGTGTGAAGCAACCGACGCCCTGCCTTATGAAATTGTGATTGGTGTTCATATTGAGAGTCCAGAGGAATTCTTTGACATCGAATCAGCCGTTGGTAGAACTGGTTTTGAGTCCACCGTCGACGAGAATCGTATATCGATTCGATTCGATTCAGCGTTCGCCCTTGGTGCTTCCGAATTGAACAATCGCGTGGAACGAGAGTTGGCGAGAAAGCTCTTAGTTGACGTTTCGTCATGCCTCGCTTATCCGGTGGAACCAGAAGAAATTGACGCGGCCTTAGCGACGCAAGCTCCACTTGGATTGAAACGTCGAATGAAAACGCTCAGTGAATCTGATGCGTTGATCCTTGACAATAGTGGGCTTCCTCCGGTTCGTCGCATTCAATCCTTCGAGATGGAGCGAATTCGCGATGAGTCAGGTGAGGTAGCAACGAAGCGGGCAGTTGTCGACCAACAACTTAGCACGAGTGATTCGCACAAGATTCACAACGACATCGTGGGCGAGATGTTCAACAAGCTAGAAGCCGAAATCGCGAGATTTGATGATTCGGACTTGCTTCCCAATTTGATCTCGCGACACGAATCGCTTATAGCGGAACTCCGACGAACTGAGAGCATTGTCGGTACCCATCTTTCTACGATGGGTGACACCCCAGAAAATCGACAGTTATTGCAAAGCGACTTGGAAGAACTTAATAGGGCAAGCATGGCGAGTCGATTTTTGCTCGAGTACGTTTCAGCAGTCCCGCCATCGGGTTCCGCTGTGTTCTCGACGTCAGCGTATGACCGCGTGCTCGCAATTGCATCCGAAATTATTGAGTGCGGCTTTTTAAGCGATGGATTGAATAACAACCTGTCTGAGATCGAAGTCAACATGACCGCATCGCAACGACTGAAGTTCGGCAATTGCGCGTACGCTGACGCTGCAGAGAGAATCCGCAATGACTTCTACGAATCAAATGCGGATGCGTCTCTAAACCGAGAAACAAAGAACAACGAAAGTGAAACGCATCGACTGCCCGAAGATGAACAAAAAATTGACAAGCTGATCAACGATGCGTCCGTCGCGGAGTTTGGCATGCTTCTTGAAGAGATTGGAGCACTAATCGGTGGAATCGGCCGTTCACAGTTCACCGAGGCAAACGGTATTGGGTCGGCCAGAGAAGTCGAACTCATCGACTACCTCGAAGGTGCGTCCGGCATCACTCGAGATTTGATTTCGCAAGTTGTCGAACAATTCGCTGCGTCTCCGCGAAGAATATTTCTGGAGCCGCCGAAACCATACACGAGAGGCGAACTATGGCCCTGGAGATTCAATCGTGGCCTGTCGTATCTGCGAAAACCTTTGATACGGCGGGAGAACACATTGACGTGGGGACGACGGTCATTGATTCAATCAGTTCGTTACTTGTGCGATCTCGTCACGTCGGGCCGCATCAAATCGCCGAAGAGTGAGGCAATGCGAATACTCATTGGGACACTCGCGAATCGACGCGGAAAGCAGTACGACCGAAAACTGGTAGGGAGAGTGTCATCTCTCAGCGGCTATATCGCTCGGCCATCAATGACCGAGTTCAACGGAAACCTCATGAAGCGTGCCGACGGAGATCCGATTGGCGATGTTGACGTGTTTGTTCTTGACGCCAACACCCGTACGATCCTCCCGGTCGAGGCCAAAGCCTTTGCTTTGGCCAAAACGCCAAGCGAGGTTAAGAACGAATTCGACGCGCTGTTTACTGACACCGAGGACGAGATGTGCGCGGTGAGCCACCACCTCGAACGCGTTGCTTGGATGCAAAGTAATATTGCCGATGTACTCGCCGAGTTTGGAGTTGATCCAGCAGAAGGTAGCCGTTGGAAGATTGAGCCGCTTCTCGTTCTAGACTCCGACCTGCTTTCCCGCCACCTCACAGCCCCTCCTTTTCCAGTGATGACAGAAAAAGAGTTCATTCAATTCCTGAGGTCGCGTAAATCGTCAGCCGTTAGTTGATATTACCGAACTAGGCCTCCGGCTCAAGTTCCGTTGCAACGTGAACTGGACCCTCGCCGAGGTTCTACTGCTTGGCAGCCTTCCAGCGTGTATGACCGACGATGATGACGCCGTCGGGATCGACAACGATCGGCTGCCGGAAGCCAAACTCGTTGATGGACTGGACGACCGGAGCTACCGCGTCGTCGTTGATTCGAGGATTCTTTTCGTAAGGCGCTTGGCCTCTGGCAAGTGCTTCGCACGCGGCCGATCAAGCGACCACCCCGCGACGGAGGCGCTCGCATCAACACAGTGACCAGCATGTGTAAGAGCCCTTCCAAGGCGAGGAGAGAAACGGAAGGGTTCGGTCGATGGGGGGTTAGAGGTTCAAATAGCTGGGGAGCTAGTTGGGTGTGCTTCGCGACGCTGCTGGTCTACTCGTCATCGGCAGTTGGTGGTTGCTGCTTGGGTTCATCGAACTCAGGCGAGAATGGATCGAGTTCGACAACCTTGCCGTCGCGCCAAACTACGATTGGCGTGTTGTGACGCCGGGCACGCAATAACACGTCGTTAGCGGCTTGTTCCATGGCGGCGTTCGCTTGCTTCACGGTTTCAGGCGTATCGTCACGGATCATGGCAATAATTCCGGGGAAAATTGTTTGAGTTCAGCAAAACCGACATCGTCATACACCCGTCGGTTGCCATCTTGCTGGCCTACGATAATTCTAGCTGGTCGGCTGGACCCATTGTAGACAAACCACTCGTCGAGGACTGGCATATACAACGACGCAAAGTTTTTGATTCCCAGATCGTAGCGACGCCGGATCGTTGGTTCGGGGATATTGTGACCACTCTCTCTGACGCGAGTCGCAACACGCGCAATGGCTTGGTCGACGGACGGAAGCCAAATGAAAAACATAGACACTCGGTATCCAATGCTTTTCATCGCCCGCAACCTTTTCGCATGAGCGCGGCCAGCCAGTGTCGTCTCAAACCCGAATGTTGCTTGGGCCGAAGTCAACTCATCGATCCGATCGAGCATTAAGCGTCCCGCAGCAGCCGATTGGGATTCTGGGTTGAATGGTGACAGGCCGGCAGCAATCAAATCAGCGTTCACGAATTCCTGGCAACCAGCAAACTGCGGTAGGTACCGACTGGCGAACGTTGTCTTGCCGGCACCATTGGGGCCGGCGATGACGTAAACGATTGGATTGGCGGGCTCACTCAAACTGATTGGGTTCCTTTTGGCAGCATTTTACGGCGTGAATGAAGCTTTACCAACTTGGATTTTTCATTCAGACAAACAAAACAAACTATGCCTAATAGCGAGGCTGTTCCCGGAGCCCTGACCAGAGAACCGATCGCCGGGAAGTACCTAATCCGTCAAAAGAAAACCGGCGAATTCTCCAGTGGAATTCGGAATGCGAGAGCGAACACGGACTCCGCCGACGTTGATCGCCTGGGGAAAAGTTGTCGGAACCCTTCGAAGGCCAGGCGGTCCCGCGGCGGTGAATCGAGAATGTCGTCCAGTTTCTCAATCAGGGCGTCATCGCCTTCCTCGAACTCGCCGTGTTCCAACGAGGCCGGGTACTGCGGCGAAATCCAAAATTGCTCGGTGAGTTGGGCCAACTCAAGGTGCTTTTCAAATCGACGAATGCGGATTTGGCACCAAACGTTTGCGGCGTCATCTGTCACTCCATCCTGGAAGCGGGAAACGATATGCGGCCGGCAAGCGAGATTGCTGGCAATAGCGAAAGCAGTGATGCGAGCGATTACTGGGAGTCGTTGCGCGTCCATCCAGTTGACTTCTTCTTCAAGTGATAGCTCGCTCAATGCTTCATCGTCGGAATCGGTGGACGATCGTTGGGAATCGCCGATCAAGTTGCCGGACATCTTTTCCTGAACCAACATTGCAACACGCTCAATTCGCTTGGCGATGATGTTCGGGTCTTCCATCTCCTCGACGTCTCCGACATCGTCCATCGTTCCTCGATAGTGAATCGTCAAGCCCACGTGAGTACTTTCAAAACGGGAGGTCGTTGTCCTCGTCGTGCGGACCAGGTGTAGCGGATGGCAGACGTCCCAATTCATCGACTTGGGATTGAAAATCCGCCACTTTGGATACCAGGTCAGGAAACAACTTGGCGGCTTCTTCAAGATTGTTTTTCAACGCAGCCTTCGATGCTTCGCGTTCTTCATCATCGCTTTCACGGTACTCGCGAAAGGAGATATTCAAGGCTCTGATGATATCGTTGGGTGCGTCGGCGGTTTCCAAATCGCTGATGATTTCGGCAAGGCGGAACGACAGCTTCATGTGACCTAGCGGATCGCCGGGCAACTTGCCTTCGGTCATTGTATTGCTCCACGCGGAAGCGTAAACGTCCTCCTCGCCTTCGCCGGCTGCAATTCGCGCTTCTCGCTCGGCCTGCATTCGATCCATCTCCTCGCCAAAAGCTCGGTACTCATCCTGTTCGCGTTGCCAGTCTTCGACGAACTGGTGGGTTGAAAACGCGAACTCACCATCGAGTTCCAAATGGTGACCGTCCAGCGATGTGAACCCGACGCCAAACATTCCCGACGCCATCATGTCGCAAATCGGGCAATCGCAATCGTTCATGTGTTGTTCGCTTTCTACACCGTCCATTCCGACGATCGGAACCTGGCTGCCACGCGGAATGCGACGACGACTGCACTCGATGATGAAGCTCGGTGGCGAGCCGCCTTCAAAGGGCTCTTCCATCCACGCATCACGCACATCGGAAAGAAAAGCAACGAGTTCTTGCTTTGTGTGCCCGATGCCCTTCGCACACCAAAGCCAGCCCGCTTGAATGACTTCACGACACAAGTCGAAGTAGACGATCATTTCTTCGCGGCCCATCGGTGCGTTATCGAAACCGATCACGTCGTCGGGAGCAGCCGTCATCGGCGCTCCATCTTCGAAGCGCATCCGTTGCCCCCAGATGATCGCGTCACTCCACTCATGAGCACCATGCAGCAGGTCACGCGGACAACGGCCTGCGAGTGTAACGTGCGGTGTCATCAACGAATCGCGATGTACCTCGACCGTCAACTCGTGCAGCTCGCTTGATGGGCCTCCGTGCTCGCCCCTGATCTCATCAGGCAACCTTCCCTCGCGAGCGACCTGCAAAATCCGCTCCGCTAAATCTTCGATCATCGGTAAGCCGAACAAAAATAACCGATCCGTCTGCGGGATTTGAATCTCGCGTTCTCGCGGCATCGCGACAGTTTCCGTCGCGGCAGACTCGTTCAGTTCCCACCACGGAGGCAACCGAAACGGAAGCGGACAATGCTGATTGCCCTTTTCGTCGGTGACCATCGCCAGAGTCGCAACCCGTCCCAACGGTTGAACATCTTTGCCACAGAAAATCCGTTTTTGAACCAAGTCGATCGCGATCCAATTGCCGTGTCCATTGATGGCAGCAAGCGCCTCGGTCCGATCGCTAACTCGGATCGGCAGCGCATCCACAAATTCGCAAACGACCGGACAGCGATACCTCGCCCAGTAGGCAGCGACCTCATCCCAATTGGCCGGGTCTTCGGACATCACGGCCCACAACGTCAACGCATCGTCGTACTGCACCGATCTCCCCACGCGACACTCATCGTGATCCAACACAGCGACGACAATAGGTGGTCGTCCAAAATCATCGATGTACTGCTGGTTCATCGTTTTAATGTCATTGAGAGGTTAGCTTTTCGGTTCGGCTGGACAAAATTTCCACCAGCGTTCCACGTCCGCTCTTTCGAGTAACTCGGTCCGCGATCTTTTGAGCCGGTCCGGTCCAATCACGGCTTTCGTCATGGTCGTCGGGGTAGATAGGTTCCATCCGCCCGCGAAAGTTTGTCTGCGCATCCCCTTCGGCCGCATCCGACTGAGCTTTCATCGTGTACGCGATCGCGCCGTCTTCCCAAAAGGGTTTCCATCACAGAATAACCAATTCTTCCCCGCCCGCGACGATTGTCGACCACCGACCGCGCGTAGCGAAGATTCAATTCGTCAACCATCCCAAGACAGATCGCTTTCTTGAGTGCATGAACCTGCTCGTCAACCGGGTGACCGTCAGCACACTGAACCGGCATGTCGAGTTGTTTGTCGCTGGCCGACTGCAAGGTTTCCAGCAAGTCGCGATACGTACGAATCGAGTCGACTAGCTGGTCAGTCAATTCACCACCGAGACAAGCTCGGAGGAGTCTCCTATTGGTGGCGATGAGTGAGAAGTGTTGTTTTTTCTCCTACTTTGGCTGGCAGTATACCGCTGACTCTCAGATCCGCAAAATGTCAAAGCACGCGATCACGGTGAATCAAACGAGTACTAAGGCGGCCTCAAGCCACGCCCCGAGAGCATCTCGGAGAAAAACAACAAGCGGCTCGCGCAGAGTTGGGATCGACCTAAGATAAAGTATTCGAATAGTTTCGGCAGTTGGTCCTGCGAGGCTCGCCCAGCCAAAGCCAACGGAGAAGAAGTTAACAGCCAACGAGACTTACCTACCCGGTTCACGCCCGGGCCGATGAACGGGATTCGTCGAACTTGTCACTATGGCTTCGTAACTCTCGCGGCTTCAAGCAACCGGCACAAGATTCCAGCGATGTTCCAAGCGTCGTCGTCTCCCCGGTGGTGGGTGCCTTCCATCGGAAGGTTCAGCATCTCGTAAGCGCCGTCGAGTCCGACCTCGTGTTTTAAGCCGAGCGAAACCGCGAAAAGCGATTTGACGTTGAGATGGGTGATTCCAAAGGGATAGCCAACGCCTGCGGTCGAACAAACTCGCTCGAACTGACGACGATCGTAGTCTCCCCAACTGGCCCACAATCGGTCTTTTGAATCGAACTCCTGCTTCAATCGTTTGACCGCGTCGCGGAGTGATCCCGCTGCTTCGAACATGTCCGGCGACAGTGTTGTGAGCTCCGTGCAGAATGAACTGATCGTCGATCGCTCGGGACAGACGAGGAGGCTGTACTTGCTCAGTCGCTCGAGTTTGCCAACATCGACCACGCACAAGCCGATCTCAATGATCTCGCTCTCTTCGCCTTCGGGCGGCGGGCCATCCCAACACGTCGACTCAACGTCGACCACCAACATCTGATCTAGCTTTCTTGCCATTTCGCTTTGTTTCGGTCGTAGTGGAAGTTGTTAAACTTCCAGCGTGCGTGGGATCTTTGACAAGATCCACTACGGGTTGGCGGGAACGAATTGGCGGAACGCATCCAGGTTAGCTTTGCTTTGCCGCCCTTTACCGGGGATCGCGAAGACGATTTCGTCGATTCCGCCTCCGTCCTTCTCGATCGCCGATTTCGCCGTCCGTGAAGCCATCACCGGATCACCTCCGAACGCGCCGCATCCCCATGCCCCCAAGAGCAAACGCTTTACACTTTGGTCTCGTGAGATGCGTAGCACATTCCGCCAGCGTCGCTCGAACGTTTGCTCGAGCTCTTCCGTTGCGCCGGGGTTTCCTCGCAGGAACGGTCCACTGTTCGGCGCAGGGGCGGTGATCACCGAGGCAAAGAACGGCTCGGCAAGCAAGACGCCGGTGCCACGTGTCTTGAAGAAGGGAACCGACGGACTGAAGATCATGTGGTCGGTGTACAGCAGCGATGATTGAGCACGATTGGTCTCGTAGTATTCCATGCACTGGATCAAACACGGATACAAGCCGCTGCAGCGACACAGATCCTCTTCCTGCGCCTTTGCACCATTCAGAAATCCGCCGCCGGGGTTTCGGGCCGATGCGAAGTTCAACAGCGCAACTTCGCCATGTTTGGACATGGCCTGGGCGACGACTTGAGTCGTCCCGTCCACCACGTGAATCGTCGGGTTTTCATCGGCTGGCGACGCGGATAACGCAACGATTTCATCGGGGCGGTACAGACGTGTGCCACGGACGGCCGACTCTTGCTGCTCGGCAAAATTCACGGTCAGACCGTCCGCCTGGTATTCGCCCGCCTCGACCAGGTCGAGTGTTTCTTGTGCGAGTTCTTTCAGTGTCATGTTGAATTCCTCCCTACGGGATTCTCCTTTAAATCATGACAGGACACGTGCTTTTGTGTTTCGGTTCGCTCCGACAGAACCAATCCAGCTAAAATCTGTCTCCATAGTGTCGTCCAATCAATTCCGGGGTGTCACGTTCTAAAAGGAACCTTTCGGTGACCGAATCCTCCAAGCCGAGGAGTCTGGCGGAGGCAGACGGTACTGAACGCTTGGGAATGTTTGTTGGCAGAGACTTTATCGAAATCGATTTCAACGGAAACACTTCGGTGACGGAACATTCGCTAATCTACAGTGTCGGAACGCAGGTAGTCGCTCAAAAAGAAGTCATGGCGACGGGCGGCCGCATTGCGCACCCGGCCGGCGCTGTCGGTGTGATCGTCCGATCGCCAGTGGATCGCACCCACGCGTATCGCGTGAAGTTCAGCGACGGGTTCGAGGCCCCGATCCACCACGACCAACTTATTCGGCTGGCGGAGTTCAAATCCAACAGCATTCGCGATAATGCTGCGCCGTTGATGAGCTCGGGATTGTACGATCGCGTGATCTATCGATGCGTGATTGGATCGCGGGCTTACGGCCTGGAAGACGAGGCGTCGGACACCGATCGCCGTGGAATCTACCTGCCAGCGGCCGATCTGCACTGGTCGCTCTTCGGGGTTCCGGAGCAATTGGAGAACGATGAGACTCAAGAGGTTTACTGGGAGCTGCAGAAGTTCATCGTGCTCGCTTTGAAGGCGAACCCGAATGTGCTCGAGTGCCTCTATTCCCCAATCGTTGAATCGGCGACTCCGCTGGGCGAAGAACTGCTCGAGATGCGATCAGCGTTTCTCTCGAAGCTCATCTTCCAGACGTTCTCCGGATACGTTGCATCACAGTTCAAAAAGATGCAAACCGACATCCGAAATCAGGGACGAGTGAAGGGGAAGCACGTGATGCATTTGATTCGGTTGCTGCTATCGGGAACCCATGTGTTGCGTTCAGATGAGATGATGGTGGACGTCGGCCAGCATCGCGACCAATTGTTGACGATCAAACGAGGTGAGATGCCATTTGCCGAAGCAGACTCTTGGCGGAAGGAACTTCAAAGCGATTTTGAGTCTGCGTTCCAAACAACCAAGCTCCCGGACCGTCCCGACTACGAGCGTGCCAACGCATTCCTCGTCGACGCGCGCCGGCGAGCGATGGAGAAGTCATTGCCATGATAAGGTAGTGGATCTTGTTAAAGATCCCGCATACAACAAGCTAGCGTACTCGAAAGGAACAAGTTCCACTACACGCGACTCGAGTGGAACTTCAGCAAGTTCCTCTACACGAATCCGAAGAGCGAATTGCCATGCCCCATCGCGACCACCTCAAGCGACTGCCACGAGAATACTACCGGGGCGAAACGATCGTGCACTGGTCGATGACCACGATGGGCCGCGAAATGGGTTGGCTAAGTGGTGTCGCCTACTATCGATTCCGCGAGTTGCTCACACATACTGCATTCCGGTATGCGATCGCATGCCCCATGTTTTGTCTCATGCCGGATCATGTCCACATGGTGTGGATGGGCTTGTTCGTGCAATCGGATCAGTTACTCGCGATGAAGCACTTCCGCAAGTCAATGAATGAGTCGTTACGCCGCATCGGTTTTGAACTGCAGGACCAAGCGTACGACCATGTGCTACGTGCTGATGAAAAACGCGACTTGGCTTTTCGCGAGGTATGTGAGTACGTGGCTAGAAATCCGGAACGGGCCGGGTTGGTCAAACCGGATGGCTACAAAACCTACAAATTCACTGGTTGTCTTGTCCCAGGCTACCCGCAACTTCGGCCGTTTGAAGATGGGTTTTGGGACGAGCTTGATCGCGTGATTTGCTATCTGAGGAAGAACGGTTTGAGTCGTGTTGTTGGGAAATAATAGGAGGGGATCTTTAACAAGATCCACTACATAAGGAATGATCGACCACGCGAAAATGATGCAACACGTCGAGTCGCATCCGTACCCGCTGCTGTTTGCCACCGTCAGCGGTGCACACCTCTACGGATTCCCTTCACCCGATTCCGACTTCGATCTCCGTGGCGTTCACATGTTGCCACTGGAGACCGTCGTCGGACTCGACGAAGGCGATCAAACCGTTGAGAAAGAGGGTATCTACGACGGCCTTGAGATCGATCTCGTCACCCACGACGCAGAGAAGTTCTTTCGGTTGTTGCTGAAGCGGAACGGGTACGTGCTTGAGCAAATCTTCTCGCCGCTGGTGGTGTACAGCACTCCCGAGCACGAGGAACTCAAGTCGATCGCCAAGAATTGCATCACGCGCCACCACGCGCATCATTATCTTGGATTTGCCGCGACCCAGTGGAGACTCTTTGCAAAGGAGTCACCTCCACGCGTCAAGCCGCTGCTGTACGTGTATCGCGTTCTGCTAACGGGGATCAACCTGATGCGCACCGGCGAAGTCGAAGCCAACCTGATCACGCTGAACGAGGCCGCCAAGCTCTCGTACATCGACGAGCTCGTGGACCGCAAGCGCTGCGGACCCGAGAAAGAACCGTTTGAAGCTGCCGACCTGGAGTTCCACACCCGAGAATACGAGCGGCTGACCGCCGAACTTGAGGCGGCCTACGAAGTCAGCAAGCTTCCAGAGATGCCGTCGGCTCGTGGCGAATTGAACGATCTTCTCGTACGATTGCGGCTTAGGCGTAGTGGATCTTGTTAAAGATCCCTCGCCTAATCTTTAGACACCGAAAAAGGATCTTTAACAAGATCCACTACGGAACCTTGGCGAACCTTGTATTCAATCCAGTGTCTCTGCTTCAGTCCGTCAATTCTGGAAACCCAATGAATACTTTCACCACAACATCATCAACGTCCGACTCGTCATTCGACGGCGAGGCGGGGATGTTGCGTCGTGGTTGAAGTTTAAGTTCTAAACGATTCGCAAAGCCCGCCTGGTGATTCACTTGGCGGGCTTTTTTTGAATCGTCGGTTCTTGAATGACGGCGTTTTCCTGTTTCTTCGTTTCCGTTCATCTGGAGCTCACGCAGGGCAAAAAGGTTGCCGAGGCTGCTCACCTCGGCCGCTGGCGATCGGTGCGAAACGTTTCCTTTACCAAGGAGTTTGCGAGCTATGGTTCAAAACGAAATGACGCGAAATGGCAAGGTGTCGGTCAACGTCGGCACGATCGGTCACATCGACCACGGCAAAACGACACTGACTTCCGCCCTGTTGCGCGTGCAATCCGAAAAGGGACTGGCCAAGTACAAGTCGTACGAATCGATCGCCAAAGGCGGTATTGTTCGTGACAAGAACAAGACCGTGACCGTGATCGCTTCGCATGTGAAGTACGAGACCGCAGGTCGCAGCTATGCCCACATCGACTGTCCCGGTCACGCCGACTACATCAAGAACATGATCACCGGTGCGGCTCAAATGGATGGCGCGGTGTTGTTGGTGTCTGCGGCTGACGGGCCGATGCCGCAGACTCGCGAACACTTGTTGCTCGCCCGACAGGTTGGCGTGCCGCACTTAATCGTGTTCATGAATAAGTGCGACTTGGTTGACGACGCCGAATTGCTCGAGCTCGTCGAACTGGATTTGCGCGAGTTGCTCAGCGAGTACGGTTACGACGGCGAAAAGACTCCGGTCATTCGTGGTTCGGCCAAGCAGGCGCATGACGACCCCACGAATCCGATCGCAATCGAGTGCATCGAGCAGTTGCTGGATGCTCTGGACCGATGGATTCCTGATCCTGTTCGCTTGATCGACAAGCCGTTCTTGATGCCGATTGAGAACGTCTACTCGATCGCCGGCCGCGGCACCGTCGTGACTGGGAAGATTGAACAAGGGATGGTCCGCGCTGGAGACAGTGTCGAGATTCTCGGACTGAAATCCGCGACCGCAACGGACGTGATCACGCAAGTGGAATCGTTCGGTGAGGTCTTGGAGGTCGGTAAGGCTGGCGATAACGTCGGTGTGCTGCTTCGCAAGACCGCTCACAACGAGATCACCAAAGGCCAAGTGTTGGCGAAGGCGGGAACCTTGACCCCGCATCGCGAGTTCGAGGCCGAAGTGTACGTGTTGACGAAAGAGGAAGGAGGCCGGCACACGCCGTTTTTCGACGGCTATGCTCCTCAGTTCTTCTTCCGAACCACAAATGTGACCGGCAGCGCAAACGTGCTGGGCGGAATCGACATGGCGATGCCCGGCGACGGCGTGCAGTTGAAAGTCACGCTGAAGCAACCGATTGCGGTCGCTGACGGTGACCGCTTTGCCATCCGAGAAGGCGGCAGGACCGTCGGATCGGGCGTGGTGACACGCGTGGTCGGCTAGATCGGCGACAATCAGGTAGCATTGTACAACGCTCGCGGCGGAGAGTTCCGCCGCGAGCGTATTAGATTCTTCTAAAGTGTTCGTTCCGTGGCGAGACAAGCTGTGACATCGATGGTCTGGATTCTTGAATCTGATGTGTTTCCAATTTCCCACACAAGGCTGCGGCGTGCGATCAATGATGCTGGGCATCGCATCGTTGAGTCACGGGATGATTGGTGGCTGGACGAACCATCCAAGTTCGATGCGCAGACACCGGTTGTTTTCCATGGGTCACTCGGCAATGCGGCTGTCATTGAGATGAAGGCGAATTGGTCTCCCGGCTCATTTTGTCCAATGAACGACTTTTACTGCACAGCTTGGTATCCGAGAGCACGCAAGTGGTTGCTGCATCGCGACTGGCGGTGTGTGCCGGCGAATGACTTAGTCGCCAATGCTGCCGACGTCGCAAGCTCGATTGGCTGCCATGATCGTGTTTTCGTTCGACCAGACAGCCCACTGAAACCATTTAGCGGTCGCGTGCTCGATGTAGATTCGATTTCCCTCAAGGCACTCGACCATGGGTTCTACTTTGAAGACGAAACGCTTCCCGTCATTGTCGCACCGGTCGCCAACGTTGGACGCGAGTGGCGTTTTGTTGTCGTTGATAGACAAGTGATTGCTGGCAGCGGCTACAACGCGGAAACACGAAGTGCATCGGCAGCAAGCGAGAACTCAAGGGCTCGCGAATTGGCCGCGGAGATCGTATGCTCCATGGAACCGCCATCGCCGGTCTACGTCCTGGACATTTGCGAGGTGGACGATCAGTGCCTTCTACTCGAGCTGAATCCGTTTGGAGGTGCCGACTTGTACGATTGCGACCCTCAAGCCATCGTGAAAGCTGTGTCTGATCATGCCATACGGAGTGTGAAATCGTGAACAAGATCGAAGGTGACCTACTGAAACTTGCTGGCCAGGGCCGTTTCGACGTGATCATTCACGGATGCAATTGTTTTTGCACGATGGGGGCAGGCATCGCAAAGGCAATCCGCGACCAATTCCCAGCCGCATATGAAGCAGATTTGGCAACCGAGAAAGGAAGCCGCGAGAAGTTGGGCTCCTATTCATCAGCCGATGTATCGGTCGACGATCATCAACTCACCGTCGTAAACGCGTACACTCAGTTCAACTACCGGGGCGCAGGAGTAAAAGCTGACTACGACGCGATTCGAGAGGTGTTTTGCAAGATCAGATCCGACTTCAAGGGTAAACGAATCGGATACCCGATGCTCGGTGCGGGTTTGGCTGGTGGTGATTGGGATACAATCAGTTCGATCATCAATGATGAGCTTGAGGGAGAAGACCACACGCTGATTGTGTTCAAGCCTTCGTAGCTGCCGCTCCAATGAATGGCTCGGCAGAGGAACAGATCAGTTCAATCAACTCCGGGTCCATAAACTGGTAGTCGTCAGGAATATGCAGGACTTGGATGGGCAGATACTTGGCTTCGCCCGGGAAGTCTGCGAGCAAACGATGGCGATGTTTGTCCTCCATCACCAAAACTAAATCCGCCCAAGCAAGATCGGCAGCGTGAATCGTCTGCTTTGCGGACGTCGCTGTACCTCGAGATCGAACCGACACTCGCGGATCGTCACGATAGACCGCTTCGGCCGTCGGACTTCGCCACTGATTCTTGCTGCAAACGAACAAAACGTTGATTCGACTGGCCATCAGACGCTGTCCGCTTGTTTCTCGTGTGTGCGGCTATAGAGGTGGACACTCATGACGTTTGGCTCGTTAGAATCACGACTCTTGCGTCGACGTTGAGCGATTGTGTGCCGTTCGAAAGCGTTGCGAGAGGTTCCTTCCAATGCGCGTGCCCGCGAACGATCAATGTTGGCTCTGAACTTTCAATCGCTTCTCGCATTCTAGGCGAACCGCGGAAACCGAATTCAGGTACATCCGGTCCATCGTGCATGACTACGAGTGCCGGAGATTCGCTTAGCAGCAGTTCGAGTGCTTCAACGAAGTCATCTTCTGTCCGGCGCCATGGGCGTCTTGGGTCGCCAGGGATGCCGCTCAGGCCTGCGATCGGCAGTTCATCGACAGTGACGGTGTCGTTGTCGAGGAAGTGAACTGGGTCGGTAAATCTCGGACGAGTTGCTGCGTCGCCGAGCAGGTCGTGGTTGCCGGCGACGCCGACGATCCAATCGAACTCGTCGGCAAACGCTTGCCAAACTGAGGTTACATCACCGGATCCGCCGCGCTTGTCGAGTGCGGGAACGGTGTAGAAGTCGCCTGCCAGAAGCACGCCAATCCGCCCATTGCCTACACCGAGATTTGGAATTATCTCATCGGCAAGGATCGCTGGGAGGACTTCCCCCAGCAGACGAAGTGGTTTGCCGCCAGCCGATTCGAAAGTCTCGCGTCCTTGCAGATCAGCAGTGGCGATGATCGCTGACATTCCGTCCGGTAGCGCATCCACAAATCCCCGGTGCACCGGCAGCGAGTCTCGGTAGAAACCGCCCGGCCCTCGGCCAGCATTCAGGAAGGGAATCTCCCGAATCAGTTCAGGTTGAATCGATGTAATCCTCATGCCGGCCAAGACACCGTGACGTACCAGGTGGTTCGACCGAGCGGAATCGTGATGCAGGCCATAATCGTCTCTCTCAAAGATCTCTCACTTGCCATGGTTTATCTCAGAGAGGCCCCCACTTCAAAGCGGTGCGAGTGAAATCTCGCGGGGTCTCTCGCGACTCTCTTGGCTGAGTTGTGGAGAGGATTGTGGGCAGGAGCCTGGGAACCAGTGGTGGCGATCAGCGAGAGGTGTCAAAAAAGGTAGCCCCAGGTCCATTAAGACCGCGAGCTAGTTTTCCGATTCGGATCGTTTGGGACGTCAACCAGCGATCCGGTCGGTCAGAATGGACTCCGAAAATTGACTGGACTGGCAGGTAGCAAAATGCGACCATTGGATAGAGGTGAATTATGGGACAGCCAGTCAAACTATCAGACGAACTTGTCGACGACGCGCGAGCAGTCGTGCTGTTCTCGCAGCGGAGCATCGCCGGACAGATTGAGTTCTGGGCCGGACTTGGAAAGTCGATCGAACCGCTTCTACGCGGAGACCGATCGATCCTGCTACAGAAATCTGGTTCGACGCGACCACTTTCCGAAGCGATTGCCGAGGTTGGTACCGCCGAGGGAAAGAAAAAGTTGGAAGCTTACCTTGAGCAAGGCCCCTATCCTCGTTTTAAAGCTGTGGAAGGCCAACCCGACCTACTCCGCCGAATCGAGGCTGACGGTACTGAAGTCGTTGGCCGTTTTGTCGGACGAGACTTCGTTGAAGTCGAGAGCGAAACTTGAGCCTGCCGTTTTCGTTTCTTGACCAGCGTCCGGTCGTCATCGCCGTTGCTGGCTCGAACGGCGCCGGAAAGTCGACGTTCTTCCACACGTATCTGTCGGACTGCGGTCTGCGATTTGTCAACGCCGAAGTTATCGCGGGTGAACTGGACATCTCGGCCTCAGTGTCCTGCTGTGAGTGTCAAAGTGAACGACCTCGAACAAATGCTTGTTCATCCGATTGGTCGCCAAGCTTGGAAGGAAGGAAACCGAGATCGAGATTCCACCGTCAGCGGTGCAGCTACTCGGCGCCTTGCTGACCGAATTCGCCAAAGGCAACGCGGTCCCCATGTTCCCGGTGCACGCAGAACTCACGACGCAGCAGGCTTCGGATTTGCTGGGTGTGTCGCGGCCATTCTTGGTCCAGCAGCTCGAGAAGGGTGCACTGCCGTTTCGCAAAGTCGGTACCCACCGCCGTGTGCTGCTGAAAGACCTGATGGAGTACAAAGAGTCGATGGACCGCAAACGCCACGAAGCACTCGACGAACTGGCTGCCCAGGCCCAAGAGCTCGACATGGGTTATTGAGCATTGAGCCACTTCACGGTTGGCTGCCTCAGCGAGCAGGGACTGACGCAGACCGTCAGCGAACTGAGGCGTTCGATACAGTTGATCTGAGACCATGATTGGGTTGCCTTTCCGGCTTGCCAACGGTCACATTCTGGAATGCCAAACCAGCAGTGCGGCGAGATAGAGGTGGCCTTCGGGAAACGGATCACAGAGCTCAACTGACGAGGCGGAGATCGCAAATTGCTTCTTGCCGTATTCGACGATCAAATCGACGCCGAAACCAACGTTCCTGGAAGGACTAGCGTCCACAACTGAAACTGGTTGCCCCAGTACAACGGCAGCGAAGGGGAAGGCGAGCTCTTCAATGGCCATGTCGACCAATCCCGCTCCCTGCTCGTCTCCGTAGCAGTCGACGGTCGCTTCCTCGTAGGCCTCTTCGATATCAGCGTCATCGCACTTGGTCAGCCATGTCGGGTAGACAATTTTCATGACTTTGACTCCGCAAGTTTTCGTAGTTCGTTATCGCAAATAAAGCCAACTTTATCGGCTCTGATCATTTCGGCCGCCCACTGCTTTGCCGGTTCACCACCGGCACGTTTGACAGCTTTGATGACGGGTTTCAAGCAGTCTTCAATCTCGTAGCTCATCAACCCTTCGTCACTGCACGCGACTTGGTAGCTGCCCCGCTTCATCAATTCGAGGGAAAGCCGCTTAGCATCCTCCAGCTCTTCGTGATCGATTAGCTTCTTGAGCCGTTTTTCGACCGCTTCGTAGGATTCGTGGTCGTAATTGAAGTTGTAATTCATTCGTCGTTCGTCGAAATCGGTTGCCAGAGCGATCGCGGACTCGATGTCAATGACTACCAGGGAAAATGGTTTTTCGACATTCAGGTGAGATTCAAGTTCACGCTGGACCTCGACGTGCTGGTTCGAGAACTCCACGAGAAAATCAATTAAATCTGGCTTCTTGCATTTTCCTAGTGCGGAACGGATCAACTCACTCGGCGATACTTTGGCCTTTGGGACCTTCTTTGTTGACTTTGCACCGCGTTTCATCGGTAGTTTAATCCTTCTTCTTTGAACGCTCGCTTGACGTAGCTGAGCGTTGGGTATTTCTTCGCAATCTTTTTTGCAGCTTGGTCAGCGATTCGTGATCCTTCTTCACCGCCAACCGCATCGCGGAGTTCGGCAAGTAGCCTCGCGGCTTTAAAGTAGTTGTCGGTCGACCGCGATTGGATCAATTTCTCCGCATCTGCAATCGCTGCCGAGGGGTCTTTGCGAATTCTGGCGAGTCGTTTCTCGAGTTTGCGTTCCTCGGTGGCCTGTTCTCGTTTCTTTCTTTGATTTGCTTTTGCATTTGCCAACACTCGAAGCTCTTCGAGCGTGCGAGAGCTATTGTTCGCCGGCCACGTGTCTTTGCCGGATTGGTCTCGCATCGCAGCCAGCGACTCAGCACGCACCGCCGCCGCGTCATCTTGAAGAACACGACGCATGAGCACACGCAGGGTCTCGGAAGACTGGTTTGCCAACCAGTCGTCAACATCAGGCTCACGGGTAGATTGCCCGTGCAGTTTAGGTGATTGTTCGTAGGCGGCGGCAAGCAAGTCGCGATCCAGCTCATAGAAGTCAACCAGTTCGTCAAGTTCGGGCGGAAGCTTTCCTAGCCCCGCCGGTACAGGCGGCTCGATCGACTCTTCGCCCCAATTGCATGCCAGCCAGCCGAGATAGAGCACCCGAGTGTCACCAGCCATCAATCCTTCTCGGATTTTCGGAAGGTGCGTTACCATTCGATCAAAGTCGAAGTAGTCCTCGCTGTAAAATCCTGCATCGCATTCGGGTTGGATCGACAGCACGCCCCCTTTGCCGCGTTTGTCTTTCTTCCATTCGATGCTGTACTCCATCGCGTAAGCCTTGAACTGTTTCGCATCGATGGGCAGTCCCAATGGCAACCGAAACAGCAGCTTGCGAACACCATAATTCGCGTAATGCAGATGCACGTCATATCCGCGTCGCATCATCTCGAGCGAGTTGCCGTGAAAATCACCGTAGTGGTACTCGTTCGTAAATTGCCACCGCGTCACCTCCGCACGTGTCGACTGGTGACGCATGTATTCGAGCTGCTTATCATTCAGCGGCTTATCGACTGCTGCGAAGTAGATGTATTGGTATTCGCTCATGGATGGTCACTCCGTTGTGCCTTGTGAGTCTGCTGATACGACAGTCGGCGGAACCGTTAATTTACAACAAAACAGCCGTTCCCTGTAGTTCCTGTTCCCTCAAGTCTGCTGCGATTTGAGAAATATGCGATTTGCTTTCGCGAAGCTAAGATGGTGGTCGTGGGCTGACTACTTGTGTCAGCCAAGGCCATTTCCTTGATGAGGTCGATACTCGGAAGTGAATGACGAGCAAGAGATACCGTTTCGGCTGAACGTGGTCTATTCGCGGCAGTCACGCTATGGCGGCGGTTCGTTCAGTTCTTGCGACGCTCAGTATGCAATCCGCGCAGACACGGCCACGTCGCTGGGACTTCCGGTGCACGATCACTTTGCAGATGAGGTTGAATCGAGCGAAACGTTGGACCGACCGCTATGGCAACACGGGACGCTGGACGACGACGCGAGTCCTGAAATTAATTTCCAATCGCACGTATCTCGGTGAAATCCCGAACGGTGAATCAACACTGCCAGGGGAGTACGCGCCGATTGTTAAACCCGATGTATTCGACCGCGCTCAGCAGCACATAGTCGAGCGTCGAACTCGGAAACCGGGCCGGCGAGAGAACCCGCAAGAGTTTCTTCTGCGCGGGATCTTGGTTTGCGGATGGTGCGAGCGCCCGATGACAACGAGCTATTCGCATCACCGAAACATTCGGTATTTGTACTACCGATGCCGGTCGCAAGCAGGAGGTCGACCGCCATGCTCGAACGTGAGCGTTAAACGCTATGACATTGAGCAGTTTGTCATTGATACCTTGGGAGAACCGCAAAGCGATGATCCAGATTTCATGGATGAGTTGCGCGAGGTTTGGACACAACTCAATCAAGATCAGCAACGCCGCCTGCTGCCAGAGCTGTTGACCAGGGTTATTTTCAATCCGGACTTGGGGACCGTTGAGATTGAGTGTGACGAAGCTGAAGTCCGAGGTCTGACTGCCGACCCGTCAGTGTCTTCTGATTAGCGGATGCGAATCCGTCCGTGGATGCTTATCCGTTGAGCACCAACTGGAGCAAATCGGCGACGCCAATTCGCTCTGCCCAATGCCTGAGATAATCTCGATCTAGGCCGTCGCCCGATACGAGCAGGATGCCTCGGGCGTCCGTTACTGGCGATCGGTTGGGCTAATCGTGTGCCATCGCAACTTTTGCAGCAACACGTCTTCCGCCGTCGCAATCCAAGCGGGCTGGTCGAACAAGGTGATTCGTTTGCGACGACCGAATCTTTCGAACTCGTATTCATCACCGGCAATTCGAAAGAAGTCCACTTTTAAAGCAGATCGATTGTCGAGAGCGTTGAATTGGCGGGGCGGTCGCAGACCAGGCGCGACGCTGATTTGTTGAATAAAGAAATCATCTTGGAAGGCCTCGACAATTGCATCGACTTGGGTCTCGTCATACTCGATTACGAAGTCGATATTGTGGGTAGAGCGTGGAACGCCCCAGTAGTTGCCAGCCATCGAACCGACCAGCATGTAGTCGATGCCGGCCGTTTCGAGTCGACACAGGCAATCAACGAGTAGTTCGGTTTCCGTCACGACGCCTTGCTTGAGACAATGTCAATTTCGTAGCCAGCACGGATACGTGCTTTCAGCTTTTCTGCGATCTCCGCTTCGCTTGCACCAGGATAACGATTTCGAATTCGCTCACGAGCGATCGCGAGCGACGCTTCGTACAAGCCAAGGCCAATCATGAGTCGTTCTTCGCCAGTCATTCGGCGGTAGGCCTCCAATTGCAGCTGGCCAACATCTCGCACGACGTTCACCCTTCCTTCGGAGTCAGCGGAGGGATGCGTTCGCGGGCTAGATCGGCAGCGTATGCGACGCAGGCGTCGATGTCTTCGGGCTTCAGGCTGGGGTAGCTCTTGAGGATTTCCTCTCTGGAGACTCCCGCCGCCAAATTGTCGAGCACGACAGAGACCGTCACTCGGGTGCCGATCAGGCAAGCCTGACCGTGGCAGACGAGCGGGTCGACAGAGATATGGTCTTGCCAGGTCATCGAGGCACCTCCAGGCACGGAACGCAACGTCTCGCGCCGGCGCTCTCTTTCGTGTTAACCCGCTTTGCCGAGTCAAACAGAGAATCAGAGAGTTCTCGGGGTTGTCTCTGGGGTGCGGGGGAGAACCAGGGTGGTTGAGTTCGGCAGCCCGGACTCTCGGCGCGAAAGTGAGAACATTGGGATTGGGCGCCGTGGTGGCGAAAGACCGCGAAAAAGGGGGCGAAAATGAGAAACGCCCGCGGGTCATGCTGGACCGACGGGCGTTAACTGGTTCGCGAGAGTTTTCGCTTTTTTTAATTCAGCTCCCCGAACAGAACCAATCCGGAGAGAACGCCAGAATCCTGAGGACATTTTTCTACTTTTAATCGATTCTGCGATGCGATTCCCGTCTCTTTCGAACAGCCACAGACGGGACTGATTCCGAAAGCCCAACTGCGGGTTTGCGTCAACCGAAGCTGTTGGTTCTCGCAAGTCGGCGGGCGGTTAACAGGCAAAGGGAACGATCGTCAAAGCAACGCGAGGATAGGCTATTTGTGCCGGCTGACTTGGCTGGCAGCGTGTGAACCTTACTCGTTGACTGAAGCTCTGCCTCGCGGCCTTTGACCAATGGAACGAACGAAAGCGATCGGTTCGGCCGCCTCAAAATTGCCCATGTGTGGCGTTTTGCTTGGGCAGCTTTGATCATTTTGGCGTTGCGTCTGGCGAATCAGACGAAATGAACCGTAATCGAAAATTGACGCGAACAAAGGGGCGGGCCGGGAAAGCGAGGTGATTCGACAGACTCCACACCAGTTCAGGCCTCCGCAATTTGACGGTGGTTGACAACGGAACGCTTTTAGCTTGTAATGTGCAAGTCACTTGCTGTTCCCACACTTGGAGCTGCTGCCATGTTTCTGTCGATTCGATGGACTGCTTTTTCTTTTCTGGTCGGTGTTCTTGCCATGGGAGCCATGCCGGTACGGCAATTATCTGCCGAAGAAGGTGATGGCGTTTGTCTATACGATGCGATGGAGGCCGAAAAAGTGCTGGTCCGTTTCATCGCTGTCAATGGCGGAAAGTCGAACGTCATCATTACCAATCTTACCGATGAGCCGCTTGACATTCGTCTCCCCGACGCGGTCGTCGCTGTCCCGGCAGTCATTGCCAACGGCGAATCGACGCACGGAAAGCGAGGGCTCAGCGAGTCCTTGAAGGTGGAGACCCAAGCGGTCGGTGGTGCGTTTCTGATGAACGGTCGCAATTTCAAATCGGCTGCCGATGGTAATTCCGCTTTGCTCAGATTGGCTCCGAAGAAAACTCGCAGACTGACGGCAACGACCGTGGGTCTCGAATTCGGCAAGGCGGTTCCTAGCGCTCGCGTCGAGTACAAACTGGTTCGGCCGGAATCCAAAGTGGATGATCCTCGGCTGATGGAATTGTTTCGTCAGCTTGGTAGCAACCAAGTTCATCCGTTCATCGGACAGGCGGTCGCCTGGCACCTGACCGACGAGATGAGCTGGAGCGATCTCTCGCATGGTGGTGCAAATTCGAAAACCATCTCCAATTATCTCACCAGTTCGAATGACAACGAATGCGGTTTTTGTCCTTTAACACTCAACGCTGCGAGTACCTGGGTGAATCAATACGACTCACTCAACTCCAAATCCTCAGTCGAAAACAAATGAGGAAGACATTGTTGGTGCATCTCAACGCCAAAAGGTAAAGTGTCGATCACGTGACTGGTAAAAAACGCAATGATGAATTGCCCGAAACGATCGCCCCCGTTCCGACAGCGGCCGGCGACGAGGTCAATCCTCACCTGACCGGAACGGCCGGACTGACTTCGTTACCTGAAGTCAGTCGATCGGGGAACCAGGTGACTCTCACGTCTCGCAATGAAGTACGCTATCGGAACGAGAGTGTTTTAGGCCGCGGCGGAATGGGAGAAGTTCAGCTTGCCAGTGACCAAGACATCGGTCGGCGCGTGGCGGTCAAACGCTTGCTTGACAAAAAGAATCCGCAGTCGGTAGCGCGTTTTATTGACGAGGTTCGCACGGTCGGCAAACTTGAGCATCCCAACATCGTCCCCATACACGATGTGGGCGTCGATGCCGACGACAGCCTATTCTTCGTGATGAAATATGTGGACGGAGAAACTCTCGCGTCGATCATCTCACGACTGCGCGAGGGTGACCGCGAGTATCACAAGCGATACAGTTTCGAGGCTCGCCTGGATCTCTTTTCAGGTTTGCTGAGGGCTCTTCAGTACGCTCACGAACAAGGCATGCTGCATCGGGACGTGAAGCCTGAGAACATCATGGTCGGCCATTTCGGCGAAGTCATGTTAACCGACTGGGGCATCGCTCGTCATGTCAATCACCACCAAGGTAGCTCAGCAGATAACGACAAGCCTGCGGTTGAGATGCCGCGTGCATCGGGACAAACGATCGATGGCTCCATCATCGGCACGATCGGATACATGTCGCCCGAACAGGCCTCCGGGCATTCGGAAGAGATCGACACGAGAAGTGACCTCTACGCCGCGTTTGTCGTTCTTTATGAACTCTTATCAACGCAAGCGTTCGCCCCACGCGGCGATTCGCTGTTGAAAGTGATCGCTGACGCGAAGGAACGTCAAGCTCCACAGTTCCTTGATCCGAATTTCGCCAGTCGCTACCAGCCGGCGGTGCCAGCGGAACTTCGCCACTTTTTGCGTCGCGGCCTTCAGCCATCGAAGGTGGATCGTTTTCAGAGCGCGGACGAAGTACTTCGCGTTTTAGAACGCATCCGATCAGGTGAACCGCCGATCCAGTGCCCTGGTACTTTGATCAAGTCTACGAACGCTAGGCTTGAACGCTTGGTCGACAAACATCCGTTTCTCGCAGTCAGTCTTTATGCGGCGACCGCTTGCCTGTTCCTAATTGGGATCGTGACCACCTGCATGGTCGTATTTGGAAGATAGGTCGCTCGTTGGTCTCTGACTTGATTCCTACTTCACGGCGGATGATAACCATGCCGCTATGGAAGGTAAGGCCAATACACGAGTCGTCCGCCTTCGTGGGCGACAAAACGCACGCCACCATCCTGCGACACGACCATGGCGATCGCGTCCTGGACGCTGCTCACCAATCGATAGGCTGAACGATGTCGTGTTCCGGATGAGTCGGCGGACTCGGTAACCGACTTTTCCGCTTCAAGATCAATTGCTCGTTCAATGCTGCTGACGTGTGAATCTCCAAGAATCTCTCCGCCGAATCCGATCAGCCTCAGTTCGTGATCGATCACCAGCGCACCATCGACGCTCATCAAGTCGGCCAGGAAATGGCTGTATTCGACCAGCGAGTTGTGAAGCTTGGCTAGCGACGCATCATGCATTTGAAGGAAGTCTTGCCAGCGAACTTTGGAAAGCCCGTTCATCGCGCCCACTTCCACAGCTCGCTGCACGACCTTCAACAACAGTTGCTCAAAACGCATTGTCGAGTCGCCTGGTTTGAACCGTATCCTCATCCGTAGCCATTTGTCCAAACGCGGGTCCAGCGCATCGCTGACGTAGATAATCATTCCACCATGACCACGCCCACGCACCAAACTCAGCACTCGTCGAATCACACTTTGGCTGACATCGCGAGCAAAGGAATCACAAGGCTTGCACATCCCGTCACTGTGCGAAACCAAATTGAGCTTGCTCAACTGCCTGTCGCGAAAGGTCTTGAAACGGTTCGGAAGGCAATTGGATCGAAACGGATCAAAGCCCTCTGGCAGTCTTTGTCCGCCAACGGTTTCCACCACACGGCGGAGCCCCTTCGCAAAAATCAAATGCCCGGCTCCGAGAACATGGATCACCAATTTCCCTGGCAACGCGGCGGCATCGTGAACGGTGAATTCCGTATGATTCACCCAATTTGCTCCCGTGACCACCATTCCCCAAATGTTGATCGTATTCTCGCTCGCGTCCACGTTGACTGCAATTAAAGATCGGTAGTATCCGGCAGCTGCCGCCATCTTACGGATCTCATGCGCCGAAAGCGCGCTTTGGTCCTCAAATTCAATGGAATACAGTCCGTCTGCCTTTGCCACGGCCGCAAGCTCGACGTCGTCGGGCGACGCAACCATAATTCGGCACTGGACCGGATCGCTTTCTTCTCGCAACAAACTTGCTTGATAGGCTGTATCAATGAGCGATTCTAAAATCGAGTCATTTGGAAGTTCCGCCGCATCAAAGGCTTCTTCCCCCCAACGTTTCCGCAGAACGTTACTCAAGTCAACGGGATACAATGAACGCTCGATCATCAAGAACTTTAGGGTGTTCGATAACGCGAGCCGCAGCCGGACAAGTTTTCGGGGCACAGAAAACTCGGCACAGACTGCGGCTCGCTGATTCGGGATTGACTGATTCGGCTCACGCGATGTCCAGCGATTTTCTCAATTGACTTCTGAACAGTTTGGCAGGCATCACGGCACCGAGAAATCCAATCAGTTTTGAAAAATTGTCCGCCCGAATTACCGGCTTCATCGTCCTTGCTTCGATCGCGTCGGCAACGGTCGCGCCGATGGCTTTTGGTTCCGGACCTTTTTGCTGCATCCGATGGAAAGCGGCGATAGCCCGATCACGCGGTCCGTCGTACGCGGCAACGGGTTCGGCGGCTCGACGGAAACTTGCTTCGGCACCGGTTTTCACGCCACCGTTTTGCAAGTACGAAACCTGGATACCCAATGGCTCGACTTCATACCGCAACCCATCGCAATAAATTTGAAGAGCAGCTTTGCTGCAAGAGTAAATAGCGTGGTATGGTAAAGCCGCGTCCCCGGCATTTGAGCTCATGTACAATAGGCGACCCGCACCGACTTTTCGGAAGTGAGGCAGTAGAGCGCGCGTGACACGATGAGCACCGACGAAATAGGCATCGAGCTGCTGGTGTATCTGTTCCGGCGTCGTCTCTTCAATCGCCCCGGCCGTGTAAAAGCCCGCCGCGTAGAACATCGCATCGATCCGCTTTTCAGCTTCCAGAATCTTTCCGACCGCCTCACGAATGGAGTGATCGTCGTTGATTTCCAGGTCCAAGCCGACAACGTTGGCGGTGGTCACACGCGAAGCATCTCGGCTGGTTCCATAGACTCGGTGACCCCGCCCGGCCAATGCTTCTGCGGCAGCTTTCCCAATTCCCGACGAAGCACCAACGACCAAACAGACTTTGCGATTTTTCATTCCACGCGGTTCCTTTGCAACTCTGGCGGCTCGCCGTTGACTTACACGCACATAGCCTAGCCGTTTCGCTTGCAACTTGCAATGGACCTTTCAAGGGATCTTGGATTCCGTTTTGACGAGATCGCTCTAGTATTGCATCCGGCAGACATTTCCGGTAGCTTGCATCGTGCAAGCGGAATAGCGGACTCGGACCAACGTGAGGATAAATGATGGAAAGCGTCAACGACTTGACCCCGAAGGTTGCCGACGACCCAATGCCATCGGGCAACGACAGCTGGGCGGCACTGAGGACCTGGCCAGCGATCGGCCTGTTGTCACTGATGATGATCGCGAAAGGCTTGCCATGGTTGTTTTCGGAGCCTCCGCAGTCCGTCCAAGTCGCCAGTCTGTTGGGGCCTGCCGCCGCCGCTTTGTTGTTGATCGTTTGGTGGCTCTTCGCCAGCCGTGCGGGCAGAAAGGAGAAAGTTGGCGGTCTGTTTGGCCTGGGTGTCGTCGCAGGTCTTACATTCTTGCTACTTCATCCAACGATGCGGGTGTTACCGGCGGTCGTATTCTTCGTCCCGATTGGTGTTGCAGCGTTTGCTCTTCCGCTAGTGACACTTCCACGCTCTCCGACGCGACGTGTTCCCTGTGCGATCTTGCTATCGTTGGTCGGATTCGGTTTCTGGGGCTTGTTGCAGTTTGGGGGTACCTCGGGAATGTTCGCGTTTGAGTTCGACTGGCGATGGAATCCGTCAGCTGAACAGCGTTACCTGGCCTCTCTTTCGGAACGCTCGGACCTGAGTGCGGAAATGATATTGTCCGACGCGAAAGTTAGCGAACCGATCACGACAGCCACTGCCCAGTGGCCTGGTTTCCGTGGCGCGAACCGGGACAGCGTTGTTCGGGGCGTTTCGATTTCGCCCGATTGGAAATCGTCGCCGCCCAAAGAGCTTTGGCGAAGACTGATCGGTCCAGGTTGGTCTTCATTCGCTGTAGCGGGCGACAATCTATTTACGCAAGAACAGCGAGGAAATGACGAAGCGGTCATGTGCCTTGATGCAACAACTGGCGAGCCTCGTTGGTCACGAACGCATGCCGCCCGGTTCTATGAGGGTATCGGTGGCGCAGGGCCTCGTGCAACTCCCACAATCGGAAATGATGTCCTCTACACGCTCGGGGCAGAAGGGCAGCTCGCGGCACTGAATCCAAGAACTGGAAAAGAAATTTGGACGAGAGAACTCCGACAAGACGCCGGCCGAGAGCCGCCGATCTGGGGTTGGTCTTCGTCGCCTTTACTGGTCGGCGACTTGATCATCGTTCACGCCGGCGGCGAAAGCGACAAAGGCTTGTTGGCTTACGATGCAACAACCGGTGAACCAGCTTGGTCGAGCCCATCGGGCGTCGACAGCTATAGCTCGCCTCACACGGCAACGCTTTGCGGAGTGGAAGGTTTGTTAATGATTACCGACGCTGGAATCCAGTTCCTCAATCCTTCTGACGGTTCGGAGATTTGGAGCTTCGGTCAACCCGGCGAAGGCTATCGGATACTGCAACCATTGATCATCGGTGACCGAGTGCTGATGGGAAGCAGCCAAGGCAGCGGAACGTACTGCCTACAAGTCAGCCGAGACTCCGATCAGTGGCAAGTGAAGTTGGAATGGTTATCAAGAGACATGAAACCTGACTTTAACGACTTCGTTGTTTACCAAGATCACTTGTATGGATTCGACTCGGGCATCCTTGCGTGCGTCGATCTCAAATCCGGCAAACGAAAGTGGAAACGAGGACGATACGGAAAAGGCCAACTGCTATTGCTAGCCGATGCAGGGCAGCTCCTGATCGTCTCCGAGAATGGTGACCTGGTCTTGGTACAGGCGACACCAGAAAATCTGGATGAGTTGGCATCTATCGATGCCATCGACGGCAAGACCTGGAATCATCCGGTGCTGATTGAAAATCGCGTCTACCTACGAAACGGTGCCGAGGCAGTTTGCTTTGAGCTCGCGGTCCAATAGTGGCACGGTGGTCCGCAACCGTGAAATACGGCGGAGCACGGTGGAGGATCATCGTGCCTCTATTTTCAATCTATTCACTTGTCACGGTCGGCTTAGTTAGTGAAAGACCACATCTCATTTTTGTTTTCAAAGCGAAAAGCGATCACTAGCCTAAGAATTGGTGCTGTGCTCCTGGTAGTTGTTCTGCTTGCATCTTCCGGATGCCAAAGCGGCAAGAGCTTCTATCGACCGGCTTCCACTATTTCGCTGGCGTCGCTTGGCCCGAACGAGTCAACCTCGCATGGACGAGGATTCAACGAGGCCGCGAAGGCCTACGCCAACGCGGTTAAGCTTGACATAAATCAATCGAGTGATTGCTTGGCGGGTTACTTTGAATGCGTTAAGCTCGTCTGGCCGCAAATCGTCGCCGAATCTTCTGATCCTGGGTCCGCAACCAACCAAAAAGCGAAGCAGCTTTACGATTCGGCGTTGGGCAAGCTGGTGGAATCCGCGATCCGGTTTGAGCGATTCGACCCCATCCGTGGCGTGCTGATTTCGGGACGAGCCAGCGACCAGCGATGGTTGCCGGTCCGTTACCAGGGCTTCCCCTGGGAACCACAGGACTTCGCTGTGATGGATGTCGTCGGGGAATGTCGGCTGACGGGAGATGCTCCCATCCAACAGCAGTCGGGAATGGGTGTTCCGCTGTTGGTAAGGTCCGCTCGAACGCTTCCTTTTGAAATACCAGACCCAGTGTTTTCGGCAACCGCCGTTGTTCATCCCGTCTTCACGGGGCGAGCGGAAGAGTTCATCTTGGACTTAATCAATCCGTTGATGATCAGGGAACTCAGTATTCAAGTGGAACCGCCAAGCCAGCTTGAAATCGCAAGTTATTGGCGAAGCGTGCCAATCGCGTTCAATCTCTCTGCTCCGTATGCCTTCCTCGAAACCACCAAGGGAGAGCACGGCGTCGAACGACTCCTTCGCCCAGCCAAGCATGATGCAACCGAGTTTGGACTTCGGATGGCCGAGCCGTTCCAGACTGGAAAGATTCCGGTCATCTTCATCCACGGTTTGGCATCCAGCGAGACGGCATGGCACCCGATGCTGAATGAAATTCGCACGCATCCCGATCTGGTCGCGAAGTTTCAGTTTTGGACGTTCGTTTATCGAACCAGTCTAACATTCCCCGAAGCAGCAGCCGTTCTGAGGGCTGAGCTCGCGAAGCTGCGAAATCATTACGATCCCCTTCGCCGAGACCGTTCGCTCGATCAAACGGTTTTGGTCGGACACAGCATGGGCGGATTGCTCGCGAAGTTGCAAGTCACCACCAGTACCAACCAAATTGAGAATGCGATTTTCACCGATGGTCTGGAGCAAGTGGAGTTGCCGGCGGAGGTAAAGGCGAAAGTAAAATCCATGGTGACCTTCCAACCCTCCGAAGAAGTCGCTCGCGTGATCTTTATCGGCACGCCTCATCAAGGATCGCGGCTGGCTGATGGAAGCCTCGGCCAAGTGGCATCGCGGTTGGCGAAGTTGCCTCAAGACGCGCTAAGTGACTCCGAACAAATCCTCCAAAACAGCGTCGGTATTCGCAATCCCGCCTACAAGCGAATCCCCAAGAGCGTTGATCTACTTCGTTCAGACGACCCAGTCTTGGCGGCGGTGTTTCGTTTACCCGTTGCCGACGGAGTTCACTTGCACTCGATCATCGGTACGGGGCACAAAACACTTATCAAACGAGAACCAACAGACGGCGTCGTGCCGGTTTCCAGCGCAAGGCATCCCGGTACCGACACTGAACTTTTGATCGACGCCAACCACTACCTGCACACACACATAGAGACGATCAACGAGGTCATCCGCATCCTGCGACTGCATCGCGACGATGAAGTCGTGCGCGACCAACCACCGCGGTGCGAACCGCTTCATAAACGATCGGACTGCTAACTTGGCGCGGCGGCGATAGGAGTTTCGATTGGCTTGACGCCGAATGTTTCGACGATGATCGCGTACAGCGCCGGCACGATGTAAAGCGTCAACAAGGTTGCAACGAGCAGACCGTAGATCATTAGCCATGCCATACCTTCCCAGAGTGGGCCACCTCCCAACGCGAGCGGGAACAATCCTCCGACCGTTGTCGCAGTAGTAAGAAAGATCGGCAGCATGCGTTGCTTGCCAGCGGCGACCAAACACTCGCGAAACTCTTGCCGCGTCAGACCGACGATGGGACCATCGGCAGATTCAGACCTCGCTGCAACGACGCTCTTTTGCGTGATCAGTATGTCGGCGAACTCAATGAAAATGATCCCGGTGTTGAGAACGATGCCGAACAAGGAAAGCAGGCCAAGCTGGGGCATGAAGCCGAGCGGATTATCGGTCAGCCAAAGCCCAAACCAAGCCCCGATCACGGCCAGTGGCAGCGTCATCAAGATCACAAGTGTTTTGGACCAACCGTTGTACTGAATAACCAAGATTAGAATGATGGCCAAGAAGGAAATGCCAAAAGAAATCATCATTCGACTGGCCGCGTCTTGACTCTCTTCCAACGCCCCACCAATTTCAATTTTGTAACCCAGTGGCAGCGAATCACGCAGCCTTGCCATGCGGTCCGAATTCCACACGCGAAGCACCACGTCGTTCCCGGATACACCGTCTTCCACCTCGGCAAACACCTTGACCGTGCGGTTCTGGTCGCGGCGCTCGATCTTCCCCGGTTGCCAACTGGGGACGATCTTTGCGACCGAATTGAGCGGCAGTTTCCCGTTGGTGCCTTCGACGTAGGCCGCGTCCATGCTCTGCAGGTCAACGCGATCCTCTGGCCGCAATCGGAAGTAGACCGGGACCACATGATCGCCTTCGCGAAAATCGGTCAACTTCAATCCGGAATAGTATGCGCTCAAGGTATCGGCCACTTTCGCGTTGGAAACGCCGGACAAGTTTGCCTTCTCCGCGTCGATTTCGACGTCCAATTGAAAGCTGTCGATACCCCACGAATCGGAGATGTCCCATGTTCCCGGTTCATCACGAAGCATCAACTTCACCTCGTCCGCAATTCGCCGAAGCTGACTGACGTTGGCGAATCCATCGCCTGAGACTCGGAGCTCGACCGGCTTGGCCGGCGGTCCCATTTGGACTCGCTTGGTGGTCACGCGAGCACCCGCAATGGGCCGAATCCCACGCTCGCTGTCGCCCTCATCCACCGCGCGGCGAAGATCACGGATCATCGACTCGGTCCACTCGCTGCTGGTCGTGCGAATCAAGATCTCCGACGTATTGGACGCTGGCGGAAGCGGAGTCACCGACAACGACCAGCGTGCAGCGCCAAACGCGGTCATGCTACGCATCGCACGCAACCGCTCGATGGGGTTACCTTGTTCGTCCGACGATGAACTCAATTTCTTCAGCGTGTCTTCGACCTGAGCAACAATCACATTGGTTTGCGATACGGTTGCTGTCTCGGGCAATGTCACCGTGACGTAGAACTGGTCGCGTCGATCGAGTGGAAAATATTCGCTACCGACCGGCAACTGCAACACAGCGAGAAGCAACAGCACCGAAACGCCGACGGTGAAGCGTTTCGGTCCGTTGCAGCCTCCGCGACTGCTCACCGGAGACCTCTAACTCCACCTTGATGGGGTCCATCATTTGAAGCGTCACCACGGGGGTACCAGCGCTGACCAGACTTCCGGGTACGACTGACGCGTCGGAGATCACGCCTTGAAACGAGGAATATAAAGTGCAGTCTTCGAGATCTCTCTGTGCATCTCGGAGGCCTTGTTTGGCTTGCAACAAAGCACTCTCAAGCGATGCGATCTGAGCCTGCTGCGATTTTTCTGAAGCGACCAATTGCCTCAATTGAGCGACGGCGTTCTCATAAGTCGACTTTGCCCTGTCGAGTTCACTTTGTGAAATCGCATTCTGTCTTCCGAGTTGCCGGCTACGGTCGTACTCGACTTTTGCCAATTCCAACGACGCGTTCGCCGCATCAATTTGGGCCGGAATGGTTTCCTTCAAATCGTTTCTTCCAACGATCAAGTCTTGCTCGGCGCGAGCAACCGAGGCTTCCGCATTGGCGACGGCCAGTTGGTACCGCTCGCTCTCAACTCTCGCGATCGGAGTTCCCTCAACGATCAACTTGCCTTCGGCATCGCGGATCCGTCCATCAATTGCCGTGTTTTGCTCCGCGACAAATTCAATTCGACCTGCGACCTCGAATCCGAGCTGTTCCGACTTCCAAGTTCCGGTTGATGCTGTCACCAGTGCCGCGTTGGGTGGCAACCGCTGGCTGAGGACCGCGGTCGCAACCGGCCGAGGACGACGCTCGGGAATCAATTTCTCTTGCCTCCCGCACCCAACCGATAGAAATAGCGCAATTGGAATAGTGAACTTACGTGTCAATGATGCTGGATTCATATCAGGCGACTAACGGAATTCTGTTTGCGGTGTTTGAAATGAAACGCTCGCCAATTCAGCAAAAAGACCACTAAACTCCGGCAAATGACGCAGTTGCCTTGCATAGTGCAACCCACGCGTAGGAGATGAAACGCTCTCGTTTTGGGTAGGCCCCTCTTTCTCGATGGATTCAAGGCCTTGGAATGCGCGGAACTCCATGCAACAATGGGAGGTTTACGTTGTGCAAACCACCGCCCGTGTCATGCGTTCCATGAACGGCCCCTTTGTTCGGCCGCCTCCGCAATGAAAAATGACCTTCGTTCTGATTGCCCGATTGCCGCATCGCTGGATGTGATTGGTGACCGCTGGACGTTGATCGTTCTTCGCGACGTTTTGCTGACACAAAAGGTTGCGTTCTCGGAGATTGGGGTACCGGAAGGAATTGCGACCAACATTCTGATGAATCGGCTGGAACGACTGACCGAGGCCGGCATCATCGAGTGCTATGCGCATCCGACAGACGGTAGACGGCGAATTTATTTGCCGACCCAGCGTGGCATCGAGCTCATCCCTATTTTGGTCGACTTGGTGGTCTGGGGCACAGATCACACAGCGGCTCAGGGCGTCAGGAAAATCGCCAAAGCGATCAAGCAAGATCGCGAAGGGATGATCAAGAACATCGAAGCAAGAGCGGCAGCGAGTCGTGCCGCCAATTTGCCCAAGGCGTGATTGGATCATTTCGTCACTTCTGCCTTTCCGCGAAAGTGCTCAACGACATCATCGCGGAACAGCAATGTCAGCGCGATCAACTGGAATACCATGAAGACTGAAATGCCAAGGTAGACGGTCGTTGCCGTTGCCATCTCTACTGGCATGGGTGCGATCCATTGGGCAGCCAGACCATTGGCATAATCAAATGCACCGAGCGCGTTGTAGATCACCAAAGCGCCCCAGAGTTTGGTGCCACGTCGTTTCAGAAAGAGAAAGACCATCACTGGAACGAGGAATCCGAAGATTGCATCACTGAGCCACGGCGCGAACCAAGCATCGGCTGCAGGACCTCCAAACATTTCAACTTTCGGAAGAAACAGCACAGTTTGTGCTCTGAATATCGTGAAGCACATGAGCAACGCGATCGACCATTTGACACCTTTGGACATTCTGACTCACTATTGATTGGAAGCGAAGTTTGAAATAGTGGCACGGTGGTCGCCACCGTGAATCTGGACTCGGGATCACGGCGGAGACCGCCGTGCCGCCTTGTAACTCTTGTTGAGCTGCCCATAGATGAACCCTGGAGCGAGTCGACTGAGCCATCTCAGTTGCGCTGACTGACCAGGCGCGATCTCGTCACGCCCTCGCTCAAGACCGCTGATGAGAGACGCCACAAGTTTCTCGGGCGGCATTTTTGAAAACGAGTGGTCGAGAGTTGCCGCCAGCGGCGTATCGACGACGGGAGGCAGCAACTCGACCACTCGTACCGATGTCCCAGCAAGCTGCGTCCTCAAACACTGCGTGTATGAATGAAGGAACGCCTTGCACCCGCAGTAGACAGGTGCCGCCGCGAAGGGGACGTAAGCCAAGCCCGAGCTGACATTGACGATGATCGACGGGCGTTTGAGTAGCCCCGGCAGGAAGTGATGCACTAAACGTACTGGGCCGGCGGCATCAATCGCGATCTCGGCGAGCTGCTTTTCCAAGGGATGGCCCTGAGTAACGTCGAAGAAGTCCATCACCCCCGCATTGTTGATTAGAACGTCGGTACCACCGCGCCCGTCCATGAAATCGCGAAGCGAGACAACTTGCTCGTCGTTGGTGACGTCGCAAACGAACGGAGTAACGCAAGTCATTCCGGATGCCGCTTGATCGAGCGTCGATTGATTCCGTCCCGTGATCACCACGTCGGCCCCAATTTCCCCGAACTTTTTGGCCATCTGAAGACCAATTCCAGAACTGCCACCCGTGATGACGATACTTTTCTCGTTGATTTTCATTATGTAGTGCTCGCCTCATGGGAAAATATGCTAACTTGTACTTAACAAGCTATCTTAGCCGCTTGCTCTTTGCAAGGTACATACCGTGTCTCCGAATGAAAATCGATCAGATTGTCCAGTGGCAAGTGCGCTCGACCTACTCGGTGACCGCTGGACGCTGCTAATCGTCCGCGACATCGTATTGGGTCAACGTTTCGCTTACACCGAGATCGGGGCCGACGAAGGAATCGCGACCAACGTGCTTTCCAATCGACTCGAAAGACTGGTATGCGCCGAAGTCATCGAGCAATTCCAGCACCCTACAGACAAACGAAGACGAGCTTACCTTCCCACGGAAAAGGGCATCTCGCTGGTTCGCGTACTGGTCGAGTTGCTGGTTTGGGGCGACGCGCACACTTCAGCCACTAGTGGAGCCGAATTTGCGGCGGCCATCCGGAAGGATCGAGAAACGATGATTGCGCACCTAGAAGCCAAAGCACGTCAGAGTGTCGAAGAATTCCACAATCAGCAATAACCGACAGGAATTGGATTAGGTCTGGCTACGAACCCCAAACACCCGCCAACGCCTTACGTTCGATATCTTTGGCAAACAATGAGGTTTCTTCTTCGATATGTTGTTGTAGAGGGTTGTAACCGGCTGGCGCTTCTTTCAGTGCGTTATGTAGTCTGGCAACGAACGCTTCATCTTCAGTCTCGCTGAACGCTCTGCAAATTAGTTCGCATCGCGTTTCATCAATCTTCACGACCTTCACTTCCCACGTTACCTCAGCAAAGGCGTACTCCGTATCGCTAAGCCAGAACATGCTGTTTGGAGAGAACCCTATAACATGATCTCTTTCCGACAGCTTCTCAAGGTAGTGTTGGACAATGAGAATATTTTCAGTCGTTTCGAGATTGACCGAGAATCTCTTGCCGGAGGCCAATCTCCCTTGTGCCGCACTCTGGTGCGCCTCAGCACAGGCGGCGTACTCTTCCGAAGTGATCGTAAACATCCACTCACCCAAATTGATCAACTCGATCGGCGCGTTGACAATCGCTTTGGCGGTTGCTTCTCCGATTTTTTGCATGAACAATCTCCGATTTTGCGAAAGTGATAAGTAGTTTGTGAACTGCAAGCGGGATCGACAGCGGTTGATTATCGTCGCGTGAGTTTTTTGAATTGCTGGAAGCTCAAAATAGATTGTGCATACCGCGACAACGTGCTTCTAGCGTATTCGGAGATCTCTCCGACGTCTTCGCTTAGCGCTTCTTGGATGAGCGTCACGTGATAGCCCAGTTGGACGCCATCCCTGACGCTTGAGTCGATCGAGATGCGAGCCAGCGGACCGGCGATGATTAGATGTTCGATTCCTCGCCTTTGAAGCTGTTCATGTAGGTCCGTGCCCTTGAACGCGCTGAACGTGCTGCGTGCTGAAAGCACCAGATCATCAGGGCCAGGCGACAACTTGTCGGGGATGCCGTCACGGCCATCGACCGGTTTCACAGCCTCTTTAAGCAACCGATGGGCGCGAGTCTCGAACGTCTGCTCCGCTGCGGCGTCGAACTTGCTGTAGACAACGCAAAAATCGGATCGTCGCGCCAACGCGACTAGATCCAGAAGCGACGACATCAATCGGCTGGAGTCGGGTACAAGCCCCTTCTGCACATCGACCAGCAAGACCGCCGTCTGGCGCGACGGATAGGTTCGATAAGGGCGGAAACGTCGGTGCAACCACCAACGGGTAATGGTACCGATTGTCTCAGGAATCATGGGTGACCTTTTCGGTTTGCAGTGCATCGACCAGTTGATTGGTGTCCAGAACAGCGTGAGCGATCTGCGGATAAATTTCAGCGACCGTCGTATGGTGTTCCTTACGCGAGAACGTGGCCACGGCGTCGGTCACCAGCGTGACGTGATAGCCCAGGTCGACTGCGCTCCTGGCAGTAGCTTCAATGCAGGAATTGGTGGCCATTCCCACAAGGATCAGGTGAGTGATTCCGAGTTTCTGGAGTTGATCGTGCAGGTCGGTTTCCGCAAAGCCGCTCGAACAGGTGTGTTCACTGGCGACGATGTCGCCCTGCTGTGGTTCCAGCCCTTTGTAGTACTGGCCGCCAAAGCCATCACGCGGGAATGCTTTGAAAGCAGTTTGCAGCGCCTGCGACGGGTGCAAATATTTCTTGTCTGAGAAGCTGCCCGGCTGCCAACGGTGATGGGGTGCGTAGGCAATCTGTAACCCGACGGATCTCGCCGAATCGAGTATCTTTCTGAGATTGGGCAGAAGATGCACTTCCTTGATCGTTGCACCAACACTGCTCCACATTTTCCCCCACCGCGAAAGAAATTCGTTGAAGGGGTCGACGACGATCAATGCCGTGCGAATTTTTTCGTCTATCTGCATCACTAGCTCCTCTGGTTGGCTTTCTCACTTGCGGATTTCAACACCGTGCCGCTATTTCTTCGCGCCGACAATTCCTGCGTCAATTAATTGCTGGAACATTTCTGCCATCGTGTCGGTGAGTGGTCGGTACACGATCCCCAGTTCCTTGATGCTTTTGCTCGCATCGACCTTGACCGGGTGATTAACGTTTCGAGAGACGTATTTCCGTGTGATCGTCTTGTCAATGATCGGCCCGGTCAACCAAGCGGCAAGTTTTGGTAGGACGCGTTTCGGAAACGGATACGTTCCGCCTCCGAACCGAGCCTTCAAGATTTCAACGAGCTCCGGAATGAATCCATTGTGACTTGAAACGAGATAGCGTCCGCCCGCTTCGGGTCGAAATGCTGCTTGCAAGTGAGCCTCGGCTACCTCACGAACGTCAACAAACACCATCCCAATATTTGGAATTCCGCTAGCCAATTTTCCGCTGGCGAAATCCTTGATGAAGTTGAACGATTCTGACGTCGCATTCGGATTGATGGCCGGCCCCAAGACGAACGCGGGATTGATCGTGACCAAATCCCACTGGTCTTGCGCCTTGGCAATCCGCCAAGCCTCGCGCTCGGCGATGGTCTTTGAATAAGCATAGGGTTGATGGGTCAGCGAAGACGTGGTGTTCCAGTCGTCTTCGGTAACTGCAGTTTTACCACTGTCTCTTGAGTCCGCATTGTCGCCGATTGTCGCAAAGTAACTGCTGGTTAGCACGACTCGCTTGACCGATGGTGTTTCGCTCGCTTGCTTAAGAACATTGATGGTGCCTTGTTTGGCCGGCTCGATCAGATCTCGCTGAACATCCTCGGGCTTGAGGACAAATGGAGAGGCGGTGTGGAAAACGATTTCGCATCCAATCATCGCGTCCGCATACGAGCCATTTATCAGCAGGTCGGAAGCAAAAAAGCGAAGCGTGCCCGGAGTGTTTGCTTCAAGTTCACGAAGGTGCATGAGGTGATTCGCTCGATTGGGATCGCGTACCGCCGCATGGACTTCGTGCCCCTCCTCCAGCAGTCGTTTTACGACCCAACCCGCGACATAGCCAGTCGCGCCAGTGACCAAAACACGAGTCGGGCGGATAACACGGTTTTCCATTTGGCTGCTCTTAAACAAAGATTCTATTTACATGAAACGACGAATGGATAGGCGTTCCCATCTCTTGCAAAGCAGCAGCGTTCATGTTGTTTGTTTTTGAAAGTATTTGGAAATGAATGATTTGGGGCGTAAGCAGAGTTCACTAGATCGCCCCGCCAATCTCGTTTACTCTTCGAAAAAATTGCATCGCTTGTCCCGAACTTCTACGGCACGCATATCGATTGCAGTTCACAAGCTATCCGAATGGCTTGCAAAGTGCAAGAGAGGACTTTCGTGAAATTCTTGCTTCGTTCCGAAGGGCCAACGACTGAATCGCTAGCTCTGCTTGGTGACCCAGGGGCGATCGTCACTGTCCGTGGAACGGTGCTCGTTCAAAGATTTGCGATCCCCGCACAAATCGCTTTACCAAATCGCCCTGTGGCATTCCGTTCAGCAGTGCAAACGCTCCGCTGATTTGGGGCGGTCAAAACACTGGTAAGTCCTTCATTCCCGCTGCAATCGCTAAAGTTTCGCGACATAGCAGAGGTTATCGGACCTTCAAGCTACCCCTGATCGTTACGACCAGCAGAACCGATAAGCTTTTTGAAGCGGCGGCGTTGCTTTTCCCAGTTGGGTTCGGCGGCGATGGGGCGGATTTGACGCTCGGTGATGGGCGCTCGGTGATGGGCGCTCGGTGATGGGCGCTCGGCCATTGAAATAGGGCTTTAGGAAGAGCAGCTCTTCTTGAAGATCCGGGGCGAGATTGCAGAGGTTCATGATCTGGCTGAGGCGAGCTCGAGTGACTTGGCCAGCTCGCGCCAAGTCGGCTTGCGATCGGAGGCGGCCCGATGCCAAAGCGTGGTCGAAATGGATGGCGAGTGCCATCAGCCGGGACAGTCTTGGCAGTTGGCCCGTTGTGGGCCGCAGTGGGGCAGCACCGCCGCGAAGTTCGCGAGGTCCGCGAGCCACGCGGGCAACGTGAAAGGTACGGCGTATCGCCGACGTGCGCGGCGGTGTTTCGTTTGGATTGTTCGATAGGTCGCTCAATTCAAAGTCTCCGTGATGTGCCGGGCAAAATTGCCGTCCTGGCCGAGTGACGCGAGTCCGGCTGGATGGAATGTGATATCAAGCGTGCCTTCAACACCGTCGTAGTCGATCCGTTCGATCAACAATTCCATCAGTCGGCAACGCTCTCTCGGTGGGATCGTGTCCCAGGCTTTGTCCAGTTCACCGAGGGTCTTGCGGATCGATGCATGGCTGACGCGAATCGGCCGATGGTTGTCGATGGCTTCACGTAGCTCTTTCAATCGTGTTTCGCTTTTATCAATGCGTGATTGCGTTGCTTCAATCAAGTCAAGGCTAGCGGCCGTTGCGACAAGGTGAGTCATCTCGGCGTGGTCCTCTTTGAGAAACTTCGCGATCGAATCGGCTTCACGTTTTTGCGAATCGACGTCCTCGCGGTTCTGCTCATGACAGCGTTCGTAGATGTCACGGATGAGCTGGTCGTCATTGGCGAACACGCGAAGCTCTTCGACGACAAAACTCTCTATCTGTCTCGCGGGTATCGAAGGCGATGGACAGGATTCGTAACCTTGCTTTTCGGCTTTGCCGCACACGTAGTAACGATACCGCTTCGTGCCGCGGCCTGAGGACGTGTGCCGCATGGCTCGATTGCACTTCGCACACCGCAGGATGCCGCGCAGCATTCCGTCGAAGCTGGTGGAAGCTCGTATCAGTCCGATGCGACCATTTTTTCGCAGCGACTCTCCGACTTCTTTGAAAACCTCAGGATCAACGATTGCCTGGTGCTGGCCTTCATGGATCTCGTCCTTGTACGTCAATTTGCCGATGTATGTGACGTTGGTCAGCATCTGGTAGATGCGGTTCTTGTCATATGGCAGACCACCGCGAGTTGATCCCTTCTTGGTCGTCCACTGCGTGGTCCGCCAACCTCGGCGATTGGCTTCCTTGGCCGTTTCGCGCAGAGAATGTGTTCGTCGGTAGAGATCAAAGATTTGTCGGACGCGTTCGGCTTCGTGAGGTACGATAACAAGTTTGGTCTCTTCGATCGTAAATCCGAAGACCGGCACGCCACCGCACCATTTGCCTTTGCGACGAGTGGCCGCGATCTTGTCTCGGGTGCGTTCGCTGATCATTTCGCGTTCAAACTGCGCGAATGAAAGGAGCACGTTGAGAATCAACCGGCCCATCGAGCTGGCGGTGTTGAACTGCTGCGTGACGGAAACGAAGGCAACTTTGTGCTTCTCGAACGTTTCCATCAAACGCGAGAAATCGAGCAGACTTCGACTCAGCCGATCAACCTTATAGACGACCACTCAGTCGATCTTGCCGGCTTCGATGTCCGCTATCAAGCGTTTCATGGCGGGACGCTCGAGGTTGCCGCCAGAGAAGCCGCCGTCATCGTAGCGTTCATCGATGCACTGCCAGCCTTCACTTCGCTGGCTGACAATAACCGGTGTAAACCGAGACCCGGATGTCAAACAGAAACTCAGAGAGTTCTCGGGGTTGTCTCTGGGGTGTGGGGCGAACCAGGACGGTTGAGTTCAGCAGCCCGGACTCTCTCGGCGAAAGTTGGAACTTGGGATTTGGCCGCCGCGGTGGCGAAAGACCGCGAAAAAGGGGGCGGAAACGAGAAACGCCCGCGGGTCATGCTGGACCGACGGGCGTTAACTGGTTCGCGAGAGTTTTCGCTTTTTTTAATTCAGCTCCCCGAGTCGGACTCTATTCAAACCACGGCCTCGTCGAGTTAGGTTCCTACGAAATCAACAAGTTACGTCGACCGTTCCGTGTGCCATTCTACGAGTGGACACCAGTTTCGGCCATTCCCTTGCCCCAAAACAAACTAAAGGGGCCTCGCTACGACCGCTTGAAACTGGCTCGCGAATATCAGTCAATTCTCGATTCCGGAGTGTTCGAAACGAGGACTGAATTGGCTCGATACCTCGGAGTCAGTCGAGCGCGAGTTACCCAGGTTTTGCGTCGATTGAGCGAGCATCAGTGACAGCTCCAGCGGCTGGATTCGCAACCTTCCGCTGTTGAGGTTCCGCCTCCATCCAACCATCGGTTCTCCGGTGCCACGTTGCTTCGGGTAAGCAAGAATCGAGACGGATTCAAGCACCTGGCATCTCAATTTTCTTTGGTCTACCAATTTATTGGTTGACATCTACCAATAAATTGGTAGAAATAGAGTCAGGCTGAGCTGGTCATCGAACAATCAGAGGTGGGGCACATGCCTCGACATCGACAAGAAACTCCAACGGAAGTGGAACTTGAGATTCTCCAAGTTCTTTGGAAACGTGAGCCAGCGACGGTTCGGGAAGTCGTTGATGTTCTCAACAAAACGCGACCCCGCGCGTACACGTCGATTCTCGGCATGCTAAATGTCATGTACGAGAAGGGGCTCGTTGTGCGTGAAAATGAAGGGCGTGCCTATTTATATCGAACGAGCAAGTCTCGCGAAAAAACGCTTGGCGGCGTGGTTAAGGATCTGCTGCGAAGGGCATTTGAAGGATCGACGACCTCACTGATTACTCAGGTTTTGGAACAGTCAAAGCCCACGACGCAGGAGTTGGCCGAAATCCGAAAGGCGATTTCGGCCTGGCAGCGGAAGGAAGGAAACAATGTTTGAGCGCTTCGCCTCGCCAGTAGCAAATGGCCTCACGCTGACCCTGCTGCATTTCCTCTGGCAGGGCTTGTTGATTGCAGTTGTCTACTGGGCACTGCTCGCCGCGACAGGGATTCGATCAACTCGAATCCGGTACACATCTTCTCTTCTTGCGTTGGGAGTCATGTCACTATGCCCGTTAGTGACGTTTCCGATCGTGTACGATTCTGCGGTTGAAGTCGATGAGATGCCAGTGCCCACCGTGGCTGCAAGCTCATCGGTTGCGTCGAAGGCGTCAGCCGCTCACAAGGATGGCTCGATGTCGACTGGTCGAGAAACCGCGAACAAGTTGGATTCAAATCTCGGTGAGTCGTCAGAAGGCTACCGGTGTTTTGCCTTAATCCAACGGGTGTTCGATGCATCTCAGCCATTTGTGCTATTTCTATGGGTGGCCGGAGTGATGGTATCAGGTGCTCGGCTAACGACGGGGTTTTTGAGTTTCCTCTTGCTTCGCTGCGGGCGCACGTCGGTTCCACCTACGCTGGCGAACCGGTCCACGTACTATGCTCGTCGACTCGGGCTGACGAGTGCCCGAGTTTTCGTATCAACTGGAATCCGTGAAGCGGCTGTTGTTGGATTCTGGAAGCCGGTAGTTTTGTTGCCGACCTCATGGCTAACTACACTTCCGACGGACGTGCTCGAGGCCGTGATTGCTCACGAACTGGCTCATATTCGGCGGTACGACGTCTGGGTGAACTTGCTTCAACGAGTTGTTGAAGCACTGTTATTTTACCACCCCGCTGTGTGGTGGCTCTCAAATCAAATTCGTCTCGAACGCGAGATGTGCTGCGACGAACTGGCTGTGGATGCAACTGACGACCGAGGGAATTATGCCATCGCACTGGAACAAGTAGGACGATTGCACGTGCAAGGAAGCCGCCAACTTGCCATGTCATTTACGGGAGATCGAAAGATGAAGCTGTTGAGACGAATTGAGAACGTGCTGGGAACCGACAAGCCTGCGCAACGCGAACCAGTGTGGCTCGCTAGCATCACGGCCGTCTCGATTCCCCTGCTTCTCGTCGCGATTGTTGGAATTCAAGCTGGAAACAATGCCGTGTTGGCACAAGAAGGCAAAGGTAGTCGCTTGACGAAAGGCGAACCTACCGCTGAACGACAACGTGACATTCCCCGAAGTAGCAGTTCAGCAGAAGGAGTATCGCGTTGGGAACTTTCTGTTGACGGGATTCCCGAGAACGGCCGATTCTACAAGAGGGCATTGTTATTCGGCGATGCGATTGACGATCCGCTATCGGATCGCTCAGACATCATTCAAGCGACGGTAAAGCGGCCAGGAAGCGAAACACCCAAGGAGTCCTGCCGAATCTGGTTGTTTGACGGCAAGGAGCCCGTCCAAATCTTGTTGTTAGACCAACGCTTAACGGAGCTTCGGTCGCGGTTCGATTCGGTTGCAGGACAATTGCAGGGCAAACTGCCGGATGGCAAGAGGGCACTGTTTTTTGGCGATGCGATTGACGATCCGGTATCAGATCGCTCAGACATCATTCAAGCGACCGCAAAGCGATCTGGAAGCGAAACACCCAAGGAGTCCTGCCGAATCTGGTTGTTTGACGGCAAGGACTCCGTCCAAATCTTGTTGTTGGACGAAGAGTTAACGGAGACGCTTCGGCGGTTCGATTCGGTTGTAGAACAATTGCAGAGAGAATTGTTGGGTGACAATCGGGAACCGAATGGAACAAAGCAATGAACTGCTTGGCGCCCGAAGAGTGCCATCAGTGCAAACGGTGAGGCGAACGTTCTTCTTTCTCAGGGGAAGTGCGTCAGGTTGCTGATGTTCGGCGTATTGAATCGCGTGAGTCGCATGATTGCTCGGTCGAGCGAGTCCGGTCGTCATGGATGCCGTGGGATCACGATGCTTCTTCGGCCGGACGGGTGGCGGGGCAAGCGCAAGAGCGCAAGCGAATCGAGCGGCTTTGTTGTTGCGAGGGCCGGAAAGTTCCATCACCCGACTTCGGGTCAAACCTCACCAACAGAAAATTCTCGACAGCCAGGAAAAGGGATCAAGGGTTTGCATGACCGTCCGAAAGCTCCCCCGGCAGGACTCGAACCTGCGACAAGGCGGTTAACAGCCGCCTGCTCTACCAACTGAGCTACAGGGGATTGGGAACTCTCGCTCTCAGGCTCAGACCTTTTGTCCGGTTTGCCGGTTCGCGAGATCGAGAAACATACTGGAGCTTTCTTGCACTCGCAAGGTCCGTTTGGACCAAAAATTGCCCCGGGAGTTGCCAACTGTCTCGTTTTTTGACGACGATTCCTTTTCTAATGGTTTTCCGACGCTTTCTTTCGATTGCATCTCACAAAAACGTTCCTTTGGCAAATCGGACAATGGTGGAAACTGGCGCAAAGGAAGTCCAAATGATTGGCAAAATGTCCACCTGATCCTTGTCTCCGGCTTTGCCCCACCGGCGTTCCGCTCTCACCAATCACCGTCTGCAATGCCCGGGCGTTGGTCCGCCCTTGCGAAAACCATCGGGACAGACCACCAACACGTGGGGTTTCATAGACAGCTGTCCGAACGCCTACCGTGTGATGACAGAACACCGCGTTGTTTTGCGTGGCACGGTTGATCGACGCCACGGCTTGCATCGGCATCGGCTCCATCTGGATCGCTTGCATATGCTGAAATCGTGTTCGCTGATTGCGGGCGATTGCGATCGCAGTCCTTGGGGCGAATTTGATCCCTCACATGCTTCGCCGTTCCAGTCGCAATCTCGCACGAGGTTTTCGATTCGCGAGATTTGCCATCGCCACTGCCATGGGACCGAGCAGACGGTGAGTTAAGAAACTGGAGTTTTTTCAGCATCAAGGTGCCCCACCTCAACGCCTCACCTCAACGCCCCGCGTCCAGCGGCGCACCCACCAGCAACTCGTGTAAACCGTCGTGACGCTACTCCGCGATGCCGTGACACTTTCTCCTCGAATTTGAATTTCATTGTGAACGAATCATCAGACTCCACCCTTGGGGTGTTGCCCCGCTGTTGCGTACGGCTGTTCCTTTTCCCGTTGTTGGCGATCGCTCTTGCGTGCGGTGCCGGTGGCGATGCCAGCGGCAGCGATACCGTGGGTGACGAGCAGAGCCGTGACACTGATCGCTCGATCTCCGAATCACCACCAGATTCAATCTCATCAGAGACAACGTCGACGACGGAGAAGCCATCAGATGTCGAGGAGGCGACCGAGGGACAGGCGACCGAGGGACAGGCGACCGAGGGACAGGCGAAGGGCTCTGACCTTGGTCAACGCGATGGCCCGCCTTCGGTGGAAAAAGCAGTGACGGCAACGGAAAACACCGTCATCGAGCTTGGAGAACGACCCGGCAACGTTCGATTCACGTTCCAGGATGCGCCCTGGGCTGATGTTCTACGTCAGTTCGCGCAGTGGACGGGACGAACACTCGATCTCACCGATACGCCGCCTGGCTATTTCAGCTATTTCGACAACCGCTACCACACGCCGTCGGAAGCGATTGACATTCTGAATGGATACTTGCTGCCACGCGGGTTTGTCTTGTTACAAAGGGATCAATTCATGGTTTGCATCTCGACGGAAAACGAGGCGTTGGTGGGTTTGATCCCGCTGGTGACATTGGATCAGATGAATGATCGTGGTGACAATGAATTGATGCGGGTCGTCTTTCCGTTGGAAGACATACCGGCGGAGGTCGCGGCGGAGGAGGTCGCGGGAGTATTGGGGACTTTTGGGAAAGCGACTCCGCTGGAAAGTTCGCGTTCGGTTTTGCTGCAGGGATTTGGTGCCCGGCTCCGTCAAGCGATCGAAGTGCTCAGTAGGAGTCGGCCGGCGATCACCGACGACCGATTGGATTTTCGCGCGTACGTCATCAAGCATCTCCCCGTGGCCGACGCAGAGAAACAGATCCGCAATTTGTTTGGCGTGAGTGGCCCGGAACGCGCCAAGAACGTCAGTGGCGCGCGATACGAAATCGAGCGATCTAACTATTATCGGGATCGTGGATCGCGAGACTCACGCGATCGCGAAAACTCGCCGCCTCCGATCCCGCTGTTGAAGAAGGTGGCAATGAACATGCAAGTATCATCACTGAACTCGACCAACACATTGTTGGTAACCGCCACACCGGAAGGGTTGGATTTGGTGGAGCAGGTCTTGGAAGCGTTGGACGTGCCAAGCGGCAAAACGGCCCAGCAACTGTCGCGGATGAATGAACCCGAGCTTCGCGTCTACGGCATGGTTTCCGCGAACGAGGGAGAGGTAGCCAAGACGATCGATGTTTTGATGCCGGGGGTCATTGTCAATGAAGACTCTCGTCAGGATACGATTCACGTGTTCGGGACGCCTGATGAGCACCAGGAGGTGGAGCGTTTGATTCGAACGTTGGACGTCACGGAGGGTGGCAGCCGAATGGTCGAGGTGATTCCCCTGCGAAACTCCAATCCGGCAGCCATGGCGTCCTTTTTGAAGCGAATGTTTGAAAATGACGATCGCGATGAGCGTCCCATGGTTCAAGCGGAGATTCCGAGTCGTTCGATCGTGGTTCGGGGAACGTCCAACCAGATCGATCAAGTACGCGATGCACTGCGTCAATTTGGGGAATCCGGAGAGAGTCAGCGTTTGGGTGAGCGTACGTCGCGTGTTCGACGTATCGAAGTGGGGGGCCACGACGCGGAGCGAATCGCTGAGACCGCAAAACGCATCTATTCGTCTTCGCGAAGCACCCGCGATAGCATTCGCGTCGTGATTCCAGGAGAGAAGTCAAGTGATTTCCCTCGTCGTGAAGACCTGGAATCGGCCGCTCAGGACTCAAACTCTGAGAAAGAAGCTGGCTCTCGAAGCCGGTTAGAGAAGGATAATTCGTCATCGGTAAGGAATCGAACCTACGAACCCGCTGGTGCAGATGATGGTCGGCAGTCAACCTCAAGCTTGATGAGAGCGAAATTGGTGAGCCTGACTGGCGAGGAAGAACCTACGGAGTCGACCGATACGCCGATCGTGAACAAAGCGGATCGCAATGGCACTCCATCAACGGTTCAGATCGAACTGATCGATGGTCAACTGATGATCTATTCGGGCGACGTTCAGGCGTTGGGCGAAGTCGAAAGGACGATTCGAGAGTTGGTGCAACAGATGCCCTCACGCACGCGGTGGACCGTCTTTTACTTGAAGGTCGCTGAGGCGCAGAAAGCGTCGCTGCAATTAACAGACCTATTGAATCAACCCTATTACGATTACTCGGGTTACGATTACATGGGGACGTCTGGCGTTTCCCTCGCCGAGCAATCGACTCCGCCGCTGCGTATCATTCCCGACGCACGCACCAACGCCTTGTTCGTCAGTGGCACGGACGAGCAGGCGGAACGAGTGGAGATGTTTTTGGAGTTCATCGATGCCACGGATGTTCCAGGATCGTTCAACAGCAGACAGCCTCACGCGATCCCTGTGCACTATGCGGACGTCGAAGACATCGAGGCTTTGATCCGAAATCTATACAAGGACTATTTGGTCGATCCGGTGGCCGAGCGGATGCGTGCCTCACGCGGCTCCAGACGTCCGGACGACCGCAACGACGAGGCTAGCTCCGATGAGCAGGGTTCACGACCGCGTGCAACGGAGGGCAGCCAGGATTCACCGGGGATTCGTCTGACCTTGGCGGTCGATACCACAACGCGAGAATTGCTGGTTGCCTGTAACGACCAATTGTTTCAGGAAATTGAATCGGTTGTACGTGAGCGAGATTTGGCGTTTCGAGACGCGGAGCCGACCATCGAGTTTGTTCCTGTAACGCAGTCTGTCTCGGGCAACTTGGTGGAATTGTTGGAAGGTTTGTCACCCAATATTTCTGCAGAGGAGATCGTGATGACACCGAGGTCATCTGCGCGGACAGGTGGCGACGACCGTGGTCGTGAATCGCGGCAACGCGATTTCGATCAGAATCGTTCCCGTGACGACCTGCGTCAAGAACGTGACTAAGGTACGACGGGTCAATCAGTGGCACGGCGGTCTCCGCCGTGATTCACGTTGGAGACCATTGTGCCACGCTCAACTCTCTTTCGTTTGATTCAGGCCAACTCCCATCCGTTTCGATACTGGCCGTGTAGGAGTTGGTCGGCCGGGTCAGAGTTGGTGACCTTCATCGCCTCGGCATCATATTCGATGCGTTCTCTGCTGCGGAGGGCGACGAGTCCCAGCAGCGTGATCTCCGTCAGCTTTGCTCCGTAATGAAACTCGCTGCTGGCACTCCCCTGGCCTTTGATCGCGTCGATCCAGTCTCGATGGTGACCGGCGGACCGCGGTAAGCTTTGCGGCACCTGCCCCACGGCTTCTCGACGTTTCACGGGGTACAGATCGGCTGGACCGCCAGCCCCGCCACATACCAAGACGCCTTCGCTGCCGATGAACAGCACGCCTCGAGATGGCAAATTCGTTCCGTGGGGTAACTGCGTGGGCCGGCTCGGTTTCAAGCCACCGCTGTACCAGTGGACTCGTATCGGCGAACGCTTGTTCGGATCCTTGCCGACTCGGGCGGAGCTGAAATCGAAATAGCCGATTTCTCCCCAAGGGGCCATATCAGGATGCGTGTTTCCTGCCGCATGCATTTCAACGGATGTTGGCATTCCCAAGTCCAATGCCCAAACGGCAGAGTCGAGGTCGTGACATCCGAAGTCGCCCATGGCTCCGCAACCGAATGTCCAAAAGTCGCGCCACGCGACCGGTGCGTAGGCGGAATGAAAATCAGGCGGGACACGCGGACCACACCATAGATCCCAATCCAAGCCAGCGGGGAGCGGCTGCGAGTCTGTCGGTGGTGCCTGCATGCCTTTGTTCCACCGTGTGGCGGGTACCCAAGCGTGCACGGCTTGGACATCGCCGATCGCTCCGGCCCAAATCAACTCGCAAGTTTCGCGGATCGTGTCACGCGAGTGACCTTGGTTGCCCATTTGGGTCGCAACTCCCGATTCGCGAGCGACTTCGGCCACCCGACGTGCTTCAGCGACATTGTGCGTCAATGGCTTTTCACAATACACATGCTTGCCCGCTTTCATCGCTGCGATCGAAACCGTCGCGTGCAAGTGATCGGGCGTGGCACACAGAATCGCATCGATCCCGTTGTTGGGCTCCGCGAGCATCTCCCTGAAGTCTGCCAACCCACGACATTGAAACCCTGGTTCATTTTCCCGAAAGTGCGTCTCGATGATTTGTCTGACCGGTTCACGACCGGCGAGGCCACGGTAATAGAAATCTTTCAGATCCCACTGCTGAGCCGGATCGACGACGATCGGGATTCGGACATCGGACAACTTCATCAACTCACGAGCGTTTTGAAGTCCGCGACCGCCGGCACCAACCAACGCGACGTTGATCTTATCACTTGGTGCAACGAAACGCGGCCCACCAAGAACGTGCCGTGGTACGATCGCGGCCGCGGAGATGGCCCCGCCAGCGGCGAGCCATTGTCGGCGATTGAGGGTCGGGCCATCAGAGCGTCTCGGCAAGCGAGAGTCGTCTGCGTTTGTCATGGTGAGGATCGCCTTGGGGAAAGTGAATTCGTCATGCAAAAACCGATCAAGTTTGTTGGATGATCGCTGTTCCATGGACGAGAAGGCCGAAGAACTGGGGCAAAATGCCCCGCGACAACAGTTTACACCAGGGGCAGAGATCAAATCATCTTGAGGTCGTCTGGAGAAATGGTTGCCGGTTTTGTAGTGGTTTGCTGGAATTTCAGCGTTTGTGTTTCGGAGGATGATGCGCAAAGGGGCGCCCAGGGACCCGCATAGATGATCGCCAACGCCGAAACGTACAAACAAGACGACGTGATGTCGTGTCCGCAGATCGCAGTGGATGCGAATTGCCCCAAGCCACCCGATTTGTGTCCAAACGTGCGCTTGTGCTCAGACGTGTCTGTGACCTCTGATGGTTGCTCGTTCATGGTGTCATTCATTCAGGAACGTGGGGGTTCACGCAGTGCAAGGCGGCAGATTTGACAGGGCAAGAGCGAACGATGAGACTGAGCGAAACCGGAGTCGATTCCCCACCGTCATTTACGCCTGAGATCAATCATGATTTTCTCCACCGCCGCCACAAAGGCTGCCAATTTAAGTACGACGCATCGTCTGCAGGTGCATCGTCTGCAGGTGTTTCGTCTGCAGGTGTTTCGTCTGCAGGTGTTTCGTCTGCAGGTGTTTCGTCTGCAGGTGTTTCAAGTCGCCCTGGTGCTTGGCATAGCCAGTATCGGATGGTTAGTTCCCAGTGCCGAGGGAGCGGATCGTCCCAACATCGTATTCATTTTGGCAGACGATCAAGGGTTTGGTGATGTCTCGGCGTTGAACCCCGAATCCAAAATTCCGACTCCGAACATCGATCGGATCGCCAGCGAAGGAATGATCTTTGGTGATGGGCATACGTCGTCCTCGGTTTGCACGCCGACGCGGTACTCAATTTTGACTGGCCGGTACCACTGGCGGACGAGATTGCAAAAGGGCGTGTTGGGCGGCTTTTCACCTCCGCTGATTTCGAAAGGCCGGACCACGGTCGCATCCTTTTTGCGAGACCAGGGGTACCACACCGCTTGCATCGGAAAATGGCACTTGGGGTGGAGTTGGCCACTGAAAGGCGGTGGCTATGCGGACGATGGCGGCGATTTCTCAGGCAAGTTCAAAGACGGATGGAACGTCGACTATGAAGCCGACATTCAGAACGGCCCGAACGATGTCGGATTTGATTACTTCTTTGGCATCAGCGCCTCGCTCGACATGCCTCCCTATGTGTTTGTGCGCAACCGTCGTCCCACTCAAGCGGCTACTGTCGAGAAAGCCTTTCATCGCAAAGGCCCCGCCGGCGCGGACTTCGAAGCCGTCGATGTGCTGCCGACTCTCACCGCAGAAACGGTCGGTCAAATCAAATCGCATGCCGGCGATGACACACCGTTCTTTATCTACTTTCCGCTGAATGCACCACATACTCCGATCGTGCCGACCAAGGAATGGCAGGGCAAGAGCAAGATCAACACGTATGCGGATTTCACCATGCAGGTGGACTGGACGGTCGGGCAAGTACTCGATGCGTTGGACGAAGCGGGAGTTGCGGACAATACCTTGGTGATCTTCACAACCGACAACGGTTGCTCCCCTCAGGCCAATATTCCAGAGTTGGAAGCCGCCGGCCATGACCAGAACTACATCTTTCGCGGTCACAAGGCTGACATTTTCGATGGCGGGCATCGTGTTCCGTTCCTTGCTCGTTGGCCGGGGAAAGTGAAGCCAGGAACAAGGACCGAGCAGTTGGTCGGCCAGTTGGACTTGCTCGCAACGGCTGCGGAAATCGTCGGCGCAGCGCTGCCAAAGAATGCAGGTGAAGACAGCGTCTCGTTCCTGCCAGTCTTGTTGGGCGAAGCCAAGGAGCCGATTCGAACGTCCATCGTTTCGCAATCCATCGGCGGGCAGTTCGCGATCCGCGACGGCAATTGGAAACTCTGCGTGTGTCCTGGTTCAGGCGGTTGGAGCGATCCGCGTCCAGGTCGCGCGAACTTGACCAAGTTGCCGCCGATGCAGCTTTATGATCTGGCCAACGATCCCGGAGAAGAAAACAACTTGTTCGCCAAGGATCCCCAGCGTGTTGAGAAAATGCTGGGGATGTTGCGTGAAAATATTGAAAAGGGACGATCTACGCCCGGAGAGTCGCTAGCAAACGATGTTGAGGTGGTGATGGTCAAGCCGATCCCGGGGACGCCGAAACAGGGGAAGTGATCCGTCGCGCGGAGATGGTACGGGGTGCGCTCGGGCGCCTGAAGGCTGGACTCCAACGGGTGTGTGAATAGGGGTAGGGGTGCGCGCGGGCGCCTGAAGGCTGGACTCCAACGGGTGTGAATTGGGGTAGGGGTGCGTGTCTGACGGGTGGAATCCAGCTTCTTATGGCAAGTTTGGACAGTTTAAGTGGGAAACGCTCTTGCACCGGTCGGGGTGACCTCTCTACCTTCGCCGAAACTGTCCCTTCCCCCCAGAAGATTTGATATCGCCATGGACGGCAAACGAAAACATCAACCACGCACCGTATGTCGGCCCGTGCGTCGGACATTTTCTGCCCTACAACATTGGTTGTTGCGACCGATGAGCGGCGTCATGCTGGTACTTTTGTGCAGCATGACCACGATCTCCACGGCAGAAGAAGCTCAGTGGATCTGGGCCACTGGAACAACGGCAGACCAGCCGATCGCTGAAAACGCGGTCTGCTTGTTCCGCAAGACGATCAATTTGAAAGTCCCCGCGACGGGACGGATCGAAATCGCCGCCGACGACCAATACGAACTGTTTGTCAACGGAAAACAAATCGGAACAGGCAGTTCATCGCGTCAAGTCGACGAGCTCGACATCACTGACTACCTGGAAGTAGGACGCAATGTCGTGGCGGTCCGCGTGCTCAACACGCACGGCGATACGGCCGCACTGATGGCTCGCGTCTCGGTCAAGCCCGGCAATAGCGACAAGTGGTACACCTTCAACAGCGACGCATCGTGGAAGACCAATCCAGAAGACATCCCGCTTTGGGCAACCGTGGTCTTCAATGACCGACTGTGGGGATCGGCGGCGATGTTTGGTGCTTTGGGCGACACAGCACCGTGGGATCGCGACGAAGAAGTGGTCGCGGAGCAGCAAACGGAGCAATCCGAACGTTTCCAAATCCAGAAAGGGTTCGGTGTCCAACGGGTCTTGGCAGACGAAAAGATCGGCTCCGTCATCGCGATGACCTTCAATGAGTTCGGACACATGCTGCTTTCACAGGAAGGCGGCCCGTTGCTGTTGGTTTACGACCAAAACGAAGACGGTATTCCCGAGACGGTCCGCACCTACTGCGACAAAGTCAAATCATGCCAAGGGATCTTGGCGCTCAATGGCGAAGTCTTTGTGACCGGCGACGGTCCCGAGGGCGTCGCCCTGTATCGTTTGTCTGACACCGATCGAAACGGTTCGCTGGAAAAGGCGACTGCGATCTTGAAGTTCAAAGGCGATGGTGGCGAGCACGGTCCGCACGGTCTGAGACTGGGACACGATGGAATGATCTATGTCGCCCTGGGCAGCCATGTGCGCTCGATCGGAAAACGTGGTGACGGTGAAACCTACCGTGATCCTTACGAGGGCGACGTCCTGCCACGATACGAGGACCCCAGTGGACACGGCCGCGGTGTCAAAGCTCCGGGCGGAACCATCATTCGAACCAACGTGGACGGCTCGGTCGTGGAAACGGTTGCCGGTGGTCTACGAAATGCCTACGACATCGTGTTTCATCCCAGCGGCGGAATGTTCATTCACGATTCTGACATGGAAAATGACATCGGAACCGCATGGTATCGTCCCAACGCGATCTTTGATGTCACCGAAGGCGCCGAGTTCGGATGGCGAAGCGGCTGGTCCAAGTGGCCGGAGTACTACCTCGACCGCTTGCCCGACCTGTTGGACACCGGCCGCGGAAGTCCGACCGGCGGCGTGTGCTATGAACACTACATGTTCCCCGTCCGCTACCAAAACACTTTGTTCATGGCAGACTGGAGCGAAGGCCGCATCTTGAATGTTCGACTGAAGCCTCGTGGCGCGGGATACGTTGCCGATAGCGAAGTCTTCTTGCAAGGCCAGCCGTTGAACGTCACCGATCTGGAAGTCGGCCCCGATGGTGCGTTGTACTTCTGCACCGGTGGCCGAGCGACCGCAGGTGGAGTCTACCGCGTGGTCTATAAAGGCAAGATTCCTGATCGCGTAAAAAACCTTGGCAGCGGGATCGCCTCGGCGGTTCGTCAGCCTCAAATCGAATCCGCCTGGACTCGTCAAGAGATCGCATCGATCAAACGGGAACTGGGCGACAAGTGGAATCAAATGGTTGCCGGCGTTGCCTACAGCGACGACAACCCGCCCGAGTATCGTGTCCGCGCGATGACATTGATGCAACTGTTCGGACCAGTTCCAAGCGAAGATCTGTTGCTGGAACTGAGCAAAGCGGAAAGCGAACAAGTTCGAGCCAAGGCGGCCACTATGCTGGGAATGGGCTCTGGAGCCAGGAGCCGTGAGCGGCTGGTGGAGCTGTTGGCCGATGATGACCCGCATGTCAAACGCGCCGCGTGTGAATCGATGATCCGTGGCGAACTGCTGCCCACCGACACAGAAGCCCTGATGCCGCTATTGGGCAGCGAAGACCGAACGCTGGCGTTCGTTGCACGTCGAGTGCTGGAACGCATGCCGGTCAGCCGTTGGCGTAAAGAAGTGTTGAACACCGCAGACGCTCGTGTCGCAATCGTCGGCATGCTGGCCTTGGTCAATGCGGAGCCGACCGAAGCAACTGCGATCGAAGTGTTGGAGCGTGTCAGTGAGATGATGACGGGCTTCCTCAGCGATGCCGATTTTACAGACGTGTTGCGTTTGACCCAAGTCGCCATCAGTCGTGGCAAAGTGGACGCATCCAAGCTGCAGCCGCTTGGCGAACAGATCGCCGAAGAGTTTCCGGCCGGTGAGCAACGAATCAATCACGAGCTGATTCGCTTGGCTGCCTATCTCGGATCGGACTCTTTGGCCACCCGTGCGATCGACTACCTCGATTCCGATGCGCCTGAAGACAGCAGAACATTGGTTGCAATGTGCCTGCAGTTTCTGTCGCATGACTGGAATGCTCAACAACGATTCGCGATCCTAAAGTACTACGAAAAGGCAGCCAACCGCTCAAGCGACGGCTCGCTGCCCCTGTACATGACCAATGTCACGCGTGACTTTGCCGATTCGCTATCCGAAGATGATTTGAATGCCATCCTGGAACAAGGTCACGTGTGGCAGAATGCTGCTTTGGCGGCCATCTACAAACTGGAACGGCCGATTAGCGACGACACCGCTGAATCACTGATTTCTCTGGATGAAAAACTGCGTGCCGATGATCGCGAAACCCGTGACGCTCAGCGACGCTTGCGGACCGGGATTGTCGCGCTGCTGGCGACATCGGAAACCGAGGAATCGGGCGAATACCTGCGTCTGCTGTGGCGTGAGGAACCCGAACGCCGCGCCGTGATCGCGATGGCATTGTCGGTCCATCCCGAGGGCGACAATTGGGATTACCTCGTGCGAAGCCTAAATATTCTGGAAGACGTTGCTGCGGACGAAGTCGTCAAGGCGTTGCGAACCGTTCCGATCGCGACCGACGATCCCACCGCTCTACGACACCTGATCCTGTTGGGCGTTCGCGCCGAAGAACAGCAGCTACCGTTTGAGAACGTAGAACGTCTGTTGGAGCACTGGACTGGAATGGAACGACCTGACGGCGGCCAAAAGTCCATGCGACCTTGGCAAAAATGGTTCTCCAAAACGTATCCGGATCGTCCAGCCGCTGTGCCGCCCAAACCAGACGAGTCGCGTTGGGACTTTGAGCAACTGGTCAGCCATCTGGAAAGTGACGAAGGTCGTTTCGGCGACCCAGAACTCGGCAAAGTTGCCTACACCAAAGCACAGTGTGCCCAGTGCCACCGCTTTGGAAACTACGGCGAGTCGATCGGCCCCAATCTGTCTGGTATCGCACGACGATTCACACGACGAGAGATCGTAGAATCGATCTTGTATCCGGCACACGTGGTCAGCGATCAGTACGCAAGTAAAAAAGTGCTGACATTGGACGGACGCGTCTTTGTGGGAATGGTTTCCGACGACAGCGGCGGAACGATGACGATCCGCGATGCCAAGAACACCACGACCGTGATCGCGTCCAAGGACATCGATCAGATCCTGCCAAGCACCAGCAGCATCATGCCGAGCGGCCTTGTGGACGAACTGACCCTGAAAGAGATCGGTGACCTGATGGCTTACTTGGGAGCGTTGCCGTCTGCTCAAGTGGCACAACGCCCCGAGGAGTGATCAGTGATCTATTGCAGAAGACCAAATACGTCCAGAAAGAGCGAAGCCAGGATGCGCGATTCGATTAGGCGAGAGGCAGATGCAAATTCACTTGTCGTGGACGAGTTTTCGAGTCCTCGACACGGTTATTCGCTGCAGGGAGTCGTGCCCCCGTCCACTACGGCAATGACAGATTCATCTGCCACTCGACTCTTCAGTCACGCACTGACACAACGAATGCTCTTGGGCAGTGCCTGCGTCGCAATCCTTATGGCGACACTGATGTCCGCAGGCTGTAAGTCTGCCTATCGCAAATCAATGGTCCAAGTCACCGAAGAGCCGTCGTCGATCAGGGAATCCATCCCTGCGCCTGAACAACGTCTAGCGACCTTGCGGACGGACCATTCCCCAAAGCCATCCGTTGCCACGCAAGACAAGTCGGCGGCGCCGGCATCCGCACGGACCGTGGCGGCCAAGAAACCGACCGAAGGCGCTGCGAACAAAACCGCTAAACCGGATGCGACTCCGACGTCAGCGCCGAAGAAGGATTCAACGACAGACGATGTCATTGCATCTGACAAAGCAAAGGAGCCATCGAGCCCAACGAAATCGGGTGCAACGCAAATGTCGTTGTCGGACTCGCCAGCGCAGAGCAACCCGATCACGACTTCCGTCGTAGCCGAGGCGAAGCAGCCTCCGGCCGATTCGACGGAGCTGGTTGCAGCATCGTTGACTGACTTGTCCGCCCCAGAAGACACCAGTCCATCCCCTGCGGATCCATCTGGCGATGCAACCGCCCATGTCCCTGTCGATACGACAACCGCGGTTCCCAATTCGCTGGCTGCTGCATTACGAGCATCGCTCAAGGAGCTGCCCGAGTTGCCCCCGCCGAGCGATGAACCAACGGACCAATTCCCGACGCGACTAGCAGCGGTAGAAAATCCGACACCGTCGTCCCCTGTCGAACCATTGCGTCTGGCGAGCTTTGACGACATTTCAGAAGACAATCAAATCGACGGGGCGGACTTGCAGCCAACTGCTGGCACCCGACCGACGGTACAACGCGTATCGCACGACGCCGATTCGACGAGCGGGGCACCCGTACACGCGGCAAAGTTGTCCGACAAGGAACTTTATGAAATCCTCGTACAACGTCTGCTGCAAACCACGGACGAAATGTCGGACGCCGAGAAACGTCGTCGTTTGATCATTGCCAAGCACTTGACGGTGCTGTCGGGATCGCCCGACAAAGCGACTGAGTCGATGGACGGTCTGAATGAAGCCGACCAGCAGTACTTGGTCAGCCAGCTGCATGGTTTATGGGCGATGGTGGATCCGAAAGGACATCCGTCGTCAGGGCGCAGGATCTCCGAGGCGTTGCCAAGGTTCCGCGAAGCGACGTTGCAGATGGCCGCCGCAACCGATGCACTTGAGATCAAGAGCCTTGAGTTCTGTACGGAAATCGAAGCGTACGGTCAAATCAAACCGTTTGCCGGAAATCGGTTCGTTGCCGGACAGCAAGTCATCCTGTACTGCGAAGTCGAGAACTTCGTCGCAAATCCCAATGGTGCGATGTTCGAAACGCATCTACAGGGCACCTACGACGTATTCGACGGTGAAGGCAACAAGTTGATCAGTCAGTTGTTGCCTGCCGACCGCCAAGTCTCTCGCAATCATCTTCGTGACTACTTTGTCGCCTACCAAATGCACTTGCCTAAGCAACTCAAGCCGGGGACCTATCGGCTGCAGTTGACCATGGAAGACGTCCATGGGAAGAAATATGGGCAAGCCAGCATCCCGATGGAAATCGCCGAGTAGGAATCTGGATCATGCAAAGCGATTTCGTTCATATCGCAGTTTGGTCCAGATTTGTTTGACCCGGAGCCGAAACCGCTGGCAGCGTTTGGTTCTGCGGTGCAATCCGATTGTTTGCGGCGATGACGCCTGTGGCTAGTCGTTAAACAACGCGCACAGCCACCTCCCCCAAGGGAACTTGGGGGAGGTCGAGCAGAGCCCTTTAGACGAATGCCAGGGGCGTGCCTGGGCAAGTCAACGATTAGGATTGGCAAAACGCTTATCGGGGCGCGATATCGACTTGGAAAGTCGAGCGACGATTGTCGTTCGACTTTCCAAGTCGAGAACGAACACCACCATCCGCCCAAGCACCAGCCTTGCGTCGTGACCCGTAAGCGGCCGGGCCTCTCACCTGAACCACGCGATTCCCCTCTCCTGCAGCCACCCGTGGCCTGACAGACTACCGCCGCGTTTCATGTTTCGATCGAGACGGTAGCATCCGTCGAATCCGCACGACCGGCAGATCGGTCTCTACGGAAGTCCAAAGTGTGGCGGTGACGCAACGGCGTTGACAATCAGCAACCTAGCTTTTCAGGAATATCACCTCCATTCCGGCTAGAGTTTTCCAAATGTCTGCACCTCCCATTCCGTGGAAACATCTTCGCAACGTGCTCGTGCTGTTTGCCCCCTTGTGGCTGGGCGCCACCGCCATCTTTGGTGTCTGCGGTTTGGTTTACGCCTTGTTCAGCGGTGACGTCTGGACCGCGCGCCAACCCTTGATCGTGCGTGACGAAGCGTCGGGCGCAGTGGACCGACTGGGGCGTTTCAGCAGCCAGACGGAATTGAAGGCCGCTCAAGAAACCGTGCTGGAAATGTGCCAGAACCGAGATGTGGTCGCTGCCGCACTACGTCAAATCGGTCCACCCGCGGGAAAGAGTGACGAGAATTGGCCCTCGATCGCCACGATCGACGGAACCATCAAAAAGAGCGTGAATCTGCGGGCCCCCAAGGGTTCCGAATTCGGCAACACCGAAGTCGTCTACCTGCAAGTCAACGCGTCGGATCAACAGCGGGCTTTGGATTTCTGTGAGGCGATGTTCGACAACCTGACGGAACACCTGCGAAACGTGCGACGCGTGCGAGCAGACAGTGTGATCAAGGAACTGACACACGCACGAGATTTGGCGCGTCAGAATCTCAACGAAGTATCTGCCCGGATGCGTGAAGTCGAAACGCAATTCGGAGAAGACCTTGGGGACTTGCGAAACCTGAACGACACGATCTCGGGCGACGGCACCAACCGCCGAACGCTGGAGGAAACGACTCGCGAGTTGCAAGTCGCTGAGTTGGAGCTGAGCAAACTGGAGTCGATGTACCGGCTGCTCAATGAGGGAGCCAACGATCCCCAAAAACTGTTGATCAGTGGCAGCGAACTGTTGACCAACCAACCGACCCTATTGCGACTGAAGGATGGACTGATCGATGCACAATTGCGATCGAGTGAACTATCAGGTGTGTACACCGTTCGAAACCCAAAACGTCGCGCTGCGATCGCCGCCGAAAGGGAGATCCGTGACCGGATCAAGCAAGAGACGGTCGCCGTGATCGAATCGATGAAGCCCACGCTGGAGTTGGAACGTGAGCGTGTGGCGAAGCTGGCAGCCAAGAAGGAGCGTCTGTCGTCACGCTTGGGTGACTTGGCGAATGCCCGAACGGGATACGCGAAAATCGACTCGGAACTGGAACAGCGTACCGAACAATTGGCCGATGCGGAGCGGCGTCTGACGGATGCTCACGCCAGCCGATCCGCCGCATTATCGACGAACTTGGTCGCGGCTTTGGGGCCTCCCCAAGTCTCCGACAACCCGGTCAACGCGGGCACCACGACCTTGACAGGTGGTGCAGCGATGGCGGGTTTGATCTTCGGTCTGGGAGCCGTTTTCTTGATCGCACCCGGCCCGTCGGAGTCTCAAGGGCGACGTCGATGGAGCGACTATGTTTCCGGGGCGGGGAGACGGGCCAGTGACATGGCCGCGGTTCCAGCCGCTCCCGCTAGCACCACCGACCGCCGCGGCGGTCCACCGGCGACGGAAGCCGCATCTCGCTGAGCCAAGGCTTCGTATCTTCGGCTTATTCTCGTTTGTGAAGTCAGCTGTCGTTCCACTCGCCTTGCGTTCTGTAATGGTGAGCGTAAAGGCTAGGCGCGGATTATTCATGCGGATGATTGATTTTAGCGCAAACAGATTCTTGAGAAGGTAGCCGTCAGTTGTTTCCTCCGCCGAGACAAGCTCGACGGAAGGAGCTTCGCGGAACAAAACTTGCGGAACTGGATTCCGTGCCAATACCGACCTTTTGACGGCCCAGGCTATCGCCTGGAGCCACACTCAATCGACAAGCTGCACGTCCGGTCAGACGCTGGCGCCGGTTTCAAAAGCACTGTCAACGCACACGCGTCGAGTTTGGTCGGCTAAACTAACAGTCCAATTTGTTTCGTGAATGATCTGTCCATCGGGAGAGTGTGATGAAAAGTTCTTTGCGAGTCGTGGCATTCTTGATCGCCGTGTTGATCAATCATCTTGCACCTGCCGCGGAACCGTCCACCCGAGAGCAAAAGGTTCGGGCGGATCGGGCGAAAGTGGAAGCCGAGGGTTTTTGGATCTACAACGACATGGACAAGGCCTATGCAACGGCCCGGGAAACCGGAAAACCGATCCTGGTGTCGATGCGTTGTTTGCCCTGCGAGGAATGCGTCAAGCTGGATGACGACTTGATCGAGAACGACCCCGTGGTCAGACCGCTGCTAGAAAAATTCGTTTGCGTTCGTGTCGTTGGCACCAACGGACTGGATCTGGATACGTTTCAGTACGACACCGATCAATCCTTTGCAATATTCATGCTCAACGCGGACAAGACCATTTACGGTCGGTTCGGCACTCGTTCGCATCGAACGGATTGGCTCGGCGACGTTTCGATCGAGGGGATGGCCGAAGCATTGAAGGCTTCGCTGGCCCTGCATTCTCGTTACCCGTCCAATCAGGAGCAGTTGGCTGCAAAACGAGGTGCGGCGTTGGAGTTCAGTTCGCCCGAGCAGTACCCCTCGCTGAATGAAAAGTATACCGATCGACTGAATTACGAAGGCGATGTGGTCAAGAGTTGCATTCACTGCCACCAAATCGGCGACGCCCGCAGGGAATTCTACTGGAGCCGCTCAGAACCGATACCTGAAAAGCTCCTGTTTCCCTATCCTCACCCAAAATCGATCGGCTTGGTGCTGGACCCGACGAAACGGGCCACGATCAAGAGCGTGACCGAGGGTACTCCGGCGGCGGCGTCACGTTTGCAACCCGGGGATGATCTCTTGAGCATGAACGGTCAGCCATTGGTTTCCATGGCCGACGTCCAGTGGGTCCTGCACAATCTCAACTCGGAGCCACAGGAAGTTGAATTGTTGCTTCGTCGCGACGGAGCAATCACGAAATCAAGCCTTTCGTTGCCGAGCGAATGGCGGCGTTTGGATGATCCCCGCTGGCGTGTTTCCTCATGGGGAATGTCGCGCATGATGACGGGCGGAATGCGTCTGCAGGCATTGACGGACGAAGAACGCGCTGAACGCGGGATTGTTGACGGCATGGCGCTGCGTGCATCTTCGGTCGGCAAATATGGCCCTCATGCGACAGCCATGAAAGCGGGGTTCCTGGTCGATGACATTGTCGTGTCCTACGACGGACGGACTGACTTGATGCGCGAAGCAGACTTGTTCGCTTACGCAAACGCGAACCGACGACCGGGCGACAAAGTCGCGGTTGAAATTCTGCGAGGCAGGGACAAAAAAACGCTTTCCATGCCGATTCAAAAATGATCGTCATGTGAATGGGAATGACCGTTGGCCTTCCGGTGGTGAATCGACTGATCAGCTAGAACACCAGTTGGCCAATTGCGATTTGGTAGAAGATTACGGGTAGAAGATTGTCGGCAGCGACCGCACCGGAGAATTGTTTTCGGCGACATTTTCTACCCGTTAATTTTCTACCATTCCCGGTCTGAACGACGGGAATACTCGAGACATGGAATCCTGGGGACAGAATCCTGGGGACAGAGCACCTAGGAATTGCCGCCCGAAGAAGTCTTTTCCCCGCAAAGTGCTTCGCCTCCAGAAATCTCCCGATGGCAGCGACGTCGTTCGCACCTATACCGACCGCGGGCAATTGGCCACGATTGCCCTGGGCAGCACGACGATCGACACGCGAACTTACGACGACGGGGGCAGGATGCTCACCAGTGTGTACAATAATGGGGTGAGCGAAACCCGAACCTACAATGTCGACAACACCTTGGCCAGCATCTCGTATTCTGGTGCCGCGATCGGCAATTACACCTACGGCTGGGACGACAACAAGAACAAGACGTCTGAGTCGATCACCGGCACGATGTCGGGTTACGGGTTCAGCGTGGGCACCAGTGGCTATGACGACGAAGACCGCTTGGTGAACTGGGAGCGAGCCGACACCAACCTTGACCAATCTTGGAACCTCTCTCTGGTGGGCGATTGGAATAGCATCACGGAGAACGGCAGTTCGCAGTCACGAACCCACGGTCCTACCCACGAGATCCTGACGGTGGCATCGCAGGCAGTCGAGCACGACGCCAAAGGCAATCAAACGGAGATCCCAGCCGTGCTTCGCCCCGGCACTGATCCTCTGAAGATGAAATGGGACTTCGAGAACAAGCTGATCGGAGCAGACATCGACAACGATAGCACTGACGACATCACTTACCAGTTCGATGCCCTTGGCCGCCGAGTCGGTCGCGACGACGGCACGACCGCGATGGTTTATGTGCAGTCCGGTCAGCAGACGATCGCGGACTACACATCGGGCACCGCCGCGACCTCGCCGACGTACACGTACCTCTACGCCAGCTACATCGACGAACCGGTGCTGCGAACGGGCGGCTCAGGCAATCGCTATTTCCACAGGAACCAGCAATACAGCATCACGGCGTTGACGGACACAAGCGGTACCATTCAGGAACGCTACGCCTACTCAGCCTACGGAATGCTCTCGATCTTTGACGGAAGCGGCACGGCACGCACGTCTACGGCCGAGGGCAATCGCTACACCTACACCGGTCGCGAGTACGACGAGTCGATGGATGTGTATCACTACCGTGCCCGCATGTACGACCCGGTCGTCGGTCGCTTCTGCTCCAGAGATCCAATTGGAAGACTATTGCAAGCGTTAGCGGCTTACCTTTATACGGATGATATGCCTCTCGTGTACGTAGACGCAGATGGCAGGTCACCAGAAGATACACGCGAAAAGCCGGCGGAAACCGGGCGTGAGTGCGCTTTAATGTATTCTTGGATCGCGCCCGATCTCGAAACGGAGGGGCTACTTGAAAAAATGAAGAAACTAGGGCAATGCGTAGGGTCAATACCATTCGGACCGGGAGATCCAAGATATGTAAATAGAGTTACTGACTGTTTCAAAGCCGCTGCTTTAGGTGACTTAACTGACAAGGGCGAAGAAGCTTTAACTGCGTTATCCCACATGATTTGTTGCGAGGCGTTTAAGAATAAGCCAGGTGTCGGTGATCCGTGCGAAAAGTCTACACGTTCAGACAAGCCTCCAGGAGAAAAGCCCGAGAGATTCCCATGCTGGGACCCAAAAGACGCTTCATCTCCTCCGCCGCAGTTCTGTGGTGAGTGCTGCAACTTTCTATCGTGTTCAAGGGCGATAAAGATACTTCTAAAGGGCGAAGGGTTTACCGGACTATGGGGGAACGGGTCTGGAATTAAGGAGTACCATGGCTGTTTAGGAAGGTGCAAAAGATGAGTAGCCTGTCGTCATTCACTAAGTTGACATCGTTTGTTCTGCTGTTAGCTTTGCAATTTTTTGATACATGTCATTGCAGTGGTCAATTTGAGATTTCTGCGACGTTGGCTAAATCCTGGATCGCTGGTGAGTGGAACGAGAATCTTTCCTTCGAGGAGATTGATGAATTAGCTGGCTATTTGTCACACGACAAGAAGACTCCGTTTATTTGCTTGATACCGCGATTTGATCGCGCAGAGCATCAAACGCGCGACCTGTTGACCGATTTAGTTTCAGCCGACGAAGACGGGGATAGGGTCTCCAGCAAACTGCTTGACATTAAGCGTTTCCAGGCGAAAATCAGGCACTCAATTGCTGATGCGACAGATGCGGACGTTCGTGTATTGCGAGGGTCACTAATTAGTGTAATTACCAATCAAACAAGTTCGCCGGAACTTCGTTTAAGCTGTGCGGTCGCATTGCGTTACCCAGATTCAATACCTGCATTATTCTTGCCGGCGATTGTTGAAGCCAACGAATTATCACTTGATGTTGTGCGATCACAAAAGCGCATAGATATTCGCACCGATACGCGTCTGATCGACCCAATCTGCGAAGTGTTTGACAAGGATGTTGATGCAAGGCAACTCGCATCCCTTCTCAAGTTACGTGTGGCGTTCGCACAATTAAAAACACTTGACTTATGGGATAACCCAAAGGAAGTGGGTAATTGCATGGCCGAAATGAACAAAGCCAGTGTCAGACCTATGTACCCATATTTTCTTCCGGAAGTTGAGAACGACCGTGAAATCACGATTGCATTGCAAGATTTGAATAGTCTTGGGATTAACTTGATCGGTCCTGTCAAGGTATCGGTTTCTACTACTGTTTTGTATGACTCATTTCGAAGTGGAGAATGTGTAAGTCAATCAAGGTCAACGTACAGCTATTTTATGCGAGAGTTGTTGAGTGACATTCTTTTCTTCGGTGAAAAGAAAATAGACATACTAAAGGCAAATGAAGAGTCGTTTTTGAAAATTGTTGGGCTATGTGTTTACACTGATGACCTTGAGCTAGCGGCGCGATCCGTCGTGCACTACTCAGACTTCCAACGCTTGATCAGCTCGAACTTTCCTGAAGATCCAGCACCGACTCTTGACAAAGGTGTCTTGGAGCGAGCATCGCTTTTACTCTCTGAACGGAAGTTTTTGTTTTCACAACCCATGCTAGACTACTTTGAGATTTTCGAACAAAACCGCGGTTCCGCGGAAAGACTATTTAAGTGACCTGTTACCGGCCTTTAGACCAGCGTCTGAAAAGGCTTCGCCGGGGTCAGACTCGGGATTCGGGATTCAACCGCAGTTCACTTCTTAAATCCCGAACCCTCCGACCAGCGCGCGGACGTTGAGTGAGGGTTTCTTTCTTTGGGACGCTGCCAGCTAGATTTTGCTGGTTTACCTGGTTGCCGAGACTGCCCAGTGTGACTTGGGTAAGCAACGTGGTCTCTTGCTCTTGGTTGGCTTGATTGCAGGTGATGCGATCTCTCTGAGTGACTCGAAACGGTCGCGCTTTGGCAGTTGAACATGATGTTTCGTGCCAAAATCGGCGTGATGCGATTGCACAGACGATTGATGAACCTGGTCGGTTTATGTTTGAAAACCAATGAGTGCGAAACAACGCGATGGAATGCTTGAACTCGATGTCACGGTGGTCTCGCGGTTGCTTCGGGCCACTCTACTTCTTCGCTCACCAATTCGATCGCCTGTTCGATCAGGCTCAACCAATGATCGTCAGGCTGAATCAGTCCAGATCGCATGCCATTGATGAATGCGTTCTTGCTTGGCATCGATATCCGCTGCCCGATCACCGCAGCCAGTGCCCGGCGCCAATGGGGAACGACCTGAGTCGTTGCGGCTTGCGTCTGCTGCCATTTCACCACCCAGTGCGCGACAGCCAACAGCGAGACCGTTAGCGATCCTTCCAACTGGCCGGCCGGGTCGACCAAGCCGTTGCACTTCTTACAGCGATAGTCGTGAGGTTCCTTGGTTGTTGATTCTTCCAAAGGCGATTGCGAATCTGCTTCCAAAGGATCGTCCGACTCGGGATGCGATTGCTTCCACAGCGTGCGGCGTACTTGGAAAGGGGAAGGGAATTTTTTAGAGTTTCGTGACAGACGCACACTTCTGCGATTCTTCCGCAACAGAGTCAGAGTCCACTCTCGAATATTTTGCGCGGCGCTCAATGGTTCAGACCGGAGATGGCAGAAGATTACTGGTAGAAAATGTCACAGAAAACGGCTCGCCCGTGCAGTCGCTACCAGTAATCTTCTACCAAAGCGCACTTGGCCAACTGAGTTCTTCGAAAAGGGGAAGGGGAGGGCTAGCTTCTTCCGCTGATCTGAATGCTCGCGAGGCTTGTCTCCCCCGAATACCGACCCAAATCCTGCCTCGCCGGTAACTGCTGGCCAGCCGCCTTCATCCAGCCTGCTTGCAGTTCTGCTGATTAGTGTTCGATTAGTGCCAATTAGTGTTCCCAAAAACAAACCACACTCAAGCCAGTGAGATACAGGTCGGCTTGCTGATTAATAACGACGCATCGCAAACGTGAAAACGGATCGTACTTCAAGAGAAGCAGAACCACTAATCTTCACTGATCGAACACTAATCGGAGTACTTCTTCGAAAAGGGGAACGGGGTTTCTAACGCGATTAAATTGGATCCCGCGAGGGATCGCAGAAGGTAACCACGGGTCGCCGAAGGCGCACCCGTCGTATGCGACGACCATGTTGAATCGACCCCGCAGGGTGTCGCAGGCTTCTCGGAATCTGGGCTGCGACCGCCTCCGGGGTCGGTTCTCGTCAGACCGAATGAACCGGCGATGATCGCTGCGCTCTATCGCCGGCTACCGTCTGAGACCGCTTCACGGTCATAGGCAGCAACAATTCTTTTCACGTCCCTAGCGGGTGCGTGGCATCCCGTGCGGCAGGATGTGTCGGGAGAACTCGTAGCAGAACTCCTTGGGCGGCATCGACACTTCCACATGCGACTTGTCGCGATAGTCCTTCGCGTCGAACACCACCTCGCGATCGTTGACGCGGATCAATCGCCGATCACCAATCGCCACGCCCGCCACGTACTTGGCCAGGTAGCCGAAGACGTGCTGATTCTCGCTCTGGCCACGGTACTCCGGCGGTGTGCCTTGGTTGGCGGCGATCAGATCGTTGAGTTCATGCGGCACGGTCACGACTTGGTGCAAGTAGTCGCAACCGATCGCCCAGGAGAGCAGAATCGCAATAAGGGGAAGGGGGTTTTAATCGCAATAAGGGGAAGGGGGTTTTAAAAGCCGAGTCGTGGATAGTCGCGGATGCGACGGCAGCGTAAAGCATGGGGCGTCAGCCCCATGGGGTGCCACATTGCCGATTGCGAAAGCCGCGGAGCGGCGACAGATAGGGCACGATATCGCCCGCAATCTGTCGCCACCTTCGGGGCTCAATCGGGATCGTTGCGGAACGAGACCTGGGACTTACGTCCCAGGCTTTACGCTTCCGCCGCCTCCGCGGCTCTACATTGTGGGAGCGTCCACTTCTTAAACTTCTTAACTTCTTAAATCCCGAACCTTCTGCCGAGCGCCCAGACGTTGAGTGAGGGTTACTTTCTTTGGTTGGCTGCCAGCTAGGACTTGCTGGTTTAACTGGTTGCCGAGACTGCCCAGTGTGACTTGGGTAAGCAATGCGGTTCGTTGCTCAACCAATGATCGTCAGGCTGAATCAGTCCAGAGCGGATGCAATTGATGAATGCGTTCTTGCTCGGCATCGTGCAACGCTGCGCAAGCACTTCGGCGAGTGCCCGTCGCTGGGAGGCGAAAAGGTGGTTTTATTCGCACCTCATAGTACTGCAATCTGATGTGCGATCTGAGTGAAGGCTGCTGAAGATGAAACGCAGAGAGCGTAGAGGGAAAGTTTGCTGCTGCCACGGTGGCTCCCTTTGAGACTGTCATCTCCACCCCCGCAGCCTTTTTCTTTTTTGATTCTCACGCGAAGGCGCTAAGACGCGAAGAAAGAGGCTCGTCCTTCGCGCCTTAGCGTCTTCGCGTGCAAACATTCGAGACACGACAGATTCCTTGCGCTGAACAGATAGATTCATCAATACGACATGCTCCGCAGTTCCAGTAGGTCATGCTGTGCATGACGCCATCGGTACATCACAACCAGCACACCGGACGTCACCGAGCGTTGTTCCCGAGTACAGGTCACCCCACGTGTTAATGCGCGTGCCGTATTTCGTCATGCATAGCATGACCTACGATGACTTCGCCTTGAACAGATAGCTGCGGAGCAGCGATAGGGCAAAGCATGGGGCGTCAGCCCCTTGGGGTACCCCATCATCGCGTCTGATAGGCCGCGAAGCGGCGACAGTGACGGCAGTGTATCACTCACTATCTGTCGCCGCCTTCGGGGCTCAATCGAGACCGCTTTCGAAACGAGACCTGGGACTCACGTCCCAGGCTTTACGCTTCCGCCGCCTCCGCGGCTCTGCATTGTGGGAGCGTTCACTTCTTAATTCTCGAACCCTCCGACGAGCGCGCAGACGTTGATTGAGGGTTTCTTTCTTTGGTTGGCTGCCAGCTAGATTTGCTGGTTTAGCTGGTTGCCGAGACTGCCCAGTGTGACTTGGGTGAGCAACGCGGTCTCTTTCGCTTGGTTGGCTCGATTGCAGGCGATGCGATCACTCTGAGTGACTCGAAACATTCACGCCGTGGCGGTTGAACTTGCTGTTTGGTGCCAAAATCGGCGTCGAGTATCAGCACAGACGATTGAGGAGCTTGGTCGGTTTGTGATTGAAAACCAATGGGTGCGAAACAACGTGATGGAATGCTTGAACTCGATGTCACGGTGGTCTCGCGGTTGCTTCGGGCCACTCCGCTTCTTCGCTCACCAATTCGATCGCCTGCTCGAACAAGTTCAACCAATGAGCATCAGGCTGAATCAGTCCAGATCGGATGCCATTGATGAATGCGTTCTTGCTTGGCATCGATATCCGCTGCCCGATCACCGCAGCCAGTGCCCGTCGCCAATGCGGAACAACCTGAGTCGATGCGGCTTGCGCTGGGCTGTTCAAGATTTGGGGTTGTGTCTTTTTGGGTTTGCGCAAGTTTATGTCCCCTACTGCAGGCGCAGCTGGTGGCCTCAGTGAACCTCAGGGGCTAGCCGTGGGCATGAGGCGGATTGTGGTGCCTGCCCACGGCTAGCGCCTGAGGCTCACTTTGATTGCGATGCATGCAATAAAAACATGGACTGAAAAAACAATGTCAACACCGAACTTTGAGTGGTGCCGGCCCACGGCTAGCGCCTGAGGCTCACTTTGATTGCGATGCATGCAATGAAAACATGGACTGAAAAAACAATACCAACACGAAACTTTGAGCAGTCCAGTCGTGAAGTTCTTTGGTTGTTGATTCTTCCAAAGGCGATTGCGAATCCGCTTCCATCGGGTCGTCCGACTCGGGATGCGATCGCTTCCACAGCTTGCGGCACAACTCCAGGTACTTTTTACGCACGTTGGGGGCGACGCAGCCTGCATGATTTCACTGAAACGCAAACCATTGCGGCAGATGGGTGATGTCGCTGGTGTCTAGGCTTTAGAATCACGTGATGACATTGGCCACTCTAAGTCGCCAGTAGGACTGGTGCGATGAAGACGACCAGTGCGCCCCACCGCTGATCGCAAATGGGTACCGGTCGAGTAGTGCAATCCGGGATCTGCGAAACCACAGCACCTTCGGCCTGCGCTGGCGGGAATGCGCATGAACTGGTCACCTCTAGGATGCCGCACGCTATCGACTTGGAAAGTCGAGCGACGATGACGCGAGCGACGATTCAAACGTTCGTCGCGAAGATCGAAACTTTCAAAGATGGAGCTGAAGGGATTTGAACCCTCGACCTCTGCATTGCGAACGACTTTAATCGCTCTAAGCAAACCACGGTTTTTGCAAGGAAAACCCCGCTTTCTTCGTGCAGAGCATCCTATCAGAGTGCAATGCGAATTGCAATGAAGGGCGTTCATAGTGGTATTGAAGCAGTCAATCCAGGTCGCCAATTACCCATTTCTGGTATGCGTACCATTTATGCGCGGAGCGACATGGCACCGTTACAAACGTCGCTTTGAAACGGCAATCGCTTGATCGTCGCAATCGCTCGATGACATTCCCGATGTTTTGGTTCTCACGCGTGAGTTCAGCGATGCTTGGTAACTGCACGATCGCGAAAGATGGAAAACGGTTCAAATGTTACCCCGCCGACCTCAGTTGGTCCCAGCCTTACCGCTCCGCAGTCCAACGTTTGGCTGTTAAAGCACCGGCGAACACGCAATTCAACGGTTGTTGCGCACCGTTTGCGTTCTCGAAACCGAGCGCGATGATGAGAACGCTAACTCTCAACTTTTCTTCTCCGCTAAGTCCGCCCTTCCCCCCTCCTTCAGTGAAGAAGAACGATCATCAGACGGCGACCTATTTCAACGCGATCAATGCTGACGGGCTCTTCAGTCTGCCATATTCTGTGAAGCGACGTGCTTTGGAAGCACAATCGTTCTCACCGGGATATCTATAGAGCATTTAATCCATCATCAATCTCAAGACGCAAAATCCGGTCATGGTCAGATTTTGCATGACGCGTTTCATCAATCTTTACGGAGGATGGAACTCGCGAAGTTCGTTTTCCCGCGAGACGGTTACCTGTGATCAATGGAATCTCTGGGTTGGGTTCTCCTGCGGAATCGATCCAGGGCGGTGTTCCTGCACAGATAGACTTGTAATAGGCAGAGGAATCTCGACTCAAATCTCCAACACTCGGGCAAAGATGAGAAGTTTGGCTGCCTTCTTCAGTGTGCTGGACGGCGTATGTGCGCCGGTTTTTCCAGCATCACGCATTCCCCCGATTTGCGAAGGAGCACCTTCGATGAGTACCGCTTCAACCCAAACCTTTGTCTCTCCACAAACTGACTCACCAAAGATCGCGACGACCTTTGAAATCTTTGCGATGGTAAAGAGTGAAACCACCAGGATCGAAACTTCGCTCGCAGAAACGCGGAAGAAGAGAGCTATCCGCCGTGAAGCGGAAGCGGCTGCGGCCTTGGCTGAGTTCATGGCGCTCGCGGACGCTGATTGAACGAACTGAAACCAGTTCGGACATTCCTTATTGCGGCACTTCAACTTTCCGACAGGAATTTTGGAGAAGGTCGGAGCAGAGAAGCCAAGAGAGGGTAGGGGCGAGTGGCGGAAGATACGCGCTGACAGCCCTCCCCGGCAATCTCGCTGAACGCTCGATTCCCGACCCTCCCAGACGCTGCGCTGGGAGGGTGTCGTACGAGATTGAGCGTATGTGTCATCACCCTCCCGTTTCGGGAGGGTCGGACGCGGTAGCGGCCGGGGAGGGCTGCCGACATTCGGCGAAGCAACACCGATTGATGTTCGCTGATGAGTGATTTGATTTCTCTCCACTCGTTTGAACATCGCGATTATGCCCTCCCCGGCAATCTCGCTGAAGGCTCGATTCCCGACCCTCCCGGAGGCTTCGCTGGGAGGGTGACGTAGAACATCCGACTCCTGGATAGTTGGTGTTCTCCACCTAATGATCAACCAATGCTCTCCACTCGATGCGACTGACATGTCAAACTTCATTCGACGACTAATCATCCCTTCATCACTCTGGAACAATGCGTACGGCGAACTCGCTACGGGGCGACAGCAGATCGCTTGGGGCTACGTCCAACGGAGCTTTCACGACCATTTCTGTGATCTGATCGTTCGACACATGCGATTTGGTGAAACCCCTCCTAGTGGACGTAAACTTTCCGCGATGGACGACTGGCTCCTCCTGGACAACCCGTCATCGACGGGAGAGTCAACGGTTCGGCATCGAATTGAGCAAAGCGAGCTTTGTTCGGGCCAATGGATGGTGTATCTGCAAACCGGACTCGGAGATGATCACTCGGGCTGGATCGGCTTGATCGCCGGCGGTGACCAGCTGGTGCCGCTGGATGAAGTCCGACTCGTCGGTCCACGCATGCCGGTGTTCTCTCGTGCAGAAAATGCCCCGCCCATCAACGACGAACCCGCACGTTGGAGTCGACAGGTCGGGGCGCTCGGTGAAAACGTGTTTCGGCGTGTTCACGAATCGAGTGTTCTGTTGATCGGCGCCGGGCGTTTGGGTGGCTTGATGGGAGAAAGTCTCGTCCGCAGCGGAGTGCAGAAGCTGATCGTCACCGATCCCGACGAAATTGAATCGCACAATTTGGACGCCACCTTTGGAACTCGGGAATCTGATCTTGGCAGATTCAAAACGGTCCGACTAGTCGAACACTTGAATGAAATTCGTCCCGACGCACATCTCGTTGGCCTGACACGGACCGCAGACGATCCGTTGGTTTTGGAAAAGGCGAAATGCGTCGATCTGTTGGTCAGTTGCGTGGACAATCCTGACGCTCGTGAACAAGCGTCCCGAATCGCCGCGCGGTTGGTCAAGCCACATCTCGACTTGGGAACGATCGTCCGACACCGAGTCTCGCCACAACCGGATGATCTCGGCGGTGATGTATCTGAGAATGAGTCGCCCCTCTCTTTTGACCTGGAATATGACCGAGATCTTGGTGCCGATGTGAGATTGCTGCTGCCCGGTTGTTGCGTTCGATGCGTCAGCGCCGTGGACGTATCATCGATGACGTCGGATTCCACATTGACCACTCCTCAAGCATCGGACATTGAATTGACGCCCGACTGGCAACGAGGCGGGCGCACAGGCTCTTTGGTTTCGCTCAACAGCATGGCGGTAGGCGTGGCGATGCAGATGTGGTTCGATTTCCTCGCCGGTCGGATCAATGGTCCATTCTGGCACCGTCTTCGCTGGGAACAGGGCGTAGGAATCCAGTCCGTCGCTCAACGTGTCCACTCTCCTGGAAAATGTGAGATCTGTGAAACGTGATCTCACTCGATGCGGTGGCTTCGGTAAACTGTGATCCGTCCACCCAGCGTCCTCGGTCACCACTGCCATGTTCCTTGACGATCCAGATTTCCCAACAGCCGACTCGGCGGTCGAGAATGCCCCGGCGATTCGCAATCTGCCTTTCGTCGCGGATCAGCGAGTCTATTCTCTGAAATTGACGTCGGACGAGAGGCGTTCCGCAAAACAGTATCTGCAACGGGAGCAACTACCGGATCAGGGCCAGAACTTGACGGCCGGTTTGAAAGACGATCGCCAAGACCGCTGGGAGTCAGTACCCGATCGATATCACCTGCTATCGGATCTTCGGTATCGTCACATCGTGATCAGTATTTGCTTTCAGGACATCCCAACGTGCGGAAAAGAAGATGCACCCAATTCCATTTTTTCTTTTCTGGTACCAGAGGTACAGGCGGACTCTGGAAGTGCTCTCCAATGATTCTTTATGAAGCCTGCCCGAAAGAAAACCAATCATCGCGATGGTGCGATCGCTGATTCGTACGGGCCAGTTCACCGTGGCGGTTGATGGCTTTGACGAGGTGGAATGACAGACACGGAATTTTGCGAATGCGCTCAATGAATAAGATCGAGGTCGTTTCGTAGCCCGACAATCGAAGCGTGATGGATACCGTGTAATCGGACAAATCTGACGAACTACCAACTGCTCCCGGCTCACTGTCGAACGTGGCCTTAAAAACTTGATTCGTTGCCTGACGATCCAGCAATAGGTCGCGTGCGAGAGGTGGCGGTGGCGCGAAAGAAGCTTCGGCCGAGTCGAAAACCGATGCAAATCTCATTTCACGGCTGGAAATCCGAAGTGTTGGTAGTCCTGATCAAGAGTTCCTGTATGAGGATGGTTCCGAAGCGCAAATTAGCGTGGAAGGATATCGAACGCCTTTCCTGCGTATTCGGTGATCGCCGCAAGTACACTTGATTCACAGTCCGGTGACCGATCGTGGCGTGTTATTCCGGTGTTCGGGGAGTCATGATCCAACAAAACTGGATTCCTTGCCGGACGTGAGATACCATGACGCGGAATAGCAGTCAAACTCTCACAGAGTTGTTCATTTACTCCCGAAATCATGCCAAATTCTACTCGAAGTCTCGGAATCGTTATTTGCCTATTTCTCTTTGTTGGCGTACAGCACGCCGAAAGCAACGAACCGAAATTTGGATTCTTCGGTATTCAGATTGAAGGCACTTCCTCGGGAGTTCGAGTAAAAGGGGTTACAGATCCAGCTCTCGTTGCTGGATCTCCCTTGCAACCGCAAGATTTGTTGGTCGAAATTGAAGCAACCAACGATTCGGAGACGGCCTTTTATGAGCTGCGGCTGGAGAACGCATCGGGCCTGCTCGCTGGGCCCATCACGGAAATCGCGAATGTCCGTGTGATGCGAGACGGCTCAATGCTGGATCTTGCAGTGCCTCGTCTTGCTGTGCCTGATTCCTCTGCGGCGATGGTCTTTCTAGCTGCGCTAGTTGCATTCAACCCGAATGCCCCCGAAGCCCCCGTTGTTTCGGAGAGGTTTAAAGAATCAATCCGCGATCTCCGCCATCAAGTCGTCACTCAAATCTTCGATAACCAGCGGGCACGACTCAGCAGAATGCCTGGTTCGCTCTCCGCTTGTGTTGCCTGCTGTGTCTTAGAAAAGGATGAGCTTGGTAGAAGATTTGGTGTTGAATCACCCGAATGGCATGGCGCAAAGCAATCGGAAGAATTTTTTCGCTCTCTTGAACAACTCGTATCTAACTCTCCCGAGATCGTTTCTCAGATACTTGAGGCGAGAGCAGGTGTAACCGCAGACTTAAGGGCGAGTAACTGGCCGAGTTGTATTCGTCATGCCGAGACTGCAATCAAACTGATTGAGGACAATCTTTCACAGGGGACGGAACTGGCGCTTGGTGTGCTTGAATATCAAAAAGCAGTTGCTCTCTATTCGTCAAACGAAATGGATCGCTCGGAAACCTCATGTCTTGCCGCACTAAAACATCTCGATGCGGTTCCGAGTGAGGTGACTCGCTATCATGTCGACGCCTATGATTTGCTCGCAATCATATCCCAAGTCAGGGGCGACTTCGATGCAAACGCGAAGATGCTCGGCTTTGCTCACGATGCGATGGGGAAACTTGGTAGCACTTCGGAGATTGATGTCTTGAAATTAAGGTTGCGTAAGGCGAATGCAATCGCTCGAGTCGCCCAAACAAACCGTGATGGAAACCTGGTCGCGTTAGCGATGGCGGAAATGCGTGCGACGTTTGATGCTGCAACGGATGGCAGTTTGCTTGATCGCAAATGGTCCGCTGCAGAAATGCGGAACCTGTCCGGAGTAATCAGTGAAACGACCACCTTCTTGACGCGAAACTCTTATGACCCACTGCTGACGTTTCAAGTCTCGTCAACTGCCATCGCAGCCTTACAGGGACTGGGAGCGGACCCGTTATTGTTGAGTAATCTGTATCTGGGACGCGGGAACATCAGAGCAAAGAATGGGGATCCCAAGAACGCAATACCTGACTACCGTAAAGCGATTGACTTGTTGCCTGAGTCCTCTGATCCAAGTGGCGTCAGGACGGCTCGCATTCAGTACAGTCTGGTAGAGGCTCGCTACCAAGCGGAACCACCAAGCGACGACTTGCTTAGAGAGTTGCAGGCCGTGCTAGCTACTTTCAACGATGGCTCCGGCGACAAGCAAGGTGACATTGTAAAGATCATGAGCCTTACGGGATTAGTAGCGAGTCGACTGGGCAAGGCAGATCTTGCGATTCAATACTTTGATAAAGTAATCGCTTCTTTCGATAATGTGCCTAGCCTTCAACATGCGAGAGAGCTTCACAACTATGCAGATGCGTTGAGCAGGATTGGTAGACATGATCAGGCCTGTGAAAAGTTTGAAAGCGCGCTCATCATGATGCGACGTGATCTCAAGCTGGATTTGCTAGAGGTCGAGTCACTAAGAACTGCGACCGCTTTGCTGGTACATCAAATGCTCTATGGAGATCGCTGGGGAGCACAGCGGCAGGCAATTCGGCTTATGTTTAACGTGTTACAAAAACTGGGGAGACTGCCGATGAACGAGCTTCACCCGACTATCGATTTGCTGAGGCCTGAGCTGAATGATCTCTTCCAGGTTCCAATTGGCCTGCCCGCGAAAAACACCAGCGATCGACGAATTAGTTGGTCATCAGCCGATGAAGCAGTGGACCAAGCTTTGAAGGAAGATGTTTACCAAAGCATCCTTGGGTATCGAAAGCTCATCTTTGATCAGCAGTCTTTTTCTGCGCGGCTTGCAGCACGCAACGAGATGGAGTCAGAGTACGAAGAGAAAATCAGAAAACTCGTTGGCGAGCTTGCAAAAACAGCTGAAGGGACAGCTGAGCAACTGGAGATCCTGGCGGCCGTAGCGAAACAACAGCGAATCCACGAGCAGTCAATCCGTGGAATAATGGAAGAGTTTCAAATGTTAGTGGAGCTACCGTCCGCGGAATTAGGACCGACAGCGGCTCCTGCTGAATCCGAAGGTCCGTTGGATTTGATACAGCGTTCGCTGAAACCAAACCAAATTTTGGTTGACTATTTCTCGGTCAACAATGTCTTTTCACAATTTTCAGCACGCCCTTCGAATATTTCCAAAGAACACTGGGATCAGCGTTCTTTTGTTGACTTGTGGGTCGCAATCATCACCTCCAATGCCGTCGAGATCATGCGACTGGGGGATCGCAGTCTACTGACGCAGTACTTGGCCAGACACAAATTAGAGGAAACACCTTTTCGTCAAGGCCATCCTGGCCAACAGTTATCTGAACTGCTGGCAATTGATCGATTGGTCAAGTCTCTAGATCTGCAGAAAAAGGGCAAGCAGACTGCGGTCGTATTCAGCGGCGACATGGCGATTCCCCTGATCCCGTTTGCGGCTCTTCCGGTTTCGAATGATCGCTACCTGATTGAGGCTGTGCAATCAGTCGAGTTTCATCCTTCGCCATTGAACTATTTTGGGGGGCAACGTGATGGGGGCGAAATAGGAGTGTCGAATGATTTGCTGCTGACCGTTGTTTCTCAGAAAAACAGTCCTGCGGGTGCGGCAGCGGAAGAGAACGCAATTGCTGGACTAACGAAACAAAACGCCCCTGTCTTTTCTAGAGTCGTGCGACTCAAGGGAAATGACCCGCGACTCGATGAGGAGTCGGTTAATGCTACAGTTATTTTGGCTGCGTCGCATGGAGTATCGCCTGTTTTGAGCGATCTGCCCGGTGGTAAGAATCGTCTGCGTGAGATCAGCATCGTTCCAGCCGAACTATTTGTTGGAATGAGCGACATGGTCGACATCGAAGCGGGCACCGGTCCCTTTTTGTCAGTGAATCGACTGCAACGCCAGCGAATGGACAAGTGTTACTTTGCCGTATTTTCTGGCTGCCGAACAGCATTGGGAGAGCTGAATTTGTTTTCACCCGTCCGCAGTCTTCAGATGGCTGCAATTCACGCTGGTGCCCGTTCATCAATAGGAACGATATCGGACGTCTATGACAATTCAAGTCAGGTGATGGTTACGCGGATGTTCGAGCTAATGTTTCAGGCGGAATCAAAAGTTACCCCTTGTATCGCTCTCGCCGAGGCACAGCGGGAAATGATTTCCAATTATCGATTTGACCCCGAAATAATGTCTCTGGTCAAACGAGGCGCAGGACGCAGCGGTTCGGTGATGGAAGATCCCCAGCAAAAGGTGACGGCAGCCGTGCCGTTTGGAGAGAAACTGCCCCCAATTCACTGGGCAACCTACATGATCACACAGCAGTCAAATCAATAGTGCGTTCACCGGTTTTCGACCCAAAAGCATTCGAGAAAGTGATATGGAGCTTTCAGTGCCCCGCGGATTTGATTTGGAATTGCATTGAATGTTTCGTACACTCCTTGCCCCTTCACGGCGGATCGCATCGGTGGGCTTGGTGGAGGTGGCGTTTCGAATTTGAATTCCAGTGCGTTTTCGACATCTTGCACGGTTATGGGGCCAGGATGGGCAAGTACAACGAAGAAGTTGCCGCCAACTGTTGGTTTCTCATTTTGGCCGTCGTAGGAAAGCAGCCTAAATGTGCGAAGTCCCCCGTTTGTTTCTGTTCCGAACGGAAAGACTTCAGATTCATCGGTCAGCGGAGCAGTCGAAAGAACCGAAAAACTGCCTGATGCGTCGACAAGACCCACGACTAAAAACCACTCCTCGTTGGTTAAGCGTCTCTCACCGACGAGCCGAAGATAGAAGTCTGTGTCGTTGCGAAAAACGTCGCGGATGGGAAGCTCCTGAGACGGTTCGTAGGCCTTTACCACCGACCTGCTGTTTTTGAACAGCCAACGCCGCCGTCCATCGTCGCTTTCGATCGTTTGTCCAAAGACGATGTCTAACTCACGCAGACGCGGGACCCCCGCACGTAATTGGCTCGTTTCCAGGGGCCGTGAATTCGATTCCCTTTCCAGTTTTCTTTCCAAGCGAAGAGTTAGCAGGCGTGGGGCCAAGACCAATAAGGAAAGGATGACCAATCCAACGAAGGTCGCAAGCACTAGCCTTTGATTCGTCGGGCTACTTGAATGTCCACCTGTGAAAACAGAGAGTTCCAGAGCAGAACTTTGGCGATGGTTCAATTCGACATCCGCTCTAATCGCGTCTTGAGATGGCTTTGGAGAGTCAAATTGGTAGCCCAAGCGATCTGCGGAATCTTTCGACATCGATTTCCCATCGACGGGCATCGCTCGCCATAAATCCAGCAACAGCGAGAAGTTATCATTCCTTTGCTCTTCGTTTACGGCGGGATCAGCCGTTGATTCGCGGGCCCGCCTGATCAACCAATCGAACTCAGCTGCGTCAGCCGAACGAGTCATCCACATGGCAGCGAAGAAGTCTCGCTCGTTTTTCTGACGCCAATAGACCCCGTCGAGTTTTCCGCCCACAGTAAAAGCAAATTCGATCAAGTGAATGTTGAGTCGAACAAGCTGAGTCCACATGCGTTCAAACTCGCTTTGGTCGATCTCTTGAATGCGTTGAACTCGAAGGAAAACGAGATTCTTGAATGCCGATAGGTGTTGAGCATCGACTAACAAAACTGGTGAGCTCCCTGCGGGGGCTAATCCCTTTCCTGGCTTTCGCTCGCGGTGTGGGTTGTCATTCCACATCACCAAAGTTGCCGCAATTGCAGAAAGCAGGTTGAGTAATTCCTCGTATGAGAGTGTTCTTCTTCCGTCGGGCGAACTCTGTTTCTCGCACTCCTTGCGTAGTGACCCCACCAAACAAATCCAGTAGAGTTCGGCAATTGATTGAAAGCACTTTTTGGGCGTCGTGGACAGCTCGCAAAACGTTTCGTGTAGTCCGCGTGGTGAGAATCGAATCTGGTCCCTCGGCTCCGGCAGTCGTCGATAATCCGTGCCAAAGTACGATTTGGTCTGTTCAATATTGAATGGCTCAACGAGCCAGAACTCCCAGCTTGAACTCTGATCATCCAGCGTCTGCTGTCGCGAAAACAGTGAACGCCAGTAGTCCTCAATGATCACAGTGCGGCGTGCAGCGATCACGCACTTGCACTGCCGGTTCCATTGCAGAAATCTACGTAAACACCTGATCCGCGCGACAGCGTCATCGACCGCCTCGTCCAGTTCATCAACTGCAAGTGTGAAATCGCCGCAACGTATCGCTCTCTCGATTTGCTTGGAAAGCGTGGCGCGGCTTGGCAGTTCGGCGTCTTTAGCAATGACTGGCGACTGTTTCAGCTGCGAAAGGTATTCGGCCGCAAGACGATCCAACATTTTCTCTGCATTGATGGGCAACTCATGCAGAGGAATTGAGATGACCAAGTGCTCGGGATGCGCTGACATGCGAGCGATGCCCATTTGGTCAATCGCTTGCGTTTTTCCATAGCCAGAACCTGAGATAATCGCTACGCAACGGTGCTGGAGATCTGCCATCAAAACATAGCGATTCTTCTCCACCCTCCAATGCGTAGTAGTCCCCTGCAGCCGAACAGGATCGCTGCGACACGCACGAGTGTCGGGCAGCTTTGCAAGACGCAAGTAATGCAAGGTGCTGCGTCGCTGTTTTTCGCTCAACTCAAGAACAGATAGCCGCTGGTCCGCAATGAATGGCGGGTTGCCTGAATCGGTAAAAGAATTGGTGGGGTGCATGATGAATCAAGAAAAGGGAATACAGCCGCGAATTGTAGTGCAGATGTTCTTGCCTTTCATGAAGCCATCACGAAAAATGCCGCGATCTCCATCACAGATATCGCGGAAACAGTGAGCTATAGCAGTTTCGCTAGAAAGATGTGGGCTACTCCAGATGCACTTCGATGCTGTTACGGGTTGCTTCGCGAGAGCAATGTGAACTGACGAAATGCACACCGAACCAAATCCGCTTGTAGCATTCGGAAATAACGCTTCAACACGACCTCACCCTCCCTCCGGGAGGGTCGGACGCCTAAGCGGCCGGGGAGGGCTCTGCACGATCAATCCGCTCCGACTTTCCCAAACGGAGCCCACCTCACTCAGGCATGTCCTCCGGCACTTTCAGCTCATCGTCATCGTCCGAATCACTTGCCGTTTCGGGATCCGTTTCCTCTGCTCCTCCGATCGGGTTCTGCATGTATTCGATGGAGCCGGTTTTGATTTCTTTACCGTCCCGCAACACAGGGTCTCCATTCTCATCTCGCAAAATATCCCACTGATCTTCCCACTGTTTCAGCTTGTACTCGTTGAGTGCTCGTTTCCACTGATTGACCGACAACATCCAGTTCAACGCATCTTGGATCGTCCGGCAGGGCTGAAAGTGAATGCCGTATACGGAGTTGCTTTTCTGCTTGTCCCGATCGATCGCTTGCTGCACTTGGTTTCTCTTCGCTGCGTTCGCATTCGATTCCGCATCAAAGTCGTCCTGGGATATCACGATCGTATCGATCAGAGGCTGAATGTCGGTGCGGTCCGGTTCCAACCGGTAACGTGAGGCCGCCCCTAGCTTGTTGTCGACGTCAAAGACTTTTCCCAACTGCAGATTTCGCTGGTCCGAGTCCCAGTCAGCACGTTGCTGTGCAGAGAGGTCCTCCGGTGGTTTGGCAATGGACCTACTGACCGTTGCCGTTGCCGCAAAGAAAGGATTCAGGGCAACTCGACGAATCGACTCCTTAGGCGACTCACCCGCGGCGGGAACGGGTTCGTAAACGAAACCGCTCGCAGCCAACAAGCCGACCAAAGTGGCACACTCTGCAGAACCTCCCACCAACGAACCGATGTCTGTCGCTTCCTTCTCCAATCGCGATGCGTTGCAAACGGTTGTTGGGGCATTGGTGATTCGCCAGCGGCCCGAGAATCCGTGTCGCGCCAGCCCGGATAGCTCCCACATCGCATCGAACGATGTCAGAATCCCGTCCTCACCACCCGTTGCAGTGGCGACTTGAGTCATCCCGAGCGAGAACAAGTCCGGTGTAAAGGTACTGATTCCGTCCCGGAAGAGATCGATTGTCAACCACACGACCGCACCTTGGCCACCAGTAGCGACCATGATCGGAGCACAAACCGAGTGCTCAAGTTGGGAAACGTAGTCGTGTTCGATATTGTGTCGACCATTCCCTGTATCGGCATCCCCCGCAAACGCCCAGGCCCGATACTCTCTCAGGCTTTTGATCCTATCAGCAAACGACTTGGCGAGCCATCGGCGTCCTTCGATCCGCAAGTTGTCATCGTCGACTGATTTCGGGTCTGCACTGATGAAGACACGGTGAAGAACAAGATCGAGTACCAATTGGTGACCGCGAGTTTGGTTCTCGGCTTTACAAAGCCAGCGAACCACATGAGCCTCAAAGCTTTCGCAATTCGCGATTTCTCTATCGATCTTCTGCCGATCTGCGAAAAACGGATTGGCAACAGCGGTCTCGCCCCAAGCCTGATTGAATTTGTTGGAAGCATCGTTTAGATGCTGCCCGATCCCTGACAGTTGCGAGTTGTCATTTCGACTACGGAATGCTGCATCAGCGTCGCAAAGTGCGCGTAGGCGAGATTGTTGTTCTTCCGAAACGCAATGTGGCTTCACATGTTCATTGAGACTATCGCTATCCCATGAATTGGTGAGCAAGTTACGCGCAAATAATGAACGATCCCCATATTTTGACATGTGCCGTAATATCCAATTGCCAATTCGTTCGTGCTGATATGTGCCATTTAGCTACCGTTCGGAAACGACAAATCAATGAAACTCTCCATCACTCTCCCTCAGGGAGAGTCGGCCTCTCGGGGCCGGAGAGGGCACGCACCGCAAGCCCTCCCCGGGCCTGAGAGCCCGACCCTCCCGCACGCGGGAGGGTAAAATGCGTCACAAATGAGTTACCGTTCCTGTTCGGATGCGGTGACGCTTTCGGCGTCAACGTTCAGGCGATAGTTATGACGCCCCATCAATCCAGTGGCAACCAATGGACCTTCAAGTAGTTCAGCGGATTATTTGGTAAATCGATATCCGCGATCCAGATTGGAATTGTCGCCAACCTGTCGATCTGCAAGCTGATGTCATCATTGATTACATCGCCGTTGCCATGTTCCTGGATTTTAACATTCAGGGAAATTTCGTCTCGACCCGCGAAAAGGGGACTGCTCGAAACCAGCATCAAACTCACGGTCCTGCCATTGAGTCCCCAGTAGAGCCCTGGCTCCTCTGGTATCTGGCGACCAAGCGAATCAAGAGCGTTCGGTTCGCTCGCACCCCGGTTCGACGAGCTGGCACCCATGGCGAGGGGCGGGAACGGTATTCCCAACTGGTGGTCGTGTGTCTCCGTCTTGGGCGTGACAGGTTCCACTAAGTTCATTTCATCGCCTTCGTCCTCAAAATCGCTCTCTTCTGCCGTGGCGATGATCATCCACGCACGATCAATCGGGCTGAGGTGCTGATAACGATCCAAGAGCGGTGGCCGTTTGGGGCGACCAGATTCGTCAAGTTCCAAAATCGGTTCCGTTTTGCCTGGTGATTCAATGTCATCATTCGTGACTTCAGGTTTGCTCATCAGACGCCATTGTTCGTAGAAGAAATCCTTCATCTCATCGTCTTCGAATAGGGCATTTTCCACCGCTTCCAAATCTGGCTCAGAGAGCTGGTTCAAGAGATACAATAGCACGTCACTTTTCTTGGCATTCATTCTTCGGCTTTACGTTTGTCGGTGAGTGAGACTCTAGTGTGTTCAGACTGTTCAGACGTTTAGGAATCAAATTTTGAGTCTCGGATTCGCGTCATTGCGGCGTTAAGTATTTCGTTACGTCGGCTCATCGGCAATTGCTCAAGTTCGTTTAAGTCTGCCTCCGTCACGCCGGAACCTGGAAGAATGCCTTCCACTACGTCGCAGAGACTTGCCCGCTCGAGCGACGTCAAATCTGTCCGGTCAAAAATGTCGAGCCAAGCATCGGTTCTGGAATCGGTCTCTTCTTGGCGAGCACCATCGTGACTACATGAAATGGCCAAAGTTTTGACTGGTGCCAAAACTCTATCGTAACAGAGTTGTTTCACGATTTTGTGATCACGCTCCGTGAGATTGACTTCGGCAAGACGCTTTAGCCAGCGATCCACATCACTCAGTTTCATCGCAGTTCTATACTTCTCCTTGTTACTGATTTCCTGTGTGACTCGTCTGCGGTACAAGTACTCATCAATAGCGACGACCGATATTTCGCATGCTGTCTCCCATTCTTCGCCTGGTGGCACTTTTCCTTCAAGGTCTTCAGCTATCTGCGTCCTGTACTTGGCATGACTTCCGCTACGTAGCTTCGTTTCTTTGTTGTTGTAGTACGAATCAAGCTCGGCCTTGCACGCAATACAAATTTCTTTTGGCAGTTCCCCCAAATACGGAGTTGGAGTTCCGCTCGATTCCTGAATTGCGGGCAGCAACTTCTGTTCGTACTCTTCGTTTGGATAGTTGCCTCCGTTGGATGTGGGGCCGTCACCGTACAAACTCCACTCAAGCATTTCAGTTAAAGCACGCTTCAAGGGCTCGATGCATCCATTTAGGAAGAACCCCTCAACGGACCTTTGGTCAGGAGACGCCTGCATCAATTCTCTGTGCCAACGCAGGCGATTCGGGACACCCTGTTTTCTTCCAAAGTAGCCTTTGCCCTTTGCGGCATAACCATCTTCCGCCAGAATGACTTCGCCGGTCTGATCACGCTCGACGAATAGGAAGTCTGCGATCACGCGATCGATTACCTCCCGCTGGACCATTCTTAGTTGTCGTTTTCCCGGCCCCCTTGATCTCTCGGCGAAAATCTTAATCCACCGCTCAAATGGTAACGGACTCTTCTTGGTCAGTAGCTTTTGGTTGAATTCTTCATCATGTATCAGCTCCACGAATACAAATTCCGCCGGGTACTCTTCCGCCAACAAGTCACCGTTGTTGCGAAATTCCAGAATGTGGATTCGTTCGTCGTCGCTGCTGAGCGTGGTTAGATCACCCTTCAACGGACCTGTCCTGTCGCCCCTTACGAGCAACCCAAGCGGAAACTCCTCTGAAAATCCAACCTTGCACTCCTCGATTTTTCCAGGGACCGTTGCGTGAGGAACGAATGCAAGTGGTCCCTCCATCGATAATTCGCGTTCTCTTTCGAGCTGTTGCTGAGCCTTCTTGAATTCGGTGGATTTCCGGATTTCGGATATCCTTGCTTTCAGTATCTTTCTTTCTTTCTCGTCAGCTTCCGAGGATATCGCCTTTGCCAGAGACTCAATCTCCATCACTAGCTCATTGCTAGAAAACTGAGGAATTTGGAATCGGTCCCGGTAGAATCCGTACGGTACGAGAACTCGCTGCTGAATCATGAAATTGGATCTCTCGGTTAAGGTACTCTGCAGGACAGATTTTGCACCAATTTTGCTGGGCTAGTCCGGTGCGAGGATGGCGCCATAGAAACGCCAATTTACGGGTTCACTATCCAGAAGGCAGCCACATTGGTTGCGCGTTAAAAAAAACAAGAAAATAGCGATAAAGCATGCGGATCACGTAGAGCACGCCGTCTTGCTCCCCTTTTCACGGGTTCGTGCTCGGATGCGCGGCAATGGCCGGGAGGGATTCCTGCGGACCAAGAAATCAAACAATTGGTTCAAAGCGTTGATTGGCGTCCGAAATCACCCCACGGCGGCTGTGTTTGCCGGAAAAGCAAGCCCAGCCGCTGAAATGTTCAAGCCGCGATCTCATCCTACAAAAAAGAACTCAGGACGGTCACGAGCCCAGACCACCAACCTGGACGCGGGACACGATGAGTTCGATCCGCTTCACGGGCCGACGCGGGCTTTGCCCGGTACACGGTGTAGGACGACGATCCGGGGAACTGCCACGTTTGACGCTCAAAGTTGTCTTCGAGCCACTGTTCGAACTCCTCTCGCTTTGACATGGGCATCACCTATTACAGAGGACATGGATGGACGCCCTTCAGAAGCCAGCCAATTCGCGAGCGAGCCCAGAAAATTCGCCGCGGTATCGCCGATTGTCGACCGGGCTTCTTCTGTCGCTCGTGGAAAACCCTCCCCGGTCGCTACCGCGTCCGACCCTCCCGAATCGGGAGGGTGAAGTCGTGAGTCACCCTCCCAGCGGAGCGTCTGGGAGGGTCGGGAATCGAGCCTTCAGCGAGATTTCCGGGGAGGGCATGACGGGGATCGTTTGAGTTGGACGAGCGTGAACGATCAAGTTGCTCGCAATCGAATATCAATCGGGCTTGTCGCGTCGCTCGTGGAAAACCCTCCCCGGCCGCTACCGCGTCCGACCCTCCCGAATCGAAAGGGTGAAGTCGTGAGTCACCCTCCCAGCGAAGCGTTTGGGAGGGTCGGGAATCGAGCCTTCAGCGAGATTTCCGGGGAGGGCATGACGGGATCGCTAGAAACGGACGTGCGTGAACGTTCAAGTCGCAGGGAATCGATTATCGACAGGACTTATTCTGTCGCTCTTGCTAAGCCCTCTCCGCCCCTGAGAAGCCGACTCTCCCAGAGGGAGAGTGATCAATACGCTCAGGGCATAACGCACCTGACGTTTTGAAACCGCCAACCATGGCCCTCTGGATGTTGGGATTCTGCTAAATTCGTTTCTTCCAGATTCCGGTAGCCCACCCGATCCAGCGAATGTTCCCTTGACCGCGGTCCCAGATCAACCATCCCGCTCCCCGTTCATCGCCGATCAGCGGTTGCTGCGATTACGTTTCAGACCGGAAGACCGAGGCGAAGCGTTGCCCCTGCTGCGGGTCAATGCGTTGCCGCAGCGTGGAATGGACGGTGAAGAAGACAATCCACGGAAGGATCGAAACGAGTCGCGATGGGAACCTTTGCCCGTCCGAGAAAGACTGAGCTTTCTGGGCGGCGACTCGTCGTCAGGGCAACGACGATTGCTGTGCGTCACTGCGGCAGCGGGTATAGGAAAATCGATGGCGTTGGAGCAGTTGGATGCGGCGGCCGGGGCGGCGACAGGGAGTCAAGTTGTCATCTGGACTCATTTCAGTGACCTGCCCGATGACTGGGAGTCCTACGTCGATCTGCCTCACGATGGAAAGCGACATTCGTTCTTTGTCCAGCGTTTGAAAACGCAGTTCGCCGGTGCCAGAAAACAGGGCTTTCAGCATTTGCCAAGACGTATCGGTGATGAAGACGCAATCAGGGATTGGGTTCTCGCTTTGTTACGTTGCGGTCAGTTAATCCTCGCCGTTGATGGATTGGACGAGGTTCCGGAAAAACCGGGCATCGCCAAGGCAAAACAGCTACGAGAGTTTCTCCGACAATTCCCTCGAGCCCATTGTGTCGTTGGTGGACGCCCCAATGCGATCACCCAGATTCTGTGGCAGACATTGTTTTCACGCTCGGGCAAAGAAAGCGATGCGTCGTCGGATTGGAAATTTGCCTTAACGGACTTGTTCGACGACGGGCAAGTTCGGCGGGCGTTGGGGCCCGAACGACATGATCAGCTGCGGTTTCTGCAAGGCGAGGTTCAGTTTTCGGGACGAACGATCGAGGTCTTGCGGTCGCTAGACATCGAAACATTCGCAACACTTCGGTCGCTGGCCGATGTCTACTGGCATGGAATTCAAAAATCGCTGGAGATGGATTCCATCAAGGAAGGCGGGAAGTTTCCGTCATGGATGACTAAGGAACAATTGCTAATTTTGCTTGCCGCCATCGGTGTGACGATTCTGATGTGGAATCGAGATCCACATTTCACTGACGACAACGATGGACTGCCGAGCGATTTGAATGAATCGATCCCGATACCTGTCGAGAGCGATTCGACAAAGACCTCCGAGTCGATCGAACACGTGGTCGACATTCAGGAGCTGTACCGCCGTGTCTGTGATCGTCTGAGTCGAATCCATTCCGAATGGTCTGATCTGAAACAAATCGAACGACTTTCACTTACGAAGGATCAGATTCGTGAACTGGTTCGGCTGAACACGAGCTACTTGGAGTGCTCATTCTTTCGATCTCAGGACCCCAAGCGACTCGAGTGGAGAAATGTGACTCAGCGAGATTTTTTCGCGGCGCTGTGGATGGTCAATGGTGCCAGTGACCAAGAGCGAGCCTGGTTTCATGAGCGGATCGATCAGGCACGTGACGCTCGAGACACGAGCATCGCGGAGGCATGGCGGATGGTTTGCGGCATGCCGAGCGAGGCGTTTGCTTTACAGGGAAAACTGTCCAATCAACGTTGGTTGCATTTGATACGTCCTTTGTACCAGCGTCCGGATGAAGAGTGGCACCGTAGCGGTCGGCCCACGGAGTTGATGTATCGATGCTGGGCAAACCTTTTGCGTCGAGCAGGGTTCTTGACCACCGCGTCGTGGTCGGACGAGGACTTGATGTGGGCGACGACCGCGGCGCAGCATTACTTTTATCTAGATCAGCCGGGTGATTTGCCAAGCGGTGTGACCATGCGAGACAGGTACGCATGGGTAGTGGTCGGTGGCTACCTTCGGGAGTACGTCATGCTGCGAAAGACTGATCCCAACGCATTGACCATTACAAACGAGGATTTGGAAACTGCAATGCGTGACTGTAACTCGTTGGCGGGAAAACAAGTACGAGTTGGTCGTGCGGGGGAGAAAAACAATGTCGAGCGAGACTACACCTTGCCGTATCGATTCACGCTGTGCGCCTATGCGGTCACAAATCGCCTTTACGACCTTTTCGACGAACATCACAGCAGTCGCTTCGGTAAGTACACCGATTGGAGTCCCTACCCCCGTGGTCCTGTTGTTAATCTGAGTTGGTATGACTCGATGGTTTTCAGCATCTGGAGCCACAGCATGCTGCCGAACGAATGGATCTGGGAGTATTCGAGTCGTGCGGAATCTCGCAACCCGTCGGGAGGCACGTCGAGGTACTACTGGGGCGACGAAAAAACAAAGCTAGGGGATCACGCTTGGATTGACGAGAACAGTTCGGAGGCGGAGGACTCTGGCACGGCGTCGCGTAAGATAGGAGAGCATGCACACAGCGTCGGACAGAAGACTAGGAACGACTTCGGTTTGTACGACACGCTTGGCAACGTATGGGAGTGGTGCATGAACCGCTACGAGTCAGAGGAGATCGACTGGGGCTCAGGCAAACCGACAGGCGATTATCCCGTTGCCCGCGTGTTGCGTGGTGGCTCGTTCGGCAACGGATCGTTCGACGCGCGTTGTTCCTTTCGCAGTCGCCTCGGTCCATCCTACTCGGTTGGCAGCAGCGGGTGTCGTGTTGCCAGGGCTCATTACCCTTAACCCTTTCGCCGAAGGCGAGCACGGCTGAATTGAGAGCAGGACGACGAACGAAGTGAGGCGCGCGAGAAATTTGGTTTTCTCGCAGGTGCCGCGGGCGGAACGCCTTTGTTGTCTGTTGAATCTGCAAGCCCGTAGCGAATACTTAACTACGCTTGGCAATGCTCAAGTCGAGCGCCGGGCTTATCCAGCACATTACCCTCCCGCGTGCGGGAGGGTCGGGCTCTCAGGCCCGGGGAGGGCCTGAGATGCACGGTCAACAGAGACATGATCGATTTTGTAGTCAATCCGTGGAGACAGAAACCCTACGAATTCCACCACAGAATCATCCGCAAGCGTCTGGTCGTTTCCACCCTCTCCGCCCCTGAGAGGCCGACTCTCCCAGAGGGAGAGTGAACCATAGATTTTGTTACTTGAAGTACTCCTCGGCAATCTTGCCGATCATCCGGATGCTTTCGGCCTGGTGCTTGTGGTACTCGTACTGCTGCTCCGGCGTCAGTTTGGCGAGGATCGATGGAAGGCAAGCCTGACGCGCCCAGTTCGGTAGCAGTTCAAAATCGACTTGGCGAACGCGAAGTTGGAGCCCCTCCTGAGATTGATCTCCTGAGTGACGCGTGATTGTGTAGTACCGCGAACCAGTCGGTCCCACTCGCGATGTGAATCTGCCTTGCTCGACTGCACCCATCTTCTCGCCCTCATCAGCTCTCCAGTGGATCGTGATTCGCTGTGCAGCGTCGTCCAGTTTGAAGCGAGCCTTCGCGAGAAAGTACTTGTTCGGAAGGTCATGACGCCGAGTCAACTGCAACATGTCACCGGTTCGAAGTCCACCGTCGTCACCCAGCAGGATGTAGTACAAGTCGCACTGCACCGGGTCGCCGCCTATCACGATGGAGTTGTCTTCGAACACGATTGTGCACAGATCTTGGCTGATTGCAGCGGAACTGTATCCAATCAGAAAGCAGTAAATCGTCAGCAATGCAATGAGTGTCTTTTTCATCGGTCGGAGTCCTCGTGTCACGAATGGTTGAATGAGCCCGACGAGGAAATCCCATCGGTCGCTCTGAATGGCAAGAAGGCAGCCAGGAGTGACGACTGAGGATGATTTTCTGAAACGCAGGACGAGATGCTCTGGTTGTGTTTCTCTTTTTTCACAACGTCTCGCAACTGGCTGCCTTATTTGCTCGGGCAGAGCAGCATTCGGACAGGGCTTTGGTCACTCCGCCCCCCCCACGACATCACTCACCCTCCGGGAGGGTCGGACGCGCTAGCGGCCGGGGAGGGCTTTCCACGACCGCCCATCCGCTTTGCGTTCCGCAATCAACTGCTCCAAACATGATCGTTCACTCGCATCCAACGGAAACAAGCATCAACAAGCCCTCCCCGGGAATCTCGCTGAAGGCTCGATTCCCGACCCTCCCAAACGCTCCACTGGGAGGGTGACTCACGACTTCACCCTCCCTCCGGGAGGGTCGGACGCCTAAGCGGCCGGGGAGGGCTTCTGTCGTAAACCCTCTCCGGCCCTGAGAGGCCGACTCTCCCGGAGGGAGAGTGATGTTGTGTCGAGCCGTTCACTCAGTGGCGGGCTTCCTTGCTTGTCGTTCCATCAACTCATCGTGGTCTCAAATGTCGCCGACCGTTGCACTTGACGAACTACTGGATCGACTCGGCGTCTCGTTCTTTCGGCGGGAAACCGATGAAGAGGAATGGTCGCATTGGCTGGTGACCACCGAGAATGATTGCACGATCGACATTCAAGTTTCTCCCACCGAAGAAGTCGTGCTGTTGCGGGTTGGACCGATACTGGAACTCGCCGACTTGAGTACCGAACAACGTTGTCGTTGGCTATCGAGACTCATGTCAGCGAACGAACGACGTCGACTCGGCAAGTTCGTGGGGGACGTTGATGTTTACTTCGAAATCGCACTTTCGGTTGTCCCGGTAGCCCAAGACTGTGAAATTCTGGCAAGGGTATTGGAAGAGGCGATTGGAACAGTCGCCGCCGTTGCATTTCTAGGGCACAGAGCGATTCAATGATCACTCTGCCCAGGCAAACACTTTCCCGCCCTGACGGGGCATTTCCGTCTTGGATGGCCTGATCACCGCAACTGCTACGCGTGAACCATGTTCGGCTAGAATGCCTCAAAACGCATCGCCCCCCCGCATTGATTTCACAGTTCATGAAGTTCGGAAAATTCATTCGTGATCAGCGTCTGTGCCGGTTGGCTTTTCCAGCCAAGAACGCATGCCCACTGAAAGATTACATCGACGCATTGGGTTCTAACCCAACACAGGACCCAAACGGGCAATCTGAACCTGTGCTGCGATATGATCCGAGTCTTTGGCCAGATGAGCCAAACCGACATGCATTTCTTCAAGACCTGAGTATTCGCCGTCTGTGTGTCACTGTGGAAGGCGGCGTGGGGAAGTCCAAGTTGCTGGAAGAGCTCGAAGTTGCAACCGAGAATGCCGAACCAGGTCATATCGCCCTGCGATTTGAACTGCGCCAACTCCCTGAGAGTGCCGAGCAGTTTGCTCATCGATCCGGACCAAGCCACACTTCGCATTCGACCTTATTCGAAAAGCTACTGGCGCAGTACGGAGCCATCCGAGAAAAGCATTATCGAGCAACTTGGCGGTTCCCGTCTGATCCAGAGATCGAACAGCAGCTCTTTCATGCATTAAGAACGGGCAGCCTGACTCTGATCGTTGACGCCTTTGACCAATTGAACCGCCAGGAAGCAGAGAAACGGGCAGCGGCTCTGAACTCCTTTGTCACCGACTACTTTCCTGGCATTCGCCTCGTCATTGCCGGCCGGCCCTATGCGATCAAACGCGTCTGGGATGAACTGCAGCTCGGCGAATTGAAGGATGCACCGAAAGAGTTGCAGGACGAGGAAATGAGGCAAATTCCCGTTTGGACGTTCTGTAAAGTCGAAAAATTCTCTCGCGATCAAGCGGATGAATACCTGTCAGCGGAAGGAGGGACGACCGAGGGCAAGAAGAAATTGGATGCGCTCAAGCGAATGGATGCCGAGGAGATTCGGCTGCCGCGGACACTCAATATCATTCGTGAGTTGAAACCCGGTGAGCTCGCGCACATGCAGACCGCTTCCGACTTGTATTGGTACTCCATGAATGAAACGGTCATCGCCAACTTTCGAAACTCTACCAAAGATTCAGAACTCCGGTATCTGAAGCGATCCCACGTGATTCCAATCGTTTCGGCTGTGGCGTTCGCAATGATTACCTGGAAAGAAGATCCGGTTGACTGCGTGCCCTCGATCACAAGTGACTCGGCGAGAAATTTCTTTGACTACATGGAGGAATTCGGATTCATCGCTGTTTTGAAGGAGCTCGGAATCGACTTTGAGAAGGAGCTACTCGATCTTGCTCAGATCGATTCCGAATCGATTCAATTCCATTTCTACAGCGAGACAACCAGTATCGAACGTCCCGATGAAGTTGTCGACGTAAGAATGTCTGATGTGACCATTCGAGACTTTTTCGCCGCCCATTGGGCGGCGTGCTACTGGGCGGATCAGTGTCAGGTTCTACGATCACGTGAATTATCCCTTCTGAGTTTTTCGGAGCGGGATCCGCGTCAGCGCGTCACCAAGGATCTGAATTCACCGGACTTTGCAAAGTTTTGGCGATTCGTCGTTGGCATGCCTGATCGAAGCCCAAAACGAGTTCATTCAGGGAATGCGGCAACAGAGGATTCTTGGGCCACCGCAGTGCGTCCATTGTTTACGACCAAGGATCAAGCACGCCCGACAGAACTGATGTTTCAATGTTTGCCCGACCTGATGTGGAGATCCGGCTATCAGGAAGCGAGAGATCACAGTGATCGGTCGGACTGGAATCAAACTACAACGGCTCAGGCGATCACAATCGCTCAGCGTGAGGTTCGGGATCTGTTTGAGCGGCAGAATCCTGAAGAGGGTGGCCCCGCAAGGAAACTCGTCTTTGAATTCTTGACAGACTATCTCTTAAAGTTAGCCGATGAAAAAGAGCGGGGAACAACGGATTGTAACGTGACCTTTGAAATGCGACGGGCGTTTTACCTCGATTGCGAATTCACTCCGATAAATCCGGAAATGATCTACGCACGAACACGAGAAGACGAATCGCTGCGGATATCGAGACTTACCTATTTGGCAGAGCATTATCCGCTTTGGCTTTTCGAACGAAATTTTCGTGCGATTCAGGGAGGACCGTTTCTTTATGGCGATTCACCAGACCCAAATCACCCATTATTCGTGGAGTCTTTTCAGCTCAATGCGTATTGTGTTTCCGATACGCTTTATCAGGTTTTTGACGGTCAAATACAGCCAGTCGACGGATCTGCGAAGTCTCTTCGTTGGTGCGACGCACAATTGTTTGCAGTCTGGGCCCACGGATGCTTGCCAGATGAACACCTGTGGGAGGCCGCATGTCGCGGCAATATCGGAAACTTAGATTTGCAAAAGCACACGGTGTATGGTTTTGGCAACAACGAAGAGCTTCTTGAATTACACGCACACTTTGAAAAGTCCAATTCGGAATGGAATGACAACGCAGATCTGTGGTCCACAAATTCAGTATCCGTTCCTGGGCAACTGCTACCGACAACGTCGGCTGAACTCTACGACATGCATGGATTGGTTTGGGAGTGGTGTTCGAATGGCATCAGCAGGCCGGTGTCTGTTTCTAACCATGAAGGTCTGGATTTCGTCAACCCGCTATTTCAAGATGCCTTTGCTGTAGTCTTAGGAAGAACTATTGAATGTTGGGAAACCGAACGTTGGCTGAGGGGAGGCTCATACTACGAGCCTCCGTCCGATGTGAGTTGCACGTCAAGAATGGTTGTTGATCAAGATTTATTGCGTTGTGACTACGGCTGCAGAATTGCTCGAAATAGTGCTAGGGAATGCCTCTAACCCAATCCAAGGCGTCTACGAGTGCGATGAACTCTTTGTATGCCGCAGACGATGGTAAGCGCACGTAGGTTTCATCTTGACTGCCGGTTTAGTTTGGCGGGTTTTGCCCCGCCTACACGGAGTCCACCATGGCGCGAAAACCGGATCCTGCCCTGCGGCAGGCTTGGCGAGAATTGATCTCTCGCCAGTCACACTCGGGATTGAGCATCGCTCGGTTTTGTGACACACAACAAATCTCGACCGCATCGTTCTACAAATGGCGGCGAGAACTCTCGCAAGCAACTGACCAACCGAGGCAGACTTTCCTGCCCGTTGAAGTTCTCCCGAGCGAGTCAATCGATGACGAACCGCCTCTGAGAGTTCGCCTGACCGTCGGAGCCGTCATCGAAATCCCAGCACAGCGAATCGACATCCTGCTGGCCGTCATCGAGAGAATTCAGACTAGCGGATGGCTCTCACTTGCCCAGCAGGAGCACACGTCATGATCGCATTGCCAACCAACACCGACATCTTCCTTTTCTCCCAGCCCACCGACATGCGAAAAAGCTTTTGTGGACTAGCCGGTATCGTTCGAGATTCGTTGCAACGGGAACCCAACGACGGCAGCCTCTTCCTGTTCATCAACCGAAGCAAAGACAAGCTCAAAGCACTCTACTGGGATCGCGACGGCTTGGCACTGTGGTACAAGCGACTGGAGTCAGGAACGTTTGAGCGGATCACTGACCAAGGCAAGTCGACCGTTCAGATCGACGCGGCGGAACTAGCCATGTTGCTCGGTGGAATCTCTATCGAGAACGCCAAGCGACGCAAGCGATTCAAGGCCGCGTAATTCGCACCGACGCGAAAGCCGACGTCATCACTCACAAGAGCAAGTTTTCAAACGGTCTGATTGGGGCCAAGAAAACTTGCTCTTTTTTTGTTGCTTTGGCCGGTTTGCTCTTGCGCTTTTGCGCCACATCGTTACCTTCGGTTGCATGAACCGAATCAAGCAACTTGAGCGACAAAACGCAATCCTTCGCGAGCAGAACGAGAAGTTCGCAAGCGACGCCAAGCTGCTACTTGAAGAAGTTGCCAAGCTGGGCGACGAGAAGCAAAAGCTGATCAAAAAGAACGAAGCGATCAGTGATGAACTTCGTAAATCTCGCGACCAGCTCGAAGCCCTGATCCGCCGTCTGTTTGGTCGCCAAAGCGAACGCTTCGACGATGTCGACCAGCTCAAGTTTGAGTTTGCCACACCCGAACAAGCTGCTGACGCGCGAGAAGGTATCGAGCAAGCATGCGATGAAAACAACAACACTGGCAAATCAAAACCCAAGCCACGCAGGCGGAAACGTAACGAGCGATTCCCCGAGAGCTTAGAGCGAAAGCAAGTCCTGATCGACTTGTCCGACGAAGAGAAGGAAGGCCTGACGCGAATCGGCGAAGACATCGTCGAGACGGCTCACTATCGTCGCCCAATCGTTTACATCTTGCAGAAGATCTATCCCAAGTACGTCCGCAGCGGTGAACCTGATGCAGGCGTGATGCAGATGCCACGGCCCGAATCGTTGATCGCGGGCGATCGCTACGACACCTCCTTCGCCGCAGAGATCATCGCCGCGAAGTTCAGTTATCACTTGCCGATTTATCGCCAAGAGGATCTTTTTGCTGGTTGCGGGATCACGATTTCTCGCAGTTCGTTATTGAACATCCAAGAAGCAGCGGCGAAGTTGATTCGTCCGTTTGCTGCCTATCTGGCCGATTTGGTTCGCACCGATCATTGCATCGGCAGTGATGACACGGGCGTGTTGTTGCTGCTTCCCAAAGACATCCCCAAGATTGACGAAGACGACCCCAAGAGCCGCAGGGCTGCGGAGGTGATTGCGAAAGCCAAAGAGGAGAACGCCAAGAGTGTTCGAGCCAAGATGTGGGCCTATCGCGGGGTGAGTGTTCCGATCAACGTGTTTGACTTCACGGTAAGTCGACATCGGGACGGGCCGGACCTGTTCTTGATTGATCGCGATTACGAAGGCACGTTACTTGGCGATTGCTACGGCGCGAACACTGGGATTCACATGCGTTCCAACGGCTTGGTTGTCCATGCCGCATGCGTTGCCCATGCGCGACGCAAGGCGGAGTATGCGTTAGGTAATCATCGTGAGCATGCGACCGCGTTGTTGAAGTGTTTCAATCGGCTTTACGATTTGGAAGATCAATGTCGCCACATGGACTGGGACGCGCGATTGGCGTTTCGGCAAGAGCACGCTTTGCCGGTGTGGGCGCTGCTTCGTAGCTACTTGGAAAACGAGATGTCGAAGGTGTCAACGAAGGAGAAGATCGGCGAAGCGAAGGGCTATTTGCTAAATCAATGGGATGGCTTAGTGAAGTACCTTGAGGATGGTCGGATCCCGATCGACAACAACGAGTGCGAACAGTTGATGAAACAGGTTGCGCTGGGTCGCAAGAACTGGCTGTTCATCGGCAGTGTAGCTGCCGGTTATCGCACGGCGGACTTAATGACGTTGTGCAGCAGCGCGATCCGCAATGACCTGGATGTCTACGCCTACATCAAAGACGTGCTCGATACGCTGTTATCCGGCAGCACCGACTACGCGAGCTTGCGTCCAGATGCGTGGGCTAAGTCACACCCAGAATCGGTTCGTCACTACCGCGCCGAAGAGCGTCGGCAACGCAACGCCCGGCGTGACCGAGCCCGACTCGATCGACGCCTCAGCCAATCCGAGTCAGAATAAACCCTCCGCCCGCCCCGACGGCACATGGTGCCGTTGGGCGCTTACAGACGATGACGGTATTTAGATCGCGATTCGAGCATGCCGGCCTGATTTCTGCAGTACTACTTATTTGGTCTGGGAACCGTCTAATTAGTGACGTGATGCAGAACTTGGTTCCGGCTATAGCTGGCGTTCACGTCAACCAAGACATGATTCTTTCAAAGTTTCAGAATTGCGTCCTGGTGTAATGACTGCGCGTCATCGAAAGAATAGAATACCTCGGTCAACCATTCTTTGACCGAGGTCTGTGAATCCAGCAATGTTGAATGACGCGGGTTCATTGTCTCAACTGAGACGCTTTTTGCGTCAGCAAGGCAATCACCTTATTGAACGCCTGCGACTCGCCGACGTACTTGTGTGCCATTGCAGACAGTCGTGTGTTGTGAGAATCCAATTCGGTCGCGAGTTCGCCGTCACCCACCAACGCTCGCAATTCGTCAAAGGCGTTGTTGATCGCCGCGACAAGCAGCGGTTGATCCGCCATCGTCGACATTACAGTACGAAGTGATTCGCCCAGCTTGTCGGACTCACACATTTGGTTACTACCGTCGAAAACGATTCGCCCTTTCTCGACCAGCATCCCAAGTGGCCCTGATTCAGCAGCACCACCCAACCGATGATCGATCGTCGGCCAGTGGCTGGCCAACGGGCAACGATAGGTGCCATCATCCTCAACCACCAAATTGCTGTAGTAGTGCGGGCCACGTTGGGCGATGAATCCGTAGGCTAGTCCGAGAGCCAATGCGATTTCGGAGGCCTTGGGTTTCGGCTGAGGAATGAGAGGTGGCATCTTTCCGACCGCTTCGCGACCAAAAATGTGGACGGGATGCCCTCCGTTTTGACTCCACTCCTGGAACGCTTTCTCGCAATCCTGTATTTCGTCCAAATAGTGCCAGCAAGCGCCTGTTGTGCGACGAATCAGGTAAATCTTTCGTCGGTCGCCGCTGACGACGTGCTTGGGCGTCGAACGGTATTGGGAATTAGCATTGATTGATGCTGCCAGTGACATCATTTGGTCGACGACCAACTTACGTTTGGAGTCCACCATCGCCTCCGGAACACCCGCAATCAAAGTATCGGCAAACTCGATCCCATTGATTCCGCTTTCGGCTTGCCAAGCCGGTTGGGTTCCCTGCATCACCTGCCGGATTTTGGCGAGTGCCTCGGCTGAGGTCTTGGGATGGATCAATTGATCGGCCAACAGATCCACGACAGTCACCGATTTGAGCTTGCTGCGGAAATGACCACGTAGTTGCCGAGTCAGTTGTGCGAAATCATCTTGGTTCGTACACAGGTTCAGCAGCCATTGGGATCGCGAGACTTTGCGGCAGGGTGCCAACTGAGACAATTCCGGTCGAAACCGAGCGTAAAGCTGTTCATCGCTGGTCTCTGAGGCGACGTCGATCTCTGCCAAACTGTCCGTGGTCACCCGTCGTCCAGCTCGTGCGTCGTCTCGCACTTGCTGACATCGGACCAACTTGCTCTTCGCCGCGACACAATTCTCACTGGCAGCGTGCATTAGGCGATTCGCGTTGCTTGCCAAGGCGCTCAAGATCTGTGCGGCCGCCTGTTTGGAGCGTGCCAACGTCGCCAAGTCGACCGCGACGGTGAGTTCGCCGGCCAATCGAATCTGCTCCTGTTTGGATTTCAACCATTTGAACCTGCGATTGCTCCAGATCGTCGCCTGCTCATCCAGCTTGACGAACATTTCCTCAGCCCGTTTGCGGTCCTTGGCCGTTGCAACACCGAGCGTCTCCGCGTGCGCCTCCAACGCCCCTTCTAGATGACGAGCAAACTGGACGACAAAGGCGGAGCCATGGCTGGCGACATGGGCGTTCACGGTGGTCTGTAATGCATTGGTAAGAGAATCCACCAGTGTCTGATGGCATCGGTCGATTTGGACCTCACACTTGGGCATCAGGTCCCGATCGACTTGCCCGCGTAGGGAGCGCAAATGCTCTGCAAATCGCCGATCTGAAAAGTGGACCGGTCGGTTGCGTCGTTTTCCGTCGAACAATGCGTTGCAGCGGCTTTCGATACTGGGGCGCGACGCCCGCTTTAGCATGTCGACTAAGGCGCTTCCGTTGAGTGAAACGCTTTGAGCGTCACCGGGACTGTTCATCCAGTTCGCGACCGCGCGATGAACTTCCTTTTCGATCGGAGCGGAACCGATGACGGCTTGGCCAATGAACTCCATCAGCGCACGCTGCGTGCAGAAAGTTTCGATTCGCTCGACGTCCAATGATAGAGCGGTCGCAGCAAGTGTGGACACGTTGCGCGGCATGTGAGTCCGAGGATCGACGGATTGCCCGCTCAAGGTCGCTTGATTGCGATCTTCTAATTGGATGGTATCACTCAGTTCGGTGCCGATCATCGCTGCCATCCAATTGGCAACCATGTCGTAGACGGCTTCCGCCGATCCAAGATCACGACCATCTGCTGTTTTTCGCTGGACCCAAAAGATCTGGTCACAGAAACCGGCGGGCACATAAATGGGACGATTCTCGTCAGGTCCCAACGCCACATCAGAGCGTGTCGACAGTCCGCATTGCAACGCCGCCAATTCCTGGATCGATGCGTAACCATTCGCACCGGTGCGTACGAGTTGCTCTGTACGGCCCTCCAGTACAAGCTCGAACACGGAGGGCGCCATGCAGATGGGGATGATCTCCACCTCCAATCGTTTCACCAGATGATGCAGCAACGCCATCACTTCCAAAGCCATGGAACTGCCAGTCCCTCCCGCAATCGAGAACACCACGTAGAATCGCAATCGGTTTCGGATCCGAACTTGGCTCTTGGATTCTAGCTGTTTCTTCAGTCGGACCAGAGTGCCCGTCAGCTCCCGAATCATGCTGGCAAGCCGACTGGAAACCATCGAGTACTCGCTCAGCAGGCTCATCATGCCAAACGAGCGAACCTGACCGCCATGGTCGAGCCCCTTTGCGATGAGTTCTTGGTGGAAAGCAATTCGTTTTGGGTCGCTCAAGTCAGCTCGATGTACAATCGGCTCATGCATCTCAGGATAGTCCAGCACATTGTGTACGCGGCCTGTTCCGAGCAAGCAGAACTCCTCATCGGTAAATCCGCTGCCGTTTTGGGCACTGGCGTCGGTGTCGATGCTCAGATACTTGACGAAGGGTTGACTGTCTTGTTCTTGGAGCTGCTTTTTGAGTCGTCGACCGACCTGATTGCCTGCGCCACCAAGGAACAGCAACCCGGCCGGTTGGGTCAATCTGATATTGGCCTCCAACTGAGTCAGGATCGCAGTTGCTTGGTTTTCGACGACCTCGGAGTTCGTGGTGCCGTCAGTTTCTCGAGAAACGGATTCTGCTGGGTTGGAGGGAATCAACGTAGCGATTCGATTGTGCGGGACTGTAGGCTGCCCATTGGTTGTGCTCTGGCCGTTGGTAGTGGACATGGTTCGAAATCCTGTCGCTTGGAGGTTTGAAAGGAGTCAATGACAAACGTTTGACGATCGCTCGTCCAACACAGCAGAGAAGGCAGCCAGAAACCTACTGGGATCAACGAATTGCAAAACGAGGGAATAAAAATGGGCCTCGGAGACCCTGGTGGATCCCTGAGGCCCGTCGCCTTGAACCACAACAAAAAGGCAAGCAACTACGTCGCATAAGTGACGAAGTAGTTGCCGACCTCCACCTCTTCGTTAGGCGTCAAGACGACCATTTCACGAGTACCGTCGATGGGATATTCCATCTCGAGTGCAAATTCAATATTTCCTCTCGATTCGTCGCTGTTGCTGCGGACTTCGATTCGAGTTTGATCGGGCAGAATGACTTCTTCGAGTTCATTTTGGCCCATGAATCCGAATGCATGAACAGTCAGAGGATCGTCTACCGATCGCAGAATAAGCTCGCCGCTCAATCGCTTATCCGACCGGCGTTGTGCTCGATCATCCATCCAGCGACGACAAACGACGATTCCCAGCAAACCCAACAGACCGATCGGGATGCTTGCCGCCGTCAGCTTGAACCACAGCGGGATCGGCTTTCTGACATCGATTGACGGAGATTTCCAGACGACAGGAGTCATTTCGGATTCATCGGGCCCGTAGACGGTGATTTCTGGTGTCCACCGCCCAGGGCGGAACGTATGAACCAGATCGCCCGCACCATCTACCGCGATCGGGTCAGTTCCATCGCCAGGATTCAAGACGCAACGCAGGATGTCGCCGGTGCATTGGTTGTTGAACCGTACCAAAACGGGGCCTCGTTCGGCGGGGATTTCAGGGAGGAAGTCGGCGCTGACGGGGGTCCAACGAGGGACGATCTGTATGGACAGCCTTTGGGTATCGATCCCTCCAGGTCCCTCAACCGTTTGCGTGATCCAAACGGTACCGACCGATTCACAAGTCCACTCAAAAACTCGTTTTCTCGGTGCATCTTTGCTCTCTCTGGTGACCCAAGGTTCGTGTTCAGTGATTTCGTATCGGCACGACTGGATGATTCCGGTGCTGATGTCCGTCAACTGAATTTCGTCTCCAACGGTGAATTGATTGGCGCCGAGTGTGAATCCGGCAACGGGCGGATCAGGGCGAGGAACGACGAATGTCTGTTCCTGAGAGTCTGTCCGTCCGAATCGGTCCTCAACGGTCAGTGAAACCCGATGATCACCGTAGCGTTCTGGATAAAACACAAATACTTTACTCGTCGACAACTGCTGATCGTCAATGGACCAGCTCACCCGATCGTGTTCCTGGATCGAACTTGCAACAAAGGATACAGGGCTACCCAGAGCAATTGCTCCGGGTGCCAAATCAAAACCAGCTACCGGGCCAACACCAGGTGGCACCACTTTCACCTCGGTCGATGCCTCTGAGGTCTGTCCCCAACGGTCGCTGACGGTCAGCATCACTTGATAGGTTCCAGAGCTGCTGAACTGGAACGTTGCATGTGGCGTACTCGATGACTGTCCATCGGACGTGCGCCAGCGGTAGGAATAGGCATCCGTTACCATCCTCGCCGAAAAGAATGTTGGAGTGTCAACGAGTGGACTGGACTGCTGGGTTTGAATGTCAACCGGATCCAGGCGGGGCAACTGAACGGAAATCATTCGGTTGACGGATTTTGAGATGCCGTTCGGATCGGTGATCGTCAGTTGCAACTCAATCTCACCCGGCCGGTCCGCCCGAAAGCGGCTGACAGGGCCAACGACCGACTCGCTCTCGCCTCCAGTGATGGTCCAAGCGTATTGCCAGTCTTCACGCATGGGTTTTGCAGTGGCGATGATCGATTGCCCAAGCGTTGCGGTTTGTGGTGATTCAATACGAACTTCCGGCAGCGATGGAGCAATTACCTTGACTTTTGTGTCGGCCACTCCACGTTGGCCAGATTCGGTTTCAATTGCATAGCGAATGTTGTACACACCGGGTTTTGAGTACCGATGAGCAATTGCTGGGCGGATGTCTGCCGTCGTTTTTCGCAACAATTCCCGAGTCCCGTCTCCCCAGTCAACGGCACGACGCGTAATGGAGTCTCCGAAACTGTTGTCTGTCAGCCGAAGGTCTTCTTTGGGAAAAACCTCGTTCTTGGACAATTGAAACTCAACACGCAACGGCATCAGCTCCTTTGTGAATCGAACACCCGACTTTTCCAGTGCTGACTTCACTTGAGGATTCAAATCAAACCCAAGCGTCACCCAATCCAATTGCAATTGTCTGTCAATAACGTGCCCGTATCGACTGATCAGCGTTTGATGGTTGATTCGAGGCGATTTGTCGCTGTCTTCGCCGTCGCTGTAGACGACCAATCGAACGCGAGAATTGCCTTCTGCGACCAACTTTTCTGCACGTGCTAGCTCTTCGTCGACGGAGCCCCAAAGCACGGTAGCGCCATCTCGGCTCTGGATGCCGGCAATCTTTTCTGACAAGATGTCTCGATGAGACGGTGTTGTTAGCACGAGATCACAAATCTCAGATCTCAGTCCGTCGAAAACGGACACGATCACTCGAGTCCCCGGCGGGAACTCGCTGGTCAATCGCGTCAGTCGTGATTTGACTTGTTCCAACTTGGACTGGTTGGTCAAGCGAGGCTGCACTGCAACTGACAGGTTGTCTTTCATCGATCCTGAGATATCTACCAGGAAGATGAATGTATCTGGTGGCGCTCGATGAGGCGCTTCCGAGGCAGTCACGGTCTCGTCCGCGTTGCAGCATGCGATGGTACGGACCAAAATGACGCCGAACAGCAACAGGGCAAACAGTGCCCTTGGCGGGCAAATTTTGGAGGGGGACATGAGCTTGGCTCCCGAATGAAAATGGAGGTTTGGAGGTCTCGTGTGCAGAAAGTCCTGGCACTCAACCAAGAAGGCAGCCACATTCATCGAGGCGGAAGAAAAATGAGGATCGACCTTTCTCCGGATTGCCCCACGCCCCAAATCCGTTGCTCAGGTCGATACGATGGAGTGCATCTTCCAGAGCCTCTCACCAGACCGCTACGTTGATGAACCGTCCCCCTTCAGACCTGCGATTCATTCCTGATCAGGAGTTATTGCTGCTCGAACTGCGTCCGAGAGACCAGCACGGGGAACTGGATTTCCTGCGCCGGGGCAACCTGCCCGATCAAGGATCGGAGAATTCGACTCAAGCAGAGCATGGACAAGACCGAGATTCTCGCTGGCGTCCGATCCCTCACCGGCTGGACTGGCTCAGCGAGCCAACCGGCACGGAGCGACGGCTGGTCTGTGTGACGGCTGCTGCAGGGATAGGCAAGACACGACTGCTGCAGCAAATAGAGGGTGTGCTGGGGGCAATCCGAAAAGACAAGCTGGTCCTCCGTTGCCATATCAGCCGTTTGCCCGATAGCTGGAAACAGTACGCCCATGACCCGATGCCTCAAACAGGTGAGTCATTGCTGTACAGTCTGTTGGAAGACGATTTCCTAGCGATCCGCGAATCAGATTCGTCCAAAATCGATGATCCGACTCGATGTCGCGACAGACTCTACGATTGGCTCTCGATTCTATTGCGCACGGGTCAATTGACATTGGCGGTCGACGGACTTGACGAAATTTCTCACCAGGATGCAATCGTCAAAGGAGCCCAACTTCGCCGATTCTTGCTGCAGCACCCACGAGTCGATTGTGTGGTTGCCGGTCTCCATCTCGAGTCGACAGCGCCAAACGCTTGCCGAACGCGGTTCCTACGCCACAAAGAGTCACCAACTGACCGATTGCGTGGGAACTGGGGGTGAGCGTCCGATCCTGCTTTTGATCACGAATCGCAAAGTTGCCATCTGACGCAACGATGGGTTCCAGGTTGGCGAGAGCACACACTTCTGTTTTGGCGGATTCATTCTACGCGACCAAATTCTCGATAGATGATTCGATGGGGAACGTCTGGTCGAACCAGGATTGCGAGACGTTCTTGAAACCGGCGTCAGTCGCGAGTGATTGAGATTCAAGGACGAAATCACCGTCTCGTGACGTTCCGACGATGACGTCGTTGTTTTTTGTGCTGGCTTGCATCGGTTTGGCTGCCTTCAGGAGGAACGGCGGGGCTGGATTTCAGTGCGAGTTCGATCTTGCGATCAGGCAAGAACGAGAACTCGTACTGCTGGATCCATAAGGCAGCCAGTTTCGGAAAGAAAGTTTTATCAAGTTTCTATTTCTGGCTGCCTTCTCGTGAGAAAGGTCATTTGGTGCTCGCTAAGTGCCTCTTCTTTTCGTTATTCCAGCCCAGCAGCCCTAAGACGCGGATCAGAAGCAATGAGCACGATTCTTCCAACGAAACCAAACTTGACAGCAGATCTTGATCAGGAGATTTTGGTAGGTCACGCCCATCAATCAGTGACTCCATGTCTTCCGCAACGCGCTGACATTGAGAACTTGGCCAAGTTGATCCAGAGCGAGATGAAGCAATCGCCGTGGAACAACGCGAAGCACCCATCTGGTGTACGCCAGATTTCAGCTTGCATTGATCGAGGCTGTGGGAGCGGTCCAAATTGCCGTGCCCTGACGGACGCGTTTCGTCGCTGCATCAATGGCCACACGATGTCGTACTACAACGAGCGGAATCCTGCGGACTTTCCTGGCTTGGCAACGCAGGTGCGTATGCGAAACGAGCAAGGAGCGTGCGGCTATCACAGTATGATTTGCGGCTCCTTTCTCGACCAACTGCTACCCAATTCCAGCTTGGATTTGGTGACCAGTAATGCGGCCCTCCACTGGATTGATCTCGATCATGCCGCGGTCGGGCTACCAGGATTTGCGGCTCGCGAAGATTGGTGTCTCAGTGAATTGGCAGATGAGCAATGGCGACGATTCTTGACGGTCGCCTCCGCCGAGCTTCGCACTGGAGGAAAGTTGGTCGTATCGTTCGTCGCGGCACAATCCGAATCGGGTTCGCAAGATCATATCCCCCTCCGGTTGATCGAGTTCGGGATCGACAAAGTCTTTGGGACCGTACGAAATCATTGGTCGCGTCCGCCGATACCTATCCACCTGAGGACGAGCGAGCAGATTTCCGCTCCATTCAAGGATGCTGACAGGCCGGTTCCCCTTCGTCTCAAACGGTGTCGCGTCGAATCCGTGAATTGCCCGTACTTTCAGGCGTATGAAAGCCACCGATGTGCAACCAGATACGCCGACGAGTTCACGGGCTTTCTGCGTGCCTTTAGCGAAAGCTCGCTGAGGCATTGGTGCGAGCTGGGAGTCGAGCAAGGCTATCTCTCTCCGGGGGCCTTTAAGAAGATCGCCGGAGTCTACCGCCATATTCACACGCTGATCTGCTCGAATCCAGAAGAATGGCGGATGAAGAAACACCGCGCCGTCGTGGTCGCCGAACAGGTCTAGACTCCCTGGCTGTTCGCAATCCGCCGACCGCAAACCGAGCCGAGGCGGCGCAAAATCCGGTCATGGTCAGATTTTGCGTGACATGGTTGGTTCCCAATGTCTGCTGGTACGAATAGTCCTTCCGTCAGGCTAGTTCCTGCCGCTGGTGGTAGTCCCCGTCTCGCAATCGATGATCGGTAGTTCGCAGAAACCTCAGTCAAGATTCACGTCCGGCGGTCGGTTCTGGCATTGTGGGCGTTCTCCAGATGCATCGAACAGCGTCCGTTCAATCCCAAACTCTTTTTCCGGCTGCTGACCAAACTTGACGATGAACAAATCAAACTCCCTGAGCGGATTGCTTGTAACCCAGCCGATGTCAGCCTTCAGCGTTTCTGGAGAAACCCTCGCGACAATTTCCCTCGCGAGATCGATGACGCGGCGGTACATGAATGGTTTGTCATACCGGTAACGGCCACCGTACCGTCCCTCACCGCGGATGTCGGCTTCCGAAAGATCGTCAGGTACGTCTGCGAAGCGAGATTGCAGCCAGCCCCAGTGAACCATCAGTTTCGTGACAACGATGTCTGGCTTGATGACGGGAAGCCCGATGTCCATCATGAAATGGAGTGCCGTCAACAGTCCACCGTAGCCGATGTCCTTGATGAGCCGATGGTGGATCTCCCAAACTTGCTCAGGACGGTAACCGCCGAGAATGAAGTCGATCGGTGCTTGACCGCTACGGATCGCCCCTTCGAATTTACGAGCAAGGTTCACCGTGCGTTTCAGCTTCGGCAGGTTCCCTATCGTCTGCTTACCGGCAAAAACGGATTCTCGATTGAGGAAGTCGTGCACGATTCGTCCACCGCTCACCAAGGTGTATCCACGCGTTTCAAGGTCCCAATCCGGTGAGATGAAGTTCTGGTAGTTGTCGAAGTACGATCCGATCTCGCGGATCTCGTTGGTAGCGATTTGCGAACGAATTCCAGCGAATCGGATTCTCGTCCACAGCTGCCGCCAAACCCGATCAGCGTATTTGGTCGTGTCGGAATTGGGCTTGCAGTATCCGTACCGGCCTAAGTCTGCCGCATCGCAGATCGAGGCCACCGATGACTTGAGTAGACCTTGGTTTTGTCGGTGTCGTTCCGCGTCGTCAATGGTCGGTCGCGTCGCTTCGTCAACGACAAGCTTCCGGAGAACTCGGTAGGACTCAGCCAGGTTATCAAGATTCATGATTTAGCTGGGCATTTGATAGGGACTGAAGCTCTTTTCGAATATGTTCTACCGGATTCCATTCTCTTAGATCATTGCCCATCGAAAATCTCTGTAGAGATATGGAGTGTCGTACGGGCTGGAACAGGAAATGAGGAACACGACGACCTGTTGACTGATTAAGTATCTAAAAGCTTCATTTGAATGTCGGAAACAGCAGTCAGGCGGTCTTTTTTGCTCGGGAATTTCGTATGTTCGTTAAGCCCCAGTAGAGTTTCGACTTGATTGGCTGCTCGCATAATCTGGTACACATCGAGGTCCGGTATCGTCGACTGATGCTTCACAAAGTTGGCGAGATACTTTGCGGACTTTGCTTTCACACCATTCCGCTCGCAAACTATGTATGCCACGGATTCGGCCTCGAGTTCTTTCTGGGAGTGCGTTAGCTCACGACGCTCGGGCACAGACAGTTCTTTGTCGGGACCAAGGTGCCCTAGGAAAAGGTGCCCCAACTCATGTGCGAGTGTTGTGAACTGAACAGGCGGTGAGTGGTTTTGGTTGATCTTCACTCGATACGTCGGCAGCAGTTTTCCCTTCACTGATTTGATAGATCGCTCGATTCTGCCAGCGTCGCTATCTCCCTTATCCACATACTCAACGCTTGCCGTCTTCTTTTCCACGAGTAGCTTGAAACCAGACATCTGCTTTTCATTGATATCGCCTTTCGCTGGGAACATTGCCGCATCCTCTGGAAGCTTCTTCCCCTCGGTGTCCAGAACGTCGTAGACCGTTACAACAGGAGCGAAAGGCCACAAGATCAACAATGGCCGTGCGTCCTGCTTAGGTTTTCGCTCGAACCGATGCCACCAATCATACGATGAAGCGACGTACGTTACGCCGGGCTTTTGTATTTGAAGAATCATCGCATTGAATGGCGCAACATTGCGCAGCTTGACGACGAATCGAAGCAGCTCTTGGTAAGACTCAGAATCGTGGTAAAGACATGCTTCGGACAATAGATGATCGAGCAGTCCACGTTCGACATCGTCGGTGCCTATTGGATTACTCATTGGATTCCGATCAGAAGGTATGGTTTAGGTGCCCACTCTACGAAGTCATCATGCTGCTCGTGTTTTGGATTGGCGAAGGCTTCAAGGAACTCGGCATAGCCCCAGACACCGCCCACGTCTTCTGGTGGGCAGTTCCGTTCGCCTTCTACGCACAGTGGATACCGTCCGCCCTTCTCAGAACGAAGGCATCCCTCAAACAGCACCTCGTGTTCCCAGCCGTCACCGAAGTCGTACTCGTAGAGGAATTGGAATCGCTTGCCATTCTTGGGGACGATCTTGCTGATCTTGGTCACGGTCGAATCGACACACTCGAAGTCCTCGAACCCATCGTCGAGCAGTTCAGGATCACCCCAGCGTTCCCCGTCTATTTTGAATTGATGAAGATGCGAGTTGGTCCAGCCCATTGCGGTCTGGATTCGCTCGTGGAACTTGTCGAGGGTGGAGTCTTTGACCTGTATCCGCCGCCAAATCGGAGGTTGTGATTCAAGTAGCGTGATCTTGAATTGGTAGAGACGTTCGGAGGCAGGAATCGAACCGATGCCTTCAGCTTCTTCGAGGGTTTTGGTGACGGCATCAACGACATGCCGCAGAGAGCTTCGGATCATTCCGTTTTCGGCATGGGGTCGAGCAGCCTCAGCTTTGTCTCGGATCGATTCAAGTTCTTTCGGAGTGAAGGAGATAGTGCGTGGGTTTTTCTCGTCGAGCTTCAGGCGGTCGGCGAGTTTCGGTAGAAGATCAGCGACGACTTTTCGCTGCGATAGGGTGAATGAGATGTTTATGGACTTTAACGGCATAACTCATCCTCCCCGCTCCGTGGAATCCTCTTTTCCCCCCTCGAAAGTGAGCATCGTGTTCCAACGGTCTGCCTCCTCTTCAAATCGCTTCTTTAGAAGCTGCAGTCGTTTGCGAAAGTCGCTGTAGTTGTCTTTCTTTTGAGGTGGGTCTTTGGGACGGTGGATGTATGGCTTGCCCTCGGGCCGATAGACCTCAAACTTGAATTCTACGAGTTGGCGAAGCTGGACGATCAGAGATTTCACACCAACATGGAAGTCGTCGATGGACTTGCCAATGATGTCAGCGAAGTGGTCGTTCGAGAAAACAGCGTGTTCCACGAGTTCATGAGTTTCCGTCAGTTGCCTTCGTGCCGTTTTACATGCTTCGACGATAACTTCCTTGTTCTCATCCGTGATCGCCACGTCTGGTTCAGTTGCATCTTTAAACGCAGCCTGCGCCGTGTGCAGTCGGCGAATAAGCTCGGTGAATTTCGATTCAGCTACACTCTTCTCGACTCCGCTGTCAAAGGCATCTAGCCCCTCGAAGTCAGACTTCAACATTGTGAGGATGACCTCAAGCTGACGCATGAGACGAGTGTGTTTGTCTTTGGCGGCGTTCGACTGTGAAAACTGAACTTCTGCAAGATATCCCTGCAACAAGGTCGAAGCTGCGTTTAAGTAAGCCGTCTTTTGCAGTGTGTCGGTTTGCTCTTGGTACTCCTTATTCGCCCTCCTGATCTCCTGACGTTGATAGCGCAACTCGATGGTCTGGAGCACGATGGCAATGATCACGCCGCCGAACGCAAGTCCCGAAAAGAAAGTGTTCGTGAATCCGAATGCGTCACGAAACTCGCCGAGTTTGTCGGGCATCATCGGCTCGGAAAAAAATTCCCATCTGTAGACGAGGAATGGCGCAAAGCCAACCACGATCCAGACGAGCAGCGTTGAGATAATCAGCAGCTTTGCGAGGCTTGAGAAATGCCGGAAGAGTTTGTCGTCGCTGTCACTCCAAGCATCGTCATCTTCCTTTAAGAACCCTGCCAGCTTTTTGATTGCAGACAGAAGTGAGTACACAACGTAGCCGAGGGCAGCGGCAAGCAGAAACCAGACAACAGTGAGTGCGATCCAGACCATTTGTTATTCTAACCCCAATGCCTTGAATGCCACGTCTCCGGGGTCGGAGTAGAAGCTGGTTTGAAACTTGGCGAATAGTTCGCCGAGGATTGTTGTATATCGATGGCGTTCCATCATTTGATTCATGCTACAAATCCATTCCCGCCCCATGAATCCTCAACCATTCTTTCCGATCGCCATAGTCGGGGAGCACTTTGTCTACTTCGTTCCAAAATGCTTCGGTGTGATTGGCGTGGATCAAATGGGCGAGTTCGTGGACGACGATGTAATCAAGAACGGTTGATGGGGCCATCATGCACTTCCAGTGAAAATTCAGCTTTCCTCCCGGTGTGCAAGAAGCCCAGCGGTTCTTTAACTCCATGACCGTGATTGTTTTGGATTTGACTCCCATTCGTCGCTCGAAAAATGCGGCACGTTCTGGGATGCGTTCCTTGCCTTTGGTTCGATAGAACTCTTTGAAAACAGTGTCCGCATCCGGGGCTGAGCCATTGGTGGACATCAGGCAGAAGTATCCGTTCTTGAGCATCAACGGCTCATCCTGTTGATCGACGATTTTCAAACGGTAGGTGCGGCCGAGGTAAAGAAAGCCTTCGCCGTTGACGTACTCCCGTTGAACCCTTGTGGCGTTGAGATCGTGCCACTCAGCCTGATTGCGATAAATCCATTTGCGTTTGGATTCGAGCAGTTCTTCGATGCGAGCTTTGGAAAGTCCCTTCGGCACAAGAACAGACACCTGACCGTCCCGCTCGATATAGATACTGGCGGTCTTTCGGTCGCTGCGTTTCAGCGTGTACTCGATGTCCTTGAAAGTCCTCATGGCTTGAGAATGTCCCTTTCTCGGTTCTTCGCAAGCTGTGTAATCTCGGCAACCAGCTTGTCAGCATTCTCAATTACTTGATCGACGCCTGTTGCCAGCATCAAATCGGACAACTCGCCACGAAGACGGCTGACTTCGGTGGGGCGGTTCCAGAAGTCGATGATGTCAATATTGGACTGCAAGTGGTCAATCACATCTGACACCAGTTGTTTCACTGTGTCAGCACAATCAGTAGGAACGGACTTCTCGGTGAAAGCCAGTTGACCAACCAGATCGTAGAACGGAGCCGCCTCAGCGCTCACGCCCTCGATTTCCTCTTTGCGTCCCGCCTCTGCTTCGCCTCGAAGACCGAATAAGTCGCCGACCAACTGATCCCAGTTGTCCTTGTGCTGTTTGATCAGGGCTTCCAGCTTTTCGCTCAGCTTCGCATAAAAAGCGGGATCTTCGTCGAACTTCACCTTACAGTGCTTGCGAATGGCGTGCTCCATTTCGCTCGCCTTGGCTTTCGGCGAAGTGTTCTTCTCGACTTCCTGAATGAACTGAGATGAAAACAACTCGACAGGCGGGATCTTCGGATTGATGCCGAGGCTGATCAGGTGTTCGTCGATCAGCTTCTTCACCTTCTCGCCAGCGCCAGAAATCGTCAGAGTGTCATCTTTGTAGCGATCCCTGACTCGCACGAAGATATACCCGAACCGTTTGACTGGGATCTTGTAGGGATTCGCTGCGGCGTTTGGGAGAATGATATCCATGCTTTGCATGAACTTCTTGAAGTACACCTCGAAGTTCGACCGCTGCTTGATGTCCTCCATGCACTCGACGGCCTTTTCCAGAGCAGCGAATTCCTCTGTCCGATTGCCTATCTTTTGCTCGACGAAATCCTCGATGTTCTTGACGCCGTTGTCCACGAACAGATTGATCAAGCGGCGGTAACGATCCTGAAGAACGGGAAGTTCGACGCTGATGTTCTGAAGTGACTCTTCGAGGTCTTTTTGATCCTCGGACGCATAAATTGAAAGTGCGTCCTTCAAGTGGTTCGACAATCCGATGTAGTCAACAATGAAGCCACGGCTCTTACCCTTGGCGATCCGGTTCACTCGGGCGATGGTTTGCAGCAGATTGTGATTCTTCACCTTCTTGTCGATGTACATAACCTGTTCGACCGGTGCATCGAAGCCGGTAAGCAGCATGTCGCAGACAATCAAAAAGGCGATTCCCGTGTTGACCTTTTCGGGATCATCGTAGTTGAAGGCTCGTTTGAAGTTATCGACCGCATTCACTTCTCGGGCGTGTTTGCGAGCGGCAGTGATCACGGCAGCTTCGTTGGTCCCATCGCCGGAAATCACGACAACAGATTGCAGCAATCGAATCTGCTTACACAACTCGTCGTCTCGACACCCCGATTCGGATAATGCGGGCGATTCGGCTGCGATCATCAAACCCTCAGTCGAACCTTCGGCATGAAGCGATGATTCGGGTTCTCGAACGTAAACACTCTTGGGTGGTTTTGCTTCCTCGAAAGCCAGTCTTGCAGCCAGAGCCTTGTCAATGAACTTCTTGTACTTGATCGCCGCCATCTTGGACGTGCAAACGACCTGAGCCTTGAAGCCATTGGGAAGGATGTTCTCTATGTAGTGGTTCACGAGGTCCTCGGCGATATCCTCGATGCGCTCATCGGCTTCCATGATGTCGCCGGTTGTCCCCCACTTCTGTTTCAATGCCAATATCTCTTCAGCCGTGCGTTCCTTGACCAGATCATCAAACGGCTTGGCGTCCCGTTTAGCGATCCTCTTGAGCGCAGCGACATTCTCTGCCTTCCGAAGCTGCGATTCGACGTGCTTCCGGGCAGCATCATCGACCTTAGTATCGAACTCGTGTTTCTTGTCGATGGCCGAATCGGCTGTCTTACCTTCGTAAAGAATCTGGACCGTCGCACCATCATCTACGGCATCCTGCAACTTGTACTTGTCGATGTAGCCGCCGAATCGCTTGGCCGTCTTCTGTCCGACGATCTGACCATCTTTCACGGCAATGAGCGGTGTTCCCGTGAAGGCAAGGCGAGTCGCCTGCGGAAACGCTTCGAACAAGTTGTCGCCGAGATCACCAGCCTGAGACCGATGGGCCTCGTCAATCATCAGCAGAATTCGTTCGGACGAGTTGACCACCCCAAAGTTTTCGTACTGAGGGATGTCCAAAGCGTCATCGAGGTAATCGGGAACATCCTTGTTCTGAGCCTCGTTGAACTTGTGAACCATGATCATGTTCAGATTGGACGTGTCGGTAGCAAGCTTCTCCTTCAGATCCTTCGTGCTTGTGATGTAAGTGACTTTCTCGCCGCTCAAAGTTGCCGTTTCACCAAGCTGCTGTTCAAGGTCACGGCGGTCATTGATCAGGCAAACCTTGAAATCCTTCAGGTCATCGCACATTCGCAGCTTGCGAATGACAAACACCATCGAAAGTGATTTCCCCGATCCTTGCGTATGCCAGATGACGCCTGACCGTTCCATCGGTGTATCGCCTTTGCGAAGACGGGCGATGATCTTCAGCATGGCTCGGTACTGTTGATAGCGGCAGACGATTTTGGCCCGAGTCTTGCCCACATCCATGAAGACGGTGCAACTGCGCACGATGTCGAGCAAGGTTTCCTTGGGCAACATCCCCTGAATCAGCAACTCCTGCTGCCGTTCTTTCCCGAGTGGTTTTTCGTAGGTGCGATAATTCTCGGGGTAGATGTCACGCCATGGGTAGAAATATTCTTCTTCGGTGGAGGTGACTGTCCCGAACTCGCAATGATCGCCGCAAGTGCGAACAATGAACTGGTTCGCATGGAACAGCTTCGGCTCACCCTCTCGCAGTCCAGCGTCGTGAGTGCCTTGCCGTTGCCCACTGTACCGCATCAACTGGCGGAACGCTTCGTACATCGGGTTGGATTCGATCTGGTTGATGTCCTTGGCTTCCACCACAACCAGCGGAATCCCGTTCACGAACAACACGATGTCGGGAATGATGCACGACTTGACGCAACTCGGCGTGTCGATGCGAAATTGATTGATCGCCAGAAAGCTGTTGTTGAGCGGATTTTGGAAGTCGATCAGTTGGACGTTCGGGTATTGCTCGCCAGTCAGTTCGTTTTCATCGACCTGAGTTCGATAGAGAAGCTGCTGAACGGCTTCATTGATCTCGATGAGGCTTCCGGTCGTCCTGCCAGAAATGTCCTCGTAAACCTCTTCAAGTTGCTTGTCTGTCAGCCAAGCTTGCCCGTCTTCCGTGGTGTTGATCTTTCGCACATTCTCGAAAAACTTGTCTCGCAGAAAGATTTCCCTGAAATTACTGCGCAGACTCTTCGCCGGATCAGTTGGGAACGCTGGCCCCTGATCGATGACATCCCAATCCAGTTGCTTCAACTGATCGAGAAACGGTTTTTCGACGAAGTGGTACTCGGACATGCTTAAGAAACCTCAATCAACGATGTTTTCCACACATCCTTCACCAACTCGGCAAGCATCTCCTGTCGCTCATCGATACCCGCCGCCGTCCAATCAGTGAACGGCTTTAGTTTCTCGTTAATCCGTGTGATGCTGGAGTTCTTCCCGACCTCAGTAAGCTCAACGATGCTGCTGGTCAGGTAGTGTTTACATTTCTTGTATTCAGCTTTTTTGTCATCGAAAAAGCCATTACTGGCCACGATGTTGATGGGCTTTTCAAGCAGCGTGAAGTTCCCAAGGCGAACCTTGTACTCGTCGTAGTCACAATTCGGATTTTGAGTTGTGAACGATTGCCTAAGATCCGCCTCTGGATTGTTCGGCAGGATATGTTCCATTTCCAAAACCGTGTACTCGTGAAGACTGCCCGGCGTCTTCACACCCTTGTAAGCCATGTCCACATGCTGCGTGAGTTTGGCGAGCAAGTAACGAGTTCGGTACTGCTGCATCGAACGAATGGTGTACCGTTTGAGAGCATCGTGAAGCTCCTTGCCTTTCGAGGTCATGCTGGCTTGGAAACGATTCTCGATAAACTCGTTCAGCTTTTGCCTTTGTTCCTTTTCATCCGTCAATTCAGCGACGGCCCGAAGTTCGTCGGCCCATTGGGAAAAGCTGCGTTCCAATTCCTTCGTCGGTGTCTTTGTGAAGATGTAATAGAACAGAAAGCTCTCTAGCTGCTGAACGAAATGATCAAACAGAGGTTTCGGTAGGTTCGAGACAGCAAGCAGCAGCACATAGTGCAAACTAAATGCACCACCGCACAGCTTCTTCAGGTTCTCCATTGGAGTGTTACTTTTGCCGTCGTTCCCACGACCTTCGGCAAAGTCGAGATACTGCTCAACATTGCGAATGATCTTTCTGACAAACACAAACGGCTCTTGCGTGTAGCCGCACAGCTTGGCGTTCTCTTTGTCAACGAACCAATCATAAATCTGGTCTTCACGAACAATCGAGTCCTTGTTCGTGATCTTGTAATTGGCCATCAGGAAGTAACGCAGGAATCGAAGCGGCTTTTCCTTGCCTTTTTCCAGCGGTCCCGTGATCTTCTTCCACTCATTCTTCAGCTTTGTGAACTCGCCCAGCTTTACATTTGTGAACAGCAAGTTCTTCAGCAAGTCCATTGGGTTCAGACCAACGCCACGCTCGTTGATCGTCTCGAAGATTTTCAGTGCGCTACTGACATCGGTTGAGATTTGGATGAAGACAACATTATTGGCAAGGAATCCCCACAGCTTCTTGAGTTCCTTTTCATCCTCGTAGTTGTCTTCCAGATACCGATAGATCGTCCCGTATGCGTTCAGCAAGTTGTCTAGCGAACCAAACCGTGGAATCCCGCTACTCTGAACTGCCGCACTGACCTTTTGCGGCACATCATCTTGCTCCACAAGGCACTTCATCAACTCGCTGGCGTTCTCGTAACGTGGGTCCAGCTTCAAACTCGTTTCGATGTCACCTGTCTTGGTGGCGTAACTGGTTGAGATCAGTTCGTTGACAAGCTGGTAGTGCTGCGGACTGCTCTTGAATCGATGCCGCATCGCACACAACAGCAGGAAAAATGTCGTGAGCCGCTGTTGACCATCGATGACCTCGAATTGATTCTTGCGAGCGCCCGGTGACACGAGAATCATGCCGACGAAGTATTCCATGTCGGAGCTAACATCGACCTGATCGTTGATGTCATCGAGAAGTTGCTGAACTTCCTTGTCGGACCAGACATATTCACGTTGGTAATCGGGGACGACGTAAAAGCACTCACGGAATGCTTCTTCGATGCTGTATTTGTGATTTTCGATTCTTGCCATTTGTCTATTCTTTTCCGACTTGATCCTGATTTTGTTTCGGTTTGGCCTCAGCCGTTTCGATTCGATCTTCTGTTCGTTTGCACCAGCTTTTGCCTGCCATTAGGCTCAATCGTCGTGTTTTTAATCGTTTCTTACCTTGGGCCGAACATGGGCCAGCATGGGCCAGCATGGGCCAGCATGGGCCAATCACACGTCATGAGTCACTCTTTCTGGCTGGTAGACGCAACCGCTGATTCGGACTTCGAGGCGTCTCTGGGAGCGTGAATTCGATGAGCTTCACGTCGATGAGCCGATCAATCGCTCTTTTCATTGACCCCGCCCGGCTACTCACTCCCAGCCGATCCGCCAATTCACTTCGGCCAAGCTCGCCCGATTCCAGAATTTCCAGAATGTTCGATTCCATTGCCGATAGCGACAAAAGTTCATCAGACGAAGAATCAATCGAGAACTCTCGGTGCATCGGTAACACCACCAAGAAATGGCTGCGGATATCGTCGGTGCTGAAACTTGGCTCCGGCGACCCATTGGACACCATCACTCGCTTGATCTTCGGGATGCCCGTTCCACGCCCTTCGGTGAGTTCAAGCTCCTTAAAGAACTCGCCAATCCGCCGATTTCGATAACGCCGTGCGACCACCAAGCCGTCCCGTAAATGCTCGGGCCGAATCGACGGATCGGGGCCGGGGTAGCTGACGATCTCGATGCGATCAGGATTCACTCGCACTTCCACCGGTTCCGGTGTGTCATAGCCACGATGGTACATGGCGTTGACCAAAGCCTCCTCAATCGCAGCCAGAGGATAATTGAAAAACCGCTTCGCTTCAGGTCGATCCGGCAGCTTGATGACCTTTTCCACAACCACCTCATTTTGCACATACCGCAGCGCCGAACGAATCTGTTGATCAATCGGACCTTCAAACGTCTTCTCGATCAATTCATCGCCGCCAGCCCCATCGGGAAAGATCACGACATCAATCTGAGCACCGGGCAGGAACTTTGCAGGGTCATTGCTAAAAAACAGCACCCCGATATTCCGAGGCCGAACCACTTCGTCGCCGCCATCAACGATCTGCATCTGTCGGCAGATGTTCACCAGCGACAATTCATCCACTTCGCTCAATAGATCGCTTCCAACTTCATTCAAATACGAACGGATCAACGAAATCTTCAGATCGTCAATCGTCGCCCGTTGGCATTGCCGATCATCGAAGGGAACGGTAGCCGTCAGACTCAATAGTTCTCTTTGATCTTCGCTGTTCTCGACCACCTGCACCGTGCTCGAATACCGGCGGATGTAGTAGTGCTTTTCCTTGTGGCTTGCCGTCACATCTCGTGGCACCGAATAAGGACGATTCTGACCACCGGGTGCCCACAGCACGATTAGATTCCGATTCTCGACCGTTTGGATGCTCAGGATCGGGAAATAGGGTGGTTGGATTTGGTTACAGTAGCGCAGTAACTCCTGTTGAATACGATCCAGCGAATCCTCCGGCACACCAGCAGGAGGAAAAACCGGACGGCCTGATTCATCGCAGTCCTGACCAATGACAACATAGCCGCCACCGAGGTTCTCGAAATCGTTGGCGAAGGCACACAGCGTCCGCATGATCGGAGCCGGATTCCAACCAGTCTTGTATTCGATTCGCTCACCTTCGACCGTTCGCTGTCGCAGCAAGTCTTCGATGTTGATTGGCAATTCAGCCATCGCATTCGTCCTCACTCGTCGATGCAGCCGACTGCAATGTTTTCAAACTCACACCATCCTTGTCTTTCCAATCATCCCGTCCATTTGCCGAACCGCCTTTAATCACCCCCGCTGCTGATGATGGCGAACTGAAGGCATAGCCTTCAATGAAAACGTATCGATCTGACCTCAACTCAACGACGCACTTCTCAATCAGATCCTTTCGCATCACCGACAGATAATTGTGAATCGAGTTGGTCTCATGCAGCACCATTTCGGAACCGGACATAACGACGAAACCTTTTGCATCTTCATAGCCAGTCGCTTTGATTCCCTTCGCTTCGATGTACAGCAAGTTCTTGGGCTTCTTTTTTGTTTCGGTCTTCTCAAAGACACCGAGCCCCAGCAGCGGGAAGATGCTGAGGATATCCAGCAAAAAACTCTCCATGTCGGCACGTTCGGCTTCCGACAACGTGGGTGGCAAGGAGGAGCCGGTGTTGTCGAGCTTGCACTGTTTGGCGGTTTTGGCGAGTTCCAGCAGTCGGGATTCGAGATGTTTGACGTGGGCTTTGTTCAAGCTGGTGTCTTTGGTGACAAAGAAGACCGCCCAGTCCCAGAAATCTTTCTTGCTGTAGTGTTGGTTGAGTCGCTCTTTGACCGGATCGCCTTCACCGATGTAGAGCGTGGGCAGCGCACTGTCTTCGCTGAACCCGACCAGCACATAGATGCCCGTGCGATCAAACTCGGGCCGACCGACCACCTGCTTGTAGCCGGTTCGTTTGAAGACAACACCGATCCCTGTCCAGTTCGATTTCTCGACCATTCGCAGGCCATCGGGATCTCCGTCTGGCACGAAGATGCGAATTGAAAACGGTCGTTGAAGGAAGTCAGACATTGGCAACAAACTCCTCGGCTTCATCGACTTTCACACGAACTATGCCCGTGAGCAGGTCTTGCATCAGGCCCGATTTTTGGGTTCGGAGTTTGCTCAGGTATCGGTCTTCGGCTTTTTGCTTTGAATCCAGTACGTCAATGCGCTCAACTATCCGCTCCCGTTCTTCCTTCGTTGGCATACCGATGGGTATCGAATACACATCGGCTAGGTCGAAGCGTTTCGTGCCATGCGACGACGCCGTGGCCAAAGCAACCATTTTCGCTTTGTGGGTAACGAACCAATGGGCCACGAATCGAGCAGTTTCAGTATCGTCGAAGCTCAGTGCCTTCATGTCTTGATTGAAGGTGACATCTCTCGTTGTAATCGCAACTGGGAACGAATGTGCGAGGATCATACCTCGGATAACAATCAAAACGGTCCCGGCAGGAACTCGACGAGTACCGACTCTGGCGGCTTCTTCGCTGATGTGATCTTCAGAGTCTGAAATCTCAAAAACCTTCATGTCTTTGGGACTTACCCATGGAATCGCACCCGTCCAATAACTTTCATTTGACTTGCTCGGTGTTCCACCGCTCATCCACTTGCAAATACTCCCTAGCGTGTCTTCATCCCACTCCTTCGGAATCCATCCGAGTTCGGATTGCTTGTACAAGTCGGGGGCTTGTTGTTGGGTGGGGCGAAGTTGGCCGCTGGAGTCCACGCCTCGGGTGAACAGGTCGTGCATCATCCCCTGTTTGATCGCCTGATACTTGGCAATCAACGCTTCGGTCTTCTCAATCAAGTTGTCCAGCGTCGTCAGAATCCGTGCGATCTTTTTCTGCTCAGGTAGAGGGGCGACCGGAATCGGTAACTGCTCAATCTCAGGCTGCGAAATCGTCGTCATCGTCGTCTGTTTTGCCTGAGCCATGAGGTATCGCCGTGAGTAGGAATCACGGCAGCAATACGCCACAAACTCGGGAAACATTTTGCTTGTATCTGGAGACATCTTCATTACATGGCACTCGAAGAGCGTTGGCTCCCAGAGTTGCCGAACGATGTTGCAGGCTGCAATTCCGCTCAGGACGAGCGAACTTCGTGTAAAAAACACATCTCCTTTCTCAACTCCATACTTGGCTAGATCTGCTGGCGTTGCGGCAACTCGCTCCACCGATTCAACTCGTGTGTCAATGCCGAACGATTGGTATAGCTCCGACACGTTGACGAGCTTGTAACCGCTTCCCACGAGTTCTGGCTTCTTGAAAAAACCGTTCTTTGCACCGTTCAGCGAAACGCTTTTCAAGGAGTCAATGCGCCAATCATCTGGAATCGGGCGATTGGTCTTGCCGATCTTGTCACTCATACCCCAACTCCTTCAAGTATTTATTGAGTTGGACGGCTTCTTTGTCCCTGTCAGCTAAAATCGCTTTTGTAGTGACTGCGTACTTCCCGCAGATCGCTTCAATCTGACTGGTTAGTAGAAGCTGGTACTGTCGCAAGTACATATCGTATCGTTCACTCAAAACTCGCTGGAACCGTTCCAAGATCAACTGCTTTGCTTCATCTACACTGATTTTGGAACGGGCGGCAGTAACCAGTTCGTCTCGTTGCTTCCCTACTTCCTTGATGCCGCTCTTCAGCGTCTTGAGTTCGGTTTCCAACGCCGAGTGTCGTGCCAATTGTTCGTCAATCTTTTCAATCTGTTGTTGAACTTCGATCCCTTCCGCCTCGTCGTCACTGGCTTCGGCAAGTTTTTCGTTGATCTCGCTTTCCGAATAGTCCGCTTCTTCCATCCGTTTAGCGTCCTGACGCATGGACTTCACATGCTTCTTGATCTGCTTGACTTTGGCCGTAAGCTCCTTCTTGTCTGCCTTCAGCGATTTGACCAACTCCTTTGGCAAAACACCGTCCTCAGACTCTTCCGGCTCGTCACCCTCTTCACTCGCATCGGCAGTCGCAAACAACGCTTCCAATTCAGCAATGCGAGCGTGATCCTGTTCGATCTTTTCCAGCACTTCAGGGAACTGTGATTGAAGGATGTCTTCGTCTGGAATCAGTTCCGGCCCCCAACCACTCGCCGCTACCGATTTGAAATCCGCCGCCAGAGAGTTCATGTAAGCGGCCAAGGCTCCGTGAACCTGATGCAGATCGAGAATTCCTTGCGGCACCAACGCCTTGCCCAAACTGCCAAGAAACTGTCGCCGAAGATCAAACACGTTCTTGTTGTCGGGCAGAGCCTCGATCTCGCTAACGTGTTTCTTCCACCACTTATCGAGTGCCTGATGAAACTGCTTGTGCTTCTGCTGAACGCCATCCGCCGATTCGATCAACGGCTTGATGTCGTCCTTGCCTTGGATCGCCTCGGCAAAGTCGAGGTAGTTCTCGTCTCGTGGCTGAAACAGTAGTTCTCGCAGCCCAGCGTAGTTGTCGAAGTATGGGCCAAGTGCATCGACCTCGGACAACGGTATACCGCCATGCAAGTGTGCTCGCACGTCATGCGGTTCAGGTGGCGGACTGTTATCGACGTAGCGACGAATGTTGAGGTTGAATTCTTCGTCCTCAAGTTCCTTGATCGGCACGTTACGAGAATACTTCGGCACGTCCAGATGTTTGTGGTAGACGTGCGTGATCTTCTCGATGTCTTCGGGCCGCAGCGAGTTTTGGTTCTTGCTCTCTTTGAATTCCAGATCGGCATTGATGAACAGCACGCTCTTCCGCTTACTCGCCCCATCTTTGTTGATGACCAGCACGCAGGCCGGGATGCCCGTTCCATAGAACAGCCCCGCAGGTAAACCGATGACTGCTTCCAAGATGCCTTCTTTGATGAACCGCTTGCGGCAGTCTTTCTCTTCCCCGCTGCGAAACAAAACACCGTGCGGCATGACCACAGCCAACTTGCCATCGCTCTTCAGCGACGAAGCCATGTGCTGCACGAACATCAGGTCCGCCTTCTTGCCTTTCGTGAACGTGTGATACCGCTCGGGGAATTCAACATCGGCTTTCTTGGGAGCGTTTTGAGCAAAAGGCGGATTGGCGATCACTCGATCAAACCGACGAATCTCACCCGTCGCTTTGTCTCGATGTTGAGGGTTCTTCAGCGTGCAACCCTGCCGGATGTCGGCACTGCGAATGCCGTGCAGGATCATGTTCATCTTGCAGACAGCCCAAGTCCCGCCATTCAATTCCTGACCGGCCAACGAGAGGTCTCGGGGATTGCCGCCGATCTCTTCGACATAATGCCGTGACTGGATCAACATACCGCCCGAACCGGCACAAGGATCGCAGACGCTCATGCCTTCCTGCGGTTCCAGCACATGCACCATCATGCGGACGACTTCGGCAGGCGTGTAGAATTCGCCACCCTTCTTCCCGGCACTGTCGGCAAAGTATTTGATCAGGTACTCGTAAGCCGCTCCTAGCAAATCGGGAAACTCGAAGTCGTCGTTGGACAGCGGGATCTCATCGAAGTGCTGGATGAACTCGATCAGAATGCTGTCGTCCATCGTCCGCTGGCCGACTTTGCGATTGAAGTTGATCGCCTTCAACACATCTTGCAGCGCATCCGGGTTGGCATCCTCAATAGCCGCCAACGCCTTGTTCAGCCCGGAACCAACGGACTGCTTCAAGTGCTTGATCTTGCTCCAGTGAGCTTTCTCAGGAACGTAGAAGTCGTACTTGTCCGGGTTCTCAAGCTGCTTCTTGATCAGATCCTCACGCAGCTTGTCCTTCGTGTACTTCTGCCGCAGTTTCTCCCGGTCGTGATCGAACTGGTCACTCAGCCGCTTCAGAAACAGCATCCCAAAGATGTATTCCTTAAACTCCGAAGCATCCATGTTACCACGAAGAATATCGCAAGCCTCAAACAGCCGCCGCTCCAACTTAGCCAGCGTCAGCTTTTCAGGCTTGGCCTTCGGCTTAGCTTTCGCTTTGTCATCCATTTCAAATTCAATCGTCTGCTGGCTCATTTTTCGTCCTGATCATTACGTCGTGTATTCACGGACTTCAATCAACCACCAAATCGATGCTTTATGTACTCATACTGCTTCGTTCCCTCCAGCTTGTCCGTCGCTGGATTCGTTCTGACGTAGAACACTTTCTCGTCCAGAAAGCAGGGACGTTCCGCCTGCTTGCATTCGACGACCAATACTCTTCGTTCTTCTGCTTCAGCAATCTGATAATTGATGAACGGATAGAATTCTTCACCAACTCGTTGTCGCATCGTGTTCTTAAAGTGCAGCAGAAACTTGTCCAGAACATCTTTGTGAAACTTCTTCAGTTCAGCGTCTATTCCAACAATCTTCTCGTCGTCGCTGACGCCCACCAGCAGTATGCCGCCGTCAGAGTTCAGGAATGCGACGACCGTCTTGAGAGAAGCTTCTTCGATATACTTCTCTTTCGTTTCTTTCTTGAGATCGAGGCTGAATGTCTCCTTGAACTCGACCGTCTTTGACTCGCCCTGACGAATGATGCTTCGCAGGTGGTCTGCTTCAGATAACCCGCCGATGACAGACAGCATCGAATCCAGTTGCTTTTGGAATTCGGTCAAGCCGGTCGGATTTAGCGACAACTCTTGGTCGAACTCGTTGATCGCTGCTTTAAGAGCCGACAGCTTTCGGTGCGTTGTGACGATCTCCTGCTGTGTCTCAAGATCCGGCACCGCAATGATACACTCGTGTAGGTCATCTTTGCTGAGCCGCTGAATGACGCTTCCCACGGTCATCACCGAAAGAGCGTGCTGGCCAACGGAGGTGCCGAGAAACTGAGCCACATATGAATTGATGGCCTGTTCATTGAGAACGACCTGATAGTATCGGTCGTGTTTTTCACCCAGTTCTTCAAGATTGTCGGTCGAGCGTTTACCCGTCATCGGTACATAGACAGAATTCGGTTTGTCCTCAAATTCGCCGCCCCGTTTTGCTCTGTTAACCTCGACCGCCAATTCTTTGATGGTATGCTTGGCAAAGTTGTCGTACTGAGTGACGAGTCCGGCAAGTGGTGACGAATCGGCGTAACGGGGAATGTTTAGGTTGAAAGAATTCGCCCGGATCTCGTCCATCTCAACGACTCGTGAGAATCGCTCAACGTCGGCATACTCGTCGAAAGTGGTTGTAATGCGTTTAATGTGCTCGGGTTGAAGCGTGTTCAGCTTTCCCTCTCGCTCAAAATCTCGATCCGCATTGATGAAGAGAACCTTGCCAACTCGTTCGGGCGGCTTGCTCTTATTGATGACCAATACCGCCGCAGATATTCCTGTCCCATAGAAAAGCGCAGGTGGCAGGCCGATGATAGCTTCAAGTAAGTCATCCTCCAAAATTCCTTGGCGTATCTTTCCCTCACGACCTCCACGAAACAGCACGCCATGAGGAGCAACAACGGCCATGATTCCGTCTGGCTTCAGAGCGGCAATCATGTGCTGAATGAAGGCGAAGTCGGCAGTGCTTCTCGGTGGGATTCCGTATCGAAAACGACCAAATGGGTCGTCTTCGAGATCCGCTCCATGCACCGAGACTGAGAACGGTGGGTTTGCAATCGCTCGGTCGAATTGCATTAACCGGTCGTGGTCAGTGTGCCGAGCATCTATCAGCGTGTTGCCTAGGCGCAGGTCAGCATCCAGTTCTCCATTTACAGCTAAGTGTATCCTGCCAATCGACAGGATCTCCTGATTGATCTCCTGTCCGAACAACGAAAGCCGATGACCGCCTAGCTCGGATCGGGAGGCGTATCGCATGGCTTCCCGCAAAAAGCCCGCCGTCCCGACACAGGGGTCATAAACGCTCATCCCTTGCTGGGGCTTCACAAGCTCAATCAGGAGGGTCGCTATTTCCTGTGGTGTCGAGAACTCACCTGAACGCTCACCCGACGCACGAGCAAATCGGTCGAGGAAGAACTCATAGAAACTTGCAAATGTGTTGACGCTTGTGTTACTGGATGCCTCCGAGAAGAGCCTTAGCAGGTCGGCAAGGGGAGGCGTGTGTGGTCGATTGTAGTCGGATTGCGTTAGCACCCCATCGAGCCGTTGATTCTCGAACTCGACGGCAACCATTGCCTTGTTGAGCGCATCGCCAATTTGCGAGTCGGGCTGGGCGAGCAAATGATTCCAACTCGCAACTGACGGAAGGATGATTACGTCACCAAATGGTTCGTCTTTCGTGGCTTGCTTGTTGGCGTAACCAAGAAATATCAACCCAAGAACCATCTTGGCATATTCATCGAACTTCAGCCCGGAGTTTATTCGAAGCCGCTCAACGGCATTCCAGAGTTTCTGTTCGATCTCATTGAGATCGCCGCCATCCTGCTCATGTTGCAGCGGCTCAGTTGATTTTGAATCTGTATTTTCCATCGCCTTCGGTTGCCCCATTACCGAGGTTTTTTGGTTGGTTTACGTTTACTTTTCTTCTCGCCGGAATCTTCATCCGGCTCCTCTGCCTCGCTGGACTGGATTGGTCGCAGCAACGCATCGAGTTCTTCCTGCTTGAACAACCGATAGCCGTTCACCGGATGCCGATGTGCAGCGATCTTGCCAGCGTTTTCCCAGTTGCGAAGAGTGTTCGGCGAAACGCCGAGATACTCCGCAGCCTCTGAGATGCGCAAAAAGTCTTTAAGTCTGTCCATGAGCCGGTCTCCACCTGCCACGAAAGGGCTATGCCTGTGCTTGGCCAACCTTACCAAACTCCGTTACACTTGTCGATCAGGTGGAGTTTGAAATGGAGCCGCTGGAAATTCCGGTAGGGCAAACGCAAGTCAGCGGACGCCGACTGGGCAGCAATTCAACGATGGGAACGAACGCATGTGGACCGATAACGAAACATCTCTCGATTTGCTTGGGTTTCGTGTCCACGCAGACTTAATTCGGTCTGTAGTGACCGACCAATCGCTACTACCTGTCACGCTAGGCGTTTTTGCTGACTGGGGTGGAGGCAAGACAAGCTTGATGAAGATGCTCGAACAATCTTTTGATCCCGACGCTTGGGACAAAGGCTCGGAAGAGCATGAACGATGCGAGCGAACCGCCTGTCTGTATTTCAACGGGTGGTTGTTCGAAGGCTACGACGACGCCAAGTCTGCCATCTTAAGCTCAGTGTTGATTGCGTTGGGTGAACACAAGCGGTTTGGACCCAAGATGCGTGACGGCTGTGCGTCCCTGCTGAAATCCGTTAACTGGATGCGAGTTGCTCATCTCGGCTTGAAGCATGTAGCAGTTCCAGCAATCGCAGCTTACGTCACCGGTGGCACGTCCATCGTGCCATCGCTCGCCACCAGTGTCGGCGGATTGATACCGGGTGCGGCAACGAACCCGGATAGTGCCGCTGCACCGAAAGCTAAGGACGCCGGTGAAGGTGAAGGCGAGGTCGATTGGGAGGGACTTATCAAAAAAGACCAATCAAGCCCCGGCCCACTCGATGTGCGTACCTTCCGTGAGAAGTTTGGCAAACTACTTCAAGATTCAGATGTCGATTCTCTTGTTGTCCTCATTGACGATCTTGATCGCTGTTCACCAGAACGGATCATCGAGAACTTGGAAGCGATAAAGCTCTTCCTAAATGTTGACCATACAGCCTTCGTGATTGGTGCCGATCCTCGTATCGTTCGACACGCCATTTCATGGAAGTACAGTGACCATGATGGCGGAGTCGAAGAAGAAGCTCCGACCATCGTGACTGACTACCTTGAGAAGCTGATTCAGTTTCCGTATCGATTGCCACGACTTTCGCCTGCCGAGATAGAAACGTATATGGCGCTTCTATTTTGCCAAACGCATCTCACGGACGAACTTTTTGAGGCGACTGTAAACGCATGCGACGAACATCGCACAAATGACCGCTACTCTGTTTTCGGATATTCCGCAGTTGAGCAAGCGGCCAAGAAAGCTGGAACTGCGATACTCCCAGAACAGCTTGTCAATGCTCTCGTTTTCTCTGCTGGCGCTGCACCTCTGATTACGGAGGGGCTCAAGGGAAACCCTCGGCAGGTAAAGCGGTTTCTAAATGCGTTTGTTCTTAGGAAGAAACTCGCAGAGGTCGCCAAGTTAACAAACATCAAAGATGATATTCTCGTGAAGCTGATGATTCTTGAATACTCGAACGACAAAAAGTTTCGAGAACTCTACGAGTGGCAGGCATCGCAGAACGGATTCCCTTCACAAATCCAAACTTTTGAAGGTGCGTTGGGCGACACAATTGAAGAAGGCAAGTTGAGATCGGAAATCCCTGACGAATGGGCTAAGCCCAAGCTCATCCGCTGGCTCAAGATGAAGCCTTCGCTAAGCGGCATAGATCTTCGAGACTACTTCTGGATCGCTCGTGATCGATTGCAATCATCAATCACTGGCATGTCGATGGTGCCGCCGATTGTTCGCCGTGTCTTCGAGGGGCTCATTAGCGACAATGCCGCAATGAAGAGCAAGGCGACGATAAGCGCAGGTGAGTTCGAGGAAGTTGAAGTTGAAATGCTTCTTGAGTTACTGGAACGAAACGTGATGCAGAACCCGTCCAAGAAAGCTTCGTTTGACGCCTATCGATCCTTGATCGAAGGCAATGTCAGAGATGCAGCAAGTCAATTGGCTTCAGCAATCACTGGAATTCCAGCGTCATCGATTCCACCTGCTGTGGGAGGTGACCTGCTGACACTCATCAAGGCTAAGCCAGAAACCAAGCCAGTGCTGCACTCTGTCATCGAGTCGCTCAAAGGCACCGACACAAAAGTCGGGAAAATGATCACGCAACTTTCCAAAGGCAAAGGGTAAATAACCGATGGGTACGTCGGCGGATTATTCAGCGCCTCCAAATTGGAAAAACGTCAAGAGCAGCGTAACATGCTCGGGCGGGCAAACACCTACGCCAACGATAGCTCGTGACCTCGTTCGAGATTACATTTCGACCAATGGTGGTTCTGGTCGAATGTCTTCAGGGCGAGGGCAATTGGGTAGCGGCAGAACTGCCAAGAGCGCTGCTCGATCTCTCGGCGGATTCCTTTCGTCGGTAGCGAGGGACGGGCTCGACAACGCACTCCGAAACAATGGTCTACAGGATCTCGTTGGAAAATCTGTTACAGAGACGCTTCTTGGGATCGTGTCGCTTTGCGGTGGCACTGACGGCGATATCGATTCCGTCGATGCACGAAACGCACTGTCGAGAACGATGGATGAGGTATGCAAGGACGTTGCATCACCGGACGAACTTGAAGCGGCTCTTCTTGAGAGAATGGACGGTGATGGTTTGGGAGAACTCATGATGGCATACTTTGGCAACTATCTGTTCGAGCAGTTTTGCCGTGTATTCTTCGGTCAACTGCTGAAGAAGCATGGCGACCAAAAAGCCAACTCATACCTCGACTCTATACGAGACGTGTTGAAGTCCGACTTGGCAAACAAAACGGTCGGGTCAGATCTCACAAAAATTGACTGGTTCGGGCGAGAAGGAACCCAGATGGCACAGACGATAATGAGCAACACCTTGGCAGTATTCGAGTAGCAAATGAAGGCGTCAGTCAAGATTTCCGCCACTGAAGTAACTTCGCACGAAGGGGCGGTCATTAACCTTTGCGCAGACGACGTAACCATCTCGGAACTGTATTTTGATTTCTCCAAGTTGCTGAAGTCTGTACGCAGCCCGACGGATACGGCATTGGACTTTCTCGTTGTCGCCACAACGGTCTACTCACTCGACAAGCTGACTCCACGATCCGAAGCAGAGAATGGATGGGAGAGATCGTTTGACGTTACGATCCCTGTCAAGGACTCGACCCGTTGGTCAAAAGCGTCAAAGACAATCAATGAATGTGTAAGTTTTCTAAGTGGCGACAAATGGCGATTGACGTTTACAGAACGCACCCAACAAATCCTACGCGGAAAACGCCGTCAGCGAAGATCTCGAATACAGCCGAGGTTTGCACGAGCAAACATGACGTGCTTGTTCTCGGGAGGATTGGACTCGTTGATCGGCGCTATAAACTTGCTTGAAGAGTCGAAAGGCGGACGAATCGCATTAGTGGGGCATCACGATCCGAATATCGGCGGCGTCGAGAAAGACCAGAAGCAGCTAGTGACGGCACTCCAATCTCAATATCCAAATCAATGCGAGCCAATCCTCGTTGGTGTCGGCAATTGTGAAAAGAGTCCTGAAATCACAATGCGAAGTCGGTCTCTTCTCTTCATAGCGCTTGGCATTACTGTGGCCGAACATCTAGGCTCTGGAACAACCTTGCTTATCCCTGAGAACGGGACGATTGCCCTAAATGTTCCGCTGACACCTGCTCGTCGAGGCAGTTGCTCGACCCGAACGGCCCACCCGTACTATTTGTCGTTGCTTCAGCGGTGGCTCATCGCCGTGGGGTTGGATCATCCTATTGAGAATCCTTTGATCGGCATGACCAAAGGCGAGGCCGTTTCGTTGTGTGCCAATCAAGACTTGCTTGCGAACACAGCTTCTCTGAGCACATCTTGTGCTAAGCCGGGGCACACGATGTGGTGGGTTCGGCGAAACGCTGATGGTTGTGGGCAATGTATGCCGTGCATCTACCGACGTGCCGCATTACATGCGGCAGGACTCGACAATGAAATCTACGGTAATGATATTTGTACCGGCGAAGTCGATGTCGCCGATCCAAACTCAGACGCCGCTGATGACTTTCGAGCCTGTTTGGCATTTCTTCGAAAGAAATACTCGCAAGAACAGATTGCTAAAATGCTGATATCCGCTGGCCCACTCCCACCGTTGGAAGTCCTTGGTTACGCCGACACGGTTCACCGTGCGATGGAAGAAATTCGACAACTGCTCCGAGACAAAGCGAATGTAACGCTTCAGAAAATGGCTGGGATTTGAATTGGAATTAAAGTGTTAATCGATACTCATTGCCACATTGACCGGTTTCCTGACCCAATGGCTTTGGCGTCTGAAACCGAGGCTGCTGGCATCACAACCATTGCAGTTACTAACATTCCAAGCCACTACCGATTGGCGGTTGAACACATCGGCGGCATGCGATTCATCCGGCCCGCATTAGGTTTTCACCCGTTGGCAGTAGCGGATAACATAGATGAACTTCCACTGTTTTTGTCGCTGCTTGAACAAGTCGAATTCGTGGGCGAAGTTGGGCTCGACTACTCCAGAGAGGGTTTTGGCTCAAAGGACATTCAACTTCCAGCGTTTCGGGAAATCGCCAAAGCTCTCTCCCAATCACCACGATTCGTCACACTTCATTCTCGCAAATCAGCTAAAGACGTGCTGGCAGTGCTCGAAGAATTTGGTGTCAAGTATGCCGTGTTTCACTGGTACAGCGACTCAAGCTCAACGCTGCTGCGAGCAATCGATTCTGGTCATTACTTTTCAGTCAATTCGGCGATGCTCAAGTCTAAGTCAGGTCAGGCTATTATTGAAACTGTTCCACGAGATCGAGTGCTTACCGAAACTGATGGACCATACATTAAGATCGGCAGGAGAGCGGCAAGACCAAGTGATGTGGATGATGTTTTGTCGGGGATCGCAGATTTTTGGGGTGCGGAAAAAGCGGAAGTTGAGTTACAGGTAGCGGCAAACTTCAGCACTCTCTGCTCTCTTGTGAGTGTTGACAGCGGGGTCGAACTGTCTTGAAAATCCTCTTTTCTCCACGGCTGGCACAGCGTCGTTGGCGGCGTCAAACCGACCTACCTGAAGGACCCTGGGCACGAAGTCATCAACCCAGCACTTGACGATGACGACTTTGATCTTGCCGTTCGCACTGCTCAGGCCGAATATGATCAACACCAACCTGATGTAGTTGTCGGTACATCACGAGGCGGTGCAGTCGCCATGAACATCGACAGCGGAGACACACCACTCCTTTTGCTCTGTCCAGCTTGGAGAAATTGGGGGACGTCAAAGACGTTGAAAGCGAATTCGGTGATCCTTCACTCACACCAAGACGACGTGATTCCGTTTGCCGACTCTAAGGAACTCGTTTCCAACAGCGGCCTCAAACCGGAAACCCTCATTGAAGTCGGTCATGATCACCGACTTGCCGACCAAGAGCCACTTAAGGCGATGTTGGCGGCGTGTGAGCGGTTGGACAATCCTGAAGACATACATACATCCAAAGGTCAATGAGAGAGCAATGGCCAAGAAGCAGTCAACTGAAGACGGAGACAGCTTCGACGAAGCGTACTGGGCCAACAAATCACTCGAAACACTTTCTGCAGCCAAAGAACTTCTGTCGATAACCGCACCCGTTTACGGAAACCCCAGACTGAACTTTTGCAAATGGTCGATAAACATCGTTCTCGACGGTTACAATGAACTGATTGTCCGTGAGCGGAAGGGGGGAAACGTCTTGATTGAGTTTCGGTACGGTGAAAAGCGAGAGGAACTGGCTCAGATTCTCGAAGCTAACTCCATCCAGTACAACGATCGATACAAGCATTTCATTTTTGCGATCAGCGTCCAACGCATACCCAACGAGGCGGAAATGTTCGCGTCAATTGCTAGTCTAAATTGTCGATGGTGGTTGGATAGTGGCGACGCCGACTGAGTGAGGGAACCGGTAAAAGTGCCAGGGAAAAGCTGACAGAGATCGGTGTGATGTCAGGCACGATTGGAGTTTTGAGATCGTGAGGTAATCGTAGAACGCGTTCCTGCGTTCCCTGAAAACACCGTTCGCTCGACCGCCAAACACCTGCGGAAGTGTACCGCAGCGGCCGGTCAAAACGCGTCGCTCTTTCTATCTAAGCCGAGCACGCTCGTGCTCCAAAAATTGGGGGCCACTTCAGTTTTGTCGAGGGGTGCATTCCAAGAGCAATGCATTTCTTGTTTGCTACGAGAGGCTTTCATCAACGTGGCTCCCGGGTGTTTCTCCAGCTGCATACGCCGAGAGTGGCCTTCTCTACGGATCGGTTCGTCGCAACTCCAAGGCTTTCATATTCGAGGCAGGCAAATCCACGAACTTAAATGCCAAACAGGGCACACTCCTACGAACGCTCAGGATACAGAACTACCTCGACGAGCAGCGTCTAGCTGTTTCTCACCTGAATATTTCGTTCGGGTGGTCAATGAATTTGCATCGTTTCATACATGCCGAGGCGATAACGCAATCGCCGCTTCAAGGCCAGTTCCGAACGAAGTCCCTTAGCGTGCCAGGGATCAGACTGCTTTCGGCTTAAAGGAAAAAAATCGAGTCCGGTTCTTTTTCTCTACTTGATAGTCAGTAGTTGTCTGCATTAGCCTATGGGTCGCTTTCGAGAAACGGGAATCCCCTGGAGCGGCGATATCATTGGCTAGACCGGCTGATTGTTTCTCGGATTCATTGCGTTATCCCCACCGGCAACGATTCGCCGGAAGCAAAGCATTAAGGACGAGGCAGGCCCACACCAACCATTTGTCGTACATAACCGCCGCACGTGCGATCGCGGGCGACTTCCTGGCGTGAACGGGTCCAACCCCAAGTGTAAAAGTTTTGATACGTCAGTCGTTGGCGTGTGTGACTTCTGCGCTTTCTTTAAAGGGTTGGCCCGATGGATATGCGCGGTTCTTTTGCAGCAGTGCGCTAAGGGTCAATCCTGTTTTTTACAGGGATTGAAATGCCTTACCAGTTTCTTTTGAGTCTTGTTGCAGGTTTGCAAGACAGCTCCACCGACCATGTTTCGGGGGGCTTGACGTGAAAAAGCGATCAAAAACCGTTGTCCACATCTCACCTCAGACGATGCTTGGGGTCCACGATGTGGCCTCACGCTGGGGCTGCTCGCCTGAGCATGTTCGACGACTCGCTGAGTCGGGGCGGATTCCCGCTCCGGTGGCGCTGGGACGACTCATTCGATGGCCACTTTCGGTTCTCGAGCAATGGGAAGCCGATTCGTGTCCACCAGTGCGAAAGAAGGATCTATCTAGCCGGCAAGAAGAAACTACGGCAGTCTCCGAGACAAAGAGGAGACGCAAATGAGCAACACAAACTTGCTTCGGATTCTTTCCGAAGATGCCATTCCGCTCTCGGACGTACCCAGCATGATCCCTGGACGTCGTCCCCATGTTTCGACGATTTGGCGGTGGCACAGAAACGGTGTTCGCGGCGTTCGTTTGGAAGCTGTAAGAGTTGGTCGCAGTGTCATCACTTCCAAACAGGCCGTGACGCGCTTCTTGATTCATCTGAATCCACCATCGAAAGAAGGTGGGAAGCGATGACCCAGCCGATTTCGACCCAAGAGCCTGTACTCGAATTGCAAGCTCAGTGCAATTTCCGGGCTGACAGAACAACCGATCGCCTGGGTTCAGCGTTTACCTGTGCTTCTGGCAGGCAAAAGTTCGCCGTCGCGATGACCTGAACTTGAATCGAGACCGCAGCATTTCACGTTGCTGCGGTTGGTGCCCCAAAAGTATTGGGGCAAGAAAAGACCGCATGACAAATCCACACGTAAAACACAGGAAAACCGAATGAAACCCGAACTACATTCCATCAATCGCACTGCCGAATTCTTCTCTGAAAGTGAGTTGGAGAAACAGATTGGCCACACGCGTTGCGATTGGGTGCTGGCGATCATTAAAGAGCTGCTGGACAACAGCATGGATGCGATTGAGCAGACCAACGTCCCGCCAGAAATCGTGCTCAACATCGATTCGACCGGGATTACCGTCGTGGACAACGGACCAGGGTTTCCGCCTGATGCGGTAGAGAAACTGACTGATTTCGATACGCGGTATTCCTCGCGTGCGTTCTACCGAGCGCCAACTCGTGGAGCACAAGGAAACGCAGGAAAAACGATTCTTGCTCTGTCATACGTGCTCAATGGAAAGAAGGGACAGGTCTCGATCCTAGGATGTGGTGTGCTATCGCAGATCACGGTCAGCTATGACGCTGTTAAACAAAGTCCGGCCGTTCTACTGGAATCACGGGAACAATTGAGCGACTTTTTTGATTCCTCAATCTGTGAGTTACCAAGCAGACTTCCGGTGATCGCGAACAGTGACGATGTCAACTTTCGGACTTCGGGAACGTTGATTCACGTTGCGATCGATGGCTTGCTCGCGACGTTGGAGTCTCACGAGATTAATCGATATTTTCGATTTGCAACCGGATATCAGTTGCTCAACCCTCATCTCAGTCTGATCTTCAAGATTGGCGACAAAACTCAGGGCCTAGTCAGGACGGCTTCAAGCATGGCAAAGTGGCGACCTTCTAAGCCTGAGCCGCCACACTGGCACACACCGGAGTCGTTTTCCAATTTGGTTCTTGCATCCCATCGAGCGGACTGTGAGGCCAACAGGGATAGATCGCTCCGCAGCTTCATGAAGGCTTTCCATGGCCATCGGCGGAACGATGCTGTGAATGCCGTACTTGAACGAAGCGGATTACCGCATGGTCCTGTTTCCACCCTGATTGGCAAGAATGGGGTCGCCACCAAACCAGTGAGCCGATTGTTCAAAGAGATGAAGTCTCAGGTCGATGCACCGGGGCACAGTCAGATTGGACAGATAGGCCGCACAAATTGCAGGAAAGCCTTTGAGAACTTTGGGGCAAACGATTCCACGTTTCGCTATAGGAACTGGACGGGGGCATGCGAGCGAGGGTTTCCGTTGATCGTCGAAGCCGCGTTCGCTGAACTGGCGGATTGCACAAGGGATGGGCTCGTCATTTCTGGTGTTAATTTCTCTCCGTCAGTTCGCAATGACATCTGCACTGAGATGACTCAAGCTCTCAGCGATCAATTAGCGCCGAAATGGAAACCAATCATCGCGATGTTGCATATCACGATGATCGATCCACCGTTTGCTGATCGAGGCAAATCTAGGATCAATGTTGATCACCAAACCGCCCTTGCGATTTCGGAGGTCGTTGAATTTGTCACCAGAGATTGGTTCAAACGTCAGAAAGCGATTGAACGAGACGAAGGAAAGCTTCTGAGAAAACAGGCGAGAGCTGAAAGAAGCAAGCAGCAAGATTGCACTCTCAAAGATGCCATTTTGATCGTGTTGCACGGAGCGGTAGAGAAAGCGGCCGGGAAACAAAAAGGGTTCTACACGGCGAGAGACCTTTACTACCAAGCTCGACCCCTCGTTCAAAAGTATAACAGCGAGTATTTGGATCAAAAGTACTTCGATCGAGTCATCGATGAGTACGAAATCGAGCATGGAATCCTAAAGGGACGACTGCGCGATCCACGAGGCTTCCTGATTGAGCCACATACGGGACGCAAGGTACCGCTTGGGACTTCGGATGTACTCGACTACGAGATCCCCTGGGACCTCTACCACACTCTGATCTACGTTGAGAAAAAAAATCTAGTGCATGCTTTCGAGTATGCGAAGGTTCCTGAACGCTATGACATTGCGGTGATTGCAGCCGAAGGCTACGCGACACGAGCGGCCAAGCTCTTGGCACAGAACGCACACCGTGAACGCGGGGTGCGAGTGTTGTGCCTGCATGATGCAGATCCAGATGGGTACAACATCGCCAGGACGCTCTCTCAGTCCTCCGGCGCCCATGATTTTGATTTCGAAGTCATCGACATGGGGCTGACGATCGAAGAGGCACTCGAGATGGGCCTTCAAACCGAAACATTCGCCCGGAGAAAGCAACTCCCTTCTGGCCTGGACTTAAGCCAAGCCGCGTTGGATTCGTTTGCAGGTGTGGCAACAGAAGTCGTGAGAAAAGGAAAGAAGCACACCGAGTATCGAGACTGCGTCCGCGTAGAGTTGAACGCTTTAAGCGCCGACAAAGACTTGTTTACAGAATGGATCGACAGAAAACTCAAGCAATTCGGTGTTGCAGAAAAACTGATTCCAAAGAATGAAACCATTTGCCAATACGTTGCGAATAGGACTGATGAACATTTGAGGCAAGACATTGCCGAGAAGGTTGAAAGCATGCTGTGTGTCGCATCAAAGATCGATGACGCATTTAGGATCGCTCGTGATTCATCAACAATCGAAAACCCGCAGAGAGTCGTTCAGGAATGGGCGGAGGATTGTTTGCCAGAAAGGTGGACCGACTGCTGCGATGCCCTGGTCGAAAAGCAGATCGCCTCCTTGGATGACGTGATTCACGAGGCGGTTGAGCAGGTGTTGAGATGAGCATTCTTGACTCCATGGACTCAGACCGTCCGGTAATGGTCGCGATCCCCTTTGGGGTGAATCTGTCTGCGAAATCGACTACGGCTGATCGTGAAGCGGTTTTTCTGGCTCGTCTGTCGCTGTACACCAGCATGTCGCCGGAGCGACAGCGCGACAGACACTGGATCCCCATTCCTGCCAAACTACCCAGGATGCTGCTCGGCACCACGGAGTATCGCAAGCGAATTGAACGTCTTTGCGGCGCTGGGATCATTGAGGTGAATGATTCTTACTCCGACGGCAAGATCGGCGGCGAGGCGTTTCCCAAAGCCTATCGGTTTACGAAGGCACACTGTTCGGGACGCCACCGTCTCCACCAGCTGAAATCTAAACGGGCACGAGAGATTGCACTCAAGGAGAAGCAGATTGACCCGGCAAATTTGCGGCCAGCAGGTATGTACTACTGGCAGCACGGCAACAGTTTCCAACTTGATCGCTCAGCGGTGGATGCCATCGGGCACGAGGACTACTGGACACAGTGGAATCTCGGACAGTGGAAAAGTGGCGAGAACTACGCGACCCGATGCGACTATGGGCGATACCACTCGCTACTTACGCGAACTCCGAGAACTGTGAGACCTTTCCTGACGACGGCAGCGGGTGAGCGTCTTGGGATTGTCGACGTCTCCGCAGCACAGCCATCGCTGATCGGGGCGGTCGCTGCAAACATGGCATCATCACACGGAGCACCACCTAAGTGGAACCAACGTGGTCGGGACGCCCCAGGGTATCTATGTAATGTTGCTGATTTTTTCGGGGGATATGAGGAGAAGCGGCGGGTCATCCAGAACGCTCCAACTGATATCCAGCAATGGATCGAACTGTGCGAGTCGGGGCTGATCTACGACTACATGCTGGACCAAATTTCGCGGCTTCCAGGTCCAGCCATGATCGAGATGCGAAACGCACAGGGAACGCGATTCCGCGTTGATGCACGCGATATGAATCGGTCGCAAATCAAACGCGCGACGCTCGTTCCCCTGTTCGATCACCAGGACGCTACCGAACGAAACCCGCTTTTTCAAATTGTCCGACGGGATTTCCCGACGATTGCTCGCTCCGTCGAGCTGATCAAAAGCCAGACAGTACCGGACGGGCGGAAGCTGCACGAAGCGTTGGCTCGTCTGCTGCAGCTTTTGGAGTCCACGTTGATGATTGATGGAGTCGGGACTGTCCTTGAGCGGCAGCACAAGGATGAACCGGTGCAGCCGATTCATGATGCCATCCTCTGTCGAATGGATTTCTGTGGTCAAGCGACGGAGATCATCAAAGCACAATTCGCCCGGCTCGGATTGCGTCCCCTCGTGAAGTTGGATGCGTGTAATTAGGCGGTTTCCCAAGCAGGTTAAACCGATTTCCGCCGGATCATCAGTTCGGCCTCTCAGAACACAGTCACCAGAAACGAAGTCTTCGAAACACTCTCTCAAGGATCAGTATGATGCACGAATCCAAACTTATTCTTTTCCAATTCAAGCAAGTAACTGGCGATGGTGGGCGTCGCGAGTTGATCGATCTCGTAGCCGCTTCTCATCGTGATACGATCGAAGCGATGAGAGTCGCCATCGAAAATGCCCGGAAGACTGGGGACGCGCTCCGTGCGTTGTATGCAACCTGCACTCCTGATGAGTTCGAGAAGGAATTGAGGAAGCTGCCGTCATTGACTCCTCAGCAGGCCATTCGTTACATGATCGCCTCACACAACGCAGCGCGTGATTGAGTAAGCGCGAGACAAGCAAATCCGCTTTACCGATCTCTGGTCTCAGGTCGCTCGCTTGTTCCAGTCGTGTTGTCAAAATGCAATAAATGCAATGAGGCGTCAAAGTACGGGCGATCGAATTGGAAAAGCCCCGCCACCCCGGACGCGGGACCACTAGAGTTACCCGTGAGCGCATTTGTCGATCGCGGGTCAAAAAACCCGAAAGAGATTTGGAAATCCTTTACGGCGAAGCTACTACGCCACTCTCGGTGCCAATTCACTGCCTTGCTGGCGACCGGGAAGCGGGGGAGGGCGACGGAGAATCGCGTAATCTGTTTCAGCCGCAGCGTCACCGTGGGAGCCTGTGATGTCAGTGCAGAATCGAATCAATCAAAGCTCAACGGACGAACTACGAGAGTTTGGATTGGGCATTAAGGATTCTCTCACGAGTCGGTTAAGCTGTACCTAAATTCGTTTCATCTGTACGTCAAGCGAGCACAAATGGTGATTATCTGACAATCCGCCAAGATTATGGCGGATTGTGTACACTTTTGTTGCTGACTCGACTCTTAGCCGATCGATGGAGCGACCCAGGCCGCCTCGATTGCTTTGGCTTCGTCCTGCTGTTGATGAACGTACTGTTCAGTCATTCTTGTCGATCTGTGGCTCAGCAAAGCACGGGCGCCTTCGATTCCGATCGCTTCTGCGACCGCGGTGGCCGCTAGATGCCTCAACTGATAGGGCGTCCATCGTGGAACCTTCGCTTTTTCACAGGCTCTCCGCACTGCACGGTTGAGAGAGTCCTTGTTGAACTTCGTCCCGGGCTGACGCTTTGGATTCGCAACTCGAACGTCTCCGACGCAGTTCCCATGCCGAGGCGGTGTCTTGCGTTTGGCGGTTCGTTGGTCTCGGAACCACTGGGCTGACTCCGCCGGACTGAAGCAGAATGAGTCGGCGTCGCGAAGCAAAAAAGGCGTCAGAGCTTCCCTGGCGGCTCCGACGATCGGTACCGCTCGCACAACGCCATGTGCTTGGGTTTTGTGGCTTTGCGGTCGGTAGAACCACTCCGCACCGCTACGGTCAATGTCACGCGGCCGCATCGAAAAGACCTCTTTCGGACGCATTCCTGTCGCGATTTGCAGCGTGATAATCATCCGTGCTTGCGGCGACAAGAACTCGGCAGTTGCCTTCACGATGGCCAAATCCGCTGGCAAGCGTTCTTTGTATTCTGCGGCCGTTGTCTGTCCGCGCTTGAGGGGGTCTAGTGTTTCAAGACGCTGGAACACGTTCACGTCGATTAGTTCGCGTGAAACTGCGTGTCGAAAGATTCTAACAATCACAGTGATGTAGTGATTGATTGTCTTTCGTGCATTGCCGGTGGCAACCAATAGATCCCGCAGTTCCGCCAAGCGCCTTGGGCCGAATTCTACCGCAGGTAAATCGCCGTATTCGTCCTCCAGCAACGTGCACAGATGCCGGTAGCGTCCCAATTGCTGCTCACGAGCATCGATCTCGCGGCGATACTCAGCCGTCACATTTTGGACCGTGATCACGCAGTCGGACTGATACGTGGCCACCACTGGCTGGATCTTCCGGCCGTCGGCTAAGTACTCGGAGACCAATGTGTCGTAGCGGGCTTGAGCTTCTGCTGAGCCGTGGGGACCGAGATAGAAGTAGCGGCCATCCAGGAAAACACGTGCTTGTCCGGAGACGTGGTACTTCATCTCAGGAACACTTCGTTTGCGTCGTGACATCGCGTCACCCTCTTTCGATTGGCATTAATGGTATCGATTACCATTAACGAGTTTGAAAGCGGGTCGCACGGCACGTCGCCGGTGTCACGTAAGTCGTGACTCGACCGTAGTTTACTTCTATTGGAGCTGAAGAGATTTGAACTCTCGACCTCTGCATTGCGAACGCAGCGCTCTCCCAGCTGAGCTACAACCCCTTGGTTTACGGACGTTCTGAAACGACCTTGACTGACGATTCATTTTAGCCCGAGCGTTGCCGACGGGCTAGCAGGCTGTCGATTTAGTAGGCCGACGGCGTTGGCGGCGGGCTTTGTGGGGATGACTCATCCCTTCGAAGCCCGTGGCTAGCGCCATCGGCTCACAAGAATTGTACAACGTACTCAATCGACAGTTCTATCCGCGTAAGGGCGTTTTGGGGATCGGTTTGGCGGCTCACTCGATGATCGCCAGCAGGTCGCCGGCTTCGACTTGCGTGCCGGGAGGCGTTTGGATGGTTTTTACCGTTCCGGTCGCCGGCGCGTTGATGGTCGTCTCCATCTTCATGGCTTCCAGCACCATCAGCTTTTGACCCTCCTTGACCTTGTCACCTTCGCCCACCGCGACCGTGATCACCATGCCGGGCATGCTGGCGGCGACTTGGTTGGGGTTGCTCGGGTCGGCTTTGATCGCGGCTTTGGTGTCGGGTTCGAGCGACTTGTCCACGACGGTGATTTCGCGTGGTTGTCCGTTGAGTTCAAAGAACACCGTTCGCGTGCCATCGGGGTGCGGTTGTCCGACGGCGAGGAACTTGATGATCAGCCGCTTGCCTTCTTCGATATCCACCGCGATTTCTTCGCCGGGCTGTTGGCCGTAAAAGAAGTTCGGTGTGGGCAGGCGTGCGACGTCACCGTAGAGGCCACGGTGCTTGGCAAAGTCCTCGAAGACTTTGGGGTACAGAATCTGGGTCACCGCGGCGCGATCGCTTTCGGATTCCCCCAGTGCTTTGGCCGCGATCGAGCGGGCATCGGCGATGTCCGCGTCGGGCATCGATGCTCCCGGGCGTCCAGTATCGGGTGCTTGATCACCCAAGACGACTTTCAGCACGTTGTCTGGGAATCCGCCTGGTGGTTGCCCCATTCGTCCGGCGAGCAAATCGATCACGCTGCCAGGATAGGCGAGGGCTTTGCTGCTGGTCAGCACGTCTTGGGCGGCCATTTCGTTGGCGACCAAGAACAACGCCATATCGCCGACGGCTTTGCTCGTGGGCGTGACTTTGACGATGTCGCCGAACAGCTCATTGACCTCTGCGTAGCGCTGGCAGACTTCCGCCCAACGGTCGGACAGCCCCAACGCTCGTGCTTGCTGGAATAGATTGGTGTACTGGCCGCCGGGCATCTCGTGTTCGTAGAGGTCACCCGTGGCGGGCAGCACGTAGCTTTCGAATGGCAAGTAGAACTCACGTGCGGCTTGCCAATAGGTCGCCAGTTGAGTCAGGGCTTGTGTGTTGAGATCCGATTCGCGTGGCGTGTCACGCAACGACTCGACCAGCGTGTTCAAGTTGACTTGGCTGGTACCGCCGGAGAGCGGAGCCAAGGCGGCGTCGGCGATCTGGAGTCCTTCGTCGGCAGCCGCCAGAATCGTTGCCGCTTGGATGCCTGCTGTGTCGTGAGTGTGCAAGTGAATCGGCAAGCCGACTTCGTTGCGCAGCGCACGCATCAGGGTGATGGCGGCGCCCGGTTTGAGCAGCCCCGCCATGTCTTTGATCGCCAGCAAGTGGGCGCCCATGCGCTCGAGTTGTTTGGCAAGATCGATGTAGTAGGCAAGGTCGTATTTTCTGCGTCGCGGGTTTTGCAGGTCACCGGTGTAGCAGATCGATGCTTCGCAGATGCCGCCTTCCTCGATCACGGCTTCCATGGCAACCCGCATGTTTTCTTGCCAGTTGAGGGCATCGAAAACACGAAAGACATCCATCCCCGCCTGAACGGCTTCGCGAACAAACAGACGCACCACGTTGTCGGGGTAGTTGGTGTATCCGACGGCGTTGCTGGCTCGCAGCAACATTTGCGTCAAGATGTTGGGGACAGATTCACGTAAGTCGGCGAGTCGTTGCCAAGGAGACTCCTTGAGGAAACGCATCGAGGTATCGAACGTTGCTCCGCCCCACATTTCGAGCGAGAAAAGTTGTGGTGTCAGGTGGGCGTATGCCGGAGCGATGCGGAGCATGTCGTAAGTCCGCACGCGCGTTGCCAGCAGCGATTGGTGCGCGTCACGCATCGTGGTGTCGGTGAACAGCAGGCCTTTTTGTTTCCCGATCCACCGCACCAGACCGTCGACCCCTTCGCTCTTGAAGATATCCCGGGTGCCTTTGGTCGGATGGGCTTTGGGGGAAAGCTCAGGGACGGGCGCGGGCTCGCGGCGGAGGGCGACGGGACGATCGGCGACCAGCGGGTTGCCATTGACGATGGTTTCGCCGAGGAAGGTCAGGATTTTGGTCGCGCGATCGCGGCGTTTGGGCAGCTCGAACAGTTCTGGTGTCTGATCGATCAACCTCGTGGTCGCTTCGCCGGCGAGGAACGTCGGATGGTTGATCAACTGGATCAAGAACGGAATATTGGTTTTGACACCGCGGATGCGAAACTCTTGGAGGCATCGATCCATGCGCGATGCGGCCGCGGCGAGTGAAGGTGCCCGCGCGGTGACTTTGACCAGCATCGAGTCGTAGAACGGATTGACCACGGCGCCGCTGAACGCGGTGCCGGCGTCCAAACGAATGCCCATGCCTGCAGCGCTGCGATAGTGGCTGATGCGTCCGTAGTCCGGGCGAAACTGGTTCGCGGGATCTTCCGTGGTGACGCGGCACTGCATCGCAAAGCCGCTGGTGCGGATTTGCGACTGGGGAGGAATGCAGGTTTCGTCACTGACGAGCGGGTATCCTTGTGCGATCCGGATTTGGCTGCTGACGATGTCGATGCCGGTGACTTCTTCCGTGACAGTGTGTTCGACCTGGATGCGCGGGTTGACTTCGATGAAAAAGAATTCTTGTGCATCGACGTCGTAGAGAAACTCGACCGTGCCGGCGTTTTCGTAGCAGGAGCCACCCGAGTCACCCGAACCGACGGCGCGTCCGATTTTCAGTGCGGCTTGGCAGAGTTCTTCGCGGATCGTTGGGTCCAGATTCGGCGCAGGTGCGATCTCAACTACCTTTTGGTGCCGACGTTGGACGCTGCAGTCTCGTTCGTAGAGGTGCACGATGTCTTTTCCGTCGCCCAAGATCTGGACTTCGATGTGACGAGCACGTTGGACGAAGCGTTCCACGAAGACTTCGTCGCTGCCGAAAGCCGTTTTGGCTTCGCGTTGGGCGGCTTCCAAGGCAGCGGGCAACTCCTCCGCGTTTTGCACCACACGCATGCCACGACCGCCGCCGCCCTTGGCTGCTTTCAGGATGATCGGGAAACCGAGTGATTCCGCGATCTCCAGGGCTTCATCGGGGCCGGTGAGGGCTTGGTTCTTGCCGCCCAGCACTGGAACGCCCGCTTTCTCGGCCAATTCGCGTGCCGAAGTCTTGTCGCCAAGTTGCTCCAGGGAGCGAACGCTGGGACCGACGAAGAGAATGCCGGCTTCCTCGAGCGCACGGGCAAATTCGGGGTTTTCGGAAAGGAATCCATATCCGGGGTGAACCGCGTCCACGTCGTATTTTTGGCAAAGAGCGACGATTGCGTCGATGTTCAGGTAGGAGCGAATGGGCTCCCCGGGCTCCCCAATCTGGTAGGCCTCATCGGCTTTGAAGCGGTGCAGAGCGTAACGGTCTTCGTAGGAGTAGATGGCGACCGTTCGGATCCCCAGTTCGGTGGCACTGCGAAAGACTCGGGTGGCGATTTCACTGCGGTTTGCGACCAAAAGCTTGCGAATGGGACGAATCGTCATTGTGATTGATGAGACCGGTTGGGGAGGAATCAGGAGTGGGGGAGGTAATTTAATCGATTTAATCGTGGGAACGTACCAGCGGTGATCAGGCGAAGTGGATTGCGCCAGGAGGTCTGGCGTGAGGGGGCTCGGTGGCGGGGGATTCTGGCGAATCGACCGTCTTGTGCGGGTTCAAATAGAGGCAGCCAAGATCTGGGAAAACGAGTAAAGTATCTGAGTCGCCCAAATCGGTCCCTTTGCGTCAGCGAATTTTTCCTGGGCGACACAACGCGTCTTTCGGCGAGTGTGGTTCCCGACCCTGCTCAGACCGAGCTCACCTGAGAACAATTACCAAGATCTTTGTTTTAAATTGCGTATGGCCACCGTCGATTCGACCAACCACTCCCATCCCGACGCCGATTCGGCGGCCGGCTTCCCCGCCGAAAATGGGGACAGCCCGCAATCCAATTCCCAAACGGAGAGTAAAGCTGTGCCCCCAAAGAAGCGAGGCGTACCTGAGGGGCTGTGGCTGAAGTGTCCCGGCTGCAACGCATCGATCTACAAAAAAGAGGTCCAGCAGCGGCTGAACGTTTGCCCCAAGTGTGAATACCACTTCTATGTTTCTGCGGTGGAGCGGATCGCCCAGGTGTTGGACGAAGGCACCTTTGAGGCCATGAACGAGCACTTGAGGCCGACCGATCCGCTGGAATTCTCCGATCGCCGTCGCTATGCCGACCGGCTCAAGGGCGAGCAGGAGCGGACCGGACTGACGGACGCCGCGTTGACCGGGACCGGAATGATCCGAGCACGCCGGGTCGCGTTTGCCGTGACCGATAGTGCATTCATCATGGGCAGCATGGGGTCGGTGGTCGGGGAGCGTTTGACGCGGTTGATCGAGCATGCGACGGAACAGAATTTGCCGCTGATCATCATCAGCGCCAGCGGGGGCGGTGCGCGGATGCACGAAGGAATCCTGTCGTTGATGCAAATGGCCAAGGTGTCCGCTGCATTGGCGAGGTATGATCGGGCAGGCGGTCTTTTCATCAGTGTCTTGACCAACCCCACGATGGGTGGCGTAGCAGCAAGTTTTGCGTCGTTGGGAGACTTGGTTTTTGCCGAGCCCAAGGCCTTGATCGGATTTGCCGGTCCGCGAACGATTAAAGCAACGATCGGAATCGAATTGCCCGACGGTTTTCAGACCAGTGAGTTTTTGCTGGAACACGGATACATCGATCGGATCGTGCCACGCAAGAACTTGAAAACCGAGATCGCCAGCGCGATCGACTACTGCGGAAAGTAACGCCCATGGGGCTCCTTGATTCTCTCAAATCAGCGTTCGGCGGATCCGGCGGGTCTGGCGGCCGGATCGACGTGGCGGCGCGGTTTACCAAAGAACGGACCGCCGCAACGGGAACGATGGCCCACTTTTTTGTCGCTCGTGACAACAAGCACGACGGACGACTGGTCGGCGTCAAGATTCTCGATATCGAAAAGATGGAGCTGTTTGAGAATCGCTTCAAAGGTTTGAACAAACCCTCCGAAGGCGAGATCGCGATGCGGATGAAGCACCCCAAGGTGGTGCAGACGTACGAAGTCGGAATTTCCACCAAAGGTGAACCCGTCCTGGTGATGGAGTACATCGCCGGCCCGAGCATGCAGAACATTGTCGTCAAAAAGCAGGAGCATCACGTTGCCGGCAAGCGGTTGATTCTGATTCGGGACATGGCCGAAGCGTTGCAGTACGTTCACGAACAAGGTTTCATCCATCGCGACATCTGCCCACGAAATTTCATCTGTCTGCCCGACACCACCGGAACCAAGTTGATTGATTTCGGTTTGACGGTCCCCGCGACTCCACCCTTCATGGCACCGGGCAACCGGACGGGAACGCCGTTGTACATGTCGCCCGAGATCGTGCGTCGACGCCATACCGACAAGCGGGTCGATATCTTTTCGTTCGGAGTGACCGCGTACTGCTTGATCGCGTTCTCCCATCCTTGGCAAGGAGATGAGGTGACTGGCAAAGCGGCTTTGCAGCACGATACAAAACCGCCGAGACCTTTGTCGGATGTCTGCCCCAACGTCGATCCTCGATTGGCCAAGGCCATCATGCAGGCGATCCAACCCAACGTGGATAACCGCACGCCGACGATCGAGCAGTTTCTGCATTCGGTTCGAACAGTGGAAACAGAGTTTGTTGCCTGATTTGCGATGGTCTCCATCGCGGCCCAAATTCAACGGTCCACTGGTCCACTGGTTCACTGGTTCAACGGTCCACTGACGCGTCGTCGGTCACCAATTCCACATGCTGCGAAACACCGGAAACACCATCCAAACCGACGCTGTCCGACGGTAGCGTTTTGGCTTGCCTTAGTTGCTTCTTTGCCGCTCGTACCGCATTGGCCAAGAAGATCGCCGAGCCGCACCAGATGAGTGAGAATCCGAGCACTCGACCGCGTCCCATCGTTTCGCCAAGGTAGACCGCACCGATCAAGAACTGCAACGTGGGCCCGACGTATTGCAAGATCCCGATCAGCGCCAGCGGAGTACGCTGCGCCGCGGCGGCAAAAAATCCGAGCGGCACAAGCGTTGCTAAGCCGCCGCAGACCAACAACGCATCGATGCGCCACGAGATCTGTCCCATCGAACCCTCGCCCCGTGAGTGAACGATCAGCACGTACACAATCGCGGGGACGATCAGCACGCTCATTTCGATCAGCAGCCCGGCAAAAGAATCCAACTGAGCTTTTTTCTTGGCCAGTGAATAACTGGCAAAACTGGTGGCCATGACAAGGGACACCCAGGGCAGTTTCCCCGCTGCGGCCGTCATCGCGGAAACACCGATCGCAGCGATCGTGATTGCCAACCATTGAGGACGCGACAAACGTTCGCCCAAGAAAACAACGCCCATCAAAACGTTCAGCAACGGGTTGATGTAGTAGCCGAGCGAGGCTTCCAAGACACGGCCATGATTGACCGCCCAAATGAAGGCCATCCAGTTGGCGAAGATCAGCATCCCGGCGACGCCGTGCAACAGCCAAGTCGACGGTCGCCGCAGCTTGCCGAGATAGGCTTGGAATTCGTCTTGGCTGGACCGCAGGAGCTGGATCGGGACGAGGATCGATAAGATCACGGTAGCCCAAATGATCCGGTGGCAAACCAGCTCGACGGAATCGACCTGGGAGAGCTGACGCCAAAACAGCGGAAACAGTCCCCACAGCACGTGCGCGGTGACGGCAAAGATGATTCCGTTTCTTAGTCGGGGCGTGATCACGCGAACGCTTGGCTTTGGATCATTGAGCTGGCCACGGTTTGGGCGGTTGAATCTGTGGGGGCTGAGCGGATTGTCCGCTACGAACGATGGCAGGATGCCACCGTTTGCTGACACGAACGTTGGAATTTCGTTCGCGCTCAGTAGACTGATGAGCATGCAAAATCGTCAATCCGAGCACTTGGCAACCATCGCAGCCGTCGCCCCCCGAACCAATCGAGCTCGCTTGCTCAGCACGCGCTGGCTGTTGGTGCATGCCATCGTGCTGGTCCTCTGGCACACCTCATGGCTGGCGATTGTGATGCTGACGCTGTGGCTTTGCCGAGCGACTCCAGCCAGTTCGCCGACGTTTGCCGCATTTCTGTTGCTCCTGGGCATTGCTTTCCAAGTCACGCTCAGTCGCAGTTATCCCGAATGGCCGCTCAATCGGTTCATCTGTTGGCGACTGCGTCGAATCCTACGGCGACGTGAACCCACAAAGCATTTTGCATGGTCTCCGCAATCTGGCGACTGCGAAGTGGTCGAACTCATCCCTCGATCCCGGTGGCAGGGAGGCCATTTGGACAATGCCATTGATGTCATGGTCGCCAAAGTCGCTGACGGACGACTGCAGATGCTGGGCGATCAGAGCATCTACGACATCCCTGGTCAGTCGATCGTGGATCTTCGGTTTGACGATGTCGTGCTGAGAGGCTGGATGACGCCGACCTTCATGGTCGTGCTGACCGTGGAGACCTCGGATGGGTTGGTCGAACTGCCGCTGGCTCGCCGTGATTTTCGCTGGGGGCAGCTTCGGGCGTCCCGGCGTCGCGCTGAAACCATTGCATGGTGCGGCGAATTGTCGGCGATTGCTAGCGGCTGCGGCCCATCGATCTCTCCGTGGTCGACACCCCAGGGAGGGGGCGAAAACATCATGACGCCGTCATACCGTAACCCCTACCACCCCACGGTAGCTACCAGTTGTTGCTCCGAACCGGGGCAAGCCCGGGCTGTTCAAAATTCGGGGTTGTGACGCTGGAACGCTCCTCAAGTTCCTGTCACCTCTCCCGCTGCAACTGATGGCCCCCAGTGAGCCTCAGGCGCTAGCCGTGGGCCTGAGGCGGATTGTGGTGCCGGCCCACGGCTAGCGCCTGAGGCTCACTCTGATTGCGATGCATGGGACAAAAACATGGACTGAAAAAACAATGTCAACACCAAACTTTGAGTAGTCCAGTCGATATTGTCCGGCGGCAGCCCTTGATTTGCCGCTTCATTCCCGCTATCTTTCTCGCCTCCATTGCTCCCAACTGTAGGTAATAGACATGGCACATAAGAAAGGTCAGGGGTCCAGCCGCAACGGTCGCGACTCCAACGCCCAGCGACGCGGCGTGAAAAAGTTTGGTGGTGAGGCCGTGCGCGCCGGAAATATTTTGGTCCGTCAGGTTGGTACCAAGTTCCATGCGGGACGCGGCGTAGGCCAAGGAAACGACTACACGTTGTTCGCCCTTGTGGACGGCAAAGTGATGTTCGATCGCAAAGGCCGACGAGTCAACATCGTCCAAGCCTGATTTCAGCCGATCGTCGATCGGGCCGTTTGGCCCACAATGACAGTACACAAATCAAAAAACGCGGTGACGAAAATCGTCACCGCGTTTTTTTGTGGACACGATTTATTGAGTGACCCATGTCGTAGTGGACGAGGTTACGAGTCCCGTGCGCCAGGACTCGTAACCTCGTCCACTACGCCAGTCAATGATTGCTAGTTGATATTCCATCAACAACAGATTTTGAACAGCCCAGCGCTATCCTGGACTGCTCAAAGTTTGGGGTTGACATTGTTTTTTCAGTCCATGTTTTCGTTCCATGCATCGCAATCAAAGTGAGCCTCAGACGCTAGCCGTGGGCCGGCACCATAATCCGCCTCAGGCCCACGGCTAGCGCCTGAGGCTCACTGGGGCCACCAACTGCGCCGGCAGCCTCAGCCCACAGATTTTGAACAGCCCAGCGCTATCCTGGACTGCTCAAAGTTTGGGGTTGACATTGTTTTTTCAGTCCATGTTTTCGTTCCATGCATCGCAATCAAAGTGAGCCTCAGGCGCTAGCCGTGGGCCGGCACCACAATCCGCCTCAGGCCCACGGCTAGCGCCTGAGGCTCGCTGGGGCCACCAACTGCGCCGGCAGCCTCAGGCCCACAGATTTTGAACAGCCCAGCGCTATCCTGGACTGCTCAAAGTTTGGGGTTGACATTGTTTTTTCAGTCCATGTTTTCGTTCCATGCATCGCAATCAAAGTGAGCCTCAGGCGCTAGCCGTGGGCCGGCACCATAATCCGCCTCAGGCCCACGGCTAGCGCCTGAGGCTCACTGGGGCCACCAACTGCGCCGGCAGCCTCAGGCCCACAGATTTTGAACAGCCCAGCGCTATCCTGGACTGCTCAAAGTTTGGGGTTGACATTGTTTTTTCAGTCCATGTTTTCGTTCCATGCATCGCAATCAAAGTGAGCCTCAGGCGCTAGCCGTGGGCCGGCACCACAATCCGCCTCAGGCCCACGGCTAGCGCCTGAGGCTCACTGGGGCCACCAACTGCGCCGGCAGCCTCAGCCCACAGATTTTGAACAGCCCAGCGCTATCCCACGGACAAACTAGTTCCGCGACGGGAAGATGCCTTGCAACGCGATGATGTAGTTGACTGCAGTGTAAGGCTGCATGTTGTTGAACGAAGTACCATTGCCGGTGTTCTGAGCTGCAACGCCCAGCGTCCCACCTACCGAACCGGCACCCATCAACGCACCTGGTGAACCGGAATAAGCGTCAACACCGCCAGCAAGGAAGGTTCCCACAGGGCTGTCTTCGTCGGCATCGCCAGGGCTGACTGCTACGGACAAGTTGTTCGTGACCGTTACATTGTGGGTATGTGGTGGCAGGTTATTGGTATTGAGCGTTGTCGTTGGACTTCCAGCTTTCTGACCGAGACTCACAGGTGGCAAGCCGGGGCCATTTCCCGGATGAACAGCCACTCGCCCACGGAGTTCAGGAAGCCCAAACGTGGTCCGGCCATCGCCACCGTACGTCGTGCCGAGGATGGAAAACAGTGCCGTGTTTTGGGCAATGGAAAGCAATTGACCGTCGCACAAAGCCCAGCCTCGCGGTGCAAAGTTGCCACCGAACATGATGATCTGACCGATAAATGGTTCCATGATTGTGTACCTGTGTTGTTGTTCGTTTCAGTGAGACAGATGTTGCTGATCATAGCCCCTTTTCCGTGACATGCACGCAAAGATAGTTCGTTACAGCGTTACGAGAAACTTCCACGCCTGCCACCGGTGTTCAGTTGTGCATACCTCTGCAGAGTCAAGTTCTTGTGACTGCGGTGAATACGCCAACAGGAGATGCATCGCTAGATCTTTTCGCATAACGTGAGTTCGAATGGCTTCAGTAACGGGCGGTAATCACCCAGCGAAGCTCTCTTTTGAAACTTCTGATCGTTTTCATGAAAAGGGGCGCGCATGCAACGTGAATTTCAATTAACGTCTCACTATTCCTGCAAGATCTGCCCCCCCCATCTTCGCCTCCAACAGTCACGCAACGGATAAACCGAATGTCTCCAAAAGCTCGCTCGGTACGCTTGAAATCGGTACGCTTGAAAAAAGACAAGACTCACAACCGGTCCAAGTCACAGCAGCGTCGACTGCGTTGTGAATCACTGGAGGATCGGCGTTTGTTGGCGGTGTTGTTGGCAGAGAGCTTTGAATCGGCAGCCGCAGCGGGCGACTCCGGGCTGGTCAGCGCGCCGACTGCTTTCTACGACGGCTCTAGTGATTTCTGGACCAGAACCGACGGGGCCAATCCAGCGATTGAGACCGCCAATGATACTGCTGGTGCACCGAGCTACAACGGTCAAGACGGATCGTTCTACTGGGCCGGCGAGGACTTGGACGATAACGGTGGGGACGGACTGGACACCAAAACACTTGAGATCCAGAACATCAACATTTCGGGACACAACAACCTGCAGTTCACCGGATTGTTTGCTGCGGATGGACAGAACGGTGCTCCTGAGGCCCCAACATATGATTTCGGTGAAGGCCTGATTGTTCAGTACAGCATCGATGGCGGTGCATTCATCGATGGGGTTGCGTTTCGCTCGTCGGCACCTACATCCGGCGACTTTAACTTCTCACTTTTGCAAGACACGGATTTCGACGGCATTGGTGACGGCACGGAACTCGTTCCTGCCTTCACATCTTTTGGCTTCGCCATTCCAGCGATCGGCACCTCTCTGACATTGCGGATCACCGCCGATATCGATGCCTCCAGCGAAGAACTCGCTTTTGACAATTTGCGGATCACAGGGGATCCCGTTCTCGCCAATCAAGCTCCGATTGAGAATGGAGTTTCGGCAGCGGATGTCGGAGAGCCCGAGATCGGCTTGACCGGCTACGACTTTACGATCGTGTTCACCGATGACAATGCGATCGACATCAGCACCATCGACACCAACGATGTTTCCGTGACCGGCCCCGGTGGTCCTCTGACGATCACCAACGCATTGGTCGACATCGGAGTCAATGGCTCACCGCGCAGCGTCACCTACACGGCGACGCCGCCCGGCGGTGCCTGGGATGCCGCGGACAACGGTGGTTACACCATCGGGATCAATGCCAACCAAATCGGTGACGATGGTGTACCGCAATTGTTTGTGGCCGCTGATCCAAACGCCGGAACATTCAACGTAAACGCAACCAATACGGCACCGACCTTGACACGCTTTACGGCATTGAACGTGATCGCGACCGATCAAGGCGATGCCGATCATTCATTTACAATCGAGTATTCCGATGTCGGCGGAATCGATGTCTCCACGGTCGACATTGGTGACATCACTGTCACTGGCCCGGGAGGTCCACTGACCGTGACCGGAGCCAGTGTTGCGGCCGGTAATGGATCCCCGAAAACCGTGACTTACACCGTCGCGGCACCGGGTGGCAGTTGGGATGCAGCCGATGACGGACTCTACAACGTCGACATTGTTGCTGGCCAAGTCGCCGATGTTGCTGGAGCGACGGTCGCCTCCGGATTGGCCGGCAGCTTCGTCGCAGACTCCACGATCCTGGTTCAGGAAAGCTTTGAGTTGTCCTCTGCGACAGGTGACTCAGGGTTGCTGAGCGCCGCGGGCGCCTTCCACAACAGTCCAGATGATTTCTGGATTCGCACCGACGGCGTCAATCCTGCGATTGCAACGGCAGGTGAATCGCCGGGATCACCAAGCTACGTCGGTCAAGCTGGATTGTTTTATTGGGCGGGTGAAGACTTGGACGATACCGTCGCCGATGTCGACGGAACGCTTCCCGGTGGAGACGGCTTGATATCCAAAACACTTGAGATTCAAAATGTTGACATCTCCGGTCGCAACAACTTGAACTTCAACGGACTCTTTGCGGCTGACTCAATCGTCAGTGGCAACGGCAGACACGACGCGGGCGAAGGTCTGATCGTGGAATACAGCGTTGATGGTGGAGCATTTCAAAACGGGGTCGCGTTTCGTGCCGGTGCCGGAGGAGATAACCAATTGCTTCTGCAGGACACCGATTTTGATGGAGTCGGTGATGGAACTCAACTGACGCCGACGTTCGCTCAGTTCGGTTTCGCGATCCCGGCCCTGGGAAACAGCTTGACGCTGAGAGTCACGGCAACCGCTGATGCTGCGAGCGAAGAGTTCGCGTTTGATCATCTGGTGGTTACCGGTGACGCGGTGGCTGGCAATGCAGCGCCGACCGCGACCGCGTCGGTAGCAACGGATGTCGGTGAAACGGAAATCAATCTCACCTCGTATTCTTTTACGATTGACTACGGCGATGACAGCGCGATCGATATTTCAACGATCGGTCTTTCCGATGTCACCGTGACCGGCCCCGGTGGTCCGCTGACGGTAACGAATGCGGCAGTCAACATCGGAACCGATGGAACGCCACGCACGGTCACCTACACCGTGACTCCCCCGGGCGGCTTTTGGGACGCAGCGGACAATGGCCTGTACAACATCGACGTGGTTGGGGGCGAAGTCGGTGACGACGGCGCGCCTCAGCTATTCGTCGCCGCTGGCAACGTGGGTTCCTTTAACGTCGACGCCACCAACACCGATCCCATCGCGTTCCGCGTGACCGCGTTGGACGCGATTGCCGTGAACGTCGGCGATGCCAGCTACAGCTTCACCATCGACTATCGCGATATCGGTGGAATTGACGCGGCATCCATCGACATCAACGACGTCACCGTCACCGGCCCCGGTGGTCCATTGGTGGTGACCGGTGCCAACACGGCCCCCGGCAATGGTTCACCCAAGCTCGTCACCTACACGGTGGCAACGCCAGGAGGCGACTGGGACCCTGCCGACGCGGGACTCTACACGATCGGTATCGTTGCCAACGAAGTGGCCGATGTGGCGGGAGCATTTGTCGGTGCCGATCCGGCCGCGGGTTCCTTCATGTTCGACCACAACGGCTTGCTGGCTGAGAGCTTTGAGACAGCTTCGCCCCCGGGTGACTCCGGTCTGGTGTTTGCCCCCACTGCATTCCACAACGGAACCAGTGATTTCTGGATTCGCACCGACGGTGCCAGCCCAGCGATCGCCACTGCCGGCGAACCAGCCGGAGCGCCGAGTTACAACAGTCAGAATGGCGCCTTCTACTGGGCAGGCGAAGATTTGAACGATACTGGTGGCGATGGCGACGACGAGTTCCCCGGAGGCGATGGACTGGCGGACAAGATTCTGGAAATCCAGAACATTGACATTTCCGGTCGAGAAAACCTTGTCTTCAGCGGCTTGTTCGCTGCGGACGGCAACAATGGCTACGATTCCCTGGAAGGCCTGCAAGTCGAGTACAGCATCGACGGAGCACCGTTCGTTGACGGGGTAGAATTCCGCTCGGCTGCTTTGTCTGGTCAGCTCAATGCGGCCTTGTTGCAAGACACAGATTTTGACGGCATCGGCGACGGAGTGGCACTGACGCCTGCGTTCGCCGAGTTTGGATTCAACCTATCAGGCACGGGCAATTCGCTGACACTACGCGTCACCGCCAATTCCGATGCATCCAGCGAAGAGTTCGCGTTCGACTATTTCCGAGTTTCTGGCTCATTGGCACCAGTCATTCCGGTCTCCACCGGAATTGATGTTCAAGGCGCGGAGGACCAGCGGTCGTTCGTCAATCACGTCGACATCTTGTTCAACGATGCAACCGGCCTGCAGGATTTGATCAACAACGGCAACATCCGTATCGAGCGATTCGACATCAATGGTGCTCCCGCCACACCTGGGACTGGAACGCTGATTCCAGCACCGACGGCATCGGTCAACGGCAACGACATCGAGTTGGATTTTGGACCGGGAGGCATCGGTGGCGTTAACGACGCTGGAAACGGCTTCTATCGAATCGAACTGGACACCGACAATGACGGGCAGTTCGATGACGCGGCTTATGAGTTCTTCCGGCTCTACGGCGATGCTGACGGCGATGGTACAGTCAATGCAGTCGATACTCGAATACTCATTGACATGAACGGCGACGGTCGGGTCGATACCAGAGACAGACGTGTTGCTCGCGGCGAGATCGGTCAGTTTGTTGATGCCGCATTGCTGGCGATGATTGACGACTGAACGAACGTGCAGCTTCCTAGTTCGTTCCAAGGACTCTGAACCGCATTTCCATTGCTAACTTGTTCTACGACACCGTTTTCGAATCTACTGATTAACCTACCGGTACTCCACCCCTGGATTTACCCATGAAATACACGCGTCCATTTTTCTCCTCGCTCGGCATCCTGTTGCTCAGCGTTTGTGCACTGACCAGTGGACGAACCGCGCATGCGGATTTGATCATCGACGTTCAAGACGCGGTGATCACGGCTGGCGGGACGGGTTTCGCCGACGTCTTGATTCGCAGCGACGGAGTCGACAATGTGGACTTGGCTCAGTACTCATTCCAAATCACAGCCCTGGGTGGAGCTACCAGTTCGCTGACGTTCTCGGCTCCGTTTGATTTCAGTGAACAGACCTTCGCGAATTATCTTTTTGCCGGCGATAATCTTGGGATTCTGGACACGCCACCGAATAATGCGACTGTTTACACCGCCGGTGACCTGACAGCTTCGGCTCTTGGCGTCAATCTCGGTGGTGCCAACCGAGTGCTGGCTCGGCTTGATTTTCAGCACACACTGGGTTTCGGTCAGACACCGGCAATGGCGGCCGGAGAACAGTTCCTGATTTCGCTGCTCAACACGGGCGACACGTTCTTTGAAGACAACGCATTCAATCCTGTCGGAATTGATGCCTCCAGTTTTGGTGCGGCTGGGCAGGGGATCGTTACCGTTGCAGGCCCAGCGGTGGCCGGCGTACCGGAGCCCACCTCGATGTTATTGTTCGGTATCGCTGCCATCCCCATGCTGCGTCGACGTCGTCGACGGGATTAGACTGGTCTGGACAAAATTTGGCTTTGACATTGTTTTTTCAGTGCATGTTTTTGTCCCATGCATCGCAATCAAAGTGAGCCTCAGGCGCTAGTGGCCTGTTGATTTAATCGAAATTGGGAACGCAAGGGTGAGCCGTGGGCCGTAAGGCACCGGGCAATGCGGTAGGCCCGGCCGCTTACGCGTCGCGGCTCACTAAATCAACAGCCCGCCAGCCGTGGGCCAGCACCACAATCCGCCTCAGGCCCACGGCTAGCGCCTGAGGCTCACTGGGGGGCCACCAGCTGTGCCGGGAGCCTAGTCGATGTACAGAAACTCGTTCGAGTTCAGCATCGCTCGGCAGACATCCACCAGTGTTGCGTCGGTGGAAAGAAATCTCTCTGCGGCGTCCAATTCATCCCCGGTCGGACGTCTGGCGTAGAGTCGCAAGTACAAGGATTGAATTTGTGATTTCGAATTGCTGGTTTCGGATTCGATCAGGTCACACAACCGGCTCGCCGCATCCATCATCAATTCTGAATTGAACAACATCAGCGATTGCACGCCGGTGGTCGATTGGTTTCTCAAAGCACATGGTTGATCGGCGGACGGTCGATCAAAGGTTGCAAAGAACGGATAGCGAAGATTTCGCCGGGCGAATAAATAGACACTCCGTCGATAATGCTCCGCCTTATTGGGACTTTCCGACCATTGACCCTTGAGCAAAGTGCTCAACATCTCGCGGGGCAACGGAGGACTGACGCTCGGGCCGGCCATCTTGCGGTTGAGTGAGTCGCTGACCGAGAACAGGCCATCCCGTATCGCTTCGGCGTCCAACCGTCGACGGGTGAAGTGGCTGAGCAATCGATTCTCTGGATCAGATGCTTGAGCAAGATCCCACTGTGCACCCAAGTCAGCATCCACAGGACGGACGCTTGCGGTCTGATAGACGCTCGACAAGACGATCGTACGGTGCAGTCTTTTGACGCTCCAATCATCTCGCACGAAGTCATGTGCCAAGTAGTCCAACAGATCTGGGTGCGTCGGCGAATCGCCCATCACGCCAAAATCGCTCGGAGACGTCGTCAGGCCGCTGCCGAAATGATGTTGCCAAATGCGATTGACGGCGACTCGCGGCGTCAACGGATTGGTGGTTTCGGTGAGCCAACGTGCAAGCTCGAGACGCGGCGCGACTTTCTCGCTCGGCATCTCACCACTTGGATTCACGACGCGGGGAAACGCGGGGTACAGCTCGGGTCCTGGTTGCTGCCAATCACCTCGGTGCATCAAGTGGGTTCGCGGAAAGTCTTCGTACGATGCCAACACTCCGACAGATCGATTCTGTTTCAACTCGATGGCCGAATCAAAGAATGCCCGCAAGCGATAGAAGTCGGCTTGGCTGATCGCGTCATATTTATGATCGTGGCATTGGGCGCATCCGAATTGCAGTCCCATCAAAACCGAACCGACCGTCGATGTGATTTCGTTGAGCAACACATGACGCCGTTCCTCTTGTGAATTGATGTCGGGCATGTCCGGCCCTGACAAACAAAACGCGGTGGCCAAGACGGCATCGTCGTCCGCCGGGTGTTCCAAATCACCTGCGATCTGTAATCGAACGAAATCGTCATACGCCAAATCATTGTTCGTCGCATCAATCACCCAGTCACGGTACTTCCACGCGTCCTTGCGAAGTTTGTCATGCTCGTAACCATCCGTTTCGGCGAAACGTGCGAGATCCAACCACGGCTGCGCCCAGCGTTGCCCGTATTGCGGTGAGGCCAACAATGAGTCCACCAAACGCTCGTAAGCGTCGGGACGCTCGTCGTTGACAAACTGCTGGATTTGATCGATGCTCGGCGGCAATCCGAGCAAATCCCAGCAGACTCGGCGGAGCAGCGTGGACTTGTCCGCTGGCGGTGCGGGCTGAAGAGATTCACTTTCTAACTTGGCGAGGACGAATCGATCGATGTTTGTTATTGACCAATCGGAATCGGACACCTCGGGAACCGTCGGGCGAACGATCGGCTCGTAGGACCAGTGGTCACGATCGTATTTCGTCAGTTCTTCCTCGACAATCGCCTGGTTTTCCTCCTGGTTTCCTTCTTCGGCGAGTAAGCAGTGGGAGGGGATCACCAGTGCAACCGAAACGAAAAGTGACTTCAACGCCGAGGACTTCAACGCCGAGGACTTCACTGCAGAGACTCGGGAGGTACGCCAAATCATGTCAACAGTCCTTCCACCACATCGATCTCACTGGGTCCTGTCAGTCGTTCGTCCAATCCGTTGTGATAGTACGTCAGGTCGCGGTGATCCAATCCCATCAGATGCAGCAGGGTGGCGTGGAACTCATTGACATGAACGGTGTCTTCGACTGCACGCAGTCCCACTTCGTCAGTCGCCCCGTAGGCGCGTCCGCCGCTGACCCCGGCACCGGCGATCCATCCGCTGTATCCCCAGGGGTTATGGTCCCGCCCCTTGCCTTGTTCGCTCATCGGCATCCGTCCAAACTCGCCGCACCAGATCACCAGCGTGTCTTCGAGCAGCCCCGTGCGTTTCAAGTCGGTCAGCAGGGCGGCGACGGGCTTGTCGGTCTTGGCACAGTACTCGGTATGATTTTGGTCGACATCTTTGTGGGCATCCCATCCGTTGGTGTCGCCCGAGTAGACTTGAACCATCCGCACGCCGCGTTGGACCATTCGACGGGCCAGCAAGCAGCGCTCGCCGAAATCGCGTGTCGTCTTGTCATCGATTCCGTACATCGACAGCGTCTCAGCGGACTCTTGGGAAAAGTCCACGGCTTCGGGCGCGGCGGCTTGCATGCGGAACGCCAGTTCGTAGGACTTGATCCTGGCCGTCAGATCATCATCGCTCTCGCGGCCCGACAAATGGCGTTGGTTGAGCTGTTGGACGAAGTCCAGCGTTGAACGTTGTCGCAGGTCGGAGATACCATCCGGTGGGGCGAGATTCAGGATCGGCGTTTTGCCGGGACGCATCGTGGTGCCTTGATACGTCGCGGGCAGATAACCGTTTCCCCAAGCCGACGGGCCGCCCTTGAGACCGCCGCCCGGATCGGGCAGAACGACGAACGCCGGCATGTCCTCATTTTCGCTGCCCAGACCGTACGCCAACCAACTGCCAAAACTGGGGTGCCCCATCAAAATGCTGCCCGTATTCATCTGGTACACGGACTGCGGGTGATTGACGCTGTCACCGTGCAGCGAGCGAATCACGCAGATGTCGTCGGCAACCGTCGAGAGGTGCGGCAGAAAATCTGAGATTGGCAAGCCCGACTTGCCTCGTGGTCGGAAGGGACGAATCGGCCCGAGCAACGGATTGCGAGCCACCTTGCGTCGCGTCATCACCGAACCAAAGCTTTCCGGCAAAGGCTGACCGGCGTACTTGGCCAACTCCGGCTTGGGATCGAACAAATCGACTTGGCTGGGACCTCCGTGCATGAACAGCCAAATCACGCGTTTGGCTCGCGGCCGAAAATGTGGCTGGCCTGCCGCCTTCGCTCGGTCGGCCATCAGCGATTGCAGGGCAATCATTCCCGCGCCACCGCCGGCGGTCTGCAGGAAATCACGTCGAGAAAACAAGCTTGTTTGTGATTCGCTCATGACTCTTATCCTAACCCATCGAATCGGTGCCTGCACAACACCAGAACAGCGAGCGGCAACAGAAAGGTGATCGGCAATCGATTCCTGAGCAAACCGCCCTCGGTTGATGAATGCTTACCTGCGGGGATAAACTGCTCGACAGGGGACGTGTGGAAAACAACGAATGTAGCTTGGGCACTCTGGCCCGAGAGATCACGGACGGACAAGAGTGCCCATCCTACTTTGGTTTATTACCGCGCGTCCCGAGTCGGTCCCCCAACAAACGGTGCAGAATCGCGTCTGCAACTCGTTGCCCTCTGTTGGTTCCAATGCCCTGAAATGAATGACGGCGCCGAATTTGGCCCCTTCCGCTCCCGCTGTCGACAGTCAACTTGCCGGAATCGTCCACGCTTTGGACGATTCCGCCGGGGTCGGCGCGCGTTTGGGCAAGTTAAAACCGGGGAAACCGATCACGTACTCAGGGGTCTGGGGCAGCCTGCGAGCCGCGTTGGCCGCTGCGATCGCTCGCCACACGTCCAACATCGTCATGCTGCTCCCCCAAGCGGCGGACGCAGACGCCGTCGCCGGGGACGCTCAAGCCTTCGGGATCGAGAGAGCTTTGCCGCTGCCGCTGAGCGTCGGCCACGCCAACCGCTCGGCGTACCACGACACGGATTTCGTCGAACGGTTGCAAGTCTTACAGGAGCTCCGCAATCGGGACGCCAACTGCCCCGAGCCTTTTCTGGTCACCGCGTACATCGGCGGTGCGATGCAACTGGTGCCCACGCCGCAACACATGGCGGCTTCCACGCGGCGATTGGCCGTCGGCCAGACGATTGAGCCGGAGAGCATCCGGCAATGGCTTGCCGAAAGCGGTTTTGCGTCCACCACGGCGGTTCAGTTGCCGGGCGAGTTCGCCAGCCGCGGCGGATTGTTGGACGTCTACTCGCCCGATCAATCGCATCCGATTCGCATCGAATGGTTTGGTGACGAGATCGACTCGATCCGCCGATTCGATATCGGCAGCCAACGCAGCGTCGAGTCTCTCAACGCAATCGAGATCGCCGCAGTCGGTTTGCCCAGCGACGAGTTCGCGTTGGACAATGACGCCACCGATGCGACGCGATCCATGGCCCCCGACAGTCTCGGTCCCATCACGGACTACCTGCCCGATGACACCCTGCTGATCATCGTCGACCCGCACGACTGCAAGCTGTCAGCCAACGCGTTGTTTGACCGAACGGACGACCACTCGACTTTCATCGACTATCAGTCGTTGATGGATTCGATGAGCCACCTGCGCACCGTCCACGCATCGGCGCTGGCAGAGGGCGGTGAGAAGTCGATTGATTTGAAAGCCACCAGCGCCGACGGATTTGCATTGGCGTTGGAGGAAACGCAAGTCCGAATTGACACGGTCGCGGCCGATCACCAAGTCATCCTGGTCGGTGACACCCCCGCGGACGGCCAGCGTTTGACAGAACTGCTCGCCAAGACCGATGCGGCCAAGCAGGGACGCATCGAAATGTGCGTCGCTGAACTCAGCGGCGGATTTCGGTTGGTGGATAGCAAGATCCTCTTGCTCACCGGCGCGGAACTGTTTCACCGCAGCCCCGTGCGTCGTGGAAAGACGCGGGCCAAGGGCAAGCCGATCACGAGTTCGATGCAGTTGGAACCGGGCGATTTGGTCGTCCACCTTTCGCACGGCATCGGTCTGTATCGTGGCCTACAGCACCTGGAAAAGAACGGCCAGCACATCGAACACTTGGTGCTGGAGTATGCGGAAGGCTCCAAGATCTATGTACCCGCATCGCGAATCGGCTTGATCCAACGCTACGTCGGCGGAACCAACACGCAGCCTCGTTTGGCCAAGGTCGGTGGTCAGGCGTGGGCCAAGCAAAAAAAGGCAGCGGAGTCGGCGGTCACCGACATGGCCAGCGAACTGCTGGAAATGCAAGCCAAACGAACCAGCAAGAACGGTATCGCGTTCGCTGCGGATCACTTGTGGCAACAGCAGTTCGACGCCAGTTTTCCGTATCAGGAAACACCCGACCAATTGACCGCGATCGCTGCCCTGAAGGACGACATGGAGTCGACCAAACCGATGGATCGCTTGATCTGCGGCGACGTCGGATTTGGAAAGACAGAAGTCGCCATGCGGGCTGCTTTCAAAGCGGTGTTGAGTGGATACCAAGTCGCGGTATTGGTCCCGACGACGGTGTTGGCCGAGCAACACTATCACAATTTCTGCAACCGGATGGCGGAGTTTCCCGTCCGCATCGAAAAGCTCAGTCGCTTTGTCTCCAAATCAGAACAGCGTAAAACCGTTGCCGATCTGAAAGCCGGCAAAGTAGACATCGTCGTCGGCACACATCGCTTGGCCAGCAAGGACGTTGATTTTCAAAGTCTCGGGTTGGTGATCATCGACGAAGAGCAACGGTTCGGCGTGGCGGTCAAGGAAAAGTTGAAATCGACGCACACCAACGTCGACGTCCTGACGCTTTCGGCCACACCGATTCCTCGAACGCTGCACATGGCGCTCGTGGGAGTTCGCGACATCAGCAACCTCGAAACGCCGCCCGCCGAACGTCGTGCGGTGGAAACAGTCGTCACGCGTTGGGATGACAAACTGATTCGCAGCGCATTGATCCGCGAACTCAACCGCGGCGGACAAGCCTTTGTGGTCCACAATCGCATCGGCGACATGCACACCATCGCCGATCGCTTGAAACACATCGTGCCCGAAATCCGAATCGTGATCGGGCACGGACAGATGGAGCAAGGCGAGCTGGAACAAGTCATGGTGGATTTCATCGATCACAAGTACGACTTGCTGCTTGCCACGACGATCATCGAAAGCGGACTGGATATCCCCAACGCGAATACAATGTTCATTGACGACGCGGATCACTACGGACTGAGCGATCTGCATCAACTGCGTGGACGCGTTGGTCGGTACAAACACCAAGCGTTCTGTTATTTGATGGTCTCGCCCCACAAACACCTCTCACCAGAGGCCACCAAGCGTCTGCGTGCGATCGAAGAATTCAGCCAAATGGGCGCAGGCTTCGCTATCTCTATGCGTGACTTGGAGATTCGCGGAGCGGGCAATCTCTTGGGCAGTCAACAAAGTGGCCACATTTCTGCGATCGGCTACGAAATGTACTGTCAACTGCTTGAAGACGCCGTGCGGCAAATCCAAAACTTGCCACCGGCACTTTCAGCCGATGTCGACATCGACTTGCCAGTGGAAGCGTACTTGGCGGAAGACTACGTGCCCGACTTGCGACACAAGATCGACTTGTATCGCCGCATCGCCAAACTCGACGACGCGACGCAAATCGGGGAAATTCGCGACGAACTGACGGACCGTTTTGGACCAATGCCCGATGCCGCGGAGCGAATGTTGGAGCTTGCAGAACTGAGATTGGACGCGGCCGTCTGGCAAATTCGATCGATCACCAACGACGCCCGATTCCTGGTGTTGAACTACGCAAGCCGTCGTCGCATGGATCAACTCGCGAAACAGTCCTCGCTGCCAATCCGAATCGTCGATCATCGAAAAGCGTACATTCCTCTACGTCCACAAAAGAAACCCGGAACTCAGGAAACCCCGCCAAAGAATCATCCGGGAATCGAGATCGATGATTCGACAGGATCGGGATACCTGCGTCTGGCGCGTCAAGCCCTGTCGCTCGTCTAGCCGTTCCTGCAACACCACAATCTACTGAATGCAACACAGATGAAAAAACACGAATGGCGAGAAAACACAGAGGAGGGTGAGACGCGTCTGGTCACTGCGACGCGACACGGCGGCCGTTGGCAGCTTCGCTCACGTTTGAAATCCGAGGCCGAGTGGACAGAGCATCCCGTCATCTCGCTGGAAGATCTGGAGACGTTACACGAAATCATCTCCAACAAGTACAACCGAAGTCGTGCCCCCTATGAACACATCCTGGAAATCGACGCGCTGATCGCCAAGGCCCAAAAGAAGTCGTAGGCTGCCGACTCACGGCTCAGCGGTCGACGCAGATTCCGCCAGTTTCTCGGTGATGGGCGCAATCCACTCACCCGTCCAGTCGATCAATCCGTCGCCGAACGCCAGGATCAAACCGCCGCCGGTAAGTGCGACGCCAAACAGGATCGCGACCCACACGAACAATTGCCGACTGCCCAAAACGGCGACCACACCAGCTTTGAAAACCAAATTCGACATCGTGGCGATCAAGATCACTCGCCATGCCGTGGACTGATCCACTGTACCATCGGTAAACAACTTCGCGGTCGACAACGTGATCGCATCGACGTCGGTCAACCCCGAGATGACCGCAATGCCGTACAAAGCTCCGTCGCCAAAGATGTTCTTGGCAGCGGCGACCAAAAACAGGATAACAGCGTACAAAATGCCAAAGATGATCGCGGGTTTCAGTTGTGCCGGGTTGTCATGGTCTGGTGGTGTAGCATTCTGACGCCGCAGTGGAATGAAGAGCACCCCGCATTCGATTGTCATCAGCACCAGCATCGCGCCGATCGGCACTGCGGCAACCGCCAATAACTGCGGGGCAACCACACCGATCTCAAACAACACGCGGATGTTGACGATCGTTGACGCGATGGCGATGACCAACGCTGCCAAAGCCGTGACATCTTCGCTGTCTTTGGTCTGCCTTGCGTAGCTGACGGTCGTTGCGGTGCTGGAAATCAATCCGCCAAAGATACCTCCGACGAAGGCACCCGCACCTTTCCCGAGCAACTTGAACGCCACGTATGCTGCCATGCTGATGCCGACGATCAGCACCACCATCCGCCAAATGTTGTAGGGGTTCAAGACGTCGTACGGGCCGTAGGTTTCATCGGGCAATACCGGCAAGATCACCAGTCCGATCAAAGCCAAGTGGATCACGCCGCGAATGTCTTTCTCGCCCATCCGGCCAACGATCCCATGCAGCCGTTTCTTCCATTGCAATAAAACCGCGACGATCCCGCTGGTCACCACCGCCGGCCCGAACATTTCCCGTCCGACGGCTACGCCAACCAGGAACATCAACAACGCTGCTGCTTCCGTTGTCAGTCCAAGATCCGTTTCACCTGCGCGTATTTTCGCGATATTGGTAATCGCCAATAAAATTGCAATGGAGACCAATCCGGCCGCTATGACCCACCCGAGCCCCGCGTCTTCGTCGACGTTCTTCATCAGCAAAGCACCCACGGTTCCCATCAAGGTGATTAGCGGGAAAGTTCTGATGCCGGCGGTCTCTGATTCACTCCACTGACGCTGTAAACCAACCAAGAACCCGAGCCCCAATGAGATCGCGATCGCTTGATAAGCCACGAAGCTCACTGGTCGGTTTCCGTCCAATTTGGGGTGCAAGGAATCAGTTCAACGCTACCACGGAGTGGAGCATCAGACTCCAACATGCTGCGAACATAGCGATAGATGTTTCCGCGGCATCCAGATTGTAGCTCGTAAAGGGCGACAACATCGCAACGAATCGTCTCCTGTCGCAACAGCATGCGTATCAAACCCAGGAAAAAGGTAGGTTTGGCCGGCCCCGCCTCCTTTGCCGTCCTGGAGAACGCATACCGGGGCAATCCTTCGTCGTGGTCATACAGTTCCAGACCGTCCAACGGACCTTCCAAAAACTCGATCTTTAGTGTTTGTTTTTTAAGCATCTCGGTGGACTCCGGCGTGTGTTTTTCGTCGTCCTTTCGGTGCAATCACTGTGCCATTGCATCATTGGCCCATCATTTGCCTCTTCAAGCTGATGATCTAAGGATCTCTCACGACGAGATCATTCTCACCATTCACTGGGAAACCAAAACTGGGAAACCAATCATGTCCAATACAAACCCTGAAATCGAAGCCCATATGGACGCGTTGGCGTCAATTTGCTGTGACGTGCTGACGGGCGCCGAGACCGATGTCGGCGAGCGTCCAGATCAACTGCTCAAATCATTATTGATGAGCGGATACGTCTGGAAGAAAAACGGATCATTTCAAAGCGACTTGGAGTCCCGAGTGAAAGCAAAATGCATGGATCGCGCCATGCACCGGGGTGGCGCGCTGTCCTCCCTATCGAGCAAGCTCTCCACCAAGTTTAGCGACTTGGCGCGACGGGAATCACTAACACCCAATAATGATTCACCACCTAAAGCCGCAAACATCAGTGCAGCGACCGACGCCTAGTTTGAACTGTTCATCATTTGGAGTTGCGGCACTGCGGCGCTCCGTAAGTTTCTTTCGCCTCTCCCGCGCAGGAGACTGCTGACTTGGTGAGCCGCGACGCGCAAGCGGCCGGGTCTTGCACTCATTCCAATGAGTGAAACCCGTGGCCTGACGGCCAGCGGCTCAGAACACATTTCACCACCCAGCGATTGATAGAACCACCTGGTAAAAAACGCATCGCAGCCAAATTTTCGCAGCCAAATTTTCGCAGCCAGCAACATTCCGCTGATGCGCCGAGTATCAAGTCACACAGCACCTGAACATCGTTGCCACCTACAGCAACTCCTTGCATGTTTTCGTCAAAATGAGATCAGCCGACCGGATTAGTTTTCGTTTAGGTAGCTCAGACGCCAGAGACTGAGATTCACGTACAAGGTACACTTAGGCGACAATCGCCCCTCTGTCCGCCGTAGCCTGAAAAGCGTTCGCGCTGAGTCTCGAGTCCCAGGATGCCCCGACTGATCATTGTCGAAGACCAAGTTTCGCTGCTAAAAAGTCTAAAGAAGGGACTTGAGGAAGAAGGATTTGAGGTCCTGACGGCAACGAGCGGAAACGCGGGCTACCAATTGATCCAGCAAGAACCCGCGGACGCGGTACTGCTGGATTTGATGCTTCCCGATGGCGATGGTATTGGCCTGCTGCAGCGAGTTCGCGAGGAGGATTTCCAGAAACCGGTACTCGTGATGACAGCGAGAGACTCGATCGAGGATCGTGTGATCGGACTCAATAGTGGTGCCGATGACTATTTGATCAAACCGTTTGCCTTCAGCGAATTGCTGGCCCGATTACGGGCGATTCTTCGCCGCTCACCGACCAGTAACTTTGACACTCGATTGGTGTACGACGACCTGATCGTCGACTCACTGTCTCGCGTTGCCACACGAAATGGACGTGAGTTGAAATTGACTCATCGTCAGTTTGAGATGTTGGAGTATCTGATCAGGAACAAGAATCACGTGGTTTCGCGTGATGCCCTGGCTAGGGATGTGTGGAAAGCAGCCACGGCAACCTGGACGAACGTGATTGAAGTCCAGATCAACCAGCTTCGAAAGAAGCTCGGAGCTGATGGATCGGTACCTATCCTGCATACGGTTCGCGGCGAAGGATACCAGCTTGGGGAGGAACCATGAAACGGTTCAGCATACGAGTTCGCCTGACCCTTTGGTACATGCTGTTCTTTCTCCTGCTGTTGGTAGCGATGGGCACTTTAGTCCTGTGGCGAGTCCATTCGCATCTGGTTGCCAATGCGGACCGGTCATTGACCGAAGAGATCAATGAACTATTTGATGAAATGCAATTGGTCAGTGATCGTGAAAAAATGGTCGAGATTCTGGATCTGAGATTCTCCAGTCATTCTCACTACCACTTTCAAGTACTCGATCACGAACTGAAGCCCATTTTTACAAGCCGATTTCTGACTCACCTCGACCTGCCTCAAGCCACTCCACCGAGTCAAATGCGAGGTGCGGAATACTCTGACGTTCAATGGCCTGGGCTGGGCAGGTTTCGGCTCGTGGACATGGCTTTGCGTGACTCGCAATCCAACCCGCTCTTGATCAGGGCAATCTCACCACGCGAGTTGATCGACCGTGATTTCGACAGCTATCTGTGGATGTTTGCTACCCTCGGACCGATCGCTGTGCTCGCGGCGTTGCTTGCCGGCTATCTCGTGGCGGGACACGTGCTATCGCCGATCAAGCAGATTGCGGAGAAAGCCAGACTGATTTCGGCCGATCGTTTGCACGAACGTTTGCCAGTGGTTTGCGAGTTCGACGAACTGGGTGAGCTTTCCATGACCCTGAACAAGACGTTTGACCGACTGGAAAAGTCTGTTGAGTCCATGAAAAGATTCACGTCTGACGCGGCTCATGAACTTCGTTCTCCCGTTTCAGTGCTACGAGCGGAAGCCGAGATTGCTCTTCGTAAGCCACGCACCCTGGAGGAGTACCGGTCTGTCGTTGAATCCACCCTGGCAGAGACCGTCCGCTTGGGAACCCTCGTGGATCAATTGCTGACGCTCAGCCGTCATGACGCCGGTATTGAACGACTGCAGACGGACGAAGTGCCAGCTGGAGCGTTACTCGGTGATGTCGTGACTCGTTTTCGGGTCTTGGCCAAGCAGAAAAGTATCAACCTGGTGTCTCATGAAATTCCAGATTGTTCCATCAATGGCCACGACGTGTGGCTCAGTCAGTTGTTCTATAACTTGATTGATAACGCTGTAAAGTTTACACCCGCCGGCGGAATGGTCGAGGTGCAGGTAACGATCGAACCCGACTGTGTGACATTCTCTGTTGCTGACACCGGAGTTGGGATTCCCGAGGCCCATCTGCCGCATGTGTTCGAGCGATTCTATCGAGCGGACGCCGCACGCGAACATTATCGCGGGACCGGACTTGGGCTTTCCATCTGCAAATCGATCGTCGATGCACATGATGGGACGATCGAAGTATCGAAGAACGGCGACTGCGGTACGGTTGTCACAGTCCGTTTGCCTCGGATGCCCGAAGGAGATCCAGCCGACGTTGTCATTTTCAATCCTAAACTTGCCCGTGGATTCGATTCACAGGATGAAGTGAGAGCGTTGTGAATTCAACAGCCCACCGGCCGCAAGCGATCTCTCGCGGTATGACATTGATCGAACTACTAGTCGCGATTGCAATCATTGGCATTCTCGTTGCGCTCACCTTGCCTGCAGTTCAGTCAGCTCGCGAATCCGCACGTCGTGTCACCTGCCAAAACAATCTCAAGCAGATCGGATTGGCCGTTCACAATTACCAATTGGCCAATCGTGTCTTCCCGCCTGGAGGCATTTTCACCGGCACCACCTCCTGGTCTGCACACGGGCGAATTCTGCCGTACTTGGAACAAGGCCATGTACTCGACCGGGTGCGACTGGACATCGACTGGCATGACCCACTGAACCTGGCGACCGGCGTCCAACATATGCAGATCCCAGTATTCAGTTGCCCAAGTGACCCTCTGTCCGACGATCTCTACTATGACGACGAGGGTTCCGTGCGGCCCGTCAACTATGGGTTCAACTTTGGGTCATGGTTCATCTTCGATCCACGCGACAACACCTACGGCGATGGCTGCTTTCACGTCAACGCTCGAATCGGCCCCCAAGCGATCACCGATGGACTAAGCAACACACTGTGCATGGCGGAGGTCAAAACATTCACCTCTTATTTTCGCAACACTGCCAACCCAGGCCCGAGAGTCCCTGACGACGCGGACGATCTGGCCAGATTTGCCGGAGGTGCACAGTTTAAGTTGGGACCGTCGCAGAACGACAACGCGGGACACACCGAGTGGTGCGATAGCCCTGTGCATGAAAGTGGATTCACGACCGTGTTTGCTCCCAATCAATTGGTACCCTACCTGCACTCCGACGGTGTCACCTACGACATCGATTACAACTCACGCTACGAAGGCACGAGCTGGACGCAACCGACTTATGCGGCAGTCACTGCTCGAAGCCATCACCTCGGGCTTGTGCATACGCTATGGATGGACGGTTCAGTACAGACCATGACCAACAGCGTTGAGTTACATACTTGGCGATCCATGGGGACACGCAATGGACACGAAGTCTTACCCGCGAAATAGCCGGTTTGTCTGCGAAGATTAGCATTCGTTTAGATAACACGAATCTGCGAATCTCTCTGCTAGGATTGCCGATGTCGATTCAGAAAACACCGTGTTCTGAGTAGAACGCAGTCGCCTGCAAGTGAAAATTTCTGTCCATGAACCGGACAGATTCTTGCCAACGCCTCGTTCTCGTCGACTCTCGTTGGCATCCGTCGATCAAGTAGCAGGACTTCCGTGTTGGCAACAACATGCGTCTGTGATTGGACGCATACCGACGCGATAAGGCAAGTCGTCCCAACGTCAGACACAAAACGTTTCCCAAAAACTTCTTGAGCTAATCATGAGTCACACCCACAAAAGAGAATCCGCGCGTCGCAATCGGTTGCTAAGTCTTCAGTCTCTGGAGTGCCGAAATCTGATGGCTGCAGATGGCTTTCACAACTTCCTCGAACCCGCTGATGTCAATCATGACCACACGGTTTCAGCAGTAGACGCCTTGACCATCATCAACCGATTGACGCGTGACGGCAATAGAACTTCCGCAGAAGCAGAACACGTCGACAATGATGGTTTCTGGGATGTGAACGACGACGGACATGCGTCTGCCGTTGATGCACTGATGGTCATCAACGAAATGAGCCGTGACGATTCTGCAACCTCTGGACTGCTGAAATACATCGACGGCTCACATGGAGAGCGAGTGAAAGTCGAGATCGAAGAAAGCTCTCACACTTCACGACTCGCCGTCCGCGTGCAAAACGCTCTGCCCAACTCAGACTTGGAGGTCTCTATCAATTCAGTGATCGTTGGCCAGATTCACACGAGAGAAAATGGCCGTGGGGAACTAGAAATCAATGATGACTACTTCACTTCGCTTGCCAGTGGTTCAGCCGTTTCTGTGACGGGTATCGGATCGGCAGTGCTAGCCTCTGATCATGACGCGAACGACATCAATGATGAGAGCCATGCGTCAAACCATAACGAAGTCGACGAGAACGGGATCCATGAACTTCATGTAAACCACGACCGCGATGGTGATGACGCAGACCGGCTTGATACTGAACACCACGACCGCGAACATGACCGCGAACATGACCGCGAACATGACCGCGAACATGACCGTGACCACGACGACCACGACCGTGACCACGACGACTGAATCTTAGCCAATTGCTGTACTACAGAACGAGCGCATCGTCCAGTCTTGATTTTGAGGTTAGCCGTTTTGGCGTTAGCCACGGTTGAGACGCGAAAACCGCGGCTAACACCAGAACGGCTCATCTATCGAACCCCCGTTCTATGACTGGACGATGCATTCGCAGGATCAATGTAAGGAAAAAGAAATGAGACGAACACGTAGAATGAGTCGAGACTCGCGTAACTTGAGGCTCGAAATACTCGAACGACGCAATCTGCTGGCGTTTGGTGGATTGAGGATGTTCCTTGTTTCGTCCCATCATGATAGGGCGATCAACCTGGATTTGTCTGCAAAGTCGATGCCTCCCGCCGCAATAGCAACGCCAACGCTTTCGACGCCCTCGATGCCAGTGCTGCAGGCGTTCTCGCGACGCTCAGCGTCGTTCAAATCAGCCGCAGAAACAGTCGATCCTCCTGTCGTTGGAAATCCGATCCCAACCTTCATCAACGCGGTAGCAACCGATTTCAGCGACTCCGCAACCACGCCTCCAGAGGCGCCCCTTGAGAAGACGCTTCCTACGGTATCGGCCAGTGCCCCTTTCTTTGAATCCTTGGGAGCAACGAATCAAACGATTTATCATTCAGACGACACCGAGTTTTCAGACTTTACTCCGATTTCGGAGAACGAGACCATCCTCTCCGACGACGTTGGCATCACCAGAACCGATGATCTAACCGCGCTCAGTGTCGACAACCGTGATCTCGATGCCAGCGGAATCGATGATGTCATCGGTGGCACCGATGACAGCTCCTGGGACGACCTGGACGATGGGCGCGACGACGTCGACGGCATCTTTGACGGGGACTCCGATTCCGACGACGTTGGTATTCCCAGAACCGATGACCTGCCCGGGCTCAGCATCGACAACAACCGTGATCTCGATGCCAGCGGAATCGATGACGTCGTCGGTGGCACCGATGACAGCTCTTGGGACGACCTGGACGATGGACACAATGACGTCGACGGCATCTTTGACGCTGACTCTGACGGCGACGACGTTGGTATTCCCAGAACCGATGACCTGCCCGGGCTCAGCATCGACAACAACCATGATCTCGATGCCAGCGGGATCGATGACGTCCTCGGTGGCACCGATCACAGCTCCTGGGACGACCTGGACGATGGGCGCGACGACGTCGACGGCATCTTTGACGCTTACTCTGACGGCGACGACGTTGGCATTCCCAGAACCGATGACCTGCCCGGGCTCAGCATCGACAACAATCGTGATCTCGATGCCAGCGGAATCGATGATGCCATCGGTGGCATCGACGACAGCTCCTGGGACGACCTGGACGATGGACACAACGATGTCGACGGCATCTTAGACGGTGACTCCGATTCCGATGACGTTGGCATCACCAGAACCGATGACCTAACCGGGATCAGTGTCGACAACCGTGATCTCGATGCAAGCGGAATCGATGACGTCGTCGGTGGCACCGATGACAGCTCTTGGGACAACCTCGACGATGGACACAATGACCTCGACGGTCTCTTTGACGGTGACTCCGACGACAATGACGTTGGCATCGCGATCGGCTCCAGTCCAACAATAGCACGCCGCGGTAAATGGTCCGCCAGCTTGATCGGCTCAGGTACGGGGCAAGCAAGCTTTAAGAACAAAGGACATGATCAGGAACTCTCGTTACGTGTTTTCGGGGCACCAGCGAACTCGACATTGGATGTGGTTCTCGGAAGCGTTCGTGTCGGACGAATCCAAACCAACAGGACAGGGTATGGACGCCTTGAACTGGAAAACGACGATGACCACCGATCGATACCCATTGGCTTTCCCGTCGTTGGAACAGGCACCACCATTTCAGTTGGTAACGCTCTCAGTGGCGTGTTCGAACAGTATCTGGGCCATGAGAACAACCATGACGATTGATCAAGAGATTTCTCAGCTACTTACCACCATGCCAAGCGACTTGAATGAAACGCAGTGAACTTTCCACCAGCCGACCTTGTTGGACTTCAGCGGATGAATGACATTCAGTTCATTTATTCCGCGACAGTCGGCTTATTGGCACACATCAGCGTGATCCTTTTGATCACATTCGTGCTTGATAAAGTTCTGGACGATGCATATTTTGCTTGCCATTTGTGGACTGGATGTTTTGTATTAATACTTGCTCTACCAGTGGTAGTTGCATTCTGTCCTGCTTTTGCTTTTGATCTCGCGTTTTTACTGAAACCGTTCATCAGTGCCAGCGGCAAAGGACAACAAGCGTTGGCATTGCTTGCGATCGTCGGTATCGCGACGCTGGCGTCCATTCGATTGCTTGCCGGGTTTCGGCTCAATCGCTGGATGCGTTTGACAGCCAAAAAGCTGACCGATGACGAACTCGCACATGTTCATCAAATCGTCCCCGAGGCGATAAAAGTCAAGCGAATCGTTTCATCCGATGAAGCCATAGGACCATTTTGCCATGGGCAATTTCGTTCCACGATTGTGATACCAAGCTACTTGCTGGAGGAATCTGATTGGGTATTAAAGCACGCGGTTTTACACGAACTGGCTCATCTGCAGCATCATCATCCGCGTCAATTATTGCTTCAGAATCTCTGCACCACCATCTATTGGTTTCATCCAATGGTTTGGTGGGCTGCTGAACGAGCCTCTATCACTCGTGAGTACCTCTGTGACGAAGTTGTCGTGCAACAGGATGGAGATGTTGCAAACTATCTTCGAACACTTGCGGTCGTCGCTGAACGCAGCACAGAAAAATCGCAACAAATGGATCAGCTTGAGTTCGTCCGTCGCAGCAGCTTCATAAGACGAAGCGAGCGACTGGTCCGTATCGCTACACGCTCCAACAGGCCCCCAAGTCGATGGCGAAAGCTGGCTGCCTTGGCTGTATTGTTGATCTTGATCGCTGCCATTACCGCGTGGCTGCTGAAGTCATCAAGTTTCGCGCCGCAAACGCAATCGCCTCCCCAACAAACCTTCTGACTGATACTGACCGCGGACTATCAACCCAATCAGATATGATCGTTTCCATCTCAATCGTCGCAGTTATCCTTGTACTCGCATTGGCGTCGGTCATCCGAACAACGGAGACCGAGTCGACCGACAATCAAGACGACTTTTGCCAAGATTGCGGCACCGAACTCGGCTACGATGATGGACCGAAAAACGGTTCACTGCTTCCCGATGGCAGGACGGTTTGCCATGCGTGCCTGCTGTATCAAATCCAGGTCAAGAACAATGGCTCTGGGCGGACAAACAATTTCGCAGCAACCGAACATTCCGCTCGATCGAATGTGTGCAAGCAGAGCGTCGTCGCCAGCGGCTCAAATCGCTCACTGTTTTAAACACGCAGGGATCGGCGTACGACGAGACATCTCATCAAGTCACGAATGTTAACTACTTAGCACCAACGAAGATCAACGACGTACTGGCCGAGTGCGTCCGGTGGTGGCGTGACGGCGGGCTTGGCAAACTTGTCAAGTGTCGACACGACGCACCTTTGTTCACGCCGCGATCTTGCTTCATCGAGCGTTCGGGGCAGCCCCGGATAGGGCTGGCACTGGGGCTCCCACTCATGGACTTCGATCTGCCACGCGCCATGCTGCGGATGCGATAGGGTTAGCCTCAACGGAACTTGCGTCTCAAGCGTCGGGTGCAATCCTCGCGTCGGCTTGAAGGTGCAGTAGCGAACGCCAGCGACACGTGCCGGTCCGGAATCATCGACGTCGCTACAAAGCGGAATGTTCCAGCCATGAGCCGTAACGGACCATTGATTCAAAGTGTCGGCCGCACCGGCCGAACGCAATCGAATTTCCATCCGCGATGTGCTGGCGTCGATAAACCGGGAACCGCCACTTTCCTGTGTCGCTACATCGCCTACCAAGGGCCAAAACTCCAGTGCCCGCCTGAGCTCCAATCGCACGTCCCCAAAGTCACGCTGGATGAACAGTAAGTCTCGGTCGCGAAACAGGTACTCGTTCAAACATTCATTGAGCGCAAACCCCGATGCGGCCAGATCAGTAAGCACTTCTTGGAGATCGAGATGCAGATAAAAGGGTAGCGAGTAACGCTGGTGCAGCGAGTCTCCCCAGTCGACCAGTTTTTCGTGCCGCGGTTCCTTCGCCAACATTGCCACGATGGACCGCAGCAACGCAGCCAAAGACGCAGTGGTCTCTGCGGACGCGCCCATACGGAAGGCTCGGAACTCGACCAGCCCCTGACGCCCCCGAGAACCGAGAAAGGGATTCCAGAGTTTCTCGATATTGATTTCAGCTCGATGCGAATTTCCCGAGGGATCGGCAAGGTAAGGCGCAAGCGTGGACCAGATGGTCTCGGGAAGTGGCTCAGGGACACGGCTAAGCAACTCGAGCGATAGGCTCAACTCGGGCAATGCCCCACGCACACCTTCATCGGCCCTCGGCGCCTGACTGGCCGGTCCTACCGACTCCGGTGCATGCAAGTAAGACAGCGAGGGATGACGGTTGAAGTAGCGAACCAAGTTGGGCAACAGATGCGGTTTGACGAAGAACGGACTTTGCACCGCCGACGGCCCACCCAAGGTGACTTGTCCTCCGCCACCGGAGTCGGTCTCCATCCCGTTGTACTGCAATCGATAAGACTGAAGTCCTTCGTCGGCCGCGGACCGTTCCAAACAACGGAGATCACTCAACAACTCAGCCGTTCGCGGCGCAGGTGCCATGTTGATTTCGATCACGGCTGGATCAGGCGTCACGGTCATCCAGGCAACGGTTTCATCGACGGGAGGCGGATAGCCCATGATCACCAGCGCGGATATCCCGACTTCGTTAGCAGACTTGGACAGAGCCTTCAGCAACAATGCGAACAACGCCACATCACCGACGGCAGGCAACTCAACTTCCGCGTCACCACTCGCTCTCCTGCAGATCACCAGAAAGGTTCCTCTCGCTGACAGCAGATCCTTGACTTCAGCATCCTTCACCTTGCGTTTGTGCACCGAGGATCTTGCCAGTGCTGATTCCTCGTCTGAATTCATCGGCAAAGCTTGGTCGTCCGCTGAGAATACGACGCGACCGGCTAACTCTCCGGCAAGCGCCGCGGCATTGATTCCTTCGGATCGCAAATTCTCGGCCAAGCATTCCGCTAATGCCGGTATCGTTGCCGCCGCGTCCTGCGGCATTCTCTCCTCCATCGTCTTGCGATTACAGGCCAGGATCGGATCGTGCGGTCCGCTCCAAAGAGGCGTCCCATCTCGACGAGAGTATAGACCGATGCTCCAACGCGGCAACGGCTCACCACCATACTGTCGGCCCACCGTCCGCAGAATCACCGCACCTGCGCTGACACGCTCACGGGCAATACGGCCGAGCAAGCTCTCGGCGCGAAGATGCTTTGTGTCACCGAGGGCATCGAAGAGCCACTCGGGAGACTCAGAGAATCGATCAGTGTAAGTCGGCTCAGCACCCACCCAAACTGATAGCCCGCTATCCTCCACCGCAGCATCATGGGTTTCCAATGCCCGCAACACATCATCATCGAGAGGCATAACTAGCTCGCCGGATAATCAAGAGGTGGTTCTCAAACTCTGGGTTGTTCTTTGCCCTTGCAACATCCTCCGCCTAAACACATCGCACAAGACGCGACTAACCATCAAACGGCCAACACGATAGCGAGATTCAGGTCGAAATCAACAACCCATGATTACTTGCTCTCGGCAGCCATCCTGAGACGATTCAATCCGAAATCAGGTGCATGCGTTTTTCATCGCAACATTCATTAGGAAGGCCTCGTTTCCAATCCGCATGCCGAGAATGGATTGCTGTTCTCGGGCTCCAATCAGTAGACACATGTGTATCAACCTTCACTATTGAAAACCGAGAAGAGGAAATGCGATTAAAGTAGCGAGTCGCATGAATCCTACTTACGACATCGCAGTTCGTTGGGTGATACACTGTCATCTTCGCTTTTCCCATCGATCAGAATGAACCCTTCCTCGAACCGGCGGAACTGAGCATGAATTCTACGGACCCTAAATACCTGGCGGCGCAATTGGTAAATTTAGCGTTTGATGATGTCAGTCGTGGTGACTTTCGTGCAGCAAAATCCAAGCTTGAAAAATCGCTGCAACTGAATGAAAGGTGTGCAGATGCGCACAGCGAGTACGCGTTGGTTTTGCTGAAACTGGATCAACATCCGAAAGCCGAGTTTCATATCATGCGAGCGATAGAGCTCGAACCTCGCAGTCCAAAATTCTGGCTGGCGCTTGCAAAGTGGCATTTCGACATCAAGCAATTCGATCAAGCATCCAAGTCTGTCTTGGTAGCGGAAGCCATTGATCCGAACTTTCCCTCCGTTGCTCTGGCCAAGATGCATATTCTGAATGCACGCGGTGGCTCTCCGCAATCGATCGAAGCGTTGGGCGAACAAGCACGGCAGATCTACAATCAAACGGGAAAGCGTGCCGACGGAACCAAGTTGCAGATGGGAGACATCGAACGATTCCTAACGCTGTGATACGTTTCTAATGCATCGTGCAGTCTTTATTTGGGGGTAAGCCTTTTTGACTATAGCCACGGTTGAGTTGCGAAAACCGAGGCCATCTCCAAAACGGTTTCTCTATCGCATCCACGTTCTAAGTCTGGATGGTGCACGTGGGCTGTGACACGGATGCAACTTGCCCCTTATTGCGAGAAATCCGGGAGCAAACAACCATGACGTTTCGAGTATTCCTCAGCTACAAATCTCAGGACAGCAACCTTGCCCGGCATGTCGCTTCCTGGCTTCGCCACAACCAGATAGAGTGCTGGTTCGCCGAAGACCAGATTCCGTTGGAAGGACAAGAAGATTTTAAGGCAATTGTGGACCAAATCGCCAAAGGGATCACTCAGGCGACGCACGTGCTCGTTTTCTCCAGCGATTTGTATGTTCAAGCTGACTGGTGTCAGATCGAGTTTCAACTCCTGAGAGCGTGTGACTTGCTCTCGTCAAAATCGGCAGCAGAGATACGACTAGCGCCGAGGGACGCTGCCCATCTCGCACAAGACTCTCTTGAGCGAATGTGGAATCATCCGCAGATCGGTGACGTACCCAGGATGAATTCGCGATCCGATCGAATACTGGATTTACAGAAGTTAGAGAGATTTTTGAGAGTGGATTGTGGCTGGCCTCTTCCAGAGACAATGCAAAGACTCGTCACAGAGCCCGATCTTGAATCAGTCCCGGTTCATTTACCTTTCCTGGGGCTCAGCATCCGCTTGCCAGGGTGGAAAGCAAGAGACATTGGAATTCGGCACCTTGGAGAGGATTTTGAATTCTCGCAGAGTTTCGTACGCGATGTGAACGGAATAGTCGATCTTGAAATACGCGCAAATCGCTTTCCAAGAAATTCGTCTCCGTTTGATAATGACGGCACGTCTGACGATCTTGACCTTCGGCGTGATGCCTATGCGATGGCCAAGTATTTCCAAAGCCAGTTGCCAGCGAATCAATTGCGACACGTCACGATTCTCGGCATTCACCTGGTATTCATCGGTAGTCGAAGCCATTTCGCCATCAGTTTTGCAGCGGCTCGATCTGGAGGACCTCTGGTCGCTTACCGAAAGTACGTTTTGGTGCTCTGGGATGAGCAGACGAGTTTTCACTACGAGCTAGTCTTCACGTTTTGCGTACACGGTCCTCCAGAGCGTCTCCGTTCTCTAGAACCAATGTTGGAATCTATCATCCAATCGTTCCGTTATTCGGAATCCGCAATGCAAACGTTCCGCATGGTCAATCAGGATTTCGTTCGAGAGCCACCGCTAGATCCATCTCGTTTCCAACATCCAATCTCCAACACGTCCGGTAGCGTCTTGTCTCGTTTTGAGTCCCCATCCGGCTTCTTTGAACCATTGCCTCCAGCAACAGATTCACGCAACTTTTTGCAACGGCTGGCAAATATGCCTGAACAAACGGATGTAGCGTTCTCTGAACTGGGCGGATGGCACCGATTCTCCAAGTACATTCGAAATCCGCAGGTCAAACCATGATGGCACCGTCTGGCCAGCGCCGCATTTCTAAGGTTTCACAAACGCTCTGGCATAGGATTTGCGAGATCGCAGATGAGGGGCATGTGTGATCCTCGAATCGCAAAATCCCCAACTCATCATCGTATGACGCGCCCTCTTGGAGACAAATCTGATGTGCCAACGACCAACCAGATACCATTGGCTGCTCGTATTTTGTGCAGCATTGCTCGCCCCGGCTGGCAGCGCAGCCGAACCGAGTTCGACTCAGAAACATCAGGCAGACGATGATCGGGCTTCGTCAGACTTGTCTTGTTTCGAAGACCTGCAAGTGGCAGGCGAATGCATCGGAAAGTGTCGAATCGATGAGATTCACTCGGAACTCTCTACGGCTTACGATGATTACCAAAACGATGTGAAAGACTACACGGCGTTGTTGATCAAACGTGAGAAGCTTGGAGGCAAGCTTTCCCCGCGACAGTTTGCAAAGATCAAGGTTCGCGAGCCGAAGCAGACCGACGAAGGCTCCGAAGTCCCGCTTAGCGTCTACATGAAGTTCTATCGCCCCCAAACGCTCGCGGGACGCGAGATCCTGTTTGTCGAAGACCAACGAGACGGTCTGATGCTGGCACGCAAGGGAGGCATGGTGTTCGCCAACTACACTCAAGCCTTACCGACGGATCATCCATTTGCAAAAGCAGAAAGCAACTATTTGGTGACCGATACCTGCGTCAACATCATGTTCCAAACGGCATTGGATCAGTTGAGGTGCCACGCCAACAGCGCCGATTGCGAGTTGTCAGAGTTCGAAAGGAAATCGATCAAGGGAAAACATTGCCGACACTTTGAACTGAGACTTCATAAGAAGGCGGACGATGTGCCTTATCATTTTGTCCGTTTCATGGTTGACGCTGAGCTTCGATTGCCGATTTACGTCGCTACCTACGGCTGGGAGACTGACGCTTCGCATCAAACGAAGTCTGGTAAAGAGAGTGAGGCAAATCTTGACCGCACACTTTTGGAAGAATTCTTCTTGGCCGGCCTCAAAATCAATGTCGGGCTGGGCGACGAGGACTTTGAAGCAGATCATCCGGACTACCAATTCTCTGCCGACCCCAAGCTGGCCATGCAGGATTGAACAGGGAGCCTTCTCGGTAAACGCATTCACTTGGCAAACGATGATCGCTCAAAACGTGCGGTAATGTTCGTGTCTCAAAAAGGCGTCGTCCGATTTCGTCCCGAGGGGGAGGTGCGATCACTACGGCATGACGGCGTTCAACAGATCCTGACGCCACTGGGACTGTTGGATATCGTAGAGGCCAAAGCCGGCACCGAACTCCCAATATGCCCAACTCATTTGATGCCGCTCTGCCGCGGTGACGACCGCACGCGTCCATCGCACGCGGCTATCCTGTGGTGCAGAGCTGTAAGCGCCAAACTCGCCCAAATAGATCGGTCGCGAATGCTGCTTGCCCCAGTCTGCCGCTTGCTGGATCTCTTTATCCAATGCAGCACGTTCTTCCTTGCTGCCCCAACTCAAGTCCTTGATCGAACGTACTTCCGGATTGGACCAGGATGCGCCCTGGTGAGTGAAATTGTGTGGGTTGTACATGTGAACGGTGACGATCAAATTCGGATCATCGGGCAATCTCAACTGCGGCAGAGCCCAAATGCCATTCCAATTGGGAGGACCAATGATCACAGGGCGAGTCGGATTGCTTTCCCGGACCGCCGCCAATCCCTGCAGCAAGACCTCATTCCATTTGCTGCTCAATTTGTCATGGGGCTCGTTGTCCAGCTCAAAATACAGCCACGGACCACGCGACTGGTACCGCTGTGCGATCTGACGCCAAATAGCTCGAAAGCGTTCCACGTGTTGATCGGGATCCGTGTCCAACTGATCGTAGTGGTGAATGTTCAGCACCACATTGAGTTTTTCCTGCTCGGCACGATCCAGCCAGCGATCGACTCGGGAAAAGAACTCAGGCTCGATAGCGTACGGTTGGACTTTCGACGCATAGTCGGACCATTTCACGGGGAGTCGGATGCTGTCGAAACCGGCTTGCTTGATCGTCGCCAAGTGATCCGGGACGATCTTGACGCCCCAGTCCTGATCCCTGGGAACCTCCAAGAAATTGCCAAGGTTCACGCCGCGTCCAAGCCGTTGATTGGCTTGGAAAATCGAGTTTTCCGCATCGGCTGCATCGCCAGCAGGGGCAACCACAAGACTCGATGCCAGGGCCGCCATGGTGAACCATGTGACCAGCAATCGAGGAAGCGATCGGAAGGAGGGGACGCCAGTGTTCGAATTCATAGTGAGTCTGATCGCGTTGCGAGCTGATAAATCATCCGGGATAGTTCCAGTCGAGCCTTATTGTATTCGCAGTTCTGATCGCCAGCGAGTGTGGACACGACTGGCCCCGACTGGAACGCATGCTGAGACAACTTGAGCAGGCAGACATTCGATCAGCTATGATGACGGTCTCTCCCCCCTGTCAGAAACGTGCGATGGTTTGCTGATGCTCCGTTTGATGAATCGTTGCGGTCTTTCTTTGCTGGTCTGTGCAGTGTTATCGCTGGGCGCCCACGCCCAGGACGCCGCCGGTCCTGTGAATGCCCCCAGCAGCATCACCGGTGACAGTGCCTCGAATTCGACAAGTTCAAACACCTGGATTCAAGACGGATTCGCCCAGACTCGGTTCGTCATCTCCGGCACCGGTGGACGAAACAATCCCTTGCGCCGCAAGGTGCAACCCGCTTGCTCGGACACGGAACTCTTTGTCCGTTTTCGCCTGCGATATGATGCGCAGACAATCGATCTGCCGAGTAACTCACGCGACGATTCACCGGGCAAAGGAGATGGCGAGTTCTTTGTGCTCTGGTTGGATGAATCTCCAGGAACAGCAGGCGGCACGCATTCGGCGAACGTGCCCAATGTCGGTTTGCATGTCTCCGGCGAAGAAAACCGTTTCATGGTTCGCTTTCAATCGGCACGCCAACAGTTCGGCCCAGTGCTGATGGGCGATCAAGATCATTTGATTGTCGCGCGTTTGTGGAAATCGGTCCCCGGTGAACAAACCGCTTTCGATCAGTTGGATCTTTGGGTCGATCCTGATCCGGGAGCAGAGAACGCCCCGCAGGCGTCGACCAGCACCACAAAGTCGATTCAAACGGTTCGTTGGATTGGATTTTCTACCGGAGCGAAAACCGAAGTTGATGACTTGATTCACGTTTGGGACGTGAATCTACATTCGAACTGGCGGGACGCATTGGATCTGCCGCCCAATGCGCCGCCAAAAGCTGTCACAGCCGTCCAACCCGCCATCAAAACGGTTTCATTTGGCAGGGACGTGCTGCCGATTCTGCGAGACCGCTGTTTCGAGTGCCATTCTGGATCAGAGCCGGATTCGGAAATTCGTTTGGATGTGTTCGATGAAGTATTGAATCAAACGACACCGTTCGATTCAACAAAGAGCCAGTTGCTGCAAGTGGTTGCTGCCGGAAAGATGCCGCCCGCTGGACCAGCATTGCCGAAGCCCGAGATTGAGTCGTTGACCCGATGGATCGACGAGGGGCTGGAGTGGGACGAGGCCATGATGCCGACGCCGATCCCCGAGTCGGATCACTGGGCGTTTCAAAGTGTCCAGCGACCGCACATTCCTGAGTTGGCCGAGACATTTCGCGGCAACAACGCGGTGGATCATTTTATCGCGGCGCGACAGCAGCTCGCCGGCGTGACCCCCAATCCGCCGGCGGACGCAACAATCCTGGCTCGTCGGATCAGTTTGGATATGTTGGGATTGCCACCTGGGGTGAACACAATCACGGCGGATGACATTGTCGATGGCACGGCGGTCGACAAAGCTCTGTCTCATCCCAATTACGGTCTGCGTTGGGGACGCCACTGGCTGGATCTCGCCCGGTGGGCGGAAAGCAATGGGCATCAACACAATCGCGACCGACCACATGCGTGGCGTTATCGTGATTGGGTGATCGACGCCTTCAATCAGAACATGCCGTTCGACCAATTCCTGCGTGCCCAGATCGCCGGCGATCTGATACGTCCGACAAGTGACCAAAACCTGATTGCGACGGGCTTCCTTTCCGCAGCACGTTACAGTGGAAACGAGTTGGACAAAGAGATTCAACGAAACGACATTCTGGTCGACGTCGCCAACGTCACCGCGTCCACCTTCCTGGGACTGACGCTTCAGTGCGCCCAGTGCCATACTCACAAGTTTGACCCGCTGACGATCCGAGACTACTACCGTTTCCAAGCGTTCTTTGGCAATGGTCAACCGCACAACGTGGCAATGACGGACCAGAATGAGTCCGTCGGCGCGTTGGTTCAAGAACGTTGGCAGATCTATGACGCTGTTCATGATCGCTTGGTATCGGTCAAGCGAAAGCAGGGGCATCCTGAGCCGATCTACGTGATCCCAAAGTCCGTGATTGGCGGAATGAAGCCAGATGAGCGTGCGAGTTTCGACGAGCTGGAGCAACAATTTGCTAAATTGCCCCAGACCTGGGCGTTCGTTCAACCTCGTGAGGAACCGCCTGGTTGGCCTATCATTCCGCACGAGATGCGATGGCCATTGCCGAGGAATCCAGACGCATTGCGATCTCGCCAAACGCATTTGCTGTTGCGAGGCGATGTGCAGGCGGTCGGCCCCGCCGTCGAGTCAGGCTGGCCGTATCTGTTTCCACAAAAGCAGCCCAGTGACAAGCTGACTCGCTTGGACTTGGCCGATTGGATGACCGATCCGACGAATCCGTTGACGGCGCGTGTTTGGGTGAACCGCATTTGGCAATGGCATTTCGGCGTCGGCTTGGTGGAATCCGTCAGCGATTTTGGCACTCAAGGGACACCGCCGACTCACCCGGAATTGCTGGACTACTTGGCAGCCGAATTGATTGACAACGATTGGGACAGTGCTCACATCCATCGCTTGATCCTCGGTTCTGCTACCTATCGACAGTCTCACATGCACTCGGCCGCTAATGCTCAAATTGATCCGGACAACCGGCTTGGGTGGCGTTGGCAACCTCGACGACTGGAGGCAGAAGCGATCCGAGACTCTATCTTGGATGTCAGTGGTCGTCTGGATGCGGCAATCGGGGGACCAAGCACGACGGACGATTCCAGTCGGTATAGCGTGTACCTGCGTCAAAAGCGTGATCAGCTACCCACGCACCAAGTCTTGTTTGACGGTGCAAGTGGGATCACGAGCTGCGCACGCCGACGCGTTTCCACCAACGCTCTGCAACCGCTATGGCTGATGAATCACGACTTCGTCCAACAAGCAGCTCGTGAACTTGCGGAGAAATCGGGTACGGTTACCAACGCGTTCCAAACCGCCTTGGGGCGTCCGCCATCGGCGTCAGAGCTGACTCCACTGAATAGGTTGGCGGATCAACACGGCTTGGCCAGCGCATGCTTGGTGATCCTCAATTCGAGTGAGTTCGTTTATATACCTTGAGCGGAACCGCGTCCGCTGACCCATTGATGACGAGTGATAGATGGCCGCCCCCATGATGAATCGACGTGGTTTCGGAATGACAGCCGGATGGGGCGCCAGTGCCGTATCGCTGCAGGCAATTGCGGTACAGGCGCTTGGCTTGCAAGCACTTGCATCGGAACCTGCCTTGTCTCAGGAAAACAACAACGCTCCACATCATCCTCCGACGGCAAAGAGCGTGGTATTCTTGTTCATGTCGGGTGGCCCAAGTCAAGTTGATACATTCGACCCGAAACCGGAGTTGGCAAGGCTGGCGGGAAAGGATGTTCCCGAATCGATCGCGGCACACGTCCCAAAGATCAAGCGAGCGGGATTGAAGAACTTGATGGCCTCGCCGTGGGAATTCAATCCACATGGCGAATCCGGTATCCCCGTTTCCACCTTGTTGCCACGAATCGCTGAGCACGTTGACGACCTTTGTGTGATTCGCTCCATGTCACATCGCAACCCAGTACATGGTCCGGGTGAATGCGTCGCATTGACGGGAACCTCGATCGGCGACCGTCCCAGCTTGGGAGCGTGGTCCATCTATGGATTGGGCAGCGAGACGGATGACTTGCCCGCTTTCATCACGATGAATCTGCACACCGACGGTATGCAGAATCCTCAGGCGGCGGGCTGGGGAACGGGATTCCTGCCTTCGCGATTTCAAGGCACGGTCGTGAATCCGTTGACCGGGATCCAGAACACAACCATGCCAAGCAGTACCGCTGTTCAACAGAGAAGTGACGAACTGCGAGTGTTGCAGCAAATGAATCGTCAGTTCCTGCAGCGTACGCAACAAAGTGAACTTGATGCTCGCATTCGCAGTTATGAAATGGCTTTTCAGATGCAGACAACTGGACCGGAGCTGTTTGATTTGAATTCGGAGACCGGCGAAACGCACTCCCTGTACGGAGTCGATCAACCGGAAACCAAGACCGTAGGGCGAGCCTGTTTGTTGGCGCGGCGTATGGTTCAGCGGGGCGTCCGTTTCGTTCAAATCCGAGTCGGTGGGTGGGATGCACATGGGAACATCTTAGCTAATCACACCAAATTGGCTCGACGCACCGATGCTCCCATCGCCGCCCTGCTGACAGACTTGAAACGAACCGGGCTGCTGGACAGTACGCTCGTGGTTTGGGGTGGCGAGTTTGGAAGAACGCCGACGATGGAAGGACGCGGTAATGGACGAGACCATTCGCCGGCCGCCTACAGCGTCTGGATGGCGGGTGGCGGTATTCGGGGCGGTCATATCATTGGCGAGTCTGATCCGATCGGCTACACCGTGACCGAGCGTCCCGTCACACCGGTCGATATGCACGCAACCATCTTGCACGCCATGGGTATCGACAGCCAACGTCTGCAGTTCAATCACCACGGATTGATCGAAACACCATTGGGTGTGACTGCTGGGCAAACCGTCCTGGAAGCATTCAACAAACACTCCTAAAGCAGAACCGAGCACGGAACGTTGCCCCATCCATCAATCACAGAAATCCTGCAAGCGGATCTTGTCCGCGATCGCCAGTCAGCCATTGCCTGTTTGAAAGATTTCGGATGGCTTTTGATTCCCGACGTAACGGTCGAAGGCGTGTCACAGGGCCAGCAAGGTATCTTTCATGCATTGTCGCTGGGGACTGATTTCATCGTTGACTTTGCGACCTACCAGATGTGGGGAAGAAGACTCGTTTGGTACTTGGTCTCGATTGCATCGCCACAGGCAAACATTTTGTCGCGTGAGGGAAGCACGACTGAGTGGAATCGCGCACTCGATCAAGTCGAACAATGGCGACAGTGTATTCTAGTATCAGGTCCTGGAATCCTGCCTTCGCTGAACCTCGATGAATACCAGACGTTGGTCGGCTACCGCATCGTCATCGGACGTTCCCGTGATCAGACCGACGAAGAACGCGAGATCATAGGCATGCATCGCCGCAACGACCTACGAATCCGCAGCTTTGACTGGCTTCTTGAAAAACCAGAACACTATACGACCTCAGAGATCGAAACCCTCAATCAAATCGGTCGAGCCAAGCAAGCGGGCGCAGAATGAGTTGCTCAAAGTTTGGTGTTGTGTCTTTTGGGGTTTGCGCAAGCTTATGTCCCTACTGCCAACGCAGCTGGTGGCCCCAGTGAGCCTCAGGCGCTAGCCGTGGGCCTGTGGCGGATTGTGGTGCCGGCCCACGGCTAGCGCCTGAGGCTCACTTTTGATTGCGATGCATGGAACAAAAACATGGACTGAAAAAACAATATCAACACCGAATTCTGAACAGCGCAGTTCATTTTCGCGTGGCGCGGTTGCAAATATCTAGACAATGCAAAGCATGGATCAGGCGGGGACAACCAAAATGCGAGGTCCCTTCCAAGTTCAATCGATGGATTTGCACTGGAATTGCTATGATAAACGCATCTTGGAGGGCAATGCGAACGACCTACGAAGGCGGTCTCTTTGGCTGACGCTTCGTTTCGAGAGATAGCCTGCGTGAAAAAGCGAATGGAACCGACCGACAAAGACCTATTTGAAGCCCTTTCGCTAGATCGGCTGTTGCCGACGTCGGTCAGCGAAGAGTTGGACGCCACTCAGGAGTGCCATGACACCGGAGACTCGATCGAGTCCGATGCCGGCCAGCCCCACCCCAATTTTGGCCGCTACCGCGTGACCACGCTGATCGGACGCGGGGCCTATGGACAAGTGTTCAGGGCATATGACGAACACTTGCAGCGTCATGTGGCCATCAAAGTCCCGTTGAAGTATCGGATCACGACCACATCGGCGCGTGATCGCTACATCGAGGAGGGACGGACACTGGCGAGGCTGGAGCATCACGGTGTCGTCAGTGTCTATGACGTCGGAATCAACGACGACGGCTTGCCATTCATCGTTTCCGCCTTCGTCGACGGCACGGACTTGGCGACGCGCATGCAAGCCAAACCGTTTTCGCTGCGTCGCGGACTTCAGTTGATGATCGAAATTTCCAAGGCTCTCGGCTATGTCCATTCGCAGGGAATCGTTCACCGGGACATCAAGCCCGCCAATATCTTGCTCAATCGGGACGGCAAGCCTTTCATCGCCGACTTTGGCCTTGCGTTGCGTGACGAGTTGGCTGAAATCAACCGTAGCAGCGTCGGCACACCAGCGTACATGAGCCCGGAGCAGGCACGCGGCGAAAGCCATCTCGTGGACGGTCGCAGCGACTTGTTTTCGTTGGGTGTCGTGCTCTACGAAATGCTGACCGGTCGTCGCCCCTTTTCAGGTCGAGATCGAGAATCGTTGACCTACAAGTTGATCAATCAGGAGCCACGGCCACCCCGTCAATTGTTCACGAGCATCCCCAAGGACTTAGAACGCATCTGCATGAAGTTGCTGGCCAAGCAGGCGACCTACCGCTACAGCACGGCGGCGGACTTGGTCGATGACTTGGAGCACCTGTTAGCGGAATTGGAGGGCAATTCGGAGCGAGCGTCCGACAAAATCTCTGGGCCTGAACATGTTCATTCGGCCAGCCAAACAGAGCAAACTCTGGGACGTCACGACGAATCCAGTTCGCTGAACCATGTTGTGCCACGCGGTCTGCGATCCTATGACCAGCACGATGCGAACTTTTTTTGCCGCCTGTTACCCGGCCCCCGAGATCGAGAGGGTGTTCCTGAAAGCTTGCGGTTTTGGCAACGACAGATTGACTCCGACGAGACGGCCGATTCTCCCAGAATCGGTGTCCTGTATGGACCGTCGGGTTGTGGAAAATCATCGTTCGTAAAAGCCGGTTTGATGCCGCTGTTGAGTGAAAACATCACCACGGTGTTCATAGAAGCGACACGGGACGAAACGGAATCACGTCTCCTGAGAGGCATTCACCGACGGATCAGCATTGCTTCGACGACCGAAAGTCTTTCGGAAACACTGACCAAGATACGGCTCGCCTTTCACGGGGATCAGGAACACCCAAAGAAGACCAAATTGCTGCTCGTCATCGATCAGTTCGAACAATGGTTGCATGGTCGGTCAGATTCTGAGACTCCTGAACTGGTAACGGCGCTGCGACAGTGTGATGGACAGAGCATTCAGTGTTTGCTGTTGGTCAGAGATGATTTTTGGCTGGCGCTCTCACGATTCATGTCATCCGTTGAAATCCCACTGCAGCAAAACAAGAACACATCTCTTGTGGATTTGTTCAGCGAGTCACACGCACGAAAGGTGCTACATGAACTCGGTGTGGCCTACGATCGATTGCCGGAACGATCCGATTTGATCACTCCAGCGCAGAATCAGTTCTTGGAACGTAGCGTTAAGGAATTGAGTGAGAACGGAAAGGTTTTTCCTATTCGTCTCACTTTGTTCGTCGAGATGGTCAAGAATCGACCCTGGGTCGCCAGCACCTTGAATGAAATAGGCGGTGCCGATGGTATCGGCTTGCAGTTCTTGGAGGAAGCTTTTAGCAGTACCTTGGCTCCCGTTGCACAACGAACGCATGAACCGGCAGTGCGTCAAGTTCTAAAGCGATTGTTGCCCGAACACGGTGCTCCCATCAAGGGAAACATGCAGAGCGAGCAAGCGTTGCTTGATGCGTCTGGGTACTCGGAGCAGCCAGAGTTGTTCAACGAAATGATGCGAGTGCTAGAAGTCGACTTGCGGCTATTGACTCCGACAGACCCGGCGGGCACGACGTCCAGCGAAGACAGCTACAGCCAATCGGGTGACGGAGTTCGGTATTATCAGCTCACACATGATTTCTTAGTGCCTGCGATTCAGCAATGGCTTACTCGAAAACAACGAGAAACGCGTCGTGGGCGGGCAGAACTGAGACTTGCCGACTACGCAAACTTGTGGACCCTAAAACGGGACACGCAATTCATTCCATCGTGGTTTGACTGGATCAACATTCGCGTCCTGTCATCTCCATCGCGTTGGAATGCGACGGAGAGAACGATGATGTCAGCGGCCTCACGTCGACATTTGATCCGTACGACGATCGGTATCACGGCAATTACTTTGATTGGTTTCGTCATCTGGCTGTCCAGCAATCGATCGATCACCGATGGACTCATTCAGCAGCTACAAACAGCGCGCGAAGATGAACTAGCTGGGATTCTGGATTCATTGCGGGACCGGGGAGGCTATGCCGCTGCGCAAATCCGGACGCAACTTGAACCGCTGGAGGAAGGAGTTCAAACAGAACTGGTAAACCGGCTTGCCCTGCTGCACTACGATGCATCGCAACGAGGGACTTTGTTGCAACGTAGTCTCAGTGCCGATTTGCCAATGCTGTCCGTCTTGCGACAGCGGTTACATCCTCACGACAAAGAATCCCAAGAGTTCTTGATTTCCGTACTCAATTCGGGCGACGCTGAGGCGGGGGCAAAATTGCGAGCCGCGATGATGCTGGCCGATGCAACGGAGAGGACGCAAGATCACTGGGCGGTTTTTCAATCAAACGCGGAATCCATCGTTTCAGAAATGCTGCACCACTGTTCCGTCTCGCCACGTGATACGGCATGGGCGATCGATGGGCTGGAACCGATCGCACCATGCCTAAATCCCGCCCTGCGTGAAGTCGCGTTGACGCCTTCCGAGTCCGTACAACGCAATCTGGCGACAAATATTTTGGTGCGTTTTAATCGGAATGCACCCGATCAACTTCTTGACTTCTTTCTCGATGCGTCCGCCGACCAATTCGACGCGATATTGCCGACGCTCGACAAAGTCGCCAACAGTGTTGCGTCAAGAATCCAAGTCACGGCACTGACGGAGATCGATGCGAGCTTGCCGGAGCCGGAGTATGACAGACTTGCCGCTCGCAAGGGCACTGCCGCTGCCTTGCTGCATCGGATCGGCACCAATGATTTGACGTGGAACATGCTGAAATCCACACCACGTCCCAATGCCAGATCTTATCTCCAACAACGGATCGCACGATTCGGCAACTCCTTTCCTGAGATCGTCAATCGATTCGCTCGCGAATCCGACCCTGGGATTCGCCGCGCGCTACTGGGGATCGTTGCGACCTTTCCACAACGCAATGTTTCCGAAGCGGATCGGCTGAAAGCTCTGACGCTGGCAAAGGATGCCTTTTTGAATGACCCCGACACAGGCATTCATTCGGCAGCGACTTGGATGCTGCGAAGTTGGGGACAGGCGGACTGGGTTCATACAAACACGATGGCGCAATCGCGTCTGATGCCTGATCCGAGAAAGAATTGGTTTGTCAATTCTGAGGGGCATACGATGGCGATATTGGACGCCAGGCATGTCCCAGAAATCGGCCGAGTGTATGCCATCGGAACCGGGGAAGTCACAGTGGGACAGTATGGGAGATTTCGCCCAGACCATGAATACTATCGCGAACGGTCGCCAGAGCCGGATTGCCCTGTAGGAGCCTTGGACTGGTACGACTGCCTCAGCTATTGTCGCTGGCTTAGCGAAACCTTGAACGCCGACCCTGAACATTGCTACCCAGACGAACTGCGAGAGACAAACCCCAAAGTCCCGTACGATCATGTCTTGGCTCACGCCGCGTATCGTTTGCCCACTCTGGCGGAGTGGACATACGCTTGCATTGCGTTGACGACTTCTCCCCGGTACTACGGCTCAACAGACGAACTCGCCGACATCTACTACTGGTACTACGAAACAGCACTGACTGCCGACAGAGCCATTCGATATTTTCCCGCAGGAGACAAAGCACCCAACGACTTCGGGATGTTCAATCTGTACGACAATGTCAGAGAATGGTCGCATTCTGCTGTCGCGGCACGACGCAATGTGATGGGGGGCAGCAACTCGTTTGAAGTCTGGACACCTGTTTCGATTGACGACGAGCCGGCTTCAGATCTTCCTATGGCCAGAAACGGCTACTATGGATTACGACTCGCGAAAACCATCGTCGCCGAAAACTAGTGGTCCGTTACAGCTAGTTTTATTGGGTTGTCTGCGGAAAGGGGGGCAGGCCATCTGCGTGATGACCGAGTTGCGAATGGTGGATAGCAGCATCGGTTCGCGAGCAATCTCAATGACGCGAGAATTGATCAGGACTTCGAGCGAATGCCCGTCGGCGTGGTTCAATTGGGCCGCGAAATCATCGACGGAACCTCGCCGGATCGCTTGATCAAAGAGAATCTGCTGTTGCTCAGGATTGACCCAAAGTCCAAGATCGTTCAATGCCATGTCGACGATTTTATCGCACTCGTAGCCGAACATCTTTGCAAACGCGATGTTCGCCTCCACAACCCTCAGCGTCTTCAAATCAATCAAGACTCCCGGATCTGGCGACTGGGTAAAGAGCACTAGGTATCGTGACGCGTTGCGTTGGCTGGCTTCTCGCTGCAGCCGATGAAACTCTACCATTTGAGCTTCGTCTGATTTTGCTTCTCCCACTGCCTCATAGATCGCTGCAGCCAAGTCGTAGTCGCCCCGCTCTGTTGCGATGGCTGCGAACTGTAATTGCAAACGCTTGCGAACTTCGCGAGCTTTCAAGCTACTCGGCCATAATGCAATCGCTTCACAAAGTAGTGCGTCTGCGATCCCAAAATCTCGATAGGCATCGGCGCTGTCGGTGGAGTTGATCGCGTGTTCCGCTTGTCCGATCGCCCGGCGGATCAGACGTTGACTCTGCTCGTGCTGCCGTTCGTCCTTGATCGCGTCGATGAACTGATCGACACTTGCGAATCGCTCGGCAGATGATGTGGCCATCGCACGCATTGCGACCGTCATCAACTCACATTCCGTGTCGGTGGGTTCGATGACGTTGTTGGCAGCTGCTTGAATGCATTGCAACAGAGATGGCCCATTGTGTGGCGGCTTGCCCGTCAAGACTCGGTAAAGGATAGCGCCGAGCAAATAGACATCGGTTTGAAACGAGATGGCGCCTGCGGATGCGGATGCGAGTTCCGGGGCCATGTAGGCGGGTGTGCCACCGATGGAATTGGTCGCGGCCACCGTTTGATTTGTTTGGTACTTGACCGCGAGTCCCCAATCAGCGACCAAGACTTCTCCAAACTTGCCCAGCATCACGTTCTCGGGCTTGATATCTCGATGAATCAGGCCACGAGAGTGCGCATAGCGGATCGCATCAGCGACACGAAGCAGGATTTCGATGTTCTGTGAAAGCGAGAGGTCATCGATTTGTTTGTCCCAGCTCGTGCCATCGATTCGCTTCATCGAGTAAAACAGCGAGCCGTTCTTGTCCGAGTAGACTTCGTGCAACGCGATGACGTTAGGATGATCCAATCCCCCGATCACGCGTGCTTCGGCGAGAAACTGCTCCCGCAGATGAGGTTTCACCGCATGTTCGCTACGCAACATTTTGACGGCGACTTCGCGATCAACCGCGCGCTGGTGAGCTTGAAAGACCACTCCGGTGCCGCCAGCGCCCAGTTGTCCTACAAATCGGTAATCGGCGTCGTCTCGGTGCCGACTGCCCACCTTTGCGATCTGACGAAGCGGAATGAAGCCGCAATCTGCGTCCCGGCTTACTGGAGAGTCACTACTGAGACACTGTTCAACGGTTTGAGAAAGCAGCGGCTTTGCTGCGGGGGGACTCTGCTGACCACGATCCAGCGATGAGGATGAATCTTGAGTGGGCAACGCGATCGTCTGCAAGATGCCGGGTGAACTCTGGAACTGGTGTTGAAGCTCTGGATGATGCTGGAGTGTGCCCAGCAGGCTATCACTGGGAGTTGAATCCGTGGGCGTAAAGAAACGCTGATTCTGTAACGACATAGAGAGGACCGCTTGGAGACATAGTTCTCAGCGATCGAAACCTAGCTCAATTGTCGCGAATCTCCCAATCGATCCGTAATGACTTAGCGGCGGTGTAGGGTTTCCGGACACAGCCGGGTCCTCTTGTGACGATCATACGCTCATCACTCATTGCCAGGTAGCGAAAGTCATCGATACTTTCGGCAACGGGCTGGTGATGCCGAAACTCTTGACGAGATTCGCTACCCCTGGAGACAAGCCTTGAAGTAGTTGTCGTCTCGGAGAGACGCTTCTACGTGTCTGCGATTCAAAACTTCCAGGTGTAGAGGATCTTTCCTTCGTTGTCCGTGAGGCGGAGGTTGGAAAGTTTCAGTTTCCCGGCGCTGCGTGACGGATCAACTCGCAGGGCTTGAAGGGGCGTCGCCGTGCTGAATTTGACGTCGTACTCGTGGGACTGACCATCGTGAGTCACGGAGAAGTCGACGCTGCGATCGCGGTGAAAGGCTTTGGCCTCTCCTTGTTCTCGCCAGAACAGTTGGCCGTTTCCCGTTGATTGAGAGGACATCGTAAAACGGAGTGTCAGTTCGCCCGCAGGAATTGGCTTGGGCAACAAATAGCTGAAATGTGGGTCGCCGCCGCTGCTGATCACCTGCAATGCCGAATCAGCGATGGCGAGCGTGCAGTGATTGTCTGCCTGCCATCCGGCAATGGGCTTCTGCCGCGGCGCAGGTTCGTTACGCGTTTGCTTGGAGCCGGAGCCTTTGAGTGTGGCCTGGCCTTCCCGTTCAGGATTGTACTTCGTCGGATCAAACTTTGGATTGGGCAAAGGCACGACCGCGCCGGTGTCTGACAAGAATGCGTCGATGCGTGCGTCCATTTCTTGGACACGTTCAGGATATTTGTCGGCCAAGTCACTGCGTTCACCAAGATCCTGAGAGAGATCGTAGAGTTTGTATCTGTGTTTCCCATTCTCGCCACCGTGAAACAACCGAATGAGTTTCCAATCACCGACATGAACGCTGACCGCCGGTGGCAACCAGTCAGGGACTCCGGGAGCGTGTGGAAAGTAAGTAAAGATTGCGTCTCGGGTGAGCGGTTGTGATTTCAACGCAGGTGCGAGACTGACTCCATCAAATGTTTGTTCAGGTTGCGCTGAGATGTCGAGCAAATCGAGTAGTGTCGGGTAATAGTCACAGCTTTGGATCACGGCATCGCTACGCGAGCCCGGCTGCGTGACTCCGGGTGCTGCAATGATTGCTGGTCCGCGGATGCCGCCTTCGTACATGGTCGCTTTGCCACCTCTGAGCGGCGCATTACTCGTCGGCGTCGTTCCGTCGACTTCGTTGTACATGTTGCCGCCGTTGTCCGATGCAAAAATGATGATCGTGTTTTCGGCGAGTTGGAGCCGATCGAGCGTGTCCAGAAGAGTTCCCACGGCATCATCCATGCTTTCGATCATCGCAGCGTAGGTCGGTGACCGCTGCGGATCAGATGGGTTGATTCGTGACCGGTACTGCTCGATCAACTTCGCCTTGGCATCGAACGGAGCGTGCACACTGAACATCCAGTAATTCAGAAAGAACGGTTTGTCTTGATGCTTCTCCATGAACCGAACGGCTTCGTCGGCCATTCGGTCTTCGATGTGTTCTGCAGGCGTTTGAGGATCAAAGTCTGGAAATTTCCAGGGAGCCACGTAGCTGCCAGCCGGTCCAGGTCCCGCCCAGTGCGGTACGTCGATGTCAAATCCGTGTTGCAGTGGCGAATAAGGTTCTGGACCGAGGTGCCACTTTCCAAAGTGGGCCGTTACGTACCCATTGTCCTGGAACATTTCGGCCACCGTGTAATAGCGAGTGTCGAGTCGGGTCACGGGATTGGGCTGAGTCGACTTCTGAATCGGTGATGCGGACGTTGCCGCCGTCGCTGTGAGGACAACAGCGGGCAAGTGGCAGTTGGGCGTCGTGATTCCTGTCCGAGCGGGACTCAATCCCGTCAACACACTGGCACGAGTGGGTGAGCACAACGGGCTGGCGGAGTACGCGTGGGTAAAAGTCATCCCGCGAGCCGCGAGACGCTGAATGTTGGGGGTTCTGTAAAAGTCGGTTGTTCCGTAAAGAGTGGTGTCGCTCCAACCGAGATCATCCGCCAGGATCAGGACCACATTCGGTTTGCGCTGAGCACCCGCGGCCATGACACCGGAATACAGATTCAGGAATGCAGCGAAGAAAGAAACGATGAAAAACGGTTGGTTCAATGGCGAGCGTTGCATCAATGGTTTCGTCACGGGAGCGGTTGCTAAAAAGACCGGTTAGTATAGCCCAAAGCGGAGATCTGTCATGAAATCGCTTGTACATCTCGCGGGCTGTCGCTTTGGCATGAGCTTTGCTTTTCCGTTGAATGACCGGGTGCCGGTTGGGAACGGACCGAGATCGGTCAAATCAGAACCAGTTTTGATCGTTCTTCGATCAGCATCGCCGGGTAACCATTCAAAACCTTGGAGAAATTAATCATGACGACTGCAACGAAAACGGCATCGGTATTCAAACGACAAATACTGACCAGTGACGCGAATCAAGAGACAGTCTCGTTGCTGCAAGCGAATCTCGTCAATCTGGTTGACTTGGCACTGTTGCTGAAGCAAGCACACTGGAATGTCCTGGGCACGAACTTTCGCTCTGTTCACTTGCAATTGGATGAAATCATTGCATCGGTTCGAAACGCGAGTGATGAAGTGGCTGAACGGGTCAGTACGCTGGGAGTTGCTCCCGATGGGCGATCAGAAACGGTAGCCAAAGATACCGATCTAAGCACCTATCCGGATGGCTTCCAAAAAGTCCCGGCCACGCTTCAACACGTCGCGGACGCGTTGATGACGACGATCGAGCAGATTCGCGACGCGATCGAAAAGCTTGGTGAGATGGACCCGATCAGCGAGGACTTGCTGATCGGAATCTCCGCAACTTTGGAGAAGCATTTGTGGATGGTCCAAGCCCAAGAGGAATGACTCCTGAACTAAGCCACCAATCTGAGATGTTCAATTCAAGAGTTTGTCCATCAGGAATTCTTGAGCTGATGCGTACTGCGGCTTCTCTTGGCCCGAGATCAGTAGGTGACATTCTTGCCCCACACTGTCGCATTTCTCTTTCATCTTGACCCCGTAGACCGGGTGATGAATTCCGTGCCCCGCATTCTTTGACGGCAGCGACATGTCGCCGCCGTAGGACATGAACAAAGGCGGATCGCCTTTGCTGACATGGTTGTACGGCGAGAACTCGACGTAGAGAGCTTTGTGGTCGTCGTAGTTGGCCAATGCTTCTTCGATCGTTTTTTCACCGACGGCCATGTTGATCATGTTGTGTTTCAGCACGTTCTCACCCAACCAGGGCTCGATGACTTTGGGATCGATCGATGTTTGACCTGCTGCGACCGCAGCGGCGGTGACGCGTGTCGACTCACGCAAAACGGGGTCAGTCGAATTGGGATCCGCCAGATCATCGTGACACAAGATCCACATGGAGGTGCATGCGCCAGCGCTGCCCCCGGTCAGTGCGATGCGGTCTTTGCGAATGTTCCACTCGGCCGCTTTGCTGCGGATGAACTGGATGGCTTTGGCGGCATCATGAACCGGCGCAGGCAATGGTGCGATGCCGGTGAGTCGATAATTGATCGCCGCATACGAGATGCCCTTGTCGAGATACGGTTGGACATCGCGAGCGTTTCGGTTTTTATCTCCACCGATCCATCCTCCGCCGTGGATATAGACCAGCAGCGGTCGTGGGCCGTCGCCTTCAGCTTGCCAAAAATCGATGACGTTCATTTCGTGGTCACCATAAGAGACCCCGGCGTGGGTGGGCGCCAGGGTCTTGGGAGTTGGCGGCTGCTTTTCCTGAGCTGGCAGGGTGCCGGTCAGCATGCAAGCCAAAGCAACAACAAAAGTAAATCGGTTCATGTTGGGTGACTCAATCAGGGGGGGACGGAGCAGGTCTTGGCGGGATCTCGTGCGAGGGGGGGAAATCTCGTGCGGCTGATTATAGCCCAAGACGCCACTCTCGCGGCCAGACACTTGGACATCATCCGAGCGTATAATCGCCAACCCCATTCCTGTCTTCGCTCAGCAGCGAATCCGCAGCCACGTTCGAGCGTGGCGTCATCCATCCCCATAAAAAGTTGAGAGACCGTTCACATGGTACGCTGTTTTTACGCCCTGCTCTTTCTGTGTGCACCGAGTTGCCTGATGGTGTCAGCACAGGAATCCGCCGATCCTTGGATGGCTAAGAAAGCAGAGCATTTCAAACCGATCGCAGATTCGATCCGTCAACAGATCGCCGACGCGGTGCCGAAGGAGACGGCGGCCAAGCCTAAGAAGGAACGTCGGATTCTGGCGTTCTATCGATGCGAAGGTTTCATCCACAGCTCGATTCCACACGGCAATCTGGCGATGCAGGAAGTCGGCAAGCAGTCCGGCGCCTTTGAGATTGACTTGGCCGATACCTACGACGTTTTCACTCCAGAGAACCTCAGCAAGTACGATGCTATCCTGCTCAACAACACCACACACATGAGCTTTGCCAAACCGTCGCAGATGTCTGCATTCATGGACTTCGTGACCCAAGGCGGCGGCTTGATCGGGTTCCACGCGGCGAGCGACAATTTCGGACGGCACCCGGAATGTCTTTCACTGGTCGGCGGGATTTTCAACGGACATCCATGGGGTGCTGGAGGTACCTGGGCATTCAAGCTGGATGACCCTGACCATATTTTGAATCAGGCATTTAAGGGAAACGGGTTTTGGCACCAGGATGAGATTTACCAGTACAAGCCAGAATCCTACGTCGGTCCAGAGACGCTGCGGATCCTGGTGAGTTTGGACATGACGAAATCAGAGGTCTCCACGCGAATCAACGATGGACCTCGCGAAGTCCCCGTTTCTTGGATCCGAACGGCTGGTGACGGCCGCGTGTTCTATACAAATTTGGGACACCGCGAGGAGACGTTTCGCAATCCTGTTGTGCTGAAGCACATGCTAGACGGTATTCAGTATGCGCTAGGAGACTTGGACGCAGACGCGACGCCGACAGCAAAGATTGCCGGTGGAAAAGCTGCTTTGGCACCCGCGAAGTAGGTTGTCCCGGTGTGCATTCGAGGTGCTCTCGAGGGCGAGTTGATCGCCCCCGAGTGCTGATTTAGTTTTCAACCAGAGAGACTGCATCGATTTCGTTCAGCAGTGCTTGAATTTTTCTGGAATTAGCTCGATAGAGCGAACGCATTGATTCGACATCTCGCCTACGAGCGGCGTCGATGATCGGTTGCAACTCCGAGACAGGGTCTCCGGTTTCGAACACACTGAGCATGCCTTTCAATGCATGCGCGATTTGTGCGACGACGACGGTGTCTTCATTTGCGATGGCATCGTCCAGATTGCTCAGCAGTTCCGGCGCATCTTCGCTTGTGATTTGCGCGAGCACTTGAAGGGTATCTTCTTCACCAGCTACACGCTTCAGGGCTTCGGCAAAACGGATGCGTTGATCGTCGGTCATGTCATCAATTCTGTGAAAGAGTCGGAGGAATTCGAATCTCAGTCCGCCAAGAGAACTGACTGAGACCGGCGGTGCAAACCGTATGCCATTGAAAGACAACTGCGATCAACACAAGCAGTGCTTCAATGATAATCAGTCGCCATCTGATTCGACGGCGATGTCACTTTTGAGCACGATATTATAGGCTTTGATGCGGTCACGCAGCTTTCCGCGGGTGATGCCCAGCATCTCAGCAGCCTGACTCTGATTGCCATCTGTTGCCTTGAGCACTTCTAGGATGACGAAACGCTCCGTGTATTCGACGGTCTCAGCGTAGACATTGTTGGAGCGTTGGGCGATCAACCGCTCGACCAAACTGGGCAATTCACCACCAGCTCGAGTCGGTACGTGATGAGATGCGGATGAGTCAATCGAGCTGCTGGCAGGATCTGACCGCTCGTACCGGGTGACTTCTGCAGGCAAGATATCTGGGGTAATGACGGGCATCACGGAGTCCAACACACAGCGACGGATGACTGCGCGAAGCTGCCGAACATTGCCCGGCCATTGATAGGCCGTCAGCAAATCCACCGTCTCGGGCGAGAGTCCTTCCAAATCCGGCTTATTGAACTCTTGCTTGGCTTGAGCCAGAAAGAACCGGATCAGCGACGGGACATCGGAGAGTCGCTCTCGCAGCGGTGGCAGTTGAATCGTTACTCCGTTGAGCCGATAGAGCAAATCTTCGCGATAGTCACCTTCCTCGACCATCTGTTCAAGCGGTCGATTGGTCGCCGCGATGATTCGGACATCTGTGGTCAGTTCCTTGTTACCGCCGACTCGTTCAAAGCGTTGTTCCTGCAGCACTCGCAAAACTTTTGCTTGCACCGATGGGGCCATATCGCCGATCTCGTCCAAAAACAAAGTGCCACCGTTGCACTGTTCGAACTTTCCGATTCGGCGCGACTCGGCTCCCGTGAAGGCACCTTTTTCGTGGCCGAACAACTCGCTTTCCAACAGATTGTCGGGGAGGGCGGCACAGTTGACTGCTAAGAATGTTTCATCGTATCGATGACTGTATTGATAGAGCGCTCGGGCAACCAATTCTTTGCCCGTCCCGCTTTCCCCGCGGATCAGAATCGGGACGTCCTGCTTGGCAACTTTACCGATCGCTTTGAACACGTTCAGCATCGCGGGCGAACGACCGATAAAAAGTTCAGCAGACTGATCACCGTCCTCCTCTTCCGCAGAGATCGCAACTGGAACACTGCTGATCTGTCGTTGCTTGACTGCCTTGGCTACCAGTTCACGCAGAGGCTCGACCGACAACGGTTTTGCGATGTAGTCGAACGCCCCCAGTTGCATGGCTTCAATCGCGGTCTTGCTGGCGGCCTCCACCGTCATGAAGATCACTGGGATCCGTCGATCGTACTCTCGAATCTCGCAATACGCGGCCAAACCGTTTTGGTCGGGTAATTGGATATCCAACAAGACGACGTCGTAGTCATCTTTCTTGAGCATCTCGATCGCGTCGAAGGCATTTCCGGCCGTATCGACATCGGCAACCATCGAGAGCGTCCGCTGTGCGAGCGTTAGGATCGCACGATCATCGTCGACGACCAATAGTCGGGGCATAGATTTGGACCACCTGGACTGTGGCTGCTTCGAAGAACGAGGAAAATCAGTGGCGGAAGACATGACTAAAATAATCTCGTTAAAGTTACCATCGATGACACACCTTGTCGATTCGTCTCGATTGAGACTTGCAATTCGACGACGTAGGGATGACGGTCCGCTGAGGGAGTGAGACTGAAGAAGCAAAGGCAACCGAGTTTTTCGCGCGATACGGTGGGAATCGCCTGCCCGGCGGCCCAAGGATGCCCCGGTGCCTTAGAGACCACACTCGCATGTTACGGCTTGAGTTTCCAGCCGATCACGATTCCCAGGCCGAACGCCCACATCGCAGCGACGTCGGGATGGTCCTTTGCGTACGACTTTGCCAAGCTAAACAGGTCTTTCGCGGGCTCCTTGACATAGTGATCCGCGTAATCATGGGTCATCTCCGCGGCGCTGGACATGGCTCGGTTTGCCACGTCGCGTGCTTTGTCAGATACGGTCGCACCTTGTGCGCCTTGAGAATTGGAATGGGACATATCGCTTTTCCTTAACGTGGCTGAGAAACGGGTCTGGACTGAAAATGAGGTTGAGAGTCCGTATGGAACTCCGACGGCGAATGGTCAGGAAAGGACTCGCGACGGATTTGATTTCGTGGAGACGTGGATGGTGACAGCAATGTTGCCTTGAGCCACTTGAGATTCTCGGTGAACTCCGACTTCGTCTCAGCCATCGCGGCGGCCGCACGACGAAATCCGACCAGAGCGATCACGGCTAGCGAGCTCGCGAAGAGGATGACGGCGACACTGACAACGATCAGGCTGCCGGCGACCGACAACGCTGTCCGTTCGGCAATCAGGTAGCCGACTCCGAGACACAACACGGTGATCGCCGAGCCCAGCAGAGGCACGGCGACCACGAGCTTCGCCACACCACGCAATAGCAGACGACGGGCTGCTTGACTGTCCACAGAGAGCAATTGAAATTGCAGTTCGCAGAGATCGATCACGTCTTGGGCGACACGTTGGAAACTTGATTGTTCACTCATGATTTGCCAGTTTGTATTTCAATATTGATCACGATCTGCAGATCAACGTTCGCGTGTCGAGACACCTTGTCGTGTCAGCATTCCACTGACCTGACTTGCTGCCGTAGATACCGCTTGCCTGAGAACCATCGATGCGATTGCGGCAACAATCCCACTGACCACGCCCTTTTGGGGTGCTGACAAGTCGTCGTCCTGATCGCGCGACTTACTGCGGCTAATCCGCTGTATCGTGGAACGCTTTTCCGGCACGATCAAATATCCGAGCGCGACAGCAGCAGCGATCGCTGGCAACGGATGTTGAGCGACGTGATATTTCCAGTCCGAGATCTGGCGCACACGTTCCCGCGCGATATCCACGTCGTAGGGCAACTGCGTCCGTATCTCACTCATCCGCTGCTTGATCGCCGCAGCTTGCTTGTCGGTTGCTAACGTCTCACTCATGGCTTAGCGTTTTCGTCCAAAGAACAACAATGCCCCGGCAGCGATGCCGACGCCGAATGCGATGGCGAGCGATTCCACTGGACGGCTGCGAACGGTTTCCGAAACTCGCTGCGAGTACTCGTCCGTCGAGGCGGCGAATTTGCGATAATTTTTCCGTGCATAGTCCGCTGCGTCTGAGGCGACCTGCTGAGCGGAGTCGGCATAATGCCCGACCGCCTCGCTAGCTCGCTCGGCAACGTTGCCCGAGAAAATGCCGTCGATAAACGATTCGATCTCACTTTTCCTCGCACCGGTTTTCTGCTGAACGACGCCGACCAAGCGTTCCGCTGAACCTTGGACGTTACGAAAATCTTCGTCCGTTAACTCGGCCCAGTGTTCTTTCAGGCGGCCCTTGACTTCGTTCCACTTTCCCGCGATTTCTTGGCGAGTAACCATATTGAGTCTCCTGGAGTTGGGTGTTCGTCCTTCGATATTGGTCATCAAACGCACATGTCGGGCCAATCGCCAGAATGGGACCGATTTTGCGGTTTTCCTCCCAAACCGCCGGTTGCATTGGCCTGAAACCGTCCAGACTGGTTGATATCGTTCCCTTCGTGATCAGGCAGTTCGACGATTGATTCGCATGGGACCAACACGGCTCCCGGCATGCACTTTTTCGAAAACTGCCCACCGAAGACGGAGCAGCGAAGACGGAGCAGCGAAGACGGAGCAGCGGAGACGGAGCAGCGGAGATGAGCAGCGGAGATTACGATGACGGCGGTGAATAACCAGAGCGTGCCGGCTGTTTGCCGTTTCAAGTTGAGGCACAGATCGATGCGATTTCTGACACGAATCCCACCATGAGCCCGAGCCGTTGCGAACCGAATGCATGAAACGTAGCATCGGACTTACCTGAAACTCACCAGATGACAGATTCAGATTCATGAGATCGTTTATGACTCGTTGGCTTACCCTCCTGGCGCTATGCTGCTTTCCATCGGTGGCTCATGCGAATGAACTGCCCAACGTCATCGTGTTCTACACCGACGATCACGGTTACGCGGATCTGTCTTGCCAGGGCGTACTGGATGATATCCGAACACCGAATGTGGATGCGTTGGCAGCCAGCGGGGTGAGAGCATTGCACGGCTATAGCACGGCGCCGCAGTGCGTTCCATCGCGTGCCGGGCTGATGATTGGCAAGTTTCAATCGCGTTTCGGCGTGGAATCAAACGGCAGCAGCCTGACCGGATTTGATGCCGAAACCACGATTGCGCAGCGTTTGCAGCGAGCAGGCTACGTCACGGCTCAGTTTGGGAAATGGCACCTGGGTCCGACCAACGAGATCACCAAACATGGTTTTCGCTATGTCTATGCACAAAACTCTCAAGCAGCTTTTTCTGCCAATCTGTTCATGGATGGGACCGACAGGAAGATGGCATCGTTGAAACCGGAGGGGTATCACGTCGATGCGTGCAGCCGTGCCGCCGCATCGGTGATTGAGCGGCACAAAGATCAGCCACTTTTCTTGTACGTGGCCTACCGCGCTCCGCATGTTCCGCTCGATGCGCCACCGGAGTACTTGAGTCGATTTCCGGGTGAGATGCCTGAACGACGTCGTCAAGCCCTAGCGATGTTGTCGGCCGTCGACGACGGCGTGGGGCTGGTGATGGAGACTTTGCGAGAGAACGGTTTGCTTGAAAACACGCTCGTTTTTTACATCGGCGACAACGGCGCGCCTTTGAAGATCCACAAGTTCGATGCCCCCGGAGCTGGCCCCGGATGGGACGGCTCGCTGAATGATCCACTCAATGGAGAGAAAGGAATGCTGACGGAAGGAGGAATGCACACACCATTCGTCGTCTCCTGGCCGGGAATGATTCCTGGCGGACAGGTGTATCCTCACCCTATCAGTGCATTGGACGTCGCTGCAACCGCTACAGCAATTGCCAAGATTGAAACAGCAAACGATGAGTTGGACGGTGTCAACTTGATTCCTTTTCTATCGGGTGACAACACCGCGCCGCCCCACGATGCCCTGATGTGGCGATGGACGGGGCAGTCGGCGATTCGCGAAGGAGACTGGAAACTCGTACGAAGTGGCCGGCGTGAGTATTTATTCGACTTGAAAGTCGACTTGGAGGAAAAGCACGACCAATGCGTGATGCATCCTGAGATTGCAAATCGGCTTCGAGACCGTCTCTCGACTTGGGCATCCGAACTCACGCCGCCGGGACTCTCAACAGCCCAAGAGAACGCTGCAGCGAAAGCGTATTTCGACTTCTACCTCGACGGCAAAGAACCTGAGCCGCTGCGAGAAAAGTTCTTGCCGGATGCGAAGTCAAGCCGAGTGAAGCGGGGGCGGTCTCGATTTCTTGGCGTAGCAACAGGGAACGAGGATTCGCCCCCCAGAATCGAGTCACCACTGAGCGTGCCGAGTCAGGAAAGTGGAATGGACTGAACGCGACCATCAACCAAACCAGCGAAATCATTCACCTTCGCGTGCAATTCGCTCGCGGAATCACACAGATCGGTCGACTGGAATTCGTCCCGGCTGATGGAAAACCAGTCGAGCTGAGCCTCAGGCGCTAGCCGTGGGCCTGAGGCGGATTGTGGTGCCGGCCCACGGCTAGCGGGCCGTTGATTTAGTGAGCCGCGACGCGTAAGCGGCCGGGCCTACCGCATTGCCCGGTGCCTTACGGCCCACGGCTCACCCTTGCGTTCCCAATTTCGATTAAATCAACAGGCCACTAGCGCCTGAGGCGGATTGTGGTGCCGGCCCACGGCTAGCGCCTGAGGCTCACTCTGATTGCGATGCATGGGACAAAAACATGGACTGAAAAAACAATGTCAACACCAAGAGCCTCAGGCGCTAGCCGTGGGCCTGAGGCGGATTGTGGTGCCGGCCCACGGCTAGCGCCTGAGGCTCACTTTGATTGCGATGCATGGGACAAAAACATGGACTGAAAAAACAATGTCAACACCAAGTTTTGATCAGCGCAGGCTAACCTTCGCTGATACAGAACAAGTGTTGCGCTCCGCGGATAAAGAGCTCGCTATCAACAGGTGCTGGCGTCGCATCCACGGTCTCGCCGACCGAGTTGGTTGAGACGATCTCAAACTCCTTGGCGTCTTTGATCACCACAGTGGTTCCATTGCGGGCAGTCAGATAGACATGGCCGCCGGCAGCAATGGGAGAAGCATAGATACTGTCCAAACCGGGAACGCGAGTGGGTCCGAAATGTCGTTCACCGGTTGCAGCATCAACGCACGTCAATGTACCTGATTTGCCTTTGTAGAAATACAATCTGCCCGATGAAAGCAGAGGCGAAGCGATGTCGGGTGTGTCTTGATGGACGTCCCAGATCACACTCTCGGTGTTCTCGATGTCGCCGGTGCCGGTGAGACGAAAGGCCCCGAGAAAGGAGCCACGGAAACCGCTGCCGACGTAGGCGATGCCATTGGCAAACACGGCCGATGCGACGGGACGTTCGGTTTGCCCGCCACAACGCCACAGTTCCTTTCCGGTTGCCAAATCATAGGAACGCGCGTTGTTCTGCCCGTTCATGATGACCTGTTTTTGACCGTCGTGTTGAACGACCAAGGGCGTCGCCCAACAGGTCGGTTCATCACGGTCGGCTTTCCAAATCGTGTTACCGGTCGACTTGTCCAACGCAAACAGAGCAGAGGCACCTTCGTGATCCCAAGGTACCAGGATCATGTCGCCCTCCAACGTCGGCGAGCTTCCTTCGCCAAAGTCGTTGCGGGTTTGCATTTTACCCAGATCGTCGCGTTTCCAAACGAGATCACCGTTCATCGTGTAACAGAAAAGCCCCCTCGAGCCGAAGTGGGCATAGACATGCTGCCCGTCGGTGCAAGGCGATGCCGATGCAAAGTTGTTGGTCGAGTGCGTTTGTTGATGTGGCTTGGCTACCACCGCGACTTGTTTCCAGAGCTCTTTTCCCGATTCACGATCAAAGCAAAACACGGTGAACTGCAACGTGGGGATGGATCCTCCACCGGCTACCCCGGCGACAGGAACGCCCGAGACCACAAACACCTTGTCTTCCCAAACGATGGGCGATCCGGAGCCTTGACCTGGAATCTCGACCTTCCATTTGACGTTCTCACTGTCGCTCCAACGTGTCGGCGTATCCGCGGTCTCGGAAACGCCGTTACCGTTGTCACCTCGCCAATGCGGCCAGTTTTCAGCACGAAGCTCGGTGAGGGACGAAGCGGCGATCACGCAGAGGGTTAGCAAAATGGGGCTACGCACAGGGAACTCCGAATGGGTTGGGAAATCAAATCGACTTGAGGCCGCAGTCCCGGTCGTTGCAGATGCGGGGACCAGACCCTGAGCTATGTATCAAACACCAGCGGCGTGTTTTCTCATGAATTGACCAATTGGTTTTCAACACCGCCGGACCCAAACAGTTCCGGGATTCTTGATTTACAGGCCAATTCGTCTAGTCACTGCATTTCGCGAGACGCGGCATTCCATCCCTGGCAACTGAATGTACCTAACAGCCTCTCCTAACGGCCTCGCAAGTAGTCGATGATCGGTTCTGCCATCGGCAAGATCCCTTTGTATCGCAGCGTATCTTCTGGACAAGTCTTAAGAACTCCACAGAGCTGCTGCTTTTGCGAGACAGTCAGTTCATCCAAGGTGCACTGGTGCGTGTGAATGGTGAACAAGATGTCGCCGCTGGGCAGTCGGGTCAAGGTCTGGCGCTCGACGCGAAAGTAACATTTTTTGCCCGCGTTGGCCGCCGTCACGGATCTGGCGGCCGTGAACAAGCCCCTGGCGAATTTGGGTGACTGGTCCAAGTAAGGCAACGGTCGGACGCCCCAGTTCATTCGCCATACTGGGCGATGCGATTTCAGCCGTTGCATCAATCGCTCGGTTTGCGGCGATAACACCGGATCAAACTCGGGGACTGATTGATGGATCAACAAAACGCTTTGCCCGAGCTTGTCAGCGACCGACCAGCCACTTGGAAAGCAAACCACGCCGACGACGAGAGGGAAACCATGGATAACATCACCTCGCATGATCACCAAGTCTTCTTGCACGTGCGGCGCGATCGTCAACAAAGTCTGCGGCTGGTCGGCTGGAATCCTTTCGCCGGTGGCGCGATTGATCACAACGGACTCACCCTCGTCCCATTTCAAATGTGGGGACTGGTCAACGATCCAGCGAAATGCATCGCGTTGAGATTCCAGGCATGCATCTTGACCGACCGAGTATTCACTGGGAAAAGATTCCAAACTGGCTCGCTTGACGTCAATCTCATCATAGTACCGTCGCGTGGTTTCAATGATCTGTGTTGCGTCAGGCAATGGGCGAACGCCAAAGCTGTGTTCGAAGCGTTCGCCGGTGAACGGGAAGTAGGGAATCATTCGGATCGCAATTTTGTGTTGGCGACAATCGTATTGAGGAACACACGTCGGATGGCGTCGTAACCGCGATCATTGGGGTCTTCGATGTTGCTGTAGAACCAAAAATACGGGTCCTCCTCGCGAAAGGTCGATCTCCAGAACTTACGACACTGGGAACCGTGACCTAAAAAGGTTTCGTAAAGCGGCACGACAAAGACATTATCGCGTTGCCCGGCGACCTTGCGAATGACGGCGTTGTATCGGGCGTGAATGGCCAAACCGTCCGGCCATCGACTCAAGTAAATGCTGCCGGCATCTCCGGTTCCATCGGTCGGATCGTAGATGTCGCCGATGTAGATTTCGCAACCGCCCGGAAAACGCTGATCGATCAGGGACACCATCTCCCCCAATCGGGCTTCAAAGTTCTCGATCCACGGCAACGCCTGCTCCAACGTTGCTCCGTACATGGCGCACTCTCGTGGTGGTGATTTGCCATACATGTGGATCAAGTCATTGCCGCCACTGGTCATCAGCACGATACCGTACAAACGCTCATCCATCACTGGCAAGGTTTCAGTGATCACGTCGAAGTGAACAGTAGACTCCGAGCCAGAAATGGCGTAGTTTTCATTTGTCAGATTAGGAAGCACAGAAGTCAGGCAGACTTGATGGAGCTGCTCGAATTCGTCATCGGGATTCTGGATGACACGATTGAAATAGGAATGACTGGTGGATTTGGCCCCCAGTCCCGCGGTGACGCTGTCACCAAGTCCAACCACATGGACTGGCCGATCCGACCACACGTTTGCGAACGCGGCACGATCCACCGCAGGACCGGCCGGGCCGGATCCGATCGGACGCGCGACGTAGTATCGTTGATAGAAAACCGCAAACAGCAACAGACCGATTGCGGTGATGCAGAGCAGTATCAGACGTTTCCTAGACTTTTTTGCCATCCACCTTTCCTCTTTCTTTACCACCACCACAACGCGAACTGACTGAATGAACCACCGACCGAGAGACTTCTTCGGGGCCGAGCGAAAACGGATGTCGTAGGGGACGCTTGTTTCGGCTCGGTGCTTAGCGAAAGCTGGACGGCTCGGTAAAATAATCTACTCCATGTTATCCTCTCCGATTGAGTCAGTATGCACGATACAGTTACTCCTTCACGACCGATTGTCTTTGGCGAAGTCCTCTTTGATCATTTTCCCGATGGAAAACGAGTGTTGGGAGGCGCGCCGTTCAATGTGGCATGGAATCTGCAAGGTCTTGGAGTACGCCCCTTATTCCTGTCCGCCGTCGGCGAAGACTCCGAGGGAACAGCGATCTTGGATGCGATGGATTCCTGGGGATTGGACGATCGGGGCGTTCAGCGTCTCAATGGGCCGCCGACAGGCAATGTCCAAGTAAGCTTCGTCGACGGTCAGCCTGAATACGAGATCCCCGCAGGTCAAGCTTGGGATTCGATGGGCAAGATCGATTCGTCGCTGTGGAGCGACTCTGCAGGCCTGCTGTACCACGGCAGCCTTGCCTTGCGTAGCGAATCGACTCGTGAAAGCTGGCGGCATCTGGTTCGCGAAAGCGGGTTGGCGAGATTTGTCGATGTAAACATTCGCGATCCGTATTTTGATGAGTCGATGTTGGGGGAACTCTTGAACGGTGCGAAGTGGGTCAAGCTCAACGACGAAGAACTGCATCGACTGTCCGATGTTGCCGTGACGGATCAGTCGTCCGTCGTCGCCGGAATCGAAACATTGAAAAGCCGATATGAAGTGCACAATGCGGTGGTGACTTGTGGCTCGCAAGGTGCCTACGCCATCGCTGAGTCGGAAATCCTGTTCGAACCAGCTCCATCGCCCGGCGTGATGCAAGATACAGTGGGTGCTGGTGACGCGTTCGCATCGGCGATCATCGCGGGGCTTGCGAGTGAGCTGCCATTGCCTCAGATCTTAGCGGGAGCGGTTCGATTGGCTGCGCGAGTCTGCGGACTCCACGGCGCAACGTCTGCCGACCGTGATATCTACCAATCGGTTTTTGAATAGGTGCAACACTGGGCTGCTCAAGGCGTATGGTTTGAATTTGTGCGTTTGGTGGCGTTCATTCTCGACTCGGAGAGTCGAACGACTGTCGCTCGACTTTCCAAGCCGATAGCGTGCCGCGTAAAACGTCTTGCCATTTGCGGTAGGTCATGCTCCGCATGACACCATACGCACAGCGCAACCCGACCGCACCGGATGTCACCAAGAGATCTCTCCGAATTCAGGACAACCAGCGAGATGATGCGCGAACCGTATTTCGTCATGCAGAGCATGACCTACGCTTCTGCAATCACGTCGTCCGCTAACGACATTCGTGTTCCATGCGAAGCGGCTCTGCAATCGATTTCGCGTCTTGGAGAAACGCTTCTACGTGTGTTCGCTGACACGATTTCACGAAAATCATCCGGATTCACTCAAGTGTCGGCTTGGCCGTAGAACGCTGATTCATGGTTCAAGACGTGCGGACTCGATACAGCGTGGTCACCGCCGCACACATTTTTATGTGGATTTGTAACGATTAACACAGTCTTACAAACGATTCAAAAACGACTGCGCCGGCAGTAAAACAGTGGCGAATACGCTCTCAGATCACCCTCTGATCAACCACAAAAAAAATCTTTTGCCATGAGGGCGGAAAGAATGCTTTACAAAGGAATGCCGAGCCTGCTGCTGATTGCCAGCTTGCTATGCGGCAATGCGTGTCTGACCAGTGACAACCTGGCAGCTCAAGAATGTTGCGACACTGTTGCATGCTGCGATGCCGACCCCTGTTGCGACTCGTTTGGCTGCGACAGCGGCTGCGATGCTTGCGGTTGCGATTCCAGCGGCTGCCTCTGTGGCGGATTCTTGAGCGGTCTGAAATCACGACTTCGACAAAGCGATCACTGCTTCGACGATTTCATCAGCCCGATGATCGACTTCGTTCACTTCGAAGATCCTCGCAATCTGACCGAGTTGCGTCCGATCTTCATGACGCACCAGTTCCCATCGACATTGGGACCAGCCAATATTCCCGCTGGCGGCAGCGCTCAACTGTTTGCTTTGCAGTTCCGAATCGCATTGACCGAACGCTTGAGCCTGATCGCAGTCAAAGACGGATACGTGATCGACAACAGCGAAGGTGCACTTGATGGCCTGTTGGCATCGGGTTGGGCCGACGTGACCGCCGGATTGAAATACAACTTGATCCGCGACACCAAGGCCGGCCGACTCGTATCGGGCGGATTCACCTATGAGATCCCAATGGGCAACAAAGGGACCTTGCAAGCACTCGGCGACGGAGAGTTCAATGTCTTCGCTTCGGCTGGCCAACGATTGCTCGACGGCGACGCCCACTACATGACTTCGGTCGGTTATCAGTTCCCTGTCGACGGTGCTATTCAAACATCATCGATTCACTGGCTGAACCACTTGGACTATCGTCTGACAGATCGTCTCTACCTGTTGACCGAGAACTCTTGGTGGCACTGGTTGGATGACGCTGAGAACGGTGCGCCTCTGGGCGTTGCCGGTCAAGACATCTTGAACTTGCCCGCAAGCAACGTTGCCGGAAACGACTTGGTGACGCACAACGTCGGCTTGAAACTGAAACCAAATCGCAACTTGGAAGCCGGTGTGGCCTACGAATTCCCGCTGACGGATTTCAAGGACATCATCCAAGACCGAGTCCAGCTCGACTTGATCATTCGTTATTAACGAATGTCAGCAGTTCGTCCGGCTTTCTAGCCTGACAGGGTATGTACGTCAGGCTTTCTAGCCTGACAGGGGAACAGCAAGTCAGGCTAGAAAGCCTGACGTACGGGAAGTGATCACTTGTCCTGGTAACGCTTGTCGTTGGGGTCACCAGCGGCCATCACGTACTCGATCAAATCACGAACTTCGCCTGCGTTGAGACGATCCAGCAGTTCGGCGGGCATCTGCGAAACTTTGGACGGTTTCACCAATTCCACGTCATCCGCCGCAATCGTGATCGATTTCGCATTCTCATCCACTGGATAGACCAGCAAGTCGCCGTTGGGCTGCTCGACGACCAGACCGGTATGGACTTGACCTCCCACGGTCAAGACACTTGACGAACCGTATTGATCCGAAATGTCTTTGCTCGGCTCCACGATGGCTTGTGCGACGTAGTCTCGATCGAATTTATTGCGCACGCTCGTCAAATCCGGTCCGATGTTCCCGCCCAGACCGGTCATCCGGTGACAGGACGCACATTTGGCGCTGAAGAAAAGTGAGCGTCCTCGTTCAAAATCAGGCTTGCCCCGCATAGCTCCCAAGACCGCCTGCGTCGTCCATTTCTGTCCTGGACCGACGGGATCCGCGATGGGGAAATCGGGCTTTGGATTGAAGTCCTCGCCAGTGATGTATTGCAACGCGAGACGCTCGGCATCGGTGCAATTGCCCAACGCTTCGTCGCGAATCCGTGTCAAGTAGCCTGAGTAGCTAGCCCCACCAGATGCCTTGGCGGCTTCATTGAGAAACTCAAAGTACGCCCGTCGCTGGGGGATCGTCCATCCGGTGCGTAAGTTGCGCAAGATGAACGCGTACATGATTTCAGCGGTGGGCGGATTGCTGTCCAGTACGTTTTGGATCGCGGCGCCGTACCCGCTGTTACGGCTTGCGATCTCCGCCCAGGCCGGATGGGGCATCGGCGTCCGATCTTGGATCAAGGCCAGCGTTTTGGCGACCACCGTCGGGCTGCGTAGATAGGTCAGCAGGCGAACGAGTTCGACATTCACATCACGATCATCGCTTGGCAACAAGGGATCCAGTTGAGCGACGACGGCTTTTCGTTGGTCCAACGTAGGACTTTCCAATTCGCTGAACAGCAACGCATAGGCTCGCAGCATCCCCAGCAACGTCTCGCGACGGAGAGACTTTGCATCGAGCGACAACAATCCTTTCACTGCCTCGGCCTGGTGATCTGCGGTTCCCATTCGGGCCAGCGCCACCGTTGCCGTCACGCGAGACTGCGGGTCGGACTCCGTGGGCACACGGTTCGCCCACGAATCGACGGGCTGGCTTTCCACGGCGACGCGAGCGGCGTGTCGCAGAAAACGATCGTTGCTTGACAACAGCGGCCAAGCCTTGTCCAAGGCTCGGGGATCCGACACGCCATGAAACGCTTCCAAGTCACGTCGCATCGCTCTGGCACCGTCAGCGACGGCGTCCACGTCTTGAGGCGCGTCGCAGCTATCATCACCCAAATAACGCACACGATAGAGCGCCGATGCCGAACCACGGCCGCCGACGGCAAAGTACAGACAGCCGTCGTGCCCGACGACCGAGTCGGTGACGGGCAAGGGCGATCCATAGACAAACGCTTCGGCCTCTCCGCGATAGCCTGCTCCGTCAGGGATCAGCTTGATCGAGTAAATCGTCCCAAAGGTCCAGTCCAACGCGAACAAGCCGTCTTGATAGCGGGTGGGAAAATGGGCTCCTGCGCCCGAGCTGACGCCCGTTGGCGAGCCGGGGCCGATCTCAACAACCGGCGGCAAGCTGTCTTCATAGTATGTCGGCCACTTGCCCGAACCACTCCGCCATCCGTAATCGCCACCGCTGTTGACGAAACAAATACGTGTCGGCCGGTACCATGGCAGACCAAGGTCCCACTCCATGTCGGCGTCGTAGGTGAACAAGTCTCCGAAACGGTTCAACGCGATGTCGTATTGGTTGCGGAACCCGATCGTGTATACGGTTTGCTTTTTGGTTTCCGGGTCCAAGCGTGTGACCCATCCGCCCGGTGCCAACTTGCCGCGGGCGTGTCCGCGTGCATCCCACATGCGGGGCAATAATAGACCTTCGCTCCAAGTCGGGACACGGCTCCGTTCGTGCTGGGCCAACGGTGCATGATTTCCACCGTCCAGATACAACGCCTCACCGTCCTCGGTCACGATCACCGCGTGGTTCCCGTGTTCACCACCGCCGGTGGTTCCAGGGTAGGTGACTTGATGATCCAAGTTTCCATCACCATCGGTATCGGTCAAATGATGCAGGTTGCCTCCGTTCCGGTGCACCCACAACCCATCATTCGCCCACACCATTCCTTGGATCCCCGAGATACTGCTCAGCTCACCGACAGAAACTTTCTCGACCTCGGCACTTCCGTCGTCGGCAATCGTCAATCGATACAAACCTGCGCCGGCTTGATCGCACGCGTAAAGACGTCCTTGCGGGTCCGTCGCGAGCGACACCCAACTGCCCTGATCTCCGGTGACAACGTGTACTCGTTCGACAACAAATCCTGGAGGTGCGTAGACGTTGCGAGGATTCAATCTATCGGAGTCTCCCGCGGCGGCGCCACCGACGGCCGGTACTCCCCAGGGCTGTTTTCCCAACTTGCCGTTGGGGATGGCTTTGGCCCAAGCCGTCGTGTCGGCTTGGGGGGCATCCCAGTCGGCCGGCTTGGTTTCAATCGTCAGCCAGTTTGCGTCCGTGATGACGGTTTGTGTTTTTCCACTTGCCAATTGAATTTGTAGCTTTGCCACCAACGCGGCGACGCCACCTTCGTTTTCACCCGCGATCGCGATGACATTACGTCCAGGCTTCAGCAACTCGCTGACGGCCGTCTGAACCGGAGCTTCCCACCGATTGCTTTTGCCAGCCGGTTTGCCGTTGATCGTCACATTGATTTTGTTGTCGCAGGTGGCGTAAATCGCGGCCGCTTTGATTTCACCATCGATATCGAACTCGTGGCGAAACCAGATGCGTTGCCCGTCGGTGGATTGCTTGACCCAAATCCAATTCGGTTTTGGATCGGCGGTGATCCATCCAGAGCCTTGGATTGTGTCGCCCACGTTCGCTTGATCGGCTGCCTTGTCCGACTGTGTTTTTGTCGCCGCAACGGTCGTGGCAATCAGTTGCTTGCCAGCTTCTGCGTCGAGCGATCGCAACAACAAACCGCGAAACTCGCATTTCATCGGTGGCCCCGCGTGCAATTGCAGCCCCAACAAACCGGTGGCTGCCGCATCTGGGTGGTTGTCGGTGATGTCCACCGTGGTGACGCCATTGACTTGATGAATCAATCGATTGCCCACCGCAATGATCCGCAACTCGTTCCATTGCTCGCCGACAATCGTTTCATCGGCCACCAGCTTGGCATCAACCGTTGTCTTGCCGTCAGCACCGACGGTAATGCGTTGGCCGCGGGTAGCGATGATGCCGCGACCGGTTTTCTCACCGTACATCATCCCAATGTAGTCTTGCTTGGGGTGCAAATCGGCTTGATACCCCTTCAGCACATAGGGGTTCGGATCGACGACTGAACTGCGGTACTGAACGCCGGAGTTGTTGCCTTGGAACCGGACCAGGCAGCGGAATTCAAAGTCGCCGACATCGCCACCTTGCCAGACCAGGAATGTATTGCCATTGGTCGGATTCTCAGCGGTAGTCTCGCCGACGATCGCACCGTCCTGCACAGACCACAGGCCTTCGTTTCCTTTCCATCCGTTTAAAGTTTTGCCGTCAAAAAGAATTTGGAAGGCAGGGTCTTCGGCGTGCGTAATAGGTTGGCCGGAGAGAGTGCAAGCCAATGAGCACAACAAGATCAAGAATGTTCGCATGATTTGTGACGCTGATTCGTCCAGTGGAGGGAAATGTCAGTGGCGGGAGAGCCAAACATGATACCCCATCGGGCGAGTTGCGTGCTGCGCCAGGTCGTGCGGTGCCGCGAGCTTTTTCCGAGACGCCAATGCCGCGTGCTAACTGGCGAAATCGTGCTATTGATCCAGCGTGGTGTCGGTCACTCTTGGCAAGTACGACCGGCGGCGGGCGGTTTGGGATCCGGCGGCAACAACACAGGACGCTTTGTCCGTCCTGAGCCGTCTGACTTGGCAGAACGCAAACGCCCGGCGCGGAAGGCTTCCGATAGCGCCGCGGGCACTTCTGCTTCTGCCAACACATACTCCGCTCGGCTTTCCGTCACGCGTGCTTTCATTTGTTGCTCCCGAGCCACCGCGTCGGCCCTGCGGACTTCTGCTCTCGCACGCGCGATCCGCGTGTCCGCGTTGGCTTGATCCGTCTGCAATCGTGCACCGATGTTTTGCCCGACGTCGATGTCCGAGATATCGATGGAGACGATTGCGAACGCGGTGTTGGCATCGAGCCCATTGAGCACTGCGTTTTCGGAGATTTGCGATGGACGCTCCAACACATCCATGTGCGATTCAGCCGAACCGATTGCGGTGATGATTCCTTGCCCAACCCGTGCGACGATGGTTTCTTCCGTCGCACCGCCGATCAGTTGGTCCAAATTGGTGCGGACCGTCACCCGCGCGGCGACACGCAGTTCAACGCCGTTCTTTGCAACCGCACTGAGGGTCCGAGGCCCATTTCCGTCGTTGGGCGGACAGTGGATCACCATCGGTGACACACTGGTCTGCACAGCGTCCAACACATTTCGCCCGGCAAGATCGATCGCGGTGGCTCGGTCAAAGTCCAGATCGATACCCGCCCGGTGCGCCGTGATGATGGCTTGAACAACATTCATCACATGCCCACCAGCCAAATGATGAGCCTGCAGGCGAGATGCACTCATCGAATCGAGACTCGCTCTTGGCAACCCGGCTTGGTGAGCCATGATCCGGGCGGTCACGATCAGTCGGTGCTCGATCTTGAGAAAACTCATGGCGATCAAACTGGCCATGCTGATATGGGCGCCCGACATGTAGGCTTGCACCCAATACGAACCCCACTTCATGAACACGGCGACAAGCACCAATGCGATGATGCCGGCAACGATCGATGCGATCGTAATGAGTGTGGAACCAAAACCCCAGCCCGCAGCCACGAGTGTAAACATTCAACCATTCCGTTCGAGTTTGACTCTCAACCAACGCATCCAGCGCTTGCAAACCCTGGCGTCAGTCTTCAAATGAGAGAGACAGTCTCGATGGTCGATGCAAGGTACGACCTCTGATTTGAAGCGATAGGCTGCCGATGGACCTGAGAATGAGCCAAGGGCACCTACGGACACTGATTCTAGCGGTCAACACCGAGATCTGCTCAGTTTTCCGGCAAAGATTCCCGTTTTGGGGACGATCCGAGCCAGCCAAGTCACTTGCGATCGACAACCTGGACGCCAAGGATGCTTTCCCGGACGGGAAACCCGGAAAACTTCGAAGCGATCACTATTGAGCCGAATCCGTCGGCCTTGCCGGAATACGCCGCGCGTCGATCGGTTCGGGAGACGGTTCATCCGACCACAGCTCTGCTTCGGGATCCACACCCACGGTTCGCGCCAGAAAACGACCCAAGGAACTCGACATCAGACTCGGCGCGAGAAAGACATCGCCGAACAGAGCTGCAGTCAGCAGCCCGAACATCAAAATCGAAAACTGACTGGTCGGGACAAAGTCGCTGAAGTAGTAGGTCATCAGCGAAAGTCCACAGACCATCGTCGTCTGAAACATCGCCCAACCACACTGTGCAAGCGCACCGTGTGCTGCCCGAATCTGACCAATGCCACGTGCTCGGCGAGATCCGTATCGGCTGAGCAAGTGGATCGTGTCGTCCACCGCGATCCCCAATGCCACACTGGCCGTCATCACCGATCCGATGTCCAACGGTGTTCCCACCAATCCCATGAAACCGAACAGGGCGACGGTGGGGAACAAGTTCGGGATCATCGCAATCAGCCCGCCGATCACGCTGCGCAACAAGACCATCATGACCATCGCGACGACGGCAAATGCGGTCAAGAAGCTGCGGAACAAATCGTCCAACAGAATCGTTTGGGCTTCCTCGACGATCGCAACATGACCGGTCATCGTCAGCTCGACCGGCACCTCGGCATCGTCGAGCGAATCCTCGATCGCTTTCTCAATCTCCAACAGCTCGGCGCTATAGTTCGTGTCTTCTTTCTGCCACATCCGCATGCTGATTCGCCACGTTTCCGCCGCCGAGTCGCGATGGATCAAGTTGGTTTTCATCAGCGGGCCGTCGGGCTCCCGTAGCATTTTGACCATCGCCGCACGACGCGAGCTGGCTCCGATGGACCGTCCCGTGGGAACGCTGCGCATGAATGTGATTGCCGACAACACACCACCGACGCTATCCATTTTCAATGCGCTGACGTGAGCATTTTGAACAACGGCGAGCCGAGTGAGCGGATTGTCGTCGTCCGTCAGCGGCGGAAAAGTCAACAAGGCGTCAGCCGATGATGTCGGTCCAACGTTTTCCTCGAACCACGCGTACTCGGTGCGTATCGAACTGTCAGGCGAGAACATTCGCAGCAAGTTGACCGAAGTCTGCAACCGAAATAGCCCTGCGCTAAACACGCCGCCGATGACAAGGAACAAGATGATCATCGGCCATGGTCTTGCCAGACGTGCCCGTGTCGTCTTGTACGCCCAACGTGAAAAAGCGCTTGCCGGAACGTCCTCCGGAATCTCATCCTCCGTCGGATGTGGCGGCGCGCGTCGTCGATCACGTTTTTCTTTTGTCTCCTTTGTCAGGATCATGGCTCCCGGTAAGACCATCAATAGCAACGCCAGCGTACCGATCACGCCGATGGCTGCCGCAAAACCGAACAAGCGAATCGGCTCGATGCGAACCAGCATCAACGAACCAAGACCGACCACGGTGGTCCCGCTGGCCAAAAAGCAGGGCATGATGCCGGCCTTGAGCGCGCGGCGAGTCGCACGCGCCGGGGACATGTCCGGAAACTCTTGCCATGCGTCGAGAAAGTAGTTGCTGAGGTGGATGCCGGCGGAAACCGTCAACACAAACACCAACGGCGGCAATGCAACCAGCACCGCATTCATCGGCATTCCGGAGTAATACACGATCGCCAACACGAGCCCTTCGCCGATCACCGCGACCACACTGATCGCCAGCGTCAACGCAACCGATCGCAGACAGATGTAGCAGATGATCGCCGCCAGAATCGCCGACGGTGGCGCGAACAGCTCCACGGATCGAATGCTCGCCGCATCCACATCGGCTCCTTCGCGTGGCCCGCCGACAACGGCAATCGTCGCTGGATCTACATCGGCGATGCCGGCGATCAAGTCACGCAGCGCAGGCATCAACTGACGTCGATGAACCGTCCCGACGGGATTCAAAGACGAAATGATGCAGGTCTGTTCGCCCGATGGTCCGACAAGAAAACCTTTCAGTCGCGCCACGCTGGCGTCAACCGACAGAGACAGCGGCGCCTGCGTCATCTGATTCAGCGTGTCGCCGCCACTACGAGCCCAATGAAACGGAATCTCGCCGCCACAGATCGCTTTCAGTTCTCCGATCGCCTTTTTAGTCTCCGCAGTCAACTCGACATCGAGCGTCTCGTCGAATGTTTCCGGCTCTTCTGAAATCTGCTGCAACGCCGCCGAAACCCTGGCCAACTCAGGGGAATCCAAGGTCGCGCCAGGCCAAGAAAAAAGCAGGATTTCACCGACATCGAATCGGCTGCTCAGCTCATTAAAATCGACTTTCGCCGGAATCGAGTCGGGAACCCATTCGCTGGGCAAATTCAGCAAACTGTTGATTGCCGCCTTGGAATGAATCATGGCCGGTATCGCCAGCACAATCAGCAACGCAATGCCCCATCGCATTCGCCTTAGATACTTTGAGCGGAACGATCGTCGCTTGGCCACCAATATCCTCCTGAATCCTTTGCTCCACGCAGCCGCCTACAACGGAAACGCAACCAGTCACCTCGGGCCCGCCATTCGGGTGGACAGCCGCCATTGAAACAAACGAATGCGAACAATGGAAAGGGTGGTCATTCACGACCACGCGACGTCCAATTTCTCTTCCCGATCAAGCGCCACCCGCCGATTGGTTGCGACCCTGTGCCGCATCAATTTCGGGAGACTTTCCGTGGGCTGCTTACGTTATATCCTAAGCAATCGGTCCAGTGATGGTCGACCGGATGTCTACAGGTCCAATTCGCATTGCAAATTTCCATCGCAAGATTCCCAGTTGGCAACTCGGTAAGATATCGGTATTGGGAAAGGAACGTTGCCCATCGCTTTGCCCTTCCAACCCAACTCACCCAAACCCTGCGTTTCCCGGAATGATTCTGAGATGAAATCCACCTACGACTGCGTCGTCATTGGCGCCGGCCCCGCTGGCACGGCTGCTGCATCCATCACCGCTGAAGCAGGATTGAGCACGTTGCTGATTGAGCGGGAGCAGGTTCCTCGCTTCCACGTGGGTGAATCACTGATGCCGGAAACCTACTGGCCCCTAGAACGGCTTGGGATGAACGAACGTGTTCGCTCGGCGGGATGGCAGGTCAAGAAGAGCGTTCAATTCGTAACCCACCGCGGCAACGAATCCTCGCCATTCTTTTTCCGCCAACACGACGATCGAGATTGCAGCGATACCTGGCAAGTCGAGCGAAGCGAGTTTGACAAGATGCTGTTTGACCGCGCCGCTGAATTGGGCGCCGACTGCTACGATCAGACCCGGTTGTTGGACGTCCGGTTCGATGAGACGGGAGCTGCATGTGGTGTGGAATTGAAATGCTCCGATGGCCAGACGCGGATGATCGATTGTCGAGTGGTGGTGGACGCCAGTGGCCAGCAGTCATTCTTGGCGAACAAACTGGGACTGAAGAAAGTCAATCCGGATCTCAAGAAAGCCGCCATCTGGACTTACTTTCGTGATGCCAAACGGGGTGAAGGTGACCACGAAGGCGCGACGATCATCATGAACACCGAGTCGCAGAACGCATGGTTTTGGTTCATCCCGCAGTCACGTGGGATCACCAGCATCGGTTGCGTCGGCGACAACGATTACTTGCTCAAAGGACGCGGGACTCCGGCAGAAGTCTTTCAGCAAGAACTGGCGAACTGCCCAGGATTGAAACCCCGTTTGATGGGTGCGACTCAGTTGGGCGATGTGAAAACGGCGAAGGAGTTTTCGTATTCAACGAGCCAGCACGCGGGGCAAGGATGGGTGCTGGTCGGGGACGCATGGGGGTTCATCGATCCGGTTTATTCGTCCGGCGTCTACTTTGCATTGGAAATGGGAATCCGAGCGGCCGATTGCATCGTCGAAGCGTTTGCTGCGGACGACTTGAGCGGTAAACGCTTGGGTGCGTGGAATGAGAGCTTTGAAAAAGGCGCGAGCTGGGTTCGCAAATTGGTGCATGCGTTCTACACCAAGGAGTTCAGCATCGGACGTTTCATGAAAGAACATCCCGAACATCAAGGAAACGTCACGAATCTGCTGATCGGTCGTGTTTTCCAAGACGGTGCCGGCGAGATGTTCGCCGACATGGACGCATCGATCCAGCGAGCCAAAATGAGCACGTCGATGTAGCGTTGAAGCGGTGCTCGAACTCCCTATCACTCGATCCAGGAGACTCTTAAATGAGTGAGCCGCAAGGCGCTAGTGGCCTGTTGATCTAATCGAAATTGGGAACGCAAGGGTGAGCCGTGGGCCGTAAGGCACCGGGCAATGCGGTAGGCCCGGCCGCTTACGCGTCGCGGCTCACTAAATCAACAGCCCGCTAGCTGCGGGCCTAGTGGCGTTGACGCATTCCTTCGAGGCCCGTGGCTAGTGCATCGTCCGGTCCTGATTTTGGGGTTAGCCGTTTTGGCGTTAGCCACGGTTGTGTCACGAAAACCGTGGCTAACGCCAAAACGGCTCATCTACCGAACCCACGTTCTAAGACTCGACGATGCACTAGCGCCATCGGCTCACAGTAATAACTCCGCCAAACTCCTTGTTGAAGGTGCAGGTCGCTCATGCACCCTCCCTCGCATTTATCGGTACTACTTTGCATCCGACTCCGGTAGTGCCTTGGCCTGATCCAACAGCGATTGCATGTCGGGATCGTCTGGTTTGTGCTTCAGCGAACGCTCGGCCCAATCGATGGCGGACTGCTTGTTTTTCTTGGCGAGATAGGTGCGAACCAAACCGTGCCAGCAGGCGACACCGCGTTTTGCCGTTTCGGCTTCGCCCTGCCGTTTGATCAAGTCCTCCGTGGCATGCCGCAATTCCTTTTCCGCCTCGTCCAAGTCGCCCTTCGCAAGCAGACTTTGCCCGATACCGTTGAGTGCCCCGGGATGTGACGGCGAGTCCTTCAACAGCTTCTTAAACTCCGCGATCGATTTGTCGTATTCCGCGAGATGCACGTACGTCCAACCTAATCCGTTTAACGCAGCTTCGTTTCCCGGCTCCTTCCCCAGTGCCGACTGAAACTTGGTCAGCGCCGTTCGCAGATCGTGCTTCTGCCACGCCGCCCATCCTTCGCTCGCCAACAACGACGCCGGAACATCGGATGATTCGGGCTCAGCGGTCTGCTGTTCTTTTTCTTTCGTCAATTGGTCGATACGATCGGCGATGATCATCTCAGCAGACTTCTTTCGCAACTCCAGTTGAGCTTTCACGCGTTGCAGATCCGCTTCCGCCTTTTCCACACGTGCCTGTTGCAACTCCATTTCCAACTGAAACGTTTTTCGAACAAGGTTCTCGATTGTTTGGCGTGAGTCCCCAAGGGGTGACGGTTCGTTGGCTGTGAGTTTGTCGTTTGCCGGTGTTGGCACTTCAGGCATGGCCACGTTCAATCGACGGAGTTCCTCTTCAAATACCTTGATCTTGATTGCGAGACTTTGAGCGGCGGGATGAGCATCACCGAATTTGGTCCGCACTCGCTGATACTCCGCATCTAACGTCCGTAGCATGTCTTCGAACTTGCTGGCGATCTTTTGTAGATTGGGATCTGAGTTTTCAGTCACGGCGTCGACTTGTTCCAACTCAGCAATGAGACCTTGTTTCCCATCGACGACAAATCGCTCTCCGGAGTATTCGCCTTGAAAGGTGGTAATCTCCAGCCCTGTGATCTCTTTGAGTCGTTCGCGAAGCTCACGCCCCTTTTCGGTGTGCCATGCGTACGCCCAAAAAAAGTCTGAGCGATTCTCGCCTGACTCTGTGAACCACGTGATGGTTTCAACTGGAATGTCGCCTGGAACTCCTACCACGGAATGCTTGAAGTAGCCGGGGATGATGACCTGACGCACGTCGGCTTCTGGAGCAATCTTGACGTTCCACTGGGCACCAAAGTAGCCGCTCATGACGAGGACAATGGGTCTACCGGTGGGCTGAACTTCTACAAATACCCGGTCGTCCTTGCCATGGTTCTTCGGGGAATAGATCCCCAGAACGTGCAATTCACAGTCCTTGAGCTTCTCGGGCGGCAACAATTCGGCTCGCACGAGTGAACACGGCAGCTGTAGAAACGCTGAGAGCATGACGCAACTGAGCACGCCGACAATGGATCGAAGCATGATTGACTCCAGAACGGGGATGGGGTGAACGGATGTGGGCAGGTGTTGGTGGCAAAGTCATTCTTCAGCAACGGTTTCGTTGAGCAGAATGTTCAGATCGGTCTCCAGTCGATCCAGCAGCGAGTCGTCAAACTCCCATTGCAACTCAGGTGGAGTCTCGTTCCGCGTTTGAGATGCGGACTCAACGAGAGATGCCCCCGATTCGCTTTGATGGGTGACCTCGGGATTTGTGGTACTGGGAGGACTTGATCCAGTCATCACGAACAGACCAAAGATACCGAGCAGCAATGACACGGCAACGAATGGCCAGACCTTTCGAACCGCTGGCCGATGTTCCACCAATATGGGCAGCTCGATAGTTCCCGGTTGCCTTAAATGTGCCAAGCAATGTTCCAAGTGATCGGCCAACTCATGAGCGTTGGCAAATCGATCGTCAGGACGTTTTTGCAGTAGCCGATCAATGATTTTGGACAACCAAACGGGCGTGTCTTCACGAATGTCGGTGAGTGAACGATGAGGTTCGTCGGTGATCTTGCGAAGCACTCCGTAGGGCGTCTCGGCGCGGAAAGGCGGGCGACCGCAAGCCATCGCGTACATCAGGCTGCCCAAACTGAACAAGTCGGTCCGTCCATCCACGGCTTCGCCCCTCGCCTGCTCGGGCGACATGTACTGAGGCGTTCCGGCCAACACCCCGCTACGAGTCAAGCTTGCATCGTCCGCCGTTCTCGCCAATCCAAAGTCGGTGATGATGACCCGCGAGACGCTGGAGGGCATCAGAATGTTGGCGGGCTTGATGTCACGGTGCACGAGGCCTTGATCATGTGCGGCGGCCAAGCCTCTGGCGATCTGAAGCGAGATTCCCACGATGTCATCGATGGGCAACGGTGCTGCTCGATCGATTCGCTGCTGCAACGATTCACCCTTCACATAAGGCATGACCAAGTAAGGCATCTCGTTCCAGTGATCCACCCCGTAGATCGAAATCACGTTGTCATGTAACACCGCCGCCGCCGCTTGTGCTTCGCGAGCAAAACGTTTTCGAGGTGCCGACTGGCAGGCATAGCTCGAATGCAAGACTTTGATGGCGACGAACCGATCCAGTGACACGTCGCGTCCTTTCATCACCACGCCCATCCCACCGCTCCCCACGACGCCGCAAATTTCATAACCGGCGAATCGCCCCAGCATGTCGGGATCATCCGTGGGATCCAGAAAGGTCAACTTGGTCGCATCATACAAAGCGTCTTTGTCGCCTTGGTCATCATCGCGACAAGCCGCAGCCGTTTCTTGCGTGGGCTCCAACGGAACATCGTTATCGCTCAAAAAAGTCTTCGCGTCCTCCCAGAACTCGCAATCGGCTGCGCGGAAGGCCAAGCGGTCGCCGCAAACGTGGCACGTTTCCAGATGTTGTTCAAAGGACGCCAAATCGGATGTCGACAAATCGCCATTCAAGAACTCGTCGATGCGATCGAACATGCAAGCCGTGTTGGGAGCGTTCATTTTCTGAGGGTTCATGATTCATCTTGCTCCGAATTCAAGTCCAACTCACGCACTTTTTCACGAAGTCGTCTCATCACCCGACTCCGCGCGGTGTAGACGCTCCCTCGTGTGCGTTTCAGTGACTCCGCCACTGAGTCCACCGGCTGATCCTGAACGACTGTTTGCCAAAACGCGTCCCAAGTGTCGGCGGAGAACTCCGATCGAATTTGCGATGCGGCGACCGCAAAGACTTCTCTGCGATATTGCAACATCAACGTCTGCGTCTGCTGATTGCATTCGGGTTGCTGGTGCAACCAATCCATCATGTCGCTGCCACCCGCGGCCCGATCGGCAAACCCACGCGTCAGAGCGTTGATGATGGCGCGGCGGGCGATGGTTTTTAACCAAGTGCCAAAGCGTGCTTGTCCGCTCTCAGGGTCAAAATTCTCGATCGCTCGGGAGACGGACAGCATGACGTGTTGTGCCAAGTCCTCCGCATCGGCTGCTTGCATTCCTTGGTGTCGCGCCATGTTGCAAACCACCGGTCGATACAATGCCGAAAACTCCGCCCAGGCGATGCGGTCCTGCGGATCACGGATTCGCAACAACAGGCTCGGTCGTGTCTCAGGGGTGGTCATTGAGCAACATCTGGACAACAGTAGGGGAACACGTCACGACTGTACGAGCATTGTTGTATGGGCGTCTTCAACAGTCCTACTCACGGTGCAGACAAGGATCTGTCAGAAATCACATGACATTTTCAGGATTTTCTCCGCGTCACTGGATTCTACTCGTAAACCCTTCGATTTCTTATTCGAGTCGGAGAGTCGAACGATAGTCGCTCGACTCTCCGAGTCGTTAGCGTGCGGCGGCATACGGCCGAACCATCTCGTACGTTTACTCGCCCAAGACACGGATGCTGATCTCCTGGACGTTGTTTGTTCGTGTTGGATGGTCGAAAGATCGTCTGACCTCGAACGCTTCGATCCCGTTTTCGACTCGGAGAGTCGAACGACAATGTTCCGTTTTCGACTCGACGAGTCGAACTGCGATTATCGAGTGATGACGACTTTTCCGAAGTGGGCACCGGAACGCATGTACTCGTATGCCGCTCGTGTCTCGTCGAAACCGAAGCTGCGATCGATGATCGGCACGATTTGGTTGACCGTGATGGCTCGGTTCATCGCTTCGAACATGTCGCGGCTGCCGACATAAATTCCTTGAACGGTCAGCCGCTTGAACAACACCATCATCGGCGAGGGATTCTGGTCCGGTTGCCCCGTCAGGACACCGATCAAGCTCACACGGCCGCTTGTTTTGGCAGAGGCGATGGATTTCTCCAAGGTCCCCGCCCCGCCGACTTCGATCACGTTATCCACGCCGACTCCATCGGTCGCCGCAAGAACCTTTTCCTGCCAATCGGGATGCTCTCGGTAGTTGATCGTGACGTCGGCGCCCAATCGCCGTGCATGCTCGAGTTTCTCGTCACTGCTAGAGGTGATGATGGTGCGTGCACCGAATGCTTTGGCAAATTGCAAGGCGAAGATCGAGACACCACCCGTGCCGAGCATCAGAACGCACTGTCCGGCTTGCAATCCGCCCAGCGTCAGCGATTGCCAAGCGGTGACCGCGGCACACGGCAGTGTTGCGGCTTGTTGAAAGGAATAGCTCTCCGGAATCGATACGCAACCGGACTCCGGCAAAACCACACGCTCGGCCAACACGCCATCGATTGCGCCACCGAGTGCTGAACCGATCTGTTGGTCGGTCAGCTCGCCGCCGATCCAATCTTGAAAAAAGATGCCCGCGACGCGATCACCGACTTGGAATCGGGTCACCTCATCGCCAACCGCGACGACCTCACCGGCACCGTCGGACAGCGGAATCATCGGCGGATCACGCTTGACCTTGTCATTTCGATAGTACCCGCCGTGAGGCATCCCAAGATCGCGATAGTTGAGCGACCAAGCTTTCATGTCGATCAGGACGTCGCGTGGACCGACGATCGGTTCCGGCAAGTCGACTTGTTGTAGGGCATCCAATCCGGTGGGGCCGGTGATGTGAAAAGCTTTCATGGCAGAGATCCCTATGGAGAATCCGGTTCGGGTGAGCGGAAAGTTTTTTCGAAAAACGGTTAAGGGGTTTTTGTACCGGTCTCGCATGAGTCTGTGCAGTCGCGATCACGACGCTGACCGCGAAACGCTCAAAAGTCACCCAAAACCTGAGAAAAACGATGAAAACCATTCTGAAAACGATTTCAGTCGCTGCCCTGTTGGCCGTCACAATCACTTTGTCTGCCCCCCAAGCGGGCGCACAAGGAGCTGGATCTTGGGTCGACATCGGCCCAGGTGCCGTCGGGGCCGGAGCCAATGCCGAGGGACAATTCCAGTTCGCACGCTCACGCAGCAGCAACAAAAACGGGCTGGGTTTCGGACATGGTTTTGCCGTCGGTGCCGGCCCCCAAGGCATCGCGATCTCGAACACCATCGGAGCGGGCGGAGGACCTTTGGGGGCAGCCCACAACCTGAACCTGAACATCGGTCCCAACGGAACCCACATCAGCCACGGTGGTGTGGTCAGCGAAGGAGGCAATCGCCGCGTGATTTCTGGAGGTCAGACGGGAATTCAGAACGGACAGGTCTGGGGCGGCAGTGAATCGTCCGGCTTTGGACAAAACACCCGAGCGTACTCCAAGAGCCACACGCGGCAGTTCAACAACGGTACGGTCCCGTACGGTTCGGCCTACGGAAACGGGGGCTTCAGCAACAACAACAATCGGGGCGGCTTTCGCTCCACGGCACCCGTCGCCCGAATGATCTTTCGCCGCTGATCTCAACTGCTCAACGAACGCCTGCTGCCGCCACTGATGCGGGAGCAGGCGTACTTTTGCGCGCGTCCACTTTCCCGACTCTCTTTTTCACATTCACGGAAAAAAACGATGAAGAAACAGATCACACGATTCTCCTTGGCAGCGATGCTTTTGTTCGGAGCCACCACCGCGATCGGCCAAGAACCCGATGCAGTGCAACCGCCATCGCGACCTGCTGCCGTGCAGCAGAACGCCCCTTGGGGAATCTCGACACGCCCGATCCCACAAATACTCCGCCTGCACCTTCCCGGAATTCCTCCGGATTGCGGCATCTGGATCCGCGAGGTCGAGCCTCAGAGCCCTGCCGCACGACTGGGGCTTCAGCCAAACGATCTGCTATTGGAAATCGACGGCCTGCCTATCGCCGCGGTCCTGCCTCCAGCAGCAGAAAACTCGATGGTCAGCGTCCTCCGAAATGGCCAGCCGCTGCTGCTGACACCACGACAGAACATGCGTCGTTGGTTTCCCTACACCACTCATTCACCGCAAAGGACGATTCCGCAAATCCCAGTGCCACAAATATCGGCGTGGCCAGCCGGCGGAGTCGGCGTTTCAGCGTACGCCACCGGAAACCAGTCTTTCTCGGTCAGTCGGGTCGGTGATCAGATTTCGATTGAGATGTCCGATCCTGACGCTTCACCCGAGCCCATTCGGTTTGCCGGTACGCCGCAAGAAATCCTGCACCAACTCGATGCCTGCGCGCTCTCGATCGATGCCAAGCAAAAGGTGCGGCAGGCCATCGGTCAGTGATCCGCAAAAAAGATCGCAAACGGTTAAGGGATTTCGACAGATACCACGCATGTCTCTCTTGAAGGCCGACGACGGCCACTCACCCACCACGACGCCAAGTCAACCCCGTTCACAAAAGGAACACGACAATGAACCGCATCATCACCACCATCGCCCTGGCCGCCGTCTGCTTGCTGACCGCAGAAGCGAATGCTCAAGTCACCGCGTCGAGCTATTCGACAGGCGGAACCGCCATCAGCACGGCTCGTGGATACGGCAACACGCAACTGAACGCAACTGCCGTCGCCACCCAAGGAGGATACGCTCGGGCCAACATGTATGGTCAAGGCACCAACGGCGGTTTCGCCCGCGGTAACAGCACTGCGATCTCCCACGGCGGAGTCGCAATCAGCAACGGTCGATCCATCGCCAACGGCTGGGGTGCTCAGTCGGTCGCCAATTCGACCGCTCGCACCTACCAAGGATTCGCTCGTAGCAACAGCAATGCGGTCGCCAACGGATACTGGGCTCAAGCCGGTGCGGACGCCAACACCAGTACGTTCCAACAGTACGGCAGCTCTTCCGCAGAAGCGATCGACAATCGAATGAATAACTACAACCCGGTTTATCCGACCTACAGCACCGGCGTCCAACCGATGCGACGCTTCTTTCAACGCTAATCATTAGCACAAATACAACAGATCCTCGCATCGATCATCGGTGCGAGGTTTTTGCGTGGGCTACAATCCAAATCACGACTCAATCCATTCCAAGCGAGGGAAAAATCGCCATGTCTCAGCCAAAATCGAATCCTCAGGTCGATTCACTGATCAACGATCTGAAAAAAGGGGACTTGCCCAGACGAGATTTCCTGCGTCGCGTTGTCGCCACGGGGCTCACCTCGGCGACCGCCTACGCTCTGCTGGCACAAACCAATGCTGAGGCGCAAGACAACCGCATGACCACGATGGCCGTCGGCGAAGAAGGCAGTGGTCCCACCCCACAACCGCTTCCTCAACCACCACAGCCTTACTACCCGCCGAGCAACAACCCAACGACGTTGGCCGTGGGCGAGGAAGGCTCGCCGAGTCCGACTCCCACCACGAACACTTGGGGTGAAGAAGCGACACCGCCGCCACCGCAAGTCACCACTTATGCGGTGGGCGAAGAGTCACCACGACCGCCCCAGCCGACCACTCAAGCGGTTGGTGAAGAACAGTATTGCCCGACACCCAGGCCACAGCCGGTTCCAACGCCGCCACCCACCGCGACGACGTTGATGGTCGGCGAAGAAGGCAACCCCACGACGCGGGCGATTGGAGAGGAAGGCTCGGTGACCACTCATGCCGTTGGCGAGGAAAATCCCCATCCGCAACAGAACATCACCACTCGAGCCGTTGGCGAAGAAGGCAATCCGCGTCCAGGCCGACCGGGGTTGCCAACTTTCCAAACGCCACAAGGATTGCGGTCGCGAGTCATCGAGAAAGCTCCCAACATCTGGAAAGGTTTTCGACGGTGGTAGTCGAGACGCCATTGTTGATCGTCGGAGGCGACTCGGATCCCAACACACAGCGAATCGTCGATCAAGCGCACTTGCGGGGCATCGACTATCTGTTCTGGGACACGGACCGCGACGACGCGTGCCAAATCGCATGGGATTTTCACGCGCCGGCGATCGACCTCGGTGATCAACGTGTCGCGCCGAAAAGTATTTTCTTGCGATACAACGTGTTCGATGGTGACGCGTCAAAGAACCTTGCCGCGTTCGACGTGGTGCAGTCCTTTGCGCTGGCTTGGCCGGAGATCCGCATTCTCAATCGCGCGTCGATGACGGATGCGAACAACAAATCAGCCAACCTGAGGCACGCGATTCACGCCGGTTTTGTGATCCCGGACACCTTCGTTTTGGGCAACGCCACGCCACTGGCCAAGATGCCCTGCGGTGACCGCCATGTGATCAAACCGCTGGGCGGCGGCGCTCACACTCGATCCGTCGATTCGATCGCCAACGACACGAATGCCTTGTCCGAACTGAATCCTCAGTTTGTTCAAGAAAAGCTCGATGGAGAAAACTTGCGTGTGTTTTCGATCGATGGCAACCTGTTTTGTTTCCATCTGATCACCGACGAATTGGACTACCGCGATGATGTCCAAGTCGACGTGGTTCAGGTCGATGTCCCGCTCTCTGTCATCGAACCGACTCACCGACTCGCTGGGAAACTGCAGTTTGACTACTGCGCTCTGGACTTTCGCTGCCGCAACGGCATGTCGGCCCCGGTCTTCCTAGAAATCAATTCCTTTCCCATGTTCGTCCGATTTGATGACGCAAGTGAAAACGCGCTAGCCGACGCCGTCCTGTCATTTCTGGTTTCTGGCTCATAACGTCGGTAAACCATCGCAAAGCCGCCAGCAGAGTCGGGTTTTAGATCGTTTGACCCGCAGCCGAAGGCGTAGGAGACGCTACCAAACGGTTGGCACCGCAGTGTCAAAAGCCGCTTCCGCCTGCGCCTTCGGCTACGGGTCAAACGGTGCTGGGTTCGTTTTCTACTGATGGCCCGCCAATCGTGACAACGTCATCAAGCCGCGTTCGTTCTCGTTGAGATAATCGGCGAACGCACGACGGATCGCTGGCAGCGGCATCAAGTTGCCTTGTTCGGCCGACCGTTTCATTGCTTCTCCCAAAACGCATTGGGAAATCCCATCGGCCGCGACACCACTGCCGTAGGCCAACAAAATTTCACCCGGCGAGAGATGAAACGTCGTCGAGAACGCGTTGATGTCCAAAGCACTTGCCAGCGGCTGAGCCTTTCCGTCCGCCAAAGGACGATAGCCGAAACGGCTGCCGACGATCGCGCTGATGTTGCCGGCAACGACCAACTCACCTTCGCCGCTGGAAACGTCCAAACGAGCGTAGAGCATGGACAACAACTGGTCGGCGGTGCTGGATTGCCACAATGTGTCGTTGATCCGTTGCATCAATTGCAGCGGTGTGTGTCGATAACCACAATGAGCGGTCAGTGCGGCTCTGGCGGTTGCAGCAACCATCGCGCCAGCTGCGGACTTGTCATCGGCTTCGGCCATCGCGATCATCATCGTGCCATCGGGCAAGATATCCCAAGTGTGCCAACCGGTTGCCCAATCCAACGGTGATTCCAACATCCCGTCGGCTTTCCATCCCTGTGCGATTTGATCGACCGTGGGCAATCCTGCATGCTGCCAATGCGCGATGTCGCGAATGGATCGAAAATCGACACGATGCAAACGTTCTCGTCGCTCCGACGCAGCAGCCGACAATTGCAGGGTCAGTTGCGTCGCGGTCATCTTGGCGATGGCGGAATCCGCGTCAGAAAGTTCGGTTTCACGACTGGAGAATAGCCACAGGGTTCCGATCGGCAAGTCGCCTTTCATCAACGCGGCGCAGATCGCAGAGCCGCATTTCTCCGGACATTTCCAAGTATCGATCACACCGCCGTCTGCTTTCTCGATCAAGACGACGTTCTGGACCATGGCCTCCAGGTCAGCTCGGCTACCACGCAATGCGCGCGGCTTGTTCTCCAGTCGGTCGCTGGGCAAACCGACAACGGCGCGTGCTTTGAGGAACTGTGTGTCGTCATCCAACAAATAGATTGCTGCGGCATCGAACCCACACGCCGCGATAGCTTGTTGTAACGTCGCTTCGACTTGATCGGCCAACGCGATTTGCGCATCAGGTCCACTCAAGACACTCGCCCGTGCCGCCAACTCGGCTTCCTGCCGTCGGATGACCGCTTTGAGTTCGTCGATTTCTCGACTCATTTCGGCCGCACAATCGGCCAGCATCTGAGCCTTGGACTGACTGACCGCCGGCAATGATTCGTCATCCGGTCCCGCAATCATGTCCCATTCAATGGCGGGTCGGACGGTCACATGTTCGCCACGCCCGGGGCGATCAACACGCCATCCCGTTACTGCGGAATATGCGGTCCAGAACTGTTCGGACGCGTTGGGTGTTACCGGACGCTGCGTGGCGCTCGGACGGGGTCCATGGTGGACACGTAGATAAGGAGGTTTGGAGTCGTGCACAGAATATCGCCAGGACTTGTTGGTCGGTTCGGGCGGCATTCCCTGCCGGAATTGTCGACGAGCGATCACCAGGGTGAATGGAATCACCCTGGACAACACGCTCTCGAAAAGCTTCCTTGTTGCGATAGAGATCGACCGCCCTCAGCGTTTCACTGAAACGTTTGATCGCTAAACTCGCCGAACTCAACCGGCACGACCGAACGACCGGTATGGACAGACGATTCGATTCAACCGCTCCCTCGCTCGACAACTGAAGTCAGGATGACTCGGGCAGTGTGAAATAAAACGTACTGCCCTTGCCTAGCGTTGAATCAACCCAAATCTTTCCTTGGTGACCTGCGAGGATCTGTTTGCAGACGGCCAGCCCGATCCCGGTGCCTGGATACTGCTCGCGAGAATGCAGCCGCTGAAAGATGTCAAAGATCTTTTCAAACTGATTCTCCGGGATTCCGATTCCGTTGTCTTGAATCGAAAACAACCACTCGCCATTTTGAAGCTCCGCAGCAACATGCACTTTCGGCGATTCTGCACAGTACTTCAGCGAGTTTCCCAGCACATTTTGCATCAATTGCACCATTTGTCGCCTGTCACCCTGAATCACCGGCAGGTCACTGTGTGTCACCGAACCACCGGATTCCTGAATCGCTGTTTGCAATAATTCGATGGCATCGTCAACGACGTTCTCCATCTCGACCGATTGGAACGACAACTCCTGGCGTTCCAAACGAGAATACTCCAGCAGATCGTGAATCATCGCCTGCATCCGTGTAGCGCCACCGACAATCCGTTCAATGTAGTCATCGGCCGTGTCATCCAGCCTGCCCCGGTAATCGTCTTGCAAGAACTGGGCGAAGCCGACAATGGCTCTCAGCGGAGTCTGCAAGTCATGTGAAGCGACAAAAGCAAACTGCTGCAAGGCGATGTTTCGATTCTGCAATTCGTTGTTGGCTGCTTCCAAGGCGATATTGAGCCGCTGCAACTCTTGTTCGTCCTGTTTCTCTTGCGTGATGTCAACGTGAACGCCGAGCATTCGTAGCGGCTTGCCGTCGATATCGAACTGGCCTTTCCCCCGCGCCAACAGCCAACGGTAGGATCCGTCGCGGGCTTTCATCCGAAAGACGGAAACATACTCGCCTGATTTCCTGCGATAATATTCTTCGATCGTTTGAAACGCCCCCTCCTTGTCATCCGGGTGCAGCGCCTCGACCCAATCGTCGAAATGACTCCAATTCGCCGTGGGTGGGTATCCGAGTTGCTTCTTGTACGAATCAGAATAGAAGACTTCGTTGGTCTCATTGTTCCAATCCCAAAGTCCCACATTGCCTCCATGCATGGCTAGTTCCAAACGATACTGTGTGGCAGCCAAGTCGACAGACCATTGACTGACCATCTCCTCCAGATGTGCGTTCTCGTTCTCTTGCCTTTGCTCTAATCCTTTTCGCTCCGTGATATCAACGAACGAAACAACTGTCCCCCCCAGTTCACCAGCGGAGTTCACTGGATAGGCCCAATATTCGACAGGTAACGCAGCTCCGCAGCGACGAAAAAACACTTCGTCGGTAACATGGACGCCGATCCCTGAGCGTGATGTTTCATGAATCAGACATTCTGACTCGGGGTAATTGCTCCCGTCGGCTCGGCAATAGTGAATGATGTCATGCAACTTCCTACCGATCAACTCACTCGGTGACTGATACCCAAGCAGTCGCACGCAAGCCGTGTTGGCAAAGGTGCAGACCCCATGGACGTCCAGACTAAAGATTCCTTCGTAAATGGAGTGCACGACGTCCGAGAGCTGGGAGCCGAGATTCGACGTTGCCGTTTGTCTTTTGGCCTGCCTCGCAGAATCATGGAGCAACACAGTGAATTCGTGTTCCCCGTCGATCTCCACCGGCAAGATTCTCAGTTCAACCAGCCGCCGACTGCCGTCACGATGAAGCAAAACGCGTCGAAATCGTCTGTACAGCAGCGTGTGATCGCCTGTTTGTCGAAAGGTTGCCAGGGTGGCGAGGTGCCAGGAACGGTGCTCAGGCGAGATCAAGTGCCGCGCGAATGAGCGCCCCGACAACTCAACCTCAGACCACCCCAACAGCTTCTCGGCTTGGACGCTACATCCAAGAATATCGCCCTCCCCATCAACCCAAACCACAGCATCTCGAATGCCTGTCGTCAAAACCTCCAATCGCCGTTGAGCGAGGTCAAGCTCATCCTTCAATCGGGAGACTTCATCCCGCTGGGACAACCGAGCTATCTCGCTACGCCCCGCCGCATTCATCGATGACACTGATGCTTTCTCTCTCAAGACTCATTGTTGTTGGTTCGCGTGCCGAGCCCGAATTATTCCCGTGATTGAGTAGAGTTTCAATAACTGGTTTCGTTCAAGGTGTTTGGGCGAATAGGCCTTCAAGCAGTCTGCGGATAGATCAACGGTTCGCCAACAGTGGCTCGATCGTACCGGTACTGTCCGCAAAGCGGTCGATGGACAAGCCCATCATGCGTGCTTGGGTCAACCAAAGATTCGCCAACGGCGTGCCCTCGGGCATGTTGATGTGCCGCCCCGCTCCGATTCGATTTCCGCCACCACCGACGATGATGGGCAGATCGTTGTACTGATGAGTAGAACCGTCCCCCAAGCCCGATCCGTAGGTGAACAGCGTGTTGTCCAACAAGGTCGATCCATCGGACTCTTGGATCGCATCCATCCGCTGCATCAGATACACGTATTGCTCCATGTGAAAACGATCCACTTTCAACAAATCGTCGATCATTTTGGTCTGGTTGTGCGACATCTGGTGATGACTGCGAGGCGTGTCGAACAATCCCTCGAACATGTAGGGAGTGTCCCAACGCTCAGGTCCGACCATGAACGTGGCCACGTTCGTTAGCCCCGTTTGCAACGCAACGACCATCAAATCGCCCATCAATCGGATGTACTCACCTCTGGGCAAATAGGCTTCTGTCGGTTCATCAAATTCCACGTGCGACAACTCGCTCTTCATCGACTCCAAACGATTCATCTGCACTTCGATTGCTCGAACGGAATCAAAGTATTCAGTGAACTTCTGACGATCGGTGTAACCAAGATCCTTGGTCAACGAGCGGGCATCCTCCAGCACAAGATCTGTGATGTCCCGATAGCGATCCATTTCTTGCGTGGAGAAAAGACGGCGATACATCTTTCTCGGATCACGGATCGACGGTGCAAGATGCCCCGTTCCGTACCACGAGATGTTGTCAAAGTAGATAGACTCCTTGTTGTCGCGATGGCTATTGCAACTGAACTCCAAGGTGCGAAACGGAGTCTGGCCGCCCACATGATCGGCAACCAAATGATCCAACGTGCGGTCCAGCGGCCACGCCGTCCCCTGGACCGTGTACGGTGGCGCACTGCTCAAGTAACAAGAGGCACACTGGGCATGCACGTCAGTTCCCTGCTGGAACGTGCGATCCATGCCGGTGATGAAACAGACCTTGTCTTTGAGCGGACTCAAAGGCTGCATCGTCGGGGTTAATTCGTCCAGCGGTTTGACACTGTAAAACGGATCCTGTTTGCCCAGCGATTTCATCACGTTGCCGAGATTGCCCTTAGGAATCACATCGTCGGCTTCGCCGGGAAAGAAACCACGGCGGACCACGCCGATGGGAACATAGAAATGAGCCATCCGCAACGGTGTCGTCGTCGCCCCGTTAGCGATCGCGATGCCTTCCAGCCAGGGCAAAGCCAAAGCGGAACCGCCCAGTCCTCTCAAGAACGTCCGACGTGATGTTGAGCTCAAGGTTGACTCCTCGCTTTGCTCTTGCTTTGAAACGACTTACTCAGCACGACCTGTTTGATCAACGTCTGCATTCGATACTGGTCAGCGATCGTTTTTTCCGTGATTTCGTCCAAGGAGATTTGATCGCTTGGTCCAAGTTCTCGGGCGAGGGCATAGGACAACAGATGCCCAGCCAACGCTCGCGTGAACCGATCCTTTTCTGTCATAATAGCATCCTTGAACTCGGCGATGTCGTGGAATTCGTGCCGACGGAAGAGCGTTCCCGCCACATCGACTTCGCGACCGTTCTCGTACTTGTCACGCCAAGTCCCGACCGGACTGAAATTCTCCAACGCAAAACCGAGCGGATCGATCTGCTCATGGCAGCCTTTGCAGTCCGCACGTTCGCGGTGCATCGCCAGCCGTTCGCGCAACGTCAGGTGTTCTTCGCCATCGCTTGGTTTCTCATCCAGTGGCGGCACGTCGGCCGGAGGTGGTTCCGGAGGATTGTTAAATATCACCGTCGCAATCCATGCCCCTCGTGTGATCGGTTGTGTCCGCAGGGGCCCCGATGTCATCGTCATGACTGCTGCGTTGGTGATCAACCCACCACTTCGACGATCCGTTACCGGCACACGGCGAAAATCCAGCACCGTCACCGCGCCAGCTCCTTTACCGGTACGCTGACCATCGGTCGCAAGTACACCATAGGCGTTCTCGAGCAAGTCGGAGCGATACGTGAAATCCGAATCGATGAATTGTGTGATCGGCTGGTTCTCGATCAACACGGTTTCAAATAGCAACAACGGCTCCAGCATCATGTGCATGCTGTCGCGATACTTGGCGAAATAAAAGTCGGGAAACTTTTCTGGATCGGGGACCGATGAAATGATTCGATCCAACTGCAACCATTGCGTTGGGAAACTGTCACAGAATCTTTTCAGCTTGTGATCCCGCAGCATCCGTTCGACTTGCCCCTCCAACACGGCAGGATCGGCAAGCGTCCCGGCAGATGCCAATTCCAGCAACTCGGCATCAGGCAAACTGCCCCAGAGAAAAAACGAAAGACGAGAAGCCAAGTCGTAGCCGTCTACTGACGCGACCGGTGATTCCTCTCCGGAGCCGTCATAAAGGTACAAGAAACGAGGCGAGGACAATGTCGCGGCGGCGGCCGATTTCATCGCATCGATAAAAGAGACACCCGATTCCAATTGTCGCGTGACATAGCTCGTGTAACGATCGACCGTTTCCTCAGCAGCCGGACGCCGAAAGGCACGCTCCAAAAAAGTCGCCAAACGCTGACGGACGATCGTTTCCACATCAGCGTCAGGCTTTGGGGGCTCGAAAAACGATTTCCAGATGCCGACGTTGGCGGGTGTGAAGTCTGGACTCTGGGTGATTGACTGGCCAAGGTTTAAGAACGCTTCCATCAACAGTGGCGAAAGTGAAAGATGGTCGCCGCGATTGTCGTAGCCGTGCTCGGCACGCAAGTCCTGGGGAAACGCGGCGACTCCCGCCAAACGTTTTTCGATCATCTGTGACTTGCCCAGCGGTCGGCTGCCGACAGAAACCACCTCCGCCATTTTGCCCGACTCTGGTTTGAAATAGCCCTTGTGCTCCCGCATCATCCGCTCGGGCAAAGTGAACACGATGCATCGAAGGTCAAAGAGATCGATGACTGCATTGTTATACTGAAAACGATTCATTCGCCGGATCGGCGTGTCCGGAAAAGATCGCTTGGAGGCCACCGCCGCATGAAGCTGTCGGCGCAAGTCCACCATCAGCTCATGCCGCACGTCGTCCGCCAACTCCGGCTCGCCTTCGGGTGGCATCTCTTTCAGATCAAGCACCGCGATCAATTGACTGAGCAACTCGGAGTCCTCAGCCAGGTCCCCGACGCGTGGTTCGGTCAAATCGACATCACCTTGGACGTCGTCGTCCGCACCGTGACATTTGACGCAGTGCCGTTGAAAAACGGACGCCAAAGAATCGTCATCGGCCATGATTGACGGCAACGGAACTTGAACGATGCAGACAAGGAGGATGCTGCAGAACCCTTGCATAAACCTCATGTCGTTCGTCCAACATCTAACAAGTGACTGTAAACATGTACGTCAGGCTTTCTAGCCTGACATGCGATCATGTACGTCAGGCTTTCTAGCCTGACATGCGCTGTATATGTCAGGCTGGAAAGCCTGACGTACGTGCTGTAGATGTCAGGCTAGAAAGCCTGACGTACGTGGGACACTAACCTGCGACCATTTCCTCGAAGACCTTTCGCTGCTCGATCAAGGCGGCGATCTTGTCTTTGGGATCCGTGCGTGCCTCCAACAAAATCCATCCTTGGTAATTCATCTGACGGAACAGCCGCATCAACTTAGCGTAGGGATAATCGCCAATGTTCAATTCGCGGACATGAACCGTGTCTCCAAATCGTCCCTTCAGCAGCTCAAAGTTTTTCTCCAAACCAGGTCCCTTGAGATCTTCGTCGTTGGAGTTCCAGCAGATGGTGGCATTGGGGTGATCCGCGACGTCAAAAATCGCTTTCATGACATCGATTTCTTGGGTTTCTTTGCCGTGCACCTCGACGCGGATTTGCTGGCCGAAATCGGCACCAAACGCAGCGACATCGTTGAGCGCTTTCCCGATCTGCTCGATCGTTTGCTCGTGGGGGACTCCTTTGACCAGTCCGTTCGGCTTCACTTTGACGCCGGATGCGCCGCAGTCGTGCATCAACTCGACGTATCGTTTCGTCAACTCGATGTTAGCCTGCAACTTCTTGGGATCCGCTTCGTGGTACTGGGCATTGGAACCGTAGCCCACCAATTCGACAGGGCTGTCGGCAAAACGTTTCTTGACATCCTCCCGTTCGGCCTTGTTCAGACTCGGCTCCACGCCGTGCTTGTGCTCGGTACGAAGCTCAACGCCGTTGAGTCCGGATTTTTCACAGACATCGATCAGCGTCGGCAAATCCATGTCTTTGCCCCACAGATAGGTCACCAACCCGAACTGCATGTCCGACGGACCAGCAGGTTTGGCAGCGAGGGTCTCTGTGGCCAGTGGACCGGCCGATATGGCCGCGGCCACGGACGTCACCACGGACGCCTTTAACATCGAACGTCGATCAATGGGATTCATGGAAACTCAAATCGGTGAGGGGAATGAGAACAAGCGGGGCAGGTTTACAAACCTGCCCCACGTCAGGAAGCGTCGCGTTTTCTCTGCTCGTTGTTTGATCAGACGTTCGCTCCTTCGGGGACTTCGAATCCCTTTCGATACTCACGGGTCAACATCGCGTTTGCGTCGTCGTTGTTGGTGAACTTCTCCGTCTCGGGATCAAACTCCAGCATCGGCCCCAGGGCAAGTGGCGTCTTGTCCAGATCCACACCGTTGGCTTCCAAGTGCTCGATGGTTCGTTGTAGCGTCGCGGCGTTGTCGTCAAGACTCTTGATTTTTGACACGGCGGCTTTGATCTCGTCAGCCGAAGCGGGATTCTTTTCGCCCAGGTAGTACGAAATGTTGCCCAAGTGGCTAACGCCTGCGGACAAGTGACCTGTCATCGCATCTGCGTTGAGCGAGCCGTAATCTCGGGAGGCACATGCGGAAATGAAATTGGCAAAGTGGGCATCGCCGACATCGTTTGCGGTGAAACTCTTGATCTCTTTCATGTCTTTATCAAAAGCACGGCAGTGGCCATAGGAGATCTGAGCCACGTAGCCTTCGGAGCCGTAGAAAATCACCCCGATTTTGTTGCCGGGGTCCTTGCCGAACATACGCTCGACTTCGTCACCCGCTGTCTTGGAGACATCCAAACCTCGAGTCTCAAAGACGATGCATTTGTCACCGTAATCATAAATCGAGACTTCAGTGTTCCCCGTGTCGCCTGCGTCGACGTAGCTAGGGTCTTTGCGTTCGGCTTGATAACCCAATCGGCCACCGTAGGTAAGGATCGCATTGGGATGACGATCCAGCCCCAGTCCCCAACGTGCGATGTCGGTTTGGTGAGGACCTTGGTTTCCCAAATCACCGTTGCCGTAGTGACGCTGCCAGTGCCAATCGTAGTGGAATTTTTCACGTGTGAGCTTGGGGTCCGTATAGGTCGCTGGCCCGCTCCACAGATTGAAATCGACATTGGGTGGGATCGGATAATCGCCCAGTCGGCCTATCGACTTTCGACGCTTGTAGCACAACCCGCGAGCGAACTTGACGTCACCGATTCCGCCATCGGCAATGAACTTCACCGCGTCTTGGCAAGCAGAACTGCTGCGTGACTGCGTTCCGGTCTGGAACATGCGTCCATAGCGTTTGGCTGCTTCGACCAGCGCGCGTCCTTCGTGGATGTTGTGACTGATCGGTTTCTCGATGTACACGTCCTTGCCCGCTTGCATCGCCCAGACACCCATCAAAGCGTGCCAGTGGTTGGGGGTTGCGCAGGTCAGGATGTCGAAGCCATCGGAATCGAGTGCTTGACGCACATCCGTGAACACGGCGGGGCGTTTTCCTTGTTTATTCTCAATCTCGCTTGCTCGCCGACTGGCGACTTCGCTATCGACGTCGACGATCGCGCTGATGACCGTTCGTTGATCTTTCATAAACCCACGAATGTGTTCGGCACCTCGACTGTTGACACCAGCGATGCAAACGCCCAACTGCTCGTTGGGGCTCTGAGCGATTGAGCGACGTGTGGACGCGGCGACCAAAGCGGACGCGGCAACGGCAGAGAATTGACGACGATTCAGTTTGGGCATGGGGGACACTCGTGGGACCGGGAGGAAGTATGAAGGGGATTAAGTGTAGTCGATATCGTCTAACGCCAAGCCATAGGCGACAACGTTTGTACGTATTCGTCGACGCCTGCGGCTAGTTTTGTTTAACGCCAAGCCGTAGGCGACAACGTTTGTATGTATTCGTCGACGCCTTCGGCTTGTCGTTAAACGATGCCGTAGGCGACAACGTTTGTACGTATTCGTCGACGCCTTCGGCTTGTTTTGTTTAACGCCAAGCCGTAGGCGACAACGTTTGTATGTATTCGTCGACGCCTTCGGCTTGTCGTTAAACGATGCCGTAGGCGACAACGTCTGTACGTATTCGTCGACGCCTTCGGCCTGTTTTGTTTAACGCCAAGCCGCAGGCGACAACGTCTGTATGTATTCGTCGACGCCTTCGGCTTGTCGTTAAACGATGCCGTAGGCGACAACGTCTGTACGTATTCGTCGACGCCTTCGGCTTGTCGTTAAACGATGCCGTAGGCGACAACGTCTGTACGTATTCGTCGACGCCTTCGGCTTGTCGTTAAACGATGCCGTAGGCGACAACGTCTGTACGTATTCGTCGACGCCTTCGGCCTGTTTTGTTTAACGCCAAGCCGCAGGCGACAACGTCTGTATGTATTCGTCGACGCCTTCGGCTTGTCGTTAAACGATGCCGTAGGCGACAACGTTTGTATGTATTCGTCGACGCCTTCGGCTTGTTTTGTTTAACGCCAAGCCGTAGGCGACAACGTCTGTATGTATTCGTCGACGCCTTCGGCTTGTCGTTAAACGATGCCGTAGGCGACAACGTCTGTACGTATTCATCGACGCCTGCGGCTAGTTTTGTTTAACGCCAAGCCGCAGGCGACAACGTTTGTACGTATTCGTCGACGCCTGCGGCTTGTCGTTAAACGATGCCGTAGGCGACAACTGACGCCTGCGGTCATTATGACAGGCCCGCGTGGCGAATGCATCATCTGTCGGCGATCAATACTCAGTTCTGAAAGAACTCGTGTTTTTCGTCGCCGCCACTGATCAAGTACGCGACCAAATCGAGAATCTCGTCTTTGGTCATCCGATTCAGCAGGCCGGTCGGCATGGCCGATGTCTTGGAAACAGCCAACTCTTCGATCTGCTTGCGGTCGATATTGACGCGTTCATTGGGATCGGTCAGGTCGGTATTGATGGTCATCGAGTCGCCGTTGAGATTGACCACGACGCCGGTGTACACCTTGCCGTCATCGGTCAGCACCTGAACGGATGAAAACTGGTCGTTGATCACTTTGCTGGGATTGACGACTTGATCGAGCAAGTCATGGGGCGAATACCGACGGCCCGCGGAAGTCAAGTCCGGCCCCGTCATGCCTCCTTGATCACCGAATCGGTGACAAGCATAGCAACCGGTCGCCGCAAACATCTTGCGTCCGTTCTCGTAGTCACGATGTTTCAAACCGACCTTGGCCGCAGCGGACAATTCGTCCAACTGCCACTCCGTGCTGGAACGGCCGGCAAAGATTTCGCCGAGGTTCTCCAGGGCAGACTTCTTTTCCGGTTTCCTTGCCAACAACTCCGCCATGTCGTTCTTTTGCGAGTCGGTCAATGAAGCGACCGCGTCGTTACGAATGAACTCGATGAACTTGTCAAAACTTGCACCACCCTTGTAGTTGGCCGCTTTGAGGAACCACTCAAAATACGCTTGGTGCAACTCCGGCGTCCAACCTGCGGTCAGCATCCGAATCGAACGAGCGTACTGCATCTGCTCTTCTTGGGTCGGAGCCGATTGGATCAACGCGATCGCTTTGGCCGCCACGGTTGGTGATTGCAGGTAAGCGAGGGTCTCGCACAGCAACCAATTCATCTCGGCCGTCTTGGCGGGGAACAGCGGATCCAGACTGGCGATCAGCTTTTGAACCATGGCCTCATCGGGCATGCCAAACCGATTCAAAATGACTTGGGCGGTCCGTACCAGCGTCAACTGAGCCGACAGATCCAGCTTCGATGCATCGATCGCCGCGATGGCGGACAGCAACTTGTCTCGCATGGCGGTGTCGACCGGCGGCGTTGAGTCCGTTCGGTGCTGCGGACAAACGCCGGTCACCCGAGCCAGAGCGAGCAACGCTTCCGCTTGTTTTGCGGGATCAGATTCGGACAACGCTTTCTCAGTCCAAGTCTCAGCCGGCTGATGCTCGATCGCGGTCCGAGCGGCGAAACGAATGAAGCGATCTTCGTCTGCCAAGTGTGGCCAGGCGGCAGCAATCGCGGCAGGATCCTGCTTGCCATGAAAGGCTTCCAGCATCCGACGCATTTCCACAGCTGGATTGTTGTTCGGCACTGGAGGTGCCGGATCGGTCGATTGATCACCCACATACGTCACGCGATACAAACCGGACTGAACACGTCGACCACCGATCGTGAAATACATCGCGCCGTCTTGGGGGCGAATGATCGCGTCGGTGATCGGCAACGGAGCGCCGGTCACAAATTCTTCTTTGGTTGCCGTGTAGCTAGAACCACTGGGCTCCAGGTGCACCGCGTAGAGCTTTCCCCAGCTCCAGTCCAACGCGTACAGAGCGTTCTGATACTTCGCGGGAAACTTTGCTCCGTAACCGAACGTCACGCCGGTGGGCGAACCGGGACCGATGTCCAAGATCCCCGGCATGTTGTCTTCGTAGAACGGCATCCGTTTGCCCGCACCGTTGCGCCACCCAAACTCAGCGCCACTGGTGACATGACAAATGCGTGTCGGTCGGTACCATGGCGTGTTGAAGTCGTACTCCATGTCGGCGTCGTAGGTGAACAGTTCGCCGTCGTGATTGACTGCGGCGTCAAAAACGTTGCGAAAGCCTGAAGCAAAGGCTTCGAACTTTTCGCCATCGGGCGAGACGCGATAGATGATTCCTCCGGGTGCGAGCACGCCACGGTTGTGTCCACGTCCGTCTGGCATGCTGGGCAACAAGTGGTCTTCGCCCCATACCTGACGAACCGGAGAACTGTCGGCCAGTTCTGGCGCGGTCGCATTGTTTCCCGTCACGAGATACAACGCTTTGCCATCCGGCGTGGGCATCAAAGCGTGGACGCCGTGGTCGCTGCGTGATTTGATCGCGTGGAGCAATTCCACTTTGTCCAGTTGATCGTCGCCGTCGCTGTCGGTGATGCGATAGAGCCCCGAGTCAATCTTTTGCTCATAGTCATTGACGCCGACGTACAGGGCACCAAAAGCCCAGACCATTCCGTTGACCGCGCGGATCTTTGCGGGCACTTCCTCGATCATCGTCTCATCGACGGGGGTCCCGACCGGCGGCGGAGTGATGCGGTACAGACCGCCGAATTGATCACTGACCAGCAAGCGGCCTTTGTCGTCCGTGCACAGGTTGACCCACGATCCCTGCTCGGTACCAGGAACAGAGTAAAGCAACTCGACTTGAAATCCGTCGGCGGCTTTGATCCGGTCAATCGGCGTCGCCGTGTTCCCGCCGATTGCGGGACCGACTTCCGCTTGCCGTTTTTTCTTGGCCGGAGCCGGTTTCGCGTCCTGGGCGACAACCGATTGGGAAATGAGAATGAAACAGACTGCAAGTGAGAACATGGCTGCCACGCAATGAGGCAACCAACTGATACGGGGCTTCTTCATGAGGTGCGAAATTTTGAGAAATAGTGTGACAGGTGGGGATTTGGGAGCGACATCGCTCCGGCAAGGTGGGCGGTGGATCGTATTGTATCAAACGAATTCCGCGGGCTCCGCCGCAGCACCTGATTTTTTCGGCGAAAGTCGATTCCGCGAGCGCAGCCGAGACGCCCCCCGAGCCCGATTGAGACTGCTGATTGAGTGAGACGCGAGGCGTTAGCCCGGACTACTCAAAGTTTGGTGTTGCGGCATTGTTTTTTCAGTCCATGTTTTCGTTCCATGCATCGCAATCAAAGTGAGCCTCAGGCGCTAGCCGTGGGCCGGCACCACAATCCGCCTCAGGCCCACGGCTAGCGTCTGAGGCTCACTGGGGCCACCAGCTGCGCCGGCAGTGGGGACATAAACTTGCGCAAACCCAAAATGCCACAACCCCAAACTTTGAGCAGTCCACCCTAAGGCTGGACTGCTCAAAGTTTGGGGTTGACATTGTTTTTTCAGTCCATGTTTTCGTTCCATGCATCGCGATCAAAGTGAGCCTCAGGCGCTAGCCGTGGGCCGGCACCACAATCCGCCTCAGGCCCACGGCTAGCGCCTGAGGCTCACTGGGGCCAGCAACTGCGCCGGCAGTGGGGCATGGGGAACAAAACCGTCAAAAGACCGAGCCATTCTCGCGAATCGGCTAAGATGAGATGTGCCTCAGGAGGGAATGCCAATGAATCAGTCTACGAATCAACCTACCAGCCAAGCTCCGACACGACAGCGACGCTTGGGCAGGCTGCCTTGGCTCGAGCAAACTTGGCGAAACATACTCAGAATTGAACCGATTTGGCTGGGCTTGTTTCTCACCGTTGGGCTGATGTTACAGTCGCCCACTGTGGCACAATCGTCCTCGCCTGAGACTGCGAGCAAGCCGGATAGCGAGCCGACATTGTTGAGATTCTCCGGGCACTGTGTCGACGAAGCGGGACACCCCGTCGCGAATGCGAGGGTTAGATTCCTGTATCATTCTCACCATCACGACATCGCCCATGTCATCGCCGATTTGACTTGTGAATCGGACGGCCGCTACGAATGGGTCCAGCCTGACCCCAGTGATCCGGAAACCGTTGTCGAGTTCATGGCCGATGGATACTGGTCGATCGTGGCCACTGCGCCTACGCATGCAACGATGGTCCGTCAGTATCGTCCATACGCGGAGATCTCACAGAGCGAGTTGATGCTCAAAGCTGCCAGCATGCTGGTCGGCGTGATCCTGGATGACAATGGCAAGCCGGTGTCCGGCGCCACGATCAGCCGCCCGGTCGGACTTCCTAAGGATCTTGGAATCATGTCAGCGACGTCAGACCCAACAGGAAAGTTCAAATTGACCGGACTGTCCGCTTGGGAAGGCCAACGCGGAGCATGGAGCCATCTCATTGTCGAGCATCCCGATCATGGCAGCTCGCATCACAAGTATTCCTCGGTTCCTCAAGTTTTGAGGATCAAGTTGCCACCCACGGGGATCGTTAGCGGCAAAGTCATCGATCGTGTCACCAATATGCCCGTGGCGAATGTTTTGGTGACTGCCTTCGAGGCCGAATCCCGACTGACGACCAAAACCAGCACAGACGACCAGGGACACTACCGCTTGACGCTCGCCGAAGGCATGTATGAATTCAGCGTGTCCATGGCGGAACGCATGCTGCAGTCAAGCCAAACGCTTCCTGTGTTGGGCAACACGACACGAGACTCGTTTGATCTCGTGATGGTCAAAGGCGGATACATCAACGGCGCTATCGCCACGCGAGATGAGATTCCGGCCGGTTTGCGGATCGCCGTCCTCGGAGCGAATTCCTCGCCGTCCAAATCAACCGCTCCCGCTCCGGTACAAGCCGATGGCTCGTTTCGATTGCACGTCCCACCGGGAACCCATCACATCCACGCGACCAACGGGATCGCATCGGCGAACGTAACGGTCAAAGACGGCGAGGAGACGCATGTGATGCTGGTCCCAGGGAAACATGAGCCAAAGCCAGCGGCGCGTCGTCCCGGATTAGCGGGCATGCAAGCGAACGACGAGGCGATGGCACGGGCCAAACTGGAACAAGCTCGCAATGCTTTTAAGATAAAGCTCGACCAAGCGACGGTGCCGCAGCGAACGACAATGGCGACGGAGCTTTTTGAACAACTGAAATGGCAGTGCGCCAACCGCGAGACCCGTTTCCAAACGCCGTGGCTGCTGACGATGTGCCAACTGGCGGAACTCGGCGAAGACGCAGTGCCCGTCTTGACCGATCAGCTCAAGTCCGCGGATGACCACATGACCATTCGCTGCATCGCGTTTCTGTTACGCGCCATCGGTGACCAACGCGCCGTCCCAGCTTTGATCGAGGCCATCCCGAAAACCGTTCGCTTCTCAGGCTCCGACATGGGGCTGAGAGAAACGACTCCTGAACTGATCGCGTTTGCGCAAAAACACGACTTGGACAAGACGGATGAACCCGGAGAATACGGCTTCGGTCGTCCCCTGCGTGAAGTGTTTGGCGCATTAGAATCACTCACAGGACAGGACTTCGGACAGAACGAGATCAACTTCTGTGAGTGGAACGGTGACGAACCGGAATCCATTCGCCGGCGAAAGCTGCAACTGTTTCAACGCACCGCCAACCACTGGGCGACTTGGTGGAATGAGTTGCCAGAGAGCGACAAGATCGACCACTGGACGCGGGAGATACCAATCATCGAACTTGAATCCATTGATGACCAGACCATTGCCCCCGATGCACCATTGCGTTTAACAGCAACTCAATCTGGCATGATCATCGGCCCTCCAAGCGAACGCGGCGAACATGCCCCCAACTTCATCGACCTGGAGACGGGACGTATGGCAAAATTACCCGAGCGATTTCGCAATGCCGAGTCTCTCCAAGACGAGATCGATGCGTGGGCGCGTGACGAAGGTTTCGATCTGATGGGGATCGAAGCCAAACCGGATTCGGGGCCGCCGTACTACACCATACGCACCATCAACGCGACCGCCTTTGAATTGCCGGCCGAACACTGGAGAGAACCGCCGGCGGTCTTGTCTCTTGAACACCTGCAATCCATTTCCAAACCAACTGCTGAAACACTGACGCCAACATCCGACGCCCCGCCCGCAAAATCGAAAGGCGTTTTCCTGGTCATCACCGGCGAAGGAATCCCGTTCTTGCTGCACGTGGGAGTGGAGGTGCGGGAATATTTCAACCAGCAAAACCGTGCTGTGCGAAACGAAGATGCCGAACTGCTCCCCGTCGGCTTTCACCACGGACGCCGCTTCAGCCGTGAGTTGCTGATCCCTGTGGAGTAGGTAACAACAGCCTTGCAGGTTGTGGGATTCGCCAGAACTCCATTCACAATGGACGTTTCACATTAGGAATTCAGGCGAATCCCACGCCGTCTCTATCCGATCAGAGCGTCCCTATCCGATCAGAGCGTCCCTTCCTTCGACGTCCCGACTGGGACGCGGCACAGGCTTTGCTGGACAGCCTCGACCATCGACATCAACTGAGTCGATCGGCGACGAGATCGCATGTACTCCACTGACACGTCTGCGCTGGTCGCTATGCAACCAGGGTGGTCGTCCGGATTTCACATGACAGGTTCCAGTGGAATCGCGGTCCTCCTAGAAAACAAAAACAGTAGCACCAACTCAAGCAAGGTCCAAAATGGCAAAGAAGAAGGCACCCGCGAACGGCTCTCACAAGGGTAATGGTGACGAACTGCATCAAACCACATCTTCAGCAAACAAACTAACGACCAATCAGGGCGTCGTGGTCTCTGATGACCAAAACACGCTCGCCATCGGACCTCGCGGCCCGCAACTGCTGGAAGACTTCATTCTGCGTGAGAAAATCACGCACTTTGATCACGAGCGAATCCCAGAACGCGTCGTCCACGCTCGCGGATACGCGGCCCACGGTTACTTCCAGGCGTACAAGGGCAACTCCAAACTCACCAAAGCCGACTTCTTGCAAGACCCGAGCGTTCAGACACCGGTTTTCTGCCGATTCTCGACGGTCGCCGGAAGCGCCGGTTCGCCTGACCTCGCTCGCGACGTTCGTGGTTTCTCGGTGAAGTTCTACACAACAGCGGGTAATTACGACCTCGTCGGCAACAACATCCCCGTGTTCTTCATACAGGATGCGATCAAATTTCCCGATCTGATTCACAGCGTGAAACCCGAACCCGATCGTGCTTTTCCGCAAGCTCAGTCGGCTCACAATACCTTCTGGGATTTTGTCTCTCTGAACTCCGAGAGCATGCACATGCTGATGTGGATCATGTCAGATCGTGCGTTACCGCGATCGTTTCGCATGATGGAAGGATTTGGAGTACACACTTTCCGGATGATCAACGCCAGGGGAGAGTCAAAGTTTGTCAAATTTCACTGGCGACCCAAGCTCGGTACATTCTCTGTGATCTGGCCAGAGGCGGTGAAGATCAATGGTGCAGATCCTGACTTCCATCGTCGCGACTTTTGGAACGCGATCAACGCCGGGGATTTTCCAGAATGGGAGTTGTCGGTGCAAGCGTTCACGCAGGAGCAAGCCAACGAGTTTGACTTTGACGTTCTGGACCCGACAAAGCTGATCCCCGAAGAACTGGTACCGCTAACGCCGATCGGCAAGATGGTGCTCAATCGAAATGTCGACAACTTCTTTGCGGAGACCGAGCAGGTCGCATTCTGTCCATCGCACGTCGTCCCCGGGATCGATTTCTCCAATGATCCGCTCTTGCAAGGCCGATTATTCTCGTACCTCGACACCCAACTCTCACGCTTGGGCAGCCCAAACTTTCATCAAATACCGGTCAACAAACCGAAGTGCCCGTTCGCGAACTTCCAACGCGACGGACACATGCAGATGGACATTCCTACGGGAAATGTCGCCAATGAACCCAACTCACTCGACAACGGCACGCCGCGGGAGGATCCCAAAACAGGATTCACAAGCTACCCAGCCGAAGAAGCCGGGCAAAAGCTTCGCATTCGTCCCGAAAGCTTCGCGGATCATTACACACAAGCAAGATTGTTTTGGGTATCGATGACGGAACCCGAAAAGCGACACATCGTTGGTGGCTTTGCATTCGAGTTGGGCAAGTGCGATCAATTGAAAATTCGCACTCGGATGCTCGGTCATCTGAATAACGTCGACAGCGAATTGGCACGTCAGGTTGCCGATTCGCTGGGGATGAGCGGGACGGCAGATAAGATCAAGCCGAGAGTGCCGGTCGGTGATCCGCAACCGTCACCTCCGCTCTCCCAGTACAGCACCGCACCAAAATCGTTGGCGGGCAAGAAAATCGGTTTGCTGACGACAGATGGTGTAGATGCGTCGATCTACAACTCACTCGTCAAGCTCGCAAAAGATGAGTCGGCGATGATGGAAGTCATCGCCCCCAAGGCGGGGCCTATCAAGACCAGCAGGGGCAAAGAAATCGTTCCAGATCACTTCCTGGACGGAACTCCCTCGGTATTGTTTGACTGCGTCGTTGTCGCACCTTCACCCGAACACTCGGAGACATTAGAGTCCCAAGCCGCCGCGATCGACTGGATACGGGATGCGTTCAGTCACCTGAAAGTCATCGGGTTTAACGAAGCATCGATGAAGATGTTCCAGAAAGCGTCGGTCAAGACAGACGCTGACGAAGGCTTGGTGGCCATCGGTGGTGGAGATTTCAAAGCGTTCCTCTCAGCCGCCAAGAAACATCGCATTTGGGATCGAGAGGCGTAGAAGAATTCAGGTCAATCGCCGATTTCACCGCGCCAAAAACGCAGATCGCCGTCGAGCCCCACGGTGGCAACCATTTCGCCGTTTGGCGAAATGTCCAACCCAAAGATCTGACGTCGGTGGCCCCATAGTTTTGCCATTCGTGTTCCCGACGCGACATCCCAAATGTACAAATGCCGTTCGCGACCACCACTGGCCAACTGCCGCCCGTCGGGGAAGAACTCCAGTGCATTGATCCGACTGCCGTGACACTTGATCGTGCGTGCCGGCTGCGTCTGGTCCCGCTGGAACAGGTGGATTTCGCCGGTTTGTGTACCGACCGCCAAGCAATGGGTCGCGTCGGAGTAAGCCAGCGCCGTGGGAGCTTCGTTCAGGTTGATCGTGACCTGGTCACCGATCGTGTCCGGTGCCAAGTCAACCTGCACTAATGTGTTGCCCGAATATGCAATCACGATCGCTTGGTCTCCACGGAAACAAACGTCGTGAGTTGTTTTGTCTGAGGGATTCGACTCCCAAAGCACGGTTTCGGGCTCAGCAATCCAGGCAACACGCACCGCTCCGTTTCTTGCCCCGACGGCGAAGCGTAGACCATCGGGCGATTTGGCCAAGACCACCGAGCCGGCGTTGGCGATTCGAATGGCTGCATCCTCTGATTCTGAACCGGATGATTCTGCGAGGTCTGATTCTGGACGGTTCAGGGGCAAACGATCGATTCGTGGAGGTGTTCCCGCAACCCAAACCTGGTGTTCTCCAATGATCAGAGACATCGCAGGAACTGCCGTGGCGGCGCGCAACTCGGACGACTCACCGGTATCGACGTCCCAGAGTTGCACCCCGCCATCGGCTCCCGAGGTCACCACATGCTGAGAATCCACGAATTGAACGTCTCGCAAGTTGGTTTCGCGCCAAACGACGGCTGGCTGTTTGCACTGCTGCAATTCCAACAGTTTGACGGTTCCATCGGCGCTGCCCACCGCCAGCACTTGAGAGTCCGCCGATTGAGCCAAAACACCAAACGTTCTGGCGTGTGTGCTGAATTGATTGTGCACCGCAAAATTTGCATCGTAAAAACAGGTCGTCTGGTCTGATGAAGCGGTGACAAACTGATCGCCATCGGCGACCCATTCCACGTCGCCGATCGCACCAGTCCCAACGACACTGTGCAACAACTCGCCCGACTCGATCGAAAACGCCGACCAACTGGACACTTGGCTGCCTACAAACAAGCGATCCAATCCACCAAACGCCATGCACAGAACATCGCGGACACGCGGCAGTTCCCAACGACGGTTGGCGTCCTGCAAGTCGTAGACCGAGATGGAACCGTTGATTCGAGCAAGTGCCAAACGATGCATGTTTGGATCGTAGCGTGCCGCAATCACTCGGCCATCGGCCTCACTCAGTTCAGCCGTGGTTTCTCTTGACTGGATATCCCAGACTTTGATCGCACCTTGCCGGTCGACAGAAACCACTCGCCCTCCTTTTGCAAAACTGGCGTGAATCAATCCGGCGCCGTGTTCCAGTTCCGCCACGATCCGCTCATGCTGATTCGGATTCCAAATTCTGATCCGACCATCCGTGTGTGCCGTCATCAACCGGGTGTCGTCCAAGGCAAAATCGATCGACATGACTCTGCCCGCGGACAAGGGCAGCGTGCGGACCAACTGACCGCTCGTGGAATCCCATACTCGAATCGAGTTGTCATGGCCGACGGAAGCGATCAGTTTCGCGTCCGATGACAGGGCCACGTCCGTGACGGCTTCGCCGTGGTTGATGATTTGCCGGAGAGGACGCAAGGAGGTTGCAAAGAATTTGTACGCAAAGTCGTTGCCGCGTGAGCCATCTCGCGCATGGTCCAGCGTCGCCATCGCGTCTCGCATCCCCGCCAAGTCCCCGTTGGTCCAACGCGTGCCGATCAGGTTGATCTCGGCATTATAAAGTGCGTCTCTGAGTTCGTCGGCGTTGCGTGATGCCTGCAACCCGTAGTAGCTGGTTCCAAACAAGCCAATCGCAAAAGAGAGAAAAATGGTCGCGACCAATCCTGCAATGAGTGGCTGGCGACGACACCATCGCCACCCCTTTTCAAGACGCGTGATCGGCCGAGCCAGAATCGGAACGCCTTGCTGAAATCGACTGAGTTCGTCAGACAACTCTGCGGCGCTTTGGTATCGGGCACCAGGCTCGCGTTCCAAACACTTCAGACAGATCGTTTCCAAATCAGCAGGGATCGACTCGACCAATCGACGTGGCGATGGTGGCTCATCGTTGATTTTTTGCCGAATGATCGCGTCGACATTTCCTCGAAACGGCCGGTAGTCGGTCAGCATTTCAAAGAGAATCACACCAAGAGCATAGATGTCGCTGCGCGCATCGGTCTCGCGAGTCTTGCCCATTGCCTGTTCGGGCGACATGTAGCTGAACGTTCCGACCACGGCCCCCTCAGCCGAAATCGATTCTTCGGCCGACAACTGCTTGGCGATCCCAAAGTCCGTGACGAACGGTTTGCCCGCCGAATCGATCATCACATTGGTCGGTTTCAAGTCGCGGTGAATCACGCCGTGGGAATGAGCGTGCGAGGTCGCGCTGCAGATCTGAATCAAAACATCAACGGTGCGCTCGATGGCGAGCCGTTGTTGGTCCATTTCCCCGCGCAATGTCACGCCGTCGATGTACTCGCTGGCGATGTAGATCTGTTCATCCGCAATCCCGACTTCGTGAACCATGACGATGTTGGGGTGGTGCAGCTTGGCCGCAGTACGTGCCTCATGCAACAACGAACTGTCGGCGCTGCTGCGTTTGGGCAGCTTGAGTGCGACTTGGCGATCCAGATTCAAATCGTGGGCAAGCCAAACCGCGCCGAATCCGCCGCTGCCGATTTTTTGTTTTAACGCAAAGTGGGCGATGCTCTTGCCGTCAGGTGCGTGACGCAGGGAATCGCTCGGTGAAGAAATCGGTGTGCTACGAGGCTTGGTCTGAACCGACGTCGTATTCTCGACCTCAGCGCGTTCGTATCGCACCGGTCCACACTGATCACACCACTGCTCCTCGTCCGCCAGCGAGAAATCTTCGACCATCGTGGAGGGCCGAAGCGGCGAGTCGCATTTGGGACACAGACGAACCATCTCTGGATATTGCTCGCGTTGGACGTATGGAACGAGCCACCATTTGTTGGCAGGTTGGATTTCGTTGGAAATCCATTGTGTGGGGGAATTCTGGCGAATCCCATGACGGGTGTGGTTTCATTGTGACATGCGGGGGTTCGCGATACCACTGACTGCACAAACAAACAGGCACAGCACACGCAATGTGGGGGCAAGACGAGTGAGTCAAAGCCGAAAGCGGACCGGCAAGACTTCCTCCGACGGTACCGGTCGACCGAAACGCGTCGCCGGTTTACCACTCCATCGCGAAACGGCTGCCGCTGCCGCTTGGTCCAACGAAGCATGACCGCTGGTCTTTTGGACTTCGACCTGCGCGACCTTTCCCTGTACATTTATGTATAGCTTTAATGTCACGATGCCTTCGATACGCCGAGCCATTGCATCGATCGGATACTTGGGCGGCGGATTGAAGGTGAATTCGACGGCTGTTTCCGACAGGCCCGCCGTTGTCTCCAGCACCGGAGTCATGATTGCTTGGGCCACGCTGTGCGGTGACGAACGTTTGGGGCGGGTCGATGGCTTGTCTGCGATCTCTGGCATCGATTCGGGTTGCCGATTGGCAGTCGCCGGTGGAGGTTCAGAGACGTCTGGTGCATCGCTCGTTTGTGACAGCAGGCCGTCGGGTGGTGGCAACTCAACCTGCAATGGTTGCCGCTCGACTGACACCTGCTCCAGCGGCCTGGGCTGCAAGGATTGAGATTCCAATGGTTCGGGCATGGTTGCGTCCGGCATCGTCCTGTCCGGCATGTCTGCTTCTGGCATTTCCAGCTCAATCGCGTCCATCTCCACCATCGGTTGGAACGTGGATTGCGAACTTGCATCAGCGGCCGATAGTTCGACAGACACAACTTGACGCTCACCTTGGCTGGCGAACGGATCGACCGTCGAGAGATGGACGCGGCACAATGCAACGAGAACGGCAGCATGCAGAACAATTGAAACGCCCGTCGAACGTTTCACCAGCGATGATTGGCTCACTTGCTCAGCAGCATCTTTCCCGATCCTGTTCGGCGCAGACGGTACATAGCCCCTTGATGGTTGATCCAGATCTCGGATCGCCCCTGGAATAGATCATCGGACATCAAAACCAGTGGACGCAAGTCGCTTTGACGAGCGGGCTCAACGTCAGGTTCTCGCTCAGGTGCTGGATCGGGCTCTTTCATACCAGCGCGCTACGCAAAACGTGTGCCATACGAAAAAGCCAACGTTTTTGAGATCGACACGCCCGGCATGGCGAAGGAACCGCCACCGCAGACGGGATTTCCGCCACCCGAAATTGTGTCTCGCGCCCCGGTTGACCTGACTACGGTGACTTTGCGGGCACGGTTATGCCCGATCAAGCGATCTGGCGGATTTTCCCGAACTAACCAGATAGTTCGATCAAGACACACGTCACAACCTAGCCTAGTCGCCACGGTTGCCGGCGTTGTGAAAATCTAGGATGAAACGTGAAAAGGATTTCCCTCATCGCATTGGCGCTACTGGGTGTGTCGCCTTTGGGATACTCAGCCGAGAACAATCTGCCAAGCAATCGTGTTGCACTAGCGTCGACGCTGCAACAGGACAACAAACCGACTTTGCCCGAAATCGAAGTCCGTCCGCCGCAGGTCACAGATCCAGCCGAGACTTCCACCGAGACGACTCCCGCAGAGACACCCGGCATCGAAACGATGCCGCGGGATGCGAGTCCGATCGGAGACCCAACGCTGCAAGCCACCGAGCCCGACGCGGCGGCATCCGCCGTTTCACCGCAATCAGCGTCCAACTCTGCGATGGGGGGCCAAAGCACGCCAGCCAGTGACGCTCCCTTCAGCGAATCATTCGACTCCCTGAGCGATCAGATTTTTGGTCGCACGATGAGCAACCCGAGCGGCTTGAACAGCATCTTTCGCAGCGAAACGAGTTTGTTCGAAGCGCCCCGAATGGGAACGATCGTTGACCGCGATGCGTTGGATCGTCGACAGGCAACATCGATGTTCCGCGCGCTGCAAAACGAAGTCGGTGTGATGCTGCAGCAAACCGGCAACGGCCAAGTCTCGCCGTTCATCCGCGGTCTGACCGGCCAACAAATTTTGGTCCTGGTGGACGGCATCCGCATGAACACCAGCATCTTGCGTCCCGGTCCCAACCAGTACGTTGGTACGATCGATCCCGGCTCCATCGATCGCATCGAAATCATTCGCGGTGCCGAATCCGCACTTTGGGGCAGCGACGCGATCGGCGGTGTGATCAACGTCGTCACCCGATCGGCCAGCCCGTTGGAGGGAAACCATTTGAGCCCGATGTTCAGCCAGTACTACAGCACGGCGGAAGCGTCCTCGTACACTCGGACGGGATTCAGCGGTTGGTACGGCGCGACAGGATTTACCGGCGGCGTTTCATACTTGGACACTGGAGAGTTGGACCGCGGCGGCGATCTCGGTCGCCAACCGGGGACGGACTACAAACAATACGCGGGCGACATCAAGCTGCAACGGATGCTCAACGAGTATCACATGTTCACATTCGCAATGCAGCACTTTGAGCAATATGATCTCAAACGTAGCGATCGATTCTTGCCGTTCGTGCTCGGGCCCGCACCCGATGGCAGCGTGCCGACACAACGCCCCACGGTTTTCGATCCTCAACAGCGAGACTTGATCTACGGACGCTTGGAAGGCCTGCTACCGGACGACCTGTTTTTCGGCGATGCCTACTCGGTCACCCTTTCAGGCATGCGGACCAAAGAAGCGTCCGTGGTCGACCGCTACGCCAGCAATGATCCTGCTGCTGTGCCCACACGACGCGAACTCAGCGAGTTTGACGACATCGGCTGGGGCGTGACGATGTCGATGATCAAAGACATGGAGGACTTCGGCAAGCTCACGTACGGCACCGATTTCTACAGCGAATCCATCGATGCCACTCGCGTTCGTATCGACAACCCGACACTGCCGGGGGCTACGGCAACGCCGACCGATCCCCAATACCCAGACGATTCGAAAGCCGATCGCGTCGGCGTCTATGCGTCCTGGTACGTCCCGCTGACGGAGCGTCTCGATGCGACCACGTCGGTTCGCTACGAGAACATCAACGTGTCTGGAACGCCGAACTTCGACACCATCGGTCCGACATTCTTTCAGAGGACTTACCAGGACTGGATCGCCAGCACGGGTCTGTCGTACTTGGTGACCGATGAGCTGCGTCTGTTCGGCGGTTACCACGAAGGATTCCGGGCTCCGACAGTGGACGATTTGACCGCCGACAAAACTTTCTTGCAAAACGGTCAATCCACTCCCATCGTCGGCAACCTGGATGTCCAACCAGAACACAGCAACACCTATGAGGTCGGCCTGAAGTTCAATTACGATCGACTGCGATTGCAGGTCACCGAGTTCTGGACGGACTTTGACAGTTTCATCTCACGCGATGTCGTGGGCGGAACGCGATTCTTGACCAACCAGAACGCTTACATCAACGGCACGGAACTCAACGGTGAATACCTGCTCGGTCGCAATCTCGCCTTGTACGGAAACTTCTACTACACCTATGGAACGATCACGACCAGCGGCGAACCGATCTCACGGATCCCGCCCACTCAAGGCATCCTCGGGTTGCGTCTGAACGATCCGTGCCACCAAGGCTACTTCGATGTTTTCACTTGGATGGTGGATCGGGCCGACCGATACAGCTCGTCCAACTTGGGCGACGTACGATTCATCCCCGGTGGAACGCCCGGATACGCGACACTGAACGTTCGCACGGGACGCTCCTTCGGTGACCGCAACCAGCATCGACTGAGCGTCTCGCTGGAAAACATCACCGACAAGTACTACCGAGTGTTGGGCAGCGGAGTGGACGGGCAAGGTTTCAACGCCGTCTTTGGCTACCAATACGCGTTGTAAACATGTGGTCGCGTCTCTCCGAGACGCGAAAACGAAGGTGTGAATCGGCGTACGCCGGGCTGTGTTGAACGTGATGGATGATGGAATACGGATTTGGGGAGCACGCTATCGACTTTTCAAGTCGATAGCGTTGGAGTCCTGAGTTCGGTTTTTGGCTTTGGGATGGCGTGAAAGCGTTTTCGACTCTGAGAGTCGAACGACAATTGTCGCTCGACTTTCCAAGTCGATAGCGGGCGGAAACGTTTCGCTGACCAGTCCCAAGCACGTTCTCTGCGAAATCCGCTTCGCCACGTCGACAAAGACGCAGTTGGGCACACCGTTTGACTTTGGATTGAGCCGATAGTGGTGCCTCCTGCGCCTTCGGCTACGAGGCAAACACGCTTCGTTTGGCCGCACGTCGCTTCCTTGCCAATCAGCTCACGCCTTCTGCTTCTTTGCGTTTGGCTTGGGATTGCCGGGCCGTTTGGGCGGGGGTGATCCGGCCGGACGAGTCATCTGAGCGGTCGGACGCGTGTTGGCTTTGATTTCCGCCACGTGCGCGTCATAGGCTGCTTGCAATCGTGCGACGACCTCCGGGTGCGCAGCAGCAACGTTGGTGGTTTCACCAATGTCGGCGACAGTGTCGTACAGCTGAACCGGATCGGTGGAGGGTTTCCACTTCGCATTGTCTCGGCTCTGTTTTCCTTTGCCTTCTTGCCAAGGATAGAACTTCCATTTCCCACTACGGACCGTTCCCGGGCCATGCATCAACACGTACGCTTCGTGGGGACTCTTGGCATCGGGAGCGCCGCTCATCAACGGCCAGATGTCTTTGCCGTCGATCTTTCGCTCGGGCAATTCGCCACCGCACAAATTGACCAGGGTGGGCATCACATCGATCGACGCCGCCACTTCGCTGCACACTGCCCCCGCTGGAATCTTGCCCGGCCACCACATCAGCGTGGGCTCGCGAATACCCCCGTCGTACACGCTGCCCTTCTTGGCACGTAGTGGCAACGACGATCCGACGGCTGCGCCATTGTCGCTGGTAAAGATCACCAGTGTGTTCTCGGCAATCCCGGCAGCTTTCACACTCTTGAGAATCTCGCCGACCGACCAGTCGACTTCCTCGATCGCGTTGGTGATCAAGTCCTTATCCGGATTGTCGAATGCCGGAGACACGGCCAGAGGCAAGTGGACCATCGTGTGGGGCAAGTACAGAAAGAACGGCTCGTCGCGTTTTTCGCTGATGAACTCAATCGCTTTCTCCGTGTAGCGCCGCGTAATCGTCGTTTGATCGGCGGGATACTCGACAACCTCTTCGTCACGCATGATCGGAACAACGTTCTTGCCCGTGTGACCCTCACGCATCTCCTCAACGGTCAAACCGTCGCGAACCACGACGTCATCTGCGATGCGATTGGCCGGATCGATCCACATGTCGTTGCTGTATGGGATGCCCCAATAGGAATCAAATCCTTGAAAGGTAGGCAGACACGGGGGCAAGTGTCCCAGGTGCCACTTGCCAATGCACTTCGTGCGGTATCCGGTCGCCCGCAGCATGTCCGCCAAGGTGACTTCGTCGGGATGCAGCCCTCGATCGCTGTTGGGAAACAGCACCGGCGCCATGCTGAGTCGCTGGTAGTGGCACCCGGTCATCAGTGCCGTTCGAGAACCTGAACACACGGCACATCCGACATAAAAATCCGTGAACTTGGTTCCTTCGCGGGCCATCTGATCCAGGTTCGGTGTCTTAGGCACCGTGGCACCATTGAACCCGACGTCGCCGTAACCCATGTCATCGATAAAGATCAAAATGACATTGGGGCGGGGTGCGTCCGCTGCCGCCAGCTTGCCAGTCAAGCAGATCGAGCAGAGGAAAAAAAACAGCAATGGAGGAAGTGCCGAGGATCTCATGGGGGAATGACTCCAAGTCGTGAAAAGTCAGATGTGGCGGGATGCGATTCAGATGCGATTCAACCGCCACATGATAACCGGACCTTCGGTCATTCTGTGGAGTCACTGGCTGAACTTGCTGCAGATCGTCGAAACAGCATCAGGTCGGCAGCGAGAGTGACTCTCGTCGCAGTGACCGATTCCAAGCGTGCTTGCTGAGAGTGACGAACAGCGCGGTAGGTCATCGCGAGTGCATCCGCGATCGCGTCGGGCTCCAAATCGACACGTTCAGCCCACAGCTGGTGCTCGACCAACTGCATTCCCTCCGCGTTCATCTCGTCGACCACCAACTCCCAACGACTACGTCGATGGCCGGACTGCTGGACCTGCTCGCGCAGCTCGATCAGGTCTTCTTCGCCGGGAACCGCCACGACACAAATTCCGTTGGGTTTTAGCACTCGCTGGATCTCACCAGTCGGTCTTCGGCCAAATAGGGACAGCACACGGTCGACGCTGGCGTCGGCCGCCGGCAAGCCACGATCCGCGTTGGCCAGCACCCAAGTCGCCGGGGGCCAACGCCGCGCCGCAAGCTTGATCGCGCGTTTGGAGAGATCGATGCCGCAGTAACCAGCGGATTGCTCGCCGAACAACGCCGGACCAAAGGTGCCTTCCCCACATCCCAAATCCAGCGTCGTCATCATCGCTTCGGAACGGGTTCCCCCATCGCCGCTGACTGCATCACCATCAACCCATGGACGCAACGCATCGATCAAACCATTCGCAAGTCCGCGTTGCAGCCAACGATGCCGAGCCAGCACGGCGGACTCCGAATCGCCAGGATTCTTTGACTTGCGATCCTGTGGCTGCAGCAAACTCCAGTAACCTTCCTTGGCACGATCAAAATGGTGACCGCGAGCGCAACGCAAACCGCTGTCACTCAAGTTGAGTGGCTCCTCGCATGCTCGAACGGTACATCTCAGTGGAAACATCGCGGCATCTTAGCATCCGCTGGCCGCTTCGGATGCCCCACAAGTCGGCGCCACCACCGTAATGGGATTCGTCAGAACTCCCATCACCATGCACCATCCCTCAGTTCAGCCGACTGATCAATTCCATCAGCAAGCCAAACACGATCGAACCGAGTATTGCACCGAGAAACATCCTCACATGCGAATCGGATCGTTCGTCATCTGTCTGCGGATCAGCAATATCTGTCTGCGGATCGAGACGGTGTTTGATGTCGCCGGGAGGTTCGTAAGGATTCATCGAACTCTTGGGGGGCCTTGATGGTACAACCGTGATTCGTCAAGGATACCATCAATCCAATCAACGAGCGGCGCCTTCAATGAAAACGCGACTAGTGATTATCATACTGACCGCCATCGCGATCCCTGCGTCTTTCGTCGATGCCCCGTATCCGGAGGAGTTGATTCTGCAACACATTCCGACGTTGGTGGCGGTTGCATTGATCGCGTTTGCCGTCGTTCGACTCTCGCCGACAACTCTGTCGTTCACATGTGCCATTGGCTTTCTGTGGCTGCATTTGATCGGCGCTCGTTGGATCTATTCCTTCGTCCCCTACGACGCTGCCTCGGAATCTCTGCTCGGGGTTTCGATCTCGGAGATCTTTGGTTGGCAACGCAATCACTACGATCGCCTTGTGCATTTCGCATCCGGTGTCTTGGGCGTTCCGATGTTTTCAGAATGGTTGCAACGCAGTTGTGGTCTGAAGCCACTCGCAGCTGCGCTCTTGGCGATCAGTTGTGTGCTGGCAGTCGGTGCAATTTACGAAGTCATTGAATGGCAAATCGCCATCACATTCTCGCCGCAGATGGCGGAGTCGTATAACGGTCAACAGGGTGACGTGTGGGACCCGCAAAAGGATCTCGCGTTGGCCGGGCTCGGGGCAATGATTTCCGCTGCGTTCTGCTATCGATGGAGCGCTCTACCTGCGCGGCGTGCTGCGAATTGACGACGATGCCGTGAAGATGAGTCGCGCAGGATCGGTTACACTAGTGAAACCATCGCTAGAATGCTTTCCCTGTACGACTTGAGGCCATTCATCCATGCGTTTCTTTTGCCACCTGACATTCATTGCGTCGGTCGTCTGCCTTGGGGCTGTTTCGGGATTCTGTGAACAAACTCCAGAACGTCGCGTTTTGGTCATCGGCATCGATGGCTGTCGTCGCGATGCGCTGCAAGCCGCAAAGACCCCTGCGTTGGACAGTTTGGTCGCCGATGGAGCCATGAGCGAATCGACGCAGATTCTTGGCAAACGATACCGTTTCAACAACACGGTCAGCGGTCCCGGTTGGTCCAGTTTCTTGACCGGTGTTTGGGCGGACAAACATGGTGTTCACGACAACAGCTTCAAAGGAAAGAACTACGTCGACTTTCCGCACTTCTTTGCACGTATCAAACAACGGTTCCCCGCTGCGCGAACCGTCTCACTGGTCGACTGGGAACCGATCGACACGCACATCGTCAGCCATGCCGATGTGCACAAGGTGTATCCAGCCGAAGGAGCCGATGGGTACACCGAACAAGACGCGGTGATCGCGAGGGACGCGGCGGAGATACTGGCGAGCGATGATCCACACGCCATGATGGTCTATTTTGGCGCCGTCGATGAAACCGGACATCGAGACGGCTTTCATCCTTCCGTCGCGAGTTACCTGTCGGCGATCGAAACCGTGGATTCGAACGTGCAGAAGGTGCTCGCTGCACTGCGGTCGCGTCCCAATTACAAGAGTGAACACTGGCTGGTGCTGGTGTCGACGGATCACGGAGGACGGGGCACCAGCCACGGTGGAGGACACGATTTGCCGGAGATCAACACGACATTCCTGATCGTCAGCGGCAGCGATGCGGCAAAAGGCCCCATCGAATCTCCGACGGAGCTGGTCGATCTGCCGATGACCGCACTGGTACACTTGGGGGTGACGATTGACCCGAATTGGAAACTCGACGGCAAACCCGTCGGACTGAGGTGACCCGTACGTTGGCCGTACGTCAGCCTTTCTAGGCTGACATACCCCTGAACCTGTTGCCGTGAGGTGTCAGGCTGGAAAGCCTGACGTACATCTCCGCATTTGCACTCTCCGGGGGGTATCCGACCTGCTGTTTGCGGTCAAAATATCTGGGTAGCAACGCACACTCTTTACTTAGCGCAAGAATCAACTTTGAACCATTTGACCAAATCCATGAATGCCAGTTTGACCACTCGCGCGATCGCCGTCGGCTTGCTGTTGGTCACCGGACGAAACGCAGCGTTCTGCGACGACAAACCCAACGTGACGACCGTCAATTTCAACGACGATGTGCGGCCGATCTTTACGGAGCACTGCACCGCCTGTCACGGCGGAGTCAAACAAGCGGGCGACGTGTCGTTCGTTTACCGCGACAAAGTGCTTCCGCCTGACGGATGGATCGTTGAACCCGGCCAGCCCGACGAATCTGTCCTGATCGATCGCGTGACGTCAGAGGACGCAGACGAAAAGATGCCGCCGCCGGACCATGGACGCGGACTCAGCGAAGATGAAATTGCGACGCTCAGACGTTGGATCAGCGCAGGTGCTCAGTGGTCAGAACACTGGGCTTACGTCGCCCCCAAGCCCCAAACCGCACCCGATACCGGCGACAGCAAGTGGCCGCGTGAACCTGTCGACCGTTTTGTATTGGATCGCTTGACCCACGCGGGACTTGAGCCGTCGCCAGATGCTTCGCCTGAACGTTGGCTTCGCCGAGTGACGCTGGACCTCACCGGACTGCCGCCAACGCCGGAACAACGCGAGGCGTTCCTGGCGAACTATGCCAATGATTCGGAGACAGCCTGCAGTAACTTGGTCGATCAACTGCTGGACTCACCCGCCTTTGGCGAACGATGGGCAAGTGTCTGGTTGGACCAAATTCGCTACGCGGATTCCAAAGGTCTCGGACTGGATGGGCAACGGCAGATTTGGAAGTTCCGCGATTGGGTGATCGACTCCTTGAACAGCGACATGCCATACGATCAGTTCACGATCAAGCAAATGGCCGGTGACCTGCTGCCCGAGCCCAGTATCGGTGACATCGTGGCGACGGCCGGTCATCGTATGACACAGACGAACGAGGAAGGCGGAACGGACGACGAAGAATTCCGGGTCGCAGCGGTCCTGGATCGCGTCAGCACCACTTGGCAAACTTGGCAAGGAGTCACGTTCGGATGTGTGCAATGCCACAGCCACCCCTACGGTCCGTTCCGTCACGAAGAGTTCTACGAGTTCGCCGCGTTCTTTAACAACACCGCCGACTGTGACTTGGACCAAGAATGGCCGACTCTCCAAGTCCCCGTGCAAACCAGCGACTACGACGCCGCGTCGGAACTGGATCGCCAGATCAGAGACCTGCAAAAAGAAACGTGGCAGCGTGAATACGAGATCCTGGCGAATCAAACGATCTGGCAACCTCTCGTCGACTTGACCGCATCGTCCAACACTGCCACGCAATTGCAAGTCGAACGGAAGGGCGACCATGACGAATTCTTTACCGTCGACACGGTCAGCCGGGACACACAAATCACGCTTCAGGCTCCCTTGCCGGAGAACCTGAAACAACTCTCGGCGATCCGCCTGACCGCATTGCCGTTGGATCCGGAGACCGCCGTTCGTGATTCCGAATGGGGATTTGTGTTGTCTCACGTCTCGGCGGAAATGATCGTTCCCGGTCAAGAAAACCCGACGCCGATCAAACTCGACCGACTGGTCATCGACGAACCGGAGCCGTTTTATGATCCCCAGGAAAGCCTGAATGCGAAATCCAACCAAGGCTTTGCGGCGTTCTCACGGATCCACTATCCACGACAAGCCGCGTTGGTGCTGGACTCACCGCTCGACGTGCCTGCCGGATCACGTATCGAACTGAAACTGAATCATCGCATTTTCATTCTCGCGTCGTTCTCCTTGCTCACCCGCCGCGGTCACTTGGCGGTGACCGATTCGGACCATTTCCAAAAACTCGTCGACGATCAGTCATTTCAAGAACAGCAAGCACAGCTCAAAGAGCTGAATCAAAAACGCTCCAAGATCGCTTCGGTGGCAACGCCGGTCTTGCGAGAACGCCCCGAGCGTTTCAAACGTCCGATGCATGTTTTTCAGCGCGGATTGTTTTTGACCAAAGATCAGGAGGTGACCCCCAACACTCCCGATTCGTTGCCACCCTTGCCCGCGGACGTTCCCGCCGACCGACTGGCTTTGGCCCGTTGGCTGGTCAGCCCAGAGAATCCGCTGACCGCACGCGTGGAAGTCAACCGGATCTGGGCCAGACTTTTTGGCATCGGTTTGGTCGCCACCGAAGAAGACTTTGGCGACTCCGGCGAACCGCCGTCGCACCCCCGCTTGCTGGACGACTTGGCGGTTCGTTTCCAAAACGAGTTCCAATGGAGCCGAAAACGGCTGATCCGTGAACTGGTGCTCTCCAGCACGTATCGGCAAAGCTCCAAGATCCGTCCCGAACTCAACGAGCGTGATCCCCAAAATCGCCTGCTCGCTCGTGGCCCCCGAAATCGCTTGTCCGCGGAAATCGTCCGAGATCAGGCACTCGCATTCGCCGGGTTGTTGAGCGAGAAACCATTCGGCAAGCCGGTCCACCCTCCGATCCCCGACGGTGTCTGGCGACCTTTCTCCGGCGGCGACAAATGGAACACGCCCGGAGTCAACGACGACAATCGATACCGCCGCTCGATCTACACGTACACCAAACGCAGCATTCCCTACCCGATGTTTGCCGCCTTTGATGCACCGTCACGCGAATTCTGTACTCCCAGGCGGATGAACTCCAACACTCCCGTCCAAGCATTGATGATGTTGAACGACCAAACCTTCATCGAATGCTCCGAAGGGCTCGCTCGTCGGATGCAGAAATCAGCCGCAACGCCCGAGGATCAGATTCGTCAGGGATTCATTGTTGTCACCGGACGCGAGCCGGGTGAAGCCGATGTGAGTGATCTGATCGAGCTTTACAACAGCGTCGCAACAGACAGCGTCGCCATCGACTCAGACAACGAAGAACAAAGCCAAAACGAGAATTCCAGCACGACGGAACTGACCGCACTGACGACCGTCGCAAGCGTCTTGCTGAATTTGGACGAAGTCGTCACGAAGTGAAATGCATCGTACCGACACCAGCGATCGCCCCCAAACAGATAATCAATCATGAATAACGAACGACTAAAACTGGAATCTCAACTCGCTTCGCTGCAGAGTGACACGCGTCGGCATTTCCTCCAAGGCTGTGCGACCGGCATGGGGGCGATGTGGCTGGCGATGCAGAACACGGCGTCGGCCAACACTGGCGTCAAACCGGTTCACTCGGCCGCCAATCCGCTGAGCCCACTGGCACCACCACACCCGGCCAAAGCCAAACGGGTGATTTATTTGCACATGATCGGTGCCCCCAGCCAACTGGAACTGTTCGACTACAAGCCTGACTTGCAACGTCTCGATGGCAAGGATTGCCCAAAAGAATTCATGGAAGGAAAACGGTTCGCGTTCATTCAAGGAACGCCGAAGATGCTGGGCAGCCAGTTCCCGTTTGAACAACATGGCGAGTGTGGCGCATGGGTTTCCGATCGAATGCCACACTTTGCCAAGCATGTCGATGACGTTTGTTTCATCAAATCCATGCAAACGGACCAATTCAATCACGGTCCGGCCCAGTTGATGGTGCACACCGGACAGTCTCGCATGGGCTACCCATCGATCGGTTCCTGGTTGACTTGGGGGCTGGGCACGGAGAACGAAGACTTGCCGGGGTTCATCGTGCTGCTTTCCGGCGGCCGACAACCGCGTGCGGGCAAAGCGTTGTGGAGCGCCGGTTTCCTGCCATCGGTCTACCAAGGCGTCCAGTGTCGCAGCCAAGGAGATCCGGTGCTGGACATTTCCAACCCGCCCGGCGTCACCCGCGATTCACGACGCGCGATGCTGGATACGCTGAATCGATTGAACCAACGGGCCAGCGAAGAGTACGGCGATCCCGAAACGCTGACTCGAATCGCTCAATACGAGATGGCTTTCCGCATGCAAGCCGCCGTGCCGGATGCGATGGACATCACCAAAGAACCCGCCAGTGTGCACGAAGCGTACGGTTCCGAGCCGGGCAAAGAATCCTTTGCCAACAACTGTTTGCTGGCCCGCCGACTGGCCGAACGCGATGTGCGCTTCATTCAACTGTTCGACTGGGGTTGGGACTCTCATGGATCGGCGAAGAACGAAGCGCTCAACGACGGTTTCAAGACGAAATGCGAAGAGACCGATCGCCCGATCGCCGCGCTGCTGGGTGATCTCAAACAACGCGGCATGCTGGAAGACACCCTGGTGATCTGGAGCGGCGAATTCGGACGCACTCCGATGCGCGAAAACCGCGGCGGAACAGAGATGACCTATGTCGGTCGCGACCACAATCCAGGCGCGTTCACTCTGTGGATGGCCGGTGGTGGCGTGAAACCCGGAATGACCTACGGCGAAACCGATGCGGTCGGCTACTCTGCGGTACACAACCCGGTGCAATTGCGTGATTTCCACGCCACCCTTCTGCACTTGCTGGGTTTTGACCATGAACGTTTCAGCGTCCCCTTTCAAGGTCTGAACCAACGACTCACCGGCGTCAAACCCACACAAGTCATCCACGACATCCTGGCATAGCCGCTCGAAAGTCGCTCGACTTTCCAAGTCGATAGCGTACGCTAGTGCATCGTCCAGTCTTGGAACGTGGGTTTGATAAATGAGCCGTTTTGGCGTTAGCCACGGTTTTCGCGACTCAACCGTGGCTAACGCCAAAACGGCTAACCCCAAAATCAAGACTGGACGATGCACTAGCCCGGATTATTCATTAGCCGGCACGCGATAGCGTTCGGTTCCCGAGTATAGGCGTGAGAACCGGACGCTATCGCGTGGCGGCTGATGTGCGCAGACTGTTTTCGTGCCAATCCGCGTAAGCCGTTTTTTGCAAACGTGTTGCGATGACCGTATTGAGTCGCGTGAATAATCCGGGCTAGTGTTTGTTATTGCATTGGATTTGGAATTCGCAGGCTTTGTTCCGCGAAGCTCCTTCCGTCGAGCTTGTCTCGGCGGAGGAAACAACTGACGGCTACCTTCGTCTGAGAATGCCACACCCCCAATTTTGAACAGCCCAGCGCAACCCTGGGCTTTGGTGTTTGCCCCTGTTACGGTCGGGATGCCATCGCTTTCGGATTCAATCTCGCTCGACCACACGAGGCAAACGCTTCTCGATCCATTCTTGCAAGACGGCCGCACCATCTGACACACCGCCCGCTTCGCCATCTGGCTCGGACGGGTCATTCGACGACAGGAACATCGTTTCTAACACGCTGGCTTGCCATTCATTCAAAGTCAGCTCCACACGATGCCCGATCATCGGCTCGCGATCCGACACGTTGCCAGGCACCAACAGATACTGATCATCCAAGTAGTTTCGAGTTACCGTCACTCGATCCCTGACGTCGCGTTCTGACGCATCCAACAGATTCACACCGTCCATAGCCTCCGGGTCGGACACGATGATTCCCGCGGCGCCGAGGATGGTCGGCAGCACATCAGCGTGTCCGGTGACAGCATCAACCTGCTGCGGTGTCTGCCGTGGACAATAGATGACGGCCGGTGTCATGTTTTGATAACGATTCAACTTGGTCCCGTGCCCACAGACACCATCCTCGAGAAAGGACTCGCCGTGGTCACCGACGACAGCCACGATACGCTCGTCGTCGAGAACGCCAGCTAACAATCGATCCACACTCCTTGCACTGTTCTTGTAGCGATTCCAGACCAACGGTCGCATCGAATTCGTGTATGGGATCAAATAGCGATCATCCGCTGCGGGCTGAAAGACTTGATCCGAGGCATAGCTTCGGTAGTCCGCATGCGTCGAGTAGAGATACAGCACCGCCATTCGCGGACGACGTGACGCTTTATCGGCGTTCAAGAAAACCGCTGCCCTCTCGGTCGCTTGGCGATCTGTGGTCAGCCAGTTCATCGACTGTGTCTCCATCACGTCGAACGTGGCTCGATTGATGAACCCCGTCATACGAAATTTCTCCCAGTCGTCGTGTCCCCCAAAGAACCCCAGTTCATAGCCCGCTTCGCGAAACAATCGCAATCCGATCGGGGCCGTGCGAACCGGACGCGAGTACCAGACCGCGCTGAGCCCATTGAGCAAGCTGAACATGCCGTGTGTGGTGGCATTTCCGCCGGAAAAATGATTCCGACAAACCACGCTCCTCTGTGCCAACGCAGCCAGGTTCGGCATCACGTCCGGCGTGACCAACTCCGGGCGAAAGGATTCGATGACAACCACCACGATGTCACGACAAGATTGCGGTTTGGCGGTGACCGTCACTTGACGATGCCGCATGTCCATCGCCTCGATCCGTCGTGCCATCTCGACGCTGACTCCTGCCGGCGGAACCATCAATTCATCTGCCCGAGAAGCGATCTCGGGGACGCGGTGTGTCCACGCTGGAATTCCCAAAAGCCCCGAAACCGATACCATGATGGCACCCACAAAAATAGGCCAAACGCGAGGTGCATTTTCTCTCCATCGTCGACCGAGCCGACATGCACCCCAACCACCAACGATCGAAAAGACAAGACCGCCGACGATGGCCATCGCGAACAACCGAATCGCTCCAGAGGGAATGTGCCCGGCCAGCTCGCCGCCATGATTCCAAGCGTGATCCCAAGTCTCGGCGTCGAACAAAGAACGGCCGACCCAGCTCACCAGGACCGAATTTGCGAAGACCAGCATCGGGATGGCGAGAATCGCGACTGCGGCAAGAAGATAAAGTCGAATACGCAAGCTGCGTTGCAGAAACTCCGCCAGCCCCATCGCCACAAGGCACAAGACGCCGGCTCGAAAAACGATCCAAGCATCCGCGAAAGGAAAGCCAGCTTGAAATGCCGCCTCGACGTCGCCGTAAGGAGAGAATCGACATATGGCCCATGTTGCGGCGCAGCACCATGCGGCCCACAACGTCAACGAATGCAGGGCGTGAGCGGAATCCCAGCGGTTGTCCTCAGCGTCTGCGTTCATATTTCGTTTTATATTCCGGCGTCTAATACGGCACGTCGATCGCCTCACACAAGAACTTCATTGCCGGCTTGGCTTGTCGAACACGCTCCATCAGCAGCGAGATCGCGGCGTCTCCCGTCAGATCTTTTTCCGTCAGTGGAGCGATCGCAATGAAATCCTTGCGTTTCAGGTCTTCGATCAACGGATGATCCTTGGGATAGTCACGCGGTGCTGTTTTCAAGCTTTCGCCCACCCACTGAAAGTGTTCTCGAAACGCTTTGTTGTCACGAGCCCGTTTCCAAGCGGCCGGATTGCTGTCGATGGAGGATCGAATCGCGGAAAGCGTGCTGCTTTCGGGACGCCAAGTACCGGCGCCGATGAAACAGTCGCCTGGTTCCAAGTGAATATAGATCCCAGGTGCATGAATGTCCTTGCCCGCTTGGTGGCGAATCGAGATGCCGACATTGGTCTTGTAGGGATCCTTGTTTTTCCCAAAACGTGTGTCGCGATAGATTCGCATGACGCTGCCGCCATGACCTTTGGGGATGGCAACCAACATCGGCGCGGCCTTGGCCAGCGGTTTTTCCAACGCTGCAACCAACTCCACCGCAGGGTCCCGGACATCGCTCTCGTAACGGAGTTTGTTTTCGGCGAACCACTCTCGATTGTTGTTGTCCTTTAGTTCACGCAGAAATCGAAAAAGTCGCTTGGAAAGAATCGGTTGAGGCATCTTAGGCTGGGGTATCGGTTGTAGCGGTCAGAGAATGAGACGGCAAAAAAGGGGCAATCGCAGGGTCGGCGAAATCGACATACGCCCCAATCGCGGCGAGGTGTCGATGGCTATACTAGCCGACTGACATCCATTGTGCAGTGCAGGCATTGTGCCATGCAGGCATTGTGCAGTGCAGGCATTGTGCAGTGCAGGCATTGTGCCGTGGCAACCCCACCGCCTTTGACACGCCCGAATACGAAACTCCTCTCCAGACAGCCAATATCGTGTATCCACACGGAATTCTTCGAATCACCGCAGCCGCACCACATCTGGCGGTTGCCAATCCGATGGTCAATGCCGAGCGTACGATCGCAGCGATCGAACAATCGGACTCGGACCTGCTGCTGTTTCCTGAACTGGGGCTGACGGGATACACCTGTGGCGACCTGTTCGCAACCGATTCATTGATCGATGCAGCCCTAGCGGCATTGATCCAAATCAAACGGCACAGCGAGACGCACGAAAAAATCGTCGTGGTTGGTTTGCCATGCTCGGTGGGCGGCTCAATGATGAATGTCGCTGCCGTGATTTGTCTGGGTGAAATCGCTGGCATCGTGCCCAAGACTTTCTTGCCAACGTATCGCGAGTTCTACGAAGGCCGCTATTTTCGCGCGGCGAGCGAGATCGATCCCGAGACGCTCACCATCGACGGTTTCGAAGTCCCCTTTGGAACGGACCTGTTGTTCAACACTGGTGCGGCGAAGATCGCCGTCGAAATCTGCGAAGATCTTTGGACGCCGATCCCTCCCAGTTCGCGTGCGGCACTGGCCGGCGCGAACGTGCTGCTGAATCTGTCGGCCAGCAACGAGACGATCGGCAAAGCAAGTTGGCGTCGCGATCTGGTGCGCAGTCAATCTGGACGTTGCATCGCCGCGTATGCGTACAGCAGCGCAGGTCCCGGCGAGTCCACCTCCGACTTGGTCTTCGGCGGCCACTGCTTGATCGCCGAAAACGGCAACCTGCTGAGTGAATCCCGTCGCGTGGGCGACGCGTTGGAGCCAGCATATTGCGCCGAAACGTCAGTGACTTGCGATATCGATTTGCAACGGTTGATGCACGACCGACGCGTTGTCGGTTCATTCGATGATGGTGCGATGGATATCGATGAGTACCGTGATATCGAATTGCACGCAGGATCGACACCGCGACCAATGAAAGAGAAACTGTTCCGCCGTGTCGATGCTCATCCGTTTGTCCCCGACGAGTCCGATGAGTTGGAACACCGATGCGGCGAGATCCTGGCGATTCAGACCGCTGGATTGATCAAACGTTTGTCGCGCCTGCCCGCCAATCTGACACTTTCAATCGGAATCTCCGGCGGACTTGATAGTACGCTGGCATTGTTGATCGCGCTGAGAGCCTGTGACGCAACGGGACGCGACCGCAAAACGATCTGCGGGATCACGATGCCGGGTTTCGGAACCACGCAACACACACGCACGAGTGCAGATCGGTTGATCGAGCTGACCGGGATCACGGGCGAGTGCATTGACATCCGCGATCTGTGCCTGGATTCCTTTCGTGCACTCGGGCATTCGCCGCTCGGGATCGCGATCGATGAATCGACGACATCGCAATCACTGCATGAACAACTGCTGGCACTGCCGGACGACGCATCGGACCTCACCTTCGAAAACGTCCAAGCACGCATTCGAACGATGCTGCTGATGAGCCGCGGTTTCGTCTTGGGCACGGGTGACATGAGCGAACAAGCGTTGGGGTGGTGCACCTACAATGCCGATCACATGTCGATGTACAACGTCAACACGTCCATCCCCAAGACCCTGGTCCGGTTCCTCGTTCGCTACTCGGCGGACCATCACTTCGACGGCGACCTGCGACAAGTCTTGCATCGCGTGGCCGACACACCGATCTCACCGGAACTGTTGCCACCAGCGGCCGACGGTACCATTCGCCAGAACACGGAGTCCTCGATCGGAGCATACGAGCTGCATGATTTCTTTCTGTTCCACTTCATCCGCAACGGGTTTTCCCGCGACAAGATCCTGTACTTGGCATCACACGCTCAGTTCAACAAGCCATTTTCAGCCGACGAGATTGCCGAAACACTGGACACATTTCTCAAGCGATTCTTTGCCAATCAGTTCAAACGCAACTGTGTCCCCGATGGGCCCAAAGTAGGCTCGGTGAGTCTTTCTCCGCGAGGTGACTGGCGAATGCCCAGCGACGCCGATCCCGACGCGTTTTATTGATTGTTGGCGAGCAATTCCAGCAGCTCGTCGTCCATTTCCCAGAGTGCACTGCCGGGGGACTCACCTTCACTCCCATAAGACGTCTCTAGTAACAGAGCGTCGGCCGTGTCGATGTGCTGTGATGCCGAGCCGTTACTCGTTTTGTGTACTTCGCCGGTCTCCAGGCCAACTCTGGGCGAGAACACCTCGTCAGAATCGCGATGCGTGATGAATTTCAGTTCATTCGACCAAGCAACGTTCGTGGTTTTCGCCAAACTTACCGTGACAGCCGGAGCGAGAATGTGTTCGATTGCCAAGACGATCGGCGCGATCAGATGGGTTTGAACGGTGAACGTATGGGCGGTCGTGTCATGCGAAATCACGGTTGGTTTGATCCATGAGCCGGTTGATTCATCGTATTGGAATGGCTGCAGGTTGGTTTCGGCTGTGTGGCTCCACATCAACGACGGATCATATTGTAGTGTGAGAGTCATTCCGCTAGCGACGACGTCATCGCCATTTGCATCGACCAAATCAATCCGCCAGCCCTCTTGGTAGTGTCCGCCGGGATAGAACACATCATAAGAATCTTCAACCGCCACTCGGCTTCCGTAAACCATCTCCATGATTTCCTGATTCGGACCGATGGGTTGATACTCTGCTCGGAAACGCGCCGCGTCAGCGACACCTTGGAGTGAGAAATCAACGCCTCCGACAGAGGAACTGCCGCCACCAAACGTGCCCGATGAATTTCCGGCGGGGACCTCGCTCTCGGCTCTTTCAATGCTGAAACTCAGTGGTGTGAAGTGCGCCAGCACGAAAGACACGTCAATCACATCTGTCCCGCCGAGTTGAATCGCTACGTCGTCATACAACTTCGCAGCTCCCACGGGCACAAAGAAATCGACGCCGGTTGGCAATCGATCACTGGTAATACTGGTTGTCGATGCGTCGATCTCTGCCTCAAAGATGGTTGGCTCAACAGGGATCCCGTCCGGTTCCACGGCCTGGAAGTCAACGATCATGAAATCCGCTTCGGGCACCTCTTCCCAAGTCACTGTTGGTGTGCGATTGGCTGATACGAGAGTGGAACCATCCCCTGGAGAGGTGACGGTGGGTGCGATCGTAAAATCACTGAAATCCAGTCCATCGACACGGAGCTCAAACAACAATGATTCTTCGAACTCGCCATCGCCTCCGAAATCGTACTGCAACTCGTATTGACCGCTGAGCGAATCGAGAAACTCTGCGAGAGATTGTCCATCGGCGGGATCGTATTGAGTTGTCTCCCAGCCCCAACCTCCAGAGATGATTTGGTAGCTGGCATCCAAGGGCCCCTTGAACTTGATCGTGGTCGCCTCGATCGCGCGTTCATCCTCGGTCCGAATATCGAGATTTGCTCCGTAGATCGTTTCACCGTCGAGTGTGGCATAGTACACTTCAAAATCGATCATGGACAACGCCTCTACATCGTCGGGATCAACGTCAGGCCCGTCCCAGTGATAACCTAAGATGATCGGCCCGGCGGACTGCATCCGAACCGTGATGGTGTCACCGAACATGTCGCGTTCAAGTAGTCGTAGTGCCTGCCATGTTCCCGAGGCTTCATCGAATTGATAGGCATAGGTCCCAGCTTCGATTTGCTCCGCGGTCAATGTCGACCATCCTTGATCGAACAGCGTGGTGTCGTAGCGGAGTTTCAAATCGCCGTGTACGAAATCGACATCCGTTTCAGTGTCGTCGATCAACGCAATATCCCAGACCTGATAGATTTCTCCTGTCCATTGCGCAGTGGCGAGGAATTGCTGCAAGCGGTCATCGCCGCCGATGATCTCTGCAACATCCTCCCATCCGCCAGGCCTGAGATAGTCAGCAAACAGCAATGCATCGTGATGTACGCCCACAAATTCATAGTCCAATCCGCCAAGCGTCGTACTGCCACCGGCGTGTGTCCCGATCGCACCGCCTTGAGATATGCCAGTCAGTTCGCTTTCGATGCTGAGATCAACTCCGCGATACGTACTCATTCGGAAAACGTGATCGACGGTTGGATCCCCGGGAGCGAGCGACGTTCTGGAGTGATTCTTGGAGCCACCGACGAATCCTAGGAGGCTCTGACCGCTGGGCAAGAACTCGAACGTCTGCTGTGTTTCCTCTGCTGGAACGTCCGTCGATACACCACCCGAAACACCGACATGGTAGAAATCGATTTCAGCCACAGGTTCCCAATCGAGGGTGACCATTCGGTTACCTGCGGGCAGGATCGCTCCACTGGCGGGCGAAACGATCGTGGGGATCGCTGGAAAGGATTCCTCATCAATGCCCGCAAGATCGAGGATGACCGTAAACTGTTCGTCAAAGTCACTATTGCCATCCGTGGCACCATCGTAGTCGACGCCCACGACGTACTGGCCCGCAATGGATGCGATGAAGTCATCCAGCGTCTGTCCGTCGCTCATTTCCAGATCAAGTCCAACGGAGTTCCATCCCGTGGGCTGCTGTTCGAAAGCCCCACCCGGCCTCTGGATATGGATTTCCATCTCGCTGCTCCAGCGATCATCTTGCGTCAGCGTGATATCCAGGTATCCAAATGCTGCTGTGCTGCCATCGGGAAAAATCGCTTGCTCCAGAGCGATCTCAAATTCCGCGAATGGTGTATCACTGACCTCATGGCTCGTGATTTCCACGCCCGTGAGCGATGCGGTCGCCGTGCCGGATTCCATGTTGATGATGATTCCCGGATGCGAAGCGTTGCCCATCTGCGTCAAGCCGTGCCCCTCGGGGTACGACAACAGCCCGGAGTCAAAGTTCACGTCGCCAACCAATTCGATTTGGTACCCGGCCGGGCTGACGGTCAATGTGATGTCAAAGGCTCCACCGCCGTACGAATCAGGCACGTTGAGATTGAGATCGTAGTCAGGTGCAGTCCCGCCTGCGTCCCAGATGTCGATGTCAAACAAGTTGTTGGCGGCTTGATAGAACACCTCGATTCCTGCGTCTTCCCCGGTATCATCAAAACTGGTGTAGAAACCGAGAGCGACGCCCGATTGTCCGGTCAGACTGTCAAAGTGTGCAACGAAAGTCGTCTCCTGGTTCTGCAAATCGACCGTTTGATTGGGGGTCAATGCAAGCAGGCTGTCGGTTGAAAAGTTGACCGCAGAGTTTTGTTCCACAACACCACTCGGTTCGCCAACAGGTACGCTCCATCCGCTCGGAACGCCACCAGAGTTTCCGTCGAACCCGTCAATGATCCTGCCTGCACCACTCGGATTGGATTCGCTAATCGTGAAGGGATTCCCCGAAACTGCGTTGACGTAGAATGCCAGCGAGACCGCACCGTCGTCACTGGATATCGATGCCAGATCATCACGTCGGAAATTTGCTTGCACGGAAGCGATCAGATCGGTGTCCGTCGGCAGCAAGCCGGATGTCACACTGGTCGAGGCGCCATGCAGTTCTGGCTCGGTATACCAAACTTCGTCAAAGTTATCATTGTTCTGAACGACCGAAACATACAACGTCTCAGCACCAGCAATCGCGTCCCAAACGAGTGTCGGAGTCGTCGTTTCAATCGTCCCCGAGGGACTGGTGATGTTCGGTGGTTCGGGGAACGATGCCGCATCCAATGCTGACAAGTCAACGTCGATCGTAAACAGCGCTTCGTGGTCTCCATCGCCATCGTAGTCAATGCCTATTTGGTGCTCGCCGTCGTGCGCCAAGACCATGTCGGCAATGGTTCCATAGTCAAAGCTGGCTTCATGATACGCACCTACGGTATACAAGCGATCGAACGAGGAGTCTCCTGCCCGCATCAGGTCGATTCGAGTCGCGGGGGTTACTGAATCACCCAGCTCAGTGACTTCAAGCCAACTGGCATAGAACGTTTCGCCACCGACATGAATCTCACTCATTTCAAGCCTGACCTGAGCGATTGTCGGCAATACGACGTCGTTCACCAACACAGATATCGTTTCGCTGTCACTAGACACGCCGTCGCTGACGACCAAATCAAAACTGTAAATCCCCGGCCCCTGGGATTCATTGGGCGTCCAAGAAAACTCACCCGTGTTCGTGATCATCGCCCCCGCAGGAACATTGCCAGCCAAGCTGTACACGAGCGTCTGAGCCGGCAAATCGCTGTCAGTCGCGTTGACGCTGAAACTAAGCAGCGAGTTTTCATCTACCACTTGATTGCCAATGGGAGCCAGGACCGGCGCCCCGTTGGACTCCGTCACGTCGATCGTGACCGACCGCGAATGGGTAAGGCTGCCGTCGGAGACCACGACATCAAAGACGAACTGACCCGAGCCATGCGTCTCGTCAGGTGTCCAGGTGAACTCACCTGTGGGAGTGATCGCCGCACCTGTGGGGACCGCACCAGCCAAGCTGTACGTCAACGCTTGAGCGGGCAAATCGGTGTCGGTCGCAGTGACCTGAAAACTGAGCGTCGAATGTTCGGCAACCGTTTGTACATCAATCGAAGCAAGAACCGGCGTTTCATTCGACTCCGTCACGTCGATCGTGACCGACTGTGAGCGGGTAAGGCTGCCGTCGGAAACCACCACATCAAAGACAAACTGACCCGATCCATGCGTCTCGTCAGGCGTCCAGGTGAATTCGCCAGTGGGAGTGATCGCCGCACCCGTGGGGACCGTACCTGCCAAGCTGTACGTCAACGTTTGAGCCGGCAAATCAGCGTCCGTCGCAGTGACCTGAAAGTTGAGCGTCGAATGCTCGGCAACCGTTTGTGCATCAATCGAAGCAAGCGACGGCGTTTCATTCGACTCCGTCACGTCGATCGTGACCGACTGTGAGCGGGTAAGGCTGCCGTCGGAAACCACCACATCAAAGACAAACTGACCCGATCCATGCGTCTCGTCAGGCGTCCAGGTGAATTCGCCAGTGGGAGTGATCGCCGCACCCGTGGGGACCGTACCTGCCAAGCTGTACGTCAACGTTTGAGCCGGCAAATCAGCGTCCGTCGCAGTGACCTGAAAGTTGAGCGTCGAATGCTCGGCAACCGTTTGTGCATCAATCGAAGCAAGCGACGGCGTTTCATTCGACTCCGTCACGTCGATCGTGACCGACTGCGAGTGGGAAAGGCTGCCGTCGGAAACCACGACATCAAAGATAAACTGACCCGATCCATGCGTCTCGTCAGGCGTCCAGGTGAATTCGCCAGCGGGAGTGATCGCCGCACCCGTGGGGACATCGCCAGCCAAACTGTAGGAGAGGATCTGGATCGGCAGATCTGAATCCGTTGCCACAGCGGTGAACCGAATCTCGACGCCTTCGCTGGTGGTCTGTGAGGGTAGCGGACCGAGCACCGGCGCGTTGGGAACATCGTTGACTTGAATTTGAATGGTTTGCGAATCAATCAGATCACCATCGCTGACCACGATGTCAAACTGAAACACTCCCGGACCTTGAGCCTCCGTCGGCGTCCATTGAAAACGACCTTCGCTATCCATAGTCGCACCTGCGGGCACCTCACCGGCCAGTGAAAATGCCAGCAAATTTGCGGGCAAATCTGAGTCGCTTGCCGACGCGGTGAACGTATACAGGTCGCCTTCATCGATCACTGCCGGCGCGATCACGTCAAGCGTCGGAGCGGAGTTTGATTCCTGGACCGTGACGGTAATGGATTGCAAGTCGGAGAGATCGCCGTCGGAGACAACAATATTAAACGTATAGTCTCCAGGTCCTTGCTCCTCTGTCGGCATCCATCCAAATTCACCGTCGGACGTGATGGACGCGCCAACAGGCACATCACCGGTGAGTTGAAATGTCAGTGTATCTGCGCGATTCGGATCGCTTGCCGTTGCAGTAAAGCTCAGCAATACAGACTCATCAATGACCGGATCAATGATTTCGTCCAGTTGTGGCGGACGATTCGCCTCCGTGACATGGATGGTGATCGTTTTGCTCTCCGAAACATTCACGCCCCCATTCGCGGTTCCTCCATCGTCGGTCGCGATCACCGTCAAGGTAGCCGACCCCACGGCAAGTGGAGTAAAAACAAGATTCCCGTTTGCATCAATCTCCGGTGCAGCGGCAAACATTTCTGCATGGTCGTTGCCGATGATCGAGAGCGCAACGGCCTGCGTTACCTCATCGGCTGGTCCCGGAACCAGATTGGCGAACAACCCCGAGAAACTTGCAGTACCGTCGAGCAGATCCACGTTCACCTCATCGGCTGCCAGTGAGAAGCTCGGCGCATCGTTGACTGGGGTCGTCGTCGTCAGACCTTCGTTGCCGACGATATTGAAAACGACGGTCGCTGAGGGATCTGAGTTGCTGACGTTGTTGATGATGACCGTTCCACCATCATTGTCAGCGATCGTGATCGCGGCTTCGGTAGAACCACCGAGCCGCAACTCGCTGTTCTCGTCAAACTCCAGGGTCGATGCAAACGTATTGATGATGCTGATCAACGAGCCGCCTTGTTGATCGATGTCGACGTCGCTAAAGCTCAAATTTGCCGTGCCGCCATCGATCTGAATGGCCGTTCCGGCGTTTGTTTGGCCTGTTTCGCTACCGATATCAAGGCTGGAAAAGGTGAGCGTGCCGGTGACGGTTGTCAACCGAATTCCTTCGTTGTCGTTGGTGCCACCACTGGTGATGATGATCACAAACTCAACCACCAATCCATCAACGCCTTCGCCAGCGATCCCAGCACTTGCAACCGGGTCGAGCGTCACACCCGTGATCAGATTGCCGTTGCCGATTGTGATCACGTCTCCTGTCGTGTTCGTGATGTGAGGGGACAGCCCTCCCAGGCTAGGCAATGGATCGCTTCCATTGGGCAGTATCCAACCGTGCTGCTCGTCCAGCCATGACTCCAAGGTCAGCGCATTTGCTCCTTGGCCGACCAGAACCTGGTTGTCTTCCATGCGAAAACCAGAATCGTGTTCGATCTCACCGTGCGACGTGTCGTAGACGCCCATCCCGGTCGCTACAAAAATCACATCGCTAGGCCGATCAGGATCACCGCCGTTCTCGACGTTGTTGTCAACGTTGAGGGGAGCCAGCGAATTGAACGGCGCTGATAACGAACCATCTCCGCCCGATGCTGCTGAATTGTCTACAAACCAGATCGTGTTGCTGACCGTGATCAATGTGGTGGCCGCATGCGTCGCACCGTCGCTGTCCACAATGATGAAATCAAATGAATCGCTACCTGTGAAACCGGTCACCGGAACGTAGCGAAATGTCTGATTCTGTTCGTCGATAGACAGCAATCCAGACGTTGCCGAATCATCAAGCGTCAGAACGGACAGTTCATCCATACCCACATCGGTCGCTCCCTCGAGCAGTACAGCGAGTGGCAGGGTGACGGGAACATTGCCGATCACGTCAATGGTTTGATCCGATGCGACAGGCGCGAGATTGTTGACCACGAGTCCGAAAGTCACTGTCGACTGACCGCCGTCCTCGTCGATCGCAGTGATCGTAACGGTTTGCGATTGATCAGGGCCATCAGTGATTCCCGCCGTCCAACTCCAACTACCGTTGACGTCTTGTGCGACAGTTCCGAACGAAGCCGTCAATGTCACGTCGTCCTGATCAACATCGGCAAAGGTTCCAGAGTTCGTCGCAATCGATCCTTCGTCGACCGTCACCAACGCTGTATCGACGGTCAAGGCAGGAGCGACATTGGAAACGAACAACTCAAACGTCGCCGTGAACTGCGCACCATCGGAATCCGTTGCGGTGATGGTGACCGTTTGACTTTCGACAGGACCGTCCTGCGTCGCCAGCGTCCACGACCAAGCGTCGTCATTTTCCTTCATCACCGACCCGACGGATGCTGACAATGTCACCTCGTCCGTGCCCGCGTCATGGAAGGTTCCTGAATTCGTTGCGACGAATCCTTCATCGATCATCACGGTTGCTTGATCGACGTTGATCTGAGGTGCAGCGTTCTCCACCACAACCGATTTTGTCGCCGCCGTGTGGGTTCCGTCTTCATCCACCACGGAAACAGTGATCACGTGAGTTGCCGGACCGCCGGGGAAAACATGCGTTTTGACGCCCGCATCGGAGAACGACTCAGTCGTTCCGTCCCCCCAATCGACGATGTAGCTCGTGATCGTTTCTTGTCCAGGATCCGTCACAGTGCCGAGGGTCAGCGCGTAACCGGCCCCCTCGACCGCCGTCTCGGCTCCCGTCAGTTCGATGCTGGGGGCAACATTGTCGATATTGAGACGAAACGTCCATGATGCTGTTTCGCTGGAACCATCCGTTGCGGTGATCGTTATGTCGCGAGATTGGTCTGGTCCGTCAAACGTATCCATCGACCAAGACCAACCGCCGTCATCGCCGCCAACGACGCTTCCCTCACTGGCGGACAAAATGATCGCATCACCGTCGTCAATGTCTGCAAAGGTGCCTGATGCCGCTGCCGTGCCACCCTCGTCAACGCGTGTGCTGGCCGGGCCAGTGATCGCCGGAGCATCGTTCACACCGTTGATGGTAACCGTCACCATCGCATTGCCTCGCCCGTTGGCACCATCGTCCAGGGTGTAGCTGAACACATCGACGGAGCTTTGTCCGACGCCGAGTGACTCAAAGAGCCCTGACGGATCGTACAGAATCGTGCCGGAATTTACATCCAAAGTGACTTGACCAACCGTCGATGAATCATCAATCGAGGCAATTGCCATCTGACCACTGTTGTCTGGGTCACTGTCGTTGGCCAACAAATCGGCCACCAGAATGTTGATGAGCGGACCGTCTTCGTTAACGACAACCGAATCGGCAACTGCAACCGGGTTCTCGTTGTTTTGCCCAGGAACATTGGACGTGCCGAGAGTTCCTCCGTTTGGGCTTCCATTGACAAACAGCTCGTGAATGCTCGCACCGCCATCGGTGTCAAACAGGTCGACAGTCCCGCCACCGCTGAGGTCAATCTGAAAACCATCGACGGCGAGCAGTTGGCGGCATTCCAATTGCTCCAACATGATGCGTCGCTTGGCATGTCGTGAATGCAAACGACTGGCGGGGCGGTGGCGATGTACCATCGGATGGGCTTCCTTGCCTGTGTGGAATCCGCTGTCGGATTCGATTCGTTAAGAGAGTTGGGGAGGGAACCGACCTGCCAGATATTGGCCGGCGAAGTTCTGGTCGGTGGACTCGGGGTGGGCTTTAGAACATCAAGATCGCATCCATCGCGATCGTCAATTGATCGTCGTCACTGCGGTCGTCGAACGGGTGAATGCCCGCGACACCGCCGGGGATAGCCGGATTACTCTCGACATCGGAACTGTCGTAGCGAAGCTCTGTTCGCAACAATACGCTGGGGTGTGGTTTGTAGTTGATGCCGGTGGTCAATGAAAAATAGTCGCTGCCGTTGAATGCGGGACCACCATTGACGTACTCGATCGGCAAACCGACACGACTGTTTCCGTCATCTCGGAACCACTCGACTCTCATCCCCGCCGACCATTTTTGGTTCCATTGATAGACGAGGTACTGATTGATTCCATACCAATTGGCATCGCCAAAACCGACCGTGTTGTTCCCGTTGTCCAGAACGACGACGGCATCCTGCTGGTAGCCGTAGTCTCCTTGCAAAACGTAATAGAGATTCGGGCTGAGAAAATGCTTCATCACCAGCGACGCCCATGCTCGCGGTGCAGCCGACGTCCCCGCCGCCGTGCGAATGCCTGTGAAGTCGTCGCCTCCGTGACCGGTCAATGCAATCGTCGTCTTGCCGGCGTTGAATGTCTTTAGCAGCCCCGCTCGAACACCCCATTCACTCAAGTCGGTGTAGAGGGAGTCCCATCCGGTTGTCCCCGCTACAGCCGCGGAAAGTGTCGGCGTCAGCTTACCAAACCACATGCCGCCTGAATGAGTGAATGGTTCGCCATAGAGGTATGTGTACGCGTGCGAATAAAAGAAGTTTTCTGGTGCGGCAAATGTCTCGTATCCACCCAATGCATAGAAATGACCCAAGCGAATCGTGCTGCCGTAGGGTCCAATCGGCGTGCCCAAATCCACGTAGACTTGAGGAACCGCTAGCCCGTAGTCGGACGTTTCACTGTTCCATCGCGGCGTGCGATCATCGTGCTCCTCTAAACCAGGAACGGTCACAAAACGACTGTCGGTTCCGTAGTTGAGATCAATACGACCGCCCCAATCCCACTGCGAACCGTCCACGCTCGCAGTCTTGCCCGCATAGAAATAGAGCTGGTTCATCTGATAGTCGTTTGCCCGATCATTAAACAACACCGGAGCATTGAGGCGATTGCGTGGATCGTCTGGATTCAACGTCACGCCTTGTTGCCACCAACCACCAGCTTGGTACGTCGATTGACGAATCCGAAAGAAGTCTCCACAGACGTCACACGCATCGCAGTGGCGTGCCTGCAGGTCACAGGGCGACGCGTTGAAGCTTGTGATCGGGGCGAAGTTGGTTTGGCCCGTTTTTTCCACGGACGATGCAGAAGGAAACGGAGGTTCAAATGCAACCTGCTCGACCTCTTCCTCACTCGCCGTTGGCGACTCATCCACTGAGAGATCGATATTGGGCCAAACGAAATCTTGTTCTGGCAATGGACCGGTCGTCGACTCGTACACTGACGGAACGAATTGCGCGTTGGCTTGACTACACAATAACAGGAATACCGAAATTCCAACACTCGTGCATACTCGCAGCACGATTCGCTGAATCGCCTCGCGTGATCGAAAAAACTTCCGCGGACTCATGTTCATTCACCTGCAAGCATTGGACGCCCCCCCTTGGATAGCAAGGCTGACGTCCCCTGTTAGTTACTTCGGAGAATCACTGTCAAGTCGGATTGCAACGTTCTGTTGAGAAAAACAACGTCTGCGATTCCTGGTCTTTTGCCGGGCTTGGCATTCCGATATTGTGAACAGCAGCAGAATGATCCCTCAACAGACGAGAAGAACCATGTCAAACCAAGCAATGATTGACCACTTGAACGAGATCCTGAAACACGAGTGGACCGGCGTGGCCCAGTACTCGCAAGCCAGCTTCATTTGCGAAGGCATCTGGCGTGAAGTCTACGCGGAGAAGTTCATCGGCGACGCGAAAGAGTCTTTTGGCCACGCTCAAAAGATCGGTGACAAGATCGTCGCACTGGGCGGTGTCCCCGTCGCCACTCGCAATGAAATCAAGCAATCACGCAACTTGAGGGAAGTGCTCGAGTTCAGCTTGGCGTTCGAGTCCAAAGCCGTCGAGATGTACACCAAAGCACTTGAGATGGCCGAAGGAGATCGTCCGCTGACCGTCTTCCTGGAAGACATCTTGATCGAAGAGCAGGAAGGTGTGGAAGAATACACCAAACTGCTGCGAAACAGCGAAGCCACAGCTGCCGGATCAGCTTCATCCGAAAAAACCGCCTGATACGCCTCAGGCCTGCGATGGCCGGGCTGACTTGATGTTTCGGCGTTGTGATTTCAGCCAATTCTTGTCCACCTCCACCAATGAACGAGACTGCTGATTGAATCGTGTTACGTTATCACTGTGAGCCGATGGCGCTAGCCACGGGATCAATATGAGCCGATGGCGCTAGCCACGGGATCACTGTGAGCCGATGGCGCCAGCCACGGGCCTCGAATGGATTAGCTACCGCCATGAGGCCTGCGGCTAGCGTCTTGTTGATTTAGTCGTAGGTTGGCCACTCTTGGCCGACATTCAATACTCAGACGGGCAAGAGTGCCCATCCTATAGTCTTTCAATCCCCAACAAGGACTAGATCAACTCGCCGATATGGCACCGGGCAGAGTGAAAGGCCCGGCCGCTGACGCGTCGCGGCTCACGGCGTTTGGTAGCGTCATACGCTTAGACATGTTGGACGGATGCGGCTTGAATGCCGTCATCTCGCGAGATACGGCGTTCCTTAGCGGGCCGCACTCTCAAGCACTGCGGCACTTGTTTAAACGGCTTCGTGCAGCCTCAGTGTTGTCGGAGCCGTCGAGCTTTGCGGGCGTGACGGCCTCGCAACGGAGGCTTTCATCCCCTGGCCGTTGGCCCCAAGCTGCTGCGGCGACAACGTCATCTTCAACGCTGCAACCTGCTCGGGCTCGATCACCACACAGCTCTGGGTGAACCAGCCCACGTCCGGCGAATACGATTCTTGACGTAACACCAAATGACGCAAGCCACAGATGGTCTCAGTCTGTACGAGTGCCAGTCGATTTGTGTCGCTGGCCCCAGGAAAGACATTCAGGATTGTTTCACTTTGCACGCGGCATCTACCAGAAAAACGCTTGATGAAAACCATTCTCAATAGAGAATAGCCGGTTTGGGAGCGTCGTCAATGCTGATAACGGCAGCGAAATCCGCGATTTCCCTAACTTCAATCCTGCCAATTTCCTCCCTGCGGACCGCCACATGAGTGCTTCCGAGCTGAATGCTGCTTCCCGAAAATGCGAAAAGCTCGGCCTGGACCGCGCCGATCGAATGTTGCTGATGTGCATGGACCGAAAAACGGCCAAATGTGCCAGCGGCAAAGAGATGCTGGAATCCTGGAAATACCTCAAAAAGCGACTCAAATCGCTCGGACTGGAGGGACGTGGCGGAATCGTCCGCATCAAAATGGGCTGCGTCGGCATTTGCAAAGGAGGCCCCATCATGGCGGTCACTCCCGATGGAACGTGGTACGGACGCTGCACGCCTGAGGCCATTGAAGAGATCATCCAAGAACACCTGATCAACGGCCGAGTCGTAGAGAAACTGGTGATCGCGCAAAACCCAGATTGGGCGAGACGACACCCCGTTTGACCCGTAGCCGAAGGCACAGGTGGCACTACCATCCGGACTGCTACGCCGCATCTAGCGCAGCCTGCGCCTCAAACGACTAGTGCATCGTCCAGTCTTGATTTTGGGGTTAGCCGTTTTGGCGTTAGCCACGTTTGTGTCACAAAAACCGTGGCTAACGCCAAAACGGCTCATTTATCGAACCCACGTACTAAGACTGGACGATGCACTAGGGGAAACGCTGGAACGAGTTGTTTCATCACGCCCACTTCAAACACCCCACTTTCACTTCTACTCGCCTCTCGACGCTTCATTCACGATCGCCGGATACGCGGGCTTGGGGTGATTGTTGGCGTCAAACACCAGGGGGTGCTGCCCGAAACGCCACGTGCGACGGTCGTTCAATCCCCAGAACGTGACCCTTTCGATGACGTCTTCATGCTTACGAAAAATCGCGAACAGTTTTGCGTAGGCTTCCGCTTGAGCGTTCAAGTCGGCAACCGACGGCGGCGTACTGTTGCCACGCTGTCTTCGACCAAAACCGCCGCCGAATTGGCCGCCGGAGGCTCCTCGAATCGTCACATCAAGCTCCGTGATGCTGACCTTCAATCCCAGCGACGAGTAGTCCAAGATCGCCTTTTCGATGTCTTCATAGGGAACGCTGCCGGTACGCCAGTGCCCTTGAATCCCGACCGCATGGATCGGCGCGCCGTCTTTCAATAGCCGCCGCAGCAACACCATGGAACTCTCGTGTTTCGGCCCGGACTCGATGTTGTAGTCGTTGTAATACAGAATCGCGTCGGGGTCGGCTGCGTGAGCGAACTTGAAGGCCAGTGTCAGGAACTCGGGACCGAGGGCCTGCATCCATTTGGAGTTGCGTAGATTCTCGGTCTGCCCCGTTTCTTGGTTCCCGCCATCATTGATCGCTTCGTTGACGACATCCCAACTCTGAATCTTTCCCTTGTACCGTCCCACCAGTGTGTCGATGTGATCTTTCATCCGCTGCTTCACGACTTCGCGATCGCCGTCGCGAAAGAACCAGTCGTCCGTCTGGGCGTGCCACACAAGTGTATGACCGTGGACACTCATTTTGTTCTCGGTAGCCCATTGGACCAAAGCATCGGGCTGCTCAAATCGCCACGTACTCTCTTGCGGATGGACACGCTCCGGTTTCATACAGTTCTCTGGAGTCACGGCGTTGAAGTGCTCTGACGCAACTTGCAATTCCTGATCTGAGTAGCGGGCAGGGAAATCACCCGCGGTGCCGATGCGAAACGAATCTTGAAAGGCATCCTTGATCAAGCGATCAATGTGCACTTCGACCACAGGCGTCGTCGGAGCGGGTTCTCGTTTTGGTAGATCACGAGTCGCCGGCGATTCTTGACTGCCAAAGTCGCCGATCTTGCGGACCATCGTGATCTCTTTCTCACCGAGCTTGCCGGTGTACTCGATGCGAAGCTCTCGATTGCCGAAACTCCGCCGTTCTACGAACGACACGGTGTCCCCGACCAATTTCGCTTCCTCAAACTCAACGTCACGTTTCTGATCCCCGGATTCGACGACCGCCTTGACGGTCACTTCGCCGTCCTGGTTCTGAAAATCAAAGTGGTAGGTCTGCGTGCCGCCGGGAGTGTCGAACAATGCGTGCCATTGCCCTGCGATCTCTTCAGCAAACGCGGGTCTTGAAGAGACACCCCGCGTCACGACGACAGCGAAAAGCAATGTGCACAAAAACAAACGAACAGTTTTTCTCATCGGGGATTCCCTCAGGTGATTGATCACGACAAAGCGGCGAATGTTTCCGTGACTAATTTGCTGACGCGGTTTGCTGTCCGAGCAAAGCAAGCATCTTTTCGCCATAACGGCTTCCGAATATCCGGGATCCCTCGGAGTTGAAATGCAGTCGGTCATCGGTTGGACAACCGGCCGATGAAATCACGTGAGCGTTAGGGATCGTGCTGGGCAGTTCGGCCAAGATATCGTTCATGCTGGCACAGCGTCCTTGTTGGTCGGCATGCACCATCTCGCCGGCCAGCAGCGGAACGTCTTCAGGATTCAAGTTCAAATCGGCCATCAGGTTGTCGTAAACCGTTTTGACTTTTTGAGGCCAAGCCTTGTCACCGGTGTTGGACTCGCCCTGATGCAACAATACGCCTTTGATCACGCCATGCTGTTGCGCCGTTTTGCCCATATCCACCAAGTATTGATAGGGGTTATCCTCGTAGTTTCGCACGATATTTTTCATCCAGTCTCGTTCATTCTCGATGTAGGACTGAAAGGCGTTCTTGTCGAAAAGCTCAATCTTGCAACCGGGAACGGAGACCTTGACCACACCGACTCGCACGTTTTCTGGAAGGCCGGCGACCAGAGTCTTGCCAAAGCCATCGACCATGCAGATTCCTCGGCCACGCGCAGCGAGCGGCGGAATCGCTTGGTACCAACGGTTCTTTTCCCAGCCACGATCGGCATTGTCGAAATCTGCCATGACCAGGAACCGGTCATCGACTTCGCGGTCCGCCTCATTCATGCGACCGCCACTTTCCATGTTCGACTGTCCCAGGCAAAGGTAGATGTGAAAATTGGGATCCACCTGAGAGCTCAACTCGACTGCGGTCTGCTTCTTCGCGTCGTCGCCGTTCGGATCATTCGCTACGACTTCGCTGGCGTTCTCTTCCATCTGCTTTTCGAGGCTGGTTCGCTTGGCAATCGTCGCGTCATCGGCAAATAACAGCGGAGCGAACTCACGCAAACTACGACGCCATGTTTGCCATTCGTGGGCTGTTTCCGGAGAGACGTAGTAGTGGCTGTTGATGCCCGCGTCCTTCAACGCCTTGCTGTTCGCTTCCGGGTCACCACCTCGACGCGGGCGGCCTCCACCGCCGACTTCTTTGCTGCCGTAGCTGACAAAAACAAGTTTGACTTTCTCCTTGAACCCTTCGGTCTTCTCCACGTCTTCCATCGAGATCGAACCGCCGCTGAAAAGACCAATGTGCGAAAACTTGTCCAGGTTTCGCAGCGTGATCGTCTTGGTTTCCATTCCGCCCATCGACAGCCCCGCCATCGCTCGGTTGGGCTGGTCCGTCAACGTGCGAAAATGGGAATCAACATACGGGATCAGCTCATCCACGAGCACGGTTTCGAAATGGGTGATGTCAAAGCCACCGATGCCACCTGGACGCACATCGTTGGTCATGCCGTAGGTCATCACGATGATGAATGGTTTGGAGGTTCCATCGGCAATCAAATTGTCCATGATCAAACCGGCGTGGCCTTGGACGCTCCAGCCGTACTCGTTCTCACCCCAACCATGTTGTAGGTAAAGCACGGGATATCGTTTTTGTTGGTCGGCGTCGTATCCCGGCGGGGTGTAGATGAATGCGCGACGATCTTGTTCTGTGCTTTCGGAGTAAAAAAGGACTTCGCGGATCTGACCATGAGGGACCTTCTTGACCGCGTAAAATTCTTTGTCGTTCGCGGGCACTTCCACACCGCTGCCCCAACGCATGGCCCCGAAAAAGTACTTGCTGTTCGGGTCCGGGACCTTCGCACCGTCGATGATCAATTCGTAATAATGGAATCCTTCATCCAACTTGCGAGTGTAGCCCGTCCAATTGCCATCGGCATCTTTCACAAATTCGCTGCTGTCGCGGAAAGTGCAGGCAACACTTTTCGCGTCGGGTGCGTGGATGCGAAAGCGAACGCGTCCTTCCGAATTGACTTGAGGGTACTCCCTGCCATCCTGGTTCGTGGTGGCCGGTTTCCAGTCATCCACAGGCACGTCATCTTGAGCCCATCCGACAGTTCCCAGCAGCAGAAGCGTGGTGCATGCAAGCAGAGGCAAACGACAGAACATAATACGACCTTGTTTTGAAAAGAGTTTGAAGAGATTTCCGCGGCAATCAGTAGTGGACGAGGTCACGAGTCCCCCGCAATCAGCAGTGAACGAGGTCAAGAGTCCCCCGCGGCAGGACTCGCGACCTCATGCACTCACCATTCTTAACGCTGCTTTGCACTCACCTTCCATGAGGAATTGCGCAAAGGGGCGGAGTTTTTTCACATCCGACAAAGTGTAGCGATTGAAAACGATGACCAGAGCACATGAGAGCAAGCCCGTTTGATACTCCGGTGAACCCCAGAATCCGGCGGGCGTTCTGCTGAAAACGAGCTTTCTGATGGGCTACTTGTTCGACAGACTCAGAGATTGCCAAGCAGATGCTGCCAAGGATAAATCCTGGATCGATCCAAATGGTATCATGTGACCCTTGTCGGGGCGCAAAGTAACTAGAATTGTGCTCAGAGTTGATCAACTTGACATCCAATTAGAAGTGGACGAGGTCACGAATCCCACGTGGAAACTTGACATTCTCGATTCAATAAACCGAAAAAATGACGAACGTCCTGGTCCTTTATCACTCCAACACACAGAACACTCAGCGGATGGCCGAGCTGGTGGCCGAAGGTGCGCGTCAAGTGGACGCGGTCGAGGTTCGTTTGAAGAGCATCGACGAAGCCGATCACACTGATCTGGATTGGTGCGACGGCATCGCATTGGGATCGCCCACCAACTATGGAACCGTCAGTTGGCAAATGAAACAGTGGTGGGATCAACAACCGATCGAGAATTGGGGCAAACGTGACGGCAAGATCGCTTGCGTGTTTTCTTCCGCAGGCGCCTGGGGTGGCGGCCAGGAATGGACATGCATGTCACTGATGTCGATCTTGCTCAACTACGGCTTCCTTGTTTTTGGATTGACCGACTATTCCGGAATCAAATTCTCTGCCCATTACGGAGCAATCTCCGCCGGCGCGCCCGAGGAGGATCGCGTCCAAGCAGCCTGCCAGCGACTCGGGCGACGACTTTCCGAATGGACAGCGTGTATGATTGGTGGTCGCGAAGACGCCCACCCACTCAACCAAAACTACGAGCGCTTCAAAGATTTGGGCAAATAGTTTCGCACAGACTTTTAGTTTCGCACAGACTTTTCAATGTTCCCCGTTACCTCCTGACACCTTCCCCCCGATTTCCATAGAGGATTCATGATGGCTGCTAAACGTCAATTCACCCGACGCGACTTCCTGCAAACGACAAGTGCGGCAACCGCGGCAGGCGTATTTCTGGGAACCAGTGCCGTTTCTCGCGGCCAAGATTCTCCGAACGAACGCCCTGTCTTCGCCACCATCGGACTGCGCAATCAAGGCTGGACGATCACCAGCAAGTCGACCAAGTTCGCGGACTTCGCTGCATTTGCTGACGTCGACGCCAACGTCCTGGGCGCAACCAACGAAAAACTCAAGGAGCGAACCGGCAAGAAAGCTGACGAGTACAGCGACTATCGCAAACTGCTCGAACGCGACGACATCGACGCGGTCATGATCGCCGCCCCGGATCATTGGCACACCAAGATTTCCGTCGAAGCCATGTTGGCGGGCAAGGACGTCTACTGCGAAAAACCGCTGACCTTGACGATCGACGAAGGCAAGCTGATCGAAAAGATCGTCAAGCAGACCGGACGCGTTTTCCAAGTCGGAACGATGCAACGCACCGAGAACGATCACCGATTCCTTAAAGCGATCGCTTTGATCCGCGACGGTCGCATCGGTGACATCCAAAAGGTCACTTGCGGCATCAACGGCGCCACTGGCTCGCCCAAGATTCCAGCGATCGATGTCCCCGAAGGACTTGATTGGGACATGTGGCTTGGCCCAGCGCCCAAAGTACCCTACCGAGCATTGCCAGAGATGCGAGTCGGCTATGGCGGTGGCGTTCCGCTGTACACGAACTGCCACTACGCTTGGCGAAATTGGTACGAGTACTCCGGCGGCCAAATGAACGACTGGGGTGCACACCATGTCGACATCGCCACCTGGGCGTTGGGTGCAGGTGATTCCGGTCCCAACAAGATCACGCCTGTCAGCTATTCCCTGCCCGTCGAGTACAAAGACGGCTATCCGACGGTCAGCGATCAATACAACTCGCCGACCAAGTTCGAAATTCACGCCAACATGCCCGGTGATATCCCGATGGTCATCACCAGCGAAGGTGACAACGGAATTTTGTTCGAAGGAACCAAAGGGCGATTCTTTGTCAATCGCGGCAAACTGACGGGCAAGCCGGTTGAAGACCTCGAAAGCAATCCGTTGCCCGAGGGAGCCGTGGAAGACGTCTATGGCGGACCGGTCAGCGAAAACCACACCGCCAATTTCATCGAAGGAATGCGGAGCCGCAAGCAACCGATCTCCGACGTATGGTCTCACAACCGAATGCTGGAGACCTGTCACCTAGCAAACATCGCGATCCGATTGGGACGCGAATTGAATTGGGATCCCGCCAAACGGGAGATCATCGGCGATGACGAAGCCAACGCGTTTCTTTCACGAGAAAACCGCAAAGGTTACGAGATCAACGTTTAGCCTGGCCTGGCAAGAGCATGGAATATCTCAAAGACCGTTGGAGTGGTAGGCTTTAGCCGATCCGCCCCCCTAGTCTCAGAGAACAGCCAGATCGGCGAGAGCCTGAAGTCCAGCGGTTGGAGTGGTAGGCTTCAGCCGATCCGCCCCCCTGGTCTCAGAGAACAGCCAGATCGGCGAGGGCCTGAAGTCCAGCGGTTGGAGTGGTAGGCTTCAGCCGATCCGCCCCCCTGGTCTCAGAGAACAGCCAGATCGGCGAGAGCCTGAAGTCCAGCGGTTGGAGTGGTAGGCTTCAGCCGATCCGCCCCCTGGTCTCAGAGAACAGCCAGATCGGCGAGGGCCTGAAGTCCAGCGGTTGGAGTGGTAGGCTTCAGCCGATCCGCCCTCCTGGTCTCAGAGAACAGCCAGATCGGCGAGAGCCTGAAGTCCAGCGGTTGGAGTGGTAGGCTTCAGCCGATCCGCCCCCCTGGTCTCAGTGAGCAGGCAGATCGGCGAGAGCCTGAAGTCCAGCGGTTGGAGTGGTAGGCTTCAGCCGATCCGCCCCCTGGTCTCAGAGAACAGCCAGATCGGCGAGGGCCTGAAGTCCAGCGGTTGGAGTGGTAGGCTTCAGCCGATCCGCCCCCTGGTCTCAGAGAACAGCCAGATCGGCGAGAGCCTGAAGTCCAGCGGTTGGAGTGGTAGGCTTCAGCCGATCCCCCCCTGGTCTCAGAGAACAGCCAGATCGGCGAGAGCCTGAAGTCCAGCGGTTGGAGTGGTAGGCTTCAGCCGATCCGCCCTCCTGGTCTCAGAGAACAGCCAGATCGGCGAGAGCCTGAAGTCCAGCGGTTGGAGTGGTAGGCTTCAGCCGATCCGCCCTCTTGGTCTCAGAGAACAGCCAGATCGGCGAGAGCCTGAAGTCCAGCGGTTGGAGTGGTAGGCTTCAGCCGATCCGCCTCCTGGTCTCAGAGAACAGCCAGATCGGCGAGAACCTGAAGTCCAGCGGTTGGAGTGGTAGGCTTCAGCCGATCCGCCCCCTGGTCTCAGAGAACAGCCAGATCGACGAGAGCCTGAAGTCCAGCGGTTGGAGTGGTAGGCTTCAGCCGATCCGCCCCCCTGGTCTCAGAGAACAGCCAGATCGGCGAGAGCCTGAAGTCCAGCGGTTGGAGTGGTAGGCTTCAGCCGATCCGCCCCCTGGTCTCAGTGAGCAGGCAGATCGGCTAAAGCCTACCACTCCAACGCGAAGCCCAGTCCCATAGAACGCTAGCCGCTTATTCGCCGATTCTGGCGGACACTTCGGGAATCTCCATTTAAACTGGCGGGGCCTCAACTACCGTCTGATCACGTGGGGCATGTCTCGAAATGCAACCCCGCGCCAGCGCAAAGTTTGATGTCTGACTCTCAACGCCCAACTAGGTTCCGACGACTTCATCGAAGCCGATTTCGCCAAGCTTTCTCTAACGGGTTCGCGCTTGAACCTCGACTCTTATTGGCGGCCGACGCCGGCATCGCTCAGTCCACTGTGGTTGCCGAGTGTACAGACAGATCCACAGGCTCTCCATTCTCAGACACCGCCATAGCTACGAGCAGCGACACGGATTGCCACCCGTCGGCGTTGGTCTTCGTCGACGCGGACGTACCGCAATTAGAAACACTGCTGGCAGGCATTGCGAGCGACGCCGACATCGTCTTGCTGACGCCATCGGAAAACGCGATTGATCAAATCACTCGAACGCTAGCCGATCGCAAAGAACTCCCCAGCATCCACATCATCAGCCACGGTCGATCTGGAGCAATCCAACTCGGTGGTCAGTTGATTGATGAAGCTCAATTGAGGAAACATCAGCCATCGGTTCAGGCTTGGGGAAAATCCCTTTCTGATGACGGAGACATTCTGCTCTACGGTTGCGATGTCGCCGCGGGTGCCGCCGGAGAGTTGTTCGTGCAAGCGCTGTCTGAATTGACGTCCGCAGATGTTGCGGCCAGCACGAATCAAACCGGACATACCGTTTACGGCAGGCAATCAGCTAACGCGAACAGCAGTCATGCGGACTGGGAATTGGAGTCGACTGTAGGCGACGTGCAAGCGTCCCTGGTCGTCTCAACTCGTGCCCGGCGAGAATTTCATTCGACACTATTGGTCAGTATTTTTGCTGCCGGCGTAACCGGTAGCGAGAACTTGGCGTTGCAAATCGACGAGCAAACGGTCGCTGAGTTCTCCGGGATCGGAGGAGATGTCGAGACTCGGACCTTCGAACAATACTCGTTCGAAAACGCATCTCCCGTGACGGCCGATCAAATTCGTGTTTTGTTCACAAATGATCTCGTGGATCTCAGTGGCGACCGCAACCTGTTGATCGATCGAATCGAAATCGATGGTGTGGCTTTTGAGACCGAGGATGACTCGACATTCTCAACAGGTTTATGGAATCCACTCAACCAAGCAGCAGTACCGCGATTCGCTCAGTCAGAGTGGCTGTATACCAACGGATTCTTTGAATACGCCAATCAAAATGCGACAACCATCGAGATCGACGCTGCCGGCATGACCGGTGAGGAAGTGATGCGTCTGACCGTGGGTGGCCAGGAAATCGAATCGTGGAATGTGAGCACGGCCGGCGAGACATTCACCGCTCAGATCGATCGCGTACTCGATCCCGCCGTGGATTTCATTCGCGTGGAGCTCATCAATGACCTCTATGATCCTGAGAACGGGATCGATCGCAATCTGCAGGTCTCTGGAATCCGCGTCAACGGCCAATCATTTACAACGGCAGATCCATCGACGTACTCCACCGGGGTTTGGACCAACGGCGTGGGAATTGATCCTGGGTATCTCCGCGGCGAATTCCTGCACGTCAACGGTTTTTTTGAGTTCGATGCTCCGCCCTCTACCGTGATCGTTCAAGCGAATGGCGACGAAGGCACGGAGCACATGAAGCTGAACATTGGCGGTCAGGATGTTGCTGAGTTTGATATAACGACTCAAACCCAGAGCTACTCTTACACTCACACCGCACCCATTTCCGCGAACGACGTTCGCTTGATTTTTGACAATGACGTCGTCGACCCCAACGGGGTAACTGATCCGAACTTGAATGTGGACTGGATCGAAGTCGACGGGTATCGCGTCGAGACCGATTCGCCGTACGTGTTTTCTACCGGCGTATTCTCGCCCGATGCTCAAGCGATTTTGCCGGGCTACGGTATCGGCAATACGCTCAACACCAATGGATATTTTCAGTACGCAACCGGTGCCGTGATCGAGATCATCGCGCGCGGTGAATCGGGTACCGAGAACTTTGACCTCGTGGTAGATGGTCGCCGCGTGGACGTGTTCGATGTTACCGACCAATTCGAGACGTACACATACACCGCCGGAAAAAACGTCTCGGCCAATCAAATTCGTGTTGAATACAACACCGATGAGTTTGTGGTCCCCGGCGTGAACGATCGCAATCTGATTGTCGACGCCATTGTGATCAACGGGGTTCGCTATGAGACAGAGGTCCCGTCGACCTATTCAGCGGGCACGGGCGTTGTTGACGGAGCGATTCAGCATGGCTTTGGTCACGGAGACACCCTGTTTTACAATGGATTCTTTCATTACCACGGGGCCTTCATCAGCGATGACGCGTTTTCGATCCCAGAGGACAGCTTAGCGGTACCATTGGCGGTCCTGGCAAACGATGTTTTCAGTGACTACAACCTATCGAACATTGTCCTCCAGTCGGAAACGCAGAATGGAGATCTGGAACTGATCGATGGAATCGTGCACTACACGCCTGCCACTGATTTCGTGGGTACGGATTCATTCAGTTACACGATCATGTCCAACAACGGCTCATTGGTCCCGGCGACAGCGGACGTGACCATCACGGTGAACCAATCTCACCAGCAACCGCAAACCCAAATCAATTCTGCTGTCGCACCAGAGCTGACTCCCTCGGGCAAATTCCTTGAGGTCCGTCGGTTTGCCAAACTGCCGTTGGACACGGCAGGCCGACAACCTCGCATGAATTCATTCGCGACACTTGGCAACAGGCTCTTTGTGGTGACTGATGGCACCTTTGACAACACCGGCGAAATCTACGAGATCGTGTCGGACTCCGACGGCAACACATCCGTCGAACTTCTCTTTGATGTGGCGACGGCGATTGTCGCCAACACAGGACTCGATGTCGTTAATTCCAATCCCTTGTTTGGCATACGCAACGTTGCCTTCCATCCAGAGTTTGCAACCAACGGAAAGTTCTATACGACGTATACCGGAGAACGCCCGGCGGACCCGTCCACGTTCACCTACCTCAGTGACCCCCAGACGCCTGTACCCGTTGACAATGTGCTCGCCGAATGGACCTTTGATTTTGCGACCGCTGAGGTCGATTTGGACAGCTATCGCGAAGTATTCCGGATCGGGATGGTTGCTGAGGACCACCCGATCCAGAACATGCTTTTCAATCCGTACGCTCAACCGGGCGACGCAGACTACGGTTTGATGTACGTCGGTGTCGGTGACGGCAGTGTGCAGTCCGCGATTGCAGGCGATGGCTTAAACAACGATGCACTGGGCAAGATTCTGCGTGTCGATCCATTGGCAACCGATACGGCACCGTACTCAACCCCCGATTTGAACCCCTTTGTGGACGACACGCGGTATCCTGACGAAGTCTACGCGGTTGGATTCCGCAATCCGCACAATCTGGCTTTCGCCCAAGACGCCACCGGGGATGTTCATTTGTTGGTCACCGACATCGGACGCGACAATGTCGAGGAAGTGAACATCGTGGTGGCCGGCGCGAGTTATGGCTGGGCCGATCGCGAAGGTGTTTTCGTGCACCTGGGCGAGCAGGCGTTCATCAACGGAAATATCGCCGCGTTGCCGGCCGACGAAGCTGCCAATGGGTACACATTCCCCGTCGCGATTCTTGGGCACGAGGGCATATTTGGGGAATCGTTTGTTGGACAAGCCATCACGGGCGGACACGTGATTCAAAACGGATCGTCGGCACTGGATGGACAGTTCATTTTTGCAGAATTCGCCACCGATGGCCGAGCCTACCACATTGATTTTGCACAGGCTCTCGAACAGATCACCACGCTCGACTCAGCCGATCCCAATCGCGACACTCCAGATGACCTGACGTGGCTGACTCCACAGGAATTGACCATTCTGTTTGATCACGACAACGATCCCAGTACAACGTCACTCGTTCGTGATTCGCTCAAAGATGTCTTGGACGATGAGGAGGATTTTGTTGCCATCGCGTCTGCTGGCAAGATTCGCGCGGATCTCCGATTCGGCCAGGGGCCCGGAGGAGAACTCTACATTCTCAACAAACGCAACGGATGGGTTTACATTGCCACCAACACGTTGCCGTCTCTGAGCGTTGATCCTCCGGATACGGTGTAGAGCCTAAGTCTGGTCTGCTATAAGTTTGGTATTGACACGTTTTCTTGCCACCACCGTTTAATTCCCCGTGTCACCTCAACCAAGGGACAAGAATGCCTACATGCCACTCAGATTCATCATGCGATTGAGTAATCTTGTCTTGCTGACGGTATTTGTAGTCGTAGGAATTCACTCCTCATCCGCACAAACAGCCAACGTCAAGGATTTTAGCGGGCTGGACGCTGACTTGCTTGACCCTGCTACTTTCGCTCAATGCATTGCCGGACAGTCCGAGTCCCTGATTCAGGACGACCGTGAAACCGCACAACTTGGTCCCCAAGCCGTTGTTTGGTGCAGGCAATCCAAACCGCACTGGCGAGGCGTTGCGTTTGGTGCCGGACGGGAGAGCGGAACCCGGCATCTTCGCATCGGATTCACGCAGCCCATTCCTGTAGGCAGTGTGCTTGTCGGTGGCGGCGGCTCGTTGAGCGTGCTGAAACCAGATGCGATGTATCCAGGTGATTTAGAGGACGACTCGCAGTGGGTGGCTGCGCAACGTTTAGTCGGCGATTTGGAATCCAACGCTGAAGTCACTGACGGGGACTATGGCTGGTGGGTGTTGCCGCCGAAAACATCGACACGAGCGTTGCGTTTCAGTCACACCCCGTCGCCCGGCGATCGTGAGATGACTGGAAAGCTCGCCGGTGTTTGGCTACTGCCTAATCGCCTGGGCAATGTTGCACCTCAGGCGTTAGTGCAATCCCGCGCCCGCGATGACGCCTCGATGAAAATCGTGGACGAATCGCACAATCGAACTTGGCAGACGTGGGAGAATGCGGAGCAGGGTGTGCCGTTGCCGGTCTCATCTGAGCATCCCGAGTTCATTACGCTCACTTGGCCAAGTCCCGTAAGGCTCAGCAGCCTTTGCCTTTTGTGGCCGGGTTTTTCAGAATGCGAGATCGATGCGTTCATCGGTACCGATGAAGCAAACGTTCGTGAGGCCACCGACGCATCGTGGGTCCCTGTCGGCATCGGTCGCGACTTGCAATCTTGGTACCCAAGTCAGCTTGGTCCGAACTGGATTGCATTGGATCGCGAGATCAACACACGAGCGTTGCGTATTCGGATCACTTCGCCCAGCAGCGAAAAACATTCTCATGTCGTTGGCAAAATCAAAGACGGACGTCGCGTATGGCTTGGTGAACTGATGACCTTGTCGTCGATTTCGGACGCCGCACTTGCGAGCCTCGTCTTACCAAAATCTCTTGAGCAGCCACCGCCAATTCCCGTCAGATTCACACTGCCAGAGGCGGGCCTTGTGACGCTCGTGATCGACGATCATGAGGGGCGTCGCGTGCGAAACCTTGTCAGCGAAACTCCGTTCCCCGCGGGCGAGAACGTTGCTTGGTGGGACGGCAGCGACGACTTGCTGCGTGATCCACAGGCGGCGCGGCATGGCGTCTACCACATTCCCTCACGCCCGGTCGCTCCGGGTGAATACACGGTGCGTGGTCTGTATCGCAAACCCTTGAGCTTGCACTACGAGTTCAGCATCTATAACGCCGGCAAGCCTGCTTGGACAACCGCGGACAACACCGGATGCTGGCTCACCACGCACACGCCGCCGACCAGTATCGCTTGTGTGCCCGGCAGTCGAACCACCGACGGACAACCCATTGTCCTGATGGGTTGCTATGTCGCCGAAGGCGGGCACGGTTTGCAATGGTTACTCGAAGACGGCACCAAAATCGGCGGTCAGCATTGGGTCGGCGGCCATTGGACCGGTGCGCCGACTTTAGCGGTCGACTCGGGGCCGAATGCCGATCCCGATCACCTTTGTTACGTCGGCTCGGTGTGGGAAGGCGAGCTGCGCTTGACGGCTAAGACAAAATCGCTCGGCGACCAGCCGATCTTCACGACCAAGTTGGGCGGTGACCCTCGGCCCAAGAGTCCCAACGATCCCAGACCCACGCCGATCGAAGGTTTCGAGGGCGGAGATCGCAAGTTTGTGTTGAGCGGACTCGCCGTGCACGACGGCCTCCTGGTCTGCTCGATGCTACGGCAGAACGAGTTGCTGTTCATTGACGCTAGGTCTGGAACCATCTCAGGCCGGCTCGCAGTGAACAACCCTCGCGGTGTGATCTTTGACGCAATGGGCCAAATGCTCGTGCTCAGTGGAGACAAATTGATTGCCTATGCTTCGGCCAAGTCATCTCAATCAAAAACGATCATTGCGACAGAACTGGAGGATCCAAGACATATTGCGATCGATGCCGAGGGACGATTTTTCATCAGTGACCGGGGTAACTCGCACCAAATCAAAGTATTCTCTCCCACCGGAGCACTGCTCACCGCGATCGGCAAAGCGGGAGTACCAGAGGTCGGCCCGTATGATCCGCAACACATGAACCATCCCAATGGTCTCGCGCTCGATTCGCAAGGTCGACTCTGGGTTGCCGAAAACGACAACTTCCCACGACGCGTCTCGGTGTGGTCGCCGGACGGAGAGCTGCTGCGCACCTTCTACGGGCCCACCGAGTACGGCGGCGGCGGCGTACTCGATTCACGCGATGCGAACGCATTCTTCTACAAGGGACTTGAGTTCACGCTGGACTGGGAAAACGGCAGCGACTCACTCAAGCGTGTCTTTGCACGGCCCGATCCGATCCTCGAAGCCCACTACGGCCACTTCTCACCCGACTGGCCTCTGTATCCGTCGATGGGCGATGGCCGACGATACTTTACCAGTTGTTATACGCACACACCGACCGGCGGTGACAACGTCTCCTTCATCTGGCTTGACACGGGCATTGAAACTCGACTCGTCGCCGCGATGGGTGACGCACATTCATGGCAGTATCTCCGCGAGCAAGCGGAATTCCGTTCGTCGTGGCCCGAAGACTCCCTGCCCGAGCAATCTAATCCGCCGTCGGACAAACATGCCACGTTTCTCTGGATCGACACCAGCGCTGACGGTACACCACAGCCTGACGAAATACAGATGGGCAAAGGCAAAGCTCGTGGCGTTACCGTGACCGACGATCTCGAGTTTGTTGTTTCGCGAATGGGCGAAGACACCGTGATGTTCAGCCCTACCAGCATCGATACACACGGCGTTCCGCATTACGAATTTCGACCTGTGCGTCTCGGACCCGCGTGTGGCAGACCACCATCCAGTGGCGGGAATCAATCGCTCCACCGCCACGGTTGGACAGTTTCAACCAATGCGACCGAGCCCTTTTCGCCGCACGGGATCGGTGGAATGTTTCAAGGTGAGCCACGGTGGAGTTACCCAAGCCCTTGGCCTGGACTTCATGCCAGTCACGAAGCCGCCGTGCCCGATCGCCCCGGTATGGTCGTCGGCCATACGCGGCTGCTCGGCGATTTCATCAAGAGCCCCGTCGGTCCGGTGTTCGGTATCAATGGCAACATGGGAAACATGTATCTCTTCACTGCGGACGGCATGTTCGTGAGTACTTTGTTTCACGACATTCGGCTGCGTCCCAACTGGGCTGCGCCCGTCGCCACTCGCAACATGAATGTCACCGACGTGTCATTGCACGACGAAAACTTTTGGCCCAGCATGACGCGGACACCAGACAACAGGGTCTATCTCGTCGACGGCGGACGCACCAGCTTGGTGCGTGTCGATGGACTCGAATCCCTGCAACGTTTGCCCGATCAAAAACTCAAGATCTCCAGCAGTGATCTCAAGAAGGCTCTCAAGTGGTTTGAACTCGTAGAAGCCACTCGGCAAAAAAACCACGGCACCGGCATCCTGAACGTGCCATTGAAACCCGCACCGCCGACGGTCGATGGACAGCTGAATGATTGGCCAGCCACCTCCGACTGGGCCATGATCGACCGACGGGGCACCAAAGCAAACTTCAACAGCGACTCGCGGCCGTACGAAGTCAGCGGCTCACTCTGCATCGCCGACGACCGGCTCTACGCAGCCTGGCGTACGACCGAAGAAAACCTATTGAGCAACAGCGGCGAGACTCCCAACGCACTGTTCAAGACCGGCGGCTGCCTGGATCTGATGCTGCAAACGGACACCGATCAACGGCTTTTGGTCACGCAAATCAAAGGCGAGCTACGAGCGTTGCTCTATCGCGCCAAAGTCCCAGGGACCCGCCAACCCGTCGCGTTCAGTAGCCCCTGGCGAACAATCTACATCGACGTCGTTGAGGATGTCACCTCGCAAGTTTCATTTGCCACCAATGCGGCGGGCAGCTACGAAATCAGCGTCCCCCTTGCAACGCTGCATTTGGCACCAAACTCCGGCGACATCATCCGTGGCGACATCGGGGTCCTGCGAGGCTCCAACGGCCAAACGACGCAGCGTGTCTACTGGAGCAACAAAGCCACCGCCATCACCGCCGATGTCCCCAGCGAAGCCGAATTGACACCAAAACTGTGGGGACAATGGAGAATCCAATGAGTGCTCGATCCGACAGCTCAAATTCTGCGTCCCCGCTGAGATCATCAGCCTGAGACGACTGGTGAATCGTCAAATATCATAACGGCTTCGGTATGGCGTTTGCACGTCAGTGCTGTGGGGGTTGCGGCGTGAGAATTGTAGTGACTGCTTGATCTGCAATCGACGGTCGCGAATCCAGCAACACGATCGCGAATCCAGCAACAATTACCGAACCGATGGACTTTCTCAAACAAACCTTTTCCCAGTTCTCGAAAGATCGCTGCACAACGCTAGCCGCTGCGCTGGCCTACTACACCGCATTCGCATTGCCTCCGCTGCTCTACGTGCTGCTGACGGTACTGACCTTCGGACTGTCGGTGGCCTACGAGGGCGATGGTGCTAGGGAGCGAGCACAGGACGTTCTGCAGGAGCAGGCGACGGAGATGCTGGGAAATCCCGCTGCAGCGGAAGGCATTACCGCGATCCTCGAAAACAATCGTGAATCCGGCGGTGTGTGGTGGAAAACACTGATCAGTTTTGCCGGTATCATCGTAGGTGCAACGGGCGTCGTGGGTGCCCTGCAAGACTCCTTGAACCGTGTTTGGCAAGTGAAGCCGGACCCCGAAAACTCGGGCATCCTGTCGATGTTGATCAAACGGGTGATTTCGCTCGCAATGATTCTGGGACTCGGTTTTCTGCTGCTCGTATCGATTGCCGTTTCATCCGTTCTCTCTACCGTTGGCCAACAGTTAGGTGAAACCATCGGCATCAGCGGTGGAATCGCCGACATGATTAATTATGTCGTGCAAGCCATCGTCGTGTTCACGATCTTCGCCGCGATCTTTAAGTTCATGCCGGACGCGGTGGTCCGCTGGCGCGACGTCTTGGTCGGCGCAGCGATGACAACGCTGCTCTTTCTCGTCGGACGATTTGCGATGCAGATCTATTTTTCCTACAGCGAACCCGGCGCGCAATTGGGTGCCGCAGCAGCTTCGTTGGCTGTGATTCTCGTCTGGGTCTACTACTCTGCCAACATCGTTCTGCTGGGCGCAGAAGCGACGCAGATCTATGCCGTTCGGTATGGGGCAGGGATTCAACCCGAGGAAAATGCCGTTCGTGTCATCGAAGACATTCGACGTGGAGCAACCAGTTCGTAGCGAATCACTTGGGCGAATCACTTGGGACGTGCGGAGAATCAGTTTCGCGAAATCGACAAAGCAGTCATCGCTCCGCGTGATTTTGCAAATGCTAGGACACGTGTTTTCCGCACCTTCCAAATGATTGACATTCTCGCTGTTGAGAAAGACGAATTGCCTCGGTTCCTGGGAAATGTGCGACGATAATCATGAGCGATTCAATACCCGTTTCCATGGAGCCGCCTCCCTCGCCCTCCTTTGGGAAAAGGATGGCGTACGTCATTCGAGCTTGGTTGAAACATCCCAAGGATGTCTGCACGATCTGCCCAAGCTCGCCCTACTTGACGGAAAACATCGCGAATCGTGATTGCATTCGGGATGCAAGCGTAGTACTGGAATTGGGGCCGGGAGCAGGTGGCACGACGGCGGCGCTACTGAAACAAATGCGACCGGACAGCCGCTTGCTGGCGATCGAAAAAATGCCGGCCTTTCGCGAAGCATTGGAGAAAATCGCTGATCCTCGATTCTCGCTCGAGATCGGCGACGCGGTAAACTTGCTAGAAACTATCGAGGCTCACGGATTCAGTCGCCCCGATGTGATCGTTTCCGGAATTCCATTCAGCGCTTTGCCCGCTGCAGTGGCAGCAGCGATCGTTAGGTCCGTTCACGAAGCATTGGCACCAGCAGGTGCCTTCATCGCATATCAGATACGGTCGGACATCGAACAACATGCCTTCCCATTGTTCGGACCCTCAAAATGCGAAGTGATCGCGCTGAACATTCCTCCACTCAAAGTCTATCAGTGGACGAAGCTAGTCTGACGCTGTAATACGTTGCCCAATCGCATCGACTTACACCCGCTGGCTGCCAAAGTCACAGACCAGGGTTGCCGAATTGGCGCGCTGGTTGCACCTTTTTCTCTCCAGCATCATTTCGATGTAGGTCGCTTCTCTTCGCGACTGTTCCTTTCCCGACTCAAACTGAAGGACTGTCAAAATGAAGACTACACGAATGGACCACACAAGAACGAAAGCACATCGTCGTTGGGTACTCGCCATTGCCCTTGGTGTAATGACACCTCTTGCTGGTCAACATCCCAGCGCAGCGGCAGACAACGAGTTCCCCAGCAATACGCCGTACTATGAAGACGATGCTTGGTACGACATCAGCGAGTGGTTCGACGGCAATGACTACAACCCGACCGACGAAGCAATTGGCCGCTGGGACAACGAGACATTTGACGCTGCGGAAAACGTAACCAGTTCAGACAACGACAATTTTCTCAATTGGGGAGAGTCAAGTTACGGTTACTACGGGGATAACCGCACCACCAATGACAGAGTCGCCGACGACAGAGTCACCGATGGCACTGTCGCGAACAACTCTGTAGATGATCGCTGGTTCTATGATTACTACGATCATGGAAACTCAAACTACAGCGACTACGACAACGACGGGTATTGGGACTACACCGCCAACTACTACGACTACGACAACGATGGCGTGTACGACTCTGTCGCTGAGTACGTCGATACCGATCGCGATGGACTCTACGAGTCTTTTAACTACATCGGGTTCTCGGATGCGAACGCCGAGCAAGACAAAAAGAACAAGATGAAATCGCAGAACGACCAGAAATCGAGGAGTTCTCAGGTCGTCTCCCGGCAGGGATCGATTCAATCTGTAAAAAAGGTGAAGACGCCGCATGGCACCAACGTGGTGGTGGCTTTGGACGGCACGAACCAAACTCAAGGCCAAGACATGATCGTCGATATCGGGTCATCGGATCATTTCGATTCGATTCCTCAGAAGGGCCAAGATGTCAGCGCCAAGGGTGCAATCTTTAAAGTCGGCGATAAGTCAGTCTTGGTTGCCAACAAAGTGACGCTTAACGGCGAAGAGCAGACAATCAATCGCAGCGGTCGCGAATTCACGGGCAAAGTCAAAGACTTGAAGACGATGAAAGTCCGAGGAAACACGCACCAGTTTGCGAAAATCAAGACCGACAACGACAAGAACTTGCTCGTTGACATGGGCCCCCAGGAAAACCTGAATCTGGACGTCCAGAAGGGCAGCCAAGTGACGGTCACTGGAACGGCCGTGAAGGTCAAGGACCGTGTGATGTTGATCGCGCGTGAAGTCACAACAGGAGACAAATCGACTCAAATCGAACGCGTCGCATTGAAACCGTAGTCCAAGCCCTCCCAACGCGTAGCCGCGAGTTGCCAGCATGCGAGTACGGATCGTTTAGCAGATGATCCGATTAGCCGATCAGCCGGCAGCTTGCAGCTACGATGCCTTCCTCTCAAAGATCGAAATCCAATCCCATGCGAAAACAAAACACTCTCCTATATTTCTTTACCTTCGTCGCATTTGCCTGCGCCGCGATGATGACGGCGCGAGCCGACGAGCAACCGCCTATCGGCAATGCGGTCCCAGATGGGTCGGCTGAAAAGATCAGTGATTGGGCCCTTGCCGGCGTGATCTGGAGTGACGCCAGCCTCACCAGAAAACTTGCTTTCGAGGCAGCAAAACGTAGTGAGTCCGCACCCCAACGACAGAAACTTCAAGCGATCGCGAAAAAGTCGAATGATATCGTCGATGCCCTCGAAAAATTTGGCTGGAAACAAATCAAGAGAACAGCTCCAACGACGCTCGACCCAAGTATCAAACGCTTTGACACAGAAACGCCCGCTGGATTCGACGATCCCGGACTCGACGACGAACAGACAGACGACAAACTGCGACTGGACGTTGACCAATACCGAGTGGACGACTACATCGACGAAACTCCAGCCGAGGCTCGCAATCGCGCTGACGCGATCGAAGATGGAGTGGAAGGCGCGATTGCCGCTGCAGCGAGTCGTCGAGGCATGGGGCGTCCTACTGCAGGGCGAATCAGCGAACGAGAAGTTCAAACTCGCTCAGCAACCATGCCTTACTCGCAAGACTCAATCTATGACAGCGATGATTACGACCCCGACAGGGACTACATCGTCGACAATCCGCTCGGTGTGTATTCGACAAATCCGGCCAGTGCAGATCTGGGCGACGGCGACGACGACATTGATCTTGACGATCCCGCGAAAGTGGTCGAGGGTGAAGACGAATTGATTGCAGCCATGGCGCGAGAACGTCGGGCGGACGCGAGTCGGGCGGACGCGAGTCGGGCGGACCGACAAGTTGAAATGGATTGCTACACCGACCGGCGTTCCAGCCATCAACAGGATGCCAATTGGGTACAGCTGCATTTGGATGCCAATCAGGCAACTTGGTCCCAATTCACAACGCATGAGAACATCACCGCCAGGACGAGCGATGCTGTGATGAAACTCAAGGCTGATGCGTCCGCCGCGAGCGACGCCACCACGAGTCCCGAACTGCTAAGCATTTTGGACACGATTCTGGAAAGGTGAGTGACCGCATTTCCGTAGCCAGCCACTTCGCGGGACAGTGGCATTCAATCCCAAGCAGCTGAACGTCTCTAAGCGTATGACGCTACCAAACGCCGTGAGCCGTGACGCGTAAGCGACCGGGTCTTGCACCCATCGAGCTTCCGTTTCAGTGCTTAAACCCGGGGCCTGACGGCGAGCGGCTCAGGGCCTATCATGTTGATCGCACCAGCCATTTTTCTCTTCTTTACTAGCACGACGCGCAAGCGAGTGAATCGTCTTATTGTTCTATTCACTCGCTTGCGCGTCGTTTTGGTACTTTGCTTGAAATTCAACGTGAAACCATGCGTTCAACGCGGGACGCTCTCTATCGCGTGGCGGCTGATACGCGCAGGCAGTTTTTGTCGTCCCAATCCGCGCAACCCATGTCGCGTAAATGTTTTGCGAAGAACATGGTCCGTCGCGCGAATCATCCGCGTCTAGCGGCGTTCGCTTTTCGCGACGGTTTTGAGCAGCCTCCTCAATGTCGGTGAAATCACACCACTTCCAGTGACCACGCTGTCGTCCAGCGGATGGACAACACGCCGGGATGCATGGTCACCTGCAACCAAATCAAGGACCACAGAGAGCGTGGACTGTTTACATAAGGGTTTCTGCAATAACGCATCCCCACCCATTTGTTGAACGATAGTTAATGTCTGTCCATCTCGAAGGCTCGTCATTACCAAAACAGGTACACTGCTGATCGGTTCGTAGTCCGATTGACGAATCCTCTCCAGGAGTTCAAGGCCACACAGACCGGGCATCTCAAGATCCGTAATGAGTAGATCGGGCGGCTGATGACAGATCGCCTGCCAAGCTTGTAGGCCATTCTTAGCCAGCGTGCATTGAAACCCACACTCTTGCATCCACGTCGCAACTGTCTCGCGAGAGGCGCGAACGTCGTCTGCAATCACGCACCGTCGAGGTCGGTCCGAGTCGGTCATGGTAAAGAAATAGAAGAGGGTCGTAGGGAAGAATAACTCGATGGATGCAATCTTTGTGCCGAACTCGAATCCCTAATCGGCACTGTTATGGAAATCATACCAGGCTAACTGGGTGATGACGAGAAGTGTATCACTGACGAATTTCGCTGAGAACACGATCGCTTGGCTTTACCCAGCAAGTCGAACGACGATACGGATGCTTGGTCGGTCACGAACCCCTTTGGCCCGCAAGCGACCAAGGACATCTACTCAGAACATGACTTTCGACGTCGCACGCAGTGAGCTCAAGCGGAACGCTCGTTCAAACAGCAACATCGGATGAGCCTCGGCGTGGGGCGTGCAATTAACAGCTGACGTAGCTTGGGCACGCTTGTCCGAGAAAGCATCAACGGGCACGAGTGCCCATCCTAATATTATCAATCACAAGTCCCTGGCCGAGGAATACAGGTGTCTTGGCATAGAGCTTGCTACGATCTCGTTACGATTTGCCGCACACAACGGGAGGGATTTCGCCATGGAATTCATTCGTCTACTGATCGCATTCTTGTTACCCCCGGTTTCCGTCTACATGCAATTCGGAATCGGCAAGCACTTCTGGATCAATTGCCTCTTGACCTTGCTCGGAGTAGTTCCAGGAATCTTGCATGCCGTGTATGTGATGGCTGCCAACAAACCAGGCTTGGAGCGTCTTTGAAGCCAGCCACTGCGATGGCACTTTAAAGAATGCCAATTTTACCCGGTGCAAGCGGGAACTGGATTTTTTGATGCCTCGACACCTATCGTTCTGGTTGCTGATCGCACTACTGACCTTGATCGGCTTCCTGTTCTTCCACGTGGTCAAGCCTTTCATCGCCACGCTCTTTATCGCCGCTGTACTGACGGTGCTCTTTTCGCCGCTGCATCAGTGGTTGACCAGACGATTTGCAGGGCATGATCGAATCGCCGCATTGGTCACCACCCTGCTGGTGATGTTGTTGGTGCTATTGCCAATCTGCTTTACTTTGATCATGGCCGGGACACAAGTGATGACCGTTGGCAACGACGCCGTGCGTTGGCTTGATGTGGATTCGCCAAAGAGTTTCGACGAGACGATCGGGAAAATTGAACGTTCGCGGATCGGGGCTGCCGTGGATGATTTGTACAATCGTTTATCCGCGGGCCAGCAAGAACAGATCAAAGAATCAGCATCCAACCTACTGCACGATGTGACGAGCGAGGTCTATGAAAAGACCACGGGCATCCTTTCTGATCTCTTCTCGTTCGCCCTCAGTCTATGCATCATAGCGCTCGGACTGTACTACTTTCTAGCCGATCGCGACCTGTTCGTTGGTGAACTGCACCGGTTCATGCCGCTGAAGAATAATGAACAACAGAAGCTGACGAATCGATTCCAAGTGGTTTGCCGAGGCGTCGTGCTCGGTTCGGTGGTCGCCGGAGCTGTGCAAGCGACGCTCGCCGGGATAGGGTTCGCCGTGCTCGGTGTTCCCAACGTCTGGGTGTTGATTGTGCTGTCAATGTTCTGCTCTTTCATCCCGTTTGTCGGTTCCGCGGTCGTATGGCTCTCCGTTGCAGCATGGTTGTTGATCGAAGGAAGATATGGAGGTGGAATTGCACTAGCGGTCTACGGCGGCGCGATCATTTCCAGTTCGGACAATTTGGTCCGAGCCTACGTGATCGGAAATCGAGCAAGATTACATCCCCTGATCGCTTTGGTGACCGTTTTGGGGGCGCTAAAGCTGATGGGATTGTGGGGCATCTTCCTTGGGCCAATGGTGGCCGCTTGTTTTCATGCGCTGCTGAACATCATGAGGGATCGCGCGTTGAATGAGGCTCCGAATGAACCTGTAACGACATGACCATTCGAGTTGCCATTGGTTGATTGCAAGTCACTCTGCTCGCAGAGCCGTCGACGGCCCATGTGTGTTGCGTTTCATCAGTGCGGCGAACGTGGTCCTTGATCCGGCCCGCTCAGAACGTTGACATTGATACGGGCATTTGAGCCACTGGTTGTCCCCAGTTGGCGAGACTCCCAAATGGCTGCAATCCAAATGGCATGGAACCTGCACCAATCCCTTTGACAAAAACAGTTCTTTCCAAGACAGGAGATTAATCATGAATTCAAAATCGCTCACCGGAAAACGCATCGCGTTTCTTGCTACCGACGGATTTGAGCAAGTCGAACTGACCAAGCCATGGGATGCGGTCAAGAATGCTGGCGCTGATGTCATTCTGGTTTCTCCCAAAGATGGCGAAATCCAAGGAATGAATCACGACGAGAAAGCGGACATGTTCAGTGTCGATCAATCCGTCCACACTGCATCGGCCGAGGACTTCGACGGACTGGTGCTACCCGGCGGCGTCGCCAATCCAGACGCATTGCGAATGTGTGATGACTCTGTATCGTTCGTTCGAGATTTCTTCAAGCAACACAAACCGGTTGCAGCCATCTGCCATGGACCGTGGACACTGATAGAAGCCGATGTGGTTCGCGGGCGTCGGGTGACCTCGTGGCCGAGCCTCAAGACGGATCTCAAAAACGCCGGGGCTGAATGGGTCGACGAAGAATGCGTGTGCGATGAAGGATTGGTGACCAGTCGAAACCCCGACGACCTGCCCGCCTTCTGCGACAAGGCCGTTGAAGAGTTCGCGGAGGGAAAACACGCCGCCCAGAAAGCATGATCCATCTGAACGCGTTTTCAAGATGAACCACGTGACCCAAAGTTCAACTTGGCCCCGAGATCGATATGGTTCAGCGCCATGCTGGATTTCATCGAGACGCCCTCACCACTTTCACCTTTGCAGATCTAACCCCTCAACGAAATCATGGACACTCAACAGAAACTAATCGACCTGCTACATGACTTTGACACCGCCATGCTTGTCACCCGTGGTGATCACGGTGCGCTCTATGCACGACCGATGGCGGTCGCCCAAGTGGAGGAGGACGGCCAGATTTGGTTCGTCACCGACCGCAATTCCGGGAAGATCGCCGACTTGATGCTCGATCCCGAAACGGTGGTCACGATGCAAGGTTCCAGCAAGTTCGTATCGCTCACCGGTACCGCACAGGCCGTGGACGATCGAGCAAAGTTGGATGAACTTTGGAACGAAGCTTGGAAGGTCTGGTTTCCCGAAGGCAAGGCCAGCGACTCCATTGTTCTACTGAGAATCGAGCCATCGAGCGGAGAGTATTGGGACAACTCGGGTTTGACGGGCGTGAAGTACTTACTGAAAGCAGGCAAGGCGTACCTGCAAGGCAACCGACCAGAAACGGACGCGTCGACCAACGCCTCCGTTTCGCTCTAATCGAACGGTGCCGACCCGATGGATGGTCACATCCGAGTTGAGGGAGCTAACCAATGCAAGATTTGGCACTCAACTCGGCAGCAGTGGTTTCCTACGCCGCCTGCGGACAAATCCTAGAGCAGACATTAGGAGCAGAGTCATAGTGGTCGTTGGTTCGGGCACCGCCGAGAGCGTAGCGATCCCGTTGACTGGGCTCACCGAGAAAGGCACGTTTGCGAAACTCGCGTCGGCGAAACTAGAACTCGCGATATCGATTTCGAATTCAAATTGATCGCCGATCAGGGAATTCGGGTCGCTGAGCGCTGGAAACGAATGTTGGAAATCAACGCGGCCCACGAGTTTTGTACCGAATACATTTGCGTTCGCGCCATTGAATGTCCCATCGCTTATGCTGAACGTATCATTGGGCAGATCGAACGTCGAGATGGCAACAGGATCGAGGCCGATATTCTGTGCAAAGCTGTTATTCCGAAACAAATAGGCAGACTGATCAAAGTGTGCATCGACCGGCGGAGAGATCAGTTGAAGCCCACTACCGACTGCCCCAAGCGGCTTCACACGCAATTGAATGTTCATCGACGCAACCAAGTCATTGCTACCAGTGACTTCGATGAAGAGCGATCCTATTCCGCCGACTTGAAATTCGGTTTGTGTGACGGAGACGACCAAAGCGGCGTCGCTGCGAGGACTGTCAATCAAGCAGCTTGTTAAAAGCGCGATGGTGGCAAGCCATCGACACTTCGAATGATTGCGTAGGTGTCGTTTCATTAGAACAAGAATCCTTCATTAGCGTACAAATGGTCGATCATGTGGAGTCGTTCGTCATCGGGATCCGGTGCATCGGCAACGACGATCGGATCGGTGGAGATAGCGGGGACTGGAAATCTGAGTTCGTTGATCACACTCAGGGCATCCAAGGCCGTGACCCGGCCGTCGCCGTTGGCGTCGAGGTAAACGGGCAAGTCGGACTCACCTGAAACGCCCCAAGCAATCGTACCCCGGTCGTTGCTGAACGATCTTGAACGAAGCTGGTTGACCACGATCAGTGCATCCAGTGCGCTCACCACGGCATCGTTATTGACGTCGCCCGCCATCGAGGCATTTTGCCACATGCTGGGATACAGGGAAGCGGGACGAATCGCTGCCGAAACGCTCGACGAAATGAGTTCGCCCAAAGCATTCGTCGCACCTGTAGCGACCTCTTGATTGAATTCTCGCTGTACGATTCCTCGATCGGCGAGGTCAACCTTTCCGTCACCGTCGATATCGGCATCATCGTGTCGTCGGACCAAACCTGCGATGATGTCCATCATGTCGATACGGTCCACGATGGCATCACCATTGGCGTCGCCGAGTAGACGATGGAAAACAGTGGTTTGGTCAACTTCGCCGTCGCCATCGACGTCGATAAAGAACTGATAAGTTCCGTTGCCATCCGCCGATCGTGAGTCGCCGCCGATCCCTTCGCTCCCAAAGTCGACCGTCAACGTGGCGGAAGACTGCGAAATCTGTCCCGTCAGGTCCAAAATGGTGATCGTTCCCTCCGAGTTCCACTGCAGCACCAATCGGTCGTTATCAGGATCTGCGTCTAACATTGACTCGTAAACTGCGGTGAGACCTTCGCTGCGATTGAAGAGGAGATCCACATGGCGAATGTAAGATCGTTGTCGTGACCCATTCTGAATGTCGACATCAATCAGCTCCAATTCGATCGGCTCCGCAATCGTTCTGCTGATTGAAATGTCCGGGGACGCCGGAGCGATCTCGACGTTGCCACGTGTGTCGACACCGACCGACTGAAAACGATAGGTGTGAGCCTCTCCATCGAGAATTCCTAGATAAGGAATCATTACCGAGTGGTTACCGTCGGGGTCGGGTAGCCCTGCATCAAATGGCCCATGACTGGTGGCTGCTTGCGAATCAATCGAGACTTGTAAGGTGAACTGATCCAAGCCACTGCCGCCGACCTCGCTACCGACAATCTCAACGATCCAACCGGTATCGGTCGGAGTGATCATATTGACCGAAGTGATCGGTGCGTCCAGATCGGGGACATAGATCGATGTGTCAGCGACAACCGGTTTGGACTCCTCGTTACCGGCCGTGTCGCGAGCGATGCTACGAAACCAGTACTGTGTATTGCTGACGCCGGTGAAAGAAATGGAACGTGCGTCTCCAGTAAGTGTTTGATGCAATACGAAGGGCCCACTGTCGGTCGCGACGTAAAGGTCAATCTCAGCAAGGCCGGAAACCGTTTCGTCCACTTCGATCGGAGCCATAACGTCGTCAGCCGATATGGTGATGTCAAACGTCAACGACGTTGCGACAGTTGGCAAGGCGTCGACGTGACTTGCGGGGGCGGTTTCATCGGGAAAGACAGCGAGAATGGTAAAAGGATCCGATGCCAAGTTTAAAGCGCCGAAGGCATCGCGAAGTCGTTGTTCGGCAATCTCAATGGTCACGATGCCCGCGCCCTCCGGACCGATTGCGAAGCGATATTCGTTGTTCGGTAACGAGATGATGTCGCTGACCAGGCTACCACCGGTGATGGTCAAATCATTAGGATCAAGCCGCTCGACTTCCGAGTCGAAGCTCACCAATACCGAAAACGGTTCGACGGAGATCGGTCCCACCGGACCGGTAATCACCGGTGTGAACTGCTCCCCGCCCCAAGCACCGATGTCGGAATTTCCCGGCGACACAAATCCATTTTGAGACGCGTTGGCTGCATCAAAAGGGACTTGGTTGGACGCAGGGCTGCCCGGTAGCAGCGAGAGCGTAGGTGTGTTCCCTCCGTTCATCCGCAGTTGCGTGTCCAATCCGACCACTTCGAGGATGTTAATGTCGTAGTCTTCAGGCGCGCTACGGAAATAAAAGACAAGCTCAATCGAACCGTTCGGATGCGTCACAACTTCCTGCGTTCGGAACGTAACGAAGTCACTCCTGCAAGGATTGCTTGACAAGCCCGGGTCACAAATCAGTGCGAATTGGTCGTTTGTATGAAAGCTGTCTTCATTGTCAGTGAAGCCAATGATATTGTGTCCAAAACTCACGATCGTTCCACCTTCGACATCGTCCAAGTACAGGTCGGTGGTGGTTTGAGTGACTTCAAAGACGTCCTGAAACGTCCCTGAGGAAGCCGACGGATGATCTGCAGTAACGATTCTCGTCGCTCGTCCGTTCTCAATAAAATCTCTGTCGTAGTGGATCGTCCGATTCCTTACGACGTTGCTGTAGCTGCGAGATCTTGCTGAGTTTCCGGCGATCAGCGATCGACTGATGTGCGTTCCGCCAAAGACACCCGGTCCGCTGGAGGTACCATCGTCACCTTTTTGTCCGGCGCTGCCCGGCCCCCTTGGTAGAAGCTCGTGCTCATCATCATCACCAGGATCACTGGAAAAGAGGATTCCGACGTTCACGCCGTAACTGCCGTCAATGTCGGGGAACGCGTCATTGACTGCAGTATTGAAACTCGCCCCTTGCGAGAGGCTGATGATGATCTTCGCTGAAACCACGGCAACGGTGAACGCGGCGGCACCGATGCCCAATACTGGCAATGCTGAAACGGCCACGACTCCGATGACTCCGACGCTTCCTGCTGCGGCCGCGCCTCCGAATGTCGCTGACGCGGTACCTAAGAACGCGATGGTCGATATTGCGACGGCTCCCGTTGCCGCAGCACCAGCCCCGGCAACGAATGCACCTGCTCCCACACCACCAACGATCAGGGAATTGGTTAACGTGTCACCTGCCAAGCCGGGATTCTCCAACAAGGCGGAATCGACCGACGCGGCGTCTGTCGTCAGAATCGCGGTGGAGGACCCAGGGAAGGCGGCTCCGTTCGTACCAATGTAAGGGCGATCTCGCCGGTGATACGCTTCCACAGCCTGATTGCCATTCCGGTCCATCACACCGAACAGTCCGCTGAATCCGCCACCACCCGCATTGGTTGAGTTTCCGGTAATCGTGGCTGCTCCGATCAATAGAGCGGTTTGGTTGCCGACGTTATACACGCCACCTCCTCTGGCATCACCGCCGTCTCCTCCATGGCCCGCATCGCCTCCCTTGACGTAACCACGTTCGCCGTGGCCCCCGTAACCGCCGCCTCCAGAGATGACGATGTTATTGACGATCGTGGATTCACTCAGCCACAGCGTTCCTCCGTCCAACGCGATTCCGCCACCAGCGGCCAGCCCACCATCTCCGCCGTTTCCTCCGTTGCCACCGAAATCATTGGCACGGATTTCTAGAAACAGATCGGATCCCCCTTCACCACCACGCCCACCCCAGCCGCTGCTGACCACGTTCGCGTCGACCGTCGTTGACTCAATCGTTGCGTCAACGTTTTGGATGTAGACGCCGCCGCCCTGTGCGTTTCCGCCACCGCCCCCATCTCCACCGTGACCGCTGTAATACACGCCGTCGCCCCCCGCGCCGCCGTCGCCGGCGACAACCGCATTGGCACTGACAATCGTCTCGGTCATTGACAAGGTGCCATCGACCGTCGGCAAGCTGGACGAGTCGCGGGCATATTGAATCGCGAGTCCACCACCGGATGCGTTTCCACCTTGACCACCCTGACCACCTCGACCACCTGCGGCGACTATTCCATCTTGAGCTGCAAACCCAGCGGTTCCGCCGGCACCCGCGAATACACGATTGTTGGCCAGTACCGACGTTGTCACGTCGACCTCATGATCCGTAACCAACGCAACCGCAATCGCTCCTCCCGTCGCGTCACCGCCGGCCCCGCCCTTACCGCCGGGGCCAGTGGCACCGAGCCCAAGACCAATCCCGCCCGTTCCCGCCGCACCGCCAACTGCAGCGTTGGCGACAAACCCGCTGCCGGCAATCGTGACGCTGGCATCGTAGACAGACAAGGCACCGCCCGATGCGCTACCGCCATCGCCGCCCGAGTACCCGGCACCATTGACCGTGATCCCACCGGCACCGCCGGCGATGCGTCCGTCGATCTCAAAACCGCCGCCGGCAGCCAAGTTGCTGAACAACGATGAGTCGGTCAGTGCGACGTCGCTTTCTGAATGAATAGCTCCACCAAGTGCAGCGCCATCTTCACCGGCACTCGAACCGACACACAAGCGTGGAATTTCACTGGTGTTACACGTCTCGGCCTGATTCATATTGCCCATTCCCCCGTACCCGGAGGCAGCGACATTATCGGCGAACAGGACTTGATCGATTTCCAGAGAACCACCCACTGCTTGATAGATGGCACCACCCGATACATTGCCACCGTCTCCCGCTTGATCGCTGCTTGAGCCTTCAAACGACTTTCTTTTATGGCCACCGGTGCCGCCCAATACTCGATTGCCGATGAATGAAGTCGTCAATGTCGTGCCGGTCAGATCCGACGTATGGACATCGATGGTTCCGTCGAATTCAAGGGTACCGCTGATGTGAACGACCGCCCCCTGAACACTATGAATCGCGCCACCGAAGGCATCTCCCCCGCGACCGGCGGCTCCCAGACGCGTCGTGCCGCCTGCACCACCTTTTGCCGTATTCGTGCCGAATTCTGTGTCGATGACATTCAAAATGGCTGCTGCATTGTAGATCGCTCCGCCGCGCGCATGTCCGCCGCGAGCGGCTGTTCCCTGAAGCCGTATCCCGCCCCCTTTGCCGCCTGTCGCTTCGTTGCCGATGAACAAACTCGACTCGATCGTGACGGTTTCCAAATCTAAGTTGTAGCCGATGAACAACGCGCCTCCGTTAGCATCGCCACCTGGTCGCGCTGTCGTCGTGTCTTCCTCACCGGATTCACCACCGCGAACGAAATTCTCTTCAAAGCGACTGTCGGAAATGGACAGCGTTGCCGAACTAACGTAGACGCCGCCTCCTTCGGCAACTTCGACGTAACCCGATGCTGTATTGTCGTAGCCGCTATCGCCGCCGATCGCTTCGTTGAGCTTGATGACCGAGTTGTTTCGAATGGCGAGACTCGAGCCGACCACGTAGACGCCCCCACCTTGCGCCGTCCCACCGTCGCCGCCGAAAGCGTTCGCCTGAGATGATCCGGCCCGTCCGTGTCCTGCTTGCGCCGAGTTGCTCTCGATAACCGTATCATCGAGTACGATTTCGTAGCTGCCAAAACTATAAATCCCGCCGCCGTATGCGTCGTCACCATGCTGCCCCATTTGGGATGCGACAACACGATTCGAGAGGATCGTACTGCCATTGATCGCGACAACTCCGCCCCCGTGGGAGAAAGTATTTGAAATCCGGATCGCTCCGCCTGCACGTGTCTCCAATCCGCCGGTGAGCGTCAGATCGTTGAGCGATACGTCCGGAGCGCCGAGGGGCTGAGCGCGAATGTCAAAGATACGGCTCAGCGAATTGGCATCGATCGTCGCACCGTTACCGTTGATGACCAGATCACGGGTGATGTCAAAGTCGCCGTACAGCGGATCTTCGAGGGAGCTGTTTTCCTCCACGCCGCCAAGGGAACGCGAAATCCCATAGTTCGAGCCGGGTTGGAGATTGATGATCACCGTTTCTTCCGGTGACGTATGCGCTCGAATAATCGCCTCGCGAAGTGACGTCCGGCCATCGCCAGCAATCACTTCATCCGCAGTGACATTGACATTGATGACCTCTGCGGCGAGATACAGTCGCGGTTCGAGACATTCGAACCGCCGAGCGTTCTTGCGTTTCCGTCGACCGATCTCACGTTTACGGCTGTAAAATGGGTTTGCGAAAAGATTTGATTTAGACATGACATCGTCCAGCACCGGCGGGCATGGGGATGCAAGACGCGGATTCATCCCTCTCCGGGTTTACCCGATTCGGCGCGGCGATCGTACACAGACTATTTGTTCAGAATGAATCCCTACTGGCCATGCCCACGAGTGTCCGCCCCTGTCTGACCCATAGCCGAAAGCGAAATTGGGCCACCGAAGACGGCGCCACGAGCACACTACGGCCGAAGCCCCAACAGTTTTTCGGCTGCTTCACGCCTCAGGATTTCCGGAATCAAGTCGTCATGACGCGGGCTCGACGGCAGGGGAACGGGGCCGTCATAGGCGTCTGTGCCCAACGTTCGCAGTTCGCCAGGAATCATCGCTTCGACAATCGATAGCGTCTTACGAGCTTTCTCGGTTTCCCCAAGCTCATGTTCCGCCATCGCACGAACGACCAGCGCGACTTTAGCGGCGTCGCCCGTCATTTCTCCCAGCTTTTCTGTCCATCCGATCGCTGCTTGGGCATCTCCGCTGCGATAGGAATGCAGGGCGCAGCAGGCGACATACATTTCCCAATAGTGGGTCTGATGATCCGGCGTATGATCGCGAACCAGATCGATTGGCAACGACGTGACTTCGACAGAATTCGGACGCAACAGACAGGTCTTGATCAATCCGTCCGCAACCGGTGGGGCATCTGTGCCCTGGAAACGTTCCACCATTTCTTGGCAAAGCTGCTGATAGCCCCTTTCATCCCCGGCCATGATGAGCGAGTCGGCGGCTAAAGTCCAAAGTGAATGACTGTGGGGACGAATCTCTTTCGCTCTGAGCAAATCGGATGCACTCAAATCCCACTTACCAAGACGCTTAAAAATGTCAGCTCGGGCGACATACGCTGGTGCTGAATCGGGCGATTGTTGGATTGCCGCCGATAACTTCGCCAAACGTTCTGTTGCCCACTGGCGCCCCAGCAGTTCGTTGAACTCAGCAGTGCTGACGTCGCTGGGTAGAGTCATTGCTCGTCGTGCCAGGGAATGAAAATGAGCAGGCAAGGTTTCTCGACCGAGCCACTCGATAAGCTGCTCGCTGACTTGAGAATGTGCCTCTTGCTGTCCGAGCTCTCGATAGGCAACCGCTTGCAGAATCATCCATGTTGCTTTGTCCTCAGGAGCAATCGTCTCCGCATCCTCACTCAATATCCGCTCGGCCTCGTCGCTGCGTCTGGAAACAAGCCAAGCTGCGGCAAGCGCACATCGTCCAACGAGCGATCGCTGTTCGGTCAACGTCCGAAGCTTTTGATGCAATATTGCCTGGTCGTCGTCTTCGGACGATTGATTTGCAGTGAACGCCGGTACGTAATGTTCGATGATCAACGATGCCAGTTCAGAGGCAAATGCGTTGTGCCGTGGGCTGGAGGGAGGTTGATCATCCGCAAAATTGTCGAGTTTCTGACTCAGCAGAGCAATCGCAAGCTCTCGATGCTTGGCAGCCGAGGCGTCGTCACCCCGGCGGCGAAGATCGGTTGCAAACGCACGATGCAATTGCGGAACGTCCGGACGAAGTTCGAGTACCTGTTCAATGGAACCATTTTGGACTGACTGTTCAGCAATGCGCTGAATCAACTGAAGGTCGTCTGATTGGTCCAGTAAGGCAACAATTTCCTGGATCGAGTCTTGAAGCCTGCGCTGCTTGTACGTTGCCCATTGGCTCATCCACTCGGAACGATCCAAGGTGCTCAGCTCGCCAAGCTGATTCTTTTGGTTTGAACTCAGCGACGCCGCGTTCACAATCGATTCGATCGATTCGGTCGGTTCACGAAAGGCGACGGATAAATCAATCAATGGGTACCGACCGTACGCGCTCGCGATCAATCGATCTCCCGCGATCTCGATCGACTCGGTTGAACCGATCGGCAAGGGATAATCGGCCGGAGGAGCCACCATTTTTCCCGTTCCAAGATCCCAGAAATAGACGGTCCCAAGTCGCACGGCGGCAACCGCATAGCGACCGTCGCGAACAACCTTGACATCCGTTACACCATCTGGATGCGACATTGGTCGTACCAATAACGTACCGGTCTGCCAGTCCCACAACCGAGCCATGCCATCCTCGTGGCCTGACAACAGTTGCCGACCATCGGGACTGAAGGCAAGACTCGTGATTCCAAAATGATCACCGGAATGTGGGATCGCCGGCCCAGCGGGTTGCCCCGTCGCCAAATCCCAAACGCGAACGACATTCTCGCCATTGACACCGGTCGCCATCCATCGGCTATCGGCGGAAATGTCGATCGCACGGCACGGACCGCCTTTGATGACGGGCACGATCGGTGAGAACCTTCGCCCGCCGGACTCCGAGTCTCGCACTTCGATAGCGTTATGCGGGGTCAGAGCAACGAGCGTTTTTCCATCAGGTGTGTACCGAACTCGGCACAAACGATTTGCATCGCCACTCCAGCTTTGGAGCGAAAACTGTTGCACCAACTCGCCGCTTTCGATATCGACAACGACGACATGTCCGTCATCACACAGGACCGCTACTTGATTTGCGTCGGGACGACTGGAAACGCTCACGGGCTTGGCCGGAAGCACATGCGATTCAAACAAACCCTTCCCCGTGGCGATGTCGTAACACGACAAGATACCCTGGTCATCCTTGACGCAGACCGCCGCGACACATTGATTGTCCGAACAAACACAGGAGTCGACCAAACCCCCGTCAAGATCGATCGTCTGACCCGCTTGCCCACCACTGGAAACGTCAGCAACTTTCAACTGTCTTACTCGGGAAACTGATAGCCGACCGAATGGATGGATCACACCCAAGGTTGCCAGACGGCCATCAGCACTGATTCGGGGGCGCCAAGGGCCGGACTCCCAAAGTTTCACCTGACCGATCACTAGCTTGTCTTCTGGCACCCTCCAGATCGTCACGTGCTGCTTGCCACCGACCGCGATCTGCTTGCCGTCCAAAGAAATCGCGCCGATTGTGAATCGCTCACGCTGCGGAAACAACCTTGGCTGGCGTCTATCCACCGGCAACGACCAAAGCCGAGCCGTTCCATCAATGCACGTCGTCAGCAGATTCTGACTTCCAACATCGAAATCTAGATCTCGGACATTGTTGCCATGTTCCAGGCGAAAGCTCTCACCGCGAATGTTCCAAAGCATCGCAGACAACTTGCCACCCGCCGCGATCCATTCTCCGTCCGGGCTAACAGCAAGACTCATGATGAAACCAGCAGGCTCTGTTTCCAATGCGGGTGTCACATCATTGCCAGTTGCCAGATCCCACCAAAGAATTCGATTTCCATCGATCGTTACCAGCTTTTGATCGTCATCGAAAAAGACAGGCTTGGCACGTCGTGAAATCTGCGCGGGTGCATGCCTAACGGGCCCCAACAGCGGTGACTCCCGTGTCAATGCTGATCCCACTGCAAAGAGCCTAGCTTGCTGACCTCGACAGGCGGTCGCCAATCGATTTCCCGACTGATTAAAAGTCAGAGCATACACTCGGTCAGGATGCTGCCATTGGTTGACGAGGGTTGGCTGATCGGCAACCTTCCATACTTGAACGGTTCTGTCGGCCGTTGCGATCAACGTTCCGTCGGGCGACCAAGTCATCGCCTCTACGTTTCCATGGGGCTGAAATTCAAAATCCAACTTCCCAGAAACGACGTCGCGAACCTGGACATTGCCGTCGCGAAATGCGATGGCAATTCGGCGACCATTGGGGGACCAACATGCATCCTGCACACTATCTAGTTCGTTGGTCCACGCCAAAAAGTCAACACTCCGCCAATCCCAAACTCGTAGCTGCTGGGGAGTCTGAATGAGTAATCGATGACCGTTTGGCTGATACTGCAACTGCATCAGTTCACGATTGCCCATGTCACAAGTGGCCAAGGGAGTCATCGTACGGCTGAGCCAGTTTTCGGCACGCTGACGATTAGCGGACTGGCGATGCGGATCATGCGGCGCCGACAAGGCGGCATTGGCAAACCACAGTGCCGCCTCTGCAAATTTCCCCTCGCGGCCGACCAAGAATCCACGTTGCGTGTGCATGTCTGCGAGCGTAGAGTCCGTCAAGCGTCTTGCGGAATCGGCCGTTTGGGCAAGCCGAAGATTCTCCTCGGCGCGGCTGTCGGCTTCGCCACGCGCCGTTGTCAATTCACTAACTGTGTCGTCCAACCGATTGCTAAGATTCAAAAAATACCCTGCCGAGATCGACGAGCCAACGGCCGTCAACGTCACGATCAGGGCAAGAGAAATTGCAAGTGTCGCCAACCCTCGGTTGTGTCGACTCCAGCGAAAAAAACGTTCGGGCAACAAGACACGTCGTGCCTTGATCGGCTCATCGTTGACAAATCGCGTCAGATCATCCGCCAGTTCTTCCGCTGTCTGATAGCGATGATCTGGATCTCGTTCAATCGCCTTGTGAACAATCGTTTGCAAGTCCGCTGGCACGTCGGAACGTAACTTGCGGATCGGTTCGATGCGACAATTCACGACGCTATCGATCAATGTGTTTCGATTCACTTGATCAAATGCCGGACTCAACACCAATAGTTCGTAGAGCGTTAATCCCAAACTGAAAACTTCGCTGCGCGCGTCCGTGGATCCTTTGAACGATTCAGGGGCCATGTATCGCAGCGTGCCAAGCACATCCCCCGTTTCGGTCAAACGACGATCATCTTCCAGACTTGCCAAGCCAAAGTCGGTGACCCAAACGGTGCCGTTTAAGTCTAGCAACAGGTTTGCCGGCTTGATGTCGCGGTGAAGGACTCCCTGCTTATGCGCGTAGTCAAGCGCTTTGCCAACTTGGATTCCGATTCTCGAAACATTCTCCCAATAGGTCGCATTCTTCTTGCGACGCCGCGAATCCCCACGCTCTGCTGCAATAGCAATCGACGGCTTCGATAGCGAGCGACTGTCCTTGGCTTGGGCTGTGTAGGAATGCGAGCCCGACGAGCCATGTAGTTGAAATGCCGCATTTGAAATTGCGATGTTATTCTCCCGCGATGACCGAGTCCCGAACGTCGATCCCAACGACATCTCCTTCAGTTCCTTCAACACGTCATCCAACCCGTGCCCATCAATGAGTTGCATCACGTAGTACCCCAAGCCGTTTTCCTCTCCGACTCCAAAGACAGGGACGATGTTCGTATGGTGCAAACTCGCCGCCGCTTTGGACTCTCGCTGGAAACGCGATCGATGCTTGGAATCATTGAGAATGCTCGTTGGCAACACCTTCAATGCCACCCGGCGGCCCAACGACACCTGTTCGGCCTCGTAAACAATCCCCATCCCTCCACGTCCGATCTCGCGGATGATTCGGTAGTCGCCCAACTGCTCAATCTCGGGCGTCACAAATGGCCGTGCCCTGGTGGACTCGGTCCAAGTGTTCGCAGAGCGTGCTTCCTCCATATCCACGAGCAGCGGAAATAGCTCACGGATTTCGGCTGCAAAATCGGGGTGCCGATCGACATATTCCTGCAAAGATGGCCGCTCGCCTCTTCGAAAACGTTCGACAAACTCGTCGGCCAATACTTCGATCGGATTGCGTTGCTCAGAATCATCCATGGGGCGCCCGCGTCAACGTATCGTCGGTGTTGCCTTGAGCCATGCTGAGAATCTGCTTCATCCGCTGCAGCGCCCGAATGTATCGGTTACTGGCCGCGGCATGCGATATTTTAAGCGTCTTTGCAGTTTCCGCATTCGTGAGAAACTCAAAGTGACGCAACGTCAACACTTCGCGATCGATCGGATCCATTGCATCAAGTGCTTCCTGAATTCGCCGGCGAGTTTCGGCTTGTATCGCAGCGTCACTGGGGGAGTTTGCGTATCCGAGCAACTGGGCCGCCAACGCGATCGATGTCGCCCCTGGGATGCCAATTCCACCATTCGCAATCTCGCGATCGACCGTTCGCATTTGAACTCCGATATGATGACGCCGCAAATCGAGCAGCTTCTGACCGACGATCAGCCGCAGCCACAAGAAAAAGGGCATTTCCTCTTTCTCAGAAAACCCGGGCAAGCGCGTCCTTGCTTCGATCCAAGCCTCTTGTAGAACATCCGAGGGATCCACTCGCCCCTTCAAGCGGGAGTCGAGTCGGAACTGCACCATCTGTCGCAATCGTTTCCGGTGCATCTCGAATAGCGCAGCCATTGCCACCTCGTCACCCATTTTTGCGAGACGGAGCAGTTCTTCGAAACTGGTGATATCAGCATCCATATCAGAACTTACCCGATCTGAGACGCTGAGCGTACACCGACGAATTGAGCAATTTTTTCCCCTATCACCTTCCCCTGCTGCGCTGGGGAGGTGACAGAAACGTGCGGAGCACCGAGGTTCCACAACTCCAATCCTTGGACAGTCCAGGGCTAGGCTGTCAATAAGACGCTTGATGGATACAAGTGTTCACCACGGCAGCAACGACTCTCAAATGTGTGAAGCGAGGCGTTTCTTGGCGAGAATCTCCAGGGCTCGCTGCGGGATGGGGGCGATCGACCATGCCAAGCCGGTGAACTTCAGCAGACGTATCATTTGATACGTCGTGTCGAATTCCCACCATCGGTGGCCATAGTTGGCGGCTTTTTGGTACGCGTGATGATTGTTGTGCCAGCCTTCGCCAAACGTGATCACCGCAACCCACCAGAGATTCTTGCTGTCGTCACCGTTGTCGTACGTCTTGTAGCCCCATACGTGCGTGACCGAGTTGATGCACCAGGTGGCATGCAGCACAATCACCATGCGGACGAATACGCCCCACACGACCAGTGAAGCTGCCATTGCCGGACCGTCAATCGCGTAGCCGACCCCGGCCAACACCAGACCGATGACGATCTGCCAAAGCAAGAACGTCGTGTCGAGGAATCGAAGCACAGGATCTTTCAACAAATCGGGCACCCATCGCCTGTGCATCGCTCGACGATCCTCGCTGCCGATGCGTTGCATGCACCACAACATATGGCTCCACAAGAATCCTTCACGAGGCGAATGCGGGTCTCCTTCGTGATCACTCTTGGCATGATGGATCCGATGATTGGCACACCAATGAATCGCGGAACCTTCACCCGCCAATCCTCCGATCCACGCGATCAGCCATCGAACCGGCCGATATGTTTCAAAACTCTTGTGGCTGAGCAAACGGTGGTAACCAAGACAAATGCCGATACAACCGGTCAAGAAATACAGCGCCAACATGACGCCCAATCCGGTAAATGAAAACGTGAATGGAGCGGCAAGCGCCCCCAAGTGGACGATCCCGATCCAGGCGGCCGCGGCCCAATCGATGCCCGGGTGCTCGGCGAGACAATGATCCAACACTTGACCCTCCAACAGTTCGCCTTCGGGGTTGCCGATATCGGCCATTACATCTTCGTTATCGTCGGTCGCTGACTCGGGACTCAGTGTGGCGCTCATGAATTCATTCCTTTGAAAGGAGGGTAGCAGTTGATTGGAAGACCCAGGCTACGGATAGAAACCTAGGCGATGTGTTACTCAGGTGGTGTTACACAGGCGGCACGACTCAGGCAACGACGTCATGCAGCACATTGCCGGCCAACCCGGTGAGTCGAAAATCGCGGCCGTTGTAGAAATAGGTCAATCGTTCGTGATCAAAACCCAGTAGATGCAGGATGGTGGCGTGGAAGTCATGAATGTGGGCAGGTTGGTCCACAATTTCGATGCCGTACTCATCCGTTGCCCCGTAAGCCGACCCGCCACGAACTCCGCCCCCGGCCAGCCAACAGGTGAACGCGTTTTTGTAGTGCCCCCGCCCGTCCGTTTCCTCCGGCTTGCGATAGGGAGTACGACCGAACTCGGTGCAGCACACGATCAACGTTTCATCAAGCAACCCGCGCTGTTTCAGATCGGCAATCAAAGCCGCGATGGCTTGATCGACATTCTTGGCAAGCCCCTCATAGGACTTCATTTTTGAGTGGGCGTCCCAATTGTTGCGATCGACGAGTTCAACGAACCGAACTCCCCGTTCGCTCATCCGCCGCGCCATCAGACACTGCCACGCAAAACTCGACGTGTCCCCCGATTTGATTCCGTACCGATCCAACGTCGCCGTGTCTTCGTCGGCCACGCTAAAGACCTCGGGTGCGGTCCTCTGCAATCCAACGGCGGCATCAAAGGCGTGCATGCGAGCGGCCAGTCGTGAATCATCTGGTCGAGCGTCGGCATGGTGCTGATTGAGTCGTTTCAACAGTTCCAGCTCTTTGGCTTGACGTTGATGACCTGTTCCATCGGACGGATTCAGATCCGGGATCGGCTCATCGCCGGGACGAATTCGCGTTCCCTGATGATACGTCGGCAAAAAATTGGAGTCCCAAGATTGCGAACCTGCATACGGCAACTTGTCACAAAACACGACGTGAGAAGGCAGGTTGGGGTTTTCGGTTCCCATGCCATAGCTGACCCAGGCACCGATTCCCGGCAATGCCCCGACCATGGCACCGGAATGAATGCTAAGCGTGGCTTCAAAGTGGTCGGCTTTGTCACCGTACATCGATCGGATCAAACACAATTCATCGGCTTGATCGCGCAACCGAGGGAACAGATCCGAAACTTCCAGCCCCGACTGGCCTCCCGCAGCATGACCCCATTGGCTGGCTGCCAGGACCTTTCCTTTGTCGAACGTCTTGCCGTCGCAGGCTGTCAGTTCCGCTTTGGGATCAAAAGTGTCGATGTGCGAGACGCCGCCGGGCAGAAAAATCTGAATGACCCGTTTGGCTCTGGCTGGGAAGTGAGTCGGTTGCGGTGCTAAGGGGTTTGCCGCGGCATTTGACGCCGCGGAAAAGTACGCAGACAGCCCGGCGGCGCCAAAGATCCCTGTACGAATCGCATCACGTCGTTTCATGTTTTTCATCTCCAGAGACCTTAATCGATGTAAATGAATTCGTTGGACGCGAGCATCGTCCGCGCAACACTCGTCCATGCCGAGGTGCTTGCATCATCCGACGGGCGGCCTTCGGCGGCTAGTTCGCTGATGGTTGATTCAACGTATTGCGCCAACCAATTTTGTTCGGATTCATCGGGTAACCGTCCCAACGTCAAACGCCACAACAGACCGATTCTCGCTGGTGTGGTGTCCGCTGACTCAAGAACGCGTATGGCCAAGGAACTGGCCTGCGAGGCCATGAAGGGGCTATTCATCGCGAACAACGATTGCAGCGGAACCGTCGACTCACCCCGCGATGCCGTCGTGACATTGGCGTCTGCTCCGTCAAACATCGCCATCATCGGATGTTTGTTCAATCGTGGCGTCATCAAGTACACCGACCGTCGGGAATGATCAAAAATCTCGTTGAACGGCCGGCCCTGGTTGTACTGTAATTTCTCCGTCGGCTTGAAAGGATGACGACCGCCGTCGCCCAGTTCCAATTGGCCACTGGCTGCGAGGATCGAATCCCGCAAGGTCTCGGCATCCATGCGAACGCGAGGAAAATGCCACCAACACCGGTTCGCTTGATCCCGAGCAAGTCCAGACTCCGTCGTCTGACTCGACAACCGGAAGACATGCGATGTCAAAACCAAGCGATGGACATGTTTGATCGACCAACCGCTGTCGATGAGCTCACACGCCAGATAGTCAAGCAGTTCGTGATGCAGAGGCTGAGCGGTTTGAACACCAAAATTGCTGGCGTTCTCCACCAACCCTTGACCAAAGTATCCCTGCCAAATCCGATTGACCATCACGCGGGCAAACAGCGGATTGTCGGCCGATGCGATGCGGCGAGCCAATTGCAATCGACCGCTTGTGTCGTCGGGAATTTCGACATCATCGCCGCTAAGAAATCCCAGAAATGCTCGCGGCGCGACGTCGCCTTTTTGTGCCGGATCACCCGCGATGTGTATCCTGGAGTCCTGCGGATTCGGCTTATCACTGACCGCCCAAGCCACCGATGATTCGTATCGATCCGACCACGACATGGGAACGCTGATTGGCGGCATGTCGCTACGTTCTTTCTGATGTTCGGTTCCAGCGTGAGGATACTGTGTGTTGTCAAAATAGCCGTACAGTCCGTAGTAGTCTTGCGTCGTCACAGGGTCAAACTTGTGATGGTGACAACGGGCACAACCAAGACTCAGTCCCATCGTCGACTTGCCCACCGTGTCGATCGTGTCGTCGATGATCTGATGCATCGATGCGAATTTGGAATTGCCAAACCGTCGTGAAAGAGCAATGAACCCGGTCGCAATGGTCTGACGAAACGCTTCGGGTGATTCGGGATTTTGAGCGGCCAACAAGTCGCCCGCGATCTGCTCAATCACAAACTCGTCATACGGCTTGTCGGTGTCAAAAGCATCGATGACCCAATCGCGATAGTAGCGCGCTTCGGGAATCGGCGTGTCAGTACCGTCGCCCGATGTATCCGCATACCGAGCGACGTCCAACCAACGACGAGCTTGACGCTCGGCAAAACCGCGAGAGGCCAGCAAGCGATTGATTTCACGTCGTTCAAATGTACGGACCGCGTCTTGCCGCTCGGCAGACTGCATCGCATCGATTTGACTCAGCGAAGGTGGCAATCCGGTCGCGGCAAGCGTGACGCGACGCAACCAAGTGGCGTTGTCGGCATCCGTGACCGGTGACACTCCAGTCTCGGACATCTTTGCCAATATAAAACGATCGATCGGCGTCCAGCACCATGTATCGCCGTCCAACTGCGGAACCCTGGGACGCTGCAGCGATTGAAACGACCAATGCTGGCTGCCCGATTCGATGCCATCCTTCAGCAACAACGATGACTCCGGCCACACGCTGCCCGCTTCAATCCACTTCTTGAACACCGCGACTTCGTCAGACGTCAACCGTTCATCAGGCGGCATCATCGCATCTTCATCTGGCGTGATGATGCGTTCAAACAGCAGGCTCCACTCGGGATCCACGCCGTCGGTCAATCCGCCACTGGTTCCGCCTTTGATAAAACCGTCTCGCGTCGCGAGATTCAAATCACCTTCTGGCGTCATGCCACCGTGACACTCCACGCACTTGGCGATCAACAACGGACGCACATGCGACTCAAAGTACTCAGACGAGTCCTCTGCGATCACGCCCCGCTGGGACACAAACGCCATTGCGAAGACCAAAGTCATGACGCAAGCCAAGAAGCAACGGTGATGCGACATCGTTGACTCCGTTATCAAGGTGGGATTTTGAAGGCGGGAATGACAGTGTCATTGAAGAATGAATCTAGCCGCCGCAATTCTGCATGTCCAGGTTCACAATGCAGCAAACGGGCGTCCGCGACAAAAAGCCCCAGAGCTAGAGAGTCAGGGCCAAAGAGCCCCAGAACGCAACGCGACGAGCGACGACTACTTTGCCAGGGTGACGAGCACGATCGCGTCTTCGATGGCGGTCAACGAATGCAGTTCACCAGCGTCAAGGTGCAGCAACATGCCGGTCGTCATTCGATGTGTCTCATGCCTTGTGGTGAAGTCGATCGCGCCCGCGAGACAATCTACAGTGATTTCTTTGGGAGCTTTATGCTCAGGAATCGACTTTCCCGCAGGCAGAACCAAACGCATGAGTTTGAACGAGTCGTTCTGCAACAGTAACTGCGGCTTCGGCTCGACACCTGGTTCGATGTGCAACAGTTCGATGGGTTGATTTGATGGATGATCCATGGTTTTTCCGTTGTTGGCTGGGAGCGAGCGAATCGCAGTCGATGAAGTGCTCACGGGAAACAGCTTGACTCACCAAACTCCGATGGAGCTATACAGAGCCGGCTAAGCCTAACCTATTCTACACCTCTGTGTATAGGTCTAGGCATTAAAAAGAGTGCGACATGATGTCACGCGGTGATGGTGGGTCGCCATTTCTCGCTTGCTAGACTCTGTGTCCCATCCACCTTGCACCGACCTCACCATGCGTCGACTTTCATTCGATTGACTCTTCGTCATCGATCACTCCGTCGTCGACTCTGTCCTTGTTGGATTTGTCTTTATTGAAATTGCGATTGTTGAACTTGGCGACGCGTTGTTCGAGTAAACCGAGCAAGACGAGAACGATTGCTCCAAATACAGTCACGATGAACGCCAAGCCAACGCGATCGACGGCCGTTGCAACACCGATGCCGGCGGTGAGATAGATGGTTGCCGCTGTCGTAAGGCCTTCGACGTCTTCGCCTTTCTGATGAACGATCGTACCGGCACCCAAAAAGCTGATCCCGACCACAATTGCCTGCAGTATCCGAATCGGGTCTGCCTTCAACAGTGAATTCGATTCCTGTTGTTGAAACTGATTTACGATTTCCTGGCCCAAGATCATCATGAGCGCCGAACCGGCGCTTACAAAAATGTGCGTGCGAATCCCGGCTGGCTTGCCGGCAATCTCGCGTTCAAGCCCCAAGACCGCGCCACATGCTGCCGCGATCGCAATGGTTTGCAGATTTGCGATATCCACAGTATCAATCATCTTGGGCTCACTCGTGGTACCATCACGCTACGAAAATAGCCTTTCTGATCCGATCACGTCGTCAAAGATTGTTGGTTCCAGTGAAATCGAATCCGCAGAATGCAGCACAGACACGTCACCCGTCGTCTCAAACACGACTGCCTTGACTTGTTTGAAATTCATTGCATTCGCTTCACGCAATTTCCCGAACAGGTCTTGTTGAGTCATATTTGCTTTGCGGAGATTTTCATGGATGATTTCTGATCCAGCCATCAGCAACAGTGGCTGATTATCCATCGCCTTACTGACTTTGTCCGATCGCACTCGCAATGTTGCCAACAGCCATTGCCCGCCAAACATACACGCGATTGCAAACAGCCCCATGAACAGTGTCGGCGAAGGGCTCGAGATGGTTGCCCCGAAGAGTGACCCAACCGCAATGGTCATGGCAAAATCGGCTGCCGACATCTTTGAAAAACTGCGAAGCCCCACTGCTCGTGTGTAGAGCAGGATGGCGAGATACACGATGACTGAAGAGAACAAGATCATCGCGAGTTGGTTCAGTGACGCGGAAACCCATTTGTCGAACATCAGACATTGCCACATTAAACTTGTGAAGCCAGCCCAGGAATGTCATATCGGGGGAGCCGCATAACACGTCAGCCCAAATCCGGTATCGAGCGGGCCTGAAACCCATCCCAAAACTGGTCCGATGAGTGACCGTGCGAGCCAGGCTGAGCAGATGATGACATGACAATCTCCCAGACGCGGTTATAAATCGAATGCTGCGACAGTCGAGCAAACCATGTGCCGGCAGACGATTTCAACTCCTTGCTACACCGAGCTTGAATTGCATAGCAAGCTCGCGATCGCACAGGGGTGGCACGCACAGGGGTGGCACGCACAGAGGTGGCACGCACAGAGGTGGCACGCGCAGGGGTGGTCGTGTCGGGACTGGTCCGGACACCGCTGGTCTCGGAATCGATTGCGAAGGAACAGCTGGAGCAATTTGCTGTCGGTTTGAGATGGTCACGCCGGCACGTGGAGACCTCTGATTGCTACGCGAACAGTTTGATTCGCAAACGCGCAATCACAGTGGTGTTTTCAACCTTTTCGTTGCGGTATTGCAGGTTCATTGGATTTGGCACGGCAATCGCACTTTCGTCACTTTTATCGCCGGGCAATGGCGTGCGTTGCCGCGAAACAATCATTCAACCATTGGAGATTGCCATGTTAGGCTGGGCCATTACTTTTCTGATCGTCGCGTTGATCGCTGGTGTCCTTGGATTTGGCGTCGTAGCGGGAACCGCTGCCACGATCGCAAAGATCCTGTTCTTTGTTTTCTTGGTGTTGTTCATCCTCGGACTGCTGATGGGCCGACGCGGTCCGGTTGTCTGAGTCAGCACGAGATCGGCGAGTCGTTGTCGCCATTTGACAACTTTGCCAGATGTCCACTGCATAGAACGACAGGAAACCGATATTGTTTACGTTGACTCAGCCCAATGACAAGACGATTGCTGCGTTTCTTGCCCAGCAATCTCGTCAGGACTTGAACTATCCCGACACTTTTGCGTCATTAGGAAACCTACCTGCGAGTTACGATCATAATGTCGCAGAAGTTCATTTGGGCAACGGTGAAGCAATCTTTGCTGCTGCACTGACCGCGTTCCGACATTGGCGGCAATTCGATGTCGGTTGGGTCGAGGCATTGCCTCGCGAAACGCCGATCGAAATCGGTCAGAACATCGCGATTCGGGCGAGAGTTTTCCGACTATGGACACTCGCCGCGTGTCGCATCGTCGACGTGATGGACGAGTACGACTCGGACACTCGGCGGTTTGCATTTTCGATTGGCACTTTGCCGGCGCATCCCGAACAAGGCGAAGAGCGATTTGAGATCAATCAATCGTCTTGCGGTCGTGTTACATACCGAGTGACCGCATTCTTCCGTCCCAACAGCACTGCGGCTACCGTCGCTTGGCCCTATCTTCGCTATCGATTCAACCTATTTCGTCGACAATCCGCAGGGGTGATTCGGCGTGAGGTGATTCGTGCAGCTGCCTGATGCAACGACCTTCGTGTGCCTGTCATAACGTCGCTGCACGGCCGGCTGAATATGCCGAATGGGGCGTCGTTGCTCAACGTCGAGAAGAAATTGGGCGACATCCAAGTCGTCATGGTTGGAAAGGTCATGTTCGTCGACCAAACTCGGGCATGAACCGTAGGTCTGCAGCTCGCCAAAGAGATGGCGGGACAAAGACGCAACGCCGCAACCGGACAGGTTACGGCGCTGCAATATTCGAGGTTGACAGGACTTGTACTACGACCGGCTCTTTGATCGATCGTCTTCGAGCTTCTTGGCAAGTTGCTTGCACTTTTCAAGGTGCTGTTCAACCTTTTGGCTCGTTTCCTGAGCGAATGTTTGCAACTCCTCAGGCCCGACACTGGCAATTGCTTTCAACTCGGCAAGCATCATGGTGTGTGCCACGCACTGCTGTCCAAGAAACGCCATGTTGAAATCTTGGCCTTCATAGTTTCCGAGCATGTCCTTGGTCATTTTCAATGCGTTCTCGCACGCCTGTTCACCTACTCGCCACAGTTCATTCGGTACCCTCGCCGACTGTGCATCACCCGTCGCATCACCCGTTGGCCGGCTCGCAAACTGATCCGTTTTGTTTGGTCGTTTTTGATTGCCGACTCGGTTTTCTCCAGCGTCCTGATTTCGACCCAACTGATCTTGAGAGCTGCGTTTGTCGTTTTGACTGCCCCACTGCTGAAGCTTTTGATTGCATTGTTGATGATCTTGAATGATCATCTGCGCGAGCTGCTTCAACTCTTGGTTATCTGTTCGCTGCATCGCCATCTTTGCAAGTTCGATTTCCGCTTCATTGGTCTTTTGCAGCTTTTGAACGATGGCTTCTCTGACGGTCAGTCCATGTTGATTGGACTGTGAATCAACAGAGACACGACGCGCTTCATAGCGATCACCTTGATCGTTTTGCACGCCGGCTTGTTGCTCAGTTGGTCGAATCACTTCCGTTCCCGGTGGCGTCGGACTGATTGGTTGACCAGGCAACGGCTGCTGGGCCTGGACGCTTTGCAGTCCGCAAAATGCTGCAATTGCCAGAGAAGCGAACGTGAACGATAACTTTGACATCGGGGAGTCTCCTGAATCTCGATTTCGGGGATTGCGTCAGAACGGTTGTGACGCAAACGGTTTCAGCACCTGCCGCAATCGATGTTCCAAACCAAGCATGCAGAGGAAATGATTCTGTCATGCTTTTGAAAAGATTGAACGTGCGGTCAACAACTGAGCCGTAAGGCACCGAGCAGTCAAAACACTGGTCTTGATATGCAACGTCAATTCGCTAAGTCGAATGAAGGCTTTAGCCTTGGGCTATGTTGTTCAACGCCTTGGGACGTGCGGAAAACAAACGTCCTGTCTCTTTGCAAAAATCACGCGGAGCGATGATTGCTACGTGGATTTCGCGACACCTATTCTCCGCACGTCCCACGGCGTAGGGAGAAAGGTTGCGCATGCCAATCCCTGTACAGCCCCTGAACAGCCCCTGAACAGCACCTGTACAGCACCTGTACAGCACCTGTACAGCACCTGTACAGCACCAAATCTTTAACAGCCCAGGCGAACGCTACTGTGCTGATATCGAAACAACCAATGCGATCAAGCAGCGATCAGACCGCCGTTCTGTGAATGAGCAAGTAATGATCGTTCTACACGTCTTTGCCGAAAATGGGCTGCATCCTGTGTGATTGGTCCAGCCTATGCTGCAGAGAAGTGAAGCATAGGCCACATCACTGGATTGGCCGAACTCTTCACAGCAGCACTGGGAACAGAACCATGAAACGCACATCTCAATTTCTATCGGCACTCACCGCGATTGCGTGCCTCACGTCGACCACGGCAACCGCACAGGACACGACGAGGGAGCGTACACGCCCCAAAGTTGACGCCGGGAAACTGGACGCCAAGACTCAGGGCGCAAACATCCGAGTGAGTCAGTTGATGGGCTACAACATTCAGAACTCGCAGGGAGAAAGTGTCGGCGAGATCAAAGACGTCGTGATCAACAGCCGAACCGGGAAAGTGGAGTACGCTGCGGTTACCTACGGCGGATTCTTGGGCGTTGGAAACAAGCTGTTCGCTGTTCCCTTTGCAGCTTTCAAAGTCCAAGTTGACCCGGACGAAGCTGGCGACGACGACGTTGATTCCGACGACTATGTCCTGGTGCTCAATGTCACCCAGCAGCAACTCGAAGGCCAGCAAGGCTTCGATGAAGACAACTGGCCCAACATGGCAGACCGTCAATGGGCCGCTGATCTGGACAAGCGATACGGCGTCAAACGAAACATGGATGCTAAAGATCGCTTGATGAAAAACAACCGTGAACGAAACCTGAATCAGTAGTCAGATGACCGACACGGAACCAAACGACGAAACGGGCAGCGATGGTTCCAGACCTGCTGGGGTCATCGCGGTTCGCGTCTGTGCGGTCATGCTCACTCTGTATGCCCTGTACTACGCCCGGAACATGGTGGTGCCCGTCGTCACTTCACTGGTTCTGTACATGGTGCTGCGACCGGTGGTTCGCCAAGCCAAGCGTTTTGGAATTCATCCGGCCATCGGCTCCGGTGGAATCATTCTCTGCGTGTTGATCATTTTGGGAGTTGCAGGCTATCTGGTCGCCGAGCCGGCACAGCAAATGATCGCGGACGCTCCCAGAAATGTTTCCGTTGTCAAAGAGAAACTCTCGTTTTTGACGGACAAACTCAAAGCGGTTGATGAAGCAAAAGAAGAACTATCCGACTCATCGGACGGAGGGGACGACTCTACATCTGCCACCAATGCAGAGGAACCTGTGCCGGTTGAAATTGAGCAACCTGAATGGACGGGAAACTTTGTCTATCTCAGTGGCACGGGCAACGCCGTCTCCTTCGTCTCGATATGTCTTGCACTGCTTTATTTCTTGCTGGCGACCGGTGACGATCTGTTACGCAGCATCATGCATGCGTTGCCCGGTTTCACCGCCCGACGCCGATTGATCGAGGTCATTGCGAACGTTCAAGAAGGGCTTGGGAACTACCTCGCAAAGATCACCGCGATCAATGCCTGCCTCGGAGTTTCCGTTGGACTGGCAATGTGGTTGCTCGGAATGCCGTCACCCATTCTGTGGGGAGCCATGGCATTCGCGTTCAATTTCATCCCAATCGTCGGTGCTATCTGCGGTGCAATGATCATCTTTGTCGTCGCACTGGTCAACTTTGGACAACCGTACTATGCATTCATCGTCACCGGAACTTTCTTGACTCTCACTTCGCTGGAAGGCCAGTTCATCACGCCATCCATTCTAGGTCGCTCGATGAGCATGAGCCCCGTGGTGGTATTCCTTTCGATCGTCTTGTGGGGCTGGATGTGGGGATTCATGGGCGTGTTCTTATCCGTCCCGATCCTGATCGCCGCTAGAATGGCTTGTGAAGGCTACGAAGGATTGCAACCACTGGCGTATGTTCTGGGCGCAGAAGTCCCCAACGTGGAGGATCCCGACACTGATGAGCCGATCGCTGATGAGTCCATCGATTCCCATCACCGCCACGACATCATCGCTTCGCCACACTTGGATTCTGCCAAAGGCAACGAAGCAACTTGTCCAACCTGAATTTGGTCGTCGAGATCTCCCGCCGTCTCCAAAACGGCTTCTCTATTGCTGCGATCGTGAATCGACCTTGATTGGAAACGATGTCAATACCAGCACGAAGCGCAAGCGAGTGTATAAAACGCCGGGAATCACTCGCTTGCGCGTCGTCCTGGTATTAAAGAATCACTCGCTTGCGCGTCGTGCTGGTATGAAAGCTCAAGTCGCGATTCTGGCGCTAGTGCATCGTCCAGTCTTAGAACGTGGGTTCGGTAGATGAGCCGTTTTGGCGTTAGCCACGGTTTTCGTGACACGACCGTGGCTAACGCCAAAACGGCTAACCCCAAAATCAAGACCGGATGATGCACTAGGCTGGACTACTCAAAGTTTGGTGTTGACATTGTTCTTTCAGTCCATGTTTTTGTCCCATGCATCGCAATCAAAGTGAGCCTCAGACGCTAGCCGTGGGCCGGCACCACAATCCGCCTCAGGCCCACGGCTAGCGTCTGAGGCTCACTGGGGTCACCAGCTGCGCCGGCAGTAGGGACATAAACTTGCGCAAACCCAAAAAGAAACAACACCATACTTTGAGCAGTCCATTGCTAGCCCGGATATTGCATCCGAAAATTTGTTTCCCCCTATAGCGCAAGAGCCTTAGTCCTGGTATGCATTGGAGTTACAACACTTCACACATCCCAAGCCCAAGGCTCTCGGCAATGACAAAGCGTAATCGAAAACGAGCTGCACTGAAACGCCTCCGTCGCCAAGCTGTCGAGTTTGATTTTGATGGCGGAACGCTCACGTCCGACGCCGGATTGCTACTGCTTCGCGAAGTCGATCAACGACTCGGCCTGATCCGCCGAGTCGACGCTTGTATTGCCGATCCACGCGATCCTATCTACACCGCACATCCGCAGGCCGAGATCCTGACCAGTCGTATCTTTGGAATTGCGGCAGGCTACGAGGACGGCAACGATCACGCCCACTTGCGGCATGATGCAGCCTTTCAAGTCGCTGCCGGACGCACGCCTGCACAGAATGACTATGACAGCGACGAACACGTTCCTTTGGCCAGTCCGTCAACGCATTCACGTTTCGAAAATCGTGTCGATCGCAAAGCGATGCTGGCTATCCACGAAGAAATCGTAAACACCTTTCTGGACAGCTACGAGAAACCGCCCGAAGAAATCACCTTGGACTATGATGCCACAGATGATCCGACGCACGGCAATCAAGACAAAAACTACTTCAATGGATTCTACGACGGCCACTGTTTTCTGCCGCTGTACGTGTTCTGTGGCTATCAGTTGCTCGTCGCCTACCTACGTCCCAGCAGTTTTGGCGCAGCCCATCACGCTCGCGCGGTGACCAAACTGCTGGTTCAAAAGATTCGTTCGCGATGGCCGGAGACGAAAATCATTTTACGTGGCGATGGCGGATATTCTGATGAAAGACTCATGCGTTGGTGCGATAAAAACGACGTCTACTATGTCTTCGGATTGCCCAAGAACAACGTCTTGATCCGCAATATTGCCTGCGAAATGACCCGTGCTCGACTTGAGCATTTGAAATTTAAATCCACGCGAACGCTTTTCAAATGGTTCCGTTATCGCACTCAGGAAACATGGGACCGTCATCGCTGGGTTCTCGGCAAGGCGGAGCACGGCGACAAGGGAGCCAACCCGCGTTTCGTCGTGACAAACCTGCCCAGTGCCCAAGGGATCGTCGAGCCGACTTATCATCGCCCTCGCGTGGACGGCAAACAGGTTCGACAAATCCTCGATCCTGGAACGATCTGCAGTGTTGCTTGGAACCCGAAGGATTTCTATCGAGAACGTTATTGTCAGCGTTGTGAAATGGAGAATCGGATCAAGGAACAACAGATGTGTTTGTTTGCCGATCGAACCAGCTGCACAGACTTCATGGCCAATCAGTTTCGTTTGATTCTGTCGTCGTTGGCGTATGTGTTGGTCGACGGAATCCGCCGGTTGGCACTTCAGGGCACTACACATGCTCGGATGCGTGTGGATACGATCCGCTTGCGTCTGTTCAAGATTGCCGCGCGAGTACGCGTGACTTGTCGGCGAGTGATTTTTCACCTTCCGACTCACTGCCCTAGCGCGAGTCTCTTTAACGAAGTCATGGCGCGTCTTTGCCGAAGCGACTAAGGGCGGCAACCCTCGAGGAAAACGCAACCACGAAGCGAATCATTCGCTTGGGGGAGGGGGGGCCTTCTGCGCGGCGCTGCGAAAGCCCCCATCAAAATCAAATCATTTCCCAAAAGCGGACGTATCGAACTCGCAACCCCGCGTCAATAACCGATGGATGCAATATCCGGGCTAGGCCGAACGGCGTTGGCGTCGGCTAGCGACTTCGATTCGCTGACGGGCGACGGCTGCTGGGCCGATCTCCGTGGTGACACTGTCGCTGTACCAGCGACGTGCTGCGATGGAATCGAGAATCATTTCCGCAACGGTCACTGCGCGAGCACCGGCAACCCCCGTTACCGTCGGCGCGATTCCCGATTGAATGCTGATGACAAAGTCATGTAGCTCGTCGAGGATGGCGTTTCGTGGCTCCAACTGGTGTACTTGGACGCCCAAGTGGTCACTAAAGAGTTGGTCAGCGTAGCTCAGTGGATTGTCCGTTTCCGTCGACAAATCAAACGAGCGATCGACCATGTCGTCGCTGGGAACAACGGTGGTCAATGTCGGACCTGAGAAATCGATGTTGGCAAATCCGCCGGAACCGAACACTTGCATGTTTCGTGCGGGTGTGGGACTGACCCGGGACGCCTTCAAGTTTGCGACCAAGCCGCATTCGAACTCGATGCGTGCTTCGGCGAGGTCCTCATGATCACTGACAACGGCCAGTCCGCTCGCGGAAACACTGGCAACGGCGGCCTCGGTCAATGAAAGCACCAGATCGATGTCATGGATCATCAAGTCCATCACGACACCGACGTCCAGGCAACGCCCTGGAAACCGTGACGCCCGGACGGCTTCGACGTACTTGACATCCACTCCGACTTGGCCCAACGCGGTGAACGCGGGGTTGAATCGCTCCACATGGCCGACTTGCAAGGTCAAACGCTTGGATGCTGCCAGTGCGGCCAAGCGATCGGCGTCCTCTGCGGTGTTCGCCAGCGGCTTTTCCACCAACACATGCTTTCCCGCTTTGAGCAACTCGACCGCGATCTCGCAGTGCAGATCGGTGGGAGCGGCAATGATCGCCGCGTCGATTCTCGGGATCAGATCGAGATAGTTTGCGACCACGGGCACGTCGTAAAGCTCAGCGGCTTTTTGACGAGCCGATTCGAACGGATCGCTGATCGCAACGAGCTCTGCACCGTCAACGCTGCCGAGCAGTTTGGCGTGGATTCGTCCGAGGTGTCCGGCGCCGATGACGGCAATGCGAAGTCCGCTCATGCTGCTTTCTTTTTCCTCTGATCCTGGCCACGTCCGTGGCGTCCGCTGCAGGAACGATCCACGCAGTCAAAGAGGTGACGCAAGACAGGGCGAATGGGTCCGCGATTGAACATTTCTTCGCGGGCTGCCTCAACACCAACGCGTTGGCGATAGAGCAGTTTGAAGGCGTCCGTCAGTACCCGAATATCGTCTTCGGAATAGTCGTGACGCTTCAATCCGATCGTGTTGATGGCGCGTGGCTTGGTGGGCTGGCCGTCGACGATCGTGTAGGGCGGAACATCGTGCAACACACGACTCATTGCGCTGACGAAGCTGAGTTGTCCGATGGTTGCGAAGTGGGAAACGCCGACGCCTCCGGCGAAGATCACATCGTTGCCGACGCGAACGTGACCGCCGAGCATGATGTTGTTTGCCGCAACGATTCGGTCGCCGACTTTGCAATCGTGAGCAATGTGCCCACCGGCCATGAAGTAGTTGTTGTCGCCGACCAGCGTCACGCCGTCTTCTTTTTCGGTGGCGCGATTCACCGTGCAGTGTTCGCGAAACACATTTCCGTCACCGATCTCGACACGCGTCGGCGTGCCTTTGTAGCTGGTGTCTTGAGGAGCGGCGCCGAGGACCGTACCGGGGAAGATATGATTCTCGCAACCCAGTCGACAAACACCTGAGATGATCACGTGATCTTCGATCAACGTGTCATCACCGATAACGACATCGGGACCGATGACGCAAAAATGTCCGATTCGAACGTTCGTTCCCAGCGTTGCGCGGGGATCGACGACGGCGGTCTGAGCGATGGTGACACCCATGGTGACTCCGAATGGTCATATCAAACGAGGGGAGGAAAATGGTTCGCCACGTGCGGACGGTGCCTTACGCGGCTCGATCTTGCTGCTGACTGTTTGGATTGGTGTTTGAACGAGACATGGTTTGTTGTTGAGCCAGCTGCAACAATTGAGTCGCCATCGTCCCGTTGAGGTTGTGTCCTCCACGAACGGACGAAAACTGTCCTACCAACTGCAGGCCCGTCAACGCTAGATCACCGATCATGTCCAACAGTTTGTGTCGTGCGCACTCGTCGGAGTATCGCAGTGTGTTCTCTATCGGTCCGTGGTCGCCAAAAACCAATAAATCTTTGTTGGTTACATGAGACGCAACGCCTTGAGCTCTCAGCGTCTGAGCTTGAGATTGTGTGATGAACGTCCGCGCCGGTGCAATCTCACGCGCGAAGCGATCGGGAGTGCATGTGCTGCGGAATTTTTGATTGGGAATGACGCATTCGTGATCGAACGAAAGCTCGTATTCGAACTCCGTCACACCGTTTGGGGCTGGCGCCGCGGAGATCGTGCGATCTGCAGCCCGAATCGTGAAGGGTTCGCGAATGACCAAGCGTTTTTTTTCCGCCGCTTGGATGATCAGACCCGCGTTTTGCAGGGCGTCCACGTATGCGGCGCAGCTGCCGTCCAGTCCAGGCAATTCCTCCGCGTCGATCTCAACGATGCAGTTGTCGATTTCCATCGCGTAGAGCGCTGCCATCAAATGCTCCACCAACTGAAACTGCGCATCACCGCGTTGCAGAATGGTTCGTAGCTGAGCATCATGACGGAATTCTGCAGTCGCTGGGCAGGAAGGACATCCGGGCAGATCGCTGCGGACCAGCAAGATGCCTGTACCGACCCTGGCCGGCGACATCACCACTCGAACCCGCTGTCCGGACCAATAGCCCGTCCCGCTGACTTCGCACGTGGTTGCGATCGTGTGCTCGTTGCGTGAGATATTCACGCTGACCTCCCTGCCTGCGCCTTACCTGACTCTGGTTTGGCGTCTGCTGTTGTCAATTTGTTGAGTCATTGGTTGTCCGGCCATCCTTGGCCTGAACGTTCTACTTTGCCTAGTGCATCGTCCAGTCTTAGAACGTGGGTTCGGTAGATGAGCCGTTTTGGCGTTAGCCACGGTTTTCACACAACCGTGGCTAACGCCAAAACGGCTAACCCCAAAATCAAGACCGGATGATGCACTAGTAACTCGACACGTAGGCGAGGACGCAACCGTAGATCCCTCGCTTACGCGTCGGGTTACGATTTCGCTATGCAATCATGTTTCGTTTTCGCGGCACCTGTGGTGAATGCTGCTGCCCAGAGACCGTTGCGGCGTATGGCCGGGGCCACTCGCCGGCAACGATTTCTCTTGGGTTTTGCGCACCCACCGAAAATCAATCCTTAGCGGTTGATTCCGGCTCCACCAACTCCAGCGGTCGACGCTGCAGCGGGCAGTGCTTTGTCCAGGTACTGCATCACACCGGGGGTCATGTCCAAAGCATTGTCGTGATAAACAATGTTTTTCATCACGCCACGGATGACAGACTCACCGCTCTCTTGTTCCATGCTCTCGCTGTTGTAGCGCAAGACCAAGTTGATCTTGTAGTGTTCAGCGAGGAACTTCACGCCGGCGGCGATCTTTTGGTAGTTCTCGAAATAAATCTTGGCTTCTGCGTCGGCCAGTTCTTTGCGTTTGCGAGCCATTTCCAAGCGGAGCTTGGAGTCCATGTCTGCAACGGCTTCTTCTTGTGCGGTGTAGTCGGGGGTTCCGACCTTGAAAGTCTTCAACTTTTCAGCCGCCGACTTCAACGCATCACGTTTGGTCTTCAATTCGGCATCGTATGCTTTCAGATCACCTTCGACGGCAGCCACTTGAGCCTTGATGCCGGGATGGTTCTTGAAGATGTAGGCGACATCAACCACCGCGATACGGTGTCCTGCTGCCGGCTCTTGGGCTTGCGCCGTGGTCGAAACGATTGCGGTTGCCGCGACGACAACTCCGACGACCAAATTGCGAATCATTCGCACTTTCGCTCTCCTTGCATTTTGGGTGCGCATCCAAATTCCGATGGTAAGATCAGTCGCGAACGTTCGCGTCTAGCTTGTTGCCATCAGCATGCCGTCACGTACAACGGCATGTTCCACTGAGTTGGGATTCTGTCACCACGCTGCAACCACGTAAAGACAGAAACGGCAGGTTCAGGGCGGCTAAGAAAAAAACTTTTTCCGCAGTTCGCCGTGCTAGCAATCGCTAATTGCCGGGCCGATTTCCCAACTTCACATTCAAGTTCACCGTCTTACCAGCGCGCAAGACACGGACGACGACTTCGTTGCCTGGGGACTGATCACGCAACCAACTCAGAACGTCGTCAGACGATCGAATTCGCGTTTTCCCCATACGCTGAAGCACATCACCGACTTGCACCCCGCCGGCTTCTGCCGGTCCATCCTCGTAAATGCTGGAAACCATTACGGAACCATTTCCGTCGGAGAGTGTGACTCCGAGATACGCGGTCATTTGACGGCGAATCTGGACCTTCTGCTCCGTTTCTGCATAACGAGGACGTTCCGGCAGCACTGACAGTTGCAGCGTGACATCGGAAACCATATCGGTTATCCGGGTTAGATTACCGAAATCGATTTTGTCGAAATCATCGGTTGGGCGATGATAATCGTTGTGCAACCCGGTAAAGAAAAACAAAACGGGGACGCCGGCGGTGTAAAACGACTGGTGATCGCTGGGCCCATAGCCACTAGCGACCTTGTAAAGGTTGAATTCTTGCTTTTGGTTGGCCGCGTCCACAACGGCCTCCAGCTTGTCGGCCGAACCGGTCCCGTAAACGGTCAGCTCATTGTCTCGCAGACGACCGACCATGTCCAAGTTGACCATTGCGGCAGTCTGTTTCAGCTCTCGCAAAGGGTGATCAACGTAGAACTGGCTGCCGATCAGCCCGCGTTCTTCGCCTGTGAATCCGATGAAAACAAGAGTACGGTGCGACGTGACGGTCTCGAGTTTCCCGGTCACCGTTTGGGCGATTGAGAGCATCGTTGCCGTGCCACTCGCGTTGTCGTCGGCCCCGTTATGGATTGCAATCGTTCCTGGTGCCAACGATCCGTACCCGCCCATTCCGACGTGATCGTAGTGGGCACCAACGACGATGGTTTCATTGGCGAGGGGGCCTTTGCCTGGATAGACGCCAACGACGTTGAAGGTCTCGGCAACGGCAGGTTTGATGTTGACCATCACACTGGCGATGATCGACTCCAGTTCGTGGCTCTGCGGCTTGAGATCCCGATCGATGGAGGCTTCGATCTCCGTCAGCGAGACATTGCCGCCTCGTTTCAGCAAGTCCACCGCGACGTCGCGAGCGATCGACGCAACCGGCATTGATTTTGTTTTGTTGTTCTTTGTACCGGCCTCGGACAGCCCCAGTACGCCGCGACGAGCTTCATCAACGTTGCGTTGCATGTCGGCCAGCATACCGTCGATGACGGCAATTTTCTCTTTCAGCGCCGCTTGATTCTTGGTGGCTTGGGCGGGCAGCTCGCTGAGCTGTTTCTCGATGGCAACCTGGCGTTCTTTTTCTTGCTCGATCCGCTGCTCTTCGGCTTGCACCGCTTCCTCGATGCTCTTGGGATCGTTGACGATCAAGACCGCCAACGCGCCGTGCTCGATCGCGTTGGCGATCTTGGTCTGGAAATATGCGTGCTGGCTGTTTTCGGTGCCACCAAACGGGCTGTCGGGATCGCTCAACTGTGGTTCCTTGCGGAGGATCATCACCACCGCACCTTTGGCATCGATCCCGGCGTAGTCGTCGTAGCCGATCTTGGGTGCCGTGATGCCGTAGCCGGCAAACACCAACGGCGCGGATACAGCACCGTCATCGGCTCCAACGGCCAGTGGAGAGAATCCATCGCGCAGGGTGACGTTCACCTCGTCGACTCCCTCGTCATCGCGAGTGATGCGAAAGGTCGCATTGTTCTTGTCGGGGGCGCCGGTTTCATTTCCGACGGGGACATCGACGGCTTGAAACGGCGTTCCGTCGTAGCTGTCCGTTTGAAGCCCGATCTCACCCATGCGTCGGGCGAGATAATCCGCAGCGACTTGGATCGTGTCATCGGTCACGCTGCGACCGCGCAGATCGTCACTTGCGAGGAATCCGAGGTCACGTCGAAGTGCCAGCGCGGTGATACCCGAGGCGGCGGCGTTGCCGGAAGATGACTCGGCCGGTTTCTCCGCAATTGAAATTCCGGGGAGACTGAGCAGAAGAAGAAAGACAACACAGCAAACAGGGGATCGAGCAAGCATGTTTGGTGTGTTCTGTGTTCGGCAGATGGAGTGGGTTACCTAGCTAACTTCGCCGGTCGATTTTTAGAACGGTCTCGTCGAGGTGAGGCATGGGATTCAATCCCCCTCACCCCCTGCCCCTCTCCCCCAAATCCTGACTCGCTTAGGCTCGCCAGGATTTGGGGGAGAGGGGAGCCATGTTTTGTTTGAGGATGGCTCGATTTGCCTCAAGACAACTACTTGAGCTCTATACCAGCACGAAGCGCAAGCGAGTGATTCTCTCAAAACCAGCACGAAGAGTGAGCGAGTGATTCACGGCGTTTTATTCACTCGCTTGCGCTTCGTGCTTGTATTTGCGTTTTCTCCAATCAAGGCGAATTCGTTGATCAACCGTGGTCGCTTCGTTTAGGCCGTTGCTTTTTCGCCGCGGCCGACCAACCACAACAGGATGGGGCTGGCGACGAAGATCGAGCTGTAGGTACCGACGATCACGCCGACCACGAGAGCGAACGCGAACGCGTGAATACCGTCGCCTCCGAAGGCGTACAACAGGACCACCACGATCAACGTCGTCAACGAAGTCAACAAGGTTCGGCTGAGCGTTTGATTGATGCTGGTGTTGACCATTTCACCGGTTAAACGCGGAGCCTTGCCTTTGACCTCGCGGATCCGGTCAAACACGACGATCGTGTCGTTGAGCGAATAACCGATGATCGTCAACAACGCGGCGACGACCGTCAAACTGATTTTGAATTGATCGATTAGCATGAAGCCCAGGAAATCGGCCAACCAGAAACTGACGGCGATTGCCCCCAGCGTGATCAACACGTCGTGAACCAAGGCGGCGACCGCAGCAAAGCCGTAGATCACGCGTTGGAATCGGAACCAAATGTACCCGATGATGGCGATCAGGCTGGCGAACAAGGCCGCACCGGCACGACCGACCATTTGACCGGCGACGCGTGAACCGACGCTACTGCTGCTGACCCAAATGGGCTCGCTGGCGAGTGATTTTTCAAAGCCAGCCATCAACTTGTCGCCCGTTTCGGCGGACATCGGTAATTCGACTTTCCACTCGGCAAACGGCACGGATGAACCAGGACTCCAATCCTCGGCCCCCTCACCAGAGGGCAGAACGGACACGACACGTTCGTTCAGTGGGATACCCAATTCATCGGCGACTTCCTTTAGACGCAGGATCAAAGTCGGACCGCTCATCTGTGCGGCACCGTCACTGCCTTGAACGCTCAGCATCACACGCTTGGTCGTCGTCTCCAGTGGTGCATCCGCAGTGTCGGTATCGACCACCTCGGCGCTATCGGCTGGTGCCGCATCGTCGGTTGAGGCAGACGCATCAGCAGGTGCAGGAGCGGTTTCCGCGGCAGGAGCAGCAGTTTCGGCAGCAGGAGCAGCGTTTTCGGCTGGTGCGGTTTCCGCTGGTGTGGTTTCCGCTGGTGTGGTTTCCGCATCGGCGGCTCCTGGCTCGGCATCTTGAGGTCGAGCGACCGTCAGGAACTGGCCGTTTCCGAATAGCGATGATTGGTCTGCTGCAGCGGGAGCCGAGTCTTGAATGCTGACTTGGTAGCTCAGCAGATCCACGCCTTCTTTGGCGGCAAAGGATTCGACGACGCGGTCTTTCAGGTCGTTCACGTCTTCCAGCGACGAGTCGACTTTGTAGACAGTCTTCTTATCGGCACCTTCCATGGTCACGCCGTTGACCGTGAACTGGACCTTTGATCCGTTGAACTCGCCGATTCCGGCGTCCATGATGCTCCGGACTTCATCGGCTTCCAGCGGCTGGCTCAATCGGAACTGAACCGATGAACCGCCAGCGAAATCGATATCCAGGATGGACTTGCCGCGGGCGAATAGCGAGCCGATGCCGACCAACACAAGGATTCCCGACAGTGTCAGAGCCAAAGCACCTTTGCCGATAAAGTCCACGTTGCCTTCGCCGGACAAGGCCGAACGCAGCTTGTTGACTCCGTCGGACATGCTGAGAGTCAACTTATTGTGTCGTTCAGCGATATCGAACAAGGTTCGCGACATGTAGATCGCGGTGAACATGGAGAACAGGATACCGAGGATCAACGTCACAGCGAATCCGCGAATCTGGTCGGTACCGATCGCGTAAAGCACGATCGCGGTCAGCAAGGTCGTGAGGTTGGCGTCGATGATCGTCACGGTCGCCTTGGCGAAACCGTTTCGAATTGCCATGCGAGGCTTGGCACCCTTATTCAGTTCTTCGCGGATGCGTTCAAAGATCAAAACGTTGGCGTCGACCGACATACCGACGGTCAAAACCAAACCGGCCAATCCGGGCAATGTCATCGGCTGGTTGATGAATACCATCGTCGCCAAGATCATCGCCAAGTTGAGCACGAGGGCCAAACAGGCGATGGCACCGGCGAATCGGTAGTAGAACAAGATGAACAGCAACACTAGGCCGAGTGAAACACTGATCGCCATGATGCCTTTGTTGATCGTGTCCGTCCCCAGTGTCGCATCGACTTCGTTTTCAGCGATCGGTTGCTTGGTCAGAGCGGCTGGGAGCTGGCCTGCTTTGAGGATATTGACCAACTGATCGACTTCTTCTTGAGTAAAGCGGCCCGTGATTCGACCTTGTTTTTGAATCGTCGATTGGATGTTCGGGGCGGACAGCAAGCGGTCATCCAGCACGATGCCGAGCTGGCGTTCACGACCGTTCTGAGGCGAGTTCTCGCTGGTCAAAGCATAGAACTTGCCCGAGCCGGTGTCGGTCAAGGTAAAGGCAACCGAGGGTCCGCCGCTTTCGTCGAACGACGAGGACGCGAACGCGAGGTCTTCGCCGGTCACATCGTATAGTGGGTCGGTGACCATCAGGATTTCCAAGCCCGACATGCCGCTTTGATCGACCCATTGTGCTTGCAGTTTCTCGCCGTTCTTGACGCCGCGAACGCTCGGAGGCAGTTCGATGAACTCGCCGGTGTCTGGGTTACGCAAGATGGCGGAACTGACGTCGAGCCGGAACGGCGTCTTTTCGCCTTCGGTTTTGCCGGTTTCGCGGTCGACGATTGCCCAGCGTCCGATGACCGAACCATCAACGTCTTTGATCTCGTCTGCCAGTCGCACTGTGGTGCTGGGCGACTCCGACTGCTGACGGGCTTCGTCGATCACATACTTGTGGTCGATTTGGTTGGCGACGATCGCGAAACGCAACAAACCGGCTTCGGCAATGCTGGTCTTGATCTGGTCGACTTCGCGTTGGTCGACCTCTGGCACGATGACTTCGATCTGTGTTTCGCCGTAGGGGCGAATCACGATTTCACGAGTACCGGCGGGGTTCACGCGACGAATCAGCGGACCGACCAATTCCTCGGACTTGATTTTGATCCCGCCGTCTTCGTTGCGATTCTTCTCTGGATCGATTTCGTAGACGAGAATCGTTCCTCCTCGCAGGTCGACACCGAGTCCGGGCAGTTTGTTGATCAGGACCGCGGCGCTGGCGATGATCGCAAAGAGCACCCAGCCGATCCGAGAGGAATGACCGGGCATCTTGAGCTGTTTGGCCAAGTAGGCACCGAGGACGAATGGCACCACCATGACCGCGATCGCGATCAACAGCACTCCGTATTGTGTCCAGGAAATACCGGTGGTTTCGGTATCCGTCTGGGCAAACAGAGTCGCTGCGGCAAACACGTGGTTCGTCAGCGTTTGGGAAATGATTGAACAGTCCATCAGTCGTTGCTAAGAATCAGGGGATTCGGGGACCGTCGGCCGTCGTGGCCAACCGATCGGATTGATTATTGAGTAGGGAGTTCTGCTGGCGAGACCGTCGAGCGTTAGCGTTGTGCGTTTGCTCAGCCAGCCACGATTGAGTTGTCTTATCAGCGTGTCTTGTCTGGTAGGCTTTCGTCGCTCAGGCGGTTTCCTTGTCACTGTCGCCGGAGTTGCCTTCTTTCTTTTCTTTGACGATGGACGCGATCGCAGACCGGCTGACCTTCATCCGCATGTTTCCACTGTCATCGAGTTTCAGAGTGACCACGTCGCTATCTTTAGTGACCGACGCTACCACGCCGTGAATGCCACCGATCGTGATGACGCGATCATTCTTGGCCAATTTGGACATCCGTTCTGCTTCTTCGGCCTTTCTGCGTTTCTCTGGAGCGAGGTACAGAAAGTAGAAAAGGAACATGACTCCCACGATCGGAAACAGCGGGCTGGCCAGCATTTGCTGGATAAAATTGCCCTGCGGCTGGGTGGCATCCGGCGCAGCATCCCCGGCTTCGGCCAGCAAACTGGTCAAGTTCATGATCGCGGGGGAGGCGAAAAAGTCGGTCAGGCTATCGGCTAATGCGAGCAAATGGCTATCCAATGAGGGCACCTGGGCCTTGAAATGCAAGTGCGGCATGATATGGAAGCCCTATTCAGGTCACAAGCCCAGCCGAGGAGATGAGATGACGTTTTCCTGCCCGATTTGGCCTCCGCAGTGGCCTGAGATCGGTTCTAAGCTTCAGGAATCGATCCTTTCGGGCGACTGGGGAAGATACAAATCAGCGGCCCATGAGGAGCTGCGCGGTCAAATCGCATCACTTTCGCAATGCTCGCATGTACGCTTGATGGGCAGTGGCAGCGCAGCGATCGAGATGGCCCTGAGAACGGTCGGAATCGGGGCAGGGGACGAAGTTATCCTGTCGGCGTTCGATTTCCCCGGAAATATTCGGGCGATCGAAGCCACCGGGGCGACACCGGTATTGGTCGATGTCCGACCAGAAAGCTTGCAGTTGGACTTAGAGATGGTGCAAGATGCCAAGAGCGATCGGATCAAAGCCGTCATCGCTTCGCATTTGTATGGCACCTTTGCCCCCGTCGGCCCGCTTCGGGAAATCTGCGATCACTACGGATGGCAACTCGTCGAAGACGCATGTCAGTGCCCGGGTTCTGTTGCGCACGGCAGACCGGCGGGCAGCTGGGGAAACCTGGCCGCACTGAGTTTTGGAGGCAGCAAGCCGCTGTGCGCCGGAAACGGAGGTGCGTTGCTATCCAATGACCGACGCATGGAGGCAAAATGGAATGCAACGCTCGATCGCCCCAGTGACACACAACCTCTGTCGGGTTTGCAGGCAACCGTGCTGCTGCCGCAACTGAGCCGGTTGAGGGAAATGAATCGGCAACGTTGGCAAACGGCGATTGAGCTGCAGACACTGAGTAGTGAACTGGGCGATGTCCGATGGCTCAGTGAATTGCCGGGGGCTGCGGAGGGACCGCAGGACGCAAAGGGTCAAAGCGACCCCAGCGATGTGTGTGAAATTCAGTGTTCGATTACGCATTACAAAGTCGCTTGGCTGGCAAAAGATTCTTTCATTCGTGATCGAGTCGTCCGACGCGCCGGAGAAATGGGGATTCCAGTCGGCCCGGCGTTTCGCTCGATGGACCGATGCAGCCCCAAACGATGCCGCAAACCGTTTGCGTTGCCCGAAAGCCGAAAGCTTTCTGAGTGCGGTTTCGTTCTCGATCACTCGGCACTGCTGGCTGAGGGAGAAAATCGCCGCCTGCTAGTGGAGGCGATCGCTTCGTTGCTGAATTAGCCAAAGGCGCAGGTTCTCTGTTTGACCCGTAGCCGAAGGCGCAGGTGACGCCACCAACCGGTTGAAACCGCAGCGCCCAACGCCGCTTCCGCCTACGCCTGCTGGGCAAACGGGGATGGAGTGACAATCTATCGCGAGCGACCAAGTCAGGACTTGCGAAACACGCCGGCCAATTCAATCAAGTGCCGTAGCGTGTCGCAGTGAGCGGTGTACCGAAGCTTTGGCCGTAATTCATCCGTCAATGCCTGACCACCCACCAGCAACAGGACATCGCTGGAGAGGCTTTCTGCAAGACGATTCTCGTCCAAGATGAAGCGATTGACGTCGCTGACGGTGGTCACACTGAGCCAGACCAACCGAGGCTGATAATCGGCTGCAGCTTGGATCAAACTCGTGATGGGCAAGTTGTTCCCCAAGCTCACCGCCCGGTACCCAACCTCCTTGAGGGCAAGCTCCGCCAACTTGGTCGGGATCTGATAAGGGTCCGTTTCGGGGGCACAGCCAATGGCAACCGGCGCATCATCGCGGGGTGCCGGCAACATCTGTGATTGATGCTCCAACAGCCGCATGCAGATCTCACAGCCACGCCGCTCTTGGTAGACCTCCAACTCACCACAATTCCAAGCTTCACCAAGCCCCCGGAGAGCATCGGCAATCAAATCCTCAGCCGCCTCGCTGCGCATCCAGCCTTGCTCGACGCGTGCCTGCAGCAATTGACTGCACGTTTCTTGGTCACCGTTGGCCAGGGCGACCCGAAACGCTCGCTGGTCCGGCAACTGTCCTCCAGGAATCTCACCGGCCTTGCGGTCTGCCCTCTGCTTGACCATGCCCAACGCATCGGAATTCACGAGCTTTCGGCTGGTCGATGCCAGAAATTCGTTCAAACCGTCCACCGTAATACGACGGTGACCGCCGACCGTCCGCACGGTCGGGATGACGCCCTGATCACACCAACGCTTGACGGAGGACTCGCTGACTGCCAGGGCAGTTGCGACTTGCTTCGGCGAAAACTGACTTCGAGATACGGACACTTCGACGGGCACCCTGGCGGACACTCAACACGATTGAATTGGACGAATTGCGACCGGTTTGGCCGCAGAGGGATCGTAGCGGTGAGTTCGTTGCTGCCAACCGCCACCTGCAAAAAACATTGTAGAAAGACGGATTTTACTAAAGATCCGCTTTTTGGGCGCTTTCGTGGAATCCGTCCGTTGCTTGGTATCGAACATGCGGTTATACATCATATCGTTCACGGTGAACGTTTTGCACGAAACGGACGTTTTACAGACCATGGCACCCACAATGACACACTTGGCATTAGAAACACTGTCCGCGGTTGAGGGGATCGACGAGGCGATGCTGGAATCGATGGCCGGTCTCTCGCCGCAGAAATTTCGTGCGAGAGTGCCATCCTGGTTCGGCAGCGAAGAACTGCGAGAGGCGATGGCGGAAGCCGATCGAGTGCTTGAGCCTTTGGATGAGCTGGAGGGGCAGCAGCTTCAACAGCGGATTCGACAAAGACTGCGAAGCGAGATTTCGTTTATTTCGAATCCGTCTCACGGCGATCCCGGGTTTGGCAAGGAATTGTTTTCCGAAGCGTTGGGTCTGGCGCCGCGTCAAGCATCGCTCGGGCTGGCAGCGATCAAGCGAAGCGGGGTGGACATGCCGGTTCATTTGGGGCGGCTTTGCGAAGCACCGTTGTTGAAGCCAGAGCAGGAACGGATGCTGTTTCAACGCATGAACTACTTGTTACAACAAGCGGCAATCCATCGCAGCATGCTCAACCCGGCACGACCCTCGCGTGTGCGGTTGGAAATCATCGAGCGATTGATTTTCATGGCCGAATGGCATCGCGATCGAATTGTCGAAGCCAACTTGCGGTTGGTGTTCTCAATCGTGAAGAAGTTTGTGAACACGAGTAACGCGTTTGACGAGCTGCTCAGCGACGGAATCGTAGCATTGATCCGGGCCGTCGAAAAATTTGACTTCGATCGCGGGTTTCGATTCAGCACCTATGCGACGCAAGTCATCCGGCGAAACTCTTATCGCACCGTGGTGACGAACCAGCAGGAGCGTCAGACGACGGTCGGCGGATTACAGGACATGGATCTGGACCTTACCCATGATGTCCGTGAGTCGGCGATCAGCGAAAAGCGATGGCATGAATTGCGTGCTCGCCTGAGTGTCATGCTGGACGAGTTGGATCGACGCGAAAAATTGATCATTCGTGCGAGATTCTCGTTGGGTTCTCACCGCAAGGTTCATACATTGCAGTCTTTGGCTGATCGCCTGGGTGTCTCCAAAGAACGCGTTCGCCAACTCGAGCGGCGAGCGATGGAGAAACTGAGGGCGATGGCGGGCGATTCAGATCTGTCCGAGTTGCAGCCCGAGTGATTGAGTTATCGAAAAGGTAAAGACCCGGCATGCCAGCAGCTGAACACTACGTTGCATCCACGTCGTTGCCGGTCAGTGAGACTGACGCTTTCTCGTACCATGATCGCCCTGGTGCGCTGCAACGTTTGATACCGCCGTGGGAATCGGCGATCGTGGAGCGGTCCGATGGCAGCTTGGCCGTCGGCAGTGAGGTCGTTCTGAAGACGAGCTTGTTCGGCGTGCCGCTTCGCTGGCTGGCTCGGCACACGGAGTACGACCCGCCCCAGCTCTTTGCGGACACTCAAGTCTCCGGGCCGTTTGCCCAGTGGGATCATCGCCACAGTTTTTCCAACGGTGTGGCGAACGATGCGGCGGACAATCCGTCACAGACGATTCTTCAGGATCACTGTGTGATGAAGGATGCGGTGACTTATCGCCTGCCCTTGGGGATGATTGGAAAGATGATGGGCGGCGGGTTGGTCAAAGGCAAACTTGAATCGATGTTCGCGTATCGCCATCGGGTCACTCGAGATGACCTGCAATTGTTGAGGGAGTATCCCTTTGAGCGTCCGCTGAACATCGCAATTTCCGGGAGCACCGGCTTGGTGGGTTCCGCATTGGGGCATCTGGTGACATTGCTGGGACATTCGGTGACGCGACTCGTTCGCAGCCCAGACCCGGAGGATCCCGATGCGATTGCGCCTTGGTCGGAAGGGTTTGATCGTGAGTCTCTGCAACAAGTCGATGCCGTGGTGCATTTGGCTGGCAAACCGATCGGCGACAGTCGATGGACGGCCCAGTCCAAGAAAGAAATGGTATCGAGTCGTGTGGTGAAAACACGAGAGCTCTGCGACCTGCTTGCCGGACTGGAGAACGGCCCCAAGACTCTGATTTGCGCTTCGGCAACAGGGTACTTTGGCGACCGCGGAGACGAAGTCCTCGATGAGTCGTCTGCGCCCGGCGATGGATTCCTGCCCGATTTGTGCGTCGGCTGGGAACGTGCGTGCGATAGCGCTCGCGCCGCCGGCATACGAGTGGTCAACACAAGATTTGGTATCGTACTGTCGCCGCGTGGAGGAGCATTGTCGCAGATGCTGTTGCCGGCGAAGTTCTGTGGTGGCAGGCTCGGTTCGGGTGACCAGTGGTGGAGCTGGATCGGGCTGGACGATTGTATCGGCGCAATCTATCACGCGTTGATGCGGGACGACGTGAGCGGGCCGATGAATGTCGTATCGCCACAGCCGATGACGAACAAAGAGTTTGCTGCGACGTTGGGTCGCGTCATTCGTCGCCCGGCATTGATGCCAGCGCCCGCCTTTGCATTGCGAATGGCATTGGGGGAAATGGCCGACGCGTTGCTGTTGGCAAGTGCCAGAGTTACCCCGGACGTGTTGGTCGACTCAGGATACCGATTTCGATTCACGAATCTGGAATCCCAACTTTCTTATCTGTTGGGTCGTGAAAGCAGAGAATCCATTGAATGAGTGCGAAATCGATTTTTGTGGTTCACGTCATGGTGACCTGGTACTTGGTCGGCTTGATTTGGACGGTCCAAGTCGTGCATTACAACTTGTTCGATCGAGTCGGCACCGATTTCTTTTCGCGATACGAGGCTGACCATAACCGATTGATCACGCCGATCGTCGGTCCGGCGATGCTGCTGGAATTGGCCACTGCGGTCGTGCTGCTGTTACACCGCCCCGAGGGGGTCCCTGGATGGGTTTTGGCGTTCGGTTTGGCGATGGTTTTGGGTATTTGGCTCTCGACCGTTTTCATTCAAGTTCCTTGCCACGCCCGGCTCATGAACGGCTTTGATGAGTCTATCTATCGACAATTGGTATCGACCAATTGGATTCGAACGGTTCTGTGGACTTCGCGTGGATTTCTGATGGGCTATTTCTTAATGCGTCTGCTTGCGGACGCTCAGCAGACGCCTGCGTAACCGGCACGACCGGCGCATCGGAGTGAACTCCTCTCTCACTGAGAATCTCTGCAACCGGACTTCAGCGAAGCGGTCTTGCACGATTCGATCGGTACCACCCTCAGGGTGACCTATCTTCCGCACAAATTGCGTGTTCGCCAACGTCACCTCTTAAGCCAGCAAAGCGATACGTGCGATAGCTTTTTGTACAGACCAATGCATCGCTTGAGGTACGCGCTCATCGACGCATTGGCTGGGGGCGACTGATCAATTCGAAAACATCGCGAATGCTTGGGTAGATAGGTATGAGTAGTGGCGACAAGCTGGCTCGGATCATGGAGCAACTGGAAGACCGGGTGCTCTTCGACGCGGTTCCAGACGGTGGTTTCATCATGCAGCCGGATGCCGGTGATCAAGCCGCCGCGTTGGAGCCTGCGCTACAGATGTCGGTCAATGCTGCTCAAGCAGACGAGTTGCCACGTGAACTGATCATTCTGGACGGCAATGTCGAGAACGCCGACGATATGATCGCGGAAATCCTGGAACAGCGCTCCGGGACTTCACTCGAAATCCGCATGTTGGAAATCGACCAAGACGGAGTGGCGCAGATTTCTGAGATCCTGGAGTCCTCTGATGGGCGATACGATGCAATTCACATCCTGTCGCACGGCAGTGACGGCAATCTACGTTTGGGCAACACGGTATTGTCGGCATCATCGCTGGATGCTTACTCGGCGCAGTTCGTGACCTGGGCTGACCATATGAGCGAAGACGCCGACTTGCTCATCTATGGCTGCAACTTCGCCGGAGACGCTGACGGCGAAACCATGCTCAAGGCGCTTGGTGCACTCACCGGAGCAGACGTCGCTGCCTCGAATGACATGACCGGTAGCGAATCGCTGGGCGGCGATTGGGATCTCGAAATCGCCCACGGTGATATCGAAACAGAATCGTTGGTTTTCGAACAATGGTTTGGGTTGCTCGCTGACTTCACCATGGGGACGCTGACGGGCGTAGACATCGGCCCCGCCACCGATACCACCTCGCCCACCAACTGGACACACGCGACGGGGACTGGAACATACACCAATCTGGTGAACGAAGACGGCGTGAACTCGGGTTTGTCTCTGACGATCTCGACAACCGGTTCTCTGATCAATATCAATTCAGATCCATTGGCGTCGACGATCCCCAACCACACCAATGATCTCTCAGGCCTTGATGGCAGCCTCTACGACAACTCCGGCGGCACCGAGCAAATCACTCTGAGATGGAGCAACTTGACGCCCGGCCAGGAGTACGTCGTCTTTAGTTTTGCGCATGCCAGTTTCAACTCGCAACAGACCGTCGAAGTCATTGGAGGCAGCGGCACCGTTACAGCGACGGATCAGTTCTTTGCAGCGAACGAACTGCAAATCAACGGCACGATCGGAAACAGCAGCGTCGACCTAGAAGACCTTGGCGTCGTGATGACCGCAGATTCGAATGGTCGAATCACGATTCGAATGACGTCGAATTATTGGGCAGTGGTCAGCGGAACAGCGATTGCCGCGGTCTCTGATGTGCCTCCTGATGCGACAGCAGATGTCAATGTCGTCGTGGAGGACTCAGCACAGAATCCAGTCACCGGCAATGTCTTGGCGAACGACAGTGCGTTATCCGGCGGGCTAACTGTTTCAGCAGTAAACGGCTCTGCATCGAATGTGGGCACAACGATCAGCGGCAACCATGGAACGTTGTTGCTCAACTCTGATGGCAGTTACACATACACACTGAACGATTCCGACCCCGCCGTGCAGGCGCTGAATGATCAGACCAACTTGGTCTACATCGGCAGCGATGACGGGTCCGGAGTCGGCACCAGCACCAGTGGACGGATTCAAGCATTGAACTTGAACACGGGAACGACGAGTGTGGTGACAACCAGCACCCTGGTGCCTTACATCAACGGACTGGCCGCCAACGCAGATAACAATCTGGTTTACTACTCCGACGATACTTCGGTGTACTACTGGGATCCGGCAACCGACACGCACGGTGTCGTTGGCACATTGTCCGGCATGGGTATCCCGTCCTCCGAGGGTGTGCTGAGCGGCGGAGCAACCTACTTTGATGGTGCACTGTACTTGGGAACCGAACCCGACGGTGCGGGATCAATGGTCGACATCTATCGACTCGATCTCGCAGCGGACGGATTGTCCGTGACAAGTGCAACCGCATTGAATGTCGCAGGAGCCGCTGCAGCCGCCGGATTTCCCGATGTAGGCGGATTCGGTGACTTGATCTACTCGGGTGGAAAAATTTATGGCTCCACCACCGTCGCCGGCTTTTGGTCTTTTGATCTGTCAACGAATGCATTTACACAAATCAATGCCAACTACCTGGGACAACTCGCCGCCACCGAAGACGGACGCGTGTTCAGTGCCGCTGGTTTTTCCGTCCAACAAGTTGACTTGGATACAGGTGAAGTCACGGGCGCGATTCTAGCGAGTCCTCTGGAAGCCTTGGACGCTTCTGGTGCAATCAGCGCGCCACAAAATCCCAACTCCGTATTGACCGAACGCTTTACCTACACCGTTGTCGATGACGATGGCGATGCGGTCGTGTCGCACTTGGACATCACGATCACAGGATCCAACGATCCGCCGGTCGCCAATGATTTGTCGATGGTTGTTCAGCAAGACAGCTCAGGAAACTCCGTCATCATCACGCTACCCAGCGACGCCGATGACGCCACCTCCGATCTAACGATTTCATTCTCGGCGGTCCCCAATGCAACTCAAGGTACGTTCTTTCTCGCAGGAACCCCGATAACGACGGCGACCACGATCAGTGGAGATCAGCTCAATCAATTGACATTCACTCCGGCAAGTGGCTACGCGGGGTTTGCCGTTCTGAATTACACGGTAACCGACACCCGAGGCGCTACCGACACGGGCGTGATCAACGTCACCGTCAATGGACCACCGACGGCGACCAACAATAGCGGTTCTGTTACGGAAAATACATCACCAACGGCTACCGGAAACGTCATATCCGACGATGACGGATCAGGAATCGACTCAGATCCTTTCGGCGGTGTCTTGACCGTTTCGGCCATCAATGGATCATCGGGTAACGTCGGTGCGGCGTTCAACACCGTCTTCGGTTCCCTACAAGTCAACTCGGACGGATCGTACACATACACGCTGGACGATGGAAACGCGACCGTCAATGCGCTTCCCATTGGAGGCTCCCTGAGCGAATCATTCAGCTACACCATTTCCGACGGCGCTGGCGGATCGGCAACAGCGACGTTGACAATCAATATCACGGGCACCAACGACGTTCCCGTTGTGGCATCTGCGATTCCCACGCAAACAAGCGACGATGGTGACGTTGTATCGCTCAATATCGCGGGACATTTTTCCGATCCCGAATCCGGAACATTGACTTTCTCGGCCACGGGATTGCCGCCTGGTCTATCGATCGACACGGCCGGACTGATCTCGGGCTCCATTTCAGCAAACGCTTCTTTATCAGGACCGTACACGGCCACTGTCACCGCAACAGACCCTCTCGGGGCTTCTACTAATCATCAATTTACTTGGAACGTCAACAACCCCACGCCAACAGCGACGGATAATGATTTGGCGACGACGGAGAATGCTCCGTTGTCAGGGAATGTGATCACGGACAACGACGGAAACGGAGTCGATTCGGATCCCGATGGGGACAACCTTGTTGTCTCCGCCGTGAACGGTTCGGCTGGCAACGTCGGCAGCTCGGTCACGGGGACGAACGGCGGAGCGTTCAATATCAGCTCGACTGGCGCGTACACTTTTAACCCTGGCAGTGACTTCGATTCGCTGGCCACGGGAGTTACTGCAACGACGTCGGTGACCTACACGATTAGTGATGGCCAAGGCGGAACGAGCCTCGCCACAGTGACGGTGACCGTGACCGGAACGAATGATGGACCGACGGCACAGGGGACGATCAGCCCGCAGTCGGGAATCGACTCGACGACGATTGCTACTCTCGATGTGAGCGGATTCTTCACGGACATGGATGCGACCGATGTGTTGACGTTCAGCGACGGCGGGACGCTGCCACCGGGCTTGTCGATCAACTCGGCGGGGCAGATCACCGGGACGTTCAACGCAGACGCTTCCGTTGGTAGTCCGTATTCGGTGGTGATCACCGCGACCGATCCCAGTGGTGCGTCGGTCACACAGTCGTTCGCCTGGACAGTGACGAACCCTGGTCCGACGGCGACGGACAATGATTTGGCGACAACCGAGAACGCTCCGTTGTCAGGGAATGTGATCACGGATAACGACGGTAGTGGTGTCGACTCGGATCCTGATGGGGATAGCCTCGTTGTCTCCGCCGTGAACGGATTGGCTGGCAACGTGGGCAGCTCGGTCACGGGGACGAATGGCGGAGCGTTCAATATCAGTTCAACCGGTGCATATACGTTCAATCCTGGTAGCGACTTTGATTCGTTGGCCGCGGGTGCTATCGCAACGACGTCGGTGACCTACACGATTAGTGATGGCCAAGGCGGAACGAGCCTCGCCACAGTGACGGTGACCGTGACCGGAACGAATGATGGACCGACGGCACAGGGGACGATCAGCCCGCAGTCGGGAATCGACTCGACGACGATTGCTACTCTCGATGTGAGCGGATTCTTCACGGACGTGGATGCGACCGATGTGTTGACGTTCAGCGACGGCGGGACGCTGCCACCGGGCTTGTCGATCAACTCGGCGGGGCAGATCACCGGGACGTTCAACGCAGACGCTTCCGTTGGTAGTCCGTATTCGGTGGTGATCACCGCGACCGATCCCAGTGGTGCGTCGGTCACACAGTCGTTCGCCTGGACAGTGACGAACCCTGGTCCGACGGCGACGGACAATGATTTGGCGACAACCGAGAACGCTCCGTTGTCAGGGAATGTGATCACGGATAACGACGGTAGTGGTGTCGACTCGGATCCTGATGGGGATAGCCTCGTTGTCTCCGCCGTGAACGGATTGGCTGGCAACGTGGGCAGCTCGGTCACGGGGACGAATGGCGGAGCGTTCAATATCAGTTCAACCGGTGCATATACGTTCAATCCTGGTAGCGACTTTGATTCGTTGGCCGCGGGTGCTATCGCAACGACATCGGTGACCTACACGATTAGTGATGGCCAAGGTGGAACGAGTCTCGCCACGGTGACAGTCACTGTGACCGGAACGAATGATGGACCGACGGCACAGGGGACGATCGCTCCGCAAGCTGGTGTCGATGCAACGACGGTCGCAACGCTCGATGTAAGCGGATTCTTTACCGATGTGGATGCGACCGATGTGTTGACATTCAGCGACGGCGGGACACTGCCACCGGGCCTGTCGATCAACTCGGCGGGGCAGATCACTGGCACGTTCAACGCGGACGCTTCCGTTGGTAGTCCGTATTCGGTGGTGATCACCGCGACCGATCCTAGTGGTGCGTCGGTCACACAATCGTTCGTTTGGACGGTGACGAACCCTGGTCCGACGGCGACGGACAATGATTTGGCGACAACCGAGAACGCTTCGTTGTCAGGGAATGTGATCACGGATAACGATGGCAACGGCGTGGATTCGGATCCTGATGGGGATAATCTGGTTGTCGCCGCCGTGAACGGTTCGGCTGGCAACGTCGGCAGCTCGGTCACGGGAACGAATGGTGGATCGTTCAATATCAGCTCGACTGGCGCGTACACTTTTAACCCTGGCAGTGACTTCGATTCGCTGGCCACGGGAGTTACTGCAACGACGTCGGTGACATACACGATTAGTGATGGCCAAGGCGGAACGAGCCTCGCCACAGTGACGGTGACCATGACCGGAACGAATGATGGACCGACGGCACTGGGGACAATCAGTCCGCAGTCGGGAATCGATGCAACGACGATCGCTACTCTCGATGTGAGCGGATTCTTCACGGACGTGGATGCGACCGATGTGTTGACATTCAGCGACGGTGGGACACTGCCGCCGGGATTGTCGATCAACTCGGCGGGGCAGATCACCGGGACGTTCAACGCAGACGCTTCTGTTGGTAGTCCGTATTCGGTGGTGATCACCGCGACCGATCCCAGTGGTTCATCGGTCACACAATCGTTCGTTTGGACGGTGACGAACCCTGGTCCGACCGCGACGGACAATGATTTGGCGACAACCGAGAACGCTCCGTTGTCAGGGAATGTGATCACGGACAACGACGGAAACGGCGTCGATTCTGATCCCGATGGGGATAACCTTGTTGTCTCCGCCGTGAATGGATCGGCCGGTAATGTCGGCAGCTCGGTCGCAGGAACGAATGGCGGGTCGTTCAACTTCGGCTCGACTGGCGCGTACACGTTCAACCCTGGTAGCGACTTTGATTCGTTGGCCGCGGGTGCTATCGCAACGACAACGGTGACCTACACGATTAGTGATGGCCAAGGTGGAACGAGTCTCGCCACGGTGACAGTCACTGTGACCGGAACGAATGATGGACCGACGGCACAGGGGACGATCGCTCCGCAAGCTGGTGTCGATGCAACGACGGTCGCAACGCTCGATGTAAGCGGATTCTTTACCGATGTGGATGCGACCGATGTGTTGACATTCAGCGACGGCGGGACACTGCCACCGGGATTGTCGATCAACTCGGCGGGGCAGATCACCGGCACATTCAACGCGGACGCTTCTGTTGGTAGTCCTTATTCTGTCGTGATCACCTCGACCGATGCCAGTGGTGCGTCGGTGACGCAATCGTTCGTTTGGACGGTTTCGAATCCGGGACCAACGGCGACGGATAATGATTTGGCGACGACGGAGAATGCTCCGTTGTCAGGGAATGTGATCACGGATAACGATGGCAACGGCGTGGATTCTGATCCTGATGGGGATAACCTTGTTGTCTCCGCCGTGAACGGATTGGCTGGCAACGTCGGCAGTTCGGTCACGGGAACGAATGGTGGATCGTTCAATATCAGCTCGACCGGTGCTTACACGTTCAACCCTGACAGTGACTTCGATTCGCTAGCCGCTGGTGCAACGGCAACGACGTCGGTGAGTTACACGATTAGTGACGGTCAGGGTGGAACGAGTGTCGCGACGGTGACGGTCACTATGACGGGAACGAATGACGCACCGACCGCGCAAGGCTCGATCGCCCCGCAATCGGGAATCGACTCGACGACGATTGCTACTCTCGATGTGAGCGGATTCTTTACGGACGTAGATGCGACCGATGTGCTGACGTTCAGTGACGGCGGGACGCTGCCACCGGGTCTTTCGATTAACTCGGCTGGGCAGATCACTGGCACGTTCAACGCTGATGCATCCGTTGGTAGTCCGTATTCGGTGGTGATCACCGCGACCGATGCCAGTGGTGCGTCGGTGACGCAATCGTTCGTTTGGACAGTTTCGAATCCGGGACCAACGGCGACGGATAATGATTTGGTAACAACCGAGAACGCTCCGTTGTCAGGAAATGTGATCACGGATAACGATGGCAATGGCGTGGATTCGGATCCTGATGGGGATAACCTTGTTGTCTCCTCCGTGAACGGATTGGCTGGCAACGTCGGCAGTTCGGTCACGGGAACGAATGGTGGATCGTTCAATATCAGCTCGACCGGTGCTTACACGTTCAACCCTGACAGTGACTTCGATTCGCTAGCCGCTGGTGCAACGGCAACGACGTCGGTGAGTTACACGATTAGTGACGGTCAGGGTGGAACGAGTGTCGCGACGGTGACGGTCACTATGACGGGAACGAATGACGCACCGACCGCGCAAGGCTCGATCGCCCCGCAATCGGGAATCGACTCGACGACGATTGCTACTCTCGATGTGAGCGGATTCTTTACGGACGTAGATGCGACCGATGTGCTGACGTTCAGTGACGGCGGGACGCTGCCACCGGGTCTTTCGATTAACTCGGCTGGGCAGATCACTGGCACGTTCAACGCTGATGCATCCGTTGGTAGTCCGTATTCGGTGGTGATCACCGCGACCGATGCCAGTGGTGCGTCGGTGACGCAATCGTTCGTTTGGACAGTTTCGAATCCGGGACCAACGGCGACGGATAATGATTTGGTAACAACCGAGAACGCTCCGTTGTCAGGAAATGTGATCACGGATAACGATGGCAATGGCGTGGATTCGGATCCTGATGGGGATAGCCTCGTTGTCTCCGCCGTGAACGGATCTGCTGGCAACGTGGGCAGCTCGGTCACGGGGACGAACGGCGGAGCGTTCAATATCAGCTCGACCGGTGCTTACACGTTCAATCCCGGCAACGACTTCGACTCGCTGGCTGCTGGTGCAACGGCAACGACGTCGGTGAATTACACGATTAGTGACGGTCAGGGTGGAACGAGTCTCGCCACGGTGACAGTCACTGTGACCGGAACGAATGATGGACCGACGGCACAGGGGACGATCAGTCCGCAGTCGGGAATCGATGCAACGACGATCGCTACTCTCGATGTGAGCGGATTCTTTACCGATGTGGACGCGACCGATGTGTTGACATTCAGCGACGGCGGGACGCTGCCACCGGGATTGTCGATCAACTCGGCGGGGCAGATCACCGGGACGTTCAACGCAGACGCTTCTGTTGGTAGCCCTTATTCGGTCGTGATCACGGCGACCGATCCCAGTGGTGCGTCGGTCACACAGTCGTTCGCCTGGACAGTGACGAACCCTGGTCCGACGGCGACGGACAATGATTTGGCGACAACCGAGAACGCTTCGTTGTCAGGGAATGTGATCACGGATAACGATGGCAACGGCGTGGATTCTGATCCTGATGGGGATAACCTTGTTGTCTCCGCCGTGAACGGATTGGCTGGCAACGTCGGCAGCTCGGTCACGGGAACGAACGGCGGAGCGTTCAATATCAGTTCAACCGGTGCTTACACGTTCAATCCCGGCAGCGACTTCGACTCGCTGGCTGCTGGTGCAACGGCAACGACGTCGGTGAGTTACACGATCAGCGACGGTCAGGGTGGAACGAGTGTCGCGACGGTGACAGTCACTGTGACGGGAACGAATGATGGACCGACGGCACAGGGAACGATCAGTTCGCAGTCGGGAATCGATGCAACGACGATCGCTACTCTCGATGTGAGCGGATTCTTCACGGACGTGGATGCGACCGATGTCTTGACATTCAGCGACGGTGGGACACTGCCGCCGGGATTGTCGATCAACTCGGCTGGGCAGATCACTGGCACGTTCAACGCTGATGCATCCGTTGGTAGTCCGTATTCGGTGGTGATCACCGCGACCGATGCCAGTGGTGCGTCGGTGACGCAATCGTTCGTTTGGACGGTTTCGAATCCGGGACCAACGGCGACGGACAATGATCTGGCAACGACCGAGAATGCTCCGTTGTCGGGGAATGTGATCACGGATAACGACGGTAGTGGTGTCGACTCGGATCCTGATGGGGATAGCCTCGTTGTCTCCGCCGTGAACGGATTGGCTGGCAACGTGGGCAGCTCGGTCACGGGGACGAATGGCGGAGCGTTCAATATCAGTTCAACCGGTGCATACACGTTCAATCCCGGCAGCGACTTCGACTCGCTGGCTGCTGGTGCAACCGCAACGACGTCGGTTAGTTACACGATCAGCGACGGTCAGGGTGGAACGAGTGTCGCGACGGTGACAGTCACTGTGACCGGAACGAATGATGCACCGACCGTGCAAGGCACGATCACCCCGCAGTCGGGAATCGATGCAACGACGATCGCTACTCTCGATGTGAGCGGATTCTTCACGGACGTGGATGCGACCGATGTCTTGACATTCAGCGACGGTGGGACACTGCCGCCGGGATTGTCGATCAACTCGGCGGGGCAGATCACTGGCACGTTCAACGCGGACGCTTCCGTTGGTAGTCCGTATTCGGTGGTGATCACCGCGACCGATGCCAGTGGTGCATCGGTCACACAATCGTTCGTTTGGACGGTGACGAACCCTGGCCCGACGGCGACGGATAATGATTTGACGACGACGGAGAATGCTCCGTTGTCAGGGAATGTGATCACGGATAACGATGGCAACGGCGTGGATTCTGATCCTGATGGGGATAACCTTGTTGTCTCCGCCGTGAACGGATTGGCTGGCAACGTCGGCAGTTCGGTCACGGGAACGAATGGTGGATCGTTCAATATCAGCTCGACCGGTGCTTACACTTTCAATCCCGGCAGCGACTTTGATTCGCTAGCCGCTGGTGCAACGGCAACGACGTCGGTGAGTTACACGATAAGTGACGGTCAGGGCGGAACGAGTGTCGCGACGGTGACAGTCACTGTGACGGGAACGAATGATGCACCGACCGCGCTAGGCACAGTTGGTCCACAATCAGGCGTCGACGCGACGACGATCGCTACTCTAAATGTGAGCGGATTCTTCACGGACGTGGATGCGACCGATGTGCTGACGTTCAGTGACGGCGGGACGCTGCCACCGGGATTGTCGATCAACTCGGCGGGGCAGATCACCGGGACGTTCAACGCAGACGCTTCTGTTGGTAGTCCGTATTCGGTGGTGATCACGGCGACCGATGCCAGTGGTGCATCGGTCACACAATCGTTCGTTTGGACGGTGACGAACCCTGGACCAACGGCGACGGATAATGATTTGACGACGACGGAGAATGCTCCGTTGTCAGGGAATGTGATCACGGATAACGATGGCAACGGCGTGGATTCTGATCCTGATGGGGATATCCTTGTTGTCTCCGCCGTGAACGGATTGGCTGGCAACGTCGGCAGCTCGGTCACGGGGACGAACGGCGGAGCGTTCAATATCAGTTCAACCGGTGCATACACGTTCAATCCCGGCAGCGACTTCGACTCGCTGGCTGCTGGTGCAACCGCAACGACGTCGGTGAGTTACACGATAAGTGACGGTCAGGGCGGAACGAGTGTCGCGACGGTGACAGTCACTGTGACGGGAACGAATGATGCACCGACCGCGCTAGGCACAGTTGGTCCACAATCAGGCGTCGACGCAACGACGATCGCTACTCTCGATGTGAGCGGATTCTTCACGGACGTGGATGCGACCGATGTCTTGACATTCAGCGACGGTGGGACACTGCCGCCGGGATTGTCGATCAACTCGGCGGGGCAGATCACCGGGACGTTCAACGCAGACGCTTCTGTTGGTAGCCCTTATTCTGTCGTGATCACCGCGACCGATGCCAGTGGTGCATCGGTCACACAATCGTTCGTTTGGACGGTTTCGAACCCTGGTCCGACGGCGACGGACAATGATTTGGCGACAACCGAGAACGCTCCGTTGTCAGGGAATGTGATCACGGATAACGACGGAAACGGCGTCGATTCGGATCCTGATGGGGATAGCCTTGTTGTCTCCGCCGTGAACGGATTGGCTGGCAACGTCGGGAACTCAATCACGGGGACGAATGGAGGATCGTTCAACATTGGCTCGACTGGTGCGTACACCTTCAACCCAGGTAGCGACTTCGACTCGCTGGCTGCTGGTGCAACGGCAACGACGTCGGTGAGTTACACGATCAGCGATGGACAAGGTGGGACGAGTCTTGCCACGGTGACAGTCACTGTGACCGGAACGAATGATGGACCGACGGCACAGGGGACAATCGCTCCTCAGTCGGGAATCGACTCAACGACGATTGCAACGCTCGATGTAAGCGGATTCTTTACCGATGTGGATTCCACCGATGTGTTGACGTTCAGTGACAGCGGGACGCTGCCATCGGGTCTTTCGATCAACTCGGCTGGGCAGATCACTGGCACGTTCAATGCGGATGCATCCGTTGGTAGTCCTTATTCGGTGGTGATCACCGCGACCGATCCCAGCGGTGCGTCGGTCACACAGTCGTTCGTCTGGACAGTGACGAACCCTGGTCCGACGGCGACGGACAATGATTTGGCGACAACCGAGAACGCTCCGTTGTCAGGGAATGTGATCACGGACAACGACGGAAACGGCGTCGATTCGGATCCTGATGGGGATAATCTGGTTGTCGCCGCCGTGAACGGTTCGGCTGGCAACGTCGGCAGCTCGGTCACGGGAACGAATGGTGGATCGTTCAATATCAGCTCGACCGGTGCTTACACGTTCAATCCCGGCAGCGACTTCGATTCATTGGTAGCAGGTGCAACTGCGACGACGTCGGTGAGTTACACGATTAGTGACGGGCAGGGTGGCCTGAGCGCTGCGACGGTGACAGTGACGGTCGCAAAATCGAATCAATCACCAACTTCGATCGGGACAATTGGTCCACAGACAGGGATCGATTCCGCCACGATCACCATGTTGGACGTCAGCGGATTCTTCGACGACCAAGATGCAGGAGATTTGATCTCTTTTGGCGATGGGGGAACTTTACCTCCTGGATTGTCCATCAACTCCGCGGGACAGATCACAGGCACATTCGACTCAGATGCATCTCTTGGCAGTCCTTATTCGGTCGTGATCACCGCCACTGACTTGAGTGGTGCGTCGGTGACGCAATCATTTGTTTGGACGGTTACGAATCCGGGGCCGACGGCGACGGACAATGATCTGACGTCCACCGAGAACACCCCGTTGTCGGGGAACGTCATCGCGGATAACGATGGCAACGGTGTGGATACCGACCCTGATGGCGACACAATAGTCGTTTCGGCGGTCAATGGATTGGGTGGAAACGTCGGAAACCCTGTGACCGGAACCAACGGTGGGACGTTCAGCATTGCTGCCAACGGTGTATACACGTTCAACCCCGGCGGTGACTTTGATTCGTTGGCTGCGGGAGCCACCGCAATCACGTCCGTGACGTACACGATCAGTGATGGGCAGGGAGGAATCGATCTAGCGACCGTTTCGATCACCGTCACAGGAACGAATGACATCCCAACGGCACAGGGCACGATCGGTCCGCAATCAGGTATCGATTCGGCAGCGATTGCAACTCTGGATGTGAGCGGATTCTTTGCGGATTTGGATGCGACCGATGTGCTGACATTCAGTGACGGTGGGACGTTGCCGCTAGGCTTGTCTATCAATTCGACGGGTCAGATCACCGGCACTTTCGACGCGGATGCATCCCTTGGCAGTCCTTACACCGTCATGATCACCGCAACCGATCCTAGCGGTGCATCGGCAGCACAATCGTTCGTCTGGACCGTGACAAATCCGGTACCGACGGCAACGGATAATGACCTAGCCACAAGCGAGAATGCTTCGCTGTCGGGTAATGTAATCACGGACAACGATGGCAACGGTGTCGATGCTGATCCCGATGGAGACAGCCTTGTTGTTTCGGCTGTGAATGGTTCGGCTGGCAGTGTGGGTAACGCGGTCACGGGGACGAACGGTGGAACATTTAGCATCAATTCAACCGGTGCCTACACATTCGAACCTGGTAGTGACTTTGATTCACTGGCGACTGGAGCTACAGCGACGACTTCGATTACGTATACGATCAGTGATGGACAAGGAGGAACGAGCGTTGCCACCGTCTCAGTGACCGTGACTGGATCGAATGATGCGCCGACCGCACAAGGGTCGATCGGTCCGCAGTCCGGTGTCGATTCGACAACGATTGCAACGCTTGACGTGAGCGACTTTTTCACGGATTTGGATGCAACCGACGTCTTGACCTTCAGTGACGGCGGGACGCTGCCTCCGGGCCTGTCGATCAACTCGGCTGGCGATATCACCGGCACGTTCGATGCCAATGCATCCGTTGGTAGTCCCTATTCTGTCGTGATCACCGCAACGGACCCAAGTGGTGCGTCGGAAACACAATCGTTTGTATGGACAGTAACCAATCCAGGTCCAACGGCGACGGACAACGATCTGGCGACGACCGGTAATGCTCCGCTGTCGGGGAATGTCATCACAGATAACGATGGCAACGGCGTCGATTCGGACCCTGATGGGGACAGCCTTGTTGTATCGGCTGTGAATGATTCGGCTGGAAACGTTGGAAGTTCTGTCACGGGGACCAACGGTGGAGCATTCAGCATCAGTTCGACTGGCATATACACCTTTGACCCCGGCAGTGACTTTGATTCATTGGCTGCCGGTGCTATCGCGACCACTTCGGTGACTTACACGGTCAGTGACGAACAGGGGGGAACGAGTCTCGCTACGGTTACTGTAACCGTTACCGGAACAAATGATGCGCCGACCGCACTAGGTACCATTGGTCCACAATCAGGCGTCGATTCGACGACGATCGCGACTTTGGACGTTAGCGGATTCTTCGCAGACGTGGATGCGACCGATGTGCTGGCTTTTAGCGACGGTGGAACGTTGCCGTCGGGCTTGTCGATCAACTCTGCTGGGCAGATCACCGGGACTTTCGATGCGGACGCATCCGTTGGCAGCCCGTATTCGGTCGCGATCACGGCCACCGATCCTGATGGCGCGTCGGTAACACAGACGTTCATTTGGACGGTTTCGAATCCGGGACCTACGGCGACGGATAATGATTTGGCAACGACGGAGAACGCTCCGTTGTCGGGAAACGCGATCACGGATAACGACGGAAACGGTGTCGACTCTGATCCAGATGGAGACGGCCTTGTCGTTTCGGCCGTGAATGGGTCTGCTGGAAATGTGGGTAGTTCGGTCGCCGGGAGCAACGGCGGGGCCTTTAGCATCAGCTCAACCGGTGCGTACACCTTCAACCCCGGCAGTGATTTTGATTGGCTGGCTGCAGGTGAAACCGCAACGACCTTAGTGACGTACACCGTCAGTGACGGCCAAGGCGGAATCGATCTTGCGACGGTATCCGTTACCATCACAGGCACGAATGATGTGCCAACCGCCGATGGTACGATCCCGCCACAGATTGGCATCGACTCGGCAACCATTGTTACGCTGGACGTAAACTCCTATTTCAATGACAGCGATTCCAACGACAGCTTGACCTTTAACGATCTAGGCACATTGCCGCTGGGGCTATCCATTAGCTCCGCCGGCCAGATCAGCGGAACATTTGCATCCAATGCGTCGGCAGGCAGTCCGTACTTGGTCACGATCACAGCAACAGACGGCAGCGGAACCACGGTCACTCAGAGCTTTACGTGGACTGTGACCAATCCAGGGCCCGTTGCTCAGGACAACAGTTTGATCGCGAACGAGAATGCAAGCCTGGTTGGAAACGTGATTAACGACGACGACGGCTTTGGCGCAGACTCGGATACTGATGGAGACATGTTGATTGTTTCCGAGGTCAATGGGAACGCCGCACTCGTGGACTCGGATGTTGCCGGCTCAAACGGAGGGACATTCCGGATCTCGACCAACGGTCTCTACACCTTCGATCCTGGCACCGATTTTGATGGACTGGCAGCAGGTGCAATCGCGACCACGTCGATCACTTATACGCTCAGTGATGGAAACGGCGGAACGGATACGGCCACGGTAATCGTCACGGTGACGGGAACGAATGACACCCCTACAGCGATCGGAGCCATTGGCCCACAATCAAGCGTTGATTCGTCAACCATCGCGACTTTGGATTTGAGCCCGTTTTTCGGCGATGCGGACTCTGGAGATACGCTTGTCTACGATGCTGGTGGAACCCTACCAGGCGGACTATCGATTGATGGGAATGGACGGATCACGGGAACACTGGACCATGATGCATCTCAGTCCAGTCCTTTTTCGGTGACCATCACAGCGACAGACTTGGCTGGCGAATCGGTCACTCAATCGTTTCTCTGGACTGTAACGAATCCGACTCCCGTTGCCTCGGACAACTTCGCTGCGACTACAGAACAAGCGTCAGTAGTCGGCAACGTGATTTCTGACAATGATGGAAGCGGTATCGACTACGATCCAGACGGAGACTCTTTGACGGTGGTTGAAGTCGATGGTTTGCTCTCCAATGTCGGTATCGCTGTCACTGGTTCGGCTGGCGGAACCTTTACGATTGCCGCCAATGGATCGTACAGCTTTGATCCTGGCGCAACGTTTGACTCGCTGGCTGCTGGCGCCACCTCGACCACATCGGTGACCTACAGCATCGGCGATGGAAACGGCGGAAGCGATACCGCAACATTGAGCATCACCGTTGTTGGGAGCAATGACGCGCCGACCGCACATGGCACCATAGCACCGCAGTTCGGTGTTGACTCCGCGTTGACGACTCCACTGGATATCGCTGGATTCTTTAGTGATGTCGATTCAGGCAACGTGCTGACCTACACGGACGGTGGAACCTTACCAAACGGATTGAGCGTCAGTCCGAGCGGCATGATCACTGGGAGCTTTACGTCAAATGCGTCTCAGACCTCGCCTTACACGGTAACGATAACAGCAACCGATCAATCGGGCGAAACCGCCACGCAGACGTTTACTTGGACGGTCAACAATTTGTCACCGGTTGCGACCGACAATGACCTCGCAACGCAACAGAATGTTGCCGTCAGCGGCAATGTGATCTTGGATGACGATTTCAACGGCGTGGACACGGACCCCGATGGCGACGTGCTGTCGATTGCGGAAGTCAACGGCACTCCAACCGCTGTTGGTGCGATCACGGCAGGCACACTGGGTGGTCAGTTCAACATCACCGCGACGGGTGGATATACCTTTGACCCTGGAAACGACTTTGACTACCTGGGCGCCGGCGAGTCTGTGGTAACGTCGGTAACGTATACCCTCAGCGACGGCGAAGGCGGTCTATCCATTGCAACATTGTCTGTAACGGTGACGGGAACCAATGAGAGTCCGACGACAGTTGGTTCGATACCACCACAAATCGGCGAAGACTCAGCGGTCACGGCAACGCTTGATATCAGCATATTTTTTACCGATACCGATTCGACGGACGCGTTGACATTCTCGGACAATGGAACGCTGCCGGTTGGGTTATCCATCTCATCCACCGGGCAAATCACCGGAACGTTCGACAACAACGCGTCCTCCGCCAGTCCGTACAGCGTCACGATCACGGCGACGGACCCACACGGCGCTAGTGTGACTCAGAGCTTCATTTGGGTGGTCACCAATGCTGCTCTCGAGGCCACGAACAATGACGTGACGACGCAGCAAAACCTTGTTCGTACCGGGAATGTCATTACAGACGATGACGGGCATGGCGTGGACACCGATGTTGATGGAGATCCAATCACCGTAGTGGAGATCAACGGAGCGTCTGGAGACGTGGGAGTTTCCGTCGCTGGCTCCAATGGAGGGACCTTTGTTGTCATGGCCAATGGAGACTATACCTTTGCCCCAGGATCTGATTTCGATTCTTTGGGACAAGGTGAAACGGCATCCACGTCGATCGTCTATACAGCGAGCGATGGGCAAGGCGGGTTCGATGCTGCTGTCTTGACAGTCTCTGTCGTGGGTACCAATGAAGCCCCGATTGCACTGAATGCCATTCCGCCTCAGTCAGGGACAGACGCACAAACGATCACACCACTGGACGTCAGCGTGTACTTTGCGGACCCAGACGGGACAGACGTTGTCTCGTTCACGGACGGTGGCACTCTGCCTCCTGGATTGTCCGTTGATAGCCAAGGATTGATCACGGGTACGTTTGACTCAGATGCATCCATCAACAGCCCTTACACGGTTGTGATCACGGCAACAGATCCGTTTGGTGAAAGCGTTCTCATATCGTTCACATGGACGGTCTTGAATCCGGCACCGGTAGCACAAGCCGATGCACTGACGACGGATCAAGCAAGCGTTCTAACAACGAATCTGATTGCCGATGACAACGGAAATGGTGTTGATTCAGACCCAGACGGCGATGTCCTGCTGATTGTGGAAGTCAACGGATCGGCTGGCAATCTGAACACAGGCATTGCTGGATCGGGGGGCGGTTTGTTCACCGTTTCTGCCGATGGCTCGCTCTCATTCGACCCCAACGGCGACTTTGACCATTTGGGTGCTGGTGAATCGACAACAACCTCCATCTCCTATCGTATCAGCGACGGGCAAGGAGGCGATGACTTTGCCATTGCGACAGTGACCGTGTTGGGGACGAACGATGCGCCAACAACTGTCGGCAGCATTCCTCCGCAATTTGGCTCCGATGCAGGGCTCGCGACCCCGCTGGACGTGAGTGTTTACTTTGCCGATGGTGATGCAACGGACTCATTGACCTATTCAGCTAACGGCACGCTGCCTGCGGGGCTTTCGATCGACACAAATTCGGGGTTGATCACGGGAACCTACGACAACAATGCGTCCGTTGCTAGTCCGTATACAGTATCGATCACGGCAACGGACTCGAATGGTTTGTCAACCACACAGAGCATTGATTGGTTTGTCAGCAACTCAGCACTGGTGGCGACCGATAACGATGTAACCACCGCTGAGAGCACTCCGAGACTCGGAAACGTCTTGACAGATGATGATGGCCATGGCATCGACATGGACCCGGACGGTGACACGATCACCGTTCATTCAGTCAATGGTTCCACCGGCAATATCGGATTCGATGTAGCTGGTTCAAATGGCGGTGTGTTCAATGTGGCGGCCAACGGCGACTACCTTTTCGACCCAGACAATGATTTCGAATATTTGGCCGCGGGCGAGTCGGTCACCACAACACTGACCTACATCGCGACTGACGGGCAAGGCAGCTTTGACATCGCCACTCTGACCGTGACCGTTGTGGGAACCAACGACATACCAACGACCATTGGCACCATTGCACCACAAACCGGAGTGGACGGAGCAGCGATCTCGCCTCTGTCCCTAGCGGGATTCTTTGGGGATGTGGACGGGAGCGATTCGCTGAGCTTTGACGCAGGCGGAACATTGCCACCGGGGCTTTCTCTATCAAACGCTGGCGTCGTCACGGGAAGTTTTACTGCAGATGCATCGCAAGCGAGCCCGTACACGGTGGTGGTCACTGCTACCGACGGACAAGGAGCGAGCGTGACGCAATCCTTCGTATGGACTGTGACCAATCCAGCGCCTGTGGCAGCCAATGATGATTTGACGACAACGGAAGCGACGTCGATCATTGGCAATGTTATCACTGACGATAACGCCCATGGGATCGATCTGGACCCAGATGGCGACCTGTTCTCAGTAACTCAAGTCAACGGCGTCGATAGCAATGTCGGAACTGCGATTGCGGGAACAACTGGAGGCACGTTTATCATCGACTCCAACGGCAACTACGTCTTCGATCCCGGAAATGATTTCATCGGACTTGGTCACAGCGAGACGGCAGTCACCGAAATGACGTACACATTGGCCGATGGAGAGGGCGGCACCGACGTGGCGACGGTTTCTGTCACGGTTCTGGGCGTGAACAACGTACCCACCAGCATCGGCAGCATTGGACCACAGTTCGGGATCGACTCCGCGACCATCACCCCGGTCGACGTCGCTGTTTCGTTCTCCGATCTCGACACCACTGACAGCCTGGTCTTTAGCGATTCGGGTACGCTGCCCGGTGGTTTGAGCATCGACGCATCTACGGGGCGAATCACTGGAACATTTGACACGGACGCGTCCGTCAATAGTCCGTACTCGGTAATGATCACGGCAACGGATACACAAGGCCAATCGGCAACTCAAACCTTCGTTTGGACCGTCGTCAATCCTGTACCGACCGCGACTCAAGACGATTTTGCAATCTTGGCTACAGAGACTATTTCTGCAAACGTCGTGACAACAGACAATGGTCACGGTGTTGACACGGATCCAGACGGGGACGCTCTAACTGTATCCTTGGTCGATGGACAAGCGGCAAATGTGAACACAACGATCAGCGGCTCCGCTGGCGGACTGTTTGTGATCACGCCACTGGGCAATTTGACGTTTGACCCAGCCGGCGACTTCGTCGACTTGAGCGCAGGCGAGACTCGCACAACGACCATCGGCTATACCATTTCCGATGGTCAGGGAGGCATCAGCAGCGCCACGGTCACAGTGGTTCTCACAGGTGTGAACGAAAGTCCGACAGCATTTGGAACGATTCCACCGCAGTTTGACGTCGATTCGAGTCCGATTGCGGCGTTGGATATCAGCGGATACTTTGTCGATGTCGATACGTCCGAGTCGCTGATTTTTGATGATTCTGGTTCGCTGCCATTGGGGCTAACGCTGGACATGTCGACCGGCGAAATCACTGGTGTGTTGGATTCAAGTGCTTCGCAGGGCTCACCGTACGTCGTGACGATCACGGCGACGGATCCCCATGGCGAAACCATAACTCAGTCGTTCGTCTGGACGGTCACCAATCCGCCGCCGGCGGCGGCGGATGATGAGTTCACAACGACGCAAAACTCTGGTATCTCGGGTAACGTGATTTCTACCGACAACGGCAGTGGCGTTGATTCGGATCCGGATGGCGACTCATTGACCGTCACTGAAGTCAACGGAGATTCGCTGGCCGTCAATACCGTGGTGAACGGCTCTACGGGCGGCGAGTTTGTCATTCAGGCGGATGGTACGTTCACGTTTGCCCCTGGCAGCGATTTCGACGACCTACCCGCCGGAGTCCAGCGTGACTCGTACGTTACTTATACGATCAGGGACGCGGACGGCGGTGTCAGCACGGCGATTGCGACCGTACACGTTATAGGGACAAACGACGCACCGATTGTAATCGCCACGATCCCAGACCAAATCGATGTGGAACAATCTCCCATCGCTGGGATCGACATCAGCACCTATTTCTCAGACGTCGATACCGGGACGACCCTCAGCTTCAGTGATGCGGGAACCTTGCCTCCAGGGTTGACGCTTGATTCTTTCAGTGGGCTGATTTCCGGAACGCCGCTTTCCGACGCATCGGTGAACAGTCCCTACACGGTGACCATCATTGCAGACGACGGAGATTCAAGTACGGTCACGGCGACGTTCCAGTGGACGATTACCAACCCGGTCCCGATCGCCAACGACGACCAGTATGCGGTCAATCAGGGTGCAAGCCTTGCGGGAGACGTTCTGGCGGACAATGGTAGCGGAATCGATTTCGATCCAGACGGAGATCCCATGCAGATCTTTGCCGTCGACGGCGGCACGGGCAACGTTGGCAATCTCATTGCTGGCTCCGGTGGCGGGTCGTTCCAGATCAACTCGAATGGCGGATTCAGCTTCGATGCAGGATCGGACTTCGATGACCTCGCTGATGGTGAAACACGACAAACCAGTGTGACCTACACCGTGACGGATGGCCAAAGTGGTTTTGCCACGGCAACCGTCACCATCACAGTCACAGGACTCAACGATGGACCGATAACACTTGGCGTTATTCCCGATCAAGTAGGAACCGACGGAACTGCAATCGTGCCGTTGGACGCGTCCGCGTATTTCACAGACATCGATGCAAGCGACACGCTGCTATTCGACGACAACGGCACATTGCCACCGGGCTTGAGTATCGACTTGCATAGCGGACTGATTTCCGGGACACAAGATATTCACGCGTCGCTTGGCAGCCCGTATTCCGTTGTCGTTACCGCGACCGATAGCTTTGGCAACAGTGCGACGCAAAATTTCACTTGGACGGTCGCCAATCCGTTGCCAACCGCGACGGACAACAACGTAACGGTCGGTGAATCAGGCACCATCCTTGGCAACGTGATCAACGACAACGATGGTAACGGAGTCGATAACGATCCAGACGGTGACACCATTTTGGTTTCTGCAGTGGACGGATTGTCGACGAATGTCGCCAACGTGGTAACCGGCTCAGGTGGCGGTAGGTTCACGATTAACTCCAACGGCAGCTATCTGTTTGAAACGAACGGTGACTTTGATCATTTGACGGGCGGTCAGTCTGCGGTGACGAGCGTCAGCTACACCATTGCCGATGGCGATGGCGGATTCGCCACCGCAACCTTGACGGTGACGGTCACCGGATCGACCGAGCAGCCTGTTCCTGTCGGAACGATCGGTAATCAGAGCAATTTGGACGGAGGAGTGATCACGCCGGTCGATGTCTCTGGCAACTTCTTTGATCCCACGCCGGGCGAAGTGTTGAGCTTCACCGACGGCGGAACCTTGCCAAGCGGTCTGTCCATCGACTCGGCGACTGGAATCATTTCGGGAACACTGTCATCCGATGCGTCCACACACAGTCCGTACACCGTCGTGATAACCGCGACCGATTTACTCGGCCAAGTGGGCACTCAAACATTCCAGTGGTTAGTCAGCAATCCCGGCCCGAGCGCAACGGACGATGGATTCAGCACCACAGAGAACACGATCGTCTCTGGCAACGTCGTTGCCACTGACAACGGCGATGGATCGGACAGTGATCCAGACTCCGATGCGTTGACCGTGATCGCAGTGGACGGTCAAGCGAGTTTGGTAGGCGGAACCGTTGTTGGTTCAGGCGGCGGCACTTTCCACATCGATTCAGCAGGCAGTTTTTCATTCGACCCTGGGAATGACTTTGACTCACTGGCCCCTGGCGTCACTGCTAGTTCGTCGATCACTTACACGATCGCGGACGCCCAAGGCGCGACCAGCACGGCCTTGGTAACAGTCACGATTGTCGGCTCCAACGATGCACCGACCGCAGTCGGCACGATCGGCCCCCAATTCGGGGTCGATTCTGCGGTGGCCGTATCCCTGGATACCAGTGTGTTCTTTGCCGATGCGGATACCGGCGACAACCTGTCGTTCAGCGACAATGCGACGTTGCCACCGGGGCTGGCGATCAACTCCAGCACCGGTGTCATTACTGGAACGTTTGACTCGTCAGCGTCCATGCACAGTCCCTATGTCGTGCGAATCACGGCGACGGATTCAGCGGGAGAATCAATCATACAGACCTTCCTCTGGACGGTCACGAATCCCGCACCCACTGCAGTATCCAACTCGTATTCTGTCGACCAGAACACCGCGACGTCCGGCAATGTGGTATCTGGGAACACCGGTGCCGGCATCGACAGCGACCCGGATGGAGACGGATTGATTGTTCAAGCTGTCAACGGAAGCGTGTCATCGGTGGGCAAGTTCGTTCCAGGTTCCTCAGGGGGACTTTTCCACATCATGCCCGACGGCACACTGACGTTCGACCCGGCAGGAGACTTTGATCACCTGCCAGTAGGAATCACGGTGACGACCGAAGTCAGCTACACCATTGACGATGGCAATGGCGGAACCGATACGGCAATGGCAACGGTTGCGGTTACTGGATTGGATGACGGACCGCGAGCCGTACGTCTCCTTGGTCCTCAAACAAACCCCGAGGGTCAACCAATCGCACCGGTCGACTTGTCGAAATCCCTTGTACCAGGGGATGATGGCGATACGGTGACATACGATGATGGGGGAACGCTGCCGCCCGGCTTGGTTCTTGACCAGGCAACGGGAATCGTGACCGGCACACCGGCAGAGGGAACTGCCGAGATCGGATCGTTCCTGGTCACAATCACCGTCACCGATGGAAGCGGACAGACGCTGTCGGCGAGCTTCACTTGGTCCATCACAGGTGCCTTTGTCTTCGATTCGTTCCGCGATCTGAGCGACGAAGGAAAAGAAGGTATTTCGTCGGTCGGCCGATACGGTTCAACAACGGACATCTTGCTCTCCCGCCAAGTCGACCGTTTGGCACCCGAGCCGATCTTGGCAGGATACGCACAACCCGGATCCGTCTTGGTCGGTCGGATCTATGACGTGAATGGTTCATTGATCGGTGAAACCTCGCTGACGGTTGGCGCAAGCGGGAATTGGACGATGAATTTCTTCAATACCCGCATGTCGTCCAATGCTCGAATCGTGATCGAGCATGTCGCATCGACCAGCGTTGCGTTCGGTGAAACGGGTTTGAAACTCGCCGACGAAACATACCGAGCGTTGGCACTCAACGTGGACAACGCACCGGAACTGACTCCATCGTCGATCATCAAGAACTCGCCGAACGAAACCCTCAAGCGAGCACAAGACGGCAACTCTGATCCGTTGGGGATGAAATGAATCAACTGACCACAACGCCAACTCGTGCTGGGACGAAAAGCTGGCTAGGCCAGTTGCTTGGTAGATCGGCTGATCGACATGATGAAAATCAGGTCGAGGGGCGTGTCACGGAAGTCATTGGGCAAGCGGCCCAGACGGAACGACTCAGCGATGCCGCGTTGAGTCAACGATTTGGTGAGTTGGCAAGCCGGATCCGGCAATCTGATGTGTCGTTCGACTTGGCGACAGCGATGAACGTTGCAGCGTTGGGATGCGAATCGATCCGACGGACCATGGGTTTTCGACCTCACCCGGTTCAGATTCACGGTGCGTTGGCAACGGCTGCCGGTCACATTGTTGAGATGCAAACAGGGGAAGGAAAAACGGTTGTCACAGCACTTGCCGCACTGACCCGTTGCCCCTTTGTCAGCAGTGTTCATGTCGCGACAACGACCGATTACCTAGCCGAACGAGACCACGAGAGCGTGGTGGAAATCTTTCACCGACTGGGGATCACGTCAGCCGTCTTGACCAAAGACGCCGACACGGAGGAAACCCGTGACGCGTACCGCTGCCAGATCATCTACGGCCCGGGCTATCTGTTCGGCTTTGATTACCTGAGAGATCAATTGAAGATCCGCTCTGCGGCCGAGATCACGCTTGGGCGTACCATCCTAGAGTATCTTAGCGGCACCGATATTCGCGACTCGCTCGTCCAGAGAGATCACAGTTGCATCATCATTGACGAGGCCGACAGCGTATTGATTGATGAAGCCACAACACCGCTGATCCTCAGCGGAGCGGGCGCTGCAACGGAATGTTCCGCAATCGAACGTCGTTCGTTTGAATTGGCCAAGTCTGTCGCAGGGTCATTGCAGATCAGCAGTGACTACACCGTTGATTTCACCACCAAACAGATCGAGTTCACGGACGCGGGGCGACATTCATGCTTTGACGCACTCAAGGAATTGGGACGCGTACATCTCGATCGTCCTTGGGATGAGTACATCAAGAATGCTCTTCACGCCGAGCACTTGCTCCTCCGAGACGAGCACTATGTCGTCGTCGATGATAAACTGTCGCTTGTGGATCAACTGACCGGCAGAATCTTTGATGACCGAACATTGAGAGGCGGGTTGCACCAAGCGGTAGAAGCGAAAGAAGGCATCACCATCACGCCGCCGTCGGACAGTGTTGCTCGGGTCACTCGTCAGAGATTCTTTCAGCTCTATGATGCGATCGGTGGACTCACCGGGACCGCTCAAGGCAGTGAAGCAGAACTAGGCCATTTCTATGGTGTTCGCGTCACCCCGCTGGCACCACACCGCCCGTGCAAACGGCTGGAAATGCCGACGCGTTTTTTTGTTGATTGGAACGCAAAGCTGGCGGCGATCATTCAGTTCACGACAAAGTTCCTGGAGACACGTCGTCCGCTGTTGATCGGCACGCGGACGATCCGAGAAAGTCAACAAGTCTTCGAAGCTTTGAACGCGATCGGCATTCATTGCACTTTGCTCAATGGCGTCCAGGATGCTAACGAAGCGGAAATCATTGCGACCGCTGGTCAGACCGACTCGATCGTCATTGCAACCAACATGGCCGGTCGCGGAACGGACATCAAACTGAGCCCAGAATCACGAGAGCGGGGCGGGTTGCATGTGCTGGCGACCAGCCGAAGTCAATCCGCGAGGGTCGACCGACAACTCGCCGGACGCGCAGCACGCCAGGGTGACCCAGGCAGCAGTCAGTTCTTTGTCGCTGCCGACGACGAACTGTTCTGTCGACACGGGCGATCCCTTGCCGACCAAATCGCTCGTGCCGCACGACCCACCGGAGAAGTAGATGTTGCACAATCGCAACAGTTGAGCGACAAGCTGTATCGATTACAACAATTAATCGAGCGTCACGATTACCAAACGCGACGTAGGCTTGTCGGTCATGATCAGTGGATGGATTCCATTCGAGCCGCAATGGTCGCCGAATGATCCGTCCATCACCATCAATCCTTCACCACATTCGTTGCACATTGACGGCAATTGTTGGGAAACCAACCAGGCAATGCACGGGACTTTCCATCCACCATCGAATTGTCACGACAAGACCGTCGTCGCATTCTGCACGATGCGTCGAGGGTCGCTTGCGTCTGCGCCGACGGCTCTAAGCACCTGCCAACTGTCCATTTCGTCCATCTTCGTGATCCTTGTTTGCCTGTTGATGTCGCATCCCGTCTCGGGTGACGACTACCGAGGCATTGTCCTCGTTGATCTAGCCAGAACGGCAGTGGACAGCCGCGTCACAGAGAGCTTTACCGAACCGCTGCAACAGAGTCAAGTTGCGGCGAGCGAGTCGGGGGTCGTGTCACGGATTTGGGTAGTAGAAGGCCAAAGTGTTCGTGAGGGCGATACGATCGCCGAACTGAACCACGATGCGTTGGACCAAACGTTGCGTATCGCCGAGTTACGCGCAATGACCGACGCCAAAGTCAAATTGGCTGAGTCTCGCCTGAAAATCCGAAAGTCACGTCGCGACGCGATCCAGCCGATGTTGGATCGCGGTCACGCCAATCCGACGGAAGTGGAGGAAGCGGTTGTCGAGTACGAATCATCGCTCGCGGACTTGGAGCAAGCACGCCAGGAATTGGCCGAGGCGAAACTGGACGTGGAGCGGATCAAGGCGCAGATCCGATCACGAAAGGTCACCGCTCCGTTCGACGGCGTTGTCACCGAATTGCACTACCGTCTCGGCGAGTCGATCTCAAGTTCAAAGCCGCAAGTGGTCACGCTGGTTCAATTGGATCAGCTTCTCGTGCGGTTTTACTTGAGCGAGCACGACGTCAACTCGCTGACGGTGGGCCAGGATGTCAATCTCCAACTGCGAGACGGCAACCAGTGGGTCCAGCCGACCGCCCGGATTCAATTCATTTCTCCCGTCACAGATCCTGACAGCGGCACCGCGCGTATTGATGTTGTGATTGACAACCCTGAACGACGGTATCGCAGCGGTTCGCCCTGCAAATGGCTCGATTCGACAGCGGAATCTACGCCATGACCGATGAATCACCAACAAACGGGCCAGCAACAAGCGAAACGACAACTATCGGCCCGACGGCCAAGCCGCCGTCTGTGAGACCTCTCGCGTCGGGCACTGTCACTGGCGATGCCACTTCCATCGACAAACCAGCTGCGTTGGATATCCCTGGGCTGCATCAAGCGTTGCATCACGTCATGCATCTCAATGGCGATCGTCCAAGCGTATTGCGCGCCTTCAGGGAGGCGATCATCAAAACGACCGGTGCTGTCGGTGTGGGAATCCTAACGCAAACGCCTGCCGCAGGTTGGCGGATGGGATCAGACGATGTCTCGGGACGGATTCCAACCCGTCCAGATTTCGTCAAAAAATTTGGCAGCACTTGCGATGCGGTTCTTAAACGTGGAACGATCCAGATGGAACGTTTCCTGGGACTCGAGTCCATCTACGTCCCCGTTGCCGATGGCGAGACCAACCTCGTCGTCTTGGTCTTGAGTCACAAGCACAATGTGCAAGAGATGTTGATGGCGTTGGACGCTACCGCCGTCTACATCACACTGTATCTGGAGTCCAGCCACGCGACCGATAACGACTGGAAAGTTCAAGCCCTTGCGGCGGTAATCGATCTGGTCGCGAAGCTGGAAAGCCAAGAGACAGTCGACGAAGCCTGTCATGTTGTCGCCAACGAACTGGCACGTCATCTTGATGTCAACCAAGTAGCCATCGGAACCCGGTTCGGAAAACGGCTCCACGTTCGTTCGCTCAGCGGCACGGTAAAACTGCAACCGGGCAGCCCAGCTCATGACGCCATCGAGATGACGCTGAATGAATCGCTGCTGCGAAAGGAAATCGGGGTCTATCCGACGACTGACGACAATCAGTCTCATTTGCTGGTGGCTCACCGACAACTTTGCGTCGACTTGAAATGCGAAGGCGTTCTGTCGACACCCCTGGAGACTTCTGATGGGCGAGTGGTCGGCACCATGCTGATCACGGGGCCGGCCAAAAAGATCCAGGCCAAACAACTGAGGCAGTTCGTTCGGACTGCGGCGCCCAGCATCGCAGGCGGATTGTTGGTGTCGCATCGGATGCAACGAAGTCGTCTGGTGCGAGCCTGGCAAACAATGGGAACACGCATCCGATCCAAGAAATCGGTCGTCTGGATCGTGACCGGCCTGGTCCTGGTAAGTCTATTGATGATGCCCGTGCGTTACCGCGTGCGTTGTGGCTGCCAAACCGAGCCGACTCTACGTCGTTTTGCGGTGGCACCGTTTGAGGGTCAAATCGAACAAGCGTTAGTGCAGCCGGGTGACAACGTGGCAGCCGGCGATTTGATCGCCACCATGGACGGTCAATCTTTGCGTTTTGAGCTTGCCAGCGTGATGGCTGAGCAACGACAAGCCGCCAAACAACGCGAGATCGAGCTTGCCCAACGAAATATCACAGCGTCCTTGGTTTCGCAACTGGAATCCGAGCGACTGGCGGCGCGAGCATCCTTACTGCAACACCAACTCAATCAATTGGAGATCCGGTCGCCAATCGATGGTGTCGTGCTAACTGGATCGACTGAGCAGGCGACGGCATCCGCTGTCGATACCGGCGACGTGGTCTATGAAATCGGCTCCCTGGACAGGATGCGTGTCGAAGTTGCGATACCGGCTGAAGAGATCGCGCACGTGCAAGTCGGAGATCCGATTCGGATCTGGTTGACCGGCTTGACCGGTGAATCCTTTGACGCAACCGTTCAGCGAATTCGCCCAGAGAGTGAACTGGGAGATGGACGCAACGTTTTCATCGCAACGGTCACCTTGGACAATCCCGACGATCGCTTGCGTCCCGGCATGAAGGGAACCGTGCGGATCGACTGCGAACGTCATTCGTTGGCATGGAACCTGTTTCATCGACCGTGGGACTACCTCGTCTCTCGCATGACTTGGTGGTGAGCGATCGACGATGAACGACATTCACCATCTGCAAGACGCCAGCACGTTCGAACTCGGTGATGCAAGATTGCGGCTTCGAGAAACGCTGCGATTTTCGCTTCAACAAGGTCGTTACCTGACCAGCTATTTGATCGAAGACACGTCGTCCGGCTCCTTTTACCGAGTCGGCAAAGCAGAGTACACGTTCCTGTCTCTATTGGATGGCAAGACGACGCTGGCCACTGCGATGTCCATGACATGTGGCATCTTGGGCGAAGATGCGTTGTCGGAGCAGGAGGCTGCGCAGTTGTGCAAATGGCTCGTCGAATCTGGACTGGCGGTCACCAAAGCGTCCACCTCCGCCAGTCGCCAGCGAAAGGTGCGACGTGAAGCCGCGGATACAAAGCTGCAACAGCAACTCAATCCGATCAGCGTTCGAATCCCACTCGGAAATCCCGCTCGCTTGGTTGACAAACTCACCAGCGTCGCCCGATACGTCATCACCTGGCCGATGGGCATTGCTTGGGTGGCCACGATGCTGTGGGCGATCGTGTCGTTCGCAGCGGAGTCGGAGCGTTTTTCGCTCAGTCAGTTGAACATCCACAGTCGAGATACGTGGATCTGGTTTGGAATCACTTGGTGTGTCCTGAAACTGATCCACGAGTCAGCCCATGCCGTTGCTTGTCATCGATTCGGCGGTCGTGTTGCCGGATGCGGCGTGTTGTTTCTGCTGCTGATTCCACTGCCCTACGTCGATGTGACGAGCGCATGGCGATTCAGCAACAAATACCATCGTATTCTGGTTTCCGCCGCTGGCATGCTGGCAGAAACCTGGCTTGCCGCGATCGCAACCTTGGTATGGGTCCGAGTCGGCCCGGGAATGACCAGTCAAATTTGCGTCAACATGATGCTCGCTGCCGGTGTGAACACGCTCTTGTTCAACCTCAATCCGTTGATGAAGTTCGACGGCTATCACATGCTGGCCGATTGGTTGGAATTGCCCAACCTTGCCAAGCACGGACAACACTTTGTAAACGGCATCGGTCGTCAAGTCTTTATTGGATTGCCGTCGCGTCCCATTCCCTGGGCGGGACGCCGAGGAGCGATCGTTCGTGCGTACGGAGTCGGCGCATTCGTGTGGCGAATCATCATCTGTTTTTCCCTGATCCTAGGTGCTGCCAACCTGCTGCCGGGGATCGGTTTCGTCATTGCGGTTTTTGCGGTGGGACTGTGGGTTGCGATCCCGACCGTCGGTCTATTGCGGTTCATCGTTCGAGGCAGCGAGTTTGAGCAACCTGATCGCAAACGATTCGGCATGTGCCTTGGAACCATCGTCACGGCTTGTGTGCTGAGCGGAATCCTATTGCCGGCGCCGACGGTCATCACCGCACCGATCACGATCGCCTATGAACCCGGCGCGGTGGTGCGAAGTGTGACGTCGGGATTTGTCGAAACGGTTCATGTCAGCACACAAGATTTAGTCAAACGCGGAACGCCACTGATCACTTTGCGAAACGATGAACTGATTTCTCGACGCGATCAGCTAGCGACGCAGTTGCGTGAGTCTCGCTTGACTGCCTCTGGCGTACGCAGCAGCGGCGAGGTTTCATTGTGGCAAGTCGAGAACGAAAACGTCTTGGCGTACGAAAAACAGCTTGCTGAACTCGACCGAGAGATCAATGAACTCACCATTCGTGCTCCGCTGGATGGAGAAGTCATTTTGATGGAGGAAGTGGAACTGCCTGGTAAGTTCGTCAGGGCGGGTCAAGAGTTGTTGCACATGGGACACCCCGATCACAAGGAGGCCATCGCTTTGGTCAGCCAAGACGACGGGCAGTCCTTGACCGGTGTTGTGGACAAAGAGGTGCAGATTCGGATTTGGGGACAGGATGATTTGAGCCGAGGGATGATCCGGAAAATCACGCCTCGGGTTCAAAACGATCTGCCCCACTTTGCCTTTGCAGGTGCCTACGGCGGGCCATTAGCCGTCGTGGACCGGGGCCAGTTCGAGGAAACCAGATCGCATGCCACGGTCGGCGAAGGTGCGAAACGGCAGGGAAAACCAAGCGCCGAACTGTTGCTTTTGGAGCCCCGATACGCCATGCACGTGACTTTGCCGGCCAAAGAAAGCTGTCGTGTCCGCAGCGGGCAAACGGGACTCGTGCACATGCGTCAGCGACAGGAGTCCCTGGGCAGCTACGTTTGGCGGCATCTTTTGCGGTGGATTTCGGTCCGAATCGACTCCACGCATGGGATTTAGCGTTCGATAAGAATCGGAACGATTCGGACACTTTCCGTCTTTTCTGACCTGCACTGGCCTGGGTCAGCCGCTACAATCGCCGTCAGAGCGCGGGCGGATGTCGCCTGTGCATTCGGTTGAGGTTCTGTCTTTTTGCTGTGCATCGTCCATTCAGTGTAGCGCTGGTTCAGTGATGCGCTGGTTCAGTGATGCGATTTGAGACAGGCCTTTGTTTTGGAGTATGTGTTTCGATGAAGATGTATGTGGGTAACTTGGCCTGGGGTGTGACCACCGACAAGTTGAAAGAGATTTTTAGCGAGTATGGCGAAGTCGACGATGCAATCGTCATGATGGACCGTGACACGGGCCGGTCCCGCGGATTCGGTTTTGTGACCATGGGCGACTCAGACGCTCAAAAAGCGATCGAAGGTTTGGACGGTCAAGATTTTGACGGACGTCCTCTCCGTGTGAACGAAGCTCGTCCACACGAACGCTCGTCCCGCGGCGGCGGCGGTGGCGGCGGCGGTGGCGGCGGAAACCGCTGGTAATCAGATCGTCGTTGACGATTCTCTTTGGATCCCCGGCCAGCGTATTGAACGATACGGCAAGGTGATCTCTGAATAAAGTTCAGGATTGATACTGGGACGGCTCGTCCGTCCTAGTACGATTCTGAATCTCTTGGGCTCCTCTCGCCCATCACCATTGGTTTACCGGCACACCCATTCGCTGGTGTCGGCCGGCGCAGCACTCTGGTTGACTTCGCGTATCGACGAAACCAACTGCCAAACCAGAAAACAGCAACCGCTGAGCGTCATCGCTGCATAGACCCATGTCGCAATCTGGACACGCAAATCCGGCGTCACCGAAAAGCCGACCATCGACGAGAAAACAATTCCCAGCAGCACCAATCCCGTCTTGAACTCCGTCGGGCCAAACGCTGCCAACTGGAACTCGCCAGTCATCTTGGCTTTGATATTGGTCAACACGGCAAAGGCGAACAAGCAGCAGACGGCAGCCAAACCGATATCCAGCCGACCGCATGCCACCGCGATGCCGATCATCCAATAAGCAAAACTGAGCGGGTCGGTGAAATGGTCCAGCAATTCACCGCCGTTGCGACACTGCCCCGTTTGCCGCGCGTGGGTACCGTCCAAGCAGTCCGCAGCGTGATTGCCTGCGACGCCGATCGCCGCCAGCACCCCGCCCCACCAGAACCGCGTCGAGAACGCAAAGCCGACGGCTCCGGCGATCGCGCTGAGATGACCTGCCAGTACAATCGCCTCGGGTGGCAACGATCGGGGCAAACGCAAATGAGGATACAGTGCTTTGATCCTGGGTCCGATCAAGGGATCCAGCAGGCTGTGTGAAATCCGTGTCATGACGCGTCCTGATGAGGGATGATCCGAGAGGCGGCATTGCCGTCATTGAGTCCGTCTCTGATCAAAGAGCCCACCAAGTGTCCAAGCGACGCGCCCATCACGCCAGAATTTCGTGGACGACTTCTCCGTGGATATCCGTCAAGCGAAAATCGCGGCCCGCGTAGCGGTACGTCAATCGCTCGTGATCGATCCCCAACTGATGCAAGATCGTGGCATGCAGGTCATGCATGTGAACGCGATTTCGCCTCGCGTAGTAGCCATACTCGTCCGTTTCACCGTGAGCATAACCACCTCGCACGCCGCCGCCGGAGAGGACCACCGAGAATCCCTGTGGATTGTGGTCACGTCCGTTGCTGCCTTGGACCACAGGTGTACGTCCGAATTCGCCGCCCCAAACGATCAAGGTATCGTCCCACAGCCCACGGCGTTTCAAATCACGGATCAAGGTCGCGATCGGCAAGTCTGTCGCTGCGGCATTCTTTTCATGACCTGCCTTGAGGTTGCCGTGCTGATCCCAGACTTGTCCACTGCTGACCGTGATGAACCGGACACCGGCCTCCGCCAAACGACGTGCCAGCAAGCAGCTGCTGCCGAACGAATCAGTTTCCTTTTCTCCGATGCCGTACTCCCGACGCGTCGATTCAGATTCCCGATCCAGGTCAAAAACCTCTGGCGCGGCTGACCGCATCCGTGATGCCAAATCAACCGCTTGGATCGCGCCTTCGATTTCGCGATCAGGACCACTGCTGGCCAAGTGCCTTTGGTTCATGGCTTGGATCAAATCCAAGCGGCGATCGATCCGGGCATCGTCAAAGGGACCGTCCAGATGCGCGATCTTACCGTCACCGGGTTTTCCGTTGCTGCCCACGACCGTGGCTTGGTGCATCGCGGGTAAGAACGCGGCCCCGTAGTTTCGCGGTCCACCGTGCGCAGTCGCCGGACCGATCGCGACGTGCGCTGGCAAGTCTGGGTGATCACTACCCAATGCGTAGCTGACCCAAGCGCCCATGCTGGGACGCACCAAGTTGTCACTGCCGGTGTTGATCATTCCGACGGCTTGACCATGTGATTGGCCTTTGGTGTGCATGCTACGAATTACGCACAGATCGTCAGCGACCGACGCCATGTGGGGCAGCAGGTCGCTGACCCACAATCCGGACTGCCCACGTTGCTTGAACTCCCAAGGACCGTTCAACAAAGTCGGCTTGGCACTGATGTTGGCTGGCAGAGCAAACGGCAACGGCTTGCCGTCATCACGTTTCAGCAAAGGTTTGTAGTCAAACGTGTCGACGTGACTGGGACCACCATGCATGAACAAAAAGATCACGCGGCGCACACGAGGCGGGACGTGTGGTTGATCAACTGCAGGCCCGGCGACGGCACGCCCGAAGGGCGCGAAGGCGGACACGGTCAACGAGCCGAGTGCGAAACTGCTCATTGCACCGAACTGACGGCGTGACAATACGGGTTGGGTCATGGTTTCAATCCAGCAGTCGGAATTCTGTGGAAGCAAAAATGGCGGCAACGTACTCGTGCCAACGTTCGGCGGAGTCGAGCTGCCCGTCAAAGAAATCGGCCGCCATCTGTCGGTCGTCGTTGCTGGGCATCCGTCCCAAGCAACGTCGATAGGTCGCCTCCAGCCGTTCATCAAACACGTCGTGTTCAGCCAACAGCCGCTGCGCGGCTGCTTCAGCCCATCGGTTGACGTCGGGACTATTGATCAACACGAGAGCTTGTGAAGGGACGTTCGTGGTCGGACGCCGACCTACCAACAGGTCCGGGTCAGCACCGTCGAGCGACGCCAGCAGCGGTGCGACGTAGCTTCGCACGACGGGAACGTAGATCGAACGGCACGGTTCGGAGACATCCGAAAAACTTGCTTTGGAATTTGCATCATTGCTGGAAACCAGGACGCCGCGCCCTTGCATCGGATCGACGCGACCTCGCAAATCAAGTTGTCCGGCGATCGATATCATCGTGTCACGAATCGACTCGGCCGTCAGCCTGCGTCGGTGCGCCCGCCACAACAAACGATTCTCTGGATCGATTGCGTAGGATCGAGAATCAAACTCGCTGCTGCGTTGATACGCATCGGTCACCACGATGGCTCGGATCAGCGGTTTCAAATGCCAACCATCGGTCACAAAATCCGTGGCCAACGCGTCCAACAGTTGAGGGTGACTGGGACGCTCGCCCCGTTCGCCAAAGTTATCGACGGTCCGAACCAGTCCTTCGCCCATCAAGTGCATCCATACTCGATTGACAAACACGCGGGCGACCAGCGGGTTGTCCGGGTTGGTCAACCAGGACGCCAGCTCCAACCGACCGCTGCCTTGGGGGTTGATGATGGATGCATCATCGCTGCCGCAAACCCGCAAGAAACCCCGCGGTACCTCTGCGCCGACGTTGTTCACTTCACCACGGATATGAACGAAACCGTCTTTGATGGACTCGGCGGGTAAATCGCTCGGCGCCATCGCTTCGGGCAGCGGCTGCGGTTTGCCCGCACGCAGTTTACGCAAATCTTCTTGCAACGCCGCCAAAGTCTGTTTGGCTGCCGCCTCCGCTGCATTATCGTTGCCGGCGTCGGCGGACTTCGTCTCTGCTGGTTTCAAGTCCGACTCGCTCAACCATTGAACGGCATCGGCCAGCACGTAACCCGAGGTGCCTTCATTGCTGATCGTCACCACCGCGTCGGCGTCGTTCTCAAACCGAAACTTGCCCAGCGTGATCCAAAACGGAGCGATGTCTGCTTTTCGCTCGTCGACCGTCAGCTTCTTTTCACCGTCGGCGGTAAGCACGGTTACCGGAACCTTGGCGGCGCGATTGCTGTTGGGAAAACTCGCCAGTCGCAACTCATAGATGCCCGACTCGGGAACTCGCGTCGTGAACGAGATCGACAACTTTCCTTTGTCGGCATTGTCATCATGCACGTAGCCTTTGCCGATGAAATCTTTTGAATAGGTGGAATCGGTCCAAGCACCGACCTTCTTTGCATCCGCGTCGTCGACCACGATGCCAGCCAGGGGCGCAGACGATTTGGACTTTGCACGTTCCACGGACTTCGTCGCTTCCTTGATTCGTGCCTGCAATTCGGCCTCTTGCTGGTTGAACTTTTCCACCGCGGCAACATGCTCTGACGACGTGGGCAACTTGACTCGATTCCACGTGCTGACGTATTGCTGACTTTCGCCCTTGAGAGTGACCGTGTTCTTAAAGATCCCCGCCAACGCGTAGTAGTCCTCCGTCGGAACGGGGTCGAACTTGTGGTCATGGCATCGAGCGCATCCAAGCGTCATGCCGAGGAAAGCTCGACCGATGGTGTCGATCTGTTCGTCGACCACGTCGAGTTGCAACTTCGCTTTGTCCCGTTCGCTGAGCATCTTGGTGCCCAACATCAGGAACGTGCTGGCAACGACATTGTCGCGACGCTGATCGTCGTTGTCCGCAGGCAGCAGGTCACCGGCAATCTGCTGATGTATCATTTGATCGAACGGTACATCCGCAGCCATGCAGCGGATCAGATAGTCACGATACCGCCACGCTTCATGATGCGTCGCGTTGAAATCGCTGCCATTACTGTCCGCGTATCGGGCAACGTCCATCCAGTGTCGAGCCCAGTGCTCGGCATACTGGGGTGAAGTCAACAGCTCATCTACCAAGCGAGTCCATTGGATCGGCGACGGATCTGCAAGCCAGCGGCGCATCAGATCGTCGCTGGGCGGCAAACCCGTCAGATCAAATGCCAAGCGGCGCAATCGTGTTTCTGGATCCGCAACGCCGACCGGGACCAACGATGTCGCTTGGTGGGCTCGACTCAAGTAAGCATCGATCTTCGCAGCGGCATGTCCGTCCGCAGTTGCCTCGGTCATCGACTGGCCAAACGGCGACTTCAGCGAACCGATCGGACGGAAAGCCCAGAATGGGCGTCCGACATCCAAATCGATTCGGTCACGAACGGGAATCGTTGCGCCATGGGATTGACGCGGATCCATCGCCCCAGCGTTGATCCAGAGGACAAAGTCGTCCACGACGGACGAGGGCAATGGCTCATCGGGAGGCATCTCGCTCGATTCGTATTTTATCGCCGAGATCAAGACGCTGGCATCGGCATCACCTCGGTGGATCGCAGGTCCGCTATCGCCACCCACCATCATTGCGTCGCTGGAGTCCAGCAGCAGCGAACCGCCGATCTCATCAGCGTCAGCAGAGTGACAGCGATAGCATTTCTGAACCAAAACCGGGCGAATGCGATTTTCAAAGAATTCGACGGATCCCGGATCTGCTCCCGAAACAGCAGTGCCGAGAAAGACACAAAATGTGATGGTAAGCAACGAGAGCCGGGTGGCTGCGGACGCGGAGGCGTGGCGAGTCGTCATGGCTTCACTGGCGGCAGGCGGGTGGGCGGGAGCGATTGGCAGCAATCGGCTCCCTTAGGATACCAAAACGGCCCAGTGTCCGCCAATCTGAGTTGACCAGAGTGGGGAAAAACCGCACTACGCTTGAGACATCCAGGACTCGTCACTATTTTACCGGTCCGGAACCGAGCAAAACCATCCAGATAACCTTGCGGAAAAGTCGGATTTAAGCCAAATACGGGCGAATTCGGCGAGTAGTGTCAGCGAAGCACGAATACGCTTCCAGGGCGACTGCGGCAGCGCCCTTTCCAAAATGGCCGTCAAATGAGACAAATTGGGCTGACCTGACGGTTCAGGCGGTCCATAAGGAATTTAAAACACAGCATTCATGAAATTTCGGCAACTGGATCGAATCGTCTCGGTGGAGCCCGGCAAACGGTTGATTGCCGAGCGTACGCTGCATGCAAACGAAGAGTACTTAAACGATCACTTTCCGCGATTTCCGGTCATGCCCGGCGTGATGATGTTAGAAGCATTGCATCAAGCGGCGATCTGGTTGATCCGGCTGGATGACGATTTTGAGAGCCCATTGGTGTTGTTGAGGGAAGTCAGAGGCGCTAAGTTTGGTGACTTTCTCTCTCCCGGTGAAACCCTACAAATCACAGCCGAGATCATCAAACAAGTCGACAACTTGACCACCGTCAAAGCCAGTGCGGAGAAAGAAGGCCGCGTGACGGTGTCGGCACGATTGATTCTGGAACGTTGCGGTAGCAATGAGCCAGTGGAGCTTGGTACAGACATCGATGTCATAACCCGGTCACGCGCTAAGTATGCAGAGCTGTTTGGAGAGCAAGTAAGCTAAGAGTTTGCCGTCCGCTTGGACGGCGTTGAGCGAATGACATTCACGATGGCGTGGATCACGATGGCGTGGATAGGGCCGTCGGGCACAGCCGCACGGAACAGGGGCGATACAAAGTAAAGTCGCACGCAACAGTACGACAAGAACGCGACAACCAATCGCACACGAATCAAATTTTGCAGTCGCGGCCGAGGCCGCATTAACCTTTTTAGGACAGATTGAAATGTCACTGAGCGAAGAAGAGATTTTCGGCAAGGTTCAAGAATCGTTGGTGGACGCGTTGGGCGTTGATGACGACGAAGTGACCGAGGAAGCCACGTTGGTGGGCGATTTGGGTGCCGAGTCCATCGACTTTTTGGATATCGTTTTCAAACTCGAAAAAGCGTTCGGGATCACGATTCCCCGCGAAGAACTTTCGCCCGAAGACATTTTGACCAACAGCCAGTACGTCAGTGGTGGTGTGGTCACCAGCGAAGGCATGACCGAACTGAAACGCCGCATGCCGTGGGCAGATTTCAGCAAGTTCGACGACAGCCCACGCGTCCAAGACTTCAGCAACTTGCTGACCGTCGGCGATTTGTGTCGCTATGTCGGCACCAAAGTCACCGACTGATCGAAGCGCTCGCCGGTGCATCCCGGCGGGCGAACTCCACTTTTCTCCGTAGCGGAAAGAAATCGCGGCAATGCGTTGGTTTTGGGTTGATCGGTTCACTGAATTTGTGAGTGGCTCGCATGCAGCAGGCTTCAAGAACGTTTCTTTGGCAGAAGAAGCGATCGATGACTACTGCCCCGGCTACCCCATGTTGCCACCGCCGCTGATCATCGAAGGAATGGCCCAAATGGGCGGGATCCTGGTTGCGGAGCATTTTTTGTTCGAAAAACGCGTCGTGCTGGCGAAAGTCGGCAAGGCGGTGTTTCATCGGCCAGCCCGTACCGGCGACCGATTGCTGTACCGCGTTAAAATGGACGGCGTCCAAGACAACGGGGCAACAGTGACCTCCACCAGCCATTGTGATGGTGAATTGCAAGCCGAGATCGACCTGATGTTCGCGTTCTTGGAAGAAGGATTCATGGTCGATGGCCCTCTCTTCGACGATGGCGATTTGGAATCCATGCTTCGCATGATGAATTTCTTTCACGTCGCGGTGGACGCGAATGGAACCCGGTTCCCCAAATACAAAAACCTGTAGAATACCCCCATTCGCGTCGGACCATCCCTCTGCCGACTTGAACGATCAGTCGGGATTCCGATCTGACCTCGGTTCATCGTCAACTGGCTCCCCACCCTCAAACGAGTTCCCGTCATGCGTCGCCGAGTCGTCGTTACCGGTATTGGAATGATCAACCCCATGGGGCATGACGCCGAAACGGTGTGGGCCGGGTTGAAAGAAAGCAAGAGCGGAGTGGCTTACACCACGCTGTTTGATGCGTCAGGTTTTCCGACCAAGATCAGCGCCGAGATCAAGAACTGGGAACTGTCGCCCGAAGGAATCCCCGGTGCCGAAAGCCTTGGTCGTCACACCAAGTTCGCCATCGGTGCTGCACAACAAGCCGTCCACGACAGTGGCGTGTTGGACTCGATCAACGATCCCGTTCGCTTCGGCGTCTACATGGGCAGCGGCGAAGGCAACCAGGACTTTCAAACCTTTGCCAGAATGATGTCCGCCGCGCTGGCAGACGGTGAGTATGACGCTGCAAAGTTCATCGCCAAGGGACTGGAGCTGCTTAACCCCGCCAAGGAACTCGAGCAAGAACCCAACATGCCCGCGGCGCATTTGGCCACGCTGTTCAATGCCCAAGGACCCAACCTGAACTGCCTCACCGCCTGCGCAGCCAGCAGCCAGGCGATCGGGGAAGCCACCGAGATCATCCGACGCGGTGACGCCGACGTGATGATCGCCGGCGGCACGCACAGCATGATCCATCCCTTCGGCGTGACCGGGTTCAACTTGCTGACCGCGCTGAGCGAAAGCAACGACGAACCCACCAAGGCCAGCCGCCCCTTTGATCGCCTGCGAAATGGTTTCGTGCTCGGGGAAGGTTCCGCAATGGTGATCTTGGAGGAACTGGAGTCCGCCAAGAAACGCGGTGCGAAGATCTATGGTGAGATCGCAGGCTACGGTACCACCGCCGACGCCTACCGAATCACCGACATCCCACCGGACGGGCACGGCGGAATCGCAGCGATGCGGATGTCCATCGCCGACGCCGGTTTGAATCCCAGTGATATTCAATACGTCAACGCCCACGGCACCAGCACGACGGTGAACGACAAAGTCGAAACGCTGGCTTGCAAAGAAGTGTTCGGTGAGAACGCGATCAACATTCCCGTCAGCAGCACCAAGAGCATGATGGGGCACCTGATCGCCGCCGCAGGCGTGACCGAGATGATCGTTTGCTTGCTGAGCATCCGAGACTCGGTATTGCCGCCGACCATCAACTACGAAAACCCCGACCCGTTGTGTGACCTCGACTACGTCCCCAACGTGGCACGCGAAGCCAAGATCCAGTACGCGCTGAACAACAGCTTCGGTTTCGGCGGCCAAAACGTCACCCTCTGCCTCAGCCGCTTCGACGGCTAAGCTTGGCGATATCAATCAGAGTAGCGTCGTGAGTTTCGGCAGAAGTCTCAGTCGCGGATGCGACGGCAGCATAAAGCATGGGGCGTGAGCCCCATGACATGCTTTTCACGTAAGGACGACAGCGATGTTTTGGGACTTTGACGTCACCATAGGCTTTCGTGTGATCACAGAGGATCCAGAAAAGCAAAGCAAGGCCATTCAAAAGAAGCTCCTAGCGACCAAAGAGGTCGCGTTGTCGAACATTCAAGATTTAACAGACTGTGATGAGGAACAGATACGCGTTCCATGCTCGTCACCCGCTTGGTTGAAGCCCTGTGATTTTGCGTCAGGATTACCCGGCTCAATTGATTTGCAAGCGAGATTCAGCAGCAAGTTGTCAAAGTGGCTGGAGAAGGCGTTCTGGAGGCCATCGCAATTCGATCAAAACTTTTCATTCAAATGGGATAGCGGCATTGCTATCTCAATCGACCGATCTCGAAACAATATCCGAGAGCGACTCTTCGATGGTTTTAGCGTCACGTTTGATCCCAGTCGCGATGAAATTCCGATGCCGGAACTGACGAGGATTTACGCTCAAATTGCAGAAAAGCTAGGCGTTGAAGATCACCTTGAAGTGGGAGACGCCAGCGTGCAATTTGTTCCCGACCGAATCGATCTCAAAGACTACCAGTTCTTCGCCGCATCCTGCCGCCCCAGTACCGCCAAATGCCCCGACTGGATCTGCTGTCGATTGATGAGAACAAAAAAGACGAGCAAGCATGTGTGGGAAATGGTTCAAAAAGTCGCGTTCGCAGAATTTGGGCCTCCCGATTGGGCTTTTCTAGAAAAGAACGCATTTCCGGATGAGTTACCGGAGTTGATTGATGAATGCATGACAATATCCAATCGTTGGACATGCAGTCTTGACATTAGCTTTGACTCTTTTGATCCATTCTCGGCGGACGTAATCGTTTCGCCGCAGGTACATCCAGTGTGGAGATGCACCAAGAGAGACAGAACCATGAAGGATCATCTCATACTGCAGGTGAGTGTTGAACATACCGGTGCTGAGGCGAACTTGCTTTTACATACAACAGGTACGCCTAAATGGTTGTCACAATTTGTCCAAAAAGCGAAGTTGCATGGCAGTATGCTTACGCAAGACGACCTGTTCATCACCGAGAATGATCTTGTCAAATCGCGCTGAGATTAAGGGGCAGTGCTGAATGGTGCGGGCCAATTGTGGCGGGCCAATTGGGGCCACCCACCAACTTGACTTGATGGCTATTGATGAACGAGTTCCCGCTGGGCTTCGAAATCCGCTGCCCAAGCACGGCGACGAGTGGCCCACGCCAACTCGGAACGACTTGAGTCATTGCGGCTTGTCTTTGTTGCCACTTCGCCACTCATCTCTCGGCTACCTAACGCCGACTGAGTTGGAAGCCGCCGCCCGAGCGGCGCAAGCTTCCTGGTGGCCCCCAAAAACAGCACCACCTCACAAGTCCACTTTCGCGCACCACACTCAATTGACGCAGATTCGTTTCAAAGTGGTCGCATGATTCACTGGAGTGAGACGGAAGCGTTGGTGGACGCATCCGTTTCCGGCCGATTGCCCTGCAAGTATGCCTTTCCTGCTTTCAGCAGGTACTTCACACCGGTCAAACCCGAATTGTCCCAGTATTCGCCACTGGATGGTTCGACTCTCAGTAGAACGATCGAGTCACTCGCCTTGCCCTCGGGAAACCAGACTTTCCAAGCTTCCTTCCAAAGCTCGTCTAGCTTTGCTCGATCATCCACCGCGTGTGCGGTACCGGTGATCGAAACGAACTTATTGGATCCTTGCATCGTCACGACCGTGTCGGGATCGAGCATCAAATCGGCGATCTTCCCCGAGTGCCGGTCCGTTACAAACCAAATATGGCCGTCGTCCTCCACTTGGGCGACCGCCATCGGTCGCGCAAAGAGTGCTCCGTGATCTCCGCGAGTAACAAACATGGCGGTGTCGAAGTCATGAAGCAGGTCGATGAGTTTTTGTTGAGTGTCCATGGATACTTTGGGGTTTGGGGCCGGGAAGTCGAAAAGTATGTGGGAGTGTCGAGTAAAGGCATCACCGTGATGAGCCACGTTGCTCATCAAGCACCGCGGCCGATCCGGACGACCTTTCGGGTCGATTCGGGGAGATCAAGCGTTCTGGGCGGCGTGTTTTCCTTCCGCGAACTCCTCAATGGCTTTGTCGCAGAACGCGGGAAGGTCATCACAGGAGTTGCTGGGGACTGCAGGAGTTGCTGGGGACAGAGCCGGAGGTCTGGGAAACGCCGACCGAAGCGGTCGATTCGATGGAGTCGGAGTGGGAGGTCGCATCGTTGCCCGAGTGTGCGCACTGCGGGAGCATCGAGCTAAGGTTGGTGTGTGAGACGCCCAAACCGACATGGAAAGAGCTGTTTTGGCGGGAGAGTGAGACGTGTCCGGAGTGGTACGCGGAGCGTCAGCGGGAGTCACACCGAGAGTTCTGGACGGCCCAATATGGTTCGGATTATTACGACTGGTACCTGGAAACGCAGGTAGAAGTCGCAAAGGAAACGGGGCTGGAACCGGCAAAATCGATCCAGATGTACCTGCCTGGTTTGACACCGGGAGTGTCATTCGAGATAGAATCTTTTTGAGGCGGATCGGACGCTCCGATCCAAGTCCTACGGGACTGCCAGCCTCCGACAAAGTTCAACGCCCGATCTATGCATGCACGTCCTGTGCCTGCATAGATCGCAATTCGATATCAATCAATGTAGCGTCGTGGATGTTCCCTCGGGAAGAAAACCTCAGTATTCTCTGAGTCCCCGTCATTGCACAACCACATTGTTCACGATCAAAAGCCAGAGTTTCCTTTGCACGCGAGCAACCTGTGCTCTTATGCGCACCTTCGGTGACAATACCATGTTCTGACATCCGTCAGTCCTCGCCCAGAACGCCGATTGGGAGATCCGAGGTAAGGGATCGAGTAATACCATGTACTCACCATTATTCAATCGACGATCGACGATTCCGAACAAAGTCTCATTTGGATGCAGCTCGTCGATAAATGGCGCTCCCGCCGCTCGCAAGCTGACCAAGTACCTACTTCGTGCCACTTCAGCAACACGGAGAACGCGCACAGATACTTGCTGGCCGACCGTCAGCAAAATGGGGTCCTCGGCCCGAATCGGTGGACTGAATTCGTATTTCGGCAACCACAATTCCTGACCGTGGGGCGCTTCCAGAACAACACCATCCTGCTGAATGGAGACAATGGTCGCGGGAATAACCGTATTGAATCGCAACGCGGTGCGTTGCGGCTCCCAGTCTTGCCCATCGCGAAGGCGTCGGAGTCTAAATTGCCAGCAGTTGCCGACGATTCCGCTCGCAAAAATTTCCATTTTTTCGCCAATGGGAGGAACCCAGTGACCGTCTTGCTCACGCACCGCATTCGGGAATCGTAAATGTCCGGGACGATGCGAATGGTAAATTCCGCCAATCAAACAGCGTGGGTCGACGAACACATGGGCGCTTTTCCGTTGGTATGGTGGCCGTTGTTTGCCATGCTTGAACATTGTTGCCTGAAAAGTATCACCGGGCTGGACATTCTTTGGAATTTTATTGACCGGAACATGTAAAAGCGAACTTCGCTCAACAGAATTCAGGTTTCGAGGATAGACCTTGGGAACAACGCCAATCCATCGCTTATCAGGATAAACGCGATTCACAACCACGGTGAGTTCGTCGTCGACAACCAACTCATGTTCAGGAGAAACCATGAACGCGGTCGCATCCATTTCTGGTAGCCGTACCACGTAACCAGCTTCGAGTGATCGAACAACGACAGCCTTTAAACGGATCCTCTTGTTCATAGCCAGCTTTGCTTTAATGATAGCCGTGGAAGCCGCATGCTTCGCGGGGCAATTTCCTCCTGACAATGCCCTCATGGTAAATGTCTGACTACCTAGGTTTTCTAAGGTAATCTCGCCGTCTCCGCACTCGACCTGCGTGACCTGACCTCGCTCGAGAAAAACGCGCTGACTGCGGGAGTTGGGTACCTCATTCTCTCTTATCGACACGACCAGCGGTTGCGTATCGATCAACACAACACCAACTGTGCGGCTTGAAGAGGGAGGTCCAAATTCAATCCTTCCTTTCGTTCGGTTGACACCTACGATCGTCGTGGGAAGAAACTCAGACATCAGTGCGATCACGTTATCTGGTGAAATTGTGTCGGGGATTCGGACCGAGTCCATTAAATGCCCTTTCTCATCGCATAGCTGACGCAAAAACCAGGCCATTTGCCCTTGGACGCACTCGCTTGGCAGTCTCCGACTTGCAGCAGAAATCCAACCGAGCACGCCCGTTCTCCCCTCACTAAGGGCAGTAAGAAGAATGTCGCGCAATTGCCTCTCGATAAACTCTTGATACTCAGTCGATGGCATGAGCAAATAGTTCCAGGCGATCTCCGCCTCGATCTGCAATAGTGGCGAGACGTCAACAAACCAACGCTCCAGTGACTGCCGGAGCGACACAACCTCATTGCGTACGCTGTCTCCGGATGTTTGAATGAAAGCCTGGAGCCTGTACATCGCTTGAATTCGAAAACTACTTTCAAGCGACACACCATCGACCGCGTTCCCTTCTACCATCGTGGACCAACACAGTTGTGATTCCAGATAGCACGGATATTTCGGGTCGAGTGCCTTTCGACAGGACCGAACGGCGGAGAAAGGAATGAAGGGCCATGCGGAAAGAACACAAGCGAGCCGAACTGCCTCTGGTTCGACATTGACTTGATCTTCAATGAGATCTGAAACGTTCAACTTGCAAAGTGCAGGGAGCATTGGGATAAGCTCAATAGTGGCAGATTAATACCAAAGACGGTGGCAATCAACTTTCGAAACGAGCTACTTACGATACGAGACCCAAGCTCGACCCATACTGGGCAGCTTGGCTGGCAGCCGATCTCCCACCCATACGATCGTGACGGTATGTTGATGGTACATCGAGTTCAACAGTTCTTTCCATCGGGCCAAGTTCTGTTGGTCCGCTGCATCGCCTCCCGCGAGAATAATAAACCAAGTAGGATGCTCGCACGCGAGAAATGGTCGGTAAGTCCAGGGAGGCCCTGTCCCGCAGAACCATTCGGAGTCTCGCTGTTGAATCTTCATCGTTCTGTCAATGTGCGGAATGCCGATGGACTGCATCGACTTAAGCAGTTTCTTAATGTCTGCCGAATGGACTCGCCTTGCCAAATCACGCTCCACGAGTAGCTGAACAGAATCCAGGCGTTTGGCTTGTCTTCTAGCGCGAGGTAGCCTCTCGATAGCCTCGGCGCGGGCAATCTTGTCGGCGCATGCTCGCAAGTCCAAGCCTGCGAGAATGTCTCGCCTGGGACCACTGTCAAACACCCTTCGTGCAACCCGCCAAGCCTCTGCATCAGGAGTTGTCTTCGGTTTCAACACATGTTGCACTCGATTTTCGATCGTACTGTAATCGTACTTGGGTTGGTCCGCCCTATCCTGATCGCTTCGTTTGTCGAACGGCAACAAATAGGAAACCATTGATCGTTCAACGTTGGACGGAAGACGCGTGGCTGCTCCCGGACGACGCTTAGACGGGAGCTCATTCTGCCACGGAATCCACCCAGACTTTAGGATCTCCTTTGCAATCCGTGCTTCGTCTTGATCTGGTTGCTTGTCCTCTTCTGCAGCATCCTCATCGCCTTCAAGAATTTCCGGCGCGATTGCCTCCATGAGGACTTCATCGATGGATTCACCGTCTGTTTGGACATCAGTGGTGGAGAGCTCGTCTTCAACGCCGTCTGCACGTTCGGTCCGCTGCACCCCTATCAGCCCAAGCGCTGTATCAATATCAGAGATGGATGATCCAGCGAGCAAAATACGTGCGGCATCGGCAAATGGAGCCGGATGAGGACGCTTCATCTCTCTAGCCCTCCTCTGATTCACGCAACAAGACTAAACCCTCGATGGTTTTCCAGTTCGGACTATCCAGCTCAATATCGCTCTGCACGAGGACTTGCATGAGGTCAAGAAACTCAGCTGTGCTGACCGGCGAGTCACGTGTCGATCCCAATGAACCGTCGCAAGCCAGGGCATCAGCAAGAGAAGTGAGTTTCTCTCGATTCTCGCTCTGCAAAACCCAATCTGGCCAATGCCTGGAAGCTATTTCAATGAGCTCACTCGCTGTGGGGAAGCTGACTTGAAGCCGCACACATCGGCGCGTCAGAGCAGGCGGAAGCTCCCGCTCTTCATTGCTTGTCATGATGACCAATACGATTGTGTCACTATCTGCCTTGATTGCTTCGCTGCCCAATGCTGGCACATCAAATTGCATTGAGCCGATGGCCACAAGCAAGGAGTTCGCAAAACCAGAATCGGCCTTGTCGATCTCGTCAATGAGTACCAGTGTCCCCTGCTTGTCTGGCTGCATGTCCTCTGGCTTGGGCTGAAACGCACGCCACAGCACACCTTGGTCGATGTAATCTCCGATATCGCCGACTTGCTTTCCTAGCTGAGAATCATTGAGGCGTTTCAAATAATCGATTTTCCAGAGCAAGTCGCTTGCTTCCGCTGTTTCGGTGACCGTGTAGGTGAGTAATCGGAAATTCAAATTTCTCGCGACATAAGGTGCTAAGCTTGATTTACCACACCCTGGCGGGCCGACCATCAGCAATGGCCTACCCGTGACAATCGCCACTTTCAACGCTAAACGCGTGCGAACATCGTGTCGATAGAAATTGCCATCGCGGCTGTCGCCAATTCGCACTCCCTCCGATGGCTCCCCATCCTTCATATCGTCGACCAACTCCAAGAGTCGGCTCAGTACTTCACCGTCCTTCATTGCGTTATCTCTCCTCGTTAGCAAGTCTTTTGCACTTCTTGATGTAGTGTCGCACGACACTCTCTTGATCTTTCTCCATGTGTCCGATAGCGATTTTCATGGACGGTCGAAATTTCCACGCGTTATTTTCTTGATCAGATACAAGCACGAACGTGATGCCCGGAAACCGTGATTGCAGAGTAGAAATCAATCGTTTGAGTTGGTCATTCCGCAATGAACGAGAATCAAGCACCGCAAACACGGTAGCATGATCCTGTTGTAGCTGTCTTTCGACGAACTCTGGTGAATCATCCACTTCGTAGTCGAGAAACTCACGTAAAACAGCATCGTGCCTCTCTATCAACTCATCAACAGCATTCTCTCCCGCCACCGCTTCGAGTTCCACGTTCGGATAACGGACCGCGCCGGCAGAAGCACGCATCGTCGCGTGGGCAGCCCACTCCAGCTGAGAAAGCCGTACTCCACACATGCGACTTCCTTTGGGAAGCATCGAGCTTCTCAAAATTTCGCGTCCCGCGTCGAGGTCTACCCACAACGGTATGACACGCTTCACAAGATGCCTGGATCCATTGGGCCCCACGGGCTGTTCCGCAAAATGTGCGGACACTTCTCGCAGAAAATCATAAGCGGAAATAAGATCAGTATCGATTAGAGACGCTGCCAGGAGACGCCTTTTGTCCGAGGTCTCAGTCCAGCAACTCTTGGGTATCTTAAGCTGTTCTGCTAGAACTGGGAGGAACGAGTCGCCGACCATGCTGAGAATTTCCTTGACATCATTCGCCCATTTTGTCGCCGGATCCGATGCAACACGAAATGCTCTGTCTGCCAAATGCTGCACGAGTTTTGTTTTCGTGTTGACAACAATTTTGTCCCAAGACTTCGGTTGCCTCTTTGATTTGCAGAAACTGGGAACAGAGTCGTTTAGAAACTCAAGCGTCGATTCGGAGATTTCAGCTTGACTGATTCCGTCAACGGGAATGGTGACCAGCGGCATACCCAAAGCTGCTCGCCACCCCAAAATCGAAGCCTCCCGATGAAAGGCCATGGAAGTGATTCCGGAGCGTTCCATCAACAGTATTGCCGCCTGACACATTAGCAAGTCGATCTTCACTGCCTCTGGAAGTTCAGAGGAACCATCCGTTAATTCGTGGACAACAATCTGGCCAGGAAGGCAATCCCCAAGTTGCCGGATCAGCTCAAGCTTTCTTGAGTGTTGTTGACTATCGCTCGTTTCGCTATCAGCTATAGAAGCCAGTGAGCTAGATTTGCAATGCGCGACGACAACGAGTTCCGATCCTTGCGAAAGGCCAAGACGCGGTTTGCTGACAGCGTCGATTGCAGGCAAACTTGAAGAAACAATCTCAGTAAACCGGTCGCCGATCTCATGATCGTTGCCAGCACTGTGCGCATGAAGAGTAGCCAACGATTGCATATCGGGCGGATAAGCCTTTGCGGCAGCGTCTCCGCTTAGGAAAGTAGCCCCAGGTGCCAAGAACGGGATGACCACAACATCGTTGTTCTCTAGGCCATAAACGATCTCTTTACGAACCCAGTCGTCTGGATCGTCCAGCCGACGTCGGTGGAATTCGTCCTTTGCACTCAGCCAGTCCTTTCCAATGACTGCGATGATCACGGCCGCGCGATCCAACTCCGCCATCAATCGATCGGCAAATGCTTGTCCCGGTTCGATCTCCGCAGGTGCGAGGAAGACGCAGTTAATCCCAAACCTGTCCACCAAGGTCTTCCAGAGCAGACCAGCTAATGCACTCGCATCGCTCGCTCGATATGAGATAAAGATTGAGTCGCGAGTTCGCTTTTCCCCCGACACCGTGGCTGCAAGGTGAGTGTTTACCATCTTTTAATCCGCCCTCTCAAAGGGAGTATTGTCACGTGGTCTCTGCTCTGTCAACATAGCGACTAAACTTCAGCCCGGCTCTCACGCGATCAGAAACGAATCGTTCGAGCGTGCCATGGTGAACGCGATAACGATAAAAGAGACAACGTCAGTCAGTGATTGTAGCCATTGGAATGATCCTCGTATTTGAACACCCCACATTTTTGCTGATGCGGTGACAGTTATTTTCGCTCGCCAGTCTTCTGCCGTACGTGAACAGCAATTGACGATGATAACGTCACCATTCGTTCATTAAGCATCGGCTGGGGATCAATTGCCCTGCCCTTTTGTCTAGGTCACGCAGAGCGATGATTGCAAACGTGAATCGGCGACACCAAGACGACGAGAACAACAACCTGATCAACTGGTTGGAATTGCAATCCAGAGCATCGGCTCAGCCCAGAGAACTGGCAGGGTTCAAGAGGTGGTTATCCGTCTGTATTACGTTTCAATTTCCCACTCTGGGCTGTGTCGGATTGGCCCATGCGTCTCTGACGACACAGGGAAAACTGCTGTGAAAGATTGAGGCAATGTCTGCTGCAAAGTTTCCACGGATTTCAAGAATCGTCTCAAGGTTTGTAGGCCGGCAATGGTGTCCAATTCCGTCGGGCTTTGCTCGCGGCTACTTGCCGCCAGCGAGATAAGTAACATTGATCTCGTTGCTCGCGTCCAGCACTTTTCGCGGAAAATACGACAGATCCGAGAGTGATGACCGTTCTCGGAATGCTCTCGTTCACATCCGGCAGCACCGAGCAGCGTTCTGCGGATCTCGTCATGCAGAGCATGACCTACCGGATCTCAGTCGCGGATGCGACGGCAGCATTAAGCATGGGGCGTGAGCCCCATGACATGCAACATAACCGCGTCTGAAAAGCCGCGAAGCGGCGACAGATACGGCACGGCATCCCTCACAATCTGTCGCCGCTTCCGCGGCCAATGATGTGTCGCACTACGGTGCCGATCGTCCATTGCCCCACGCGTTCCGGACGACCCTTAGGAAATTGCCGTGGAAGATGGCGGCGATGTCCGGCTCACTGTAGCCTCGCTGCTTGAGGATCGCCTCAAGGTTTTGTAGGTCTGCGATCGTGTCCAAGTCCGTCGGGCTTTGCTCGCGGCCGAAACCGCCGTCCAGGTCGCTGCCGATCCCACAGTGTCGCGTGTTGCCTGCGATTTGGCAGACGTGATCGATGTGATCGGCAAGATGCTCCAGTCGAACGCCCAAACTCTGTGCGGTCGACTCTCCACGCACAAATCCCGGAACCACCATCCAGACGTCCAGGACAGCCCCCATCACTCCGCCACGCTGAATCAATGCGCGAATCTGCTCGTCGGTGAACTGACGAGGATCATCGACCAGGGCACGGCAGTTCTGATGGCTTGCCCAAACGACGCCCTGAAAGCATTCCAACACGTCCCAAAAACAGGCGTCGTTGAGATGGGTCACGTCCATGATCAAACCCAACTCGTCCATCTTGGCGACCAAGTCGCGTCCGGCGGCAGGCAACCCGCCAGCCGAATCATGCCCCATGCTGTATCGACCGATCCCGTAATGTGACGGTCCCAACGCGCGTAGTCCGTACTCCCATGCTGTCTCCAGGTGATCGAGCGTGACGATCGAATCAGCACCTTCCAAGCTGAGAATGTAGCCCACCGGTTCTTCGCTGGCCGCCGCCGCGATCGGATCGGACCAACGGGCCAATTGCGTCTCCAGTTCGGCCAAGTTGGTGATTTGCGTCATTTCACCCAGACATTCCATCTCGCGATACCACGCCAACTGGCCCTGAGTCATCGCCCACGCTTGCGAGGGCGATTCCCAGTTGGCGACGAAAGAACGCGGTTTCATGCAACCGCCGATTTGCGTAGCGACACACAATCCGATGCCACCTCGCCTCATGTCGGGCAATGCGACCGTGCCCGCCGCGTGACCTTTTTGACGCTCCGGCAGCTTCGCTTCTTCTTCTCGAATCCTGTGCGCCGACAATCGCAGATCGCGATTCCACTCCAACGCGTTCATGCTCAGGTCCAAGTGAGCGTCAAAGAGCAAATTCATTCATGAATCTCGTTTGTTGTTTCCAGTTGACGAATCTGTTTGGTCGCGTCGGTACCGATCACCGCGATCGATGCCAGAACATACATTCCCGCGCAGGTGAAGAAGACAAGTGCGACACCGTTTCCATTCACCTCACCCAGTTTCATCAATCGCGGAACGGCCATCGAACTGGCGGCAGCACCAAAATTACCCCACATGTTGCCCCAGCCGAACACGGCCGCCGTATTCCGCCCCCCGACGTCTTGCATGAACGCCCACACGGTCGGGTTGCCGATGTCGGTCATCAAGGATACCGCAGCACAACAAGCAACGATGATCCACACCGAATCAAACGTCGCGCAGCCGACGTAAGCAAAGCCGGCAATCAAGCACGTTAGGCTCAGCGGTGCGATGCGTCCCCAGCGATGTCCCAAAGTGGCGACGGCACGATTGCCCAACCATCCACCGATCAGTTGTCCCGGAATCGCGATCGCCAGAACTCCCGTGACCATCAATGAGCCAAGGAACGGTTCCACTCCCTTTTCTTCTTTCAAAAACGTCGGCAGCCAAGTGATCAAGAAGGCCCAGCCGAACACGAGGCAAAACTGTGCCAGTGCGTTCAGCCACAGAGAGCGACTGATCAAAATCGCTCCCATCATCGGCAGAATGTCTCGAAGAGGCGCGCGTATTTCACCTGCCGTCGCGTCGCCGATCGCTGCCAACTCATCAGCACTGACACCAGGATGCTCCGATGGACGATCGCGAATGGTCCACCAGTACGCTGCCGCGACGATGATTCCTGCGACGCAGTACAGCAACAGTACCGATCGCCAACTGCCCAACGAAAGCACGAGCGCTGTCGTCAAGAAAGGAGCCAAAGTGCCACCCAATCGTCCTCCGATCGACACGAACGAACTGGCCATCGCGCGTGAGCGCACGTGAAACCAGTTTCGAATCACGCCACTGCTGGTCGGATAGGCACCGGCTTGCACCATACCGAAGGCCAGCCGGGCAACAAGTAGCATGGAAAGTGTTCCAGCCAAACCCGAAATGCCAGTCAGCAGTGACCAGCCCAAGATATAGAGGGTCAGCATGACGCGGCCGCCGAAGCGATCGCTCGCCCAACCGGCTGGAACTTGAAACAACGCATAGGCAAAGAAAAATGCTCCCAGCACGTCTCCAATCTGCTCTTTGGACGCGCCACGGAAATCCGAAAGAAACGAATCGCTCTTGACGATTTCGCCCAAACAGACTCGATCCAGGTACAGCATGAACGCCATCAAAACGCTGACAGCAATCACCCTCGCACGTATGTGACTTGATCGCGGGGACGCATCTGCAACGGGTGATTGGTACGCGTCGTTCATCAAGGCTCTAGTGTCGCAGAAATGAATGGAGGTTCTTGGGAAGCTGCGTCCGTAGGGCATGCTAACCCGACAAAACCCTGAAATAGACACAGCCCTCCAATAAACAGGCAGGATTTCCCATCCCAAGGTGATCGAGATTGTACCCGCCCGCTTTGCTTGCATGCGAATCGCACCTTTGCCGTCCGCCGAATCCATTTCATTGTGCAAAATGAAGGCACTTTGACCGCTCATTGCGGTTCCATTTGACGGACATTTGCCGAGTCACCCGTATCCGCATTGCCTTTGCCGGCGACCGCTCTGTAGTCTTGCATCAGGAACAAGGAGTCAATGGAAATCCGCAAACGAGGCAGGAGGCCTCAATTGAATATGGAGAAGCTGGCGAGCCAAACGACGAATTGCATCATCGCTTGGATTCTGCTCCTGCCGACCGTTGGCGTTGCGCAAACGCTGGAGGGCCCCTACATCCAACGAAACCCATTCAACGCGAGTCCTGGCGCCCCAGCAGCAGTGGTGAACAACGACGCGGGCACCCCCGTTGTTGCGCAGCAAGCGCCCCTGCAGCCCGAACCTATCGCTCCTCAGCACAACGATCCGACCAACGCGCCCGCTAATCTTGCTGCCAGCGCGCCGGCAAGCCTTCTCGCAGACGTCATTGCGAAGCCTGACGCGGCTGCGACGTCCCCACCGATCAATCCCGTGACCACATCGCCGGCGATCTCGGCTGAGCAGATCGAGAGTTCGCTGGCGGAGCTGGAACAAAGCTCGAACCTGACACCGGAAAACAAGACCTTAGCGATCGAGAACTACAAAGCCGCCATTAAGAATCTGCAAACGGCGGCCGACAGCGAAGCGAGATTGAAGGTTCTGACCGAGGAATCGGTCACCGTGCAACAAAGGGCGGAACAGCTCAAGCAACAACGCTTGGAGATCAACGAGAAACGTGCGGCTGTCGAGCAAGGACTCACGCTTCAGGAGCTGGAACAACGACTGCCGGCCGCTGAACTGCAACTCTCGGCCCAGAAAAAAGCACGTCAGGACGCCGAGTCGGAGCTGCAAGCCAGATCGCCTCGGCGAAAAGAGATTCGGACCAGAATGGCTACGATCTTGGAGAAGGTGATCGACGCCAAGACTCAACTGCGAGCCCTTGAGTCCGCTGAGTCCAACCCGGTCAATGCGTCGATGTCCGCTCGACTGCTGACCCGCCGATCGTCTCTCGAAAAAGAACTGCCGGCGTTGGAAGCCGAGCTGGCAAAGTATGACGCAGAAGAATCCGCCGATCTGATTCGCCTGAAGACCGATCTCGCCGCAGCCAACGTCGCATTTACCGAAAAGTACATCACGCTGCTGCGTGAACAGATTCACTCCGCACGCGAAGCCGCCGCGGAAGAATCCGTTCGGATGGCGCGATGGGAAGTGATCGGGGCCGCGCCGGCCCTGAAGGTGTACGCGGAGGAGAATCAAGAACTTGCCGAGAAAACCAAGGCACTCACCGAGTCGCTCGCGTCGACACAGGCGGAACTCAATTCGGCAAGCGAACTGCATGAAAAACTGATGCGACAGTTCTCTCAAACGCGAAAGAAAGTCGATTCGGTCGGCTTGTCCAGCAGCGTTGGCGCTTTGTTGCGAAAACAACGCACGACGCTGCCCGATGTCGCAAAGCGGCGGATCGCGGTCGCCGATCGACAAAAATTGCTCAATGACACCCAGTACCAATCCTTTGAATACGAGGAGTCCTATCAGGAACTCGGTCAAATGGATGACGTGATTCAGGAAATCATTCACCAATCACAACCTTTGGTGGGGCACGATCCGGTGGTCTTCGAATCCGCTGCACGTGACCTGATGGCCAGAAAACGGGAGTACTTGGAGTCGTTGATTCGCAGCAACGGTCAGTACTTTGACATGCTGATCGAACTGGACACGACCGAGCAACAAGTCATCAAGCTAGCCGCAGAGTACGAAAACTACATCGATGAACGCGTGTTGTGGATTCGTAGTGGTACACCGCTCTCGGCCGGCATCGCATTCCAAGCGTCCGACACTTGGATGCTGAAACCGGCCATGTGGATGAACGTTGCACGGCATTTGGCAGCCGACGCGATCGACCACTTTTTCACTTGGCTGGTCTGCTTATCGACAGTTGTTCTGTTGCTCGTTCGCGGTCGATCGCAACGTCGCCAGATCGAATCCATTGGCGTGACGGCGACAAAAGTCAACTGCAAAGCGATCGGACCGACTTGGCGAGCGATGTTCCTGACGACGGTTGTTTCTGCCGCATGGCCGCTGCTGTGTGTCTTCATCGGTTGGCGATTGAGCATCAACGCGGGCGATTCAGAGTTTTGCTTGGCCGTCAGTCAAGGTTTCTGGGCGGTGGGCGTGTTGTGGGTCGCGTTCGAGTGGATGCGACAAGCGTGTCGAACCAAAGGACTTGCCGACGCTCACTTCCGTTGGCCGACGGCGGTCACTCGCACGCTACGACGCGAGATCCATGTGCTGACCTACCTTGCACTGCCGATCATCTTTGTCACTGCAATCCTATCTTCCAGTGACGGAATCCACGAACGTGGCGACATGCAACGTTTGATGTTCATCCTCGGGATGGGCTTGGCATGCTACACAACCTATCGTTTGCTGAGACCACACGGACTGCTACGAGAATACTTGGCCGGTCACGCAGGCGGATGGATCGATCGCGTGAAATACTTGATACCATTTGTCGGGATGAGCGTCCCGCTTTCCCTGGGCGTGCTCGCTGCAAACGGTTACTACTTCACCGCTCAAACACTTTTCTGGCGACTATTCGCCACCGCCTTGTTTGTCGCTTCGATGATCGTACTGCGTGCGGTGTTCTTTCGCATGCTGATGCTGCGTCGACGCTACTTGAGTATTGAGCAAGCCAAGATGCGGGCCAGTGGAGCGAGCGGCGCTGGTGAAGGAGTGACTCCGACGCAAGCCGTTGCGGGGATCGTGACGGGCGATGCGCAAGCAGACATCTCTGCCCATAGCATGCAGTCCCAACGCCTCGTCAGTACCGGAATGTTGGCCGTCGCGTTGGTTGGGCTGTGGATGATTTGGGTCCAAGTCTTACCGGCGTTGAGCATGCTGGACCATTTTCCACTGTGGGGACAATCATCAGCCGCTCAAGTCGCCTCTTCGGATTCGCCGTCATTGATGACGCCGATGAACCCGACCGGCGAATCGGCAGAACCGACACAGGCAAACACGGACGCCCCGCTGAGCGATCCGGTCACCCTATCGGACCTGGCCCTAGCCATCTTGATCGCGGTCGTCACCTTTGTGCTGTTTCGCAACGGCCCGGGTTTGCTGGAAATCTCCCTTCTGCAACAACTGCCCGTCGACGCATCGGTTCGCTACGCGATCACGACATTGGTCAGCTATGCGATTGTATTGATCGGAATCATCGCTGCTTGCTCCACCATCGGATTGCAGTGGTCTCAGATTCAATGGCTGGCGACCGCGTTGACTTTCGGTTTGGCGTTCGGCCTGCAAGAAATGTTCGCCAACTTCGTTGCCGGCCTGATCATCTTGCTCGAGCGCCCGATCCGCGTCGGCGACATTGTGACGGTGGACGACGTGACAGGTGTGGTCTCTCGCATTCGTATCCGAGCGACATCGATCACGAATTGGGATCGAAAGGAATACGTGGTTCCCAACAAGGAGTTCATCACTGGACGTTTGCTCAACTGGACCCTGTCCGACAAAGTGAACCGGGTCGTGATCGAAGTCGGCTTGGCGTACGGCTCAGACACCGAGACCGCGCGTGAACTGTTGCTGCAGGCCGCAGATAATCACCCGATGGTACTCAAAGATCCTGCTCCGGTAGCGACCTTCGAAGGCTTCGGCGACAACTCGCTGAACCTAGTGCTGCGATCGTTCCTGCCATCTCTGGAAAACCGCCTCCAAGTCATCCATGAACTGCACACCACGATTGATCAGGCGTTTCGCAAAGCGGGGCTGGAGATCGCATTTCCGCAACGCGATCTGCACATCCGCACAGTGCCCAACAGCGTGGGAATCGCATTGGATCCCGAAAGCATATTGGGGCTTCCGCTCGGACGCGATGCAGAGAATCGCGATGCGGCGTGAGGCAGAAGAAATCTACATCGAACTCACGAGGCGAACAGGCCTTGACAATGTTTCTCGCTCCAGGGGCTCGTCACCTCATCCACTACGGCTAGGACGGATTTACCTGCCCCGCCCGCCAAGACCGAAACCTTGCCAAATGTAAAACGTGGTACACTGAATTGATTGTCTCAAAAAGGGGCAGCCCCGATCGCCAACGCCGGCATGACGCTCGCGATTTCTATTTCATCGAGTTCGCTATGAAAACCATCGCATCCGCCATCAGCGATCGAGGACTCAAACGCGAAGGAAACGAAGATCAGTATTTGATCGACGAGTCGCTCGGGCTGTACCTCGTTTGCGACGGGATGGGCGGCCACGCAGCGGGCGAAATCGCCGCTGAACGAGCGATCGCGTTTGCCGCAGAATACATTTCAGACAATAGCGATGCGATCGAAAGTGCGAGCCAGTCGCCCGAGGGTTTTTATCGAGTGTTGAAGATTGCGGAAGAGGCGGTTCAAAACGCCAGCCAAGAACTTCACTTGCTCTCCAAGTCGAACATCGAGTTCGCCGGTATGGGCACGACGATGACGCTGCTGTTGATCGTGGAGAACAAAGCAGTCATGGCTCACGTCGGAGACTCTCGCCTGTACTTGATGCGTGACGGCGACATCCACCAACTCAGTGTCGACCACACGCTGGCCAATGAGATGTATCTTTCGGGCGGCATGACTCGCGAAGAAGCTCAGGCGAGTCGCTACCAGCACGTGCTGACCCGCAGTATCGGTGCGCACGAATTCGTTCCCGTGGATACGCTGCTATTTGACTTGATCCCCGGCGACCGTTTTCTCTTGTGCTCCGACGGACTGAGCAACTACTTTTCCGACACGGCGGTGGTCGCTTCACTGCTGTCCGAACCCGAGATCATTTCCCATCCCGGTTTGCTGGTCGATTTCGCAAACCACTCCGGGGGGTCAGACAACATCACGGCCGTTTTGGTCGACACCCAGCCGGACACCAGTGACCCTCCAGAGTCCAACACGAATACCAAAGCCAAGCTGCAATGTTTGGGAAACACATTTCTGGGCAGTCGGTTGTCTGTCCGGCGGCTGATTCATTTGCTATCCATCGCGACGACGATCCATTGCAACGCGGGCAAAGAGATCCTGTCGCGGGGTGAAAAGAGCCGCGGACTAATCGTGGTACTGAAAGGTCGATTTCGCGTCGATGACGACGACATCATTGAATCAGAATTGACAGAGGGTGATAGTTTCGGCGCCAGTTCGCTCGTGATGCCAGTCGAATCCGAAACGATTCTGACCGCACTGGAACCCTCACAGGTGTTGTTGATTGATCGCAGAAAATTTCATTCGTTGACGCGACGTCTGCCTCGCCTGGGAAACGCATTGCTTCGCAACCTCGCCAGGCACCTCAGCGAACAGCTCGCCATGCGTGGTCGTGGCCGATCCTTCAACATGGACGACACCGGACCATTGCCCTGAGTGATCATCGACAATCGAAAAACAGATGCGCAACTCCACCAATCCCAACCGACATGCTGTTCCTCATCACCTCACCGTGGCGGGCAGGCTCGTCGCGGGCAGGTTGCTTAGGAACGCTTCATCAATAGATGTCATAGTGGGTTTCGGCAGAAATCTCATGCGAAAGGAATTCTGGCGATTCCCAATACCAGTTGCGCTAATAAATGAATCCTTGTTGCTGAGAATTGGTTTGATCAGCTTGCTGTTCTGCACGACTCTGATCGTCAAGGCCCACGGCGACCAACCTGTTCTTCTCGCTCAAGCTCCGCAGGCACCACAGGCGAATCCACAGGCGAATCCCGCTGCCCCAGAGCGTTACTGGACGACCCAATGGTCCTTCTCGGACATTGATGTCGGCAAACTTGCCAGCCGACTCTCGGCCATCGGCATCGACCTCGGCTTGCAAGTCAATGGCAACGTTTCCGTCGCTTTCGACGTTGGTATTCCCATCACGTCGCTTCGTGACGGTGCAAAGTATCGCCTCGATGGAAAAATCTCCAGCAAGTCGCTCGTTGTCGATGACGTTCGCTTTCAAGATTTCTCCGCATTGATCCAGTACCGCGATGGCGTGGCCAAACTCGAATCGTTGCGATCGATCGTTGACCGGCCCGGTGAAACCAACGCGGACCAGGTAGCTGGCAGGATCCAAGGCAGCGGAAGCCTTGAGCTTGTTCCGCGAAAGGATGCAACCGCAAAACTACGCGTCAGCGACATTGCGATTGCTCCCATCGTGGATTTGGTGTCACGCTTCATCGACCCAAATGAACCTCTGCCCATCCAAGGTGGCTTGTTGTCGGGCGACGTCTCGTTCTCCGTTGCGATCGATCAGCTCAGCGACGTAGCGTCCTATGAATTGTCTGGAAACCTGACGGCCAACGACATCCAGTACCAGAATTTGCCAACCGCATCTGGCAAGCTATCGGATGTCACCATTTCCGGTGGCAGGCTTTCTGTTCCAAGCTTTACCGTCACAGCAACGGACGGCGGAGACACTCGTTCGCCCGTCCGCTTGATGGGAAATCTTGATCTACCATTGAAAGGAGGTGGAGCGTTTCGCATTCAAATCGCTGGCGATGACTTGCCGACCGAGACCGTGCTGGCCATCGTCCAACCGTCGAGTTCGTCACCCAGTATTGTCGCCGGAAAGCTGGACCTGCGGGCCACTGCGACCGGGGATGTGGCGACAACGGTTTCCGAATCGAAATGGAATGTTCAAGCATCGCTGGCCTCTCCCAGCATCTCGGTCGGTGGGGTCGATGTAGGAGTTCTGGAGCACGACCTTCGGCTGACACCACAGCGGTTGACGATCACGCCTCGACAAGCAACCGGAACACTGCCTGCCGACATGCGGCTGCAATCCCTCGACTGCGAATTTGATCTAACAGATGAGCAGTTGGTGCTTCAACAAGTCGACGCGGCGATCTTCGGTGGACAGTTCCAGGGGAATGCAACCGTGCCGTTGCAGACAGATCAGCGTTTTGCGGTGGATGCGACTTTTCAAAACATCCGACCAAGTGTCGATTTGCCGCTTGCCGGTGGTAAGACGACACGGCTCACGGGCAGCTTTTCTGGAGACGTGCAGTGGAACGTTGCCGCAGACGCGATCGCCAAACCGGTCGCTCACTCCGGGAATGCATCATTTACCGCCGATGAGATATTCGTCGGGTCACAATCGATCGGAAATTTCAAGGCAACACTGTCGGCCGATCAAGGTGCATTGTCGCTTGATGCATTCGGAAAACTATTCGACGGGCAATTTCGAGTGGAAACCGCATCGCAAATGGAGTCGGATGACAAGTGGTCCGACTTGGGTATGCGGATGAATCGACTGCAGTTGACGACTCAGGGGATCGCTATTGAATCCTTACTGAGCGTCATCGAATCAAAACCTGCAGCGACGACCGGGCGAGTCTCGGCTGATATTCGCGTGACCGGTTTTGATCACGATTCCAATAGTGTGCTTCCCATTTCACAGGTGGCGATCGTCGTACAGCTCAACAACATCTACCATCAAGAAGGTCTGCTGACGCGGAACGCGACCTTGCGATCCACGTACGACCGAGGAGTATTGACTATCGAATCGCTGTTGGCCGACTATGCTCAGGGAAACCTCAGAGTCTCCGGTCGTGTACGCGTGATCGACTCTCAGCAGAAATTTTCGCCGCAGCCGGAATTGACCGTTTCGGCAGCTCGCGTCGAACTGAGTCGCGCCCTTTCGATTCTGGGGCCGTTTGCGGCGGACTATCAAGGCCGCGTCAGTGGCTCCGTTACCGTCGCTGGTACCCTGGATGCGATACGGATTCGCGGCAATGTGCTGGGTCGCGACTTGAAACTCTACGCTCAGCCACTGGGAAATGCTCACAGCGGGTTCGCGGCGGAGATAAACACCCAGACCAGAGCGTGGCGACTGCGTTTTCCGTCGGTCGGTTCGAATGTCGGTGGAGGAGAGTTGCAGGGTGAACTGGCATTGTCTTCGGCCCGAAGGGCAACCGGGGGTATCGACATGGACAGCCGCTGGCAACTGCGCCGCGTTGATTTCGTCCGTTTGTCCGATCAGTTGGGACGGAGCATTTCGTTGGCGAAAGGAGAGTTGACAGGCGAAATCACCATTGGCGGCAAATCGATCTCGTCGATCGACGACATGGTCGGTCGGTTCCGCTTTCGACTCGGTGACACGCAAGGTTCCGCGATACCGGGATTGATCAGCGTCGGAAAATTTTTGGGACCGATCTCATTGGCCACCGAGACGTTTGATACAGGTCTGGCCGTTGGGATCATCGGTCAAGGGATTGTGACATTGGACGAATTCTGGATCGGGTCCGACACCGCATTGGTGCAAGCCGATGGCCGTGTGTACATGCGTAGCGGACGAATGGATTTGAATGCATTGATCGCCACCGGGGATTACCGCGACATCTCCGCAAACTTTGCCCAACTGGCACAACGCTACGCACTGCGTTCACTTCTGCCCACCTCGGCAATCCTGAGCGTTTCAGAGTTGCTGCGGGACAGAACGTTGGTGATTCGCGTGATGGGAACCGTGCAAAACCCACTGGTTCGACTGCAACCGGTCGAAACCTTTCGCGAGGAATCCGTCCGATTCATCTTGCGTGAAGGCCAACGACTGATCGTTGGTGCCGCTGCCGCGGACGCCTTTCAACGCTGACGCACTAGTGCGTCATCCGGTCTTGATTTTGGGGTTAGCCGTTTTGGCATTAGCCACGGTTGTGTCACGAAAACCGTGGCTAACGCCAAAACGGCTCATCTACCGAACCCACTTTCTAAGACTGGACGATGCACTAGGCGCGGATGATTCATGCGGATGATTGATTTTAGCGCAAGCAGATTCTTGACATTGAGTTGTGAAATCGTTGAGAAATGCAGATTGTTTTTCATAACCCGACGCGTAAGCGAGGGATTTACCGAGTATCCCTCGCTGACGCGTCGGGTTATGAAAAATCCGGGCTAGCGCACTCCGGCTGATGAAACATCCGCGCCTAACGCGTCGCGGCTCACCGTATCAACAAACCGATCGCTTCCGGTTGTACCGGTCATGACGGGCGTCGACATTGTGCAGTGAGTGTCATGCCTAGTGATCCGATTATTCCATGGGTAGAGATTCCACGGAGTAAGGGAAACGAGATCATGACGGGTGCTTGGGTGAGACGGATCGGGTGTTTGATGACTTTGGTCCTGTTTAGCGGATGCAGTTCGCTAGGATTGTCGCTGTATCCCGCCGGTGCAACGCTGACAACAGAAGCAGAGGATGTCCTCAACGCGTCACGGGTTCCTCATAGTATCGCCCGCGAGAACGCAAAGACGGTTTTGGCGCCACATACTTTGCAGCCCGGCGACGCGGTGTTGATCGAACCGCTTAGCTACGAGCAAGATCTTCGATTGCCCGCCGATCAAACCGTCATGGCTGATGGAACCATTGACCTGGGACCCTACGGCCGCGTTGTGGTGGCGGGCCGAGACCTGGAGCAAGCCGAATCGCTCATCGAACATCAAATCACATCGCAAATGCGAGTACAACGAGCCGCATGTCGCGAGTTGGCCGGTGACGAGTTTGACAAAGAAGACATCCTACCCGCAAATTGCGACTCCATCGCGGTGAATGTTCGACTACTCGAACCCGTGCATCGTTTTTATGTGCTCGGGGAAGTCAACAATCCCGGTGCCTATCCTTTGGCCGGATATGAAACCGTTCTCGACGCGATCGTCGCTGCGGGCGGATTGACCAGCAGTGCTGATCCCTGCCAGATCCTACTTTCTCGCCCCACGGATCCCTGTGAGTGCCGAGTCACTTTGCCGGTCTGCTATCGAGAGATTGTTCAGCTTGGCAACACCGCATCGAATTACCAGTTGCAACCGAACGATCGCGTTTTCATCGCGTCGCGATCTTGCATGGACGAGATCCTGTTTTGGAAAGCCGACAAGCCCTGTGCTCGCTGCTCGGGCTGCAATCAACCCTGTCGCAATCCTGAGAACGCGGGTTACAAACCGATGGCCATGATCGAGAACACCATGATCCCGCCCGGCAGCGTTGGCATGACATCGCCCCCGAAAGATACTGCGACCACGAGTCGTAGTCCGACGGCCCCGAGCGCGAATGAGCAATCGACCCCGGCAGTGCGCGACCCCGATTCCACCGAACGCAAAGAAATGCTGGGCGATTGGCTTCAATCGGGTCCCGGCACGATCCCTCCTGACGGCGGTTCTCCCCATAGCGATGCAGACGGCGAACTGGAGTTCAAACCATTCGCACCCGCACGCCCATCCGTTGAGGATGCAACCGAGTGAACGCTCGCCCCAGTGAAGCGTCGTTTCTGCTAGAATTCCTTTTCAGCAACCACGCTTAGCTGGGCAGCCCCACATTCTCACTTGCAACTCGCTCGGATTCGTACATGACGCTCATTTTTTTGGGCTTGGCATTTGGCTTGATCGTTCTCAACGGCTTCTTTGTCGCAGCCGAATTCTCGTTGGTCAAAGTAAGGATTTCGCGAATCGAGCAACTGGTTCGCGACGGAAAACTCTTCGCCGGCACAGCAAAATGGCTGGCCGTCCGGCTGGATGAATCTCTCTCGGCTTGCCAACTCGGCATCACCATGGCTTCACTAGCACTGGGCTGGGTCGGCGAACCGGCGTTCGCAAAACTGGTCGAACCCCTGCTCGGCTGGGTCGGAGTGACGGATGCGCGAGCGATTCACATCGTCGGATTTGCGATCGCGTTCACTGCGATCACAGGGTTGCATTTGGTCGCTGGAGAACAGTTCCCAAAAATCTTTGCGATCCGCCGCCCCGAACAGATGCTGCTGTGGTGTGCCGTTCCACTGAAGTTTTTCTACATCATCCTCTACCCGTTCCTCATCGTCCTGAATGTCGTCACAGCGTTTCTGCTACGCCTAGTGGGGATCCAAGGGTCGTCCGACCACAACAGCGTCAACACGGAAGAAGAAATCCGAGCCCTGTTGCGTGAGGCCCACATCCACGGCAATCTGAGCCGCAACGAACACTCACTGATCAACAACGTGTTCGAATTCGACGACATGATCGTTCGCCGCGTGATGCTGCCACGTGGGGAGGTCGCTTTCTTTGACATCAACGAACCGGTTTCAAAACTGCGAGATCTGGTACGACGCACGATGCACACTCGCTATCCGGTCTGCGATCGATCGCTCGACAAGGTGCTCGGTGTGGTGCACATCAAAGACCTGTTGCACGTTTCGCCAAACGACGAGCAATTCGATATTCGCTCCATCATGCGGCCGCCCAAGAAAGTGCCCGAGACCATGCCGATCAGTCGCGTGCTGAGGCATTTTCAGGCGACGCACCAACTGATGGCGTTTGTCATCGACGAATACGGAACCATCACCGGCATGGTGACCTTGGAAAACGTGCTGGAGAAAATCGTCGGCGAAGTGGACGACGAATTCGACAATGCAGAGCCGAACATCGTCCCCGAGGAACCGGGCTCATTCCTCGTCAGTGGCACGACCCCGATCGAAGACGCTCGCAATCGACTCAAGATTCCGTTGCTGGAGTCGGAGGAAGCCGACACCGTGAGCGGACTATTGATGGAGTATCGACAAAAGATCTTGGCGCAAGGTGACGTGATCCAATTGGATGGTGCAGTCGTCGAGGTTCTGGAGATGAAAAACGACAGCGCGACGAAACTACGATTCACGATCGGTGGCTCCAGCAGTCCAGCCGAACCGTAGGGCCGGATTATTCACGCGACTCACTGCAGTCTTTGAAACACGTTTGCACAAAACAGCTTGCGCGGATTGAGCAGAAAACGTTCTGCGCATACCAGCCGCCACGCGATAGCGTTCGGTTCTCATGCCTATACTCAGCAACCGGACGCTATCGAGAGCGTCCCGCTCAGAACGTGGTGGAATCACAGTATTTCGCGGGAAGTGGCATTCAATCCCAAACAGCTCAACCTATCCACGCGGATGACGCTACCAAACGCCGTGAGCCGCGACGCGTGAGCGGCCGGGTCTTGCACGTATCAAGCATCCATTTCAGTGCGTAAAACCCGTGGCCTGACGGCCCGCGGCTCAGGGCCAATGGCAACACCCAGCGTTTGACAACACAACCATGCCAACCGGGACGCTCTATCACGCTGCGGCTGATAAATAATCCGGACCATCAAGTGTGAAGATGGGGATGCCGTGGTTCGTCATGCACAGCATGACCTACGATCGACTGCCCAAATCGAGTAAACCGCACGATCCGAGGACGTTTTCCGCCAAATCGATCGATCGCGATCTTTCAACCCGGAAGATGGAGAAAATGTGTTTCTGATCGGCCAAAATTGGTTGCCGGTACCTAATTTGGCGGTAGTATGAATCAACTTGAGTGCGCCATTTGTGCGCAGATCCTTCATTTCACCACGTCACGCTTGAAGAACAGACTCCCGTGACAACCATCAGGCCAACGCCATGAAACGCTTTTCCTTGACGAGTGCCATCTTTGCAGCGTTATTCGGGCTCCTCGGCTTTGCCGTAGCGACACCTGCTTCAGCCGATGGCGAGATCAGACAATGGGTCGGTGCCAGTGGCGATGGAGTTGTAGAAGGTCGCATTTTGGTGCCCGTCAGCACCGGAGATGCAGAAGCCGTTCAGGGTGCCGAAGTCTTGCTGAGATCCGGCAATGGAACGGTCTACAAAGCCGAGTCACGAACCGATGAAACCGGTCGATTCCGTTTCATCCAAGTGCCAACGGGGGCTTACACAGTGATTTCTCGTGGCGACCGTTCGTTCTTGTGCGGCGTCTTGCATGTGGTGCCAGAAGACGTCGCCGGTGGCACGCTGTCGATCGACATTCCCGCCGCTCGACTGGATCGGACAACGATCAAGACGGCAGTGTTGCGTTACCTCGATCCGTCACGCGAACCACAAGACGTCCGCACCGACCTGCCGCCCGAAAGCATGACGTCCAGCGGCGCACCCATGCAAGTCGCTGTTTCGCAAGGTGGTTTGAGCGGTCGCCTGATGCGGGACGCATGGTCAGGTGCCGAAATGACCAATGTTTTCATTTTCAAAGACGGCGTCGAAGTCAGACGGACGGTTACCGAAATGGATGGAAAATTCCGCATTGATGAACTGGAGACGGGCGTTTACTCGCTCATCGGTGCCGGACCGCACGGTTTTTGTGCCGTCGGATTTGAATTGCTCGATCCGTTGGCCTTGAGCAGTGTTCAGATTGTCAGCGAGTCCCAGAAAGCATTCGTCGCTCTCGCCGACGAGGTGCCATCGGTCTTGTCGGTACAGTTAGCTCCTCCCGGTGCCGCCTCGATCCTGAGCGATGAGTCCGAAAGTGAAGAAGTCGCCACCTCCGATGCCGCTGCAACCGACGATCTTGGAGCCTACGGCCCGATGAGCGGCGGAGGCACTCCAGGCGGCGGTGGCGGATTTTCTGGCGGTGGCGGCGGCAGTGGTGATCTGGGTGCCCTGGCTGGCCTGGCGGGACTCGGTGCCGCGATCGCGGTGGTAACCGCCGACGATGATGGCGTCGTGACATCATCCCCCCCCAGCCCGATCGTTCCCTAATCCAAACGTAAAGCGTTTTCCCAAAAAAATCAGCACGAAGCCGCGTCCCAGAGGGCCGCGGCTTTTTTTCATGGCGTTGCCCTCTGGGGCTTGGCACCTCATCAGAATAAATTGGTTTCTGGCGAAGTACTCTCCGTCATCTCATTCCCACCCCATCACCACCCACCCAAAGTATCAGGCCCATGAGTTCTGCTGAGACCGAAATGAGCGCGGAAGTTGCCGCACGAGCGTCCGAAGCGCTCGATCGACTGAACGAGCACACTTTGAAAACGGTCCACTGGCATTTCAGCGAAGACACCGGCAGCCCGTTCTGGCTCACAAAGAAAGCCGAGCTGAATTTCGATCCGCTGACCGACGTCAAATCATTTGATGACCTGAAGAAGTTTCCCCATTTCGAAGACGAATGGTTGCGAGGTGGCCCGATCGATCGCTGGGTGCCCAAGGGACACGCTGGAAAGCCGGTTTATGTTTTCGAGACCGGTGGCACCACCGGCATTCCGAAAAGCCGCATGGTGATCGAAGACCATTGGAAGGACTACGAGCTATTCAGCGACACGCTGCCCGATGAGCACTTCCCCCGAGGCTCCAACTGGCTGATGCTCGGCCCCAGCGGTCCACGCCGACTACGTCTTGCGGTCGAACACTTGGCTCAACACCGCGGCGGCATCTGCTTCTGCATCGACTTGGACCCACGCTGGGTGGTCAAGTTGATCAAGAAAGGTTGGATGGAACACCTGGAGGAGTACAAGAAGCACTGTATCGATCAAGCCGTTACGGTCCTGACCGCCGACCACGACATCAAGTGCATGTTCGCAACGCCGAAGTTGCTGGAGGGACTTGGCCAAGCACTCGAGGATCGCGGAACGAGCTTACAGGAAATCGGCATCAAAGGCATCTTCTCCGGTGGCACCGAGTTTACACCGCAATGGACTCGGTTCTGTGTCGAGGAAATGCTCGGCGGTCCTGTCGAAGAAGGCGGCATCTACATGACACCGACCTACGGCAACACACTGATGGGACTCGCTTGCAGCAAGCCGGTCACCGCAGCGGACAACTACAAAATCAGCTACTACGCTCCTCAACCTCGTGCGGTCACGGAAGTCGTCCAGTTCGAGGACTACAATCAAGTCGTGGGCTACGGCGAAACGGGACGCGTCAAACTCTACACGCTGACCGACGAGTTCTTTGTCCCTGGTTTCATGGAACGCGACGAGGGAGAACGTGAAGCTCCCTTTGAGACCTATCCCTGGGATGGTGTCAGTGGAGTTCGCCCCTTCCATGAATTGGCCAGCGCCACAACGGTTGGCGTTTACTAGCCAACACGGATAAGTAACTGTCGCCCGAGAGTCTGCTTGGCGACCATCATCGAATCATGCCAGATCGCCGCATCGAACTTCACCGTTTCAGATCGCGATCCGGCTGATTCGCTTTCTCACTCTTTCATCCAATATCGATTTCACCATGATCACACTGCATCCTTTACGTTGGGGCAAGACGTACGAATCCATGGAAATGAACGACGTTGTTCATTTTGACACCGGAGAACCGATCGCGAAGTTTGGCATGGTCGGAGGTGGAATCGTCACGCGGGACTTGAAACAAGCGCACAAGGCTCGCGAAGCGCTGTTGAAGTACTCGACCGATGACCTGATCGGGATGTGCAAAGAAGCGGCAGTGTTGTTCGAGTCAGCCGATTTGACCGTCGGGGACTCCACCCAGTCGGTAGAGGACTTTGTTCACCAGCAGTCCGCCAGTACCGGTCTGCCCGAACACATGTGCCGTTCGAATCTCAAGAAAAACAGTTTCGTCCTGGCACACATGGACGAAATCCTGCAGTGCCTGACGCGGGGGTTGGACCTGTCGATTCTCAGTAAAGGCTTCGGCGAAGAAGGCCGCAATGTGATCGTCAGCTACCAATGCCAAACGCCAATCCTGGGTGCGATCCTGCCGAACAATTCGCCTGGAGTCCACACCCTGTGGCTGCCAGCGATCCCGTTGCAAGTCGGCTTGGCGCTCAAACCCGGGTCGCAGGAACCGTGGACTCCTTATCGAATGGTTTCCGCATTCATCCAAGCCGGAGTACCCGCGGAGGCGTTTGGTTTGTATCCCGGTGGTCACGACGCAGGCGGCGCGATCATGACCAGTTCGCCACGCAGTATGATCTTCGGCAGCGCACAGACGGTCGCCCAGCACGCCGGCAACCCGCGGGTGCAAGCTCACGGGCCGGGCTTCTCCAAGATTCTGATCGGGGACGACGTCGTTGATGACTGGGAAAACTACTTGGACGTGATGGTCGAAAGCGTGTTGAGCAACTCCGGTCGTAGCTGCATCAACTGCAGCGGGATTTGGGCAAGTCGTCACACACGTGAAATCGCGCAAGCCATCGCGGAGAAAATCGGTCCGGTCGATGTCAAACCGCCAGCGGACCCGGACGCAGCCCTCGCCGCGTTCACCGTCAAAGCCATGGCGACGGGCACGTACGCGATGGTGGAATCCGACTTGGCCGAATCGGGAGTCACTGACATGACCGCTCAGTTCGGCGAGAAATTGATCGAGCGAGAACACTGCGCGTATTTGCGTCCGATGGTCGTGCACGCCGATTCACCGGACCGCGCCGTTGCCGCCAAGGAATACATGTTCCCATTCGTCAGCGTGGTCGAATGCCCGCAAGCCGAAATGCTGCGTCGCATCGGTCCAACTTTGGTCGGAACCGTCCTGACATCGGACGCATCCTTCATCGATCAAGCCGGTCGATGTGTGGAGATCGACCGAGTCAACATCGGCCCGATTCCGACCAATCGTTTGAACTGGCTGCAGCCACACGAAGGCAACATCATCGACTTCCTATTCCGCTCGCGAGCCTATCAAATCGCCGACATGCCAGTCCCAGCGGGCGCCTGAACGTCAGATGCCCACGCTTGTGTAGCGGCGACAACCGGCTGAATGCAACGTCTGTTGAATCGGCGTCTCTCAGATAGCCTTTGTTAGGGCGGTTCGGCGTTGTCGCCGATGGGACCAATGTGACGAAGGGGACATAGGTGACCATGGCTCGTTTGTTGGCAAGCGAGCTGTTGGGTAGGTGAAGCCCACAAGCACCGTCTGACCAGGCTGGTGTTCCAGCTTCAGCCAGTCGTGCGCACACCGCACCCACTCACCTCAACATCGCCCTACTCCTCAGCCGTCGATTTCGCCGTCACAGGTAACTCTCCCGCTTCGGACTCCTTCAGCAAGCGGTCCAAAATCCCATTAACGAATCGCGTGCTGTCCTTGTTTCCGTAACGCTTGGCCAGCACGACCGCTTCATTCACAGCGACTCGCCCGGGCGTATCACTGAACAGGATTTCATAGACACCCAATCGCAACACGTTGCGATCCGTCACGGCCATCCGAGACAGAGACCAGCGAGCGGCGAGGCGGGAGAGATGTTGATCGATGACCTCACGGTGCTCCAACGTCCCCCACAGCAGCGACTCGGAAAACGTCGTCAGAGCATTCCGCCCTTGGAGCCGCGAGCGGATGAAGGCGCGCGTGGAGTCGGCGGAGCGTTGCCCATTCACGTCTGCTTCGTAAAGCAGTTGAAGGACGATTTCGCGGGCTCGACGGCGGGTGGACATGAGGTTAACTCGAATACCGGGACAGGTGAGCAAGTGGCCCACAACAACGACAATTCCCCATTCTAGGCTGCGAAGTGCAAAGCGCCGATTCCCCCGCCCGCCATGATCTTCCCAGCATTTCCGGCGTTGTCGGCGGCAGACGCCACGTTTCGCCCCTCCACGACTTGACGACCCGAACGACAACTTGCTAAATTCCCCGTCCTCGATGGCTGAGGCGTTGAAAGTCTCAGTTTTTGACCCACATGGGGGTATAGCTCAGTTGGGAGAGCGACGCGCTGGCAGCGCGTAGGTCGTCGGTTCAAGTCCGTCTACCTCCACTGGATTTTTTGAAAGCCGCCGATCAATCATGATCGGCGGCTTTTTTCTTGGGCTTTTGGAGGCATTCGCTGGCTTCAAAAAGTTCAATCGGGTTGAGCTGGTTGAATCCGTCGAAGGGTGCCCTATCGAGAAACAGCCGCGTCGTTGGACACAAATCCGAGGTCGGCCAACACGGCGTAGAGGCTGGGTACGACTAGCAAAACGAGAACCGTTGACGTCATGATGCCGAAGGCGATGCTGACGGCCATCGGGATCAGAACTTGTGCTTGCAGGCTGGTCTCGAAGATCAACGGGAGCAAACCGGCAACCGTGGTAAGTGACGTTAGCACGATTGCTCGGAAGCGTTCGCGACTTGCAGAAGTCGCTGCCGAGAGAATGTCTGTCTTTTGTAACCGCCGCTCTTTGAGGAACAAGACAAGCAAGATTGAGTCGTTGACGACAATGCCGGCAAGAGACGCAAAGCCGAGCGCGCTGGGCATGGTCATGTCGATGCCGACAATCACGTGTCCCCAAAGAACTCCGATCAAAGCAAACGGAATCGAAGCCATTACGACAAGCGGCTCGAAGTAGCTGCGAAATTGAAAACTAAGCAGCACAAAGACGCCGACCAAACCGATGGAGTTATGTGGAGCGGAATCCGCTGCGAGCGAACATGGTCCAGAGAACATAGTCCAGCGGAGTCAGGACTGGGAGTGCTAAAGACTGAAGCCGACAGCTCGAAGTTGGCCGGATGAATTGCTCTGCGACGGCACAATCCTGAAGCTCGCTCAGTGGACTCGCCATGTCGACCCAGTGGAATGTCAACGGAGTGGAACCAGAAGCCGCTAGGTCGGATCTACCTAAATCCGCTGGACTTTTTGCCACTTGAGTAGACTATGTGCTGTGGTTGTCAAAGCGATAACGGAAGATGAAATGCCGTACAATGAAGTGAGTGTCGACCTCGAACGGCCCATATGTCACAATTCCGACCGACATATGGCTTCGCCACGTGAGTCGTCAAGGCAGGAAGGATATAATGGCTACGATGTATTTGCGGGCGAACCACAGCCCAGAAGGTCGATATTGAAGGAGACCTAGAGATTAGAACAGGCAAGCAGGATTCGCTGGGCGCAGACCTAGCGACTCTGAGTTCGAGGGCGCACGAAATGAAAGCTGAAATGCTCAAGAGACTGGTTCGAGCCATCGCGATGGGATCACAGGACGATCTCGATCGCCTTGCGGACTCGATCGTCGAGACCGAACGCAAGAGCGGTCATTCGCGACTTGCCAATGAGCTGGAATCGATCCTCGACGACACGCAAAAGAAGAAGCGGTCAAGTCGAGGCGGCATCGACTCGGATCGAAGTATTCGCGAGTTGCCGATCAGCCGACGGCATCGCGAGATGCTCGTTACGTTCATTCCGCACGACGCACTCGAACACCACATTGTGCTGAGGCGCGACATCGACGAACGATTCGAACGAGTCGAGAAAGAATTCGCGGCACGCGAAAGGTTGTCCGCCTATGGGCTGAACCCGCGAAAGAAAGTGCTGCTGTACGGACCTCCCGGATGCGGCAAGACACTGGGAGCCAAACGCATCGCGTGGAATACCGGCCTGCCGTTGATGAAGGTCAGGTTCGACGCGTTGGTGTCCTCCTACTTCGGCGAGTCAGCATCCAACCTCCGTGCTGTGTTTGACGCAGCTCGTGAACAACCGTGCGTGCTTCTTCTCGATGAGTGTGACTTCATCGCTCGCTCTCGCGTCGCTTCAAAAGACATTGGCGAAGTGGCACGTATCGTCAATACGCTGCTACAGCTGATGGAAGAATACGACGCACCGGGATTGCTCGTGGCAACAACGAACATCGAGAACTCGCTCGACGAAGCACTGTTTCGCCGCTTTGACGACGTCTTCCAAGTTCCACTTCCGGGAAAGGAAGAGATTCACAAGCTGCTGTCGCTGACCCTGTCGAGCGTTGAACGGGCGAAGTCCATCCAATGGGACGACATTGTCGACAAGCTTGAAGGCGTGTCCGCAGCATACGTTGTTCGTGTTGCTCAGGCAGCCGCCAAGACTGCCGTCCTGTGCGGCAAACGCATCGTGGAGCATGAGCATTTTGAAGCCGCGATTACGGAACTGAAACGCCCTGACGGGGAAGCCTGACGAAGTAGGAATCGATGCCGAACGGACGCAACTTTCAACATCTCCCGCTGATACTTCGTGAGAGAGGGGCAGCCAAACTGACCGGTGGTGGCTCGGTCGCTGATCAGACTCTCGACAATCGCACGAATCGAGGCACCCACAGTGCAAACTTGCAATCGAGCGCATCAACCGTCGTCAATCAACGTCAGGCAACGATTGCCCAGCGAGCCACTGAGTCACTCCCGGACCTTCCACCCGGAGTTCCACTACTTCTGGAAGTAGATCCGGGCCTCGACATCGATTTGCTTCGTCATCATTTCAAATTCGAAATTGTGTCAGAGGAAGAAGGCGGGTTTGTGATCGTGGCGAGTGCCGATATCGACCTGTCCGATTTCTTGAATGCGGTAACGGGATTCGCAAGTTCGGCTCACGGCACGGCGACTATCGCCAGTGTGCATCGGGTCGATGACGATCCGGACCAGAATCAACGCTTGCGGCTAATCCTCTCGGAACCTCTCTTTGGACTGTGGCCGAACGTTGACGACAACGCCAACTACGTCGTGGATATCGGCGTGACGTGCTTGGGGGCGCAAGAGATCCCGCCGGTGCCGAAGCGAGGAAAACGCGACACGGACGCCACATGGGCGCGGAAGGAAAGCGATTGGGCCAATGAACGCACTGAAGCGTACGACGCTTGGTACGACATCCAAGAGCTACGAATTAACGAAGTTCGTCGCATCATCGTCGACGGATACAATGGCTCGATTGGTCAAATCTATCACACAGATCCGGTTGATGCGGTCACCTTGCCAGACAGCTTCACAATGCGTGTCGAAGTTAGCGGTAAAGGGTTGAAAGACTTTGTCCTGAACTTCCCCTTCGTTTTTGAAGTTGTTGAACCTGACGACATCACACTTCCCGATCTCGATTCGGAAGCCGGTGTTGACGCGGAAAAGTATCCATCTCCGCAACCACCAGAGGATGATGCTCCTGCCGTTTGCGTGATCGACAGCGGAATTCAGGAAGAGCATCTGCTTCTCGAGCCGGGTGTCGACAAGCCAACGTCACGTTGTTTCCTGCCGCCCCCGACAACAGCCACAGATGTGGCGGACTATGTAGCTCCCGGAGGGCACGGAACTCGCGTGGCTGGTGCTGTCTTGTACGGTGAACTGATCCGACGAGATGGTCCTTATCAGCTACCTTGCTGGATTCAGAATGCCCGAATCCTCGATGCGGCCGGTGAATTGCCGAAGGCATTGTTCCCGGCAGCGTTGCTACATGCCGTGGTGACACACTTTCACCGCGGACCAAGGAAAACGCGAATATTCAATCACTCAGTCAATGCTGACAGCCATTGCCGTTTGCGACACATGTCGGCTTGGGCTGCTGAGATCGATTCGCTGTGCCAGCTCTTCGACGTTCTGATTGTTCAAAGCACTGGCAACCTCCGAAGCACTGCACCGGCTCCGAATGCAGGAGTACGGGATCATCTCAACGCAGGCCGAACATATCCCGCATTCTTGCTTGAGCCTTCGGCTCGTGTCGCGAATCCGGCCCAAAGTCTTCAAGCCATCTCTGTGGGCTCCGTCGCATACAATTTCTACGAGTCAGCGGGATCGAGGAGCTTCGCTAATCAGGAAGCACAACCGTCGAGTTTTAGCAGGTCGTGGCTCGGAATCTGGAATGTCATCAAACCCGAAGTTGTTGAATTCGGCGGAGACTTGTTGAGATCGCCCGGAACTCCCCTGATTCTCTCCACGCCAGCCGAAGGACGCGATTGTTACCCGGAATTGGTTCGATCAACTTTCCACGGGCCGGGACCGGCGGCTGACCGTGACGAAATCGGAACTTCGTTTGCCGCGCCGAAAGTGACGCACATTGCCGTTCATCTGCAGCGACTCCTTCCGGATGAGCCGTGTTTGCTCTACCGCGCTCTCATTGTGCAGTCTGCTCGATGGCCCGAGTGGACACGGGATGGTGTCGACACGAACCTTGCGATCCGAACATTAGGATACGGGGTTCCGGACCTTGAGCGTGCCACGACAAATACAGATTACCGTACGACGCTCATCTCGTCCGGCGAAACAGGGATTCGTGCTGGCGAATGCGATGTGTATCAGGTACCCATCCCGGAAGACCTGCGACGTCCCGGTTACGAGTACGATGTCCTTGTCGAAGTGACGTTGTCGTATGTCGCTCAACCACGACGAACGAGGCGGAACCTACGTCGCTACTTATCGACATGGGTAGATTGGAAGAGCAGCAAGCTTGGCGAATCCATTGAGTCGTTTCGGCGACGGGCATTGAAAGACCAAGACGCAGATGACAATGCAGCTCAAGGGAAAACACTTCGTTGGACTCTTGGGGCACGGACTGACCACGGTGACATAGAGGGGGCGAAGCGAAGTTCCGGCACGGTCCAAAAGGATTGGGCAATCGCCAAATCGAACGAACTTCCCGAAAACTTTTGCATCGCGGTTATGGGACACGAAGGCTGGAGTAAAGATCCAGATTCAGAAGCTCGGTACGCTTTGGCAGTCAGTTTTGAAATTGTTGGTAGAGAAATCGCTATTTACGATGGTTTACGAGTTGCGATTGAGGAACTGCAAGCCGAGCTGGAGATGGAAATCGAGGTCGAGTAGAAAGGAAATCGCTAAAGCTGCTATCTGCTTTACGAAGGACTTCGGTCGACTATCGTCCAGTCATGCCCGGCAGCTCCAGAGCTTCACGAGGTCGGTTTGTTGACCATGTTTTGAACCGGGACAATGGTCACGGCGATGTCATTCATCAGGATGACGAATTCGCCACGTTTGTGAACCTGATGCGGGAGGCTCACGAAAAGGTGCCGATGCGGCTGACAGGTTTTTGTTTGATGACAAACCATTTCTACCTGCTGTTGTGGCCGCATGAGGATGGAGACCTCAGTCGCTGGATGCAGTGGCTCATGACGTCTCACGTTCGCCGTTATCATCGACATTATCAAGGCAGCGGCCATGTCTGGCAGGGGCGATTCAAAGCGTTTCCTGTGCAGTCCGATGAACACTATCTGACGGTGCTGCGTTATCTGGAGCGGAATCCGCTGCGAGCGAATATGGTCCAGAGAACATGGTCCAGTGGAATCAGGACTGGGAGTGGTCGAGCCTGAAGCCGACAGCTCGAAGCGGGCCGGATGGACTTCTTTGGGACGGTTCGATCCTGAAGCCCGCTCAGTGGACTCGCCATGTCAACTCAGTGGTTTGTGACAGGTGAAAATGAGGGCTAGTTGTAGTAGATCAGCTGTTTCGTTTCTACCACAATGTTTCAAGGAGAATTCGATGCGAACGAAGATCACGAGTTTCAATGGGATTGCGTTGGCACTGGTTGCAGCTGCCATCACCATGTCGTCCGACGCAAACGGACAGCAACCCACCGAAAAACCAGCCGCCGCAGGGCCTCCGGCGTGGGTGCTTGATGCGTGGGCGACTGGCGAAGTTCCGATCCCGCCAGCAGACGGCCCACCTGCGTGGGTTGTTGAAGCATGGCAGAACGGCGAGCAGCCAAGTCGCCCGATGGGACCGCCGCCATGGAGTGGCGCGCGTCAGGAATTCGCGAAGGAAATCGGCCTTCCGGGGCCACCCGTCGAGGTTCTTGAGGCGTGGGAAAACGGCGAAGGCTTCAGTCTTCCCGGACCACCCGACTCGGTGTTTGAACTGATCAGGTTCTGACGGCTGATTTCGTCAATCTCGGCAAGCTGGCTCTCTCGCATCAGACAATTTCGTGAGGGGCAGCTATCCGTAATCAATCCAGATGAATTGAAATGGATTGATTGCGACTGCCATTCGTAGTGTCACCTCAGATCTCACTTACTCAACCAACGAACAACCGAATCGACAGCAAGGCGTTATCGGACCAGATCAGTCATTTCTCTACGGCACAACGGTGTCAACAGAGTTCGGCTCACGGATGCGAATGTTGCGGAATGAAACGTGCCGGATCTTATCTGGTGACTTGACACCATGCACTTGTAGGGCAATGACACCCTGGGGATATTTCTGATCGATCTCGTTATCCAGCGTTACGTCGCCGACGAGTTCTCCGTTGATCCATGTTTGAATGTGTTTCCCCTTTGCGAGAATACGAACCTTATTCCACGCTCCATTGATCATCAGGCTATTGCGTTCCAAGTCAGCGGTTGGAGTGAACCAACGTCCGTTTCCTTGCCCGAATATGTGGCCGGAGCGTCCGGGAGACTTGCCAAGGTCGACTTGCGGTCCATGCACGCTGGCGATGGTGTCACCCTTTGCGTTGGCGCGGGTCGTGCTGGTGCGAATTTGTATGCCTGAATTCAGGTCCATGTCATGAAGCTTGACTTCGATCTCCAACTCAAAGTCGCGATATTCCTTCTCTGTACACAGAAAGTGTGTCTTGCCGGAGCTAGCCCCGCGTATGACTCCGTCAACGATTTGGAATTGTTTGTTATCACCCGATGCGTTCCAACCGTCCAAAGACTTGCCGTCGAACAGGGGTACCCAATCATCGGCGATCGCGGTGGCACAGCAAAGCGAAATGGCGACCAATGCGATGACTGGACAATTCCGTTGCTTGTCCGCACAGCGGGTACGATACAGTGAATCGAATAGCATCGAAGTTCCTATGACGAGAGATAGCTTGTGAAGTTCTATTTGTGCGGCAGGTTTTCAACCTGCCCGAGTTCTCGCATGCGTGGCAGGTTGAAAACCTGCCCCACGGTGATCGCCCAACCTAAACATTAGGTAGTGAGTATTCGGGACGACGTTCTTTGTTCAACAATGCGTTGGCGGACTCATCGCCGATGATTTGCTCCTGGGTGGCGTCCCAATTGATTGTGCGGCCGGTGATGCGACAAATGTTGATCAGGTGTGCGACGCTGCTAATCAGATGTCCGACTTCAACAGGAGCGTTGGGTTCCTCTCGTGATTCGATGCAGTCGAGCCAATTGCCGACGTGATTTTCAGACTCTTCACCCTGGTAAGGTGCAAGTAATGTCGTCGGGTTGCAGGCGAAGCGTCCACGGTTGATTTCCATCTTGCCCTTCTCGCCGATGAAGATGCCTCCGAAAGCCGGTCCATTGTCACTTTCCAGTCGAACCACGGTGCCGTCGGGATAATGAAGGCGGACTCCGCGATCGCGAGCATCCTTTGCTTCCGTGGACGGTTCGATACGCGTCGGCGCGACATTCTCCCAGCCCATTGCCATATGAACCATGTCCAAAGCATGCGCACCACGATCGCAAATGGGGCCTCCGGTGAAAACATCAAAATTCCGCCACCTGCGGTGAAGTTGTTCGTGGTAGTCGAGCAACTGAGCCTGGTCGCAGAATCGACTCCAATCCATGCCTTCGGGAACGGCTTGCTGTTCGAGGCCTGTTGCCGGTCGCGAGCCGGAATAGTTCTTGACGAGAATCGTGTGCACTTTGCCGAGGCCGCCGCTTCGAACGAATTCGCAGGAGTACCGATTGTTGGCCGTGCTACGTTGTTGCGTGCCGACCTGCAAGATGCGTTTGTGTCTTCGCACCGCGTTGACTAACGCGCGGCCTTCCGGAATGCTGAAGCTCAGTGGCTTCTCCGCGTACACGTCCAGGCCCTTGGCACAGGCGATCATAGCCGCACGCACGCGAACATGATCCGGCGTTGCGATGATGACTGCATCGAGTTCTTCCTGATCGAGCATCAGTCCGTAGTTCTGATAACGCTTCCATGAGTCACCTGCCTTGGGATCGTTCTTGTTATCGGCCGCCAGGACATCGATCTGTGGTAGATAACAATCGCAGACGGCGACCAACTCGGCTCGATGAGATTCACGAGACAACGCACGCGTCAGCCATTTGGCTCGATTCCCCGCGCCGATCAAACCGACGCGCAACTTGCCGTTCGCAGATGCTGGGGTTGCGGCATAAAGCATAGATGGCAACAGGCCAGACGCAGTCAGTGTGGTGGTCGCGCCGATCGATTTCAAAACGGTTCGACGTGAAGGATTTTTTTGAGGGGATTTATTCATGGTTGATCCTGTGTTGGTGATCCGTGGTGGACGAAGTCACGAGTCGTTTTCATGGGGGACTCGTGACCTCGTCCACTACGGCAGGTAAGAAGTCATCTGCCGAATGCACGAAAGTGTCTATTCGCCTTTCTTTTTCACTTTTTTGGTTTCCCTACGCTCTCTAGTCAGGGCAGAGGAAAGGGGGTGAGCGGCATTCTCGAAACCGGGGACGAGAGTGCGAAGGTTATTGACGGTGGTGGCGTATTTCGGGTTGTCGATCTCGTTCGTCCATTCGTGAGGGTCCTTCGTGGTGTCGTAGAACTCCTCTTCGTCGGCCCCATAGCGGGTGTAGCGTCCGAGCTCGTGGCGGATGCTGATGTAGGCCAGATCTGTTTTGACTTTGTCGCACAATCCCGTGATCGCGGTGCTTTCCCAAGGAGCCTGCGGGTCTTCGAGCAAGGAGACCAGTGAGCGTCCATCGATGTACGCGGGCGGCGTGACTCCACAGAGCTCGGCCAGGGTGGGGTAGATGTCCATCAGGGAAACAAAACGTTCAGATACGCCTCCGGCTTTGGTGACTCCCGGCGCACGAAACATCAGCAAAGTGTGCGTTCCCTCCTCCCACAGAGTCGTCTTTTGCCAGTGGTGCTTTTCCCCCAAGTGGAAGCCGTGATCGGTGAGGAAAACGACAATGGTGTTGTCCTTGTAAGGGCTGTGTTCGAGGGCATCGAGAACGCGCCCGATCTGGGTGTCGACGTACGTGGTCGTGGCCAGGTAGGCTTGCACCGCTTCTCTGTGTTTTCCTGTCTCGACGACTTTGTCGGCGAAGCTTCCGATCCCATCACTCACCGCTTTGGCCAGCGGAGGAAGGTCGTCCAGGTCATCTTCTTTCAATTCGGGCAGCACAATCTGCTCCAGAGGATACATGTCAAAATACTCCTGCGGGACATACCAGGGCATGTGAGGATTGAATGTGCCGTATGCCAGGAAAAAAGGCTTGTCGTGTTGTTTCTCCAGAACCGCGATGGCCTTATCGGCCCCGCGAGTGTCATTCATTTGCTCCTCGGCAAGATGAATGGGTCCCCAATCCTGTTCTCCCCCACTGAGTTTTGCCAGGGGCGCTCCGGGAGGAGCCGGGTCTCTTTTGTGGCCAACATGTTCATTCCAGTGCTCTTTCTGGTCCCAGCCGTGGGTGATTTTGCCATAACCGAAGGTGTCGTAGCCGCTCTTCTTGAACAACCCGGCAAGTGATAGCACGTCATCCCGGTTCAGTACTTCACTCTTGTTGATCGTCTGCGCGTTGTTGTAAATACCCGATTTCCAGGGTGCTACGCCTGAAAAAAACGCGGTGCGAGAAGGCGAGCAAACCGGCGCGGCGGTGTAGGCTCGCGTGAAGTTGACTCCGCTGTCAGCCAGCTTGCGAAGATTCGGTGCGATCACTTTGCCGGCATAGCGATCGGCATCTTCCAGCATCCAGCTATTCAAATCGTCGGCAACCAAGAAGAGCACGTTCATCCGCTCGTTTGCCGCGTCGGCTCTAGTGACGCAGATCGCTGAAACCATCAGCATTATTGTCAACAGGATTCTTTTCATACGAATTCCCAAGTGCTGCTTTTAGTGGATGGGCAAAATTCGGATGGGCAAAAAGATGGAAGCATTTTTCTGCCCAACATGTTTCTGCGTTGGAACTCAATGTTTCTTGGTTAGACATTGACTCCCAACAGACCGCGAATGACGGGCGGACTATTTCTCAGTCTTCGCGTATTCGTCCCAGTACTTCTCGATCACGTTCACGTCGATTGCTTTGGAAGTCACCAAGTAGCGGTAACGTGAAACGTATTCGTTGCCAGGCGAGATCTCGAACGGGCCTTCGACCATGGGCGAGAAGCAGAAATACGGCTTGTTGGGATGAAGCCGCACAGGTTGAGGCGCACGAAAGTTCATAGGACTGCAGAAGACGGTTGCCGATATGTCCTGACCATCGATTTTGCCAGAAAGGGCAACCCAGTTGGGACGAGTATGATTCCCTTTCCAGCGGTCATGGCCATCGCTGGTCAGGAATTGCAGGTCGCCCGGCTTGATGCTGTGATCTTCCTTTTCCTTCAGCCACTGGTAGTTGCCGCGGATCGCCATGCCACCGTAATGGTACTCGGACAAGCTCAGCGGTTTTTCGGAAACGCAGTTTTGAACGCTGACAATGTCGAAAAGAAAATGGTCCTCGGGGGTTTGATGAACTGTGACGGTCCAGACCTCGTGGATCGCATCAATCCACTTGTCACCCTGCTTCACCATAAACGCGTGTTTGACACTGAAGGAGACGTTATGCTTTTCTCGGTTCAGTTTCTGCACTTCGCGAAATTCGATTTTGCCAAGATCCTTTGCCTGATTCCAAAAGTCGACATTCTTTCCGTCAAACTTGCTCTTCACCCAGGCAAAATAGAGAGCATGTTGATGGGCATGATCCTCGGGATAGTCACCCGTGAGTTCCTGCCCGGTCGGGGTGTAAATCGGATGAATGTAGCCGCTGCGGCTGAAGTGCTTCTCAATGCCATTGGGCACCGGCCTCGCGGTCTTGACGTATTCGAGCACGGGCTTGCCGCGCAGGGTCACGCGGATCGAGTCATCTGTTTCCGTCAGTTTAAGGTCCCCGCCGAAAACGGGCTGGAGTGAGGCGCAGAGCGCACAGGCGAGCAAGAGAACAAGGAATTGGGGAGGTTTCATTGGATTTGTTTCATTGGATTTGTTTCAAGAGTTCAGCTTCCTCTTTGCCTACCGTTCCGGAGCAAAGACACGGCCAGGGTAACGCCATTGCCACTGCTCTTAACGAATGCAGGCATGGCTTCCGATCAGCCTAAGGTTTGTCCTTGTGTTGGGCGAACAACCACTCGGCGAGACCCTCCTGCTCCTTCCAAGCCTCGCAAATCTGGCCATGGCTCTTTTTGGGGTCCTCGGTGTATTTGATCATTCCACCCACCTTCTCGAACGCCTCGACGACTGCTCTGGTTCCGGCCACGGGGCAGGTCTGGTCTCCCGCGCTAGCGAAGGCCCAGATGGGAAGCTCCTTCCATTGTGCCGCCATCTGTGGATCGCCCCCTCCGGCAATCGGCACCGCCGCAGCGAAGTAGTCTGGGCGTCGCGCGATCGCGTCCCAAGTGGCGAAGCCCCCCATTGAACGGCCGGTGACGTAGATGCGGGTCTTGTCGACCGGCAACTCGGCGACCAGTTTGTCCAAGATGGAAAGAGCGAGGGTCATTTCGTCGCTGACGGCCACTTTTTTCGAATCGTAGGCGCCATCCGACCAGTTGTGGTTGACCCAGCGTTTTCCTCCCAGCGGGCATTGCGGAGCGACGATGAAGGCGGGGTGCTTGCGCTGCATTTCCGCCGAACTCAGGACGGGAAAGGCGAGGGAGCCTCGGGCCTGGTTGTCGGTGCCCCGACCTTTCGCGCCATGAAAACACAGCACCAGTGGATAGGTCTTCCCGTTCTCCACCTTTTTCGGGGTGAAGATCCGATAGGGCATGGTGGTGCCATCGGCGCTCTTGAACATGCGGGCTTCGCCGGCCACTTCATTAGCGGGCTTTTCCACTGCATGGGCCGAAACGGAAACACACAGGATGGCGAGGATGGCCGAGGGAGCCGTTTTGAATCGATGCGCTTTCATTCGTATCTGCGTTTTCATTAGTATCTCAGATCCCGAGGCGGATCCTGCTTCATTTCCTCATCGGTTCGTTTGGCGCGCGGATCGAGTATCCGAGGCGTTCCGGTCCCCACACCGGCATAGAGACCATTGCGAAACCAGATTTCACCGTTGGGTTGAGGCAAGGCATCCGTACCGGGAGGAACCTTCTTCAATTCGTACGGATAGCTGGTGACAGCCAGGTTCGCGTTGACGAAGGGCGTTGCTCCCGCCGTCCACACAGCAGCAGCACGAAGCAGATCGATGCCATAGGCCACGAAGCAGTCACCCGCGAGCGGAAAGACCATGGCTCGAGGCACTACGTTCTCATCGAGTCGATCTGCACCTTTCAGAGTTCCGTCAAACGTCGTTGAAAAGAAGAGTAAGTCGGTTTCAATGAATTGCCGCCACGGCCAACGTTCGGCAGTCTCTTTTGCGTGACTTTGTTTGGTTTGGGCATTCGCCGTCGAAGCGATCACGCCAAACAAACACAATAGAATCCAGACCGGCAAGCATATCTTCGTTGCGAGGGAGAAATTCATCGTTCGTTCCATTGCGTGTTCATCCGTAATACCAGTTCACCCGCGCGTTTGTGTTAGTATCTCGTGCTCAAAACAATTCAATGATAGTCGCCGATCGGATGATTTCTATGAAGCAACCATCCTTTCGCGATCACACCGTACGCCAGTGGTGTAATGATCGCCCGTCTTTGAGCTTGATTGCAGTTGCCCTGCGTGGCACCTTTCTCGCTGGTTACTCGCTCTCACGCATCTGTTCGGATTCAAATCAGACTTGCCGAACGAATGGGGTGAACTATTCCTCAATCTTACGCAACTCAAAACGCCAGCGTTTTACCTTCTTGCCGCCGGAAAACTCTTCGTAGGTGCCGGCCCACACGCCATTCTTTTTCGTGTCCGGCTTCAGTTTCACAAGCCCGGAAAGCGCGTAGGCATCGTCCTGATCGAACTCGAATTTGTACTCGCTTGATCCGGACGTGGAATAATCACCGATGCGTTCGTCTCCAGTCGTTTGCACTTTTGACTCGTTCAATCGCTGCGACAGAAGACCCTTGACGTTTCCACGAAGGTCGGCGTCTCCATTCTGTTTCGCTTCCTTACCTTCATTCTCTTGCTCGCCGACCATTTTCGGTTTGCCCACGGCAAAGATTGATGTTTGCTTGATCCGAAGACGTCCGGTCATCTTCGTCTCTTTGGAATCGTCCTTTTCGCCCGGTTCAATGACCTTGTATTCCCAGACCGTGCCTTCGACATCTTGACGTCGATTCGTCGATTCCACGCCACCCTGATTGAGAACGGTTATATCAGGCTTCGCGCCACTAATTTTGTTTTTGAGTCGGACCTGTGCCATGGCTGTGTTTGTGGGGATCATCGCGATTAACAGCGTGAAGATCGTGAAAAGAAGAAATATTCTCATTGCATCTTTCCCGCGGGAGTTAAGAGAACACTGGTTGTTAGCTGAACGTGCCATTGTATCAAAACACCGAAAATGTGACATGCTTTGCTTTTGTTAAAAGGCCGTTTCCATCATACCCATCGTCACCGGGACCGCGAGCGTGGTCCGTAAATCAAGTTTGCCCAATTTGCTCGCCAATCTACAACGCTGCAATCGATTATTCTGCATAGGAGATGAAACAGCCCACGGCGATTGTTTCCGCGTTTTTGATCGGACGCCCCGCAACGACTGACTCTAAGGCATCGGCCAAATCGTGGGTGGTGGCGACCTTTCGTTTCTTTCCGTATCCGGCATACATGTTGTCAATGCGTCCTTGGTAGACGAGGTGTGTTTGGTTCGGGACAAACACGAAAGCTTGCGGCGTGACTGTTGCTCCGACTCGACGCGCAATCGATTGATCGGTGTCGATCACGACCGGTGTGCTGATGCCAAACTCGATCGCGTGTTTACGGGCTTCTTCAATTGACAGTCTCGGGCTGGAATGAATCATGAAAATCCGCATGCCGTCTTTGCGATAGTCGCTGGCGAGCCGCTGAATCAGCGGTTGGTAACCGTTCGCAATCGGACAGTCGGTTGAGATGAAAATCAAAACGAGGCCACGCGTCGACTTCTCTTCAAACGGCTCGTGATGATTGCCGTCAATGTCGGTAAGTTTCCAGTCGACGTTCGGCTCCACGGCTAATGCGTGCGTCGACGCCGAAATGATGAGACTTAGAACGATATGAGTAAGGCGGATCATGGGCCAGATGCTTTCCGTGTGTTGCGCGATTTAGTTTGTTTCAATGGACGGGCCGCTGTTAGTGGGCTGTTGATTTAGTGCATTGCCCTATCGTTGTGAGATCTATTTTAGTGAGCAGTTGGCGCTAGCCATCGGGCCTTAACCGGCTAGTTTTTTGCCATAAAGCCCGCGGCTAGCGCTGTCGGCTCACTAAATCAACACAAACTTGCTTGAATACAGGACACTCGAGTTATCGCCGCGAGGGCCGCACGATGCGATCTCGCAGACGATCATGGTTGTTCCAAAACTCGGTGCGGATCGCGTTCACATCTTCGGCAATCGTTTGAATGTCCTCCTGGGTAATGCCGCTGGCATCGATGATCGATTCGATATCTTCGCGCACGGCATCTCGCTCGGCTTGCGGGACATTTGCACTTTCCAGCACGGCGTCGACCCTCCCTGCCAACTGTTCACGTTCCGCATCGCTAATTTCGCCATCGCTTCGCGCTGTGCGTGTGTCACGCAGTAACTGTAGCATCAGCGATCGGTCGGGTTGCCTCTGCGGCCACCGTCGCCAGGTCTCCGATCAATTGCGTAATCTGCTCTGGTGTCACTTCGGACTCCGAGCGAATCGAATTCAAGTCTACCATGAGCTGACGAATGTTTTCTTCCTGAGCATCGCTGATTCTGTCGACGCGTGGTCCAATCAGTTCCCGCAGCTGGATCGTTCCAGCGCCTCGAAGGTTCAGGTGGTTGATCACCATCAACGCGTCGCTGGAACTGACCCTGCCGTCGCGATTCGTGTCATGAAAAGATTCTCCCACCACGCTGTCGCCGAATTGCGAGTCGTTTTGCACGAGATGATTGATGACGCTCAGGGCATCGGATGCGGAGATGGCACCGTCGGCATTGACATCCATCGCGAGCGAGGAGGCTCCCATGCCAGAATCCGCTGCCAACATTGCGCGAGCATCCAGCTTTTCCATTCGCATGGAACGTCCACGAATAGGTCGCCGCAGCTTCGCTGTGCACCGCGAATTCAACATTCGACCCAATCTGTTTGGCAATTTCATCTGTTTGGCTCCAAAGTTTGAGAAAAGATTGTGAGTCAAGCAAAGTGAGTCACTTTGCTTGACGGAAGTAATTGCCGGGGGAACAGGAAAAGGGGACATAAAAGCGAAAAACTTTCTTCGTGTGCATGTAATCAACGGCGAAGCCAACCGCGTAATCGGAAAACATTTTCAAGTTCGGATGCGTCCAATGCACCGCTGTTGTCGGCGTCAAGAACACCAAACACACGATCCTTCATTCGCGGTGGCGTTTCGCTCCGTTGCAGGCTTCCATCATGATCGTCATCCAGTTGCATTAACATCTCAACCAACTGTGAAGGTTCTCGATGGATCAGCGAGTTGATGAAATGTTGTCGAACCGCATTTCGCAGCGGTTCTTCGCCGTCTTGATCGTCAGCAATCGCCAGCAACGTGATGCTGCCCATTTCATCGGTCGAACCGCGTCCCCAGCGGATGTCCTGCGGTGGATGATGCGGGTTCTCTGGGTTTTCGGCCGAATTGTCGTAAACGAGTTCGGAGATGAGCACCGTGTCGGCAGGCAAATCAACTGGCTCGGCAAACAGGTACTGGTCTTGCCAATCGAGATCCCAATCGTCGATGTGCAGCAGTATCTTGGTATTGCCACTTGGCAGTTGCGCGGTCAGCTTTAACTCACGGCAAACGTAGTGCGCGTGGCCTCCGACTCCGATCGCACGGGTGGCGACGGGAAGAGTGAGCCTGTCGGAAACCCGGTAGTGCTTCTCACCGGCGGGAATCTTGATGTTGGCCCCGAATCCAAACATGGCCGGCACCATGATCGGCATCAACTCTCGCGACGGTGGTTGTTCCGCAAAGTAAAGAGCGATTTCTGCTTGCTCAGTCTCGGCTTTTCCAGAGGGGTGAAAGTGGGTTTGCATCACGATGTCGCTTCCAGCCGGCAATGACATCGCGAGGTCTCCCGGCAATAGGTTCGGAGTGCTGCCCGGAACATATCCACCCAGCCCCCGAGCCAGTCCATCGTTCACGCGGTACGCTTCGTCATCGTCCGAATCTGCGGATCCTCGCTGGCCGCGAAGCCGCGAAAGCAACGCCGCGCCGCCCTCGGTGTTGGTCACATTGGATTCGCCCAGTCCGGCGAGGAATCCCATGCCTGCGATGCCGGTCTTCCCGTCGGCTCCGTCCATTTTTCGAGCATTGCCCGCGGTGTCGACAAAGAACAGTGCGTGGTGCACTGACGACTTGGCACGGGGTCGAAGCTGGACTGCCTTCACCCATTTGACTTCGGGTAAATCGAGCGGAAAGACGAAGGAACGATAGATGTCGGGACCGTCAGCTGGGACGTCGAAGGTACCATTCATCCTGACGACCAGATCTGGTTTACCAAGTATCCAACCCTCGGTGACCTGCGGAGGATCCGGTGTCTTCCCGCGGTCTCCTTCGGGACAACCGGCGTCGATCCAGGCTTTGATCTTTCGGGTCTCTTCGTTTGACAAGCTTCGGTTGTTAGCGAAGGCAATTCCATGATCAACCGGTTTCCAGGGCGGCATGTAGCCCGTGTCCAAAACCGCCTCAATGGTTCCAGCCCGCTGTTGCACATCACGGTAGGAGATCAACGAAAACGGTGCGGATGATTCAGGTCGATGACAACTCACGCATTTGTCATGAATGATCTTGGCAACGTCGTTTGAAAATGTTGGTACGGCTTCGTCAGCCGACGCAAGCGTGGCAAAGCCGGCGCAAGCAACGAAAACAAGCACGAAGTAGCGGGACATAAGACGCTCCTGGTTATGAAAGGCGTGGCGAAGCAAATCTGACGACGAGTCTGCCCGAGGCGACAATAAGCACCTCTCCGAAAATTGATGCATTTTATTTTGTGAGCCGACGGCGCTAGCCGCGGGCACGGCAATTTGCTGCGTTTGGCGATGCAGGCCCGACGCTAGCGCGTTCGGCTCACGGTTTTCGGAAAGGCTCTAAGGTTCCTGTGCGCTACGGTCGTTCGAATCTCGGTTGGCCGAGTGAATCGATTCGCATGATGACCCGGCTACCTTGATAATGAGCTTCAGGAGTGAACCATTCATCCGAAAGGGAGGGTTCGTCACTTTGGAATGTGAGTGCTACCGATTCTCGTCCAGCTTGACCGTCTGCCAGATTCCACCGCACAACGATTCGAATCGCTATGCCCGTTTCACGGCTTACCCACAGCTCGATCATGTCAGGAGCGTTCGGTTCGTCGGTCACTTCAAGCTCGGCACGAATGTGTTGACAGGCGACTTTCGTTCCATCGGGAAGAGTGACTACTTCATCGGACAACTCTTCCAAACGGTAGCCTTGAGACATTCGCGTTAAGAGAGTCGTGACATGCAGATAAGGAGTGTCGAGTTGCTGGTGCAAGGCAAGCCAGCGACTAAGAACCGTGCCACTTCCAATTCGCACTGGACCAATCGGAGGAACGACCCATTCATCCGTCTCATTCTTGCCGAGCCAAAAGCTGCTGCCTGGCAGGAGTCCCGGATGCCGCAATGTAAAACAGTCGTGACCTTGCACGTAGAGTTCGTTGTCGATCTGTGGTTCGTACCCTGTGGGGCTGCGATACTGTACCTGTAGCAGATACTTGCGAGTCATCTGCTCTGCGGCCACGTGCAGGGATCGCTGAACAGCTGCCATGGCCTTGGCAGATGTGCCGTTACTATCAAGCACAAACGACAGAGCTATCAGAACGGAGGCGGCTAGCGCGATTGCTCCCCAGCGCATTGATTTTCGGGGCGAGCGTGGCACATTGGCACCATGCGTGGACTCGGGCTCGTTGATTCGCTTCATCGCTCGGGCAACGTGATCGGCGTAATCTTGAGGCGCCACGGCACTGGTAAGCAGCGACTCGACCCAGGAATCCCGGAGTTGGTCTCGCTTCAATTGTTCGTCCTCATTCATCACGACGCCTCACCAAGTCCCAGTTTGTTCTCCAGGCAGTCGGCCAAACGGGCTTTACCGCGGGCCAGCCGTTTCTTCAAAGTCTCTTTCGCCAGACTCAACATCGACTCGATCTCGCCCCAAGCCCGCTGTTCGGTGTAGCGCATCGTGATCGGACGCTGGAAAGTCTCCGGGAGTGAATCGATACATTCACGCATGGCGGCCAGCTTGTCGTGAAATGTGTCACCTTGGAGTGATCCAATCGCGGCAAACCGATCGTTCAGCCACTGGAGTGACTCTTCGTCAATCGGCTGATCCGTGCGGGACGTTCTCCGATAGTAAGCGAGCATCATTTTCCCGGCGATTCCTCGCAACCACGGACCGATCGGCCTGTCTCGGTCGTAAGTATCAAGACGCTTCCAGGCGGTGAGGACCGTTTCCTGATAAAGATCATCCACGGCATGCTGATCGCGCACCCCTGAGCGGATGTAGGCGAATAGCATGTCCGTATTTTCACGAATCAAGATTTCAAACAGTGATGTTGCGTCCATCGTTCTCCCTAATGCTGCCAATCAAGGGGAATTGTCCCGTGAGACGAGAAAGGGGACGACGAATCATAAAAATTTAACAAAAAACCCCTCGAGGACTCAGGCAAGGGATGAACAACCCCTTTTCTCGCTCATGGTCGATCTGCACCGCGCGGGAGAACGCCAAGGACCTGGAAGCAATCAGGAGACACTCCGCGCTCTGGAGCTGACTAGGCTTGACAGAAATGCAGAGCTCAACGTTGCCAACATCGGTTGCGGCACGGGGCAACCAGGTTGCTTTGTCGTTGTCTTCACGATGATGGGTGTTGTCCTTTGCAGCCTTGGTGGAGGAAGAATCATTGGTGGACGCGGCGTTCGTCAGGTAAGGAGGTTTTTCATTACGACGTCGTTATGACAGATTCGAACGGCGATCGATTTGGATTCCCCCGATCAACCGTGCCTTGTCTAATCGGGGACAATAGTATAAATCCGAAGCCATGGTTCAAAATCTATCAAGACTGATTGCCGTAGCCTTGTTGCTCACCGCGACCGTGACCGCGCCTGTTCTGGCCGGGGAGCGTCCCAATGTCCTGTTCATCATCTGTGATGACTTGAACTGCGATCTCGGGACCTACGATCACCCGCTCGTGAAGTCCCCGAACATCGACGCTCTGGCGAAGCGGGGAGTGCAGTTCGACAATGCCCACTGTCAGTTCTCGCTGTGCGGGCCGAGCCGGGCTTCATTCATGACGAGTCTCTATCCTGATCAAACCCTGATCTGGAACAACTCGATCTTTCTGCGCCAGACCCTCCCCGATGTCATTTCGATGAGCCAGCATTTTCGGGCGAATCAATACTTCGCGACGCGGATCGGCAAGATCTACCACTACGGCGTACCGCGTAACATCGGCACGGGCGGCCACGACGATCCGTATTCCTGGGATCACACCATCAATCCCTACGGACGCGACAAGTTGGAGGAAGCCCAATGCTTCACCCTGACACCAGGCCGGTACGGCGGAACCCTGAGCTGGCTGGCCGCGGAGGGCACTAACGAAGAGCAGACCGACGGCATGATCGTGGATGAGGCAATCGAGCGGCTAAATTGGCATGCCAGGCATGACTTCGACTTCTTTCTCGCGGTAGGTTTGTTTCGTCCTCACACCCCGTACATCGCTCCGAAAAAGTACTTCGATCTCTATCCCATCGAATCGATCCAGCTCCCGGAAGTTCCGGAGGGATATCTCGAGACCCTGCCCGAGCCGGCTCGAAAGAGCGTCACCTTGAAGAAGGAGAAAACCAAGCTGACCCCTGAGTTGGCCCGAGAGGCGATCCAGGCCTACTACGCTTCGATTTCTTTCGTCGATGCCCAGATTGGGCGTCTGCTGGATGCTCTCGAGGAGTTGGGGCTGAACGAGAATACGATCGTGGTGTTCACCTCCGACCATGGCTATCACATGGGAGAGCATGGTCAGTTTCAGAAGACCACCCTGTTTGAGAACGCGACGCGCGTGCCGCTGATCCTCTCGACACCGGGGCAGACCCTGCGTGGGCATCGCACCCCGGCACCGGTCGAGATGACCGATTTTTATCCGACCCTCGCGGAATTGACCGGCCTCGAGATACCGTCCCACGTCCAGGGCGTCAGTCTTGTTCCCGTGTTGCATGACCCGACGGCGCGTCCGAGGAAGGATGCCCTGACCCAACTCACCGTGCGGGCGAAGGGATACAGCCTGCGTGACGAACGGTATCGAATCACGGAGTGGCAGAACGACGACGAAGGTGGCGCGGTGGAGCTCTACGATCACAAAAGTGATCCGGCGGAAATGAAAAATCTTGCCGGAAACCCCGAATTTGCCGAGCTGAAAGGACGCTTTTTGGCCCGTCTGCGGGAACGGGTACGGGAAGCGCAGGTGGTGCCGCATGGTATCGAGCAGGTCTCTAATTTTGAACCCGGCAGGACACCGAGTTGGGATTACACGCTGCCGCTCGGGGTGGGTCGCAGTGAGGGACGTTGATAATCTACTCGGCGAGGCCGGGTTGAACTCTTGAAGTGCGTTCCCAACTCTTCGACCGTCTATTTCTCAGTCTTTGCGTATTCGTCTCAGTGTCTATGGGTCAGGTTCACGTCGGTGGCGTTTGATGTCACCAGATAGCGGTAACGCGACATGTATTTTGTGCTGGTTCCGACCACGGGGCAGGTCTGGTCTCCCGCACTGGCGAAGGCCCAGATGGGAAGTTCCTTCCATTGTTCCGCCATCTGCGGATCGCCCCCTCCGGCAATCGGCACCGCCGCAGCGAAGTAGTCTGGGCGGAGCGCGATCGCGTCCCAAGTGGCCGAGGTAGCCGTTTTGAATCGATACGTTTTCATTGGTATCTTAGGTGCCGAGACGGATCCCGCTTCATCGTAACTTGTCGCCCTGCAGCAGGCTTTCCAACTGTTTGATCATCGCCTCTTTCTTTTCGGGATCCTTGACATTGTCTTCGTAATAGTCTTCCATCAGCGAGGACAAGGGCTTCGGCTTACCGACCATGTCGGGCAGGTGCTGGAGCAGATAGGAATACTTGTCCTTCTTTGTTCTGTCCTGCCATATCTTCATGATTTTAAAGTGGTCGACGAGCAGGGTGATGCTGGAGCCGATCGTTGTACCCTTGGTGTCTCTGCCTCCATCCCAGGTGTTGGATAGGTGATTGAGGGTGCGGACGTTGAGATATTGACGTCCTTGCAAAGGTTGTTCCTGCCCCGTGAGATAAGGCATGAGGTCGGTGCCATCGATCTTGAGGGACGTCAGGTCGGTCGACGGGGCCACATACTTTAAGGCCGTTGGAAGGATGTCGCAGACCGACACCAGACCGTCGTAACGGGCCGGTTTGTCCGCGGAAGCCTTGAGAGACGCAGACCAAACGATATAAGGCACCCGGATTCCGCCGTCGAAGGGTTCATGTTTGAATCCATGCATGGGATAATTCAGTGAAAGAGTCCCCTCTCCACCATTGTCGCCGGTGAAGATAATCAAGGTGCGTTCCAGTTGCCCGTTCTTTTCCAGGGTCTCGACGAGTCGGCCAATGCCTTCATCCACGGAATAGACCATGGCCATGATCTTCTGACGCGTGCTGGCGTCCTTGGCCTGCTTGGGAAACAGGGTGCGGAGGTCCTCCTCCTTGGCTTGAATCGGAGTATGGGGGGCGTTGTAAGGCAGGTAGAGAAAAAATGGCTTTTTTTCGCCGGCGCAGCGGTTGATGAAATCGACGCCAAGTTCGGTAAGTGTGTCCGTGAGGTAGGCTCCCTCCTTAGGGAATTGGTAATCGATCATTTTTTCCTCCACCCGATAGGTGATGGGAGAATTCTTCGTCTCGGCCACGGCCTCGCCGGCCTTGCGAAAATATTCGCTCATCGCCTCAAACCCGAAGAACTCGTCGAATTCGAGTAATTCGGGATGATACGGAAGAGTGATGGTCTTCTCCACCTCATGGTGATACTTCCCGAAATGGGCCGTTTTCAGACCGGCCTCGCGCATGGCTCGCCCGATCATGGGTTGGCCACCCAGAACAACTTTGCGCGTCTGCCACTTCCCGCTCAGCAAGGACATCCGGGACGGGACGCAGTGGTTGTTGCCATAGGCTCTGGTGCAGACGACTCCTTCCTTCGCCAGTCGGTCCAGATTTGGAGTGAAGGAACCGATGGCAGTTTTGAACTCCTCGCTCTCTTGGTAGAGCTTGCGATACACCGGCAGTTCGCCGTAGCCGAGATCGTCGCAAAGGATCACGATGACGTTGTGCTTTGGTTTCTCCTCCCCGCCACGCACGATCATGGGAGCGATGGTGAACAAGCAAAACAGCGCGAGCAAGGTTGTGGAGAATGGTTTCATGGCAGGCTTTATCGAGTGGTGTCAGAACGTGAGAATTTTCTTGTTTCTTGAGGGAGGAACGAAGCCGGGGTCGACGAACGGCTTTTGATCGAAGGCGCTGCCGTCTCCCAGTACGCGCGGATCGCCGGTGTCCCGCAATTCCCTCATCATGCGATCGGTGAGCTCCCGCAGGACCTTCGCGTAGCCGGAATCCGCTGCGACGTTTCTCACCTGAGCTTTTAGTTCTTCCATCAACTCGTTGAACATGCCATCCCAGGCCCGAGCCTCGCCAAGGTAATCGGCCAGGTCTTCCCGGACGTCATGCCTGCCAGCCAGTCGGCGAAGATTCGGTGCCACCACCTTGCCTGCATAACGATCCGCATCCTCAAGCAGCCAACTGTTCGGATCATCGGCGGCCAGAAAGCGCACGTTCATCCGCTGATCGGCCGCCTCGGCCCCGGTGACGCCAATCGCTGAGACAATTAACACAAGTAACAATTTAATCTTGTCCATCTTCTTTACACCTACTTCGAATTCTCAGACAGGCTTCCAATCGGGCGAGAATGTGCGTCAAGGCCTCTCGTGAAATCGCTCATTCTTCTGGAAAGGTCGGCAACCTTGACTGGATGCTCGGCGGCAACGTCGGTTGTTTCTCCCGGATCGACTCTTAGATTGAAAAGCGTTCCAGCGTGTTTTCGGTGAGGTTCAGTTCATCAAGCGTCTTCATTAGCTCGCCAACTTGCCAATCGATCTCCTGAACGACGTCACCGTAGGTGCCTTGCTTTGAGCTGCCTGCGAATCGCGGGTGAGGAATCCAGCGTGTGTGCGGTAGCGGCGAAGCGTAGTACAGAAAGAAGGGCTGGTCCTTGTGCTGCTGGATGAATTTAATACCGGCCGCAACCAGTTTGGGTGAATGAATCCCGTCGGTCTTGTGTTTCACTTCTTCGACGATTTCCCTGTTGCGAAAGATTGCCGTCGTCTTCTTGTCATCGCAATCCATGAAACCGTAGAAGCTGTCAAAGCCTTGGTTCACCGGATTGAAATCTTCCCATTCGCCCAAATGCCACTTGCCGACGATTCCCGTCGCGTACCCCGCCGTTTTGAGAATTTCCGCGACAGTGATCTCATCCGAATGCAGGCCCATACGATCACGTCGGTAAATTACTTTATTGACACCGACCCGCTGAGCATGACAGCCGGTCATCAAAGCGGCACGCGTTGGTGAACAGCGATTGTGAACGTAGAAACTGGTGAATTTCATCCCTTCGGCGCAGAGCTGGTCGATGTTGGGCGTCGCAATTTCTGTTGCCCCATAACACCCCAGATCGCCATAGCCCTGGTCGTCGGTGAGGATTACGACGATGTTGGGCTTGTCTGAGGCGACGCTCTCACCAACCATCGCCCAGCCGCCGAGCAGCAGCGCACCCAGCACGATTGCAATCACGCGTATCTTGTTCATCACTTGGCTTTCCTGATCTTGCTATTCGTGTTGGCCTGCTCGATCGCCATGAAGTCCTTCAGCACAGCGCCGAGTCGTTCACGGTCACTGTTAAAGTCCTCGCTCCCGGCCTTCGCCTCGCTGTACCGCTCTTTGTCAGAACTCACCGGGATGTCGTAAAGCGTGCCGTTTTCGTGAAGGCGGAAACGCCTGTCGCGCACGAAGTATCCCTTCTTGAAGCTCATCAACACCTGCTGGCGATCCTCGCCAGCCGTGCCGAACAGGTTGTGGGACAAATCCATGCCGTCAACCTCGCGGTCGAGCCTGATCCCGGCTACCGATGCGATCGTCGGCAGCACGTCGACCAGGCAGAACAGTTCGTCCCGCACGCCCGGCTTGATCTTGCCAGGCCACCAAGCCAGCAGCGGCACACGCGTACCGGCCTCCGTCATCGAGCCCTTGCCGCCATTGAGGTCCATGTCCGGCAACTTACTGGTGATTGACGCGTGCGTACCGTTGTCCCCCGTAAACAGGATCAGCGTGCTCTTTTCGAGGCCGTGCTCTTTGAGCTTCGCCATGATCTTGCCAACGATATCGTCCATGTAGGTGACCATGTGTCCGAACGCGACCGTGCTCTTGTCAAGGTCGTCGGTGTACTTCGTCCGCGCCAGCTTCTCGAGCGACGGCGGATGCTTGAACGGCGAGTGCACCAGCGCCATCGGATAGTAGATCAGGAACGGTTTACCCCGGTTCGTGTCAATGAAATCCAGCAGATGCTTGCTGTAATAGTCCGGCCCGTAGTCTTTGTCCGTACCGATGAAGAGCTTGCTGTTGCTGTAGATGTGCGGGCTGTAGTAGCGGCTCGACTTCTTGCCGTCGTAGAACCACGTCCACATGCTGTAGTCGTCGAATCCGTGCTGGATCGGTTGATCGGGATATTCGTCGAACTGACCTAGCTGCCACTTGCCGGCGATTGCGGTCGCGTAACCGGCATTGTGGAAGTCGTGCCCGAATGTGCGGATGCTCGCCGGCAGGCGGACTTCATCGTCCTTGCCGATCGACGCCTTGAACCCGGTGCGGTTCGGGTACAGGCCGCTCATGATCATCACCCGCGTCGGTGTGCACAGCGGCGTGGCGTACGCGTTGTTGAACCGCACGCCCTGAGCCGCCATTCGGTCGAGATTCGGCGTTGTATAGATCGTGCTGCCGTAACATGCCAGCCCCTCCGCGCCGAGGTCGTCGGCCATGATGACGATGACGTTGGGCTGGGCAGGATCCGCGCCAGCGGCGGGGTCGGGCGCCCACGCCAACAGTACGGCAAGGCACAAAGCAGACAGGTGAGCACGCAAAATGTGGGTCATCATCGGTCCTCAATTGTTCTCGTAACAGCGGATCGGCTGCCCTTTTGGGGCAACCTTCATGATCGCAACCTGGTCAGCTCCGAAATGCTTAGGGATTGCCTGAATAAAAACTTGCTTGAGTTTCAAGTTGGCCATATTGGATTGTCCCGATAACAGGAACAGATGAACCGGCTCCCTGCCAAAAACACCAGTGATGTAGCGGGGACGAAAATGAGAGCAAGGAGCGGCGAAGTGTTGGTTGTCATATTGGAGATTGTCTATCGTGTTGCCTTGATCAGCTCGCCGAGTTCCATGGCCTCGAAACAGAAACCAAGGCTGTGATCGGACACCGTCTTGCCATCGAATTTGGTTTCGAGGATGGCCTGAAGCCGGTGCGCCACACCATCGACAGGAAAGTAGCTGTACTCCGCGTTCACCTTTTCAAATTGCTGCACCATGCTCTTGACCATTGGGTATGGGGGCCACGTTATCACTGGTGCTGTGGGCAATGAAAAAAGGCGGATCGTTTTCATCAATATGGCTGGCAACAATGGCACCCATGAAGGAAATCACCGCAGCCACTTCAGCGTCAGAGTCGGTGAGTTGTTCATCGCAGAATGCGGCGTGCAGTGCATTGAATGCCCCCGCGGATATACATCCAGCAGCAGCATGTTTTCTGGCAGCTTATCGCGGCCTGCTTTCAATTCTTCAGCCGTAATTTTTCCATCATTATTAAGGTCTATCTCAGGCGCGGCAGCTAATATCCTCTTCTGAACCCTTTTAGGAATCGGGATCTCTGTCGCCAAGGCGTCTGCTGCAAACAAAACTGCGATGAACGTTAACGCAATGGTTTTCATACGTTGCGTCTTTCTGGATTCAGTTGATTCGTGCAATTCATGTTCATGGTTAGTTCGCAACGCCAGCTGGCCGCGTGTTCTTGCGAAGCTCTATGTGAAAACTTTCTATCTGCGTTTTCAGCCTCACGACGATTTCTGGGTGTTTGGAAGTCAGGTTGTTTTGTTCGCCGATATCGTCACTCAGATTATAAAGCGCCGCCGTTGGCCCCGATTTCTGACTCGGAGCTTTGCTGCGTTCCTTGATAAGTGCTTTCCGTTCTTTGCGAGGAAGTTTCTGTTCCTCAGCAGTTAGCTCAATCTCGGGCTTCGAGGCATCCTTCCCCGAAGCCTCATCGACGAGATACTTCCAGTCGCCGACGCGGATTCCCTGAACGACTCGTCCCCGCAGGTAATAGACCGCTTCGTGAGGTGACTTGGCATCAGGCTTTCCAGCGAGTAGCGGCCAGATGTCTTTTCCATCAATCACGCGGTCGCTGGGAATCACACCGCCCGCCAGTCTGGTAAGTGTCGGCAGAAGATCCATGATGATGACGGCTTCGTCAGATTCAGTGCCCGCAGGAATACTGCCTGGCCAGCGAGTAACGAACGGGACTCGCACGCCTCCCTCCAGAGTCGAACCTTTGCCCCCTTTCAATGCTCCGGCGCTGCCGCCTGTGCTGGTGTTCGGTCCGTTGTCGGACGTGAAGATGACCAGGGTGTTCTCATCGAGCCCAAGTTCTTTCAGTGAATGCAGAATCTCGCCTGTGCTCCAGTCGAGTTCCTGGATCGCGTCACCGTAAATACCTCGCTTGCTGCTGCCAACAAACTTCTCAGATGCATGCAGCGGGATGTGCGGCATGTTGTGCGCCACGTACACGAAAAACGGCTGGTCTTTGTGCTGAGTGATGAAGCGAATGGTCTCGCGTGTGTACCGCTGAGTGAACTGTGTTTGGTCGGCGGGCACTTCGACGACGATGTTGTTCCGCACGAGTGGACATTTCGCTTCGCTTAACTCGATGATGTTCTCCCGGGTGTAGCCTTCGCGGAAGATGCAATCGGCAGCGTATTGCTTGAGTGTGGGATAAAAGCCCTGGCTATTGGAAGATGGCGTTCCGTACCAGTAATCAAAACCGTGGTTGAGCGGTTGAAATATGTCTTGGTTGCCAAGATGCCACTTGCCAATGATGGCCGTCGCGTAACCCTGGTCTTTCAGTAACTCTGGCAGAGTGATCTCATCAGGGTTCAGCCCGTGGTTGTTCCGAGGGAACATCACGCCGCCGATTCCGACGCGCGTTGAATGGCTGCCGGTCATCAAAGCCGCACGAGTCGGGGAGCAGACGGGAGAAACATAGAAGCTGGTGAACTTTGCTCCTTCAGCCGCCATCTGGTCAATGTTGGGCGTGGCAATATCGTTGGCCCCGTAACACGACAGATCGCCGTAGCCCAGGTCGTCTGCAAGGATGACGATGACGTTGGGTTTGTCAGCTGCTTGCGCATCGGAGTTCATCGCTAGCAGCGATGCGGCAGCAAGCAGCGAGCCTGTCACAAGTGACGTGATGGTTTGTTGTATCACTATCTTTTTTGTGGGGGCGACGTTCATTTTTCGTCCTCTGCAGGTGGCCTACTTCCTGCAAAAGGCCCCCATTGAACACGATTCTCGTACTCCTTGGAGCTTCGGTAGACCGCTGCGTCGTAGTTCGGGTTGAGTTTCGGGATGCGGGCGGCGACGTCATCGAAGTACCGCATCATGCTGTCGTAGAGACGGCGGTGTTCTTCCAGGTGATCGGGCGCGATATTGTGGAACTCGCCCATATCCTGGTTCAGGTCGAACAGCATGGGGAGATCCGGTCGCTCGTAGAAATGCAGCAGCTTGCGAGTGCCGGAGACGACTGCCGAGTGTGGCATGCCGCTGCGGTAGTGCGGGTAGTGGAAATACAAATTTCGATTCAGGAACGTATCGCTCGGCAGCTCGCCCGCCATATAGGACGCAAGACTGACGCCGTCGATGTTCTTCAGAGCCGTCGGGTCGCCGCCTGCCCAGTCAACGAATGTTGGTAGGAAATCATAATTCACCACGTTGGCATTGAAGACAGAGCCAGCCTTGATGCCGGGACCTCTGACGATCATCGGAACGCGGATCCCACCCTGCCAAACCCACCACTTGGCAGCATGGTGTGGCTGCGTGAAGCCCTCGGTCAACTGCAGCTCCTTGTGGCGGTATCCGTTGTCGGAAACCAGTACGACATACGTGCTATCCTTGATCCCCAGCTCGTTAATGCAATCAAGCACCGCTCCGATCCGCCCGTCGAGATCGTCGCCCATCCCCAGCCAGATGGCCGGGTCTTCCTTGCGTTTGACTGTCTCGGCGGTCTTCCCGATCTTTCGGTAGTATGCCTGCACGAGCGGATGTTGAGCATATTTCTCACGTGTCGCCGGCAAGCACTCGCGACCTTCGTGCATCGCGTAGTGGGAGATCTGCAGATAGAACGGTCTGCTGGCTTTGACCTGCGCGTTCATGAAGTCAATCGCTTTTTCAGTGACGCTGAACATCAGCTTGGGATCGGTCAGGTCGTCAGGCAAACGCTGGTTCGCGCCGGCGGGCAGCGTGTTGCCCGGGGTATTGCTGGTGTCCCCATCATGCGAGACGTATCCCTCGTCACCAGGATTGCCTCGCATATGCCACTTGCCGATATGGGCACTGGCATAACCAAGCGGTCTGAGCGCTTCGGGGATCGTCACAGCGTCCGTGTCGATCGTCATGTCGGAGACGCATGGAACCACCGGAAACTCTGGGTAGCCTTTTTCGTCGAAGTAGTCCTGTCCCCGGTCGTTCATAAACACGGTGAAGCCACTGCGCGGCGAGGACTGTCCCGTCTGTACGCAGACTCGCGACGGCGAACACTGCGGCGAGGCATACGCGTTTGTGAACTTCATACCCTCACGAGCAAGTCGCTCGACATTCGGCATCTGCAGGACCGGCATGCGAGAATTCGGCAGCGAGTCGTCCATCGCAACCGGAGACCCGTTCCAGGCCCAGTCGTCGATGAACAACAGTACGATGTTCGGTTTTTCAGCGGCGATCAGCACTCGTGCGCGGCCCGCAATAATCGCGGTAACGACGACCAACGTTACGATGAGTCGGAGAGTCTTCATGATCCAGTCCGTGTTTGGTATTGATATGATCTTGTTTGTCTTTGGTATTGGCGTACTGGCTTGGCAGCCTGACGACTCTGCTTCTTGCTCATTGGTGTCCTGAAGCTTGTCGCCAAACATCTTTATCGCCCCTGCTTCGATTGCTTTTGCTTCATTGCCGGGTCGCTGTATGGCAAATACTTCGGATGGGGAACGAAGTTGCCTTGGCCTTTCTCCCAGCGGAAAGTTTCGCCTTCGATAACGAGATCACGTCTTTCGTTCAGCTTGGGTTCCGGATTCGCAAATTCAGTCGGTGCTGAGGCCTGCAACTTGGAGATGACATCCGCGTACTGTGGATCGGACGCGAGGTTGTTCCACTCATGCGGATCTTCTGTGAGCTTGTATAGCTCCTGGTTTTTGTCGTCGTAATGGATATAGCGCCAGTCACGATTCATCACCGTGTATTCACCTGGGTTGATGTATGGCAGATAGACCGTTCGATCGTCGGCTCCCGCGGGATGCTTCAGTGTCGTTGCCAGTGAAACGCCTTCCAGCGTCTGACGCGGCGCCGGCAAGTTGCATGTTTCAACCAACGTCGGATAGATGTCGATCAGGCTAACCGTCACATCGGTTCGAATACCTTTGGCCACGCCGGGCCCAGCCCAAACAAACGGCACGTTGGAGGTGCGTTCCCACAACGTATGTTTGCCCCACTGGCCTTTTTCGCCGAGGTGATAACCGTGATCGCTCCACAGCACGACGATGGTGTTGTCGGCATAGGGACTTGCTTCGAGTGCATTAAGAATTCGCCCGACCATCGCGTCGGCGTAGCTCGTACAAGCGAGGTATCCGTGCAGAGCATCTTTCCATGCGCCCATTTCAACGAGCTTGTCGTAATGAAATGCTTTTCGGTTCTGCCGTTGCTTTCGAATCTTGTCCGGCAAGTCGTCCAGGTCATCTTCTTTGAACGCTGGAGTCTCGATGGCGTCTCGATCGTACAAATCAAAATACTTCTGCGGGCAGTAGTTGGGATAATGAGGAGCATAAAAACCGCAAGCAAGAAAGAACGGCTTGTCATGTTTTCGCCCCAATTGCTCGGCAGCCCAGTTGGCACGTATCGTGTCGGCCATCTGCTCTTCCTGGTCGTTCGGAATCGCTCCCCATTCCAGAAAAAGTCCGCCGGTGATTTCTTTGCCTTGGTTGTAGACGCTGGCCGGGAAGGGCTGTGGAACGGGCGTGTCACTGCTCCAAGATTCCAGAGCCCAGCCGCCTTCACGCTGGAACTGATTTCGCAGATAAAACTTTGTCCATCCACGCTGGTCGATCGCTCCGGCGGGATGATGGTACAGCTTGCCAGCGCCCAGCGTCGAGTAACCCGCATGGGCGAAGCTCATTTGCAGGGATTCAATTTCCGGATGATGGACGAAATAGCTTGGCGTCATATAACATCCGGTTGTCGACGCGTACTGCCCAGAAAAGATAGCCGCACGACTGGGCGCACAAAACACGCCGGCGGTGTGACCATTCGTGAAGCACACGCCGCGAGCGGCTAACCGATCGATGTTGGGCGTGATCGCATTGGGACGCGACTCAAGACATCCGACGAAGTCGTTCATGTCGTCAACAGCCAGGAACAAAACATTTGGAGGTCGATCCGCGGCGTATAAGCTGATGTTGCTGGCGCATAAGACGCACGCCAGACACATTAGCAATGAAGCAGGTTTGAGTAGCACTTGTAGGTTGGCTTTCATTATCGAGTACGGATTGGGGAATTGGGTTCGATACGGCTCAGTCTTGCTTGTCGTCGGTCTTGATGTATTGGGTTGGTAGCATGTCGTTCCATGATTGCACCACCGCGGACAGCCTTTTCACGACATCAGGATGCTGTGCGGCGACGTCGTTCGACTCGGCGGGATCGGCAATGATGTCGTAGAGTTGCGGAGAGCCATGTCTTTGCCGGGTCGGGTAGAGCAGCTTCCAGTGCCCGATGCGAACGTATGCCTCGCTGCCGGGATTGCTTGTTTTCCAGAGCAACGGCTTGGTGCGCAAATGCGGTGCTTTCCCGAGCCAAGCAGCGGAAGTGTCTTCCCCATCAAACTCATTGGCGTCGATCTTGATGCCGGTGACAGCACATAGCGTTGGCAGCCAGTCGACACCGCTGAGGACAGATTGATTGTCGATACGACCGGCCGGAACATGCCCCGGCCAGCGAACGATCCAGGGTACCCGAACCCCGCCTTCCCAGAACGTATGTTTGCCGCCTCGATAGGGACCGTTACAACCCATCATGTGGATGCGAGTTCCGCCTTCGTTAAACTCGCCCATACCGGCTCCTTGGTCGCTGTTGAAAACAACGATGGTGTTCTCACGCAGGCCTAGTTCATCAAGCCGCTTCAAAAGACGTCCGACGGCGTCATCCAGTGATTCGACATCGGCGAGATAATGTTGCATCGCGTCGTCGACATCTCCAAATTTCCGAGCGCTGTCGAACTTAACCGACATCTGTGAAGGGAAATCGCCTGGATCGACTTTTAATCCGTTCCAGCGTTTGACCAGTGCATCCTGTGGGTCGACTTTACTATGCGAAATGTGGCCCCATACATTCACATAGAACGGTCTGCCTTTGTTTTCTTCGATAAACGTAATTGCCTCATCATAGATGTGCGCATCACGACCGCGTGCATCGTCTGACAGCTTCTTCTTTCCCGACCGTGGTTGTTCATTCACTCCATTGATCACATCGATTCCGTACGTTCCGTTTGTGCTGACGGGTCCGATGTGCCACTTGCCGAAGTGACCGGTCGCGTAGCCGTGCTGGTTGAGCAGTTCGGTAATCGTGACGCGATCCGCAAAGCCGGCATTGGCCGGGTAGTCGACAAACGTGGCGGTGAACTTGGCGGTCATCAAGCCGGTGCGTGCCGGGCAACAGGTTGCACCGGTCGAGTTGAATTGTGTGAACCGTGTACCCTCTTTCGCCAGCGAGTCGATATTGGGCGTGCGTGCGTAGGGATGCCCATAGCAACCTAAATCGCCCCCTCCCAGATCGTCAGCAAGCAAGAAAACAATGTTCGGCGGCTTTGCGGCCTGTCTTTCAGCGGCATGAGATTGGGCGAGGGGTGGCACGCACGCGAAAAATGCGCCCAATAAGAATGTTGACACACGTCGATTCATGGATTGAGTTCCCGTTTTGTCCGTTGGATTCGAGTTCATTCTGATTTCCCGATTTCTTCCAAGGCCGCCTGATACAGATCCAACACCTCCGCATCGCTGAGTTCCCGATCAAACAGGGCGACTTCGTCGATGCGTCCGTCCCACAAATTCTGTCCGCCCGAATCTGTTCCGAACCACATCACGTCAGTCTCGCTGTCGGCCACCGACGAGCATGTAATGGACGCTACTTGTCGACCATCTTCATAGAGACGCAACACCTCACCATCAGCGGTCATCACGACGTGAAGCCATGATTGAAGTGTGACTGTCGTGTCGCTAACGATGGAACGCACATGTCCGTCGCTGTTTCGTATCGTCGCTTGCAAATAGCCCTGCTCATTGAGTGCTAACGAAAAGTTTCCACTGTCGTTGTGAATATTCGTCGCCACAATCGCACCCTTTGCTGTCGCATCGAGATACACAAATGCGGCCAACGTCAACTGCCCAGAACGAAGCGGTGGAGGCGTGTCCACTCGGCCGCCGCGTCCTATCGAATCAGCCTGAATTCGCAATGAACCTCCGGAAAAGACGCCTCTCGCATGAGGCGGCCGTCTTCCGTCGCCCATCAATACAACGCCTGAGTACTGCGGTGGCTGGCATGCGAGCCCCTGATCGCGGATCGCCATCCGGTAAAACGCCACGGTCGCGAGACTCTTGACAGTGCGCGAGTACCTGCGTCGGGACTCATCGAACGTGCGAATGAACCGATCCGTCGCTAGCTCAATATCGACTGGCTCTGCGGCTTCGTCGTTGATCTTTACGGCCTGAGAGGTACGAAGATCAATCGCTGCCTGTCGCTTCGCACCTTGCCTCGACTTCGGCTGTACACGAACAAGCCCATCGAACACATGCACTTCACTCGTGCCCACCCCGACATCGACGGAGAACTCGGTGCCAAAGTCAATGACATCGGCTTCCGGTGTAACGATAGTAAAACCCGTGCCGTCAGACGGGACATTCGCCGAGATTCGCCCACTGTGAAGAATGATCTTCTTCTCGCTTGCAATGTCAAAGCGAGTCGGCGCTTCCACATAGACCATCACCCCACCAGCCAATCCGAGGTTCAGTAGCCCACGCTCGAGCCGGTATTTGCCGGCCGACAAGCCTACGCCTTTCCAGATGCTGCCGTTCTTTGTCAGTCGAGATGTGACCTCGCTCACGATCGTTGCGTATTGCAACTGATCTGAATCGAGGTCTCTGCGGTTGCCGACGTTGAGAAACGCTAGGACCAGACAGGCAGTTGCCACCACGACCCCAGCAAAGATCACCATCCGCGGACTCGCCAACGAGAATCCCCCCGTGGTGGACGAAGTCACCAGTCCGTCGTAACAGGGTTCGGGACTCGTGGCCTCCTCCACTACGGTCTCGCAAACGTTTGCGTTTGACTGAATGCTTCTCCGACGCAGCGAACGCCGCAGGTCAGAATGCAGCTCGGCACGAAGCGCGAACCGCTCAAGGTTAGCAGGAGCCTGCAGCCAGCTCTGAAACTCCAAAGCCTCTGCGCCGGACACCTCTCCTTCAAGGACGCGATCGGTGAATTCATCGTTTATCAACATCACGCAGTCTCGAGGGCAAGGCGTCGCTCGATGCAACGGACGAGTGCCGTTCGCACACGTGACAGCAGTACGCGCACCGAGCCACTGGTAGCCCCGGTCTCTCGCGCCATCTCGGCGGCTGATCGCTCTTCGACGTAACGCAAATCGAGCAATCGGCGTGACTTTGGCGGGAGTTCATCCAGGCACGCCTCCAGTGCTTCGCGACGACGGCTTCGACCGTCAACCTGCCTCGCAATCGTATCAGCGAGTTGGGCGAGCAGCTCGTCCGAGAAAACAATCCGTGTACGATCTTGAGATCGGTAGAAATCGATCACCCGGGATTTGGCAATCCACAAGGCCCAGCCAACGAACGGCCGATCCGACTCATACTCGTCAAACCGACGGGCCAGCTCCTGAGCGATCCGTTGAACGACGTCTTCGGCATCATGAAACCCCGCAACAGACGCAAACACATACGCCGACACAGCAGGCTCGGCAGCCAGCCAGTGATGCGTGAATTCCTCGCGTTTTTGATTTTCGTCCATTCGCTCGACCGATGCAAAACAACTGTGTGACGACCATATGCCGAACGCGAAAGAGAATCGTTAACAGCAATCTTGGGAATAATTCGAAACTATTCCCCGCCAATCATCCACTCAAAATGACAATCTTCTATCATGGCTTACCCGTCGGACCAGATTATTCACGCGATCAATTGCCTTCCTCAATGCCCTTTCTCGCGGGAACCTGCGAATCCTTTTACATGAGCGTTCGGGTCTCTCAACAAGAAGGCACCTCTGTGAAAAACGTGGTAACGATTTTGTTGCTCATGCTCTTTCTGGCTGCAGATCCACTGGCGGTTGTGGGGGGAGATCCAGCCAACGCAAGAAAAACCAATATCGTCTTCATTTTTGCCGACGATTGGGGCTGGGGAGACCTTGGCTGCCACGGACACCCCTATCTGAAGACGCCGAACATCGACCGGCTTGCCAAGGAAGGGACCGACTTTCATCGATTCACGGTCGCCAGCGGCGTGTGCTCCCCAAGTCGCACGGCAGTGATGACGGGTCATTTTCCTGCTCGGTACAACATCGATGGTCACTTCGCCTGGGTGCCAAGTAACGCTAAACGCGGCATGCCGGATTGGGTGAATCCGAGCACTCCAACACTTCCCAAGATGTTACAGTCGGCCGGCTATGCGACCGCACACTTCGGAAAGTGGCACCTGGCCAACAACATGATTCCTGATTCGCCGCTGCCCGAAGAGTACGGCTACGACGAGTACGCAGCCTTCAACTGTGCCGGAGAACAAATGCCGGTGCACCAAGATGCCGCTCGCGCGATTGCGTTCATGAAGAAGAACGCCGCTGCGAACAAGCCGTTCTTCATCAATTTGTGGATGCACGAGCCGCACACACCGTTTCACACGCTGCCTGAATACCGTCGACGATTCCCAGAACTGGACGACGCTGACAATGTTTACGCGTCGGTGCTCTCTCATGCGGACGATCGAATCGGTGAACTACTCGCGGCATTGGACCGACTGAATTTGTCCGACAACACGCTGGTGATTTTCAGTTCCGACAACGGTCCTGCGGGCACTGGCAAAGCCGGCAAGCTGACTACAATGTACGATTCAGCGACCGGCGAAGGATTTGGAATTGGTTGCAGCGTCGGAACGACCGGCGGGCGGAACGGACGCAAGGCTTCGATCTTGCAAGGCGGCATCGGCGTCCCCTTCATCGCCCGTTGGCCTGGCAAGATCAAAGCCGGTACCATTGACGACACGTCGTGGATTTCCGCCGTCGACCTGTTGCCGACTTTGTGCGAAATCGCCGGTGCAAGTCTCCCCGCGGGATACCAGCCCGATGGCATGAGCCATGTTGCGACGCTGCAAGGTACACCAGCTCCCGTTCGCGAGAAGCCTCTTTTTTGGAGAGGCGTTCCAAGCCGTAATGGTCCGCTCTACTCGATCCTGGACCGAAAGTGGCGATTGCTGACCGACGTGAACTTCGAAGCACTCGAGTTACATGACGTCGATGAAGATCCTTTGGAGCAAGACAACTTGATTTCATCACATCCAGCGATCACCAACGAGCTTCTGGCGAAGCTTCGGACTTGGCACACGACGCTTCCAGAAATGCCTGATCCAGAGTGTTTTTCCAAATACCGAGACGAGAAAGTGGGCCCGATGCCTCCAGAGCTCAAGCCACTTTTTCAATTCGATCCGTCACGCTAAGTCCAGCACTTGGCGGACATCCCGGTATCCACTCCTTTGTGAGACAACGATCATGAACTCCAGAATCCTCGCGGCGATTGTTGCGATTGCGACGATCTCGATTGCGACATTCTCTCCTGCTCAACAGCGGGGACGTGAGATCACGTGGGTGAATCCGGACATCAGCCAAATGCAGGGGCTGACTCATCATCTCTTACACAGCCAGGCAATGGGGCATGACGTTGGATACGTTGTCTGGACGCCGCCTCAATACGATCAGGACAAGCAGACACGCTACCCAGTCGTCTACTTCCTGCATGGTGCTGGTGGATCGGAGAAGTCGGATTCCGCCGGGTTCTCTTCGCGTGTAGCCGCCGCGATCCGGTCAGGCAAGTTTCCCTCGGTGATTTGCGTCTTTCCGAATGGGGGCATGAGCGGTTACCGAAACGAAGTCGAGTCAATGATTGTTGACGAACTGATTCCGCTGATCGACCGCAACTATCGCACGACGCCTGCCGCCAAATCTCGCGTTGTCTGCGGTTTTTCCATGGGCGGAGCTGGTTCCGTCCATCTATCGCTGCGTCATCCCGATCTGTTCTGTGCTGCGGGCAGCTGGGGTGGTGCTCTTTCGTTTCGCGGAAATGCTGCAGAAAGTCCACTGCTGGGGACCGCCAAAGAGAACCTTGATCAACTGAAGGCACATCAGTATGCGTTACTGACCATCAATGGCGACCAGGACCGTCCAGATGCATTTCAGCCGTTGGCGGAGATTCTGACAGCGCAGGGAATCTCGCATCAAGTCGTGACCTTGAAGGACACCAGCCACAACCTCGGCAAATACTACGACCTCGGTGGCGATACGATGATGGAATTTCTGGCGGCACGGTTATCAGCAAATGAGCCCTTTCGAACTGAGGAGTCTGTGATTGCCCAGAGCCAGGGTAAATTTCACTGGTCGCAATCTCGTCCTGCACTCATCCCCGGCAATCCCAGTCGGGTAATCGTGACGACTCAGGAGATCGAGCGTGTGGGTTCCCATGGCTACCGCAATGTGTATTTCACCGAGACAACGGACGGCGGGAAATCATGGAGCGAACCGAAGGAGATCCTCAGTCTTCAACGTCGCTCGATGCCGGAAGGTCACGACTTGGTCATCGGCGATATTTGTCCTCAATGGCATGCTGCAACCGGTGTCCTGCTGGCTCATGGAAAAACGTTCGGCTTTGACAATGGTGTGAAAGAAAACCGGGGATATGAACGCGTTTCCTATGCTGTCTACTCGCCGCAAACTGAACAGTGGAGTGGCCTGAATCTGCTGGAATTGCCCGAAAAAGATCACGAAGGAAACATCATTCTGGAGCCGAACTCGGGCTGCAATCAGCGTTTCGATTTGCCCAACGGCGAAATTCTGCTGCCAATTCGTTATCGCACAAACCCAAAGTCTCGACGGTACACAACAATCGTTGCACGGTGCCGTTTTGACGGAGAGAAACTCACGTACATCGAACACGGTTCTGAACTGACGTTTGCTGGTCGACGCGGACTCTACGAACCATCCGTGATCGGACACCGCGGCCGATTCTACCTCACGATGCGGGCGGATGAATCTGCATTCGTCTCCGCCGCTGATGATGGATTGAACTACTCAGAACCAATCGAATGGAAGTTTGACGATGGCGAGATTCTCGGCAGCTACAACGCTCAGCAACACTGGATCGCTCACGACGACGCACTGTATCTGGCCTACACTCGTCGTGGAGCCAACAACGATCACGTCTTCCGCAACCGAGCCCCATTGTTCATCGCCCGAGTCGATCTGGATACACTGCAGGTGATCAGATCGACCGAGCGAGTGCTGATGTCTGAAACCGGACTGGATCTCGCTGGCGGCTTTGGGGTCCTGGATTTCAGTCCGTCGGAGAGCTGGGTCGTCAGCACAGAAATGGGTTTTCCCGATGACCGCAGATCCGAACCAAACCGAATTCGCCTTTCTCGAATCATCTGGCAAAAAGCAAGTCCGTAACGCCGCGATCAATTTCGAATTCCCAAAGCTCGAATCCTAGACAGGAGCGTGGTTGGTTTAAGCCCCAGCACTTCCGCCGCTCCGCCCTTGCCGTAGACCTTGCCGCCGGTTGCCTCCAACGCCCGGCAGATGTTCTCTTTTTCAAAGCTTCGTACTTCCCGGTCGGTCAACACTTTGTCCGCCAACACTTGGTCAGGCGAACCAATGTTTGCCTGGGACGCCTTCTTAGAGGGCTGCGATGCGGTATCGTCAAGCAAGTCGAAGCGCAACTTGCCGTCAGTGGAAATGATGACTGCACGCTCCAGCACATGCTGCAGCTCGCGTACGTTTCCCGGCCAACGATACCGCTGCAGTTGCTGCTCGTTGGCCAATGTGAGCTTCAATGGCTTGCGACCTAGCTGACGAGCAAACCGCTGCAAGAAGTGCTCCGCCAGCAATGGAATATCTTGAACACGCTCGCGCAGTGGTGCCAGTTCGATCGGAAAGACACTGAGTCGGTAAAACAGGTCTTGCCGAAACCGTCCTTCGGCGGACTCTTGGCGAAGATTGCGATTGGTCGCGGCAATGATACGCACATTCAACCGCCGTGTCTGCTCTTCACCGATTCGCTCCAATTCACCCTCCTGCAATACTCGCAAAAGCTTTGCCTGCAGATCCAGCGGAATCTCTCCAATCTCATCGAGAAACAAGGTGCCGCCATGTGCTAGCTCGAATCGACCCGCACGGTCTCGCAACGCTCCGGTGAACGATCCTTTGGAGTGGCCAAAGAATTCGCTTTCATATAACTCGCGAGGCACCGCCGCACAATTCACTTTGATCAACGGACGCTCTGAGCGGTTGCTGCGTCGATGTAGCTCTCGCGCGATCAACTCTTTTCCCGTCCCGCTTTCACCAAGAATCAAAACCGAAGAATCCGTGGGAGCAACCAAATCGATCTGCTGACTGATCATCTGCAGCGCCGGACTGTTGCCGACCAACTCACCCATTGATGCAACTGCAACCTCCTCGCGCAAGTACTCGTTCTCTTGCTCGAGCCTCGCTTTGAGCAACTCGATCTCATCGAGCGCTCTGGCATTCGCGATCGCGGCGGCCAAGTGATCGGCGATCATCCGCAACCAATCGCAGCAGGAAACGGCCATCAGCTTGCGAGAGAACAACGCCAGCACCCCAAGCGTTTCGTCACGATACCGAAGTGGCAAACCAAAAAACGATCGAACCGCTTCATCACGCACCCAATCAGGTCTTGCGATCCAGGTTGAGTCGGCCGAGACGTCATCGATCTGAACCGTCTCGCCCGTCGCCGCGATGTGACCGATCTTGCGCACGGCCATCGGCATGCGACGGAAGTCACCCGTCGTCCGTTCCCAATGTTGATCCTCGCCATGACGCGCGTGTCCGTAGCTGGCGACGAGGTGCAAACACCGCTGACGATGATGGCACTCCCCAGCCATCGGACAGCTCAAGCAATCTCCTTCCTCTGGAGGACGCACCAGCCAAATCCGGACCAACGCAACTTGCTCGTCGGGAGCCAGCAGCCTGACCGCCAGGGGAAGCAATTCCGGCAGGTGGTGTTTGCCCGAAAGCGACAGCAGGATCTCGGTCGGGTCACCGAATATCGCATGTTTCTGAAGGCTCATCCCGCGTTCTCTCGTGTAACGACATTTCGTGGCATAAGCACGAGATATTGATTATTCACGAAATGTCGTGGCGCATCAACCCACCAGCAGTCTTGCCTTAAATACTTTCCATTTAATGACTTACGTTTTTTATTGCATCATTGGCACGGAAAGTGGATATGCGGTTCCCTCGTTCCAACTCACGTGCAGTCGGAGCCTTCCTGTTTTCTGTTTCTGAAACTTTGTGACTGGAGAACCACGTCATGTCCCGAATCCATCAAATCTCTCCCGAAACCGCCACGGGAAAATCCGCCGAACTGTTCACTGCTGTCAAAGGCAAGCTCGGCATGGTCCCCAACATGATGCGGGCGATCGGCAACTCGCCCGCGGCGCTGGGAGCGTACCTGCAGTTCAGCGGCGGGCTGGCCGGTGGATCGCTGTCGAACCAACAACGCGAGCAAATCGCCCTGGCGGTCGGCGAGGCAAATCAGTGCGACTATTGCTTGGCGGCTCATTCGGCGCTCGGAAAGATGGCCGGTCTCAGCCCCGACCAGATCCGTGACGCGCGTCACGGTTCGGCGGTCGACGTCAAGAGTGACGCATTGGTGCGTTTCGCTCGCAAGTTGGTCAATGAGCGCGGGCATGTCAGCGACGGCGATCTGCAAGAGCTGCGAGACCAAGGTTTCACCGATGGCGATGTTGCCGAAGTGGTGGCGAATGTCGCATTGAACATTTTCACCAACTACTTCAATCACGTCGCTGATCCCGACATCGACTTTCCCCAAGCTGAAAGCTTGAGCTGCAAAGTCGCTTGACCATTGTTTATTGACCATAGACCAATACGGCCGCCGTCGGGATCCGTCCCCGACGGCGGCCTTTGCAATATCAACCATTCGTCTTCAAACCAAACAGCAACCTCAACAACCCCAAGGCTCTGACATGCCCCACACACTTACACTCGCGCCTCCTTTCAACCTTGAGTCAGCATTAGCCAAAGTTCGGGCGGCCGAGGACGCCTGGAATTCGCAAGACGCTGATCGTATTGCGCAAGCGTACTCGGTCGACTCCGAATGGCGCAATCGCGATCAGTTCGTCCGCGGACGCGATCAAATCGTGGAGTTCCTGACGCAGAAGTGGCGACGTGAATTCGACTATCGCCTCGCCAAATCGCTGTGGGCTTTCACAGATGATCGCATCGCCGTTCGCTTCCAGTACGAGTACCGATTAGCCAATGGCGAATGGTACCGAGCGTACGGAAACGAAAACTGGGAATTCGGTGCAGATGGGTTGATGTGTCGTCGCGAAGCCAGCATCAACGACGTGGCGATCGACGTTTCGAGTCGCAAATTCACTTGGCCTTCGGGTTCGCCGCGTCCCGCAGTGGGTTTTGAAATCGAAGAGCTACGTTGATGTCGTTTTGACGTTAGAATCAATATCGCCCGTTCGCAAATTGTGGACGGGCAATTCGAAACAGCGTTCAGCAGACCGAGGTGGAATTGATGCCTAGACCCAGCAAGATCGAACCCGTTTTGATTCGCCCCGAAGAGTGGCTCAAGAAGTCCAACCCGCCGCTGGGTTCTCAGGAAGGACACCACTTCGGAGTCGACTGCGTTGTCATTCGCTACAGCACGGACGAGATCGGAGAAGGACCCAACTTGCACGTGCATCCGTACGACGAAATCTTTCATATTCTCGAGGGACGCGCACAATTCACAGTTGGCGATCAACAATTCGAAGCGACCGCTGGTTCGCTGGTCATCGGTCCCGCGAACGTACCACACGCCTACAAGAATCTTGGGCCCGGTCGCTTGGATTCAGTGGATTTCCACCTCAGCCCGGAATGGATCCAATACGACCTGCCGCGTGATGACGAGTCACTGAGCGCACCGACGCTTTCGTGAGCACGGCGCTACACAAACGCAGTTGCTGGGTTTAGGTTTCGATCACACGGACGACACGCTTACCTACCGTGCGTCCGGACTCGAGCATGTGCAAAGCATCAGCGACCGAATCGAGCGTGTGCACTTCAGACAAGACAGGCTTTAGTTTCTTATCGTTCACCATTTCGCTGAGCACTTCGAGATCCTGTCGAGTCGGCACCGAGAGATATCGGCAAAGCCGCTGTGTCGTGAACGGGGAAACGATCAGCGGCTTGAGCAAACGAACCCAGAACGCTACGCCACTTGCACCCGTTCCGCTGTTGCAGATCAGCGTTCCGGTGGGCTTCAATGCACGACGGATCTCGTACAGCTTTCGGTTCTCAACATTGTCCAAGATGCAGTCAAATTGCTGTCCTGCGTCAGTAAAATCTTCGCGGTTGTAATCAACGACATGGTCGGCACCGAGCGACTGCACAAGCGCCGCATTCAAACCGCTGCAAATGCCGGTCACTTCGACACCGAAAGCTTTCGCGATCTGCACCGCAAACGTACCGACGCCTCCGGAAGCTCCATTGATCAGCAACGATTGCCCTGCCTGCAGGTTGGCCACGTCGCGCAACGCATGCAGGGCCGCCAGACCGGACGTAGGCAGAGCTGCCGCTTCGACAAAAGACAAGCCTTGCGGTTTCCTAGCCAACTTGTCATCGGCCACCGCCACGAACTCGGCGCAGCTACCCAGGCAATAGCCAAACACCTCATCCCCGACGTCAAAACCGTCCGCTGATTCGCCAACCTCTTCGACCACACCAGAGAAGTCGTACCCAGGAATGCCGGTCGTCGGCCGTAACCAGCCCGTTTCCATGCGGACCACAAAAGGCGCGCCACGAACGGAAAAGCAGTCGCCAACATGAAGTCCAGCGGCATGCACGCGGATGAGCACGTTCGCACGGTGCTTGCGCGAATCATGAAGAGCTGGCGTCGGCACGTCGCCAACCTGTAGGTCACTGGGCGAACCGTAGCGTTTCACGTAGACCGCTTTCATGTCGAATCTGCTTTCGTTCAATACGATAACGCCGGAGTCTTTTGCAGAAAGTCGACGCTGTGAAGTTGTCGCATCATGAAATGATGCGACGTTGGGCATGGTGGACTGTAACGGAGTTCGGAGACTAAAACGCCACACCCGTTTAGGATAGCTAAACTATAGAGCCCTGATTGTTGTAGCTGCAGAGAGGATGAGAAATGAGAATCTCGGCTGAACAGATTCGTTCAATCGTGGGAGACATCCCCGCCAGCGTCGCCATACCGAGTCAATCGTCCATTACCATAAGCTCTCGAACAGAAGTTTTTTGGCTTAACGCACGTAACAGCCTCGCACGTCCACCGAGACGCTGAATGTTGCGAGTCTCGGAGAGAATCGCCTACGTGTTTTCCCGCCCCACGGTAACCACGATCGGAAGCTGGACATGAAAAACACGATTCTATTTCTTTATGTGCTCGGCGCATCCGTCGCCCAACTCGCTGCCGCCCAACTCGCTGCCGCCCAATTCGCTGCCGCCGAACCGGCGAAGAACGTTCTCTTCCTCGTCTCCGACGACCTTCGTGCGGGCGTGCTGGGTTGTTATGGCGACCAAGTGAGCGACACGCCGAACATCGACCGCCTCGCATCGCGGGGTGTGTTGTTCGAACGTTCCTATTGCCAGGGAACAGTCTGTGGGCCTTCCCGAGCGTCGTTCATGCGTGGACGCTATTTCGGGAACGAAGGGATCACGCTCGGCGAGCATTTCATCGCACAGGGTCGCACGACGGCGCGGGTGGGAAAGATCTTTCACATGCGAGTCCCCGGCGACATCATCGCAGGGACCCACGGCCAGGACGTACCCGCCTGCTGGACGCAGCGTTTCAATGCGTCTGGTAGGGAAGCACATACACCGGGCGAGTACGCCTGTCTCAACCAGAACGTGTTCACCACCGCGCTGGAAGGGCGGCAGTCCACCGGCGACCCGCATCGTCCCTTCGTCACCGTCAGCTATGAGGGCGACGGTTCGGATCAGCCGGATGCAAAGGCCGCAGCGAAATCAGTCGAGTTGCTGCGTGAATTCAAGTCGTCTGAAAAACCCTTCATGCTCGCGGTCGGCTTTGTGCGTCCGCATTATCCGATGGTCGCGCCGCGTCAGTATTTCGACCGCTACCCACATGATCAGATGACGCTGCCGCATGTCCCGGAAGGCGATCTGGACGACATTCCCCCGGCGGGCATCTCCGGCTCAAACTCGCGCAAGAACGGACTCGCAGCTTATCCCGACAACCAGCGTCGGATGTGGTCAGGCTACCGCGCGAGTGTCACTTTCATGGATTCTCAAGTCGGCCGCGTGATTGACGAACTCGACCGTCTCGGCCTGACCGAAAGCACCGTCATTGTCTTCACCAGCGACCACGGCTATCACCTCGGCGACCACACTTTCTGGCAAAAGTCCAACCTTCACGAGCAGGTCACCCGCGTGCCTTTGATCGTCGCCGCCCCCGGTGTCATGCCGTCGCGAAGCCGTTCCATCACGCAACTCGTGGACGTGTTTCCCACGCTCTGTGAACTGACGGGCGCTCCCGTGCCCGAAAGCGTGCAGGGCAAGAGCCTCGTCCCCATTCTGCGAGACCCGGCTGCAGAAGTACACGATGCTGCGTTCTCGTATGCGCAGGGCGGTCACCATGCCTTGCGCACCGACCGCTGGGCGTACATGCGCTACGCCGACGCAACAGAAGAACTCTACGACATGGATGCCGATCCCGGCCAGTTCAATAACCTTGCACAGAAAGCTGCGTACTCGGAGACAATCGCGAAGCTCCGTCTGAAACTCGACGAACGGGCCGGTTCCACCGATGCCGCCAGGATTCGTGGAAAAAGAATGAAGAAGGCAAAATGAAGATTCTCGATCCGCTGGACCGCAATTCCTGCGTGATGGCTCCGCCGCCTTGCTTTGACTTTACCTACCAATGCAATAGCCAGTCTCAGGAAATTTTTATCTGCTGTGCAAGATTGAGCTCGTTCATCCGGTCTACAAGAACAGTGATTCGTTTCGCTGCTAAAGTAGACCGATGCCTCAAAGTCCTCCTGAAACCCGAGCCAGTCTGATTCTGCGTTTACAAAACGCGGACGATCTGGCTGCCTGGGACGAGTTCACAGAGCTTTATGGGCCGGTGGTTTATCGAGTGGCTCGGCGGCGCGGGTTCCAGGCTGCTGATGCGGAGAACTTGGTTCAGGAAGTCCTGCTGGCTGTGGCTCAGTCGATTTCTCGATGGATCAAGCGAGACAATCGCGGCAGCTTTCATGCCTGGCTGCTTCGGATCGCTCACAACGAAGTCGTCGACATGCTGACTCGGCCAGCGACGCGTGTGCTTGGTCAGGATGGTGAGCGTGGCCAGGAGCTTCTCGATGCAATTTCTGTTCGCGGTGATATCTCGTCACTGATCGAACGAGAATACGAACGCGAACTGTTTCGCTGGGCGGCGGATCGTGTGAAACAAACGGTTGCGCCGCAAACCTGGCAGGCGTTCTGGCTGACTGAAGTCAACGGGCAATCGGTGCAACAAGCTGCAGAAACGATTGGGACAACTGCGGGCCAGATCTATGTCAACCGCAGTCGGGTGATGGCTCGCATTAAAGAACTTATCAAAGAACATGAGGCTCGGAAATGAATAGCAATATCATGCAATGTGACGATCAAGAACTGAAGCGATTGCTGGCTGCTGATGATCGCGACATCGGACACGATCGGTGGATGGGACATGTGGAGCAGTGTGCGCAGTGCCAAACGCGACTACGAGAGTTGGCGGCCGATGATGACCAGTGGCAGAAAGCCGTCGCAGTGCTTGCCGGCGAAGATGAAGCGGTACCGTGTTTCGGGCGTAGCCGGGAGACTTCAACGAGCTGGAATGAAGCGATGGCCCGACAACTGCTCCAGCCGCCATCGCATCCCGAAATGCTCGGACGTCTGGGACGCTACGAAATCGAACGCATGATCGGCAGCGGAGGCATGGGCATTGTCTTCAAAGCGTTTGATACCGAACTGAACCGAGTCGTCGCCGTCAAGGTCCTGGCACCCTATCTGTCGGCAAGGGGTTCGGCACGCCAACGATTCGCTCGCGAAGCTCGCGCTGCAGCGGGAGTGCGTGACGATCACGTGGTGCCGATCTTCAATGTCGAATCGGAACACGAGCCGCCGTTTCTGGTGATGCAGTACGTCGCCGGTGGTTCATTGCAAGAAAAACTCGATCGCGACGGGCCACTGGAAGTCGCCGAAGTGTTGCGAATCGGCCTGCAAACCGCAAAGGGACTCGCCGCCGCGCATGCTCAGGGATTGATTCATCGCGATGTGAAGCCTTCGAACATCCTGCTGGATGAAGGCGTCGAGCGGGCACTGCTAACCGACTTCGGTTTGGCTCGCGCCGAAGACGATGCCTGTTTGACTCGTAGCGGCTTTCATCCCGGCACGCCGCACTACATGTCGCCGGAGCAAGTGCGAGGCGATGCAATCGATGGACGCAGCGATCTGTTCAGTCTCGGCTGTGTGCTATACGCACTGTGTACCGGTCACTCACCCTTCCGAGCCGACACCAGCTACGCCGTCATGCGGCGAATCACCGACGAAACACCACGACCAATCCGCCAGCTCAATAACGACATCCCACAATGGCTCGACGCGATCGTGATGAAGTTGCTGGCCAAATCGCGTGACGATCGTTTCGATTCCGCCAATCAAGTCGCTGAACTGCTTGAGGCTTGTCTTGCTCACGTGCAGGAACCAACGACCTCGCCGCTGCCAACTCCCGTAGCGAAAATCGTGACGAATTTCAGCGTTAAAGACTCGAATTCCTGGTCGTCAGAATCCGGCGGCGGCTTCAACTTTCCACGGATGACAACACTCATTGCCGCCGCGTTCGCGATGCCTCTACTGATTGCTGGAATCTTCATCACACTGGAAACCAGCAAAGGCACGATCACAATCAAAAGCGAAGCCGATGATGTGCCGGTTATCATCAAACAGGGCGACAAGGTCTACGATAAGTTGACAGTCGGTCGCGATGACAAATCGATTCGACTCTACGCGGGACAGTACGAAGTCACCTTCGATGGAGAACTGGATCGAATGGCCATCGAAAACGGTTCTGTCGAACTCCGTCGCGGAAAAGAAGTGGTCGTAAGGATTCACGAAGAATTGGGTATTGATGGCGGCACCGAGGAACTTAGCTCGATGCCTTCGGAAATCCCGGTCGAGGACAGCCAAACACGTCCCGAAGCAGGCACGCTCGAAGCACTCAACGCCGAATTCGATCGCGTCGCCGCCAAATACAATGCGGCTATCGGAAACGCTGTTGGTGAGGTGGAGTTGAATCGCGTGTACCAGGAACTTGATCCACGTGAAGTGATGACGCCGAAGTACTTGAAGTACGAAAAACAACATCGCGGTACAAACGACGGTCTGCAGTCGCTTGTCAAAGTGGCCGAAATGGCCCGAAGCGTCGGCGATCCGAACTCGGTCGTCGGTAAAGGACGCGTCGAAGTGATTGATCGACTGATCCAACATTATCTCGATCACGAGGGTCTGGAAACGATCGCGGGAACGCTGCAAGCTGGCCCACCTACACCGCGAAGTGATGAGTTTCTCAATTTGCTTGTCGAAAAGAGCCCCTTTCGCAAGACTCAAGCTGAGGCGTTGATCGCTCAGATCATTCATGGAAAAGAGTTGCTGACGGCCGTAACTGGAATTCCGTCGCATCGAAAGAGGATGGAAGGGATGCAGTCCGTCGCACCACAAAGCGCACGCGACGACTATCGAGAAGTATTAGATCGACTTGAAAGCACGGACACGGTGCAATTAAAAGTTGACCTCAACAAGAAGCTAAAACAGCTTGTCGAAAACTATTCCGATGTCGCGGTCGAGTACTACGGCACCGCCCGATCCGCGTCTGAACGGCTTTCGCACGCGATCAACAAAGTGGTCGTGGGCTCGGAAGCACCTGAAATGGTTGCAACCGACATCAATGGTGCTCCCTTTCGACTGAGCAATCTACGAGGCGAGATTGCGGTGTTAGTATTTGCTCAGAGCGCAGGCGACAACTTGCGAGAGATGTACGCACCGCTGCGGCAACTGGTTGCGAAGTACAAACAAATGCCGGTCCGCGTCATTGGTATCATGAGCAGTGGCGATCGAAAGATTTTGGAGGAAGCGACTGCTCGGGGCGATTTTAACTGGACCGTCATCCCCCAGCCATACAGCGGCCCGCTTCAACTGGACTGGGGCATTGAAGGCTATCCAACGGTCTATGTCGTTGACGCCAAAGGGATCCTGCACGGCCCGTTGAACATGCCGTATTTCGGTGACGGCGGCTATGACACGATAGACGTTGATGAGAAGCTAGAAGAGCTGATTCACAACTAAGGTCAGCCGCCTGCGGTTTCAGTGATCGAGGCGACGAGACCTAACCCAGATTATTCATAACCCGACGCGTTAGCGAAGGATACTCGGTAAATCCCTCGCTTAAGCGTCGGGTTATGAAAAGCAATCTGCATTTCCCAGCGGTGACGTAACTCATCGTCGAGAATCTGCTTGCGCTAAAATCAATCATCCGCATGAATAATCCGGGCTAGCGCCTTGCGGCTCACTAAATCAGCAGTCTCGTTCCTTGGGGGAGGTGACACGGGGAATAAAACGGTGGCATTAAAACGTGTCAACACCAAACTTTGAGCAGTCCAGCGCAGCGTCGCCCTGGGTAATCGAACATCCGACTACGACTACCTCGCCCTGAAAGGGCACAACACCGATCTCGATCCCAAACGTACCATTTGTCAATTTCAGTTTCGTGTCGAAAGAACCACTGCTACGCCCACTTCGGGGCTTGGGAATGGAAACGACGCCCAATATCCCAGGGCGACGCAGCGCTCTGCCCTGGGCTACTATGTCACGTCCCTGGGGACAGAATCTACTGCGCCCCCTTGGGACGAAAACAGTACCCACCGCGCAAAGCAACGCACGGAATATATGTGTTGTGAAATCTGCTGGCTTTGCTTTTGACGTCCTCAGATACTGGAAAAACTGAGAATGAAGCGGATCAGCGTCTTGGAGAGATGCTGAATCTTGGAAAAAGCGTCATGTTGGATACTTCATCACACCGCTCATCTTTTTGCTTCAGTCGCCGACGATTTCAGGCCGGATGATCGGGCTCGGCCGCATGTGACTAATTCTTTCGTCATTTAGCTTGACGTGCGTCATTCCATCGCCATAGAATGATTCCCGTTTGCCTAATTCTTTCGCCATTCTGTGTTGCCCTTCAACCCGAGTTTATTAGGACATCATGCCTCGCCCCGTCTCAACGCAACCAACGGATGTTGAACTGCAGATCCTGCGCATCCTGTGGAGGGATGGGCCGTGTATTGCGCGACATGTGCATGACTGTCTGCTGGAGTCGAAAGAGACGAGCTATTCGACGACCGTGAAAATGCTGTCGGTGATGCTTGAGAAGGGGTTGCTCAAACGTGACGATGACGTCAGGCCGCAGGTTTATCGACCTGCGGCGGCGCAGCACAAGACGCAGAAACGGATTCTTGGTGATTTGATCGACAAGGTCTACGACGGCTCGGCCAAGATGCTGATGTTGCATGTGCTGTCCTCAAAGAAGGCGACACCAGAGGAACTCGACGAGATCCGCCAATTGCTTCAGGAACTGGAGGGAAAGTCATGAGTTTGGTACTGATTTCCAGTTTGATTGAAAAGCTTGGTTGGACGCTGTTCCATTCGCTCTGGCAGTTCGCGGGCGTTGCCACCGTGCTTTGGTTGATGCTCAGGGCGATGCGAGACAGCTCGCCGAGCGCACGCTATCGAGTTCAGTTTTGTGGATTGGTGTCGATGGTGCTGTTGGCCGGTGCCACGTTTTGCACTTCGGAGACGCTTTCGACAGATACTGTTCAGGGTATGAATTCCACCTTGGCTGCCGAAGTGCCCTCACAACCGACGGTCGCTGCTGACGTAGCGGAGGAAACGATCTCTCCGCAGTTCAATGGAGCCGAAGCGTTGATCCCAGAGACGGCAGACGAACGGGTTGCTTCGGCGTTGGTGCAAGAATCGTTGTCCGCGACAGCGACTGCCAGTTCGCAGCGATCGCTAAGCGACCAGTTCCATCGGTGGCGTGAAGCAACGCTGACGGCGGTGGCTCCGTGGTTGACCACAATGATGTCCGCCTGGCTGCTGGGCGTCGCGCTGTTGTCGGTTCGTCCCTTGGTCGGATGGCGGAGTGTTCGTCGATTGCGCAGGGTTGGAATTGTTGACGCGCCGCAGTCGGCGATCGACGCCATGCGGGACGTTTCGCAAAAATTGGGGATTTCGCGGGCCATCACGATCGTCGAGTCGACACTGGTGGAAGTACCAACAGTGATCGGCTGGCTACGACCGTTGATTCTGCTGCCCGCCAGCGCCGTGACGGGACTATCGCGGGAACAGTTGGAAGCGGTGATCGCCCATGAACTGGCTCACGTTCGCCGCTACGACTATCTGGTCAATGCGATCCAGGTCTTGCTCGAAACCATTTTCTACTACCATCCAGCAGTCTGGTGGGTTTCACGGTCGATGCGAATCGAGCGGGAACGATGCTGCGATGAGATCGCTGTCGGACTGACGGGCAAGCGAACCGAGTACGCGAAGCTGCTGCTACGACTGGAGGAAACACGCGGCACGGCGGTTATCGTCAATCCCGCACTCTCAGCAACCGGCGGCACGTTGATGGAAAGAATCAAGTCCCTGACAGATACTCGCACTGGACAAAGCTCCGGCGGTGGATTCTTACCCGCCGCAATCCTGATATCGGTGTTTGTCGGATGTGGACTTTTGATCGCCATGAGCGGCAGCCTGAGTCAATTCGCACTAGCCGAAGATCACAACGAATTCGCGTGGGACGACCTGAACGGCGCAAGCTGCTTCATGAATGATAACCAAGTGATGATGTCGTTGCACACTGACAAACAGGTTATCGCTGTCGTCATTGCTCAACTGCCACAGCAACGCGAATCGGAAACAATGAACAGCAGCGGAGATCGCACACACCACAGCTTCCACTGGACCTGGGGTGCGAAGCGACTCGATGTACGTTTGGATCGCGAGGACCAAGATCAACTCCAAATCAACTCACAGAAAGTGTCGCTCAGTGATGGCCGCGTCATCTATTGGGATGCCGATTTTGGAGCGATCGACCAGCGAACAACGCTGCGCGATGCCCCGCTGACAATCAAGACTTCGTTTCCAACGAAGCAGCAGCGCGAACAGTTTCAGGCTTGGCTGGAACGCATCAGGGAAGAGTTTTCTATTGTTAGTTCAGTCGAACGAATTTCGCAGAAAACGAATCCCGAGCCAATAGATATCGGCGGTACGCCAACAAGTGCGGCAGGAATCGCGTTTCTTCAGCGTCAGCGCCCCGAACTACAGATCAACGTGGACTCTATAACGCGGGAGTTTTTGAAGGCGATCGCGGGCGACTCGACATTTGGCGGTGACTCGACAACACATGTTGGCCAACGGCAGTCCATTGCCAATTGGCAGGCGGCACTGGAACACGGCGGACTCACACGTGAGCAAAAGGTCTTTGCCTGGTGGCGAATCGGATCGCTCGCTGCGTACAACTTCGATGTCAATAGCGGTGAGACGCACGACTATGATCTCGCTGCCAAAGCGTTTGAGCAAGTTCATGCGATTGGCGGTGATCTGATTTCCCGGGAAACGCTCAACGCCGCAACGGTGTACTCGAGCCTTGGAAGAGACGCCGAGGAACGTGCGGCTCGACGCGAAATCGCCCATCGCTGGCTCAATACGCGAACCGACGCAATGATCGCCGACAGCGTGCAACACATCAATCACAACGGTTACTGCATCGACGATGATCTGATGCCCGGCGGGATGAACCTGGATACCGATGCGAAGAAGCAAGCATTTCTCATGGAAATGCTCACCAGTTGTCAAAGAAGCCCAGCGCCTTTTGAATCTGCCAACGACAGTCCCTGGCCCGTTCTTCCCGACAAAAGCGATCCAGAAACGACTGCGAATCCATTCTCGAACAACCAAGCTGTGAAGTCATCTGCGACAGTCTTTCGCCAGGACGACGACAAAACGCTGCAAGAACTGTACGACAAGATCAACAACGCGCCACAGCGGCTTCATGGCATGGCTTTGTACGAGCGAAATGCCATGGGATGGAAATGGAAGGTCTATTTGCCGCCAGGAAAGTCATGGCAGATCAAAGGCAAGGTAGGTCGCGTTCCGCGCGGCGTGAATGATCTGCCGATGTCCAGCAATCAAATGAAAGCGATTGATATTGCTCCATCCGTATCCGGCCGCATCCTGGATTTAGAAGGGCACATCAGCAGCGATGGCCATGGCGGCGAGTGGCTGATCACCGTGGAGGCCGACGGTAACGTTTTTCAGGGAGTGGACTTTGCCATGTGGTCCTTGCGTCGATCGGAACCGGCATCGGAGGAGCAGCGTGAAGCAGCCGAATATGTGTTGGGAATTCGAAACTCCGGTTCGGTATCGATGACCAGAGGAAGTGAGCTCGGTGTCGGACGTGTCACGTCGAAAATCAACGATGAGTTAGCGCTAGTGCGATGGTGCTACGAACTGAAGGACGAAGCTGAGGTGTCAGACGGTCCAGGGTTCATGATCTGGATCGCCCAGAAAGAGCCATCAAAGAAAGCAGCTCCAACGCCGATCCAAGCAGCGGCCCAACGTGTGCTTCACGCCGCAGGCACGCCGGCCTGGCAACTCGCATCGGTTGACGAACAACCCACTGTCGATTTCGACGGTTTGATGGGCTACCAAATCGTCCTGCGTAGAACCTGGAAAGAATTCACAAATGTGCCTCAGTCGGCTGAAACTCCAGGCGAGGATAAAGGGCCGTTTATTCTCAAACATGAGGACTGGGATTTCGTTCTGTTTCCGTCGCAGTCGAAGAAGGATCCAGTAGTACTGAAGAAAGCGATCCCCTGGGCCAAGAACGACAGTCCGTATCACACGCGTGACGTTTATTTGGGCGAAGGGCTCGGGTTCGTCTGGTACACACACGGCACCCTATTTGGGCAAGAGACCGTTCGCAGCAAGTTAAAGCTCCAGGGCGGCGACGATCGCATTGGATTGTTGCTCGACGGATTGCGATTCGAAGACAGCGCCAATTCGTGTCAGTACGCACTCGCTCAACTCGGCGACGAAGCGATGCCCGCGATCGAAAACGCGATGGAACAATCAAACGATTCGACGCTAATGGTTAGACTTGCACGCACTCTTGGCCTGATGCAAACCGATAAATCGACGGATCTGTTACTGCGACTCTACGGCTCCAAAAGCGACGAGCTTCGCAATAGCATTGCCTATGCCCTGATCCATCGGCCATTTCGAGAGAAGGCCAAGGACGCCTACCTCGATATGCTGCAGAGGCACTTGAGGGTTTACGAAGCCTGTGAGGCCTGTGTTCAGTTTGACTGGCAGGAAGCATTGCCCGTGTTGAATGACCTGATTGATCAGCCAGCAGATCTTCGTGAGCTGTCGCATACCATTCCCGCTCGACGCACACTACAAAGGAATCCCATTGGGCAGGAACTGTTGGATGCAAAACAATCAATCATCAAAGCTGGCTACAACCCAGGTCTAGACATCGCTCAGCCACGCAAGGTCCTACTTGACTCCGACGACACCGAAGCCACTCTGCTGATCGCGATCGAACTGGCGACGTATACATCCAAGGGCGTTTCGTCACTCCCCAATGAAGTCGGCGTTGAGCTGCTCAAGAGCTTTCCGCGTCCAGCAACGGCCATCTACCTGCAACATCTCATCGACTCCAACCAGCCAGAGAATCGGAAACGTGCCCAGGAGCTGCTTCAATCCGTTTTGAACCAACCGTCACGTAATTAACCCGGTTTGCTGAACACCTGCGAGGGAACCAGTCAGTCGTCTGGATACCGCAGACGAGCAAATTGGAGTGGGCTGATATTTTGTTATTACAGAAAGGCGATGATTCAGGAAGTTCGAGTCACGCGATGGCCGTAGCGTCCTCGGACGCTGGCCAGCGGCCGGCCATCAGGTCGGCGGCTGGACGCGTGGAGTCGAACCGCTGCAACAGGATCTTGATGGCTGCGGTGATCGGCGTCGCCAAGAACATTCCGATCACGCCCCACATCATTCCCCAAAACATCAACGCGACCAGGATCGTAACGGGATGCAGATCCGATGAATTGCCCATGATCTTGGGCTCGATCAAGTTCCCACTGATCACTTGAATCGCACAAGTCACCGAAATGGCACCAGCCATCCAAAGGATGCTGCCGTCGGGATCGAGGATGATCAGGGGCACAGGCAACAGGCTGGCAACGATCGGTCCGATGTTGGGTACAAAATTCAATAGAAATGCCAGCACCCCGAACGTGAACGCCATCGGAACACCGAATAGGTGGAGCGAAATCCCAAACGCAAGCCCCGTGAAAATCGAGATCACCGTTTTGAGCGACAGGTACGATCGCACTTGATGATCGATCTCGCGCACCATGGACGAGTGGTGGCTATTTGACGGAGTACCGATCAACAGAAAGAACACATAGATCAACACCACCATGCTCGTTGAGACCAAACTGATCAACGCCTGAGAAATCATGCCGATCCCATCGCGGACCAGGGTGTCAACAAACTCGCTCATCTCCGCCTTGCCTTTGGCCGATCGCTCCGTCATCGCGTCCGGCGATTCCACGGACGAGATTTCCGGGGAGATCTCCGTGGCAGTCGCTTCGTCGATCTCGTTGCCCTTACGTTCACTGTCGATCGTCGGCAGGATTGCCGACGTGTTCTGCTCGACTCGTAAGCCGATCTCTCGGAAACGTGATTCGCCCCAATGGACGATTTCCTCGACCCGCTGACGGTAGGCTTGTGAGTTATTCTTTAGGTCGACCATTGAAACCCAGATCGAAAGCCCAAACACAATCAATAACACCACACCGGCCAAGAAAGTGAGTCCCGCTGCGATGATTCGACTCACTCCCAATCGATTTTCCAGCATGGTCAAAATGGGACTGACACCGCTGACCACGAACAAGGCCACCACCAATGGCACAAGCACCGGACGAAGCCAGTAGATGGAATAGGTCAGGGCAACGACCGCCAAAACCATCTGACAGATCATCTGGATGCGGCCGTACGAGTCTTTATTAGATAGTTGCATCATGCAGACAATATCGGCCATCTCCAGGGACAACACAAGCTCCTGCGGAACTTGGCAGCAGCGCTCCATGAACCAGCACACTTGGTAGTGGGATTCGCCAGAATTCCTTTCGCATGGGACTTCTGGCGAAATCCACTGGGCTGTTAAAAATCATGGGTTGTGGGGCTGCGGCGTTCCGCAAGTATCTGTCACGTCCCTCGGGCGCATCTCGGAGGAAACAGTTGCGAAGCACGGCACAAAACGCATGGTTTGTGTTTGGGCGGATGGTGATGTTCGTTTTCGACTTGGAAAGTCGAACGACAATCGTCGCTCGACTTTCCAAGTCGATAGCGTGCCCCGCCAAGCGTTTTCCCATTCCCATTCCCAGTCATTGACTTGCGCAGACAGACCCCCTCCGTCGCATTCGCCTCAGCGGCTAGACGAATCCTCCCCCCGAGTTCCTTGGGTGAGGTGACAGCGGACAGAAAATGGCTCAAAAATCAAAACTTCTCGCTGATCGCCACCCCGCAGAACGCTCGTTCTCAGGCTTATGCCTGGGAACGCACTGCCATGGAGGCTCTGCCTCGCGAAAGTCAGCGTGGCCTGGAAATTGTCAGGGGATCGGCAGGCAGGAGCCTGCTAGTCATTGGGTTCCCAGGCAGGAGCCTGGGAACCAGTGGTGGCGATCAGCGAGAAGTGTCCAAAAATCATCGCCGAAACATCGAGTCAACGCGAAGGATTGAGCGGCCCGGTCTTATTATTGGGATAAAACTTCGGGCGTGGGTGCGAGTTGATGTAGGCTGCGAGGTCGATGGCTTCCCGGTCCGTCAAGTCGGTGTCATCGGGCGGCATAGCAACTTTCAACCACGACGCCATCTTGGCCACTTTAGAAAGTCCGGCGCCGTCATTGAAGGAGTGATCGCCCCACACCGGTGGGCCGTCTTCTGATCCACTGCCGTCTGCGAGATGGCAGTCAGTACAACGATCGACATACAAAGTCTCCCCTTGGACAATATCGGGCTCGAACGCTTCGACATCAAGCATATCCAGATGATTTGGTCCAAGCGGTGCGATGGGGTTCATTTCGATCGGCGTCCGACGCGACATCCACGTGATATAAGCGGCGATTGCCACCGAGACTTGGCCACCAATGACCGGACGAGAGCCATTTTGACTACGCAAGAAACAGTTCGCGATGCGTTCTTCCAGCGTGATGACCGCCGATTCACGCGGCGAGTATGCGGGATAGGCTGATGCGACGCCAACGAAAGAAGCCGCTTTGGGGTGTCGACCGGCATCCAAATGACACGACGTGCAGTTCAGTCGGTTGCCAACCAATGGACGCGTCATCGGATGAATACTCGTCTCCTTTACAAGCGTTTCTCCCAAACGAATCACCTCCCCCAGTCTTCCCTCAGGATACTCCCTCGACTGCAAATCAGCACTGTCATCCGTTGCCATGTTGACATCTTCCTTGACTCTCGACGGCAACTCCTGAGTAAAGAGAATCGAGATGATTGCGATGATCAGCAGGCCGATAATCATTGAAAGAAAAACTCTCATACCACCGACGCCTTCGTTGACGTTGTCTGTTTGGTCAAAATGCCGTCTTCCATCTCGTAGGTTGTGTCAAAAACGTCCAGTGATCGATGATCGTGGGTGACGACGATCACGCCCGCGCCCTGTTCATGAGCAACTTTGGCAAACAGTTCCATTACCTGTCGGCCTCGTTGCCCATCGAGCGCAGCGGTGGGTTCATCCGCCAGTATCACACTGGGACGATTGGCAAGCGACCGCGCAACGGCGATTCGCTGCTGTTGCCCACCCGAGAGCATGGACGGCAGGTTGGCTGCTCGATCGTCGACGCCGAGGTATTCGAGCAACTCCATCGCCCGTCGATAGGATGCGTCTTTGGAAAGGCCATTGAGTTGCATCGCGATTTGGACATTCTCCACGGCCGATAAGAAAGGTATCAAATTCGACTTTTGAAAAATGAATCCGATGTGCTGGCGACGGAACGACCTCAGGTTCGCATGAGCTTGCGATCCGTCGAGCACCATTCGTCCGCCAATCGTAATACGCCCCGATGTAGGTGGATTGATCAAACCTACAGCGGTCAAGAAAGTCGACTTGCCACTGCCACTCGGACCCAGCAAGGCAACGACCTCGCCTTGCGATACTTGCATGGATGCGTTTCGCATGGCAACGACTTCCGTGTTTCCGCTGCCGTAGATTTTCGTCAATTCTTCGGCTTCGATCGCGAATGGGGGATCCGTTCTGTTCATGCCAGCGCTTCGTTCGGAGAGACTTTCATGGCTTTCCAAATCCCTAGTAGGCTAGAAACGATCGAGATTCCGACCACGATGCAAGCCAATTGAATCAAGTCCGCATCCGCCAGGATGACTCGTCGCGGAAACAATGGAAATAATCGCTGCCCCACCAGATAAGCAATCCCATATCCTACGACACCTAAGATCAAGGCTTGCTGTAGGATCAATCCAAGGATCACCCTGTTGGGAGCACCAATCAGTTTCAGTAAAGCAATTGAATGAATCTTATCGAGCGTCAGCGTGTACAGAATCAGCGCCATGATGATCGCCGCGATGACGGTCAACAAAACGCGAAACAACCCGATTTGTCGGCGGACACGCTCAACGCTTCCTTTGAGCAGCAGCTCTCGTTCGCCTTCTTTGGTAAAGACCGACACATCCCTCCACGCGGAGATGGTTGCAATGGCTCGCTCTCGATCGGCTCCGGCAGACAGCTTGGCCATGACAGCGCTGATTTGGGGACGGGCAATCGCAGGCAACTGACTGGACGGCCTGGCGGCATTGTCCAGTATCATGGGCTGCTGAATCCCTAACTCAAAATCTTCTCCGCGTGCTTCTCTCGCGGCTCGTTCTAGCCTAATCGCTTCACCAGGCGTATCAAATTGAATCGCCTGAGCATCACTGATCGTAAACATGGCGATCCCATCACCACTCGAACTGATCATGTTGCTCGTGGTTCCCACCACCGTGTAAGTCTCCTTACCAAGTCGTATCTTCTCTCCGACGCCCAACCCCAGCGTTTTGTCTGCAATCATCTCGTAGTGGGCTTGTCGAAGAGGACGGCCGGCATCGAGTTCCACCCAATCGCCTTTGTCCAACGGCCAACTCAGTCCGAGTACTGCGATACGAATCGGCGTTCCGTCACGTTCTCGCTGAATGGTGTGGTAAACGAATTCGCGTGCAGACTCGACTCCGGGAACAGCTGCAGCACGGTAAACCAAACTCGACGAGACTCGCGACAGCTCAGCAAACGGTCCTCGCGTGTTACGTTGGACGATCCATAAATCAGCGTCGACACGCTCGATCAACAACGTCGCATCTTCGACCACCCCGCGATAAATGCCCCCCATTCCCATCACGATCATCAACAACAGGCCGATACCGATTGCCGTCAGAGCGAACCGCCCCAGGCTGTGTCGTATATCCTTCACAGCAAGATTCATGGTGCCGCCCTCATTGTCACCGTGACCGTTTGGCCGTCGCGCAAACTCGCAGATGACTTGACTGGCGTTACCACCACATCGCCCGAGGCAAGCCCCTCAGTGATTTCGACCAAGTCTCGATTGTGCATTCCCAGATGGATCGGCTTCCATTTGGCATGATCGTCGGCGAAAATGAAAACACCTTCGCTGCCATCGCGACGCTGCACCAAATCTGCTGGTAAGGTCACTGCATTGTCAACTTGCGCAACCCGGATGAATGCTTCCGCACGTTGACCAACTGCCCAGTTCTTCGGCAACTTCAGCACTCGCACATCGACGATAAACTCACGTGTCTCACGATCCGCTTCGCGCCCGAGTCGGGCGACACTGCCCGGAAACGACTCATCCGGTTGAGAACGAAAAACGATTCTGGCAGGCTGATCAGCCTCTAAGCTTGCCATCTCTGTTTCGTCGACCCAGGCACTCACCCATACTTCGTCGACAGAAATCAGCGTCAACACTGAGCTCCCAGGCACAACCACATCACCCGGTTCACGATTGCGGCGCACCACAAGACCATCGAAGGGAGCAACGATCTTCGTGTCTTGCAACCGGGCGCGGTGATACTGCAGTGTCTTCTCCGCCGCGATAAGCTGCTTTTGGCCCTCATCAATGGCCGCCTCCGCTGTGGCGATCCCGGCTTCTGCTACCGCGAGACCTTCGGTTGCCTTATCGGCATCCTCGCGACTGGCTGCATTCTGACGACTCAGTTGTTGCAATCGCGAAAAACTCTTGTTGGCTTGCTCATACACTGCTTCGGCGCGTTTCTTGTCGCTACTGAGCCGGACAATCGCTGCGGACGCAGCATCGACGTTCGCCTCGGCAATCTCCACCTGTTGCTGAAGCTCCGCGTCATCGAGTTGAACCAGCAAATCGCCGGCCTTGACCGTGTCTCCTTGATCTGCCAGCAACCTCGCGATCCGTCCCGCGATCTTGGGTGAGATGGATGCTGCCACGCGAGCTTCCAGAGTCCCTGTTCCCATCACTTCTGCATTCAATTCACCTTCGGTCACTTGATAGGCAGTAACGGCAATGGGGGCAAACCGCAGCCAATAGACGCCACCTGCGATCACCGCAGCAGCAGCAAGGGTTTTCAACAAAGGTTTGATTGATCGTTTGAGCATTAGAGATTCGCCATGAGGCAGTTTGGACTGGCTTGCACACAAGCGTGGAGAGCGTCACGGCATCGGTTGGTTCGCATGACGTTGGAAACAGATGTCGACAGCTCGATGCAGTAGTCATCTCTCGTAGAGATTCTGCCAAAAAGTCAGAACACTCATTCGTTGCTCGCTGCTAAATCAATCCAGAACCAGCCTCGCAACTCACCTTCTTTGAATCCGGTGGCCTGATCATCAGGGTACAGTCGCGTGAGCTGCTCTTTGATTTCGGGAAGGATGTCCTCTTGGGGACCATGGCACATCAAACATTGTGCTTGCAACTTGATCGGCAGCAACGCAGCCGAATGCCCGTTGTCCAGTGTCACGAACGTGGGTGTGTCGACCCTGTCCCGCACCATCTCGGCCGCCCATGACGGAGCAACATTGCTTTGGTTTCTCAATCGCACGCCGGTACGTCCGATCAGCAGACCTTGTTCCTCGCCAACCGTTTTGGCAATCGCAGGGGCTTCCTGCTGACAAACCGCGATAGCCGCCGCAGGTCCTTCGCTGGCCATCGCATCCATCAATTTCCCGGACAGCTTTGTGAACAAAGCGTCCTTTGCAGCCAACATTCTCGCCTTCGATGCTTCGCTGGGCGATTGACCTTCGACGATCACGGCCGAACTGTCCGCTGCATTGTTCTGACCATTGTTCTCAGCAGAGAGACTTGGCGTCACAGCATTGTTCTTGGACGAACAGCCCGTCGCAAACAACACACATGCGCAGAACAAGAATCGTGCAGACGCATTGAGGAACAAAATTCTCATTGCTTTTTCCCTTTTAGATTGAGAATACATACGATTGATTGAAAACAATCGGACGCAATATGGTTGATTGGAAACGTATCAATACCAGCACGAAGCGCAAGCGAGTGAAAAAACACGGAGAATCACTCGCATTCGCGTCGTGCTGGTACCAGAGAATCACTCGCTTGCGCGTCGTGCTGGCATCAATGGTCAACTCGCGACTTTGGCACCAGACTAACGAACGTCTCCATCGGGTTCGGCTTTCTTGGGGAACTCTGGCAGCTCGTACGGAGTGTGGATCTCTTCCATGCCATTCTTGATGAACCGACTGACCAGCTTCGCGTGCTCCTGAACCAACATGACGACGTAGGGATCCTCAGATTGGTAGGTGACCTTCATGCCTTTTTCGGTTTCTTCATAGCTCAGCTCGTAGTCCTCGGCATGCTTGATCAGTCCGACGAAGATCGGATGGAAAGTCATCGGCGGCAGCGGATCGTCTCCCAGCACTCGATCTTCCATCGCGGGCACATGCTCTTTCAAAAGGTCCGCGATCGCTTTATCGTCCGACTCTGTGATCGCTTCGGCGCCGTCTGGCAGCATCTTGACGGTGCGTTTGATTTTATCGCGATCGGCGAACATCGCGTGTAGTGTCGTCATGTCTCCCTGCATGCCTTGCATTGCCCCTGGTCCTCGACCGGCACCGGGACCGCGTCCCATTCCCATGCCGTGTCCCATTCCTGGTCCATGGCCATGATCCTCTTTATTTGAATCGGCTGTGTCCGCCGTGGTGACTGCTTCTGGTGACGGTGCGTCTATTGACGCAGCCTTGGCGAGCGGCAGATAGGCGTAGCCATCGGTTTGGTGGTTCACAACCGTTGTCATCGCTGACACTGCCGTCTTGACGAACATCACAACGTCGCTGGGCTCCGAGCCCTTGGAGATCAGCGATTGGCCACAGACGTACAGATCCACGCCCGCATCACTCAGTTGTTGCAGCAGTTTCAGGTTCGGGTTGCCGTCGGTGTGAAACTTGGCAGCGTATGCATCAGGTTTCAAAACGGCCAAAGTGGCATCGCCGTGAAAAACCACTGCGATCTTGACGTCTGCGGGTTCCGCGCCGCCACCAGCAAACAGATTGACGTACTTTGCAACCTTCTCCAAACCTCCATTGATCTTGTTTGTCTCAGAACCACTCGTCAGGTCAACCAGCAACTTTGTTCCCGCACGCGGTTGCTGCGCCGCATCAGAAAGCTTCACCACGCCCCCGTGGTCGGCAATTCTTGGATACGACAGCGGATGAGAGCCACTCGCCGTTTCCGTGGCAGTCGCCTCGCCGTTCGTCGCATGCATTCGCATCCCTCGCCCTTGTCCGAAACCAGGGCCAAATCCAGCTCCTCGCCCGCCGCCGAATCCCATCCCGCGACGTTGGCCTCCCGGCTGATCTTGAGCGTACGCTGGCGGGCTAGCCATCGCACAAAGAAACACAATGTTTAGAATGAAAGCGACACGCTTCATGAGATTTCTCCTGGAGAAAGATTCTTGTTAGTTGATTGCGTTTGGTCTGTTGATGCCTAGTGCATCGTTACTCTGCCGAACTGGTCGACATGTGTTTGGCGATATAAGCCGGCTCGCCCATCCGCTCCAGCAAATCGAGCTGCAACTCCAGCCAGCTCGCGTGACCTTCTTCGTCGACCGCGATTCGCTCGAAAAGTTGTCGTGTGCCGATGTCTCGGTCCTCGCTGGCTTGGATGGATGCCGTTGTGTAGAAGTCGATCGCCTCCTTTTCATCCGCAAGATCCGTCTCGAACATTTGTTTCAGCGATGTTGCACGAACAGGCGTCTTCTCCAACGCGAGTTTTGGATCCCCGTTCAAGAACAGTATGCGGACCAAGAAGTCTTCTGAGTGCCCAAGCTCCTCCTGCAGCTCTTCACGCATTTTTGTTGCCAGCAGCCCCATGCCCCAATCATCCAGAACGCACGCGTGCAATTGGTATTGGTGTGTGGCAGTCAATTCCATCGACAACGCACGTTGCAGATTCTTGATCGTTTCAGTCTTGGTCATGATTGATAGTCGTTCTTGTTGTGATTCAGAAATGGAATACTCAGGCGTTTGCCGCCGGAGTTTAAGTAAGACAATAACACCTGAGACGTCTCAGCCGGTCATTACCGGCTGTGATTTTACACTGGGCAGTCCTGCGGCTTTCCAAGCCATGTAGCCGCCCGTCAGATTGACGACGTTCTTGAATCCCGCCGCCTGCAGGACACTCGCGGCAATTGCAGATCGAGCCCCGCTGCGGCAGTGAACGACAAGTTTCTGATCGCTGGGAAATTCGCGCAGATGCTGAGGCAAACGGCCCAGGAATCGATGCTCGGCTTGCTCAACATGACCCTCTTTCCACTCTTCGTTAGAACGTACGTCGATCAATTTCACCTCGCCTTCGTTGATGCCGCACGATAAGTCCTCTGGAGTTCCACTTGAGTACACTTCCGTCGCCATGCCGCTGGATCGGACCTCGCTAACGTCAAAAGCCCCCTTGATCTGCTCCACGCCGATCTTGTGAAGCAGCCGAGCGGCTTCTTCGAGTTGATTTGGTTGGCAAATCAAGTACATCGGCCGCTCGTAATCAACCAACCAACCCGCCCACGCCGACAACATGCCCATGGGTATGTTGATCGTCCCCGGCACATGAGCCTTTGCGAATTCGGGCGACGGCGACAGATCAACGACGGTGCCACTCTTGATCGCGTCGGCAAGACCGGTAACGTCGAGCATCTTGTGATGATGCCCCGCACCAAGAATCCGTGGCCCTTCTTTGTTGACCCGCTTCATCACCGCGAAGTACTTCGGTGCCTCCGGTTGGTCGGCCAAGATATAGCGAACAAACTCGTCTTCGTCGTCGAACTGCAACGCCGGATTGAATCGTTTCTCGTAACCAACCGTGGACGATGGGATCGCTCCGAGCCCTTTGCCGCAAGCACTGCCGGCCCCATGCGCCGGCCATACTTGTAGGTATTCAGGCAAATCCTTGAATCGCTGAGACGAGTGGAACAACTCGCGTGCACCGGGCTCTGCCGTATTCATCAACCCAGCGGCTTCCTCGAGCAAGTCCGGTCGCCCAATCGAACCGACGAAAACAAAGTCGCCCGTGAAGATTCCCATCGGCTTGTCGGCACCACCGCCCTGATCCGTCAGGAGAAACGAGACGCTCTCTGGGGTGTGCCCCGGTGTGTGCAGGACGTCGAATCGAATGTTTCCAATCATGAAGTGATCCCCGTCACGAACGAGCGAACTGTCGTAGCCCTCCAGATAGAGATACTTCCATTCCGCCGGACCCTCATCAGATACGTAGAGCTTGGCGTTCACTCGATCGGCCAACTCACGAGCACCCGAGACGTAATCGGCGTGGATGTGCGTTTCGGCGACCGCAACGATCTTGACGCCTTCTTTTTCAGCCATCGAGATGTACTGTTCAATATCGCGACCTGGATCAACGATGACCGCTTCTTGTGCTCGCTGGCACCCGACCATGTAGGACGCGTGGGCGAGTTTTTCGTCGTAGAAATATTTGAGCAACATGACACGATTCTCCCGTGGAGCTTTTGGTTACAAAACCACTGACCTGTAGATCACAAAGATCGCGACCAACACGACCGCGATCGAAAACGTTTTCTGAAGCGTCGGGCCCTTCAGTCGCTTGGCGACGATGCCGCCCAGCCACATGCCTGCGAACCCGCCCAGCATGAACAGCAACGTCGTCTCCAAGGAAAGTTCGTTGCCGCCGGCGACATGCGATGCCACGCCGCTGAGACTGACCAAGACGATCACGAACAAGGATGTCCCAACGGCTTGATGAATCGCCATGCCACTGAAAATCACCAGCGCCGGTACGATCACAAACCCACCGCCGACACCAAACATCCCTGAAAGCACACCCGTCATCAGCCCGACCAACGACAGCAACCGAGCGCAACGCGACGTCAGACGAAGCTTGCCGTCGGAGTCACGCTGACAAGCACTGTGGTCTTCCACTGGCTCACTCTCGCTCGAACAAACACCGCTGGGCAATGCAGGATTACGAGCCTTGGACCACATCCGCTGCGCCACCACCAACATCAACACCGCAAACATCACCAACAACACGTTCTCAGGAACAAGCGCGGACAGATAGGAGCCGATCGGGGCGCCGAGCATCCCGGCAATTGCAAATAGCAACCCGGTCCGCAATTCGACTTCGCCTCGCACCATCCGCGGCACTGCTCCGAACAAAGCGGTCCCGCCGACCGCCGCGAGTGAGATCCCAACCGCTTCGCGAGCCGCAACGGACAGCCCGTATACCAACAGCGGGACAGCAAAGATGCCGCCGCCTCCACCGGTCAACCCCAGTGCAAACCCGACGACACAGCCGAACAGGATGGCTAACGCGAACATGAGCCTCCGCCCTGGGGTTGAACTTGGTATCCGTTCTGCCGTCTGTTCAGCCATTTGCTCCAGCCCACGGCTGTATCCGACGATGCCACTGGCACCTGACGCTCCAGGTCAGACAAGCTGCTCGGGACTGCCTCTCCCGTCGGTCGTTGCCCAGCTTTCAAATGCACCGCAACCCTCTCCATTGAGTGTGACATCGTGTCGCAGTCTCGTAACCTCGCCACTCGACGAGGTATTGAAGTCAAAAAAAGGAACCTTACAGGCTCCTGGAAAAATGCGATCTACCGATCGGCGTTCAAGAAACGTCCTTCGATGCAATTCATCAGTCCCGCCAAGTGAGGTTCCGCGATCTGGTAAAAGACCTTACGGCCCTCTCGCTCACTGGCCAGGAAACCGCATCGTTGCAGCAAACGCAGATTCTCGGACGCCACGTTGTCGGGAACTTCACAGTCCTGTGCGATCTCGCCTACGGTGTACCGACCATGCAGCAACAATTGCACCATTCGTAAACGAACCGGATGAGCCAGTGTTTTCAGGCACTCAGCCGCATCGGCAAAGTCTCGGACACTCCCCTTCGGCTTGGTCACTTTCTTCGATTTCGTGGCTGGCATGTGATCTCCCAAATTCGATACACACAATATATCGGTAGCTCACGATATGTCAATGCGTCTTTTTGGTGATTTCATCGAGGTTCCTCAGTCTCACTGCTACGGCAAGTCGGAATCAAACTGAATCCGCTGGGTCGGCAGGATCGCGTCGCTTTCAATAAAAATCCGCTGAATGTCCGCTTCCGTGATGCCGCTGATCGTGCATTCCATGCTTTGGCCCGGCAGCAACCCTCGTAGCGAGGCGTTCGACCGCTTGGTTCCCGCAGCAAAAAAAGCGTCCCGATAAATCGGCGCGACGCCTTCGTTGACGACTCGTAACACCAAGTCTTTGCCGGTCACCACCGCTGCGGTAACGCGAAACCGATACCCCGTCGCCATGCTTGCCGATCGGATACGCTGAATGCCTTGGTACCGAGGCTGATCGTTGCCGATCATGTAGCTGATGTGAAACTGCTTGGCGGCATCTTCAAAGGAGACCCCATTGGGGCCTTCAGGGCTCAACGCGTTCCGCTGATCCTTTTTGTTGTAGTAGCTAAACTCGCCGCCCGCCGGTTGTCGTTTCCAGCGATCCCCTCCCAGGATCTTCCAATTCACCGCGTTCTCCTTTGGGTGTGGCTTACACAGGAACGAGTCGTCAAACAATCCAAAGTTCAGACGAAGAAGCTCTTGGTTTTCTTCCAGTGGCGTGTAGTCGTTGTCGGCCGCATCGATGCTGATGGACCAGGGCAAGCTTTGGAACTGTTCGTCCATATGCCGCAAGAACACCGCCTGATACTCCTTTGACGGGAATGTCTGCCCCATCTGTTTGGGGCCACTGTAGATATGGTACTCCGCCCACAATCCAAAACCGGTCTGCAGAAAAGCGATCCGCGGGTCTTGGTCGTATCGCTGAGCGAACTTGGTGTAGAACTCAAGCGTGAATGCTTGCAGTGCCCGATTGCTCCAGTCGCAAAAATGCGTTTTTTGCTTCTCGCTGATCCCGATGGTTTCCTGGTAGTCGGGTCGCGATGAAATGAACTCTGGCACCGTGGTTTCTTTGCCGACATAGCAGAAATAAAAACGCAAGACCGCTTGATGATTTCGGGCGGCGATCTCGTCCAGGATAGAATCAATTTTGCCGAAGTCGTAGTTTCCGCTCGCGTCGACCACTTCGTTGTACCCACAATACCGATACTCAAGCGCAATCGCATCGGCATGCTTGGATACGTCATCGTTGTCCGACCAGAGCACGATCCCCGTCATCGGTTGAACATGAGAAATCTGGGACTTCAACGAAATCGCTCGGCCTTGCTGGGCAAAGACGGCAGCGGAGGTAAAGACCGCAATCAGGCCTGTCAACAACAACTTGATCTGAAACATAAATTCCTCTCTCCGACTGTCCGATGAAACGCGATCGGTAAACGACGATTCCTTTTCCGTGTTACTCGTGATGAGTGACCGTCAACTCGGTGAACACGGCCTTTGCGCCTTCCGTCAATGGGCCTTCGTTGTCTTGTGAATAGACGCCGGCCTTGAAGTAAAGTGTCTGTCGAAGCCAATCCGGGTCATTCTTCTGCAAGTCTTCTGAATGGGTTTCGCCGTTGACCGTGACAAACAGCATGTTGTCTTGCACTTTGATCTCGTAGCGAATGTCCTCGCCGACCTGGACATCGGCGAAGGTCAGCTTGCGGTCCTTCCCTGAGTTTGGGCTGATTTTCACAAGAGCTTCGATGTGATCTCTAAAGTACTGTAGTTTAATCAGCGGTCGAGCCTCGCCCGTGTAGCCGTGGATTTGACCGATCACGACTTTGGGGTTGCTTGGAAGCTGCGTGAGTCGGCAACGAGCGCGCAGGATGTGTGTCCCAGTGGAGGTCCAGTTGGTATCTTCGTCGCCTGGCTTTAACATCTCGCGCAGTTCGCACCGAGGAAACTTGGTTCCATCTGTCCTGGCGCCCGCCACGGGGCACCAGAAAACGATGGTACCATCTGGATCAGCGTAGAAGTGCGAATCCGTGAACCCGGCGACAAGCCTTTGAGCAGAAACTTCGCTTGCATGTCCGCCGTAGTTGCCCGACGAATCGGTTGGTAACGTCAACTTCCAATGAGACAAGTCGATGCGAGTGACGTTTTTGCCTGCATGCTCCGGTTTGCCTGCATGCTCCGGCGGCGGATCCGCCCTTGATACTGAAGAAGAGCCTACCAGCAGCGACGCTAGGCAAGCTAAGCGAACAACAATGGAATAAGGATTGGGCTGCTCAAAGTTTGGTGTTGACATCTTTTTTAAGTCCATGTTTTTGTTCCATACATCGCAATCAAAGTGAGCCTCAGGCGCTAGCCGTGGGCCGGCACCACAATCCGCCTAAGGCCCACGGCTAGCGCCTGAGGCTCACTGGGGCCACCAGCTGCGCCGGCAGTAAGGACATAAACTGGGCTGCTCAAAGTTTGGTGTTGACATTTTTTTCCAGTCCATGTTTTTGTTCCATACATCGCAATCAAAGTGAGCCTCAGGCGCTAGCCGTGGGCCGGCACCACAATCCGCCTCAGGCCCACGGCTAGCGCCTGAGGCTCACTGGGGCCACCAGCTGCGCCGGCGGTAGGGTCATAAACTGGACTGCTCAAAGTTTGGTGTTGACATTTTTTTCCAGTCCATGTTTTTGTTCCATACATCGCAATCAAAGTGAGCCTCAGGCGCTAGCCGTGGGCCGGCACCACAATCCGCCTCAGGCCCACGGCTAGCGCCTGAGGCTCACTGGGGCCACCAGCTGCGCCGGCGGTAGGGTCATAAACTGGACTGCTCAAAGTTTGGTGTTGACATTTTTTTCCAGTCCATGTTTTTCTTCCATGCATCGCAATCTAAGTGAGCCTCAGGCGCTAGCCGTGGGCCGGCACCACAATCCGCCTCAGGCCCACGGCTAGCGCCTGAGGCTCACTGGGGCCACCAGCTGCGCCGGCGGTAGGGTCATAAACTGGACTGCTCAAAGTTTGGTGTTGACATTTTTTTCCAGTCCATGTTTTTGTTCCATACATCGCAATCAAAGTGAGCCTCAGGCGCTAGCCGTGGGCCGGCACCACAATCCGCCTCAGGCCCACGGCTAGCGCCTGAGGCTCACTGGGGCCACCAGCTGCGCCGGCAGTAAGGACATAAACTGGACTGCTCAAAGTTTGGTGTTGACATTTTTTTCCAGTCCATGTTTTTCTTCCATGCATCGCAATCTAAGTGAGCCTCAGGCGCTAGCCGTGGGCCGGCACCACAATCCACCTCAGGCCCACGGCTAGCGCCTGAGGCTCACTGGTGCCACCAGATGCGCCGGCGGTAGGGACATAAACTGGGCTGCTCAAAGTTTGATGCTGACATCTTTTTTAAGTCCATGTTTTTGTTCCATGCATCGCAATCAAAGTGATGCCTCAGGCGCTAGCCGTGGGCCGGCACCACAATCCGCCTCAGGCCCACGGCTAGCGTCTGAGGCTCACTGGTGCCGCCAGCTGCGCCGGCAGTAGGGACATAAACTTGCGCAAAACCAAAAAGACACAACACCAAACTTTGAGCAGCTGAGTCGTCAAAGAGATAGGCTCGATAGGAATTGACGATTGCTTCGCCTGCCAATCTCGAAACCTTGACGTTGTTCATTCGACTGGCAGCAGTTGCAAAGCGTCCAGGATAACAAAACCGGTTGTCTCTGCGTTCGTGATTTGAATGATGGATTCCACATCCGCGCTCAAAACGACGGTTTCCAGTGGACGAAAATGTTTGCCAGGGGGGAGCGGTATGGTTTGGTCCACCACGAGGGTCTTGGTGTGTGGTCCGGATGAAACGGTTACGGGAACGTTCGTTGCCCGGCTTTCATGGGCGGAATAAGCCATCAGCAATTGGTACTCACCGGACTTTGACGCCTTGAATCGAAAGGTCGCAACCGATTCTCCGTCACCTTTTGCCTTCGAATCTTTCTCTCCGCTAAAGACATATCCCTTGCCAATGTGTGGCGCAAAGTTGATCGAATGAGTCCATTCACCAGCCAGTGTTGCTGTGGCGTCGTCAAGCACGATTTCCGGTAGAGAGCCTGGGTCGATCGAAACAGCTGACGCGGACAGATCAGGAACATCCGGTAATTCGAGAACTTGTCCCTGAGCCAGCAATCGCTCGCGAAGTGTTACGTACGACAGTTCCTGGACAGGAACATCGCTGCTCGCCGCCAATGCCGCGGCGATCCCCGCGCTCTGGCCGATGATCATCCACGTTCCTTCGATACGCAACGAGGAAATCCCCACGTGTGTGCATGAAAGCGCGACCGGCACCACCAAGTTTTCGCACTGCTCGGCGTGCGGCAGTATCGAGCGATACGGGACGTGGTAAGCGTAGCCCTGCTTAGGGTTTTTGCGCCTCACGGGAAAGATCGTTCCCTCGTTGATCACTCCTCCGTCTGCCAGCGCGATCCGTTGGCAATCATGGGAGTCGATCGGGAAAGACGAGATCGCAATGGGATCACTCCTGCTCGGCGAATCGAGTATGTCTTGCTGGCGGATGACGTACATGCCCATCATCCGCCGTGACTCGCGGACGTACAGTGCGGGAGAGAAATGGCCATAGCTCGCGAACTCGTCCTTGCACAGACCGAGTCTGGCAAACTTGTTGCGGATCCCAGCAGGCACATCCGGGTCGCTGATCAGGAAGTGAAATAGTTCCAGTGTGTACTGTTTGTGTGCTTCCCAGATTTCCTGCCGTCCCGCTTCGTCGGCCGAGTGCCAGTTCTTCCCACCGCCGACCAAGCCCAGCGAGAACTGTCCGCCGATGGAGTTGTTGCCGTCGAGCTTTTTGCCGGGCAATGGATAAAGGTCAAAGCCGATAGCTCTCTCCCCCGCCCGCAACGCGCGGCGGACAATCTCGAATCGTGACGGGTCGTAGTTGGCGGGTTTGGGCATCTCTACGCGATTGTTCGGATCTGCTGTCAGGCACAATCGGAAACTGTACGTCATGATGTTCTTGTCGCCGGCTTCCTCAGGCCCGGCATCCTCGGTCGTCAGCAGGGGCAACAGCTTTCCTGACTCGTTCAATCCGTTGATGGCCATCTTTTTCTTTGGGTACTGCTTACCCGCCAACGACTCACCATATTCATCTCGTCCCTCGCGTCCGATCGTCCAGTCCACTCCGGCGGCCGCCATCAGGTCTCCTTCATACGTGCCGTCGACAAAGACTTTGGCGGTGAAGGTGCCGTTCTTGGTGACCAACGACGTGATCCGCGGCCCGCCTTTCTCGACCGCCGTCAGATATCGCTCGGTCAAGACCGTGACGCCGGCCTCCTCAAGCATTTGCATCGTGACACGCATAGCCACGTGCGGCTCAAAGGTCCACAGGGACTGGTCTTTTCGCGTCGGTTCGTAGGGAGCTTTCAAGCCGCGATCGGTGTAATCTTTTACCACGCGTTTGTGCCATTCATCGAACAGGCCCATCACCGTGCTGCGGACCATTTGGTTGGAGTCGCAATGGCTCAGCCCGCCGGTATTCATGCCGCCGACATGATCCGTCGGCTCCAGTAGAATCACCGAAGCACCCTCGCGAGCCGCGGCAATGGCGGCACAAAAACCGCCCGGTGTCGAACCATAGACGACGACATCCGCGTGGGAGACCTCCGACCGACCGATCGAATCCGACGCAGCAGCACTCTCGTTCGTGTTCGGCTCCTCGGCATCGATCGCCTCATCGTTCACCGCAACAAGCAACAGCATCCAAGCGGCTGTGGTAATGAGAATGGGTTTCATCAATTGAATCACTTTTGGTGAATGGTTGTCATCAAATCAGCGTCCCAATCCTGCCTTGCGATCGGATTCGGTTAAACCCAACACCGATAAATTTTCGTTTAACCCGTGCCCGAAGGGTAGGCCGTGTTAGGTCGAACATCACCTACGGATACCGGTGAATCGAAAACGCCGAAGCCGGGGGCTTCGTTGAACGTTATCGCGGTTAAACCGGATCCGACGTCGGAGTGATCAAACGTGTCATGCACCCCGCATCAGTCTTCTACGAAGGACGCGAGAAGGCGATCCGCTTGGACTCACCCGAGTGCGCTGCAATCACTCCAATCGAGAAACGCTGGGAATGACCGTCGATGATGGTTTCAACGACCGCTTCGCCGCCGGGAATCGGCTCTGGTTTGGCGAGAATCAGAATCTCGCCTCCCACTTGGCCCAACTCAAACCGCTGTCCACCACAATGGAGCCATAGCTCAACGTCGGCTGAACGCGGCATATCGGATGAAATCATTGAACTACCCGTCGGGTATGAAGAGCAGATTGATACCTATCGGCAACGTCTTGATGTTGAGTTACTCGACTCACTCGGCACCGGCACCGGCACCGGCACCCAGGGTACCGTTTTCACCGCACAGAGTCCACGTCACCCAATCGTTTTCGACGTCAGGTTTCATCGCCGAAGTGAATCCTGGCAACATTCGATTTTGAGGCCGCGTGAGCAATGATCTACGCTGGCTTTTGCTTTCTCGCCGTAAAACGAGGCAAATTTCTGCCGGGGTCCTGTGAAATCCCTCTGCGTGAGTTTTCGTGAGATGCCTTGGCGATTCTCTATCAATGCGAGCTCTCGCGTTGGTCTATAATGAGGCTCCTCCTTTTGGATCGCGGCCTCACGCGGCCATCTCCCCCACGGCGTGAGTGCGATTCAGCGCAACCCTCCCCAAGACCATTCGCTGTTTTCATGATGAATCGGGCACTCAAGAATCTGCTGGCCATCTCGATGGTCGCGACGGCAGTTGGCTCCCTCAGCGCTGATGAAATCGATTTCAATCGTGACGTCCGGCAAATCCTTTCGGACAACTGCTTTCTCTGTCACGGACCGGCGGAATCGACGCGGGCGGCCGGGTTGCGGTTGGACCTGCGAGATGCTGCCATCGATTCGGGGGCCATCCAGCCGGGAGCGGCTCACTCAAGTGAACTCGTTGCCAGGATCTTTTCCGATGACGCTGATGCAGTGATGCCTCCGCCCGAGTCCAACAAGACGCTGACGACAGAGCAAAAGGATCTGTTGAAGGAATGGATCGAGCAGGGAGCCGAGTACCAAGACCACTGGGCGTTCGTCGCGCCGAAAAAATCCGTCGAGCGAGTTTCCGGAAATCCGGTCGACCACTTCGTCCGCCAACGATTAGTAAACACGCCGCTGTCGATCTCCGAAACCGCTGACCCGCGAACTCTGATTCGACGCGTCACGTTCGACTTGACCGGTGTCCCACCGTCGATCGATGACGTCGACGCGTTTCTCAGCGACATCCAAGCACGCGGCCTGGAGCTTGCGTATGAACGTGTCGTCGATCGACTGTTGGCTTCGCATGCTTACGGCGAACGCATGACGCTCGCTTGGTTGGACGCGGCTCGATACGGGGACACCAGCGTGATGCACGCCGATGGACCTCGAGACATGTGGCCTTGGCGGGATTGGGTGATCCATGCGTACAACAGCAACATGCCGTTTGATCAATTCACGACGGAGCAGTTGGCGGGAGACCTGATTCCCGATGCTACGACGGAACAAAAGATCGCGTCTGGATTCAATCGCAATCACGCGACCAGTGACGAGGGAGGTGCGTTTGCGGAAGAACTGAGAGTCGAGTACGTCGTTGATCGCGTGGCGACGACCAGTACGGTTTGGCTAGGCCTGACGATGGAGTGCGCGCAGTGTCACGATCACAAGTACGATCCGATCTCTCAAAAGGAGTACTACCAGTTCTTTGCCTATTTCAACAACACGGCCGACCCTGGAATGCAAACACGAAACGGCAACCAAACGCCAACCGTGGAAGTCGACTCGGATTTCGTCGCATCGGCCTACATGCAAGAACGCCAATTGAAACGCGAACAACTTTCGGAGAAGCTCGAAACTCAGCAACGCTCTCTTGAAAAATACGTCTCCAGCGTCGAAGAAAAGTTCAACGCATGGGCCAAGGAGGAAACCCAAAAGGCGCAAGCCGCTGGCAAGCCAACGGACATACCCGGCCTCGTCCAATGGTTCGCCTTTGACACCTCAGCAAATAACGAACTCACCAACGGCATCACCGGATCCTCCGCCACCCTTGAGAGCGGCAAATTCGAGTTGGTCGATCGGGATGGCGGCAAAGCGTTGAAGCTCAATGGGAGCAGCAACTACGTTCTCAACGAGGAGTCCACTCAGCTAGCGCACAATCAACCGTTTAGCTTCGCCGCATGGATGAAGTACGACGGCAAGAGCGGTGGGGCCGTTTTCTCGAAAATGGACGTCAACAACGCCTACCGTGGATACGACCTTTGGGTGCAAGGTCGCAATGTGGGAACCCACATCATCAGCAAATGGCAAGACGATGCGATCAAAGTGGTCTCCAAGGATGAACTCAAGATCGATACCTGGCAGCACGTCGTCGTCACGTATGACGGCGAAATGAAAGCGGCGGGTGTGAAGGTCTACATCGACGGAAAACTTTCCGAGAACCAGATCGAAGCCGACTCGCTGAAGAACACGATCGACACGACTGCGGCGTTCAAGATCGGCAGCAGATCCGCCGGTGCAAACTGGAAGGGAGAGGTTGATGACATTCGCATCTACAACCGGGAGCTGTCGCCGGAGGAAGTCGCACTTGCCAAGGACAGCGTGATCAACGGAATCTTGAACACCGCGAAAGAAAATCGCACGGCAGAGCAGAACGAAACGCTCAAAACCTTTTACCTTGCCAATCACGATGCCGAGTACCAAAAACAACGCAAAGCGATCGACAAGTCGGCCAAAGAGCTTGGTGATTTTGAGGCGACGCGTTTGACGTCGATGATCATGACGGACAATCCGCCCAACAAAATGCGGATGACGTATGTACTCGACCGCGGTCAATATGATTCCCCCAGAGAAGACGAGTCGGTCACGGTTGGTGTTCCCAAAGCACTTCCTGCCTTGCCCGAGGATGCCCCGGCCAATCGCTTGGGGCTGGCGCAGTGGCTGACCGATCCCCAACATCCTCTCACCGCACGCGTGGCGATCAACCGTTACTGGACGCTGTTGTTTGGCAACGGACTGGTTCGTTCCGCCGGTGATTTTGGTGCCCAGGGGATGCCGCCCACGCACCCCGAATTGCTTGACTGGCTGGCGGTTGATTTCGTCGAGTCGGGATGGGATGTGAAGCGGATGATGAAGACCATCGTGATGTCAGAGACGTATCGTCAAAGCTCGCGACGCTCGGAGGCTCAAGCACAACACGATCCGGAAAACCTGTTGTTGTCGCGAAGCCCCCGCTTTCGTCTGCAGGGCGAGTTCATTCGCGACTCTGCGTTGGCGATCGGCGGTTTGCTGGTCGATGAAGTCGGCGGGCCGGGCGTCAAACCGTACCAGCCGCCGAACATTTGGAACGAAGTCAGTCTCAACGGAGGGCTGCGGTACAACCAAGACTCGGGCCGCAACCTGTATCGCAAATCCATGTATACATACTGGAAGCGAAGCGCACCGATGCCCAACATGTTGATTTTCGATGCACCCTCGCGTGAAAAATGCGTGGTCAAACGAGCCAGAACCAATACACCACTGCAAGCCCTGGTGACCCTGAACGATCCGCAGTTCGTGGAGGCGGCTCGTGCGTTTGCGCAGCGAATCATAACGACGAAGCAATCGGCGACCGAACGTATTGATTTGGCCTACCAATTGACGACATCGCGACCTGCGACGCAGCGTGAGCAACAGATCTTGGCTGGTATCCTGGAGCGTGAGCTGGCACGATTCGCAGCGAATCCGGACGCCGCCCAGCAGTTCTTGTCCGTCGGTCAATGGAAACGCGATGAATCGCTTGATCCGATCGAGCACGCAGCATGGACCGTCATCGCTCAGATGATCTTGAACTTGGACGAAGCACTCACACGAGGTTGAATCATGGATCCACGAATCGAATCAAGACGCAACTTGCTGCTCAAATCGGGCTACGGTCTCGGCGGGATCGCATTGTCTTCGCTGTTGGGTGGTGCTGCAATGAATGCCCAGGCACGCGGGATATCGAATCCGGGACTACCTCGTTTTCCAAACTTTGCCCCCAAAGCAAAGCGGATCATTTATCTGTTCATGGCTGGCGGTCCGAGTCACATCGACACGTTTGACTACAAGCCGGAAATGCGCAAATTTCACGGCGAAGAGTTGCCCGAGTCGGTTCGGCAAGGTCAACGATTGACGGGGATGACGAGCGGCCAGAAATCGTTTCCATGCGTAGCACCGATGTTCGAGTTCGAGCGTTTCGGCAACCACGGGACTTGGGTCAACAAAGAACTGCTGCCAAATGTTGCCGGTATCGTGGATGACATCACGATCGTCAAATCGATGCACACCGAAGCGGTGAATCACGACCCGGCGATCACGTACATCAACACGGGCGTCCAGCAGCAAGGCAAGCCGGCGTTGGGGGCTTGGTTGAGCTACGGCCTAGGCAGCGAGAACGACAACATGCCCGCGTACATCGTGATGATTTCAAGAGGTCGTGGTCAATTACAGGCGTTGTACGATCGACTTTGGGGTTCGGGTTTCTTGCCCGCCCGACACCAGGGCGTCAAGTTGCGTAGCAGCGGCGAACCCGTGCTGTATCTGAATAATCCGCCCGGCATCCCACGTGAAGCTCGCCGCGACATGCTGACAGGACTCGGGGAGCTGAACCAAGTCGCTTACGACAAGTTTGCCGATCCTGAGACGCAGGCACGGATTTCACAGTATGAGATGGCCTTTCGCATGCAGAGCGAAGTTCCCGAATTGATGGACGTTGGACAAGAGACGGCACACGTGCGAAGTTTGTATGGTGACGCCGTCGATACGCCCGGTAGCTTTGCACGCAACTGCTTGCTGGCACGGCGGATGGTCGAGAAAGGTGTTCGCTATGTCCAACTCTTTCATCGCGGATGGGATCAACACGGTTCATTGCCGTCCAAGATTCGTCAGCAATGTTCCGACATCGACCAACCTGCCGCGGGGCTGATAAAAGACTTAAAGCAACGTGGTATGCTCGACGACACGTTGGTGATTTGGGGTGGCGAGTTCGGGCGTACGATTTATTCGCAAGGCAACCTGACCAAAGACGATCACGGCCGCGATCACCACGGACGTTGCTTTACGATCTGGATGGCGGGTGCGGGGATCAAGCGTGGGTTTGAATACGGGATGACCGACGACCACAGCTACAATATTCTCGACGACACCGGCGTCCATATCCGCGATCTCAACGCAACGATCTTGCATCAGTTGGGAATCGATCACAACAAGTTGACCTTCAAGTTCCAGGGGTTGGATCAACGCCTGACCGGAGTGGAAGAACCTGCTCGTGTTGTGAAAGAAATCCTGGCGTAACTCGAGCCGTGATTCCCCGTAATGGGATTCGCCAGAATTCCCCTGACCCGGGTTTCTCTGGCTTACAAGTCGAGGAAATTCTGGCGAATCCCACTACGTCTCTTACCCTCATCCCGTCTCATCTACAGAAGTCTGATGCTCAAGAATACCTCTCTCGTGACGTTCCTCTGTCTGCTGACCGCGTTCATCGCAGACATCGGACTTGCCCAGAACGCTCGAATGCCGCGTGAGGATGTCATTGACGTACCTGCGATCAGCGAAGGCTTATGCGTCAGCAATGTATTCCAATCCAACATGGTTCTACAACGCGATAAACCCATCGTCATTTGGGGATGGGCGGACGCCGGTGAAAACGTCACGGTCTCGCTAGCTGATCAGGAACAAACGGCAACGGCTGCGGAAGACCGAACTTGGAAAGTGTCATTGCCTGCGATGGCAGTCAACACCGAACCGCAGACGATGACGGTCAGAGGCGCCAGCCAAACGCTGACGCTGAACAACATTTTGATCGGCGACCTTTGGGTGTTGGGTGGTCAGAGCAACATGGAATTCCCGTTGGACCGGGTCGAAAACGGCGAGCTAGAAATCATCTCGGCTCACTACCCCAACATTCGAATCCTGACCGTTCCAGCGATGAACGGACCGGATCAAAAGGAGGGCTTCGCTCGACTGCACGAATGGAGCGACTGGTTCGGACGTCATTATCGCAAAGGTGACTGGGACGAATGCTCCCCCGAGATCGTCCGCGAACTTTCCGCGATCGGATACGTGTTTGCTCGACGCATTCATATGGCTTCCCAGGTGCCCATGGGAGTGATCGATGCATCACGCGGTGGGACCACCGTGGAGACATGGACGCCCGATGCGGTGCTGAGAAAAATCGATTCGCCGCAGGTCAAGACGGTCCTGCAAGAGTGGGATCAGAAAGTTGCGGCCTGGGATTCCCAAGCCGATCTGGAGCAACGCATTGCGAACCATCGACAAAAGGTTGAGCGATTCAAGAAGGAAGGCCGCGAGATGCCAGCAGGCGAGACCGAGCCGACCGATCTGCGTCCCGGCCCCGCGATGGATCAGAATCGTCCCGGCAACTGTTTCGCCAGCATGATCGGTCCGTTATCGGGACTCAAAATCAAAGGAGCCATCTTTCACCAAGGCTACAACAATTGCTTTAACGGAACCGAGGGAACGATCATGTACCGCTATGTGTTTCCTGAAATGATCGCTTCCTGGCGGGCGGCGTTTGACGATCCCGACATGCCCTTTGGAATCCTATCTCTCTGTACCGAAGGAAACGTGCAGACGCTGGAGAACTACTGTGAGATGATGGCCAATCCGGGGCCCTTTATCCGAGAAGCTCAGTATCAAACATTCTTGGACCTTTACAACGCGGGCGACAAAAACATCGGCTTTACCAGTACCTACGACCTGCGTCGCCGTTGGTACCACCCTCAGCTAAAGATCCCAGCCGGAGAACGCATCGCTCGTTGGGCGCTGGCGACTCAGTATGGTTTCGAAAGATCGATTCGCTGGAAACCGCCGATGGTGACGAGCATCAACGTCGCTGACGACCATATTGAGTTGCATTTGGATGAACCGGCAAGCGCGGTTGACGATGGCGGCCCGATTCTTGGGTTTGCAGTGGCAGGCGAAGACAGAAAGTTTCACCCTGCCGAAGCCGAGCATCTCGTAACCGGCAAGAATGATCGCGGGCAGCCGCAAACGGACAAGAAGGTCTTGGTGCTGAGCAGTCCCATGGTCGCCCATCCGATTCACTATCGCTACGCTTGGGGACGCAGTCCGCTGGGTAACCTGCAAGCCGAACGCGTGACGGACATCCCCTTTGCCACGCAACGCAGCGACGATTGGTCACTGGAGAATGTTCCTCTGGGTGTACACGAGGAAGAGATCACAACGAAGCTGGACAGTCAGCAGCAACGCAAGCTACTCGATGCGCTTCGAAAACAGGACGTTGAACGGATTCTGCGGCAAGCAGAGGAGCTGAAGGCGGTCGCAGGTGGCGACTGAATGCATTCGCTGTTGCTCAAGACATTGCATCTATTCTCTTGGTACTATCCGAATGAATCGAATACTTACTCTGCCATCCGTTCTATCGGCCGTCATGCTGCTGTGTGGGCTCACCGATCTTTCGGCTCAGCAAATGCCGCAGGCGTGGGTTGACGGGACGACATTGGAACGTCTGAAATCCGTGTACGAGCGTAACGAGTTCCGTGCGGATGATTTTGAGGCGACTTGGTTACCGGACAGCAGCGGATATGCGCTCCTGCAAAAGGAACCAGGTTCAGGAAAGTCGACCACGATTTACTATAACGTCGAAACGGGAAAGCCGTTCGATTCGCATCCGAACGTGGAACAATCCCCCAATCCACGCCGATTGATTTCGCCAGACGGAACACTCAAGCTGGAGTTTCAAGACCGCGATGTGTTTGTGCGAAACCTGGAAACGGACAACGTCACGCGTCTGACGAATCGCGCACCTGATCGTGACATTTCGTTTCGCGGCTTGAGTTGGTGTGCCGACGGAAAGCACGTTTCGATCATTGAAACCGATCAGACGGACGTCAAGCAACGATCCATGCTGGTCCCTGGTGATCCATCCTATCCAGGGATTAGGGAGCAACGGTTCGCACGCGTGGGCGGACAGATTGCAACACATCGAGTTGGGATCATCGATGTCGAGTCCAGGAATTTGCTGTGGTTGGCCATCGAGTCCCCGGACGAAGGGTTCTATCTGGGAATGGTGGAATGGGTGGAGGACTCGCAAGAACTGCTCATCGAGCGACTGAGTCGCTCTCGTGACGTCCGTGAGTTTTTTCTCGCGACGCCCGATGGCGAAATGAAACGGATCTTTCATGAAACGGATCCCGCTTGGGTCGTGGCCAGTCAAGGGAAAAACTCGGGGCTGGTTTGGATTCGCGACGGCAAAGAGTTCATCGTGATCAGCGAGAAAGACGGCTGGCGACACGCCTTTGTTTATTCGCGCGACGGCGAAGAGTTGTCACTACTGACCCCGGGTGAATACGACCTCATCGATCGCGCGATCGTCGATGAAGCCAACGGTTGGTACTACTTCTACGCTTCTCCTCAAAATGCAACCGAAAAGTACCTGTATCGAGTTTCTTTGGATGGTTCCGGCGAGTCACAACGGATCACGCCACCTAATCAGCCGGGAACTCATGACTACGATTTTTCACCTGATGCGAAGTGGGCATTTCACACGGTATCGACTTTTGACACACCGCCGATCGTTGAACTGGTTGAGATGGCAGGGCATCGAACCATCGCAGTTGTGCAGTCCAACGAAGAGCTGCACCAGTTGGCGAATTCCGTCGTGCATCATCCGACCGAATTCTTGCAGCTTGATATCGGTAACGAAGTCAGCATGGACGCTTGGATGATCAAACCCAAGGATTTCGACGAATCAAAACGGTACCCTGTCTTTGTTTATGTGTACGGCGAACCGCATGCCCAGACCGTGCTGAACAGTTGGGGCGCTGGGCAAAGTCACTTTTTGCGAGTTGTCGCCGATCTTGGATATTTGGTGGTGTCCATCGACAACCGTGGCACGCCGGCGCCCAAAGGTGCCGATTGGCGACGAGCGATTTTCGGCAGTCTGGGGCCACTGTCGACCGACGAGCAAGCCGCGGGCTTGAAAGAATTGGGGCGTCTCCGATCCTTCGTTGATCTTTCGCGTGTGGGCATCTGGGGCTGGAGTGGTGGCGGATCGAACACGCTGAACGCGATGTTTCGCAAACCGGACGACTATCACGTCGGGATTGCGGTCGTCCCCAAACCGCAACCGCATCTCTACAACGCATGGTTCCAGGAGATCTACATGCGGACCCGAGAGTCGAACCCGGACGGCTACCAGCGATCGGCTCCCATTCATTTTGCCGAAGGTCTGAAGGGCAAGCTATTGATCGTGACCGGATCGGGAGAGACCAATACGCACATCCAAATCATCGAAGGGCTTGTCGATCGGCTGATCGAACTGGGGAAACCGTTCGACTACATGGTGTATCCCAACCGCGATCACGGGCTGAGAGAGGGCACCGGAACGCTGGTTCATGTGAGAATGTTGATCACGCGGTATTTGCTGCAGAACCTGCCAGCAGGACCACGAGCAAGGTAGTGCCGTGAGCGTGAATTGGCATTGATTGGAAACGAGTCAGATACCAGCACGAAGCGCAAGCGAGTGAATAGAACGCTATGAATCACCCGCTTGCGCGTCGTGCTGGTTTCCAAGCTCAACTCGCGATTTTGGCAACAGATTGGCGAGACCTTCACAGAATGTGCGATTCACCAGACAACCAACTCAGCAATAGGAATCTTTTCATGTCCATCGTTCGCACAGCGTTTGCATTGCTGCTGTTGTTTTCTGGGTTGGCGTCCGCTGCCACCGCAGACCAACCGGTGGAGGTCGAGCTCAAATCCTGGAACCAAGCCGAGCGCAGCGTTGAACTGATTTTCCGCGGTGAAAGGCGAACGATCCCGCTGGCGGACAACGTGCGCGTCATTGTCAATGGCGAGGACGCGAACCTGAGCACGATGCCGGCCAACCGTCCAGCGTCCGTCGTATTCGACAAGGCCACTGCCGCAATCACCAGCATCGAGATCGTGTCGGTCAAGGACAAGCCAGCCGCTATGGCGGCGTTGAATCGATCGGGCGCTCACATCAGACGTGATGCGTCGGGAAATGTTGTCGAAGTCACTTCACGGATGGTCAAGGATCGCTCCAAGATGACGGACGCATGGCTTGCGAGCGTTGACTGGCAGGGACTTCCCTACGTCACGGTCGTCGGTCTCAATTTCACCCCGGTCACAGATGCGGGACTGCGCCACTTGGAAAAAGTTCAACGCCTCCAAGACTTGTCGGAACGGGGAGAAGATTACCAGCAGGAGTTTTGACTTTATCAGCAAACTTCCCTTATTAGAAGAGCTTCGGCTCAGCGACAATCGCAAGATCACCGACGATGCGATGAAGCGAATCAAAGAAATCAAGAGTCTGACGCGATTGGATATGAACGGAACTTTGGTCACTGATTCCGGACTGATGCACTTGAGCAGCATGCCGCAATTGCAGCAACTGCAGGTTGGGGGAACGAAGGTCAGCGACACGAGTGTCGAATACATCCTGGGCTTAACCGAACTGGAAATGCTGAACATCAGTGGAACTCGTGTCAGCGATGCCGGCTTGCGATCCCTAAGATCGCTGAAAAAGCTAAACAAAATCATCAAGTAAACCTCATGGTGACATTCACCAGATTTGATTCCGCGATGAATGCATGGTGAAATCAAATGCAACGAATGCAACTCACTTCAAACCAGAACCTGCGAGTCAGGCGAGCGTCCAAATGGTTCGAATACTTTTATCTTGTTCGTTGATTTTCATGTGCACCGGTGTAGCTACCTTGCACGCGAGAACTCTGCGTGTTCCAAAGGATTTTCAATCGATTCAGAGTGCAATTGACTCTGCGGAGGCCACTGACGTGGTCCTCGTCGAACAGGGGACCTATCACGAACGAATCGTTCTGAAACCGGGAGTGATACTGCGAAGTGCAGGAGACGATACGCTTGGCAAACTGGGATTGGCAAGGGTGGAAGCAACCATCGTCGATGGTGCTTTACCAGCGAACCATCGCAACGTGGACATGGCAGGTATCACGATGGCCGAGGATGCGGTCTTGGACGGATTTACAATCATCGGCGTCGGCATATATGACGACAAGAAGTGGCAACAACACCATGAAACTCAGGGGAATGACCAGAGCCACGAACACATCGGTGCGTTGGGAACACCCGGGATTTCCATCGTCGGCATCGACTGCGAGGTTCGCAACAACATCGTGCATCACATCGGGTATACCGGGATCGCCATCCAGGGGACCGAGCAACGGCGATGCTCTCCGCTGATCGAAGGTAACATTTGCTACCGAAACATGGGCGGAGGAATCGGTTCCATGCACAAGTCGACGGCAGTGATCAGAAAGAACATCTGCTTCGAGAACTTCTACGCCGGTATTGGCAATGACGATGCAAGTCCACTGATCGTTGAAAACAAGTGTTACGAGAACATCCGTGCGGGAATCGGTATCAGCGAAGAGTCTTGCCCGGTGGTACGAGGCAATCAGTGTTACCGAAACCGACGTTCTGGCATCGGTTCACGGACACTGGCGACGACACGCCCGGTCATCGAAGACAACGACTGCTATGAGAACGAAATGGCAGGCATTGGAGCAGAAGAGAATTCCGCTCCCGTGATTAGCAAAAACCGCTGCTACCGAAACCGTCTCGCGGGGATCGGTATCCGATCTCACGCCATGGCAACAATTGTCGGAAATGAATGCTACGAGAACGGAACGGTCGGGATCGGCCATGAAAGCGATTCCATCACCACCTTGATCGGTAACCATTGCCACGACAACCTTGAAGCCGGCATTGGCTTTTCCGAGTGTCGTGAGGGCCGGTCAAGCTTGATCGAGAACCGTGTCATCGACAATGCCAAGGTCGCGATCGGAGTAAGAGAAGGCTGGCACGTCACCGCGTTGAGAAATGAACTGTCGCGCGAAGGCGGAATGCCACCGATCGTGATGATCTTTTCCGGCAGCCAGGCCTACTTCCTTGACAACACGGTCCGAGGAAGCGGTGTTGCCGGAATCCGCGTGGCTGGAGAATTAAACGCCGTGGGCAACACGATTGTTTGTTCGCAGCCCCGCGGCGGAGGGCCTCCAAACAACGGAATTTGGGCGTTGCCGGGATCAAGGGTTTCGTCACGAAACAACCAGTTCGTCGGCTGGCGTCAGGATCTCGCGACGCCCAAGGAATGATTTCGTCGCGACGACATCAACTGTCGTTCGCGCGCAATCATCAAGCGAAAAACAAGTGTCGCCAGTTCAATCTGAGGATCATCGCTACGCCCGACTCTGGCAAATGAACTGGACAAGTTTTCCACGCGCGATGTCGAGCATTGTTGACGTCAGACGGACGTGCGTCTTTTGGATTCAGTGTTCCCTCTTCGTACGGCGAAGTTAATAACACTGGTGTCCGGATCGTGATGGAGAGTGCTGACTTTGTGAACCGCAAAGCACTAGACGGGATGAATCACGCGATCCGCTACAGTCTTTGCAATACCTTTGCACGAAACGAGTTTCGTGGACTGGTACGAAACAGACTGCGTCTATCTGCCGCCACGCGATCGAGAGCGTCCCCTCTAGCATGGTGGTGTTACCAAACGTTCGGCGGTGTCATATGCTCTGAGCCGCTGGCGGTCAGGCCACGGGTACTACACACTGAAACGGAGACTCGATACGCAAAGACCCGGCCGCTTACGCGTCGCGGCTCACGGCGTTTGGTAGAGTCACACGTTTCTATCGCGCTGCGGCTCGTGAATAATCCGGGCTAGCCGCGGGCCCAATGGTGTTGACGAAACCCTTCGAGGCCCGTGGCTAGCGCCATCGGCTCACAGGGATAGAGGCCCGTGGCTAGCGCCATCGGCTCACAGGGATAGCGGAACACGACTAGGCCAGCAGTCTCCGATTGCGAGTGGGCGGCGATGTTCCAAGTTTTTTCTACCAAGTGTCGATTGGCTCATCATCCAATCGACTACCTTCCAGAACAGCGTCAGTTGGTCAAGCAATCACTCCATCCCAACAAAGAGAAATCATGAAGTTTGTCTGCCTAGGGTACCTTGACGAGTCGAAATGGGAGGGCATGTCCGAGGAGGAAGGTCGAAAAATGATGGAGGAGTGCTTTGCCTACGACGACGAGTTGCGTCGGGGCGGGCATTTCCTCGGCGGCGAAGCATTGCAGTCAGCGAAAAACGCGGTGACTCTGCGCGCCAAGAATGGTGGTGTGGATGTTGCAGACGGCCCTTTCGCTGAGACCAAGGAAATGCTCGGTGGCATCCTGCTGCTGGAGGCTCGTGACCTGAATCACGCGATCTCGCTGATGTCTCAACATCCGGGCGTCAAAATGGGGCCCTTCGAAATCCGACCAGCGGACGAACAGATCAACCAGATGATTGAGGAGCGAAACGCGGCCTTTGAGAAACGGGATTGTTGAGAGAGTTTGGTGGGAAATTCTGGCGAATCCCATTACGTGGAGTGTTACGTGATGCCGCGTCAGGTGCCGTGTACAGTTTGTCTAACTATCTAAGAACCGAGGAAATCAATCGATGAGAGTCATGGTCATCGTCAAGGCGACGAAAGGGTCGGAGGCGGGCGAAATGCCCAGCATGGAGTTGATGACGGCAATGGGGCAGTTCAACGAAGAACTGGTCAAGGCAGGCATCATGAAAGCAGGCGACGGGCTGAAACCGAGTTCAGAAGCCAAGCGAGTTCGATTTCACGGTCAGCAACGAACCGTTACTGACGGCCCCTTTACAGAAACACGTGAGCTGATCGCAGGTTTTTGGATCTGGGAAGTCGCATCAATGGACGAAGCGATCCAGTGGGTGAAACGATGTCCGAATCCGATGATGGAAGATTCCGATATCGACATCCGTCCGATCTTTGAAATGGAGGACTTTGCCGAGGCGGACCCGCAAGGAACGATTCGCGAGCAGGAGGATTCGCTGCGACAGAAGCTTTCGTTGCAGGGCTCATCGGTTCAGCCCTATCTGTTCTTCGGCGGTCGATGTGAAGAGGCACTTCAGTTCTACCAGTCTGCCCTCGGTGCAACCGTCCTGATGAAAATGCGTTTCAATGAGACGCCAGATCCGACTCCCGAGGGCATGCTACAGCCCGGTTTCGAGGACAAGATCATGCACGCATCCTTTACCGTCGGCGCGATGACCCTGATGGCGTCCGATGGTTGCAACGACCAATCCAAATTCGACGGATTTCGTTTGGCACTGTCCGTCCCCACAGAGGAAGCCGCTGATGCTGCGTTCAATGCGTTGGCTGACGGCGGTACGGTGGACATGCCCCTGACCAAGACTTTTTGGTCGCCCCGATACGGGATGGTCACCGACCCGTTCGGTGTCGCTTGGATGGTGATGGTTCCAGGAGAAACGCCATGAAATACATGCTGCTGATTTACGGCGTGGAGGACGGCTGGACAGAAGACGAACGCCGGGAGTGTATGATCGAATCGATGGCGATCAGCGAAGAACTTGAAAAGGAAGGCAAGTGGATTGCATCTGCTCCGCTGCACAGCGTCTCCACCGCAACCAGTGTTCGAGTTCGCGGTGGGCAACGCCAAGTCACCGATGGGCCGTTCGCTGAAACAACGGAGCAGTTGGGGGGCTACTACATCATCGACGTGGATAACTTAGACGAAGCGATCAAGATCGCAGAAAGGTTACCGCCGGCGAAAAAGGGAACGGTAGAGATCCGCCCCCTGTTTCCGCTACCTGAGGTTCTGGAGTAGTCCACTACAAAAAACAACGGTTATCATTTCCATTCACCACAGGCTTCAAATGCAACTACAGCAAAAGATCACACCGTTTTTTACGTATCCGGATTGCGCTCAGCAGGCCGCGGAGTTTTATGTTTCCGTGCTGCCCGATTCAGCGATCGTGCGTACCGTTCGCAATCCGGCGAATGACGCGATTCTGACGGTTGAATTCGAGCTTTGTGGAATGAAGTTTGTGGCATTGAATGCGGGGCAGGACTGGAAGTTCACCGAAGCGTTTTCGCTTTCTGTGGCATGCGACGACCAACAAGAACTGGATGATTTATGGGAAAAACTGCAAGCCGACGGCGGTAGCGAACTTGCCTGCGGATGGTTGAAAGACCGGTTCGGCATGTGTTGGCAAATCGTCCCCGCTCAGTTAAGCAGGTGGTTGGATTCGGGAAAGCCGGAAAACATCCAGCGGATGTTCGAGTCCGTTTGGAGCATGAAAAAGCTCGATATCGCAACGTTGCAGGCAGCGTTTGACGGAACATGATGACTGCGGAAATCGTCGACAATATCTACCGATTCGAGTCAAGGAAAGTGTTTGCGACACTGGTCCGCGTACTTGGCGATTTCGACTTGGCCGAAGAAGCGATGCATGACGCATTTGCAGCGGCTCTCCAGCAATGGCCACAACAAGGCGTGCCAGAAAATCCGACTGCTTGGCTGATCTCAGCCGGACGCTTCAAAGCGGTCGATGCGATCCGCCGCCGCGCTCGTCTGAGCGAACTGCATCCCGATCTCTCGCGGCGCATCGCCGAGATTGAATCCGCCAACCAGTTGCTCGCCCAGCGTGACATCGAAGACGATCGCCTGAGATTGATCTTCACCTGCTGTCACCCTGCAATCGATCCTAAGGTGCAAGTTCCGTTGACCTTGCGTGAGGTGTGTGGGTTAACAACGGAAGAGATCGCCAGAGCGTTCCTGATTTCGCCCGCCACGATGGCCCAGCGGATCGTTCGCGGCAAAGCCAAGATTCGTGATGCTGGTATCCCTTTCGCGATTCCATCATTGACTGAATTGCCGGCGAGGATGGACTCGGTCTTGTCGGTGATCTATCTCGTGTTCAACGAAGGCTATTGTGCGTCAATCGGAGATAGCCTGACCAGGGTAGATTTGTCGGATGAGGCGATTCGGCTGGCGAGACTGTTGGTCCAGCTCTGCGAGGACCTTGAGGCCAATGATCCAGAAGCAAAGGGGTTGCTCGCGCTGATGTTGCTGCATGAATCACGTCGGAATGGCCGCATCGACGAAGAAGGAAACATTGTGCTGCTGGAAGCCCAAGATCGCACTTTGTGGGATCAAAAACTGATTGCCGAGGGGAGGGCTTTGGTGGAGCAATCGCTTCGCTCCAGACGGTTTGGTGCGTACACGATTCAAGCGGCGATTTCAGCGGTCCACTCGGTCGCGCCGACGGCGAGCGACACCGACTGGTCGCAGATCGTAGCGTTGTACGATGTCTTGCTGAGGATCGAGAATTCACCGGTCGTGGAACTCAACCGAGCCGTCGCAATTGCCATGCGAGACAACGTCGCGTCGGGTTTGGAAATCATCGATACTCTGCTCGCGAGTGGTGAGTTGCAAGATTACTACTTGGCCCACTCGGCTCGCGGCGAGTTTCTCAAAAGGCTGGGACGCAATCAGGAAGCGAAGTCTGCGTTCGAAAAGTCACTGGCATTGGCAAAGCAGGAACCAGAACAACGATTCTTGAGAAAACAGATCGCGTTGGTATCGGGGGATTAAGAAACCAGTGTTCCCATAGCGATCTGTGCGACCGCACGGCTATCAGACCATCGTGCTCACGTCGGGCAGATCCGAACTGCCTCGCCCAACGAGTCAGGTTTTGTCTAGAATGTGGAGGACCATCATCGTCCCGGTGCCGCCCTCTCCTTTCTCAACGAATCCGTCATGCGTCAAACACTCCTACTGCTTCTTTCCCTGATTGCTACGGTTGCGTCCGCCGAGCGGCCGAACATCATTTTGATCTTTGCCGATGACCTTGGCTGGAAAGACGTCGGGTATCAAGGCAGTTCGTTTTGCGAGACACCCGTGCTGGACGAGTTAGCGAAACAGGGGATGGTGTTTTCCAATGCTTATGCAGCCGCTGGGAATTGCGCGCCGAGTCGAGCTTGTTTGCTGTCCGGGAACTACACGCCACGTCACCACGTTTATGCAGTGGGTAGTACGAATCGGGGAAACCAACTGCAACAACGATTGATTCCCGTGCCGAACAAGGGCGGGCTTGCCGAATCAAACATCACGATCGCCGACGCGTTGAAGAACGCAGGCTACAAGACCGCCCATGTTGGCAAATGGCATCTCGACGGACCGGGCGGCGCAAAACCGTCTGATCAAGGATTCGATCTCACCTTTGACTCGTTCGGTGAAGGCAAGTTGAAGGAAGGTTCCGAGGGCAACAAAGCCGGATCTCCCAGTGACCCCAAAGGTGTGTTCGCCTTGACACGAAAAGCGATCGAGTTCATCGAAGCAAACAAGGAAGGACCGTTCTTTTGCTACCTGGCCCATCACGCCATCCACACTCCGCTGCAAGGACGCCCCGAATCGTTGCAGATGTTGGCGGCAAAGAATCCTGAGCTGAGCAAGGGGCAACTGATGTACGCCGCGTGCACCTACGACTTCGACGCCAGCGTCGGCATGTTGTTGGACAAGCTGCGGGAGCTGAAACTCGACGACAACACGCTGCTCGTTTTCACCAGCGATAACGGTGCCACGCAAGCATCGCCACAAGAGCCACTTCGCGGTAGCAAAGGCGGCTACTATGAAGGTGGCATCCGAGAACCTTTCATCGTGCGTTGGCCCGGAGTGACGAAGCCGGGCAGTGTTTGCGATGAACCTGTCATCAACGTGGACCTCTTTCCAACATTCCTGGCCGCAGCGGGGGCAACGACGGAGAAGACACTGGATGGCGAGAGCCTATTGCCACTGCTCCGAGGCGACGGGACCCTAAAACGCCAAGCGATCCATTGGCATTTTCCAGGATATTTGGACCGTCCGGTCATCCGTGGGCGCGAACTGGACGTGATGACGGGTTTCCGCAGTCGCCCGGTCAGCGTCATCCGCAAGGGTGACTGGAAACTTCATCTGTTTCTAGAAGAATGGCAGTTGGATGGAGGCCGCGAAGAAATCGCCACCAACCATGCGGTGGAGCTTTACAACCTGAAAGACGACATCGGCGAACACAACAACCTGGCGGCGTCGAATCCAGTCAAACGCGACGAGTTGTTGAACGACTTGCTGGCCTGGCATCAGTCCGTCGACGCGATCGTGCCGAGCGAACCGAATCCGAAATACGATCCGAACGCGCCGCAGAAGGTTCGAAAGAGTGGCAAAGGCAAAAAGAAGTGAATTTAACGTAAGCAGTCGACGCTTTGAAACATTTTGTTTGTTGTAACGCGGGACATACCAGCACGACGCGCAAGGGAGTGGACTTACGACTCACTCGCTCGCGCTTCGTGCTAGTATTTTAACAGTTAGAATGCTTCACAGCGTTGCCTGAGCCGCTGGCCGTAAGGCAACGGGTGGCGGCAGGTGAAAGGTATCGTGGGATGGAGAGAGACCCGGCCGCTTACGCGTCGCGGCTCACGGCGTTTGGTGGTGTCCTACGCCCTGAACTCCCTGAACCTGGATAACAGCCCAAATCAGTCGTGGGGGATTTCGTTGAGAGTGTAGTAGGCGTTTGCATGAAGGAGTGGACTGCTTTCTGCAGATCGCAACTTGGCAAAGTCGAACTCGTGGACGTGGCCCTGGACCAGACCATCGATTCGCAATCGAACGCTGAGACCATCGTCTGAAACCGTTGCTGCGGAAACCCTCGGCGTCGTCTGGTCGACTTCTGGGCTGCCGTAGCCTTGCTGATAGATGTGAGTGAACGTCGACAAAACGTAGCTTGCCGGATCAGCGGCAACGGTCGGATCAACCGGCTTCGTGAATGTGACCTGAAAACCATCCGACCGGGCGTTGATCTCTTTGACTTCGAAGGGCATCTTTCCGGTCCAGTCAAGTCGCTGCAGTGCGTAAGGACGCGGGCCACGCACCGGCCAGCCTCGGTTCGTCCCGCCGACGATCAAGTCTCCTTGGGGCGTGAACTGGCAGGCTAGCAAGCCCGTGGCGAGACCTTCGCGAAACGGATAGCAAGCGCCCTGCCAGACGCCGTTGACTTGTTCCGTGGTGGCTCGCATCATCACGCTGAGGCTGAAGTCGCCGATGAAGATTTGATTTTCAAAGGGTCCGAATTTTCCACCGGTGTGATCGACAGTGAAGCCTGAAATGGATCGCCCCATCTTGATGTACGGAAACACGACCGCGTAGGGAACGAGTTGCGGAACCCGCTTGCGTTCCAGCTCTAGTCTGGATCGCGTGTTGGGTTCGGTCGGCGCTGGTCCCATTTCGGGTGCCAGAGGATACCAATTGAAGCTCACGGGATGTCCCATGAAACCGCCGGGCTGTAGTACTTTCAGCGAACACGATCCGTTCCATGGTCCTTGGCTTTCGGCATAAAACATTACGCCGTGTTCGTTGGGTCCGATGCCGCAAGGACTCCGGATGCCGCTGCAAACGGGGTTCGTTTCTCCATCGGCAGTGACTTTCACACACCAGCCACGAAAGGGAACTTTGGAGCGATAGGACTCAGATAGACAGAGAGCGACCCAAGTGTTCCCGTCCGCATCGGGTTTCGAACCGAATGCGAACTCGTGATAGTGACGAAACCCCCAAGCGTCGCTGAGCGTTTGGAAATCATCCGCACGTCCATCGCCGTTCGTGTCCTTGATTCGTGTGACTTCGGTCTGTTGAGTCACCGTGAACGCGTCGTCGTGGAATGAGATCCCCATGACTTCGTCTAGTCCGGCGGCATATTGATGAAACGTCGTTTTGGGGTTCTCGTCAAACGCACCGTCGACGAGAAAGATTTCGCCTCGCCGGGTGCCGATGGCCAAGCGGTTGTCGGGCAGGACGTCGAAGCATCCGGCTTCCAATGCCATGCCATCGGGAAAGGGAACCTCGACGATTCGATAGTACTTCGCTTCCTCCTCCGCCGTTCCCCAGTACTCGCCAAGCGTTTCCGCATGGCAGCTAGCCAGCAGGTGAGCGCCGATGAAGGCAATCGCGATGCAAAGTGAAAAAAATTTCTTCATGGTCGTGTTTACCATCGGTATTCCAATGTCAATTCCGTGGGCGACTGTTCGATTGCAAGCGGGATGGTGAGTTGTTGGCCGTCCGTTGTTTCGGCGATCTTTCCATCATGGTCCTGATCGATCTGAACCGTCAGCCGATCGTCCACTCGGAACTTTCGCTCGTCTACTTGAACGATCGACTTGCCAGAAGCCGCTCGGAAAGCAAGTCCACCACGAGCAGACTTTGCCGTTAGCGACACCACACGTCGTAGGTAGGGCTGACCCGATGCCTCATCAACGGTGTCAACGAATCGATCGTGAACGTCAACTTCTGCGAAACGGTAACGGAACTCGGGACGCATCTTTTCGTCGAGTGAGTAGCCGCCGAAATGGTGATCGGGTGGGCGTTGCTCGTCCACTTGCCAGGGGCGTTCCGCATCGTCCAGGTCAGGGCCTTTTGCAAAGTTCATCAAGCTGTCACCCAGTGGGCGGACGTTGCCATGACCTTGGCTGCGCCACACGCCACCTGGGTCAGCAAATTTTCCTTTCCAAATCATCGCTAGCCGCATTTGTTCGGCATCGAACGCGATGTTCACTCCGAGCGGGTATCCGACACCGATTCCGCGTTTGCCGATGCCTGGATAGCTGCGTCGCAACATCACGGCTTCGTCGGTTGCCAGCAGTTCCAGAGGTTCATTGATCAGGCCCCGTGGCGTTCGTGCTTGTCGACCATCGAGCAAGTACTGCCAGACGGCTTCGATCTGCAGATTGGTATCACCGTCGAGAATGTCAGCCCGTAGAGAGCGCCCGCCGGGCCAAAAGGAAGGCATGATCGTGTTGGGGCTCAGTCGTTGGGGATCACGCATATAGTGGTAGAACCATTTCTTTTGCAGACGTTCTGCCATCTCCGTGAGATCGACGGCTGGCATGTTGGCTGACTTCTGCAGTTGAAACGTGTGGCATACGATGCAGTTGAGTCCGCTGGTGCCGACCAGCTCGGTGCCGACTTTCTTGATTTCTGTTTCGTCTTGAAAATCGGCGTACTGCACTTCCGGCAGTTGGTCGGTTTCGGCGAAGTCATCGACGAGATGAGCCACATTGTTGATTCCGAACTGTGGCATTCGCGTCAGCACGTACGGTCGAATCGCACGACCACTGGCCAAGACCTGACGCATCCACTGTGGATTGAGTTTCGCGCCAATGCCGGTCAATGTCGGAGGAATGCGTCCTTGCGGTCCAAGGTTCGGATCGGCCGTTTGGAAATGCGGATTGCGTTCATCGGACACGCCGCCCAATTCGCCTCGCTGATGACAGTTCACGCATCGAAACGCGGTGAGCGTCACGGCAACTTGATCGGGCGTGCTCAACTTGCGTTGTGGGTTGTCCAAAGCGGATTGAATGGCGGCGGTTTGATCTGGAGAAAGATCGAACATCGGCCACGGACCGGATTGGCCCGACAGGCATCCATTATTCCGGTTGACTTCCGCCAACGGCAACGAAGTAGGCTTCGCACCAGAACTTGGACTTGAGTGACCTGGACTTGAGTGACACGCAGCGCAACGGAGTTTATCGAACCGGGTTTTGCCGGCTTTCGCGAGGCTTTGGTTCAGGTCAAATGAGCTTTCCGATCGGGCGCCCTGTTCGTCGTGGTCGCTCATCAAGTAGTTGGCGATGTCAGTTGCTTCCCAATGGGTCAGCTTCATCTGTGGCATTCTGCCGGAGGGCCTGGACTGCAGCGGGTCCTTCAAGAACTCAACCAGTCCGGAGGTGCTGTACTTGTCCGCGATCGGCCCCAGGGGAACCGAGCTTTCGGCTAGCGTTTCGACGTGTGATTCATCGCGAGGAGAATGGCAGGCCACGCAACCGACGGTGTGGAACAGTTCGCCACCGCGTTGGGCAGCCGCTGCATCGACGGGTGTCGTTGCGAATGAGCGATCACTGAGAGAGACCAAATAGTGGGTGATTTCGGTCGCTGCGGCTTGACGTTCGTCGTCATTGAGAGACCGCATCACATCTGGCATCGTTGTGCCGGGTTTGACATGCAAGGGGTCCGCGATGAACCGCGCTAAATGCTCGGGTGAAATCCTGCCTGCGGACCACGAAAGCAAAGGAGCCGACTTGGCCGTCAACTGACTCTGAGCGGCATCATCTGAATGACACGCGGCGCAGTTGAACTCTTTGATTAGGACTTCGCCGAAAAGCTCTGGGCGAATCGACTGATGGGATGCGGATTTCGCAACAGCCACGTCTTTTCGTTTCGTTTCATTCAGCTCCATCAGATATCGAACCAGGTCCAGGAACTGCGAACGATCCTTGACCTGATCCATCAAGTTGTCGGGCATCGGCGAGATGATATTGGGTGAAATCGTATCGATGTCGTCTCGGTTGATCGTGATCCGCGGCAACTCGAACGATGGCACTTGCAAGGTCACGCTGTCTGCGTCTTGCTCCATCAATCTGCCCGTGACCACTTTGCCCGCATTGGTCAACACCGTGATCGACTCATAGCCCTTTCGGATTGTTTTGGAGGGTAACAATAAAGATTCAACCAGATGGGCGTCCGTCACGTCGTCTGGCATGACCGTCAGATCGGGTGCAAAGCGTTTTCCGTCAACCCCCGGTCCGTGGCATTTCGTACATGCAAGGTTTTGCTGAGTGAATAGGATCGCACCACGAATCGCGTTTCCTTTTTCTCGCGCCTCCCGAGTCAGCGTGTCGAGCGATTCGGACTTGAGAGTCTGAGTCAGCGACTGCGCATTTGCCGACGGACAATGGACACTACCGGCGGCGGACATCACGATCACAATACAGGTGACTGAAACAAACCGATTCATGGCCGGTTTCCTTTCCGAGGATTGACTTGTTTGCTCGCTGGGTTTCGTGTTGCGGACGACTCATTGTGGAGCACGAGCATTGTCTGCCCGAATGCATCACCCAGACGAACCCATTTTTTTGCTGATCCTGGGTATTGGTACACCACCAGATCACCTAGAAAAAATAGCTTCTGCAGTCGGGGATCAAGCGGCATGGCGGGGGCTTGCTGAAGGAGTGATTGGGGACGGAGCGAAACGGCTCCTATCGTACTCGCTATCACGATCATCAGGTGGTCGCTCGGAAATGCACAAGCGAAGGGAGAAAACGGGACGCCGACGCACAATCGCCGTTTCCCAGTCGGTTAGACTAGTGCCAAGATCGCGAGTTGAGCATTGATACCAGCACGAAGCGCAAGCGAGTGATTCACGGCGTTTTGTTCACTCGCTTGCGCTTCGTGCTGGTATTTGTATCGTTGCCAACCAAGTCAATTAAAAATCGCAGCACTAGTGTCTTCGCTCAGCCGGCCGTGATGAACTCCATCCGAGTTCTGTGGATCGGGACGCCGGGCGAATCCCCCCTGTCGACTTCCCCACCGTTTCCTTGTTTTGTTTGGAGTCATCCATGAAACCGTCACGTCGTAACTTCCTCAAGACCACCGCTGTCGCCGGTTCGGTCGCCGCCATTTCCCAAACCACTGTCGGCGCGGACGACTCAAAAAAACTTCGTCTCGCAGCGATCGGCGTTGGTGGTCCTCGTGGCCGCTACAACCGAGGTGGCCAGATCGCCAGAGATGCTGCTCGCCATGCGAACATGGTTGCCGTCTGTGATGTCGATGACGTTCACACGGCTGCGTTCAACAAGGATTTTGGCGGCAAGCTGAACACGTATCGCGATTATCGTGAGATGCTGGAAAAGGAGAAACCCGACGTGGTAACGATCGGGACGCCTGATCACTGGCACGTTCCGATCGCGATCGCATGCTTGAAAGCAGGCGCGGACGTCTACTGTGAAAAACCGCTGACACTGACGATCGACGAAGGCAAACAGATTCGAAAGGTCGTCGAGGAAACCGGACGTGTATTCCAAGTCGGGACTCAGCAACGAAGCACTGCGGACAAGTTCTTGACCGCCATCGCAATCGTGCAAAGCGGTCGACTGGGAAAGAACGTGAATGCATACGTCGCGATCGGCGGTGCCCCGGGAAGCGGACCCTTTGAGTACACCGAAGCTCCGCAGGACCTGGATTGGAATCTTTGGGTCGGTCCTGCACCCGAAGCAGACTATTGCAAAGAGCGTCGTCGAGAATTCCGCTGGTACTTTGAGTACTCCGGCGGCAAGATGACCGATTGGGGAGCTCACCACATCGACATCGCCCAGTGGGCTCTTTCACCCGGCGAGACCGGACCGGTCAAGGTCGCAGGGACAGGCAAGTTTCCCAAGATCGTGCCGAGCGATTTCAACTGGAACGCTTTTTTGAATGGCGAAGCCAAACTACCCAACGGATTCAACACAGCGACCGAGTTCAGTATCGACTTGACATTCGACAACGGGTCGGTGATGAACGTCAATCATCACTACAAACGCGAAGGCACGAATATTGATTTCCCCAATGGGATTTTGTTCGAAGGAGAAGAGGGACGGATCTTTGTCAATCGCGGCAAGCTGGAAGGCAAGCTGATTGATGAAATGAAAGGCGAGAGTGCCGAGGATTTCCGCAAGGAGATTGAGGAGCGAATCGTCGAATTGTGCAAAGGTAAGAAGCCCGGCAACCACATGAAGAATTTCTTTGATTGCATCGAGGATCGCAGCAAACCGATCTCCGACGTTTGGTCGCACCATCGCACGATGACGTCCTGCCACTTGTGCAACATCGCTCTGATGCTTGGTCGTGAGCTGAAGTGGGATCCAAAGTCCGAACAGTTCATCGACGACGAGCAAGCCAACGCGTTGATGAGCCGCAAGTCACGCGAAGTGTGACGCGGAAAATAAGTGTCGCGAAATCCACGTAGCAATCATCGCTCCGCGTGATTTTGGCAACGAGACAGCACGCTTATTCTCCAAACCGACCACGAAGTGGTTTAACAACATAGCCCGGGGTCGCGGCGAAACCAGCGCACCCCGGGTTAGCTGCGATAGCTGCGGAGCAGCGACAGCATAGAACGTTTGGTGTAGCCCACAGCACGCGGTGGTCCGGATGCAATCTGTCGCCGCTCCGCGGCTTGTTGGCGGCGTCGGGTATTCACCTGGGGCTCGCGCCCCAGGCTGTATGCTGTCGCTGCTTCGCAGCTACCGGAGCTAACATATAGATCACACGTCCCGAGAGGCTCGGCTACGTGGTTTGATACTCCGCCCGCGACGTCAGGACTCGCGGGCGTTGAACTCCATTTTCCACTTTTCGTCGTTGCGTGTGCTGTGGCACCAAAGCTCGAACATGCCCAACTCGGTGATGCGACTGTGGAACTGAACCGGCACGAACGACTCTCCGTCGGCTGACTCCGTGGACAATTCGATCGTGATCGGCTCGATCTCGACCAATTCATCAGCGGTCCAGCGAGACAATTGAGTGCCGACGTCGTCTGCGCGGACCGACGAAGCAAAGAAACGGAACTTCGCGGGCTTGCCAACGACCACGCCGACTTGATTGCCTGGGACTTCGGCTTCGGTTCCTTCTTCCATTCCGCGTGGGGCAACGCATACGGCACGCAAGGGACGTGGTGCGCCGGGGATGGCTAGCCCGGCCGTCTCGATGCCGACGTAGTACGACCGAGCCGTTCCGCCACGGATGCGAATTCCGCCGTTTGATTTGCTCCATCCGTAGAACGCAGCCCCGACGGCGACCGCGGTGTCCAAGTCTTCGGGGCCGCCGAGGACCGTCGGCGGTGCCTCGCACCAGCTTTGGATCGTTTCGGCCATGCGGTTGCGCAGCGTTTCGCTTTGGAATACACCCCCGTTGAACAACAAGTGCGTCGGCCGAACGGGATGCTCAGAATCACCGACGGATTGATTGGACAAGAACGCTGCGACGTGTTTCGTGATCGCCGGGTCCGATTCATACGGCAGTCCGATGTCTTGAAATCCGGAGGTGCTATTGTTTTCTGGACGCGTCGAAGCATCACAGTGCGGAAAGAATCCTTCGACAACCAACTGACGCGTTTCCGCCTGAGTCAACTTCGTCGAAACGGTACCGCCGATCAGCGAACTGCCACGCCCGAGCACCGAAATCGTTTGCTCGTCGGCACCGTCGCTGGACAGCAAAGATTCTTTGGCGTCGCGGCATGCATGCCACAGCGAAACGCCTTGCCAGGGATCCAAGTCGTGTCCTTGTTCTGCAAAACGCGTGCTGGCGAAGTGCGCAAGGGCAAGGTCCATGTTGTCGCCGCCGAGCAATAGGTGATTGCCAACGGCGAGCCGCTGGAGGTTGAGTTCGCCGTCGGTTTGAGACACCGAGACCAACGTCAAGTCCGTCGTCCCGCCACCGACATCGACGACCAACATCACGTCATCGGGCTTCAGCGTTTGGCGCCACTGGTTTCCTTGTGCGGCCAACCAGTGATAGACCGCTGCCTGGGGTTCCTCCAGCAACACGAACGATTCTGGCAGCCCCGCCGACACGGCGGCTTGACGCGTCAGCTCTCGTGCGGCGGGTGCAAACGAGGCGGGGACCGTCAAGACGACTTGCTGATCTCGCAGCGGAGCATCGGGATGCTGTGTGTCCCAAGCCGCGACCAGGTGTGACAAGAACCGTTGGGTGCAATCGTATGCGGAAACCTTCGGGACCTCCGGCTCGGATTGCCAAGGCAAGACCGCATCGGTACGTCCGATGCTGCCGTGACACAGCCAACTCTTGGCGGCAACGACGACACGCTGCGGATTCTCGGCAGCTTGGGATCGCGCGAAGACGCCGGCGACTCCAGACGTGGGATCTGCGCCGCCGGGCATTCGCAACGCGTCGACTTCGCCCGCACGCGGCAAGTACAAGAATGAAGGCAACGAATCACGGGACTCGATTTGCCCCGGCTGGATGACTTGGGGGATCCTCAGTAGCTGAATGCCGGCGGCTGGGTCGTCTGCGGATGGTTGCGTGCGGATTTCATCGACACCCAGTTCACAATACGCGACCACGGAATTGGTTGTGCCCAAGTCGATACCGACGCTGAAACGTGCAGCCATGTTTTCTTACTCCGAGTAATTCAGTGGACGGGCATCACGAACGTTGCAGTTGAGCCGGTGCGATCACGTTCGCGTCGGCATCATCGCCCGTCCATTCGGGCAACTCGGTCTTCGTGGCCACCCATCCTTTGTGGATCAATTTGCCCGAGCCGCCGGAACCTTCGCCGACCCACTGGTACCTCGCAGCCGAAGGGTTCTCGCCGACGTCCACCGAGTTGCCTTCGCCCGCGTCGCTGACGGGTGCCAACCCGATCAAGCGGTCGAGGGTAGATTTGCATTGCAGCAGACAGGGTCGAGCCGCCGCGCCGACTTGCGCGTCGGAGTAGTCGCCCAAGTTTTCTTGGATCAAATCGATCAAACGAGATTCTCGTTGCAAAGCCGAGAGCAACGTCACGGCTTCGCTGCGGGCGGGCCTCTTGGGCTGAGGTGGCGTTGCAGGAGGCTTCACAGAGGCCGGCGGCTCGATTTTCGGCTTCGATGGCTCGTCAGCCGGTTGTCCGCCGTCCAACGCGATCCTGAGCCGCTCAGCGGCCTGTTTGTTGAAAAGTCCAGCAGAAAACGCTCTGATTGCGATTCCCAAACCCATTTCGATGCACCTCCAATGACCCATGAAAGCCGAAAGCTTGGCAAACCCAGCGGGCGCGTCAACCGGACGATCAATTCCCGCCCGGCACCCTGCCTCTCATCCTCCCTTGCGAGAACCATCATGAAAACGAGTCCCCGATGCGTTGGCTACGCGGGTATCGCCTTGTTGGCCGCGATTGCATCACTAGTGCATCGTCCAGTCTTGATTTTGGGGTTAGCCGTTTTGGCGTTAGCCACGGTTGAGTCGCGAAAACCGTGGCTAACGCCAAAACGGCTCATTTATCAAACCCACGTTCCAAGACTGGACGATGCACTAGGCCTTCATTTTGGTGCCGAGGTTACCGTCGCTCAGGAGAGTGCCGTCGCGGCGGAGGGGGAGGCAGGTTCGCGTCCGCCCAATTTCATCGTCATTTTTTGCGACAACCTCGGTTATGGCGACATTCAGCCGTTCGGGTCGACGTTGCACCGAACGCCGAACCTGAATCGCATGGCGGCGGAAGGACGCAAGTTCACTCATTTTTGCGTGACGGCCGGCGTCTGTACACCGTCGCGCGCCAGTCTGATGACCGGGTGTTATTCGCAACGAGTCGGAATGCACGACAATCCGCGTGACGGATGGGTGTTGAGACCGGTCTCGCGATACGGATTGAATCCTGATGAGATCACAATCGCGGAGGTGTTGAAACAGTGTGGTTACGCCACGGCAATGATCGGAAAGTGGCATCTGGGCGATCAGCCCATGTTCTTGCCGACACGCCAAGGATTCGATTATTTCTTCGGCGTTCCGTACAGCGATGACATGACGGCTCGGGTTTGGGACGTCGACGGTTCGACTTGGCCTGCACTGCCGTTGATGGAAAATGATGATGTCGTGGAAGCACCTTGTGATCGCGACGGATTGACGAAGCGCTACACCGAGCGGGCGATGAAATGGATTGCCGAGCACAAAGACGAACCGTTCTTTTTGTATTTTCCCCAAGCCATGCCGGGGAGCACCAAGACGCCGTTTTCGAGTGAACGCTTCAAAGGCAAAAGCAACAACGGCCCGTGGGGCGACGCAATCGAAGAACTCGATTGGTCAATGGGCGTGATGCTGGATCAATTGCGTGACCTTGGGATCGCGGAAAACACGCTGGTGATTTGGACGAGCGACAACGGCGCGCCGATTCAACCGGACAAGTCTGATTTGAGTCGCGGCTCGAATTTGCCACTGCACGGTCGTGGATACACGACCAGCGAAGGGGCCTTTCGCGTGCCAACGATCGCATGGAAACCAGGATGGATTCCCGCGGGGACCGTTTGCGACCAACTAGCGACCACGATGGATCTGTTACCCACCTTTGCTTTGCTGGCCGGTGGGTCTCCACCAACGGATCGAACGATCGATGGACACGACATTCGATCGTTGCTGGTGGATGACAATGCTGACAGTCCGTACGACGCATTCTATTACTACAGCCAAGATCAATTGCAGGCGGTAAGAAGCGATCGCTGGAAATTGTTTGTGCCGCTGAGCAATCCGCAACGTCATCCACATTACAAGGCCGGCGAATCTTCCGGCCCGTTGTTGTTTGATGTGGTTCAAGACATCGGATGCAAACACGATGTCGCGCAGCAACATCCGCAAGTGCTCACGCGTTTGATGCAACTGGCTGACCGAGGACGTCAGGACCTGGGTGACCGAGATGATGAGGGCAAGCGTTTCCCGGGAGCCGGTCAACGCCGCATCGGCGAACTGCCGGTGGGAGCGGAGCCGCTGCCACAGTTGTTGAAGTGAGCTGCTGCGTCAGGCGTCAAACTGTTTGACCCGCAGCCGAAGGCGCAGGAGACGCTACCAAGCGGATGACACCGCAGGGTCAAACGCCGCTTCCGCCTGCGCCGTCGGCTACGGGTCAAACGACTGTCTCAATCACTCAGCTCAGTGGCTGTGAGAGACGGTGAATCCGTAGCCTTTGAGCCACTTTTCCCACTGCGACGCTTCCTCGTGGGTCTTCAACGTCATCTGACGTTCTTTGGGGCAGCGATATTTCACGTCCACGTGTCCGTTGTGCTCGGCACGCTCGACTTCACATCCGATCTTTTTCAGCGTATCGGTGATCTTGTCGGCTTTTTTGGTGTCATGAATGTGTTGTGCCTTCCAGTCCTTCAACTGAAACTTCACGATCTCGGCGGCCGATGCGAACGTGGGGACGGCGAAGACAAACAACAGGATGGCGAAAGCGCGAAACATATGCGAGTCCGTTGGGATAGCTGGGATAGTTGGGATTGGCAGGAAGTGACTTGAGCAGATTGCTCAGGTGGGACACTTAATTACTCAAATCCCCGCCCAAACGTCAAGGCGTCCGGCGGCATTGCACGAATCACATCAGCCGCCAACAATCACGGGCCTGTCCAACAATTATTCCCTTACGAAATTGCCGTCCGAGTTCATGAACCAGCCCGCAGACGATTCCGACCAGCCCATCGACCCTCGCTCCGCACGACGCGAAAAACTGGCCAAAATCATCGAAAAAGGCATCGATCCCTGGGGCTCACGCTTCGACGATCGTCTGCTGATCGCCGACGCCAAAGCGCGGATCGACGAAGTCAGGTTCGTGAAAGAAGACGGCACTGAGCTGGAATTGCCCGATTTCGACGACGAGTCACTGGACTATCGGCAGTGGAAATCCGACAACGGCCCCGGGGGAGAACAAGGTCCCACGGTCCGGGTCGCCGGCCGAATCATGCTGGCTCGCCCCACCGGAAAACTGATTTTCCTGAACCTCAAAGACTGGTCAGGCTCGATCCAAATCTTTGTAGGAAAAAACCAAGTCGGCGACGAAGATTTTGATCTCGCCAAACTGTTCGACTTGGGCGACCTGATCGGTGCCGAAGGAAGACTGGGACGCACCAACACCGGCGAGATCACCGTCTTTGCCGAAAAACTGTTCTTCTTGACCAAGATGCTCGAGCCGCCACCGGAGAAGCACGCTGGACTGACCAACGTCGAACTGCGTCAACGCATGCGCTACGCGGACTTGGCCTTCAACGACGGACCGATGGACACGTTCCTGGCCCGGACAAAGATCATCAAGTCGATTCGTCAGACGCTGGACGAGGATGGGTTTTGCGAAGTCGAAGGGCCGACGTTGCACACCGTCGCCGGCGGAGCTGCCGCTCGTCCCTTTGAAACCCACCATAACGCGTTGGACATGAAGCTGACCATGCGCATCGCGCTGGAACTGCACCTCAAACGACTGATGGTCGGCGGCATGGAACGGGTTTACGAATTGGGACGCGTGTATCGAAACGAAGGACTCAGTCCGCGACACAATCCCGAGTTCACGATGTTGGAAGCCTATCAAGCGTATGGCGACTACGGATCGATGATGGATTTGACCGAACGGTTGATCTGCAACGCGATCGAAAAGATCGGTGGTGGTTTTCAACGCGAGTTTGCCGGTCAGCAAATTGATTTCACTCCACCGTTCCAACGAGCCACCTACGCCGAACTGTTCCAGCAAGCCACCGGAGTCGACCCAGCGGACGACGCGGCGGTGTTGGAGCTTTCGGCGAAGTTGGGTTTTGAATCGGCGGGCAAGCATCCCGATGTGATCCGCAGTGAGATCTTTGAGGAAAAGGTCGAGGACTCACTGCGTGGACCGATCTTTGTGATCGATTATCCCGCCAGCATCTGTCCGTTGACGAAACGCAAGCGTGATAACCCGGAGATCGCTGAACGTTTTGAGTTGTTCATCTGCGGAATGGAACTTGCCAATGCGTACACGGAATTGAACGACCCAGACTTGCAGGAAGAATTGTTTACGACGCAACTGTCAGGACAAGAAGACGAAGACTCGATGGCCAAGATGGATCACGATTTCATTCGCGCGTTGCGTCACGCGATGCCGCCCGCCGGTGGACTTGGGATCGGGATCGACCGACTGGTGATGATCTTGACTGGTCAAAAATCGATCCGCGACGTGATCCTCTTCCCGGTGTTGCGCCCCGAAAGTTGAGGATACGTGATGGTGAACGTGTTGTCACATCCTGCGACACTGCGTTGTGATGAACGGATGATGTCATGCACAGCATGACCTACCGGCTCTAAATCGACAGCCTGCAAGCGGCGTGTTGATTCAGTCGTAGGTTGGCCACTCTTGGCCGACATTCAATACACAGTTGGCCACTCTTGGCCGACGTTCAATTCACAGACGGTCAAGAGTACCCATCCTACAGTCATTCAATCACCAACACGGACGAAAGCAACAAGCCTGCAAGCCGGGATGGAAAGTCAGGTCCATGCCCATTGATTTCCTCTGACCGCGAAGTCGGTCATAGAAAGTAGCCGTCGGTCGCGACAGCGCACCGACGGTAAGCGAAACCTCGCCCCGACCGACCCCGAAGGCGGTCGCAGAAAAATTAACGGAACCGCGCTGAGGCAGAGAGCAGACAGCGAGGGCAAAAAAATGTGTGGGCAAAAAGATGGAGAATCAGAATCAACATCAGAATCTTGCTGCCCTAAATTTCATGCCCTTGCTCGCCATAAGGGTGTATCTCAAGCAGCGGGAAGCCGCGTTCGTCGGGGTCAGGGGCAGCGAACGCCGCCCCTGACCGCTGACCCCGGCGAACGCCGCCCGCAATCTGCGATGCGGCGTCACGAGAAGGGAAACCACTAATCGTCACTAATCGGAGACGAACGTCCGCGATGGCGAAGCTTAACCGTTACCCATCACGAATCGTCCCCGCTTCGTTTGCTTGCACTTCTGCTGATTAGTGTTCGATTAGTGCCAATTAGTGTTCCTGAAAACACAACCGCGCACGAGCCAGTGTGATGTACGTCGGCGACTTGCTCCACGATGGACGCATTGCGTTCATCGCAACTCGGACGCCCTGGACCTCACCGAGAGTTCTTTCCGAATACAAGCCACCGGGCGTGAAGGTGAGCACACCGTATTTCGTCATGCACAGCATGACCTACCGACTACCGACTCCTGGCCATCAGTTGTGGGTGGGTGCGTGGGGTCAGTGTGGTGGGTGCGTGGGGTCAGACTCGGGATTCGGGATTGAAGGTGCGATTTGGCTGGGGTAGACTTTGTTTTTTGGGAGTTTGCTCATGCCTCGATTGCCTCGTGTTCAGTTTCCTGGTGCCATTTACCACGTGGTTGCCCGCGGTGATGGACGACGGCGGCTTTTTCATGACGATGGTCACTATCAACGGTTCACTAAAGGACTCGTCAATGAGGTCGACCGCAGCCAGTGGATTGTGATCGCCTACTGCTGGATGCCAAATCACATTCATTTGCTCATGCAGACGCCTCTCCCGAACCTCTCACGTGGCATGCAGCATTGGCTTTCGGGGTACGCCAACTGGTACGCCAAACGCAATCGACGGACAGGCCACCTTTTTCAGGGACGGTACAAGTCGTTTCTCGTCGAAGATGAGGGGTACTATTGGAATCTCAGCCGCTATATCCATTTGAATCCTTGTGTGGGTGATCGTCCGATCGTTGATAAACCACATGCCTACGCGTACAGCAGTTATCCTGGATACACTTCAAAGAGCAAACGACTGGACTGGGTTGCCTATGAAGATCATCATCGCTATTGGTGTGGTCTCAACGGCGGCCAAGATCCTGTTTCGGCGTACCGTCGGTACGTACAAGCCGGATTGGCGAAACCGGAATCGGTTGCGGTAGAGCGACTACGTGAATGGGTTTACGGTAGTGAGGCGTTTTTGAAGCGAGCGTTGGCGATGGCTTCGGGCGAAGACGAAGGACGCAACCGTCGACGACGACGACGCATCGAACCTGTCAGCATTGATGAAATCATTCTCGCGACGGCATCCGAGTTTTCAGTGGACGCGGATGAGTACTTTGGATTTCGTAGCGGTGCGGCAGGAAGAGACATCGCCGCCATGCTTTGTCGACGCTGGACGTCAGCAACGCTGAAAGAGCTATCCATGAGATTTGGTCTCGGTCATCCCGACAGCGCGTCGGATTTGATCAAACGGGGAAAACGGCAATTAGATAGCTCAAGGAATATTCCGCAAAGAGTTCGACGCATCGAAGAGCTTCTCGGACTCAATCCCGAATCCCGAGTCTGACCCCGGCGAACGTCCCGGCTGCCCGCGACGGCATCCGAGTTTTCGGTGGACGCGGATGAGTACTTTGGATTTCGTAGCGGTGCGGCACGAAGAGACATCGCCGCTATGCTTTGTCGACGCTGGACGTCAGCAACGCTGAAAGAGCTATCCATGAGATTTGGTCTCGGTCATCCTGACAGCGAGTCGGATTTGATCAAACGGGGAAAACGGCAGCTAGATCGCTCAAAGGGAATTCCGCAACGAGTTTGACGCATCGAAGAGTTTCTCGGACTCAATCCCGAATCCCGAGTCTGACCCCGGCGAACGCCGCTGACCCCCCATGATCTTACGAATTTCCGCCTCAAGTGTTTCGTGGTTTCGTCGTTCCGGAGCGAGTCCGATCCAAAATACGTAGACGCCGACTCGAATCTGCTGCTCTTCTGATACATCGTCTTTGGCAGAATCTCCAATCGGTTGTTCGCTTGGAGTCGCCCGACCCATATCGATGCTAAGCATGTATTCGTCTTGATCAGCATGAAAGTCGTGCAACGCAGAATCGAGGAATGTTCGATACTTGGATTCGACGGCATCAAAGTCTTTTAACCGGAGCCATGAAATGTAGATCGCGTTTCGGACGGAAGCGCCGAGCATGTCTGCGTGCTGACGTATGATCGCACTTGCACGTGCGACTGATTCAGGATCATTGGAATCCATCGCGACCATGGGGCGCTCCTGAAGTTTCTTGATGACAGAACGTCGGACATCACCGAGGACGCGCAGAAGACTCAACCATTGCCAAACCGCTCGGCCCGCGTCCTTCGGTGGATGTCATGGTTCTGCTTATTCTACGTGAAATCGAATCCAAGCACAGTTGAGTGACAGACCCATCATTCCATCGAACTCTACACCCTCAGATCTACCGCACCGATGGCCATGGTTCCGCCAAGAGAAACCAAATCGCTACGCCGACCACGAAGTATAGGAAACCCAACGCAATGATAAACCGTTTATTGAGTTGACGTTCACCGAGACACACCAAAACAGCCCACGCGAAGAACGCGTAGAACCCGATGAATGTAAATCGTTCACGGTACATGACGAATATCCATGCGTCTGCCAATCGCGAAAGAGCGAGAACTACCGCTGAAAGCAGGAGATAGCCGACACCGATGAGTACGCCAGCGACGGTTCCAATCTTCGGTGCAAACAGCCAAGGTGGCGTTTGGGAATCGATTGATTCATCGTCGTCGTTCATCTCATTGGATGGCTGGATTCCATAGCAGAACTTGAAATTAGGGTGAATCAGGACTTGGCGGTTGGTTATTTGACGCCTTATGGGCGGTTGCGTCTCGATTTCTCCCGGACTTATTGGCAGTTGACTGATTTTGCTCAGGCTTCACAGCAATTGACCAATAAGAACACCTGGCATTATAGGCAGTTGCAGTTTTGAATGCAATTTCGGGTGGGACTGACACCGCTTGGCAGGCTGTTCATTTTGACAACACTGACGTTTTGTGCATTTGGATCTGCGATTCGAGGGGCATGCAATGACAAGATCTGGAACTGGGAAGGATAGGCAAGATTCACGTTCTCTGGCACCGGATTGAGATCGGATGCTTTCGTCGGTCCTTCATTGACCGGAAGTGACCCATTGTTCACGGTCAATTTCTACGATCACTCTGGGCGGATCGACCCGATAGCACGTCCCAAACAGCGACAGACCACGAACAGAACCGTCAAGCATGAGGTTGACACCGCGTGCATCTCGCTGTCGCTGCTCGGGACGTGCAGAAAATAAGTGTCCTGTCTTTTTGCCCAAATCACGCGGAGCGATGATTGCTACGTGGATGTTGCGACACTTATTTTCCGCACGTCCTCCGCAGCAACCTGAGTGGTGAGTTGCGTGAATAATCCGGGCTTTTTCATGCGGCATGATGCGGTCGCAGAAGTACGGTACGCCCGCCTTCACGCTCGGTGGCCAGGATTGAGGGAAGCGATTGTTGACATCAAGTGTCATCGTGTTGTGATGAACGGATTGTGTCATGCATAGCATGACCTACGGGAACTGGTTTGCGACGATCTGCTCGATCGCCCACTGGCAGGCTTCTTGGACGATCTCATCCGGTTCATCGGCTGCCGTCCGTAAGGCACTGAGCGAGGCGGCGTCACCTTGGTTGCCCAAAACGATCGCTGCATTGCGCATCATGCCTCGGCGTCGGGTTCGCCAAAACGGGGTCTTGCGGAATCGGTGGCGGAATGTTTCCTCATTCATCGTCAACAGTTCGTGTGGATCAATCAGCGAAAGCGGTATTGCATTGCGATCAGTCGAAACGCGACTTGGTTTTCGATTCCATGGACAGACCTCCTGACACACATCGCATCCGAACAACCAGTCACCGATCCCTGATCGCAGTTCCATCGGGATGCTGCCTCGATGCTCGATCGTTAGATAGCTGATGCATCGCGAAGCATCCAGGACTCCGGGCTGCGGAAACGCGTCGGTCGGACAGGCGTCCAAGCAAGCGGTGCAGGTTCCGCAGTGCGACGACTGGTGCGGCGAGTCCGTTGGCAATTCCACATCGGTCAACACGCAAGCGAGGAAGAAGTAACTGCCCAGTTGTTTGTTGAGCAACAGGGTGTTCTTGCCCCGCCAGCCAAGTCCGGCCAACTGTGCTACTTCGCGTTCCATCAACGGCGCGGTGTCCACGACGCCGCGGGCCATCGACTGGGGAACTCGATCAACGATCAATCGACAGATCTGCTTGAGCTTGGGATGGATCACATCGTGGTAATCCAAGCCCGGCCAACTGTAGCGCGCCACCTTTGCTTGCCGGGGTGTCTCAGGCGGTGTGCCCGCGTCGGGCGGATAGGGGAACGCGAGGGCGATGATGGATTTCGTTCCCGTCAGCACGCCGTCGGGATGATGATAGGCATCCAGGCGATCGGCGAAGTATTGCATGCCAGCCGCGTAACCGCTTTCGATCCACTGAGTCAGGTGGTGAAAGCCGGTGCTTTGGACCGCGGGCGCGAACCCCGTGGCGATGAAACCGAGCTGCGTGGCCAACGAACGAATCTCGCTATTCAATTCGTCCATCAGTGCGTGAATCGCGTGGTTGCTGAGTGATGCGGTTCTGGTTGGTTCGCACGGCGTGCCGATAGTAAGATTCTAAACACAGTGTGGCCATCGATGTCGAATAGATGCTGCCGCCATAGCCTGCCCACACGCCGTTGGTCGGCCAGTCACCGTCACGTCGTTGGGTCGCCAGCAGCCGATCCTGTAACGCGGCATTCCACTGTTGCCATGCGGAATCCTGCAGCTGATGCAACGCCAGCGTGGCATAGTACCAATAGTAATAGTTGTCTCTGCCCTTGCCCGGCAATTCCTGCAACAAATACCGTTCTGCTTCGTCGACTTGATCTTGAGGGACGTGGTTCCCGATCATCAACCGCGTCGCCAGAGCTTCCGCCGTCATCGTGCGACTGACCGCCTCTCCGGGACGATACGATGCCAGACCACCGCGGCCGGCTTGCACGCTTTTCAGAAATCGTTCCAGCCCCGCGACCGATTGGGGACGCACACTGATGCCTGCTCGAACGCCAGCGTCCAGCACCATGGCTTGCCAACCGAGCTGACTGAGGTCACCCGGGTCGCCGGCGGTGTATCGCCATCCGCCCGTGGTCGGGTGCTGCATACGCATTGAATAGCCGATCGCACGCCGGGAGGCTTCGATTGCCGATGGATCTTTCGTCAACGCGGCCGCTTCGCACAACGCCAACGCGGCCATCGAGTGGCAATAGCTGCCGGCGTAGATCGTTGCATTGCCGCTGAGCGAACCGTCGGCTTTTTGGTTCTGGATCAAATAAGCCAATCCACGAAACACATTGTCGGCATACTCGCCGTCATGATGCGTGTGACCCGCGCCCATCAAGGCCAACAAAGCCAACCCGGTGATCCCGGTTTCGCATTTCGTTCCCGCACCGGCTCGCGACTCGCCCAACGGCTTTCGTTCGACTCCGGCACCGGTGGATGTTGGATCCCAAGCACCGTCGATCCGCTGAGCGGAGGTCAAGTAACGCAGCGCGGCCTTCACAGCTGCTTCTGTCTCCATGCTGCCGCCGGTCAACTGCAAGGCGAGGTTCTTGGCTGCGCCTGTACGATTGGCGAAGTCCGACTCGAGTGCACCGGGAACGAGTGCGGCGGGTGCCGGATGCTGGATCGATTGTTGGATGGGCTTCGTCGGTTCGATCGTGTCCTTGGGTTGATCGCCGGCGAACTGCGATGGCGATGGCGGCATGTCCTGTCCCGGGTCGACCGCAGGCAGCGGCGTGGAGGCAACGGCGCTTTCCGCCAGCTCCATCTGCGTCGCCAACAGGTCCTCTAGAGCTTGATCGATCTCGGATTCCAACGCCGGTGACACCAACGGCTGCTCGGCGTTTGAGTCCGTCGGCTGCAAGCTCTCAGGCATGGAATCTTGTGCGAGCGTTTCCCCGCTGTCGGGCACTGTGTCCAAGTCCGTCAGGGTTTCTTCGACGGGCGAATCAGGTTCCGTGAGCGACTCGGCGGTTTCTTGGGACAGCAGGTCCGTCAGTTCAGCCACGGGCAGAGGGGCGAGCTCCGATTGAGCGTCATCACCGGCGACGTCGGCCACGTTCAGTTCAGGATCGAACGCGGAGAACGACACCGCGTCCACTCCCACGTCTCCTTCGGGGTCCACCGACGCCGAGCCACCTTGATCACCCGACAGCATGGGCACCAGAAACAACAGGGCTGCGTGCAGCAGGATGGATAGGATCAAGCAGATCACGCCGGCGCCGCGACCGGAGCGTTCTTGTCGTCGAAAGAGCCAGATGGTGGCAACCAACAACGCCACCGCCAGCACAGCGACGGTGTATACCAGACGAGGATCGGCCCAGATTTGGTCCAAACCGCTCAACGTCGCATTCCTCCGCCCGGCTCAACACGTGCAGCCAGCCCGAGTTTCTCCACACCGGTACTTCGCACCACGTGCAGAACTTCGGCGACCTGCTGAAAAGAACTGGCTCCGTCGCCTCGGACGGCGACTTTCAATCCCGGGTAGGCGGCGTGCTGTTGTTGCAGTGTCGCCGCCAGTTGCTCCATCGTCACGAGTTGACCATCGAGCGTGATTTCACCCTCACGTGTGACTTCGACCACTCGCTCATCGGGCTCGCGCGCCAGACTCTGCATCTGTCCCACCGACGGCACTGTCACATCGATGCGGCTTTCTGATTCACTGAATTTGGTACCGACCATGAAAAAGATCACCAGCAGGAACACCACATCGATCATGGGCGTCAGGTTGATCGAGATTTCTTCGCTGCTGCGGTGTCGTGTGGACATCTTGAGTTTGCCGGGTTAGCCATTTCGGTGTGATACGATTTGATCAAGCAGCCCGGCGCTTGCGTGCTTTGCCGCCGCCGTCTTCCAAACTCTCTGCGGAGATGCAATCGACAACTCGCTGACAGAGCTTTTCGATTTCGCCGAGGTAACGGTCTGACTTGCTGCTGAAATACATGTACGCGAGATACGCTGGGATCGCGACCATTAAACCGCCTGCTGTGGTCATCAATGCCGTGCTGATCCCGGAAGCCAGCATGTCGGGACGACCGAGCGATTGGCTGTCACTGATCACCTCAAACGCTTGGATCATGCCGATCACGGTACCGAGCAGCCCCAGCAGTGGAGCGACATTGCTGATCGCATGAAAGACTCGCAGGAATCGTTTCAGGCTATCCGAAACACGATCGCCGGCATCCATCACCGCTTGCTCGATCTCAAACATGGGGCGTCCCCAGCGACGAAGCGCCGCGCGGAAGACTTCGGAGACCGGGCAATCAAATTCTTTGCACAACTCCGTGGCTTCCTCGTAGCTCAACTGGCCGTCTTCCACACACTCGGTGAAGCGACGCACGAAGGGGCGAGGAATGACGCGGCCTCTGCGCAGCGAAATCATTCTTTCCAACGACAACGCGAATACGATCAACGAACAGACTCCCAGAGGCAGCATCAGCCAACCGCCGCTGGCCAGCTTTTGCACAAAGCTCGGCATGCGAGACATCCAGCTCGCACCGGCGTCAGCTTCATCGGTCGTTGCTGCCTCGGTCGCTTCGCCACCCAGGGTGTCCGTCGCGGTTGTGGGTGCTGCGGGAATCGACGATTGATATTGATCTCGTGCGGCTTGGCGAAACGCGGGCTGACTCTGCGCAGGCTGCATCCCGCCAAAGTTTTGGCCGTTCTGAAAATTGTTGTTTTGAAAGCCGCCGTTGTTTTGCGGAAATCGCTGCGGGTACTGCGCATTGGCATCGGGCAACGACATCATCACCCAAATCATCCCCAGACCGAGCGCGGCCAGTGGCAACAAAAAGGACATCAGGCCTCGCCATCCGGCGACAGGCAGCGGACGCTCCGAGGCGCGACGTTGGGCGGTTGCCATGCCCCGGCAGTCATCTGCCATGCCCCGGCAGTCATCTGCCATGCCCCGGCGGTGCGACGAAATCGGTGCATCGTGTGTCAGATTCGCCGGTGTGGGATCGTTCATCATCATCGAAGAGATCGGTTGCTAGCGTTTTCGTCGGGAGCAATGGATGCCAGCCGCTGGCGTCCCATGGCTGCGTGTCGGCTCGTGGGGAATCTGCCGATAAGATCTCCGTAGCAAATCGCGGCTTCGCGTGTCCGCCCCAATTGTTCAAATGCTTGACCGGCCTGGACCAACGCAGGAGCGATCCACTGACCATCCGGATCGATACCTTCCACCAGTCGGTAGGCACTGATCGCATCGGCGAATCGATGTTGCAGCAAAAAGGACTCGCCGATCATCCATTGGGCCCGCCCTCTCAAATCGCTTGTGGATTGGCCGCTGCGTACAACGCGTTCAAAATGGCCGCGTGCGGCGTCAAAATCCACGCGACGAATGGCCAATTCGGCGTCAAGCATGTCGACCAAAACCACGCGTGACTCATCTTCTTGGGCCGCTTGGCGGGCCGCGTCGATCCTCGCTTGAGCTTCCGCGGAGGTGCCAAAGGAAGACGTCGTTTCGGCACAACGGAGCAAGGTGGCAAAATCGTTGGCGTCACGTTGATCAACCAAGTGTGTCCACCAAGCGGTTGCTATCTTTCGTCGCCCACTCTGCATCAACGCTTCGGCGAACAACCGTTCCACCGCCACCGTTCGACTGTCCTGCCCCGTTTCCGGCGAAAGATCCTCTGCGGCCAAAGCCAGGATCATCCAGCGTTCGTTTCGTCCCAACCACCGGCAAACGGCTTCCGTGGCGTTTGCCGACGCCGGTTGATCGCTGGCACCGGACGCCAGCACCATCGTCGCGTACTGCTCCGCTTCGGCCATGCGATCGCTGTCACGATACAGACTCAGCAGATCCGATACGACTTGTCCACTTCGTTCGCGCGATGCAAGCTCGGCGCCCAAGGTTTCGATGAGGGTTTGGTCGGCGGCGAAATCCTGGCCGCTGCTGTCACTTTGCTCTCCCATTAACCACATGCCCAACGCCAACGTTGCTGGCGCGAGTTGCTGCTGTTGTTTGTCCGTCGACTGTCGAAACCAATTCCGAATCGGTTCGGCGACGCCTTGGATCGCGGTCACCCGTTGATCGGAGTCTGTCGCGCTGAACACTCCGGCAGCAACTTGAGCGAGCAACTCGCTGACGCTAGCACTCTCGGGCCATCGACGCAACAAATCGGATGAGACTTCGCTGGCCAAATCCAGCTTGCCAGCCATGCGAAGACAGTGTGCACGCATCGCCACGGCTTGCGCCACATCGGCATGATCGGGGTGATTGCTGGTAAACGCATCAAGCAACTCGGCCGCGTCTTCGCAACGATCGGTCTGCATCGCGACGGACCAAGCGAGGCCCAGTTCGCAGGCTGCGCGGTCGGTTTGGATCTCAGCGTCGGTCGAGTATTCGATCAAAGCTCGATAGGCGGATTCCGCGATGGACGCTTGGCCGTTGGACAAGGCAGCCCAGCCGGTTTTGGAGCACGATTTTCGAGCCAGTGTTCGAAACTGTTGCGGCGCGGAGTCCCCCATTTCCAGGATTTGTGCAAAGGCGTTCGCGGCCGTCGTCCATTGCCCGGTCTTCAAAGCCGCGTTGCCTGCCGCGATTCGGATCACGGAAATGCTCTGTGGCGCGACATTCTGAGCCGCGGGTCGATCCAGAGCGGCCAATGCACGCTGGTGCAACACCACCGCCGCTTCGATCTTCCCCGCCGCCTCCAGCGCCCGAGCGGCGAGGGCAAGTTCGAGGGAAGGGTCCGTGTCCGTGCTTTGTGGATCGGCCACGCAAGCATCATCCAGTTGGATCAACATCTCAGCCGCCGCTTCGACTTCGCCCGTTTGGAGTAATTGGCGAGCGGAAGCGATACTGGCAACGGGGTTGGCATCGGGCGGTTCCGCGGCGATCAGCCGACCGGGCAAAAGATGAGCGATGCCCAACGCGAAAACCGCGAGGACCGGCGTTAAATTGATGAACCGCTGAAACAATCGCAAGTCAATGATCCGTGACGAGGAATGACCGACTGTTCCATAACGAATTCCACCCGCTGATCGCAAGCGAATCCCAAAACCGGGTTGCTAGCCTTTCGTACGTCAGGCTTTCTAGCCTGACATGCTCCTGATTTACCCAGGGTAGGTCAGGCTAGAAAGCCTGACGTACGTGCCGTGTAGGTCAGGCTGGAAAGCCTGACGTACTTAGACCTTGCGTAGTTTCGTGACTCTGCCGCCTGCCACGTATTCGCTAACGAAAATGTTTCCATCACGATCGAAACACGCATCGTGTGGATGGACGAACAGGCCGGCAACCCACTCTGGGCGTTTTCCGCGGAGGTTCTGCTTGCGATCCATCACTCGTTTTTCCCATTCGTCGTCGTGCCCCAGTTTGGCAACGATTTCGTTGTCTTTGTTCAACACGGTAACGCTCGCGCCGATGTCCGCGACGATCAACCAGTCACCTTGCACGTCGATGTCCGCGGGCTTGACAAAGCCGCCAACGGATTTCAAGTGCGTGCCGTCCATCGCAAACCATTGCAGCCGCTGATTCGCCCGATCCGCCACCACCAGTTTCGGCGTGCCATCACGGTCATCCAACCACTGCCCGTGCGGCGTATTGAACTTGCCGTCTTGGTTGCCAAGTCCGCCCATCGCTCGAACAAAGCTGTCGTGCTTGTCATACTCAAAGACGTAGCTGCTGCCGTAGCCGTCACCGAGGTAGTAGCCACCATCGGGTCGAAAACTGCTGTTCGTGGGACGATATCGGCTGAGCTTCAGACCGCTGTCCTTCTCCAAATCCGACTTGCCCTTTTGCCAGACAATTTCCCCACCCAACGTCATCTTGGTGAACGCCATCGATGCGTGGTCAGGTGAGAGATACAGGAACTCTCCGTCATCTTCCGTGCGAATGTCGATGCCGTGTCCAGCGGCTTCCTCCTTCACCCGGTGTTGCGAAGCCAACTCGCGGACGAAACGACCGGCTTGGTCAAAAACAAAGATCGAGCCGGGAGCTCCGTGATGACTGACGTACAGTTGCCCCATCGAATCAAGTGCCACACCATTGGATGTCCATCCGTATTGATGCTGGGCAGGTAACGAGTCCAGCCCCCAATCGTGGAGACACTCATACGTGTGCTCTCCATCGCCTACGATCACGGCACCGCTGCCGGATTTGTTCTGGGCGTACAAAATGGTGGGGACCAACAAAGATCCCAACGCGAGCTGTTTGGTAAACTGTCGACGCGGTGTCTTTTTGTCGTTCATCTCTCGATGGCCTGTAGATGTTTTCCGGTCAGTCAGAACACCATGATACACGCGGCGGACAGCGAGCGTGGGTGATGTTGCGACGGCAGTCCAGCAATGCGCCTAGTGCTTCGTCCAGTCTTAGAACGCGGGTTCGATCAATGAGCCGTTTTGGCGTTAGCCACGGTTTTCGCGACTCAACCGTGGCTATCGCCAAAACGGCTAACCCCAAAATCAAGTCTGGACGATGCACTAGCCCAAATTCTGGGAAATGCAGATTGCTTTTCATAACCCGACGCGTAAGCAAGGAATTTACCGAGTATCCCTCGCTTACGCGTCGGGTTATGAATAATCCGGGCTAGTGCTTGGCGAGCTCCAGCAATTGCGACCGGATCTTTGGATTCTCTGCGTGGGGGTCCTTGAATTGTTCTGCGTACTGCAGGATGGCTTGGGCGAATTCCTTTGCGGCGGGATGATGAGGTGACGCCGCCAGTTGGTTGATCAGTTCGTCTGGATCATCCTGCAAGTCGAACAGCCAAGGCGTGTCGGCCACGCTGACAACCAGTTTGTAGCGGTCACTGACCGCAGCGATCCAGCCTGCAGCAGGCCCCGCGCTTCGTAGAAAAGTGATGTCGTGCCAATCGTCGACAGACTTGCCCGTCAGCAGCTTGGATGCATCACGTCCTTGAACACCTTGCCCTGCTGGCTTGCCCATCAGCGTCATGACGGTTGGCAAAAAATCGACGGTCCCCAAGGCTTCGTCCACGACCGTGCCAGCCGGGATGATCTTCGGCGCGGCGATGATCATCGGTATCTTGGCACTGCCCTCGTACGGGTTCCCCTTGTTGAGACGCCCGTGCTCGTAACAAAGGTCGCCGTGGTCGGAGGTGAACACCACCATCGTATGATCGGTCAGATCCAGCTCATCCAATGTCGCCAAGAGTCGAGCGACATTGTCATCGATACAGCGGACCATGCCAAAGTAGAGCGCCATCTGCTGTGTCTGAAACGTCTTGATCGCATTGCGGCCGGATGCATCAGCCCATTTCGGATTCTCTGCCGCCCGATCAAAAGTCATTGGTGGGTGAATCGGCAAGTCTTGGTACATGGTGTCGTAGGGAGGACGCACTGTGTTGGGACCGTGCGGATCTGGCAAACTCAAGTGAAAACAAAAGGGCTGCTGTGCGTGCTGTCGTACAAAATCGATCGCCCGATCGGTCAGCCAGTCCGTGCTGAATGTCTTTTTATCCGCGCCGGCCAAGTCGTAGTTTGGCGAACCCGACTTGCTGCGACCTCCGACCCGCGGACCGTCATCGGTGAGCTCAAACTTTTTCCAGTGTCCGCGGTTGAACATGAATCGATTGTCGGCAAATCCGAACTGCCGCTCGGGCGCCCATTGAGGTTTACCGGGTCCATCCAAGTGCCATTTACCTGCGTATCCTGTTTTGTAACCCGCGTCAGTAAGCATGGCGGCAAAGGTCTTGATATCGCTGCGCATGGGGCGATCGTTCTGCCAACTGTTGGTGTCTTGTGGGTAGTGCCCGGTAAAGAACGACGCGCGTGAGGGCGTGCAGACCGGACTGGTGGCATAGAAAGAAGTACAAATCGCCCCGCGTTTGGCAATCGAGTCGATCGCAGGCGTTTCGACGATCGCCTTTGGACCCCACACGAATGCCTGCTCCTTGGGCAGCGTATCACGATAGCACCCCAATGTTCGAAAATTGTGCTCATCCGTTTGAATGATCAACAAGTTGACGGGTGGCTCAGCGGCAGAGATCGAAGTCCGATGCAGCATCGCAATCGAAGTCGCCACCAAGATTGAGGTCAGGAGCAAGCTGTTGGTAGAACGATTCATAGCGGTCGATGGAAAGGAAGAGTGAATAAAAAAAGCCCAGTACGATAATGTACCGGGCTTTCGTTACTAGGATTTCGCTTGAATCAAAGGATGTTTCGCATCCAGGATGATCGGGACGATGTGATCAGGGAACGATCGGGCTTGGAGGCGTCGCGACGATCACTCCGTCGTCATCCGAGGTCGTTGCCGCGATGACCGCACCGATGCCAGCCAATCCAGCGAGGGCTGGCAAACCGCCGCCACCACCGAATCCGCCACCGCCGCCGCCGCCGTATCCTCCGCCACCGCCACCGTATCCACTGTAGCCACCGTAACCGGGGGCGTAACCAGCACCTGGATCGCCGACTGGAACGTCTGCCAGCGGTACTTCGCTCATGATCGTTTCGCCGACAACGCTTTCAGAAATGATCTCTTCGCTGATGATCACTTCTTGAACACAAGACGTGATTTGAGGGCATGGGGCAACTTGAACGGCAATCGCGTTGCAGCAGCAGTGTTTGCCAAACTTGGCAACCAATCGCTCGCCCGATGCGGTCTGAACCTTCACTGTTTCGATTTCCGATTCGTCGACCAGCTCAAAACCAACCAGCCCCAAGCCATCCGGTCCGACTGCCATCAGCGAGTAATTACCAGCGTCCAAACCATCGATGCGGAACTCACCGGAGGGTGAAGTCACGGCACGAAAGATTTCGACGCCGTCTTTGATGATGAACACGTTTGTCAAAGCACAACCGTCCAGGCGTCCTTGTGCGACACCGGCACGATAGAGACGTCCGGTCAAACCACCGTCGGTCTGAGCAATACGGAACGTGTCTGCGTCGTCCGATGGCTCGACGGTGGCAAGTGCAGCCATGTCAGCAGTGTCAAAAACGACGTTTGTCTTTACGTTCGGAGGCAGGTAGCGAATGATCGCACTGTTGACCGAAGTGTAGTCCACGTTCGCAGCGGCAATCTGTGCTTCGTTTGGCAGCGACAGGCTATTCGGTGCGTCGCTTGGCAGAACGTGCATCGCACAGCATGCGAAAACGAAATCTGCACGGGCCGTCAACGCGTAAACACCGGCTTCCACGTTCTTGAACTCGAACTGGCCTTGGTCATCCGTCTTGGCAACCGAGCGAATGACTTGTCCGTCTCGTCCCACCATGACAACCTGAGCGTTCGCAACGGCCTTGGCGACGCCGCCTTCCGCAGGAACGATGATTTTCCCACGAACCGTGCCCGAATCATCTCGCTGGACCCACTGACGTACCGTCAGTTGATTGAGACGAACATCGTCAGCGGCTTGCGCGGGAACAAGCATCGCGAGGGCAAAACCGAAACAACAAAGCGTGCGAATCATGGGAGTGTTTTCCTGTACAACCGATCTAGAATGCCCAGGCCCATTATCTTGCCAAGAACATCTGAAGTGGTCTTATAGTAGGTACGCAACCGCCACGCTGCAAGCGTTTCTGGTTTGCTAACAAATAAAATCGGGACAAGCTGCCCTCGAGCAGCACCCGTCCAGGGGCACGACACACCCCAAACGGGCCGTCTGGCAGCATTTTCACGTCCATCGGGGCTCATCTGGACACCCGATGTCTCTGCGGAAAACAGCCAGAATGGACAGAACTTCTGAGGTTTTTCCCTCAAAAGATGCTCCACATCAAGTATCGATTTGCGGCTACGATCCCATGAGCAGAACCCCAGTGAGATCGTTTGTGCCGATTGGGGAACCCGAACGCTGGCTGTACATTTTTTCGCTGGTGGACTCGTTTTCACTCCGCCAAGCTCCGGCCGTCGCTATTTCTGATGAATAATCCCTACGCACCATCGGCGAGCACAGAACCCCAGCAAGGAGTATTCGCCGATCACGCCGAGCGACTCCACGGGGGCTTGTTGCATCGCGAAATCCAGTTCACAAAGCCATTTGCGGGCAACTTGGTTTACGACGGAAAGTGGTTCACGCAGACGATCCGAATTGACGGGCGGCTGCTGTGGTGGCGAGTCAGTTGGAAATCGATCCATCCGATCGCCGAGTTTCAGATTCCCCCGCCAATCATTGCTGGCGGAGCCCAAGGTCGAATCGAGATCGATTTTTCTCGCGCCCTGCTCATCATGCGGTTTCGAATCTGGATCAATGATCAGTTGGTCTACGACGAACTGAACTGACCCATCGCAGGTCGGATCGCAGCAATGTTTTTTCGGGCATGCGATAAATTTTGCCGAATCAATGTGGATCTACACGATCGGAGTTTCGTATCACCGGCCACCGTGAAGGAATCACGCTTACGCAAGGTCACGGAATTGCTGACGCAAGGAAACGGATTTGATGGCTGCTAAAACAATCGTAGACCCAGCCCTGAGAGAAGGCCTGGGGGAAGCCCTGAGGGATTCACTGAACATGCCGACTCAAGAGCACCGCCAGCACAACGGCTCTGGACGCAACGGCTCTGGAAGTGGCTTTCGCACCGGCATCTTGATTGCCTTGTCCGCGATGCTGGGAGTCGTGGCCATCATCCAGACGGGATGTTTGGGCATGTACGCCAATCTGGCTCATGCGGTAGGTGCCGACATGGCACCCGCTGCCTACGAGGGACTGAAGGGCTGTAAAGTCGCCGTGGTCACGCTGACGGACAGCAGCCCCTACTCCAACGATGTCTCTGCTCGGATTCTCAGTCGCAACGTCAGCATGATGTTGACCGACAAAGTCAAGAAGATTGAATTGGTCCGTGAAGAAGAAATCGCGGAGTATCGCGATGAGCACGGATGGGACGCGATCGATTTTCAATCCATCGGATCAGCCGTGGGAGCCGAGAAGGTTGTTGCGATCGAACTGACGAACTTGAAACTACGCGATGGAAAGACACTTTACCGCGGTCGCTGTGACGTACACCTGACGGTGCTGGACGCCGAAACGGGCAAGGTCGAGTTTGAACGCGACATCGAGGAGTTCACGTACCCGGTCAATTCGGGTCAATACACCAGCGAGACGACCGAAGTGAAATTCCGCAAGCTCTACTTGGGTATCGTGGCGAAGCAGATCGCAAAGAATTTCTTTGCCTATGATCCACACGAGGATTTCGCGATGGACACGATCATCGCTCGCTAGATTTCGGTTGTGCCTCTTTACTTTGGACAACAAACTCAAGCGAGGCCCCTGCCGTTTGGCACATCAGCACCCTCCTGCACCGGTGGAGGTGCCACGCATCAGTCACCTCCACCAAGGAACTTGGGGGGAGGTCGAGCAGAGCCGTTTAGGCGAATGCGAGGGAGACGGCTCGCGCGCCGCTTGAACACATCAATGCGTATTGCCCAGCGTAGGCCCCCTCTCGGATCTTGCTTCGCTCGATCCGACCTCCCCCGGCTGCGCCGGTGGAGGTGACAGCGAATTTGTGTTCGCCCACGAACCGGACCGCCTACAACAAGACACCCGCGTAGCCGACGACGCGTTGCGGGTCGCCGCCGTATTGAGCGCTGGTTGCGTAGGCGATTTCATCGTACGCCGGTGTGATTCCCAGATGCCGCAGCGTCAACAGCACCAGGGCCGCTGGAACTTGCCCGCACATGCTGATGTTTTCTGCTTCGCACACATCCAACAACGCTTTGGCATCTCCCGTACGCAACGCGTCGAGGGCCATGCGATCACGAGTTCGATTCTCGATCTCGTCCGCGTAGTGATTCATGTCGCTGCTGATGACCAGCAACGGCGGCGAAGCCTGCGACTTCATCCAAGCCGCTAGCGACACCGCGAGATCTTGCAGTTGCTCCCACGTGGCACTTCGCATCGCGATCGCGGTAACGCGTGTTTGTGGCGCCAATCGATACAGGATCGGCAATTGGATTTCGATCCCGTGCTCGCCGCGGTGAGCGGCAGAGTCCAACTCCAATCCCTCATGACAGGCAGCCAAACTGGTTGCCATTTCCTCGTTCCCCTCCAACGCCGCGTCGCCCGAAAGCTGCCATCGAGTGTACGGTGCCACGGCCCAGTCGACCCCATCACCGGTGTGCTTGGGGCTGATGATCAAGACGTCTCGCGGCAATTCAATCCGTCGCCAGGTATCAGCGGCGATCTCACCACTGAACCGCAATCCCGCGTGTGGCACCATCGCTGCATTGACCGTTCGCTTGGCAACCGGAGGCAGCCCACTGATCAACGCATCGACTTCGGCGTCCCGCTGCGCGTCGGCGCCACTGTAGAAACGATCGGCGACCGCTGGTGGGCGGACCGTGAACTGGGACATCGCAGCGATTCCCAGCGAGGTCCCCAGTGCGGGGACGTTGCTGTCACAATGAAGCGAGTAGAGCTGGGTGGTTCCTGCATCAAATCGCTCGGCAGCCAGCACCTTTGCCAAAGTCTGCTCCGGGGGCGATTCCCGGTCGAACCTAACGGACCATCGTCGTCCATCGGTCGCGACGATGGCTCGACACTGCGGATCGATCCCGCGCAAGTCAGCCGTTTTCGCATCGCCGTGATGGATGGGACCGGTCAACACAGCCAGAGCGACCTCCGCAGACTCCTCGGGAGACGTCGAATCGTTTGCAGATGATCTTGCGCCGCGGAGTGTTTGCTGGAGAGATGCTTGCATGGCAATCGTGTCACGAAGACTCAGCTGCAGCCAACTGCTGGATGACTCGGCTTGTCGGATCCGCAACATGTAGCCATTCACGTTCACTTCATCGACACGGTCGGCGAGTGCTGTGGCGGGTGATCCTAACGCATCCGGGCTCTTGGACGCTTGCGCGACAGCATTCGAGATCCAACGCGTCACTGTGGAAAGGGCGGCTGGCGAGACGGCTTGGCGTTCCGCTGATTGCAACTTGTCTCTTGCGGACTGGCCAAGCGTCTCAGGCAATTGAAACGGTCCTCCGAAATAGATTCCGTCAAACAGCATCAACTCCGCTTGATCGCTTCGCCAAGTCCCCGCCGGCAAACCTGCCTTTCGACACACGGCGTCCAGAAACTGCTTGGCATTCCAACCCTGTTCGATCGCAACGACCGGCAGCAGCAGGCCTGAGTTTTGCCCGATACGGATCCTCAAGCCGTGTTGTCCAATCTTGACTTGGTCGACACGGTCGTCACCACGAGCAGAGATGGGCCGGGGAGGCCCGAGGATGGAAACCGAAAGCGTCAGGTACGGCAGTTCGGAAGCGGAGATGGCCGACATCCTGGGGTCACGTGTGGTTCGGGCCGCAGAGTCTGCCAGCGCATCGCCAAGCGACATTTCTGCGCCCAGCATTCCGCAGCAACCACGCAGCGTTTCACCTCGCTTGAGCGTCACATACACGCCATGAATCATGCGAGAGGCAAGCTCTGGCAGGACGGACAGAGGCGGATCGGAGTCTTCGCCGAGGACCGACGTGGCGACGAAGTGACACGCGGCGGCGTGGATAGCGTCTTGCTCTGCGTCTGACCAGTGGATGATGTCGGTAGGATTTGTTTGGCTCATGCGAACTTCATTCGGAACGACGGGTAGTGTGCGCGATTGGATCTTGACTCTCTGGCGACGCTGCCCCCAGGTGCCGGGCGTTGCCTCAAAGCGACCGGGGATCACGCATTGGCATGCTTGGCATCGGTTGCCTTGCATCGCGTAGTGTCCCAGTTGATGCCAGTCTCGTTGGATCAGCAAAGCGCCGCACCCATGACAATAAGTACTTTGTCGCTCCACGTCATGGACATTGCCGACGTAGACATATCGCAGCCCCGACTGACGTGCCAAGTCATAAGCGGCGATCAATGTCTCGTGAGACGTTCGAGGTTGATTCTGTAAGCGAAAGTCGGGGTGAAAAGCGGTGAAGTGGATCGGTACATCCGTGCCGATCGTGGAAACCAACCAATCGCACATGCGTCGCCACTCATCCGGATCGTCGTTGTTGTTGGGGATGATTAGATTTGTCAGCTCGACCCAGCAATCCGTTTCATTGCACGCGTATGCGATGGTGTCCAAGACTGGCTGCAAGTGCGATCCGGTCACGCGGTAGTAGAACGACTCACTGAAGGCCTTGAGATCGATGTTGGCCGCGTCCATGGCGGCAAAGAACTCAGGTCTCGCCTGCTGGGAAAGGTACCCTGCGGTGACTGCGACCGAATGGATCCCGCGATCTCGGCACGCAGTTGCGGTGTCGATCGCGTACTCGGCCCAGATGATCGGATCGTTGTACGTGAACGCAACACTTCGGCATCCGGTATCGGCGGCCGTCTGGGCGATCTCGTCCGGCATCGCGTGGTCACTCAGCCTGGCGACTTCACGGCTCTTGGAGATGTCCCAGTTTTGGCAAAACTTGCAACCGAGATTGCATCCCGCGGTGCCGAAACTCAGCACGGGGGTACCGGGCAAAAAATGATTGAGTGGTTTCTTCTCGATCGGATCGATGCAAAAACCGGTGCTTTTTCCGTAGGTATCCAGCACCATCTTTCCATCGACATTCTGTCGAACGAAACAGAACCCGCGATCACCGTCCTTGAGATGACACTCCCGAGGGCAAAGGCGACAGACGATCCGACCGTCTGATTCGATTTCGTACCATTTGGTGGGCGTGATAGCGGCCGTCATGTGGCAACCTTGGATGGGCAACCGCAAGTCGAGATGCGATCACTCAGGGTCAGATTCTTGAGGCGTTTGCTTGGCAGCAGCGCGGTGTTGATTGGCCAGCACCTTGTCTCCGACTCGATCATAACACACCGCCAGCATTTCGTGCGCCTTGGTTGCCAGCGACGGTGCCGCCAGGGTGCGTTCCAAGTCGGGAATCGCCGCCATGAAGCTACCCATGCGGTAAAGAATTTGTCCGCGTGTTTCGTAAAAGTGCGGCGTGGGTTGAGGGGTCTGTTCGATGGCCGCATTGGAGAGCTTGAGCGCCTTATCTAAGTCGGGATCCTTTTGCAAAGCCATGGCGACGGCCAAGTTGTTCAGCACCGCGCTGCTTTGCGGCATCATCTCTCTTGCCAAATCCAGATGCAGCATCGCGTTGGCAATGTCATCGCTCATCAATGCGGAGGTGCCTTTGATGAAGTGCGCGATACCTGGCGATTTTCCGTCCACCAGCGAGGCCAGCAGTCCGTCGCGGATCTCGGCGATCGAAGGTTCGTCGTCGTTGAGCGTCCCCAGAACTTGGTCAGCAACCAACGTGACGACGCGTGGGTTGTTCGGCGCGTAGTTCAACGCGGCTCGCAACATCTTCAAGATTCGCACGCGTTCTTGGACCGTTGCGTTGGGTGCCTCTTCGATGAACGCGATCCAAGCCACGATGGCGTCGCCCATGGCTTGGCTGAGCAGATTCTTTTCCGCCGGAGTCTTTGCCACTTTGATTGCCGAATCCAACGTACGAACTGCGTCACCGTAGCGTTTCAGAAAGAGCTGATTCTGCGCAACCGCCAGAGCCAGCGTGGAGTTGGTCGGATCGTCGTTCGACATCTTGTTGACATCTTCCAACGCACGCTCGGCAAGAACATCCGCGCCGTCAAAGTCACCAAGTTTTCGAGAGAGCGCCGCAGCCTGCAAGGCGCGCATGGGGTCTGTCTGAGAAAGTTTTTTTAGCACCGGAATCGCGGACGAGAATTTTTCGCTGGCGATCAAGTACTCCGCGTACAACCGCAACACTTTGAGATTTTCACGTTCTTGTTGAGTGATCAACTCCAGGATCTGCCCAAACTCTTCCCGTCGCTCGGACGTCAAGCTGCCCCACTGTTTGCCGATGAAGTCTTTCTCAAGGAGCCATTTGGCCGCGTCGAGATGCCGACGTTCTAACGCCAAATATCGCAAGATCTCCTTCGCTTCCTCCACATGCGACTGAGCATCTCGGACAACTGCCAGCCGATACAGCAAGTCCCCGTTGTTGGGATCGGCGTCGAGTTGCCTACGGATGACCACTTCCGCGGTCGAATAGTCGTCCATGTCAAAAGCGACGGCGAGCTGATTGTTCAGCAGCCGATTTCGCCACCCGGCACCACCGGTCATCGCAATGGTGCCCACGATGGCCATGACGAGCATCAGCAAGATCGCAGGGATGGCTTTGGGCGCATCACGCCACGGGACAGCCAAGAGCCATGCGCGAAAAAACTCAACAAGCCATCTGGCCCACTGCAACGGATTGACGAATTCCATCAGAGGGTCTCTCCAAGATGATTCAAAGTCCTGGCGGCCACTTGGCCTTCATCGCCGGAATAGTGGCTCGCGTTTGCCGCGATCGCTTCGGCGAACGTCGCTCGGGCGGCGACAAAGTCGTCTTCTAACTCTTGCAAATTCTTGGCCGTCAGCTTGCGAGGCGAGGTGACCCACATCTGCAGCATGATCACTTCGTCCTGATTCCAAACGCCCGATCCGTCGATCCGATTCCAAATGCGATGGGTAAACGCGGAGAGACTAGAGGGAGCCGGGATCAGAGCACCGTCGCTACCGATTCCGGCAAACAACAGGTACCCGAACTGCCCCGGATCCTTTTTGAACCTCGCAACCACGTAGGGCACCTCTATCGCCTGGGGACTCTTTGACGAGACGCCCAAGGATTCCATTTCGCCAGCAGACTTGATGTTTCGATTGATCAACATCCAGTCCAAGCGTTCATAGCAATCGCACAGTTCATGCCATCCTTTGTGAGGCTGGCTGAGCACGAACTGTGCTTTGACATCCCCCGTTTCACACTCCCAAACATCCGAGTTGGCTCCCAATCGCGGATCTTCGTAGCCGCGATTGGGCGTGTGACTGACGACCCGGAGTGCATGCAACGATGGGTCCAGCATCTTGGGATCAGGGTCAAAGACCAACGACTCATTGCTGAACAAAATGTCCTTGGGCTTGCTGGAACGAAGCACCTGAACGGCCGAGCCGATCGCAATGAGTCCAATCAAGCAGGCAAACCCGATCTTTGCCACCGGACTGCCGGACAAACGGTTGGCCCATAGAAATGCCGCAGACGCCTGATCGCGTCGCGTCGCATCCTGGATCGCGTCTCGATTGATCTGTGGGTCTGCGACCACCTCGACATCCGTACGAACAGCAAAAAAGTTCCAGGCAGAGATCAGCGGATTGAACTCACTCTCGGGCTGAACAATGTGCAATAGCGTGACCAAGAGATGGTCAAAGGACAGCAAAAACAACCCCGCGATGATCAACGCTAGATAGCCGATCATGTCGTGCGACCAACCAGCTGTCATGTCGATCTGGAACCAAGCGATCCCCAAAGCAACGACCGTGACGCGGATCACGTTGGCCAGTACCGCCAGCAAACAAGCAATCAACAGGTAAACGGGAAACAGCCAGACAGGACGTCGGCGGAACGCGAGCAATACACACGCGAGAAATCCGAGCGTGAACACAGACTGGATCCCGCTGCATGCCTCGGCAACAAACAACTCGCGATCGGCAAGCTGGATCACGCGATTGCTGACGGTGTGTGGTACGGCAGACGCATCGAGCATGACGCTGGACAGCCAAGTGGTGATGTCCTGCAGTTTCTGAGTCAGCAAGACGTCGGCACGGGGCAACTGAATGAACGTCAGCAGAGGCAAACCACACACCAGCAGCGACGTGTCCTCGTGCCCCCTCATCGCGTGCAGACAACACAACGCGATCAGGACAAACCCTACGGCAGCAAACCAGGGAAACTGAATCACTGCCGAGCCCGCGATCAGCACACAAGCGATCGAAATGACACCCCAACTGAACCATGATCGTGGCGGATAGAATCGACCGTCAAAGCGGTTGTAAACCAGCCAACCGGTTGCCAGCAGTGCAAACGGAAAGTACCGATATCGATCATGTGCCCACATGTCGATCATGTACGGAATCAACAACGGAACCGAGGCAAGAAACAGCAATGCCCAAAAATACATCCAGCGTTTGGATGCGGAATCTTTTTCGCCGGCAGCCGTTTCAATGGTCGGCTGAATCGTAGCCATGGTCGAATCGATGGGTTGGTGGAACTTGACTCAGTCGCGTAAAAATCAGTTGTCTGCGGAATCGCCACTCGATCCCGCAACTTCTAAACTAGCAGGTGCCGCCTTTCCGATCGGCTTGCTCGACACCGCTTTTCCGCTCACTACGGTCGAACGACGCAGGGAGGGGCCGTCCGAAACGGCAACGCTGGTGCGTCCGTTGGCAACAGGACCTGAGCCGCGAGAGTAATAGCGGCTGGCGTATTTGCCGTGTCGATAATAGCCGTATCCACGGTAACCGTCGCTCTGCCCAGTTTCGTCCGAATTGTTGATGACGACCCCGAGAATATTCGCGCCAACGGCGGACAGAATATTGACTGCTTCCTTGGCATTGGGCTTGCTCCGGCGACGAACCCTCAGGGTCAGCACCACCGTGTCCGCCATGCTGGCAGCGATACTCGGGTCGGTCACGACCAACAGCGGAGGCGTGTCCAAGATGATGTAGTCATACTGCTCACGAAGCAAATCGAGCAGTTCGTTCATCACCGGCAACGAAAGAGCCTCTGCGGGATTGTTCGGAATAGGACCGCACGGCATCACGTACAACTTGGGCAGCGGCGTGGGATGGGCGGCGTCCGCCGGATCGCACTCGCCGTTGAGCACATTGGTGAGCCCCAATTTGTCGGCACTATTAAAATTGTCTGTCAACTGCGGACGCCTAAGATCGCAGTCGATCGCCAGCACACGTTTTCCGCTCTGAGCGATCGAGCAAGCCAAGTTGCTGGCGATCGTGCTTTTTCCGTCACCTGGCAAGGGGCTGGTGATCTGGATCACGCGCCCGCGGCTTTCATTCCCGGCGTCAAAGAACACGGCGGTTCGGAAAGAACGAATCGCTTCGGAAACCATGGACGAGGGTTGATGAACCACGATCATGTCGTTGCTCAAGTCCTGATAGGGGTCCAACTCTCCTTTCTTTGTCTTGCGCGATTTTCCACGAAAGAACGGGATGTGCGAAAGGACCGGTACGCCAAGCATGGCTGTGATTTCTTCCTGATCTCGGAACGTATTGGCGTTCTTTTCCAGCAACAAGGCCAGTCCGCTACCCAGCAGCAGCCCCAACAGAGTCCCGGCACCCACCGTTTGCAGCAGCACGGGACCGACGATGTATGCCGGCGTCGGTTTGGTCAACTCGATCACTCGCGTCACGCTCTCTTCTTCGGTCAACGAGGCACGCGCGATCGTTTCCTTCAGTTCCTGCATCAACGTGCGATTTTGATCCAACTCGCGCACCATCTGTTCGTGTTCTTGCTCATAACGCGCCAGCTTCACCGCTTCTCGTTTCTCCGTCGCCAATTGATCCTCGAGATCAGCGATCTGCTGAGTGATCGATTTGACATCCGAGCGCGTTGATGTCAACAACGCGATGACTGTTTCACTGGCCTGCTGGATCGGATCGTCAAACGCTGCCGAGGACTCTTCACGCAACTGGGTGATCCGGGCGGCTTCGCTGCGCACCAAGCGAGACAACTCGCTTTTCATCGTTGCGATCTGCGAATCATAAATTTTGACCGAGGGGTGATTGATCCCGTATTCCCTGGCATTCTTGTCACGTTCGATCAACAGAGGAACGAGTTTCTTTTCCAGATCGATTGACGCGAGTTCTTCGTCGCCATCGAGTGCTTGGTTGACCTGACTCGCCTGAGTCGGGGCGAAGACTCTGACGCCCAAGACCTGTGCAAAAACGTTCAAGGCAACGCGAGGGTCCTTGGTCTGCTCCGCGATGTCCGTCATCGACGTCAAGATCGCATTGTTTTCACTCAACGACTCCAGCAACTCGTTGCGTCGTTTCATCAGATACTGCTGCTGCATCCGGTGTGGATTGATCGCCTTGCCTTCGTCATCCCAGTCCAGCGGCGCATCGAGTTTAAACTCCGTCAACCGGCGTTCCAGATCGGTGATCTTGGGACTCAACTGCTTGATCATCACATCGATGTAGCGGATCACTTCGTTTCGAGAGCTTTTGTGTTTCTCGTTGTAGTAGTTCTGCAACGCTTCGCTGTATGCGTTAACAGCAGCGACACAGTGTTCTTTGTCACTGCTGTCGAAGTGCAGCAGGGTCACCAAAGACTGTGCCGAAAGAAGGTCCGTGACTTCCGGTTCCAGGATCAACTGATCTTGTGCGTCTGAAATGAACTGTTCCAGTTGCTCTCCGGGAGTCTCACCATAGAGTCGGTGGAACGGTTGCAAGTTAGTATTTGCAAAGGCCATCTTTGCCAGATCATCGCTGAAAAGCTCCGCCTGCAAGATCTCGATGTCGGGAACACCACCGATGAGTTCTCCTGACTGGGAGTTCATCAACGCGGGTCGGTCTGATTCGACCATCAAGCGTGTGGTGCTGCGATACGTCTCCTGCATGGTGACATAGAAACCGAATCCCACCGCTGCCAGAATCAGCGTGGGCAACAACACTGCCCAGCGGTATCGCCACAAGGCGGCCAGCAAGTTGATCCCGGTGTCTTCGACGATCGCACTCCGCTCGCGATTGGACGCCGGATGACGAGCGAGAGAGTTCGAAGGTGAGCTTTCAGCAATCATGTTCATTTGGGGGAGATCAGTCAGTGCCGCGTCCGAGGAAAGGACAGGACGGGTGAAGTTCGCTCATTGGGGGGCGATCCGGCCCAGAATCGATCTGGCCCAGAATCATTGTTTGACGAGCCGTCGACGAGAAAAAAGAGTCCCCGTGACGGCGAAAATTCGCCTCGCTCAGTTTATCGATGACTCTCGCGTGTGCACAGCATTTCCGGTCAGGGTGTCGATCAAAAAACCTTCCTGGTCAGCACAACTGAAACCATCCGCACAGGTTTACCCTCGGTCCGTTACGATGGAGACCGCAGCTCGCAGCCGAAAGGCCGATGACGAGGCCAGTGATGAAGCTACGGATGATGCCGGTCCGGTGGCCCGCGATCGTCACGATCGTCTCAGCGTTGGAGGATAGCCCTCGACCAAGGTACTTGACTTTATCGATTCCGCAGCCGCAGATTTAGCAAATACGGAGTGAATTGATTGGAAAATTGACATACCGAGACCGCTTCTGCGTCCCCAAGATGCAGAATTACTGACTTGAACCCTATTTCGTCTCCGCCAGCCCACGGGTCGTTCGCACGATGCCTCAGTCCTATTCTCTGCCCACCGAAACCACGGACGCCCTGCGGGGGGCTCGCTGCCTCGTGACCGGGGGTGCCGGATTCATCGGCTCCCATGTGGTCGATGCCCTGCTGGATTTGGGAGCCCAGGTCCGGGTTCTGGATAATCTGAGCACCGGATTTCGCTCCAACCTGGACCATCACGGTGACAACGGAAACCTCGAATGGCTGGAGGGCGACGCTTCACAATCCGACGTGGCAACCGACGCCGTCCGTGGGATCGACTTGGTCTTTCATTTGGCGGCGATGGCCAGCGTGCCACGCAGCATGCGAGAACCCGGGTTGTGCCACCAATGGTGTGCCACCAGCACGGTGAACTTACTGGATGCCGGCTCGCGGGCCGGCGTTCGACGATTCGTCTTGGCCAGCACCAGCGCCGCCTATGGGGACTCGCCGTTCGTCTCCAAACGCGAATCAGACCCCACGATGCCACTGTCCCCCTATGCGGCCGCAAAACTGTCAGCCGAACAATACATGCAGGCCTTCAGTCGCGGGTTTGATATTGAGACCGTCACGCTGCGGTATTTCAATGTGTTCGGCCCCCGCCAAGACCCGCAGAGCGAGTATAGCGCCGTGATCCCCAAATTTGTGTCGATGATTCTCTCCGGCGAGCGTCCGGTGATCTTTGGCGATGGTCAGCAGTCTCGAGATTTCGTGTTCGTCAAAGATGTCGCGAGGGCAAATCTGCTGGCCGCTACCGTCGGCGGCATCGACGGCGGAGTATTCAACATTGGGCGAGGCGAGCGAACCACCTTGCTCGAACTGCTGAGCACCCTGAGCGAAATCTTGGGCGAATCCATCGAGCCGATCCATCAGGCACCTCGTGCCGGCGACGTTCGCGATTCGCTGGCCGACATCAATCAAGCAAGAACGCGATTGCAGTTCGACCCCAGCGTTTCGATGACCGACGGCTTGCGTCGCAGCGTCGACTACTATCGCAGCCTGATCACTGCTTAAGCCGATATCGTTTCTCTCCCTAACATTTCGCTGCGTCGACGCCTCAGACTTGAACGCCGCGTCGGGGTCCGTTAGCATCATTTCGGGGCTGCCCGCCATCCCTCGAAAACACCGTGACGATGACAACGCGAAAGACTCGACGTCGGCCACACGCTTCTGCCGGAAAACGCCGCCATACCCGCCCACTGCGTCTGGAACGCCTTGGCCCACGGGAAATGCTCGCTGCGGATCTGACCAATCCGGGAAATCCACTGGATGTCAACAACGACCTGAGGATCTCTGCGCTCGATGCTTTGCACGTGATCAACGACATCGCGCGGATCCGTGCGGCCGAAGGACAGGTTCAGGTTGCCGAAGGCGAACTAGCTCCCGACAACTATGTTGACGTGACGGGCGACGACAGAGTCTCCGCGCTGGATGCCTTGCAGATCATCAACGCGATGTATCGCCGTGATGCGGAAATCACGTTTCGCTTAGCCCACGACACCGATCGCGAGCAGATGGGCAGGCGTGACGAACGCACCTATGACCTAACGATCCAAGGACGCGTGAATTTTGGGGATGGTGACAAGACGGTTTTCATCGGTATCGAACAAAATGGTCAATTGACCTGGATCGACCTGACGCCGAACGTTGATGAGGAGGGCTACTTTGAGCTCACCGATCGTCAGGTCCGTGCAATGCTGACGGATGTCGTCGGACCAGGGTCGTTCGAGATCCTATTCAGCCCCGATGGAACGTCGACTGGAATGCAAGACATCGAGATCGAATTGCTGGTCTCACCACCGCGTCCCGAGCTGACCGAAGCAGCGATCCCGGAAGACGGCTCAGCCACCTTTGACATCACCGGCGCGATCTACGACCCAGATAGTGATCCCGCATCGCTCCAAGTCACGATTGCTCAGCAACCCGCGCACGGCACGCTGACGATTGACGCTGGGATGTATCTCTATCAGCCAGTTGAGAATTTCTTTGGCATCGATACGATCGTCTATGAAGTCAGCGATGAGCAGGATTCCAGCGGTCCGGTGACGCTGACGATTGACGTCCAAAGCGTGAATGATCTGCCCGAAGTTTCTCCGATCACTGATCAAGTGATCCGATACGATGATGGCTCAATCCGTTTGCCGCTGTCATTGTTCGACATTGATGACACCACGCTCGAATACGTCGGCTATGCGACCGTCGCCAACCATTTGTACGAAATTCGCTCGACGTACGGATTGAACTTTGCCAGTGAGGAAGCGTTCAATCTGGTCGGGCTGAACGAGAAATGGTTCTTTGGCAATGATGGCACATCGTTCTTGTTGCTGCCCGATGGTGATCTGGTCCAGTGGCTCGGCGAAGATTCAGATGCGACCCAAAGCGAACTGTTGATCGCCAAACTCAGTCCGGAAATTTACGCCGATCCCGAATTGCTCAGCCGTGCAGCTCAAGAAATCCTGGCACCGGCAACCGTTTCGGTGACAGACGACTGGGTCGTTGTGATTCCAGATCCAGGTCTGTACGGAACGATCACGATCAATATCTCTGTCGTGGATGCAACCGACGGTGTGGTCAGCCGCTTTGATTTGGAGCTGACACCTCCAGGTCCAGAACTACAGAAACAACTCGATCGCGTCGACTCACTGATCGCTGCGGCCGCTCAGCTTTCCCTAGAAAACACGCCGCAGTTCTTGCAGTCCGTGGCCGGCCAACTCGACAGTTTCGCACCGGAACTGAGATCACAGCTCACGGAAATGTTGACGCAGGTTTTGTTCGATTATGAACAGACCGTCAAACTGCAGATTGCATCGGAGGACTGGCGACTGATCGAAGAAGCCGAAACCAAACGAGAATTGGCGACGGCACAATGGGTGGATCAACAACTCGCTATTCTGAAAACCAACTACGAGTCCGCGATTTCCCAGTACGGCGATTCGATGCTGGCGGACAACCCTGCCCACTCGGCGCCACCACTGTTTGTGCAAGGCATCGACTATAGCGAACCCATCCAAGTTCGCGTGGGCGACACGTTTGAACTGGATTTCCGAGCGATCCATCCCGACGAAGTCGGATTCTTTTACGCATTGGATGGCTACGATCAAGCCAAACACGGATACCTGCCGTGGAGCCCACAGACAGGCCTGTTCACTTGGTACAACGTCCCCAAAGAAGCCATCGGCTCCAACCAGTTCACGATGCGTTCGTGGCGTCCCGGCGAAGACACCGAGGCATCAGTGACGTTTACGATTGTCGTCTCGCCCGATGAAACAAGTTTGGAACTGCTGACGGTTTCACCCAAGACCATCTCGGATTTGGGCACCGATCCGGTCACGCTGACCGCTCGAGGAGCTTGGCATCCGGAGTATTCGGGACTCGGCGTCGAGTTCTACCAGGACGCCGACGGCAATGGTGTCTTCAACCGGTTCATCGATCGCTACCTGGGTCGGGACGAAGACGGCAGCGACGGCTGGACATGGACGGGAACACCGCTGCCGGGTACCGGAGCGAGTTCCGTCAAGTTCTTTGCCCGATCGGTTTGGAGTTCGATTGACGAGATTGTCAGTCCGGCCGTCAGCGTCGAGGCCGACGTGATCGCAGTCCCACGACTGCAGGCCAGCGTATTGGCGGCCGATGGCGGGGTCACCAATTTGAACAGCTATGAAGACGGAGATTTGCCGCACGAAGATCACATCGTGCGTTATCCCAACGGGGATTCGGTGATCGCGTCGAGTGTCTTTGCAGGGCAGGACGGTGGGATCTATCTGACTCGCTACAGCAACTCGGGAATCGACGGCACAGGAACAGCAAAAGGACCGGCCGTTCGCGTTGCGCCCTCGGGTTTTTGGAAGTATGAAATCACCGGTGACGCTGCCGGCAACATCCTGCTGGTCACCAGTTACGACTCCTTCACGCCAGATGGGACGAACGATCCAGGTGTGTTTTTGTTTCGCATCGACCCCGATGACAACGTGATCGGCGATCCGATTCGACTGGACGGGCAAACCAATGACGGATTCACGTTTACCTCAGCAATGAACTCCAGCGGACAAGGCTTCGTCGCTTGGAAAGAAACCTACGTCAGTCAGCCCATCTACATTCAGACGTTTTCTCAAGCCGGTGGGAACCTGCACGACGTACAGATCCTGGACCTGCACGGCGGCTTTCACGACGGATCTCAATGGGATTCCTCCGCGATCAACGAGGCAGGCGATTACGTGATCGCATGGCCCAACCAAGCCGCGATCGGAAATGTCGCCGAGCCGGATTCGATGCGAGTCATTTTGCACGAAATGTATCCATTCGATGCCGCGATCAATGACGACGGCTGGTTCGTGTTGGCCAACGCGGGGCTACAGGTTTTCGATCCAGACGGCAGGCTGGTGGGTGAGCCGGTATCGGTCTTTCCCAGCAATGGTCGATCCATCCAACGCCAAGTCGAGTTTCTCGACAACGACACGCTCCGTCGAGAATATGTGTCGCGTAGCGGCGACTCTGGACCGCGATACTACCGTCGCCAGAGCTTTCAACTGCTGACGCATCCTGCGTTGATGATCAGCGAGTCGGAGATCACTTCGCTGTCTCAGCAGGTCCCTCAAGCGGGCTCGCAGATTGATGTCCGCGTGTCCATCGAAAACACCGCCAGCGAATCCTCTGATTCAATCACCGTCGCGTACTATTTGAGCCACGACGGTATGATCGATGGACAAGATCGCTTGCTGGGATCCATGACCATCGATTCAGGCATCACGGGTAACCAAACACAATCATTTGACAAGACGCTGACGCTGCCACCGCAAGTCGATCCGTTCTACAGTCGAGGATCGACGGAGCTGTCGCTCATCACACAGGTGGTCGGCAGTGGCGATCAGATGGCCACGGCTCTGCCATTCATCGAGTTGGACTTTGCCCAATTGCTCGGTGCAAAGCTCGATGAACTCGACGCGATCATGGCGTTGGAACCGCCGGATCAGCCGACGCGAATCGATCCGCTGCATCAACTACAGAACTACATCGACCCGCTCGCTGTCCAGCAGCAACTCTTTGGCGGCGCGGGATACAGCAATCAGATCCCCGATGCGATCAACATGTTTCAGCTCCTGGGCTATCAGTACTTGGCCGGTCTCAGAGCGATCGCGTCGCGTGCACCGTACACCATGCGCGAGGGCATTTACTCACTCGGGTTGGACGTCGAAGGTGCCATCGACCGATTCGAATCCGAGCAGTTTCAAGCCGCCCAGTGGGAGGAAGAACAACTGCAGCTCGCGCTGGATACCCGCAACGCCAAAGCGACTGCCGCGCAATCGCAAAAGAACGCGACGATCAAGAAGGCCGCCGAACGTGGCAATCAGTTGTTGGATGAAAAAGACGCCAAGATTGAGTCCGTTCGCAACTCAAAATCGCAGCGTGAGACCGAAAAGCTGACGCAGTGGAACCGAGATTTGAGCGAAGCTGAGAATGATCTCGCCTCACTGGATGACTCAGAGGAAAGCATTGAACGCATTAACCAGAAGCTTGACAGCACTTCGTTCTCACTTTCCTGGTCTGGCGCCATCGACTACGTCGTCGAGAAGGGCAAGAACGCTCAGGACTGCGTCGGCGATCTCGTCGCCTGCGGTGAACAAGTCGCTGAAGAAACGAAGACTTTCTTTCAGGGCTTGAGCGAGCATTACCAAGGCTTGTACGTCAAGGCAAAGAATCAACTGGACGCGAGGATCGCAGACCTCAACGACCAGATCAGCCGCGTCGGATCTATCGTCCAGTCGGAGATCAACCGAGCGATCGCCACGATTGTCGAGCAGAAAAGAAAAATCAAAGAAAAGTATGACGAAACGGTCGCGAACGCCGAAGCTAAACGGAAAAAGCTAGCCGACAAAGCGGAAGCGGAATGGGAAAAGGCGAAGACGGATATCGCGGCTGCCAAAGATGACTTGGTCGAATTTACCGAAGCCAAAGCCGCACCCGTCCTGCAGAAGGGACTCGACGCGGTCTCGGATCGCATCGATGACCTCCGTTCACCCGCGGGAATCCTGCAATCCTTGCAGGATGACCTGCAGCAACTCGATACGATCAATCCGTTCGGAACCTTGGCCGAGATCGCGAGCACGATCGAAACGACCGTTACCTTTGCAGGCGAGATTCTGGGTGAAGTCAAGCAGCAGCTTGAGCCCGCGGTGCAAGCCATCAAAGAAGCCGGCGGAGAATTCGCCGACTGGGCAAAGGACACCGGTGGTGAAGTGGCCCAGCAGGTCAAAGACAATTTGCTGTCCGTGTTCAATGAGGAAATCGTCGCCTACAAAGTTGAAACCGGGTTTGACATGACGCTCAACCTCGGCAACGGTTCCATCTTTATCGATGCGAACATCGCGCCGGGCATCGATTACGACAGTCGAAAATTCTTTGACTTGCTCCAAGGCAACATCTCGTTCCCCGATCTGGATCCGATCGAAGTCATCACCAATCTGCTGGGTGTCGAACTGGTGATCCACAACAACTACGACACAATTCGTGACTCGCAGTACGCGGAGTTCGGTGCAACCAACGTCTATTTCTCCAGCGAACGATTCGTCGAGTATTTCGGAGGCGAAACCCTGCTCGGCGATGCGGTCGAGATCGTTGCCACAGGTGGCAGCGCGGCGAAGGACGCCATCACCGACCTTGCTAATCAACTGCGACTGGAGTTCAACGATTTATTCAGTTGGCTGGAACTGAAAGGGCAAGAACAATTTGACTCGATCGTGCCCGGATTGTTCAAAGCGCTGATCACCCAAACCCCGTTTGAATCACCGCACCTCGAATTGCGGTGGACCCCGGTGACGTATCGCTATGAATTGGATTTCAGCGATGCGGGCGGCAAACTGGCAAAACTCAATCCGCTGCAACAATTGGCTACCGATCAACTGCTGGAGTCGGATTACGTCAAATCACTGATCGATGGATTGAATCTCAACGTCGACTCGCCTCATGCAGCGTTCACACTGGTCTGGAAGATCCCCGAGGGCATTGATCCTCCAACACTGGAAGAAATCAATGCCGAGATCGATGCCAATCTACAAGACTTTGACTTCGACGATTTCTCGGGTCTGTCGATCACCGGTGAATTGATCGATCTGACAATCGCGGAGCTAAAGACACAAGGGTTACCGGAGGTGACCGGTCAGATCTTGGGCGAACTGGCAAAGGTGATCATCGGCGAAAAGCAGATCGAAGCCGTCGTTGCCGGTCAGATTGCCGGACGTCTGGATTTTGACTTTGATTTCATCCGTACTGAACTGGATCAATTCCGGTTGCAGAATTTGGAAGGCTACAAACTGGATCTTCGCGGAACACCGGCCGGAATTCGGCTCGCTGAGTTCTTTGATCGAATCACGTTTGGGAACGTCGGCACAGCGATGCTCGACGAATTATCGTTCGACTTGACCACGTTTACCCTCAAAGTCTCGGGGACGCTCTGCCACAAACATTCTTGGGGCAGTTTGGCAGATATCATCGGTGTGTAGTATCGCCCTGACCACACGGGCAACGTCGCTGCAAAGTATTCTGAGTCGCGGATTTGGCAAGCCGCCGGATTGCGGCGAGACGTCGTCGCAGCATTCTTTCCCCAGAAACTGAAACCAGAACGAGCATCATGCACCGCTTCCGACTTGGCCCATTGGCCTGCGTTTGTTGTTGTCTCTTGGCCAACTGTTCCATCGTGCTCGCGCAGTCGGATTCCGATTCGCAGAAAAGCGTCACTGTCCAACGCGATCCGATTCGTTTGACGCACGGCCCGATGCTTGGACGCCCGGTGGACGGACGCGTCACTGTTTGGGGGCGGACGTCGGACCCGGGACAGTTCGAGGTTCGATATGGCGTCGAACCCAATCGTCTGGATCTCATCAGCGGGCCAGCGACGACGACTTTGGAACACGACAACACAGGTACAGTCGAACTGACCGATCTGAAACCCGATACGCGGTATCACTATCAGATCTATGTCAACCAGCGCCCGCACGGATTGCCCGGCAGTTTCCTGACGTTGCCCGATGCCGAGTCGTCTCGCAATGCGGAATACAACCCGTCGGGCCTGTTCAACTTTCGTTTTCAGATCGGATCGTGCGCAAACCAGAATCCGTTGCACGGCGCTGGGCATCGTGCGACAACGTACGAGTATCTGAACCGTGATTGGGCGGACAAGGTTCACTTCCACATCATGAACGGCGACTGGCTCTACGAAGAGCTGCGTGACTATCCGCCAGCCGCGTGGCAGTTGATCCAAGGCGCCACCACCCTGCCTAATGTCGTGACGGTGATGCCAACGATTGTTGGCGTTTGGGAAAACTACAAGCTGTATCTCAATCGCGGTGTCGAACTAGCACGTTGGCATCGTCACGTGCCAAGCCTGTTTACCTTCGACGACCACGAGTTGATCAACGACATCTGGGGTTCCGCGGAGACCGGCAAACGGCATCGCCGAACCGTGTTCCGCGATATCGGCACACAGGCTTGGTTTGACTATCTCGGCTGGGCCAATCCGATGGAACACAACCATCCGCTTCATTTCGGCAAAGCCAAAATGACGGCAGGCAGCGACTTGTTGGTCGATACATCCACCGACTTTACCAAGTTGCCACTTTCAGAGATGACGAACCTGCATGTGCACTGGGGAACACCCGACGCGGGTGTCAACGACATCGAGCTTGACAACGATGATGGACACCCCAATTCGTACGTGTATGACATCGTCAAAGTCGTCGACGCGCATACGCTGCAGTTGCACATGCCCGCCAGAGTCAGCGACTCGGAGATCAGCTACTCGATCGGCAGACGAAGCTATGGAAAATTTCGCGTTTCCAATTGTGAGTTTTACTTGCTCGATACCCGCGGAGATCGAGACATGCACGATGTCCGGCAACGAGATAAACCCGGCGTTTCCATGCTCGGCCGCGCACAGCGGGAGTGGTTACTGAGGGGCATGCAACAGAGCGATGCGGATTTCTTTTTTGTGATCTCCACCGTTCCTTTTATGATCCCACACAGCGGGGCAGGAGGCGTCGAGTCCGATGCGGCGAACAAGGAAGAAGCGTGGACGGGATTCTTTGACGAGCGAGAACAGTTGATTTCCGAGTGGGAGAAACTGGACAAAAAGGTCTTTGTCATGACGGGAGACCTGCACAACAGTTTCGCCATCCGCGTCACTGACGATATCTGGGAATTCTGCTGTGGTCCACACAACAGCGTCAATCATGTTCCAGTGTTGGACGAAAGTGATCGACCGGCGACCGGGAAATTCAAGTTCGGGCCGCGAGAGTGTGACATCCGCTGGAGCAGCTACGTGCTGCCGGATCTGCCGAGGCTGGAACGTCTGTATCCACATTTCTGTGTGGTGCAGATCAACAACGTCTTCAACATGCCACCCCAATTGGATGGAAAGCGTCTGGTGGCATACCCGCACCCCCAAGTGATCTTCCAGTACTTCGATGGCAAGACAGGTGAATTGGCCTACGCAGAAGCGATCTCGCTGGACCGCAAGTAAGCACCCCTCGGATGAGAGGACGATCATCGATAAGGGGCTTTCGTCGCGCGGATAACACACTTAGCGGCAAAAGGTTTCGCATTAAATCCAAAAAAAGTTGCTTCGATCGCCACATTCGCTGCGTCATCTTTGCAATACTCCAAGGAAGCTACTTTGCGGCCAAGCCAACCCGGTCATTTGACCGGTGGCGTGGTGGCAAGCGTAATTTTTTCTATTCAGGAGGCTGACACATGCGAAAGCGAAGTACATGCCGGCGTGGTTTTACGTTGGTGGAATTGTTGGTGGTGATTGCCATCATTGGAATTTTGGTCGGTTTGTTGTTGCCAGCGGTTCAGGCGGCGCGAGAAGCGGCTCGACGAATGAGCTGCAGCAATAACTTCAAACAGATCGGTCTTGCGATTCAGAACTATCACTCCACGTACAAGAACATGCCGATGCAAGCCGGCGGGACGTGGGTGAACAACAACAATCCCCAAAATGAAAACAATCGCCATCGGCTGTCGTATCTCGTCGGCTTGATGCCTTTCATGGAACAACAGGCTCTGTGGGAATCCTGCTCCAACCCCAGCCAAGCCACGGTGGGAAATCTGACGATCAACCTGCCCAGCGGTGCGTCGAATTGGCCGGCGATGGGTCCTGCGCCTCATTACAACCGCTATGTGCCTTGGATGACCGAGGTTCCGACACTTCGTTGCCCAAGCGATCCTGGGTTTGGGCCACCAGCAATGGGGCGAACCAATTACGGAGCTTCTATGGGAGACACGGTCGATTTCATGAACACCGGTTTTGTTGACATTCAGAACGGATCGATCAACAACCCGCCTCGGACGTGGACCCAAAACCGGGCCAACGCAGCATGCCGCGGTGCGTTCATGCCGCGACGAGAGAGCAAGTTTCGCGACGTGCTGGACGGACTTTCCAACACAGTCTTTGCGGGTGAGATCGCGACTGACATCGGTGACCGTGACAAGCGAACCAAGGCGTCGATCCAAAACGGCACCCCGGCTGTTCGTGACAATCCCAAGACCTGTGAGGTCCTAGCCTACATCAGCCCGACTCGACCTCGCTTTTGGTCCAACGGTGGTGACGGCGGGACGGCCCCCGCTGTCTTGGCTGGCAATTCGCAGGGACGTGGCTACCGATGGGCGGATTCACTGACGGTCTTTACCGAGGTCAACATGATCTTGCCTCCGAACTCAGAGCTTTGCTTGGGCGGTGGTTCCAACGGTGGCGTCGGTGCCCCGGGGATCGCTCCTCCAAGCAGCCGTCACCAGGGCGGCGTCCATATTCTGATGGGCGACGGCGCGGTGATCTTCATGAGCGATTCGATCGAAGCCGGCGACAGTCGCGCTCCCACGGTTTGGCTCAATGGTACTGGAGGGGCCACCGTCGGCTCCATCAGCCCCTACGGCTTGTGGGGCGCATTGGGAACTCGCGCCAGCAGCGAGGTCGTCGAGGAGCAGTTGAACCAGTAGTCAAGACACTGGATCAATGACAGAATCTGATGCCCCGGTTCGCAGCCTTGCGGACCGGGGTTTTTCATTCGACGTATTTCGTTCGCTCCACAAATCAAGCAGAAATCATGGCAAGAACTTCCACCGGATGGCCGGATTTGGATGAGATGCTCGGCGGGGGACTCTTGCCCGGCACGATGACGGTCGTCCTCGGGGCTTCAGGCATCGGCAAGACACAATTAGGGACCCGGTTTGCCCACCATGGACTTCAGCAAGACGGTCATGCCGGGGTCATCTTTGACATGACATCGCGAGGTGATTCACAGAACCACTTGGACTACGCACGCAGCTTGTGCGGCTGGAATCTGTCGAGTCACTCGCCGCAGGGAGCACCGTCTTTGCCCGATCTGATGGACCTGAATGTTGCGATCCCCCAGCACATGCACCAGTTCTCACATTCAGGACGGCGTGTGACAGAGAGCGACATGACACCCGACCAGTGGCGTGAGTGGAAATACGAGCAAGCCAAGCAGCTCGATCGAACCATCGCCTTCTTTTACGGCCACTTCGTTCGAGGAGTCCGCCGTTGCGTCATCGACGGAATCGAACCGACGGACAAGGCATCCGATTCGATTCAGTTCGAGATGTTCGAATACATCTACCACCAAATCCTGCGAAAAGAACACGATTGGGTGGCACGAGATCTGTTTCGAGTGGCTTTTCGCGAGCATAGCGACGTGATCATGACACAAGCCTACGATCATCGAGACATCGCCTGTTTGCTGCTGGCGACGTCGCACGAGGTCATGTTGGACGACTTGATCGTGCGACCGTTGCAGAGTGGTGACGTGTTATCCAATGCCAACACGATTATACTGATGGGCAGAGTCCGCCAGTCGGATCGCTTGGGGCGTGCTCTGCATGTCGCCAAGCACCGCGGCAGCGCATGTGACGACGCGATTCGCCCGTTTGAGATCACCGACGGTGGATTGCGATTCATCTGAGCACCGTTGACGGTGCCCCATCCCATTTCAATCTTTCCCTCCCTGGTGCGACATCCCATGAAACACACTCTCGCAACGTTGACCTCAATGTTGTTGACATCATTGCTGTTGTCATTGTGCTTGGCGACATGCTTTGTGATTTTGACGTCGACCCACGCACAGGCCCAGGAGAGAGAAACCTCGAAACCAAATTTTGTCTTCATCATCGCCGATGATTGCACTTTTCGAGACATCGGTTGCTACGGCGGTCAAGCACTCACGCCAAACATCGACAAGCTGGCATCGCAAGGTTTGCGAATGACGCATTGTTTTCAGTGCGCGCCGATGTGCTCGCCGACGCGCCACAACATTTACACCGGACAGTATCCGGTCAAGACAGGTGCGTACCCCAATCACACCGTCGCCTACGATCACATCAACAGCATTGTTCAGTACCTCAAGCCGCTCGGTTACCGCGTCGCGTTGTCTGGAAAAACGCATATCGGCCCGCGATCCGTCTTTGATTTTGAATACAGCGGCCAAAACAATCCGGACATGCAGGCGATCGATCAGTTGATGGCCGAATCGATCAAGAACTCCACCCCGCTGTGTTTGTTCGCGTGCAGTAACGAGCCTCACACGCCATGGAACAAAGGAGACGCATCAGCCTATCCGCCGGAAAAGATCCGGCTGCCCGAGTACATCCCCGATACGCCCGTGGTTCGCGAGGGATACAGTCGGTACCTCGCTGAGATCACTTATTTCGACTCTCAAGTCGGTCAAATCGCTGACTTGATCGACAAGCATGGACTGGCCAAAGACACCGTCCTGATGGTCGTGTCTGAGCAAGGAAACTCGATGCCGTTTGCCAAGTGGACCTGCTATGACAGCGGCTTGCAAAGCGCCATGATTGCACGCTGGCCCGGCAGAATCCAACCTGGTCGCGTCAGTGATGCGATGGTCGAATACGTGGATGTCACACCGACGTTTGTGGATCTGGCGGGCGGAGAATTGGCAAGCGAGCTGGACGGAAAAAGCTTTGCAGACGTGTTGCTTGGAAAAACCGATCACCACAAAGACCACGTGTTCGGCTTGATGACCACGCGTGGAATCATCAACGGCAACGACTGCTATCCGATCCGATCCGTTCGGACACGGACACACAAGCTGGTGATGAACTTGCAGAGCGATCAAGCGTTCACGAACGCGTGCACCAAGTCCCCCGAGTTTTTGTCCATGGTCAACGCCGCCGACCAAGGAGACAAGGCATCCCAGCATGCGGTGGAACGATACCAGCATCGTCCCGAGATCGAGCTTTATGACATCCAAAACGATCCACTGGAAATGAAAAACCTGGCCGGCGATCCAAATCAGCAAGAGCGAATCAGCGAATTGCGAGAGATCCTGGAACAATGGATGCTAGGACAGGGCGACAAAGGAATCGCAACCGAGATGGTAGCCAACCATCACAAAAAACAAAAACCCAAAGCCAATCGCAACGGAGCAAAGAACGGAACACGGCCCAAGCAGGCTGCGAAGTGATCTGTGTCGTCAAAGTCCTCCCAAGCGTCATCGATGACGGAAATCCCCCAGGCGTAATGGCCATGTTTCATGGAGCAATCGGTAGGGAATCGTTGTAGATTTTGGAAGTCGATTTCCACCAGTCTCATGGGTCAGCAAGTTGATTCAGCCAATTTCCACCGCCGCGCATCCTCTGGGGATTGTTCCTTCACCAGAAGCAACCTTCGAGCTTTTGCAAGCCCTGCAATGTTCGTCAACGAGTGATCAGATTGATTCTCACCACGACGAGCGTCGGATCACGGAACGGACTTACGTGTTCAAGCCCATCATGTTGCAACCGCTCGCCGATGATTTGCAGCCTGCCGGAGAACCGATCCAGGCATTGAGTCGTGACGTCACCATTTCAGGTATCGGTTGGATTTCGACAGTACCAGTTAGCGACCAGTATCTGAGCATCGACCTGTTTCCCGACACCCACGAGTCCCGTTGTGTGATCGTTCGGGTGGCGCACCAGCTTCAGTCGGGCCCGCTGTATCTTGGTGGCGGCGCGGTCGTTGTGGACTGGCAGTAACGCGGCACCTGAATCATTTTTTGCACAACGATGGGACCTGCCTAGCAACCGGTACCGGTCGTGCGGAATGCCCGTGTTTTGCACGCGGGGGACAGTCCTCACCAGATTGATTCACGTTGCGACGATAGCAACCGAGGGCAACTATGGATGGATCGGAACCCAGGATGGGATGATTCGGCTTGCTATGATCGGTACCCAAGGACGGGCACAGGACTGGCTGACGACTGCTTGGAACCACAGCAGATCGCTCAACACGTGGATTCAGATGATACTGATCACGTTTGTCGCTGCGCCGCTATTTGCAGACTCGCCCCCGCTGAGTGATCTCCGACTCGATGACGATTCGGGGATGTTGGAGAGCGATCAATTTGCGTGGCAAACCAAGCCGCTCTACGTGGAGCCACCGACGCTTGACTCATCAGATCGGCCCAACCCGATCGTGACAAGACTGCCGGACCCCAAACCGACTTCGTCCCCTCAACCGCAGCGTTGGCGCAGCGGTGAAAGCGTGCCGGCGCGTTTGGCCTCATCGTTCGTTCATCCGGCAGATCAGAACGGTTGGACTCCAGACAGCGGGCAGTCAAAAGACCCAAGCTTTCATGTCGGGGATGTGCTCAGCCATCTGAGTGCAGACGCGACACCGGGCGAAACGACGCTACAGTTGGAAACTCCGTGGTGGCGTCAGCATCAGAGCGAGTTGATCGACAACCGACGACAACCGATGCAGATCAGCTTGGATCAACTGATTCAAATGGCTCTCGAAAATTCCGCGCAGATCCGTGTCTACGAAAAGACGCCCCAGATTCGGCACACCGCAGTCGCGGAAGCCTACTCGGCATTTGATTGGACCCAGTTCCTGGATTCAAAATGGCAAGACATCTCCGATCCGGTCGGCAGCACTTTGACGGTGGGCGGAAACGGGACACGGTTCCTGGACAACAACATCCAGTCCAACATTGGGGTGCGACGACGGAACGAGCACGGCGGTGAATTAGAAGTCAACCAACGCTTCGGCCATCAAAACACCAACTCTCGATTCTTCATTCCGAACGATCAAGGCACGGCACGCTTGACGCTTGGCTACACCCAACCCCTGATGCGTGGGCGAGGAACGACGTACAACCGCAGCCTCATCGTTCTGGCATCCATCGATGCACAGCGGGCAACCGATGAGTATCAACGTCAGTTGCAACAACATTTGCTGGAGATCGCCAGAGCCTATTGGACACTCTATCTGGAACGCTCGACGCTGACTCAAAAGGTCAGCTTGTACCTGAAATCCCTGCAGAACGAACAGCAACTGAGAGAACGCCAGGCGATCGATGCACAACGTTCGCAATTGGTGCAAGCGACTGCGGCTGTGGAGAGTCGCAAGAGTGACTTGATCCGAGCGCGGGCAGCGGTACAAAACGCGGAAACAAAGCTACGTGCCCTGATCAATGCACCGGGTTTGGACGAAAACAGTGAGATCATTCCGCTGGACGTTCCCACGCTGGAAAGTTTCTCGCCCGACTTGACCTCCGAGTTTTCGACCGCGATCCAAAATCGACCGGAAATCCAAGCTGCGATTAAAGAGATCCAGGCGGCATGCGTGCGAACCAAGATGGCCAAGCATGAAATGTTGCCAGTGCTGGACCTGGTGACCGAAACCTACGTTTCCGGCTTGCAGGGCAATTCGCAGGTCGGTGATGCATGGCTGGACCAATTCCGCGTCGGTGCGCCCAGTTACACGATCGGATTGGAATGGGAAGTCGCCGTGGGGCGGCGCGCCGCTTCTGCCAACCTACGCCGACGCCAATTGGAAAGCATCCAACTGAGCGAAAAGTATCGATCGACCTTGGAGCTGGTCAAAGCAGAAGTGGAGGTCGCGGTACGCGAGGTTGTCACCAGTTACCGCGAACTGGCGGCAAAGGATCGCGCTCGCCAAGCGGCGATCGTCGAAGCGGAAACACTGGAAGCTCGCTGGCGGACTCTCGGTGGACGAGACAACAACGCCAGTCAGCTGTTTGAATCATTGATCTCGGCACAGAGCCGAGTGACAGAAGCGGAACACGAGGTGTCCACGGCACTACTGACCTACAGCCTGTCGCTGATCAACCTGAGACATGCCAATGGAACATTGATGCAGATGACGTTCGAATGATGAACTGGTTGGTAGGCTGCCAACCCCAAGGGGGTTTAACAGCAAAGCCTGGGGTCGCGTAACGCACCCCAGGAAAAGCAACCGGACGTCCGTGAACCCCAACGGGGTTCGACAAAATGTAAGAACAAACGCAGGACGCCTGGGAAACGTAGTCCAACCCCGCTGGGGTTGAATGACAGTGTGGAAATTCTTCTCCCAGGGTGCGCTGTGCGACCCTGGGCTTTGGTGTTTGACCACGTTGCGGTCGGGAGCCTATCTCTATCTGTATCGGATTCAAGCCCAAGGGACGAGAAACCGTGGCTATGCCGATTTCTTGACTGCCCAGAGTAGGCAAGCGTTGTTCATCAGCCTGCGTTTTCGGGACTGGGAGAAGCAGTGGGAAGCGGAGCGTTGATCATTTCGTTGACGATGTAAGCACTCAAGCCGGTGATCGTCGGGTGGGTCCAAGCGACGACGGGTGTCAGCTCGACGCCCGACCAGTCCTGGGTTTCTCCGCTCAGTTCCACAGCGGTCATGGAATCCAGTCCGTACTGTTCGAATGAGCGTTCGGGGGCGATGTCATTTGGATCGACTCCGGCGCGACTGACCAACCACTGAGTCATCCAATCCTCAACCAACAGCGTGATTCCCTCACGTTGATTTTCAGAAATCGGTTGGGCGATTTCGGGAAATGCGATTGGGACTTGTTCTGAAATGGATGATCGATCGTATCGGTGTCGGGTGGCAATCTCGCCGGCTTCAAAACGTTCCCTGCAAAGGCTTCTCTGCACCTTGCCACTGGTGGTCAAAGGAATTGTCGCGGGACGCACCAGCCAAATGTGCTGCGGGTCGACTTCGTGCACCTCGATCACAGCCCTACGAATATCGCGGACGATTCGCGGGTACTCCGACTCATCGCAGTGCCTGGGCAGCTCGGCGACGATTGCCAAGTCATCATTTCCGGTGCTGCGAACCGCGAGCGCGGCCGAGTTTCCAAAGTCCGAACCGACGACTTCACTCACCGTCACCTCGATGTCCTGGGGAAACAGGTTTCGTCCTCGGATGATGATTACATCTTTGTGTCGGCCGGTCAGGTAAAGCTCGCCGTCGTGTTGAAAACCAAGATCACCGGAACGCAAATACTGGTTGCCATCAGGATCGTCTGCAAGAGCGGCTTTGAATTGCTCATCGGTGGCTTGCTCTCGCCCCCAATAACCCGACGTAACGCTTGGCCCACGCATCCAGACCTCGCCGATCGTGCCTTCATCCACTTGTTGACGTGTTGAGGGGTCGACCAAGATAATTTCCGTGTTCAGTCGGGGTGTACCGCAACTGACAATTTTTTGCTGACTCCGTTTGGAGGCTCGGTCCGCAGTGTTGGGGTCGACGATGGTCGGTTTGCCTTGTTCGACCGACGCTCGGCTGACCGACAAGACCGTAGGTGCAGAGGGGCCATCTCCGCCGGCCGCCAGCAAAGTCGATTCGGCTAATCCGTAGCAGGGATAGAATGCGTTTTTTGAAAATCCGCACGATTCAAAGCGATGTGCAAAGTCCTTGAGGGTTCGCGGCAAAACCGGCTCCGCCCCGCTGAACGCCAGTTTCCAACGGCTCAAATCGACGCCGTCTGATTGGTCCGGCGGAATGCGATCGACGCAGAGTTGGTAGGCGAAGTTCGGCGCACCGCTGATGCTGGCACCAAACTCACTGATCGCTTGCAACCAACGCAAAGGTCGCTGCAGGAACGCGCGGGGACTGAGCAGTACCGTGTGACCGCCGATGTACAAGGCTTCCAGGATCCCACCGATCAATCCCATGTCGTGATAATAAGGCAACCAAAAAACGCCTGTCGCGACATCGGTTGCATCGTCGTCTTGCCACTGGATTTGAAATCCATCTCGGATGGCTTCCAAGTTCGCCATCACGTTGCTTTGATGCACCATCACGCCCTTGGGCTCGCTGGTGCTGCCGCTGGTGTACTGCAAAAACGCGAGATCATCGAGTGAAATCGGAAGCGACTCGGGATCCAGTCCATCGCCAGCCACCTCGTCACCGGGGCGATCGGTATCAATGATCGCAACCTGGTGTGACAACTCAGGCAGCTTGTCCACCGCCAGAGTCGTGTGAACCTCTGCTGTGGTGACGATCGCGTCGGGAGAACAATCGATCATCACCGAGTTCAGCCGAGGCATCTCCCGATTGGGCTTGGGAAAACAAGTCGGAACGGGCGTCCATCCCGCCAATTGGCATCCCAGAAAACCGGCCAGGAACTCAAGTCCCTGTGGAAAGAGCAACGCCGCCCTGGGTGCGAGTTTCTTGGCTCCGTTGGAAAGTTCAGCCGATTGGCTGGCTGGCATCCGCCGCGCCAACTCACTCGCAAACAACCAGAGCTGCCGATAAGTCCACGTCTCTCTTGAGCCCGAATCGTCAATGTAGGTGACCGCCGGTCGATCTGGATGTCGCTGACTGCGCAAACCGATCCACTCAGGCAGTGTCATCGATTTGTGGGGGCCGGTTGCCGACATTGCCGAAAGGACTCTTCTGAATCAGTACGTGAAAGCCAGAGGCGGATGAATGCGACGCTGACAGGATATCAGTATCCAGAGACGGAAGCCCGATATCCTGATGAGCTGCTGTGCAACTGCAACAACGAAGGCACGGTCACCGTGGAATGAAACTGCTTGACACTACGGAGTGACACGCCCTCCGAACGATAGTATCGACGCCGGACCGTGTTGCCGTAAAAATGCAACGGACGGCTCGGCCGACACTCAATCGGCATCGATTTGATCGCATGACGCAGGTCACCGGTCGCAATGATCGGCAATCGACCGGACTGGCGACTCGCCATTGGCGAATGCGCGTCACAATGGGGAGCGTCGACGAAGAGAGCCAGGAGGGCAGAGGCGGCCGAAATGGCAAGGAAAATGGCATTTCTCATGATGATTTGAGCCGAACGAGGGAACACTGCTGGGCAATTGGCAATCGTAGCCCGTAGAATCCGAGCACTGATATTAACCCGATCGATTTGAGTGGGAATAAGCCACCCTGGTTTGGGGGCATCATCGGCACAAAAAATCATGGATTTTTCAATGCCGCAAGCGGACGCCGACCATTCAAAGCAAAAATCTAAAATAGCGTTTCCGCCGCCTTATGGGGACTCAACGACCCTCAGAGGCGTCGATTTCTGAATTTCACAAGATTGCAAATGAATCAACCGCTATCACCGTCCGACACCGCCGATCGACAGTCACCCAAATTTGGCAAAAAATCCATCGGGTCCTTGCTGTTGGTCGGACTGGTCAGTGTCTACGCGTTGGCGAGACCAACGATCAATCAGCGCTTCGGATTGAACCTGCCCGCCCTGACACAGGCAAGCAGTGATTCTGCCAATGCCGACCAAACCAACGCGAACCAAGCTGCCTCGACCAAGCAGCGATCCACAACGAACACCGCCGATACCGACAGCAAGTTTGCACCGTCCACTCAAACCACCAGCCAAAACTCCAAAAACGGCAGCACGAATGGTTCCCCCAGCGAGGCGACCGCTTCGGACTCCTCGGCCACGACAAGCGAGAAAAAAAATCCCGGAGCGAAACGAGGACCGCTGGCCGATCGCATGCGTCCCAACGGCGGTACCGGATCAAGCTCCAGCAAATCGGCTGGTGTACAAAAAGCGACTGCCGACCCCGAGCAAGATGAAAAGGGATCTGCGAAGCGGTCCTCTGAGACGGACGACGCTGAACTGACCTACGGTCTACTGCGTGAAGTACGCCCAAAGTACTTTCTCTCACCGGCGGGGCTTCAATACACTCCGGGCAGCGCGGAAGGTCACCGGCTGGAGCATGTCAAACGACACACGGTCGACGATCCATCGCGGACGATCCACGGCGTCTTTGATGGCGGAATGGAGGGTGCGGTCAAGACGATCGATCGCGCGTACGTGAAAGCCAAAGAGGGAACAAGAACGACGGTGGAAAAAGACGGTTCGCGAACGATCTACACCGTCGATATGGGTGGGCGAATCGGGTACCAAGGTGGTCGCGAAGGAAATCGGCGAAGAAAACCGATGGCCCGGCGGGTGAAACTGGTGCTAGAGGGAAACCTCGTGATCACGGCATACCCTCTTTAGGAACAACGATACATTTACGGCCGCACTTGGTAGTGGGATTCGCCAGAATTCCTCTCGCATGGGATTTCTGGCGAAATCCATTACGGCATTGATTGAGGTAACGTTCCTTAGCGGGCTGTTGGATGAAGTTTGCATTGATTGTCCTTTGTTTGTTTTTCTGTTTTTCGATCCGGAGTTTGCGCCGTCGTGCCCCCTCATCACTCGATTGATTTCTGCCCCGTTTGTGGCGGCGGTTTGTGTGGCGTTCGGATCTGTGGAGTGGATTCCCCGGATCATCTAGCCGCGTACTCCGAACAAGACTCCTCCGTCAGGCTGCCTCCTCACGGCTTGGTGATTTGCGATGAATGCGAAGCGATTTGGCTGGAGCCGGATTTGCAGTCGGATCATTTGTACGCCGATCCGATCGACTCACGTTGTCCGATTTGCAGCGAAAGTCTTTGGGGAGAACAAAGCCGCTGGGCCGACGAAAAGGATCTCAAGTTGCTCGGCTGGTCCGATGCGATCGACCGTTCTCTGGATGTCCCTGCGGAAAAACCGGATCAAGGTTATCGCACGGGCGAAGGAATGGCATAGCCAAACGTGTTGACCGAAATAGAACTACCTTCGTCCATCGATCAAATTCCGATCCCGGACGAGATCTCCGACTATCTGGCCGCCTCGCGTCAACGGATCGAAGCGTTTCAAGACCGTTGGGACGAATCGTTCATCGAGCAATTCGTGGCAGCCGACTACACGATGGTCTATCAGACGCTGACATGGATCCTGGAATACCAGCCTCTGATCGGCAAGCGCTTTCTGGAATGGGGATGTGGATTTGCGATCACCAGTTCCTTGGCCAGTGCGTTGGGTTTGGCGGTGTTTGGAATCGAAGCCCACGAGGATTTGATTCCACAGGCCCGCAAGACGTTGGAGCAGTGTGAGCACCCGTTTCAAATCGTGCACGGTGATTTTCTGCCACGAGGGACCGAACGTTTGGCGGACGACCCGACTTTGCCGAGCCTTGGGCATGCCGTGCCGTGCGGCTACGAGGCGATGGGCCTGGAGCTGGATGACTTTGCCCTGGTCTACTCCTATCCGTGGCCGCAAGAAGATCTCTTTCACGAACTGGTATTCGACCAACGAGGCGCGCGAGGAGCGCTGATGCTGATGTTCATCGGCCCCAACGAAATGCGTCTGATGCGTAAAACGTCGTAGTGAATGTGGTCTCTAGCGGTCCGTTACAGCTAATGAATAGGATAGCGAAACTCGTCAAGAGTTTCGGCAGTAGTTGTAAATCACCGAAAGTCTTGACGACTTTCGCGACGGCCTCGACCCGAACATTAAGTAGTAACGGACCACTAGCCCGGTTTATTCACGCGGCTCCCGACCGTCTTCGCAATACGTTTGCGTGAAACGGCTTGCGCAGATTTGCACGAAAGCAGACTGCGCACATCAGCCGCCACGCGATAGCGTCCGGTTCTTGCACCTATACTCAGGAACCGGACGCTATCGCGTGCCGGCTGATAAATAATCTGGGATAGTGCATCGCGGACGTGTTGCGGACGAATGAGGGACGAACTGCCGGACAGCAACACAAGTCCGCCACTATCGCGGTTTGCGTCGCGTCAGATCGTGCACCGAGTCAAACAGTTGATCGACTTGGCTATCTGTCGGGTCCGGTGCGATCGCGGTGTAGTACTCCGAATTGATCCCCAGCATCGCGCGTAGCGCTGCGGCCTGTTCGGGCGGCGCATCGATCATGTCGCCTGCCATTTCGAAATCGCGATCCCACAGGACTTGATCGGCCAACGACTCGACAATCCATTCCCATTTTTCGATGTCCGTCGAGTCTGCCGAGATGACGTGATCGTCGGAGTCGTCGAGCGACAACGATGCGTCCGCGCCGGACACGATGGTCGAATCCATTACCGCGTCTCGGGCTTCTTCGTTTGCAGCGACAACCAGTTCGCGCCATTGGTGCCGGAACTGCGTGGGCGACACGTCATCCAACTCGATCTCGATTTCGATCTGCTGCAGAATGTTTCGATAGATCGCGGCCACCGCGGCTTCATGAACCCCGGTCAACTCCAGCGTCTCGTGGGTTCGTTGCAACAAGTAATTTGCCAAGCGTTCCAGGATGGCCAATTGCTGAGTCCAAGTCAGCTCATCGAATAAAGCGATGCCGCAGATACAGGGCGAATCGTCGGTCTCTCGACAACTGGCCAATTCCTCAACCATGTTTGCGATGCTGTGACGCACCAGCTCTGATTCGTGCCCCGACAGGGTGCGGTTTCCACTGGGAGTTTGCCAAGTCATTTGTGGTTCCACCAACAATTCCGTGCGCAGAAGGATTTGATAAGCGGCATAGCCCCCCCAGTCCGTAAAAACGGTCCCCCGATTGGACCTGCCGGAGCAGATCTTGATCGGTTCGGCTGCCGAGATCAACCAAATAACCCGCGTGACCCGACTTTGGCGTAGAATCATCCCTTCGACCGCTCGTACCGAATGAAAGGGCTTTCCAGAACGCAGCTTCGCCTTTCCGCCCCCTCACCTCCTTGGCGAGCACACCGACATGCCTAAAATCAACGCCTTCCACGGCGTCAAAATAAACTCCTTGCCACTTTCCCCATAGCCTCATTCAACCGTGTCCGAAATGCCCGATCACCACGCCCTCGACATCAAACGCGTTGCCATTCTTTTTGCCGGAGGCCCCGCGCCTGCTGCCAATGCCGTCATTTCGACCGCAGCTTTCTCGTTCTTGGAAGAAGGCGCCCAGGTGTTCGGGATCAAGCACGGTTACAGTCGCCTAGCGGAATACACCGCAGCCGGCCCGCTGCAAGAAGGCACCGATTACATCCGATTCACGCAAGATTCGCTCACCAATGCCCGCAGCAGCCGTGGCATCATGATCGGGACCGCGCGAACCAACCCGGGCAAACATGTCAGCAGCCCAGATCACCTGAAGGATCCAGAACTGGTTGCCCCTCTGCGACGTGTTTACGAAGGCCTGTGTTCACTGGAAGTCGACGCGTTGATTTCGATCGGCGGCGACGACACGCTGAAAACGGCGAACAAACTGAAGATGTTCCAGGACAACTTGCCAGCCGATGCACGTCGCTTCCCCGTTGTTCACTTGCCCAAGACGATCGACAATGACTACAGCGGAATCGACTTTACGTTCGGATTCTTCACCGCCGTGGAAACACTCGCCGAAGAAATCCGTAACCTGAACTTCGATGCCGCCGCCGGCCGCGCGTACTTCCTCTGCGAAGCCATGGGACGCAGCGCCGGATGGTTGGCTTACGGCGCGGCGATCGCAGGCGAAGCGAGCATGGTGTTGAGCGTGGAAGACATCCGAGGCGCGCTGGCGACCGAAGAAGTCGTTAGTCAAGAAACGGGCGAAACACGCAAGATCATGGCCTTGGACCGCGTCATCGATCGCATGGTCGACATGATGATGGCTCGCGAACGCGACGGACGCGAATACGGAACCATCGTGATCGCAGAAGGCATGGCGGAGTACTTGCCCGCTCAATATCTCGAAGGCGTTAATCGCGACGACCACGGTCACATCAACATCTCGTCGATCAACTTGGCTGCCCTGATGTCCAAGCTCATCGGCGACCGATACACCGAACGCACAGGCAAATCTCGCAAAATCAACGGGCTGCAGTTGGGTTACGAAGCCCGTTGCGCACCACCACACGCCTACGACGTGATGCTCGGCTCTCAACTCGGCGTCGGTGCCTACCGTGCCTTGGTCGAAGAAAAACTCAATGGCGTCATGGTCAGCGTCTCCGGTCAGCTCGATCTGCATTACGTCCCGTTCGAGCAATTGGTCGATCCGGTAACGTTGGTCACCAAAGTCCGCTTCATCGACCCGGGTTGCGACTTCCATCGCCTGGCCCGGTTCCTGGAAACCTGTGTCGACACCTGAGCCAAAGTACGTCAGCAAACGTACGTCAGCCTTTCCAGGCTGACATACAATCCGCGCCCCATCGCCCGACCATCTGAGCCTGATCCATCGGGCCAAGCTGCCGATGTCACTCAGGAGCCAATGAGATGCGACCGATGGAACCAAATAAGCGATACAGTCGCCGAAAACTGCTGCTCATCGCCGGCGGTCTCGGCGGCTTGGGGCTGGCGACCGGATGCGGTGAAAAGGGTGCAGCCGAGTTGACGCGTGAAACGGTTGAATCGCTCGATACCCAAACGCTGGAAAACGGCAAGCTGCTGCTACGCGGTTTTGCCATCGTTTCCTACATGGCGGGCACTCGCGTCATCTTTCTGCCGTCGCCCGGCGTTCGCATTCTCGGCGTCGCATTGATCTTCACCAGCATGGCAACCAAACTTGCCGTGGAATACTTGGACGACGAGCTGGTCCGCCGGTATCACACCACCGAGTTGACGGAATCCGAAGCCATGGCAATCGAGTCAGCCGGCGAAGTCCGCTTTCAAACGGAAAGCGGTGAAACGGAAACCGTTGCGCTGGGCAAGAACCAATACGTGACAGTGGAGTGAAATCAAACGTACGAACGGACGCGGAATCGAATTTGCTAAGCCGTGCTGTTCAAAATTTGGTGTTGACATTGTCTTTTCAGTCCATGTTTTTGTCCCATGCATCGCAATCAGAGTGAGCCTCAGGCGCTAGCCGTGGGCCGGCACCACAATCCGCCTCAGGCCCACGGCTAGCGCCTGAGGCTCACTGGGGGCCACCAGCTGCGCCGGGAGCCGTAGTGCCACAACCCCAATTTTGAACAGCCCATGACTTGGCATCCGTCAATTCGGGCCGCGCCCAGTCGCCACCGTCAATGCTTTCAGCCGCGCCGCCAACTCATCGTTGAACGACAAATAAGGACATCGCCACCGCCAGCAATCCGCCCCTACTCCAGGGACATTCATACGTGACGTCTCGTCGAGCCCCAACAGATCCTGCAGCGGAGCGATACAAAGCTTGGCCTTGGACTCCCAAATCAATTGAATCATCTCACACGCGATGGTGTCCGCGCTGACGTCTCGCCCGAGATACTCGCGGAGATTTTCTTCTTCGGCAGCCATCATCTCATGATGGAACCATCCGACGACCGTATTGTTGTCGTGTGTTCCCGTGTAGGCGACGCAATTCTCGACGTAGTTGTGCGGCAAATACGGATGCTCAACGAGGTCATCGCCGAAGGCAAATAGCAGAACCTTCATTCCCGCGAGTTGATAGTGATCCATGATCTCGTGGACGTCATCGGTAATCGTCCCCAAGTCTTCGGCGATAAAATGACTGGCGTCCACATGGCTGAATGCCGTGTCGAGAAAATCGCGGGTCGGAACATCGGCCCACTGTCCATCGATCGCCGTTTCCTCTCCAGCGGACACCTCCCAGTACTGCACCAAGCCTCGGAAGTGATCGATTCGAATCAAGTCATAAAGTTTGATGTTGTGCCGAAATCGCTCGATCCACCACTGATACCGCTGTTCTTGCAAGACGTCCCAGCGGTAAACGGGATTTCCCCACAGTTGGCCCGTCGCGCTAAAGTAGTCCGGCGGAACCCCGGCAACCCATTCGGGACGATGATCGTCATCCAATTTGAAACATTCAGGATGCGCCCAAACGTCGGCACTGTCGGTTTCGACATAGATGGGCAAATCACCCATGACCTGCACACCCTTTTCATGACAATAACTCCGCACCGCACTCCATTGCTTCCACAGAATGAACTGCACAAATCGGTGGTACTGTAGCTGTTGCCTGTACAGCCGCGTGAACCTCAACAACTCGTCTTCGTCGCGGTCGCGAAACGGAGTCGGCCATTCCCACCAGACCTGTCCCCCAAACACCTCCTTGAGCACAACAAACTGCACGTAATCTTCCAACCACTGCGAGGAATCCTTCAGAAAAGCATCGAATTCTTCCGTGAACTGCGAGGTTTTCTGAAACTGCTGAAAGGATTCTTGCAAGATCGCTTCTTTGAGCATCCTGACGCGTCGAAAGTGCGCCGGGCCACTTTCGCGGGCATAGATGCACTCCACGTTTTCTTGTGTCGTCAGTCCTTCTCTCAACAAAATCTCTGGACTGACGAGCAACGGATTGAGCGCGAAAGCAGAAAGGCTGCTGTACGGCGAGTTGCCCGTGAAGGAACTGGTCACAGTCAACGGCAAGATCTGCCAAACAGACTGAGACGCGGCGTTCAAGAAGTCCACAAACCGAAAGGCTTCCGGACCGAAGTCGCCGATACCGAAGCGACCGGGCAACGATGTGACGTGCAGCAACACGCCGCTCTTTCTTTCACTCATATCAACCATCAAAGCGGTAAAAATTGTTCGATTGCCCCACAGTATCCATCGCCGCCCACCACTGTTCGTACGTCAGCCTTTCTAGGCTGACATTTGCGTCACAATATTCTACCCGCAGAATACGAAAGAGGCCGAGATCGAACCGATTAAGGATATCGCCCAACATGACGGCGGATGGCTGCCCATGGAATGCTCACAAAGCCGCCCGCGTTGCCATTAGCCCGGACTGTTCAGAATTAGGGGCGTGGCACTCTCCCAGCGCACCTGGTGGCCCCCAGTGAGCCTCAGGCGCTAGCCGTGGGCCTGAGGCGGATTGTGGTGCCGGCCCACGGCTAGCGCCTGAGGCTCACATTGATTGCGATGCATGGGACAAAAACATGGACTGAAAAAACAATGCCAACACCAAATTTTGAACAGCCCACCCTTAGCCCGGGCTGTTCAAAATTAGGGCGTGGCACTCTCCCAGCGCAGCTAGTGGCCCCCAGTGAGCCTCAGGCGCTAGCCGTGGGCCTGAAGCGGATTGTGGTGCCGGCCCACGGCTAGCGCCTGAGGCTCACATTGATTGCGATGCATGGGACAAAAACATGGACTGAAAAAACAATGCCAACACCAAATTTTGAACAGCCCACCCTTAGCCCGGGCTGTTCAAAATTAGGGGCGTGGCACTCTCCCAGCGCAGCTGGTGGCCCCCAGTGAGCCTCAGGCGCTAGCCGTGGGCCTGAGGCGGATTGTGGTGCCGGCCCACGGCTAGCGCCTGAGGCTCACATTGATTGCGATGCATGGGACAAAAGCATGGACTGAAAAAACAATGCCAACACCAAATTTTGAACAGCCCACCCTTAGCCCGGGCTGTTCAAAATTAGGGGCGTGGCACTCTCCCAGCGCAGCTAGTGGCCCCCAGTGAGCCTCAGGCGCTAGCCGTGGGCCTGAAGCGGATTGTGGTGCCGGCCCACGGCTAGCGCCTGAGGCTCACATTGATTGCGATACATGGGACAAAAGCATGGACTGAAAAAACAATGCCAACACCAAATTTTGAACAGCCCACCCTTAGCCCAAACAGCTCGACATATGGAAGCGGATGACGCTATCAAACGCCGTGAGCCGCGACGCGTCAGCGGCCGGGTCTTACACGAACTCAATATCCATTTCAGTGCGTAAGACTCGTGGCCTGACGGCCAGCGGCTCAGGGCGTATGACACCAAAGAGCGTTTCATAGCACAACCATGCTAAGCGGGACGCTCTCAATAGCGTCCGGTTCCCGATGATAGGCGTGAAAACCGGACGCTATCGCGTGCCGGCTGATGAATCATCCGGGTTAAGGTCGATCGCAACTTGCAAATCTCATCGCACCAATCGAATCCCCAGTGGCAATGCGTCACCAAACACGGCTGCTTGTTCTTCACTGGCCAGTTTGCCACCGACGAGCAGTAGATCGACGAAGTGTTGCGGAGACTCACGGACACGAAACGCGGCGGCGATGCGTTCCCGTTGATCGACAGACAGATCGCGAAATCGGTCGCCCGTCAGTCGCCCCATCTGAACCAATGCCAGGCGGGCGATCGAAACCAACTCGTCACTACAATCACGGTCCAGAAAGTCCAGCAGTTTTTCGCACCAGCGTTCGGCTTGCTTGGCGGGGACCGCCGCATTGAGCGGTCCATAAACGGGTTGCCGACTGCCGATTCGTCCGATGGACCACAGCAGTGCGTCGCGGATCTTTTCATTCTTCTTGACCGACAGCGCTTGGAGGGCCGCGTCGCCAAGGTTGACTTTGTCATTCACCGGCAACCGTTCCAGCGAACCGATCAGCCGCCAAACCTCTGCGGCTTCGTGCGGTTCCATTCTCATCGTTTTGTTGGTCAACGCGTTGACCCAAGGTGCCGCTAACTGTGATTGCTGTCCGGTCGTCAGCCCTCCGGCGATGCGCCGCCACATGATCATCGATTCGGTTCGTGAGGCGGCGGATGCGAAAGCAAGTTTGCCGTGGATCGTTTTCCAAACACTGGACACTCGCCAATCATCCACGGCGACACCATAACCGGGTCGTAAACAAAATCCGACCAAATTCAGCCAGCGTGATTCATGCTGCTCGGATTTTCGACGTCCCTCGTGGTGATCGAACAGGAACTGCCATTGCTCACGCAACAGCGATGGCGGCCACTGATTGCGATGCATTTCGGTGATCGATTGCAATTGGCGAACAAGCTTGCCGGGCTTTTGCGACTTGTCCCGTTCGTCCGCATCAAACACCTCGGCGATCGCACTTTCACAACCGGCCACCGTCTCCGCGTCGATGATCCCCGCCGTTTCGCCTTCCCCGCTATGGGCTTCGCGATCCGTCTCTAACGTGCTGCGGATGTCGAACTCCAGTCGCCAACGCTTGCCCGAGTCCGCGTCGACGCAAAACAGCCCGACGGTGCCGATCTCGCTCAATTCGGCTTCGATCACAACGCGGATGGTTTCGTCTTGTTTGCGTCGACCTAGAACCAACGCGGTGCAAATCGGCGGCAGCGGCGACAGTTCCGCTCGATCGATCCCGATCAGCTCTCCGACGGTGTCGGCCAGCCGTGTGCTGCTGACCCACAGTGGGAACTGCACCGGCGCGCCGATTCGCATTTGCAGCGGATGCTGTTCAGCACTGAATCGCTGGCCCGCTTCGGCACTGCCCGGGATCAAGCAAATCGCTTGCGGCGGTTCTTCGGAAACTTGCATGTAATACGAGTGCCCGAGATTGGCGGCAATCCGGACTCCTTCACCGCGTCGGACCACGCCGTAGTAGGCCGCTCCGCGTGCGACCGCCAAGTCCAAGCGTGGGGACTCCAACACTTGAGGAGACCAACTGCTTTCATCACCCCTGCGAAACCAGCGTGACAACGAACCAACGATGCGCTTGCCGATCGCCGACGCGGTCATCACACCGCCGTTGAACAGAACGAGGTCGGGACGATCAGCGCCGGAGGTCATCGCAGAATCGTCGTCGCCGGAGGTTTGTATCCCCGTGTGGCGGTGCGTGCGAAGGAAATCGGCGAGGTGCCGCGTGATGGCCGCGTCCGCTGCGTAAGGCAAACCGAATTCCTGAAATCCACTTTCACCCGCGGCTGGTCGATCGCTCAACTCGACATCGGGAAAGAATCCATCGAGCAAAATCTCATCGATCTCTTGTGCCGTGACGGTCAACAGCAGACCACCGCCGATCAACTCGGAACCTTCGCCGGGCAAGTGAATCGTGTACTGATCAGGACGATCATCTGACAACATCGTTTCCTTGACCGAACGTGCAACGCCGACCAAACGATCCCACTGCGTTGCCGACAGGGACTTGCCCGTTTCACTCAGGATCTTTGACTCGGCCAGCTTGGCGACGGCCAAGTCCAAGTTGTCACCACCGAGAATCAAATGGGAACCGACAGCGACCCGGTGAAATTGAACTTGTCCTCCATCGGCACCGGCCGTGCGGACACGAATCAGGGTCAAGTCCGTGGTACCACCGCCGATGTCACAAACCAAGATCAATTGGCCCGGCTGGACTTTGCTCTCCCACTGATCGCCTTGACGATCGATCCAAGCGTAAAAGGCAGCCTGGGGTTCTTCGATCAAGTACACGCGAGGCAACCCGGCTTTTTTTGCAGCCGATACCGTTAGCTCGCGCGCGACCTCGTCGAACGACGCCGGCAGTGTGATCACAACGTCTTGGTCGGCAAGCGGATGATCGGGATGCGCCGCATCCCAGGCTCCCCTCAGGTGAGAAAGGTATCGCGCGGAGGCGTCCACCGGCGACAGCTTCGCTACATCGGTGTCACCGTGCCAAGGCAACAGGTCGGCCGTTCGGTCGACGCCATCGTGAGACAACCAGCTCTTGGCCGACGCAGCACGTCTGCCCGGATGCCGGTGCCCCGCGTCGCGGGCCAGCACGCCGACGCAATGCTTGGCCGGTTGGTCTTGCCAAGGCAATCGGTGGCCGACCGCCGCTTCGTCGGAAGTGAACTCGTAGTGAAACGACGGCAGGGTTTCGCGGTTTTCTCGTTGCCCCAAATCCACCCACTGGGGGATCGCAAAGGTCTGCACGGAGTGACGTCCGTCTCCAGCCCCGGATTCGGCGTGGGTATCAACAAAGGCCATCGCACAATTGGTGGTACCGAGGTCAATGCCGACGACAAAACGTGAGTTGCTGGGATCATCCATAACGAGTCTGACTTGCGAAAAAGCGATGGTGCACTTGGAATGGAGATTCTACTCCAAATAGGTCTTGGGTAGCAGCGACTCTAAGCATGATCTGCGTCGCAGCGACGCAAACCGGGTGCTCGATCGGTTACAATGTTCACCATACGTTCTTCTTTAGCTCTCGTTTTTTTCGACTGTGATGCGCTGGCCCACACTCCCAGACTACGGATGTTTTCTTCGCTGGCCAGAGAACGGCCAAGGATTCATCCATCCAGACGATGTCGCCATCGCCACCCGCGTGCTGCCCAGCAATCGCGTGATGCGTCGCGTATCCTTCGATGACACGTACTACCATTTTCGCTACGGCAACATTCGATTCCGTTTGCGCCCCTGCATGTGGCTACCCGTCCGATACGAAGGTGCCGATGTGGGGGACCGAATCGAGACGGTGGGTTCCGGATTGGATCGCGAGTTATTCGTCGCGGAAATCTGGGGGATGTACTTCGTCCGCCGGAAAGGCTGTATCCTGTACCGCTTGCGACGCGGCCAACAGGTCGTGCCAAGGCTTTATGCACGATCCGAGTTTCGCGTCTTGAGCGAAAAGGTAAAAGTGCGAGAAGGAAACACCCTGCATCCCCGCCCACGTTGGGACGGCAGTGGTGAAACACTCGACTCCCTCCCCGCAGAATGACAGTAGAAAGGTTGATCCCACCATGCAATTAGGTTTTGTCAGCGCGATCTTGCCCGATTTGAATCTCGACCAAGTCTTCCAGACGGCAAACGAGATCGGTTACGACTGTGTCGAAGTGATGTGCTGGCCGGTGGGCAAATCGACGCGACGATACGCGGGAATCACTCACATCGACGTGGCGACTTTGGACGAGTCGGCGATTGCAAATGTTCAGGAATGCATTGACAAGCATTTTGTGGCTATCAGTGGCCTGGGCTACTATCCCAACGCACTGTCCCCTGACAAAGCCGAGGCGGATGCCGCCGTGGAGCAAATCAAGTCGGTGATCACAGCGGCCGCAACATTGGGCATCGGTCGCATGAACACGTTCATCGGTCGCGATTGGACGCAATCTGTGGATGCGAATTGGCCGCGGTTCCTGGAAACATGGAAACCGATCATCCGACACGCGGAAGAACACGACGTTCGAGTGGGGATCGAAAACTGCCCGATGTTTTTTACCAACGATGAATGGCCCGGAGGAAAAAACTTGGCTCACAGCCCTGCGATTTGGCGACGGATGTTCAATGACATCCCGAGCGACCACTTCGGATTGAATTACGATCCATCACACATGGTCTTTCAGCAAATGGACTACTTGGCCCCGATGAAAGAATTCGCAGACAAACTCTTTCACATCCACGCCAAAGACGTCCGAGTCGACCACGATCGGCTCAACGACGTGGGTATCTTGGCCAACCCGAACGAGTACCACACGCCAAAGCTCCCCGGGATGGGGCACGTGAACTGGGGCGATTTCTTTTCGGTGCTCACGGACACCGGCTACCAAGGACCGGTGTGTGTGGAGGTCGAGGACCGAGCCTACGAGGGTTCGGTGGAATCTCGAAACGCGGCGCTCAAACAGAGCTTCCGCTTCCTGAAGTCGTATGTTCCAGAGGACTGCTGAGCCGTTTTGGCGTTAGCCACGGTTGTGCGCGAGAACCGCGGCTAACGCGGGGCCTTTCCCTATGTTTGACCCGCAGCCGAAGGCGTAGGAGACGCTACCAAACGCATTGCACCGCACAGTCATACGACGCTTCCCCCTGCGCCGTTGGCTACGGGTCAAACGGAAACCGTGCATGAACAGCCCAGCGTTAGCGCCTTTCCCTACGTTTGACCCGCAGCCGAAGGCGCAGGAGACACTACCAAACGCATTGCACCGCACAGTCATACGACGCTTCCCCCTGCGCCGTTGGCTACGGGTCAAACGGAAACCGTGCATGAACAGCCCAGCGTTAGCGCCTTTCCCTACGTTTGACCCGCAGCCGAAGGCGCAGGAGACACTACCAAACGCATTGCACCGCACAGTCAAACGCCGCTTCCCCCTACGCCGTTGGCTACGGGTCAAACGGAAACCGTACACGACAGGCTGCGCATATCAGCCGCCACGCGATAGCCTCTACCTCTCGTTCCAAAAGATCACCAGGTTTTTGGTCTGTCGCGCCGCGGCAACGATGTCTACTTTCCCGTCACCGTTGAGGTCGCCGACCTTGATGTCTTCCACCGCGACGGTCCCTTGTGAAAGCGGCAGCTCATGCCACTGAGATCCCTCGGCATCGAGCGGAGTGAAAAGCTTGATGCCCGGCACTCCTGGATCGTTCATCGCTCGCCAACCGACGACGACTTGGTCGCTGCCGTTGCCCAGGAAATCAGCACAGGCAAGCGCGTGTCCGTCCTTCAAAGCCTCGTCCAAGACCTTCGCTCGCGTCCACTGGCTGTCAGGTGAATCGGATTGCACATAGACCGCCGAAGCCGACCCGTGCATGGGCTCCACCGTCGCGATGAAACGCTTTCCGCCGGGCAACCGTCCGTCACGCACTTCGCCCGCCCACGCATCGGTCAACTGAGTGGACGACCACTGCTCACCCTTCGGGTCAAAATGCCAAACACCTTCCTTGGCCGCGATGATCAACTCTTCTTCGGCATCATCATCCCAATTGACCGGGTGAAAATTATGTGAAAGGTGGAGTGAATCGCTGACCACATGATACGGCCACTGAGCGTCATGTTTCTCAGGACGTTGGTAGGCAAGTACTTTCAGTCCTGGACCGACACCCTCCACGCTGCCTTTTCCTCGCAGAGGTTTGACGACCAAGTGATATTGGTCCCCGACACCTTTCACCCAGTGCATGCGGTGCGTGCTGGGTTCGTGATGTAGTTTGATCGGTTTCCACATCTGGGTACGGTCTTCGGGTGCGTCCAAGTAAAAAACCGCGCCGTCTTTGACGCTCTCGCGAAAGTTCCATTGTCCACCCACGGCGATCTCACACTTACCGTCTCCGTCAATGTCGCGAGCGGTAACACAGACGTTGTCACGCTCGGTCAGATCCTTGGCGATGATGTGTTTCGTCCAGGACGGGCTCTGATACCACTGAATGGTGCTCTTGTCAGCCAAGACGATATCCGTCTTGCCGTCGCCGTCGACGTCAGCGAGTTGAACGCCGTAGCCGATCTCGATTTGGTCGATCGTCTCCGGTCGCCAGGAATAAGCCGACGGGTCGATGGCCTGAGCCGGAAATGGCAAACAGCAGACGCCGTACACGGCGATCGTAACTGACAGAGACAGGAGTGTTTTGCACATGATGCCAACTACGGGGAAAGGAAGGTCATTGGGGCGAGATTGGGTGACACGGAGTCGACATTGTATCCGAAGCATTCCAATCGGTGCATTGGCGACAGGGACGAGTTTGTGGTGCAGTGAGTTTCACAGAACATTCCCATCAGACTCCGTCCGCCCTTGCAGGCGGTCCATTGAGTCGAAATTGGGAACACAAAAGTGAGCCGCGGGCCGTAAGGCACCGGGCAGTGCGGTAGGCCCGCGGCTAGCCCGGATTATTCATCAGCCGCAGCGCGATAGAGAGCGTCCCGCCTAGAACGCATGGTTTCACGTTGAATTTCAAGCAAAATACCAGCACGACGCGCAAGCGAGTGAATAGCAGGACAAAAAGACAATTCACTCGCTTGCGCGTCGTGCAGGTAAAGACGAGAAAAATGGCTGTGCGATCAACTTTCTAAGCGGAACGCTATCGCCTGACGGCTCATTATATCAACAGCTCGGTTGTGCCGGTGGTGAATCGACGGACCGGCTACAACGTCTGCCTGATCAGTCTGGCGGAAACGCGACTGACGATGGGCATCCAAACGGTCTCGTACGCTATCGACGTGGAACGTCGAGCGACTATTGAGTGACCAAACTCCCCATCAACGGCTCCAAAACCGCACAACATCCTCAGGGGTTTCACCGCGGTGCAAGAGCGACACCGACTGGTTGCTCGCGTCGTACCCGACGACCGGAGGCAATCCACGACTGCAGTGTCTTGACCACATGCTCAACGTGTAGGCTCCGCAATCACGGATCACGATCCAATCGCCCACTCGAGGTTCTGGCATCAAGGCTTCGCGAGTCAAAATGTCGCCCGCAAAACAAAGCGGACCGGCGATCGTCGTTTGTCGCGAGTCTTGTGTTTTCAGCAGACCCGATGCGTCCAACAAAGCGTACTCGTGTTTCCAATCGTCAGGCCGATACACCGGACGCAGAAACATATCGGCACCCAAATGAATCACTGCCATGCTGTGATCGCTATCCGTTAAGTCGCCCACCACGCGTTGGCTTTGTCTGCGAACATACTCGACACGGCTGAACGCCACACCACATCCGGCTTGCACCGCTCGCCCGAACTCCGTCATTAACGTTACCTCGTCGCCCATCAAGTCAGGCGCATGTATCGCGAGTTGCTCCGCGTACAGACTCGGCGACGGGGGTTCGATGGCGTCATCATACGCCGCGGGCAGCCCACCTCCGATGTTGACCAGAGGGATACGGCGTCCCGTATGCTCTACGATTTCGCGTCGCAATTGCTGAAGCCGCGCGGCGGAGCGGCACAACAAATCCAACGCACACCCTTGCGATCCGACGTGAGCGTGTAAACCGACAAGCCAATCGTATTTGACAAACGCATCCAGAATTCGATCATGGTCTTTCGAAACCGAGACACCGAATTTTGATCCCGTTCCACCCACGCTGGTGATCGCGATCGTTCCCACGCCGACTTCGGGATTGATTCGCAAGCCGACCGTCGAGGCAGACGCCACGGTTTGGTAAAGCGATCCGATTCGTTCCAGCTCATCGAAATTGTCGACATTCAAATGGACGCCCAACTTCAAGCAATGCTGGATTTCATCGCGTGTTTTGGCCGGTGAATCAAAAATGATCTGCTCGGCGGGACATCCGGCCGCCACCGCCAACTCAACTTCTTCGATACTTGCGGCTTCCAATCCCACGCCACACCCAACGGCGACGCGTAAGATTTCGACAAGCGGATTCGCTTTGATCGCCAGAGTGTGCCGCGATTGCCGTGGAAACACGGATTGCAGATTCTGAAGCCGATCGCGCATCCGCCCCAGATCATGCACAACGAATGATTTCACGTCTTCGGCCAGACATCCTGACCGTTTTACCGTGGACCAAATCTCGGCGGCCAGATCGGTTGAAATTCGTTGATGGAACATGGTTGATCCGCTACCTGACGGTCGTCAACGATCTGCTGGGTTCGCTGACGGCGATCGCGTTGGCGAGATCTGTGATCCGGTGCGCCAAGTCACTCAACCGATGATCCAGCCACGATAGACGAGCGGACAGCGTCTCTCCACGGATCGAGTTGGATGCAATCTCGGTCACCAACGGAGCCCCCAGGGCGATCCGCAAAACCCAAAGCTGGTTGCCGATACGTACCGGCTGCCCGAGATGAAATGCGAGCTCACCGCCCTCACCAGCGGGCTCATTGAGCTGTTGATGCAGACTGCGTAGTTCTCTTTCACCGAACCGTTGACCACCGCTGTGTATGCCAAACGAAATCACGGTCGGTGTCGGAGTGCCATGCTGATCGATCCAATCGGAATCCTCCATGTCAAAGCTTGGCATCAACTCGATGGATTCTTCTGCTGCGAAGTGCCTGCGGACGGACTGAACGAACGCTGACGCGATCCGGCCACGTGTACGCTCGGGCAAAGCATAAAACGCTCGCATCTCGGCGACTGCTGCGTTCCATCGCATCAGCAAGGAGACATTGCAGTCGTCACGTAGACAGTTTCTTGCATCGCTCCATGAAAGCGGCAGCTGATTGCGAAACACGTAGCGAGACAGTCCGGAGGGAAGCGAACGAGGACGCTGGTACCGGGGCGGAACCAGTAGGGCGCCACAGAAAGGTGGTCCGCCAAAGAACTTGGAACCGGTGACAGAAACCAGAAATCCGTGTCGAATCAGTTGGGAATAGTCGATGGTTCCGAATGTCGGACCAAGTCTCGCTTGGGCGGCATCGACGACGATCACCACGTCGTCGGTCATCGTCGTTGCGATCCGACTGAGCGTGGTCAATCGGGGCGCAAAGATCCCGGTTTTGCTATGCGCCACAGCGTGCAGCAGCACACGTGATCCTTGGTCGGCGGCAGCGATGACAGCTTGCTGGACAGCCAAGTCGATTTCGGCGCAGGACATCGGCTGGCCGTTGGCGTGTCGAATGTCGATCGTCTGAACGGTCACACGACGCTCCATCGCCTCGTCGACTGGACTTGCCAGAGCGACCTCATGGCCACACGGATCGACACGGTCGTGGTGCTGAAAACTTGCCGAACGCACCGTCCCTCGCCCTACTTCCGCCGGGCCGATCACGATGTTCACGATCGGTCGCGCCGCAGATCCGTATGCAACTCCGTCGGCCAACGAAAGCGCCAGCAGTTCCACGTCGGTTCCAGATGGCGTGAATGCGATATCGGTCTCAGGAGTCAAGTTCCAGCATGCATGCAGGGCTTCGCGGACACTCTGAAATTGATGTTCCGTCGCGGTCCGCAGGTCGCTCGCTTCGATCAAGCTTTGGCGGATCGCCCGAGCTGCCTGTTCTCCGCGAGCCGATGGTGTGGAGGCGCTGCACGACCCCAACGCGATCACGTCACGGCTGATCACTCCACATCCATACGGATTCAAACCCGATGGATTGAGGATCAAACGGCTATCGCAACCCGACGAGATCAAGCTCTCGTAGGGCTGTCCGATTTCGTGTGGGGAAATCACGGGGCAATCAGACCGTTACATTCGAGTCGGTCGGAATGGATGTCCCTGTCGGGATGACGATGGGAGCGGAGGTCGTCTTCACCGTTGAATCGTCCAACTCGCTCGATGCATCCTCGTTGGAGTCAACATTCGTTCGACGCGTCTCAAAGGGAACGGCCAACGCAGCGACACTTTTCCGCAAAGCCGCGGCGTCACGCGAACGATTGCGTTTCTGCGACTGCTTTTCGCGTTCGTTGTACTCCTCGACGACCTTCAGGTATCGACCTTGCAGCAACCCCGTATCGAAACACAGTTGCTCCATGATCGGGTTGCCACCATCGCCCTCCAGTTCCACCAGGATCGGTCCCCGATCCGTCAACGCAACGTCCCAGCCTTGGAAATGACAGTGGGGCAGGTTGATCGCGGCCTGCATGACCAGATGCTTCATCGCGTCCCATTCGGGGAACACCATGCCGTCAAACACCGCATCCGTGATCGGGTGAGCGGCAATCGGTTCAGTTCCATCTTCGGTACGCACAACTGTCCGCAGGATCTTGCCGGTTTCGATGTCCACACCCGCCAGGATGTTACCGACACGCCAGAAATTGTCCGCGTGATTCACGCTGGCGGGGATCTTCCATGCAGCGCGGAACAATGCAGCACCGTCACGATCGGAAATCACAAACATCCGCACGGAACTGACGCAGGGACCGATCAACTTGGCGATCTCGGGATGCGGCAGCATCAGTGTTTGAAACAGATACGCCAGCCCGAGTTCATTGATCTTTTTGGCAAACGCATCCACGGGGACGACTTTATCCCCGCTGACGATCACCGCATCGTGCTCGGCATCGTAACGATCGATCTTTGCCGTCCCCATGCTACACACCGAGTCAAAGGGCTTGCCAAAGATCGGGTAACGGGCATCCTTGCGGAGGAAGTTCGCCACGTCGGCAGGATTTCGCAGGGCAAACGCATTGGCGAATGTGCGAAACGGATGCACGATGGCTTGCGTTTCTGGAACAGGCAATCCCATCCCGGTCAACAGAGTCGTCAGGGTGGGTTTGTCACCGGCGATCTTTGCCCATGGCGAGGGTACCAACAAGTTGTCTTGTCCCAGGAACGTTTTCCGCGACTCGGCCGTGAAGCGAGCGTCGTCGTACATTCCGTACATGAAGTATTCATCGGGCTGCAACTTTCCTTGCCCACGACGTAGACGCATGATCTCCATCACCATGCCGCCGAGTCCCTTCCCTGACTGCTGCGCTTGCCGGATCCAGGGCAAGAAGTTCAACGCGGTGTTGCCGCGATCCACATCGAGATCGAATTCGCTGTTAGACATAGTCACGCTCGTGATGCATCGACCGGCACAGCAGCCGACAGACGGATGTCGACACGCATGGAGCTAGGGACGCCACGCGGGGAGGGTCGCGTGACTGCCGGTTGATAAAGGAGGGGTAACTGGAGAATCGGCAGCGAACAGGTAACGTTTGAGAGAAAACGCTACTACGTAGGGTGCGACGGTCCTGTCGATCGTGCTGGCGGAACAGCACGGCATCAGAGATCGGTGAAGTGGCGAACGCAGACGGGTGGAGTTCCGGGGGGGCTGATCGGATTTCTGGCGAATCCCACTGCGGCAACGCTGTGTAGCTTTCTATTTGCTGAAACGACCTACATACCAGCACGAAGCGCAAGCGAGTGAGTGTGTGAGTGAGTGTGTGAGTGAGTGAGTGAGTCGCCTGATTCACTCGCTTGCGCTTCGTGCTGGTATTCACATGACTGCTAGATGTTACCGGCCTTATTGATGTCGCATTCTTGGCCGAATTGAGATCGGATGGTTTCATTGACCAGGAGTGACTCATTGTTGACGGTCTACGTAAGATGGATTCTTTGCTTCCGCCGGGCTTGCCCCGGTTCGGAGCAACAACTGGCAGCTACCCGTAACACAATCGCATTCACTTCCCCACCGCCCGCGCGGAAACTAAAAACCCCCTTCCCCTTTTCGAAGATTCCAGACAGGGGCGGGCGAGGCGACGGCGAAGACGAGCAAGGCGAAGATCCGAGAGTTGCTGGGGAAAAACAAAGGGAAGTAACTCCCAACACAAGCCGACAGCGTGGTAGAGTGAATTCGTCACGTAGAAGCGTCTCTCGGGACTTGAGAAGAATTGTTGCTGCATACGACCGTGAAGCGGTCTCAGACGGTAGCCGGCGATAGAGCGAAGCGATCATCGCCGGTTCATTCGGTCTGACGAGAACCGACCCCGGAGGCGGTCGCAGCCCAGATTCCGAGAAGCCTGCGACAACACCCTGCGGGGTCGATTCAACATGGTCGTCGCATACCACGGGTGCACCTTCGGCGACCCGTGGTTACCTTCTGCGATCCCTCGCGGGATCCAATTTAATCGCGTTAGAAACCCCGTTCCCCTTTTCGAAGAAGTACTCCGATTAGTGTTCGATCAGTGAAGATGAGTGGTTTTGCTTCTCTTGAAGTACGATCCGATTTCACGTTTGCGATGCGTCGCTATTGATCAGCAGGCCGACCTGTATCTCACTGGTTTGAGTGTGGTTTGTTTTTGGGAACACTAATTGGCACTGATCGAACACTAATCAGCAGAACTGCAAGCAGGCTGGATGAAGGCGGCTGGCCAGCAGTTCCCGGAAGAAAATGGGACGGGGAAGAAAATGGGACGGGGGTAATATTGACAGAGCTGCTTCCCCGCCGACACCGAGATCTTGCTCGCCGGTGGCAACATCAAATGCATCGAGCAAATGTCCGTGGGCGACCGAGTCTCATCGCGGCACCCCGATGCGATCACGGCAGGCGAAGTCCCCCAGACGTACCACTACGCTGGGCTGGCAAAACGTTGGGGTTGTGTGTTTTTGGGTTTGCGCAGGTTTATGTCCCGACTGCCGGCGCAGCTGGTGCACCCAGTGAGCCTCAGGCGCTAGCCGTGGGCCTGAGCCGGATTGTGGTGCCGGCCCACGGCTAGCGCCTGAGGCTCACTTTGATTGCCATGCATGGAACAAAAACCTGGACTGAAAAAACAATGTCAACACCAACCTTTTGCCAGCCCACCACTACGCCCCACAACCGCTGCTCAACATCCACATCGGCGACACTCTAATCGCCACCACCGCCGGCCACCCTTTCTACGTCTTTTCACCACAAGCTACCTCCCAGCCTGCAAAACACCCAAGGACGAAAACCACCCCCATCCCATTTTCTCCCCGGCGAAGCCCTTCCCCGCACTGAGCTTCACTGGGGTCAGCTGAGCTTCACTGGGGTCAGGGTCAGCTGAGCTTCACTGGGGTCAGGCCTTGCATTGGGTTTTCGGCGGCATTAGATTCTTCAGCCGTTTGATCGTCTTCCACTCCAAGGTTGACCATGCCTCGTCCTCACCGCGTCCAGTTCCCCGGGGCTATCTATCACCTGATCACCCGGGGTGATGGCCGACGGGCACTGTTTCACGATGAAGGTCACTACGAACGCTTCACCCGCGGACTCACTGAGCAAGTTTCCCGGTGCGGCTGGGTGTACGGCAGCGTCTCGACTGAGCTTCACTGAGCTTCACTGAGCTTCACTGGGGTCAGGCCTTGCATTGGGTTTTCGGCGGCATTAGATTCTTCAGCCGTTTGATCGTCTTCCACTCCAAGGTTGACCATGCCTCGTCCTCACCGCGTCCAGTTCCCCGGGGCTATCTATCACCTGATCACCCGGGGTGATGGCCGACGGGCACTGTTTCACGATGAAGGTCACTACGAACGCTTCACCCGCGGACTCACTGAGCAAGTTTCCCGGTGCGGCTGGGTGTACGGCAGCGTCTCGGGTCTGGTCCGCCGCGCCGAGCGACGACATGCCCAGTCGCCGTCGTGGCGACGACGGGCAGCATCGATCGAGGACAGACTGCAACTGAAAACCCAATGCAAAGCCTGACCCCGTATCGACGGTCCGATCGAGGACACACTGCAACTGAAAACCCAATGCAAAGCCTGACCCCGTATCGATCGGCGGCTGGGTGTACGGCAGCGAGTCGGGTCTGGTCCGCCGCGCCGAGCGACGACATGCCCAGTCGCCGTCGTGGTGACGAAGGGCAGCATCGATCGAGGACACACTGCAACTGAAAACCCAATGCAAAGCCTGACCCCGTATCGATCGGTATGCGATTACAGGCGGAGAACCGGACGCTATCGCGTGCCGGCTGATATGCGCAGACTGTTTTCATGCCAATCCGCGTAAGCCGTTGCGTGCATGTGTATTGCGAAGACTTTCGTGAGTCGAGTGAATCATCCGAGTTAACGCTGCCTTTGCGGATGGTGGGAATTCAGGCGAATCCCATTACGGATTGTCTGCGAGAGGCAGTTGGGCAGAATATCTTGGTTGGATCATTGACACAGGGTGTCAAGCCAAGCCAAATTATGCGATGGCAGCGAAAGCTGCGGTTGCGAGAGAAGCACCGACTAAGCAGACTCCCGTTCCATCGCGACCATTTAACTGACCCTGGGATGTCCGCTTTGCTGGTGCAATATGTCTCGTCCGCGCTTTGTTCGTGGTCGTGGTCGTGGTCGTGGTCCGATTCGTCGCAAACTCCGTTACGAAGCGCTTTCCCCTCGCCTGCTCCTTGCCGGAGACGTGCAGAATCCCGGCAATTCTCTGGACGTTAACAACGACCTATACGTTTCCGCCTTGGATGCCTTGGACGTCATCAACCGTCTCGGTCGGCTGCGGGAGAGCGCCAGCTACTTTTACGACGTCAATGACGATGGACGGGTCTCAGCACTGGACGCTTTGAACATCGTCAACTCGCTTGCGGGCAAAGTCCCAGAGATCACACTGCGGCTGCTTCGCGACACCGACAATGATCCGGGCGCCCAATTGAACGATCGTAGAACGTTCGATCTTGGGTTGCGTGGCCGTGTGAATTTCGATTCCGATAATCGCACTCTGTACGTGTTTGCCGACAATCGCTGGGTTGATGTCAGCTATGCCGTCCAGCCCAATGGTTTCTTTGAGCTCGCCGACTGGGAAATTCGCGATGCCGTCGGACAGCTTTCGTCGGGAGTAAATAATCTGCGTTTCAGCACGCGTTCCAACGGCGCCCACGACAGGGACATTGATATCCAGATTCTCTCGGCACCGCCGGCTCCCACACTGAGCCATTCGGTTTTGGACGAAGACGGCATCGCACGACTCGATCTGCTCGGTGCGACTTTCGACGCGGACACGCCTCGGGACAATCTCGTCCTGCAGATACTGCAGCAACCTGCATCAGGCACTTTGGTGATGGAATCGGGGGTTTACTACTACCGACCGCATCAAGATTTTCATGGTTCAGACCAATTCGTCTATGAAGTCCATGACGGAGATCAGGGCAGCGGTCACGTTACCTTTTCGCTCACAGTGAATCCAGTCAACGACCCACCGTCGCTGTCGGTGATCGATGATGTTCATGTGAATGTTCTTGAAACCAGCATCGCTGTTCCGTTTTCCGCTACAGATATCGATGGCGATGCACTGGAGTTCCTCGGATACGCGTCCATCCGCAACCCGTTGGCAGAAATCCGAGACACCTACGGTTTGGTCGATGCGGGCGAATCCTATTTCAACTTAACCGGTCTGGATGAAAAATGGCTGTTTGGAAAACAGGGCACCTCATTCTTTCTGCTCCCCAACGGTGACCTGGTTCAGTGGAACGAATCCTTTGTCGAGACGGAAAAACGCGAGACCTTGGTCACGCGATTGGATGCCTCTGTCTACGAAGATCTATCACTGCTGTGGAATGCGGCAGCCGAACTGTTGGCGCCTGCGGCCGTTCATGTGCAAGGGGACGGGATCACCATTGTCCCGGATCCAGGACTGGCGGGCGAAATCAGCGTGACGGTATTCGTCGCCGATTCCGAAGTAGCTGCGACGCAACAATTCAAAGTGATCATTGATCCCACCTATGACTCGAACGAGACCGAACGTGTCGTCACCGACACGCTGATCGAGCAGTCACTGGATTTGACCTACGAAAACACACCCGATTTCATCCAGCAGATTGAATCACAACTGCCCGGGCTCAATGAATCCGCTCGTGAAGAACTGATCCCTGAGTTGCAACGCGTGGAGCAACTCTATGAAGACACCAGAGCAAACATCGCGGCATCCCAAGCAGCCCAGCAGCAGGCAATCAAGAACAATCAAGTTCGACTGGGTGAGTTTGAGGAAGTCAAAGCGATGCTCGAACAGTTGCGTTCCGAGTACGTCTCCGAGTGGAATGCATTCCAAGCCCGCCCCAAACTCGCAAGTATCGATGAGTCGATTCCACCGATCTTCATTCACGGGCGAAACTACACGGAAACGATCAAGGTTTATCAGGGCGAAGCACTGGAAATCAATTTCCGGGCGGTCCACCCCGCTCACGCGCCGCGGTACTCATTCGGATTTGATCCCTACTTTGATTACGGGCTGCTGCGACTGGACAACCAATTTGGTCTGTTCCAATGGCAAACTCCATCCAATGTCTTGGGAATCTACGATTTCTATGTGATTGCCGAGGTGGACGAGTACCGAACCTCGCGAATTGACTTCCAAGTCGAGGTGCTGCCCAATCCACCGCTGGTGGAATCACTGAGCGTTTCCCCGGCCAGCGTTACGGACAAGGCCACTGACCCGATTACGTTGACGGTCAACAATGCCATCCATCCTCGACTCAGGATTGATGGCTACCACTATTTCCAAGACATGGACGGAAACGGTGTCCTGGATGAATCGGTTGATAAGCTATTGATCGGATCGGGCGGCGCGAGCTGGACCGGTCTCCCCTACGCGGTTCCCGGTGACACCCTTACCTTTTTTGCCAAAGCATACTCGTACACATTCTCCGCTCAACTGTTCAGCGAACCGGTCTCTGTGACCGTGGATGTGCTTCAGACACCAAGCCTGGATTTGGACCTGCTGGAGGAAGTCTCCGGACGCAGTATCGTCGGGAACAATCCGGGAGTTCTGTCGACGCAAGTTGCCCGCTACGGGCAAAACCAAGCCGCAGTGGTGCGGTCTAGCAGTGGCGTGACGATCCAACGTTACTCGAACATCGATAGCATCGGCATCGGCACGCCCGATTCATCACCGGTATCGATTGGCACCTTCTCCACGGGAGCCATCGCCGCCAGGGCGGATGCCTCTGGGAACGTCACCATCGTATTCGTCAACGGCAGTTTCCAAAACCCTGATGCATCCAGCGGCAGCGGGCTTTGGCTGATGCGTGTCGACGCGAACAACTCCGTCCTCATTCCGCCGACCCGGTTGGCGTCGATCGAAGACAGCGAAGGTTTCGTTTTCACGCTTGAGATGAACCAGAACGGTCAAGGCGTGATTGCCTGGAAAGGCTACTACGTGGCTCCCGTCGTTCACTTGCAAACATTCTCCGACGGCGGCGCAACGCTGCATTCCGTCCATCAGTTGAACTATGCCGGCGGATTCAATGATGGTGGAGTCTGGGAATCGTCGGCAATCGATGCGGACGGCCGCTACCTCGTTGCCTGGGGAGGCGGCTTTGGCGAACAAGGTCATGTGGCGACCGGTATCGTCGCGGCACCCGATCCGCCGCAAGTCAGTGTTTCTGAAATACCCGCCTACCATGCGGCAACCAATTCCACCCAGTGGTCGGTACTGGTCAGTGGCAACGCCATGCAAGTCATTGATCCAAGTGGTCGGAAAGCAGGGGCGCCATTCGCAACGGCCCCATCGAATGAGTTTCGTTCGGTCTATGACATTCGATTCCTGGACGAACAATCGATCCTGCTGCTGACGCGAAACAATGACAAGATTGAACGCCAAGACTACCGGCTCGATGTCCGTTCGGGACTGAGCCTCGAAGCGGTTTCAGTGCCAAACATCGGCTCCTTGTTTTCTGCCCAGTCGATTGAGATTGATTTTCAGATCCGAAATGACCTGCCCACGGAGGAGGCTCCGGTAGATGTTGCCTTCTATCTCAGCCACGATGATGTGTTGACGTCGAGCGATCGTCTGCTTGGAACCGTCCGTACATCTTCGACTCTGCCTGGCGAATCAACGACAAGCTTTCACGGCACGCTGACCTTGCCGCCTGATACCGACCCTCTATGGTCCAAAGGACACCTGTCGTTGCGTTTGATCGCCACAATTCCGGTTGCCGGCAGTCAAGTCGCAATTCGATTGCCGTTCATCGCGGCCAATCCGCCAAAGCCGAACCAAAGAACGGGACCGGCAAACAACATCGTCATCCAGCCACCCACGGATCCGCCTGCGGTCAAGTACATACGCCCCGAAGTGGTCCTGGAACAAGTCCCGACGGACGAGTTCAATCGTTCGGATCACTTCATCCAATTGATCGGCTATCAGTTCATCTCCGCGACACGCCAAATCATGCGTGTCGCGCCCGCCGACTTGATCGGGCAGATTCAAGAGATGCAGGATGAGATGGATAAGACGTTGGATGCGTTCATCGCACAGGATTTCCGATTGGACCAGCAACGTGCCGAGGAACTGGCAAGAGCCGTAGCCGTCCGCAATGCGGAACTGGCCAAGGCCGAAGCGGCTCGTGTGGCATCCCTTCAATCAGCGACACTCTCACGAGACCAAGTGGTCGCCGCCAATCAAGCCAAGATCACCGCCGAACAGAACAGAAAAGCGGCGAGAGTCGCCGCCGAACAGGCACGTTTGAATCAAAAAATCGCCGACCTGCAGCGTCTGGCATCGGGTAGCAACGGTGCGGTCTCTCAAATCAACTCCATCATTTCCAAACTCGGCTTTCCGCTTGCCGGTCTTGGTTTTGAGGGAGAATCCCTTGCACGCCTTTCGCTTCCGAAGGACCCCATTAGCCAGAAGCTAAGCTCCAGTCCTTTGGTACCACAAGTCAGTTGCAATGACTGTGTGAACAAAGTCGTCAATGGCATCAAAGACGTCGCCCAGACGGTCATCGATCCGCTAAAGGTTCAAGAAAAAATCTCACAAGTCCAGACGCAACTGCAGGGAGTCGCTGACAAAATTCAATCCCAGATTGATCGCGTAACGGCTCCGTTGAAGGCACTCGTCCAGGCTGTACAGAACGCACACACATCGATCGTGCGCAGCATTCAGAACGCACACAATGCCGCTGTACAAACCGCGACAAAACAGTATCAAGGACTGGAAACGCGTATCAATGAGCGAATCGAAAAGGCGATTGACTCGGCAGTCGCGGAGGCCAAAGAGAAAGTCGTCGAAATCCGTGGAAAACTCGATGACTTGATCGATTCACTCTCGTCGCCTGAAGGAATCATCGAGCAACTCAAGAGCGAAGCTCAGAGCATTGATGAACAAAACCCGTTTGGCAGCGTGGCAGAGATCATCGCCAAGGCCGAAGAGTCCGCAAGCGTTGCCAAAGAGGTTTTGGAGCAACTGAAAGAAAAGATCGCGCCGATCATCGAGGTGATCAAAGAAAGCGAAGGCAAGTTCTCTGACTGGGCGAACGAAAAAGGCGGCGTGCTGTCCGACTGGGTCAAAGATCTTGGTGGCAAGATTTCTGATTGGGGAAAGGATGCGCAGGACATTGAGCAAGTCCTGCAATACATCGCAGGCGGTGCGGAATACTACTGGGAAAAAATCATCGGCGCAGAAGCGGTTGCGTATTCCATCACCACCTCAGGCACGCTGGGACTGGGTTACGCGGGCGGTTATTACTATGCGGACATCAATCTGCCAGGCGGTGCAAAGTTCGATACAGGAGACTTGCAAAACAACTTGGAAGGCAACGCAACGCTACCATCGGTGAACTTTGTCGAACTGATCTCCGGAGCGCTCGGAGGCACGACCTCAAAGTCCTCGGATTACTACGAGATTCGTGATTCGCTCCGAGAGATGTTCGATACTCCGGTCTATTTCGCTTCCGAGCGACTCGTCGAATGGCTGAGTGCCGAAGCGCAGGTGTCCGCAATCGTGACTTCGATCTACGCCAATAAAGATCAGTGGGTCAACGAAGCCAAACGTGAGGGAAGTCTGGAATGGGGACGGTTCATGGCTTGGCTCAGTGTGCACAACTTGTCACTGGACGCCTTGATCGCGGATATTCTCAAGAATCCCAATTCAGCACCCGTCCTGTTTGCGCCGCTCTTTGCGGCGATCGAGCCAACTCTCGGAAACGTGTTTGCCGCTCAGATGGCCGGCTTGTTGGCTTCGGATATCCAGCCACGTGGAACGGCGATGTCCGATGGTTCTTGGGTCAACAACGAACTCTTGGTCCGTGATCCCTTTGAACTCTACACGGATGAAGCCCTGCGAGGCCTGGTCGGACTGCGTCCCCAGGGCAGCAACGACAGTGTGCTGCGTGAAGCGATGCTGGAGCTTTTTGCAAACCCGACCACCACTCCTCAGTCGACTCTTGAAACCATCGCGCAGCAACGGGGCCGTTCGCTGACGCAGATACAAGCGGAGTACGAGAAGTTCAAACGGGTGTTGGTACAACGGGATGCGGCGACGGGACAAGATGAGATTGAGAATCTTGCTACGCGTCATGAACGCTTTGCAGCTACCGAAACGCAACTTCGTTATGGAACGGTCGTGGGAGCAGCATTCGGGATTGACCCCGTATTCGGTGCGGCGTTGAATCCAACCGGAGGTCTTGTTGGACCGGGAAATGTTGCCTACGACAGTGGCAGCAACGTGCTGAGTTACCACGGAACGGTACACGACGCCGCCGGCTATTTGTTCAACTACCACAACGCTGGCCCGGGATACGATTACTTGGGACTGGAAGACGACCTGGAAACGTCAAGCCCATTGGCGGGACAGCGAACGGGGATCGCTTACTGGTCTCAAGTCTTTGATCACGGCTATCCACTGCGCGTGATGTTCAACCCAGGAGGACCGGTCAATTATCACTACGATTTCCGCTCGTCTCCGCTACTCGGATCGAATGAAATCGGGTCAACCGATTTGTCTCACATCAGTTTTGGCATGGTCTATACCGGACGCGATACCGTCCCAGGAATTCATGACCCGTATCGATCGGTGCTGACGCGTGATGGGTTTGATTTGGAGGAACTCGCTGACAAAGGGACCGATCCGCTCATCGCAAAGATCTTGTCAAACTTTCTCTCGGGTGCGTTCCTCTCTGGAATCACCGATGTTTTGACGGGCAACGGATTATCGCTGGAGGAGATCGAGAGCATCGGATGGAAACGCACCATCAACACCGCCTACGAGCAACAGATATTCGAGGCATTTGCGACCATGTTTGGCGTCACCAACGCCGACATTCTGGCGGAGTTGCCTGCGGACGACGTGCGAGCACCCGCAGTCGTTAGCCTGATGAACAATCAACCCATCTACGACCGAGTCCAAGCCTACCTGGATCAGTATGTCCATGGAAATGCCGGATCAGCGACCATTGAGCGCCTGGAGTTCGACATCAGCACTTACGAACTGAATGTCGATTTTGCGATGACTCACCGACAGAGCTGGGGTGACGTCAGCGATCTGGCCAACCAGTTGGTCACCGACACCGACTTGAGCTGGGATGAAATCGTCGGTCGCCTCAAGGCGTTGGCGACGTGATGCAAAGATCACGCGATGCGTTTGTTGTACAGCCACCATTCGATGGCTAGCAGCGCTAGCATCGCGACCAAGATCCAACGCCAGTATTCGACTCGACGCTCCACGCCACTTTCCCCGGTCAATGTGTCGTAGCCGAGTTCGAATGCCGGCTGTGTCGGTACGTTGCTTTCGCGCTGACCGAACAAGTTGACGCTGAACAACTCGACCAACTTGTCATCCGCCATCACACGATAAGCACCGGGTGAATCCGTGTCGACAAATTCGACGATGCCGCCGGGAGCAACGCTCATTTCTTCGCCGCTTGCCAATCCGCGGGAGATCTCAACCTTGGCAATCTGACTTTCCAATCTCAGGCGGACCGTTTCACCGGGCAAGTAAGACGGTGCGGAGGTCGCGTCCGCCGCGCCGGCGAGGTACCTCATGATGTTCAACAAGAACACCGGCCAAGAACGCTCGGCGTACCAGTTGGTATTGGTCAGCGTGCCACCGTCGTCGTCGGTGGACACGATTTCGAAACCCAGCACCAGGTCTTGGAATCCGTCACGCGGCGCAAGAGCCAGCATCGTGCCAGAGTCTGCACCAACCAGTTCACGGGTCCCCGGAGGACCTTCCAACGCCCGGCCGCTGAAGACCAGCAGCGAGTACAGTTCCAGGTACTGCATCAGCGGATGCGTGCGATCGATGTCCACCAGGATCACGCGTCCCGGTTCCGATGTGTAGCTCCATTGCTCTGGCGGCAGGGAGCCGATGAAAAACGTGTTCGTGGGCGGCATTTCTTTGGGCTGACAGCGATCGTAGATGATCAAGTCATCGATGCCGGCTTCCACGCGTGCCTTGTATTCTTCCGTGTCCAGGTAACCGGTCGGCTGAAAGTCCGCCACGCAGACTTTCTGAGCACTTTCAGTGGTCAAGCCGATTTCCAGCGGGCTGTTTCCGGAGGTGAGCACCAAAACGGAAACGGTACGCAGCGGTCGCAAGCCGGCGTAGGCAAAGTTGTCCACCGTCAGTTCGTCTTGCAAGGGATTGCCGTCGGATTCTAATCTCAGTTCAACCGTTGCAGCGGACTCTTCGTTGGGCAATGAGAACGTCACACCGGCTTCGCCCTCCTCGTCAAGTTTTACCGACTGAGACTCACGGTATTCACCATTGACGTACAGGGCGGCTTCGCAGGTATCGGGAGTGGAGGAGTAGTTCGTGATGGTCGCGTAGGCTTGTGCATCACCAGGGCTTTCCACGTTTCGGTCCGCAGAGAACGCGGTGATGGCGAGGTTGCCGGTCGTTTCCGAGCCGATCGGGACATAACGTGCTTTCAGGTTGCCCATGTTAAAAGTATTCACGTCTTGGAAATTGCCGTCGCTGTAGATCAGCATTTCCGCGGGCATCGCATCGGCAACTTGAATGTCCGTCGCGTCGCCACTGGTACTGCTGCGTCGGGGATTGGCCAAACCGTCTGCGGCTTGCAAGGCACCACGGATGTCTGTCGTTCGATTGGTCACCGTGGCGCGATCCAATGCTTCACGTAGCCGTGTGCGATCCGACGTGAACGCCTGCAGAACCTCGGCGCGGTCACTGAAGGTGATCAACATCGCTTCGTCCGTATCCAGCATCGTGTCGATGCGCTCGCCGATCATGCGTTTGGCTTGTGCAAAGCGATCGTCGTCATCCTCCACGTCCGTCGTCATCATGCTGGCCGATGTGTCCAGCAAAAATACCGTGCGTCCCAAGCCCGATTGTTCGCCGCGGATTCCCGGACGCAGCAACGCGAGCGCGGCCAGGGCGATGGCAAGCAGTTGCAACAGCAGCAGGAGGTTGCGACGTAGACGTTGCAACAAACTGTTGACGTGCAAATCCTCCACGGTCCGCGCCCACAAATAAGTCGACGGGATCTCGACCGGTTCGCGGCGTAGTTTCAGGAAATACAGCAAGATGATCCCCAGCGGGACCGCACCGAGTAAAGCCCACTGGCCTGGCGAAAGCGTCGAAATCCAGCTCATCGCACCACCCCGCGTTCACGCAAGTACCGCGTGATGACTTCGTCGACCGGTTGATCGGTTCGCACCGGGATGTAGGCGATCGAACGTCGCGAGCAAAACGCTTTGACGGATTTCAGGAACGATTGCAGTGTCTGCTTGTAGCGTTCCAGGACATAAGCGTTGACGGTGATCTCGGTTTGATCGCCGTCCTCGACATCGATCAAGCGTCGGTCGCCTCGCAACGGTGGATCGATTTCCTCCGGTGACAAGACGTGCATCACAAACACATCCATCTGGCGTCCGACCAGCATCCGCAGCGCCGATTCGTAACCTTCCTTGTCCATCAAATCGGTGATCAACACGACGACTCCGGTTCCACCATTTCGTAACGAGAACTGTTTCACGCCTTCGTGCAACGAGACGTTGTGGCCGCTGCCAAAGGAATCGAGGTACTGGAGCATTTTCCACAAACCGCTACGACCTCTCAGCACCGGTGCCCGCCGTCCTTCGTCGCCCAACGCTTGAACGCTGACGCGGTCGGCTCGGCACAGTCCGATGTACCCCAACGCCGCAGCCAACTGTTTGGCTACATGCAACTTCGTCGGGTCACCAAAATTCATCGACTCACTGGCGTCGATCAACGCGTAGATGTGCAAGTCCTCCTCTTCCTGGAACAGTTTCAGGAACAACTGATCCAAGCGGGCATACAGATTCCAGTCGATCAACCGAAGGTCATCGCCGGGAACGTAGTTGCGAAAGTCGGCAAACTCGACGCTTTGCCCTTTGCGTTTACTGCGTCGTTCTCCCTTCATTCGTCCACGAAAGACTTTACGTGAAACGAGTTCCAGTCGCTCGAGCTTGGCGAGCAATCCTGGGGAGAGCAGTTGTGTGGGTTGGGTGGTGGGTGGCATGGCAAAAGTTTACCAGATCCGCTGGGGCAGGTTTGCAACCTGGCAAATCTTGAATGGCTGGCTTGATGGCCCCCGTGAGCCTCAGGCGCTAGCCGTGGGCCTGAAGCGGATTGTGGTGCCGGCCCACGGCTAGCGCCTGAGGCTCACTGTGGTTGCGACACGTGGAACAAAAACATTGGCCGGAATAACTGGAGCGGATTGTGGTGCCTGCCCACGGCTAGCGCCTGAGGCTCACTGTGGTTGCGACACGTGGAACAAGAACATTGGCCGGAATAACTGAGCGGATTGTGGTGCCTGCCCACGGCTAGCCCGGATTATTCATTAGCCGGCACGCGATAGCGTCCGGTTCCCGATTACAGGTGTAAGAACCGGACGCTATCGCGTGGCGGCTGATATGCGCAACCTGTTTTCGTGCCAATCCGCGTAAACCGTTTCTTGCAAACGTATTGCGAAGACTGTAGTGAGTCGCGTGAATAATCCGGGCTAGCCGTGGGCCTGAAGCGGATTGTGGTGCTGCCCACGGCTAGCGCCTGAGGCTCACTGTGGTTGCGACACGTGGAACAAAAACATTGGCCGGAATAACTGAGCGGATTGTAGTGCTGGCCCACGGCTAGCGCCTGAGGCTCACTGTGGTTGCGACACGTGGAACAAAAACATTGGCCGGAATAACTGAGCGGATTGTGGTGCTGCCCACGGCTAGCGCCTGAGGCTCACTGTGGTTGCGACACGTGGAACAAAAACATTGGCCGGAATAACTGAGCGGATTGTGGTGCCTGCCCACGGCTAGCGCCTGAGGCTCACTGTGATTGCGACACGTGGAACAAAAACATTGGCCGGAATAACTGAGCACGCTATCGACTTGGAAAGTCGAGCGACAATCCGCTCAGACCGAGCCTCGGACGAGGAATCCGATGATGGCACCGACCAGCATGCTGATCGGGATGGCGATTGCCAGTGCGATGGCGATCGGCAGGGCATGGGATTTTCGGGCCCGTCGAACCCGCCGCTCTGGGTCCAGGATTCCAGCGGAGTGATGCGACTCGGAGACGCCGCCGAGGCTCAGGCTGCTGGCCGAAGGTACATTTCCGGCGCCGCCTTCGGAATGGCTGGCGTGGTCGTCGGCGTCGATGACGTGAACATCGGCGATCGGCGGGCTGCCTGGCGGCGGCGGTGCCGTCCAAGCCTGTCGCTCGATCGGACGATCGATGGCTTCGGCTGCCGTATCGCACCACAACTCCAGACGCTCGGCGACTTCGCCGGCCGACGATGTCCGCCGCGCCGGATTCTTTTCCATCATGTCGGCGATCGTGTCGACGAAATCTTCGCTCAGTTCCGGGGTAAACTTCCGCGGATGCCACGGCGTTTGTTCGCAATGACGTTTGCACTTGCTCTTGGTGTCGCCGCCGGGAAACGGAACCTTGCCCGTCACCGTGTAATAAAGCGTACATCCCAACGCGTAGATGTCCGAAGCGGGGCCGACGGACATCGGGTTGCGAATCTGCTCGGGCGACAGGTAATCCGCCGTCCCCACGATCTTGCCCGCCCTGGGATCATCGTCCAAACCCATCGTCCAAGCTGCCAAACCGATATCGGAGACTTTGGCTTGTCCCTCCGGCGTCACCAGGATGTTGCCCGGTTTGACGTCGCGGTGCACCAAGCCCATCTCGTGTGCGTACTGCAATCCGCGAGCCGCTTGAGAAATGATCATCGCCGCGTGGGTCATGCTGAGCGGTCCGTTGCTCCGCACCAAACGCCTCAAGTCCGTGCCGGGGACGTACTCGGTCACCAGATATTGGACGCTGCCGTCTTGGCCGGCATCATACGCCCGCACGATGTACGGGGAATCCAAACCGGCTTGGACTCGGATCTCGCGACGAAAGGACTCGCTGGACACGTCCGTGGACTTTTCCAACGGCAAGACCTTCACCGCACAGACCCGTCCCATCACCTGATGGACCGCCTTGAACACCTGCCCCATGCCTCCTTGGCCGATCCAATCGGTGATCAAATACGGCCCGAGCGTCAGTTTCGTGCGGCCCGCCCTTAGCTGCTGGGCTTGGTAGCTCGTCAACACGCCGCCCTTGACCAGCGTGGAAGCCAGCACGTCATCGGCCTCGGATTGTGTCAACTCCACCACCTTTCGCAATTGACGCTCCGTCACCAGCCCGCTCCTCAACGCGGCTTCGCTAAACGTCAGGGCGGGCGTGGGCGAAGGTGGAGGCATCGAGGTCCGATGTTCGGGCGCGGCAATTTGAGTCAGGAAATGGCAACACTTGGGATTCTTGGTTGACCCGTTGGGCTGCTGTCGATGTTATTCTATAGCGAATACGACGATGCCCAAGCCATCGGGCACGTGTATCCTTTTCTCCACAAATCAGCAACGACCTCGGCCAACCACGACCGGCCGTCGCACCGTCAGTCAGGACGAAGACATGAGTACCAAAGCACGAGAATTCACCGACCTGCTGCTTCGCAAAGGAGTGATCAGCCTCGACCAGTTGTCCGAAGCCGAGCAAATGGCCAAGGATACCGGGATCGACGTCGGCGACGCGCTGACCAAAATGGAATACGCGACGCCCGAGGAAGTCGCCAGGTCCCTGGCTGAATTTCACAAAATCCCCTTCGTCGATCTGCGGGAAGAACGCATTCCGGACGAAGTCATCGAGTTGGTCCCCGAGTCGGTCGCGCGGGAAAACATGGTCCTGCCCTTCAGCGAAGAAGACGGGGCGTTGCGGATTCTGATCGCCGACCCGTTTGACCTGGAAACCATCGAAAAGCTGCGTTTCATCCTCAATCGCAAGATCGAGACCGCTCTGGCACCCAAAGAGGCCATCCAGGGGGCGATCAACGCCTACTATGGGCAGGTCGAAGGCGAATCGGCTGACTCGATGCTGCAGGAGTTCACCGACACCGCCATCGACTTCACCGAAACCGAAGGCGACAGCGCCGCGGCCGAAGAAACCGTCGACGACAGCTCGGCCCCCGTCATCCGGCTGGTCAATTTGATGATCCAGGAAGCCGTCCAGTTGCGGGCCAGCGATATCCACGTCGAACCGTTCGAGGACCGGGTGCGGATTCGCTATCGGATCGACGGCGTCTGCGTCGAGCGGGAAAGTGCCCCCCGACGGATGCTCTCCGCCATCATCGCCCGGATCAAGATCCTGTCGAAGATCGACATCTCCGAAAAGCGGCGACCGACCGACGGACGGATCAAAATCACGGTGGGTGACAAACAGCTCGATTTGCGGGTCAGCATCATCCCCACCAATCACGGCCAGTCCTGCGTCATGCGGCTGCTGGACAAGGACAACATCAAAGTGGGGGTGCGTCAGCTCGGCCTCTCCGAACGCGACTTCCGGATGTTCAACTCGCTCATCCGGCGTCCCAATGGAATCATTTTGGTGACAGGTCCGACGGGCTCCGGCAAGACCACCACCCTGTACGCCGCGCTCAATGCTCTCAATCGCCCAGACCGCAAAGTCATCACGGCGGAGGACCCGGTGGAGTACTACCTGCCGGGGATCAATCAGGTCGAAGTCCGACACTCGATCGGGTTGGACTTTGCCCTCATCATCCGCTCCATGCTCCGCCAAGCACCCAACATCATCCTGGTGGGCGAAATGCGTGACCACGAGACGGCATCGATGGGTATCCAGGCCTCACTTACTGGACACCTGGTATTTAGTACTCTACATACGAACGATGCGCCCAGTGCCATATCACGAATGGTGGACATCGGTGTACCATCCTATATGGTGGCGAGCTCCGTGATCGCGGTGCTGGCCCAGCGGTTGGTGCGGACGATTTGTCCGCGCTGCAAGGTCAGGTACCAGCCACCAGAAAGCGTGATCGAGGACTCCGGGTTGCCGCCCGAAATGATCAAGCAGGCTGAGTTCTCGAGAGGGAAAGGCTGTCCCTACTGTGGAAGGTCCGGTTATCGGGGCCGGATCGGCATCTATGAGCTGATGGTGATCAATGGCAAACTGCGTGAGATGATGTTCAAGGGAACGAGCACCAAGGACGTCCGCATCGAAGCCATAAAGAACGGTATGTCAACACTTTACGCCGACGGGATGCTCAAAGTGATCCGCGGCGTGACGACCTTCGAGGAAGTCTATCGTGTGGCGAAAAAGACCGAGCAAGAGGACTTGGCGATGAACCATATCGTCAAAGATCTCGATTCTCTGTAACCGGGGAAATGGGCAATCGAGGGGGGATGTACGGCGGGCCAGGCGTCCCTCGATACAGCCCCGCTGCGGCTCGACGGGCCGCGCGATTTGCCGTCATTTCTGTGTCGACTTGGCTACCCCAGCCGCCCTGCCAAAGGCGGCTCAAGGCACGCAAGATCTACCCGCTGCTTTTCTCTTGAGCATTCGGCTGCAACACCAGCGCCGTGCCACCAGGCTTGCAAAATCGACTTCTTTTTTGATTACCAAGAGCGATTCAGAGATAATGCAAGCGAACCCCGGCCCCCAGGCCCGGCCTTGTCTTTCAAAGCAACGAATTCGAAAAATAACGACTGCTCACCAAATGGGGGGCATCGAATAACTTATCCATATCCATTCCATCCTATGGCCCACGTTCCGCTGGGACGACAGCAGCCTAGTGATGAAACAACCGTTTGCTCACTTAGTTCCGTAGCATCTGCTTGCGGGGAGAAATCATGGCAACCGTACTTATCGACAAGCTGCTGCAGGCGGCGATCAAGCAGGGTGTGAGCGACATTCACATCGTGGTCGGACAGCCTCCGGTATTCCGGTTGCACGGTCGGATGCGAAAGCTGGAGACCAAGACTCTGGAGGCGGAGGACGCGGTCTCGCTGATGAAGAGCATCACGCCGGAACGCTGCCAGCGGGAGTTGCAGGAGGCGGGTAGCACGGACTTTGGTTTCGCGTTTGGCGACCAAGCTCGATTTCGCGTTTCGGTATTCAAGCAACGCGGTTTCATCTCGATGGTGCTGCGTCAGATTCCCAATGACAAGTTGACGCCGGAGCAGTTGGGCTTGCCGGAGGTGGTGGTCAAGCTGGTTCACCGACCGCGGGGACTGTTCCTGGTGACGGGGCCGACGGGGTCGGGCAAAAGTACGACGCTGGCGAGTTTGATCAACTTGCTCAACGAAACGGTGGACCACCACATCATCACGATCGAAGACCCGATCGAGTTTTACCACGATCACAAGATGAGCACGATCAACCAACGTGAAGTTGGCGTGGACGTGCCGAGTTTCTCCGAAGCGATCCGCCGTGCATTGCGTCAGGACCCCGACGTGATTCTCGTCGGCGAGCTTCGCGATTTGGAGACCATCGAAGCGGCCATCAGTGCGGCGGAAACCGGGCACGTGGTGTTCGGCACTTTGCACACCAACAGCGCCCAAGGCACGGTCAACCGGATCATCGACGCTTTCCCGGGGAACTTGCAGGACCAGATTCGCACACAGCTTGCCAGCACTCTGATCGGTGTGGTGGCGCAGACACTACTTCCGCGAATCGGCGGCGGCCGGGTGGCTGCCTACGAAGTGTTGGTGGTGACCGCCGGCGTTTCGAACTTGATCCGTGAAAACAAAACCTTCCGAATCAACAGTGCGATGCAAACCGGTGCGAAGTTCGGGATGCAGTTGATGGACGACGCCCTGTTCGATCACTGGAAAGCAGAGCGGGTGACGGTGGAAGAAGTCTTGGGCAAAGCACACCGGCCCGATGACTTGGCCAAACGGATCGTGCAAGCCCGGCGTGGACTGGACGATTCGCCCATTCCGGTACCTGAAGAATAGCAATGTGGGGCAGGCTTTCAGCCTGCCACCAAAACCCCGACAGGCCCAAGGCCTGCGCCCCTACACACTCACATCACTTTATTAGGCAATCCCCATGGCACCACGTCGTATCGGACAGATTCTGGTCGACCTTGGTTTCTTGACCGACGAGCAACTGGAGGTTGTTCTGGAGGAGCAAGAACAGCAGCCGGGTGCGTTGTTCGGTAAGATCGCTGAAGACATGCAGTTGATCACCGAAGATCAGCTCATTCAGGCGCTCGGTGAGCAACTGGGAATGCAGACGGTTTCGCTGGAAGACGTCGAGTTGCCCCCAGACGTTTTGGAAACGATCACGGAAACGATGGCGCAGTTGTACCGCGTCGTTCCGATCCGTTTCGACGGCACGACGTTGACGGTGGCAACTTGCGACCCACAGAACTTGAGCGTTCAAGACGAGTTGCGGACGTTCTTGGGGTACAGCATCGATGTCGTGATCGCGACCGAGCGCGACGTGCAAACAACGTTGACACGTTATTACGACAGCGAGTCCGAGAGCGTCGAGAAACTGGTCGCGGAGCTGGCCGAAGACGAGGAGCTGAAGGCGGCGATCTCTGCCTTGGAATCGGAGAAGTTCAACATCACCGACGCCGAAGCGTTGGCGGACTCCGCTCCGGTTCGAAAACTGTTGAACATGGTGTTGCTGTTGGCGATCAAGGATCACGCCAGCGACATCCACTTTGAGCCGTTCGAAGACGAGTTCCGGATTCGCATCAAAGCAGAAGGTGTGCTGTACGAGATGGTGCCGCCGCCACGTCACCTCGCATTCGCGATCACGACGCGGATCAAGGTGATGGCGAACTTGGACATCGCCGAGCGACGTTTGCCTCAGGACGGTCGGATCGAGTTGATGGTCGGTGGTCACCCGGTCGACTTGCGAGTCAGCGTGTTGCCGACGATTTTCGGCGAGAGCGTCGTCATGCGGGTGTTGGACCGTAGCGTGGTGAACCTGAGTCTCGAGAACGTCGGGATGGACGAAGCGACCATGTCGGCGTTTCGCAAGGCCATCGACCGGCCCAACGGGATCATTTTGGTGACCGGGCCGACGGGTAGCGGAAAGACGACGACGTTGTACTCGTCGCTTTCCGAGATGAACGACATCAAGGACAAATTGATCACGACGGAGGACCCGGTCGAGTATGACATCGACGGCATCATCCAAATCCCAATCGACACCGACGTCGGCGTGACCTTTGCCAGTTGCCTGCGGGCGATTTTGCGACAGGACCCCGACACAATTTTGGTCGGCGAGATCCGTGACTTGGAGACGGGCGAGATTGCCATCCAAGCCGCCCTGACGGGACACCTCGTGTTCAGCACGTTGCACACTAACAGTGCACCGGCCACCGTGACCCGCCTGAAGGACATGGGGATTCCGACTTTCATGATCTGTGCGACCGTGGAAGCCATCTTGGCTCAACGATTGGTGCGCCGGATCTGTACAAAGTGTCGCGAGGAGACCAAGGTCAACACGTCGATGTTGTATGAGTTGGGCATGAGGCGAGACGAAGTTGAAAACATGAACTTCTTTAAGGGTGCCGGATGCGACCAGTGCAACAACACGGGTTACAAAGGCCGGATCGCTTTGTTCGAGCTGATGTTGCTCAACGATACGATCCGCGAAATGATCATGGGCAACGCGTCCACCGACGAGTTGCGTGACGAAGCCGAGCGGGGCGGGATGATCACCCTGCGTACGTTCGGTATGAAATTGGTAAGTGACGGGATCACGACCGTCGAGGAAGTGATCCGAGAGACAGTACAGGATTAGATGCAAAGAGTGAGCCGCGACGCGTAAGCGGCCGGGCAGTGTGTGATGGCCCGGTGCCTTACGGCTCACGGACAACTGAGCGTGATGCCCGGTGCCTTACGGCCCACGGCTCACATCCAACTGAGACATTCCATTTTGACAATTTTTGAGTGAAGACTTCCTATGCCGACTTATCAATTCGAAGCGATGGACGCCGGCGGTCAGGAGATCCGGGACGAGATCGACGCCGCGAACGAGGAAGAAGCGCAAACCACGATTCGGCAGATGGGGTACTTCGTCACGAAGATCTCCGTCAAGAAACAAGCCGCGGCCGGCAAGGCGGCTAAGAAGAAGCGTGGGTTCTCACTCGGCGGTGCAAAGACCAAGCACATCACCGCGTTCACGCGTCAGTTGTCCATTCTGCAAGACGCCGGGTTGCCGATTCTGCGTAGCCTCAAAATCTTGGAGAACAACCAAAAACCGGGCAAGCTCAAGTTCGCGTTGATGGACGTTTGCGAGGAGATCGAAAGCGGTTCGACGCTCAGCGAAGCGATGGCGAAATCGCCCAAGGTGTTCAGCCGCTTGTACGTCAACATGATCAAAGCCGGTGAGGCCGGGGGTGCGTTGGAGACCATTCTGCAACGTCTAGCGGACTTCATGGAACGGGCCGAATCGCTCAAGCGAAAGGTCAAGGGCGCGTTGATCTACCCGATCATCGTTTCGATGGTCGCCGTGTTGATTCTGACCGGGATCATGATCTTCATCGTGCCGACGTTCGAAAAGATGTTCGACGAGTTCGAACTGAAACTGCCGGTGCCCACGGTGTTGCTGATCGCGATGTCAAACTACGTCGCTGACTATTGGTTCTTGTTGATCGTGATGCCCATCCTGTTGTTGATCATCGTCAAACTGGCCAAGAAATTCCGTCACGGGCGGAACGGGTTCGACGCGTTCATCATTCGGGTGCCCGTGTTCGGATCGCTGATCGAAAAGAACATCATGGCCAGAACGACCCGGACGTTGGGAACGCTGGTGTCCAGCGGTGTGCCGATTTTGGAAGCCATCAATATCACCCGGGAGACCGCGGGCAACGCGGTGTTCGAGAGGTTGTACACCAAGGTCAACGAAGCCATCCGTGAGGGTGAGGTGATCAGCAAACCGCTGGCCGAACACAGCCAGTTGGGTTTCCACCCGATGGCCGCGTTCTTTTTTGCCCTGTTCGCATCGTTCCCCGGAGTCCTGCTGGCATCGGTCGCTTTGACGGCTTCGGGAACGAAGCTGGATGACGGTACGATGGTGCAGCAGTTGACCATGTTGTCGGGCTACATGATTTTGCTGGGGATCGTTTTCGGCATCCTGTTCTACCTGATGAAAATCAAGTCACGGATCGTCGATGACTTGGTCGTCAACATGGTCGACGTCGGTGAAGAAACCGGGGAACTGGACACCATGCTCTACAAGGTCGCTGACACGTACGACGAAGAAGTCCGGACGATGACCGACAGCCTGACATCGTTGATCGAACCGTTGATGATCGTGTTCCTCGGTGCATCGGTCGGTTTCATCGTCGTCAGTTTGTTCATGCCGTTGATCTCATTGATCACCTCGTTGAGCTCTTGAGTTTTTTGTGTCGCTCGCCGACGGTGGCGAGCGACTGAACACTTCCCATTACCTTCACCCTCCACTTCACTCATCCAATCAGCACGTCGCCAATCAACCGCAGACGTCAGAAGGGGTCTGGTACTCAAATGAATGCTTCCCAAACAACCGCACTGAACCATCCGACACGGCGAAGGCCCCATCGCTCTGGTGGACCCGTTCGCTCCAGTGGACCTGCTCGCTCCGGTGCAGCCGTTATGGGAGCTTCGAGGTCCGGCTTTACCTTGGTGGAATTGCTGGTGGTGATCACAGTGATCGGTGTGCTTGCCGGCATTGCCATCCCGGCAATCAACATCGCGTTGAAAACAGCCCGAAAGGCGGCGATGAACGCGGAGCTAAATGTGATCAGTGAGGGCATCGAGAATTACAAACTCAAATTCGGTGATTACCCGCCTGATTTCTCAGATTTCAATGTGGTCGAGCGTCATTATCGCAAGGTGTTTCCCGATATTCAGCAATCCGAGATCACGTTGCTGTTCCGTTTAGGTGACAGCATCGCGGACAACACCGCCGCTCAAATGCAGGCCGGCAATGGCGCCGTCTGGGGCGACAACATTCTGATTGCTGCAGGGGCGGGCACGATTCCCACGGGGATGAGCGTGATCGATCGGGCAGAAGCCCTGGTGTGGTCGTTGGGCGGTTTCAGCGCTGACCCGCAACGACCCTTCACCGGAACCGGCGGTCCTCTGCTTTTCTTTGGCAGTGCATCGGATGACCCCACCGATCCGGCATTCTATCAATACAACCCGACACGAAACGCACCACTGGTCACTTTTGAACCGGAGCGTCTCGGAATCGCGACGTTCGATCCGTCCGCTGCGATCAGTTTTGCCAATCGCACGATCAGCACCGACGAAGTCAACCCGAGTTACGGTCTGGGTGCTGTCTTGAGCACGCCTGATGTTTTTCCAACCTATGTGCTACGGGAAAACGCCAGCCCAGCGGTTTATTTCGATTCACGCACCTACGCCAACGCGTCGCAAGCCGGGGCAGCTCAGGTCACCAATATGTATTTGAGGTACATCGACGGAAACGACGACCCCGATGGTGTTCGCCCGATGTATTCCGAGACGCCGGTCCCGCCACCATCGAGTGCCTACGGATCGTTCGCCGCGGCTTCGCGAGCTTGGGAGTTTGTCAATCCACGAACCTTCCAAGTCCTTTCGCCCGGCCTGGACGGACGCTTCGGTCCCATCATGGATTTCGACGGTCCACGCCAGGCTTCGGGATCAAACGTTGGCAATGCAACCGACAATCTACCGGCTTACTACCAGTTTCCGACAGGTCGCATGATCTGCTTGGACCCCACGCAATCGTCACCCAGCGGTTTGATGCGAGGCGGAATCAGTCGCTACGACATCACCGGCCCATTTCCGAACGAAGAAAACGTGTTCGTCGACAACATGACGAATTTCAGCGAAGGCGAACTGATCGGCAAGCTGCCCTGATTTGATAGAGGATGGAGTGGGCGAAATGACGAGTAGGCGTCGAAAGACTTCGCCCGCCATAGACACGAGATTGAACGATGAATTGACCGCAAAATACCAGCACGACGCGCAAGCGAGTGAATTGATGTGCTGGGTGATGATTCACTCGCTTGCGCGTCGAGCTGGTAGGGGCAAGAAAAAAACTTAAGCGACTGGGCGACTCAGACAGACGGTCCTAACGCCTGGACACCAACGATTGACCAAGACCATGAACCAAGCATTGAGAATGATCGACGAATCGACGCGGCGTGATCGCCGTCGCGGTTTCACCTTGGTGGAACTGTTGGTGGTGATCACGTTGATGGTCAGTCTCGCCGGAATGCTTTCGCTGGCCCTCGCGTCGGCGGCAACGGATGCCCGGATCAAGCGTGCTCAAACGGAGGTGATAACGATCGGTCAGTTGTTGCAGACTCGGGCGAACGAAGTTTCGTTGTCCAAGCTGGAATTGTTGTACGGACCGGATCGATCAAGTCCGAGTGCACCGACGATCATTGAGCCGATTCCCTTGCCCATCAGTCGCGATGTGGCCGCAACCGACCGCAGCCGGATGATCATGTTGGCTCGTCGTGACTTGATGCGGATGACGATGCCGTGTTGTCGGGCGGATCTGTTGTACCCGCCGGCGAGTTTGCAGTACAGAAGCTTTGTCTATCGAACCTATCCACCGAATAATCCGTCGGGTTCACCTCGGTTTGTACAGGGTTGGGTTGCCAACGTCGCCCAGCTTCGTCCGCCGAGCCAATGGAACCAGATGCGGACACTGGCCGGATTGCGAACGGCCGAAGAAGCAGACAATGCGTATCAACTCGCGTCCGGATCGGCGTGGTCACCAACGTCTCAGCCGGATATCGATGCCATCGCATTGTTCAACTCCAATCGCGTGGCGGGAACTCCTCCGGGTCCTCCGAACAACCCGTACCGATTGGCATTGGAGTCGCCCGAAGTTTCGACGAACCCCAATCCCCGTGCTCCCTACATCAACTGGACACGTGAGCACGAGTCTGCGGAGTGTTTGTACCTGATTTTGGCCACGACAGAATTGTTCGGTGAACGAGCGATCGACAAGCTGCCCAAGAGTGCCATCGCAAACCTGGATGGTGACCGGATTCCGGAAATCGTTGATCCATGGGGACGTCCCTACGACTTCATCCGTAATCCGATCGGAATCGCCAGCGGAGCGGTCAAGAACTACCGCCCCGGTGGTGCCAACTTATTCGCACAGTTCCCCGTCGATCCCGATCCGATGGATTTCCTCGTCGCAGATTTTCGATACTCGCTGGCACCTGATCAAAGCTTTCATCCAATCTACTTACCGCCAGCCGTGATCAGCGCTGGACCGGACGGTGATTTTGGATTGACCAGATCATTCTTCCTCAATGCCAACGAGAATCCAGACGGCGTGAACGACAGCTTCAGCACGTCCGTTGTGACCTGGGATGCACCGGGACGTTTGACTCCGTTGTACATCGACACGCGAACAGCCGCACCGATGGCGTTCCGCTATCCCGATCCGTTCTACAACGTTTCCAGTCAAGCCTACGCGCAAAATGCCTATCCCGATTACGGGATCACGGACAGTGGAACGGCCGGGACATCAATCCCACTGGGCGAAGTCGACGTGGCCAGACAGGGCGGAGGTTTGGGGAGTTTTGGGGTGGCCGGTGGTTTCATCGGTCCGGTCGATCGCGATTTCGCTGCGGACAACATTTCTTCTCTGGATGTGGGCTTCTAATGAATCGCCAACCAAAACAAACCGTTCGCGGATTCACGCTTGTCGAACTGCTGGTCGCACTGACCATCGCCGTGGTGTTGACGGCGATCGCGTTGCCATCGGTCAAAGATGCATTGCGCCAGAACATCGTCGCGCGAGCTGCTGCGGTGGTCAAAGGCGCTTTCTTGAATGCCCGCGCACAGGCGATCCGAACCGGTCGTCCTTTCGGAGTTGTGATCGAGCGACAACGTGACACGATCGGCGCGGGGACTCCGGCGCAGTTGAACTTTTTCAACGCCAACTACGCATCGCGTTTGTATTACGTGCAGACGCCATTGCTGTACCGTGGCGACTTGGAGGAATCGGCTGCTTATATCTTCATCGGAAACTCGAGTGCCAACCAACCTCAGCGATTCTTTATCCCACGTGTCAGTGCGGGCGTGCTAAACGTCGCTGCCAGGGGAGCCAACGGGGCGGATCGGATTCTGAGTGCGGGAACGAAGATGTCGGTGGGCCGTTCAGGCAGCATCTTTGAGATCACCCGACTGATCGATTCTGATCTGACTCCGTACTTTTCGGGTCAGTTGCCGTCTTGGGCGATCGACAACACGGTCGCACCACCGGCACCGATCCAGGGCACGGTCGTCGAGTTCAACAACGCGGGTTATTTTCCCACGTATGCGATCCCGGGCGATTTGCAACTGGGTCAACCGTACCCGTTTGAGATCATCGCCAATCCGGTCCGTGCACCATTGATGCCGATCAGTCTGGTGGGCAAGACTGCCGTTGACTTGTCGATCTCCGGTCCGGCCAGCGCACCGATGGCTTTCGGTACTCAGGCGATCTTGGGCAATCAGAATCTTGCAGCAGATCAAGCGTTCGGGCCGATCACGGTGATGTTTTCACCGGAGGGTCAAGTCGATGCGGTGTACACCGATACGGTTGTCGGTGGCGTGGTCAGCCGACTGCGAATCAATCCGGCAACGACCATTTCTTTCAATGTCGGTTACATCGATGGTGTGCTGAGCAACATCGACGATGGTGCTCGGTATCCGGACGTGGTTCCCAACACAGTCTTCCCAAACGGCGCCAACGATCCGCCATTGGCGTTGCCGTTGCCACCGGAGCCACTGCAGGTGACGAAGGTCCCCAACTTTGCCAACTCAGACTGTGCGTGGGTCAGCGTTCAGCCACTCAGTGGCGCGGTCACCCTCAGCACAATCGCTGCCCAGCCATCGATCGCGGAGCTGAGTGCTTATTACGGTTTGGGAACCAGCCCGCCGGCTCGCTCGGTGATGTGGGCGCGTTTGCATCAGTCACGTCGTCTGACCACAGCCGGAGTGGTGCAATGAAATTCAAACCAACTCAAACGTCAGGTTCGACGATGTCGACTCACAGAATGTTTCCCCCACCATCGTCACGTCATGGCCTTTCCATCATGGAAGTCCTCTTTGCGATCGGTGTACTGACGGTGGGGCTGTTGGGTATCGCATCCATCTTGCCGGTTGCGACGGGCAATGCCAAGCGAACGTTGGACTTGGACCGTGCGGTGGAGGAAGTCAACAATCGGGTGTCGGCTGATTTGGCTCGCATCAGTGGCAAAGTCGAAGGACTGATCGTAGCCAACAACAGTGTCACGGGTTTCAACACCAGTCGTCAGCGTTACGTGACGGTGCCGTATGCCGAAGCACCCGATGCGTTCTGTATCGATCCGTGGTTCCTGTTCGCGGGCGACAATCTGCGTAACGACACCGGGTCCATGCCAGACACTCAGATCAACGGATACGACCGAACATTGTTTCCGTGCTACGACAGCGGGTATCAGCCGATCTTGGCATCGCCATCGGCGCCGATGTCCTTCAGTCGACCGATGGGATGGAACGGTCCTCGCATGCCACGTGTGGCGTTACCGTTTGATGGTGCTGGCAGCATCGCCTCGTTCGCATCGGCCGCTTCGTCTGCTCGGAGCGCCGACAACTTGGCCGTCATCGCGGCTACCGACAACACCAAGGCACCAGGACTATTCGTCAAAGCCACCAACGGGAACACGTCTCTGTCTCGGGCTACCGTCAGCGGCAAGTATTCATCGATGGTGATGATGAGTCGTTCCGCTCCCGGCAGCGACATGTTCAACGCATCGGTGGTGACGCTTCGTGATCGCGAGCTGTTGATCAATCCCAGTTCGATGCCGATTTCCTATTCTCCGACACGACAAGTATTTGCGAATTTGGGAACCAACCCGGGCAACCATCCCGCATTCAATTTGACACCTTTTACTGCCGCGGCACCTGATGCGATCAATCCTGCTCCCAACGAGTTGGTTTATCCCAACGAGACGGTCGGTTACGTCACGTACACACCTGGACCGATTCGTGGCGGCGGAGGTGGCGAATTCACGTATCGCCACAGTGCGTTTGCAAATCCACAGATCGGTACGGGCGATTGGGTATTGTTGATGCGACGCGAGTATTCGGTGGCACCCGGTGCGATCCCGCCGGGAGGTGTCGGTGGTCCGCCAGCGACGAAGCCTTATCCACAGCCCGCAGCGGTTCCCGGGCCGCTGAAGTTTGCATGGTACCGGGTCACGAACGTCACTCAGCAACCGACCTTGGACGACACGACCAATCCAACCTTTTATGAAACATCCATCACCGTGCGTGGTGCTGACTGGTTGTTTCATCCAGCTCAGATTTACGATCCTGTACTGAACTATTTGCCCCCGTACCCCAACGGACCGGCTCACGGTGGTTTTTATCCCGCCGACTTGAACCCGGATGTTCCCGCCTACGACTTCAGTGTCGTGGGGCATCCTGATTTCGGCACGACGATCGTGCTGATGCCCAACGTGATCGGCGTACAGACCTTTCAAGTTCGTTTGTGATTCACGGACGAACAGCCAGTTCACTTGTTTGACACAAGTGAGAATTCGATAGCACAGAAGCTCTTTTCCTTTTCCAGAACACAGCAACGATCGACGGCAATGCGGGGCGTAAAAAAGTCCTGCGGTCGAAAGTTGCGGGAATGCCACTGCAATGTCTAGAAGAAACCGTCACTCACGCCACGCGATTGTCTTGTTGATCGTCTTGGGCATGTTGTCTTTGTTCAGCGTGTTGGTTGTTAGTTACGTCGTGTTCAGCACGGGGACGAACCAGGCTGCCATCTCGAACAGCATTCGTCGGCAAACGGAACTCTTTCCCGGGGACGCCGCTGAGCTATCGTTGATTTCTTTGATTTCAGGAACCAATGATCACCGCTCGGTGACGTTCGGGAACTCGTTCTTGGAAGACGTCTACGGGATCGATGGATTCGCCATGCGAGTCGGACACGACCGAGACGGCGGCGGAGGCATGCTGACGCCTCAATATGCTCGCGGCATGCTGCTGCGTCCCAACAATGGAGGCCCCGTTCGATCGACACTCTTCAAATTTCCCACCAACTTTGTGAATTGGCACTCTGATGGGCCGAGTGGAGCTCAATTGGGCGCAGCGTTGTCGACACCTCCGTCAGACACAGATATTTTGCCTTTGGACGATGTCTTTGCGGGCCGTGAGGTAACGTTTGAGGAAGGGCCTCTGCAGGGACACACATTTCGGATTCTGAGATACTTTGGTATCGCCAACGGTGGAACGACCGAGGAAACGAATTTGGCCGGATGCGTCGTGATCGACTTGTCCGAGTTGCCTGATGAGTTGCTGGAGATCGGTGGTGAACTGCAAAAGGTGTACACGGTAGCGAGCACCAATCTTGGCACTGCGGGCGCAGGAGTACCCCAGTCCGATGGCAATCGATTCCTGTACAACGCCGGTTTTGACCAACTCCCCGGCCGTGCGAATTTTGATGATGACGGCGACGGATTGACGGACGAGTACGACGAGCTGGGGTACCCCAACTCCGATGACTTCGGTTATCGCTTTGTGATGAATGGGGCCAAGTTCAACGGTCGCGGACAGAACCCGGCTGGCGCTACCGGAATTTCACGTTTGGGATCCAGCGCAACAGGAACACTGCCAGCGGTCTCGCTGCCCGACGTTGAGGGGAGCATTGAATTGCAGTTCAATGCCAGGTTGATGGGACCGACGGCGGTCGGGGGCAATCAGGCACCGGAGCAAGACGAATCTTGGGACGCTGCAGACATCGAAAACCTGTTCCTGTCTTATCAGCCCAGCGACCATCGTCGCGCCGTCGGGCAGACGATTTACTTTGGTCCCAACGCGGCTGAACTGAACCGTCAATTGGGCCAGCACATCATCCCCGCGTTTCATCGTCCGTCGGTGATCAACTATCTGCTGAATCAGCCGATCGTGATCCAAGGCGAAATGCCGCCGAACAACCGAAACTTTTTCGAGCTCGATGGCAGCGACACCAACGACGCCGCCCGCTTGCAGATCATCGTCACTCGTCTGCGCCGCGCCGTCTTGCGACCGCTGAATTTCGAGCACTTGTTCTTTAACTTTGAACTCAGTGATCTCAACGGCGATGGACTGCGGTACGACGGAAACCCAGGTTTCACCGGTTCCAATTCGGTTCCGATCCTCAGCGAAACCATCGAAACCAGCAATCCAAATTTCCAAGTCCTCCACAACCAGATCTATCGCTTGGCAGTCTGGTTGGTCAACGGTCCATGGGACGTTGACAACGACGGCGACGGGCTGCCCGACAGTATCTGGACGGACTTTGGTTTGCCGGCACAGCAGGCACCCGATGGACGTTTGATCAAACCGATGGTCTCTGCGTTGATCGAAGACCAAGATGGTTTGATCAATCTCAATCACACAGGCAATTTGCATCAACTGACCAAGCTTCGTCATCGCAAACAAAACTATCACGGTTTCAGCTCCGATCCAGAATTCATTGCCGTCATGGAGTCGGCGGCGTTGCACGGTCAAGGTGGCGGGATCGGTCCGGCCGAGATTGATTTCTCACACCTGTTCGACGAAGGACGCGTGGGGGCACCGCAATTCGCATCGCAATTGGGAGTCCAATTGCCGTGGGGATCACTCGATGGTGCCGGACAACCGACCGCCCCGGTGACAGCGCTGAATTATCTGAATACCCGCTACGGCAACTTGATGAATGTCCGCTACGGCGGACCGATCTACAGTTACATCCCATCGCTGTACCCCGCGGCACGCTTCACAAAATTCCCCGGCAGCGGTGACTTGTCCAATGCGGCGCCCGGGTCTGATTTGCTCGCACGCATTCCGTTCCCGTATCGTGAAGCTGTCACGCACAATCCATCAAGTGTCGCCGGCAGGCCGATGGACATGAGCGCTGTGATGGTGGTGGCCAAGGACGCGCAAGGTCATCCTCGATTTGCTGCTGAGAATAGCGTGAATGTGGGCAGTGGATTGCCATTGGGCACAGACGACATCGTCAACCAACCGTACGAGTTTGGGTCAGACGAAGTCCGCGGGGACGATACTCCGTTCACGATCAGCGAGCATGTTGACTTTGTCACTGCCGGTCGCATGTCGGGACGTTTGACGGAATTGTTGGGCGATGAAGCGGATCGCAACCCGGCGCTGCGACGATTGCTGACGACCGAAAGCCGTTCGTTTGACACTCCGGAGACGATCGGCGCCTTGAGCATGGTCCATGTGATGGCGCAGAAAATGAACACTACAGGATCGAAGCAGCCGCATTTGGACCGCATGTTGGCGGTCGAACTGCGTCGCGGTTCCAAGTTGAATCTCAATCGCCCGCTGGGTAACGGCCAAGATTCCGGTGGAGCTGTCTTGGTTGATGAATCAGCGGAGACGGCCACGCGTTTGACGACGACCTCCGGTGCAGCAGATCCGAACTTGCCGAACAATCGATTTTCCGCTGAACCCGCGTTTCCTATGATCAGCGGCCGCTTCCCGTCGCAGGCTGCGGTGAACGCGAACTACACACCGATCACTTTGCCGCAGAATGACTTCGATGGATTCGACATTGATGGAGATGGTGTGCTGGACGTTGGACAAGACATCAACGGGGATGGATTCCGCGACAAGATTCCAGATGGCAACGAGCTGCTTGCCCGACATCTTTATTGCTTGATGTTCTCATTGCTCGTCGAGCCTCCGCCAACCACACCACCGCCAAGTCCGATAGAGCTGGTGCCGAACTTCCCCTATCCGACGAACTTCAATCCGCCTCCCACCCTTACAACGACAAGCATAGAAATCAAGAATCAGTATGTCGCGCGAAGGTTGGCTCAGTGGGCGGTCAATGCGGTGGATTATCGAGATGCCGATTCGCGATGCACTCGATTGCGATACGATCCCGATCCCTTCGACACAAACGGTTTTGATTTGGCGACAGCTGCTGACAACACGGTCTGGGGAATGGAACGCCCTGAACTTGAACTTACTGAAAATATGTCGTTTCACGACAAGCGATTGAAGCGTAATCTGTTGAAGCAAGAGGATCCCATGAATCCAGGCTTCACGTTGGATGGTCAACTGACCAATGATGAAGATCCCGACAACATGGATGCGGATCTACCGGATGAAGACATGGATCAGTTTCGGACTCCCCAAGCCTCAACGTATGTCGAGCTTCGAGCGATGGCGCCTTTGGTTGCCTCTGGATTTCAGCCCAGCTTGCCACGCGAGTTGTATACCAACAACAGACTTGACCTGGGACGCACCGTCGGAGGCGGAGCATCCTTCAGCCCTGTTTGGCGATTAGCGGTTGGACAGCCCACCGGGCCCGATCGTGAAAAGAGCACGCGTTGGGTTTACGACGCTGAACGGCTCGGTCGTGAGCTGGTCGCCAACCAAGGTCGCACGGAGGAATTTGATTACCTCAATGGGACTTGGGGTACAGCGGCGGATGTGACTGCAGAGGTTGACACATGGAACGAAGTCGTTCGACACTCGGCAGAGGTTCGCAATAGCTTTTCCGGTACCGATGCATTCGTCACGATTGCGGACGATGACTTTGATCCGACCAATGATGCGGGCAGCAACTATCGGATTCGCTTGGAACGTTTTGTTTGGTTCACCACCCAACAGCCGGACGTTGCAATGCGAGTGATCACGGATCCATCTAGCGGCATGCGACGGGACAATGTCTTTTATCGCAAAGGACACCCGGCCGCACCGGGCGACTTGTCACAACCGGAGAACGCATTGCCTTTGCTGGAGCCTGGCCAGTATGCGGTGGTTGCTCCCCGAGCAATCACTCATCTTGGGCAGACCACTATGTCCAACTCAACGAACAACTATGAGTACCACCCCGCCGATCAGCGTTTTGCGTTTGACAACGTTCCAGCGCCAGGTGCTTTGCGTTTCCGTTTGAACTATTTCGGACACGGCGACCTGCCCACGCAGCCGCAAACGCCTTTGTACGAAACCACTGCTTTGCCGGATCACGATGTTGGCCCGGTGATTCCGATCATCGCACAATCGCTCTTTCCAAATGAAACGGGCACTGCGAATCCTCAGTGGGATGCCTACATCAATGGCACACCCATCACTCCTCCAATCGCACAACCGATCCCAGAAGAACGTGTGGACATGGGATTCAATATCAGTGCTCCGTTGCCCGACGCGACTTACTATCCAGCACCCGGATACAAGATTCGTACCGCAGGGACTCCTTATCCACTGCAGGACGGATATCGAGATTACGACGCGGGGAATGGCTTTCATCCAGACGTTCCATTCGATCACGTCGCGGGTACTCCCATGGAGCAGAACGGCTGGAACGCGGTTGGAACACATCAAGATGTTCGAACGATTTTCTTACAACGATTGGCCGATCCCGCCACACCTTGGGATCCAGTGGACAATCCTTATGTGACCGTCGACTTCATGCCGATGGACCTGACGACGTTCAATGGCGAAGAAGACATTCGTACGCTGATCGATCGTAACGGCGATGGCGCGGTCGACGACCAACCGGATAACGAAAGCAATTACAACGTGGGAACCCAGCAGTTCACTCCCGCATTGCGAATGGATTCACGTCGCAAGATCCCGGACTTCACTCGGGATCGAGTGACCAGCCAGTTGATGCCTCAAGTAACCGTTCCTGTGACGCCGCCTGCTCCACCAAGCTTGGCGAATTTTCAACGCGTGTCCATGGCCATGCGATCACCGCTTTCGGCCAGTTTCAATGTCTTGCGAAATGCCAGCGATGGAACCATTCCCGGCGTGTACTGGCCATACGAATATGATTCCATGTGGGACAACGGCGCACTCGCCACCGGTGTTGCCGACTTGGACTCGACGTACAGGCTGAACCAGCAAGTGGACACGTTGGCGGATCCGTTCCGACAGTCGCTCGGTTTCCTGAATCGAGAGTTCGGACACCCGGTACGCTCCACACACCCGAAGGCTACTTCGTTCTTCGTCGGTGTCGGCAATCCACACGAATGCTTGCTCAATTTGCCGACATGGATGGATCGCGACTATCAGTCTCCGCTGGAGTTGATGAATGTTCCCGCGACTTCACGTACCGGGCTGTTGACGCAGTTCTCACCCGGCACACTGTTACAGGACGCCGGACGCCGCGAAATCGTCAATGTTTTCAGGCATCTGCTTGGTTTTGAAGCAGGATATGCACTCGACAGGCCGGCGGATCACCAGCCACTGACCGCTCCAGGGCCAACTGGCATGGTAGCTGATCACACGGGCGATCGCGCCGGTTTTGAGCAGATCTTTGACTACGTCAACATCGGACCGGTTGGACCCGATGATGCCAAGTGGATCGATCCCAACCAAGTGCGAGCGATCCGAACGGTGAACATCAATGTACCGGCGAATGATCCGGCGGAAGCCGTTCGGGCACCGATGTTCAATCGCGTGGTCGAAATCTTGCAGCCACCTTTCAATTTCATTGATCGACAACGCAAGCCGGGCCGAATCAATCCCAACACGATGCGTGACTACATTCGTCGCGGGCCAAGTTTCAACGGTGGTCCCGACGAGTTCCTGGATGCGAACGAGGCACCCAACGCCCCTGGAACAAGTGGTGCCCCGGCGGCGGTATTCAGTCAACGGATTCGATACAGCCCCTACCGGCCCAACGCGAGTCAGGCCAGTTTCACCGAGTACAACGCCACCAATGGTTGGTACACGGGCGCAAACCTTTTTGCTAGTGGATCAACCTACCGTTCGCTGACTTGGGGGATCTCCAATTTCTACGAACTGAACGACTTGCCCGCACCAGAGGACGTGTCGAATGTCGGGCTGCTGGGGCAACCAGGCTTGATCGGCGAGCGTGATTTGTACTCGGCCACGGTCGATACACGATTCGGGCACGAGTTCAAAGCGTTCATCGAAAGCCGACGAGGGTACGCGGACAGCCAGCAGCGAGTTGTCGCTGGCAATCCGGCTTGGCTGTTCAATCCAGAACTGGATGCACGGTACCCCACTCGCTTTGCCGGTGTGTTTGCGCCCGCGCAAGCTGCCGCTGTTCCGAGTGTCCAACGCTTCATGCGACCGGAGGATGGTGACGGCCTGGGAGTACGTCGTCGGACTCACGACATGGGATTGATGCGAACTCATCCAGACTTTGACGAACGTCTGATGACCAATGCTCAACGAACCAATCTGGCCGTGGATACTGACACCAGCTTTTCGCTGAGATTGGAGGACGTTCCGGCGAGCAGTCGGTTAACCTCCGTCGGCTGGGCGAATGCCAATCCGGCGTCCACAGCCGCACCGATGCCCCCGACAGAGGTCGTCGACTTGCGGATGCCGATTGCCAACAAAGGTTTGTTCGAACGCAGCCAAGCGGAACTGAACTCACAGTTCAGGCACATCAATCGACATGGCGAAGTCTTCTATCGAAACATGGCCAGGGATTCGTTCTACCGATTCCACAACGCGGCCAAGTTGTCGAACCTGACGACCAATCACAGCAATGTGTTCATGGTCCGAATGACCATCGGCTACTTCGTCGTCGACCCGATCACCGGGGCGGTCGGGGCCGAGTACGTCGACGACACGGGCAAACATAAACGCAGCAAGTCCACGTATGTGATTGACCGCAGTGTGCCCGTCGGATTCTTGCGTGGGCGACAACTCAATTCGCTCAATACAGTGATCTACGCGTCGGAGGACGAGTGAGCCATGAGAAAGAAAGCTTCCCCATCCGTCCGACCGTCCGATGTTGGGTTCACAATCATCGAGGTCCTGATCGCGCTGACCGCATCGCTGTTGCTGATGCTCGGCTTGACCCGAGCGTACAAGTTGATCGGTGATCAAGTCACCCAAAGTCAGGCGGAGCTGGAACTCAGTTCCGTCCTACGTGATGTCGCCATGCGAATCCGTGACGAATTGCAACGTGCCACCGTTGACCCCAATCCTGAAACGGAACAGCAAACCGGAGATGGTTACCTCGTTTATCACGAAGGTCCCTTCACGCATGCGACCACGATCCTGGGTGACGGGTTTGACCCTGCTCAGCCGGAGTACTTTCCAACCAGTCGGTTCGGCGATTTTGACGATTACCTCGCGTTCACCGTTCAAGCCAAAGAGAACTCGCCCTTCGCCGGTTTTATCCCCTGGGGTGTTTTGGAAGCTCACCGGGCCAGATCCGCGGGCACGAGCTGGGTGGCTCCGCCCGGATTTGACCCCACGTTGCTGGTTCCCTTTTACTCAGACTTGGCCGAGATCGCTTATTGGGCAGCGCCACGCTGGGCGCGGGTCAAGACGCTGGGGACCCAAGACGGGACGATCGATTACGAAGCGAACTCGGGATACCCGCTGGTCCCCGACGTCGATGGTAATCTGTTGCCCGATCGCATGGACCTGCATCGCCGAGTCCTGCTGATTCGTCCGGACCTGAACATGACCCCGGCCGAGATGAACATCAGTAATCTCAACCGCGGCGTGCCCACGTTCACGCCGGATGTCTTGACCGTGGGCGTTTTCACGTTGCCGTTCATGCGGCGGACCAATCAAGGCTGGATCATCTTGCCGCTGACATTGCGAGGTGGCAACGAACCTTTCTTTGCCGGCAGCTCAGCAATCATTGCCCCAGGCAACTGGGCAGCCAATACGACGACCTTTTCGCCCAACTGGTTGGCGGGCGTCGCACGCATGCAGCAAGTCATGGATTTGTCGATCAGCCGTGCCCCGGATTCCTGGAGCGTCCCCAGAACGGATGCCTCCGACACGACGGCCACGAGCTACGGAGTGCCCTCACCAATTGTGCGAGCCAATTCATTGCCGGAGTTGACCAGTCCTGACAACCGATTCGGGCATGTGCGAGTACCTGGGCCGCTGATCAACGGCGGAGCCGGTACATCGATGCCCCAATTGGCACTGTCTCCGCCGCATCCCTATTTGATCAACCGCGAGAATATTTTTCCCGCACAGGCCAACCACAATGCGACGCCTCCGGCCGGTCCATTTCCGTACGGACGATTCACGTTGGTGAGCAACTTGCGTCCCGAATTCAGTTTGGCGGACCGCGTGACGGATGCCAGATCCGGTGTGGGAACGCCGATCACAGCGAGCGTCAACCGCGGCGGGTCTGACGTGATCGCTGAAGACATCTTGGGATTCGACATCAAGATCTTTGATGAGACCGCGCCGAAGTACGTGTGGTTGGGGCTGGATCAATCCAGTGGTACACCCAACAACGACGACCAGGACGGCAACACGGGATTCGATGTCGACGAGTTGGGATTGCCCGGCACGGACGATGAGATCGTCACCATGTCCGACTTGCGATTGACGGAAGTGTTGTTGGATGACGACGGACGCGGGACCACGGGACCGTTTCGCTTGGTCGATCGCGGCGACTTTGTCGATTTGAATTACACCCGTCTGCCCGGTGGAGCCATGCGGGGCCTGAGGCACTACAACGGCACCACCTATCGGCCGATTCCACCCGCCCGCCGAAACCAGCTAGCCAGTCCCTTCAGCGGAATCGAAGTCGAGCCCACCGCGGGGACCGATGGAGTCATCTTTCCCAAGTCTTGGCAACAAAGCGGACGCTTTGTTCTCAGTTTTGGCGCATCCGATACACTGTCATCGTTCTATCAGCCGACGTACGACACGTGGACCAATGCCTTCGATCGCGACGCGTTTGATCAGGAAGGAATCTCGACTCCCAGCGGCGGATTCCCGTTCGGTGCAGTCAATGGTTCGATTCGTGAGAACGGTTTGCAACCGCTGTTGTTGCCCAACAATCCTGCCGCGCCCAGCAACACGATCACCACGCCGGTGTCGTACCGCCAGTGGTCACTCATCCAAGGTGGCCTAGCAAACGAAGGTGAATTTGTGGGGCAGGATTCCGGCCTGCAAACCATGGGCGGCCTGGCGACTCTCGCTCCCAGTACTCTGCCGATCCGTGCGGTCGCTCCCGTGCAGGCAAAGCTGAAAGCATTACAGGTGACGATTCGTTTGTTCGACGTTTCGGCAGAACAGATTCGCCAACAAACCGTTGTCGAGGATTTTTAACGCGTGAGGCAGATGAAAATCTGCCCGTAGTGGACGAGGTCACGAGTCCTCGAAACGTTTTACGCTGCAGGGACTCGTGACCTCGTCCACTACGGTGGGTGCAGATTTGGCTCTCGTTCGCCTTTACACCCGTTTTTCACCACCATGCTGCCCAAACCTCTCCTGGCTGTTCTGCTGGCGGTGCTGATCTCAGCAGCGTTGTGGAGGGCAAAGCAAAACCGGTTCGCTGAGATGCCCGATCAGGGGCTTCAACGCCCCGACGTGCTGCAACACTTGGCCGGCGATCCCTTGCAACGGCCCAGCCAATGGCAACGTGTTGATCTTCTGCGTTATGACGCCACAGCACCCGTCGTGATCAGTGTCGGTGCGGATCAGCAGCCGGGGCAGAAAGGGATCAACGACGATTGGAGAACCGGTGACACAGAGATCGATAATCGCAAAGAGATCGGAGCGACATTCAGTGACGACGTCTGCTTGGGGCCGCTCGATGACGGATACGAACGAGCGCTATCGGATCCTCGCTCGCTGGTGGTCAGCTATGGCACCTACACCCTGGACTCAAACGCCCTGCCAGCGAGTCCTGAAACAGATCGATACTTGATTCACGGACGGTCCGAACAAGGGAAACCGTGGAATCAACTGGTGGTTTTGGATTCGCACGCGGCGGACTGAAGGACCCAATGGCGATTACAGGAACGTGACTTCAACAGTCAAATAGGGCTCCCCTCTCCCCCAAAAACTGGCGAGCCTAAGCGAGCCAGTTTTTGGGGGAGAGGGGCTGGGGGGCATTCAGTCCGCTCAACGAAATGCATCAAGCGAGTTGCTACGACCAACTCTTTGGCTGCCAGTCGAATGCCCTTGCTATGCCGCACCATTCTCACTCGCAACTCGTCCATCGTGATGCCATGAAAATCGCTCTCGCTTGCTTTGCACTCGCTTTCTCATCTGTCATCTGCACTCAGCCTGCATCTGCCCAGGACGCCACGCCGACGGCGATGCCGCAGACGCCACCTGTGTTGCTGAAGATGATTCGCGACGATGCGGTTCACCAGGAATTGAAACTCAGCGAGCAGCAGGTCGATTCGGTGATGGACGTTTTGCGGGACGTTGACGGCGTTTGGTTTCGCTCACGCAATTTGCCTGTGGATCGCCAGTCCGAACAAGTTCGAATGCTGACGGCGAGGCTGCAATCGAGATTGGATCAGACACTTGATCCCGATCAGCGAAAACGACTCAGTGAACTGACCGTGCAAGCTCTGGGTACGCGGATGATCACCCAGCCACATGTCGTCGAGGCACTGCAAATGCGTGACTCCTTGCGACAAAAACTGCTCGACGAGTTCGTCGAAACCGACCGGAAAGCACTCGAACTGCAGCAGCAACTCAATTCTGGAAAGCTTGACGCGGCGGCAGCGTCTGCGGAGCTTGCTGAACTGGAAGAGGATGAACGAAAGTTGTATGGCGATGCACTGACCAAGCAACAAAGGCTGACGATCGGAACGTTGACGGGGACGCCTTTTGATTTCTCAAAGATCAAACGCACCGAGCCAATGGCACCTGAGTTGATGAGCGAAGGAGTCACTTGGTTGCAGGGTGAACCGACCACGTTGGCCAATTTGAAAGGCAAGGTTGTCGCGGTGCACTTCTACGCGTTTCAGTGCATCAACTGCCAACGAAATCTGCCGCACTACAATGCATGGTATCGTGACTATGCAGACAAAGGCCTCGTCGTGATCGGGATCCAACGGCCTGAGACTTCGGCGGAGCGGGATCCTCAGCGGGTTGCCGCTGCGATGAAGCAGGACCAGTTGGAGTACCCGGTTTTGTTGGACTTGAAATCGTCCAACTGGAATCAGTGGGCCAATACGAAGTGGCCGACCGTTTATTTGATCGACAAAGAAGGGTTTCTGCGACGTTGGTGGCAAGGCGAAATGAATTGGCAGGGCACGCCGGGTGAGCAGCAAATGCGTCAAACCCTTGAGCAAATGCTGGCCGAAGAATGAACAGCCACACGCCGACGCGCCGCTGACGTTGGTTGTTGCCGCACGCTGGGCTTCCCTTCGTTTGACCCGTAGCCGAAGGCGTAGGAGACGCTACCAAACGCATGGCACCGCAGACCCAATGCCGCTTCCGCCTACGCCTTCGGCTGCGGGTCAAACGGAACTTGGTTGGGCTGTTCAAAATTGTGGTTGTCGCACTGTGGCGCGCCGCTAAGTTTCTGACACCTCTCCCGACGCAACCGGGAGAGTTTGCAGTAGCCTAGCACGGCACAAAGCGTATGGTTTGTGTATGGGCGGATGGTGGTGACGTTGTCGCCTGCGGCTTGGCGTTAAACGATTGTCGCTCGACTTTCCAAGTCGATAGCGTGCCCCGCCAAACGTTCTGCCATCCCTAATCATTAACTTGCGCAGACAGGCCCTCGAAAATCCCTTCGTGGAGGTAACAGCGGACGAACATCCCTACCGAAATCAGTGATCGATTCGGCTGAGGTAGTCGTCCATCGAATCAAGTTCGGTATAGAACATCGCCGCCGGATCGATTCGCTTTTCGTCGAGCCAACGAATGCGTGCTTCCACGACGTCCTGCTTTGCCAATCGCGGCAACACGATCAGCCAAACAAACGCCATCACGCAGACGACCAGGGCCAGCTTGGTCCATCCGCTGGCATTCTTGCGTTCGCTGGTCATGGCGACACCACGTCCTTGAAGACGACTTCGAACATCAACCAAGCCATCGCCAACGTCAGGATCAAATTCAGACTTTGACCGCAGACGTACAGGATCATCGGCTTGCCGCCTTTGAAATACGGCATCAATTCGCGGAAATTGGTTTGCAAACCGATGGAAACAAACGCCATGCAGAAGAGCCAACTGCGAATCGTTTTCGTGCTGTCCTTGATCATCGCGGACACCATCTCCGGCCCCAGCGGCAGCACGGCGTGCAAGATCGAAAAGACGATCGAAGCAACCACAAAACCGATGACGAATTTCGGAAATCGATACCAAATCTCCATCGCACTGGGGCGTGGAGCCGATGGGTCTCGCTCCACAGAGGTGACCCAATAAACGGCCACGCAGAACGCGGTGACACCGATCAAGATGTTTTGGATCATCTTCACCGCCGAAGCGACTTCCAACGCTTCGTCGCCCAACGTTGCCCCTGCTGCTGCAACAGCACCGGTCGCATCGATCGTTCCGCCCAACCATGCTCCGCCGAGCGTCGGACTGAGATCCAAGAACTTGATCACCATCGGCAACACGACCATCATCACCACGGTGAACGAAAGTGAGAGTCCGATCGCCAGTGACAATTCTTCCTTCTTTGCCTTGCACGCCGCCGCGGTCGCGATCGCGGCCGAGACGCCGCAGACGGACATGTCCGCTGCGATCACCATGTTCAGCGAACGCGACTCCATCTTGAGCACTTTCTGGCCAAAGATGTACGTGGTGATCAACACGATGGGCGTGACCACCCAAGCGACGAAGACACCCGGCAAGCCGAGGGCGACCAGTCGACTCATCAAGACCTCCGCCCCCAGCAGCACCAATCCAGTCTTGATGTAAAACTCGGTGAGCACGGCCGGGCCCAACCACTTTGGCGTGCCGATGGTATTGCTGATGATCAACCCGACCAACAAAGCCCACAAAGCGTATTCGAGATTGTAGGCCTTGATCACACTCTGGCCGGACAGCACATAGGCAACAGTCGCCAGGGCAAAGACGACGGGAAACGCTGTCAAGAATTTTCTAGCCGACTGACCTCTGATGTGGATCGCGCCCGCGAACAGCAATCCGATCACCAGAAACGATCCCAGTGTCCCGTAGATGGTATTGACGGCTTTGGGTGGTTTCGGCGGAGACTTTTCCGCGGCGGCTTCGGGCTTGGCGGCTTCGGGCTCAGTTGCTTCAGGCTTGGCGGCCTCCTTGGGCTCGCTCTTTTCCCCCCACCGCTCGGCTGCTTCCGCGTTCGCTTTCTTCTTTGCCTCGGCCGCCTCCTGTTCCCATTGAGCGACGACCTCCACTGGCGTGTAAAACGCATGCAGCGGGTTCTCACGCCATGTGCTTGGTTTGGACAGCCAAGGCTTCAGCGGCGAGGAGACGGAGACTTTTTCTTTGCTGCCCGGCGGTGGTGGATCGGGAGCGTTCATCCAGACGGCGATAAAGCCAACGATCAGCAGGAGACCGGCGCACCAGATGGCCCACCAGTCCTCCGACGTTCTCATGTCCTGCCAGAGCGAAGGATTTCGATTGCCGAGTTCCAACTCGGACACCGCCTGAGTCGTTTCGAGGTTGTCGGTCGACTCAGTGGTGGGATCTGCGTTGGTTGCGTCGTTTTGATCGGTGTTGTCGTCCACGGTCAGGCTGCATCCAATTCCGGAGGAGGGAGAGTAGGTGGGATGCCCCAGAGTTTAGCCGGTTTACGGCTCGACGACAGCACGATCAGCCGATCACGTCGGTTCCCATCCAAGGTCTCAGCACGGTGGGCACGTTGATGGTGCCATCGGCGCGCTGGTGGTTCTCCAGTACCGCGATCATGGCTCGCCCGGTCGCGACGGCGGTGCCGTTGAGCGTGTGGACAAAGTGCGTTCCCTTCTCGCCTGCTTTCTTGAATCGCACATTCAAGCGTCGGGCTTGGTAGTCCGTGCAATTGCTCGTGCTGGTGACTTCGCCCCAGTCGCCGCCGTCGCCGCGTCCTGGCATCCAGGCTTCCAAGTCATACTTGCGGTACGCCGGTCCGCCCAAGTCTCCACTGGCGGTATCGATCACACGATAGGGGACTTCCAGTGCGTCAAAAATCTCACATTCCAGGCCACGCATCTCTTCGTGTACCGCATCGCTTTGTTCGGGCGTCGTGAACGCGAACATCTCGACTTTGGTGAACTGATGGACGCGGTACAAACCTTTGGAGGCTCGTCCCGCCGCGCCGGCTTCCGTGCGAAAGCAGTGGCTCAAGCCGCAGAGTTTCAACGGCAACTCCTCTGCAGTCATTGTTTGCCCGGCCATCATACCGCCCAAAGTGATCTCGGCGGTGGCGACCAAGTTCAGCTCGGTGTTCTCGATGCTGTAGATCTGCGTCTCAGGCCCGCGAGGATTGAATCCCGTGCCGTGCAGCACGCTGGTGAGCGCCAAGTCGGGCGTCGAAACCGGCGTGAATCCTTTGTCGGCAAGAAAGCTGATGGCAAATTGTTGGAGCGCAAGGTCCAATCGCACCGCGGCGTTTCTCAGGAAGTAAAACCCGGCACCGGCCACACGCGCACCGGCTTCGAAGTCGAACAGGTCGTGCTTTTCATTCAACTCCAAGTGATCCAGCGGCTGGAAATCGAAACTCGGTTTCGCCGTCGCGCCGAAACAAAGCTCCGTCGCGTCGTCTTCGCCACCGGTGGGAACATCCGGGTGCGTCATGTTGGGAATCAGCGTCTGCAACGCGACGATCTCCGCTTCCAGCTCGTCGTGCTCGCTCTGCGCAGCATCCTTTTGCTCTCGCAGTTCGCGGCCGCGTGCGATCAACTGTTGGCGTTCGTCGTTATCCTTGGCCGCAGGAATCTGCTTGCTGCACTCGTTGGCTTGACGATTCAATTCCTGCGAGAGCTGCAGCTTTTCCAGACGTTTGGCATCCAGTTCGATGATGCGGTCGATGTCGCAGGGCACTCCGCGGCGCTCGCAGTTTTCGCGAACGGCATCGGGATTCTCCAGGATGAGTTTTCGGTCCAACATGGTGAGGATTTGGCTTTACGGAGGCAGATGGGAAACGGGAGCAAGTGTTTTCGAATCGCAGCGTACGGATTATGGCAAACTCGGCGATCACGTGTTCGCGTTGAGTTTGCCGATTTCGTCCCACAGGATTGCCGATGCCTGGATTCCACGAAAGTAGTCGTCCACACGAAACTTTTCGTTAGGGCTATGAGCGTTATCGTCACTCAGGCCCCAGCCCAGCAGCAAGCAATCGCAACCCAGCACTTCCTGGAACCGGGTGACGATCGGAATCGAGCCGCCTTCGCGGATCAAGACCGGGGAGACCCCAAAGGCTTGTTCGATCGCGTCGCTGGCGGCTTTCATGAACGGGCTGTCGGTATTGGCAAGCATCCCGACGGCACCGTGACCGCACTTCAATGACCAGCGGACGCCGGTCGGAGTGTGTTGATCCAGATGCTTTCGCAATCCCGCAGTGACCTTTTCGGGGTCTTGGTCGGGCACCAATCGAAAACTGAACTTCGCCGATGCCGTTGCCGGGATGATCGTCTTGCCGCCTTCGCCCTGATGCCCGGATGTCAATCCGTTGATGTCGAACGTTGGTCTGGCCCATCGTCGCTCGTTGGTCGAAAAGCCCAATTCGCCCGCCAACTCATCCACTCCGATGGCTTTGGCGAAGGCATCGTCGTCTTGAGGCAGGTCCTGCCACTGACGTCGTTCGGTATCGGTCAAGTCACGGACGTCATCGTAGTAGCCGGGGATCTGAATGCGACCCTCCGAGTCGATCAACGAAGAGAGCATCTGCGTCAGAGCGATCGCGGGATTCATGACCGCACCGCCGAAGGAACCGCTGTGCAGGTCCTGGCTGGGGCCGTCCACCTGCAATTCGTAGGTTGCGATGCCACGCAATCCGTACGTGATCGCAGGCTGTCCGTCCGCGTACTGGCTGCTGTCACTGATCACGACGCAATCGCACGCCAAGCGTTCACGCAGCTCGGGCAGCAAACGTTCCAAGTTCGCACTGCCGATTTCTTCTTCACCCTCGATCAAGAACTTGATCTGCAACGGCAGCGGTCGCCCGGTTTCCAGCCAACGACAAACGCTCTGAACATGCGTCAGCAACTGGCCTTTATCATCCGTCGCGCCACGAGCGTACAAGTTGCCGTCTCGCACCTCGGGTTCAAACGGCGGAGTCGTCCACTGGTTCAGCGGTTCAGCGGGTTGGACGTCGTAGTGGCCGTAGACCACGACCGTCGGTGCTCCTGGGACCGGCGGCGTCTCGGCCAAGACCATCGGATGGCCTTCGGTGGGCAAAATCTCCACGCTCAGACCGGCACCGGACAACTTGTCTGCAATCCACTGGCAGGCTTTCTGGGTGTCATCGATGTGGCGACTGTCGCTGCTGACGCTGGGAATTCGTAGCCACTGGATCAAGTCATCCAGCAGCCGTTGTTGATCGGATTGCAATGTGTCCAGTAGCTCGGAAACCGACATGTGGCGACCCGTCTGTATGTGGCCAATAAGGATTTCCCCCGTCGAAAAGGGCGTTTTGGGGAACCAAATGGACAAAAAACGCGTCCTTGGGTTCGGATCAAACCGTCCGAAGCGGGGGAGGAAAAAACGAGCGGAAATATTCGATCCGGTGCTGTAGACCAACATTCCACGGCGCTACAATAGAGGCCGACGAGGGTTCACTCAATATCACCGCCGCAGCCGAATGTGCTGCGGCGAGTCGTTTTGGCGTGTGGCCAGCCCTGCGTCGTCCAATACCAGTTGCATGGAGCAAGAGAAAATGGCTGATCAGCCCTTGGTTGCCGAGCCGATTGTTCGAACGAAAACCGACGAAAAGTCGAATCGCAAGCGTAAGAAGCAGCCTCGTTACAACGTGATTCTGTGGGACGATTCCCATCACACGTATGACTACGTGGTCTCGATGATGAAAGCTCTGTTTCGTCATCCGATCGAAAAAGGATTCCAAATCGCCAAAGAAGTCGACACGTCCGGCCGCGCGATCTGCTTGACCACGACCATGGAACATGCAGAGCTGAAACGCGACCAGATCCACGCGTTCGGCAAAGACGAATTGAGCTCCAACTGCAAAGGCAGCATGTCGGCGACGATCGAACCGGTCGAGTGATCGCCTTTCTGTTTTCATGAGTGCCAAGTTACGAACCACGACGCTGGGCTGCAAAGTCAACCAGTACGAGACCGAATTGGTCCGACAGGGTTTGCAGCGCGTCGGGTTCCAGGACTGCCAGGGCGATGAGCCCGCCGATGTCTGCATCGTCAATACTTGTACGGTCACCCATCAAGGTGACGCAAAGAGCCGACAAGTGATCCGACGCTTGGCACGCGAAAACCCCGATGCACGCATCGTCGTGATGGGCTGCTACGCGACACGGGCGCCGGAGGAAGTCGCCTCGTTGCCGGGTGTCGTCGACGTGGTGACCGACAAACGGGAACTGCCCGACCTGATGTCACGCTTCGGCGTCATCGATGTGCCCACGGGGCTCGATGGTTTCTCCGGTCGTCATCGCGCGTACGTCAAAGTCCAAGACGGATGCTTGTTGCGTTGCAGCTATTGCATCATCCCCCATGTCCGTCCCAAACTTTACTCGCGTCCGATGAACGAGATCGTTGAGGAAGTCGAACGGTTGGTCGACGCGGGACATCGCGAAGTTGTCTTGACGGGCATTCACTTAGGGCACTACGGCGTCGATTGGAATCGCAATCAACCTCGCGAAAACTGGACGCGGCTGGCGCATCTCTTGAAACAACTTTGTAGTCTGTCGGGCGAGTTTCGCATTCGCCTCAGTAGCATCGAAGCGACGGAGACGACACGGGAACTGATCTCGGTCATGGCGGATCATGGCGATCGCATCGTTCCGCACGTTCACTTGTGTCTGCAAAGCGGCAGTGACAGCGTGTTGCGTCGCATGCGCCGCCGCTGGGGCACTCGCATGTTCTTGGACCGGTGTCGATTGCTTCGAGAGGCGTTGCCCGATCCTTCAATCACGACCGATGTGATTGTCGGGTTTCCCGGCGAAACCGACGCCGAGTTTCAACAGACGATGGACACTTGCCGAGCCGCTGGTTTTTCCAAGATCCACGCGTTTCCCTTCAGCCCTCGACGTGGCACCCCCGCGGCGGAGATGGAAGACCAGATTTCTGCGGACGTTCGCAGCGAGCGTATGGATGAGCTGATCTCACTGGAAGCAGAACTGCGATCGGAGTACTGTCATGCGATGGTGGGCAGCGAAGTCCAATTGCTGGTCGAGTCGAACACACCAATGGCGGAGCTTGGACCATCGAACGGCAACCCTGCGAAATTGTTGCGAGGAACCACCGGGCGGTTCGTTCCGGCGGAGTTGATCACGAGCAACCCGGCTTTCGGTAAAGGGTCGCTGATCACGGCCAAGGTCGCTAACAGCGACGGCGAAAAATGGACGATCGCCGAGTCGAATTGAGGAGCGATAGTCGCTCGACTTTCAGGACGTGAAGAGAATAGAAGGCAAATTCGCCGGTGCGATTCCCTGTGCCCTGAAAGGGCTTGATATAACAGCCCAGGGCAAAGCGAAGCGACGCCCTGGGTTCATATTATCCAGGCCCTGTCAAACCCTGAAGGGGTGAAACAATCTCACCGATCAGGCATTGCTGATAATCCGCACCTTGTCATACCGACACGGTACATGTTCGCCATTTCTCGTTCCTTGGCAGATTATGTGTGTGCTTGGCGATTTGCGTTGTGCAACCGCAAGGTGACGCACGCTAACGACTCGGAGAGTCGAGCGACTATTTCGCGTCTCGGAGAGACGCGTGATAGTCGCTCGATCTTCCAGATCGACAGCGTGCCCTGCTATCTGGTCGAGCGTTTGGTGAACGAGTTTGACACCTGTTGATGTGTGTCTGGCGATTGGCGTTGGGCAATCGCATGGTGCGGCACGCTAACGACTCGGAGAGTCGAGCGACTATTTCGCGTCTCGGAGAGACGCGTGATAGTCGCTCGATCTTCCAGATCGACAGCGTGCCCTGCTATCTGGTCGAGCGCTTGGTGAACGAGTTTGACACCTGTTGATGTGTGTCTGGCGATTGGCGTTGGGCAATCGCACGTTGCGGCACGCTAACGACTCGGAGAGTCGAGCGACTATTTCGCGTCTCGGAGAGACGCGTGATAGTCGCTCGATCTTCCAGATCGACAGCGTGCCCTGCTATCTGGTCGAGCGTTTGGTGAACGAGTTTGACACCTGTTGATGTGTGTCTGGCGATTGGCGTTGGGCAATCGCAAGGTGCCGCACGCTAACGACTCGGAGAGTCGAGCGACTATTTCGCGTCTCGGAGAGACGCGTGATAGTCGCTCGATCTTCCAGATCGACAGCGTGCCCTGCTATCTGGTCGAGCGCTTGGTGAACGAGTTTGACACCTGTTGATGTGTGTCTGGCGATTGGCGTTGGGCAATCGCACGTTGCGGCACGCTAACGACTCGGAGAGTCGAGCGACTATTTCGCGTCTCGGAGAGACGCGTGATAGTCGCTCGATCTTCCAGATCGACAGCGTGCCCTGCTATCTGGTCGAGCGCTTGGTGAACGAGTTTGACACCTGTTGATGTGTGTTTGGCGATTGGCGTTGGGCAATCGCATGGTGCGGCACGCTAACGACTCGGAGAGTCGAGCGACTATTTCGCGTCTCGGAGAGACGCGTGATAGTCGCTCGATCTTCCAGATCGACAGCGTGCCCTGCTATCTGGTCGAGCGCTTGGTGAACGAGTTTGACACCTGTTGATGTGTGTTTGGCGATTGGCGTTGGGCAACCACATGGTGCGGCACGCTAACGACTCGGAGAGTCGAGCGACTATTTCGCGTCTCGGAGAGACGCGGCTACGTGTTTCGGTAACCGACGTTAAAAGAATCCGCCGCCGCCGGGGGGACCTTGTTCTTTCGCCGGCGGCAGTTTGACTTCCTCTACCTCCGGTTCCATGCCGAAGTGCGCTTGACGAAGGGTTTCGATCAACGATTCGATGCGGAGATGGTTGGGGAAGTTCGTGCTGATGACAATGGTCGGTCGATTGGTGGGGTACGGCGCGATCGTCGACGTCCCTCCAAGAGACTCCCACGAGTCAGGCTCGATGGACGTTTCAATCAATTGGATCAGGCTGTCGTAATTATTCGCCATGCCGATTCCTTCCAGCCAATACACTCGCGTCATCAGCGATCCATCGGCTGCATCCACGGTTGTGACGGTCAACTGATTGTTGGTCGCGGTCAGCGTCAAATCCAATTCCTGGAGCATCAGGTTGATCAAGTCGAGCGCCTTTTTATCGGAGGCGTCGAGAGTGACAGGTTCGTCGGTCGTCAGTCCGATCTCTTCCAACGCTCGTTTATCGATCAGAATCTGCATGCCCAGTTCTTCGCTCATTACATCCAAGGCTTCGACGAGTGGCGTATCGATGAACTCCACTGAAACTTTCTTGTTCAATGCATCAGCGATTTCCGTCATCGACTGCTCCTCCAAAGCGATCCAACGACTGGTGCCGATTCCTTGATGCACCAAGACATTCGGGTCCGCGGTGATGACCAAGCCCTCGTTCTCTATCACTGCTTTCAATCCCAAAGGCGACAGCAGCTTGCGAAGCGCAGCTCGCAGCGGTTCCTCTTTACCGGAATACTTCACCGCAGCCCCCAAGTCGGCTTCGGCAAACGCGATACCCCGCTGATCCATGATCACGGGAATCCCCAGTTGCGTTTGCAGTTCCGTGGCAAGATCGCCAACGGTTCCCGTCAACGAAAGATCTTTGGATTCGTCCATCATCTCTTCGACCTGCGACGCGACAGCGGTCGTCGGCTTTGCGGGCAGGACGCGGACTTCTTTGCCGACGATTTGCCCATTGGTGACACTCATGCCACCGCCGCCCATTCCACCCATGCCACCGCCGCCGAATTGAGCGGTCACGGGTGATTCATCGGCCGGCAAGGCGATCGCGGCAACGGTTTGTTTCGTTTGCTCGGCATGCCCGGTCTGATCGGGCATCGTCATCCAAAAGGCGAGGGAACCGAAGGCCAGCACGCCAGCGGTGGTTGCAAGGGTTGTCATCAGGGTCGCTCCAGAAGAAAAGAAAGGCTCGGGCGGGGGAATAGGCGTGGGAGGCGGCGGCAAATCAGGTCCGGCGGTCAAGCGAATCAATGCATCGCCCGCGCTGGCGGCTTGCGCGTGTGAGACCATCGTGGCGCTGGCTGCAGCAAAGGCGACGACGGGGACCAAGCCGCGGCGTCGCAGTCTTGCCGCCAACATTTTCTTGCCGCGATGCAGCCGACCGCGGATGCTGCCAAGCGTCGTCTGAAACTGCTCGGCCATGCGTTGCAGCGAACAGTCATCGCTCATGTGCATGACCAAGACGGCTCGGTAGGACTCCGGCAAACTCGCCAGTTCCTCATCCATCACGATCGCTTCGTGCTGACGCGTGATCTGTTCCAGCGGATCGGTCGTCTTTGCTGCAGGCTCGATCATGGCAGAGTTTTCTGTGTTGTGCATCCGCAAAGTTGCCATCGCAGATCGCTGCGCGACCCGATGCAACCAGCCCGGCAGCCGCTCGGGATGGCGGATGGAGCGACCACGGTGGGCGAGGTGCAAAAAAGTGGATTGATACGCATCGTCGACGTCGGCCGGTGTCCGGCAGCGACGCTGACAAACGCTCAACACCATCACGCTGTATCGCCGCACCAACTGCGCAAAGGCATCGTGATGCGAGTCACGAAACCAAGCGTCCAGCAATTCGCCGTCGGATCGCTGGTTCAGCGATTCGGGGGTGACCGGCTGGTCATCGGTTGTTTGCGGTTGAGTCATCATGGTGTCACCGATGTAGTGCGACGAGAAAGCGGAGGCGCACGCAAAAAAATCTGAATCACCAGATTTTCCAGAAAAGACCGCGTTTTGCAGTCCTTCAGTTTAGTGGGAATCCGCCCGCGATGGAGTTTTGGCTGTTTTCGAAATCCGAAACGTCACGTGTGTCGTCTTCTCTGTGACTCAGGATTCTTTCGAAATTCGCTTCGTCACATTTTAGCAGGACACTCCCATGGCGCCCTCTCATCGTCGCATCAGCCTGCCCCTTCTGACGGTGTTCTGTTTCTGGATATCGGGGTGCGGCGCCAATCCGTACGAGCAAATAGGGCAATCGCACGGCTACGATTCGGTGGATACCGAGTCGCTGGACTACGATGATGTGACGACTTCGAGCAACGAGAAAGCGTCAAGCGAAGCAGTCCAACTGGTGTCGACGTCCGGCTCGGCTGCTGACGCAAATCGGCGCATCATCTATACGTCCACGATCGGATTGATCGTACAAGACTACACCGCTTTCGAGTCCGCGCTGCCTCGACTCGTCAGTCAGTTGGGCGGCTATATCAGCAAACGGGACACGAATCGGCAGTACAGCGACCAACAATCGGGCAGTTGGATCGTCCGCGTCCCCGTGGAAAACTACCACGACCTGATGGGCGGTGTTGCCGAGCAAGGATTCGCGGAATCGCGTCAAGAAAACGCGCAAGATGTGACGGAAGAGTTCGTCGACATCACGGCGCGTGTCGCCAACAAACGTGAACTTGAAAAACGTATCCTCAAGATGCTGGACGAGCGCACGGGCAAGTTGACCGATGTGCTGTCCATCGAGAATGAATTGGCTCGCGTGCGTGAAGAAATCGAACGCATGGAAGGACGCATGCGATACTTGTCCGATCGAACCACCTTGGCAACCGTAACGATCAACTGCCGAGAACGTGCCGAGTACCAACCCGCCGCAGCACCCACGTTCGCTTCACGAATCGGTGACTCTTGGGTGGGCTCGCTCGGATCGTTGTTGGCCTTGTTTCAGCAGTTGGTCATCTTTGTCGTCGCAATCATCCCGTGGCTGGCCTTGGTGCTGCCGGCTGTGTACATCGCACGGCGCGTGAAGGGAATGCGTGTTGCGGCGTGAAGCTGGGCAAGACGCTGGGCTGTCAAAACGTTGGGGTTGTGTCTTTTTGGGTTTGCGCGGATTCATGTCCCCACTGCCGGCGCAGCTGGTGGTCCCAGTGAGCCTCAGGCGCTAGCCGTGGGCCTGAAGCGGATTGTGGTGCCCGCCCACGGCTAGCGCCTGAAGCGGATTGTGGTGCCGGCCCACGGCTAGTGGCCTGTTGATTTAATCGAAATTGGGAACGCAAGGGTGAGCCGTGGGCCGTAAGGCACCGGCCAATGCGGTAGGCCCGGCCGCTTACGCGTCGCGGCTCACTAAATCAACGGCCCACTAGCGCCTGAGGCGGATTGTGGTGCCGGCCCACGGCTAGCGCCTGAGGCTCACTTTGATTGCGATGCATGGAACAAAAACATACACTGAAAAATCAATGCCAACACCAAATTTGAACAGCCCAGTCCCTGTAGCGAAGAACCGTGTCGATGGTTCGTAACCTCGTCCACTACAGGTAAATCAAACGCCGCTGCCGCCTGCGCCGTTGGCTACGGGTCAAACGGGGAACAGCGTTCCCTTGCACTCACGCTTCTTTCTTCAATGCGTTCAACTGATCCCTTTCTGGCATCGCTTTGTAGAACGGGTCCAACGGATAACAGCCGCTGACGATTCCATTTCGCGGTGCCGTCGTGCAATCGCTGAACGTTCGACAGACCTTCTTGCGCGTCATCGTTTTTCCGGCAATCACATCGGCGGGCAAATCGGGATACGACAGCACCATCCGTCCCAGACCGACCGAGTCCACCGCACCGGTTCGCACAGCGGCTTGGGCGACGTTGGGCAGCCAGTCCTGTAGATAGGTGTAGCCCGAACCGACGAAGAATAAATCGGGATGACGACGTTTCAGTTCGGCGGTCGCCGCGATTTGTCTGGCAACGCCTACCAACGGATCTTCCGGCGGCTGATATCCGTCACTCGGTGGAAAGTACGCAGGACGTTGGATGTGGGGATTGTAGTAGGGGCTGCCCGCAGTCGTGCAGACCAAGCGGATGCCGAGTTCTTTGAGCAAGTCCATGAACTGAGACGGCTCATCCAAATCGATCTTGCTGCCACTGGCGTCGCTACCAAAAGCCAAACGACCATCCGCTGAGGGCTCCGGAACTCCGGTTCCGTCTGGCCCTTTGGTGTAAGGCAGAAAATCGAAGATGCTGACACGGACACCCATCTTCAGCCCGGGGGCTTCCGTGCGGATCCCCGAAACGATCTGTCGCAAGAATCGTGTTCGGTTCTCAAAGCAGCCGCCGAACTGGCCCACCCGGTCCACTCCACTGAGCAGCTCATGCCCCAAGTAGCCGTGGCAGTGTTTGATATCGACAAAAGTGAATCCGATTTTCTGGGCAAGCACGGACGCGGCGACAAAATCGTCGATCAGTCGTTTCAAATCGTCGTCAGACAACAACGCCGAGTCGTCATGGATATTCAATCGTGCATCCAAAACAGGATTACGCTGCGCGGTACGTGGTTCGGCTTTGCTCTTTTCGTTCGGACGAGCAAAGCGTCCCGAATGGGTCAACTGCAGACCGACCAGCAAGTCGCCGTCGTCGGCGAAATGTTCAAAGTGTGCGTCGGCCAACTCGTTGCGTAGCGACTCGATGTCGGATGCGTTGTCGGCCGTCATGCACAGTTGATTGGGGTTGGCTCGGCCGTCATGCCGGACCGCCACCGCTTCCCCACCCCACATCAACTTGGCACCGCTGAGACCAAAATTCCGCCAACGCCGTCGCGTCAACTCGGTCGGTTTCCCGTCGGCTGTTCCGTCCCAGCCTTCCATCGGCAAGATGCAAAATCGATTTCCGATTCGCATCCCATCGACCGACGCGGCCTGAGCAAGCACGCTGCTCTCACCCGATTGAACTTCCGCATCACTCTCCAAATCGATTCCCAGTTCTCGAAGTCGATTCACGAACTCGTCGTGTGTCTTCAGGCTTGCTACTCTTGGAAATGCCATTGCTCTATGCCTCCATCAATCGGTTCAGATCGGTCGAAATACTCTGCAGCACTTCCAGGTCACTTTCAGCGCGGGTGGGAGATCCAGGATAAGTTCGATCGGTTGCGATCCGGCCGCGCAAGTTCAAGAACATGGCGGCGGAGTGTTTGTAGGCGGGTACCGGGGGACGAAACGTGTACGCGCCCAAATACTGCAGCAAATCGTTCAACTCATAGAACCCTGGATCGCCACTTTCCCACATCGCATCGCGACGAGCAAAGGCGTCCGGGGCAAAGGTGCTCAGTCCCAGCAAGTAGTCGCTGCCGTACATCACCATGTCGATCGCCAGATCATTCCCCGTCAGAACTTTGAAATCGGGACGAACACGATCGCGAAGCTGCAATCGTTGCCACTCCAGTTCTCGTCGCAACGACGAATGTTTTGCACCCACGCAACCAGGAATCTGCATCAACTGCTCGTACACGTCCAATGAATAGATCTTGCCCAACGGCAAGAACACATCAGAAAGTTCGAACGCAATGAACGTGTCGCAACTGGCCGCCAGTGTCTGATAACCAGAAACGATCTGATCATCCGATTGGCCGGTCAAGCCAAAAGACTGAAAGAAGACTGGTGTTCCGCCGTGCTGTTGAATCTGCTCCGACCCTCTGCGGTATGCGTCCGCATCAAAATCGCTGTCGGGTTGGTCGGCGACATAGACACCGGCAACATACCCACCACTCCCTGCGAGCGTTTGAGTTCGCTGCAAGACGCTTTGTCGCGTCGCCTCGTCGATCAAGTTCCCGTATCCGGTGTCCATGTTCACCGCCGGGATCAACCCCGCGTCGAGCGTCAACCGCACATGTGACTCAAACCCGGTCCAATCCACCGAGTCATCGGCAAGCAGGGGCAGCAAAATCGCGGACATCCCCGTGATCTTGCGTCGGGGACGGAGCATGGAAATCGGATCAATGGACATGTGGCGAGAACCCGTTTTTTGCGTTTTGGGAAATGGTTTGCATGAAAGTAGTTGTTTTGCAGTCTTTTGTCGAGGAAAATTGGGCAAACAAGATATTGCAAATCGGGCAAATGAATCCCGAGTGAGTTGAGACGCTATGGCCAGTGTCGCGAGTTGAGCTTCGATACCAGCACGAAGCGCAAGCGAGTGACTCACTGTGTTTTTTTCACTCGCTTGCGCTTCGTGCTGGTATTTGCATCGTTTCCAATCGAGGTCCATTTACGATCGCAGCACCAGAGAAAGCATGAAAAACACGCCAGACACGCGGGCGCTACGAGACCGGCCGGTCGATGAGACGCTGCCGAGCTACGGTGTGGCGATCCTGGAAAGTCATCACTCGCCGCAGTTCACGATGCAGTGGCGCACCCACAGCTTCATCAAGATCGTCTACGTGCTACGCGGCAGCGGCCGATTCGAGTTTCCGACTCAGACGATCCCGTTTCGCGCAGCAGACGTGATCGTTGTTCCACCCGAGACGGCCAATCGTATCGTTGACGACCATGACAGTGCCTCCAGCTTGTATGTCTGCTGCATTCGAACGGACCTGCTGGATTTCGACCGATCGATTCTGTCCCGCATGTGTTTGTGCCAGCACGATGCGGGGCCACCGGAGTCCAATCGTATCGCGACGCTGATGCGTCGGATGAGGCATGAGCAAACTCGAGGCGATGACAGCGTGTCCCTATCGATCGTCGCCGATGCGCTGCGGTTGCTCGCGTGGGTATCGCGTCGGTCTCAAGAGAGTTTCATGCAGCGACGTAGTGAGTCTGCGGATCACGATGCGATGCGGGAGTACGTTCGTCGTTTGGACTCCGAGTTCTTTGAAGCCCGCTCGATCGATGAGGCGGCAGAGGAACTCGGTATTTCGCGTCGCAGCTTTACCTCTCAGTTTCATTCGATCACGGGAGAAACATGGCTGCATCGTGTACGACGCTTGGCGATTGCACATGCCAAGAAACTGTTAAGCGACTCGGAGTTGCCGGTTGCTTCGGTCGCCTTTGAATGTGGGTTCAACGACCTATCGACCTTCTACCGCCAATTCAAATCGCAAACCGGCAGATCGCCAAGCCGTTATCGAAAAGACGCCAGGGCGAACCGGAGCGGACGGCATTGCTAAACGCCCTGAGCCGCTGGCCGTCAGGCCACGGGTGTCGGTGCGTTGGGGTGTTATATCGCTGCTGAGCCAACACAGATGCATTCTTTTTGCGAGTCTCGGAGAGACTCGCCTACGTGGCTTCCCAATCACTCGACGTCGGCGAAATCGATTTGGGTTTGCACGATGCGATCGACGGCTGCAAAGAATGCTTCGATGCATTTGGGGTCGAAGTGCTGACCGCTGCCTTCCCGCATGATGCTGAAGCATTTGTCCAAGGGGAACGCGGGCTTGTAAGGTCGTTTGCTGCTCAGCGCGTCAAACACATCGGCCACGGCGGTGATTCGACCTTCCAACGGAATGTTCTCTCCTGACAAACCGAGCGGGTAGCCGGAGCCGTCCCATTTTTCGTGGTGCGTCAACGCAATTCGTTGTGCCATCTCCAAGATCGGTGACTCGGTGATTCCGAGAATTTTGGCTCCCAGCTCGGCGTGGTTGCGAACGATGCTGGATTCCTCAGCCGTCATCGGCGTGACGATGCGTTTTCCGAACCCGCAGTGACGCTGCATGTACTCGAATTCTTCGGCGGTCAGTTTTCCTGGTTTCAGCAGGATGTTATCCGGCACACCGATCTTGCCGACGTCGTGCAACTGGGCAGCGGGCTCCAGGATCTCGAGATAGTTGGCGTCGAGTCCCATTTGCTGCCCGATGATTCGCGCGTAGCGACCGACTCGCAACACATGGTTTCCTGTATCGTCGTCTCGGAATTCCGCCGCACGCGCGAGGCAGTTGATGACTTCCATCCGGGACGCTTCCAACTGCTTGGTGCGTTCACGGACGGCGGTTTGCAGCATTTGAGATTCGTTCTCGAGCCGATCGTGGTAGGCCTTGACGGACAGCGTGTTCTGAATCCGCGCGGTCAATTCGACGCGACTGACGGGTTTCTGCAAGAAATCGGTAGCGCCCAGTTTCAACGCATGAAGGCGTGTTTCGTCATCGGCGTTGGCGGTCAGCACGATGACGGGCAAGGTAGCTGAGTGCCGACTGCCTCGGATCGCACGCAACACGTCCAGTCCGTTCATCACGGGCATTTGGACGTCGAGCAAGACGATGTCGACGTCGTTTTTCTCCATCAGTTGCAGGGACTGAACCGGATCGGTCGTCATCAAAAACTGCTTGTAGCCGTCCATGCTCAAATAGCCACGGATGACGTCCAAGTTCAATTCTTCGTCATCCACCATCAGGATTCGGATGTCGCCTGGATCCCAGGTCTGCGACGCGCGGGGCGTGCTGACCGGGATGGATCCGACGGTGATGGTCGAGAAGTGATCGGAGACGTGGTTGGTGTGGTTTTGCATTGCAATACGTACAGTTATCAAACGGATTGAAGCCAAGGGAGTTCGATTCGTCGATGCAACGATTCGATGATGTCCAGCACCTCAGCGGCGGCTGCGAGCTGGTTTTCTTTTGCGAAACGCTCCAGTGATTCAGCAGGAGACGTGAAACAGGCGAACCCCATCGTGCCACCGGCTCCCTTGAGCCAGTGAGCGTGTGATGCCAGTTCGTCAAAGTCACCGGCCTCGGCGGTTTTTCGCATCACGGTGATGCGTCCGGCGAGTTTCTCCGAGAAACTTGCAACGATTCTTTGGAATTCCTCCCGATCCGTGGGAAGCGTGGAGTGAATCGGCAAGTCCGACCCCGTCTCCGCGACCGTCCCCTCGGTTGCTGGATCGACTGCCTCTGCAATCGGAATTGAATCGACTTTGGTTTCTGTTGCGGTTGTCATTTCCGCAGTGAGACCGACGTTGTATCGGACGCAAGCAAGCAATTCGTCGATATCGATCGGCTTGCGGAGATAATCAGTGCACCCGGCATCCAAACATTTTTCTCGGTCGCCACGCATGGCGTGTGCTGTCAATGCGATCACTGGCATGGTGACGCCGTACTGACGTAGTTGTTTGGTGGCCGAATAGCCATCCAGCACGGGCATTTGCATGTCCATTAAAATCAAATCGTAGACCTGTTTGCTGTGCAAGATCGTGTCGACGGCTTCCCGACCATTGACCGTACAGACGACATCGGCACCGGCATCGATCAGCACCAGACTGATCAATTCACGATTGGTCTCACCATCGTCGCAGACCAGAATGCGAATGCCCGAGAGGGACGCAGTGGTAGTGGATTGACGTTGCGCCACTTGTCGGCGGTTGCTACGGATGGCTTCTGCTCGATTGCCCGCGATGATCGGGATTCCCGACAGATCGCCCGTTTCGATCCAGACGCGGAACGTGCTGCCCACCCCGACTACGCTCTCCACCGCGATGTCGCCGCCGAGCGCTTGGGCGATTTCTTGACTGATTGTCAGCCCCAATCCGGTTCCGCCGAATCGACGGGTGATCGAATTGTCGGCTTGATCAAACGGACGGAAAATGCGTTGCAGGTTCGAGCTTTCGATTCCAATCCCAGTATCTTTGACTTCAATTTTCAGCATCGGCTGCGAGCCGGACTGGTCCAATGATGCCAACAGCCGCACATGCCCGCGTTGCGTGAACTTGATCGCATTGCCGACAAGATTCATCAGCAACTGCCTCAAACGATCGGGGTCGGTGCAGATCGTTTCGGGAACACCTGTTTGCCATCGGCACTCCAGGTCCAATCCCTTTTCGATGGCCATCACGCGGAGGATCGACATGACTTCGCACATGATCTCATGCGGAGAGCAATTGCGACGATCGACTTCCATTCGCCCCGCTTCGATCTTGGTCAGGTCCAAGACATCGTTGATCAGCGTCAACAAATGGTGACCGCTGCTGTGAATGGTGTTCAAGTATTCCTGCTGCTTGGTCGGCTCAATGCTTCCCCGCCGCAGGACTTCGGTGAAACCCAGGATCCCGTTCAGTGGCGTACGAATTTCATGGCTCATGTTGGCGAGGAACTCGCTCTTGGACCGGCTTGCTGCTTGAGCAGCATCCTTTGCCACCATCAGTTCTCTGAGTTGCCGTTGTCGCTCGGTCACATCGTGCACACTGACTTGCAAGACATGATCGCCATCGACGTCGGCAAAACTCAAGACGATCTCACACGGAAACTCCGCCCCGTTGCGTTGCACACAGAGCCAGTCGAACGAGCAACTGCCTTGGGCAAGTGCTTGGTGCGAGTACTTGGCGAACAGGTCTTTGGAGGTCTCTCCGGTCGGCTGCTTGGCCGGAAACAGATCGCTCAGATCCGAGCCCAGCAGGGTTTGCGAGTCGGTGTATCCGAACAGTTTTGCCGCGGCATGGTTGCAATTGACCAGTTCGCCGTTTTGCAGAATCAGGATTCCATCGCTCGTCGAATTGAAAAGCGATCGGAACTTTTCTTCACTCAAGCGGGCCAACGATTCGGCCTCACGACGTTCTTGGATTTCGCGAGAAAGCCGTTGATTCAGTTTCGCCAACCGTCGTTTTTCCTGACGCAGGATCTCATTATTGCGGCGGTCACTGATGTCGATGATCGAACCTTCATAGGAGACTTCATCGCCGTGGTCGGGCAATCGCCTCGCGTTGACCGAGACCCAGATGACTCGACCGCCGAAGTGTTGCAACTCGACTTCGAATCCGGCAACGTCTCCTTGTTCGTCCAATTGCTCGGTCAAACGCTCCCAATCGGCCGGATCGTTCAGCAGATCCACCGCCGCATCATCGATCTGACGGATCACTTCTTTAGGAGATTCCAGGCCGATGATTCGAGCGAGTGAGTCATTGACGTGCAGGAACCGACCTTTGGAGGTGATTTGGAACAGCCCCTCGCGTGCGTTCTCGAACATTCCACGAAATCGGGACTCGGCGATGGAGAGTTTATTGGAGGTCTCGGCGTGTTGTGCGATTTCGGCTTCCACTCGTCCCAGTACGCGGTTGTAGTGTCGTGCGATGCCTCCCAATTCACTGAACCGAGTGGTTTCGACCCGGCGATTGAAACTGCCTCGTCGGCGGTGCCGGTCCATCTCGGCACTCATCTCCAGCAGTTCGGTATTGGCATCGTGTTCGATCACGTTCAACCCGATGCACTCGGCTCGTGGTGAAACGCGGAGCACTATCCATCGGTTGATGGCCCAGCAAGCCAGTGTGGTGCCGCCGAATGACCAAATGAAACAAATGACGACACCCGTGATTTGGACGCCCAGCTGTTCCCATCGAGACAGCCCTGTGTCCCAAGTCGACGGATTGCTGAGCAGTGCCACGGCAAGCGTTCCCCACACGCCGGCAATCGCGTGCGCCGAGACGGCACCGACCGCGTCGTCGACGCGCCAGCGATCCAAGTGGTACATCGCGATGGTGACCAACATGCCGCCCAACGCACCACAGCACGCTGCGGAGGCTGGTGACATGACGTGGCAACCTGCGGTGACGCTGACCAATCCGGCGATGATTCCATTGAGCGAATGCTCGACCACGGGACGACGCTGAATGGCTGACGAGAAAATCATGGACGTCAAACCGCCGAACATCGCTCCCAAGTTTGTGTTGAGCATGATCGAGGAGGCTTGACCGGTTACCGCCAAAGTGCTGCCGGCGGTCAAACCGAACCAGCCGAACCACAGGATCAAGGTTCCCACCGCGGCCATCGGCAAACTGTTTCCACGAATCCGATCAGAGCGACGTCCGAATCGACCCAGTCGAGGACCGATCCAAATCGCCGTGGCCAAGGCTGCCCAACCGCCCACGCTGTGCACGACGGTCGAACCGGCAAAATCGATGAACCCCAAACGCCTCAGAAACCCGACCCCACTGCCCTCCAGCAACCCGCCCCATGCCCAGTGGCCAAAGATCGGATACAGGGCGCCCGCGATCACGACGGTCAGCGCCAAGTAGCCGACGAAACGCATTCGCTCCGCAACGGCACCGGCGACGATCGTCGCGGCAATGCCACAAAACGCTGTTTGAAATACGATCAATGCGACTTGCTGAGGCGCAAAGCTCGCTCCTGGAAAAAAGTCACTGGTGCCCAGCAGTCCGAACTGGCTGGAGCCATACATGAAACCGAAACCGACGGCCCAAAACACACAGCCAGAGACGCACAAGTTCGCCAGGTTCTTCATGGCGACATTGATCGTATTCTTACTGCGCACCAGCCCGCTTTCCAGCAAACAGAATCCTGCTTGCATCAGCATGACCATCGCAGCCGAGATCAGAACCCAGGCCAAATCGACCGGCGAATCGAGCATAGCTAATCGTCGTGAGTGTTGGATGAATCGAAAGTTGTCCCCCGTGTCGGCAATCGTGCGTCATCAACGCTGCGATCCAACACGCAGACCAGCGAAGTCCTAATGACTGTTTTCCGTCGGTCCGTGCAAAGATAGGTTGCCAAAAAGCAACACAGCGGCCCCAGAATGCGAATTCCGGTTACAACGGTCGCACAGAATGTACGTCAGGCTTTCTAGCCTGACCTCAGCGCAATGTCAGCCTAGAAAGGCTGACGTACTTGTTTAGCCTGACCTCAGCGCAATGTCAGCCTGGAAAGGCTGACGTACTTGGGGTCAGTTTTCGTTGAACCAGATTTTCAGATCGGGTTGCCCGGCACGGGAACGATGAAAGGTTCCGACCGCCAAGTCGACTTTGCCGTTTGAGTCAAAGTCGCCGATCTCCAACGAAATGTGATGGTGGTCCCGAGCCTCAAGCTGAGTGGGAACGAACTTGCCAGGCTCGTTTTGCACCAACAAAACGATCGAGGATGTGTTTCGACCTGCGATGCTGTCGCCGATGGAATCGCTCAGGAGCGAACAAGCCGCAATATCCAAATCGCCGTCACCGTCGAAGTCAGCCGCCTTGGCATTCAATACGCCCGGCATGTTCAACAGATGGTGGTGGGTGTACGGATACTCGCCCTTGTTCTCCAACCACTGAACGCTGTGATGCGGTTTGGGTCCGCGGTCAAACGAGTCTCCGTTGGTGAACAGCACGTCGGTGTCGCCGTCTTGATCCAAATCCACCAACTCGATGCCGCTGGAACCGTATGCCGGGTCCGGCGCTTGATAGATGATCTGGCGACTGAACTTGCCGGTCCCGTCGTTGATGAATCCCTCCACCGCCTCCTGGTCTTGGCTGATCAATGCGACGAAATCGAGATGCCCATCGCCGTTCAAATCGATCGTCGGTACATGAACGGCTCCGTGGCGTTTGTCGATCAGCGACAACTCGAACCCTGGATGCAAGTCTCCTGTCGTGGGCTCGTTGCCGGTCAGTTCGTTCAAACGATTGCGCAGCAGCACGATTCGTCCGGTGCGTCGCCAACCAAAGATCCCCACCAACAGATCTTGATCTCCATCGCCGTCGAAATCTCCGGGTTGCACGTCGGCAACTCGGCTGATGTTCTGCAGTAGGACGGTCTTCTCAAATCTGTCCGAGTCGGCCGCGCGGCGCAACCAAATCACTTGCCCCAAGTCGCTGTCATTGGCGTTGAATTCTCCGATGTCAGCGACCACCAGTTCTTGCACTCCGTCGGAATCCAAATCGCACGTCTCGACGTGTACCGGTTGCAGCAACGTTGCGATCCGCGTCGACGTGTTGGTTGCTGCCGGTTCGCCCGAGTCCTTCGCGGCAGGCGACGGCCAGTAAGCTTTGACAGCGCCCGAGCCGACGTCACAGTACACAAGTGCCCGCCCGCCTCCGAATCCCAAATCGAGCCAGCGGACGTTGGTGACCGCCGCTGGTCGAGTGATGGCGGAGTCCGCGCTTGAAAAGTTCACCACCGTTTGGCGAAACTTGAGTGAGCAGGTCGGATAGTCATCAATCGCAGGGTCGATCTCCAGTTTCTCGGGCGCTTGCAATTGAAAATACTTCAACACGATCTCTTGTTCCGGTGGCGTCAAGTCCGTTCGTCCGGATTCCTGGTACAGCCGAAATCCCTGGGCGACTTCATCGGGCCACTCATCGCGCGCCGCGCTGCCCGGTCGGGGCATCATATGACAGTCGCTGCAAAAGCGTTCCACGTCCGTTTGCACAGAAGTCAGAAACGCAGCGTTCTGTGCGTCGGAGTTGTTCGTGCTGGATTCAGTGCCGGCGATGCTGGACGGCAAGTCGCGGTCGTTTGTGGAGCGTCCGCAGCCGACTGAGAACATGGCGACTGAAAACAGGCCAATCGCCACGCCAGTGAACCAGGGTTTGTTGAACAAAGGAAACTTCATCTGTGCCTAGGCTTGAATGGTTTGTGTTTGATGCTCGGCGATTTCAACCGTCACTCGCGTCAGCTTGCCCTTGAGTCAAAATCCAGGGTTGGTTGGGCGATAGGTTTTGCCAGGTTTGGATGTCGCCACCGGGCCATGTGACGCTAACCGTACAATCACCGGAGTATTCACCCAGCCCGAAACGGACGGACCGTTCATTACTACACAAGTATCCGTCGCCTGAGAGAACAAACTGCGTCTGCGTGCGGTCAGCATACCGCAGCGTCACCACGGCGCCGATCGCATCACGCTCGTCCGTGACACCCACCAAACGTATGGAGATCCAGTGAGAACCGCTGGGTTGTCCCATCAGTAACGCGGCGGCCTCTGTCTGATGCGTGACGACGGCATCCAATGCCCCATCATGATTGGCATCGATGGTCCACAAAGCGCGACCGACATGCGGATTCTGACCATAGCTGCCCGCGATCACACCGTCGGCTTGACGCCATTGGGAACCGTTTCGCGAAAAGACTTGCATCGGTTGGGCGTACATCGCCTTTTCTTCACCTCGTGAAAAGAGATCGACATGACCGTTGGTGACCACCAGCTCCAAGCTGCCATCGTTGTTCAAGTCCATCGCTTCGCTGCCGAACCCGACCAGGGGCACGGTGTCCGCGACGAGGTTTCGTCGCGCGGTGTCGTCTTGCCAAATGCCACCGCCCCAGTTCTGGTGAAACGTGTTGTACTCGCCGTCAAAGTTGGTGACGTAGAAATCGATATCGCCATCGCCATCCAGGTCGCCGGTCGCGATCCCCATGGAACCTTGCGCGACGGAGCGATCGTCCACGCCGAGGCCTCTCAGGATTCCCGATTCCGCCAGTGAAAAGGACTCCGCCCCCGACCGTTGCCAAAAATGATTCTCTGTCATGTCGTTGGCAACGAGAACTTCGTTACCCGGCTGATCGTCCAGGCTACCCACGACGATCCCAAGTCCGCGGCCGGGCACACTTGGATTTGCATTCCATTGCTCCGTTGAATCAACAAAGCCTCCGTCGGGTTGGGCTTCAAAAAACTGGTCACGCAACGCGGGGAATTTTGTCGGCGTGCAAGACCTCTCAGTCGTCGTTCCCGCCATCGGGCATCCATCGGTCACCGGCCCAAGTCCGGCGCAGTAGTTGACCACGATCAACTCTGGTAATGCGTCGCCGTTCAAATCCGCGATCGCTCCACTGGTCGACCAGGAGATATCATCCGGTGCGTTGATGGTGTTGCCGTGGTCGGCAAACGTGCCGTCGCCCCGGTTGATCAGCAACGCGTTCTGTCCGTAATTCAAAACCAACAGATCAGGGAAACCGTCCGCGTTGACATCGCCGACCGCAACGCCTTGTCCAAAGCCGCGATCATCAGTCCGAGATACTTGCGAGACATCGGCAAAGTGTCCTGACAAGTTTCGCATCAGTTGATTCGCCTGGGAGTCTTTTTTCGCAGGCATACCTCCGGCGCCGACGAAATAGAGATCACTCCATCCGTCCAAATCAAAATCGATCGTTCCGCCGCCGCAACCGAGTGTCTCATGCAACGAGATCCCTGGGGTATCCAGAGTTTCGCTGGTGTGCAGATCCACGATCAAACCACGTTCAGCGGCCTCGTTCTTCAATGCCCCGGCGAGCGTCAGACTCTCGTCGGTGGTGGTACTCTGATCGGTTGGCAGCGCCGGTTGTTTCGCTGCCGTCATGTCGTGGGTTGAAATCGCCAGAACCTCATTCTGTTGGAACTCGTCGATCGGCTGTGGCAGTTGCCATGGTGTTGATCCAGCAAGTGAGTTGACGATTTTGGCACGTTGAGCATCCAAGTCCACCGAGTCGTCTTCGGGCAATGTCATGCCGAATGCCGCCCACGCTTCGGCTTCCCAAGGCCGGCCCAGAGCGTCAATCGCATCGACAATCTCCGACACCATCGACCGCGATACGCGTCCGGTGCGAACGAAACGATCCTTCAACTGTTCCAATCTCGCAATCGCGACCGAATGTGAACGGATTGCGTCGACCATTTCGTCCGTGACTCGCTCGTCGGATTGACTCAACTGTTCAGCGGTGGTTGCCAAACGTGACCACGCGAGACTTTCATAGAATCGTCCGCTACGTGTTGCTTGCCAATACATCGCAACCGCAGCGGCAGCATCGTCACGGGATCGAGCCAGATCGCCACGGGCGATCCAGTAGGCGGCAAACTGCGAGATTCCGTCGGGAGCGTTCTCCTCCCAGGCTTCCAATTCGGACCACATGCCTTTGGCCGCATAGGCACGTCCCAACAATGCGTAGCTCGGCAGGTGCTGGGGAAACTGTTCCAGGATCGAACGCAGCAGCTCGATGCTTTGTTCATAATCACTGTCGTCAAAGAATGCTTTGGCGGTGCCCAACAACGGACGCCGATCGTCGGGGTACCGCTCCACCATGGCGTCCAATGGTTTTTCATCGAGCGATCGTTTGCCCGGCGCCGTGAACGACAACAATAGTTCTTCGTCGAACTTGCGATCTCGGATCAGTTGCTCACCGAGCGATTCGGCGGGCGAGTGGTTCTCTGTGCCGACGTAGAAGTCATAAAGCCAGCGTTTGGTTTCGTGCTGCTCGGGATGCTTGTCGACGGCGGCCCTCAGCAACTCCATACCGTCGTACAAGCGGCCGACTTCGACCATCGCAATCATGGCTTGACGCACACGAGCTTCGGAGCGGTAGCCTTCCAGCTGGCAAGATTTTCTCAGCAACTCGGCGGCTTGATTGGCGTCTCCCCCGTGGTGAACCACGCGTGCGACCAACGCCATTGCATCGGGATCGTCGCTGTTTTGTTCTTTGACCAGCGAGACCATTTCGCTGGCGCGTTGCCAGTCCCCGGTCTTGATCGACAGTTTCATCGTCCCCAGCGGGTTCGCGGGCACGTCGGGCTGCGCGGTCTCTTGTTTGGTGCCGGAGTTGCAACCGATTGACAGAACCAAGCAAGCAAGCAGAACGATGCAAGATCGGCAAGGCTTTGCCCGCAGCCAAGCCTTGCCTGAAACGGATGACGCGAAAGTCGAGGACGACGAGCGGAACGGTGATGTCATGGGCAATGTAAAGGAAAAAGCGAGGATGCTCCATTGTTTGTTTTCAATTGAGCACCCTCGCTGGGGAATCTTTTCCTGACATTGTATCCGATAGGACTCGGATCGGCTTACGGCGGGCTGTCATTGATTGGAGGACGTTATCAATACTTCATCACCGATTCGACGCGATAGGGTGCCAGTCTTGCTTCGCCGACCAAGTCCGTCAGGTGGATCAGGAACGAACAGCCGACGATCTCGGCACCGCACTTTTCCAGCAACCGGCAACAGGCTTCCATCGTTCCCCCTGTGGCTAACAAGTCGTCGACGATCACGACCCGCTGTCCGGGCTGCACTGAGTCGGTGTGCACTTGCAACTCGTCGCTGCCATACTCCAGGTCGTACTGATGGGTGTGAAATTCAAATGGCAGTTTGCCCGGTTTGCGAATCGGAACGAATCCCGCATTGAGCTTCATCGCCAAGGGGGTGGCGAAGATGAATCCGCGTGCTTCGGCAGCCGCGATCACATCAATGTCTTGTCCTAGAAACGGCTCGGCCAACGCGTCGGTCGCCGCTGACAACGCTTCCGGGCTCGCTAGCAAGGGTGTGATGTCGCGAAACAAGATCCCCGGCTTGGGGTAATCCGGAATGTCTCGTACAAAGCTTTTCAAGTCGATCATCAAGCGGGCTTTCGTTGTGATTGAGAGGTCTGTTTCAGAGCACCGAGGCGTCTTGCTGAGGCAAATCACAGCAGTTTGATCGGAGGTGGGCAACCCCACAAAGTTCACGACCAAGAGGAGCGAATTAGGGCAACCTGGGAGCAATAGGATGCCGAGATTCTATTGACTTTCGAGGCTCGGCACGTGTACGACCCGGTTTGATGGAACGATTGCAAACCATACCCGTGCAGCGTCCCAGTCGCTGGGACGAACCGCTGGACGCGTCGATGACCGATGCCGACGTCTCGTGGCTGCGCTCGCGTGGACCGTTCAACCGCATGGATCCGGCGTCATTTCCGCGTTCCATCCCGCTGGACGGAGTGCTCAAGTACGACTGTCGGCTGAACCGTTGCGAGCCGGGTGAGATCATTGTTCGCGAGGGAGACTACGGCAACAGCGCGTTCTTGGTGATAGCGGGCGAAGTCTCCGTGGTTGCTCACGCATTGTCACCCGAGCAACTTGGACGCACGCCCGAGCCGCCGATGAGCTGGGGTGACGCGTTGAAACGTTTTCTATGGCCGTCGCCCTTCCCCGAAACACGCTCTGTCTCGCAAATCACACCTCGATCCCCCGGGGGCAAGGAAACAACGGAGCAAACGATCCGTCAGGTCGATGATCGCCCAGCGGTGTTCTTGCAGGATTTTGACGCCGTCCTGCGTGCAAACGATACGGTGTCCTTGGGACCCGGCGAGTTGTTCGGCGAAGTCGCTGCGATGTACCGTTCGCCTCGAACCGCCACCGTGATCGCGACCACCGAAGCCACTTTGCTGGAGATCCGTTGGCAAGGCTTGAGGGTGATGCGGAGAGACAAAGGCTTTGCCGATACATTGGAATCGCACTACCGAACGCACTGGCTGCCCGTGCACTTGAAAGAGCTGCCCCTGCTGCGTCACCTGCCCGAACAGAACCTGCAGAACGTGATTGCGGCCACCCAATTGCGATCCTACGGACGTATGGAGTGGAATGCCGACTACAAAAAGACTCGTACTCTGCCCGCCGCTGCACAGATCGAATCCGAACCATTGGTTGCCACGGAAGGCAACATGCCGACGGAGCTGGTGATCGTTCGCAGCGGCTTTGCTCGAATGTCTCAGCAGCACGGTGCAGGACACCGAACAACGGCCTACTTGGGCGCCGGACATATCTTTGGTCTCGATGAGATCGCGTACAACTCGCTGCGGGATCAATCCTTGCCGCCCCGTCGGCTTGAGAACTCGCTACGCGCCGTCGGTTTCTTGGACGCCATCACCATCCCGGTCGAGACGTTTGCGCACGATATCCTGCCGCACGTCCGCAAGAGCGAATTGCCGGAGTCCGCGGCAGAAATCATGACTCGGTTCACCGAGAAACGCACCGAGCGTCGGCGCAGCGAGCGACGAAACCAGAACTCACCGATCGATGAAGACGTCCAGCATGCGTCCGGTGCAACGTTCGAATCCACAGGATTGCTGGAGTTCATTGTTCAGAATCGCCTCAACAACGGTCGTCAAGCAATGGTGGTTGATTTGCACCGCTGTACGCGATGTGATGATTGCGTGAAAGCCTGTGCGAGCGTGCACGACGGCAATCCGCGATTCGCACGTCAGGGCGTCAAGTACGATCGATTGCAGTTCGTACAGTCGTGCATGCACTGTACCGATCCGGTTTGCATGATCGGATGCCCCACCGGAGCGATCAGTCGCAGCAAGACGACGGGCGTCGTTTCGATCCACGAACCCATCTGTGTCGGCTGTGGTGTTTGCGCTGCGGCATGCCCCTACGAGAACATCAAGATGGCGGACGTCTTTGATGCCAGCGGCCGCGCTTACACCGACACCGACAGTGGCAAGGCGATTCGCAAGGCGACGAAGTGTGACATGTGCGAAAGTTCGCCAAGTGGCCCGGCATGCGCCGCCGCTTGCCCGCACGACGCGCTGGTGCGAATCGACTTGTCGGAATCCCCGCCGTTGACGACTTGGTTGGAGCGTCGGAGCTAAAGAATGAATCAGCTTCATCTCAGGACACGACGCGTGATCGGACTGTCGATCACGCTGGCTGCCATCGCCGTTTGCTACATCATCTATCGTTGGCTCAACGATCGGCTGTTCAACGCTTCGGTGATGACCGGTTCGACGATCCTGGCCTGTCTGTTCTTGTTGATGTTGATCGGATTTCGCCGTCGATTGCCGATCCTGCCGCTGGGCAGCGTCAGCACTTGGACTCAGGTCCATATTTACGTCGGCATCTTTTGCTCGGCGGTCTACATCATGCATGTTCCGGCGTTTGTTGCCGGAGGCGTGTTTGAGTGTGGTTTGTCACTGCTGTTCTTGCTGGTTTCGGCAAGTGGCTTTTACGGTTTGTACGCCAGTCGCACCCTGCCCAGACGCCTGACGGCGGTGGAAGGACAGCATCGGTTTGATCAAATGGGTTGGCATCGTTGTCAGATCGCCGAGACCGCCGCGTCGACGCTTTCTGCCGACGAGTCGATGATCGCCGGCGACGTCTTGCCCCTGTTTTACAAAACCTATTTGACGTCTTTCTTTGGGCGACGCCCATCGATCAGCTACGTGCTGTTTCCAAATGGAATTCGACGACGTCGGCTGTTGGGCGATCTGAAAGAACTGGATCGTTACTTGGAAGACGACGGCCGACGCACCGCCGGCAAACTGGCTGCGCTGATCCGTCAACGCGACGATCTCGATTACCAGTTCGCACTGCAACTGCGATTGCGTCTCTGGCTGGTCATCCACGGTGTGTTCTCGGTTGCCTTGATCGCCGCATCCGTCGTCCATGCCGTAATGGCATTCCGATTCATTCAATAGACCAGCGATGAGACGCGAAGAACTGAGCCTGCCGCAAAACCCCAAACGGGATCGTCCCAACGATCGCTGGACGTGCGGGCGTGTCTGCGATCAGAAATGCGGCAAAGACGCGAAGCGTGAACTGCCACAATGCGCTCACGGCCCGAGTCGAGACGGCCGATGCCCTGTCTTCCCGGCATGCAAACCACGGCGAAGCTGGGCGGGTTGGCGTCGTCGGATCGCTGTGGTCTGCCTGGCCACGTTCTGCATGGTTTTGATTGTGGCAAACCAACATTGGTTGCTGCCCTCGGTGATGAAACCCGGTGAGTTGACCCAACCGCACGCGCAAATCCTTTCCGGCACGCTCACCAGTCAGCGTTGTGCCGCGTGCCATGAACCCGATGCGCTGTCGATCTCAGCTTGGTTCTCGTCCGCCGCCGGCTCCGGGCACGAAAACGTGCTGCAGACCGATCGTTGTATGGATTGCCATCACTCCACGATGGATCGTGACCTGGCTACGATGGCACACAATCTGCCATCGGTCGAACGCCAAAACCGCAGCGAACGAATCCGGCTGACTTCCTTGGAATCCGGTAATCCCGTCAACGATTCTCGCTGGACAAAGACTTCACTGGATCAAGACAACATTCAATGTGCGACGTGCCACAAAGAACACCGGGGCGCTGAGGCCGACATGATGGCGTTGTCTGATGCGCAATGCCAAACCTGTCACTCACGCGATTTCGGCGGCTTTGCCGCATCGCACCCCGATTGGAAAAGCTGGCCGTACGGACGCGGTGGGGAGATCGCTTTCAATCACGCAACACACGCCGGAAAACACTTTCCTGCTACATTGGTTGATGGCACCGCAACGGTTTTTGCCTGTGGCAAGTGCCACCCGTCACAAAACGATTCCAATACGGCAACCTTGGCCAACGCTCGTTCGCTCGGCGGCGAACTGCTGAGAACGGCCAGCTACGAACAAGCCTGCGCGAGTTGCCACGATCAATCTCTGGACATCCAAGTCGCCAGCGGAATCGAATTGGCATCGCTGCCGATCGTGCCTCAGCGGGTTTCCAAAAAAGTGGCTGGGTGGCCGGAGAACGCGACGGGGTTTTACGACGGTCGACTTTCACCGCTCGCTCAGCTCTTGCTGCGTGGTGATGAATCTGCCGCACGCGCGATCCGCAATGTCCCCGATGGCGATTTCTCCAAGTTACGTCCCGACTCCAGCGTCTCGGACTCGGCCGCCCTGACGATCGCGACGCAGTTGCAAGCAATGATGCTGTCCTTTGCCAGTGAAGGTCAAGCCGACTGGACTCAGCGGGTCCGCAGCGGTGGTGCCGCGCCGGCGTCAACGCTGCCGATCCTACGCTCGTTGCCTCCACAGTTCATCCAAGCGATCTATGACAAATGGTTCCTCGATGATCCTCAGCCGTTGAGCACGGACGCAGCCAGCCTTGCGCCGCACGAGCGATTTCCCTCGCGAACGATCCTCAGGGTCAACTGGCAGCCGGACGACCTGCTGTTGGATGATTCCCCCAGCAGTGATTCACTCGGCGGTGACGCTCTCTTGGCTGACGACGTGCTGGCTGGCGACGTGCTGGCTGATGACGTGCTGGCTGATGACGTGCTGGTTGGCGGCGACGGCTTGCTGAACGAGGATGGCTTGCTGGGCGAACCCTTGGGCGATGCGTTGATTGAAGATGCGTTGTTGGAGGACCCGCTCGCAGCCGACTCGACATTGTCGGACAAAACGCCACAGGTCCGTCAACCTCACGATTTGGTTTCCGCAGGCGGCTGGTATCATGACGACTTGCGCATGGCGATCGTCTATCGAGGATCAGGGCACGCGGATCCTGTCTTGGTGGCTTGGATCGATACGCTGGCGCAACTTGCAAAAACGGACCCGATCCGCGTGCAGGCCGCCGAGCACCCGTCCGTCGCCGCCTGCATCGCTTGCCATCCGAACTCGCTTTCGATGCCTGGACAATGGCGGGCAGCCTCGTTGGTGGGACGAAAAAGCGAGTTCACAAAGTTTTCCCATCGCCCGCACTTGAATGTTTCTCAACTGGGGGATTGTCAGCATTGCCACGTCATCAACACACAGCCACAGGCGCTGGTCGATTTCCACCCGCTGACCAAGCAAGCCTGTACGGCGTGTCACCTCCCCACCGCCGCCGGCGACCACTGCGTGACCTGCCACCGCTACCACATCGACATGCGATAGACGCGTCAAATTCCGATCCCCGATTCGATCAACAAGCCGCTTGCGGCAGCTCGATGAGCTACAATGGACGGCTACCCACCGACCGCCTCTCATCGAGTCACCCCGCGTCCCCCCCATGAAACGATTCACGACGCTCGCGATCGCTTGCATCATCACATCTGCCCTTTCCGGCCAAACCACGTTCGCTGACCAATCCAGCATCGATTTCAATCGAGACATCCGACCGATTCTTTTCAGCAATTGCATCACATGTCACGGACCGGATGAAGCCGAGCGGGCGGCGGGACTGCGTTTAGACACTGCCGACGGGGCCACCGAAGACTTGGGCGGATACGCCGCGATCGTCGCCGGAGATCCAGACGCCAGTGAGCTGATGGCGCGGATCACGTCCGATGATCCCGATGTCGTCATGCCGCCTGGCGAGAAAGGCAAACCGCTCGATCCCGACGAGATTCAATTGCTCGCCGATTGGATCCGACAAGGAGCAAAGTTTGCAAAGCATTGGTCGTATGAACCTCCGACCCGTGCGGCTTTGCCAGAAGTAAAGCAGACCGAGTGGATCATCAACCCGATCGACCACTTTGTCTTGGCCAAACTCGAATCCGAAGGCTTGCACCCCGAGCCGACGGCCGATCGACTGACCCTCGCCCGTCGAGTCGCAATCGACTTGACGGGACTACCGCCAACTTGGACAGAGGCTCAAGCCTTTGTCCAGGACGAAGAGCCTGGCGCCTATGAACGCTACGTCGACGCCTTGCTCCGCAAACCCGCGTTCGGCGAACGCTGGGCACGCGTCTGGTTGGATTTGGCACGCTATGCCGACTCGGCTGGATACGCAGACGACCCCGCGCGAACCATTTGGTCGTACCGAGACTACGTGATCCGATCGCTCAACGAGAACAAGCCGTTTGATCAATTCACGATCGAACAGATCGCCGGCGACTTGTTGCCCGAGCCGACCAACGATCAAATCATCGCCACCGCATTTCATCGCAATACGCTGACCAATAACGAAGGCGGAACGAACGACGAAGAGTTTCGCAACGTTGCCGTCGTCGACCGAGTCAATACGACCATGGCGACTTGGATGGGCACGACGATGGCGTGCGCCCAATGCCACACGCACAAGTACGACCCGATCACGCAAGAAGAGTATTTTCGATTCTACGCGTTCTTTAACAGCACCGCCGATGCCGACCGCCGTGACGAAAGCCCCCTGTTGCAATTGTGGTCCGACGAACAGATTCAACAAAAATCGGACTGGGAACAACGCATCGCTGAGCTGGAAACAGAGATCTCCTCGCCCAACGAAACCCTCACACAAGCGTTGAACCAGTGGCTCGCCCAACTCTCGGTCCAACCCGATTGGCGAGTCGCCACTCCCACGTCGGCTCAATCTCAACACCGTCAACTGGAGATCGGTGAGAACGGATGGATCATGGCTGTGGGCGAAGAGCCCAATAACGATACGTACACGATTCAAACCGAGACAACCGAATCGTCGTTGTCGGCGATCAAGCTGAGCGTGGATCAGGCCAGCAAACAAAACTTTGTGCTGTCCCAAGTCACCGCGAGTTGGAAACCCGCGAAAGCTCAAGCGGTCGAAGCCCGGTTTGTCCGTTTGGAGTTGCCAGGCAAAGATCGCATTTTGCACGTCGCCGAGATTCAAGCCTTTCAGAACGGCGAGAACGTCGCTACCAAAGGCAAAGCCACTCAGAGTTCCACCGACTACAACGCGCCAGCGAATCGTGCGAATGACGGGAACACGGACGGGGATTTCCAAAAGAACTCCGTGACACACAGCAAGACCGAAGCGAATCCGTGGATCGAGATCGATTTGGGCAGCACGTTACCACTGGATCAAATCGTGGTATGGAACCGCAGCGACAATGCCGGCTCGATGTTCGAACGTCTCAACGGTTTTCAGATCCAATTGCTCGGCGAGGATCGTGGCGTCCTCTGGCAATCGGAGCCGGTGAAAAAGGCCAAGGAAAAACACGAGTTCTCGCTCGACGGCGCGCGTCAGTTGGTCTTCGCCACCGCACACGCGGACTTCAGTCAAGACGGTTTTCCTGCCGAAAGCGTTTTGGATGCCAAGCCGAACACCAAGGCCGGCTGGGCCGTCGCGCCGCAACCCGATCAACCGCACGAATTGACGTTGCTGCTCCGTCAGCCGATCCAGTTGGCTGACGGTACCCTGACGTTAAAGCTGAATCAAGCATCCGTGCACACAGAACACACGTTGGATCATTTCCGCATCGAGTGGACCGATGATGCAAACGTGACCCATTGGGCAGCCATGCCGGAGAGCGTCCGGCAATTGGTTCGCGCCGATCGGACAGCATGGACCGATGAACAACACGCCACCGTGGAAAAACACTTTCGTAGTGTCACCGAGCTGTTGGCTCCTCAGCGAGCGGAACTTGCGAAAACGCGGAAACAATTGTCGGAGATGAAACCCTACACGAGCGTTCCCGTGATGGAGCAACTGCCGCCCGAAAAACATCGCGTGACCAACATTCAACTTCGCGGCAACTACCAAAGCACGGGAGACGAAGTCAGTGAAGGCACCCCGGCAGCATTTCATCCGCTCGATCATGCAGACAACCCCAGCCGACTGGATCTGGCTCGCTGGTTGGTCGATCCGGCCAATCCGCTGACCGCTCGCGTGATCGTCAATCGTCACTGGGAGCAACTTTTTGGCATCGGAATCGTCGAGACCAGCGAAGAATTCGGTTCGCAGGGCGAGCTGCCTACGCATCCCGAGCTGCTGGACTGGCTGGCCGTCGAGTTGCAAGAAAGCGGCTGGGATCTGAAACACATGCTGCGACTGATGGTGACGTCCGCGACCTATCGGCAAAGCTCGGTGACAAGTCCGGAGCGACAAGCCATGGATCCCTCCAACCGCTTGCTGTCACGTGGCCCACGTTTCCGCGTCTCGGCCGAGATGGTGCGTGACCAAGCCTTGGCGGTCAGCGGCTTGTTGAGCGCAAAGATGTTCGGTCCGCCGGTCAATCCGCCTCAGCCAGAACTGGGATTGAAAGCCGCCTTTGGCTCGGGAACGGACTGGAAAACCAGTCGAGGCGAAGACAAGTTCCGACGTGGGATCTACACCACGTGGCGACGTAGTAGTCCGTATCCGTCGATGGCACAGTTCGACGCGCCGAACCGCGAAGTCTGTACTGTTCGGCGGATCCGCACCAATACACCGCTGCAGGCTTTGGTGACGCTGAACGATCCGGTTTACATCGAAGCCGCCCAGGCATTGGCACGTCGAATGGTCCAGGCAGGAGAAACACCGGATGAACGAATCCGCTTCGCTTTCCAAACCTGCTTGATCCGCCAGCCCAGTGACGCGGAGATGGAGCGATTGAAGGAGTTGGTCGACCAAGCGATGGAGCGTTACTTGGCTGATCCAGTGCAAGCGATCAAGATGTCCGCTGATCCGTTGGGACCGCTGGAGCCAGGTCAAGACCCGATCGAGTACGCCGCATGGACCCTCGTGGCCAACGTGATGCTGAACCTGGACGAGTTGTTCCTCAAACGCTAGTGGTACGTCAGGCTTTCTAGCCTGACATGCTCCTGTGTATGTCAGGCTAGAAAGCCTGACGTACATATCACTACGGTGCTTGCAGTTGCTCGCTTGTCAGCGGCGAGGCCAGCAGGTACCCGGACCAAAAGAAAGGCTCGTCTCCCGTCAGTCCTTCGCGATCGTACTCTGATTGCATCAGCGTGGGTTCCGCGCTGGGATCCAATTCGCTGCGACGCAGCAAACCACGGGCTCGTGTCCAAGCATCCGATGGACCGATGAACGGTAACTCCTGTGCGTACTCTCGCATCACCAGTGCAGTGGACTCACCGCCGACGATCCATCGACTCAGCAAGACGCTGCGAACTCCGGCGCACTGCAATGACGCAACGCAATGAAACAGCTCGCGTCCGTTACCGACTTGTCCCAAATCGACCGGCGTCCTGAATCCGAACAACGCCACCGACTCGACGACCTTGCCGGGAAAACGCAACCAGGATTCGAGCGTTCCCATCGACATCGTTTTTTCGTAGGGCGCCAAGCTCGTCGCAGCGGGCTGATCCAGATTGGGCACCGTCTGATCGCCGACCATCAAGTGTCCGACGCTGTCGGCCAACCACGCCGTTCCGGCGGAACCGGGGCCGCCCAACATCACCGTGTCTGCTGCGGCATCTTGGACCGACTGCACGATGACGGCATTGAGTTCCAGATCACGAGGGGCAAAGAATTTGCCGGCTGCCATCGCGATCTTGTTGTTGGGGTGCGGCATCGATGTCACGTTCATCGCCAGTCCCGGTGTTGCGGCGTAGTGAATCTGAAACTGTTCACCAAGCAATTGGTCGGAATCCTCGGACGCTTGCAAGATTTCAAAGGGCACGTACCACAACACCGAATCGGGAACGATCACCAAATGCGAGATCTTGCGCGACGACAGCAGTGCCGGGTCGGGCAACAATTGTCGCCACAGTTTCAGTCCTTCGCCTCGCCAACTGTCGTCTTCCGGCAATCGCTTGCCACGCGGTTTACCAACTCCCACGCTTCTCAACAATCGACTCACCTCTGTTCCCAAACGAGCGCCGCCGGGGACGGTCCAGTACGCGGTCTTGCCGGCCGAAGCGAAGGTCACGTGGACCACATTTCCGTCGCTGAGAAACGTCATCACTCCCACGTGTTCGGGAACGATTCCACTGGGAGCTTTGGCGGGCATTTGAGGCGGCATCACCTTGGGTAATTCTTGGCGATCCAACGCGATCGACCACGCGGTGGCTTCCATCTGCTCGATCTTTGCCATCGCGGCATCGGCCGAGCCGGGCAAAGGCAGCGCTGCGGCATCGCGGAGATTTCTCAAGCTCTTGGGTGCCTTGTTTCGCATCGCAACGACTTCTTTGCCCAGCACCGCATCGTCACTTCTGGCAAGCGTTCGAACTTGCAGCAAACGGCCGCCCAACGCATCGACTTTGCGGGCACGGCTTGCCAGCAACTCGTCTTGCAATGTCAGCACATCGTCGCCGGCGGTTCGTGAGGCCGCGATACGAAGTCGAGCCAGTTGCATCGGTTCTCGGTCGAACTGCAACGCGGCCAGCGCATCGACGGGATCACGACGCCAAGTTTCGATCGACGGTTCGGACGAGAAAGCCATCAATACCGCATCGCTCGCTTGACCCGCTTGATTGCGCGCGATCGCGTTGGAAACCCGCGCGATCTGAAACAGACGCGGCATCGAGATTTTGGATTGATTTCGAATCTGATGTTTGAACGCAAACTGGTTCATCTGGGTGAAGGGTTGGCTGACCGCATCACGAAACCCGGGGCTCGGGGTCGTCGCATTCTGAAGGGCCGCCACGCGAGCGGCCACGTAGTTTGCGTAGGCCTGCATGCGGGGCTGGATCACATCGCGTCGCGTCAACAACGCACGAGCTTGAGTGAGATAGTTGTTGGCCGCCCCAAGTTGACCGGAGGTGGCGGCGGCATCGGCTGCGACGATCAAACAGTGCAACGTTGCGAAACGTGATTTTCGGAACAGCGATGTCGCCACCGTTTCGGCCGCCGACTGGACCGCTGGCGCAGTCGTTTCATCCACACATCCAGCGGCAAGCTGCAACGCTTCGCCGATGAATTCATACTGCTCGTACGCCGCGGCTTGGTTCGCTGTGGCGATGGCAATCGGGACGGCTGCTTGGGGCTGCTTGCTCCCCGCCATCAAGTAGGCTTGCGTCAGTCCCACGATCGGCGACAAAGGATGAGCGCCGGCCGCCGAAACTCGGTTCTCCAATGCGTCTTTCAGTGCGTCCTGGTCTTGCGATGCGCCTGCTTTGACAACGGCACGCATCGCGCCGATCAGATTGAGGGCGACCGGAACTTGCAGTCCGGCGGGGTACCGCGTGCTATCGATCAGTTGATTGGCCATGACATCGTTGGCCGCCAACTCACCTTGGATCACACGCCGACGGTACGATGCCAACGCCAAGCCCCGCATGATTTCCACGACGTCGATCGTCTTGATGTTGGCTTCCTCGAACACGCCGCCTCGCGCCAATTCCTGCTCCGTCAAAACGCGACCGGACCGATACTGCAGCCGACGGGCGATGGGTGCTCGCTTGACCGCCATCGCTTGCGGCCACAAGGTGCTCGAGTTTGGTGTGACGATTCCCGGATTGATGACGTCTTGCCAAATCGGGTTGGACAGCCAGCCTCGATAGCGGATCGCGACATTGATCGCCTGTTCGACTGCTTGGTTGGCGGACTCCAGGTCCCCGCCTTGGTAATAACACTCGCCCAGCATCGCCAGCACGGGAATCGAGTCGAGCCAGCGTCCATTGATATCGCGACGCGTGCTGCCCAACGCAAAATCAAAGGCATCGACCGCGCGGTCCAGGTCGCCGTCTCGATAGACCTCCAACGCCTGGTAATACTGGTCCGGCGGATACGTCCCCAAAACTTCGACGCCCCCGAGTTGCCCACGAACGGTCCCGTTGGTGACAGGGTTCTGTGCCCTCACCCCGCTGGCCAGAATGCTCGCCCCTACCAGGCATCCGACCAGCCAGCCGACAGCAGCGACTCGCAGGCTTCGTCGGTACCGGTCAGAAGAGCGGGATGGGCCAGAATCGCGGGTGGGGAACAAAGCAGCGGACATGGAAAGGGTTCCGATCGAGAGTAGCGGTTGCACTGCCATATTAGGGTGCGGGCGCCCAAGCGTCGAATTCTCCTGCCATAAATCCGGCCATCTAACTCCAGAAAGATACCCATCGCCCGCATTCCCCCCAACCTGCGATTGTTCAAGCGGTTCGCAGAATCAATTCCCGTTGACCTCATAACCCTTAAAACCTAACCTAAAGCGCCCAAAGCGTTTAGGTTCGAATTCAGGCAATCGGACGGCGAATCGGCTGGACCGAGCATCACAGGAAGGTGCATGGGAGTCCCGTGAAGAGTCGGCGATTGACGGTAACTTGTCTGAAATTGGTCCAAAAATCGCAGCGAGTGCCGGATCTTCGCTGGTCTGCCAAATCGACTTTCGTGTATGCATTCAATTCGCCGGACCTAGCACGAACCGATCAGGTAACAGAAAACTCGCAGGAGAAAACTGGCAAGAACCAACTTGGTGATGCGAACTTCCGCATGACCCTTGGGCAGAGACGGTGAAGGAATCATCCACTGCCTGCATACCCATTCACAATCCGAAGCGTCATCCGCCGACCGCCGCAATTCGCCATCGAAACGATGGCGGGTTTGAGGAATCGGCGCTGTCGTTTTTTCATTTACATACGATTCTACAATGTCGTTTTTTGAACGAGTAGCTGACGCTGGCAGCATCATCTTTGGCGGCCTGTTTCGGTCGTTTGATCGCACCGTTACATCGATCTTTGGGTCCGCCAATGCTCGCCAAGTCACGCGGCTGCGTGCTCGGGCGAACCAGATCACGGAACTGGAACCCAAGTACGCCGCGATGAGCGACGATGAGCTGCGTAATCAGACCAACGTATTGCGAGGGCGACTGCGCGCCGGCGAGACGTTGGACGACATCTTGCCCGATGCGTTCGCCGTGTGCCGCGAGGGAGGCAAGCGTTTCCTAGGCATGCGCCACTACGATGTGCAATTGATCGGCGGCATGGTTCTGCATGAAGGCAACATCGCCGAAATGGTCACGGGGGAAGGAAAAACGTTGGTCGCGACCTTGCCCGCCTACCTGAACGCGTTGGAGGGCAAGGGCGTCCATGTGGTCACGGTCAACGATTATCTGGCTCGTCGTGACATGGAGTGGATGGCTCCGCTGTACATGAACCTCGGATTGACCGTCGGCGCGATCCAATCGGGGATGTCGACTGGTGAAAAGCAAGACATTTACAAACGCGACATCACGTACGGAACCAACAACGAATTCGGTTTCGATTACTTGCGTGACAACATGCGCCCGGCCGCGAAAGGCGACGACCGTTTTCCGCCCGAAGCCCAGCAGTGCCAAGGGCCGCTCAACTACGCGATCATCGACGAAGTCGACAATATTTTGATCGACGAAGCCAGGACGCCGCTGATCATCAGCGGACCGTCCGATCAAGACATCGGGCGGTACGCCGATGCGGACCAAGTCGCCCGCCAACTTAAAAAGGAAGAACACTTCACCGTCGATGAAAAGCAGCACAATGTGACGCTGTCGGATGAGGGTGTACGTGAAGCCGAACGGCTTGCCGGCGTCGAAAGCTTTTACACTGCGGGCAACATGGAATGGCCGCACCTGATCGACAACGCGCTCAAGGCCCACCACCTCTATAAAAGAGACGTCAATTACGTCGTCAAAGACCGCCAGATCGTGATCGTGGACGAGTTCACGGGTCGCTTGATGGACGGTCGTCAATGGAGCGACGGCCTGCACCAAGCCGTCGAGGCAAAGGAAGGCGTTCCGATCAAGCCGGAAACGCAAACGTTTGCCACCGCGTCGCTGCAGAACATCTTCAAGATGTACAAGAAACTGTCGGGCATGACCGGTACCGCGATGACGGAAGCCACCGAGTTCATGAAGATCTACAAGCTCGATGTGGTCGCCATCCCGACCAACAAAGTCCTGGAACGGATCGAGTATCCCGACATCATCTACCTGACGGAAAAGGACAAGTACAAGGCGCTGGCCGATGAGATCGAGCGGACCACCAAGTGGGACGTTCTGGTGATGAAGGATCGCAACGAGGGAGAATGGTGGGGCAAGATCGTCGAAGAACAAGCCGACCAGATCAAGTTCCTCTCCAAGGGAGAAAAGACTCCCGAGATGATTCCTCGCTCCAAGATCTCTGGCATTCAATACGCAGGCCGACCCGTTTTGGTCGGTACCGTCAGTATCGAAAAGAGCGAACGCCTGAGCGCCCTGCTGGAACGTCGTGGCATCAAACACGACGTGTTGAATGCCAAGCAGCACCAACGTGAAGCCGAAATCGTGGCCCAAGCCGGCCGGAAACACGCGGTCACCATCGCGACCAACATGGCCGGCCGGGGTACCGACATTATCTTGGGCGGCAACCCGGAAAACCTCGCTTGGGCGCAACTGCAACACAAATACCCCTCGCGATTGGAAATCCCCGACGAAGAATGGAATGCTCTGGTCAAAGAGATCGACGAACGCGAGCAAATGAGCGTCGAAGGAAAACACGTTCGCGAAATCGGCGGCCTGTATGTCTTGGGTACCGAACGACACGAGTCACGTCGGATCGACTTGCAGCTCCGCGGGCGCTGCGGTCGGCAAGGTGACCCCGGCGGCAGCAAGTTCTTCTTGTCTCTCGAAGACGATCTGATGCGAATCTTTGCGCCCGACTGGGTGCGTAGCTTCATGGAACGGATGGGTATGGGTGAAGGCGAAGCGTTGGAGTCCAAGGTCGTCACCCGGCGAATCGAAGCCGCGCAAAAGAAGGTCGAAGAAAGACACTTTGAAGCCCGCAAGAGCTTGCTCGACTACGACGAAGTCATGGACGAGCAACGCAAGCGAGTTTATCGCTATCGACAAAGTCTGCTCGATGGGCACAGCTCCCGGAATATGCTGCTGGATCTGATTCGAGCCCAAATCGACAAGCACGTCGAAACCTTCCTATCGCCCGACTACGGCGTGGAAAGTTTTGCGGCCATCGCCGGCTCTCGTTTTGGTTGCCAACTCGATCCACGCGATTTCCGCAACATGGACATCGACATGGCCAGCAACTACGCGGCCGAGCAAGCCGAGCGGGCTGCCGAAGTCACTGTGATGGAGACCGTGGAAGAAAATCTGCCCGCGGGAATGGAAGACGAATGGAATTGGCAAGCACTGACGTCGTGGTCCAACAAGCGTCTGGAAACCAACTATCAAGAACATCAACTCAAGAAGATGGATCGAGATGAGTTGATCGACGAACTGACCGCCAAAGCACACGCTCAAATTGAAAAGGTGGACGTCAGCGATCTTGCCCCGTTGTTGGAGTCCGACCACGGGCTGAGAAACCTGTGCGGTTGGATGCGACACAAATTCGGCATCGAAACCACGCCGGAGGAATTTCGCGATGTGGATGACCGCCGCGTCGTCGCCGACACGCTCTATCAACGTGCCGAACAAGGTTACAACGACAAAGAAAACGAGTATCCCGTCCTGGCCGGCATCTCCAAATTCACGACCAAACAGGGCACCCAAATCACCTTGGATCGCGAAGGCTTGGTCGACTGGATCGCTCGTCGCTTTTCCACCGAGTTAGCGGTCGACGAAGTCCAGATGAATCGGGACGATCTCAAGAACCAGATGATCGAGTTCAGCCGCAAAACCGGCGGCCAGTCCGAGGCGGCGTATGCCGAAGCGGACAAGAAACTCGAAGCGGTTTTCAAGAACTCCGACCCAGAAACCACCGCGTTGCTGGCCAGCGGCGGCGATGGCACCCTGGATGAACTGGTCCAGTGGATGGCCACGCAGTTGGGCTCCAAAGCGGAGAAAGAAGACTTGGCACGGATGAATCACGCCGAGTTGAAACTTGCCCTCCACGGTGCCGTCGACGATCGTTTCCACCCCGAAATGCGACGCATGGAGCGTCAGATTCTGCTCAACATCGTCGACGAAGCTTGGAAGAATCACTTGCTGACGATGGACCACTTGCGCAGCAGTGTGATGCTAAAGGGCTACGCCCAGCTTGACCCCAAAGTCGAGTACAAACGCGAAGGCATGCGAATGTTTGAAACGATGTGGGAATCGATCGGCGAGCAAGTCACCGATCTGATTTTCCGCATGGAAGCCTTCAACGAAGACTTCATCCGCAGCACGTGGGTCGATGCATCCACGCGTCACGATGAAGCCCAGTCGATTAGCAGCGCAGCGGCGGCTAGCCAACCGGCGCGATCCGCGACCGCGCAAGCCGCCGAGGCGAGCGCAAGCCAAACGCAGGAGGTCCGGGCAGAGCCGATTCGAAATCTCGAACCCAAGGTCGGACGCAATAGTCCGTGCCCCTGCGGCAGCGGCAAAAAGTACAAAGCCTGTTGCATGCGAAAGGAAGTTTAACGCCTAACCGCGATTTCAATCATTTTTCGTTTAACGCGTGCCCGTAGGGTAGGTCGAGCTGCATTGAACGTCGCCTACGGCTAATCGTTTCCAATCAAGTCCAACTTAAGATCACAGCACCAGATAGTTCCCCCATTCATCCGGAAAGGATTCCGATGATCGCCAACGCCCTCTACTTCCTCGCGCTCTTTGCCGCTTCGCCCTGGATCGCCTTTCGGATGTTTCGGCACGGTCGCTATCGTCGCGGGATCGGGCAAAAATTTTGGGGGCTTTCCCGTGACCACGCCGCTGAACTTCGCGGGGATCACGCCGATTGCATTTGGTTGCACGCCGTCAGTGTCGGCGAAGTCAACTTGTTGGGCGGTTTCATCAAAGCGTTCTCGGAGCGATTTCCCGAGCAAAGGATCGTTGTCAGCACAAGCACCGACACGGGCTACGATCTGGCCGTGGCCAAATTCGGCGCCGGCAATGTGTTCTTCTGCCCCTTGGACTTCACTTGGGCGGTGCGTCGAACGATCCGTCACCTACGTCCCAAGATGCTCTGCCTGGCCGAGCTGGAGCTTTGGCCCAACTTGATTCGTATCGCCTCCCAAAACGCTTGTCCCGTTTCAGTCATCAACGGTCGTTTGAGTGAACGAAGCGCCGCCGGCTACGGACGTTTTGCGAGACTAACTCAGGGAACCTTTGGCCGGCTCAACTGGGTCGGGTGCCAGGACGCCGCGACCAAAGAACGCTTCGCCGGGTGCGGTACGCCGAAGGAGCGTCTGCAGATTACCGGGTCATTGAAATTCGATGATGCGCCCTCCACTCGCGACACCGACGAAGTTCAAGCACGAGTTCAGTGGGCGGGGATCGATCCCTGGCAGGTCGTCTGGATGGTCGGCAGCACCCAAGAAGGCGAAGAACGGATGGCTCTGGAGATCTATCGGCAGCTGCAAGATCAGTTTCGAGAACTGCGGCTGATCCTGGTACCTCGGCATCCCGAACGGTTTGACGACGTCGCGGAACTGGTGCGTTGCAGCGGTTTGAAAGTTCACCGACGTTCCAGCGCTGGATCGTTGATCGATGCCGAATGGACCAACGACCGAGTGATCCTGCTGGACACCATTGGCGAGCTTCGGCATTGGTGGGGCGTCTGTCAGATCGCCACCGTCGGTGGCAGCTTCGGCAACCGAGGCGGGCAAAACATGTTGGAACCGGCCGGTTACGGTTGCGCCGTATCCTTCGGCCCCAACACAAAGAACTTTGCCGACATCGCTCAACGATTGATCGATGCCGACGCCGCTGTCCGCGTCAACGATCAAGCCGAGTTGAACGCATTTGTTGTCCGTTGTCTGACCAACGTCCCTGCCGCCGACGCGTTGGGGCGAGCCGCGCAAGAAGTCGTCGAGCAACACCGCGGAGCGACCGCCAGAACCATCGATGCGCTCGCATCGTTCGTGAGCGATGAACAATGGAAACAACCCCGACTGTATCGACCAGCAGCCTAGCAACACTCATAGGTCATGCAGAGCATGACCTACATACGGTGAGCCAACGCAGATTTCCGTCGGGCTTGCCCGGGCTGTTCAAAGATTGGCGTTGACATTGTTTTTTCAGTCCATGTTTTTGTCCCGTGCATCGCAATCAGAGTGAGCCTCAGGCGCTAGCCGTGGGTCGGCACCACAATCCGCCTCAGGCCCACGGCTAGCGCCTGAGGCTCACTGGGGGCCACCAGCTGCGACAGGAGAGGTGACAGAAACTTGCGGAGCCTCAGGCCCACGGCTAGCGACTGAGGCTCACTGGGGGCCACCAGCTGCGACAGGAGAGGTGACAGAAACTTGCGGAGCACGCTATCGACTTGGAAAGTCGAGCGACTGCTTAGCGACGGTTCAGCAGACCAAGTTTGCGTTGCGTGCAAGATGCCATGGCTCGTTGTGTTCGAGCATTTGTGTCAGCAGATCGCGTTCGACCATCAACTGGACGACTTTGGCATGGCTGTTGGTGCCCAAGCGTTTCAGAATCGAGGCACGTCGACGCTCCACCGTACGGTCGGAGAGATTCAACTCTTTCGCGATCTCACGGTTCAGCTTGCCGTCCAACAATCGATAAGCAATCGCGTGCTCGCTCGCATTCATTTTACCGAGGCACTGAGTCAGTTCGGTCAAACGCTTCGACATCTTTTGATACCGGTCCACACTTTGTGTCACATCCAAGGCCACATTGTGCCGCGTAAGGACAGGCTTTTCTTCTGTGTCACTCGCACCGACGGTTTGAATCGACAGCACTCTGCGGGAACCGTCCCACGCGCGGACGGCGCGTAAGGCTTGAATGCGACCACCATTGCTGAGATCCATCGTTTGACATTCCATCAAGTCCGCGTTGATGGGGTCATCGTGGATGACAAAATCCAAGTAGCTACCGCCAATGACTTGCTTGGGCTCGTATCCCAGCACGTCTCTCACCGACGGACTCACGAGGGTCACTTGGCTGAGTCCCCGTTTGGCGAAAAAGAAACAAGGTTCCAAAAAGTCAAGAACCCTGGGCAGATCGATTGCTGATTCCATTTTCTATTCTGGTGTGAATTGCAAGAGTGATATGTAGAAATGCCTCCGTTCGCTGTTGGACTCCTGGGACGCCGCCAAGTACTCACGACGCGAAATGCGACCACGCCTGCGCTTCGAGCTGAGATCAGAAAAGCGATCCAGGCGGCCTTCTCGACGAGACGTCCTGCTTCCATCTCACTATGCGTTATTGGCAACCAAAACCCGCACTGGGTTGCTGGCGACCGAATTCCACACTGCCATCGAACGAAAAGAGCCGCAGTCGTGTGGACTGCGGCTCTGCGATGGTTTAACGCTCGTTCAACGGTGGCTCAGCTACCGAATCTCGAACGATTTCCGGTGCTCGATCAGGGCTTGATCTCGTTGCCCTTCTGCATGCCTTCGAGCTGACGGGTGTACAATTCGGGCAGCACGGTCGGCAATCGACTCGTGGTGTCCGATGCCCGGATGGGCGGGAAATCTTCGCCGCGTGCCGCCGAACCCAGCGGCGTTGTCAGCGAGTCATCCAAACGACGCAGGTAAGCTTGCAGCTTCCAAGCCGGGATGATGGTGATCCCCAGCTCACGAGCTTTCTCGCGGGCCTTACCGACGATGGCGATCTGCGCTGCGTTCTCATCCGCGTTGGGGCCGTCCAAATCGGGAGCTTCGCCGGTAACCATGAATCGGATGCTGGAGTCCAGCTTTCCTTCGACTTGCCCGTTGGGCAAGAAGGCCGCGCTGACTTTCGCACCAGCGGCTTGGATCATGCCGACCAACGCACTGTTGTCTGGTTTGCTGTCTCCGTCGATGTCGATGTCGCCCGCCAAAGCGATCTTGACCTCGCGTCCTGGAGCCCAGAACGGCGAGTACACGTAGTCGCCTTCGATGATCGGAGTTTCCATACGAGGACGTGCGATCACACGTGCTTCGGCCAAATGCTGACCGAGGATCTTGGTGACCTGCAATGTTGCCTTGACTTCGGCGTCCTCCAAGCGGTCATTGCGGTCAACAACGCCAAAGGTGATGCCGGGGCGAAGTGCGTCGGCCGACCCGAGGTTGATCGAGCAAACCTCGCCGCCACGGCGAACGCTGCGAATCTCGCCCTGCACCGACTCGAAACGATCCGATTGCAGTTCGTTCAACTGGATTCGCTGCGTCTCGATCGTCAACGTGTACTGGTCCAGCTTTTGGGACAGTTTGCGTGTTTCGTCCAATTTCTTACGACGGAATTGGTCGAAATCGCGTGTGATCGACGTCACTTTGTCGCGATCCTTTTCCCGTTCCGTGTTGATGCGGGCCCGATCCTTTGCATAAGCATCGCGTTCTGTCTCAAGACTCTTTTGCGCCGTGTCACGCTCCGTCTCCGCTTGCTGTTGCGCCTTATTAGCGATATCGACATCAGCGTCCGCTTGTTTGCGAATCTGGGCCACCTGTTCGATGGCGTCACCGTATTGCTCGTTGCGGCTGCGGATCGTGGTCAACAGATAGTCGGGCAGCTTGGCATAATTCTTGTCTTGTACTTCGACGTCAGGTCCGAACACGGTCATGTGATCCACGAATCGCTTTGCGATTTCGTTCATGTCCTGATCGGTGTCCTGAGAGGTTTTCAGCGCATTGAACTGATCCTGACTCAGTTGTCCCTGTCCGAGCATCGCCTTGTAGGTGATGGCGCGTTCTTCCAGATTTCGGATTTCGTCCTGTGCATTTCGCAGCGCAGTCTTGTCGTTGCTCGCTGTCGTCGCCTGTGTGTCACCCCAACGCCAGAGGATAAAGTTCAGCGCGAGGGAGAGGACGAGGAAGATCAAGCAGGTAATCAGACTGCCACGGATTACAGAATCGTCGCGTGCCGCCATGGTTCAGCGTTCCAGCAGATGGTTCAGAAAAGGAGTGAAGATGGGAAACAGCGTATTTACTAATTCCCTGTATTCTACCACCATCGTTACGATTTGGCTGTTTGCGGTCGCCTTGAGAGCGTCCCAAATCGTCACAATGTCACCCAATCACTTCCCAATCAGGCTGCGATTGGGCGGGATAAACCGGAGCGCAGCACCCCCTGCCGGGGTATACCACTGGGCATGTCGTTCGCTTTTGCGATCCGCCCGCCCTCCAATTTCGCGAGCTTTTTTGCTATCGAGGACGTTTGACTCCGATCATTGGGATAGTCGTTCCAGCAATGGACCGGCGAACACGCTTTGTTGGAAAAACCGCTCAAGTGGACAAAGAAATGGCGTTCCGATCCGAATGATTGCCGGAACTTTTTTTTTGACCAGTGGTTAGAATCCTTGTGTGACACAGTGACCAAAGGCGGTGGAAAACGAATTTCAGCTTTCACGCCAAGGCGAGCTGGGTCACTCAGAACGGACCACTCCATTTCGAGACCACCGCGTGAGACGGCCACCCGAGACCATCGGGCGTCTCGACGGGTTTTGCCTCTCCCTCACCTTTTTCAGCTTTACCCCACTGAACCAATGAAACATTCGCTTCCAAATTCCGAATGCCACGCCCCCGAAGATCGTTGTCAGCAACGCCGCCGACATCGCGGCCATTCGTCCACCCGCTCGCGTTCGTGCCGTCGCGGTGGTTTTACGTTGTTGGAGCTGTTGTTGGTGTTGGCGATTTTGGTCGTCTTGGGTGGGATTGTGGTCGTCAACGTCGTCGGCACGGGCGAAGCAGCCAAGGCGGACGCGACCCAGTCACAGTTGAAAATGGTTCAATCGTTCATCACGCAGTACAAACTTCGTATGAACACGCTACCGGAGACCTTGGAAGAACTCAAAGACGGCCCCAGTGATGCGTCGCTAAAGGCAAAATGGGTGAAGCCGATCATCGAACGTGTCCCAACCGATGCGTGGGGCAAGGAGATCATTTACTCGGTCAATGGCAACACCTACGAACTGCGTAGCGGCGGGATCGACGGCCAAATGAATAACGACGACGACATCGTCGTCACCGGCTGATCTCGCGAATCAGCGAATGGTTTTGGCAGCCGGGTGGCATGAACTGCGGGTGGCGCGACCCGGCTGCGAAACGATTCGAAGACTTGTTTGTAAGGTTCCACTCTCTCATCCGGCGATCCTCATCGCCGTGACTTATCTGCCGTGTCCATCACCCGCCCCACCGCCGCAAAGTCGTCTGCTGGTTTCACACTGCTGGAACTGTTGCTGGTGATTTCGTTGATCGCCGTGCTCGGATCGATCGCTATCCCGACCTTCGCGATGTTGCTGGGGGATCGGAGACTGGTCCGCGCTGCCAATGAGATGAGCGAAGAAATGATGCGTCTGCGACTTCGCGCGATGCGTGAGGGACGCACCATGATTTTGGACGGGGAACTGGAACAAGGCGTGATCCGAATCCGTCCCTTTCAGTCGCTGGCGGATTCCATCGAAGCCTATGATCAAACCGGTTCTCAATCCGCGATGCTGACCGGTGCCGATCAAGCCACCGTCACGGCGTTGCAACCTGACGCGGTGGCCGACCGAGAGATTCAGTTGCCCGATGAAGTCGTCTTGCAAAACATTGCGGTGGTATCGGCTGCTCGCGCCGCAGCAATCGAACAGCAAACCGTTTCCGATCAGACGGGCGGATTCTCCCGACCCATTTTGTTTTATCCCGATGGCACCACGAGCACGGCAGCCTTGACACTCAAGCATGCGACGGACGGAACCATCACGATCAAGATGCGTGGAATCACCGGCGATGTCACAGTCGGTACCGTCCAGGCGCCCGCACCATGAAAGCAACCCCACGAAACAACCGATCAACCATCAGCCATCGCAGTGGGTTTTCGATGCTGGAGATGCTGTTGGCGCTAGCCATCCTGGGAACTTCTCTTGCACTGCTGGCTCAATTGGCTGACACGGGAACGGAAGCCGCACGGGAAGCACGCGCCTTGGCGATGTCACGTGTTCTGTGCCAAACCAAATTGTCCGAGCTGTTGCTCAATTCAGAAGCCGGCCAGACGCCGACGCCCGTGGTCGACTCGCCGGTGGAAGCGTTCGATTCCGAAAGCCTGACGACGTACACCTACTCGGTCGACATCGCACAAGCGCCGCTTGCGGGAATGCTGGCGATACGCGTCACCGTTCGGGCATCAGTTCCCAACGAAGACCTACCGCTGGCGACTTACGTGTTGGACCGCTGGATGATCGATCCTGCCTTGGGCTTGGTCGAAGCCGAAATGGAAGAGAAGGCCGCACGAGAAGAAATCGCAGCTGCCGCGTCGGGAGAAGCGATCTGATGAACAGCGATCAATCGCGACAAACAATCGTCCGCACCGCTCACAACCGCAGAGCGTTCACATTGCTGGAGTTGATTCTGACGCTGGCCATGTCGGTGGTCCTGATGTCGCTGATCAATGCCGCGTTCCAGTTCTATGTCAGCGACATGGATGTGGCTGACACCGATATTCGGCAAACGATGCTGGCTGCTGCGGTGATGCAGATGATCGAAGACGACTTGAGATCGACCTTGCACCCCGAGCCAACAGACACGAGTGCCTTGGAAGCTCTACTGGCCAGTTCGGCTGCGTCGATGGGAGGTCAGATCACGGGCCAATCCACCGGTGAAGACCTGTCAGCGGCCGGAATCGAATCCGAAGAAGAACTACCCGAGGAAACAGCAACCGAAGCGGCGACCCTGGACTCGGGTACCGCGATCCTGCAAACGCCGGGGCTGATCGGCAACCAGTATCAAATCCAAATGGACATCAGCAAACTGCCTCGTCTGGAAGAGTACATCGTGATGCTCGATGAGAACGTGACGGATTTGCAAGACATCCCCAGCGACCTCAAGACCGTCAGTTACTTCGTTCAGTCCGCAGGATTTCTCGGCGGAGTGACCGACCCGTTGGACGAACTGGCGGGTGATGGTACCGCGATCTCCAACACGGACAGCGGCGGCTTGGTACGTCGATCCTTGGATCGCAATGCAACGGTCTACGCTGCCTCCAGTGGAAACCTGCCGCAACTCACCGCGACCGGAGAACTGTTGGCGCCGGAAGTCGCGGCGATCGAGTTTTCCTACTGGGACGGAACCACTTGGCTCTACCAGTGGAACAGTGATGAACTGGGCGAGTTGCCACTGGCGATCCGCGTCCAGCTTTCCATGATCAAACCGGGAGTCGACCGAGACAGTGTGAGCGTTACGGACACCGACACGGTCCGTGTGTTTCAGCACATCGTGCGGTTGCCGATGGCCAAAGTGATCGAAATCGAGGAAGAAGAAACAGCAACAACAGACGCGGCGGGGACAGAGACATGAGAAAACACACGCCTCGCGGATTCTTTTTGGTGCTGGTCTTGATCGTGATCGTTGTGGCAACGATGGCGGTGTTCAGTTTCTCTGGTGTGATGCTCGCTTTTGACGAGTCCGCCTATCTATCCGGTGATCTGGTACAAGCACGCGTGACGGTGGAGTCCGGTGCAGAAGCAGTACGGATGATTTTGTCACAGCCGCCGGACCTGAGAACCGAGCAAGGTGGCCTGTACAACAACCCCAACATGTTCCAAGCCGTGACCGCGTCGACCGGAGCCGACGGAGTCACCGCGTGCAACTTTTCCATCGTCGCACCTGACCTGACCGATACCGGCATGTTGGGCGGACTGCGTTTCGGATTGGTCAACGAATCGGCCAAGCTGAACCTGAACACGTTGCCGATCTTGGAAAAAAATTCAGACGCGTTGATGGTCGTCGCGTCGCTTGGCGCGGCAGAAGACGCCAGCGCAGAAGACGCACTTGCTTCGGACAACCTCGCGTCGGCAATCCTGCTGGCGTTGCCCGGTATGACGGAAGATCTCTCCGATGCGATCCTGGACTGGCTGGATGAAGACGATGAGCCGCGACCCTACGGCGCCGAGTTTGATTACTACGCCGGCCTCTCGACTCCCTACGAACCCACCAACGGTCCCGTCCTCAGTGTCGAGGAACTGCTGTTGGTTCGCGGAATGACCCCGAACCTTCTGTTCGGTGCCGACACCAATCGCAACGGAATGCTGGACCCCGACGAACAACAACGATTCAACGCCACCGTGGACACTCCGGGCGCACTCGGCCTGGCAGCCTACTTCACCGTCCACGGCAGCGAAGCCAGCAAGCGTCGTGACGGCTCCTTCCGCGTGAACATCAACCAAGACGATCTGGAAGCGTTGTACGACGAACTCGTCGACGCACTGGGCGACGAAACCTACGCCAGTTTCATCTGTGCGTATCGAATGGCGGGTCAGCCATCCGCTTTGTCCGGAGTTGTTTCTCAAGACTCAGGGGGAGGGAACTCAGATCAGGGAAACAACAACCAGGACAGCTCGGCTCCCTCGGGCGGCGTTTGGACGTCTGACTTGCTGGGTGAACTGGATCTCAGCGCCGGTGGCGGCACCGATTTCACGCAAGTCCTGGATTTGATCGACGCCACGGTCACCGTCGGCAATGGGGACAATGCCCGTAGCTACCAATCCCCCTTTGATCTGCTGACGATGGGCAACTACCTCCCCATCATCATGGACGCGTTGACGACCCAAGATTCGGAGACGATGCCCGGCCGGATCAACATCAACGAGTGCCCCGCGGAACTCCTCTATGGCATCCCGATGCTGACCGAGGAACAAGTCCAAGCGATCTTGGAAGCGCGGATGGGGCAGTCCGACGATCCCAACCGATTCCACGAGACCTGGCCGATGGTCGAAGGCATCGTGACCCTGGATCAAATGCGTCAATTGACACCACTGTTGACCGCCGGTGGAGACATCTACCGGGCGCAGATCGTGGGCTACTACGAGGCCAAGGGCATCTCACAACGACACGAAATCATCATCGATGCCACCACGGTGAACCCCAAGATCGTGATGTGGCGTGACCTGAGCCACTTGGGACGCGGTTTTGATGTCTCCGTGCTCGGGATTCGCTCCACCGTCAACTTGCCCAATCAATGAACCACCGACCCAAATTGGCACATCTGTGCTGCCATCTGGAATCCTTGGACTAAACTGAAACCATGCCACGAAAAATAGCCATCGACTGGGACGAATCGGAACTACGACTGGTCGCTGCGCAATGCAGCGGCGATCAAGTCAAAGTGACCGATGCGGCAGTCATTCCAATCGCCGAAAACGAAAACGTCTCCCAGACGCTGAAACGGTTTGTCGTCGAACATGATCTGCAGAAAACGGAAACGCTGATCGCGATCGGTCGCGGCCAAGCAGAACTGCGACAACTGGATCTGCCTCCGGTCCCGGAAGACGAACTGCCCGACATGGTGCGGTTCCAAGCCATCCGAAATTTTGCTTCGGCTAGCGATCGCGCGACGGTCGACTACCTGATCACCAACCAAACCAGCGAAGGCACCTCGTTGATCGCTGCGGCGATCGGCCCGACCCAACTGGACGAAATCCGCGAGCAGTGCAAAGCGTCGGATTTGGTCCCCAAACGGATCGCGCTGCGGCCGCTGTCAGCCGCCGCACTGTACTTGACCAAAAAAACCGTCTCCGGCGATGTCATTTTGATCGACCTGCTGCCACTGGACGCGGAGATCGCGATCGCCCGAGACGGCAAAGTGATCTTTGTCCGAACGGTACGCTTGCCCGCCGATCCAAAACAACGATCCGTCGGCTTGGCCGGCGAACTGCGACGCAGCCTGCTGGCATGCGGCATCAACGGTGCTCCTGATCGCGTGATCTTGTGGGGGCTCAGTGATGTGCACAAAGAAGAAGTCGACAAGATTTCGCAAGCGATCCAAGGCACCAACGTCGATGTCGTCGATCCATTCGAGTTGGTCGAAGTCACAGAGGCTGCCAAGGCCACGATGCCCAAACACGTCGGTCGCTTGGCACCGCTGGTCGGTTTGTTGGCGTGCGATGAAATGAACTCGGATCGTTTGATCGACTTCCTCAACCCGCGTAAACGAGTGGAAGTCGAACCGGACCGACTTCGACACGCCCTGTTGATCGGAGGACCGATCGCCATCGCTCTGCTGCTCGCATTCTTTGGCTATCGCAACATCAGCCAACTCAATCAAAAGATCGCAGTGTTGGAAAAACAACGATCGGATTTTCAATCGCAGGAAAAAGGTGCACTGCAGAGCATTGCACAGACCGAATCGATCGACAACTATCTCGACGGTAGCGTCAACTGGCTCAACGAAATGAAACGCGTCGCGGAAAACCTGCCTCCCTCTGATAAACTGATCGTCCGCTCCATCAGCGCAAAGACGGACATCCGAAAAAGTGGCGGTGAGCTGACCGTGGTCGGTGGAGTCACGGACTCCGCTGTGATCGAAGACATCGAAACGAGCCTCCGGGATGATTCCCACACCGTGGTCGGCAAAGGCACACAGAAGGATGAGAAGGCGGAAGACAAGTACTCATGGCGATTCGACGAATCAGTCCTCATCGACCCGACATTCGTTCGAAATCAACGCTACGAACAACTGATGGGCCTGGGAACAAAAGACTCGACGGAAATGACGGTTGAAAAACCAGTTGCAACAGCAACGCTATCCCCCCAAGAATCAGCCAAAGAGACAACCGATTCATCGGGCGCCGGCGAAGCGGAGTCCGCAACCACAAACAAACCGTCGGAGCCCGAGACGACCAGCCCCGCAGAAAACACCCAACCAGAGACCGCATCGGAAACCGAAACGAATTCGAATCCGGAAACCTCTCCCGAACCAAAATCCCCCGCTAGTGAAACGTCTCCTGACTCAGGCAACGTGACGCAGGAGGTGGAAGCATGACTCAACGAGAACGAATCCTACTGATCGCCGTTGGCAGCTTACTCGTCTTGGGTGCAGGCCAGTGGGGATGGAGCAAATACAAAGACGCGATCGATTATCGACAAGGCCAGATCGAGTCGCTGACCAATTCCAGCATCACTCTGGAAGAAACCGTCTTGCAAGGCGCACTGGCTGATGGACGGATGGGCGAGTACCTGACGCGTTCACTGCCGAGCGACAAAGTCCGTGCGGCGAGCGACTACCAGAATTGGTTGCGCGACGTCATCAAGGCCAACGGAATCCGCAACCCGTCGGTGGACCCCACGACGACGATGTCCGGTGCGCTGTACCACAAACTCGGCTTCCGGATTTCCGGCGAAGCGCCTTTGCCGAATGTCTTGAAATTGCTTCATGATTTCTATTCCAAAGACTACTTGCACCGCATCAGTGACCTGGATTTGCGGCCCAGCAAGATCGGCGGCTTCACTCTCAAAATGTCCGTCGATGCCCTCGCCCTGACAGCAGCAGCCGAGGATGCGGCCGAGCCGACTTCGGAATCTTGGCATATCACCAATGACGTCGCCCACTACAGCGAACCGATCTTGAATCGCAATTTGTTCGAACCGCCCAACCAATCGCCTCAATACACGGGCAACCAAAAGGTCGAAGCGATCGTGGGACGTAGAACTCCGATCACGTTGACCTTCAAAGACCCCGAGTCGCACAGAGTTGATTTGGAATTGATCGGCGAACCAGATCCACGCGTGACGCTTGATTCTCGCAGCGGGACCTTGCAAGTCGACTCGAAAGAAAAAGGCGAGATCCAAGTTCGAGTGCGTGCAACCGACAGTGGTTACCCTCATCAATCCGTTGAGCAAACCCTGTCCGTCGCCGTGGTCGATCCACCTCCGCCACCGGAACCACCGGTCACTCCGCCAGCATTCGACGACGCCACCCAGACGTTCTTGACCGCGTTGGTGCAAGGCGACGAGGACTGGGTCGCATGGATGAATGTTCGCACCAAAGGCAAGACGCTGAAACTGCGTGTGGGCGACGGCTTTGAAATTGGCACCGTCAAAGGTACCGTGACGGCAATCACCGCAAACGACGTGGAGATCGAAGTCGGTGATCGTAAGTTCAAGTTGACACCCGACGGCGCACTCAAAGACGCCGCTAAAGCAGCAATGGAAGACTGAAACTCGCGTAGCCGCGTCTCTCCGAGACGCGAAATCCCCGAGCCTCGGGGGACGTGTGATTAATAAGTTGCCGCTTGCGGATTGTCGTTCGACTCTCCGGGTCGACAACGTACAGCGGAGAACGCTATCGACTTGGAAAGTCGAGCGACAATTGTTTACCACGTCCCGAGAGGCTCGGCTACGTGGTTAGAATACGATGAACAGACAGGAAACGGGGACACATGTCGGCTGCATCACAGATCCAGTGCCGCGATGTTTCCGTGGTTTTTGACGACGCCGTGACCGCGGTTCGCGATGTCACGTTCACCGCCGCCGCTGGTGAGATTGTTTCCCTCATTGGCCCCAGCGGTTGCGGCAAAACGACGTTGCTACGCACGATGGCGGGATTGCAATCCGCAACCGCCGGAACGGTCACTCTGGAGCCAGCAGCAATTGCACGCCGTGGCGAGATCGCCTTTGTCTTCCAACAACCCGCGTTGCTGCCCTGGCGAACCTCGCTTCAAAACGCCAGCCTGCCCCTGCAACTGACGTCTTCCCGGACCGATGATCCCACGGCGGCGCTGGATGCATTGCGAGCGGTTCGATTGGACGATGCAGTGGACCGATTTCCGCATCAGCTCTCTGGTGGCATGCAGATGCGAGTCTCCATCGCCCGCGCCCTGGTCACACGCCCTCGCGTGCTGTTGCTCGACGAGCCCTTTGCAGCGCTCGACGAGATGCTCCGAAACGAACTCGGGCAACTCTTGCTGGATCTCTGGCAGCAATACGGGTTCACGGCAGTGATGGTCACTCACAACATCGCCGAGTCGATCCTGCTGTCCCACCGCATCGTGGTCATGGGAAACGGTGTCGTCTCTGAAATCATCGACAATCCGATGCCCTATCCCCGGAACGTCGACCTGCTCAGGACACCGCAGTTCGCTGACTTTTATGGACATGTCAGTGACGCGATGCGCCGCGCGGCCGAATGCGAGACAAACCTGAATACCCTAACGAAACCCAGCAACGATCAGCGTGTGACGAGCGAGGAGACGTTCCGATGAGTGCTCGACGCGATGATGAACCGACGGCATCATGGCTGGCCAAAGCAATTGCCGTCGCCGCTGTGGCGTGGATCGGTATTGCGATCTGGGAGCTGCTGGTCTGGGGACTGGACTTGCCACCGGCTCTCCTGCCATCACCACGGGCTGTGGTGGCCGCAGCGTACAAGTACCGACTGGAGTTGGCCAAGGGAACGATCGCCACCGGCGCCGCGGCCGGCTTGGGCTTGTTGCTTGCGGTGCTGGTGGGTTCGATGCTGGCGATCGTCTTCAGTCTTTCCAGCAAACTGCGTCTGGCTTTGTTTCCCTACATCGTGTTCTTGCAAACGGTTCCGATCGTCGCCATCGCGCCATTGCTGATCATCTGGAGCGGCTATCGTTTTCGTACGGTGCTCATCGTGACCGTCATCGTGTGCCTGTTTCCCATCATCAACAATGTCACCGCTGGACTGCTGGCGATCGACAAACAGCAATCGGATATGTTTCGACTCTACGGCGCCGGCAAGCTGCAACGACTGCTGCGTCTGCAAATCCCATCAGCGATCAGCTATCTGATGCTGGGAGCCAAGACGAGCAGCGGTTTGGCGGTGATCGGAGCCATCGTGGCGGAATTCTTTGTCGGCAATGGTTCGTCATCCAGTGCAGGCCTGGGAACCTTGATGACCGGTTGGCAAGGGTTCAACATGACCGACGCGTTGATCGCCGCCCTCTTTGCTTCCACGCTGATCGGATTGACCCTGTTCGGGATCGTGCATCTGCTCAGCAGCACCGTTCTGAGACGCTGGACGCGAAACGTTTGATTTCCCAGCCCGGGCATTTGGTTTGACCGACGGCTTGCTTGGACACTACGATGCCACGACGATGGTATCACGACCAAGGGATGATGATGGCATCTGTCGCTGACTCTGTTTCCCTGACTCTGTTTCCTTTTATTGTGTCTGTAGTCATGACGGCTTTGCAGTTCCTCCGCGTGTCCCTGCTTTCCTTTGTTACCGCATGCGTCGCCGTTGGCTGCATCGGATGCGGTCGATCAACAGCGCCCTCGGGGGATGGCGGTGCGAATTCCGGGTCCGGCGGTTCACGAGCTGCTGTGGCGGTTCAGTTGAATTGGTTTCCCGAATCCGAGCACGGCGGCGTTTATCAAGCCAAATCGGACGGCACCTACGACAAAGCGGAGCTGAATGTCGAGATTCGCCCCGGCGGCCGCGCCACTCCGATCGGCCCCGAGCTGGAACTGGAACGCTGTCAGTTCGCATTTGCCAACGCGGATGATGTCGTGCTGTTTCGACAACAGGGCATGGACGTCGTCGCCGTGCTGGCGGCTTTGCAAGATCATCCTCGGTGCATCCTGGTCCGTGCCGACAGCGGCGTGAACGAATTCAAGGACCTCGTAGGCAAGACCTTTCAACGACAGAACGGGCGTGCATATGTCGAGTTCATGCGCAGCAAAGGGCTGCTAGAGGGTGTGAACGAAGTGCCCTATCACGGCAGCGTCGCTTCACTGATCGCCGACCCCAACATCGTCGTTCAAGCCTACTCATTCGCCGAACCATTGCTCGCTCAACAACAAGGTGTGGATGTTCGCACGCTGATGGTCAGCGATCTGGGGTTCAACCCGTACTCCAGCGTCTTGGTGACCACGGGGAAACTGATCCGCGAACAACCGGAACTCGTCAGGTCGTTTGTGACCGCGACCCGACAAGGCTGGCAAAACTACCTGGAGTCTCCAGAGCGAGGTAATGAAGCAATCCTGGCCGCAAACGATCACGGAATGACGGCGGAAGCGTTAGCGTTTGGTGCTGAGCAGATGAAACCACTGGCAATGCCCAACGGAATGTCGCCCACGGAGGTTGGTCAAATGTCGGCCCAGCGTTGGCAAACGCTGGTCAACCAAATGGCGGAACTCGGATTGGTCGATCCGAAAACAGTAACACCGGAAAGTTGCTTTACCAACGAGTTCCTTTCCGGTGAATGATCGCCGCTCGGTGTTCGTATTCTGTCATGCACAGCATGACCTACGTTTGCTCTTTGTGCCTGTCTATTGCCAAATCACTCAGCAAGTTCATCCGTTAGCACAAACTCTGGATTAGGAACGTCGCTCTTCTTGCCGTGGGGAGTCAGCATCGCTTGATACACGCGGTAGTCGATGGTGTCCGTGACGAACTGAATGTTCGTGTCACAAAACGCCACCACCACGCCACCCGGGTGAGTTGAAGAGGGACGACCAAAGTGGTAGGCGTCCGCAAAATTCGGAATACGTTCGGTGATCGAATCGATATCTCTACCATCGCCATTGATCTTGTGGAAACGCTGAACCGCTGGCACGGGCGCTCCCACTGCTACATAAGCAGCGTTGATCTTATCGTTCGAACTGAGCAGCTGCTCATCGCTTTCGTAGTGCCAATTGATCCCTGCAGAAAATCGCCCGTTAATCAACGCTTCCCAAATGGGCGCGCCACCGGACTCGGAGTACAACCCTCCGCCGCTAACGGTCGCACCATCTGCCACCAACTCGACTTGGCCATTGACCATCGTGGCGTTGGCGAGATCGGCTGCGTTCAAGAAACCGGGGCGGAACCACGGGTACGCCTGAACATTTTCACTGTACAACATCGTGGTGCTCAATCCATCAGCTACGTCCTCAAGCGTGATCTTCTGGCCGACCGCAAAATTCGCGGGAGGCGCGCCGGAGAACACCCCTACGTACTTCGGATTGAACAGCGAGTTTTTGGTGTTGTAGGTTCTCGACAAACCTGTCGTCAAAACACGAACCGCTCCGTTGGCCGGATTGTCCCCTAGATGCGACATGCCGGTGTTGGGAGCATAGGTATTCCGACCCAAGTTAGAATTGATGACAGGACTGCTCGGACACTGAAAAGTTGCAATGCTCGCAGCAGCGATCGCGTGAAATCCTGCCCCTGCCAACTCAGACGACTCCTCATGGATCCCTCCCACCGGTTTGAGCACCGGGTACTTGCTCTCGCTCCAATGCTCAAAGATCGCTTGCTGTTCGATGTGGGGCAACAAGGCAACACCGAAACCGCCCACTTTGGCATGTGCAACGAAAGTGCCCGCGTTGGATGGGTCGGTCGGATCCCCAGGCCCTGACGCGGGCGGAATGTACCCGCCGTAACGTTGAACGTATCCAGGTAGTTGACCACGCTGGTTCGCATACGTTTGAGTGGCGACCGCCAACTGACGAATGTTGTTTTGACACTGTGTCAATCGGGCCGCCTCGCGAACAGCCTGCACGGCGGGAACGAGCAAGCCGACCAGGATGCCGATGATCGCAATCACGACCAGCAGCTCGACGAGTGTGAACCCGGTATTGTTTCGTTTCATTGCACCGCACTCCGTGAGAAAAGGCTATTGAGAGAAGAGTCAGCGGAGCCTAGTCACCCATTCATCGGGTGCTACAAACGATACCAGTCTCCAATGTCTTGTCGGCTTCCGATCGACAATGCCTTGAATTATCACCGTGATCGGTGTTTGATGCAAATGCCATCCTCCGAATTTCATAAACAAGGGGCATGCGAGACCCGCCCGCAATGAGGCCCCATGCCGGCGGAGCACTACCGGAAAGAAAAAATCGAATTAAGCTCGATGCACGCCGATTTCCTACCCTCGCTTCTCTTTCAAATCCAAGTCATTCCCCCGCCCAAAGGAAATGCCCGGCGGCTGATCAACCCGCGTTTTGACGGGGAGATGCCGCGGTGCCTGAACAAGTTTGTCTGTTATCTACCTCGACTTCAACCGAACCACGCCGCTCGCGCCCTCTGTCCTGGAAGCGATGCAGCCCTATTGGTCCACCCACTTCATGCTCCCCGGGCAGCAACACGCCCAAGCTCAGGCGGTCAGCGAAGCTCTTGAGCACGCGCGTGAAGGAATCGCGGAGTTGGCCGGATGCGAGTCGTTCGAAGTCGTGTTCACCGGTGGCGGAACGGAAGCCAACAACTTGGCCATCCTCGGCGTGCTGTCCGACCAGCCTGTCGGGCATGTGCTGTACAGTTGCCTGGAACATGAATCCGTCCTCGGCCCCCTGGAGCGCTTGACCCGTTTGGGCTGGGAAATCGAACCCGTTCCATGCGGCGCTAATGGAATCATCGACACCGTTAAAGTCGACCAGATGATCCGCCCGGACACTCGCTTGATGTGCCTGCAGGCGGCCAACGCGGTGGTCGGGACCATCCAGCCGGTCCGCCAAGTCGCCGACATCTGCCACAGCCGGGGGGTCGTCTTGCACAGCGATGCGACACAGGTTTTCGGCAAGATGCCGATCGATGTGACCCAGCTGAGAGCGGACACCGTCTCGATCAGCGGACACAAGTTTTATGGCCCCAAAGGCAGCGGGGCGTTGTACGTGCGGCGAGGCCTGAAGTTGGCCGCGATCACTTATGGCGAGCCGCGAGAAATGGGACTGCGGCCTGGAGCAGAAAACATTCCCGGCTGCGTCGGACTGGGGGCGGCCGCGATGCTGGCCCAACGCTGCTGCGTCGACGCAGCGGACAAGCTCGCTGAAATGCGAGACAAGATGATCGAAGACCTGCGTCAGCAGGTCCCCGGCGGGATCACCGTGCTTTGCGAAGCTGCCGAACGCTTGCCCAACACCCTCGCGATCGAACTGCCCGCCGACACCAGCCGACTGCAGGAATCCGCCCGCCAACTGGCCATCTCGACCCCCCAGTCCAGCTCCCCCCCGGATGAGATGACTCGGGTACTGCGTTCTATCGGCCGAAGCGAGCAGCAGGCCTGCAGGACCATGCGAATCTCGCTCGGATGGACCACCAGTTCTGAGCAACTTTCTCGCGCGGTGAAACTCATCGCAGCGGCCTACGACGGACGCTGAGCAGGCCGGGGAGAACTGCCGAGCGGCTCCCCGCCGCCGGGCCTGTTTGCTGCTTGGCTTCGTCACTGCGGAAAACTTGGAACACCAAGCTTTCTACGAATTCTCAACTCGAAGGGGTTGACTTGCCTCGGCTCTCCACGCCGAAACGCACACGGACGCAGAAACCCCTCTCATGGTTAACGCCGGGTACGTCGCCGCCTGATCACGTCTCCCCAGCGAGGACCCGCACCTTCTTGAGCGGATCCGAGAAAATCACAGAAAAATTGCCATCAAATAGCACCAGGCAAAAAGTGTGATTTTCGTTGACTTTCTTGACACCAACAGACTTCACCTGGAAGGCTTGCAAAGAATATCCGGAGTGGACACCTAGTTTTTGCACAACAAGGCAGTGCCTTGTTTTTACGCAGCCCGGCGAGGTGCGGCTCGAGGCAGGCTTGCCCAAAGCTTGTGCACATCTGATTTGCGAGCGTAAGTCCTTTTGACAGCAACTATTTGCAAAGGAGCGTTTGACCCCTGGCGAGGATCGGCTCAATCAGCCACTGGCACCTCCGCCACGGACACGAACAGAAGAAGGAATCACGAACCAATGACGCCAGTCACCCCCTCCGAACAGCTTCGATATGCTAGCGACCCAAGCCCAGAGAAAACGCCGGGCGAGGTTAAATTAAAACTGAGCCCCGTGGACCCCACCCAGGACTTCCACGGACGCAGCCAACAGACCCTCCATCTGGCGGAACAAGCGTTCGCACAGACGGGCAGTTGGGTCGTTTTCTTCCGCGAAATCTTTGGCCCAGAAGGCGTCGTTCGTCAGCTCTTTTCCGACATCACCGAGCGGGAAAAATTCCAGAGCACGGAGCCCTATCGCCAACTGCAGGAAATGCTCGCTGCCATTCGCAGCCAAGACAACTCCAAGGGAGACGCCAGCGAACCCGAGCGGATGATCACCATCCGACTGCCCAAGAGCCTGCACGAAGCCTTGGCCAACGAGTCCGAGGAAGTCAAATTGAGCATCAACAAGCTCTGCATCACGAAGCTGATCCAGTCGGTCGAAAGCCGCTTTGTCCCCGTCCAACGCGGTCGCCGCCGGGGCCGCCGCCCCGGCCCCCAAGGTCCACGCGTGGTGTCGGACAAGGTCATCATTGACGGCAAGCCCGAAGCGACACAGAGCACCAGCGAGACGACTTCCTCGCCTGCCGCTCCGCAGTCCTCCGGCAGCGGCCCGATCCTTCGCAGCGAGCAGTAACGCGAGCTGATTCTCCAAACGAGGGGGTGTCTGTGCGGCAAGGTGACCTGGCCGATTTGATGCTCTGCAGCCCGCACGCCCCATCGTTTGGGAAAATCGGCGAAGGGAAGATGATTCTCCATTGCCAATCTCTGGATTCTAGGCCGGATTATTCATGTGGATGATTGATTTTAGCGCAAACAGATTCTTGACATTGAGTTGTGACACCGTTGGGAAATGCAGATTGTTTTTCATAACCCGATGCGTAAGCGAGGGATTCACCGAGTCCCCCTGGACTGCTCAAGGTTTGGTGTTGACATTGTTTTTTCAGTCCGTGTTTTCGTTCCATGCATCGCAATCAAAGTGAGCCTCAGGCGATAGCCGTGGGCCGGCACCACAATCCGCCTCAGGCCCACGGCTAGCGCCTGAGGCTCACTGGGGCCGCCAGTAGGGACATAAACTTGCGCAAACCCCGATACACACAACACCAAACTTTGAGCAGTCCGGGCTAGGCCCGAGAGTATTGTGTTCTTGGTGCGGCTGGTAACCATTCCAGCCGCGTCGCTGCCAATTTTTTCTCTCGCCAGGCAACTCTGGACAGAACCTTTTACCTGGGTTCTGATGTCCGTCCGTTGAACTGACGCTTCATCTCGCGACCGGATCTCTGAACCCAATCCAATGACAACGCTCTCCGTCCCCGATTTTGCCACCCACCGCAACGACATCGCCGGCCATCCGATCAAGGACTTGGCGTCGAAGTTTGGCACCCCGCTGTACGTCTACGACATTGCTGTCATCCAGCAAAGGATCGCCGACCTCGCGGCGTTTGACGTCATTCGCTACGCCCAAAAAGCGTGCAGCAACATCGCGATCCTGGACCGGATGCGTCGCAAAGGCGTCGTGGTCGATGCCGTCAGTGTCGGTGAGATCCAACGCGCGATCGCCGCTGGCTACACGCCCGGTGGCGACTCGCACGAGATCGTCTATACAGCGGACATCTTTGACCGCGCCGCATTGGACTTGGTCGTCGAGCATGGGATTGCGGTGAACTGTGGCTCACCCGACATGATCAGCCAATTGGGCGAGCGACGGCCCGGTGCCGACGTGACGCTGAGGATCAATCCCGGATTTGGTCATGGACACAGCCAAAAGACCAATACCGGGGGCCAGCAGAGCAAGCATGGGATTTGGCATTCGCAAATTGACGAATGTTTACGTCGTGCAGACCAGCACGGCGTCACCGTCACCGGACTGCATATGCACATCGGCTCGGGCACCGACCTGGAACACCTCAGCCAAGTCTGCGAGGCAATGGAACGCGTGGCCGGTGAAGTCGGGCGAACGATCCGCTCGATCAGCGCCGGCGGTGGACTGCCTGTCCCCTACAAATCCGATGAAACCTATGTCGACTTGGCCAAATATTTTGAGCTTTGGGATGCGACGCGGAATCGACTGAGCGAGAAATTTGGGCACCGGGTTCAGTTGGAGATCGAACCGGGACGTTACCTTTCGGCCGAAAGCGGTTCTCTGATCGCGGAAGTCCGCAGCGTCAAGAAAGTCGGCGACAACCTGTTCGTGTTGCTCGACGCGGGATTCAACGATTTGGCCCGCCCCGTGATGTACGGCGCCTACCATCCGATCTCGGTTTGCGCTGCCGAAGGTGATGCGGCAGACCGCGAACACGTCGATGCCATCATCGGCGGCCCCCTATGTGAGTCAGGCGACATTTTCACTCAACGCGAAGGCGGTTTTGTCGACAGTCGATCACTCCCGATCTGCCGCGTCGGTGACTTCGTCGTCATCGAGAATGCAGGCGCCTATGGTTTTGTGATGGCCAGCAACTACAACAGCAAATGCCGGCCTGCCGAAGTGATGCTGGAGGGCGGCGAAGCCAAGTTGATTCGCCAACGGGAAACTTTCCAGGACTTGATCCGTGGCGAAACCATCCCCGAGTGAGCCCAGCTCATCCCGAGTGAGCCGAGCGTTTTCGAAACCTCCGATCCGATGCGTCGCGTTTGATTCGACCGGGACGATCGTTTATCCCGATCCGCACCCCGCCGATGTCTATCACGCCGTGGGCACCGAGCTCGGCAGCCATCGATCGCTCGGCGAGATTCGCGTAGAGCTCTCCGCTGCGATGCGTCGCAGATTCCTGGGTGACGTCGCGATGCGAGCGACCGATCCTGACTACGAACGATGTCGCTGGCGTTGGATCGTCTCGGACACCTTGAGCGACCTGTCGACCGAAGCGGTCGACTTGGCGTTTGACCGCCTCTGGAACCACTTCGCCAACCCCAACCACTGGTCGGTTTTTGACGATGTCACGAGTGCCTTGCAGCAACTGGCTGACAAAGGCGTGCGTCGAATGGTCGCGTCAAATTTTGACGATCGACTGATACCGGTACTCGATGGCGTCGGCTTGCGGTCGCTCTTTGACGACGTGCTGGTCAGCAGTCGGCTGGGTTGGTCCAAGCCAAACCCTGACTTCTTTCACGCCGCGGCAAAATTCGCCGACGGAGCTGCGGCCCACGAAATCTTGATGATCGGCGACACACAGCTCAACGATGTTGATTCCGCAAGGACCGCTGGATGGCATGCCGAATTGATCGATCGCTCAAGCGGCCGCGGGCTACTGGAAATCGTCAACGATTGGCTTGAGTGACTTCACTCGGATTCCGAATCGATCAAGTCCGACAAAGTGGGCTCGACCTCTGGTTGTGGCGAGTCAACGACTTCACCCTCCGGTGCAGCCGATTCCAGCATCGCACCGAAGCTCATCGGCACGTTCTGTTGTGCTTGCACCGCGGACGGATTGAACGAGCCTCTGGACACTGGCGCGGGCACGGAAACCTTGTCACCTCGCGAACGCGGTGTCAAGAAACGGCCTGTTCGGTAAGCGTCTTGGTAGGCATCGCCCTCCCAAGAATCTTCGGCCAACTGGATTTGGTTGTACGCCAACAGGGAGCCTTTTTGGCGGTGGAAATCGCGGATCGCCAAGTTGTAGTTGGCCAGTGAAAGATAAAAATCGCTTTCACTCGTATTCAACCGATTCTGAGCTTGCAACAAAAAGTTGATGTTGTCGATTCCGTCGACATAGCGACGCTCCAAGACTTCCACTTGTCGCAGATCGCTTTGGAAGCGATTGAAATTCGTCTCCAACAGACGATACATCAACTCAATGCTCCGAGCGGCTTGGGACAAATCGTGGCTGATCCGCAACTCCGTTTCGGACAACAGCGCCCGCTCGCGTTGCAGGTTCAGCTTTGCATTGGCCACCGCCGCGCTGGCTTGACGAAGCCCGATCGGGAACAGCATTTCGACGCCGGCGTTCCACTCCTGAAAGTCTCCGTCGGTGATCGATGAATAGAGCCCATTGAGCGGTCCGGCATCCGTGTCGCCGATCAAGTTGTCTCCTAAACCTCGCCAGCGGTACTGGCCGACGAAGTCGACTTGGGGGCGTCGATTCAGACGTGCGGCGTACAGTTCCAGCTCGCGCCGTTTGAGATTGTAACGTTGGCGGCGAAGTTCGACTCGTCGATCCAGAGCTTGACCGAGCGAACTGTCCCAATCGAACAGTACCTTGGCATCATTGAGCGGAGTGATGGGACGAATCAATTGGCCATCGGTGGCCGGCATGCCGAGCAGGTAGCGCAGATTCTGCTCCAACGCGTACAGGCCTTGTTCGCCGCCGAGTTGGTTTTCGACCTGGGCTTGGAATTGATAGAACTGCGATTGCGCCTGGGCTTCCTCGTCTTGCCGCCCCGCGCCGACCTCCAGTCGAACCTGCTGGTACTGGAACGTGCGTAGCGCCGACTCACGTGCTTTCACACTTGCTTCCAACAATCGATAGGCGGTCGCGAGATTCCAGTAGGCTTGCTCGACATCGGCCGCCAAGCCGACGATGGCGTTTTCGAAATCAGCCAACGCGACGTCTTCGTTGATTCTCGCGATCAGCACGCCGTTGTACTGAAAGGCTTGGCCGCTGGTGCCCGCGATGCGGTTGTACTGCGTCCCCGAACCTTTCATCAATGGCTGACGCCATTCGGCTTCGATCCAACCGACGAAATCGCTGCTGAACTGTCGGAACGGCCGGTTGTTGTTGCTGTAGTTGACGATGTGACGTAAAGCGAACTGGGCACCTGTCGCGGTACGTTTGGAGATTTCACCGGAGAATTGAGCCGTGTTGGCGATGGAAACCGCCGGCGTGAACTGTGCTCCCAAACCGCCGGTCTGAATGTTGGATGGCTGGTCCACCGTGCCGAACGTCAGCGACTGAGCGTACTGAGCATCAAAGGCAGACAATGCCGCTTCAGTACCGACCGCGCTGGATGACGTCAATGCCGGGCCGTAGGTGGATTCGACGACCTGTGGTGCGGAGACCACCGATCCGCCCAAGCTGCGAATGATCGGGCTCTGACGCATCGCCATTGCGATCGCATCGGGCAGTGTCATTTCCAGCGTGGGCAACGACGCCGGATCTTGCAATGCCATCGGCTGGCTCGCTGCCAACGCCGCGTTGCTGACCGGAGTCGCGCATTCATGGACCTGAGGATACTCGATCGAGAGTCCCACGTTATCGTGGTAAGACGTCGTCGTGTCATGCGGACCGGGCTTGCACGCGCGATCCAACAGCCCACACCCGGTCGACGTCATCGCTGCGACACCCAGGATCATTCCCAATAAAGTCAGACGACGCGATTTTTTGCGTTGGGCTCGGACGGATGTCAGCTTTGGCGTGCGTTTGGGCATCGATCGTTCACTTTTGATAAGTGATCCAGATGCCACGCACGGAATCATCCATTGATTCGCGCAACGTACGCCGCACCGTAAAATCAGATCACACTGTCCTAGTGCTTATCGACCGATCAACCGGCAACACTCGAAGAACCCCAACAGATTGTCCGTCGGACAACCCGAGCAAACGTCATAGTCTAACAGCGCGTGTTAAACCCTGACGATTGGGCGATGCTGTCAGCTCAGGCCGTCGCGAAGCGAAACGCACGCACGCGAGACGCTTCGTAGGCACCGAACATCAATGCAACGAAAAACGCGTCGCCGACCAGCGTGTAGCCGAAGAATGGGATCGCGTTGCCGAAACAGGCTGCGAGCCCCGCCAAGGTGCTGGGATACCATGGGCCAAGCCAGACACCGAAATTGCTGAGCAAGAAGAACACCGTGGATGCGGCAAGCGAACCCGCAGGCACACGCGCCCAACGATTGCCGCTGGCCAAGCATCGCCCCAACGGGACCGTCAGCAACATGCCCGCGTAAACTGCAAACATGGTGACGAGGTTATAGAAGCCCATCCCCGGAATCCCGGCAACATGACCGATGATGTCACTGACCAGCAGAGCGGCCAACGGGATCAGATACGCTCGTTTGCCCGCGACGTAACAGCCAGCAAAGAGCCCCAAGGCGCCAAGACATGCGACGTTGGGCGGGTGCGGCAAAAAGCGGCTTGCGGCGACGATCAGGGTCAGCAAATAAATCATGGCGAGCTGCGTGCGTGTTTTCCGGGGGCAATTCAATGAAACGCCGACGCACACATCAAACTTCTAGCAACCACCGCTGAGGGATGTGCGGAAAATACGTGTCCTGTCTCTTTGCGAAAATCACGCGGAGCGATGATTGCTACGTGGATTTCGCGACACTTATTTTCCGCACGTCCCATCGCGGTCCGGTGCACGTGCGTCGCCGAATCTAAGTTGTACCCAGACGTCCAACACAGTGAAAGAGCCTGCCAGGATCAGAAGTTCTCTGGATCAGGGCAGCACCCAAACCGCAGCCCCGAGCGTCAAACCCTGGACAATGGCCGCTTTTCGCTCACACGGGGGCCGTTGCAGGTAGGTCGGCACACAGTCACCCGAGCGGAAATAGCCGAGGGAATACTCGCAATCCCAGGGTCGGCTGACCGTCATCATGTAGGGCAAAATCGCCGTCGTGCCGAAAAAACGGATGCCGCTGGCGACCGGTTGCATGCATCCGAATCGCTCGTGACCGTGCCGCTCCAGCATCCGATCTTCGAAATAAAGCGGATGATGGAAGGTATTTGCGGCTGCCCAATGCTTGACCTGCCATTCCCAGGGAATTCCCCGCTGATCGCCGCTTTCGGGCAACGGGATCTGGACCGCCATCGCGTCCTGACGAAAACCGCGTGGCAACCGACCGGTTCCGATCGAGTCCGTTGCAATCGAGGGAGCCTGCAACTCGGGCAAGACAAACCGACCACCGGCAGACTTGGGCACCCGCGCCGATGTCGTCATGGCATTGTCGATGCCGTTACCAATACTGGCGTCTTCGGATTCGTCGTCCGAATCCATCAAGCCTTCTAATGTACCGGCTTCGTCACCACCATTTTCCTCACCACCATCCTCGGGTCGTTCTTTGCGAAGCGTATTCAACGCGTCGTCCAAGGCGGCCTCGCCACCATCGGTGGTGGTCTCGGTATCGTCCGCATCTTGCAGCGGCAACGCGACGAGAAACTCCGTCGCCAACGAGGCATGCAGCGAATCATAATCCGAAGCTTGTGGTTGCACCACGTCGTCAATGGCGTCATCGGCGACGAGGGTGGGCGCTGATAGCAAAGCCGCAGCGACCACAAGGGCGTGAAACTTCTTGGCGTAGGTCGCTCGTCTTTGTGAGCCACCACCGGTCAACTTTCGCATCATCACGCACTCCACCGATAAACCTCGAAACAACGTCTTTCAGTGATATCGTTTCGACCGGTTTGACCTGCGTGAATCGATCAAAGCCGATTGGCCCCTATAACCGGAACGACGGTCAGTCTTTCGAAGCCGCATCGGTCGGCTTGGATTTGATAGCGTCGTCGGATTTTTTCTCCGCAGCACGCTTGGCCGCCAATACTTCTTCCTCCTCGGTCGTATTGAACGACAACGAAGCGCTGTTCATGCAATAGCGTTTGCCCGTTTTGTCGGCCGGGCCGTCGTCGAACACGTGTCCCAAGTGGGCACCGCATCGGCTGCAGTGGACTTCCGTGCGAGGATAAAACAACACATAGTCGGTCCGCGTCGCGACGGCTTTGGGATTTTTCGGCGCCCAAAAACTTGGCCATCCGGTTCCCGATTTGTACTTCGTCCCACTCTCAAACAACGGCAGATCACAAACGACGCAACGGTAAACGCCTTCGCGTTTGTTATTCCAAAATGCATTTCGAAACGCCGGCTCGGTCTCTTCGTTTTGTGTGACGCGATACTGAATGCTGGTCAACTCTCGTCGCAACTGCGTCTTGCTCTTGGGCTGATACGGTTGGGAATATTCCTCGTCATCCGATTGGCCCTCCGCCGATGCAGCAGCATCGGACGCAGCCTTGGCAGTTGCCGAGTTGCCCGCGCCATTGGCCCTGTCGTCCGCATGAGCTTGCAGCCAAGTGACCCCAAGCAGAAAGACAGCGGTCAGTGTGATGCACACGAGGGTGTAGGCCGATCGAACGGCATGAAATGATTTCACGGCGGTCTCCCAGAGTCGGTTGGATCAAACAAAAAATGGAGCGATTGGATTACTTCTTTCCAGCTATTCTTCGCGACGGGAAAAGCCCCCAGGTGGAGAATTCCTTGTTCCTTCATCATACTCCCAATCACGCCCCACCTGTAAAGAAGAAATAACCGTGATGACAAACTCTCCGCCACCCGCCGTCGAGTTGCGTGGGATTTCAAAGCAATATTCGCGTCGCGACGTGCTGCGTCAGCTGACGCTCGTCATCGATCCGGACGAGTATTTGGCCGTTTTGGGCGTCAGCGGCTGCGGCAAGACCACTCTGTTGGAAATCATCGCCGGATTGGTACCGCCGGATGCCGGCACGGTTTGGATCGGCGGACGCGACATCACCCAAGTGTCACCTCGCAAGCGAAATGTGTCGCTGCTGTTTCAATCGGACGCGTTATATCCCCACATGAATGTGCGACGGAACATCGAGCTGGGCGCCCTTGCGATGGACACTTCGTCGACCGCAAAGGATGACCGGGTCGAGGAAGCCGCTGAGATGGTGGGCATCCATCCGTTGCTCGACCGCAGCCCCGATCGACTCAGTGGTGGCGAGCGTCGCCGAGTGGCCTTGGCCAAAGCGATCGCACGGCGGGCCGCGGTTCGCTTGCTGGATGAACCCCTCTCCGCCGTCGATGCACATCTGCGATTTCAAATCCAAGATGACTTGGTCCGCTGGCATCAATGTCATCCCGGCGTGACCATTCACGTCACTCATGACGGGATCGAAGCGATGAGGATGGCCGATCGAATCGCGGTCATCGACGACGGACGGATCGTCCAAGTCGCGACGCCACAAACGCTGTACGCACAACCAGCCACGCCCGCCGTGGCTCACGCAGTATCAACCTCGCCCTGCAACGTGGTCCACTTCAGTCGTGAACCTCACGCTCAAGCGATCACATTGAAAACCGTTCAGATCCAATGGATGGAAAAAAGTCTGCCGGACGCGGTCGGATTTCGCGCAACCGATTGCCAAATGATGACCGACGCCGATAGTCTTCAAAACGGTTTGCTGCTCAGCGCGCCGGTGGAAGCCCTGAGAAGCGTCGACTCGTTTCACTATGCAACGCTGGACGCCGGAGACCAACGGCTGTTCGCACTCGTACCTCCGCACTTGATCGCCCAAGCCGAACACTCCTTGCGTGATCCAAGAGTGCGATGCCGATGGCACATCCGCCCACAGGACCTGATGCGATTCGAAACACAACACGTTTGCTCCTGAATGTCACCTCCCCCAAGGAACGAGACTGCTGATTTAGTGAGCCGCAAGGCGCTAGCCGCGGGCCGACGCCACAATCCGCTTCATGCCCACGGCTAGCGTCTGAGGCTCACTGGGGCCAACAGCTGCGCTGGACGACGTGACGCAAACTTGCGCAAACCGGTATTGCGTGAACAAAAATTCCTGAACAGCTGTTCGTTGCAATTCATCTCAGCAGAACTTCCTGCCGTTTTTTTTGTGGACTCTGAAAACTCGCTGCGTTCCACATAAGGTCGAGCGATCGAGTTTGCCCCCTCCTTTTCTCGACACCGCCCAGTTGCTGGTGTCGCCTCCTCGGCCGCCAGCGCTGGGCTCTCATCATCTTTTCCCACGCTCCGCCAGCGCGTCCCTCAGACGCACTGACCTGTCCCAGGAGATCGCTATGTCCAGCGCTCGAAACCATCGTCGCCCTACGCAACGCAAACGTCCGTTGAATCTGCAGTCCTTGGAAAAACGACAACTGCTGGCCGCAGACATTGGGCCGCCCACGTTGCGCCCGCCAACGACGGATCAAGTCACCCAGGAGCAAGTCCAGGTTGCCATCGAGACCGAAGACGTCAACGGAGACGGTTCCGTTTCGTCGATCGACGCACTGATGGTCATCAACGAAGTCGCTCGACGGCGCAGAAACGGCCCCGCAAACAATGGCAATGCCACCGGTGGCAACGATGCGGGTAATGCGGTCGACATGGACATCAACCGTGACGGCAACGTGACGTCCCTGGACGCCTTGCAAGTGCTCAATCGCATGCGACGCGACCGCGGCACGCGTGACGATGGCCCCAACCAAGAAAGGCCCAACCAAGATCGACCCAACAGTCCACCGCCACGAGACATGCCTGGCCCCGTTGATCCGCAGACGGATGCCGAAATTCGCTCAATCGACGGTACCGGAAACAATGTGGAGCATCCCCAATGGGGAGCAACCGGCACCGAGTACATTCGCTTGGTCGATTCCGACTACGCCGACGGAATCTCCGAGCCATCGGGAACTGATCGCGCATCGGCCCGTGAAATCAGCAACGCGGTGTCGACCCAAACAGAGTCCATCGAAAACGATCGCGGCCTGAGCAGTTTGATTTGGGTCTGGGGGCAGTTCGTCGATCACGACATCGATTTGACCGCCGGCGGCGATGGCGAATCGTTCAACATCGCGGTCCCCCAAAACGATCCGTTCTTTGATCCACAGGGAACCGGCACCGCTGAAATCACTTTGACGCGATCTGGGGCCGCAGACGGGACCGGCGTCGACAGCCCCCGCGAACAAACCAATTTGATCACATCGTACCTGGACGGTTCGATGGTGTACGGATCCAGTGAAGCAGTCGCTGCGGGGTTGCGAGAATTCTCCGACGGCCGTTTGGCGACCAGCGAAGGAGACCTGTTGCCGGTCGATGAAAGGGGCTTCTTCATGGCCGGCGATGTCCGCGCCAACGAGAACGTCGCGTTGACTTCCATGCACACCCTGTGGGTCCGCGAGCATAATCGGATCGCCGTTGAGATCGCCGCGTCGGACGACTCACTGAGCGACGAAGAAATCTATCAAGCCGCACGTGCGATCGTGATCGGCGAGATTCAAGCCATCACGTTCAACGAATACTTGCCCGCCCTGCTGGGACGCGGCGCGATCTCGCCCTACAGCGGCTACGACGCGACCGTTGACCCCAGCATCAGCAACTTGTTCGCCACCGCCGCCTACCGTTACGGCCACACGACGCTGACATCGACGGTCCCGCGTTTGGACGATGACGGAAATGAGATCGCGGCCGGCAGTCTCGCGCTGCGTGACGCGTTCTTCGCGCCCGATGAGATCATCGAACATGGGATCGATTCGATCCTGAAAGGTGTCTCCACCCAAGTCTCACAAGAAGTCGACACGCAGTTGGTCGATGACGTCCGCAATTTCCTGTTCGGCCCTCCCGGGTCGGGCGGATTTGACTTGGCATCGCTGAACATTCAACGCGGCCGCGATCACGGACTGCCCGATTACAACACTGTGCGTGAATCGCTGGGAATGGACCGCGCCCGATCGTTCGCCGACATCACATCGGATACCGAACTGCAAGCACAATTGGCGTCGGTTTATGATTCAGTGGACGATATCGATCTCTGGGTCGGCGCCTTGTCAGAAGACCATGTCGAGGGCGCGAGTGTCGGCCCGATGTTACAACGAGTCATCGGGGATCAATTCGCCGCAATCCGCGACGGCGACCGATTCTGGTACCAGAATGTGTTTCAGGGCGAGCAATTGCGTGAGATCTCTCGCACCCGCTTGTCGGACGTGATCGAGCGGAATACCGAACTGACGTCGATTCAAGACAACGCGTTTGTGGTGACCGAAAAGCCACGCATGAATCAACCTCCAGATCGGCCACGTGACAGGCAAACTCGCGAACAAGTCTTCGACATGCTATTCACGCAGCTCGGCCAAGCCGAACGTACGTCAGGCTTTCCAGCCTGACCTACGCGCAACTGTACGTCAGGCTTTCCAGCCTGACCTACGCGCAACTGTCAGGCTAGAAAGCCTGACGTACATACCCGACGCACACAAACCGCCCCACTACGCGGCCATGCGTTGCGAGTCGCGTGCTTTGGCCGACTCCTGGGCAATCACTTCTTCTGCCAGCGATTGGTAATCCACCGCGCCGTTGCTTTGTGGGGCGTACTGAAAGATCGACTGTCCGAAACTTGGTGCTTCCGCCAATCGAATGTTGCGTCGAATGCGTGTGTCAAAGAACCGGGCTTGGTTGAAGAAGTCTTGAGCGTCACGGGTGGCGCCGAAAAACTCGTCGATGTCCGTGCTGACTTCGGCCGCCAAACGTGTGTTGGAATCGTACATGCACAGCATCACGCCGGAGAGACGCAAGCTGTTGTTCAGACGTCGCGAGACGACTTCCACCGTTCGCAGCAACTTGCTCAGACCGTGGAGCGCCAGGAAGTGGGGTTGCAGTGGCAAGAAGACTTCGTTGACGGCCACCAACGCGTTGATCGTCAACACGCCCAAGCTTGGAGGGCAATCGAGGATCATATAGTCGAACGGCTCATCGTCCTCGGCCAGCTTGTCTCGCAAGATCATCTCTCGGCCCACTTCGCCGGCCAGTTCCAACTCGGATGCGGCCAAGTCCAGATTCGAGGGGACCACGCTCAAGTAATCGCTGACCTTTTGGCGTGCATCGGCGACCGTGCATTGGCCACACAAGATCTCGTACATGCTCGGCTCGCCATCGTTGGCGGTGATGCCGAGATGCAAGGACGCGTGGGCTTGTGGATCCAAGTCCAACAGACAGACTCGGCGGCCTGATTCAGCGAGAGCGGCGGACAGATTGACCGAACTGGTGGTCTTGCCCACGCCGCCTTTCTGATTGATCACTGCAATGGTTCGCATGGTTACGTTTCGCTTCGCTGTGTGGCGGACGAATGAATCACCCGTGAGGGAGATTCGTGGAGGGTGCAATATCGAGCGACGAGGGTTTCACAAGTGTCTAGGCCGCGTCACTGATTCGGATTTTCTGGTAGGCGATCAGGATCTCGTGCAAATCCGCATCGACGTGGACCACGTCCTCGGCGAAATCCTCCAGCCAAAAGCGATTTTTTTCGTGGGCGTCCATCAGCAGGGGCACCAAAATTCGCAATGGCATCGTGCGTGTCCGTTTTTCCGCGATTCCCGTGATGCGGTCCAATTCACGCTCCTGTCGCGGATCATCGCCGCGAAACAGGGACAGTTGGGGCTGGGAGTCAGAAGGCAACGATTCGCGTCGGGGCATGGAGGTTTGCTATGAGAAAGGTGTTGTCGATTCCGTTTCTGCTGCCGTTGGCGGGTATTTCGCGTGGCGACACCCATCCATGGGGGTGCCAGGAACGATACGAACGACCCGCCGGCCAACTAGGTATCGACTTTGCGGGTTGGGGGAATTGAACGGAAACGGGAAATTGTTCCGACGAGACAGTTTCACGAGATTTTGGCGGCTTTCGGTGCCGCTTCCCGCCCGTGCGTCGGTTGACATCCATGCCGCGCGGCGCTATCTTCGCGCTTCGCGCACGTGGGGAAGGACTGCGGAGTTCCCCACGCCGGACGCTTGGCCTGTTCGCCAATGCAATCGGTAGGCCGCTATCGACTAGCGACAGGCCATACGCGCGATCAAGAGTAGCTTGACACCCAAAAACATCGACGCGTCCACCGCCGGGCTGCGTCTAGGAATGAGACCGACTGATCATGACTGTCGATCTAGATGCAATTGCCCGTCGTGGGCGTTGCGAAGTTGCCGGACTGAAACTCGCCCAACCTCTCCTGGAACAAGGCTACCAGCCTCCATTCCTGGCTCGCTATCGGCGAGATGAGCTGGGCGGGATTGATGAAGCCACACTTTGGGCACTCAAAACGGCTCTCGACGCTGAGAACTCTTTGGTGGAGTTTCGCGATGAGCTATTGAGCGCATGGGAGCAAACGCCGCTGGCGGATCCCTCCATCGGCAACGCGATTCGCAAGTGCAATTCACGCCGCACTCTCGATCGCCTGAGACGCCGATTGCGAGGCGAATCCGGTGACGGGGCCGCAAGCGACGCCAACCGCTTGGCCGTTCGTGTTCTCAATCCACAAAAAGGTGACGGCGGAGACTTCGCCGCCTTGGCCGGTGCCATCGACGGCATCAAAGACACCGATGCGGCCATCGACGGTCTGGATGACGCTATCGCCGAACGTCTTGCGGGCGACCCAAGAGTGATCAGCGCCGCCGTTCGCTGGTTGAGCAAGAACGCAAAGATCTACGTCTCCAGCGTCTCCGATCCCCACGGCAGCGACGACGACCACGCTGACGATGAATCCAACCACGACGACGAGTCGTCCGAATTACAAGTCTCACCCGCGTCGCAAACGACCAAGGCAACCGACACTGCAAAAGCGAAAACGCCACACAGTGACGCCGACGAAGTAGCATCTGCCTCAGCGGAAACTTCGCCAGAAACAACTTCGCCAGAAACAGCTTCGCCAGAGCAACCCTCTGCTGAGGACGCTTCAGAAAGTACCCCTGAGCCGGGTACAGAGACCGCTGTCGCTGCGGAAACTCCAGAAACAGAAGCCGCTGCTGAGACTCCCGAAACGGAAGCCGCACCTGCGGAAGCCGGCAGCAGCGAGCCTGAGGTTCAAACGGCACCGCCGGCCGAGACAACCGCTGAAATAGCGACATCCGAAGACAAACCGGCCCAAAGCGACCCAACAGCTCAGAGCGAACCAACAGCCCAGAGCGAAGCGAGCGACCCAACAGCCCAGAGCGAAGCGAGCGACCCAACAGCTCAGAGCGAACCAAGCGACCCGACCGCGGCGAGCAAACCGACGGCAACCAAGAAACCCGCCAAGCCCAAGAAGGCCGCGCAGCCGAAGAAGAAAAAGATCTCGCCTCGCCAACGACGCCGTCGCTGGTTGGTCAGCGTGCTGCAACCGCTCTCGGGCAAGCGAATTCCTGCCAGCAAGCTCAGCGCTTTCCAAGTCGTGATGTTGGGCCGCGGATTGCGAAGCCAAGTTGCGGTGTGCTCGTTTGAATACGATGCGGCAAAACTCGTCGCCGAAATCAAACACACCGTCGCCGGACTCAATCGTAACGCCGAAGAAAAACTTGGCGAGATCGTTTTGAACCACGAAGCCAACTTGCGGGAAGCCGCCGAGGGCGCGTGGTGGGACGAGCTTCACGAACGGGCTTCGGCTCGACTGGTGATGCTGGCCGCCGACCAGTTGCGTGGACAAGTCAATCGCGGCAGCGTCGATGCACAAATCGTGATGTCGATCGACGCCGTCGGACCTCGCACGGCCGCCACCGCAATCGTTTCCGCCGATGGACGTGTCTTGCACGGCGAAGACCTGCCCTGTCAGTTGCAGTCCAACCTGCGTTCCCAGGCCGTGGCGAAGATGGGTGAGCTGATCCACAAGTTCAACGTGGACCTGGTCGTGATCAGCAACGGTCCCAGCCGCCGCGCTTGTATCGTCGCTTTGGGAGATTTGATCAAACAGTCGCCTGACAGCTCGATTCGCTGGACACTGGCCGACCGCAGTGGTGCGGATGCCTACGCGGGCAGCGATGTTTCCAACGCCGAAATGCGTTCCACCCCGCGACGGTTCCGCGCCGCAGCTTGGCTGGCGTTCTCGATCCTGCATCCCGCGCAAGCGTACGCAAAGATCGATCCGCTGAAACTTCGCTTGGCTTCGTTCCAAAGCGAATTGTCCAGCGATGCACTCGCATTGGCTCTCGAAAGCGTCATGACCAGCGGCGCATCGCAAGGCGGAGTGGACGCCAACGCCGCACCGACGCCCTGGCTGCAACGCTTGCCCGGCATGAACGAAACGACCGCCAAAGCTCTCGATAAACGTCGACGCAACCAACCGATCGCCAGTCGCAGCGAATTGCTGGAACTGGAGGGATGGACGAGCGCCGCCGATAGCCGTCAAGCACTACCGTTCTTGAGAGTGTTCGGCAGCAGCGAAGTGCTCGATGGGACGCTGATCCATCCGGACGATTATCCCCTCGCAAAGAAACTGGCCTCTGCGCTCAACGTCGAGCTGCCTCCGGATTCCCCCCCCGGCTACGTGCCGCCAAGCTTCGAGACCGCACCGTCTCCCGCTGAACCGGGCTTGGTCGACGCAACGACGCCGCCACAGCCTGCTGCGATCGAGGATTTCAGCGAAGCCGGCGCGCAAGCGTCCGAGTTCAATGTCGATTTGCCACCAGAGACAGGTTCAACTCCGACAACCGACGCTGCGACAGAATCGGTCGCCGAATTGACTAGCGAAACCGCGTCCGAGCCAACGAGCAACGAAACCTCCGAGTCCGAACCAGCGTCGGAATCGAATCCCGATGTGACCACCGACGAAAACACATCGTCTCCCGGGGCTGATTCAACCGACACCGAATCTGCTGCGGCACCAGAATCGTCGCCCGAGACAGACGAAACCACCGATCAGCCAGCAAGTGCTAACGCCGACAGTGCTACATCAGACAGTGCTACATCAGACAGTGAAGCCGCTGACAGTGAAGCCGCAGCCAAACCGTTCCGAACGCCATTGCCCGAGAAGGCTCGGATCGACAAGTGCATCAAGGAATGGCAAGTCGGCACGCATCGGGTGAACCAACTGGTTCGCTGGCTCTGTGATCCCTTCGGCGATTCCGCAGTCAGCGCCGACCCGCCCGCAGTGCTGAAAAACATGCCGGCACTGAAAGCCTTGAAGCCAGGTGATCAAGTCGTCGGCGTCGTTGTCGGCGTGATGCCCTTCGGCGTCTTCGTCGAATTGGCCCCCGACTGCAGCGGATTGATCCATGTCAGCCGGATCAGCGACGGATTCGTCGAAGATCTGCATGAAGCGGTTCAAGTGGGCGATGTGCTGACCGCATGGGTCACCGGCATCGATGAAAAGCGACGCCGTGTCGCGCTGAGCACAATGTCACCCGAGCGTGAAGCGGAAGTGGAACGCGAACGTCAAGAACGCAAAAACGAATCGCCACGCCGCGGAGGACGTTCTCAGGGAGGACCTCGACAAGGCGGCCAGCGCCGCGGTGGTCAACCCGCCGCTGCAGGCGGCCGAACTGGCGGACAAGGTGCCGCACAAAGCGGCGGACAAGGTGCCGGACAGGGTGCCGGACAGGGCGGCGGTCAACGCTCCGGACCTCCCAAATCCGGTGGCGGCGGACGCTCCGGCCCCGGTGGCGGCGGTGGACGGCCTGACCGTAAAAGCGGCGGTGGCCGCGGAGGACGTGATCGCGATGCACGCGGTCGTGGACCCAAGAAGCCCGAATCGTATCGCGTGGTCGCCAAAGCGGAAGCCAAACCGTTGACCGATGCGATGCAGAAAGGCGTCGAGCCCCTACGTTCCTTCGGCGATCTGTTACAGTTCATGTCGGCTCCCAAAGAAACCGCAGTCAAAGAAAAAGAAACTGCGGCACCAACGGCACCGGAAAACAAAACGGAAAACAAAACGGAAAACAAGCCCGACGCGAAGTCAAGCGACAACACACAGTCGGATTCCCAGCCGGCCGATGTTGCCACCTCCCAGCCGGACGTGAGTGAGCAACCCGCTCCACAACACACGCCGGCGAACACGTCGACCGACAGCGTCACCAACGAATCCGACTCCAGCCACTCCTCGGACACCGCGAATCAATGACCGATGATTTTGAGTCACGATTGGAGTCGGCGATCGAGCGAGGCCAGCGACGTGGTGAACACTCGGCTTCCGAAGCCATGCAGAAGAAGCTCAGTGAAGAAGAACTACGCGGCATGCACACGTCGTTCCGACTCTCACTGTCGGAACGAATCGAGCAAACCATCCAAAAGGTCGCGGATCACTTCCCCGGTTTCCGCCAAGAATCCTTGTTCGGTGAAATCGGCTGGGGCGCTGCGTGCTACCGCGATGACCTGAGGATCGAGTCCGGAAAGCGGACCAATCTGTACAGTCGATTGGAACTGGTGATCCGTCCCTACAGCGACTTGCGTGTCCTGGACCTCAAGGGCAAGGGCACGGTGATGAACCGTGAGATGTTCAGTCGATCCCACTACGCGCCGGTCGAAGACGTCGATATCGATCACTTCGAGAAACTGATCGACGCGTGGGCGATCGAGTACGCCGAACAATACGCCGCCAAGAATCGAGTTTGAGCTGCTGCTGTAACGCGTCCGCTCAACGCCACGATGCGTCGATCTTGATCATCCCGGACTCCCACGCGGCCACAAACTCCGGCAAGCTGGGCAGCGCGTCGCTTGCGGAACGAAGCTCGTCGCGGGTGCACCAAAAATACTCCGCCACTTCATCCGGATTGGCCTTGGGTACCTGCGCCGGTGACAATTCTGCTTGCCACCACGCCAAGTTCGTCCCCCACGCGGTGACACTGCGATAGCACAGCCCGATCGGCTCGACATCGATCAGCAGTTCTTCTTGCATTTCGCGAACCAATGCCTCACACTCCGACTCACCTTCCTCAATGGTTCCCCCTGGCAGACACAACATTCCCGGAGCGGTCACCGTGAGCGACCGGCGAATGACCAGCATTCGCTCGTCACGCAAGATCACACCCACCACCCCTCGCTTGCGTCGTGTCGTCGGTCTTGCCTTGGATGAGTTCATGACGTTTTTCTAACGAACCGATCACGGGTTTGACAATCGCAAACCGACCCACGCGAGGAAGCCAAACTTTGTTTCACGAAAACCTTTTCCAATCCGCCCCCGAATGCTCACGCGGCTACCAGGAAGCCGTCAGGATCACGCGAGTGTTGGCTGACGCCGGTTTCGTTGCCTACTTTGCCGGCGGGTGCGTACGAGACGCGCTTCTGGGCCGAGCCCCCAAAGACTTTGATGTCGCCACCAACGCCACGCCGGAAACGATCCGCGAGGTCTTTGGACACCGACACACGCTTGCCTTTGGCGCATCATTCGGCGTGATCGGAGTCCTGCCGCCAAGACATTCCTACGCGGGTGATTCACACAGCGATGCCCCTTCGTCGGTCGTGCCGCCAGTGGTCATGCCAACAGAGGTCGCGACGTTTCGCAGTGACGGCGAGTACAGCGACGGACGTCGACCAGACAGCGTGCATTTCGGATCGGCAGAACAAGACGCTCTGCGGCGAGATTTCACCATCAACGGATTGTTTTATGATCCACAAGCCGACGAAGTCATCGATTTTGTGGGCGGACAAGTCGACCTGGAGCAAGGACTGCTGCGCACCATCGGGCAGCCCGATCAGCGAATCGACGAAGATAAACTGCGAATGCTGCGAGCCGTCCGCTTTGCAACCGTGCTGGGATTCGAAATGGAAGAATCGACGGCACGCTCGATCCGCGATCACGCGCACGAGATCACCGTGGTCAGCGGCGAACGCATCGGTGCCGAAATGCGCAAGATCATCAGCGCCCCGGCTGCCGCGGTGGGCTTGAGATTGATGCAGCAACTCGACCTGATGCGCCGCGTCTTTCCTGCTGCTGCCGATCATGATCTCTCCGAGCTGGATCCGTATCTGGATGCCTTGATCGACCGTCCGTTTGCCGACTGCCTGGCGTGTGTGCAAGTCGCCTTGGGGCTGGAGTCCGACGAACGCGTGAGGCGAGACTTGGTGCAGCGTTGGAAACTGACCAACGAAGAACTGCGTGTCCTGTCCGCGGTGGGCCGCAATTGGCGGCGAGTCGTTCAGCTCGACGAGTTGCCTTGGTCGCAAGCTCAACCGATTTTGTTGGACCGTGACATTCGCTCCACCGTCAACGTCGCCCGCGCCGTGGCGTCTGCCACCGATCTAAAATGGGCGGGTGTTCAGCGAGCTGCCCAGGTATTGCAGTGGCCAGAGGAAAGACTCAACCCGGCCATGCTATTGACCGGCGACGACTTGGTGGACCTCGGATTTCGCCCCGGGAAACAATTCGCGTTGATCCTAAGCTCCGTTCGCGCAGCGCAACTGGATGAGCAGATCACATCTCGTCAGGAAGCGATCGAGATGGCGCAGCAAATCGCGTCACAGTGATCGCTGTCACATACTTCCCCAGTTTGTTAAGCGAACCGGTCTACTGAGCGAACCAGTGCGTTGAGCGAAATTGTGTCTGGGGAGGAATCATGGGGACACAATTCGGACTCCGGACACTATGATGGAATCAGGTTTGCATGTTTGATGCCCATTGAAATCCGCACGACAAGTCGAAGGTCTGGCTATGGCTACCGAACTTGATTCACTCACAGAAAAACCCGAAGTCCAGGTCAGGCCGCAGCTTCGCAACGGAGATCGGATGACGCAAGCGGAATTCCTGCGGCGGTATCAGTCTATGCCTCATGTCAGCCACGCCGAACTGATCGAAGGACGCGTTTACATGCCATCACCCGTTTCTGCCGATCGTCATGGCGAGCCTCATTTTGACTTCATCACGTGGCTGGGGATTTATCGAGTCATGACGCCAGGCGTCGTAGGCGGAGACAATTCGACATTACAAATGGACGTTGACAACGCGCCTCAGCCGGATGGATATCTACGGCTGACGCAGCAGGCGGGTGGGCAGTCTCGTTTGGTGGACGGATACATCCAGGGTGCTCCTGAACTGATTGTGGAAATCGCGGCCAGCACGGTCAGTTATGACCTGCATGAAAAACTGAATGCTTATCGCCGCAACGGCGTGAAAGAATACGTGGTGTGGCGGACCGAGGATTCAGCCATCGACTGGTTCATTCTTGTGGAAGGCCGCTTCGACCGACATCCCGCGTCCGACGATGGCATTTACCGCAGTGAAGTATTCCCCGGCCTGTGGCTCGATTCAACCGCAGTGCTCAATGGTGACATGGCTCGCGTGCTGCAAGTTCTGCAACAGGGACTCGCCGATCCCAGCCACCAGGAATTCGTCGCCACCCTCGCAGCCCAGCAGTGATTGATTATGCCGACGCACGATCAGCAAGCGACGCATTCGTAGTGGACGAGGCTACGAGTCCCGCGCGACAGGACTCGTAACCTCGTCCACTACGCCCATAAATGATCGCTCGTTGCTCAACGCGTGGTCGGCAATTGTCCCGATGCCATTCGAACTTTGGCGTCATCGCCGTCCGGCGTCGGCGGGGTCGCTTTGTCCAAGGCTGCAATCCATTGCTGAGGCGTCGTGCCGTAGTTCTTTCCGGTCACGCCTCGCAGCGACGACATGGCCAAGCTCACCGTCGCGGGGTCTTGGTCGTTGAGCGCCAAACGCAACGAGTCCATTGGGATTTGTCCCTTGTGCTTTCCTAACGCAGCGATCGCTGCGTTCTTGACGTCCTGGTCGGTCTCGGTGCCGAACGCGGACGCCAGCAACTGAGCGGCTTGCGGTTCGGGACGCTTGCCCAGCCCGGTACAGGCCGACATCCGGACCTTCATGCTCTCATCATCCAACCCCTGCTCCAGCAACTCGATCGCCTGCGGTGTCTTCAGACGACTGGCGGCCAGCATCGACAAGTGCCGCATTTCCGCGCTCGGGTCATTGGCCATGATCCGACTGAGGTGCTTGCCCCAGAAACGCTGCCTTTCAATGGGCATGGTGCCGATCTGATCGGCCAGTTGCATGAGTTGTTCGCGACGTTCGTGGTCCGTCACACCAAGCTCTGCGTCTTTCCGCCATTCTTTCATCGTGAAATACGGATTGACGGATTTCAACGCGTACAACGGCCCGTCATGACACCCCGATTGCACCATCGCAGCCAACGCGACCAGCGGCAACAGGCCACGCAGCAGCGACTGTAGGGAATGACGAGGGCGATCGGATCGATGTCGGACGGTGTGAATAGTCACAAACGCTCCTGAGGATTCGCGTGGACGTTGATCGGCGGCTAGCGGTGAACGACGCATAAAGGCGCGCAGAGACCACTGGGAGCTCCTGCTGTATCAAACACTCGTCCGCTCAGCCAACATCACTTCAGCGGAAAGTTTCCGAGTTGCTGGCAAAGCCTACCGATCACTCCTCGATATCGTCGTCGTCGTCCGGCACGTTTGGGATTGCCGGATCCTCTGGAGCACGCTTACGCAGTTTGCGTTGCAACGACCGGCGGTGAATCCCCAGCCTGCGAGCGGCTTCGCTGATGTTGTTGCCACAATCGGCCAAAACCCGGTGAATGTGCTCCCACTCGTTGCGAGCAAGCGAGGGTGCGGGAAAGGACACCGCGCCCTTGGGCACCGATGGCTCATCGCCACGGACAAAGGCTGACAATATGTCGTCAGCATCTGCCGGCTTGCACAGAAAATTAACGGCACCGGCACGAATCGCGTCGATCGAGGCCGGAATGCTGCCAAAACCAGACAGAATGATCACGCGTGTGTCTGGTTTGATCATCAGCAGTTTTCGCAACAAATCCAGTCCGCTGCGGCCGGGCATGCGCAGGTCCAACACCGCCAGATCGGTCGGGTTGCGACGAAACACCTCAACGGCTTCGTCAAAATTCCCCGCCGTGGAGACCGTGAACCCACGCTGCTGGAGCGCCAACGCCAATCGGTCTCGCAAAATCACCGTATCGTCGACCAGCAAGATGCTCTCGGCACCGACAACGGCTGAGTTGTAAACGGGTGCGATATCGCCGCCTGTCTCGCTCATTGCCTGTCGCTCCACTGTTGAATTCTGACAAATACCCGGCTCACGCGAGCCCTCAAGTCATCCATTGTAGCCGGATGACGAAAAATGAAACCCCGTGTTTCTCTTGGGCACCCGAACGCGGATTGGATTGGCATGCGCAAGTTTTCTCCCTACGCCGAAGGCGTTTAACAACATAGCCCAGGGTTAAAGCCGTCATTCGCTTTGGCGAATTGACGCTTTTGTACCTCACTCCCGCTCCGATTTTGGCGGCTTCGCCGCCAAAATCGGAGCGGGAGTGAGGTGAGAGTCGATCGCGTTTTCAACCCAGGGTGGCGGTCCCGCTCGTTTCACTCGCGGGAACCTTACCCTGGGCTATGTTGTTGAACGCCTTCGGCGTATGTTCCAAATGGAGGAACAAAATCGGCGTATTGATCGAACCCATGTTCTAAGACTGGACGATGCACAGCCATAAATCTCGTCTTTACCAGCACGACGCGCAAGCGAGTGAGTCGCGAAATTCACTCGCTTGCGCTTCGTGCTCGTATTCTTGACTGTCAGAATTCTAGACGGCGTCGCCTCATGGCGCGTTGACCGTGTCGATCAGCATTCTCAATCGACTCAGCGCACGGCGATTGAATCGAAACACCAATCGTGGCATGTCGGCCAATTCGGGCTCCCCTTCCTCCTCGGGCAACGCGCCGGTTTGCTCAAACTTTCCAGACACCAAAATGTCCGCAAATTTTGTTTGCAACTCCTCCATCTTTTCGCCGCTGAGCTTGTCTTTCAATCGCAACACCAAGCGATCTTTGACATATCGCATGCTGTGATAACAACGATAAAACCTTAGGATCTCTTCGATCGCAACATCCACATCATTGGTGATCTTGTACAGGTTCACGTCTTCGGGGCTGATCATTCCGCCTTTGAGCAATTGCTTTTCAAAGAAGACGCCCAGGTCACTCCAGTAGCTGCCGCCGGGATGATCCAACAGCACCAGCGGCATCATCGTTTGTTTGCCCGTTTGCATCAGCGTCAACGTCTCGAGCGCTTCGTCCAACGTCCCGAAACCGCCCGCGCAACAAACCACGCCACTGCATTCTTTGACGAACATCAGCTTTCGCGTGAAGAAATACTTCATCGTCACCAGCTTGGGGTCGCCGTCGATGAACGGATTCGCTCCTTGCTCAAACGGCAACATGATGTTCAATCCCATGGACGCTTCACGGCCGGCGCCCTTGTGTCCGGCTTCCATGATTCCGCCGCCGGCACCGGTGATCACCATCCACCCGTGGGATGCCATTCGCTGGGCAAGTTCAACCGCCGTCTGGTAGTCGGGATGATCTGGCTGCGTCCGCGCTGAACCAAAGATCGTGACCTTGCGACGCCGACGGTACGGGCGAAAAACCTTGAACGCATATCGCAACTCGCGCAACGTCCGCGACAGAATTTTCAGATCGCCTCGCGCGGTGTCGTCACGTTCCAAGCGGTCGATCGTGTGCCGCATGACTCTGAACAAATCGTCCGACTGAACCGTCGTTATCGGCTCGTCGGCCGGCTGCGGACGATGCAGCTCGTCTTCACCAATCGCTTCACTGGGCAGATCTTCTGCGTGCATGCTTGCTCTCTCCTCTACTCGTGACTGCTTGCATTCGTTGCGTCCCCGTTTGTGGACTCGCTGGATGATTCGTCGGAGGACCCAGCGACCGACGCATCCAAGTGGTCGCCGGGACGCACGCCCAACATTTTGCCGATCAGAATCGCCAACGGCGCCGCAGCAAAACTCAACAACGCTCCCATCTTGACCGAATCCTGAATATCACCGGGCACTTTGAATGCAGCAACGGACACGAACAAGGCGACAGTAAAACCGATGCCGGCGACCATGCCCAGGGTAACAACATGTCGATAGTCCATCCCGGCAGGCTTCTGCAATCGCAGCCCTTTTTCGGCAAACAACGTCATCAACGTGATCCCCACCGGCTTGCCGACGAGCAACCCGACAACGACCAGCCAAGTCCCCGTTCCCAAGCTGCTCAGCACCACACCGGCATTGGCCAATCCGAACAGACCGAGGATGCATTCCACGGGCGTTTTCCAAAAATGCTCGAACTCGTTGAGCGTGTCGTCGCGATCCAGTTCCTCGCGGGCAAAGATCCCCAGGTCCGTAAACGCATGCGGCAACAGCGGAATGATAGGAACCAATCCCAGTGCCGGGTGAATGTGCGCCTGATAAAATGAAAACCAACTCAAGATGCCCGGGCCGAGGAAGTAAACCCAGTGCGAATGAACCTTCATCCGCTTGAGCAAGTACGCCAGCAGCATCGCTCCGACGGTCAAAAGCAACCAATAGGGATTGATCGGTGCCGAAGGATAGAACACGGCCAAAATCAACAAACCAGCCGCGTCATCGGCGATCGCCAGCAACAACAAGAATGCGATCGCCGGGTGCCCCGCCCCGAAAATGAAGCGTGCCACGAGATAACTGAACGCGATGTCAGTGGCGCATGGAACCGCCCAGCCTTGCCCCAAGACATCGTGCGTCCCGGTGATGTAACCACCGGCAATGTAGAACGCAGCCGGTCCAACGATTCCGCCCAAAGTGGCCAGCAACGGCGTGGCCGCTTTTCGCGGGTTGGACAACGCGCCGCCGGGCAACAACGACTCCCAAACCTCTTTCGCCGCAATCGCAAAGAACAACGCCATCAAGACATCATTGATGATAAACGACAGGTTGTACCAATGGTGATGGCCTTCTGCGGCTGCCCCCTTGGCGTCGCCGCCGTGCCCTGACTTTTTGGGTTCCCCTGTTTCGACAGCGTCAGGTGCTCCCGTCTCTGCTGGTGCAGGGGCCAAATCCGTCGCGACGACGTCATCCGTATCGTTCGTCTGGGTTTCTGCGTCGTGTGACGGATGATCACCGCCTCCCCACAGCGTTCGCACGTCGTAATGGATGAAATCTTGGTAGCTGGTGCTGTTGTTCTTGTGCGCAACGTTGGCCCAAATGAGGGCGATCACAGCGCCACTGACCAGCAGGAGCGAATTATCGATCAGGAATCGAATCATTCCGTTGTTCTTGGTTTGTCCGGACATGGACCTGGCAAAACGTATGGAAGGGGGAGAAACGGGTGGATCTGGGAGAACGGGAGCGGGGAATATAGTGGCTGATCAGATCCAAGGTGAGGTCACTTGCAAGGACGGCGTCGATCTGGCAGCAAGAAAACGAGAGGAAATCCTGTAACGCAGAGTTTTCTTGTCCGCTTGGCCGGGAAGAAAGCACTGCCTAGAGCGTTCAGTAACACTGCCTAGTGCATCATCCGGTCTTGATTTTGGGGTTAGCCGTTTTGGCGTTAGCCACGGTTGTGTCACGAAAACCGTGGCTAACGCCAAAACGGCTCATCTACCGAACCCACGTTCTAAGACTGAACACTGCCTAGAGCGTTCAGTTGCTCATCGCACCCGCCACAGGAGCCATCCCCATGCAATCCAAAACCTCAGAAAACCCTCTGATGGGCTACGTCGTAGTCGCGGTCGCGCTGATCGCCGGCTCGCTCGCCGCCAGTGTTTGGGGACAAGCTCCATTGCTCGGCCAACCCAATGACGAGGAAAAAGACCCGATCGTGCTGGTGCAATCACCCGACGAAGCCGATCGGCCCGTTCGCGACGACGCACAACACCACCACGACGCAACACGGCACCACGAAGCACCGCTGCAGGTGGCACCGCAAACCGCGTACCAGACCCGCTGGCTGCTGGGAGTCGTTGCCCAGCCGACCGATGCGGGATACGTCATCCAACGCACCGAGATGGAAAGTGCAGCAGAACAACTCGCCTTCAAACCGGGCGACCGAGTGATCGCCGTCAACGGCCAACAGATCGGCTGGATCGGTCAGAAACTCGTACCGCTGCGTGAAACCCTGCAGCACGCCGGCGGACGGCACGGCAAAGTAAGACTGCTGATCCAAGACTGCCGCACTGCACGGCTGAGCGCCGTCGCCGTGCAGCTTCGTTCACTCGGATCGCATTTGGGTCACTGATTGTCCAAATCAAAGTCACCACTGACATCCCGCCAAACACTATGAATATGGTTGGCGGGGTTGCCGGCCGCGTCGGCTTGCGTGTTCACAAACTCGATCAAAAATCGTTTGCCGCGAACTCGATAGTAGTGGCCGATCCCGGGTTTCAGGGCACCGGCCCACGCAAAATGGATGCCTGCCTTGCCATCTTCCTCGATTCGCTGACGGCGTTCATCGGCCAGTTTTTCCGGAACCGCATTGATGTACGTATCGATCAATTGCGTCAACAAACGTTGGTTGGTTTCGTCCATTTCGACGTACGGCACGCCCTCAGGTTCACCGACGGACACTTGTGCTTCACCGGCAAAACGCAGTTCTTTGGGTGCCTCATCTGCGATAATGGCGGCTTTCTGCTCGTTCTTGCCCAGTCCGTTGATCAAGTCAAACGCGAGTTGCTCTTCGTCTTTCAGTACCCGTGTGCCCTTGCCAAGCGGCCCGGAGACGTCGTTCATGATCGTTGCGGGATTGGCGGCAAAGAACTGTGGCGTCGAATCGGCGATCTTGCCGTCACGGAAACTGAAGTTGAGCGACATGTGGTGACCTTCGAAACTCAGGCCCCACGGCTCGGCATCGCCGGGCGTGCCAAAGATTGTCACGAAATACTTTTCCGGGTCGCGTTCCCAAGTTCGACCTTTGCCCTCCAGTTCTCTCAATACGCCTTCCAACAACATGATCTTGCTGGCCTTGTCGTATCCGGCTTCGCTGAGCGTTGAACGCACCAGTCGCAACGCGGCGGTACGCTGGGCAACGTTCATCTCGCGAAGCACAAGTCCCTTGCGAGTCTTTTTGGGGATAAAGTGCCAGTCGACGCGTTGTTCTGAATCATAGGGCATCACGGCGATCTTCTTTTGATCTTCGGTCAAGGACTCCAAAAACGAGTTCGCATACACGGCAACACGTTCCCCCGGATCGTCGCCCGTTTTAAGCCCCAGTGCGAACAAGCAGAGGCACAAACCACAAATCGCGGGAATAGAAATTCGAACCAGTCGCATCACGGATTCTCTCGGACGTAGGAGGGGAGGGAGAAAGCTTGGTGGGAAATCGAGCCGTCAGTGTACGCGACAACGCCGCCCCCGCCCAGATTCCTACGCGCCGCGAAACGGCTCCCCATTCAGGACTTATCGGACGCATGTTCTGAGGACGTCACGACTTGGTGTGTCCGCAATCTTCCCCAACTATGCCTACAGCAACCTCGCCGTTAAGCTACTGTTCTGTTGAAAGTCAGACATGCGTTTTTTTCCAGCTGATTCGATGACCGACACCGCAAACCCTCCCACTGGCAATCCGCTGCGTCTCCAGCAAGAGTTCTTACAGCGAGTCGGACCGTCACAACAGTTTCATCTGCTGTTCGAGCATCTGCCCGACGTTTATTTCTTTTTCAAGGATGATCAGAGCCGTTTGCTTGGAGCCAGCACCGCCATCCTGCGCCGACTGGGGCTCAAAAAAGAACAGGACATCATCGGCACCACGGACTACCAGTATTTCCCCGCGCACATCGCCGACACATTCGTCAAGGACGATCGGAATGTATTGCAAACCGGCCAGCCGTTGATCAATCGAATCGAGATCTGGTACACGGAACACCGTCTGTTGGATTGGTTTGTCACCACGAAACTGCCGATCCGAGATTCGCGAGGAACGGTCATCGGGGTCATGGGGACCGTCCGCAGCTACGAAGGAAACCGCAAGGAAATCCAGACGTTTTCTCAGATCGATCAAGTCGTCAAGTACATCCGAGAGAATCACCGACGAAAGATCACTGTCAATGAGTTGGCTGAACTGTCAGGTGTCTCGGCGCGTCAACTCCACCGCCGCTTCATCGAACTCTTTGGGATGAGCGCCCAAGAGTTTTTGGCGAAAACGCGAATCAAAGCCGCCAGTGACGTCCTGCTGAGCAGTGATCGCAGCGTCGGCGATATCGCAGCCGAGTTCGGTTTCTGTGACCAAAGCGCCTTCACGCAGCAATTCAAAAAGCATGTCGGCGAAACGCCGCTGCATTTCCGACGTCGACACGTCGGTCGCGCAAGTGTCTAAGCTGTTACTAGTGCATCGTCCAGTCTTGATTTTGGGGTTAGCCGTTTTGGCGTTAGCCACGGTTGAGTCGCGAAAACCGTGGCTAACGCCAAAACGGCTCATTTATCAAACCCACGTTCCAAGACTGGACGATGCACTAGTGGTCTGGGACAACTTATTTTTAGCGTAGTGGATCTTGTTAAAGATCCTGTAGCGGTGGGATCTTTATCAAGATCCACTACGGCAAACCCTAACTTCTAGCTGTCCCAGACCACTGGGACGCTCCCTTCGTTCCCCCATCTGGCACCCGTCCGTCCAACTGCACACCGCATCAGCTTCGCATGTCTCCAGCCGACCACTACAGCGAGCCTTCCACGTCCGAGTCCTTGCTGCAACGCGCTCGCGCCGGAGACTCCGACGGCTGGCACCAAATCGCCAGCGTCTACGGGCCAATCGTCTACGGCTGGGCTCGACGTTGCGGCTGCCAGCCAGCTGACGCCGCCGATGTGATGCAAGACACCTTTGCCGCCGTCGCCCGATCCATCTTGCGTTTCGATCACGATCGCGACGGAGCAACATTCCGCGGCTGGCTGTGGACCATTGCCCGCAACAAAATGCGTGACCAACAACGTGACGCCCATCACGAGCGCGCCACCGGCGGCACCGATGCGATGCTGGCCATGCAAAACATTGCAGGCGATCTGCAGGTTGATTCACTCGGCGAAAACCTGCTGGATGCCACGGAGCCACCGACGGACCCGTCGGCCGAAATCGCAACCGCCAAACACCGTGTCCTGCAATGGTTGCGAGAATCCTTTGACCCCCGAACGTGGCGGATGTTTTGGGAATCGTCCGTTCTGGGACGCGAAGTCGCCGATGTGGCCGACGAAATGAAGGTTTCCAAATGGGCGGTCTACAAGGCGAGAGCCCGGGTCCTGCAGCGTTTGCGCAGCGAAATGGCCGGCCTGGAGTAGTCCAACAAGAAATTTTTTCCCGCAGGTGTCCAATCGCTCCGTTGTGTGTATGAGCCCGCTTGTCTCCTTCTTCACACATCACGAAACGGACCTGCAAATGATCGCCATGAAACGCAAATGCCTTGACGAACGAGAATTGCAACTGGTTCTTTCAGGCGATATGCCCGCTGCCCAGTTCGACTCGGCGATCGCACATCTGGATTCTTGTCCCCAGTGCCGCGACACGGTCAGCGAATTGCAAAGTCACGCCACCGTGACGCTGCAACCGATTGCCGAGCCGGAGATCGATCCTTTGCAATCGGAAACAGCCTGTCAGGTTGCACTTTGCAAGTTGTTGGAATCGCCAAGACCGACGGCCAAGCCCCACGACGCGACCTTCATTCCTTGCAAGACACTCGGCCCCTACGAGTTGGTCGCGCCGCTCGGTCAAGGAGGCATGGGGACGGTCTATCTCGCGCTTCATCAACGACTCAAACGCAAATGCGCGATCAAACTGCTGCCTCGCGAACGTGTCGATCAGCCGGGATGGCTGGACCGATTCGATCGCGAGATGCGCTCGGTCGCTTCGCTGGAACATCCGCACGTGGTCCGCGCCACCGATGCCGGTCACGAATCGGGTTGGCACTACTTGGTGATGGAGCATCTGGACGGCTTGGACGTCAGCCAAGTCGCCGGACGAATGGACCAGTTGAGTGTCGCCGACGCATGCGAGATCGTGAGACAGGCCGCACTGGGGCTCGCTCACATCCACGACGCCGGCTTGGTGCACCGTGACATCAAACCGTCCAATCTCATGCTGACGCAAAACGGCACCGTCAAACTGCTGGACCTGGGACTGGTGTTGCCCGGCGATGACCCGCTGTCCGTCGACGACCGCTTGACCACCGTGGGCCATGTGATGGGGACGATGCCTTACATGGCACCTGAGCAGCTTTCTGACAGTCGTCTCGTCAACCCGCTGTCCGATATCTATTCGCTCGGCGCGACACTGTACCGATTGATCGCCGGTCGCCCACCGCACGGTCGTCAACGCGGATTGGCAGCGCAAGTCCTAGCGATCACGTCCGCAGACCCGGCTTCGCTGGATTCGATCCGAGAAGACGTCGACCGCGAAGTCGTCACGCTTGTTGATCAAATGTTGAATCGCGATCCTGCCAAACGCCCGCAGTCGGCTGCAGAGATTGCGAAGCGATTGGAACACATCGGCAAGTCGAGCCGCTTGAAGCATCTGATCCGACAAGCCGTTCGACGTGCCGATCGTGATGCAACAGAGCCGGCAACCTTGATGCGATCAATGACGTCGGCAAGCAGTGCAAGAAGTGACAACCGCTGGAAAGGTCTCCTCGTCGGCGCGATGGGGATGGCCGCAATCTTGTTCGCAGCTCTTGTCATCAAGATCCAAACCGACCGCGGTGAACTGGTCGTCCACTCCGAACAAGACAACTTGACGATCCTGGTCAAACAAGGCACCGAAGTCGTCGAGCGATTGAGAGTGGACCAACCAGGCGACCACCGCAGCGTCTTGAGCAAAGGAACCTACCGCGTCGAGATCGAAGGCGGCGGTGACGCGTTGGTCCTGAGCGACAACGTGGTCACGATCGGCCGCTCGACATCGACATCGTTGAACGTCTTGCCCGCCGAAAAGGGAAAGCCACAGCCGGTCTCAATGCCTGAGCCAAAACCCGCTGTCGATGACGACCCCATGCTGGCAATGGAAGGCATGAAGCCCGATCCGATTAACCCGATCGATGACTTGATCCGGCAAATCGAAACGGAGTCCGATCTCGATGCGTTGGGCAAAGCAATGTTGAATGCTGTCAATCTCGTGACGCCGGAACAACCGCTCAGCCAACCGGAATTGGGCGGCATAGGAGGCGGCATGGGAGGCGGCATGCTTCCTAGCACCCTTGCGGAAGCCGAAACTCGCAAAGAAAACACAGAACGAATCGCCACATCGATCCTAAAGAGGGCACGCGATTTCGGAGGCCTTCACGTAAAAATACCTCCACCGCCCAACTCGGACGCCTACTCCATCACTCCGTCGGAACATTTCATGTGGTACCTGACGGAATGCCTGCCTCGCCTCAGCATGATGGAAACTGGACAAGCAGCCAAAGACGAATTGCTCAATGGCAACGGCAAGAGTCGCGCAGCGATCCTCCACTGCTGGTATTCCCAAGGCATGGTTCGCCCCGAAACAAGAAGCTCACTGAGTGAATGGATTCGAGCCTGCTCCGTCTTGATATCCGACGACGAGCAGAACTTGTCCTGGGATCCTCTGCCGGCCGAAGATCGCGAAACGGCAGCCTCCTACGCTTACTACTTTATCCTCAATCATGCGGACACTTACGGACTCAATCCACTGACAATCCCCACCTTTGCCGACGCATTGCAGGCGAAAAACAAGAGCGAGTTGAGCAAGCAAGAACTTGGTCTACTGGCAGAGATCGGTGCCCTCGACGCAAACGCCGCGATGCCGATGGACGACATCTCGGAAATGGAACACGAACCCACGCAACAATCCAATGACACCCCAGGTGCATCGAAAGTCGCAGCAGATACACAAGCCATTTTCAAAGGTCGTGACATGGACCAGTGGATGACCCTGCTGCAGCGTGAACAGGAGGCCAATGCGTTGGGAGAAGTCATGGAGGCAGTCGAGGTGCTCACACGAGGAAGCGACCGGAGAACGGACGCCGCTCGCGACACGCTGAAACTCACTCGACGATTGGGCGGCATGACCTCCAGCGGAACCGGACGCGGATTCGGTTCCAGCGATGCCGATCCGTCCTCACGCTTCATGGGATTCTTCTTGGAGGTCTACCCTCACTACCTGCCGGACCCCGGATTCGACCTGCTGGCCAACGAGCTCAACGAAGGCGTCGGCAACCACAAAAGCCACATGGCGATCATCTACTTGCTGATGAGTTGGCCAGAGCTGGAAAAACATCTGGTCACCGCAGTGCAGTCCGATGACGACCCAACTCGACAGCAGGTCATGGAGTTGATCAACAACCTTGCTCGCATCGGATCAGAACTTCAGTCGTTGCCGAAATCCGAATCGACCTTGGGCGATTTCTCCGGCGCACAAGCGTATCTGATAGCGATGAAGATCAATCATGCCCTCGGTCGCTCGATCAACGAACAACCCGCACTGCGAGATTTCGCCCAACAAAAACTTGCCAGCACTCTGGAACGGTGGAAAAAAACCGGCAACACCTCTCCAGGTGCCATGAGCAACTACTGGGATGATTTCCTTGTCGACGAAACCTGTCTCTCCGTTGCCATTGAACTCGGTCAATCCGATGACCTGGAACCGGCCGTTTGGAAACTCTACGCGGAGAAGTTGCTGCAAAGAAACGTGTCATCCTCCGAGCATGTTCAGCAGGATTTTGAGACCATCGCCGCAGCGATCCCCGAGAATGTCAACGAAGTAATCGAGGCCCAACTGAAGAAATTGATCGTCGATCACTCCGTGAGCCCCAACAATGGCGGACAATTCACGATTATTCCTCCCCCCCTCTACGATCAATATCCCAACACTCCCTGGCGTTCCGCGTTGCTGTACTACGCCAAGCACGCGACTGATCCAGGCGATGCGCTAGAGATTCTGGAGAACTTGAAAACCAAGTTGACCGAACGTCCGATGCCATTCCAAGGAAAGAGAATCGCCGAATACGACCAAGCCCTGGAAATCCTGACCGACCGCGTCAAGTAGCCAGGCCCCCACACCGTTTGACCCGCAGCCGACGGCGCAGGAGACACCACCAACCGGACTACACCGCATCATCAAACGCCGCCTACGCCTTCGGCTATGGGTCAAACAAGATTCAGCGTCCCGAGAGACGCTGCTACGTGGTTTTCCTACGAACCGATGCCGCCACGGTCACCAGTGGCGGCCGAGGCGATGTCGGCGGCGAAACAATCGACGAGTGTCGATGCGTTGGCCATCCGGTCGACTTCACGCACCGCACGGACACAGCGATCCAAACGGGACCGCGTCTGGCCCGTCGCGACACCCGCGAGTGCTTGAGTTCGCATTTTGTTGCGGAAATGTTGGATTGAAATCGACAACACGTCTTTCATCACCGCACGTTTTGCCGAAGCATCCTTGCCCGCCTCGTCGACTTTGTCGTTGAACAAGCGACGGATCGCGATCGGATCCGGATTCGCATCGTCCAGAGTCGCGACGAAGCTGTCGCGGAACTGACGCAATTGATCGTCCAACAATCGACGCGCGACGTGCATGTCACCTGCGGAGATCTCGACGGCATCAGCGATCTGTTCATCACTTGCGTCAATCTGTTCGTCTTGACGTAGCAAACGGGCCGCGTCGCCGGGGGATAGCGGCGCAAAGCGGATGACTTGGCAGCGTGAACGGATTGTGGGCAATTGTTTTTGCTCACTGGTTCCGATCAAGATCACCAGCGCGTTGGACGGTGGCTCTTCCAAAGTCTTGAGCAAACAATTCGCGCCTTCTTCGTTGAGGTAGTCCGCGTCTTCCAAGATCGCGACTTTGCGTTTGCCGTAATAAGATTTCAAACGGATGTCGCGACAGAACCCCTCCTGCATCCGATTCTCAGGGCGTCCAATCAACAGCTCTAACGGGATCAAGGTCTTGTCATCCGGTTTACGAACACGAATGACATCGGGATGGGTTTCTGCAGTCACTTGCACGCAGGACTCGCATGTCCCGCAGGGCGACATGCTTTCTGCCGGCTGTCGCGTGCAGAGCAAGGTTCGAGCCAGCAGCGAAGCCACACTGCGTTTTCCAACACCGTTGGGACCGACAAACAGCAAGCTGCCACCCAAGCGACCGTTGGCGATTGCCGCGCCGAGCCACTTGGGGACGTGAGTGTTTCCGATCAGCGAAGACCAATCACCGATCATCCGTCCGCCTGAATCCCGGGGACCACTCTGCCGTTACCTTCGGCCAGCTCGCGATGATTATTGGCTTCGATGTGCCCAATCTTTTCGACGCGGTGGGCGTGACGCCCGCCATCAAATTCGGTTTGCAGCCACATCAAGACTAAGTCGTCGATCGACCGCTCCCCGATCAAGTCACCGGGTAGGCAAAGGATGTTGACGTCGTTGTGGCGTCGGCTCATCTCCACCATGACTTCGTCGTAGCAAGCCGCTGCGCGGACGCCGGCAAACTTATTGGCGGCGATCGCCATTCCGATTCCGGTGCCACAGATCAAAATTCCCCGGTCGGCTTCGCCGCTACTGACCTTGCGGGCAACTTGTTGTGCAAAGTCGGGGTAATCGACCGCTCCGTCACCATGGGTGCCTTCATCGATCACGACAAAATTCTTTTCGTTCAGCGCCTGCGCCAAGCGTGACTTGATATGCACGCCTCGATGGTCACTGCCAAGACAAATTCGCATCAGGAATCCTCCTCTCCGTCGGACATTTCTTGAGGAAAGAAGTCGTCATCCAGACGGTCAATCCACTTATCGAGTTCGCTGTCCATTTGTTCGGCACAGCGTCTGTAAGTATCCACCGACATCCCCACCGGATCGGTGATGTCGCCACCGTCGTGACGCAATGTGAAAACGCGATCATGCATTTCCGGCCAAGCAGCCAGGATCGCTGCTTGGTGCCCTCGGGTCATCGTCAGCACAAGATCGGCGACGTTCATCACATCGTCGGTCAGCGGTTGGCTACTGTGGCCGGTCAAGTCCAATCCACGCTCCCCCATGACTTCGATCGACTGCGGGCTCGCGCAAACACCTTCGCCCGCAGCGACGCCCGCCGAGATGACCCGGACGGCATCGGCACGACCCAAACGTTTGGAAAGTTTTTCACTCATGATGGTTTCAGCCATGGGACTGCGGCAAGTGTTGCCGGTACACACCATCACGATAACGGGTTTTACAAACTGATTCATCGCGGCTCGCTCAATCACTCCTTCGCGTAACAATTTCCATTGCGACGACGAAACGCTCACAACGGTCGAGGCTCCACCATAACGAGTTGGGCCGTCGTCCAGCAGCAGTGGTAACGTATCTCCAAACTGCTGTGCGACCCCTTGTGCGGTATTTTGAGCAGGTTGTCCCGATAAATTGGCGCTGGTCAGCACCAACGGCCCCGACATGAAGCGATGAATTCCCGTCAAGATCCGCTGATCGATGACCCGAAACCCAATCCCCCCACCGGGGCCTGTGATTCTCATTCGCACGCTTTCAGGCAATTGACTGAGCGCAGAGTGGGGGTCAGAACAGGGGGCCACCAGCGTCATCGGACCCGGCCAACATCGGCGACTCAGACGGCGTACAACAGGGGATGCGTTGCACAAAAAATCGTCCGCCGCCTGCCGGCTTCGCACTGAGATCGCGATCGGCTCGTCGCCTCGGCCCTTGATTTCCAGCAACCTCTGAACACCTTTTTCGCTCAACGCATGGGCCGCCAGACCATAAACGGTGTCCGTGGGCACCCCCACAACGGCACCTTCACTCAACGCTTGGACGGTGCGATGGATGATGTCCCGTGGGTCATCGGTCGTTCGTGCGTCCAGGATTGTCGGCATGTGAAAAAATCGGTGAAATCAAAAAACAAAGCGGCGACAGCAAAATCGACCGTCACAGATTCTACCCTGTTTGTGGCAAGCTACCCAAGTGGACGGCTACAATGCCAAAAGAGTTCAATCAGTGCCCGAAATTCAAGTCGAAATAGCGCCAAGATGCCCACTCCTGACCAACGCCGCGATACGCCCCAGACTCGGCGTCGCCTGAACCGGCGTCAGTGGCTGTCGCACTCTCTGCTGGCGGGTGCCGCATGCTCGCTGGCGTCAGGCTGTGTGCCGATGGGCAGCGGCGACGTACCGGATTTGGTCTGGGGACGTCGTGGCCAAAGTGATGGGCGTTTCCTGAAACCACGCGCAATCACCATCGATCGACGCGATCGCCTGTACATCGTCGACACCACGGGACGCATCCAAGTTTTTGATGCAGATGGCAACCAGCAACGCGTTTGGAAAACACCAGAAACCGCCAACGGTCGCCCCACAGGATTATCGATCCGCTACGCAGACAACATCGACGACGATTGCCTGCTGGTTGCCGACACACACTACTATCGAACTCTGGTTTACACACTCCAGGGCGAACTCTTGCCAGAACAGCAGATCGGCGGGACTCCGGGACAAGAACCTGGACAGTTCGCTTTTGTTACCGAAGCCGTCTGCGATCATGACGGCTGCTATTACATCGGTGAGTACGGCGACTCCGACCGAATTCAAAAATTTGACCCCGACAGACGCTTCATGACTCAGTGGGGCGGAACCGGGCGAGAGCGAGACAAGTTTGTGCGTCCGCAAAGTCTGATCGTCGAAAAAAATGTGCTCTGGGTCGCCGATGCGTGCAATCACCGCATCAAACGTTTCGACATCACGACCCCGACCCCCTCACTGATCGATGTCTGGGGCGGTTCCGGTGATGGATCCACTGCAGGTCCCAGCGATGGTCCCAGCGATGGTCCCGGTGATGGCCCCGGCGAATACTCGTATCCCTACGACATTGCACTTGCCAGCGACGGCAGTTTGCTGGTCTGTGAATACGGCAACCAACGGATCCAACGCATCAGCCCCGATGGCGAACCGATCTCGATTTGGGGCGGACCCGGATTTCAACCCGGACAACTTTATCAGCCCTGGGGCCTCGTGATCGATTCGCTCAACCGCGTTCATGTGCTCGACAGCAATAATCACCGCGTCCAACGGTACTCCTTGAAGGTCTGATTCTCATACCAGACACTCGCCCATCATTGCACCCGAAAGTGCGGCTCCCGACATCGCAGGCGCCAGCACGGATTGCTCGTTGAATTCGCGACTCGTTTCTTTCGCGGGCAGTTCCGCCATCGGCATCGGCATCATGACTTCCACCGCCGGGATCAATCGCACGTTTTCGCATCGCGACAGTTGGAACTGACGAGGCTCTTCGCGGCACAGGCACAGCCCCAGAAAACGGTAGTCGCCGACAAACCGAATCGGGCTGACGAAACGACGCGTACGGTTGCCCTTGGAATCGGAATATTCCATTTCGATGACGTAGTTTTCCGAGTCCAACATGGCGCGTCGCAGCAAAGATTTCATGATTTCGTCTCCATAAGGGTCAGCATGGTCAGCGGACGTCGGCAAGTCGTGCGGGTCGGTGACTTGCGTGTCCGGAGGTATGATCGCCTGCCCGGTGACACGTCAGGTCATGCTGTCAAAAGAATTCGAAATTCACGCATTCAACACGCCAATCAGAGCTCGGCAAAAGTCCGGTAAATCGTCCGGACGGCGACTGGACACATGGTGCCCGTCCACCACCACGGCTTCGTCGCTGTAAATCCCTCCCGCATTGATCAAGTCATCCTTGATCCCCGGCGAACCCGTGACGCGAACGTCGCGATAAACGCCAGCGGAAATCGGGATCCATCCGCCATGACAGATCGCCGCGATGGGTTTCTTGGCGGCATCAAATGCACGCACCAAATCCAACACCACCGGATCGCGGCGCAGTTTGTCGGGCATGAATCCTCCCGGGACCACCAAGCCGTCGAAATCGCTCTCGGACATGGCATCGATCCGCGTGTCCGAGACACAGGGATAGCCGTTCTTGCCGTCGTACTTCACACCGGCCTCCGGCCCGGCGACCGTGACCGACATGCCGGCTTCGATCAGTCGCAGTTTCGGATACCACAACTCGAGGTCTTCGTAGATGTCGCCGACCAGGATCAAGATTCGTTTTGTCATCGCGATTAAAACTCTGCGTTGCCGGGTGTTCGGGGAAAGGGAATGACGTCACGTATGTTCGCCATTCCAGTGACGTACTGTACCGCACGCTCCAACCCCAGTCCGAAACCGGCATGGGGAACGCTGCCGTAGCGTCGCAGATCGACGTACCACCAGTAGTCATCCGGGTTCAACTCATGCTCTGCCATCCGGCCTTCCAAAACATCCAGTCGCTCTTCACGCTGGCTGCCGCCGATGATTTCACCCACTCCGGGAACCAAAACGTCCATCGCCGCAACCGTTTTGCCATCGTCACTGACCCGCATGTAGAACGGTTTGATGGTGGAGGGATAATCGGTCAAGATCAGCGGTCCACCGACATGCTTTTCGGTCAGATACCGTTCATGTTCGGCTTGCAAGTCCGTGCCCCACTGGATCGGATACTCAAATTTTTCACCGCAACTGGTCAAGACCTCGATCGCTTCGGTGTACGTCATGTGGGCAAACGGCTTTTCGATCACGCCTCGGATTTGATCAAGCTTGCCCTTTTCGATCATGGAGTCAAAAAACTGCATGTCTTCGTCGCAGTGCTCCAAACAATCCGAGAACACGCGTTTCAAGAACGCTTCCGCCAACGACATGTTGTCGGCCAGGTCAAAGAACGCCGCCTCGGGTTCCACCATCCAAAACTCGGCCAAGTGCCTGCTGGTGTTGCTATTTTCGGCGCGGAACGTCGGACCAAACGTGTAAACGCGACCAAGTGATGTCGCGTACGTTTCGCCTTCGAGTTGTCCGCTGACGGTTAAGAACGTCGGCTTGCCAAAAAAGTCGTGCGAGTAATTCACCGGACCGCCGGACTTGGCCAACCGCTCTAGATCCAGTGTGGTGACGCGAAACATCTCACCGGCGCCTTCGCAATCGCTGGCGGTGATGATCGGCGTGTTGATGTAGTAGAAACCGTTCTCGTGAAAGAAACGGTGGATCGACTGGCTGATCTGGTCGCGGACTCGCATCACGGCTCCGAGCGTGTTCGTGCGGGTACGCAAGTGCGCCCATTCGCGAAGCTTCTCGAACGAATGCCGTTTCTTTTGCAGCGGGTAGGTTTCCGGATCGGCCCATCCCAGCACGCGAATCTCCGTCGCATGCATCTCGGTGGCCTGACCTTTGGCCGGAGAAGCCTCCAGTTTACCGACCGCGACGAGGCTACAGCCCGCAGTCAGCTTTTGAATTTCGTCGGCGTAGTTTTCCAATTCGGCAGGAGCGACGACTTGCAAGTTGCCCATCGAACTCCCATCGTTGACTTCGATGAAACTGAATCCGCCCTTGCTGTCACGCCGCGTCCGCACCCATCCACGGATCTCCACGGATTCCCCCGCGGCTTCGCTCAAGCTTGATTCTTTACGTGCGTCGTTGACGCGGATCCATTTCGCCATCGTCCATCCTTCTTTCGACTTGTTCCGATGATCTTTTCAGCAAAGTCTGGAATATAGCGAAGCGACCCCGGTTCGGGTCAGGTGTCGCTCACAAGCGATACTGCGGATTTTTCGCCAAATAGCCCGCAATTCGATCACCGTGCGCGAACGCCTGCTGCATGAACTTGGCCGCCGACTCTAAGCGATCGGGCGGCTCGGCAACGCTGAGCCTCAGGAAACCTTGCCCCGCCTCGCCGAAACATTCACCGCCCAGACATGCCACGCCGGTCTTCGGATCAGCCTCTTCCAGCAGGTACATCGCCAAACCTTGCGACCTGATCTTGTTGACCCGACAGATCTCGCTGACGTTGGCAAACGCGTAAAACGCACCGGCGGGCATCAGGCAGCGGACGCCATCGATCGCGTTGAGCTGCTCAACCAGTTTGACCAATCGGTCGTGAAATTGCCGCATTCTGTTTTCACGAGAATCGTGGTCATGCTCCAAAACGGCGATGCCGGCGCGTTGAGTGAACGGAGAGACACAAGAAATCGATGTGTTCGTGAGCTTGCCCAACATCTGAATGTTACGCTGGCTGCTGACGGCAAAACCGAGACGCCAGCCGCTCATGCTGTACGATTTACTCATCGTGTACGCCGACACACACTGATCCAACATTCCGGGCAAAGCGATCGGTGTCTCGTGTTTTCCGGTCCACACCATGCGGTCGTAGGGCTCGTCACTGAAGATCGCGATGTCGCGTCCGCGGACCAATTCGGCCAGTGCAACCAAGTCATCACGTGTCGCCACGCCACCGGTGGGATTGTTCGGTGTGTTCAGTACGATCGCTTTCGGGCTCGGGTCCGATGCGAGAAACCGTTTCACATCGCGCATCTGCGGACGAAACTGGTTTTCTTCGCTCAGAACCGCCGTCACCATCCTCGCACCGCGACGCGCGATGTTGGGCGGATAGGTGGGAAAGTGTGGAGTGAAAACAAGCACACCGTCGCCAGGATCGACGAAACACTCCATGAACAGTTGCTCGAAATTCTTCGCCCCCGGCCCGACCACAACGTTTTCCGCCGTGACCTGCACGCCGTACTCATCGGCCATGTACTTGGCCGCCGCCGCCCTCAACTCGGGCAATCCCGCCGACGGTGCGTACCTGCACTCCCCCGCATCCATTGCCGCCTTTGCCGCCGGAATGGCCGACGGCGACGACGGAAATGGGCTGTCACCGATCTCTAATTCGAACACATCCTTGCCCTGGGAAATCAGTTTCTTGGCCACCGCCAAGACGTCGAACGCCGATTCCGTCGTGACCCCGCTGGCAAATCGACTGAACGTGACGCTGGATGCGGATGGCATACAATGTTCCCAATGAAATGAAGTGGTTGGACAGTCAATGTAAAAGGGCACGTCGACACGGTGGTCCCGAATTCTATCAGCCGGGGATTTTGCCCCTCGTGAAAATATTCCTGACGCGTCGTTTGCAGGGCGGACAAGCAGACCCAATCCAGGCCGCCGACTACCGCATTGGAATTTGAAAATCAAGTGCCTGACATCCGTCTCCCAACTGCGTTAGGTTGGTGATTCTGCGTTCCACCGACTATCGCAACGAACTGGATTCCAACACGATGTCCCAAATCATCACACCCGGTCAGGATTTATCGGCCGAAACATCCGCAATCGCACGCCCCTTTGTCCACTTGCATTGCCACAGCCACTACAGCTTGTTGGACGGTGCCGGCGATATCAAGAAACTGGTCGGACGCGCGGTCGATCACGGGATGAACTCGCTGGCGTTGACCGACCACGGCAACCTGCACGGGGCGTTGGAGTTTTACCGAGCCGCCAAGGACGCGGGGATCAATCCGATCATCGGTTACGAAGCCTACATCGCGCCGGGCAGCCGTTTCGAAAAGGGCGGCGCATCGAGCAGCAAAGATGCCAGTTATCACTTGACCCTGCTGGCGAAAAATCGAACCGGTTTCAAAAACCTGATCAAACTCGCCAGCGCAGCTTCGCTGGAGGGATTCTATTTCAAGCCGCGGATCGACAAAGAAATCCTGGAGACGTTTAACGAAGGCATCATTTGCCTCTCCGGCTGCGTCAGCAGCGAGTTCAGCCGCGCGGTGATGAAGGGCACGGACGTCTCCGAGCATGAAAAGGAAGCACGTGATATCGCCGGTTGGTTCCACCGAGTGTTTGGCGATCGATATTTCATCGAAGTGATGAACAACGGACTGGATATCCAACGCATGCAGTTGGAAGGCGCAGTCGACATCGCCAACAAAATGGGGTTGCCCTTGGTCGCGACAAGCGACTGTCACTACGTGGATCAATCGGACGCGGAAGCACAGGACATCATGCTGTGCATCAACACGGGACGCTTTCGCACGGACACGTCGCGAATGAAAATGGAGAACGATCAGTTCTTTCTCCGCAGTCCCGATCAGATGTACGAGAATTTCGTCGGCATGGAGGACGCCTGCGCTCGTAGCCAAGAGATCGCCAACACGGTCGACATCGACCTGCAATTGGGCAAGTACTACTTCCCACATTTCGAATGCCCCGACGAACTCAAGCCGATCGACTATTTGCGACAACTGTGCATCGAAGGGTTGCTGGAGCGATACGAGGGCGATGATGAACGGATCATCGATGGCAAATTGTCCGATGAAGTCATGGCGAGACTCGATCGCGAACTCGCTGTGATCGAGAAACTGAATTACCCGACGTACTTCTTGATCGTTTGGGACTTCGTCATCCACGCACGCAACAAAGGCATCTCCGCAACGGCCCGGGGTAGCGGCGTCGGCGCGATTGTTTGCTATGCGTTGTACCTCTCCCACGTGTGCCCGCTGCGATACGACTTGTTGTTCGAACGGTTCCTGGACGAAAGCCGAACCGAGCCGCCCGATATCGATATCGACTTTGAAAAAGAACGTCGGGTCGAAGTCATCGAGTACGTCAAAGAACGCTACGGAAACGACAACGTTTGCCAGATCGGCACGTTTGGAACACTCGCCGCACGGGCCGCGATCAAAGACACCGGACGAGCGCTCGGTCTGCCGCTCTCCCGCGTCAACCAGATCACTGAGATGGTCCCCGACGAGCTGAAGATCACGATCAAAAAGGCCCTGGACAAGAGCGCCGATCTGAAACAAACCTACGACGGCGATCCGGAAGTCCGTGAGCTGTTGAACTTGGCGATGAAAATCGAAGGCCTAGCCCGAAACGTCGGTACCCACGCCGCCGCCGTCGTGATCGCCGACAAGCCGCTCTCGGAATACGTTCCTCTGACACGTGTGCCGGGCAAACAGGAAGTCATCACGCAATGGTCGATGGGCGACGTCGAAGCCAGCGGTCTGCTGAAAATGGACTTCCTCGGACTTCGCAACCTCACCATGCTCAGCCGCAGTGTTCAACTGATCGAACAGACGACTGGCAAGAAAGTCGATCCGCTGAAATTTCCACTGGACGACAAAGCCTCCTACGCTTTGCTGCAACGTGGCGAAACCAAGGGCGTGTTCCAGTTGGAATCGGGCGGCATCCGTGACTTGCTGCAACGGATGAAGCCTGACCGGTTCAACGACATCATCGCTACCGCCGCGTTGTATCGGCCAGGGCCGTTGGAAGGCGGCATGGTCGATGACTACGTGAACATCAAACACGGACGTCAACAGCCCGAGTACAAGCACCCGGTGCTCAAAGAGATCTTGGAAGAAACCAACAGCGTGATGGTTTACCAAGAACAGGTCATGCGGATCCTCAACCGCTTGGGCGGCGTGCCGCTGGCCAAAGCGTACACGTGCATCAAGGCGATCAGCAAGAAGAAAGAATCGCTGATCAATCAGAACCAAGAGATCTTCATCGCCGGCGCCGTCGAAAACGGACTGGCAAAGAAGGACGCCGAGGACATTTGGAACCTGATCGTCAAGTTTGCCGGTTACGGTTTCAACAAGTCACACTCGACCGCGTACGCGCTCGTCGCGTTTCAAACCGCCTATTTGAAAGCACACTATCCGGTCGAGTTCATGGCGGCATTGCTGTCCAGCGATATCGACGGTCGCAACTTCAAACGCAAGGACGCCTTGGTCGAGCACATGGAGGATTGCGACCGAATGGGCATCGATGTCGTCGCTCCAGATGTGAACACCAGCGAAGCCAACTTCTCGGTCGCCGATGGCAAGATTTTCTTTGCTCTCTCGGCCATCAAAGGCTGCGGCGGTTCCACCGCGGTCACGATCGAAGCCGAGCGCAAAAAGAATGGCCCCTTCAAGAATATCTTTGATTTCTGCGAACGCGTTGACCCCAGCGCATGCAACAAGTCCGCCATCGAGACGCTGATCAAAGCCGGTGCGATGGACAGCTTTGGCGCCAAACGAAGCCAACTGGTGGCGATGATCGAACGCGCCGTTCAAGCCGGCGCGAAAATCCAAGCCGACAAGAAGAGCGGCCAAACCAGCTTGTTCGGAGCGTTCGAAGAAGCCGAAGATGTGAATGAGACCAAGCAAGCCGTTCCCATGCCCGACATGGAGGAATGGCCCGATCGTGAAAAGCTGGCCTACGAGAAAGAAGTCCTGGGGTACTACCTCGATAGCCACCCGCTGGCCGAATTCGAACCGAAACTCTCCACCTTTCGCACCCACACGACGGACCAGTTGACGGATGTCAAGGATCGTGGCGAAGTCATCATGGGTGGCATGATCAGCTCGATCAAGATCGCACACACCAAAAACCCTAAACCCGGTCAACCATCCAAATACGCGAACTTTGACTTGGAAGACATGCAGGGTGCGATCCGTTGCATCGTTTGGCCCAAAGGTTTTGTGACCGCAGGCGATCACGTTCAACCCGACGCGGTGGTCTTGGCCAAAGGCAAGGTGGATCGACGCGGTGGCGGCGACGAAGCCAACCTGGTGATCGATGAATTGATCCCACTTTCCGAACTCGACAACCGCTACACGCACGGAATGCGAATCTGCTTGGACGAGGCAGAGCACAACGGTGAAACCGTCAATCGCCTACGAGAAATCCTACGTGGATATCCCGGCAGCAAAGAACTACTTTTCAGCATGCAGCTCAACGGCGGAGAAACGGTCCACCTGAAATCCGACAAGTTCCGCGTTGAAATCACCCCCGAAATGCGTCAACGTGTGGACGACCTGCTCGGCAGTGGCAACTACCGACTGATGATGAGCAAACCCAGGTAGCAGCCACAAACTCACGTAGCAGCGTTTCTTACAAGACGCTATTCACCCCGGTTCGTCTCGGACAATTGCCCAGCGGTTTACGCTGCACGCCAGCGCTAAACGGCCACCCCAGCACCTCTCCCCCGACTTGTCGGCGGAGAGGTCGCGCTATCGACTTGGAAAGTCGAGCGACAATTGTCGTTCGACTTTCCAAGTCGAAAACGAACGCCACCAACCGCATCGATCCGCAACACACACCGTCACCTCCCCCAAGGAACTTGGGGGAGGTCGAGCAGAGCCGCTGAGGCGAATGCGAGGGAGGGGGCCGTCTGCGCAAGAAAGCGTTTGGATACGGCAAACGCTTACCGGGGCACGCTATCGATTTGGAAAATCGAGCGACAATTGTCGTTCGACGTTCCACGTCTCGGGCTACGTGGACCATTGCCCACCCCAATCCAATTACAATGCTGGCCGTTTGACTTTGCCCGGACGTTCCCCACCAAGGTAATCCCTCCCATGAGATACTCGCTATTCCTGGCTCTCGCCGCTTTCGTTTCCATCGTGTCCGCTCAAACGCCCAAACATATCGGGCGAATCGAAAAGCTCGACGATGCCTTTGATCAACTGGTTGGCTCAGACGCAAAGATCGAAGTACTTGCCGGCGGCTTCACTTGGACGGAAGGTCCCGTGTGGGTCGCGGATGATCGTGGCGGGCATTTGCTGTTTTCCGACATTCCGCGAAACAGCATCTTTCGCTGGTCACCCGCCGAGCGTGAAAACCAGTCGGGCGGCATCTCACTGTTCCTTTCTCCCAGCGGCTACACCGGCACGACGTACTACGGATTGGAACCCGGCAGCAACGGCTTGACGTTGGATCCCGATGGACAACTGGCAATGTGCGAACACGGCGATCGACGCGTTTCCGTGCTGACTCATGGCGGCGGCAAGCGGACGCTGGTCGACAACTACCAGGGCAAACGCTTGAACAGCCCCAATGACCTCGTGTTCTCCAAAGACGGTTCGGTGTATTTCACCGATCCGATTTACGGCCTGCCCGAGCGAGCAGACGATCCGCGTCGTGAACTGGATTTCTGCGGCGTTTATCGCTTGAACAAAGACGGCACATTGGACTTGCTGACCACCCAAATGACACGCCCCAACGGGATCGGATTGTCGCCGGATGAAAAAACCTTGTACGTCGCCCAAAGTGATCCGGGCAATCCGATTTGGATGTCGTTCCCGATTCAGGAAAATGGAAAACTCGGCGCGGGCAAGGAACTGCTCAACGCCAGGAAATACATGCGAGAGTTCCCGGGGCTCCCCGACGGCCTGGTGGTCGCCAAAGACGGCACCTTGTTCGCAAGTGGCCCCGGCGGGATCTACGTGATGTCGCCCTCCGGTCAGCTATTGGGACGTCTGATCACCGGCGAGCGAACCAGCAACTGCACCTTCGACACCGATCAAACCTACTTGTACCTCACCGCCGACAGCTATCTCTGCCGCGTCAAGATGAAGTAGTAGTAGTACCGACGCGACCCTGTTTGACCGGTAAACGCAGGCGGAAGCGGCATCTGACTCTGCGGTTCAATCCGTTTGGCAGCGTCACCTACGCCTTCGGCTGCGGGTCAAACGTTTGTGAGGTATCACTTCTCAGGCTTTTGCCACGGAACCGTGCCACCTCGTTGGACCTGAACTCGCAATTCCGCGGACAGTTCGTTGAACTTTCCGCGGTTCTTTTTTGCAACGTCCTCTTGCTCCAAGGGGTCCGTTTCAACGTTGTACAATTCCTGGGGCTGAAACGGACTATTCTGCAACAGTTTCCACGACCCTTTGCGTACCGCGTTGATGATCAAACCGCCATAGCGTTGCCCGCCTTCACGTCGATGAAAAAAGAAACCGCGTTGATCGGTTTCTTGTGGTTCGCCCAACAACGTGGGCAGCAAAGAGATCCCGTCGATCGTATTTTCGATTTCCACGTCAGCGGCGTCGCAAATGGTGGCGAACAAGTCCATCGTGATACCGGGGCGACCCGTTTGACTGCCGGGTTGGATCTTGCCCGGCCACACGGCACATGTCGGCACACGCAAGCCGCCTTCGTACATGCTCTGCTTGCCATCTCGAGTCGCCCCGTTGTTGGCTCCGACATCCAGTTGTCCACCGTTGTCGGATGAAAAGATCACCAGTGTATTCTCCGCAAGTCCTGTTTCACGCAACGTCGACATGACCTGCCCCACACCGTCATCCATGTGCTCGATCAAGGCCACCAGTTTGGCACGTCGGTCACTGATCCCCGGCTCACGCGTTTTGACTTTCGCCAACCAATCTTCCGGCGGTTGGATCGGCGTGTGCGGCGCATTATACGCAAGGTACAAAAAGAACGGCTGTTCGTTTTCGGCGCGCTCCTTCAAATAGTCGCACGACCACTGAGTGAACAAATCCGTCGCGTGTCCCGACGGGTCAATCTCGTCCGCGTTATGACGCATGTAGTTGATGCCGTGACGACGATGGTTGTAGTAATCGTCCATCATGTCGCCGAGATAACCGCGAAACAGATCAAACCCACGGTCGTTCGGACGATGGGGTGACTCTAATCCAAGATGCCACTTACCCACGATCGCGGTGTGGTATCCAGCCTTTTTCAGAACGGTGGGCAACGTCACCGCATCGGGCGAGAGGTAGCCCCAGCTATTGTCTGCGTGCGTCCGAATGACGCCGGGCACACCGACCATTTCGGGAAAGCGACCTGTCATCAACGACGCTCGGGTAGGAGAACACACCGGGCAGTTGGCATAGAAGTTCGAGAATCGCAATCCGTCCGAGACCAAACGATCCACGTGGGGCGACCTCAAGTCCGTCGCACCGTAACTGCTCAAGTCGCCGTAGCCCAAGTCATCCGCCAGGATCATCACCACATTCGGTCGCTCGGCTGCAACCGCACCAGAACGCCAGTGCAAGCACGTTAGTGCCAGGACGGCAAGAAAAATCCGCAGCGAGTGGGTCGTCATCTTGGTGTGTCGCATGGAATAACCTGTAAAACGAATGCAAAAACCGGTCGCGATGGTTTCAATGAAAACCGGTTTCCAACAGGGCGGTGGATTGTGTCTGGGCTGCTGATTCTAATGGAAGCAATCGACCGCTGCCAAAAACAACTCTTCCCAACGATTCAGCCCTTCCCATCCATGATGCACCAATCTCGCATGTTTAGACTACAAACGCGTTTCCTCATTGTGCTGGCCGCATTGGCCGGATTCTGCTTGGCGTGCCCTCCCTCACGCGCCGCCGATCCCGTCAACGTCGTCATGATCATTTCGGATGACCAAGCCTGGACTGACTACGGGTTCATGGGCCATCCCGACATCAAGACGCCGAACTTGGATCAATTGGCATCTGAAAGCGCAGTGTTTCGACGCGGCTACGTCCCCACCGCGCTCTGTCGACCTTCCTTGGTCACGCTTCTGACCGGACATTACGCATCGACGCACGGCGTGACGGGTAATGATCCATCGCCCAAGTACGCCGAGCGTGGATCGGAACTTTACAACCAACGCTGTGCTCAACTCATTTCCTATCTCGACCGCTTCGACACCGTTCCAGAAATCTTGGGACAACGTGGATACCTCAGTCATCAGAGCGGAAAACTTTGGGAAGGCAGCTATCAGAACTGCGGTTTCACCCACGGCATGACACGCGGATTCCCCAAGCCAGGTGGCCGACACGGCGACGACGGACTCAAGATCGGACGAGAATCCATGCAGCCGGTCGAAGAGTTCCTCGACTTGGCACACGAATCCAAAAAACCGTTTTTCGTCTGGTACGCTCCCTTCCTACCTCACTCCCCACACAATCCGCCGCAACGTTTGTTGGACAAATACACCGACAAGCATCCGATCACGGTGGCTCGCTACTACGCGATGTGCGAATGGTTCGACGAAACCTGTGGCGAGCTGCTGGGCATGATCGACGACAAAGGATTCCGCGACAACACACTCGTCGTCTACGTGACCGACAATGGATGGATCCAAGATCCCGAGTCCCCCAAGTACGCACCACGCTCCAAGCAGACGCCGTACGAAGGCGGCATCCGAACACCGATCATGTATCGATTGCCCGGCGTCATCCCCGCAGGAGAACGCCCGGAACTGACCTCCAGCATCGACATCGTCCCCACAATGCTCGCAGCAACCGGATCTGAGATCCCCAAAGACCTGCCCGGTCTGAATCTGATGCCAAACTTGACCAGCGGTGAAAAGATTTCGCGCGACACGATTTACGGCGAAGGCTTCGCGCACGACATCGCCGACATCGAAGACCCCGAGGCGTCGTTGCTGTACCGCTGGGCAATCTCCGGACCATGGAAACTGCTGCTAACCTACGACGGCGAAGTCAACCGGTACAAGTCGACTCATCCACGTGATGAAAAGGGACCACAACTGTTCAACTTGATCGACGATCCGTCAGAGGAAACGAACTTGGCCAAGGAGAATCCCGACGTGGTCGCTCGTTTGGCGAAACAAATCGAGGAGTGGTACCCTGTAGAGAAGCGAAAGACGATCGTCACACCTGGTGCGTCAACGGATCGTTGAGCCGCTATGCGATTCGATCGTCTTGATTAAGTTACCGAAACCCATGACTCCCCGTTACCCCAAATCCTGACTCGCATAGCCTCGCCAGGATTTGAGGGTGAGGGGAGCCATCAATTGAAACTTTCCGATTCACGACGAGCACCCCACCATGACCCAACGTCTCCTCATCGGCATTTCGATCGCCCTGTTTGCCTGCACCACGCTAGCTGGCAAGTACAACTCGACGCTGGACATCGGTGATGCGGCGCCTCACTGGACGGATTTGCCGGGAGTGGACGGGCAGTCTCATTCGTCCAGCGAGTTGGAGGACGCCAAAGCGACGGTGGTGGTGTTTACCTGCAACAGTTGCCCCTACGCGGTGGACGCGGAAGACCGATTGATTGCGTTGACAAAAAAATATTCCGATCAGGGAGTCGCTGTCGTAGCGATCAATGTGAACAAGGTCCCGGAGGACTCGCTCGATGCGATGAAAGAAAAAGCGGCAGAAAAGAAGTTTCCCTTTCAATATCTGTACGACGAGTCGCAGCAGATCGCCAGGGATTTTGGCGCGATCTACACACCATGCTTCTTTGTGATCGACTCCAAACACAAAGTCGCGTACATGGGCGCGATGGACGACAGCCCAGATGGCGTGAAAGTCGAAACGACATACCTCGCCGACGCGTTGGATGCGGTGCTGGCAGGGAAACCAGTGCGGGTTGCTGAAACCGCACCGGTCGGATGCCGAGTTCGTTACGAACGACAACGCCGCTCGCGTCGAGCCGAGTGACGCGACGCTTGCAGCAGTGGGATAGACTCCCAGCCTGTCATTGCAATGTCGACAGGATGGAAGCCTATCCCACTTTGCATACCGCTTCGCCGGCTCGCGTATCGATTCTCGATACTCAAACGCTCGCCATTTCAGCGGCGGCTGCAGCAGCGTTGTCTGCGGCGATCTGAGCACTCGTGCGACGACGACGCTTGCGTGGCTTCGCGTTCATCCACTCTTTCGTCAATGCTTCGAACACTTCGGGCGTCTCATAACGCACGATGTGTTTGCCTTCTGGCATCGGCCCGATCAGCCCGCGGAACACGGGCAAGCCGCGAAGTGCAAGATCGGTGCTGCAATCGTCAACACCGATTTGCAAGTGTGATTGCAGCAAGGGATCACAGGTCGGGTAATCGCGAATGAGCAACGAACCGTCTTTACCGCGTGTGACCACGCGGAACGTATCTTTTTTGGCCATGGTGCCTCCAGGAAGGGATTGGCGCACTGATTGGGAGGGGAAGGAATACCGGCGCACTGCAAGCACGGTGACCGCCCGATCCATGACTGGGCCGTAGCTACGGTTTCTCGGGGAGGTGAGAATCCAAGCTTTGTTCTGGGAGAAACGGAGCCAGTGATCGATGGGACGGTCCGATGCCGTCGAAAAGCAAGGTCACCCTGGGAGGGGTCAGATTCCGTCGTGCAACGGCGAGCAACGAAGCAAGTCTCGAACAGAGGGCGGCCGAGAAACGGCGACCAGGTTCGTGGGTCAGGACGACTTGCTTCGTCACTCGCCTTTGCAAACCACGGTCACCGACGTTGGGAGAGCGGGTGGACAGGGCTTTTGTTTTGGGAGGACAGTGTGTCGGACAATAGTGTTATCGTCATCGCCGCGCCGCATGTGCAAAAAAGAAACCCTGGTGTGCTCTCTGAGAACGACGCATGCAATGAGTACAAGACGCCGATCGGAACGAGCGGAACGACCGGACTATCGAGGAACAATCTCGGTCTGAACGCGAGCCGATGTGCCTCGTGGGAATTGTTGACTCACTGCTTCAAACTGCAAATTCAACATTTGCGGCTGATTGCTTGACAGCACAATGACGTAGTCAATCGTTTCACCCGGTCGCATGCTGCGAATTTCCGGCAAGACGATGTAGCCAGCTTCCTGCGTGAACGTCAACTGTTCGTCACGACTCAAACTTGCCATTCGTTCCACACGAACACCTTCAGGCCGATTAAACCTCACCAACACCGAATTGTCGAGTTGATCGGAATCATTGATGACCTTCACCAAGTATCGAATCGGATCATCCACGCCCAACGGCGACTGGGGTGGCGTGATCGCTAACAGCAATTGTCGCTCGCGAGTCGGCGGGGCAGCCGGCGGCGGCGTGTTGTTGGCGCCTGGTGTGGGAATCGGAGCCGGTCCCGGTATACCAGGTGCCGGTGTCGCGGGCGGTAAAGCAGGTCCAGGTTGCGTGGGCGGTGCGGGCGCGTTCACTTGAGGCAATATCTCGAACAACACATTCGAGCTTGCTCGTGCACCCTCGTTGCTTTCTGCCGTCAGGATCAATTGAGACCGAGAGTTCGTGCCGATCGCTCGGAATTGTGATTCCAACACGGTCGATGTACCGGGATCAATCCGAGGGATCGTCCATGACACGATGTATTGTCCAGGACGCGGAGGATCCCCGTTGTCTGCGGTCGCTGCGATCGCCTGCAACTGCGGATCGTACGTCATCGCCACGCGAACATTGGTCAGCGGAACACGTCCATTGTTGGCGACGGTGGCTCGGAACAAAGCGTCTTCGCCCACCGAGAACCTGTCGCGATCGACCAGCGATAAAGTCGACGTCATCGACGGGGTCGGCACAGGTTGATTGATCACCATCACACAACCTTCTGTCGCGTGACGCTGTCCACCGTCGGCTTGTGCTTCGACCTGGATGCATTGACGGCCTGGACCGGTTGGAACGAATACGATCGCACTCTTCCATACATCGCCGGGCTGCAGCGAAATCGATTGTTCCGTCGCAGGATCGGCATATTCTTGCTCAACATCGATCTCACCCAACTCATGTTTCATCGAAGGAGTGCCGCGTGCAAACAAAGTCACATTGTTCAATGGCCGATCACCCGTGTTCTTGACGTCGATGTCAAAGATCACTTCCTGGCCGACTTCGTATTGCTGTTGCCGTGGCTCCACCTTTTCAATCAACAATGACGGACGATAGACATCGATTCGGATGCTATCCGATGCGACCAGACCGCTTGCACTGCGTGCTTCGAAAGTCAAGTCAACGGTAACCGGTGTGGTGACGTTGGCGAATAGGTCCAATTGCGTTTGTGGTGGCAGTGTACCAATGTCCCAAACGACGGAGTTGGTGAGGTTCTTGGCAAAGGCATCGTTGCTGCGAACCAGGATTTCCGGCGGGAACTGAACAGAAACAACCACGTTGTCCAACGGCTCGTTGCCTGGATTGGACACGTTCGCGACCGCTTGAACGGGCACGTTAAAACTCGCAACCTCCGGAGCACCGGCGCGGATCGACAACTGCGGGGAACTCCACGTCACGAACGTCTGGCCTTGACCCAACGGCAACGTAGGGATGTTGTCGGTCACGCCACCTGGACGAATGACTTGCATCGCAATGGTCGCGGTACCGCTGGTACCGGGATTGGGGATCAGCTCTGCTCTTGCATTTCCCGCAGCATCCACTTTTGCCTCCACAACGGAGGAGCCGCCGGTTCCGGCAAAGGTTGCCAGTTCGGGGTTCAAGATTTCGTAGCGAACAATCCAACCTTCCGCAGGAAAGACGCCTTCGCTGCGTGTCACGCGCGTGATCAGTTCGATCGGCGTTCCGGCAGGCTCGATCTTGGTGCCTGGAAATTGCCATTTCGCATCGATCCAATAGATCGTCGCGGTGGCTTTTCGCTGGTCCCAGCAATCGCTTTCCGGAGCCAACACGGTCACTTTACTGGTTCCTTCGCTCGGACTACTCAGCGTGATCCACGTTTGACCCTTCTCCAGTTGAACATCATCACCAGGCTTTAGGTTGCCACGAGTGATCAACGTTCGCTTTGTGCTGGTAACACCGATGGCATACGAACCGTCTTTCTTGGAGGGTTTCTTGATGTGTGCCAAGCGATGCAGGACACCGGGGTCGTCATCGCCCACTTCGATGAACGTGCCAACACTCTCAGGTGTCAGCATCCATTCCAGCGGCTCACCGACTTGCAAATATCCATCCGTTCCACAAACTCCACTCAACAAGACGACTTCGCCGCCCACGGGAGCAACGATTTTGTTGGGCGACAACAGGATGCAACCGCGTTTGCCATGCGTCGGCAGCTTCAAATAGTTCTTCGACAAACATTCGCGGCCAAGAATGACCGCCGGCGGCCCGTCTTTGCATTCGCCGTTGCACGGCTGGCTGGGAACACACGGACCAGTCGTTTGACCGGAAACGCTTGTTTGCGGCACGACCGCGGGAGCCGGAGTCAAGCAGGGTGGGGGCTCGATCGGCGTGGTGAACGCGGGCTCGGGCGGCGACAGGGGACACAGGTTCAGCGGATCGCCATTGCATCCCAAACAACCAAACAACTTGCACTGCGAACAGGGCAAAGCGAGCGAGGTCGTTGTGGGCAACGGAGCAAAGATTCTCTGACCTGTCGAGTCAACAGCAGGCAACCGCAGTCGCGAACAACCAGTCGATGCAAAGGCTGCCAACAAGATCAACAACCAGCAATTCGACAACGCAAGACGCGGTCGGTTGGAGGATGGCCGATCGTTAAGTTGCCAAAATTGCATCGTAGGGAATGAACGGTGATCGCGAACGAATGATGGAATGGGAGGAACGGTTGCGTTGGGTCTGAAGGCTTTGCGATTCTGCATGTGCGCAGAATTTTGCCCAAGGAACCGTACCACGCGACTAAGAGGGATGATGCGAAAAGGCAACATGTAATGATGCACAAAAGCAACGAAACCGTACCGGTTGCGCGGCATGCACGGGTCACGCAGGGGGAGCGACAGTCGTTCGACTTGTCGAGTTGAAAACGCATGCCATCGAAGTGGAACGTCGAGCGACAATCCGAATCGAAAACCAGAACACCATCATTTGCGGATCGACTAGGATAAACATCCCTCCCCGGAGCTCCCCATCTGCCGATCAGAATCCATGAATCGATCCCCGCTCGCGATTGCCCTTGCCTTTCTTTGCTTACCTCTCGTCCTGTCCAATGGCGTGCACGCAGCCGATCCGCCCAAGCCGAATGTGCTGCTGATCTTGGCCGATGACTTGGGGTTTTCTGACCTCGGTTGCTACGGCGGCGAGATCAACACCCCGAATCTAGATTCACTTGCGGAAAACGGGCTGCGGTTCACACAGTTCTACAACACCGCGAGATGCTGGCCGACACGCGGCTCATTGATGACCGGCTATTACGCGCAACAGATCCGACGAGACACCGTGCCTGGGATTCCCTCCGGTGGAAATGGTGTTCGACCTGATTGGGCGGTGCTTGTTCCTCGCATGCTGCAGGAGGTTGGCTATCGCTCCTATCACACCGGCAAATGGCACATCGACGGAATGCCGCTCGAGAACGGTTTCGATCGATCGTACTACTGGAAAGATCAAGGACGATTCTTTAACCCAACCAAACACTGGCGTGACGACGTCGCTTTGCCTCCCGTTGCTAAGAACAGTGGGTTCTATGCCACCACCGCCGCTGCCGACCACGCGATCGATGTCCTGGCCGAGCACGCTCGCGATCATGCGGATCAACCTTTCTTTCACTACCTCGCCTTCGCCGCACCTCACTTTCCCCTCCAAGCACTGCCGGAGGACATCGCCCACTACAGCGACACCTACACCATTGGCTGGGATGCCATTCGTCAGCAGCGTTGGCAAAAGATGCGTCAGATGGGTTTGCTCGATGCGGTGGGCGTAACAGAGCTTTCACGTGTAGAGAGAGACCTGGGACCACCGTACCATTTCCCAGATGCGTTTGAGAAATTGGGCGACGGTGAGATCAATCGACCGGTGCCATGGAAAGAGCTGACCGACTCACAGAAAGCGTTCCAATCGCAAAAGATGGCGATCCACGCCGCAATGATCCATCGCATGGACATTGAGATCGGCCGCGTGTTTGAACAGATCAAATCGATGGGGCAGTGGGACAACACGATAGTGATGTTTCTGTCGGACAACGGTGCGAGCGCAGAAATCATGGTGCGAGATGACGGCCATGACCCCAATGCCCCGATGGGCTCGGCCGAAACGTACCTGTGTCTCGGACCGGGGTGGTCAACGGCTTGCAACACGCCGTTTCGACGGCACAAAACCTGGACGCATGAAGGTGGATGCTCGACGCCGCTGTTGGTTTCGTGGCCAAACGGAATCAAAGCCGCTGGAGAATTTCGCAATTCGCCCGGCCATGTTATTGATGTCGTCCCGACATTGTTGGACCTGAGCGGAGCATCGCGTCCATTTCGCGCCCCCGCTGCGCCGGGCAAGAGCATTGTGCCGGCCTTTGAGAAAGAAACCGACTTGGGACACGACGAGTTGTGGTGGTTTCATGATGGTCACAAGGCCATCCAAGTCGGCAAATGGAAGGCCGTTGCTCCGATCGCGGAACCCTGGGAACTGTACGATTTGTCCAACGATCGCGACGAGTCCAACGACTTGGCCGTCATACACGCGGACAAATTGAACGAGCTAGTGTCGCGGTGGGAGCAGCGAATGGCGGAGCACACCGAGCTTGCCACGCAAGACTTGCCAGCGAAAGTCCGTTCGAATGTTCGTTCGGGCGTTACCTCACAGAATCCCGTGATGAAAAAGGCGCAGGACGACGCACGTCCCAAACGCTCTCAAGTCTTGCTCGGTGGCGAGAACAAAATGATCGCCGGTCGCCATGCCTTTTTGATGAAACCGACGGCGGCCGCAGACACCGACGATGGCAAGCCTTGGATCTTCTACGGCCCAACGCTTTCTCGGTATCCCGATCAAGCCGAATCGTGGATGCATCAGCAGTTCTTGGACGCCGGCGTCGCGGTCGCAGGAATCGACGTCGGTGAGATGTACGGCAGTCCGCTTGCGCTGCCGTTCTTTGACGCCCTCTACGACGACATGGTTGCTCAAGGCTATTCTCGGCGTCCCGCTTTGTTGGGACGAAGTCGCGGTGGGCTGTGGGTCAGCAGTTGGGCGTTGTCGCATCCGGACCGAGTCGCCGCGATCGGCGGCATCTATCCGGTTTACGACTACACCACGTATCCGGGTGCCCAGCGAGCAGCAACAGCCTATGGCAAGACGCCCGAGGAGCTGATGGCCCAACAGGATCAATTGAATCCGGTGAAGCGTTTGGGGAAACTCTCAGAAGCGAAAATCCCAGTGCTGATCATTCACGGAACCAACGACCAAGTGGTTCCGATCGAACAGAACTCAGAAGCGTTGGTGGCAGCGTACCGAGAAAACAATGCCGCAGACTTGGTGCAGTTGATCAAAGCGGATGGCCAAGGCCACAGTTTCTGGGAAGGATTCTTCCACAGCCAAGAACTCGTGGATTTCCTGATTGATCAGGCGAATGCGAGGGAGGGGGCCCGTCTGCGCAAGTAAGCGTTTGGGATCCGCAAAACGCTTACCAGGGCACGCTATCGATTTGGAAAATCGAGCGACAATTGCACGCGATCGACAACCCTCTACTCCACCACCTCTCCCTCGACTTGTCGGGGGAGAGGTCGAGCTCGCCCTTTAGGCGATGCTCGGGTGAGGGGGCCGTCTGCGCAAGTAAGCGTTTGGAATCCGCAAAACGCTTACCAGGGCACGCTATCGATTTGGAAAATCGAGCGACAATTGTCGTTCGACTTTCCAAGTCGAAAACGAACACCACCATACGGCCGAGCACGAACCATACGCCCTCTAGATCCGTTTGACCCGTAGCCGAAGGCGAAGGCAGATGCGGCGTTTGCCTCTGCGGTGCAATCCGGTCGGTTGCGGCGATGACGCCTGCGGCTAGTCGTTAAACGCGCACTGTCACCTCCCCCAAGGAACTTGGGGGAGGTCGAGCGGAGCCGTCCAGGCGATCGCGAGGGAGGGGGCCGCTCTGCGCAAGTAAACGTTTGGGATTGGTAATACGCTTTCCAGGGCACGCCATCGACTTGGAAAGTCGAGCGACAATTCACGCGTATTGCCCCCTCACCCGGACCAAGGCTTAACGCCTCGTCCGACCTCTCCCCTAACAAATTGAGGGACAGGTTGCAGTTAGATATTGAACTCGATCCCGATCGCAAACCCCAACCTCAACGTCCCAACTCCGCGAACACCGCGTCCAAGACTCCCACCGGGTCCGTGCTCAGCTCGCTGTGGAGATTTCTACGGGTGACGCTGTAATCCAGGCTGCCGATTGCGAATCCTCGGCTGCGGGTTTGTGCGCTGCTCGCGAACACTTCGTGCGTTACCCGGTTGCTGCGCATCGCGTAGCCGGTGAACACCGAACGCCCGTCGCCGAAATCGTACACGCCATGCACGTCGTCGGAAGCGAAAACGTAGTCGTAGACGATCGAACGTCCACCACCGACAGACACGGCGTTTCGGCCGCCGTTGGAGTAGTACGCGTAGTTGGTCACTCGGTGATTGCCTTCGCCCAGGACCGTCGCCTGAACAAAACCGGGCGAAGCGTACGCGAAGTGCGAGACACGAGCGTCACCACCAGCGCCGAACACTCCCGCCGAAACGTTGGTCGAGTAGAACACGTAGCTGCTGAAACGATCGGTCCCCTCGCCGAGGTCAAAACCAAGCACACTACTATCAGACTCTCGCACGTGGTTGTACACCGCGTCGTCGCCGGAACCCATGTCCACGAAGGACGCGATCCCGGGTGACTGGATGACGTAGGACATGAACGTATCGGCACCTCCGCCCAGATCGACGTCGATGGCTGCATCGGAGGCGTTGGTACTGTGAAGCGAGACGGTTTCGTCACCCTCGCCACCAACGATCTGCAAGCTGGAATCCGCAGCCCGGTTGTAGACGACAATGTGATCGTCTCCGGTTCCCCCATCGACGATCAACGTCGCCCCGGGACCGTCAACGAACACGGTGATTCGATCGTTGCCACCGTTGCCGTGAATACGAAGTGATTCGCCCGCGGCGATATGTTGTGTGATGTTGTCGCTCCCCTCGGTGCCTTCGACGGTCGTGATGCCATCGTTGACGTCAACCTTGATGATCAGCGTCTCAAAAGCGATTTGAATCACACCGTCGGCGACATCGGAGATGGCAACAGGAACAACATTCGGGTCCGGCAACTGCATCCCATCACCATGCAAAGCGACGAAGTCGGCCAAGGACAAAACACCGACGTCGGCATGATAGATGGCCGCACCGCCACTTGAGAGCGACACCACGGCGTAGCCAGAATCGCTAACATCAACGACGGAGCCCCGCACACGAGAACCATCGGACCACGTGAGCAAGGTCGGTTCGTAACTAGAATCGACGAGGGTCCAGACGGTGGCCTGCAGTCCTCCATCAAAGGTGGCAGGGTCGAAAAATGCAATATTTCCGCCAATAAACTCGGCGATAGGCGATATCGCATTTGCAACACCTGGATCACCACTGGGAGTCGGCAAGGCATGAAAGCCCGTGGAATCCCAGTAGGCAGCTCCAACGCTGCCCAAGACAATCGAACTGGCAAATCCAACAGAAGTGTCTCCATTCACTGATACATCTACCGCAGTAGACAAGCCACCTCCATCGGGCAGCACCACCAGTCCACCAGTTGGAGTCCAGACAATCCCATCCTGGATGCCGCCCTGGTCGCCAACAACTCCACCTGACCAGGCAGAAATCGCGACACTCGTAGCTGGATTCCCAGGCACTAAACCAATGCCAGTTGGAGAGTCTGGCGCGGAACTTAGCCAAGTAGTTCCTTCACCAACACTTATCGTACCAGGCGATTTTGAAACACCCGCAATGCGAACTCCATCCGAGGAGATTCCTCCGACTTGAGTGCCTGGCCCCAAGCCAATCAACTCATCCACCTGAAACGTCTCTAGGTCCACCGACGTCACGAGTGTGGCAATGGGCGAATCGGTTTGTTGATTCATAGCCCCCACCAAGTACGTGGTGTCCGTGTTGGTATCGAACCCTTGATCGACCGCGAGGAAATGATCGGGCAGCGAGTAGAAGGCAACCGTCATCATACGACGGTCTTCGAACCGTTCCATGCCGAGCCGGGACGAGCGCACTCGCCCACGTCCTTTTCGATCGGCACCGGTCTTCCGTCGTACAACGTTCGCGATTTGTTTGCAGAGTTGTGAAGTGTTCATGATGATCAGCGATGACTTACGGCGTGTCATATCACAGGCTCGATTCGTTGGATGTTGTTGATTCTCATTCCCCCTCACCCCCAAATCCTGGCTCGCTGAGCGTCGCCAGGATTTGGGAGGGGGGGGAGCCAAGTTTTGTTTTTCTGGCGTGCACCACCATCAGGCCCACCCATCCAAACGGGAACCCAGCCCGGGCGACACGAAAGCCTCAGCGGCTTCATTTGGGGCTACAGGGTTACCTGTCGATTTCTGTCAAAGAATTTCGGAAATGCGGAAAACATTACCCTACGCGGACAGTTGACGACCCTCGAATCACGCTTGAGCCCGGCAGGGATCGCAAGGGAGGGGGCCGCTTTGCGCAAGTAAACGTTTGGGATTGGCAAAACGTTTGACGGGGCACGCTATCGATTTGGAAAATCGAGCGACAATTGTCGTTCGACTTTCCAAGTCGAAAACGAACGCTACCGTACGGCCGAGCACGAACCATACGCCCTCTAGATCCGTTTGACCCGTAGCCGAAGGCGAAGGCAGATGCGGCGTTTGGCTCTGCGGTGCAATCCGGTCGGTTGCGGCGATGACGCCTGCGGCTAGTCGTTAAACGCGCACTGTCACCTCCCCCAAGGAACTTGGGGGAGGTCGAGCGGAGCCGTCCAGGCGATCGCGAGGGAGGGGGCCGGTCTGCGCAAGTAAACGTTTGGGATTGGTAATACGTTTGACGGGGCACGCTATCGACTTGGAAAGTCGAGCGACGATTGTCGTTCGACTTTCCAAGTCGAAAACGAACGCTACCGTACGGCCGAGCACGAACCATACGCCCTTTAGATCCGTTTGACCCGTAGCCGAAGGCAGATGCGGCGTTTGGCTCTGCGGTGCAATCCGGTCGGTTGCGGCGATGACGCCTGCGGCTAGTCGTTAAACGCACGCTGACACCTCCCCCAAGGAACTTGGGGGAGGTCGAGCAGAGCCGTCCAGGCGATCGCGAGGGAGGGGGCCGGTCTGCGCAAGTAAACGTTTGGGATTGGTAAAACGTTTGACGGGGCACGCTATCGACTTGGAAAGTCGAGCGACAATTGTCGTTCGACTTTCCAAGTCGAAAACGAACACCACGATACGGCCGAGCACGAACCATACGCCCTTTAGATCCGTTTGACCCGTAGCTGAAGGCGAAGGCAGATGCGGCGTTTGCCTCTGCGGTGCAATCCGGTCGGCTGCGGCGATGACGCCTACGGCTAGTCGTTAAACGCGCACTGTCACCTCCCCCAAGGAACTTGGGGGAGGTCGAGCAAAGCCATTTAGGCGAATGCGAGGGAGGGGTCCGGTCTGCGCAAGTGAGCGTTTGGGATTGGTAATACGTTTGACGGGGCACGCTATCGATTTGGAAAATCGAGCGACAATTGTCGTTCGACTTTCCAAGTCGAAAACGAACACCACCGTACGGCCGAGCACGAACCATACGCCCTCTAGATCCGTTTGACCGGTAGCCGAAGGCGAAGGCAGATGCGGCGTTTGCCTCTTTGGTGCAATCCGGTCGGTTGCGGCGATGACGCCTGCGGCTAGTCGTTAAACGCGCACTGTCACCTCCCCCAAGGAACTTGGGGGAGGTCGAGCAGAGCCGTCCAGGCGAATGCGAGGGAGGGGGCCGGTCTGCGCAAGTAAACGTTTGGGATTGGTAATACGTTTGACGGGGCACGCTATCGATTTGGAAAATCGAGCGACAATTGTCGTTCGACTTTCCAAGTCGAAAACGAACACCACCGTACGGCCGAGCACGAACCATACGCCCTCTAGATCCGTTTGACCGGTAGCCGAAGGCGAAGGCAGATGCGGCGTTTGCCTCTGCGGTGCAGTCCGGTCGGTTGCGGCGATGACGCCTGCGGCTAGTCGTTAAACGCACACTGTCACCTCCCCCAAGGAACTTGGGGGAGGTCGAGCAGAGCCGTCCAGGCGAATGCGAGGGAGGGGGCCGGTCTGCGCATGAGAGCGTTTGGAACTGGCAATACGCTTTCCGGGGCACGCTATCGACTTGGAAAGTCGAGCGACAGTCGGCCAAACACAAACCATACGCTCTGAGCCGCGACGCGTTACGGTCGCGACCGTGACAAACCCGCGGCCGTCAACTCAGAGTCACTGAAAATCGACTCGGACCCATTGTTCGGGCAGCGGGATGATTTGCCACGGACTGGCTTCTCCCGCTGCGAGAACTTCTGCCGAGAAAAACCATGTCTTCAACGGCTTCGTCGATGTGCCGACCAGGTCAGCACGTGTGACCGCGATTTCGAATTGCACATGTGAACCGTTTTGTTTCGGCGCGATGAACCAAGTCGGCTGCCAATCCGCCGGATGCTCGATGCCGTCTCGTGTCTTGCCCCTTGTATTGAACTCCAACTGCATCGAGGTCAACAGGTCTTGATCCAAGTCCAAGCGCAAGCGAACGCGATCGGATGCGTCCAGATCACAGTCACGCTGGCCCGCTGGCATCGTGGAACGATCCGATCCGAGTTTGTCCGCGGGGACTTGCACTGCAAAATAAACAAAGCGTTGGTCGTGAGTGCACCGCAGCTCGACGTCACCGATCTGGATCGGTGATGCGGCTTGCCAACACGGATCGTCGTACTGACCATCCAGTCGCGGCGGCCCCGACACGGACTGCTTTGCCAACAAACTGAATGTGCCGTCACGGGTCAGCAGCGGAGACCATCGACTGTTGGATCGGGCGACGGCATCCAAGTTCGCGGTGCTGGCGTGATTTTCCGATGAGTCGAGACGGTTGCCTGTTGCTATTTTCTCCGCGTGCTCAATCAACAACTTCAGCGGGTGCATCTCCCACATCAAATCGACATCCGCCGACGCATTGGGCCGCATCGATTTGGCTGTATTCATTGCGGTAGCGTGGGGGACCTGGATGGGAGACACCGCCGACGCTTGAACGACCATGCTGGATGAATCTTGAAATGGCGACACACCCGCAACATCAACACCGCTGGTACTGGGCAACTCCAATGCCGAATCCACGACATCACCAGCTTCCGACGTCTTCGATTGCGGCTCACCCATCGCGACGAAGGGGCGTTGACTGCTGACCGCAGCAGGTTGTCGGATTCGCTGCGACCGTTCACAACTCTGATGCGTCGCGGTCAACCAAGTTCTCAACCAAGCGGCAGCGGAACTGTTCGGGAAGTAGTCCTGAAAGACTTGTGCTGCGACATCACGGATCTCATCATCCACCGATTCACCTGCAACGCCCACGCGCTGCTGTGTGCTTTGAACGACATACCATGCCAAGCGGAATCGATCTTCCGGTGCAGTCTGATCGAGAGCCAATTGCAACGCTGTCTTCATCATGCGAGGTTCCACGGCGTCGCGAATCATCTCATCAAGTTTGACCGTGTTTCGCTGGCGGGCAAGCACGACCTGCATCCGTCGGCGAGCAGTCGGACTGTGGCCGGCCGTCAAGTTTTGGCCGGGCTCCAGTTGGATACCGGCACCCAAGGTTTCAACCCGAGTCGTGTTGCCCGTGGATTCATACAGAGTGCGTGTCGATGTCGTCGTGGGTGCCATCTGAGTGGGTTCGACCAACAACAACGCGTCTTGCCAAAAATCGCCGGCGAGTGTCCCTGACTGTGGCAATGTGGCACTGCTCAACAGCAAGGAGTTGCCCATGTGTCCGATAGAATACGTGACCACACGTTCAGCGCCCACGCTCATTGCCGCCGCCAGAAAACGCTGTTGCGTCAGATCGTCCAACTGATCGTCCAACGCGATGACTGAGGGGCGGTGAATCAACAGCCAGTTTTGGATTTCTGATTTTTGAGTCTGGTCGTTCGACGGTGTACGCAAGACATCGACGCCGCTGGCAACCGCCCCCATGGCTGCTTGTTCCAACCAATCTCGCTTCATCCCGTTGGGCGATGCCAATGGTAATGATGTCTGTTGCAATGCTGACTGCGGCAACTCTGATTTCATGCTCAGCGACTCGGACGCATCGTCAGCATCCAACATCAGGATGGAGGAACGCCGACGATGTTCGATCGTCTCTCGTCCCAAGAGAGACCAGGGAACACGGTGAGCGTTGGTACTGACGAACAAGATCGCGGTGCGCCGTTGCGTTCCCCGAACGGTCATCCACTGGCGTCCCAGGTCGTCGCTGCGCGCGATCACGCCGTGATCACCGGCAACCAAAACCGTTTTCTCACCCAGACGGCAAAAGCAACGTGATGCAATCGGCACTCCGATCGCTTGGCTCCAACGAGCCAAATCAGACGCGGACTCGATTTCGGCATCCGCTCGTCGTTGAATCAAACTCTGCACACGAGCATGATCACGAGGATCCAGACTTTGCCAATTCAGTCCGGCATCGACGCTTTCATACATCGAACTGCGATGGATGCTCGACCAGTCCCCGCAAGCAACCAGTCGTCCGTCCCACAGAACCAACGAACGCAAACGAGGCAGTTCGTTGGAATCGACGATTCGCCAGCTACGACCGGCGTCGCGGCTGAGCAGTACCCGAGACCGACTCATCCGCGTGATCGGATCGTAATGACCTCCCACAGCGATCGCCTGTTTGTCATCGATCCATGCAACGTCGGACAACCGAGATGCCACATCAATCTCAACGCTGGACCATTTGTATCCGCCGTCGTCGCTACGCAGAATCGTTCCGTGGTCACCGACCGCCAGAACCAACTCGTCGCCGTTCGCGGAGATCGCTCGAAGGGTCGCGTCATCACGCAATGATTCGGTGGGGCAATAGTCGGGAACGACTTCAGGCCCTCTGCCAGATCCCAAGCCCTGCGAGTGCGCGGCGGGCAAGGGCTTTAAGAATGGTGCCTGAGCCCCAACAGGAGGCGTGATCGCGATGGCAGACATCATGGTCGCCACGACAATCCACAAAAAATGCGGTCGCGGATTTGCGAGCCACCGAGTCATCCTGACGGTGTTGTTTTTCATCCTGCCCAGCCTTTTATCCAACTGCATGAGATCATCAATACCGCCCATCCGACGACCAAGTTCGCGAAGACATAAATACCCGATCCTCCCCAACGCCCCTGTTGTGCCAACAGCGACGAATCGGCTGCGAAGGTCGAAAAGGTGGTTAAACTGCCCAAAAACCCAACACGTAGTGCCAAGGAGGCCCGTTCGGCCAAAACGCCACCGGCTTCCACCCACCCGATGACTCCGCCCAGGATCGCGCATCCCAACACGTTCGCGATGGTTGTCCCCCAAAGGGAGGATCCGCCCGGAACGGCGCTCGCTGCAAGCGTGATTCCGTAACGGCAGACTGCACCGGCGGCTCCGCCGAGTGCGATTGCCGTCAAATTGAGCCAACTACTCATGGCGGATCTGCGATTTATGGATTGCCTAACTTTCGGTGCGAACTTACGTTAGCGGATAGGGTCGAGTTTTTTGTCGGCGGCGTAAACGTCAGTTTTTTGTCCCCCGCTAAGAACCGCTTAACGTACTCCCGCTATCGGGTGTTCCTGTAACCTTCACTTTGGAATTTGATTTTCGCCGCGATGAGCACTGCAAACGCCACCAATACCGACAGTCGTGTGATGACCGGAGCCGATATCCTTGTCAAATCACTGGTCGATCATGGTGTAGAAGTCTTGTTCGCCTATCCCGGCGGATGCAGCATGCCCCTGCACCAAGCCCTCACCCGCTTTGGTGAATCCATTCGAACGATTTTGCCTCGCCACGAGCAAGGCGGAGCCTTCGCAGCGCAGGGCTACGCCCGTGCGACCGGAAAAGTCGGCGTGGTGATGGCGACCAGCGGTCCCGGCGCGACGAACCTGGTGACCGCGATCGCGGATGCAAAACTCGATAGCATTGCCATGCTGTGCATTTCCGCCCAAGTTCCCACAGCCGCGATCGGTACGGACGCGTTCCAAGAAACGCCGATGGCGGAGATCTGCCGCGGAATCACCAAGCACCACTACTTGGTGACCGACATCAAGGATTTGCCGCGGGTGATGAAGGAAGCGTTTCACATCGCCAGCACGGGACGCCCCGGGCCCGTCTTGGTGGACTTGCCAAAAGACGTCCAGCTCAGCGATGTCGCCGAGGTCGACTTGGATCCTCCGATGCACTTGCCGGGATACGAGTCCGTCCCACCGGTCGTTCCCTCGGAAACGATTCGCCAAATCGCCGCCGCGATCAAGCTTGCTCGTCGACCCGTTATCTACGCCGGTGGCGGAATCGTGTTGGGCAACGCCAGCGAAGAGTTGCGTGAATTCATCACCAAGACCGGTATCCCGACTGTGACCACGATCATGGGCATCGGTGCCGTTCCGCCCGAGCACGAGTGCTCGATGGACTGGCTGGGGATGCACGGTGCCGCCTACGCAAACTATGCCGTACGAGACTGTGACCTGCTGATCGCCTTGGGCGTCCGGTTCGATGATCGCGTGACCGGCAAGGTCGAAGCGTTCGCGAAGGACGCAAAAATCATTCACGTCGACATCGACGGCTCGGAGCTGAACAAGAACAAGGAAGCTCACATTCCCGTTCGCGGTGATGTGAAACAAGTCCTGACCGAGCTGAACAAAGTGGTTCAACGCACCGACATCGATCCATGGCGAAAGAACTGCGCTGAGCTGAAGGCAAAGTATCCGTTCCATTACGACGACAAGTTCGACGGAATTCTGCAGCAGCATGCCATCAGCGTGTTAAGCGATATCACCGCCGACATGGACACGCAAATCACCGTCGGTGTGGGCCAACACCAGATGTGGGCCGCCCAGTTCTACAAGTTCCGCAAGCCACGCACTTGGCACAGCAGCAGCGGCTTGGGAACGATGGGTTTCGGCCTGCCGGCTGCCATGGGCGTTCAAGCCGCTCTGCCAAACTCATTGGTCATCGACATCGACGGTGACGGTAGTTTTCAGATGAACATCCAAGAACTGGCAACTTGCTTCTGCGAAGAATTGCCCGTGAAGGTGTTCTTGCTCAACAACCAACACCTCGGCATGGTCGTTCAATGGGAAGACCGTTTCATGGGACGCAATCGGGCTCACACTTATCTCGGCCCCATTCGCCATAACGAAGCCAGCGGACCGAGTGACGCGGATCGTTTCGCCTACGCAGAAGATCGCTATCCAGATTTCGTGAAAATCGCTCAGGGCTACGGTTGTGGCGCGTCGACGATCCGAAAGAAATCCGATTTGGAAGGTGCCATCCGCGAAATGATCGACCACAAAGGTCCTTACCTGCTGGACGTTCAAGTGCCTTACCAAGAACACGTGCTGCCGATGATCCCCGGCGGCAAGACCGTTGACGACATGATCCTGGAATAGAACCCCAGTTTCGGTTTTCGTTCGAATAACCTGGACTGCTCAAAGTTTGGTGTTGTGTCTATTTGGGTTTGCGCAAGTTTATGTCCCTACTGCCGGCGCAGCGGGCGGCCCCAGTGAGCCTCAGGCGCTAGCCGTGGGCCTGAGGCGGATTGTGGTGCCGGCCCATTGCTAGTGGCCTGTTGATTTAATCGAAACTGGGAACGCGGGTGAGCCGTGGGCCGTAAGGCACCGGGCAATGCGGTAGGCCCGGCCGCTTACGCGTCGCGGCTCACTAAATCAACAGCCCGCTAGCCGTGGGCCTGAGGCGGATTGTGGTGCCGGCCCACGGCTAGCGCCTGAGGCTCACTTTGATTGCGTTGCATGGAACGAAAACATGGACTGAAAAAACAAGGTCAACCCCAAACTTTGAGCAGTCCAGTCGCGTGAATCATCCGGGCTAGGCCGGACGCAAGTCCGGCCTATTTTGCCAAAATCGCCAGAGGTCTGTCGGCATTCGCTAAGATTCCGCGAAGAAGCCAGGATTCTCAATCTCGCGTCTGGACAGCATCGCATCCAAACGATTCACTCTCCGCTCGGCTTACTCTGAATTGCCAGCTTTTTTGAATCGTCCATGAACCTCTCTTTGCTTCTCCAACTGTGCGGCGTCCCGCTCACCATCGGCTTGATCGTCATCTCCGCGATCCTGACGATCGTCTCCTTGCTGTTGTACTTTCGGACTCGCAAAGAGTCCTTGTTGACCGCGTTCTTTCCGCTCACGTTCTTGCCTGTTGCCGCAGGGCTTGCCAGCACGGTGATCGACATGGTTTCGTCGATCGGACTGCAGATGGATCCTGACTACGGCGCTGCCATGGAGCCTGTGTTCCTGCTGCAAGTGGGTTTGGTGCCGCTATTGGCCGGCGCTCTGGCATCCGCACCTCCGATGATCGTGACGGCCGCCGGTCGTTGGCTGCTGGCTTGGAAAGCGAGCGGGTTTCGGCTGACACCCGAGCCCAAGCCGAAAGTGAAAACGGCAGTCGAAATCGCGAGCGAGGAACGTGAAGCAATGACCCGCGACGCCGACAAGTACCTGGAACAGATCATCCGGCCCCGCTGAGGCTGGATGGTTGTCTTCGCAATACGTCTGCATGAAACGCTCATGCGGAATGGAGCGAAAACAGTCTGCGCATTTCAGCCGCCACTCGATAGCGTCCGGTTCGTTCTCCCGTACGCGGGAACCGGACGCTATCGCGTGGCGGCTGATGAATATTCCGGGCTCGCCGAAGCCTGCGGTAATTGACCGAGTACAGCCTCATTCCATTCGATCGATGTCTCGCTCAGTGGCTGCCCAGTGCGATCAAGTATTCTTGTCTGCGACCGTTTTCGTTGATTCCGGTGCGAATGTAGAGGCGATCGCCGACGGCAATGGGAGTCGCAAAGATCGAATCGCCCGTCTGGATTTTGGCAAGCGGTTCGAATCGATCCGGTGACGCCGAAAAGATGGCCACCTCGCCGGATTCATTCGCCGCGTAAACGCGATTGCCGATCAGCGTCGGGGATGCGCTGACGCCGCCCGCGAACAAACGACTCCGCCACATCTCTTTGCCATCCATCGTTCGCCAACAGTAGCCCACACCATTGTCTGCAATCGCGAACACGTGATTCGGGATCGTCAGCAACGACTGCTCATAGCACTTCACTCCGTTTTCCCACAGCAGCTTGCCCGTCGCGTCACCCGTCACACACCAAGTGCCTGAGACCGGATTGCCGCCGCTGACCAAGATGCGGCGTCCGTCAACAGCGATCGTTCCACAGATCGCTTCCGTCGTCGCGTCGACTTGCCACAGCGTTCGGCCGGTCAATGGATCGTATGCATCGATCGTGTTTGCGCCGGCGATCAGCAACTGTCGTTGACCAGCAATCGTGGCGACGATGGGCGTGGCAAAATTAAGATTGCTCGGACGAGGTACTTTCCAAACTTGCTCCCCCGTCCGCGTACTCAAACCGTACAGACCGCTATCCGGTCCGTCGTACTCAGCGGCAACGATCACTAGCTCGCCTTCCACGATCGGGCTGGCTCCGTAACCGAACTCGAATTGCGCCGGCTTGAAATCACTGACTCGCTTGGCCCACACCTCCCGGCCATCAGGCGTCATCGCTGTCAGATGGATCGCGTCGCTGGTCTGAAATGCGACATACAGTTGGTGTCCATCAAAGGCCACTGAAGGCGAAGCGTACGAGTTGTTCGGATGAATTCGGCGAGGCAAGTCACCACGGTGCAAGACCCAACGGTCGATGAGCTTTCCGCTCACACGATCAAGTTTGAGCAGCGACTGAGTCTCGTCTGCGGAGTCCGCCGTGGTCAGAAAGATTCCTTCGTCGATGATCACGGGGGTCGAATGGCCGCGGCCGGGCAAACGGGTTTTCCAGATCACGTTCTCGCCGGTCTGCAAGTCCCATTTCAGCGGCGCGCTGGCGTCGGCCGCCGCATGGTTGTCACCATTGGGACCACGCCACTGCGGCCACTCCTGAGCACCGGCCGGCGTCGCGTGCATACAGCACATCAACAGGCCACAAACAAAAGTGAATCGCATCGATACGGCTGAAAAAAACTTGGTCATGGATACTGGATTGGACAAAGTATGGGAATTCGGATCGATTTCTGTTCGCGTGGTCTTTTACCCGCCTGAAGGATCACCGATCATTCTATCTGGATAACGTTCATTGCTAAGGAGAAAACTTCATGCGTGCTGGTATCGTAGGCGTTGGATTCATGAGTTGGATTCACTATCTGGCCTACCAACGAAGTGAACAAGCCGAATTGGTCGCTTTCTGCAGTCGCGATCCCAAAAAACGCGCCGGCGATTGGCGTGGCATCCATGGCAATTTTGGTCCCCCCGGGGAACAAATCGATGTCAGCAGCATGAATGTCTACGAAGGACTCGATTCGATGCTAGCGGATGAGTCGATCGATCTGATCGATATCTGCTTGCCTCCGGCACTGCACCCCGATGCGATCGGAAAATGTTTTGCCGCTGGAAAAAAAGTGCTGTGCGAAAAACCTTTGGCGCTTTCCGCTCGAACCGCCCACGCATTGGCCAGCCAAGCGGCTCCAGGGCAACTGCTTGTTGCGCACATCTTGCCTTTCATGCCCGAGTTTCAGTTACTGGTGGACGCAGCGAATGACGGCCGCTGGGGCAAGCCCATTGCGGGACGATTCAAGCGGACGATCAGCCCACCGGACTGGATCCCGGATTTCTACGATAGCAAGCGAGTCGGCGGTCCTCTGATCGATTTGCATGTTCACGACGCTCACTTGATTCGCCTGTTGTTCGGCATGCCGACGGCGGCCCATACGGTCAGTCGACCACTCAAGGGCGTCCCACAATTTTACGAGAGCGTGTTTGAGTTCGCCGATTCACAGCTCGCGGTCTCCGCGGGCGGCGGTGTGATCAACTCACCCGCACGCGGATTCACCCACGGTTACGAAGTCAGCTTTGAGCGGGCCACGGTGCAATTTGAGTTCGCCGCCTACGCGGACGGTTCGACGGCACTGATTCCACTGACGATCATGCACGCCGACGGCACCGTCGAACGCCCCGAGTTGGGCGACGGCGATCCCGTCAGTTCATTCGTCGCCGAGATCAATGCTGCTGCTGAATCGGTGGACACTGGCAAGCATTCGCCCATCCTGGATGCAACCATCGCCGCCGACGCGCTCACGATCTGCGAAATGCAGCAGTAAGGAATAACGCACGATCTACTAGCCCGGATTATTCATCAGCCGGCACGCGATAGCGTCCGGTTCCCGAGCATAGGCGTGAGAACCGGACGCTATCGCGTGGCGGCTGATCTGCGCAGACTGTTTTTCTGCCAATCCGCGTAAGCCGTTTCACGCAAACGTGTTGCGATGACCGTATTGAGTCGCGTGAATAATCCGGGCTAGCGCACCTAGTAGTCTGGGACAGCTAGAAATGAGGGTTTGCCGTAGTGGAGCTTGTCAAAGATCCCACCGCTACAGGATCTTCAACAAGATCCACTACCCTAAAGTCAAGCTGCAGGATCTTTAACAAGATCCACTACCCTAATGATAAGTTGTGCCAGGCCACTACGCCACTGATTGGTGATGTGTTCCTCTAGTGAGCGGCTGCTGAAAGCTCACCACTGCAGGACCGCGGTGCCCCATGCGAGTCCGGCACCGAAACCGCACAGCAGTACCTTGTCACCTCGCTGTAGCTTGCCCTCCCGGATGGCTTCATCCAAAGCCAGCGGAATGCTGGCCCCGGACGTGTTGCCATAGCGATCCAGGTTGACGAACACGCGATCACGCTCCACACCGAGGTCCGCCACCGCTGAATCGATGATTCGCTGGTTGGCTTGATGCAGGACGACCAACGCCAGTTCACTCGGCTGGATGCCTGCGGTTTCCAACACGTCTTTGGCGCTTTCGTCAAACACGCGAACGGCCCACTTGAACACACCACGGCCATCCATGGTCAAGTACTGCAAGCCACTTTCGTGTGCTTCCGGCGTCAACAGGTGACGTGTTCCGCCCGCGGGGATACACAACATCTCGCCGCCGCAACCTTCGCTGCCCAACTGGTACGACAATATGCCCGCCGGGGAATCCGTCGACGAATCCGGGGCCAACAGGACCGCACCGGCACCATCGCCGAACAGCGGATACGTTTTCTTGTCGTCCGGATTGACGGTTCTGCTCATCAAGTCCGCGCCGACGACCAATGCGCACTTGCTGTTGCCCGCAGCAACGAACTGCGCCGCCGTCGTCATCGCATACATGAATCCTGCACATGCCGCGTTGACATCCATCGACGGGGCAATGCATCCCAGCCGACGTTGCAAGTGACACGCGGTCGATGGTGTCGGATGATCAGGGGTGATGGTGGCGACAATGATCAAGTCGATCTGGTCCGCCGTGACGCCAGCGGTCTCCATGCAACGCAAGGCAGCCTCGTAGCAAAGATCACTTGTCGCTTGATCGTCCGATGCACGACGTCGCTCCCGGATTCCGGTGCGGCGAATGATCCACTCGCTGTCGCATCCCAGCGCCGCCAAATCCTCATTGGTGACGATGTTGGGCGGCACGTACGATCCCGTGGCCAGCACGCGAACGCCGTTGACCGCCCCCATGCGCCCCCGTCTCGCGCCAGAGCTTTCAGCGGTCGCCTCGATGGACGACTCTCCAGGTGAGGGCGGTGGACAGGACGAGCCGTCTGCCACAGCGTTTTTGGACAGATGATCCTGTGCGGTACGCGTTGGTGAGGTGGGAGCCTGTGCCTTGGCGGTCGCCGACGGGTCATCCGTTGGAATTGCTTGAGACATGTACCGATGAAATTTGCGGGAGATGAGACGAGCGGTGTTAAGATAAGGCGTCAGTATAGCACTGCAGGCGACATTCGTTTACCGGGATTTCAGCGTGCCTGATCCATCGCAAGTTTCAACTCCCCTCGCTCGCTCCACCGGGGCGATTTTCTGTTTTTTCGCCGCTGCAATCGCAATTTCGGCGGTGGTCACCGGATGGAAACTCGGACTCCGATCGGCCAAACGCGAAATCCGCCCCCCCATTGCACCCGTGCAAATTTTTGCAGTCTCGGGCAACTCGATGGCCCCCACGTTGATCGGTAGCGCACGCCAGATTGTCTGCTCTCATTGCGAACATCCGTTGACAGTCGATGCCGATTCCATACCGACCGATTCCATGCCGGCCCCCAATTCAACGCTGGCGTGCCTGCATTGTGGCAAGCGATTCATGCCAAGCGATTTCGAGAACGCAAGTGCTCTGCCCGCTGACGTCGTCACGGTCACCACCATCGATCCACGGCAACTATCGCGTGGTGAATTGGTTGCCGTGACTTGGGAAGACCAGCAACACGTCAAACGTCTGGTGGGCTTGCCAGGGGACACGGTCTCGCTTGATCCGGCAAGCGACGATCGACCCAGGATTCTGATCAACGGTCAACGAGTCGAAGATCTCTTGGCGCCCACCCAATCGCCGAGGGTCGATGTCAGCAGCGACCTCATGCGTTGGCATTCATTAGCGTTGCCATCGTCGTGGCTCCGATCAACATCGAACCATTGGTCATCCAAGAATGCGCTAGACATCAGAGAGTCGGAGTGGATCGTCTATCGTCACCAAGATCCACACAATGCCGGTCGCGACGGACCGGTATTGGATGACTACCCGATGAACACTTCCGTGCGTCGCAAACTATCTCCGGTCGATCGACTCTGGCTCGACGCATCATTTCGCTCCGATTTCGCGTTGAACGTCCAAGTCGCATTCTGGACTCCGGAGGGACATCGATTACATGAGTCGCACCTCCCCGCATCCTCATCCGGATTCACGACTTTGACGGCATGCGTGTGGGATGCCGCCGCAAGTGAAAACCAGCCGGTCTCTGCCAACCTCCCCATCGCCATCCGCATTGCCGGCGACACAGAGACCAGCGACACAGAGACCAGCGAAGTAACCATCGAAGGGCTTTCCGTTTCTCGCAGCGTGGAGTACCGCTTGAATCGCCACCATGATCGCTCACGCTATCCGTTCACCTTGTCAGAAAACGAATGCTTTGTGTTGGGCGACAACGTTCCCATCAGTGTCGATAGCCGAACGGTCGGGCCAATCCATTTACGATCCATTCAAGGAACCTGTCATCCTCTTGCGTTGACAGAATAGCCACCGGTCTCATCCAGCGCTAGCCCAGGCGATTCATCAGCCGCAGCGCGATAGCGTCCGGTTCCCGATGACAGGCGTGAGAACCGGACGCTATCGCGTGGCGGCTGATATGCGCAGACTGTCTTCGTGCCAATCCGCGTAAGCCGTTTCGTGCAAACGTATTGCGAAGACTGTAGGGAGTCGCGTGAATAATCCGGGCTAGCGGCTTGTTCAATAGTACGGGGATGTTGCACTGTCTCGCTCCGCAAGTTTCTGTCACGCCCCTCAACGCAGCTGGGAACGTAACCGTTGCGCATACGGCGTATGGTTTGCATTTGGGCGTATGGCGGCGTTCGTTTTCGACTTGGAAAGTCGAACGACAATCGTCGCTCGATTCAACAAATCGAAAGCGTGCCTCGCCAAGCGTTTTGCCAATCCCAAACACTCACTTACGCAGACAGGCCCCCTCCCCCGAGTTCCTTGGGGAGGTGACAGCGGACAAGAATTGGGCGCTATCGCGTGTCGGATGATTACAATTCGTGTCCTTCACTGCAGACACCTTCCAAACAGTACACCTCATGTCTAACGATCACGAAGACTTACTACGAGACGGACATCAGATGTCGCTGCGATGTGCAGCGATGGTGGGAGGAACGCGAGTGGTCATCGGATTCCGCAGCGGAGGACAAGCGAGCATCTATTGCGGCGAAGAACCCGTGTTTCAATTCAACGGATCGGGTGAACTGCGTCGCGTGTACGACCAAGGTCAACGCTACGCCGCCGATGCGGGTCGGCTGGTGCATTTGCAGCGCATCGCCAAAGTCAGCCGATTACAGCTTGTCCCACAGCCGATTTCGGGGGAAAGGTTCGAGGAAATCGCCGCGTCATGGAGAGACTGGTACGCACGTATTTGCCAGACCGACGACTCTCGATGGCTCAGCCCCGACGGTGATGCGGCGCTGTTTCTGCAACGCCTGAACGCATGGCTTCCCGGCAAAGCGGATCTCGTCATCGCGTCGACCGCCAACGCGTGATCCGAATTGCCGAACGTCCACCGCTTAATCGTGCCCGCTTAATCATGCCCGCTTAATCATGGTCGCGTGATTTTGCAGTGCCACTGCATCCACCATCCACGGAACCTATTGATCTTTGTCGACGCCGCTCTCCACGTTCTGTTGTTCCGTTGCTGCGACTGCGGCTTCATAGTCAGCGATGGCTTGCGCATCGGCGCCATCGGTTGATTTCTTTGGCGTGCCATCGCCACACCCAAGGACAAATGCGGTCAACAAGACGGTGAGGGCAAACGGTGTCGTGAACAATTTCATTTGGATGACTCAAACTGATCGGAGGAATTCGGAGGGACATTCAAAAACAAGAACCTTTATACCATCAGCATCCTTACTGACGATCGTGAACGCGTCGCGAATTCACAACGCTTCGTCGACGACTTCGCTGGCGGCGCGTGTTCCCAACGAACCCCAAAGACCATAGGGACTTGGGGAACCCGGTATCTGTGCGCCGGTCCCATTGAGCCAAACGCTGCCGGCCGTGGAATCACCCGCTTCGACAGAATCACTGACGAACGTTACCGCACCGTCACCCATCAAGACATGACAACCGCCGGTGTGCTGGCTGGACATGGTTGCGATGAGTGTCGTTCCCAGCGTGTTGTAGGGACCACAGATCTCTCGGTTGGGAGGCAGGATGGTCAAGCAGCCCGTAAAGAAAGGGCCTTGATCTGCCCACCTGTACCCACGAGCAAACAGACGTCGTGAGATCATGTTGTATGTCGGGTCCCAAAACCTGGGACGCTGAGGATTGATCAATGGCAAACAGACCGATGGATTATCACGGATACTGGTAAGCGATACGCCTGGTGCGCTGGAATTCGCCGCCGACTCGGTCACTTGACCACGAATGCTGTTGTCACCCAGATACGAAATGATTTCACCCATCGCAATGGTGTTGGAGAGTCCATCAAGGATGTCGCGGAATTTTGATTCCTGCAGAGGCTTAAAGAAACCGCGATGGGCGGCTTGCGCTTGCAACACAGCACCCTGAGGCTTCGCCGTCCGGTCGTTGTTGTAGGGACCGAAATACAATCGCCAACAGGAGTCTCCCAGACATGCGGCATAGTTGGTTCGCCCTAACGCGGGAAGCCCAAATCCCGGATCACTCGGGCATCGGTAGGTGGGGACTTCTGTCGTCCATGGAATGTACTGGATCACCTCGGGCGTTGGCCCCATGGGAGGCCAAGGATTCGTCGGCGTGCCGACCGCAGCCATTGTGTCCCCGTCGGTTCGCTGCGCATTGGGATTGCTGATCTGCTCCCAAAGCGATTGCTGCTCAATGAACGGCAAGATCGGTACCAACATGCTCAATCGATAACGGTTTCCTTGAGTGGAGGTTCGAAAATACGCGTCGGGAACGCCCGGTTGCGTGCCCGTTCCGTGAGTCGGCAATTGTTTATAGTTGGAATGATAATTCTGAATCCCAAGCCCGATTTGTTTGAAGTTGTTGCTGCAACTCATTCGTCGCGCCGCTTCACGTGCTGCCTGAACCGCTGGCAGAAGCAAACCAACCAGAATGCCGATGATTGCGATCACCACCAGCAACTCCACCAACGTAAAACCATGTCTTTTTACCGAGCTCATCGCCGTTCTCCTGAAATGTATTTCGCGGATAAAAATGCCCTTTGACAATGTTGCTCAACCGAGTTGCCTGCCCCGAATGTAGCGGTCCAGCAGACCGATTGCACAACTCGCTTTCAAAATTGCCGAATTCAATCCGACGAAAAGCGAAAATTCCTGCTCAGCGATCATTGCTACCCTGAGCAGTTGATACCATCGCATCTATCTCTCAATTGCGTTGGTAGACAAACTCATCGAAAGCATCGAGCTTCACGTCCCAGATCTTTTCCAGTCGAGGAAATGAAGCGTCAAATATGCGATCAAAGTCTTGGTTGGGCTGCCCAAACGCGGTGTCCATCTTGTCGAACAACATTTCAAAGTCCGCCATTTTTTGCTTTTCCAGGACAAACTGATACGTGGGAACCCAGTTCACACCATCACCTTGATTGACGGCTGTTTGAATCGTGATGTCCATTGCATCGAATTGGCGATTGCTTATCGATTGTGTGAATTTCCGCAGTTGCTGCAAAAAGAAGAACAGGGTCCCTCGCTTGGCACGTTGCTTCGCATCTCCCAAATCCTGACCGATATCGACCATGGATGACAAATTAGCAGCACGCGCCTCAATCACGACACGGTTGCTTTCATCCATCCTGACAGCATCGGTCTTGAAATAGGCTTCAGCGAGCAATTGAATGGCCTCGAAGTCCGGCATTTCCGGATTATCACGCACCTTTTGCACCTTAGCCGATGCGATTTCCGCTTCCGTCGGTTGCCGGCACCCAAGGGGCACGAGCAACAGGATAGTCAGGAAAAAAAGCGAGACGTGGCAAACTCTGTTGACGGACATCGGTAACCTAATCAAAAACTTTCACTCAATTCGGGAGAGGCAAACACACGATCATTCCCGTTTGTTTTATACCATGTTGCCATCAGTGAATCACAGCCATCTTCATTCGGTCGTTCTGAGGGAACGGTTCCGTGGGGCGGCAGATTTCTTTTTGTCCGTTCAATCATCGAATACTGGTTTTGCCCCTTAAAACACGAGATACTCTGCCTATCGCTCAAACTTCTTAGGAGATCACGATGTTGATTCGATGCATGGGTTGGCTAGTCGGAATGTTGATCGGCGGCTTGCTGATCGCTCAAGATGGGCCGATAAAAGTTGGGCCAGCCAGACCGGTACCTGTTGGGCCCGCGGTACAAATCCAGCGTGTAGTGCCGGCGCAGATAATCCGTGGCCTGGCAGTGCCCGGCAACCAAGGACAAACGCCGTCGATGACGCAGTTGGTCAAAGCCAAGATGGACTTGGACGGCGAGAACTCCATGCTGATCCTGATGCTGCCGGCGTTCCGAATGGAGAAGCAGGAGGGAGAACACATGGTGACGAAAATGCGAACGGAACAACGCACACGAATGGTTAACGTCAATGGCAATCAGGTCGAACAGACCTACACCGTGCATGTCCCGTATACGGAAACCATCGTCGATCCGATGGTCCCCGTCTCCGCAGGAATCAAACCCAGTGCGTTGGATGCCAATGATTTTGAGTACTACGACTTGCACGGCAAATCGCTGAGTGTCACAGAAGCCGGTGAGCGAATGAACAAACTCGTGCCAGTTTTCTTGATGGAGATGTTTCGCGGCGGGAATATTGCGATCTCAGACTTACAACGAGAAGCACTCAATCCGGACTGCCTTGTGATCACGTCCCCCGGAACCATTCGCCAGCAACCCAAAACGATTCGGTAGAGCCTGGACTGCTCAAAGTTTGGTGTTGTGTCTTTTAGGGTTTGCGCATGTTTATGTCCCTACTGCCGGCGCAGCCGGTGGCCCCCAGTGAGCCTCAGGCGCTAGCCGTGGGCCTGAGGCTGCCGGTGGCCCCCAGTGAGCCTCAGGCGCTAGCCGTGGGCCTGAGGCGGATTGTGGTGCCGGCCCACGGCTAGCGCCTGAGGCTCACCTTGATTGCGATGCATGGAACGACAACATGGATTGAGAAAACAATGCCAATCCGAAACTTTGAGCAGTCCAGCATCCCGCTTAGCATGGTGGTGTTACCAAACGCTCGGTGGTGTCATCGGCCCTGAGCCGCTGGCCGTCAGGCTACGGGTATTACGCACTGAAATGGATACTTGATACGTGCAAAACCCGTCCGCTCACGCGTCACGGCTCACGGCGTTTGGCAGCGTCATACGCTAGATACGTTGAGAAACTCAACGCTCTCCTTCGGCTACGGTTCCGACTTGTGAACCTTGCCAGATCGCCGGCGGTCGGTCATGTTGTGCGGTGACATCAGAGGGCGGGACGATCGCTGGTTGCCGGTGGGCCTAGCTCACTGGGCTGGAGGAAAGTCCGGGCTCCGTAGGACAGGATGGTCGATAACGTCGACCGACCGTGAGGTTAGGGCCAGTGCAACAGAAAGCAAACCGCCGAACGATCCATCTCGATGGATGCGTGGTAAGGGTGAAACGGTGCGGTAAGAGCGCACCAGCGTTTGAGGTGACTCAAGCGGCTGGGTAAACCCCATCCGGAGCTAGACCAAACAGGGTGCAACGCGCAAGCGTACGAGGCGGTCCGTTTCGTTATCGACACTCGGGTAGGTCGCGATGGAGGCGACGAGCAATCGTCGCGCACAGATAAATGATCGTCGGCCGGACTTTTCAGTCCGGTCACAGAACCCGGCTTACAAGCCCTCTGATGTCTTTCTCACACAGCGACCGCTAGACTTCGATCCGATCGGCGGGCGGTGCCGGTTGACCCGGTCGCGGCTGCGGCGCTCGGGGATCGATCGGCAACAGTCTTAAGCGAGGTTGGTCGCCGTTGTTTTCGTTCTCTTCGACATCACCAGGACGGTTCGGCTCCGCTGGCACCATAACACGTGGTCGCCGAAACCGACGACCGAACAGATCCGAATCAAAGGGATCCAACATCGGTCCCAATTCAGGGAACAGGTTATCTCCGAAGCCGCCACCGATCTGCATTCGGATACCGCTACCGTTTCCGTTGGCGCGCTCATAGACACTGAACGCCTCCGCGTCCTTCTCTTTCATTTCGTCCGCGTCGGAATAAACTTCGCGTTTGATACCGCCTTGTTCGTCGGGACGTTGGACTTCGATGCCACCGCTAACGTCTTTGAATTCAAAAGTCCGACCATTCTCAATGACGGTGATTTCTCGCACACCGTTGACGCTGCGCACCGAGATGCTGATGCTTTGTCCTCCAGCGACTTGTCCGCCGCGAAACATGGGCTGCCGGTTCCGCTGTGCCCGAAGCTGTAATCGACGTCGCAGTGCTTCCACGTCATTAGGGTCGTCCGTGGGAGCACTCAGGATTTCAGCAGCTCGCTTGGACAACGGCAGATCACTTTGGGCCAAACGGTGCAAGGCATCAGCGGCGCTGAACGATCGGGATCGCTCATCGCTGTCATAAGCCCGCTTCAACAGCATCAATGCTCGCTCGGCCACCTCAGGGCTACCGTTGCGGACCACGTTTTCCAATGCCTCGTGCGCGTCCGTCCCCAGACGGTTCAAATGCTCTGAGGCAGCGTTCTGCATCGACTCGTCTTTGGAGCCGAGTTGCTCGATCCAGTGTTCGATTTGTTGTCTGGTTCGCTGTTCGGCTGGCACGGTGCCTTCGGTTGCCGACGAATCGGCGTCGGCGAACGGAACCAAAGGACGCAGGGTGGGCTGCTGAGCCGATAGATTCACGCTTGGGAACTGAACAAAACCTACTGACAGAACGAAGCCTGCTGACAGGGTGAAAACCAAAGTAGTGAGTCGGTTCATCGGAATTCTTTGCTCCAAACTCGATTCATCACGGGAAAACGACGTGAGACAACCTCGCTATTATTACTTCATCTTACACTTCGTCGCCATGGAAATTGCCGCCCCAGATTCACGGTACGGGCTGCCTGTGCGGGCCACTCGGCGGGGCCACTCGGCGTGGGGCACGAGGGTGGGCTGAACAACTTGGGATTGTGGTGGACTGCTCAAAGTTTGGTGTTGTGTCTTTTTGGGTTTGCGCAAGTTTATCTCCCTACTGCCGGCGCAGCTGGTGGCCCCAGTGAGCCTCAGGCGCTAGCCGTGGGCCTGCGGGCGGATTGTGGTGCCGGCCCACGGCTAGCCCGGATATTGCATCCATCGGTTATTGACGCGGGGTTGCGAGTTCGATACGTCCGCTTTTGGGAAATGATTTGATTTTGATGGGGGCTTTCGCAGCGCCGCGCAGAAGGCCCCCCCTCCCCCAAGCGAATGATTCGCTTCGTGGTTGCGTTTTCCTCGAGGGTTGCCGCCCTTAGTCGCTTCGGCAAAGACGCGCCATGACTTCGTTAAAGAGACTCGCGCTAGGGCAGTGAGTCGGAAGGTGAAAAATCACTCGCCGACAAGTCACGCGCACTCGCGCGGCAATCTTGAACAGACGCAAGCGGATCGTATCCACACGCATCCGAGCATGTGTAGTGCCCTGAAGTGCCAACCGGCGGATTCCGTCGACCAACACATACGCCAACGACGACAGAATCAAACGAAACTGATTGGCCATGAAGTCTGTGCAGCTGGTTCGATCGGCAAACAAACACATCTGTTGTTCCTTGATCCGATTCTCCATTTCACAACGCTGACAATAACGTTCTCGATAGAAATCCTTCGGGTTCCAAGCAACACTGCAGATCGTTCCAGGATCGAGGATTTGTCGAACCTGTTTGCCGTCCACGCGAGGGCGATGATAAGTCGGCTCGACGATCCCTTGGGCACTGGGCAGGTTTGTCACGACGAAACGCGGGTTGGCTCCCTTGTCGCCGTGCTCCGCCTTGCCGAGAACCCAGCGATGACGGTCCCATGTTTCCTGAGTGCGATAACGGAACCATTTGAAAAGCGTTCGCGTGGATTTAAATTTCAAATGCTCAAGTCGAGCACGGGTCATTTCGCAGGCAATATTGCGGATCAAGACGTTGTTCTTGGGCAATCCGAAGACATAGTAGACGTCGTTTTTATCGCACCAACGCATGAGTCTTTCATCAGAATATCCGCCATCGCCACGTAAAATGATTTTCGTCTCCGGCCATCGCGAACGAATCTTTTGAACCAGCAGTTTGGTCACCGCGCGAGCGTGATGGGCTGCGCCAAAACTGCTGGGACGTAGGTAGGCGACGAGCAACTGATAGCCACAGAACACGTACAGCGGCAGAAAACAGTGGCCGTCGTAGAATCCATTGAAGTAGTTTTTGTCTTGATTGCCGTGCGTCGGATCATCTGTGGCATCATAGTCCAAGGTGATTTCTTCGGGCGGTTTCTCGTAGCTGTCCAGAAAGGTGTTTACGATTTCTTCGTGGATAGCCAGCATCGCTTTGCGATCGACACGATTTTCGAAACGTGAATGCGTTGACGGACTGGCCAAAGGAACGTGTTCGTCGCTGTCATAGTCATTCTGTGCAGGCGTGCGTCCGGCAGCGACTTGAAAGGCTGCATCATGCCGCAAGTGGGCGTGATCGTTGCCGTCCTCGTAGCCTGCCGCAATTCCAAAGATACGACTGGTCAGGATCTCGGCCTGCGGATGTGCGGTGTAGATAGGATCGCGTGGATCGGCAATACAAGCGTCGACTCGGCGGATCAGGCCGAGTCGTTGATCGACTTCGCGAAGCAGTAGCAATCCGGCGTCGGACGTGAGCGTTCCGCCATCAAAATCAAACTCGACAGCTTGGCGACGGAGGCGTTTCAGTGCAGCTCGTTTTCGATTACGCTTTGTCATTGCCGAGAGCCTTGGGCTTGGGATGTGTGAAGTGTTGTAACTCCAATGCATACCAGGACTAAGGCTCTTGCGCTATAGGGGGAAACAAATTTTCGGATGCAATATCCGGGCTAGCGCCTGAGGCTCACTTTGATTGCGATGCATGGGACAAAAACATGGACTGAAAAAACAATGTCAACACCAAACTTTGAGCAGTCCAGGATTGTGGCACTGGGTGCTCCGCAAATCCCTTTGATCTCTCCCGAAGCTCGAGGCTGCCGATTTAATCGTAGATCGGTCACTCTTGGCCGGCATTTGTCACTCAGGCGGAAGCCGCGAAAAACCCCAGCTGATGAGCAAGGTTCCGAGAAAATTTCTGTTTTTTTTCAGCTTGTCGCCCATGGTGGTGGCGTATTCCGTTAAGGTCGGAAGAGGAAATGGGCTTGTACTCAAGAATCCATTCGCTTTTTCTTCTTTTTCTTCTTCTGGAGTTCACTGATGCACACGCAGAAAGTTCACTCACAGCGATCGGGTTTCACCTTAGTGGAACTGCTGGTCGTCATCGCCATCATTGGCATCCTTGTTGGCCTGCTGCTACCGGCAGTTCAGGCAGCACGCGAAGCCGCGCGACGCATGTCGTGCAGCAACAATTTCAAGCAGATCGGTCTTGGGATTCAGAACTACCACAGCTCGTTCAAGCAATTGCCAACGAACGGGACGGGGACCAAGCGAGTCCCATCCATGACCGATCAGACCAACCAATGCAATCGACTGTTCGTCAGTTGGTTGGTGCCCATCTTGCCCTACATCGAGCAGCAAGCGTTGTGGGAGCAGATCTCCAATCCCAGTCAGCAGGTCACGGCTGGAGCGACCTTACCGGCTAGCGTCAATGGAGCGTGGAATGCGATGGGGCCTTGCCCCTGGGTCACCACTTATGTGCCCTGGGTCACTCAGGTCCCGACCTATCGCTGCCCAAGCGACGCCGGAAAGGCACTTGGTCCGGGGCAGCTTGCACGGACGAATTACGCTTGTTCGCTTGGTGACGCCAATGACCGTGCTCACAATGGTGGGATCAACGATTACGGTTTCTGGGGCAACCTCAACGACCGGGACGAAAACTGGTCTGTGACACGAGCACGTGCTGCACAACGCGGATTCTTCTGGAATCGTAACGAAGCTAAGTTCCGTGATGTTCTGGATGGTCTCTCCAACACCATTGCTGCTGGCGAAGTCAACACCTCAGGCGGCAAGCGTGAGATCAGTGCGGATTTTGTCCGAAACATCACAAGCATGCAGGTCACTAACAATACGATTCTGATTCCTGCTCGTTGCAAGGAAGGGCCTCACATCGATCCCTTACGCCCCCAGTTCTATGACCCAAGTGCGACGGTAAGTGGAAGCCTGTCTCAATCCAAGCACTGTCGCTGGGCTGATTCGCGGGCTTACTACTCGGCGTTCCTGACTATTCTCCCTCCGAATGCCCCCAATTGCGTGACCGCAAATAATGACGGCAATCACCCTGGCGTCATCTCAACTGCGGGTAGCCGCCACTCCGGTGGTGCTCACGTGTTGATGGGTGACGGAGCCGTGGTGTTCATCACCGACAGCGTCGAAACCGGCAACCTGGAAAGCAATACCGTCTGCCGCGACGCACCAGGTCTTCCTCCCGGAACCGCAAGCCCTTACGGGTTATGGGGGTCCTTGGGGACACGCGACATGAAAGAAGTCATTGAGGAAGAGCTGAACCAATAAGGTTGACCGCAATTTGACGACAATCGTGACCTCGCCTGCCATCCGCAGGCGAGGTTTTTTTACAAGACTCCCCCTCTCTCTCTTGTGGCTGGCTTGAACCCAGAGATTGAATCGCAAATCCAGAAGCAGGCTACCGATACTTCTGTGTGGCTGGCCAATGGGTTCAGGGAGTAGCTTCTCCACTCACTTCATTTGATCGCCTTGGATGCAAATTCCACAGTGATCGCCAAGTGGGCCAGGTGGTCGCACCCGCTTTTTTAGAGTTTTATTCCCGCCTCGCCGCACCCACACCTCCTTAGAGGGGCCATGGGCAGATGGGGATTGTCTTATGTCCCACGATCTCGCGGTGGAATTTTCACATAATTCCCTACCACCGCAACGCGGTCATCGGTTACCTTAAATGACCCATTTGGGGTTTCTGTTTTCAATTGGTGTTTTTCTATTCAAGGAGAGTCTTCTATGCAAAGAACTCATTCTTTGCGATCGGGTTTCACGTTGGTGGAACTGTTGGTCGTGATTGCCATCATTGGCATCCTCGTTGGCTTGCTGCTGCCAGCGGTTCAGGCAGCACGCGAAGCCGCGCGACGTATGTCGTGCAGTAACAATTTCAAGCAAATCGGTCTTGGGATTCAGAACTACCACAGCTCGTTCAAGCAGTTGCCCACCAACGGAACGGGTAGCAAGCGAGTCCCATCCATGACGGACGCGACCAACCAATCCAACCGGCTGTTTCTCAGTTGGTTGGTGCCTATCCTGCCGTACATCGAGCAGCAAGCATTGTGGGAGCAAATCTCCAACCCCAGTCAGCAGGTCACTGCTGGCGCAACCTTGCCTGGCACCGTCAATGGTGCGTGGCATGCGATGGGGCCTTGTCCATGGGTCACCACTTATGTGCCTTGGGTCACTCAGGTTCCAACCTACCGTTGTCCCAGTGACTCGGGACAAGCTCGTGGTCCAGGACAACTTGCACGCACGAACTATGCTTGTTGCGTCGGTGACGCCAATGACCGAGGTCACAATGGCGGGATCAACGATTACGGTTTCTGGGGCAACCAGAACAACCGTGACGAAGACTGGGCTGTGACACGAGCACGTTCGGCACAACGCGGATTCTTCTGGAATCGTAACGAATCTAAGTTCCGTGACGTTCTCGATGGTCTTTCCAACACGATTGCTGCTGGCGAAGTCAACACGTCCGGTGGCAAGCGTGAGATCAGTGCGGATTTCGTTCGCAACATCACCACCATGATCAACACGAACGAAACCGTCTTGACTCCGGCTCGTTGCAAGGAAGGTGCTCACATCGATCCACTTCGTCCCCAGTTCTACGATCCAGCTGCAACGGTCAGTGCCAACCTGTCTCAGGGCAAGGCCACTCGTTGGGCTGATTCGCGGCCGTACTACACGGCCTTCCACACCATTCTGCCTCCGAACTCTCCCAGTTGCGTGCATGATGGTGGCGACGGCAATCACTCTGGCGTGATCTCAACTGCGGGTAGCCGCCACTCCGGTGGTGCTCACGTGTTGATGGGCGACGGAGCCGTGGTGTTCATGACCGACAGCGTCGAAACTGGCAATCTTGAGGCCAATACCGTCTGCCGTGACGCACCGGGTCTGCCTGCTGGAACCGCAAGCTCCTACGGGTTGTGGGGTTCTTTGGGTACGCGTGACATGAAAGAAGTCATCGAGGAACAGCTGAACCAATAGGTTGACAGCAACTCACTGTTTATCGCAGCCTCGTCCGCCCTCGGCGGGCGAGGTTTTTTGATGAAGTTGAGGGTTGTGGCATTTTCGGCTTTCGCAAGTTTCTGTCAGGGCATAGGGCGAATGGATTGTGTTTGGGCGTAGGGTAGTGTTCGTTTTCGACTCGGAGAGTCGAACGACTGTCGCTCGACTTTCCAAGTCGATAGCGTGCCCCGCCAAACGTTTTGCCCATCCCAATCGGTGCCTTGCGCAGACGGCCCTCCTCCCTCGCATTCGCCTCAAGGGCTCTGCTCGACCTCCCCCAAGTTCGGAGACTGCTGAACTAGTCGTGTTGCGTTGTGTCTGTGAGCCGATGGCGCTAGCCACGGGCCTCGAAGGGTTTCGTCAACACCAATAGGCCTGCGGCTAGCGCTGGACTGCTCAAAGTTTGGTGTTGTGTCTTTTTGGGTTTGCGCAAGTGTATGTCCCTACTGCCGGCGCAGCCGGTGGCCCCAGTGAGCCTCAGGCGCTAGCCGTGGGCCTGAGGCGGATTGTGGTGCCGGCCCACGGCTAGCGCCTGAGGCTCACTTTGATTGCGATGCATGGAACAAAAACACGGACTGAAAAAACAATGTCAACCCCAAACTTTGAGCAGTCCAGTTCCAATGCATGACACCAACCCCTATGTCGCTCCCCGAGAAACCGATGCCGCTGATGGAGCCGACGGCGAGGTGATTCAACTCTCTCGTGATCGGTGTCCGATTTGTGACTCGCGGTACAAAAGCAACTGGCTTCGAAACGATCGATGTCTCAACTGCGGACATCGGCTTCGTATGCTGATTCCACAGCGATTCCTGAGGAACGTGATGGCTTTCGGCATTGGAGTCGGCTACACCTTGTTTCTCATTGGAGCTTTCTTGACCGTACCAGATGAACTGGAACAAAACGCCCGCAGTCTAATGATTTCTATCTTTTTCGTAGTTGTGACGATTTGGTTTGCGGGGTTCCTGTTGTGGCTTCTCCTTTGGCGACTGGTGCCATGTCACCGTTTTTTCCCTTTCTCAGGCAGAGACATTCGCGAGGCACGTGCAGAATACCAGGCCTCTCGTCGGTAACATGGTGATCGAGCGGTCATCTACAATGGTCAGTCGCCGGCCACGAGTCGTCAGTTGAAATTCGTTAGCGAATCGTGGCGACGGGAACTCTGGCGAATCCCACTACACTGTCCCACCTCTCCCTTTCTGGAAACATCATGTCACGCATCTGGACCCTTTGTTTCGTCGCCGTCGCGATCTGTGTTTCGACGGTCTCCCACGCGGATGAACCGGTGGACTTTGGGCAACCGCGTTGGTGGAAGGGAAACCTGCACACGCACTCGCTGTGGAGTGACGGCGATGAGTTTCCGGAAATGATCGGCGATTGGTACCGAACCCGCGGTTACCACTTCCTCGCTCTCACCGATCACAATGTGCTCAGCGAAGGCCAGCGGTGGATGTCGCTGAAGAAGATCACCGATCGCAGCGACGATGGGATTCTAGAACGCTACACCACGCGGTTTGGTAACCATTGGGTGGAAACACGCGAAGCAGAATCCGGAGGCACAGAAGTACGTCTGAAGCCGTTGGATGAGTTTCGTTATCTGCTGGAGCGAAGCGGCGAGTTCATCCTGATCCCGGCGGAGGAAATCAGCGATCGCGCCGAAGGCAAACCGGTTCACATCAACGCAACGAATTTGGCCGAGGCGCTCAAGCCGGCTGGCGGTGAGACGGTGCGAGAGGCCATGCAGAATAACTTGCGAGCGATCCTGGATCACGAGAAGCATCACGGCAGATCCGTGCTGCCCCACATCAATCACCCGAACTTTGGCTATGCCGTCACCGCAGAGGACTTGGCGGCAGTGGTCTCGGAGCGATTCTTTGAAGTCTACAACGGACATCCTGGTGTCAATCAGTTGGGCGACGACGACCATCCAAGCATTGAACGGATGTGGGATCTGTGCAACGCGATCCGACGCACGAATCTAGATGTGCCGCCGATGATGGGGATCGCGACGGATGACAGCCACGAATATCACGGCAAACCCGGCTCGCGTCCCGGTCGTGGTTGGGTGATGGTACGCAGTCGATTCTTGACGCCAGAGCACCTGATCGCTGCGATGCGTGCCGGTGACTTCTATGCTTCCAGCGGCGTGACGCTCAGCGATGTGAATTTTAAAGCTGATTCACAAACGCTGACGGTCAAGATCGCAGCGGAGCCCGGAGTGACCTACGAAACGAAGTTCATCGCGACTTTACGGGAAGCTGAAACCGAAGAAAAACGGATCGGCGTGGTGGTCGCTTCCAGCTCTGAGACTTCATCCAGCTACACCATGACCGGAACCGAGCTGTATGTCCGCGCGGTCGTGACCAGCAGCCAAGATCACTCCGATCCGTCCTTCAAGGATCAGAAGCAACAAGCTTGGACACAACCGGTGGGCTGGGAATGATTGGCAACAACCTATCAAGTGTGAAAACATGAAACGCACGTCATTGTTTCTGGCTTTGTGTCTGATCTGTCTGGTCAAGCAGGCCGAGTCCGCAAAGCCACCCAACGTGGTACTGATCCTGACCGACAATCATGGTGCGTGGACGCTGGGTTGTTACGGCAACCCAGAGATTCGAACGCCGAACATCGATCGTTTGGCCAGCGAAGGCACTTTGTTCACACGCGCGTTTGCATCCAATCCAGTGTGCTCACCGACTCGGGCGACGATGCTGACCGGCTTGATCCCCTCTCAACACGGAGTGCATTCCTTTTTGCGTGCGGGCACCTTGCAAACCGGCCCCAACGCAAGATGCACGCTCGACGAGTTCACTTCGTTGCCAGAGATCCTGAAGGCAGCGGGTTACAACTGTGGATTGGTCGGCAAATGGCACTTGGGCGCGAACGAGTCACCGCAGGAAGGTCTTGATGACTATTGGATCACGATGCCGCATGGGGGCACGAGCACTTTTTATGGTGCGCAGGTCATCGAGAACGGCAAGCTGCGAACTGAGCCGGAATATTTGACCGATTTTTGGACGCGACATGCAGTACGGTTCATCGAGCAGCAGGCAGCCGAGCCAGAGCAGCCGTTCTTTTTGTTTCTCGCTTACAACGGACCCTACGCGCTGAGTCGGTTGCTGTTGCGAGATGGCCAGAATCGTCATGCAGAGTTTTATGCCCAGCAGCCATTACTTTCATTTCCGCGAGGTAAGCCGCATCCTTGGCAGCTCAATAATCTGGATTTCATCAACAACCCGACATCCATTCGACGCGTGGCGACGGAAGTCAGCGGAGTCGACGACGGCGTGGGCGAAATCATGCGGACACTCGCGGCCAAGGGTTTGGACAAAGACACCGTCGTTGTGTTTGCAGCCGATCAAGGTTGGGTGGGCGGTCATGGCGGCTTCTTTGGCATGGGCGACCACACTCGGCCGTTGACGGCCCGCGACGGCATGATGCAGATACCGTACATCTGGCGTCATCCGGGCAAGATCACTGCGGGCTCGCGAGTCGATCAGATGACGGCGAACTATGACTTTGTCCCCACGATGCTGGGATACTTGGGTTTGCAGGCGCACATGCCGTTGCGGCCAACGTTGCCCGGTTGTGATTTGTCACGGATCCTGACGGCAGAACAGAGCACCGATCATCAAGCCACGAACGACGATGCGGTCTACTACGAATTCGAAAACCTGAGGTGCATTCGTACGGAGTCTCACAAGTACGTGCATCGGCATCCCAATGGGCCGCATGAGTTGTACGACCTCGTTGCTGATCCGGATGAGTTCACCAATTTGGTCAACGTGACACAGCACACGGGACTGAGGGACGAACTCAAACGTCGGATGGATCGTTTCTATGATCAACATGCGTCGCCCAAATATGACTTGTGGAACGGCGGCATCTCGCAAGCACACTTGCACGATGGGATCGACGAAGAACTGGCGCAGTTGACCTCGGTGAACCCACCGCCGTTGCCCAGCGGATTTCAACCCGCCCCGATCGAGTTGCCCGAGGGCTATTCGGCGCGGTTGGTCGCGGGGCCGCCGTTGGTGACTCATCCCACGATGGGTTGCCTTGACGATCAAGGACGCTTGTACGTCTGTAACAACGCCGGCGTGAACATGACCAACGACGAGTTGGAGGCTCATCTGCCCAACGCGATTCATCGGCTGGTGGATTCGGATGACGACGGAACGTTTGATTCGTTCACTGTGTTCGCCGACAAGATGACTTTTCCCATGGGCGGCGTGTGGCACGACGGTTCGCTGTACGTGGCTTCGCCGCCAAACATTTGGAAACTGACCGATACGGATGACGATGGCGTTGCCGACGAGCGAAAGATTCTGGTTTCTCAGTTCGGTTACAACGGCAATGCGGCCAGCATTCACGGGTGTTTCTTCGGTCCCGACGGGCGGCTTTACTGGACCGACGGCTACCACGGACACGAGTTCACCGACGAGTCGGGGCAGGTGGTCAGCAGCCGCGAAGGTTCCTATCTGTTTTCCTGCAAGACCGATGGTACCGATCGTAGGATTCACTGCGGCGGTGGCATGGACAATCCGGTTGAGATTGACTTCACCGACTCCGGAGACATGCTGGGGACCGTCAACATTCTGTACACGCGGCCTCGCGTGGATTGCCTGGTGCATTGGCTGCACGGAGGGACATATCCGCATCGCGAACGTGTCTTGAAAGAAGTCCAGGTGACGGGGGATCTGTTGGGGCCTGCTCATCGATTCGGCCATGTCGCCGTTTCGGGAATCACCCGTTATCGCAGCGGCGTGATGGACCACTCCATGACGGATGACTTGTTCGTGACGTTTTTTAACAGCGGCAAAGTCGTCCGGCTGTCGATGCAGCCTGAGGGTTCGACGTACCGTGTGACGCAACATGAGTTCTTGCATTCACCCAGCCGTGAGTTTCATCCCACCGATGTGATCGAGGACGCCGATGGCAGCTTGTTGGTGATTGATACCGGAGGCTGGTTTTATCGCGGCTGTCCGACGTCTCAGTTTGCCAAGCCCGATTTGCTGGGAGGAATCTATCGGATCAGCCGTGACGGCATGACACGCATGGTCGATCCGCGAGGCCGGCGAATCGATTGGACAAGCCTATCCGTCGCCGAGCTGATCAAGCTTTTCAACGACACGCGTCACAGCGTACGCCAACAAGCCGTCGATCATTGTGTCTCGCGTGGTCGCGATGCAGTCCAACCGCTGGAAACGGCGTTGAAGCGTGCAGACATTCGAATCCGCACCCATGCGATTTGGGCATTGACGCGTTTGGGTGAAGCGAACGTGTTGCGAAACGCGGCCGCTGCGGCACTGCATGTCGGTCTGCGGGATAGCGATGCAGCGATCCGTCAGGCTGCTTGCTATGGGCTGGGGCGTGTCGGAGGTGGCAGTGACGACGGTCGAGACGGCGAAGTGCTCGTTTCGATGTTGAGCGATCCTGTCGCGGCGGTTCGTCGGCAAGCGGCGACCTCGTTGGGGATGATCGGAAACGCCGCGCATGTCGCTCACCTGCTGGAATCACTTTCACACGACGAGATGGATCGCAGCGAAGAACACGCTATCGTTTATGCGTTGTTGGAGATCGGGCGGTCCGAGCCAATGAAATCGGCCTTGAGCCAAATACGGTCATCGGAATCGGTCCACTCTCGTTTGATTCGTGGTTTGTTGGTCGCATGCGATCAGATGCCGGACGTTACGTTGCAGTTCAGTGATGTGATGATGGGTCTGAATTCAGACGACGAGGAAACGGTGCGGCAGTGCGTTCGGATCACGAGCGGGCACCCTGAGTGGTCCGCGGAAGTCCGACGGTTACTGCAAACGACACTGTCGAATAGCTCGCCCCAGAGCGAGGATCCGTCAACGGTTGATGAGGTGACGTTGCGGTCGATCGAACAAGCCGGGGTGCTGATGGCGGCATTCATTTCCCAGCCGAACGTCGCAGAACTGGCGGGCGAAATCCTACAACAGAATGATGTTGCGCCGGCCGCTGAACGTGTCGTACTTGCCGCGATCCGGCAGGCCGGCCCAAGCGAGCCGCATGCGAGCTGGCTGGAGCCGTTGCGTGAGCGACTGATCAGCCGTTTGGAGTCCGAAGTGGGCGAAACGATCGTGACCGTCAAGTCCATGCGTGGGAATCACTTCGCTGAGGAGTTGCAACAGATCGCTACGAATGAAAAGTTCGCTTTGCCGATTCGCGTGGAAGCCATGTCGGCGATCGCGACGGATGGCAGTCGTTTGGACGATGTAATCCTGAACCGATTGATAGAGATCATTGAACTCAATGTCTCGCCCCGGGCGACTCAATTGGCGGCGCAAGCGATCGCCGATGCGAGACTGTCGTCCGGTCAAATGCAGCAGGTCACACCGCTTTTGACCAGCGTTTCACCGGCCGAGTTGCGAGTGTTGTTGCGCGTGTATGCGCGTGGGGTGGACGAGCCGACGGCGGTGGGTTTCATCGACGCGATTGATGGTGCACAGGCGAAGTGGTCGTTGGCGGAAAGTGAGCTTTCGGATGTCGTTAAGAAATTTCCCCCGGCAACACTCCAGCGCGCCAACGCATTGTTGGACCAACTGAAATCACATCGTCAACAGCGTCTGGCGCGACTGGAGGCACTGCGCGGTCGTTTGGAACTGGGGGATCCTCTGCGAGGCGCCAGTGTCTTTGTCGGGGAGAAAGCAAAGTGCAGTTCGTGCCACCGGATCGCGGAGATCGGCAAGGCCGTCGGTCCGGACTTGACCACGATCGGAGCCAATCGCTCGGCCGACGATTTGCTGGAATCGATCGTGTTCCCGTCGGCCAGCATCGTGCGAGACTATGGAACCTATCAGGTCTTGACCCACAGCGGTCGAGTATTGACCGGGCTTTTGGTTGGCGAGACCGCCTCATCGATCCAGGTTCAGATCGCCAGTGGCGAGACTGTGACATTGATGCTCACTGAGATCGAGCAGATCACGCCGAGTTCCGTGTCGACGATGCCGGCGGGGTTGGACGAGTCGCTCAGCGAACAGGAGTTACTGGACGTGGTGAGCTATTTGCTGCGTCAGAAGTGACTTTGGGGCCGAATCCGGGACGACAGAGAGTCGTCGATTCGAGTAAACTTGGCCCACGAGCACGATGCTGTTTGGTCGGATTTTGGGACAAGACCCGCCGACGCGGCCGTCCGAAAGCGACTCCATTGGGACATTCATGGGTGATTTTGACTTCCATATCGCAAGCAGCCTGGGGCTGTTATTGGGTGTCTGTCTAGCTGCCGGCGTGTTCGCGGATTTCTTTCATTTGCCCAAGGTCACCGCTTACCTCTTGGTCGGTCTGCTGGTGGGCCCCAGTGCTCTCAACTGGATTCCGGAACAACATGTTTCGAATCTCGAGATCGTGTTGAAACTGGCGATGGCGATCGTGTTATTCAATTTGGGCTGTGAGTTCACGATCAAGAAAGTGAGGCGTGTCGCCAAACACTGTTCGTTTCTGTCGATCTCCGAGATCGGTTGCACGTTTATCCTCGTCGCAATCGGACTTGCGCTGTTCGGTTGTCCCACCGACATGGCGTTGTTGCTGGGGTGTCTGGCCGTTGCAACGGCACCGGCAACAACCATTTTGGTGCTCAAAGAGTTGCGTAGCGAAGGCCCGGTGACCGAAAGCACGGGATTCATGGTCGCGATGAATAATTTTGCCTGCATCGTGATGTTCGAATGCGCGTTTCTAGGCGTGCGGTTTCTGCAAGGAGACTTGGACGTATCCGTCGGCAGCCAAATCGGCGTGTTGGTCATGCACCTTGCTGGTAGCGTGGTGTTGGGGGTTCTGGGTGGCGTTGCGATCAGCTACGGATGCGGGTTTCTGGCGATGAAGCGATGGCTGGTGTTGCTGGTCGCCGTGGTCACGTTTCTACTAGGCGTCAGCGAGTCAACTCATATTCCGTACATGGTGACGTTCCTGGTCATGGGGGTGACGGTTGCCAACACGTCGGATTTTAAATCCAAGATCGTGGACGAACTGGATCACCTTTCGGGCTTGTTGGCCGTTTTGTTTTTTGCTGCACACGGCACCCAGTTGAATGTCCGTGCCTTCATCGCCGCTGGCACCCTGGGGGCTGTCTACATCGTGTTCCGCATGGCGGGCAAATGGCTGGGCGTTTACGCAGCGGCCAAGATCTCCAAACAATCACCCGAAGTGCGAAACTGGGGCGGCGCAGCACTGTTCGCACAAGCCGGTGCGGCAATTGCGTTGTCAACCATCGCGGTGGAGCGGTCGCCGGAACTGGGCAAGCCGATTCAGGACATCATCCTTGGATCCGTCGTGCTGTTTGAAATCATCGGGCCCCTTTTCATTCGCCAAGCGTTGCTGCAAACCGGCGAGGTGCCCTTGGCTCAAGCGATCCATCACACGAACTTGACTCCGTTGGGGCAAGTCCAAGCTTTGGTGGATCGGTTTCGTTCGGCGTTACGGGGTGATGGACCGGCCGAGCCGCCGAGTTCAAAGGTCAAGGTTCGCGATTTGCTGAGAAAGACCAAAGGGATTCACCAGTCATCGGACTTCGACGCCGTGATTGCACACATCGAACATAGCCACGACAACACGTATCCCGTGGTCGACGACAAGATGAGCGTGGTGGGCGTGATTCGCTATCCCTTGCTCAGTGATGTGATGTTTGATCACGCAGCATCACAATTGGTTCGGGCGGAAGATTTGATTTCCGAAAGCACAGTGTGTTTGCACTGTGACGATCCAGCGGCGCGAGCGTTCGAGCTATTCCAGGACGAAACAGACGACTGCATTCCTGTCGTCACTGATGGTGACAACCCTGAGCTGCTGGGCGTGGTTCGCCGCAGCGATGTCATGCACGCACTGATCACACAACGCCGACGAAAGAAGCGGAGGAAAGATAAGGACGCAGGCTGATCGCGAGATCTACGGGTAATGGGATTCGCCAGAATTCCCCGCGAAGTGAATCGTCCAGCTGCGATCGCCTCTCGGGGTGACGCGAACCGTTTTCCTGCGGCCTGGTTCTTGGTTGTTCAAGATCTTGGGGTTGTGGCACTACGGTGCTCTGCGGGTTTCTGTCGCGCCGCTCAGTGTAGCTGGGGAGGTAACCGTTTTGCAGCACGGTACAACGCGAACGGTACAACGCGAACGGTTCGTGTTTGGGCGGATGGTGTCGTTCGTTTTCGACTTGGAAAGTCGAACGACAATCGTCGCTCGACTTTCCAAGTCGATAGCGTGCCTCGCCAAGCGTCTTGCCATCGCCAATCATTGGCTTGCGCAGACAGCCCTCCTCCCGAATGTCGCTGAAGGCTCCATTCGATCTCACCCAAGCTTCGAGGTCGTGACCGTTAAGATTCGTGATGACGCCTAATCAATTTCGTAGCGGTCGTCTTGGGGGGTGATCATTCTGACGGCTTGCGTCTCATCGGCATGCTGTTGGCCGAATTGAGCGGCTTCGGCTTCTCGGTTCACTGGTTCGTCCGTGGGCTCAACTTGAACGGTCACCAGCCCGATTCGGATTTCTGCTCCCGGCGGCACGACTGCTTCGTTGACCAGTTTGCCGTCGATCATCACACCATTTTTGGAATTCAAATCGGCAACGACCAGCTCGCCGTTTTTGTTTTCAGTGAACTCGCAGTGTCGGCGGCTGATGGAGCCACTGTCGATACAGATGTCGGTGAAGATGCCCCGACCGATCTGCGTGGGAAGTGTTCGGACCCAACTTCTCAAACGCTGCCCAGAATCTTTGTCGATCCAAGTGAACTTGTAATTCATCGCAATCACGTCGTTGGAAAAAGCGTATTGGTTTCGCCGGTCTCTTTACCTGGGACTTGGCGGGCTGCCCAATCTGGCGAATGCGACGGTGAACCGCGTGAAGCCGGCACATGCCTATGTTTTCGCGAAGATTAGGTCTTTGATTGTACATCAACTATTCATGGACGGTGTACTCGCTCAGGCGAGCGGCAGATCAATCTGTATCCGCCGTAGTGGACGAGGTCACGAGTCCCTGCAGCGAAAAACCGCGTTGAGGACTCGCAACCTCGTCCACCACAGGTAAATCCTCATGCGCCTCTTGGCTCAACGCCGTTCGTTTGCACCGATCTTTGCGAACATGTCATCGGTCACATGGCGATCTCTGGTCAGGCGGCGGGCGGGGCGATAAGATTCTCGGCTAGAAGCGAACACGAGCGGCCACCCAATGGTCACTCTTGGGATTTCGCGATCGTTCAGCGAACCGCAATCGGTCCCGATGCGCTCGCAAACACAGCACCTGCCCAGGTGGTGGAATTGGCAGACACAGGGGATTTAAAATCCCCCGGACGGTAACGTCTATGCGGGTTCAAGTCCCGCCCTGGGCATTGGTTGGTGCGGGTTTCTTTCCCCAAACTGGCTCTTTCCGCTGAGGTTGCCGGCAACTAGACTGTCGCCCCTCTGGATGGTGGTCGCCTTTGTCTGGTGTGTTCACGGCAAGTGTCGGGTGCCGATTTGACGCTTCCTGATGCTGAGTGACAACATGCCCATTTTGACAAAGCGGCCGAGTCGATCCCGACGACCCAGACATTCGCGACGATCCCGGCTCTCGGTGGAGTCACTTGAATCGAGGCGGTTGCTGACCGCAGGGATCTGGAAGGGTGACATTGGCATCGACGTTACGTCAATGCATCTGAACTCCCGCATCCAGATGGAGCCCGGTGAGATTCTGTTGCACGTCAGCAACGTGGGCAGCCAAACCGGCACGATCAGCAACGCTCATGTCTACGGAACGGTGACCGACACGGCACCGGAAGTCCTGCAGCCCTGCACAACCGGGCGAACGCTGATTCCTCGAACCGGAAACTTGAGCATCGGCAACTTCACCGGGAACGATGTCGTGATGGGAGACGACTGGGGTTACCAAGGCACGTTTACCGGAAACGTCGTCGGTGACTTCGAGAGTTTGACCGGGGATTGGAGCGGGACCTACGGATATCTTGGCTGCGATTATTTCGATGCCGGGGTGGGCGGGTATGTCGAGGATTTTGACATCTACTATGGCACCGCATCGGGGACATGGTCATCAACTGGCGATTGGTTTGGGGATTTGTACAACCGTTCGATTTCCCAAACGGCCGGCCAGATCCAATCGGGATACGAGATCAACGATGCGAGTCTGTTGGTGCCGGTGAAGATGGAAGCTTACTGGTTGGACAACCAAGACAATCGCCTTGGTAAGATTCACGAATGGACTGTGCAGTCTCAGGGAAGCGACGATCATCTGGTGATTCAAGCCGGACGCGCGTACAGCCGGCCGGCCGGGGCGGCTGGGATTCTGGTTGTCGGCGATGAGTCGCAAGGCCACATGGAATCGAATGAGTCGAACAATGAGCGTACGACGGATATCAAACCTTTCTTGATCGCGCAAAGCATCGAGCAGTCGGCAGACAACGAAAACGTTTCCGTGCTCGTGGAAACATTGAATCTGTTGATTGCGGACCCCGTGGACGTGGAGCTTTTTTGGACGGATGCCGAAGGCAACCGGATCGGTGCGGCGGCACCAAAGCAGTCCATTGTTCCCGGCGTCAATCGATTCACCACCGTGGACTTTGCCGCCAGCGAGATGTCGCTGAATCGTCCGGCGGACGCTGCTGGCTTGATCGCCGTGGTGGACGATGGCAATCACTATCCGGAAGTCAACCAAGAGGACAATCAAGTCACGCTGCCATTGCAAGCCGTTATCACAGCCACGTCGCTACAACGTCCATCTCCTCAATCGGTCGTGATGAGAGTGGACGTGGACCATTTGATTGCCGGGGAAACGATCACGTCAGAACTCTACTGGACAGATTCCGTTGGCAACCCAATGTTACTGGCGGCGACGAAAACGATCACCGTCGGGAACGATACAACGATCGACGTGATGTTTAGTGGCAATGATTTCGTCGCCGGTCGACCAGTGGGTGGGGCAGGTCTGTTGGCGATAGTCGACTCGGATGCTGCATTCGCGGAAGCCGATGAAACGGACAATGAAGTCTTTCTGGCGTTGCCGGGAGCGTTGACCAATTTGTCGGCCAGCTACAGCTCGTTCACGCAGCGGGTTTCCATCCTGCTGAACACTCAGAACCTGCTGGCATTCGAAGAAATTCCCTTGCGTCTGGAATGGTCGAACGAATCCGAAGAATCACTCGCATTGGCTGCGGAAGTTTCCGTTATCGTCGGTGCCAGCGGTGTGATCAACGTCGAGCTGGAGCCGTTTGAGTTGGTCAATTCAAGGCCCTTCGGCGCGACCCGTTTGCGCGTCATCGCGGATCCTGGTGGCGGTTTCGGAATCACATTGCCACCGCCGTTTTTCTTCCCCGTCCATCCTGATTTGATCGCGCAATCGTTGGCCATCTCGGATGATTTCAGCACGATCCAGTTTCACTTTCAAACGGAAAATGTTCTACCAACAGAGCTGGTTTCAATAGGGCTGTACTGGGTGGACCAGTCGGGAACCTATTTGTCCCAGGCGGGATTCACGCGAGTGCCGGCGGGCGGGTCACAGGTGTCGAAAGAAGTCGTTTTTGATTTCGCCGCCATGCTTGAGACAGTGCCTGTCGGTGCGACCAACATCGCCGCTTGGGTGGATTCTGAGCAACGATTCTTGGAGACCCTCGAGAACAATAACCGGTTGGCGATCCCTCTGCCGCCGGCGGAGTTGTCTGCCGTGTCACCAGTGGACCCCGATGGAACACTCGGCGATCCCGAACCACTGTCGGGCGCCCCCGGATATGAAATCCTTGTGGATTGGATCATTCGCAACGCGGGACCTGGACCGGCACATCCGACCGAACATTCTGTTCACTGGTCGACCGACGCGGTGCTGGACGACAGCGATTCAGTCATCACGACGTTCGCGACGGACAGCATCGCCGCCGGAGCAGAGCAGGTGGTCAGTGATGCTGCGTTGATGATTCCTGAGGGAACTGCGCTGGGTGACTACTACTTACTCGTTTCGGTTGATCACCAGGATCGGGTGGCCGAGACCGATGAAGAAAACAATTTGATTGCGGTGCCTGTTCGATTGACTGATACCTCACCGTACACCAACCCGGTGGACGCATTTGACGTCAACGGTGACGGCATGACGACGGCTCGAGATGCGTTGGACATCATCAACGAGTTGCTGTTTCGGCACGCGAGCCGAGGTTCAGACGGCAGGATCTATTTCCGTGTGCTGCCGGTGCTGGACTGTGACGTCAACGGCGACTTGCGGATTTCTGCGCTGGATGCTTTGAACGTGGTGAACGAGATCGCCCTGCGGCGTCGGGAGACCAACGAGGCAGGCGAAGCGGAGCGTTTGGAGCCAGGCAACGCTGTGGCGGTTGATCGGATTCATCGACAAAGCCATGATGAAGATGACGACGAAGATCTGCAGTGGTACCTTGAGCCAAGTGGCATTCAGTGAAATCAACACACTTTGACGCGGACGGCAATGTTCACATGGTCGACGTTTCGGCGAAGGATGTGACGGTGCGTCGAGCCGTTGCGGCGGCAGATATCGTCTTGGCCGCTGAGACCGCAGAGATGATTCGTAGCGGGTCTGCGGACAAGGGAGACGTGTTGGCGGTGGCTCGGATCGCCGCGATCGGGGCGACGAAATGGACTCAGCATTTGATTCCGTTGTGCCATTGCATCGGGCTGGACAGCGTCTCCGTGGATTTTCAGTGGATCGAGAACTCTACGGATGCACCGGATGCCCAGCATACGTCGACTCCAGGTTCGCCATGCCGGTTGCGTTGCGTCGTTGCTGTCGCCAACACGGGCAAGACAGGTGTGGAGATGGAAGCGATGACGGCGGCTTCTGTCGGCGTCTTGACGGTCTATGACATGGTCAAATCGACGGATCGCAGTGCCGTGATCGGTCCGATCCGGTTGCTGAGCAAATCGGGTGGCAAATCCGGTGATTTTGTCGCTGACAATCCCGTTGCGTGAAGGTAGCGAATCGGCGATTGCGCGAGCGTCGATCGGCTGGGAAAACCATTCTTGCAGTCGATTTTCTCAAGAACTCCAGCCAGGACGAGATGGCCGGAACACGAACCGTAATGGGATTCGCCAGAATTCCCCTTCACCACAGATTTTCATTGAATTTCCAGACGCCCTTGAAGACCGGGTTGATCCAGATGGCGGACCCCAGCGGCGCATTTGGGGGATTTAGTCCGTCCCGTCCGCGATTTCTGGTCGACTGAGCCGGAATCCCCGCTTTTTTATTACGGCAGAAAGCGTTAACGTTCGGGTCCGCTCTGCGGTTGCTAACGCATCGAAGTTCCGCAGAGCCCCAGATCGGCTTCTGGTCTCGCTCGCAACATTTCCAAACGCTTTCAGCCTTTTGATCAATCATGGATTTGACGTCATCGGTACGTGATCAGCTTTCCGAAATCGGTGGCGGCCAGCTCGTCTCCAAATCGGGCCAGATCAAAATGGACCAGATCAAAATGGACCAGATCCTTGATTCAATGGACACTGGCACCGACCTATCGCAAGGAAAAAATGCGACCCGAGGAAAGAGCCCATCGATCCAGGACGGCGTCTTGCAGCATCTCTATGGTCCGGTCGCTGAGTTCTTGCTGTGTGTCGAAGACCGCCTGCGACAAGAGTTGCAGAGCCCCTATGAGTCGGTCGCTCCACTGCTCAGGCATGGCGTGCAGTTGGGCGGCAAGCGGTTGCGTCCCGCGATGCATTTGCTGGTCGCCGAGGCGATCGGTGGGTGCAACGAAGACAATGTGGTGATTTCCACCGTGTTGGAAATGGTCCATACCGCCACCTTGGTCCACGACGATGTCTTGGATGACGCATCGACGCGTCGACATGTTCCGACGGTGAACGCGCAGTGGAACAATCACACCAGCATCTTGTTGGGAGACTATTTGTTCGCGCAGAGTTTTCGTTTGGCCGCCACGTTGAATTCGACGCAAGCCTGTCAGTGGATTGGTGAGGCCGCGAGGTTGGTTTGCGAAGGTGAATTGCGTCAGGTCTTGACCCGCGACCAGCTGGAGCTTGATTTTGAAAGCTACATCAGTGTGATTCAGGGCAAGACAGCAGAGCTCTGCCGAGTGGCTTGTCAATTGGCTGCGGTGTACGCCGACGCGTCGAGTGACGTGACCCAAAACGTTGCCGACTACGGCACGAAGGTGGGGATTGCTTTCCAAATCGCGGACGATTATTTGGATCTGTGGGGCGACGACAGGGCTGTCGGTAAGACACTGGGGACAGACTTGCAGCAAGGCAAAATCACGTTACCCGTGATCCGGTTGTTGGAGACGGCCAGCGAGAAGGATCGCAAATCCATCACCCAGATCTTGACCGGCCCCGCCGACCAACGCGTGCGAGACATCTTGCCGTGGCTAAATGCGAGTGACGCCAAGTCGTATACCGAGCACGTCGCACGAAGCTATCAGCAAGACGCGTTGCAGCACTTGTCTGTGCTGGCGGATTCGTCGGCAAAGGATTCGTTGATCGCGATCGCCCGATTCGCGGTGGACCGACGATTTTGAACACGTAGTCGCGTCTCTCGGAACGAGCGGAAAATAAGATGCAATCTGTCGCCGCTCCGCGGCTTGTTGGCGGCGTCGGGCGGTGTTCACCTGGGGCTCGCGCCCCAGGCTGTATGCTGTCGTCGCATCCGCGACTGAGGGGATTGCTTTTCGCGTCTCTCCGAGACGCGAATTGCGAGTCTCGGAGAGACTCGCCGACGTGGGAATGACGAGTCTCTGAGAGACTCGCCTACGTGGGCTATGCTAAATTCAGGTGCCTTGTGGCGAGGCGGGTTTGCGAGCGGGTAAGATGGAGGTCGGCGGATGCCGAGTCTTTTCTTACTTGTCCATTGATCCTGAGATGTCCTCACCCACTCCTTCGGTCGAGCCGATCGTACGCAGCCGCTTGCTGCCCCGCGTCTCTTTCCGTTCGATGATGATTCTGATGGCGGTCTCCGCCGTTGTGTTGGCGGTCGCTCGGTCGGCCAACCAGGGTGGCATTTACGCGACCGCTGCGGTGATGGGATTGGTGTTTTTGCTGGGCACGGTGATCGTACTGTCGGCGGTGTTTTTGTTGGCTTGGGCGGTTGCCCACGCGCGGCGACCGGTGGGTCTGGTGCTGTTGAGCTATTCGGTCGCCATGATTGCTTTGAGCATTGCGGGGCTTCGATTGGATTGGATCAATGAACCGATCGTTGTGCTCAACACATTTTTCATCGGAGTCTTCCTGCTGTTTGTGCCTCCTCCATCATCGCCCGCAGATCATCTCGACAGCCCGTTTGCTGCGGACCGATTGCCGCCCCAGATCCTGCCACCCAGGGACGCCCAATCATGAGGATCAACCCTATCGTGGATCGTTTGCTTTGTGCGATGGCGGCAATTTTTCTTGCCGTCATGCTTTGTGTCTCCAGTGCTGACTCGCAGGATGCTCCGCCGACTTTCATACCGGATAGTGGCCCGATATCGATCTCCGGTAGTCCTGCACAACTCTGCGTACTGCCCGAGGACCCGGCGTTGATTCGTGGGTTTACGGTTTCCGTATCCATGGACGGGGGCGGGTCATATGGCTACGCGACCTTGGAGATTTCGTTCGACAGCACCATTGCTTTACCGGCACAACGGGCGTTTGTGTTGCGACTGACACCGACGGGTCGGCACTTTCCCGCTCGCAACGCCACCGTTGTTGAGATACCGATCACGGCTGAGCAGGGCAAGCGGCAAACCGTGATCAAACGCCGGATTCCAAAGTGGACGATTTTTGGTGAGTACGACGTTGCGTTGATCGAAGATGGCAAGCAAGTCGCTGACTACGTGGCGACACTGTCGTCGACTAACGCTCAAAACCGGCTGCGATCGGTGGAGCACATGGTCAGTGATGAGTACTTCAACAAAATCGTGGGAACCGATTCAGCTATCCGGCAGCAGGTCAACACTCCTCAGTCGGGATGGATGGTTCAGCCGATCATTGTAAAACAGCTTCCCAACGACTGGCGTGACTATCGGCAGGTCGATGCGATTCTGCTGACCTACCCGGAACTAAAATCGGTGATGGAATCAGCAGATCCCACGGTCGGAGACGCACTACGAGATTGGGTCTTGATGGGCGGCACCATTGTGATCAACGGTTGCGATGACAGCGAGACGCTCTCGGCGACCTTGGATTTCAAGGCGAGTGCCGACAAAGTCCTGACCGACGAATTTGCAGATTATGTCACTGAGATACTGACGCGGACGAAAGACAACCTCTTAAAACATCGTGCCTTTGAAGATCGGATCAAGCTGATTCGAGACACGATGGATGAGTTGGCGGTGGATGCCCCATCAGATGACTTGTCGGTTCCAGCCTCAGATGCCACAGGGAGCTCTGACGGCGAGTCGGCAACTGAGATGATGAGTGAGCCCATGATGGTCCAGCTTGGCAAACGTGTGCTTGAAAAGCTTGGGCGAACAGGAAAACAGGCCATCGACGAACAAGCAGCGATGTCAAGTGATGGCATGATGGCGATGGGCTCCCCAGACATGTACAACACCGATCCGTGGACTGTGTTGAATGAACTGGACAACTTGCGTCCTCCGGTGCAGACGGACGTAACGCGCGAGGGGCTGCCGACAAAGAATTACGTGTCGGCGGTCGCCCAATACAACGAAAGCGTTGCGGCGGAGATCGAACGCCATGACGCACTGTTTGATCGATGGATGGTTGCACCGGTGGGTGGAGGACGAGTGATTTGGACGACCAGCACGATCCCGATGACTCCCTCGGAGATGGAAGCCTTGCACTGGTGGACACCCTATCGCGCGTCGGCGATGTTGCGACGCGGTATCGATCCGTTTGTTGGCGATTCACGTTCCGCTCGTTGGATGATTCCAGGGGTCGCCCAACCGCCGGTTTATACCTTCATGGGACTGCTGGGATTGTTTGTCATTTTGGTGGGTCCGATTGCTTATCGGCAAACGAGTAAAGCGGGACGCAGTCACCTGATGTTCGCCATCGCACCAGTCCTCGCGATCCTGACAACCGCCGCTCTGCTGGGATACTCCTTCACCGCGGATGGATTTGGAACCAAAACGCGAGTCCGCCAGTTGACGTGGGTAGACGGGCACAGTGGCGACGCGGCTGAACGCGTTCGAGCGACCTACTTTGCCGGAATCAGTCCATCGCAAGGGCTGCGGTTCGATGGGGCAGCGGAGGTCATGCCGTATCACAACAATCGCTCGACCGCGTGGGAAGAATTCGATGACGCTGTCGATCCGGACGCGGCAATGGCCCGCGTTGTGGTGGACGAAGATGGCCTGCGGTTGGGCCGGTCCTTCTTGCCGGCTCGCAGTCAAGAACAGTTCATCAGCTCGCGACCACGGATGAAAGTGGGGACGCTACAGTTGACTCCGTCCATTGGTGGTTCTCAGCCGCCAACGGTCACCAGCACCATGGGGTTTGAATTGACACAGCTTGTCGTTCGAGACGCCGACGGTGCGTACTGGACCGTGGATGGCCTGGATGCCAACGCCCAGGGGGTCAAGCTGACGGCATTGCCCAGTGACCCGGCAGCAAACGAAGCGTCCAAGAAGATCGGCAAGATGTATAGCAAGTATCGTCCCATCGCAGGGTTCACCGGTAACACACAGTCGTCGACCACCACGCCATCCTACGGCTACAACCGCAGGACACTGGACATGATTTCGACGATCAATAGCCGGATTGATACTGGCGATAGTGGGGTCACAGACGGCGTCATGGAAGACTGGTTGACGCGGAAGATGTTGCTGACCGGAGAGTTGCCACGAAAAAGCTTCGTCGCCCTGTCCGACGTCACCCGCGACGTGATCGCGGTTCCCGATGCGGAAGTCGTCGAAAGCATTCGCTACGTATTCGGGACACTGCGATGAGCTTTCAAGACGAGCATCAGGAAACGAGCAGCAGCGATTCCACTGTGTCCGCCGGGTCACCTGGAACGCCTGACCACTGGAACAATCCGGTGCCGATTGCCGAACCAACTAGCATCGTGAGTCCGCAGGTGCCAACCGTTCACACCGAGACGCGACGGTGCATTGAGTTGCGGCGACTGCACCGGTTCTTTGGCTCGACACGAGCAGTCAACGATGTGACTTTCTCGGTCGATCGAGGCCATGTGTTCGGATACATCGGACCCAATGGAGCCGGCAAAACGACGTCGATGCGAATTCTGGCGACGTTGGACTTGCCCAGCTATGGCGATGCTTACGTGGATGGTTTTTCTGTCGTCAATGATCCTGAGTTGGTTCGCAAGCGTTTGGGGTTCATGCCTGATTCGTTCGGCACGTATCGTGATGTCAACTGCAGCGAGTACCTGGACTTTTTTGCCCGCGCCTACGGGCTCGTGGGCAGGGAACGAATCGAGCGATTGAAATGGGTGCTTGATTTCACCGGCACCAATGGGATGGCGGAGAAACCCATTCGTGGATTGAGCAAGGGAATGAAGCAGCGTTTGTGCTTGGGTCGCGCATTGATCCATGATCCTGCGGTCATGATCTTGGATGAACCGGCAGCGGGCCTGGACCCCAGAGCTCGAATCGATCTGCGACGCATGATCCGCGAGTTGGCTGACCGCGGCAAAACGATTTTGATCAGCAGTCACATTTTGACCGAGCTGGCGGAAGTCTGTGATTCGATCGGCATCATCGAGCAAGGGACATTGCTGGCGACGGGCACCGTGGACGAGATTCATCAACAGCAAGCCAATTTGCTGGAGTTGGTCATTCGAGTATTGGATCGCGGTGAGGACGCTCAAAAACTGCTGGCGACGTTGCCGGGCGTCGGCGACATCATCTTGGACGGTTGCCTGTTGCGATTTCCGTTCGGGGGAGCCCCGAGCGATCAAGCCGGCCTGGTGGCACGGCTGGTGCAGGAAGGATTTGGAGTGGTGGAGATCATCAGTCGCAAAAAGAGTTTGGAAGACGTGTTTTTGCAGGTCACCAAAGGTTTGGTCCAATAAGGAGTCGTGTCGTGGCAAGTGTTACTGCGGATCTGCCGCCAAGTGAAACCTCGTCAGCAAGTTGGATCGACCGAATCGATGCGTGGTGCATTCGACTGGGCGATTCGTTCAATCCGATCTTGGTCAAGGAAACCCGGCAAGCGCTCAAGAGCCGACAGTTTGTGGTGACGTTCTCGTTGGTGTTGTTCGCTGCGCTGGCGTGGACCGTCGGCGGCAGTCTGTCGATGATGCCACAGATTTACACGACGCCCAGTGCGCCGCGAATGATGGTCGGCTACTACTTTTTGTTGGCCGTGCCGATGATGTTGGTCGTACCGATGGCCGCGTACCGATCCCTGGAAGGCGAGATCGATGACGGGACGTTGGAGCTGCTGTCGATCACCGCACTGAGTCCATGGCAAATTGTGTTGGGAAAATTGGCGAGCGCTTCGTTGCAGATGGTGCTCTATTTCGTTGCCTTGTTTCCGTGTCTCGCGTACGCGTACACTCTACGTGGCGTGGACATGCCGACCACGATTCTGGTCATCGGTTTGACCATCGTGGTCGCTGTTTTCTTGACCGTCACTGCATTGTTCATGGCGACGCTGTCACGGGCCCGCACCGGACGCATCTTGACGTTGCTGGGGTTGCTGATCGTCTTACTATGGGGCGAGTATGGTGTCGGTTTTGCGGTCGTGATGATGATCACCCAAGGAAACCCGATGACGGCGGCGGCAACTATTTTTGCCGCCACGGCATTGTTCTCTTTTGCGTTGGCGACCGGGAACCTGATGCTGACCATCGCAGCGGCTCAGTTGACTCCTGAGAGTGAAAATCGCTCCACACCTGTTCGGCTTGCGTTGCTGATCGTCACGGCGGTGCTGGTTTCGATCGCGGGGCTGGCGATGTTCACCATGCGTGATGACGGGATCGGGTTTTACACGCTCTGTGCCGTCGCCTGTGCGGGCTTGTGGACGCTGGCGTCCAGCATGATGGTTGCCGAGTCAGGCGTGATGACACCGCGGATTCAACGTGAGTTGCCCAGCAGTTTCTTTGGTCGCATGGCGTTGACTTGGATGACCCCCGGACCGGGGACGGGATTGGTCTTTGCCGGAACCGTGATTCTGTTTCTGTTGGCGTTGCAACAGCTCTCGGTCTACTTGATCGTCGATCAAGGATGGATCAGTGGTTGGAGGGCCAACGAGTTTGAGATGTATTTTGGACAACCGGCTGCCGTCTACGCGGGCTATTTGGTCGGATTCTTGGTCGTGGTGCGACTGGTCATGATGGTGGTGCGACTGAAAAACAATCCGCGTGTCGAGATCGGACTGGCCGTGCTCGTCGTCGTTGCCGTGTTTGCCGTTTTGATTCCGTATTCGATCGAGTTGCATTACAACGATTACCGTCAAGTCACCTACTCCGGCACCCAGATCACCAACTGGGGATTCACGTTGAGTCAGTCCGTGGAAGGAAGGCTGAATCCTTGGATTGCCAAGACGATTCTCGGCGTCGGCATCCTGATGTGGATGATGGCGTTGTTTTCGATTCCTGCCGTGGTCCAACCTCGTAAAACGGCGACACCAGAACGGGTGCAGGAAGAACTATCCCGAGGGTGATCCGAAGCATCCAGTCTGGACAGCACGCGTTGTTCACGCGTCGACTTCGTAGAGGATGATCACCATGACATCACCGGCGGCGAAGCTGTTCATGGCACCACCGGTGGGTGCGTTTTGGCTGGTCAGGTTTCCGGTGATGGACAAGATGCGCACGCCGGTCTTGCGGATCCAGCGATTCATTTGCTTTTCCATCTCTGGGATTTCCGTGTCGACGCTCTTAAAGATCTTGACCTGTTGCATGAGATGATTTGTCCGATAGGGATGGGTGAAGTGGTTGTCTCACCCTTGCAGGGTGAACCAGGGACCGCGGCAATTGAACCCAGGGCGTCGCTTCGCTTTGCCCTGGGCTTTTATGTCGATGCCCTTTCAGGGCTAATAATATCGCAGACTTCCGTCGACAAAAGAATTCTCCACAGAATTAGCAGGCAACGAATCGATCACCAAGTCAGCGTCCAAGACTCGGGAGGTTGTTGCAGATCGAACAGACCGGCAAAGCTGCCCATCCGAGTGTAGTGTTTCGCTTCTAGTAAGTCGGCATCGAGCAAGCGATGGACGATCACGCCAACGTCTTGGCTGGTTTGGATTCCCCATTCCGTGAGAACTTCTTTGCCTTCGGCACCGAATTGATCGACGGAGAGTTCCAGCATGACCTTGCAAATCCCGGCCGCCGTGGCTTCTCTGCCCGGCGAGAGTTCGGGATCCAAGATCGCCAGCCTCGCTGCGTCACGGACGAGGTAAATGGGATCGAGAGATTGTTCTGGTGGGTTATGAGCGTCGGTCATGACTGGCGCGACTAAATGTTCGAGGCTGGCGGTAGGTAATGACGATCGAAATGACGGAAACGATGCACGCCACGGTGGAATGCCCGATCATAAAGGCTGAGGCCCGATCCCAGTGAGGACCGCCAGTGTATTGCCACCAGATCGTGTAGGACAGCCAAGCCACCATCAGTGAGTTCCAAAACAGTGAGTATGTCCAGAACATTGGATGGTCCAGCCAACGTTGGTTCATTGCGATGAGCAACCAGCAGATCCAAACAAGAACCCCCGGCCAAAACACACAGAACACCATTGCTGGAATAAGAAAAATCGAGCCAAACATGGCAAGCGCCGCAGACATGGTGCGGGTGAAGGTCGAACCGGGCGGGGGAGTTGGTTTCTTAGGCCTGGTGTAGCCGGGTGGTGGCGACTCATAGGGATTGAGTTGCATGATCGCGTCGCTGCACTGCGTGGACGTTGCTTGATTTAAGCGGTCGGCTGGATGTTCATGCTACCAAGTCGATCATTCACGCGGGGATTCGCTGAGGTATTTTCCATCCGCGACTGTTGAACGGAAACGAAGATCTCCTGACCAACAAAAAACCCCGGCGAGAGTGTCGCCGGGGTTCTTGTTTGTTCGTTGACCGCTGTGAGATCAACCTTCCTTTTTGACTTCGCCGGAGTCAACAATTTTGATCGGCAAGCGAGTTGCGCCGCTGGGTGTTCCCAGAGCTTCGATTCGCTTGACCAACTCTTGACCTTCCAGGACACGTCCGAAAACGACGTGTTTGCCGTTGAGCCAGTCGGTGACGATCGTGGTGATAAAGAATTGCGAGCCGTTGGTGTTGGGGCCAGCGTTGGCCATGCTCAACAGATAAGGCGCGTCATGCTTGTACTTGAAATTCTCGTCGGCAAACTTTTCGCCGTAGATGCTTTCGCCGCCGGTTCCGTTGCCACGGGTGAAGTCACCGCCTTGCAGCATGAACTGAGGAATCACTCGGTGAAAGATGCTGCCCTTGAAATGCAACGGTTTGCCACTTTTGCCTTTTCCCTTTTCGCCGGTGCACAGGGCACGGAAGTTCTCGGCGGTCTTGGGGACGTCTTCACCGAACAGCCCGAACACGATCTTGCCGGCGGGTTCGCCGTCGATTTCGATGTCAAAGTAGACTTTGTGGGTGACGGGCGCTTCTGCGGTGGATTGTGCGGACGATGTTTCTGAAGTCATGATCGATAGGGTGCAAGCAGCAAACAGAGTGAGAAAGGTACGGGTCAGGAAGTTACGTTGCATTGAACATTTCCGGTTGGGTGGGGGAGAGTTCATCAAAGTGACGCAGCGGCCAAACGAATGTTTTGGCCACCCTGCGACCGCTGTGGGGTTTCATTATCACAAGTCGACTGAGTTTGGCCAGCCGACGTAGCCCGGCGGACGGCGTCCAAGCCGTTTGAGAAGCTACGCTGGACGGATGCCCAAGGTTCTCCGATGGCGTATAATGGGGCTGGGAACGCCTCTGACCCGCATTTTCTGAAAAAAAACATGAATCCATCCGCCGCCGATCAGATCGTCACCGAAACGTTCTTGGATGTTCGAGCCAAATTGCTGGAAATCGCCGCCACATTGGACCGCGTGGATCGCTGTTTGGACGAATCGGGCGACCCGCTGGGTAGTGTTGCTCCGGCCAGCGGCCGTCTGGGCAGTGTTGCTAACGACCAGCAGGAAAAACTACGTGAGGGAATTCGGATTCTATTGAGCGAGGGGCCCGACCGAGCCGCTCGGCTGCAGCACCTATTTTCGCGGCCCTACCAGGCCGATTGGCGAGAAACAATGAAAGTTTGATTTTCCGCCAACCGATCTCTTCGCCACCCCATCTGATCCTCCTGCCTGATCCTCCTGCCACCCACCCACTTTTTCAAGCCGCCATGGATTACATCGATCCGCACATCCACATGGTCTCACGAACGACCGACGACTACGCGACTCTGGCCCGGATGGGCTGCGTCGCGATGAGCGAGCCTGCATTCTGGGCCGGCTATGATCGAGGCAGTGTCGACGGTTTTCGAGATTACTTTCGCCAACTCACTCAGACCGAGCCCAAGCGTGCCGCACAGTTCGGTATTCAACATTTCACTTGGCTGTGCATCAACGCCAAGGAAGCCGAAAATGTTTCGCTCTCGAGAGACGTGATCGCGATGATCCCCGAGTTTTTGGACGCGCCCAACGTGCTGGGGATCGGCGAGATCGGCTTGAACAAGAACACCAAGAACGAGGCGACCATCTTTTTGGAGCACGTCGATCTGGCAGTGCAGTACAACCAGTCGATCTTGATCCACACGCCGCACTTGGAGGACAAATACCAAGGCACGCGGATGATCTTGGACATGTTGACCGGCGATTCACGTTTGGATCGATCGCGGGTATTGGTCGACCATGTGGAAGAACACACGATCCAAGAGGTCCTGGACCAGGGTTTCTGGGCCGGGATGACGTTGTACCCGGTCACCAAATGCACACCGGAGCGGGCGGTCGACATGATCGAACGATACGGCGGCGAACGGATGCTGGCAAACAGCGCAGGCGACTGGGGACCGAGCAAACCGACCGCCGTGCCGGATTTGATTTTCGAGATGCGGCGTCGTGGACACAGCGAATCGTTGATCCGCAAAGTCGTTTACGACAACCCGATCGAGTTCTTTTCCAAGAGCACCCGCTTTGAGTTCACGCCACGCGACGGTGTTCAAACCGTCTAGCTCACGTTTCCGCTTCGTCGCTTTCCTGCGGCGGGGGAAACGGCAGCGGTTCGTTGTTCATCGCAGCCAGTGCATTGGCTGCGGCCTTCTGTTCGGCTTCTTTTTTGTTTTCGCCCCACGCCGGTGCGTATTCTTCGTCATTGACGACCGCACTGATCAAAAACGCTTTGTGGTGATCCGGCCCCGATTCTCGCTTCAACCGATAAACCGGTGTGCAATTGAGTTCGCGTTGGGCGCGTTGCTGTAAGGCTGACTTGTAGTTGCCCGAACCCTGGCTCTGAACCGCCATCCGGACTTCCTCCCCCAACCACCTTTTCAAACGCTCACGGACCACATCCGGACCGCCGTCGAGAAACATCGCTGCCACGATCGATTCGAAGACATCGCTGACCAGCGATCGCGGAAAACTGCGATTGCGTGTCACGCCGCGACCGACGATCAAACATTGATCCAATCCGATCTGCCAAGCGATCTTGCCACACGCCCGTCGACTGACCACCGCCGATTTGATCTTCGTCAAATCGCCTTCGCTGTACTCCGGGTACTCCTCAAAGAGCCAGTGACAAACCGTCAGGCCAAGTACGGCATCACCCAGGAACTCCAGTCGTTCGTTACTGGCCAAGCGATGTGTTGCCCCCGAGGCGTGAGTCAGTGCGGACAGCAGCAAAGACAGATCCTGGAATCGATAGTCGATCAGTTCCTGGCATTTTTCCAATTTGGCCTGCTGTTCAGGTCCAATGCTATCGAACAGATCATCCTCGTCGGACGAATCGTTGGGGGGGATGGGGTCGTTCAAGATGCAATGACGTGTGAATGGGTGTGTTCATCACGTTGCAGTCTGTCCCAATCAAGAGTGATCCAGGATCGCTAGATCCCGTTCCTCACGCGAACGCTCAATACATACGCCTGGCTCTGCATTGTCCACTGAACGCATCGGCAGAGTCTCACAGAGATCAGCGGACGAGTAGCGACGAACCCAACAAAGTAGGCGTGGCATCCACGAGGGTGTTTCACAATCAAGTCGACCGGCACGTTCTCCGCAAACCCAGCAGGGATGGAAATCGCTCCGGTCGCGGGTGACACAACGCGACTGTGTATCAATCGCCCGTGTCACACGCCGGCGATCGGGTCCGCCCAAGTTCTGCCTGACAACAGCGTTTGGGATGAACGCTATCATCAGCGGCTTGGACCATCACCACCCACCCGCCGGTGTGCGACTCAGTCACAACAATCTAGCAGCGGTATAGCGTGGCGGCTAGTCGAAACTTTAGGGCTCCTGGCAATTACCCGGTCTCGCTTTTCCCCGCATCTTGCCGCATTCGCGTTTCACTGTGCGGTTTGCCTACCAAATCTCTCTTTACGCATTCTCGTCACCGCCGTTACCATCTGTCATGAAACTCGCGGGAAGGCTCCAGCCGGGCGTCATCGTCGCATGTTTTCTTTTGAGTTATTGGTTAGTTCAAGGACGAGAACGATGAGCGATCTGAAACAAATGCGCTTGTTCGTGGCGATTGGAATTGCAGTCTGCTGTGGAGTGCTGGCGAGCGCGCGCTCTGTTGATGCACAATCGATGACTTCGCCGTCGACGACCCCTTCGTGTCCCCAAGGCATGACCGCTTGGCCGATCGCTGCGTCCACGTTGCCGACACGACCGATCAGCTCCCAACACGCTGCTACCCTGAGCAGCAAATCAGCAGATTGGGGCGATGCCGCCGAGATCCCGATCCCTGAACTCCGTTCAACCGCACAGTCAAAGGCGTCTGCACCGGACAAAGTCGTCCAGATGAAACCGCAGAACGGTTTTTCGATGCCAGGGTCGATCCAAACCGCTGGCGGTGCGGCGGCGGCCGGCGCGAACAACCCTAATCCCTATCGAACAGAAACAAGTGGTCAAAACACACCCGCTTTCACGGGCCTGTCCGACCAGCGTGCAACGCCCCGTCCGCAAGGTCCAACGACGGCGGAAGTGGAAGAACGCGACAATCGTTGGCGGACCAATGTTACCGGTGCGCAAATGCCGACGACGGACAGGATCGCACAACGTGACACTCAGTCTGCGCTGCAGCAAAGCGGCGCTCAACAACTGACCGCTGCCGAACGTTTTGCCCAAGCCGCAGCTGCCAACGCGGCAAGCGCTAACAGCGGCCAAGCAAACGATCCTAGTATCGCCGCAGCGTCAGCCCAAGCAGGCAATCGCAACATCAACTTTCCTCCGCTGCCGGGCAGCAACAACCCAAACAATCCAGCAGCGACCAATCCCAACTTTGCAACCTTGCCCGGTGGTCTCGGATTGCCCAACCAGAACGCACAAGCCGATCGCACCAACACACGCAGCGTCGGTTTCAATCCCAACGATCCGACGCAAACAACCAACGATCCTGCCGCCATCAATCTTTCGATCGCCGAGCGTAACGAGCGTTTGCGTTTACAGAACCTAGCCACCCAGCAAGCCGAGCGAGAGCGACTGGCTGCATTGGCAACATCTGGACAGACCAGCGCTCAACAGCAAGCCGCTGGACAAACTCCGGAGCAAGTCGCCTACCAGCAACGTCTGGCGGAATACCGTCAGCAGCAAGCCATGTTGGATTATCAAAAGCGTTTGGCAGCAGCCGGCACACCGTCAGCCACCAATGCGACAACCGGGGCCGGCACTTCATGGGACATGGAGCTATTCAACACCCAAAATCAAACCGGCAACCCTGCGCAAAGCGGAATTCAAAACGTTGGGTTGCAGAACCCAGCCCTGCAAAATCCTGGCGCACCGAACAACCCACAATCCAATCCATATCAAACCGCGAGTGACCCCAGTCGCTTGGGGTTCCCCAACACAACCGCCGCTGCCCCACCTGCGCAACGTGACGTGGATCCTTCGTTGAGCGAAGCAGACAAGCAGCGGTTGCCCGCGAACGCTTGGACGTTTGATGATTGGGGGCTACCTGTGGACAAAGGCGGCCGGGTGTTGGATCGCCGCGGCAATCCGGTCAGCAAAGAAGAACAATTTCGCCTACGATACGGTAGCGTGGCGGGCAACATGGGAAATCAACCCAACGGTGCAGCGCCTGGGCAGGTATCTCCCGGCCAGGGCACCCTTGTTTCCAATCGAGCGTCGACCGAGCAAGAGGACCGAACGGCATCTTTTAGCGACGGTGATCGCACCAACGGCAACATCGGCGGCACGACGAAGCCACGTGGCTTCGTCGCTCAATCGTTCTTCAATGGAGCCATGCTGGTCTCGATCGTGGCCAACGTTTACATGATCTATTGGTTCAAGAACGTCTACGTCCGCTACCGCGAACTGATCGCCGCACAACGCGTGATGAACAGCCCCGGCTCCCTCATCGATTGACCGACCTACGACGAGATCAACACGTTTCATGCGTTTTGGAGATTCGCCGAAGGCTGCGTTCGCTGTTCAGCCGCGCGGCGGCCCAGGTTGCCGTAGCGGTGGTAGTCGTAACTGATGGACTGTTCACTCAAGTATCTCAGGCATTCGATTTGGCCGGCCGCGACCACTGGAGCATCCATGATGGTGGTCAAAGTCGCCGCGGCTGCAATGGACTCGGCTGAACGTGAGTCAGTGGCATGAAGGAGACGCAGGCGGTGGACGTCACCGGCGGTAATTCGCTCGACCAATTCATCTGCCGATTCCTCAAGCGGATGGATCATCCCGGGTTCGTGATCAGCCGATGACTCCAGTATTTCTCGGAGTTCGTACGCCACTGCGGGATCGATTGACAGCGTGGTCGGTGTCCCGGCGGTGACGGCAGCAGTCAATGCCAGCAGGACGTCACGAAGCGAATCATCTGGCGTGAAACGAATCGTCAGCCCGCTGGCGGGGCGATAGCGCCGTAGGTTGTCTTGGCCGAGCAAGCGGAATGTGTCGTGCTGGCGAGAATACTCTTGCTCAACCGCTGCTCGTTGACTCTCCAACGCATGCGCTAATTGCGGTGATTCGATTCCGGGGTCATCACACTGATCGATTGTTGCTTTGGCCCATGCAGCGATGGGACGATCAAGTGATTCATCGCCACCCTCGTGGTAAGGCTGCGGAGCAACGGCATCCTGCACCCGCATCAGGGGCAGGACATAGTGTGGCCCACCCGCTTTGACACCCGGTCCGTAGGCACTCAGTCCGACACCGCCGAATGGTTGCCTCAGAACAATGGCCCCGGTGGTGGGCCGATTGATGTACAGATTACCGGCGTGAATTGACTGACGCCAAAGTTCGATCTCGCGATCGTCCAGACTTTCCAAACCACTGGTCAGGCCGTAACCGGTGCCGCGAACAATCTCTATCGCGTGCTCCAATCGCGAGTAACGCATCACACCCAGGACGGGGCCGAAGAGTTCCGTTCGGTGCATGAAACCGCCTTCGCGAATGTTCCATTTCACACCTGGACGATACAGGCACGGATTGTTCACCACATGCTCCGGCATGACCAACCAAGACTCGGCGTCTTGCAATGTTTTCATGCCACGCGTCAGGACTTCGCTCGGTGGCGAAATCAACGGCCCCATTTTGGTGTGCAGGTCCCACGCCGATCCCACGGTGATGCTTCGCACCGCGTCGGCCAACGTTTCACGAAAGGTCTCGTCGTGAAAGACTTCATCTTGCAGCAACAGCAACGATGTCGCACTGCATTTTTGCCCGCTGTGGCCGAACGCCGAATGCACCACATGCTTGATCGCCAAGTCACGATCGGCCATCGCGGAGACGATCGTCGCGTTCTTGCCGCCGGTTTCAGCCAACAGATGCAAGTCTGGACGCACGCTCATCATTCGTCGTGCGGTTTGCGTGCTGCCGGTCAAGATCACGGAGTCCACGTCAGGATTCCGCACCAAGGCCTCTTCCGCCGTCGCACCGCTGCACGTGATCAGTTGCAGTGAGTCATGCGGGACTCCGGCGTCCCAGAACGCTTGGCAGAGCAACCAAGCCACCAGGACCGTGTTGCCGGACGGTTTGAGGATCACGGTGTTGCCGGCCGAAAGGGCCGACGCGATGCCTCCGCATGGAATTGCCAATGGGAAGTTCCAAGGTGAGATCACCGCCACAACGCCGCGTGGCCGGACGCTCAATTGATGAAACTCCTGCCACTGGGGCGAATAGTACTGTTCCGCGCTCAGCGAGTAAAACTCACAAAAATCGATCGCTTCGCTGACTTCCGGATCAGCCTCCATGATCGTCTTGCCTCCGTCAGCGATCATCGCGCCGATCAAGTCCGCGCGTCGGACTCTCAAGTTCTGAGCAGTGGTTCGCAGCAGTTCGCGACGTTGGTCCGCCGTCATTGCTCGCCATCCGCTCCGATCTGTCTTGGCCATCTGCACCGCCTGGCGGGCTTGATCGGCCGAGGCCTGCTCGTAGTGCGCGACCATGACGCCAGGGCGTGACGGATCCGTCGACTCGCTGCGTTTCCCCATCGCGGTTTCACCGCCGATCAACAAAGGGATCTCAGTCGCGTTGGCATCGCAACGGGGCAACCATCGATCGATGATCTGTTGTGCCCACAGCGAATGCCGGGGCAACGCCCAGTCGGTGTCCGGTTCATTGACGAACTCCGGCACCACGGCAACCTTGGGCGGTTGAATCGGCGTCGCAAACCGATCTTGATTGCGTTGTGAATCGAGCGTGGGTTTCTCGGACTGTTCCAACGACTCGCGAAACCCGCCCGCCAGCGATTTGAACTCGGGCGTGTCGGGTTTCAGTCGGTAGGCGTGACGCAAGAAATTTTGTGCGCCGGTGTTTTCATCCAAACGACGAATCAAGTATCCGATCGCGTTGATAAAATCCTTGCGTTGGCATGCCGGTGCGTAGAGCAACATTGGCACATCGTGTTCGGAAATTGCACGACGCTGGTGGTTCGCCATGCCCTCCAGCATTTCAAACTGAACATGATCGCTCGCCCCGCGTTGCTCCGTCCAAATCATCGCCAGAGCGACGTCGAACAGATTGTGTGAGGCAACGCCGACACGAATGAAACCGTCCGCCGCGGCATCGAGCAGATGCCTCAACATGCGTTTGTAGTTTGCGTCGGTCTCGATCTTGGTGTGGTACGGTGCCTGGTCAAAACCTGCGATGGCTGCTTCCACACGTTCCATCTCCATGTTGGCGCCTTTGACCAACCGGATCGTGAGGGGTCGACCTCCGTTTTGAACTCGGTGGGTCGACCAATCGATCAAGCGTTTCATGACGCCAAAGGAATCGGGGATGTAGGCCTGCAAAGCGATTCCCGCGTGACAGTCATCGAGTCCTTCACGCGAGAGCGCTTCCATCAGCGTCTCGGTGGTCAAATGCAGATCGCGATACTCCTCCATGTCGAGATAGACAAACTTGTTTTTTCCGCTCGCCGCGTGGATCTCTTGGCTGGCGGTTCGATAGAGATTCTCCAGGCGATCGGCGACGACGTTGACGGTGTATTGAAAAGCCAGCGGGGAGACTTGGCTGTACAACGTCGAGATCTTGACCGAGACGCATTGAACCTCCGGCATTTTCAGCAATTCCAAGACACGCTGCATCCGACGCATCGCTTCGGCTTCGCCCAAGATGGCTTCGCCGAGCAAATTGACATTCATTTGCACGCCATGACGATTGCGATCGGTCAAGTGTTCGCGGAGCCATTGTTGTTCCGCGGGCAAGATGACGTTGGCCGTCTCTCGCCGCATCTTTTCTTTGACCAGGGGAACCGCCACGCCGGGCAGGTACTCGCCGAACGCTTGAAAGCCCTTCAGCATGGCTTGTTCGACGGGACTAAAGAAACGCGGAACGCCTTGAACATCCAACAGATGCGTCAACTGATCGGCAACGCGAGCCGGGGTGTGTGTCCGAAACGCTTGGTCGGTCATCTCGACCAAGGTGGCTTTGTCGGCATCGTGACCGATCATGCGATCCAATTCAGATTGCTGCCGGCGCTCCGCAGGTGTTTGCAATGCAGCGGCCCGGACGAGCAACGTCGTGGCGAGTTGGATCGCCGCTTCGGCATCCGAGGTGAGCGAGTCATCCATTGCAATCTCTCCGGCTGTGTGAAGGGGCAGCTATGGAGGTATTGTAAGGCGTTTGCTAGTACCGACGTTCGATCGTCCGGGATCGATAGATATAGTCGCTCGATCCTCCGGATCGATTGTCGCTCGATCCTCCGGATCGTTAGCGTGGGCCGTCGTACGGTTCGCCCGCCGTGAAGACTGCCGGCAATCGAATGCGGGCGTGTGGGGCGGTTTGGGCGTTAGCGTGGCGGATGATGCTGTTCGCTATCGACTTGGAAAGTCGAGCGACAATCGATCCTTCGGATCGTTGGAGATCGTCGCTCGATCCTCCGGATCGATTGTCGCTCGATCCTCCGGATCGTTAGCGTGGGCCGTCGTACGGTTCGCCCGCCGTGAAGACTGCCCGCAATCGGATACGGGTGTGTGGGGCGGTTTGGGCGTTGGCGTGGCGGATGATGCCGCTCGCTATCGACTTGGAAAGTCGAGCGACAATCGATCCTTCGGATCGTTGGAGATCGTCGCTCGATCCTCCGGATCGTTAGCGTGGGCCGTCGTACGGTTCGCCCGCCGTGAAGACTGCCCGCAATCGAATACGGGTGTGTTGGGCGGTTTGGGCGTTGGCGTGGCGGATGATGCCGCTCGCTATCGACTTGGAAAGTAGAGCGACAATCGATCCTTCGGATCGTTGGAGATTGTCGCTCGATCCTCCGGATCGTTAGCGTGGGCTGTCGTGCGGTTTGCCCGCCGTGGAGACTGCCCGCAATCGAATACGGGTGTGTTGGGCGGTTTGGTCGTTAGCGTGGCGGATGATGCCGCTCGCTATCGACTTGGAAAGTCGAGCGACAATCGCTCTTATCCGCGGGTTTTCAAACGCGAGTTTGGACTGACGAATTGAGCAAGACGGTTCTCCAACTCGGCCAAGTCTTGGTCGATCCATTGAGAGAGCTCCGCGTCGCTGCGCAGTTCGATTTGCGCGACGAAGTCGTTCCAGTATCCAAGATCATGACGCGTTTTGGTTTCGTCTGGCTTGGGAGTCGTTTGTTCGCTGGACATCGGAGCCTCCGGTGAGAAGACAAGATCGAGGAAAGCAGTGTTAGTCTCATCTCCAGTGAGCCCTCAAGATCAAAAAGGGTTCACTATTGATTGGGTTGGGAGGTTTGGATTCAAAAAGGTTGTTGGGTGGGAGGAATCGGTCGCTTGGCTCTGCTCGCTCAGAGCGTTTCATCCTGGTAACGCCCAAGCCGGGCTTCTCCGAATTCGGCGTCTGCAAAGCCGGCCTCCCGCCCACTTTGTCGACCACCGCTCAGAAATCGCCTTAAGTCAGCTCCCGTAGGTCACACCATCAGCAAGTCAAATGCCAATGCGTCGTATTTTTGACGAGCCGACAACCCCATTGGTTTCATTGAAAAGCAAAATAAAGCGTTTTCACTGCAATAGAGCCGTTTTTGGCCATCAAGTTTTTTTCTCCTCGCTGTCTCCTCATTTTGCCGTGGTTGCCTATTTGACGCGATTTTGATGCGCGACTGCCACAGAATGAGGCAGTCGTTCATGCCGATGCGGGCAGCCGATGGGTTACATCGGCATTGGCCCTCTAACGGATCACTTTATTCCACTGTAGTCGATTCGTGTAAAATGAAATCCCCTAAGCGGCTCGGATCTCATGTTTTTTGTCCACTTATTTCGATTGGCTAATCCGCCCGGGGGTCTCGACCCGGCATTTTCGAGAACAGGAGAAAATTCGGAGAAAAAATCTCAAGCGGCAGCCAAGACGGCGGGCGTGGCGGCGAATGTCTCTGTGTATTCGGAGCCATACCATCGCAGGCTCATTCCAATCCACCGTGTTGGGGAGTTTCCAAATGTTAAAGAAAACGATTGTCGCCGGGGGCGCATTGGCTCTGTTGAGCAGTATGGCAGTCGGCGTTCCACTACTCAGCTATGCCCGTTGTGGGGTGAACTGGATCCAAGATTCCGCCAGTGACAGCGTGCCGTTGGAATGGGAACTGAAACGTGCCCGCCAGATGATCACGGACTTGCAGCCCGAGATTGAAAAGAACGCGACGTTGATCGCGCGAGAAAAAGTCGAGTTGGCTCGACTGCAGTCGCAGGCTGAGCAGACCGATGCAAGCTTGGCCAAGAGCGAAGCGGACATTGAGCGTTTGAGTGAAGACCTGGAGCGTGAGAGCACGTATTACACCTACGCGGGCCGCACGTACACGTCGACTCAAGTCAAAGACGACTTGAAGAACCGCTTCAAGCGGCACAAGACCCGCGAAGCAACCGCGGAAAAGCTGCAGCAAATGCTGTCTGCCCGACAAGCCACCTTGCGTGCGGCTCACGAGCGAATGGATGCGATGCTCAGTGCCCGTCGTCAGCTGGAGGTCGAAGTCGAGAACTTGCAAGCCCGGGTGGGTGCCTTGCGGGTCGCTCAAACAAGCAGCCAATTGAGCTTGGACGACAGCCAGTTGTCACAGACTCGTGAACTGCTGGATCAGATCAAGACGCGGATCGACGTGGAAGAAGAAACGATGACGGTCGATGCGGAGTATTTTGGTGAGATTGATCTCGACGAACCCAACGACGAGAACTTGCTCGAAGAAATCACCAGCTACTTTGACGCCAAGCAAGCCACGGGCAAATCGGGCTCTTTGGTCGCAATTCAGTTAGACTGAGTGTTGAAACTTGCATCGACCCCTATCTGCCGCCAGCGGCCAGCCCTGAACCCCACCGAGTGACAACGTGAAAGCCGACGCGACCGCATCGAACTCATCGACCGCCACACGATGGCGGCTTTGGGTTGATGGTTGCGGCGGCTTTTTGATTTTGACGGGGGACTGCTGGACACTGGGAGCCGCGGTGCCGGGCGGGGTGGCCGACGTTGGAATCCGAGCAGATGTCGCGCGACACGCGGGACGAATCGAGCGAGTCGACTCTGATTATTTCTGGCGAAACAATGAGGCAGACGATTTGTCGGACACCGGCCGCTCGCAGTCGATTCTCATTTCCCCCAAGCAGCCGTTGCCGGTGGCCGGGTCCGCCACGATTCGACTTCGCCGACCGTCGACACTCAGCCGCACCGGAGTGTTGATCTTGGACCCGCCGCACCGTTTCGACGGGCATGTCGACGCGGTCATCTTCGCCGGCGACACAATCTTGGTCGGCCCGTCGAGTGACCATCATGTCGTCACATCGAGTTTTCCCGACCGAGCCGTGCTGGCGTATCGCGACGGCGGTTGGCAAGCCAAGCCGTTGTCGCAGCCGGGTGGAAAGCCGGGGAAAAGCGGCCCAACGTTCGTGGAGCTAGAGCTCGGTCGTCGAATTCAAATCCAATCGCTAGCGATGACACTGGAGAGAGCATGAGTCGCCAGCAATCCATCGACGAACGAACCGGCGGCGCCGAGCTGGGTCGTTTCAGCGATCAAAACCTCAGCGAAAACGAATTCCGAGCGACCGTCGCATTTCAGCATCCATCACCGCGAAATCAGTGTGGATGGAATTTTGCGCCCTGGAGGAAGCGTTTTGGAGCCATGAAAAGAGACGTCCAGGACGAAAACGTCGCCCAAAAACCGAGGGGTCGCGAGGTCTCCGGCTTCTGGGGGAACCCATTTTCCGGTTGCTCGGCACCCGTCAACGATGTTGCAGCGGTTTCAGAAAGTGGTGTCTCCGGGCAAAAACGTCCGTGGATGTCCGCTTTAGTCGATAAACTGACAGGACGCACTGCCGCGGTCCAACCAGCCGATTTTGACCAGGATGGCATGGCCGGGGATGAGGTTGGACAACGGCACGATGTCGCGCAAACTGGTTCGGAAAAAGGGCTCGGTAAAATGCTGCCGCTCAGTCGCTCATCTGTCGATCTTGGCGAGACACAAATCGCTGAGTTTTCCCTCAGTGGTTCACGGAAGTCATCGGAGTCACGTTCGAAAACCATGACCTTCACTTACGCCCCCGGATCGCGTCCATTGCCGCCGTATACGATACGGCGTGGTGTCGGCGTGGGCGGATTTGGTGAAGTGTACTTTGCGGTCAGCGACGCCGGAAAAGAAGTGGCGCTGAAACGCATTCAGCGGAACTTGGAGATTGAGCTTCGTGGTGTCTCACAATGTTTGAATCTCAAACATCCCAACTTGGTCGCTCTGTACGACATTGCTCGTGATGATACCGAGCAGTCTTGGGTGGTGATGGAGTACGTTGCGGGGATGAATCTTCGTGACGCGTTGGACCAATCACCCGATGGTTTGCCGTCCGAGGAAGTCCGCCGGTGGTTCACGGGCATCTGCGCCGGAGTGCACCACTTGCACTGCGCAGGTCTGGTTCACCGTGATCTGAAGCCGGGCAATGTGTTTGACGATTTGGGGATCGTCAAAGTCGGCGACTATGGTCTGAGCAAATACATCTCAGCATCTCAACGTGGCGGGCACACCGAAAGCGTCGGCACGTTTCACTACATGGCTCCCGAAATTGGTCGTGGCCAGTATGGACGCGAAATCGATATCTATGCACTGGGCGTGATTCTGCATGAGTTGCTGACCGGACGCGTTCCGTTCGATGGCGAGAGCTGTCATGAAATCATTGTCAAACACATGACCGCGACACCCGATCTGACAGAGATCGCCGAACCGGTCCGATCCGTCATCGGGGCGGCTTTGGAGAAAGATCCGGCGAAACGTCCAGCGACCGTGATTGATATGTTCAACGCCATGGGCTGGGGCGACATCACAGGTGTGTCGGCGCTCGGTTCACCGGTAGCCTTGGTTTCGCAACCGACGGCGGCGGCTATTGAAACGACAACTGACACGCAGCGGCGTGCTTTATCCGAACCCATTGCTCGCCTGCCGCTCACACTGCCTGTCGCCACGCCGATCACGGACGCGGAGTCCTCTGAGCCACTGGCCCGGGCGGTCCGCAAGAGCGCCGGCGACCTGCGTTCGTGGTGGAACTCGATGGATCAGTCTCCCCGCGCCAAAGCGGTGTTTGGATTGATCATCGGATTTGTGCTGTTCGTCAACACCAGTTGGCTGGTACCTGCCCTGTCTGTCCTGGCTGTCTTTTACGTGCCGTACTACATCGGTCGGCAAATGGTTTTGCATGCCAGGCAGCAACCATCGTACGCACAAGCGCAACGGCTTGCGGCCAGTGTGCCGGCTCCCAGCAAGACGTATGCTAAAAAGGAATGGGCCAGCCACATGCGAAGTGATCTGCGGGCGAAACACACCGCGGTTCGCATCGCCGAACTGAGCAGTTCATGGTTGGCGGCCACTGGAACGGTCGCCGCGATGACCGTGGGCGCAGGCGTGTTCGGTTTGCGCAGTGGCGATGTCAACGCGATGACCATCGCCCCCTATGGTTTGCTCGGCGTCGTCGTCTTGATCGGTTCACTCGGAATCCTTGGTTTGGGCAAACTGTGGGAACGAGAGGACGGGGAAGCACTGCCGCGTCGCCTGGTGCTGGCGGGACTCGGGGCCGGCGTCGGCTTGGTCGCGTTCGGAATGACTCGGTATCTGATGTTGCCGCTCAGCATCCCCGAGCGAGAAGTTACGGCAATGGCGTTGCCGCAAGCTCTGTACGACGGAAATCAACTGCGTGCTTCGGGCATGATGGCGCATTTCGCATTGTTGTTCGCGGCGATCCGGTGGTGGCGTCCGGTGGACCCGATTCGCCGCAAGCGTTTGACACTGTGGAACGTCGCTGTGATCAGTGTCGCAGCTTGGGCGATCCAGCAGTTCCTGCCGGTACCGCAACCGTTCGGCATCTTGACCGCGGGAGGCATCGCAATTGCCGTTCAGATGTCTGCCCCGTGGATCAATCCCAGACGAGTGACTCCGCCTCAGCACTACGCGCCCATCCAACAGCCCCAACCACAACGCGTTTGAATTGCAATGGCGTCCTGGCCCAAAACGCTTTCGCATCGCGAGGAATAGAGAACGATGTCACAAATCCTAACCTCTGGCTCCGTCTGCTTGGTAATGATGTTTGTCGCAACGGCGGTAACGTATGCCGACACGGTCGATGCCAAAGAAGACTCGAAGAAGTCGGAGCCTGCCGCGCCGGTGGAGCTGTCTGTCGCCCCGTTGGACCATGTTCAATATCCAGAGACGCGTCCCGCCTGGGTCGGACAACAGCCGATTCTGGACGACGGTCCGGTGGATGTCTGGAGTGTCGCCAGCAGCGGGTACGAGACCATCGAAGAGTGTGACGCGAATCTGAAGGTCATGCAGCGAATCGCGGTCAATCTGTACATTCAACACGTCACCGGATCGGTCCGCGAAGAAACCTTTCCCATCAACGATGATTGGATCGAAAACGAGCTGATCACGGACCGCTACGAAGGCACGATCTTGGTCGGCGACGTGGAGCAACAAGAAGTCGCCGTGCGTCTGGAGTTCGATCAAGAGACGCGAAAGAAAATCATCGCCTCCTACAACAATTTACAGGTCTACGACCGACTGGTCAGCACAGCGGTCCTGATCGGGCTGGGCTTCGTCCTGCTGATCTGCGTCAGCGCGTTGTTGGGAATCGTCAGCCGCCGAGTGCAACGCCGCGAGAACATCCAGTACGCCGTGTGAAGGGTCTCCGAGGGCGAGCAACTGGACGGTGATGCGCAAGTTAATGACTGAGAATGGCAAAACGCTTGATGTGGCACGCTATCGACTTGGAAAGTCGAGCGACGATTGTCGTTCGACTTTCCAAGTCGAAAACGAACACCACCATCCGCCCAAACTCAAACCATCCGTCTTGTGCCGAATGCGCAACGGTTACCTCCCCCAACTGCGCCGGGAAAGGTGACAGAAACTTGCGCAGCTCCACAACCCCAACCTTGTGACAGCCCGCTAACCGGGATTCGTCATCCACCGGAACGCGAACCGGGAATCACAGTCCGCCGAGCAGATCTTCCAGTCCAGAGGGAATCGTTGGAGTGTCTGACGGATCCGCGGCTGCTTTGGGGGCTTCAGCGAAAGCTTCCAACTTGATCACGTTTTCTTCCAATGCGGCCAAGTAGGCTCGCTCGTTGTCCAACTTGTTTTCGTTGACCGCATTGATGACTTCGGTCAGCACGATCAACCAATTTTCCACCAGAGGCTTTGAGGCCGGGTCCACCGCGGCAAGCAATCCGGCAGGATTTCGGGGCGTGCCGAGTTGTGCGCTGCCGGTTGCACCCAAGTGAATTTGTTCAAACATGTAATTCAGTTTTTGCAGGGAAGCGACAACCTCCGGAGGCTTTGGCTTTGCCGCCGCCACCATTCCGGACATCATTCCATAACCACCCATGCCGTCCATCATGCTGTCCATTCCCTCCATCCCATCCATCCCGCTGCCGTAGGACTCCATCATCGAGGAGTCCATACTGTCCATCATGCTGTCTTCCATCGACATCGCATTGGTGGTGGGTTTATTCTCCTCATCGTCGCTCTTGATTCCAAGGTATTTTTCAGGGTCCAAAGGCTGTTTGACCCTGGTGTCGGTCATCATCGCCCCCTGCTTATTCAATGCCTTCAATCGCGTGATCTCGGATTTCATGGTCTCCACCGCGCGAGTGGACCAGTTCTTCACGACGTCTTTCGGAGTCGGCACGACACCTTTGACAGCATTTGACTCGACCGACCCAAATTTGGCGGCCGAATGCAATGCCACCAAATCTGGTGCGGTGGCTTTGGTGCTGATGCTGACCAGGGTTTTGGCCAAGTTGGCATCGTTGGACAAATTGCTGAGGATGTTGACGGCAAAACGCTGCAGGTACGCATGTGCCATCGGATCACGTCCCGCGGGCGGATCGGCTTGAACGAGTTGGTTCATGTCGGCCAACAGAGCGGTTTTGCCGGCGGCGGCAATGGATGCGATGGGGGTGTAGCGGACGTAGCGATCAATGCCTTGCAGGGCCGCCGCACGAACGGCATCGGGCGTCTTGGCATCGCGATAAATGGGCAACAAATCCGTCAAAACGTTGCTGTTGGGAACAGGAACACCATTGGCATAGCCTGAATCGAGCCGCGAGATACACATGATGGCGCTGATTCGGCCAGCGGGCGGGTAGTTTCCAGTGGCAACCGGTTTCAGGCCGGTGTACAACCAGCCAGCGACCGTCCTTGCCGCCACGGGCGATGGCGAACGCATGGCACTGGCCAATCGCTTTTGGACGTCCAACAGCAGTGTGGACGACTCGGGGCTGATTCGCGGTTGGGTGATCTCTGACGGGATGTACTTGGTGAAGTAAAACTTGGCCATCCCCTGCTGTCGCGCGTCGAGCGAACTCAAGTCCCGCGCCGTGATGTAGGCCTTTGCGGACGACTCCATCGCCTTCTTCTGTGCTTCGTCGAGATTCACTCCCAACGGAATTGAATCGTACTTGGGTGCTTGTGCCGATGCATTGAGAGCAAATGCTGCTAGCAACGCGAGCGCCAGAAACAACGAAACCAGCTTGTAGGCCGTCTTGCGACGCTCGGCTTGTTCCTGCTCCTGAGTCTTGGCAATCGCAACTGCGGTCGCAATTGAGGACTTGGGAGATGACTTTCCGTTGACTGGTTTGTTCATCACGAGATCCATTTCTGGGTTCGAACAGGTCATGCCGTCAATGACACAGGGAGACAAGATGACGTGGGCCGGCAATGACTGCCGGAATGCACCCCTCGGCCAGAAGTGCATGACCACGCTGCCACATTATCTCAGAGTGGTGGGCTCCACGTCAAATAAAATCGGCGTTGGTGGATGAATCCGAAGCCGGAAAAACCATCTTTTTCGTGCCAAAGTTAAAAACCCGGGCGTGAATCGCCGATCCTGCACCTTCTTGTACACAATTACGAGCGGCGTGTGCCCGCGTTTGGAGTCCACATTCATACCCCCTGCCCGATTCGAACAGGCGTTTCCAGGCGGAAAGCCTGGCGTCCTGGGCCACTAGACGAAGGGGGCAGCAAAGTACGTCAGGCTTTTTAGTCTGACACGTCCTGTACGTCAGGCTTTTTAGTCTGACCGATTGCTAGGCAAGTCAGGCTAGTGCATCATCCGGTCTTGATTTTGGGGTTAGCCGTTTTGGCGTTAGCCACGGTTGTGGCACGAAAACCGTGGCTAACGCCAAAACGGCTCATCTACCGAATCCACGTTCTAAGACTGGACGATGCACTAGAAAGCCTGACGTACTTTCCCAAGTAGATCCTAGACACTTCCGTCGGCACGGGGGACGTGTCTCAATGGAGATCAGGCCCCTGCTTCGCCTGATTTCTTGACGACCTTGTCGATCAGCCCATAATCACAGGCTTCGGCGGCACTCATGAAACGGTCCCGGTCGGTGTCTGTTTCGATCTTTTCCAGCGAGTGGCCGGTGTGCTCGATCATGATCTCGCTCATGCGTTTTTTGATCCGCCGCAGTTCTTGAACGTGAATTTCGACTTCGCGTGCGGTTCCTTGCATGCCGGCGAGCGGCTGGTGGATCATGATGCGTGCGTTGGGCAAAGCGAATCGTTTGCCTTTGGCACCTGCGGTCAGCAACACGGCGCCCATCGAGGCGGCTTGACCGATGCAGTAAGTCGCGACATCGCAGGACACGAACTGCATGGTGTCGTAGATCGCCATGCCGGCGGTGATGCTGCCGCCGGGACTGTTGATGTAGAGGTGGATATCAGCTTTGGGATCATCCGACATCAGGAACAGCATTTGGGCGACCAATGAGTTGGATATTTGGTCGTCGACCTGTTGCCCCAGAAAGATGATTCGATCTTTGAGTAGCCGGCTATAGATGTCGTACGTGCGTTCTTCACGACCGCTTTTTTCGACGACGTAGGGGATGATTGGCATGTGATTAAGGACTCGACTGAGTGAGTTGGTTTGCTCGGGAGAAATGAGAGACAGTCACAAAATGCCGCGACTGTGTTGGGGGAACGATCACTCGTCCTCGTCTTCGACCTGCGCGGGAGGTTTGGTCAAGATGTCGTCGACCAGCCCGTATTCTTTGGCTTCCTCCGCACCGAGGAAGAAATCTCGGTCGGTATCGGCGGCGATTTTCTCGACCGACTGTCCGCTGTGGTTGCTGATGATTTTGTTCAGCACGTCGCGGTAACGGAACATTTCAGCGGCCTGAATCTCAATGTCGCTGACTTGACCGCCCACGCCGCCCATCGGCTGGTGCATCATCACTCGGCTGTTGGGCAGACAGAACCGCTTGCCTTTGGTTCCGCCGACGAGCAGTACGGCCGCACCACTGCACGCTTCGCCCACGCAGTAGGTCGCCACCGGGCAGGACAGGATTTGCATCGTGTCATAGATGGCCAACGTCGCCGTCACGCTGCCGCCGGGGCTGTTGATGTAGAAATGGATGTCTTTTCGACGGTTTTCGCTTTGCAAATACAGCAATTTCATGACCAACTCGTTGGCATTGCCCACGTGAATCTCGCCTTGCAAGAACACGATTCGGTTTTCCAACAAAAGGTCGCCCAGCGTCAATTGCCGCTGCCGTTGGTAACTCTGGTACGCGCTGCTGCTGGCAATCTGGTTGCCGGCCAAGTGGTGCGCTAGCGGTGAATCCATGGAGGTCATCTTTCGGGGTGCTGTCAGTGAAGGGATCGCCAGCGATGATTGCTCGCCGGGGACCATTCGATGAGGAAACAGGATCGGTCTGGTTCTTTTTGATCACCGGTTGTTTACCGGTTGATTTCCGTGGGACGGAAATCAGCGATCCGGCGTCGTGTGTCACCGAACTGGGTTAGGATCATTGCCTAGTGTTCGCGATTGACCGAAATCTGACAAGACCAGAGTGGAACGCTGGAGCGTTTTGAAGCAAAGATGCGACCACTTGACAGAGGGTGGTGTCTTGTACGTCAGCCTTTCCAGGCTGACATGTTTGGGGGGAATGTCAGACTAGAAAGGCTGACGTACTTGGGGGGACTCACTCGGCCTTGACGCGGATGATGTGGAGCGTTTTTTCGTCGCGATCCAGGGTGAATTTGAAATTCCCCAAAAAACTCATGCCCAGCAACGGCTCGGCGTTGAGCGCTGACGGGTCCAAGATCGCCGCGTCGACGTCTTCGGCTTCGAATTCGCCCACCCGAACACGACTCAGGGTCACTCCGAACGCCGGAATCGTCCTGCCGTCCGCCATCACCAAGTTCAACTGGCGAGCCCCCGGCGGCACGACGACGCCCAGTTCGGCGGCCGTTGCCGCGGGCAAGCTGATGAGGGTCGCACCGCTGTCGACCACCATCCGTGCCGACTTGTTTCCGACGACGACGTTGACGTACATCGATCCGCCTTTGACATCCAAAGCGATCGATTCACTGAAAACTTCTTGTTCGATTCGCTCGATTCGTTTGTCCAGGGCTGACAACACACGCGGTGCGGTCAGATCGTCGGGGACATCAAAATTCGCCCGCATGACTTTCAACGCGATCTTGACTTGCTCGTCCTGCAACGCCATGGCGATGGTGTCTTGTAAAGTGCGAAAGTCCGCACGGGCAGCCAGCACCAAATCCGCATACTCGGCTTCGGCCTGATTGACGAGCTTTCGCTTTTCCGCCAATTGCTCCTGCAGTTGGTCTTTTTGCTCGGTAATCAATCGCATTTTGGCCCGCGTTGCGTTGATCAGCCCCACCAGACGGTTGTTTGCTGATGTGTTGACCCCGGCGACATTGGCCAATTGCAAATTCAGTTCGCCGTCTTGGACATTCAATCTTCGCAGCTCGTCACGCATCGCCGACTGCTGATCGGCAAGTTTTTTCCAGTCCTGCTGAACCAATCGTAACTCACGTTGTTTGCGTCCCAATGTCGCCAGGACGCGAGAAATTTCCGCTGTCTCGATCGACTGAATGACTTTGCCGCTTCGCCGTAGTCCTTTGTCCTTTAGAATGGACTCTGCCTTGTCCACCACCGCATCACTGAATTTTGGCGTGGAATCGGCGGCCTGGGCACCGACTTCGACAGCCCGCTCATCACCGTGGGCTTGAGTTTCTGGGGAGATGCCCCATGGAATCACCGTGATCGCAAACACAAACCCAGCGATCCGCGGTCCCAACGGCATCTGCGTGATCCGGCTCCATTTCATCGTCGCTTTTCCTTCGCCTCGGGAAAGGTAAACAGGCACACGCATTACTCCGACAGGCAACCAAACAATGTCCAACTCTGTGTCAATCACTGGGTCAACCACTGGGTCAATCACTGGATTTTTCAAGTCCGCTGCTTTCCTCCGCGGTGCGGCGTCCCCCATGCAGACTACCTTACACGAGAAATGGTTCCAAGATTTCGATCGGCACATGTTTCCGCGGCGGGGATTGCGGACGACCGCCTATCTATGGAAAAGCGGGCTGTTTTTGACGATTCTGCTACTCTCACTGTCCGGTATCGGCGGCTCATCTTCACCGGCCGATGACGCTTTGAGGACCGTCGCGGATAAGGCGTCCGGTCCGAACTCAACATCGATCACCGCTCCGCCACTGTCGCTACTGAGACAGGAAACAAGCCGATTGTTGCGAGAACAGGCCACCGCCAAGGAGTCGTCAGCCAACGCTCGAGCTCTTGAATCCCTGTGCGACTTGTATGCGGTCCTGCGCACCGACACACGCTATGGCGAAAGTGAGATGCTGCAGCAAGATGCGGCCAAGATCCGCCGGCGGCTGCTGACCGTTGCCCGCGACGAAAGCAATCGGCTGCAACGAAACGGCGTTCCCAAACAAGACACTTTGGCAACTCAGGTCGATCGCGCCATCGGCGACGCCCTGGCAAAACATCGATCCGCTTCGTCACAGTCCACCGACCCTGATGCAAAATCCAACTCTGATTCACAGTCCGGCAGCGGATCTGATCCTCAACAAGGTGCTTTCGCCGCCGGAATGATGAACAACGGTTGGGAGCTGATCGAATTGATCCAGCGAACTGTCCAGCCGGATTTCTGGGACACCCAAGGAGGCCCCGGCTCCATCGGATACTTTGCCATGCGACGTGTCTTGGTGGTCCGCGCCACGTCCGATGTGCACCAGCAGATCCAAGATCTGTTGCGGACTTTGACACGCTAGGCGCGGATTATTCATCAGCCGCAGCGAGATAGAGAGCGTCCCGCTTAGAACGCGGCGGAATCACATTGAATTCCGTGCAAAATACCAGCACGACGCGCAAGCGAGTGAATAGATGAACCAAAAGAAGATTCACTCGCTTGCGCGTCGTGCTAGTAAAGAAGATTCACTCGCTTGCGCGTCGTGCTAGTAAAGACGAGAAACATGGCTGTGCGTTCAACTTTCTAAGCGGGACGCTATCGCGAGGCGGCCGTTCAACTTTCTGCAAACCAGCACAGCTTGCCCAACTGCGATGGTTTCGTGAGACTGCTCAACCAGAGCTTCGTCCAACAATCCCTCCATTTCTAGTACGGGTTTGCCCGACGTGTCTCGCTTTCTACGGGTAGCCTTCGTCTGGCTGCCGGTCATTCGTCCCCCTCCGTTATCGTCGGAACCATGAACCCAGCAGGCAGACCCGCCGAATTCGTCAACTGTCCCGTTTGTCGCAAGAAATTCTTGCTCGACGAAACCAAAGTCCCACCCTTTTGCAGCGAGCGTTGCCAAATGGTAGATCTGGGCCGATGGCTCAACGAAGACATTGGCGTGCCGATGGAAGGCGGTGCTGAGGAAATCCAATATCGAGATGACGAACACGAATCGCCCGATTCGTAGGCCGGCATGTCAACTTTCACAATGATGAGGTGCTGCAGTGGGAATGATCAAAGAGTTCAAGGAGTTTGCGCTCAAAGGAAACATGGTCGACATGGCGGTCGCGATTGTAATCGGCGGCGCGTTCGCCACCGTCGTGAAATCGCTCGTCGCCGACATCGTGACACCGCCGTTGGGACTGCTGACCGAGAACATCAAGTTCGAACAGATGGGGATCACCTTGCGGGGGACTCCGGGCGAAGAAGGCGCGGTGGTGATCGGGATCGGGTCGTTCCTCAACAACATGTTGAGCTTCTTGATCGTTGCCCTGGCGATCTTTTTGTTGATCAAGGTAATGAACAACGTTCGCAAACGATTCGAAGAAGAAAAAGTGGACGACCCGACGACGAAAAAGTGTGACGCGTGCAAGATGGAGATCCCCATCGACGCGACCCGCTGCGGTCACTGCACCAGCGACATTCCGGCAACGGCAAGCTGAGAGCCAGCAGCTCGGCAACGAGCGTTTCGTGGCGAAGTGGACGAGATGCGGTGGCCGTCATTCGGTCACCACTCGGACCTCGCGCCAGTACGCCCATTCGTTGTGCCAGTCGTTCGCACGATTCTCCAGTGTCAGCGAGATCGTCTGCCCCGCCAGCGGTGTCAGATCCACCGACACGTCGAGCCACTCGTTCGGGCCAACCGTTTTGGAACTGACGATGCGTTCGGTCAACACTTTGTCTCCAGCTAAAACACGTAGTTGCCAGTCGCCGTGCGGATGATGGCTGACACCAACTTTCAGCGTCGTCTTTCCCTCTGCCGGAATCTGAACCTGCGACGTCAAGCGACTCGGGGTCTTGGCATCCAAGGGATGCGTCTGGATGGCCGCGGCGTTGCGGAAACTGGTGTGACGCACCACGCCGCCTTCGCCCACCGCATGGACGGTGAAATCCGGCGCGACGGCTCCGATCAAACGATTCTGCTCGGCCTGACTCTGTTTACGAGGTGAATCTTTTGCCGCAACGGGCGTATCGCCACTGACCATCCGGCGTGCAACGAACTCTTGCAACTTGGAGAGTTTTCCGTTGATGACCAACGACAACGCTTGCTCGGCATGGTCGCTCACCATCGGCTCCAATGCGAACCAGTACATGCGGGGCAGGTTCGCATCGTCGGCGTCTTCGGCATGTGAAATCAGTCCGGCCAGGATCGGCCAGCGATCACGAAAGTCCATTCGGCTGATCACGGACGCCAAGTACAAACGCACGATCGGCGACGGATCATTCACGGCCAAACTCGCGAATTTGGTCAGCACCTCTTGCGAGAACACTTGCTCAACCGCCGTCTGACGTGGCCCGAACGCGTGAATGCTGCTGCGATCCCCCAGCAACTGAATCGCCCACGCACGCATGTGGGGCTCGTCATGCTCCAGCAACTTGATCAACATCGCGTCATCAGCGCACCCGATCGCGTGCAATGCCCAGAGAGCACGTAATCGTCGAGGAGTGGACGTCGCCTGATCCATCATGCGAGTCAATTGTCCGCGGACAGTTTCTAAATCCAGTTTCCCCACCGCGGCGCGCGACTGCAGCAGCACTCTTGCTTGGCGGACGTACCAATCGTTGCTGTTCCACTGCAGATCCACCAACTGCTGATCCGACAGCGAACGCAAGTTCGGACGATCGATCGGCTTCGCCCCACTGGGCATCACTCGATAGATTCGACCGCTGTTGGGGAAATTGATCGTATTGCCGCAGATGTCGGTGTCGTGCCAATCGAGGATGTACACACCGCCCTCGGGGCCGATCTCGATGCTGAAACCGACCCAGGCTAAGTCATTGGTCGGTAGAAAATCGTCGCCATGCGAACCAATGAAACTGGATCCTTTGGGATTCAGGATATCCGTCAGCACCGCATGTTCATGAATATTGCACATGAACAGTCGATTGCGATACTGCTGCGGAAACGCGTCGGCCAAATAGATTCGAGCCCCGCCGTGCGCGGACAAGTGCGTGTGGTCGCGTATGGTTTTGATGTCGTCGTAGATATGCGGATTGACGTGAGGCAAACTTTGTTTGTGATACACGCCTGCTTGAACGACATGGAACAAATGAGGGATCACGCAGCAGGTTGCAAATCCTTGTCCGTGATCATCGAAATCGAATCCCCAAGGATTGGACAGCCCTCTCGCAAAGACTTCGAACGTCTTGCGTGTGGGATGGTAACGCCAGATGCCGCCGTCGATGAATTGGCGATCCTCATCGCCGTCACCGGGATGCCCGACGCGAGACTGCGTGAACACGCCATGGCAACCGTACAACCAGCCGTCGGGGCCCCAGTTGAAACTGTTCAACGTTTCGTGGCGATCGTTGATTCCCCAGCCATCCAGCAATACTTGTGGAGGACCGTCGGGTCGATCGTCACCGTCGGCATCGGGGATGAAAGACAGGTTGGGTGGCGATCCGACGAACACGCCACCGAAACCGAGCGCGATGCCGGATGAGAAGGTCAGATCGTCGGCGAAGGTTTTCTTCTCATCGAAACGGCCGTCACCATTGGTGTCGGTCAAAATCTGAATGCGGCTGACCGGGTCGTCCGTGTGCTCGCGTCGCGTCCGGTAGTTGAAATTCTCGACGACCCAAATCCTGCCCCGATCATCGAAACAAAACGCGATCGGTTCGGCGATGTCGGGTTCGGAGGCAAAGAGCGAGACGTCGAAGCCGTCGGGAATCGACATTGCCGCCATGGCTTGCTGCGGCGTCAAGAACGGAGCGTCGCTGGTACGATGCTGTTTTTTCGGCAAACGGTTCACGGGCTCTTTGGCTGGCTCATCGCCGGGCGCGATGCTGCAGGACAAGCAACCCAGGACCATCGCGGTGGCGGCCAGGAAACCCTTTGTCGACGATGAACGTTCACGAGGTGAGCCGGCGGTGAGACGGATTCCGTTCATTGGGGCAACTCCACTTGTTGGGTCGTTTGCAGATACTTGACCAAATCGATGACTTCGGCAGGTTTGAGTTGATCGAGTTGTCCGTCGGGCATCATCGATTTGTCAGAAATCTTGCGGGCCTCAATATCGGACTTCAACACCACCACCTCGGGATCTTGAACGGTCTTGAGCACGACACGCGTTGCGTCTTCGCTCGCAACGACTCCATTGAGCACGCGGCCGTCAACGGTTTGAATCAAAACCATCTTGTAACCATCGGGGACGTCGTAACTGGGATCGACACTGTTGAGCAACAAGTAGTCGAGGTTGGCGCGGTTGGAGCCGGTCAGGTCGGGGCCGATGTTGGCCCCACTGCCGTACAAGACGTGGCAGGACGCACAGGTTTTTTGGAACACCGCTCGCCCTGCCGCTGCGTCGGCAGCCGCCAACGCTTCGTCGCTGATCAGCCGCTTGAAATGCTCGAGCTTGGCAACTCGCTCGGCCGCAAGTGGTGCCACCGTGCCATATTGCTGATCGAATCGCTCGCCGAGAATCAGGCTCAGCGAGCGAGCGACGTGCGCGGGGATTTCATCTCGTCGGACACGCTGATCCCCGATCGCGCCCAGTAGGACTTCGGCGTACGGTTTGCGTGATGCAAGTGTTTCGAGCGCGGCGCGGCGATCTGCCGGCGACCACTTGTCATAGCGCTGCATCAGGATTTCCGGTGCGTCTTGGTCAGCCAGCGTCGCGTAGCCTCGGATCGCCGCCAACCGCAGATCGGGATCGTCCAACAAGATCCGCAGCATCGGGAGCACCCGCTCGTCGCGTTGGGCGAGCAAAGAGTTCAACGCTTGCAGTCGTTTGGTCGTTTCTGATTGGGCGTCCTGCAAGACCGCGAGTGCTTGTGCGGCGGCAGCCTGATCGCCAAAGATCTGAGCAAGTTCGTTCGCCAAGGATTGGACGTTTGGGTCTCCGCTGCTTGCGAGCTTTTCCTGCAAATCGGCCCAGCCTCCCGGCGCCGGCACGTCACGGCGTCCTTCCAAGCCCGCCCGCATACCCCGCAGCAAAGCGGCTTGAACCGACGCGTCGTCGCTGGCACCGATCGCGTGGACTAATTTCCTGAGTGATTCGGATTCGTCGAGAGCCGTGGCACTTTTCCACGGAATTGCAATCGCTGTAGCGATCAGACAGATTCGAACGAGGTTCGACATGGATCGATTCGCAGGGGGGGCAGGAGTTTTCGAAGCGGTGGGAGGGAAACCGAACTGGCTCGGCTTGCGTCTAGTGGTCTGTTTCAGCTTACTTTTAGGGTAGTGGATCTTGTTAAAGATCCTGTAGCGGTGGGATCTTTAACAAGATCCACTACAGCAAACCCTAACTTCTAGTTGTCCCAGGCCACTAGAGCCAAAACCGCGATTTGCGATTCGTGCTGATATTTGTGTCTTTTCCAATCAAGGTCAATTCGCGATTTCGGCACTAGAGTAATATAACGTGTGTCGATCCAGGGCACGCAGACGCGAAAATCGCGAGTTATTCGAATCCCAAAACACAAAACAGTTGATGGTCCATTCCCCGAACGACCGAGTCTTCACCCAGTTTCGCGTGAACCACATCGCCACAGGACGTCTGGCGATTTGTCTGATGGGCACTCTGTTGCGCGCTCTGATTCTCAGTGGCATGATCGCGTTGGCGTGTTCGTCAATCGGTTTTGCTCAGTCCGGGTTACGGGCGTCGTTGGAGAAACTTGATCGAAACGGCAATGGGATGATCGAGCCGGAGGAGATCACACCACTGTCCCGTCCCTATCTGGAACAACTCGCCGAAACCGGATCGCGCGGCGGAGGGCTGGACCTGAGACGTCCCAACCCGATTCCACGTATCCAGGAAATTGCTCGGATCTACTACGCTGTGAAAAACGGCGTGAACTCTGATCTCAGGGTCCAGCCGACGCGTGAAGGCAAGAATACGATTCGATCCTTTGAGCCCGCACCGGATGAACCGCTGATCCCGGAGTTCGGATTGGCGGAAGTCAAGCTGCCATACACGCAAGATGACTTGGATTTCGCCGATCGGACCATGCGCAGCCACGACGAAAACCGAGATGGATACATCGATCAAGACGAAGCGGCTCAGAATCGCTGGACACATCGCGAACCCTTTGCGGACGACTTGGACGGTGACCTCAGGCTCAGTCGGATGGAATTGACCCAGCGTTACGCGCGTCGCCGTCTGCTCGATCGCAACTCAGACGAGTTGAGACAAAAGGCTCGTCGTACCAACGGCCTGATTCCAGACAACGAAAAGCGTCCGGCAACCAGGGACGACTCATCACAGTGGTGGCAAGACGGTGGCATGGAGTACTGGCTGACGGCCAGCTTGATGGGGCGGTTCGACGTCGACCGAAACGGACGCATCGATAAGAACGAAGTCAGCGGGTTGGGATTGCCCGTCGGCAAGATTGACTTGAACCGAGACGGCGAACTCACTCGCGATGAAATGTTCGCCTACGTCAAAGTCCAACAGGACGCCGCTGGCGGAACCGCAGAATCGGCCCCCGGTTGGTTCGATGAAAAGGATCTCGATGGAGATCGCCAGATTTCGATGGCCGAGTATTCGCAGGAATGGACGGAAGACCAACTGTTGTCTTTCCATCAACTCGATACCAACGCAGACGGCTTGATCACGGTGAATGAAGCGAAGTTGGGGACACTGAGCCAAGGCAGAGTGTTCCGTTCGACTGATGCGCAAGTCTTGGCGGTTCGCAAGACGGTCGCTTCAGAAATCGTCGTTACCGATAGCTTCTACGTTGCTGACGTGAACGTGCAGTTGTCGATCAGCCACACGAACGTGAGCAGCTTGGACGTGTATCTGGTGGCGCCGGACGGTCAAGAGATTGAGCTGTTCACCGGAATCGGTGGCGGTGGAAATCACTTCGATGAAACGATCCTGGACGACGAGGCCGAGATCAATGTGGCGCGTGCGGCGGCACCGTATCAAGGTTCCTTTCAACCTGAAAGTGTCCTTTATAAACGTCCGAGCTTGTCAGCGATGAAGGGCAAGAATGCGCAAGGCACGTGGCAATTGATCATTCGTGGCAGCCGCAATGATCGCATCGGCATGCTTCACGATTGGAAACTGATGATCGCCCCCAGCGACGAGCCGCTCAATGAAATTCCCAGTGACGAGCCTTTCGGCGAAGTCCCCGTGGAAGCGGAGCAGCCCGTTTTCCCAGAAGTCATCCGTTGACTGCCCAAGGCTGGTGTCCCGGCTTCAGCCGGTCACGCGCAACCTCCAACGCAATCACACAATCAGTCAGTCGACACGCGATAGCGTCCGGTTCCCCTAGCAAGACTGGAGAACCGGGCGCCAAGCACTCCGGCTGATGCAATATCCAGGTCACCGTCATCGGCTCACGGACTATTCCTTTGTCACCTCCACCAAGGAACTTGGGGGAGGTCGAGCAGAGCCGTTTAGGCGAATGCGAGGGAGGGGGCATGCGCGCCGGTGAAACACATCCATGCGCATTGCTCAGGGTAGGCCCCCTCCCGGATCTTGCTTCGCTCGATCCGACCTCCCCCGGCTGCGGAGACTGCTGATTTAGTCGTGTTGCATTGTGTCTGTGAGCCGATGGCGCTAGCCACGGGCCTCGAAGGGTTCCGTCAACACCATTAGGCCCGCGGCTAGCGCCTTGCGGCTCACTAAATCAGCAGTCTCCTGCGCCGGGGGAGGCGACAGAAAACTTGCGTAAACCATAAAAGACACAACACCAAACTTTGAGCAGTCCAGCGCTAGCCGCGGCCCCTGTTGTGATGACGCAATCCTTCGAGGCTCGTGGCTAGCGCCATCGGCTCACGGCCCGTGGCTAGCGCCGTCGGCTCACGGGTAGAACGCAACACGATTTGATCAACCGTCTCCGTCGCCAACGTGGTTGAAAATCACTCCTGATAACAGTACTTCAGTGCCAGCAACGCATAGGCGGTGACCAATTGGCGGTCGCCTTCCATCCAACGTTGGTTGCCATTGTTGACCCATGATCCGTCGTCCTGCTGGTCGGCGACCAGGGTTTGACCGAGTTCGAGACGCCAGTTGTGTGGATTGCCTTTCGCATCGACCAACAAGTCCACCTCGGCGGCATCGAGTGCTTTGCCGAACGTGTGGTAGTAGTAATACAACCCGGCTTTGCCCATGCCGGGATTGTTGTCCAACGCGTAGTTCTTGCGAATGAAGTCCATCGCTGCGACGACGCGAGGGTCGTCTTTGGTCAATCCCGCGTAGATCATGCTTTTGAGGCCTGCGTAGGTCATCGAACCGTAGCTTCGCAGTGCCACGCTGGTATCGTCATCCGCATTGGCTTTGCTCTGACCGCCGGCCGCTGGCGTGTAATAGAATCCACCGTCGTTGATCTTGTCGGCGTGAACGGTGTCGTTGCCGTGACCGGCCAAATTCTGTGAGCGAGAGACGAACCGCAACGCCTTCTGGATCGCTTCGTCCTCCGAACCGTTGCCCAAGTCTTTCATCGCGTCGATGTAGTACGACGTGTTGGACAAGTCAGGACGTTTGTGGCTGCCGTATCCTGCACCGCCATACGCCGTATCAGATGACTCGGCTCCTTCGCCCGCATCCCACTGGATCTCCCGCAAGAACGCTTCGGCGCGCTTCAGAACGCTGTCGTATTTCTCGGGTTCACCCGCCGTCACCAACGCCCCTACTGCGGCGCATGTCTCATAATTTCGGTGTTGGGATCCCTTGGCATAAATCCCACCATCACTCTGAACGTTCGCTTCGATGTACGCGATCGCCTTTTGAATGTACGGCATCTGCTTGGCTTGCGGACGATGCTCCAGGATCGCACGCACGCACAGAGCCGTGACGGCGACGCCCGTTTCACTGCTGAACGATCCATCGTCGGCTTGCCCACGATTCTTCAAGAACGCGATGGCCTGATCCACACTCTGCCTGATCGCCGCGTTGGCTTCTTGAGGGTTCATCGCCAATTGCGATTCTGTGAGAGTTTTCTCGGCCGCTGATGCCTCAGATTTTGATTCTTGGGCATGAGCCGCTGTGAGCGGCAACGCCAAGATTGTGGAGAATAGACAGGCGGAAAAGAATCGACAACGCATCGCAGTGGACCTCGGTATTCGAATGGAAGTAAAGGTTGAATCTCGGTTCGGATGAAACGAATGGGCGTTTTCGCGTGGTGACCGTCACGGAGAATGCCGGATCAAGAACACGGATGACAGCCACAAAAGTCACAGGCGGACGGATTCCCTATGTCAGCTTATCTCGCTGGACCGGATTTTTGCAGGGTTTGATCTTGGGTTGTCGATAGAAACCCTAGCGAAATCACGGCGATGGAACGCCAATATTCGTCGACGGTGCATTTTAGAGCGCTGTCGACACTTTGCGTCCCCTCTGGTGGTCCAACGTTCCATGCCGTCCCAGTTATTGAACCCCGCTCACGCCTCGACGGTCCCTTCGCGTGTACGATTGCAGCGTCCCGATCTGCCGGTGATTGCTCGTATACCTTTGTGTACAGATTCAACGACTGTGCTTCAAACTGACGATGGTCGTTTCTTGCGTGTGGATCGACCTCAGTTGGCAGCCAAAGTGACCGATCAAGTCAGCATGGTGCATGACCAGCGGCCCGATAACGCAGCGGACTGGTTGCCCGATCATGCTCAGGACTTGATCGATCGGTTGCGTGAATGGTCGTTGGAGCTGGACGCTCGTGAAATAGAATTGCAGCAGCGTGCGGGCGAACTGGAGCGAACCGCGCGGGAGCTACGAATGATTCGATCCGGTGGGATCACTGCACCGAAAAACGATGCACCGTCGTTTCACGCAGCGTCTCGCCGGGCTTGAGCAACGTGCTCGGGAAACTCGGCTTGTTCGGCGCGTCCGGATAATGTTGCGTCTCCAAGCAAAACGCGTCGTGACCGCCGTTGCCAGCGGAACCCTCATCGCCGGGCAAGTGGTTGGCGGTGTAGAGTTGCATACCGGGTTGAGTCGTTTCGATTTCCAGCACGCGACCTGAATCGGGATCGATCACGTGCGCCGCCAAACGCAGTTCACCCGCCGATCCTCGCACGACGAAACAGTGATCGTAGCCTTTGGTGGCTGGCAGTTGATCGATGCGATCGCCCAGGGCGGTCGGACTTCGAAAATCCAACGGTGTGCCTTCCACATCGTTCAGCTTTCCCGTCGGGATCAAATCGCCATCGACGTCCAACCACTGATCGGCGTGGATGGTTGCGATGTGATCTTTGGCCGTGCCACTACCCGCTCCGCCCAGATTCCAATAGCTGTGATTGGTCAAATTCACGTGCGTCGGCTTGTCCGTCGTCGCGGTGAATTCGACCGTCAGTTCGTTCTCATTGTTCCATCGGTATTCGACGATCGCCGACACCGTCCCCGGAAATCCTTCTTGCCCATCCGGGCTGACCAACGTCATGCGAACAGCCACAGCATCGTCCGACTTTACTGATTCGGCATCCCACAGCAAAAAGGCAAAGTTCTGCACGCCGCCGTGCAATTGATGTTTGCCGTGATTGACGCTCAGCGGATACTCCACGCCATCGATCGTGAACTTGGCGTTCCCGATTCGGTTGCAGAATCGTCCGACCGTGCTGCCGAAATAAGGGTGCTTGGTGAGATAAGGTTGCAAAGTATCGAAACGCAAATTGACGTTGGCGAGATTGCCGTCGCGATCGGGCACATTGACATCCAACAGCGTCGCGCCCCAATTCATGACCGAAACACTGTGCCCGTGATCATTGGTCATGGTGTACAGGGTGACGGCTTTTCCGTCGGCAGTACCGAACTCGGATGCGGTGACTTTCATGGTGTCGGAGGCCGTGCAAACGGCGGGCAAGAGGAACGAAGCCAGAAGGAGCGTCTGGACGCAATGGGTGACTCGGCTCATGATGACTTGTATTGCCTGATTCGTGTAGCGTACTGAGAATTTTGTCGACCATGAACGACCCGTCCACCATCGATTCACGAAGCAGCGAGCCGGTCGATCGGCCAGCACCGGGACTCAAACCGCTATCGATCGGTAGTATCGACATCGGGTTTCCGGTCGTTCAAGCCGCTTTGTCAGGATACAGTGATCTGCCGATGCGTGTGATCGCGCGTCGTCACGGGGCGAGCTACAGTGTTTGCGAAGTCATGCTGGATCAGTTCTTGTTGGCCTTGACGAAACGCCAAAAGACCAAGCATTTCTTGGACATTCATCCCGACGAGCCGCCGGTGGGTGGTCAGTTGATGGGAGCGGAACCGGAGCAGTTTTCGCTCGGCGCGTTGAAACTCGTCCAGGCCGGTTTTGACATCATCGATGTGAACTTCGGCTGCCCGGTCAAGAAAGTCCTTGGACGATGCCGCGGCGGCTTTCACCTTTCCCAACCCGATGTCGCGATCGAAATCCTGCAACGCACGCGCGACATCGTCCCCGACCACATCCCCGTCACGGTCAAAATGCGTCGTGGCATTGATGACACGCAACAGTCGCGCGACGATTTCTTTCGCATCCTCGATGGTGCGATCGACGCGGGACTTGCCGCGGCAACCATCCACGGTCGTACCGTCCAACAACGCTATGTCGGTCCCAGCCGCTGGGAGTTTCTCGCGGAAGTCAAACAGCATGTCGCAGACCGCCTGAAGATCCTCGGCAGCGGAGACCTGTTCACCGCCGATGCGTGCTTGGAAATGATCCGACAAACCGGGATCGACGGCGTCACCGTTGCCCGAGGCGCGATCGGTAATCCCTGGATCTTTGCCCAAGCCCAAGCGTTAGCCGCGGGCTTGCCACTGCCGCCCCCGCCCAATTTGCTCGAGCAAGCCGACGTGATGCGAGATCACTTCCGGCTCTGCGCCGAAACCTACTCCCCCGAGCGCGCCCCGGTTCTGATGCGGAAATTCTGCATCAAATACAGCCAGTGCCACCCCGATCACGAATCCGTCCGCGTGGCCCTGGCAAAAATCCGCTCCTTCGACGATTTCGAGGACGTGCTCGCCACCCACTACGGGCGAGACGCTCCCGGTCGCTACATCCCTACGGAAGTTCATCGCTCCCAAGAGGAGTGCTGAGCCACAGCCGAGCGAAAATCGCTTTCTAGTGGTCTGGGACAACTTTTTTTAGGGTAGTGGATCTTGTTAAAGATCCTGTAGCGGTGAGATCTTTGGCAAGATCCACTACGTTAAACCCTAACTTTTAGCTGTAACGGACCACTATTGACCTTTTTTGCTTCGTTCTGCTTGCCCACTGTTTATAGTTAGCTAGGCTAACGAATCGACCGGGGAGTGGGATTTACCAACGATGCACGACGAAACGATGCAAGACTACGACTTTGAGGGCAGTATCGGATACTGGATCTGCATCACGTCCCATCTCTATCAACGTCAAATCGATCGTGAGCTGACCCCGCTGGGCATCACGTTTCGCCAATTCCAGGTACTCGGTTGGCTCGTTCACGATGGTGAGCTCAGTCAAGCGAAGTTGGCCGAGCGGATGATGATCGAGCCTCCGACACTGGTTCGGCTGTTGGACCGCATGCAAGCCCACGGATGGATCGTCCGCTCCTCGGGCGACGCCGATCGTCGACGCAAGATCATTCAGCTGGGTGACCAAGCCAAACCGGTTTGGGATCGCGTTGTCGAGTGTTTGCGGCGTACCCGCGACCGAGCGACGGCGAACATGAGTGCCGATGAAGTGTCCACTTTGCAGGATCTGTTGCGTCGTGTCCAAGGCAATCTTGCCGCCCACTCGACATTCCCGTTTGAACCTTTTGCCTTGACGCCCGATTCGTCACAGGAAACGAACGCATGAAACGATTCACACCTTACCTCTGCACTCTTTGCCTCGCGGCGAGCCTCGCCTGTTGGCCTGCCCGCGAAGCGGCCGCGCAGCCGCCTGCGGCCGCATCGATCGCAGCCGCCCCGGTGGTGACCCGGCAAGTCACGGAAGACCAAATCTTTGTCGCGTCCGTTCGTCCGACTCAGCTCGTGTTGATCGGCAGCGCCGCCAGCGGCCGCGTGTCGACTTGTTTGTACGACGAAGGCGATCGGGTGGAATCGATGCAGCCGATGGTGGAGCTGTTGACCGAAACCATCACATCGGAAATCGATGCGGCGGAAGCAGAATGGAAATTGCGACAGAGTGAACTGGAGGAACTGAACAACGGCACGCGTCCACTGGAGTTGGAACAGTTTCACGCACGCATGTTGGCGGCGGAAGCTCGCATGGCGTTTACGAAACTCAATCGCGCCCGCAGTGAACAGCTCTTCAAACAAGGCGGCTCGTCGACTTATGAACGCGATCAAGCGTTGACGGCTGACATCGAGGCGCAGAAACAGTACGCGGAATCCAAAGCCGCGTTCGACTTGGCGGATGCCGGGCCACGTGATGAAAAGATCGCGCAAGCCAAGGCGGCGGTGGACATGCAAGCTGCGGTGGTCCAAAAACTGAAGGACCAGAAGCGCAAGCACACGGTGATCTCTCGATTCGCCGGCTATGTCGTGACGAAACACACCGAAGTCGGAGCGTGGGTGAACACGGGCGACGTGGTATTCGAAGTTGCTGCGTTGGACGAAGTCGACGTGGAAGCGTTCGTGACCGAGTTTCAAATCCCCAGCATTCGACTGGGCATGGAGGTTCGCCTGGAAATCCCAGCGTTGGGAAAAGAATTCACGGGCACGGTCAAGCAGATCATTCCGATGGCCGATCCGCAAACGAGAACCTTTCCCGTTCGCATCCGCGTCAAGAACGAAATCATCGATGGTGTCCCGCTGATCAAGGCTGGCATGTTGGCCCAAGCAAAATTGCCGATCGGGATGCAACAGGAAGCACGCATGATCCCCAAGGACGCGCTCGTCTTTGCCGGCGATCGCATCAGCGTGTTCGTCATCGATCGAAAATCACCCACCGATACGCAGGGCACCGTCAGACCAGTCCCCGTCAAGCTCGGTGTTTCTCAAGGAAGCTGGATTCAGGTCAGTGGTTTAGCCGAGAGCGATGACCTCGTCGTCGTAGAAGGCAACGAACGACTTCGACCAGCCCAAAGCGTCCTGATCGCCGAAACCCGCCAACCCGATTCCAATCTTTAACCCCACGTAGCCGCGTCTCTCCGAGACGCGAAACTCCGAGCCTCGGAGAGGCTCGGCTACGTGAATTTGAAGAAAAATTCACAACCTTTCCGAGCCGCGAACCATCCGCGTCCCGAGAGTCGCGGCGACGTGAATCCCTCCCACCAAAACCAACCTGCGACCATGCAACTGATCACAACGATGATTCAAAACCCGATCAAAGTCGCCGTCGGCGTACTGCTGGTCGTGTTGTTCGGGGTGGTTGCGCTCGACCGGATGCCGATGCAACTGACGCCGGAAGTGCAGACGCCGACGATCACCGTCACCACGCGTTGGCCGGGAGCGAGCCCTCAAGAGGTCGAACAGGAAATCATCATCGAGCAAGAAGAGCAGCTCAAGAGCGTCGAGGGACTGACCAAGATGTCGTCAGACTCGTCCGACTCGCAAGGCTCGATCACTTTGGAGTTTCTGGTCGGCACGAACATGGAGGAGGCGTTGCTGAAGGTCAACAGCCGCTTGCAACAGGTGACCGAGTATCCCGAGAACGCCGACCAGCCGGTGATCACCACCGCCAACTCGTCCGATCGCCCGATCGCTTGGTTCATCCTCAGTGCACGTCAGCCCTCCAAAGAACAGATTGCCGATTTCGGAAAGCAGCATCCGGCGCTGGAGGAATCGCTGAAGCCTGTGCTCTCGGCTCACAATCCGGGCGTTGCGATGCTGAGGCTGCGTCGTTTGGCCAAGGATCACCCGGAGGTCGCCGAGCTGTTGCCGCCCGAGTCGATGGACGTGACCAAACTCCGCCGATTCGCCGAAGATGAGATCGAAGCAAGATTTGAACGCGTCGCCGGCGTTTCGCAATCCAACGTCATCGGTGGCTTGGAGGAGGAAGTCCAAGTGGTCGTTGACCCACAACGGCTCGCCGCGCGGCAACTGACACTTTCTCGCGTCCGTGACGTCTTGCGTGGTCAAAACAACGACACTTCGGCGGGTGATTTTTGGGAGGGCAAGCGGCGCTTGGTGGTGCGTGCTCTGGGCCAATTCCGCTCGACCGAACAAGTCGAGAACCAACTGTTGGCCGTTCGCAACGGAGCCCCCGTCTTTGTCCGCGACGTCGCCGATGTGCGTTTGGGTTACAAGAAACCCGATGGTCTCGTTCGACGATTTGGTGAATCCAGCATCGCGGTGAACTGTTTGCGAGAAACCGGCGCGAACGTGTTGGACGTGATGACGGGTCTGCAAGAGGTCCGCAAGGAGCTGGATGAAGGCCTCTTGAAAAGCCGCGGTCTGCAATTAACCCAGGTTTATGACGAAACCGAATACATCTATTCCTCCGTCGATCTCGTTCGACAAAACATTTTTGTCGGCGGCGCCCTGACGATGTGCGTGCTGATGTTGTTTCTGCACTTGAACATCCGCACCTTGATCGCGATCCCATTTATCCTGATCAGTGCGCTCGCGGCGGCCTACGTCTCGCCCTGGTTCTTTGCCGTCAGCTTGGCACTGTTGTTGGTCGTCGGTTTGTGGTTTGCAAGAGGTGCGTTGATCGTGGGCTTGGCCATTCCGACGAGTATCGTGGGAACGTTTTTGGTGCTGGGAATGCTGGGTCGATCGCTCAACGTGATCAGCCTGGCGGGACTCGCGTTTGCGGTCGGTATGTTGGTCGACAATGCTGTGGTCGTGCTGGAAAACATTTATCGACACGCCAAAGGGTCCAAGAACGTTTTCAAAGCGACCGCGGCCGCGACCAGCGAGGTGCTGGGCGCCGTCGTTGCATCCACGCTGACCACCATCGCGGTGTTCTTGCCGGTCGTTTTCGTCCAAGAAGAATCAGGCCAGCTGTTCCGCGACATCGCGTTGGCCATCAGTGCTTCGGTCGCCTTCTCGCTCTTGATCTCAATGACGTTGATTCCAACGCTGTCAGCTCGCTTGTTCGGTGACCGTGCCTCTCGCTCGCGCCGCGACGAAGCCAAGCCGACGCTGATTCCTCGCTTGATCACAGGATTTGGCAACAAGTTTGTCACGCTGATCGTCGGAGCCAATGCATGGTTGCAACGCGGTGTCCTTCGCCGACTGGCGTTGGTCGCCGGGATGACGGCGGCGGCCGGTTTGGTCAGTTTTGCATTTTGGCCCAAAGTCGAGTATCTGCCCACGGGCAATCGCAATCTGATCTTCGGGATCTTGTTACCACCGCCGGGATACAACCTCGACAAGTTGATGACGATGGGCGAGCAAGTCGAACGCGACTTGAGCCCCTACTGGGATGTCGATCCGGGCAGCAAAGAAGCCGAGGCGTTGAAGTACCCGGTCATCAACGATTTCTTTTTCGTCGCCCGTGGCCGTCAGGTCTTCATGGGTATCCGAGCGGTCGATGAGAGCCGAGCCGCTGAACTGGTGCCGTTGGTGCAGGAAGTCGGCGGCAAGCTCTATCAGACGTTTACCGTGGCCAAACAATCGAGCTTGTTCGAGCAAGGACTGACTTCCGGGCGAACCATTGACGTCGAGATCACCGGCCCGGAACTGACCAAGCTCGTTGCGATGGGCGGACAAGTGCTCGGGCAAGTCAAAGGCATGATGCCGGAGGCTCAAGTCCGACCGGTTCCTTCGTTGGACCTTTCCAGCCCCGAAGTTCACGTCACGCCGAGACTGTTGCAAGCAGCGGAGATGGGAGTCAGTAACGCGGACCTCGGCTTCCTGGTCAACGCATTGGTCGACGGTGCGTACGTGGGAGACTATTACCTCGATGGCAAAAAGATCGATCTGTCGCTTCGTGGCGAAGACCGTTTCGCAGGCTCAACCGCTGACGTGCGAGCCTTGCCGATCGCGACTCCTGATGGCCGTTTGATCCCGCTCTCCGCGGTCGCTGAAATTCTGCCTCGCAGCGGTCCCGAGCAAATCGCTCACCGTGAACGAGTACGTAGCATCACCATCGAAGTCTCCCCGCCCGCTTCCATGGCTTTGGAGGACGCGATGCAACGGATTGAAACCGAGATCGTTGCCAAAATGCGAGAAAGCGGACAACTCGACGGCGGCTATCGCATCGGCCTCGCTGGTACTGCGGACAAACTTCGTGACACATGGAATGCATTGCGATGGAACCTTGCCCTGGCGTTGTTGATCACGTACCTATTGATGGCCGCATTGTTTGAATCATGGTTGTACCCGATGGTCATCATCTTCAGCGTCCCCTTGGGCGCCGTCGGCGGTATTTTGGCGTTGAATCTCTTGAACGTGTTCATCATTCAGCCGCTGGATGTGTTGACGATGCTCGGATTCGTGATCTTGATCGGTACGGTGGTGAATAACCCGATTCTGATCGTCCACCAATCCTTGACATTGATCCGTGAAGAAAACATGTCGGTCGGTGAAGCCACATTGGAAAGCGTGCGGACACGTATCCGTCCGATTTTCATGACGACAACGACGACCATCTTGGGTTTATTGCCGCTGGTATTGTTTCCTGGAGCGGGCAGCGAGCTGTATCGCGGATTGGGCAGCGTGGTTCTCGGCGGCTTGCTCGTTTCCACGGTGTTCACGGTCGTGTTCGTGCCCAGTCTGTTCACGCTGGCACTGGAGAGCCGTCAATGGATCTCCGATCGCCTGCCGGGTGCCGAGCGTCCCGTGGTAGACGAAGTCGAGCCGGCGACGCAACCCGAACCAGAACTGGCGCTCACACCGTAGCAGCGCACGTAGCCGCGTCTCTCGGGACGCGCGGAAAATAAAAGTAGGATGGGCACTCTTGCCCGTCCGTGATCTCTCGGGCAAGAGTGCCCAAGCTACATAGGTTATTCTCCGCACGTCCCGAAGGGACTGAACAAGATAGCCCAGGGCATAGCGAAGCGACGCCCTGGGATGATGACAAGTGGGGTTAATCGTAGCCCTGAAAGGGCGTTACATGCTGTCTCTGGAAGCCGAAGATGTAGTTGTGTCGGAATGACATTTGAGTGGATCATTGAGCGTGTCCATCCGGTGTGATTGTCTCACCCTTTCAGGGTGAAATTGGGACACGACAGCAACCATTGGCCCCAGGGCGCCGCTTCGCTTTGCCCTGGGCTACTATGTCCGGCCCTTTCAGGGCTTGGGCGATTCGCGGGGAAAGCAAGTGACTGTGTCAGGGACACCACCGCTCGCTTTTGCTAGAGCAGGCTGGCGGCGACTTGGCAGAGCTGGGCGGCTTCGGTTTCACTTTCTGCTTCCGCGATCATTCGCACGATCGGCTCGGTGTTGCTGCCGCGAACCAGCAACCACTTGTCCGGCCATGCCAACCGAAGACCATCGGTTTGATCGACCTCGGCATCGGGATACTGCTTTTGCAACGCGGCAAACCACTGAGGCATCTTGTCCGCCGATAAACCGGCTTTGGATTTGTGGATGTGCAGCTTCGGCAATTCATCCGCCAGATCCGCCAACGACTTGCCCGTGCTCGTCATCAGGTCCAGCACTTGCGCCATGCCGACAAAACTGTCACGGACATAGCCGACACGTGGATCGATCGGCCCTCCGTTGCCTTCGCCGCCGTACGTCGCACCCACTGCGATCATCTTGTCCGCCACGTTGGCTTCACCGACCGCGCTGCGATACGACGCCACGCCGGCAGCGGCAGCCAAGCGTTCGCTCATCCCGCTCGTGGCACCATTGATCACGATCGGTCCGCGAGTGGCATCCTGTTGCATCGCACGTTGAACGCACAGCGCCAACGTGAATTCTTCGCCGATATATCGCCCGTCGGCATCGATCAATGCCAATCGATCTGCGTCGGGATCTTGGCAGAATCCGACTACGCATCCCGCCTCACGGACTTTGGCGGCCACGCCGGTCAAGTTTTCTGCGGTGGGTTCGGGGACGTGATCAAACTGTCCATCGGGCGTGTCCCCCAAGGCGACCACGGTGCAACCGAGTGCCTCGAGCAACCGCACGCCGAGCACGCTACCTGCTCCGTGGTTGCTATCGATCAGAACTCGATGTTTCGCGGCCTGGATCGATGCGACATCGACCGTCGCGAGCACTTTGTCGAGATGAGATTGGTGAGGATCGGCCTGGGTGGAAACGTTTCCAATGGCGTCGAACGCACACCATGCTGCATGGCCGCTGAGATAGGCATCCCGGATCTTGGCACCAATTCCGGCGCTGAGAACCCGACCATCACCGCCGAACAACTTGATTCCGTTGTACGGTGGTGGATTGTGGCTTGCCGAAATCTGCACGGCGCCGGCTGCGCCAAGGGTCTGAACCAACACTCCGACGGTCGGTGTCGCCGCGACGTCGGCATCGATCACGTCACGACCGCAAGCGGTCAACGCTGCGATGATGGCTTGTTTCAACATCGGTCCACTACTGCGTCCGTCGCGGGCGACGATCACGGGTCCGGACGGAATGTTGCCGGCAAACGCGGCGACAAAGCGACTGGCGACGTCGGGGGTCAATGTTTCGCCCACGATGCCACGTAAGCCGCTGACGCTGATGATCAATTCGCTCATGAAAACTGACAGTGATTGAGAAGAGTGTGTTCCAATTGGTCGCGGTGGTTGAACGCATCCCAAGACTGCCGAGCGTCGAATATTTCCCTTTCAAACGCAAGCCCAGGAAAAAAACGTGCCGTTGCCGCGATGGAGCTCGAAGCCACTGGGCAACGCTGTGACGCAGTCTCCTTGCTGAAACGCGGGACATACCAGCACGACGCGCAAGCGAGTGAGTGAGTCGCCAAATTCACTCGCTTGCGCTTCGTGCTAGTATTATTGACTGCCAGGATGCTTCCCAGCGTTGCCCAATGGGGCGACTGTCGTTGGGGGCCATGTCTTTGGGAGCCACCGTCCAATAGAATAGGCCGCCGACACACACTCTCTCTCACTTCATTTTGAAACCCTCGGTAAGACTCATGACCAGCTCGGATTCCGACATCCAGAACGTTTTGGACGATGTAACGAAGGCCGCCGCCGAAGGCAAATTGAGCAAAACAGCCGCCGAAAATATTCGCTGCTGGCTGACGGAAGATCGTTACTCGGGCTATCGAGACGAGACCGCGGCTCACGTGCGTGAGGAGAAATGGCAGGCTCTGGACGATGCGTTTTGGACCATCATTCCCTTCGGAACCGGTGGACGCCGAGGACGCATGTATCCGATCGGGTCCAACGCGATCAACGACCGAACGATCGGAGAGAGCGCCCAAGGATTGGCCGATTACGTGGTGGCCTATCACGGGGACAGCGTGAAACCACTTTCCTGTGCGATCGCCTACGACACCCGTCACAAATCTCGCCATTTTGCCGAACTGTGTGCCGGCATCATGGCTGCCGCCGGGATCAAGGTTTATTTTTTGGATGATTACCGGGCCACGCCTCAACTTTCCTACGCCGTGCGATACAAGAGCTGTGATTGCGGCATCATGGTCACCGCCAGTCACAATCCGCCCAGCGACAACGCCGTAAAAGTCTACTGGTCCAGCGGCGCTCAAGTCTTGCCGCCGCACGACAAAGCGATCATCGATCGCGTGATGAGTTGCCAAGAAATCCGAGTCATGCCCTTTGACAAAGCGATGGCAGAGGGCTTGGTTGAAATCATCACCGATGAGATCGACAAGGCGTTCGTGGAAGTCGCTTCGCAGTGTGCGTTTCCCGGGCCTCGTGATGTCAAAATCTTGTACACCCCGCTGCACGGCGTGGGCGCCGAAGCCGTGGTGCCGTTGTTGGCCAAGGATGGATTTGAGCAAGTCGAAGTTTACGGACCGCACGAGGAAAAGAGCGGTGACTTTCCCAACGTCCCCGGACACGTCTCCAACCCCGAGAACCAAGCCGTTTTTGAAAAGCCGATCGAGTACGCTCAGAGCAACGGATTCGATGTCATCTTGGCGACCGATCCTGATTGCGATCGTCTCGGCGTCGCTGCTCCCTTGACGGCGGATACCTCTGGACCGTGGGGAACTCTCAATGGAAATCAGATCGGCGCGGTGTTGGCCGAGTACGTTCTGGGCAAACGAGCCGCGCAAGGCACCCTGTCGCCGGAACACTACGTGATCAAGACATTGGTCACGACAGAGCTGACTCGTCGAATCGCACAGTCGCACGGCGTACGCTGCGTAGGCGATTTGTTGGTCGGATTCAAGTACATCGCTGAGACGATGGACAAGGAAGGACCGGATAAGTTTGTGTTCGGAACCGAAGAGTCCCACGGGTACCTTGTCGGCCAATACGCGCGTGACAAAGACGGCGCGGTGGCATGCATGTTGCTAAGCGAGTTGGCAGCCGAGTTGAAGGCCAACGGGGTTTCGATGCACGAGTATCTCGCCGATTTGTATCGTCAGCACGGCTATCACAAGGAATACCTGATCAATCTGTTCATGGAAGGCAGCGAAGGGATGGCGGCGATGCAACGTTTGATGAGAGCGTTTCGCGAGTCGCCTCCAAAATCGCTCGCCGGGATCCCCGTCAGTCGAATTCGCGATTACCTCAATAGCACAGCCACCGATACGGCGACCGGAGAGTCGACTCCGCTGGGCGACCCCGTGGGCAATTTGATCATCATGGATCTGGCCGAAGAAGGAAACTACGTCGCGGCACGCCCCAGCGGCACGGAGCCGAAAATCAAACTGTATGTGTTCACTCGACTGCCGACGGATCGTTCGCAAGATTTGGACGCAGCGGAAGCAGAACTGACCGCACGGCTGGAGGCGTTGGAAGCTGACATGCGAGCATTTGCCAAAGCAAATAGCTGAGCCACATATGGCACGCGGGCTGTTGAGATAGTGAGCCGCGACGCGTAAGCGGCTTGTTGATTTAGTCCCTGTTGGGAATGGAAAGACTGTAGGATGGGCACTTCTGCCCGTCTGATTATGCAGTGTCGGCCAAGAGTGGCCAACCTACGACTAAACCAACAGGCTGCAAGGCTAAACTGGTCAAACTTTGCGTGCGTCCTAGTGCGGCGCTCCTCAGGTTGTTGGCACTTCTCCCTCCACACTTTTCTCCCACCGTCTCAGGCTCCCCGAAATGCTAAAAACATTTGCGTTGTTCGGTGGGCTCGTGGTTGCGATCGCCGTCGGGACCGCGTTGTTCGCGACGGGGTCGGACCCCAAGGTTGCTTGGACGGCTGGCGTGGTGACGTTGTGTGCGCTCTGGTGGATTTTTGAGCCGATCCCGATCGCAGCGACTTCATTGATACCGCTCGCGATCTTTCCGGCGGTTGGTGTATTGACCACCGATCAAATCGGTCAATCGTACGGCAGCCCGCTGGTGCTGTTGATGCTGGGCGGTTTCATGCTGTCGGTCGCGATGGAGAAAAGCAACACGCACCGGCGATTGGCATTGAGCATGGTGAACGCGTTCGGTGGTGGCGGCCGATCACTCGTGTTCGGCTTCATGACCGCATCGGCCGTGTTGAGCATGTGGATCAGTAACGCCGCCACCGCGTTGATGATGTTGCCGATTGTGATGGCGGTTGCCGACAAAACGTCCGATGTCGCGTTGCGAACCAGCTTGCTGCTCGGCGTCGCGTACGCGTCCAGCATCGGCGGTATCGGCACACCCGTCGGGACGCCTCCCAATCTGGTTTTCATGAAGCATTACACCAAGCTGACCGGATCGGAACCGACGTTCCTGCAGTGGATGAGCTGGGCGTTGCCGATCGTGGTGGTGATGATCCCGATAGCGGGACTCTGGTTAACGCGAGGGATCAAGACCAAGACACAAATCGAGTTGCCCACGGTGGGGCAATGGCGAACGGAAGAAGTACGCACGCTGGCAGTTTTCGCGGTCACCGCGTTGTTGTGGATCACCCGTGGTGGTGAAGAATATGGTTGGAGTTACTGGTTGGGGTTGCCCAATGCGAATGACGCCAGCGTCGCACTGTTGGCCGCCGTCGCGATGCACTTTTTGCCTAACGGAAACACCAACGCCGATGGAAAGCGAGAGATGCTGTTGGACTGGCCGAGCGCGGTGAAGATCCCCTGGGGAATCCTGATTCTCTATGGCGGTGGGATCGCGATTGCAGAAGCGTTCACGGAATCAGGATTGAGCGATATGCTGCGGGATTCTCTTTCGGGGCTGGCGAGCGTCCCGGTCGTCTTGATGATCGCAGGTCTATGCCTAGCCGTTACCTTTTTGACGGAAGTCACCAGCAACACGGCGACGGCAACGCTGCTGTTGCCCGTGCTGGCGTTGGCTGCGGTATCAGCGAAGCTTGATCCGCGTTTGATCATGGTGCCGGCCACGATCAGTTGCAGCTTCGCGTTCATGCTGCCCGTGGCAACGCCACCCAACGCGATCATGTTCGGCAGCGAACAGTTGACGATCAAAACGATGGCCCGCGAAGGATTCGTCTTGAACTTGATCGGCGTCGTGGTCGTGACGGCGATCTGCCTGTGGAACTTTGCAGGTTAGGTTGACCGTGGGTGCGCCTTCGGCGACCCACGGCTACCGTCTGTGATCCCTGTCGGGATCTTGATGTCATACAGCGCATGACCACGAAGTGGTCATAGATGGTAGCCGGCGGTAGAGCGTAGCGATCACCGCCGGTCCGGTTCACCAAAGACGAACCGACCCCGACAGGGGTCGCAGAGATCGCCTGTCTGACCGGCTATCGGATTCGCTGACGCAACCCAAAGCCGACGTCACTGATTACTCAAGGTACTGCGGATCAAATTCAATGCCTGCAAGCTTGAGGATCTCGACCAACTCTTCCAGAAACGTCATCTTGCGATGATGCTCCTTTTGGTTTTCGATGTATCGACTCACGGTCGAACACGCGTCAGGGCTTACCGAGAATATTGCATATCCGTCTTGCCATACAAATGGCATGAACCCGATCTCACTGTGGACCCAAGCGGTTGCGGCTTTCTTGATCTCACGCACCAAGTCGCATGGTCTGTGCGTCGTCTTGCACCCCACCAGCAAATGGACGTGATCGGCAACGCCTCCGACCTTCAATGGAATTGCGCCGAGTCCTTTGATGGTTCCTCCAATGTAGCTATGAAAATCTTCTATCCATTCTTCCTCGATCCAAGGCTTTCGATGTTTGGTCGAGAATACGATATGAAAGTGAATCGAATGGTACGTCGACATGTTTTCATCCTCATCTGATCTCAATCGGGAAAACTGCCAACGTACCAAATCTGCGACCGCTTCGCGGTCGAACGTGAATGCGTCCGTCTGACCGTGGGTGCGCCTTCGGCGACCCACGGCTACCGTCTGTGATCCCTGTCGGGATCTTGAAATGCATGACCACGAAGTGGTCAGAGATGGTAGCCGGCGGTAGAGCGTAGCGATCACCGCCGGTCCGGTTCACCAAAAACGAACCGACCCCGACAGGGGTCGCAGAGATCGCCCCTCTGACCGGTCTAACCGTGGGTGCGCCTTCGGCGACCCACGGCTACCGTCTGTGATCCCTGTCGGGATCTTGAAATGCATGACCACGAAGTGGTCCAAGATGGTCTAACCGTGGGTGCGCCTTCGGCGACCCACGGCTACCGTCTGTGATCCCTGTCGGGATCTTGACCTACCTGAGATTGGACGCGCCGGAGAGATGACACTTGCCGGACGTTTGGCGAGGCTCGCTATCGACTTGGAAAGTCGAGCGACTATTGTTTCACGTCTCGGAGAGACGCGACTACGTGACTTTCGACTTTAGCGGCGGCGGCGGGAGACTTTGCGGTGCATCGGGTTGAGCATTTTTCGCACGACGGGCTCATCCGCGACTTCTTCTTCGACCGGTTTCAACGTCACCGTCTCGAATCCTTCGATCGAATCTTTGATCAACAATTTGTTGATGCGGTGTTCGATGTTCGTCAAGAAGTCTCCTTGGCCGGGCGAGACGAAAGTGAATGCGATGCCGTCGCGTCCCATCCGCCCGGTTCGTCCTACGCGGTGGACGTAGTCGTCACAGTCCTCGGGCACGTCGAAGTTGACGATGTGCGAGATCGTGCTGATGTCGATTCCGCGACCGACCACATCGGTGGCGACCAAGATCTGTAGATCGCCGTCACGCAAGCGTTGCAGGACGCGATCGCGTTCGCGTTGCTGCATGTCGCCGTGCATGCTGCCGCAGGAGGGGAAGGTTTTGGAAAGTTCTCGGTACAGTTTGTCAGTCCCGCGGCGAGTTCGGCAAAACACGATCGCTTGATCGGGCTGTTCCCGGAGCAACAACAGCCGCACAAGGTCGCGTTTGCGATCGGGCTCGACGGTGAAGTAACGTTGTTCGATCGTTTCGACCGACATGCCTTGTTTGCTGCAGTCGATGACCAATGGGTCGTGCATGTACGATTCGGCAAGCTTGCGAACCGTGGTCGGCAAGGTCGCCGAGAGCAGCAGGGTTTGACGATCCGTGGGGCACTTGCGCAAGATGCGTTCGATCTGAGGCCGGAAACCGATGTCCAACATCCGGTCGGCTTCATCCAGCACCACGCACCAAACGTCACCGGTACGCAGCGAGCGGCGTTGCAAGTGATCGTGGACTCGACCGGGGGTGCCGACAACGACTTGGACGCCGTTTTCCAGTTGCCTCAATTGGGTGCGAATGTTTCGTCCGCCTGCCAGGACCGCGATCTCGGTGGGGACCCCGTAGGCCAACCGCTTGGCTTCCTCGCCCACCTGATCGGCCAGCTCACGGGTCGGCACCAGGATGATCGCTTGGGGGTCGCGACAGTTGTCCAGAGAATCAAGCTGTTCCAGGATCGGGATGGCGAATGCCGCCGTCTTGCCGGTTCCCGTCCTGGCTTGCCCGATCACGTCGATACCATCGAGCGCGTGGGGGATGAGGGCAGATTGAATGGGGGACGGTGCCGTGAATCCGGCTTTTTCTAGCGCCCGGTACATCACCGGGGAGAGCTCCATTTCGGCAAACGTCCCGGTTGCCGCGTCTTGTTTCTTTTCGTTCATTTAGAAAGTCTACCCTTAAGGCAGAAAAATAACCACGAGTCGTTTTTGTGGTTCTGTGTGATGTTTTCATCAAAGGGGCATGGCGGGAGCCCGATTTTCTAGGACGCCGCCGCGGCGGCCCGTTCCGTTTCCAAAGCTGCCGCGTCTGCCAGCGCTGCCCTCTTTGCCACAACCCGCTTGACCATCACGTCAGCGATCACGCCGATCAAAATCACCAGACCAATGATCGCAAATTCCAGTTTCGTGCTGATCCCGAGGATACTGATCGCGTTGTAGAGCACCCGCATGACGGCGGCTCCGATGACAACGCCCAAAATGCTGCCTTCGCCGCCTCGCAAGCTGCAACCACCGAGCACGGCTGCCGCGATGGCATAAAGCTCATAGAAATTGCCAAACTCGGACGGTTGTACAGAATTGATATCGAGGGAAAACAGGATCCCTCCCAAGCCGGCGGTCATGGAGCAGATCACGTAAGCCAGGACGGTCATACGTTTGGTATTGATCCCGCTGTACTGGGCGGCTTCTTCGTTTCGCCCCATCGCCAGCAGGTATCGACCGTAAATGGTTCGATTCAGAAAAATCGCCGCCGCAATGGCCAAGGCGATCAAGATCAGCATGGTTGAGGGCACCCTGGTCTGCAGCAGCTCCGTGAATCCCAGCAGTCCGATCATGCTAGAGACGACCACCAGCGGCAGCAGGGCTTTGGCCGTCGGGCTAACCGTCGCCCCGGCGTTGAGCACCGCCCCGGCAGCTCCCATGAACGCCCCGACGGCCAGAAAGACGCTGACCATGATCAACGTCTGCAGCCACTTGCCCGTCACGGTCATGATTCCGACCTGCCACGTATCACTTTGGCTGATCTGGTTAAACATCGGCGCGACCTTGCCACCAAACACGAACAGCAACACGCCGGCGATCGCCAATCCGATCAGTGGTTTGACCATCCTGGGGGGCTGGGACATGATCCCAAACGCGACGAAAGCAAGCACGGCGGGAACGAAAATTCCCCACCCGATCATTCTCATGCTGGACTCGTTCAACATGCCCGACAAGACCAACAGGCCACCGCAGCCCAGTGTGACGAGGGTGCCCAGCATGCCGGTCATTGAAGTCGACGTTGTCTCGGAAGCGTCAGGTGCCGCACTGTTACGTTGTCGCCAGCCCTGCCACACCCCCCATGCGATCACGGCAACGCCGACGGCCAGGATCAAAGTCGGCCAGCCGATCGGCTTGCCGTTGGCCAGTAGACGCAAACCATCGTCATAGCTGCTGCCCAAGCCAAGCGTTTGGTCATCGGTCAGCCATCGAGCAACACCGCGATAGATCAGCAAGCCGCAGAGGGTGACCACAAAGGGCTGCAATTGCATTCGCGTGATCAACAATCCGTGTATCAATCCGATGACCGCCGCTATCAGCATCACCAAACACAAGGTGACGGGTATCGGTAAACCAAAATCGACGATGAACATCGGCAACAAGCAGCCCGTCAATCCGACAACCGAACCGATCGAAAGATCAATGCCTCCGGTGATGATGACGAATGCGGCTCCGATGCTCAGTACGCCAAAGAGTGCCGACCAGTTGGTCGTGTTGGAGATGTTGCGGCTGGAAACGAACTGTTCACTCAACAATGCGGTTGAGAGACAGATAAAGATCAACAGGCCCAGGATGCCGAGGATTTTGTTCATGCTCAAATGCTACTTGTTGCGTGGGTGGTCTGTCCCGTTGCCAGTCTCATGATGGACTCCTCCGTCAACTCCGACCGATCCAACTCGCCCGTCAAATTGCCTTCGTGCATCACAAGCACTCGATCGGACATGCCGATGATCTCGTCCAGTTCGCTGGAGACAAACAGAACCGCCATCGAATCCGCAGCGAGCTTTTCCATCAACCGATAGATTTCTTCTTTCGCTCCGACATCGATTCCCCTCGTCGGCTCATCCAACAACAACACCTTGGGGCCGAGCGTCAGCCATTTGCCGATCACGACCTTTTGCTGATTTCCACCGGAGAGGTACCGGACGACTTGATCTGGCCCTGGCGTTTTGATGTTCAACGCTTGAATGCTGTGCTCTGTGTCGGCGTCTTCTCGGGCATCGTCGATGAATCCCCCGGGGCGTCTGTTTCGATACAACCCGGCCAAAGAAGTGTTGTGTCGAACCGACATGTCGATGATCACGCCTTGCTGTTTGCGATCTTCAGGGACCAACGCAAGTCCCGCGTTGATCGCATCGACGGGTGATGATAAGTCGACTTGTTTGCCGTCGACTCGGATGGAACCCGCCAGCGGTTTGTGGACACCGAACAGGCACTGCAACATCTCTGTCCGTCCCGCGCCGACGAGTCCGGCCACGCCAACGATCTCGCCTGCGGCAAGTGAAAAGGAAATGGCATGCTTGGGATTCTCTGGCACCACCAATCCGTCCACTTGCAAGACCGTGTCACCCAAGTCGTGCTGGCTGCGGGCATAGAACTGTGAAACGTCGCGACCGACCATCAAACTGACCATGGCCGAATGGTTGATTTCGTCACGCTGCAACTCACCCGCGTTCTCGCCGTCTCGTAAAACGACGACACGATCGGCCAACTCGATGACTTCTCGTAGTCGGTGAGAGATGTAGATGATGCTGACGCCGTCGCGTCGCAACTGTTTGACCACGTCGAACAGCGTTTCGGTTTCGGCCTGGGACAAGCTGGAGGTGGGTTCATCCATGATCAACACGCGGGCTTGCATCGACAGGGCTTTGGCGATCTCCACCAACTGCTGTCGCCCAATCGTCAACTCACGAACCAGAGTGGACGGATCGACTCGCAAACCTACTTGATCCAGATAGCGGGCCGATTCGCGACGGATCTGTGCATCGTCGATGAGTCCCATCCGACGTGGCTCGCGACCCAGAAAGATGTTTGCCCCGACATCGAGATTGTCAGCGAGATTGAGTTCCTGGTGGATCAAGGCGATGCCAAGGTCCATCGCTTCCTTGACATGGGTGATCGCAACGGGATTTCCATCGACGGCGATGGTTCCTGTGTCGGGCGTTTGCACACCGGCCAGGATTTTCATCAGTGTACTTTTGCCGGCACCATTTTCCCCGATCAACGCCAAGACTTCACCACGTCCGAGCGTCACACTCACGTCGCTCAACGCGCGGACGCCGGGGAAGCTCTTGGATAGACGCTCGACGCTCAGTAATGGGGATTCATCCGGTGATGTCATCAGCCAACATCACTGCGTGGATTCGCCGGTCAATTCTTTCAACTCCGCCCAAAACTCATCGACATTGTCCTTGCGGATCGATCGAGCCGGGATGTCGATGAACTTGCTCTCTGGGATCACCGATCGGTCGCCACGGGCGAGTGCTGCAAGGATTTCGACGGACTTGTAACCATACATGTACGGGTTTTGGACAACGGTTCCATAACAGTTTCCTTCCTGGATCGCTTGCAAAGTGCGGTCGTCTTCATCGAATCCCACCACCTTGATTTCGCCGAGCTTGTCTGCCCCGCGAATGGCTTCGAGCATGTTGGGCGGGTTGTAGGCGAACAGGCCGACCATGCAGCCAAGATTTCCGTACTTGACGATCGCGTCTTCGGCGTTGCTCTTGGCTTTGGCGAAGTCAAAGTTGTCAGTCCGCGTGTCCAGGATGGTGTACTTGTCACCCTTGAGCACATCGCTGGCCGGATCGTACTGGCGATCAGGATTGTGGTCTCGATCGAGCAACTCATCGATCACTCCTTGGCGACGCAGATCGGCGTTGAGTTGCCCTAGGCGTCCGACGAAAATGATCACTTCGCCGCCCTCCGGCATCGCTTCCTTGACGAGCTTGCCGCACATGCGTCCGGCATCGTAATTGCTCATTCCGATGTACAGCAAACGGTCGGTCTCGGGTGCGTCCGAGTCATGGGTGATCAGATTGGTTTCTGCGGCGGCTTTGTTGATGATGTCTTTTTGGTTGTCCGGATTGATCGGCGTGACAGCGATCCCGGCGACTTTCATGTTGATCAATTCCTCCAGGATTCGTTTTTGCCCCGCCGCTTGATCGGTGGGCATACGAACGATGCACTCGCAATCATTGTCCTTGGCCGCATTTCGGCAACCGGCTTCCGCGATCGTCCAGAACGAAGCGATCCCGTTGGTCACAAAGGCAACCTTGGTCTTGCCCGAGTCGCTGCTGGCTTGGCTGCTGGTCTTTTCGATCGTGCAACCGGATACCAATGCCGTCACGAGGCAGAGCGTCGTGATCGACAGCAACCAATGAGGACGACGTTTCAAAATTCGGGAATCCATGACGGGGCCGGCTCTGAATGGGGGAGGTAGAAAAGGAGCGAGGTTTCGCGTGGGAAGGGAAGGCACAAAGTGTAGGTGGGTCGGTGCCCGATCGCAAGTTTCATGATTCTCTCACCGGAAATGCCCCGGCTTGTGAACGCTGGGCAAGCAATGCGGGTCTGGCAAGGTGTGACGTCGGGTTTCCCTCGACAAGATCGTCACATCTGGTTCGTGATACGGGGGAAGTTGCCAATGAGCGGCTTTCGCATCGGTTCCACTGAGGACCAATGGTGAGTTCGGTCGACCGCATGTGAATGTAACGGGTTGGTCGGGGAGCACGAGACATGTCTCTCCAAACAACAAACCCCTCTGGGGCGTTTCTATTTCATGTTCGACGGAGCCTCCAAGCTGTGACTGTCCCCACGCCATCTGCCACGACCGACACGCGAACGGCGATTCATGGGGTGACCTTTCCAGCAACCCAAGCCGTCTCGCTTCAAACGCCATTGGTTGACGGCAAAGCATCTGTACCACTCACATCGGACCATGCCGGCGCCATCGCTGGCCCCGATCCGTCGACGATTCGCTTGATCAGCGAGACCGCACACGATTTGCGCGCGCCATTGAACACGATCCGAGAATCCGTCCGACTGGTTCGCGACGGAGAACTGGGGCGACTGACGCCGTCGCAAAACGAGTTCCTCAGCGCCGCAATCGATCAGTGCGACTGTGTCGATCAGATGGTCGACGAGATGGTGCATATGCAACGTCTCAACAGCGGCTTTCCAAGAGCGCGACGACGCTGGGTAGCGCTGAGTGAAATCAAGGACGCGGTGAGCAACACACTGCGACCTTGGACCTTGCCGCGGAACGTGCATATCTTGTGGGACGGTCCATCGGACATGTCCACTCAAGTGTTTGGTGACGCGGCGATGCTGCGTCGACTGGTCGTCAATCTCGTCACCAACGCAATCCGTGTGACTGCGGAAGGCGATCCGATCTTGGTCCGCATGGTGCCCGTCTCCGGTGGCCGAATGCTTCGTTGGTCCGTCGTGGATCAAGGCAGCGGGATTTCACCGGCGGACATGGAAGCGATCGCACGCGATCATTCCCCGAGCGGCTCCGGCGGCGGTCTTGGACTGCTGATCGCCAAACAACTGGCAGCGGTTCACTACTCGCCATTGTGGATCGAGTCCCGAATCAATACTGGAACCGTGGTCAGTTTTGAAACTTGCATCGGAGGACCGAGCAGCGTCGCCAGGGCATGGGCCGACTGGCGGCGTGCAAGTGAAGCCGCAGGAAAAAACGAAAACCCGCCGCGTGTTCGCAGTTTCGTTCGCCAGCAGTATCCGCCCCGTGATATCTACGCGCCGCGTCGCGTCAGAATCGACGTTCCTACCGTGCTGGTCGAACTTCGTGAAAAGGAATCCATTCGTCCCGCCGGTCGACAGATCATCATCGGCGGCGTGGACCTCGGCGCGGCAACATCACTCAGTGTCGCCGCACAGTTTGACGAAGCATTGCATTCTGCGATGGCGATGGGCGAAATGGCATACCGTGTCGGCCAACGCAGTTGGACTTGGGTCTTTCAGAGTGATCCTCAAGCGGTGCGTCAGCGGATTCAGCATGTTGAACGACAAGCACGGGATAGACACGCGGGATTAAGACTCTCGTGGGGACAGGCAATCAACCTCGGCGAACTGAACAAGCACACCGCGATCCGATTGAGCGATTTTCTGGTTCGTCAATCGCTGCGTGCCAGCCGCCGCCATATCAGCGATGCCGATCAAGTCCGCTTGGGGACGCAACCGATTGTCGAGTCATCGATCGCAACACGCCGATTGGATGACGAAGCAAGACGGTTGGACGAGTATCGTCGTCTGAATCGACGGTAGATCGGAGACGCTGGCGAAGTGGACGGTGGTAAGAATTGGTTGCGAGGGGAATTCTGGCGAATCCCATTACGTGTTAAGGCTTGCCTGACAAGTAATCCAGTCGACGGTCCAATTCGCTGTTCTTTCGGCGATCCAAAATCGCAGCGAATTGAAGTCGTTTAGGGTCGATCGGAAAACGATCGCCATACAGATCTCTCAAGTACACCGCAGAATTCACCATCCGCAACGCTTCCGGTTCGTTGGTGGCACGCTCGAAACTGCGGTACAGATACGGCATCGTATCGATGTCGCTGACCATTGCCAAAAACTCGATGGCACGAACCACCACCAACGGCTCAATATCCAGAAGCAGTTCCTGAGCCCTGGGCGCCAACGATGCGACCGCTTTACCGTGACTGCTGCAGGCCACCAACGCCCAGTAACGCACCCACGGATCTTCGTGCTGCAGAGCTGCAGCAAGTTGGATCTCCGCGTCCTCGGGCGGCAACAAAGCCAAATTGACCGTGTCGATCATCGCCAACAATTGAGCGTGATTCTGTTGGCCAAACACCACCGGATTTTTGATCGCCTCGGACACCACCACGGCTTCGGTAAAGAAACTCAGGTCGGGCATCGACACCAACCGATCACGCAGCTTGCGACGTAACAATTCCAGCTGCTCTTGATATTGGGGATCGTCTGCCAAGTTGTTGATTTCATACGGATCGGAATCCAGATCGTACAACGCTTCGGCAGGCTTGGCCCTGAAGAATTGGCTCTGCACGTCGTTTAGCTTGCCAGCCTTGTACAGGTCACGCCATTCTTGGTACGCCAACATTTTGTAGCGGTAATTGTTCTGCAGAGCGTCAGGCAAGAACGGCTCAAAGTTGCGAATGTACTTCCATTTGCCGACTCTCAGTGAGCGCACGAGATCGTATTTTTCGTCAAAGCGATCGGCGTATCCAAAGGTTTCGTTTCGCTGATCCACTTCGTCTGCGTCAACGTTCTTGCCGAGAAAAGCACGCCCGTCGATACCTTCTGGGCGTTCCAACCCGGCCAGCGCCAGAACGGTGGGACCGAAGTCGACGAACTCGACAAAGCCATCGGTGCGACTGCCCAGTTCACGCCTCGCCAGTCCTTGAAACTTGGCAGGGACACGGATCACCAACGGTACATGGAGGCCCGACTCGTAAAGGTAGCCTTTGGATCTGGGTAACACGCCGCCGTGATCGCCGAAGTAAAACACAAAGGTATTTTCCAGTTCGCCGTCCGCTTCCAATTCCTCCAACAGTTTGCCGACCAGTTGGTCGATCTGCATGATTCGATCGTGATAGCGAGCCCGCGTGAATCGAAAGATTGGTGTGTCGGGAAAATAGGGTTGCAGTTTGACGCTTGCCGGGTCGGTCTCCGGAGCTTGCTCCATGGCTTTGGCTGGAAAATGCAAACTGCTTTCGTGCGAGTCGCCGTAAGTCTGCACGTGGAAAAACGGCATCGACTTGTCAGGACGATTTTTCCAATGTGCCTTGGGCGACGAAGCGTCCCAGACATCGTCTGCTTTGACCGCGTTGTAGTCTTCCTTGCGTTGGTTGGTCGTGTAGTAGCCGGCGTCACGCAAGTAAGCCGGGAACATTCGCACGCCATCAGGCATCGGCGCGACGGTATCGCGGCGATGAAACTGCGTTCCGATTCTCGGAGCGTAACAGGACGTGATCAACGTCGTCCTGGCGACAGAACAAACAGGGGCGTTGGAAAATGCGTGATTGAAAGTGATTCCGTGCTCGGCCATCGCCTCGATGTTTGGTGTCGGCGCACCGGCGGGGTCGAAATGCTGCAAGTAGTCCGCGGAATTGTCCTCCGACATGATCCAAACCACGTTGGGCCGATCTGCGGCGTGCACGATCGTGGCGGAGAGCCATAGCACGAGCAACGCGGCAAAACGGATGCAGTGTTTTGAATTCAAGATGCCGAACAAGGATGGGCGATGCATGGAGAAGGCTCCGCAGAGAATGAGCGTGACAATGATGGGCGACCATTGATTGTAACCGCTCTCTGCACCGAAAGAGTGATTCACGTAGTCGCGTCTCTCCGAGGCTCGAACATTTCGCGTCTCGGAGAGACGTGCGGAAAATAAGTGTCGCGAAATCCACGTAGCAATCATCGCTTCGCGTAATTTTGGCAACGGGAGAGGACACTTATTCTCCAACCCGACCACGAAGTTCACCTGGGGCTCGCGCCCCAGGCTGTATGCTGTCGTCGCATCCGCGACTGAGGGGATTGCTGGGAATGTGAAGAATGAACCGGCGAGATCGCTTCACGGTCATATGCAGCAACAATACTTTTCACGTCCCATGAGATGCGGCCACGTAAAAGACGGCGGCACGGCGCTACTTGACGCTGACGCCTCGGATTCGAAAGATCGCGAGGTGGCTGGCTCCCTTGGGGCCTTTGCCGCCGGGGTAAGCGTAGGATTTGGTGTCGATCTCGAACTTGCCCGTGACGGTGACCGGCAGTGTCGAATAGTCCGCGGTGTTCCCGTCGACCATTTCGACCATCACGCAGTCATAGAGAGCCGCCCCGGGGCCGAAACAGCATTCGCGGTTGTCTCGGACGAGCACAAATTGCTTGATGTTCGTGTCACTGAACAGCGTGCTGGGCAGGATGTAGCCCTTTAGCTTCACCTTCTTGCCGACGAGCGAGCGGACTTCTTTGGTCAACTTCTCTACGTCCAACTTGGCATCTTTCTCGATGTCAAACACCAGATCGTCGAAATTGATCTCGCCTTTGGCCAATGCCGCCGCGCTGCTCCGCCGTGGCTTGACCTTGACGCGTCCATACTGGTCGGTCTCGGGTTGCTGTGAGTCGTCGGATGCTTTGTCGTCTGACGCTTTGTTGGACGCAGTGTCTTTGTCTTTCTCGACCGACTCTGGCGTATCGTCGCCCCAAGCCATTGTTGGAGCAAGTGGCTTCGACGTGAACATGCCGAGCAACAGAGATGCCGTGATCAAAACAGCGAAATATCGATAGCGGTCAGAGGGTTGTTCGGCGAGCACCTGAATCTCCTGGGCGAGGCGGGATCTGAGGTCGGTGGGTGAATGCGCGTGCGAGTCGGCTAAGTTTTGATTCCGACGCTGGCGTATTGGCTTTCGCCGGAATATGTGTAGCGGTCTTGTGTTTCGGGTGCGCTCGAGCGGCTAAAGCCTGGACTCCAACTTGTAGTGAAGTTGCGCTGCACCGTCATTGTAGCGGCAATCACAGTCCAAACCGAGATCAAACCAGAGCGAGCTCTATTTCGCCTGATCGGCTCGCAGGCGATAGAAGACCAAATTGTCGAAATCCGTTTGCTTTCGCGGTTGCTTGTTCAGCTTGAACTCGCCCGCCAATTTCTGTCGCGTCACGCCGCCTTTGATGCGTTGCCCGTTGGTCAAGGTGACTTCGATCATGTCGCTGCTCTTGGGTTGTCCGCCGAAGCAACAGGTTCCCAAATCAGGTACCAAGATGAACTGGCTTAGCATCCCACCACCAGAAGACGGGTGGATGTAGCCTTTGATGAAGACCTTTTCGCCATCGATATCAAAGGCCAATTGCGTGGGCTGGTCCGGCAGTCCTGGGACTTGTTGCAGGTTGTAGAACTGAACTCGCTGATACCCGGGGGGGACTTCCGTCATGTAGATGTACGTGTGCAGTCCGATGCCACCGATCAGCAGGGCAAGATTCGCCACCAAGCCAAATTTAGCCAATGCCATTCCGCTGAATTCGTTGGGGTAGCTGCGAATCGACCGGATGGCCACGATCGCGACCACCACGCCCAATGCGGCGAGTGATAACACGAACTCGAAGGGCGGTATCAGACCGAACAAGCCAACGACAAACAGCACCGTTGAGAAAATAGCGCTGCGGCTGATCGCTCGGTAGGGAAAGTCGACATCGGCATGAGATGACGACATCGAAAGATCGGCAGACAGTTCAGCAGTCATGGGAATCGTTTGATTGACTTGGAGACTCGACCGTGGCGCCGTCGGCCGTCAGAGCAACCGGAGCGGGCCCCATGGCTGGGCCGCCCGAGAGCACCAGGAACTGACCGATCACAATGGTCGCCAACATCAGAGACACTACGTAGACCAAGCGAAATGGGTTCATCGGTTCGTTGCCCGCAATGCCAACTAAATTTCCGCCGTTGGTTGCCAGCAGCCCCACGCCGCCAGCCGTTCTGGAATCGGCGTTTCTGGCATCGGCATATAGCACGCCGTCGTTGGGCAGCGGCACGGGCGATTGAAGGGTATCCGGTTCCACGTTTCGACTCCGTTGCGGAGTGACGGAGGACGTACCACCTTTGTTGTCACGCACGGGGACGGGGATGGGAAAGAAGACGCTGGCCCGCCGAACGCTTTCCGGATCGATCTCTTCGAGTTCCTTCACCGCGTCCTTGGCCTTGGGCAGGGGGCATGCTCTCAAGTAATTGACGATCGGGACCCGGACCCAATTGTTTTCTTCGTCGGACTCCTTGAACAACTGCACCAGCCGATCGATTTGGCTCCAGTCATTCCATTTCGCCAAGTCTGGGATCACCATGTCCGCGAGCTCTTTTCGCTCCAGCACCAAGTGCAACGATTCGACCAGGGCGCTGCGTGGGATCACGTCGCCCTCGGTCCCATGGAATCGGATCGCCATGATCGCGGCATACGCGTGACTGAACGGTGCTTTGTGGTCAGCCAGGAAGAGCTCGTTGATCAGCGGCAGACCTTTTTCACCGGCGAGGGTCAAGTAACAGGCGACCAACGCATCGAGTCCGCTGGTCATGTTGGTTCGCGTGCCGCGCAGCATGTCCTCCAGCATGGGTAGGTCCTTTTCGGTGCCACAGACACCCAACATCGTGAAATACAGCCGCTTGCGCTCCGGCCCGATGTCGGACTCCTGGAGCCATTTGACCAACTGCTCATGATCCATGTCGTCTTTGATTTTTTTCACCGCATCGTAGGGGGCCGATGCAAACTCGTCGTACGCGTCACGCGAGATCATTTCTTCGTCGTTTTCCAGAAACTGCATGTAGTAACGCAGTCTTGCGGCGTCGTCGTCGGGCAATGCGAATGAGTCGACGATGTACTTCTCGGTGGCCTTGGTGATCGGCATGCAGGTCCATTCGAGCTTCGGCGGATCAACGCCCGAGAGCAAGAATCGGCGGCCGATTTCGGCTCGCCCAAAGTAAACCGCCTTGACCACTTGGCCTGCTTGAACGTGCTTGTCGCCACTGAGCACCTGTTCGATCTTCATCTGGATGATGCCGGTTGCCGGATCCACCGTGATGTCGCTCTCGACGGCCGATGCGATCACGACGGCGTCCATCGCAGCGGCTTCCTGTCGGATGGTCTGTTTGACCGCAGAACAGAACGGACACGAGTTGGCGACCGAGCTGGAGAACGACACAACGATCGCCAAGAGGATTGCGGTGATCTGATGCGGCTTGGGCAGCAAGCGGGCGCGGGGGTGGTGCGTCGTTTGGGCCAGCGTGGTGGGGACCAGTGCAGGTGTGGGGGCAGACATGAACGGTCGGTTGGGTTGGAGGGACATTCGGCGGATTGCTTAATGATAGGTGGTTGATGGCAACGGTGAGAAGCCATCTGCCGAGCAGAGGGATAAATCCGGGTGAAAGTGATTCACGATCTCGTTCCCTAAAGGATAAGGTTTTTGCGGGCAAAGATCGATGTCTTCCCTGCTCGCCAACGCACGCATCCGGGTGGTGTGGCATCGGGTTTTCCCGCTTTCAAGGACGCAAATCGCGTGAATCCCACTTGGCGGAGTGCTTGAACAGGCCGTGGCCGCGTCAGGATGTGCTCAAAAACTACCTACGATCGACTCAACCGATCCATCCGGTTGTGCCGATAGGAATGATGATCCGGGTCGAGCCAGACACTTTTGCGTGCGTTGGCTGCCTCGGCTGGTCGATTTTGCCGTGACGTCCCCCGCAGGATCCACGGTCGATCGCCGACGACAGAGCTGACCGCCGTGCGGTCGCGTTGGTGTCGGATACTGTCAACACATCTCAATGCAACCGTTTGCCCGGTCGATGACCTGGTACTCGCAAGCCATGACAAAGGGAAACGCAGCAATGCTCCGTAAGATCATTCTTGCCGCTGTGATCGCCGTCGGCGCTCTCACCGTGGCCGACACCGCTTCGGCAGACCAACGTGCCTTTGGGCAAGCTTGGGGGGGACAGTCCAGCACTCGCGACTGGAACCGTTTCTACCATTATCCCTACGTCTACTACCCCCAAAACTTCTGGGGACAAGAGTACTTTCGTAGCGCGGACAGCATGTATCACCGATACCCGGCTGAAATGAGAATCCCGGTGTACAACAAAAAGTGGCACAACTACTACCCGAGCACCCGACGGTATCACTCCGGTCACCACTTCATCCTGGACGTGTTTTAACGAACCGTCCCCCATGGCATCGGCCACCAAAATCCGACCCCTCGCACGCGCGCTCGACGCGTGCGATTTCCCTTTTTGGGTCATCGGGTCGACGGGTAAACTGATCTACGTTTCCGCGACCGCATCGACTTGGTTGCAGGTCGACGGCGAACAATTGATCGGTCGCCGATGCGTTGCCGGAGCCGCCATCTCGGATGATCCGTTGGACTTTCTGGCGGCGTCGCTTTCTGCGCCACCAGGCTTTCTGGACCGTGGAACGGCGCGACTGAATGTCCAACCGCCATTGGTCGCCGCGAAACCGATCAAGCGCGAACGTTCATCGCAAATCGCCTCGACGATTCCGCCGATGGAAGTTCGCTTTGTGCGATTGGGGAGCGCCGACAAAGCGTTGACGCTTGCGATCGCCGGCCAGTTTGAAGACCACCGCGGTGACCGCCAGCCGTTTGACGCGGCACCGATGTCCTCTGAAATGCGCGACGTCGTCTTGCGGCGTGAAACGCTCGATCATTGGCGTCGTCATCACGCGACCCGCTGTTCGATTGTCACCGCAGGCAACTCGCCCGCCGCTCGCCGCATCCGCGCACGACTGCGTGTCGCCGCTGCCGTCCGGACTCACGTCGGCTTTTTCGGCCCCGCAGGCTCAGGGCGGGAATCGATCGCCCGCCAAGTCCACCAATGGAGCGCGCCAGGTGAACCCCTGAGCGTGATCGAAGGTCCGTTGATGGACGCTGAGTTGCTCGATGCCTCGATGGCCCCGCTGCTGACCCACTTGACCGGTTCACAGTCATCCAGCGGAACCGCGCTGGTTCGTGACTTGGATCAAATGCCGATTGAAGCCCAGCACAGACTGACGCAGTTGCTGGACGCTTTTCCGGATCGACTCCGCGTGCTCGGCTTGTGTGGCGAGCAGCCCGTTGAATTGTCAGATGAGGTCGTCGATGTCAATGACTGGGAGACGCAAAATGAGAGCGGCGAAACGCCGATCGGATTGACAGGCACCTTGATCGACGCGTTGAGCACGTTGTCGGTTCGTTTGCCAGCCCTGGCTGAGCGTGTGGAAGACATTTCAATCTTGGCCACCGCAATGCTGGATCGCCATCATGCTGCCGGTGAAAGCATCGCAGAACGCATCGGACGCGCAGCGCTGGATGCCCTGGTGATCTATCCATGGCCACAGAATATCGACGAACTAGAACACGCGATCCGACACGCGGCCCGATCATCGACCACTCAAGCCATCGCGGTGGAGAACTTGCCTCTGGTCATTCGATCCTTTCGCTCGGGAAAACCTCAAAACGATCCAGATGACTCGTTTCCACTGGACGAACTGGTGCAAAAGTATGAGTCTTCGCTGATCGATGACATGCTGCGGCTGTGCGACGGCAACCGCGCCGAAGCGGCACGGCGATTGGGAATCAGCCGCGCGCGACTGCTCCGCAAACTCGATCAAGAACCCGATGCCTGACCGGATGTCGTTGAAGACTGGACTGATCAAAGTTTGGTGTTGTGTCTTTTTGGGTTTGCGCAAGTTTATGTCCCTACAGCCGGCGCAGCCGGTAGGCCCAGTGAGCCTCAGGCGATAGCCGTAGGCCTGAGGCGGATTGTGGTGCCGGCCCACGGCTAGCGTCTGAGGCTCACTTTGATTGCGATGCATGGAACGAAAACATGGACTGAAAAAACAATGTCAACCCCAAACTTTGAGCAGTCCAGCGCTAGCCGCGGGCCTCATGGTGTTGACGAAACCCTTCGAGGCCCGTGGCTAGCGCCATCGGCTCACAGTGATAACGCGACACGACTCAATCAGCAGTCTCCGTTGCCACCCCGACCGAACCCGCCATCAAGACGCACGCGATGCCATCCCCAAGACCCCTACCCTCTCAACGCGTGACCTATCTGATTCGCGTCTGCGAAACGGGAACGCGATGGACATCCGCTGCAAACCGTTTTTGGTTGCCTCGGCCCAATTCTCAAGTGCCGACAGTGGGGCGCCTTGACCGACTGCACACCGAAATCGTCACGACACCTTTGGCGGAATACAAAACGCCCAGTCGACGCGACCTTTGTGGAACCGTTTTGTGGGTGGTGAGTCCGCCTCAACTCGGCAAACTGGCCCAGCACGTCTCCAGCACGTCGATGACCGCAAATGGCCGCATCTTGCAATTGTTGGCAGTCGATGACGTCCGTGTCGACGCGGTCCTGGAGCTGGCCGAATTGGGCACGCTTGCCACCATCGGGAACCCCGAAGACATGCCGAGATTTCGACAGCTGATCGATCGTCACCGAGCCCGTATCGGGACGTACGGAAAATAAGTGTCTCGAAATCCACGTAGCAATCATCGCTCCGCGTGTTTTTCTGCAACGAGACAGGACTCTTCTCTTTCGTACGTCCCCAGCGTCAGGATCACTGACGCCAGACTCGCTGAACTGTTGCCACGGGTTGCTCACCCACGGTGCTGGCTTTCTACTGACAGGCCTTTGTTGACAACAAATTTTGCATCCCCCGCCACAAAACGTTGCCATGCCTGATCTGAACGAACAAACCGTCCGTGATTGCCTCAATCAGCACGCCGATCCCGAAACGGGCAGACCGATGGGCTCCATGGGGCAAATCGGTGACATCACGATCGATGGCCTGAAAGTAACCGCGACGATCGGCCTGACCACCCACTCAATGCCGATTGCGACCGATGTTTGCAACGCGATCGAGTCCAAACTCACCTCGCTGACACCCGGAACAACGGTGTCGATCAACCTCGTCACCCATCAACGCCCGCCAGCCAGACTGGGGCAAACAGGATTGCGTGTCAAAAGCGTGATCGCTGTCGGCAGTGGCAAAGGTGGCGTGGGGAAAAGCACCGTCGCCAGTGGCATCGCACTGACGCTGAGGCAAATGGGCGCCAACGTCGGCCTGATGGACGCGGACGTTTATGGCCCCAGCATCCCCCACCTACTGGGGCTCTCGGGCCGGCCGGCTTTTGCCAAAGGTGAAAAGATCGAACCGATCTTTCTGCGTGACGACGACGATTCACTTTTTCCGATGCCCGTGATGTCGATGGGCTTTCTGGTCGCCCCCAATGAAGCCGTGATCTGGCGCGGACCGATGCTGCACGGTTCGATCAACCAGTTCTTGGGAATGACCGCATGGGGTGAACTGGACTACTTGGTGATCGACATGCCGCCGGGCACGGGCGATGTTGCATTGACACTTTCGCAAGCCGTTCCCATTGCGGGCAGTGTCGTTGTATGCACGCCACAGGAAGTCGCATTGCTCGATGCGGTCAAAGCGATTGCGATGTTCCGAAAGGTCAACATCCCGTTGCTGGGCATGGTGGAAAACATGAGCGGGTTTCAGTGCCCAGACTGCGGCAAGTCCTACGACATCTTTGGCAAAGGCGGAGCAAGAGATAAAGCAGAGGAGTTGGCCGTCCCTTTCTTGGGCGCCCTGCCACTGAACATCTCCCTGCGGTCAGCCGGTGACGAAGGCCGATTGTCACAAGAACTGCTGGAGAACGCGGCGGCTAGGGCGCCGTTTGAGTCCATCGTCGTATCGATGGTCCAGACGTTGGCGTCGCGAGCCGCGGCCTCGCCCCCGACAGCAAGCCTGCCGACGCTATAGGCTAGGCTCTGCAACCCCTTTGGCCGGATATTGCATGGACGTCTGTCACGACGACGCACGTGATAATGGCGACTTGGCTGACGTTGAAAGTAGGACGTTGCCGTTTGATGCATCAGCCGGCACGCGATAGCGTCCGGTTCCTGATTACAGGCGGGGAACCGGACGCTATCGCGTGGCGGCTGATCTGCGCAGACTGTTTTCCTACCAATCCGCACAAGCCGTTCCGTGCAAACGTATTGCGAAGACTGTAGTGAGTCGCATGAATCATCCGGGCTAGCGCACTCCGGCTGATGCAATATCTGGGCTAGGGCATCGTCCGGTCTTGATTTTGGGGTTAGCCGTTTTGGCGTTAGCCACGGTTGTGGCACGAAAACCGTGGCTAACGCCAAAACGGCTCATCTACCGAACCCACGTTCTAAGACTGGACGATGCACTAGGGCCGATTGGGAGACTGCGAGGGCGGGTGTCGGTCTGCGCAAGTCAGCGTTTGGGATTGGTGAATCGCTCAGCGGGGCACGCTATCGACCTGGAAAGTCGAGCGACAATTGTCGTTCGACTTTCCAAGTCGAAAACGAACGCCACCATCTGCCCAAGCACAAACCATACGCCTTGTGAGGAATGAATCATGGGGCGACGCAAATGCCTCATTTTGCCCACCTTTCCCACCAATACTGTCGTTGGGGCAAAAAAAAACCGCGTCGGAGCAAGCTCTGACGCGGTCACGTTTGTTGATTGGGGGGCACTGCTCCGTGGAGCGGTGATCCGGAAGAAGACTAGCGACGCTTCTTAGCGGCCTTTTTGGTCGCTTTCTTCTTGGTAGCCTTTTTCTTGGTGGCTTTCTTCTTAGTAGCCTTCTTCTTGGTCGCCTTCTTCTTTGTTGCCTTCTTGGCAGCCTTCTTCTTGGTTGCCTTCTTGGCTACTTTTTTCTTGGCTGCCTTTTTGGCGACCTTCTTCTTTGCTTTTTTCTTGGCCACGTTCTTCCTCCGCGAAGAAAGGACACGACGGTGAGTCATTGTGACTTGAGAGACGACGATGTCTCAAAAGCCACCGGCCACGGCTCACCAATCGTTGTGAATGTATTGGTCACTGAGAGGTCGACGATCCACGTCTAAGAGTCTCTCAGCATCCAACGTGTAAAACTTGCGAGTATTTGTACGCGCTGAGCCGTACGACGCAACATCTTTTTGAAAAAAAAATGCTTGCACAACGTTCGCGCGGTGCCGTGTCGGCAACGTCGTAAGCGCTGCGCGATGCATGCGTCGGTAAACACCAACCATGTTTGTGATCACGCGCAACGTGATCGCGATGTGTGACGTTCGCATCATGCGCGCGACGGAATGATCGATGCGCAAACATCGTAAAACACGGCAAAAAATATCGCGTCTTGTTGCGCTGCGCATTGATCATGAGCACTTCGATGCGCGTGCATACGATGCATGTTGACTGTCGCAACGGCGCGCTGACGACGTCATGCGCGAGCACGAAAAAGGGGTCTGCAAGTGAGCGTCTTGAAGCAAAAAAAAACATGAACTTTTTTTGCTCAAGAGGACAACTTTGAGCTTTGAGAAACCGTTTTGCGCATCGTCGCGTCATGTTCGGCGCTAAAAAACAGAGCGCATGATTCCATCGATGCGCTGCAACTTGACCTTCGATCAGTAAGTCAACTGTCGTTGCGCGCGAGTTCACAACAGCGCGCTACGTCACCCAATGACCTATGCAGAGCACCTGACACGTGATGCAAAATGCAACACTTGGTTCGCCTCTGCGATCTATGCGAAGACTCGTTCTCGTTACCGATTGTCATCGCCAGTTGTTTTGTTGGGTCAACTGGTAACTGCTGAACGCAAACATGGCAAAGAAGATCGCCATCATCGTGTTCCCACTCTTGAACGAGTAAACGGCCAACGCACCGGCCGTGATGACACTGATCCACAAGGATTGCGCAAGGTCACCACCGGCCATGAGGACGATGGAACGCATGATTCGCCCACCATCGAGCGGCCAAACGGGGACCAGATTCAACAATGCCCACAGCACGCTCGGGAACACATAGAAGAACACGATCGCGTAGAGGCCTGCACTGTCGATCGGCTCGCCTTCGCCTACCCAAGGGATGCGATGCAAACCGGCTGGCATCCAGTTGAACGCATCGACTTGGTAACCTGCCAATTTGACAACCCCAATCACTGCCGCCGCAGACAAGAGCTGTGCAACGGGACCGGCAAGCGCGATGAGCAAGTCTTCGCCGGGACGTAGCCGGGCGAATGATCGACCAGGGTTATAGGAGCTGATCGGGATGGCCAAGCCGCCGAAGTGATACAGGACGAGCGTCGATTGAATCCCATAGAAGCGAAAGGCAACAGCGTGTCCGAGTTCGTGGATCCATATCGAAATCAGCATGCAGATCGTCCACAAAACCAGCAGCGGTAACACACCGGGACTTGATGCGGCGAACTGACGGTCAACAAGTTGGGCAAAATTGTGTCCAAAGACGACGGCCCCCAGCCAAAACGTCCAACTGATCCGCAGTGGAAACCCAAATGCGCTCAGTCGAAGGTCGTATTCGGTTTCCGGAGGCTCGCTAAGCAACATGACGCTGGGTCCTGAAAGGAATGGTGTCCGGGATCGTGCCGTGACGCGGATGATACCATCCAGCCCGTTGCGTCGTGAGGACGCAATACCGGTTGAACGACGCCAATCACCGCGGTCGTGAACACGTATCCAAATGAGCGCGGATTGCGTTCCACACCGGCTGACGGTTTGGGGAGGCGGAGGGCTGAAAGAAATCGATGTGTGATCGATTGACGATCAGCGGTTTGTCCACGCCCGTCAACGACGCACTCTCGACAGACACCACACCGTCACCCTTTCCCTGGATCACTTCATCAAAGCTATCCAACAAAGGTGCAATGCGTGGGCGAATCACGCGTACAAAGCCTCCGTCAGTGTCGAGCGACCGAAGCAAGTCACGCAGCTGGGATACTTCGGTTTCGCTGACCGGTGATGCCGTGCCTGCGATGGTCAAATAGCTGACATCGCTTCGACGAGGCCGGGCATTGAGCGTTCTCAAGAATTCTGAGTCAGGCACCAGGTCTCTCAGCCCCGGCTCGGATGGTTGATGCAACAAGACGTCCAGAATGTCCGACGCGTCAAAATCATCCACAAAGAACAGGTCCAGCAGCGGTGGCATGGCTGCCCAATTGGAACCCTGATGGGGAGTTCCCACTGTAATCAGCCCGACAACAGACTCTCCTGCCAACGCTGGGTCCTCTGTCCATTCACGCGCCACCAACCCGCCCATGGAATGCCCGACCAAAACGATCGGCGGTAGGCCATCTGAGCCAGCCAATTCGTTTCGAATCAGTCGTGACAGTTCACTTGCGGATTCGTGAATCGATTGCCTGTCGTCGTAGCTCAAGGACGCCGTCGCGTAGCCATCCTGACGCAAGAAATTGCGTAACGCAGCGAATCGCTCGCCATGACTTTTCAAACCGTGCAAGCACACGATCAAAGGACGTTGCCGCCCGCCAACGCTGCTGGTTCTTTCTTTCCAGTCGCTATCGAGTCCGATGCTTGCTGGGCGACGCTCACCATTGCGTTGCGATAACCCGAGTACCTCGCGGCTGCATCGTAGCTGCAAACAGGTTTCACCGAGTCGATCAGTGACCAACCGGACGGACATGGCATCGCCAAACGCCAAGTCCATACCGATCAGGGCAAAGACGGTCGCCGGAGCATGAGCATCCAGGCTACCACTGGGGAACAACTTGGCAACGGAGGCTCTGTCAAGCTTGACGCTCTGAGCGACTTGTTCTGCGACGTCGGCCCAAACGATCTTGCCGTCGCGAATGGGCACTTGGATTTCGATCAGGTCACTCGGACTGTTTGCAACACTCGTGTTCTTCATTTGCGCCCAAGCGGTTGTGGATGACTGGAAAAGAAAAAAAATCACGAGCGATGAAGCCAGTGGAGCGGCAATTCGCCACACTCGGGCTTTCGCGGGAACGCTCATGGGTCACCTCCTAAGGATTCTGGGTCAACAACGAATCGGACTGGAACGTCCCGCCGCATTCAGTATGGCGGTTGTTTGGGTGGAAATTCGACCGTTTGCAGCTCTGAACGAGTGAATTCTGATTTTCGCAAATGGGACTCTTGGGATAGAATGAATTTCCCACCGGAGCCCGTCGCCTCAGCGAATTCAGTCCCACCCCCATTGCTCCCACTCCACTTTGTGTTGACCTCGATGCCCAGCCCATCTGCACTTCGTCCCACGTGGCAGTATCTTGTCATGGTGATCGTTGGTTTCCTCTGCACCGTCGTGCCAGAGAACCCCTTGCTACAGAACTCAGTGGCCAATGCGGCAGACGCGTCGCGCAAGGCCGACTCCAGCCAACCCATGTTGAGTTTCGTTCGGCAGAACTGTTTGGACTGCCATGACGGCAGTGATGGCGAAGGTGGCTTTGACGCCAGCACGCTGACGAGCGATCTGCAGTCGCCAGGGATGATGCAAAAATGGGTGCGCATCCATGATCGCGTGCGCAACGGCGAGATGCCACCGCCGGATTCCGAACCCCTGTCCGAAAAACAAATTACCCAATTCACGAGTGTCGCAAGCTCGTGGTTGCGCTCAACGCAACAGCAGCTGAACGAAACACTGGGACGATCCAGGGGGCGCCGACTGACCAACGTACAACTTGAGCGTACCCTCGGCGACCTACTGGCGGTCAACGTTCCGGTGGCCAAGTTGCTCCCCGGCGAACAACGCAGCGAAGGCTTCTACAACATCGCCGATGTTCAGTCGATGAGCCACTTTCATTTGCAGTCGCATCTGCAAGCCGTCGATACGGTCCTTGATGCCGCGTTCGATCGACTATCAGGCGACCATCGCTTGCTGGACCTCGACTTGGACACTCGTGGTGTCGCGCGACGCAATCCACGCCAACGTTGTCGCGACCCGGAGATGTTGGACGGCAAAGCGGTCGTGTGGTCAAGCGGCTTGATTTTCTATGGTCGTATCTCTGCGTCGAGGGTTCCTGAGTCAGGCTGGTACCGCATCACGTTGGCCGCGTCCGCCATCAACAAACCCGACGATCGTGGTGTGTGGTGCAGCGTTCGCAGCGGCGCCTGTGTCTCCAGCGCGCCGTTGATGTATTGGATCGGCGCCTTGGAGACAACCGAAAAGACACAGCAATGGACGTTCGATGCTTGGATCGAAAAGAACCACGTGATCGAAGTGCGACCGGCGGACTTGACGCTCAAGCAAGCTCGCTTTCAAGGCGGTCAAGTCGGTGCGGGGGAAGGCACGCCTCAGAAAGTTCCCGGCGTGGCGATCGATTCGATGACCGTTCAACGGATTTTTCCCGGTGGTGAAATCGACGAGGTACGCGAGCATTTGATCGGCACCATGAAAACCCGATTGGATCGCAAGTCGCGCGGTTTGGTCCTGATGTCATCCGACGGCAAGTCCGCGCCTGAGGCGGACGAGTTGGTCGCTCAGTTGAAACATTTCATGCGACGTGCGTTTCGTCATCCGGTTGCCGACGACGTGGCCGCTCCCTACATCGAGATGCTGCAAAGCGAGTTGGCTGATGGCGAGTCGCCACTGGACGCTCTGCGTCACAGTTATCGCGCCGTACTCTGCTCTCCTCGATTCCTGTATCACTACGAAAGTCCAGGTCCCTTGGATGATCACGCGATCGCGTGTCGATTGAGCTACCTGATCACCGGCAGCATGCCCGACACAGAATTGCAAGCGGCGGCCGACGCCGGCCGTTTGTCCGACCCCGGTGAATTGAATCGACAACTGCAGCGGTTGCTCGATAGCGACGCGTGCGACCAGTTCGTTCGCGACTTTGCCGGGCAATGGTTGGACCTGGTCGATATCGAATTCACCGAACCTGACCGGCGGATGTATCCAGAGTTCGACACGGTGGTTCAAGATGCGATGCTGTCCGAGACTCACCTGTTCCTCAAGACACTGATTCAGCAAGACGCTCCTGCGGCTGACTTGGTGGACGCACCGTTCACATTCCTCAACAGCCGACTGGCACGTTACTATCGCGTTGATGGCGTCAGTGGTGATGAGATGAGGCAAGTCCAACTGGAGCCGACATCGCATCGCGGCGGATTGCTTTCGCATGGCTCGATCCTCAAGGTCACCGCCAACGGAACAAACACCTCGCCCGTCTTGCGTGGCGTTTGGTTGTGCAACCGATTGCTGGGGCGACCGATCCCGCCGCCGCCAGAGAACGTCCCGGCGATCGAGCCGGACGTGCGTGGCGCGAAAACGATCCGGGAAATCTTGGCCAAACACCGAGACCACGCCGATTGTGCGGTGTGCCATCAAAACATCGATCCTCCGGGCTTTGCCCTGGAGAACTTTGACGCCGCAGGACAATGGCGAGACGACTATCTGCAATTCAACGGTCGGCGTTCCAAAGTTCTCGCGCCGGTGGACCCCAGCTACACACTTCCCGACGGGACTCCGTTTGACTCGTTCGAAAACTTTCGTGAGATCATCGCCTCCCAGCCGCAGCCGCTTGCACGCAACTTCGCGGAAAAGCTGCTGGTGTACGCTACGGGTGCCTCGATCGGTTTTGCCGACCGCCCGGTCGTCGATGAAATCGTCCGCCAGTCCGAATCAGCAGAGTACGGTTTGCGATCGTTGATCCAAGCCGTCGTGACTAGCCCCATCTTCTTGAGCAAATGACCCGTCTTCTTGAACCCATGAAGCGAACCGAACGATGAACCATTCACGCAAAAACTCCAGTCGCAAGACTCTCGCGCGCCGCACTTTGTTGCGAGGCACCGGCGTCGCCATGTCGCTGCCCTGGTTGTCGGCCATGACATCGGCGGCCGCATCGGCAACCGATGTCGACGGATCTCGCCCTGGGGAAACCAGCGAAGGCACGCCACGGCGTTTTGTGTCGGTCTCTCTCGGCTTGGGATTGTTGGCAGAGAACCTGAATCCCGAGCAAGCCGGCAGGGACTACAAGCCCGCGTTGTACTTGGAACCATTGGCTGACATCCGAGACCAGTTCACCGTCGTCTCGGGCTCGTCGCATCCTGGGGTCAAAGGAGGTCACCGCGCCGAAGCCAGTATTTTGACGGGCTGCGCGATGGGCAGCTCTGGCAGCGCAAAGAACACGGTCTCGTTGGATCAGCATTTGGCCAAGCATCTCGGCGATGCGACTCGATTCCCATCGCTGGTTCTCAATATCGGCGGCGACAGCAGCCCCTCGTACACCGAGAACGGAGCCATGATCCCGCCCTACGACTCGCCTGCAGACGTGTTCGCCAAGTTGTTTATCGACGACTCCAAACAGCAACAGTTGCAACAGGCGCAGCGGGTCCGCAAGGGACGCAGCATCATGGACATGGTGGGGGATGACGCGAAACGTCTGCAGCGTGAACTGGGCACCGGTGATCGTGATCGCCTGGACGCTTATTTCACCAGTGTCCGAGAATTAGAGCAGCGAATGGCGGCCAACGAGCGTTGGGCCAAACTGCCCAAGCCCAAAGTCGACGCCAAGCAGCCGTTGGACATCGCCAACGGTGCCGATATAGTCGGACGCCAACGGATGATGATGGACGTGATGCGGCTGGCCTTGCAAACCGATTCGACCCGATTCATCACGTTGCACATTCCCGGCGTCGGAGGAACGATTCCCATCCCCGGTGTGGAGGAGGGCTATCACACGCTCAGTCACCACGGAATGGACCAAGACAAACTGGATCAGTTGGCGTTGATCGAAGCCGAGATCGTCAAAGGCTGGGGCAACTTTGTACGAGAGCTGCACGGCGTCGAGGAAACCGACGGCACGCTGCTGGAGCACACGTCAGTGCTACTGACCAGCAATTTGGGCAACGCGTCCAATCACGACAACCGCAACATGCCGGTCTTGTTCGCCGGCGGGGGTTTCCGTCACGGTCAACACTTGGCATTCGACAAGCGGAACAACTATCCGCTGACGAATTTGTTCGTTTCGGTATTGCAGCAAACAGGATTGGAGACCGACACCTTTGCCACCGGTACATCGACGATGACCGGTCTGGAACCCGCGTGACCGCGAAGCACGCCCGCATGAGCGTGAAGCAAGATCGGTCTCTCATGTGAACGCGTCTCACGTAGACGCGTCTCTCCGAGACGCGAAGCCCCGTGCCTCGGAGAGGCTCGGCTACGTGGTCCAGTGCACTACGCCGTGGGTTCGTGTGATTGCAGTTGGATCAAGCTGGTAGGGGGAACCAAGGGCGCGAAGTCGGCTTCGCCTCTGAGCAGTTTGAATGCGTCGGAAGTCTGTGACTGCAGCAGGAACGTTGCCAGCTCATGGATGTCCAGCGGCTGGGCAAACAGGTAACCTTGTCCAAGGTCGCATCCCCAGTGACGCAACAAGTGCAACTGTTCCAGGGATTCGACGCCCTGGCAGACGATTCGTGCGCTCAAGTGGTGAGCCAACTGCACGATGGCTTGTGTGATGATCGCATGCGCGTGATCGCGAGTGATCGAGGCTGTGAAAGTACGATCGATTTTGACCGTTTCGATCGGGTAGGCCTGGAAACAGGAAAGGGACGAGTTGCCTTTTCCGAAATCGTCGATGTGGATTCCGATCCCCGACTCGTGTAGATCCAGCATTGTCTGCAGCGCGCGTTCGTTGTGACGTGGATCACCCGACTCGGCCATCTCCAGTTTCAGGGGCAAGTGGAACTGCTGTCGTTGTTGGATTTCGGTCAAACGCTGGGTGAAAAAGGGATCACCCAGTTGTCGTCGGGAGACGTTGACACCGAGGTAAAAATCATCGATCAAGACATGTGAGAGCTGTGGCACCAAGCCACCAAATTCGCGCATCGAGTTTTCCACAACCCATTCGCCGACGTGGTTGATCAGGCCGATTTCCTCGGCGATGGGGATGAACTTGCTGGGCGAGACGAACTCACCGTTGTCGTCACGCCATCGCATCAGCACTTCAACGCCTTCGATTTGGCCGTTCGTCAAATTGACAATCGGCTGATATCGCAGCTCAAAGGACTCTTCTTTCAGAGCAAGTCGCAATTGGGCTTCCATTTCGTGCCTGGCCACAACGGCTTCGTGCATCGTTTTGTCAAATACAGCGATTTGCCCTTTGCCCATGTTCTTGGCACGGAACATGGCGGTGTCCGCATTCCGCAGGACGTCGTGCGCATCGGACACGTTTTCTTCGATGAACGCCAATCCAACGCTCGTGCCGACGTTGACCAACCGATTCCCCAGTTGAAAGGGTTCGGAGATTCGACTGACGATCCTCCGAGCCACCGTGAGTGCGTCTTCGCGTCGATCCAGTCGTTCCAGTAGAACGACGAATTCGTCGCCGCCCAGACGAACGGTTTCCTCATGCTTTTCGTTGTCATCGTTGTCGCTTTCACTGCAGCGACTGGCGGTGTCGTGTTCTCGAACGCATTCTGTCAGTCTTCGGGCGACTTGATTGAGCAAGTCGTCACCGGCTTCATGGCCGAGCGAGTCGTTGATGATCTTGAAATTGTCGAGGTCCAAGAACAGCAACGCATCGGACTTGCCGCGGCGTTCTTTGCGATGGGTCAGGATGTGATTGAGTTTTTCCAACAGGAACGGGCGATTTGGCAGAGAGGTCAGGGCGTCTTTATGGGCCATGTCCCGAAGTTCGTTCTCGGCGACGCGACGCCGCTCGACTTCGCCCTCCAACGCGTTGAGTCGCTCCACCTGCAAGGCTGCGAGTCGGGACTTTTCACTCAACGCGATCGCGAGCTGCCGCGCCTCGTCTTGTTCGAAAGGCTTTCGCAACAATAGCAGGCGGTCGCAGTACCCCAGTTGTGACAACACTTCGTCCCAAGTGTGATCGCTGTGAGCGGTACAAATGACGACCTGTAGATTGGGATCGACGTCCCAGAGTCGTTGCGTGGTTTCCAAACCGTCCATGCCATTGGGCATACGCATGTCGACGAAGGCAACAGAAAACGGCTCCGTGCGAGTGATCGATGCGGCCACCATGGCGACTCCTTCGCCGCCGCTGTAAGCGTGGGAGAGCGAGAACTGGGGCATGTCTCCCCTGGTCGGTTTGGGGGACTCCAGATCTCCATCAAGGAACCTCGCCTCAAAATCCGCCAGTTCGTGATCCTGTGGCGTTTGGGAGCGAAAGATCCGAGCGAACGTCGCATGAATTTCGGCTTGGTCGTCGATGATCAGGACGCGTCGTGTTGTGCTGTACGGGTTCATATCGTTTCGTCGCATGTTTTGATAGACGCGTCGGCTTGGTCAACTAAGCCCGCCAGGCTTGCTTTCGTCGCATTGAGCGGCGAGATTCGAGTGGGTTGCCCTGTGGGGTGAGCCAGAGGGACTTCGATGGTGAAGGTGGATCCTTGCCCCAGTCCTCGGCTTTCCGCCCGGATCTCGCCCCCGAGACGCTTGATCGTGATCGCGCAGTAGTGGAGCCCTAGCCCTGTGCCGCCTTCACGAGTGGTGAAGTGCGCGTCAAAGACTCGTTGCAAGATTTCTGGGGTCATGCCGCATCCGTTGTCGTGAAAGCGGACGTGGACGCTGTGGACGGTTTGAATCAAATCGATTCGGAGTGTCGGTTCGAGTGTTTCAACGCGTCGAATGGCGTCACGGGCATTGCCGATGATGTTGATCAGGATTTGCAGCAATTGAGAACGATCGGTGCTGACAATGGCATCGATACGGTTGATGATCGAGATCGTGATCTCATCTTTCTCAAACGATGACTCGCAACATCGAATGGCTTCGTCCAGCAGCGAGACGATGGACACGTTTTCTCGATTGATTTTCGTCGTCGTGTGTCGTCGCTGATCGCGAATGACTTGGTGAATGTGTTGAATGTTCTCGTTCAAGGTGTTCAGCAGGGCGAACAGTTCGCATTGATCGTTCTGCAGTTCGCCCGACAGACGCTTCAGATACGCGGGTGTCGCCTGGGCAAGTGCAGGGTCATCTTGTGCCATGGTCAGTCGATCAGCCAATTTGTCGAGCGGTTTGATTCGCAATCCGCTGACGCGTTTGGAGGCGGTCTCGATCAGGCTGTTGACGTTGGTCAATACGTTTCCGACGTTATGAATCACGGTGTCAGCGACCTTGTTCATTCCGGCGGCGTGTGACGCCTGAGCCAGTCGCGATTGCGTCTCGCCGAGATGGATCTTCATCCGATCAAAGGCTTGCGCGAGTTGCCCGATTTCATCGCTGCCCTCGAGTTCCAGCGCCGGCACATCCAGGCCTTCGGCTGCAATTCGGTTGGTGTGTTGTCGAATCGCGGCGACACGACCAATGACCAAACGCTGCAACAGCAACAACATGATCAGCAGCACTGCCGTGACGATGCAGATGGACAAGTAGCGTGCGGCGGAGGTCGCGTGGTGACTCCGTTGAGTGATTTCTCGATCCAGTTTTACGGTCAACGTTGCCAGCGGTTCTCCGTTGGGATTGCACAGTGGTGCACGAACCATCAAGGTCGCGTCGTCCGTATCATCCAATTGCAATCCCTTTTCAGACTCCTCGGCGGTCGCAAGTCTGGCTGCGTGCAGATGATCAAGCGAGAATTCCACGTCGGTTCGTCGTCGCAGAGTGTTGATCAATTCGTCACCCAACCGACGCCCAATGACGTAGAAACCCGGTTGACCATCGCCATCCAGTCTTGATGCCCCTCCAGGGATTCTGGTTCCGGCAAAGAGATAGATGCGACCTTCAGATTCGCTGGTCATCCCGCTGATCTGTTGGTTGGTCGGATCGCTTGCCAGTGTCTCGATCATGTTGCGTAGTTCCGACGTCGGCTGGCCGGAGGTGCTCGCGTCGGTCACCGATGAATGGCGAGCGTCCCAACGCCAGGGTTCGTTGCCGTCGCGGTAAGCCGTCCAATGAATATTCTCTCCGAACTGAGTGTCCCAAATCGACGTTTGGTTTTCTTTCAGAGTCGTTTGCGCAATATTGGACGCGTCGTGGGCGAGGTTCTCGATTTCCGCATTCAAGGCGGCCATCACGCGATGCGTGTCTCGAACGGCGCTGGTGCGTTCCAAGTTCAAGAATTCTGGGGTGATGACGGTGAACCGAATCATCTCATCCACGCCCAGAAAAATCACAAAGATCCCGGCCAGTGCGAGCACGAGTCTGCTCCGCAACGACGAATGGTGCCCTGGCGAGAGAATGGCGTCGGAGTCGCGTTGGGAGACGTCCGTGGAATGCAACTCCGGGGCCGAGTCGGACTCAGAGCTCGCCGTCAGTAGGCGCGTACCTTCCCGGATCGTTTCGTCGGCAGATGGGTCCGAAGGGATTGTCATGGGCAAACCGGTGCTACGGGAGAGACGTAGAACCCTAGGTTTCGCTCCAGGCGCATTGTCGCATGTCGGTGCCCATGGCATCGAAAGGTGATGCGACATCGAGTTCGTGATTCCGATTGTTCGGATTGGATCACGTGTACCGAAGTTGAATCAGTGCTTACTTGGTCGTCGTCGGCGTTTGCGAGAAATAGAGTCGGGCAGCAGGATGGAATGCCAGGCCTTGCCACTCCGCAGCGCTCTGTCGGGGGATCAAGCCGACGAAAATCTGAGGTTCACGATAAATCATCTCCAACGCGGCGGTGACCAATTCGCTCGGTGCATCCCGACGCGCCGCGAGAAATGCCGTCGTGGCAACCGTGGGAATTCCTTCCGTCGGGATCGATGCGTTGGGATAATCGTCTTGGGTGATTGTCAGTGTTCTGAGCGTCGGATGCTCTCTCGCGATCGAGAGACTTGACGGCACCGTCATGAGTTTCCACTGATGCTCCTGCATCAACTCGGCGACAAAGGAGCTGCCCAAGCCCACACAGATGATCGCTGCATCCGGAGCATCATCACGCAAGAGGTCAGGCCACGGCATGATGACTTGAGGTGCTTCCTCTTTGGAAAGCCCCAATGAATCCAACAAGATTTGGGCCGTACCCAAAGAACCGCTGTGTGCAGGTCCGACCGCTACCCGGTGTCCACGCAAATCTGCAGCGGAGTTGATTTGCGAATCCTGGCGTACCAGCACATGGACGGCTTCGTAGAACAACGGTGCCACGACGCAGAGCGGGTCGCCACTGACCATGGAAGCCTGCATCGGTGCCAAGTCGACTTCGCCGGAGATCAACCGTGTGCGATTGTCGACGGAACCGCCGCTGTCGCTGACAAACGATTCGACGGCGTAATCGGATTTCAGTCGGTCGGAGAGTCGAACGGAGAACTCGCTGTAGGCGCCTCGCTCGACACCGCCTGCGATGTGGACTTGGCCGGGCATGACGTTCTGGCGATGTTTCATCACCCTCAATCCCATGACCAGAATCAGCGGGGAAACGAGAAACATCAATAACATCACGGCTTGGAATCGCCGATGCATGACGGAGGTGCGGATCACTCGACGTCCGGTCAAGGCGGCGATTAGCGGAACGGCTTGAAGCCAATCCCAGGATTTCATCGCCCGCGAGCGGGGCCTCGCATTGATCGGCCGGCCTTCCATGAAAGCGTCCAAGTCCTCGGCCAAGTCGTCCGCCGACCCGTATCTCTTTTCCGGACTTTTTTCCAAACACTTGGCGACGATCGTCTCCAAATCGATGGGCACATCGGCCCGCAGAGACCGCATCGGTGGTGCTTTCTCGTGCACAACGTGCAGCAATGTCTCGACGATCGAGTCACCCATGATGGGCGGTCGCCCGGTCACACAGGCAAACAGGATGGCGCCCAGGGAATAAATGTCGCTTTGTTTGGACGCTCGATCACTATGCCCACCGGCTTGTTCAGGTGCCATGTAGTTCGGCGTGCCGACTGCCGCGCCGCTGCCGGTGACGCTGCTATCGGTTCCCAAATGCTTGGCCAGTCCAAAATCCGTCACATGGATCTGGTCGTCATCGTCGATCAACACGTTGGCAGGTTTGAGGTCGCGGTGCAGGACGCTGTTCAAATGCGCGTGTGAGATCGCACGAGCAACGTCGCGAACATAGCGCGCCGAATCATGCAAACTGAGTTGCTCGGAATTAATGCGTCGTTGCAAGTCCGTTCCGCGAATGTACTCCATCGAAAAGAAATGATGATGGTCGTGTTTGCCGAACTGGTGAACAGCAACAATGCCGTGATGGTTCAGTCTCGCAGCCGCCTGGGCTTCCGTATAGAAACGTCTGACATCATTTTCGTCGGCCAGCATCCCGCCTCGGATCATCTTGACCGCAACGATCCGGTTGAGCAAAAACTGCTTGGCCTTGTAGACCACGCCCATGCCGCCACGGCCGATCACTTCCTGTAATTCATACTCATCGCCGAGTCGAAACGGCAACGTCGGGCCGGGGTCGCCTTTGGCACGACTGGCTTCTGGTAGCGTGAGCGCAGGATCGCCGCCGGAGTCTTCCAGGTTTCCGGCAAATGCAGACACGGTATCGGCGCCCGGCTGCGGCATGATGGCTTGAGCAGTCGAATGGCCGCTGGCGAAACGTCCCAAGCCGTCCGCAGCCTCCATCAACTCCTTCAGCTCGCCTGCAATGTCGGGAAATTGTGCCAGAAAGTCTTCGCGACTTTCCAACTCACCGGCGTCGCAGCAGCGCAGGTACGCCGCAAACGCTTCGTCCACTCGGTCGTCTTGGGGAGTGTCAGTCATCAACAGTCGGGGAAAGAAATGATTTCATGGGCAACGTCAATCGCTCAACGTCACTGGCTCAAAGGACGACCGTCGCGGGCGCATGTCGGACAATGTTCTTACTCGCTACCACCAGGGATTGGTGTCCGTGTCGATCAGTGTACGTAGTTTTTGCAGGCCTCGTTTCAACAATCCCGCCACCGCGGTATCGCTCTTTCCCATTCGTTCGACGATTTCGGCCAGCGGCAGCCCCTCCATGTACCGCAGACGGATCGCTTCGGCTTGCGTTTCCGGCAATTCGTGCAACGCATTGAGCAATGCGACGACTGCTTCCTCGCGAATCACCACGCCACTGGGGCTGGTACTGCTGCCTGGTAGCTGTGTGATCCATGCTGCTCCCCCGGAGTCATCGCCCGCCGGGCTGTTCATGTTGACTTCGCGGTTCATCGACCGTTTCTGTGTCATCACGTGCCGGGTGACCGCCGTGGCAACGTTATTCTTTAGCATTCCACGCAACCAGCCAGAAAATTCGGCGGGAGTATTGCCGCGAAAATTCGCCAGATCTTGCTTGGCCTCCAAGAACGTGACTTGGACGATATCGGACGGGTCCACGCGTCGACGCAAACGCTCGGACAGGTAACGATGCGCCAGCATCAGCAAGTAGCCGCGATACTGCTCCAACAAACGCCCCAATGCCTCGTTGTCACCCGCTTTGGATGCGACAACGAGTTGGGTGGTCGACATGCCGCTGTCGTTTGCTGTCATCAATTGGCGTTCCTAGTTGGTGCTTTCGTTCACGACGACGATACAATCTAATTGATTTTGATCACAGCGATGACACCCGACGAGTGAATTCACGCCAAAGTCAAATTCATTCAGGACGCTTGATCGACGGTATCGGTCCGCAAGAATGGACGAATCGTGCGGCGACAAAAGTAAAAATGCGAATCTCTCCTGCCCCTTTTCCATCCCAAAAAGGATGTATTCATGGTTCCAACCGCCCCCAGTGGGTCAGAAAATGCCTCCGGTCCCTCCTCGCATTTTCCCCAAGTTTCCCGGCCGCGTTTTACCAGACTCCACGTTTGGATCGGTTTGACACTTCTGTGCGGATCGCTGATCGGATGCGGAGGCGAAAAATCGGGCGAAGCAGGTGTTTCGGATTCCGCTCCGACGACCTCAAGCTCCGCAGATGCCGGTTCCTCTGAAACCGCCAATAGCGAAACAGTCCCCAGCCCGGCGACCAACGAGGGCGGGTTGCAACTGCCCGATGCACCGGTCCCCGCCGGCGAGGCGACACCCGGAAAAACAGGGCCGGCGGAAGCCGGAACTGGTGGAATTGAGATGCCGGATGTTGCCCCCGGTGCGCTCGACCAAAGCTCAAACGGCACACAGGATTCCGGTTCGGATGCCTTGATTCAGTATGCCTCGTGGGAGGAGATCAAACAGTTCGCCAAGTCGACCGGCAAAGTCACCGTGGTGGACATGTGGTCGCTGGCCTGCGAACCATGCTTGAACGAATTCCCCGGCTTGGTCGAGTTGCACAAGTCGTTTGGTGATCAAGTGCATTGCATCTCTGTCGATGTGGACTACACCGGGCGAAAGAACGATCCGCCGGAAAACTACGCTCCCCACGTCACCGCATTTCTCAAAGCGGTGGGTGCTGATTTTGACAACTACATTTGCAACACACCCAGCGACGACGTCTTTGCCGCCGCCGATGTGGTTTCCATTCCGGCGGTCTTGGTGTTCGACGCCAGCGGCAACGTCGTCAAACGTTTTGTCGATGGCGGCAAAGACGCCGGGTTTACTTACGCGAAAGACATCACGCCGCTGGTCAGGCAACTGATGAATTGATTCTTGCTGCCAGGGCGATGCATCAACCGATCACTTGCTCGAAAACAGATTCCAGCTCTCGTGTCGTTTTTTGCAAGTCGTGATGTTCGGCGACCATGCGTTGGGCAGCGGCAACATGCCGCGTCGCGGTCTCCGGCTCGGCAAGGAAACGCTGTAGGGCTTGGCAAAGTGAATGGACATCGCGGGGCTCGGCCCAAAAAACGGTGGGTTCATCTCGTTGCAATTCCACCGTTCCGCCCGCTCGCGTGGCAATCACCGGGGTGCCGATCGCCATCGCCTCTAAGACGACGTTCGGCATGCCTTCGAAATGCGACGGCAACACGAGAGCGTCGGACTCCGCGATCTCCCGCGACGCATCGGGCAAGTGACCCAGAAAGCGAACGGTGTCCCCCAAGTCCAACGAGTCGACTTGCATCTGCAACTCCGTTCGCAATGGTCCGTCACCGATCAGATCGAGCGTGAACCGTGCTCCGCCCTTCTTGCGAGATTCTCCGACCGCCGCGATCAAATCCGCGTGCCCCTTTTCTCGTGTCATTCTGCCGACACAGACCAAACGCACATAATCGTCGCGTCGCAATGGGCGTGCATTGCGTTGAAGAGATCTGAGGTCAACCGGGTTGGGCACCACCGTGATGCTCGACCGGGCCAATCGGTAATACTCGCTGGCAGACTGGGCGGCTTGATCACTGACCGCGATCACGCGATCGGCGTTTCGGTATGCCTTGGCGAGTCTGCGACGTTTAAGCCAAACGAATCGGCGTTCGACCAGTGGCAACGCTAAATGAGGCGGGCTGACAATCGTGGACACTCGGGGAATGGCTCTCGTTGCCGCGGCGGGCCCGGCAATCATCGTCATGTGAAAGGTGCGATCGTAGATCATGTCGATCCCATGTTGCCCCAGTAACGCACCCAAGAAGTCACATTGCCGCCGTAGGGCTCGACCGGGAACATAGATGCCACTCGCGTGTGGGCAGTCTTGGTGAGACAGGATCGGGACGTCGGCGGGAACGTCCGACAGGAACTCGCCGGCTCGCTCGGTCAGGTACAACAACGGCTCAAACCGCTCGCGGTCCAATGTCCGCAACAGCATCAACACCTGACGCTCACTGCCGCCTCCACGCAGCGAGCTGATCATCAACAACACTCGATGGCGTTTTCTCGGAGTCAACGTTCGGTTCCGTTGAGGATCAAGTCGACCCAGACCAATCGGTGATCGGTTGCACGCAACCATTGGCTACGGGGATCGCTCTCGGCAGGCCAAAAGACGCCGGAGGACTTGATCGAAACGTTTGGGGTCTTGCCGGGCAGGACGAAATCCACACGCATGTTTCCGTTGCGGCCGAACATCGCCGTGTCGTTGGCCGGGTTACCGTCCTGCGCTGACTTGGAATCCACGCTTGCCAACTCACCACCTCGGCTGCTTGGTGCAGGCGCGTCACTCGATCTGGCCAACAGTTTTGCGATCGCATCCTGACGGCCATCACCGTCCACCGGATCGGAGTTGAGGTCGCCCATCACGACAAACGCTTCCCCCGCTTTGAGACCACCGACAATGCCTTGATCGTCGACCATCCACGATTTGGCTCCTGCTGTGGAATCGCCATCAACATAATGTTCCCAAAATAGGATCTCATCATGGTTGCGGCATCCATTGCGATCTTCGGGACCGTCAAACACCGGTGGCGTGGGGTGGCTGACCAACGCGTGCAAAGTGACGCCCGATACGATCACGGGGATATCGGCGTGATTTTTGCTGCTCAGCCGAAGCTTTGCCCATGTCGCATCGTCGTAATACGGCTGCCCGGTCTTAGGATCTGTCGGCCGCAATGCTCCCGGCAGATCTTTCCACAAGAACTCTTGAAAGGTGCGGATCGCTTTGACGTCGATCGGGTATCGACTCAGTAAAGTCATCGCGTACTGACCGGGATAGACGCCGAATCCCCACGCGTCATTAGGGGTCCCTGTCTCGCCATCCGAGTTCAGGTCCAGCCCAGAATCAATCCCCGTGTTACTTGGCAGAGAAACCACATAGGGATAGTCCATCGGCTGCAGTGACGACGTCTCTTGCGGTTCACTTGATCCATCCGATTGGAGGTTCTCCTGCGCGACGGCAAAGTAGTTTTTGTTGAGTAACTTAGCGACTCGTCCGTCAGGGGCATAATCGATTTCATTGATCAGCAAGACATCGGGACGAACCGTTTGAACGATCGATGCAATTCGTTTGGCTTGCAAGTCATCCTGGTCCGACAAACGTGTCAAAATCTCCCCGGATTTCTTTCCGTAGAGCGAAACATTGAACGTCGCGACCCGGACCGATGTTCCGTTGGGTGCTGTGTGACTGCTCACGGTTTCGTTACGCTCGGTTGAATTGCTCACGGTTGAATTCTCTTGTCCAGGCAGATTGGTTGCCAGCAAGACCAAAACCACGCAAGCACGCGTGAGTGCGGAAAGCAGCGGACAGGAATCGGAGAGCCGGTGGAGATTCGTCAACATTCGTTGCTGGTGGGAAATCGATGAAGGTGCATGTCAGGCTGTATTGCATTGTACGCCAAAGTAACAGAAAACGTTACTCATGAAGAATCAACTCTGTGAACCGGGCTTCGATCCCGCTGACGTCGACACCACGCACTTGCATCAATCACTCGGCGCGGTCCCCGTGGACGATGACCAAGTTTTTTTCAGCGTCTTTGCACCGACGAAACAGCGGATTGATGTCCAGTGTTTGATCGGCGAGGAGTCCAGTGACCGACCATGGCATCGTTTGAAACGCCGAGCCAGCGGGTTTCACACTGGCGTGATCTCTGGTTTGGGCGATCGGCTGCCAGGATCACCGATTCGATACTTCTACTCCGTCGATTCAGGTCCGCCTCGGCCGGACCCCGCGTCGCGGTTTCAACCGGAGGGGGTTCATGGACCGAGCGAGGTGGTCGACACGGCGTTTTCGTGGACCGATGACGAATGGCAGGGAGTTTCGCGAGAGGATCTCGTGATCTACGAATTGCACATCGGTGCCTTTACCGAGTCAGGCACGTTCGTATCCGCCATCGATCGACTCGACGAACTGGTGGAACTGGGGATCACAGCCATCGAACTGATGCCAGTGGCGGCCAGTGCGGGACGTTGGAACTGGGGCTACGACGGGGTCGCGTTCTTTGCACCTTCGGCGGCTTACGGGACACCGGATGATTTCCGAAGGCTGGTCGACGCTGCCCATCAACGCGGCTTGGCGGTCCTATTGGACGTGGTCTACAACCATTTGGGTCCGGAAGGCAACTACTTAGGCGATTTCGGTCCCTATCTGTCCGACAAGCACCAGACGCCATGGGGCGCGGCACCGAATTTCGATGCGGAACACAGTGAGACGATCCGTCGTTTCTTTGTCGCCAACGCGATCGCTTGGTTGGCCGAGTACCACCTGGACGGTTTGCGTGTCGACGCGATTCACTGCATGGCCGATGACAGCGATACTCACATTGTTTCCCAGTTGAGCGATGCCGTCGCGATGTGGTCCACACAGTCTGGGCGATCGGCGATGTTGATCGCCGAATCCAATGTGTACGATCCCGAAATGTTAACACCAAGACAATCGGGCGGACTTGGGTTCGATGCCCAGTGGTGTGACGATTTTCTGCACAGTGTGTTTGCAGTGCTTCGGCCAGGCGAACAATTGTCCAACCGAGTTTATCGGCCGCATCACGATCTCAGTCAGGCGTTGCGTGTCGGATATGTCTACGAAGGTACCTTGAGGCGGGAACGTTGGCGTCCGAACGTTGAACGTCGAGTTGAAACCGCCGGACTGATCTACTCGATTCAGAACCATGACTTCATCGGCAATCACCCGCTGGGGCAACGACTGCATCAGTTGACCAGTGATGCGGCGCACCGCGCGGCCGCTGCATTGCTGATTCTGTCTCCTGCGATCCCGATGCTGTTCATGGGCGAAGAATTCGCGTGTGACCATCCGTTTTGTTTCTTCGTCGATTTCAGCGACGAAAACATGCGTCAGGCGGTCGTCGACGGGCGTCGTAAAGAGTATCCACAGCATGATTGGTCGGCAGGAATCTTGCCGATCGACCCGAATGCATTTCAGTCGGCCAAGATCGGCTCCGCGTCGGCGGGTAACCCGGTCACGCGAGATTGGTATCGGACGTTGATCGGCATTCGAAAGGCCTGGCGTGCCAGCGGGTTGCTCCACGACGACCACTTGACCGTCTCGGTGGACGAGTCGCGAGGCCTGTACGCGATGCATTATGAAAGGGACGGTGAACGCGGCAGCGTGGTCACACGACTGAACTCACAAACGGACGCAGGCCCCGTCTCAATGGATGGGGAGATCCCCGGTGATGCGATCGTTCTGGGGCATTCAGTTCAACCAGATGGAAACTCGGGGCCACAAGATGGGCTGAGGGATTTGCACTCCAATCACGCGGCGATCTTTCACCACAAGATCTGACTGTAGCTGAGGCGAATGCGAGGGAGGGGGCCGGTCTACGTAAGTGAGCGTTTGGGATTGGCAAAACGTTTTCCGGGGAACGCTATCGATTTGGAAAATCGAGCGACGATTGTCGTTCGACTTTCCAAGTCGAAAACGAACACCACCATACGCTTTGATTTGCGACGCACACCGTCACCTCCCCCAAGAAACTGAGACTGCTGATCTAGTCCTGTTGCGTTGTGTCTGTGAGCCGACGGCGCTAGCCACGGGCCTCGAAGGGTTTCGTCAACACCATTAGGCCCGCTAGCCCATATTCATAACCCGACGCGTAAGCGAGAGATACTCGGTAAATCCCTCGCTTACGCGTCGGGTTATAAAAAACAATCGGTATTTCCCAACGATGTCACAACTCATTGTCAAGAATCTGTTTGCGCTAAAATCAATTATCCGCATAAATAATCCGGGCTAGCGGGCCGTTGATTTAATCGAAATTGGGAACGCAAGGGTGAGCCGTGGGAGGCTATTGAGTTGTCATCGCGTCCAGCTCAGGGAGCTTCAGTCGTACGCTCAAGATATAGGGCTGCTTGTCCTGGTCCCAATGGCCGTAGGTCGTCGTGACGATCGTATCGTCGGGTAACACTTCGACGCCAGGATACGCGGTATCGTAGCCCTTTTGATTGTCCTTCAATCGCACAAAATATTGCCCGTCATCTCCGTTGACCAAGTCACCCCACGCCCCAACCCAGCCCACCCAGTCTCCTTCAAAGAGTCGTTGTTTGCTGCTTTGCTTTGGCGACACACAACGAAAGCTGACGAACAGCCTGCCATCCTCCGTGTATTTGCCCGTGTGACGATCTCCCGTCAATGTCAGCGGTAATTCCCGAGGCTGCGACCACGATACTGCTTCATCATCTGAAAAGATGACATGTGAATTCTTACGCCTCGAGTTTTCACGCAACAGCACGGCGAGTCGTTTTCCATCGGGCGAGCGGATGCATCCGGGCTCACACAAATGGACTTCGGAGGATTGGAAAATTGATTCCGGATCCGACCACGTCAAACCGCCATCTTTGGAGAAGGTTTGGTACAAGGTAAAAACGCCAGTGGCTTTCCCTTTTTTGGTAAAGAATCGACCATCGTCATGAAACATTGCCAGGTAATGACCTGGACCGGTTTTCAATGGTTCCACAAAACCCATCACAACGATCCCGCCCCAATCACCGACTTGCTGCAGCGGCCCCCACGTTTCGCCGTTGTCCTCTGAAACCGCCAACCGCGCGGGATACAGTCCTGACCACATGATGATGCGTTTGGTTCCTTGAGGATCAACGACACGGTGCAACGTGGGAACTTCTTTGGACGTCATCCAGTTTTCCGGTGTCGGCAAGCGATCGCTCCAAGTCACCCCACCGTCGTCGCTGCGTTTGAAAACGATTCCTCCGCGACCGTGTCCCTTGGGGTAGACACACAGAATCGTCTTCCCATCCTCCAGTAAACACGTCGTTGGATGGCCCAGGTACTGTCCCTCCTCTCGATCAACGATGACTTGACGTTTCGTATCGCTATCCAAATCGATCGTTGCGATCGGCAGCGAGTCCGCCGGCTTTCGTGCCGTGATGTATCCCAACGAAACCAAAAAAGAGTCCAATTCACGAATGGTTCGTTCATAGCTTGAGTTGTTTCCACGACCATGATTAAAGAAACCGTGTCCTTCGCCATCGAACCCGACCAGCTCGCATCGATTGCCCGCAGCAACCATCGCGTCACGGAATGCTTCCGCGGTCCAATACGGAACCGTATCGTCGGCGCGACCATGAAAGAGAATCGTCGGCGGGGCGTCTTTACCGACATGATGAACCGGAGAGAGCGATTCAGGCGACGTCCCCATTCGCTCTGCCAGTTCATCCAGTTTGGCTCGGTCCAAAGGCAAGCGTTCATCGATCGAAGCCAACACGACGGCGGGATTGAACAATGCCATCGCATTGGGCCGGCTGCTGACGTCATTGTTTTCACCCGATTCATCGAACTCAGCGATCACGCCCGTGCATGCGGCAACATGACCGCCAGCGGATCCACCGCCGGCCGCGACACGATTGGTATCGACGCCAAGCCGTTCAGCGTTCTGTCGCACCCAACGGATCGCCGACTTGCCGTCAGCAACGCAGCTCACCGCTTTGGTGCCTTGCCGGCTCAAGACGCGGTAGTCAGCCGTGATCGCCACCATTCCGCGAGCGGCCAAGTATCGGCAGTGTTCGCTAAATTGTGCCGGCGTACCGCTTTTCCAGCCGCCACCAAAAAAGAACACGATCGCGGAACGCCGATCCCCTGGGTTGTGGTTGGGCGGATAGAACACGTACGCTTCAAGCGAGACCGCTTTGCCATCAGCATCCTCGGTCGTTTTGTACACTTCGATTTCCGCCCCGGCATCACGCATTCGCTTTTCCGTCTGGGCGTCTTGTGAAGTCGCGGTGGTCGCAAAGACGGCCAGCGAAGCAGCGAAAATACAACAAAGAAAGGCGGAACGAAATGTCATTGGATTTGGCGATTTTCGCGAGAAGTCGGCGGGCGATAGGCGAGCTGGTTTCAGCTAAAGTATATCCAGCACCGCACCCGTAATGGGATTCGCCAGAATTCCCCTCCCCAACCAACCCCTCGACATCCCCGTACCGTTCAATGCCGCTCCTACGCATCACCGCCGCGATCCTGATCGCATTCATGCCCCTCGTCCCGAATGCTTGGTCGGATGATCCCGCCATCAACTTTGCGGCGCCCGAGTTCTGGGAATCCGTTGACGGCGAGCCTGTCGCCGAGAGCTGGGAATTCGATGGTGGCGAGATCCGCTTGATCAAGCCACGGGGCGGAAAAGGAAGTCTGCTCAGCCAGCCACTGCCTGCGAATTTTGAACTGAGCTGGCAGTGGAAGATCGAACCACGAACCAACTCGGGGATCAAGTACCGCGTACGTCGTTTCGGCAAGCAGTTGTTCAGCAACGCTTACTTGGGTGTCGAGTACCAAATCATCGATGACGGACCGACCAGTGTTTCCAAAGGCAGCACGGCGTCGATCTATGACTTGGTCCCGCCTGCACAGGAAAAGAACATCCATCCGGCGGGACAATGGAACGAGTCACGCATCGTCGCTATCGGCCATCGACTGGAGCATTACTTGAACGGCCAACTCGTTGCTTCCGCCGTGACCACTGGTCCGTCGTGGGACAAAACGATCGCGTTGAGCAAGTTCTACGGTTCACAGGATTTCGGTGCGCCGGCCGACGGCGACCGTATCATGTTGACCGACCATGGCGGCAAAGCGGTCTTTCGTGATTTTCAATTCACCGCCAAAACGGTGCCGGACGAAGCGGATGAACCGTCGAAGGGTCCTTTTCTGGCCAATGCGATGCGAAACAGTTGGGCGGACCAGAACTCGATCGTCATCTGGACACGGACGACGGCGCAAAGGGAAATGGTTGCCGATGGCAAAGCCTTCGTTTCATTGTCGTCAAAACAAGCCAGTAAGTTGTCGCGTGATGCCGACGGTGATGCGATCCTCCGCGAACAATTGCCCGATGGTGCAACGCTATCCGAAATGCTGGGTGCTTGCCCCGGTGCTCCCGGTCGCGTTCGTATGACTTATTTCCCAGGAAAGAACCGCAACGACGCAAAGACCACGCTGTGGATCGAAACCAATGTCGAAACAGACTTCACTGCCCAGTGGAAACTCAATGACCTGAAACCGGACACCCAGTACGCCGCGGTCATCGAAGCCCAATCGTTGGACGGCGACGAGACCACCGCAGTCGTTCGAGGTGCGTTTCGCACCGCGCCGAAAGTCGACGCAGAAAAGAACGTCAAGTTCTGCTTCACGACCTGTCACGATTTCATTCGTCGCGACGACGGCATGCTAGGACACAAGATCTATCCCACGATGTCGGCCATGAACCCCGATTTCATCGTTCACGCGGGCGACATCGAGTACTACGACAAGCCCGATCCCTGGGCGATGACGGTTGAGCTGATGCGATTCAAATGGGGACGGATTTTTTCATTGCCCAACAACCGCGATTTCTACAACAAGACGACCAGCTATTTTCTCAAAGACGACCACGACACACTCAAGAACGATTGCTGGGCCGGTCAAAAGTACGGCCCCGTGACGTTCGAGGAAGGTGTCCGAATTTTCAACGAAGAACAATTTCCGACCTTGAGCCCTCGCTACACAACCGTCCGCTGGGGACGTGACTTGCAAGTCTGGTTCTTGGAAGGCCGAGACTACCGCAGTCCAAACAACATGCCCGATGGCCCAGACAAGACCATTCTCGGCAAAGAGCAAAAGGAATGGCTGTTCCGCACGTTGGATGAGTCAACCGCAAAGTTCAAAGTGATTTGCAGCCCCACGCCCGTGGTCGGCCCGGATCGCGACAACAAAAAAGACAACCACGCCAACGAGGTTTTTGCACACGAAGGCGACGAGATCCGATCGCATCTTGCCAAGATCGAGAATGTCATCGTTCTGTGCGGCGACCGACATTGGCAATACGCTTCGCATGATCCGACTGACAATTTGTGGGAATTCGGCTGCGGACCTGGAAGCGAAAAACACGAACTGGGCTGGAAAGAAGGCGACGAGCGACCGGTTCACAAATTCCTTCGCGTCGCCGGCGGGTTTCTCTCCGGAGACTTGCGATATCGCGGAGACGAGAAAGCGCCCACGCTCACCATCCGGCATCACACCGTCACCGGCGAAACGCTCAGCGAGTTTGTGTTCCCCATGGACAAGCCTGAGGCTGATGAAGACAGTTCCTCGGAGTGAAGTATCCGCGTCGCGGGTACGATTGTTACTTCAGTGACGTGTCGTAAACGGAATGTTGCTCACCGATGAGGGAACTTCGATCGCCGGGTTTTGCGATTCGTCGGTCATTCGCCGAACAGCCGATTTGACGAAGATCGCCATCTCGTCAAACGTCAACGTGCCGTCCTGGTCGTAGTCCGACTTGGATGACTGCAGGAACTCAAGAATCGCTTGCGTGAACGCGCCGTTTTCCCAGCGACTGTCCTCCAAACTTTCCTCGTGAGGCAGACAACTGGCGAAGACCACGTGCCCACGGCCGCGCCAGATGCTGGTCCCGCTCTCGGGATTCTTGAACACCTTCGCCGTCGCTTCGAATCCGCCCGCATGGCAGGTGTCGCAAAAGAGAATCAAATTCGTGGGGATCTTTCGCAGGACATTATCCAACTCGGCATCCGAGATGCCTGTGGCGATCAATCGCTCGGGGTCCACGTCGTGGCCGGCAAAATACCAGTCTTCGTTTTGATCGTAGACGGCGTGCCCGGACAAGAACACCATCACCGTATCATTCGCGGTGATCGGCTGATTGGAGAGCCATTGCAGTCCGTTTTCGCGAATGTTCTGGCAGGTTGCTTCCGCATCGCTCAGGATCTTGGACTTGATTTGACCGGGATGACGATGAGGCAGATCCGTCCAAGCCTGTACGAAATCGCTCGCATCCTTGGCACCATAGTCCAACTCAAAGTCGGGATTGGCGTACTTCGTCATCCCAACGGCCAAAATATAGAGCGTGCCCTGTGACGGATCGACCGCGTTCTCGGCTCCGATTTTGCAATCGATGGTTGATTCTGCTTGCGTCTGATTGTTGCAGAAAGCCCTCACCGCGATCTTGCGATCTCCTTTGGCCAGCGCTAACGATTGCTCGTACCAATATTCCTTCTCCCGTCCCGCGTATTGCTCGTTGGTCAATCGAGGACGCCCGGGGACGCCATGTCCGTCGACCTCGAATCGGACGCTGTCCAAGCTGGCCGATTTAGGAACTCTAATACGAGTCACCACACGAATCTTTTCTGTCGGACTGAAATAGTTGGGCGATGGCGAGAGGATATCGATCTGTGGTGGCGTTCGTTGCTCAACTTCCGAATCGGATGCCAACGTCAGTGGCGTCAGCGCGGAAAAACCATCGAGTTCCGCATCCGCTTTCTCGATCGCGATCGTGCTGGACTGTTCGGTGATTGCGTACCGGACGACTTTTGGTTGATAGTATTGGGGCTGAAACTGATCCAGCGGAAAGAACTTTGCCGTTTCGTGTCTTTCACGATTGATGTGCCAGCCGACAAACTTTGCGCCCGCACTGGACGAGTCGTAGTAGCCCTCGGGAGTCCAACTGACCCATTCACCCGACTTTTCCATCAGAATGCTGGTCAACGGCAGGACCAACTGGGGAGCTTCTGACAAGGTCACATTCAACGCGACTTGTCTGCGCTCGTTCATCATCACACCGCGATTGACAACGATGGGAACGCTTTGATTCGGTCGGTACTTTCCTTCCTGTTGTTTGCGAATTCGTTCGTAGAACGATCCGTTATCGAACTTCAGCATCGTGTCTTCGGGCAGGACACCGGCTCGACCGGACGGCCCGTTGCGTGGCACCTCGACTACCCGCGTGCCATCGTTCAAAAAGTCGATGTCCCCCACGGCCCGAGCCGGCTTGAGCGGATACACGCGAATGGTGCCGTCGAGTGAACACGTCGCTAGCGTTTTTTGGTTGGGAGAGACGTCAAAAGAAGTCACGTCCGCGGTGTGCCCAAGAAATTGTTTTCTCACATGAAGCTCGATTTGTCCGTTCCGGAGTTGTTCGATCGTCGCTTCGTACAACAGCCCCGTGTCGGTTCCAAAGATCACCGTCGCTCCACTTTCACAACCCGGGTACTCGACAAATCGCATGCAGCGAACCATTCCAAACTTCGTTCGCGGCACGCGGATTCGATAGTTGTTGATGGCGGCTTCGCGAGCAGGATCGCCCCATGGGATCAAGGACTGAGCAGGGCGGCTTTTTCCAGGAAACGCAATGCGCAAATCCCATCGTCCTGGCCGGATGCTGGCGTTCTCCGTGTTCTTGACGACCTGCAATTCGATGTTGCCCAGCATCGGGTGATAGGTCATCGGTTTGACCGGATGATCCGCCATCTTCGCCGTCGTCGCGGACACCTGATACGATTCCAAAGACAGTTTCTTGTCGGTTCCGGCCCAGCGGTTGAAATGCCATCGTCCCTCGGGATAGTTTTTGTCACTGAACAACAGGTTCCGACCATCTGGCGCCCATCGCACGTTCCAAAGCGTTTGAGTGACCGAGTCGATCGTCTTTGTGACGCTCTTGCCCGTCTCTGGATCCCAGACATGGATCCTGCCAAGTTTGTCGGCGCTGGCCGCTAGGTTTGCCTGCTTGTTCCAGGCGAACGTGGTGACTTCGTAGCTATGGTTGTGCACCACATGCGCGGCCCAATCCCTCTTCCAACTGGCCGCAAAGTAAACCGTTCGCCCTTGATCGATCCCGTTGCCATATCCGACCGCAAAGATCTCATTTGGTTGTTTGGTCGATGAGAGTGCCGGTTTGAAATCAGGAAACCACCATTCTGAAAAGGGCGCGTTGACGTTGTCGTTGAATACGCCAATCTCCTTGATCGCATCGGGGACTTGATTGATGTCGGACACAACACGCTGTTGTGCAACCGAGACCACCAACGGCGATCCAAACTTAAATGCGAGATAGCGTTCGTCCTCGGTGAACTGAAAAAGATCATTGGGCATGGGGAAATTCTCTGGCAAGGCCACAGGAGCCCCGCTCCATGGCACCTTGAAATCGATCGCCCAGTCACCTCGATTGTCTTGACGATAGAAAACGATGAAGCCATCACATCCCCAAGTAGCCATTCGGTTGCCTGATTTGGTGAACGTCACACCGCGAGTGCATCCGGTATGCCCGGCAACCAATTGCTTGATCTCCCCCGGTTGCCGCAGATCGTAGATCCGAGTGGAGCCGAACTCACTGTTATCCGAGACACCCACGATCAAGTGTTGATTGTCGGGTGAAAACGTGATCGAGTCGATGTAGCCGATGTGGAAACCGTCGGGCTCTTGGTAACCACGCAACGTAGCGTGAATCCGTTGCGTGCTCAAATTCCAAACTCGTACCGTTTTGTCAGCCACACCCGCGAGCCAACGTCCGTCATCGCTGATCGCCAGTCGATTGATTCTGCCCGAGAATCCTTGCGCATCGATCACAAGCTGGGGTGTTTTATTGGGGGCCGCTTTGTAGTTCGGGTCCACCCAGTCTTCCGCCAAGGCGTGGGTTGAAAATAACAACAGGCAAAATGTGAGGGCGCAGCGATGATTCATGGCAGTTCGATGGAAGCAGCAAAGTGGTGTGGTGAGCGAGTCAAGTTTAACGTGGTCAGCGAACGAGCATTCAACTCGTCGGCCCAGTGTTCGAGGTCAGCAAGGGTTGGACGTGTGTTCATGGCCGGACCGCGTGGCGTTTCGCGATCGCTGCGCCAATGCAGCACCGCAAGGGTTCCGCCCGGGGCAAGGTGTTCGCTGACTCGGCGCAGCAGCGAGAGAGGGTCATCCAGGTGCAACATGTGGAACAAAATGGCCACTTCGGCACCACGCGATTCGGACGGCCAAGGCTCGGCAAGGAAATCCAACGCATGGAAATGGACCGTGCTGCAACCTTCCGGAATCCTTGCTTTCGTCCGACAGATCATCTCGGGCTCCAACTCAAAACAATCCAACCGCCCGCGAAAGACATCTTTCAATGCCGCGGTGAAGCTACCGTACCCGCAGCCGAATTCGATCGCATGGCGATCCCGTGGCTCGTCGGTCCCCGTCCAGCCAAAGGCATCAACGATTTCGTCCACATCAAAAAGGGTTTCCCAGAACGCTTCCTCCGGCATTCCACTGTCTCGAATCTTCAAAGCGATGTCTCTCGTGGTATTCCTGTTGTCTCCGCCAGTTTCCTGACTCACGTCCAGGAATCATAAACGCAGTGCCTGGGCAATGCTTCCAACTGAAACCATTTTTTTGTCAGGGGACGTGAAGAATCAACTGGCGATGATCGCTGCGCTCTATCGCCGGCTACCGTCTGAGACCCTTTCACCGTCATATGCAGCAACAATTCTTCTCGCGTCCCCGCAATCGAATCGCTGCAGAAATCGATTTCGTTGAGACCAAGATGTCACAAAACCCTTACGATCCGCCACGTGGTGATGACGTTGATGCTGACGAAGAACAAAACCGTCAGGGGACGCCATACTGGATTTTCGCACTGCTTTGGGCAGTCGCAGCACTGACCGCAGCAACCCTTGCCAACGCTCTCTCCGCTGGCAATTACCGCGCACTCGCGATGGTATTCTGGCTGGCCGTTGTCTTTTGCTTCACGCAATTGGCTAAACCGTCGTCTAGATAGCGTTGCCTCTAATGGCATCGCTTTTAGATGGCGGCAGGTAGCAAACCTGCCCCACGTTGGCCGTCTAGGCTCTTGATTTTGTGAGTTGGGCGACGTCGCCGATGAACGCGTCGACTTCGTTTTCCGTGGTTGCCCATGAACACATCAGGCGAGAGTTGCCGATGCTGATGAAATCATAGAACTGCCATCCCCGTCGCCGGAGTTCATCTGCCAATCCGACGCCAAAGTCAACGAAGACCGCGTTGGCTTCCGGCGGTGAAACGATCGAAACACCGGGCAGCTTGCCAAGTCCCTCCGCCAATCGCTTTGCCATCGCGTTGGCGTGCTGGGCATGTTGCAGCCAACCGCCTGATTGCAACACGCCGACCCATGGCGCGGACAGGAACCGCATCTTGGACGCCAGTTGCCCTGCTTGTTTGCATCGATATTTGAATTCCGTAGCAAGCTCGCGGTCAAAGAACACGACGCAGTCACTGACCGCCATTCCCAGCTTGGTGCCGCCCAAACACAGCACGTCCACGCCGCGTTTCCAGGTCATTTCTTTGGGCGGCATGTTCAACGCGGCAATTGCGTTGCAAAAACGCGCGCCGTCCATGTGCAACATCAGTCCCAGGCGTTGCACGGTTTCTTGCACGCGATCCAATGCCGCATCGTCGTATACGGTTCCCATTTCTGTCGACTGGGTGATGCTCAGCACCTTGGGTTTGGGGAAGTGAACGTCGGTCCGCCGGCGAACGATCCGCTGGACTTCTTCACAGTCCACACAACCTTTGTCGCCGTCGACCAGCAACAACTTCGTCCCGTTGGAAAAGAACTCGGGGCCGCCGCACTCGTCCGTTTCCACGTGAGCGATCTTGTGCGCGATGACGCTGTGATAGGACTGGCACAAACTGGCCAGGGCCAGCGAGTTTGCTGCGGTTCCGTTGAACGTAAAGAACACTTCACAATCGACTTCGAACATCTCGCGAATCATCGTGATCGCTTTGCTGGTCCAAGCGTCGTCGCCGTACGGGCTGGTCGGCCCGTCTTGATTGGCAGCCTCCATGGCATCCCAGGCTTCCGGGCATATACCGGCGGTGTTGTCGCTGGCGAATTGGCAACTGGGCACGACGGTGCGAATGGACCGATCTTCGTGCGATTGATTTGCGTTTGTCATGCGGGCAGGGCCGCTTTCATGTTCGTCATGCTTTCGGAGACCAGCGTTTCGACGCCCGGCGAATAATCGAACACTTCCACGCTGACCCAGCCATCGTATTGCGTTTCACGCAATGCCTCAAAGATCGGCTCGAACTTCACCTCGCCCATCCCGGGGCCTCGGAGATTGGGGTCGTTGGCATGAAAGTGCAAGGTGAGATCCGCGTTGTCACGAATGATTTGAGGAATCGGCGTTCCCTCGTCACTCATCGCTTTGACATCCAGATGCAAGCCGACCAACGGACTGTCGATGCGTCGGATCAAGTCTCGTCCGGCGGCTGCCGTGTTGAGGAAGTTGCCTTCGCCACGTCCTAGCGGCTCGACGGCGATCTTGACATCGTGTTTCTCGAGGGCTGGCACGACCAACTGCAAGCACTGTGCCGCCGCATCCATGGCTTGCTCCTCGGTTTGGGACTCGGGAAAGTTTCGTTGCGCCGGCGAGCCAAGCACCATCACGTCGCCGCCCAGGTCACGGCAAAGTTGAGCGAGTTGAGAAAGGTAGTCGGCGGTTCGCCCGCGGACCTCATCGTCCAGTTGCGTGAGATAAAACCCGGTGGTCTTGGCCAACAGCCAATGCAGGCCGATGATTTGCAAGCCGGCCGATTCGACCTGATTTCGGTAATCGGTTCGACTTGACTGGTCAAAGCCACGGATGTCATCGGCCAACATGAACGGGGCGACTTCCCAACCCGTGTAGCCGTGCTGGGCGGCCAAGCCGAGTGCTTTGTCGAGGGGCCAGTCGCCGAAGGTTTCGTTGCAAATCGCGAATTTCACGGTGAGGTTCTTTCCGGTGAGGTTCTTGAAATGGATTCTGGAAGCGACCTGGGTCCGCTTTTTCCCATAGGATGACAAATCGAAAGCGTTTCGGCTAGGATCGGTGGTCTCAGAGTTCTCTCTGTCATCCAGCAACATCGGGGTGAGGAAATTGGATAACGGCTTGGAACCCGCAACGAACCCTACGCAGACGAACGATGCGATTCAGGCATCGCCAGTGCTTTATCGACCTGTGTCCGATCATCCAGCGGCCGATCAATCTGTGCCTGATCAATCTGGTCGCTCGATCTGGATACGAGTGGTGGCGTTGTCGTTGGCGGCGGCACTGATCGTGTTGTTGCTGATTGCAGGCAGTTTATCACCCAGCGCCCAGGGATTGGGGACGCATCAGCAATTGGGGCTGCCACCCTGCAGCAGTCTCGTCATGCTGGGGGTGCGTTGTCCCAGTTGCGGCATGACCACTTCTTGGTCTTACTTCGTCCGCGGCATGTGGTGGCAATCAGCGCGAACCAACAGTGGCGGGTTCTTGCTTGCCCTGGGGGCGATCGCGTTGATCATCTATTGTCTGTCGGTCGCCAGACGTGGCAGAGTGCCGGGGGTGGCCGCACAACGTGGCATCGCGTTGACGTTGTTCGCCATCATGGTGGTCACGTTGACCGATTGGGCCATTCGCTTGGCTCAGTGAATGGCAAAACGCTTGGCCGGGCACGCTATCGACTTGGAAAGTCGAGCGACGATTGTCGTACGACTTTCCAAGTCGAAAACGAACACCACCATCCGCCAAAACTCAAACCATCCGCTTAGTGCCGTGGTGACAGAGGACAAGAAACGGCTCAAAGAAAAACGCCGAAGGCGTCTACCGACATAGCCCAGGGTAAGTTTCCCGCGAGTGTAACGAGTAGGACCACCACCCTGGGTTGAAAACTGGGTTTGCAAAAAAAACGCTCGCTGGAACTGAATTCCGGCGAGCGAATCATCGTCCATCAAGAGCCATTTGATCAATGGCTGTGTTCGAAGGCGGGCTCTTTGCCTTCGTAGGCGCGGTAGAAATCAAAGATGGATTTCTCGAGTGCTTTGGCCGTCTCTGGATCGGCAGACTGCTTGCACTTCATCGCGGCCACCATCACGGCGTGCGACGCCATCAGCTTCTTTCCGTAGTCAGGATCGGTCGACTTGATGCGTTGGGCCATGAAATACGATGCGATCGTCTCTTGGATTTTCGTCGCGTGATCTTCTTTGGTGCTGACCCAGCGGGCCAATTGGTTGGCGGCTTGCGGTGTCATGTCCTTTTCGAACGAAGCGTTGATCTCCAACTGTGCTTTCGAGATCGTGTGTTCGTCTTCCAGCATTTGCTCGAATCGCAATTGATCTCCGTAAATGCCACACGGGACTTGGCAGTGGGCAGACGCGAACGTCGCAAAAGTCATGAGGGCACAGGCGGCAATCAGTGGGCGTACCATGTTGAATCTCCAGGGTTGGAAAGTGGGTGGGTAAGATTACCCAACACGATACCACGAAGGCCAGCGTCTGTGTACGTTCGGCCGCTAACGTTCTCGATATCGTTTGCTTGCAGATTCCAAGACCGCGATTTCTTCGTCCGTCAGTGACTCGCGTCCCTGCTCACTGATCTTCTCCAAAACACGGTCCAGGTCGATTTCCATCCGCTTTGTCTGGGGATCGATCGGTTCGCTGTAAACACGTAGGCCGCCGGTCTCCGGTTGATGAAGTTTGATGGTGGATCGGGCGGGTCGCTTGACACGGCGGTTCTGCCATTTTTCTTCTTTGCCGACCACGGGCAAGCGGTTCCAGTATCGCTCCAACCGCCAATCGTACTTGAAATACAGGAAACCGAATGCCGCCCCGCCCAGGTGTGCCGCATGGGCCACGCCGTCTGGGTTTCCGTCGCCGTTGAGTGCCAGTAGGACCGGATGCAAATCCAACAACAAGTACAACAGAGCGAGCCAGCGAATTTGAATCGGAAACAACAGGTAGACGCGAACGGTTTCGTAGGGATGGTGGATCGCGTACAAGGCGATCAATCCCCAAACGGCACCCGAGGCACCGATCGCGGGTGTCATGTCGCCCGTGTACCAATTGAGTGCGAGAAAGGCGACGCTGGCGCAGACGGCTGCGGTGAAATAGAACAAAGCAAACTCGCGTGAGCCGTACATCTGTTCCAGCCGGGTGCCGAACCAATACAAGAAAATCATGTTGATCAGCAGATGCCAGATCATGTAGCGGTCGTGGCAAAACGCGGAAGTGATCAAACGCCAGACTTGCCCGTGAGCGACTTTGGTCGGATCCAGTTCGCACCACTCTTGAACGACAGAAACTCGGGGCGGGATCAAATCGATCGCCGCGGACTGCATCATCTCATACTGTTCGATTTGCTCCTGCGTCATCGACTCCGTGGGCATCGACTCGAGGATCTGAGGCAAGTTCTCCAGACGCTGAGCAAAATCAGGTGGGCCGAGCGGTCGCGTGATCATGATCTGCAGCACGAAGACGACGACGTTGGCGATCAGCAATCGCTTGCAGACGATCGGCATGTCGGAGAATCCGCTCGATCGATGGCTGCTCGATGACGCCGAACGATAGTAGTCGCGATTCTCAATTCCCACGCTATGTTTCCGCCTGCGGTACACGCTGTCGATCTGAAAGATTGAGCGACGGCCGCTCGACGTCCCAAACCGTCAGTAGGGTACCGTGATGAATCGGTACCCAGCAGTCAGTTTAGCGGAGCGACTGGCTCAGGGTGGCGGACCAGAACGCGGCCCAAGTCAATTTTTTTCGAGCCGAAAGAAGTCACTTCAAAATAGACCAACCCTGACTCTGCACCATTGACCTCAAGCCAGTAGTTGCCCGTGGAAACATTTGTGATCTGAAAGCTTCCGTTGGCAGCGACGGGAATCGAGGTTCGGAAATAGCGATGTCCTTCGTCGCTATCGCGAAAAAACTGCCACCCAGCAAGTTCTCCGGTCGTTCGGCGTAGATCGAGCAAATCAAGCATTTCACGATCGGCCACGGTGAGGTCTCGTCGGTTCATGTCGGGACAGGGCATGATCGAAACCGTCAAGTCGTCAAAGGATTCCAAGCCCACGAGGTTTCCGATGACCGTTCTTTTTTCGCCGCCGAAGTTGACTTGCGCGTCGGCGCCGGAATCCACACGATGCCGAAACTGTGGGAAGTCGAATCCGGAGTCCGCCGTGATCGGCCGCAATGTCGCCCCGTCTTTGTCCTCGATACGTCGATAGACGGTAAAGGTTCCCGGTGGAACATTCTCGAATCTGTAGTTCCCGTTTTCGTCGGAACGTGTCCGCTGAGAGCTGGTGACCAATTCGTTCATGATCGGACGCTGCGATGATTCCTCGTGGGATGTCGTACAGAACAGCAACGCATCGCCGACCGGATTGTTTTCGATGGTGACACGACCGGAGACCGATGACCACCGTTGCAGCGTGAGTGAAACCGGACGCCCCGTCATGGCTTCCTCTCGAATCAACTCAAAAGGTTTGATCACGATGCCTGCGGGGTGAACGACACACAGGACTGCATTGGGATCCGATTCCATCGGCAAGTCAAACTGCCCCGACGCGTCACTGCGCACGTGCTCGGGCACACGCCACTGGTCGCTCAGTCGTGCGCGCGGTGGCCCCTCAATGTGCTTGATCGTCGTGCCTTCGAGTTGAATGGGGCGGTTCGGCAACGCGATCGCCAGGACTGCGTCTGCGGCGGGCTGCCCGTCGGGAGCCAGTATCGCCCCACGCAACCCCAAGTCGCGACGCATGTAAACACGCATCTTGGTGTACGGTCCGCCACGTTCGGTCCATGGCGTCATCACGGGTTGATAACCGTCGGCTTCGACGCGAAATCGCATCATGCGGTATCCCGAAGTTCGCGGCCATTGAAACTTTCCGTCGCGCATTTCGCGAATCTGGTGGGGTTGCCAGAGGGCTTCACGTGACGGCGTTTGGTTCAATCCACCGGGGGCACGTATTTCATTTGCCATCCCTTCACGCGGGTTCGGAGTGCCGGGGATGACTCGAAAGACGTCGATCGGCTCGCCCGTTTCCCAATCGATTGCGGTTCCATTGATCAACCACTTTCGGGCATCGCTCGCGCTGTCTTGCTGGCTTTCCTCTTCGTGCGGAACCGAGTCGGGTTCACCGCTCCAGAGCGTCACCCCGGGCATGGCCGAGACCAGCAGGGCGACGATGAGAAACAGCAGGCGGGGCGACATGGGCGATCTTGGTGGTGGGCAGACGGCGGGGCCTGTAGTCTAGTTCACGTGACCCTGTTTTTTCCACCGCAACTGGCTGAAACACCTCACTGTGGGGTTTTCTCGGGATTCCGACGCTGCCGCTCAAGCCGCTCGCGAGATTTCCGTTTTCCTGGCCAGCCGCTTGGCGATTTTTTCCGGGGGCTGCCGCCAGCGTCGGTGCAGCCACCAGTACTGCTCCACCGCGCCGCTGACCGCGGTGGCCAGTTGGCGATTGTACCATTGCGTCAGCGAGCTGACCGACGCACAGTGGGACTGGGGATCGTTGAACGGGTCCGCCACATCCACCGTTCCCGATTCAAACTGCATCGGGCGGCGGTCGATTCGGATCGTGTATCCGGCGATCATGGGAGCGTTTGTGCTGAGAGAAAACAGCGCCAGGGCTTTGTGGCACGAAGCGGGAACGCCCAGGAAATTCACCCAACATCCTTTCGGACCGCCATGTTGATCGGCCAAGATCGCCAGGGTGCCACAGGACTCCAGGTGCTCTTGCACTTCCGCCGCACAGCCGTCTTTGTCGACCATGTATTGGCCTTTGGCGCTGCGGAATCGCTCGACCCATCGATGCAGAAAGGGATTGTCCAGTCGTCGAGCGATGGTGGTGGATTCGCAACCCATCATGCCGAACATGTACCCGCCGACCTCGAAATTGCCGAAATGCCCCGAAACCATCACCACGGGACGTTTGGTCAACAATACCGCCAACATCTTGCGGTGATTGCGAAACGACATGTGGTCCGTCCAATTGGTCAAGTGCAACCGGCGTTGCGCCCACGCGATTTCGCAGACCATCAGCATCAGGTGGTGCCACATGGCCAATTCCAGTTCGTCTCGCTGTGCCGGTTCCGCATCGGCAAACACCCGGCTAAGGTTTTCGTGTGTCGCTGATCGCCGGATCTTAAAGACTCGTGCGGCCAGCCAAGCGATCCCACGACACATCCGATCGCCCATGTCCAGCGGCAACGTCTGCACGATCGCAACCAGCATTCGCACGAATAGATACGCCGAGTAGTCTTTCGCAAATCGGCTGAATCGCTGCCCTGCGTGGGAGAATCGGTCTGACAGGGGAATGCTCGGCACCGCCGATTCGGGACCAGTCGGACCAGTCGGGGCAGTCGGGGCAGTCGGGGCAGTCGGGGCAGTCGGGGCTGCTTGCGGGGGGCTGGGGGGCCGATTCATCGGCTTGATTTCCATAAATACTCGTATGGCGTCCATGACAACGGGGCGTGCAGCCCGGCTGCAGAGCCTGGATTCTGCCGATTTTGCCGCAACGCTGCCAGACAGATTTGCGGACGGAAATCCGAAGGTTTCATGACCGGCGAAATCGATGGTTTGGGAGTCTTCTGAGGATCGCCGGGACTCGGGGGGCAGCGAATACAGCAATTTCCACCCCTGATGGCTGGCTGTGCGGTTGTTTCCAAGGGGATCAAAAGCGAACATGCCGCCTTCGCGGACCTCTGAATGATCATCCGCGAATCTTTCCTCGATTTGTCCCCCCGGAGTCAGCGATTGATGCCTGAGTCTGCAACTGAAACCGAATCGCAGCAAAACCCAGTGCCCGGCGCGGAGCCCTGCGCCGTGATTCTGGCCGCCGGAAAGGGAACGCGTATGAACAGCGCGTTGCCGAAGGTGCTCTGCCCGGTCGTCGGTCGTCCGATGATCCATTTCGTTCTCGATGCGTTGGAGAAAGCCGGGATTCACCGTCATTTGGTCGTCGTGGGCTACGAAGCCGACGCGGTGAAAGCTGAATTGGCCAAGCGAAACGGTGACATCACGTTTGTCTTGCAAGCCGAGCAGCTCGGCACCGGTCACGCCGTGGCCGTCTGCCGCGAGCACTTGACCGGCCAACAAGGTCCGACGATCGTCGTTGCAGGAGACTCGCCGCTGATCCAACCGACCAGCCTGCAAACGCTGCTTGCTCATTTTCGGGAACATCAGCCCGCGTTGTTGCTCGGCACGCTGAGGAAGGACGATCCGACGGGCTTGGGACGCATCGTTCGCGACGCCGACGGTAATTTCATGGGCATCGTTGAGCACAAGGACGCGAGCGAGGAGCAGTTGCGGATCAACGAAGTCAACATGAGCACTTATTTGTTTCAAACGCCCCAGTTGCTCAGCGCTCTGAGCCAAATGAGCAATGACAATGCTCAGGGCGAGTATTACTTGACCGACTGCGCGAAATTGCTGCGGGAGTCGGGGCATCGTGTCGAAGCGTTGCCCGCGCTGCAGCCGTGCGAGTCGTTATCGATCAACAATCCCGACGAGTTACAGCTCGTGGATGAAAAAATGCGAGCGATGGGATATGCGTGAACTGAAAATCTTTAGCGGACGTGCGAATCCCGAGCTGACGGCCCGAATCTGCAGGCATCTGCATTTGGAACCGGCTGCGATCTCGTTGGGCAAGTTCCCCGACGGCGAAAACTATTGCAAGCTGGACGAAGACGTCCGCGGTCGCGATATTTTTCTCGTGCAACCAACTTGTCCACCCGTCAATGACAACTTGATCGAGTTGTTGACGATGATCGACTGCTGCAAACGCGCCAGCGCCGAACGCGTGACTGCAGTGATCCCCTACTACGGTTACGCACGCCAGGACCGCAAAGACGAAGGCCGTGTGCCGATCACTGCGAAGCTGGTCGCGAACTTGATCGCCCGCGCCGGCGCCGATCGCGTCTTGACGATGGACTTGCACGCGGCACAGATCCAAGGTTTCTTTGACGTGCCGGTCGATCACTTGTATGCCGCCCCCGTGCTGAACGAACACTTCAGCAACCGCAACATGACCGACGACCGAATCGTCGTCGTCAGTCCCGACGAAGGAAGCATCAAACGCGCCGTTGGTCACGCCAAGCGACTCGGTGGGCAACTCGCGATCGTCGACAAGCGGCGAACCAGCGCACTGGAAGTACGACAGAGCACAATCATCGGTGGCCCGGTCGAGGGCAAGATCGCCTTGATGTTCGATGACATGATCAGCACCGCCGGATCGATCTGCGGTGCCGCGAATTTGGTGCACGCCGCCGGGGCAGCGGAGATCCACATCGCCTGCACCCACGGCGTCCTCTGCGGCCCCGCGATCGAACGATTGCGTGACGCACCGATCGATTCCATCACAATCACCGATTCGATCCCGATTCCCGCCGACAAAATGCTGCCCAACATGGTGCAACTGACCGTCGCCCCGCTGCTGGCCGAAGCGATCAAGCGTATCCACCACGACCAATCCATCAGCGAACTGTTCCGCGAACGGTGAATGAATTGGTTGCTGATATCAACGATGTGGCTTCGGTACGCAAGCTGAAAATGGCTCCCCTCTCCCCCAAGGCTTTCGCGCGCACGGCTCTGCCATTATCCAAGACTTCGTCGCGAAAAGCTTGGGGGAGAGGGGCAGGGGGTGAGGGGGACTACTTGCCGGACAACTGCATCATCTGCCAACTTGGATGATGGAGTTGAAACGGTTCTGCTTCGGCCTGCGGTCTTCCTCCAAAAACTCTCGGACAGCGTCTTCGGCTTCCTTGCAATGTTTGGCTGGTAATTCGTTGATGATCTCTTGCATCGATGTCTTCTTCAACTCCTGTATTTTGTCGTAAAACTTTTTTTCGACTTCGGCGATCGTTTCTCGCAGCGCTTTGGTTTGGTTTTCGTTCAAATCGAAGTCCTCGGCCAAGCCGTTGATCATTGCAAACTCGTCGCCAAATTTTTGCTTCAGCCCCTTGAGCTTCACTCTTCTGGAGAGTTTCTCTGATTGCTCTGGCGTCAAAATGCTCTGCGCCTCCATCGCGAGGTTCCCCATCATTTCGTTGTAGCTTTCAACGTCGAATGCGGCACCCTGCCTCGCTGCCCTTTGAAAGCAGCCTGCTCAAGTTATCCGCCCAGCCGGAAAACCGAAATCTCCACACAACGTCGCGTTGTCATCGCCGATACAGCGGCAACAGTAAATGTGCAGAATAATCTGCACCAATGTCTTGCATCCCCCGTGTCGATCTCATACCTTCTTTGTGCAGACTTATCTGCACAAAATGCGATCGCCACTTGCAGGAGGACGTGATGCGTTTCACACCAGGGGAGCTCCGAGTGATGAAATTGCTGTGGGAACACGGCGAGCTTTCTCCGCCTGAGCTACAAGAGTTCTACGGTGCCCCAATTAAAGACCCAGCACTTCGCAGCTACCTGACGATTCTGGTCGAGAAGGGTCACGTCACTCGAAGACGTGATGGCAAAGCATTTCGGTACAAAGCGACCACGCCCAAGCGTCGAGCGTTTCACGAAATGGTGCGGGAACTCGCCGACGCATTCTGCGATGGTTCTCTGCGTTCATTGATGATGAACCTTGCGGAGCAAGAAAGTCTTACAGAACAAGATTTGGCGGAACTAAGAGACGCTGCTGGACTCGGAAGTCAAGAATCAATGCCAAGTGATTCCAAGTCAAAAGGATCGAAGAGAACAGCCAGGAACATCAAAACCAAAAAGAAGGGGTGAAACGATGTTTGATTTTCTCTATGAGAACCAAGCCTATGCGTGGTGGATTGCCAAATTATCGCTGGTTTTGTTTACCGTTCCTCTCTTTGCATTTTTGCTACGGAACATCAATCCACGTTGGCGAGTGTGGGCCTATCGTGTCGTTGCAATCGCCATCATTGCGTTGACGCTCGCAACGCTTTTTCCACCCATCAATCAACTGTCATTGGCATGGATGGAGCCCGATCGAGACACTCCGAACACGGTGGAGTCGGTTGATCGCAATCTTACAAGCGTCGCTGATGCTGCCAATGAGGTGGAATCGGTAAAGCCACAACGTCGTGCTCCTGCATCCACGCGTTCGATGTACGACTTACCTGCGTTTGATGAGAAAGGATTCACCCTGCATGAAAGTCCCTCAGCGGAGGAAGGCTTGGGCAACGACGTCGTATCGGCAGGGAGCGATGCTCTTGAAAACCAACCAGTGATAAACGAGAGACCTGGCGTTCTAGCGTTGCCTTCTATCGGGTGGATCGTTTTCAGTCTTTGGATTTTGGGTCTGTTTATTGAGTCGTTTCGTTGGATACTGGGCGTGTCGAGGGCGAGACGATTGATACGCGTCAGTCGTCCCGCAGACGCGGAGACCATTGCACTGATGCGTGATCTGTGTGAGCAACTCGGGGTACGTCTACCACGGTTACTAACAACAGAACTGGTGGATTCGCCTTGTGTGGTCGGGACAATACGCCCAACGATCCTGTTGCGTGAGACACATGAATCACCGGATCTCCGATTTGAGTTGGCACACGAACTGGGCCACATTGCCGGAGCGGATCTTTCCTGGGACGCCGTGATGCGTTTGTTGCGATGTGTGTTCTGGCCGCATCCATTGGTCTGGTTCTTGAGGTCATCACATCGCATTGCTTGTGAAATGGTTTGCGATTTGGCCGTCGCAGATGCTTTCCAAGATCGTGAGGGCTACTCGCGGACCCTGGCGCGGGCGGCGTTGACAGTCAGTCACCGCAGATCGGTGGCCGCCGACGGATTTGCAATGGCTCGCACCCCAAACGTGATGAAACGTCTTCGTATGATCGGCAGTGGCATCCACGCGAAACCCCTCGGCAAGGCATATGGTTTATTGGCGTTCGCGATCCTGATGATCGCCGTTTTCGTCGGCCTGACAGGCATTGCCATTGTGCCCCGGATCATTGCCCAAGAACCGAACCATGCCAATCTCTCGATCAACGTACGCGTTGTTTCCACAAGCGACCAGCCGTTGTCAGACGCTCGCGTCGAAATGACACTTTCCCATAATGCAATGACTCGTACGATCATTGCGATCACCAATGGTGATGGCTTGGCGGAGTTTTCCATCGAACGACCAGCGACGAAGTATTCCGTCCTTGGAGCGGTTTACTGCAATGACCATGTGCCTGAGGCGATCCCACGCGTCGAGTACGCCCCCGATCAACAGCCCCAACAGATGGTTGTCCGACTGGCCCGTGGTGCGTTGGTGGGTGGCACTGTTCAAGACGAACAAGGCAAGCCGATTGCTGACGCCAAGATATCGATATTGAAGATTCAGCCGGGCTCGTCGTTCATCCAAACTTTTTTCAATGAACGTTCCGCAGCAGACGGTACATGGTTGATCGACGCCGCCCCAGACGATGCACGGATCTCAATCCGGCACGATGATTTTATCGATCAAACGTTCGCCGTGACCCCTGGAACAGAGGGCGAATATATTCTTGAACGAGGACGAACGATTCGCGGAATTGTCAGGAACAAAAAAGGAGAAGCGGTAGCTGGGGCGACGGTTGGATTCCAGGCAAAGGGGCGAGGCAGCATCCCACACGTGCTCACCGACGAAGAAGGCAGGTTTCATCAAAATGCTCTGCCCAATCAAGCAATCACCGTCTATGCATTTGACGCCGAACACGTGAAGCAAAAACAGTTCGTTGAATTGACGCAACATGACCAGGAAGTCGAGTTCAAGCTGTTACCCGGCAGGAGAGTCGCTATCCATACGTCGGATCAACGTGGAAATCCGATCGTCGGTGCCTGGGTGAGAGTTCACGAAAATGCTGTTCTTGGAGGCACGCTTTGGACCGGCGCAACCGACAATGCCGGAGTGTTTCGATGGAGTGGTGCAGGCAGCGATCCTCTGCAAGTTTCCATCGGCGCCAATGGATTTCGCAGCACCGAAATGATCGCTGAACCGGAAGTGCCATTGACAGTAACGTTAAACGAGGTCGCCCACTTGAAAGCTACCGTCACCGACGAGCAGACAGGAAAACCGATCGATCAATTCACCGCCAAAATTGTCGATGCAAATCTGCACGATGATGTTGTTCGGCGTTCAGATGCGATGGTGATCGCACGACGAGGTCGGCTGGAATTCGAACTCAGGTTTGAAATCGAGAAACCTGTACTCGTGGTCGAGTCCGCCGGCTACCAGACCTGGCGACAGCCTTTTGATCCCAACGAGCTTCAACATTCTTTCGATATAAAGCTTGCGCGAGTGGTGGCCGAACCCACGAACACCATCAGAGCACGCCTATTGGATCCCAACGGAAAGCTGGCTGCCGGTGCAAAAGTCGTATTGATCGACCCAAGCACTGCCGACCCATTTAATGCTTTGTCGCGGGGTGGCAGGACCGTGGGAGGATTCGAGACGCTTGAAACTCGTACCGATAACCGGGGGCGACTTGAATTCATCACCAAAACGCCATTGCCAGCCAACGCAACCTTGGGCATCGAACACGATTCGGGGTATGCTCAGGTTCTCGTTGCCGATTTGCCAAAAGAAAAGATCATTCGATTGAGACCTTGGGCTCAACTCAAGGTTTCAGTTCTTGCAAACGGAAAGCCCGTTTCCGGTGCGGAGGTGTCGCTATCACATGAATGGCGTGCCTACGCCCCATCATCCCTCCTGCAATCAAACCGTCGCCAGCAGACCAATGAGAACGGTGAAGCCACCTTCAACCGAGTTGTCCCCGGATCGGTAAGCATAAAAATCTCAAACGACGGAAAACGTAGTCACCAAGCAGGATTCGTTTCCACAGAGCGTTCATTTGAGATCAAGGACGGGTTCAATGAGCTTGTTGTCAAAGAAAGCGGGATTCGCCTCGTCGGACGTGTGATTTTGGGGCCAGATCCCCAAGGGCTTCGTCAACCCACGTTTGATGCGCCGGGTATGTTGCAAAGCGATTCTGGCTTGACTCAATTCAAAGCCAACGACGACGGCAGTTTTATCGTTGAACACCTGCCTGCTGGAACTTACTCGATCCGTCTGCCCGTGATGGCAAAGGTCCCGAAGGGTCACTCCGGAAACGGACGCGTGATCGACACAATCAATCAAACGTTCGAGTTGAAAAACGACGACGCCCCGCAGAGAGAAATGCAGTTCAATTTGTCTTGGAATCGCATCCCTACCACCGGCGATGACGCTCTCCCTTTCGTCTCGCTCACACCGGACGGAAAAGTGATTTCGTCCAAAGAGTATTCCGGGAAATGGCTACTTCTCGATTTCTTCCCCAGCCAGTCGGAACTGTACCAACAACAACTGACTCGATTGCGAGCGATGCATGCTCACTGGAATTCCAAAGGAGTTGCGTTCCTCAGTGTCGCAATTCTTGGACATGTCAGTGGTGATATCGTTGGCAATTGGTCGTCGTTGGATTGGCCGATCGTGGGCAGTCAGTTCACGAAAGATCGGATTTTGTCGGATTACGAAGCGGGCACTGCTCCAACAAGGCTCCTGATCAATCCTCAAGGAAAAATCGTCTATCGTGGCAGCGATCTTGATGAACTCAACAAAGTGCTGACGTCATTGGTGACAGACGCATCAACCGCGTCAGGAATCGATTTCTCAAGCGGACCATTGAATGGCGCTGAGTCGGTTCCCTCACAAGAAGCTTTTCAGGGTGACGCCGACGCCATGATGGCGAGAATCGAGAGCCAAACCAAACCACAAGATCCCCATCCCCGTCAGGCCCGGCAAATGGCGTACAGCCTGAGTTTTTATCGGAAAGATGGCTCCCTGTTACGTTCAATCTCGCTAACCGATTTCACTACCCCAAGGTTTTCCTCGGGGCATAAGATCGCGATGGATCACGACCGACAAATGGTCTTTGTAGTAGCGTCCGACGCTGTCTTAGCATTCAATCGCCGAGCAGAGTTGCAATTTCGCACCCCGCTACCGCATGTTGAACACTTAGCGATCAACCAGCGAACCGGAGACTTGTGGTGTGCTTCTGGCTTCCAAACGACTGGTGTCACAGTCATTCTGGACAAGAATGGAAATGAGCGTCGGCGGATACCGTACGCTGCGAAACGCATGGACTACAGCGAGCGAGACGATGCAATGTTCGTTTGGCACGACAAGCCGTTTACTCCCAATGCGACGTTGGTAAAACTGAACGCTGAGGGAACGGAGTTGTCGCACAGGCTGATAACACCTGTTCCCTTTCGCATTGAGGGTCTCGTGTTCGACAAGAACGGGAACGTCTGGTTTGTTGTCGCCGACATTCCAGATCAAGGTGCAGGATTGAGGTTCAGTTTGTGTCGGTGTGACGATAGGGGCATCCACCGCCTGCGGACGATGAAATACTCGAATGATCCAAGCAAGCCTCCAAAAGAGCAGATGGTTGGACTTCAATTTGTCGGTGACTCGCTTTGGCTGGAAATGATTCAATTCCCTGATACACCTGATCAGAAACCAAGGACGCGAATCGAATTGGTTGCATCAGATGGGGGAATAGTTCGTGAATTTGAGTCCAACACTCAAGGCGGTCTCCTCCAAAGCGGGGAATCAATGTTCAGCATCTCAGGTGTGGCATTTCAGGAACTTGACTTAGACGGCAACGTGATCCGCTCCATACCTTTGCAACCTCCTGGACCGACAGACCTTCAGGGCATGTCCCTCTGGAGCGCCCGGCCGATCGTTGTTTTTGACGATTGAAGAATCGGTAGTACCACGGTTGGGCAGACGACACCGGAATGAAAAAGGGGGCGGAGCCGAGGATGAGGGGGCACACTCGAGCTTCTGGCGGCCCAGTGTCAGCCTTTCCAGGCCAGGGCTTCTAACATCTTTGCACTGAGTGTGAAACCATGACGCACACTGGGTTTCCCTGCTACACAAGAGTTGCAAACATGCCGAAGTAGGCAAATCTAGGGACGCGAAAGAAAGTATGTGACCACCGTAAAAATATTGACTCACGCGATAGGCTGGCGGGTTTTGGATGAGTGACCATCCAAACGCTTTTCTGTTCGTGTAGGCATCACGCTCCGCCGTGATGCGCTGCGACCAAGCATACCACGGGTGCGCCTTCGGCGACCCGTGGCTACCTTCTGCGATCCCTTGCGGGATCCAGTTTCGCTCTCACGAATCAGTATCCATACTGATAGGTAAACAAAGACGTCAGCAATACATTTCCTGTTCCGAGCAGGATGTTTACGTAGATGTTAAAAGCCCTGGCCTGGAAAGGTTGACGTACGCCAGAGCTATGCGAGGATTTCTTTGACGACGCGTCCGTGGACATCGGTCAGGCGGAAATCGCGGCCGGCGTGGCGGTAGGTCAAACGGGTGTGATCGATTCCCATTTGGTTCAAGATCGTGGCATGCAAATCATGCACGTCGACTTGATCGCGAACGATCGCTTTGCCGATGTCGTCGGTTTCTCCGTGAACGATTCCACCTTTAACTCCGCCGCCGGCCAGCCAGATGGAAAAGCAATCGCCGTGGTGGCCACGTCCGAACTTGCCTTCTTTGGTGGGCGTGCGACCGAATTCCGTTGCCCAAACGATCAGCGTTTCTTCCAGCATGCCGCGTTGCTTCAGATCGGCGATCAACGCAGCCAGCGGTTGGTCGGACGCTTTCGCCAACGGCTCGTGCTCTTTCATGTCGCCGTGGGCGTCCCAGTTCGGTCGCGATCCAGTGTCGACCAGTTCAATGAACCGAACACCTCGCTCGGCCAACCGGCGTGCGACGATGCACTGCCACGCAAAGGATTTGGTGTCGCCGCGATCCAACCCGTACATTGTAAGTGTCTTGTCGTCCTCCTGCTGCACGTCGAACGCTTCGGGGCCCGCCGTCTGCATCTGAAATGCTGTCTCGTAACTTTTCATGCGAGCGGCCAAGCGTGAATCGTCGTCGCGGCCTCGCAAGTGCTCTCGGTTGAGCTGATCCACGAGGTCCAACTCCAACTGCTGGACCCGTTGCCCAATCGTTCGCGGTGTCAAATTGGCGATCGGATCGGGACCGGGAATCACACGCGTGCCCTGGTGGTACGCGGGCAAAAAATCACTCGCGTAAACTTGTGTCCCACCGTACGGCAGGTGCGGCGCGATGACGATGAAAGACGGCAGGTTCTGGTTGACCGTCCCAAGCCCGTAGCTGAGCCATGATCCCATGCTGGGACGAGTGAAGGTTGCCGAGCCGGTGTGCATCCCCACGGCCGCTTCCGTGTGGTCAAAGTGAGCCGACTTCATCGATCGGATCACACAGATGTCTTCCATGCTGTCGCGGAGATGGGGAAACAGGTCGCTCACCTCCGTTCCGCATTTCTTGTTCACGCTCGATGGAAAGACGCTGCCCATCAATTTGTCTTTGCCTTTGCCGTCTCGACCGTTGGCGGATGACTTGGGGTCAAAGGTGTCGATATGCGATACACCTCCGGTGGCAAACACCATGATCACTCGTTTTGCCTTCGCCGGAAAATGCGACGGTTTAGGAGCCAGTGGACCGAGAGATGGATTCGCAGTTTGATCCGCAGACTGTTCTGCCGCCGACAGCTCTGACAGAATCGCTGGCAACAGGATCGACCCGCCGACCATGGATCGGATCGAATGACGTCGGTTGATTCGCAAAGGATTCATCGTGTGGGCTCGTGGGCCTGCCGAAAGGAAAGGGGGGATGTTTTGTGATGCTCAACCGTCGGTGTAATGGATTTCGCCAGAAATCCTGTTGCTGTCGGTGTAGTGGATTTTGTTAGAAATCCCATGCTCAATTGCCGGTGTAATGGATTTCTCCAGAAATCCTATTCGAAAGGAATTCTGGCGAATGCCACTACCAGATTCGCCAGAATTTGTATCGTTATTCCTTAGATGGCGGTGGGCTTGGCTTGATCAATCAACATACAAAAACTCGTTCGTTCTCAGCAGCGACCGAACCAACGCGGTCCAGATTTCGGATTCGCGTTTTTCAGGCGAAACCTTTCCACTGGCAAACACTTCGTCGATTGACGACAACCACTCCGATGCGTTTTGTCGTTCGGACGACCGGGGTGGCCGACCGAACGTCAATTCAAACGCGTATGTTAAACGCTCGTCGCGGTCGTCGCTGCTTTCCAACAGTCTCGATGCAATCTTGCCGGCTTGATCGTGCACAAATTCGTCGTTCATCAAGTACAGCGATTGCAGGGTGGTCACACTGCTGTCACGAACAGCGGTGCAAGCGTTTTGGTCGGCTCCGTCAAAGGTCGTGAAAAACGGCCGGGCGTTCAATCGAGCCATCATCAGGTAGACGCTACGTTTGTTGGAGTCGTAGCTGTCACGAAAGGGATGGTGCTGAGTGAACTGCCACTTTTCCGTCGGCGGAAACGGATGCGGGGTGCGCGGCATCTGCAATTCAAGTTCGCCGCTGAGCAGCATCATCGTGTCTCGCAAAGACTCCGCATCGAGCTGTTGACGGTCGAAACGCCAACGCAAATCGTTGTTCGGGTCCTGCCGGGTGGCGGCTGTGTTGGACGCTCCTCGGGAGCTCAGTTGATAAGTCCGGGAGAGCATCATTCGCCGGTGCATCTTCTTCATCGACCAACCATCGTCGATGAAGCGAGAGGCCAGCCAGTCGAGCAACTCGGGATGCGTGGGCGGTGTGCCCCGGATCCCAAAATCGTTGGATGTTTTGACCAGCCCGCTGCCGAAATGATATTGCCACATTCGGTTGACCATCACCCGAGCGGTCAACGGATTTTCCGGTGCCGTCAGCCAGTTCGCCAATTGCAATCGACCGCTCTGTTTCAGCTCATCACCGTTGAGCAATTGTCCGCCCAATACCTCGAGAAACCTTCTTGGGACGACGTCGCCTGTCTTGTCTGGATCACCGCGTAGATGCACGGCAGCGTCCTCCACCGAGCCTTCCGCCATCGCGTAAACGAGCTTGTCACTCGGTCGCCCATTTTCCACCAATGGCACAAAGTCTCGCGGCTTTTTGTCCAGTTCGATTCCTGGGAACGGATACTGCGTGCTTTGAAAGATGCCGTACAGGCCGTAGTAGTCGTCTTGAGAGATCGGATCAAATTTGTGGTCGTGGCATCGAGCGCAAGTGATCGTCATTGCCAACATCGTTCGACCGATGTTGTCCAAGGAATCCTCGATGGTCAAATGCTGTGGATAATTGTCGATCACCGAACCGAATCGTCGGGAGATTGCGAGATATCCTGTTGCGATCGTCTGTTCGTTTCGTTGTTCGTCCGTTTCGGCGGGCAGCAAGTCGCCCGCGATCTGCTCACGCAAAAACTGATCGTAGGGTTTGTCGGCGTTGATCGAATCGATGATGTAGTTGCGATACAAGTAGGCTTGCGGAATCGGATAGTCCGAGTTGTCGCCTGCTGTATCGGCGTAACGGACCAGATCCATCCAGTGGCGTCCCCAACGCTCTCCGTAGTGGGGTGAATCCAGCAAGCGGTCGATCACTTTGGCGAAAGCGTCTGGGGAATCGTCATCGGCAAACGCACGTTCCTCATCCGGCGAAGGAGGCAGACCGATCAAATCGTACGTCGCGCGTCGAATCAGGGTGTGCTTGTCAGCATCGGCCACCGGCTGCAATTTAGCTTGTTCACGCTCGACGGCGATGAATCGATCGATTTCGTTGCGAGACCACGTTTGATCCTTTGGTTGCGGAACGGTTGGATCGGTCAACGGACGCAGCGACCAGAACTGACGTGCTTTGTCGACATCGAACTTCCTTCGAACATATCGAGTCGCCTCGGTTCGCGGGTCCGGGGCACCCATGTTGACCCAACGCTGCAAGACATCGATCTCGGCATCAGAGAGCTTTTCATCCGGCGGCATCTCCATCCCGGGCTCGTATCGGACAGCTCGGATCAACAAACTGTGGTCCGCATCGCCGGGGACGATTGCCGGACCATTGTCGCCACCGCGACGCAAGGTGGGGCGTGAATCGACAAGCAAGCCGCCTTGCAGCTCTTCGCTCTGACTGCTGTGGCATTCATAACAATGCTTCGCCAACAACGGACGCACGCTTTGCTCAAAGAACGCCAATTGTTCATCCGTGATCGGCGGATCATTGTTTCCGTCATGTTTGCCACGCCAGATTTCGATCCCGGAAAAGTTCGCCGCGCCTCCTTTGCTCGTGATTTCGATCGCCTGCTTGTCGACATCGACGTACCAAGGCCCCAGCCGTTGCCACTGGCCGGTCGTGCCACTATTGAATTGCGACACGACCATCTTGCCATTGAGGTGAATCTCATAGGTCTCGGGATTGTTGTCCTCCCAGACATACAAAAAAACCGTCATCGTTGCCTTGGGAATGTTCTTGAGCAGAACACGATTTCCATTCCAACGGCTGCTGCGAATCATCTTCGCGCGCTGGGCATCGGTCGAAGGAATCAGTTTGACCTGCTGGGCTTCGAATGCACTGTCTTTGCAGACGTAGTCCTTGGAGTCTTTGCCGTCCCATTGGTAGCCGTCGATCACGACGGCGGGACCGTTCAAATTCAGTCCACGAAAGAACACCGCTTTCTCGGCGTCGTCGCCGGAGTGGGAATCGCCTGCGTGGACATGGCTGGCGGGACCGAAAATCACGAGTCCCAGAATGGACAGGATCGAGAAATGAAATGGACGCACGGACACAACATTCCTTGAGAAACTGCGTGGGGGAGCGGGAGGGAGGGGGGAGAGCTCAAGCAGCAGGGACCATTGTATGCCAAATGGACGACGTCGTTGTGGGAGAACCCTTGGGAACCCGGTGAAACCCGCGGGAATGGATCGCCGGTGGTCTGTTTCGTGGCGTGAGAAGCGTTGTCGACCTGTGAGATGATGGCGGAATTTGCCGGGAACACGTATGACATTGTCAGGCGAAACAGTTCCGTCCGCCAACGACGTGGAACGTCGAGCGACAGTCGCTCGATCTTCCCGATCGAAGGCGTGCACCGCAATTCATTGGGCAATCATTGCTGGTCAAAAATCCAAGAAATGTTTCATTGGCTTCACGACCCTTACGGGGGATGGCGTGCGGGGGTATCCTTCTGGCACTGTTTGCTTCCTCTGTTTGACTTCTCTTTCCCCGCTCATTGCGCCATGGATATTTGGCCCGCCATCGATCTGCGACACGGAAAACCCGTCCGACTGAAACAAGGTGACTACAACCGCGAAACCGTCTTTGGTGACGACCCGGTCGAGTTCGCCCTGCGTTGGCAAGCCGCCGGGACCCGACGGTTGCACTTGGTCGACCTCGATGCGGCCAAGGGAGACGATCCCACCGCCAATCGAGAGGCCGTCAGACGAATCGTCGAGGCCACCGGGCTGACCTGTCAAATGGGCGGCGGCGTACGCGACGAAGCAGCGATTGAGATCTTGCTCGATCTGGGCCTGAATCGTTTGGTCGTGGGATCGGCGGCGCTGAAACGCCCCGACTGGTTTGCGGAAATGTGCGATCGCTTTCCCGGTCGATTGGCCGCCGGCATCGATGCACGCGACGGCATGGTCGCGACCGACGGATGGTTGGAAACCAGCAGCACCCCGGCGATCGACCTGGCCCGGAATCTGCGGCAGCGGACGTCCAATATCGCCGCCGTGATCTACACCGATATCGCGAAAGACGGGATGATGAGCGGGCCGAATTTCGAAGGTTTGGCCGCGATGGCCGCTGCGACAGACATTCCCCTGGTCGCCAGCGGCGGAGTGACGACCCTCGATGACGTGCGACAATTGGTGGAAATGAAGATGCCTGCCGCAATCGTCGGACGATCCATCTATGATGGGGTCATGAAACTGAAGGACGTACTCGACGTCGCCGGCGACTTGGCATCCTAGATGCATTGCGGGATTTTGGTTCCCGAATAACGGTTCCAACTCGTCGGCTTTCCACCCTCGAAAATGTCGACTCATCATGATGAAAACACAATACGATCCGACGCAGACGCCAACGCGTTGCACGCATATGCCAGCGAGTTGCAGGCAGACACCAGCGAGTTGCAGGGCATTCATGTTGCCATTGCTGCGATCTACCGTTTTCACTTGTCTGGGATTGCTGCTGTCGGCAAACGGTATCGCGCAAGAACAGGCCTTCAAGAAACTGCCGCCCGACGGAATCGAGATCGATGCCGAAGTTCTGCAGCGTTTGACCGATCGGGTTGAGTCGATCAACGAATCGCTTGCTGCGGCAATCGCGGACTCCAACGATTCGCTCGAGTGGCGAAGTGACGTGGATGTGCTGCTGCGTGCCGTCCATCTTGCGGTGACACAAAACCTGTTCTTCAAAGCCAACGAGACACAGGCGGCGGAGAAATTGCTGGACGAAGCCGAACGCCGGATCGCGGCGGCGAAAGAAGGCAAACGTGGTTTGGCTTTGATAGGACTTGCAGAGGAAAAGCAAGATGAACCTCAAATGCTCGTCGGTGGATTCGTTTCTAACATCGACGATTCCGTGCAACCCTACGGGCTCGTGATCCCTGCCGGCTTTGATCGCTCGAAACTGACGTATCGACTCGACGTTTGGCTACACGGACGCGGTGACACCAAAACAGAGATCCCCTTCCTGACCGAGCGGATGACCAAGCCGGGTCAGTACACGCCCGAGAACACCATCGTCCTGCATCCCTTCGGCCGTCACTGCAATGCGTTCAAGTTTGCGGGCGAGACCGACGTCTATGAATCGATCGCTCAAGTGAGCAAGTTGGTGAGCGTCAATCCAAACCTAATTTCGATTCGCGGTTTCTCGATGGGCGGCGCGGGTTGTTGGCATTTGGCGGTCCACGATTCGACCCGCTGGTTTGCCGCCAATCCCGGTGCTGGTTTCGTTGACACGTTGGTCTATCAAGGATGGACGGAGACGACGCCACTGCCCATGGATCCCGTTCGGGAAAAACTGCTGAAGTGGTACGACGTTTTGCCTTGGGTGGCCAACTTGCAAAACACGCACGTGATCCCATACAGCGGCGAAAACGACAAGCAGAAACAGGCTGCCGATCGGGTTAACGAAGTAGCCGAAACGATGGGCATGGTCTGGCCTTATGTGATCGGCGTCGGCATGGGACACAAGATCGACCCGGAATCGCAACAGGTGATCGACGAACAACTGGCACAGTGGGCGGAGGAGCCGATCGAGATGCCTCGTAAGGAAATCGACTTCATCACCTACACCCTGCGATACAGCAAAGCCGACTGGCTGCGTGTCACTGGCATGCGAGAACACTGGACCGCGGCGCGCGTGAAAGCCATGATCACGGGCGACACCTCCATCTCGCTGACGACCGATGGCGTCACCCACATCGAACTGGATTTTTCTGAGACCGGCTGGCCGGGAAAACGAAGCGACATTGATATCGACATCGATGGCGAAAGCTACACGGTGGAGGACACGGGGAACCTCAAAGGATTCCAGTGTCGATTGGTTTTGGAAACTGACGGAAAGTGGTCACAACAGGAACGCGCGTCGGATGAGATCCGCAAGCGTCCTGGACTGCAAGGCCCGATCGACGACGCGTTCTGCGACCGATTCGTCTTTGTCTTGCCCAGCCGGCCGGCCCGACACGGGCGGGTGCAACGCTGGATCGATCGTGAAACACGCTACGCCCAAGAACGCTGGTCGCGTTTGATGCGTGGGGACGTGCAAGTCGTCATGGACAGCGACTTGACGGAAGACCAAATCGCGACGTGCAACCTGATTTGCTTTGGCGATTTATCGAGCAATCGGTTTCTGTTCAGTGTTGCCGAAGCGTTGCCGCTGAAGTGGACGCGTGAAACGTTGGAGATCGCAGGTCAGACGTTTGATCCGGTGCGCCACGCGCCGGTGATGTGTGTCCCCAATCCGATGAACCCCCAGCGGTACTTGGTGATCAACAGCGGGATGACGTTTCGAGAGTTCTCTAATGTCAGCAATTCACGCCAGATCGCAATGCTGCCCGATTGGGCGGTCCTGGACGTCACGGAGAAAGACGACTCGATTTTCGCCGGTGCCATCGCCGCTCAGGGATTCTTTGACGAAAAATGGAACCTGCCAGGCAGCGACGCTCCCTAAAGTACGTCAGGCTTTCCAGCCTGACACTCTCCCCAGGGTATATCAGGCTAGAAAGCCTGACGTACGGCGCAAAATCGAGCACTTCTCTCTGCCATTCGTCTTGACGTGAAGGCCGGAAATCTCGCAAGGTGCGATCGTGTCGACCGAATCGGTCGAAAACTTGAGCCGAATTTGGCCCATTGCACCCTGAATTGCCGGAGAAGTCTCCTTGCGGCCTCGTCAACGTGACATCATCGCCGTCCTGCTGTGTTTGCTGACCTGCCTGGTCGCAACCCCGCAACCCGCGTCGGCGCAACAGCCCATCCCGGGCACGTACGCTCAAGGATTCTTGCAATCCGAAGGAGACCCGTACGCGATCGTTGGGCCTGGTACCACCGCCGTCGCGCCGACGGGACTATTTGGCACTTCGATCGGAGACGGACGGCTCTTTCAAGGAGGATGGTTTGCCAATCCTGGTTATGCCAACTCGGGCTTTGAACGCCCGCCGCTCTTTCCACGACTGCACAACCGCGTTTACTTTGCCGCAGACTACCTGCTGTGGGACGTCGACGGCATGCGAACGCCTCGAATGGTCACGACCAGCCCAGCGGGAACGCCTAGCGACACAGCAGGTGTCTTGGGCGAAACGGGAACTTCCGTTCTATTTGGCGGCGGCGAAATCAATGGCGGTGCCACCAGCGGCGTGCGTTTGATGGGCGGACTGTGGATTACGCCGGATCAACGCGTGGGACTGGACGTCGAGTACATCAATCTCGCCGAACAGACCGACGGCTACAACACTGGCAGCAACGGATCACCGATCCTCGCCAGACCATTCTTTGACGTGGCCGCCGGCCAAGAAACAGCCCAATTGATTGCCTACCCCGGCATCGTTGCCGGCGGAACCAATATTTCATCCAGCAGCGATCTGAGTTCGTTGATGCTCGGTGCACGCATCGCACTGTGTCCGGCACCCGGGCCATGCTTGGATCCGTGTGCCAGTCCAGACGGTGTCCACTTCTTGGTCGGTTATCGCGGAGTCGATTTGGACGACCGAATCACAATCAATGAGAACCTGACATCACAGATCAGCAACATTCCCGGCACGTTGTCGTTGGTCGATCGATTCGAGACCCGCAACGAGTTCGACGGAATCCAGTTTGGTGTCTTGCATCGCATGACGCTGCAGCGTGCTTGGCTGGAATCGTCCCTCCGCGTGGCCGCAGGCACGAACGAGCAAACGATCAACATCAGCGGCAGCAATCGTGCAGTGGAATCCGGTGTCGCCATCGATTCCTCCGGAGGACTTTACGCACAGCGTTCCAACATCGGCAACCATCGGCGAGACGAATTCACGATGATTCCCGAGCTTGGCTTGCGTTTGGGAGTGCGGCTGACCCGATCGTTGCATGCCACGATCGGCTATTCGGCTCTGTATTTCCCCAACGTGGTCCGCGCGTCGGAGCAGATCGATACCGATCTCAATCCGGGATTGTTTGCACCGGGAGACGACCCACTGACGGGCGCCTTCCGCCCCCGAGTCTTGTGGCGAGAGACCGACTATCTTGCGCACGGTCTAACGCTCGGCGGCGAACTGCAATTCTAAACGCTTGGCTCACTAGACGATTCACCACTGGCGTAACGACAAATACAGTCCGTTGAGCACCCCAAGGGGCTCACACTCCATGCTTGATGCAGACCAGGGTCGATGCAGACCAGGGGCAAGGACCTCTGTTCCTCACCCTCCTGGCAAAGTGCTCTGTCCCCAATCATCTGCTGTCCCCAATCATCTGTCTATCATCCCTGTCCTCAATCATCCAGTGCTCGGATGAAATCAAAAAAAGAACCGAGAAGCCTCACCAATGGCGAATACTTCTCGGTTCGTGGGGCGATCATCAGGGGATCGCATCGCTGACGTAGGATGTCAACATGCCGGAAAGACAATGCGTCAAATTCGTAACGGTCAATTCTGCGGCTCAGCGCGTCGAAGCGGCCAAGTCGTTTGATCCGTTACGATTTTGCTCAAGTTGCTTGAGTTGATCGTCGGTCAGAATCTTTTCGATTGCCATCAGACGCTCCGCCTCGATCATCACCAACTTGTGATGAAGTTCATGCGTTTCGCTCCATGCTTTTTCGATTCTCTGTGAAAACTGTTGGCACATCTTATCGCATTCTGATTTCTGCTCCTGCGTAGAGTTGGTGCCCTCCATGTAAATCACAGGCGAAGTGACGGTGACGACCCAAAAGCCCTCCTGATTGCCCGAGTCCGATTGCTGAGAATCGCTCGACTGACGGTTGGAGTTCGAATCGCGTGATTGACTCAAAGCATCGGAGTCGGCTGACCTTTGTTCCTGCGATTTGTCTTTTTTCGCGTACTGTTTTTTCGAATCTTGCGAGTCGCGATTGCTAGCAGACTTTGTATCGCTTGAACGTTTCGCACGACCTTCCTTCATCGCGTTTTTCTTGCTCATGGTTTGTCGATTTCGATCAAACGTTTGCTGATCTTCCTCGGACAACGTATTTCTGACCGCAGCGACCCAAGCAGCTTCCAATTCAACCGCTTCCAGGTGTTTACGGTTGTACTTCTGCAGAGCTTGCCGGCTTCGGTTGTTGAACTCGCTCATTTTCGTCCGAATCTGCTCCTTCTGTTGGTCTTTCAGATCCAGGTCTTGCAGCATCTCTGGAATCTGAGCTTGATGTTTTGACTTGGCATCGTCGTGACCATGCGGTTGAACGGAACTGCCGTCAGATCGGTCTTGCTGGCGAGAATTTTTCTGCGTTTGATTTCGGCTAGTGTCTTGTGCTGACACGTCGGGTGCCGTTGTGAATGAAAGTGTGAGCGCGATTCCGCTCAGCGCTAGCATTGAGGATCTTAGAATTGTCATAGTACCTACCTAGAACGTGTGTGGAAGTTTTTGAGAACGAGAGATATTGGGGGCAACTTCCAGTCGGCGCCGCTTCCAATACTTACTGCTCCTATCGGGGCAAACGTTATGCCAACGCGGTCGCCCAGAAAGGCGCATGTACGTGCCGAATCATCCATCGCCCACCATTGAAACGTCGTTTTGGCGGATTGGTATCTGGCATCGATCGAATTCTCATTGGTGCCGATTCAGCAATCCAGAATGCGCATCCATAGCGAGCATCGACGAGACGCCTGCACGTTAGAACAAGTAATGGACGGTGTGAAATCGAATTCAAACTTGGCGAAGCTGGATCGATCACCACTGAAAACGACGGCCTCACGCGACGCTGTGTCGGGCGGTTGAGATTACGAATAGGGAAGTTGCAAACTTCGCGGTCTCGTGAACAAGCCATCGTTGTGACGAAACGTTTTCAACGCAACGAGCAATGAATAAATCATCCGCTTAGAAAGCAGTCTGAGTGTTCAATGAACAGATTGCGGGATCGTCGAACAAGGAAGAACGAATCGGGACACAGCACTTTGAATAGGGTTGACGGTGCCACCTGACGTGTTAAAACGGCAAGCTTCGTCTGCTACTCATCGCTTTCGGATCGACCTGATCAGCTTCGCGATTCTATCGACACATTATCACTTGATTCTCAGGTTTCGCCCCGATGTGGTTGCGGCGTGGGATGATACTGAGGTCGCGATCCGCGGCGAGCGGATTCTTATCGGTGATGGTGCCCGACCTCGACCATGGCGAGTCTACTTACCGGGGGTCAGGGAAGCTTCAAGGACTTTCAGCGTTGATCACTGGCGCGGACAGCGGGATCGGTCGAGCGATCGCAATCAGTTACGCTCGGGAAGGTGCCAATGTGGCGATCAGCTATCTGTCGGAAGACTCAGACGCTCAAGAAACGAGGCAGCTTGTTGAAGCAGCGGGTCAGCAGGCGATCTGTCTTCCCGGTGACTTAAGAGAAGAAACATTTTGCGAGGAAATCATTGACAGGACAATCAGCGGCTTGGGGGCATTGGACATCTTAGTCAACAATGCAGCGTTTCAAGAAACGGAAGAAGAGATTGAAGCGTTTTCGACGGAAGTGTTCGATCGAATTCTGAAGACCAATTTGTACGCTCCGTTTTGGCTTTCTCGTGCCGCGATGAGTCGATTGCCTGTAGGTGGTAGCATCATCAATACCGTGTCAATACAGAGGTATGATCCGTCGCCTTATTTGCTCCCGTATGCAACGACCAAATCGGCATTGATCGGGATGACAAAGGCGACGGCAAAGCTGGCAATGGAGCAAGGCGTGCGAGTCAACGCGGTTGCGCCGGGCCCTGTCTGGACGCCGTTCATCCCCGGTTCGATGCCAAAAGATAAGTTTGAAAACTTCGGCAAAGACACTTTGTTCATGCGTCCAGCTCAGCCAGCCGAGTTGGCTCCGCTGTACGTTTGGCTCGCCAGTCCTGAAGCCAGTTTTGTCACCGGAGAAGTCTACGGATGCAGCGGCGGAAAAACCCCGGTTTGATTGGAAACCTGAACAGCGCAGGTGCTGCGAAAGGATCATCCACCAAAAGGATCACCACCAAAAGGATCGGCTTCGCGGGGTATTTGGCGAATACGATTGGGGGTTACTAAGATCAAGGTCTTAGGATTCAACGCCCGCAACTGGGCGGAACTGAAAGGTCCGGCTCTGACTCCTGCGTCTAGCAGAAAGATTGGCCCTGCAGCTTTCAATTGTTCGGCTGCCTGTTCGATTGAAATTGCAGTCCAATGGATATCAAAAAACTTAACATCATTCAAATCGACGACCTTCGGCTTCATGCCGGCTGATTTCATTCGAACAATCTCGTGATTTGTTGTCGTCGGTTCCTCGACCACTGTTTCTGTTGCATCGCCTCCCTGCCCCTCGGCTTCGTCAATGCGAACAACACGTCTTGTTTCTTCGATCCGAAGACGCTCTACGCGATAGGAGTCGAGCATCAGAATCAACCGTGGCTTTCCATCAAGCAAATCCATCTTCCCGAAAACGATTTGCGTCAAATGCGGCGGCGGCAGATTAGGCGGTTCGTCATCAGCGACGACAAGGCCAGATGTTAAAGCACATGTGGCACAGAGGAGCATAAAATGGGTAGCCCAGCTCATGGATACACTCCCAGGAGAACGGGGAAACTAAGAAAAGATTTTCAATCATCATCTCGTTGGATCTGGGACGATGCCGCTAGCCACCGACCCAAAAACGACGGTATTCCAGGACAACCATCTATGGCTAGCCGGCGTCGGCTCACGGTCGACGGACAGCGCGTCAACGGACAGTGCCCAGTACAAATTGTACAGAAGATGAGATCAGTTCGTTCGGCTTCCGCTCCATTTGTCATCATCGTTCCGCGAAACGCACGCTGACCTTCGTGACGGCAAACGAGGCTTGTACAGTCCACCACACATCAGTCGTTACACAAATGCAGGCCTCCCGCCAAGCGTTCGCCTTGTTCATGCCAGTTCGTCATTTTCAGTTCGATCACTGACGACTGCGGATCAAATCAACGACCTCGTTGGGCTGTGGGATGTCATTCATGACCACTTCCATGTCGTCCTGGCCGGCACTTGAGACGGCAATGTCGCCAAATCTCAGCAGTCGCTCGTAAAGGTTTTGATGGACCTTTAGGTTGCGGACATCACTATGCCGCACCTCACTGGTGCTGCGGTTGAAGATACCTCGACGGTAGATGGATCGTTCGTTGGTGATCTGTAAAGACTGAAATCGACTCTCGACAAACCATTTCGCCAGCATGAGTGCAGCAATGCCTGCAGCAATCGCGGACAAGACGATGAGCGTTGAGCTTGAGACCCATTGCACATCTCGACCTGAAAGCCCCAGCGACAAACCGGCGACACCGGCAATCAACAAGACACTGCACACAATCGTTCCCACCAGATGCCGACGGAAAACGACAGGATGAATCGTCCGCTCGACTGCTTCACTATCGGCAACCTCCTTGCCCTTGAGGATTTCGCTGCGATCGATCTTCTCGTCAGCAGAGACCGGATGAGCTTGTGGTGGGACGACTTCGAAAAGCCGATCGCAATTTGGGCATGTGATGACTTCACCCGTGAGGTGTGGATCGACTTCAACGGCCTTTCTACACATCGGACAGCGATAGACGAGAGACGTGAGGTCAGCGGTTTCTGTGTCCATTGTTCTTTCCTACCATAGAAACGGCGATGCCGTACTGAGGAGTTGAATTCAGAGGAGTGGGATTGGGTGTTGCCATCAACATCGTTCTGTAACATCGTTCTTTGTCGAAAGAATGATGATGAACGTGAGCTATCGAACGACGAGTCAATTGCTGGCGAAGCAGATCTTTTCAGAGAACTTTGCTTACCCACGTGCTGGGATCAAAGTTCAACTCGCGAGATTGGCACTCGCCATGCTGGCCTGCAGCATATGACCATGGGTCGCTAGGAGACGCAAAAATCGTGCCAAGAGACGATCGATAGGGGCAACGGAAACGTCTGCAGTGGATGTGTGCTCACTGCGGTGTCGATCAATGCTGTCGATCAACCCCATACTGCAAACTCTCTCAATGGTTCGTTCACGCGAAACCGAATTGTGGTGCAACCGTTCATCGATCGATTATCGACTAGCTCGGTCCAATAGCGTTCGTCGATGAACAAAGGGGTCAGGCCTCTTTGTTTTTGGTTCTTCGCAGGTTACGCTGTGTCAAACGTCCCTTTTCGGAAAACCTTTCCATGCCCCGACCACCACGTGCCGATGAAGCGGGCGGTTTGTATCACGCGCTGAATCGCGACAATTTGCGAGCGACGATTTTTCACAAAGATGCCGACTACGCTGCTTTCGAGCGGACGAGAAAATGGGACGGGGGTAGTTATGGGGACGCTTGGCTGTCGAAAGCCGGGCTGCAAAAGGTTGCGGCTGGCGGCATTCACGGTCGACGCAAGATGGATTCTTTGCTTCCGCCGGGCTTGCCCCGGTTCGGAGCAACAACTGGCAGCTACCCGGTAACACAATCGCATTCACTTCCCCACCGCCCGCGAATCGCCAAAGGCGATTCGCGGGCGGTGGGGAAGTTTTGCTGGCCTGGGCAAGTAGCCGTCAGTTGTTTCCTCCGCCGCGACAAGCTCGACGGAAGGAGCTTCGAATCAGAGAAAGTAGGATCTGATCATGGGTGGATGTTGGAAATGGGAGGAGTGAAGTTGGTAGTTGGCTTTTCGTGCTCGAAGTCGCTTGGGATGGATGCGTGTTGGGTGAAGCAACGTTTCAGCGCTCAGCCCCCTCATCCCCAGCCCTTCTCCCCCAGAAAAGCTGGGGGCATACCAGGGAGCCGTGGTGGACGAGTGGTGCGGATTGTGTTTCGGGGCCCACGGCTAGGCGCGGATGATTCATCAGCCGGCGCGCGATAGCGTCCGGTTCCCGATGACAGGCGGGAGAACCGGACGCTATCGCGTGGCGGCTGATATGCGCAGACTGTCTTCGTGCCAATCCACGCCTAGCGTCTGAGGCCACGAGGCATCGAGGTGCGGATTGTGGTACGGGGCCCACGGCTAGCGCCCGAGGCTCACGAGGTTTCTTTCCGGCGCATCATGCCGTTGGCCACGGCGTCCAGCAGGCGGGCCTTACCGATCCGGCGGCCACCTTCGTAGACGATCACGTCGCCATCGCGATGACGTTCGTGACGCAGCACGATCTTTCGGCCACGCAGGCGGATCAAGAACGGATCGCGGACTCGGCGAAAGAAGCGTTCGATCTTTCCCTTGGCCGCCGCGTCTCGAACCGCCGTGTGTCGCAAGATGCATCCCACGCGGGCACAGATCAGCGTGATCTCCTGGCAAAAGTAGATCGATCCGTTGTCGACGAGCAACTGCTCCGGAAGTCCGCGTTTGTAAAACGCACTGCGGATAGCGCGGACCATCGAGTCGACGTTTTCCTCGAAGAAGAATTCGCCGTGACAGAGCACGCGGCTGGCATCATCGATGAAAGCGATCAGTTTGGTTTGCCGTCGGTCGACGTGCGGCCCGAACATCGTGTCGGCTTGCCAGAGTTGGTTGGCGTACTGCATGCTGAACGCCAAACGTTGCTTGTTGCCGCCGGGGTCTTCCTTGAGCAGTTCGTGCCGGTTGGGGTTCGATTTGCGGCGAGTTTAGGAGCGTCTTGCCGTCATTCAATCGTCGTGTTGTGTTGCTCGATGGAAACGAAGACTTCGTTCCCCGATCTTGCGACATCAATTCGGACAGTCGACGATGATGCAGTGGTGAACAAAGCCCGAGTGTTACCGCTGAGCTACCGTGTCGACCGCCGGTTGGCGGATGGATTTGCCCCACGCACTGGGTGATCGCTTGGGTAGCCGCTCAGATGAAGAAGCTCAGATGAAGAAGCTCTGCGTGTGGGCTTGAAAAGCGGCGATCGGATTGAGCGACGTGCCGTGGAAGGCTGCCTTGAGATGCGCGAGAGTTGCCTGGACAGGCGACAGGGGGAACATTTGAGCAAGGCGAGCTGTTAGTCGCGTTGAATTGTGGAAGCAAAAATCCATCGCGTCACCATAGCTCCCCCGAGTTCGCATGAGAAGAACAGTGGGCGAGAAAGACCACCCATGTGCCCTGCCATTTACGTGCAACGCGTTTGAAAAGGGGCGAGGTACAGGCTGCGAGGGCGGGAGAACGTGTACCGAATTCACGGTGTAACAATCACGCTCTAACACGACCACATTCCGGCCCTAAAAAGGCGAGAACTACGACCGCAGCGAGGCCGGTAACAACGGTCATTATTGGTCCGGCGATGTTTTATATGACATCTATTTTGTCGATCGCGATCATTGGATGTTCAATGGCTTTCGCTCCCATTTCGAGGTCGAGACGTTGAGATTGATGGCAACTTGGTACAGCAGAATGGTCATTCTGACCGAAACGTTGGGGGGGACTCGGATTCTGATTGCTGCCCGCACGTTGGGCTTCCGTCGTCGGCACGGCACTCTTTTTTTCAATCGCCTTATTTTCGAATGTCTATTTGTTCTCTGTCACAGCCTGCCTGATTGGGATTTCGACGGTTGGCTTTTTCGTTCCAACCTCAGAGCTGGGTAACCGCACACCAGAGCCATCGGAATTGAGAGGTTCGGGCTCAGATGCTCGATCGACGACACAGCCAGGCGACGATGCCACGACCGCCATGTCACGACGGGTCGATGCGTGGCGATTGGCCGCTGGCCTCTTCTGCAAGTGCGATTAAGCGGCGAAGCAAATCCTCGCTCCCTACGTCCCATTCACGCAGCGAATCCCTGCATGGATCTTTTTTTGTGCTGAGTCCCTCCTTGACGCTAGCGTATTTCGTCATGCACAGCATGACCTACTTCTACTTCGTCATGCACAGCATGACCTACGATGGTCAGGTTGCACTGGCGTTGCGTTGGGCGTCGGTTTCGTCGGTGCGGATTTGTGCTCGCGGTTTTTCCGTGACGGTTCCGGGAACCAGCCAAGGACCGCCGGTGTGTTGTTGGATCAATCGGTTCAACTCCGTGTTGTCGATCGCTTCGACTTCCAACAACCTTTGCGTTACGGCTTCCAGCACCTCGCGACGTTGTGACAGGATCTCGCGTGTCTGTGTCAATGCGTCTTCGACGATCCTCGCGACTTCTTTGTCGATCATCTTGGCCGTTTCGGCACCGTAGCTGAACTGGTACTCGTTGCCTCCGCCGCCGGCCAAGAACGGTGACCGCGTGCTGCGACGGAAATTCAAGCGTCCCAGACGGCTCATCCCGTAATCCATCACCATGCTGCGAGCGATCTCGCTGCATCGTTCCAAGTCATTCTGGGCACCAGTGCTGATGTCCTGGAAGATCATTTCTTCGGTCAGCGTTCCGGCCAGCAAGACCTTCATGCGGCTTTCCAGTTCCGTCTTGGTCATCAAGTACCGTTCGGATTCGGGACGCTGCATCGTGTAACCGAGTGCCGCGATGCCACGTGGGATGATGCTGACCTTATGAACCGGGTCGGTGTTGGGCAAAGCGGCCGCGACCAAGGCGTGGCCGGCTTCGTGATACGCGACGCGAATTTTCTCGTCTTCGTTCATCACGCGGTTTTTCTTTTCCAAGCCAGCCGTCACACGCTCGACGGCTTCGTCGAACTCTTGGGTCGACACGCTGGTCTTGTCGCCACGCGCTGCCAACAAAGCGGCTTCGTTGACCAGGTTGGCCAAGTCCGCGCCGACGAATCCGCTGGTGATCGATGCGATGTGCCGCAGATCGACGTCGTCGGCCAAGCGAACCGAGCGCACGTGAACCTTCAAGATCGCTTCGCGTCCGGCGACGTCGGGTCGATCCACCAGCACGTGACGGTCAAAACGTCCCGGTCGCAACAAAGCTGCGTCGAGGGTCTCCGGTCGGTTGGTTGCTGCGATGACGATGACGCCGGAGTTGGAATCGAAACCGTCCATTTCGACCAACAACGCGTTGAGTGTTTGTTCGCGTTCGTCGTGACCGCCGACCACCGATCCACTACGGCTCTTTCCGAGCGCGTCGAGTTCGTCGATGAAGATGATGCACGGTGCGCGACTGACGGCTTGTTGGAACATGTCTCGGACACGCGCGGCACCGACGCCGACGAACATTTCGACAAAGTCGCTGCCGGAGAGGCTAAAGAACGGCACACCGGCTTCGCCCGCGATCGCTTTGGCCAACAACGTCTTGCCCGTTCCGGGAGGCCCGACGAGCAACACGCCTTTGGGGATACGTCCGCCGAGCGCTTGGTATTTCTCGCTGTTCTTGAGAAAGTCGACGACTTCGCGGACCTCCTCCACGGCTTCGTCGATCCCCGCAGCGTCTTCGAAGGAGATCGACAAGTCCTCTTGGCCGTGCAATTTTCCGCGACTGCGAGAGAACGACATGGGCGAGCCCATCCCGCCGATTCGGCGCAGCATGATCACGCCCAGCAGGATCACTGCGGCGACCATCATCAATTCCAGCCAATGATCGGCCAGCCAGCGGTTGGGGCGTGCGTTGTCCCATTGGACCCCGGAATCGATCAGCAGCTTGTTCAGCGACGCGTCTTGGGCGTCGTTACGGACTCGGATCGTGGAAAATTTTACCAACTTCGGCACGTTCTCAGCGTTCGAGCGGTCTTTTCCAGCGGTGCCCAGTTTGCGATACATCACGGTGCCCGTGATCGTCTCGTCGCCCAACAAGACGGACTGCAGATCGGAATACTCGACCACGACGGCGGGATCTTGGGTCGAGGCGGTTTCGATCTTGGGCCGATTCGTCGGATTGGACGACGCCAGCGTCTCGGCGTGTTCTCGCAGCAGGCGTTCCAGGTCGGGATAGCGGATTCGATTGGTGTTATTTCCCATCAAAAACGCGCTGGCGACGATCGCACAGACGACGGCGATTAGGACGAACACGACGCTGCCACTGCCACGCGTTTCGTTGCCTTTGCCCTCGCCCCGGTTGGAATCTTTCTTTCGCTGATCGTCGCTCATCTATTACTCTGTAGGTTGGCGTCTGATAATCGGTGTCCCGAGGGATCTGCCGTGACTTGCAGGATTGGGATCAAATTCCCGGGATGGATGCTCTGGAATTGATACCCAGGATTGATGCCCAGTGTCGTTCAGCATTCTTGGGGTCGCCAGCAAACAGGGCAACCCGATCGCTTTGCAGCACAAGTTTCGGGCGGGTCGTAACAATGGTCGGGATCGTTCATCATAGCGACCCGCTGACAGTCTCCCACCAAAGCACCGCAAACCGTATTCCATCGCAACCTATTACCCGTCCCCATTTTAGCCCCGTCTCTACTATCGCCACTGTGACCCCATCGCCAGCCAACCGTCCGACGTCGACCGCACGCGATTCGCTGTCCGCTGGCGATTTGGATTTGCAGCGAACGTCCTGTAACGTCGCGGTTCTAGGGGCGACCGGCAGCATTGGGACCGCGACGCTGGACGTCCTGAAACACTTGCAAGCCACCGATTCGCAGTGCGATTGGCGGCTGTGGGCGGCGTCCGGGCACACCAATGTGGACAAATTAGCGCGGGAGCTGGTCGCGATGGGCTCTCCGGACACGCGTCTGGTGATGTCGGAGCCGGAAGCGGCCGCGTGCTGGCAGTCGGCGCACGCGGAACGCGATTCGGAGCCCAAACACCAAGTCCTGACCGGCCCAGACGCACTGGTCAAGGTCGCGTCGGAACCGGCCGTTGATACTGTGGTGGCAGCAATTGTCGGCCGGGCGGGTTTGGAAAGCACGCTGGCGGCCATCGAGCACGGCAAACGAGTGGCTTTGGCGAACAAAGAGACGCTGGTCGTGGCCGGTTCGCTGGTCGCTGAGTCGCTCAATGAAGGCCGCAAGAGTGCCAGCGGGGCGGAGATTCTGCCGGTGGACAGTGAGCATTCGGCAATTTTCCAGTGCATCGCCTCCCACCCGTCCGCAGTAAAAAAACTGATTTTGACCGCCAGCGGTGGTCCGTTTCGCGAAGCCACCGTGCAGCAGATGCGTGACGCGACCCCGGAATCCGCGCTCGCTCACCCCACATGGGACATGGGCCGCAAGATTTCGATTGACTCCGCCACAATGATGAACAAGGCCTTGGAGATCATCGAGGCGCGTTGGCTGTTCGATTTGCCGGCCGAAGCGATCGAGGTCGTGGTTCATCCTCAATCGATCATTCACTCGATGGTTGAATTCACGGACGGATCGGTGATCGCACAGCTTAGCCCCCCCGACATGAGAATGCCTATTCAGCTAGCGTTGACCCACCCCCGCAGATTGCCCGGAATCGCGCCGTCACTGGACCGGGCTCAGCGTTGGGACCTACAGTTGATGCCGGCGGACTTGGAGCGATTTCCTGCGTTGAGGCTAGGATTCGAAGTCGCGCGAGTGGGCGGGACCGCGGGTGCGGTGGTCAATGCGGCCAACGAATGTGCGGTCGCCCTGTTTTTAGACGGCCAAATCCGCTTTACTGACATCGCCCAGGTGTGCCAAACCGTCCTGAACCATCATAATTTTGAGTCCACACCGACACTGAGCCGGCTGTTGGAACTGGACCGTTGGGCTCGCGACGAAGCCCAGCGTTGCTGTGCGGCATCCACCTGATTGCCCCAAACCCTGACACATTACCCCGATTCCCCACTCATGACTGATTCTTTCGGATTGTTGTTGGCCGCCGCCGAACCAGATGGCATTGCCTATGTGATTTGGTCGCAAGTCCTATTGTGGACTCGCGTGGCGTTGGGGATCGGATTCGTGATCTTTGTCCACGAACTGGGACACTTCCTGGCTGCGAAGACCTTTGGCGTGAAATGCGAGAAGTTTTACGTCGGGTTTGACGTGCCGATCAAAATCGGTCCGATCAAGTTTCCGCGGACGCTCGGCAAGTTCACTTATGGTGAAACCGAATACGGCATCGGCATCATCCCATTGGGAGGCTATGTCAAGATGCTTGGTCAGGACGACGATCCGCGCAAAGCGGAGGAGGAAGCCGAGCGAATTCGACTTTCGGGCGGTTCGGAAGAAGACGACGAACCGGTGGAGTTGGACCCGCGCAGCTATCCGGCCAAAAAAGTTTGGCAGCGGATGATCATCATCAGCGCCGGCGTGGTCATGAACGTGATCACCGGGATCATGTTTGCCGCGATCGCGTTTGGCACCGGCGTTCCCTATACACCATCGGTGATCGGCGGGGTTTCACCCGGCGGACCGGCTTGGCAAGCAGGCGTGCAGCCGGGCGGGCAAGTCGTCGCCGTGGACGGACTCAACGACAACGAAATGCATTTTCGTGAAATGCGATCGGCCATCCTGCATGGGAGTTTGGAGCATCCGGATTCACCGATCGATGTCACGGTGAAATACGACGACGGCGATCACGAGTTTCAACTCGATACGACGGCGCACCCGGCGGGCAACGGCATGCGGATGATCGGGATCACCAGTGCAACGTCCACGACGTTGTCCGAAGAAACCGTTGCGACACCCAACAGCATCGCCGCCACGGTGTTGACGGACAGCGATGCGGGCGCTTCCATCGTGGGCTTTGATGGCAACAAGATCAACGAGGAGGCACTGGTCCCCGGGTCCAAGTTGTTCGATTACATGTACACCCATCCGGACAAGACGATCACATTGGAACTGCGGCGTGCGGATGGTTCGCAGCACACGGTCGAGATGCCGCCGCAGCCGAGCACGTGGTCGGGGATCCGTTTTGCCGCCGGCCCTGTGATGGCATTGATAAAAGATGGTCCGGCAGAGAAAGCCGGCATGCAAGTTGGCGATGTGATCACAAGCGTCGATGGCGAAACCGACATCGATGCGGAATCATTGTTGTTGCGTTTAGCGACCGAGCAACCGGTAAAGCTTTCGCTCAAACGCGGCGAAGAGACGGTGGACGTGACGATCCAGCCGTCGGACATGATGCAAACTCTTTCGCCGACGTCGGGAGCCGCCGGTCAAGCTGCGGTGAACGCGTATGGTTTTGCATTCGATATTTTGCCTGAAGTCGCTGCGTTTGATTCGTCGCGTTTGGCAGACGATGTCGAAAACAACCAGCCGCTCAGCCCCGGAGACAAGATCCAAGAAGTCCGCTTGCTGTGGACCGACGAAGACATCCCCAGCAATTTGCAAGACGACATCTACGCAGGGCTGCTGCAACAGTTGCGTGAAGGTTGGGAGTTTTCTGCTGAGAACAACGTTGCCAATTTTTCGGATGCGTTGCAATTCCTGCCGGCCGATGCGCGGTTTCGTGTGTTTGCTAAATCGGCAAAGGACGGAACGATCGTCGAATCGGTCGTCAAATTGGGCGTTGATGAACGTTTTCGATTCGAGCGTGGAATCGGATTCACCGGGTTCGAACGCGTTCAAACTGCATCATCGATGGGTCAAGCCATCGGGTTGGGATTTCGGGAAGCCAAGCGACGGATGGGCGACGTGTTCCGATTTTTGCGACTGGCAGTCCGCGGTCAGGTCAGCCGTAAACAAGTCGGTGGCCCGATCATGATTTTCAAGGTCGCTGGGATGGAAGCCAAACGCGGCTTGTCGGCACAGTTGATGTTCTTGACCATGTTGAGCATGAACCTTGCCGTGCTGAACTTCTTGCCCGTCCCGGCGCTCGACGGCGGACACATGGTTTTCCTGACCGCCGAATTGATCCGGGGCAAACGGGTCAACGAAGAACTGGAGATGCGTTTGACGTTGGCCGGCGTGTTGCTGATCCTCGCTCTGATGGCCTTCGTGATTTTCAACGACATTGCAGGCTAATTTTTCGCTGTTTGAGATTGGTGGTGTTCGTTTTCGACTTGGAAAGTCGAACGACAATCGTCGCTCGACTTTCCAAGTCGATAGCGTGCCCCGCCAAACGTCTTGTCATTCCCAATCGTTGACTTGCGCAGACAGGCCCTCACCCTCGCATTCGCCTGAGGCTCACGTGGATTCGTTCTTTGGGAGAGCGACGTCTGCCCACGGCTAGCGCCTGAGGCTCACGTGAATTCGTTCTTGGGGAGAGCGACGTCTGCCCACGGCTAGCGCCTGAGGCTCACGTGGATTCGTTCTTTGGGAGAGGTGGCGGTGACGCGACTCGATCGACAATTGTGTCGGCGATCGCCAGTGATGCGGTCGCGCCGGGCGATGGCGCGTTCAACACATGAGTCGCTCGGTCGGCGGACTGGATCAAGAACTCGTCCACCAGTTTGCCATCGGACGAGATGGCTTGGGCGCGCACTCCGGCGCGTCCCTTGACCAAGTCCTCGCTTTTCAACGTTGGGATCAGACGTTGCAGTGCCCTGACAAACGCGGCCTTGCTGATCGAGCGATGCATTTCGCCCAAGCCTGCTCGCCAGTGCCGTGCCGCCAAGCGTCGAAATCCGATCCAGAAAACGGTCTCACCTAAATCACGCAAGTTGATTTTGCTCCAACCGTAACCACCGCGTGACAATGCCAGCACGGCATTGGGGCCGCATTCGACGCAACCGTCGATCATGCGGGTGAAGTGAACGCCCAGAAAAGGAAACGAGGGATCGGGGACGGGGTAGATCAAGTTTCGACACAGCGAACGACGTTCGGGGATCAAGTCGTAGTATTCACCACGAAACGGCACGATGCGAACCGAGGGTACGGTCCCACTCAATTGACAAATGCGATCACTGTACAGACCCGCGCAGTTGACGATCTGATCGCACTCCAGCGTGTCCCCCGATCGACTCGTGAGTTTGACATCGTGTTGACCAATCTGGATCTGCTCGACGGAAAACTGCGTGTGGACTTCGCCACCCGCATCGCGGATCAACTGGGACAATTTTTCGGCGACCGACCGGTAGTTCACGATGCCGGTTTCAGGAACATGCAACGCGGCGACCCCCGCGACACTGGGTTCCAATTCTCGCAAGCGATCCGAATCGATCCGTTCGAACTGAACACCGTTTTGGACCGCGCGTTGGGCGATATCGTCTAGCGCCGCCAATTCAGATTGGCTGGTTGCCACAACGACTTTGCCACATCGTTCCCATGCGATAGCGTGTTCCTCACAGAACGACTCCATTTGACGTTTCCCCGTCCGACACGTTCTCGCTTTGACGCTGCCGGGTTGGTAGTAGATGCCCGAATGCAAGACGCCGGAATTGTGTCCGGTTTGATGAGTTCCCACGCGGGATTCGGATTCGAGCACGCAGACGCGGGCGTCCGAGTAGCGTTGTTGCAGTTTCCAAGCCGTCGCCAATCCAACGATTCCGCCGCCGATGACCGAAAAATCCGTGGTTGGCATGAATGACAAGTTGCAAAAAGTGAAGCGGGCGGGTGTGTCTCAGCGGACTCTGGTCATGTTAAGATACTCTTTCGACAAGTCTTTTCTTATCCCCTCTGGCGAGCATCAACGACATGGCTGAAGATTCAGAAATCAGTCTCGTCGACTCGCCTGACGCCGCAAGTTCTGCGCCAGATTTAACGCCCAAACGATTGCGTCGCTGGTTTCGGTATCGATTGACACGGCTCGGGTTTCACTTTCTGTTCGTCGCACTGTTCGCGATGGTCGGGGGCGCGATCCGCGGATTCAACTTGTTGTTGGTGTTGGCCGGGTTGTTGGTCGGCGTGATGCTGATCCAGTGGCGCAGCAGTCGGCGTGTCATCCATTGCGGTGACGTGACGCGGCGGACTCCCCTGGAGATCTTTGCGGACCGCCGTTTCACACTGCGATACTTGGTCCAGAATCGCAGCCGTTTCTTACCGATGTGGATGGTTAAAGTCGAAGACGAGATGGAGGATCTGTCTTGGCCATCGGAGGACTCCATCGCGCGTTTGGCCAGCGCAGTCGGTTTCATCGCACCCCAATCGACCACGATCGCGACTTGTCGCTGTTTGATCACGCGAAGAGGTCGATATCGTTTCGGCACTCCGGTCATCTCGACGACATTTCCGTTTTCGCTATTGGAAGCCCGACAGACAGTGGAGCGTCCACTGGAGGTGATGGTTTATCCGGCGTTGTTGACATTGCGTGTGAATTGGCAGCGTCAATTGCCTCGTGCGCAGCGTGGTCAGAACGTTGACACGTCGCGTTCCAGCGGCGGCGACGGCACCTTCTTTGGCATTCGCGAATGGCAAAACGGCGACAGCCCGCGTTGGATTCATTGGCGGACGACGGCACGACTGGGCGAGCCCGCGGTGCGGCAGTTCGAACAGAACGTGCGTCGCCGGATCTGTCTGCTGGTGGATGCGATGTCGGACGATCCGATGGCGACAGGAGCGAGCGCGGTGGAAAACGCGATTTCACTCGCGGCGACGATGGTTTGTGAAATGGTCGGCCGCGGCAACACGGTTTGCTGTGGCGTCAGTGGCGCATCGCCAAGATTGGTGGCCAGCCAACACGGCGTGGCAAGTCGCACTGAGATTTTGCAGATGCTTGCTGACACCACGGTTGTTGATCGCCATCAAGCAAATGACGCGTTGCAAGCGGCGGTTGAAATGGTCGCTCGCCGGCTGGGAAACCGTTTTGATTTGGTCGTCTTGAGTCCTCGCTCGATCAACAACGTCTTAGCCACCGACGACGCGAGTCAACAGGACGAGCGGAAAAGTGACGGAACGTATCGCAATTCACTACGTTCATTGTTGGGCGACTGGAAACGCAGGCACAAGCTGGCTTGGGTCGATGTGACGAGTGACACATGGAACCAGATGGTGGTGTCGCCAGATGCCGAACCAGTTTCGAATCGCTCAGGTCCCAGTCGCTCAGGTCCCAGTCGCTCAGGTCCCAGTCGCTCAGACGCAGATCGAACCTCACCGGGTGTTGTCAATGGTTTTGGAGCGACGCAATGAACTCCGCAACACGGAACCCCGTAACACGCAGTTCGCAACGCCATTCGGACTTCGAATCCTTGGTGACGTCGCCTGCGACCGTCGAAAGCGATAGTCGCAACATCGACACGGCCGACATCAAGCTGAAGATGCAATTTGCGTTGTTGTCCATGGCAGGCGGAATGGTTTTGTCCTCCGGGCAGGGCACGGAGAGCATCGCAGTGATCGCGATTCTCTCTGCAATTGTCGGATTTGTGTTCGTCGATTGGTTACGAATCGCGTCCTTGCCGCCGATCGGTGCTTATGTTGCGATGGGCGGCGCGGCGGCATACTGCGTCAAGGATTTTTGGTCGGATCCCGATCGCAGTGAGCAGCAGATGATCTCTGTTGCCCTGTTGTTGGTGTTGGTACAAGCGGTTTTGATGTTGCAAGTCAAATCGCGGCGGATCTATGAGCAATTGGGAGTGTTCTGTTTGCTGGAACTGGTTGTCGCTGCGATCTTTAATGATGCGATCAACTATGGTCTTTGGTTGTTGCCCACCGCATTGGTGGGTGGTTGTGCATTGAGTCTATTGGGGATCACATCGACACTGGATGATGTTGCGGTGTCCCCGAAAGCCGCATCGTCGGGCTTGTCGGATCCGAGAGAGCGTCCGCGATCGTTGGTCATGTCTTGGCTGCTGTTGCCATTGGTGGCGTCCAAGGACGGTCCGGCAACGATCCAAAGCTGGTCGCCAACTGCAGCAGGTTCCCTGTTGCAATCGTCTACACGTTGGCCATGGTACGCGTTGATGACGTTGACGCCCGCGGTGCTTGTGATCAGCACGGTGTTCTTCTATGTCTTGCCGCGAAAGATGGACGCGAATCGGGCTCCGGGCACCGGTAAGACGTTGATCGGGTTTGACGATCAGATCCGCTTGGAGCAATTGGGGCACATGATGCAGAACGCGGACACGGCGTTGCGAATCGTGTTGACCGATCGTGATACCGGCACGTCGTATCGATTGAAAAACGGTATGTACCTGAGAGGTCGTACGTTGGAGAAATATTCGGTCGATTTGAGTCAGGCCATATCGACATGGAACTCGTTGCCGACGGGGCCCATCAGCGGCGCCCAAGATTTGCCGCCGGAGTACTTTCCGATTCGTAGAGGGGAGCGCGGGGCATACGATTCGGTCCAAGTCGAGATCACGTGCGAACCGATGAACAGCGCGTCGCTGTTTGCCATTGCCCCCTATCACAATGATGGCGGTCAACGCATCGTCACTCACGCGGTTGATCGTTGGACGTTGACCAGACGCGACATCGTGCGGCCGTTTCCACGGATCAAGTATCGATTCGGAACGAACGCATTTTTTCGTGGCGAGCAGTCGGATTGGATTGTCAGCGCAAGCCCGGCGGAACGAATCATGGCCAGCGACGTGTTTTCGATTTCGCAATCTTTTCGTGATCGGTTTCGAGGAGATCGTGAGCCCACCTACGCGGATCAACTGTTATCGATCAACCGGCAACAGATGCCGACCGTTGTCGAACTGGCACAGACGTTGATGCAGCAATTGCCCGCTGCGCAACGCAACTCCTATTCGGTGGCCAAAGCGTTTCAGTTGCACCTTGCCACCGATCCACGCTACACCTACACGGTCAATCTGAATGCGGCCAAGGCGGAGGGGGTCGATCCGATCGAGCAATTTGTCGCCAAGGATCGCCGCGGGCACTGTCAGTACTTTGCCTCGGCCCTGGCGATGATGTTGCGCAGCGTCGGGATTCCTTCGCGAGTGATCGTCGGCTATCGCACGGACGAGTACAGCGACTTGGGGCAGTATTACATTGCTCGACAGCAGCACGCGCATGCTTGGGTGGAGGCATTGATCGATCGTGAGCAGATGCCAGGTGGAATCACGGTCGCCGGACAACCGGACCGTGGCCAGTATTGGCTTCGCCTGGACCCAACGCCAGGTCAGGGCGGCATGCAAGGCAGCGGGACCGGGCAAGTCGACACGGTCATCGACTTGGCCAAGAACATCTGGGAAGAATACGTCGTGGACATGAACGCGGAACGCCAGAACCAAGCGATCGGAAATCGCGAGGCTGACGACGCAGACGGTACAAGGCTCGCGTGGGTCAGCTCCTTGCGTCAGAAACTGGCCGCCTTCAACACCGGAGATTTTGACGGTGAAACGGTATCACTCAAGAAACTTTTTTCGCCGCCGGTAGCCGCCTTGGTCATTACCGTCTCAGCCCTTGCTCTGTTGTTGGCTCATTTTCCTGTGTTTCGAATTCGGATGTTCCGCCTGTTGAGACGTTCCGCGAGCGGCGAACAAGCAGACACGCCATCCACCGCGCCGCAATTGAGTTTTTACCGTGACGCCCTGGAGGTGCTTTCGCAAATCGGGATCGTCCGGGGCAAGCACGAGACCCCCAGTGAGTTGCTGCGCCGCGTTGCCCAACAAGGACAATCCGAATCGCTGTCCCAACCCCTCTCGATTTTGACAGGGGCATTTGTTCAGCAGCGATATGGTGGCAGGTCGGAGAGACCAGACGCTCGGGGTGGTTCTGAGGAGATTCAGCAAATCGAGGGGGCGTTGGACAGGCTACGTGCCGCCGTCCAGCAACGGCGGCACGCTGACTTGACCTGTGGTGTATAACAGAGGCTGTTGATTCAACAGGGAATCGGGACAAGGAAAGCAAAACTTGATCGTTACCATTGATGGCCCCGCCGGCGCTGGCAAGAGCAGCATTGCGCACCAAGTCGCTGCACGTTTGGGGTTTGAATTCCTGGACACCGGAGCGATGTACCGCGCCGCAACGCTTTCCGTCATGCGTGCTCAATTGGATGTCGGAGATCCGGATGGATTGGCCCAACATGTTCGCGAGTTGGAAATCCGCTGGGAAAACCATCGCGTCTTTCTGGGCAACGAAGACGTCTCGGAGGCCATACGGTCTACGGAGGTGACGCGGTCGATCCGGCATCTCGCCGACGTGCCGGCCGTTCGCCAACAACTGTCTCATTTGCAACGTCAGATTGCCGCCGGGCGGGACATCGTGACCGAAGGCCGGGACCAGGGCGCAGAGGTCTTTCCGGATGCCCATTGCAAAGTGTTTTTGACAGCATCGCCGGAGGAGCGGGCGCGACGACGACAGCGACAGATGGCGGATTCTGGAAAATACGTTTCCTTTGAAGACGTCCTGGCGGCACAAAACCAGCGGGACCTGGAAGACCGCATGAGAGACGTCGGCCGTTTGCGTGCCGCGAAAGACGCGGTCATCGTCCAGAGTGATGGGATGTCGGCCGATGAAGTCCTGGAGGCCATCCTGCAGATCGTTCGCAAATGCCAGAAAAACTTCAACGGAGAAAACTTGCCCCGTGAACCGGACGCCGCAATGATAAACCTGCCAAGATAGACACACACGCTGCGATCGCGGAATCGTCCCACCCATTCCGGCCCGCATGTTGTACGCCCGCATGTTGTACGCCCGCCTGTTGTAAGCCCGCCTGTTACAAGGACCACTTGAGTGAGCGATGAACCATTTGAGTCTGACGAAGCGGGATTTTCGAACGAGTTGGATGGCCCATCGGGGGTCGCCGAGGGCGCATCCGCCGTCGAAAGACACGCATCCGCCGTCGAAAGCAGCGCATCCGCTATCGAAAGAGACGAGCCACCGCCGCCGACCCTGGAGCAACTGTTCTCCAAGTTGATTCACCAGCACTCCAGGCCGCTGATTGAATCGGTCTCTCACCGTGCTTCGCAAATCGCAACCAGTCCAAGTGAATTGTTGCCGTGGTTGCACTCGGATGATTTTGCCTGCCGAATCGCGGCGATCAAAGCTCTTGGGCACCAACCCCATCCGCTGGACCCATCAATAGTTGATCTGTTGATCGGGTTCGCCAGGAACGATGAAAATGTGTCGATCGTTTGCGCCGCCATCGAAGCGCTCGGACGGCAACAGATCACTCAAGCCGCGGACGTGATCACGGAGTGCATGAACGACGGAAACGAACATTTTGTACCTCCGGCCGCGCTGGCGTTATCCCGCATCGGCGATCCCAACATCAGTGAACGCCTGCGTTACTTGTTGGCCTACGGAAACAATCGCATGGTTCGTTCGGCCGCGCAAGGCCTGTCGTTGTTGGCTGCCAACGAGGCGTTGCCGGATTTGATCGAAGCGTTGCAGCAGTCGCCGGCGATCGATCCGGTTCACCCCCGCACCAAGTGGACTTCGGCGACACGCAAGATCATCGAAGCGATCGGGGAGCTGAAGGGCTATGAAGCGATCGACTTGCTCAAAGCGATCGCGAGTGACCACGTCGGCTTGCGGTCGCCCGCCTTGTTGGCCTTGCACCAACTCGGCGAAGACATCACCCAGTTGCTCGTGGACGCCTATCAAATCAAACCCACTCGCAACCTGCACCGCGTCGCCGTCAAGACCGGCAAGTTGCATCACGTCGACGATTTGCCCGATGCCGATGCGTTCAAGCGTCAGTTGGAGGTCTCCGCAGCAGAGGCGGACCCGCGACTGATGGCTAACCGCGAGATGTTGCAGACCACCCCCGAGTTGATTCGGGTCGATGAAATCGTTTCGGCAGAGATCGAGTACGTGGACCCTGGATTCGTCATCCTGCGTTACCAAGGGCTCTCGATGCTGTTGCCCAGCTACGAGATCGCGTGGGGCCGAGTCGGCGATGCTTGCGATCTGTTGACGCCGGGAACCCCGATCAATGTAAAAGTCTTATCGGTCGATTGCGAGACGGGCAAAGTGTTCGTCAGTATCCGTCGCATGCAGCCGGATCCGTGGGTCACGATGGCACGACGTATCCCTGTCGGCACCCGATTGCACGGTGAAATCACGGGCGTGACGAACTATGGCGTCTTCGTCGAAGTCATGCCCAACATCCAAGGGCTCGTGCACCGATCACAGTTTCCCGATCATCGCATCGATCTCGCGGAAATCGGTCCCCGCAAACCGCTGTCGGTGATCGTGGCCGCGATGGATGAACGAGGACGCCGGATCACGTTGCACTTGCCGTCATGATCATGCCACTGGCGTCCCACGCTCGTGATACCACCGTGCGACCGTCCAACGCTACCCAATGCGTGTCCCCCAGTCGCCAGCCACATTCACGCAAGTCGGTCGACAGTTCACGCCACGAAAACCGATGCATGAACATGTCGCTCAATCCGCGGTACGCATAAACGGCGTCGCCGAACTCATCACCTGAGTTTCTGATGCTGTTCCACCAGGAACGCAACAGTCGACGGCAGCCCGTTGGCTCCCGGAACGCGGCCCAGCGACGGTGAACATGCACGATCAACGTGCCGCCGGAGCGAACGATCCGCGCCGCGTGACGCAAGGTTTCTCGGCGATTTTGGCGACCGTGGATCATGCCCAAGGTGCTGAAAAGACAGACCGCGTGATCGGCGATGTCGTCTCGCAATCCACCCAGTTGAACCAAATTTGCCTCCAGAGCGTGAACCGATCCCGCTGCGTCCGTTTTCATCGCCTGCCGCTTGGCCAACATTGTCTGCAACATCGGCCTGCTCAGGTCGACTCCGATGACGTCATAACCGTTTTCAGCGAGCGGCCAAGCGATTCGTCCGGTGCCACAGCCCAGATCCACGACGATCGGTCGGTCGGCAGCATGATTTTTCTGTGCTGTTTTCTCCCCCGAATCCACGGCTTTTTCCACCGTCAACGGCAGCGGATTCAGGGGTGGCAGGTACCGCGAGACGATGTCGGCATCCAGCTTGCATAGCGGAGTATCCGCCACAAAATCATCGTAGTGGTCCGCGATCGACCGCTGATGAGTGTACCGCCAAATGCCGCCGGTCACTCCGGCGGGACGTCGCCACAACGGGGGCGGATCAGATGAGGTCAATTTTGGCTCCGGGAAGAGGACACTGAGTGATTGCGGGGGCTGGTTGAAAATCAGATTGCGTTTCTATAATCCGCACGCGGTGGCGGCTACGAGGCTCAGGGCCTGTTGCACGCTGAACCTTTCCCATCCCATTTGCGGGCATTCGCCCCCATCCCGCCAGGAGTCAACACTACCGTGGCTATTCGAGTTGCAATCAACGGTTTCGGTCGCATCGGACGACTGACCTTTCGAAATCTGATGGAACGTCGTGACGAGTTCGACGTCGTTGCCGTCAACGATTTGACCGACAACAAAACATTGGCGACGCTGCTGAAGTACGACAGCATTCACGGTCGTTACCCAGGCACCGTCGAGTATGACGACGAGTCTCTGACCGTCAACGGCGAGCGAATCTTGGCTTTGGCCGAGCGCAATCCTGCCAACTTGCCTTGGGGCGAACACAACGTCGACATCGTGATCGAGTCGACCGGTATCTTCACCGGACGTGCCGCTGATGGCAAAGCCGGTTACGACTCGCACTTGGAAGCCGGCTGCAAGAAAGTCGTCTTGAGCGCACCTGCCAAAGACGGCGCCGACCTGACTTGCGTTCTGGGTGTCAACGACGATCAGCTCACCCCCGATCTGAAGTGCATCAGCAACGCCAGCTGCACCACCAACTGCTTGGCACCCGTCGCCAAGGTGTTGCACGAAAAGTTCGGTATCGAGTCGGGACTGATGACGACCGTTCATGCTTACACGAACGATCAAAACGTCCAAGACCAACCGCACAAGGACTTGTATCGTGCTCGTGGTGCTGCCCAAAACATCATCCCGACCAGCACAGGTGCTGCGAAGGCTGTCGGATTGGTCATCCCTGCCCTGCAAGGCAAGCTGACCGGTATCGCAATGCGAGTTCCCGTGCCGACCGGCAGCGTGGTCGACTTGACGGTCAACTTGAGCAAAGAAGTCACTGCGGAAGAAATCAACGCAGCGATTAAAGAAGCTGCTGAAGGTGATTTGAAGGGCATCCTGTTCTTCGCCACCGACCCGATCGTCAGCAGCGACATCGTTCACGATCCTCACAGCAGCATCTTTGCCGCCGACTTCACCCAAGTCCTGGGCGGAAAAGGCAAGATGGCAAAGGTCGTGAGCTGGTACGACAACGAGTGGGGCTATAGCTGCCGCACTGCAGACTTGGTCGCCAAAATCGGCGCGATGCTGTAAACCCAACGGTTCAGCGATTTCATTGAACATGAAAAGCCCGGTGGCAACACCGGGCTTTTTTTGTGCCCAATCGGCATTGTTGACTGACATCCGACGACCTTCCGACGACCTACAGCCCGGATTATTCACGCGACTCAATACGGTCATCGCAACACGTTTGCATGAAACGGCTTGTGCGGATTGGCACGTAAACAGTCTGCGCACATCAGCCGCCACGCGATAGCGTCCGGTTCTCACGCCTATACTCGGGAACCGGACGCTATCGCGTGCCGGCTAATGAATAACCCGGGCTAGCCGTGGGCCTGAGGCGGATTGTGGTGCCGGCCCACGGCTAGCGCCTGAGGCTCACTTTGATTGCGATGCATGCTGGCCCACGGCTAGCGCCTGAGGCTCACTTTGATTGCGATGCATGCTGGCCCACGGCTAGTGGCCTGTTGATTTAATCGAAATTGGGAACGCAAGGGTGAGCCGTGGGCCGTAAGGCACCGGGCAATGCGGTAGGCCCGGCCGCTTACGCGTCGCGGCTCACTAAATCAACAGCGCGCTAGCCTGTGATCTCAGTCGATCACTCGACCGCTTCGTCCAATCTCGCGATCGCTTCGCTCGCCCACGGACTCTCGGGAGCCAGTTCCAAGAACCGCCGCCAATGCGTCAACGCTTCCTCACCGCGTCCGGCGTTGTCCAGGACTTTGGCGAGGTTGTAGTGGACGTCGGGGTACTCGTCGTGCAATGACAGTGCACCGCGGTAGGCAGCGATGGCGAGTTCAACATGGCCGGTTTCCAGCAGCACGCCTGCCAAGCTCGCGCGAGCCTCCACCATGTCTGGATCGACCTCCAACGCCGTGTAGTACCGCTCGCGCGCGGCCATCAGGTAGCCCTGACGATACAGCAGCTCGGCGATTTGAAAGTTGATGTCGGCACGCGGACCGTCGCGCGCCAAAATCAAGTGATACAGATCGATCGCGGCTTCCCACTGATCATCGTCTTCCGCGGCATAAGCGTCGGCCAATAAAACATCCACCGGCAGCGTCGATTGGCCCTTGTCGGACGTGTTGTGTGCAAATGGCAAGACGGTCTCGCGTACGAGCAAGACCGATTCATCGTCTCGATCTGAACTCGTTTCGTTGGATCGATCCTGGCCACTGTCGCTTTGCGCATTCAACGCGTCGAAATCAAATCGCATCTGTCCCGTCGGGTCGATCAGTCCGTTGCCTTGTCGCAACAAGACCTCTTTGCCGGAGACGAGGACCGACAACTGATCCAGTGGACGGCCGATATTTGGCAAGATCTCGACCCATTGAGCCAAGCGTCTTTCGATCGCCGCCGGACTTGCACCGGCGGCGATCCATTGCGCCAGACGCCGTGCCGTTGCGACTTCTTGGTAGTCAAAATACGGCAGCTTGTGCATCGTTTTGACGGGGCGAATCAATCCCAGCCGCTGCCAGCGACGAATCACCTGCACCGACACATCCAGCAGCCCCGCCAGCATCGCCGGCGTGTGATAACGGCGGACCGATTGCTCGATGTCGACCAGCCCGAGTTGTTGCCAAAGCTGGGTTTCGCTGACGACCTGCAGAGCCCCCGCCGCGGCCGCTTCGATCAGCCGCTGGCTTAACAAATCGGCTTCTGATAACGGTGGTTCTTCGGCACCGATGACCACCCAGTCGATCAGTGACTGACCGATGTCGACCACGATTGCCCCGTAAGAACGCAACAAGTTCGTGGCTTCGCGCTGATTCATTCCACCGAAGCGCCCGACCAAAGCGATTCGGACGCCTTTGACTGGGCTGTCCGGTTCTGTGTATACGATCGCAGCGGAGGACTCCTCGTCGCTATCGCCAAGCCGTTCATCTTCCAGCCGTTCATCTTCCAGCCGTTCATCGCCCAGCCGTTCATCGCCCGTTTGTCGAGCGGTGCTGGGTTCATCGATCCACTCATCCAGGCTCCGCAAGGGCTCAAAGGGAACGATGGCAGGAACGCTCATCCATTCATTGTCGTTTGTGTCCCGCGGGGGCTCCAAAGTTTTGCGTCCCTGAGAATGGAGAATGGAATGTAAAAAAGGGGGGTGAATCGATGGGCTGCACGAAGGTGCATCAACCCGACGGGGGCCATTATTGCCAAATCCCCGCGGATGACGAGTCGGCTCGCGTCACGAATCCGGCTCGAACACCATTGGCCATGTACTCACTGTTATAGTGCTGTTGTTCGTTCCATCCGGTCCAATTTGCCAATGCGGGTAAAAGGTGCGAACCAATGGACGGTTTGCTGCGAATCAAACAAACTGCCATCTCCCAACCGTCCACCGAAACCGCGTCGGAAAGTTGTCGAAGCCATCGTATGCTGATCGTCCATTCCCTCTCCAAGCGATTCCAGTTGGAACATGGCGATCTGACGGCAGTGGATAACTTGTCATTAGAAGTCCATCCGGGGGAAGTTTATGGGCTGCTGGGTCCAAACGGAGCCGGTAAGACGACGACGATGCGGATGATCCTGGGGCTGCTGGAACCCGATGGCGGCTACGCAAGTGTGGACGGGCTGACGACCCAGACCGATCCAATTGGCGTGAAGTCTCGCCTGGGATTCGTGTCGGCAAACGATGGCGTCTATTCTTGGCTGACCGTCCGAGAAATGCTGCTTTATTTTGCGGACCTGTACGACGTTCCGCACCAACTGGCCGAGCAACGCTGCGAAAACCTCTCGGACTTGATGGAGATCCGCAATTTGTTGGACCGCCGCGCCGGGGACCTCAGCACGGGGCAACGCCAGCGTGTGACGTTGGTTCGCGGGTTGATTCACGATCCGCCGGTGATGCTGTTGGACGAACCGACACGCGGTTTGGACGTCGTCGGTGTGCAAACGATCTTTGACTACATCAGCATCCTCCGTCAGGCAGGCAAAGCCGTCGTGGTGTGCACGCACCGACTCGACGAAGCAGAGCGGTTGTGCGATCGCTTCGGATTGCTGCATAAGGGACACCTTCAGTATACCGGAACCATGCAAGAACTCCGCGATGCGACCGGCCACAAGACCTTGGTGGATATCTTCGTCGACTTGATCAGGAATTGAACAACATGGCGACGACGAAGAATCACGGACGGATGTGGCGTTTGTGTCAGAAGGAATTGAAAGAAACGATTCGCGACCGACGCACGATCACGACGTTGTTGTTGATGCCGTTGCTGGTTTATCCGCTGTTGAGCATGGCGCTCAATCGATTCTTGCTGACCGCTGCGTCGGACCCATCCGGCCAAGTCGCCTATACGATTGGGGTGGCATCCGATCGCGAAGGCATGCAGTTGAGCGAATGGTTGCAGGATCCTCGTAGTCGACCGCCGGAGGCGGTGTTGAATGCGAGCGACGGAGGCTTGGCGAAATTCGAAGTGTTCAATACGGAGCAGGAGCATCCTCGCGAAGCACTCGAAAAGAACAAGATCGATATCGCATGTGAGATCGACTTCGGCGAAGAAGCAGAAATGGTTCCGCCGAACGTGAAGTTCATTGCATTCAATGGTGATGCGGCAAGCCAGAACAGCCAGCGCATCATGGTGGAACGATTGCAGTGGCTGTCTAAGAGTATTGCCGAAGAAATCGCGGCCAATTCGCCCACAGGATTTCAGCCACCGGCAGTGGTTTCCGTGGAGGATGTTGGTGAAGTCCAATCGCCGTCGATGCTCGGCACCATCGTCCCCCTGGTGCTGGTCTTGATGACGATCACGGGTGCCGTCTATCCCGCGATCGACTTGACCGCCGGTGAACGCGAACGAGGAACCATGGAATCGTTGATGGCGTCGCCCGTTCCTCGTTGGCACGTGCTGTTCGCCAAGTACACCGCCGTGGTCACGGTCGCGTTGTTGACTGCGATGGCCAATCTGCTGGCGATGTTCACTACGTTGTGGGCCAGCGGCCTGCTGGGACTGTTGACCGGCGACGACACCGGCTTTCCGTGGCTGCCGGTGCTACAGATCCTCGGCCTGCTGGTGCTATTCAGCGGTTTCTTTTCGGCAGTGCTGCTTTCCTTGACCAGCTTTGCCAAGTCCTTCAAAGAGGCTCAAGCGTATTTGATCCCGGTCATGCTGCTCTCGCTCACGCCGGGGATGCTGTCCCTGATGCCCGGGGTTAAGCTTTCCGGGCCACTCGCGATCGCACCGTTGGTCAACATTGTTGTTTTGGCCCGCGATGTCTTGCAGGGCAATGTGAATCCTGCAGCGGCAGCGATCGCGGTGATCAGCACGTGCGCCTACGCCGCGGCTGCATTGGGTGTTGCCTCGATGCTGTTTGGCAGCGATGCGGTGATGCGCACCAGCCAGCAATCCATCGCTTCGTTGTTCCGCCGCTCAGAAGTCTCTCGAGCGGTACCCACGCCGCAAACGGCAGCCATGATGATGGCGTTGCTCGTTCCGATTTACTTCATCGTTTCCAACGTGCTGATGCGTGTGGTCGCGGACCTGTCGGTGCCATCCAAGTTGATGTTCAACGCCATCTCGCTGGCAGCCACGTTCGGTCTGGTGCCGTTGGCTGCGGCTTGGCTGAGCCGCAGTCGCTTGCAGACGACCTTTCGAATCACGACGCCTCGAGTCGGTGCGATCATCGGCGCGTTGTTGGTCGGATTGGGTGCGTGGGGTATCGCGTTGGAATCGTACATCGTTGCCGATCAACTCGGGATCGCTGGCCTGGACAGCGAACGTATCCAGCGTGGGCTCAAGACACTGGATCTTTTCCGCAACTCCTCGCCGGTGCTGTTGGTGATCACGCTGGCGTTGACACCGGCCGTGATCGAAGAACTGTGTTTTCGCGGATTTCTCTTTTCCGCGCTCTCCAAGTCCTTGCGTCCTTGGCCGACCATTTTCTTGACCGCGTTGCTGTTCGGATTGTTTCATGTCGTGACCGGCAATGTCTTGCTGCTGGAACGATTTGTGCCGACCACGCTGCTGGGATTGGTGCTGGGGTGGATCGCCTATCGAACCGGCAGTGTCTTGCCCGGCATGCTGATGCACTTCGTTCACAACGCGTTGGTGGAGGTGGTCGCGCACTATCACAAGGAGCTTGCTTTCTTGGGCGAAGGATTCGATGGTCATTCTCATTTGCCCATCAGTTGGCTCGCCACCGCGACCGGCATCGCGATCGCAGGTTGCTTGGTGATCGCATTCTCGGGAACGCGGATTTCGCCGACGAACACCGATCATTCGTCGCTCGACTTTCCAAATCGATAGCGTTCGCGGCGGGCACCACTTCAGATTCGGGCTATCGCCGGACTGTAAAAAGGATCGGGTTGTGGCATTCTTGGTTTTCGAAAGATCTATTCCTTGCTTCCGCCGGGCTTGCCCCGGTTCGGAGCAACAACTGGCAGCTACCGTCAATACAAGCACATTCACCTCCCCACCGTCCGCGAATCGCCGAAGGCGATTCGCGGACGGTGGGGAATTTCGGCGTTCCCATCTCGCCTTTTCCCGCTTCGCCCATCTCCGGCTTCTTAGACTACAATACTCTCCACCCACCGGCGGATTCCACGCCATCTGTACCTGTCACCCTCCCCGCAAACAGCCTTCTGAACATGCACTGTTTTCGCTTCATGCCAAGATTTACCCTTTCGCTCTTGTGCGTACTGGCCGCCACGCTGAGCGGACAATCCTCCAGCGCGGCCGATGCATTTTCGTTTCAAACCAACGACGTGGTCGCGGTCTATGGCAACGGTCTTGCCGACCGAATGCAGCACGACCCGTGGGTCGAGACAGCCCTGCAGAGCCAGCTCAAGGGAATGAATGTCAGCTTCCGAAACATGAGCTTCTCGGGAGACATGGTCAACAAGCGACCGCGGAACCAAGGCTTCACCAACGACGCCGAGTACCTACAGCATGTCGGACCGGACGTCGTCTTCACGTTCTATGGATACAACGAATCTTTCGCCGGCCCCGGTGGCGCCGATGCTTATCAAGGTGAATTGGTCAAGCTCGTTCAGCGGTACACCGAGTTGCGTCGAGAGAAAGAAAAGGACGTACGTTTCGTCCTGTTCAGTCCCATCGCCTATCAAAACTTGGGCGACCGACACCTGCCCGATGGCACGGAGCTGAACGCGAATTTGGCCGTGTATGCCGAAGCCACCCGCAAGGCTGCCGAAGAAACCGGTGTGACCTATGTCGACCTGTTCACGCCGACAAAGAAACTTTTCGAGTCTGACAAACAGCGTTACACCATCAACGGAATTCATCTGAACGAGGAAGGTTACAAGAAGCTGGCCGAGATCATCACCGGCGCACTGCTGGGACAACCCGTTGCAGTTGACGAAACCAAGATGGCCGATTTGTACGCGGCGGTGAAAGAAAAGAACTGGACTTGGCACAACCGATATCACGCGACCGATGGCAACGACATCTGGGGCGGACGTTCCACGTTGACCTTTGTCGATGGGCAAAGCAACGCGGATGTGCTGAAACACGAGTTGGTGATGCTGGATGTGATGACGGCCAACCGCGACAAACTGGTTTGGGCGGCCGCCGAGGGCAAGCAGTACGTGGTGGACGACAGCAACGTCCCGCCACCGGTCAAGGTCATCTCCAACGTTGGCGGCGGCAGCAAGAGCAGCAGCGCCGCAAAAGAAGGCAGCGTCGACTACCTGAGCCCCGAGGAATCGATGGCAAAGATCAAAGTGCCCGAGGGTTATGAACTGAACCTGTTTGCCTCGGAAGTCCAGTTCCCTGACTTTGCCAACCCCGTTCAGATGCAGGTCGATGCCAGGGGCCGATTATGGGCTGCGAGCTGGAACACGTATCCCAAGTGGGAACCCGGCAAAGAGATGAACGACAGCCTCATGATCTTTGAGGACACGGACAACGATGGGAAAGCGGACGAACGCAAGATCTTTGCCCACGTCCACAACCCATTGGGTTTTGAGTTCTGGGGCGGCGGCGTCATCGTCACGTCCGGCCCCGATCTTTTGTTCCTCAAGGACACCGACGGAGACGACAAAGCCGACGTGCGGTATCCGATCTTGCAAGGTTTGGGCACAGCGGACACGCACCACGCCGCCAACAATTTGATCTACGGCCCGGATGGCGGAATCTACTGGCAGAGCGGGATCTTTTTGGTTCACAACCATGAAACACCCTGGAAACAGAACTTGAACATCGGCGCATCGGGAATGTACCGATTCGATCCGCGGACCTTTGCGATCACGCCGCACGCGGGCAATTCCCCCAACCCACACGGCACCAGTTTTGACTACTGGGGATATTGCTACGCCAACGATGGGACCGGCGGCAACTCATTCCAGGTGCGTCCCGAGGGCAAGGGATTCAAGATGCACACGCTGTTGACCAAAGAGTTTCGTCCCGTCGCGGCAGACGAAATTTTGTCCTCCGATCACTTTCCAGAAGAACTGCAAGACGACTTTTTGATCTGCAACACGATCGGGTTTCTGGGAGTCAAACAGTACGATTTGGATCGCGAAGGAAACGGCAAAGATCGGCAGTTTGGCCACGTCTGGGGAACACCGGGTGTGGAGTTGCTCAACAGCGAAGATCGTAACTTCCGTCCCACCGATGCCGTTGTCGGCTCCGACGGCGCGTTGTATGTCGCCGACTGGCACAACGCCATCATCGGCCACATGCAACACAACATTCGCGACCCCAATCGTGACCACAATCACGGACGCATTTTTCGTTTAACTGTGAAAGACCGACCGTTGCAAGCAGCCGTGAAAATCGAAGGCGAGCCGATCGAAGCTTTGTTGGAAAACTTGAAACACAGGGTCAACGGCATCCGTCATCGAACACGTGTCGAGCTGAGCGGTCGTGACTCCGACGAAGTCATCGCGGCGACCCAGCAATGGATGAAGGACTTTGACCCCAACGATGAAACGGAAGCTCACCATTTGCTCGAAGCGTTGTGGTTGCATCAACAACATGGCGTTCCTAACGAAGAATTGTTGAACACACTGCTCAGCTCGGATGTCAAGCACGCGGTCGTCGCGGCCAAGACGGTCGAACACTTTTGGAAAAATGTCGATGCGACCGGCGCAAGCGGTTTCGCCGCACCGGCTGAGATCGAGTTCGTGAAGTTCTCGCCGCCCAAGCATTTGAAACGAGCCGATCGCAAGGCTTACAACTTGGGCGCTCAAGTCTATCAACGCGAATCCCATTGCGCGACTTGCCACCAAACGAGTGGGCAGGGAACCGTCAACGTCTATCCGCCGCTTGCCGACAGCCCCTGGGTCAACGGTAGCGAAGAACGATTGATCAAGATGGCGTTGCACGGTGTGTGGGGCAAAATGATCGTCCATGGAAAGACCTACGACCCGTCACGCGGTGTGCCGCCGATGACGGCGTTCCGGTCGCTGCTGAAGGACGACGAGCTGGCCGCTGTCTTGACGTTTGTGCGTAACTCTTGGGGAAACCAGGCCTCGCCCGTGAGCACTGAGACGGTCGCCAAAGTACGCCAGCAGACCATCGATCGAACAACCTTCTGGACGCCGGAGGAATTGCTGGCCGAACATCCGCTGGAAAAGGAATTGATGCGAGAGGGGCAAGAAACGAAAGAGTTCTCCAATGAAGCACTTGAGACCGAGTTGCTCAACACGCCAGCCGGAGAACTTGCTGCGGTCGCGATGGCCGAAGGAAACCTCCAGCGTGGCAAGAGACTGTTTTACGAATCGTCGGCGGCGTGCTTTGCTTGCCATGACCCGCCCAAGGGAGCCGCTCGGCTTGGACCGGATTTGGCCAAGATGACGACGAAGCTGACGGAGGAAGAACTGGTCGATTCAATCTTGCGTCCCTCCAAACTGATCGACAAATCCTTCATGCAAGTAAGCGTGTTGGATGTGGACGGCAAGGTGCAGACCGGCATTCGGATTTCAGAGAACGACAAGGAAATCGTGCTGCGAAATCTGGCCGAACCCAATCCGATCAAGATCAAACAGGATGACATCGAGGTCGTCAAAGAATCCGACGTCTCGTTGATGCCGGAGAATCTGACACGTCAGCTCAAGAATCGAAAGGAATTCAACGACCTGATGCGGTACATCCTGGAAACCCGCAAGCGTTAGCCCAGGCTGGTTTTGTACGTCAGTCTTTCCAGACTGACATGTGCAGTTCCCAAACTCCCTTCTCTCGTCATGAATCTGTCGATGGCGAGAGGGAGCTTGGGTGCAACAAGCGGATCTCCGCAATGACGTCTTCGGATGCCGGTTGCCGCAGCAGATGAGCCAATCGCTCATGTGCTGCCCTGACCAAGCGTAGATCCGCGTCACATCGCCGACAGCGATCTGACACGGATTGTGTCGCCCGACAAACAGGGCAACGAAATCTTGACGATTCCGGGGCAGATGTTTCGTCGCCTCGATTATTGAACATAGAACAGCACGTCGTCCAACTCAGCCGACAGACTGAGGATCGCTGCTTCATCCTCGGACTCGATCGCGTCGCAAAGGTTTGATCTTAGCGATTCCAGGTCCGCGGCGTCTTCGCCCGTCACGCTCGATTTCAGATGATCGGCTTTCTGCAACAACGCGTACGCTGCGGGAAATCGCTCTCTTGCTTTTTCGATAGCGGTTTGTTTCGGCGACTGACCGGAGGGATGCTCTCCATCAGCACGCAGAATGCTCATCCCATCCGGCGTTTCGCCCAGCGTGAGCATTTCATCGGAGCTTTCGAACATTTCCTCGAGGCGAGTGGAGACACGTTCTCGATCCGTGGCGACGAACTGGCTCAGTGCGTTGTCGACGGACAGCTCCTGGCGGATTCCGGACGCCGGTTGCGTTGCGGTGACTTTCAGCGTCCCATCGAGCGTCAAGTCGAATCGAACGACGATCTTGCTGTAGTTCCCATCAGCCTTATCCAATTCGATTGAAAACTCACCGATCAATTGGTTGCGGTCGGGATCTCGATGCTCTCCCTGCAGCACCTTGATCGCTACTTGCTTCTGTTCATCGTGAACCGTCGAGAAGGCTTGTTCGTATCTCGCGGGCAAGGGAGTGTTGCGATGAATGATGGGAGAGAATATGACCTCAGGACCAGAGAGCGTCATGTCGCCCAACGCCCTGATTCCCAGCGTGTGGCTGGAAACGTCGACCAATACCGTGCCAACGGATTGCCCGTCGATCATCGCGGCCTGTACTGCCGCGCCCAATGCGACTGCGAGATCGGGGTCCACCGATCGGCTTGGCTCACGCCGGAAATCTCGCCGCAAGTAATCTTGAACCAACACGATACGAGTCGATCCGCCCACCAGCACCAAGTCGTCGATCTGATGAATCCCCAATCCAGAGTCTTTGAGCGCGCGATCGACACACGTGACGGTGCGCTGGACGAACGGTTCGCACAATTCATCAAAGATGGAACGTGAGATCGAGGTGTTGAGGTTCAATGGCACGCCATCTTTTTCGGCGATGAACTCTTCTGTGATCATGGCCGTCTCGAGGGTCGAAAGCGCAATCTTTGCTTTCTCGCAAGCCTGCAACAATCGATAACGCGAGGTGTCATCGGATCGCAAATCGATGTCATGTTCGTCTTGAAACTCGTCTGCGACGAATTCTAGGATCGCCAAGTCGATGTCGTCACCACCGAGCTGGGTGTCGCCCTGGCTGGAGAGAACTTCGATCACGCCGTCTTCCATTCGGACGACCGAAACGTCAAAGGTACCGCCGCCGAAGTCATAAACGACAACATGCTTTCGCTGCGTCGAGTCGTTGTGATAGACCAAAGTGGCCGCGGTCGGTTCGTTGATGATGCGTTCGACCTTTAGCCCCGCCAGTTCCGCCGCCTCGCGTGTCGCCTGGCGTTGGTTTTCGTCAAAGTAAGCCGGTACGGTGATGACGGCTCGGTTGACGCTACAACCCAGTGCCCGTGATGCTTCGTCGCGCAGACGCCGCAAGATCATGGCGCTGATTTCTGGTGGTGTGAAAGACTGATCACCAAGGGTGACCGGGTCCATCTTGCCCATCCGTCGCTTGATCGACGCAACGGTTTTCTGAGGAAATGCCGCCAATTGATTTCTTGCCACCGTTCCCGTGATCAATTGATCGTCGCTATTGAGCCCGACGACGGAAGGCATGGTGGACTGCCCGTCCACCGCCAACACGGTGGGGCGACCATCGATCAAAGCTGCGATGACGCTGTTGGTGGTACCGAGGTCAATGCCGACGATGGGATCCGTGGATGTACTCATGAGCGGGCCGTTTGGAGGAACTCAAGGATGTGGGAAAGTGTGATGGAACAACGCTGAATGAAAAGGAGAACTCTGAGGGCTGTGGTTCGCTGTTTGGATAGCAGTGCGGTCAGCCCGAAACGCGAACATTGGCAAAACGCAGAACATTTCCGTGCCAAAGGTAGCAAGGTGATACTTGGATGGCGACGTGACCGACGGGGACCTCGTCTGACGGAACGGTGCCGATGGAGTTCATCGTCCTGCCGTCAAATGCGGTGCCGACCGTGTCGAGTCGCTCGATCTGGTACTCGGTCATGGTTTGCCGCAGTCGCGACAAGATCAAATTCAGGCCTTCCACGACAGAATCGGATCGCTCCGCGGAGCTTTTCTGTTCATCGTCTGATCGCAGACGATCGACCAGCGGTTTGGCAAACCATCGCCCCAGCGGGCTCAGCAATGCGATTTTTTCTTCGGTCGCGCGTTGTTGTTCGCTGGCACGTTGTCGATGGGCGATGCCTTCCGCGATTGCGGCATCGATGGCACGCGTGAGTTGGTGATCCAGGTCCGCGATGGCAGCCACGAGCTTGCCAGTGGCGTCCTTGGAATGGGCGACAATCAAACTTTCCAGCTTGGACTGCATCGCTTGGATGTTGCTGGACGCCTGCTGAACCTGCTCAACCAGTTCTCGACCTGTCTTGATCTGACCTCGGCATTCATGCCGCATCGCGGTAAACGATTCGATCACATCCAACAGTCCAAACTGTGGCGAGTGTTCGGAATCTTGGTCCAAGTCGGGGCGGGTTTCGGATGCTCTCTCGTCTTCAATCATGGGCAGGATCCACCCGGATCGTTGACACGCCATCTTGGTCGTCACTCGCCGATACTGGTTTGTCCGAAGCCGATTTCTTGCCGTCTTTGTGCGATCGGTTCCCCAGGCTGAGTAACAAACTCGGGGTCAACGCGGGTGGCCTATTTTGATGATCGTCGATGACATCAGACCATGACGGTATCGAGTCATCGTCAGGTGGGAGCAGCAATGCATCGGCCCAAGCAAGCGGATCTTTCGCCGCAGCATAGGCCGCCTGAATCTTTCGGAATTGATCCGCATCCTTTTCTGGCGGATACAACTTTACCAATTCCAAGTATCGGGATCGCAACTCGGAATCAGTAGCGTCATGTGACAACCCCAGAACGACATAGGGGTCAGTGGAGGTATTGATCATGGGCAAGAAAAATGTTGGAGTGTTTGACGAAACGGTCGTCGCAAATCTCGCGACCGACTCAATGGCGTTGTGGTACGGGACGCACTAAGACAGCGTCTCTCCTCTGGCGGCACGACATTTGTCACAATTGCACTGCTGTTCGGGCCCGTCGTCGTAATCATCATCGTCGTCCGCTCCGAATTGCGAAAGAATCCTGGAGAACATGCTGCCAAAGGAACCTATCGAGTTTCCTCTTCGATTGAGCGCCTTGAGGTGGTCTACCAATTCATCCGCGAGTTCTTTGAACCAGTGTCTGTAGAATGCATCGCGACTGCTCTCGGCTGCTTCGCGAACCTTCTCGACGGTTCCTTCTTCGACGGGCGATCGGTAGGCCCCACTGATCTTCATGCAAGCGATGGCCGAGGCGGCAGCCAATGTCGGATGATCGACGATCTGCCGAAGAGAAAACCAACTTGGCGTTTCTAGGCTGTAGCGATCGTTGAACAAACGCTGCTCTGACATCAAGAAGAGCGACGCCTGGGTCATTGGTTCATCGATGTGATCGGTTACTAGTTTTTGACTCTCGTCAAATCGCTTCAGCAACTCACGCGAGATCTTTGTTCCGTGCATGCGGTAGGCAGGATAAAGCAGCTTGACGCGTGTCAGGTCCCAGAAAAAGTCACAAGTCGCGAGCAGATCCTCGACAGCGACTGCCTGCAAGTTCTTGACGTGCTGGTCAACGGCTGCACGAAGCGGTTTCAGGTCGGCCGATGTCACACGCATCCGCTGAGCAGCAGCCAGCATCCGACACGCGTTCAGCAGGGTACCGTCGTAATGGAAGCGTTGAGCAAACTCTGCTTGGTCACCCATTCGCAGTGCCAATGCGGCCCGCAAGAAGGGCATCCAATCCTTCGACAGCCATTTCGGCCACAAAGAACCGGCTTGGTCCAGCAATTCGGGAACGCGAGACAGCCACGTCTTGCGTCGGCAAGCACGCATCGCCTCCAGCAGCGTCCACTTCCACTTCGTCGCATTGACGAGCGGATTTTCGTGGCGAGTCGAGGAAAGAAATTCGACGTGCGGCGTAGCATCATCAATTCGCTCTTTCTCCAGGAGGTAGTCGACCAAGTCCAGTCGTGGTTCGATGTCGTCGGGCAAAGCTTGACTCCAAGCCATCTTTGCCTCCGCTGCCTTGTCCAACCACTGCTCGCGGCCGACCTTCGTCAGTCGCTCATCCTCCGCATTGTCTTCAAGCCAATCGACATACTCGACGTGAGCATTCCGATGACTGGGGTATGCCGCGATCGAATCTCGAAAGTATTGATTGATCTCTCTCGTATCCGGACTCTTGCGGAACGAGAATAAATCATCCGGCTCCGGCGAGGCGAGTCTCAACGCCTCGCCCAAATAGAACTGGCTGACCAACGCTTTTCCAAGCTTCTCAGGGATCTCTTTGTTCGCAGGCACGTCAACCTGCAAGTACTTCTTGATGGCTTCTTCGGTGATTCGCCGAGCTCTCACACTTTGCATGCCGGCGTAGAAGTGGAATGTCAGCAGGCTGTTTTTTCTGTCGTGTCGAGGACCGCGAAAATGACTCCGGGCTACGTCGAATAGGTCATAGTAGGTTCCTCGATACGCTCGGCCTAACGCGACTTCATGCAAGGCCTGAACGAAATCTGGCTCCAGATCGCGATATTCCTTGGTGAAGTCACGCAGCCAATCAATCAGTCGGGGACCGATCAGGGCATCCTTTTCCGGCTCTGGAATCTGCACAGCCGAACGCGCGATCCGGATGGCGACGCGATCGAATCGCACTCGCCTCAGCAGTTTCGCTTGAAAAAACAGCTCATCATCATCGGTGGGTTCGGCAGGCATTTCGTTCAAATGCTCGTCCCGAGACAATTGCATCACGGACGCGATCCGCCCCGGTCGCCTGTCTGGATCCAAGCGTTCCCAGTTTGCTTGCGCCGTCGCAAAATCATCCTCCAGCCAGTGCTTCAATCCACGAATGAAAAGACGCCACTGGGAGTACGGGCTGGTCCGTGGAATGGCTGACAGGGATTCGGGCAACTCGGCACTTGGCGTGCCGCAAACGCTCGCAAGGCATTCGCGGACAATGGTCGCTTGCGTGTTCCATTCAGGCGAAAGAGATGCTAGCACTTGGTTGTCGAAAACCGCGACATCTTCCGGCATCTCGTCGGCCCAAGCTCTGGGAGATTGCTTGGCCAGTCGTTGACGCAGTCTGGTGGAAGGCTGGGATTCGCCACGTTTTTTTTCTTTGACCTTGGCGCGTTGTCGTTTTCGCTCCTGCCGTTTTGCCTTCTGCGCTTTGCGTTGTGCTTTGGTTGCCATCTGAGCTTTGAATCCGTCGAACGAGCCCAAGGAATGTTGATTGCCCGACAATATAACGGGGAGATCAGCCGAACTCGACCAGAGGGGGCGGGATTTTCAGCGAAAGGTGTGCATCCCAGCGTTTGCGCAAGGGGTGGGCAGCAAGCGAAAGCGTACTAGGCCAACGGATGGTCTCTGAACGTCAGTCACTAGTGCATCGTCCAGTCTTAGAACGTGGGTTCGGTAGATGAGCCGTTTTGGCGTTAGCCACGGTTTTCGTGACACAACCGTGGCTATCGCCAAAACGGCTAACCCCCAAATCAAGACCGGACGATGCACTAGTGCCAGAATCGCGAGTTGAGCTTTGATACCAGCACCCGTCGCAAGCGAGTGATTCGTGGCGATTTATTCACTCGCTTGCGCTTCGTGCTGGTCTTTGCCTCGTTTCCCTATTCGACTCGATCAACCCGCAGCTAGCTCGCAGTAGTCGGGGCGGCTCGCGGCGGTGGCGTGACGGTAGGCCTTTTGAATCTGGTTGTCGCGGACCAAGAACGTGCCGGGCATTTGAAATCCGTCCCCCTCAAGCTTGCCCACGCCGTGACGGTTCAAGATCGCGGCTTTGAATCCACGCCACCAAACACTCGGGCCGAGCAACTGACTGAACTTGCCTCGCCCCAATTCGTAAGCACGGTAAAGCTCGCAATCCGGATCGCTGATTCGATCCAAGTCTTCGGCTCCGTAGTGGGCGAAGTACGCTTGCGAAGTTTCGTTGTCGCTCATGTGAACGATGACGATCTTGGTGCCACCCGATTCGATCTGCGCACGCTGTTGCCTCAAGTCCGACAGGGCTTCGCGACAGAACGTACAGCCGCTGTGCCGCAGAAATAACACCAAGACGTTTTGTTGCCGCGAAAGTTGAGCGATCGTATTGCCCAGTTGACTCTTGAATTGCTCATTGGCTGTTTGGACGGACATGACGCTGGTTGAACTCGCGCTCGTTGCACTCGGTGCATTGTGATGCTTGAAGGCAGCGTACAGGATAGCAGCGAAGGGTAACCACCAGATCACGTCGTTCGTCAGTGACGTGAGCGAAAACCGTAGCGGCAAATATCCAGGCGAATCCGGTGTGAGCGTCAGCCAGCCATACAGGATCCCGACGGGACCAAACAACTTGCCCAAAAAACCAACGAGCGTCACCGGCCAGTGCCGCAACGGGTCCCGCGCCGCGCACGCGTAGCCGACTCCATAAACACCAACGATCATCCCCACGCATTGCCAAATTGCCGGGTACATGGGGCGAGGAATGTTTGCAAAATCGAACATGTCGTTGGGACGCAGGATCACCCAAATGCCCCACACGATGTTGTATATCGCCGCGAGGACCAGCACGACGCTCATCCAGCGGGGAGACGGTCTGGAGTTGTTTTGATGCGGTTTATTCATAGAAGACTACTGACTTTGTCGTGTTGCGTTGTATCTGTGAGCCAATGCCGCTAGTGCATCGTCCAGTCTTAGAACGTGGGTTCGGTAGATGAGCCGTTTTGGCGTTAGCCACGGTTTTCGTGACGCAACCGTGGCTAACGCCGAAACGGCTAACCCCAAAATCAAGACCGGATGATGCACTAGCCCGGATGATTCATAACCCGACACGTAAGCGAGGGATACTCGGTAATTCCCTCGCTTACGCGTCGGGTTATGAAAAACAATCTGCATTTCCCAAAGATGCCACAACTCATTGTTTGGTCAAACGCGGGCGCGAAATTGGCCGGTCGCCTGGATGTGTTCCCGCAAGTGGTCGCGGCACTGCTGCGCGAACGCTTTCATCTCGTCGGTCCTGTAGTCGGGATACGTCCAGCGGTGGGACACCCACTGTTTGGCAGTGTAGTTCAAAGTGACTTCGGCAAAGATGCCGTCGTGCAAGTACAGTCGGTGATCTCGATCTTTGGTGGTCGCCAAAACCAACTTGGCTTGGGTCACATAACCTGGATCCAGGTTCAAAGGCCGCGACTCAGGGTATTGTGCCCCAGGATGTTGTGATTGCTCAGCGAACTCGCGTTCCCAGGCATTGGTTTCCAGTTTCCATTCGGCCAATCCATCGGGCTGGCACGGCTGTCGACAGGCCACCATGACTTTGCGAAGATCACGGCCCATCTGGGCATCGTAAAATCCGCCGGCGGTGAATGGAAAGTCATGGCTGATGAGCACCAGCTGACCCCATCGGTCGGTGATCCGCTCGATCGCCCACTGACGCACTTCGGCATAGCGAGAGATGACTGCACAAATCCGTATCACCGGTTCGACCAACTCGATTTCCGCCACCTGATTGCCCTGCTATATTCTGCCGCTCTGGCAAGCTTTCCGGCGCCGGATGCTCACACACGCGAAACAACGATTAAAGAACCCTATCATGCATGCTTGGATCGCCGACCGCACGAAGACATTTGACAGTAGCGGTATCCGCAAGGTCTTTGATCTTGCAGCCAAGCTAACCGATCCGATCAATCTGTCGATCGGTCAGCCTGATTTTGATGTTCCCGTCGAAATCCAGGATGCGGCGATTGCGGCGATTCGCGGTGGCAAGAACGCCTACTCGCCGACCCAGGGGATCGCACCGCTGCGTGAGGCCTTGCGTGCTCAGATCGATGCCCAGTATTCCCACGCCGATCGCGACGTGTTCGTCAGCAGCGGCACCAGTGGCGGTCTGATGCTGGCGATGATGGCGATGGTCAATCCGGGCGACGAAGTCATCTTTCTGGATCCCTATTTTGTGATGTATCCCGCCTTGTTGAAAATGTGTGGTGGTGTCCCCGTGGCGGTGGACTCCTACCCTGATTTTCAATTGGACCCGGACAAGATCGCGGCGGCCATCACGCCCAAGACCAAGATGATTTTGGTCAACAGCCCCGCAAACCCGACCGGCGTGTCGGCCACCGCCGAGCAGTTGGAAGCCGTCGCGAAACTGGCGGCCAAGCATGAGATTGCGTTGGTGTCGGATGAAATTTACAGCCGATTTCAGTATGACGCCCCGTTTGTTTCACCGGCAAGCTTTAACGATCAAACCATTGTGATCGACGGGTTCAGCAAGAGCCATGCGATGACCGGCTGGCGTGTCGGTTATGTCCACGGTCCCAGCGAGATCATGGCGACGATGCTCAAGATCCAGCAGTACTCGTTCGTCTGTTCGCCGCAACCATCGCAGTGGGGGGCGCTGCGTGCGATGGACATCGACCTGCAGTCGTACATTGACGACTATCGGGTAAAGCGTGACATGATCGCCGAAGGCTTGAGCGGTCGATACGAGTTCACGCTGCCCGGCGGCGCGTTCTATTTGTTTGCCAAAGCGCCCGGCGGCATGGGAGGCGAAGCTTTCGTCAAACGAGCGATCGAGCGAGGGCTCTTGATCATTCCTGGCAATATTTTCAGTGACCGCGACACCCATTTTCGAATCAGCTTTGCCGCGTCCAACGAAACGTTGAAAAAAGGCATCAAGATGCTGCAGGATTTGCATGACGAGTTGACATGAGACGGTCGGTGGGGCCTGTGATGCCAGCGTCGCTAGTGCCGGAATTGCGAGTTGAGCTTTGGTACCAGCACGACGCGCAAGCGAGTGATTCATGGCGTTTTATTCACTCGCTTGCGCTTCGTGCTGGTATTTGCCTCATTTCCAATCAATGTCAATTCGCGCTCAAAGCACTAGGTTACGTTCGGAAGCCGTCTCGGCTAATCTTTGTTGGATTCCGTTGCTCGATTTTGGCGTCGTTTCCCTCGCTCTCCCTTTCCGTTGCGGTCCATCCTTGATCCTGTCCCAAGTCACCGTTGAGCCGCCCAGCGATCTGGAGCCGACGCCGGTACCACCGATTGATTCGGCGATGCTGTCACAGCAGATCACGAACTCAGAGCCGTCGGTATGGTGGACTGCCAACACGTCGATTTTGTTGGCCGTGATTGTGTTGGCGTTGGGCGTCGCTTCGCTGGTGGGATTCATTCTCTCGCGGCGAGAAAGCATGGGGTTGGAATCAGCCATCATTCGCCGCTTTAACCACAAGCTGCGTGTGTGGTGGATGATGACAGCGATCTTCTTTCTGGGCTTTTTGCTTCACCGACTCGGCGTCGTGGTGCTCTTTGGGCTGGTGTCGTTTTGGGCGCTGCGTGAATTCATCACCATGACGCCGACTCGGCGCGGCGATCACCGAACGTTGTTCTGGGTGTTCTTTATCTTCACTCCGTTGCAATACCTGCTGATCGCAATGGGCAGTCATCCGCCCAAATTCCTGCCATGGGCGGCGAATGTCGATTTCTATGGTTTTTACAGCATCATGATTCCGGTCTACGCCAGTCTGTTCATACCCGCGCGTGCTGCGATCGCTGGTGACTACAAACGATTTTTGGAACGCAGTGCAAAGATCCAGGCGGGCTTGCTGATCTGTGTTTACTCACTCAGCTATGCTCCGGCGTTGCTCGATTTGAACCTCGTTCGCACAGGCGGGGAGGCTTGGGGAGGCAGCAACGTCAGCCTGTTGGTCTTCCTCGTCGTGATCGCTCAAGTCGCGTCGGTGTTGGAGCGTGGTTGGAGCAAGTTGGCGGGGAAGCATGTGATTGCGGAAAAAATCAACGGCTCACGAACTTGGGAAGGATTCCTGGGTTCGATGGTGACAACAGGGTTGGTCGCTGCGTCGCTGTATTGGGCAACGCCGTTCCATCCTTGGGAAGCCGGTGTGTTGGGCGCCGTCGTAACCGTCATGGCTTGTGGTGGAACGATGACCATGAGCGCGATCAAACGCGACCGTGGCGTGACCGATACGGGTACGCTGGTGCAAGGACACGCGGGTGTGCTCGATCAAATCGATAACGTCTGTTTCGCCGCACCCGTCTTCTATCACCTGACACGATTTTTCTTTTCGGTCCCGTGATCCCGTTGGTTGAGAGATCAACCGTCATTTCGAATGTAGTCAAGTGATGAAGCTGCCACTGTTTGATACCCACGCACACCTCAATTCCGATGTGTTTGACGAAGACATCGATGCCGTGGTGGAACGTTCTCGCCAAGCCGGACTGGTCGGGATCACGGTGATCGGGATCGACGCCGCGACCAGCCGGCGTGCCTGCGACTTGGCGGCACAGTACCCCGGTTTCCTTTACGCCGCCGTCGGGATTCAGCCCAACAGCATCGCGGAGTCCGCAGACGATGATTGGCAGATCATCACCGAACTGGCCGGTTATCCGGGGGTCAGAGCGATCGGCGAGACCGGTTTGGATTGCTACTGGGACGATACTCCGATTGACATGCAGCACGAGTACTTTGACCGGCACATGGAACTGTGTCGCCAAACGGGACTGCCGATGGTCATCCACATGCGCGAGAGCGGCCAATTGATCGTCGATCAATTGAGACGCCAAAGCACCGTGCCGACGGGAGTCATGCATTCTTTCACGGGCGATTGGGCGTTGGCCGAAATCTGTCTGCAGATGGGCCTGTACATCAGCTTTGCCGGAATGGTGACCTTCAAGAAAAGCGACGACCTGCGCGACGTTGCCCGCCGCGTCCCCGAAGACAAGTTGTTGATCGAAACGGACTCGCCCTACCTGAGCCCCGAACCGTTTCGCGGCAAACGCCCCAACGAACCGGCGAGAGTGGAACACACCTTGAGATGCCTGGCGGACGTACGCAACGTTTCGCCCGAGCGGTTGGCGGAGGTCTCTACCGAAAACGCCAAGCGTCTGTTTCAGCTCGGCTGAGCCAGAACGCCATGCAATTCGATGGGACGCTACTCCGCGCGAATCTGCCCGGCACGGTTGGCCTGCCAGATTTCGCCGCTATTGAGATCCATCGCGGTCAGCCAACCGCCCCCATAACAGTACGTGTCCAAGCAGATCAAGTGGCCGACTTTGATGATGTCGCCGTCCCGGTTGGCGGTATGGCCGACGACCGCAGTCTTGCCAGTGAAGTGCGCCGGGGGCATCCCATTGGTCAGCGTGTACCAACGCAACATTTCAGACGACTGATCTTCCAACGGCAAGTCGGGATCGTACGCAGCGTGGGTAAAGAAATGGTTTTCCGTTTCGTAATAGTCACCCAGAGACTGCAAAAAATTGAGGTGCGAGGGCGGCAAGAAATCCAGGTCGCCGTCAAAACCGTAGCTTTCCAACGTATCGACGCCACCGTATCGCAACCAACTGTGGTGGGAGGCCCCATGGAAAAGGACGTTCAGCATCATTTCTTCGTGATTGCCCAGAATTCCGACCAAGTGAGTTCGGCCCCCCAGATCCAGCAGTGTGTCGATCACGCCCTTGGAATCCGGCCCCCGGTCCACGTAATCACCCAAAGCGACCACTACGTCGTCTTTGTCGGGCGAAACCACTTCCAACAGCGATTCCAGGGCCTGGCGGCACCCGTGAATGTCCCCAATTGCGATTAACCGTTGATTCACGCTCTCTCCGAAAAGGCAGGCATGGCGATAATGGGTTCAGGAATCTGCAAAAAACGAACGAAGACCCAATCCAGCTCCGCAGAGGGGTGCGGGCGATTTGATTCGCCCATTTGAGGCGGAAATGGGTACAAGCGAGCGATTCTGCCGTTTCTAAAGTAGTCTATCGGCATTCTCGGCCCGCGATGATTGGCAGACAAGTTGCAAGTTTGCGTCCGGTCAGGGAAACTGTCTATACGGCTTGAGTGTCCAAGGAGTTGGCCTTTGGCGACTCCCCAAGCAACCTTTTCTAGGAAATGATCACAAGTGAGCGGAAACCATCCCAACGATCACGCCGGTCGGCCACTGAGCGATCCCGATCCGTCCCAGTCCACTTCGCTAGATGCTTGGAGCGAAGAAGAGCTGGAGGATGAGCCCGCCCTGCAGACCGACGAATCGATCGCACTGCTCGGCAGCATGCTCGTTCACGTCCTGATCATTGTTTCGCTAGCAATCGTTCCACTGAGAACGTTTCAGGCCGAGCCCGAAGCAGTCGTGATCGTTTCCCCACCCAACGAAAAGGAAACACCCGAGCTGATCGAAGAAATCGATTACAGCGAAGCTCCATCGGTCGAGATCGGCGCCAACAGCGAAGCCCAGTCGGATATGGCCGAGGCCTCCGCGGAAATGTTCGCCCCCTCGCCCGAGATCCCCAGCCCCGTCGAGCTGGAGCTGAGTGACTTGGGAGATATCGAAGTCAATCGGTTGTTCGCCGAGCCGGTTGCGCCCATGGATCGCTTGGTCAACCAAAAAGGTTCGGTCGGCCAAGGAGAAACCGGAGCATCGGGCGCTGTGGACCGTTTGACCTACGAGATCCTGCAATCGATGGAAGAACGCCCCACGCTGGTGGTCTGGCTGTTCGATCAAAGCGGTTCGCTGCACCGACAACGGCGTGAGATTCGCGATCGATTTGATCGCATCTACGAAGAGCTGGGGATCATCCAAGAGCAGAAGGAAGAGAAGGAAAAACGACTCGGCGCCCCCAAGATCAATCACGACGCACAACTGCTGACTTCGGTCATCGGTTTTGGCGAAAAGGTCACGCTGTACACCGAGACGCCCATCGAAGACATCGCGGAAATCAAGTCCATCGTCGATGGCATCGAGACAGATTCGTCCGGCACCGAGCGTGTCTTTGCCGCCGTTTCTTCGGCAGCGGACCAGTACAAGATGATGCGAAAGAATCGCAGCGGCGAAGGGCCGCTGCGAAATGTGATGTTCGTGGTCGTTACGGACGAGCGTGGCGACGACCAGCAACAACTGGAAAACGCCATCCAGTCCTGTCGACGCTATGCGATTCCGGTCTACGTGATCGGCGTTCCCGCCCCCTTCGGTCGCGCGACCACACTGGTCAAGTACGTCGATCCAGATCCAAAATACGACCAAACGCCTCAGTGGGCCGAGGTCGACCAAGGCCCCGAGACTCTGTTGCCCGAACGAGTCCAGTTGGCCTTCACCGGTAATTTCGAAGAAGAACCGGTGATCGACAGCGGTTTTGGCCCCTACGCTCTGACTCGGTTGAGCTACGAGACCGGCGGGATTTATTTCACCGTTCACCCCAATCGAAACGTCAGCCGTCGAGTCAATCGACGCGAGGTCGCCGAGTATGCCTCGGACATGGAGTACTTTTTTGATCCCAACGCGATGTCTCGCTATCGACCCGACTATTTGTCACCACAGGATTACATGACCAAGGTGAAATCGAGCCCATTGCGTCAAGCTTTGGTGACCGCCGCTCAGATGAAACCCGCAACAGGACTAGCTCGGCCACGGACCCGATTCCAGCAGCTCGATCCGGCTCGCTTGGCGGGCGAGTTGACCACGGCGCAACAAGACGCCGCATTGTTGGAACAGCCACTTGCTCGCTTGGCCATGACGCTCGAACCAGGCATGAAGTACCGAGAAAGCGAAGAAAGCCCGCGTTGGCGTGCCGGATACGACTTGGCCATGGGCCGTGTCCTCGCCCAAAAAGTTCGCACCGAAACCTACAACGCGATGCTTGCAAAAGCCAAGTTGGGGATGACGTTCGAGAACGAAAAGAACAACACTTGGGTCCTGGAACCAAGTGACGACGTCACCGTCGGCAGCAAGTGGAAACGAGAAGCCGAAACGGCGAGATCGCTGTTGGAGTCTGTCGTAACCGACCACGAGGGAACGCCATGGGCTTTGCTAGCTCAACGTGAGTTGGCGGTGCCCATCGGTTGGGTGTGGAAAGAAGAGTTCACTCCTCCACCGGCACCTCGCACGAATACGCCCGGGAACAACAATAACAACAACCGTCCCCCCAACGACGACAAAAAGCGGATGCTGAAAAAAGCACCCACGCGTCCCGTTCCCAAACTGTAGTGCTGACCCGCAATAGCATTGCGACATTGTTGATTCAGCAAGCCGAGACGCTCAATCGTCGAGGCCCACCGCTATGCCGGGCTGTTCAAATTTGGTGTTGACATTGTTTTTTCAGTCCATGTTTTTGTCCCATGCATCGCAATCAGAGTGAGCCTCAGGCGCTAGCCTTGGGCCGGCACCACAATCCGCCTCAGGCCCACGGCTAGCGCCTGAGGCTCACTGGGGGCCACCAGCTGCGCCGGGAGAGTGAGCCTCAGGTGCTAGCCTTGGGCCGGCACCACAATCCGCCTCAGGCCCACGGCTAGCGCCTGAGGCTCACTGGGTGCCACCAGCTGCGCCGGCAGAGTGAGCCTCAGACGCTAGCCTTGGGCCGACACCACAATCCGCCTCAGGCCCACGGCTAGCGCCTGAGGCTCACTGGGTGCCACCAGCTGCGCCGGGAGAGTGAGCCTCAGGCGCTAGCCGTGGGCCGGCACCACAATCCGCCTCAGGCCCACGGCTAGCGCCTGAGGCTCACTGGGTGCCACCAGCAGTGCCGGGAGAGTGAGCCTCAGGTGCTAGCCTTGGGCCGGCACCACAATCCACCTCAGGCCCACGGCTAGCGCCTGAGGCTCACTGGGGGCCATCAGCTGCGCCGGGAGAGGTGACGGAAACTTGCGGAGCGCCATAGTGCTACAACCCGAAATTTTGAACAGCCCACCATTAGGCCCGCTAGCCCGGATTATTCATGCGACTCGCTACGGTCTTCGCAACACGATTGCGTGAAACGGCTTGCGCGGATTGGCACGAAAGCAGTCTCAGCAGCTGAGGGAGGTGACCATGGAAAGAAACGGCTAAAAAATAGCGTCGAAACATCGAGCAACGAGCGGGACCGCATCTCTGGGCTGTAAACGCGATCGACTCTCACCCCTACGTTCTCGATTGGCTCCTCCATCTTCTCTTGCCCTTTGTGCCCTGCATTCTTTATGACCACGCGGGTCTCATTTCGCTCGCGCAAAAGAGTTGCAGCATGTTTGGCAGAAAGCCTTCGCAAATCTCGTCTCGCCCACTGTCTCCTGGGTTCTCGCCTTCTCGCGGCCGATCGTTCGCACTTTGCTCCGCGATCGCAGGCTGCCTGATCCTCTCGGCGGGCTGTTCCTCGCTGATGAACAAGGATTCCAAGCGTGACGCGGCCAAATCGACCGCGGACCTGCTGACGGTCCCCACGCCTCCCGATTTGATTCGACAAGCCGCATCGCCTCGTGGGCTGCACGCGATTCCGATCGAAGGCGTCGGTCTGGTCAATGCGCTTGAGCAAACTGGTGGCCCGGTGGACCCGTCAACGTTTCGCGATCAGCTAATCGACGAAATGCGACACAAGGATGTGGAAGACCCCAATCAGATCCTGGAACTCGATTCGACCGCTGTCGTCAGAGTCGTCGGCGCGATCCCGGCGGGTGCTCGTCGGGGGGACCCGATCGATTTGAAAATCATCTCACCCGAAGGCAGCCGCGCGACCGACCTTCGTGGAGGCTGGCTACTGGACACGCGTCTTCGTCATCAACAGGTGCTCGACCAACGGTTGCGACAAAGCGATTTGATGGCGATTGCGATGGGCCCAGTTCTGACGCGAAAAACGCACGACATCGGATCCGCAGAAGCCTTGGCCTTGGAGGGGCGTGTCCTTGGCGGCGGTCGCATTCAAGTCACACGAAAATTGGGGCTCGTATTGCGACCAGAATACCAGCACGTGATGGTCTCCAAAGCGATCACCGCCGCGATTAACGAACGCTTCTTTTTCTTTGACGGAACCACGCGTCGTGGAATCGCGAAAGCCATCGAAGACGACTACATAGAAATTGAAGTCCATCCTCGGTATCGCGAAAACGTTTACCGCATGATGGCCGTGATCAATTCGATCGCGATCAGCCCTCGCAACGATTCCCAAGCTCGCTTGGAACGCTTGGCCGGCGAGATGCAAGATGTCGGCAAAGCGGCCGGGGCGGCATTGCAACTGGAGGCAATGGGAGAGAATGCGATCCCGACCTTGGTCGACGCTGCCAAATCCAGCAACCCAGAGCTTCGCTTCTATGCCGCAGAGGCTCTGGCCTACTTGGATCGCATCGAAGCGGTTGAGTTGTTGGAACAGGCGATCCGAAGCGAACCTGCTTTCCGCCAACCCGCCTTTGTCGCCATGCAAACCATGAAATCGCCGATGGTGGTCCCGGCATTGAAACGATTGCTGAACGAACCGAGCTTGGAGACACGATACGCCGCATTGGTCACTTTGCGAAAACGTGCCGACGGCAGACAAATGCTCAGCGGCAAGATCCACGCAGACTCCTTCCGACAAATCGATGTCGCATCGACAGCCAGCCCGTCGGTCGTTGTTTCACTCCGCGAGAACCAAGAGATTTGCCTGTTCGGAAACGTTCCTCCCTTGGACATTGCGACTTTCGTGCTCGGTCCTGGCGGGCTGGTGATCAAACCGGACGAGACCGATCCCGGTCGTTTGCGAATCAGCCGTTTCCAAACCGGACAGGAAGATCGATTGGCGGTCGTACCCAATAGCATCCCAACGTTGATCGATGGCATCGTTACTGTCGGCGGCAACTACGGCGATGTCGTGTCGGTGCTACGCAATGCAAAAGACAAAGGCTATCTGACCGCCCAACTCGCTTTCGATCCGCTCCCCCAAGCATTCCGAACCTACTATCGCGACGACGAAGCGGGAGAAGAAGCGGAAGAAGAAACCGAATAGAGAAACACGTAGCCGCGTCTCTCCGAGACGCGAAAAACGAGTGTTGCTTGCCATCGGTCTGAACTGCTCAAAGTTTGGGGTTGTGTCTTTTGGGGTTTGCGCAAGTTCATGTCCCTACTGCCGGCGCAGCTGGTAGGCCCAGTGAGCCTCAGGCGCTAGCCGTGGGCCTGAGGCGGGTTGTGGTGCCGGCCCACGGCTAGCGCCTGAGGCTCACTCTCCCGGCACTGCTGGTGGCCCCCAGTGAGCCTCAGGCGCTAGCCGTGGGCCTGAGGCGGATTGTGGTGCCGGCCCACGGCTAGCGCCTGAGGCTCACTTTGATTGCGTTGCATGGAACTCCGCCGAGCGAAGCGGAGTTCCGTATTGCCCCCAACCTTTTGACAGTCCGGCACAGAACCGTCTGAACGAGATTGGACGGCAGCGAGTTGCGAGTCTCGGAGAGTCTCGCCTACGTGGTTGCAGTGATCGCAGCTCGCGTTGATTTGTTCTTCTGTACAAACGCTGCGGCGCGTTCCCTATCTCCAGTCTGTTGATACAAATCACTCAAGAGTGACATCGGTGCGGACCAAAGCGGTGTTTCGTGATGAGCCCGCTCGGCCCACTGGATGGCTTCCTGATGCAGGCAAAGTGAATGGTGGGCAATGGCTCCGAAGTACCAAGCAGCCGCACACGTTTTGTCGTCTCGTGTCGCATCGGCAAGGAATTCGATTGCCCGCCGATGCTGATCCAAGTCGCACAACGCCTTGCCGATCTCGAGTGCCAGTTCCCCTTGATAGCCCAAACCCTGGGCCGCGATCTGATAGCAGTGCATCGCACGGTCGACTCGTCTCAACTCCACCCACAGCAATCCGAACGCAGTTGCCGTGATCGCTTGTTGGGTTTCTGCAGATCCGTTGAGTCCAACGACCCGACCGTCGATCTGCTGGGACTCCATCGCCCATTGCATCACGGTGTCGAGGGAGACATCCAGCATCCGCGCGGCAACAGCACAAGCTTTCTGGGTTGGGCAATTCGGGACATCCGGCAAAGTCACCGATCGGCCTGTCCAATGCCGGACGAGATCCGATGCCAAGGGACGAAAGCGATGCGGCAGAAAACCACTGTGGTAGGACAACGAGATTGTCCGCTGCGGATCGTTCAGCGGTAAAGCGTCGAGTGTCGCGGCGATCACGGCCGGGTCCGTCCCCAGTTGGTCGCCCGGCAGCGAAACGAAGTAGTCGATGTCGATATCGATCAACGTATCGGTCGGCAGATTCAACCGAGCCAAGTCGTTGTGTCGACAGATCGTGATCGGCAGCCCGAGCAACTGTCCCGCGATCGCGTCACTCGCGCCGGGGGCGATCAACCGAAAAGAATGAGCGTCGGCCAACGCCACGCCCTTCATTTGCGTCAGCTCGTCGATCGATGAGGCTGAGTGTTCGATGGAGACATGAGGAGGCGCGACCCAAACCAAGCGTTCGATGATGCCAAGACGAAATGCTGCGTACAGAAAGTCCTCGATGCTGTAACTGAAGCCTTGTTCGGGAAACAGATGATGAGGTTTTGCCAGACGCTCGACTTGAACAACCGATTCAGCATCCAACAGTCGTTGGATGCGATCTGCCGCAATGAATTGAACGTCCAGATGAGCGTCAAAGCAAACCAGCGTTTTTCCTTTGACGCCGCGTCCATACCAATGCCCCAGCACTTGATGGTGTTCTTCAAAGAGATAGGTTTCCAACAAAATATCACCACCCGTACGTCAGCCTTTCCAGGCCGGCACTGGCTCCTGATGTCAGCCTGGAAAGGCTGACGTACTTTTCATGCATCACTCTTGCTCGCGAACACGACGGCCAAGTCAACGACTTCGTGTCCTCCGGCGGTCAACAAGATCGCGTCGTCTTTACATTCCAGGTCGCTGGCTTGGGCATCCTCTGGCGTCCAATGGATGCGCTCATGGTCAGTACCGGATCGCACTTGAGCGGCCGCCTCGACGCTGCGGCAAAACCGAATCGCCATCCTTGCCGAACTCGGTCGTCCGTTCACAATGCGTACCAACGCGGCCAGTTTGCCGTCGTCGCGTTTTGCCACATGCAATCTCGTCAGGTTACAGTCGGCCGGCGAAACGTGCGCCAGCCAGCCTTGCTCTGGCACTTTGCATACCCGATCGATCGGCACCAACGAGGGAGGAGCGATCAGCGACTTGGCGGTGGACAACGGGTCGGTTGTGTCAAATCCGATCGCGAATTGGAACGAGTGATTGTCTTTGTCCGGTCCAGTGGTGATCAACGTGTCAAGGAATCGGTCGCCGACGCGGCGATGAAACGCGTTGCCAAAGGACGCGACCAAGGTTTGCCGTTCGGCTTCGTCGATCAACACACCCAACGGAGAAATCATTCGTCGTCGGCTGGAACGGTGGATTTTGTCTCGCACCAACGTGCGGACGATCGCCGAATCGTTGACCACGGCCACTCGGCTGGCGATGTAGTTTTTCCACGGGTCGGTGGGTTGCGTTGATTTGGGCGTGACGTTTCCGGTCACATGCAGCAGACGGCTGCCGCGTTGCAACTGATATTGGATGGTGTACTCGCCGAGCACCGACTTGTCCTTGCCGATCAGCTTCCCCGTGCAACGTAGGCTTGCACTGACGGGCGAGTTGGTGACAACCTCAAAGCGATCGCAAACCATCTCGGACTCTGACTTGTTGCCAGAAATTTGCGACGCGTGCACCAAACGCATCGAGAATCGATTACCGCGTTCGCCGCCGCTGTAGACGCTGGCGACGCCACCGGACTTGGGGTCGATGCTCAGGACCATGAACTCGTTGGTCATGACGTGTTGATCGGCAATGTTCTTTTCTCCGCCGCCAAACAAGCGGCGAGCCAACCCCGGTTGGGATGCCGGACGCTCACCGGCTTTGACCGTCGAGAATCCGCAGGCGGTCACATCAACCGTCACGTCGGTCGATTTGGAGTCGTGACGCGTAGCCGCATAAACATGCTTGGACTTCGCCGGCGCACCGCCTGCGATGGTGGACTGGACGCGACAACCGACTCCATGAGGATTGATCAGCATCATCGCCGAGCAGAGCGAATCGGCCGAGACGACTTGAGCACCCAACGCGGTCGCCAAAATCCCAGAGGCTGACTCAACATCGTCGTCGCTCGCCGATCGTGGACTTACTTCGGTCGCCGATTTTCCACTGACCAGGGATGCCAGAGCGACGGTCCGTTCCCGGGATTCTTGGATGACCGATTCTCGGAACGTTTTGGCAAAGGACTCGATGGTCCCATTGGGGGCTTTGGATCGGAGCAGTGTGCCCAGGAACTCGTCCGAGTGCCCGTGGTCTGATTGATGGGTGGCGTGATGGTACGGTTTTTCGCCGACGCGAAAGTAGTCGTCTAGTGTCCAAAACTTGCCCAGTGCAACCGACCAGGAAGCGGCCCGACGCAAATCCAAGAAACTGTCACAGGCTTTGCCGGGCCAGTGAGCCAACAGCGCGGTCGCGATTTCGCCGCCGTCGATCGATTCGCCCAGGCGAGCGCCCAAGTTGAGGAAAGCTGAATCGCTGGCGGCATCGATCGGCTTGGCGGTCAGTGATTCGATCTCGGCGCCGCCGCCCTGCTGGATGACTTTGGACTCTTCTCCGAATCCGGTGCCCATAGCAAAGTCAATCGGGATCATCCCGACGTAGCCCAACGCGACGAGTGTCGCAGTCATGTCCGATGGCAGTGCACCGGTGAACCTTGCGAAGACAGACGGGCGGGTTCCAATCGATGCTGTTGCGTTTTCCAGACCCTCGTTCAGTGCTTTCTCTGCATCATCAAACGACAAGGCGTCGAAACAGACTTGAGCGTCCGGTGCACCACCGGCCCACCCCACAAGCGAATCGGCAAGCATCTGTTTCAAAGGATCGTAGCGTCCATCGGTTGCCTGAGCGATCTCGTCGGCCACGGGCGCGTCGATCAGGACATTGCTTGGCCGAGGCAGAACACCATGGTCGTCACCGTCGGTAGGCGTCTGGGGAGACAGCGTTTTGAGCCAATCGTCGTCGAGGGCACGACGCAGAATATCCGGGGTCAGCAACTGAAGGTCGATCAAGTGCGGGTCGGAGGAGAAATAGTGATCGCGTTCTTCGGCCAACGCGTCGTATGCATCATGCAAGGCTTCCGCAGTCTTGGCGGCATCACCGGCCAGGAAAGCCTCTGCCGCATCGATCACGCGTGTTTGTAGGTACAGTTCGTCCAAGTTGCTTGTGTACCTCAGTCGCCGCGTCATCACCTGGACTTGCAGTAACGAGTAGCCGATGGCAAAGAAATCTGCGATGGAGATCGTCCGGTGCTCGAACTGGAGCTCGGTGGAACTTTGCAAATCGAGCTGCCCGAGCATTTCGCTGCGATCAGCGCCGTCGAGCCAACGGCATCGCGGATTCGCCTCGCACTTGCGTCGATAGTTCTTGGGGATCTGATCCAGACTGGCCGACGGAACCGCGATCACTCGTGCCCCATCGGGCTCGGGCGGGGCGTCCGCTCGGTACCAAGTCGGCGTCTGACGCGTGCGTGCCAGCAGCTCTGGGTGCCAAAGCACAGTCCAGGCCGCCAAGAGTCCACGTGCCTCTTCATCCGTACCATCCGTTGGAAAGTCCTCCAAAGTGGCGGAGGGAATCAGGACACAACACTCGTCAATCGGGGACGCTTCGTCAGGCGACATGAACAGATTCGGCAGGGATCGGAGGAAAGAATTTGACGCCGGGGCTGGCCAACGGGTACACTGTAGATCGCTTTGCGGAATTCGGTAGGTGGCTCACCAGCTCCCTGACGGGGCTCCGGCGGCCTCGAATTGGCCCTTGGGACCCGTTGCGGATAACCCCAACGGGCACACTAAGGTTACCCGACTCCCACAAAGTTCCTTATCCAAGTTCATTATTGCGTCGCTACTCATGAGGTATCGCAAGCCCGTTGGCAAACTCTGGGGGTCCGGAAGTCGGATGATCCCAAAATCGCCGAAACGAGTTGCGGTCCAGACCGCCATCCTGGTGCTCACCCCCTTGCGGATAGACTGATCCCCAGAATCGTCATTTTTTGCGTAAACTGCAATTGATTCATTACCCAAATCCACCCTCCCCCACGGGTTTACGTGGAGGGACCCGTTAGGGCTGAGTAAGATTTGCACCGTAGAGTTTGAGCCGCCGAGCAAGCGTGAAATCGAGTACGCGTGAAATCGTGGGATCCGTATCCTACACGAGATCTCGGAGGCGCACGAGTTTTGGTGATCCGTTAACCTAAACATTGTTCCGACCGCCATTTCGTCGGGACAGGTGTTCTGGCGAAAACGGTCAAAGACGCAACCTATTCCAATTTGCTTCGACAAAATCGAAGCCATCAACGCAGACAATCAATCATGGCCAACAGTTCATCCGTTTGGGGAATCGAAATCGGACAGTCAGCGCTCAAGGCGTTGAGGTGCTCGATCGTGGATGGTGAGATCGTCGCGGACGCATTCGACTACATCGAATACCCCAAAATCCTCAGTCAGCCCGAAGCGGTTCCAGAAGAACTGATCGCCGACGCGCTGTTGCAACTGCTGGAACGTAACGACGGACTGAACGAAAAGGTCTGTATCAGTGTGCCCGGTCAAAGCGGTCTGGCGAAATTCTTCAAACCGCCGCCGGTCGAAGTCAAAAAGATCGCCGACCTGGTTCGTTACGAAGCCCGCCAGCAGATCCCCTTCGATCTCAACGACGTGGTCTGGGACTACCAGATGATGCCCGGCAGCATGGTCGAGGAAGGCTATGCGTTGGAAAGTGAAGTCGGCTTGTTCGCAATGAAACGCGATCAGGCTTACCGTCAATTGGCTCCCTTTGACCGCGCCAATGTGGAAGTCGACGTGGTGCAGTTGGCACCGGTGGCGCTCTACAACATGGTCGCCTACGATCGCATGAACGAGCGGTTGGAAAGCGAGATGTTTGACGCGGACAACCCGCCACCATCGAGCGTGTTGCTTTCGATCGGCACGGACAGCAGCGACTTGATCGTGACCAACGGTTTCCGGATCTGGCAACGCAGCATGCCGATCGGCGGCAACCACTTCACGCGTCAGTTGACCAAAGACCTCAAGATGACTTTCGCCAAAGCGGAGCATCTGAAACGCAATGCGCGTGAGGCGGTGGATCCCAAGTTGATCTTCCAAACCATGCGGCCCGTGTTCAATGACTTGGTCACCGAAGTCCAGCGGTCGATCGGATTCTTTCGCAGCATTCACAAGAAAGCCGAGATCAGCGAACTGTTGATCACCGGAAACACGGTCAAGATGCCCGGTCTGGCTGCCTATCTCGGAAAGAACCTGGGATTTGAAGTCCATGTGCTGGATCGATTCAATCGCCTAGGTGGCGACGACGTGCTTTCGATCCCGACGTTCCGCGACAACGCGACCACGTTTGCCGTTTGCTATGGTTTGTGTTTGCAAGGCCTGGGTGTCTCCCAAATGGATGCCAGCTTGATCCCTCAGGAGATCAAGACGGCTCGCATGATTCGCGCCAAGAAACCATGGACCATCGCCGCACTGGCCGCTCTCTTGATCGGAATGACCGGCAATTACTTCTTCGTCCAAAGCAACTGGCGTAAGACGCATCCGGACAAGTGGAGCCGTTCCTTTACCGCAGTGTCCACGGCAACCGCCGCGGCTTCGGAGCATCGTGAAAAGGACAAGACGCTGGATGCCAAGCTGACTTATCTCAACAAGGTCGGTGAAGAAATCGCGGGTGACCGCGAGTCTCGCCTGACGTGGATGGAAGTCATCGATGCGATCAACCAGCTCATCCCGCGATTTGAAACCCCCGACGGAAAACCGCTCAAGAATCACGTCGATCGCAAAGATTTCTACATCACTCAGTTCGATACCAAATTCTACGAGGATCTCAAGACGGATTGGTACACCGAACTGCTCGCGTCGCGTTTCAAGAATGAAATGACCGACTGGTACACCGTCAAAGGCAAACCGCTGCCCGCAGAACCGCTGGAAACACTCTACCCGGGTCCGGAAGGCAAGGGGTGGGTGATCGAGTTGAGAGGCTATCACTACTACAACAGCGAAGACCGGATCGGAGAACGTGGCAGTGACCACGTGCGTAAGTATTTCACAAACGCGTTCTTTGAAGGTGAGATCCAATTGCCCGATCCTCGCGATCCGGCAAAGAAAATCACCTTCACTCCACAGCAGTTTGGGTTCAGCTATCCGCTGATGCTCAACGTCGTCGAGCCCGTCAAAGTCAAAGTGGAGAATCCGGATTTTGACCCCGATTTGGTCAAATCGGGTGTTGCGGCGGGGATGAGGGGTATGGCCGCGCAGTCGGGGCAAGATAAGGATCCGGCAAAGCAGCAGTACCTGGAAGTGCCCCGACACGATTTCGTTTTCCAACTGGTTTGGCAGCCGAACTTGTTCAGTGAACGAGTCAAAGTGCTGGAAGAAGAAGCCGCTGCGGCGGCCGAGGCAGCAGAAGCAGAGAAGGCAGCACAAGCGGCAGCGGATGACTCCGTTGCCATGAATTAAACATTTCGATCCCGCGTGCCGTGGGCCAAACCCGTCTACGCACGCCAGTTACCATCCCGTCCGTTCGCTTCATTCTGGTCGATCGCCATGGATCAACTCAAACAACAACTCGCCGTTGCTCTTAAGTACGGATTCTGGGCCGGGGCCGCAGTCGTGCTGCTGGGGTCATGCGGGGTCTGGTACATGACCACATCTTCGTTGGAGCAAGAGATCAGCTCTCAGACCGGAAAAATCAAATCGAATGACTCGTCGGTCACAACCGTGAGAAATGAAATGGGCGATCAACCCAATGACATTTCCCATGAGAAGATGCAGGCGATGATCGATGCCCGCAAACAGGAAGTGCTCGATGCTTGGCAAACGGTATTTGATGCCCAGACAAGTATTCTCACTTGGCCCCAAGAGCTGAAGCAGGACTTTATCGATCGATTCCAGTACGTTCGAACGGAAACCGGCGAGATCGATCGCACGACGCGAAAACTGCCCGTAGAGAAATATGTCGAGTTTCCCGTCCAAGAGTCCGAGAAAGTTCCCCAGACCATTCGCGATCGATACGCACGTTATATTGGCAATGTCTTGCCCGACTACGCGGCCATCATCAAAGCTGAATGGACGGCAGATTTCGAAGCCAAGAGCGGCGGACCCGGTGGCGGCTACGAAGAAATGATGATGCCCAGCATGACCCCCTCGGGTACCTTGAGAGCCAAGACGGGACCAGAGCCCCTGGTGAAGTGGAGCAAATCCAGCCAGGAAGCCGTTCTGAAGGACCTGTTCCCCTGGCGAGGCTCCACGCCATCCACGCTGGAGATCTATTACTCACAAGAAAACCTGTGGATCTTGCACCAATTGCTCAGCATCATCGCCACCGTCAACGGGGACGCACAGCAACCCTTTGAAGCAAAAATCCGTGAGATCCAAAAGATCGCCATCGGCAACAAGTCGGTGAAGTTCGGTCAAGGAACCATTAGCAAGCCAGGTTCACCCATGGCCGGAATGGGCTACGGTGGGATGGGCATGGATATGGGAATGGACATGGGAATGGACATGGGCAGCATGGACATGTATGCCAGCGACATGGCCAGCGGTGGATTCATGGCCGAAGAAACAGATCCCGGTGCCGAACGATACGTCAACCTGCAAATGGAGCCGATCGGCGGAGCAGACATGCGAACCGCCTTCAGCAGCGACGATCCAAGCCAAGTCGCCCTCGCCGTTGCCAAACGACTGCCCGTGATGATGCGTCTGCAAATGGATCAACGAGCCGTCGCCGACTTGATCGCCGCCTGCGGAAACGCGCCCCTGATGGTCGAAGTCAAGCAGGTGCGTGAGCTGCCAAAGGGTTCGGCAGGAGCAACAGGTGGATCAAGCGACACTGGCATGGAAGAATCCATGAGCATGAGCATGGACGAAATGTCAGGCATGAGCAGCATGGGCAGTGGCGGGGCATTGCCACCGAAAAAACAAGATGACTTCCCGCTCGACCTCGACATCGAAATCTATGGCCTGATTTACTTCTACAACCCCCCCAACGAAGAGGCCCTCGGGATCGACAAAGTGGTCGACGAAGTGGACATCGACTCGGGCACTAGCGGAACGACGGATCTGCCACCACCAACAAATGCCACTCCTGCTGATCCAACTCCAGCTAACCCAGTGCCAGCGAACCCGGTTCCAGCCGATGGCTCAAATCCGGCAACGGGCACGACTGCTCCCGCGACCCCGACGGATCCCGCTGTGACAACACCCGCTACTGGGGCACCCGCTGCAGCAACCCCTGCTGATCCTGTTCCGCCGGTGGATCCTGCGGCCGGGACGCCAGCCGTGCCCCCACCCAGTAATCCAGCTACGAATCCAGCTACGAATCCAGCTACGAATCCAGCTACGAATCCAGCTACGAATCCAGCAACGGGGCCTGCAGACGCACCTGTTCCGCCTGCCGGCGTGGACCCGGCCGCGACCACCCCGTAGCCAGACCATCACAACTGATCAATCACACGTCCGTTGGGCGTGAATCGCATAGCCCCCTGACAACCTTTTCAAGAATCCATTCTTAGCGGAGCGTTCTGATGGATGCCGACAAAATCAAAGACTTCCTTCTCTACAACTTTGAGAAATTCATTGTCGCGGTCGTCGTCGCGCTGGCGGGGTTCCTCGTCTATTCCGGGCTCGGCAAAGAAGACATCACTCAGAGCATTCAGCCCGATGTTCTTGAGAAAAAAGCCAGCGCCGTTCGACTGGAAGTCGACGAGGACCACTCCGATTTTGTCGGCGAACGCAAGCCAGAGTTTGACATCAAGACCGCCATGGTCATTCGCAACGAACCCATCGACCCTGCAGGACATCGGCAAGGAACAATTTGGGATGATGTCGATCCAGCAGTCTCCGGCAAGAAGCGCAGCGACCCGCTGATCGCCGAAGCCGTCTCGGTACAAGTCAAAGGAGTGCTGGTCTCGATGGCAGCCCGCTCGGCAGACGGGAGCTATCCCCTCAAGGGTTATGATGCCGCAGACCCAGTCGAAGTCGAGGAAGCCGCACCGGTACGTCAGCCGCGACGTCGCGGGCGAGGCTCCGATATGGAAATGATGATGGAAGGCTACGGCGACATGGGCGGATACGGCGAAATGGGCATGAGCATGGATATGGGAATGGATACGTCGTCAATGGGCATGAGCAGTGGGGCTGCCCGACGCTTGCCTCCCGATGCCGATGACGGCATGCGTCCACTCCCACAAAAACACATCATCAGCCGCAAGGAGCAACTCCCTGTCCCAACAACAGGCTACTTCATCGCCGGTAGCGTCGCGATTCCGCACAAGCAGATCGCAGAAGCCTACAAGGCAGCGCTGGCCGATGCGGCTGACTACAACCCAAGACGTGATCAGCCACGTTACGTCGATTTCCAAGTGCAGCGCGCCGACGTTTCCAGCAAATCCATTGATCAACTCCAAGAGTCCGATTGGGTAAACCGCGATGACAAGAAAACCACAACCATCGATGCAGCAACGTGGTGGTGTGGTTTCGCTCCTGAGTTCATTCCTGAGGAGTATCGCATTCCAGGTGTGACCATGTGGATTCCGCCGGTACTGTTGGACGACTACAAGAAATTTAGCGTGCATCCGTTGATCCCACTGGTGTCACAACGTCAGTTGGAGATCAAAGAAGCCACGGAAGAGGTCGCTCCCGAAGACAGTCAGGCATTGCCCGATACCGGAATTTTCGAGGAGGTGATTGGCGGTGGCGGTGGCGGCACCATGGGTAGCTCAGGCTATGAATCAATGGGCACGGACATGGATAGCTACGATGGTGGTTATGGCATGGGAGGAGCTTACGGCGGCGGAGCCTCCATGATGGTTGAGAAAAACCCTGTGGATCACAAACTGCTGCGATTCTATGACTGGGCGATTGATCCGCGACCGGATCCCAATTCGCCCAAACCAGGTCGCCAGTACGTTTATCGCGTTCGCTTTGCCGTGGAAGATCCCAATCACCCAGAGCTGCCGGAACTGGAGCCGCTCGGGCGACACCTCAATCCACAGGTCTACGCTCGTACCAACGCACTTAAAGCCACAGAAGCTCAGAACAAGGAACGTCAGTTCAAATTCTGGAGTGAATGGAGCCAACCGTCTTCGCCGGTCATGTTGCCCAATAGTGATCGGTTCTACGCCGGGGATGTCAAACCGATCAAACTGCGACGAGGCAAGGTCGGTAATCGTGACGTGATGATCGAAACCGAGTCACCGTCTGCAGAACTTGTCGTATCGAATTTCAATCCCGCACTGGGAGCCTACGTGCCCGTGCTCACCGAAGTCACGGAAGGCAGCGTGTTGAGTGAAAAGGCAGAAACCGCCGACGTCGTGGACCCGATTTCACTTGAAGTCAAGAAGGTCACCGATGTCGAGTTTTCATCTGCGGCGACCGTCATCGACATCGACGGCGGTGAACCGCTATCGATCTCCGAAAGTGACGAAATGCGAGTGCCAGGCATGTTCCTGATGATGGACGGCCAAGGCAACCTTGTCGTGCGAGACGCCGTCTCAGAACGCAAGACATTCCGAGTGAAATCCTTCGCCAAAGAACGTGGCAAGTAACACAAGTACGTCAGCCTTTCCAGGCTGACGTACCCAAGGCTGTTGATTGAATCGAAATTGGGAACGCAAGGGTGAGCCGTGGTCCGTAAGGCACCGGGCAATGCGGTAGGCCCGGCCGCTTACGCGTCGCGGCTCACTAAATCAACAGCCCGCAATCCCGGATGATTCATCAGCCGGCACGCGATAGCGTCCGGTTCCCGATTACAGTCGTGAGAGCCGGACGCTATCGCGTGGCGGCTGATAGACGCAGACTGTTTTCGTGCCAATCCGCGTAAACCGTTTCGTGCAAACGTATTGCGAAGACTGTAGTCAGTCGCGTGAATAGTCGGAATGAATGCGAAAACTAGCGTCCCGTTGATTCCAAACGTCGTCAGCCAGTAGGGAAACCAGTTCGGTGAGTGAATTCAATCCCTATCAGGCGCCCGTTCTTGCCGAAGTGATCACGGAGACACCTCTGGGATGGCAGCTTGGGCATTTGCGTAGCACCAAGACGGGGCTCTACATCGTCTACTACGGAATATGCTCCATCTTGCTGGCTTTGATCCTCGGGCCGGCATGCGTGGCGATTGCGGCCGTCGTTGGATTGCCGATCATCGGGATGGGTGCGGTGGTCTTGATGACCCTAGCTTTCTTTGGGGGAGCGCTAGCGATGTTTGTGGGACAGATCCTTTGCCTGTCCGTCCCATCAGAGACCAATGGCAAGACAATGGTTGCCCTCTCCGTTGCGATTCAAATCCTGCTGTTCCTCATCTTCGTCGGCTTTATCATGTACGGCGCGTGGTTCGGAATGCGAAATCCAGGCGTCCCAATGCCCAGGAATAGTGCTGTCAACTCCGTAATGAATCTGATGACGACCATTCTGTCCTTTGCGGCCATGATCTGCTTCACCGTCTTTCTCAAACGCCTGAACCAATATCTACAGCAACCGGACTTGGTTCGTTCTGCCAAAACTGTGATCGGGTTAATCGTCGGTTTGCTGATCTGCATTTCCGCAATGATCGGAATCCTTGTTGTTGCGGGGCGTCAAATCAATGGCGTCCCCCCGACTGAAGTTGTCGGTTGCTTCGGTTTGCTGCTATTTCTGCTCGGCATGGTGACGTTCGTAAAATATGCCAACCTCCTAATCTATACCGCGAAAACCATCGCGCGATTCGAGAACGCCGATGTCCAGGCAGGCGAGTCTGTCCCAGCCTCGCAATTCTGATGGTTGTCTGACAAAAGGCTGGGTGTCGCACGGTTATCGTGGCGGCTGATAAATAATCCGCGCCTAGTGGTCTGGTACAGCTTGTCTTTAGGGTAGTGGATCTTGTTAAAGATCCTGTAGCGGTGGGATCTTCAACAAGATCCAATACAGCAAACCCTAACTTCAAGCTGTCCCAGGCCACTCAATCAGCAGTCTTCGCAGCTGGGCGCAAGGCGGATGGGTTGCGTTTGGGCGGATGGTGGTGTCCGTTTTCGACTTGGAAAGTCGAACGACAATCGTCGCTCGACTTTCCAAGTCGATAGCGTGCCCCGCAAAGTGTTTTGCGATCTTCGATCATTGACTTGCGCAGACCGGCCCCCTCCCTCGCATTCGCCAAGTCGGCCAGAGGAATCAGCACTCATTGCGTCCCATCAAGTCTCAAATGTTGTCGACCGGTATCATCTCCGCCGACTTGATCCAACGTTCACCATCGCCCGCTAATTCGATCGCGCCCAATTCACGTAGCGTTTCGAGCGTCCGATCGACTTGGAAATCGATCTCAACGCGAATCGCTTCTCGGACCAACCGCTCACACTTGCGTCTCAGCCGGCGTGTGCTGATCGGTTTGGATTCCGTCACGACGGCGTAATAAGCCAACATCGCTTCGACGGTGGATTGTCGATGAGCCTGTTGAATGATTCGGTAAGCGGCTCCCGCATTGGTGTCGAGTTTTTGGAAGTAAAGGTTTCGTGTCAGGTCCAGCAAGTAACGGTTGCGTGTTTGAAAGTAACTGAAAACACTCTTGACCAGATACCCGACCGCCGCGATCGCAAGTGCAAAAACGAAAGCGGTCGTGTACATGGTCAACGCAACGAACATCAAGACAAAACGGCCGATCTTCTGGAGTGATAGCAGCCAGCCACCGAGACTCGGCACAATGATTTTGGCTTGGTCCAGCTTGCTCAACAGCACCTTCCCCCCGGGCAACAGCATGTCGACATCTTGCTTGGGAATATTCTTGAACATCCGCAGGTGTAGCTCCGTGTCCGATAGTTGCTCGCCCAGATCAAGCGTTTCGTCCACTTGAAACAAGACCACCACACGTTGGTAGATGGCCACGTCAACCAACTCCGGTCGATACAGAGATCTTAGGCGTCGCCGAAATCGCTTGCCGATGATGTCGCCCCTGGCATAAACAGCCAGATGGCGAAACAAGCTGAAGTCGACTTTCAGCGGAACGCCCCACTGGCTGGCGACCCCGACGCATTTTTCGAGTTCGTCTTGCCCCAGTTTTCGGTAACCGCCGCTGATCAGGATTTTGTCGCACAGCTCCATCAGTGCCTTGGCGTTGGCTCGCTGGCGTTCATCTTGCTCAGTCGACGCAACTTCATCAAAATCGGATTTTGTTGAGTCCCGTTGACCGGTTGCCTCCGCCGATGACGCCGCATCCGGGACCGTTGTGATCAGTTCACCCGGAATCCGGCAATCGCTGTCCGGATCGATTTCCGAGTAATGGTTCGAAAACTGCTGGTGGTTCGACTGGGTCCGATTGTGGATTAGGCTTTCCAGTCTGGCGGCAAACTGACGGAACAAATCCACGTCGGCGGGCGAAAGCTCGGCGGTTGACGTCGCTCGACTGCAAAGGTGATCCAACAGCGCTTGAACGGTGATCGGAATGAATGGCTCAATCGACCAGTGTGCCGCGTCGGGATCGATCATCCCTGAGGTGCTGGCGCTGGCAATGGAACGCGTCAACGGACCTCCGTGGTCCATGGACCACGAGGTGAACACTCGATCGACGTGCGATTGATTCGCGGACACTTGATTCTCGAACAATCCTACCGGGACAAAATCTCGATTACACTTTTTCTTCTAACTACCTCTATTGGACCATATGAGTATCGACGATCACAATGCCCAGCAGATGAACGCCGCAGACTCAACTGCGGACGAAATGCATTCGCAAACGCCCGCGATCGACGGTGTTGCGTTGGACATGGACGGACTGCTTTTCGACACGGAGCGAATCTACTGGCAGGTGGGCGACATCGTCCTGCAACGCCGAGGACACCGATACTCTGCCGAGCTGCAACAACGGATGATGGGACGGATCGGTACCGCAGCCGTCGAACAAATGATCGCATTCCATTTGCTCGACGATTCCCCTGCTGAGCTGCTGGCCGAATCCGATGCACTGTACGGAGAACTGTTGCACGAACAGCTCCGCCCTATGCCTGGACTCAATGAGTGGATAGATGCGTTGCTGGACCGCGAAGTACCGTTTGCTTTGACCACCAGCAGCCGACGCCAATGGGTCGACGTGATCTTTAGCGACATCCCCTGGCGTGATCAACTCGCGTTTGTCCTGACCGGTGACGATGTCGTCAACGGCAAACCGCATCCAGAAATGTACCTCCGTGCCGCGGGCCATTTTGATATTCCACCAACACGTATGCTGGTGTTGGAGGACAGTGGCAACGGATGCGCCGCGGCGGTCGCATCAGGAGCCATCACGGTCGCTGTTCCCAACGAGCACACCAAGACCCAGGACTTTGCCGGCGCCTACTTGCTGGCGGAGTCCCTCACCGACATTCGGTTGCTAAGGCTGTTGGGCAGATGAGATATGATCATCCGGGCTCGTGACCTTGTTCATCCAATCCCAAACGTCGCTCCGATACTGACTCGGTTTCAAGAGCCAGCGATCCGTGTGCGGCGACTTGGCGATCTCGTTGGGAAAACTGCCCAGAATTTCTGAGGCATCGATACTGGCGAACGTGAATTGATCGGGGACGGGATACACCGAGCGTATGAACTGCTCGCTCTGACTGCTCAAGCCGTTTTGACTGACCCAGTAGCGGCGATTTCCCACTCGCTCCAATCGCTTACGAGCATCCGCCTGGTATTGCTGCAGTGGCGAACCCCAGGGGGTATTCCATTGCCGGACTCCGTCAAAGTGATCATGGGAGATGAACGCTGTCCACAGCTTGGCGATCTCGTCGTCGTGCAATCCGATGTAGTTGACACCGATGGCACCGCGTGAAAATCCGCAAAGAAAGACCGCGTCCGGATCTGCATTGAATCGCTCGATGATCCGAGGCACATTCAGCTTTGCGTACTCCACGGTGGCCCGCTCATCGCCCCACCAAGTGACTTCGTTAGCGGTGCCCTGCGAATTCACATACGGCAATGAAACCCAGATGAACCGACCGCCCGAAAGCCCGTATCCAAGTGCCCCGTCTTCGACTTTGCCGGTCGATCCGCTTTGCGGAAAGTAGTTCCCGGTGTACTCAAAGATGATCGGCGTCGGCTCCCCGTCGGGACTCCAATGCTGCGGCAAATAGAGTGTGTGGAACACATCCGTCCCCGCATACTCCGGAGCCGTCATCAGAACGCGTTTTCCTGCGGCGGGGGTTCCCGGCGAAACAGCAGGAACGATCAGCGTTCCTGCCGTTACTGGGTTCAGCAGTGCTTGGTTCAGAAGGGGTTCGTCCGCAGGAAGCCGCCAAGCGGTGACCAAACAGACATAACCAAATACGCACAGGTATGTGCAACGCAACAACGGCTGCTTCATCATCAACCTCAGTCGTGTCGCGTGAATCAATCCTGACGGGTCAATTTCTGCCGCGAACGCGTTTATGCCAGTAATCCACTCCCATCTCATTGATGACTTCGTCGTTCAACGTGACGGTGATCGTCTCGGTTCCTTCGGCCACTTTGCTGATCTGCTTGATAGCGGCCTCTCCGCTGCCGGCTTCCACGCTGAGCGTGGCCAACACGTTGCCGTCTAAACCGATTTGCTGGATCTCGTAGTTCTTTTCGGAACTCTCGATGGGGTCCGTTCTGAGGTAATCGTTATTCAAGATCGAATTCTCCTGTGTTCGTCGTCGCGGCTGATTCCGGCTTTCGACCCCATTTGCACGGAGATCAATGGAAGCTATCTCGTTGGCTTTCGCTCACGGATATTTTGCGGAAAGATACTTGTGGAGGACATGCACGCTCATTCCGTGGTCGAAACGGCTGCAAATAATGATGTTGCCGCAGCTCTATCCTCTCACGAACAGACTACCGCAAACACCCCAACGCTGATAGTGCTGATTTCGTTCGGATAACGCGACAAACCCCTTGGTTTCGTCCTTTTTGAGATTGACGAGGCGGATCTTCGCTCGTCACATTTCTCACCGATGGGGCGTTTTGCGTTCAGATTGTCTGCGGAAAATAAGGTGCGCAGCGGTGAATATCAGTGGTGAGTTGATATGAATGAGCACGAACGAATTTCTGCCACAGGCTACGTTCTCATCAAGAATGTGATTCCCAAGGAGAGCTGCCAATCGTTGGTAAACGCTTGCGAGACGGCGTTTGATCATGACAACGATTCCGAAAGAGCTAGGTCCAGTCGCGGACACGTCTACGCGGCGAGGAATGTGTTGGATGTGGTGCCGATGGTTCATTCCGTTTGGCAGACGGGCAAGCTCGATCGAGTTTTGACGTTGGTGCTTGGCAATCACTATGGTCTGGTGCGTGTCCTGTTTTTTGACAAACCGCCCGATCGAACTTGGTCGCTGCCCTGGCACAAGGACACCGCGATCGCGGTGCAAGACAACACGTTGCCATCAACCGAGTTTTCCCGACCAACGGTCAAGGCCGGCGTGCCCCACGTCGTCGCGTCCGATCGTGTCCTGCAACGCATGTTGACGATGCGACTGCACCTGGACGATGTGACGGATGAGAACGGACCGCTGCGAGTGGTACCAGGGTCGCATGTGTCCGGTACCAGCGATGGTGTCGGTGCGGATCACGCGGTCACCGTCCACGCACAAGCCGGCGATGTGCTGGCGATGCGTCCCTTGATCAGTCATTGCAGCGGTGCATCTTCCGAAACCACGACCCGGCATCGCCGCATTTTGCATTTGGAGTTCGCTGCTGATCCCATTCTGTCGGATGGCTTTCAGTGGCATACCTTCATCCGCCCATTCAGCGACATTCCTCACAACGACTGAGTGCCAGCAAACGCGTCTGCGGCGGGCAGGCTACAATACGAATCCCCACTCTCGCCACCCATCATCACCGATACGCTAGCCTGCCTGCCATGATGAATCTTTCCGAGGCATTCTCATCAGGACGAGTGCTACTCGCCTCCCTGATTGCCATCTTTGGTTCAACCGCATTGTGCCAAGACCGTCCGACAGAACTCGATTCAACTGTCTTGAGACAATCGAATCTCGTCGCATGGTGCATCGTCCCCTTTGATGCCGCCAAACGAGGTCCCGCCGAACGCGCCGAGATGCTCAGTGAACTTGGGATCAAACGATGCGCCTACGACTGGCGTGGTGAACATGTCCCCACGTTCGAGCAAGAGATCCTGGAATACAAGAAACACGGCATCGAATACTTTGCTTTCTGGTCCGTTCATGACGAAGCGTTCAAGCTGTTTGAGAAGCATGATCTGCATCCTCAAATCTGGCAGATGCTCGGTGAGCCCAGCGGTGAGAATCAAAAAGAAAAAGTAGACGCTGCGGCGCAGTCGATCTTGTCTCTGGCAGAGCGAACGAAATCACTGGACTGCAAACTTGGCATTTACAATCACGGGGGTTGGGGCGGCGAGCCACAAAACATGGTGGCCGTGTGCAAACGCTTGCACGAACTGGGGCATACGCATGTCGGCATCGTCTACAACTTTCATCATGGCCACGGACACATCGACGATTGGCCACAATCGCTAGCCCTGATGAAACCGTTCTTGCTCTGCCTCAACTTGAACGGAATGAACGACGACGCTCAACCAAAAATCCTTGGTATCGGAAAAGGCCGGTATGAGTTGGAGATGATCCGCGAGGTGCTTGCCAGTGGCTACGACGGACCCATCGGGATCTTGGATCACCGTGATACATTGGATGCGAAAGAGTCGCTGGCAGAGAACTTGGACGGACTTCGCTGGTTGGAAAAGGAACTCGCCACGCCCGGCAGCGGTGGCGCGAAACCTCCAACCCCGCCGGACATGCGTCCCAAACCCAAGCCGCAACCGCCGGGAATCGGACGCGTCTTTCCAGGTGCAGACACGTATCGACAACCACCGATCACGGTGGAATGTGTTGCAACACTTCACCAAAAGGAAAAATACAACATCCTGGTCGCCAGTGAATCCAAATCATCGCCCGACCACTGGGAACTGTTCACGATGGCAGGCAATGGCAACCTGACTGCCTACCTGCCGGGGTGTCGGCCCGATCATGTCCGCAGCGGCGTCAATGTGTGTGACGGAAAATCACATGCGTTCGCGATGACTTACGAACAGGACCGCGTTCGTCTGTTCGTCGACGGTCGCGAGATCGCCAACGAATCGATCGCCAAACAGGAACCCAAGTCGAATTCGCGATCTCCGCTGGCTGGCCCCTTGGCGATCGGTCGGCTGGTCAGCGGCAGAATCGGCTGCGTCGGAGAGATTGCATGGGTGCGTATTTCTCGTGCTCGCCAGTCCGTCATCGCATCGTCGGACACTCAGCCTGCCAGAGATGATGAAACGCTGGGACTTTGGCGGCTGGACGGGAAAGACGTCGACGAAAAAGACATCGAGGAGCAAGGACAAACCGGAACTCCGGCCAATACACAGGCGGATCCCGCGAAACGGAACGAGCAACCTTACGATGAAAATCGAGTGTCGAGTTTGATTCGGGACGCGTTGGATAGCGGCGATGCGATTCGAGGTGCTCGTGTGTTCGCCAGTGCCAAACTCGCGTGTATGAGCTGTCACCGAGTTGGTACGCACGGCGGCGAGGTCGGACCCGAGCTGGCTTCGATCGCCCCGCAACGTGACTTACGACATCTTGTGGAGTCGGTGTTGTGGCCTGGCCGTGAGGTGAAACCCGAGTTTGTCACTTGGCGAGTTTTGACCAGCAGCGGAGCCGTGGTGTCGGGCTACAAACAGTCCTCTGAGAACGGAATCCTGACGTTACGTGATCCTGCAACCGGCAAAGAAACGCGGATCTCCGAGTCAGAGATCGAGGACGAAGTCGCTGGCGGCACCGTCATGCCCGCCGGGCTCACCGCGGCAACGTCCAAACGAGAGCTGCTGGACCTGATTTGTTTCTTGAACGAATTGCGTCATGTCGATGGTGACTTGAATGGCAAGGTTGGCGCTCCGATCCAACGGGTCATTGCCGAGTCAGCCTCGCAAACACACGACCACGGTCCGGTCGATTTTCCTGTGACACGTCAGCCGATCTCCAAGACAAATTGGCCCAATCATGATGCTCCAGTCAATCGAGATCGGGTCTTTGACTTTTACACCAAGCAGGCCGAGTATTTCCGCCAGCACGATCAACAACCCGCATTGATCGCACCCTATCTCGGACTGGACGGTGGCCAGCAAGGGCACTGGGGAAACCAGGACGAGTCGACTTGGGCAGACGGCCGCTGGAACGAATCCGCGCTCGGCTCGGTTCAATGCGGTGTCTTGCATGGAGCCGGGAAGACGATCGCCCGTGGGATTTGCCTGAAACTCGGAGATCAGGGCAAAGTCTCCGCGTGCTTCAATCCCGACACGCTGACCTATGACGTGATCTGGAAAGACGGCTTCGTCGGGTTCTCGTCCGTTCGCCATGGCTTCATGCACGGTTTGCAGATGCAAGGGAAAGTGATTGCTCGCGATCAAGCGGCGAAACAAGATTTGCCGACGCGATACCACGGGTTTTATCGGCATGGCAATCGTGTCGTGTTTGCTTATCGAATCGGCGACGTGGAATACCTCGATTCCCCATGGGAGGCAGACGGTCAGTTCATTCATCGCGTTGCCCCGCGTGATCAACATCCGATGCGAGGAGAATTTCTCGCCCGAGGATTCGCACAATGGCCTGAGGTGATCACGACCAAAATTGTTCCTGGCAAATCACAGCCGTACGCGATCGATACGATCGAGTTGCCGTTTGAAAATCCATGGAACGCACTGATGTTTTGCACGGGGCACGATTTTTTGCCCGACGGCAGTGCCCTGGTTTGCACGATGCAAGGCGACGTGTGGCACGTCAGCGGTCTGGATTCTGATCCACAGAAACCAGGCCATGCGAGGTGGCGCCGATTTGCCTCGGGGTTGCATTACCCTCTAGGGCTCGTGGTCGCCAATGGGCGTATCTACGTACAATGCCGTGATCAATTGATGCGGTTGACGGACCTCAATGACGACGGCGAAGCAGACTTTTATGAGTGCGTCAACAAAGCCTTTGTGACTTCGGCTGCCGGTCACGACTACATTTGCGGCTTGCAGCGAGATACTCAAGGCAATTTCTACACCGCATCGGGCAATCAGGGCTTGCTCCGTCTCTCGGCCGACGGAGAGCGAGCAGAAGTCTTGGCAACCGGTTTTCGCAACCCCGACGGGCTGGGCATTCTGGCCGATGGAACGATCACGGTGCCCTGTTCAGAAGGCGGTTGGACGCCCGCGTCGATGATCTGTGCGATCCCACCCGACACCGACGTAACACCACACTACGGATACGGTGGTCCAAAAAACGGTGAGCCGCCACAGTTGCCCCTCGTTTACTTGCCTCGCGGCCTCGACAATTCCAGTGGCGGCCAGTTGTTGATCCAAAGTGATTCCTTCGGCCCACTGGATGGCAAGTTGGCGCATTTCTCATTTGGCACCGGCTGCTGGTTCGTTGTCTTGATCGACGAAGTCAACGGACAACGGCAGGGAGCGGTGGTTCCCATGACGGGTGATTTCCAATCAGGCGTTCACCGCGGTCGTGTCTCCCCATGCGACGGACAGTTATACGTTTCAGGGATGACTGGCTGGGGCTCTTACACACCCGACGATGGATGCTTTCAACGTATCCGCTACACCGGTGATACCGTGCAAATCCCGGTCTCATTTCACGTGCATGAAAATGGAGTCAGGGTCTCCTTTGCCGAGCCGATTGACCTCGAGGTTGCCGGCAAAGCATCCAGTCACTTTGCACAAGCATGGAACTATCGGTACAGCGAGGCGTACGGCTCGCCGGAGTTGTCGACCACGCATCCTGGCGTGGCGGGACACGATCCGTTGCGGATTCGCTCGGTGCAACCATTGCCCGACGGACGTTCGCTGTTCCTGGAGATACCGGAGCTACAGCCTGTCAATCAACTTCACTTGCGACTGCATGTGAACCAAAACGACTCGATAACTTGCTCGCCCGCAGGCAGCGGTCATGACCTGTTCATCACGGCGCATCGACTGGATGCTCCGTTCACACAGTTTGACGGCTACCAGTCCGACCCGGACAAAACCATAGCCGTGCATCCGATGCTGGCGGACCTTGCGCCGCGTTCCGAAGCGTCGCCCAATCCATGGTCTCAACCGATCGGCAATGCGCGCGAGATCACCATTCGAACGGGCAAGAATCTGACCTATGAAACACCCGAGTTCATCGTTTCGGCCAACGAGCCGATCGCGTTGACCCTGACCAATCCTGACGTTGTGCCCCACAACTGGGTTCTTGCCAGACGCGACCAGCTTGAGCATGTAGGAGCGTTATCCAATAGATTGATCGCCGACCCCAACGCGTATGTTCGGCAGTACGTTCCGGAGACGGATTCCGTTTTGGTGTACACCGACATCGTCGCACCGGGGGCATCACAAACGGTCCACTTTATCGCACCTGCAGCGTCTGGACGCTACCCATTCCTATGCACTTTCCCCGGCCATTGGATGGTCATGAATGGCATCATGGTCGTCCGCTAGCCCAAGCGAATCATCATCCGCAACGAGAAGCCCTGTCAAGTTGGTGGATAACACGAATCGGTCCTCTTTTTCAGGCTCGCTGGAAAAAAGGGTGTAACGTTTTCGCATGGTGTTCGCTCTGTCAGTTGATGGATGCAGCCGAACATTGCTCGGTCGCCAGGGGGTTACGACCACCCGAATCTCGTCCAACCAAGCCTCCCACCAATCTGGATTGTCTGATGAAACTCGCATTCAAAGCCTGTCTCGCCGTCATTGCTCTGACCACCATTTCCTGTTTCGCTACCCCAAAAAATGCAGAGGGTGGTGGCTGGGGTTGGGCCAAGCCGTTGAACAAAAAGCCGGGCAGCATGCTGTATACCAGCAACCGAAATACGAACAATGCTTTCGGTGGTCGCTCTCGCTCCTATCAACCATCGACCGTTCGCCAGTCGAGCTACTATTCTCATACGCCCACCTATTCACAGCCCGTCTACGCGGTCCCGGTCGTGACCACGCCGACCTTCGCGGCGCCAGGGTACAAACCATCAATCCAGACCGCGCCACCAGTGGTTCACTCCGCTCCCGTGGTGGTTGCACCTCAGGGTGTGATCAACAACCCTGTCGTCAGTCCGACGCAAACGATGGCGCAGCCCGCTCATCAAGCCACCCAGTCGTCGTCCGTGATCCCGGTTCCACTGAAGTCATGGATTGGCCAATAAGCGATCGCTCAATCAATATTGATTTCGACGAAATTTGTCGATCGTTTTGGTTCATGTGATACCGAAGACGCCGAGCATCCCCCGTGTCGCTTTCACGAGCGACTTAGAAGTGGATTGGTTTGTTAAGCGTGTCACACCACACCGAACTTTGCAGTCCCAGTCGCTCCAGGATCGGAGCGAGGTGGTCTGGCGTCTTGCCATGAATGCGGACGATGCCATCGATACGGCGAAGTCTTGACCGGCCCATTACGCGTCGCGGCTCAATGAATCGACAGCCTGCTCGTGCCGGTAGAGATTAGGGAAACCACAAGCTAACTCAAACCGCGAACGTCCCTTGACCACTGGCACGAGGCCAGTGGGGAGATTGGTTGCTGTTGCGCTGCGGTTTAGCCGGTCAGTCGATTCACCACCGGCACGAGGCCGGATGGAGTCTGATCAAACGGCTAAGCTCAAGGGCTCAAGGGCGCAAGGGAGAGATCTGTCGTGGATGAGGTCACGAGTCCAGTGCGGCATGCGGGACTCGTGACGGCGGTTGTACCTGCTCGGTTTGACACCGGGAGTGTCTGTTGAGATAGAATCTTTCTGAGGCGGATTGGACGCTCCGATCCAAGTCCTACGGGGCAAGCCATTTTGTCCTGTCAACGTCCGACCAAGTTCAACGCACGATCGGATGCATGCACGTCTTGTACTTCCGTCGATCGCATTTCATTCGCCGCCTGATACTGAATCGTGACACAGCATTTATTCGACAGATTCCTGCTTCGCCTCGACCGCGATGAGATCGCTCGAAGGACTTCCCTTGTTGGCTGTACCGATGTTGAAATTGTTGCACTCGAATCGAAATACGGCGTTGCGCTACCGTCGACTTATCGCTCGTACCTGACCGAAATGGGCCACAACTCTGGCCGCCTGCTTACGCACGACCACTACGCCGCAACCTATCCTCATGTCTTGGATATGACGGCTCAGTGTCGCGAGGATCGCAACGAATTCCCCGAATGCGGATTGCCCGTTCTACCGCCAGACGCTCTGGTGATTGCCGGTCGCCTCGGCGAACAATTCTTGATGATTCGCTGCAGCGCGCCCGACGACTCGCCGGTCTGGTGCTTCAATGAACATGATGACGAGGTTAAAGAGAGTTTTCGGTCGGTGCTTGATTGGTTAGAATCACTTGCTGACGAAGCGAAGTGTGCCATACTCGGTGGCTACTATGATCAATTTCCCAATGGCACGCGGCCTTAGACCTAAAGTCGCGGATAATCATCGCGTGAACCGGAGCGGCGACTTCGGCGGAATCTGAGATCATCGCGTACCGCCGCCGCTCGGCTACGCTGAGCAGTGGTCCACTCTGGTAGATAGCGATCACATGAAGTTTATGGTCATGCACGAGAAAGGAAAACGAGATCCTCGCCTGATTACGGTGCGACGCGGAGGAACACTAGAAGGGGGCCAGCATTCATTGTTGGCCATTTGGGCGGCAGCTTGTGCCGAGCACGTACTACCGTTTTTCGAGTATGACCATCCCCAAGATTCCAGGCCTCGCTTCGCGATTGAACAAGCCAGAGCTTGGGCGCGTGGTGAGATAACGATGAAGCAGGCACGTACGGCGGCTTTCGCTGCTCATGCCGCCGCAAGAAATGCATCAGGTGCGGCCAAAGAGGCTGCCAAGTCAGCTGGACACGCCGTTGCAGTCGCACACATGGCGGACCATGAACTTTGTGCGGCTGCCTATGCTATTCGCGCCGTCAGAGCGAACTTAGAAGTATCGCTACGAGATGATGCAGGACGAGCTGAGTGTCAATGGCAACGAGCGCAACTGCCGGACACAATTCGTGAGCTCGTACTAGACGATCAACGGATGCGCAACGAAAAATGTTGGTTGCTCTTCAATGACTAAGTACTGTCGCGAAATAAGGGTGAACCAAGCGATAAACCGAAGTGACAGCCCCGCGATCCACCCCACGTCGGAATAGACTCACTGCCATGGGCATTTTAACCTTCAGCATTAACGTCACCTTGGACGGTTGCGTCGACCACCAAGAGGGAATCGCCGACGAAGAAACACATGCCTTCTTCACCCGCCTCATGGATGAGGGCGGGGCAATGCTGTGGGGGCGTCACACTTACGAGATGATGGAGAGTTACTGGCCGGCGGTTGCCCGCGGTGAGGTTGAAGTGCCGCCGGCTATCCGTGAGTGGGCGGTCAGTCTGGAGGCCAAGCCGAAGTATGTGGTGTCGTCGACTCGTAAGGATTTTCCTTGGACCAATAGCCACCACGTCGCTGGGGAATTGCTGACGGGCGTGAAAAAAGTCAAGGATGCGAACCCGGCCGGCGTGCTTCTTGGCAGCGGCAAGCTCGCGGCGGAGTTGGACAGGCTGGATCTCATTGATGAGTACAGATTTCTCATCCACCCGATCATTGCCGGCCACGGTCCGACTCTGTATCAAAGCGGGCTCAACAGCACACGACGACTGGAATTGGTCTCTGCGAAGCCGCTCCGCAACGGTGCGGTCGCCATGCACTACCGACGCGCGACCAATGATGCGGGGAACGTGAGCCGCCGTTGACGCGGAGTTAATAGTCATAGCCTCTTGGCGGCGTCCCACTACTGCTGCCGTTCTAGCATAAAACCCATGCCATCACTCGACGAAGACATCGACTACATCCGAGCAGCGATTCGGGATTGGCATGCCCGGACGAACCATCTGCATCCATGCGTTCCTGCTGACATGCGCTCTGATCCCAACCCGGACGAAGAGTGGCAAAGCTGGCGAGCGATTGATTCGACGATCACTCTCGCGTCGGTGGCAAGCTTCGAACGACAACTGCCAGCGTCTCTCCCTCAGTTTTTCCGTGCGTACATGCTTGGATGTCATGCGCTCGGAATGGATTTTGGCGAATACCGTCTTCCTGATTCACCAAGCGACAAAACGATTGAGCAAAGCTTTTCCGTCCTACGGGACTCAACGTTTTGGGCAGCTGGGTACATGCAGATCGGAACGGCTCGCGGCTGCGGTGATCCACTGTTGTTCGATTTTCAATCGCCGACCGACGATGGAGACTACGCGATTGTCGTCTTCAATCATGATGTCGTTCCGCGCGAGATTCGCGATGATCGATCGGCACTCAAACCCTACGAATCGCTGCTTGCGCCGTCGTTCCGAGCGTTCTTTGACCTTGTCCTGGGCTACGATGACAGCATCTTTCCGGCTCCGCTTTCCGCAGAAGAGACTCGCCGCAATGATGCGTGGGATGAAGTTACACGGATCCTTGAAGAAAAAGGGTATCCTCGATACTTTCGCCCGAAAGGAATTCCGGCAGATGATCCATGGCAGATAGCAAAAGCAATTCGCGACCTGCCGGACATACCGAAGTTTCAGTAGGTCATGCTGTGTATGACACCAATCGCACAACGCAATGCGCTCATTCTGGACGTCGGCGGGAGTTTTCCCTAAATCGAGGCGGCCAAGTGTGAAGATGGACGTGCCGCATTTCGTCATGCACAGCATGACCTACGAGTACTACGTGACTCACAGACGGTGTTCTACTTCTGATTGCCAGACTCTCCATCCGGGCTTGGCCCGGTGGAAGTAAGACTGACGAGCTACCAATGAAGCAAGCCGTTCCACTCGGCTCTCCTCCGGCCTCGTGCCGGTGGAAGCAAGGACAATCACAAGCTACCTCAAACCGCGAGCGTCCCTTGACCACTGGCACGAGGCCAGTGGGGAGACTGACTGTCGTTGCGCCGCAGCAGTCTAGCCGGTCAGTCGATTCACCACCGGCACGAGGCCGGATGGAGTCTGGCATCGGGAGTGTCGTTTGAGATAGAATCTTTTTGCGGCGGATTGGACGCTCCGATCCAAGTCCCACGGGGCAAGTCATTTTGTACTGTCAACTTCCGATAAAATTCAACGCACGATCGGATGCATGCCGTCCTGTGCCGCCATAAAACGAATTTCATTCGCTGCACTAAAACACTAAGCAATGCCGGGCCTGGATCGATCCGAACTAGTTAGCGAACTCAGCACTCGCTCCGCTGCCGACATCAGGACGGTCGATGCTGTTTTGAATGCTTTGGCTCAGGTGGCGATTGAGACCATCGCGGAGGGCGTTCTCTTACCGGGAATCGGGGAGCTCAAGCTTTCCCAGAGCCCAGAACGTGAGATTCGAATTCCAACGGGACAGACCGTGATACAACCTGGCCGCCCCGAATTGGCTTTTGAACCTGATTCGTGGATTCGCTCCGTATTATTGGGAAATGTATCTGTAGTAGACTCGCCGAGAGAACCAGTGCCGCCAAAGTCACTTCCTGAGCTTCGTCTCAACCCGTATTCAGATACTGAGCGAGCTGAACCATCCACCGCGACCAGCAAGACAAAGATCGGAGGAGCCCCCGATTGGATTCAGCTACCTGAGGTACCAACGTGCTGCGGCCAGCAAATGTATTTCTACGGACAGTTCGACTCCAGCATTGGTGAACCTTACGATTTGGTCGATGCTGGTATGCTTTACGTATTCGTGTGCGAGCATTGTTCTCGACCACACGCTTCAATACAGTATTACTAGAGAATGATGTTTGGTGCCGATGTTTGGTGCCACCCACCAATCTTGCAATACGATGCAAATGTCGAAAACGAATCCCATAATTATTGATGAGTCAATTTGCTGGGCAATTGGAAAACAAATCAAAGGGGTCAACAAATCAAAGGGGTCAGGCCTCTTTGTTTTTGGTTCTTCGCAGGTTACGCTGTGTCAAAGGTCCCTTTTCGGAGAACCTTTCCATGCCCCGACCACCACGTGCCGATGAAGCGGGCGGTTTGTATCACGCGCTGAATCGCGGCAATTTGCGAGCGACGATTTTTCACAAAGATGCCGACTACGCTTAGATTTCTCGTATCTCGCCAAGGCGGCCAAATCAAAGTTCGACCATGACGGTGCTTAGATCTCTGCCCAGAAGTGACTCATTTTTCACGGTCTACGTAAGATGGATTCTTTGCTTCCGCCGGGCTTGCCCCGGTTCGGAGCAACAAATGGCAGCTACCCTCAACACAATCGCATTCACTTCCCCACCGCCCGCGAATCGCCTTTGGCGATTCGCGGGCGGTGGGGAAGTTTTGTTGGCCTGGGCAAGTAGCCGTCAGTTGTTTCCTCCGCCGCGACAAGCTCGACGGAAGGAGCTTCGAATCAGAGAAAGTAGGATCTGATCATGGGTGGATGTTGGAAATGGGAGGAGTGAAGTTGGTAGTTGGCTTTTCGTGCTCGAAGTCGCTTGGGATGGATGCGTGTTGGGTGAAGCAACGTTTCAGCGCTCAGCCCCCTCATCCCCAGCCCTTCTCCCCCAGAAAAGCCGGGGGAGAAGGGAGCCAGGGTGGACGAGTGGTGCGGATTGTGGTTTGAGGCCCACGGCTAGCGCCCGAGGCTCACGAGGCTTCTTTCCGGCGCATCATGCCGTTGGCCACGGCATCCAGCAGGCGGGCCTTACCGATCCGGCGGCCACCTTCGTAGACGATCACGTCGCCATCGCGATGACGTTCGTGACGCAGCACGATCTTTCCCTTGGCAGGATAGGCGACAGGGAGGTACCGGCAGCGGGCAGCCTTGGCGGCGATCCAAACGCTGAAAGTTTTACCGCAGCCGTTGGCGTTTCCACGATTGCTGCAAAAGATGCGTTTCGCTCGGATGGATTTGTGCTTGAAATCCTGCTCGTCGTAGCCTTTGAGGACGCCGTGTCGATTCAACGTCCCGGTGTGCTTGCAGTGTGGACAGGGAGAACATTTGAGCAAGGCGAGCTGTTGGACGCGTTGTATTGTGGAAGCAAAAATCCATCGCGTCTCCATGGCTCCCCCGAGTTCGCATGAGAAGAACAGTGGGCGAGAAAGACCACCCATGTGCCCTCTCATTTACGTACAACGCGTTTGAAAAGGGGCGAGGTAGCGGCGGGGTACGATTAAGATTTTTTGAAAAGCGGGGTGCGAGGTGCAGGCTGCGAGGGCGGGAGAAAGTGTACCGAATTCACGGTGTAAGAATTACGCTAAAATAAGACCACATTCCGGCCCAAAAAAGGCGAGAACTACGACCGCATCGAGGCCGGTAACAGTTCAAATAGCTCTTTCAGCTGAGCGGCTGGTGTGTGAAGATCATCCTTGTCTTGGTGCGACACCCCGGCAATCCATTCGGGTTTGAGGTAGGGAGTGTAATAACCCGCATTTCAAACCAGAAGCTTTGTCGCATCAAGACTTATCTCAAATTTACAAAATCATTATCAGCATTGGGTGGCACCATTTGGCCATTCCAAAGAAACCATTGAGAAAGAAACCTTTGATGAACGAATCGCCTTCAACCGACATCGCGGCACAAAAACACCAGCGACGAAATCTTCCGATTCGATTCACAAACCAGCAGCTCACTTGCTTCTGTTGGCTCTTAGCAATGTGCTGCTTCGTTGGCTGTTCCTGGATGAAGTCAGACGAAGATCGGCTGCGTGAGCGGATTGAGCACGACGTTACGGAGAACCACAAACTTTATGTTCGCAGAGCGAATCAGCTTGCCCTGGTCAAACAAGCGTGCGACGCGATCCCGATTGGAGAGGCCAGTGAACAAATGGATCCCGAACAGAAGAAAGAATTTTCGGATTTGGAGTTGCGTTTTAACATCGACCCCAACACAGTCTGGGTCCGCGCGACGGACTTGGAGCCGATTTCAAAAGACGCGCTGCCACCGGAGATGAGTTCTGAAGAAGAGGCCGGTTTGAAAGAGTTCAAGGCTTGGGACAGTGACTACGAAAGTCCACTCCCCAGACGGCTTGCGACGTACGCTTTCCGCGACATTGCACAGTCGGTGAAGGAAGACTTGAGGTATTCGTCCACAGATCCGAAGCACGACACCTTTGCAAAGCGGGCTGCAGATAGCTGGCGAGATGTCCAATACGTGATTGTCATTCGCACGGTGATTTCAAATCCAGGGGAACCGATCAAGACGGAAGGTGAATGGTCATTTCATTCTGGGTATTGGGGCGGTGAAGCGATTGTATTTGAAATAGAAAGCGGCCGCCAAATCGCAGCCTTCGATTTTGAGGCTTGCAATCGCGGGTCGCGCGATGTTTACAACGTCGAAGGCAAAGATGATGCGACAGCGGAAGCTGCAATTCATGGATCGCTGGCGACCGATTTGCGACGCAATATCTGGCCCGCTTTTTGGCAAGCACTCGATCAGCGATGCCGGAACCAATTTAAAAAATACACCACGTTCGACTTCCAGTACGGTGCCGACAGCATCCAGAACGCACGTCTGCTCTATCTGCAATCGTTCCTCAAGGAGCACGGCCCGGATGAGGTAAGCCCCTATGTCCGCAGAAAGGTGCTCGCCGCAGGCAATGCCAACACGCAGAATTAATGCCTGATCCAGTGCTGATTCTGGGATGGGTCGTTTCGGAGTTTAGTGCTGAGCCGATGTAGCTTGAGCAGCAGAACGCGGGGGGAATTTAGGAGATGATTTCTCGTCTGTTTTGGACGTAGTCCCAGAGGACGAATCGGTCGAGGTTGTTGCCGCTGGTGAAGAACACGCGGCCGGAGGTTGACTGCGCCAAACGACTGGCAAACCGGATGTCTTCTTCGCTCTGTGACCAACTGGGGACGAGGAAGATGTTGATCGTGATGCCTTCGCGTTGGCAAAGTTGGGCTTCCCGCATCGTGGCTTGCTCGGTCTGAGGATCCGGTGGGTACAGCATGTACAACCACTCGCCTTCGCAATGAGCCGTCGGCAGGCCGTCGGTGATCAGCACGATCTGACGATTGGGTGTGTCGGCGTTGATCAGGTTTTGGCGAGCAAGTTGCAGTGAGCGTTGGATGTTGGTGAAGTGAGGGTGGATCTGCACTTCGCTGATCGATTCGTCACTCATGTCGGCTTTGAGCCGTACCCACGGGTCATGGATTGTGACCGGTTTGGGCATTAGATCGATGATCTCGCCCGGTTTGACGAGTTTGGCAAAGGTGTACATCTCGATGAAGCGAAGGAAGTCGCCGGGGTAATCCTTTTGAATCAAACCTTGCAGGGCGAGCGCCATGCGTTTGACATTGATGTACTGGCCGTCGTATCGCATCGAACCGCTCATATCCATGATCACGCAAGTGGCACAGCGGGGGTGATTGCGTGTCTTGTGGACCACGATATCGTCGCCACGTAGTCGCAGCGGTCGCTCATCTCCTTGACGCAGCAAGGCGTTGATCACGGTTTGCGGCATGTCCATGTTGGCGACGGAGTCACCAAACTCATAGGGTTTGGTTTGCTGCAACTCCACGGCTCCTTCGCCGATCACGTCACCGGTGTGTCGTCCGCTCCGAGAGGGAGCCAACGAGCTGAAAATTCGTTCCAGTAACCGACCCTGGAAAATCTTGTACGCTTGGGGTGTGAGCTGAAACGCTCCGCTGGAGTCACGCTGCAGACCTTGACGTTCGGCTTGCTCGCGGATCAAGTTCTCGACTTGGCGACGCATTTCCTCGAGTTGTTCCATGTCGCCAGGCTGGGCAAACTCGCCGAGCATGTCCATGTCGATCAAGCCGATTTGTGCCGTCTTGGACGCTTCTTCCAGTTGCCTGAGCAACTCGTCGATCTTTTCCAGTTCCTCTTTGATCTCCAACGCTTTGGGCACCGTCATCGATTCGTTGCCGGTGAACTCATATTTGCTGACGAGTTCCTCGATCTGGTGTTTTTCGCTCATTCGCTGGGCGACATTCAAAAGACCTGTGGCTGCGGCGCTGTGATCGTCGCCGATGCGGTACCAGATGCTTTCCAGCAGATAAGGTTGTTCAGTACGGATCGCTTGTTGAAATGATTTCTCCAGCTTTTGCGGCACTCGGACATCCTTGGCGGCCTGCGAGAAGGCTTTGCGGGATTTCTTTTGCACGCCACGGGTTTCGTAGGTTTCCAAGATCTTGCGTTTGCGTTCTTCCAGCAACGCTTTGAGGAAGTCGATGCTGGGACCGAGTCCGGCGATCTGGCTGGGGTCCAGGCGGACCGCTCTGGCCAGTTCTTCTTCGCTCAATTCCCGAAAGTTGCCGTACATCAAGGCTTGTTCGAACGCGGGCGTGACCAAGTCCGGCGGTTCCTGCGTTGGTGGCGGGAACGAAATCGGATCGTACTTTTGGTACGAATGGATGATGCCGCCGGGTCGGTATTTCATGATGGTGCTGAGGACTCGTCGGATGGACAACACGTGGGGCAGGTTTTCAACCTGCCGTTTGGAATTGGCAGGTTACAAACCTGCCCCACGTTTCTTAGGTCTCGTATTCGATCTTGCCGTGTTGTTGGGAACGACTGATGCGTTCCATGCTGTACAGGCCGGCGAGGACAAACTCGACACAACTGGCGCGGACGGCTTCGCTCTCGCTCGCGTTGACTTCAAAGGCGGCTTCCCATGCCGGCGGGACGCTTTTGAGTCGTTCCGCGTACTGGCTGCTGGGCAGCATGTCGCCGACGACCACGCGGACGCCACCGCGAAAGATTTCTGCGATCGCCGAAAGCCCGTGTTCTTCCACGTATTCCTTAAAGACGACTTCGATTGCTTTGGCGACCACGCTGTCGAGCACTTGTTTCTCACTCATCTGATGCGTGCCCATCAGGTCCAGTTCTAACTTGCCCAGTGAGCTGGAATACAAGTGACCGAGGTCGCTGATGCGGGGCACGGCAGGTCGTTCGTCGTGAACGATTCCGCGTTGGCGGGCGGACGCGACCATGTTACGGAAATTTGCGAGCGAGAACCGTGCGGAAACCCCTGAGGCCTGATCGATGAATTTGCTCTTGCGCGCCTGATTGGTGATTTCCTCGATGAGCTGGTACATGAAATACGGGACGGTGACCGGGTAATCGCCCTCCAGGTCCAGTGCCACTTCTTGTTGTAAGATTTCGATTCCACTATCGCGGCTTTCCGGATAGTGCGTTTGAATGATCGAACCGATCCGATCCTTTAGCTGCGGGATGACTTTACCGCTGCGGTTGTACGTCGACGGGTTTGCTGAGAACAAAATGAAGACATCCAGATCAAATTTGATCGGGTAGCCGCGGATCTGTACGTCGCGTTCTTCCAGGATGTTGAACAATCCGACTTGGACCAGGTCATCGAGTTCGGGCAGTTCGTTCATGGCAAAGATGCCGCGGTGCATCCGTGGAATCAGCCCGAACGAGAGTGCTTCCTCCGCGCTCATGCTGACGCCGCCGGTCAGTTTCGCGGGGTCGATTTCGCCGATGATGTCGGCAAACTTTGTTCCCGGGCTCAAACGCTCGGTGTACCGCTCACTGCGATTCCACCAACCGATTTTGATGTCGGCGGGATCATGTTCTGCGATCAGACGACGGCCCAGTGAAGTGATCGGATGGGTGGGATCTTCGTGGACCGGCAAATCGGGATGATCGATGTAGGGCAGCCAGGGATCCAAGAATCGGGTCAGCATTCGCATGATTCGACTTTTTGCTTGCCCCTTTTCACCCAAGAACAGCATGTCGTGACCGGCCAGCAACGCGAGGTTGATCTCCGGGACCACTGTGTCATCGTACCCGACGATGCCGGGAAAGAGGCTCTCGCCCGAGGCCAGCATTCGGGTGAAATTGTCTTTGATTTCTTGTTTGACCGTTTTGGACTGCCAACCGCTGTCGAGCAGTTCCTGCAAACTGCTGATTGCGGGCGCGTCGGTTGAGTCGTGAGTGGTGGAAGCAGCGTTCATTCAAAGGTTTCCGGATTCCGGTGTTCGCCAGTCAGGGTACGCCCTGATTGTAGCGGCCCGGGAACCGAGGAAATCGAGAAACCAAGCTGTGTTATCGACTGGGCAGCAAGCTGACCATTCCGCGGGTCGATGAGAGATCGACGGACGGATCGGGAGTGACATGGACAGTTGACTTGGAGTCCGCATCGACCAAAGCGAGGACGATCGTATCGATTTGAGAGGCGACGACGTTCCAGCGAACGGTATGCTTGCCCGGATCAAGGCTCAGTGATGTCGATTGCTGATTCTTGATGACCGGCCCGGCCATCACTGCCAACGCTTCGTCGGCGTCCTTTCCCGGCGTCAGGTCCACTTGCTGTGAGTCAATCAGGATCGATTGAGATTGCAAGGAACCGCCAGCGGAAAAGACGATTTCGATCGTGGTGCTTTCACTGAGCGAGAACTCGCCCGCGAGTTCCAATTGGATCGATCGATCATCAACGAACAGACGCTCACCGATCTGAGTCCATTGAGCCGGGCTGATCGTGATCCCAGGCGAATACTGAAAACCGAGCACGAGATCACCAGGTCGAAAGATCTCGCCCAATGGCGATCCGACATCGATCGGCCGAATGGTTCCGTGCATCAGCCGTGGCCCGTTTGCGACCACCGGCTGAGCGCTCGGACTGTCCGTTTTCGGCGTTGTGACTTCAGACGGCGTGATCGGCTGCAGATGGACCGGCAAGGATTCGATGAGCGACTGCATTTCCGCTCGTGTCCGCAGCGTTTGCACTTCGCCCAATTCGTTCGCTCGATCGTTCTCGGTGTCGTCGGCCAGGGCAAGCTGATACCAGTGCAGGGCTCGCAACGCGATCGACTCGGCTTCACGACCCGAGAATCTTGCTGAGATCTTGAACCACTTGGACGCCAAGTCTGCGATCTCAGAACGTTTGAGTTGCTGAGCTGCTAATTGCTGCGTCAACTCGACGTCTTGTTTTGCTAAAGAAGCAAGTCGGACATCGCTGGCGTTTTCGATCCACGAACCTCCACGTTGCCAGTTGCGTTGGTAGAGGCACAAGTACCTACCGACAATGGCTGCATCACCTGACGAAGGCTCGTCAGTAACACTCCGTTGCAGAATGTCGTCGACCTTGTTGGACATCTCTCGCATTTCGGAAGCGACGGCCGCGTCAGCTTTGATCCGCTCGACCAAATCCAGGTCGTTGGAAAAGGCGCAGTGCCGACGAACTTGATCCGCTAGCTGTTGTGCCAAGACGAATTGTTCGATGCAAATCAGTTGATCGTGCAAACGCAAACCGGCGGTTGCCTTTTGAAAGTGCTCCACCGGCGTTGCCACCGTGACTGGCTGGGCGATGTAATCCCGCGCGGCTTTGGCCAGTTCCTCATAGGGCGGAACATCTTGCGGGTTTGGCTCTGGAAGATCGCTCGCTGCTGGATCGAGAGGCGGTGCAATCGATGCAACGGCGCTGGGCATTTCGCTGGCTTTGGACTGCAATTCCTTAGCGAGACTCGTCAAGGATTCGTTCCACTGCAATGCCACTTGGTTGCTGGCCGATGCAAACCAATGACCAAGGCCCTGTGCGAGAGAAATGGTTTGGCTTCTTGCGCGTGCTGCCAACACGATCGGATCGATCTGAAGCGACGATGTGGGCTCGGTTGATGCATCGCCGCTTGCTGCTGTGCTTTCCGTCGAGCCCATTTGCGAACCCGATTTCACTGGTGATCCAGGAACCGGCCTGGAAACCAGCTTGGATGGTTTGGGTGACGTGACTTGAGCAGGCGGAGTCGCCGCGGCGTTCTTGATTTTTTCTCGGCCGGATTGGGCGTCGGGGTATTCGACCAGGGCAATGTCGATCGGCTCGTCGGACTGAACCGTCGGGACCATGACAACGCTGCTGCGACGCAGAGACCATCCGAGTACCCCGCCACTGGTCGCGACCAAGATGGCAATCAGCCCGAGTAGTGTCGCGGGTTGTCTGAGCCAGAAACGAAAACGTCTGATCGGCGATCGCCGAAAGTCGTCACGGACAAGGTCGCCGGAATCCAGGCTTCGACTCAACGAACTCGACAGACCCAAATCGATGCCTGTCGAAATGGAAACGTGTTGCGAAGGCCACTGAGAATTGCCGGTGAGATCGAATCCGTCATCAAGGACGGTATCAGGTGATTCGAGCGGGCGAGATTTCAGGAACCCAAAATCGATCGTGTGGGAATGCTTGGATGAAGCGGCGGGGGTGTCGCTGGAGCGTGATGCTGCGCCGCCGTCATTGAGGTGCTCGCGATTGCTCTCGGCGAGTTCCTCCCCACGCTCGGCCAGCGCGAATTCCGTTCGTCCTGCCCAGTCGATCAGATTGGGGCGGATCCGTCCCACGTTGGCACGCTGACTAGGGTCGGTCCGCTGACGCGGATCGAGCACGCGATAGGTGGATGTCGCAATTTGCGTCAGTTGAATTTCCAGCTTGGCGCTGGGAGCCTGTAAGTAGCGTTGCGCAAGCGGCTCGGTGGTTTCCAGGGCGGCACGGCGGATCACCATGTGCCGAACCTCGCGTGGATCGACACCCAGCCGCTGAAAATCGGCGTTGGTTAATCCCCTTGAAACCACAGTTTGCGTATCCTCATCATCAGGTATCTGAACCCCATCTGTTGCGATGCTCGCAGGGGTGTCGGCGACAGTGTCGCGGTCCGGTTCCGTCATCTGACCAAGCCTATATTTGGACGACGAAGCCTCGCCGTCCACCCCGATTGATCACCGACCTGCTCTATAGCATTGGCGGTTCCATTGGGGGCAGTTTCGGGCGGCTGGGACGACATGGCTGCGGGGCACCTGGAGTATGAGACACCTAGCCGAGGGGAAGGTTCCCAGCCAAGGCCTGGCGAACGGTGGTTCGCACCCTGATGCTGGCAAAATCAAACGTTACAGAGATCAAATGCCTGCTGAAGTGATGCGATGGGGTCGTCGCTGGTCGGAATGAACTCCTGAGCGACGTACCCGTTATAGTCGCTGGCCTGAATCGCACGCATGATGGGCGGGTAGTTGATCTCCTGCTGGTCGTCCAGCTCTCGTCGGCCGGGATTACCAGCGGTGTGATAGTGGCCTGTAATCGTTCGGTAACGGCGGAGATTCTCGATCAAGTCACCGTTCATGATTTGAACGTGATAAATGTCGAAAAGCAGTTTGAATTTTTCACTGCCCATCTCGTTGACCAACTCGGCACAAAGGTGGATATCATCACCCCAGTATCCCGGGTGCCCTTTCATGGGGTGGATTGTGCCGTCGGCGTTCTTGTGGGCTTTGCTGTTGAGGTGCTCCAAAACAAGCCCCACGTTTTTTTCTTCCGCGTATCCGATAACTCGTTTCCAGCAATCCAGGCAATTTCGGCGTGCGGCTTCGTCGCTGATTCCTGCTTTCCGCATCCCGGTGAAGGTGATCACATTGGGAGCCCCGTATTGAACGGCCAAGTCGATGCCGTTTCGCAGTTTCGATTCGACCTCCGCGTGATTTTCGGGGTCCAGTGGTCCGGTGGCAAAGCCGTGGCTGCCGACCAGAGAGATCTTGAGCCCGAGCTTTGTCACGGCGTCGTAGTGATTGGGCGAAATCCCTTCCATCGCTTCGAGTCCGATCGCCTTACAATGCTTGGCCAAAGTGAGCGTGTCCATGGGATTGAAGCACCAGCCCATCACGGATTGCCGGATCGGATTCGCTGAAGCCTTTGCGGCATCGGCACCGTCTGATTGAACCAGAGGTTCGTGTGCGGCCAAGCGATTGCCGACCAATGCGGCGCCACCGACCAGTGCTGCTTGAGCGGTCAAGAATTCGCGGCGTTTCATCGTTCGTGTTTCTCTGCGGGTTTCGGGAGGTGCGACAAAGGAGATCAGGGTACTCGAACCTTCGCCCAAAAGGGACGTTTTCTGTCTGCTCGCGTCCGAGCGTCTTCCAAGATGACGTCGAGCGAGCCATCAAAATCGAATCGCTGGGGAGTGCTGGCGTTTCTGATCACGACTTGCTGATTCAGATCGATACCCATATCGGGCCTGAGCCACAGCGTGTACTCGTCCGTGGGACCTTCCATTCGAATCTGATTCTCGGTCAGGACTCTTCCGCCGACCTTTGAGCCAACTTTCCTTGGTGCGTCGTCCCAGAGAATGGGATTGATGCGGGCCAGTGGTTTGAGCGGTCCCAGTTCCAGCCACCAAAAATACTGATCACCCTCGCGCATCGTGACCGCTTCGAACTCTTGCGGCGTCGGTTTTCGCTTATGAGTCGGTGCGTTCATCCACTCAAAGAGATCAAGGATTTCTTCGTAGAAATACTCCGAGCCCCGGCCAAGATACATCACGACGATCGCATCGTTGCGGACGTTCATGTGATCGTCCAATATCGGGCCGTGCCGAATCAATGGCGGTGGCGTGCCGGCGGATTCACCCATGACCAAATACATCGGAACGTATTGAGCCGTGGGGTAGTAATGTTGGATCGTCTTGTTCGGTTCGCCCGTGATCGAAATCATGCCGGCCCAATGGTCGGGGTGCGACAGGGCGATATCCCAAGCGGCGGTTCCCCCATCGCCATGTCCTACGATGAACACTCGGTCGGCATCGATGCTGCAACGTCGCATCGCGTCGCGCAAACAGACGAGGATGCGTTGATGTTCCCGGGGCGTGTACTCGTATTGCCGCTGAGTAGGACGAGTCCAAGCGGGTGCGACGACGATGTAACCGTTTCTCGCTGCGTGGCCATGGCGGACTTTGCTTTCCGCATCGTAGGGACCAGCCCACCATTCCACTTGATTTTCCGCGCTGTCGCCGGGTGCGTGCAAAGCCAAAATGCACGGGTACTCGCGAAGCGGATCGTACTCCGGCGGCAACTGCACGACGTAGCTCGCTGAACCCTCGGCAACGACGGCTTCATCTGCGATTCCGGAGTCGTTGATGCCGATGCGAAAGAGTCCAGCGACATCGGGATCCGCTGCGCTGTCCGGCCAAGCTTGGGGTGGCACCAACAAAGGCAACATGCGTGAGACGTATTGGATGTCGGCGCCTTCCAAAGTTTTCAACTGCGCCAAGATCGCTTGCCTGCGTGCTGCGTCGGCGACTCCGAGATACTCACGGACCAGATCACGAACGGTTGCCAACGCAATGGCAACGGACAGATTCTGTTCGCCTGATCCCGAACCGAGAAACCAACCGGCGACGGCGAGTGCCACGCGGTTGTCCAAAGGGATCGTTTCGGAATTGCCCAAGCGGGAGTAGTCGCTCAACCGTGGCAACGTCGCCGCCGAGAGTCCTGCAGCGATCTCGTCGACGATCGGGGTCAGTTGTGAGCCTTGAGCGGCCGGCAACTGCTGGACCTGGGTTCGCAGTTGCTCGATCAAGTCGATGATCTGTTGATCGATTGTTGCCAAGCGTTGCTCACCGTCGATCACACTTTGCAGCGTGACACGACCGATTTCCGTCCGTGGAAATTGAGAGAAGATCGACTTCGCATAGTTGACTTGCCCGACGCTGGCTCGGAAGTTGGCTTCGTTGATCAACTGCGTGGCCTGCTCTCGAACGATCCCGGCCAACTGGGCGTCCATCTTTTGTTGATCGGGGAAATCACGCATCACGCCTTCGAGTTCTTCTTGCGCCACAGCGAAACGTTTGGCCTCCATGAAGAAGCGTACGATTTCGAGTCTTCGATCAAACACTTGTTGTCGAGACAGTCCGATCTGTTTTGTCAGTCGTTGATGCAAGATTTGTTGCAAAATCGGCGAAGCCAACGAACTCGTGGCGACACGCATGTCCCAGTCATAAGACGGCGTTTGCTTCAGAGCGATCAGTTTGGCGTATCGAGAATTGATCTCCGTGATGCCTTGAAAGATCGGCAACGGGCTGCCGTCGGGGCCACGGACCGTGATCGTTCTGCGACCGTATTTATTGAAGGGTGAGATCCCGAGAATATTGCCGATGCCCTGAACTTGTTTTCCCGCCAGGGGTTCCGGTTGCTTGAGCGTGATATCCTGTTGCAGACCGGGCACGTTGACGGGAGGGCCAACAACCATCCCGCGGCGATGGATGTACATTCGCCGTAGTCCGTCGCTGACCATCAAGATCGGCAACGTGTTGACTGCACCTGCGCCACCTGCCTGAAACGGGTTTTGATTGAGCGTTGCGATCGGCGCGCTCAATCCTTGCAAGGTCAATCCGCTTTTGAGGACGATTTGTTCCTCAGCGGCAGAGTGTTTGCCCAGCGTTGCGATGCTGATCAAACTCACCAGGAGCCAGCAGAGCCGGATGGTTCGTCCGTCGGGGCGGATGATGGTCCGGGACATCAGGACGTTTGATTGCGAGTGGACTGCGTCAAGATCGTCACGGCTTGCATGAGCGATCGTCCCAACGGTGCAACGCCTTGACCAACGGACTGAACCGCGGGCATCGTCTCGGCCATCCAATCGCGGCCCTGCATCGATTCGATCCATTGTCGCGCCAACAACGCTTGATCGGCATCAGGTGTGGATGGTCCGTGTTGTGAATCGATGGATGAAACAATCGTCGACGTGGCAGCAGTGGGTGGCGGCACCGTGTTTGTTTCGCTGCTCTGCGGCCGAGAGGTGACCACGGCAGCGGTTTGCTGTGGCGTTGTCGATGGACGCACCGCGATGATGAGCAGCGCGATCGCGGCGGCGACGGCAGTGAGCGTGGCCACGACGCGGCTTTCCGAGCGTCGACGCGGCGAGATCACCGGTGTGTCGCACTCCGTCGTCACATCTGGTTTCGTATACAACGATTGCACACGAGACCATGTCATCAAAGCGTTGCTGCACGACGGACAGAACTGAGCGTGAGCGAGCAAGTGTGTGTCGCTCTGCGGGTCGACGCGTTGGTCCAGCAAAGATTGCAAACGCTGCTCAAAGCACGAGCACGTCATTTGGTCACGGTTGGAATCATTCATCGCAGTGGCCTCCGTGATGAGGAGAGCGAACTGACTCTGTCGCGATCGCCTGCAATCGACTGGCGCCCCGTGGGGGTACGACTTCACGTTGTTGTAATTGCTGAATCAGGACCATTCGAGCTCGGTGTACCCACGTCTTGACTGTTCCGACTGGGCATTGCATACGATGAGCGATTTCCGCATAGGTCATCGCATGTTCATGGAAAAGTTCGAACGCGACTCGCTGTTGCTCCGGACAGTCTTGCAGCACCAGAGAGACTTCCTCTCGTAAGGCATCGGCGGCCTGCTGTTGCGTGCAAGCCAAGGTTTCAGGTTCAGCGGCTTCGGTGAGTTCTGCAAAACCACTTTTCTTGGACATCGCCGTCCGACATCGATTTCCCGCAATGGTGATCAGCCAAGGTTCCAGCGGTCGACGTTTGTCCCATCGATGAAAGTACTTGGCCAATCGAGTGAACGTTTCTTGCGTGGCATCCTCGGCATCCTGACGATGTTGCAGAATGCGAAAGCAGGCTTGAAAAACGAACTCGTAATAGCGTGCAACCAGCGTGGTCATCGCCCCGGCGTCATGGTTCCCGAAGCGTTCAGCGAGCACTGCGTTGGATTCCAACGCATCGGGTGCGACTGCGCCAGGGGGATGATCTGCCATCGCTGGGGGATTCCTATCGTCCGCTAAAGAAACGTTTCAGCGCGTCATCGGCGGCGTCACGTGAGCTGTCCTTCATCGATTTCTTCAAGTTGTCGGGCAACTTACCCGGCTCCTTTTTCTTCTTGGCTTCTTTGAGCCTTTCGATCATTGAAGTGTCGTTGACGGACAGTTCTGTGCTGTCACCCGACGAATCACCGACTTTGTTTCCGGAGTCGTCCGACCCAGCCTCATCCAATTTGAACTGCCTGGTTTCCGGATCGGAAAGTTTTCGGACGCGATCAATCTGATCGGCTTCGTCCAACCAACTCGTCACATCGACTTCTTCAAACCGACTGTCTTCGGCATTGACTGTACGCTCGGCGGCATCGCCGACATCGGCGACGTGGGGTTTCTTGTTGCCCTGCAATCCATGATCGATGACCAATTCAAACGTCAGCTTTCCGAGCTTGATGACGTCACCGGCCGCGAGCACTTTGGCGCGATCGCTTGGCAAGCGTTTGTCATTGACGTAGGTGCCGTTACGGCTCTTGAGGTCCTGGATCAGGACTTTGCCATCCCGGACCACGATGATGCAATGCTTGCGGCTGATCGATTCGCTCTTGGGACGCAGTTGGCACGATTCGCTACGTCCGATCAGGAACTTTTCGCTGGCAACCGAGATCTCTTTGCCCCCGTGACTGCCGGTCATTACCTTGAGCTTTACTTGCATGGATCACCTGAAGAAAATCGAATCCCTCGAATGGACTGTCCTGTCTGACTGCCAAGCGGTCGCCAGCCGCTTGGTCTCGGGCACACTCGATCCGAACATGATCTCGATGCCGCCCGATGATTGGCCGTCCCTGACGCCACGACATGCTGCGTGCAAAGTTATACACCGTTTTGCACGAGTCCGTCCTGAGGATGAGACTAGGTTGTTTACGACTGCGGCTTACTTGCCCAAGTTAGCCAATTGTATGCGGTTCTTGTGGTTGGGAGAATGCCATAAAATCGAGTTTGCGAGCTTTTGATGAGCACAAACAGCCTACCAGAGGGGGCCAATGGGCGATTCCGGCGAGAGGCAGATGAAAAAATCACCTGTAGTGGACGAGGCTACGAGTCCTCGCCCTGGTTTTTCGCTTCAGGGTTTCAGAGACTCGTGACTTCGTCCACTACGGCGGGTACAGATTTATCCGCCGCCCTCCTTATTGCCATGCAAAGCCAGCTTACCGGGCAGAATCGCCCAGCAGGATCGCAGTCGCACTGCCTTCTGCGGTGCTGGCAAGACACAAGACCAACGGAGAACGAAGAGGTTCTGCGGTCGAGCGAAGTCCGCAACGATGGGGTGCCGAATTGGATTCAGAGCTCGTCTCTTGGGGAGCTGGCTCGACACCGACGGTCGGTGGGATCATGCCGTTGGCCAGTGCGAGGGCACCCGTTGCTACCGCGATGCCGCCGGATGCAGCGCCTGTGTGCCCCAGTGCAGCGATCGGAGCGACCAGCGGCGCCGTGATTTCTAGCTCACTCAAGGCGATCCGTTCTGCGCTGTCCATCATCGGGTCTCCCATCGCGTGGCTGACGACCAGTCCGATGTCTGCTGCCACCCGGTTGGCTTGTGTCAATGCTCCCGAGATTGCCAGTCGGATTGCCTTGGAGCTGCCACGATGGAACGGCGGATTCAGCTCACCGGATCGCTCGCCATGTTGGATTGCCTCGGAGGCCACGAAACGTGAGGCGGAACTCAGGATGGTTGCAAGCGGTTTGACGCCACGTTGTTTGGCGTGATCACTGGACTCCAGCACCAGGGTCACAGCGGCTTCGCCACCGACAACGCCGGTCGCATCGGGATCGTGTGGCCGCGACGCCCATTTTACTTCGCCATTGACCTCGGGAATCGGCGAGTCATAGCGACAGGTCATTCGTGAAGTATTGAGTCGATTGCCGATGCTGCCGCTGAGGATCACATCGGCGATTCCTCGTTGCAAGCACGAGATGGATTCCATGATCGCAGCGGGCCCAGAGACATCGCCCAGCACAAGTGAGTTGTTGGGTCCGTGTGCGTTAACGGAGATACCGACATGGCAGGCGGGCATGTTGGGCAAGTACTTCAGCATCCACAGGGGCATCAGATTTTTTTTCGCCGCCATCCCGAACACAGATGTATTGATCTGATCGCCTTCGGCCAAGCAGGCCTGGATGGAGTCGACCATTTCTTGAGGCGGTCCAAAAAACATTTCCCCGCCGAACACCGTGCCCACTCGGTCGGGCGTGATCACGCCGTCCTCCGCTGCGGGAAAAGCGTCCGTCAGCCCGGCGTCGTCAATCGCCAGCATGGAGGCGGCGAACGAAAGTTGGATCTCGCGGCACATGACCTTCAACGCTTTTCGTGGCCGCACGAATTCTTTGGCGTCAAAGTCCAGAATCGGACCGCCCACCCAAATCCCCTTGGGTTCCATGTTGTCGACATCTGGCTTGGCGTCGTCGTCGGTTCGCTCGGAAAGCCAACAGATACCGGATTTCTTATTGAGCAGTCCCTCAAAGAAAGCTTTGCGGCCGATCCCGATCGAACTGACCACGCCGACGCCGGTGATCATGATGGGGTTGGGTGACATGGATGAGAGTCTGCGAAGAGGGCAACGCGATTCTGAAAATCGCCGTGGTCGTGAGTGATTCGGTAAATGTTACCGGTGTTGATTCCCGTGCCGTGTGTGAGCCAGCAACGGACAGTCGTGAGTTGGTAGAAGCGAAATTATGGTTCGCTATCGGAACCTATGCTACCGGACTGCCCGATTTGCCGCAGAAAGACGCTGAATCGATGCTGTGGAGGCCGATTGAAGTCGTATTTACCGGTGCATCGGCACGCAACTCGCCGTCGAAATCAATCGCCAGCTGAGTCGCCCGAGAGTGACATGTCGTAAATACGCTGCACCTTGGTGCGACGGGCGCCGCCCCGCTCGATGGTGCCTCTGGAGAGCGAATTGCTCTCCAGAACCCACGAGAATTCGCCCGTTCGAATGCCGTAGTCGATGGCGTCGGGCAGGATCCGTGCCAAGGTCACTAGGCCCAAGCCCCATTTCTGATACTCGGGCAGCACATTGGTGCTGACCAGTCTCAGTCGATCGATTTTTTTCTTGCCCAACAGCAGCTTCAGCCAGCCGAACGGAAACAGGCGACCGTTCATGCCGATCAGGATTTGGTTGAAATCCAGCAAGCCGAATCCTGCTCCGACCGGTTTTCCGTCGATCTCCGCGAGGCTTGTCAGTCGAGGTACGATCAAGTGTTTCATCTGCTGGCTCTGATGCAACAGCTCGGCTTGACTCATCGGGACGTAACCCCAAGTCCTTTGCAGTGACTGGTTGTAGATATCGAGAAAGGCTTGGATATCGCTGGGATTCTTAGGATCAACCGGCCGGCATTTTACCTTGAAACGTTTGGTGGCTTCGTCGATCACGAATTTCAACTTGGGGTCGAGATCATCCAAGTCGTCCATGCTCGCATCGTAACAATACAGGTCCTGCGACTTCTCAAACCCAAACGCTTCGATCAGCCGCCCGTAGTATGCGTGGTTGTAGGAGATCAAGAACGTCGGCGGTGTATCGAACCCATCGATCAGCAGTCCGCATTCGTAATTCAAGCTCGGGTTCACCGGACCGCGAACGTCGGTCATGCCTTTGCTACGCAGCCAGTCACAGGCGGTCTCCAACAGCAAGCTGCTGGCCTGGAGGTCATCGATGCATTCAAAAAAGCCAAAGAATCCTCGTTTCTCTTCGTGATACTGGTTGTGACCGTGGTTAACGATCGCCAAAACACGCCCGACGACTTTTCCCGACTTGAGCACCAGAAAAGCTTGTGAATCCGCGTTGTCATAGAAAGGATGCGACTTGAACCCCAACAGCGATTTTCGCTCGCTCCATAGAGGTGTGACCCAATTGGGGTCGTCGCGGTACAACTCCACTTCCAGCCGCAGGAAGGCTTTCTGATCTGCTTTGCTGGTAACAGGCTTGCACTGATACGGTCCGCTGACCGTCGTTGAGCGGTTCTGCGATTGCGGATTCGGGTGCGGGGAATTGGCCGGTTCACTGCTCATGATCTGTTCGTCGCGCGATGCTGTAGTAGGATGGGGAGGCCCAGCAGAATATCAAAATGCATCGACGAGCCGCTGGCGTGACACCAAAAAAGCAGTCAGGAAAATCGTTTTCCGGTTTACCGACGGCATCGAATCTGTGGCCGATCGTCGCAACACGTCGACAATTTCAACCTCCTACGCAACTCCGGATGACACAAGAGTGACGCGAGCCCCCAACGACAGAGTACTGGGAGAGAGAACAGTGGGCGAGGTTCTTCGCAGTCATGCCAATCCCACGATCAAGCATTTGATCCGGATGCGAGACAATCGCACACGTCGACGCGAGAAACGCGTGCTCGTGGACGGCTGGCGTGAAACTCTGCGTGCTTTGGAAGGCGGCCTGGATCTCATTGGGCTGTACGTCGCGGCCGAATCTGGTGACCCAGGTGGCCAGCGACCTAACCAACAAGTGCTTGAACAATTGGGGCGTCCGCGGGGCGAAAAAGTGCTGGCCGATGGCGTCATGCGATTCGTTTCGGACGACTTGTTGAACAAAATCTCCTACGGCCAGTCATCACGCGGGGTCGTCTCGGAATTCCAGCAGCCAGAATGTGGCTTGGCCGGACTTGCAGAGCGACTGCCCCCCGCGCCCCTGATTCTGGTCCTGGACGGACTGGAAAAACCGGGAAACATCGGTGCCGTGTTCCGCTGTGCCGATGCCGTCGGTGTCGATGCGGTCATCTTGAGCGGTAATGGTGCTGATGCGTTCAATCCCAACGCAATCCGGAACAGCTTGGGTGCAGTTTTCACGGTGCCGCACGCACAAGCCCAAGACGAGGAGTTGGAAGCGTTCTTTGTCTCAGGCGGTTTTCGCGTCCTGGCGGCGCGTGTCGAATCGTCTCAATCACTTTGGACGGTGGATTGGTCTGGCCCCCTGGCGATCTTGCTGGGCAGTGAATCTCAAGGCCTGGCACAACGCTGGAAAACCGTTGGGGGACAAGCCGTTTCGGGCGTGCGAATCCCCATGAATGGGCATGTTGATAGCTTGAACGTGTCCGTTTCCGCCGCCGTGATCGCGTACGAGGCGATGCGTAATCGGTCTGAAACGTAGCTTCGTTGCGACAGGCACCAGCCGTACAAGCGGTCGGACCGCCAGAATCGTTAATGTCGGGGCAACTGGAATCCGATACCAATCCCAACGGACATTGAGTGCGCAGGCATTCAGGGCTGCTGGTCTGACGCCGGCAGCTGAATCCGTGAGGTGCTCAAGGGCACGACTGTTGACGTGCGGCGGAGCACGACCGGCGGTGCGCCGAAGACGGCCTACCGATTTCCACTGACTGGATGCAAGGACGCGGCATGCGTGACTGTAACGCAAAACAACAGAGAGTTCACCGAGGACGACGTAGTCGCACGAGCAAACGTGCGGTTCTGTTCGCCTGGCTTCTCGCGGCTGCTTCTCCAGTGGCCGCACAGCAGCCACAAACTCGTAGCATCGCGCCACCCGTGACTCGCTCACCGATGCGAATCGTCACCCATCGCGAGGTGCCACAGGCGGCATCCGGTGATGTCCAATCCAATCCATTTGTTACCACGCCGAGAAGCGACCGGTATCCGGTACAGCTCGCCTCGGGAGATAGCAAGACATCGATTCGATTGAAGCCGCAGGGAAACACGTCGACCCTGATGCCAATCCACAGCTCGGCGAGTGCGCTGCCTGTCCAGCCGTCCCAGCCTTCGATTCAAATCTCGGAATCTTTGCCACCAAGCCAACCGGTTACGAATCCATTGGTGGATCAAGCCGTTCCGCTGATCGCGTCGGAGTCGTTCCAGCCGACCGATTTGATCGGTTCGGGTGGATCACAGGCGATTGATCGATCACAGACTCTGGAGTTCGGCAACCCGATTCCATCGCCAGTGCGTGCCGAGGCAGAGACGGATCTCGCCAATCAAGAATTCGTGTTGCCGGTGGTGGAGCCTTCGGACAACGAAGGCGATCTGACGGGCAACGCATTTGAACGAAAACAATCGCTCGCACGTCAAAATGATGATGCCGGTGGAGCGGCCATGTTGACGCCGATGGCTTCGCCAGCGGAGGCTGCCGCTCTACAGACGGTTCGTCCCGTTGCCGATGCACGCGATGGTCGCGAGCCCATCCAAGAAACTCAGCCGATCTTTTTTACGTTCTCCGATAAAGAATCCGAGGCGACGCCGGCATCGGATGTTGAGACGACCGCTGAGGATGCGGAGAGTGCGATTGAAGATCAGCACAGCGAGTCCATCGACGCCACGATGAGCGAAGACGCCGACCTGGTGTCGTCGCCACAGGCATCTCTTGGTTTTGTTCAGCCCGCCGAACCCGTCGACTTTGCTTTCAACGACGCATCACAGAATGCAACGGGCGCACCGGCGACTTCGGCGAGCGATCCCATGTCGATGCCGGAACCGATCACCCTGGAAGATCAGACACGTCGGCTGGTGATCCAAGCCGAGGACGAAGATGAAGTCGCATTGTCGGCAAGCGACATCGAGCGAGCCACTCCGCTGACAGCCCGATCGTCGCCTGTTGCAATCGCACCGTCGATGGATTTCAGCGACGAGCAAGCCGCTGACTCGGCAGAGGACATGTTGGCCGCGAGCGATCCCGTTTCATTGAAAGCCGCCCCGCAGTTCGATTCATCGCAACCCGATGGCTTGATCGTGGCGACCAGGCCCATGGTACTACTGGCCGATCCGCCGGCGACACCATCGATCCTCTACAAGTCCGAATCGCCGGAAAATGCACCACCAAAACTGCAGCCTGGCGTCATCCGAGAGAATGAAAAAGTCGTTGCGGCACAACAAGCGCGAAACCGTCCGCCGGTCGCTGTCACGACTCCGCCGATTTCGGTGCAAAGCTCCGACAACTCGATTGCGATGGTCGCCCCTGTGATCGATGTCACAGGAGCCAACCCGGTTCAACGCCAGCAACAAGATGCAACCGTTGTCTTCGAGGCACCTGGTGCCGACTTTGAAACTTTCACCCCCATGTCGGACGGTCGATCTCTGCCGGACTTGTTGGCGGCGGAATCCAAATCGCTGCCGACATTGCCACCGGCGACGCAGAGCAACACGCCAAGTCAGTCGGTCCCGGCCAGCCCTGCAAGCTTTCGAGCACAGCCAAGCCCACCGGCGGTCGAAGCCGTGACGACACTGAACATGTCCCGGACCCAAGTGCGATCGTTGACGATCGGCGGTCAACTGCGACGAGTAACGGTGGCCGACAAAGATGTTTGCCAAGTCATCGCGTCAGGACCTAACCAATTAAAGCTGATCGGCACGGGGAACGGTTCGACCAAACTGGTCGTGTGGGCGGACACCGAAGCCGGCGGTCCGACGCGAGTAAAGACCTTTGAGATCCAAGTTCAAGATGCCGTCGAATCCACCGGCGGGTCACTTGGAAACAAGACGCAATTGCTGAATCAAACGATTTCACGAATGTTCCCATCGGCCAAGATTCGCGTCACGCAGAACGAGGACCATTTGTTGGTCTCTGGACGATGCCCGGACGAGGTCACGGCCAAGCAGATCGTTCGTATGGTTCGAAAAACGTGTTTGGTCCCCGTGCGAGATTCGCTCACCTTTCCATAGCACTCTGTAGCGTTAAGCAGTGACGTCAGGCTGGCATTGGACACCTGACGTTGTCATCAACCATCCAACAGGTTCATTCAACAGCGGATCAGTCCGCATCGTGTCACGAGGTTCGAAATGAAGATCCGTCAGATCCGATTCAACGTGTGCCGAAATGCCAGTCGCGCATTTGCGATGGCAGCGGTCGCACTGCTGGCCACGGCTTGCAGTGACCAGGCGCACGCTCAATCCGGCTTGTTGAACTACCTGTCCACGCAACCTCAAGGGTCGGCACTGTCTGCCCCTCAAGGCTCGCCGATGGGCAACGTCAACGGCTTTGCCAATTCCAACGTTCAGGTCATCGGGGCATCCGACGTCCGAACGGCAGCCGACCTCAACAAAGGCTCCGGAGGAACCGTCGGCAGCAGCGTCAGTCAGGCCTTTGGCCCCACTCGACTCGGCCCTGGTGCGATCAGCCAAGCCGTCGGAACGCTCTCCGACGACTCATTCGGTATCCAGCAAGTCAGTTGCCAAAGCTGTGGGACCGGCAACTGCGGCGGTGCCTGTGGTGGCCACGGTGGATACAGTGGCTACGGCAGCCATGGCAGCTATGGAGATGCTTGCGGCGTTCCCTGCCCTGCTTACTACTACGTCTCAGCAGAGGCGTTGTACATGAAACGTCGCGGCGACGGCGGATTCACACTGGCGCAGAACTTTGGCATGGGCAAATTCGACTACGAATGGGCTCCCCGCATCACCATCGGCAGCGTTCCCGATTGTGTTCACGGCTACGAGTTGGTTTGGACCGGACCTCTGGAGTGGGAACGTGAAGCGGTCGTCCGCGACACCGTGAACTCACCCTTCAATGCTGCCTTTGTTCCCGGCCTGCCTGTTGCCGCAGTGGATCTCGACAACTTCTTTACCGCTGGAATCCAACAGCAACGGCACACCAGCGAATACTGGAGCGTGGAAGCCAACAAGACTTGGATCGGTTGGGACGCCGCTAAACTGCTGATCGGTGGCCGCTACATCGACTTCGACGAAGACTACTTCTACCTCAGCCAAAATAACATGGCCGAAACCGGCGTCCTGTCCAGCGGAGCCCACAATCAAATGTATGGGGTGCAAGTCGGATTGGATGTCATGACTCCGATCGGCCGCCACATGTCCACCGATTTCCGTGGTCGAGCCGGCGTCTACGCCAACTTCGTCGACACGGATGTCAACCTCCAAAACGATGGGGCCTTCATCTTGAACAACTCGCAAAGCGACGATGAGATCGCGGGTGTATTCGAAGTCGGTTCGGGCGTCCGTTACCAACTCGGCGAAATGCTCACGGTGCGAGCCGGCAGCGAGTTCATCTACTTGTCCGGTGTCTCTACCGCGGTCAGCCAAGTCGACTCCACCATCCGTCCATCAATGGGACGTCAAGTACGTATCGACGACGACATCTTTATCTACGGCCTGTCCTTCGGTGTCGAACTGCGATACTAAGGGTGAGAAACACGTAGCCGCGTCTCTCGGAACGTGCGGAAAATAAGTGTCGCGAAATCCACATAGCAATCATCGCTTCGCGTGATTTTGGCAACGGGAGAGGATACTTATTCTCCAAACCGACCACGAAGTGGTTAAACAACATAGCCTGGGGTCGCGGCGAAGCCAGCGCACCCCGGGTTAGCTCCGATAGCTGCGGAGCAGCGACAGCATACAGCATGGGGTGCCAACCCCATGTTTCTGCAAGCGAGTGCGTCCAGAAGCTGCGGAGCAGCGACAGCATAAAACGTTTGGTGTAGCCCACAGCACGCGGTGGGCCGGATGCAATCTGTCGCCGCTCCGCGGCTTGTTGGCGGCGTCGGGCGATGTTCACCTGGGGCTCGCGCCCCAGGCTGTATGCTGTCGTCGCATCCGCGACTGAGGGGATTGCGGGGAACGTGAAGCCGGCTGCCGTCTGTGACCGCTTCACGGTCATATGCAGCAACAATACTTTTCACGTTCTCTGAGACGCGAAAGCTGTGAGTCTCGGAGAGACTCGCCTACGTGTTTTTGAGCGACGTGTTTCAGCGGCCTTTGAGCGGTCGCTTGCTGTCGCTGCCCGAGTGCGGAAAATGTACTCTCAGATGGGGCAGTGACTCTTCTTCGGGAGACGCTTCATACTCTCCGTCTTTTTCCGGCACCGCCGGTTCGACATCCTCTCGGGCCATCTCGCCAGGCTGCGGAACACTCGAGTCAGTGGGGCTGGTCTCTGTTGGCGGCTTGGTGCCCACACGCGGTTTGAAGAATCGTCCGATCGGTCCGGCCAACAACGCAGGCAAGAGGACCAAGTCACCCACCAACGCGGCCGCAAGCATCACCAGCATCAAGGTACCGAAACGCTGTGTGGGCGTGAACGTCGACAAGGCAAAGACGAAAAGGCCAAGCCCACCCACCAAGGTCGTCTGAGTCATCGCGGGACCCACACGCCGATAGGTTTGCACCACCGCCTCGATGCGTGAATATCCCTTGTCGAGATAGGATCGGAACCAACTGAGAAAGTGGATCGTGTCATCGACTGCCACACCCATGGCAACCGACGCCGTCATCATGGTTCCGATGTCCACCAGTCGGCCCCAATGACCCATGAGTCCAAAAATCAACAGCACAGGAAAGACGTTCGGGATCATTGAGATCAATCCGGCCATCAAACCGTTGCCGAAGTTGGACGGAGCGAGCCCCGACAGAAATGACCGGCCTGGATTGAGCAACATCACCATCACCAACGCGATCAACACAAAGGCCAACCCGATGGACTCGACCAAACTGGCCAGCAAAGTACGCTGAGCTTTGTAAACCACCGGCACAACGCCCGTGTAAACCGCTTGCAAGCCCGTGCTATCGGGTCCGCCCGATCCGACCACATCGGGAATCCGATCACCGACCAAACTCGGATGGACGTCCTTGTTCAAGATCGCCTGAGCATCGATCAGCCGTTTGGCACCGCTCAAGCTCGCTTTTACTTTCTCGTCGTCACCGACCCAAATGACCGCGTCGCGACTGGCAATCAGGTTCTGCCATTTCGGGTCATCGATCTTAATCGGCGTGTCCGACGAGTTGGGGTCCACCCAAGTCGGACGTGCAATCTTCTCGCCCTGCAACAACTCATTCAGAGTCGAGTAATAGATCGCTTCGGTATCGATCTGTGATTGCCCCGTGTCGTCCGCCATCGCGCCGCTGCCATCCTGGCCATCGAATGTTGAGAGCAACATGGATGTCTCGGAGGAAGGTGCTGGTTTGGAGCGGCCCACGATCAACACTTTTTGCTTGCCACTCATCGCTGCGGGCTCGCCCGTGGGTGAAGTGCATAACTGACGCAAAATTTCCTGCCTCGCGTCGTAAGCTCGCAAAACGGGTTCGACAGAGGTTCGCAGGGTGTTGATGAAGTGTCCGTAATCAACGTCTGACAACGCGTCGACACGCAAACTGATTCGCCACAGTTCGCTGCCCTCATACGGCCCAGAGTCTTCGATGCGGAGGTAATCGCTCTGCAGCAAGTCCGCACGTCCGGAAATCAGGCTCTTGCGATACAACGACCGCGTGTTCCAATAGCCGTTGTCCGGTTCGGGCAGTGGCGGCAAGAACGTATCGGCACTCATCGCTTGACCGACGATTCCCAAGCCGGGTTCGCCCAACGTATTGCGGACCACGCGATTGATGCGAGCCACTGCTTCCACTCGCTCCAGTACTCCCAATCGACGAGTCGCGTCGACCGGGTCAACGTCGGCAAGCGACTCATTGGCACTCTCAACAATTCCATCGCCGGAACCGTCATCGGTTGGCTCATCGACTCGCTCAATGGCTTGCATCGACGGCGGCACGCGAAGCACCAACTCCATCGGCACCAGCTTGCCGAAATTGTCCTCCAGCCAGGCATAGTCGCGAATGATGCGGGCATCCTGATCAAACAGTTTCAGCAACTGAACGGAAGTCTTGATCTTGGTCAAACCAATGCTGCCGATCACCAGGACCAGCAAACAAGTCGTCGTGACCAGGGCATGGTGCCCCGTGATCCAACGCCCCACCGCTGCCCATTGATCGGACAGCCAGGACTCCGCCGGCTCCTCAGCTTTGGCAGGCGTTTCCTCTGCCACTGGCTTTTCGTTCGAGCGATGCGTGTCCGTGATAAAGACCTGCAACGCGGCAGGCAAATACGAAAACAGAACCGCGAGGGTCGCGATCACTCCGATGGCGGCGTAGAGTCCAAAGTTGCTGATCGGCGCAAGGTTACTCGTGTACAAAGAAACCAAGCCGATGGCGGTCGTCAGTGCAGCAAGACTGCAAGGGACCGCCGCGTGCTTCAACGCGCGGCCCGCGGCGCCCGAGTGACCACCCTCACGCACTTCGTCGCGATAATAGTTGATCACATGAATGGCACCGGATAGCCCAAGCACATAGACCAACGACGGCATGCTCATCAAAATGGCGTCGACCCGGCCGTTGGTCCAGCCGACAAACGCCATGCTGAGCATCGCTGCGGAGCCTCCGACGACAAACACCATGATGGTGATTTTGACACTGCGAAAGCAGACGTAGGACAAAAAGATTCCGACCAGTACGCTGTATCCGACCAATCGCACCAAAGTGATCGAGCCTTCTTCGTCGATCGCGATGTTGTCCACCGGCGGTCCACCCATTCTCAGCGGAACCAGTCCTGACGCTGATTCCACGTCGGCGCGATTGAATGGTGGCGGTGCCATCGACGGCGGCATGGGGGGCTGGACGCCCGAATCCGCAGCGAGTTGCAACAACCGACCACGAGGCCCACCCAACACACCGCGTCCCAACGCGTAGGCCAAGTTGTCTTTGGCCAAGTCGGTCATCGTGATCAACAGGCAAGTTTGACGCGGCGGTGCGTCTACGCCAGCGGCATCAAACACGCTGTAAAACGCATCGTCTCGCACCGCCGACGGAGCGGACGCGAGTGCTTTGACGTCACCGCCAAAATCCTCATCAATCAGTTTGTTCAACTGACGCTGAACCAAGACGTCAAACTCCTCTGGCAATTCAGCTCGTTTTTCCGGGGCGATCGCATCGCGGAAACTGGCAACCGTCCACTGAAATCCGTGCAGTACCGCGGGCGCGAATAACGCACCGCTGAGTCGCTGCATCGCCAGACGCTCGGCGACGACCGAACGACGTGAACTGTCGGTCAAGTCACGCGGCCACAACGGGCCACCTTCCTCGGACAGTTTCTTTGCCACCGAGACGCCGGTCTCGACCGTATGGAACAATGGTGCGCACACCAACGACGTGTCGTTGTAAAACGGATTGGTCTTCGTCGAATCGGTTTGGTCCCCAAACGCGGCCACGAACTTGCCCGTCAACTCAAACTTGCCACGCACCCGGTTGATCGTCCGAACTGCGGAGGAAACCCCGTTCTCGTGAGCCTCCCAACGGTACAACCGCCCGTCCGGCTTGATGTAGTACCATTGGCCTTCGGGGGTGGCCAACCACTTTTCTTGCTCGCCGCCCCAATTGTCGTGTTGCCGACCGGCGGGCAGCAGCCTCAGATCACGACCGATCTCCTTGGCTTTGCGATAATAAGCCGCCTGCTCAGGCGACATTTCTTCACCCGGGTCGTAGGTGTCGCACTCGTGCAACAGCTTCTTTTCTAACAACCGAAGACGCTGGTCCTCGATCGTACAGCCTTCCCAAGTTGCCAGGACGAAGCTTTCGCCGGCAAAATCGTTGGCAAACCACTCCAATTCCGCCGTCTCGGGGAAATCGTCCGGCAACCAATCTTTGACGTCGTTTTCTCGATTGTTCAAGCTCAGTCGGGCGGATCGAAACGCCGACGGCAACAGGAAAAAGAACGCGATGAGTATCAGTAACGCGTACGTACCACCTACCGGCGTGCGGCGCTCTAGTAGGGGTTTGACCATGTTCTGCACAGTTTCAAGGTGTTCGGGCCGGATGAGTCGCGAATCGTCGCGTCGCGCGCTGAAAAGCCAGCGTGTAAGTTACCGATAACACGGTGCCCGGTCTACTTGACTGCTGAACGCAAAAGCTTGCATTCTCATCGGATCCCCCCAACCATGATCCGGCTGTAACGATCGGGGAATGTTTGCATTCTGGCCAGCCTTGTCACTGGCCTTTTTTCGACATTTCTCGCTGATCGCCAACCCGCAGAACGCTCGTTCCCAGGCTCACGCCTGGGAACGCACTGCCATGGAGGCTCTGGCTCGCGAAAATCAGCGTGGCCTGCAAATTGTCAGCTGATCGGCAGGCAGGAGCCTGCTAAACATTGGGTTCCCAGGCAGGAGCCTGGGAACCAGTGGTGCCTGTGGTGGCGATCAGCGAGGAGTGTCCTTTTTTCCGTCCTTTTCAGGAGAACACGAGACAGACAATCATCGCGGCTCACTTCGGAATTCGCCGCATCAGACAAGCGTCACCAGCCACAGATCGTCCGGATCCAGTGTTCCAGGATCCCAATCGACCACTGTGTTGCTGCCGTTGGCATCGACGTAGTCCCGATAAAACACATTGTAGAGATAGTGGTAACCCTCGCCATTCTCAATGAACCTCCACTGCGTTCCGATGGATCCCGAACTCGAGCTGGTGTCAACGTCCCCGAAATCTCCATCCAAGTACCGACCGCTGGCAAGGTTGCGGAGCAAGTAGCTGTCGTTGCCTGCGTCCACCAGCTGCCATTGCGCCGCAGTATTGTTGGCGGTCGACGTCACCGCACGGCTTCCGGAACCCGCAAGGTACGCGTCGTATTGGAAATTCAGCAGTTGAATCACATTGCCGTCGGCAAAGAGCACCACGGGCTCAACGGTGATCGAGACGTTGCCGGTCGCAGTCGCACCACTGGGATCAGCGACGACGTAACCGAACGAATCGGAACCGCTAAATCCTTGCGTTGGTGTGTAAACAAAGTTGCCATTGGCATCGACGCTTAGCGAACCACCCCCAGGGTCAGTATGGCTCAACAAAATCAGCGTGTCACCGTCGGCATCGGAATCGTTGCCCAGCAGGTTGCCCGACACCAGGTTGCCAGCCAAAGTCGTGTAGACATCGTCAACTGCGACGGGAGTCGAATTCGGGGACTCACTGGCATATTGGAAATAACCGTTGATGTGCAAGATCTCGCTCTCGCGGAACCCAGGAACGATTCCATCCTCACTCAAGTAGGTCCCGGTGGAGAAAACGTCCGGCGCTTCTGTTTCATACGCGACACCATCGATCTCAATGCGATCGATCGCCAAGTTGGCATCGATTCCGTTGTCGGGATCATAGACGTCATTGATGAAGTTGATGCGGACATCAGCAGGATCGATTGTCGTCTCGGAGAGCCACGTCAATTCAATGAAATTCCGCGCCGAAAGATCTCCCGCTTTGCCGCCAAACGACGCCAAATCAAAGATCGCGACTTGCTCACCGGCAACCTCCACGGTGAACGCTTCCGCGCCCGTCGAACCAGCGGCAAAGATCTTTAATGTCGACAACTCCGTTTGCGAGTCGTTGGCTTTCCCCGGCGTGCCGTTGATCTGGCTGCTTGCAACCCAACTGCTTGCCAAAGCGTTGTCCAGCGACGGATCGATCAATGCCAACGTGTAGCCATTGCCATCCGGCTCGCTAGGCCAAGGGTCCGAGTCCTGGTAATCGACTTGATCGATCACGGTTCCGCTGGCGTCCAGCAGTGTGATCAATTCGCCGCCACCGGCGAGCCCGCCGGAATACTGGCCGGCGATGAAGATATCCCCGGGCGCCTGGGCGCGGAAACGTGCCAAGTCGTCGGTGAAGACGATACGTTGCTGCGGCAGGATGACGGTGCCATAACCGATCGTCAAATTCACGCCATCAATCGTCCAGCCGGACAAGTCGACCGATTCCGTTGCCGATGCGTTGTACAGTTCGATGAACTCCGCGTCACCATCCAGCGGGTTGTAGTGCAATTCATTGATAACGATGTCGTATTGACCGCTTGCTGTTCCCGGCAACCGGGTCTCACCGGCAAAGGCATCGAACCGCGTGTCCAACGCGTCGGCGTATTCGTTTCGCCAAAACGGATTGGAATAGATGTCGTTTCGGTTCCACCGTGCGAATTCCAATGACGAATTGGTGGGCCCGATCTGTTCGACCAACTCATCGAATCGGGCAACCATCGCCGCACGATTTTCTTCGCTCAAATAGGTGTCGGTCAGAGTCTGCATGCGACGCCAATACATGTCTTGAAACTCGGGCACCTCCCAAATGGAGCTGAACAGCTCATGCTCGATCGGCTCGGGCGTGGTGAACGCGCCTTCGGTTTCATCTCCCGCTTCGATCCATAGTCGATCCAAGTCCCACTGGACGATCGACCACACGGAGGTTTCCGCGTCTCGGACCATGTAGAAATTCTGCACTTCCTGATCGTCATGACGCATCAACACGCTGAGCGCCATGTGATTGACGACGTTGGCAATGTCCACGTTGTCATACAAATAAGCCGTCTTGGCCGCAGAGGATGGCGCGTTCAACACCGCGTTCAATGCATTGATCGAAGTGTAGTCGCCGTCGTCGGGTGACTTTTTGTCAAAGTTCGTGAACTCACCAAAACCACCGCCATCGGCTTTGTACAGTTCGTCGTCCCCGATGACTCCGTTGGCATCTCGCCACGCTCCGTCATACAGCTCTTGGAAACGGAACACGCCGTGGAAGTCGCCGTTGATCTCAGCCCGCACAAAGAACGAACTGGCAAACGTGTCGGACTCCGCGTTGAAAATGTCCCAACTGATGTCCGGTGCGACGACCGACCAATCACCAAAATCAGCATTGATCGCAAACTCGTCGATCGGATAGCTGCCCTCGCTACCGATGTCGATCGCGTAGCCCTTGGGCAGCTCGAACTTCAAGCTCTTTTTGTCAAAGTTCGTTCGTGCAAAATCACCGCCGCGAACTCGCACGGTCGCATTGTCGATCACTTCTCCGTTGTAGTACACGACCGCTGGGATCGTTGTATTGGTCAGAGCCAATTCCGTCGTCGTCAGTTCTGTGAATTGAGCTTCATCGACAAAGAACTGGAACACGGGCAATTCATTGCCGATGATGTCCGACGGGGTGACGACCAAGCCAAAATAATTGATCGTGTCGTTGAACGGTGCAATCGCCACATCAGACTCGATGCGGTAGCGAATCAACTGGCCTGCATCTGCACCAGGCAGCGTAGCCTGCCATGTGCTGCCATCGGTATTGGTCATCGCCACTGTTTGCTCTTCACCAAACCCGACGAGGTAAATCAAATTGGCGGTTGTGGCTCCCTCGATGTTCGCGCTGATCGTGAACGCTTCGTTCGGCAGCACTTCGCCGGAAACCACACCGATATCCGTGATCGGATCGGGAGCCGCCTGCCCATAAATCGAGTTCACTACGCCAGGAGTCGGCTGCCCGTCGGACGGACCCCAGTTTTCTGCCAACGAATTGTCCAATGCCCAGTCGCGTAGTTCCAGCGAAGGACCGTTTCCGTCCGGCAGAGCACTCCACGGCGTTTCGTCCAAGTAGTCGACTTCGTCGATCACTGTCACGCCATCAGCAGCAATCAGTTGGATCAATTCGCCGCTGCCGGAGATTCCCCCACCGGCGAATTCCGCGATGGGCGTCACACCCCACGTGGACTCCGCCAAAGCAATCGACGGAGAAACGATCGCGTACTGACCGGCCTCGATGATCGTTCCAGGTGCAAACGTCAAGTCAAATCCGCTGAACGACATGCCACCCAGGTCAACCGCCTCGTCCCCTGAGTTGTACAACTCGATGAACTCCGCGTCCCCATCGACCACTCCGTCGGGTCCCGGGTTGTAGTGGATCTCATTGATGACCAAACCACTGGGATCGCCCGGTGGTATTGCCGTACCGGCGTACTGAAAGTAGCCGTCGGAATGCAACGTCTCAGACTCGCGGAATCCAGGCACGATGCCGTCAGCGGGCAACCATGTCCCCGTCGAGAATACTTCGGAGGACTCGGTTTCATAGGTCACACCATCGATCGTGATACTGTCCACACGCAAGTTGCGGTCGATGCCGTTGTCGGGGTCATACAAATCGTTTGTGAACACCACTCGCACTTGATCCGCATTGATGCCGTCGGCCGCGTACGTGTATTGCTGCAGGTCAACACCGACGTTGTCATACGTCGCCACCGTGACCTCATCGATTTGCAACAACATTTGCTCAGCACCCGTGCTGCCCGACGCATTGATGGTGATTGGCAACACGGATCGATAGCTGGCTCGTGCAGTCTCGGTCCAAGCCAATCCGGCGTTGATCACACCGACTTGGCGTTCCAAGTCCCAGTCGCCACCCAGTTCACTGTCACCGGTTTTGTCGGTTGATGCCGCGACGTCCGCGCCCGTCAACTCGGCAAGCCGCTCGATGAACTTCAAACCTTCCGCGTCTGCACCAGTATCGCAACCGTAAACCAAGATGTCCGCGTCAGCGGTCAACGATCCTGACCAGCCACGCAAGGTCGATTGGAAACGATTCAAAGTTTGCAGATCAACCGTTTGATTGCCCAATCGCAATCGCCCCGTTTCACCGTGCCCCAAGATGTGAAGGCTCGATACATTCGTGCGGCGTTCTAATAACTGGCTGATCTGTTCCAGGCCTGGTCGGCTGGAATCCAAAAGGATCAGCTCGTGGTCCCCCGCAAGCCCGCCGACCAACTGATCGATGTCGTCGACCCGGGCATCCACAAAGACAAGGTTCGCGGACGAATGAGACACAATCGCATCGGTGCCGCTGGCCGCACTGATGTCCGCAGCGGACTCCAGCGCGGCGACAGGTTGCGCGCCGACGGGCGCCGCGACGCAATCACCGGCCAGCATCACGCGTTTCTCCAGAGTGCTCAGATTCCAGGTCCCACCTTTGTGGCGGTGCAGTCGGCTACGGTTGCGGTGGGCGTTGGCTGGCGAGCTATGCAAGGGGCGATTCATGGGATGCAGATTTTCCAGTCTTTTGTCCAGAAACACGGGGTATTTAGTGTCGGATGTTAGTCACCATCCACTTTGGGTGCAATGCACAGCCTGGGTACTGTGTGGCGAATGGGTCGATTGTATCGCCGTGGGATCCGAGGCCTTTGGTTCGATGATTTCGCCCCAGCAGATCGTTATGATGGAGCCGTTCCTATTGCTCGGCAGAACGCCGCAGGGATGTGCTTACGTGATTTTCACGACCATCCAACCACTCCTCTTCACCAGAGAGTTCCCTTCATGAGACGATTGCTGACCATCGCATTCCTGCTGGCTTGCTCGGTTTCCTTCTCTCTGGCGGAAGATGTGGAGGACGAAGATCGTATCATCGAGCCCACCGAAACCGCTCCGCTGGTCGTATCGGTGAAAGACGAAGAAGGAAAACCGATCGCGGGCGTCGTGGTTCGGCCGTACGCGTGCCGTTGCTTGGAAGACCGTGGCAGCCACTACGGTTGGCCGACCTACAACGTCGGACCTCCAGGTGCGCCCAAGACCGATGCCGAGGGCAAAGTAACGATCATGTACCCCGTCAAATTCGGTCGGTCGCCCGAGTGGAACACGACCTGTGAAGTCTCTGCCCTGTTGAGCCATCCCGAGTACATCTCTGAACGACTGGACGAGGACCCACGTGGCGGTACAGCAGAAGCGACGATGAAAGCTGGTTGCCAGCTCTCGTTCAGCGCTACCGACAGCAATGGCACGCCCGTTGAGTTCGGTGTCACCATGGCCGGCCCCGGTCGCAACGCGACGTGGTCCATCGACGAAAACGGCACGCGTCGTTCGCGAGCGATTCCCGATGGCAGTTGGCAAACCATGCTCGTCAGTCCCGGTGAGTCCGGCAAACACCTTTTCAGTGGCGTCCTGCCCATTCGATTGCGTGACCAACAAGCGGTCAATATCCGCAACTTGCGTTTGACGCCCGGTCTACGACTGGCGGGAAAACTGGATGATTCGGTGCCACGCCCGGTAACCAACGGAACGATCAGCGTCTATTGCCTCCCGCGTCCCGACGGGCGAGTTTACGCGGACGAGAACCCTTCGCTCTGCTGGGAAACATGGACGAACGTCAACGACGACGGCAGCTTTGAGTTTCCTTCACTTCCACGAACAGGTTTGATTCAGTTGATTGCCGTTTGCGACACCCACGTCGTCAAGAACGTCGATGTGATCGATCCCAATCCCCACTTTAGACAAGGCATGTATCTCACGATCGACGAACGTGACGACCTGGAGGACATTACAGTGCCCATGGAACCCGCCGGTACGTTGCAAGTCACCGTCTTGGATCCAGAGGGAAAGCCTCTGCCCAATGCTCCTGTCTCGACGTGGCCCAATCAAAGCATGCACTTGAGCGGATCTACGATTCTGGGACGGAAATGGGACGCCATCGAACTGATTCAACAACAGATTGATTCCGAGTCAGAACCGAGATTGAGAATGCGACGTCGCGAGTCACGCTTCGAGACCAAAACGGATGAGAAAGGCGTGGCGATTCTGAAGGGGATCCCGCTGAATAAACGCGAGTCGCTTCTTGTGTATCACGATGAGTATCTGATGCCGATTTCGGATGCCCGAGGTGACCGCGAGATGAGCTACGAGATCACCGACGATCAGCCGCTGCAACTGACCGTAGAAATGATGACGCTCGAGTCTGCCGAATTGGACAAAGGCGTCCAAGACATCAAGAACGCTCTGGAAGCAGCAGGAAATGCCCTCCAACAAGCAATCGGTAAGTAGCCATCCCCGTCATGGGATTCGCCAGAATTCCCTCTCCGATCGCAGCACAAGCATGTCAACGCGATCGACGTTGGTTGATCGCAAAAGAACGCACGCGATCACGTCTCGGGGAACATGAAAAGTTTTGTTGCTGCATATGACCGTGAAGCGGTCACAGACGGTAGCCGGCGTTAGAGCGCAGCGATCATCGCCGGATCATTCTTTACGTTCCCAGCAATCCCCTCAGTCGCGGATGCGACGACAGCATACAGCCTGGGGCGCGAGCCCCAGGTGAACACCGCCCGACGCCGCCAACAAGCCGCGGAGCGGCGACAGATTGCATCCGGCCCACCGCGTGCTGTGGTCTACACCAAACGTTTTATGCTGTCGCTGCTCCGCAGCTATCGGAGCTAATCCGGGGTGCGCTGGCTTCGCCGCGACCCCAGGCTATGTTGTTTAGCCACATCGTGGTCGGTTTAGAGAATAAGTGCCCTCTCCCGTTGCCAAAATCACGCGAAGCGATGATTGCTACGTGGATTTCGCGACACTTATTTTCCGCACGTCCCCCGAGTCGACAACGTACAGCGGAGAACGCTATCGACTTGGAAAGTCGAGCGACAATTGTTTACCGCACGTCTCAGAGAGACGCGGCTACGTGGGCGTCTTTCAGACGCTGGCTTTCGCTTTGGTTCGTGCCTCACGAAGTCCGCGGCTCAGGATGTCTCGCAACATCGGGGAGCAGTCTTCGTATTTTGAACGATCCGGCGCTCCGTTACTGAACTGATAGATCGCGTCGCGGGGTTTGACTCCCAGTGCGATCAGCGAACTGCTGACGGTTCCGTAATCCTTGTTGCGAATCACCATGCTGGGCCGACCAGGGCCAACCGGAGCACGGGCAAACACACGACTCGCCACCGCCAGAAACTTGACCGGTGAGTCCAACGTCTGCAGCGTCAACAGGCGATGTGCCATCTGAACGCGTGGATCATCAGGGTCGTTCAAGTTATGCGCACCTACGATGTTCAACCCTGGACGCAACTCGACAACGTCTTGCGTTTGACCGGAGTGAATGGCGTAGCCGGTTTGACCATCAGCGATGATCAGGTTGCAGCCGTCGTAACGCGTGTTGGCCAGCTCGTCGAGCGCTTTGTCCAACGCTCGCGCCGAAGTGGTGCATCGCAACAAGTCCAAGGCTAGCAAGCCGCGGGAGCGTTGTCCGAACAGAGGTGTCGGCGTTGCTCGGTTGCAGACGCCGACGAACAAACCGTTTTGATTGACGCCCAACCAACTGCCGCCGGCCTTTTGATCAATCCCGCACAGCACACGTGGCTTTCCGGATTGAATGGACGGCGGCAAACTCGGGCGATCGAAATACTCTTCGCGGTTCGCGGCCACAAGAATAGGACTTTCCGGGACCAACTTGTACTGAACGGCCAATAAGCACATCTAGTAGCTTTCTGTTTCAAAGATCGGCGTGGAGTAAGGGTGCCGTAAGTGGTCTTGACGGCTGTCGTGGTGAACCCACTGCAACCGACCCCTTTCGACGGTGACAATTTATCCACGCTGCGTGTCTCACTGCACCCCCTGCCGGGGGATTTGCAGGGAAAATCTGACTCAAAAGCCCTCCAGCGGCCTGTGAGGCCTCCCTTTGGGCAAGGTTTACCGGCGTCAGGTTGCCCCAACGCCGATCGTTTCAGCACACGGCAGGAGCTCAGCGGCTTCCCGAGCGTTTGCTGTTTTTCTTGCCTTTGAAGGGTTTGCCGCCGGACTTGCCGGCCGATTTGCCACTGGCGAAACCGCCTTTGAAGCCGCCTTTGAACTTCCCGCCGGGTTTTCCGCCCGGTTTTCCAGATCTGACGTTGGGTCCGCCCCGTTTGGCGTATCCGCCACTCGGTCGCGAGCCTTTGTAGCCTCCGTCCTGGTCACTTGGTTCATCTTTGGCGACGCTGATCCGCATGACTTTGCCACAAACGCGAGTCTTTTGCAGGGTTTCAAAGATCGTCGTGGGCATTCCTTGGGGCAGATCGATTGTGCTGTATCCGTCATTGATCGTGATCGGGCCGATGAACTCGCTGTCGATACCGCCTTCGTTGGCCACGGCTCCGACGATGTTGCCCGGTTTGACACCGTCACGACGGCCGACTTCGATGCGGTACCGCAACATGCCTTCTTCGACCGGCCGGATTTCATAACGAGGGCGTCGAGGCCCCCGATCGTCGTCACTTCGTCCATCAAAGGCACGATCCTCGCGGCCGGGCGCTTCGTGCGTCTTCGCGCGTTTGGGTCGTTCCTTCATCAAGAAGTCGCGACCTTGTAAAGAAATCTGTGCCAACGCTGCGGCAATCATCTCCATCGACTTGCCCGTCTCGATGGAGTAGTCGACGAGCAGTTGTTTGAACATCGTCAAATCTTGCTCGGCCGAAACCGCGGTAATCTGTTGTTTGAACTGCTCCACGCGGAGCGCGTTGATCTGCTCTGACGAGGGTGCCTGGACGACTTCCAAAGTTCCTTTGGTGGCCCGTTCGATCAAACGCACTTTGTTGCGTTGTGCATTGGTCAAGAAAATGATCGCTTCGCCGGTTCGTCCCGCGCGTCCGGTTCGTCCGATGCGGTGAATGTAGGACTCACTGTCGTGCGGCAAGTCATAATTGAACACGTGGCTGATGCGTCGCACGTCCAAGCCGCGGGCGGCGACATCGGTGGCCACCAACACGTCCAACCGTCCGTCCTTGAGTTGCTCGATCGTTCGCTCGCGAACCTTTTGCGGCATGTCGCCGTTGAGCGCGACCGCCGAGATGCCTTGACGACACAGTTGCTCCGCGACTTGGACGGTCGAGTCCTTGGTCTTGGTAAACACGATCACGCCGTCCGTCTTTTCGGCTTCCAGGAATCGAGTCAACACGTCCAGTTTGTCACGAGGCGCGACGAACACGGCTCGTTGTCGGATCGACTCGGCGCTGACGGTCTTGGTCTTGACGGTGACCTTGGCCGGATCGTTCAAATAGCGATCGGCGATGGCGCGAATCGGTGCCGGCAACGTGGCCGAGAACAAAGCGACTTGGCGTCTTTCGGGCGTTTGATCGAGAACGAATTGCACGTCCTCCAAGAAACCCATGTTCAACATCTCATCCGCTTCGTCCAACACCAAACAATCCAGCTCGCTCAAATCCAGCGTGCCGCGTTTGATGTGATCGATGACGCGTCCGGGGGTGCCGACGACGACGTGGACGCCGCGTTTGAGCTGACGAAACTGGATCTCGTAATCTTGTCCGCCGTAAACGGCTGCCACGCGAACACCCGACATGTGCTCGGAATACGTCGCGAACGAATCGGCGACCTGCATCGCCAACTCACGCGTCGGTGCCAGCACCAAGACTTGCGGGGCACGTTTGGTCAATGACAAACGGGACAGGAGGGGCAACGCAAAGGCGGCCGTCTTTCCGGTCCCGGTCTGCGACTGAGCCAACACGTCGCGTCCGGCCATGATGTGCGGGATGACTTCGGATTGAATGTCCGTCGGTGTGTCATAACCGGACTGTTCGACCGCTTGGTGAACTCGGTCACACAACTTCAACGCAGCGAAACCGGTTGCCGTGTTCTTGTCGCTGTTTGCGTCGCTGGAGTCCGATGCGTCGGTTGCTCCACCTGCTAGGGCAGCAAGTTTGACGGCCAGTTCTGCTTCGGCTGCTTCAGCGGCAAGCCGTTTCTTGCGTTTCTTTTTGGACTCGACCGGCGGTTGCTCATCGTCAGCAGGCTGCGCAGCATCTGCTTGTGGGGAATCCTCTGCGGGTGGCGCAATAAGACTCGCTTCTTCTGCCGGTACGACTTCGGCAGGACTCGTAGCCACAGGATCCGTGCACAGAATGGCAGTGGTGTCGAGCACGGGGGCGGCTGCCGATTCAGGTTCGGCCGGCTGGGTAGCTTCCGGCTCGGTCGACTCGACGGGTGAGTCAACACTGTCGGTTGAGACGCTGTCAGTCATGATGAGTTCGCTGGTCATCAACGATGCAAGAGCGGACTCAATCGAAGCGGAGTCAACAGACAATAGGTGATCGCTGCCGGTGGCGGACTCGACTTGAGTCGCACCATCGGCCTGGTTTTGGTCAGACACTGAGATACTTTCCGTAGGTGATTTCTATGAGGGCGACACGCTCCCCATTCGTTAGAAATCTCGGAAGTAAGGTCGCCGGGGAGCCTGCCGCAGCAGAGAACACTCCCTCTCGTCAACCTAGAGACTAACTCAGCACCCGTGGATCGGTCAGGCCCCAAAATGCCCGGAATGCAAAGAAAGCCCCTGAAGCAAATTTGCGACGCGAATTCCCCCCGTAATCCCCCCAGTACGTCAGGCTTTCCAGCCTGACATACTCCACCATCATCGGCTCCACATGTACGTCAGGCTTTCTAGCCTGACCTACTCCAACCTAATCGGCTGCACGGTGGAGCGTCATGCATAGGGCGACGCTATTTCGCGTAAGTGATTGTGTGTCAAGCATTTCCTGTAAACCGGTGTTTTCACCATGGACGGAGTCTCCCCCGTTGCACGCTGGGGCCTGCAAAAAAGCCTTCTCACAATTGGCCGCTGAAACGGGGCTGCCACCTTTCGTGAGAAGTAATGACGTTGTTCGAAGGCTGCCGGGCATCAACGATCCGCACCTGCCACAGCCGTTAATTCTCTAGGCCGAAAACCAGCCGGATTGGGGCGCAAATTGGTCGTCAATCCGTGTCGATGGATGATGCCGTTTGATTCAGGTGCCTTGCTTCCGATGGACTTGATCTCAACATCTTGGCAATGCAATGGGCTCGGCTGGCTCAAGTTTCAATCCGAAACAAGTTTCCTCGCTTCCGTCGGGCTTGCCCCGGTCGGTGCGTCAACTGGCAGCTACTCAAATACGCATTCACACTCTTCCTTCCTTTGCCCGCGAATCGCCTGCGGCGATTCGCGGGCAAAGGAAGGGAATGGAGTCGCACACAGTAGCAACCAGTTGTGCTCCCGCCGGGACGAGCCCGGCGGAAATCAATGATCGCTCGATGCCCTGGGCGCAGCAACAAAAGTGAATGGCAAGCAGGAGGGTTCGACAACACATTCTTGCCATCCCAAGCGAAGGTTCCCTCCCGGAACTTCCTTCGCGCGATCCAAACTCCCTCAAAATCGCTGGGCTAGCCCGGATATTGCATGGGTGTCTGTTACTACGACGCAAGTGTTAGTAGCGACTTGGTTTACCCGGCCGCTGACGCGTCGCGGCTCAGGGCGTTTTATGTTGGTTCGCGTGATGAGGGATCATTCTCGATTCTGCACCTTGATGATACGACACGACTTCAAGAGCCGGTTTCCGGTTCGTCCGAGTGCGTGCGTTTAAGTTCCATCAAGCGTTGGTTGTACGCGGCGATGGTTTCTTTGCGGCGTAACATCCCTAGAAATACGCCTGGGCGGTCGGGGTCCAATACCGGCAGCTCGTCCAAGTTGTGTGAGGTGAATCGTTTTAGCGCCGTGTTCAGGTCATCGTCCGGGGCGAGCGAGAGAAAATTGTCCAGCATGATGTCGCGAGCAACGGCGAGACTCCAGATCGTGTCGTTGTACAAATACGCCCTCACGTCATCGTCGCTAAAGATCCCCACCATCTTTTGATCAGCATCGATGACGGGGAAATAGTGCTGATGTGTGTAAGCCAACCGATGGACGATGCCGTCGAGCGTCATGCCTTCGGGGATCAACACGATCTCGCGATTCCGCTGGTACAAATCCCCGACCTGCAAGCCTTCCAGGACATCGACGATGAAATCGCCGCGGTGCGCCATCGACTCCATTCGCGTTCTGGGCTGGCGTTGATAAAGCCGAAAGTGCTGACTGAGCACGAACGTCAAGGTCGAAACCAACATCGTGGGCAACAGCAGTCCGTAATCCCCCGTCAAGGCACGCACCATGATGATCGTCGAGATGGGCGCTCTGGCGATCCCGGAAAAGAATCCCGCCATCCCGACCACCGCAAACGCTTCCGGCTCCGTGAACAAATCCGGCCAAACCGACTGCAGCAACAATCCGACTGCGGCGCCGGTGCATCCGCCGATCACCATCGATGGGCCGAACACACCGCCCGACCCCCCTGAGCCGATGGTCAGCGAAGTCGTCACGATTTTCGCCAATGCGATCGCGATCAAGAACGAGATGCCAATGGTCTGGGCGCTGGTCACCGCGACTTGCAAGGAACGGTAGCCGGTTCCCAGCACGCTCAGCAGGACCTGTTGTTGCCCCAGGGCATAGTACAGACCGATGCCGATCACTCCAGCCAACGCTGCACCGATCGCGGGACGCAGGTGCTCAATGACGGGCAGACGATTGAACAGCGATTGCGTCCCCGACAGCGTTCTGACGTAAATGGCCCCCATCACGAACAACAGAACCGCCAGCAAAGCGTAGGCGGGGAGCTGCAGCGGTGAGACGAACGTGTGATCGAGTCCTGCACCGAACAACGGGACGAAACGAGTTTCCACTGGCAACGATTGCACGTAGACGCTGTAGGCGATGACGGATGCCGAAGCGGCCGGGACGATCACGTCGGCTTCCAAGTCAGCGTCGCTGTACAAGATTTCGCCCGCGAAGACGGCACCGGCCAGCGGCGCGCGAAAGATCGCGCCGATCCCGGCGCCCATGCCGGCGGCCAACATGATGCGTCGCTCACGGTCACTGAGTTTCAACTTGCTGGCCATCCATGACCCGAACCCGGCACCGATCAAAGCAATCGGTCCTTCGCGGCCGCCCGAACCGCCCGTTCCCAGTGTGATGGCCGAGGCGATCGTCTTGATCAATGGAACGCGTCCTCGGATCTTGCCACGTTTGTTGTGGAACGCATCGATCGCGGCGTCGGTCCCCGCGCCGGCGGTTTCCGGTGCCAACGTGTAGACGATGATCCCCGAGACCAGGCCGCCGAGTGTCATCACGGCAATCACCATCCAAGGCGAGAACGCAACTTCGGCGTGGCCGAAGCGGGAGTGTTCCCCGATGGCTTCGCTGGGCGAATAACCTGCGAATTGGCCAAGCGTGAATCGCAGCACGAACTGACCAAGCACATCAAACGCGATCGCCGCCAATCCGGCGACGAGTCCGATCAGCGATGCCAAAAAAATCCACTTGCCCAGTGAATGAAGCTCAAAACGCTTCATCCAGCGATGGACACGGGTATCGGCGAGAGAACGGTCAGACATTATCCAGGCAGTGTAGGTCCGGCAACGAAGCGGCAGCAGAGCAAGAGCTGTGGTGGACTGCTGATCACAGGGCCGCTCAGCTTAACCTGCATCACAAGAAGCGAAAGAGCTGTGCTCACAAGCCGCTAGGCGCGGGTGATTCATCAGCCGGCACGCGATAGCGTCCGGTTCCCGATGACAGGCGTGAGAACCGGACGCTATCGCGTGCCGGCTGATAGGCGCAGCCTGCTTTCGTGCCAATCCGCGTAAGCTGTTTTGTGCAAACGTATTGCGAAGACGATAGTGAGTCGCGTGAATCATCCGCGCCTAGCGGGCTGTTGACTATTTCTGTCTTCCATCTTTTTGACTCTCGGATCGGAGATATCATGATCAGGTTGGCCTTCCCTGCCTCTGCATCCCTTTCCCCTCCTTGGACCGCACCCATGCGTTACTCAATTGCGTTGACTCTTTTCTCGTTGCTGGCTCTGGTTCTGTCTGCTCCCGCGATCTCGGCCGATGATGCGGTCTCGCTGTCGGTCGGTGATGAGGCGCCGAAGTTTGAGGCGAAGGATGATTCGGGTGAAACTTGGAAGTCGACAGATCATGTCGGCAAAAAGATCATCGTGCTGTACTTCTATCCCGCCGACATGACCGGCGGCTGCACGGCGCAAGCGTGTGCGTACCGAGATCGCATGGACGAGCTGGCTGCGAAAGACGTCATGGTCGTCGGCGTCAGTGGCGACACCGTGGAAAACCACAAACTGTTCAAAAAAGCACACGATCTGAACTTCGCCCTGTTGGCCGACACGGAAGGTAAAGTCGCCAACGCGTTCGGCGTCCCAGTGAGCCTCGGTGCCAAAACGGTCGAGAAGTTGATCTTGGGCAAAAATGAATCGCTGACCCGCAACGTCACCGCCAAACGCTGGACGTTCGTGATCGGCCTGGACGGCAAGATCGCGTACAAAGACGAGAAGGTGAACGCGAAACAAGACCCCGAAAAGATCGCCGAAGTCATCAAGGATTTGAAGTGAATCGAATCCAACGCATGGTCTAGTGTTGATGCCGGGTTGAACTCGCGTTCTAAGCGGGTTTCACGTAGCCGAGCCTCTCGGAACGTGAAAAGCTAACCCCTCAGTCGCGGATGCGACGACAGCATACAGCCTGGGGCGCGAGCCCTCTTTATCCTACACATCTCCGATGAGCCTTTTGTAGGCGAGGAAAGCTTCGTGGTACGACTCGATTTTCTGCATTCCTCGCCAGATCGTTGTGGAGCCGGGCGGGCCTTGGCCTTTCTTGTCCAGATAGCCGCCAAGCTTGGCGACCACCAGCATCCATTCGCCGATCGTGGGAGGTGTTTCGGGAACCTCACGTCCGGCAAAGACCACGAGGTACGTCGCCTTCCAAAAACTGGCATCGTAGAAACGCTCGCAACTGACTTGCGGACAAACTCGATTGGCGGTCTTGAGTTGCTCGACTCGAAACCCAGTGATCATCAAAAGCGTCACCGCACGCACGTATGTATCGATCTGCTCGTACTTCAGCTTCTCAATCTTCATGCCGCTCTTGAGCGTCTTGAAATACAGTTCGATGTCCCAGCGGCGACAATAAGAACCAATGACTCGTTCGATTTCCGAGATCGTCGAAATGGGGAGCGATGTAAAAAGTAACCAGCGGATCGGCTCTTCGCCTTCGGGTGCGTCCGTTTCGACGGCCTCGACAACATTGATCGTCACGTCGGGAGCACGACCACCAGGGCGTGCCGGGCCGCGTAAAGTGACCTGCCGGGCACGAATCGAAATCGATGCTACCCGGGCACTGCGACTCATCCGACGAGCACGCGTTTCTCCGATAATTAATGACTTTCGCTCGCTTAAATCGATTTCACGCTGAAACTGAAACTCCGTCTCCTGCATCACTTCGGAGATCGTCCTGGTTTCACCTTGATCGAGCACTGTGCGATCTTGGCAACCACGAATGACGTAGTCATAGTTGGCCGCCAGATCATCGGTTTGCGCTAGCAATTCATAAATATCAGACTCGCTGTCCGAGACGCCAATGTAGTGCGTCTGGGGATGAGCCAGTGCGATTTGCTCGCCACTTTGAAACATCTCCAGCCAACGGTAGCTTTCTTTTTCTTCAAAGGCTTGCTGGCGTCGCAGGTTGACTTTTTCTGTGTTGTTCAGATCCGTCTTGATGTCATCACGCGTCCAAATGCACTGATCGACCGTGCCCAGAACAAGTCCATCCTCGGTGATCGCATAGAGTGGGTGCAGAAAAAAACCGAATTTGTCCCGACTCTCCAACGGCCCGGCACCGCGGACTTGCCGCTGTGGTTTGGTGAGATCACAGACGGTGGTATCCTGGGATAGGATGACGACCGGTTGCTCGGCGGTGCGAGCGATTGAAGCATCATTGTGGGCTTTGAGAATGCCGTCCACAGGGATATTTCGATTGTTTACCAAACGGTAGGTTGCCTCAAGTTTCGCGTTGTCCTTACACGCACTGGGCGTAGATTCGGCAATCTCGGACTGTTGCTCAAGAATCAGGGCGACACGTCGCTCCCGCCGCTTATCACCTAAATCCAAAGTCCGAAGCTCATCTTTTATCCAGCTTGCCATTGTCCCGATCCCTGGGGAAGTGTTTTGTCGACTCCAACCGACCAAAGGGTAGAAAAAAAGATGTGTAGGATAAAGAGGGCGCGAGCCCCAGGTGAACACCGCCCGACGCCGCCAACAAGCCGCGGAGCGGCGACAGATTGCATCCGGACCACCGCGTGCTGTAGCGTGCTGTAGGCTACACCAAACGTTCTATGCTGTCGCTGCTCCGCAGCTTCTGGGCGGACTCGCTTGCAGAAACATGGGGTTGGCACCCCATGCTGTATGCTGTCGCTGCTCCGCAGCTATCGGAGCTAACCCGGGGTGCGCTGGCTTCGCCGCGATCCCAGGCTATGTTGTTTAACCACTTCGTGGTCGGTTTGGAGAATGAGTGTCCAATCTCGTTACCAATATCACGCGAAGCGATGATTGCTACGTGGATTTCGCGACACTTATTATCCGCACGTCCCCCGAGGCTCGAAAGTATTCGCGTCCCGAGAGACGCGTCTATGTGGTCGCCAACCAATCTATTCCGGCTTGCTTTCAAAAAAGTCGTGTAACATCGCCTCAACGTGCTCGCTTGGTCTGACAGTCCACCTGTCGTTTGACGAACAGGGTGTCAACCAAGCCATTCACGTTGAGGTATCTGCCGTGTTCCATTTCAAACCCGGCGAGTTGATTCGCCGCCAGTTGTATGCCGTCTGTCTGCTTGCCGCATCCTCGTCCTTCGCGGGCATCGCGTCAGCAGGGGATTACCAAACGATCCTGCGAAGCACCGCCTGGATCATCACCAGCGACGCGGAAAATCAGACTTCCACCGGCACAGGTGTCTACATCGACGCCGAAAAAAAGCTGATCGTCACCAACGCGCACGTGGTCGGCGAAAGCCGCAAAGCCGTCGTGTTCTTCGCAGACGTCAAAGACGGTAAACCGCAAGTCAAGCGTAAACACTATCTGTCCAACATTCTGAAATTGGGCATCCAAGGCAACGTCGTCGCCGTGGATCGCAAACGCGATTTGGCGTTGATTCAATTACCCAATGTCCCCGGTGACGCGGTCCCCATGGACTTGGCTGATGCCAGCACGACTCCCGGTGCCGACATTGATTTGATCGGAAACCCTGGCGATGGTGACATCTTGTGGGTCTACACCGACGGGACGGTGCGATCGGTTTACGACAAAAAATTCAAGTCCAACCATGGTGAACACGAGTTCTTGGCCGTCGAAACCCAGACCTTGATCAAACCGGGCGACAGCGGCGGCCCGATCGTGGACGCCGACGGAAAGCTCATCGCCATCGCTCAATCGTTTTCGCCATCGAGCCCCCTGGTCAGCTACTGTGTGGACGTCACCGAGATCCGAAACATCATCGCAAGCCCCTGGAAAAGTGCTCCGCTGCCCAGCAAGGTGCTGTTGGACGAAACCGGCATGCCGTACACCAAACACACCAGCGGGCACTACCAAATCGACCGCAAAATCGGCACCAATACGCAGGCCGTCTTTGTCGCCAAGGATACCGAATATCACGAGCGAGCCGACATTCGCCGCGTCTGGTCCACCGTCTTGACGTCCCAAACCGCCCCGGATGCCGACCTGATGATGCGTCTGATGCGTCAGAGTTCGGCGACCAAGCTGGGGGCTTGGGCGATCGAAAAGAACGAAACCGAAGGCTACATCGTGTTTTTCGTCGCCAAATTGGATGCCACAGCCAGTGACGAAGCCTTGGAGAGCACCGTGGACTACGTCGGCCGACTCGCCGCAGCGATGAACAAGGAGCTGACGCCAAAAACAACAGAAAAATCAGCCGAAGAAACCCTGGCTTCTTGGCTCGCCGAGTGATCGGGCCCCCGATGGAGACTGCTGACTTGGTCATGTTGCGCTGTACCTTTGAGCCGATGGCGCTAGCCACGGGCCTGTGAGCCGATGGCCTAGCCACGGGCCTGTGAGCCGATGGCCTAGCCACGGGCCTGTGAGCCGATGGCCTAGCCACGGGCCTGTGAGCCGATGGCCTAGCCACGGGCCTGTGAGCCGATGGCGCTAGCCACGGGCCTGTGAGCCGATGGCGCTAGCCACGGGCTTCGAAGGCTTTCCTCGACACCATGAGGCCCGCGGCTAGCCCGGATTATTCACGCCACTGACTACAGTCTTCGCAATACGTTTGCACCAAACGGTTTACGCGGATTGACACGAAAACAGTCTGCGCAGATCAGCCGCCACGCGATAGCGTCCGGTTCTCACGCCTGTAATCGGAAACCGGACGCTATCGCGTGCCGGCTGATGAATAATCCGCGGCTAGCGCCATGCGGCTCACAAGGTCAGCAGTCTCCCAAAACACCCGGCAGAACAAACCGACACCAATGGCTTGGTTGACGGATCAGGGAGCGGCCGATTTCCCAATCGACGCTCCCTGATTTTTTTTCTGTAACAGATCGCCCACGGGTTCGCTTGGATCTGCAGAGGAGGCAAGTCAAGTGCTTCCCATACCAGCCAAAACACCCTCCATCAGGACCAAGCCATGAAACGATCCATCAAATCCATCGTCGCTCTGACCACTCTCGCAGCTGCCACCGTCGGCCAAATCTCTGACGCCTCCGCATGCGGCGGCCGCGGCGGTTTCTCGGGATACTCGCGACCTGCAGCCACGTACAGCAGCGGTCATTCGGTTCGCTACGGCAACAGCTACGGATCACCTGCTCCGATTTCATACGGCTCCAGTGTTTCTTATGCACAGCCGAGCTCCTATGCACAACCGATCACCTATGCACAACCGAACACACAGGGACAGCCGATCACTTACGGCCAGCCCACTCATCTGGGCCAGCCGATGCAGACACAGCCCGTCCAAAACGGCCCGGTCGTGCAACAGTCGGCACCTCAAGGCCAGCAGTTTGCGACCGCATCATCGAATCAAGTGGTGCCTAACTCGGCTCCGACATCGCGTCAAGCCTTCGCTGCTTCGGCTGGCATGACGAACTCGACGAACTCGACGCCGAACCAACGTTCGCAAACGCTTCGCCAAACGCAGCCGACCCAGCCATCGGCTCAGCCGGCGCAGCAACCTGCTCAACAAACAACTGTCCAGCCCGCTGCGACAAATCCCACGGAAAATCCGGAGGCCTCTGCTTTGGCGGCACTTGCATCGCTGACGTCCGCCAACGCATCCCCCGAACCGACGAACGCGGCAGTCGACAGTGGGGTACCGACTTTCTCACCGGCAACGAGCACCGCCGCAGCGTCGCCGTTCGTGGGAACTTGGCAAGCCACGCTGCCTAGCAAAGTCACCATCACGTTGTCGCTGGACCAAGACGGCAAATTCAGCTGGAGCGTGAGGGACAGTGCGGGAAAAACGACACAGTTCGACGGGCAGTACCGAATGGATGGAGGTCGCTTGACGCTTGTTCGCTCCAATGACCTTCAGCAAATGGCGGGATCCCTGAGCGAAAAATCGAACGGCTTTACCTTTCAACTCGACGGTTCCACTAACGGTGGCTTGCAGTTTGACCGCGTCTAATCGACCAACGAGGGTTACGGGAATCCATCAAGAATCGGACGCCCCGGATACTTATGAGAAATAATACGCCGGTCAGCCTCATTCAAAGGCTGACCATTTCTCGTTAACGCTACACGCATGAGTTTCACAGCCATGGCGATGTTCGGTGCGACAACGAGACGCATCGAGGGCGCTGCGACGACGAATCAGGAAGTTCCCGAGTGATCGAAACAATCAATGAACAATTGAGAAAAACAACGGCTCAGAGGAAATCACACCGCCGTTAGAGTGGATAGGTGGAACAGGTGTACCTATAGAGAGATGAATGAAGTTTTCACTTTAGACTCGACTTCGAACCAACTTTGCTCTATCATTTCGACAACGAAAGCGGTTCGCCGCATTCGCCAGCGTTCGAGAGGTTTTGCCCCAACCCCTCGGACGCGTTTTTTTTGCGCTCGTGGTTGGCGCGTTCTAGCCCGGATTATTCATCAGCCGGCACGCGATAGCGTCCGGTTCCCGAGTATGGGTGCAAGAACCGGACGCTATCGCGTGGCGGCTGATATGCGCAGACTGTTTTCGTGCCAATCCGCGCAAGTCGTTTCGTTCAAACGTATTGCGATGACCGTATTGAGTCGCGTGAATAATCCGGGCTAGCGCTGCGAGCGCTAATTGAACTTGCCTCCTAACCCACATGTTTTCGTTGCACTCGTGTCCATCCAGTGGCGCTTTCAGCAACACTGACGACTTGTTATGGAGCCAGCTCGGTTCCTGCCGGTGGCTTCAGTGCACCAATCAGCCATTGGACATTCACAGACGATTGGCTGCCCACCAACGCATCAAATAAAGCGTCCGTTGCGTCGCGTCGAATCGCTGACTGATCCGGCAGATCTTCGAAGGCGACTTCTTTGGGTTCGAACGCGTGCACCAAAACAAGATGACGTCCGAGCGGGCTAACGACTCGCGTGCTGACGGCACCTGGCTTGGTTTCGCGAACCGCATTCATGACCGACGACGGCAAGTCACCGTCTTTGGAAACCCAACCGACGTAGCCACCTTCACGCGCTGTTCCTCCTTCGCTGTGATCTCGCGCAGCGGCGGCAAATTCGGTGATGATGTCTGACGCGTCCCCGAGATGCTTGAGGATCTGCTCGATGCGATCGTCGCTGATGCCTGCGGAGGACGGATCCTTGGGGTCCACGGGTAGGAAGAGATGCGAAACCTCCCAGCGGCCGCCCGCGTACTTTGCCCGATTGCGTTCGTAGAACAATTTCAGATTCTTGTCGTTCAGTCGGCTCTTGAGATATTCCCTCCATGCGATTTGCCAGCGAAGCTGATCCAGCAGACCGCGTTGGTTGCACCGGTTTGCTTCGGCATGCTGTGCGAGCGAGCCGCCGCGTCGCTGCAAGTCGTTTTCGAACGACGCGATCCCACGATCAATGATTGCCTGCAGGGCCGCGCCACCTTTGGATTCCAACGCCCTGCGTGCCAAGTGTTGGCGAACCAACAACGCGGCCGTCGCTTGTTGGACCTGGATCGGCACTTGTTGCAAGCTCTTGAATTGCAACCGCTGCAACAGCACGAGATTCAGTTCACCCAAGAAAACCGGCTCGCCTGCGACCGACGCGATCGGATCTTCGGGGGAATACTTATCATCAGCGGCTTGCGAGATGGAGGCGACCGGCAAGACGACGAGCAGCAGAGCGACGACCAGCAGGGCGACGAGCAGCCGTGCCAAAACGCCGGCAGAACAAAGGCGGTGAAGTGTTCCAGTGGTCATGGCAACGGGATGTCCTGCAGTACGAAAGGAACTTCGTTCTTGATAACGCTGGTGGGCGACTGATAGATCACCTTGGATTTCCCCAGACTTCCGATGTCAAACAAATAGGCGATGCCAATGCTGTCTTCTGTTTGTCGGTACAGCTCGTATCCGAGATGCTCACTGCGATTACCTGCTTCGTCCATCACGAAGACTTTGTTTTGAAAGATCCATTGACGATGGCTTTCCAGCGACCGATCGGCGTCGGCCAAGACAATGCCCAGTCGGACTTCGTAGATCGCACCGTTCTTGCGAACATCCTCCAGCTTGACGGTCATCGAATCGATTTTGTTTTCGCTGCCAGGATCGCTCAACGCGAGTTCAAAGTCTTTTGTCTTTCCTGGCAGCAATGACTCGATGACCCCCGAAAGCGATTCGATCTTTCCGGGCTGGTCGGCGGGCAACTGCATCGGCAGATAGAACTCGCTGAACGCAAGATCGCTGTTGGCTGCGATGTCAACGGTACCGCCGGATTCCTGCGGCTTGAGCGGTTGACCGTTGTCGAGCGTGCCGCTGAGTTGATCGATGGGAATGGTCAGTCCGATGGGAGTAAGCCGAGGTTCCCAAGCGATCTCCAAACTGATGTTCAATGCACTTTGGTCGGGTTGATTCAGTACTCGCCGCGAGCTGACCGCGGTGGGCTCGATCCGATACACACCGCTGTAGGCTGCGGAGTCGACGCGAGAGGGTCGATCTTCCGCCCGTTCGACCAACGCGAGTGTGCCTGTTTCGCCGCTGTAGAAATTGATGTCCAAATCGGCTTGGTCCAAGACCAGATCCACGGCATGCCAGAAGGGTAGCGGCGTACTGACGCTTTGGATGGCAATGGTGTCGTTGTCGCCGCCTTCGAATTCAATGCCACTGTCCCGGCTGATCGCCTCAAGTGCTTCGGCCAAGTTCGTCACATCGGTCAAGCGAACCGTGATGTCGGACGACTCCTCCGTGACACGCGCCGCGAGCAGTTTGCTACGAACACGTTTCAGACGCTCAGCGGCTTCGATCGAAAGGCCTGCCTTCTCTTCTGGCAGAAACTCAAACGCGGCCGGTCCGGCTTCGATCAGTTTTTGCTCGGCTTCTTTTCGGACGGACAAGCTCGGTGCGTCGAGTTCGTCGAGCCATTCCAGCACATCGCTCTTGAAATCGGCTGGCAAATCTTGTCCTGGGGCGTTCGTCACGAAAATGGCAAGGACCAACAAAGAAACTGGACAACACCTGGCCATCAGCGATCCGGTCGAAAACCTCATCGCAAAGAGCGGGCGTCGTTTTTCAGCCATTGAAATCATCACAATCCTCACAGACGTATGGGCGACAGGGTGTCAAGCGTTCATTCGCACCCGACGCGTCGCGTGGGCGGTTCGCGGCAAAGGCGGCAGTCGCGATTCTAACCTAGTGTTTGGCAGCCCGTCTCTGTCCGCAACCGACAAGCTCGGTTTCTTCTGCCAAAACCGCCATGACGAACTCAACCCTTGCAATCAAAATCTCTACGATTGCCCGTCGCTGTTTCGCCCCATTGCTCGTGATGTCAAGTATCACTGCCGCTCTCGTGGGCTCACCGCGATGCTCCGCAGCCTCGCCAGGGATGCTGGAGTTTCTGGCTTCTGGACGGGTGCAGCACGGAATCGCCTTGATCGATCTGCAACACGAGATGGTCGTCCTGGATCGCCACGGAGAGATTCACTGGCTGGACAGGCAGGCCAAGCAAAACGTCCGCCAGTTGGACGCGTCCTACGAACCGGCGTCCGTGATGGAGCTCAAAAACAGCTTGCAAAGTGAGTTTGGCAAGCAATTCGAAGTGCTCACAACGCAGAATTTTCTGGTCGTGCAACCTCGTGGACGTGGTACTCGCTGGCCGGACTTGTTCGAACAATCTCACCGCGCCTTTGTCAGCTACATGTCGCGACGCGGTGTGGAAATTCGCCGCGGTCGTTTTCCCATGATCGCGGTCGTGTTTCCGGATTCCTCCGCGATGTACGCAGAATTCAAACGCCGATCCATCGACATGCCACGCGTGGCCGGTATTTACTCCAGCGACTCCAATCGTGTGATGACTCACGACGGCGGCTACACGCCTTCGGTCGCCCAAACCGTGCGTCACGAAGCCGCCCACCAATCCGCATTCAACTACGGGGTGCACAGCCGAGTGGTCAACACGCCGAAGTGGATCAGTGAGGGCATCGGGCAAATGTTCGAACCGGAGAGCATGGTCAGCCAGCAAGCCGGCTTAGCAATCCGAGATCGAGTCAACCAAGACAGCATGACGCTGCTGATCCGAAATTACGACTCAGGCAGGTCACCCGAATTCGCACTGCGGATGATGGAACTGATCGGCGACGACGCTCTGTTCAAAGGCCGAGACACGGTCAGTGATGCGTACGCGATCTCATGGGCGATGATGTACTACTTGGCCGAACGTGAACCAAAGGCGTTCGCCCAAATCCTCCAGTTGACGTCTCGCAAGCCGACCTATGCGGACTACTCACGGGCGGATCGACTCCGCGATTTTGAATCCGTCGTGGGCGTCAACCCGATGGACTTCAGCAAACGCGTCGCTTGGTTCCTAGGATCGTTGCAATAGTCTCGCCGATGCGATAACAAGCCCGGACGATTCATTCGCAACGAGCAATCATTCACTGGTGTAGTGGACGAGGTCACGAGTCCTGGGGCTGGTGGACTCCAGTGAGCCTCAGAAGCTAGCGGGCTGTTGATTTAGTGAGCCGCGACGCGTAAGCGGCCGGGCCTACCGCGTTGCCCGGTGCCTTACGGCCCACGGCTCACCCTTGCGTTCCCAATTTCGATTAAATCAACAGGCCACTAGCCGTGGGGCAGAGGCGGATTGTGGTGCCGGCCCACGGCTAGCGCCTGAGGCTCACGTTGATTGCGACAAGTGGTGCCGGCCCACGGCTAGCGCCTGAGGCTCACTTTGATTGCGAAAAGTGGAACAAAAACATTGACAAAAATAGCAGCGTCAACACTAATCTTTGAGCAGTCCAGTGGACAAGAAACGGCTCCAAGAAAAACGCCGAAACATCAAGTCAACCCCAGATTTTGATCAGCCCAGATTTTGATCAGCCCAGATTTTGATCAGCCCAGCCTAACGCACTGCCCTACATCCCTACGGCCCACTCTTGCGATCCCAATTCCGACGGAATCAACGGTCCGTTAGCTGCGCACGTTCATTGTTCAAAGGTCTTTGTCGGAACCGCCACGGTCTCATGATCGGCATGGAAAATGAGGAAGTACTCGACGATAGCGACCATCGCTGTCAAACCGAGTATGACCGCTATGTGGATCGCGTAGCGTTTCCAAAAAGGCCTGAGTTTTCGGCGACTCGGGCTTGACGCTGTTTTGCGAGGATGGGGTGGTGGGATACTGGCAGACGCATCCTGTCTCCGTGTATCCAAGATCGACTGTGCACTCTGGCTTGCATCCTCAGATGCCGCACCTTCTTGTCTACCCGGCTTTTTTCGCTTCAGGCCATACAAGGCGTCCTGCATCGGCGGCAATGCCGTACTGACGCTCAGCACCTTGCCTTGATCTGCGGCATACTGTTGACATTCGACGAGCAAGTCGATCAATGCGTGAGGTGCTCCACGGATGCTTCTGAGATCCAACGGAATTCGGGCTTTGTGCTCGTCGATCTCGTTTTTAAGATGTTGCCGCACCTCATCAATGCACTCCTCCACACGACTCCAGTCCAATCGGACTCGGGATTCGCCATATACGTCATCTAATTGACGATCCAATTTGGACATGCTCGTCGACTCGCAGGGAATTAATCAACCAATGCTCCTAGCCATTTTGCCCCCCCTCGCCTCTGATCCATTATCTTAGGGGGTCACACAAGACCCCATTCAATCGATTTTGCAAACTCACAGAATCTTCATTGTGCCGCCACTACAAATTAACCCTCTCGACGCGACGTCCCACATGGTTAGCCGTCTGTCATGATCGTTCCTTACAGCACTGACGCACCTCTCTATCATTGGCCGATCACCACGATTTCGCTGATCGTGGTCAACGTCGTGCTCTACTTCACAACGACATTTCAATTTCATTTAGGCAATCTCGAAGAAGAGTCCGTCACGTGGCTGATCTTGAATTTTGACACCATCAATCCGCTGCAGTGGCTGACCGCACAGTTCATGCATGCGGACCTGATGCACTTGTTGGGCAACATGTTTTTCTTGTTTGCCTTTGGCCTGATCGTCGAGGGCAAGATCGGCAACCTGCCTTTCTTGGGGCTGTACTTGGTGATCGCATTCATCGACGGCGCGGTCACTCAAGTCCCGATGTATTTCATCAGCGGCGAAGGCGCCGCGTTGGGCGCCTCCGGTGTGATCTTTGCCGTTCTGACCATCGCAGTGCTTTGGGCTCCCGAGAACGAACTGGATTGTTTCTATCTCGTGTTTCTCTACTGGGGAACATTCGAAGCGAGAGTGATCACGTTCGGCGGGATCTATATCGCGATTCAATTCCTGTTGGTGTTCTTGAGCCAAAGCATGTCGTCGGAGATGCTGCACGTGATCGGTATCCTGATCGGGCTACCGATAGGTTTTGCAATGCTGCGGCTTGGCATGGTGGATTGCGAAGGCTGGGACGTGATCTCTCGCAATGAGTGGCTGCACGATTATCCGTTGTTGTACAGTCCAGAGAAACGCCAACAGGACAAACAAGGCGTCGTCGAAGTTTATGATCCCGTGGGCACTGCATTGGCGTTGGAGGGTGCCGGAGAAGATGCCCGACGACGGCTCAGCTTGGTCAGCAACAAACCGGCAGCCGCCAGCGCATCTGCATCGGCATCGCCAACGGTCGCATCGCCAACAGCCAACGCGACAGCCAGTCTGTCACCGCAAGTTGCATCGCGTCCCAGTCAGATGCCAAACGCCACACGTCCCGGCGTCTCGCTTGCGGGGGCAGTCTCAACGGCACACTGCATCGATCCAGCCGTACAGCAGCGCGCCCAGTCGCATCCGGAATACAACCGTTTGGCATTCTTGTTCCGGCAAGGCGTTCAGCAGAAGAATCTGTTCTCCGCGCAACAAGCGTTTCTGCAACTGGATCGGCTGCAATTGACAATCGGTTTGAACGAGCAATCGCTGATGCAATACGTGACGTTGCTGGGAAGCGAGAAACGATGGGTGGATGTCGTTCGCCCGCTTTCGGTCATCGCATCGCAACACGGTGCCCTCGCCGTGGACGCGATGTTGCGGTTAGCCCAAGTTCAACTGCGGGTGCTCAATCGCGCGGACCAAGCCATTGCGACGCTGAGAAGCATCCCCACACCCCCTCCGGAAACCATCACCGACAGCGAACAACAAAAGATCGCCAAACGCGACGAGTTGTTGGCAACGGCGCAGCGTATCGCCAGCCACCAACAGTGAATACAATACAGTGATCACATTGCCGACTTCGCCGCTCACGCACGCCGCTCACGCACGCCGGGCTTGTTCTTGGCAATCGCACTCACTCGTGAAATTCACTATGTCACGCATTTCAATCGCAGTCGGTCTCCTGTTGTTAGCCGGGATGGGGCAGGCCGAGGACTGGCCCCGTTTCCGTGGTCCAGACGGACGCGGCGTTGTCGCCAGCGACCTGCCGACGACTTGGAGTGAGACCGAGAATCTTGCTTGGAAAACAAGGCTTCCCGGAAAAGGATCCAGCAGTCCTGTCACATTCGCTGACCGTGTTTTCCTGACGGCTTATTCCGGATACGCGGTGGACGAAGACAACCCAGGTGACCGTACCGCGTTGAAACTACACGTCCTGTGTCTGTCGCTCAGCGATGGCAAGCTGCTTTGGGACCAAACGATCTCCCCGTCACCGGCCGAACAAGATGCCAACAAACGTGTGATCGACCACGGCTACGCATCGCCAACTCCCTGCGTCGATGCGGACGGCGTGTACGCATCGTTCGGTCCATCAGGTGTGGTCGCGTTTTCGCATTCGGGCGAGCAAATCTGGCGACAGGAGGTCGGCACGAACACCGCCGGTTTCGGTGCCGCCGCCAGCCCGATTGTGTTCAACGACTTGGTGATCATGAACGCGTCGATCGAAGACGGATCTGTATACGGCATGGAAAAATCGTCAGGCAAGATTCGCTGGAAAACCGACGGCATCACCAAAGCGTGGACGACACCTACCTTGGTACAAACGGCTGAGGGCAGCACGGAGATGGTGCTCAATCAGCAAAACGCGATCCTGGGATTGGACCCCGCCACCGGCTCCAAGCTGTGGAGTTGCGATGCGATCGAAGACTACGTGGTGCCATGCGTCGTTGCAGAAGGAGAAACCCTGTATTGCAGCGGTGGACGCGAAAACAAGACCTTTGTGATCAAGAGCGGTGGTCGAGGCGATGTCAGCGAGTCCCACTTGGTCTGGGAAGCCTCCCGAGGGGCGAATGTGACTAGCCCAGTACTCGTCGCTGGTCACCTTTATTGGTCGCATGACAAATCCATCGCACTGTGCGTGCGAGCCAGTGATGGTGAAGAAGTCTTTCGTGAACGCATGCCGACACGCAGTCGCGTTTACGCCTCCATTGTCAGTGATGGCAAGCATCTGTTCTTGACCACGCGCGACGCCGGTGTGTTGGTGTTGGCAGCCGAACCGACCTATCGCGAGATCGCCATCAATCATCTGGGAACAGAATCCGAACGCTTCAACGCGACTCCAGCAATCGCCGATGACCGTCTGCTGATTCGGTCAGATCAATACCTTTACTGCGTTGCAAAACCCAATAAGTAGGGGGAGTATGCGTGGTGAATGAATTCTGGCGAATCCCATTACTGATTCAGAACCACTTTTTTCGTTTCCTCTCAACCCAACCGCGTCCTGCAATGCGATTTCATACACTCTCTGCATTATCGTTGATTTTCATTTTGTCTCTCGTCGTTTCGGCGGATTCCCCTCAGCGTGTACCGCTGCCCGTGGCCGACGCGGATGCCAAGACCCAAGCGGAGATGAAGCCGTACACGGAGTTGTTGGAGCACACGGAAGTCGAGATGGACATGCTGCCGATTGCTGGCGGTCAATTCCTGATGGGCAGTCCAGAATCGGAAGAGGACCGAGGCGATGACGAGAGCCCACAACACAAAGTCACCGTTGCACCGTTTTGGATGAGCAAGTGTGAGATCACTTGGGACGCCTACGACGCGTGGGGCGAAGAAATGGATCAGCGACGACGCGAGTTGTTGTCTCTGCCCAAAACGCCACGCGACATCGCAGTGGACGGCGTTTCCAAACCGACGGAACCCTACACCGACATGAGTTTTGGAATGGGCCGCGAAGGCTATCCGGCAATCTGCATGACACAACACGCCGCGAGAACTTTTTGCAAATGGTTGTCGGCCAAGACCGGGCGATACTATCGATTGCCCACCGAACCCGAATGGGAATACGCATGCCGCGCCGGAACCACCACGGCGTACTCGTTCGGCGACGATCCCGATCAACTCGATGAGTACGCGTGGTATGCCGGCAACACGGACTTTAACTACCAACCGGTCGGCCAAAAGAAGCCCAATCCGTGGGGACTGCACGACATGCACGGTAACGCCGCTGAATGGGTGCTCGATCAATACACGCCTTACGAGACGATCAAATCGACGGACAACCCGTTGCAGATTCCGACCAAACTTTATCCCCGCGTCGTCCGCGGTGGAGGATGGGAGCATGACGCCGACCAACTGCGCAGCGCAGCGAGAATGCCGTCATCACCCGAATGGAAGGACCAAGACCCTCAGGTTCCACGCAGCATTTGGTATCACACCGATGCCCTGTCGGTCGGCTTTCGTGTCGTCCGCCCGCTGACCGAACCCAGCGAAGAAGAAAAGAAGCAGAAGTGGGAAAACACGCTGCCGGTCCAACTCGACCCGGTGGAGTGAACTGTTGATCAATCGTGAACAGGCCGTTCGCCTGGGCATCTAAAAACTTGGTGTTGACACTGTGTTTTGCCGCCATCGTTTTGTCCCCCGCATCACCTCCACCAAGGAACTTTGGAGAGGGGTCGCGCTCTGTTGGAGTCCAGGCTTTAGCCGTTCGAATCTGGGTTTGCTCAGTGCTCGGATCGGCTAAAGCCTAACACTCCAACGGGTTTCGATCAGCGTTCCAGCGTTCGCCACGGATCATTTGCCGCTTCCTCGTTTGCCGTTCGCCGTGATTGACTTCGGCAGTTTGACCTTCCGCCTGATGGCAGTTTCATTCTTCTGGTAACCGGCGTCATTACGTCTCGCGTTCAGCGTGCTCTGCAGCTCGGCGACCGTGGCAGCGTACTGGGGATTATTTGCAAGATTGGTAAACTCACCGGGATCGTTTTGTAAGTCATACAGTTCCGCTCCCGCCTCGCCAAATCCCCACTGTGTGAATCGCCAGTCCGTGGTTCGGATCGACTCGCCACCGCTGCGGCTGATCGTGAATGCGTGTTTCTTGGCCCACTGCGGTGAATTGATGTCGACCAACAGCGGCTTGAGACTTGATCCCTGCAACGTTTTGGGCGCGGGGATGTCGGCAAGGTCCGTTAGCGTCGGATACAAGTCCACCAACTCGGTGATCCGCTCCGTCGCTTGACCGTGTTGGTCGGTCAACCAAGGCACGCTGATGATAAACGGCACACGAGTCGCTTCTTCGAATAAATGCTGTTTCTGAAACTTTTCATGGTGCCCCAACAGGTACCCGTGATCGCTGGTGAAAACGACGATCGTATTGTCTTCCAGCCCTTGATCTCTGAGTGCATCGAGCACCCGTCCGACTTGCGCGTCCATGTAGGAAACACTCGCGTAGTACGACTGTAGCAACCCCTTATGCAACTCCGGCGTGACGCCGTACGTGGTGCTGTTTCTCTTGTAGTCGCGGATGATTTGCGGGACGTCATCCAAGTCACCCTCGGGTATGATCGGCGGAACCATGTCATGGCGATCGTAGCGATCGAAGTACTCCTTGGGAGCGACCAGCGGCACGTGGGGACGCACGAATCCGACGGCCAAAAAGAAGGGTTTGTCTTTGACTCGTTCCAAGATTTGGATCGCTCGGTCGGCCGCCATTCCATCGGCGTGATCGCTATCGCCGCCGGAGGCGACGACCGAGGTAAAACTCTGCGACCCTTTATCCTTGGGCGACCAATTCGTCAATTCACCGTCCGCGTTCTGCTCCGGTGCAGTGACATTGAACGCTTCGTCCCAAGACAGCGAGTCGTCTCGCTCTGCAGTCCCAGCAATGATCTCATGCGGGATGCCCATGTGATAAATCTTGCTGACGCGAGCAGCGAAGTAGCCTTGGCTGCGGAAGGCTTGTGACAGAGTCGTCACGTCAGGCATGTTGCCACGCAAGGTGCCTTCGTTGCCCAACGTCAAGTTGGAGTAGGGATAGAGCCCCGACATGAGCGACGCTCGGGAGGCACCGCAAACGGGATATTGGCAATGCATGTTTTCGAACCTGACCCCGCGTTGGGCCAATCGATCCAGGTTCGGAGTCTTGCATTGCGGGTGCCCAAATCCGCTCAATGCCGTGTTCAAGTCATCCGCGATCAAGAACAAGACATTGGACTTCTCAGATTCAGCAAATAACGCATGCGTCAACATGCCCATCACCAAGCCGGCCATGCAAAACAATCGTGTCATCGTCATCATCAATGTGCTCTTTACCGTTTTCAAAATGTCATGGAGAGGAATGGTTCACAGCGACTCCATCAAAGCATCTACTTCCTCGTTCGTCATTCGGTTTTGTACTTTTTTCAGCATCATTCGAAAGTACTCACGTCCTTGAGGTGACTTCGGCAGTCCGGCGTTACGCAACGGCCCGTCGCTCGAAACGATCACGCCCAAGTCAAGTGACAGCATGGCGTGGAACGCTCCGATCGTCCGTTGGCTGCCCAACTCAAGGCGAATCTCCGCAGCGTGATCATCCAGTCCATCAATCAGAGTGACGATGACGAGATCCTTTTCAAGAACGTCACGATGCCGATTGACCCACATCGCCAAATCGTAGACTGAATTGGAAAGCGTGTTCCCAGTCAGCAACCAAATGTTTTGCTTTTTCGCCTTCGCCATGATGCGAGCTCTTTCCAGCTTGCGGCGACCGTCGTTCTGGTACGGAACGTTTTCTTGGATGAAATCAACGCCCCGTGTCACTTCTGCCTTGGCGACGTCCAGTGTGATCTTGTCCGATACGGTTGCGCTGTCTGTGGTGACAAACATCAACAGTTCTCCGGGACGCGGTTGAGGCCAGTCCAATGCTGCCCAGCGATCCGCCTCGGCTAGCATCTCATCGGCTGTCATCAAAACAGGGCTGAAACGTGGCACCGGATCCATCGTAAAACGCTTTCGGATCTCACGCCCCAGGGCCAGTTCAGCATCGCCCGCTGCGACAAAAATGATGGCGGGGATCCCAAGGTGCTTTGCTTTGCCACGAGCTCGATCCAACGCGATAAGTTTCCAATCTTGCCAATCCGGCTCGAGGGCGTGTCTCAACCGCACCTCGAACACTTCGTTTTCGATCTCTTCACCGGGCTCAAATACTCGTACAGCAGGTGAGACACCAGTCACATCCGTTTTCGATGAGTTTTCGATGACGAGTCTTAATGGAATCTCCGGTGGAATGAAATCGAGTTGGAATCGACCTTCCTCATCCGTCTGGACCGTCCAGCCGACGGGAAGTCCGTACGACAAAGCGAGACTGACAAACACATTGGATAGTGGTTTTCCTGAGTCTTGATCGATGATTTGGCCAGTGAGGCTCGCGTTGGATTCCATAGGCAGATCGACGTTTTGAATATGGCGGTCCACGGTTGCAAAACCTGAACGACCATTTTTCCGGTCAACCACCAGCGTCGAAAGCTGCGAGACATCGCAAGAAACGTTCATGGCACCGTCGGTAACGGGCAACTGCTTGATAAAGGCGTGCAAGTCACCGGCCTCCAAACTCCATCCGTAGGATTTCACGTCTGTAGAAAGCTCAAAGGGACCATCTTCCGTCACCGGTCGTGCGACAAAATGAACCATTCCGAGACGGTCGCGATGGAAAACGACCCGCTGGGAGTCGGTGGACTCTACTGCCAGGATTTTCGTTTCGCTCCAAAGGTCAGATCGCAATTGGACGTTTACGGCTGCTTGTCGAATGCCCAGACGGGCAATTCCGTCTTCACTCGGCCAAACGGAATAACGCACCTGTCCGTTGCGGGTTTTCTCCTGCCCCGATGGATCAATCCATGTGACTTCCACATCACTGCTGAGATTGAATTTGCACTCCATCACCGGAGCACGGTCAACTCCCAGCGTACACTCGATTTCAACAGGGGTCGCGGGGACCGCGTGCAGTGTCAATGGGCTTTGTTCGGCATCGTTTGCTGCCAGTATAGGTTTCGAAAAGACATCGCTTGTCCATTCCAAATCGGACACCAGCAATGCGAACCCATGTCTTGATGGCACTAGAAGGTTAAAAGATCCATCGTTAGTAATCCTTGTATTGACAACACAACTTTCGTATTTGGGCGATGCATAACCATTGCCAGTCACCAGCATTCCTCGTCCGTCAACACTATCAGGCAGTGCAACTCGTCCCGCAACAGAAAACATCCGCCTGACCCAAAGGGTTGTGAGGCCTTCGTCCGTCCTCGATCGATCGACCAAATCCTGTTTCCAGCCGTCGGAGAGTAATTCAACGAAGACATAGTAAGGTTCTTCTTTGGGAAACCAAGTCAATTTCGCCACACCGTCTTGATCCGTGGTCGCCCGAGTTTGCTGCATTGTCTTGCTGGAAATGCGATATCCCATTGACAGGTATGCGTTGGCGGCGACTGTTACGCCGGGAACTGGATTTCCATCCCAATCCAAAACCCTCACCGCGTGAGTTTCAGTAGGAATTAATGCCAGAGAGGTTTGTGCATCCTCCATGGCAGCCGCACCTGCCACGCCTGCCACCCCAAGTTCATCGTGAATTGCTACAACCGAGATGAGTTTATCATTGGATGGGTAGTCAGCGACGAACATCCCGTTCGCGTCCGTCTCGCCCACGATCTCAAATCCCATTCCTGTTACCGCGACTGCTACATTGGCAGCAGGATCGCCATCATGTGTGACCGATACCGAGCGCTGCAACGAAGGCTGCAACGTGATCAAGAGCGGTTTAGAAAGTCGTAGTCGCGCGTTGCCTGCCGACTCTCGAAACACCGTTTGGTGACGGTGGTCTTTTGACGCGACGTGCAGCAGTACACCCGAAAGAAACTCGTCCGTCAGCTCTACAACGCCCTCCGCGTCCGCCATCTCGGTGATCGTCGACTGACGATCCAGATCATGCGAATGCACGACGGCGTGGGGAGCCGGGGAGCCGTCTGACAATTGGATCTTCGCTCTCAGCGTCAGACCGTTGGTCGGCGGCCCGCCCCAAGCTGACAAGCAACATACGATTCCCAGCGATATGCCTAGTGCCTGTCGGAAAAGAACCGAGAGAAGCTCAAAATGATTCATCCGTTTCTCCAAATCGGTTTTCCACGGTACCGCAAGCCTTGAAATCGTTCGTTGTACGACACCGTCAATCTATCAGATTTGCGGAAATCCATGGTCATCGTCGGTGCCGATCGTCGCCAAGCGGAAAACCACCTGTGAAAAGTGCGCATGAGCGACGATCTTTGCCTATTCAACCAATCCTGACTGAGTAGAGTGAGTGCCCGTTTGGAATCCGTCCGACGAATTCCGACATACGAATGATAAGGAACGCCTGCTCGGGGGATGTAGGATTTGAACGCTAGAGGCAATCTCAAAAGTCGACGACTCGTTTTCGAGAAACTTCAATCGCGGTTGCCGCTGGCGGGTGAGTTTGGAGTCGAGGTGACCGTCGAACAACTCGACTACGACGCGACGTTCAACAATCGGGAATGGCTTAAAAAGAAACATCTCGGCGTCGTCCGCTCGGAGTATCGCGTCACCAATTCATCCGATCGAACCTATCCTGATTTTAAACTTCGAGATCGGATCCTGGATGATCCGGAACCCTCCGTGAACCGAGAGGCGTTTGACACCAACCCGATCGTTCGCGGACAACCTGCTTTTGCTGTGTCAGCAGGCGCTGCTCGCGGAGCACTCATCTCTGATTTCGTGAGTCATCCGAGCCAAGATTGGCTGATCGGATTTTCGGAGGACGATGAGACGCTTTCCATCATCGACATGTCCACCCATCAATTGATCAAGAAGGTCTGGGTGGGAAACTACCCGACGGGCTTTTCCTTTTCGCCCGACGATAGGGAACTGTTTGTCGCAACGAATCTGTCCAACCAGATCACCGTGATCGCCACCACAAGCTGGACGATCGTGCGGACCATCGAGTTGCCCTACGCGGCGTCGACGGTCTTCGCATCTGCCGGCGGTCAACTCTTTGTGGGCGAATCTCAGCGACTGCATGTGCTGGATCCGAAGAACGGAATGCCACTTGCGCCGCCTCTCACCGGTGTCGTCGATGCAACGCTTTCAGATAATGGTCGCACCTTGTTCATCAGTCCGCCACCAGAGTTGGATGTTTTCGCTGAATCCATTGACGTGTCCGTTTTGGTCGGCGAATCACCGGTGAGAAAGCAATGGGGCGTCGGACATAAAGGGGGCGGCAGGATCGAAGTCTCTGAGTCCGGGCGATACATCACAGAAACGTTCATCTCGCGGACATTCGTGTTGGACACGACGATCGATGATCCGCCCAGAGATTTCTCTTACGCCTATGATTTTGTAATCAGCCACGATGAGCGGTTCGCGTACTTGTCCTCCACAGACAGAATCCTCGTCCTGAATCTGGATCTCGGATCGGTGGTCGCAGAGATGGATACTCAAGATTTGTACCGCTTAGCGTTGAGTCATGACGATCGGTACCTGATCACGAGTACTGCTGGCTCGTACGGCGCGGGCTTTCGCACCACAGGACGATTCAGAGACGATCCAAAAGACTTCTACTCCAGTTGGGACAAGGTGTTCGATCCTGGTGAGACCTGGGAGTTCACCTACAAGTGGGCATACGGTGTGAACCGTGATCGGCACGCGGGAGCAACATTCTCCGCCGAAGTTTCAACCGTCTTTAAACCAGAGGGCGGAAATGAATGGAGCGCTCCGCAGCACGTCTACACGGCGGAAATCGACAAGGATGCTCTCAAAGTTCATGCGTATACCGCTAGTGGCGAGGTAGTTGAGCCGTCTGTTTTCCTCGGAACAAGTTTTGGGCATAGCATTGTGACCGCCGGGTCGAATGTTGTGTGGAACATCTCGGTCGAAAAAATAGGTCTGTTAGATGCCGTGAATCTCCAGGTCCTCGCCTCTGTCAATGGTGGAAACTCCGTCGAGGCGAAGTACATCTCTGGAGATCAGAGACGTGACGGGATTATGGCTGAATCTGAAAAATGGGAGTTCACCGTCACGCATCCTGCAGCCGAGGGTATCCAGACCATCGAACTGATCATCACCGCCGACACGGACGCTCCTGTGAAACTACTTCGACGTGTTCTTTCAGCCACCGGTCCGATCGTGGCCCATATGGGACTGGAATTTGACTTCGATTTGGTTGCGACCGATGAGATGCTTGGCAGCACGCGAGCTCAGGATTTAAGCTCAGTCACTGCGGGAGACTCCCTTCGCTGGGATTACCGATTGACCAACACGGGAAACTTTCCCCTCAAAGACATCACGTTTTTCGACACCCGGGGTGCAAACAATGACGCCTTGGCTGAACATCCTGGTAACACAGAATTGATTGTCTTACCGCCGGATGACGAAGAACGCGCGGCGATGCGTGGCTATTTGGGCACCAGGAGATTCTCGGATGCAGCCATCACAGCGATCAGCATGCACCTGACAAAACCACTGATTTTCATCGCGGATCAGAACGGCAAAAAGATCCAAAAGTTCGAAGCAACTTCTTTCTCGACCATCGACGCTGTTCCCTTTGATTTTGGATCAGCGTCGATCGTGCAACTTCTGCCCGCCGGAGCATCTCGAATGCTGGCGAGGACATCCGACCACGAAGTCTGGGAGTTGAACATCGACTCGATGCAGTGGGGCAGGCAAGTATTGGCTCCATCGACCGATCAGATGCGCGGCGCCATTCACGATTTGACCTTCAGTCCAGAAGGCGAATTCTTTCTGCTGAGCGACCATGGGATTGAACGTTTCGACCACACGGGAAACGTCTTGATGGAGACGATCCCCACGCCTCGCCAGGACGTTGGCACGATCGCGGTTTACGGTGGCAGGCTCTACTACCGCAACGGGTTCAATTCTCAGTTGGTGTGCTATGACATCGGAGCTGCCGCGACGATCGAACGTTGGCGGACTCCTGCCGCCGAGCGAGACTTATTGCAACCACACGCATCAGGAATTGAGTTTAGTCAGGACAGCAACGGAAACGAATATGTCATCGCAGACACCTACGTTCCGGGGCTCAACCTTGCCATCGTCACGCGTCGCCGCGTATCGGATGGTTTCAATCTGGGCGGGTTCAATGCATTTATCGGTGATGTCCACGAGGAGACGGCCAAGCATCCCGCCGATGGAACGTCCTATACACGGTTTGGGTCGGACAGTTTTTCCAGTTGGAGCAAAGTGTACGACTACCTTACGGGGCATCGGTCACCGAACACCCTGATTGCGAGAAACGACCTCCTGGGAATCAGGCTCAGTGCTAGCCGGAATGAGGTCCATGTCGCAGCTGTCGCAGCCGCGAATGAATTGGTGTACGGCGACGTCAACCACAATCAACTGCTCGATCCTGGTGAGACCTGGCACTATCAGCTTTGGGGTGCTGCCGTCGCGGGCAATCACAGGATCGACACGCGGGTGACGGTTCAATCTCCATTGGGCGATCGTATCATTCTCAACGATTTCGTTTCCTATCGAGCCTCCGTTGTCTCCGAGTCCGTCGAAGTGCGGGCTGCGGCAAACGTTCGCGGGCTCAAGTTCTTTGAGGTGTCCGATGTCCTTGATGAAGTCCTGGAGGGGTTTGTCAGCGCGGACACACGTTTTTATGTCGACGGTGGCGTCTTTCGTTTGAGAGAGGACGCGGTTCTGACGTTGGAGGACAACGGACTGACGGTGGCCGTCCATGACAACGTGCTCGGCCTGAAACGCTTTGTCGTGACCTTCATCGTTCAATCAAACCCGCGGCCCTATCGTAACGCACTGTTGCGATTTGACGTGAATTCGGACGGCATCGTCACAGCACTGGATGCCTTGCTGATCGTCAATGCACTTTCTGAGGGTCCCGGTCGAACGCTGCCTGCCATACGCAATCCGGGAGAGTGGTATTGGGACGTCAGTGGCGACAATCGAGTCAGCGCGTTGGACGCCCTGCAAGTGATCAACGAACTGGCACGACAGAAGATTGAATCGGAATCGCTCTCACTGGAAACACTGTCGCTGGGAATCGTTGATCCCTTGAGCGATTCCATGAGCGATTCCATGACGCTGGGAATGACTTTGGGAATGGGAGTTGGGGCGCAGCATTCCGCTATCGTCGGGCATTGGAATAAAAACAGCGGTTGATTTCACCGTCTCTGTTGATGAACGTGGGGCGTGGTCGGCTCCTTCGCTACGGAAGGCAAACGAGCGACTACGTAGAATCGATGGGATTCTGGTATGCTGTTGAGACGCTAAAAAATCCTTCCTTGCCCCGCCCGCGTCCCACCGAGATCGTTCCTTGATCCCCCGTCAAAGACTGCTCCTCCGTCTGAAGACGAACCCATGTTTACTCAAGTGCGTGGCCTCGTCCCAGCGGAATCGATTTGTCCTCGCCGTTTGCATGCCACTCTTGATCGCGATGCTTGCCACTCGCGGCAATTCGCAGAATGTGGAGCAACGCGATCCTGAGTCTGTCGAAACTCCGTTCCTGGTGCTTGAGACCGGCGGGCACACGGCAGTCTGCATGTGGCTGGACTTCACACCGGATGGCCGGTCTCTTGTCTCCGTCGGCAACGACAAAGTGATCCGGATCTGGGACGTTCAGGATCCTTGGCATCCGACGTTGCGTCAGTCCATTCGACTGCATGCCGGGAAAGGACAAGAAGGGCTGATGTACTGCGGCGCGATCTCACCGGATGGGCGATGGCTGGCCGTTGCCGGCCGTGGTTCTCCCTTGCTGGACGATCACATCGGTGACATTCAAATCGTCGACTTACGCAAAGGCAGCGTGACGTATTTGTTGCGTGGACACACACACGAAGTGAACAGTCTCGATTTTTCACGTGATGGCAGACTGCTGGCCTCCGCCAGCCATGATAAAACGGTTCGCGTTTGGAACTTGGCAGGCGTCGCTCCCGGTGGCGAGGTCCAGTCGCTTGTGTTGAAAGCGCACAGCGACATCGTTTATCGCTTGGCTTGGTTGCCCACCGCCGGCGGAGCCGACCGACTCGTATCGGTCTCCAACGATCGCACGGGGCGCATTTGGCAACGCGGCAACGACGGTCGATGGTTTTCTTCCGCCGTGTTGTCGGGCCACAGCGACACGGTCGGCGAAGTCGCTTGTTCGCCGGACGGACGCTGGATCGTGACCTCCTCGCTCGACCGAACCGTGCGACTGTGGGATTCGTCAGGCCGGTTTCAACGCATCGTTTCATCGGGTCCCCATGGACGACGGTTGCCATCCAAGATTGATTTTTCAGCCGACGGCAGATGGCTGGTGGCCGCTGATGCAGCAGACAATGGCGGCGCAAACGTCTGGACGATACCTGGATGCGCCAAGGTGTCACAATTCAGAGGACACGACGACACGGTGCGAGAAGCCCGATTTGCGCCGCGTGCCGCCGCCGGTTCGTCTCCGCCAACTCTGGTCGTCGCGTCCACCGGTGGATTGGCCAACGACATTCATTTGTGGAATCCCGCCAGCGGTCAAGCATACAGTCGCGTCATGGGACGAGGTCGAGCGATCCACTCGGTTGCGTTCTCCAAAGACGGTTCTAAAATCGCGTGGGGGCAATCCCAAGCAGCTCTCGCCAGCTCGACTCCGCTGGAGCAAGCCTTCGATCTCGGAGGGTTTGTCCCGGTGCCTCAAGATCTATTTCGAGCCGAGCAGTACCAAACCCACCATCTTGTTCGCAACGCACATGCTCCCAGCCACGACGGCTATACCGCGGGTCCAGATCCGCGATCACCAAGCACTCTGATCGTTCGTCGCCATGGTCGAGAAGTCACCAGGATCAAGCGAGACACGGAGTTCGACTTGCTGCGTTGTCACGCTTTCCTGCCAGGTCGCGACATGATCGTTGTCGGCTCCATCTACGCGTTGACGTTGCACGATGCGAACACCGGTGAATTGCTACGTCTTTTCGACGGTCATACCGGCGAGGTCTTGGGGCTCGATGTCAGCCCAGACGGCCTGACTTTGGTTTCCAGCAGCAGTGACCAAACGATCCGAATGTGGGACCTGGATCCGAAAAAACTTCCCACGCCCAAGCCGATGTTGGGTGTCGGCCTGCAGATCCGTGCCGACAAAATTGTGATCCAGTTGGTCAAGCCAGACGGTGCGGGTGCCGACGCGGGCTTGCGCGTTGGCGACGTCCTGGAATCCATCGGCAATCAAGTCGTCAACGACATCCCCACCGCCATTTCGATGATCCAGCAGACTCCGTTGGGTTCATCGGTTTCGATGGACGTGCAGCGAAACGGCAATCGCATTGAACTGTCGTTTCGTCCCAAGCTTGGCGTCGCGGCTGATTCACGACCACCCCTGCTGAGTTTCTTTTTTACAGCGGACCGGCGTGACTTCGTCGCATGGACCCCCGAAGGTTACTTTGACTGTTCACCTGGTGGCGAAACTCTGATCGGTTGGCAAACCAATCAAGGAATCGGCCTGACCGCAGGCTACACGTCGGCTTGGCAATACGCACGAAGTTTGAAGCGACCGGACATTTTGGAACGGATGCTAACCGTACGCGATGCGGACCAAGCCAACCGGTTATCAGCCGACCTATCCAACCGCCGGCCGCAAGACATGTTCGATGTTCGTTCTGACGCTGATCGACTGGCCATACCATCGATTGCGATCGAAACGCCGAAGTCCGGTGATGCGATCCTTTCGTCCTCCGTCCGTCTCATCGGACAGGCAGTTCCGACCGGTTCGCTGCCGATCGACAGCGTTCGCGTTCTGGTCAACGGACGTCCCGTTGCTGGCACCAAAACGATCGGCTCAAAATCGATCGCAATCGCGTCCTCCGGCGGTACAGATCCAGAAACCAGCACAAGCGAGTCGAAACCGAAAGACGCTCGCGCGGTCTCCATCGACATGGAGATCCCCTTAGTGGAAGGCCCCAATACAATCGAAGTGGTCGCCAGCACGACTGCGGCATCCAGCCAGCCCTTCACCCTTGATTTGAATTGCACCACCGGTTCGGCACGCAAACCCAGCTTGTACGTCATGGGCATCGGAGTCTCCAAGTACGCGCATGACGATCAACCTGGGTTACCTGAGGATGAAAAGATTTCGCTGACGTATCCGACCGCCGATGTCAACGGAATGATCGAAGCACTGCGACGCCAGGAAGGTCACTTTTATGATCGCGTCGTGGTGGGAAAACTGTTGGACGAACAAGTCACCGAGCGAAACATTCGCGCCGGATTTGCAAGTTTGCGAAAGAAGGTGACCCAGCATGACGTCGCGATCATTCTGGTTTCTGCACACGGCACAGCAGACGACGACGGCAGCTATTTCTTGTGTCCCCATGATTTCGATCCCGAGCAGGATGCTGTGATCACGGGGATCCGCTGGTCAGAACTAACCGAACCGCTATCCAGTCTGCCCTGCAAGGTCCTGTTGTGCATGGACACCTGCCACGCCGGCGCGGTGATGGGGCCGGTGAATAACGGTCGACGCAGCAAAGGGATTCAGAATGCGGTCAGGTCCGCCATCAGTGACTTGACGAACATCGAAGCCGGTGTCGTGGTGATGACCAGTTCGACCGGTCGCGAAGTCAGCTTTGAGGACGATCGCTGGGGACACGGAGCGTTTGCTTTGGCATTGATCGAAGCCTTGACCGGCGAGCGAAAGGGGCCGCCGGGACAAGTCACCTTGCCAGCCGATTTCAATTCCGACCAGATTTTGGATTTGGCTGAGATCGATACCTACGTCACCTCGCGGGTGAAAGAATTGACCGACGGAAAGCAGCATCCGGTCACCGACCGCGGGCGAATCCCAGCCTTTCCCATCGCAATCAGCCACTAGTTATCGCAGGCGGTCACTCGGTGAGCGTCATCGGCGTGTCGTCGCGCTGTTTCATCAGCTCATCGAGTTTTTCGTTGTTGACGACGTTTTCTGGCCCAACCAGCAAGGTAGGATTGGCCGCATGGGACTGCTGTTTCCATTGAGTGATGATCGATTCGATGACATCGCTCCGCTCAGAATCGGAACCCAATGGGTTCACCTGCAATTGACCCAACCCCGGCAGCGTTTTCAGCGAACGACGTGAGATCAACCGTATCGCCTGATAGGGGTCATTCAATGATTGAGCCAAATAGATCGACTGCCAGTCGTTACCGGAGGCAGCTTGAGCATCCGACCAGCCCATGGTCCACGCGGCCAAGGCGCGGTTGGCGGCGTCCCCTTTCATCAGCCATAGAATGGCCGCGGCGATCTCGGTTTGCTCAGCGTCCAGCTCCGGTTCTTCGATCGAATACCATTCTTTGAGATTCTCCGCCGTCCATTTCAGCGACTTGTCCAAATGGCATTGGTTGCATGCGTTGGGACGACCGGCAGCGATGTCCTGTTTCAGATCGGGGATGCTGATGGTGTGATTGCGAATCGCCTTCAGCAGACCATACGCCGTGTGTGGCATGTGGCAGTTGTAGCAATTGGAACCCGACGAATCCGCCAAGTGATGAGTGTGTGACGTCGAGTATTGCTGCTGATCGTGGCACCCGACACACGCATCATTGCCAAACGCACTGGGTTTTAGCTGATCGTTTGCCCAATCCTGATCGCTGCGTGTGTCTTCGGCTGCCTTGTGGAGTTGATGGCACGTCAGGCAACCCATCTCGCCGCGTTGGAAACAGGCGGACTGTTCCAAGGCGGTGTACTCTCGTCCCGACACACGGACGACGCCGTCCGGATAAAATGTTCCTCGATTGGTGTGCACCACGCGTTCGTGAAGCGATTCAATCTTCAGCAACTCTTTCATTTCCGGACTATGAAGTTGCCAGACATCGTACGTCTCGCGTAGATCGGAGCCCGGTTGGAATTCGATTCCCTCAACATTGATTTTGTCTTGGTCGCCTTTCAAGGTCAGCACGCCGTGGCATTGACCGCAAACTTGTGACGATCGTACGTGCGACAGATTCTCAGGATTGACGATAGGATCGATTGACGGTGAGGCGGCGGTGCCTTTCTTGCCGGCCAAGTCTCGATGATAAGCGATGTGTTGCTGACCGGCGCCGTGGCAGGCTTCGCAACTGATTCCAAATTCAGCCGCTCTCGTATCAAACTCGCCGCCCGTGACCTCACGTTCTTGAGGGTGTGTGGAATGACACTTACTGCAATCTGAATTCCAACGTCCGATTTCATGCGAAACCTTGTCCTCCGTCGGTTTTAAAAACGCGGCCGACCTCGGTATCCACTCCTGCGTTTCGTTCAGAAACACAAACGGCAAGATCGCCAACGTTCGTCGTAGGCCGATGGGAAACCAATAGGCCTGCATGTGATGCGAACCGGTCGACATGACAATCGGTCTTTGAACCCATTGGGACGCTTCGGCGGTTCCTGGGAGCGCCGCGGGATCGAGCAGTTCAACCCAGCACACATCGTCGACTTCTCTGAGGTGATAGTCTCGCCCATTTTGCGACAACTTCACATCATTGAAATCGCCTAAAACCGAGTCGGCCTGAGCGACTTGCGTCATCGTTCGGTGATACGATGCGAACCACGTCGCGTGATTCTGGGGATGGCATTCGCGGCAGGCATCCGAAGCGACGAATCCGTAATCAGAAGCCTCGATCGGACGAAAGGCCGCAAGCTTTTCTGACATCGGCACGTCGTCCTGGGATTCCGTGGGCGCTGACGGCGCCCGCCCAGCAATGGATGGGACCGCCGCCGGTGGTTGCGCCGGTGGTTGCGCCGGTGGCAGAGCAAGCACGACGAAAGTCACGACGGCAACAGGGACGATGACCGCAGCAACGATCGATCGCGAAATCCACCAGACACCCCCGCCTGCGGCTAGTCCGATGACGACGCTCAAAAAGATGACTGCTTCATTCATGCGTGCAAACTATCCAAAACGTTGCTCCGCTGCCGCGGGGAGACTCACGCGAGAAATGTGCGTTCGAAAGCACACGTCGTTCAAGACTCGATTCCTGGACGTTCGTCACTTGTTCCGGTCGAGATTGCGTTTCAGTATGTCGTCCCGATCCCCCTTTTTCAACTCGCTAAATGTCCAGGCCGTGCCGCATGCCGTGGCATTTTGTTGATTTGTGACAGAGCATCCGAGGGGATCTGCCATGTCTTGCCAGACGTCCTTTACGGTTTGGGCGTCACGCAACGCTCGGCTAAGGTAAACTGTTGGCAATCAATGCGGATCAAAAGCGTGTTGATTCATCAAGCATTGGGACGAATCGGATTTTGCTGACAGAACTTGGCCGCAGGAAATGAGAAACTTGAACTACAAACATTGGATAGCACTCGTTTCGATCGTCTTGGTCGTTGCTTGGTTCGGCTACGATGCGATGCAATCGAAACGCGACGATGCGTTGGTTCGCGATCTGATGAAGGCACAACAACAGCGAAGCGATAGCGAAACGGAATTGTCGCCAGTCTCTGAGCCGCCCGCTGACATGGTGGTGAATTGGATTTCAGACGAAAACATTTGGTTCGTCGGCAAGTACCAGGACGGCGGTGGGGTAGAGATCCCCTTTCGCCCCGGTGAATCTCGCCAGCAAAGCGAGGATGTCGCTCCCCGTCATGAAAACCCCGGGTTTGTCGGTCCGGCAGAGTGCCAGGAATGCCATCAAGAGAAGTATCAGTCATTTCTCGCGACCGGGCACTACAAGACAAGCCGACCGGTCAACGAATCGACGATCGATGGAAGTTTTCAGCCCGGCACCAACACGTTTCAGACCTCCGACCCCAACGTATCCTTTGAAATGATTCATCAAGGTGATGAGTTTCTGCAACGGACCCATTTCTTTGACTGGAGCTTTGACGTCCCAATGGACATCATCATGGGATCGTCCAAAATGGCTCAAACGTATTTGTACTGGCACAAAGACGGTCTTTATCAACTCAATGTGACGCACATTACCGACGGCAACCAATGGATCAATAGCCCCGGTTACATCGACGGAGACGCTGCTTACGCTCGACCGATTCCACAACGTTGCCTGGAGTGCCACATGACGTATTTTGATTTTCGCGGGAAAATCAATCACTACACACCCGGCTCAATGATCCTCGGCGTCACCTGCGAGCGGTGCCATGGACCAGCAAAGGAGCACGTGGAATTTCATCGTGAAAATCGAGACGCTCGTGAAGCGGTCGGCATTACCAATCCAGCCGACTTGGAACGTCTGACCCAGATGGAGGTTTGCGGGCAATGCCATGGAGGATCAAGGCACCTGAAAGGCGATGCATTGAGCTTTCGCCCTGGCGATCATCTGGATGACCACTACCAACCTCCGGACGACGAGCTTGACGTCAAGAACAGCGTTCACACCAGCAATCAGTTGACTCGATTGTCACAGAGCGAATGTTTTCTGCAGTCGCAGATGACTTGCATCGATTGCCATGATCCCCATCACAACGAGCGTGGAAACCAGAAGCTGTTTTCCAGCCGCTGCATGGCCTGCCACAAGAGTGAAAGTGATTGCGGATTCTTTCCTCACGAAGGCGTCGAGTTTGCCGAAAACTGTGTCGACTGTCACATGCCACGACGCTCGACTGAAAAGCTTCGGTTAAAGAGTGTCGAGGGCGATGTCTTCCCGCCTCTTCGCGATCACCTCATTCGTATCGACCATGAAGCCACCAAGGTTCACCTCGCTAAGTAGTCACAAAAAAAACCTCGCCCGCTGGGAGCGGGCGAGGCTGTGTGGATCGGTAGACTGTCGACAGCCTATTGATTCAACTGTTCTTGGATGACTTCTTTCATGTCACGTGTGCCCAGTGAACCCCAAAGTCCGTAAGGGCTTGCGGTGCCAGCTGGCAAAGCGGGAGCGTCACGACCGACGGTCACACTCTCGAGATTACCCGTGTCGACGCTGTCCGTGATGAAGACCACAGCACCATCGCCCATCAGGATGTGAGCACCACCGGAGTGACGGCTTCCCGCCGTTGAGATCACGCCGGAGTGATTTCCATCATTCGCAGCAGCCACGCAACTGGGAGAGTTTGGCGGCAGGATGGTGTGGAAGGCGGAGTAATAGGGACGCGAATCAGCCCAACGACAGTGCTTGCCCTCTGACAAGGTAGCGCTAACCGATGCGGTTGGATCGTAGAACTGAGGTCGTAGAGGATCAATGTGAGCACCTTCCTTGCACCGAGCTGGAGTCAAGACGGTATCGTTGACATTGATCATGGTCGTGATGTTGCGAACAAAATCCGCGCTGATTTCACGCTTACCGCCCGACGTGTTGACTTCGCCAGCCGCAATGGTGTTGGAAAGCCCGTCCAGAACATCTCGGAACTTGGACTCATTACGATTCCAAAAGAATCCGCGTTGTGCGGAGCGTGCTCGTGTCACCGCCCAGTCTTCGTCACGATTGTTGAAATTGCCCCAGAAACCGAAGTCGTTGATGCCGCCATTGTGACCACGGTCGTTCGCATCACCGACTGAACATGCATAGTTCGTCCGTGCGAATTGTCCAGGACCAAGAGCTTGACCCGAGTCACTGGGACAACGGTACGTCGGGACTTGGGTGACCCATGGCACGTAGGTGGTGATCCAAGGCACAGGACCCATGGCATTCCATGCGCCGTTCACGCTAGCAGGCAACGTCTGGCCAGCGGTGACTTGTGTACTGGGATTCGCGATCTGCTCCCACAAAGCTTGTTGCTCGATGTACGGCAGAATAGGAACCAACCAACTGACAAACAGACGATTACTCTGGTTGCTTGCATCGGTCATGGAGGGAACCTGTTTGGTACCCGTTCCGTTCGTAGGCAACTGCTTGAATGAACCGTGATAGTTCTGGATTCCAAGTCCGATCTGCTTGAAATTGTTACTGCACGACATGCGTCGCGCAGCCTCGCGGGCAGCCTGAACGGCAGGCAACAACAAACCCACGAGGATGCCAATGATGGCGATGACGACCAACAGTTCCACCAAGGTGAAACCCGGTCGGGAAGAAAACGAACGAACTCTTTGCATGAAAGATTTTCCTAGAACAGAAAAACATCGAAGTGAGGGCAGAAACCCAGACGGGTACTGCTTTAAGAAACCCGGTCAATAAGAAAAAGACCGGCAGTCTCGCATCAAAATCTTCCGAAGACAGAAAACATCGAAGTGAGGGCAGAAAACCCAGGCGGGTAAAGCATATTACGTAGGGCCCGATTTTTGGCGAGAGTGAATCCGACAAGATTTGCCAACTTTGCACCCGACCTATTGGCCATGCTTGGCGCGAACGAATCCACCCCATCTCGGTTGGGGGGCAGGGTGTTGCGTTAATTGCTGCCAGCCTTCATAGCCATCGGCACTACCCATGCGGTTGAGTGAAACGCCCCGCACGTTCTTGACAACCTACCTTGGCGAAGCCAGATCCAGGATCCGCCGGCGCCGGGAAAACAAGATCACGCTTGCGCCCCGCCGACGGCTATCTCTTTTTGCCGCAACGCTTCCACCAGCTCCTGGATCTGTTGGACGGTCAACTCCTCCGTCCGAGCGTTTTCCCCATGGCCGAGTTGCGACAAGACCTCGTCGATTTGCGTCTTGTCCAACCGCCCCTTCATCGCGCTGATCACCACACTGCGCAAGAACTTGCGTCGATGAAAGAACAACGCGCGAACCATTTGGTGAAAGTATTCCAAGTCCGCGAAGGACGCACGTCGCTCGGGAATCAAGTCCAGCCGAATGATCGCCGAGTGCACTTTGGGTCGCGGCCAAAACACCGTCGGAGGCAGGATGCGAACCAAACTGACATCGCACAGCGATTGGACCCAAACACTCAGTGCCCCGTAGTCCTTTGTCGACGGCTGAGCCAACATCCGATCCCCGAGTTCCTTTTGAATCGTGACCACCATCACGTCCGGGGTCGGTGTCTCGTGCAATAGATTGCTGATCAAGGGAGTGGCAATGTTGTAGGGCAGGTTTGCGACCAGCAAGAACCTCGCCTCCTCGCCCAAACGCTCATACGCGTCGCGAACGTTTTCCATGATCTCTGGACGCAGCGAATTCTTGTTTTTCAACGCGTCTCCGAGCAACAGGCGAACGTTCTCGCGACCCCGCAGCTCGTCTTGCGCTAATCCGTGCAAGTTCGTGTCGATCTCGATCGACAGCACCGCGCCGGCAGCGTCAGCCAATCTCGTGGTCAGCGATCCCACTCCGGTGCCCACTTCCAGCACAACATCGGTGCGACGAATCTCGGCCGAGCGGGCGATCAAATCGACGAGGTTCAGGTCGATGAGAAAGTTTTGGCCAAAGTGCGAGACCGGTCTCAGCCCTGCCTGGGTCAACCGCTTGGAAAGATAGGATGCGGTTTGTCTTGGTTGATTCATGATAGGTTCCGTGTCGCGTTCATTCTCGGCGGGTTTATTCTCGGCCCAGCGATCGTTGGACGTACTTTGCCAGCACGTCGGTTTCTAAATTGACATCGTCGCCGACGGCGCGCTGACCAAGTGTCGTGACGGACAAGGTGTGCGGGATCAGTGCGACGCTGAACGAATCGTCGTCCACATCGACCACCGTCAGACTGATGCCGTCGATCGCGATGCTGCCCTTGGAAGCGACTTGGCTGGCAAGCTCTCCGGGCATGCGGAATCGCAAGTTCGCCCACGGCGGATCGTTCACTCGCTCGATCAACTGCCCCAGAGCATCAACATGGCCTGTCACATAGTGGCCGCCCAAGCGATCGCCTACTGCCAAGGATCTCTCCAAATTCACGTTGCAGCCAGCAGTCAGTTGGCCCAGGTTGGTCCGCTTGAGCGTTTCCTCGCCGGCCTCGAATTCCAAGCGGTCGCCGTCCATCGCGATGACCGTCAAACAACAGCCGTTGATGCAAATACTGTCGCCCAGTTTCGCATCAGTGGCAATCAAGGGGGATTGGACCGCCAAACGCTTTCCGGGACCGTCCTCCACGACTTCAATAATCGTTCCCATGGTTTCCACAAGACCGGTAAACATTCAGCGACTCTGCAGCTAGGAAATTCGAAAGGGAGCTGGGCTGTCAGTGCCCATCGAAGCGACGACCGTGACCACGCGAAGTGGCGGGATTTCGTTGCACGGCTAGTCATCTCTGCTGGCATTGGACAGAATGCGGCTCCAATCGGCAACCAAGCGGACCGCATCTCGTGGTTTCGCATCATATTTCACCCGAAACATCCCCCATCGAGGTCCCCAGATGACGTTGATCGAAGCCATTCATGCCCGGCAAATCCTGGACAGCCGTGGAAACCCCACCATCGAATGCGAAGTCCTGCTGAGCGACGGATCTCATGGCCGCGCCGCAGTCCCCAGCGGTGCCAGCACCGGTGCCCACGAAGCTTGGGAGCTGCGTGACGGTGATAAAGACTGTTTCATGGGCAAAGGTGTCACCAAGGCCGTCGCCAACGTCAATGAAAAGATCGCCGAAGCCCTGCAGGGAATGGACGCGACCGACCAAGCAGAAATCGACATGGCCATGATCGCCCTGGACGGTTCGGACAACAAAAGCAATCTCGGTGCCAACGCGATCCTCGGTGTCTCGCTGGCGATCGCACACGCCGCCGCTGCCGCAACCGGTCAACCCCTGTATCGCTACCTTGGCGGAGTCGGCGCTCGTCTGTTGCCCGCGCCCATGATGAACATCATCAACGGTGGCGAGCACGCGGACAACTCGGTCGACGTTCAAGAATTCATGGTGATGCCGCTCGGATTCGAACGTTTCAGCGATGCCCTGCGCTGCGGAACGGAAATCTTTCACAATCTCAAGAAAGTGCTTTCGGGCAAAGGCTACAACACCGCGGTGGGTGACGAAGGCGGTTTTGCACCCGACCTGAAGAGCAATCAGGAAGCCTTGGATGTGATCATGCAAGCGATCGACCAAGCCGGCTACAAAGCGGGTGAGCAAGTTTGGATCGCACTGGATGCCGCGTCGACCGAGTTCTACAGCAGCGAAACACAAAAGTACAAGATTGACGGCTCCGAGCTTTCCGGAGACGAAATGGTCGACTTCCTGGCCGACTGGTGCAGCAAGTATCCGATCTGCAGCATCGAAGACGGAGCCGCGGAAGACGACTGGGCGACTTGGAAGAAGATGACGGAGAAGCTCGGCGACAAAGTCCAGCTCGTCGGCGACGATTTGTTCGTCACCAACGTGCAACGTCTGCAAAAAGGCATCGACGAAGGAATCGCCAACAGCATCTTGATCAAGGTCAACCAGATCGGAACGCTGACTGAGACGATCGACTCAATCCAATTGGCCAACCGCAACAACTACACCGCCGTTACCAGTCACCGAAGCGGTGAAACGGAAGACTCCACGATCGCCGACTTGGCCGTCGCACTGTCCACCGGCCAGATCAAGACCGGTTCGGCAAGCCGCAGCGACCGGATGGCAAAGTACAACCAACTGCTGCGTATCGAAGAACTGCTCGGTGGCGCAGCCCTGTACGGTGGCCCCTTGTTCGCCGCCAAGCTGAAGGGCTGATCGATTTCGTGAGGCGTTTCTGTCCGACTGTCACCTCGGCGGCGTTTGACCCGCAGCCGAAGGCGTAGGTGGAAGCGGCGTCTGCCCCTGCGGTGCAATCCGTTTGGTGGCGGCGATTGCGCCTACGGCTAGTGCATCGTCCAGTCTTAGAACGTGGGTTCGGTAGATGAGCCGTTTTGGCGTTAGCCACGGTTTTCGTGACACAACCGTGGCTAACGCCAAAACGGCTAACCCCAGAATCAAAACCGGATGATGCACTAGTCGTTTAACGACTAGCCAACGGCGTAGGCGGAAGCGGCGTTTGACCCTGCGGTGCATTCCGTTTGGTGGCGGCGATTGCGCCTTCGGCTAGTCGTTAAACGACTAGCCGTAGGCGTAGGCGGAAGCGGCGTTTGACCCTGCGGTGCAATCCGGTTGGTGGCGGCGATTGCGCCTTCGGCTAGTCGTTAAACGACTAGCCAACGGCGTAGGCGGAAGCGGTATTTGAGTTTGCGTGGCTAGCGTCGATCCACAAAAAAACGGCCGCGTGACTTCTGTCACGCGGCCGTTTTTGTTTTTCGCGATCAATGTGGTTTCTACCACATGTACTCTGCACCGAACGAGAATCCTTGCAGCACCAGCGAGTCGTACTGGATGTCGTCCAGGGTCACGGGTGCGGCTCCGGTCAGGAAGTTCTGTGACGCCGCGACGTCGGCCGAGCCAAAGGCGACGCGGTCTGCTGCTGTCACGTAGTACGCTGAACGGAACGTGATGGAGTGCGTCAGACGATAAACCATCTTGAATTCCGCGTCTCCAATCAACGCGTCGTTGAAATCACCGTCGTCCACCGCGATGCTGCCGGTCGAGTTGGAGTTCAGCAGGACGCGTCGATCGACGTTGTTCTGCACCCAAGCCCCTTTACCACCGAGTCCCAGCGAGATGCCCGGACGAACGTTCCACCAGAAGTCAAAGCCCAGTTGAGCACCAAACATCTTGTTCTTGGTTTGACCGTCGGAGGAAAAGAATCGGGGACCGTTGTTGGCTGCCCCGTTGTTATTCAATCCAACGGTTTGATACAGCAAGCTGTCGTCGTATCGCATGTAACGAAGACCAGCCAGCCAGGAGCCTTGGAAGCGGCAGCAGGGCCACACGGTGCGACGACGATAGTTCAACTCACCCGAGTGAAAGACAGCTTGTGAGCGAATGCTCTGTGTCAGCGATCGGTCCGTGTCGTCAAAGCCTGCGGAGATCGCTGGGCCACCCGGGTTGGTACCGAAGTCCGAGATGAAGGAGAACAAGTCGGCTTGGCCGGGCGTTGCGAACGCGGTCGCAGTGTCATCCCACTCGTTGCCGCCCATGTAGGTTGCTTCCAAATTGCTGCCCGCTCCAAAAATCAGAGCAGCAGAGAGTCGCATACCGGCTTCCAACGAATCAGCATTGATGTCACCGACCGACAATGCAGCTGGCCCCGAGATGCCTCGACTGGTCAGCACACCCCCGTTGCCCGAACCGACATTGCGATCCAAGAAAAGCACTTCACCGGACAAGTCATACCAACGTTGATTGCACAAGCTGGCTTCGCTGTAAGGTCGCAACATCGCCAGCATACCGGCCATGCCGCGAATCAGTTGACCGTTTCCGATGTTGGCACAGGCACTGCACCCCTGACCTCCGCAAAAGAGGCACAGGCTGCAACCGCCACATCCACCATTACGAAGCTTGCCGAGCAATCCGCCGCCTCCGCCGCAGTCACAGCCACCGCCGTAACCAGCACCGCAACTGCCGTCGCCGCATCCACCGTCACAGCCGCCCATGCCATCGCATCCTGGCATGTTGTCGCAGGAGGATTGCATGAATCCGACCGGCATCACGCCGCCAGCGGGACCGCCAGGAACCATCCCTGGTGCGACCATTCCGGCCGGAGTGACGAATCCGCTCGCATCGTAATCGATGTCGGCTTGGGTCACCGGACCGTACATGTTGGGCATTCCCATCTGGGGCATTCCCATTCCGGGCATCGCCATTTGGGCGTGGCTGTGAACCGATGCGGCAACTGCCACAACAGTGATCAGCAATCCACGTAGCATGCCGGAGCGCGGCGGTGTACCGAAGCGTCGGCGTTCGGTTCGATTCTTTCGAATCAGGATAGTGTTGGCCATGGTTTGAATCATTCGTTGCATCACAAACGTCTCCGCGGCCGGTGCCGCCTGGCTGTCGTGGCTGAAACCCAGTGGCTTCAGGCCCAGTCGATGGATTTGGGTGGAGACGGCAACGTCGATTTCGTTGGTGCCGCCCCCCATGGATGGCTGATGGAGTCCGCCATTGCTCGACCCGGCCGCGTTTTTCGCACAACCGTTTCTCCGAGAACAACTGCTCCAGGCGGACTTATCGGCACAACCGGCCCCGATCGTTTGCATAATTCCGACAGAACCGGCTAGGAAAACCCTGACGGCCCGGTCTCGCCGTCCATCAAGTGGCGTCTGACCGCCGTTTTTAGGGCCCAAGCTCGCCTATTTTCCAGGGATGTTCATCTGTCTGCTTGATCGAACCGCTCCCTGACCGCCATCATGACGATTCGTGAAACTTCACATTGCTTGAAACGGCAGGATGAACGACGACGGACAACCCTCTGACGACAGCTCTGGCAACAGCACCAGCAAGAGCACTGCCCAACGGTCGCTAGAGATCCATCTCCAGGAAACATTGCAACAGATCCGTGACGGAGCCATCAGCCCCGAGCAGGCTGCAGACCGGCTGCTGCAAGACACTTCTTCAGAGCATCCGCCATCGCCTTCACAGCAATCACTTTCGCCGCCACCGTTTTCGCCACTTCAGCAAACACCGCAAGCGGAACCTGCCAGTGAAAGCCTGCTTGCGATCATCAACCGGCTTGGGACGCCTCCGCCGGATGTGCTGGACAACTGGCGTGATCAATTCACCGCGATCGCTCAATCGCACGAGCTCTATTTCTCAGAACCGATTCCTCCACCGGATGCCAGCCGATGGCACCTCGATTCATCAGGTCACATCGTCTGGCTCGATGCACCGGACTCCGCAAACCTTGCATCGCCAGAGAAAAGCGAATCATCGCGGCCATCGATGACGTCATTGGATCGTATCGAACGTTTCCTGGACTTCATCGCCGACCACGATGAACCCTATCGATCGCCAGTTTCAGACGGCACCCCTGACGATGAAACGCTCGCTTCGGGTCTCTCTCAATATGGCGAGAGCAGCCGAGTTGAAAAGAAACGCCAGACCGCAGCCATGTTCGCCGAGGCGATCGCCAAACGCCAAGGTCGTCCGCTTGCAGAAGCATCCGGCACCAGTCTCAGAGAACGAGGCAGCAACGCTAACAGCAGTAAAGTCAGCACCATCGCATATGCTGTTTTCGGATTGCTCGCCATCGGAGCTCTCGTCGGCATCATCATCAATAGCCAACAATCCAACGAATCGCGGAACGCTACCGTCCAATTGCCGGAACAAACCGTCTCTCCTCGGCAATCCATTGCCCGCAATGAATTGGACGCCGAAGCGAGCAGCGCGTCACCGCAGCCTAGCGAGCCAGCGGACCTGCAAATGTTGCAGCCGGAACTCGATGGTCCAGGTCAATCGCTCAAAGATGAATTGATCGAGACGCAGGACGACAGGATCTCGGTGAGCAATCCATTGGCAATGACCGTGCCCGCTCAGGATCACGCTCAGCCCGATGCGACGGCCAATGAAAAAAACGATACACCGTCCGAGCCCGAATCGATGGTCGACTCCCTCTTGGAGGATGTCGCCGAGCCGCCCAAGTTGGATGGCAAGCGATTGGACGCCGTGGACGACGTTCTGCCGCCAGAGCAGCCGCAAGTGACCACGGATTTGATCACACAGTCGGTTCTATTGCCGCCAAGAGATGATGTGCAGAACGTGATTCAACTGGGCAATGCCAATTCACTGCCCACGGGCCTCTCATTTCCGTTTGAGATACCGCTCGCTCTGGATCAAGTCGACGGAAAGATCAGGATCATGGATTCACGCCAAAACATTCCCGTGGGTGAGTTCACCAAGACTCCCGACGACGTGGTGGAGTTTCGCTGGGCCCCTGAGGCGATCACAACCTCCTCATCCGGTTATCTGCCTCACGGCCGAGTCGACTTTGGCGATGCCGGTTCAAGCTATCTACGCCCGACCGTTCAAGCAAAACCGTTGCAGATCCTTTTCGAAACCCCCAATACGCATCCGACTTGGGATCTGCACGCCTCCTTGCCACCCCGCGTTTCACGTTTAGCCATCGATGTCGACACACCTGAGGAAATTGAATACGCATGGATCAAGACGCATGAGCCTGACGCGCCGCAACGCACCTCAGGTTTCCTTGTTTTCACTCCAACGGATGGTGAAACGATCGCGTTGGCAGTCCAGATGGACTTGCGTTGCTCGCGGAAACTTTCGTGTCGGATTCGCTTGGGTTGCCGACTGGATTCGTCCATGCCTTGGCAGTTGCTCTCACGTCCCCTGCTGAATCAAATGGCGGACCAAGTCACGGTCGCGTTGCAATCCCTGACGAACCAGAGAACACAAATGGATGCTGCGTACGACAACGCCACCAACGCAGAACGCCGGGTGTTGCGGGTGCGTCGAGATCCGATCGATAGCGCGTATGAAAAAACGCAAATCTTCGCGCAACGACTGCAAGAATTACGCGCCCTGATGGAACGTGTCGAACGAGACGTCCGCTTGCGTCTGAACGTCACCGTGTTGTGGCCGGAGGACGCCGCAGGCAACGCCCCCATCGAGCAGACCCTATTCGAAATGGTCGCCCCGAGCGAATAGTGGGGCAACTAGGTGGGGCAGGTTTGCAACCTGCCATATTCGATGTGGCAGGTTACAAACCTGCCCCACAAAAAAAGCGGCCTCCCATGAGGCCGCTTTTCATACGTCTAACCGCGCGCCAAGACTACTTGGCCGCTGCGTAACGAGCCGCGACGGCGTCCCAATCGACGACGTTCCAGAACGCTTCGATGTACGACGGACGCAAGTTCTGATATTTCAGGTAATAAGCGTGCTCCCACACGTCCAAGCCCAGAATCGGAGTACCGCCGATCCCGGCGACTTCCGCGCCCATCAGGGGGCTGTCCTGATTGGCCGTGCTACCGATCTTCAGCCCGTCGTTGTCGAGGACCAGCCAAGCCCAACCGCTGCCGAAACGCGTCGCAGCGGCGTCGCCAAACTTTTCCTTCATCGCGTCAAAACTGCCAAACGCCGCATCAATCGCTGCGGCCAAATCGCCGCTGGGGCTGCCACCCTTGCCCGGTCCCATCACACTCCAGAACAAAGAGTGATTGGCGTGACCGCCGCCGTTGTTTCGTACCGCGCCGCGTTTGTCTGCGGGCACCGAAGCCAGATCGGCCACGAGGTCTTCGATCGATTTGCCATCCAGATCGGTGCCTTCGATCGCTGCATTGACCTTGGTGATGTAGGCATTATGGTGCTTGGTATGGTGGATTTCCATCGTCCGAGCATCGATATGTGGCTCCAACGCGTCGTAGGCGTAGGGGAGTTCGGGGAGTGAGTAAGGCATGAGACGTCAGGCTCCTAGTGAGAGTCAAAGTGCTGGTGTGCAGTATCTATTCTTTGGAACGATAGCGATCCTGACAACCACAGAGAAGTGGTCACGCAACCAGAAAGCCCCATTCATCGGCTCTGCAAGACTTCATAAACCACCACACCTCGCCGGGCGATTTCAATCCAACGGGGACGATTTCGATGCGTCTGGTTTTCGCAACACCCACCACGCGAGTCCCGCCAACAGGACTTCGACCACAATCGACATGATCCGCGCCGCGATCGCGGACAGTAAAGCCGATGCAGGACCGACCACTGGAGAGAGCAAGGTCGTCAAAACGAGCTCGCGAATCCCCGCCCCGCCGGGCAGCAGCGAGACGAATCCGATCACCATGGCCAACGCGATCGCTGCGGTCGACGCAGCAGCCAACAAGGGCCACGCCGGTTGTTCTGCGGTACTGGGAATCGCGGAAATGGTCAACATGAACGCGCCGCCGATCCCCGCCCACGAAACCAAGGTCCATAGCCAACCGATCACCAAGAATCGCGTTGCGTTGGTGGGAGCGATCCTCGACAACTCGTCAAAGGCAGATCCGTCTGAACCGTCCGAAACCTCGTCCGACTGCGAGTTCGGCATCACACGCATCGCCACGCGACGCAAAATGGGCGGCAAAGTAGGTATGCAGGCGGCGACCGCCAATCCGATCGCCGACCAGACCAACCAAGTGGGGACAGGCAGCCACAGAACCAAAACACCCGCCACCGTCGCTCCCACGCCCATCATCAGAAACGTCTCCATGAAGACGCTGATGGACGCTGGCACAACCGGCACCCCGACTTCACGCAACGCACCGGCTCGCATCACCACCACCATTGCTTTGCCAGGAACATATTTCCCAACCTGCCCCAGCGTCTGGGCGGCCACAGACGTCACCACGCCGACGCGATGCCCGAAGGTCATCAACGCTTCCCGCAACACCAAACCGTTGGCCATGATCCCCAGTCCGTAGAGCAACGAGGCGATCGCCAGACGCGACCAATTCACGTTTGCCAACGTCGGTATCCCGGCTAACACCGCATCTCGCTGTGCCAAGATCGCTTCGGCCGCCTCCATCCCATCCGCCGACTCCGCCGCCCGAGTCAACTCAGCGACCTGCGTGCGAAGTTGTGTGGTCTGCTCGTTCCACTGAATGACTGCCTTGTGGCCTGACCAAACAAGTCCGATCGTCACCATGATCGCGATGACGATCTTGGCAATCCGAATCAACTGTTTTCGTGGCGGCGGCATCGCAGCAGCGTAATCCAAACGGACCACCCTGAAAACGCGGCGTCACTAGACCACGAAAGTGGTCACAGATGGTAGCCGGCGGTAGAGCGCAGCGATCACCGCCGGTGGATGTTGGCAAGCGAGAACCGACCCCGAAGGTGGTCGCACCCTGGATGCCGCAGAGACTGCGACACCCTTCGGGGTCGAATCATCGTGGTCGCAATCAACCACGGGGGCGCCTTCGGCGACCCGTGGCTACCTTCTGCGATCCCTATCGGGATCTCTTCGCATCTCGGAGAGACGCGTCTACGTGAAAATCGCGGCTTCTCCCTTCGCCACAATCACAGGGGCGCCGGTAAATCGCGTCGATCAAACACACGCAACGCGATCACATAAAAAATGGTCCCCAGCGTCAACAAAATCAGCGGATACACCAATGGCGGAAACCAAGACTCGGGCATCGCCTTGGTCAAACTCCACGGACCGGCCAACCCTTCTTTGGCAACCAACGAGACCATTTTCTGCGGCCGATAGCAGTCAAAGAACGTCATCGATTTCAGCCAACTCAACGACTCGGTCGCTTTGCCCAACCCAAACATCACGATTTGCAACACGTAAATTCCGACCACCAGTCCGACCGTTCGCCATCGATATCGGTCCATGCTGCTGAAAAGAGTCGCCAAGCCGAGCACAAAGAAACCGAACGCAAACAAGCTGAAGGTTGACGCGGCGAAGGTCGACGCCTCCACTCGCTGAGCAAGTGGCACTTCCTCTCGAATCGGCTCCCCGAATTGCATCGGAACATCGATCTCCAAGAACGGGATATGAATGCTCGGCGGCGAAACGGTTTCTTTGACCGTCGTTACTGCGATCCCCACACCGATGCCCGCCCAAACCAACAGACACAGCAATGCCAACCCGCCAACGGTGACCACCGCGTGACTGAGCAATAACTGCTTTCGGCTGATCGGCTGCGACAACGTCATCTCCAACGTGCCGCGTCCCAACTCGCCACTGACCACGTCACTGCCCCGCGCGATGCACCAGATCACCACGCAAAAAATGACGATGGGCTCGTCAAAGGTCATGCCCACTCGCCCCGGATAGGTGAACAGCGAGTCAAAGTCGATCGGAGCGTACTTTTCGAAATCGCGAAACTGCTCCAGGATCGTTTGGAACTGGGACATGTCCAACAGACTGACCACCCAGACACGCACCCAAGCGAACGCGAACAAGGCGAACGCACATGACGCGAACAACAACAGCGATTGCTTGATGTAATTCCGGATCAAAACACGATTCATCGCGTTGGCATCTCCGACTGGGCGTCCGTCCCGCGATGAACATCGTTGTAAACCGCGCGTAACCCGAGCGGCTCGATGCGAATTTCTTTCAACCCCAACTCGCTGATCCAACGCAACATCGGCGACAGATCACCCGACGTGTCGATTCGTACCCGAGACTCGCTGCCCTCGGACTCGCTGCCCTTGGAATCGCTGTCCTTGGAATCGCTGTCCTTGGAATCTCGCAGCGACGTCACGGTGACGCAATCGGCAAACGCTTCGGGAATCTCAATACTTTGGACGGTTCGTCCGCTCGACAGGGCCGCGCTGATTCGATGACGTTGAAACAGGTCTCGCATTTGCAGCTCTCGCACCAGCAAACCACGACGCAAGAACACGACGCGATTGCAGGTGTCCTCGATCTCGCTCAACACATGAGACGAGAACATCACCGTTCGTCCCGCCGCGTGTGCTTCCATCACCAAATCCAGTACCGCCGCCCTCACCGTCGGGTCCAAGTTCGCGGTGGGTTCGTCCAAAATCAACAACGGCGTCATCGGACCCAGCACGACCGCCAACGCCAGCTTCTGTCGCATCCCGGTCGACATCATCGCCACGCGGACTCGCAAGTCCAACTCCAAACGCTCGGCCACCTCGCGACTTCGCCGCAGATCGCCTTCGGGGTGCAGTTCGGCAAAGAAACTCAACACGGCATCGCCCCGCAGGTGTCTCGGCAAACGAGCATCGCCTGGCAAGTAAGAAACTTTGCGCCGCAACGCCACCGCGTCGACTTGCGGGTCACAACCGTCGACCGTCGCGCTGCCCGACGTCGGCCGCAGGTGTCCCAACAGCGAACGGATCAAAGTCGTCTTGCCCGCACCGTTCGGTCCCAACAAACCGAACACATCACCCGGTTGGACCGCCAGCGTGCATTCTCGCAACGCATAGAATTCGCCGTACCGTTTGGACAAACGGTCGACCTGCACGACCGGCCTGGCAACAGGGATCGACGATTCGGACAGTTCTTCGGCTACGGCAGCGGGCATCGAGGAGGACAAATTTCCGGCCGAGGGCGTTAAATGAGGAACGTCGGATGAATGAGTAGTGAACTTGTTTGGCAAAGTTTGCTCTATTGTGCCGTAGCGTCAATCAGCGATGATGCCGCATCAGGCAACACCAGCGTCGATCACCCCCAGTGCGGGACCGCGACGCCCTGGGAACGCCCCCAGTAGACCGCAGTGATTTCACAGAGAAAACCCCGAAAAACGATGACAGACAAGCCTCTTTGCGTTCCCAATGGATTCCGATTCGGTGGCGTCATCGCCGGGATCAAGAAAAGTGGTAAACCCGACATTTCGCTCATCGTCGGAGACCAGCCACTGGTCGCCGCCGGAGTCTACACCACCAACCAGATCGTCGCCGCCCCGGTCGTCTGGTGCCGACGCAACACACCCTCCCAGTCCGTTCGCGCCGTGATCGCCAACAGCGGCAACGCCAACGCGTGCACCGGCGAACAAGGAGACGCGGACACGGCCGAAATGTGCCAACGTGTCGCCGACGCTTTGGGATGCGACGCGTCGGACGTGCTGGTGATGAGCACCGGCGTGATCGGAAACTTGCTGCCGATGGAGAAAGTCCGTTCCGGCATCGACGACGTGCTGCAAAAACTCGACACCGGCGTGGATGCGTTTGTCTCTGCCGCACAAGCGATCATGACCACCGACAAAAGCCGAAAGACGTGTTCGCGTCAGTTGCAGATTGCCGACCAAACGATCACGATCACGGCGATGGCCAAGGGCGCCGGAATGATCGCTCCCAATATGGCCACGATGCTGTCGGTGGTGACGACGGACGCCAAGCTGACGCCGGAGCAAGCAACGCGGTTGCTGAAACAAGCCGCCGACGGCAGCTACAACCGAGTCAGCGTCGACGGGCATGCCAGCACCAACGACACCCTGCTGCTGCTAGCCAGTGGACAAGTCGGTGAGTTGTTGTCCGGCAAAGATGAAACCACGTTCGCTAATTGCCTCAACGAACTGTGCGTCGAGATCGCTCGCGAACTGGTTGCCGATGGCGAAGGTGCCACGCACTGGATGAAGATCTGTGTCAGCGGCGCCCAATGCGACCGTGATGCCGAACTCATCGCACGCACCGTCGGCGCAAGCCCACTGGTCAAGACCGCGATCACGGGCGCGGACCCCAACTGGGGACGAATCGTTTCCGCGGTCGGCTACGCGGGACCACCGATCGAGCCGACGAAGACATGTTTGACACTTTGCGGCGTATTGATTTACGAAAACGGACGCCCGCTACCCTACGACGCGGCGTCTTTGAGCAAAACGATGTCTCAATCGCCGGAAGTATTGGTGGAGCTGATCGTCGGATCAGGCAGCGGCGCAGGAGTCCACTGGGCAAGCGACCTGACCACCACCTACGTCACCTTCAATTCAGAGTACACCACGTAGGTCATGCTCTGCATGACGTTCTTAACCGTAGGTCATGCTGTGCATGACAAAATACGGCTTGCCAACAAGGAAGGTCACATCGTCGCGTCACGCGGGCACCATTTGCTCTTGGCTGGCGCTATCGCTTGTGTGGAGCGGATTGCGTCATGCAGAGCATGACCTACGGGAGCTGAACGTCGCCTCGCGTGACACTCAGAGTGTATTGATCGGTTTCGTCGCGGATTTCCGATTCGTCGTCTGAGAGGTGCAGCAGGAGCTGCGTATCGGCCGCCACCGCCAATCGTGGCAGCGGCGTGAATGTTCCTTCATAGAAGACCGAGCGTGAGAGGCGAACGTCGGCGATTCGACCGTGGAAGGGAAACTGCCCAGGGTTGTTCGCACCCAAGGCCACCTTAGCGCCCGGCCATACGTCGATCAGATGGAAGGGACGAGGCAAGCGAAGCGCCGTCTCCGTGTAGTCTTCGTCTGTGGTCTCATCGTACCAATAAGTCGAAACGTCGTAGCCCGATTCCCTGCCATTGATGAACAGTCGGACATTCTGAGTGTCGTACGTCACGGCCACGTGAACCCACTGGTTGATCGGAACCACGGTGCGACTATCCAACATGTACGTGCCGTCGTTGCCCAATGGGATGTCGATCTGGATACGGAGGCCGTCCATCGCCGCCGTTGTTCCGATCGACAGCGGTTGGTACGAGACCGCAATCGATTTGCGAGTATCCATCGGTAGCAACCAGGCTTCGATCGTGACCGGTCTGCCGGGTCGAAATCCGACGTCGAGAATTTCTGCGTAGTCGTCCTCGCCGTCAAACAGCATGGACTGAGTGGGAACATCGTGGGAGGTACGTGTTAACCGAAAGGAATCCTGGTCGATGAAGAATCCAAGCACAATCAAAACGATAGCGACGGCCAGCAAAGAATTTCGAACGACCGAGCGAGACTTCGCTAGTGAATTGGACGCCACCTGTCCGGATTGCGTGACCAGCCAGCAGAGCGCCTGGCAGGCAAAGGACAGGCTGACGAATGAATAGGCGACTGTCCGAGCTCCGGGATGACGCTCGTACCACTGGACCGATGGCAGCAGACCGATCGCCGAGTACATTGTGAAAACACACATGGCCAGCGATGCTGAAAACGCGATCCAGGAGAATACCGACGGCAAGCGGTTCGCCCGCTGACGGACGGCGGCCCAAATGAAACAGCATTCCATAGGGAACGTAAAGAAAGCGTGAGCCAAGGTGGCTTCGGTGACTTCCTCGCTCGTGGGTGGAGCCTCGTTCAACGAGTTGAGTAACACGAGTCCCAGCACTGCGGTCACGCCACGCATCACCGAAAACAAAATGGTCGCCAGCATGGCTTCTGCTACCCGTGCCGGATGACCCGCCCATCGGCAAACGCGTTGCCAGAGGCCGGCCCGCTTCGCTCGAATCGGGTGGCTTTGCTGAAAACGACTCAAGTCATCCGCCAAATCCTTGGCCGAGGCATAACGATCCCCGGATCGTTTCTCCAAACATTTCAAACAAATCGTTTCCAAATCACGATCGATTTCTGGGCGAATCTCTCTCGGTGGACGCGGAGCAACGCTTTGCAAGCGGTCCAGGACGGCTGCGTAACTGTCAGCGACGTGCGGCGGCTGGCCCGTCAGCAGTTCGTACAGAATGCAACCCAGCGCGTAGATATCGGTCGCAGGGCCGATCGCATCGTCGTCACTGTTGACTTGTTCTGGCGCCATGTACAGCGGAGTTCCCATGATGACGCTGGCGGCGGTGTCATGCAGCGTTCCAGAAGCCAACCTTGCCAGCCCAAAATCCGTGAGATGGGGATCGTAAGACGCCAACTGGTACGCGTCGCAGTCGTCAGTGCGATTCAACGTCATCAGGACGTTGCTGGGTTTGACGTCTCGGTGCGTGACGCCATGGCTGTGGGCGTGCTGAACGCCGTCGGCCAGTACCGCCATCCACGCTGCGATGTCCTTGTCATCGAGCGGCTGATCGGGCTTTTCGTCGTTACGCTCGATCAACCATTGGGCGAGGTTGGGGCCTTCCATGTACCGCGTCGCGATAAATGGGATCGTATTGGTGAAACTTGCTTCCAACACCGGGACGATCGCGGGGTGATCTAGCATCGCAGCGGCGCGCGCTTCCATTTCGAATCGACGTAGCTTGTCGTCGTCGACGAGAAACTCCAATCGAGGCGTCTTGATTGCGACCGCGCGATCAAGCACCAGATCGATTGCTTGATAGACGACGCCAAAGGTACCGCGGCCAACCACACGTTGAATTTGATACTGTCCGAGTGTCTTGCCCGTCAGGTCGCCGATCCACAAATCGTTGCGTCCTCCCGCGGACCCGATGACGGAATTGTCGTCGATGGGCAGATCCGAGTGCGTCTCACGTAGTCGATCCAAACGGGCGATCAGGTCATCGGCGTCGATTTGGGACGTCTGTTGCTCTGCAGCAGACGAATCACTCTGGGGGTCTTTGCTGATCACTTGATTGATTCAGGAGGGAACGCAACTGCTCCAGGGAACGCGACCACAGTTTCCTTGCTGCGACCTCCGTCATTCCCATCCGCGTAGCGATCTCAGCATAACTCAATTGATGCCGATGTCGAAGCTCAACCACGGTTCGTCGCCGATCCGGCAGTCGCGCGATCGCATTCTCCAGCTCACGATCGACTTCCCGACGTCGCAAGACTCGGCTGGCCGTCAACGAATGGCAGATCCCAGGGGACGCTTCATTGACTGATCCCAGGGGCACTTCGCGTGTCAGTGTTCGCTTGCCCGCATCCGCGAAGCATCGCTTGGCATCGATCAGGTTTCTCTTGACCAATCGCTCCAACCAGGCGTGAAGCTCGGCATTGGAACGACCGTCGAAATCTTTCAGCCCGAGATCCGCTTCCACCATCGATTGTTGAATGATGTCGGACGCATCGAGTTTCGCAGACAAACGACGTGGGAAATCCCGTTTCGCGAGGCTCCCGATGTACATCCGCATCCGCAATAAAAGTTCGTGACGCGCATCTGCATCACCTGATCGCGCCTCATACAGCAGGGTGATCAATTGGGCCTTCTCGCTGGATTGGATCATCGAAAAAAGCGTTCGCTCTGACGTGATTTTTTTGGGGGGAATGCCTTGCGATTCAGCGAACGAGTAACGGAAACCTATTTCGCCGACCGCCTCCGTCTAAATCAAGACCGGAAAACACTGATCAGGTCGCACCTACTCGCGACGACCGCCCCAGAAGAGCGTGCCGATGGCATTTGGAACAATGTACCCCGATGAAGAGGCTGATTCCAAGCAGCTCTTCATATTTCTTCCAGAAAAATCGTTTTAGGCGTCACAGACCTAAAAACGCTTCGCCTAAACCCGCTGACCGAGAATGCGCAACGCCGTTGCACAGCATCGCTGCGATGGGGCAGTCGTGTTCCATCCCCGCCCATTTAGCCCACCCTGTTTGCCGCTCAAACCGAAAAGAACCCCGCCGATGATCTTCAAGAACCTGCTCGGAAAGCGTACCTCACGACGTCCTCGCGCCCAAACCGCTGCCTACCGAAAACGGTCCCGATTGCGTACCGAACTGCTGGAAGATCGACGGTTGCTGGCCGTGGTGGTTTGGGACGGCGGCGGAAGCGATCAGAATTGGAGGACGGCTGAGAACTGGGCGACAGATGTCGCCCCCGTCGCCAACGATGAATTGGTCTTCCCGGTTTCTCCGAGTTCGTTTAGCGCACTGAACGATTTCCCGGCAAACACATCCTTTGCGTCGATTTTGATCAGCGGCAGCGGTTATTCGCTGGGCGGCAATGCGATCGAGCTCAGCGGTTCCGTTTCCAGTACCGGCAGTGGGAACACATTTTCGATGCCGATCACACTGGGCAGCAACGGTGGTTTCAGCAGTGCCTCGGGGACCTTCACGGTTGACAGTGACATCAACAACGCCGGCAACCTGCTCAGTCTTGACGCGGCAAGTGGAGCACTGACGATTTCCGGTTCGATCTCGGGCAGCGGCGGTGTGTCGACGAGCGGGAGCCAATTCGTCACGCTTTCGGGCGATAACAGCTATTCCGGTGTCACGACCATTGGCGGCAATACTTTGGTTGTTCAGCATGACAATGCGCTCGGTGCCGGGGACAACACAGCAGCCACCGGAACGATATTGACCAGCAACAGCGGCGAATTACGGCTTGATGGGGGAGTCACAATTCAAAACGAGTTGTATTCATCCACTGACGTCTATCTCTATTTGGAAAGTTACGGGGAGACGAGCAACACGTGGTCAAGTGACTTGATCAGCAATCAAGATATCTTTCTGAAGCCCAACTACAACAATCGTTTGGTGCTCGACGGCTCCCTTTTCACCGGTTCCGGCTCTCTACTTCGGATCGAAGGAAGCGACACCGGCACGGTAGTGATCAATGGCACCGTCAGCACCAACTACGTTTATATCTATCGTGGTACGGCAGAGATCAACAGTGCAATCACCACGGTGAACCGACCTAATGCCCACGAATATTACGGAGGTCGGTTGAGCGGCACCGGCTCCGTCTCGTGGACGAACTCATCTTCGGCGAACCTTGGAGGTAGCGTAAGACCTGGTACCCATGCGTTAACGGGGACCCTGACCCTCGATGGCGATGCCATATTTAATGACTTCTACAATCGATCAGGCCTAGAAATTCGGTTGGGGGGAGCCACTGCCGGAACCGGATACGACCAACTGATCGTCAACGGAGACGTACAACTGGCGGGCGAACTGGATGTAACCCTGCTGAGCAGCTTTGCCAGCGTCGGCGACTCGTTCACCATCCTGGAAAACACCAGCACAGGTACGACCGCTGGTACATTTGACGGACTGAGCGAAGACGCTTTGATTTCAGTGGACGGCGAAGTCTTTTCGATCTCCTACTCTGCCGGAACGGACAGCAACGACGTTGTGCTGACCAAAGTCCTGGCCGGAATCTGGGACGGGGAAGGCTCCGATGGCAACTGGATGAACGCGGTGAACTGGGTCGGTGATGTCGCTCCATTGCCGGGTGCGAATCTGCTCTTTCCCGAATCCGTGGCACAGACATCGACGGTTAATGATTTCCCTGCGGAGACATCATTTGGCTCGATTTTGATCAGCGGAGGAGCGTACTCGTTCACGGGCAATGCGATCGAACTCAATGGCTCCGTTTCCAGCGCCGGCAGTGGGAACACGTTTTCGATTCCTGTGACACTGGGGGGCAGCGGCGGTTTCAGCAGCGGGTCTGGTACGTTCACGGTTGATGGTGACATCGATAACGCTGGTAACCCGCTCAGCCTGAACGCAGCAAATGGATATCTGACGATTTCCGGTTCGATTTCTGGCAGCGGTGACGTGACGACAAATGGAAACCTGATCGTCACACTCGCGGGTGACAACAGCTATTCCGGCGTCACGTCCATTGGCAGCAATACCCTGGTCGCAGCGCATGACAATGCGCTCGGTGCCGGGGACAGCACAGCAGCCACCGGAACCATCTTGAACAGCAACAGCGGCGAATTGCGGCTTGATGGTGGAGTCACGATTCAAGACGAGCTGTATTCATCCACCGACAACTATCTCTACTTGGAAAGTGTCGGGACGACCACCAACACGTGGTCAGGCGATCTTGTCAGCAATCAAGAAATCTCTTTGAAGCCCAGCTACAACAACCGATTGGTGCTCGACGGCTCCCTTTCCACCGGTACCAGTTGGCTACTGCGGGTCAACGGCAACAACACTGGCACGGCTGTGATCAATGGCTCCGTCAGCACTTACTACATTTATGTCAATGGTGGCTCGGCAGAGATCAATAGCCCAGTCACGACGACCAATGCGCCCAGGATCTATCAGTACAGTGATTCCCGATTGAGCGGAGCGGGTTCCCATTCTTGGACGAACACCTCCTTCGCAGACTTGGGAGGAAAGGTACGTCCGGGCACTAGCGAAGAAACTGGACTCCTGACTCTCAATGGCGATGCGACATTCAATGATTCACAGAATCGCGCGGGCCTGGAAATTCGGTTGGGCGGAACCACCCCCGGTAGCGGCTACGATCAACTGATCGTCAATGGGAACGTACAATTAGCGGGTGATCTCGACGTGACGCTGCTGAGCAGTTTTGCCAGCGTCGGCGACTCGTTCACCATTCTGGAAAACACAAGCACCGGCACGACCACAGGTACATTTGACGGACTGGGCGAAGGCGATTTGATTTCAGTGGACGGCGAAGTCTTTTCGATCTCCTACTCTGCCGGAACGGACAGCAACGACGTTGTGCTGACCAAAGTCCTGGCAGGAATCTGGGACGGGGAAGCCACCGATGGAAACTGGATGAACGCGGTGAACTGGGTCGGTGATGTCGCTCCCTTGCCGGGTGCGAATCTGCTCTTTCCCGAATCCGTGGCACAGACATCGACGGTTAATGATTTCCCTGCGGAGACATCGTTTGGCTCGATTTTGATCAGCGGCGCCGGGTACTCGTTCACTGGCAATGCGATCGAACTCAATGGCTCCGTTTCCAGTGCCGACAGTGGTAACACGTTTTCAATCCCCGTGACACTGGGCGGCAGCGGCGGTTTCAGTAGCGGATTTGGCACTTTCACGGTTGACAGCGACATTGATAACGCTGGCAACCTGATTTCCCTGAACGCGACCAGTGGATCTCTGACGCTATCAGGCTCGATCTCTGGCAGCGGTGGCGTGACGACGGGCGGGAATTTGATCGTCACGCTATCGGGTGACAACAGCTATTCCGGCGTCACGTCCATTGGCAGCAATACCCTGGTCGCAGCGCATGACAATGCGCTCGGTGCCGGAGACAGCACAGCAGCCACCGGAACCATCTTGACCAGCAACAGCGGCGAATTGCGGCTTGATGGTGGAGTCACGATTCAAGACGAGCTGTATTCATCCACCGACAACTATCTCTACTTGGAAAGTTTCGGGACGACCAATAACACGTGGTCAGGTGACTTGATCAGCAATCAAGAAATTTTTCTGAAGCCCAATTACAACAACCGATTGATACTTGACGGCTCCCTTTCCACCGGCACCAGTTCATTGCTCCGGATCGACGGAAACGACGCTGGAACGGCAGTGATCAATGGCGCCGTCAGCACGTACTACATTTATGTCAATCGGGGCACAGCAGAGATCAACAGCGCGGTCAACACCACCATCTCGCCCAGGATCTACCATTACTATGGCGCCCGATTGAGCGGAACGGGCTCCCATGCTTGGACGAACGCGTCTCCCGCAGACTTGGGAGGAAAGGTACGCCCTGGCACCAGCGATGAAACCGGACTCCTGACTCTCGATGGTGACGCGACATTCAATGATTCCCAGAATCGCGCGGGCCTGGAAGTTCGATTGGGCGGAACAACGGCTGGCAGCGGTTACGATCAACTGATCGTCAACGGGGACGTGCAACTGGCGGGCAATCTTGATGTGACGCTGCTAAGCAGCTTTGCCAGCGTCGGCGACTCGTTTACCATCCTGGAAAACACAAGCACCGGCACGACCACCGGGACATTTGACGGACTGCCTGAAAACGGACTCGTCGAATACGGAGGCAATATTTTCCGAATCAGTTACGTTGGTGGAACGGATGCGAATGATGTGGTGCTCAGTGCCATCACGACCAACCACTTCCCAACCGGCGACGCACAAACCCTGGAAACGCAATACGACACGCCGATCAACATCACGCTGACCGGCAATGACATCGATGGCGACTCCTTTGGTTTCTCCGTCGAGAGTTCACCGTCGAATGGATCGCTGTCCGGAACGGTACCGAACCTGACATACACTCCGACACCTGGTTATTTCGGGACAGATTCCTTCGATTTTCGTGTGACAGATGACGAAGGCGGGTTTTCGATCGCGACCATTTCGATCGACGTGCTGCCACCGATGGCGGTGGTGGGGACCGTTCCGACGATCGGACAGGGAGCGATCGGCGAAGGGATCACTGATCTGGAAGTCCTGTTCAACCAAGATCCCGTTTTCGCTTCTGGCGACATCACGATCGCCATCTCGTCAGACGGGGCAGATCGACTTCTTGGCACAGCCGATGATGTGGCAATAGCAACGACCGCTGCCGGAACGGGCAGCGACAGTGTCGCCGTGTCCTTTGATCCATTGGTCGCCGGATCGTATCGATTGACCGTCAGCAACAGTGGCGACCAAATTTACTTGAATGATTTTGTGGTCACCGACGACACCACGACACTGTTCTCAACTTACGGATCGCAGTACGAAGTGCAGACTGGAGGGACGGGGGCCGGACAAGTGACCCATGCGGGTCTCTATAGCGGCAGCGGTTCTGCTTTTGACGGATTGTACCGCTTGCAAGTGGACGGTTCCTCGATCAACTTTGATCCAACTCTTGCAACCACCGACGATGGTGGTGAAACGAGCATCACCTCGGTCCAAGCAGTTCCGATCAGTGGACTGGGAGGCGACGAGCTGCGTGTCAGTCGAGAAGTCACGGTTTCGTATTCCGGCTACGACGAATTCGCACGAACGATCGACGTCTTTGAGAATGCCACCGCAAGCGACATCACGACAACCATCGAGTTGATCGGCAATCTGGGCAGCGATGCAAACACGATTGTGTTCAACACATCCGATGGCGACACCGATGTCGAAGTCACCGATCAGTGGATCGGGACGGACGACGCAGACGACGATGGGTCCGCGGCATTGATCCACATGGTTCATGGAGCCGATGGATTGCAGCCCACCGATGTTCAAGTCGTTGGCGACAACATTTTCTGGACGTACGACATCACAGTGCCCGCCGGCGAAACGGTTCGATTGGCAACGTTCACCATTCAAGATGCCTTGAGATCGACCGCGGAATTCATCGCGTCGGACTTTGTCACCGAAACGGGATTCCGCTATGACGCCGAGTTATATCTGACGGAGAATGAGAAAGCGTCGATTGCCAATTTCACGTTCCCCGCCGCCGATGACTTGACCACCGCGTTTCCTGTCGCCATGCAGTTGCGGGATGCGACCGATCAAGTTCTGACCGGTACACACACTCTCGAATACACGCTGTACGATGCGGCGACCGCTGGGAATCAGCTGGCGTACTCCATCACGACCGATGTGGATGTGTCCTTCATCCCTGGAGGCTTTTATCAGTTTGACTTGGCCGATTATCTCGGTGTGCTGAATCTGCCGGCCGAAGGTTTGTTCCTGGAGATCAGTGTCGATGGGGTTCCTGCCGCACAACGGGTGGAACTCAACGGTGACGTCATCACCACCACGGCAGGCGATGTGACGATCCGCAACGCATTCCTGTCCTCTGCCACACGCAATGTGGACAATGCGACGTGGGCGCTGCGTCTGCTGGGCAACTTGCGGGAGTTGAGTGATGTGCCAGCGGCAGGTGTCGTCGCATGGCAGGCTTCGCTGTTTGACAGTGAAACGGGTGGAATTGCCGTCTACAGTGACTCGGGCGAATTGATTCTCAACGATTCGATCGGCGGTTCATTCGGGATCAACTTGGGACAGAACACACCGCTTGATCTACAAATTCTGAGTGATAATACAGACCTTTGGGTGGAGTTGACCGTTCAAGGAGAAATGCTGCCGACTCGGTTCAAGGTGGATGGCGGCGGGCTGTCGGCGGACACAACCAATTTCCGTTTTGACACGCTGTACGCTGCTCGCAGTTTTGACTTGATGGAAAGCCAGGACTACGGACCGGACACGGTCAGCGTCGCCGGGCTGTTGATCGACTCAGTGACCGGAGTCCCGATCACTGGGGAGCATTCCTTTGAGTTCGCGATCTACGATGCCTATGCAGGAATCACAGTGTACTCCGAGACGGCGACGATCGATGTGACCGATGGGATCTACGGATCGTTTGCGCACGGCTTGGGGTCGGTGACCCCGTTGGACATGAACTTGCTGAAGGCCCCTGAGCTGTACTTGGAGATTTCCGTTGACGGACGTGATCCGGTGTACCAATTCAATCCGTTGGACACGGCATCGAATTTTGTGTTTGTGCCTGTGGATTTGAACCCGGCGACAGTTGTCAGCACGTTCCCGAGCCTCGATAGCGGCTCGACCGAGAGCGGGGTGAGCTACTTTGACATCGAGTTCAGCGCGGCGTTGGATTCGAACACGGGAGCTGACTCCGCAGAGCTGCGAGGACTGGGAGCAGATGGACTGCTGGGCACGGCAGACGATGATGTAATCGACATCACCTCGTATGCGTCTGGCAGCTATCTCTACGTCTACAACAATTATGATTCGCTGACCGAAGGCGTCTTTCGGCTGACGATCAGTGATGTGTTGACCGACGCGTATGGTGATCCGATCGACGGCGATGCCGACGGTGTGGTTGGCGGAGACTATGTGGTCGATTTTGTTGTCTTGCCGACGGGGCTGCAAGTTCTGTTGCCACCTGTTGAGGTGGCATCTTCGCTCAGCGATGTTTCACAAATCGTCGCAGCGGATTTGAATTACGACGGGTACCTCGATTTCGTCACCACCCGGTACGACGACAGCTTGATCGTTCTCGGATTCGGTGATGGCGAGGGCGGCTTCACGACTCAGAGCATTTCGTCGCTCGGTACCTTGCCCAATACCGTGGCGGTCGCAGATTTCAACAGTGACGGCTACGACGATTTGGTGGTTGGTGAGCGAGGATCAAGCTGGTTTGCGGTCTATCTGAACGATGGTTTCGGCGTGTTCACGAGTGTGGCCCCGATATCTGGCGGGACCTTCAGTCGCGAAGTCGTTGCGGTGGACTTGAATAACGACGGGAACAAGGATCTCGTCATGCAATACGACTCAGGAGTCGACGGTGACGTCCACGTCGTGCTGGGTGATGGACTGGGAGGCTTTAGTGGAGGCTACTATGCATCGCCTGCCGGCACGAACGGCCAAGGCTTCCGGCCGCTTGATTGGAACGGGGACGGCTACATGGACATCGCCTACACGCCGTTCTCAAATGGTTCGGTGGTGCGATTCTTGATGAACGACGGTAGTGGTAACTTGTTTGAATCGACAAATACACTGCCAGTCGGCAACTACGCCGGTTTGCCCGCCGTGGGCGACTTCAACTTTGACGGCTACGCGGACATCGCGGTGACGAGCAGTGGTGTGGCGACGGGGAACCTGAAAGTGTTCCTGGGCGACGGATCGGGCGGTCTATTGGAGACAAAGACTTTGACCACCACGAAGTCATTCGCAAGTCAAACCGTGACGGGAGATTTCAACGGTGACGGCTTTCCCGATCTCGCGGTCGCTCATACGGGCAGTGGAGACGCGATCAGTGTTCTGTATGGAGATGGAACGGGCAACTTTGATTTCGCCTACTTGACGAGCCCGAGCGAAAGCGATGTCTATTTGGCGTTCGATGCGATCGCCGTCGATGACTTTAATCTTGATGGAACATCGGACCTGTTGGTCAGTGCATACATTCCCGGTGCCGTTTACGGGTTGCTGAGCGGTCTAGAGCCGTCGACGGCGGAGTTGATTTCGGTCAGTGGCATGTCCTTTGATCCGCAGATCCGTGGATTGCATGCCGGCCAGTTGGTTCAAGGCAGCGGGAACGCGTTTGACGGGCTGAATCGGCTGCGCGTGGGCTCGACCGATTTTGAACCCACAGGTGCATCTGTCTTTGCTGATTCGGGAGCGACGGTAGTCACGGGTTCGCAAATGATCGACGGATTGACCGTCTCTCGAGAGATCACCGTGCCAACGAGCGGTGCAGAGAGTTTTGCCCGTACGATCGAATCGTTTGCCAATTCAACGGGAGCGGACATCACGACGACAGTCACGATTCTGGGGAATCTTGGTAGTGACTCCGAGACGACTGTGTTTGCATCGTCCGACGGAGACACTGATGTCGAGACAACCGATCAGTGGTTCGGCACCGATGATGCGGACGGCAGCGGCTCGCCAGCTTTGGTGCATTTTGTCCACGGAAAGAGTGGGTTGACGCCCACGGACGTGCAAGTCGTCGGGGACAACGTGGTGTGGACTTACGACCTGACCGTGCCAGCCGGAGTGATCTTGCGTTTGATGACTTTGACGGTAGCTGCGGATACACGTGCCGACGCGGTTGCGGCAGCCGGTGCTTTGCTTTCCGAGACCGAACTGACCGGACAAACCGCCGTCCATCTGAGTCAAGCCGAGATCGATTCGATCGCGAACTTCCGATTCAACTCGGCCCCCGTTGCAGTTGCGGATTCGATCATCACCGACGAAGACAATCCGGTGGAGTTCAACGTATTGGCCGACAACGGAAACGGAGTCGATTACGATCCCGACGGTACGATTGTGGCTTCGTTGACCACCGCGGATTCGCCGCTGGTGGGCACTTTGACCGATCTGGGTGACGGAAACTTCCGCTACGATCCGACAGGTGTCTTTGACCACTTGCCATTGGGCAGCTTGTCACCGATCACGATTTCGTACCAGATTGTTGATAACGAAGGAGAAACGGCGACCAGCTACGTCACGGTGAACGTGTTCGGCGTCAATGACATTGCCGTCGTCGGCGGAGATGTGACAGGCAACACTGACGAGGACGCGGTCGTCCCGGTGACGGGAGCATTGACCATCGTGGACCTTGATAGCGGACAAGAATCCTTCATTTCACAAACCGACACAGCGGGCACCTACGGAAACTTCAGCGTCGATTCGTCAGGCAACTGGTCGTATCAAGTTGACACCACCAAGACTCAACTACTTGTCCCGGAATCCCTTGCGACCGACTCGTTCGAAGTCGTCTCGCTGGACGGTGTCACCAGCACTCTTGTTGAGATCACCATCGCTGGGCTCGACGATCCAGCCGAGATCGTTGGAGATTTGAGAGGAGAAATCAGCGAGGATGCGACTGAGGCTGTTGCCGGTCAGGTCAACGTGAACGATCCGGATTTGGGTGACAACTTGGTCGTCGCCCAAGTGGATGTGGCTGGCAGCTACGGAACCTTTAGCATCGCCGCGACGGGAAACTGGACTTACACGATCGACAACGCGTCGGCTCAGTCGCTCAACGAGGGCGATGAATTCGCCGAGGAGTTTGAAATCCAATCCATTGACGGCACGGACACCAACACCGTGACGGTGACGGTGCTCGGGTTGAACGATGTGGCAGCGATCACGGGTGATGCCAGCGGTGAGACCGACGAAGACAACGCGGCGCCGGTGACCGGCACACTTGTCGTGACGGATGCCGATGAAAATGAATCAGGCCTGATCAGCCAGACATCGACGGCGGGGCTCTATGGTTCCTTCAGCGTCGATGAGTCTGGTAACTGGACTTACACGCTCGACAACGCAAGCGTTCAAAGTCTGTCTGCCGGCAGCAGTGTGACGGATGAGTTCACGGTAACTTCACTGGACGGTGGAACGACTCAGGCGGTTGAAATCAACATCGTGGGCAACAACGATGATGCTGCGATCACCGGGGAACTCAGTGGAAACGCGGACGAAGATGCCACGTCGGCGGTGACGGGTACTGCGACGGTGACCGATCCCGATAGCGGGGAAAGTGGATTCCAAGCGGACGGTCCTGTGCTGGGTGATTACGGCAGTTTCAGCATCGACGCCGGTGGCAACTGGACGTACACGGTGGACACTACGTCCACGCAAGCATTCAATGCGGGCGACGAGTTTAGCGACACGTTCCAAATCGTTTCCGCCGACGGCGGGACCACGGCCGACGTCGTGATCACGATCAGCGGAAACAACGACATTGCGGAAATCACTGGCGATGTTTCAGGATCGACCAACGAAGACGCCACGACGGACTTGACGGGAACGCTGCTCATCAACGATGCCGATGAAGGTGAATCGCTGGCGGTCGCCCAGACGGACACCGCAGGTGTTTACGGCACATTCAGTGTCACGGAGTCGGGTGCATGGAGTTACACCATGGATCCGCTGGCCGTTTATGCTCTGAATGCGGGCGACATCGTGACGGATTCATTCGATGTCAGTTCACTGGATGGATCTGGAATCGTGACCGTCGACATCCAGATCACAGGCGTCAACGATTTGGCCACGATCAGCGGCGACACCACCGGGGCGACCGACGAGGACGCCACAGACCCAGTCACCGGATCATTGACCGTGACGGATGTGGATGAAAACGAAGCCGCCCTTGTCCCACAGTTGATAAGCGGCAGCTACGGCAGTTTCAGCATCACGGCAAACGGTGATTGGTCATACACGGTCGACAACGGGGCATCACAAACCCTGCGATCGACCGACGTTGTGTCCGATGTTTTTGTCGTGGAATCGCTTGACGCTTCCGCCTCGTTGGAGGTCGTGATCGAAATCGCGGGGCTCAACAACATCCCTGATATCACCGGCGATTTCGACGCAACAGTGATCGAAGACCAAGTCGGGATCGCGTTGGGACAATTGGATATTGATGATCCGGATGACAGCGAAAGCCAATTCATTCCTCAATCAGATACCGCAGGTGATTATGGAACGTTCCAGCTGAGCGCGTCAGGAGCCTGGCAATACACGTTGGATGATTCGGCGGTCCAATCCCTTGGCGTCGGAGAGACACTGGATGAAGTTTTTGAAGTCGTATCGCTCGATGACAGTGCGACGGTCTTTGTTTCCATTCTGATCGAAGGAACCAATGACGATCCAGTGATCGACACGATCACTGCGTCCGCAGGGACCGCTGAGTCGACCTCCTCCGCCGATCCGGTTGTCCTGTCGGTGGACTTCACCGATCTGGATTTGAATGATGTTCATCAAGTCGAGGTTGCTTGGGGAGAATCGCCGGGCGTGTACGAGCCGATCGTGATCGATCCGTACACACGCAGCATTGAGACAAGCCATCTTTATGCGGCGCCTGGAGAATACACCATTTCCGTTCGTATCGAGGATTCCGCGACTGCGTTCTCGGTCGCAACCGCGGACACGATCGTCTCTGGTACCGAAACCTTCATCGTCAACACGACTGCCGACGCGTTGGATGCCAACATCGGAGACGGCATTGCGGCAGACGCACAAGGTCGAACCACATTGCGAGCTGTGCTGCAGGAAGTCAACGCCAGCCCGGACTATGTCGATCATGTGATTCTGTTCGACATTCCACTCTCGCAGCTGGACGCCGCGAGTTCGCGATTTGTCATCACCCCCGTTGTCCAGTTGCCCGAGATCACTCAAAAGATTTCTATTCTGGGAGGCTCGCAATTGGGAGCCGGAGTTACTCCTGCGATCGAGATCAGGGGAACGTCGATTCCGGGGATCTACGCTGACGGTCTGCGGGTTCGAACGGACGACGTGTTTGTCGACTCGCTGTTGATCACGTCGTTTCCACGCGACGGCATTGATGTGCAAGGTGCCAGCGGCGTCGAGATCACCAACAGTGAGTTTGCCTACAATGGACAACACGGGATCTACTTGACCGATACGACCGATGTGGTCATTCGCGACAACGAAGCCTACGGCAATGCTTCGTCGGGAATTCGAGTGTCCGGTCCCCTTTCCAGTAACAACTCGATCATCAACAACCGACTCGGAGTGAAGCAGCCAACCGGCCCCGGCATCAGCCAAGCGATCGGGAATTCATCCTACGGAATCTACATCGCTTCACCGGAGAACTTGATCCAAAACAACACGATTTCCGGCAACTCCCAATCGGGGATCGTGATCGGCGGACCGACCGCCAATGACAATCAGATCTTCGGCAACTACATCGGCGTGGACTCGTCCGGATACGCTGCAGTGGGAAATGGCGGATTCGGAATCTACGTCGGCGAGGCCAGCGGCACGCAGATCGGTGGACCAGAGGCAGGTCAAGGCAACGTGGTCTCTGGCAACGGCAACTCGGGCGTGTTCCTGAACGGTTCGGTCGACACGACCATCCAAAACAACATCATCGGTTTGAACGCCGCTGGGAATGCCGCACTGCCCAATGCCAAGCACGGCGTTCATTTGCAAAACCACGCGTCGGGTAACACGATCAGCAACAACGTGATCACTGCCAACACAGCCAGCCAGATCTTTATCTTTGGTGCGTTGACCTCCGGCAACACGATCACGGGAAACAAAGTCGGCTTCACTGCCGACGGCAGCGGCGTCTTGCAAGGTGGGCAGCGAGCGATCTGGTTAAAGGCATCAGGAAATGTCGTCGGCGGCACGACCCAGAGCGACGCCAACTGGATCACGGGTGCGACCACCGGCATCAGTCTGGGAACGGCAGAAGCGATGGACAACGTTGTGCTGGGCAACTACGTCGGCACCAGCCCCGACATCGACGATCCGATCTTTGGATTGGCCGTGGGCGTCGAGATCTATGGAGGAGCATCGAACAACCAAGTCGGTCCTGACAATGTGATTGCCAACAACTGGCGTGCTGCGGTGCGAGCCTATGCCGACAGCATCAACAACCAGATCACGCAGAACAGCATGACCGGCAACGTCAACGGGATCGACCTTGGTCCGGTCGGACTTGATCCCAACGACGCGGGCGATGTCGACGACGGTCCGAATCATCTGCAGAACTCGATCACGCCGCTATCCGATGCCACACTGACATCGACCGGTGCGACGACTGCAGAGCTGCATCTGGACTTCACGGTGGATTCGGCGGTGGAGAATTCTGCGTATCCATTGACCGTCGAGTTCTTCGTCGCCGACGAAAACGGTCATGGATTGCAGTACCTGGGATCCAGCACGTTCGTCGAAGTCGACTTGAATGCGGGAACCGCAAGCGTGGATTTGACAATCGACGTCAACGAACTGAATTACGCGTTGGATTACTTGACCGCGACGGTGACAGACAACAATGGCAATACGTCCGAGTTTGCCGGGCGAATGGATGTCGTCCAGACGGTGAATTTCAGCTTCACCAACGCCGTCAACGTCGCCCCATTGATGGCCAGCCATCCGATGGACGTGAACAAGGACCAGGTGATCAGCGCGTTGGATGCATTGCAGGTGATCAATGGATTGGCGGAGCTGCGGGCCGAAGGCGAGACCGTGGTGGATACCCTGCGAGACCCGCGAGACGTCAATCGTGATGGGCGAGTCTCCGCGCTCGATGCTCTACTGATCGTCAACCAACTTCGCGAAGGACGCGTTCAGTCTCCGCTATCGACCTTCACCGAGACAGTGGACGATTTCTTTACGGAATTGGACGAAGAAGAATCCCTGGTCATCGAGGAATTGCTTGAAAACTCGCTCTTTTAGGGTGGACCAAGCCCATTTTGTGAGGCTGCTGGGCACCGTGAAGTGGGTCTAGCGGCGATTCTCGGGTCATTAGCACGCTTTTTTTAGAGATTTTATAAGCGAATCCCCCAATACTGGTGTTTAAACTCGTTGGACCTGCCTTCCCCTACGTTTCCAGGCAGTTCCTGCCGGCTCCTCCCCAGTTTTGGCTTCCCATACTCGGTCCATCCCCGCTCTTGACGCAGGTTCGGCGTCCGACAACTGGGTTGTGCAACCTCAGAGTAATCATCTGAAAACCTGCACTATTGACCTGAGGGGGCCTTCAGCCGACAATAAAGTTCATTAGTTCGCCATTCTGCCCTCCTTCTTTTTGAAAGTGTTGAAATACGATGCTGCGACTTTGCATGCTCTTTTTGTCGTTCATTTGTTTGGTTTCGGTCGGATGTGGTGGTAGCAATACCACTGAAGTCCCTCAAGGGTTGACTGCTCCGACGCCCGAGGAAGAGAAAGCATTGGAAGACTACACGGCGTCACAGCAGATTGACCCCAAGACGGGACAACCCGTCGGCAACTGACGCAGATCTCGATTCAGCTATTGGTTCAGTGCGCAGGCTTTATCTTCTGCTAGGCCTGTGCTTTTTCGGTTCCCTTTTTCTTTCGTCATGCATTGAGAGGACATTATGTTTAGGAAACAAGCTCGCGGTAGACTCGCGTTTACCTTGGTCGAGCTGCTGGTCGTGATCGCGATCATCGGTATTTTGGTGGGGCTGCTGCTGCCCGCCGTTCAGGCTGCTCGCGAAGCTGCCCGACGTATGCAGTGTAGCAACAACATGAAGCAACTCGGATTGGCGTTGCAGAACTACCACTCGACCTACAAGAACTTCCCGGCTCTTTCTGGTGGCACCAACAACTTGGGTGGCGGTGTTGCAAACAACAACTGGTTGAGCTGGCGTATTGGCCTTCTGCCGTTCTTCGAACAGCAGGGCTTGTGGGAGCAGATCAGCAATCCGAGTCAACTTGACCGAGCCGGTAGCCCGACTCAGAACTGGCCCGCCATGGGCCCTGTGCCGTGGCACGACAATTACCTTCCTTGGATGACTCAAGTGACCACGTATCGCTGCCCGAGCGATCCGGTGGAACGAGTCGGTGGTCCCAACTCGACGGAACAGGCCTTCACAAACTACGCGGCGTGTACCGGCGACGGAACTTACGAGCAGCAACACGGTGGCGTCGATGATCAAGGACGTCCAAACAACAGCGGTACGTGGGGAGACAGTGCTGTTTCCAGATGGTCTCGCGGTGTTTTCCGTGCCCGTCACTTCATGTCTTTCAAGGACATCAAAGACGGTACGGCTCATACGATCGCCCTTGGTGAAACCACTGTTTACGGTGGCGACCTTGCAATCAAATCGGCGATTTACACCGCAGGCGGAAACGCAGACGGACCAGTGAACACGCCTCCAGGAAACTGGGAGTCTCAACTGATCGATCCGTTGAACCCAACTCGTTACCTTGAGTCCCTCGGAGTTGCCGGCGGTGGCGGCACCGTGGGTGTTGATACGGCCAACATTCGTCACCATAAAGGTCGACGTTGGGCTGACGGGCGAATCCCTTACTCGGCGTTTCAAACCGTTCGTCCGCCGAACAGCTACAGCGTGCAGCAGGCCGAAGGAAACACGGGCATCATTTCCGCAAGTAGCCACCACGCAGGTGGCGCTCACGTGACGATGGCCGACGGTTCGGTCACCTTCGTCACCGATTCGATCGAAGCGGGTGATCAAACGTCCTATGCGATCGGTAGCGATCCAGCGACCGGTGGATGCGGTGCCTGCTCTAAAGTCGACGCTGGCAAGAAGAGCCCATTTGGTCTCTGGGGTGCACTTGGTACTCGTGCCAGCAAAGAAACAGAAACCCTCGACGACTGATCTGTTTTCGTAGCTAATGGTATCCTGACGACGGCCGCAACAGACTCTGTTGCGGCCGTCGTTTTTTTGTCTGGACGCAAGTTTGGAGGATAATCCTGGCCTGTCAAAAGTCCGTGTTGACTCGGTGTTTCGGCGTTGGTTGTTGAGCCATTTCTTGTCCACTGTCACCGCCCCCCAAGGAACTTGGGAGATGTCGCGTTTAGCCGTTGAGGCGAATGCGAGGGAGGGGCCCGTTTGCTCAAGAAAGCCTTTCTGAATGGCAAAACGCTTGGCGGGGCACGCTATCGACTTGGAAAGTCGAAAACGAACGCCACCATCCGCCTAGTGCTCTGGGACAACTTATCTTTAGGGTAGTGGATCTTGTTAAAGATCCTGTAGCGGTGGGATCTTTGACAAGATCCACTACGGCAAGCCCCAACTTCTAGCTGTCCCAAACCACTAGCCCAGATTATTCACGCGACTCCCTAACTTCTTCGCAATACGTTTGCACGAAACGGCTTACGCGGATTGGCACGAAAACAGTCTGCGCAAATCAGCCGCCACGCGATAGCGTCCGGTTCTCACGCCTGTAATCGGGAACCGGACGCTATCGCGTGCCGGCTGATGAATCATCCTGGCTAGTGCTGTATGCGCAACGGCTACGTCCCCCCAGTGAGCCTCAGGCGCTAGCCGTGGGCCTGAGGCGGATTGTGGCGCCGGCCCACGGCTAGCGCCTGAGGCTCACTTTGATTGCGATGCATGGAAACAAAACATGGACTGAAAAACAATGTCAACACCAAACTTTTGAATAGCTCAGGACAATCCTCCTGGCCGTCAAGCAACTCCGAATTGCGATATACGGTATCATCAGAGTAGCGAACGGAGAATCAGCGCCGCTTCTTAGCGTGGGACAGGTTTGCAACCTGTCAATGGCGGAACGGCAGGTTACAAACCTGCCCCACTTTTTCCGTTCTATCCTTTGTACGCATTTCGATCCGGCGGGAGTCTATTGTGGCCGCATACCGAATCGCCGCATACCGAATCATTGGATACGCAATGGTTTTCGTGTTGCTGTCAGGATGCGGCTCACCAACAACCACGGAATCAGAGAGTCAGAGCGGCGGTGCTGACTCACACGCGGTGTCAGCGTCCGTTTTTTCACCCACAGCCGTTCAACTCGCAATCTCGCGCGGAGACATCGCTACCGCAGACGCCGCGATCAAGGCTCGATTGGTCCAGGAACCGACAGACTCCACTGCGCTGGAAATGGCTGGGGATGTGGCCGTTCTGACGGGAGATCTCTCTCAGGCTGCTGTCATGTATCGCGAATCGTTAGCGAATGTCGCTGCTCCCAGTCAAGCGATCCTGTCAAAACTAAGCCAAGTGCTGATGCATCAAAGCCTACCGTTTGATGCCTTGGAGGTATTAGAGCGAATGATCGAGCTTTACCCGGACGTCGTCCAGCCTCGCTACGACCTCGTTGGGATGGCTGCAATGATCGGCCTGCCGGATCGATGCATCGCATCGCTCCGCTGGTTGCTACAGAATGGACACGGCGACCCCGAGTCGCTTGTTGTGCTCGCCAACACGGGTCGAGTCGAGCCGGATGCGGAGTTGTGCCGCAAACTCTTGTCTGAACGACCAAGCGACTTGCGCCCCGAATACGGCATCGCTTTGATTGATGCCATTTACTTGCGATGGGACAAGGTTGCAACGCGTCTGGAGCCGGTTGTTGCGAAACACCCACAGTTCGTGCCCGCGCTCGGACTCTACGGACGCGCCTTGATCAAGCTTAATCGGCTGGATGAGTTAGCGACTTGGCAACAATCTTTGCCTGACTCCATGGAACAATCTGCCGACTACTGGATTGTGATGGGATTGTGGTCTCAGAAAATGGGGCAACACGAGCAAGCAGCCCGTGCCCTTTGGGAATCGTTCCGCATAGACGAAACCACTCACTCGGAAATGCTGAAGTCCTTGTTACTGAGTCTCAAACAGATCGGCCGAGACGCAGAAGCAGAGCGGGTCGCCAAACAGATCGTGAAGATGTCGGCGCTGCGTGATTCGCTCCATGTTTTTCTTGAACGAAACAGCCAATCCCAGGCTGCGGCTATGAAAGTTGCCGAAGCGATGGCGGCGTTGGGACGCCTATGGGAAGCGGAAGGCTGGGCTCGCCTGGCGGTAGGATTGTCCGATGATCCCGTGATAGATTCGCGGGAACGTTACCTCGCCATTCGCCGCCAACTCACCGTCACCACTCCGTGGCAATCGCCCGAGATGTCGATTGCCAATTCGATCGACTTGAGCGATCTGCCGGACATCAAACCGCCAAGTTCCCATGGTCCATTGCGAATAGCCCAACCTGGCAGCGACTCGCCAAAACATTCCTCAGATGCATCCATTCACTTTGTCGAGGAGGCAGCACAGCGAGGACTTGAGCACACATGTGCGGTGGCCGCGGAGGCCGAGACCGAAGGGCACTGGATTTATCAAAGTGTGGGCGGTGGGCTTGGCGTCATCGATTTTGACTTGGACGGCTGGCCTGATCTCGCTGGTGCGATGCTCGACGGAAAGCCACGACAATCCAACTCGTCACCCAATCGACTTTTCCGAAATCACCAAGGACGCTTTGACGAAGTATCCCGTTTCGCCGAGTATCAGGACCTGGGATTCACACACGGGATCTGCATCGGCGACTACAACGACGATGGGTTCCCTGACATCTTTGACGGAAACATCGGACAGGATCGTTTGTACCGCAACAACGGCGACGGGACATTCCAAGATGTTACCGAGCAAGTTGGACTGTCAGGCCAAGCATGGACCACATCCTCTGCGATGGCTGACCTGAATGGTGATGGATTTGCTGATCTTTTTGCGGCCGCCTATTGCGGAGGCGATCAGCCCTACGAGATTGCTTGTTCCAACAACCAGGGAATCGCCACCTGCCCGCCTCTCCAGTTCGACGCCGCCCGCGACACGATTTGGCGTGGCGTGGGTGACGGCACGTTTGTTGACGCGAGCGAAGAATGGATGCAGCCGACATCGCTCGGCAGGGGACTCGGCGTGGTCGTCGGTGAGTTTGATGAACACCCCGGCGTCGACGTGTACGTCGCCAATGACATGACAGCGAATCACTTGTGGTCTGGCAAGTCAGACACAGCAGGATTTCAGCTCAACGATCTGGCTGCGATTCGCGGTATCGGTACCGATGCAAACTCGAATGCGCAAGCGTCCATGGGGATCGCTGTGGGTGATCCCGACGGCGATGGCGATATCGATTTCTTCTTGACCCATTTCTCGAACGAACACAATACGTATTACGAACAAGTAGCACCGGGCCTTTGGTCCGACAAGAGTTTCCAAGTCGGCCTGCTGCAACCATCGATGAACATGCTTGGGTTTGGCACGCAGTGGGCCGATTTTGACAACAACTCGGCACTGGAATTGATTCTGACCAACGGGCACGTCGACGACGTTGATCGCGAAGACATCGCCTATCGGATGCCCACCCAAGTCTTCCGGCGCAATCCTGACGGACGCTGGAGTGAGTTGGATCGACCCGAATTGGGAGAGTACTTTACCCGCGATCACCTCGGCCGCGCCTTGGTCACCTTGGATGCCGATCGTGACGGGCGAATCGACGTATCCATTTCCAATCTGTACGAACCGGTCGCTCTCTTGGTCAATCGATCCGAAAACCACGGTCATCACATCGCATTGGAACTGAAAGCCACGCGGTCGCAGAGAGATGCGATTGGTACCACGGTCCGAATGAAAATCGATGGACGAACGGTGTTGTCGCAACTGTTTTCCGGAGACGGTTACATGTCCAGCAACGAGCGGCAAATCTGGATCGGAACAGGAGGAGAAACAGCAGTTCAGGACGTCACCGTGATTTGGCCAAGCGGTGTCGAGCAAAAGCTCGGTGCCATGGTCTCCGGAAAACGATACTTGATCGTCGAAGACCAGGAACAGGCGTTCGAATTCCCCACCTCCGATGGTGAGGCTGGGTCTTGAACGTCATGTCGCCTCATCATTTCTGGATGGCGATTGCATTCGGCATACTGCCGACCCTCGTCGTCCTGCTGGGCTGTGGGTCTGGAGAAGACGGCTCTACCGCAGCGGAACTTCGCCGCCGCCAACTGCAGCGCCAGTCCGCTGATGCGACGCAAAAGCAATCGTTTGAGGATCAATTGGCCTATGCACAACAGCAGTTCCGTAAGAGCAACTATAGCGAGTCACGAACGACACTGCTGTCGCTGTCGATCGAACATCCCGAGGATGCCGAAGTCACCTTGTTGATGGCGAAATGCGAAGCCCAACTTGGCAACGCATTGGCCGCGGCAGGGCTCCTGGAAGATCTGCGGTCGCCGCAGTCGGAACTGCTGGACGAAGCCGACTGGCTGTCTGCACAGTGGCTCGCAGATGCCGGAGAATTGAGCGCGGCGCAACAACGATTGCAAAGAATCCTTGAACGAAGTGGTGACACCAATCGAGTCCACCACCGTCTGGCCTCCTTGTTGAACAATCAGGGACTGCGGATCCAAGCCGCATCCCATCTGCGGGCTTTGGTGCGGAGCGGAGATACAACGGAAAAGGAACTGTTCGCCATGAACACCTATGGCGATTCCTTCATCGATGAGTCGATCCCAAAACCCAACTACGGCGACCGTCTGGTACCCGCCCAACTGGCCGATGCCAGACAACTGCGTTCCGACGGTGAACTTGATCGGGCTCGTGAGTTGATCGAACGGTTGAGCCTCTCCTTTCCTCAGTCTGCTCCGATCCACGCTTTCCAAGGACGCATTTATTCGGATCTGCATGATGATTTGTCCCTGCAACAATGGAGCCAGCGGACGCCAGCGGGAATCGAAGAGGAGCCGGAGTACTGGCACGCATTGGGAGCTTGGATGCAGCGACAAGAACGCCACAAAGAATCGGCACGCTGTTACATCGAAGCGATCCGCCGAGACCCGACCGATCGCTTCTCCCACCTCGGACTGGCCCAGTCGCTGCAACAACTTGGTCGGATCGAGCAAGCGAACTGCGTTACCCAGCGATATCTGATGCTCAACGAGATGGCGAATTTGATACGTAACATCGGCCTCCGTCCAGGAACTCCAGAGGAGCTCAGTCGAATCGCGGAGATCCTCGATCAACTCAATCGCCCTTGGGAATCCATCGCTTGGCAAGAAGTACTGCTTCGCACCCATGGCTCCGGCGACATCGACGAACAACGCCTGCAGGCCCGCCGCAATGAACTCGCAAATACCACAGCGGCATCCGTGAATGCTTTTGAAAGTGACTTGGCAGACAGCTGCGGGATAGCGATCGACGAGTTGCCGATCCCTTCCCTTTCACCGCCAGACTCCGTTTCTAGCACGACGTCACCTCCCGACGCGTCGTCAGCAATGGTGCCTGCGACACCGATTCGACTGGAGGACATTTCGGAGTCCATCGGACTGGCATTTCAGTATCAATCGGGAAACGACTGGAGGGCAAACGAGCATCTGCTGCATCAATTGACCGGTGGAGGAATCGGAGTCGTCGATTTCGATCGCGATGGCTGGAACGACCTCTACCTGACGCAAGGCGGCGGAGACGCGTTCGATCCTGATGGTTCGCTACCCAATCAGTTGATACGAAATGTTTCTGGCCAAGCAACAGACATCACGGTCCCTGCCGATGTCGGAGATCAAGGATACGGGCAAGGCGTTTGCGTGGCAGACATCAATCAAGATGGCTTCGCGGATTTGGTGGTGGCAAACATCGGGCCGAACGTCCTGTACCTCAACAACGGCGACGGAACTTTCCGCCAGCAAGCCATGCCCTCCGTGAACACCAACGGTGCGTGGACGACATCCATCGCCTGTGGCGATCTGAGTGGCGATCACTTGCCAGAGGTGTTCGAGGTCAACTACGTCGATGATCCAAAGGTCTTGGCCGTCGTTTGCACACCAGAGATCGATTTATGCAATCCCAGCAGCTTTCAACCAGCGGTAGATCATGTCTGGAAATCAAACCAAGAAGGCCAATTGACGACTTGGAAAGGCTGCCAGAATCTTGATCAAAAACCCAACTATGGCTTTGCCGCCATCATTGCAGATTTCGATCGATCCGGCGGAAACGATGTCTTTGTGGCGAACGATACAAAGGAGAATCAGTTCTGGCAAAGTGAACCCGTCAGGGACAGTGGCGAACGCACCCTGCACGAGAATGCCATGGTGGCCGGTTGTGGACTCGGAGCCATGGGGCAACGACAGGGTTGCATGGGGGTCGCACACGGAGACTTCGATCAAAACGGTAGCCTCGATCTGCTGGTCACCAATTTTTGGAATCAGCCTGCCGATTTGTACCTGCAGAACTCGCCGGCATTTTTTGACAACGCGAGCACGAGTTTTGGACTCTACAACGACACCAGGATGACGGTCGGATGGGGAGCCCAAGCCGTCGACTTTGACCGCGATGGATGGCTTGACTTGGCGATGCTGAACGGCCACTTGGTCGATCATCGAAAACGCGGACAGGCGTTTCAGATGCAACCTCAACTCTTTCAAGGCGACTCGCGGGGCTTTGTACGCGTCAATGGCTCCACGATCGGTCCGTCGTATTGGTCAAGCCCTGCCTTGGGGCGAACCATGGCCGTCTCAGACTGGAATCGCGATCACAAACCTGATCTCATCGCCAATCATCTGGACAAACCCGTGGCCGTCTTGGAAAACCGAACACAATCGGCAAATTTTGTTCGCTTTGACTTGGTCGGAACGATCAGTGAACGTGACGCAATCGGCGCATCGATTGTTGTTCAATGTGGTGATCAAGTCTGGAGTCGGTGGAACGTCGGCGGCGACGGTTTCTTGTGCAGCAATGAATCAACGGTCGATTTCGGATTGAGTGACGCACCATCGATCGACCAAGTAGAAATTCTATGGCCGTCGGGACGACGCCAAGTCTTTCGCAACCTGTCCGTGAATCGCCAGTATCTGGTGACCGAGACCGACGAGAGTGTTTTTGAGTGTCACTAGTGGTCTGGGACAACTTATTTTTTGGGTAGTGGATCTTGTTAAAGATCCTGGGCTTATTTTTAGGGTAGTGGATCTTGTTAAAGATCCTGGGCTGCTCAAAACTTGGCATTGACATGCCACTTCAATTCGCCAGTTTTGTTCCTTCATTTGGAAGATACGCCGAGGGCGTTTAACAACATAGCCCAGGGTAAGGTTCCCGCGAGGGTAACGAGCGGGACCGCCACCCTGGGTTGAAAACGCGATCGACTCTCACCTCACTCCCGGCGCAGCTGGTGGCCCCCAGTGAGCCTCAGGCGCTAGCCGTGGGCCTGAGGCGGATTGTGGTGCCGGCCCACGGCTAGCGCCTGAGGCTCACTTTGATTGCGATGCATGGAACGAGAACATGGACTGCAAAAACAATGACAACCCCAAATTTTGAACAGCCCAGCGTTAGCCACGGTTCTCAAGACACAACCGTGGCTAACGCCAAAACGGCTAATCCCAAAAATCAAGACACAACCGTGGCTAACGCCAAAACGGCTAATCCCAAAAATCGAGACTGGACGCTGCACTTGACCTCGGTGTGCGTTTGGGCACGGTCGACGTCGTGTTCACTATTGTTGGCGCGCCCAACCAACGATCTGTGCTGTATTGAGCATCCCGGATTGACGCGCCACTTCCAAGCCGCTGCTGAACAGGATCATCGTCGGTATACCCGTGATGTTGTACGGTGTGGCCGACATGGGAGAGGATTCGGTGTTTAATTTGGCGAGAATGAATTGGGGCGTGAGCTGTTCTGCGGCACTTGCGAATTCAGGAGCCATCATCCGGCATGGACCACACCAGGGAGCCCAGAAGTCGACGATGACGGGAATGTCCGTCTTGGTCAGAAATTTGGAAAATGTATCGTCGCTGAGTTCAACCGGATGGGTCGGCAGCAAGGCCTGGTGACACTTGCCGCAAACAGGCTTGTCTCTCAGCCTGGAATCTGGAACTCGATTGGTAACCAAACATTGCGAGCAAACGAGATTGATCGTCATCCGTCCAAATCCTGATATCATTGCGTGATAGAAGCAATGGGCCAATTCACCGAGCAACTGGTGTGCCAAAATCAATTACAGGCATCCAACAAGCACTGACATCCAAACGGATCAACGAGTTTCGGGCTGGATTGGCAAGCCATTGGCCAAGACGAGTTCCATCGCCCGCAGCGTTTCTTCGCTGACGTGATGTTCGATGCCCTCGCTGTCGATCGCAGCAACCGTCTCGCTCACTCCGATTCGACGCAAGAACGCTTTGACGGTCTCGTGCCGCCGCTGTGATTTGACAGCCAGCCGCCGACCCTTTGCCGTCAACGAAATCGGCTGATAGGGCTCGGTATCAACGAATCCGTCACGCTGCAGCCGACCAACCGTATTGTTGACCGTCGCGTGCGTGACGTCAAAGTGAGCGACGAGGTCCATCGATCGGCAAACGCCATTGGCAGCGATGATCTCTGCGATCGCTTCAACATAATCCTCCGCCACTTCTGTGGCATGATCGGATCGAGTTTTCTTGAAAATTCGGGATGGCAAAGAAATTGGCCCTCACAGCGTCCGGTACGGCTCTTGATCCGCCCTGTGCCCTCCATGGGACGGCACGAAAGGAGCCAAATGACACACAAAATCATATCGGTACTTGCGGGACCCTGTCAACGCAGCTAACATCCCCAGAAAGTTAGCCGACACTAACTTCTGGCGAACGAACGCGTTTTTATTTCTCCTGGAAGTTAGCCTAGGCTAACTTGTGGGGCGAACTGACGAGGCTTGGGCCCGGACGATCCATTAACCGTAACGCGATAGCGTCCGGTTTCCGGGTCTAGGCGTGAGAACCGGACGCTATCGCGTGGCGGCTGATTTGCGCAGACGTTTTCGCACTTATCCGCGCAGTCCGTTTCGTACAAACGTATTGCGAAGACTGTAGTGAGCCAGCGTGAATCATCCGACTCAGCCCCATTTTTGAGGACACAAAATGAAGCGAATGCGACAGCGGCAACGACCGCACCGCTCCAGCGGTTTTACACTTGTTGAATTGTTGGTCGTCATCGCAATCATCGGCATTCTGGTCGCCCTGACCATGCCGGCCGTGCAGGCGGCTCGTGAAGCAGCGCGGCGAATGTCGTGCAGCAACCATTTGCGACAGATCGGACTTGCGACACAGAACTACCATTCGGCGTACAAACGATTTCCAGCGGGTTACGTTTCCTACGCCACGACAAACGGTGTGGCACCGACGTCCGTCCAGATGGATCCGATCACATGGGATGCTGGTCCGGGTTGGGGTTGGGCTGCCGCACTGCTGCCTTTCGCGGAAGGCAATTCGGTGGTGGCGAGTTTGCAATCGGATCAGCCCATCTGGTCTCCTGTCAACGAAGAAGCCGTCTCCGCAACGATCCCTCTGTTCCTTTGCCCCAGCAGCACGGGCGGTGACGAACCGTTTGTCGTCAAGAACGAAACAGGAGCACCGCTTTCGATCGCCGGACGGCAGGTGCGTCTGGGGCGTAGCCACTACGTGGCAAGCCACGGGCAGGAAAGTTGCTGGGGCGAGTGCGGTGCAGCGGCAACCGGCGAAGTGTTCACGAACATCTACACTTCGGCGACCGCGATCGTCCAGATCGATGGCGATGCGGGCCGAGTTGCCGATGGGCCATTCTTTCGCAATTCAACGACACGTTTTCGTGACGTCCTCGACGGCACCTCCAACACCATCTTTTTCGGTGAACATGGTGCAGCCCTGAGCGAAAAAACCTGGGTGGGTGTGGTCCCGGGCGGTTTCACGCATCCGCGGTTCACATCACCGGAAAATGGGCCAGACGCCGCAGCCACACTGACGCTTGTTCATGCGGGACCGTCCGGCGGGGAATTGGATATCACCGGCGCTCCCATCATCCATCCGGTCAATTTCCCTACCTATCACGTCGGTCAAATGTTCTCAGAGCATCCCGGTGGTGGGTTCGTCTGCATGGGCGATGGCTCCGTGAACTTTGTGACCAATTTCATCGACCTGTATCTGTGGGCAGAGCTGTCCAGCATGGACGAAGGCGAAACGATTGATTGGGAAAAGTTCTGATGCCCAACCCAGAAAAGAAACGATCAAGCTATCCTCCAACGCTATTGCTGATGTCGTTGGCAGCAATCGTGTTGACGGTGACATTCGTGTGGTGGATTTCCAGACAACGCGTTGAACTCAGCAAGCATCGATACGATGTGGTCATCGCGTTGTACCGTGTCTGCAACCAACGAAGCGTCAGTGGGCTACAGGAGGTCGAAGCCGCATTGGCCGAGAACGTTTCTGATGCCACAGGCCCATCCGCTGCAGATCATGCAGCGGCAGAGCATGCCATCCAGGGAATCATCACCTTGGCCAAATCAGGAGATTGGAGGCAGGCAACCATCGACTGTCGTGAGCTGCTCGACGACCAAGTTCGACGATAGATTGCACGTCCCAAGCATCCACAGACGGATGATTCTGGCGAATCCCATTACGAGGGATGATTGTCGCTCGACTTTCCAAGTCGATAGCGTGCGATGCGGTACGCTGGCCGGTCGTAGGTCGGGTTGAAATTGGTTGCCGTGGAGGAAACGGAATTCTGGCGAATCCCATTGCGGGAGGGATGGGCATACGCTGGGCTGCCAAAAGGTTGGCATTGACACTGCTATTCTTGTCAATGTTTTTGTTCCAGGTGTCACCTCCACCAAGGAACTTGGGGGAGGTCGAGCAGAGCCGTTTAGGCGAATGCGAGGGAGGGGGCAAAGGTAACGCAATGGGCTATCCAATGCGGTTTGCGGCGTGTAGGCCCCCCTCCCGGATCTTGCTTCGCTCGATCCGACCTCCCCCTGCTGCGGAGACTGCTGATTTAGTCGTGTTGCATTGTGTCTGTGAGCCGATGGCGCTAGCCACGGGCCTCGAAGGGTTCCGTCAACACCATTAGGCCCGCGGCTAGCGCCTTGCGGCTCACTAAATCAGCAGTCTCCTGCGCCGGTGGAGGTAACAGAAACCTTGCGCAAACCAATAATGCCACAACCCCAAACTTTTGGCAGCCCAGACTTACGCTCCATCCTCCAGCGGAGTTTTTCGCAATCGCAGCGCGTTGGCAACGATCACGAAGTCCGATAAGACCATCGCCAGGGCGGCCATGATCGGGTGCAGCTCGCGCAAAAAGATTGGCAGCGAGGAAAAGCCGGCCAAGACACCCGCCGCAATTGGGATCAACAGAACGTTGTAACCAAAGGCCCAGAACAAATTCTGCTTGATGTTACGGATGGTCGCTTTGGACAACGTCAGGGCTTTGGATACGCCGGCCAAGTCGCCGCCCAACAACGTGACGTCGGCGGATTCGATCGCCACATCGGTCCCGGTCCCGATCGCGATCCCCACGTCGGCTTGAGCCAACGCCGGTGCGTCGTTGATTCCGTCACCTACCATCGCAACGACTTGTCCGTCCGCCTGCAGCGACCGAACCAACTCGGCTTTGTCAGCCGGCAAAGTCTCCGAGTACACTTCATCCAATGAAACGTCGCTCGCAATCGCGGCTGCTGTGTCGGCGTTATCACCCGTGACCATGGCGACACGCAAGCCTTGGCGTTTTAATGCCGCGATTGCACCACTGGATTTCGGTTTGATGGTATCTGCGACGGCGATCAAACCGGCCAATCGATTGTCGACTGCAACCCACACGACCGTCTTGGCCGTGTTCTGCAAGTCGACTGCCTGCTGCGACATCGCATCCAGACCGGTAACGGACAGGTCTTGCAACCATTTTCGATTGCCCGCGTGAAGGGACTGTCCCTCGATTTGACCTGAAACACCTCGCCCGGCTGTTCCGCGAAACTCGCTGGCGTCTGGCAATTGTTCGAGCGGGATCTTGGCATGCTCGGTGATCGCGGAGGCGATCGGATGCTCACTGCCGCGTTCGATGGACGCTGCGAGTCGCAATAGCTCTGATTCTGCAAATCCTTCGGACGCAACCACGTCCGTGACAGCGAGTTTTCCTTGTGAAATCGTACCCGTTTTGTCCAACAGCACGACCGTCGTGTCCCGTGACCGTTGCAATGCGGTGCTGGATTTGAACAGGATCCCATTCTCCGCACCACGCCCCATGCCGACCATCACCGCCAAAGGAGTTGCCAATCCCATCGCGCACGGGCACGATATGATCAGTACGGAAATCGCCCGCAACATGGCTTGCGTGAAGTCATCGAATGCAAAGTACCAAACGCAAAACGCGATGGCAGCTATGGCGGCGACCACGGGGACGAACACGTTGGAGATGCGGTCGGCCAGTTGTGCGATGGGAGCCTTGGTCGATTGTGCCTGCTGGACTTGGTGGATGATCCTCGCAAGCGCGGAGTCCTTGCCGAGGTGTTTTGCACGAACGGTCAAGCTGCCATCGCGGTTGATGGTCGCCCCGACAACGTCCATCCCAGGTGACTTTTCCACCGGCAAACTTTCTCCGGTGATCATGCTTTCATCGACCGCTGACTCACCGGCGATCACCGTACCATCGACGGGAATTCGTTCGCCCGGTCGAATCACCACTTGGTCTCCCACGCGAACTTCGTCGATCGGCACATCGACTTGTTGCAGGTCTCGAATCACGCGTGCCGTCTTGGCTTGCATGCCCATCAGATTCTCGATCGCCGCTCCCGTGCGTGAGGTTGCACGTGATTCGATCATTCGTCCCACCAAGACCAGGGTGATGATGGTGGCGGAGGTCTCAAAGTAGACATGGTGTCCCCATTGGGTTGCGCCCATGCTGAGCATCACCATCACCCAAACACTGTAAAAGAACGCGACGGAGGTGCTGATCGCAACAAGCACGTCCATGCTGGCGTATCCTCGCCGCAGTGACTTCATCGCTTGAACATAAAACTCGGCACCGGCGGCAAACTGAACGGGGATCGCCATCGCGAACATCAGGTAGTTGACCCAATCCGCGTGCGACCACTGTCCCCAGAGGCCGAAGTCACGTCCCATGCTGAGAATGAAAAGCGGCACCGTAAAGACAACAGCGATGGTCAGAAAAAACTTGCGTCGCGTGTGCTGACGACTCTCTGACTGGGCGATGCTCTCACTCAGCGATTGCCGATCGGACTCCTCGACCACCTCGAAGCCCGCTGATCGGACGGTGCGTTTGAGTTGTTCCAGGGAGACTTCGCCGGAATCGTAACTGACTTTGGCCTTGCGACCGACGAAGTCAACGACGGCGGTGTCGACACCGGGTTCTGCGGTCAGTGCCGTTTCAATGCTACGCGAGCAACCCACGCACGTCATTCCCGAAATGGGAATCTCGACGGTCGCGTTTCCTCCAGCGTTGTTGGGGTTCGAATCGGTCAATCGGTATCCCTGTCATATGGTCAAGTTCTGCAGTTGCTTCGAAACTTCGTGCAAACCCTATGCCGTTGACTTTGCTTCGGAGCGACGATCCATTCACTGGAGCACCTCGTAGCGGGATTCGCCAGAATTCCTCTCGCTGGCGCTCCTCGTAATGGGATTCGCCAGAATTCCCCTCGCGCGGGATTTCTGGCGAAATCCACTACGCCACCGATTGATGAGACGTCCCTGAATGCCCGTCCGTACTGGGCGAGGCCAGCCCCGACACATCAGTCGTCTGAATCGATCTTTATCCTCGCGCCGCAATTGTCGCAGTGATTCTCTGAATGCAACATCGAATTGCAGTGGCCACATGCCCAAATGGTTTCCAGTCGCGGCCCCGAAATGCGGCCTGCGAAATCGATACCTGCAATCTTCTTCTGGAGACGAATGTGCTCGGCAATACAGCGAAGAAAAAGCCATTGAAAAAACAAACCGGCCAGCATGATCATCGGCTCAAGAGATTGGACCGCAACAATCGCTGCAAGAACGATGAATGAACCTACGACGACAGTGACTTTTGCGGTGACATCCAACAGGGTCTCCAGCGGGACACCACGCACGATTCGGCGTGCTTCGAAACGGTAGGTAACTCTTCTTTCTTTCATTGTTGCGACTCTTGATGCGATGCCGCGATTTTTTCGACCGCGTCATGAATGCCTTCTATCGTCAGACCAGCCGATTGCAACTGAAGAACCGTGACGACCTTGCCTCGCACATAAGCCACGATGACATCGTTGTCGTCTGTGTATCCGGCACCGCTGCGCCAGAGCGGATTGACCGCGATGCCGATGTACATTTCAGAGAGCGAATGCTCTTTGGCATACTGCCTCAGCGACTCACGTTTGTCCAACGCTTGCTGGGGCGTGAAGTAGGCGTCCGTGTTGTAAGTGACATTGTCCGATAGGTTCTCCGGCAGGATTCCTTTTTCGGGCGTCACGGTGACTCGGCAAGGGACATTCTTGAGTGACTCTGCGGTCTGGAAAGCCTTCAGCAACGCTGGCATTTCATGCTCAAGTTCCTTGCAAATGACAGCGACCCAAGGAGCTCCCGGATTGCGTTCCAGCTTGATCGATGCGAGTTGCCCACTCACGGTTTTTCTCACGCAAACGGGCGGATGGCTACCGACTTGGACGGGGGCGACGAAGAGCGGTCCGTAAATGCGACTCTGCGAGATGGAAATGTCGTCCGCCGCAAAGACGGGATAGCAGAACACGAGCAAGAAGCAGCAAACCAATACGGAATCGAATTTCATCAGTTTTCTCCAGGCAGTATCAAGGCACCCTAAGATACCAATCTGCCTGCCAGTCGTTGCCCCTCTTGGTGGGATTCGCCAGAATTCTCTGTCGCTTGCTGGGGAACCATGATCAACACGTTTTGCAACGGTTGAGCGATCCGCAGGGCACGCTATCGACTTGGAAAGTCGAGCGACATTTGATTTGGAAAGTCGAGCGACGACTGTCATTCGTAGAGAAACTGCCCGGTCGCTGTTGTGTCGGTGTCCGAGACGAGACGCACCCAAGCCGCCTGGAAGGCTGCCGGAAACTCATGGACAGCCGTTTCCCCGGCAGCGACCGAGATCTTGTCGTAGCGATGCCAGTGACCTTCCCCCGTGATATCGACTTCGATGGTCACCGAAACCATGGTGTCGGATTGGTGTGACAAACGCAGTGTCTTGCGATCGTAACCCTTCATCAAATAAGCATCCGACGGTTGGCCGGCTTGTACCTGCGAGTTCATCCATGGGCCACCGCGTCCGACGGGCTTACCGAGTTTCCAAAGGTCATCGATGCCTCCGAACCAAATCGCGACGTCTTGCTTTGGGTCGGCAAACACATGGCCGCCAGGTTCAAGGCCGTTTTGCCGAGCATCCCCGCTTACGCCGGCCAACACGAGCAAGCCATTCCATGTGCAGAAGTCGCTGATCTGTTTGCGATGGCTTGAAACGGGACGCATCAGGTGAAATGCGGGCGGGCGGCCGTTGGTAATCAACGGGACTTCGTAAAAAGTGCCATGAATGTTCGCCAAATGTCGCTCCGATTCCACTTCGCGACTGCCGCGCGGCCATCCCCAGGCAAAGGGTTTGTCGAATCGCGGATCGCCTTTGGGCAATCGCATCGTTCGTCCTTCGGATCGCAGGACAACGGACGCTTCATCGACAGTGAATTCGGGTTCGATGCTCAGCAGTTCTTTCAGTTTTGTGTCCGGCTCATCGGTGTGGAATGCAAAGTCGGCTTTGCCAAAATCAAAGTATCGATCATCACTGGTGATGACCCGCAAATCACGATTCCGTTTCGCGGCGTACAGGACCGCCGCGTGCGGGGCGGCTTCATCGACGTCGGCCAGATCGCGAAACGTAACTTGATTCTCCCGTTCAGAACCATCAACAAAGGATTCCGTGGACTGGTACAGAAACGCCGTCGCAAGACATTCTCGATCGACTTGGAAACGCAACCAAACCGCGTCCAAGTCATTGGGCAGATAGTGGATCACGTTGCCTTCGTCGGGAACGGTGATCTTCGTCAGATCGGTCCAGTGGTCGTTCCCAGCCCGGTCAACTTGCAGGGTAAAGGTCACGTTTTTGCCAGCAGCATCGCCATCGGAATCGACGCGTTGCGACTGCGTGACGGTCGCGCCGTTGCTGGGAATGATTTCTAGCGTTGATGGATCACTGGCAAGAACAAACGCTGCGTGGGGCATGCCAAAGGAACCCGGCACATGTTCCACAGAATTGGAGGGCACAACGACCGTTCCGGCGGCAAACTTGCGTTGGTAGATGGCATCCGAATAACCAGCGGTGCCCCAGTGAAGTTGCATGTCCGTCGTTTGCCAAGCGGGATCCAGTTGCGGGTTGCCGCGTTTGTCGACCGCAAGATAGACGGTGACATCTTGGTCGACTTGAAAGGAGAAACCCGCCGCAGGCTTGTGCCAGTCACCTCGTTGTACAGTGACCAATGGCAACCGTTCCAACTCGGTCGGAATCTGATGGATGCGTTGTTGATCCGTCGCACGCTGACGAGCGATAGGTGCCGTCGCTTGCTTTCGCCCCACGCCCAGGTGCACAACGCGACGATCGAATCCGGCGATCAGGAAGGGTTCTGAAGGAGTATTGGCGGCAACGAAGTCGTCCAGCCAGGGGCCGCCCATGCCGCTTGCCGGTCCCCATTGCTTGAGATCCTCGTAGTCGCCAAACCAGAGATTCGTCTGTGGTTGCCCGGCAAGCGGATTTCCTTGGATGCTCGTTTCATCCGTGCCCAAGACGACTTGACCATTCCAGCCGCAAAAGTCAGGGATGTAACGGAGGTGGCTGCCGATCGGGCGAATGCCGGCCGAATTTTCGTGGGTGAATGATTTGGGAAAGTCAAAGAACATGCCGTGCATGTCCATCATCCATCGTCCGCCCGTGATCTCCCGGATCCGCGGCCATTCGGTGTACCATCCATGCGACGCGTCGTTGCACATCGCCGCCTTGGGCAACAGATAAGTGAACCACTTGCCGCCGTCGAGGACTTTCAGTCGCACGCTGCGTCGATCCCAACCCATGGTCCAAATCGGATCGTCGCCATCGCTGCCTCCGGTAATATCTCTGGGACCTGTGACTTCGGTGAACTGCCGGCGTTCGATGATCCGCCATTCTTTTCCATCGTATTCCGCCAGAACTCCGCGTTCTTCTTCGCTCTTTGCCGGGCCGCCGACCAAGACGTCTCGGTAGTCGCCGACGTGCAGTTCGCCGTTGTTGGAAATCACCAACCGCCCCTGCGATGTGTAGCCACCTTTACCGTGCCAGCCCGGCACCGGCTTCTTGAACAGGCGAGTCACAGCCAACGTGTGCACGTTGGCTTCCCAGATCGAGCCTTCCATATCGATGTAGTAGACCAAGTTGGCCGGATCGGTCAGGTGTCGTGCGATGGCGGTCACGCGGATCGGCATGTCGGCAGGAGAGATCGCCCGCACCTTGCCTGTCTGGTCGATCGCATAGTGGGCAATCAACAGTTGTTGCGATTCGGGATGGATCATCCTTCCCGCCGGCGTCCCACCGACGCTTTCCGGGTGTATGGTCAATGGTTGCGTCAAATCCGGATCGATCGAGTACAGCTTGTGCTCGCTGCCTGTGGGTTGATGGGGAGCATAGTTGACCATCCACAATTTGCCCGCCCAAGGAACGATCGCGCCGATGCCGCATTCGTTGTGCCCGGATTTGTAGTGGGCACCGTTCTGACTGTAGACACCGTAGACCGTCAAGTGTGGATAGACGCCGCTGATATGAACGTCGGTTCGCGGCGGGGCTGGTGGTGTGCTGGGGATCACCGGTTCGTCCGCAGCAACCCACTGGGACCTATCCGTGAATTTGCCACAAGCTCCCAGGAACACTTGGCCGAAAACCAACGCCAATAGGCAGACGTAGCGATTGAGACGATATCGTCGCGGAGCAGCACTAGCAACGTTCGATGTCATGAACAGGATCGACTTTGGAGGAGAAACAATGTGTGGGCAGAAAGAGTATACTAGAACGATGGTTTGCTGCCCGATTTCTCCCCTCGCTCGAACACGATATTGGCTCGTCCGACGAGCAGAGGGTCCACCGGACCGATCGCTTCGAGATCCTTGTTCTCATAAGGAATCGTGTGCAAGACATAACGCATCGCATTGAGCCGAGCACGTTTCTTGCAGTCTGACTTGACGACCGTCCAAGGTGCATCGTAGGTGTCCGAGTAAAAGAACATCGATTCCTTGGCTCGCGTGTAATCGTCCCATTTGTCCAGCGATGCCAAATCGACGGGAGACAGCTTCCACTGCTTCAGCGGATGCGCCTCGCGTTCTTTGAATCGACGCCGCTGTTCATCGCGGCTGACCGAAAACCAGAACTTGACCAACTGCACACCACTGCGGACCAGGTTGCGTTCAAACTCGGGCACCTGACGCATGAACTCCGCATACTCCTCTTCGTCGCAGAATCCCATCACGCGTTCGACACCGGCGCGGTTGTACCAGGAACGATCGAAGAGCGCGATTTCGCCGGCGGTCGGCAAGTGCTGGATGTATCGCTGAAAGTACCATTGACCGCGTTCGATTTCGGTGGGTTTCTCCAATGCGACGACACGCGCACCACGAGGATTCAAATGCTCCATGAAGCGTTTGATCGCGCCTCCTTTCCCCGCTGCGTCACGTCCCTCGAACAAGATCACCAGTTTGGCACGAGACTCTTTTACCCAAGCCTGCAGCTTCAGCAGTTCGACCTGCAAATGATACTTCTGCTTTTCATAGTTCTTTCGCGACATCAAATTGCGATACGGGTACCCACCGTCTCGCCAGTCGTCAGAAAGCAACTCGTCGGGTCCGGAGTGACGTTTGGCTCCCATCGGCGCGGATTTCTGCAGCAACGCGTTTCGCAGAATCGTTGCGTCTTCCGGCGATGCGCCGCTGATGATCGTTTCCAACGTTTTCGCCAAGGTGTGAACATCGTGTGGCGGAGTCTTTTTGATGATGTCCTCGACTGCGGTGATCTTGGACTGCTGCGCCGCATCGATCGCCTGTTCGACCTCGAATTGCTCCAACGAATCTTGTTGCAGCGAGGGCGCGATGTCGCCTTCTGCGCTCGGTCGCAGCCCCGAGGATTTTTTCTTGGGCGATTTCGCCTTTCCGTTGTGGGATGCCTTGGAGGTCGACGTTGTCTGCGATGACTTGCTCATGAAACAAGCAGCTTCCTATGGAGAGTGGATTGTTGGCACAACATCCGAAGACTCGTCTGGCGATGCCTGGCGAGTGCGGATACGCACGCCGCGTGCGTGGCGAACGTGCGGTTGCGCCGCACCACGCATCTGTTTTTGCCGACTACTGCTGACCGTAAACCGGTGGCTTCCAGTCTTTGGGCAGTCGACCTTGTGGACGTACGCCCACGGCATCAGCGGGAATCTGGTGTTGTTCCGCTGTTTTCAAGGGTAGTTCATCGGGTAAATGCTTGATCATAAAATCTTTGTATTGAATCTGCATTGCGGGCCCGACGTGAACTTGCACGGCCAACACGCCTTCCAAGGATCGACCGGCGGCGTCCAGGTCGATCAGGTCGGCGGTGGGATGACCATCGATCCAATGCTGGTGATGGTTTCCTTGAACGAGCACGCGAAAGTCGTGCCATTGGTCCGGCTCAAATTCTTTGACGGGAAAATGGCCGACGATCCACGGTTGTCCGTTGGGAGCCACGATGACTTTCTCCCCCGTGTGCGACAGGATTCGACGCCCACGCTCTTCGTAAAGCATTCCGTTGTAGTTGGGGTTATCGGCGACGACATCGCATTGGTATCCGGTGACAACATCCAGTCCGATATCAGGTCGCGAAGTTCCTCGGTACTGCAGGCCACTGTTGCCGCCTGCCGACACTTTTACTTTGACGCGTAGATCAAAGTTTTGGATCGTCGATCCCTTCCACGTCAAGAAGCGATTCATCTTCAGCGAACCGTCGGTGACACCGGTGATCGCACCGTCTTTGACCGACCAGTATTTCGGGTCGCCTTCCCAACCATTGAGATTCTTGCCGTTGAAGAGATTGACGAAACCGTCTTTGCCCGGTGAGACCGTGACAGCGGCGGACGCGACCGGATGCGGCGGGGTCGATGCCGAGAACTTTGCATTCAACGGGTCCAACGGTCCTCCGTACTCTGCGACTTGCTGCGTCGTTCGCTGGCGCATCTCCGCCAGTGTTTGCGCGTACTTTGGATCGCCCGCAAGATTGATCAACTCGCTGGGATCATTCTGCAGATCATGCAGGAACTCGTGGTTGCCATGATCAAAGTATCGCACGTATTTGAATTGCTGGTTGCGGAGGCCTTCGAAAGCCGGGATCCGATTGCGAACGGCAAAGTGCTCGTGAAAGGTCTCCTTGCGCCAATCATCCGGGGTGTTGCCATTGACGACCGCTCGCAGGCTGTGCCCTTGGTAACGCTGTGGGATGCTGGCCCCAGACCAATCGAGGAACGTCGCGGGCAAGTCAACGTTCAGCGCCAATGCGTCGGTGACTTTGCCCTGCTCTGACTTGGGGACTCGAGGATCCATGATGATCAGCGGCACCCTCAAAGCTTCCTCGTAATGGGACCACTTGCCGGCAAGTCCTCGGTTGCCCATGTAGTAACCGTTGTCGGCGGAGTAGACGATGATGGTGTTGTCAGCCAAGCCAGCCTTTTGCAGCTCGTCGATGAACCGACCGATCGCGTTGTCGATGCCGCTGACCATGCGAAAGTAAGCCCGCATGTTGGTTTGATACTTCGCATCGGTGTTCCATCGCCAAAAGAAACGCTCGCGATTGATCGTCGTTTTCAGGAATTCTGGCAACGCCTCGAAAATGGCCGGATCGTTCAGCGGCGGCGGATAAATCGCGACGTCCTCGTACATTCCGTTGGCGCTTTCGGGCCAAGGAAAGTGACCGATACCGGGACGACGATCGCCGTCCTCCGCATGGCAGGCGTTGAACCACATGTTCAAGGCAAACGGCTTGTCCTTGGGGTGGTTTTGAATGAACTCGATGCCGCGATCGACGATCAAGTCCGTTTCGTGCCGCAGACTGCCATCGGGCTGACGTTTGTAATAAGGGTTTCGGCCGATCGCCTCGAACTCGTCGAAGTGATCCTGTTGTTTGTATCCCTGCGGCATCTTGGCGTGCCATTTCCCGAAATAGCCGGTCCGATAGCCGTTCTGACGCAAGATGTCGGAATAGAGCGTCTGCACCGCATCAGCCCGAGCGTCTTCGGGTGAACGAGCAGTTCCATAGCTGCGACCGACCAGCCCGCTGAGGATCGTCGTCCGACTGACCCAGCAAATCGCTTGACTGACAAACATGTTCTCAAACCGCACCCCTCGGCGTGCCATTGAGTCGATGTTTGGCGTCTGAACGATCGGATTTCCGTAACACCCTAGGGTGCTGGTGGTTTGATCATCGGCAAAGAAAAACACGATGTTGGGTGGCTGTTTGGATGATTCATTCACCGCCATGGCGCGGCCTGCGGTGAAGAACCCAACCAACAGTACAAGAGCGATCCGTGAAAGCGGCATGGTGAACATCGATGGAGGGAAGAATGGAGCGGGGCCACTCTCGCAGGGTGGCGAGAAAACAACTGTAAACAGAATAAAACAGCCATGTAGTCAAAGCGACTCATTTAGTGAGTTCAATTTGACTCGCGTTCGTGTTATCAATACACCCAGGGACTGGCGGTCGCTATGCGCCTGATCTTACGACGGCCTGTTTCTGATCCTTAGTCTGACGTTTTGGGTAATGGAAGCAACCATTTTGAGCGACCAAGGCAACCTGAGCACCCCCGGTCAGTCCAATCACACTATGATAGCAGAGCCGTTTCCGAGGTTGGGCACTCTGGAGCCACATGATGGGCAATATTCATTCCGGTTCACAAAACGATCCGCAGAATCGCAAGACGAACCGGGAGGGTGAGGTTGCATCTGCACGGCCGGTGATTCCGATCGGCTATGCCGGGGTCGCGACATTGATTGCGTTGTTGATTGTCGTACTCAATCAATATGCGTCTGTTCCCTGGCCCGTTTCCGTGGCTGTCATTGCCATACTCTACGCCCCTTTGTTTTTCTTGTGGTTTCGGCCTCCTCCACGCCTTGGTGAAACCAAGCGGGTTACGGCTCCCCTTGGCTTTCTGGGTGGCGTTTCGGCGAGCCGGGAAACCGAGCTGGCATTGCGAAAGAGTGAAGACCGGTTTCGTAAACTCATTGAGCATGCGCCGGAAGCCGTGGTCGTGTATGACCTCGAGCGTGGCCACCTCGTGGTCGTCAACCGGGCGGCTGAGTTTCTCTTTAAGCTGCCTGCGTCTGAGCTTCATGCACGAGATCCAGTACGAGATTTGAGCCCACAATTTCAGCCCAACGGCCGTGAGTCAGGGGAGATGGCAGGCGAACTGATTCAGCGAGCGATACAGGGCGAAACACCTGTCTTTGAATGGACCCACATCGACGGAGACGGAAATCCGATCTTGTGTGAAGTCCGGCTGCTCGCGTTCGAACTGGATGATCGTCCCGCATTGAGGGGCAGTGTCATCGATATTCGCGAACGAAAGCGAATCGAGAAAGAGCTTCAGGACTTGGCTGTCGACCTGGAAATTCGAGTCCGAGCGCGGACGATCGAACTGGAGCAACTGAACGAGGACCTCAAGGCGTTTGCGTTCACGGTCTCTCACGACTTGCGTGCGCCATTGAGGGCTGTTTGCGGTTTCGCCGACGCCCTTGCAGAAGACTTTGGTGACCGTTTGGGTGATTCGGGCAACGAATGCATCAGCGACATCCAAGATGCGGCCAATCGGATGGATACGATGATCAGTGATTTGTTGATATACAGTCGTCTGGGGTACAGCGACCTCCGATTGCGTGTGGTCGGACTCGATGCCGTGGTCAACGAGGCCATGGAAGCTCTGCGTGCAGAGATCCAATCAAGTGAGGCGATCGTCAACGTTCGATCTCCACTACCGACCGTCATCGGAGATCATGCAACATTGGTCGATGTCTTCTACAATTTGATCGGCAATGCCATCAAGTTTGTTGCCAAGGACCGGCAGCCGATCGTCAACGTCTATGGTGAGTCGTTGACAGCAGACAATGCGGCTCCCACGAGAGTACGAATTTGGGTGGACGACAACGGGATCGGCGTCAACGAAGCCTATTGCGAGCGTATCTTTCGCGTTTTCAGCCGTCTGCATGGAGTGGAAAGATATCCGGGCACGGGGATCGGTTTGGCCATCGTTGCTCGCGCCTGTGAAAAGCTAAACGGTTCATGCGGCATGGAACCTCAGCAAGATGAGGGTAGCCGATTCTGGATCGAGTTGCCCCTAGGAGCTTAGCGATGACCATGCGCCAACAGACAATCTTGATGGTCGAAGATGACCCCTGCGACCGAAAACTCGCACTGCGAGCGTTTGAGAAAGCGAATTTGAAATCACCGATTCAAGTGGTCGCCGATGGCATCCAAGCGATGCACTATCTAACAGGGGAAGCATCCTACAACGATCGAGCGATCTATCCGTTACCCGCAGTCATCTTGATGGACATCAACACGCCTCTGATGAACGGGTTTGAATTCTTGGAGTGGCTGCGTGCTCAGCCCAAACTATCCCGACTGCCAGTCGTCGTGTTTTCGTCGTCGGAACACCCCAGCGACGTGAATCGAGCGTATGAGCTCGGTGCGAATTCATTCATCTTAAAGCCATTGGGGACAGAAAAACTGATCGCGACGTTTCAGGCGTTCATTTCGTACTGGCTGGAATTCAACGTGACGCCGAGTTTAGAAACCGACTGAACACCCCCTCCCGAATCAGCTTGTGAGGATTGTCGCGAAGACAGTCTGCGTCTGCCAGCCGCCACGTGATAACGTCCCGCTTAGCATGATTGTGTTGTCAAACGCTGGGTGGTGCCATAGGCCCTGAGCCGCTTGCCGTCAGGCCACGGGCTCTACGGTTTGCAGATTGTTTTTTATCACCCGACGCGTAAGCGAGGGATTTACCGAGTATCCCTCGCTTACGCGTCGGCTCATGAATCATCCGGGCTAGGTGTAGCACTCGAACGGGTACTCACCCGGTTGGGGCAGGAAATGATGGGTCAAACCTTGGATTGCGGCCATTCCCATTTGCAGCCGAGCTTCCATCGACCCCGAACCGATGTGCGGCGTTGCAATGAAGTTGTCCAGGTTGAGCAACTCATCGTCCTCGGGTGGCTCATGTTCGAACACGTCAAAGGCCGCTGCGGCGATCTGGCGGCGTTTGAGTCGCTCACGCAGTGCGACCTCATCGACCAGTGTGCCACGCGATGTATTGACCAACACACAGTCAGGCCTCAACTGGTCCAACACATCTGCGTTGTAGAGCCCGCGGTTCATCGGCGTGACGTTCATGTGAATCGATAGAACCTCCGATCGGGCATACAAAGCCGCCGGGCTGACCGATTCAACGTCAAACTCATGATAGAACTCGCTGCGATCTCGCAAATCACATGCGATCACGTGACAACCAAATGGCTTCAGCAACCGAATGAAATCTTGGCCGATCTCGCCACAGCCGTGAATCCCCACGACCCTGCCGGTCAATTGACGCCCCACGCGTTGCAGCGGCCGCTTGCCGGCACGCATGTCCACATTGGCAGCCACAACATGCTTGAGTGCAGCGAGTGTCAAGCAGAGAGCCAGCTCGGCGACCGAACGTTTGTTGACACCGGGAGTCCAGCCGAGCCGAACGTTGTGCTTTCTCATTGCGACAGGGTCAATGGTGTCCAGACCGACGCCCAACTTGGAGACCACCTTCAGCCGAGGCAGAGCAGCAAGGACTTCCGCGTTGATCGGCTCGAACGAAACGATTGCCGCATCGCAATCTCGCAAGTATTCGATCGTATCGCGTGTCGAATGATGCCTGGGCACGCATTGGGTGTTGACCCTGGCATCAGGATAAATCGACCGCAAATGCGCTACCAACACCGGCACCTGAGCGAACGAGATCGCAGGAACAGCGACACGCTCGATGGTGATGTCGTCAGTGCTCATGGTCGATTCAGGACTCATGGTCGATTCAGGCCGACGGAGGTTGATCCACACCCGCAGCCACACCTCCTGCTGTCAGGCCGCCAGAGGGGATGCGTCCCCATTTGACACGGTTCCAGATCCGCTCAAAGAAATAGAACACCACGAATCCGGTGACATTCATTGCCAGCGCATTGACGAACGCTTGGTCGGAGAATTTCATGGTGAGAATCAGGAAACTGTTGAGAACCGCAACGCATCTCCAAGAAACGGTTTTGGTCAAGCTCCTTGCTTTTGTTTCTTGGAAATGGAGGTTGGGCTCTGTCACCTTGGTGGCCTTTTGCTTTCTGTATTCGTCGTTGACGCGGCGTCATCGGGTCTGTCGTTCGACGCTTTCGGTTTGCGAACGTCGCTGTGAGAATCCCGTGGCGACTCGCACTGTTGCGACTGTTCACCTGGTGTCGAGCCGTCACTGGGGGACCATTTCCTCAGCGGCCGGCACTTCCGTCCCCCCGCGGGGTCCTTGAACTGTTCGGCATGCAACGTCTTTCCGATGTGGTATCCGAGCTGCCGATAGGATTCAAATTTCTGCGGGTCGTAAAACTGGTCGCTGGTCGGATCGTGAGGGAACGCCGGATTCTCAAGCTGATATCGTGTCAGATCCGCGGCTTCATCGCCAGTGAAGTTGGGTTTGACGTAGATCAGAAAGCCCTCCTGTGGGGAGCCGGTCGGTCCATCAGCCGGGTAAAGGATGCGGAGAACGAAGTAATGGGACTGGGCGAGATTGGTTTTGGAAAGCCGGCTGGATAGTTTTTCCAGGCCCAACTCCGAGACTTCGCTGTCGGCGTGAAGCCGTTTGGGTGTCAACGCAGCCAACCCCAGGTCGCAATCCAAGCCATCGACGTCAACAATGCGGATCCCATGTTCGAACCGCATTCGGCGGATCAATCGGATGAAGTCTCTGAATTCGTAGGTGATGTCACCTGTCACATCCGATGCGATGATCAATCGGCATCGTCTCAGCAGCAACGGTTCCAACGCAAGGTTCTCGTGATGACCGCCATCGGAGACAAAGCAGTAATTCCTGTTCTCCGCGTCTTGCATTGCGCCGACGATCAGACGAATGGGGACAGGGGGTAACCACGACACGATCCGATAGAACAATCCTTTGACGAGTGCCTTGTGACCGGGATTGGGCAGCCACTGCCCCAGTCGTGAGTTGGACACCATCAACAAGACCGCCAGCAGTGGATTGTGGACTTGGGTGGGACTGACTGCGGCTCCCGAAAGTGCCATTGCGTTGGACAGGTCAAAACGGCCCTGCATGTACGACTCCGTCCGAACATAGCCGGTCCGATTGGAGCCGCAGTAGCACTGTGAAAAAATAAAACTATCGGTGGTCGAGCGATCGGTGCTACGGCGACGACCCAATAGGTGAACCGTTGCAGCGATGATATGGTAGGGTGCTCCACGCGCGGCCGTCTCCAATCTCGCCAGTGGAATCGCGCGTCCGATACCTGGACAGTCCGTGATCCACATCTTGGACAACATGTTGCGATAGAATCCGTGCAGCGAAGTCGAGTTCATGTTGACCACGCACGCCGATAGCAGAAACAAACCGAAGGACCACATGAACCAGGTCCATCGCGTGGCTTGATCGGCCGGCAAGCAGACCATCGCAAAAACGGTTGACTTGGGCGCAAACCTGTCGCCCCAGTAGTTGAGCATCAATTGCCAATTGATGTTCTTGACTTCCACTTCCAAACTCGCGAACTTGCCATCTTGCAGATTCATCAAGCTGTCGAGCTGCTGCTTCAGTTGAACCGTGCTTTCGGTGATTTCGTTTTCCGTTGCCCGATCCAGCAAGCGCAAGGTCTCATTACGCAACGAAACCCAGTTGGCAAAAGTCAATTCACCGTCGGAGACGTTCTCGACTTTCTTTTCCAAATGCTGCGCTTCGACACTCAACGCTTCGATATTGTTCAGTCGCATCTCTCGCTGTTGATCGGTCAGATTTGCCAACTCGATCTTCAACGCTTCTTCGGCCGACGCGAATTCTTTGTAGAACTGTGGATCGACCAACACCGACTGGGTCAGTTGTTGGCAGATCTCGGTGCGTAGATGCAAGTATGCTTCGCGGCGGACGAACTGGTCCGTGACCGCATTGGGTTGCCGTGTGATGGTGTAACCGGTGAACAACAGCCAACGTCTGAACATGGAGGTTTCGCGGTCATACTTGGAAATCTTTTCCAGCACCTCAATGGATTTTGCGACCTGCTCGTGATCAACGGAGTTCCATAGCCGGCGGCTGACTGCAAACCTGCCGTTTTCCTCCGAAGTACTGAGCTGCGTGGCCTGCAATTCGATCTCCTGCCAAGTCTTGGACCAGTTCTGAAACTCCAGGGGCACAAAGTCATACTGTGTATCGATGGTTTGACCGTAGCGATGAACCACCCGGTTTTCGTTGAAGTGCGAAATGTTCTCGCGGGCGAGCCAACCGAATACAAGCAGTGGGATGCCATAGAGCAACGCCCGGCTGGCAATCCCAAAAACCCAGCCTTCCACGGCCGTACGAGGCCGCGTGCCGCTGCGAATCAGATCCTTGATCCTCAGATACGGGATCAAAGCGATGACCAGCCCGATGATGAAGTACGTTTTCAGTTCGCCTCCGAGAAACCGTACCGCATCCGACGGTGGTTCGATGCCGTAGTTGTCCCGCAGATGAGTCAAGCTGACATCGCCGGTTCCCAGCAGCGTCGCGCCAGCGAGCAGCAGGGATGCGATCGTCAACGTCATGAACCAGCGCGCGAATGCTCCCTCTGCCTGAGCCCCCCGCCGCCAATACGAGATCCCCCACATCACCAACCAGAGGCCAAAGAACAGTGTCATTGGAAAGAAAGCGCGGGCGATGTCTCCTTGGAATCCCAAAGCGTACAACCAGTTGATCGACCAGGTGTAGTCCAGGCATCGAAACATCCAAGCGGCCAACGCGGCGAGGGCAAAGACGAAACTGAGTGCGACCACGTTGGTGAGCAGGACGCCGACCAAGTAGCGATTGAGAAAGATCAGCGGCTTTCGCAGATACTGACCGCCATGAATCAGCTCCAGCACACGCGGCGGCTGCCGACCATCGCCACGCGGCGACAATGGAAACTTTCGCTCCGGCTGGTGTGTCGAATCCGACGCGTCGGCGTCGGCATCAGCGTCAAAGGCGTCCGATTTCCAGTCAAACTCCGTGTCGGGATGCAATGCCAAGGAAGACAGACTGCTGCCGACGTAACCACCGCCAGAGACCGTGGCCATGTAATCGATGTGACGCAGGACACCGTTTTCGTAAAGAGACTGGATGAATCCGAGGTTGAAACTGGCGGAGCGGACACCGCCGCCCGAAAGCGCCAGCCCGACGAGATCGCTTTCCGGCGCGTGGCTCTCCGTCGGAGAGTTCTTGTCGGCATAGACATTGGCTTCCCGTCGCCGCTTCGCAATCTCGGCGATCTCATTCTTGCGTACGGTTTCAAAATCGATTTTCTGGTCTTGGCCGTCTGTCATCTGAAATCTCTTGTGGACAGGTAATCCCTGCGCGGTTTAGCGTGCTGGCCCCATTGTGGTTGCCATTTCCGCACCATGCACGCTATTTTCGCTCGCACAGCCGCATTCCTGTCTCGCCAATGCGAATCGTGTGCCGAGAACGGTTTTGTGTGCTGCCATCGTGCCAACGATCATCGTATGATGGATGTCTGTCACACCGACGATAGATTCCTCTCACAACCAGTGCCGACCATGTCCGATTCTGTACCGCTAGAAATCGATGTCCGCGCCGTTGCCAAGTTGCGATCCGACGGCGATGATTTTTTGTTGCTCGATGTCCGACAGCCCGATGAATACGAAACCGCTCGAATCGATGGCAGCATGCTGCTACCGATGGGCGAATTGGGTGAACGGATCGGCGAGTTGGAGGAGCACAAGGATCGGCACATCGTGGTGCATTGTCATCACGGCGGACGCAGTCTCCACGTCACTCAGGCCTTGCGTCAGGCAGGATACACAAATGTGCAGAACATGGCCGGCGGGATAGACGCGTGGAGTCTCGAGATCGACGATTCCGTCCCGCGTTACTAGCAGTGGTAGGATTAAATCGTGATCAGTTGCCGGGCAACTGCCGTCGGAACGGCGGTGTTTCGCTCGGCGGCAACTCCACGTCGTGTTCTTCCTGGTATCGGCGACGCTCGACCGCATCGGCGTAGTATCGAAGCCACGTCTCGGTGTCTTCCACGCACAGCCACTCCAGCGCTTTCTCGGGCACCTCCACTTTCTTTTCGCAACAGGTCAAAATGTCTCGGAAGATGATTTTGTACAGCTCGCGATCGGACAGGTGATCCGTGCAACGCAAGATGATCCGTTTGCTGAACAGCTTTGCGATGGTCTGATGCAAGACGACAGGAAGCTGGTCGTCCGAGAGTGACTCCGGCGGAGTCAATTCCAAGCGAGGCGAAAACCATTCCGCGATCGGCAGCGCGGGTGCACGCTCCCAAGCCAACATTGATGCGAGGTATTCATTCTCGGCCTGCAGCGACATGCGTTTGTGAGACGTATCGATGGAGTCATCTCGATACGGCTCCAACTCATCACGTAACCGTGCATTGGCCAACAGCAATTCGACCTCGTCGATCAGTTGTCGGCTACTTTCTCTCATGTCCATGAATCAGATGGCTGGGGGGTGACGGTTCCGATGATTCTCAGAGGCGGGCGACAAATGGCTGCGGATCTGGGATCGACATTCGATGGGAATCCGCCGCAATTGGCCGCCGTGTGCGACAGGCACGATTCCGATGTTATCTGTGTGGGCGGCTGACTCAACTTGCAATTGAGCCAAAATGGGTGTTTGCCCAGTTTTTAGCCGAATCGACGTTGGCGTGATCGTTACGAGCCGAACTGTTTATCAGAGAATGCCGGCAAAACCGGCTATTTTGCCACGCCCTGGTGAGCACAGTGGGCCGGTCGATGCGGGATGCGTTTGAGATTGACAATACGTTCGGCGGGGCACGCTATCGACTTGGAAAGTCGAGCGACAATGTTCCGTTTCAACGCTCGCGATAGAGCCCGATGTGTGCCTCCACCATGGCGGAAATCGTGAAATCACGATTGATCCGTTCCATCGCTGCTTGCCCGAATCGGGCCGCCATCGCGGGATTCTCCAGCAATTCCTGGGACTGGCGGGCGAATCCCGCGCGGTCACCCAGCTCGACGATCTGCCCCGTGACGCCGGGCACGATCAGATCTCGGTTGCCCGGTATGTCGGTACCGATGACGGGCACGCCCGCCTGCATCGCTTCGATCACCGCATTGCTCTGGCCTTCGTATTCGCTGCCGATCCAAAAAAGATCCGCGCCGTTGAGCAACTCGGCAACATCCGTCCTGGGCCCCGCAAATCGAACATGTTGTGGACAAGTGACCGAATCGCGAAACCGCAACAGTTCTCCTTTCTGCGGTCCGTCACCGACGATGACAAGTGTCGTATCCAGACGAAGCGTCCCGAGCAACTCGGCGGCCCAAATGAGGTCGCGATACCGTTTCTGGGGCCACAGTCGGCCGACGGCCAAGATCAGTTTGCGTTCCGGCTCGACCTGCAATCTCCGCCGTACTTCGTCGCGTCCAACGGCCACACCACGGCGAGGCTCGATCCCATTGGGAATCACGCGAAATAGTTCTCGATCGATCCCGTGCTGCGCATAAAAATCACGGACGCCTTCACTGTTGGTAGTGATCGCAGCGGTGGATTTCGCCAACCATCGGTCGACCATGAAATGCATTCGCGACTTCCATGGATCGACGCAACGCTCGCTGGCAAGGATCGTCGGGACGCCGGCCCACTTGGCGGCCAAGCGACCGAAACTGTTGGCGGCAAAGATCCACGTGTGAACGATGTCCGGTGCGAATGATTTCAGCTCTCGACGCAAACGAAACAACGCCGTCGGGTCTGCTTTGAATCGTTTGCCGATCAGCGTCACGGAAACACCCGCGTCGCGAAGTCGATCGACAAGCGGGCCTTCTCGGGTGAGCAAGAACACGCGAACATCGAATTCATCGCGAGGCAGATTTTCGGCGAGTAAGCACAGTTGTTTTTCCGCGCCGCCTCGATCCATCGTCGGGATCACGAGCGCCAGTCGAATCGTCATTGTCCTGACTCCGATCTCGATCTGTTCTGCATGCGGTCGCCGTGGATTGATGACTGCCTGTCTTCGGATGACTTGATGCCTTCGGACGACTTGATAACGGTACCCGACAAACGGCCAAAGAGGCTGATGTATTGATCCAACGAATCATTGGACGACCATTGACGTTGCATCTTTAGCCGCAACTGTTCGGCGTTCTCGTCTGCTTGCTCGCGGTTCTTGAGGATGCTTTCCACTGCACGACCCAGTGTCCCAGGGGAATCATGTGCTCGTTGGCTGGCGGTTTGTAGGCTTGCTGGTCGTTCATCAAACCACGCCACTGGAGCATGCTGTGTTGATAACGATGCGGATGTGTCGAACTGGCCAGAGGTTTCCTGTTTCATGGAGCCATCGATGAATTCTCGCATCAGTGGGCTGTCTCGGAGCACCAACGGCAGTCGGGCGGAGATGGCCGCAGGCAGCAGATGATCCACACCGTAATCGCTGGCGTGAATGTACATGTCGGCGGCCGCGTAGACGTCTTCCAAATTGCTGAACGAGCCCGGTATCGCAACCGCGTGACGCACACCGTCGCTTTTCAACATTCGATGCGTGGCTTCGCGACCGGAGCCATCACCGACCAACCAAACCTTGATCGCGGGGTTTCGCGAAACAACCGACATCATTGCGCTCGCGAAACGGCTAGATGGAAACGAGCGATCCAGCGGACAAACGGCCAAGGCGACCGGCGTGTCCATGGTCGCAAACAGGTCGCTGTTGATTCCGCCAAGCGCGAAACGCACTTGCTGCTTTTGCTTGTTCGTGATCGCTGGCGAGGCGCCGACCGAGATCCCGACACGCTGAATCTTGCTATCCAGGAATCCTTCACCGAGCAACTGTCGATGTTGTCCGGCATGGCTCGTGATCACACAGTCCGCAGACTTCGCAGCCGTCATGCATCGTCGCGCCCAACGTCCGGTTTGCCACCAAGCCACGTCGCTGGCGGTTCCAAATCCCGTGATCCGGATCACGCTGGGGATGCCCAATCGACGGGCGGCATCCACGACCGCGGGTGCTTCGTCTCGGCCGCCTTGGCAAACGATCACGTCAAACGATTGGCCTCGATCACGAATCCACTGTGTCATCTGACGGGCATAACGATTGGACGCCCATTCGTTCTTTGCAATGGACGTCGGTCGATGGACGGCGATTTCGCGAAACGTTAGTTGCTCGACCCAACGACTGGAGAATTTTGGCGTCAGAACTTCGACATGCACGCCACGTCGATGCAGGCCAGTGGCAAGTTCCATCGCATGCCCGGCCACATCGATGGAGCCGTGCGGCCAAAAATGATGCGTGACGATCAATACCCTCATCGCACGAGTCACGATGCCGCTTGGTCCGCTGTGGCTTGGATTTCGGCCGGCTCCAGGACGCCGAGATAGGGCAAGTTTCGGTACATGTCCAAGTAGTCCAATCCGTAGCCGACCACGAATTCATCGGGAATCTGAAAGGCTGCGAAATCGGGCCGCAGATCCACCACATGCTCACGTTGCTTGTGCAGCAGTACAGCCGACTTCACGCTCTTTGCCCCCAAATCCCGGATCAACACGGTCAAGTGATCGAGCGTCTTGCCGGTGTCAAAGATGTCATCGACGAGCAAGACGTTTCGGTTGGCCACGTCGATCAACATCGCTGCATCGACCGTCAATTCACCCGACCGCATCCCCCCGCGGTAGCTGGCGGCTTGGATCACGCCGATCCGCTGCGGCATGGAGAGCCGCCGAATCAAATCCGCAAACAGGACCAAGCTGCCCGTCATGACTGCTATCAAAGTCAACGGACGGTCGGCTCCGTAATGCGAGTCGATTTCCTTTGCAAGGCGATCGACGCCCTCGTTCAATTCCTGCTCGGTCAACAGTGTCCGCATTCGACTGTTCTGTTTTGGCTATTTGGGTAAACGGGGATCTTCGTACGCGTCAAATCAATTCGCGCGGATATTCAATCAGATGATCGCCGAAGACCCTATAAGCCGCGAGTCATCTTTCGCCCCGTATGGTTTACCCGTACAGCTTATCCGGTTCCCATCGCCGTGGGAGTCCAGTGGCTGAGAAAGCTTGATTTGCGGCCGGATCAAACGATCGGAACCAGGACCCCTGAGACGACCCACGGATGACGAATTCTCAACGTTTGGCAAATGTACGCGAGTACTTTACGCGTTGGCTCAGCAGGATGAACCCGATCGACGCCTCGGGCCCGTTCGACGCATCGGGCCCGTTCGACGCATCGGGGGAGCCCTCTCGGGAAAACGGCGCCGGCTCGGATGACTCGGGCACAACGGACCTCTTGATCGAAAGCGAATCCATTCTGATCCGCGACGGTTTTTACTGCGGTCGCCGATTTCAAGCCGAACGCTTCGATGCGACTTGGTTCATGGAAGAAGACGAGCTGAAGATCCAGCAGCATGACGGTGGCGTGTCCGCGGTTTTCACGGGAGACCAAATTGGCGATCTGTCGCTGTTGCCAGAGCAGGTGGTCGCCGAGCCGGCACCAGAGATTCCTCAAATAGCCGCGCAAATCACGACGGAGATCGAGTCAGAATCCGAGACGGCGATCGAAACAGAGCTTGAGATTGAGCACTCCGGACAGTCCGTCGAGCCTGCGAAGCCGATGCCGCTGATCGCGTTGGACCCGACCAAGATCGTGGCGGACGCTGAGCCAGAGCCAGAGCAAACGGAACGCCCGCATGTCGTCTCCATCTCGACACCGATCGAGAAACACACCGTCGCCGCGGAGAAAACGGATTCGGCACCGCAAGAAGACCACGTCGAATCCACACAGTCACCGGCAGCCAAGTCGGATCGAGACGTCGCAGGTCCTCAGTTGCCGATCACCAAGGCCGCGTAGGTCTGGCGAACCTCGCAAAAATTTTCCGCGTCCTGGCTGCTGGAACAGATTGCTCCGGGGCCGTAAACTGTCACCGCCGGAGAGTTGGCCGAGTCTGGTTTAAGGCGCTGGTTTTGAAAACCAGTGTGCGCGTAAGCGTACCGTGGGTTCGAATCCCTCACTCTCCGCTCAAGCGAGCGTTTTCTGAAATCCCAAATCGGCCATGTGGGCGGCCGTCCGCTCGACCGTGAATCGGATTTGCTCTTCGGAGTGCTCACAGGTCATAAAGAATCTCAACCGGGCCGCAGATTCGTCCACGGCCGGATACAGGATCGGCTGAACGTTGATCCCGTCGGCCTTCAATCGGTTGGACAGCCTCAATGCGACCATCGAGTTGCCCGTGATCACCGGGATCACCGGCGTGCCGCAACTGTCTCCCGTGTCCAATCCGGCTTCCTGGCACAACGTCAGGAACAGATGGCTTCGTTCCCTCAGTCGCTCCACGCGATCCGGTTCGGCCTCCAACGTCTGAATCGCCGCCAACGCCGCTGCGACTTGAGCCGGCGGCATGCCGACACTGAAAACGAACCCGGGGGCGGTGTACCGCAGCAATTCGATCAACGCGTTGCTGCCTGCGATGTATCCACCACACGACGCACCGGATTTGCTCAACGTGCCCATCCAGATGTCGACATCCCGAGCGTCCATCCCGAAGTGTTCAGCCATGCCTCGGCCGGTCTTGCCCATCGTTCCAAAACTATGGGCCTCGTCCACCATCAACATCGCCTTGTGGCGTTTTTTGACTTCGGCAAACGCGGGCACATTGGAAAAATCGCCGTCCATGCTGTAAACGCCTTCGACGATGATCAACACGCGACGGTACTGGGAACGCACTTCAGTCAAGGTGCGATCGAGCGATTCAAAATCATTGTGCGGGAACGGGCGACGTTTGGCACCGGACAACAACGCCCCCTGCACAATGCTGTTGTGGGACAACGCGTCGTGCATGATCAAGTCGTCCGGTCCGACCAGATGCCCGATCGTGGTTTCGTTGGTCGCGTGACCACCGACCATCAAGATCGAATTGTCCACGCCGATCCACTCGGCGATCTTTCGCTCCAACTCACCGTGAATCGGTTTTTCACCGGAAACCAACCGACTGGCTGACACACTCGTGCCGTATTTCTTCACCGCGTCCGCAGCCGCTTGAGTGACCGCCGGATGACCGCTCAACCCCAAATAGTTGTAACTGGCAAAGCTGATGAGTTCTTTGCCATCGATCACGGTGGTGTCGCGGACGATGGATTCGTGGACGGTAAAATAGGGGTTCGGGACACCAGTCATCGCCATCTGTTGCATCGTTGTTTTCAAACGACGGTACTCGGCGAACTGTTCGACACTGAATTCCGGCTCGACCACATCGACCCGCCGTGGCGGCGCGACGGCGCCGTTTCGCTTGCCACTTGTGTCCGTTCCCGTGGAACTCTCAATGACCACGGATCCGTCCAACAACGCATCAGCGCGGGCTTCGCCTCCAGGCGGCAAGTAACGTTCGATGGCAAGCGCGGTTTGGCCGATCGTTTCGATCTCATCCAAGACTTGTTCGGGAAAACGTCCGCCGAAGGTTCGCTCCAGATTCCGTGCGATCTCTAGCCGTTCCAGTGAATCCAGCCCCAAGTCCAACACGATGTTGGTGTCCAAGCTCAGGCGTTGGGCGCGTTCACCGGCCACGGCGCGGACGTGGTATTGAACCGCAGCGACGACGCGTGGATTCACGTCGGCTTCGGAGAGCTTTGCGGCTTGACCTCCTGCGGCGGCGGCTTGCATCATCGGCATGCCGACACCCTCAGCCACCGCAGAGCGTGAACCCGCGGATTCTTCCCAACGCACCCACTTGGCCGTCAATTTCAAGTCGCCATCGCGAACCGCGTGCAAGCATGCGTGACGCTGGATCTTGCCGCTGCTGGTCTTGGGGACGCTGCTATTGCGAACGAGATAGACCGCATCGGGCGGCAGTTCGTGTTCACTGGTGACCGCGCGCCGGATGGCTTGAATGTGTGCGTCCCAGTCGACGTTTCGCTCACGGACCGTTTCGGCAACGATCGCGAGTTGTTCGCGACCGTCATGCTCCATTGCAAACGCACCGACCGCACCGGCTTGCACCATGCTGCTGGCACGCTCGACGGTCTCTTCGATGTCCTGCGGGTAACGATTCACACCACGGACGATGATCATGTCCTTCAACCGACCGGAGATGTACAGTTGCCCGTCGTACATGAAACCCAAGTCGCCGGTGCGCAAGAACGGCCCCTCGCCGGCGGACGTCCTGGCGTGGAACGTGCGCTGAGTCGCACTGGCCCGCTGGTAGTACCCCACGCCGACGGATGGACTTTGAACCCAAATCTCTCCGATCTGATCCTCTTGCAAAACGTCGCACGTATCCGGATCGACGATCAACACCGTTTCGTTCGGTAAGACACGACCGCAGCCCACCAGCGATCGCACACCGGTTTGTTGTGTACCGGCTTGCTGTGCATCGACGTGTACGACACGTCTTTGGTCCAGTTGCGGTCCGTCAAACGACTCGACCACGGGACGCGTTTCCTTTGGACCGCCGGTGATGATCAGAGTCGTCTCGGCCATCCCGTAACATGGCAAGAACGCTTGCCGATTGAATCCGTAGGGAGCAAATCGCTCACAGAACGTGTCCAAGGTGTTGACGCGAATCGGCTCGGCACCGTTGAACGCAATCTGCAAGGATGACAGATCGACGCCCTCCATTTCTTCGTCGCTGATCTTGTCGACGCAAAGCTGATAGGCAAAGTTGGGGCCGCCGCTGACAGTGACTTTGTATTTCGAGATCGCTTGCAACCATCGCGCCGGACGTTGCAGGAAAGTCATCGGACTCATCATCATGTTCGTCCGTCCGATGTACAGCGGCATCAACAAACCGCCGACCAACCCCATGTCGTGATACGTGGGCAACCACGTGCATCCGATCGTATCCGGTTCGACTTGAAAACCGTGCATGATCAGTTGGCTGTTGGCGATCAAGTTCTGCTGGGTCAGCATCACTCCCTTGGGCGTTCCCGTGGAACCCGATGTGTACTGCAACACGGCCAGCGAATCGCCACTCAGCTCCGGCCGTCTCCAACGCGACTGGTCTCGGCAAGTCTGATCGTCGGTGCCCAACAACTGAACGCCGACCAAATCCTCGTGCCAACCATGTCCCGACAAACGCTCCACCACGTCCGTCGTCGTCAACGCCCATTTGGCTTCCGCATCCACCACGATCGAACGAATCCGGGACGCCTTGCGATTGCGTCGCGGTGGAAACGCGGGAACCGCAACGGCACCGGCCGCGTGACACGCCAAGAAACCAACGACAAAATCCAATCCCGGCGGGTAGATCAACAACACGCGGTCGCCGCGGCGGACCCGGCATCGTCCCTGCAGATAACCCGCCAAGCCACGGACCTCTTGCCACAACTTCTCGTAAGTCAACGAGTCATCCGTCGACTCCACGTCGGTGAACCCGAACGCAATCGAATCAGGACGATGCTCCGCCCAATGCTCGAGAACGGAGACGTAATGGTCACTCGGTGGTGACTCGTTGCCGAAAAACTGGTGAAAATCCACAGATCAAACCGGGGCCGAGGATCGAAAGTTTGGACATTTCGCCATCCTGACAATTAATTTCCCCATCCTTGGGCTAGCCGTGGAGGCTCATGGATAACACTTCGTCGTCATCCACGTATCCTTCGCTCTTGCGAACGATCGGCATTCGTTGGCGATCGACACGCGGAGCTGTTTTGCCTGATCGATTCTGAATCGAAACCCGTTGTACCGTTCGTCCGGTACAAAACCTGTCGATTGTACCGGCCATCCGATCATCGGCCTTACGAATTTACCTGTCTTATCCAAACTGCTAAGGATAGCGAACAATTCGATTGAGTCACGCCTCCCCGATCCACGATACTCGCCGATCGGCTCCAAACAGGATAAAACGGAGTCTTTCCCAGCGATGACGTGTTTTCTCAAGCCTCCCATTGTGCGGCAGGAGTCCTACCATGCAAACCCCCAGCCTCCCACCCGCATCCTTCCAAGGCCAGCAACCCGCCCTGATCGACCGAGTCGTCAATTTGCTCGATCCAGCGGGGAATATTCTGTTGGACACCACCCAAGAGCGAGCCGAGCAGGCAGTCCGCGATGGCGACGTCGCGGCCATTCGCCAGATCGGCGGCCAGTTTGCGATCTGCCAGCAGTCCGGAAAGACCGTGCGGATGGCCAGATCCATCGGCCGTCCCATGCGGTATTTTTTGGCCAAACGCGCCGAAGGCCCCGCGTTGATCGTGGCCGAACGCATGGACGAAATCCACCAACAACTGAAACTTGAGGGACTCGCGGACCAGTTCCAGCCCTCCTACACCCGAATGGTGCCCGCGCACCACTTGCTGGAACTCCAACTGGTGGGCTGCCCAGACCCCAATCCCACACTCACCCGGTTCTTTGCTCCCCAACGCAATCGCTTGCCCGCGTCAATCGAAGCCATCGGCGCTGCCTACATCGGTAAACTTGCCGAGTCGATCGACCGGTGGCTGGAACGCTTGCCCGACAACGAACCGATCGGTGTTCTCTTTTCTGGTGGCATCGACAGCGGCAGTGTGCTCGTTGTCTTGGATTTCTTGCTGCGTCGCCGCGGCCAGTCTTCCGCTCGTGTCAAAGCCTTCACGTTGGCGGTCGACGGCAATCCGAGCGACAGCGTTCAAGCCGCTGAGTTTCTCAAAGCGGTGAACTTGGAGATGCTGTTGGAAGTCATCCAGGTCCCACGCGACCGCGTTTCCTGGCGTGACTCGATCGCGGTGATCGAAGACTACAAACCGCTGGACGTTCAGTCCGCAACGATGGCACTGACGTTGATCCGCGAAATCCGCCACCGCTATCCCGACTGGCGCTACTTGATCGACGGCGACGGCGGTGACGAAAACTTGAAAGACTATCCCATCGAAGACAACCCAGAGCTGACCATCCGCAGCGTGCTGGGCAACCGCATGCTGTACCAGGAAGGCTGGGGAGTGGACGCGGTCAAGCATTCGCTGGTGTACAGCGGCGGGCAAAGTCGCGGGCACATTCGCACCAGCGCGCCGGCGACAAAGTTTGGCTTTGCCGGGTTCAGTCCTTACGCGTTGCCTGATGTGATCGAAGTCGCCGAGGCGATCCCGTTCGTGGACTTGACCGATTGGGACCACGAACGACTCTACGCACTCAAAGGCGATATCGTGGCAAGCGGCGTGAAGCAGATCACGGGCGTGGACATGCCAGTCTTTCCCAAACGCAGATTCCAACAAGGCGCCGCGGACCAAGCCACCTTCGGCGAACTCTTTCCCAAGGACGACCACGAGTACCGAGACGAATTCGCCAAAATCATGCGGTCACTCGACTGCTCGAATTGAAGCACGAATCGCCATCGGTCGGTCGCTTCAGTGAGCCCCGACGCGTCAGCGGCCGGGCCTTTCATGTCGGCTGTCGCCTTTCTCAAGGAACTTGGAGGAGGTGACGATTTTCCAGTACGGAGGAAGAAAACGTGACGGGGGTAGTTTCCACGGATCGCCACGTTTTCTTCACCGCGGCGGGCATCATTCCCGCCAACAGAACCGGCCGCCTTTATTTCCCAGTCGCGGATGCGACGGCAGCATAAAGCATGGGGCGTGAGCCCCATGGGGCGCTAACCGGAACCCAAAAGCCGCGAAGCGGCGACAGATACGCAACGGCACCACCCACAATCTGTCGCCGCCTTCGCGGCTTGCCTGGAATCGTTGTGTTACGAGACCTGGGACTGACGTCCCAGGCTCTATGCTTCCGCCGCCTTCGCGGCTTGTTGTTGTTTGCCGTGCTACCAGGCGTCAGGAGATTTCGCCAAGGGCTGAAGTGTTTGGCAAGGCTTGAATCTCACCCCGCCATCTCAAGATGACGGTAGCGTCAACCTTGCTCCTAACCACCTGTCTGCAAATCCACCGCCCTCGTTCCTGTGTGTACAATGGGCGTCCCGCTGATGTGACTCCCCTCCCCCATCTCGTGACCAAAGTACCGCGATGCGCCACTGGATTTCTGTAGCTGTTGTTGCCATGGCCGCTCTGCTGATCAGCAGAACTTGTCATGCCGAGCGACCCAATATTCTGTTCATTTACGCCGACGACCAAAACTACAAGACTCTGTCGTGCTATCCGGAGTCGCCCGATTGGATCAACACCCCGAACATCGACGCGTTGGCTCGCGAAGGTGTTCGATTCGAGCGCTGTTACTTCGGCGCCTGGTGCATGCCTTCCCGCGCCAGTTTCCTGACGGGACGCTTGCAACACGGTGTTCAGACGATGCGAATGGAGGGCACCTATCCGGCCAGCACCTACGATCCACAGCAATGCCGATTTTGGCCGGCGACCTTTCGTGAGAACGGATACCACACCGCGCAGATCGGCAAGTGGCACACCGGCGTCGATACCGGCAACGGTCGCGACTGGGATCATCAGATCGTTTGGAATCGGCCAGGTCATCCCGACAACGCGGGCAACTACTTTGCCAACCAAATCGTGACCTTCAACGGTGTCGATCGAGAGGTGGACGGTTATTCGACCGACAACTACACCGACTGGGCGATCGACTACATCAATGGCGAACATCGTGACGCCGACAAACCGTGGTACCTCTGGCTTTGTTACGGCGCGGTCCACGGGCCGACGACACCGGCAGAGCGACACGAAGGAAAACTGGCGGGCCACGAAGCGGAGCTGCCAGCGGACATCTTTGGTCCTTGGCCGGACAAGCCACAGTATCTTTCCAACACGTCGGCTTGGGTCAAAGGCGACGACGGCAAAGCGTACCGACGAAAGAAGCAAGTACGCTCGAGCAATTTCAACACCAACACGGCCGGTCAGTCCTACGACGATTGGGTGCAGCAGACCAACGAATGCGCGATGGCGATCGATGAGGGCGTCGGACGCTTGATCGAAACGCTTCGCAAAACCGGCCAACTGGAAAACACGTTGGTCGTCTACACGGCCGATCAAGGATTCGCGTTGGGCGAGCACGGGTTCAATCAAAAGATCGCCGCCTACGATGCCACGATCGCGTCGCCGATGATCATTCGTCACCCGCAAACGATTCCTCAAGGCAAGGTCTGTCGTCATCCCGTTTCCGCCCCCGATGTGGTCCAGTTGTTTTGCGACGTCGCCGATGTCACGGTGCCTTGGAAAATGCACGGACGCGACATCCGTCCGCTGCTGAAAGATCCGGAGAGCCAGGACTGGAGCATGCCCGTGCTGATGACTCACACGGGTCGCAAATACGGCGACGATACGGTCCCCATCCCAAACCCGAGCGACGAAGCGATGACGATCGTAGGCGATGTGCCCTGGTACGCTTTGCTTCGCGACGGCAAATACAAATACATTCGCACGTTCGTCGAGGGCGAAGTTGAGGAAGTGTACGACTTGCACAGCGACCCCGAGGAACTGGTCAATTTGGCCGTCAAGCCTGAGAACAAAGCACTGCTGGAGCGACTGCGCGCCTTGGCGATCAAAGAACTGCGACGCACCGATGCAAAACTGGTCGATTCCATGCCGCACACGGCAGCCATGTTGGCACAGGCGAAATCCGCAAGCGATGAAGCGTTTGTCTCGCTTTTTGATGGCACGACGCTCGACGGATGGCGTCACAGCGGCAACTGGAGCGTGGTTGACGGCAGTATCACACGCAGTGGCAAGGGCGGCAGTCTTGTTTGCGAGACGATGATGGTGCCCGACGATTTCGAATTGCGATTTCAGTGGAAAGTCGCCGAGGGCAGTAACAGTGGTGTTTACTATCGTCCCGGCCAATACGAATACCAAATCCTGGACAATTCACAGCACGCAGATGGAAAGAACCCGCGGACCAGCGCCGCCTCGTTGTACTTTTGCATGCAGCCGTCCCACGATGCGACACGGCCGGTTGGTCAATGGAACGAGGGTCGAATCGTTTGCAAAGGCACCGTCGTCCAGCATTGGCTCAATGGCGAGAAAGTGATTGATTTCGACTACGCGGACCCCAAGTACCAATTTCATGTGGACATGCTACGGCAGCGTGGTGGCGAACTTGACCGACGGGGCGCAAAATTGAGCTTGCAGGACCACGGTGATCCAGTGTGGTACCGTGACATCCAAATTCGCGAGCTTTCGGAATCCGACAAGCTCGACCGCACCCCCGTCCAGCCCGCGACGATCTCCCCTGAAATCTTGGCCGCAGAAAAAAAGAAACTCGACGGCATCGTCGCCCGCCGTCAAGCGGCCAAACAAAAAAATTGAATGACTCATGTGCCGCTCCAGCGTCATCCACTTGAACAGATGAATGACGTTGGAGCGAAACATCAAACAATGATCCATCGGGCTTCGCCAAGGGAATCTCGTGAAGGGAATTCTGGCGAATCCCATTACCTGTTTCCTAACGATCCGAGCGGAGTTTCCCGTGAGCCGTATCATGCTGCTGCCTGTATTCCTGATGCTGTTGGTTTGTTTGCCCGAGGCACGAGCCGCTGATGACACCAAAACAAAGATCGTTCTGATCGCCGGTCAGCCGAGCCATCCGTCGGGACAACACGAGTTCAATGCCGGATGCATCCTGCTGGCACGTGCATTGAATGAACAAAGTTCGCTGCCGGTGCATGTCACCGTCGTCCATAACGGATGGCCAAACGACGAATCGGTATTCGAGAACGCCAAAGCCGTCGTGATCTACTCCGACGGCAACGACCGCCATCCCACCAACGGCCACGAGGAAAAGGTGGATGAACTGGCGGCATCCGGCGTCGGCATCATGTGCATGCACTACGCCGTGGAAGTCCCGCCGGGGGATCGCGGCAACTACTTCAAACGCTGGATCGGCGGACACTACGAAGGTGGATTTTCATGCAATCCACACTGGACCGCGCCCTTGGCCCCCAACTCAGATCATCCGATCGCGAACGGCGTCCCCGGTTTCCCAGCTAATGACGAATGGTACTACAACATGAGATGGGCTGACCCCAAGACCGCGACCGATGTGCTGACGTCAACACCGACACGTGAGAAGATCAATCGATACATCCACTGGACGCCGGCGGGCGAAAAAGAACTGGGCAATCGTCAAACGTTGATGTGGGCGGTGCAACGCAAGGACGGCGGACGTGGAGTCGGATTCACCGGCGGTCACTGGCACCGCAACTGGGCCATCGACGATTTCCGCCGTGTCGTCTTGAACGCAATGATCTGGACCGCTGGCATGGAAGTCCCAGAGGGCGGCGTCAAATCCGAACCGATCACGGAAGCCCAATTGAACGAGAACTTGGACGAGAAACGAAAGATGGAGCACATCTCACTACCATCCGACGCCGACCTGAATCAACCCGCCGCCGAGCCGGTCGAGTACCGTTGGCCAGGCAAGAAACCCTAGTCAGTAGGCCGATCGGACGGCGTCGCAGAACTCCAGTTTTCGGTCTCGATCACGCAATCGGGCAGACGCTCGGACAGTGCGGTCAATTGTGTTGGTCCCAGCCCGGTGTAGTTCAGTTTCAGCGATCGCAGATTGGCCATTTCCGCAAACCCGGACAGGTCCACACCGGTCAAATCGGCATGCCAAATCGTCAATGCCTCAATGCCTTGCAATTGCCCCACCAAGCTGATGTTCCGGTCTCCGCTCCCCTCGAGTTCCGAAATGATCAGTTGCTTCAACCCATCACACTGATTGATCGCGTTGACGGATTCGTCCGTCAACTGGACGAAACTCATCTCCAAGATCGCCAAGTTAGGCAACTTCGTCAGCTCTGCAAAATCAGCGGGCACAATGTCCGTGGAGCTGTACGTTGCTAGTTGAGTGATTCCCACGCAGCCGGCAAGCAGCTTGAGCGATTCGCCCGTCGATCCCTGCGGCAATGAGATGTATTTTAGCTGGGGCATCGTGATCGCAACACGGGCCAAGTCATCACCCAGGGGGCCGTCCACCGCGATGGATTCCAAACTGGAGTTTCCCGCCAAGTAATTTAGATTCTCTGAATTGGAAACTTGGCAACTCTGTACCAGCAATTCCCGGAGTTGCGTTATCTTCGCGATCGATTCCAAGCACGTACCGCGTATCGGCAACTCCTGCAAATACAGACTCACCTCCAAATCGATGCCAGCGAGGATTCGCAGGTCGTCGTCATGAAGATTCAATCTCGTCAAATAAACCGCATCGATGGATGAAATCGATGCTGGCAGTTGCTCAATATCGTCAACCGTCAGTCCGCCATTGTTGAGCACGACCCGTCCGCCGACGGAGACGACCCACTCCGCGATGGCCCTGTGTGATGTATCGCCGGCGGTGGTGCTGCCACCAACCTTTGGCTGAAACCGGATGTTGATCGACCTGCCCTCTGGAGTGCTGAGATCGTATTGCGTCCCAACGGACGCGAACCCATCCTTCTCAAACCGCAACTGTCGTCGGCCCTTGTCGACACTGACATGAATGAGTTTTCCGTCGCGTGGGTCAGCAATGGTAAAACTCTCTCGGTCGACATCGATTTTCAGCGACTCGTCCGATCCGTTGATCGTGACGACAACTGTTTCGCCGTCTCGAAAACGAATGTTAAAGATCATTGCGGCGAGCACCAGCAGACCCAACGGGGCAAACATCGCCAGCACCAACTTTTGCCAAGAACGTCCCCCCGTGCCGTGGCGGCTAACGGTCTGCAATGTCGATTTCGCTTCATCCGACTGGGGGATCGCATCTGCGTTACCAAGTCGTCTCTGCACAGACAGCAAGGCGTTGTTCAGATCCGCTGCCGTCGCATATCGCTCCGCCGGATCGACTTGCAACAACGTGCGAACCACTTCGACAAGTTCGCGGTCGACACAGGGATTGGTCTCTCCCAAATCCACGTAGTCGCCATCGGCAATCTTTCGGAGCACGCCAATGACGCTGTCCGCCTCGAACGGTGGTTTGCCTGTCAAGCAGTGATACAACACGCTACCGACGCTAAACAAATCACTCTGCTCGACGACGACCTGACCATTCGCCTGCTCGGGCGACATGTACTTCGGCGTCCCCAACATGCTTTCGGCCGACGTCAGGTCAAAATCATTCGTGCGTGCGAGCCCAAAGTCGATCAGTTTTACGTTTCCGGATTCTTCGATCCAGATGTTGCCCGGTTTGATGTCGCGATGGATCACACCAGCCGAGTGGGCCGCATGCAGAGCACTAGCCAACTGTTGTCCGATGCTCGCCACGATGGCTTGATCCAATGACGCTGCACCACGCAGACGGTCCGCCAGTGTTTGCCCAACGAGTAGCTTCATCGTCAACAATGGCGTCTCACCCGCCGTTTCAACGGAGTAAACCGGAACGACGTGATCATGTTCAACGGACGCCAGGGCCTTCGCCTCCCGGGCAAATCTCTGCCGTAGGGCTTGCGAGACGGGCCTGCCGCTGAAGATCACTTTCATCGCCACGTCTCGCTCTAACTCGGGATCATTGGCTCGAAAGACCACTCCCATTCCGCCTTGTCCGAGGACTTGCAGAATCCGGTACTTGCCCAGACGGCCGATTTCATCGGGTAGCACTGGAGGCGACAGAAAGTGGTATGCGGCGAATGAATCGTTCGGCGTCAGTGTGGCGTCAGAACGTTGTTGGACGGTGTCAAACAACGTATCGCTCGCTGCGTCGAGGAAACTCGTGCCTTGAAAACTCGCGTCTTGGAAAATGGATCGGGCGTTTTCGATCGCTCGCCGCACCGCGTCGTCGTGGTCAACGAACCGCGTCGATTGAGCCACCGCTCGGTGCAGCTCTCCGTCGTCGGGAAACCGTTCAATCAATTGAGAACAATCGGAGCACTCGGTCAGGTGTTCCCCCAGCTCCTCCAGTCTGCGGGCAGATACCTCACCTTGCAGCATGTGCTGATATTCCAGAGCGGTCGGACAATTGCGAACAGTCATGGCCATTTCCTAGAAAACATTGGGGTTCATCAGGGGCTACATGCCATCGAACCATTTCTGTCACAAAAGACGGACATTTTTTGCTTCAGTCCAAAATCCCTCGCAGTTCATTCTTGATCTTCAGTTTTGCTCTCGACGTGGCGGTGTACACCTGCCCCACCTTGATCCCCATGTCATCGGCGATTTCTTGCGGGTTCTCACCGTGGACAAAGACGCGCTGACAGATCTGCCAGTCTTTCTTGCTCAGCAAGTGCTCCATCGCCTTGAAAGCCTGACCGAGCACATACTCACGATGTTCCTGTTCGTCACAGCTTTGCAAATCCGATTCAGCTGCCTGCACGGCGTTTTCCAGCTCCACGCCATCCAGCGGATCATCTTTTCGCGAAGACAACAAGTCGCGATAGGCGTTCAGAACCACCGTGAACAAATACCCACGAAAACGTTTCCCTGGATCGATGCGCATTCGCGGCATGGCACGATGCATCTTGACAAAAACTGTCTGCACCAAGTCCGACGCATCCGCATCCTGTAACTTCCACTTCCGCGCCCAAATGAAGAAAAGCGGCGTGTACAACGCCACGAACCGATTCCAGTCCTCCTCGGCCCTGGGGTTCTCCGAATCCTGAAGCCGCAACAACAGGCTTACCGACGTGGTGGGATCAACGGTCACAGTGGTGCATGCTTGTCCAAGGTCCTCTGGGATTCGATGCCCGGCATTCTACCCAGAATCCCCCCCCTCGGTCGACCGAGATCCGACCTGCCCCAACCAGCACGTCAGCCTTTCCAGGCTGACATCCACGCGCACCTCGTTTATCGCCAAGTCGCAGGCGACGACGTCACCACCAACCGCCCAAGCACCAACCATACGCCGAGCTTGGCCCCGCACCGTCACCACCCCCATCACGAAAGGCACATAAGAGTTTGCTGTAGTGGACGAGGTCACGAGTCCCCGACACGGTTCTCCGCTCCAGGGACTCGTGACCTCGTCCACTACTCGATCCCGGCAGGGATCGCAGAAGGTAGCCACGGGTCGCCGAAGGCGCACCCGTGGTTTGTGAACCTCTTGCTCGGTCGACCCCGGAGGGTGTCGCAGAATTCATGACGCAACTTCTGCGACGCCCGTCGGGGTCGATTTGCCCGCGACGCCAACCACCGGCGGTGTTCGCTACGCTCGACCGCCGGCTACCCTCTTGGACCATTTCATGGTCCGCCGTCACCTCCCCCAAGGAACTTGGGGGAGGTCGAGCAAAGCCGTCCAGGCGATCGCGAGGGAGGGGGCCGTCTGCGCAAGTAAACGTTTCGAATCCGCAAAACGCTTTCCAGGGCACGCTATCGACTTGGAAAGTCGAGCGACAATTGTCGTTCGACTTTCCAAGTCGAAAACGAACACCACCATACGGCCGAGCACGAACCATACGCCCTCTAGATCCGTTTGACCCGTAGCCGAAGGCGAAGGCAGATGCGGCGTTTGCCTCTGCGGTGCAATCCGGTCGGTTGCGGCGATGACGCCTGCGGCTAGTCGTTAAACGCGCACCGTCACCTCCCCCAAGGAACTTGGGGGAGGTCGAGCAGAGCCGTCCAGGCGAATGCGAGGGAGGGGGCCTGTCTGCGCAAGTGGGCGTTTGGGATTGGTAAAACGCTTTCCGGGGCACGCTATCGACTTGGAAAATCGAGCGACGATTCACGCGTATCGCCCCCTCACCCGGACGAAGGCTTAACGCCTCGTCCGACCTCTCCCCCAACAAATTGAGGGACAGGTTGCAGTTAGATATTCAACTCGATCCCGATCGCAAACCCCAATCTCAACGTCCCAACCTCCGCGAACACCGCGTCCAAGACTCCCACTGGGTCCGTGCTCAGCTCACTGTGGAGATCCCTGCGGGTGACGCTGTAATCGAGGCTGCCGATTGCGAATCCACGGCTGCGGGTTTGTGCGCTGCTCGCGAACACTTCGTGCGTTACCCGGTTGCTGCGCATCGCGTAGCCGGTGAACACCGAACGCCCGTCGCCGAAATCGTACACACCATGCACGTCGTCGGAAGCGAAAACGTAGTCGTAGACGATCGAACGTCCACCACCGACAGACACGGCGTTTCGGCCGCCGTTGGAGTAGTACGCATAGTTGGTCACTCGGTGATTGCCTTCGCCCAGGACCGTCGCCTGAACAAAACCGGGCGAAGCGTACGCGAAGTGCGAGACACGAGCGTCACCACCAGCGCCGAACACTCCCGCCGAAACGTTGGTCGAGTAGAACACGTAGCTGCTGAAACGATCGGTCCCCTCGCCGAGGTCAAAACCAAGCACACTACTATCAGACTCTCGCACGTGGTTGTACACCGCGTCGTCGCCGGAACCCATGTCCACGAAGGACGCGATCCCGGGTGACTGGATGACGTAGGACATGAACGTATCGGCACCTCCGCCCAGATCGACGTCGATGGCTGCATCGGAGGCGTTGGTACTGTGAAGCGAGACGGTTTCGTCACCCTCGCCACCAACGATCTGCAAGCTGGAATCCGCAGCCCGGTTGTAGACGACAATGTCATCGTCTCCGGTTCCCCCATCGACGATCAACGTCGCCCCCGGACCGTCAACGAACACGGTGATCCGATCGTTGCCACCGTTGCCGTGAATACGAAGTGATTCGCCCGCCGCGATATGTTGTGTGATGTTGTCGCTCCCCTCGGTGCCTTCGACGGTCGTGATGCCATCGTTGACGTCAACCTTGATGATCAGCGTCTCAAAAGCGATTTGAATCACACCGTCGGCGACATCGGAGATGGCAACAGGAACAACATTCGGGTCCGGCAACTGCATCCCATCACCATGCAAAGCGACGAAGTCGGCCAAGGACAAAACACCGACGTCGGCATGATAGATGGCCGCACCGCCACTTGAGAGCGACACCACGGCGTAGCCAGAATCGCTAACATCAACGACGGAGCCCCGCACACGAGAACCATCGGACCACGTGAGCAAGGTCGGTTCGTAACTAGAATCGACGAGGGTCCAGACGGTGGCCTGCAGTCCTCCATCAAAGGTGGCAGGGTCGAAAAATGCAATATTTCCGCCGATAAAATTAACGTTCGGCGATATCGCAATGGCCTGGCTCGTATCACCATTCGGAGTCGGCAAGGCATGAAAGCCCGTAGAATCCCAATAGGCAGCACCAGCGCTGCCCACGACAATCGAACTGGCAAATCCAACAGAAGTGTCTCCATTCACTGATACATCTACCACACTAGACAAGCCACCTCCGTCGGGCAGCACTGCCAATCCTCCAGATGGAGTCCAGACAATCCCATCCTGGACGCCGCCCTGGTCGCCAACAACTCCACCTGACCAGGCAGAAATCGCGACACTCGTAGCTGGATTCCCAGGCACGAAACCAATACCCGTTGGAGAGTCCGGCGCGGAGCTTAGCCACGTGGTTCCTTCACCAACATCAAACGAACCAGGAGACTTAGACACTCCAGCAATCCGACTACCATCGGGAGAAACACCGAAAACTTGAGTATCAGGACCAAGGCCAATCAACTCATCCACCTGAAACGTCTCCAGGTCCACCGACGTCACGAGTGTGGCAATGGGCGAATCGGTTTGTTGATTCATTGAGCCGACCAAGTACGTCATGTCCGTGTTGGTGTCGAACCCTTGATCGACCGCGACGAAATGATCGGGCAGCGAGTAGAAGGCAACCGTCATCATACGACGGTCTTCGAACCGTTCCATGCCGAGCCGGGACGAGCGCACTCGCCCACGTCCTTTTCGATCGGCACCGGTCTTCCGTCGTACAACGTTCGCGATTTGTTTGCAGAGTTGTGAAGTGTTCATGATGATCAGCGATGACTTACGGCGTGTCATTTCACAGGCTCAATTCGTTGGATGTTGTTAGTTCTCATTCCCCCTCACCCCCTGCCCCTCTCCCCCGAATCCTGACTCGCTGAGGCTCGCCAGGATTCGGGGGAAAGGGGAGCCATGTAGCTTTTTGGGACGCGTTTTCGGCTTCGACTCGATAAGTCGAACGACTGTCGCTCGACGCTCGGGACGTTCTCAGCAATGACTTCACTCAGCTTCGTCGCGTTCTCAGAAAGCCGATGTCGTTTGCGTAAAGCCCTAGAATGATGAAGACGAATCCGATCCAAAAGGCATTCGGTTCTGGGACGGCGGAGATCGAGTCTGCGAATCCGTTGACGGCCACGAAACTGTCGAACGTGCGAGTCTCTCCGGGGGCGATGGTTCTGGTGATCAATGACAGGTTCGCATCGTTGACGACGCCTCCACCTAAGACGCGGTCGCTGGTGACGCTGCGCTCGAACAATGAAATCCCGTCTTCAAAGAAACCGAAGTCGGCGGTGGCGAACGCCGTGCTGGGCAACAAATCGCTGCCTCCGGTTTCTGCGTAGAGTGAGTAACCCAAGCTGAAAGTGATGTCGAGTTCCGCGGCGGTGGTGTTCGTCACCTCCAGCGAACCGTCCGCCCCCGCAAAAATGCTGTGAAGCGAATCCGGGGGCGCCGAGGCAAGCCCATCTCCACTGGCGAACCCAAAGAGATAGTCGCCCGTGACCATCGATGCGGGATCTGCGGCAATGACGCTGGAGAAAGCGTCAACGCTGCCATCCGTGTTTCCAAACTGGAATAGATCCGTGATGGGCTCCAAAGTCGATCCGCCAATGGTAAACCCGGTTCCGCTCACCGAGTCGATGCGGACTTCATAAGCAGCGTCCAACACGAACACGACATCCGCTTGTACCTCCGATGCTGCGAAACACAGTGGCGGAAACAAGACGACAACCGTCAGTAAGTAAGATTTCATCGATGAGATTCCCATTCGAAGACGTAGCGATGCAGATGCCAGGAAATTCGGCCACTGCGGGGGCTACGGGGATCTCAGAGACTTCTGTCACAAAATTTCGAAAATAAACTCACACCGACTTGGATTTCAACGCCAACCGGATCATGGAACTGACGGAGCGGACGGCCTCACCGAGCGTCAGCTTGCTGTGGCCGCGTTGGCGTTCGGTGAAGGTGATCGGGACTTCGACCATCCTGGAACCGTTGGCGTTGAGTCGAACGAGCAGTTCCTCCAACAACGCATAGCCTTGGCATCGCAGACTCTCTGGTTTCAGTTTCGCTAACGCACTGACGCGATAACATCGCATCGAGCCACTGCAGTCGCGGACCGGCAATCCGAGCATCGTGATGGCAAAGCGGTTGACCAAACGGCTCATCCATCGACGCCTCAGCGGCCATCCGACGATCTGTCCACCGTCCACGTAACGCGATCCGACAACGACGTCGATTTCAGGGTCGTTGACCGCGACATCGAGCAATCTCGGCAGGCTCTGCGGATCATGGCTCAGGTCGCCGTCCAGATTCAGCAAGAAGTCGTAGCCGTCGTCGATCGCCACGCCGATGGCGGCTTGGATGGCATTGCCCAATCCTCGCTTCTCCGTCCGCAACAGCAAACGGACCGCTGAGTCCTCGGCGGCGACCTGCCTGACCAGATCGGCGGTCCCGTCGGGCGAATCGTCGTCCACGATCAGCACGTCAGCATCAGGCAGCGAGCTCCTCAGGGATGCCAGCAAAGGCCGAATGTTGCCGGCCTCCTGGTAGGTGCAAACGGCGATCAGGACGCGAGCATCGCTGGAGTGTGTCACAGAATCCGAGACATGGTGGGGTGAAATCCTTTGTGAAGTTTCCAAGGGTAGTTTTCTGGGCCGTTTTTTGGCAAGTCTGCCCTGGAGCCTGCGGCCGTTTTGACCCAAGAAGTCCTTTTCCCCTAGGGGACCGAAAAAAATTGCCGATCAGCGAAGAAATTGCTGATTTTCCGAGTCCACCCCCCCCTGAAGGACCGTTCATAGGGGGTTGGACTCAATATTTGAGGTCCAAACATACGATTGATACGACCAGCGTGATTTGACGAGACGCCTGTCCGTCGATACGCTGGAGTGCGATTTGGAGAGTTTCAGTTCAGTCTAGCGATTATCCTGAGACCTCCGATTCATCCCACCTCCACCCCACCACACAAGCCCGAAACGATGCGCTCCCTGCGGCTATCCAGTTTCAGGTCCCACCTAACCATGCGTCAGGAATCCTTTGTCGGCCCTGATGTTCAAACAAAACGTTCATCGCGATTCTCGTTTGATGACGCGAATCGAATCCGAACCGCTTCCTCGGCAACAACCATGTTGACGTCTAAGATCGGTCGGTAAGCGAACAGCCCACATCCCATTGATTCGGAGCAACTCGAATGCGTTGTCGCGGAAACTCTCTCAGCCGTCGTGGAATTCTTACTGCGGGTGCACTTGGCGGACTCGGTCTTTCGTTGCCCGAGTTGCTGATGCGTCAGGCCATGGCTGAGCAAAAGCAGTATGACTTTGTCGAAGCCAAGGCAAAAAGCGTGATCCACGTTTACTTGCCCGGCGGTATGGCTCAACAAGAATCGTTTGACCCCAAGCCATACAGCCCGATGGAATATCGCGGCGAGATGGGAACGATCAAGACGAACACGGGTGAAGTGTTCAGTGAAGTGATTCCACAGTTGGCCAAACGTGCCGACAAGTTCAGCGTGATTCGCTCGATGTCGCACGGCGAAGCGGCCCACGAGCGTGGCACGCACAATATGTTCACGGGTTACAAGCCCAGCCCGGCGCTGCGTTACCCATGTTTCGGCGCGGTCATCAGCCACGAGTTCGGCCCCCGAAACAACCTGCCTCCCTACGTCTGCATTCCAAACGTCCCCAACGAATTTGCGGGCACGGGCTACTTGCCCAGCAGCTACGGCGGATTCGCGTTGGGAGCCGACCCGGCGCAGAACGGTTTCAAGGTCCGTGACTTGGACTTGGCCGGCGGCGTCGACGCAGAACGATTCATGCGACGCAAGGCTGCTCTGAACGTAGTGAACAACCAGTTCGCTGCCGCCTCACCGGCCGACAACGTCAACGCGATGAATACGTTCTATGAGCGTGCGTTCGACTTGCTGGACACCCCGGCGGCCAAAGAAGCGTTTGATCTGGAAAAAGAAGACGCCAAGATGCGTGACCGTTACGGCCGCAACCAAGCCGGTCAGCGTTTGTTGATGGCTCGCCGATTGGTCGAAGCCGGAACGCGACTGGTGACATTGACCTACGGCGGATGGGACATGCACGCCAACATCACGTCGAGCTTCAAGAACACGATGCCCCCGTTGGACGTCGCTCTGTCAGCCCTCATCGATGACTTGAGCGAGCGTGGCATGCTGGACGAAACATTGATCATGGTCAGCAGCGAGTTCGGACGCACGCCGAAGATCAACCCCGATGCAGGTCGCGACCACTGGCCGAAGGTGTTCAGCGTGATGCTGGCTGGCGGCGGTATCAAAGGCGGCATGGTCTACGGTGCATCGGACTCCACCGCAGCCGAACCAGAGGAAAACGCTGTTTCGCCCGCCGACTTGGCGACCACCATGTACCGTTTGCTCGGCATTGTTGCCGACAAAGAATTGATGGCTCCCGGCGACCGCCCGATCGAAATCGTCGACGGTGGCAAACTGATCGAACCGTTGATGGTTTGATCCGATCGTGTTCAACGCGGCGGTGCTTCCACTCGTCCGCGTGAACTCTGACACGTCGCTCGACACGAATCACCGTGTCGAGCTTCTGGACTCGACGACGACCCTACCTCGCAAGACTGCCCGCCCTATGAAGACTCGCCACGTAACACTTTCGATGATCGCAACTCTGGTTGCCGTGTTCTGTTCGACTCATTTGATGGCGGCCTTGCCCATCGTGACGAGCTTGAAACCGATGGGGGTGGTGCGAGGAACCGAGACCGTCGTGACCCTCAAAGGTGATCGACTTTCAGATGCGTCCGAGGTGATCTGTGACTTGCCGGGGATCGAGATCCTGGAAGTCAAAGCGGTGGACGACAAGACGACAGAGGTCAAACTCAAGGCAGCGGATAACTTGGCACCGGGACTCTATCCCATCCGTCTGGTCACCAAGAGCGGAATCGCGAACTTGCGTTTGCTGGGCGTGGGGACGATGCCGGTGATCGAGGAAGTCGAGCCCAATAACGAATTCGCCGCCCCCCAGTCGATCCCGCTCAACTCCACGGTGGAAGGAATCGTTCAGCGAGAAGACGTCGAGCATTTTCAAGTGGAGCTCAAAGCAGGGCAGAAAATCAACGTCGAGATCGAAGGTATCCGTCTTGCCTTTTCACTGAACAATCAAAACATTCTCGATCCCTACATCGCCATTCTGGATGAAGGACGATTCGAAGTCGCCACCAGTGATGACAGTGCCTTGCTGCAACAAGACGGATTCTGCTCGTACACCGCCGAGAAAGATGGCAAGTACACGATCCTGGTCCGTGACAGTTCCTTCTTGGGCAGTGGCGTGTGCGGGTATCGATTGCACGTCGGCACGTTCCCAAGACCCGTTGCCGTGCTCCCCGCCGGTGGAGCACCCGGCTCGATTCTGAAGGCACAGTTGATCGACGACGAACACAAGGTGATCAACGCGGAAGTCCAACTGCCAGGCGAACCTCTGGATCGATGGGGCGTCATCACCGAAAATGAAAACGGCATCAGCCCTTCGCCGAACTGGGTTCGCGTCAACGAATTACCCGTTGCGATGGAAGTCGAACCGAACGATGACCGTATGAAGGCACCCGAGGTCACTGTGCCAGGTGCACTGTGCGGCGTGGTGGAGAAGCCAGACGACTACGACTGTTTCCGTTTTCAAGCCAAGAAGGACACACGCTACCGCGTGGAAGTCTTTGCCCGTGAAATCCTGCGTTCACCACTCGACGCCGTGCTCAACGTGTTTGATCCCAAAGGTGCCACGCTGGTGTCGTCCGACGACAGCCGCGGCAAGATCGATCCGTTCCTGGATTTCACAGCCAAAGAAGACGGATTGCACAGTGTCCGAATCTACGATCACTTGCGTGGCGGCAGCCCTGAACACTGTTACCGAATCGAAGTCACCACACCGCAACCGAGTGTTTCGCTAACACTCAGTGAGCTGCGTCGTGACGAAGCTCAAGTGGTTTCCGTTCCGATCGGCGGACAGACTGCGATGATGGTCGCGGTCGGTCGCGATCAGTACAACGGCGAAGTGAGTTTGAGCCTGGATGGCCTGCCCGCAGGCGTGACGGCAACGACCTTTCCCGTTCCCGCGGGTCGCCCAGAAGTCCCCGTGTTGTTGACCGCAGCTGCCGATGCCAAGCACAGTGCGTCGTTGTACACGATCAACGCCAAGGGTGATGACAAGAGCCCGACGGTCTTTGGAACACTGAGTCAAACGCACAAGTTGGTGCTCGGCCAAAATCGCCGTGGCATGTTTGAATACGTCACGCCACGCGCCGCGATGGCGGTCACTGACGAAGCTCCCTTTAGCGTCGAAGTCGTCCAACCCAAGACACCCATCCTGAGAAACGGCAGCAAAGACATCGTCGTCAAGCTGACTCGCAAGGAAGGTTTCGACGGACGGGTTAGTTTCCGAACGCTCTACAATCCTCCAGGTATCGGAGTGAATAACAGCCGGTATATCGACAAGGGCCAGACCGAGTGCACGATCCCGATGACCGCCAACGGTGGTGCTTCGATCGGGACTTGGCCGATGATTTTCGTCGCAACCTACTCCACACCGATCGGTTCGACCGTGTGCAGCACTCTGCCAATCATGCTGGAAGTCCAGGACTCGCTGTTCAAGTACGAGTTTCCCAAAGCAGCCGGCGAATTGGGCACGGAAATCAACTACACGCTCACCATGGAAATTCTGCGAGAGTTCGAAGGCGAGGCGGAAGTTGAATTGGTCGGATTGCCCGCCGGCGTGACCAGTCCCGCTGCGACTCAAAAGATCGCCAAAGACGCAACGTCGGTGACGTTCCCATTGGTCATTCCCGCTGACGCCAAAGTCGGCAAGCACAAGACGTTGGTTTGTCAGTCAAAGGTCACCGCCAACGGTGAAACGATGCTGCAAACCACCGGGACCGGCGAACTGCGAATCGACAAGCCGTTACCACCCAAAGTCGACGAACCCAAAGTCGAAAAGCCGGCCGAACCGCAACCGCCAAAGCCAGAGGCGCCCAAGGTTCTTAGCCGACTTGAGCAATTGCGACTTCAAAGCCAAGAGTGATCCAAGGCTCGCGAGGCAACTCGCAACCTTTGATTTTTATCAACCACCAGATTTCGGCCCCCCCAGAATCACTCGCGTGATTCACTTCCCTCTCGGGATCCTGATCCATGAACTTGCAACACTGCATGCCTCACCGATTTCGCTTTGCCGCTTGGCTGCCCGCCACGATCATTGCCTCCATGGTCTTGATCGGCTCTGCTCTCCACTCCAGCGTCGCAACGTCTGCCGAGCCGGCCGACGCCAGTGCGACGCCGCCGGCCAATCCGCCCAAGCCGCCGCAACTGTCGGTTTATCCGCCAGCGATCAAGCTCGGCTCGGCTCGTGACTTCCAATCCTTCGTCGCCGTGCTGCAACGAGACGACGGGGTGACCGAGGATGCGAGCGATCGCGTCGAGTGGAGCATCGCCGATGAGAGCAAAGTCCGTCGAGATGGATTCAAATTATTGCCCGTCGCCGATGGCAGCACGGAACTGGTCGCCAAGTACTTGGGAACCACGGTCAAGATTCCGATCGAGGTAACCAACGCGACGACCAAGCACCCGATCAGCTTCGAGAAAGACGTCATGCCGGTGTTGACCCGATCGGGTTGCAACACCGGATCTTGTCACGGTGCCGCACGCGGTAAAGACGGATTCAATTTGAGTTTGTTCGGTTTTGATCCTGCGGGAGACTATTTCCGAATCACGCGAGAGATCGGCGTTCGTCGCATCAACTTGGCCGTGCCCTCGGAAAGCCTTTTCCTGAAAAAGTCCATCGGAGCGGTTCCCCACACCGGTGGAAAGCTGTTCGGTACCGACAGCGACTATTACGCCACGATCCTGGAGTGGTTGTCCAATGGCGCACCGGCCGATGCCGCGGACAACAAGCCTCCGACGGTCACTGAAGTCAATATTTATCCATCCCAAGCCGTCATCGAGGGCGAAGGTGCCACCCAGCGATTCGTCGCCGTTGCCACCTACAGCGATGGCACCACACGCGACGTGACGCGGCTCGCCGCATTCACATCCAACAACTCAGGTACCGCTGCGATCGATGACGCGGGCAACGTGACGGCAGGACGTCGCGGCGAAGCTTTCGTGATGGCTCGCTTCGATACCCACACCGTCGGCAGCCAAGTCCTGGCGTTGCCCAAAGACCTTGTCTACAACCCGCCCCCGATCACAGGCAACTACGTCGATCAACTCGTCGGCAAAAAGCTGCAACAACTGCGTATCGTGCCCAGCGGTCAATGCTCCGATGAAGAGTTCATTCGTCGAGTGACAGTCGACATCACCGGATTGCTACCGACCGAAGGTGAGTACAGCGAATTCCTGCACGATGCCGCTCCCGATAAGCGAGAGGCGCTGGTCGATCGACTGCTGCAACGCAAGGAGTTCAGCGAAATTTGGGCGATGAAGTTTGCTCAGTTGCTGATGATCAAGAGCAGCAATCAAGTCAGCTATAAATCGGCTTACTTGTACGCCAACTGGCTGACGGACAAGTTTGCTCGCAACGTGCCGATCGACCAAATGGTTCGTGAGTTGCTGACCAGCACTGGCGGTACCTTCAACTCGCCACCGACAAACTTTTACGAGATCGAACGCGACACACTCAAGACGGCTGAGAATGTCGCCCAGGTCTTCATGGGAATCCGAACCCAATGCGCCCAGTGCCACAACCATCCGTTCGACCGCTGGACGATGAATGACTACTACGGGTTCGCATCGTTCTTTTCACAGGTCGGTCGCAAGAACGCCGAGGACTATCGCGAGCAAGTGATCTACAACCGCGGTGGTGGTGAAGTGAACCACTTGGTGACCAAGAAACCCATTGAGCCGACCTTCCTCGGCGGTGGTCCAGCGGACACCAAAGGCAAGGACCGTCGTGAAGTCGTCGCCGAGTGGTTGACCAGTCCTGAAAACCCGTTCTTTGCCAAGTCCATCGCAAACCGCGTATGGGCTCACTACATGGGTGTCGGCATTGTTGATCAAGTCGACGACATTCGTGTCAGCAATCCACCGAGCAATCCAGAATTGTTCGACACGCTGGGCCAAAAGTTGATCGAGTACAACTTTGATTTCCGGCGTTTGGTTCGCGACATCTGCACCAGTCAAGCCTATCAACGCAGTACCGCAACCAACGAAACCAACGCGCACGACAATCGCAACTACGCCCACGCCGTTATTCGACGTATACCAGCGGAAAGCATGCTCGATTGCATTTCGCAGGTGACGGAGTCGCCCGACAAGTTCCAAGGGCTGCCACTGGGTGCTCGCGCCGTACAAATCGCTGATGGCGGCACCAGCAATTACTTCCTGACCACGTTTGGTCGCGCACCGCGGGCCACCGTTTGTGATTGCGAAGCGTCCACCGACCCGTCGCTCTCGCAAGCCTTGCATTTGCTCAACGGCAGTTCGGTGAGCAGCAAAGTGGCTGCGGGTGGCAAGATCGCCAAATGGATGAAGGATGAGGGCATGACCGAACAGCAGGTCGTTGAGCGGATCTACGTCCGCTGTTTGTCCAGAAAACCGACTCAAACCGAGTTGGATCATTTGTTGCCGGGGGTGGCAGAAGCAGAGAACAAGGCCGCTGCACTGGAAGACATCTTCTGGGCGGTCCTGAATTCTCGAGAGTTTGTGTTTAACCACTGATCGTCCACGATCACCCTCCCCATTGCCTCAGTTTGCATCTCCCCATGCGCCACTATCAAACGCTCAGTCTCGTATTCGCATTCGTCGGTTCCGTGTTCAGCAGCGTGCTCGTTGCTGAGGACCAAAAATCACCCGAAGGCGAAGTGAAGAAGGTCACCTACGAGGACGACGTCAAGCCGATCCTGCGTCAGCACTGCCTGAACTGCCATCATCAAGGTGACAAGAAGGGTGGCCTGGCGTTGGACACCTTTACCGCACTGATGGAAGGCGGCGGTAGCGGCGAGATCGTATACGACGATGGCGATGCCGAAGCGAGTCGAATGTGGCAATTGGTCAATCACGATGACACGCCGGTCATGCCTCCTGAAAAAGACAAGTTGCCCGCTGAGCAACTCGCCGTGATCCGCGCTTGGATCGAAGGCGGAGTATTGGAAAACAGCGGCAGCAAGGCAAAGGCCAAGAAGAAGAACGCACTCGCCTTCACTTCCTCCGCAGGCGGTAAACCTGAAGGCCCAGCCGCAATGCCGGAAACCATTCCACAAAGTGTCCCCGTGGTCACCGAGAGGGCCGCCGCCATCACAGCACTCGCGGCCAGCCCCTGGGCACCGCTGATTGCGATCGCCGGACAAAAACAAATCGTGATGTACCACACCGACACCAATGAGTTGCTCGGCATCCTGCCCTATCCCGATGGCATCGCCCAGTCGCTGAGGTTCAGCCGTGACGGTAGCTATCTGATCGTCGGCGGTGGCGAACACTCCTTCAAAGGCACCGCGGTGATTTTTAACGTCAAGACGGGTGAACGAGTCGCTGAGATCGGCGATGAACTCGACACCGTCTTTGACGCCGACGTCAACGACAAAATGAATCGCGTCGCGATGGGAGGCCCACTGAAGATGCTTCGCATTTTTGACGCCACCGACGGCGAAAAACTTTTTGACATCAAGAAACACACCGACTGGATCTACTCCGTCGCCTACAGCCCCGACGGTGTCTTGATCGCATCAGGCGATCGCTCCGGAGGCCTCTGTGTTTGGGAAGCCGAAACGGGACGTCTCTACCTCGACTTGGTTGGCCACAAGGATGCAGTTCGTTCGCTCTCATGGCGTGACGACTCCAATGTATTGGCCAGCGCCAGTTTGGATGGCTCGGTAAAGCTCTGGGACGTCAACTCGGGGAACGTGGTCAAGTCGATCGATGCCCATGGCGGCGGCGCAACGGCAGTCTCGTTTGATCACCAAGGTCGCGTCGCCACCGCAGGCAAAGACGACCGCGCAAAGCTCTGGGACCCCAGCGGCAACCTGATCAAAGAATTCCGCGCAGGCAGCGAAGATGTCCTGGAAGTCGTGATCACACACGATGGCAAGCGAGTCATCTACGGCGACTGGAATGGCGACGTTCTGACGGCCAACGCCGAGAACCCGGACGAAAAACAAAACTTGGCCGCTAACCCGCCTCCGATCGAAGCCCGTATCGAATCGGTCAAAACCACCCTCGCATCCGTCCAGCAAGAGTTGCAGCCCGCCAAGGCCGCGTGGGATGCCGCACAAGCAGCCGTTGCAGCGGCACAAAAACCGGTTGACGAATTGAACGCTCAAATCGCTGCTCTGCAAAAACAGTCTGCCGATGCCGACGCGGCTGCCAAAGCAAACGATGCGAAACGCGCCGCGATCGACGGGGAACTCGGCCCGCTGACGGCAACGTCGCGAGAACTGCAAGACGCCTTGATCGTCGCTCAAGTCAACTTGAAGAAAGACGCCAACCTGCTCGACCAAATGGCGGTAGCTGAAGAAGCTCTCGCGAAACACTTGCTTGCGTTGGCCGGAAAACGTCGTGAGCGAATCGGTGCCGTTGCCGCAGTGGGTCAGCAACAGCAGCTTGCTGCTGCAAAGAAAGCCGAAGCGGACAAACTAGCTGCAACTCTTCCTCCGTTGCAGCAAAAGGTCGCCGAAGCAACGGCGGCAGCCAATCAGGCCAAGGCCGCACACGATGCCATTGCTGCTCGCGTCAATGCGATCCAGGACAAGATGAATCGCATGTTGGCCGAGAAGTGATTTCACGGCTTAAGCTATCGACTTGGAAAGTCGAGCGACTGTAGGTCATGCTCTGCATGACGGAATACGGTCTGCCCGTCTTCACGCTGATGTCGGTGTGAACGAGGGGAATTCTGGCGAACCCCACTACACGGTTCGCTGCAACATCTCCATGCTCTCGCGTTGTCGTTGAATGACAAACTGTCTCGCTTTGGCGGCCTTTTCCTTGGCAGCCTCTGGATTTTTCGCCATTTCCAACACCGCGGACGGCAAACGCTCGACATCGGCCTCGTTGTCAAAATCAAACAACCAGTCGCCCAAGCCGATGTCGCGCCACATGTATCCCTTGCTCGTTTGTTCCGACCAACGACAAACGATCGCGGGAACTCCGTTCCCGATACACATGATCGGCGAGTGCATCTCGTTGCCAAACAAACCCGCGCTGCGAACATACGTCGAAATGGCTTCACCGGTCAGCCAATAATCCGGACGCCAAACCACACGAGCTTTCACGTCATCCGGCAGTGGGTCGTACAACAATTCCTTGCCAACCGCCATCTGAGTGCGATCCTCGGGACAGACCAACACCTTCAGATCCGTCCGACGCACCAACTCCATGATCGCTTTGCGATGCGGTGCATGATCATGCTGCTTCATCGCCTCGTTTCTGGCGTGCTTGATCTCGTCCCGCTCCCTCTTTTTCTCTGGAATCACCCAATACGGCGTGTATCGCAACCGAGGAATGCAACACATGAACTTGCCTTCCTCCAGTCCATGTCGCTGCAAGAAAGCGATCGCCTTTTCATCGTCACGCAAATCGGTACCAAACGCGCCGTCAGGACCAAACTCCATCACGGGACAGGTGCAACCACGGTCCTTGGCCAATTGCATCGATACGGAATCGCGAAAATAGACAAACTCCGCTTCGCTCAGCAACGCGATCGTCCGCGCGAATACATCGCCAGGCGTCGCCTGAGTGGACGCGGAATCTTGAACGGGCAAGGTGATCCCGTAGACCCCGAACGGTTTGCCGGTCTCCTCATGCCATCGCCGCACGTCCCGCTCCGCAACCAATGAAGGACCGGAGCCATGAAGTAAAAAGTCGCATTGGGCAAACGCAGACTTTAATGCTTCGGCCCCTTGCACGATCTGCAACTTGGGAAAGCGGCTCAATAGCAACTCTTGGACGCCATTTTTCACATTGCTGGGCCAAAGGTAGATCTCGGCTTCTGGCAAATACCGCTCCAAGATGGCGAGTACGCCGGGCGTGTGAGCGATATCGCCGATGTTGACGGTTTGCCACGAGGACCGCAACAGGATGCGAGGCGTGGACTTGCCCTCGGCAGCACGCAGCACCGAACTCATCATCGCCGCTGTGATCGAGCCACAGAGAAACTGTCGTCGTTTCATCGATATCCTACCCATTGAAGTCCTAGCGAATTGTCAAACCCATACGAGCCGACAGTATACTTCATGATCCAGTTCTCTATCGATGTTTGAACAAAGCGGAAAGTGAGTTTGAACGAATCCATCACGATCGAAGTCCACGCGACGCCAGGAGCCAAACGCAACTTGGTCGGTGGACAGCACGACGGCAGATTGCGTGTCAGCGTGACCGCTGCTGCGGACAAAGGCAAAGCGAACGCGGCCATCATCAAACTGCTGGCCGATGCGCTGGGAGTTTCAAAATCCTCCATCGAGCTGATCAGCGGCGCAACGAACCGTCAAAAAAAGTTCCGCATCACCGGGGCATCTTCCGACATGCGTGACAAACTCCAGAACCTAATGCAATGCTGATCAGAACGATGTGGGTAAGGGCAGGCCTGCGCAAGTGAGTGTTTGGGATTGGCAGTACGTTTGACGGGGCACGCTATCGACTTGGAAAGTCGAGCGACAATTCGCGCGTTCGATCAGCCCTCTCCTCCAGTACCTCTCCCCCGACTTGTCGGGGGAGAGGTCGAGCTCGCCCTTTAGGCGATGCTCGGGTGAGGGGGGCCGTCCGCGCAAATCAGCCGCCACGCGATAGCGTCCGGTTCTTGCACCTAAGCTCGGGAACCGGACGCTATCGCGCCAGCGGCTGATGAATAATCCGGCTTAACGCCTCGTCCGACAATTTGAGGGAGAGATTGCAGTTCGATAAGAGATTCGAACCCAACCGGAACGCGTACTGTGAGCGACGATTGTCGTTCGACTTTCCAAGTCGAAAACGAACACCACCAACCGCATCGATCCGGGACGCACATCTGACACCTCCCCCAAGGAACTTGGGGGAGGTCGAGCAGAGCCGTCCAGGCGAATGCGAGGGAGGAGGCCTGTCTGCGCAAGTAAACGTTTGGGATTGGTAATACGTTTGACGGGGCACGCTATCGATTTGGAAAATCGAGCGACAATTGTCGTTCGACTTTCCAAGTCGAAAACGAACACCATCAACCGCATCGATCCGGGACGCACATCTGACACCTCCCCCAAGGAACTTGGGGGAGGTCGAGCAGAGCCGTCCAGGCGAATGCGAGGGAGGGAGGGGGCCGGTCTGCGCAAGTGAGCGTTTGTGATTGGTAAAACGTTTGACGGGGCACGCTATCGACTTGGAAAGTCGAGCGACAACTGTCGTTCGACTTTCCAAGTCGAAAACGACACCACCATACGCTTTGACCCGTGATGCGTGTCACCTCCACAAGAGAGCGTTCATGATGAACCGCGGTGATCCTCTGCGGAGAAAACGCACCAAATGGATTCCAATCCGTTCCAAAACACGGCCGTTCACGTAAAACCCCATCCAATGCAACGCAGTCCTGCTAGTATCATGGACAATGCCAGAGAGTTCCCTAGAGACATTCCTGCCACGAGGTATCGATGACATCCCGGATGACACTGTCCCGATTGACACTGCCCCGGACAACACTGTCCCGAACAACACTGTCCCGAACAACACTGTCCCGAACAACACTGTCCCGAACAACACTGTCCCGAACAACACTACCCCCAGCGATCATCCTTGTCATCGCGACCGTGATTCCATGCGCAGACGCTCTCACGCTGATTGCCGACGAAGTGCGATTCTCACGCGACGTGCTGCCAGTCCTTTCCGACCGATGCTTCCACTGCCACGGACCCGACGAAGCGAACCGGGAAGCTGGCTTGAGACTGGATGTTGAACAAGCAGCGAAAGACGATTTGGGTGGCTATCGTGCGATCGTTCCCGGCAACTCAGAGGCAAGCGAAATTTGGCAACGGATCACGTCGACGGATCCCGATGTCCAGATGCCGCCTCCAGATTCGCACCGCAAACCATTGACGCCCTCGGAGCGTGCAGCGATTCGTCGATGGATCGACGACGGAGCGATCTGGGGAAAACACTGGTCCTTTGAAGCACCAACACGAGCGTCGCTACCGGACATCGCCGAGCACCCGGTAGACGCCTTCGTGCGCCAAACACTCCAGGACAAAGGGCTCACGCCGTCGCCACCTGCGCGGTCACACACTCAGATACGACGCCTCTCTTTTGACTTGCTCGGCTTGTCGCCATCCATCGACGACGTCCACGCCTTCTCAAACGATCCTTCCGACACGAATTGGGAATCGATCGTCGACCGCATGCTGCAATCACCTCATCATGCGGAGCGATTGGCGATGTGGTGGCTCGATGCCGCCCGATACTCGGACTCCGACGGATTTCAACAAGACGCGACACGACAGAATTGGCCGTGGCGTGACTGGGTGGTCAACGCGTTCCGTGAAAACATGCCGTACGATCAGTTCACGGTTCAGCAGTTCGCCGGCGACTTGCTGCCCGACGCGACTCCGGAACAGATTCTTGCGACGTGTTTTCATCGAAACCACATGACCAACGGCGAAGGAGGCCGTGATCCGGAGGAATCACGTGTCGACTACGTGATCGATCGCGTCAACACGACGGGAACCGTCTGGCTCGGATTGACGCTCGGCTGTGTGCAATGTCATTCGCACAAGTTTGACCCGATTACACATCAGGACTACTACAGCCTGACGGCATTCTTTAACAGCATCGACGAAGACGGCAAGGCGGGAATGAACGCCAAGCCGTACTTGAAATATGAATCGCCACTCGTCGAGCCGCGTATCGCAGAGATGCAGGCCTTTGTTGATCAACTTCGTCAGACCGAGAAACTCGAATTGCAAACGGCCACGGAACGTTTTGAAACTTGGCTCAATGAATGGTTTGCCAATCCCGTCGAGTCCTATCAAGCCTGGTGGACGCCTGAGCCAAATGTGGTCAGCAGCAACGGATCAAAGTTCAATATCGAATCCGACGCTATCGTTCAATCGATCGGACCAACTCCCTCACAAGACGACTATCGAATCGAACTCACCGTACCCGAGTCGATGAGGCAGATCAGCGGTTGGCGTCTGGAAGTTTTTCCGTACGAGTCTCACGTCGACGGAAAGTTCTCACTCGACCCCAAGGGCAACGGCGATTTCACGTTGACCAGCGTGCGAACTTTGCTGCGACCTGTCGGCGCACAAGCCGAATCAGAACTTGAGATTGCAGCGGCGGTTGCGGACTACGAAGCGGACAAGAAACGTGAGACCAAATGGGACGACCGCTACGCGACCATCGAAAAGACTCTCAACGACGACGCGCGTGACGGGTGGACGACGGAAGGAGCGAAGGAGATCGCCCCACACGTGGGCGTCTATCGACTTGAGCAGCCGCACGCCGTGCAGCCCGGTGATCGAGTGGTTTTGCTGCTGCGGCAATTCTCCACCCACGGGCACGCCAACATCGGTCGGTTTCGAGTCTCACTGGCCAGTGAACCGGGAGACACGGTTTCTCGTGTCGACGGTGGTTCACCGATCAAATCGTTGATCGACTCGCAAGCAAGCGACCGCGAATCGATCGACAAAGAACTCCGAGCTGAGTTGCTGAAGCAGTTTCTGCTTTCCGATGACGTGTACCAGGAAGTCCGCCAGCGATTGACTCGCGCGGAAAAACAACTTTCCAGCTTGAAATCTGAAGCCAAGCCCAGGTCTGTCATGGTTTTGGAGCAACGCACCGACCCGCGTGACACTCATGTATTGCTGCGCGGTGTTTGGGACGCCCAAGGTGAGAAGGTTCAGCCAAGTGGATTGCCAGCCGTCCTCGACTGGCCCGCCGAGAAATGGCCCGCCGAGAAAACACAAACGCGGTTGGACTTGGCGAATTGGATCGTCGATCGCCAAAACCCGCTCACCGCGCGCGTCGCCGTGAATCATCTCTGGCAGATGCTCTTTGGCAACGGATTGGTGCGAACTCCAGACGATTTTGGACTGCAAGGAGAGTTGCCAACGCATCCCAAACTGCTCGATTGGTTGGCCGTCGAGTTGATGGAGAATGATTGGGACCTGCGACACATCATCCGATTGATCGTCACCAGCGAGACCTATCGCCAAAGCAGCAACACAACGCCTGAGTTGTTGGAACTGGATCCCGAGAATCGATTGCTGGCGCGTGCACCGCGATTCCGATTGCCCGCTTGGATGATCCGCGACAATGCATTGCAGGTTTCCGGACTATTGAACCCTGCCCTCGGCGGTCCACCCGTCCATCCGTATCAACCGTCGGGAGTGTGGGCAGAAATCACGATGGGGCGATTTCACTACGACCCAAGTCTCGGGCCGGCGCAGTACCGACGAACGTTGTACGCCTATTGGCGACGATCCAGTGCCCCGACGTTTCTGTTCGACAGCGCACAACGTCGAGTCTGTGAGGTCAATGTGCGTCGCACCAACACGCCACTGCATGCGTTGACGTTGATGAACGATACCACGATGCTGGAAGCGTCCCGGGTGTTGGCCGACTGGGTCCTGTCTGATCTGAGTCAATCGAACGAGGAGAACCAACTGGCCGCGTTGAGCGAACGTGTTTTGTCTCGCCGATTGTCCGCCGACGAAATCTCCGAGATCCAAGACGTACTGGCGGATGCTCGACGGTACTACCAATCCGATCTCGTTGCGGCATTCCAATTCACCAAGATCGGACAACAACCAGCGGCCCCCGAGTCGACGGTCGTCCAGACCGCAGCTTGGATGACGATTGCCAGTCTATTGCTCAATCTCGATGAGGCGATCAGCCATGAATAACCTTGGACGCCGATCCTTTCTCTCCCAAACCGGATTTAGTCTCGGCGCGATCGCCGCCGGCGCGCTGCTCGGGCGCGAATCCATCGCGGCAGAACTGACAGCCTCGCTACCTCACTTTGCCCCCCAAGCAAAGCGGGTGATCTTTTTGACCCAGTCGGGCGGTCCGTCGCAGATTGAGTTGTTTGACCACAAACCGGATTTGCACAAACTCGCCGGCACGGAACTGCCCGACAGTGTACGGCAAGGTCAGCGTTTGACCGGGATGACGAAGAATCAAAAACAGTTGATTTTGCCGCCCGTCACGTCGTTTTCACGTTACGGTCAAAGCGGTGCGACCATCGGAGAGTGGTTGCCTCATACGGCGAAAGTCGTCGACGATCTGTGTTTCGTCAAATCGATGGTCACCGACCAGATCAATCACGCTCCAGCGATGACGAAATTCCTGACGGGTCATCAACTACCCGGTCGTCCGAGCTTTGGGTGTTGGGCCAGCTATGGTCTGGGCAGCATGAACCAGAACCTGCCCGATTACATCGTGCTGATTTCTAAAATGAAACGTTCCAGCGACCAACCGCTGTACGATCATTATTGGGGCAGCGGTTTCCTGCCCTCACGACATCAGGGAGTCAAGCTTCGCAGCGCCAGCGATCCGGTCTTGTATTTGAATGACCACAATGGTTTTCCACCGCAACTGCGACGTAGCATGCTCGACGGACTTGGTTCGCTCAATCAGCGACGTTACGACGAGACGCTGGATCCCGAGATCGAAACACGGATCGAGCAGTACGAAATGGCCTTTCGCATGCAGACCAGCGTGCCAGACCTGGCGGATTTGAGCGATGAACCCGAGTCCACATTCCAGCAGTATGGACCCGATTCTCGGCGACCGGGAAGCTACGCCGCCAACTGTATCCTGGCTCGACGTCTCGCCGAACGCGATGTGCGTTTCATTCAATTGTTTCATCCTGACTGGGACCACCACTCTCGCTTGAGTTCATGGTGCGTCTCGCGTTGCATTGATACCGACCAACCCAGTGCCGCATTGATACGCGACCTCAAACAACGCGGTCTGTTGGACGACACTCTGGTGATCTGGGGTGGCGAGTTTGGCCGCGGTGTGGCCGGTCAAGGAAAATGGGATTCGCCCGAGGCAGGACGCGACCACCACCCACGATGCTTTACCATTTGGATGGCCGGTGGCGGAATTCAGCCCGGAATGACTTACGGAGCCACCGATGATTTCAGCTACAACGTCGCCGAAAATCCCGTCCATGTTCGTGATTTGCACGCCACAGCGCTGCATTTGCTGGGCATCGATCACGAACGTTTCACACATCGATTCCAAGGACTTGATTTCAAGCTCACCGGAGTCGAGCCGTCACACGTCGTTCACGACATACTGGCTTAACGAATCATCCAGTGGGTGAGCATTTCAGCCGATCCAGATGCCAACCATGAAAATCATCCTCGCTCTTGTCAGCACGTGCTTCTTTTACGGCCAAGTTCAAGCGGCAGATTCAACTGTCGGACAACCCAACATCATCGTTGTGATGGCGGATGACCTTGGTTTTGGAGACATCGGAGCATATCGAGCACTGTACCCTGGCGGCGACGCAAAGCCGGATGCGTTTCGATTCACGCCCCATCTGGATCGACTCGCCAAACAAGGCGTTCGATGCACGCGCGCCTACGCTTGCAGTTGGTGCGCCCCCAGCCGATTGATGTTGCTCAGCGGTCAATGGGCCAATCGCGCAGAGATCTATGATCATCCTTGGATCGGCAAGCAGTTGCGGGATGCCGGCTACCGAACTTGTCTCGTCGGCAAGTCACACGGCGTTGCACCGACGCAACGTGTCTTCCACAACACGGATGCGAAAACCGCTGAGTTCAGCGACGGTCTGTTCTTCAATGGCGGTGCTCGCGGTTACTACCTGAATGCTGGTGAAACGTTCCCAGGACGCCATTCCTTGACGCCGTTCACCTTTACCGCTCAGGGTGGCGAACACCTGACGGACGTCTTCACCGATCATGCAGACCGGTTCATCCGCGAGAAGACCGACACGCCTTTTTTTCTTTACCTGGCCTACACGGCACCGCACGAACCGTTGCAGGCAGCCCCGGCTGATCTGAGAAAGCTGTTTCCAGATCGCTTTGCAAACATGACAGATGATCAGATTCGGGCAACCGCCGGGCGTAACGCTGCAGCAGAAATTCAACATGCTCATTACGCAGCAATGGTACACGGACTGGATCGCGGGATTGGCCGGTTGATGGCGACTCTGGAGGAACTTGGGCTTGCTGAAAACACACTCGTGATGATCACCAGCGACAACGGCGCCCAGCACGGTTCAAATTTTCCGTTGTCGGGACACAAATGGGACGATTTAGAAGGAGGAATCCGGGTTCCGTTCATCATTTGGTCACATGCGATTGCGAATTCCGATCGACCCGGCCTCGTATACGATGGCTTGGTGTCGCTAGCTGACATCGTGCCCACCGCGGTGACCTCGGCAACCGGAATGGTGTATCAGAATGAAACCGACGGCATCGATCTGCTTTCCGCTATTGCAGCAGACTCCCTGCCAACCGGCCGGCAATACTATTGGGCGAACGCTGAGTACACGATGCATTTGAGCGGCCTTGACCATTTCTCATCCAATCCTGTCGGCGAGAGACTGTTTCAATGCGTATTGATTCGTGACAGGGAAAAGGTGATTCTTTGGAACGCCAACCAATCCGGCGAAACCGGAGCGGTCTACTCAACGACTCCTGATGTCGTGGGCGATGAGAAAGCGTCGAGCAAGCTAGCAGAGTCCACGCCCGTTGCGGGTAATTATCTAGATGCCCGTCAGGCAAAAGATCTCCTGTCCGAGATGCGAGAACTGGTGCGATCAAGCAACGGAGGCCTGCTGCCAGAGTGGAACGGCACGCCCGAGAAACTGCGTGAAGCCGCCCGATGACACCCGCCGATTTCGGTGCGACAAGGATAACGAGGGCATCGTCAAGGCGAAAAAGGGACACTTCTCGCTGATCGCCACCCCGCAGAACGCTCGTTCCCAGACTCACGCCTGGGAACGCACTGCCACGGAGGCTCTGCCTCGCGAAAATCAGCGTGGTCTGGAAATTGTCAGCAGATCGGCAGGCAGGAGCCTGCTAATCATTGGGTTCCCAGGCAGGAGCCTGGGAACCAGTGGTGGCGATCAGCGAGAAGTGCCGCAAAAGGATCCCATGATCGCAAGGACGGTCAAAGACGGTGACGGCTGTGCTCGATCAATCTGTCACCCTAGTGCATCATCCGGTCTTGATTTTGGGGTTAGCCGTTTTGGCGTTAGCCACGGTTGTGTCACGAAAACCGTGGCGAACGCCAAAACGGCTCATCTACCGAACCCACGTTCTAAGACTGGACGATGCACTAGCGGAAAATCAAGTGATTCACACACAATCGAGACGTCAGCGTCCTCCCATTGACGGTAGAATACATCGGTTACCACGCAGTTCTAGATTCAATTGAGGAGAAACGAAATGCGGATTATCGTCAGTACATTCTTCACATCGCTACTGATCTTGACTGCAGCGACGCTTGTCAGTGCGGAAGACAAAGCGCAGATTGTGTCTTCAACAGTCATTTCGAATCAGCCGCCCCGTGTGTGCGGCACTGATCTCGTCCGATTCAATAATCATTGGTACTTGGCCTACGATGATAGTGTCGATCAGGGGTCTATGAACAGCGCCATTCGTGTTGTTCGTTCCGCAGACGGAGTCGAGTGGAAATCTGAGACGGTACTGAAATCTCAGACTCCGAATCGGGGCCTGTATCGTCCGAGATTCACAGTCTTGTCCGACGACCAGTTGATGGTCACTACGACCGGTGTGGTGCCGAATCCCAACGCCGAGACGCCAGTCCCCGAGTACGGTGGCACCATCAACACGATGGCGTGGTTCACGGGAAACGGACGGAGTTGGGGTGAAACGGATCAAATCGGAAAGAACGATTTCCCATTTAGTCGTGTCGTCAGGCACGGCGAATCTGCTTTCAGTTACGCAAGTGGCTGTATTTGCGGCAACGCCCAAACGATTCATATTTTCTCCAGCACGAACCGCCACCATTTCGAAAGCTTGTACGAAGAGACGTTTCAAGGGTTCTTTCCGGACGAGGCCGCCCTCTTATTCGATGGTGATCAGGGTTATTGCCTGATGAGTCGAACCGACGGCAACTTTGTCGACGATGGCGTGCTCGGAGGATACTTTGGAATTTCTAAGGCTCCTTTTACTGAGTGGAAATGGCAAGAGATTGACGCTCGGATCAAGTACCCGAATCTATTGCAACTACCTGACAAACGTATTATTGCCTCCGTTGGGATCGTCGACCAGAAGAATCGGATTTCACTGTGCGAACTCGATCCGGCAACCGGTAATCTAACTGAGTTGTTGGAGATCCCCAGTGGTGGTAATCTCATGCCAATCGGTCTCGCTTCGGATCGTGGGGATGTGTGGGTCAGCTACCAAGCGGATCACGAAGGAACGCTATCGGTGTATTTAGCACAAGTGAAGTTAGACTGAACGTCTCGACAGAACCTCAATTTGAGAAATCGCATTCCACGGAGCCGGCGGCCGGGACGGCATTGAATTCAAAGAGACTCGCTTTCCTTCGCCCGCCGCTTGGGCTGATCGGGCTTCTCGCAGTCCGTGTGTTGCGACGAGTTCTCTGCGACCGCCTTTGGGGTCGGTCGGGGCGAAGTCGGTCGGGGCGAAGTTCCACTGACCGTCGGTGCGCTGTCGCGACCGACGGCTACCATCTGTGACCGGCTCCGCGGTCAACGGAGAGCCAGCATGCGATCTTTCTGTGTCTGCTTGTTATTCTTTTTAGCAATCCTCATTCCTTGGCTGTCCTCCAGCAACGGATCGCCACTAAAAACACAAAGCAGACACAATATGGAACGCTTAACGCTACCACTGGGATAGGATGATGAAGAAGCAAAGAACTACCGCCAGCGAGCACAGAGAATGATACGTGACATGGATTTGATCCGGAAAATTCTGCTTGCGATTCGTGATCACGATGGGCGTCCCTCTGCCAGTGAAGTGCAGACGCTGATCAACGATACCGACAATGGAGTGTACGGGTATCACATCGCTTTGCTGCTTCAGGGCGGCATGATGACGGGAGTCGACACGGGGCCACGGAAAGATCGCTATGGCGTGTCGACATTGGCCCTGACGTGGGCAGGACAGGATTTTGCCGACAACATCGTGGACGATCGAGTCTGGGTGAGCGCTAAGGAGAAACTCAATGACGCAGGGTTGAACGCGGCGTCATTCGAGATTTGGTCGCAACTGGCCGTTGCAAAGATCAATGAATTCTTGGTTGCCGGTGAGATTGCCTGAGCAAATCATCCGGTAACGCGTTGTGAGACTTCGCCAGTGGATTTGTTTCTCAGGATCAGCTTTCGTTTTCCGTCGGGCATGGTTTCTTCTTTGATCAGGACATGTTGATCATCAAAGTCGCGGTGGCAGCCCACGCGCTGGACATCTTCCCTGCCTCGCCAGATCGGCAGATCGATCGTTTCCCAACGTTTGGATTGCATCGAACGATAGGATGCGTCAACGATTGCGTTGACGATGTAGCCGTCATAGAAATCTTCCACCGGAGGGCGGCGATGATCCAGCGAGTCGAGCATGTCGGCAAACATATCGGTGTAGCCCAACGCAGCGACTTCATCGCCCACGGGGAATAGCCACCCGCGATCCGATTCTGCTTTCTCGGCCACATAGCCGTCCATCCCATCTGCGGAAAACATCTCCATGCCAGTTCGCAGCCAATGGTTGAGCCAGATCGTTCCGCCGGTACCGGAGATTTCATCACGCAGATCCATGCCACCACGGAACGACCAACTGACCTCGAACTGTCCGATCGCACCGTTCTCGTACTTGACCATCCCGATCGCGTGGTCCTCCGTCTCGATCGGATGAACTTGGGTATCACCCCAGCAGACGACCTCCACGGGTCGAATGTCTTTACCGATAAAGCTGCGAGCGATCTCGATGCAGTGGCAACCCATGTCCAGGATCGCTCCACCGCCGGCACGCTGCTTGTCCCAGAACCAATCGCTATGCGGTCCCGGGTGCGTTTCTCGAGAACGGACCCACAGCACATCACCGATGCTGCCCGATCGTACGGACTGCAGCGCTTTAAGCGTTTTGGGTGTGTAGACGAGGTCTTCCAGATAGCCGTGAGCAACGCCTGCGGACTCAACGGCTTGCAGCATCCGCAAGGCTTCCTCGGCATTTCGTCCCAGGGGTTTGGTACAAAAGACGGCTTTCCCCGCCGCTGCTGCCGCCGTCACCGCTTGTTCGTGCAAATCATTTGGCAAGGCCACGATGACCACATCCGTGTCGGCTTCAATCGCAACTTGCATGTCCGTCGTGGCAACATCCACATTCCACTTCGTCGCAAAATCGTTGGCCCGATCCTGCGAGCGAGAGTAAACGACCTCCACCGAATCTCTGCTCCGTCCTCGCTGCAACGCCTGGGTGTAAAACGACCCGATCAGTCCGGTTCCGAGCAGTGAGATTTGTGCCATGACAGATGTCTTTCGTTAGCGGGAAAGGGCATTGAGTTTGGACGAGATCATCCCAGTGTCGTCAATCGCTGTCGGACGGCCTCGTCCTCCAATCGTTCCAGTGGCTCATAGCTTGCATGCTTGCCCAAGATGAATGGATCGTTGTGACGCGTGTTGTAGCAGCAGATCAAAGACCAGCGCGGATCCTCGCTCTCGTTCTTGTCGCTGCGGTGAAGCAGATTGGCGTGAAAAAACAGAACGTCGCCGGGCTCCATCTCGCAGTATACCAATTCGTGATGTTTCATCGCTTGCTCGACCCGCGTCATGTCCGCGCCGACTTGCTCACCCGACATTCCGTGATCGACGCGTCCTATCTTGTGCGAGCCGCGTAGAACCTGGAGGCATCCGTTTGCGCGGGTTGCTCGATCAACCGCCAGCAGCGCACTGGCCATGTCTGGATACAAGCAGCCGAACATATACCAATATCCGTAGTCCTGATGCCACTCCCAAGCTCCCCCGACACGCGGCTCTTTAAGCATCATCTTGTGGTGGTAGTGATACACTTCCGCATCGAGCAAGTACTGCATCGTGTCTGCCATCCGTCGGGATCGTACGACTGCCGCGTACGGGGAACCAGGATCGAGTTCGTTTCGCAGAGCGAGTCGACTTTGGCCACCTGTCGAATCCATTCGCGTGATCGTGTCGGCGTCCAACCCAGAGTCCCCTTTGCTGTACCGCAGCAATCCGGTCATCTCGTCGGCATCAAACAGACCACGAACCATCAGATAGCCGTCGTCTTGGAACTGACGCAGCGATTGGTCACAAATCAGCATTGAATTCATCGTCGTGTGCCATGTGCGAGAGAGGAAAGATGTACGTCAGCCTTTCCAGGCTGACACGACTGAAGGGTGAGGTCAGCCTGGAAAGGCTGACGTACGGGTAGGCTGACATTATTTAGGGGTAGGTCAGCCTGGAAAGGCTGACGTACGCAAATTCCAGCGTACAGGACACATTATGCCAGATCGGGGTCGCTACGTTTGGGTGCGTCCTCGCCAAGCAATTTTGCGCCCGGTGACGTGATTGATCAACGCGATCCATTGCAAGGTGACAAACAGCACCGTTGCAGGGACGTGACAAAATGCGCCCAACCATGATTGTTGCAACACTCGACAAGCAATCAGTCGGGGAAGGTGGGCCAGCACGATCGCCGCTCCGGATATAGCAATCGCAATCGTGCTGTGTTGCAGAGTGGCGACGGCCAGTGCAACGACTGGCAATAGGCTACAGCCGAGCAGCAGCATCGTGAAAACCACGATCAGTTTTGGATTGGCGATGCCCTCCACGGCATTTTTCAAGACGCCGCGCACGACCTGTCCGGCACCGTCGTACATACGACAGCTTGCCAGCTGCGTCCCATCAACAACGTCTGTCATCATGTCCGCGTTTCGATACGCACGAGGCAGCTTCACACCATCGTGTCGAGACTCCCTGATCGCAGCGTGCGTGCCCGCACGCTGATAGTCTCTTTTATTGGTCACGAACAACTGACCACAACCGGCCGCGAACGGGGGTTTGGTCGACTGTCGCATTTGATCCAGTGGCAAATAGCCCAGCAGGATGAAATGCATCATCGGGATCACCCATTTCTCAAGCCAAGTTTCGGTGACTTGGCGTGGAAAGGCGCTCAGCAGGGCGACGTCCGTATCCTGCATCCGAGCGATCAGCCAAGCGATCGCGTGGGGCTGCAAACGGACATCGGCATCGATGAATACGAGGTTGTCAAAGCGAGCCGCATCAGCGAGCAACTTACAAGCGTGTTGCTTTCCGTTCCAGCCGTCTGGCAATTCCGTGCCGTGCAGCAGCCGGACTCGCTGATCGTCGCGGCACAATTGGGAAACGATTTCAGCGGTGCCGTCCGTCGAGCAATCGTCCAAGACGACGACTTCCAGTTCAACGCCGACGCTTGCCAAGGCAGCGGTAACGCTTTGACGAATCCCCAGGGCTTCGTCTCTCGCCGGAATCAGGAGGGAGACACCGGTTGTATTTGCATCTATGTCTGATTCGCTACCGTCTGATCCGGCAGCCAAATCGATTCGAAACAACGGCAGGTTCTTGAGGAACATCGCTGCGGGCAATGCAGAGGACATCAAAGCAGCGATCGCGAGTGTCAAGCTCATTCGGGACGCTCCGATTGCTCGAAGTGTTCGCCGTGAGATGCGCGAAAACGTTTTCCTGTCGCCAATGCCTTGGCTCGACGGAAGGTGTCATAGATCATGCCGCCGCCACGCTTTCCTGGCAGCAGATTTTCAAACGGTGCTGAATCACGCGCGATCGCCAGTGTCGACAGTTCTGCTTGAGTGTCGCGTAGCCGCGTCGTCAACCGCTGCGACCAATCGGACTTGGACAATCCGCTGTCATGGCCGATCGCGATCGGCTCACCAAATTTGACCAAACACTCCGGCAATCGTTCTTCCCAAAACACGTACTCCAACGCCATCGGCAATGCGACTGCGTCGTGGAGTTTGGTACACAAGTGAGCCAGCCCGGGCATCAACGGCGCGGAGTGGTCTCGTGAGTCCGCAAATCGACCTTCCGGTGTCAGCCATAGTGCCGAGCGACTGGCATTCAAGATCGCGGTGCTCTGTTTCAAGAATGCAGCGGCACCCGATGTCGACTGCATTTGAACGCCAAAGAATCCCAGTTTGGCAAACACACGGTATTGCTCAAGTGCTGCAGAATCAATCGGCGCGTAAAACTGTCGCTTGTTAAAAAGTGTTCGGTTCAGAAAGTGTGCGATCAACGGATCCCACCAGGACGGATGATTCGCGTACACGATCAATGCGGCTGATGGATCGACCGATGTGTGTTGGCGAGACTGGCGTTCCAACGCGATCGAATGAAATGCCCGGCGCAGCATCGGCCGGAGGAAGCGATGGAAACCATTCTGCAGCCAATCGGCGACGGGCGGTGGTGTCGGTTTTGTTTGGGTTCGACGTTTGTCGGACGATTCATTCGTGCTCATCAAACCGCCGTCAAATCATCGCTGAGGCTTGTCGACCCAGCTTGCCATTCTGAACGTCTTGATCCAACGAGTCCGCAGCAATCCAACCGCTCATCATCACCATCGGCATTCCGGGGCCTGGATGCGCTGCACCGCCGGCCAAATAGAGACCCTGCAGGTCCTTGCGTCGATTCCCTGGTTTGAAGGCACCGAGGTATTTGCCATGACTGGCCAGACCATAGATGGCACCGTTGAGCACGCGATAGCGATTGTGAATTCCTTCGGGAGTCAGTGATGCTTCGTACTGGATCGAGTCTCGCAAGCCTTTCATACCGGCGCAGCTTTCCAGTTTATCGAGAATCACCTCGCGATATTTGGGCAACATCTCTTTCCAGTTGTGTTGCGGTCGCAGGTAAGGCGTGTGGACCAGTATGTACAAGGCTTCACCGCCCTCAGGTGCTACCGCAGGTTCACTGATCGCAGGAGCACACACGTAGGCGGTGGGGTCCGGCGCGGGTTCGCCTCGGTGGTAGATGTAGTCGAATTCTTCTTCGGGGTCACGAGAGAAGACAAAGTTGTGGTGCAACAGCTGGTCAAAACGTTTGTTCAACCCCAAGTACAACACGACACCACTGCATGCCGGTTCGTATTTGCGTGCTTTTTCGAATTTGTCGCTCTGAGGTGTGTCGTCCAGCAACTCACGATACGTACGCACTGCATCACAATTGCTGACCACGGCATCGCACGAGATCGTTTCTCCGCTCGTGGTGACCACGCCGGTGACTCGATCTCCCGCCGTTTGGATTCGCAGCACGTCGACGTTGGTTCGCACGTCCACGCCCAATTCCATTGCCAGTTTGCACAAAGCCTCTGGGACCGCGCGGGTGCCGCCGACGGGATACCATATGCCTTCCTGAGTCTGCATGTGCGCGATGCCACACAGCACAGCGGGCGACGCGTAGGGTGATGATCCGACGTACTGGGTGAAGTGATCCATCATTTGCGAAACGCGATGATCAGGGACGTAGGATCGAACGACGGATGCAACACTCTTTCCCATTCGCAGCGACAGGACATCTTTCAAAACGGCGGCCGAGAACGCACCGCCGACATCCATGGTGTCGATCAAGCCACCGACGCTACGCCAAAAGAAGAATCGGTCCGAGACGCCGTGCAACTGTTGGCTCATCTTGAGGAAACGCTCGTAGCCGTCACCACTGATTTGCGATCCGGTGAAACGCTGCAGATTCTCTTTCATCGTCGCTGTCTCGGAAACCAAATCCAAGACCGCGCGTTCGTGCCCACCACTGGCTTCGAAAAAACATCGCCACTGTGGATCGAGCGGCAGAATCTCCAGGTAGTCCTCCATCCGTCGGTCGGCTTCCTGGAACACACGCTTCAGGACGCTGGGCAATGTCAGGATCGTCGGCCCCATGTCGAACCGGAATCCGTCGGCGGTGTGCTGCGCTGCTTTTCCGCCTACCCAGTCATTCTTGTCCACCAAGATGACACGATGTCCGCGAGCGGCCAGCACACAGGCGCTCGATAGCCCTGCCAAACCGCTACCGACGACGACGACCTGAAGTGATTTAGAATCCGTTGCAATCATGTTTTCAGCGTTTGATAACGAACCGTGGAGACGACTTGAGATGGATGCCGCGTTCGGCGAACCGGACAACACATTGTTCAGCGAGGCAAGCCCTGGATGGTCGAGTCGATGTCCAGGTGCTGGCGGCCACTGGACGACAAGCATCGCGAACCATGACGCTACCGCCTGGGCAACGTACCCTCACGAGGCCTCGCCATCGCGATTGTCTCTGTTTTTGCCCGCCTTCACCATGCGTCTGAGTCCCGCAATCCTGCATTTCAGCGTCCCGCCGTGTGAAAACTGTAATAAACCGCCCAGCAACTGCTGATCCGATGCCCGGCGGGGTTCCAGATGCGGGGCGATGTTGCCTTTTCGCACACTCACGACTCGGGGGACGGTCATCGCCAACAGTCCTTCGGCTCCCCTTGTGACACCAAAGCCGCTTTCTCCGCGACCGCCCAGCGGCAACCTCGGGTCGGCCGTCGGGGCGATCAAGTCGTTGACGATCACGGTTCCGACCGACAACTGGTTTGCAACCTTCAATGCCTCGGACTTGGGCCCGAACACTGATGCGGCCAATCGATAGGGACACTGGTTGACCCATTGGATGGCCTGCTGAAGACTTTCCACTGACATGATCGACAACACGGGGGCGAACACGTCCGCCGATGCAATGTCGTGGTCCGGTTGTACGTCGCCCAGCAAAACGATCTGCATCTGGCCCGTTTCTATCAATCGATCGCGGTCAAAGACGCCCAGCAAATCCGAGGCGCCGTGATCCAACGCGTCCTGAATCAAGGACGCCGCGCCGAACCGCGCGGCCGGATGGACCACGACGGATTCATCGTCGGCAAACTCAGCTTTCAGGGCGTCCATCAGTGCCGGCATGAACTCAGGCGGCACCATCAATCGGCGGGGACCGATACACGTCGCGCCACTGTTGAACCTCAGACCAAACGCCAAAGCGCGTACGACGCGTTTGAGATCCGCGCCCGGCAACACAATTGCTGCGTCGCATCCGCTGAGTTCCATGATCGAATGGGTCAAGCTCGTCGCCGCGGCAGCCAACACTTTGCGACCCGTATCGGCAGCCCCCGTCAGCACGACCAATTCCACGCCGGAGTTCATCTGTGCGACCGCAGCCTCGGTGGTCGAATCCAGCACTTGTAGTTGATGCACAGGAACTCCCGCATCGTAGAAGCACTTGGCAAGCAATTCGGACGCTCGCTCGGTTCCTGGAGCGGGTTTCAGAAAGACTTGATTGCCCCCTGCCAAAGCCTGAGCGACTTGAACGCCGGGCAACAACACTGGGTAATTCCATGTCCCCAACACCAGCACGCGACCGTGTGGCACGCGAGAGACACGAGCGGATGCTCCCCACAACCAGAGTGGACGTCCCCACCAACCACAGTGGCGGTCCGCCAATACCTTGCGGCCACGTCGCTGAATGAATTTCAGGGCGCTGCACAGTGGCAACAGCTCGGATGCGATCGTCTCGGCTGGGTCGGTGCGCTGGTCACTTTGGCATGCCGCGACCAATTCGTCGGCTGCCCGCGCGACAAACGTGGCAGCGCCGCCAATCAGGCGACACCGCTGGGGCGTGGGCAATCTTTGCCAATTCGTCGTTGATGAATCCAAATCTGCTGAAGCTCCTTGGTCAGCGAACCAACTCGATCGAACCGTGCGACCGGGCGTTTCGCAGCGAAAATTGGACGCCGGCGGGCCGATGATTAAGTGAGCCGCGACGCGCAAGTGGTTTGTTGATTCTAGCCCGTGCTGGGGATTCAATGACTGTAGGATGGGCACTCTTGCCCGTCTGTGTGGATTTATGCCGGCCAAGAGTGGCCAACCTACGGCTAACTCAACTCGCTGGTCAACATTGCGGCTCGCAGTAGTATTTAGTCAGCAGTCTCCTGCGTCGGGAGAGGTGACAGAAATTTGCGGAGCGCCGTGCTGGCATTTCGCTTGAAATTCAACGTGAAACCATGCGTTCTAGGCGAGACTCGCTCGGGTGACTGCTGATAGGCGCAGACTGTTTTCGTGCCAATCCGAGCAAGTCGTCTCGTGCAAACGTGTAGCGACGACTGTGGTGAGTCGCGTTGATAATCCGCGTCTAGTGGAGCCGCTCCAATGACTCTGCAGCTCTCACATTCGATGGGTCGACCGCCAAGGCACGCTGGTACTGCTCGATCGCGCCTTGGCGATCACCGGAGTACTCCAATGCCTCGCCAAGCTGGAAATGCACGCCCACAAGTCGCGAATCAAGTAACAGGGCCTGTAGAAAGCACTTGGCAGCGAGGTCTGGTTGGCGATTGAGCATGTATGCCCTGCCAAGATTGACGTAACCCTCTGCCATCTCAGGAAACTCGGCGATTGCCCTTTGCAACAACTCGATTCCAGTCGCGAGGTCGCCCGCCTTGCTGGCCGAGATCCCCATGTTCATGTAACAACTGGCTTGCAGAGATCTTTCTTCGTGCACGCTGATGTTACATCCGATGAGGGACAACAAGAGGACCGCAGCAGCAATGCCTGTCGATCGCCATCGTCGCTCCCGGACTCTCAAAAACAGTTCAACCGCACCTGCCGCCGCAAACGGAATCAGCAAAATCGCGATCGGGTTGCGGTATCGCCCCAATATAAAAAACCCGACAACAGCGGCGATCATCGTTAGCAACAACAGATAGTGCAGCCACAACCGCCGCCAGTCCTCACCAGTCGCGATCAGCCCCCAAATCGCCAAGGGACACAGGATGCCAAAGTGCCAGATTCGGCTTAGCTTCAGCGGGAATGAATAGTCACGAAAGATGTACATGCTCTCCACGTCGGGGACTTCATAGCGATTGAAGACCATGAACGTCTTGGCGATCATCAGTTGCAACCAACGACCGGGAGATTGCCTTATTTCTTGCCAAGCCCTCGACATCCAAAACTTTGAGACTTCGCGGGCAGACAGCTCACGCCCGACCGCCTGTTCAGCCAAACGCTGAGCATCAGCTCGCTCATACATGGGCGTCTCGTGACCTGGAACCAACGGAACGTAGATTCCCGTGGCATCCAAATTGTTGCCGATGTAAAAGTTGGGTCCCGCTTGAAACGTCGTCGGCGACCACTCGCCACCCAGCGAAGCGTTTCGCGCCGCGACAGGTAGCAAAATCAATGCGATGCCGCCTGCGTAGCAACCAACAAGCATCCATCGGTGTCGACTCGTCTCGCCAATCCCCAGCAGAATCCAAATCGGAATGAGCGGCGTCCACAGCAAGGCGTTCTCTCGCGTCAGCACCAACAGGCCCAACGAAACACCAGCCATGACCGCATGCCACCATCGCGACTCACTTTGCAGATAGGCACATGACGCCATCAGGGCACACAGTAAAAAAGTGGCCAGGGCAGCCTTTTGAATGATGCCGTCGTAGTAAATCGCAGGCGGATAGGCAGCCAGCATGAATGCCGCAATCAGCCCAACTCTCTCCGAAAACAACTTACGCCCCGCGAGACCAACCAGGCCGACACCGGCTACGCCCAGCACCATTTGAACAAGCCGGATCACGGTGATACTGGGGCCGAAGATCTTGATCAGTACCGCCAAGAAATACGGATAGAGCGGAGCTTGGTAAAAGGTCTCGGTGCCATACCAGTCGCCATCGCTGATTCTGACCGCCCAGTCAACGTACCCCCTGGCGTCACCAAGCAGCCGCACCAACGTGGGGACTTCAAACGTCTGCAAGACATGCAGCAGGCGCAGAAAAAAAGCGAGCCCGCAAATGCTCGCTAGGAGGATCGCAAACGAAGCACGACTTGTGAAAACACTGCCAGAGGAGGGCATCTCCTGGCCTGTGGACGCTTGACGGTCAGAGTGCAATCGATTCTTGCGTCTAGCCATCAATCAACGCCGTGCGTTCTACAAAATCATTGACGTAGCGGACTATTTCTTGACGTCCGATGCCGCTGCATCTTCCATCTGCTTGTCGTAATCATCCAGCTCTTGCTGAATTTCAGCCGGCGATCGAGTGTCTTCGATGACGGTATTCCCAGAACTTCCACAACCAACAGCCGAGAAACAAAGGGCGAAAGCGAACATGGACAAATAAACCAAGCGTGTCATTACAATTGCTCGATCAAAAAGTGAGGTGGGGGGGGCAGGCCTGCAACAAGCCTTCCATTCTTCCTCGAACCGGTCTGCAACGCAAGTAGCCGGTCTGCAATTTGCCTCGCGAGTCGGTCCGATCACGTTTTTCCTTGATTATTCATCCGCGGCAGCGTGATAGCGGCTTGCCGATTCCGTCGTAGGTCAGTCACCCTTGGCCGAAATCCGTCACTCCGTCGACCGAGAGTGCCCCACCCGCGATGAAACCAACACTTGGTTGGCTTTACCAACAGAAACCTGCATTTCAGCGGCGCGTTTGTTATTCTAGTGGTCTGGGACAACTTAACTTTAGGGTAGTGGATCTTGTTCAAGATCCTGTAGCCGTGGGATCTTTGGCAAGATCCACTACGGCAAACCCCAACTTCTAGCTGTCCCAGACCAATAGTGCATCGTCCAGTCTTGATTTTGGGGTTAGCCTGGACTGCTCAAAGTTTGGGGTTGACATTGTTTTTTCAGTCCATGTTTTTGTTCCATGCATCGCAATCAAAGTGAGCCTCAGGCGCTAGCCGTGGGCCGGCACCACAATCCGCCTCAGGCCCACGGCTATCGCCTGAGGCTCACTGGGGCTACCGGCTGCGCCGGCAGAGCCTCAGGCGCTAGCCGTGGGCCGGCACCACAATCCGCCACAGGCCCACGGCTAGCGTCTGAGGCTCACTGGGGCCACCGGCTGCGCCGGCAGAGCCTCAGGCGCTAGCCGTGGGCCGGCACCACAATCCGCCTCAGGCCCACGGCTAGCGCCTGAGGCTCACTGGGGCCACCGGCTGCGTCGGCAGTAGGGACATAAACTTGCGCAAAACCAAAAAGACACAACACCAAACTTTGAGCAGTCCAGGGTCAGCCGTTTTGGCGATCGCCACGGTTGAGTCGCGAAAACCGTGGCTAACGCCAAAACGGCTCATTTATCAAACCCACGTTCCAAGACTGGACGATGCACTAGATGCCTCTGGCATTCTCACCGTTCCTTATATGTCAAACCTACTTCCCACTCTCTCCGCAGAGCCCACCATGAACCACCCTCAAAACGCCAAGCCTCAAACCGACCGCCGTACGTTTCTCTCTCGCACTGGAAAAACGGCTGCGGCAGCCACGCTGATCGCCGCGGCGGGACAACGCGTGCATGCAGCAGAAGAAAACGAGATCAAGGTTGCTCTGATCGGTTGTGGAGGTCGAGGTACCGGTGCAACTCTCAACGCACTATCGGTCGACAACGGACCGATCCGATTGGTCGCAATGGCCGATGTCTTTGACAACCACATCAGCACTCGCCTTGCATCGATCACCAGCAACGAAGCCGTGGCGTCCAAGGTGGACGTGACTCCGGAACGCCGATTCGTCGGCTTCGACGCCTACAAGCAAGCGATGGATTGCCTTTCGCCGGGCGACATCGTGATCCTGGCCACTCCGCCGGCGTTTCGTTGGGTGCAGTTCACCTATGCGATCGAGAAAGGCCTCAATGTCTTCATGGAAAAACCCGTCACCGTGGACGGCCCCACCTCGGCTCGGATGCTGGAGCTGAACAAGAAAGCCATCGACAAGAACCTGAAAGTCGCGGTCGGCCTGATGTGCCGTCACTGCAAAGCTCGCCAAGAACTGTTCCAACGAATCCAAGACGGCGAGATCGGTGACGTCACCATGATGCGTGCCTATCGGATGGCGGGACCGACCGGTTCCGCTGCGGCAAAACCGAACGAAGACCCCAATCTCAGTGAGTTGCTGTACCAAATCAAAAACTTCCACGGCTTCCTCTGGCTCAGCGGCGGCGCCGTCAGCGATTTCTTGATCCATAACATTGATGAGTCGTGCTGGATGAAGAACGACTGGCCCGTCAGCGCGATCGCTTGCGGCGGTCGCCACTACCGTGGAGACATGGTCGACCAAAACTTTGACTCCTATTCGATCGAATACACCTTCGGCGACGGGACCAAGTTGATGGTCGATGGGCGGACCATTCCCGGATGCAAACGCGAGTTCGCCAGTTACGCACACGGCACCAAAGGTCTTGCCGTGATTTCATCGGCTTCCCACACGCCGGCCAAAGCACGTATCTACTCAGGCCACAAAATGGACCAGGACAAGCTGCTGTGGGCGTACCCTCAACCTGAGCCCAACCCCTATCAAGTCGAATGGGACGATTTGATCTCGGCGATCCGATCTGACACCCCGTACAACGAAGTCGAACGTGGCGTCATGGCCAGCGCAGTCACGTCCATGGGCCGCATGGCGGCGCACACCGGACAAGAGATCACGCTGGAGCAGTTCATGAGCTTGGACCACGAGTTCGCTCCCGGCATCGATCAACTGACGCTGCAAAGCGAATCGCCGCTGAAAGCCAACGCGGAAGGCAAGTACAGCGTGCCGATGCCCGGTTTGGTCAAGAAACGCGAGTACCTGTAGTTCGCGATTCCCATCGCACGATCGAATGCTGCCCCCCGCGTCCGACGACGATCGCGGGGGGCATTTTTTGTGCGACGACAGTGGTTGATGCAGTTGGGTGAAGCCGTGAACGGAACTCAATCAACCAATCGCACCCTTGAGTTCGTTGCTTTGAAACGACAAAGACAACGAACTGTGTTGACTCGTCCAACGCAAGCGAACCGACTCGGAGAGTCGAACGACAGTCGCTCGACTTTCCAAGTCGAAAGCGTTCCCCGCCAAACATTCTGACAATCCCAAACTTGTTTTTCGACTCGGAGAGTCGAACGACATAGGATGAAAACAGGCCGATGAAAATCACCACACTTCTGCTGATCATGTCTCTAGGCGCAGCGTCAGCGTACTGCCAGGACTCCACGCCCGCCGCCACCTCGTCGGATTCGGACGTCGACCTCAAGTCCTATTTCACGCCACCGGTCCAATGGCAGGGGAAACTTGGTGACTACCGTTCGCCGCTCCTGTTTTCCGACGGACGCCGTGTGACCGATGCCCAGCAGTGGCAGCAGCGAAGACAGGAGATTGCCAATCAATGGGAACAGCTGTTGGGGAAATGGCCGCCATTGATCACTGAGCCTTCAGTCAAAGTGCTGACATCGACCAGTCGTGAGAACTTGACGCAGCATCAGATTCGCTTTGCATGGACGCCGAACGAAACCACAACCGGCTATCTACTGATCCCAGAGGGCGATGGCCCGCATCCCGCCGTTGTGGTCGTTTATTACGAGCCCGAAACGGCGATCGGACGCGGCAAAGCGGATCGAGACTTTGCCTTGCAACTCGCACGACGTGGCTTTGTCACTCTCTCCATCGGTACCACAGAAGCCTCGGAAGCAAAAACGTATGCGATCTACCATCCGAGCATCGATGACGCGACCGTCGAGCCGCTTTCGATGCTGGCCTACGCCGCAGCCAACGCGTGGTACGTCTTGGCCAGTCGTCCCGAAGTGGACGCGAATCGAATCGGCATCATGGGGCACTCGTTTGGCGGAAAGTGGGCCATGTTTGCGTCATGCCTGTTTGACAAATTCGCTTGTGCCGCATGGTCCGACCCAGGCATCGTGTTCGACCAGCAACGCGGTAGTGTCAACTATTGGGAGCCCTGGTATCTGGGATACCATCCCCCGCCCTGGCGTCCACGCGGAATGATCACACAAGAGAATCCTTCACGAGGCCGTTACCCGGAGATGGTTGCCGCCGGCCGTGACTTGCATGAACTGCACGCTTTGATGGCCCCACGCCCCTTTCTCGTTTCCGGAGGCAGCGAAGATCCGCCCAAACGTTGGGAGGCGCTCAATCATTCAATCCAAGTCAATCGGTTACTCGGATACGAGGACCGAGTGGCCATGAGCAACCGCGATGAGCACTCACCCAATCCGCAATCCAATGCGATCATTTATGCGTTCTTTGAAAAGTTTCTCAAAGAACACGATTAGACGTAGGACGTCACGAAACGCTCTGACCCGTGACGCACAAGAACCGCTTCCGTTCAGAAATGGCGTAGTGGCTTTCGCCAGAAATCCTTGGCGAAAGAAATCCCGGCGAATCCCACGACCAAGTGCGCCGGTATCCAACGTGGGGCAGGTTTGCAACCTGCCGCTATCAGTTTGGCAGGTCACAAACCTGCCCCACCAGCAACCGAAGGCAAAACTCATAACCGCTTGATCAGCATGATTTCGCCTCGGCGGTTGATGAACACTTCGTCCATCAAACTCGTCAACAGCAGCATGCCGCGGGCTCGCTCGTCAGAAAAACTGTCAGGTGTGCCAGGCAGCGGACCTTGTTTCAATGAACCCCCTAACCCTTGATGTGCCAGAGTGATCGTCAACGCATCGTCGTTGGCATCGATCCAGACAGAGATCGCTCGCTGCAACTTGTGGACGGTGTCTTTGTCATGTCGCATCGAGTCGGTATGCGACATGGCTTGCGCGAAGGATAGCGGAGTCTTGCTGATCGGTAATTCTAAATTTTCGTGCAGCATCGTGTGGTAGTACAAGTAATGCAACGCTTCCGCGATCCGAATTCGATGCCCCGTGTGCAGCAACCGCATGGTGGTCATCATCTGCAACTGCAAGCAAACCAACGGAGTGATCCGGTCGATACATGAGTCGGTCGCGAATTCAAAAGCGGATCGCCGCAACACGCCTTTGATCTTCATCGCCTGAGTATGGGCGTGAGCGAGTTGTAGCACTCGGTGGGTTGTGTCGCGAAGCTGAATGTGGATGTGTTCTTTGGAAAGGTATGTGACAGCTCCCGCACTGAGTGCTTCCGCTGCCAAGCCTTCGCTGCCGTGTCCGGTCAACAGGATCGCAGGGATGGCGGGATGTTGAATCTGCATCTCGCGGATCAAGTCCAAACCGTCCATCACCGGCATCTGCATGTCGGTGACGACCACATCGACATGATGTGTATTCATCACGTCCAACGCGTCTCGACCATGCTGCGCCGAACGGATCGATATCCCATGTTCTTGCAGAACCGATTGCGCAAACACGATCTGTGTCGGGCTGTCATCAACTAGTAGGATCGTCGGCATCTCAATCATCTTTTCAGCGTACTCTCTCAGACGAGCCTCAATCTTAATCACGCCCTTCGGTCCCTGCCCGCGAAGGTCTCTATTTGACCCCCAAATGGTGAAAAAGAAAGACACCGCAACGCCGGGCTGCCCAGTCTGGGCTGTACAAAATTTGGGGTTGTGGCACTAAGGCGCTCCGCAAGTTTCTGTCACCTCTCCCGGCGCAGCTGGTGGCGCCCAGTGAGCCTCAGGCGCTAGCCGTGGGCCTGAGGCGCTAGCAGTGGGCCTCAGGCGCTAGCCGTGGGCCTCAGGCGCTAGGCCGTGGGCCTCAGGCGCTAGGCCGTGGGCCTGAGGCGCTAGGCCGTGGGCCTGAGGCGCTAGCCGTGGGCCTGAGGCGGATTGTGGTGCCGGCCCACGGCTAGCGCCTGAGGCTCACTCTGATTGCGATGAATGGGACAAAAACATGGACTGGAAAAACAATGTCAACACCAAATTTTGAACAGCCCACGCTTAGCCGTCTAGGAATTGTCCCGAAATGACTTCCGATTTGCCCGTAGCGAAAGTTGACAAGACTTTCGGCATCTTGCACGCTGCCGAAACTCTTGACGAGTTTCGCTACCTGGAACTTCATTCAGGACAGCTCCTTAGGCGAACGTGAGGGAGAGGGCCGTCTGAGCAAGTAAGCGTTCGGAATTGGCATATGTTCGACAGGGCACGCTGTCGACTTGGAAAGTGGAGCGACGATTCTCGTTCCACTCTCCGAGTCCAAAACGAGAACCATCATACGCCCAAACACAAACCATACGCCCCGAGCCGAGACTCTCTTTTTTCATCAGCCTCGTTTTGCGATGAAAATTTTGGAATCCAGAGCCTCACGAATCGCGACCACTTGCGGATCGTCTCCGACGATGTCTCTCGCCAACTGGTAAACAGTCTCGGCGCCCTCCAGATTTCCTTGCAGCATCAAGATTTCGGCTTGAACCACATACAACGCCTTTGCTTCGGAAATATGCAGGCGTTTCCGAAGCGAGTAGAGTGACATTTTCTCGTTCGCCTCCTCCAGCTTTCCGTCTCTAGCAAGAAGACTCGCGAGGGCCAAACCAGCGAAAATGTAGTCCGGCGATCGTTTATGTATCTCGCTAAACGCTGCGGTCGCACGTTCGACAGAAAAATCGTCGTCGCGTTGAAGCCACGCCAACGCCTTGTTGTACGCCGCGTTGGGATTGAGTGGGTCAATCTTCAACGCCTCATCGAAAAGCCTCTCGGCATCATCGAATCGTTCGTCATACAGTGCGTCCACTCCCTCTGCGATCAGTTCGTTGACTTGAGGGAAGTCGCTTGCCCCGACCGAGTCCTCAATGATTTCTGCCTGATGAAAGGCGACTTCACTCCATTTTCCACGCGCGAAGAATGGATGTGGACCTTCATCGACGAACTCGCGCCTCCAAAGCTCCGACAACACCTTATGTCGCAAGGAGTCTGAGCCGCGATCCGACATGGAAAACGTCTTGAGGTGCTCCAACGCCTCCTTGCTACCCTTTGCTAGGGCGAACGCCACCGCGAATGTTCTCAGCGCCTCATCTCCCCGGTCCAAGAAATGCGGTAGCAACTTCGTCTGTCCGGAAGCCAAAGTCGAATTGGATGCCGAGCGGAGAATTTTCGAACACTCTCGCATTCGCGTTATAGGCAACCATTGAGCCATCGAACCGGGCCATGGCGCATGCCCTGCCCTCGCTCGCAAATCCTCGAGGTTCTCGGACGCCTCACCACCGCCCGGCAATAGGTCGGCAGCACGCGTCCAAAGCCGTTCGGCATGTGATTGCTCGCCGAGTCGACACCGTACATACGCTTCAAAGTGAAGGTGCATTCCTTGAGGAATATCGTCGACCAACAACGATTGCGGGATGGACTCGATGAACTTCAGCAGTTCGGTGTCTTTACCCATCATTGACAATAACTCTTCCGCAGCGACGATCGGGTCTTGGGAATCAGGAGGATTGGAAACAAGCTCCTCAGCGAATGCCGTACACTCTGCTTCATCTGCAAATCCACCGAGAAAACGAAGCTTGGTCAGCAGAATTCTTGAGAACCAGTTCTCTGGAAAAACACGAGTTGCTTCCTCCGCCACCTTCACCGCTTGTTCCAGATCGCCGCTATGAAACAGAGAGATCGCTAAGTTGTTTCGAGCGGAGCAAAACTCGGGGGCTTCGGCGATCAGTTCTTTACAGAGTCGCTGAACATCGTCAAAGCGATTCAGCGAAAGCGCTGCAATGGACTGTTCGTGCAGCGATTGCAGACGCAATCCTCGTTCGTTGTATTCAAACCCCGCCATTTTGAGTCGCGACTTGGTTTCCACCTCGGCCGGCCCCAGCAACTCGTGAGCAATGTTGGCTTGAGGATGATCGGGCCAGCGGGAGAGAAATTGACGAAGCGCCAGGAGTGCCACGGCGGTTCGAGAACCGAACGTGGAGGCCTTGCCGAACAGCAACAGGATTTCGGCGTCGTTGGGTGTCAAACGCATCAACCGACTGGCATGGTGAGCACATAGGTCGTGCTGGTTGGTGCGTTCGTACAACATTGCCAAGGCTTCGATCACGGCCAAGTAGGTGCCTTGCCGATCCAGTCGTTCTAGAATTGCCTGAGCGTCCCGATACCTGCCTTTGAGTATCATTGCGTGGGCGTCGCTGACTCGAGCCTCTTGGTTTCGGCTCAGTCGCGTCACGACTTCCATCACACGAGAAGATGCCCGCTGTCGCCGCCGCGTTGGCAGCATGCGTTTCTTTGGCTTCCCTTTTCCTTTGGATGTCTTTCCCACCGGAAACTCCTTTTCGTCGTACGTACCAGGAAAAAAGCAACTGAGCAAACCGCTATTCACCGCGTTGGCAACACGCTATCGCGGATTACATAACACGTGTCCAGCATTGGAACATCAGCCCAATCCCAAGTTCAATTTGCTAGCATTCGAGTCATCAATGTCCCATGTGTTCCGCTGTCGTTCTCACTCGCTTCAATTTACTGTGTCTGACGTCCATAACGCATTCAGCGATGAAGGCCCGTCGCGGATCATTCACGTGACGCAACAAGAATCTCCAACGCGTGAGCCCAAATCAGAAACCGTCTGAATGCCCCAGCCTCCGCATCTACTGACCCTGAACGCCACGTCGGATGAGCTCAATGCGACAATGACTCGCCAGTGTCACTGGCGTTTCTTGACGTCGGCGTCACAGAGAAACGGGCCACTCGCCCGTCACTGCCAGCCATCCAGCCGATTCCTGATCGCTGATCAAAATCAAATGTGTAATAGGACTGATCGGATTGTTGATGCCATGAAACTCCATCATCGTTCGAGATCGCAACGCCGGTTCGCCCGACGGCAAGCCACGTGTTTTCGGCGAGGTGCCCAACGCATGCTTTGTGAGGCACCTTTGGCGGAGAATCCGCGAGCTTCCACGTCACACCACCGTCGTCAGTTCTGGCAACATTTCCTCGATCAAGCGTCGGCGCCTTGTAGTCTCCTCCGACAATGACGCCATGTTGTGTGTCGCGGAATGCAATGGAAAAGATGCCGGATGATTCATTGCCATGTGTCACTGGAGGCGTAGCGATCGACCATGTTTTACACTGGTCTTGCGAATGAAAAACTCTGGCAATGGAGCCGCCTGTGGCGACGAAGACATAGCGGTCGGCGACGAGCGTCAGGTTCGTTCCGCTCGCTGCGAAACCATACTCGCCCTCTTTGACTCTCGGCCCTTGTCCAGCCACCCAATTCTGTCCGCCATCGGAAGATTGATACAGATCGAGACGCCCATCGATGGGATCACCGACCAGAACTCCGCGCTCGGCATCAAAGAAATCAATCGCATTAAAAAATCCGCGTTCATCATCATTGGTTAGAACGGTGGACCATGAGGCACCGTTGTCGTCGGATCGAAAAATGCGAGACAGATTGCCAGGGCCTGCGCTCATCAACAAGACCACGTTAGGTTGCGGAAGAGCGATGTCACGAAAATCGAGGTCCTCAGAGCCAGGGACTTGAACAACGGACCACTTCTGCCCCGAATCAGTGGTGCGGATCACCGTGCCGCCGCTCCCCGACACCCAACACTCGGTCGCCGAACGGACCGCGATTCCTCGAAACGATGCTTCAACGCCTGTCCCTTGCGACTCGATTCGTAGGACATCTTGTCCGGTCAGATTTCCGGAGGCGAGTGACAAGAAAAAAAGGACGACAATCAGATGTCGCCCTAGAATATTCGGCATCGTTTTCAAGGTGCTTTGACTTTCAATTCGACGGGGTGTTGCGATTGTCAAATGGGCAGAAGACATCGTCACTCAAATCGATGAACTCTAAAATGTTTTGTAAGCGAATTGTGACACCACCACAGAATGCCAATCATTCCCGCTAATCAGTGGCTTGTGAGTTTCAGGCCCGTGATGGAGACCAGCAAGAGGAGCAGAAAGAAAAAACGCAACGGCGTTGCTGTTTCACCCAGCACCGTCATTCCGAAAATGGTCGCTCCAAATGCGCCGATCCCCACCCAGACGGCATAGGCAGTGCTGATCGGGAGGGTACGGGCAGCAACTGCCAATAGATACATGCTGGCGACAATACCGATGATGGTTAGGACACTCGGCAACGGCTTTGTGAAACCATTTGTGAACTTCAACCCAACCGCCCAACCGGCTTCAAGAATGCCGGCGACCACGAGCAGAAACCATGCCATGACGAATCTCCATGATTGTGTAGAGCGTCGTCTTGTCTTGACCGGGTACGGCGCGTCTCGTCCGGGCTGGAGTAGCGATAACTGCTGGAATTCTTAACCGCCGTCAAAGCAAGGTCAACCGTGGCATAGTGGTCTGCCCCCAGCAGGTTGAACAATGCATTCGGTGGTCGCTCACGCTCCTATCAGCCATCGACGGTTCGTCGGTCGAGCTACTCTTCTCACACACCCGCTCATTCGCAGCCCGTTTACCCTGCTCCGGTCGTGACCACGCCGACCTTCGCCGCGCCGGTTTACACCCAATCAATCCAGACCGCTCCGCCCGTGGTTCACTCCGCTCCCGTGGTGGTCGCACCTCAGCACGTGATCAACACCCCTGTCGTCAGACCGACGCAAACGACGACACAGCCCGCTCATCAAGCGACCCCGTCGTCATCCGTAATCCCGGTTCCACTGAAGTCATGGATCGGCCAATAAGCGATCACCCCATGAAAAGCGCTGGAGCATAATCGACAAACTCCAACTCTGTCGAAGTCCCGTTGGAGTCCAGGCTTCAGCCGCTCAAACGCAACTTCCCTCCGTCACGTACTCCCCGCCGCTTTCCGAATGTAGCCGCTACACCAACACTCAGTCGCGTGAATGCTAGACAGCGTGGTAGCAACGAACGCCTCATCAACAGCCTTACGGAGGACAGACTACTTTATTGGGACAGCTCGTTGCTCTGTCGTGTCTGGGAGGAATTCGACTACTCCCTCCGGTAATCCATTTAGTGCTCTGTCAACAATGAATCCCGGCAACCGATCCGCGGACGTGGCATTGTTGCAATAGCACGCTGCTGGGTTTGGGCGTCTCGCCCCGGTGCCCCTCAGTCGCAGTCGCCATCTTATTGGGTGGCACCATTTGCACCATTTGCAATTTGCATTACCTGAGGGGTTCATGACGCGCGGCTTTCATGTAAAGTGATCGTTGGTGGGGGAATTTCGCCCACCATTTTCTGAAGCCGCAGATCATGGAATCCATTCGCCGCGATAAGCGATGGGCTTGTAACGTCCTTTGGCAACAAAACCGAATCATAGAGGTCAGCGGCGTCGATGGCTCGTTAGCGGAGTTCAGCGGCTTGAGGATCGTCGTTTATTGGTCGCAATGCCTCTGCCGTTTTCCTCGACTACCAATCCTGGGAATCCGCACGATGTCAACGATGATCTTGAAGTAACGGCGTTGGATGCCTTGGAGATCGTGAACTCGCTTAAAGTCCGCGAAACTCATTCCAGTGCGTTCCATATGGACGTCAACCGTGACAACCGAGTGTCCGCCCTCGATGCGTTGATGGTCCTCAATCAACTGGGGAAGGATCGAGCTGTGGCAACGCTTCGGCTGGTGACTGACACGGGGTCTGGCGCTCAATCCCGTCTTGACCGGGTTACCAGCCAGCCAGCCTTGATGGGACGCATCCGAGGATTAGGCGATTCGCTGCTGACCTTCACCATCGATTCCGATCAACGACAAGACGAATCGCCAGTTTTCGTAACCAATACCGGTTCGTTTCTGCTCACTGAGATTCAGTTAGAAAACGCCCTTGGTCGCCCTTTGGATGATGGGGGCTACAACGTGAAACTGTGGACGAGCCAGCAAGAGTCTCCGCTTCTCTCTTATTCTTTCACGCTGGACCGGACCCTCCCCGTCCTTGCAATCCGAGAGGCGGGGGCAACAAGTGATTCGCGTTTTCGAATTTCCGTGACGGACGCCAACTTTGACTTCGAACACGCAGATCAAATGCTGGAAGTCATTGCGATGGAATCGAGTGGAATCGTGATCGACAGAATTGAGCGTCATCAGCATGACGCGGACGTTTACTTTCGGTCACTCTCTGAGACCTCCTCTTCGTTGGGAAGCCACCCTGTGCGAGTCACGGCTGAGGTGGTGGATCGAGCAGGCAATCGGCTGCAGAGAGACTTCGAAACCACCGTCGCCGTTTTGCCGGATCGATCGAGCCTTCTGATCGCGAACTCAGGCACCCCGCGTCTTGCCGCAGAATTGAGTGCAAATGCCGGTCAGTTGATCGAACTGCCCGCGTTCACCTCCGACGCCTTCGCCTCCTTCACAGTGGTTGACCAGATTGGCACCACGACGCGGCGTGTTGAGCCCGAACGAATTCGTGTCGTGAGTGATTTGTCGAATGATCGAATGGCTACGTACATTGTCCCCATCAACGCCACCACCGGACCGTTGATTCTCGAAGGGCTGGATACACCTTATTGGTTACAAATCGTTCCGACCGTTCAATCGCTTTCAGTCAATCCTGACTATTTCGGGAGCAGTAACTCGTCCTCCGTCACCGTGGTAGGAACTGGCTTGCACGGCAATCCACAGTTGGCCCCAAATGATTCGGATATTGGCAGGCGTCTGGAAGACACTTCTTATGCGATCGCCAATCATGTGATTCCTGCAGACCAGTCTAGCTACACGGTGCGTGATTGGCACGGTCCGTTCGAAGCCGACCGCTGGCGTTATGCGACGCTGGGTGGTTTCAGCGAAGTCTACGAAGCCGGCGATCGATTTGTGGCCACGGCGGAGTTCGGTGCTTCGGTTGAAGCGAATGTGCTTTCGGCAAACCCGGGGCAGGTGATTTCCGTTCACGGCGATCGGCTCGGGTCTTATCCGTTTTTTCAACTGTTCGATTCGCCCGAACTTGACAACCAGATCGCGACCCTAGCCGCAACCAATCCAACGGATGATGACTCCTCGGCGTCGATCGAGCTGCCCGTAGATGTCTCTGGGGATGTTTTCATTCGTCGTCAAGGATCTCGACAAGCGACCAAGATTTCGATCGTCCCTCTGATCTCTCGATTCACCAAAACGCTACCGGTCTCTGATTACGACGACTACTCACTCCACACCTTTGGCGTTCCTGACGAAGGCGGTCAGTATCGTTTTTTTACTCCCGATACCGAGGCAACCCAGCCTTGGTTGGACTTAACACTCCGTGATGGACAAAAGGATTGGTCTTGGCCGGACTGGTCCACCGCAGGGAACGGCCGCGTTCGATTTCAGATCCGCAGCGAAGTGGGCATCAGCGATCCGATGATTCTCTCGGTGATCAACCTTCCGGATCGCTCGACGGATGTGGATCTTACACTCCGGAATCGGCTGGCCGCGGATGCAAATCCCGATCGCGTCTGGGTAGCCAACGGACATCGACTAGAACAATACAGCGTCACCGATGGAAGCTTCATTCAGGATGTGACTCTGCAGGGGATCGAACACGTTGACGATGTGTTGGGCTTTGAGCATTTCATCTACCTTGATTCGACGCTGCATTCTCAGGCCAAGACTTTTAACTCGCCAACCATTGGATTCTTACAAGCATCCTATCACCCGCTTGGCCAACAAGTGTTGTATTTATTCGATGCGTTTAGCGGCCAGAGTCGCTCCTCTCTCACCCTGGAACCAGAAGTCGAGTTATCTTCGATTGCGTATGACCCTTCTGAGAACCTGTTTTACGGAATACAAGAACGCTCTCAAGAGATTGTCGTTTTGTCAGCGGTCGATGGACGATTGCTGAGTCGACGAGCATTCGACTTCGATTTCCGTGGCTACCGAATCTACTTCAATCGCCAGTCCGCGAAAATCCAAGTCATACGCGCAGCCAAGGTTTATGACGTTGATGTGCCACAAAGTACTGTTTCCTATTCGTCAGTGATTGATGGCTCTGCCTCAAACGATGTCGCTGTGCTTGCCGATGGCACTCCGATCGGAATGGCAGTCTCGTTTGAATTTCTACGAACGCTGAGGTTGCCAGATGCGGATACCTTCACCGGCAGTCTTCCTCGGCTAGACTCGGTCATCGCTACCGCAGAAAGGGGAGTTCCGACCGATGCCTCACTCCCCAGTGCGAATGCCGGCCAGAGGATCGTATTGAAAGGCCGTGGCTTTTTGCCATCCACGCGAGTTCGATTTGATGGGTCTCATTGGGTCGCGGGGATCCCACGCTCAGATGGAACCGAGTTCCTTGTCGTGATTCCTCTCGATGCGGAATCAGGTCAGTTTTGGATCACTGATTTCGAAACCAGTGACGGAGCAAGTGTTCAAGGCGAAGTTCAGTTGGTGCCGACCATCGATGGAATTGCCCTGGTTGAGCAGATCTTCTGCTGTTCCCCGTTGGTTGTCGTCAGAAGCAGCGGAGTCACGTCCTCGTACCGGATGTCACGACTGGATTCGACAGGTTTGATCTCTGACGATTCGTTGAAAGTGGATTCAGATGGCGGGACGGACTTGTACCCAATCGCAAAGTGGCTTGGAACGTTTCAGGTACGAGTTGCTACGGTTGACGGATACCATGAACGCTTGATTGACGATCAAGTGCCAACCGTCGGACGCAATGCGGATGTTCGATACTCGTATTTGTACAACCGATTACCAGGGGTCGAATGGTCTACGGAACTCGATGCCGACATTGCAAGCGGCGAAGTGGTTTTGGCGACGCCAGGAGCTGGCCTCGAAATCATTTCCTCCGCTAATCGAAGCAAGATTTTTGAGGGCTCCGTGGTGGAGTTTACGGGGCGATTCAAGACGCTGCCGTACGAGCGGACAGAAACCGTTTCGAGTTCGTCCACAATCGTTACGGTGCCTCCAGACATGGTATCCGGCACCATCAAAGTCGTGGGAGCCTCCCGACCCACGGAGCTGCGTTTCCTGCCGAGCTTGATGGCAATGTACGGTGACCCAAGAAAGCCAGGCAGCACGATTCTTATAGGCGGCAAGGGCCTCGCAGAGCACGCCCGCATCGAAATCGATGGCATTCCCGCCGAAAAACGACTCGTGCAGGGTGATGACCAACAGTATGTGCACGACATCGTCGCGGTAACTGTGCCCGCAGGTGCTCAGGACGGATCGGTGAAGGTGATTTCCGATTTTCCCACAGACGACTCATTGATCGTGTCGCATTCTGCGCTGACGCTTGGCGGCATTCCGGTCCGGCCCCCGGTATTCATCGAGCCGGGGCATTCGCTTGACGATGCCACGCTGGTCGAATTGCCTGAACCTGATGTTGTCCAACAACTGACATGGGTTCACGACGAATCATCGAGTGATCGTTTCCTTGCGGTTGAGGCGAAGGAACAGGAGGGGTTTCTCTTGACGATGCAGGCGCCCGGCTCGTTGGCCGTGACGGTCTATGATGCGTCCGGTCACAGTCTTCGAACCATTCAGGGTACGAAAGTCTTCCGCGCCCCGGCTTCCGGGATCTATCGTTTTCGCGTCGCCGTCGACTCTGACAAATCGGGACCGATCCTGTTTGAGCTTTCCAGGTTGAAGAGCACACTTTATGTGCCCGCCACGGCTCGGAGTTTGTCCTCCGAAAGAACCGACGACCTCGGATTGAACCTACCCGTTATCAATGAAGGCGAAACCCTATTGGTCCAGCCTGAGGCTGAGCATCAGTTCTGTCACGGGGATTCACTAGCGCCGGGCGACGCGGGCGTTGATTGCTCAGAGACGGGCGAAGCGACCATCACAGTCATAGGGGTCGAGAGTCAGCTTTACGGTTGGACGACGCGATCGATCAGCGGCGAGGTTCCCCTGCAATTGCTGATCGCACCTGTGATTGAGTCGGTCCACCTTGGAAACGGACAGTTGACTGTCTATGGAAAGCGATTGTCCGGTGGATCGACTCGCTTAATCATAGACGGCATCGAATACGACGATCTGAACACCGTCGATGGCTCCAAGGGTAGATGGATCCGGCTACCCATTGAGCGGCTTGTGGAACCGCCGCGGGAAAATGTCGTGGTCAAGACACTCACTGCAACTGCAGAAAACTCGACCGGCTCCATCGACGGACTGAGAGGCGAAGGCGTGACTTTTTCGCTCGGCGATGTCGTTTATCCACCGTTACGCGGTTCGCTGTTCCCCGATGGAGAAAACGCGAGCGCACTTTCGAGCATTGTCCGGTACGACGACGGGTCGTTTTCCCATCTGAGAGCCTGGACTGATAATCCGCGGCATGCGCAGTTATGGTTTCTGGGAGATCAATCTCATTCGATCTGGCAACTCGAACCCGCGACACAAGTGACTCGCATATCGCTGGGGAGTCGTTACGGTCTGCACTCGTTATTGATACAGGGGCGGGACCTACTTGGATGGGATCAGATTCGAATCGGCAACGGCCCTGCTCTGCCAATGGATTCCATGCGCGTAGACACGTCAACCAACTCAGGGGTCGACCAAATCACGGTCATCTTCGAAAACCTCGCGGAAATCGCCGGCCCCATCCGGTTGCTCGCTGGCAGTCATGAGCATGTCATCCTTCGCGATTCGGTCGAGGTGACAGGCAACGCGTTCTTCGGTGAAATCCCGGACAACGCATTTCCAAGCGCCAATCCTGGACAATGGCTGTCGTGGAACTTGCTGCCCGACGCCTTGATTACAGAGTCAGAAGTCTTTCTGAACTATGAAACGCATGCCGACGGCGATTGGCAGCAGGTCACTTTGCCAATCACGAATCGACATGTCGTCATTCCTGTCGGAGCGAGAAATGCGTACGTGTTGGCTCCTGCCCAAGAACCGATTCCCATTCAGATAATCGATCCGTTCTTAACGTCTCCCGACTACCTTGGCAGCTATTATGCTCCCGAAAGCTCCGTGGACATGTTTGTCCCTGTTGTGCATGCAGATGCTGACGAAGAAAGCTTCCGCAAAACAGTGGATCGGGGAGACATCGCGATCTCTCACCTCGCAATCGGTCCTCAGAATCAAGTCATGGCGGTCGAGCGACGGAAGTTCGAATTCGACACTTATTGGCTTAGTGGCCCTGAGGAATTGCCGATGCGTGTCGATGGTTTCCCAACAAATGGTCGCTTCGATTTCGTCCGCGTTCCATCCAAGCTCGGACTCCAAGACGTGCCTCCTGGTCAAGTCGTCCATTTAGTGAATGCTCCGTACAAGAGAGTTTGCGTGAGTAGCCCTGGGTTGCATTGGAACCAAGCTAGCTGTGGTCGTGCGTTGCCCGATGAGGTGGATGCTCCCTTGGCGCTGGACCTGCATGGAAATCGGCTCACGCTGCTGACATCCCACGGCGTGGAGGTGCGAGACTCAATCGACGCCACGCTGCTTGCTCGGTTCGATGCGCCGGGATTCACACAGCTTCGTCGGCATCCGTTGACCGGTCATTTTTGGCTTTTGAATGACCAAGGAGTCTTTGTCGAACTGAACCCGGTGTCAGGGGGCATTCTGTCAGAACATCTCAGTCCCATCACAGTCCGTGATTTTGCTTTCGATGACCAGGGCAGGTTCTACGTCGCGATCAGAAATGGATTTGGCGTGATGGATGTGCCATCGTTGCCCGCCAATTCGTCCCTGATGGCGATTCTCAATGTAACGACCGCCCCAGAAAATGGGGCGGTTCCACTACTTCGGAATGATCCCTGGGTTGATTTGAGCGGTGAGCACTTTACGAGTACAACACGTTTTGTCATCCGTTTCGAAACGACCGATGGTGAATTCATCGAAGACGTCCGCACGCCCAGTGCAATCTCGCCGGATCGCGCCCGTGTCCATTTGCCTCACTCAGTTGACCGAGTTAGCGACGAGTTTGGTATTTTGCTGCTCGGCGACGATGCAACATTGAAATTCCGAGTCGCGAGATAAATTACCGCTTTACCGATCCTCAATTGGGACATCATCAATTGTTGCTCCCCCAAACACGGCGTTATCGCTGTGTCCCCAGCAACAAGTCCCCTGCAGCACCTCCATGAGATTCTCAAGCTAATAGTCGATCGTCCACAACAATCCTCTTGCGAACGCTAGGTTCGCATAGGCTTTCAATCCTAAATCAGAGCTGCCGTTCGCGAATCGTGTGAAAGCACTACGTTGCTTGAGTGTCCCCAAGAGCCAGTAAAAATCCTTTTCAATGAGCATCGTACCGCCCTGATCCACCAACAATGCTCCGGACGCATCATCGCTCATAGAATTGACCAGACTGAACGTATCGTCGCTCACCTTTCCCTTCGTCACCAACTCCCCAATGATGAACAAAAGCATGTCTGCCATATCCGGCGTTGTCCCGACGACGCTTCGGACAAAGGCATTCTCATCACGAATGACGAACGGAACGACCCAATAGGGGCGATGGGTATAGAATGGTGGTTTCTGGGACAAAATTCGAACCTCTTCTTGATTCCCAGCAAACGCCGCTAAAACCATCTTTGTGCAGCGGGCTGAGCCGTCAAGATCACTGGAGTTCTTGGGAAGCCTCGACAGAAGGCGATCAAAGTCATTTATCGAGTATCGCGCGAGCAAGTCCGCTGCGTTCTGACCAAGACCTGCTACCGTTGAGTAGTCTGGTTTGTCTTCATTGAGCAATCGCTCAAAATCCTGTAAGAGGTCAGCGTGCAGCCGGCCTGATGGTTGATACATCTGCACGTACCGCGAACCGTCGTCATAGTCTCTCCGTGAGCTGTGACCGGACGTCTCGCCGATCGCTAACTCACCCCGACTGATTCCAGTAACGAACCGCAAGCCGGACTCAACTCGACTGATCTCACTTTCAAGATGTTGAAGAGCTTGCTGGACTTGCTGATCGCTGATTTTCTCTTCGCGAATCTCGGTGTTCTTGCCATCGAATGATTCAACGGTAAACGTCGTCTGTTGGAGTTTTGTTCGAAACGCATTTGACTGGTGAATTGATTTCGCTTCCTTCACCAACTCTGCTGCGAGCTGAATGCGGAGAGCCCCCTCGTAGCTGTCGGGCGAATAGACTTGCCAGGACGCACTAGCGGGTCGTGAACGCAAATCGCCCAGCGGCCAATTGGCGCTTTCGCCCCGAAGCACGGGTGCTTGCCCATCAGCACTCAAATTTCGTCCGGATACGAATTCGTTCGTGCGTTTTCGAACGAAATACACCAGACCGTCGAGGTCGATCGTTCCGCCACTATAAAAACGCGTCTCGGCCTTGCCGCTTAGGTAATCGATGACGTAATTCGTAAACACGCTGTGTTTGAGGTCTTGATGCTCCCAACTGAACTGCTTGCTGCTGCAACTGAATAGGACCGCCATTCCACTGGGAACGCTTTCGCGGTTCTCATGAATACTGCCCAAGTCAATTCGCTTCGCCGACTTGCTCTTTCCGCGATCCGAGAGAACACTTTCACGGCATGCGTCCACCAACAACAACTTTCGACTTGCCCTTGATTGGTTGATGAACTCCATCACTTCGCTGATTCTCAACAAGGTAGACTTGTCACTTAGGTCGGCGTCCTCGGGACAAAAATACGTTTCGCGAACCCCCGACTCCAGTGGCGGCTCGTCGGCGAACTGCACCCCGTGACCGGAGAGACTGATCAATAAGGTGTCACCCGGACCACAGCTAGCAGCGGTCGCCTTCATCACCCGCAGAATCTTCTGTGGAGTCGCCGGGCGGAGCGGTGATGAACTCGCATCACTCGTCATTACTTTTGTGAAAAAACCGATCGCACTGAGCGATTCGCCGAGGTCATGAGCATCCTCATTGGCGTAGTCCAACGCATCGAAGGTGCCTGTGTCATAGGCTTCAACCCCCACCACACAAGCGTACTTGTCTTGGGCTGCGACATGGACAGTGACGAACACCAAGAGTGCGGTTGCAAGAAATCTCATTTCGGATCACCGGCCAGAATGAATCGATTCATACGAGTTAGGGCTGACACAGGGTCATAAAGCAATATTGCGGCCTCGGGTGCTCGGTCCCGAGACAAAATGATACATCACTACCCGAGAACGATCACCCTCTGGAGACCGTGCGATTCGGGCAGGGGCACATTTCACGCTGAATCGGCTAAATTTCGGCGATTGGCTCAGTCACGGTTTTGTCGGCTACCGTCACGAATGCGTTGATGAAGTGTGGGGGTGCGGTTGAGCGAAAAAGTTTTCTTTGTCCTGAAACAGAGCCAAATGTCAATCTACCAGTATCTCGCAAGATTCTTCTCGAACCGATTCTCACCGATCACGGAGCTTTGCAATGGTACTGAAACACACCGCACTGGCGACTTACTCAATCATGTCCCTCCTTTTCGTTGCTTCCTCGGCCTCGGCACAACTCCCGGCCGGTTACGAACGGATGATGAACCCCGATTTGCCTCACACCTTGATCCTGGAAATTCACGACGAATGGACCAGTAACTACAGCGCCGTGCGTTTCAACAACTCCTTCACGCCGGGTTTCCGCGTCATCGATCTGGAGATTCAGGTGTTTGACAAACATCCCAGTACCGAGAAAGGATACGACGCAGGGCATCGGATTGCCGTGGTCGAAGTACCCAACAATGGCATCATGGAATCAACGAACTGGTTGATGGCGTTGGGAGAGACCGAGGAAGGCATGCATGCGCTTTTGGTCCCGGGCAACGATCCTATCACTGGCAGACCGCTCCCCAATCTTCGCCCCACCGACATCGAGCTTTACTACCGCCACAGCCCCTTCAACGAAAACTTCATCGAGCCGACCTTTGCGTTCACCGCCGTGGAAAACTCAGGTGACCACTACGCCATGTGGGACTTCATTCCTCCCACGCCCGTCGCCCCGTTCTTGGATTTACTTGATGCGAAACAGTTGGACATGTGGCGTCCCTACGACATCGAGTTTGCCGTCGACGGCGAAGGCCGCGTGGTCGGGACCGCGTTGCTCAGCAAAGACGAAGCGTCGGGAAATTTGCCGGTCGCCTGCATGTGGGGCTTTTTCCAAGATTGGCAATTAGCGAATTTCAACGATCAAGGCTGGGTGCTGATGGACTTTGAGCACGTGCCACTCGTTGAAAGCCCGTACAACTTTTCCGAATTGCCGCAAACGGATTTCTTTGGCGTCTTCGTCATGCCTCAGTTGATCACAGCGGACGACTTGACCAACGACTTCGTACACAGCCATTTCATCGCGGAGGACGCCGAAAAGTTCGACATCGAAGCCACCCCGACACGCCTGACCGATTTGGAAATAGGATTACCACCTGCGCCCAAAAAGAAACCAAACTCACTCCAGCAGGCAACCCGATACAGTACGCTCTGGCTGAACGGCAACTGAAGTGGATTCGAAGACATCGACGAAAACACCGTGAATGGCGGCATCAATTGGCGTCAATTGGTGCCACCCGTCAATTGGTGCCATCCACAAATACGCTTCACGTCCCGACTCAGATCGCTTCACGAGACTTGCTCCATCGGCATTTTTCCGCCACGCGGCATCCAGCTTGATGTCTGCGAAAAGTTCCAGTTGATAGGACGGCGTGAGCTTCGAAAGGATGCAACGTGGTTGCGATGACGTTAAAATCGCGATCTCACACATCGTTTCGCAAATCAATAGCACCATGAGAAAACGACGTTCGAACCAACGCGTTGCACAACGGCAGAGTGTATTTGAACTACTTGAAGACCGGCGATTATTGGCAGCAGATCCATTTGGAACCAATCAACTCCAAAGCTTGGATGTCAATCGAGATGGCCGAGTTTCTGCGCTCGACGCACTCCTGATCATCAACGCGATTGGCCGTTCCGATGTGGACCGATTTGCGATTCCCGAAGAGAACATAGGCGAGTTCTTGGATGTGAATCGTGACGGACGCGGCAGCGCGTTGGACGCATTGAATATCGTCAACGCTCTGGGGCGAAGAGAGCCGTTGATGGTCGCGACGCTGGCCAAAGATTCTGCACCCGATTCCAGAACAGACTTGGCGTTCGATCTGCGGACCAATGAGTACGCCTTGAACTTGAGCGTGAGCGTGGGGCAACTGGAAGAGCACCATGTTGAGTTACGTGTTGGTGAAAGCGGATCGTTCCTCGACATCACGAATGAATTCTTGGACAACAAGGCAAGTCTCTCTGCCGCAGACATCGATGCGGTATTTGGATCAGCCCTGCCGGATGGCGATCATCCAATCACGGTCCGGATCGTCGATGGTGATTCCGTACAGTTTGTCCTAACGGTCGACCGCAGTGCACCCGTTCCACAACCCGTTGGCGGTCCTCTTTTGCGTGTCGCACCCGATGCGTTGGAGGTCAGTTTTGGCGAGCCGATTGCCGCAACCGATATGGCAAACGGAACGTTCACGTTGACGCAAACCGGCGGCTCGGCCATCGACTTCACGTCGACTGAAACTCTCACCGATGGCTTCAGGTTCGGGTTGGTCGAAAAGCTGCAGGACGCGAGTTTCCAGCTCACGTATTCCGGAGGCGCAACGGATTTGGTCGGAAACATCGCGACGCCGTCGACGCAATCGTTTTCCGTTGCGGACCCCGTGGGGATCGCATCGATATCTCCACGCAACGGAGAGCGACAGGTCAATGTGAAGCGGGAAACGATCATTGAATTTGACGAACCGGTGGACCCAACATCGGTAACGACCGATGCGATCCAGGTCATTGCAGCCGGTGAGGAGATTCCGGGAAATATCCGAGTGAATCGCACCGGGATGAGGGCGACCTATTTCTACGACTCACCGCTACCACCCTCCACCGCTGTCAGCGTTGTGATCAACGGTCAGATGATTCGAGGAATCGATGGATTGGAACTGGATGCCGACGCGGACAATGAACCCGGCGGGGATTCCGATACCAGTTTTCGGACCCTACCGTTAACCCTGATCCCGGGAACCGAGCTTTTCGGCTATGTGAAGGATTCACAGACGCAACAACCGTTGTCGGGAGTGGTGATTTCGTTGGATGCGTACTCCTCGATTTCTGCGACGACTGATGAGAACGGATACTTCGAGCTGGGAGTCGACGACGCAGACGGGGACGGAGTGTCCGACGGTTTACCGGCGCCCGACTTCTTTGCCTTCATCGACGGTTCGTCCGCGGTGGCTCCGGATGGCAGTTCCTACGCCTATTTGGGAAAGCCTTTTGCGAGTGTGCCGGGACAACGTACGCAACTCAATATGGCGGGAGTGCCGTTCGATATTTTCCTGCCTCCGATTCCCAGTGACGCAATGGTCCCGGTCGTTCCCGGCCAAGAAACGTTGGTGAGTTTTGGCAACGATTCGATAGACGATCTTGTTCAAATGATGCCCAACGTGGACCCGCAGTTGTTCCAGCAGATGCAGGTTATCATTCCTCCAGACGCCGCAATCAATGATGCTGGACAACAGGCAACACAAGCGTTTGTGATTCCGGTGGACCCGGACTATTTGCCGGCACCGTTGCCGCCAAGTTTCGAACCGGCGTTGGTCGTCAGCATCCAAGCTCCCGGCACAACCAACTTTGACGTCCCAGTTCCCGTGCAGTTTCCGAATCTGGAAGGCTTGGCACCGGGCGAAAAGGCCTTGCTGTTCAGTTTCAATCACGATGCCGGGCGATTCGAAATCAACGGCACAATGACCGTCAGTGAGGACGGATTGAGCGTGGTCAGTGATCCGGGCGTTGGAATCGAAGCGCCAGGGTGGCACGGCTGGCGGTCGGGAAGCCGGCTCAGCGGCTTCTTGCGTCGACTTTCTGATTTCGCACAAAAGGTCAATGGGTTTCTCGGGGCCATCCAATCGCTATACGAGATCTTTATCAGGTGGGATCCGCTGGGGAGCCTTTCGGCACTCAGTTTTCTCAACAACATATCACTGCGAGCCTCAGACGGTCATTTCAGTCGTGACGATGCGATCGAGACCCTATTCGACATCGGTGAGATTGGCTCCGGCGTGATTGCCGCCACGACCTGCCGCGTTCCGGTCGGACCATCGGGGCTCGCCTGTTTAGGATCGTTGGCGACTTCGACGGCGCTAAAAGTTCGCAATGTGGTCGAAGGTGCTCGCGGAGTGGCCGACGGAACCATCAATGCGATGGAAGGAAATCCTCCGGAATACAGTCCGACGCGGCAAGAAGCGATTCGTCGAAAAGCGGAACAGCTAAAAACCCGCAGCAATCAATTGCAATCGGCCCTACCAGCGATTGAATCGATCGAGCGGCAGCATTCGGCCGCGGTGGAAGCGATCATTGGACCGGAAATTCGGCAGCGGTTCCCGAACAACACGTCACCGCTGGATTTCGAATTTGATGCCAATGGACGGTCCCGTGTGAGGAATGTGGATACGGGGCAGTATCTATTGGATTCCGTCACCGGGGATCCGATCACGATTGACGTCAGACAGTTGCCCACGACTCGATCCGACACCCAGTTCTATTCCGATTTGATTTCTCGATTCTCACCCTATGACTTTCGCCAAGCATCCAGTGCACTTGAATTGCGAGGAGGCTACGAGCAGATCGAACGCGAGATCAACTCGATCGAAAACCGCGTCTCGGACTTGATGCGAGACCTTCGTGACCTTTCCGAACCGATCGAGGATGTGAAGGTTCGAATTTCCGGCCCCGATTTTGATCAGGTGCTCAACACCGGCACGCTGGACGACGTGGTGGTTCCCCCAAACACGCCGCTGGTCATTACGGCGACCGACCGTACGGGAACCCAGTTTGCTAGGTTTGATTTCTTCAGTGGGTCAAATGGTTCCAGGACTCCATTACCAAGCGACATCCTGCTCGCGACGTCCACAGACACGGATTCTGATGGAGACGGTCTGCCCGACGAAGTGGAGACGGTGATCGGGACACACCCCGACAATCGGGACACCGATACCGATGGGGTGAGTGATGCAGCGGAATGGACCCAGGGTCTCGATCCACTGGGAGGCTTATTGTTTCCATCCGGCCCCATCGCCAACCTGAGTGCGCAGGGTGAAGCGGAGGAGGTGGTTGTCGAATCGGTCGCAGGAGTCGCCAGTCAAGCGGCATTTGTCGCGACGGGCAGTCATGGATTAGCGGTCGCTGATGTTTCGCAGTTCGACAATCCCATCCTGCTGGGCGAGATCGACCTGCCAGGAAATTCCATTGATCTGGCTCTTGATCGCCGTCAACAGATTGTTGCCGTCGCGGCACAATCAGGGGGACTTCACCTGGTCGACGTATCACAACTTGATCAGCCCGAATTGATCAACACCGTTGGGGTGCGTTCCGATCAAGTGGCGATCGACGACGGCATCGTTTATACGATCGGCGATCAACGACTGGGCCAATACGCCCTCACGGATGGATCGCAATTGTCTCGCCTGAACTTACAAACAAAGCTTGATGACATCGCTGTCTTTGATGGCACCATTTTTGTGCTGTCGTCTTCCGACTTGATTGCCTTTTCTGCCAACCCGGATGGTTTGATCGAAATAGGGCGGATCGCTGTGGCAGGGTCAGTATCGCCCTTGGAGATCGGTCGCCGATTGCATGTGGATGACGGGATCGCCTACGTCGGTGCTTTCGATGGTTACCGCACCGTGGATATAAGTGATCCATCCAGCCTATCAATCCTTGGCAGTCCAGGCAGCACACAGGAAGCGGTTCACGACATCGCAACCAATGGATCGGGTCTCGTCTTGCCGGTGACGAGTTTCTCCGGCGCGAACACCTTGGCATTGGCGCGTTACGACGGACGGGACCCAGCGGATGTGACTGCGTTTCAGACGCGATTCGAAACGCCAGGCGACTCTCGCGCCACCGCAATCGCCAGCGGGATTGCATACGTCGCCGATGGCGATGCGGGTTTGACGGTGGTCAATTACTTGGCATTCGATTCTGATGGGAACGCTCCGGTCGTCACGGCGAACCTGCAGAACAATGACGTTGATGCGGGGACCGCAGGAATCCAGTTGCAAGAAGGAACATACGTTGATTTTGATATTCAGGTCGTCGATGACGTTCAAGTTCAACAAGTGGAATTGCTATTCGACGGAGAGGTTGTTGCTCGATCCGTCGCCGTCCCGTTTGATTTGCAAGCGCAAGCAGGGGTATTGGCCGATGGAGAAACAGATCGTTTGATCAACCTACAAGTTCGCGCGGTTGACACCGGCGGGAATGAAACCCTCACGAGCCCACTCGAGTTTCAACTGATCGCCGACACGGACGCTCCCTCAGTCACCTTCGTCACGCCTCCGGATTCTTCGGTCCGCCTGGAAGGATACACGACTTTGGTGATCGGTTTCTCCGAGCCCGTGCAGATTGACGCGTTGCCTGCTGACGCGATTCGATTGGTGGCCGCATCGGACTCCAGGACCATTTCACCACAGAGATACTACAATCGCTTGAATGGACGTGAGGTGCTTGCGATCTTTGAGCCACTGGAGATCGACGATTATGAATTGGTGGTCGATCGTGTCTTCCAGGACTTAAGTGGAAACGAACTCATCAGCCCAGTGACTTCAGGATTCTCAATCATTCCCAACACCGATCCTGGAGAATCATTCGTTGACGCATTTGATCTCGGGGAATTGGTCGGCTCTGACTCCATCCATCAAACGATTGGTATCAATGACGAGAACGGTGACCCCGATCCGGTCGACGTGTACCGCTTTACCAGTACGAGTTTTCAAGACTTGGAACTGAGCCTCAACGGTCGAACGGATGCTGCCCGAATCTACCTTGCTCAAGACCGGAACGCCGACGGTTTGTTCGACTTGACCGACATCGAGATGTCGAGGTCGTCAAACGCCGCTGAGGATATCTCTCTATCAACAAGCGTATTCCCCGGGGAATACTTCATTTGGATTGACACACCGTCCAGCCAAGATGCAACTGCATACACGCTCAATTACCGAGTGAGTGAACTGGAGGTCCCGCCCGTGGTGATCCAGAGTGGGGAAACCATTGTGGGTGAGATCTCAGAGTTAGGAGAGGTCGATTTCCTGGAATTCGACGCAGTGGCCGGGGCCACGCTGTTCCTGAACTACGACGACAACAGCTCTCTACTACGAGGCGGTGTGTTTGTTTTCGCACCCGATGGTTCATTGTTGACCAGCCTTGAGGACACTGATTCGGTCAGCTTTACCAATCTGCCTCTGTCGATCAGCGGAACCTACACGATCTTGGTAAGAGACCTTGGCGGTAATGCAACAGGCGGTTACGGATTGACCGCCGTCGTCATTGATGGCAACGTCGATGCCAACAACACTCCATTGATCAGTGGGCAAACACGCGAAGACTCGCTCTCGCTCGGTGATATCGACACCTTCACAATCGACGCTTTGGCCGGCACCAAGCTGTTTTTGAACTACGACGACAATAATTCTTTACTACGAAGCGGTGTGTTCGTTTTCGCGCCCGATGGTTCGTTGTTGACCAGTCTCGAGGACACCGATTCGGTCAGCTTCACCAATCTGCCTCTATCAGTCAGCGGGACCTATACGATCTTGGTAAGAGATCTTGGCGGTGATGCAGTCGGAGACTACAGATTGACCGCCGTGGTCATTGACAACGTCATCGACGACGACAATGTTGCGTTGACCAGCGGACAAACGGTGTTGGAATCACTTTCCCTCGGTGATATTGACACCTTCACAATCGACGCTTTGGCCGGCAACACGCTCTTTTTGAACTACGACGACAACAATTCTCTACTACGTAGCGGTGTGTTCGTTTTCGCGCCCGATGGTTCGTTGTTGACCAGTCTCGAGGACACCGATTCGGTCAGCTTCACCAATCTGCCTCTATCAGTCAGCGGGACCTATACCATCTTGGTAAGAGATCTTGGCGGTGATGCAGTCGGAGACTACGGATTGACCGCCGTCGTCATTGACAACGTCATCGACGACGACAATGTTGCGTTGATCAGCGGACAAACGGTGTTGGAATCACTTTCCCTTGGTGATATTGACACCTTCACAATCGACGCTACGGCCGGCACCACGCTGTTTTTGAACTACGACGACAACAATTCTCTACTACGAAGCGGCGTGTTCGTTTTTGCGCCCGATGGTTCGTTGTTGACCAGTCTCGAGGACACCGATTCGGTCAGCTTCACCAATCTGCCTCTATCAGTCAGCGGGACCTATACCATCTTGGTAAGAGATCTTGGCGGTGATGCAGTCGGAGACTACGGATTGACCGCCGTCGTCATTGACAACGTCATCGACGACGACAATGTTGCGTTGACCAGCGGACAAACGGTGTTGGAATCACTTTCCCTCGGTGATATTGACACCTTCACAATCGACGCTATGGCCGGCACCACGCTGTTTTTGAACTACGACGACAACAATTCTCTACTACGAAGCGGCGTGTTCGTTTTCGCGCCCGATGGCTCGCTGCTGACCAGTCTCGAAGACACCGATTCTGTCAGCTTCACCAATCTGCCTCTATCGATCAGCGGGACCTACACGATTTTGGTGAGGGACTTTGATGGAAATGAGGCGGGCGACTACGGATTGACCGCCGTCGTCATTGACAACGTCTTCGACGACGACAATGTCGTTTTGACCAGCGGACAGTCGATAACAGACTCGCTTTCTCTGGGTGATATCGACACGTTCACGATCAACGCTACGGCTGGCTCCAAGTTGACGTTGAGCTATGCAGAAATCAGTTCTGGACTGGATGCCGGCGTCTTTCTGTATGCCCCGGATGGCTCGCTGTTGCAAAGCGAGGACGGCCAATCGACGATCGCGTTCGCGGACCTGATGCTTTTGGCAGACGGATTATACACACTTGTCGTACGCGACCTGAATGGAGACGCGAGCGGTGACTACATGCTGCAAGTCGACCTGGCGTGAACGCTCGACTCCTGCTGATGAACCATTCTTTTCGGTATCATCCGCAACGAAACGAAGAGGCGTTAGCGTCTTGAACAGTTCATGACCTGTTAAACGGGACCAAGCAACGTTGAGCGAGACGGGAAAACAGCCACGCAAATTCTTTTCAGCAAGCGATTGGCGACCAAGCAGCAATTCGCCAGGGCGTCTAGAAATTGCCCCTTACTCGCAGCCCGGATCAGGTGCCATTTTGGGAAAAGTACACGGCGTTCTTCGCTTTGAAACAACCGGTTTTCTAAAACGAGGTGGCTGTGTCACAACCGACTGAGCAGTCGAGCCAGTGGTTGTCGGCTTGTTCGGGGCGGGCCTTCCATTCGTCGACGGTCCGGCCTTAGCTTTCGGTGCGGACGAAGTACTCGGCGGTGACTTGCTCAGCGATCATACGGTTTTAGTCATGTTAGTCAGGGCGATCGGCGATCAGGCGTCATTGACGCTCCAAGAGGTTTTGAGACGATAAGCGGCCGCGGTCGGTGAGTTGGACCAGTGTGCGCAGAGTGACCAACTCCCTTACACTGCGACGGACAATCACCCTGTGTCGGCCACAATAGACGTTTGCCCCCGTTACAAACTCGGCTCGATTTTTTGTGTGAAAGTTGTCACACCTTCGCGGTAGGTGTGTCCAAGCTTGAGAAACGTTGTCTATCTCGTCATCTTTGGAATGCTGGAGTTGGGGTATGTCAAATCCATTTAGCGAGACCGCACACGACGATGTCTCCGATACCGCTCTCGTCGATCAGGCCAATGATGGTGACCACGCCGCCCTGGAGAAGCTGGTCTTGCGACACCAGGCATGGGTTTACAACATCGCATTGCGGATGGTTTTCCACCCACAAGATGCGGAAGAAGTGGCCCAAGAGGTCCTCGTCAAAGTGATTACCAAGCTGAGTACGTTCAAGGGCGAAAGCAAGTTCCGCACTTGGTTGTACCGCATTGCCGCCAATCATGTCCTGAACATGAAACGCCGCGGCGCGGAGGCCCACGAAATGTCGTTCATCGACTATGGAGCAGCGATCAACAGCATTTTCGATGCCGAGTTGCCTGATCCCATGAGTGTTCCTGTGGCACTACCGATCCTCGTGGAAGAAGCCAAGACTAGCTGCACGATGGGAATGCTACTTTGCTTGGATCGCAAGCAGAGATTGATTTTCACGCTTGGTGAGATCCTCGGCGCTACCGATACCGTCAGTGGCGAGGTGATGGAGATAACAGCTGTCAACTTCCGTCAATCGCTGGCGCGTGCCCGCCGTGATCTGCATCATTTCATGAACAACCAGTGCGGTCTTGTCAACACGGACAATCCGTGCCGCTGCCCCAAGAAGACTCGCGGTTTCATCGACGGTGGGCATGTTGATCCCCACCATTTGATGTTTGTGACGGAACATGTCGACCGGGTGCGAGAGGTTGCCGGCGAAACGATCCGAGACATCGAAGACGTAGTCGAGCGACAACACGTTGACCTCTACCGTGAACACCCTTTCCTGCGGCCAGCGGACGAGATTCAATGGCTTCAGCAACTGTTTCAACGGGAAGACGTGCGAGGAATGCTTCGATTGGACTGAATTATTTGAGGCCGAGTTGTCACAGTCGCTCTTTGGGAGTGTCTCTGAAGTAGAGTCGCCCAAATATTCACGAAGGAGTCCAATGAAGATGCCAAAACGAAAAGAAAAAGTTGCCGTGGTTACGGGGGCATCAAAAGGAATCGGTGCCGGAATCGCAAAGGAACTCGCCGCGGCGGGTACGGCAGTCGTCGTGAATTACGCGTCCGATCAGTCCGGTGCAGAGGCAGTCGTCAACGAGATCATTCAGGCTGGTGGCCAAGCCATCGCAGTTGCCGGCGATGTGTCGCGTTCAACTGATGTGGATCGCCTGTTCTCGCAGGCCACGGCGACTTACGGACGATTGGACATCGTCGTGAACAACGCCGGCGTCTATCGGCCTGGGACAATCGATTCCATCACCGAGGAGGATTTCCACTGGCAGTTTAATACCAATGTTCTTGGTCCCTTAATGGTGGTCCAGAAATCTCTCAAACACTTTGACCCCAATGGCGGAAGCGTTGTCAACATCGGCTCCGGTGCATCGAGCTCGCATCCGGCTGGATACTCAATTTACTCTGCCAGCAAAGCGGCCCTGGATGCGATCACCGGCGTGTTGGCTAAAGAACTGGCGCAGCGAAACATCCGGGTAAATTCTGTCAACCCCGGCGCAACTCTCAGTGAGGGCACGAAGGCGGCAGGCCTATACGGAGTCAATAGTGATATCGAAAAGCAACTCGTTGCCATGACGCCTCTGGGTCGCGTGGGCACACCTGCCGACATCGCCAAGATTGTAACCTTTCTTACCTCCGACGAGGCTGGCTGGTTGACCGGCGAAGTCATCATTGCTTCTGGCGGATTACGTTGATCCTGTTCTTTCACAAACATCAAAAGGAGACATTCATGAAGTCAACTCTATCTACACTTGTCGTGTTAGCCTTTGGCGTCGGAGCCATGGCTGATGATTCCATGCCCAAAGATGCGAAGTCGATAGCCATTGCACAATCAGTTGAAACACTGGCTGGAACGTGGGATATCGTCGCTGTGCAGCCAGCGGGCAGTACGAAAGAAGCTAAACAACTAGTCTTTCGCAAAGACCATTCATACACGGCGCTCGATGCTTCGAGCAATGAGCTTTGGTCAGGAACCTACGACCTCGATCCAACGAAGACGCCGAAAGTCTTCGATCATCGCTCGTACGAATCGCTAAAGACCGGTGGCGATGCTTTGGGTGTCTACGAACTCGACGGCGACAAACTGAGGTTCTGCTGTGTCGTCGGGACCTGGCAGGAGAAGCAGTGGACGGGAAAGCCCCGCCCAACCGAGTTCAAACTTCCAGCAGCGGATGTCGTACTCGAGCTTCGACGGGCACAGACCGGTAAATAGGCTACTCCAAGTAAAATGCACGTGTGTTGATCATCGCGGAAGTCTCTGCCGCTCTTCGATTTGTCCAAAACCGTGCATTAAAGACGGACGATTACCGAATGCACGGTTCTTGGTTGTGAATGCACGTTGGATGTAGCAGCAATGAAGTATCAGAATCGAAAACGGACTGTCCCACCTGTACCTTCTGATTCATGGATTCATATTATCTATAGGATTGTGCCTTGCCGTGTTTGATCGACCAATTCGTCAATCTTTGTCCTTTGATGACCACTCCATTTTTGGACTTCTTATATCTCGATTTCGGTGGGCTTGGCGTTTCTTCTCCTTCCGCTCCCACCTACGCGAGTGGTCGATGAATCCGGCCACCAATCCGACGGCAATACCCATGCCCCCCGCTCCGACAAGCAGAATTGGCATATTGGCATTGTTTCCCAACTGGCTTAGGCCAGAAACAACGATGAACACCATGAAGAGTAAACCTGCAATTACTCCCACGATCACTGAACGATTCATAACGTCTCCCGTCTGAGGTCCGATCTATGAATGTTAGTCGATTTGCCGCTAGCACGTCGGACGTGACCACGCTCTACGCCTCGCACACGGATCCCGCGGCCTCCAAAGCAAACAAGACCTCCAAACGTCAGGAATCGGTCCCGCTGCCACGACACAGAGAGGGAGAACGGTTCATCCGTGGTCCGATACATTTGGAGTGGATGAAACTGACGGCCAAGTGTGGCAACCGATCCGCCGCCGCCAACTTGCGAACCCAATTCACCAAGATCATCAAGCGAGCCGGTTTCGTTGCGTGGCCCAGGTTGTTTCAGAATTTGCGGGCAAGCCGTGAAACGGAGCTGATGGCAGAGCATCCAGCCCAAGACGTGGCCGGATGGTTGGGACACACCGTAGCGGTGGCGATGAAGCACTACGCGATGAGGACGGACGCAGCGTTCCGTAAGGCCTCCGGTGTGGGCATTGATGCAACCACGGACGATGGTGGTTGCATTCCGGGGGTAGCTGGCGCTATTGACGCTGCCTGCCGAAACGAAGAAACCCCCGTTTCGCTCGGCGAAACAGGGGATTTTATAATTCAGGATAGCTTTGGTAATCACTACCTAGTGGGCGATACTGGATTCGAACCAGTGACCTCTGCCGTGTGAAAGCAGCGCTCTAACCAACTGAGCCAATCGCCCGTTTTGTGAGAGGTGACTGTAGTCATTCTCCTCTCGCGGTGCATCAGGATATCGTCAGGTGGCGGACTGAGCAACTGTCTGAGCATCGGTTGCTACGCTCCACTGGTGGCAAATCCTTTTCGGCTACTGAAAGTAGGGGTTTTGCTGTGGTTGACCAGACTTGCGGGGACTGGTTCGTACCTTTTGTATTTTCGGCTGCGAGGGCTGTGACGACCTCACCCGTTCCGCCGTCGGCGCGGGGGCGGGCTTGTTGACGGTGGGGCTTTTTTTCTCTGCAGAGAGTGGATTCGCGATGACTTGGTCGGGTAGGGCGGGCAAGTCGGCTTGCTTGGCTAGCCAGCGGCTGGCGTGCCGGAATCCTTCGTCGGGCAAGTCAAAGTGGCCTCGCGCATTGACTTCGACCAGATTCGCGTTGTCGCCGACCTTTCTTGCAAAGCTCTTGAGTTCACTTTGTCTGACCACGTCGTCTTTGGGCGTATACAGGATCAGCAGCGACGCCGTCAGGCGATCGGCGTTGGAGGCCGGCATGAATCGCTCCACTTCGCCGGCGAGATCGCGGGTCTTGCTGGGGATTTGCCCGATCCCGATGCGTTCCACAAACCCCAGTTGGGTCGACGGAGCGAACGTCACGCAGCCTTTGATCCGCGGCTCATTGGCAGCCAGCAGCAACGCTTGTTTGCCGCCGGAGCTGTGGCCGAGTGTGAAGAGTCGGTCGGAATCAATTTCTGGGAAACGCTCCAACGCGAAATGGATGGCGTTGCGAGCGTTGACCAGTCCTGCGCTGGATCGAATGTACAAGTCGGCGGCGCGTGCCATTTCCTCCGGCGTTGTTTTATCGGTCAAGTCGATCGCGCCGTCGGTCTCGTAACACACGACGGCAAAACCCATCTGCACATAAGGCAGGATGAACGTCTGGTCCGATGGCGAAAGCCGCATGCCGCCAAAGTTCGGTGCGCCGGCCGAGGTGTAAATGAGGCAGGGGTATTTTGAAATTGATGACTCGCTGTCTTGATTCGCCTTCGATGCGCCGCCTGTCGGCAGGAAAACCCAGACTTCATTTTCGTGCCCGATATCACTTGCCGGCACCGGCAGCTCGACCGAGAAACGGGAGATGGTTGTTGAAACCATCATTGCGGCGGGACGCGGCGGATTCTCCGGCGCGACATGCGGCGGGATCGTCAGTGGTTGACTGACGGAGTCTGTGCCTTTGTTTCTCGCGGTGAAGGCGATCCCAAAGAACATTGCGAAAACGACGAGTGCAATGAAGTTTCTCATGCGAGTGGATGTCCGTGTCGAGTGGCGATGCCAGAAAGCAAGTTGGTTCAGTGCGGCGGGAGTGAACGCCTGCTGTCTAAACCTAGCTCGTAGCGGTGGTCAATCGTCGGAAATCCGGTTTTGCGGATTGTGCGTGCCATCACGATGGTGCGGAAAAAAAACGCCGCCGACGTTTTTGTGTCGGCGGCGTATCGGATCGTTGAGGTTGTCCGAGCGGGCTCGGACGTTAGGGTCAGGTGGGAGGTGTGAACTTGGGGGCCGACGGCTCACCAGGCGGCTCATCGTCGTCTTCATCCTTGCTGGGTTTCGGCGACTCGTCGATCGTCAGAGCCCGCTTGGCTTCGTACTCCGCAGCACGAAATTGTTGCTGGACGTCGCTGAGACCTCGGCGAAACTCTCGGTAGCTGCTTCCCAACTTGCGGGCGACTTCGGGCAGATTTCCGCCAAAAAGGACGACCGCAATCACACCAATCACCATCATTTCGAACGGTGAAAGTCCAAGCATGCTAGCCCTTTTCGTTGTCCTTTTCGTCGTCGTCGTCAAGCGACTCGTTCATGCCTCGTTTGAACTCATTGGCACTTTTGCCGAGGTTTCTCATCAGGCTGGGCAGTTTGGCACCGCCGAACAAGAGGAGGGCTAAGAACAAGACGATCAACATCTCGGGCATGCCCGGGAAACCGATCGCGAACGGGTAGTGTGACAGAGTCATTGCTTCGCTCCTAAATAGAGGCTCAAGAAATTGAGAACCCAAACGCTCACTGCCGGCGAAAGCGGGAAGGTCGGTTGGGCGCGAACGAGCCTGCAACCACCTCCAGGACCGATGTGTCGAGGGGGGAAGAGTTCGAGCACGTCAGGTGGTCGAACCCCTGTATTGTATTGACAAAGCCTGGGGAGTCAAAGCGGGGAACGATGGAACGAGTTGCGACGGTCGCTTATCGCAACAAGGGCGTGCTCGGCCAGCTGGATTTGACGGACTGGATTTGCTGGGCACGCTATCCCGAATAATTCATCAGCCGCAGCGCGATAGAGAGCGTCCGGTTGCCGAGTGCAGGCGTGAAAACCGGACGCTATCGCGTGGCGGCTGATTTGCGCAGACTGTAGTGAGCCAGCTTGAATAAACCGGGCTAGTGCCGATCAAGCGGGCCAATTCCTTGGCCCGCCTTGGGTTCCGGAGGTCGATCCGTGACCTGGCCGACGATGTTCTGGACCTGCTTTGGACCTGATGACCGGCTCGAATCCGTGAGCCATGTTCGGCAATCCCTGCCGGGGTCGTCAGGTTGGTTTCCGTACCGTTGGGTTCAAAACTCCGTATCATCCTTCCGTAGAGAACATGCATCGAGACCATCCGTGGCTCGACGCACGTTTTACACATCAAGAAACGGCTGAATCAGGCGACCAGTCGCAGGTCTTGTTCGGCGTGGAGCCGAACACCGTCGACGAATTCTTCAAAGATCCGCATGTCGAGAGCCGAGGCGGCGGCGCATTCGGGATGGAATTGGGTGCCGATCGCGAACCAGTCCATCATTTCGCTCTCGATGGCTTCGATCACACCATCGGGGCAGCGTGCGGTAACGCGGAAACCCGGAGCGACTTCGTCGATCGCCATGTGGTGACGACTGCTGACACGGATTTCGCCATCGCCGAAAACGCGACCGACCAGCGAGTCGCTTTCGACTTCGAGGGTGTGGCGATGGTTGGGGTCATGGGGGTCCATGTGTGGCACGGCGTTGGGCAGGTCTTCCTTGATGTGCAAGAAAAGGTTGCCGCCCTCTTGGATGTTCAGCAATTGCATTCCGCAGCCGATTCCCAGGATCGGCATACGTCGCTCGGCGATCTCGGCGATCAGCAGGCGGTCGCTTGTTTCGCGTTTGGGGTCCATCGGACGAACACTTGGGTGCAGCATGAATCCGTCGTTTCGTGGATCCAGGTCACCGCCGCCGATCATGACGAAACCGTTGACATGATCCAACGCTTGTTTGATCGACTCAGGGTCGTCCATCGGTGGGACGACCAACGGAATGCCTCCTGCGTTGTAGATGGACTGAAAGTAACCGGCGGCCAGATACGCAAATGCTGGAGTGTTGCGTGCAACGGGCTTGTAATCGCAATTGATTCCGATGATCGGTTTGCTCATTCGACAGGTCCTATTCGAAGTCACTGGGCAAGTTCTGTCAGATGCAAAGTCGTACTGCATCTGCCGACAACGTCGCCATGGTCACGCTGAACCCATGAGATCAGTGAAACCGTTCCGCTGGCGAAAACGTAATGAATCCAAGAGGCCAAAAAGCAAGTCCGAGCAGTGGACAGTCTGAGAAGCTTTGGCGCAGAGAGGGCGACCGATCGTCACCGCCATCTCACTGGACACGAGCGAGCAAGCTGCCGCTGGTGCATAGGTCAAAGCATCCGTTGCTGTAACGCTAGGCTGGTTCCCTGACCTGATGACGGTGTCGGTGGAGAAACGCGACGCTGCGAATCCCCGTGAGGTGCGGGAAAATTAGCGACCGCTCCCGTGAATTCCAAATGAATTCTACAGATTGTGATGATCGACCCGATGTCTACGACAGGCAGTGATAGCAAGGAGCTTTTTTTGATAGCAAGCACGCGAGATGAGTCGCGAGAACGCGGTTACGCAAGCGTGATGCGTTGGATATGATGCGTACGAAATAACGACGACTTGCCGTCCGGCGACCAAACGCGGCGACCAAACGCGGCGACCAAACGCGAATCGCTTGAAAATCAGGATAATCAGGCGTCGCAACCCGCTGGTTCACCATTTTATGCCGTCCGTTGAGCAGGGACAGTTTTATTCTGTCTCGAATTTCTGCGACCGAGGTCAGTGCATTGAGATTTGAAAACGTAGTCTTGGCCGCCATCGGTGCGGAGTTGCCCGCAGAGACTTGGTCTAGCGATGAGATCGAACGTCGCTTGCAGCCGCTGTATCAACGATTGAAATTGCCCGAGGGGCGTTTGGAATTGATGAGCGGGATTGCAGAGCGACGCGTTTGGCAACCGGGGACGGTGCCCAGCGGTCCGAGCATTCGTTGTGTCGACCGCGCGATCGATGCGTTGGGGATACAACGTCGTGAGATCGGATGCTTGATTCACGCCAGCGTGTGTCGGGATTTCTTGGAGCCTGCGACGGCCTCTCGTGTGCACCACGGCGCGGGGCTTTCGCAGGACTGTTGGGTGTACGACGTCTCCAACGCTTGTTTGGGGTTGATCAACGGTGCGGTGCAGATTGCGAGTTTGATCCAAGCCGGTGTGATTCGCGCGGGCGTGGTCGTGGGCACGGAGAACAGCCGTCCGCTGCTGGAGTCAACGATTCACTCACTCAATACCGATCCGTCGATCACACGCCGAAATGTCAAAGGGGCCTTTGCCTCGCTGACCATTGGTTCGGGATCGTGCGCGTGGCTGTTGACCCATCGGGATCTCGCTCCCGCGGCGACGTCACTGAATGCCGCGATCGCGGAAGCCAACACCCGTTTTCATGACTTGTGCGTCAGTGACAGTGACTCGGCGGGCGCCGGGATGCAGCCTTTGATGGACACGGATTCAGAGAAATTGATGGCCGAAGGGATCGCGACCGGGGTCGCGGGATTCGAAAAATTGATCCGGGAATCGGGCTGGCAGCGACCGGAGATTGACCGGTCCATTTGTCACCAGGTGGGGGTACGCCATCGCTCGGCAATGCTTGCTGCGATGGGTTTGCCGGAGGATCGGGACAGCGTTTCGTACCCACAATTGGGCAACACCGGTTCGGTAGCGCTGCCGCTGACGGTTGCACGGGCGGCCGCCGCTGGCGAGCTGATGTGTGACCAGCGAGTGGCGATGTTGGGGATCGGTTCGGGGATCAACAGCGTGATGCTATCCGCTACATGGGGGAGGACCCTCGTCGTCGGCAATGTCGACGAAATCGTTCCATCTTCCGCTCTCAACGTCGAAAACGCTTGCGATTGACGCGACGCGTAGTGCTTGGCGGCCCGATTTAGGGGTGACTTGCTTGTTGTCGGGTTCTGTCAGTGCTGAGATTGGGCTTGCGGGCGGCAAATGGGGGAATTTACCAACGAATCCCTTGCTGTACGTCTTTGCGGAATCTAGGGAACTTTCGGGGAAAATTGCCGTCAAACGACCACGTCAAAGGGTGTACCGGCTGATGGGGTGGTCTGTCCTCCTCTCCTGTGAGGGAGGACTGCCGATCTGTCCACCATCGTCATGCCCGTTACAACTGGTGCTTGCAACTCGGATTGGCAAGGGCATTGCGTCCTCTGCAGATCAAGTTGTTTGCGGGTTTTTTGCCCCTAACTATACTCGTCGACTGTATCCGAACGTTCAGGGTCCCAACCGGGCGTCTGGAATACAGCTCGTCACATTTGGTCCTCCTTAAATTATCCAGTCTGCATCTTTTCCCAGGATGCAAATGCTGGACCTAAGAACACATCCATTTCACCGGTCCGATCACGTCGACAAGGAATTGTCAGTGGTCGGACACCGCCTTGAAGGTTCGGTCTATGACCTCGCGTAAGCGAAAGAGCACGACGCAATCGGCTAATCTGCAACCGACTCATCCCACAAGCGTCCCTCGCGCCCGTAAGAGTGATTCCAGTCGTAAGAAGCGTCGTCGGCATTTGCTGGAGTCTTTGGAAAGTCGCCAACTGTTGGCCGGTCCGCAATTGATTGGGGTGCAGCCCAACGAAGGCGATCTGATTATCGACGGCAGTGTGCGCGATGTCGCGCCGCGTGTTTTGACGTTGCGATTTGACGAGGACCAGATCATCTCGCAGGCATCGTTGGACGCGATTCGGATCACCAGAAGCGGACCGGACGGAGTATTCGGATCGGCGGCCGACGACGACGTGGTGATTGAGCCGGGTCTGATCGTGGTCAATGACGTCAAGCAGAATGAGGTCGAGATTCGATTCTCCGACGCGTTGCCTGACGACAACTACCGACTGGAAGTGTTCGGATTTGACGACACCGGTCTGGGCATCGTTGGACTGCGTAACACAGGCGGCGAGTTGTTGATGCCGCGTCAAGCGGGGCGTCGCAGCGAGGTGATCAATTTCAAGTTGGCGTTGGGGGCTTTGGTCGAATCGGTCGTTCCACAACCGGTGATTCGAAACGAGGACGGTTCGCTGTCCCAGAACCGCAATGAGGTGGTGGTTTATTTCAATGAGGATCCGCTGTTTGTCGAGGACGATTCGGCGGGCGGTGTGCTGACGGTCCCCAATGGCCAGATCACGGTGACGGCGAGTTTGACAGCACCTTCGTTTACAAACACCAAGGTCTTATTCCAAACCGGAGCAGCCGGCACCAACACCGTCGCGGTACTGGATGCGGCGGCCAACGCGATTACCGTGACGCGTCCAGCGACGGGGACGATTGGTCAAGTCGCCACGGCGATCAATTCGCTGACGAATTTTCAAGCGTCCGTGACTGCAGGCAACTCCAATGCGGTCTTCGTCCCACCGGGGGCGAACAGCACCTTTGTGATCAAGGGAAACCCGACGCTTCGTTCGGCTGAGAATCCTCGTTTCTATCAGCTCTTTTTCACCCAAGAGACGGTGCGGACGACGGACGACTTGCTGTTTGATCCTGAGGAAGTCGTCTACGATGCGGCGACGCACACGGCACGATTGATCTTTGCCGACGACATCAACAATTTGCCCGGCGTCCCATTGGAAGGCGGTACGTGGCGATTGCGCATCGGAACGGCGGTGGGCGACGGAGTCACGCCGATCCAGAACAATCAAATGGAGATCATTCTGGAGCCGGAACCGTTTGCGGTACGCGCCACTGCGGTCACCGATTTCCAACAAGCGGGTTTACAAGTCCGCTTTGCCGAAAAACAGATTGGCGAGAATAGCTCTGGGCGCGTGATTCGATTTGAAGATTCCTCCGCAGGCGGCGTCACCGCGCGGGTGGATATCAGTGGTGCGATCGTGTTTGACTTCGGCGGCACGGCACCGGAAGTCATCGATCTGGAGTCTGCGATTCTTGCCAACGCGGCTGTCGATGCGTTGATCGAAATCGATTGGGAACTCAATGGTGTTCGCCGAGCAGGCGGAAACCTGCCGTTGCCGCAGTCGGTCATCGGTTCGACCGGTTTGGTGCTGCAAGCCGCCGGCGACACTCTGACGACATCGCTGGACATCGGCATCTTTGGACGTGATGAAGCGATCACGAGTTTGATCTTGACCGAGTCGATCGATCCGCAGCCGTTCGCGATCGAATTGCCTGGTGGAAACGACGACCCTGGACACCGAGAGTTGCCCGAAGGCATCGGCGGTTTGCTGCAGCACGTCAACGTCGATTTCGGTGCCGATTCGGTCAACGGCGTGACGGAGATCCCCTACAATTTCCAAAGCATTTTCGACACGTCGGGTCCGAATTCCTTCCTGAATCAAATCACTCAACGCCAGCGATTGAGAATTCGTGAAGCATTGGATTTGTGGGCAAGCGAGATCGGCGTTCAGTTCCGCGAAACGGAGGATCTGGGAATCACGTTCGCAGTCGGGGATACCGCGACGCTGCAGTTCATGCCGGGCACCACACGCGCCAGCATCCCGCAGCTCAATGCGACGGTGCGGATCGACCCGACATTCACAGAGTCTGCGATTGTGTTCAGCAATCAGACCGACTTCGGCACTGCATACGGTGAGGACTTCACTCGCAAGGCGGTTGCAGGGATCGGGTTCTTGCTCGGGTTGGAACAAGCCCAGGATTTGCCTGCGCAGACGGTAATGGCGTTGAACGGCGGGTTCTTGAATGCCGGTATCGATCAGTTGACGGGCCTGGAGCCGGTCTTCCCAGGCAATCACGATGTTCTGCACGGCCAGTACTTGCATCGCCCCGACAGTTTGGATGTCGACCTTTATCGATTCGAGGTCAACCTGCAGGACGTCGACCGTGTGGGGACGTTTACGGCAGAAACGTTTGCCGAGCGTTTGCCCGACGCCAGTTCGCTGGACACGACGTTGACGTTGTTTCAGGAAAAGTCTGCCTTTGCCGAGACGGATTTTGAGACCGGCCCCGACTTGGCGTTGCGGTTCACCTCTTTGCTGAAGGGAGCACTTGGAAACAACACTCGCATTGATTTCCTGCAGTCCGATCGGGTTGCCGGTGACAACGCGATTCGTATCAATCGTGTCTTCGATGCCAACGGCGATCCGATCGCCAATGCGTTGTTGATCGATATCCCGCGGATTTCAGGAACGATCACGAGTGTCCCCGCGCAAGATGTTGTGGACGCAATCAACGCCGACCCGTTTGCCAGTTCGATCATGCGGGCCGCGGTGACCTTCGGCAACGGTGCGACCAATATCAGTGGAGCGACCCAGCCTCAGCCGATCATTTTCCGAGGCGGTGGCTTGGAAATGATCAGCCGCAATGACGATTATTTCAGCGAAGACTCTCGGATCGTCGCGACGCTTGGCGAAGGTGTCTATTACGTGGGCGTTGCCGCCAGTGGCAACGACACCTACGACCCGACCTTGACGCAAAGCGGATTCGGTGGCCGGACGCAAGGAAAGTACGGACTGCAAATCAAGTTCGAACCACAGGTCGACGAAGTCGATGTGATTCGAGATTTGGATAGCGGGCGTCAGGATTTGCCCGGGACTCGACTGGATGGCGATGGAGATGGGGTTCCCGGCGGGGAGCACAATTTCTGGTTCCAGACCAGGCCTCTGAATCGAATCTTGAATTTCACCGACAATGGCGAAGCGATCACGCCGGGCCAGAAGTTGGAGGTGGTTGCGGGAACAGATGTTGCTGGAAACCCGATCATTCGGACCTACGAATTGGTGCCCGACGGCGGGACACCGACCGCAGGGACCGTACCGGTTTTCTACAGCGACGGGACGCTCGGATTCCCGACACCGGCGGGCAATATTGCTGCCGCATTGCAGGCTGCGATCAACAGTCGGTCCGGAGAGACGGGCGTTGTCGTTTCACGTTCGCTGACGGGTTTGATTTTCACGGGCGAACGGAGCATTGAACTGTCCGCCGATTGGCGTGGTGCAACCGCCATCGGACGTAACATCTTTGTCGACAAAACGGCCGGACCGAATGCGGACGGCAGTTTGGCAAGACCGTTCAACAACATTGCCAGCACGACGGTGGCCAGCGCGTTCAACAGTACGTTGGACGGCGACATCGTTCGCATCGTCGGCAACGGTGGTTTGGACGGCGATCTCACCACTCAAGAAGACAACTTTAGCTACAAGATCGGATTTGCCGACGTCGGCGGACAGACGTTGGAAGACGGTCGTGTGATGGAAGTGCCCAAGGGCGTGACCACGATGATCGACGCCGGCGCGATCCTCAAATTGCGTGGCTCGTACATCATGGTCGGTAGCAGCACGTTGCAAGTGGACCGCAGTGGCGGCGCGTTGCAAATCTTGGGAACGCCGCGGTTGGTCGGACTGAGCCATTCAAATCAGCCGGTCGAAACGACACTGGTCGGCAACGCCGACAATACGATTGCAAGCTACGACGATGGCAGTGTGATCATCACCAGCATCCGGGATCGAGTTGCTGATACTGCCGCTGCGGGCACCGGCAACAATGCTGCCGCCGGCGATTGGGGCGGCATCATTTATCGACGAGAGTTGGATCAGTTCGAGGGACGCCGCGATCTGGAAGACGAAGGGATCTTTTTGCAACGCATCAATCATGCCGAAATTCGGTATGGCGGTAGCAGCAATGTGTTGATCGATTCGGTCCAGCAGTTGGTCAACCCGATCCAAATCATCAACATGCGTCCCACGTTGACTTTCAATGAGATCACTCAAAGTGCGGACGCAGCCATCAGTGCATCTCCGGACAGTTTCGAAGAAACGTCGTACCAGTCACCTCGTTTCCAACAGGCGGGCGCCTTCACTGCGGATTACGACCGCGTCGGACCCGATATCAGCAACAACCTGTTCCTGGAAAACTCGGTCAACGGACTTTTCATTCGGATCTCGACCACATCGACCGAGACCCCCAAGAAGTTGACCGTCGCTGGGCGTTTTGACGACATTGGAGTCGTTCACTACTTGCCCGAAAATCTCGTGGTCGCCGGCCAGTCCGGGGGAACCATCACCGATTCGTTCGCGCCCTCGCTGGGGCTGGTTTCCGCCCGCGAACTGTCTGGGGGAACGTTCCAGCCAGGCACCTACACGTACAAGTTGACATTTGTCGACAAAGACGGTTTCGAGTCGTTGGCGACTCCGGACAACGTTCCTAACCAGCCTGCGACGAGTTTTTCCTTCACGGTCGCCAATGCCAATTCGACGATCGAGATGACCGGTTTGCCATTGGTGGAACTTGGCGGCCAATACGTCTCACGACGTCTTTATCGCGCCGACGCAGGTCCCAACCCGGTGTACCGTTTGGTGGCTGACCTGGATGCGTCATCTGCAGGATTCATTGATGACGGCACGATTTCGGACGGCGTTTTGGATTTGACGCGTCAGGGGACTCGCGGTCGTCTGGATGCGTCGCTGATCGTCGACCCAGGGCTTGTGATGAAGCTCAGCGGTTCTCGTATCGAGCTGGAACCGGGAACGGTCATGCTGGCGGAGGGATTGACCAGCAATCCGGTCATCTTCACCAGCATCCAGGACGACAACTACGGTGCCGGTGGCACGTTCGATACCAACAATAACTTCGTCGATGGTGCGGCCCGTGAAGGGTCCGCAGGTGATTGGGCGGGCATTTACGCTGGTCCCACGTCGACAATCAGTTTGGATCATTCCGTGGTGTCGTTTGCCGGCGGAATCAGTTTGATCGAAGGCGGAGAGACCTACGGATTCGTTCCGTTGCAGTTGCAGCAAGCATTGGGACGCATCACCAACAGCCGCTTTGAGTTCAATGATAGTGGGCAAGACGGCGCCGGACCGTCGGGTCGATTCGGTCGATTGGCTGCTGCCCCATCAACGATCTTTGTTCGCGGCGCTCAGCCGATCATCGTCGGCAACACCTTTGTCGACAACGACGGTTCGAACATCGATATCGACAGCGACTCGTTGACCGCAGAACGCCGCGTGGACACGGGGCGTCAGACCGGGTCAATCGATCGATTCGCTGAACTTGACGACAACTTTGGTCCGTTGGTCCGATTCAACCGCTATGAAGACAACGACTTGCCGGGTCTGAATCAGATCACGGGGATGGAAGTTCGTGGCGGTATTTTGACAACGGAAAGTGTATGGGACGACACCGACATCGTTCACTTGCTGTTCGATACGATCGAAGTCGGCAATTTCCATTCGTCCGGTGGGCTGAAACTGCGAAGCCGTCCCGACGAGAGCTTGGTTGTCAAGTTGATTGGGTCAGGCACACCGAACAGCTCGACCATTGGTACCGGGTTCACCGCAACGGGCACGCCTGACGATGCGATCGATCGTATCGGAGGTTCCATTTCGATTCTTGGCCAACCGGGTGCTCCGGTGGTGTTGACGAGTTTCTTGGACGACACCGTTGGCGCTGGTTTGAAGCCCGATGGCTCCCAGTTCACCGACAACAACGGTGACGGCATCAGTTCGCGTCCATCGCCCAACGATTGGCGAAGTGTTTACTTGGATCAATACAGCGTTGATCGCAACGTTGCAGTGATTCCAGAGTTTGAGTTGTCCACGGAAGTCGCTCCGGGACTCAACGGTGATGTGGAGAACGCACAGTTCTTGGGTGCGTTGGCAAGTAATTTGAGTGCCAGCGACGAAGTCTTGCGTCTGGGATTCGAGGTGGAAGGATTCCTTTCGGGACCGACCGATGTCGATACCTATAGCTTCACCGGTAAACCGGGAACGGAAGTCTGGGTGGACATCGATCAGACATCGTTCGGATTGGACACTGTGATTGAGCTGCTCGATGAGAACGGCCAAGTTCTCGCGCGTAGTGACAACAGCAGCGTGGAAGTAGCGAACGGATCGACCGTTGACGTTTTTGACCCGAGACTTGACGGTGTGACGACATCGCTGCAAGCGCGGGCAACCGAGTTCAGTGAATTTGGCGTCGGCGGTTTGTACGAGGACTTTGGTACGACGAACGTGCGCGATGCCGGCATTCACTTTGTTCTGACCGGCAACAATGCGGATCCCAATTCCCGAGGCACGTACTTCTTTCGCGTCCGCAGCGGATCGGTCAATCCGGATGACGCTGCAGGTGGCCTGACACGCGGCGGCTATCGTTTCCAAGTTCGACTGACTGAAAATCAAGAGTTCCCCGGCAGTGTGGTTCGGTACAGCGACATTCGCTATGCCAACCATGGTGTTCACGTCAGCGGGTTGTTGGGCAGTTCACCGTTCTTGGGTGAAGCTCAGGAGAACGAAGCGACGGCGGGACAAGCCGCCAGCAACGACCGATTGGACAGCCCGATCGTACGTGTGGCAGACACCACACCGCCTGGGCAGCGACCGCAGAACTTGGGCAATCTGACAGGAAACCGAGCTGATGTGATCAGCGTCGGAGGCAGCTTGGATGGATTCGGCGACATCGACTTCTATCAGTTCACGGTTGATTTTGCCGGCATCAACGGGGCGACTCGATCGACTGTCTTTGACATCGACTATGCCGACGGATTCAACCGCCCGGATACGAACATCAGCGTGTTCTACGATCCAGATGGAGAGTTCAACGAGACGCTGCAACCGCGATTGGTGCTGTTTGGTTCCGCGAGCAATATCTTCGATGACCAGACCAGCCCCAACGGTGAAAACAATGAGTTGGAAAAACTGCTGCGTGGTTCGATTGCGACCGGAGACCCGTTGATCGGGCCGGTCACATTGCCCGAGGGAACGTACTATGTTGCGGTCACGGCAGATGGCTTGGAACCGCTTGAACTAAGCCGTGCGGAGGTACGCCGCGAGCCGGTCAACTCGGTGCGGCGAATCGTTGAAGACCGTATTGATAACGCTCCGTTCGGTACTGCGAATGGACCACAGATTTCGGACCTGTTTGCACCGGCTGACATCGCTGCAGCGGGTTTCACAACCGCTTTGGATGGACTTCCAGGCCATGGTCAACCGATCCACTTTGACGGTTCCAGCACCGTAGCCTTTGCCGCGACCGGCAGATTTTCGGAAACGGCCGTTGCATTCGGTGATGCCCCGGAGACGTTCGGCCTGACGGTGAACGCTGATTTGAGTTTGCTGGACTATTCGGTAAACGATGACAGCGCGATCGGTGGGCGATTCGCTTTCGATCCACTCTCGGGTGCATTCATTTCTGAGAACACGTCCACCACGATTCCGCACGTGACCATTCAGGGAACACTGCGTGACTTGCCGGGAACCGGGTGTATCGACTGCGCCGACTTCTATGAGATTGTCGTGAGCGAAGACGGTTCGCGAGTGATCCTGGATGTCGATGGAGCGCAAAATGGATTGCAGGGCCTGGACAACGATGACGACTCAACGCCGTTCAATCCCGACTTCAATGCCGCGGACACTGACCTCGTGGTGATTCGTCAAGATCCAGGTGGGTTGGGATGGCAGTTCTTGGGAGCAGGTGTCGGCAGTTCCCGATTCAACAACTCCAATGTCAGCGATGGTCGTCTAGGTAGCTCAAGCGTCGACGATCCATTCTTTGATCAGATACTGGCCGCCGGGACCTACGCGGTTGGTGTGTTGCACACTAGCGCGACGTTTGATTTGAACAACGGGTTCCCGGTGGTTGGAAATCCGACGACCACGATGCTGACGGCCGACTATGACCTGCACGTGTCGATCGAGAATCAATTGTTGCCTCCGAGCGCCTCGGCGAATTCGGTATTGCAATTTGATCGGCTCAACAATTTTGCGACTGGCACGCTGACCAGCCAGCCGTTTGACCTGGTCGGTTATGCAGCGAGTGATTTGCCGACCTCGTATTTCAATTATCGGTACGACCCGGTGATCGGAGACACCGTCTCGGCGAGAATCTTTAGCGACCAAGACATGACAGGCATTTCGCTGTCGGGTCAACTGATTTCCAACGACATATGGAACCAAATCCGCACGGACTTGTCAGCCTTTGCCGGTCACACGGGGATTCGATTTGAGTTCACGTACAATCCATCGGCTCAATTGGCCAGTACGGAAATTGGTTTGATGTTGGACGATTTCATCGTCGGTTTTGCAGAGCGTGGTGAAACGGTATTCAACACGCGAGGTGATGAAGATCGGTTTGTCGGTTTTGCGTCGGGCGGCACCGGTGAGTACCAATTGGAAATGCGTCCGGGAACCGAGTATGCGACGCCATCTGTTTTTGGCGGGTTGCAGCTCAATGACGATTACGACACCAATGATCGCCACAGCCAAAGTGTTACCTTGTATGCGCCTGCTGGCAGCCAGCTCAGCGACGGTGACACATTCGTGTTGGGTGACGGTGCGTCGAACCAAGTGTTCGAATTCACAACGACCCCCGGATCAGTCGGATTCGGCAACACAGCGGTCTTGTTCAGTGCGACAGATACGCCGGCTCAAATTGCTCAAGCAATTCGTACCGCACTGACCCAGCAGACGTCGATTGCGATTGAGGCCGCATCGTCGTCGGGAAATGACACGGGCACGTTGACCGACGGACGCTTGGCGCTCAGCGGCAGCGCTCGGGGCACGTTCCTCTCGATCGATTCATTGGGTGGAGCACCTGACACGAGTTTGCCACTCTCGGTCGATGCAGACGGTCATTTGTTGATGCCAGCGGTTTTGCACAACGGCATGGGTGACCTGAACTATGAACGAACGCAGGGGCAAATTTTCATCGATGCCAACACGATCAGCGACGTTCGTGGGATCGGTATTTGGTCCGAGCCCGGCGTGCGAGACACGGATCCCGAAGATCAGCGATATTTGCAAACGGGTTTCTTTGACCCGATCAATGTGAACTCTGGAACGCCGAACCCATTCTTGGAATTGCCTCCGGTCGGCAACACGTACCCGGGCGGCGTGCGAAATCTGCCGACCCTGAACGACTCGGTTCTGGGTGGATTGACTCCTGGAGTCGTGATTTCCAACAACACGATCGATCAAGCTGGCTACGCGGGAATCAAGGTTGATGGCGAGACAGCACCTTGGGAGATCGATACCGAAGACCTTGTCAATACGTTGATGGACGACGGAGCATTGCTGACGATTGATGCCGGTGGAACTCGGGTGGTATTCGAGTTTGAGGAAATCAACGGTGCCGGACCTGCGTTCGGCGGTACCAATACGCCTGGTGGTAATGGTGTTGCTGACGGCAATGTTCCGATCTACTACCGTGAGTTCACAGCAACCGTCTACAACGGTCGGGCGTTTGAATCGAGTTCACACGAACTGTCCACGGCAATCGCGCAAGCAATTCAGGGCAGTATTCTCGTCACGAACGGGCTGGTTGAGTTGGTGGATGTGAGCGTCGGTCCGTCGATGTATCAACGGGACAATGGCTTGGCGTTCTTGGGGCAAGGCTGGATGGGTTCGCCCGATACGGCGGTCTACATCCAGGGTGCGAGCCAAATTTACTACACCCCGCTGAGGTCGTCAGGTATCTCGCGAATCACGCAGGTCCCTGTGTACGAAGCACCGCAGCCATTTGCGAGAATCGTCAACAACACGATCTATGGATCAGATGGACGTGAGAGCTTGTTCCCAGAATTGCCACCCGCGACGGGAACCGATTCAGATGATTTGATCGCAACGGCGATCGATACGAATGTTGGCCCAAGCCATCGTGGACCTTACGTTGCCAACGCTCAGATCGGCGACAACGCTGGGCCGCTTGGCATGGGGGCCGACGTTGATTTCTACCGCGTTGAATTGGGGCTCGGGGATCGATTGATTGTCGACATTGATACCTTGGACGCGGACCCAGCTAACGGGATCGTCGAAGGTGCCGACACGGTGGTGCGGATTTACAACGAACAAGGTGTGTTGCAGGAGTTCCTCGACGCCAATGGGACGTTGGTCACGCTCAGTGACCAAGCCACCGCACCGAACTATTTGGATCCAGCGTTCTCAGCATTCAATGAAACGATTGTGGACGCGGTCAACACGCGTGACCCCTTCATCGACTTCACCGCTCTGGCAAAGGGCAGCTACTACGTTGCCGTCAGTTCGGTCGGCAATTCGGACTACGATCCGAACGCTTTGTCGGGACGAACGGATGTCACAGTGGGCACGGGTGACTACACGATCTCCATGGAGGCCTATGCGCCGCGAACCCATGTGATCGGTGTCGAGACTGGGAACGCAACAGGGGCGAGAGGAACTGACGTTTCGGGTTCGATTTTCCGAGTGACTCAGATTCCAGATTTTGGCCCCAATGCGTTGGTGAACAACGGTTTCAACTACATCACGTATGAAATCTTGTCCGGCAATGCCGCTCCGACGGTTGACGCCAATGGAAATAACATTGCAGATCTATTCATCACTCTCAACGATAACGATCACCTTCCCGACATCATGCGGGAAATCTCTGGCGGCATCAACTTGGCCGTCGTCCAAGGCGTTACCAACACACCATTGGCGAATCACGAGAGTCTCAATGGTCCTGGAGGAATCTCTGGTCCGATCACGCGCGTCCGCGCACAAGCTTTGGGCGGCATCGACGGCGATAACGCCGGCTTGAACAACCTGACGCGTACCGGACTGCCCATTCGGATGGTTCACCGACCATCGTCGGCCACCAACGGACCAACCGACTTTCAGCGAGGTTTTGGTCACGACCGATTGACCTCCGGTGGAAATGGAACCACGGAGCAATATGTCTTCGTCGAGAATGCGGCGAAGATTGAGATCCTTGCCGGTCCGTTGACTTTGGACCCGGTTGCGGGACGAGACACCGATCAATTGATCAATGAGACCGGTGTGATGGTTGCTGGCGGTGCCAGCCCAGCGCTGCTGAACAACGTGTTCTTGAATTTGCACGAAAGCGTGGTCGTCGAGGAAACCTACAACGGTGGGTTTAACGCCGGGGCACCTGGTTTTGACAACCACGTCAAACCGATGGAAGTGGTGGTCGTGGGTAACACGTTCCAGCACGATGAACCGCTGCCGACACGAATCGCTGTTCAAGTGGGAGCAGGAATCACGACCGGGAACAACGAGCCGAGCAACATCAATGGTGGCGCCGACGACTTCAATCAAACGGCACTGAATAACGCCGTTGTGTTGGTCAATCCACAAGGCGACAGCTTCTTACCGGCACCCGGTTCGGGAGTGATTGATAGCGCCGTCAATTCGCTGAACGAACGGGACGCGTTTGCGAACCTGAAGCAAAGTGTTGGGATTCCGGTCAGCAACATTTTGGCACCCATTCGCGACGTCAACGGCGTGTTACGTGCGGACAATCCAGACTTCCCCAACTTGGGAATCGGTGGCATCGTGTTCCGTGACCGGGGCTCCACAGAACTTGCCGACTTCGTCGGTCCGGTGGCGGTCGCGGAAGTGCCTCGTGACAATGATGCGGAAGGCATTGACTCGGACCCGACCGTCAGCGTCATCAATCTGTCCGGTGGCGTCTATGACGAATTCCGAATTCAACTTCGAGACAACGGTGATGCGTCGGACCCCTTCCTCGGAAACTCCATCAACGACAATACGGTCGTGGTGCCGGAGATCCCTGGGTTGCGAGCCGCAGGTGCCAACGTCACCGTGTTTGAAGATGACCAACTGCTGACTGAGGGAATCGATTACACATTCAGCTACGATGAAACCAAGAACATCATCACATTGACTCCGCTGGCGGGGATTTGGCAAAGCGATCGCGCATATCGCATTGAACTCAACAACGCCGACCGGACCGTGCTGATTGCTCCCGATGCCCGCGAAGTGATCGACGGGGATCAATTGGAGATCACCGATTCGGCCGGTGGCCGCGTGGTGTTCGAATTCGAGTCTGGGTTCCAATTGCGGTTCCCGGATCCGTTGACGCTGACGGTGCCTCAAGTGGGAACGAATCAGGGTGGTTTGATTGACGGAGGTATCTTCCAAGTCAACGACGGTTCGGGTTCACCGGTAGTCTTTGAATTCAACAGTGATACGGCCAAGTTGCCCGACAGCGTTGAAGTGCGATTGCCTGCCGGGAACACCCCGATCGACGATGCCGACTTGGCTCCTTTCCTGAATCAGATTGCCCAGAACATTGCTGACGCCATTGATGGCGAAGTCCAAGCTGGACGACTGGACCTGGATGTTCGAGTCGATGGTGCTACGGTGATCTTGGGCAGCGAGCGCGGTGCAACCGTCGACACGGTCACCAGCGGATTGCTGCAAGATGTCCAGTCGCTAGCGATCTCTGTTCCAGCAGCAGGTGCCGGAGTCGGTGGCGTGGTCGCCGGGCAGACATTTGTGCTGGACAACGGTACTCGGGCCGCGACATTTGAAATCGTAGATCGCAATCTTCCCGCCCTCGGGAACATCGGGATCGATATCGCTCAACAGATTCCTGGACAGTTCCTGACGGCGGACGAAGTCGCCAGGGCGATCCAAACCGCAATTGCTCAATCGCCGCTCGGACTCTCACCGACGATCGAAGGCACTTCGGTTTACTTGGCGTTGCCGGTCAACGGCAGTGCGACTGCTGCACCAGGCCCGCTGTCGATCGTTGGTTTGAGCCGCACGCCGGCTGACGGTGACGCGATTCAGTTCACTCCGGCAGATGGTTCTGCTCAAGTGATTTTTGAGTTGAATCGAACGGATGAGCCGGACGTCAACGGCGGCACCATGGACGACGGCGTTGCCGCATCGAACATTGCGATCAACTTTAACCGGGCGACCACCGCTGACGAGTTGGCGTTGTTGACACAGGGTGCGATTCGCAGCCGGTCGATTGCCGGCATTGATCCCAACGAAGTGCAAACTGCCTCCGGCGGAATCTTGACGGTCGGGGGTCAACAAGGACTCGGATTGGCCGTGATCGGCAGCTCGATCGATGTGGTCGGTTCGCCCGATGTCACCGGACCGACGACCGTTGAAGTGTTTGGGCCGTTGTTGCTGAAGGTGCCGTTGGTGGGTGGCGGTGGTCTGAACGATGGTGAGCAATTGACCATCACCGATGCCGGTGGAAACCCCTTTGTATTTGAATTCGACAGCAATGGCGTCGTTTTCACTCCGGGTGCGACGGCAATCCCGTTCAACCAGTTCGATGATGTGGACACTTTGTCCACGGCAATTGAAACCGCGATCAACGCTGCTCCGTTAGGAATCACGGCAACGTATCTCGGAAACGGCGATCTATCGCTCGGGCGAATTGCGTCGGACCGGGTCACCAGCACATCCGTGCTGCTGACGACGGAACGTGGTATCGTGTTCGATCAGGAGATCTTGACGATTCGCCAAGGCAACGTTGTTGTGAATTTTGAATTTGATTCCGTTGCCGGTGGCGGTGGAGTGAATCAGGGGAACGTCCCAGTTCCATTCCAACCCGGCAGCACGACGGGCGACGTCGCGGTCAGTTTGGCGGCAGCCATCCGAAATAATCTCAACGGTTTGGTTTTGAGTCCCGTAGCGGAACTGGATGATCTCGGGGTGCCGACAGGTGTTGTTGCACTGAACGATTTGCCTGGTACGGCTGTCAATGTGACTCAGGCGCCGACCTTGTTGGTCAGTGGAGTGCCTGGCGGTGCGATCCCGGTTCGGATTTCACCTTCGTTCACCACCACAGAAGTGAAACGAGCGTTGCTTGCGGCGATCGGTCGAGTCAACGAGGGAAGTGATTTCCCGGTCAGCACTTTAACGGCTCGTGATCGAGGTGGATCGACTCTGTTTGTTGAGAACGGAGCCATCTTCAACGGTCCCGTCAGTAACTTCTTCCTCCCGGCAATTCGCGACGATCAGGGCAATGCCTTGGAAGCGAACCGTGAGGATGCGACGACTCAGTTCACGATTCTGATGCCGACCGTCAGCTTGGATTATGGTGACGCACCTGATCCGGTAGGTGGCGTTCCGGGACGTTATCCGACGCTATTGGAAGACAATGGTGCTCGGCACGTGGTGGGCGGCACCGCACGGCTTGGGGCCACGATTGACGGTGAGTCCAATGCATTGGCATCCGTCGGCGCCAAGGGTGACGATGTCACCATCGATATCAGTGGAACAGGTGCATCGTTCGATGCCCGACTGGATCCCGTCGTCGATGGGCGTGCCACGATTCGAATCGCACGAAATCTGAACGTGCCATTGTTGACCGACGGTGACACGGTCACGGTCGATCTTGGTGCCACGCAGGCGACGTTGGAGCTGGACCTCAATGGCCGTTTCGACGAAGACAATTTCGCGATCCGACCCCAAGATTTCTTGGCCAACCCCAGCGATCCAATCACGATCGATGCCGTCGCCGCGGCGATTGTTGCTGCGATCAATGAAAGTCCGCTCGCTCCGGCAGATGTCACCATCTTCGGCGATACAGTGATCATTTCGAGTGACGACGAGGACGGAGTCAGCTTCGTCAGCGATGTCAATCCGAACGGACTGCTTAACAAAGCACTGACCCTGCCGATCACGGTCACAGGCAACGGCGTTTTGCAAGGCTGGATCGACTACAACGCAGACGGTGACTGGGACGATCCAGGTGAAGCCATATTGTTCTATCCATCAGGTTCGGACCGCGTTGCCGATCGCGCATCGGCGAGCACGGAAGTTGTTCTGACGAGCAACAACAGTTCCAACCCGGTGACGTTTTACACGTTCGTGCCAGAGTCCACCCCTGAGCCATTGCAGACCACCACGACCTATGCTCGATTCCGGATTTCGGAATCAGGCGGATTGGCTCCGACCGGTTTGGCGCTCAGTGGTGAAGTCGAAGACTATGCCCTGTTGACCGTGCCTGGTCGTCCGCCAACGTTGAACGACGGGAACGCCATTCGGTCATACACGGTCGAGGAAGACCGGGTACTGAACGTTTTGGATGTCCAAGGAAACTTGACCCCATTGACCACCAATGATGACGGCTTGCTGGCTGGCGTTACCGATCCAGACGGGCAATCTGTTCGCGTCTTCAGTGGCGATGTTGGGCAACAGTTCATTCGTGACGCGGCAGGAAACATCCTTGCGGATTTGAATGTTGCCGTCGACGGAACGTTCACGTTTGACTCTGTTCAGGATTTGAACGGCCCGGTGACATTCTCGATCCGTGTGACGGATACCAATCCGGCGAATCCGTTGACGGAGTTGGTCAACTCACGCCCTATTACGGTGACGGTCAATATCACGCCTGCCAACGACAAGCCTCTGACCAGTCAACAGGATGTGATCACGACTCGCACGATTGACGAAGACATCGTGCAGATCTTTACGGCGCAAGAATTGATCTTGGATCAAGGATACGTTCCGGGGCCGAGCAACGAAGTTGGCCAGCCGCTGATTTTCGAATCCGGCGGCAGCGACATTCGTGGTCCCTTCCGGACCGATCAGGGCGGCTTCTTGGAGCTGGTCCGGGCCTCCAATTTCTCTTATTCGGATCGAACGCTAACCGTGCCCAGTGGCGCGACCTTGATGGATGGTCAAGTGATCGTGGTGACGGGAATCGACGGCGAAGAGCTGGTGGTGGAGTTCTCGATCTCCGGGAATCCAAGCACTGCCGCTGACGTCGTCGTCCCATTCACAACCGCTGATACGGCTGAAACCATCGCGGCGAGATTGGGTCAAGAACTCGGAGTCTTTGATGCAGGTGGCGTAGTCGCTGCTGACAAAATCATTTTCCGTGGTATCACCAGTCTTGAAACTGAGAGCCTTGCTCCAACCGTTGTGGCTGGTCTGACGGTGCGTGTTCCCGCCGGCAACACGTTGCAGGATGGTGAATCGGTACTGCTGCGAACGGCAACGGGAGTGATCAAGTTGGAGTTTGATTCCGATGGCAACTCGGCAGGCGATTCGGATGTCGTAGTTCCCTTTACGACTGCCGATACTGCGGAAACCATCGCAGCCAGCGCGAAAGCACTGTTGGACGCCCGCGGAGTCCGTGTACGAGTTCCGAATAATTTGAATGTGGCTGGAGATGCTGATCGCCTTGTCTTCTACGATGTCATTACGGCGGAAGTGGTTTCACCGGTACAAACGGTCGCGATCACTCCTCTGGGAATCACCGTTGGGGCAGGGATCTCGGTTGCGGATGGTGAAACCGTCCTGCTGACGACGCCCGATGGTGAAGTTCGAGTGGAGTTCGACTCCAACGCTGCCTTGACGAGCAATTTCAACCTGCGTGTACCTTTCACGGCGGCCGATACGGCGGCGGAAGTCACTGCTTCGCTCAACAACGTACTGACCAACGCTGGCTATCGCGTTGAAATCGCTGGCGCGGGCGACAGGCTGGTCTTTGGCGTCGAGCCGGTTGATGTTCAGTTGGAACTCATTCGGTACACACCGCCCGCGAACTTCAACGGCGATCAGCCCGATGTGTTCAACTACACCGTGGCCGACGTACCGCCTGTGGGTCAGATTTCGGAGGTTGCTGACAAGCGAGGAACGGTTTCGATCACGGTCAATGCGGTCAACGATCCTCCGATCACATTGAGTGACAGCTATTCGGCGTTTGAAAACATGCCGTTGACGTTCCCGATTTTGACGGACATCACTGATGGTCAAGGCAACGTCATCCAGTCAGCGATCCTGAGCAATGATTTGCCCGGGCCGCCGGATGAGGTCAATGCGGGACAGACGATCAGCCTGTTCCAACCGGGAGTCCAGTTTCCCGCGACAACATTCCGAGGTGGTTCGGTCAGTCTGGAGAACGGAGCGCTCGTCTACCGCCCACCGGGCTTGTACAGCGGACCGGATAGCTTTACCTATGTCGTTCAGGACAGCGAAGGTGCAACGTCGACGGGCCAAGTGTTCTTTAACGTGGGTGGAACCAACGACGCTCCGATATTCGATGGCGTCAATGGAATGAAAGTCAACGGCAATCCGAATGATCCTGTCGACACTCTGGTATTCCAGGAAAGCAAGCAAGACCCAGAGCAAACACAGTACGACCTGACAACTTGGTTCATCGATCCTGAAAACGATGCGATGACGTTCACTGTTACATCCAGTGACCCCAGCATCCTGCAGGTCGCATTGGCTCAGGAAACGTTGTCTCTGACTCGTCAGCCCTTTGCCTTCGGCGACGTCAACTTGATCGTCACGGCAACTGACAGCACAGGTCTGATGACGCAGCAAGTCATTTCGGTGACGGTGGAGAACGAAGAGGATGCTCCATCGGTCAGACCTGGTGCCCCCACGGTTTTGACCGGGACTGAAGACCAGGTGATCACGACGGATCTGGGAGCCGTGTTCTTTGATCCAGACCGAACTCAGCTGAACTACCGAGTTGCGAGGATCGATAGCACGGTCTTGAGCGGCAGCACTCAACAGATCAACGCTCAGATTGCGTTGCATCCGCTTTTGCAGTCGGTGACCACGGTCGGCAACACGTTGTTCGTCACTCCAAAGGCGAACCAATTCGGCACGGTTGAAATCGAGATAGCGGCATCGGACAGCCTCTTTACCGTGACGCACACCTTCACGGTGACATTCACGCCCGTGCCCGATGCACCGGTCGCGTTGGGCGACTCGTATTCGATTCCGATCGGTTCGACACTGCAGATTTTGAACCCGGCGAACGGCCTGTTACAGAATGAAGTGGACCCGGATGGCGATTCCATCACGGTCGAGCTGATCCCTGGCTCTGGTCCGACACTTGGTACGCTGGATCTGCAAGCTGACGGCACCTTTGTGTACACCAATGTGGACGGTGATGTCGGTGATGTGGATACATTCCGGTACCGACCGGTGGACAGCACCGGATTGGTAGGTTCTGAGGTCGTTGTTAGCTTCACGTTGACTCAGTCGCGTTATCAAAACCCCATCGATAACTTGCGTCAGGACGTCAACGCAGACGGCTTCATCACGGCTCTGGATGCTCTGCGAATCATCAACCTGCTTGGTCGCGAAGGATCCAGGAATGTACCGGTCAGCACGCTGACGACCCCGCCGCCGGACTTCTATGACACCAACGGCAACGGATTTGTTTCGGCTCAAGATGCGTTGGATGTCATCAACGAACTGGCGAAGCGAAACGGTCAGGGCGGACGTGAGGGCGAACAAGTCACTGCGTCGCTATTGATGGCAACGACGACCGCGATCGCCAGCCCCTCCAACGCGTTTGTCCCCGCTCGCAACGTTGAGAGTATTTTTGAGCAGGACTCGCCGGACGACGAGTTGATTGTGTTCAACGATGGTCGTGATGCGTTACTGACTGCAGGGCTGGAGATCAACGTCGCCCCGGCGAATTCGGTTGCCGAAACGTTGCAAAATGATACAGGTGCCGTCGATGACGAGAGTGTCGATGAAGCCTTGACCGATTTGATGGACGAAATGTCCGTGTTAGGACCCTACCCGTTTTGATTCCCCACCTGACGACGAATTATTTTCCGTTGCCGAAACCGACTCTCGGATTCCCCCGAGAGGCGGTTTCGTCGTGTCGTGATCCTATGCGAGAATGGCAGCATTCACTGCTGCAATTTCCGTGATCCGTTTCGCGATCTTTTTCCCCAAAAAATCATTCCGTTTCCTTTCTGTAGGCCAGGTCAAAAATGACCGTTCGTAGAAATCTAACTCGCAAGTCTACCCGCCAATCTTCGCGCCGATCTCAACACCAGACGCTTGAGCGTCGCGAGTTGCTGGCTGCGGAACTCGGTATCCTTTCCGATGCACCGAGATTGATTTCGGTGTCCGCGAATTCGGGTGAGGTGTTTGACTTGGAGGACAACAATGTCTTGTCCACGCCTCCGACCGAGTTGAAGTTTCGCTTTGGCGGAAGCTTGATTGATGGGGCCACCTTGGCCGGCATCGAGTTCCGACGACCGGGCGACAACGGAATCTTTGAAGACTCAGATGACCCTGCGAGCGACGACATCATCGTCCAGCCTGGGTTCTTGGGGTTTGAGGACAACGACGGGACCAACATCATCGTGGCTCGATTTGCGGAAACGCTGCCCGATGATCAGTACGTGGTTCGACTGGCCGGTTATGACGACACGAATTCCCAGATTGTGGGTTTGAGAAACGTCGATCGTGACCTATTCCACCCGCTCAATCCGGCGGACCCGATGTCGCCGATACAAGACGTTCGATTTGAAGTCGAGGTCGGGCCGAAAGTTGTTTCGGTTGTTCCCCAGCCGATCGAAGTAGTCAACGGTAATCGCGTCCAACGCCGAGATCAGGTTTTCGTTTTCTTTAATGATGACCCGTTGTCGAATCCCCTTGCACCTCCGATTTCGACATCCAACAGCAACCTGCCCGTCGTTCGCCCGCAGTATTACAAGCTGATCTACACGAACGATACGGTCGAAAACACTGACGATAGTGTTTTGACTCCCATCAACGTCGAGTACGATCCTGTTCTCAACAGAGCGAGATTGACGTTTCCTGCCGACCTTGCTGAGCTTGGCCCTGCGGCGGCGAACAACAATTCGGGAACCTATCGGCTGCGGATTGGTAGCGGGGATGTATTGCCATCGCCGCCACAGCTCAGAGCAAGTGGTGGCGGATCGGGTGACACCTTTGCCCAAGCGCTGCCATTGGGTGTGACCTTTGGCTCTGGCACCCAGAGCGTGGTGGTGACGGAAGGATTGATCCAGTCGACCGATGCGGTCATTCCACCTTGGCCGGGTGCATACGACGCAACGGGTCTGCGGAACAACATTCGCGACACGGAGCAGAATGGACTTGCCGACACCACGGTTGGCATCAATGTCTTTCCCTACAATTTTGCCCGCATCTACGGAAGCGATCCGCAGGGAAATCGACTCGAGAATGCGATCACCGAGGCGCAAAAGCAACGCGTTCGGGAAGTCTTGGATCTGTACAGCGAGCGATTGGGCGTCGAGTTCATCGAGACTCAAGACAAGGGATTGCAGATCGTAACGGGGGACGTCCGCAGCATTGTGATTTCGGCCGACACCGGTGCGGGCGCTGACACTCCTCTGAGCATTTATCGTGTGAATGAGCGGGATCAAACGCAGGGCGTCTTGGTCTTGGACGCGGGCGAGAATTTCTTTGACGGGTACGGTCTGTCGCCCGATAGTCGACCGAGCTACTTCGTCGAAGCGATCCGTGGGATCGGGGATCTGCTGGGCATTGGTGACTTGTTCCATCTGCCCGCTGGGGTCGGCGCCGGTGGTTCATCGCCTGACGAAGCCAACTCCGTAGTGTACAGCGATCAGTTCCTGCCCAATTTGCCGGTTGAGCCAGAATTCCTAAGCCAGAGTGACATCACCATCGGGCAGGGACTTCATCGTCCAGAGAGCAACGACGTTGACTTCTATTCGTTCACCACGACCGAAGCCGGTGTGGTATCGATCGAGACGATCGCTGAACGATTGGACGGCAGCAGCTTGCTCGATACCCACTTGCAGTTGTATCGGGTCATCGATGCTGCGGCTGACCAGTACGAGCTGATTGCGCGGAACGACGACTTTTACAGCGAAGACTCCTTCATCGGTTTGGAAATCACGGCGGGCAATTACATCGTCGGCGTGAGTGCGAGCGGCAACGACAATTACAACGGGCTGATATCCAAGAGTGGTTTGGGTGGCGTATCGGAGGGCCGGTATGAACTGCGCATGACCTTTAATGCGGCAGACGGCTCGACGATCACGGACTCCAATGGCACTGCGTTGGACGGCGATGCCGATGGCGAGGCCGGCGGTAATTTCAATTTCTGGTTCCGAGTAGCCCGAGATCTTTCGACGGCGCAAGTCGGCCAGCCCAAGACGATTTTCGTGGACAAGTTTGGGGACGACCTGAACGATGGCTCGTTGGGTGCGCCCAAGCGTACGGTACAGGCTGCGCTGGCGTTGGCACAGTCCGGCGACATTGTTCGCTTGCTGCCCAACGCTGGTAGTGACGGCTTGCTGTCGACCAATGCCGACAACATCGCCTATGAGATCGGTATCGGCGGTCCCAGCAATGGGCCTTTGGCTGACGGTGCCGAATTCGAGGTGCCCCAGGGTGTCGCTGTGATGATCGATGCCGGTGCCATCTTGAAGTTGCAAAAGGCAAAGATCAGCGTGGGGAGCGAATCCGTCGACGAGGACCGTAGCCTTGCTTCACTGCAGGTGCTGGGTACTCCCGTCATCGTGAACACCAACGGATCAACGGGCAGCGGCGAGGTCTATTTCACCAGCTATCAAGACCAATCGATTGGATTTGACACCAATCCTCTCTCGACGGTGCCCGGGCCAGGTCAGTGGGCGGGAATTGAGTTCCGCAACGATTACGATTACGCCGAAGGTCGTCCGGTATGGGAACGTGAAGGAATCTTCCTTGATTTCGTCTCCCACGCCAATATGCAGTATGGCGGTGGATCGATCGGAGTAAACGAGCCTGTCGTCACTCCGCTGCAGATGGCGGAAAGTCGACCGACGCTGATTTACAACACGATTCGAAACAGTGCTGATGCCGCGATCAGTGCCGATCCGAATAGTTTTCGTGAAACCAATTTTCATGCCCCCCTGTTCCAGCGGGTATCTCGGTTCACCAGCGACTACGATCGCGTCGGGCCGGAGATTGCCGGCAACCGCTTGACTGGCAACAGTATCAACGGCTTGTTCGTCCGGGTGGTGACACCGGCAGGTGGACAGTTGGAGCCGATGACGGTCAGCGGGCGATTCGACGACACCGACGTGGTGCACGTGCTCAGCCAAGTGTTGGTGTTGCAGGGACAACCTGGTGGCGCGGTGCTGCTGGAGGATCGTCCTGATGTTCTCAGCGTCACCACCACTCCGACTTCGGGCGGCACATTACCTGCCGCACAGACATTCTATTATCGAGTCACCTATGTGACAGAGTTGGGTGTCGAGACGTTGGCAAGCTTGCCAACGTCTGGTGGAACGACCTCGGCCGGAGGCGCGCTGAGGTTGAACAATCTGCCCACGGCCCCCAATGAGTTTGCGGGACGTCGCATTTATCGAAGCACGAGCCCGACCGGTAATTATGAATTTGTCACGCAGTTGGATCGTCGCACGACCTCGTACTTGGATGACGGGACAACTCGCGGTGGTTTGTTACGTGCCGAGCAAAGGCCCGATGTCACTGCTGTCTCTCTGACGGATGGCTTGGGTGGAGTGCTGGCAAGCGGACAATCGTATGATTACCGAATGACATTTGTTGGCACTGCGGGAGGGCAATCACAAGCCAGTGCAACGACCACGACGTTCATTGCACCTGATAGCGGTGCCATTCAATTGGACAACTTACCAGTGGCGCCGGATGGATACACCGGACGAAGGTTGTACCGGTTGGTTCCCAGTACGGGAGAGTATCAGTTTGTGGTTGAGCTTGATGCAACCACGACGAGTTACTTGGACGACGGACGCAGCGAGTTCTCCAACGATCCCATTCTGGACAATAACGGGAACAACGGTGCGTTGTTCATGCCGCGATACGACGCGAGATTGTCGATCGATCCAGGGTTGATCATCAAAATGCAGTCGGCGCGAATCGATGCGACATTTGGCGCTGATTTGTTTGCGGAGGGATCTGACGGCAACGAGATCATCTTCACCAGCCGTCGTGATGACACCTATGGAGCGGGCGGCACCTTTGACACGAACAACGACAACATCCGTGATAACGCTGCACCGGGGGACTGGGGCGGCTTGATCTTCGGACAGGATTCCAGCGGCAGCTTGGACTTCACGGAAGTTCGTTTCGGTGGTGGTTCCACTGCCGTCAACGGTGCATTCAATGAATTCAATGCAATTGAAATCATCCAAGCCGACGTTCGAATCGCGAATTCGACGATCCGCGACAATGCCGACGGTTCTGGCGGTCCTGGAATTCGCGGTGGACATGGCTTCAATGAGCCCGCTGCCATCTTTGTGCGTGGCAGCCAACCGATCATTGTCGAGAATACGATCGAAGGAAATGCCGGGGCTGCGATCAGCATCAATCCGGACTCATTTACTCCAGACGCGATTCTTGACCACGGGCGTTCCACGGGTGCGATCAGCATCGTGGAGACTGACTTGGACAATCAGGGACCTCTGATTTCCGGAAACCGCTTGAATCGGAACACCTTCAACGCGATCAGCGTTCGCAGTGAGGTCTTGACCACGGACAGCATTTGGGACGACACCGATATCGTCCACTATGTCGCCGGAGATATCGCCAGCGCGACGCATCACTATCGCGGTGGGCTGCGATTAGAGAGTGCCCCAGATCAGAGCTTGGTGGTGAAGTTCGGTAGCGGTGCGGAGCTACTGGGCACCGGAACTCCGCTTGATATCAATGATCGAATCGGCGGTACGGTGCAAGTCATTGGTACACCGGGCAACCCGGTCGTTCTGACATCGATCAACGACTGTACCGTCGGCGCAGGGTTTACACCCGAAGGCCGACCGATGAACGACACGCTGAACAGCGGCGCGTGTGGCGTGATCGACGTCGTGCCGACGGATGTTCCCTACGTGGACGTTGTCGTGGTGATGGACGAATCAATCTCGATGGGATCGATTCAGCAGTTCTCGTCGCAGTTCATTCTGGATCTCGAAGCGGGGCTCTTGGCGGCGGGAGTTGGCGTAGGAGCCGCTGGTGGAAATCAATATGGAGCTGTTGGATTTGGTAGCAGTTCATTCACGCCTGCGGACACCTTGGGTCGATCGATCATGGTCGGCGGCGGTCTGTTTGGAACGGCGGCTGATTATGCTGCGGCGACCAGCCAGTTCGTGACCGTCGGATTCCAGGAAGACGGCTATGCCGGGATCAATTTCACACTGGACAACTACAACTTCCGCCCCGACGCGGCCAAGTTCATCATCCTGGCGACGGATGAGCCCAGATCGGTCGTGGATGCAAACCAGACCTTAGGTGCGACCATCGCACGGTTGCAATCCGAAGGCATTTTCTTGCAAGGTATCTTGGACGTTCAAGTTTCCAATGATGCCGGCACCGGCGGATTGGCGATCGATAATGACGACGTTTATCTGCTCAATGCTCCAGGATTCACGGTGGAGCCTGGTGGGCAAGTGACCGGCGGTAGAAGCGTGACGGACTATCTGCCGTTGGTTCAGGCGACGGGCGGCGTCACGGGAGACTTGCGGCAGATCGGACGTAGCCCGCAGATTGCGGACATCTTTGGCGACGTATTGATATCGTCGATCGTGTCTCAAGCTGGTGGCGGCCAACAGGGTGGAACGGGGTCGCCGGGTGACTGGGAAGGCATCGTCCTGGACACCTATATCAATGATCGCAATGTTGCCTATGTACTAGAGAGTGAGCAGGCAAATCCGGCGGCGGGGGCTGCCAACGCGACGGCTCGCAATTCACAGGTGATCGGATCGTTGGCCGAGCATGAGTACGCCGGCGACGAAACTCAGCGACTCGGATTCAATGTTCGCGGAACACTATCGTCTCCTCAAGACCAGGACGTCTATAGCTTCACTGCGCGAGGTGGCACGGCGATCTACATCGACATCGATGAAACCAGCGTCGGGCTCGATACCGTGGTTGAGTTGGTCGATGTCAACGACGTGGTCAAAGCCCGCAGCGATAACTCGTTCTACGAAGCGACAAATCCAGGGCTCTTGGTCAGTACCTTGCCGCCCGGCACCGTTCAACCACTGTATCAACTTGGTTTGGGCAACGTCGAATCGCCCAACCCGCTTGATGCGGGGATGCGTGTGATTTTGGATGGTTCCAGTGTTGATGAGAACCAGTACTACATCCGCGTCCGAACTGCCAACGGAAAGAGTGCCGGACAGTACCAACTGTCGGTACGATTGCGTGAAGCCGACGAGGTAGCCGGAGCCACGGTGCAGCTTGCAGACATTCGTTTTGCAACCAATGCGATCACAGTCAACAGCGCGCCACTGCACTCGCCGCTGGTGGGAGATGCAAACGAAAGTTTGAACTTCACGACGGTGATCGATGCGACACCAAACAATCCTCAGAGTGGTGATGAGTTTGTTCAGGAAGCAGCCAACAATCGACTGAACTGGACGCCCGCGACCGCAGATCAGTTGGGCAACTTGATGACAACCGATCGTGGCTCATTGGTGGTCACGGGCAACATCGGGAACATCAATTCGATTGATGCAGATGTACGGTTGGAGGATGTCGACGTTTACCAGATCGATTTGTTTTCTCAGCAAATTGAACCGGATGTCTTTGACAATGAAAGACGATTCGTTACGACAACGTTTGATATCGATTACGCCGACGGCCTGGGGCGTCCCAACACGTCGATCGCGGTCTACGACTCTGGCGGGCGATTGGTGCTGCATAGCCGGGATTCAAACGTTGCTGATGACAACGGCCGACCGCTGCAGGGAGTCGACACGGCGAACTTGACCGGTGGCTCCGCCGGTGCGTTGGACGCTTACATCGGTCCTGTCGAGATGCCCGAGGGAACGTACTTTGTCGTCGTCGGCAACGCTGCAACGGTGCCTACGGACCTGGGACAGTTCTTTAATCCGAACGCCGCGAATACGAACGTCCGTTTGATGCCGATCAATTCGGTTCGACGAATCATCGATGATTCACTGGATGATTATACGATCGGTTCTTTGTTGCCGGGTCAAAGTGTATCGCTGGACGATGTATTGAATTACACGGCGGAGCGTCCCATCATCGAACCTGCGTTTGATTCGGAGTCCATTGTCCCCTACACGTTGGATGATATGCGGCTGTTCGTAACGTTGGATACCGGAATCAGCGGTAACAACAATACGACGCTGACGAGTTTCAACCCGTTCACAGGAACGATGGAGCGACTGATTGGTCAGTCGACCTTGCCAACCAACGACGTGGCAACACGAATCGATGGCAAGCTGTATTCGTTCGGGCTTTCGCCGACCAATGTTGCCGCAAGCAACGGAAACACAGGAAATTTGCTAAACCTGTCGACAGCGACTGGTATCGCCAGGAATGAAGGCGATGACGGTGTTGATTTCCAGAGCACCAATCAGAACGGCAACGACATGGCCGCCGACGGCAATGCGCAGCTGTTGATCAATGGTGTTGCATTCCCGCTTGCAGATGGCGTGAACGTTACCCAGACACAACCGCTGGCGGCTACCTCTCAAGGGTTCATTATTGGTACCCGCGACAATAACGGTCGCGGGTTTGAGATTCCAGATGAGTTGACACGAAACATTCTGTATGAGTTCGACACCGGCAACGGCCAAGTGACCAGTCGCGGCAGCACCAACGCGAATGCTCACCGTACGTTTCCGGGAACAGTGCCGTACAACACGAGTGATGGCCCTGCGTCCGTGGACCGAGAATGGGGTATCGTCGACACGGGGTTCATTTTTCCGACAGGTGGCGACGGTGGCGACATTCAGGGCATCGCTTACGACCCGGACAACTTCGGCATTCTGTTTGCCGCCACGGACCAAGGTGGGATTCACTCCTTTAGCTTCTCCGACAACATCGCGGCGCCACCCGGACCAGCATTCGGCTACGCCAATGTGATTCCAACGACGTTTCACGGTGTCGTCCCCATTGATCCAGAGCACGCGTTGTCTTCGTTTTCGAGCGTGCCGCAGTTCAGTGGTCTGACATTTGGCCCCAGGACCATTGAGGATGGTGAGCTTCGTCAGACATTGTTCATGACCACCAGCGACGGATGGTTGTATGCGGCTGAGGTCGACCTCAATGGTAAGATCCAGCCTGCCAATGTGTTTTACGGGGGTCGATATGCCGTTGAGCTGACGTTCGCCGGAGATACATTCGGATTCAACTCCCTGCCAGCGACCGGGCTCGCATTCAGTCCATTGGAAGAAAATCCGTGGCACCAGACGGGCGATCGATTCAACGATCCGGGTCACGGCATACAGGAAACGTTTGACCGCAGTCGAGAGGACTTGGCGATTGGCGGTGGCAGCAGCCTGTACTTTGGTTTTGAAATCAACAACACGGTAACGCAGAACACGCTATCGCGTGCTGATGACAGTCCGCTCAGTGAGTTGGCGCCGGGTGGTTCACACGGATCGGTTGTATCACGTCCATTCAATCTGGACGGGTATAGCGCCGCTGATAAGCCGACCTTGTATTTCAGCTACTTCATGGAAGTTGAGGCCAACGACGATTACTTCCCCACCGGCGCAAATGCTCGGAATCAGAACGACAGTTTCCGTGTCTTCGGTGCCGGCGACGATGGCGAATGGATTCTGCTCGGGACGAACAACGATTTCCGTGAATTGGCGTTTCCTGACGAGTACGATTATTTCAATGAAACCAACGTCCCTGTGCAGGAGTTGTTCGACGACAGTGGAAATTGGCGTCAGGCGCGTGTCGACCTGTCTCCGCTCGCAGGCAGTGAGCGAGCCCGAATTCGATTCGATTTCTCGACGTCCGGTTCGATGCGGTCGCACTTTGGTTCGATCGACTTGGTCGCAGTGGACGGCGACGAGGTGGTGGATCATCAGCAAGTTGTCTTTGATGACGAAGACAACAATCAGGTCGTCTTGGAGAACATTGTCGGCCAAGACTTGCTTTTCCCTGCCGGTATCCATCTGAGCAATGGCGACCAATTCTCGGTCTTGACCGACGACGGTGTCGCCACGTTGACATTCATCGACACTCCCCCGCCAGGTCCAGGCTTCGTTCAGTTCAGCACGTCGATGACGAAAGCTCAGGTCGGCGCAGCAGTGGTTGCCGCAATGCCTCAGTTCGCCGGTGCGGTGAACAATGGCGGCGGACGCGTCAGTTTCCTGGCCGCGAGCGACGTGGCCGTGTCAGGAACCGCTCCGATCGGACGATCCAATCCAGTGCTTGTTCAGCGACTGGCGGACAACTCGGGATTCGTTTTCGGTCAGAGCGCGCTCGGGGCCCGACAGTTGTCCATTCCCGATGGAACGTCCATCCAGCCCGGCGATCAAATCAGGCTGCGCTCACAATTCGGAGCCGGAGCGATCGATGAAACCTTTACCTTTGTGATTGTTTCAACGGGAGCCCCTGGCGAGATCGTTTTCGATGCGAGCGAATCGGCAGATGTGATTGCTGAACGTTTGGTCAAGCTGATTTCTCCGCAAGTCCAGGCGGTGAATGAAGGTAATGGCCTGATCACGCTGCTCAACTCTGACGTCACCATCACGACGATCCCTGCAGCATCGCAGATTGGAGTCAACGACCCCTTTGCGATTGACGAATCTCGTGTGCGAATTGTCCCTGCGGACGGAGACAATTTGGTCAATGGCGAAACGTTAACCTTCAAGCATCGCTTTGGGACAACGACGGTCACATTCCAAGACAGCCCGTTGCCGAGTGTGCCAGGGATTGTGCGATTCCAAGGTGGCGATACTGTCGCGACGATCGCGCAACGATTGCTGTCCGTGTTGCCTTTGGAAGTATCCGCGTATGACGCTGGCGGAAATGCGATTTCCGTTGCCGCGACGGTCACAAGCAATGTCCCAGGAACAGAACTTGGGGTCGGTCCCGCGCCCGCGAAACGGATCACCATTCCAGACGGCAATTTGCTATTCAACACAGAGACGCTGACGATCTCAGACGACAACGGCTTGGTAGAACTGGAGTTCATCCAAAGCTCCATTCCTGGTCCGCCGGGAACCGTCAACTATCTGCAGAGTGAAACGGCGGATGTGATCGCGTCGCGCGTTGCCAGCGTGCTGGGGCCAAACTACGACTTGGTTGTCAATGGTGCCGACATCTTGATCTATGGTGCCGTGGGTGCGGAAGTATCTCCATTCTCTAACATCGCAACTGTTTCTGAGCTGGCTCAAGAAGTCATCGTTCCTGATCCGAGTTTGTTGATCGATGGACAGACCATTGATGTTGTGACTGGTACAGGCACGACAACGATCACATTCGTGTTCGCCGCCTCTGCGGCGAACCCAGGCGAAGTGTTCTATACCAATACGGACACGGCCAACGATGTCGCTGTCAGGCTGGCCGCAGAGCTTGCGGCGCAGGATGCGGTCGTGGATACCGTGTTCGGGACCGGCGTACGATTCCTCGCCAATAGTGTTGTTGACAACACGGCCAGCACGGCATCGACTCTGACCAATCAGTCGCTGCTCAACAACTTCATCCTGAACCTGGATATTCCAGACGGCAACCAGCTTCGAAACGGCTCGACGATCCAACTCTTTGGACCGACGTTTGAAACGATCACGTTCATTCGTCAAGGGCAGACGGTGACCAACTCGCCGACGATCCCGGTCTTCTACAACACCACCGACACGGCGCTGGATTTGATTCCTCAGATCCTGACCGCTTTGTCTGCGCAGTGGGATGCTTACCTGGATCCGCTTGGCCACGGAATTCATATTTTGAATCCGACTGCGTTCGCTTTCCTGGATGCAACGCCACCTGCAATTTTGGAAACGGGACGCGAGGTCAACGAATCGGCCATTCCTCTGACCTTGCCCAGTGGCAATCTGATCAGTGATGGGCTTGATACATTGACGATCACTGCGAAAGAGGACGTCACGGGCGCTGGTGCGACGACATTCCGTTTCGTGACGCCAGCGACGTCGACCGGACTTGGCAACGAAATTGTCTACAACGCCTCCGACACGGCTGCAGAAGTGACGCTGGCGGTATTGAGCCAGTTGCCTCAGTCCTACCAGGCGTTCTTGAGCGGGCCAAATCAGTTGCAGCTGTTGAACGCTCAATCGCTCTCTGTCCGTGCCAATTCGCTGATCGTCAGCTACCAAGCGACCAACGCTGCCGAGATGCCGATCATCATCGACAATTCGATGAGTTCACGAGAAGTCGCTGAGCGTCTGCAGATCGGCTTGGTCGAAGGCTTTGGACGATTCCAAGTATCCGACATCGATCTGACGGAGTCCGATGTTTACAAGGTCTACGGCGGAGATCGTATTCGACTCTACAACGCGACCCCACGTAATCAGGGACCGTTTGGTATCTCGGGCTACGACATTGCCAGTGGTGCGGGATTGACGACCACGCCGCTGCCCGGTGACGAGTTCGGAGAGAACCAGCCCGGGTTCATTGGCACCAGTCAGATTCGTCAGCAGGGTGCGTTGAACAATGAGGTCCAGGGCGTCTACATCGACGACATCATTGTTGGATTTGCCGAGCGTGGAGAAATGGTGATCAACGCAACGACGGACCAAACGTCGTTCATTTTCAATCCGGAAACTTTGCCGGATACCCATCCGGCGGCCATTCAACCCGAGCGTCAGAACGAAACACTGCTGGGGCCATACTCCCTCGAGATCCGCACCGGCGATTCGTACGGTGTCGAGCAAGACTACTTCCCCATCAATCTGGAACTCGGTGAGCAAAGTGCGTTGGGGCGATCGTTTGATACCAATGATCGATTGGCTGACGGCGCCGTGACATTGATCACACCCGCAGGCACCGATCTGCTTGACGGGGACACGTTCGTATTGAGTGATGGCTGGAGGACGAAAACGTTTGAGTTTGACAGTTCGCTGGACGGCAATCACGCACCCGGTAATGTTCCGGTTGTATTCAACCCGGCATCACCTGACCCGGCGTTGGTTGCCCGTGCGGTTCGTGACGCGATCAATTCGTCTCAAGCCCAGAACGTACTGGAGATCACTGCTGCAACGAGCGATGGATTTGAAAGCGCGGCCAACACGGGCAATCGTGTGGAGCTGTTCGGCAGCAACATCGTCATCAACCCGTCCGGTGGCCGGTTCATCAAGATGGACTTGGTCAATGCAGAGACTTCTCAGGGTCGAGAAACATCGCGTCAGATCCCGATCGTTTTCCAAGACGAAGAAGCTGTGTTTGCGGGCATCTTTGCCGATGAGTTGTCGCGTTCGACTCCGACCGGCTACTTTGATGGTAGCGTCGACACTTTGGTCGGTATCGGCAAGATCGGTGACTATGTGAATACGGGAACGGGCATCAGCAATTTGCAGGATGGTGCCGTCGTGTTGGCGTCGGATCCGTCAAAGGATTTCGATTCTGTTCGCATTTACTTGCAAGCCGGTCAATCGGTTGACATCGATGTCGACACGCAGGGCTTTAGCAAGGCCGGCGAGATTTTGGACTTGCCGGTCATCACGGTGTTTGACGCTGGCGACGTGCTGACGGAAGACCTGTTTGGATTCACATTGGATCGGGCACGCCAGTCGAGCCTCTTCGAAGCAAGTCGAGCCAATGGTGAAAACGAGGATGGTGCGTTCTTGCAATTCATGGCTCCGCAAGACGGCTACTACGACGTCGTGGTCAGCAGCGCGAGTTTGTTTGGCAACTCGTTCATGGAGATCCCCAGTTTTGCATCCGCAGCGTTCTTTGACGGAACGACGTTCAATTTGCAGGCTGGCCCGTCACAGGTGACCTATGAATACACCACCAATCCTGCGTTGGTGACGGTCAATACGGTCATTCTGTTGAATGCAGGCGATGGTCCGGACGAAATTGCGCAGGCGACTGCTGATGCCATCGCGGCCAATCAGTCCGATGTCCTGCGTCCATTGGTGGACGGACGGTTCATCAACCTGCAGGACAATGGTGATTTGCCGTTCATCACGTTCCCCGGTTTCTTTGGATTCAACAATTTGGGGTACCGCGACATCGATTTCGGTGAGTACGCGTTGACCGTCCGACCCACGGCAGCCTCGGGTAATGTGCCCGCACGCGATGTGCTGATGGTCGACTATCAGTTCGGAATCACCGATGTGAATCGAGTCAAAGACCAGGGGCAGTTGATCATCTCGAGCAACTTCATTCGGAACTCAGCGAATGCTGGGGTGCTTGCCGTTCCCGGTAGCCGCGGCGATACGTTGACAAACAATACATTTGTTCCGTCCGGCGCGATCTTCACGCCCGGCTCGGGAGATTTGTCCCCTGACGGATTGCCTCGGCCAGGATCAGCACGGCTGCTACGAAATCAGAACACGCAGGATTTGATTCCAGGTGTTGTTATTAGCAACAACGTGGTCAGCGGATCCGGTTCGGTCGGAATCGATTTCGGTGGCGATGTGAACGTGAACGGGCAAATCGAGTCACCCGCTTCGTTCGGGCGTATTGTCAACAACACGGTCGTCAATACAGGCTCTGGTGAGGGTATTCGCATCAGTGGCAACTCGAGCCCGACGGTGTTGAACAACATCATCACCGGATTTCAAACGGGATTGTCTGTCGCCGGAAATCAGGTCGGCGAAATTGTGGTGGGTGGCAATGCGTATCGTCGCAACAACACAGACTCCACCATCGGGATCTCGCCTTCGTCGTTCATTGTCCCGGATACCGTTCTGTTGTTCCAGAATCAAGCGTTGGGAGTTTACATCCCGGCCGCTGGCTCTGACGTGATCGATAGCTCGTTCGATTCATTAGATGAGCGTGAAGAATACTTTGATACGGTGAAAGAGCCCGCTGGTATCGAACGTTCACCGATCATCGCCCCCGAGTTTGATGCCTATGGTCAACCACGTGTGGATGATCCTGCAGTGCAAACGCCGGGCGGTGTCGGCGACAACGTCTTCATCGACCGTGGGGCCATCGATCGCGCCGATTTTGCCGTCCCAACTGCAGCGTTGACGACTCCACAAGATTCGATTGGTTTTCAAATCGACGGTGGCGATCGAGACGTCGATGAGTCGTTCGTCCGTTTGATCGAAGGAACAGTAGAGTTTTTTGAAGTCCAACTCTACGATCCCGCAGGCACCGGAATTGATCCGTTGACGGTGAACACCGAAACGGTGATTCTGACCGAGGACGGCATCCGATTGATCCCTGATCAGGATTACGTGTTCGGCTACAGCGGAAATAGCCGAACGATTCGTTTGACGCCGTTGACGGGCATTTGGCGACCGGATGCGGTTTACGAGATCACGCTGAACAATGATGAGCGGATTGAGATCACGTTGCCCAGTGGTGATCAGATCGCCGATGGCAACCAGGTCGTGATCACAGACGATCTGGGAGTTCAATCCGTCTTTGAGTTCGATAGCGGATTTTCACTCGTGGTGCCTCAAACCACGAAATTGAAAGTGACGGAAACCAGTGCATTGTTCAACGATGGAGACTTGCTCACCATCACTTCGCCAACAGGTGTGGTGCGGAACCTGGAGTTCGACACGAACGGATCCGTGACCAATGGCAATATCCGTGTTGACCTGACCAGCACCGGCACGATTCAAGGTGTTCGCAATGCAATTCTGGCGGCGTTGGCGTCGACCGATCCCGGTTCGGCATCGACAGTGCAAGCTGTTCTCGATTTGGTTCCTGTTGCCATTGGCGGCGATGAGATTCAACTGGGCACGCTGGCCGGTCATACAGTGACAACCAATGCGGCAGCCATCACATTCAGTGGACAGGCCGGAGGAGTTGTCGATGGTGACGGATTCACGTACACCTCTGGTACGGAATCGGTAACCTTTGAATTAACGACGGACCTGGGCGTTTCGGATCCTTCTTTCCTGCCGATCACCTTCACACGTGCTGACACCCCGGATCAAATCGCAGCAGCGATTGCGGTTGCCGTCGGTCAGCAAAGCCTGGGACTGACCGAGGCACAGGGCGTTGGTGGCGGCCGAGTGGTGTTGGGCGGACTGGAAGTTGACACCCTGATCGTCAATGGCAGCGGTTTGACATTGGCAGGTGCACCGGGAGTGACACCCGGCGCAATTCCTGTTGAGTTCCTGCCGAGCCCACAAGTCTCACCTGCCGTGATTGCCTCGGCTTTGCAAACCTCGATTCGTCAATCGGGACTGACCATTGCAGCGTTCAATCCTGGTGGTGGAACGCTGTTGATCAACAACGCAACGTTGGTGCAGGGAGATTTCAGCGGATTGTTGACGAGTATCGGGGACGTGGTCCCTGCGATCGCCGACTTGGCCGGTAATTCGGTGCGGCAAACACGGGTGACCAACGAAACTCGATTCACGATCATTATGCCTGAGGTCGTGTTTGACTACGGTGATGCGCCTCCGTCCTACCAAACCGTGCTGGCTGACAACGGTGCTCGGCACACCTATTCCGGAACCAGCACGCTGCGTTTGGGTGAGCACCTAGACACCGAGAATGATGGTCAGCCGATCAATCAAGACGATACGCCGCTGAGTCTTTCAGCAACCGTCACAGGTGTGGTCTTCGACGTTCGCCCGGTAGCGAGCAATGCGATCAGTGTCACTGTCCTGCCTGCTCCACCGGTTGGTGGGGAGACCGTTCAGTTAACGATTGGCGGAACGACGAAAACATTCCAATTGATTCAGTCGACGGCGAACCCGACGTCTGGAAACATCCCTGTCACGTTCACGAGCGGTGAGCCATCGAGCAGCATCGCAAAGAAGTTGTCGGATGCCATTCGAGCCAACTTTGACGTCGTGGACGAAGCGGTTCTGCAGTCGTTTGATGCGACGGGCACGATTTTGACATTGACTGCGGTGGATGACGAAGACGGCGTGCCTGTACGAGTGTTTAACGACGGAACAAACAGCTATCGCGTGTTTGTTCAACCGGGAACTCCTGAGGGTCAGGTCATCACGAGGTCGGACGTTGTTGGTTTCCTGAATCCGCTGGATCCCGCTGGAACATCCATCCCGATTCACGTAACCGGCTCTGGATTGCTGGATATCTGGGTCGACTTTGACCAGAACGGTCGTTTTGATGAAGACGAGCAGGTCGCCCGCAATGTCCCTGTCGTTGATGGGGATCGCAATGTGACCGTCATCTCGGATCCAACAGCCGACCCTGGCGACACTTGGATGCGTGTACGTTTGAGTTCATCGGGCAACCTCCTGCCGGGCGGCGTGGCCGTCGGCGGTGAGGTCGAAGACTACTTGGTTTCGGTGATTCCACTGGCACTGCCGACTCCGAATCCAGATGTCTACACAACTCGCGAAGACACCACGTTGGTGGTCAATTCGGTGAGTGCGCAGAACGACTTACTGTTCAACGACGCCAACGTGAATGGTCAGCTATTGGACACCCGATTCTTTGTCGGGCAGCAGCCAAGCAATGGTACGTTGATCGTGACGGACGAGGTCGAGGGCTACTTTACCTACATTCCGAATACCGATTTCTACGGCGTCGACACGTTTACCTATCGGCTCAGCACACAAGCCAACAGCGGAAGCTCTGCCGCATTGGCGACCTTTGCGACCGTGACGATCAACGTTGAACCGGTCAATGATGCTCCGGGATTTGTTCCCGGTTCGTTGCCGAGAAGTTTCGTTGGACTTGAACGAAATGTCCTGCAGCCCGATTCGTTGGAAATTGATCCTGCCGATCTGTTGGTCGGATCGGTGGGGCATGCGAACCCGGCAATCCCGTCCGCACCGTGGGACGAGTCAGACCAAACACCCCTGTTGCGAGTCATCTCGGTGACGGCAGGCGGACTGACGATCAGCAAAGCGAATGAGTTCGACGTTGCAACGACCGCTAACGGCGTGTTGTCCGCTGAGTTTGCGATCGACGGCACGATCACGAAAGTGATTTACACGCCGAACCTCGATTTCAACAGCGACAACCCGCAAAATCCAGATGGCAGCCCGCTGTTGGACGGGTTCACCTACACGATTCAAGACAATGGGTTGCTGGCTCCCGTGGGAGCCGGATCGCCAACGGTGGGAACTCCGTTGACTGCGATCGGAAACGCTGAGATTCGTGTCACGCCGCAGAACAATCCGCCAACTCCGGTGACGGAAGTGCTGTCGATTGACGATCCGGCGTACACGGCATTCTTTGCAGGCCAAAACCTGCCCGTCCCCACTGAGGACGAGCAATTGTTGATCCCTGCGGCGTTCCTGTTGCAGAATGACTTCGCGGGCTCTCCGCTGGCCAATGACGAGAACACGTTTGTCGGAAACAACGATGCGCCGTTGCGTATCGTAGGGGCGACGATCGATCCCTCTCAGGGTCAAATCCAATTGTTGCCGACAGGCGACCTGTTGCTGACCCCCGCAGACGATATTTACGGGACGATCGAGTTCTCGTACACGGTAGAGGACACCGGTGTCAATGAAGCGGTTGATGGAACCAGAGTGGTCAGTCCGCTGACCAGTACCGTCACGACGACGGTAATCTTGGAGCCGGTCAATGATGCTCCCGTTGCGTACGATCGTTCGCTGTCAGTGGTCGAGGCGGTTGAGCCAGCGGGCCCTGCCGTATTGTCCTTCACAGCCGCTGATCTGCTGCAAGGACGCGGGATCAACGCCAATTCACCGATCGTGGTAACCAGCAGCCAGATCACGGTGCCGGATGGTGCGACGATGATCGATGGTGAGACGATTATCTTGACGGATTCCACTGGCTTGCGTCGGGTGATCGAGTTCAACACGTCAGGCATGGCGTCGATCGGTACCGATCTGCTTGTTTCCTACACTTTGTCGGACACTGCCGATACGATCGCCACGCAGCTCGAAAATGTTCTGCGTGCTGATGGAGCAGGCGGTGTTGCCAATGGCAATATTGTCTCACTCATTGGCGTGACGAACATCACGTCCAGCACGTTCAACTCGACGATCTCTGCAAACTCCAATCTGGTCTCGATTCCTGACGGGGCAACATTGGTGAGTGGTGAAACGATCACCTTTACAGATGCAAACAACGTCAATCTCGTCGTTGAGTTCAACACGACGGGGGTCTCACGCGGTGGGGCAGATGTTGTCATCGGTTACTCGGTGGCCGACAGCTCACAGACGATCGCGGATCAGCTTCGCAATGCGTTGGTCGCTCAAGGATTCGGAGCTGTCTCTCAAGCGGGTGTTGGTACCCGATGGGATGTACGACTGGGTCAGTTGACAGTTGCAAGCATCAACGACGGCAGTTCGATGATTGGCGTGTCCGGTGCACAATTGACGTTGCCCGACGGCGGCAACATCATCAACGGCGAGACCATCACCCTCAACAACGGATTCGGTGGCCAGGTGGTCGTCGAATTCAACACGACTGGCACTCCGTCTGCTGGCAGTGATCTGGTTGTCGTGTACACACAAAATGACTTGGCACCGCAAATCGCATCTTCGATGCAGGCGCTCTTGCGTGCCCAAGGATATGGGTTGATCGCAGCAGGCAATGCCGTGACATTGACTGACGTCACCGCTGCGGTCGCTGCCGCACCGACAACGGCGGTCGTCACGACACCGACGACAATCGTGTTGCCCAACGGCAATGAGATGGTCGATGGCGAGACCGTCGACTTGGTGACGCCAGCGGGCACTCGCGTCATTGAGTTCAACACCAGTGGAGTGCTGTCGATCGGGTCTGACTACGTGATTCCGTTCACGGCTTTGGATACAGCGGACACGTTAGCGACTTTGGTTCAAAACGCGTTGCGTGTTGATGGATACGCGGTCGCAGCGAATGGCGCGGTAGTGACTTTCTCAAACCCCGCCAGCATTGCCGTGAGCGAGTTGCAAGCGGTCGCGGGAGATTTTGACGACGACTTGCCGGTTCCCTTCAATGAAACCGAGCAGTCGTTGCGAGTGGTTTCCTTCTCGACGTCAGAGGGCACGGTTGATGTCGCATTGGCGGGCAATGGTGTTCACACACTGGGCACGTCGATCGGCGGAACATTGACGCTGACGTTCAACAACGGATTATTTGTCAACGGACTCTACACACCGCCTCAGGACTACAACGAGCAGTTGCCGTTCGTGGCCAATGATTTATTCACCTACACGATCGCCGATGACGGACGGACGACACAACCTGTCGGTGGTGTGGTGGAGGACTTGGCGGATGAACGCTCACTGATCCCGGCGACCGTAACGATCACGGTGACCGCGACAAACGATCCGCCCACGTTCACTTCACCGACAGAGATCGATGTCCTGGAGGATTCTGCTGGAACGACTGTGCCGAACATCGTCAGCAATGCTTTGCCGGGACCAGCAACGGCCTTGGACGAGTTGGCGTCACAGACTGTGACGTTCAGTGTCGTCCCGGTCAGCGTCCCCACAGGACTGATGTCACAAGATCCGGTGATTACGGCGGGACTCGGACTGACCGTGTACCCAAGTGCTGATCAGGTCGGCACGGCGGTCTACATCTTGCGAGCAACAGACGATGACCCGAACAACGCCGGAGTAACGGATGCATTGATTACGATCAACGTACGTCCGGTCAACGATGCACCGAGATTCGATCCCACGGTTGCAGGGACGTCGGTCCAAGCCAACCCAGATGCCGGCTACTCGGTTGCGAATGTTCGTGACGTCAACAACAACGTGATCGACGCATCGATCACCTATCGTCTACGTGAGGACAACACGCAGCCGTTGGGAGCGACGGCGCCGTATCGCATCGAGCTCAGCCGAGACCCCAATGCGGTAGGGTTCAATCCCGTCGGTTTGTTGGATGTCTTTACGGTCGGTCCGGCCAACGAAGCGGATTCAACGCCAGGCGGAATGCAGTCCTTGGAGTTGTTTGCGTTCCCCGCAACAACCACGCTGGGCGGTCAACTCTTTAGCGTGTTCGAAAATGGTCAGTTGGTCGCACTGAACTATGTGCCACCGTTGAACTACAACAGCACGATTGGTGGAGTGGACTCGTTTACCTACACGGTGCGAGACGGCAGCGTTGCGGGTGAGACCTACTCGATCAACGCGGGTGCCTTGGTGCCGGATCGATTGACATCGGACAACACGGTCTTCCTCGACTTGACTCCGGTCAATGATCGTCCTCAGTTCAACTTGGCAACTAACCAATTGGAGGTATCCGAAGACGGTGCAGAAGTCTCGATCAGCAACTATGCCTTCAACATCAATCCTGGCCCTCCAGCGACCGCGTTTGATGAAGTGGACATTGTGGCGGGCCAAACGGTTCGATTCAGTGTGACGTCGCTTGGTTTCCCGATTTCCGAGTCGAGCCAGTACTTCACCAAGTTCCCTACGATCACGCCTCAAGGACAATTGAGCTATCAGCCTGCACCGGACGTGTTCGGTCGATTCACCTTCGAAGTCGTCTTGACGGACGATGGACCGGGCAACGCGACTCGGGGCGATTTGATTTCGTCGATACCGGCGACGATCACGATCGATGTTCGTCCTGTCAACGATCCACCGGTGGTCGATCCGACAGCGGATCCGCTGCATTTCAGCCTGTTGGAGGACGGCACGTTTGACATCCTGGTCAATGGTGACTCCGTCTCTCCGGGCTTGTTGGATGTGTTCCTGCCAGGACCTGCCAACGAGTCGTCCAATGTTGATCCGGGCGGAAACCAGAGCGTGTCATTGACGACGCCGATCCCGGTTGCAACGGCAGCGGGCGGAACCTTGGAAGCGATCTCGGATGCGACGGGACTGACGCGTTTACGTTACCGGCCTCGACCCAACTACACCGGTCCGGATTCCTTCATCTATACCGTGACCGACGATGGGGTGACGGTCGGGATCGGAGCTGGCGGGATTGCTTCGAACGATCCGAGAATTGCGTCCAACACCGTGACATTCGATGTCGTGGCCGTCAATGATTCTCCGCAGTTCAGTGGAGCGTCCAACGTTGTCTCGCAAGAAGATGCCGGTGTTGTCACCGTGAGTGGTTGGGCGACCAATGTCCAGCCAGGACCCACCAGCGCTCTGGACGAAGTCGGCCAGAACCTGTCATTTGAGATCGTCCAGGTCTCAAGCAACCCAGAATTGTTCCTGACTCCGCCGACAGCGGTGATCAATGGAACGAGCGCGACGTTGACGTATCAAGCAGCACCCAATGCGAACGGTGTCGCCGTGCTGACCGTCAAGTTGGTGGATGATGGACCGACCAATCTGCCGCAGGGCGACGACAACGAAAGCGAATTGCGAACCTTTACCATTCGGGTGAATCCGGTCAACGACGCACCGAGTTTCACCCCTGGATCGATCGTGACGATCGACGAGGACAGTGGACCGTACGCGGACATATGGGCTCGCAACATCTCGCCAGGTCCTGCGGATGAGTCCACACAAAGTGTTCGATTCGAGGTCACCACACCTGTCGACGCTCAACCACTTTTCCAAACGTTGCCGGAAATCAGTGATACCGGGGTGCTGCGATTCATTCCTGCAGCCAATGCAAACGGAACCGTCGACTTGCAGGTCGTCGCGATTGATTCGGGCGGCGCTCGAACCAACGGTACGGTGCTGCGATTGGTAATCAACGCGGTCAACGATATTCCGAGAGCAGTTGCCGACCCGTCACCAGGGGCCAGTGGATTCTCCACGACCGAGGACAGCGTCCTGGTGATCCCATCGTCGGCTTTGCTGGCCAATGACATTGATCCCGACTTGCCACCGGCGGGTACGGATGTGCTGCGTGTCGTGATGCCGGCGGAAGGCTTCTCGGTCAGTGGTGCCCGCGTGACATTTGATTCGGTGACCGGACTGATCACTTATGATCCAACGGTCTCGAGCACCGCGCAAGCGTTGTCACCGTCGCAGATCTTGAGTGATACGTTCCGCTACTCGGTGGTTGACGCCAGCGGTTCAGCGAGTCCGGAGGTGAGCGTGACCTTGAACGTTACCGGCGTCAACGACGCTCCAACGGTTCGCGGAGACAACCCGACGCTGAGCTTATCTGGTCCTACCGTGATCAACGTGTTGGATAACGACTTTGACATCGACAATGCCATTGATCCGTCGTCGATCCAAATATCATTCCAGCCGGCCTTTGGTTCACTGGACATCTCACCTCAGGGTGTGATCACGTTCACACCGTTCCAAGCGTTCGATGAAGTCGACCAGTTCGGATACACGGTTCGGGACGAACTGGGGCTCGTCAGTCAGACAGCAATCGTCACGATCGCAGCGAATGCTGCTCCGATTTCGTTCGATGATCGAGCACTCGTGTTCATCGATGAGCCGACGGACATTGCCGTCTTGGTCAACGACTCGGACCCGGATGGTGCACTTGATCCTCAGGGCATCCAGATCATCAGCCAGCCATTGCATGGTCAGGCCATCGCACGTGGAGACGGCACCATTCGTTACATCCCGGGAACGGGTTTTGTGGGGAATGATTCCTTCCAGTACGCCGTCGCGGACTTGGAAGGCCGACTCGGAAATGTTGCGACGGTCGACGTGCAAGTGGTGTTGAGCCGGCTGCAGAATCCAGACTTGATCTACGACGTCAACGACGACGGAAACGTGACGGCGATTGACGCGTTGTTGATCATCAACCGACTGGCTGCTGCGAGTCGTGAGGCTGGGCAATCGGTACGGTCGATCCCTGTCGAGGACACGGATTTCGGACCTCCCTATTTCGACGTCAATGGAAACCAATTCATCACATCTGGTGACGCCTTGGCGGTGATCGACGAGCTGGGGCGGCGAAGAGCTGACAACATCGAAGGAGAGTTGATTGTCGGAGCCGGACTCGGCACGCCCCTGCAGAAGGGGTCAGAAACAAGCATCGAGACGATTTCGTCGGATGTTGCCGTCGATTTGATTGAGCCGGCGGCCGCGAAATTGGTGGAAGTCTCCAATCCCGCATCATCGGATGCAGATGTGATCGATTTGCTCGCCGCAGATCAGGATGAGACTGAGGAACGCTCTGAGCGGATTGAAGCGTTGGATGCAGCGTTCATGGACCTGATTTAGGGTTTTGGACGCGGCAAGGAGTATTTGATGGTGGCTTAGTTACAGCCAATTGGCTTAAACTGGGGCACATTTTTTCACGGTAATTCAGAACTGGTCGGCATTCGCGAATGCGAGCCGTCCAGTTCAATGGGTGTCAATTGATGCTCAGTTAATTTGTTTTTGATGATTTTGTGGTTCTGCCAACTGATAGTCAGGTTTGGCACGGCATTCATTTACCTACCCGGTTCTGTCGATTCATGATCAATCGCCTCTCCCCCCGCCGACGCGTATCCCCAGCGACGTCCCGCCGTTCCAGTGTCATGTCGCGTCGAATGCAGCATGAGACACTTGAGAAGCGGGAGCTCTTGGCTGCTGAGCTGATGGCTCATCCGATCTTTGCCCCCGGAACCTCGGATGAAGTGATTCAGGAGCTCGAATCACGCATGCACGTTGGTGGATCCACCAACGGGATTCTGGCTGGTTCTCGATGGTCAATCCCTGCGAGCGGACCAAGTCCGAACACTGGCGATCCTGTGACCTTGACGTGGGGAATCGTACCTGACGGCACCCAGATCATTGAGCCAAACACGGCAGCGGTGGCGGGAACCAGCAATGTGGTTGCCTTCATGGATGGCATCTACGGTGGGTCTGGGATCAACGTCATTTCCAGCAAGCCTTGGTTTCCGTTGTTTCAACGGATCTATGACATGTGGTCAGAGCAGACCGGAATCACGCTTGTTTATGAGGCCAATGACGATGGTGCGCCGCTCGCGGAAGCCACCGCCGCGACCACCGGTGTGTTGGGGGTTCGCGCGGACATGCGTATCGGCGGGATGAACATCGACGGCAACAGCAACATCTTGGCGTTCAACTATTTTCCGGCTGCTGGCGGAGCGATTGGTGTTTCAGGTGACATGGTCATCGATACCAATGACAACTTTTATAGTCTGAATGCGGACGGACCGACGGGTCCCAACACCGCGTTGACCAACGTGTTGGCGCACGAGGTGGGGCACGGTCTGGGGATCGCGCACGTCGAGCCGATCAATCAAACGAAGTTGCTTGAGCCCTTTGTCACCACGGCGTTCTATGGCCCCCAAGAAGATGACATCTGGAATGCTCATATCTTGTACGGCGATCCTTTAGAGCCAAACGATTCGTTGGCCACCGCGAATGACTTTGGCGTGCTCAGCGATGAGCTTCGCACGGTCAACCAGGCTTCGATCGATAATTTTTCAACAGATGTTGACCTTTACGAGTTTGCTGTCACATCCCCGGCAAACATCTCCGTGGATATTTCACCCACGGGAACTCAGTACCTTGCGGGACCTCAGAACGGGACTCCGGTTCCGGTGAATCGCGGAGCACAAGTCAATCTTGGTTTTCGAGTGCTGGACAGCAGCGGTGCCGAGTTGTTGCGTGTGGACGACACCGGATTAGGACAGGGTGAGTCCACGAGTGACTTCGGTTTGACCAGTGCCGGGACCTACTTTGTAGAAGTCTTTGGCGTTTCGGGAATTGAAGCGCAGTTGTATTCGATGGACCTGCGAGTCGGGCAAACACTGGGAACGGCCGCTAATACGGGAGCGTTGCGACTGGTCTCGGTGAATCCGAATGCCGACGATATCTTCAGCCAAACAGATTTAAACAGGCTCGAGACTTCGCCCACCGAATTGACACTCAGGTTCAGTGCTGACACCGGGATTGATCCGGCGACATTGAGCAGCGGCATTGGGTTCCGGGAAGCTGGACGCGACGGAGTCTTGCAAACCGCCGATGACATTGTTGTCACGCCGGCATGGATCGGATTTGGCGACAGCGATCGCGTCGTGATTGCCCGCTTCGGTGAGCGTCTGCCCGATGGGCTTTACCGTGTAGAGGTCTATGGCGAAGGCATCAAAGAGATCGTCAACACGAATGCCGACACGTTGCGCAAGCTCAATGGCGACGCGTTTCAGCCTCGGGAGAACGGTTCGGACCGAGACACGATTGATTTCGCATTGGAGCTTGGTGCACGAGTCAGTGCTGTCGTGCCACAGCCGGTCGTTGCCAATGCGGATGGATCGGTGACTCCGCAGCGTGACGTGATTCACGTCTATTTTGATGACAACGATTTGTTCGCCGGCGGGGGAACGGACTCGCTGAAAGACCCGGCATTTTATCAGTTGATTCGTACGGGCGACACGGTTCAAAACACGGATGACATTGCTTACTTGCCCGATTCGGTGAACGTCACGGTGACGGAGCCTCAGGCGGTTCCCGATCCGTCGAACCCAGGTTCCACGATCAACATAGACGTTCGAGTCAACCGCGTGGAACTGACATTCAGCAGTGACTTGGCAGCGCTAGTGGGAACGGGAGCCTATCGGTTGAAAATCGGTAGCAAAGAGGCGGTCACGGTCGCTGGCGATCCGAGTGATATCACGACGGTGACTCCTGGTGCTGACCCGGGAGATACCGTTGGGACCGCCTTGCCATTGACCGCTTTCGGTAGCACCTCGACGTTGATGATCAATGGATCGATTGTCGGTCCTGGATTGCCATTCGATCTGCCGGGGGTGGATGGTCAGTTGGGTGCCCAGGACGTTGGCGAGCAACAGCACATCGGGGGCGCCGATGGGACTGCCGGAATCACACAGAGGAGTTTTAACTTTGCTCTGAATCGTCCCTACGCGACACTGCCTGACGGTCGTCAGCTGTTTACGTCGATCAATCCAGACCAAATGGATCGCATCCGTGAGATTTATGACTACTTCGGAGAGCAGCTGGGCGTTGATTTTGTTGAAACGGAAAGCAGCGGTACCACAGTCGTAGTGGGCGAGCTGATTGGTTTTCCCAGTGGTCCTGGAGGGACTCTCGGTGCGGCGAATTCCGCTCTGGCGGTAATGGACGCTGCGGAGAATTGGTATGACGGACCGGGACGTTCCAACACCGGGCAATTTTCGTTCTTTGAAACGGCCATTCACGAGCTTGGTCACTCCATCGGACTTGGGCACACCTATGACCTGCACCCGACGACGGTGATGGGGAGTGAGACTCAGTATGGCGGTGATTCCGAATGGAATTTTCCGGGACCAGCCGACTTGATTCACGGTCGAACCTTATATCGGCCGGACAACCGCGATGTGGACTTTTATTCCTTCAATATCGCCGCGGGCAAACGTGGGTTCTTGGACGTGGAAACGTTTGCCGAACGCACCGCAGTTGGCAGTTTGCTGGACACTCAAATTGCGCTATACCGTCAGACCGCCAGTGGTCCCGAGTTGATTGCTGCTAACAACGATTCGTTCGGTAGCGACTCCGCGTTGAGTGTGGAATTGGAGGCCGGCAATTATTTCATCGGAGTCACCGCGGACGGCAATGAGAACTACGATCCCGACATTGCTGGGAGCGGCGCAGGAGCAGATAGTTCGGGGACCTATCAGTTAAGGGTGAAGTTTACCGAGGCTACCGGACAGTCAATTTTGGATGCGGCAGGGACTCCGATAGACGGTGATGCCGATGGTGTCCCCGGCGGTGAATTCGATTTCTGGTTCCGCGCTGATGATCTGGCAGACACGCTGTACGTGAACGCCGCTGCACCGATTGGTGGTGACGGAAGTGCAGCGACTCCGTTCCGTTCGGTCGCTGACGCTTTGGCGGCCGCAGCGCCGGGACAAACCGTGCGTTTGGTCGGTAATACTGGAGCGGACGGGTCGATCGGTGTCGTGTCAGACGGATTCCAAGCGGCTGACGACAACCTGTCCTTTAACATTGGACGAATCAATTCGTTGTCGCAAACGTTGAAGGATGGCCGCAATTTGGTGGTGCCTGCTGGTGTGAACCTGATGATCGATGCGGGCGTCGTCATGAAGATGCTGGGCAGCCGCATTGCGATCGGTAGTGGTGTTGACGGGATCGATGCCAGTGAAGGCACGCTGCAGGTTTTGGGCGTTCCGCACTTGCCCGTCTTCTTTACCAGTTTCAATGACCCTGGTGTCGGATTGGAACAGAGTTCTCTCAGTCTACCACCATCGCCTGGAGACTGGGGCGGTATCGACATTCGTAACGGTGTGGATCGCTCCGAAGGACGCGTTGACTTTGAGCGGGAGGGCTTATTCATCAACTACATCGCCAACGCCAACATGCGCTACGGCGGTGGATTGGTTCAAATCAATGGTCAACCAACGACCGTGGAGCCGATCCGTTTGGACGCAGCCCGTCCGACATTGATCGGCAACGAAATCTACTTTTCCAGCTCCGCGGCGATCTCTGCCGACCCGCCGAGTTTTGAAGAAACCAAATTCACTGGCCTGCTTTATCAGCGAGACCACTCATTCGTACCTGACTATGACCGCATCGGTCCGGTGATGTACGGAAATGATCTGGTTGACAATTCAATCAATGGGGTGTTGGTGCGCATCGACGCGACTGCTAATGGCAAGGAATCGTTGCGTGTGGCGGGCCGGTTTGATGATACCGAGGTTGTGCACGTTCTGGGTGACGACTTGGTGATTGAGGGCTATGCGTCCGGTGCCAAAAGTCAGACCCAAGCGACCTCTCCACAATTGACGACGCTAACCCCCGTGGCAGCCTCAGGCGCTGGATTGGCAGCAGGCAACTACGAGTATGCGATTAGTTTCGTTGACAACTACGGATTTGAATCACTGTTATCAAATCCAACCGTGCCGGTCACCGTTGCCGCAGGTCAGGCGGTACAGTTGGGGGCTTTACCGATTGCAAACGGTGATTACGTTTCGCGTCGTTTGTACCGTCGCAATACGGCAAGTGGTGGATTCCAACTGGTTGCTGAGCTGGACCGAACGGACACAACTCATTTGGACGATGTGACGACGGCGACGACGGCGCAAGCGTTTTCGCAGTATAGAACTCGGCTGGATGCACGATTGATCGTAGATCCAGGACTCACGGTCAAGAGCACCAATGTTCGTATTGAACTCGGATTTGGCGCCGATCTGATTGCGGAAGGCGTCGAGGGACGACCTGTGATTTTCACCAGTCGCAGCGACGATCGCTATGGTGCCGGGGGAACGTTCGACACCACAGACAATGGCGACAGCACGGGTACGGCGGGCGACTGGGCAGGCATTTATTCCAGGCCGTTCAGCCGATTGAGCTTGGACAACACATTGGTAGGTTTCGCCGGCGGAACTTCATCGATCAACGGAACCAGTTCAGGTTTCAATGCGATCGAAATACGACAGTCGGATGCACGGATTGCGAATACTGTTTTCGAGTCCAACGCGAGCGGAGTTGCTGGAATCGATCCCTTTAGAGCAGGGCGGGGCCCCAATGCGCCAGCGGTAATTTATGTGTCCGGATCACAACCGACCATTTTGGACAATGTAATCAAAGGCACTGTTGGACTGAACACGGCGGCGATTTCGATCAATCTCAATGCGTTGGATGCCACGCCGGTCGTTGATGGGGGCCGTCAGACGGGCGACATCGGAATCGTTGATTCTCCCGCAGGCAATTTCGGTCCATTGATTCACGGCAATTTGCTGGAGGCAAACGGAATCGCCGGTCTGCGAATTCGTCCGGAACTTGCTGCAACCGAAATCGTTTGGGACGACACCGACATTGTACACGTGGTGAGCGGAACAATCACCGATACGAACTTACACACCTACGGTGGTATCCGTCTGCAGAGTCGAGTGGATGAGAGCCTCGTCGTTAAGTTCCTGCAGGGCAACTCCACTTTGGTTGCAGATGGAAGGGCGACCGACATATTGGATCGCGTCGGTGGCACGTTGCATGTGATCGGTCAACCGGAACATCCGGTCATTTTGACTTCGATTGATGATGACTCGGTGGGTGCCGGGTTTGATCCCTTTGGTGAACCGTTGGTGGATACCGGCGGCAACGGACTCACGCAACCACTGAGCGGTTCCTGGCGCGGATTGCAATTGAATGAATACAGCAATGACCGCAACGTTGAAACCGTTATTGAACGCGAGGGCAACTCAGCGGGTGATGGGGACTTGAATGCAACGCCGGATCTGGCGGAGACGCTGGGAACGTTGGCAAAGGACGAGAAGTCCAGCGATGAGATTTCACGTCTCGGATTCACCGTACACGGCACGATCGCATCGCCCGGTGATCAAGACGTCTACTCGTTCCGGGGGACAGCAGGCACAACGGTTTGGCTGGACATTGATCGAACCGCATCCACACTGGACAGTGTGATTGAGTTGGTCCAAGCCGATGGAACCGTGTTGGCGCGAAGTGACAACAGCCACCAGGAAGCCATCAATGGTGTGATCAACTTTCCAGGGACCGCTGGTTTGCCGATGCAACAGAGTACCTATGCGCCGACGAACTTGATCAACGGGACTTATCAAGACCTGTACACGACCAATCCGATGGACGCAGGGATGCGGGTGGTTCTGCCGGGAGCCGTCGGTTCCTCTCGCGAGTATTTCGTTCGTGTTAGCGGAGCCAATGGCAGTGTGGGCTTGTATCAGATGCAAGCCAGGCTGCGCGAAGCCGATGAATTCGGCGGATCGACTGTTCGCTACAGCGACATTCGATATGCTCAAATCGGCATTGATGTTAATGGCCTGCCGAGTCACTCGCTGTTAACAGGCGAAGGCGGCTTGAGCGCACCAGCAAACGCAATCGTTCCGGTGAATTTGGGCAGCATTGCGTCGAGTGATCGCGCGGCGATCAGTGTGTCAGGAAATCTGACTGGTGGTGGGGCGATCAATCGCTATCAGTTCCAACTGGAACGAGATTCGATTCAGGGGCAGCAGGATACGGTTCAGGGCGTCGGCGGCACGACCAACGACGCGGGTGATGAAACTTACATTGCCGCGACCTTTGACATTGACTACGGCGACGGGTTTTCGAGGCCTGACACGACACTCTTGCTCTACTGGCTGGGAGTGGACGGAACGTCGCCGGCCCGTTTGATCATGATGGGAACCAATTCCAATGTGATGGTCGACCGCGCCAATCCATTGGAAGGCACCGACATCACCGATTTGGATCGTGGTTCGGCTGGGCATCGCGACGCATTCCTGGGCACTGTGGAACTGCGGGCTGGATTCTATGAAGTCGCAGTGATCGGTGATGCTCAGATTCCGGCCGATTTGCGTCAGTCGTTCAACGCCGATCCAGCGAATCCTGACGTTCGCTTGGAACCAGTGACGTCGGTGATCCGAATCGCGGAAGACCGCTTTGCGGACAACAATCTCGCTCCCTTGGTGACAGCTGCGGCACCGATCCAAGTTGTTTTCCAGGGCGAACAGAATGCGGTGCCTTTCCAATTGGGTGACGTCGACCTGCTGGTCTTGGATTCCGATGCCGCCAACACAAGTTACGTTGGCGGTGCCAATCCGCTGATCGGATCGTTGGATGCGATTTACACGAACAATGTATCAGCATTGGGAGACATCGCGGTGCACCCTGGAGGGGTCGTTTACGCCAGCAGCGGCGCCCGAGGCGACCGAGTAGAGACGGATGCCAACACGGAGCCATTTTTCAGTATCGACGAAACCGGTCGCAACGTTGTCAATGTTGGAAACACTGGACTGCAAACCTTTGAGGGTTTCATCAACAACGGCAATCCAGCTGTTGGTCGAGCGATCATCAACGGGAATCGCGTCGGACACGGAATGGTGTTCAATGCATTGAGCTATCAAGTCATCGGTGGCGGCAACAGCACCCTCAACCTCTACGGTGTCGCCGGTCGTGGAAACGGGCAGATGACCTACACTGGGGCGACGATCAATGCACAGAATCAGATCACTGGCTTGGTTCCCGGGCTTCCTGCTCAGAACTATCTGTACCGATTGAATCCGACAACGGGTGCAGCGATCAATGCAACGGCCAATGGTGCGGGCCGGACAGGCAACGGCACCGCACGTGGCGCGGGAACCAATACGGTAGAAGTCGGTCACATCGGGATCCAAGGTGCGAACCCTGGAGATCCAGATGTTGACATCGGCTTGGTAACAGGGATTACCGATGTCGGTGGTACGCTGTATGTGGTGACGGACAACGGCTCGTTGCTATCCATTCCGCCAAACCAACAGGGAAATGGCAGCGTTGCAAATGTGCGTTACATCGGCAACATGATCACCCAGTTTCCGGGAATCAATTTCACATCGTTGACCACAGGACCAAAGAACCTGCCGCAGTACGCGAATCTGTTGTTTGCGACGGATTCGACGGGCATGTTGCATTTGTTTGACACGACCGGTGCTCCTCAAGAGCTTCTGGACTTGGGGCAAAGCACAATCCAAATGCCATCTTCGACACCCAACGGGATTGCGTTCAGTACGTTGGACATCAACCTCTGGCACCAAACTCAGCAACGCGGCGGCGACGATGGTCATGGTGCACCCGCGACAGAAGATTTGGTCCGGCCTGATACCGCTGGGCAAAGCAGTTTGTATTTCGGTTACGAGACACCCGCGGGGAACAATACTCAGGCGGGGACTTGGACGGGTCAAAATCTCGCAACCCGTTCGCTCAATTCCTACGACTTTGCAGGTGGGGCACACGGTCAGATCCAAAGTTTCGGCTTTGACTTGTCAGAGTACGGGGCGATGGACGAGCCCGTGATGTACTTCAGCTACTTTGCCGACACGCAGGACGCGGAAGCCACGATTCCGTCATCCGCCAATGCACTGGACTCGGTGAGAGTTTACGTTTCCAGTGAACAAGACCGTGGTTGGCGTTTAGTCGCAACCAACAATGGTGCCAGTGCGGGCACGCAAAACGATGGGCAAGACGAATTTGACGTCGGTGAGAGTAGATACATTGACCCAAGCGGTGATCCGCATCTGACACGGGAGCTGTTTGATCGTGCGGATTGGCGTCAAGCACGCGTCGATTTGTCTCCTTGGGCAGGTCAAAGCGATGTACGGATTCGATTTGATTTCAACACCGCCGGCGAATCGCAGGTCGATGTCGTGGAATTGGGAGCGGTGCGGCCTCAATTATTGCTGGAAGGCGATGGAACGAACCCGGCGGATCGGAATTTCACCCTCATTCACGATTCGACGGCCAACGCCACCACGTTTGAGTTTGATTTTGGGTTGGTCCTGCAGCCGACATCGGGGCAGGCGATCAATCACAATGACACGTTCACGTTGACCAATCCGTTTAGTGCGCCCGTTACTTTCCGCTACGTCGATCTGGCAGTTGCGGCCCCTGCGAACTCGCGAGATATCGGGTTCAACAAGTCCGACACGGCTGCGACGATCTCGAACAATACTCGGGCAGCGTTGCAGGCGAATGGTTTCACAACAATCCTTGATCCGACGACCCCCAACCGTTTCGGGGTTCCTGGAAATAACCCAACGATCGGTGGAGTTCAGTTCAATCCGTCAAACCCATTGATCAGTTCGTTTGCGATTGATCTTGCTGGCGTTCAGACGTTTGGTGCCATCCCAATCCCGATTTCTGTCAATTCGACGACTGGTCAAATTGCGACCACGATGCAGACGGTGATTGCGACTCAGTACCACGCCGGACTTGGTCCTGTTTCGCTTGCTCCCTATCAGTTGTACGGTACGGCAGGAAACGAGTCTGTGCGAATGTACGGCTTCACGCTTTTGGATGCCGGATCTTTGATCTACTTCCAGAATGATGAGACGAGTACGACGACACCGGGGGCTCCTGGGCAGCGCGCGGGTGCTTACAGTGGGTCAGCGGTTGCAGGGCTCTCGCGTAACGTATTGAACACGAGAGGCAGACGCGCCGAAAACAATGCGTTCGAAGGTTTCTTCATTGACGACGTGATCATCGGTTTTGCCGAACGCGGCGAATTGGTGCTCGATGCGAATCCCGGAATTGCCACGGCGGACAATCCGTACCACACTCCATCATTCTTGCCAGGCGGAGCAACTCCGTCGGTTGTGGATGCGGGGCCATTCCAGTTGGAAGTTCGTTTGTCGGCGGAGTATGCGATCCCCGGGGCAGTGGGACCTGGGCTGACCCAACCAGTACGTTCCTATGACACCAACGACATCATCGGCGAAGGGATCTCGCTCCAGTTGACCGGGCTGCATGGCTCGCAAATCGTCGACGGCTCTTTTGTCTCCTTGTCCGACGGACTGAAGACCCTTCGTTTTGAGTTTAATAACCTGGACGATGGCGTTGGGACTGCTCCGACCACGGGAGCGATCCCGGTTCCATACAACAGTCAATCAACGGACGTTGAATTGGCCACTGCCTTGAGGGATGCGATCAATCAACCGTTCGTCCAGGATTCATTCTTGGTAAGCGCAGCGTCGCCGGATGGCCGAGTGACGACTGGGATTGGGTTCTCCGACACAGTGTTCCTGCAAGGTCCGGCTGCGGCGGATATTCTTGGTGGACTCAATTTTGCACCAACGATTCCCGGATTGACCTTCGTTCAGCACGGTGTGGAGTTTTTTGGCCCAGATTCTCAGGGCTCAATTGTGCCCTATGGTCCGGACAATGGTGACTCCAATCGTTATCGAGATCAGGGGCAGGTGATCCTACAGAACAACGTGATCGTTGACAGTTCGACATTCGGTATCTCGGTGGATGCCGGACGTCGAAACCGAGACGATGTCAGCACGCTGGGCAGCAATGATCTGCCACGTCCTGGTACTGTGCGAGCTTTCCCGACGCTGAACCAGAATCAAACGGCTCCGGGCGTCGTGATCGTCAACAACATCCTTGCGGATAACGCGTTCGCCGGTATTTCGCTCGTTGGGGACGCGCAGACAGGGGCCGTTCCGGCACCATCACCCTTTGCTCGCGTTGTGAACAATACGATCGTTGGTGGTAACGTCGGAATCGATGTGTCGATCAACGCCGCGCCGACGTTGGTGAACAACGCTGTCGTGGGAAACGCCATTGGTGTACGAGCGGACGGCAGCATCAATGACATCGAGTTGTTTGCAATGTTGTATTCGGGCAACGCGCAGCCGACTCAAAATGTGGGAGCGGGCGGGTTTGCAGTGTTCGTTCCGACCGGTGACCCGTTGTTTGTGGATCAAGCCAACCGGAACTTCTACCCGGCCGCTGGTTCGTTGCTGATTGATAACGCCACGGGGTTGGTTGATGAGCGATTCGATTTGGCCAATCTGCGAGGTGCCCTCGGAATTGCGGAGTCACCGATCTTTGCTCCGTTCACGGACTTGGCCGGGCAACGCCGTTCCGACACGTCGGGCAACAACAATGGTTCCGGAACGGGGCCGAGTGTCTTTGTTGACATTGGTGCTTTGGACCGAGTCGACAATTTCGGCCCGATCGCTGAATTGACTGATCCTTTGGATAACGGTGCCGATGGCCGGGACATCGATGGTTTCGCGACTTACGTTCGCTTGGCAAGTGGTACACAGGGACAGTTCCTGATTCAGTTGCGAGATACGGATGGAACCGGTTTGGATGACAATACGGTGTTGGAGCAAGCCATTGTCTTGACTGAGAATGGTCGGCGATTGATTCCAGGAACCGATTTCACCTACGCATACTCGGCCACAACCAACACGATTGCGTTAACGCCAGCTGGCGGTGTTTGGGATCCGAGCTCTGCCTACGAGATCACGCTCAATAACCGCGACCGAGTTGTCGTCAGTGTCAGTGATGGGCTCGGAGTCCAGGATGGTGAGCAATTCACGATTCAGGACGACAGCGGCAATTTGGCGACGTTTGAATACGACAGCGGCTATGTGTTGCAAGTCGCACAGACGTTGAGTTTGCAGGTCGTCAGCGATGTTTCGGGATTCTTGGATCAGCAGACCTTTAGCATCACGTCGCCAGATGGCCTGACGGAGATTTTCTTTGAGTTCGATAAGTTGGGCGGCGTCACGTCGCCTAATATTCCGATCGACATCACGTCGCCAAATCCGTTGAATCCTCAGGTCTCAGCGTCCGATGTACGCGATGCGATCTTGGCGGCACTCAGCGATCCGGCGATCAAGGCAGCCCTTTCGATCGACCCGATCGCGGTGGGCGCAGACCGAATTCAGCTGGGCAGTCAAGCGGGAGCAGTCGTCACCGAGGCGCTCAACGGTTTGCTCGTTGATGGTGTCGATCAAGGCATCGCGGTGGGCGATTACTTCTTGTACGCATCGAGTGATGGCATCACCCGTCAATTCGAATTTGTCGATGCCTCCAATCCCGTAAAAACCCTGCTACCGACCACGGATGTCATTCCGCTCAACGGCACCGAGACGCCCGAGCAAATCGCCGACCTGATCGGTTCGGCGGTTCGTGCGTCCGGGTTGGATCTGGCAGCCCGTGGTTTGGAAGACGGTCGCGTCTACTTCGGCGGCATGCAAGGCGACACGATCGACATTCAATCAGGCGGATTGTCAATCATTGGGACTCCTGCTGTCACCGGTAAATTGATGATGACGGTGCCATCGGCTGCCACTGGAGCAACTGTCTCTGGTGAGCAGGTGACGGTTACCATCGGCAACAACACACGAACGTTCTTGTTGACGACAAACTCATCTGTCGTGACGAGCGACCGAATCGTGCTGCTGCTGCCGACAGCGGATGCGACAGTGATCGCCCAGACGTTGGCTGCTGCGATCGACAGCGAGTTCGCGGCAACCAGCACCACGAGTACGAATAACGTGATCGCTCTGGGCGAACCGAACTTCAGTCAAGGTTCTGCTTCACCGATCAATTCATCCGTTGATGTCTCAAGCAGTTCGTTGACGACGACTGGCGTGGCGGGCGGTGTGATCCGAGTCCCATTCATTCCATCGGCAATTGACTATCCGGCCAACACGCTGGCGGCGGAGATCATTTCCGCGATCGAGCGTAGCGGCTTGACCACGACCACGTTTGCGCCCGGTGGAGGAACCATTTGGTTGGACAACACGACTGCGGTAACGGGGCCACAGAACGGCGTTGTTCGTTCGATCCGCGACCTCGCTGGCAATCCGTTGCAGGCGAACCGTGTGAATCGCGAGACTCAGTTCACGATCTTGATGCCCGGTGTTGAGCTGGACTTTGGCGACGCACCAAGTCGGTTGACTACGATTCCAGGTTATTTGACCCTGTTGGCAGAGAACGGAGCACGCCATACCGTTTCGCCCGCTGGAGGTCCAAGTCTGGGAGATGCATCGGATTCTCGTCGCAACATAGATACCGAAACGGATGCATTCGCCTTCCCGCTGAGCGACGACACAGCATCGGTCATCAGCGCGGTTGCGACGGGGGCAGGATCGTTCACGATCAACAACGTGGTGTTGGGTGAAGAGCTGGATATTACCGTGGATACCGCCGCGGGCGCGGCGGGCGACATTTTGTCGATCACGATCGACGGCAGCGCTCGGACCTACGAGTTGATCTCTGCGGGCAACACGACGTTTGCCAGTGACGTCGGAATCATCCGAGTTCCCGGCGAACCGTCCAGCGTATTGGCACAGCGTGTTGCTGCGGCAGTTTCGGCTGACTTGAAAGTCAATGCCATTCGCACGTCGGTGCTGTACACCGGCAACTCGGCAAGCTTTAGTGTGTCAACGTTTAACGACGAAGACGGAGTGGGAATCAGTTCTGGCAGCGGAGGCGTTCCTGCCGGAGTGTTTGTCGATCCTGACTCTGGCCAAGTGATCAGCTTCCTCAATCCATTGGATTCCAGCGGCGCCGAAGTCATCGTGGAGACCACGGGCGGCGGTCTGCTGGATGCCTGGATCGACTTCAACGGTGACGGGGACTTCCTGGATCCCAATGAGCAAGTATTGCGAAATCAGGTCGTCTTGGACGGCGAGAACACGGTAACGATTTTGACACCGACATCTCCAGCGGTACTCGCCGGTGGATTGACCGGGTCGACCTGGGCACGTTTCCGCATCAGCAGCACCGGCAACTTGACTCCTAGTGGAGTCGCGATCGGTGGCGAAGTGGAAGACTATCCCGTGTTCATCGCGTCTGCGGTACTGCCCGTGCCTACGGGCGCAACCTGTGTCACGCCAGACAACTCTTGCACCATTGCGGAAGCCCCTGAGATGCCGGTTTCCGGCGACGAACTCAATGGGGTCGTCAGCGGAACGTTCTCGGTGGCGAGTCCGATTGCGGTACAGTATGAACTGGAACGAGGACCGAGCAATGCCGCGGCGATTGGGTTTGGTGCCAGCGGCACGGGCTTTGACTTGGATCCCAACACGGGCGGTTTCTCGTACCTGCCGCGGGATGATTTCTATGGCCAAGATTTCTTTACCTATCGAGTGATCGAGACGCAGACGATAGAAGGTGTCACCCTGCCGGTTCGCAGCAGTGTCGTGGCGACCGTTACGATCAATGTCACTCCGGTCAATGATCCTCCGGTGGCAGAGGACAAGTTGGATTTCATCACGACGGAACCGACCGACACCAACACGAGCACAGCAGTCACGATTACGAAGGCCGAGTTGTTGACCAACGCGTTGCCGATGTCGGACACTGCGACTCAGTTGCCTCCGTGGAACGAGTCTGAGCAAACGCTGACGGTTCAAAGCATCTCAGTGGTGGATGCCTCAGGCAACATTGTGGTGGCTGCCGCAGGAGTCCCAACAGAAACTTATGTCTCTGACGGTGCGGGAGGCTTTGTTGTCGCGGGCACGGTGACGACGACTGAACTCAATGGAGAAGTGTTGTCGGTCGTGTTCCAGCCAGACGCTGACTACAACGAGAACAATCCGTCCGACGGAGCGAATGGGTCTCGGGCAACGTTCTATTACACCGTCACTGATGACGGAATGACGACTTTGCCGAATGGCAACCCTGCCGTTCCGATGCCGGCACCTGAAACAGTTCAACGGCAGATTCAAGTGCGTGTTCTGCCGATGAATGACCCGCCGACATCGTCCTTCGTTCCGATCGTGATCGACAGTTCGACGTTGGGCGCCACACTGCAGGAAGACACTGATTTTGTCATCCCTGAATCCTACCTGTTGAGCTTTGCCTCACCGGGCACGACGGCAGGTGATGACGAAGACAATCCGGTCAATGGCAATGTGTTCTTGGTTGAACAGCAAGGCTTGACGACCGCCGTTCCGATCGGCCCCGTCAATGCGGGAATCGCGGTGCACGACACCGCGACCGGTACGGGATACATCATGCACAGTCAGACGAGTGTGTTCACGCGATTTGCCGCCTCGCCTCCGCCCATGACTTCGCTCGGGCTCAATAGCCAGAACATGGTCGCCGTGCGATTCTTCTTTGGATCGTGGCAATACAGCAACGACACAACTTGGATCAATTTCACGCCCGATCCGACCGACCGCTTGATTGCGGATGTCGATTTTGATGCCAACACCATCAGCGGCTTGCTGTATGCGTTTGGCAGCGTCAACGGCATCGAGCAAGGATACGTCGACAGCGATTTGACGTTCATCTCCAATCGATTCAATGGGCTCAACGACGATGGTGAGTTCACGATCCAGGGAACGCAGTTCCTGATTTCGGCTGAACCGAATTTCCCACCACAGTTCCGTCCGTTCCCGTTGACGACGACCAATGGTGGTACCGTTTCGTTTGACACGAACACTCGGGAACTGACGTACAGCCCGCCGGCTGATTACTACGGCCCCGATTCGTTCACGTACTTCGTCGCTGACGAGGGCATTGACGTCGTGTTGGACGCAAATGGAGATCCGGTGCTGGATATCAATGGAGATCCGGTAACCGTGGTGAACATCAAGTACGCACCGGGCACCGTCAGCCTGGACATCGCACCGGTGAATGATCCGCCATTTGCTCCAGACCAGTCGTTTGTCACTGACGAGGACACTGTGATCACCATCACGGCGGCTGAATTGGTCGCTGGCGTTCAGGGCGATGCGATGGTAAATCCGGACTTTGATTTCTTCCCATTCAATGAATCGAATCAGAATCCCAGTGTGATCAATCCCAATGCCGCATTCGTCACCAAACTGGCTATTTCGGACGGCATCCTGACAACGGAAGTGTCTGCATTGGCACCGCCTGCATTGACAGACGAGTTCCCAACGACCAACGGCACCATCACCAATATTCAGTTTGACGTCTCGGGTAACCTGATTTCGCTGGACTACCGTCCTGATCAGGACTTCAATTCCCAAGATCCGACTGGAGGCACAAACAGCCGATTGGACGGGTTTGGGTTTACTGTTTCAGACGATGGACGTTCCTTCTACAACGGCGCATTTGTGCAAGGCACACCGTTAACGATGGATGCCAACGCCGAGATCTACGTCCGTGCGATGAACGATGCTCCGCTTCCTGGCGACGATTTGATCACCAGTGATCCAACAGGGGCCTGGATGACGTTCTTTGCATCGGCGCCTCCGACACCCCAGGAAGATCGAACTCTGTTGATTCCGACCGCGTTCGTGCTTCGCAACGACGAGAACTCTCGTGCCACTGCGATTGACGAACGAGCCAATGTCACGGACAGCGCCAATCTGACCCTGGTGCCGACGTCGATCACGACGGCATTGGGAGGAACGGTTCAGCTGACGGCCAATGGTTTGGTATACACGCCTCCCGCCAACGTTTATGGCTTGGATACGTTTGAGTATCGAGTTCGCGACAACGGTGTCGATGAACTGGCATTGAGCCCCTCGCAACCGTTTGGGAATCTGCAACTCAATCCTGCAGAATCCAACGGTACGATTTCGATCCTGTTGGATCCTGTCAACGATCGCCCAGAAGCGTTCGATCGATCGCTCAGTGGAGTGGAGGACAACACAATCACGTTTGATGTCAACGATCTGTTGAATCTGACGGGATCCACGCCTGCCCTGCCCAGCGATGCCACTCCGCAGCCGAATGCTCCGTACAATGAAGTGGAGCAGACATTGCGAATTGTCGGATTTGCTGATGGAGATGAATCCGTTGACGTCAACGATTTGATCGATCCATTGACGAACAACGACGGTGACGGAACGCTGACGATGACCACTGTCTCCGGTGGCACGCTGAGCTTTACCTTTGTCGATGGTGCGTTTACGACCGGGGTGTATACGCCTGCGGACGACTACAACCGCCGAACGCCCTTTGCTGCGGTCGAGGTGTTCACCTACATCGTTGCCGATGACGGTTTGACGGTGGTGCCTGGTAGCGGAATCGTTGATGGTTCACTGATTGACTCGCAGGTCGATTTGGTAGACCAGAGATCGGTGCCGGCGACGGTAACGATTTCGGTGGCACCTGAGAACGATGCACCAACGTTTGCGTTCAACCCTGTGGTCAATGTCTTGGAGCGAGACGACAACGGAGAAACGCTGGTTCCTGGTTGGGCGACAAGCATCAGCCCTGGACCGCCATCGGCGTTGGATGAATTGCAGCGTGAGTCGGTGGTGTTCTCGATCGTGACAAGCGAGTCGATCATCCCTGCTGGACTGTTTTGGAAGGATCCATTGATCTCATCAAATGGCTCGATCTCGGTATTCCCTGCTCCGGATCAGTTCGGCTCGGCTGAGATTGTGGTGGACGTGATGGATGCTGATCCATTCGACCCCACGTTCGTGCCGATTCAATCACGAATTACGTTCCAGTTGAATGTTCAGCCGGTGAATGATCCTCCGCGTTTGGAATCGAGTTTGGCTGGAACCAGCGATTCGGCTTCGCCAGATGAGGCCTACACGATCGCCAATGACGGAACACTCACCTATGTGTTGAAAGAAGACAACACTCAAGCTGGCGGAACAGTCCAACCATTCGAGTTGTTTGCGAGAAACACAACTCCGGTCACTGATCCGTATCGCCAACCCGGATTGTTGGACGTATTCAATGCTGGTCCTGCCAACGAAGTCGGAAACTTCAGCGGTGGCTCTCAGATCCTGCGGATCACGGGTTTCCCAGCAACGACTGCCTTGGGCGGAACGTTGCAACCTGTGACGGACATCAATGGCGACGTCGTATCGCTGCTCTACACTCCACCGGTTGATCGCAATACCAACATCAACGCGATCGATTCGTTTACCTACCAAGTAACGGATGACAGTCCACTTGGTGGAGAGACCTATTCGCTCTTTGGTCAGGGTTTGATCGACGACAGACGCTCGGTGACGAACCGTGTGCAGTTGGTCCTCAATCCGGTAAATGACCGCCCATCGTTTGACACAGTTTCGTTGAACCTGGAAGTGGCGGAAGATGCTAGCGTGCAGCGGTCCACCGGATTTGCGTTCAATATTTCAGCAGGTCCGATCGGAACGGCAACGGATGAGACAAACATCACAACCGGCCAAACGTTGACGTTCGATGTCAATCCGTTGAGCTATGCGATCGCGAATCAGTCTGACTTCTTCGTCTCGCCGCCAAGTCTTTCGACAACGGGCGTGTTGACCTATCAACCCGCAGAAGACGTGTTCGGCCGCTTCGAGTTTGAAATCATCTTGCGAGATTCCGGCGCATCCGATTTGGCGCGTGGTGACCTGAATGAATCGGTACCCGTGACATTGACGATCGATGTCTTGCCGTCCAACGACGCTCCCGAACTGCGTGCCGGGGTGAGCCCATTGGCGTTCAGCGTACAGGAAGACATGCCGATTGACTTCTCGGTAGCCGGCGGGTTGGCTGCAGGCGACTTGTTGGGCTCCTATAACGTGGGAGCGGTCAATGAGGCCGCTAATCTAGCTCCCGCACCGGGCGGAAATCAGACGTTGTCGTTGGGTCCGAACTTCCCGACAACCACTTCGCAGGGCGGAACGCTGACACCGATTCTGGACAGCAACAATTTGGTGACCGGGTACCAATATCAGCCCCCGGTTGATTTTGTGGGTACGGACAGTTTCGTCTACAGCGTTGTCGACGACGGTCAGTCCGTTGCCTTGGGAACCGGCGGAGTCGGGTTTGATGATGCACGGACCACGATGGTGACCGTCCCCATCACGGTGACGCCGGTCAACGATGCACCGTTGTTCTCAGGTGGCAATGACGTCTTCGTCGACGAAGGTGCCGGCGAAGTCACATTGGTCGACTGGATGGTCGGCTTGGCTGTCGGACCGTCCACAGCGAATGATGAGCTCAATGGAACGTTTACCTCGAGTCCACAAACGCTGTCGTTGAGTTTGAACATTATCAGCGGAGGTGGATTGTTCGACGTGGGGGGTTCGCCGACGATCACACTGGATGGTGATGCAGCTACGCTGCAATTCACAGCTCTGCCCGATGCGAATGGAATCGCAGTCGTCGATGTGATCTTGTCGGATTCAGGTCCTAACAGTGCTCCCAACGGCGATGTGAATTCGATCGTCCACCGTTTTGAGATCAATGTTGCGGCGATCAACGATGCCCCGACATTCACGCCGGGGGCCGACATCGTTGTGGACGAAGATTCTGGAGCATATTCCAGCGTGAATCCTTGGGCGACGAACATTTCACCCGGACCTGCTGAGGAGGCAACGACTCAAACCGTTACGGGATTTGAAGTCTTGTCCCCGGTCGGTTCACCGTCTTTGTTTAGCGTGCCTCCGGCCATTGATGCCAATGGATTCTTGACGTTTACCCTCGCACCTGATGCATCGGGCGTCGTCGATTTGGATGTCACGGCGATTGATTCGTTGGGTGGCCGATCCAACACGGTGACGTTGAACGTGACAATCAACGGAACCGATGATCCACCGACGCCGATGGACGATGTGCTCACCACGGACGAAGACACCGTGGTGCGGATCCAGGCATCGGAATTGCTGGCGAATGATGGTGACCCTGATTTGCCCGCAGACGTTCTTACCGTCGTCTTGAACTCACAGTTCACGACAACCTTGGGTGCGACCGCGACTTACAACAGCATCACTGGTGAAATCGTTTACGACCCGACCACTTCAGCTACCCTGAAGGCCATGGGGCCCAATGAAACGATGGTCGATAGTTTCACGTACGCTGTTGTCGACGCAAACGGAGAGGTGCCCGCGCCGACGGCACAGGTGTCCATCACGGTGACGGGGATCAATGACGCACCGGACGTTGGAGACGACACCTTTGACGTGGCACCGGATACGACAACGTTGCTGTTGCCTTTGCTCAACGATTCCGACAGTGATGGTAGCATCGACCCAGCGACGGTCATTATCACCACTCAACCCACATCCGGTGCGTTGGTGAACAATGGCGACGGCACGCTGAGTTACACACCCGCAACCGGTTTCCGAGGAACGGTTCAATTCCAGTACACGGTTGCTGATCTTGCTGGTCAGCAAAGCCAGCAGGGGAATGTGACACTGCGAGTCGGCTTGGCTCCCGAAGCGGTGAATGATCTGCTGGGAACGTCAGTTGATGTCGCGGTCGAGTTGGATGTGTTAGCAAATGACATCGGCCAACCCGATCCGACGAAGATCACCGTGGTGACACAGCCGACCAATGGAGTTGCCACCGTGTTGCCAAACGGCACGATCCGGTACACGCCAAACCTTGGATTCACCGGAACCGATTCGTTGGAGTATTCGGTCGCGGATGTGACCGGATTCGAAAGCAACACGGCAACAGTCGACTTGGTGGTCGTGCAGAGCACGTTACAGAATCCGATTGCGTTCAACGACGTCAACGCGAGCGGAGAAGTCACTGCATTGGACGCGTTGATCATCGTGAACCGATTGCGATTGAACGACGACCGACCCAATCCGATTCTGGTATCGCCCACCGATCGCGGTCCTGACTACTACGATGTCAACGGCGACGGCAAGATCACAGCCTTGGATGCCTTGCTGGTGGTCAATGAAATCGCCCGACTGAGGGGACTTGAGCCTGAAGGCGAATTCGTCACCGTCAACACGCTGAGTGATCAGATTGAAGCACCCACACCAGCGGTGATCGAGGGCTACCCGATCGACCAGATTGAAACGCTGCAGTCGGTCACTGACAGGATCGTGGCGACGTCGACGATGTCCCGCGTGGATGTCGAGTTGATTGATGTCATCAGCGATTCGTCGGATCGAGATGAAGACGCCGAAAGCAAGGCGATCGATGAGGCGTTGATCGATTTTGAGCTGTAGGCGTTGAGAATCTGTTCTACGTCGGAGGATTGGCAGGTTGCAAACCTGCCCCACGGGTAGGAATTGGCAGGTTGCGATCGCCTGCGAAGGTGAATCTTTGCTTTGCGGATCAAGACGCTTTGCGAAGGTCGCTCAGCAGCAGTCGCGTCGTGATCCGGCTTGATTCGTAGATGACGGGCAAGCCGCTGCCGGGGTGTGTTCCGCCGCCGACCAGGTACAGGCCGTCGAGTTCTTCAAATCGATTGCGCGGTCGATTGTGCAACATTTGCCCCAGGTTGTGCGCCAGGTTGAAGGTAGCGCCTTTGTAGATCCCATACTGCGACTCCCAATCCTCGGGCGTGATGCGATGTTCCACGCGGATGCGAGAGCGGATGTCATCCAAGCCGATGCTGGATAGTTTATCCAAGGTCAGATCACGAAACCTGTCTGACTCTCGTTTCCAATCCACGTTATCGGTCTTGTGGGTGACCGGGACCAGGACATAGAGAGCGCTGTTGCCCTCGGGAGCCAGCGACGAATCGGTCACACTGGCATTCTGCACGTAAAACGAAGGGTCCTCGCTCAGAATGTGTTCTTGCTCGATCTCGCGAAGGTTACGTTCATAGTCAGAGCTGATATGAATACTGTGATGAGGCAGTTGGTCGTATTTCCCCTCGATACCCAAGTACAGCATGAATGTGCTGCATGAAAAACGCTTTTTGGACAACGACTCATCGCTCCAGCGGCGTCGTTTTGCATTAGGGACCATGCGAGAAATCCAGTTTGCAAAATCGGCGTTCACGACGAATGCGTCTGCGTCGTAGGTTGCGTGATCAGTCGTCATCTGCGTCACTTTGCGACCGGACATCTCCACAGAGCGAACGGGTTCGTTGTATCGAATGGTTACTCCGAGTTCTTGGGCGATCTCCGCCATCCGCACACTGACTTGGTTGCATCCTCCGATGGGATGCCACACGCCGTACTCGTATTCGAGGAATGACAGGATGCTGAACAGGCTGGGACAGTTGAATGGCGACATGCCCAGGTATTTTGATTGAAACGCGAATGCGATCACGAGTCTGGGATCGGAAAAGTACCTTTGGAGCTCCTTGCCGAGGGACCGCGTTGGATGGAGGTGTGGTGCCGCCGCCAGCATAGAGGGGCGGAGGTAGTCGGACAGGGACGAAAACGGCGACTCTAGAATGGGGCGAAACTTGGCCAGTTTGCGTCGGTTGTCTTTCATGTAGCGTCGCAGAGCACCGACGTCGCTGGGAGCAAAATCAGCGATCTGACGATCCATTTCGTCCATGTCGGACGTGCAGTCGAGTTGACCTCCGCCGCCGAACGTCAGCCGATATTGGGGCTCCAACCGCTTCATCGGGACTTCGGTCATCAGGTCGTATCCGACCGAGTGAAAGATTTCCGTCAGGACGCGTGGGTAGAGAAAGAACGTGGGGCCACAATCAAACTTGTAGCCGTCGATCTCGATTGAGCTGGTTCGTCCTCCTGGTCGATCGCGGCTTTCCAGCAGCGTCACCTCGCATCCCGCGTGAGCGAGTTGCATTGCGGCAGCCAGGCCTCCCGGGCCCGCTCCCACCACCACCACCTTTTCCGTCGCCATGAACGCGTGTCCTACAAGCTGCCTGAATCAATTCCGGCTTTGATTTGCCTTTTCACAATCTCACTGATGGCAGGCTCGGTGAATGCGGCATCGCTTTGGGGCTCCATTGGGACGTCGCTACGGTCCGCAACGAGCCTGCACCGCACAACGACATCCTGGACGGCTGTGACGTCCAGAGGTTCGACGAGTGAACGATTCAATTGCGATGATGCATCCGTTTGCACTACCGGAGAAAGGATATCTTCGACGTCAATGGTTGTGACCTTATCAGACTGGACGCCGAGGCGAACTCGCGTGATTTGGAAGGCGTCATCGGGCTGGAAATCCTCCGGATGGGACTCGATAAATCGCTCAATTGCGGTCAATTCCCCCCACTGCAGCACGGGCAGTCGGATCAAACGCTGCATCACCCCAGCGGCTTGCCAGTCCTCGTATTTTCCTCGTTCGAGGTCGTCGGCGAACTGATTGAGCAGTTCAACGGTCTGTTTTTTGTCTTCTGGAGCCAGGCGACTCTGCTCCAGTTCCGGGATGTAGGTCTGGCGTAGGGTACGAATGGCCAGCTCTGAGCGTTTGGTGTAGAGCCACCATGTGCTGACGCCGCAGCAAATGAACCCGGCGATCCCGAGCAGCGCCATTGCGGCCAAGAAACCGGGCATGCAGCCCGCACCGTCGTCAGTGCGTTTGGCAGTGCCGGGGGAATTTGCTGCGGCTGAGGGCTCGTCGCTCATTCTTATTCGTCGCGGAATTCGATTTTGACGACCTTCAGAGTCATCAAGCCCGATGGGACTTCGATCTCGGCAATCTCATTGACCTTCTTGCCCAAAAGGCCCTTACCGATCGGGCTGGTGACCAAAATCTTGCCGTGCTTGTAGTCTTCTTCGCCCGCACCGACGAACGTGAACTCTTCCTCCATGCCGTCGGCCTGGTCTTCCACTGTCACCGTGCAGCCAAAAACGACTTCGTCACGGGGCAACTCCGACATGTCGACGATTTGAGCCCGTGCGATTTTGTCCTTGAGCAGATTGATTCTGGCCATCAGCTCGCCCTGGTTTTCTCGCTGTGCGTGATACTCGGCGTTCTCTTTCAAGTCGCCTTCTTCGCGAGCGAGCGCCAATTTCTCCGTGATAGCGGGCAACTCTTCGTTTTCCATCCGAGCAATATCGGCTTTGATCTTGTCGTAGCCGGCACGGGTCATGGGAACGGCATCGAGCATCACTGATCTCCTGGTTGAGCAATCTATCGCTGGCATCGTGGGATGCCGCTGGCATTTGGTCAGAACGCGGAACACTTGCCAAAGCTGGCCCCGCACGTCTTGGTTTCGCGGTCGGCGCTGCGTCAGAGGGGATGGCGGCACATATTCCGCGGGTCCGAGCAGGGCTGGGCGCAAACAAAAAAGAAAACCTTTCCCCAGGATTCAACACGCGAGGGAAAGGCTTTCGGCGTTTTCAAGGCTTATAGCATCGCCGTTGGCGGAGCCTGTGTAAAGATCGGGTGGCGAAACGAAGGACGAAAGACACCCTTTCGGGGGGCAGCTCGGGCGTTTGGTTAGTGTTTGGACGTATGGTGGTGTTCGTTTTCGACTTGGAAAGTCGATAGCGTGCCCTGTCCAGCGTATTGCCGATTCCGAACGCATTCTTGCACAGAAGCCTCCTCCCAATCGTGTTCGCCTGAACGGCTTCGCTCGACCTCCCCCAAGTTCCCTTGGGGGAGGTGACGACGCGGGCCACGGCTCGGGCGTTTGGTTTGTGTTTGGGCGATTGGTGGTGTTCGTTTTCGACTTGGAAAGTCGAACGACAATCGTCGCTCGGCTTTCCAAGTCGATAGCGTGCCCTGTCCAGCGTATTGCCGATTCCGAACGCATTCTTGCACAGAAGCCTCCTCCCAATCGTGTTCGCCTGAACGGCTTCGCTCGACCTCCCCCAAGTTCCCTTGGGGGAGGTGACGACGCGGGCCACGGCTCGGGCGTTTGGTTTGTGTTTGGGCGATTGGTGGTGTTCGTTTTCGACTCGGAGAGTCGAACGACAATTGTCGCTCGACTTTCCAAGTCGATAGTGCGCCCTGTCCAGCGTATTGCCGATTCCGAACGCATTCTTGCACAGAAGCCTCCTCCCAATCGTGTTCGCCTGAACGGCTACGTGGGGGGAGTCGCGAAGGGGGCGACGATTAGTACGCTTCTTTGCTCTTCACGCCCGTGCGGTCGTTTTCGATCAAGCCATCGAACTGCATTTGACTCTCCAACTGATTGGCGCTGTTGGTTCGGAAGACGTTCTCTAGCAGCATTTTTTTGCCCGCCATCGGCGCGGCCGACTGAGGGACGGCCTCTTGCCGCTGCATTTGCTCGTCGCTGCCGAACGGGTCGTCTTGATTTTGCGAGGGCTGCAACACCGACTCACCACGAAAGAACGCATACTCTTGGTTCTCGCTCACTGCAATCACTGTGCTGGTGCCGATGATGCCGTCAGCGATGAACAGTCCGCGAAGATCGGTTTCGCCGGACTGGAACTCATCATTGCCTGAGCCGATGACTTTGACGTGGACTTTATTGACAAAGGCATCAGTGGATCTGTTCTTGACGCTCACGCGAACGCGGCCCGACACGGTGTCTTCTTGGACGGCCACGACGAGCGGACTGACGACGACCAAGCCGGAAGTGTAAAGGTTTTCGCTGCGGCACACGACGAGGTAGGCTCCTTCGTCTTTGAGGGGCAGCTCAAGTTTTGTATCTCGGTCTCGATAGTCTTTGCCATCACCCAAGGCAACGGTCTCTTGGTGGTAAGGCTTGATTCCGGCGAGGTTGATCGCGGTGATGCGATTGAGGTTTCGCTGTGTCAAGCCGAACTTCATCAAGTCGATGCGATAGACCTTGACCAGCGTCTCGGGCACATTGCGAAATTTCAGCTCGACGGTTTGCTTGTCCGCCGGTGCCAACGTGGTCACGTCGGGCAACTCGATGGACTTGCGACTGAAGTACTCGATGGCTTCGGCCGCATCGGCGAAACGCTCACTGACTTTGGCGTATTGATCGATCGCTTCGGCAGCTTTGCCCAGGCTGTGATAGACCTGTCCCATGATGTACACGGCTTCCCACTTGTTGTCCGATTGGCGAGCACTACCGGTGGCTGGGTCGATAAATTCTGCGTCGGCCACTTTGCGGCACATCGCGATCGCTTGATCGGGATGCTGCAGTTCAAAGTGACAGTAGCCTGTCATGTACCAGAACGAATCCAGTAGTTTGCTATTCGGATAGTTTGCCGAGTATCGATCGGCGCGGTCGATGGCCGCTTGGTAGCGTTTCATGTCGATCAGACCGGTCGTCAATGCAAAGCTGGCTTGGTCGCTGGACGGATCGCTGGGCCAACGCGTCAGGAAGTGATCCAGCATTTGGATCGAACCGCTGATCAAATCGGCGCGAGTGACGCCGGCGTCTTGCAATCGTTTGTCATCGGAACCGGTATCGGCACGACGATAAACTTCTTGAGCCAAGGAATAGTTGGCGGTCGCGACGTAGGACTCAGCAGGGTAATCCCGCAGCAGGGCTTCCATGGTTTGGACGCCGCGAAGGAACTCGCCACGTTTATTGAGGAATCCGGCAACTTGGTTTTCTCGTTCAAAGCTGGCTTGCACGGTCGCGCGGTAAACCAAGTAACTGCGTTCGTATTCACTGATCTCGCGGTACGACTGGGCGACTTGCAAAATGGACTCGAACGACAATTCGACTTCGGGGAAACGCTCTTTCAGGACCTCAAAGTACTTGACGGTGTCCGCGTGCATTTGCAGTTTCTGCGATGCGTTGAACAAATGGACCACTGTGTCTTTGTGTGAGTCGGGACGCAGCGGCCAGTCGGCGAGCAGTTGACTGAGGTGTTCGTGTGCCTTCTGGTACTCGGCTTTGTCGAAAGCGATTTTTCCCAAGTGAAACATCTCATCGGGAGTCAACCGATACTCATCGCTTGATTTTTCTCCGGGCGGCAGCACAGTCAAAGACTTTGCATCGGCAACCGCCATTTGCGAGGGATCGTAGTAGCTTCGCAGCACCGTGGGCGGTACGCGGTAGTCGCCGGGCAGGTAGCCGACCAAGGTGTAGTGGATGTCTCCTGGCGATTGGTGCTCACCGAGGTAGAACGTGATCGCACCGGGATGGATCTCATAGCGATCGAATCGGCCACGGATCGATTCATCGAGGATCGTGCAACCGGCCGGAATGGGTTCGACCAGGACAAGGTACGCTTGAATCGGTTTTCCGTTTTCGTAGTTCACGCGTGCTGACAGCGTGACTTGTCCGCGAGTTCCCTGAGTCAATTGAGTCAGCGGGTTAGGCGTCCATGATTTGGTTCGGGACACCACACTGAAACCTCGCGGAACCAGTTTACCGTCGACGCGAAGTTGATCCGGTTCGTAGCGTCGATCGATCCGCCAATCTTGTGTGCTGCTGGCAACCTTGTCCGCCGCTGCGAAACCCGTCATGACGGCGCTGTACGTGAACTCGCCACGGCCTTCGATTCGGAAATCGATTTTCTGTTCACCCTCGTCGAGGATCATTTCGCGCGGCACGCTCAGGCGTCGACTGGGATCGTTGGGCTGGATCTCAAGGGTTTCTAGTGGGTTTCCATTGACAAAGACGCTCAGTCGGATCGTTTCACCACGCGGCGTGTCGGTCGAATGATGTTTCGCCATCGCGGCAATTGCCGGCCCGTTTTCGTCTTCCACCGGCCAACGTGAACCGACTCGTTGGGTCAGTAACCAAGTCGCCAACTGGGTACGTGTTTCGGGGCGTACCTTCAGTTCTTGTAGAGCGAGGAGGTACAGCGAAGCCAACTCGATGGAAGTGTGATCGCGTCGAGCGGACTGATCCAGACTTTGCCGTGCGTCGAACTTTGCCGTATCGACCAGATCGATCAACTCACGCGCCATCTCTCCGCGTCCCAGTGCTGTCAGGGACAGCATTAAGTGCGTCACGCCCAGCGGGGATAGTCGGTTTCTCTCACGGTGCAATCGATTGGCCAAGGCAAAATCGCCGCAACCACATCTCGCCATGGCGGAGAGCAAGATCGATTGTTGGTCCAGACGAGTCTCTTTGGTAAAGGCCGTCTTCAGATAGGCCTTGCCTTTGTCAAAGGCGTCGTTGGGGACGGCAAAGCCGGCCGAACGTGCATCGGCGAGCGCCCACATGATGCGGGCGGTCAGCAGCGGATCGGGATTGCTGTTGCCAACGGTGATCTCGTTCCATCCACCGTCGTCGCGCTGCGAAGCGATCAGGTTGCTGACGGCAGACGAAATCGCATCGCCGAGCTGAGTGGCTTGGGGTGAGTCGGCACCTATTGAACGGCGGACCATTTCCAACAGAGCCACGCCGCCCATCGCGTCCGATGCGCTGCGTCTCAATACGCTGGTGGCGGCGCAACGAAGTGGCAGCAGATCGGGGCCGCCCAACAAGCTATCCAGCAGGGAGCGGTTGACGTTGCCGCCGATCAGCAATTCCAAGGAACGCGGTTGGGCACCCGAGATATCCGCCAAGTCGATCAATGCCAGCGTGTTTTGCGAAGCGGTGCCGCTGGCCGTCTGGTAAACGGGCAAGCCGTAGGGTTCGATCGGAACGGTTTGCTGAGTGGTGTCGGAGAGGCTGGCGTCTGCGTTGTCGGTTTTCGAGACGACCCGCAATTCGAACTCGGCCTGTTGACCGTCAAGGATCTCCACGGGGAAACCGATCGGTGTGATCGAAGGACCGTCGATCCGAACGGTCTTGGTTTGCTCGATGGACGTGGAGCCGATCGTGGTCTTGAGAGTGACATCGACGCTGCGTGCTCCGTTGAGTGAACTGTGCACCTCGGCTTGCACGATCGATTTGTCGCCGACCGTGAATGCGGCGGCCAATCGCATTTGCCCGAAAAGATTCTTTCGCGTGACCACATCGGCGGTTGTCTCGCCGGTCAATCCATCCACGTTGACCGCGACGGCTTGCAATCGCCACGCCGTGGAGTCGGTCGGCATGGTGATTTCGATTTGTGCCTTGCCTTGCTCGTCGGTCAAGTCGGCCGGATCCCAGAAACCGGTCTCGCCGGTTGCCGCCAGTGGAATCACTTGCAGGCCGTCTTTTCGTGTCAATTGCAGCACTTCATCCACGCCGCGACCGTTGAGCACGATCAATTTACCTGCCGTGGTAAAGCCGTTGATGGTCAAGTCGCGGCGTTGGAGCATCTGACTGGAAAGGAAGGATGCGTCGAACTGCTGATTGGATGTGCCGTTGAACCACACATTAGCTTGCTGTTGTCCCATTGGCGCATCGGAAACGCTCGATCGCTCGACATCCAACATGCCATAAGCAAAAACTTCACGTCGCTTGGCTTCAATCTCTTGGCGGGTGCGATCTAGCAAGCCAGGTGTTGCGAACCGATGCCCCATCTGCATTTGAGGCATTGCCTGACCGGCATATTCGGATTGCGCTTGCTGGAGCTGTTGCGACGATTGATGCATGCGAGACATGCTGAGGTCGTTAAAAACAGAGGCATTTGGAAATGGCAACGGCATGTTACCCTCGACTGAGAAAACATTGTTGTCTGCTCGATCCCACGGCTCGTTACCAGAAACCGCAAAATCGCCAACGATCGTGTCACCTGCGACCGCAGCTGCGGATGCATTGGGCTCAGGACCAGAGCCAAACAGATCATCAATCGATCCGAAGGGATCGTCCAATACCCCGTCTCCATCATTGTCAACATTCCCCATGGTCATCAACGCATCCCGCTCCGCCAACTCCTCACGAAGCCGACGTGATTCCACCAGCAGGGCTTCATTGATTTCCCTCGTTCTGGTCTGATACGAGAACGTGCAACTGGATGCTTGGCGGACTCGCGGTGTTCGCATTTGACCTTGGAATGCGTCGACGATGGATGACTGCATGGAGCCGAATCGATCCATCAAGTTGGCTTGGATCATCGCCAGAGAGATTTCCGCCGTCGTCGGTTTGCCGGCGGAGTCGGTCACGGCCAGCTCGACGGTCAGCTTTTCGCCGGGAGCCAGCTCACGCTCGCTCGTCGTCAGTTCGATCGACAGTTTCTTGTCCACCACAAAACCGCTCTGCGCCTGGTGAAACCGATTGCGCTGCATGACGGCCGCGTTGAGAAAGAAATTGGGTGCCAAGTGGGACTCGATCGGAATCTCGATCTTGTTGATGCCTTTGCGCAAGTCCACCAAGCGATGCCCGAGCACGGAGGCACCGTCGAACGTGATCAGCGCCAACGCGGGGGCTTCACGCCAGTGCACACGGATCGTTGCGGTGTCGCCGACGCGGTAGTTGTGACGATCGGCCAAGACTCTCAGTCGCGTGTCGTCATCTTCCCCTGAGACCGCGACAATCGATTGGCCGCTGATTTCGTTATCGAATTGGTCCGTCGCGATCGCGCGGACGATGTAGCGTCCGCCTTCGCCCGCCGTCAGCGTCTTGACCACGCGTCCGGTTTTGTCGTCCGTTTCCAGCTCAAATTCTTCCACGAACTCTTCGCCGCTGGCCGCACCGGTCGTTGTGTTTTGTGGAGCAGGCAATCCGAAATTTGACGTAACGACTCGAAAAACCTGCATTTTTACCTTGGTTGCCACCGGTTCCCCGGCGGGGTCGACCACACGGACGGTGGCGTCGAATGTTTCGCCGTTGATGAACACCGGGCGGGCGGTTTCCACGGAAACGCTGAAGCCACGCGTCGCCAAGAAAACGGTACGACTTTGTCCCACGTTTCGCTCGGGGCAGTTGACGTTCAATGTCAGGGGTTGTGTTTCGCTGAAACGATCCGTCGAGAGTTTGACTTCCAACTTGCCATCTTTGTCCGTCGTTCCTGTCAGTACTTCATTATCACCACCACCCAGCGAATATCGAATCGATTCGTTGGCCAGGGGAGCGCCGTAGTAATACTGCAGCGTGATGTTGGCAGTGATCTCATCGCCACGGAAATAAACATTCTTGTCCGTCTCAAGCTTCAACTCGATCGGCTCCAACTTGTACGTCTGGATTTGGAATCGTGATTCAAACGACAATGCGGGACCGTCGGTCGTCTCGGGGCGATGCAGATGCACTCGGCAGTCGCCGACCGGCGTGGATGCCGGCAGCATCAAGTGTGTATGAATCGTGCCGTAGGGATTCAGCGCGACATCTTCCGTCTTGAGCACTCGGCCGCGTGAGTCGTACACGTCGAGCTTGAATTTCGTGCCGCTTTTGAACGTGAAACGGTCGCCATCGACCCAACGCACGATGCCTTTGATGTTGACCAGTTCACCGGGTCGATACACGGGACGATCGGAGAAAAGGTGTCCAGCAGGCGCGAGACCGACGGCGAAATCCAACCCGTTGAGATTCGTGACCGTTGACGCAACATGCCCGTCATGGATGGCAAAGACACGCAGGTCCTTGATGTTCTGTAGTTTCTTGTCCGTGCTCCGTGTGATGCCGTCATCGTCGGTCAGCAACTCAGCAAACACGCTGCTGCCATCGCTGACCAGCACGCTCACGCCGGCGGCCGGCTTGCCGGTCAGCATGTTTTCGGCAAACAAGAACAGCTCGTTGCGTGATGACTTGACGATCACGTCGAGGTCGCTGACCACGACCATCGTCGTGGCCTCCAGTTTATCACTGCTGACGGTCACGGCGGTGACGCCGGGGCCATCGATGGGCAACAGAACTTCGCGATCCACCTGCTTGTAATCTTCGTAGTCGTCGACGGTGTGAACGAATTGTTCGTCGGGATCGATCAAGGCGATGTCGAGCTTTTCGACGCCACTGGCGAGGTGCATTTTGCGAAAGTAGTCCGCCATGTCGATCTTGTAGACCTTGATCGTCACCTGTTTTAAATTTCGCGTGGTGAGTTTGATCTGCGGCTTTTCATCACTGCGGTACTTGCGCTGCGTCAGAACTTGAAGCTGTGGTTTGGTCAGCAGAGCGATACGTCGTTGTGCGTTGCTCTCCTGTTCGCCGGTGACTTTTTTGTACGACTCCAAGGCTTCGGCGCGTCGATCGAGCTGGAGTTCCAAGGTCTGGCCGATTCTCAGCATTGCCAGGGAAGCTTGATCCGTACCCGGGTACTTGTTCGTCACGCGACGCCAATCGGCGATGGCGGCTTCGTACAACTCCCGACACTTTTTGTTGAGTGACAGATCCGCCGCCGGCTTGCCTTGTTCTTTGGCCGCCTCGACGCGTTGTGCGTGTTCTCTGGCCGCCTCGGAATGATTCATGTCACCGAACGTGTACAGGACTTGCGCGGCTCGCGCGTCCAGCGGGTACTTGTTCAAGAACGTTTGCCAGAGTTCACGTGCATTGGCAAAGTCCTTGCGTGCGTGGGCGTCGGCCGCAGCGGCGAACTCCGTGTCGATGATTTCCTGCTGAACGCTCGGCCAATTCGAGTCGGTGGGATGCTCCTCCAGAAACGCCTTCCAAGCCGCGATGGCGTCATCAAACTTGCGTTGTGCCAAGTAGGACTTGCCGAGCATTTGACGGGCGAGAGGCAAGTGTTCCGAATCAGCGTAGGAGGGATTGGCGATCAGCTTTTCCAATCGCTCGACTGCGTTGAGATAGCGACCGTGACGCATGTAGCCTTGGGCGATCTCCAACTCGGCTTTGGCGGCCAACGGATGCTCGGGATATTGAACGAGAAATTTTTCGGCGAGAGTGACCGCAAGTTCCAGATCACCGATCGAGTTTGGTGAGGGCAATCCGTACGTGTGCGATAGGCGATACTGTGCTTTGGCCAAGAACGCCGCGACCGCTTCGTTCGCCCGCTCGTCAGCTTGTTTGGTCAGAAAGGTTTGCCAAGTCCGGCGTGCGCTGGCGGGTTGATGCGAGTTCAATTGGGTCAAGCCGAGTTGAAATCGCACTTCGGCTTCGACGTCCGCCTCGACCGGGGCGACCAGGTCCAACTGGATGGGTTGGACCGTGGACTCCGGTTCGGAATGTTCTTTCAGGAACGCTTGGTATGCTGCGATCGCTTCGCCGTTCTCCCCGAGTTCTTGCAAGCAGCGTGCGATGCGAAACTCGATGATCCGCCGGGACTCCAGCGACGGACCAAGTTTGACAGCCTCGCGAAAATACTCCAGTGCTTGTTTGTAGTCGGGTTGTTTTTCCTGTGATGGATCTTTGGCCGGCACGCCTTCGAAATATCGGTCGGCGAACTCCAAATAGATTTGGGACAACTCATCTTTGCGTCCACGAGAAAGCAACCGCTGAGCTTCGGCGCGATAAATCTCGCCCGCTTTGCCGTAGTCACGACTGGCGGCGGCGATGCCTGCGCGACCGAATCTCGCGCGGCTGGTCCAGGGGCTGTCGGGAAACAGTCGCTCGAGAGCCTTGTAGGATTCCAGAGCGTCATCGGGTTGCCCTGCAGAATCCTGAACGACGGCTTTGAGATACGTCAAGTAATCCCGATCCGGCGTGGCATCTTGTCCAAGTTGTCGATCGATCGCTTTGACCGCGTCGGCAAACTTGCGTGATTGCATCAACGCGTGGATTTCAGGATCGATCTGCGGTGAACTGGTGATGGTCGGACGCCCGTTAGCTTTTCCTAGCGGTGGATCCTCTGCGGCATGAACCATTGCCAAGGCAGAGGTGACGCCGACGCAAATGGTGCCGGCATAGATGCCGAGCACGCGTAAAAAACCAGTGGACCGGTGCATCCTGGAGTCTCCGAGAAAAGATTTGGGGAAAGAGTCTCGCCGCCAGAACCCTATGGTACGCAAGCCATGGGTGGCTCGCGCAAGGAAATCATCACCATGGATGTAAAAAGAATGTCAGTGCTCGCGAATGCTGACACAGGCGCGGGATGCGACCACGATATGGTCCAGGACGGTGATTCCCAGCAGTTTTCCGGCCTCTGTCAGCCGCTGGGTCACTTGGTGGTCTTCTCGGCTGGGTGTCGGATCACCGGAGGGATGGTTGTGGACCAAGATCACTGCGGCAGCCATGTCACGGATCGCCGGTCGGAACACTTCGCGGGGGTGCACCAAGCTGGCATCCAAGGTTCCGCGGGTGATCAGATGGGTGTTGATCGGTGCGTGTTTTGTGCTGAGCGTCACGATGTGAAATTCTTCTTGCATCGAGTTGACCGCCAGCGAATGGAACTCTTGCTCGCAAAACGCGATGGCCTCCGTTGTACTGGTGATCGTATGAAACTGATCCCGTTTACGTTGTTCGCTGGCAGCGACTCGGCGCCCCAGCTCAATCCCTGCTAGGAGGCCCGCATAGCTGACCACGGTGATGGCGGGTGAGATCGCGCGGAGTTCGTCCTTGCTGCAACGACGCAGATCGCAAAGGTTGTTTTGAAAGCGACGCGCCAATCGCTTGCCCGCCGCGATCGCCGATTCGCCTTTCACACCGACACGAATCAGGATGGCCATCAAGTCCGCGTCGCTGAGCGATTCGGCGCCCGAGCTGAGCAAGCGTTCACGAGGACGTTCTTGTTCGGGTTGCTCGGTGACTTGATCCCCATGGACGACGCGTTGGATCCAGTGGTTCGGATCAAACTCCTGGCGGTTGGTTTTCCACGCCAGCGTTTCGACGTCGCCGGAGATGTAACTCGTCAAGATTCCTTCGCGGACCAAATCGTTCAACGTGGCGGTGACAAACTGAGCCGTCAGCGGATGGCAGCTGTATTTGGCCTCGCTGCGTGAGAACCGCTGCATGGGTAGCAAGCGGTCGAAAATCAGCCGTAGTTTTTCCTTGCGTGTGTTTGGCATCGCCGCCCCCCGGTGTCGTACTGGAAGCCGCATTATAAATGCTGTCATTGCGCCGATTGCAACCGGCGGTGGGGCGAGGTCCCTGTTTCCTGGAATGTTGGGATTGCCGTATGATGTCAATCAGCGGTTTTGCGGAGTCAAACCGTTTCGAAACGGTGTGTCGCGAATTCGTCAAACAAGGACATTGAGGAATGGCTGGAAAACGCCCCACAGGCTCGACGGCTGGACGGGAGCATCGACGGCACACGCAGCGAGTTGCGACGCCCACGGGCACGCTGCGGCCCGTTGGGACGGTACACAATGCAATTCGCCCACGGGACCCGGCGGTGCTGAACCGCTTGGCTGGTGAAGTCGCATTGCGGACGTTCACGCCTGAGCAGATCCAATCCTGGCGTTGTGAAATCCACGAGCAGACTTTGCTGACAAGTCGCTCGATCGACGGGCCGAACTTCACGCGGGTCTCTCGCGCCGACGTCGAACGCATGGTGCGGATGTACGACGACCGCTTCTTTGACGGAAAGATCCTACCCACGGCGTCAGCGGAAGGACTCCGGTTTGCACTTTCCTCACGCATGACCAGTACGGCTGGCAAGCTGGTGACGCAGTATCCCGAGGGCAGCCACGACGGGATTCGGCAATTCCAATTGGTCCTGTCGTCGACGTTGTTGTTCCAGACGTTTGAAGACGTTTCGCGTGGCGTCAAGGTTGCCGGGTGCCCCTGTCGCGATCGGATCGACGCGATGCAGCGGGTGGCCGAGCACGAGTTCGTGCATTTGGTCGAGATGCTGATCTGGAATGATGGCAACTGCAGTGAAGCCCGATTTCAGTCGATCGCCAGTCGCTACTTTGGGCACACCGACTACCAGCACAATTTGATCACACAGCGAGAACGGGCAGCGGTGAAGTTCAAAATTTGCGTGGGCGACACGGTGCAGTTCTATCACGACGGCCATCGGATGACCGGGCGGGTGAACCGGATCACGCGGCGTGCGACCGTGCTGGTGCCCAACCCGGTCGGCGAGCGTTTCAGTGACGGCGAGCGTTATGTCCGGTACTACGTGCCGCTGGAGCACCTGCGCAAAGGGTAGGAGCAGGACTGAAGAAAAAACTCAGATTGCGACGTTCTCGGTTTGCGAAGGTTTGTGTCGCTACCCTCGGTGAAGCTATTGACCCCAAGTGAGCCTCAGGCGCTAGCCGTGGGCCTGACGCGGATTGTGGTGCTGGCCCACGGCTAGTGTCTGACGCTCACTATCGCGGCAAATGAACGTCGCTCAATGAAACGTCGCTCAATGAAACGTCGTCGATCCTTTTCGCGTCTCGGGGAACGTGCGGAAAATAAGTGTCGCGAAATCCACTTAGCAATCATCGCTTCGCGTGATTTTGGTAACGAGAGTGGACGCTTAATCTCCAAACCGACCACGAATTGGTTAAACAACATAGCCTGGGGTCGCGGCGAAGCCAGCGCACCCCGGGTTAGCTCCGATAGCTGCGGAGCAGCGACAGCATACAGCATGGGGTGCCAACCCCATGTTTCTGCAAGCGAGTCCGCCCAGAAGCTGCGGAGCAGCGACAGCATAAAACGTTTGGTGTAGCCCACAGCACGCGGTGGTCCGGATGCAATCTGTCGCCGCTCCGCGGCTTGTTGGCGGCGTCGGGCGGTGTTCACCTGGGGCTCGCGCCCCAGGCTGTATGCTGTCGTCGCATCCGCGACTGAGGGGATTGCTACGTGTTTACAGTCCGGGGGTGAAATCGTCGTCGGGGGTGAGCGACATCGCGAATTCGGCGAGCAATTGGGCGACGTGATTGATATCACTCAACGAGATCGCTTCGACCGCCGAGTGCATGTAGCGATTGGGAATCGCGACCAAGCCCGTGGCGACTCCCGCCCCGTGCAACTGTAGGACATTGGCGTCGTTGCTGGTCGCTCGCCCGATCGCGGCAAGTTGGTACGGGATCGAGTTTTCCTCGGCCAATGTGATCAGTTTGTTGGCGACCTTGGTGTTGATGTTCGGGCCACGAAAGATCACCGGTCCGCGGTCCAAACGGATATCGCCATGGATGTTGGGCTCGATCGTGGGGCAATCCGAAGCGTGTGTGACATCGACGGCGATGGCGACATCGGGATTGATTCCCCCCGCAGCGGTCTTGGCACCTCGCAAACCGATTTCTTCTTGGACGGTTGCGACGCTGTGTAAGTGGCAACGCAGCTTGGACTTGCCGGTTTGGGTGTTCGCTCGCCGCAATGCTTCGATCACGGTCCACATGCCGGATTTGTTGTCCATGCCCGGCCCGCTAACGATCTGTCCCATCAGGGGACGGTATCGCAACTCCAGTGTGACCGCATCGCCCACGCGGATCTTGTCCTTGGCGTCTTGCTGCGTTGCGGCTCCGACGTCGAGCCACAACTGTTCCAGTTGCACGACTTGCTCGCGTTCCTTGCTGGTCTGCAAGTGGATTGGTTTGCGGCTGATCACCGCTGGCACGGGACCTGTCGCCGTCCAAATGGTCATGCCTTGACCAACCAGTTGTTGGGGATCCCATCCGCCGATGGTCTTTGCGTAGACGAAACCCAGCTCGTCGATGTAGGACACCAGCATGCCGATTTGGTCGCAGTGACCGGCGTACATCAGACGTGGGCCGCTGGTGTCTCCGACGCTGGCGATCAAGTTGCCGTGGACATCAATGCGAAGAGTGTCGGCGTGGGGACGGATGTAGTCGCCGATCAACGCTTGGATGGTTTCTTCGAATCCGGATGGACTGGGAGTCTGAATAGCAGAGCGAAAGAATTCGAGAGCGGAGGGGTCCATATTGATTCCAGGGAGACGTGCACGCGAGGTGGCAATCGATTCAACCGGCAAGTTGATTTCGCCTTGCTTAACTTTAGTGGTTCTCATCAAAAACGTCTAACTGGGCAGCAAATTTGGCGGCTGATGAGCGTCAAAACGAATCCGTTGATCCGTCGGGTCGGCGGGGCAAAAAAAAATTTTTTGACGGCCGCTGCGCCGAATTCTGGTCACAACGCAAGACCACTGCGCGTCGAATCATTAAGAAACACTGACAATTGAGAGTTCCACGCGATATGGGGCTGGTCCGGGTTGAGCAGTCAACGACGTCGAAAAACGCTTATGACGCTTGTTCCCGATCAATCGCTCTAAAGAATCACACCGGTTTTTCTCGACACTAACTCTCGGACAGAGGAGCACAAGCTGGGCTTGGTTCACTCAGACGCATTCGACGCAAGTCGGGGTGACTGGGAGGGTCGGGCCGGTGGCAGTTTGAAACCCGCGTTCACCCAGGGGGGATTCTGGGAAAACAACTCAGCGGAACCGGTGTCTACGGACACAAAGGCCGGTGAGTTTAAGCTCGGCGATTATAGCCGAACGTTCCTACTGTGCGTTCCTGACGGACTTCACCCGCCGTCAACTGAACCGCACAGACCGGGAACGTTCGGCGTTGGTCGCCGTGGCTCGCAAGTGTCTCTCCCTGGCGGTCGTGTTCTGCACGGCTGAACGGATCACACACCCGTGTGATTTGATTGTGTTTGAAACCAAAACCATGAGATCCCGTTTGGTGAGCGTCGCATGACGCGAGCCGGCTGGTCTGACCCAGCGTTGTGATTTCATAAGCCGGATGACTGAATGTTTCCCGCAACAATTAGTTTTCAGATCGCTCAGGACCGATCACGGCGACGTGAAGGAAGAACGAAAGACCGCGAGAACACTGGTTACCGACGCACCATTGTTCGAGGGAATAATCAACGAGGCGTTATGGAGAGCCTGATATGAAGGTCTTTACGACTGGACAGGTCGCCAAGATTTGCAAGGTCGCTCCTCGAACCGTTTCCAAATGGTTCGATTCAGGACGACTGAAAGGCTACCGTATCCCAGGATCACAGGATCGGCGTATTCCTCGCGAATACCTGATCAAGTTCCTGAAGGAGCACGGTATGCCCTTGGGTGACTTGGAAGACGAAGCGATGGCAAAGTGCCTGATCGTCGCCCAGGATCAAGTTTTGATTGAAAACTTGAAGCGAGAACTGCCACCAGAAAAATCGTTCAAAGTCGCTGTGGCGGCGAGCGGTTTCGAAGCTGGTATTCAAGCCGAAAGCTTTAACCCGGACTGTATCATTGTCGACTTCTCGATCGGTAAGATCGAAGCGGTTCAGATTTGTCAGAACCTGCGAAAGAATGTCGACTTCACTGATATCATCCTGATCGCGTTGCTGCCGGACGATGGACAACCCATGAGTTTCGATCGCAGCAGCATCAACGAAACGTTCAAAAAGCCGTTCGATGCCCACTTGTTGGCCGAACGTCTGCGAACGCTGGTTGGGAATAAAAAAGAGTTGGTCTGAGTCGTCCCAGGCGGGCAAGTCTCGCCTCGGCACAATCAGAACCGACACGCACCAAAGACGTCGCGAGCTCACAGAGCTTGCGACGTTTTTTTTCGCGCGCACGATACCAGCACGACGGAAACGACAGTTTGTTGGATCGGATTCCTAGTGCATCGTCCAGTCTTAGAACGTGGGTTCGGTAGATGAGCCGTTTTGGCGTTAGCCACCGTTTTCGTGCCACAACCGTGGCCAACGCCAAAACGGCTAACCCCAAAACCAAGACCGGACGATGCACTAGTGGTCTGGGACAACTTATCTTTTGGGTAGTCGCGGTGGGATCTTTGGCAAGATCCACTACGGCAAACCCTAACTTCTAGCTGTCCCAGACCACTAGTTCGGACAATCACCGAAGGGGTCGGGTGTTGGCCTGCCTCTCAAAATCCGAAACCGCCGGTGGTCCACCAGAACGTCAGCAACATGCATAGCCACACGACGTCCAGGAAATGCCAGTACTGTGCGGCGAAGTCGACCGGCCAGTGACGCTCGTGGTCGTAGCGTTCTTGAAAGGCACCCGTCGCCACGATCCCCAACGCGATGATCCCGCCTAACACGTGCAGAGCGTGCAAGATCGCCAGCACGATCACCATCCCGAACAAGCCGCGGCTGGTCCCGGTGTACATGTCCGGGCCGAGCAACATCTTGAGCATCGTCAGGCATTGCATCACCGTGAACAGAATCCCAGCTGCGGCGCTCGTTCCCAACAGCCAACCGGTCAGCCGTTGACGCTCACGACGGATGGTGCGAGTCGCCACGTGAACCAACACGCTGATCAAGATCAGACAGGCGGTGCTGATCAAAAATCCCTTGGGCAGCAGCGTCAAGTTTTGTGGATCGCCCCGCCGAGCGCTGGCGTAGATCGCGTAGAACAAGATGCTGCACAAAAAGAACACGATCAATGACAGCAGAAACAGTTGACCACCCTGTTTGAGCCTGCGGTCGGCCGGCAGGTTCTCAGGTCCCGTGGCCTGAAACTTGCCCGCGATCTTGCCAGCCGCGAACTTGCCAGCCAAGGTCTTGCCCGCCGCAGAAGCAGAAAACGATAACGGGTCGGGTTGCTGGTCCATTTTTCTTCCTCACGAAACCTTATTTCTGCGGCAAATCCTAATTCACCGTCTTCTGTGAAGCTGTCCGCTGTGGCATCATGCCGCGATGGAAAGCATTCGAACCTTTCAAAACGTCGATTTGCCACATTTGGCCCGGATTTGGTGCGAGCACTGGTCGTACACCGGCGCGATGCCGCCGGTCAGCGTTGCCATGATCGAACAAGCCGTATTATCGCGGACCTTTTTCGACTCCACGATTCTGCTGGTCGCCACCAACGGTCACTCACACAACACTGAAAACAGACCTGGAAACGGCAATCATTTTGGCCGTCACGGCGATCCAGACGATTCGTCCTCGGATTCCGATCGCAACACCGATGCCAGCCCTGAACCCAAAGCTGCGGGACCAGAGCCGGAAGCATGGTGTCATCTTATCCCGGATCCCCTGCAACCGAAAACGGTTGTCCTGGCCGCAATTTGTTTCACACACGCCGGACTCGCCGTCTGTGACTCCCTATTGACGATGGCCGAACAGCGTGCCCGTGAGGCAGGTTTTGAGCAAATCGTGGTCGGTCCGCTGCGCGACCAGCACTGTGGGTATCTCGGACTGCCCCCGCTAGGCCACGGGATCGGCGTCTCGGCTCTCGATGCTCGAACCGGTTCACTGCTGTCGCGACACGGCTATACCCACGAACGACAGGTCACGCGAATGGTCGTTCACAGCAATCCCTATCGAATGCCTGTCAAACGATCGCTGATGCAGCTTCGTCGCACCACTCGCACGCAGCGCGAATCTTGGTTTCCCGCGGATGCCCTTCATGCCTCAGCGATGAGCCACATGGACATCGAACAGCATTCACTGGTCAATCACCTCAACGGTCAGCACATGGCCAGCGTGGCTCTGTGGCTGAGTGATGCCGAATGCCAAATCATGAGCATCGCAGATGCGATCCTGGACCTCTCTGCCACCGAACAGCCCGGTGATTTGACGGAAGCGGAACAGTTCCTGATCGGTGCCATCGTCTCCACCCTGGGCAATCGACGTGTGTTCCGTGTCGAAACCGCGGTGGACAGCAGGGACAAGGTCTTGCTGCAGAAACTCGCGGAAATCAATTTCCAAGCTGCCGAGCAAGGCAGCCGATGGATCAAACCCCTGTAACGAACAAGTAATCGAAGACGAGCGATGAGCCGCAAAGAAAAAATCTTGGCGATGCTGGCCGATGAGCCACAAGACACTTTTCTGCGATACAGCTTGGCGATGGAGCTGCGCAGCGAAGGTGACCACGAGCAAAGCATCCAACAACTGACCGATTTGACCAAGGATACGCCCCCATACGTGCCCGCCTTCTTCATGGCCGCACAGCAATTGGTGGACTTGGATCAAGTCGACCAGGCACGCACATTTCTGCGAGACGGGATCGAAGCGGCTCGTCAGCAAGGCGATTCCCACGCGGCGGCTGAGATGAGCGAACTGCTCTCCCATCTGGGGTCCCTGGGCGAACTGTAACACGTAGCCGCGTCTCTCCGAGACGCGAAATCCCGCGTCTCGGAGAGACGCGACTACGTGGTTTCAAACCCTTCGTACAATGAAAGCAAAGCCGTGGCAGCGGAGCAAACGACCGCCATCGTGTTGCGGACGATCGAATTCAGCGAAACAAGTTTGATCGTCACCCTGCTGACGCGGGACTTCGGACGCGTCTCGGCGATCGCCAAAGGGGCCCGCAGGCCCAAGTCGACTTTCGAAGGTTCGCTTGACCTGCTGGCGGTTTGTCGTGTAGTCCTGATTCGTAAATCCACCGATGCGCTCGATTTGCTCACCGAAGCCAAGCTTCACCGCCGGTTTCGGGCCGCCGAACGTTCGCTCGATCGGGTTTATGCAGGGTACTACATCGCCGAAATGCTGCGTTTGTTGACCGACGATCACGATCCCCATCCCGATTTATACGACTTGGCCATCAACGCCCTGGCGCAGATCGACGGTGACGGGAACGTAGCACTCGCGATGCTGGGATTTGACATCCAAGCGTTGCGGCTGCTCGGTCATTCGCCAGAATTGAGACGTTGTACTGACTGTGGTGACGTGGTCGCCCGGGAGTCGCGAATGGTTTTCGCACTTTTGGGAGGCGGAGTCGTCTGTCATCGGTGCCGTGCCAAACAGAACCAAACCGTATCCATGCGACTTGAGTCGATCGACCATTTGGAGCGTTTGCAATCCGCCAACGTCTCCCTGCCGATCGAAGTGAAGCCGCAAGTTTACGGTGAACTACGCGCAGTGATCAGCCGCTACATCCAAACGATTGTCGGAACGATGCCGCGCATGCAACGCTTTTTGCCCACACGACTGACCACTGGCGATTGATCCCCAACGAGGACGCAATCGCAACGTCGCCGCCGTGTGATAAAAAAGCAACGGAAGCTCGCCGCCGGTGAGCAAGTTGTCAAATCGGGAGAAAGAAGGAATGGAATCCTTGGGATCAACCAGATCACCGCAGCAACAATCGTGCGCTGCTCCAGCGAGCTTGACGCGACTATCGCGTCTGGCGTTTCTGCGTCGCGCGACGCTTGCCGTTTTGGTCGGCAGCCTGCTCGCCTCCGGTTGCACTTGGAAACGCTCCAGGCTGGCCGGTGGACTCCCGGTTCCGACGCTGGCGAGTTCCGCGAAAGCACCCGTCGATCCTTCGGAGGTCAGCCCCACCGTCGCCACGGCCGGAGGCGTGTCCGATCTGATGCCATCGGGTGCGACCCGAATGGTCAGCTACGTAACGGGAAAATCGGGCGACTTGGCCGAAGCACGCAAGTTGTATCAGAGCGGTGATGCGACGTTCCGCAAAGCCGAGGCTGCATCCAAAGAGGAACGGGCCGATATCTATCGAAGCGCCGCCAAGCTTTTCCGCAAGTCAGCCGATGAGTCTCCGATCCCCGCATTGCAACAAGATGCCATGTTCATGGAAGCGGAAAGTCTGTTCCTTTCCAATCAGTTGACTTCCGCGCGTGATGTGTTCGAAAAATTGCAAAAGGAATTTCCCAACAACCGTCACAGCGACAAAATTGCCGCGCGGCTGTTTACGATCAGCCAGTACTGGATCGATGTCGAAAAAGCTGGTGGCCAGAGCTGGGCAGACGCACTCAACCCGCTGGACAAAACAGTGCCCTGGTTTGACACAACCGGACACGCGATCAAGGTGCTCGACCAGATTCGATACGACAACCCGACGGGCCGCTTAGCCGATGATGCGACGATGGCTGCCGCAGCAGAAAACATCCGCCAAGGCAAGTTCGATGAGGCCGACGAGTTCTTGACCGACTTGCGAGAAACATTCCCAGACTCCGATCACCTCTTCCTCGCCCATTTGCTGGGTGTGCAATGCAAACTCCAGATCTACGGCGGTCCGGACTACAGCGGTATCGCGTTGGAAGAAGCCGAAGCGCTGATTCGTCAAACGCGAAGCCGGTTTCCCAAGCAGTCCAACGAAAAGAAATACGCCGACATGCTCGCCCGAGCCGCAGCGGAGGTTTCCTTTCATCAAGCAGCAAAGTTGGAGACACGAGCCCAGTTTCGTGAAAAGAGAGGTGAGTACCAAGCCGCCAGTCAGTTTTATCGCGAGATCATCAGCAAGCACTCGACGACACCACAGGCCACGATCGCAGAGAAACGTTTGAAGGAAATTTCTGGTCTGCCTGCCAAACCGGCTCAGCGTCTGGCTTGGTTGACCAAGATCTTTCCAGACGCCAAACAAACCATTCCCCTGGAAACGGTAGAGACCGAGCGCGCGAAAGCCACTCAGCCGCAACCCGAGGAACCCTCAGGCGGATCCTTTTTCCGATGAAAGCTTTGAGGCACGCTCCGTTGATTCAACTGGCTTGGTTGCCACTGGTCCTAGTGGCGATCACGTGTGTCGGTGGATGCGCAGCGTACCAGTTCGGCAGTGATGCGATGTTTCCTGTCGGCATCCGGACGGTGCACGTTCCTGTCGTACGCAACGAAACCTTTCGTCATGACCTGGGTGTACGACTGACCGACGCAATCGTCGACGAGATCACTCGCCGAACACCGTACGTCGTGACCAGCGATCCCAATGCAGACAGTGTGCTGCGATGCACCGTCGTCGGTGAAACCAAGAGTGTGCTGACGGAAACCCGCAGCGACGATCCACGCGCATTGGACGTGTCGATTTCTGTGCGTGCCGATTGGATTTCACGAAACGGTCAACCGTTGATGGCCAACGCCGGCACGACCGGCGACTCACCCACGATCGGGTTCAGTCAAAGCATCCGAATGGTCCCAGAGGCCGGTCAGTCTTACGCGACGGCATCGCAAGCCGCCATCGAAGAACTGGCCGGTCGCATCGTTTCGCAAATGGAAGCACGCTGGTGAGCAAGGTCTGGGATCTGGGACGACGCCAGTTGACTTTGGCTGGACGACCCGTGGTGATGGGAATCCTGAACGTCACCCCGGACAGCTTTTCTGATGGTGGGAAACATTTTTCCATCGATGACGCCGTGTCGGCTGCACTGCAGATGCAGTCCGATGGTGCGGGCATCATCGATATCGGCGGCGAAAGCACTCGACCCTACAGCGAACCGGTGGCCGCCGAAGACGAAATGCAGCGTGTCGTTCCCGTGATCAAACGGCTGGCTGGTAAACTCGCGATCCCAATCAGTATCGACACGAGCAAGGCGAGCGTGGCTGACGCGGCGATTGATGCCGGGGCAGAGATCATCAACGACGTCACGGGCCTGGAAGGCGACCCAAAGATGCCGGATGTCGCCCGACAACGCGAAGTCGGCGTGTGCGTGATGCATATGCGAGGCACACCGCAAACCATGCAGGACGATCCCCGCTACGAGAACGTCGTCGATGAGATCCTGCATTACCTGCGACAGCGATACCAGTACTGCTTGGACGCGGGAATCGAGCCACAGCGAATCTGCCTGGATCCAGGAATCGGATTCGGCAAGACCCACGAGCATAACCTGGAACTGTTGCGATCAACCAACCGGTTTTGTGAGCTTTCGTCGCCGATTCTGATCGGTCATTCACGCAAGGGATTCATCGGCAAGGTGCTGGGAGACAAAGAAGCCGATCGCAAGGCGGGGACGCTAGGCGTTTCACTCGCCGTTGCCGCCGCCGGAGCCGACATCATCCGCGTCCACGACGTTCGAGAAACCGTCGATGCCCTGATGCTGTTTGAAGCCGCTGGCGGGCTCAAAGGCATGGCGATTTAGTCGTAGCTTGGCCACTCTTGGCCGACATTCAATCAGTTGCGTTTGACCCGTAACCGAAGGCGAAGGCGGCGTTTTATGTTTTTGTTCCACCTGTCGCAATCGATGTGAGCCTCAGGCGCTAGCCGTGGGCCGGCACCACAATCCGCCTCAGGCCCACGGCTAGCGTCTGAGGCTCACTGGGGACGGCAGTTGGGACACAAACTGTGCTGTTCAAAACTCGGCGTAGACATTGTTTTTTCAGTCCACGTTTTTTTCCATGCATCGCAATCGATGTGAGCCTCAGGCGCTAGCCTTGGGCCGGCACCACAATCCGCCTCAGGCCCACGGCTAGCGTCTGAGGCTCACTGGGGACGGCAGTTGGGACACAAACTGTGCTGTTCAAAACTCGGCGTTGACATTGTTTTTTCAGTCCACGTTTTTTTCCATGCATCGCAATCGATGTGAGCCTCAGGCGCTAGCCGTGGGCCGGCACCACAATCCGCCTCAGGCCCACGGCTAGCGTCTGAGGCTCACTGGGGACGGCAGTTGGGACACAAACTGTGCTGTTCAAAACTCGGCGTAGACATTGTTTTTTCAGTCCACGTTTTTTTCCATGCATCGCAATCGATGTGAGCCTCAGGCGCTAGCCGTGGGCCGGCACCACAATCCGCCTCAGGCCCACGGCTAGCGCCTGAGGCTCACTGGGGACGGCAGTTGGGACACAAACTGTGCTGTTCAAAACTCGGCGTAGACATTGTTTTTTCAGTCCACGTTTTTTTCCATGCATCGCAATCGATGTGAGCCTCAGGCGCTAGCCGTGGGCCGGCACCACAATCCGCCTCAGGCCCACGGCTAGCGCCTGAGGCTCACTAGAGTCCACCAGCTTCGCCGGCAGTAGGGACATGAACTTGCGCAAACCCAAAATGCCACAACCCCAAATGTTGAACAGCCCAGCCTAATCCAGCAGTCTTCAGGGCACGCTATCGACCTGGAAAGTCGAGCGACAATTCTCGTGCGACTTTCCAAGTCGAAAACGAACACCACCATTCGCCCGCCTACCCGCTATCCGTACTCTTAGCGAAACCGTTGGCGATGCTCTTCGCGTCTCGGGAAGTCTTGACTACGTGTATCGCACGCTGCCTGTGCCTTGGACGATCTTGCCGATCGGGACGCACTGGATGCCCATTTCGTTGATCTGTGCTTGGATGCTGGCGGCATAGAAGTCGCTGACCACCATTGCCATGCCGATGCCCATGTTGAAAACGCGTCGCATCTCTGACGTTTCGACACTGCCGGTCGTTTGCAAGAACTGAAACACCGGCGGAACGTCCCAACTCTGTCCATCGATCGCCGCATCGACGTTGGCAGGCAAAATCCGATCCAAGTTTTCTTCGATGCCGCCTCCGGTGATGTGTGCCAAACCGTGGATCACTTGTTTGATCCGATAGTGTCCTTGGACTGAGCGGATGACATCGCTGTAGATCTGCGTGGGCTGCAAACAGACGTCTGCCAGCGTTTTTCCATCCAGGCCCTCGGGAGTGTCCTCCCAGGTCAGTCCGGCATCGGCAATGATTTTGCGGACAAGACTGTAGCCGTTGCTGTGCAGTCCGGTGGACTGCAAACCGAGCACCACGTCGCCCTCGCTGATCATCTTGCCGTCGATCAACCGTTTTCGTTCCACCACGCCGACGGCAAAACCGGCCAAGTCATAGTCTTCGTCGCCGTACAGATCAGGCATGATCGCAGTCTCGCCGCCCAGCAAGGCCAGGTCGCCGGCGATGCAACCGTCACTGATGCCTTGAACGATCTGCTCCAGTCGAGCCGGATCGTCTTTGCCCATCGCCACATAGTCCAGAAAGAAAAGCGGTTCGCCGCCGGTGCACAGCAGGTCGTTGACGCACATAGCGACCAAGTCGATGCCGACGGTACTGTGGCGTCCGGTGACCTGCGCGATCTTGAGTTTCGTACCGACGCCGTCGGTGCCGCTGACGAGGATCGGTTCCTGGTAATTCCGCGCGAACAGCTTTCCAGCAAAATCCAGTCGGAACAGGCCGGCGAAACCACCGTCGCTGGGGATCACCCGGGGACTGAACGTCCGGTGCATCAGCTTGGGCAACCGGCTCATCGATTCGGCGTAGACGTCCAAATCGACGCCGGCATCTTTGTACGTGGCGGGCATATCGGGGTTACTTCAGCAGCGGGGAGGGAGCAGCGAATCGGATGCGGAATCGGTCAGACGGTCCAAATCGTACGGTAATTCTCGAAAACCTTCGACGTGATGGTGCGTTGCACGCCATTGATCCGGCTTAACGGAAGTCCAGATCGTTGAATCGAAAATGGCCGTTAACAGACGACTGGGATGCCGTTCTAGTGGGCCGTCCAAGCATGGCTGACGCCGATGGATGGACCAGGAGGGTAGTTCCCCCCGGCATGGGTTCATCGATTTCTGCAGCGACCTGGTTTGGACGAAACACCAGTTTGACCGCATCCTGGGAGTTCGGGTAGACCCGTCCCGATGGGTTGGCTTGGGATTGGCCTACAATGTTGGCAACCATGTCGTCTGACACTGTTGATTGACTTGGGGCCTATTCCAGCAATCCATCGGCAGTCGGCTACGGCCGAGCCCCAAACCGGCGTGTCTATTTAACCCGTAATGTTTCCGCCATCCCACTGGGAGGTTTCTCCGCTACCGAGTCGCCAAGCGTTACGCCGTTCCGTCATCTGGGCAGATTTTGCACGGAGCGACGAGGTTCGACAGGACGACTTATCCCAGAGTGGTAGTGTTCCAAAGCGAACCCGGCAATTCATCTTTTGATGACGACCGGAACAACTGGGAACTTACCGCCAGGGACTGCAGGAGAAACCCTAAATATGCTTATGCGTCAGCCGTCAGCGAATCTTCAATTCACCTACCAGCCACCCTTCGGGGCCACGCTGCAGGAAAAAGGTGTTCAGTTTTCGGTCTTCAGCCGTTCGGCGACCGAAATGAGATTGTTGTTGTACAACAAAGTCACCGATCGAGAGCCGGCCGATGTGATCGAGTTTGACAGAGAGACCGACCGGTGGGGCGATGTATGGAGCCTCTCGGTTCAAGGCCTTGAGGCGGGCCAACTGTATCACTTCCAAGCCAGCGGGCCGTGGGCACCCGAGCAAGGACACCGGTTCGACTCAGCCGCCAGGTTGATCGACCCCTATGCCCAAGCTCTGGCCGGCACCTTTCAGAAAAGTGATGACGGAGTCGTCCGACCTCCCAAATGCGTCGTGATCGATGACACGTTCGACTGGGACGGTGATCGACACATCCGTCATGAGTTGAGTGACTCCGTGATCTACGAGATGCACGTTCGTGGATTCACAAAAAGCAGAACCGCAAAGATCAAATGCCCCGGAACCTACTTGGGCGTGATCGAAAAAATTCCGTACCTGCAAGAGCTCGGAGTCACGGCGGTTGAGTTGATGCCGGTCAATGAGTTTCCGATCCGAGACATCTACGGAAACAAAATGAGTCGCCCCAACTACTGGGGCTACGACCCGATGGCTTTCTTTTCGCCTCACCGAGGCTATGCGTACGACTCCAAACCGGGCGCGCAAGTCAACGAGTTCAAACAGATGGTCAAAGCCCTGCATTCCGCAGGCATCGAAGTCATCTTGGACGTCGTATTCAACCACACCTGTGAAGGCAACGAGCTTGGACCGACGCTGTCCTTCAAAGGACTCGAAAACAGCGTCTACTACATCTTGAGCGAAGGACAACACTTCACCAACTACAGCGGATGCGGCAACACGATCAACGGAAACCATCCCGTGGTTCGCGAAATGATCTTTCATTGCTTGCGTCACTGGGTCCACAACTATCACATCGACGGATTCCGCTTTGATTTGGCCAGCATTCTGAGCCGCGACAGGACCGGAAACCTGGTTCCCAATCCGCCGATGGTCGAACTGATCGCGGAGGATCCGTTGCTGGCCGACACCAAGATCATCGCGGAAGCCTGGGATGCCGCCGGGGCCTACCAAGTCGGCTCGTTCGGCAACCACCGATGGGCCGAATGGAACGGACGATATCGCGATGATGTGCGTGGTTTCTGGCGTGGCGATGGCGGCACGCTCGGTTCACTTGCCACGCGATTGGCGGGCAGCAGTGACCTGTACGAACACGCCGGACGACCACCGTTCTGCAGCATCAATTTCATCACCAGCCACGACGGCTTTACGATGAACGATTTGGTGTCGTACAAGGAAAAGCACAACATCGCCAATGGCGAAGACAACCGCGACGGCGACAACCACAACATCAGTGACAACTATGGTGTGGAAGGCCCGACGCGGAAAAAAGGTGTCGCGACAATCCGCACTCGCCAGATCAAAAACATGCTCAGCACCCTGCTGCTCAGCCAAGGCGTACCGATGATCGTGAGCGGCGACGAAATTCGCCGGACACAAAAAGGTAACAACAACGCCTACTGCCAAGACAATGACATCAGTTGGTTCGATTGGCGGTTGGTTGAAAAGAATTCAGACATGCTCAGGTTCACGCAGAGCTTGATTCAATTTCGACGCAATCAACCGAGTGTTCGCCGTCGCGTTTTCCTTACCGGACAACCCGTCGATGGGCGAAAGATTCCTGACGTGTCGTGGTTCGCGCCCGACGGATCACCGCTGAACTGGGGACAGAACGATTTGGCGATGGTCGCCTACATCGCGTCTCCCGGTCGAGTGGATGACCCGGAAGGCCTGGGACGAGACCTCGTGCTGATGTTCAACAGCACCGGTGACGATCGGACACACGTGTTACCGGAGGTGGGGCGTGGGATGAAGTGGAACTTGTTCCTGGATACAGCCGCCGATTCTCCCGACGACATCTATCCGGATCTGGATGGCCCGATGCCACCGAGCAATCGAGTGGTCGACATGCCCTGTCATTCGCTGAAGGTCTTTGTCAGCCATCTGGTCAACATCTGATCCGGCGAATCCACGCATGCTGCGATCTCAACTCGTGATGCTGGCGATCTTGCTGGCCTGGGGCTGGTCGGTGATGACCGTGACTCACGAGTTGGGACACGTTGCAGGTGCATTGGCCCAAGGTGCTCAGGTCGCAAGCCTGCAACTTGCCCCGTGGCAGTTGCCCAACAGCCTATTCAACGGCCAACACAATGAACTCATCACGTTGTGGTCGGGGCCATTGATAGGCTGTCTGGTTCCAATATTGGTCGCCGCGATTGCTCGGCACACTTGGGTTTCCCTGGTCGCAGCGTTCTGTGTTGTGGCCAACGGCAGCTATCTGCTGCTAGGGTACTTCTCCGGCGACGCCTTCTTGGACAGCACGCAGTTGCTACGTGCAGGAACCCCAGACTGGCACGTCCTGATGGTCTCCGTCATGATGACGGTCATCGGGTATCTTTGGTTTCGTCGCCAGTGCGCTGCCCTGCTGAGTGGTCCAGCCATCCAGCGAAACATGCTGTGGTTGACTTTCGTCGGCTGGCTCGGCTGGGTAGCGATGCAGACGCTCATCGCCACCTGAAACACATTCTCCGTAATGGGATTCGCCAGAATTCCCTCCGCCACCCTCCCTCCACAAACGGATTTCTGGCGAAATCCACTACACCGATGATCGTGAATTTGCTCTCAACTGGACTTGATGAAAAGACATGCAAGAAAAGAAGTTCACTTTGATGACGTTGTTGGCGCTGACATTGTTTGCCGCAATGTTGTTTTCCTTTTTTGCGTGTTCTGCCGGAGATCACACCCTATGTTTTTTTCGCCAGCATCGTCATGTGTCCGATATCGCTGCTGCTGATCCTCTCGTCGCCCGTAGCCTTCCCACGCGGCCAAAGCAAACGCTCCAAGGGTGATCCCGATGAATCTCTCGCACCTTTGGGATGGATCCTTTTGGGTCTGTCGTGCTTTACGTTCATCGCGGCAATGGCTTCGAGAGTCATTCAACGAACGCTCTGATGCCATTCAGTTTGATTCAATCGGCTTGAGTCTCGTGCCCAAGAAGTCGCGAACGATACGATTCTGTGCTTGGATCTGGGGCGATAACTCAGCGGCAATCGCCGCGGCGTAACGACGCGCCGAGTCGAACAGTCGCGAGCGAAAAACGCTGACGGCTGCGTCGGGTTCGTCGGGCATGAATAGCTCGAACGGGCCCACCGACAGCGCCGATCTTTCGTTCGTCGCGGCGAAGCGAAAACGACCGATGAGTTGCCGGTCGTCGATCGAAAACAAGAATGCCTCGCACTCAATCGCACCCATTTGATACTCGGCGTGCTCTTGATCGTCATTTCCGATGAACTCCGGCTCAACGATATCGACCTGCCTGAGAATCAAGACGAATCGAAGCGATTTGACGAACTCGAATTGTTTTTGCGCTGACTCGAGGTCTTGAATGGACGTGCTGTTGAGATACCAACTACCGCTGCCTTCATTTCTTTTCACAAAATCCGCGTCTCGCTCGGCTGTTCCATTCGCATTGAGAATCAGTACGGCTGCGTTGGGATTGTCTACACCTTGAAATCGAATCTCAGAAGGAGGGGAAAGTTTGATTTTGTCGAACATCGCCTCGGACTCTTTTCGTAGTGAATCGACGTTCGCTGTCGCCTGCTCCTTGACCGCCGGATCGAGTTCTTTGGAATCCGCGATGCTCTGGATCCGACCGATGCCCTCGACCGCACGCACCCAAGCGTCGTAGTCCGGTGGGACGGTTGGTTCCGCTTTGACGAGTCCAGCCAAAGACTCGATCGTTTCCAATTTCGCTTCTACCGCAGGTCCGTTCTCTCGGTAATACTTTTCGAACTTGCTCTCACAGCCGCTGGCAAGAATCAACACTGCGGCGGCGAGACAAGAGTGCATCAGGAAAAACATTCTCATGGATCAATGACGTCTGTTAGGGGGAGCTTCTTTGAGTTGCTGCAGTTTAAACGGATCCCCTCCGTTTGGTACCTTGCTTAGAATGGTTGTGTGTCGCAATCATTCGTTTCGGGATTCGTTGAGGTGAGTGGTGAATCAGCCCCAAGTCAAACAGACGCAGAACAAGCCGACACAGAATACGAAGCCCGGCATTCTGTTTCAGTTCTTCAACATCGGCTTCACCGTGCTGATGTTCATCACGCCCACAATCCTACTCGGTTACTGGTACCTGTATCTGCGAAGTCCAGCGGATGGGCAAGCCAACCGCGTCGCCGCGACGGTCCCTGAGGAGCCGAACGAGAGTGGATCGCATTCGGACCCCGTCTTGAGACCTAACGAAGCACCATCGGAAACGACAAGCACAGAGATGCAAGGGAGACTCGTAGAGTCGCCATCGGGCGAAATCGATGATCCGAATTCGCCGAGTTCATCCACCTCCGCCGAGTATCCGATCAGAACATGGTCGGATCCGACGGGGAAGTTTACGGTGGAGGCAAGGTTGCAGAGCGTCACAGGGGATCGTGCGACTTTGATTGCTGAGAAAGACCGCAAGATCGTCGTGATGATCGACAAGCTGAGTGACGACGACTTGGTTTACCTCCGCGGAGTCTTTCGCTCCAAAGGTTTGCAGCCATCATTTTGACCGGGCTTTTCAGAACGTCAGCCTTTCCAGGCTGACATTTAGCACGATTGCATCGTCCGGTCTTGATTCCGCCGGGCTTGCCCCGCTGTTCAAAATTTGGGGTTGTGGCACTATGGCGCTCCGCAAGTTTTTGTCACCTCTCCCCGCGCAGCTGGTGGCCCCCAGTGAGCCTGAGACGCTAGCCGTGAGCCTGAGGCGGATTGTGGTGCCGGCCCACGGCTAGCGCCTGAGGCTCACTCTGATTGCGATGCATGGGACAAAAAACTGGACTGGAAGAACAATGTCAACACCAAATTTTGAACAGTGCCGGCCCACGGCTAGCGCCTGAGGCTCACTCTGATTGCGATGCACGGGACAAAAAAACTGGACTGGAAGAACAATGTCAACACCAAATTTTGAACAGCCCGGGCTTGCCCTGGTTCGGAGCAACAACGGGCAACTTCTATCGAACCCGCATTGGGATGCTATGTCAGGCTAGAAAGCCTGACGTACACGCCGTCACTCGTCGAAATATTCTCCACAGCCTTCGCACGTGGCGAACCAGAGATTGGCTTTGTGCCCACAATGACGGCAAGTCTTTTTGTGGGCAACGACACTGGAACCGAGCAGACTCAGTCCCGAAGTCGCTTTGTCCATCGCGGTTTCGTACTCATCCAACGCATGAACGTCGTTGTCGCTGACTTGCTTGACGGCGACATCACTTCCGATCTGCGTGTATTGGGTGGGGACATAGTCGCCGATCATTGCCAAGACATCGCTGTCGGTGACTTTGATCGGCATCGGGACCGTCATTTTGACGCGGCATTTGGGGCAGCGCCCCGTTTTTCCGGCCCAATGATCCTTGATCTTTAGTTCGTGACCATTGGGGCATGTCATTTCAATAGACATCCGTTTACCTTTTTGTTTTAAGCGACCAGCATGCTAAAAACGCAAAAAGCCCCTGGATTACGCAGAGAGGATCGTCGCAAAAGAACACTCCCCCCATTTTGTAAGATTCGCATACGCGTTACGCAAATCTTTTCTGGTCAGGTGAGGGAGATCCTCATGTCATCCTTATGTGGCGCCCGAGGTATCCATGTCCTTGAGTGATTTTCCCAAGCGTTTCCGGCCAGCACCGGTCGTTTTGCGTTTGCCTTTGGCGTCCGAATCGCTTGCGTCCATGAGCGAAGCCAGCACGGGCTGCAATTCTTCTTCGTTCGGTGGCACACCCATCTGCTCCACGGCATCGCCCACGCCCAGCAAAACGGATTGCTTGACCCCGTTACGCAGCCATTCAAAAAAGTTCACGTTCATACCAGACATCCTGTCCGTCACGAGTATCCGAGAAAGCCCTGTCAGGACACACCTGGCGGGCAAATTGAGTTGACCAGTGGCTTGTAGATCGCCGAGGCCGTCCGTGTCCAGAGCTTTGTCACGCTCAAACTCAACCCGCTGAATCAGCAAATCCCCACGCTTTTTTCTTTGCCAGCAAAAAGCTCGCGAACTCATCACGCTCGATCGCCGCACGTGTCTCACGCATCACTCGCTGGTAGAACGTCAAGTTGTGGATCGACAGCAAGATCGGGCCGAGCATTTCTCCGGCGACGAACAGGTGCCTCAAGTAGCCTCGACTGTGGCGGCATGCGGGGCATGGGCAATCTGGCTCAAGTGGCTGAGTGTCATAGCGGTGCACAGCATTGCGAATTTTGATGTGGCCGGTGTCGGTGAACGCCAGTCCGTTGCGGCCGTTGCGTGTCGGCATCACGCAGTCGAACAGGTCGATGCCGCGGGCGACGCTTTCGATCAGATCGATCGGACGACCGACGCCCATCAGGTATCGCGGCTTGTTCTCCGGCAGTGCGGGGCAGGTCGCTGCGGTGATGCGGTACATCTCCTCCGGGGCTTCGCCCACACTCAAGCCGCCGACGGCGTAGCCGGGAAAATTCATGGCAGCCAATTCGCTGGCGCATTGAACCCTCAATTCCTCGTCCAGTCCTCCCTGAACGATCGCAAACTGAGCTTGGTCGGCTCGCGTCGCTGCATCCTGGCATCGTTTTGCCCAGCGAATGCTTCGCTCCATCGCCTCGACAACTTCGCTACGCAGGGCGGGCAAAGCAATCACGTGATCCAGGACCATCGCGACATCACTCCCCAAGGCTTCTTGGATCTCAACGCTGTGCTCGGGGGTCAAGTCGATGAGGGCACCGTCGATGTGGCTACGAAACACCACGCCCTCTTCGCTGATCTTGTTGATGCCTTTGAGGCTGAAGACTTGGAAGCCGCCGCTGTCGGTCAGGATGGGACCGTCCCAGCGAGTCATCGCGTGCAAGCCGCCCAGTCGACGAACGGTTTCCGCTCCGGGGCGCAGCGCGAGGTGATAGGTGTTGCCAAGGATCATGTGTGCCCCCGTCTGGGCGACTTGATCGATCGTGACACCCTTGACCGTACCCTGGGTGCCCACGGGCATGAAGCCCGGCGTTTGGACATCACCGTGCGGCGTCAAAAAAACACCGCGACGCGCCGACGTGGACGCATCGCGGTGATGGAGTTTGAATTCAAACGTCATGAAGCGATCAATCTCCGCGGAGCTTCAACCCCAGATCGGTCAACTTCTCACGCACTTCGTTGAGACTGGTCACGCCAAAGTTCTTGCACTCAAGCATTTCGTCGCCGGTCTTGCGAATCAGCTCGCCGATCGAATTGAGCTGCAGGCGGGCCATGCATTTGCGTGCACGAACCGACAGGTTCAAATCGGAAATCGGGCGCTCCAGCAACGCTTGTTCGTCGGCGGACAAGTGGCTGGTGTCCACAGGCGGATCGACCGACTTTTTCTCGTGTGCGAACTGACCGAGTTTCAAACCCTTGGACGTCAGCACTTCGCGGATTTCGATCAAGCTGGTCTCGCCGAAATTCTTGCTGCTGAGCAACTCGGACTCGCTGGTGCGCGTCAGGTCGCCGATGGTTTCGATGCCCATTTTGGCCAAGCAATTTCGGCTTCGCACGCTCAGTTCGAAATTGGTCACCGGCATGCCCAAGATTTGAGCCAAGCGATCGTTGCGACGCTGGGCTTCCTCGTCATACAGCAGGTTGCCGTTGGCCGACGCATCTTTCATGTACAACTGGGTACGGCGATCTTCCGGATGAGCGTCCAAAATTCGCTTGTAGCAAAGCTGTGCCTTGTCGTACTCGTTGCGATCTTCGTAGGCCAAGCCCAAGTTCACCAGTGCGCCGACACCGGTCGGGAAAGCCTTGGCGGCACGCTCGTACAGACGCAATGACTCGTCATCATTGCCCATGCGTTCGTTTTCCCAAGCCAATCCGAACAACGCACCGGCATGGTTCTCGTCGGTTTGGATGGCACGTTGATACAACGCGATCGCTTCGTCGCGACGTCCGCCCACAGCGGCAACGGTCGCGGCCCGTTGGTACATGTACTCCGACGTCTGCTCGGCGGGGCCGAAGATATCGTCGAGCAGCAACATGGCTTGGTCGATCCGACCGGCATAGCGGTGTGACTCGGCGATGTAGATCTTGCATTGATCTTCGTTGTAGCCGGCTTTCTTCGACTGCTCGTACAACGAGATGGCTTCATCGTATTGCGACAACTCGAATTGCGAGCGTGCTTGATAAAACAACGCGGTCGCGCTGCCGTCAGCTACGCGGAGCGTGTCGAGCGCGCTGCGAAAACGGCCGAGCAAGAATTGGCATACGCCCATCTTGGTCTTGCCCGCAGGCGTCAACGCTTCGTCGTTCTCCATCTCGCCGACCGCATCACGCAGCTCGGCAAAATGGCCGTAGTTTTCGGCAATGGCTTGCCGGATTTCTGCGACATCAGAAGGGCCGAACGAATTGTTTGAAAGGATCAGCTCCTTCAAGTCGAGCACATCAAGTTCGACTTCACTCATCGAGTCCAATCTCCTGCCCACAAGGGGTTAATCTGGGTGATCCGGTGTCATTAACACCGGCTAAACGTTGGATTCATCACCAAAAACCTCTTTCGATGATGCTTCGCGAACCTCAATCGAGTCATCGCGATCACTCTGACGGCTAAACCCAAAAGGAGCCGCACAACTCGCTAGCTTGTCTGCCGGTCCGTCAGGCCAACGCAAAAATGTCGCATCGCTGGGAACTTGCGTTCACATGATTTAACCGAAAAAAATAATTTTTGTCGAGTCCTATGGCACACCAGTGTCACGAATTGCACTCGCAAATAACCCAAACGGGTGGTGCCGCACGGGTTTTAGCCGCTTTGAAACGATCCACACTGGCCAGAATCGCTCGGGTTTTGTAATCTCAGTAGATGTGGCAACCGATAACGGTTGCACGCATGCCGACGTAGCTCAGCTGGTAGAGCAAATCATTCGTAATGATTAGGTCGCCGGTTCGAATCCGGCTGTCGGCTCTCAAAACGGCCACGTCCCCAACGCTGGGGGGCGTGGCCGTTTCTTCGTCATGGGATTCGCCAGAATTCCCTTTCTTCGTAATGGGATTCGCCAGAATTCCCTCAAAGCAGCCTCGTTCGCCCGCTAGTGCATCGTCCAGTCTTGATTTTGGGGTTAGCCGTTTTGGCGTTAGCCACGGTTGAGTCGCGAAAACCGTGGCTAACGCCAAAACGGCTCATTTATCAAACCCACGTTCCAAGACTGGACGATGCACTAGCTTACTGCCGTTTCTTGGGCCAATTCGTGATTCAGGATTTCCAGCAAGGTTTGCAGGAACACGACCACCATCGGGCCGACGAGCAAGCCCACGGGGCCGAAGACGGCGACGCCGCCCAGAACGCTCAGCAGTGCCAGCAGAGGATGCAGTTCACTGTGCCCGTGCAAGATGTACGCTTTGATCACGTTGTCGATCGACGACACCACACCAAACCCATAGATCGCCAATAATCCTGCCGTCCAGTAACTCTCCTCCACCGCAGCCAAATAAATCGAGCAAGGAATCCAGACCGAGGCTGCGCCCAAGAACGGAACCAACGCCATGATGGTCGTGATCAACAGCAGGAACATGATGGAGTCGAGTCCTGCAATATAGAACGCGATGGCTGCGAGTAAGCCTTGCGCGACCGCGCTAAGCAGGCTAGCCAAAACAACGGCGCGACTGGTCCGCTCAAATTCACCCAGCAGTCGACGTTCGTAGTTGTCATCCAGGGGACTCAGTCGCATCAGCGTGCGGATCATCGCGGGGCCGTCGATGAGAAAGAAATACACGGCGATGATCATGATCAACAGACCGACGGCGATTTGGACCACCAATAGGCCGGTGTCGCCGGTCAACTTGAACAGTCGCGGCTGCAATTGAGTTTGCCCCCGACGCAGCAACTCGGCCAGATCCGCGTTGCTGGGATTGGCAAGAAACTTGACTTGAGACCAAAACGGTCCGCCGAGCAATTCGCTCATCCAGCGTCGCACGGATTCAGATGCGGCCAAAGACTGTTTGTGAAAAGTTTCTTCTGCGGAAATGATCGCCAGCTTGTCGTCGTTGGCCTGCGCTTCTCGGGTAGAGAGAACGGTATTGCGAAAATCTCGCAAGGATTCTTCCGCTGTCACCGCCATGGGGTCGGCTGTCGGTGATCCCACTACGTCTGCTTGCAAGTAGTCCATCAGCGCGATCGCTTCGTCGATTTCGCTGAGCACCTTATCGGGTTCGGTCGGCGTGTCAAAACCGGCGGTAAGCTCATCCAGGCGACGAAACTGATCCGCGTATGGCAGTGACAGACCGGCACGCTCTCGTGCGGTGTCGATGACATCGCCCATCGCGCCTGCGCGTGAAACGAGCGAGGAGACTTGGTTCATCGCCACGGTGACGATGACCAGCAACGGCACGAACACCAGGGACAGGATCACACCGGTGGTGGCGATGGCCGCCAACCGCGGTCGTTTGCCGAATTTGTAAAAGAACCATTCGTTCACCGGTCGAAAGATCACAACCAACGCCGCTGCCATGAACAGGGGAACAAAGAATCCCGCCATGACTTGATAGAACAACGCGCCCACCGTCACGATGCCCAGCAGCAACATCGTGACCGACAAGACACGCGAGAGCGACGGTAGCTTGATCCCACTGAGCAGCTTGATCGTCGCCTGCACGGTCTCGTCGGATGTCAGCGGCTCGTCGGTTGTCAGCGGCTCGTCGGATGTCGGCGGCTCGTCGGATGTCGGCGGCTCGTCGGATGTCGGCGGCAATGTCGGCTTCAACGACGACGCCTCTGGGTCGCCGGCTTTCGCAGCGCGCGACGCCGTCGATTCTGCTTCTGCTGTTGGGAAATCAACAGGATCCGCCGGCACCGAACCGGGCACTTGCGAGCCGGAGACAGGTGGTTTGTTCTTGTTCTTTTTTCGGGCCATGAGACCGGTTTAGCTTTGGTGTGTCTACCAGCGACTGTGTCTACCAGCGACCTGTGTGATGGTCCGCCGTCACGATCTCCTGTGCTTCCAAGCTGATTCCGTGCGCGGAATTCATTTGGTTGAGCTCCAGGAACATCGTGTATTTATGATGCACGGCATCACTGTACACCACCGGAGCATGTGTCAGTCGCAGCAGGTGAATCGGAGAACCGTTCCAGCGGCGAGTGTACACGCCGGCTTCCAGGGTCGGTTCACTCTGGAGTTGGTAGTGCCCGACCATCGCTTGGGCCAAACGGCTCGGGTCACCGGTAAAACCGTGCAGCGAGATTCGCTGCAATTTTCCTGCGGCGTCAAAATAATACGTTAGCGTGCCGGCGAAATCCGTTGCGTGCGTTCCCGTGACGACGGGGACCCGCATGCCTTTGAGTTGCAAATCCGCCAACACCGTGCTCACTCGGGCGAAGCGAGCGATGACCCAATCCGGCGTGATGTCGAACCGCATGACCTCGCGCAGATCCGCCACACGAGCTCCGATGATGGTCGGTTCGGCCGTCGGATCTGCGTTGATTGCTCCAAGCTTACGTGCCGTTTCGTGCCCGTAACGGTAACGCTCTGAGTTCACTTGTCGTAGCTTCTCGACTTCATAGTGCGCGTGATTCGCATACGAGTCAGGACCACCGCCCACACCGATCGGCCCGCCGGCTGTGTACCCCGACCGCGAATCACCGTCGCCGCGAAACAAGTTGGATACCGTCGAGACGCCGCTGCGGCCGAAGTCGGTTTCAGACGCGAGATAGGGACCGAGGGCGGCAATCGCCAACAGTCCTGTCAGACGCAGGGGATAGGAGGGCATCATCGGATCAGCTTCGCATGACTGGGGGAGGTTTGCGACGGTGCCGATCGAGAGAACGGCACCATCGATCTCGATCGGCTGATGACCGCTGCCGACTTTTCACGATCTCGTCGTGCCGGTGTGGTCGCCATTTCTGACGTATTCGTCATAATTCGTGAATCAGTTCTACTGCGTCGCCGCAGCGGAAAGGCTGCTCACCTCATTTCCCTTTTGGAAAACCCACTGTGCCAATCGTTTTGTCCGCCGCCGATCAACTGCGGTGTGAGCAGGTCTTGTCACAGTGCCTGGAAACCGGCGGCAGCATCGATCAGTTGATGCCGTTCATTCGTTCCGAACTCAACGGCCAGTGCGCCGGACACGTCGTCGCTCTGTTGGGACTGCAGGCCAAAGCCGTCGCGAAACTGGGCGCGGGAATTTGGTGGTGCACGGAAAGATCACTGCAGCAAGCCACGCCCTGGCAAGTCGCCCAGCAAAAATCGCGTTGGATGCCCATGGGCGAAGTCTTTGACCTTTGCTCCGGTATCGGCGGTGACGGTGTTTGGTTGTCGCGGCAAGGTGACTTGGTCGCGATCGATTGCGACCCCACGATGGCGGACATGTGCGAAGCCAACCTGAGGCTGCGTGGGGTGAATAGCACCGTGCGTTGTGCAGACGTGCTGCAACAGGACATCCCGACATCGGCCGCGATCCACATCGACCCCGATCGACGCCCCAACGAAAAACGAATGACCCACGCTGCGGGATACCTGCCGCCCATCGACGATGTCTTTGCATTGGTCGGTCGACAGCCGGCCGCTTTGATCAAGGTCGCGCCGGCGGCCGAAATCGAGTCTCCGATCCCTATGCTCCGGATTTGGATTTCACTGGCCCTCAGCGTTCGCGAACAAACGTTGGTCTGCGGTCAGTCGATCGACTTGGCCGCCAGCGATCTTGGCATCTCGATGAATGGGGAGACCCGTTCCGCAGTGATGCCGCGGTCCGCAGTGATGCTCAGCCGGGATGGCCAGTCATCGGTGTACAGCGGAGTGCCGGCCACGCGAATCAGCAGCGTCAAGCAACCGTTGGCCTTCATGCTGGACATCGACCCGGCGATTCGCGCCGCGGGGCTGACCGAATGCTTCGCCGGAGATCACGGGGCGGCGTCATTGGGTGCCCCGTCTGGTTTTCTGACCAGCGGCGATCCGATCGCTCACCCCGGCGTGATTTGCGAATCGGTGGTCTGGTCGGGGTCCTGCGACGATCGAAAACTTCGTCGGGAATTGCGTGCCCGCAAAGCGTATCCACGACGTGTCAAGACTCGCGGCGTCGACCACAACCCCAACGAACTCGAAAAACGATACCGTCAGTGCGGTGATGAGCCCGTCACCCTCTGGATCGGTCGCGCCGGCGAAAAACGATACGCCGTCATCACCAAATGATAGCATTCCTGCCGAACCTACGACTTCGTGCGTAATTCATGGAATCTGAACCTAAGCCCCTATTGGGTTGAACTCCGGCAATCCGATATACTCAGTTCGACTACATGGGGTTGCTTGTCTGGGTTCGGGAGTGATGGAACGATGGCCGAACAGATTACTGAACTCTTGCACGCCGCCGAACTGGGAGATCCAGAGGCAAAGAACCGGTTGTTCGAGCGTGTCTACGCGGACTTGCGGGCCATGGCATCGCAATGGTTGGCTCGTGAAAAATCGGGCAACACTCTGCAACCCAGCGCGTTGGTCAACGAAGTCTACTTGCGTGTCTTTCGTCGAGCTGACACCGATAGGGACACTGAGAAGGACTCCGAGCGATCGTCCTCACCACGACAGTGGGAGGGGCGCCGACACTTCTTCGCCGCCGCCGCCAATGCGATGCGTCAAATCCTCGTCGACGCCGCGCGTCGCAAGACTCGAGTCAAACGTGGCGGCGACATCAGCCGAATCTTGATCGACCCCAACGAAATCAGCGCGCCGGAAATGGCCGGCCAATTGATCGCGTTGGACGACGCGATGACGGCACTGGAGACCGCCGAGCCACAGATCGCCGAACTGGTTCGACTGCGTTTTTTTGCGGGCTTGACGTTGCGAGAAGCAGCAGAGGAACTCGGCATCGGCCGCCGTACCGCGGACGGGTACTGGGCTTATGCAAAGGCTTGGTTGTTGGCGGAGATGACCGACGCTGACGACGAACAGGACACGTTCGAACGCAAAAACAGGGCGTCATGAACGAACTCCAGATCTTTGTGGAGGCACGTGATCTTCGCGACCCTGACCAACGCAGCAAGTATTTGCAGCAGGCGACCGGTGGCGACAACAATTTGCTCTCACGCGTTCAACGACTGCTGCGGTTTGATGATTCCGGCGACACGATGTTCGATCGCCATCCCCACAGCATTCTCGGGACGCTGTACTCGTCTCTCGACGACGATACCGAATCGCTCTCCACTCGAGAGTTGTTGCAACAGGTATGCGACCGTGTCGACGAGAACGCTGATGGCGAGGACGGCCAACTGGGGCATCTGTTGCATTACAAGCTGTTGGAACCGATCGGCCACGGCGGATTTGGCGTTGTCGTCAAAGCGTTGGATGAAAAACTGCAGCGGATCGTCGCGATCAAGATCTTACATCCGCGTCTGGCCAAGTGCACCGACGCTCGCACCCGTTTCCTTCACGAAGCACGCTCGGTCGCAAGCGTTCGACATGACAACATCGTGCAGATCTATGCGGTCGAGGAATCGCCGGTTGCTTTTTTGGTGATGGAGTACATCGAGGGCCGAAACCTGCAACAAGCCATCGATGACGAATCACCGTTGCCGACAGTGGACGTGATTCGCATTGGCAAGCAGATCGCGTTGGCGCTCGGCGCTGCGTTTGCCCGTGGTGTGATCCATCGCGACATCAAACCCGCGAACATCCTGCTGCAGGACGACCATGAGGGTCGGGTGAAGGTCACCGATTTTGGTCTCGCGATCACCAACGATCAGGAATCGCCTTTGCGCAGTGGCCCGATTGCCGGAACGCCGTCCTTTATGTCACCGGAACAAGCAACCGGGGGCAAGGTCGATCATTTGACCGACCTGTTCAGCTTGGGATGCGTGCTGCATGCGATGTGCTCAGGTCGTTCGCCATTCCATGCCCGCAACGCACTGTCCATTCTGAGGCGAGTTACGGAGGGAAAGCCGGAGATCCTTACCAATCTCAACCCGCACGTTCCAGCAGCGCTTGCGTCCGTGATCGACCAGCTGATCCAAAAAAATCCTGCGATGCGACTGCAATCGCCCGGTGAAGTCATTGATGCGTTGAATGCGTGTCATTCCAATCAGACGATTTCACAGAACTCCGGCCGCAACGCATTTTGGCTGCGCGCCTCGGTGACGCTTGCGATCGTGGCCGCAGTCGTGCTTGGTGTCACAAAGTCAACCAATCCTTTCGCTGCCTCCTCACGCGAGACAGTTGGGTCTTTGAGTGTCCTCCACTCGACGACGCCAGAATCGGCGGTCGGACCAGAGGAACGCTCTGAATCGCCTGATCCACAGGGCAAGGTACAATTGGAGCGATTCATTGCTGAGGTTCAGAAACAAAACACAGGGTATCGAATCGACCAGATTCACTCGGGATTTACCGACAATCGCCTCACGGGTCTTGACCTCATACGGCCTCTGGATTGTTCGCCACTAGCGGGCTTGACCGACTTGACTCATCTGGGAATCAGGTCCGGTGGTTCGACCCATTCCTTTTCACTGGGCTTCGCGTCCGGAATGCGGGAGTTGCAATCGCTCAAAATGGACGGCTTGCAGATCACGACCCTGCAACCACTGAAGGGATTGCCGCTGCGAGATCTGTCCATGTGGAGCTGGAATGCATATGGCATCCCTGCCCTGGGCGATATGTCTCCACTGCAGGGCATGCCGCTGCAGAGACTCAATTGCGGTAACAGCTTGGTGAGCGATCTATCGCCATTGCGTGGCATGCCTTTGGAATTCTTGTGCCTCAATCTGACGCTTGCCGAAGACTTGACGCCGCTTGCCGGCGCGCCACTTCAGGAACTCCTGCTCACCTGTACCGACGTCTCGGACTTGACGCCTCTGAAGGGAATGCCGCTGAAAATCCTTGAATTGGGTGGCTCCAGAGTTTCGGACCTGAGTCCACTGGCGGGGTCGCCGATCGAAATCTTGCGTCTGGATCACACATTGGTGACTGATTTTTCCGTGTTGAAACAGATGCCAAATTTGAAAGAACTCCGAATTGCGGTTGATCCGGCACGTGATCAATCCCTGAGGGAACAATTCCCGCACGTCAACCTACGTCACGATGTTCCGGACCATCTGTCTTCCGTTGAGGACGGAGCCAAAATCCGTGCTCCCCATGTATTGATGGGAGGAATTTCTTTAGGACGCAGCAGTCTGATCGAGAGGATGTTGCGAAATCTGGTCAAGCAGAATCCAAAGTGCAATCTCCCAAGCTGTCGCTTTACCGTTCGTGAGGGTAGGGTCATTTATTTCGAAACAGAGCCACTGGAAACTTACGAGGCAATCGGCGATTTAAAGGACCTGGAGTCCTTGTCTATCATCGGCGACTACAGGACTCCCGTCGACGTGGAGTTCATTGCCAATCTCAAGAAGCTGCACACTGTCTACCTCTTTGGTTGCCAAGTCACCAATTTAGCGGCTCTGAGGGACACGCAACTCAAGCAACTGTGGCTTTGGAGCTGGGATCGTCATCTGAAAGATTCCGCAGGCGACCTTTCGCCACTGAAAGGATTGTCGCTGACGCATTTGAATTGTGGCTGCAGTTCGACGAAAGACCTTTCACCGTTGGCGGGAATGCCCTTGGAAGTCCTGGTACTCAACAGCACCGAAGTCCACGATCTGTCGCCGCTATCAAACATGCCTCTTCGCGAACTCTTGATCGCTGGCACTCCCGTGGAGGACCTTTCGCCTCTGCGGGGCATGTCGCTTGAAAAACTGACACTCAACGATTCAAAGGTCACCGACCTCAGTCCCGTTGCCGGTATGCCGATCAAGAACCTGTCGATCAACGGGACCGATATCTCCGACCGCGACATCATCAGCGAGTTCCCGCTGGAGGAATTGGAGATGGACTACGAGGAAAGTCGCGACCGCGAGTGGATCGCGTCATTCCCAAACTTGCGAATGCTGAACCAGCGGCCCATCGGCGAGTTTTTGAGTAAAACACCGCAGTGAGATGCGCATTCTTGGATGAATCATCGCATGTACTCATTGACGGGTTGCTCGATACCGACGCATTGCCCCTGCGTGACAACCTTTTTGAGCCTCAGCGTGTGTTGCCCCCATACGCTTTCGCTCTCTGTCGTCCCAACAAAAGGACCGGTGTCGCAACCCCGTCCTCTGCTGCGTAATGGGATCCGCCAGGATTCCCTCCGCCTCGGCCGTCTGGCGAAATTCACCAACCACGGACAAAGCCTTACTTAGCGTGACGCCCCCTCCGTCACAGCCCCCGACTCGGCATCCCAGATCAGCCGGACACGTCGATACGCTCGCCAGTCGACATACTCCAGCGACTTGTCTCTCGTGACAACCTCACGCACCTGGTCTTGCATGCCATCCTCACCATTCGTCGTGAGCCCATTCGTTGTGAGCCCATTCGTTGTGAGCCCATTCGTTGTGAGCCCATTCGTCGTGAGCCCATTCGTCATGAACTCCCGCTCAACCGATTCGTAGATGTCCCTGAAGTGATCGGTGTTGTAGGGCTGGTGAGGTTCTCCGGCTTTCCCAGCCCCCGTCCAATGCTCACCGACATGCAGTGGCGAATAGGGGCGGTCGTAGTAGTAGATTTGAAAACTGTCGTGCGGGATTCGTGGGGCCAAATCACCCGTTGGAACCAGCGTAGACGATGCCCCGAATCGATCGAGAACGGAACAACGACGGCACTCTGATTCTTGCGAGTCGCACGCGTCGTCGGAGAATGCATCCTTGACCGAGCCGCCCGACCATGCGAGGGCAAGTCCAATCACAGCAAACACGTTCCACCACGCTTTGCTTGCAAATCTTCGTTGGTGTGCTCGTGTGGTTTGCCGATCCATGTCCTTCTTTCCTTGCTTTCCAGAGCCGTGTTTATTTTGTTGTCGGCATCCAGCGGCCGACAACCCGCAGGGCGTCGCTACGCTCGACACAGCTTGCCTGACCGGTTTTGGGGTTTCCTCCCGGCAGCCGAATTGCTTAATGGACGCATACGCCTGAATCGGTGAACTGCGGAAAAGACAACCCTTGCAATTCAACATGCTGCCTACTGCCACCCCCTGTCCCGCAGCTCTTTGTGCGGTCTTGATCGTGTTCATCACGTTCATGGCTTGCCCGGTCGATGCGCAAATTTTGGGGGATCGGCCGGCCGCAGACAAAACCGGACCGCTGGAAAATCCGTCGACGCGATCGATCGAAAAGGAACGCTCACTGATCGATCAGATCTACGAGCCTGAGTTGCTGCTGAGAGTCGAACCCTCGCAGTCTAAGATCATTCGAACCAAGGTGCCCGTGAACCGAACCGCGATCGCAAACCCCGAGATCGTTGACTTGCATCTCTTCGACAATGATGAGATCGAGATCATCGGAAAGACCGTTGGTGAGACCACCATCACGTTCTGGTTTGATGTTCCCGGCGAAGGCCCCAAGGTGTTGCGGTATTACGTCGAAGTCGACAATGCTCAGCAGGAGCATCGACGACGAGAGGCTCGTTACAAATCCTTGCAATCCAGGATCAACGAACTGTTTCCCGACAGTCAAATCTTTCTGTTTCCCGTTGACGACAAGGTCATCGTGCGTGGACAAGCCCGCGATGCCAAGGAAGCCGCTGAGATCATGCGTCTGCTGGGTGACGACAACAACCTGCCCCGCAGAGACTTCGATCGCGGACGCGATTGGGATGCCGGGATCGACAACGCCAATGGTGACTACGAATTCGATGACGTGGATTCGGATAGTTTCATCAACCTGTTGCACGTCGCTGGTGAACAGCAGGTGATGCTGAAAGTCCGTGTGGCCGAATTGGTTCGCAGCTCCAGTCGCGGCGCAGGTGCAAAGCTCTCGACGATCTTTGACTCGCTGGAAATGAGCAGTTCATTGACCAGCGGCGGTATCCTTTCGGTCATCATGAATGACGGCGACGTCGAGTTCTTTCTGGGCGCCGTTCAAACGCACGGCTACGGCAAGATCCTTGCCGAGCCGACCCTCGTGACCTTGAGCGGAAAACCGGCTCAATTCCTCGCCGGTGGTGAGTTTGCAGTTCCCACCACGGTCGGCATTGGCGGTGTCGGTGCCGCGTCGACCACGTTTCGAGGATTCGGCACCGAACTCGACTTCACGCCCACGGTGCTCGACAAAGACCTCGTCCGATTGGAGGTGTCACCATCCTTCAGCACTCTCAATTCGGATGCGACGGTTGGCGGAATTCCGGGACTGAACCGCCGCAGCGTGACCACAACGGTTGATCTACGCGAAGGTCAGTGGTTGGCGATCGCGGGACTGATCCAGGAGGAGCAAGGCGGCCAGCGAAGCAAGATTCCAATCCTGGGCGACATTCCCCTGGCAGGACAACTCTTTTCAAAACGCACCACGTCTCGTTTCGAAACGGAACTCGTGGTGTTGGTCAGTCCACAGTTGGTGCACCCATTGGAGGCGGAGCAAGTTCCCCTGTTCCTGCCCGGCATGGAAGTGACCGATCCGACCAACACTGATTTCTTTGTTCGTCATCTCATCGAAGGCTACGACGGGTTCCACCATCGCAGCACCGTTTGGCCGGTCATCACGGCGCAGCACAAAGGCCTCCATGCACCAGGGCTTTCTCATGGTGTCCTGCGAGGAGCAAAGAGCACCTTGGCACTGCAAGAAACCTATTTCTCAGGCGAATGTGGGCTGTCCAAGTGAAGAAACTCATCCTTTGCAGTGACAACGGATCTGATTCGGAGCCCATCGCCACCTGCACGAAGCAATCCATCGCGTTGATCCTTTCAATCGCCACGTTGATCTCGATCGGATGCAGCGTACCCATGCCCGGCGGCGGAGTGATGGTGCCTGAAGTCTTAGGCAGTAAGGTCGACGAGATCCACCGTCAGCAGGAACAGAATGCTGAGCTGGCAAAGCTGATCATCTACGCTCACGAGTTTGAGATGAATCTGCAGGAAGATCCCGCGCGACGCGCTGCCAGCGAAAAATCCGACAGCACCTTCAGCTATTACGGCGAGGTGCGACCAAGAGGTCTGCGGCTCACGCCCGCCGGAGAAGACCACGTAAAAAAAATTGCGGAAGTCCTGCGCAACGGTCAGCAAAACGGCGCACTAACTCATGCGGTTATAGAACGCAGTCAAACCAGCAAGCGTTGGGATACCGAACACCAATACCCCGTCCATCGCAATAGCGAACTCGATGCGATGCGTCGAGCCGTGGTGGTGCGTGCCCTGGAATCGCTGGGCGTCATCGATGCAGACGAACTGGTCATTGTTGCCCCCGCATTCCCGACCGGGCTTGATGCCCCAGAAGCCGCAGCGGCTTACCGAAACGCAACGGTCACCACTCGCGGCAACACGAACTACTGAGCAGCTAACCGTCATCCATGAAATCGTCGCGTTTACGTACCGCCGCCTATTGCCTTTGGATCCCACTGATGGGGCTTCAGATGGGGTGCGTTTCGATGACGGATTGGAGCAAAGCAACGGTTCAAGCCTCGGCCGCCGAATCCACCGATTTGCGATTCGGAATGGCGAGAATGATCGAACGCAACGGATCGCTTTCCGATGCGAAGACACTGTACAATGAAATCCTCAAATCGAACCCCGACCATACCGATTGCCTGCATCGATTGGGTGTGGTCTCGATCCAGTTGGAACAGCTCGATCAAGCGATTGAGTATCTTTCCGCTGCCGCGGCGCACGTTGACGCATCCGCCGACTTGCTGGGTGATCTCGGTTACGCCTATTTCTTGGCAGGTGATTACGACACCTCCGAAAAAACGCTTCGCGAGGCGGTCGCCGCTGCACCGGACAACGAACGACTTGTCAACAACCTTGCAATCGTCGTCGGCTATCAAGGCAACGAAGAAGAAAGCCTCGCTTTGTTTCGGCGTGTCGGCACCGAATCAGAATCACAATCCAATATGGCATTCGTGCTTTCCGGCCTGGGGAAATATGATGCGGCAAAGAATCGATTCCACATGGCGCTGCAGCGAGATCCAGAACTAAAACAGGCCGCGAAAGGGCTCGCTGAGTTCTATCAACCGCCTGATGGACCAACCCGCAAATCTCAGGCCCCGGTCATTGCAATGACGCAGTGAGTTGCGCAAGCAACCATTCTACCGATATCATCATACATTCCGTTTCGCACCTAGAATCGCGATTCGCAAGAACATTCTAAGCATCGTATTTCTGACGTCCCCTATACGTCAAATACAAAAAATGCGTCTCTCGGTGACTCTCACCAAATCCTACGTCACCCGTAATGGAATTCACCAGAATTCCACGCTACACCAAAATACAACTCTCATACAAAACATTTCAACGCGCGCACAGCAACAACTACTCTATAGCACAGCAACAACACACCGAAAACAATCATGTAAAAATACTATGCTCGTGCCGTTGGAACCGTCTACGTAGTTACGGCAATTGAGGGAAAATAGTCACAAAAAAGGGACATCATACAAAGCGTGTTCCAAATTGTTAATACGTGAACGTTGCTTCGCTCGTGAAGCAACCACGGCAACGTGCCGTGCTGTTCGATTTAACTATTTGCTTTGGAGATGTAACAGTGAAGATCACTGCAAAGAAACTTTGGAACGACGAAGCTGGTTTCGTCGTGTCTGTTGAGCTCGTCTTGATCTCGACGATCGCCGTTATCGGCCTGATCACCGGACTGACGGCTGTACGTGACGGTGTTGTTTCGGAACTGTCCGACACCGCCGGCAGCGTTCAAGACTTGAACCAGTCGTATTCTTACAACGGCGTGGTCGGCCACTCTGGCTCGACCGCCGGCTCAGACTTCAACGATGCGTTGGACTTCTGTGACAGCAGCGATGACCAATCAGGTCAAGCTGACAACTGCATCACGTTCGACGGCGCTCCCGCGAACGAAAACTAGTCTTCATCAGACTGGCCCGACCGTGAGTCGGCACGCAATGTGTGCCGACTCTGGTTGGGTGTTTTGGAATTGCCCAGTTGTTCTGACAGGGCATAGCGGCTGCGTGGGGGCGCAGACGTTGAAAAGCACTAACACTCAAATCGCACGGGAAATACAGTGAAAAACGCAATCAAATGCATCTATAACGACGAATCTGGATTCGTCATTTCGACCGAACTTGTGTTGGTCGGAACCATCGCCGTCATCGGCTTGGTCACGGGCTTAGCAGCCGTTCGCGACGGGGTCGTCTGCGAACTTTCGGACACCGCAGGCAGCGTTCAGGATTTGAATCAGTCCTACATCCTGAATGGAATCTGTGGACATGCGTCGCAGTCCGAAGGCAGCGACTACCGCGACCGCACCGACTTCTGTGACTCACCAGAGGACTCACGAGGCCAGGCCGACAACTGCATCCACATCGGAATCGCCCCGACGAACGAGCGGTAGTTCTGTTTCTTGAACCTCACGGCCTGCAAGGCAACGTACATGACCAACAAGCCTGATGAACGGTTTTCATCGACGCGGTGCTGCGTCGATGTGTTCATCAGGCTCTGGCGTGATGAACAAGGCTTCGTTGTGACAATGGAGCTGGTTCTGATCGCGACCATATTGGTCATTGGTCTGATCGCAGGCTTAACAGCACTGAGAGATGCGGTGGTGTCGGAATTGACAGACGTCGCTCGAAGTGTCCAAGAAATGAACCAATCCTATCAAACCAGTGGTGTCGCCGGAACCTCGGCATCAACCGCCGGTTCTGGTTATAGCGACCACGATGATCCAGGAGCCGACCATTGCATTGTAATGTTCGGACCCATTGGCGAGTGAAATCACTGGAAAGTGCGCAGTGAATTTCCTGGACCGTCGAATTTTATCAAGGTTTGATCGAAACGGGACGTTGCCGCCACTATAGACGTTGAAGTTAAGACGGTTTCACATTCGGTAGCAATGTCTTAAGTGGCAGGACGATATTTGTCGTGTAACGGACAAGTATCATTATTTCAATATTCGTATTCCACCATTTGGAATCACCGTATCTTTCAAGGTCTCTTTGCAATGGGATTCGCCAGAATTCCCAACATCAATCATGTTCTGTAGTAAATCCACTACGGCGCAATCGAGCAGAAAAATCACTTAAATATCACAGCAATCCATGTCCACCATTCAAGCAGATACAAGTGAAAAGCGTGAGTTGTCGGCTGCATTGCCTGCCGTTTGTATCATTCGTTGGCATCACACATTGATTTGTGGGATCTATGTGTCTCTGTTCCTATTTTTTGCCTACTTGCCAGTGGCACATCCAGCGACATGGAATGCCGTGTCGATCGGCGCGGCCGAGTGGCAGGCGACGGTGTCGTTGCCGCTATCAGATGGAATGAGGCAAGTCGATGTCTCGTGGATGGGTGACCGGATGATTTCGATGCTCTATGCGATGGGCGGCGTCGAATCGCTCTCGTTCGCGTCCGCGGTGCTTCAGATTGCGGTTCTCGCCTGCTGGTCCATCGTGTTTGTTCGCCTGACCGGGCGATGGTGGGCCGCGCTCGCTGCCATATTGGTTGCGCTGACTTGCTTTCCCTATCTCTGTGGTTTGAGCTCAGGACTTTTCGGCCAGTTGATGCTTGCCCTGTTGGCGTTGATCTTCACCTCCAGAGTTCGCGGCCAGCGAAGCTCAGGCGGCATGCTAGAGATCCAATGGATCGGCGCATCACGATGGTCATGGTCAGGCGTGTGTGGATTGTTCTGCCTGTGGTCCAACCTGGATGCGTCATTTGTGATCGGTCTTGGCTGGCTCGCGTCCATCGTTGTCGCTCGATCGATTGTCGTCCTCAATCGTCAAGGATTGACGCACGTGATGTCGGACAGCGAGCTTCGGGCACGCGTATGGCTGCTGGAGATTGCTGCGATCGCAACTTTGGTGAACCCAGTTGGAACACATCTCTGGGCATCGATGTTTTGGTGGCCCGACAATCCGTTCTTATACAGCATCGGTGGTTTGCAAGCGACGGCGATGTCAGGTTGGGTCGGTGCGTGCGTGATGATCTTGTGGGGTACGTTCATGGTCGTTTCACGACGACGCGTCATTCCAATGACTTGGCTACTCTACCCGATCGCCATGACGATCGCGGTCGCGGTTTGCAGTCCTCTGATCGTTTTCTTTGCACCGCTGATGTTGACCGCGATTCTCTCGACACTGGGGAACCAAGGACAACAAGACGACCTTGTCAAGCGTATCGCTGGCGGTGTCGACCAGACGAAGCAGAATCCAGAACCCTCCCAGCTGCGGTTTGCAGCCACTCTCGTGGCGTGCCTATTTGTTTGGATTGGTTTCAGTTTCTCACCATGGGGTTCGACGCTGCTGGGTGGTCCGATGCGAACACAGACTCAGCTTGTCGGATCGCAGCTGCCACTGTCCGCGTTGAACCACTTGCGTGGACACACGATGAAAGGTGTCTTGTTGTGCCCGTCGCCGTGGAGCGATTGGCTCGAGGTGCAACTTGGTGTTCCGGTCTTTGTCAACAGTGACGCGGGTCGCATCCCCGCGAGTGTTCTTTCCGACTACGAACAGATCATTCAAGGAGAAAGCGGCTGGGGGCGGATCGCAGAGAAATACGCGTTGCAGGAGTTGCTGATTGACAAGCATTCGCAACGTCAGCTGGTCCGACGCATCCGTCAGGGCAGTGGGTCATGGACGATTGTTTACGAAGACTCTCAAGTGATCCATCTGAGCAAGGAATCATGAAGCATTTCATTCCAACAATCCGTCGATTCTGCGCCGGTGGTGTCGGGTTTGTTTGTGTTCAAACGGTGCTGCTGTCGGCCGTCCTACTGGCGGGCGTGCAGACTGCTCGGTCTGTGAACGACCGATCGGCTTTGCCTACATTGAATGATCGCCCGCGACAGGTCGGACCACTGTACGACTATCCGACCGTGGTTTCTGACCAACAGTTGTCTGCGGTCTTGGCGAAGCTTCATCCCCGATTCATCGAGCAGCCCACCAAAGTCAACTTCATCGACCATGCCTTGCGAATGTGGGACGACGATGCAGTGTTTGCCGACGAAGCGGTCAGCGGTACAGAGATGCTACGAATGCTGCTGCATCATGACGAGTTTGTCAAAGTCTGGGGCAGCGCAACGCCTTTGTTGCAGCGTTCGCCGCATGGGGTCGCCGTCAGTACACAACAAGGTCGTCCGTCGGTCAGTCACGTGGATCACTTGATGGGAACATTGGCCGAGATCGGCGTTCCGCTTTCGGCCGGAGTTATGACCGCCAACGGAGTCGCCGACGTGCGAGGACTGTTGGAGAACGCGTTGCTCGGTTTTCGATTGAACCAGCGTGAGTACGAATGGACGACGTTGGCAACAGCGTTCTATGCGACGAACGGTCGGCACTGGTTCACCACCGAAGGCCAGCGAGTAGATTTCAACGTGTTGGCCAAACGCATCATGCGACAGTCGCAACCACAGGGCGTGTGCTACGGCCAACACCGGCTGTACACGCTGACGATTTTGTTGCGAATTGATGACCAGATGCGAGAGGAGCGTTCGGACGTTTCGAAGAACAGAGATGCCCAGGGGTTGCTTGATGCTGAAACGCGTGCCGAAGTCATGGATTACCTGCTTGGCATGACGGGGCGTCTTTTTCACTCACAGTCAACGGCCGGATACTGGGACGGCAATTGGCCTGATGTTCAATCGTCCATTCCAGATCCGGAAACCGACCCTTTGAGCCGACGCATTTTGGCGACCGGGCATGTCTTGGAGTGGTGGTCCATGGCTCCAGAGGAATTGCATCCACCCCGAGCGACGATCGTTCGCGCCGCGCAATGGCTGGCCAATGAGATCATCGAGATGGACGAGCACAAGGTGGAAAAGAATTTCACCTTTCTGACACACGCCGGTCGCGCGCTCGCTTTGTGGCGAGGCTGCTTTCCCGCCGAGTTTGAACGTCGATATCGCATCGGTGATACGACCGCTAGCGCTGCGATGAAACAGATGACAACAGACAGAAACAATTCAGCACCACTCCCAACAGCAATCAAGGAACACTGATCATGGAACTTCAAACGACATCCATTTTGGCGGTGATCTTGTTCACCGCGATCGCTTTGATGACCGATCTCAAGAATCGGCGAATCCCCAACTGGCTGACAGTGGCCGCAGCAATCACCGGCTTGAGCTGGCATGCCTATGAAAATGGTCTAGCCGGAGTGGCGGCTTCCTTGGGTGGGTTTGCCACCGGGTTTGGAGTTCTGTTGGTACTCTGGCTGATCGGCGGCGGCGGTGGCGGCGACGTCAAGCTGATGGGAGCCGTCGGAGCTTGGTTGGGTGCCATGCCGACGCTGGTGGTTTTCATTGCCAGCTCCGGTTTTGTGATCCTGTGCGCGATCGCCATGATCGCGTGGCGACGGTTCAGAAAGCCCGCGTTGGCGTCGGTCGCTGCTTCGGTAGATGCTTCGGCAACCAGCGATGATCGGGGAAACCCAGAATCTGTGCTGAGGCTGACAGTGCCCTACGCATTGCCTGTCGCAATGTCGGTTTGGACGTTGCTCGCTTTCCACGTCATCTAGGAATCTTGATCGATGAAGAGCACAAGCACGAGCAAGATCAACTCAGGTACGATCTTGCTGGGATTCTTTGCCATCCTGGTCGGTCTGATCGGGACCTATACGGTGCGTCTGGCATTGGCCGCTCCACCGGTTGTGCAGCAGGAGCCTCCACCGCCGCCCAAGCCACCGGCGCGAACCACCGTCCCATTGGCCAGCCGCGACATCGCGGCGGGAACAACGATCACGCTGGATGACATCGCGCTGTATCGGCTGACCCAAGACGAGATCAAGGAATCGATCAAAGTGAAGTCCTTCATGACGAATCCAGACCAGATCATCGGAAAAGTGCTCTCCTCGGACCTGAAGCGCAACGATCCCTTCGATACACGTCACTTACTGCCGGCCGGAAAGGTCCCTGGTGTTGCCGGGCGTTTGACGCCCGGGCTGCGAGCGGTCACCGTTGCGATGACACCGGACAATGCGTTGCTAGGATTCGCCGGTCCGGGTCAACGTGTCGATGTGTTGTTTCACTACGGCGCGGGTGATGAGTCGGTTGGCGCTGCGGCCGGCACTGATGTCAGCGATCTAGGATTTCGTCCAGGGCATCATGATTTTAATGCTCCGCGTCGACGTGATTACCACGGAAATACGATCGGAGGCGGTGCCGGTGGGCTCGGCTCATCCGAATTTCAGAACGCGACATCGACGTTGATTCAAGACGCTGAGATCCTGGCGTTGGGGCATCAAAGCACGCCAACGGATCTTGCCAGTCCGATCGAGGGCGAAGAGCAAGTTCGGGTGACTCTGGCGGTCACGCCGCGCCAAGCAGAAATGCTGAGAGTTGCATCGGGACACGGAACCCTGTCGCTCACCATGCGTTCGCCCGAGGACGAGGAAAAGCTTGCGTTGGTTGATCCGGTTACCTTGGATCACATCCTGGCCGTCGACAATACGGTGCATGTGATGGAAATCTATCGAGGTCAACGGCTTTCCAAAGTTCAGTTCGGCAGCGACCACTCGATTCGAACACGGGTGTTTGACGAGCCCGAGGCGGTCGCTGAGAAAACAAACCAGGCGGAAGGTGAATCGACTCGATCGACACCCGTAGGAAAACAGTCCAGCGGAAATGTGGAGCCGATCCAATGATGGCGACGGAACCGCTGCTGGAAAAGAATTCGCCGATTGGAAACCGGGACCGCGAAAGCGAAATCGATTTTCAGCGTAAGAAGCAAACCATCCACCAACGGATCGTCGGCAGCCTGGACATCACATCGACCGACGAAATGCAGACACCTGAATTTCAACAGGAGCTGCGAGGTTTCGTCGAACTATTCGACGACGAAGTCGAGCTGACGGCAGATGAAATCGATCGGATGCTGACGGAACTGCCCTGGGAAATGTTTGGCAACGGCCCCCTGGAGCCATTGTTAGCAGATCCGGAGGTCAGCGACATTTTGGTCAACCGTGCCCATGAAGTCTTTGTGGAACGCAACGGGGTGATGGAGCCGTCGGATGTGGTTTTCGCGGACGATGCGCATTTGATGCGTGTGATTCAGCGGATGGCGACACGAGTGGGGCGGCGAATCGACGAGTCTTGTCCGTTGGTCGATGCTCGGCTGGAGGACGGGTCGCGGATCAATGCGATCATCGCACCACTGGCATTGGATGGCTCCAAGTTATCCATTCGACGATTTGGCAAACGGCACACAAGCCTGGAACATCTCGTTGCCAACGAAACACTGAGTCAACCGATGGCGGATTTTTTGCGTGCCGCCGTGGCCGCGCGTCAGAGCATTCTGATTTCTGGAGGAACTGGCTCGGGCAAAACGACGATGTTGAACGCACTGTCCTCATGCATTCCTCACAATCAACGGATCATTACGATCGAGGATTCCGCAGAGTTGATTCTGCAACATCCACATGTCGCCAGGCTGGAAACTCGTCCGTCCAACAGCGAAGGCCTGGGCGAATACAGTCAGAGAGACTTGGTCAAGAACAGTTTGCGGATGCGACCGGATCGAATCATTGTCGGCGAAGTCCGTGGTGCCGAGGCCCTGGACATGTTGCAAGCCATGAACACCGGTCACGAAGGATCGCTGACGACCATCCATGCCAACGATACCGTTGACGCGATATCCAGGCTGGAGTTGATGGTCGCGATGACCGGATTGGAATTGCCGCTGTCCGTGGTTCGTTCCTATATCTGCAGCGGGATCTCGCTCGTGGTTCACCTGGTGCGTGAACAAGGCGGAGCTCGTCGTGTGAAGCGTATTTCCGAACTCAATCGTACGCCGGACGGCCTCGAATTTCGTCATGCGTTTTCCCTCAAGCGCACGGGCGTCGATTCCGCTGGTCGATCGCAGGTGGAATTCGTGATCGGTCAACGTCCCTGCTGCATCGACAGCTTCAGTGAATTCGGAGTCGATTATGATCCGTCGGTATTCGAGCCCGCGTCGCTGAGTGAGGATGACCAATGATTGGAGCGATCGATGTGTTTGTGTTCTGCGCAATCGCCATGACGGTTTGCGTGGTGGCGGTGGTGTTCAAACGATCCCAGTCGGACGCCAAGGAAATCCCGCCGATGCCACTACTGCGTGTTCGTCGTGACACGTTGATGAACAACGACGCCAGAGAAAGATCGTTTATTGTGCGGTTCGATCGTTCCCTGCAGCGGGCATTGATTCGCGGCGGCGTTTCACTAGACAGTACGACGTACACATTGCTATTGGGCTGCTTCGCATTCTTGATCGCCGGCGTCGCGTTCGTCGCCGAATTGCATCTCACTCTGGTGGTCTTAGTGTTTGGTGGAGTGATTACTGTCGGAATGATTGCGATTTACGTGATCATGGCAGTCCGGATCAGCAAGTTTGCAAAAAACCTTCCGACTTCACTGGAGCTTTTGGAACGAGCCACGCGAGCGGGAGAGAACCTGGAGAACGCGTTTCGACTTGCCGGCGAGTCGAGCGAGGAACCGGTCAAGGGAGAATTCTTGCAATGTGTCAAGCAAATGCAGATGGGGCTTGATGCCCAACGTGTTGCGGAGGATTTGGCATCACGAATCGATTCGGTGGACGTTCATCTGCTGGCGCATAACTTGGCGATTCATCAGCGGCTTGGGGGAAAACTCGCCGACTCGCTTTCCAGGCTGTCGACCTCCATTCGAGATCGATCGCAGTGCGAAGAAAAGATCAAATCAATGACCAGCATCGGTCGCTACTCGGTCCTCGCCATTGTCGTGATGGGACTCTTTGTCTTGGGATACATGCTGTCTGCACAACCCGAGTACATCGACAACCTTTTCACCTCGCCGCTGGGAACCAAGCTGTTGGTCTATGCGGCAGTGTCAGAATTGATCGGCTTGATATGGGTCGGATTCACCCTGAAGTCCGACTTTTGAACACCATCGACTTTCTGATTCGAAGAGAGATGCCATGTCGACACTCGCGCCAGCACTGATTTTCGCGTCCTTTGCGATGGTCACTTATCTGATCGGACGTCGATTACTTGTGTCGAAAGAAGTTGGCGGTGAAGCGATCACTCTATCGCCGGCCGTCTTCTTCGGCGATTTGACCATGCCTTTATCACAGGTACTGCCGACAACACAGCCGAAACGCACGCAATTGTCCAAGGATCTGTTGACGGCGGGAGACCATCGTCCAGTCGCCGTCGAAGACTTTCTCGCTAAACGCAACGCCGGCGTGCTGATTTCTCTGTTGGCCGGCTCCTTCATTCTGGTAGCTGGAATCGCTGACGGATACGAACTGATGTTGGCGATCGGGACGGGACTTGTGTGCCTGCTCGCGTACACGTTGCCGCGGATTTTGTTGAGTGGTCGAGCGTCGCGGCGAGCGATGGAGATCGAGAAAGCGATTCCTGATGCCATGGACATGATCGCCATGTCCGTTCAAGGAGGATTGCCGCTGGCGACCGCTATTGGCCAAGTATCCCGGCGATTGGGAGAAATCTACCCGGCCTTGGCGAAAGAACTGGCGATCGTCTGTCGGCAAGCAGAGTCGGGGGCCGTCGAGCAAGCGTTTGATGGATTTGCAAAGCGAATCGGAATCCCGGAGATCGTTGCTTGGTGCGCGATGATGCGTCAAAGCCAAAAACTGGGCGGGAGACTGGCGGACTCGTTGCGTGACTATGCAAGTCGCATACGGGCGGATCGTCAGAACCGAGCCGAACGCTCTGGGAACACGGCTTCGCTCAAACTGCTGTTGCCTGTGGTGCTGTTTCTAGCGCCACCGATTGCCATCCTGTTGATCGGACCGGCGGTGATCGAGTTGCGAGATTTTATCAATCGAGAGAAAGGAGCAACGCAAGCAGCGTTTGAGGGTGTCCAAGACGTCCGGCCCTAACCATCGCTCGTCCCGAAGGGGCCGAACAAGAAAGCCCAGGGCAGAGCGCAGCGCCGCCCTGGGTAATCGAACACCCGCTACTACCACCTCGCCCTGAAAGGGCAAAACACCGTTCTCAATCCCAAACGCACCGTTCGTCAAACTCAATCTCGTGTCGAAAAAAGATTGTGTCGCCCACTTCGGGGCTTGAGGGAACGACGCACAATCACCTTGTTTCACCACGCCCCCGAGTCGTTAGCGTAATCGAAGCGTTTGATCTAACTCTTTGGACGATCGAGGTGATGCGTTGGACGACCGCCTGGGCAGCGGATGCGGATTGGCGATCGTAAAACGCTCGGCGGGTCACGCTGTCGACGTGGAACGTCGAGCGACACTCGCTCAAGCCCAAATAATCCTAAAAACTCTTTGACACCGCGAAAAGACTGCGCCCCAGGCGATTCCAAAAGGTGCCTTAGACGAGCCGACATGCTTTGCCAGTTGCCAGCTTTGCCAGTTGCCAATCGCGTGGCTGATGGTAGACAATAGAACCTGCCACCCACCGGAACGAGATGATTTGATGCCAAAATGCTACTTTTCCATCCTGATGATTCCACTGCTCGCTTGCTGCTGCGGGTGTGAGACCAAGCTAACGGACGAATCCGTCGAAGTGGATCCGACGGCAAATGTTTCCGATGTGGCTGCGGTTGATGGTGGGGTTGCCTCGGCAGCGAACGCCGTCAGCCAGGAAGCAGAGCGGATGCGAAAACGGTTCGGCGAACTGTTTGGCAATGTACTGCCGACGTTGGATGAAGCCCGACTGCTGGTCGACCGTCATGAAACGCTGCCGGACGATTCCAGCATTCCCTTCAAAGAAGACAAGGTGTCCAATGCGGCAGCACTCAACGAATTGTTGGACCAAGCGATCGAAGTGCTAGGGGTTTCGGAGGTCAGCGACTACCGCCAGCGGATCCGAGACGCAAATGCCGCGATCGCTGCGTCGCATGAAAAGATTGCCGACTATCAACGCGAACGCGTGTCGGCTTCCTACGAGAAAGACCTCGGCCGGATTCAGCGAATCAATCCGTTTGAAATGTCCAAGGAAGCCATCGATGAGGCGATCAAGAACGAAAAAGCCGAGATCGAGAGTCAGGAAGAACTGCTCGTTCAGCTCAAGAAGACTTTTGCCAGTGAGTTGTCCAAGATCGGTGTCAAGGTCGACGAGGCTGGATTGGACTCACTGCTCTCATCGGTCTCCGGCGACGACATCGTGACGATGGCTGTCGTCTTCGACAACATCAAGCTCGTGACCACGCAACTGCAGGAATTGACCGAAAGCAGCGGTGAGGCACTCGATGTCTCCAAACGCTACTACGGGATGTACGTGGTCATGATCCATGTGATGGATCGGATCCAAAAAACCTTTGTCCGTGACGTACTGGACAACCATATCCCCAGGCTGAAGGAATACGAGGAAAAGGCGCAGCAGAACATTGCGCAAGCCGAGGCGTTGATCAAAGTCAACGGCGGAGATTCCGAATTACTGCAAGCCAACATTGCGTCGAATCGAATCACCCGTGAGACGGCACAGTTGTACGCGAAATATTTGAAAGAAAACGCGGAGCAGATTGCGAAGGAGAACAAGCTGGCTCAAAAGAATCTTGCCACGGCGATGAACACGTACGACACAGTCAAATTATCCAGCGACGTGGCCACCTTGATGAAAACCGGTCGCCGAGATTTTGAAACACTGATGCGTTTGCAAGTGCCTTCGCTGCGAGAGTTCGACAACGAGACCATCCGCAAAGAATTCGAGAAGATGACCGGTCAGCTTCGCGCCAGCCGGTAACTTCCGTAGGTCATGCTCCGCTTGACGAAATACGATACGCTCGGCGAAACGGCTAACGGCCTGGATTCGGAAAGCTCTTGGTGACGTCCGGCACGGTCCGCACCAAGGAAAGAAACGAGCCAGGAAAACAAACTCGCCAGGCCCTCTTTGATGTACAAAGCGTCAGAGTAGAGGCCTGCCACCCTTGACTGCTCAAAGTTTGGTGTTGTGTCTTTTTTGGTTTGCGCAAGTTTTCTGTCACCTCCACCGGCGCAGCCGGGGGAGGTCGGATCGAGCGAAGCAAGATCCGGGAGGGGGCCTACGCATTGCAAACCGCGTTGGTGAACATATTCCTTCACCCATACCCCCTTCCTCGCATTCGCCTAAACAGCTCTGCTCGACCTCCCCCAAGTTCCTTGGGGGAGGTGACAAAGGAATAGAACGGTGGCTTCGAATAGACGTGTCAACAACAAACTTTGAGCAGTTCAGGCCTAGCCCAACCGCCCCAGCTTAGTGCTCTGTCCCCATAATCCTCCCCAAAATCCCACCATGTCTTCCGGACCTACACTGATCGCGGCCAATTGGCCACGATTGCCTTGGGCAGCACGACAATTGACACGCGAACTTACGATGATGGGGGCAGGTTGCTCACCAGTGTGTACAATAACGGGGTGAGCGAAACCCGATCCTACAACGTCGACAACACCTTGGCCAGCATCTCGTATTCTGGTGCCGCGATAGGGAACTACACCTATGGCTGGGACGACAACAAGAACAAGACGTCTGAGTCGATCACCGGCACGATGAGTGGCTACGGGTTCAGTGTAGGCACCAGCGGCTATGATGACGAAGATCGCTTGGTGAACTGGGAGAGAGATGACACCAACCTGGATCAGTCATGGAATCTCTCTCTGGTGGGCGATTGGAACAGCATCACAGAGAATGGCAGTTCACAGTCGCGAACCCACGGTCCTACCCACGAGATCCTGACCGTGGCCAGCCAAGCCGTCCAGCACGACGCCAAAGGCAACCAAACGGAGATCCCGGCAGTGCTTCGTCCCGGCAGCGATCCATTGAAGATGAAATGGGACTTCGAGAACAAGCTGATCGGAGCCGACATCGACAACGACAGCACGGACGACATCACTTACCAGTTCGATGCCCTTGGTCGCCGAGTCGGTCGCGACGACGGCACGACGGCGATGGTTTTTGTGCAGTCCGGTCAGCAAACGATTGCGGACTACACCTCCGGTACTGCCGCGACCTCACCGACTTACACTTACCTCTACGCCAGCTACATCGACGAGCCGGTGATGCGAACGGGCGGCTCAGGTAATCGCTACTTCCATCGAAATCAGCAGTACAGCATCACCGCGCTGACCGACGCAAGCGGAACCATCCAGGAACGCTACGCCTACTCAGCCTACGGAATGCTCTCGATCTTTGACGGAAGCGGCACGGCACGCACGTCCACCGCCGAAGGCAACCGCTACACCTTCACCGGCCGCGAGTACGACGAGGTGATGGACATCTACCACTACCGCGCCCGCATGTACGACCCGGTCGTCGGTCGCTTTTGCTCCAGAGATCCAATTGGGTATGTGGATGGATGGAACGTATACAGAGCGTACTTTGCTTTAAGTGAACAGGATGCATACGGTTTGCAGACTACATACGAAGAATATTACAACTCGGAGTACTCAGGTTATGATTGCGAAGAATGCGTACCCAATCATATCGATGTCTTTGCAGTCCAATACAATGATACAGATATCCACGACTTTTTTGAGCAGCATGCTGACAGCACTGGATTGATTCCCATATATTTTGATACGGCGGACGATCTTGCACAAACAGTCAATGCTCATCTTGGACAAGAATGTGATTGCGTGAAAACGCTGGAAACGTACGGACACAGTAACCCTAGTCAGCAAGGGTCCGTGAATAATGGAGAACCATTCGGGATCTTCCCAGCTGGAAACCCTCGTTTACCCGCACCCCCAACAGACGTTCGATGGTTGAGGCGGATTCGTTTTTGCGACGATTGCGTGATTTACATCAATGGATGCAATAGTGGTGCGTGCCCGCGTAAAGAAGGGGGGCCGCAGATTGCTCAGGAAGTTGCGAATATCACAGGTTGCCGCGTAATGGGAGCCCTGGGCTATATGCGAAATCCTCATGCTGTTGGCGGTGAAAAATGCACTCGAAAGTTGGCCTATGATGGACACGATTTTACACCATACGAAGGTTCTATAGATGCGACAGGTGATGATTGCTGGACGGAATTTTTTCCCAAAAACTAATACGACGTATTGCAAGATAATGACTTATTTCATTGTGGGGCCGTGGTTGCTGGTAGTCATGTCTTCTGGATGTGCTGACCAACGGCATCCGATAGCTTTCACGAAACCAGCTCACGTTAAGGTTTTCGATTCACTTGGAATTGAACTGGCATTGTCGACCAAGGAAGAACAGCTGATTGTCACGCATTTGACTAATAGTGTCTGGAAGAAAGGCAGCGGTGTGCCACCTAGCATTCCAGACTACTATATTGATTTTCACGCAGGAGATTCGCTGGCAAGAAAAATCGAGGTTTATGGCTTGCGTATTCTCTACGATGACACAGCCGGAGATTATTGCATCATGGATAGCTTTGAGGATCTTGTAGCACATTTGGAGCCTGCTGAAAGCTCGATTGATGCCACCCAACGCTGATAATGATTTGCGCGATTCGCGTTCTCGGAAGAAGGGAAAGAAAACGGCAGCAGTTCCCGAGGAAAGAAAACGGGACGGGGGTTGAATCGAGTCAGTAGCAGGCTACAAAACGTTCACTTCTTAAATCCCGAACCCTCCTGCGAGCGCGCAGACGTTGAGTGAGGGTTTCTTTCTTTGGGACGCTGCCAGCTAGATTTTGCTGGTTTAGCTGATTGCCGAGGTTGCCCGGTGTGACTTGGGTAAGCAACGCGGTGTCTTGCTCTTGGTTGGTTCGATTGCAGGCGATGCAATCACTTTGAGTGACTCGAAACGGTCGCGCCTTGGCGGTTGAACTTGATGTTTTGTGCCAAATTCATCGTGATGCGATTGCACAGACGATTGATGAACTTGGTCGGTTTGTGTTTGAAAACCAATGGGTGCGGGACGACGAGATTGATAATTTGAACTCGATGTCACGGTGGTCTCGCGCTTGCTTCGGGCCACTCTACTTCTTCGCTCACCAATTCGATCGCCTGTTCGATCAAGCTCAACCAATGAGCATCAGGCTGAATCAGTCCAGATCGCATGCCATTGATGAATGCGTTCTTGCTTGGCATCGATATCCGCTGCCCGATCACCGCAGCCAGTGCCCGTCGCCAATGCGGAACAACCTGAGTCGATGCGGCTTGCGTTTGCTGCCATGTCACTACCCAGTAGGCGACCGCCAACAGCGAGACCGTTAGTGATCCTTCCAACTGGCCGGACGGGTCGACCAAGCCGTTGCACTTCTTACAGCGATAGTCGTGAGGTTCCTTGGTTGTTGATTCTTCCAAAGGCGATTGCGAATCCGCTTCCAAAGGGTCTTCGAATTCGGGATGCGATTGCTTCCACAGCGTGCGGCACAACTCCAAGTATTTTTTACGCACGTTGGGGGCGAAGCAGCCCGCGTAGCGGGTGCGTGGCATTCCATGCGGCAGTATGTGTCTGGAGAACGCGTAGCAGAACTCTTTTGGCGGCATCGATACTTCCACACGCGACTGGTCGCGGTAGTCCTTCGCGTCGAACACCACCTCATCATCGTTGACACGGATCAATCGCCCGTCACCAATCGCCACCCCCGCCACGTACTTGGCCAGGTAGCCGAAGACGTGTTGATTCTCACTCTGCCCACGATACTCAGGCGGTGTGCCTTGGATGTCGGCGATCCAGTCTTTGTTTTGCACGATTGCCAAAACGGACTGCAAAGCCGACTCGTCCGCCAGGTTTATCGGCAATCGCAATTCTCCTTTTTCCCATTGCCCTCGCAGCCCTTTTAAGAACAGCGTTTTGAAATCCGCTGCTAACTCTTCGGTGCGGGTCTCCGCGTCGTCCAAGTCGACATCGACCCACTGGGTGGAGGATGCATCGACCTTGCCTTTTTCATTGACGGACAGGCCGCCGCCGGTCAACACGGTGTGGACATGAAAGTGATGATTCAGTCGTTGTCCCCACGTATGGATGACTTGCACCAGACCGGGCATGCATCGGTAGCGATCACAAAACAGTTTCAAATTGGCTTCGCGGGACGTGCCGGAAAGGCTTCGCCGGGGTCAGACTCGGGATTCGGGATTCAACCGAACTTGACTTCTTAAATCCCGAACCCTCTTCCGAGCGCGCAGACGTTGATTGAGGGTTTCTTTCTTTGGAGTGGTACCAGGTAGAGCTTGCTGGTTTACCTGGTTGCCGAGACTGCCCAGTGTGACTTGGGTAAGCAACGCGGTTTCTTGCTCTTGGTTGGCTCGATTGCAGTCGATGCGATCACTCTGAGCGACACGAAATGGTCTCGCCAAGGCTGTTGAGCATGCTGTTTGGTGCCAAAGTCATCGTGATGCGATTGCATAGACGATTGAGGAGCTTGGTCGGTTTGTGTTTGAAAACCGATGGGTGCGAATCGCACTAAGGGGAAGGGGGGTTTAAAAGCCGAGTCGTGGATAGTCGCGGATGCGACGGCAGCGTAAAGCATGGGGCGTTAGCCCCATGGGGTGCCACATTGCCGATTGCGAAAGCCGCGGAGCGGCGACAGATAGGGCACGATATCGCCCGCAATCTGTCGCCACCTTCGGGGCTCAATCGGGATCGTTGCGGAACGAGACCTGGGACTTACGTCCCAGGCTTTACGCTTCCGCCGCCTCCGCGGCTTTCTATTGTCTGTGCGTTCACTTCTTAAATCCCGAACCCTCCGACCAGCGCGCAGACGTTGAGTGAGGGCTTCTTTCTTTGGGGCGTTACCAGCGAGAGATTGCTGGTTTACCTGGTTGCCGAGACTGCCCAGTGTGACTTGGGTAACCAAAGCGTTTTCATTCTCTTGATCGCTTCGATGGAAGACGAAACGATCAATCTTGGCGACACGAAGTAGTCGCGATATGCCAGTTTCACATTCCAGTTGACGCCAAAATCATTGTTATGTGACTGCACTGACAATTGGCGAGCCTGATCGGTTTGCGAGTGTAAACCAATGGGTGCGATAGAGCAGGATTGAGTGTGCGTTATCGATGTCATGGAGGTCTCACGGTGCCATCGGGCCACTCTACTTCTTCGCTCACCAATTCGATCGCCTGTTCGATCAAGCTCAACCAATGAGCATCAGGACGAATCAGTCCAGATCGCATGCCATTGATGAATGCGTTCTTGCTTGGCATCGATATCCGCTGTCCGATCACCGCAGCCAGTGCCCGTCGCCAATGGGGAACAACCTGAGTCGATGCGGCTTGCGTCTGCTGCCATTTCACCACCCAGTGGGCGACCGCCAACAGCGAGACCGTTAGTGATCCTTCCAACTGGCCGGCCGGGTCGACCAAGCCGTTGCACTTCTTGCAGCGATAGTCGTGAGGTTCTTTGGTTGTTGATTCTTCCAAAGGCGATTGCGATTCCGCTTCCAAAGGGTCGTCCGACTCGGGATGCGATTGCTTCCACAGCGTGCGGCACAACTCCAGGTACTTTTTACGTACGTTGGGGGCGAAGCAGCCTGCGTAGCGGGTGCGTGGCATTCCATGCGGCAGAATGTGTCTGGAGAACGCGTAGCAGAACTCTTTTGGCGGCATCGATACTTCCACACGCGACTGGTCGCGATAGTCCTTCGCGTCGAACACCACCTCATCATCGTTGACGCGGATCAATCGCCTATCACCGATCGCCACCCCCGCCACGTACTTGGCCAAGTAGCCGAAGACGTGTTGATTCTCACTCTGCCCACGATACTCGGGCGGTGTCCCCTGGATGTCAGCGATCCAGTCTTTGTTTTGCACCGTTGTCAAAACGGACTGCAAAGCCGACTCGTCCGCCAGGTTTATCGGCAATCGCAATTCTCCTTTTTCCCATTGCCCTCGAAGCCCTTTCAAGAACAGCGTTTTGAAACCCGCTGCCAGCTCTTCGGTGCGAGTCTCCGCGTCGTCCAAGTCGACATCGACCCACTGGGCGGAGGATGCATCGACCTTGCCTTTTTCATTGACGGACAGGCCGCCGCCGGTCAACACGGTGTGGACATGAAAGTGATGATTCAGTCGTTGTCCCCACGTATGGATGACTTGGACCAGACCGGGCATGCATCGGTAGCGATCACAAAACAGTTTCAAATTGGCTTCGCGGGACGCGCTTGCCAGTAACCGCAACAGTTGATCCGGGTTGGCGGCGATCAGATCGTTGAGTTCATGCGGCACGGTGACGACTTGGTGCAAGTAGTCACATCCGATCGCCCAGGAGAGCAGCTGCTCGTGCCAGCGATAGCGACTGGACGCCGAGCAGGTCGGGCAGTGCCGGTCGCCACAGGATTTGAGGACCAATTGGCTTGAGTCACAATCACGGCATTGCCAAGTGCATCCACCCAGGGCACCGGTGCGGCACTTGGGGATCAGGCTCATCACTTTGGCGGTGCGGTCACCGGCACGCCTCGGCAGACCATCGCGGTAATCAACGTCGCCACCGTATTCAGCGATGACTTTCGCGATGGACAGCCGTCTTGCGGCAGTCTCACGTTGTCGATTCGCTGCCTTTCGATCAAGCACGATCAATTGTCCATCTCGATCCTTTTTCCTTAAAAGGTCTTCGCTCGTCGCGACACAGCCAGTGGAACACGCCGAAGAGTCAGATCGTTTGCTGACGGCCGGCGAGAACCAGTGATGCCCGTTGGATGACAACAACCGTTGACGGTCAACAAAACCACCAACGATCGTCGAAGGCGCGTTGGAGTCCAGGCTTCAGCCGCTCAAGCGCAACTTCCATCTACCATGCACTCCCTGCCGTATTCCGGCTGAAGCCCAATACCGCTAAGTTAAGATTTGTATGGTTTCGTCGAAGTGGTGCTTCAGAGGCGGCAAATGCCGGTGTTTGTCGCGTTTCTTTGGCCACTTACTTTGTGGTCGTTTGATCACTCGCGGATTGACTCGGTTGCGACGTGGTTGGAGCACCTCGCGGCTGAGTTCCAGGATCAGCGATTCGTACCAATGCGAAAAATTTCGTGGGCTACGCGGTGCCTCGGCCAAGTTGACACGCAGTACTTCGACTGTGCCGGTGAATGAAATCCGATTGGGAGGCACGTCAGCCTTCTTGGCCGCTTCGAAAGCCAGTTTGCGGATCACGAAGTGAGCGATCAGCAGGCCATAGACCTCTTGCATCACACCGGCCGGGCTGTGGCTACGGAGTTTCGGTTGATGACGTAGGTGAGTCTTCGCTTCGTCAATCGCGATCTCTTCTTCCCAACGCTCGTGGTAAAGAACGATCAGCGTCTCGGCAGGATGCTGTGCCTCGTCCAGCAGCGTCGTAATGAGTCGATGCGTTTCCCCATGGCCAGCACGCTGAGGATCATCCAGCGTGTACTCGATCACACGCACGACGGTTCCGTCGCGGTCTTTGAGGCGGTCGTAGTCAGTGGCGTAAATCTTCGACAGATATGAACCGTCACGAAGCACCTTGTCTTTGCGAAAACAACGGTTGGTTTTGCAGCGTCCCAGGAAGTCGGATTTCCCGTCGATCACCTGCCGCATCAAGTCTGTCGTACAGAAGCCGATGTCAAATAGAAGTAAGCTTTGGGGCGGCAAATAGCGGTAAACGAGCTTCGCCAACGTGACTTCGCCGCAGCGAATCGGCTTGAGGAGGAAGCCGAAGAAGACATGCGAACCGATCTCGCACAGAGCCACGATTCTGGCTTGAGGGAAAGCTCCCATCGAGGTTCCGTTTTTGGGCCTTCCGAAGGCTCGCCGGTTGGCTTTGCTGTCGGGCAAATTGAGGACAAATCCATCGACGGCGACGAGTAGCATCCCGGCGTAGAAAGCACCGGATGTGCTGGTTTGGCAAAGACAGCAGACCGTTTTCTGGTAGATCGATGCCATGATGGGTATGCCCAGTCGAGCACGGGCTTGGGTCAAGGCACTCGAGGAGGGCATGCGATCTTTGACGAACCGATGCAGCCACCGAAAGACTTTGGGGTAAGCCGAATCACCAAAGAGCCACATCGCGATGACGAACCAAGCCATCACGTCGGCAGGGCACTTTCGGCTCGATCGCTTCTGCAGGTTGCGTTGCCGAACCTCCGACTTTACAAACCGACTGCCGACGATTCTCTTCAAGCAAGCAATGCGTTCGCGGCAGAATCGCTTCTCTTGCGTTGCGACCGTATTTTTGTCACGCTTTGACATGGCAGCTTCCTTGCTGAGGTGATGTATTTGAACACCACAATCCTCGCAGGGATGCTGCTTTTTTTGAATACTAACTTAGCGGTATTGGGCTGAAGCCGGTACACCAACACTCAATCGCGTGAACGCTAGACTCCAACAACGATCGTTATACGTTCCCATTCGCATCATCGTACCTACATCACACGTACCTACGACGAACGCTTGCCCGCACAGCTTAACACCCAATCGAAAACTTTTTACAGAAATCGCCAACGCCCCTCTATCATCAGCACCGCTTGGCGATCCATATTCGGCTGATCGGTCAGTGGACGCTTCCATCACCTCATCGCTCGACGCCCGCAAACGCTGACCATCTTCGAAACGCTGCCGAATGTGGAGCGCCAAAAAGTCATCCAACACCAACCGCGCTCCCGCTATGCGCGCACCCAACGGAGTCTCACTTGCCATGAACGATCACGAACTCCACGCCGCGATCCACGACGACCCGATCGCATTCATCGCCGACTACTACGCGTCACGATTATCGGACAACCCGAAAGTCCTTGAGCACCTGCAAGCCAACGCGTTGCACTGCGACGATCTCCACATCGGCTTCAGCGATCGCACGTTCGGCAAGCTCCTGCCGCCCCATCGCTCCAAAGCGGGACGCGATCTTCGCGAGATGCTGCAAAGCGTCGGCGTCCTTAAATCCACCGGCCATGAAACCTTTCGCGGGTTCGTCACGGTGCCACTGACCGACACTGCTGGCAAGATCACCGGTATCCACGGTCGTCGCGTCGATCGTAGCCAAGGAGACGAGATGGAAAACACCATCGGCACGGGAATCTTCAACGCGGCGGCGCTGACAACGTTCGATGAACTGATCGTGTGCGGCTGCATCCTCGACGCCTGGACGTTCTGTGCCGCCGGTCACCGCAACGCTGTCGTTGCGGAGCAGCTCAACGACGAGTATTTCAAAGGGATCAAGCGACTCCTGATCGCGTCGCCCGAGATCAACCTGGAACACTTCACCGATCTGGAAATCCTACAAATCGCCTTCCCCGGTCACGACAGTGTCAACGCGTACGCCAAAGCCCACCTCAACGAAACCGATCCACTGGCATCACGCATCCGTGCAGCCACCTGGGTCAGCGGCAAGCCAACGCAGCACGCTGTGGTCCAGCAACCCGTCGCATCACCAACACCAAATCCGGTCGACGATCTGGACATCGCTCAAAGTGACAACGAGATCACCATCCGCATCGAGCACCGGCGTTACCGTGTCCGCGGCTTGCAGCGCAACACAACGCCCGGCACGATGAAGATCAACTTGATGGTGTTCAATGACCGCAACGATCAGTTCCACGTCGACACGCTGGACTTGTGCCACGCGCGTTCCCGTCGCGTGTTCTTGAAAGAATGCGGCGAAGAGATCGCGATCGACGAGAACACGCTGCGCGGTGACATAGGCCGCATCCTGCTGAAGCTTGATCAGCTCCAGGCCGACGCCGGAACGAAGTCCAACGAGCCTCCGCCGTACGAAATGACCGACACAGAGCGAAGCGAGGCGATGGACTTGCTGCAGTCGCCCAAGTTGCTCGATCGCATCTTGGACGACTTTGAAACCTGCGGCATCGTCGGTGAGCATGCTGGAAAACTTGCCGGCTACCTTGCGGCAACCAGTCGGCTTCTCGACAAGCCGCTTGGACTCATCATTCAATCGTCGTCAGCAGCCGGCAAGAGTGCCTTGTCTGATTCGATCCTGCGGTTTATGCCCCCCGAATCCCGCTTCACCTGTTCGGCGATGACCAGTCAAAGCCTGTACTATTTCGGCAAAGAGAGTCTCAAGCACAAGATTCTCTCCGTCGCCGAAGAAGAAGGCGTCCGAGATGCCAGTTACCAGCTCAAGCTGTTGCAAAGTGAAGGCCGATTGTCACTGATTTCAACGAGCAAAGAGGCCGGTAGCGGCAGAACGGCGACAGAGCGTTACGAAGTCGAAGGCCCGGTGGCTCTGATCATGACGACGACGTCAATGAACGTTGATCCCGAACTGTTGAATCGTTGTCTGGTGATCGCGATCGATGAAAGCGTTGCACAAACCGCTGCGATTCTTCAGCAACAGCGTTTTGCCGAAACGGTCGACGGTTTCATTCAAGAGATGCAAGGCAAAGAGATCGTCAAGAATCATCAAAACGCACAGCGTCTTCTTCGTCGCCTTCCGGTCTACAATCCATACGCAGAACAACTCGGCTTCATCGGCACCCAAGCCCGTCATCGACGTGACCATAGAAAATATCTTTCGCTGATCAAAGCGGTCGCGTTGCTGTATCAGTTCCAACACGAGACGAAAACAATCGAGATCGAGGGCGAATCGATCCAGTACATTGAAGTGACCCGGGAAGACATCGCCAAAGCCAACACGATCGCCGACTGGGCGTTAGGGCGAAGCATCGACGAGCTTTCCGGTCCAACGCGTCGGCTGCTCATCGAGCTTTACGATTGGCTCTACGACCGATCGAAAACCTGCGAGCTAGAACCGACCGAGATTGTGTTCAATCGTCGAGAAGCACGCGAGGCATTGGGCTGGAGTGCCACGCAATTGAACTATCATCTGGAACGTCTGTGCCGGGACGAATACGTGGTCCGTCAAGGAGGCGACAACGGCAAGCTGTGTCGTTACAGCGTTCTTTACGATGGCCGGGGTCGCGAGGGGCAGGCAGCGTTGATCGGCTTGGTCGATGCCGCGTCCCTGCAAGAACCAACCAGGACCGCACCTACGACGACCGACCTTTCGGGTTAATTCGCAACCTTTCGGATCGCTTTCGGCCAGCTTTCGGGCCGCGTGAGCAACCGTAAGTTGTTGTCTGGTTACAGCTTGCTGCGCAACCTCTCGGAATCACCGAGAGTGTCCCACCCCCACCGCAAAAAAACGTACGAGCATCGTCGTACGTAGTGGCAGTCCTGCCACTCTCGCTTGATCCCCTCTGGCTCAAGCGAACTCTCTCTTTGAAAATCGTCCGGGCTCACGGTGCGCGCGGACACAACCCTGGAGACTCTCATGTCCAAGTCCAAACCCACTGCCGTCAAAGCGTTCGGTGACACCAACGATCCACGTGGCTTCTATCGCCTGTTGGTCGAGCACACCGATCGGCTTCGCATTCGCAACTACAGCGAAGCGACGATCAAGAAGCGAATCACCTACGTTCGCGGCTTTGCGATCTGGTGCCACGACCGCGACCTGACGTGCGCGATCCACATCACCAAGCCGATCTTGGAAAGCTACCAACGTCACCTGTACCGGTACCGTAAATCCAACGGCCAGCCGTTGAGTTGGGGCAGTCAGCATCTTGCGCTCAAAGAAATACGAACGTACTTCGCCTGGCTCGCCAAGCTGAACCACATCGCGTTCAGTCCCGCCGCCGACTTGGAACTCCCCCGGCAACCCAAGACGCTCCCCAAAGCGATCCTGACGGCCGACGAAGTCGAGCAGGTGCTCGCCGGACCAGACACGCGGACACCGATCGGTCTGCGAGATCGAGCAATCTTGGAAACGTTTTACTCGACCGGCATCCGTCGCTCAGAACTCTGTGCGTTACGTTTGGACGAGATCCATGTGGAGCGTCGGGCGTTGTTCATCGATCGGGGCAAAGGCCAAAAGGACCGCTACATCCCGATCGGAACCAGAGCGTTGCTCTGGATCGCCCGCTATGTCGACGGCGTCCGCGACAAGTTCTCAACCCCCGAGAGCGACAACACGCTATTCCTGACGATCCACGGCACGGAGTTCGAGCCGGACACGATCACGGAGTACGGTCGCCGCTACATCCAAGCCGCTGGCATCGACAAGCCGGGAGCGTGTCACATCTACCGTCACACCATGGCGACACTGATGCACGAGAACGGCGCGGACTTGACGCTGATCCAGCAGATCCTGGGACACGCCAAGAGCGACACGACGCAGATCTACGCCCGCACGTCGATCCGCAGGTTGCAGGAAATCCACGACAAAACGCACCCGGCCGAGCTAAAAGAAGACTAACCGCATCGCAGTTGGATGCCATACAATGAGCGTCATGCAACGACGACAAAAAATCCCCCGCCGCCAACCCGTCACCCGCGTCCACACGCGCGGGGGAAGTCGTCGTTGCCATCAGCCCGTGCGAAATCACGTCTTACCAACGCCCCACCGCCTCAAACGCCGCTGCACCTTCAACGCAGTCACTCAAGTGGAGTCTTGCTCCAGAGATCCGATTGCCAATGCGTTATTAAGTTCCAAGTATTATCACTATACGGATGGCAGCCCTCTCACCAAAGTTGATCAACTCGGACTGTGCCCAAGCGTTTGTTTGATCGCTGACATTTCCTTCAATCCACCCGGCACGCCAATTCTTGAAAGAGAAATTACCCCGCCACCAGATAATCCGTTTGCGCTTCCTGGTGCACCGCCTCTACAGCCAAAAAGTGATTGGTGGTTTACGAGTGAATTTGGCTTGGATTTAAAGTTCGTCGACGAAGGAGGACATAGTTGCCGTTGTTGTCAGTTCGTTCAATGGGTTTCTGAGAAAACTCGGGTTACCTATACTGACGCGACAGGTCGAGAACACATCGAGTATCTTGGAGAGGGGAACAATGATCGCGGGATGCCAATTTACGTAGAAGACTGTACTGAAAGAAATGAGTGTGACCGGCAACCCGCGGGGCTTCTGCGGAGCATTGCGGAATCTGGGTAAACAAAAAGCGGCCAACCTGCCATGATTTGGGTTCTAACTTCCAGGTATCAAAGGCAGGAGGCCGCTGAAATGAGCGTCGAACATTCAAGCGATATTGACAACCCCACTTCGTCTTCTTTTCCGCAGTCGCCCGAGCAAATCGCCGAGAAACTGCAGCAGTGCGGCGACACCATCCGAGAACACGTCGTCAATGCTTCTAAATGCGGCCAGTCTTTCGATGAAACCGAGCGTGCCGTGTGGAATCTTGTCTTGAAAACCGGCTTTCTGGCGATGGAGCTCTTCACCAAACTCCAAGGCAAGGGGGACCTTGGTGATCAAGCGGTCAGCGAATCAGGCAAAACACTGCGACGCAGCGAGAAACCGACCGACACGGTGGTTCGGTCGATTTTCGGTGAACACGCCTTTCAACAGTACACCTACAGCCCGGGAAAGAACAAGAGAATCGAACTGCATCCGATCAGCGCCCGCATGCAACTGCCGGAGCACCGCTGGTCGTACCTGCTCCAAGAGTTCTCCCAAATGTTCTGCGTCGAATCCGCATTCAACCAGGCCGCTGATAATCTCGAACTCGTTTTCGGAGCGAAATTCTCGATCGACACGCTCGAACAGACCAGCCAGAGAATGGGGGTCCAGGCCGATGCCTTTCTGGACGACTTGCCGACGCCCAAAAAGAAGGATGAAGCCGAGCTTCTCGTCGCTTCGGCCGACTGCAAGGGCGTTCCCTTGATCAAAGACGATGCCGCCAAAGTGGCTGCTTTTGAGACAGCAAAGAAACGGCCCGGAAACCGTCGCATGGCAACGGTCACGAGTGCTTACACCGTCGATCCCTATGTTCGCACAGCCGAGCAAATTGTCGCTGCCTTGTTCCGTGATGACAAAGAACCCGGCACGCAATCACGCAAGAGCAAAAAGAAACGACCGCGGCCAAAGCACAAGCATACATCGGCTCACTTTCCCGCGACCTTCGTGGACGACGATACGGAGGTTCCCATCAGCGGTATCCACGAGGGGATCGCATGGCTCGCAGATCAAGTCAGTGTCCGCCGAAAGAAACTCCAAGTGATCATTCTGTTAATGGACGGTCAGCAGAGCCTCTGGGAAGTCGCGCAGTTACACTTAGGCGACGATCCATTAGTGGTGCCAATCTTGGACATCATTCACGTAGCGACTTACGTGTGGGAGGCTTCGTCATTGTTCGAGAAATCCAGCGAAAAGCGAGCAGCGTTTACGCGGGAGCGATTGCTGAAAATCCTGCGTGGTGAGGTCAACGGGGTGATCCGAGGGCTACGTCGAATGGGTTCGCTTGGGAAACTCAAGGGCGATAAACTCAAAGACCTTCGACGCATCTGTGGTTACTTCGAGAAACACAAGGATCGGATGCGTTACGACGAATATCTTGCTGCAGGCTACCCGATTGCCTCGGGTGTGATCGAAGGCGCGTGCGGGCACTTGGTAAAGGACCGCATGGAACGAAGCGGGATGCGTTGGACGCTGGAAGCTGCACGGAGCATGCTCAACGTGCGGGCGGTATTTCAGAGTGACTACTGGGATAAATTCTGCAAACAGCGAGTCACGGAGTTGAGCGAGAGCACCCATCCAAACCGTAACATGGTCTGCCACTACACTCCGCTTACCATGGCATGTTAACCGGCGGGTTGCCGGTCACACTCGAAAGAAATGGAAGAACTGTCTGCTACGGAAAGAAAGATTTGCAATGGGACGATCCGGATAAACATACCAAAAGTAAATTCTCAACCGATGGCTGCAGATATTCTATGTTGGATAAGCCAGGAGTAAATCTATCTGATCTGGCACGAGCCGTTGCGGGAGGAATGCAAGGTCCCGTGGTTATTCGTGTAGATATGGAAATGCGATTTCAACAGGCGGTTGTTAGCAAATGCGATCCGGACATTGGTCATCGAGTGTGGGAGAACTTTTTTAGCTTCAATGGAACGACAACTTTAACGTTGAACCTCGATGGGTCTTTAGCAGAAATATCGCTTTAATGTGTAAGAAAACTTTCGTTTTGATTGGTATCTGCCTGAGCTTAAACTGCTTCACTAGCCTTGCTGAGACAAAGCAGTTCGCAACACCTAGTAAACAGGTAGCAGTGTCAGTTAGTTCTATTGATCTTCCGACTGTTCTTGAGGATGTAATCAAGCACTCGAAAGTCAACGCAAGCTTGGTTGATTTTCCGCAAGGCCTTGGAATTTCGGACGATCCGTGGATTTTATGTGTCGTGCATTTTCCCAAGAATTTCAAGTTAACGGAGAATGTAGTGGTCCGAGTAAAGCCCCAGATCAAGGGCGTAATTTTAGATTCACATGATGTAATACTTGAACGCGGGGTGGAGGCGTTTCCTTTACTCCTTCCGCTTCGTCGTGCGCTCGGGCCATGGCGAGTAGATCGGCGTGTCCCCGAGCGTTTGAAGTTAGAGCAATTAGAGAATTCGCAGATATCACTCGTGTTCAGTCGATCCATCAACTCGAGAGTCCTTGGATTGGATTCTTCCAACCAGAATGGAGAAGAGGAGTAGCTCGTTACATATCATAAGCGTAAGTCATGGCGTTTTTTACGCAATTACGACTCGATTCTGCAGTACCATCCTTCGACCAATAGCCAATTGATGCCATCCAACTTGACTTCTTAAATCCCGAACCCTCCGACCAGCGCGCAGACGTTGAGTGAGGGTTACTTTCTTTGGTTGGCTGCCAGCTAGATTTTGCTGGTTTAGCTGATTGCCGAGATTGCCCAGTGTGACTTGGGTAAGCAACGCGGTGTCTTGCTCTTGGTTGGTTCGATTGCAGGCGATGCAATCACTTTGAGTGACTCGAAACGGTCGCGCCTTGGCGGTTGAACATGATGTTTCGTGCCAAATTCATCGTGATGCGATTGCATAGACGATTGATGAGCCTGGTCGGTTTGTGTTTGAAAACCAATGGGTGCGGAACAACGCGATGGAATGCTTGAACTCGATGTCACGGTGGTCTCGCGGTTGCTTCGGGCCACTCCACTTCTTCGCTCACCAATTCGATCGCCTGTTCGATCAGACTCAACCAATGAGCATCAGGCTGAATCAGTCCAGATCGCATGCCATTGATGAATGCGTTCTTGCTTGGCATCGATATCCGCTGCCCGATCACCGCAGCCAGTGCCCGTCGCCAATGCGGAACAACCTGAGTCGATGCGGCTTGCGTCTGCTGCCATGTCACGCCCCAGTGCGCGACCGCCAACAGCGAGACCGTTAGTGATCCTTCCAACTGGCCGGCCGGATCGACCAAGCCGTTGCACTTCTTGCAGCGATAGTCGTGAGGTTCCTTGATTGTTGATTCTTCCAAAGGCGAGTGCGAATCCAACTCCGTCGGGTCGTCCGATTCGGGATGCGATTGCTTCCACAGTGTGCGGCACAACTCCAAGTACTTTTTACGTACGTTGGGGGCGAAGCAGCCTGCGTAGCGGGTGCGTGGCATTCCATGTGGCAGAATGTGTCTGGAGAACGCGTAGCAGAACTCTTTTGGCGGCATCGACACTTCCACATGCGACTGGTCGCGATAGTCCTTCGCGTCGAACACCACCTCATCATCGTTGACACGGATCAATCGCCCGTCACCGATCGCCACCCCCGCCACGTACTTGGCCAAGTAGCCGAAGACGTGTTGATTCTCACTCTGCCCACGATACTCAGGCGGTGTGCCTTGGATGTCGGCGATCCAGTCTTTGTTTTGAACCGTTGCCAAAACGGACTGCAAAGCCGACTCGTCCGTCAGGCTTATCGGCAATCGCAACTCTCCTTATTCCCTTGCTCCGTGGGGCAGGTTTTTAACCTGCTAGGTTTCCCTTCAGCTCGGCAGGTTAAAAACCTGCCCCACGTCTTTTTCGGCTGATGACAGGTCATCAGTTGTCTAAGCCGACTGGTGCGACGTCGCCACGGTTGCGTGTTAGCCGACCGAGGATTCCAAAAGCAACACCGGTAGCGGGAAACACGCCGCAGGCAAACCAGGACTTGGCCGCGTCCCAAGGTGCCGGCAGTGAACCGGCCTAGTGGCCGCGATGTCTCCCTCTCCATGGCTCTGATTTGTGTAACATGAAGTTTGTGTTCGTCCGTTGTGCCTATGCTTGGAAGCCATCTATGCCGCTCGGAATTCGACCGACCGTTGATTTTGCCTTCAAAAAAATCTTTGGTTCTCCACAAAACTCTGCTGCGTTGATCGGGTTGCTCAATGCCATCCTCGATCTCGACCGACCGATCGTTTCCGTCGAGATTCTAAATCCTTTCAGCTACCAAGAGTTTGCCGAAAGCAAACTGATCGTGCTCGATGTTCGATGCCGCGATTCGGCCGGTCGCATGCTCAATGTGGAGATGCAAGTATCGGTCTATGCAGGCCTGATCGAGCGACTGGTTTACTATGCCTGTAGCATGTACGTCGACCAACTGTCCAAAGGCGGAAACTACGCCCTGGCCGCGCCCTCGATCTCAATTTGTCTGCTCAGCCGCGTTCTTTTCTCCCAAACCACCCAAGCTTACCACCGTTTTCAGTTCCTGGACCAACGGAGCGGTCGTTCAATTTCCAACGGGATCGAAGTACACACGGTAGAATTGACGAAGTATGCCTTGGCAGAGCAGACGATCTCCAGGGCGAGTAAACTGAATCAATGGGTATTCCTGTTGCTACACGCCCAGGATTACGACGGGGAAGCTCTCCGCCGATTGCTCCCCGGGATCGAGTTTGAGCCAGCAATTTCCACGATAGAAACCATCTCCGCTAAAACGGAAGACAAGCAAATGTACGATCAACGCGAAAAGGCTCAAAGAGACTATGAGTGGGCCATTTCAGGTGCCCGTGAGGAAGGGCGTGAGGAAGGCAAATTAGCAGGCCAAATCCAGCTTCTCGAGCAACTCTTGGGAGAGGCCCCCACTGGTGATGGGGACCTGCTTCCGCAAGGCATCGATGCACTTACGAAGCGAATGTCAGACCTTCAGAAGCGACTGCGCGACAGGGACTCTTGATAAGTCTCCGGAGAGGGGAAGGGGGTTCTTAGTGTCCCGGTGACACCAACGATCCACGCGGCTTCTATCGCCTGTTGGTCGAGCACACCGATCGGCTTCGCATTCGCAACTACAGCGAAGCGACGATCAAGAAGCGAATCACCTACGTTCGCGGCTTCGCGATCTGGTGCCAAGACCGCAACCTGACGTGCGCGATCCACATCACCAAGCCGATCTTGGAAAGCTACCAACGTCACCTGTACCGGTACCGCAAATCCAACGGCCAGCCGTTGAGCTGGGGCAGTCAGCATCTTGCGCTCAAAGAAATACGAACGTACTTCGCCTGGCTCGCCAAGATGAACCACATCGCGTTCAGTCCCGCCGCCGACTTGGAACTCCCCCGGCAACCCAAGACGCTTCCCAAAGCGATCCTGACGGCTGACGAAGTCGAGCAGGTACTCGCCGGACCAGACACGCGGACACCGATCGGTCTGCGAGATCGAGCGATCTTGGAGACGTTCTACTCGACCGGCATCCGTCGCTCTGAACTCTGTGCGTTGCGTCTGGACGAGATCCATGTGGAGCGTCGGGCGTTGTTCATCGATCGGGGCAAAGGCCAAAAGGACCGCTACATCCCGATCGGCACCAGAGCGTTGCTCTGGATCGCCCGCTATGTCGAAGGCGTCCGCGACCAGTTCTCAACCCCCGAGAGCGACAACACGCTATTCCTAACGATCCACGGAACGGAGTTCGAGCCGGACACGATCACGGAGTACGGTCGCCGCTACATCCAAGCCGCTGGCATCGACAAGCCGGGAGCGTGTCACATCTACCGTCACACCATGGCGACACTGATGCACGAGAACGGCGCGGACTTGACGTTGATCCAGCAGATCCTGGGACACGCCAAGAGCGACACGACGCAGATCTACGCCAGAACGTCGATCCGCAGGTTGCAGGAAATCCACGACAAAACGCACCCGGCCGAGCTAAAAGAAGACTAACCGCATCGCAGTTGGATGCCATACGATGAGCGTCATGCAACGACGACAAAAATCCCCCGCCGCCAACCCGTCACCCGCGTCCACGCGCGCGGGGGAAGTCGTCGTTGCCATCAGCCCGTGCGAAATCACGTCTTACCAACGCCCCACCGCCTCAAACGCCGCTGCATCTTCAACGCAGTCACTCAAGTGGAGTCTTGCTCCAGAGATCCAATTGGGTACGTCGATGGAACCTCACTCTTGAGCAGTTACTTCGGTTTAAAATCAACGGATCCCTTTGGGAACACGATTGTCGGTATAGATTCCAACGGGAACATCATCAACAAGTTGGATACTGGAGACTGCCAAATCGATAGTCCTAACGGTCCTAAGGCAGTGCCTTGTCCGAATACACCATACGATCCAAAATATCTTGCAGGACTAAGCGGCATTCGTGAGTTGTCGGCCTTTCTGGCAGCGCGATGCCAGAAATGTCGAGATGAGTGTGAATGCAAGGCTGCGGATTGTGTAGCGGACGCCAGGGCGATTGCACGGCGATTTACCGACTGAAAACGACCTTTTCCATGTAGTCATCGTCCCACCCGGCGGTGAGCCGCCTGTTCTTGACTCCACACTTCGCAGTTTTCTCTTGCTTGAGCAAGCTTAAGGCCGTCCGTCTAAGCGTGCTGAAGTTCTCGTCACCATGACCTTTGCGAATGCGACATTGGTCTTCGCCAAACGTCACGTCCAACTGCCAATGACAGCTGTTCTCGATGCCCCAGTGGTTACGCACAGCACAGGCAAACGATTCTCCTTCAAGTGTTTTGCTGAGTATGTAATAACGCACTGCGATCTCGTCGCCCTTTCGACGTTCCGTGTTGTTGATCGACATACCGATGGCACTGAGATTTTTCCAACGACTGGCGTCTGGAAGATCGCTGGGAACCTTGCACAAGTAGTAGCTACGCTCATCCACACGTCCGTGATCGGTCTCCTTCGTGTGATGTTCAAACACCTCGATTCGGGCAAAGTCATCCTCAAGATGATCCAAGAAGAAGGCCTTGATTCCCTCGTGAAGTGTCGGTTGGTTCCCTTTCACTGCCAAGCAATAGTCCGCACCTTCGTCAACGATCTTTGCAGCGATCTCTGTTTGGCAGCCCATTGCATCAATCGTTACCAAACCTCCGGAAACGTCGATGATTTCCAGCAATTTAGGAATCGCTGTGATCTCGTTGCTCTTCGCATCGACCACCGTTTGTCCAAGGCTGATGTGGTTAGCCGTCGCCCATGCACTGACCATGTGGATGGCAGCTTTGCCGGTCGCAGTGTCGTAGCTTCTGCGAAGAGTCTTGCCGTCGATCGCAATGACTTGGCCATCGGTGATCTTGTGAAGCTGAGTGATCCATTCGAGCAGCATCGGTTCAAACTCTTCAGGTTTGACCGCATTGAGGATGGCGTTGAAACGATCGTGCGATGGAACTCCTGCGGTCATATCCAGGAACTTGGAGAACCATTCTTTCTTTGTGTTGGCAAACTTAGCGATCGCAACGAAATCATCCGCACCAGCGATCACCGCACAGATCGTCATAAAGAGAATATTGACAAGCGGATAAATCGGCTCGCCCGGTCGTGGATCGGAAACGGTATTAAGTTTTTCAATCAGTGAAGCAGAGCGTTCCATCAAGCCAATCCTGAGCGAGTCGATTCGCCCAGCCACTGCATCTCAGCGACCCAAACACGAATCTTCGCTCATCTTCGCAAATTACCCAGTGTGGCGCAATCGCCCTGTAGCGGACGCAAATCGGATTACGCTTGCCGCATTATCCGCGTGGCAAGCAAATTTCGGATACGGGCCATTTACTAGAGATCCTGATCATCCTCAAGCCGTTGGAGGGTGGTACTGCTACAACTGGGCCGATCTATTTAAGTCTGCATTTGATCGTGTCGACTCAAGTTGCTTTTCAGCGCGAGTGGGCGTCATACAAGAGGGTGGGTATTCATTTCCCTGGGAAAAGAAGAAAATGAAGGAAGTAAAAATTCACGCTTACCTTGTCATAACTGTCGGTGATGAAGAGGGTGAAGGGAAATGTAGCGTTACGCTGGATGATGGCTTTCTTAACAATGACTTCGTCCACATGGGCAATTTGCCAGCTGGTGGCATTGGACCGTACAAGCCACCGAAAGATGGACAGGAAGAAGCGTATTATGACGGTATTGAGTGGGAACATGTTGTGCCTTTTCCTGTATGGTAAGCATATGAGAGTCGCTGCTTTATCGTTCTTCTGGTGTGTCATGTTGTGTTCCGTCAGTTCGGCAGTAGAGCCGACAGGGAGTCTAGATATCCTCCTGTTGTCGTCAATTGCAAACGAGCCGAACAATGCAACCACCTTAGAATCGTTAATGATTCAATGCGATGAATCCGGAATAGTTGCTTGGAAACTTCAGTGCAGTTCTCGATTTTCCGGAGAACTAAATTTATCTCGAGATCAGTTTAGGCAATATCTTAATCGTTTAGTAATGGAATTGAGCTCTATAAAAGAACCACGCAAGCATTTGGAAACAAGATTCTTATTCACAATAATTCGCGACGGAGAGGAACCGGTGTTTTTTTCTGTGGGCGACTCCTTCATTGTCGACAACGAAATTCCGCCAAGTAGCACGGCTGCAAAGCCGATTTTCGCCGATGTATTACAGTCTGTCGGAATGAAGGGATTCTACATTCATAAGTATCTGATGAGTGCCTTCCCGTTCTCCCATAACGCGACCGGATGGACCTACGGCCAAACGAGAAATGCGGAAGAACGAGAAATGGGGAAGGAGGTTGACGAGAAAAAGGGCGAAAACCGCAATAAGGGGAAGAAACCGCAATAAGGGGAAGGAAACCGCAATAAGGGGAAGGGGGTCTTAAAAGCCGGGGAAGAAAACGGGACGGGGGTGAATGGCACGGACTTAAGCGAGTCGAACGACATGTAGTTGATTTATGTGTTTGCTTGCACTGCCTGTAGTACTAGCAATTCTCGTCTGCATTTTGAGTACCAATAAATACCTTAAAAGCACGGCAGGATCGTCCTGAATTGAGTCGAATCAAAAGGGTCAGGCCTCTTAGATAAATTCGTCAAGCGATGCTGTCGACGTTCACTTCTTAAATCCCGAACCTTCCTGCAAGCGTGCAGACGTTGATTGAGGGTTTTCTTCTTTGGGACGCTGCCAGCTAGATTTTGCTGGTTTAGCTGGTTGCCGAGATTGCCCAGTGTGACTTGGGTGAGCAACGCGGTTTCTCGTTCTTGGTTGGTTCGATTGCAGGCGATGCGATCACTCTGAGCGACTCGATACGGTCACGCCTTGGCGGTTGAATTTGCTGTTTGGTGCCAAAGTCATCGTGATGCGATTGCATAGACGATTGAGGAGCTTGGTCGGTTTGTGATTGAAAACCAATGGGTGCGGGACGACGAGATTGATGATTCGAACTCGATGTCACGGTGGTCTCGCGGTTGCTTCGGGCCACTCTACTTCTTCGCTCACCAATTCGATCGCCTGCTCGAACAAGCTCATCCAATGATCGTCAGGCTGAATCAGTCCAGATCGCATGCCATTGATGAATGCGTTCTTGCTTGGCATCGATATCCGCTGCCCGATCACCGCAGCCAGTGCCCGTCGCCAATGGGGAACGACCTGAGTCGATGCGGCTTGCGTCTGCTGCCACGTCACCACCCAGTGCGCGACCGCCAACAGCGAGACCGTCAGCGATCCTTCCAACTGGCCGGCCGGGTCGACCAAGCCGTTGCACTTCTTGCAGCGATAGTCGTGAGGTTCTTTGGTTGTTGATTCTTCCAAAGGCGAGTGCGACTCCGCTTCCAAAAGGTCTTCGGATTCGGGATGCGATTGCTTCCACAGCGTGCGGCGTACTTGGAAAGGGGAAGGGAATTTTTTAGAGTTTCGTGACAGACGCACACTTCTGCGATTCTTCCGCAACAGAGTCAGAGTCCACTCTCGAATATCTTGCGCGGCGCTCAATGGTTCAGACCGGAGATGGTAGAAGATTACTGGCAGAAAATGTCACAGAAAACGGCTCGCCCGTGCAGTCGCTACCAGTAATCTTCTACCAGTAATCTTCTACCAGTAATCTTCTACCAGTAATCTTCTACCAGTAATCTTCTACCAGTAATCTTCTACCAAATCGCACTTCGCCAACTGAGTTCTTCGAAAAGGGGAAGGGGGGGGGCTAGCTTCTTCCGCTGATCTGAATGTTCGCGAGGCTTGTCTCCCCCAAATACCGAACCAAATCCTGCCTTGCCGGTATCTGCTGGCCAGCCGCCTTCATCCAGCCTGCTTGCAGTTCTGCTGATTGGTGTTCGATTAGTGCCAATTAGTGTTCCCAAAAACAAACCACACTCAAACCAGTGAGATACAGGTCGGCTTGCTGATCAATAGCGACGCATCGCAAACGTGAAAACGGATCGTGCTTCAAGAGAAGCAAGACCACTAATCTTCACTGATCGAACACTAATCGGAGCACTTCTTCGAAAAGGGGAACGGGGTTTCTGACGCGATTAAATTGGATCCCGCGAGAGGATCTTTTAGGGACACAGCACTTTATTGAGGGTTGACGGTGCCATTTGAGATGATAGAACGAAATGCCTCATCTGATACTCATCGCTTTGGGGGCTCACACCATGGCACGACTCGCTCGCGCGGAGGTCTTCGATCCCAACGAAGTCGCCTTCGCACACGTGATCGCTCGCACCGTCAGACGGTGCTTTTTGTTCGGAGACGATCCCGCCTCGGGGAAAAACTTCGACCATCGCAAGATCTGGATCGAACAATACCTCCAGCATTTTGCTGCATGCTTTGGGATCGACCTGATCTGCTTTGCGATTCTTTCGAATCATTACCATCTCATCCTCAGATCGCGCCCGGACGTGGTTGAAAATTGGGATGACACGGAAGTCGCCCGGCGATGGTTGATGCTTTGCCCCCATCGCAAAGATGCCGACGGTAATCCTTGTGAACCTTCCAAGCCTGAGCTCGACGCCATTCGCAACTGCCCAGTCAAACTGGCTGATATCCGCTCCCGATTGAGCAATATCTCGTGGTGGATGCGTTTGCTGAACCAACGGGTCGCTCAACGGGCCAATGCCGAAGAAGAGGAAATGGGCCGGTTTTTCCAGGATCGATACAAAGCCGTTCGACTGATCGATGAATCTGCGGTGCTGGCCTGTGCGGCTTACGTGGACCTCAATCCGATCCGCGCCGCGATGGCCGAGACGATCGAGCAAAGCGATCATACATCGGCTCAACGTCGCATCGAAACACACACGCAACTACCTGCCGAAAGCCACAGCGACGGACTGCGGCATGACGATTCGTTTCTCTCACCTGTGGAGAACGACGAAGCGGACGGCGAGACCGGTCCGGTGCCAAGTCAATCCAGCAAACGCTGCAGCGACAAGGGATTCCTATGGTTCTCGCTGGAGCGATACCTTGAACTGCTGGACTGGACGGCTCGTGAGATCGCAGAAGGCAAGCGTGGCCAGACACCGGAACATCTCGCCCCCATCCTTCAGCGACTCGGTTTGGAGTCTTCTGTCTGGTGTGAGTTGGTAGCGGACTTTGGCAAACTCTTCAAAACGGTCGCCGGCAATCCTTGTGCGGTGGACGAGCATCGCAGTTGCCAAACCCAACGTCGCTTCCGTCTGCCCCGCCGCATTCGCGATCTGATCCCAACGGGCTAAGCTAAAACAGGAAGCTTCCCACGATCAGCCCCCTTTCTGAGTCGCTCTCTACAGCGACGCCGCTAGCGTTCTGGGCATCAGTTGCCTCAACCGTTCAAAACCACTGGCGAAAGCGTCCCAGCACGTCGATCAAGGCCAGCCAAGTTGGACTCTTCGCTGCCTCAAACGCCGAGTTATCCAAAGTGGAGCGTTCAACCACCCCAGCAAAGTGCTCTGTCCCCATAATCTCCTGACCTACGGGATTAGCTCATATCGCTAGTCCAGAGTGACGCGGTCTCGTTGGGTGTTGTCTTGACGGCGGTCGATCAATGCCAATTGGGCTTCTCGATGCAATCGGGTGAGCGTCGCGCTGTCGGACAAGATTGCTTTGCGTGCACTGACAGGAATCGCAGCGATACCTTTGGCGGCGGCGGTTGCTTCGATCGCTTTGGATTCATGCTGCGGCATCGCGTTGTCGGATGAGGTTGATCGCAAGATCGCCGTGTGCAATGCGAATACTCGTGGGTTCAAAATGGTTTCGGTGAACCAGTTCGCGGTCTCGCAAACTCGATGGTCCGATGGTTTTTCTTGGAGGGCCAGTTTGTGGTAAACGCACACGGGTGGAGGATTTGTTTCCGACGGCACCAACAATAGTCCATGCCGGTGCAGCCACAATCCGATCCGTTGACTTCCCATCGCAACCACGATTGGAATCGACAGAATGACACCGGCGATCAATGGTGAAAACCAGAGGAATAACTCGGGAGCGGTCGAGTAGATCACCAACGAGGCCAGAATGCCGCCGAGTGTCAGCGCCGACATTTGCATGACGGCCTCCCGCCATGAAACACCGCGTTCATCTCGCTGCTGCGAGTTCCACTTGACGTTGGTCCCACGTAGCACGGCGAGAACGAACCTCGTGTGATAGATAGCCATGATCGGGGACAGCAAGACCGACATCACCGTTTCAAACAGTGCACTGGCAGCAAGTCGAAAATAGCCGCCGTGTTGGTTGACGTGTTCGCGGCTGAAGAAAATCAGGAGAACACTCCAGAGCTTTGGAAGTAGCAGCAAAGCCATCGACACGGAGAAGATGATGAGTGCACCCAAGGCGGCGTCCGACGGAACAGTCTGCTTATGTGTCCAGGCATCCAACGCCATGGCGGCAATGCACATCAACGTGAACAGAATCCATAACGGCGACGCGAGATAGGACATCAGTCCACAACTGAAGTGCATCCTGCTGAGCGGACGAAAATCTTCTGCGACCAAGAGTTTGGAGTGCTGCAGATTGCCTTGACACCAGCGTTGGTCACGCTGAGCATAGTCCGCAATCGTGGTCGGGCATTCTTCGAAGCTGCCGGCGAGGTCGGTCGCGACTTGAACTTTCCATCCCGCACGCAGCATCAAAGCGGCCTCCACAAAGTCGTGACTCAGGATTTCGCCCCCCAGCGGCGCGCTGCCTGGCAGCACCGGCAGATCGCAATGGCGACGAAAGGCCTCGACTCGAATGATCGCGTTGTGGCCCCAGTAGTTTCCTTCATTGCCAGCCCAGACAGCGAACCCTTGAACAAAGATGGGGCCGTAGACACTGGCGGCGAATTGCTGCATTCGGGCAAAGAGAGAGTTTCTGCCGATCGGGACTGGGGGAACTTGTAAGATACCAAGCTTTGTATCTGCGCGCATTCTCTGAACCATGGCGTTCATGGTCGACGCTGACACCAAACTATCGGCGTCCAACACGATCATGAATTCGTGATGCGCTCCCCAGCGTTCGACAAAGTCAGCGATGTTTCCCGCTTTGCGAGACTTGTTGTGCGGCCGGTGTCGGTAGAACAAACAGTCGCCGGCATCCAACGTTTCCACCAAATCCGCCCACGCCATTTCCTCCGCAATCCATGTTTCGTGATCGGTGGTGTCGCTGAGCACATAAAAGGCAAACGCATCCCCGATTCCGCGTGCACGTAGCTCTTGGATCATCGCTTTGATGCCCGCAAAAACTCGAGTCGGTGACTCGTTGTAGACAGGCATCAAAACGGCGGTACGCTGGACGGTTTGATCAGGATGATCGCCCAGGTATTCTGAATCATTCGTTTGTCGCCAAGCTCTCCAATTCTGTCGAGCCAACGATAGAAAACCGACCGTTGCCAAGCAAAACGAAAACGCGATCCATGCAAACAGGATGGCGAACAGGGGCGCACTGAGCACTTCGAACAGATTCCAATCGCCGTTGCCTAAGGCGATGGCGACAAAGCTACCCGTCGCGGCAGCAGTCAACAGCAGAGTCGCCAAGGCGACCACTCTGCGAATCACCTTTGTCCGAAGGTCGCTAACAACGGTAGCGCTCATCGTGCACCGTTTGCATCGGATGCCTGTGATCCTGCCAACTGAAGGGTCAGGCGACCCCGACGCAGTTTGGAGGTGCCGATCAAGCGATATTGTTTTGCCGGCTCCATCGCTCGGTAGACTTCCGTGGGCGTTGAAACAAAGACACCCTTCACCGCGATTCCTTGCGTCGCCACCTCATCGATCGCCATCGTTAACGCAGAACGCAACAGCTCACTGTTTCGAGCGACCGGCGGTCCCGCAAGCAGTTTGGAAACGATCTTGCGTGCCGTTTCCATCGCTGAGTCGACGGTGGTACCGCATCTGACCAAGTAATCGACGACATGAGATTTTGCGATTTGCTCTGTGAGGTCACTCACCATCGCGTCGTTTCTTGTTTGGACCATTGACATGGATTTGAATCCTGAACGGAAGAGTTGAAGAGTCGCAGTTGTTTCTGACAAGGACACTCACCAGAACAATTCTTGTGCCAATCCTATGCTTTCAATAACCAAAAGAAAGACGTTACGATCGAGCCAATGAACAGTTCATGATCAAGGGGATAGCCGACGACATTGCGAAGCGTTTTGCGGACCTCTTCACGCTGATCGTAAAGCGTCGTCGCGTTGCGAAATGATTTCGCGATTCGATTCCTTGGAGTTTCACGGGAGTTTCATGTCCAACATGAGTCACCCCCTGCTTCAATTGAGAGCACCTTGGTCAAGTTGGCGACGATGGTTCATCCAAAGTCACGGAATTACGCGACTGCGGCTGTCGAATAAGCCGCCGGTGGCGACGAAAGCGATGGGTTCGTCGATGCCTACAGTCGATGCCGGTAACCGGGCAACTGGATGAATCGGGGCCTGCGTGATCGCAATTGGTACAGGCATCTGCTTGTTGATGGCGTTGAAGCTCGTCCATCACGGAGATTGCTTGAAATCCATGTCACGTCCGCCAGCCACTAAGCGTTGCCGCTGGCGGGATTCACGCCGCAGCGGATCTTTCCAGCCTCCATTGGTGGTTGAACGTTTTTCGAGCATTGATCCATTTCAGAATGCCGGTACACAAGGTGCTCTATGCTGCAGCCAAGTTTCAGTGCGTGGACGTTGCCATGCGTAGAATGAAACCGATCTCGTCCAGGAACCGTTCGCCCATGCATCGCTCCATTGCGTATCTCCTCCCAACCGTATGTTTGAACACGTTGGTCCATGTCGTCATGATCCATGTTGGACTGCTCAGCGATCCTGTTGCTGCGGAATCGCCGGCTGAGAATGCGCTCTCAAGACAGACCTGGCGTGAAATCGACTCGTTTGAGCGACTCGATTTGTTGACGCAGTCGCTTGCAACGCTGCCGTTTGTCCCTCGACGTCCCTTGCCCGAGCCATTGGCGAAGTTGGACTATGAGCAGTATCGTGAGATCTCTTTTCGTCCCGAACAAGGCGTCTGGTGGAAAAGTGGATCGCCGTTTTGCTTGGAAACATTTCACCGAGGATTTGTTCAAAAGGATCGCGTCGACTTGTTCACAATCGACGATGACGGCGTACACGAGGTCCTCTTTTCGCCCAAGCACTTTGTCTACGGAATCCCGATCGAAGATTCGGCGGAGTTGCTCGACTCAGGGCACGCGGGGGTAAAAGTGGTCGGCAGGATTCCTGGTCTAGGCGACCCGCAGGAGTTCTTAACTTTCCTCGGATCAAGTTACTTTCGCGCTCGCAGTTGCGACACGGTATACGGCGCATCGGCGCGGGGGTTGGCGGTGAATGTCGGCTTACCCTGCGACGAGGAGTTTCCGTTCTTTCGCGCTTTCTGGGTTCGGGCGGTCGAGCCCGATTGCGACACGTTGACGGTACTGGCGTTGATGGATAGCCCGTCGATGTGTGGTGCGTATGAGTTCGTCCTCCAACCCGGTGGGGTAGAAACAACGGTTGCGGTGAAGTCTCGGTTGCACTTTCGCAGCATCCCCGAAAAAATCGGATTGGCACCGTTGACCAGCATGTGGATGTGGGGCGATGGTCTGGATGGTCCGTCGTTGGACAAGCGACCAGGCGTGCATGACTCCGACGGGCTGCTGATTCGCAGCGACGAAGACGACTGGACTTGGAGAGCGTTTGCTCGACAAAGTTATCCTTCCGTTTCGACGGTTCCCACTGAGAAACTGTTGGGGTTCGGTGTTCTGCAACGCAATCGCGCGTTTTTTCATTACGACGATCACAACGCACAGTATCACAAGCGTCCCAGTATCTGGATCGAACCAAACCGTGACGGATCCAGTGACGGGGTTTGGGAAAACGGACGCGTTGAGTTACTGGAGTTGCCCGGCGCTCACGAGGGAATCGACAACATCGCCGCCTATTGGGTTCCCCAACAAACTCCCAAAGTAGGTGATCCGCTAGACTTGAACTACGTAGTCAAGTTTTTCCCTGGTGATTGCGCGGATCAAAGCAAGATCGCGAGGGTGACGCATTTGGATGTCGATCGAAAAAAAGATCGGATCGGCGTCACCGCTCGTTTTTCCGGAGAAACGATTCGGGATTTATCTTTTCACTCGATGACAATCGACGTGTCTTTGATCCGCGGTGAGTTGGTTTCAAAATCGATCGAGCGAACCGATACCGGGGACTGGCTGGCGTCGATCGAGTTTCGTCCCACCGAAGAAGCACCGGTTGAGGTGAGCATGCGATTGATGTCCGGCCCGGATTGCGTGACAGAGCGTCTGCAGTACCTGTGTCCCAACGAACAGCCTGAGTTCATGTACCCACAGGTGTATACTCGCAAGGAGTAGATGTTTCGCGTTTCGGGGGACGTGCGGTAAACAATAGTAGGATGGGCACTCTTGCCCGTCCGCGATCTCTCGGGCAAGAGTGCCCAAGCCACATAGGTTATTTTCCGCACGTCCTGAGAGACGCAACTACGTGTTCTGTTTACTGGACGCAGTACAACGCCGTGTCGCTGCGTAGATAAATCTTTCCGTTGACGATCGCCGGGGTGGCGTTGAATTGCGACTCGTCCAAGGGCTCGTTGAGTGCGACTTGTTTCATTTCCGGTGTGGCAGTGAACACCAACGTCCCACTACGTCGCGTGACGACGTACAAGTGCTCGCCGGCAAGAACCGGTGAAGCGTACACGGGGCGACCGCCGTCACGCAGTCCCGACAACCGATTTCGCGTGACGACCTCTCCGGTCTTGGCGTCCATCACAAAGGCTTGCCCGCGATCGCTGACCCAGTACAAATGTCCGTCGTGGTATAGCGGCGTGGCGACATAGCTGCTGTCGCGGCTTTCCCACAAGCGATGCGACTGCGTGATGTCCTTGCGTCCGCCGCGTCGGATGGCGATGGACTGCTGCTGGGGGTATCCGCCGAAGGTGTAAAACGCGTCGTCGCCGACGACCACACTGGGGCTGACATTTCCGCCGGTGCCTGTTTCGTAGTACCAACGCAACTTGCCTGTCTGCGTGTTGATCCCCCATGCTTCGCCGGGCATCGCGATCACGGCTTCGCTCACGTCCTCGGCGCCGTTGACGATCACGGGTGTGGCAAAACAAAGCTCCAGCAAATCGGACTCCGCCTTCCATACTGTGCTGCCATCGAGCTTGTTGAGTCCCAAGATCGCTCGGGCTTCCTCCGCCGCGTTGACGATCAAGATGTCGTCCGCCAGCACGACGCTGGAACCTGAACCCCAGCGACGGTTGCTGGACATCGTGCCCACGTTACGTTGCCAAAGCTTTTCCCCGTCGAGCGTCAAAGCGATCACGCCGGCTTTGCCAAAGAAGGCGTACACGTTTGTGCCATCGGAGACCGGTGAGCCGCTGGCGTAGCCGTGTTCGGTCAAGAATCCGTTGTAGTCGTCTTCGACGTTGGGGGCAGAAACACTGTGTGCCCAAAGCTGCTGACCTGTCTTTGCGTCCACGCATACCACTTGTCGTGATGCGTTTTCGCCGGTCGCACCGGAATAGCACGTCACGATCACGCGATCACCGACGACGATTGGTGAAGACGAACCGGCTCCTGGCAACGGGCATTTCCACACAACATTGTCGCTGGCATTCCACTTGATCGGTGCTTCACCCTGGGCGATGCCTTGACCGCCGGTCCCGCGAAACCGCAGCCAATCTTCGGCTGCGACGGGGGAATGGATTTCCAGGAAACAAGCCAGAGCCAAGAGAATGATCGACGGAAAACATCGCATGGAAGGATTTCTCTGTGCGTACATGGGTGCGAAAAAAGGAAGCGATTGGGCGTGGCGAGCTGATCAATCGCTTGGACGTTGTGAATCTGTAACGTTCATACCGAATACGCGCCTCGTCGTGGGTGGGGCGGTGTGTGTGGTCGCGATTATAGGGGGGACGGCACGCCAGTGCGCCGATGTAATGATCGTCACCACTCCTACAGGGCCTAACATGCATACGACACGTCCTCGTAACAATCCACTGCGAAAACGCCGCGGCTTGCTTGCTTTCCTCGGATTGGCGTTTGTCGCCTCCGCGGTATCGGCGGCGGACATCACGGTCACGACCAATGCAGACTCGGGGGCGGGTTCGTTACGGGAAGCGCTGTCGACGGCGGCATCCGGCGACCGAATCGTGTTTGACATCGCAGGACCCTCGTCGACGATCACGCTGTTGAGCGATTTGCCGACCTTGACCGGCGACATCTCGTTTTTCAATTCCAACGTCGCCGCCGTGATCATTGATCGAGACGGCGTCGCGGCACCGCTGACCTTCAATGGGGGAACCGTTGACCCGAGCGGTTTGAACATCGTGACCACCGGAGCACCGTCGCCCGATGCGGACATCATCGCCAGTGCCGGCACGACGATTTTTGGCGAGGGGCAGGTCGATGCGAACATGGACATCGCAGGGATCTTGGCTCCCGGGGCAAGCGCCGCTGCTGGGACCGTAGGGACAATGAATGTCACCGGGGATTTGGATCTGTCTGGTGGCGAATTGCAGTCGGACATCTCCGCAACCAGCAGCATGCCGACCCGCGATTTGGTCGACGTCGACGGCACGGTGGATGTGACCGGCGCGACGCTGACACCGAATTTTGTTGGCGATCAATTTGAGGTCACGCAACAGTTTGTTCTGGTGGAGTCGACCAATCCGATCGTCGGCACGTTTGCCAATGCAGCGGACGTGTATCAACTGCCCAACAATCCGTTCTTGGAGGCCGCTACCGATGCAACAATGCCGGCGACACAATTCGGACTGATGATCCGGGACAACGGATTGAGCTTTGCCGGTTTCGTTGACGGATGCAATCAGACCGCAGCGGCGATTGCGTTGGATGATCTAAGAACGGTTGTCGGTCCCGACGTTGTCATCGCGGATCTGCGCAACGGTTCGGCTGCGCAAGTAACGCTGGCGGTCGATCAGCTTTCGGGATCGATCTATGCTTCGTTGCTCAGCGCCGAGATCAATCACATCCAAACCAACCTGGAATCGGTGCGTGACCGGGTGTTGCTGCAAGCAGACGGACAAGCTGGCGAGCCGATGTTGATGCCATGGGTCCGAGGTTACGGCTTGGTCGCCCATGTCGATCGCGACGATTGTCAGACGCTGGGATATCGACATGAGGTCGGTGGTTTGGAATTGGGCTGTGGAGTCAGCAGTGGTGGAGGATTTTCTGCCCACACGTTTGCCCACCTGTCGGGCGGCAACTTGGACGCACGTGGCGTCGATCAAACGGCGGACATCGAGTCCTATCGAATGGGCGGCTCGGTAGAATACATCGGACAGAACCTCTATGCGTTGGCGGCCGGTGGGGCGGGCATGCAGAATTATGACGTCCGTCGTTCCTTGGACGCTTTTACCGGGTCTACGTTCGCTGAAAGCTCGTTTGATGGTTCCACGCAGTTTGGCTATTTCGAAACCGGAACCGTGATGGTGGGCAAAGGTGTCGCATGGAATCCCTACTTGGGGCTTCACGGCACACGTGTGGAAATCGACCCCTATGCGGAAACGGGCGATATGAACTTTGCTCTCTCCGGCGGCGGAGGCGCAGGCGACTCGTTGCGTAGCGTGCTAGGGTTGGGCATCAGTCAGGATGGTGCGACGGCGTTAGGACCGGCAAGCACTCGGATTCGACTGGGGTGGCTGCACGAGTATCTCGACGAATCGGAAACCATGTTCAGCCAAATCGCTTCCGATCCAGGAACGGTCGGCCCTTTGGTGGATCGCGGCGTCACGGCGGGGACCGACTGGGCGATTGTCCGAGTGCAAGCCGACCTGGGGTTCTTGCTGGGCGGACAATTGACGACCGCATACCAAGGCCAATTCAACAGCAACTCGGCCGTGAATTCGTTCCTGGCCGGTGTGCGTTGGGTTTATTGAGGGCGGGGTTGATGGGGAGGATGTCAGCCTGGAAGGGCCAGGGCTTTTTAACATCTACGTAGCCATCCTGCTCGGAACGTGAAATGTATTGCTGACGTCTTTGTTTACCCATCTGTATGGGTACTGATTCGTGAGTGCGAATTGATCCCGCGAGGGATCGCAGAAGGTAGCCACGGGTCGCCGAAGGCGCACCCGTGGTATGCGACAACCATGTTGAATCGACCCCGAAGGGTGTCGCAGACTTCTCGGAATCATGGCTGCGACACCCTGCGGGGTCGGTTCGCGTCAGGCCGACTCAACCGGCGATGATCGCTGCGCTCTATCGCCGGCTACCGTCTGAGACCGCTTCACGGTCATAGGCAGCAACAATTCTTTTCATGTCGAACAGTTGATTGGAGAGTTGGAGTTGCCGGTAGTAGCTTCGTTTGACACCCAACGGCCGACGACGTTTTCTGGATGGCAACCCGCTTGATCGCACCGCATCACGGCGGAGCGTGATGTCTACGTAGCGATCCATGACATGTCTGCAACTCCTTTGCAACGGGTAAACGCCAGTGTGCTTCATGGTTTAACGCTCAGTACAAAGACGCTAAAAGCCCAGGCCTTGAAAGGCTGACGTGCGGGGTCAAGTGTCTCGTTGATCGAGAGTGGTTTGTGGCTCCTGTTTGATGCCGTTCAAACGCTGTCGAGCAGCATGGACGATCTCGCGTTGCTCTTTGGAGCTGCAAACGGACCACGCTCCGATTTCTCCGCGGGTGCGCCCGCAACCTTGGCAAACGCCGACGGTGTTCAACGTGCAAACGCCGGTACAAGGTGATTCGATGAGTGGCACGGTTGGATCTTGGTTGGGTGGGAGAGACGGAGAATCGATTCTGTCTGAAAACAACAGGTTTCCGTCACACGACTCATCGTCGCTCGGCTTTCCAAGTCGATAGCGTCAACGCTCAGAGTCATCACTGAACGTCATCGACATGGGTGACGTGAAAAGCACTACCGACGGATTCCGCTGCGGACGCGTATGGCGTTGGCGAGTGAAACGGTTCCGCCCGCCATCGACTTGGAAAGTCGAGCGACAATAATCAGCGTCATCGACTTGAAAAGTCGAGCGACAATGAGAAACGGTAGTGTGGTGACCTGATTTGTCAAACGGGATGGTTTAATCTTTGTGCATCGCATTTGATTTCGCCACTCGCCCCACCACTCGGCCTTATGACCTTCATTGTTCGACCGACGAAACTCGTGGACTGTGAACTGCACGGCGGCGACAGCGGTGCGGAGTTGTTTCTGGTGGAGGGTGACTCGGCGTCCAAGACCGTGGCGCGGGTTCGTGACAGCCGCTTTCAAGCCGTCCTGCCGATGCAGGGAAAGCCGATGAATGCGGCCAAGGCGAGCGTGAAATCGATCGAAAAGAACCAGCTTTTTACCAAGCTGGTCGAAGCGTTGGGGACAGGCTGGGGCGACGCGTTTGATTTGACCGCGATGCGTTATCAACGCGTGATCTTGTTGTTCGACCCGGACGCCGACGGGATTCATTGCGGTGCGTTGATGCTGATTTTCTTTGACCGGATGCTGCGTCCCCTGATCGATGCCAACCGTTTGGCGGTGGTTCAGCCACCGCTGTTTGAGATTTCGGCGCGTGGGTACAGTGACACGCTGCACGCTTACACGGACGAGCACTACCACAAACTTCGCGACGCGTTGGATGCCAAGGGGATTGCGTACTCCAAACGCCGCTACCGGGGGTTGGCCAGCATGAACGATGAGACGCTGCACGAAACGTGCCTGGATCCGGATTCACGCTCGATTCACTTGTTGCAACGTCAGGACGCAGCTGCCGCCTTGGCTGCATTTGGTGGCAAACGGTAGGCCCATCAGAGGACATGTCTGGCCCCGCGGTTACAATCCGCTGGACGCTCTTTTGGGGTACAAAAACCGCTGCGGAAACCATTTTCAGGGCCGATTCGTACCGGATGGCTGCCTTGCGGCAGGGTTGACCACGCCAAAAACGTGCCGCCGTGGTATCCTGGGGACTTCCGTGGCGCCCCTCAGCGGGCAAATCATCATGTGTTTTGAATCGACCTGTTGCCAAAATTTAGGATATTGAATGTCCGCAGACGACGCGGCCGACACTCAGGGAATCAGCCCGGCCGACGCCGGACGATTGAACGAGGCCAAAGAAAAGATCGCCCAGGAGCTGGGGAAAATCATTGTCGGACAGCAAGATGTGATCGAGGAGATCCTGATCGGGCTCTTTAGCCAGGGTCACGTTTTGCTCGAAGGCGTGCCGGGGCTCGCCAAGACGCTGATGATCAGCACGCTGGCCAAAACGCTCGACCTTTCGTTCAGCCGGATCCAGTTCACGCCGGACTTGATGCCCGCCGACGTCACCGGCACCGAGATCATGGAAGAAGACCGAGCCACGGGGCATCGGGACTTTCGTTTCATGCAGGGTCCACTATTCGCCAACATCGTTTTGGCAGACGAAATCAATCGAACGCCGCCCAAAACGCAGGCTTCGTTGCTGGAAGGCATGCAGGAGCGTCAGGTCACGGTCGGACGCACACGTCACCCGTTGCCTGCGCCGTTTTTCGTCTTGGCAACCCAGAACCCGATCGAACAAGAAGGCACGTATCCGCTGCCCGAAGCGCAGCAGGACCGTTTCATGTTCAAGGTCTATGTCGAGTACCCGTCGTTCGACGACGAATTCGAAGTGGCGCGACGGACCACGGGCGTCAAAGTCGCTGAAGTGCAGCCGGTGCTGACCGCGGAAGAAATCATGCGGTTGCAGGATTTGGTGCGCCAAGTCCCCGTCAGTGATCACGTCGTCCGTTATGCGTTGTCGTTGGTCCGTCAGACACGTGTTGGCAGTGAGGGCGTGCCGGACTTTGTCGACGAGTTGGTGGGCTGGGGAGCCGGTCCACGTGCGGTCCAGTTCTTGATCTTGGGCGGCAAAGCACGCGCGCTCTTGGAGGGACGTTTTCATGTTTCGGTAGAAGACATCCAGAAATTGGCCAAACCAGTGTTGCGTCACCGCATGGTCGTGAACTTCGCCGCCGAAAGCGACGGCGTGACGAGCGACGAAGTGATCGATCGCATCGTTGCATCGACTCCGACCACCGAAGATGAGCTATCACGCGATGCCCGGTTCCAAAAAATATTTGCGTCCTGATGTCACCGATCGCATCCGTCGGCTGGAGCTGACGGCGCGACGTGTGGTCGAAGGGTTTTTGACCGGTATGCACCGAAGTCCTTACTTCGGGCAATCGATCGAGTTCCTGCAACACCGTCAGTATGCGCGTGGAGATGAGATCCGTCACATCGACTGGAAAGTCTACGCGCGTCAGGATCGGTTGCACATCAAACAGTATGAGGAAGAAACCAATCTGCGTTTGACGTTGATCGTCGATCGGAGCGCCAGCATGGCCTACGGCGACGGTGAGTCGAACAAGTTTGACTATTCGGCTTCCTTGGCTGCTTCGCTGGCATATCTCGCATTGCGTCAAAAGGATGCTTGCGGTTTGATCACGTTTGACACCAAAGTCCGTGGAAACGTACCGGCCAAAAGCAATCAGCATCAGCTCAATCGAATCCTGGCGCAGCTCGATGCGGTGGGAGCCGATGGACGGACGGATCTGGTGCGTGTGTGCAAGGAAGTCGCTCAGTCGTTGCCGCGGCGCGGGTTGGTGGTGCTGGTGTCTGATCTATTGGGAGTCGACTCGTTGGTGGAAGGCCTGCGGCTGTTACGCTCACGAGGGCACGACGTCTCGCTGTTTCATGTGCTGCACGATCACGAGTTGGATTTTCCGTTTGACGGAGCGACGCGATTCGAAGGTCTGGAGAGCGACGATTTCCTGAACTGCAATCCTCGTGCACTGCGTGAGGGATACGTCCAAGCGTTAGAAGAATTCTTGCAGCAGACTCGCAAGGTCTGTGGTCGGTTGTCCATCGACTATTGGCAAGTTCGCACCAGTCAATCACTCGACGCGGTATTGGCGTCGTTCCTTTCCTCTCGCCAAAAATTACCCAAGCTCAAGCATTAGGCTTCTGTCTCAAACGGTCATCCAGTGTTCCTTTATCCTGCCCTCCTCGCCGGCTTTTTCTTTGTCGCGGTGCCCTTGTTGGTCCACCTGATCAACATGCTGCGCCATCGCAAGCAGCGTTGGGCGGCGATGGATTTCTTGCTCGCCAGTTATCGCAAGCAGAAAAAATGGATCCGGATGCGGCAACTGTTGTTACTGCTGGCACGGTTGGCGGTCGCGGCGTTGTTGATCGCGCTGTTGTGTGGATGGACCGGAGGACGTCAGTTGTTGAGTGTCTTGGGCGGACAGACCACGCATCATGTGGTGATTTTGGACGACAGCTATTCGATGGGCGATTCCAGCAGTGCCGGAGGCGGAGAAGCGGCCACCGCATACGGCCGAGCCCTGCAGTCCCTGCAAGCTTTGACGCAACAGTTGGCGGGCGACGACGGCAATCATCAGCTGACGGTGATGCGAGCCAGTCGTGCCGCGTTAGCGGTTCGCGGCGGAAACGAATCGGGCGACGTCGCGGCGGACTTGTCCGCTCAGACCATCACCCCGGATGGTCGCTTGATTTCACGAGTGATGTCGACCACCGCCTCACCGATGCGAACCGATTTGATCGCCGCCATCGATTTGGCTGCTCAATTGATGAACGCCACCCCCGCCGACACGAGTTACTTGTACATCGCCAGCGATTTTCGCGCACGCGACTGGGCGACTCCCGAGCGGATCGCCGAATCGATGCGTGGGATCGAGGGCAAGGGGACAGAAATCCGCATGATCGATTGTGCGGCGACACCCGACGGTAATCTGGCGATCACAAACGTCACCCCCGTTCAGGATGTTTGGGTCGCCGGCGTGCCCGTTGTGGTACGAGCGACGATCAAGAATTATGGCCAGTCGGAAGTCAGTAACGTCGCGGTGGGCTGCCGCGTGATTCGATACGGAGAAGACGTCCAGACGATCAATGTGGCCGAGTCCGTCAGCGGTAAAGTCGAGTCGTTGCCCGCGTTGATGATCGAGACACTGGCGCCCGGCGCTGAAGTCACCAAGTCGTTTCAGGTATTTGTCAACGAAGTCGGCACGCATGCGATCGAAGTCACACTGCCGGACGATGCGTTGGCGATCGACAATTCGCGGATGTGCACCCTGCCTCTGTCCAGCGACGCAAAAGTTTTGGTGATCGATTCGGACCCCGACGCCATCGGCGCCTACCACATCAGTTCGGTTCTGAATCCGGGGAGCCAAGTCCGCATCGGTGCGATCCCGGACATCCAAGCACCCGCGTTCTTGCGATCGGCAACCTTTGACGATTTGGCCCAATACCGCGCGATCTATCTGGTGGATTTGCCTGAAGTCACGGATTCGGCAGCCGCGGCGTTGCAAACGTATGTCGAACGTGGCGGTGGGATCGCATGGTTCTTGGGCGGCAATGTCCAAGCCGAATCGTACAACCGAGTATTGCTTGGAACCGATCGACAACTGCTGCCCCGCGCATTGGAGCAAACGGTTGAGTTGCCAGATGGGGACTCGAGCAAGAGCGGAGACATTGTTTTTGGCGACACCGACACTTTGATTGATCCGCTACGCAGCATCGGCGACGCGTCACTCTCACTGATCGGACTTTCACAGTCATGGACGTTGGTCCCGGCGGCCGAACCAACCGAGGATGAAACGACAGCGATGGAGACGGCGTCCGCCGAGGAGGATTCACCAGCGGAGATCGAGGCCGGTCGTGTTCGTACCGTGCTGGCGCGTCGCGACACCTTGCCTTTGGTCACCCAGCATACGGTCGGTCAAGGTCGGGTGGTGACGATCTTGACCGGACTCGATGGCGGCTGGAGCAACTGGACGGGCGACCCGACGTTTGTACCGTTTCTGTTGTTGACGAACGCTTCGCTGTGGAGCGGGGCAGCACCGGCGACGCAACGTTTAGTGGATGCGCCACTGCAGAAGGTCTTAGCAACCAACAATTATTTTCCTGAAACAAAGTTGGCTCCGCCCAGCACCGCACCACCGCGTGTTCCCATCGAAGCGACCGCGAGCGAGAAGGCCGGCGATGACAAAGTCGCGGTGACCTATCAACCCGACGATAGTTTGATCAGCGAAGCCATCGATGTGGACGACTTGCTCCGTCCGGGCGTCTTTGAATGGGGTTTGATTCAAAGCAACGGGAACGGCCAAGTCATCCCGGTGGCTTCGGTCATCCGAGTCGGCGAAGGTGACTTAAGGCGTGCCGATCAAGCCGAGCTGGTCCAGTCCCTGTTGCCGATGCAGATCAAATTCACCAGCAGCGCGGACTACACAGAGCAAGTCAGTACGGCGGGCAGCTCAACGATCACGTTGGTCATGTTGGCGTTGCTGGCGCTGATCTTGGCTGCCGAGCAGGCCTTGGCATACTGGGCCAGCTATCACGTTTCATCTTCGGCGACACCACTGAAAACAGGACCATGGACGTTGGATCATTCACGCGGAGGACGGCACCATGAATGATTCGTCTCGTCAAGTGATTTATGAATTGGCTCGCACCCAGTCGATGTCCGGCTGGTGGTTGTGGGCGTTGTTGGTTCTGTCGCTAGTGATTCTGTTGATTGCTGCGGTTCGGCTGTACCGCCGCGATGCAGCCGAGCTGAGTCGGCCGGTCCGCTGGACGTTGATCACACTCAGGCTGACAGCGATCGTGGCGTTGGTGTTTTTCTTTCTCGACGCTCAACGCCGCACGCAGCGTTCGATCACGCGGCCCAGCGAAGTCGTCGTGTTGGTGGATACGAGTCAAAGCATGTCGTTGCCGGCCTATGAAGACATGGGCAGCGGTAGCCGCGCCGAACTGGCCGCCGCAATCATCAAAGATAGCGAGATGCTGGATAAACTCAGTGCGGAGCATCGCGTCAGTGTCTACGCGTTCGGTGAGAATGCCGAGCCCAGATTGCTGCAAACCAGCGGCGGCGAATTTGGAGCCGCAGACGAAAAACAATCGACGGACTTGGCGGCGTTTTCGCCCATCGCGATGTTGGGAATGGTGCTGTTGGGCATCACGGCGATCTTGTCGGTCTCCTCCCTGATGATCGGCGCGTCGGGAAATGCGGATCGTATCGGATGGATGCTGTTCGCAACGGCTGGCTGCTTGATCGTCGGTTGCGTGATGACCGGCAGCGTCTACTCGATACGAACACAGTATTCGTTGGCCGAGCTGATCGGTTTGCCCAATTCGGAGACGTCCAGTTCAGAGCAGTCTGATTCGCAGCAGTCTGATTCGCAGCAGTCTGATTCGCAGTCCAAGGACACTCAGACGACGGATCCCGTGACTGACGGAGATGGCAATCCGCCGCCGATAAAGGTGTCCGACTGGAACGAATCGATCGCCGCAACGGACGCACAGAGTCGGATCGGTGATGCGATCCGTGGCGTGTTGGTCGACCACGACCCGACCACGCTGGCCGGTATCATTTTGATGAGTGACGGACAAAGCAACGGAGGCAGCGAACCCGGCGCGGCCGTGGCCACCGCCAGACGAAACGAAGTTGCCGTGTTCCCGGTGGGCTTGGGCAGCAGCGCCGCACCGACCAACTTGCGTGTCGTCAACATCAACGCTCCGCAACGTGTTTATCCGAGCGACAAGTTTGCGATCAATGCGGTCCTGCAAGCAAGCGGCGCGGAAAAGATGGAAGTCGAAGTTCAATTGCTGGACGGTTTGGACCAATCGGCGAGCGACGGCGGCGGCGATGCGATGCCGACGCAGGTGGTGGATTCACAAAAGATCACCGTGACCGGTGACGGAACGCTCAAGGGCGTGCGTTTCGAGCTGGAACCTCAGTCTGTTGGACGTCGACGTTTGGCCGTTCGTGTGGTGGCTCCCGAGCAAGATCGAAACGAAGCCGATGACATTCGCGACGCCCGCTACGAAGTCGTCGCACGCAGATTGCGTGTCCTGACGATTGCCGGTGGACCGACTCGCGAGTATCGATTCGTCCGCAATTTGTTGTATCGTGACAAGTCGGTCGAACTGGACACGTGGCTACAGACCGGACAGCCCGGGATGAGCCAGGATGCGGACAAGGTGCTCAGCGAGTTTCCCAAGACGGCGGAGGAACTGTTCGAGTACGACGCGATCGCGATGTTTGATCCGGACTGGACGGCGATCAATCAAGACGGACTGGAACTGTTGGACCGCTGGGTGGGCGAACAAGCCGGTGGTCTGATCATCGTCGGTGGCCCGGTTTACCATCCGCGTTGGTTGAAGCTGCGAACGGATGCGCGTGTGCCGATCATCAAAGGTTTCTTTCCCGTCAATTTCCCTAGTCGTGGACCGTTGATCGGAACCGGACGCCAAGGCGGCGAGAACGCTTGGCCATTGAAATTCACGCCGGAAGCCAGACGCGCGGAGTTCCTGTGGTTGGTGGATCGTCCCGACGAAAGCTTTCAAATTTGGAACGAATTCAGTGGCGTCTACGACTATGTCGGCGTCAGCAGCACCAAGCCGGGCACCAAGGTTTACGCGTATTTTTCGGATCCCACCACGGCGATTTCCGATTCGTTGCCCGTGTACCTTGCTTCGCAGTTTTACGGGGCCGGGCGAGTGTTTTTCCAAGGCAGCGGTGAGATGTGGCGATTGCGACGGACCAGCGATGCCCACTTTGACAGCTACTACACCAAGCTCATCCGCTGGGTGTGCGAAGGTCGTTTGCTGCGGGACAGCAATCGCGGGCGTTTGCTGGTGGAGAACCAACGAGCCATGATCGGCGACACGATCACGGTCCGCGCGGTATTGAGCGACGATCAGTTCGAACCGCTGGTGGTGCCGGAGGTCCAAGCCAAATTGTTAGCACCCAGTGGACGCATCGAAGACGTTCGTTTGCTGCCGGTCGCCGGCGAGCCTCGGCCGGGCACCTATGGCGGTCGATTCTTAGTCCGCGAAGCCGGCAGCTATGAATTACGACTGACACTCGGAGATGCGCTCAACGAAGAAGTGCTGCGGCAGACGGTGCAAGTCAGCTTGCCCACCGTGGAACTGGAACGCCCACGCAGAAACGATGACGAACTGAAACAGTATGCCTCGACGACGGGAGGAGTTTTCTTACCCATTGACGATCCATCGGGACCAGATTCGGTTGCATCCGAATTAGTGGAACGGATTCGTCCGCAGCCTCAGACCACCGTTTTGCCCGGAACCGCAGATCAAGACTTTGCACAGCGACGTAATTTGGCCCTGATGTGGCTGATCGCCAGTGTGTTGACCATGGAATGGGTGACGCGACGATTGCACCGGCTGGCCTAACCCACAAACGATCCAACGATCAATAGAGAACGACACGAACGCTCATGCTCGATCCCAAACTTCAATCGCTACTCCAATCGCTCCGGCAACGTGTCCGCCGGTACGTCGTTTGGGATTCGGTGCTGGCTATCTTGGCCGTCGCCCTGGTCGCGTTTTGGGTCGGTTTGGCCGTCGATTACTTGCCGGTCTTGATGGGCGGCACCGAGATGCCACGCTCGGCACGCGGTTTCTTGCTGTTGGTGGTGACAGTGGCAATCGTGTTCATCGTTGCCAAGCTGTTGATTGGTCGCCTCAGCAAATCGTTGCCCGATGACTCCTTGGCGTTGTTGGTCGAGCGTCATCATCCTCAGTTGGGCGGGCGTTTGGTCACCGCCGTTCAGCTCGATCGGCCGGGGCGGCAACATGATGCGCACTCCAAAGACCTATTGCGAATGGTTCACGATGAAGCCGCTCAGGTGATCGATCAAGTCGACCCGAATCGCGTGTTTCGCTGGCAGCCGCTGGCGAGAAAAGCAATGGTGGCAGGTCCGCTGTTGTTGTGCTGCATCGGCTTGGCGATTTTTAGTCCCCAGTCATTTGCCCGCGCGGCAAGTCGGCTGACGTTGTTTTCGGATGATCCATGGCCGCGACGCGCTCGACTGGAAATGGTCGGCGTCGAGTTACCGCTCGTTTCCGCGTCCGAACAAGCCGCCGAAGAATCCGTCAGCCGCGAATTCGTTGACAACGTGGTCCGATTGCCGGTGGGCAGCAATCCGATGCTGCGAATCCGCGCCGACGCCGAGAACGCAGAAGTCCCCGATGTGTGCACCGTCTATTACCAAACCGACGACGGTACGAGAGGCCAGTCCAACATGCGACGCGTCGGTCGCGTGCGTGACGGTTACCAAGGGTTTGTCCTGGACGGTCCACCACTGACGGGCTTGAGCGAGTCGATGACGTTTACCGTTCAAGGACTCGATGACAGGTTGGCCGATTATCGAATCGAAGCCGTCGCACCGCCAGCCATTTCGAAAATGCAAGTCAATGTGCGCTACCCCGAATACCTGAGAACGGTCGGCGGCGAAGGACCAGACTTGCAGACCGAGTACCAAGCCGGTTTGCGGATCAGCGAGGGCAGCGAAGTCACCCTGCAGGCCAGCTCCAGCGCACCGCTGGGCGACGTCGACATCGTTTACGAAATCGACGGCCAGGAAACCCGCGTCAATGAATTGACTTGGAACGACGAACAATCCCAGTTCGCGATCACCTTGCCGGATTTCAAACGCCCCACAGCAGTTCGAATGGTGCCTCGTGACCCAACGGGGATTTCCTCTCAAGCACCGTATCGCTATTTCCTCGGTGCGGTACTCGACCAACCACCCAACGTCACACTGAAACTCGACGGGATCACATCGGCGATTACCCCCAGTGCACGGTTGCCTCTCAGTTCGACCGCGACCGATGACTACGGCGTTCAGTCGCTGACTTTCAATGTCGTATCCGCCGCCGGAGATGACGGCGAAGTCAAACCCGCCGAGGCAAACGCGCCGACGGAATCGTCAGTGTCCCCGGAACTGGACCGCGCGGGAAACGCCAGTGCCGTAATCGATCTGCGTGATTTGACCGCAGACGGAAAGCTGATCGCGTTGCAACCTGGCTCTGCGCTGAATGTCTTTGCCGAAGCCACCGATGGATACGATCTCGATGGAACGCACACCGCCGCAAGTGAACTGTTCCGCTTGCAAGTCGTCACACCTGAAGCACTATTGGCACTGCTGGAACGCCGCGAACTCGGCCTGCGTTCTCGGCTGGAGCAGACGATCACCGAAATGATGGGACTACGAGAGACGCTCACCGGTTTTCCCAACGGTGAGTTGAGCGACGATCCTGACCAAGAAGCCGAGCGGTTACGTGAGCTGCAGATCCGCCGACTGCGTGTTCAGCAAGTCCAACTGCAGGCGCAGAAGACCTCCGAGGAGCTGACCGGAATCGCGACTTCCTTGGAAGACATCCTGGCGGAAATGGTCAACAACCGGGTTGATTCGGCAGACCGTCGGGAACGATTGGGCGAAGGTGTCCGAGACCCGTTAAAACAAATTGTCGAGAAACCGCTCGCAAAATTGATCGACCAGATTGCCCAGGTCGAACGATCCGTCGAAACCCCGAAAATCGCGGCAGAAAAGACCGAACAGGCGGTTCAAACGGCTGACGAAGTCCTGTTAGCATTGAACGCTGTGCTGGACAAAATGCTCGATTTGGAGAGTTACAATGAAATTCTGGACATGGTCCGCGGTCTAATCAATGACCAGGAAGCCCTCCAAGAAGAAACCAAAGAGGAACGCAAGAAACGTGTCCGCGACCTGTTCAAGTAATAAAAGTACGTCAGGCTTTCCAGCCTGACATGCCCCCAAGTACGTCAGGCTTTCCAGCCTGACATGCCCCCAAGTACGTCAGGCTTTCCAGCCTGACATGCCCCCAAGTACGTCAGGCTTTCCAGCCTGACATGCCCCCAAGTACGTCAGGCTTTCCAGCCTGACATGCCCAGCGTATGTCAGGCTAGAAAGCCTGACGTACATGACCACACGAGCATTTCCATGACCCTTACGATGAAACCTCAACGACTCCGACGAAACTTCGTGGGAACCTGTTTTTGCGTTCTCGCCGCATGGGTCACACTGTTGACGGTTCCTGCGGCCGCGGATGAATCGCAACTGTTGCTCAAACAAGACGGCGTCGCGAAACGCTATGAGCGATTGGAAGAACTGCTGTTGCGGATGGCCGATGTCGAGGCCGCCGAGAACCCCGAACGTGCGGCGTTGCTTCGACGTGCAGCGAAACAATCCAGAGATCAATTCGTCCTGGAGAAGTTGCGGGATGCCTCGAAGTCGATCGAGAACCAAAAGTTTCAGGATGCGATCGACAATCAAGAAGCAGCAAGTGAAGGCCTCAAGTCGATCCTGACGTTGTTGATGAGCGAAGATCGCTCGAAGCGGATTCGCGACGAAAAAGAACGCGTCGCGAAGCTGATTTCCGACCTCAAACGAATCGAACGATCTCAACGCAGCACACGCGCCCGCACCGAGAATGGCGCGGATCTGGATGAGGTCAAAGGCGAGCAGAAAGACATCGCCAAACGCAGCGAAGAACTGAAGGATCAGATCAGCGAAGACAACGAGTTTGACCAGCCCGAAGCTGAATCCAAAGACTCGGAGTCTGCCGAATCAGAGTCAGCAGAATCAGACGCTGCTCAATCGGATGCCGCCCAAGAAAGCGATTCCAAATCTGGTGACGCTTCGAAATCCGAGGAAAACCAGGAGTCAGATTCCAAGCCGATGGGCGACTCCAAAGACGACCCGAGCAAGTCCGACAAGCCCAGCGATTCAGACGGTAAACCTTCCGAGGAAAAGCCAACCGACGGCAAACCATCAGAAGCAAAACCATCAGAAGCAAAACCATCAGAAAGTAAGCCTTCTGATAGTCAACCGTCAGACGGCAAACCGTCGGAGTCGAGTGAATCCAAACCATCGCAGTCCAAACCATCACCGTCACAAGACGGCAAGCCTTCCGAGTCCTCCGGCCAGCCACAGCAAGACTCTTCTGAGCAGGATTCCGCTCAACAGCAACCTCAAACTCCTCAGCAACAGGCCGAACAGGAGTTGCAGGAGGCGATTGAGAAGATGGAGCAGGCGCAAAAGGAACTCGACGATGCCAAGCGAGATCAGGCGACCGAGCGGCAGCGGGAGGCCGAAGCCCAGTTGCGAAAGGCCATCGATCGGCTCGAAAAAATCCTTCGTCAGCTTCGCGAAGAAGAAATGATGCGGGAACTCGCCCGATTGGAGGGGCGTCTAAAACGCATGGCGGCGATGCAGACAAAAGTGTATGAGGACACGGTGGCTTTGTCGGCGGTCCCCCAAGAACAGCGAAATCGTCAGACGGACCTCAAGGCGGGAAATCTCTCCTTCGAGGAGAAAAAGATCACCATGGAGGCGGATCGAGCAATGCTGCTATTGCGAGAGGAAGGCTCCAGCGTGGCGTTTCCTGAGGTGGTTGCACAAATTCGCGACGATACCGACCGAGTTGCCCAACGATTGGGCGAGTCCAAAATCGATGTGATCACCCAAGGAATCCAGCAAGATATTTTGGCGGCCCTGGAAGAAATGATTTTGTCGCTCCAACAGGCCCAACGGGACTTGGAGAAACAGCAGCAGCAAAACCAACAACAACCCCAACAACAGCAAGGCGGAGAGCAAGAACAGCCCCTCGTGGACAGTATTGCGGAGCTAAAATTGATCCGGACGATGGAAACCCGAATCAAATCGACCACCCAGCGGTATGCCCAGACACTAGAATCTGGGGAGACATCGGCGCAGGATTTGCTGCCGCTTTTGAAGAGCTTGTCGGACAGGCAACAACGGTTGTACCAAATCACACGCGATTTGGTGATGAAGCGTAACCAGTAGAACCAGGCAAACACATGGCGAACCGACTGACTGCTCGCGTGACACGGCTACCGGCCCTGTCGATCTGGCCTCTCATTTTGATCACGTCCATCGGGGTCATGACACTGAGCCTCCAAGTCGCCTCTGCAACCGCTGATGACGAATCGCTCGAGAATCAAGCCAGTTGGCACGCACGCGACGCCGAATCCATGTCCGGTTTGCTGCGTCAGTCACTCGATCAACTCGGTGCCGCCCCCGTCGCGATGGATGAGACGTCTCAGCGATTCTTGTCCGCCATTGAGCAGCAAGACGCCGACCCGCTCGACGCGTTCGTCTCCGTCATCCAACCACTCGTCCCCAGCGTCCGAGACTTGATTCAGTCTGCCACCGATGACCCCATCGCTGCGGCCAAGAGCATGGACCCCTCTCAAAGTGTCTATGCCGAAATTGAATCTTTGCCAAAACAAATGCGGATGAGCGTTCGAACTTGGTTGGGACGCTTGTTGGTCCGTCAACGATTGTTCGATGAAGCCCTGCCGGTGATCGCCGAAGTCGACGTGGTGGAGTCGCTCGATCCGGCTTCGGCCTTGTTCTACCGCGGCGCATGCTATCACGCGTTGCTGATGAAAAAGGACGCTCTGACCGATTTGCGACGTCTATTGGAAAACGAAGCCGACTCACCGGTTCGTTTCACACGCACGGCCAAGTTGATGATCGCTGACATCAAACCGCTCAAAGAAGACTCACTGGACGAGATTTCGCGATTGATGAGTGACGTCACCCGTCGCCTGGACTTGGGACGCAGTAATGAGCAAGTCGAAGACCAAGAGCAAAAGATCATCGACAAGTTGACGAAGCTGATCGAGAAACTGGAGGAGCAACAGCAACAACAACAGCAGCAGCAACAAAGTCAATCCGGTCAAGGAAGCGGCAAGCAGGAACCCGGCCAAGCTCAGCCGATGCAAGACAGCCAGATCGCTGGAGGTTCGGGCAATGGCAACGTTGACAAAAAGAAGTTCGACGAAGAAGCCTGGGGTAATTTGCCACCCGCAGAACGCAAAGAAGCGTTACAGCAAATCAGTCGCGATCTACCCACCCACTACCGCGACGCCATCGAAGCCTACTTCCGCAAACTGGCGACCGACAAGTAGCCGGCCAAGTAGCCCAGCAAATGCTTACGCTGGGCTGCTCTATAGTTGCGGTTGGCTCAATTTAGGCATTTCTTCGAAACCATTCCTGTTCCACTGTCACCTCCCCCAAGGAACGAGACTGCTGATTTAGTGAGCCGCAAGGCGCTAGCCGCGGGCCTAATGGTGTTGACGAAACCCTTCGAGGCCCGTGGCTAGCGCTATCGGCTCACAGACACAACGCAACACGATTCAATCAGCAGTCTCGGAACTTGGGGGAGGTCGAGCAGAGCCTTACAGGCGAATGCGAGGGAGGGGGCCTGTCTGCGCAAGTAAACGTTCGGAATTGGCAAGACGTTTTCCGGGGCGCGCTATCGCCGTGGAACGTCGAGCGACTGTCGTTCGACTCTCCGAGTCGAAAACGAACACCTTCATACGCCAAACAACAACCAAACGCCATGAGCCGTGCCGCGTGACCGGCACCTCCCCCAAGGAACTTGGGGAAGTTCGGGCCTTGGCCACTTTCTCGCAACCGTCTTCTCGACCAGGATCGCTGCTTCGCTTAGCAGTCTCGATCGGTCTATGCCACGAAAAGAGGCATTCGCCGTTGCATTGCTTCATCCCAACTGCGTTGCCTGGAACGTATCCGCACACCTAACGGTTGCGATACAGCCATTTGGTCTGCGTAATGGACCATCGCGTCACACCCGCACATCACGCCCTTTTTCTACACCAATTGGTATATCAATTGCCAAGCCATGGGTATCGATGGATCTGTTGATACCCAGCAATGAATGCTGATTGTTTTCCTACGTACGCTTCACGCTGAATTGCTCAATGCGTGGATGCCCGTGGAATGGTTTTCAAAGGCTGCGATGTCCACTGTGCTTCAAGCTCGCCAATCGCAAATCAAAGACTGCTCTGCAAGTCCCCAGAACGAGAGCGTCGTGGTCAAGCAACGATTGGTAATTGTCGGTGGAGGCATGTCAGCGTTCGGTTTGTGCGATCGGCTTGTTCGCCGAAAATCCATCCAGCGGTATGCAGTCACAGTTTATGGAGACGAGCCGACACCCGCCTATGACCGGGTCAACCTTTCCAAACTCTTTTCCGAATCCAACGCTGAAAAGCTACTGCTGGCGTCGCCTCAATGGTACGCCGAGCATTCGATCAAGCTGATCACGGGACGTCGAATTCGATCCATCGATCGCGAGAGTCGAGAGGTGATCGATGATCAAGACGAGCGGATTCCATATGATCGTTTGATCTTGGCGACAGGGTCCCATGCGTTTTTGCCGCCAGTTCCTGGAATCCGCTCGCAAGGTGTTTTCGTCTATCGGTCGCTGCAGGATCTACAGGACATCAAGTCATTCATCGAGACCAATAGCGTTAGCAACGGAGTGGTGATCGGTGGCGGCTTGCTCGGACTGGAAGCGGCAAAGATCCTGAGCGATGCGGGTGTGGCGGTCTCCGTTGTCGAAATGGCGCCTGGTTTGATGCCTCGGCAATTGGATGCCAAGGGCGCAGCATTATTGAAAACAAGAGTCGAGTCGATGGGGCTGGAGGTGTCACTCGTCCGGCGTCTGCATTGCATCGAAACAGAAAGCCCTGGGCGTTTGAGACTCGACTTCGAGAATGCCGAAAGCGTCAGCGTCGGGATCGTGATCGTTGCTGCGGGAGTGCGTCCCAACGACGACTTGGCTCGCGGCTGCGGGTTGCCGGTGGGGCAGCGGGGTGGAATCGTGGTCGATGACACGTTGACGACTGCGGATCCCTTGATCCACGCGATCGGCGAGTGCGTCAGCCATCGAAGCCACGTCTACGGTTTGGTCGCACCGTGTTACCGCATGGCGGATGTGTTGGCACATCGACTCTCCGGTGAGTCGGCCACGTTTCTGGGAGCTGATGAATCGGCTGAGCTCAAGCTGATGGGGGTACAGGTTGCGACGCTTGGTCGAGCCTTGGGTGATTCCCCCGGCGGCATCCCGCTGATCAATCAAGATGAGCATGGATATCGAAAGATTTTGCTGGAGCAAGGACGGATCGTGGGCGCCTCGTGCGTCGGTGATTGGAACGAGTTGCCTCAAGTGAGGCAAGCGATCAATCGTCAGCAGCAGATGTGGCCTTGGCAGCGAAGAAGGTTCATGCGAACAGGCAGTCCATGGGCACCCTCGGGTGCATGGCCGGTCGCTGAATGGCCGAGCGATAGTGTGGTTTGTGCCTGTCTGGGGATCAGCAAAGGCACGCTGACGGAAATGATCGAGTCAGGTTGTGAGGATCTGAACCAACTGTCTGCTCGATGCGGTGCCGCGACCGCCTGTGGCAGTTGTCGACCATTGGTTCAGGAGCTCGTGACAGGCACACCAGAGGTGGTTGCTGCTCCCGGCACGCGCACATTGATCACCGCATCGTTGGTGGGAATGTTGGCCGCTGTGATGTTGCTGTTGTTGCCACCCATTACGATGGCCGATTCGGTGCAATCCGGCATGCGATCGATCGATGTGCTCTGGCGATCGGATTTCCTCAGACAAGTCACCGGCTTCACTTTGCTCGGAGTCCTGTCGCTGGGGATGCTTTTCTCACTACGCAAACGAATCATTCGTTTCAGATGGGGCCAGTATGCTTGGTGGCGTGTGTTGCACGGAATTCTCGGCACTGCCACTCTGTTTTGCTTCGCGGTTCACACTGGCCTGCGACTGGGCAGCAATCTCAATCTTGTGCTTTCGTGCAGCTTCATCGCCGCCGCGTTGGTCGGCGCATTCTCTGGGGTCGCGGTCGGACTGGAGTCATCACTGCCGCGTCGATACGCGATGTTGTTTCGTCAATGGCGTCCCCGTCTGACGAAGTGGCACCTATGGATGACATGGCCGATACCGGTGCTGATCGCCCTGCATGTCTTCAGTTTCTATTGGTTCAGTGACTGAGGCAATGAATCGATGACGACACCAAACCAGACTCCCGAGGACCGGGAATCATTGCCGGTAGGCGACAGCAATTGCGAGACCGCAACTGACTCTGTCGTGAACTCCACTGCGAACACCGGGCACCGAACAGCGTGGGTGACGTGGGCGGCTCTCAGCGCGGGAGTGATCGGAGTGTTTTTGTACGGAATCTATGTTCCTGCTTCGCAAATCCAATCAGCAATGCTGCCGGGCGAAACCACGCATGGTCACCATCAAATTGAGCTGGCGTGCAATGTTTGTCACTCGCCCAAAGCCGATCCATCGGACCATGATGCCGCCAACGTGATGCAGAACGCTTGTATCGAGTGCCATGGTCAGCAGCTCCAGGACGCGAACGACACGCATCCGGCTAAGAAGTTTAATGATCCGGTGAATGCCGAAAAGCTTCTGGTGTTGAATGCTCAAGACTGTTTGACGTGCCATCGAGAGCACGTCCCCGAGCAGACGCAGCCCATGGGTCTGACCATGCCGAGCGACTACTGCTGGCACTGCCATCAAGATGTTGCTCAGTCGCGACCAAGTCACCAAGCCATGGCGTTTGATAGCTGCGCCACTGCGGGCTGCCACAACTACCACGACAACCGTGCCCTGTACGAAAAATTCTTGGACGACCACCATGGCGAACCGGACTTGATCGACCAAGGCAGGGTTCCCCGGCGTGACATCATCACGCCATGGCAACAGAATCATCCCGAGCGACATGCCCTGGATCAGAATGCGTCGGATGCCCCCGACACGGTCTCGGCTACGAATGCAATTCTGAACGACTGGGCCGACACCGCCCACGCATCGGCCGGTGTGAATTGCACCGATTGCCACCAGATAGACTCGCTCTGGTCAGACTCGGTTTCGATGCAGCAGTGCGAAACGTGTCACCAACGTCAAGTCGAGACGTTTCAAACGGGCAAGCACGGGATGCGTTTGGCCGCGGGGTTGTCGCCGATGAAACCCGAGTTGGCAAGACTGCCGATGCATTCCGGTGCGGCACACCGTGAATTGAACTGTTCGGCGTGCCACAGCGGACATCGGTTTGACACCCAGTTTGCGGCCGTTCAGGCGTGCCTGTCCTGTCACGCCGATTCTCACTCGCTCGCTTATCAGGGTTCTGCGCACGCTGAGCTTTGGTCGGCCGAGACGATGGGTGAGGCAGCAGCCGGGTCTGGAGTCAGTTGTGCCACCTGTCACCTGCCACGTCTGAATGACGGCGATTCCGTGTGGGTCAATCACGATCAAAACGCTGGATTGCGTCCCAGCGAAACGATGGCACGACAAGTCTGTCTTCATTGCCATTCGCTGGAGTATTCGCTAAGTGCGTTGAGCGACCCACATTTGTTGCGGAACTGTTTTTCGTCGCCCGTCATCGTTCGAACCAAGAGCGTGGAGATGGCCCACCAGTGGTTCGAATCTAAGAAGCGAAGTCGTACCCGTCGAAGTCCAACTCCATGACCCATACGCGATCCCGGCAGGTCGCGACCACTCACAATCAATCGTTTTTCTACATTGCACTCCACAAGGAATTCCGCATGCGTCGTTCGTCAACTTTCATTTCTGTTTTCTCCCTTGCAGTGGTTGCTAGCTGCACACTTCCAATACTGTTCTCCGGTTGCGGAACATCGGAAGCCAGCTCGTCGGCGACGCCGACAGGAATCTCGCCGCAGAAGTTCGCGGACGGGGTGCACGCCGTCATGATGGCTGATCGAACGGTTTACGCGACTCATGTAGTGACGAATCTCAAGAAACAGGGCGCGCCGGTCACTGCAGATGAGTACTGGAAAGACAGCACCAACGCGATTCCATTGCCCGCACAAATGTTTCGAATGGGGGCGGAGCTTGTCGACGAAAACCCGCAAGCCGGGTTCAAGTACGCGTTGCGAAGCCAATGGCCGCTGAACGAGCAGCATACAGCGCAAACGGATTTGGAACAGGAAGCGCTGAAGTACATCTCGGACAACCCCGGTGAGAACTTTTACGGCGAAGAAACCCTTGGCGGCAAAAAGTATTTCGTCGCCGTGTATCCCGACAGGGCTGTCGCAGAGGCCTGTTGGACTTGCCACAACGAGCATCCCAATCGAGGCGAATCGTACCCCGAGTTTGCCAAAGACGATGTCATGGGTGGCGTCTTGGTGCGCATTCCCATGCCCTAGGGACCTCGTCTCGTCGCCATTTCAATTCGCCGTGAACTTTGGAACCCTGTAAACACTTCATTCTTTTTATCACTTTGCCAACCAGAAAGAAAATCAACATGACGCCCGAGAAAATTGAAGCCGTTCAGACCACGTGGGATCAAGTCAAACCGGATGCCGAGAAAGTCGCCGAGTTGTTCTACGGAAAGCTGTTCGAGCTGGACCCCTCACTTCGATCACTTTTCAAAGGTGACATGAAGGAGCAAGGCCGGAAGCTGATGGCGACCCTGAATCTAGCCGTGACGTCGTTGACTCGATTGGAGGAAATCTTGCCTGCCGTCGAAGAACTCGGACGACGCCATGTGCAATACGGGGTTCCAGAGGAAAGCTACAGCACCGTAGGCGAAGCGTTGCTTTGGACATTGCAACAAGGACTGGGGGACGGATTCACCGACGAGGTCAAGGAAGCCTGGACAGAGACCTACGTGACACTCAGCTCCGCCATGCTCAACGCGGCGCACGCCGCCTAGCGCGCTGTTGATTGAGTGCGTTACGCAATCGTTGTGAGCCGATGGCGCTAGCCGCGGGTTTCGAAGGGTTGCGTCTTCACCATTAAGCCCGCGGCTAGCGCCGTCGGCTCACTGAATCGACAGCCCATAAGCGGTCGACCGGGAGCCAGATCAGCGCGCCACGCGGAGCGTTCTGAAAAGAATCCATCCTGATTTTCGCAAAGTCCCCGGCACACCTCCGGGACCGATCCGTTAAACTGGAGGCAGTTCGGATTCCGCCGAGTTGAATCGGCGGCCAGTTGCTGACGACACACGATGGATTTGGAATGCTTCTTTCCGGCAAAGAAATCTTGCGAGAGCTTGGTGGTTCGATCCGCATCGATCCCTTTGACCCCGAACGGCTGAATCCCAACAGCTACAATCTGTCGCTCCACAACGAACTGCTGGTCTACGAAGAAATCGTGCTGGACTCGGCAACCCCGAATCGATACCGACGCTTGGAGATCCCCCCGGAAGGGATCATCTTGCAGCCCAACATGCTGTACCTGGGACGCACGGTCGAAACGACTGAAACTCACGCCTGTGTTCCCATGATTCAGGGGCGAAGCTCCGTGGGCCGCTTGGGGCTGTTCATCAATCCCGGCGGTTCGCTCGGCAATGTCGGCTATTGCGGAACTTGGACGATCGAAATGCACTGCGTCCAGCCGGTCCGAATCTACAGCGGAATGCAGATCTGCCAGATCTTTTACATGCAACTGCACGGCTCGGCGGACGAATATTGCAGCGACAAGTACCAGAACAGCACGGACATTCAGCCGAGCTTGATCTATCGAGAATTGGGGGGGAAGGACAGTTCTCAATTGGAACTGGATTTCGACAAATTGGTGCGTTCAACCCCGGAATGAATCAGTTAGCGCAGAACCGGATTTTTCGGCTAAACTATTGGCAACTTCCCGTTCTGTAACCATTCCCCCCGGTACTTCACAGTGAATCGTCTTTGCAACTGGGCGTCGTCGATGCCTCGTCACGGTCTTTTCGTTCTCTTCACATGCGTCCTGCTGGGACTCCTTTCTGGTGGTACTGCCACGGCAAATCACCTGGACGTGCTGTTCCTCGGGGACAGCGGCCACCACGTACCCCGGCAACGTTTTGACCAGCTCCAACCGGAAATGGCCGCACGGGACATTCGTCTGGTTTACACCGACGATCTGGCGGACATCAACGCGGACAATTTGGCGATGTACGACGTCTTGTTGCTGTACGCCAACATTGATGAGATCACGCCGTCGGCCGAACAAGCCGTGATGGATTACGTGAACAATGGCGGCGGGTTTGTGCCGTTACATTGTGCGACTTTCTGCTTTCGAAATTCACCCAAGATGGTCGCGTTGATGGGGGCGCAGTTCCAACGACACGGAACAGGCGTTTTCCGCACCGAGATTCAGAACAACCATCCGCTGATGAAGAGTTTCGGCGGATTCGAGAGCTGGGACGAGACCTACGTCCATCACTTGCACAACGAAGAAAACCGAACGGTTTTGTCCTACCGCGTCGATGAAAACGGCCGCGAACCGTGGACTTGGATTCGCACCCAAGGCAACGGACGTGTTTTCTACACCGCATGGGGTCACGATCATCGCACTTGGGGAAATCCAGGATTCGTCAACCTCGTCGAACGCGGAGTCCGCTGGGCTGCCGGTGACGATCAGACCAGCGTTCCCGCCTATCTGGTCGACGCGCCGTTTCCCATCCCAGAGATGAATACGGTTCCAGCCGATCTGAAACCATTCACCTACAGCGAAGTCGGCAACAAGATCCCCAACTACACCCCGGGCCAGTCGTGGGGAACCCAAGGCCAGCCGCTGTCGACAATGCAAGATCCTTTGCCGGCCGAGGAATCGATAAAGCACGCGGTGGTCCCCAAGGGATTCCACCTCGAACTGTTTGCCGCCGACCCCGACATTCAAGGCAAACCGATCGCGATGTCCTGGGACGAACGCGGTCGACTCTGGATCGCGGAAACCTACGACTACCCCAACGAACTGCAACCCGAGGGCAAGGGCCGTGACCGCATTCGCATTCTGGAAGACACCGACGGTGATTGGAAAGCCGACAAGTTCACGGTGTTTGCGGAAAAGCTCAGCATTCCCACCAGCATCACCTTTGATCGCGGTTCGGTGATCGTTCACGACGGTACTCGCACTTTGCGATTGACCGATACCGATGGCGACGACAAAGCCGATCAACGCGAAGTCATCTTTGAGGGTTGGAACCAAGGCGACACCCACGGTGGTGTCAGCAATTTCCAATACGGTTTGGACAATTGGATTTGGGCCATGCAAGGCTATAACGACTCCCGACCCAAGAACGACAAGATCGACGATGACGACGCCGTCTCGTTCCGCAATGGCTTCTTTCGTTTCCGACCCGATGGCGGCGAAGTAGAGTTCATTCGCTCCACCGACAACAACACTTGGGGACTGGGGATCAGCGAAGAAGGCATCATTTTTGGCTCGACCGCCAACCACAATCCAAGCGTTTACATGCCCATTGCCAACCGCTATTACGAACGCGTACGCGGCTGGACTCCGAATCTGCGCCTGGGAACAATCGCCAAAGATCACCTGTTTTCACCGATCACCGACAAAGTGCGTCAAGTCGACCACCATGGTGGTTTCACCGCTGCAGCCGGGCACGCGTTGTACACCGCACGCAACTATCCACAGCCTTGGTGGAACCGGACCGCGTTCGTCGCCGGTCCGACCGGACACCTGCTGGCGACCTTTGTCATCAAACCCGATGGCAGCGACTTTCACTCGTCGAATGAGTTCAACCTATTCGCCAGCGATGACGAATGGACCGCCCCGATCATGGGCGAAGTCGGCCCGGACGGCAATGTTTGGGTGATCGATTGGTACAACTACATCATCCAACACAACCCCACGCCGCGCGGTTTCGAGACCGGCAAAGGCAACGCGTACAAGTCCGACTTGCGTGACAAGAAACACGGGCGAATCTATCGCGTCGTCTATGATGATGCACCCGATCGCAAACCTCGTTCGCTGAAAAACGCTGACGCCCAAACGTTGGTCAAAACGCTTGCCGACAACAACATGTTCTGGCGTCGCCAAGCACAGCGTCTGTTGGTCGAACGCGGCAAGGATGATGTCCAAGACCCGTTGATCGCCCTGGTCAACGATACTTCCACCGACGAAATCGGTCTCAATCCGGGTGCCATCCACGCCCTCTGGACCATGCACGGACTGGGAATGCTGGATGGACAACATCCCAAGGCAACCCAAGCCGCGCTGGCCGCATTAAAGCACCCCTCCGCAGGCGTTCGACGAAACGCGTTGGCCGTGTTGCCAAACATCGCCGAATCAACACAAGCCGTTGTCGACGGTGATCTGTTGTCGGACTCGGATGCCCAAGTTCGACTCGCCGCGTTGCTGGCACTGTCAGATTTGCCGCCATCGACCGCCGCGGGTGCCGCCATCTTGGCAATGTCGCAAGACAAGTCTTTGGTGGATCGCTGGATCGGCGATGCGATCGTCAGCGCCGCAGCGAACAACGCCTTCGGATTCTTGACCGCCGTCGCGGGACTGACATCAGACCCTGGATCATCTGTCCTCGATTCGACTCGTGTCATCACCGAGCACTACGCACGCGGCGCACCCGTCGACTCCATCGCTCCGTTGTTCCAAGCACTTCAGAATGCTCCGGTCGACACAGCCAGTTGGATCATTGATGGGTTGGCACAAGGTTGGACGACCGAGGAATCGCCCGAGATGACCGACGCGTTGGTCAGCGCGATGGATCAATTGTTACAAAAGGCTCCAGCCAGTTCACAGGGCAACCTCGTCAAACTCGGTCGCCTTTGGGGCAGCGAGCATTTCAAAAAATATGCCGCTGAGATCAATGCCACCTTGCTGGCTCAGGTCCAGGACGAATCGCTGGCAATGAACAAGCGGATTGCCGCAGCGACCGAAATGGTGCGATTCGGAGCGGCCGACGACGACACCCTGTTCGACTTGCTCGATTGCATCACTCCGCAAGCCGCACCAGAACTCGCCGGCGGCATCATGCAGGCGATCGGGGAGCACCGCTCACCGGAGTTGGGCGAAGAACTGGTTGACCGCTTCGACTCCTTCACGCCAAAACTGCGTTCGCAAGGACTCGCGGTCCTATTGCAGCGTCCCGAACGCACCAGAGCCATGTTGGCGGCGATCGATAGCGGCGCGATCCAGGTTTCTGAACTGTCGCTGGATCAGCGACAGTCGTTGCTGGATCACCCAGAAAATGCGATCCGACGAAGTGCACGCGAAATCCTGTCGCGTGGCGGTGCGGTTCCCAATGCGGACCGGCAAGCCGTCATGGAAAGCCTCATCTCCGTCACCAAGGCGACCGGCAACGTCGAGAATGGCATGGCCGTTTTCACCAAAAACTGTGTCAACTGTCACTTGCATGGAAAGCTACCCGGACTGGGCAAACGCATCGGCCCGGACTTGACCGGCATGGCCGTACACCCCAAGGCCGAGTTGTTGACTCACATTTTGGATCCCAATCGTGACGTCGAGGGAAACTATCGCGCGTACAATGTGATCAAAGCCGACGGAACCGTGCTGGTCGGGTTGTTGGCCAGTGAGTCTCGTACAGCGATCGAGATCTACAACAGCCAAGGTGAAAAGCTACCGATCCTGCGTGAAGACATCGAAGCGCTCAAGGCGTCGACGAAGTCGCTGATGCCGGAAGGGTTTGAAAAGCAGATCACGGCTCCAGAATTGACTGACTTGCTCGAATTCCTGACCGAGCGTGGTCGATTCGTCCCGGTCGATCTGCGAAAAGCGGCCACGATCGCATCGGACCGTGGGATGTTCAATTCCAAAGAAGGCGACTTGGAACGTTTGATCTTCCGCGATTGGTCCAACAAAGAGTTCGAAGGCGTCCCCTTCGCCTTGATCGATCCGCAAGACGGAAAGGTTGCCAACACGATTCTGTTGTACGGCCCGGCTGGCGCCATGTGTCGCACGATGCCTCGTCAAGTCAACGTGCCCTGCAACACCGCGACTCGCATGATCCACATGCTCGGCGGCGTCAGCGGATGGGGATTCCCGTACGGTGAGAAAGACAGCGTGTCGATGATCGTCAAGCTGAACTATGCCGACGGCGAGAGTGAGCAGATCGAACTCAAAAACGGAGTTCACTTTGCCGATTACATCCGCCGAGTCGATGTCCCGGAATCCAAGTTCGCATTTGCGGTTCGCAATCAGCAAGTACGATACTTGACCGTGACCCCGACGCGATCGGAAGTCATCGAGTCGATCGATTTCATCAAAGGCCCCGACGGCACAGCTCCGGTGGTCATTGCAGTGACACTGGAAACACTGTGATCACAACACGTAGTCGCGTCTCTCGGGACGTGAAAAGAATGCTGCTGCCTGTGACCGTGAAGCGATCATCGCCGGTTCATTCTTCACGTCCCCAGCAATCCCCTCAGTCGCGGATGCGACGACAGCAGCTAACCCGGGGCGTGCTGGCTTCGCCTCGACCCGAGGCTATGTTGTTTAACCACTTCGTGGTCGGTTTGGAGAATAAGTGTCCTCTCTCGTTGCCAAAATCACGCGGATCAATGATTTCTATGTGAATTTAGCGACACTTATTTTCCGCACGTCTCGGAGAGGCTCGGCTACGTGAATTTCCGAGCATCTGCGAAATTCTTCTTTGTTTGAACGCTGAACACAATGTCTTCTTTGCATCCCTACGACGCGAGTAACGCGACCGACGCAGCATGCACACTGACGTCCTAGTCCGAATCAGCGGAGGAGTCGTCTAGCAAAGACGCCAACAGACGTTTGGTGAGGTCGAATTTACGAATGACGGTTCGTCGTGAAACGTTGAGCACTTCACTGATCTCCTGCTGACTTCTCCCCTCCATCACCATTAATGCGATCGGTCGGAGCGATTCATCGAGATGCTCGATGGCATCTTTTAGAACCAAGTCGATGTCTTCGGTGGTGAGATCTTGAATCAAGTCCTCAACGCGACCCGCACCGTTGTCAGTCGCAAGGTCTGACATTGCCAACAGGCGTCCTCCGCGGAGTCCACGCGTTTGGCGTTGTCTGCGTCGAGATGCTTTACATGCCGCAATGCGACAGAGCAACCGCCATACGTCGTCACGCCCTTTGTTTTGTGTCGCCCTCTCTCCTCGCATGTAAATGCAGAAACTCATGATCGCACTTTGAACGACGTCATCCGCTTCGACGTTCGCACTCACCAACCCTTGCAGAAGGTTGTGGGAAAGTTTCCGCAGGCGAGGAAAATACTCGACATGTATCCGCCTGGCTATCTCCTGCTCATTGGCTGCCCAGTCCCTCAAGAGCAAGCTCATTGAACCGGCGGAATCGACTGGTAGATCATTTGGGCGGGCGACATGCGGGTCGCGTTCGGATTCATCGTCCATTGGATTGAAGGACCGAAGCGAGAGGTCGACCAACGTTGACTCTACGGTACGACGTGTCGCAAGCCCAAATGCTATGAAAATGTTTTTCCGGATTTTCTGTCACCCAATCGGTTGTGCCGGGCCATTGAGAGGTAGTCATTTCAGAATCCCGCTTTTCAGAACATTTACGCCGTTCGAAGGAATCAATCCAGATGGTGCGATCGACAGCAATTCATCGACCCCATGAAACGCATCGCCAATGGTGGTGGCCCGCTGCTCTGTTGAGCTTGTTTGTGTTGACTGGCTGTGGTGGCCCGACCAACCAGGGAAGCCCGACCAATCAAGACTTTACCAAGGTCAAGGTCGGAATGCCACTGAAGCAGGTCGAACAGATGCTAGGAACGGGTGTGGAGGTGCTCGCCGATGATCCGGAAATCCCCGGCGTCTACATTCCGACGCCAAAAGAGAGAGCCGACGCGGGTTCGCCAAACCAACGCTGGATCAAGTGGGTGACCCCAGACCACTACATCCTCATCGGCGTTGACGACGGCGAAGTTTTCTCCGTGCGGCGTCAATAGAACATCTTTCGGCATCAACTTGGCACCTACACAACGCTGGAGAGCGGAATGAGTCAACAAAAAACGTGTGTCTCTCATGGTCTGCTTGTATGGCAAGCGACACTTGCGTTCACAGCCGGTGTTCTTGCGATTGTGTCATCAGGATGCGGCTCCGATCGGCCGTCGATGGAGGAGCTCGACGTTTGGATTCGGACCCACCATCGCAGCGGCGAAGTCAATCAAACACTGAATTCCATTTCTCTGGTCAACTCGAACAAACAGTCGGACAGTAGCTTGAAACTTGAGTTTCAAGTCCACGAACAACTGAAGTGCGATACATTTCATCCAGAATCACTCGCCGAAGCATTTGCGGCATACAATCACGACCCCAGCAGCTTCGAGCGAGCAAGACAAACGCTTGCCGGTCTTCGCGAACCAGAACGATCCGTTGCAAAGACCAGAATGCCGCCGCCGGAGCCACCGCTCCAAATATTTCGGCGGACAGGCAGCACCGGCGACAAATCGACCAGCAATGGCTCTGTCATCGCCAGGAAAAATGCATCCAAATGGGAATTCACAGACCTGGACATTCAGGTCGTTGCCAAAGGTTTCGGAGCAGACGCGATCGCCCGCAACGACCTGCCTAACGACGCAGTGCTGCTCGAACCAAATGTATCAGAAAACTCGGTCACGCGACTCATCGCCAAACGCAATGAACTGATCCAAGCGGTTGCAAATGCAGAAGTCCAGATGAAGGAACGGCTCAATCGGGAGCATCAACAATTGCTGGCCATGATCCATTCGAATCAATCGTTTCAGGCATCAATATTCGCAACGAACGGTCCGGTTCAACAACTAAGCTTGCAGTTTGTGCATCAAGAGAGCGACGGTGAGAAGGTTGTCGTTCTGCTTGAGGACGTTGCAGACCATCTCCGTCGCGCATCGTGGATAGGATCGCTCAAGCTCGCCGATCCACCGCAACCGACCTCCAATGAGAATGGGATGCCCGACGGAGTTCGCCCACAGCCCGACGGAGTTCGCCCACAGCCCGACGGAGTTCGCCCACAGCCCGACGGCTGGTCAATTTCGCTCACACCAGTTGAAGGGGAGCCCCCGTTTCCAAAAACAGATGCTCAAAGCAACATCACCTTAGGTATTCTCTCGGACAACCAGCTAGCGTGGTTCAAGTCGCAGAGTCCAGTTGCGTTCCAAAACACAGCGATCTCATCGCCTCTGCCAGACTATCGGGCATACCGTTCGCAGATTCAGCAGTGGACAGGCCGGGGACGAGTATGGGAGGGAGCGATTCAGTATGATGGCGATGTCTCACGCAATGTGCGGCTGACTTTTGCCGAGAACCGCGACGAAGGCAAGTATGTCCGTGTGATCATGGAAACCTCAGTTGATGATTTCGCCGTGGCCATTTTCGAAGGAGTGCTGACGACGAGTCCGGAAAACATTTTTTCTTGGCCGCTGAATCTGAAGTGGACTTCCGGCGAGGGAACAAAGTTTCAAGGCACGGAACATCAGCTACCAATGATCACAAGCGGAATCGGCGGTTCCCTGAGACTCGCATTTTCTCCAACAGGTGAATGCTTTGGAGCAAGCAGCAGCCGGGGAAGTCTCACACAGAATATTTCCGTAGACTTGAAACCTGCCGCTGAGGTCGCTGAAATGCAAAGCTCGCTGTCGCGATGGGAAACTGCTCTGCAATCGGGGACTCGCTGGACAGGCAAGATTGTTCGCGGTGAAAGTGCCGCGGACAAGGTCGTGTTGAACGTTTGTGAAGTTCATGACGACGGGCAAGCGTTTCAAATGACCATTCAGAACCCAGACAATCCTCATCAGTTCCGATCTTTTTCTGCTACGCTCGACCCGATGGACCGCGCCATCGATGGATATGCTCTCCTACTGGAGGCGAAGTCCAGTGTCGCACAGCCCACCCACTTTGGATACAGCGGCTACGCCGACGTCTATGGGGTGCATCGCGACGCGAAGCATCAGTTCCGATTGTCCACCGATGGAACAACACTGCTGGGAATCTCCGGTTCCAAAGAGCTCATTGAACTAACGAGAGAAGAGACTTCGATTAAGGCCCCCTCGGACCGCGATGGCATGGCTCAATCTTGGCAACAGGCGTGCGCCACTGGGAATCGCTGGAAGGGGCGGTTGACCAACTCGCGAATGGAATCATCAACCGATATTGAGATGAAAGTGACATCGGGCGTCGATGCAACTGGAACTGTGGAAGTAGAACTTTCGATTCCCAGACAACGCACGCCGGGATCGCGATTTCGCGGACAGCTACGTCTCGATGGTGATAACGTTCATGGGTTCGCCATCGTGTTACAAAAGCATGAGCAGAACAGAGGAGCGGGGGAGAGCCTTGTCTTTGGCAGCTCACAACAAGGAATTGAGCTCTTGTTCAGGCTGGCGGAGGATGGAACGGGACTGATCGGAATGGCGTCCGAGGCCGGACAAGCCATCGAGTTTCTGGAGCTTCAACGAATACCAGCCACTCAATCTCGGCTCAATCGATGAGCGAACATATGGCAATCAAAAGTCACTCCCCGCAAGAGATTTCGCGACTCCGCATCATCGACTCAACCGCCGATCGGTTTGAAGCCGCTTGGCAGGCCGGGGCACAACCATGCATCGAAGAGTTCCTGGCCGAATGCTCCACTGACTTATCCCAAACGCTATTGACCGAGTTGCTGACCCTGGAGCTGGAATGGCGTGCTCGGCAGAAACAAGTTTTCTCGCAAGAGGACTATTTGAAGCGGTTTCCTGGCGATTCCGAAGTGGTTTCCTCCGTTTTCACTTCGTGGAGTCACAGCGAAAACCAATACAGCACCGTTGCGGAAAAATGGCCAACCGCCATACGGCAAGGAATGAGCACGGTCGCGGATAGCCAACCCTCCCGATCTTCTGACGCTGACCTGCCCGGACGCTCAGAATGTCAGTTCGACTCTGACAGAGAGATTCCAACACACATCGGACGCTATGAAGTCATCAAGTTGCTTGGCACCGGCGCGATGGGCAACGTCTATTTAGCGAGAGATCAAAAACTCCATCGTCACGTTGCACTCAAAGTCTCTAAGCTGAACGATGAAACCGAGAAATCCGATCGGATGGAAAGGTTTCAACGAGAAGCACGGGCAGCAGCCACTCTTCATCAGCCGAACCTCTGTCCCGTTTACGACATCGGTCAAGTTGACGGGCTGCATTTCATCACAATGGCCTACATCAATGGTCAAACCCTGCAGGAAACCACAAAAAGTGGAAAACGGTACACTCCACATGAAGCCGTCAATCTGACTCGAAAACTGGCATTGGCCCTGCAATGTGCTCATGTGGCGAAAGTCGTCCATCGAGACTTGAAACCCGCCAACATCATGATCGATCAACAGAATGAGCCGATCATCATGGATTTTGGATTGGCCCTGCTGTCCGACAATCACGACGACGCTCGGATTACCCAAAGCGGCATGATCATTGGCTCGCCAGCCTACATGTCACCTGAGCAAGTGAGCGGCAAGCGGGATGCCGTCGGACCTGCCTGCGATGTCTATAGCCTAGGAGTCATCCTCTACGAATTGTTGACCAATCGCTTGCCCTATGAAGGTAATGTGCTAGCTGTGATTGATCAAATTCGCGCCGCCAATCCCAAGTCGGTACGAATGTTGCGACCTGAGATCGATATCGAATTAGCCACGATTGTCGAAAAGATGATGTCAGGCTCTGTCGAAACTCGCTATTCCTCCATGCAAGCGGTTGTCGCTGATTTGGAGAACTGGCTCAACACGCAAAATGACCGACTCCCGGTGCATCGAGAGAGATACCGGATACCAGTCAGTCGGGCAGTATTCGTCGCCACGCTTGTCGGCGTTTTCATCCTTGGGGCTGCGGGAATCCTCCTCAGCTTGAAAACAGAAAACGGTCGCGTCCTGGTTGAATTTGATGGAATCGGCAAGCCCATCGAAGTGGATGTAGCCGAAGACAAGACGATCAAGATTCAGGACCCGAACGATGGAGCCGAGATACTGGTCACCATTGATGCCGAAAGCAAGCAGCTCATGCTCAACAAGCATGGCTTTCAGATGGCAGTGAAGCAGTTCAGTCTAGAATCTCCTGAGGGCCGCCGAGTCAAAGTGTCTTTTCTCCCCTCACAAAGTCCAGTGACGAACATCGTTACGATTCCATCAGCGTCTGCCGATGTGGAGAGATCGATTGTCGACATTATGAATCGGTTTGAAACCGAGCCCTCTATCGAAGACGACTATAGCGCAGATCGGGTATTGGTTGACGACACGACCACGTTTCTCGCTACTGAAAACGAGCGGCTCGTGTTCGCGAGAAAACAACCGAATCATGGCAGTTGGGGTGGGTGGTGGGCCTATCCACGCTTCAGCTACAAAGACGAGGGTTTGCTTAATGTGGACCTTCGTGCGGTCGGTGACCATGGAGGCTGGATTGTCGACCTGAACCACAAGAAGACCGTGAATGGCAAGAATACGTATGACGGTCTGCGAATTGTTTACAATCAAAATCAGATCTCTGTGGGGGCTAGCATCTTCGATCCAAGGCGTCAGGAACGCGACACACAACTTGAAAAGGTGCTTGCCGAGCAAACTCCGTTGAACGGTAACGGCGAATTCAACTCACTTCAATTGTTCATCCAAAAACGACTGGTTCATGTGTACTGGAACGGTCAAATGCTCGGCACACCCGTCGTGTTGCCTTACGAATTGGATTCGGCGACGGTGCTGGTGGGAGGAGTCGGCTCGCCAGATTCCCCAACGAGGGCAGAATTTCGACGCTTGGAATTTCGCCGTCTGAAGTCGAATTGAGATCGAACTTTGATTGGCCAATGAACCAATGTCTCACCTCAAAATCGAGGGCAAAACACCCGCAAAACACCCGCAAAACGCGGATCGCTGCGATCACAAACGTACTGTCTTCCTATGCCAACACGATTGACCGAAGAGCCCCTCTGGGTCGGCTCGCGGCTTGAATAGCGAGTACGGATCTGATTTCCACACGAATCCCCAGGAGTCTGATGCCACTAAGCCGACTCTGCAACCGATTCGGTATTGTTGGTACCAGTGGAACGTGAATTGTGTGCTAGCCTTCGATTGATCTTCTTGATTCCGAAGGAGAGCCAATGCTCAAAAAACTCATTTTGCGTTTTATCGTTACTTGCTGCGTCCTCACCGCGTTGTTGGTGGCCGGCATCATCTGCACCTGCGTCCTGGCGACCTCCGTGCCTGGGCCGTACGCCCAAGCGTTGGAAACGAAGGACGACGCCCAGCATCGGCGACAACTCGAAACGAAACTGGTTCGGCTTGTTGCCGGAGGACTCACGCCGGAGCAGCGCCTGCAACTGAGGCACGAACCGACGATGCAAGAGCGATTCAACGTCCAAGAGTGGTCTGCCATGATGGATGGCCTTGATTCACAGCAGAATCCGAACTCGCAATCCATTTCTCAAGAAGAAATCAATGCTTGGATCGCTGCTGAAATGCCGCTTCCTCGTGGATCGGGATTACGTGATCCGCGAATCCTCTTCCGCAACGGATGCGTCGTCTTGGCAGCGCGACTGGACGCTGAAACATTCTCCGTTGTGTTGACCGCTGAGTTGTCACCGCAAGTGACGCCCGAGAAACTCATTCTCGAAATCACAAGTCTCCGCGTCGGTCATGTGCCGTTGCCGGTTGATAAACTCGCGAAGCTGCTTGCCTCGCATCAACCTCGCGCAAACAAAGGAATCACAATGGACCTCAACGCGAGTCCGCCACGGATCTACATGGATTGGGAAAGTAGCCGGAACGGCCACATCCGCGTGACGGACGCCGTGATTCACGATGGCGAAATCGAGATTACCGTGGCTGCGAAACAAATGCAGAAACTGTAGGTCATGCTGTGCATGACGAAATACGGTTGGCTTTTCTGTACGCTTGGACTCTGAGACAACTCTCAGCAACGCCTGGTGCGGTCGGGTTGTGATGTACGGATGATGCCATGCAGAGCATGACCTACGAGAATGAAAACCTGCGGTGCCCCACCGGACCGGACATCTATCCTACGTATTCTCACTGTCAGGCGGATTCGCTACCCCAGGACATTGCGACCTTGGCTGCTCGGGCTGCATCGGAACGCAATCCGGCAAAGTGCTTGTGGGGCTCATCAAAGAATGCGTCGGGCATTTGGCCGTAGTATCGCATGCTGTCGAAAACCCGATCCCAGCCACTTCGCTGAGCAAGTGCATAGGCCTGCAGGCCTCGCTCGATCCGCTCCTCCGTGTTGGCGAAGTCGCGGAAGTAAAACCATTTCAGTGCTGGAAAGTACGAAAACCGAACGATAGGGTGCAAACACAACCAAGCCATGATCGGACAGTCGAACGCGGCGATCGCGGCCGCCACGCCTGGCGCAACCGTGACTTCCTGCTCGTTTCGAAACGACTGCTCAAACACGTCTCGTTTCTCTTCCGATGTGAGCTGCAATTCGTTTCGACTGGCATGGTGCACACGATTCAATGCGTCCAGCAACGCGGCCGGCACGACCGTCTCGGCGTCAGGTGAGTCGCCGAAATGTTTGGTGAAGTAGTAGTTTGCATAGCTGTCGATGCAGACTTGCCGATTCACCACCCGGAACGCTTCTGAAAACTCTCGCAAGATTCCCAGTCGAAAAGCTTTCTCCCGCCGGTTGTAAAAATACCGCTTCGCAACGAGCCGACCGAGCGTTCCGCCGGACTCAAAATAGGCCAAGCCCCAGAGCGCACCATGCGCAGCGATTTGCGTGAAAGCGTGATTGCGTCCAGAATCCGCGTACATGTGAGTCAGGATCGAAACCCGACGCGGGATCTCCAGTAACCCTCCCGCCAATACTTCGCCCTCCGCCTTGAACGCATCATACCGCTGCTGCAAATCGTGGGATTCCAGGTGATCGCGGGGATGCTGATTCGTACCCATGGTCAGACGCAATGCTCGTTCAGGTTTTCACGGACGGATATCCATTTCACGCATTCTAACAGAACACCTCCGCAAATCGCCACTTCGGGCCAGCCCGCCGAGCAGGCAAGAATGCTCAGCCTACAACGTCGGGTACTCGTTTTGTTGCGGTTTGACTCGAAACAAACCGTTGGTGGTTGCCGTTGCGAGAGGAAATTCTGGCGAATCCCATTACTGGTTTTGCAACCAATGTTTCGTGGTTGCTCGATACATCGCTGCGGCCCTGTTCAGCTAGAATGATCTGGTCTTTTCCGAGAAACTGCGGAAGTCGTACCAAGCCTGTACGTTCTCCAACCGGAAAAAACACTTACCATTCACACCACCTAGCCGGAGAGATCGTCGTGCGCGTACTAAAAGTCATCGTTTGGGCGGGTGTGTTGCCACTATTGATTCATGCGTCCAATGCGTTAGGGGATGGCCCCGCACTGAGCCTACACGTGAATCAGGACGGTCGGTTCGAAGCCATGATGCCATCGACCACGCGTGACTCAGTCATTGAGGGCCAGCAGATTACGGACACTCAATTTGAGTCAGCGGCCTCAGTGGACAACATGGCCTTTCGGGTGCGAACACAAGTGATCTCGCCGATCAAGTTGGATGATCAACTCGTGAATGATCTTGCAAAGAATTTCATGGCACAGGCCCGTGAGCAGCATCGAAGTGCGTCGGGTAACAACCTGAAAACGGATCGCGAATTCAAACAGCACGGAATCCCCGCGAGCGAGTTTGCCTACAGCAGTCCGGCGGGAAACGGCATCTCGGTGCGTCACCGCGTCCTATTTGACGGCCAACGACTGTACCTGTCATCCATTACCGGGCCGGCCCGAGCGATCGAGACCACCGCCGCCAACGAGTTCCTCGATTCAGTGGGTCCCTTGGGAGCCAATCCAAAGAAAAACGCACCGCCGGCAGCTCCAACAACGAAACCTGCTCCAACAACGAAACCTGCCGCGCCTGCCAGTTCGGCGAAGCCCGAAACGCCAACGCCGCCCAGGATGAACAACCCAAAGACCGCCAAAGCAGGTATTCCTCGAGGATTGCAACGCTACGTCAATGAATCGATGGGGATCGAAGCTTTCATGCCAAAGAGTGTCAAGGAGGTGAAAGACAGCGAGCAACAGACAACGATCGGTCAGATGGGCAACAAAGGATTCATGGTCTCGATCGCCTATCTCAGCAAAGAAGAGTCCACGAGGCTGACACGGTTGGCACCGCAGCAGCGTCTGGAAGAGCTTCGTCCCGAGGTCAACAAACTGATCGCCAATGTGGTTCCCGATCAAATCACGCGTCGCGGGGTGACAGGGTTTGAAGCGGTGGGAACGATCAAAGGAGTTCCTCACAGGGCTCGCGCACGAGTCTATGCGTCCACCACCAAGGTCTACGTGATCGCGACCTGGGGCAGTGACGACTTTGCGATGTCCAATGACGCAACCGACTTCTTGGACTCGCTACGCATTCGAGAACTTGAGGATGCGGCCGACCGCAGCGCGAGTTCGGTGATCGAAGAAGCAGAGGCTCAGCGCAGTGAAGCCGAAAGCCAGTATCGGAAACGACAGGCCGATCGCAAAGCAAGACTTGAGAAAGCTTATGGCGACAAGGGGAAGTAAAGGTTCGGAATGCCCCCTCAGGACTTCTTTCGTTTTGCAGGGATTCTGTTGGCATCTGGCACTGGCAGCTATTGATTTGGGTGCCCGTGATACAGGTACAGGGCACCGTAGGTCCAATTGCGTTTGGGCATCCCGGGAAAGTTGGCTCGGTCCATCATCAACGCGATGTACGGAGCCGGAAAGCCTTGTGGCATCGGAATCACATTGGGCCAAACACGCGTTCCATGATCCTCGTCCCACGGCGGCAGGTCCATTTGCAGTTCACCAGCAGGTTTCAGATCGGGATAGGTACGGATGTAAATGGTTCGATCTGCGCTGCCAAACAAAGCGTATCGTGTGTCGCCAAATCGTTGGATCAAGGTCCCTGTGCTATCGACATCGACCGGTCCAGCGATTCGCTTGAACCCACGATCCCAAGAGTCACTCTCCCACATGGCCGCTCGATAGTTGCCTGCGTGCTCGCATAAGAGCAACCGCCATTTCTGTGCTTCCGCGTCATAAATGCAATGGGGGTCTTCGTGGGCGCCGTCGATTCCCACTGGCTTCGCTTGCATGACGCTGAAACCTCGTCGCGGATCGGACGATGATGAGACCGCAAGGATCGTTTTGGATTCCTTGGTCGACTGGGTACCGAAAGCGCTGAAACCCGTGGTCCATCCACGCCATTGGCCCGATGCGCTGTCACGAAACAGGTGGGATGCCAGTTCATTCCTCAACAAACCGTCACCCATGTCAAAAACGACCATGCCTTCGAATCGAAGATCAAACACAGACGGATTCATCGAAAACACGCCCTGAGTCGGATGCGGCAGGTCTCGGCCTCGCAGCGTGATGGTGAGCCAAAGTCGGCCATCGTCCAACAGGGGTTCGCCGTGTTCGTCGGTGATCGCTCGCAGGTCGGCTTGGCCTGTGCCGGGAGAGATCGAAGCGGAGGCACCCAGAATCTCGACGTTCGCGCGTGCTTGGAGGTGACATGAGATTCCCGTGCGATAGCGAACGAAGCGTGCTTTCTCACGCAAGTCAAAGTGCTGTGAAAAATCTGCGTAGCCGATGAGGTGCGAACGCCCCTCTGATTCGACGAAAACGTTTACGCCAACAGCCGACATCTGCACGCGTAGATCAAAAGGTTCAGCCATGTCAATCAGTTCGTTCGGCCATTCCCAGCGTTGCATGTCGACCTCCTTTGCGTCATGAACAACTCGCCATATTACTGACGATGGTTTTCCATTGATGAAATCCACTTCCGCGCTCATCGCATCCCCAGCGTCTGAATCACGGAAACACAGACCGCACGCACCTGTGCCGGAGAACGACTTGAGTGTGACATCGTAGGTGGCAAAGGGATTGAAGCCACCGAACCAGCGATACGACTCTGACTCCTCATCTGACGAGGCAATCGTCAATGTGTCTCCCTGGATTGTGCAAATCGCCTTCCGCTCTGCCACGCTGAGCTCAGGATGCATCAAATCGAACGCGATGACCTTTGATACCTTGAGTTCAGAAAGAGGAATGGATTGCGTTTTGTCGAACACGAAGCGTCGTACCGCTTGCCGGCGGAAAAGGATGTCGGCAGGGCGACGCGTCCCCATCGTCGATTGCTGTGCGAACAACACGTCTGGATCGACGATGGCAGCCAACGTCATGAAAAGGAGGCTGGCGATAAATGGAAGAAAACGCCGTGTAGGAGCTGACGCCATGTTGGAATCTCTCGAAGGGGACTGCCGAAACCGTCGAATTTAGTCAGTCCAAAAAAACTTCACAGTACGTAGTGATCCATAAGCCAATCGCGACGCGTTGTTACTGACGCATAAATCATCGTTATTTCGCAAGATTGCCGGAATGCCCGCCGAAAGGCGTGAGCAGGTGATTTTCCGCTCCAGGCGGCCATGTGAAGATTCCGGGAAAGACTGCCCAAATTGCCCATTCTTGCGTGCAATCGAGCTGAGAATTGGTATTTTCGGACCAACTCAGAAGGCGGAAAGTATTTCAGCAGAAGCCCCCCGTTCACTCAAAGCGTAGAGCTGAGCCGCATCCATGATCTCACGACTTGTTCTTTGTACTTTTGCCGCGTTCATTTTCGTCAGTGGCGCCACGGCCTATCGCGCGTCTGCTGCGATCGTTGCATCGCATGATTTCGATGCACCCATGAATTTGACGGGGTCGACGAGTTCGCCCATCGCTTTTAACGGGTTCACGAGCACTGGCGACGCCTGGGGAATCTACGATTTCAACACTGGTGGCCCATTCAGTTTGTTTGACGACACAGTCGCTGGCTCGGGCGGTGGAGCCGCGTTCGCTGGAGACTCGCTTGGGATTGTCCAGTCGACAAAGACCGACAGCTTCTTTGGAATCAACGACACCACCAACGGTGATGTTGCTGATGGAGAGATGACGGGAACTTTCACGTTCGACATCAGCAGTGCGACGGGTGGTCTGACCAGCATCGGAATTGACTTTGCCGGGATGGGAGATTTTGAGGCATCCGATTTGTTGACGATCAGCTACTCGATCGATGGCGGAGCGTTCACAGACATCTTCGTTTCTTCTGTCGACGAAGCAGTCTCCAAGGACTACACGATGGAGTCAGGCACGGTCATTACGCTTGACGATCCCATGTCAATCAACGGAGTCGAGCTGAGTAACTCATTCCAAACGATCTCGGCGAATGTCGGCGGGACCGGAAATTCGTTGACGCTACAGGTTTTTGCGGATACCAATGCGGACGAAGCGATCGGGTTCGACAACATCGTCATCAATGGCTTGACGGCTGTCCCCGAGCCAGGTGCGTTCTTTGCCCTGATGATTGGAATGGCTGGAGTCGTCACCGCCCGCCGTCGCAGGCGATAACGGATAACCAGCGACACGCCAATCCATTGCCGCTAGAATCCAGGCTTCTGCAAGAGCCTGGCAATGGGTCGCGAGAACCGGTCGGACTCTTTGAATTCCTCCGACCCCCAGCGTGCGTTGCTCGCCTCCTTCCATGCCAGACTTCGACAAAATCGCTCGGCGGCTGACAAAGAATGCTTATCTGCCGCTGGACGATCAAGTCGAGCAGCTGCAGCGATTATGCCCTGACGTGGTTTGTCAGCTAGAGCAGGATTCAGGGCGTGGCGGTCCGCTCATTTTTTGGGGAACCTGCCGAAACGTAGACGAACTTGCAGGCAAGGTCATCGTCGATCCAGGGATTCTGAAGCTGATTTTTCGGGTAGCCGAGCAACGTTTGGATATTGAGTTTCCACACGCGGGTCTGCAGCACACCTACGGCTACCTCTTCAGCGTTATCAACACTCCCTACGGCAAGAAGCGGGAACGTTGGACCAGTGATGCATTGGAGCACTCGCTTGCTTTGCCAAGCGACACGCTGAGTCCCGCTCCTGCAACGGGCACCTTGTTGGCCAACGCAACATGGCTGGCTGGCAACATTGCGTTTCGGGGACATGCGAGACGAAACTGGCTGATTCGGTGTCTCCGCAAACGTGTGGCGTCGGCGATGGGGCAGTTGGATATCGACGCAATGACGCGTCTTCGCTCGGTTGAAACGATCTCCCTCCAGCGTGATCGCGGGCGAGATGCAAGCGTCTCATTGATTACGGACTTGCTTCGATTGCCACAGACCGAGCGGGGCGCCGAAGAATGGCTGCTGGTTTACAGCGTCAATGACTCTCGAAAGCCGCACCCTGAGATCATCACGCTATTTACTGTTGCCCAAGCATTCGTGCAGGCTGTACGCGAAAGGTCCGCTAAAGGCAAGCTGGATGACATTCGATTGCGATACAACGCTTGGGTTCCAGGCTTCCCCGCGGCCCCACAGTCGGGAACGGTAAGGTTGGTAACCGAATGATGTTGGTACGATTCGCCCGCGTCAATCAAAACTGAATGGCGACAAGATAAATCAGGGCAATGATGCTGCTGATTCCGATCAAGCGAATCGAAGTTGTGACGTGACGGTATTTTGCACCCGAGATATGGGAATCGATCAGCAGGCACGCGGCGACTTCTTTTCGCAACCCACCATCGCCCATCGACTCACACTCAGCAATGAACCGATCCGCATCATCAAGTTTGAACGCCACTGAGATTGCGGCAGGGTGAAAATGCGAGCAGTGTCCCAACGCGGGATGCTGACCCTTGCGACGGTACGGCAGGATGCAACGAAAGGCAAAAATCCCAGAGAGCAGCAATAGCAATAACCAGATGGCAAACAGGCAGCCGACCATCGTTGTCCACCAGGATGTCGGATGAACCGCGTTCTCTTCACCGAGATAGCTACGCAGTGTCGGGATCACCAAGCCCGCAACCGCTCCACCGACGGTCAACACCACAGCCGCCTTTGCATCTGCAAACCGGATCCATTCCGCAATGACGTGGTAGCCTTCGATCAGGTTTGCCGTTTCCAGATTCGACGCGACGACCGTTCTGTCAGGTTGAGTGGGCAACGGAGATTTGGGTGACATATCAGCCAGCGCAGTAGGACCGTCTGATGCGTTGTCGACTTGCGTTTCGTCAGGCATGAGCGTTGCGAGTGGGGACAGGAGGGAGGGATGATCTGCGACCGTGATAGATTTCCCAGAACAGTCTAGAGTGGCCAGAAATCCAAAACAACGAGGCGCTCTTTCCGACACTCACAAAGCAAAGGTCGATCGGAAAAGGGTACCGCTCGGTTTTTGGCTTCGTGCCCATGTGGGCGTGTGCCCATGTGGGCGGTGGGCGGTCGAGTCGATCGTAGAGCGGTCAATCTTGGTCGTCGGTCATCCATCACTCTGACGGCGCAGACTGCCACATCGTTCAGTCCGTAGCCCGAATTACATCGACACTCTGCTGGACTAGGTGGTTAGGGATTCCACGTCGTGTACACTTTGTTAAGAAATCGTGTCACCCTAATGCGGAACTCCTATCGCGTATGAACCACTTTGTCGTCGACGCAAATCAACGCTCCACAGCTTTGCAGGTTTCCACTCATGCGAGTGGTTTTTCTGCTGAATTGCAGAGAATCCGTCGACACCTGCATCGGTTCCCAGAACTGTCAGAACACGAGCACGAAACGACACGGTTCTTGGCAGGAGAAGTCTCGCAGATGGATTTGGTCGCTGAGCTGGCCAATGATCAGCGGGGGCTGTGGGTGGACATCGGTTCGGGAGACCGTTGTGTTGCGATACGCGGTGACATTGACGCGTTGCCGATTCAGGAAGACTTTGATCGCGGGTATTGCAGTGAGATCGAAGGTGTGATGCACGCCTGCGGTCACGATGCTCATGCCACCACGGCCCTGGGCGCGGGCATGATCATCAAGCGGATGGACGCCTTGGGTCAGTTGCCCCATCCCACACGGGTGCGTGTGCTGCTGCAGCCGGCTGAGGAAACGAGCACGGGAGGATTGCACATGATTCGCTCGGGCGCGTTGGACGGCGTCGATGCGGCGGTGTCGCTGCACGTGGACCCCACGCGTTCGGCCGGTCAGATCGGTGTGCGGTCGGGCAGCTTCACTGCCGGTTGCCAATTGTTTCGCGTCACGTTTGATGGCCGGTCGGGACACAGCTCGCGTCCTCATTTGACGGACGACTGCATCGCTGCGTTGGCCGCGTGGATCAATCAAGCCTACATTCGGGTTCCCCGCTGTCACGATGTCTTGGAACCGATGGTCTTGAGCGTCGGGCAAGTCTCAGGGGGCAACGCCGCCAACGTCATTCCCCGCCACGCAGAGCTTCGTGGAACCCTTCGAGCCGTCACAGACTCAGCCATGGCATCGGCGTTAGGCTGCCTGGAAAAACTGAATCGATCGATCGAGCAAACGCACGGTTGCAAGATCGTTTGGCAAGTCGAACAGTCGGCGCCAGCTTTGATCAACGACGCTGCAGTGACAGAATTGATTCAGCGATCAGGTATTGAATTGCTCGGGAGTCAAAATGTGCTGCCGATTGCCAACCCAAGCATGGGCGCGGAAGATTTTGCTTTTATCGCAGAAAAAGTTCCTGCCGCTATGTTCCGCCTGGGCATCGCCGGTGCTCAGATCGGTTCCGCGCCGTTGCACACGCCACAGTTTGACATTGACGAGAGTGCCTTGCCCATCGGGGCGGCCGTCTTGGCTGCCGCAGCGATCGCGTGTTGCGATCCAAACGTCGATCTACCATCCCCTTCCTCCAGCTAACGGAATTGCATGCCCCAATCCGCGCCCATTCCCACCATCGGTGTCGAAGAAGAATATCAACTGGTGTGTCCACAGACAGGTGCACTGAAATCCGAGTGCCAACATGTGATGGACAATTTGCAAGGTCCGATCAAGGCAGACATTCAGAATGAGTTGTTTCTCAACACCATCGAGATGGCTTCACCGGTCTGTCAAACGCTGGACGATGTGCGGACGAGCCTGAACGAAACGCGAGCGGCGATCATTCGATCAGCCGAAGGACTCGGATTTGCACTTGCCTCTGCGGCGACCAACCCTCTGATATTGCCCGATGACTCGCAGACGACCCCCAAGGATCGTTATCACGCGTTGATGGAGCGGTTTCAACAGATCGCGCGAGACATGTTTATCTTTGGCTGCCACGTTCATGTGGCCATGCCGGAAAAGGAGATGGGCGTTGCGGTGATGAATCGATCTCGCCGCTGGTTGCCGTTTCTGTTGGCGTTGACCACAAATTCACCTTTTTGGAATGGACACGACACCGGGTACGCCAGTTTTCGACGTGAGATGTGGACACAGTGGCCGATGGCCGGTCCGCCACCTCATTTTGAATCTGTCCAGGACTACCAAAGCTGTGTGTCCGAACTGGTTCGATGTGGTGCGATCAAAGACGAGAGCTTTATCTACTGGGACATTCGTCTGCCGACCAAAGTTCCGACGATCGAGTTCCGTGGAGCCGATGTCCTGTCCCGAGTGGAGGAGACCGTTGCCTATGCAGGACTCGTTCGCGCGGTCGTGATGAAATGCGAAGACGACGAAATTCAGGGGCTACCCGTTCCTCCTGTCCGTCATTCCGTTTTGACGTATGCGATGTGGCACGCGGCACGATTTGGGATGCATCGCTCGTATGTCGACCCCGCAACAAACGCCAGAGTCGACTTCCCGAGCGTTGCTGAGTCAGTCCTGCAAGAACTCGGACCGGTATTGGATCGTGCAGGCGACCGTGATTGCGTGGAAAGATTCATCCGTGAATGCGTCGAACAAGGTACGGGCGCCGACCGCCAACGAAAGTCGGCCGGGGGTGACGCCATGGATTTGGTGAACGTCGTTCGTCAAGTCATCAAGGAAACGAAGCAACCTGGATTGCAAAATTGACAGATAGTTGTTGCACTCCGTTTCATTCGTCAACATCAACCGTGATGCTGCCATCATCACGATCCTGCTCGACAGACACGCCTCCGTTGGGAGTGTCCACATCCAACAGCGTTTCTTTATTGTCGCAGCCAGCAATCAAAACACCCACCGCCAACGCCGAAGTAATGAGAAACAGGTGAAGGAGCTGTCGTGCTGAGTCCATGATTGGGTCCTTTTTTTATTCGAGTTGGAACTTGATTCCACTGACCATGGCAAACCGTGGACCACTCAGACCGTGGCAGGTATTCGCACGCAAAACCGCTATACGCGAGTTTGAATCTCAGGACCCAAAAGATCGAGAATCAGACAGATCGAGCGTAAAACGATCAGTCGATCTGGGGCAGCCTATTGCTGGACTGCTCAAAGTTTGGTGTTGTGTCTTTTTGGGTTTGCGCAAGTTTATGTCCCTACTGCCGGCGCAGCTGGTGGCCCCAGTGAGCCTCAGGCGCTAGCCGTGGGCCTGAGGCGGATTGTGGTGCCGGCCCACGGCTAGCGCCTGAGGCTCACTTTGATTGCGATGCATGGAACGAAAACATGGACTGAAAAAACATGGCAACCCCAAACTTTGAACAGTCCAGCGTAGGCCCCCTCCCGGATCTTGCTTCGCTCGATCCGACCTCCCCCTGCTGCGGAGACTGCTGAGGTAATCGAAACCAGGAACCCAAAGGTGAGCCGTGGGCCGTAAGGCACCGGGCAATGCGGTAGGCCCGGCCGCTTACCCGTCACGGCTCACTAAATCAACAGCGCACTAGCCCCCTGCGGCTCACTCAGTCAGCAATCTCCTTCGGCTACGAGGCGTACGAGGTAAGTCCAGGGAATAAGACTTGACGCGGCGTCATAATTGACATAACGTCAATTTTGACGTCATGTCAATTTCTGTTCCTTTTGCCGGCCACTCTCCCGCTTCATGTCGACGCTCACCCCCAAACAAGCCGAGATCCAGTCACGGGAGGCGCGCATTCTGGAGTTGGCTCGCCCGATGGTGGCGCAAGAGGGGCTCGCCGGACTGAGTATGGACGCGATCGCAAAAGAAATGGCTTATGCCAAGGGCACCATCTACAACCACTTTTCCTGCAAAGAAGAAATCCTGTTGGCTTTGGCAATCAAGGCCAACGAGAAGCGATTGCGGCTCTTTGAAGTCGCCATCGAGCGGCAGCCCAATGCTCGACAAAAGATCGCAGCGATCGGCGTGGCCTGTGAAGATTTCCGGGTTCGCTTCGGTGACCTTTTTGACATCGACTGCATGGTCCGTCACGTCGCCGTTTGGGAAAAGGCGTCCGATCAACGCAAGCAGATGATGGCGACTTGCGAACAACGTTGCATGGCAATGGTTTCTCAAGTCGGACGTGAAGCCCTGGAGTCGGGCGATTTGGTGCTGCCGCGAGAACGTGGCATCGAAGATGTCGTGTTCGGCCTCTGGTCGCTCACCTACGGTGGGATGATCATCGACGCCACCAGCCCAGGGTTGGATCAGATCGGCATCCGCGACACGTACGCGGCGATCCGACGCAACTGTCATGCATTGATGGACGGCTACCAATGGCAACCGCTCTACGATGCCCAGGCGGATCGAAAATTGGTGCGTAACGTCCGCGCTAGCCTGAAACGTAATGTAACACTGGCTCTCGATGCTCAGCCAATCGATGAGTCGGTCACTACCCCGTCAAAGCGTCCAGCCGGAGGCTCGCAATGAGTACTGCACATTCGGCGCCTGCCCATCAACGATCACGGACGATCACTTGGCGACGCGGCATGGCCGCTACCGGTTTGCTGACGGTCGGTCTGATGATCGCGGTGGGCTACGCGATTTACCAAGCCGGTTCCGATGACGGAGATGCAATCACCGATTCGAACTCGGCACGTGTCAATGCGCCACCGCTGGCGGTCTCCATCGTGCGGGCAGGCCAACTCGATCCGCCAGTTCTGGGGCAGTCCTACGCTGGGCTGTTGATCGCGCGCCGCGAAAGCGAACTGAGTTTTGAGCGGGGCGGCCGCTTGGTCATGATCGACTGCGATGAAGGCGATGTGGTCAGTGCAGGGCAAGCGTTGGCGGAACTGGATCAGGAGAATTTGAACGCCGCCGAAGCGAGGATCCGGGCGGAGCTCGCTGCCGCAGAGTCCTTGTTGACGGAGTACATCAACGGCCCACGGAAGCAAGATCTCGCTGTGGCACGAGCCAGGGTCGACGAGTTGACTTCGCGGGTCCAATTGTCAAAGGTCGAGGCGGATCGCCAAAAACAATTGGCCGCCCGACAAGCGACCAGTCGCAGCGAACTGGACGCGGCGGTCTTTGGGCTCCAGGCGGATGAGCATGGTTTGATCGCCGCCCAAGCCAACCTGGAACAGCTCGACGAAGGAACTCGGAAAGAACGAATCGATGCCCAGCGTGCCACCGTCGATGCGGTTCGTGCGGGATTGGCTGAGATCTCAGCGCAACGAGGCGATTCACAGATCGTTGCTCCCTACCGAGGCACCATCCAATCACGCAGGGTCGACGAGGGAACCGTTGTCAGTGCGAATACCCCCGTACTGAGCTTGGTCAGTCTTGAGATCGAAGCCCAATTCGGGGTGCCGCCCGAGATCGCCAACAAGCTGCGTCCCGACGATGTTGTGACCGTTCGAGTCGGACAAGTGCAACGGGCCGCCTGGGTGGATCGCATGTCGCCATCGGTCGACCGAGAAACGCGGACACGAACGGTCTTCGTTCGGTTTCGTCAAGCATCCGACGAATGGGCATCCGAGGAATGGGCATCCGATGCTGAGGCATCCGCCGATGATGACGTCTCCCGGGAGGAAAACCAATCGGACCGTGTTTACGAAACACTGACAAGCCAAGGATGGATTGCGGGCACAACAGCACACCTTGAGATTCCCAACATGGTTTTAGCGCAAACCAGTGACGACAAATTTTGGTTGCCGGTGTCGGCCCTCTCTCGTGGCACCCGAGGACTCTGGGCGACGTTGGTCATCCCCGGCGACGATGGTAGCGGTGTCTGCGAGAAACGGGCTGTAGAAGTCCTGAAGACGGACGGCACGTTCGCGCTCGTTCAAGGCATGCTGCGAGCGGATGATCGTGTGATCTCCGATGGACTCCATCGGCTCACTGCCGGAATGTTGGTTCAGCCGGCAGAATCCATTGCCACTTCGCCGGTGAGACTTCGCGATGAGTGAGCAAGCCTCCCACGCCGCAATGGGTGATTGGTCGACGCTGTTCTATCGAAACACGCGCGCCATGTTCTTGGTTTTGGGGATGGTCGCCGTCAGTGGTTTGACGTCGCTCTCCCTGCTGCCACGAATGGAAGACCCGGTGATCGGACAACGTGCCGGGCTGGTTGCCACGCGGATGCCGGGTGCCGATGCACAACGAATCGAGGTGCTGGTCACCGAGCCGCTGGAAGAACGGCTGCAGGAAGTCGAGCAGATCAAAAAGATCACCAGCGACAGCCGGCCAGGAATCAGCACGATCAGCATCGAGCTTCGCGAGGAGGTGATGGAGACGGATGAAGTGTGGAGTGATGTTCGTGCCAAAATCAACGATGCGATCGCCGACCTGCCCCCGGAAGCTGCCCGGCCGGTGTTCGACGAAATCGATGTTCGTGCTTATGCCCTGATCACCGCAATCTGTTGGCAAGATGGGACGCCGCCCAACTGGACGATCCTGAGACGTCTGGCCAAACAACTCGAAGACGACTTGAGAGCGATTCCTGGCACTGAAATCGTCGATCGGTTCGCCGATCCGGGCGAAGAAATCACGGTCGAGCTGGATCCCGATCAAGCCGCCCGCTTGGCACTCTCGGCAGCCGATGTGGCACGAGCGATGAACGCGTCCGACGCAAAGAACTCCGCGGGTCTATTGCATGCGGGTGACAACGACGTCGTGATCGAATTGGCAAACCAATTTTTGATGGCCGATCGGATCGGTGAAACTTTGATTCGATCAGGACGCGATGGCGAGATGGTTCGTCTCAGCGACGTCGCGACCGTTCGCAGGGGGACTCCCGATCCGCTGCCACGCATGGCGATCGTGGACTCAATGCCCGCGGTCAGCCTTGGCGTGTTGGTACGACCGGGCGAACGGATTGATCTTTGGCGACCCAAGGTTCAAGAGACGCTCGACGACTTTGCCGCACAGTTGCCCGCCGGTGTCACGCTCGACATTCCGCTGGACCAAAGTCACTATGTCGAGCAACGTTTGTCCTCGTTGGCCGTGAACTTGGTTCTCGGGGCGACCGCGGTCGTGTTCGTCGTGCTGTTGTTGATGGGCTGGCGAAATGCAATCGTGGTGGCTCTTTCGTTGCCGCTCTCGGCGCTCACCGTGTTGTTCGGTTTGCGTGTTTTGGAGATTCCCATTCATCAGATGTCGGTGACCGGGATGATCATCGCGATGGGGCTATTGATCGACAACGCCATCGTAGCGGTCGACGAAGTCACGGTGGGGATCCGCAAGGGCAAGTCACGGATCGATGCCGTTCGTGACATGGTAAACCACCTCGCACTGCCGCTGGCCGGATCGACCGCGACCACGGCGCTCGCGTTCGCCCCGATCGCGATGATGCCGGGCAACGCAGGCGAGTTTGTCGGTTCGATCAGTGTCAGTGTGATCTTGGCGATCAGTGCATCCCTGTTCTTCGCGCTGACCATCATCCCGGTGGTGGCGGCCAGGTTCACTCCGCTGCCGGACGACGAATTCACGCGACAACGCAAGGGTGCTCTGCAGCGAATTTGGCAATCTGGCGTTTCCAGCCGACGGATGACTCGCGTCTACAAGTCGACTTTGCAGTGGTTGTTGGTCAAACCCTACCGAGCCATCGTGCTGGGTTTGGTCTTGCCCGTGATGGGATTCGCTGTCGCATCTCAGTTGCCTGAGCAGTTCTTTCCGCCGGCGGACCGCAATCAGTTTCACATTCAGTTGGAACTGCCCGTCGATGCATCGATCACAGCCACGGCGGAAACGGCTGAGCGAATTTCTCAAATGGTCTCGGACGCCGGTGCGGTGAAGATCAGTTGGTACTTCGGCGAGAGCGCGCCGATGTTCTATTACAACGTGATCAACAACCGCCGAGGCGTGCCCAGCTTTGCCAACGCAATCGTGCAAATGAAGTCAGCCGAAGGCATCGGTGAAACACTTCGTACTCTGCAGAAACGAGCCGATGAGTTGGTTTCGGATGGGCGAGTGCTGTTTCGGCAACTCGAACAAGGCCCACCGTTCGACGCGCCGATCGAGATCCGTTTGTTCGGTCCTGACTTGGATCGATTGGCCGAGATAGGCGACGAAGTCCGACTGGCGCTCGCATCGGCACCCGATGTCATTCACACCAAATCACCGCTGAATGAGACCCTGCCGACGATCACGTTCGACGTGCGTGAAGCCGATGCGCGGTTGGCGGGATTGCAACCGTCCGATGTGTCGAGCCAGCTATACGATCTGTTGGAAGGCGTTCGCGCGGGCAGCATTTTGGAGGACACGGAGCAGATCCCCGTCGTCGTCCGGGTGGGCAACCAGCGGCGATCCAAAGTCCAGGCGATCCATTCGCTGCAACTCCAGGCCGCTGGTCGGCAACTGCCGATCGAAAGCGTTGCCGATGTGAGTTTGCAAAGCGAGATTGCGGTGATCCCTCGTTTGAATCGTCGACGAATGAATCTGATCTCCGGTTTCATCACCGCGGGCACTTTGCCGTCGGTATCGCTGGCGGAGTTTGAGCGAAGACTGGAGCAGCGTGGATTTGAATTGCCGAACGGTTACACGATGGAGTACGGCGGGGAAGCTTCTCAGCGGAACGACGCGGTTGGCAATTTGATGGCGAACGTCGGCGTGTTGGCCGTGATGATGGTCGCGGTGTTGGTGCTTTCCTTCGGCTCATTTCGCCTGGCCGGAATGATCCTGGTCGTCGCCGCGTGCAGTGGAGGATTGGGGATGTTGGCGTTATGGATCGGCGGATACCCATTCGGCTTCATGGCGATCATCGGCATCATGGGACTGATCGGCGTTGCGATCAACGATTCGATCGTCGTACTGGCGGCATTGCAACAACGTTCCAGCGAACAAGTCATGACGTTGTCAACGGTGATCGACACCATCACCGATTGCACTCGTCACGTGATCGCCACGACGTTGACCACGATCGCCGGATTCACACCACTGATCATCGACGGAGGCCAATTCTGGCCGCCCCTCGCATTCGCCATCGCCGGCGGCGTCAGCGGCGCCACGCTGCTCGCTTTGGCCTTCGTTCCTGCCGTCTACCGGTCTCTGGGTAATGGGATTCGCCAGAATTCCCCCGCCGCACTCGAATCGACGCCCCGTCATCATGACGCTTACGTCATGCAGGTCAAAGCTGTTCCAGCAACAAAATAAGTTCAGCGGCATCGTCGTAGTCCAACGCGGGATCGTCGGCGAGTGTGGGGTCGCGAGAGCCGTCGAGAATGGCCAGCAGGGGCGGGGCGAGTGCGCGTAGGTACGGTTGTGTGTTCTCGTCGCGGATAAAGCCAGTGAGCTGTTCTCGCAGTTGCGTTTCAAACTGCGGAAGATTTTCATGAAGCTCATCGGGGATGGCGCCCGGTGGCGTCGCCGGGTCTTTGGCCGCGAGAATTGTGCGGACGAGGCCACACAGTTGCGCCCCAGCGCCTACGGTTACTTGCCAATCTCTGCGGCGAGCATCCGCGTACGTCGCAATGGCTTTGGCGCGAGCAAGCGCAGCGGCGAGCCGATCTCCGACGGCGATTTCAAGACTGTGGAGAATCATCCAAGTGATCCATGGCTTCGCGTTGGGACCAAAAGATGCCTTGCACTCAAGTGCACGTAGGACCTGCTCACGAGCCTCGTCGTAGCGTCCAAGATCGACAAGTGTGCCCGCTGCGTTGCTCCGAGCTTTACTTTCGTTTAACGGATCCACGGCCTCGGGTTCGGCGAAGATTTCGGCTGCCTGAAGAAAGAAGGTAACCGCATCTTCCTGACGGCCTTGCATCCGATTGTAAAGACTACCGAGTTGACTTCGGCTGGTAGCTTCACCAGGCGTGTTCCCCGCTTGAACCTCCATGGAAAGGGAACGTACGTAAGCGGATTCGGCTTCCTCCAGTTGTCCGACTCCTTGATGAACCCTGCCAATCTGGTGCCATGCGGCGGCGACGGACCTTGGTTCGCCGAGACGCTCGAACGTTTCGCGGGCTTCTCCAAAGGCGGTCAGAGCGTCGGTATAGTTGCCTTGAAGCATTCGTACGGTGCCAAGCTGAAACTTGCCTGCTGCGACGTCACGCACATCACCACGCTCCTCGTCGAGGCTGGTTGCCTCTTCGTATTTTTCTGCAGCAGCATCTAACTGTCCGAGATCGCGTAGGCAGTCCCCTTCCTCAGTCAGGCATCCGGACGCCATTTTCGCAGATGTTCGTCGATGATCAGGATCGTCCATGGAAGTAGCGAGTGCCTCGAAACGACTGCGGGCGTCGGTGAGTGCGTCTAACGCAGCGACGGCGTCTCCCGACATCCGCAACGCTCGACCGAGCGTCACGAGCGTCACCGCGTGATCACCGGCGAGTAGGGGAAAGGCGTCTTGGGGGGTGACCTCGAATAACTCAACAAGCTCGCGCGCTGCGTTGACCGCCTCGGTGAAACGACCGCTTTCCAGCCATCGTTCGATGCTTGCTTGTGCTGCAAGGCAGGCTTCGTGGGTAAGGCCTCGATCGGGCTGGGCAGCGAGTGCATCGGCAGCGCGAGTTCGGATCGCTGCAGCATCGACGAGTGCCTCGCGACGTCCGAGGTTGGCCAGCAGGCTTTCGAGATCCGTCGTGAATTCAATGACCGACTCAGGGGTAGCGTCAGGCAAATTGATGGATGACAGGGTACCGCAAGCAGTCGCTTCCATCACTGCGAACCACGCGTGCAGGGCCGCGAGCAAATTGGGTAGTTCTAGCAACGTGAGCTGGGCAGCAAGATGGGCGTCCTTGAATTGTTGCTTGTAAAGAAACCGAGCCAGTGAGCGATAGGCAATCGCCCATCGTGTGCGAGCAGCGGCCTCGGCGCCGGTTCCCTGATCTCGCAATTCACGCAGCAACGCCGGCGCGAGAGCGGGTTCGAACCGAAGATACGCAACGGACAACGGGACGAATTCCACAAGACCGACAGATTGAAGGGATCGTCCGATCAACAACTCCTCGTCGTTATCAATGTCCCACTCAGCCACGATACCACAGCCCTGAGCGAAGCCGCCGCCATGAAACACTCCCAGCGGTGCCAGTTTTCCCCTCAATTCCGCCGGCAAACGGCGGAGTGAAAGTTCCAAACTGGCGAAGAGCGAGCGTTCTCTTTCGCCCGGGTAACGGGCTTCGAGATCCGACATGATTTCGGAAATCTTTTCCGTGGTGGCTCGAAGACCACGCCTGGCCAGTTCCGGTGCCAACAGCACAAGACTGCGCGCGTGAGCGTTTACTGTCGTGACTAACGCTTTGATGTCATCCTCTTTCTCCGCACGAAGCGCTTCCGCATTGATCGTGGCATCGCCTGCATTGGACTCACTGCCCGCCAACACACGGGCCACCAACTCCATGCCTTCATCCGACGTGAGTCGCCCAACGTCGATCAAATGAGCTGAATCACCAAAGGGCGAATCCGCCGGCAGTGCTTCGCGGGAAGTAAAGATGATGCGAGTTTGTGGAGCACGCTCGAGGAGTCGGGCACAGATATCAAAGATGGACTGAAGCACATCGGCGTCCGCCGCGCGAGCACCGGCGGCTGCGGAATCCTCAGGCGGTGGCAGGATCGATTCCATGTTGTCCAACATCAACACCACCGAGCGAGTGCTGAGTGCTGCAGCGAGAACGTTGAGCCCGGCTTCAACCGAGTCTGCTTTGGCGGAGAAATCCGCGACGAGCTGTGTTCCCCACTGGACCAACACCGCTCGAGCCGCGTCGCGTGGTAGATTCTCCACCGACGCAAACGCGCCGCGATCCGCTCGCCGCGTGGACACAAGCCATCGACTTAACTCGGCGGCCAGCGTCGTTTTACCCTCACCACCTTCGCCTCGCAGGACAACGTATGATTTTCCCGCCTCCAGCATCAACCGTTCCGCCGCCAGCAGCAGCCGACTCCGTCCGACGAAACTATGCGGAGGTGCGAGGGGAACATTGCCCGTCGCCAACGCACGATCTTTCTCCAGCTCCTGTCGGACTCGCTCCACCGGTGGCGGAACAGGCAACAGCACCGGATCGTCGCCGTCCTGATACAGCACCGGCACAAACCAGTCCTGCAACTCCAATGGACGACGTTGCATTTTGCCCGGTTCGTCCCCGCGGGGTTCCCAACCCCAGCCGCGGCGACGATGACGTTCCAGATGACGCTGCCCTCGCAACATCGCTGCGCCAACACGAGCGCCCTCGGCTAACGCCGGATAAAACTCCGCTGTGAAACGTCGTGCCGTTTCCACGAGCACGCTGTGACTCATCGCGACGACTGACGCCACACCACTCTGCAGCAGCCGACCGGCCACAGATGCCTCCGGGTTGTCCTCCGCCTGTGCCGACTGACATGCTTCCAAGAAGAACAAGCCGACACCGGCGTGCCGTAGCTCCTTGCCCAACCGATCAGCGTCGATGATTTCGGCCCTTCGGTGGTGTAGCTTTCCCGAATCGTCCGGGTGTTCGAAAACCAACGCCCCCAGTCCGTTGACTTTGTCGAACACGCCGTGGCCGTCGAAGTGAACGATGTGGAAAGGTCGGCCTGCTTGCAGGGCCGCGCGCAGTCGGTCGCACAACTCGGGGAACGTGGGCGGCGTCAGGATTTCGTATTCCGCGAGTTCGCCAAGTGCATTGAGTGCTTCTGTTAGTGGCTGTATCGAAACACGGTGGTCGATGAAGCTGGTGTGCTTGTCCTCGGGCCGAGCACAGACAGCCAGCACTCGTAGTGGAGGCTGATGCGCGGCCTCCGGCAGCTCGGCTGGCTCCTCACCTCCCGGCAGCGAACGGCGAACACGGACGCCGATACCATCGTGGAACAGATAGCTGTGGTCGTCGTGCAGCAGTTCCCACGGTAAGGCCAGTAGTTCCGTGGTGGCTTCCAGCTCTGTGCGATGTTCGGCCCTTTCCGCGTCCGTGGCTCGGTGACTCAGCGTGCGCGCGGGCGGAGCTTGTATGGTGAAACGACGGTCACTGATTGCGGCCTGTTTCTTCCATGCTTTGACCGGCGCGGCGTGTGCATCTGAGTCGATACCTGCTTCGTCCCAACCGAGTGCTGCCCACAAGTCCTGGCCCCATAATGGCAACCGTTGTTCGATACCGCGAGCACGCTCGGCGAAGTTGCCGTAGGGCAAAATGAAATAGCGTTCGAGGTAGAAACGCATCTCGTCGGCTTCGATTTTCCCCAGCGGGGCCACCAGCGTGAACTCGGGCGACACGACTTCGGGATCGGTAGCGTCCGGAGGAAAATACGCAAGACTAGCCGTCGCTACGGGACGCCGGACCTCTTTGCCTTGCGGATTCTTTACCAGTTCAAACCGTGTGGCCCGCAGTCTCAGCACCAAGTCGGCCAACGGCACCGCCGCTCGGCGCTGTCCGAGATCGATCTGACCACCGCCGCCACGGCCTTCCAATGCATCCAGCAGAGCGGGCATCAGAGAATCCAACGCGCCTGCTCCGTCTGCAACAAGGATGCCGATCAGCTCAGGCGGCCAGTCTTCGAGATCGTCGTCGGAAGTGGGTTGCGGCAGTTCGAAAATTTCACGTAATTCGGTCGCTGATGACCCCGGCAGCATGAGCGGGACGATACGCTTGCCCTGCTTGCTGGCGTAGCGAAGTTCCCGTTTGACCCAGTGGGATCCGGTCGCCTCGGCGCTACCGACGGCGATCACGGTCGCGGAGCGATCAATGAAATCACGAACGCTGTCTGGCAAATTCTCACCGGCACCAAACTGAGAATCTTCCAACACCGTGAACTCGCGGCTCTCCAGCCTATGCCGGAGTGAGTCAACGAAAGAATTATTCTTCGATGTGTGGGAAACAAAAACGGTTTTGTCGGGGGGACTGTGCATGCTCCGAGTGTACAGGAACCAGTCCGCAGGTGCAGCAAGCTGCTGGCGAGGACATGTCCATTAAAATGACAAGGAATCGGATGGACTTGTGCGGTGCTGCTCAGGTATCGGGGAATTCTGGCGAATCCCATTACGAGGGGAATCTGAAAAACGTGGGGAGTTGGGTTTTAGCGCAACGACGCTTCGAGTGCTTTTAGTTTTTTTGTCCATGATGGAGACGACGTGGCGAGCGTTGTGATCATGCGTCGAAGATGAGATCTTGTGGTGTCGAGCAGGCGTTGACGATCTTCCTCCGAGGACGTTGCCCGGGCTTGGTCGATCCTGGCTTGATTCAACTCAAAACCGGACTCCATCAGGCGTTCAAAGTAGCGTGTGCCGTCATCGCTTTCGAGATGCATTCGGTTGATCGTGCCATTGAGCTTGGCCCAACCCCACACGGCATCCTCGGGGAGTCCTTCGACCGCGATGTGAAAGTCGTTGACGTCGCCGGATGACTTGGCCATCTCGCTCAACAACTGCGCGGATTTGATCTGCAAGTCGATTGCGTTGGGGGTTTGTTGCAGGATCTTCGTCACCAAATCCAATGCCTGCGACAGATCACCCGCACGCTGTGACAGATCGATGCGCTGAAGCGTCAATCCCATCTTTTCTGCCGGCTTTAGTTCTGGCGACGCGGCCGCTTTGGACAAGAGCGTGTCGGCTCGATCAACACATTGCGATCGAACGGAGGAGTCGGTGGCGCGAGTGGCGAGATCGGACCAGATGCCCGCTGCCCAAAGCATGATGTCCAACGTCGGATTCAGTTTTTCGTCCAGAATCGGCTTCATCATCGAATCCAGTTGAGCAACCTGCTCGGACGAGATCTCTTCTGAATCACTTAGCCGACTCAAGAAATCCTTTGCGAGATTCTTGTACAGTTTCGCAATGCGTGCTTTCCCGTCTGGGCCATAACGCTTAGCCAGCTCACTGAGGGTCCGTTGAACGCCAGCCAGATCACCGGCTTGCGAATAGCCCTCGAAGACCAGTTCGTGTGCTGCAGTGACGAACTCGCTCGACACACTGGCTTCGCCACCCGTCTGGCTCAAGACGCCCGATGGTCCGTTGATCAATTCGATCGCGAGTTGAGGCCGACCGCGACGCAGGTGAATTTGTGCGAGAGCGACTTTGCCGGCCAACAACGTAGGCGAGGCGCGGCTTTCACCATCAAGCGTCTCAATGGCGTTCTTAAGAAACTTTGCAGCGCAACTCACAATCCATTCGACTTGGTCATCGATGGAATCGTTCTCTCGCTGCAACGCTTCCGCCCAGAACTCTCGCCCCGCCGCCAATTGGGCTTTCCCATGCAGTTCAGACTTCTCATCGACACGGGTGTAGGCTTGTGCGGCCAGCAGATGAAATCCGTCTCGCTCGAATTGCTGGGCGATCGCGAATCGCATCGAGTCCAATTGCGGATGTTCAATGTCACGCTGCTGCATCAAATCGCACAGAATGGACATCTGGTTCAATTCGGTTGGCTGCGTCGGGTCGCCGTAATGCGCTTGATGGGATTCCTGCAGCGCCGCGAACGCGAGCGTGCCAGCGGCCTTGGTGAGCGGTTGGCCAGGCTCCGCAAAACGAACAACGTGTGACGCATAGACAAAGGCATCGAACAGATGCCCGGCATCGAGATACAGACTTGCCAGCGTGTACTCGATTTGAAGTCGTTGATCTGTGGGCACTTCTTCACTGGGGCGATCCAAGCATTGTTCGAACAATCCGATGGATTCAATCAGCAGCGTTTCAGACTCATCGGACGTTGGATCTGATTTCTTGGCTGTGAGATATTTGCTATGGGTTTCGAAGGCGATCGGATAGAGTCGCTTGAACAGCATGAACGAGTGGGTCCGCTCGTCCAGTTCTACTTGCCGCCTCAATGGCATGTCCGCTTCACGCTCGATCACTTTGCGAGAAACTGGCCGGATCCTCATGGGGTCGGGCGCGGTCGGAAACCGACGAGCCGGTTTCTCGACCTGCGGTGATTTCGCCGGTGGCGTCATTTCCGGTTGGGCGACTTCAGTAGTGTCGTTGATCGGATCCCCCAATGCAAAGGAACCGTCTCCGGCATCGCTCAAGACATTGTCAACAATCTCACGCTGTTCTGTTGAGCGAGCAGGAACTGTCTCTTGAGGCTGGGGTTCGCTTTCGAGAGTACCAGGATCACTGATGGGCGATTTGATGGGTTGATCAGGCGTTCCGACTGCCGCCGTACGTTGCACTTGAGCGGCATCTGGCGGACTTGAGTTTCTGACGGTCCGCAGCGTGATCGCGACAACGATCAACAGCAGTACCGTCGCACCCGCGATCCATTCAAACCAGCTCGCCTTTTTTCTTCGCAGGGGGTGAGAGTTCGATTCGGTTTCCTCATCCGTTCCAACGACTTCAAATGCGGTCGCGGGGTCAAGAGGTTGCCACCGCGATGGTAGGCTTGTTCCGGCGTCGGGCTGGCGTGGCGACGCGGGTTCAGTGTTGTTCGGCAATGTCGGCGTTGGTTGTGGCGGCGAAGCCCCGCCTGCTGACAGCGTTTTTGCACGCGAACGCCAATCGTCTTTCCCAGCACTGGACATTCAAATCTTTTAAAAAGCCGGGTTACTTCTTCTTTTTGGCGACGGCGGGCAGCTTCAAGCCCCAGTAGCCGTTTCGTTTGTTATTTCGCTGCCGCGGAAACTGTTTTGCAAACATCGCGGCTTCGGGATGCACGCCGACGTCTTGATAGGTGCCGCGGTGAGAAGTGGCCAACGTCTTAAAGCTCACGGCGTCTTGTGCGTTGACCTCCATACCCAGTGTGTGAACGACGACCTTTTTGTTTGGGTTGTCGCTAAAGTAGCGAGAGGCACCGTCGGTGAACGCGCCATCGCCGAGCACGAACATGACATCGGGATCAAGGTCAAACGCCAGTTGCAATGCTTCCTTGCCATCGGTCCGCAGGCACAGTGGAACCGTTTGCAGCCAACGCACCAACAGTTTCTTGTTCTGGTCGGTCGCGGGAACCAGCGTTTTGGGCGAGTAGGGGTGGAAAAGCGGGTAGGCCGTGTCACTGTAGAAGATCACGTAGAATCTTTGTCGACGGTTGAGTTTGCTGACGGCTTTGACCAGTTCATTGAGCGCCGTTTCAAACCGTCCCCTCGTCATGCTATTGGAGTTGTCGATGACGAACACAAAATCGATCGCTTCTGTTTTCGCGCCAAAGAATTGCACCTTGTTCTTGGTCGGCTTTTCCATCGCCTCTCCGTCGCCTTCGGAACCCGATGCGGACGGCGCGGTCAGCATGCTGCCGTCAAAGGACTCCGCAACGTCGATGGAGACAAGCTGCTCGGTGATTTCGTTGATCACCTCCATCGATTCGCTTTCCGGCTCGACGACTTCCTCGACCGGTTCCGTGAATTCGATCTCCACCGTCTCAATGATGACTTCTTCGATCGCCGGTTCGTCCGTTTGCGATACCGTGATAATGTTGGGATTGTCAATCGTTTTGTCTGTCAGGAAAACGGCGGACAGCAGCAACAGCAGAGCGACGTGAATCGCGATGCTCAGCCCGTTTGTGCGACACTGCTTCAGCAGGTTGTCGCGGTATCGGAACCACCACAGACGGGCCGCCGCAAACGGCTTTGCATACCAAGAGGCTTCGGCAAGGCTGGACTGCAATTGTTCGTGCAGGGCTTCGCGTTCCAACTCGGCCTGCCGATACGGCGAAACCTCGGCTTGAGTGGCCGTGGTTTCTTCGGTTCTGGGGCTGGTTTGGCTGGGAATCGCTGCGGCCGGCATCTCTGCGGCCGGCATCTCTGCGGACAACGCGTTTCGATACCCCTCGGCAATCGCGGATTCGAGATCCGTCAGTGGGATTTCCAGGATCTGACGACCATCGGAAATGATCGTGCGCCCGATCTCTAGCGGTCGGTAGAAACCGCTCCGTTTCGCTTGGGCCAGGTCGCTCTCTGGAATGCGATAGAACTGAGTTCCATTGGATACGGTGATCAGATCGGACATGGAACGCGACACCCGTATCGAAAAGAGAGGCGTGGACCTCTTGGCATATCATTTTCGGCATGGAACCGTTCACCTGCGTGGGGTTCCTAGCGTTTGAAGATAAGTCAATCGATGCGGGAAGTCCAGTTGATTCGGGTTTCGTGCGATTTGGGCCGCGTGATCTGGAGCAGGAGAAACGGCACTCCGTGAAATCGTGTGGAGATCCATCTGGCCACGAAAGGCAGGGGAGCGTGATAACGACACGGCCCTGCCGGCCGTGAAACTCGCTGCTATTTGACTCGCTTCACCGTGAATTCTTCCGTCGCAAAATCGCCCACCTTGCGTGTCAGCTTCATTTCATCGACGTCGAGACTGCCTGAATACCGGATCGTCAGATCGTTGCCCCGGAAACTCAGCGTCTCGTCAAATGAAACCTTCCCCGCGTCGAGCTTGATGTTCGAAAGCTTGCTGTTGTACGACTCTCCGTCGAGTGTCATCACAGCCGTTCCGGTGTTGCCATCGTCCTGACTTTCAATCGTGATCTCATAATGTTGATCACCGATTTGGGTTTGAACCGTGCCTGTCCATTTACCCACAAGGGAAGGCTCGACTTTAGCGGCTTGCGCAGGGTCCTGGAACACCTCTTGAGCGAACCAGTACAGGCTACTGCTCCAGTGCTGAGGGTCATGACCGTGCCCGTCGACGTGCCAGACATGCTCGATTTCGTTGGACTTGAGGAACTGGTGCACGTTCTGGCTGATTCGGATCAAGCCGTCTTTGTTTCCGCAAGAAATCCAGAGCAGTTTCAGCTTGGCTTTTGCATCAGCCACGTCCGGGACCAACTCTTCGGGACGCTTGGTGTTGGGAGCCGCTGAGAAGGGACCAACCCAAGCGAACGTATCGAGATTGCCGAGTCCGAAGTTAAACGATTGTCCGCCTCCCATCGAAAGGCCGGCGATCGCGCGATGTTCGCGGTTGGCAGCCACTGAGTACTTTGACTCAATCGCCGGAATGACGTCGTCGAGCAGGTCACGCTCGAATACGGCAAAGGCTGGTGCACTCGCCATGACGTTGCCTTCCGCTCTGTCGTTTTTCTGTGCTCGACCGTTGGGCATCACCACGATCATTGGGACCGCTTTTCCATCAGCGATCAGATTATCCAGCAACAGATTGGGAGTCGCAAACCGCTGCCACTCCGTTTCATCTCCACCGATGCCGTGCAGCAGGTACAGCACGGGATACTTTTTATCGGCGGTGTAGCCCGGCGGTGTATAGACCTGCATCTTGCGAGTTGTTCCGACGGTCTTGGATTCATACTCGACCATCTCCAGCTTGCCGTGAGGCACATCACGTTCGGATTTGAAATCGGCCGGTGGCGCTTCGTAGACGGCAACGTCATCCGGTCCGAGTTCGATCGGACCACCGAATCCACCTCGACGACGACGTGGCGGCTGTGGCGTATCTTGCGGGGGATCTTGTCGCGTGTCGTTTGCGCCGACGGCATGATCGGCTTCCCCGCTCGATGCGGACTCAACCGTGACGGCAAAGACGACGGGGATGGATCGGTTCTCTCCTTTGACGAGCTCGATTTCCTTGAGCGGCTTGCTCGCATCCACGGGGATCTTCAAGTACCGAACTTGTTTGCCACCGGCGTCGATGGCGAACTTGGAATCCGGAACGTCAACGCGTTCTTGGTAGTTGGCAATGTGTTTGCCGTTGATCAACGCGTGATCCACCGAACTGCCGTCTGCGTAGTGACATCGCACGATCAAGCTGGACGATTCGTCACGATTGATCGGGAATCCGAAGGAGGCAACGCCGCCCAGCATGTGGATTGCCGACACGTTGCCCGAACAAGGCACCGTTACCGCACTGGGTAGTGTGCTTCGAAAGCGACCGCCGCTGCTCTGCAACGCGACGACATTGGCAACGCGTCCGCCTTGGGGATCTTGCAAGTCGAACGGAATGCCTTCGACCTCAATGGTCCCGTAGGTCTTGAATTCGAACGTGTCACCCGCGTTGCCACGGAATCCAGGTAAGCCTTTCGGACCGCTGATCGTTGCCGCGGTGGACAGTGAGAGCGGCGTGTAGCGTCCGCGATTGGCCAAGAAAGCCAACAGGTCGGCCATCTCTTGCTTGGAAATCTGACTTTCAAAGCCCTCTGGCATCAACGACTTGGTCGATGCGTTCATCTGCTCGATGTCTTCACGCAGAACTTGTTTCTCCTTGCCTTGCGTGTCGATCAGCCTCAGTGAATTGGCTGACTCGCCGGCCAGCATTCCTGTCAGCACCGCACCGTCGACGGTCAGGATTTGGTAGGTGCGGAAGTTATTTTCAACGCTGCGATTGGGGTCGAGCACGTTCACCAAGATTTCTTCTTTGGGATGTACCGCCATTCCCGTCAGATTGGGACCGATCGAAACACCCATTTCTCCGTGCTTGTGGCACAGAGCACAGTGTTTTTTGTACATCGCGATCCCATTGGTCAGATCGCCTTTCATCTCCGTGACAGGCATCCACTCGTTGACGAGGCTTTGGCGATTCGACGAAACGGAAGCACCCTTCATCTCCATCAATTCTTTCGCACGAGCCGCGATTTCGCGTGTCGGATGATTCAATAAAGCCTGTCGTTGATCGAGTTGCAGCTCGGTCAATTGCGCCTTGCCATCGGCGATCGCATCCAACAACTCGGTGGTCGTGTCGGTGCGAGCTAGCAACAGCGTCAGGATATTGCCCGACATCTGAGGCCCAAGTTGGCTGCGAATCGAGATCAGCTGTTCGGTCAATCCTGGGACACGTGCCGATCCAAGGGCAGCGATTGCTCGGCTGCCAGTTTCGGGAGCCAACTGCGGAGTCAGCATGGCTTGGACGGCATCCAGTAGGCCTTCGCTCGTCGGAGCAAGCTTGATCGCCTGATCCCACGCGGTTAGTCGTGTTTCCGCATCGGCATCGATGTCCAATGCAGTGTCAAGCAGTTGACCTTGAATAGACGAAACGGCTTCGTCCAGTCCCTTGATCGACCACTTGTCGGCAACCGCCAAGATCGCCGCTTTGTTTTCAACCGAAGTGTTGCCGGCGAGGAATCGGTCGCGGAACTGCGACTGAGCAGCCTCCGACAACGTGATGCTCAAGTCTCTCGGCCAGCCTTTGGCGAGTCCTTCCCACAGCGGGATCGTGAGCGGAGAAGCCGGATCGACTTTCAGCAGTGCTTCGATCTTTTCGCCGGTCGGATTGGATCGCGCGATGTGCTCGGCAAGGATGGCGACTCGCGATCCCAGTTCACGATCGCTCGACCGATCGTTTGCGTTGATCAAAGCTACCAATGTTTCCACCGGAGCTGTCGCAGCGGCGGAGGTCCATGCATCCAACAAGACATCGTCGTTGGCGATGGTTTTTGTGCCTGCTACGAGCGACGCCAAAGTTTCTCCTGACGCAGAACCGGCTCCGTCCGCGATCCGCAGCAGTGTGGAAAGTTGGACACGTGGGTCCGCATCTTTCAGCAATCCAGCTTCGATGGCACCGGCGACTTGATCGGCCGGGCAACTGGCCACGGCCGCATTGCGTACCGGACTGGATTTGTGTTGGAAGCCCTTTTGGCAGGCCGCCGTGAGGGCCGCTTTGGCATCTTCGATTTGGCCGTCGGCCAATCCGGCCAAGGTCCAAATGGCGTGCATCGCGGCGGTGTTGAGGCCGATGTCGTCTGTTTGCTGATCGTCGACCAACGCGACCAGCGCGTTGAGCGTTGCCGCGTCTGACGAGCTGCGTTGGACGAGCAGTCGCTGTGCGGTTCGACGCCAAAAGAAGTTGTTGCTCTTCAGTGCTTCCACGAGCTCGGCATCTGAAGCCGAAGCGAGTTGCATCGCATGCGTCGGGGCCGAGGACTGCTCGTAGAGCATTCGATAGATTCGCCCAAAACGTTTGTCGCGAAGGTCGCTTTCGTAGGCGGCACCCTTGCCGGTTTGAAATCCGTTGGGTGTGGGGTTGTGTTGGATGATGTAGTTGTACCAATCCAGTACCCAAACATTGCCGTCCGGACCGACTTCGGACATGATCGGTGATGCCCAGTCGTCGATGCTGGCGACGACATTGAAAATGTTGTTGCTCTGGTATCCGGCGCCGTCTTTCTCCAAGACAAAGCCGCCGACGATGTGGCCCGTCGGTTCACACACCATCTGGATCTTGTTCCACCACGGTGCCGGGTAATTTCGTGCGGTATAAATCCCACTGCCCGCCGCCGCCGTGTAGCCACCGTGATAGTCGACTTGGCGGATCTTATCGTCCAGTGCGTTGAATCGGTCGTTCGGCGAAATCCTTTGCAACGTGCTCGGTGACCAGCCGGCGACTTGATCGAAATAGCGATTGGGAATTGGCATGTGGACGCTCGGGCAACCGTTGGCGGTTGATCCGAACACGTAGCCTTCTTCGCTGAACCCAAGTCCCCATGTGTTGTTGTTCGTCGCTCGCATGAATTCCAACGCATCAACGCGAACGGTGTGTTCGTTGAACTGATCGGACGCTTTTTCGGCTGGCAATCCTGATTGCTTGTCGATCGCGAACGCAGGTGCAGTGTCATCGGCCGCACCGGCGCGGACTTTGAATCGCCAGAAACCTTGGCGGAACCGCATCTGAGGTTCGCCGTTGATGACCGGCTCGGAGTTGTTGTACCCCTGCATGCCCCAGATCCAGTTGTCCGGCCCGTATTGGAAATTACTGACGCCGCCGTGTGTGTCGCCCATCGCCCAACCGGTGATCAGTTCCTGGCGAAAATCGGCAACGTCATCGCCGTCGATGTCTTTCAGGTAGATCGTCTTGGCACCATTCTGAACGATCACGCCACCGCGGTAGCAGACCAGCGTCGACGGGATGCTCAGGTGCTCGGCAAAGATCGTGAACTTGTCAGCTTGGCCATCGTTATCTGTGTCTTCGCAGATTTTGATACGGTCGCGACCTTCACCCGGAGCCGATTGCAACTCGTTGGGGTAGTCGACCGTCTCGCAAACCCACAGGCGACCTTGTTCGTCCCAGTTCATCGCGATCGGCTTGCCCGTCAATCCGGCAAACTCGGCTGTGTCCTGAGCGTTCTCCGGCCAGTTCTTATCCGACTCCCGAGCCCACACGGAGAGCTGGAAACCTTTGGGAGTTGAGTACGCTTTGATGGACTCGTCAGCGGGCAGCGGATTTTGCATCAACGTCAACGGAGCTTCCTGCGTCCCCCAGCGGGCGCCCGGCGTGTAATTGGGGATCTTTGCGCCCACATCGGTGAACTGAAATTTCTTTTCGTCGATCGACGGCACAGTCATCTCAGGTTTGGCGAATGTTCGATTGGCTGCAGCTACGGCCTGTGACTGTGTGGCGTCATCACTATCCGTGACTGCAGCCGTCAGTGTCTGGCCACAAGCCCATAGGACACCACGCGCCAACAGGTTTTGGAAATCGACGTTGGACCAAGTGCGGTGATCATGTCCCCAAGCTGTGTAGAAAACGCGTCCCTTACCGCTGTTTCGAACCCACGTGTACGGCTCACCGTCTGGATCACTCACCGGCCCTGAATCACTGCTTCGTCGTTCCAGCACGGTCTTGTCCGGATTCAGACGGCCGTGCCGGTAGCTTTCGTCCATCGACTGAACAGGTTTCAGGCCCGCCATGATTTCATGATCAGGAGCGACGATGGTCGTTTGGAATCGGGTGAAGCCGTGACTCTTGAACTGTCCACCGACCAAGTCGATGTACTTGTCAGAGTTCAAAAAACAGAACGAAGCGCAGTGAACCGGTATCAGTCCGCCGCCTTGCTGGACAAAGTTCAGCAGTGCCGACTCGGCCTCCGGAGTGATTCGCTCTACGTTTGCAAAGATCATCAGCCCGTCGTACTTGGCGAGGTTCTCTGAGTTGAGATCGCTCAACTTTTCTGTGTACTGCAGCTCCACAGACTGCTCGGCCAGTGGTTCGACCAAGTGGCGATAGAACTCAGAGGGTTTGTGGAATCCAGAATCACCAAGCATCAGGACGGACACGCGAGGTTCCACTGCCGATGCAACGTGGTGCAGGCCGGTGCCGGCAAGCAGGAAAACCGCGATAGCCAAGCGTAAGAAGAGAGACGTCATTTGATGGGTCCATGGGGAACGAGCGTCTTGAGGTCCAACTCACGCGGCACAGATGGCCCCGGTGGTGAGCATGGCTTAGGACGCTGATAGGGCGATGTTCAGCCGAAACGGCCGATTCACACAAAAGCGATGGGATTGCAATGATAAGAGTCTAATGCGGGTTCATTCGCGTTTTCCATGAGGAATTGCGCAAACTGTCGGAGCTATTTCACCCTCGTGGCCGGCGCACGCTCCGGTCGCTTCCTGTGTCAACTGGCTAACACCGGCCGCGGCTCAAGGTATCGTTTTTTTCGACTCGACGATGTGGCAAACGACGAAACCCGGTTCGAGTACACTGCATGACCACAGAGGAATTTTACGCATCGGCCCCCAATGGCAACGCTGTGAAGCATTCAGACTGACAAGGATGCGAGCACGAAGCGTAAACGAGTGAGTCTAGGAACGCATCATCAATAGATGGCGTAGTGGATTTCGCCAGGAATCCTGTGCAAAAGGAATTCTGGCGAATCCCACTACCAGGTGATCCTTGCGGAGAGAATCTGCACTGGCCCGGGCGACACTGGCCCGGGCGACACTGACCCGACAACATCATTGAACCACAGGACAATCATTTCATGAGATCCATGCATCCAATCTATCTTGTCGCGTCACTGTTGTTCACCGTCGGCTTGGCCCATGATTCGCTGGCGCAGGAATCGCCGGCACCGAGTGGCGCAGTGGCGGTCGGTTCTGTTGCGTTGAAAGATGCGGTCGGTGAACGTTTCAAGATCGGTGTGGGTGTCAGCGAACGCGTGCTATCCGATTCTGCGAGTGCCGATCTGATTGTCAAACATTTTCAGATTCTGACACCGGAAAACTGCATGAAACCGCAGGGGATTCATCCGGCTGAAAACCAATGGAACTTCGACGCCACCGACCGCTTCGTCGATTTCGTCAAACGAAACCAACTGGAGTTGGTCGGCCATTGTTTGGTCTGGGCCAAAGATGATCGCACCGACCAGTGGATGAAAGAGGAGGCCGGTGGCCAGCCGGTGACGCGAGAAAAGCTACTGCAGCGTATCGAGGATCACGTCGCCAAGGTCGTTCAGCGATACCACGAATCGGCGACCATGTGGGATGTCGTCAATGAAGCACTCGCGGACGGTGAGGATGGCTATCTCCGTGAATCGGTTTACTCCACAACCACGGGCATCGATTTCATCGAAACAGCGTTTCGCGCTGCTCGCAAGCACGATCCGGATGCCTTGCTGATTTACAACGACTACAACTGCCATTTCCCGGGTAAGCGAAAAAAGCTGATCCGGTTGTTGGGGGAACTGAAAGAACGCGGGGTGCCCGTCGACGCCTACGGAATGCAAGGGCACTTTGAACTCGGCGATGATTCCTTGAGCCAACTTCGCGAAACCTTTGACTCGCTCCGAGAGCTTGGCATCAAGGTGGTCGTTTCCGAATTGGACATCGATGTGGTGACGCGTGGGCGATGGTGGGCGGATGGCGGAGCGCACCGGGACGAACTGAAAACATTCGATCCCTACAAAGAAGGACTCCCCAAGGACATTGAGCAGAAAGAGACGCAGCAGTACGTCGCGTTGTTTCGGCTTTTTGATGAATACCAAGACGTCATTGCTCGCGTGTCATTCTGGAACCTCCATGACGGACAAAGCTGGCTCAATTACTTTCCTTGGGATCGAGTCAACTATCCGTTGCTGTTCGATCGCAATCTGAAACCGAAATCCGTGTTCGATGCGGTTGTCGAGGTATTGACGGAAACGTCGCCTCGTTGAGTTCACGCCAAGTTGTCCAGGCTTGGTCTGGGCTGTTCAAAATTTGGTGTTGACATTGTTTTTTCAGTCCATGTTTTTGTTCCATGCATCGCAATCAGAGTGAGCCTCAGGCGATAGCCGTGGGCCGGCACCACAATCCGCCTCAGGCCCACGGCTAGCGCCTGAGGCTCACTGGAGGCCGCCAGCTGCGCCGGGAGAGGTGACAGAAACTTGCGGAGCGTCATAGTGCCACAACCCCAAATTTTGAGCAGCCCAGTTGTGACATCCCTGGCTGGTGTCAAACGCACCGACGTGCAACCTCACTTTCAGCCGAGGGTGAATTCCGGCAGGCGGACGATCTCGCCTCCTTTGGTTGCCGATTCGTGAGCGCAGATGCCGACGCACGTCCAGTTGGCACTGGTCACGGCGTTGGGGCGGGGGTCACGATCGTCGACCAAGGCACGAACCATTTCGTTGACAAGGTGCGGGTGCGAGCCGCCGTGACCGCCGCCTTGAACGAACGACAAGTGCTCGGAGTCGTGAATCTCCGACGGCAAAGTGAAACGGCGGATTTCTTCGGGCAGGAGGTGCGCAAAGTCCGGGACTTCGATCTTCTCAGCAATCTCGTGCTCGGGCTTCTTGGCCGTGTGCAGGACGTGCGGTTCGTTTTCGATTAGCGTCCATTCAAAACTTTTCTTGGTGCCGTAGACGTCAAAGCTTTCGCGATACTGCCTGGCAACGTCGTACAAGAACCGCCAAATGTGCGCCGAGACATCGCTATTGAGCAGTTTGATGTGACAGGATTCGACGGCAAAGGAGCATCCTGATTTCTTGGCGATGTCCTCTCGCACGCGGCCGCTGCCAAAGCAACTGACGTACTCGGCCAATGCGTCCGTCAGGCCCAAGCAGGGGCTGACCACGTGCGTGGCGTAGTGCATCGGAATCATTTCTTGCCAGTAGCTCGGCCAACCGTCCATGTCTTGCGGGTGCGAGGCCGCGAGGTGTTGGATTTCGCCCAGTTCGCCCTTCTCGTACAGATCCTTGATGAACAAGAACTCGCGGCTGTAGACGACCGTTTCGGCCATCATGTATTTCAATCCGGTTTGCTGGACCTTTTCAACGATCTTGCGGCAGTCCTCGATGTTGGTGGCCATCGGGACGGTACACATCACATGTTTGCCGGCATCCAAGGCCGCCAACGACATCGAGGCATGATCGGGGATCGGGCTGTTGATGTGGACGAAATCGATGTCCGGGTCCGCCAAGACGTCTTCGTATTGAGTGTAGCGGCGATCGATCCCGAACTGGTCTCCGGCCTTGTTCAGCTCGGTTTCGTTTCGCCGGCAAATCGCAGCGACCTCCGCATCCGGGTGGGCTTGATATATGGGAATGAATTCCGAACCAAAACCCAGTCCCACCATCGCAACACGTTTAGCCATCTAACTGATTCTCCATGAAATGAAAGCGTTTTAGCCGGTCAATGCGCTACACTCAGGTGCGTCAACGGCTGGCATGATACTCGATCTTTGTGAGGATGGGGGACGGCGAGGCCGCGGTCGAGTAGGCTACCCTGGGTAGGGTCGGGCGCTGGGTAGGGTAGGGCGATTGAAAACGCCGCAACGCTTGGCGGCTCGTTCTTGGACGCTTGGTTCACGTTTTCTGTTTTGCATTGAAAGGTTCCACTCCGATGCCTGTTAGCATTTTTAACGACGTGATCGGTCCTGTCATGCGTGGCCCCAGCAGTTCACACTGCGCCGCTGCGCTTCGGATCGGTCGCCTGGCTCGCGATCTGCTGGGTGGTCCAATCGACCAAGTATTGATTCAGTTTGACAACTCGGGTTCCCTGCCCGCCACGCACACCAGCCAGGGTTCCGACATGGGGTTGTTCGGCGGCTTGATGGGTTGGGAAGCGAACGACCCCCGATTACCCGATTCGCAACGTCACTTGATCGATTCGGGCACCGAAATCGAATTCGAGTACGGTGATTTCGGCGACCCGCATCCCAACACCTATCGGTTGACTCTGCGGGGTGATTCGGGCAGGCATCAGGTGATCGCGATCTCGACCGGAGGTGGGATGATCCAAGTGCTTGAAATCGACGGTTTCGATGTCAGCGTCGATGGTTGTATCGATGGCGGTTATGACGAGACGCTTGTGTTCATCGATGGAGACCTTTCAGCGGAGGACACGGCGACGGTCGGAGAGACACTGCATGCCGATCGCGTCCAAGTCCACCGGGCCGCTGGTCATTCGCTGGTGCAGATTCAGTCGCAGGCACCGCTAGATGATGGTGCCGTCGGGCAGGCGATGAGCGGGGCAACGGTTGAATCGATCCATCGAATGTCACCGGTGCTGCCGATCCGGTCACGGCGATCGATGCGAGTTCCCTTTGAAAGCTGTTCGCAACTGATGTCACAGCCCGGCGTCGACGACAAGTCGCTTTGGCAATGGGCTGCCCGGTATGAGATGGCTCGCGGTGATCTGTCGGAGGACGAAGCGATCGACAAGATGGTCGAGATCATCCAGATCCTGCGTGCAAGTGTTCAACAGGGACTTGGCGGAACCGAATACGCCGACCGAGTTCTGGGTTATCAGTCCGGCGGTTTTGAGCAGATGCTCGATGCCGGTCGACTACTGGATGCCGGCGTGCTAAACCGAATGGTGTTGTACACCACCGCGTTGATGGAAGTAAAAAGTTCGATGGGCGTCATCGTTGCAGCTCCGACCGCTGGGGCGTGCGCGGCGCTGCCCGCAAGTTGCCTGGCGATGGGCGAGTCGTTGGGGTTGTCCGATCGCGAGATTGCGCAAGCGATGCTGGCTGCGGGCTTGATCGGTGTCTTCATTGCCACCGCGTGGAGCTTTGCCGCAGAGGTCGGCGGCTGTCAGGCCGAAGGTGGCTCGGCTGCGGCGATGGCCGCGGCGGCACTCGTCACCATGGCCGGTGGGACAACGTCTCAGGCAACCGGCGCCGCATCCATGGCGTTGCAGAACATGCTCGGTTTGATTTGCGATCCCGTCGCCAATCGCGTCGAAGTGCCTTGCTTGGGGAAAAACGTGATGGCTGCCAGCAACGCGATCTCGTGCGCCAACATGGCTTTGGCAGGATTCGATGCAGTGATCCCGCTGGATGAAACCATCGACGCGGCGCGACGTGTCTCCGAACGCATGCCAAGAGAACATCGCTGCACAGCGTTGGGCGGATTGGCAACCACACCGACATCGGAAAAGATAACCCAACGACTGAGTCAATGCGGCAGCGGATGCGGATGCGCTCCAACGGTGACCATCAAATAGCCCAATCGTTTAACGACAAGCCGCAGGCGACCTCGCCGCAGCGACCTCGCCGCAGCGACCTCGCCGCAGCGACCTCGCCGCAGCGACCTCGTTGCAGCGACCTCGTTGCAGGCGAAGATGCGTTGTCGCCTTCGGCTTGTCGTTAAACGATGATGACACACGAGTTTTATCATGAGAGACCAAAGTACAACAACGAACTCGGACACCTCCAAGCGACGCTACGCGATACTGGGCACCGGTGCCTTGGGTGGCCTGTACGGAGGGATGCTGGCCAAAGCGGGGCACGAAGTGCACTTTCTGCTGCGCAGCGATTTCGATCACGTCCGCGAGCACGGGCTGCGGGTCGATTCCATCTGGGGCGACTTTCACTTGAAAGACGTTCACGCGCACAGCGATGCCGCGACGATCCCTCCGTGTGACGTCACCATCGTTGCCATGAAGACGACGGCAAACGAGTTACTGCCCAAGCTGCTGCCGGGGCCGACGGGTGACAACGGACTGGTATTGGTGCTGCAAAATGGATTGGGGGTCGAGCAAGACGTCGGGGCGATCGTAGGCGAGGATCGTGTGCTGGGTGGATGCTGTTTTTTGTGCAGCAATAAAGTCGGCCCGGGGCACATCAAGCACATTGATTTCGGACGCATCGTCTTTGGCGCGCTACGCACGCCATCGCTTGCCGCAGAGAGTCTTTCCGCGATCCAAAGCGAGCTGGTCGATGCCGGGATCGATGCACACGCCTCGGATGATTTACGGATGGTGCGATGGCGAAAACTGATGTGGAACATTCCCTTCAATGGATTGTCCGTTGCGCTGGATGCGTCCACCAAGGAAATCGTGGAAGAGCCACATTCAGCGGCGATGGCGGAAACCATCATCCGCGAAGTGTACGAAGGTGCGAAAGCGTGCGGTGCGGCGATCGATCCGGTTTGGATCCGAAAGACGATGGACAACACGCGATCGATGGTGCCCTACGACAGCAGCATGCGTCTGGATTTCTTGGCCGGTCGACCGATGGAGTTGGAGACGATCTTTGCACGGCCGATACGCGATGCGATGTCAGCGGGCCAGCGGATGCCCTGTGTGGAGATGTTGCACCGGCAACTGAGCTTTATTCAGTCGCGTTCGCGCTCGAATTAGCGATCGCGCGTTTCTGCAGATGGTCCTTGACCGCTTGGACGGGCAACGGGATTCCGATGAGCGATCCGTCGACAACCAGTTTTTCGCCGACGACACCTTGGAAATTCGCAACAATCATGCGATTGCGTCGCGCCTTGGTCAATTGAATCATCAGCACCAAGCGATCGCCCGGGACGACGACGTCACGGAAGCGGGCACCATCGACGCCGCCAAAGCCGACCATCTCGGCACCCAGCAGGTCGTTCTTTTGTGCAAAGAAGCTAGATAGTTGCGCCACGGCCTCCAGCTGGATCACCCCGGGCATGACCGGCATTCCAGGCATGTGGCCACGACACCAGAATTCGTCGTGGGAAACTTGTTTGTACCCCGCGCAAACCAACCGCTCGGTGTCCTCATACAGGATACCGGTCAGATGTTCCATTTCATGGCGTTGCGGATTGTATTGCCGGATGGTTTCCAAATCGGCAATCGGATTGTCAAAATCCAACAACGCGAGATCGACGAAAAAATCTGCTTTGGGCACGCTTCGTTCGCTTTCGGGGCACTACCTAACGTTCGGTTTCGACAAAGCTTAAGTCTTGATCTTTCTGCGCTTTGCCTTGCGTGCTTTCGCGCTGGCGGGACGACGCCCGTGGTTCGCTTTCTTCAACTTGTGATGTGGTTTGGCCATGTCATTTATCCTTGGATGAAACGCCCACCGGCCCAGTCAGGGGACTGTTCGGTGGGCATTAGGTCGTGATTTTGAGTGGTGAAAATAGCAAACGCGAGCGTTCTGCGGTACCCACCCCCATCAACTGGGCGATTTAATACCGTCCAATGCTCCCGGATTCGGTTTGAGAGCCGCCCGTACCGTACAAAATCTCGCTGCCAGCACTGGAAACCGACTGTTCGGGCTGCGGTTGAGAGACGCTGTAGCGTCCGCTGCCGCGAATCGACGGAGGGATCCCCGCTGCAGCCTGCGAGGCGGGGGGGCGGGAGCCAGGGTTCGCGTTGGACGGCTGGAAAACTTGGTTTTGGGCCAGCGAGGCCGCTGGATTTTGGGCCGCTGCAGTGTGGGCTGCTGGTTCCTGGGCCGCGATTTCACCATCGGGCTGTCCGCTGAGAACACTTTGACGCTGACGGTGGTACCAGCCGCTGGTGGATCGCTGTCCCGACTGCCCCCGTGATGCTGTCGTGTTCGCCGGTGCGAGAGACGCGACCCCGGCTGGGATGGTTTCAAACGCGGCGGCAGCGGGTGCGATTTCCATCGCTGTATTGGATGCAGACGGCGTCGTGGTGGCTGCGGCTAGGCGAACGTTGCCGCCAGAGGGTTGCGCTGAGTCGCCAGGCGACCTGGGGGCAGGCGACCTGGGGGCAGCCGCAAATTGGGCCACCGGACCGCTGCCAGCGGCAACCCACGCCAGCCAGCTTTCTTGCAGTTGTAGTAGCGAGTCGTAACCGTAGTGCTGTTTGACGTTCTGGGTCCACGATGGATGCTGCATGTAGTCTTCGAGGAATTTGATGAACGAGCGAGGACCGTTTTGTTCGATCAAAAATCGGCACACGGAGTAACCTTGTGCGTAGAGAGGCAGGACGTCACCGGGATATTCCGTCAAGAGAAACATGCGGTTCATCGCGATGCCACGGCGTGTCTGCAGGAACTCGCGAAGTTTCATCTCGTGCTTATCGCGTTCGGCCGAATGTTCGACCGTCGTGCAAATGCCTTCGTCGGCCCAGCGAGGCAGTGGTCTGCCGAAATGGGTCGCCAAGACCGTGTGGGAGACTTCGTGTGGCAAGACGCTGTCGAGGATTCGTTCGGCGGTCCCGATGACCTTCATTTGAAAGTCGCGAACCGGCGCTCGGTTGTACGTCGTGACGCCTTGTGCGGCCAAGCGTGGCCCCTCAACAACTTCGATGGGACACGGCGTCGGCCAAGGTGCGAGCGGCTGGCCCAGCCAGTGGATGGCCAAGTCGTCGCGGTACTTTTCAGCGGCTTTCGCGACCGTTTGCGCCAATTGCGGGGTCGGCGCGGTCACCAAAAAGTTACGCGAGCGTGCGTTGGCAGCCTGACAGGGCGAGGTCAAGGCAGACGCGAACAACATGCTCACGCATAATGACGCGCACAATGACGCGCCGAACGTGATTCGGCGGGTTTGACGGGCGGCTTCCATGCCGTGGCACTCCTTTGCAGATCGGTCTTCGCGTCAATCAAAGATTCACGTTCCGTCGTGAATCCAAATGCGATTGAGTCGGAGTCTAGAGAGGGTGCAATCGTGTGGATAGGTTGATTCTCCAGGCGTCCGGACTCGCACGCTATTTCAACGATTTGGCAACCACAGCGGTTACCCGTCGATCCAGCCGTGCGTCTTCAAGAATGACAGCATTTCGTCGACCGTCAGGCGGTAATACTTGCCGTCTGACTTGTTGGCGTTGAAGAATCCGTGCGGCTGGTCTTTGTACAAGAACAACCGGCTTTCGACTCCGGCTTTGATCATGTTGTCACGGAATCGCTCGGCTGTTTCGACGGGGATCAAGCTGTCGTTGGTGCCCAAGAACACGATCGCCGGCGGGTCGTCTTTGCTGATGTTGTGAGCCGGGCTGTATTTGGGATATTCGTCGCCCACTCGCTTGTCACCCCACTGGCCGGGACCGTTGTCGTAGACGGGATTGAACAAACAAAGCAAATTCGGTTTGCGTGAAACACCGTCGATGACTTCGTCGTCCATCATCCCCAAGAAAGCTGCCAAGTGCCCGCCGGCGGAGCCTCCACCGGCTGCGATACGATCGGGGTCAATGCCCAACTGGCCTGCGTTGCCACGGATGAAACGAAACGCGTCCGAGACATCGCTGACGCAGTCCGCCGGCGGTCCCGACTTGCCCTTGAGCAATCGGTATTCGATTCGAAAACAGACGACGCCCAGCCCTGCCAGCTCCTGGCTGTGGGGAGCGAATTGCCCAGGTTTGCCGCCCGTCCATCCGCCGCCATGAATGAACGCAATCGCTGGACGGCGGTCGGTCGGTTGCCAATCGGCCGGACGCGTCCAATCGATGCGAAGCGTTCGATCGCCGACGGTCTTGTAGTTGACGGAGCCCTCGGTGATCCCTGTGGCAGCGGGCTTTGAGGCTCCGTTTCCGTCCTGGGCAAAGGCCGTCTTCTCCGCGATGCTCATGGAGACGATGCACAGAGAAATGAAAATCGCGATGCAAAAGACGGACCGTAAGGGGTTTTGGGCGATGCTGGACCAGAGGCCAGGGCGACGAGCAGGGTGATGGGTAACGGGCATGGTCGGCGTGCGGGAAATGAGTGGGATTCGTTGGCGGTCCCTGGTTTGGAACCAGAATCCGTCGATTTTAGTCGATCAGCATTGCCTCACGGGGACTCTTGCGTGGCGGCTTTCTGGCGGCACCCCGACTTTCTGGAAAACCCTTTTGCCAAACGGTGCGTAATGGGACCTGCGCGTCATTGTTGGATTTCAACCGCGATCCGACGATTTCCTGTGTTTTAGACCTTTTCCCGCGTTGCTCAAGAATCACGACTGCATGAGTTCTGCATCCGATCCTGCTCCCGTCACCATGTCTGCGGAAACCGGCTTCGTTTTGGATGAAACGGAGGCGCCACTTCGAATTTCCGGGTTCATTGGCCTGTTGATGGGCGTGCTGAGCATATTTTCCATTGTCGCAATGCCGATGCTGATCGCAGCGGTCGCAGCAATCGCTTTCGGGCTCTTTGCCTTGCGTCGCTGGGATTCTGAGTCGCGGCCTGTGGGCACCACGCCGGCTCGAATCGGAATCCTGTTGGCGGTGTTGTTCGGTTCTGCCGGCATTGCATTGCCAATGACCAAACAGGCCATGGTGGGCGCCCAAGCAGAAAAGTTTGCCAAAGAATATGTCCGCGTCATCGCCAACGGTGATTTGGAGTACGCATTGGAGTTACGCAAGCGATTTACCAATCGCTACCTTGCGTCGATGCCATTGCAGCAGTTCTATCTCGGGTCTTCGGATGCCTCTCAGGTCATGCAGGAGTTTCGCGAAGAGAGTCTGACGGGTGCGCTTCAGGACCTCGGCCCCGATGCGGAGTGGAAAGTCGTCCAAGCGACTCGCATCTTTCACCACTACGGTCGCAACATGGCGGAAGTCGTCATGGAGGCAAAGACTCCGCCGGGAGCCAATCCGATGAAAATCAGAGTGGTCATGGAATACTTTTTCCATCCCGACGACGGCGCGATCGAATGGCACATCGACAATTGTGGCTACTATCGAGAACGCATCGTCGCCGAAAGCGTCCTGTAGCGCAAGCGACATTTCCGGTACGTCATGCGGTGCATGACACCATTCGCACGACGCAAGTTTCCGGCGGGGCCCCGCCACACGCATCTTCAGCATGAAAGCCGCGGCATGAACGAGCCTGATGGCACGATGCCGCCTTACCGTGGCGTGGAGATGCAAGTATCGGTCTACGCGGGCCTGATCGAGCGACTGGTTTACTACGCCAGTAGCATGTATGTCGACCAACTGTCCGAGGGCGGAAACTACGCCCTGGCCGCGCCCTCGATTTCGATTTGCCTGCTCAGCCGCGTCCTTTTCTCCGAAACCACCCAAGCTCACCACCGTTTTCAGCTATTGGACAAACAGAGCGGCCGTTCAATTCCCAACGGGATCGAAGTCCACACGGTAGAATTGACGAAATATGCCTTGGCAGAGCAAACGATCCCTGGAGCGAGTAAGTTGAACCAATGGGTGTTCCTGTTGCTGCACGCCCAGGATTACGACGGGGAAACTCTTCGCCGATTGCTCCCCGGGATTGAGTTTGAGACAGCGATTTCCACCATAGAAACCATCTCCGCAAAAACGGAAGACAAGCAGATGTACGACCAACGCGAAAAGGCTCAAAGGGACTACGAGTGGGCCATTTCAGGTGCCCGTCAGGAAGGACGAGAGGAAGGACGTGAAGAAGGACGAGAGGAGGGCAGACTAGCTGGCCAAATCCAGCTTCTTCAGCAGCTCTTGGGCGAGGCACCCACCGGTGATGCGGAACTGCTCCCGCAAGGCATCGATGCACTTACGAAGCGAATGTCAGCCCTTCAGAAGCAACTGCGCGACAGGGAATCTTGATGAATCGGCAGGTACGATGACCGATCCAGCATCTACAGCACCGCCAATCGTGCCTCGCTCCAGAGATCCGATCGGGTTCGAGGGGAGTCCGTGGAATCTTTACAAATACTGCAATTCAAATCCGCTTTCTGCGGTTGATCCTGACGGAGAGCTATGGTGGGTTCCGATACCAGTGATCATTGTTAGTTGCATTGTTGCATGCCTTGCTTGCGCCGCGTGCCCGAAAGATAGTAACGATGCAGTATGTACGGCAGCATGTGCAATTTGTGCAGCGTGCCTTGTGATAGGAGGGATGCGATGTTTTCCGCGAGGAGGAGGAAAAGGTGGGGGAAAAGGTGGGGGAAATTCGCCGCCTACGATTAATCCGTACGAATCTCCGAAACTAGCAATTCTACATTTTCCGTCGGGTGAAGCAGTCTTTCACACTCTGAGCCGCTCGTAAAGCGTTTCAGCCCGCTGATTTGCGGTGATCTTGTACTCCGTTTATTGACCGAATTCGCAGATGCCAAAAGTAGATTCGCACGATTGCGTTGACGGCATCATTCTCCATTTCCTGATCGCTTAAATTGGCACTTCCTAAAAACCTGATATAGAAATGGGTGATGTGAATTCGAAACTCGAAGCTAAAAGTAGCGAAGGCGCATGTTTCAGTTTGCGTGACCGCCTTTTCATTTTGTATCTGGAGCTCGTTGTGCCGAGCATCCGTCTTGCACTTTGGTTGTCAATGGTGTTGCTGTTATGTGACTACTTCTTGTGGCCCGGCAAGGACATGACTCCAAAAGGATTCATCGATCGATCAATGTTACGGATCGGCGTGATTGCTTTGTTCGCTATTGTAGTACATCACTCGATGAGAGATCGCAAGAAGATCACAAGGATCCGAAGTCGGGACGAATAACCAATTGGGAGAGAAAAACGGGACGGAGAGAAAAACGGGACGGGGGTTGAATCGAGTCAGTAGCAGGTTACAAAACGTTCACTTCTTAAATCCCGAACCCTCCTGCGAGCGCGCAGACGTTGAGTGAGGGTTTCTTTCTTTGGGACGCTGCCAGCTAGATTTTGCTGGTTTAGCTGATTGCCGAGATTGCCCAGTGTGACTTGGGTAAGCAACGCGGTGTCTTGCTCTTGGTTGGTTCGATTGCAGGCGATGCAATCACTTTGAGTGACTCGAAACGGTCGCGCCTTGGCGGTTGAACATGATGTTTCGTGCCAAATTCATCGTGATGCGATTGCATAGACGATTGATGAGCCTGGTCGGTTTGTGTTTGAAAACCAATGGGTGCGGAACAACGCGATGGAATGCTTGAACTCGATGTCACGGTGGTCTCGCGGTTGCTTTGGGCCACTCTACTTCTTCGCTCACCAATTCGATCGCCTGCTCGATCAAGCTCAACCAATGATCGTCAGGCTGAATCAGTCCAGATCGCATGCCATTGATGAATGCGTTCTTGCTTGGCATCGATATCCGCTGTCCGATCACCGCAGCCAGTGCCCGTCGCCAATGGGGAACAACCTGAGTCGATGCGGCTTGCGTCTGCTGCCATGTCACCACCCAGTGCGCGACCGCCAACAGCGAGGACGAAATCAAAGGGGTCAACGAAATCAAAGGGGTCAGGCCTCTTTGATTGGTGGGTCGGGGTGGGCACGAAATCAAACTAAATCAAAGGGGTCAGGCCTCTTTGATTGGTGGGTCGGGGTGGGTACGATGAGGCTTTGCGTTCACTTCTTAAATCCCGAACCCTCCGACCAGCGCGCAGACGTTGATTGAGGGTTTCTTTCTTTGGGTGGCTGCCAGCTAGATTTTGCTGGCTTACCTGGTTGCCGAGATTGCCCAGTGTGACTTGGGTAAGCAACGCGGTCTCTTGCTCTTGGTTGGTTCGATTGCAGGAAAGAAAACGGGACGGGGGTTAAATCGAAACGGAAAAACGGGACGGAAACGGAAAAACGGGACGGGGGTTGAATCGAATCAGTAGCCGGTTACGCAACGTTCACTTCTTAATTCCCGAACCCTCCCGCGAGCGCGCGGACGTTGATTGAGGGTTTCTTTCTTTGGTTGGCTGCCAGCTAGATTTTGCTGGTTTAGCTGGTTGCCGAGATTGCCCAGTGTGACTTGGGTAAGCAACGCGGTTTCTTGTTCTTGGTTGGCTCGATTGCAGTCGATGCGATCACTCTGAGTGACTCGAAACAGTCACGCCGTGGCTGTTGAACTTGCTGTTTGGTGCCAAATTCATCGTGATGCGATCGCATAGATGATGGATGAGCCTGATCGGTTTGTGTTTGAAAACCAATGAGTGCGAAACAACGCGATTGATGATTTGAACTCGATGTCATGGTGGTCTCGCGGTTGCTTCGAGACGAGAAAACGGACGAGAAAACGGGACGGGGGTTGAATCGAGTCAGTAGCAGGTTACGAAAAGTTCACTTCTTAAATCCCGAACCTTCCTGCAAGCGTGCAGACGTTGATTGAGGGTTTTCTTCTTTGGGACGCTGCCAGCTAGATTTTGCTGGTTTAGCTGGTTGCCGAGATTGCCCAGTGTGACTTGGGTAAGCAACGCGGTTTCTTGCTCTTGGTTGGTTCGATTGCAGGTGATGCGATCTCTCTGAGTGACTCGAAACGGTCTCGCCAGGGCGGTTGAATTTGCTGTTTGGTGCCAATTTCATCGTGATGTGATTGCATAGACGATTGATGAGCCTGATCGGTTTGTGTTTGGAAACCAATGGGTGCGGAACAACGCGATTGATAATTTGAACTCGATGTCACGGTGGTCTCGCGGTTGCTTCGGGCCACTCTACTTCTTCGCTCACCAATTCGATCGCCTGTTCGATCAAGCTCAACCAATGAGCATCAGGCTGAATCAGTCCAGATCGCATGCCATTGATGAATGCGTTCTTGCTTGGCATCGATATCCGCTGCCCGATCACCGCAGCCAGTGCCCGTCGCCAATGGGGAACAACCTGAGTCGTTGTGGCTTGCGCTTGCTGCCATGTCACCACCCAGTGCGCGACCGCCAACAGCGAGACCGTCAGCGATCCTTCCAACTGGCCGGCCGGGTCGACCAAGCCGTTGCACTTCTTGCAGCGATAGTCGTGAGGTTCCTTGGTTGTTGATTCTTCTAAAGGCGATTGCGAATCCAACTCTGTCGGGTCGTCCGATTCGGGATGCGATTGCTTCCACAGCGTGCGGCGTACTTGGAAAGGGGAAGGGAATTTTCTAGAGTTTTGTGACAGACGCACACTTCTGCGATTCTTCCGCAACAGAGTCAGAGTCCACTCTCGAATATTTTGCGCGGCGCTCAATGGTTCAGACCGGAGATGGTAGAAGATTACTGGTAGAAAATGTCACAGAAAACGGCTCGCCCGTGCAGTCGCTACCAGTAATCTTCTACCAGTAATCTTCTACCAAATCGCACTTCGCCAACTGAGTTCTTCGAAAAGGGGAAGGGGAGGGCTAGCTTCTTCCGCTGATCTGAATGCTCGCGAAGCTTGTCTCCCCCAAATACAGAACCAAATCCTGCCTTGCCGGTAACTGCTGGCCAGCCGCCTTCATCCAGCCTGCTTGCAGTTCTGCTGATTAGTGTTCGATTAGTGCCAATTAGTGTTCCCAAAAACAAACCACACTCAAGCCAGTGAGATACAGGTCGGCTTGCTGATTAATAACGACGCATCGCAAACGTGAAAACGGATCGTACTTCAAGAGAAGCAGAACCACTAATCTTCACTGATCGAACACTAATCGGAGTACTTCTTCGAAAAGGGGAGCGGGGTTTCTAACGCGATTAAATTGGATCCCGCGAGGGATCGCAGAAGGTAACCACGGGTCGCCGAAGGCGCACCCGTGGTATGCGACGACCATGTTGAATCGACCCCGCAGGGTGTCGCAGGCTTCTCGGAATCTGGGCTGCGACTGCCTCCGGGGTCGGTTCTCGTCAGACCGAATGAACCGGCGATGATCGCTACGCTCTATCGCCGGCTACCGTCTGAGACCGCTTCACGGCCATAGGCAGCAACAATTCTTTTCACGTCCCTAGCGGGTGCGTGGCATCCCGTGCGGCAGGATGTGTCGGGAGAACTCGTAGCAGAACTCCTTGGGCGGCATCGACACTTCCACATGCGACTTGTCGCGATAGTCCTTCGCGTCGAACACCACCTCGTGATCGTTGACGCGGATCAATCGCCGATCACCAATCGCCACGCCCGCCACGTACTTGGCCAGGTAGCCGAGGACGTGCTGATTCTCGCTCTGGCCACGGTACTCCGGCGCTGTGCCTTGGTTGGCGGCGATCAGATCGTTGAGTTCATGCGGCACGGTCACGACTTGGTGCAAGTAGTCGCAACCGATCGCCCAGGAGAGCAGAATCGCAATAAGGGGAAGGGGGTTTTAATCGCAATAAGGGGAAGGGGGTTTTAAAAGCCGAGTCGTGGATAGTCGCGGATGCGACGGCAGCGTAAAGCATGGGGCGTCAGCCCCATGGGGTGCCACATTGCCGATTGCGAAAGCCGCGGAGCGGCGACAGATAGGGCACGATATCGCCCGCAATCTGTCGCCACCTTCGGGGCTCAATCGGGATCGTTGCGGAACGAGACCTGGGACTTACGTCCCAGGCTTTACGCTTCCGCCGCCTCCGCGGCTTTCTATTGCCTGTGCGTTCACTTCTTAAATCCCGAACCCTCTGCAGAGCGCGCAGACGTTGAGTGAGGGTTTCTTTCTTTGGGGTGCTGCCAGCTAGATTTTGCTGGTTTACCTGGTTGCCAAGATTGCCCAGTGTGACTTGGGTAAGCAACGCGGTTTCTTGCTCTTGGTTGGCTGGATTGCAGACGATGTGATCACTCTGAGCGACACGAAACGGTCACGTCTTGGCGGTTGAACTTTCTGTTTGGTGCCAATTTCATCGTGATGCGAGTGCATCGACGATTGATGAGCCTGATCGGTTTGTGTTTGAAAACCGATGGGTGCGGGACGACGAGATTGATGATTCGAACTCGATGTCACGGTGGCCTCACGGTTGCTTCGGGCCACTCTACTTCTTCGCTCACCAATTCGATCGCCTGTTCGATCAGGCTCAACCAATGAGCATCAGGCTGAATCAGTCCAGATCGCATGCCATTGATGAATGCGTTCTTGCTCGGCAGCGTGCAACGCAGCTTAATCACTTCTGCGAGTGCCCGTCGCCAATGCGGAACAACCTGAGTCGATGCGGCTTGCGTCTGCTGCCATGTCACCACCCAATGCGCGACCGCCAACAGCGAGACCGTCAGCGATCCTTCCAACTGGCCGGCCGGGTCGACCAAGCCGTTGCACTTCTTGCAGCGATAGTCGTGAGGTTCCTTGGTTGTTGATTCTTCCAAAGGCGATTGCGAATCCAACTCCAAAGGGTCTTCGGATTCGGGATGCGATTGCTTCCACAGCTTGCGACACAACTCCAGGTACTTTTTACGTACGTTGGGGGCGAAGCAGCCTGCGTAGCGGGTGCGTGGCATTCCATGCGGCAGAATGTGCCGCGAGAACGCGTAGCAGAACTCTTTTGGCGGCATCGATACTTCCACACGCGACATGTCGCGATAGTCCTTCGCGTCGAACACCACCTCATCATCTTTGACACGGATCAATCGCCCGTCACCAATCGCCACCCCCGCCACGTACTTGGCCAAGTATCCGAAGACGTGTTGATTCTCGCTTTGGCCACGATACTCAGGCGGCGTGCCTTGGATGTCGGCGATCCAGTCTTTATTTTGCACTGTTGCCAAAACGGACCGCAAAGCCGACTCGTCCGCCAGGTTTATCGGCAATCGCAATTCTCCTTATCCGTTGCTCCGTGTGGCAGGTTTTTAGCCTGCCAGATTTCCCGTCAGCTCGGCAGGTTAAAAACCTGCCCCACGTCTTTTTCGGCTGATAACAGGTCATCAGGCGTCTAAGCCGACTGGTGCGACGTCGTCACGGTTTCGTGTTAGCCGACCGAGGATTCCAAAAGCAACACCGGTAGCGGGAAACACGCCGCAGGCAAACCAGGACTTGGCCGCGTCCCAAGGTGCCGGCAGTGAACCGGCCTAGTGGCGCGATGTCTCCCTCTCCATGGCTCTGATTTGTGTAACATGGAGTTCGTGTTCGTCCGTTGTGCCTATGCTTGGAAGCCATCTATGCCGCTCGGAATTCGACCGACCGTTGATTTTGCCTTCAAAAAAATCTTTGGTTCTCCACAAAACTCTGCTGCGTTGATCGGGTTGCTCAATGCCATCCTCGATCTCGATCGACCGATCGTTTCCGTCGAGATTCTTAATCCTTTCAGCTACCAGGAGTTTGCCGAAAGCAAACTGATTGTGCTCGATATCCGTTGCCGCGATTCCTCTGGTCGCATGCTCAATGTGGAGATGCAAGTATCGGTCTATGCGGGCCTGATCGAGCGACTGGTTTACTATGCCTGTAGCATGTACGTCGACCAACTGTCCAAAGGCGGAAACTACGCCCTGGCCGCGCCCTCGATCTCAATTTGTCTGCTCAGCCGCGTTCTTTTCTCCCAAACCACCCAAGCTTACCACCGTTTTCAGCTCCTGGACCAACGGAGCGGTCGTTCAATTTCCAACGGGATCGAAGTCCACACGGTAGAATTGACGAAGTATGCCTTGGCAGAGCAGACGATCTCCAGGGCGAGTAAACTGAATCAATGGGTATTCCTGTTGCTACACGCCCAGGATTACGACGGGGAAGCTCTCCGCCGATTGCTCCCCGGGATCGAGTTTGAGCCAGCGATTTCCACGATAGAAACCATCTCCGCTAAAACGGAAGACAAGCAAATGTACGATCAACGCGAAAAGGCTCAAAGAGACTATGAGTGGGCCATTTCAGGTGCCCGTGAGGAAGGACGCGAGGAAGGACGTGAGGAAGGGCGCGAGGAAGGACGTGAGGAAGGACGTGAGGAAGGACGTGAGGAAGGCAAATTAGCAGGCCAAATCCAGCTTCTCGAGCAGCTCTTGGGAGAGGCCCCCACTGGTGACGGGGAACTGCTTCCGCAAGGCATCGATGCACTTACGAAGCGAATGTCAGACCTTCAGAAGCGACTGCGCGACAGGGAATCTTGATAAGTCTCCGGTCTCCGACTCTCCGGAGAGGGCATGGGAGTTTTTAGTGTCCCGGCGACACCAACGATCCACGCGGCTTCTATCGCCTGTTGGTCGAGCACACCGATCGGCTTCGCATTCGCAACTACAGCGAAGCGACGATCAAGAAGCGAATCACCTACGTTCGCGGCTTTGCGATCTGGTGCCAAGACCGCGACCTGACGTGCGCGATCCACATCACCAAGCCGATCTTGGAAAGCTACCAACGTCACCTGTACCGGTACCGCAAATCCAACGGCCAGCCGTTGAGTTGGGGCAGTCAGCATCTTGCGCTCAAAGAAATACGAACGTACTTCGCCTGGCTCGCCAAGATGAACCACATCGCGTTCAGTCCCGCCGCCGACTTGGAGCTCCCCCGGCAACCCAAGACGCTTCCCAAAGCGATCCTGACGGCTGACGAAGTCGAGCAAGTGCTCGCCCAGCCCGACGTAACGACGCCCATCGGTCTACGTGATCGTGCCATCCTGGAAACGTTCTACTCCACCGGCATCCGCCGTTTCCAACTCTGTGCGCTACGTCTGGACGAGATCCAAGTCGACCGTCGGGCGTTGTTCATCGATCGGGGCAAAGGCCAAAAGGACCGCTACATCCCGATCGGCACCAGAGCGTTGCTCTGGATCGCCCGCTACGTCGAAGGCGTCCGCGACAAGTTCTCAACCCCCGCGAGCGACAACACGCTGTTCCTGACGATCCACGGCACGGAGTTCGAGCCGGACACGATCACGGAGTACGGTCGCCGTTACATCCAAGCCGCCGGCATCGACAAGCCGGGAGCGTGTCACATCTACCGACACACGATGGCGACACTGATGCACGAGAACGGCGCGGACTTGACGTTGATCCAGCAGATCCTGGGACACGCCAAGAGCGACACGACGCAGGTCTACGCCAGAACGTCGATCCGCAGGTTGCAGGAAATCCATGACAAAACGCATCCGGCAGAGCGAAAAGAAGACTAACCGCATCGCAGTTGGATGCCGTACAATGAGTCACATGCAACGCCGACAAAAAATCCCCCGCCGCCAACCCGTCACCGTCGCCCACGCGCGCGGGGGAAGTCGTCGTTGCCATCAGCCCGTGCGAAATCACGTCTTACCAACGCCCCACCGCCTCAAACGCCACTGCACCTTCAACGCAGTCACTCAAGTGGAGTCTTGCTCCAGAGATCCAAATAAAGATCCATCTTTTGGGTTTGAGTTCTACGAGTTCCTTGGTGGGAGCCCTGCAGCACGTTTGGATCATGACGGATGGGCATGGTCTCCAATTCTTGCTTCATCTCCGTGGCACCCATCAGGCCCCGCAGCAGATGCTTACGATGACGCCATTGGGCCTTCGGGAGGGCCGGGACCAACTCCACCTGCGACACCAACTTTCAACCCGGCGCCTTCGCCATGCACCGGTAACAACATGTACCTTTGGTACATGAGAGAACTCCGCGAGCTAAATTCTTGGATTGGAAAGCTACCCGCATGTCCTTGCACTATTAGATGCGTGAAAAAGAATTGCGATGCTTCAGCTCTCGTAGTTGGTGGCGGAATATATAAATGCAACCCCGACCCGTCTTCATGGAGTTTCTCAGATATGTCTGGAGTATTTGGCGTTACTCAGGCATGGGGAAACTACCATCCCGGAGGGCATTATGAACTGCGGAGTTCTGGATGCGGACATGGTACACAGTGTGTTTATGACGCTCAAGGATTCTTAATAAATGATCCCCCTGGTGCAGGGACTGCGGATCGCGTTTCTCCAAATTGCTCTACCGGCGAGCATGGGTCTGCCGATGTTGCCGCCTATGACTGCGCCAAAACACTCGATAGAGCTCGAAATACATCAATCTATACAAATTACTATTTTCGCGTTCGGCCCGTGAATTCAGGGAAGAAATGTGTAGATCCCTCCCGGCCCGCTGGTCCGTTCGGGATGTTGATCGGAATCGGAACGCATGTAATGTAGATGAAGTCATCGCCTAATCCCTACGTCTCGCCAGAGAGCTTTGACGAGTCCCGCACCAAAGAGTCACGATTCGATCACGCTCGCGTCCCTCGGACGCTCGCTGCAAAATTGACTACAAACTGCGTGGTTTGGCAGTTGGTACTTCAGGGATACCTATCTACCAGTTGGTTATTTGCTAGCGCGAGGGGTATCGCACTTGGAATTTATTCCTTATTAGTCCTGGCGTTTACTACTTTAGCCGTGCTGATTATTTTGATCTCTGTCAAGAGTGACCACGGCGGTCAATTGCGTACAAAGCGGTTTTCGGGAATCCTACCGACGACTGGTGCTACTGTGCTGACTTACGTCGCTGCGATCACCTTTTTATTTCATGGGATTAAGCTCTCGTGTGGAATCGACGTTTTCCGCTTAGCTGCCATTGTTGGTGATACACTGCAATTTGTTATCCCAATCGCCGCAATATTTTCTCTGCATACACTGAATGCGATATGGTGTATTTGGGGGGCAAGGCACTATGCAAAGCTAAGCTTGGTATTGACGCATACGTTTATCAATCTCTCGCCGGGAATGCTTATTTATTTTTTGTGGGCTTGCGGTCGCTAGGCCTTAAACAAGCGAAGATCGGATTGGTTTTGGCTGGATTTCTTGCGTTGCCCGGAGCGCAGCGTTGAGGCTCCGGAGGTCCGGTTGCTGAGGTTCATTATGTTTTTCAGTCATCGCTTGGTTCCCTATTGGTTAGATTGCTGCGGCGGTACTGAAGGGCTAATTGGTTTCATCCACGAATGGCACAGTCATTAATGTAACTACTTGGTTTCAAACGCGTTATCACTAACAGCAAGCTTTGCACGCAGGACTTCGCGGGCCGGAAAGGCTTCGCCGGGGTCAGACTCGGGATTCGGGATTCAACCGAACTTGACTTCTTAAATCCCGAACCCTCTGCCGAGCACGCGGACGTTGATTGAGGGTTACTTTCTTGGGGGTGCTGCCAGCTAGGACTTGCTGGTTTAGCTGGTTGCCGAGATTGCCCAGTGTGACTTGGGTAAGCAACGCGGTGTCTTGCTCTTGGTTGGTTCGATTGCAGGCGATGCAATCACTTTGAGTGACTCGAAACGGTCGCGCCTTGGCGGTTGAACTTGATGTTTTGTGCCAAATTCATCGTGATGCGATTGCACAGACGATTGATGAGCCTGGTCGGTTTGTATTTGAAAACCAATGAGTGCGGAGCAACGCGATGGAATGCTTGAACTCGATGTCACGGTCAGGGCGATTGCACGGCGATTTACCGACTGAAAACGACCTTTTCCATGTAGTCATCGTCCCACCCGGCGGTGAGCCGCCTGTTCTTGACTCCACACTTCGCAGTTTTCTCTTGCTTGAGCAAGCTTAAGGCCGTCCGTCTAAGCGTGCTGAAGTTCTCGTCACCATGACCTTTGCGAATGCGACATTGGTCTTCGCCAAACGTCACGTCCAACTGCCAATGACAGCTGTTCTCGATGCCCCAGTGGTTACGCACAGCACAGGCAAACGATTCTCCTTCAAGTGTTTTGCTGAGTATGTAATAACGCACTGCGATCTCGTCGCCCTTTCGACGTTCCGTGTTGTTGATCGACATACCGATGGCACTGAGATTTTTCCAACGACTGGCGTCTGGAAGATCGCTGGGAACCTTGCACAAGTAGTAGCTACGCTCATCCACACGTCCGTGATCGGTCTCCTTCGTGTGATGTTCAAACACCTCGATTCGGGCAAAGTCATCCTCAAGATGATCCAAGAAGAAGGCCTTGATTCCCTCGTGAAGTGTCGGTTGGTTCCCTTTCACTGCCAAGCAATAGTCCGCACCTTCGTCAACGATCTTTGCAGCGATCTCTGTTTGGCAGCCCATTGCATCAATCGTTACCAAACCTCCGGAAACGTCGATGATTTCCAGCAATTTAGGAATCGCTGTGATCTCGTTGCTCTTCGCATCGACCACCGTTTGTCCAAGGCTGATGTGGTTAGCCGTCGCCCATGCACTGACCATGTGGATGGCAGCTTTGCCGGTCGCAGTGTCGTAGCTTCTGCGAAGAGTCTTGCCGTCGATCGCAATGACTTGGCCATCGGTGATCTTGTGAAGCTGAGTGATCCATTCGAGCAGCATCGGTTCAAACTCTTCAGGTTTGACCGCATTGAGGATGGCGTTGAAACGATCGTGCGATGGAACTCCTGCGGTCATATCCAGGAACTTGGAGAACCATTCTTTCTTTGTGTTGGCAAACTTAGCGATCGCAACGAAATCATCCGCACCAGCGATCACCGCACAGATCGTCATAAAGAGAATATTGACAAGCGGATAAATCGGCTCGCCCGGTCGTGGATCGGAAACGGTATTAAGTTTTTCAATCAGTGAAGCAGAGCGTTCCATCAAGCCAATCCTGAGCGAGTCGATTCGCCCAGCCACTGCATCTCAGCGACCCAAACACGAATCTTCGCTCATCTTCGCAAATTACCCAGTGTGGCGCAATCGCCCTGATGTCACGGTGGTCTCGCGGTTGCTTCGGGCCACTCCACTTCTTCGCTCACCAGTTCGATCGCCTGTTCGATCAGGCTCAACCAATGAGCATCAGTCTGAATCAGTCCAGATCGCATGCCATTGATGAATGCGTTCTTGCTTGGCATCGATATCCGCTGCCCGATCACCGCAGCCAGTGCCCGTCGCCAATGGGGAACAACCTGAGTCGTTGTGGCTTGCGCTTGCTGCCATGTCACCACCCAGTGCGCGACCGCCAACAGCGAGACCGTCAGCGATCCTTCCAACTGGCCGGCCGGGTCGACCAAGCCGTTGCACTTCTTGCAGCGATAGTCGTGAGGTTCCTTGGTTGTTGATTCTTCTAAAGGCGATTGCGAATCCAACTCTGTCGGGTCGTCCGATTCGGGATGCGATTGCTTCCACAGCGTGCGGCGTACTTGGAAAGGGGAAGGGAATTTTCTAGAGTTTTGTGACAGACGCACACTTCTGCGATTCTTCCGCAACAGAGTCAGAGTCCACTCTCGAATATTTTGCGCGGCGCTCAATGGTTCAGACCGGAGATGGTAGAAGATTACTGGTAGAAAATGTCACAGAAAACGGCTCGCCCGTGCAGTCGCTACCAGTAATCTTCTACCAAATCGCACTTCGCCAACTGAGTTCTTCGAAAAGGGGAAGGGGAGGGCTAGCTTCTTCCGCTGATCTGAATGCTCGCGAAGCTTGTCTCCCCCAAATACAGAACCAAATCCTGCCTTGCCGGTAACTGCTGGCCAGCCGCCTTCATCCAGCCTGCTTGCAGTTCTGCTGATTAGTGTTCGATTAGTGCCAATTAGTGTTCCCAAAAACAAACCACACTCAAGCCAGTGAGATACAGGTCGGCTTGCTGATTAATAACGACGCATCGCAAACGTGAAAACGGATCGTACTTCAAGAGAAGCAGAACCACTAATCTTCACTGATCGAACACTAATCGGAGTACTTCTTCGAAAAGGGGAGCGGGGTTTCTAACGCGATTAAATTGGATCCCGCGAGGGATCGCAGAAGGTAACCACGGGTCGCCGAAGGCGCACCCGTGGTATGCGACGACCATGTTGAATCGACCCCGCAGGGTGTCGCAGGCTTCTCGGAATCTGGGCTGCGACTGCCTCCGGGGTCGGTTCTCGTCAGACCGAATGAACCGGCGATGATCGCTGCGCTCTATCGCCGGCTACCGTCTGAGACCGCTTCACGGTCATAGGCAGCAACAATTCTTTTCACGTCCCTAGCGGGTGCGTGGCATCCCGTGCGGCAGGATGTGTCGGGAGAACTCGTAGCAGAACTCCTTGGGCGGCATCGACACTTCCACATGCGACTTGTCGCGATAGTCCTTCGCGTCGAACACCACCTCGTGATCGTTGACGCGGATCAATCGCCGATCACCAATCGCCACGCCCGCCACGTACTTGGCCAGGTAGCCGAAGACGTGCTGATTCTCGCTCTGGCCACGGTACTCCGGCGCTGTGCCTTGGTTGGCGGCGATCAGATCGTTGAGTTCATGCGGCACGGTGACGACTTGGTGCAAGTAGTCACAGCCGATCGCCCAGGAGAGCAGTTGCTCGTGCCAGCGATAGCGACTGGTCGCCGAGCAAGTCGGGCAGTGTCGGTCGCCACAGGACTTCAGGACCAATTGGTTTGAATCACAATCGCGGCATTGCCAAGTGCATCCACCCAGGGCACCGGTGCGACACTTGGGGATCAAGCTCATCACTTTCGCTGTGCGATCACCGGCACGCATCGGCAGGCCATCGCGGTAGTCGACGTCGCCACCGTATTCAGCGATGACTTTCGCGATGGACAGCCGTTGTGCGGCAGTCTCACGTTGTCGATTCGCTGCCTTTCGATCAAACACGATCAATTGTCCATCTCGATCCTTTTTCCTTAAAAGGTCCCGTGCGTCATGCTGTTATTTCAGCCAATGTTATTGCTCCACGCGTCGTAATCAAAGTGAGCCTCAGGCGCTAGCCGTGGGCCGGCACCACAATCCGCTTCAGGCCCACGGCTAGCGCCTGAGGCTCACGCGGGCATCAGTTCCCGCAGGTCATGCTGTGTATGACGCAATCCTTCTCTTCAGCCAATGTTTTTGTTCCAAGAGTCGCAATCAAAGTGAGCCTCAGGCGCTAGCCGTGGGCGGGCACCACAATCCGCTTCAGGCCCACGGCTAGCGCCTGAGGCTCACAGGGGGCCACCAGTTCCCGTGGGTCATGCTGGTGGCGACCATGAACTGCCATCGCCCTGAAAGGGCAGTCACAAGATAGCCCAGGGCAAAGCGAAGCGACGCCCTGGGTATGAAAAATCAAAACCCGATCCTCAGCCCTGAAAGGGCGTTGCAACATCATCACCACTTCCGGATTTGTTTCGCCCTTTCAGGGCTTTTGGCCATCATTCATCCCGCTTGCCCAGGGCGACGCTTCGCTCTGCCCTGGGCTATCATGTGTTGCCCCGTTGGGGCAAGTAGCTGCAATCAAGTTGCGATGCTTAGGTGACATTTACGAATAGACGAACCACTGCTTCTTCCCCAAAAGGTCTTCGCTCGTCGCGACACAGCCAGTGGAACACGCCGACCAGAAAAAGGGGAACGGGGTTTTATTCGCACCTCTTGCCCAAAGGCACGTACGTGTTCGAGTACAGCGTGCGATGATTCCTAGGTTTGGCTGTCGAAAGCCGGACTGCAAAAGGTTGGGCGGGCGGCATTCACGGTCTACGCAAGATGGATTCTTTGCTTCCGCCGGGCTTGCCCCGGTTCGGAGCAACAAATGGCAGCTACCCTCAACACAATCGCATTCACTTCCCCACCGCCCGCGAATCGCCGAAGGCGATTCGCGGTGGGGAAGTTTTGTTTGCGTGCGTTGGTAGCCGTCAGTTGTTTCCTCCGCCGAGACAAGCTCGACGGAAGGAGTTTCGAATCAGGAAAAGGAGAACGGCGTTCTATTCGAACCTCTTTGATCACGGACTTGCCCGTTCCGGGGCGTCCGACCACTAGGCACAAGCCACCTTGCTGGCTGTGGACGCGTAGCGTGTCGTGGATTTTTTGCTGGTGGTAGAGCAGTTCAATGTCGCGCAGGGCGAAAGGGTCATGGGTGAGAACGAAGTTGGATCGAAAGCCGTTCGCGTTTCCACGATTGCTACAAAGGATCCGTAGCGCTCGGATGGAAGGGCGTACCGCCTTTCGTCATGCACAGCATGACCTATCATGGTTGCGATGAATGTCAGCCTGGAAAGGCTGACGTACTTGCCCCCCTCCTCAGAGAAGCGACTTAGCGATGTTATTCGAAGGTTCCGCCAGGACGCCGCGTCGTGAACCCATTGTCACGCTCGTCACCGACCTTTCGCTGGTGGACGCGAGCGTCTTCATCGCCCCCGACGCTCAGGTCTTGGGCGAAGTCCGGATCGGAGCGGACTCGAGCGTTTGGTTCGGCGTCGTGATGCGTGGTGACACCGAACGGATTGAGATCGGTGAACGCAGCAACATCCAAGACCGGTGTGTGCTGCACTGTGATCCCGGGATGCCCTGTCTCATCGGAAACGATGTCACCGTTGGTCATGGGGCGATCATCCATGGAGCGGTCGTCGAAGACGAGGCTTTGATCGGTATCGGTGCGATCGTGCTCAACGGTGCACGTATCGGTCGCGGCGCCGTTGTCTCGGCCGGTTCGCTTGTCACAGAAGGCACTCAGATTCCGCCTGGATATCTCGCGATGGGTAGCCCCGCCAAACCGGTCAAGCCCGTCAGTGACGCACTGGCGGAGCGATGCCGAGAGGGAACTCGGCACTACGTCGGTCTGGCCGCAAAATATCGAAGCATGCAAGGCGACGCGTGACTTACAGCTTTCGTGTCAGCGAAATCCGTTTACGTCCCGCGTCGACTTCCAGCACTTTCACTTTGACGATGTCTCCGACCGCGACGATCTCGTTGGGGTCCGAAACGTATTGATCAGCCAGTTGTGAGATGTGAATCAATCCGTCTTGATGGACGCCCAAATCAACGAACGCACCGAAGTGAGTGACGTTGGTGACGACGCCTTCCAGGACCATGTTGGACCGTAGGTCGTCCATGCTGTTGACACGATCGTTGAACTTGGCGACACGGAACTCGCTGCGAGGGTCACGCCCCGGCTTGGCCAATTCGGCGATGATGTCTTGGATCGTTGGCAAGCCGAAGCGGTCGTCGATGAATTCCTCCGGCTTGAGTTTCGCGCTGAGCCCGGAATTGCCAACGACGGCTTGAACCCCGGCGCCGAGTTTCTTTGCCATTTTCTCCACGATCGGATAGCACTCGGGGTGAACGGCGGAGTTGTCCAAGGGTTGCTTGCCGTCGCGAATCCTGAGAAATCCGGCCGCTTGCTGAAACGCGTGTTTGCCCAATTTGGCGACAGCGGTCAGCTCCTTGCGATCCTGGAAACGTCCGTGCTCATTTCGGTACGCCACGATGTTCTCTGCCAGCTTGGGGCCGATGCCGGCGACGTATGAAAGCAACGGTGCGCTGGCCATGTTCAGGTCCACGCCGACGCTGTTGACGCACGACTCCACCACGCCTTCGAGACACTTTCGCAATTTGGTTTGGTTGACATCGTGTTGATACTGACCGACACCGATCGACTTGGGATCGGACTTGACCAGCTCGGCCAACGGGTCTTGCAACCGACGCGCGATGCTGATCGCTCCCCGCACGGTGATGTCCAAGTCGGGAAACTCTTTGACCGCGATGTCGCTGGCCGAATAGATCGATGCCCCCGACTCGCTGACCATGACCTTGGTCACCTGCAGCTCGTGATCGCGGATCAGATCACCAACAAAAGCGTCGGTTTCACGTGACGCGGTGCCGTTGCCGATCGCGATCAGTTCAACGTTGTACTTGCGGATCAGGCTCAACAATTCCTTGCCGGCCACGTCGGTTTGGCTCTTGGGCGGCGTCGGATAGATGGTGGTGTTCGTAAGAAATTGTCCGGTTCCGTCCAGCACCGCGACTTTGCAACCCGTTCGAAATCCGGGGTCGATTCCGATCGTCACGCGCGGACCTGCCGGCGCCGCCATCAGCAGTTCATGCAGGTTCTTGCCGAACACCGCAATCGCTTCATCGTCGGCCTGTTCTTTCAATTGAGCAACGATGGACGACTCCGTCGCCGGCATCAGCAATCGGTCAAAGCAATCCGTGACGCATTCGGATAGTTCTTTCGCGAATTCGAACTGTGGGTTGGTGACCAGTTGTCGTCGCAAGTCACCAACTTCACGACCGGAATCCAACTCCAGGGCGACATTCAAGATGCCTTCCGCCGAGCCGCGCAACATGGCGAGGATTCTGTGTCCGGGAATCCGGGACACCGACTCTTGGCGTTCAAAATACTGCTCAAACTTGTCTGCTCCCTCAACCTTTTTTTTGCCCCTTTTGACGCTCGAGACCACTTTGCCAAACTTGGTCGCTCGATCAAGCAACCATTGGCGGGTGTCGGCATCCTCTGACCAGACTTCAGCCACGATGTCCAATGCGCCTGCGAGAGCTGCCTGCGTGTCGGGGACTTCTTTTTCAGCGCTGACAAATCGATTCAGCACCGACTGTTTTGCTTGACCAAGCGGAGACTGTTTCAACAACAGGTCGGCCAGCGGTCCAAGTCCCCTTTCACGGGCGATCGTGGCCCGCGTCCGTCGCTTGGGCTTGTACGGCAGATAGATCGCTTCGAGCGTGCGCATGTCCTCACACGCCTCGATCTTTTTTCGCAATGCGTCGGTCAGCTCGCCTTGTTGCTCGATCGAGTTGAGCACCGTGAGTTTGCGGGCGGCGAGCGCCCTGGCCTGCTCGATCGCTTGCTCGATCGCACGCAACGCGATCTCGTCGAGACATCCGGTCGCTTCCTTGCGGTATCGCGCGATGAAGGGGATTGTGTTTCCTGCGCTCAGCAGATCCACGGCAGCCTGAACCTGTTTCGCCTGGACACCCAGGCTCTTTGCGATGGCAGCGACGACTTGTTTCTCATCCATGATCAAAACTCCAGTGCTCGGGTGACGATTTCTCGAACGTCGTTGGAAAGCGATTTCGACGCATTGATACGCTCCAATTGCTCTCTCATCAATCCCTGGCGTACTGGCTCAAGTCGTCGATAATCGTTCAGCCGCGATACCAAGCGTGACGCCAATTGGGGGTTCTGACGATCGATCATCAGAACGTGATCGGTCAGCAACTGATAGCCACCTCCATCTGGACGGTGGAAACGCACCTGGTTCATCGTGAACGCTTGCAAAAGCGAGCGGACACGATTGGGGTTGGTGAGGTCAAAGTCGGGATGTTCGGTCAACTTGATCACGTGCGTCAGTGTCGATTCGGCACTGGACAGAGCTTGCACTGTAAACCACTTGTCCAACACGAGTGGCATGCCGTGGTAGCGGTCATAAAAATCTGCCAAGGCGGCTTCGCATTTGGGGCCACCGAGGTCACACAACAGACTTAACGCTGCTTGACGATCCGTCATGTTGTCCGCGGAATCATACTGGTTGGCGGCCAGTTCAGCAGACTTCTCATCAGGCCCTAACGTATCGCGATCCAGCGTCAGGTAAGCCAACGCGGTGTTCTTGAGCCGACGACCGTCGATGCTGGCCGGATCGTTTCGATAAGGCCCGCTCTGCGCCAGTTTGCGATACGTTTCCGCCAGCCAGTTGCCGTGACGAGCGGCAATTTGAGCACGCAAGAATTGGCGGCTGCTGTGAATCGCGTCCGGGTCCACCGATTTCATTTCTTGTGCAATCGTGGACTCGCTCGGCAAGGTTAACAACAGGGCGAGGTACGATCCGTCGAGTGTCGTATCGCTGGTTTGTTGTCCGATCGCATCAAGAAATCTTGTTAAGGAATCGCTGCCGGATAGATCTTCGCCCTGGGCATAAGAAACCAGCAATCGCAATGCGAGTGTTTGACCGGCGTCCCAACGATTGAACGAATCATTGTCGTGCGCCATCAGGAACGCGAGCTGCTCGTCGTCGCGCTGCATGCGAAGCCGCACCGGCGCGGAGTATCCTCGCAACACCGACGGGACGGGACGTTGTGACAAGCCGGTGAACACAAAGGAACGCTGGGTATCGTTGAGCATCAACACCCTTTCGTTCGTCGGGTGAGGGATCTCGCCGGTCAGTTGCATCGGAAACTCATCGCCGTTGGAATCCAGTAGAGCGGTGCGGATCGGAATGGGGACCGGCTGTCGCCCCGAGACGCCCGGGATCGACTCGGGCAACGGCGGGTACGATTGCGTGAAAGTGAGCGTGTACTGTCCCGAATCCGCATCCCACTGATCATCGACGGTCAGATCGGGTGTGCCGGCTTGCGAGTACCAGCGGTCCATCAGCGTGAAATCAACCTTGTTGGCATCCGCCATCGCCGCACGAAAATCGTCACAGGTCACGGCGCTGTTGTCGTGTCGCTGGAAATACAAATCCATCCCGCGGCGAAATCCCTCCGCGCCAAGTTGCGTGTGATACATCCGAATGATCTCGGCACCTTTGTCGTAAACCGTCGCGGTGTAAAAGTTGTCCATCGCGATGTACGATTCGGGGCGGATGGGGTGTGCCATCGGCCCGCTGTCTTCGGCAAACTGACGACCACGCAAGGAAACCACGTCGTCGATTCGTTTCACGGCGGCGGATGTTTGATCGGTCGTGAATTGTTGATCACGAAAAACAGTCAAGCCTTCCTTGAGCGTTAATTGAAACCAGTCGCGGCAGGTCACGCGATTGCCGGTCCAGTTGTGAAAGTACTCGTGTGCGATCACGGCTTCGACGCCCAGAAAATCACTGTCGGTGGCCGTCTCGGGCAGTGCCAAGACAAACTTGGAATTGAAAACATTCAATCCCTTGTTTTCCATCGCCCCCATGTTGAAATCGTCGACCGCGACGATCATGTAGATGTCGAGGTCGTACTCCAATCCAAAGACGTCTTCGTCCCATCGCATGGATTTTTGCAAAGACACCAGCGCGTGTTCGCACTGCGAGAGATTGCGTTCTTCCACCCAGATCTCCAAAGCCACCTCGCGTCCACTGCGAGTGGTGAAGCTGCCGCGATGGCATTTCAAATCGCCCGCGACCAACGCGAACAGATAGCTGGGTTTGGGAAACGGGTCTTCCCAAATCACTTCGTGTCGTCCGTCCTGCAAATCCGACTGCGACAGGCGATTGCCGTTGGACAGCATCACAGGGCATTGTGTTTTCTCGCCACGGATCGTCACCCGATAGCGACTCATCACGTCAGGGCGGTCAGGAAAGAACGTGATGCGTCGAAATCCTTGTGCTTCGCACTGGGTGCAATAATTGCCAGACGTGCGATACAACCCCGAAAGTGCCTTGTTGGACTCGGGGTCAATGACCACTCGAGTCTCCACCACACACTCCTCTGGCAAGTCGGTCAGAATCAAGCCACCGGTGGTAAGCTGATACTCGGTCGATGACAGTGTTCGTCCATCGACCGCAACGGACTGCAGCTGCAGATGATTGCCATCGAGCTGCAGCGGCCCCGGCGGTTGGTCTTGATTGCGTCGAACACGCAATTGAGCGGAGACATACGTTTCGTTGGGCTGCAAATCGAACTGCAGGTCCACATGATCGACCCAAAAATTCGGCGGCGTGTAGTCTTTGCGATAAACCGTTCGCACGGATTGCGTTTCTGATGGCGTTTCGGTTTCTGTTTCAGTGGGCGACGATTCGGACAAGGCATCTTCTCGCGTGGTGGAAAGCTGACGACCGACCGATCACGACGCAAAAAAAATCGCTGACCGGCTTGGCCACGCATTGTAGGGCCAGATCAGCAACCCCGCACCGGTGGCATCTGCCGAATGCTTGGTGGGCTAGCGATCGAGATGATTGCCGATCGTGCAAACAGCACCCCTTTCGATCGACAGCAGGCGTCGTATACCGAATCCCCCTCATGGCACGAGATTTGCCGAATTGGAAGTTCAAGAACGATCATCGTTCCAAAAGACACCCCTCCAAGAACTCATTCTGATAGCAACATGTCCATCCAATCTCCCGCCGTGATCGTGACCGGTAGTTCTGGTTTGCTCGGCCGCCCCGTTTGCCAGCGGCTGGCCGATGCCGGCTACTACGTTTTCGGTTTCGACCGTGTCGGTTTGCCCGAACCACCGAAGGATCATGCAAACATTCGCGATATCGAATGTGATATCAGCGATTCGGTTTCGGTCCGACACGCGATGCAAAAGGTGCACTCGATGACCGGTGGACGATTGGCCAGCGTGGTACACATGGCCGCGTTCTATGACTTTTCTGGCGAGGACAACGACCTCTACGAAAAGGTCACTATCAATGGCACCGATCGCCTGCTCAATGAACTGGAAGACTTTGAACTGGATCAGTTCATTTTTACCAGCACCATGCTAGTTCATGAGCCCTGCGAAGTCGGTGAGCACATCCGCGAAGACGATCCCCTGGAGGCGAAGTGGCCCTATCCGGCGAGTAAAATAGAGACAGAGCGATTGATTCGCGACGGGCATCCCGGTGTGCGATCCGTGTTTCTCCGGATCGCTGGCATCTACACAGACTATGGACGACAGCCGACGATCGTTCAGCAGCTCAAACGCATCTACGAGAAAGATTTCCAGGGGCACTTCTTTCCAGGCGATACCGATACCGGCCAGTCCGCCGTGCACCTGGATGACGCGATCGATGCGATTGTACGAACGGTCGAACGACGCCAACAGATCGAGCCGAAAACAGCCATCTTGATCGGTGAGGCAGACCCCCCCAGCTATGAAAGCTTGCAAAATCTGATCGGCCAACAGTTGCACGACAAAGAATGGGCAACGATGTATGTTCCCAAACCGATCGCCAAAGTCGGGGCGGCCGTGACCGATTTCGTCCAAGGCGGAGATGCCTTTATCAAACCATACATGGTCAACATGGCGGATGATCATTACGCACTGGACGTCTCGCGGGCACGGGAATTGTTGGGCTGGAAACCGCAGCACTCGCTCGCCGACAGCATCGCAGCGATGACCGACTTGTTGAAATCCGATCCCAAAGCGTGGTACCAGAAAAACGGATTGGTTTATCCCCATGGCAACTGATGCACTTCCCGTCGATGACCTGAATCGCTCGGTTCCGCCGTACAAACACAATCCGTCCGCTTGGTCTCAGCGAATTCCGATCTGCCTGCTCGCGTTCGTCGCCGCTGCGATCTCTGCCCACCTCTCGCTCTATCAGTGGGGGTTCATTCAGAGCACTTGGGATCCGGTGTTTGGTAACGGCAGCAACGAAGTCTTGAAATCGGACACCGCTCAATCGATGTTTGGATTGTTGGGGATTCACGACGCGGCGCTCGGTGTGATCGCCTACTTGGGCGATGCCATTCTCGGATTCGCAGGTTCGACTCGGCGCTGGCAGTATCGTCCATGGCTGGTGATCCTGTTCGGAATCGACGTGATTCCACTCGGCATCGTCAGCGTCATTCTCGTGCTGTGCCAAGCTTTCATCGTGGGAGACTGGTGCTTTCTGTGTTTGGTGACGGCTGCAATCTCCTTGATCCTCGTCTACTGGGCATGGGATGAGGTGCGAGTGTCGCTCGCCTATCTGCGGATCGTGTGGCAGAATCATCACAGCATGCGAATCCTGTGGAATGCATTCTGGGGATACCGCAGTGATGAACTGGATCAAGCCGCTGAACAGCTTCTCTCACGTGAGGTGTCATGATGTGGGGACGTGTTGTTGAAATCATGACGGCGGTTTGGCTCGCCGCCAGCCCGTTCATCTTTGATGTTCAGTCGAACATGGTTTTGCTGTGGAGCGATCTTGGAATTGCACTTTTGATTTGCATTCTTGCAGGATTGTCCTATTGGAAACCAACCAGGCACGCACACTTGCTGAGTTTGTTGGTTGCCGTCGGGCTGATCATTTGGGGGCGTTTCGCCGTATTGCCCCCTTCGCCCATCCACCAGAATCACATCGTCGTTGGACTTTTCCTGTTGATGATCGCGTTGATCCCCAATCACGCGTCACACCCACCGTTGGTTTGGCAAATCGATCGGGCCACTCAAAAAGGTGCCAACGACCATTGATTCACCATCATTTTTGGCAAAGGGATTCGCCAGAATTCCCCAGCTATCGCAGAGGATTTCTGACGAAATCCACTACGGCAATCATCATGACGCGTCGGGTTAGGAAAGTCTTTCAATGCCGTTATCCCTCGCTGACGCGTCGGGTTAGGAAAATCTTTCAATGCCACATTGGTTCGTTCCCGCGGCATTAGCGAGATGGAATTCTGGCGAATCCCATTACGATGACGCTGTTACAACTCTTCGTCGACAAAGATCACGTGCTGAAAGTGATGTTGGGATTCAAAACTCGCTCCGAGTGCGCCGATCAACAGACCCAGTGAGCTGCTGAAGCTGCTCATTGCGATTCGACAACCCCACCCGATTTGCGCGGCGGACAAGTCGGCGGCCCCCGCCCAGTTAGCGATCAACTGCGAGGAGAACAGCAGCGATGCGATGAGCATGGCGAGGGCTAACAGGGTGACCCATGTCGTGGCCAATCCCAGCAGCACAATCAGCAATGCCGAGGCGACGGTCACAACATTCTGTTCACTGCGTCCGCTACTGCGACGAATGAGTAGTTGTTGTCGCAGAGCAACAAAAACGGTGGCACCGGTCATTACCAAGATTGCCAGTTGCAGATTGGCAAGCGGAGTTTGAGAGATCGCTAGATCCCATGCTTCGGCGGTCATCATCAAGATCAACAGCGTTGATACCGATGCGATCGTCAAGCCGGATAGACGGCGAGTGAACTGCCAAGGGCGTGCGGCCCACACTGCTTGGAGGATTTCACGACGATTGATCCAAGCAGCCTGAGGGACAAACCACCAACGGCCGATCATGTTCGCCGAAGATTCTTCCAATCGAGGGTCCGCCATCTCAATGAGCGCCTCCTCCTGCCGTTGACGCTGTGATTCGTCGAGCTGGTCCATGCGATCGATATCCAGTGCCGTTGACGGTCGATGCATGATATTGTCTGGCTCGCTGACACTTCCTAAACCAGACAAATGACCGATCGCGTGCATCATCAATCGTCCCAGTCGTCCCGATATCATGTCGACACGCCGGGCTTCGTCGACATTCGCCCCTTCGGCTTTGGGATCGATCAACGATGTGGACAATACCGCGGCGTCGAACGGGCGACTGAGTGCGGCAAAGCAAGATGCGGACGAGTATTTTGCGGTCAACTCGGAAGCCGTTACGACCAGCACGAAATCCCAGTGCTTGCGGTCGCGTTCTTCTTGAGCTTGTCGTAACAAAACACTCGGTTCACTCAACGCGCCCGCCAACATCTCGGGGCGATCTACTTCGGAGAAACAGAAACGGAGTCCAGAGTCGGCGTGTGTTTTCGAGAGCCTATTGGACAGCCAATCGACCGCGCCACGGAGTGATTGACGGTCGATCGTGTCCAATTTGCCAGCGATGACGATCCCGATTTCGATTAGCAATGAGTTCACTGCTTTTCAATGGCGCCGAATGCAACACGAGCTCCCGCATCGCCAGTGGGTTGCGTGAACTGGTCTGCATCGGCGTGGATGACAATCGAACGACCGATGATGGAATGATCACCCGTCAACGAGATCACAGAGTCCTTGATGTCGATCATCGCAACGCCATCCGCATCGGCTTCGATGTTGCCCAGATCGCCGACGTGACGCTTTTCATCTGTCATCTTTCCGTGAGGCTGGTCGGTGGGGTTGTAATGGCCGCCCGTTGATTTGCCTGTCTCTTTGTCGGACAAATCTCCCTTCTCATGGACATGGAATCCATGCTTGCCGGGACTGAGCCCTGTCACTTTGCCGGTGACGGTCACCATCTCGCCTTGCTGGCTGAATTCGACCTGTCCCTCCACTCCGCTCTCGCCGACCGATACTAGTTCGCACTTGGCTTTCGCAACACTCTCCATCGCGTTGTCGTCAGACACTGTGTCGGCTGCAGGAGTATCGGTTGCAGGAATGTCGGTTGTGGCGGTCTCGGGTGAAGGGGCATTGGCCGTGGTGGAGACTTGATCGGCTGCTCGGTCGCAACCGGCAAGACCACCAACAACCAGTGCGGCCAGAGCCAAGCCAAAGATTTGTCGTAAGATCATCATAATACTCCCTGGTGAATTGAATTGAGTGTTCGGTTAGCCGTTGCGTTTTGTCCGCGGTCCTAGCCCGGACTATTCACGCGACTCCCTACAGTCTTCGCAATACGTTTGCACGAAACGGCTTACGCGGATTGCCACGAAAACGGGCTGCGCCTATCAGCCGCCACGCGATAGCGTCCGGTTCTCACGCCTGTAATCGGGAACCGGACGCTATCGCGTGCCGGCTGATGAATCATCCGGGCTAGGACCACGAACGAGCAAACGACGTGCCCAAGGCACACAAGAAACGCTTTCACGTCAAATCACGCCATTTGGCAGATCCTCGACGTTGAGCTATTCGAACTCATTTCGCGCACGCATCCATGGGATCAGTCCTCCGGCGACCAGTACTTCTTGTTGGCGTAGCGACATCGTGTGCCGGGCGACGATGTTGATCGAGCGAGTCGTGTTCGCGATGATCACTTCTCTGCCCGAACGAATCTGTTGGGCGGGGTGTTCGATGAGCAATTGGTCGCCTTGTGATATTTGCTCGGATGGGTTTTCGATCGTCAAAGGCAGAATGCCAAAGTTGATCAGGTTTTGCCAGTGAATGCGGGCGAAACTGGTGGCGATCACTGATCGCAGACCAAGGTATTGAGGAGCGATCGCAGCGTGTTCTCGGCTGGAACCTTGCCCGTAGTTGGCTCCACCGATGATTGCGTGTCCGCCGTCATACTTCTTTGCTCGCTCGACGTAGGTTGAGTCCACGTCGGCGTAAACAAAATCCGCGATGCGAGGAACGTTGCTGCGGAACGGCAGCACGCGAGCGCCGGCCGGCATGATCTCGTCGGTGGACACGTTGTCACCGACGGTCAGTAAGACTTTCAGATCCAATCGATCCGCCAGCGGTTGCGATTCCGGCAACGAAACGACATTGGGACCCTTTATCAATGGCGGTTGGCACCCACGTGCAGAACTCGGCGGGGCAGAGAACGGTTGCGTATCAACGATCGGCGACCGAGGTTCTCGGATTTGCGGATAGGGTTGTTCCGTATCGCGAGGGTCGACGATTTTGCCGGCAAGCGCGGATGCGGCGGCGGTTTCGGGGCTGCACAGATGCACGGCATCTTCTCGAGTGCCGCTGCGTCCGGGAAAGTTACGTGGCACGGTGCGCAAGCTGATGCGACCGGTCGCCGGCGCCTGCCCCATTCCGATGCAACCGTTGCACCCCGCTTGGTGAAGCCTCGCGCCGGCTTTCAGAAGCGTCAGCAGATGGCCATCGCGGGCAAGGTCTTGCAGGATTTGCCTCGATGTCGGATTGATGTCCAGCGAGACCCCGTCGGCGACGCGACGCCCCTTTACCATCTCCGCAATGATCGCAAAGTCTCGATAGCCGGGATTGGCACTGGAGCCTATGTAGGCTTGATAGATCGGCTGGCCAGCGACCTCGCGCACGGGAACGACGTTGCCGGGACTGGTCGGCAAGGCCATCAACGGCTCCAGCTTGTTCAACTCGATGACTTCTTCGCGGTCATACTGAGCGTTCGGCCCGGCACTGAACGCTTGCCAATCGTGTTCACGGCCTTGCGATTTCAGGAACTGCCTCGTGACGTCGTCCGAGGGAAACACGCTCGCGGTCGCCCCCAGTTCCGCGCCCATGTTGGCAATCACATGTCGATCCATTGTTGAAAGCCCGCTCAGTCCGTCGCCGCTGTACTCCAGAATCCAGCCCACGCCTCCTTTGACACCATGCCGCCGCAACATTTCCAAGATCACGTCTTTCGCACTGACCCAATCGGGCAATTTGCCTTCCAAACGGACATTCCAAACTTTCGGCATTTTGACGTAGAACGGTTCACCCGCGATTGCCATCGCGACCTCCAGGCCGCCTGCACCCATCGCCAACATTCCAATCGCTCCGGCGGCGCAGGTGTGCGAGTCTGAACCCAATAGCGTTGCCCCAGGCCTGCCGAAACGCTCTTGATGCAGTGGATGCGAAACGCCATTTCCGGGGCGACTGAACCACAATCCGAATCGTCGAGCAGCACTCTCCAGGAAAAGATGGTCGTCAGGGTTCTTGTGATCCTCTTGCAACAGGTTGTGGTCAACATATTGGACCGAGACTTCGGTCCTCGCACGCTCCAGATTCATCGATTCCAGTTCCAGCATGACCAGCGTTCCGGTCGCGTCCTGTGTCAGAGTTTGATCGATCCGTAGAGCAATCTCTGCCTCGGGCTGCAAGGTGCCCGAGATCAAATGGTTGTCAATCAATTGATGTGCGATGCTAGAAGTCATGTTCATGCGATGAAGATGGTCGAGCCGGTAATTTCGAGCAGATCAGGTGCAAGAATCAGTACTGCCACACATCATTTGCACCTAACCCGAATTATTCATAACCCGACGCGTGAGCGAGGGATACTGAGTAAATCCCTCACTCACGCGTCGGGTTAGGAAGAGATTTGGAGCACCTAGCGTGCCGGAAAAAGGTATTGCGCTGCTACAACTGCGTGGCTTGGGCGAGTTCCAGCCCAGCGATTAACTGCAATTCGAAACCTCGGAAAATCATTCTGGAAATCTCAGGCTAGGGCACACGGTTTGCTTCCGCTGTTCCCAGTTTCAAACGTTCGAGGTTTCTTGGCGGGCGTCATGCTTGCCGCGGCCCTGTGGATGTTTTTCGCTCCCCATCTCCTCTAGGCTGAATTCCTAGCGTTCATCTCTGCATGGTTTCCTCTTGCGATTCCATTGGGAAATGAAGACCACACTTAGGAACGATCGCAATGACCACGCTCGCATCGCCTCCGTGTCCCTCCGGCGAATCTGACACCAAAACCCGATCAACCAAAACCCGATCAAACGACCGGCAGTCCGTCGAAGACGCTCTACGGGAACAATTGGCTCTGAGCGGCCGCCGCCCGCTGCTACGCATTGATTGTTCGTGCGACTCGAATCGATGCGTGCTGAGCGGACGGGTTCCGTCATACTTTCTGAAACAAGTCGCCCAGGAAATCGCACGCGGTATAGAGGGCGTCAATGTCATCGAGAATCGCATTGAAGTATTCGCTGCACACGATTCCAAACAGCAGGAGACGGTCTCATGAACGTCGTGCGTTTCACAACCACTTGTCCTTCCTGTGATCGTCGCATGCTCACCCACATCGGTTTTCTAGGCACCATCGTTCGTTGCTCTCATTGTGCCGCGTCCTTCCAGGCACGTGACGTACCAGTAACAAACGTGAGTCGACTATCGACCAATCGCTGGCGGGAAAGCGATCAGCGTGATCAAGGTGAATACAGCCGAATGAAGCCGTTGTGTCGTGATGCAGTGCGGCAAACCGGCGTCGGCGTCGCCGCAGGCCGCTTGATTGCAGAAAACGGTCCGTAGTTTGCCAAAAATGTTTGCAACAAAAAACGATTCAACGAACGCTCGTATCGTGTTCTCCTCCTAATCGCAATTCCTTTTCACGCTGATAGAAATGGTCGACTATAGGATGTGGTGTTTGCCCCACATCGCGTCCTTGGGCCTCGATGCATTGCCCCGCATCGGGGCCTTTTTTTGTGGGCCGTTTTTGCGGACACCGGCTATCGGTCGACGCTAGCCCGGATTATTCATCAGCCGGCACGCGATAGCGTCCGGTTCCCCAGTATAGGCGTGAGAACCGGACGCTATCGCGTGGCGGCTGATCTGCGCAGACTGTTTTTCTGCCAATCCGCGCAAGCCATTTCACGCAAACGTGTTGCGATGACCGTATTGAGTCGCGTGAATAATCCGGGCTAGGGTCGAATCTCGTCAATCACACAACCGGCGCGGTCTTTGCAGCGACGCAAAGCTGAACGCTCATGCTTTCGCGACGTGATGCATCTGACGAATCAGAGTTCAACGAGCGAAAGCAAATGGACCAAGCGAAAGCAAATGGACCAACACGGCCAGCAATCAACGAACTAGGAGGACAACCATCATGGCATCCGCTGCCACCAGCAAAGAAACACTTCAGAGGATCGACCCAAGATCGCAGCACGCCCAACGCATTACGGAGTTTGTTCACGACTTCGTCGACTTGGACGCGTCTCCGAGCGAAGCAAAACCAAGTGAGTTCTGGCAGGGGATCAATGCTACGGAGACCAGCCTGTGGCTCGACAGCGGCGAGATTGCCGCAATCGGCTCTCTCTGGAATGAAAACCTTAGCGGTCTGACGACGAACAATACTCTGCTCAACAAAGAGGTCCAAGAAGGGACCTATGACGACCTCGTTCCGCAGGCAGGTAAGCTGGTCGCGGATCTAGCGGAAGAAAGCCAAGTACGAGAGATCGGGTTCATCCTGAATCTCTGTCACGCACTCAAGCTGGTGCAGCAATTTCGCTGTGGTGTCAGCGTCGAGCTTCACACCGACTTGGCCTACGATACCGCAGCAACGATTGACTACGCGCGACGTTGTCACGACATCTGTCCTGAGTTCTTTATCGTGAAAGTCCCCCTGACGCCTGCCGGCTTGGTCGCGATCAGACAACTGCGTGATGAAGGCATCCGGGTCAACTGCACGCTCGGATTCAGCGCACGCCAAAATTACGTCGCCACTGCACTGGCGCGTCCATCGTTTGTCAATGTATTCCTCGGGCGTCTCAATTCGTATGTGGCCGACAATCAGTTCGGCGATGGAGACCTTGTGGGCGAAAAGACGACGCTCGCCAGCCAAGCCGAAGTTGCGACGTTCACGCGAGGTCTACCGATGACCGACACCAAGCAAATCGCTGCCAGCCTGCGTGATGCTTCGCAATTGCCACGACTCGCCGGAGTCGACGTGATCACGATGCCGACGAAAGTCGCTCGCCAAGCCAAGGAGACGCTGAATCAACCCTGGAAATCGCAGCTCAGTGAACAGCATCGAGTCGTACTGGATGAAAAGGTCAATCCGGAAACGGTGCAGATAGAAAAACTGTGGGAAGTCAGTAAATCGGAGCGTGCATTGGTGCAAAAAGCGATTCTCTCACCCGCTGCCGATGCCAATGAACTGAGGCTCATGGCCGCCGACTATGACTCGGAGGATCTGTTCCCGGTCATGTCAGAACAAGAACTCCGGTGGATCGCCGATGACGGCAAAATCCCCAAGCATCACCGCTGGCAAGAGCGAATCGTGCGTGGCGACTTGGCAATCGACAGTCTCATGACACTGGCCGGTTTGGCCTCGTTCGCTGCATCGCAAGCCAAACTGGACGACCGCATCCGAAAGCACCTCCGATAGCCAAGTTTCAGAATTTGGCGGGTCTTTTGCAGCTTGATCTAGCTGGGCGTCGGTCTACGCGAGTCAACGATTGGCAATGGCAAAACACTTGGCGGGACACGCTATCGACTTGGAAAGTCGAGCGACGATTGTCGTTCGACTTTCCAAGTCGAAAACGAACATCACCGTCCGCTCAAACACAAACCATACGCTTTGTGCCGTACTACGCAATTGTCACCTCTCCCAGCTGCGCTGAGCGAGGTGACAGAAACGATCGGAGCTCCGCAGTATAGCAACCCCCAAAGTTTCAACAGCGTAGCCTACGGAAGCATCGGACGGACTCTTTATCCTCAACGGACAAAATGCTCAACGGACAAAGACATCCCAGTTTCCGTAGGTCTGTGTCTTGACGCCACGCGGGATCGACAACGCAAAAATGATTGCCGCCAGAAGGCTCAAGGTAACGCAATAGCCTGTCCCCGCATGCGCTAGCCAGGGACCAAGCCCAATCGCTGCTGCCAACAAAAGATTCAAGTAGCGACCGATGCGGACCACTTCACCCATGCAAATCACTGAAACGGTGACGATCAGTGCGCCGCCCAAATGGCCGATGTCGGCTGTAGTGCTGTGAATGTCAATCGCAAACCAATTCGGCAAGCACATCACAACGACGCCCAAACCGCTCGTGGTCACCAGCGTCCAAGGAAAGCTCATTCCCCACAGTGATGCCTTGAACACCTGCCCTGGTTTGCTGGGAAACTCCATGATGGCAGGTGCTGGGTCGTCGTGGGTGCATCCTGCGGCGTCGCCACCTTTCCAAAAGATTGCCCAAAAGGAACCGTTGCGGTCGCCACGTTGTTTTGCTTGTCGTACATGCTGGCACATCGCGACGACCTCATCGACTTCCAGCGGCAGCATTGGCAACATGATCAACGCGGCCAGCAGACACAACGTGCACCAGTGATGCACAATCACCGGTTGGGAAATCATCAAGATGATATGCACCAGTCCCAACGGAATGACCAACACGCCAAAGAAAGCAACCATCCATGGCATCGTTCGCCAACGAGATGGACTGCCCATGTATCCCATCAGGAACTCAAAAGTGTACGAGATGGTTCCTAGGCCAGCGTCGGAGATCGGCCAACGATGCGAAAGCTGTGAGTTCAGCACCTTTGCTGTCCCTTCTTGAAAGCCGAAGAAGGGGTCCCAAACATAGTCGATGTAGCCTAGCTGAAACATCGCCAGATAACGCGACACAATGAAGCCCGCGAAGCCGGTCGCGATCATGATCGAACGCTGCGGCCAATTGGAGGGGTTGTAGCTCCAGCCCGGGGGCGTGGCGTTGCCATGTTTCATGTACATGATCATGTTTGGCATCCCAGGGACCAGGATCGTCAACGCCATGACCAGTATTCCGACGAGTGAATCATTGAGATAAGCCGCAGCGGTCGGTGCCCAGAAAAGAATTGGTGCAAAGGTCAGCCAGACGCCGACGAAGCAGCATGCCCAAACCGATCGAGGGCGATTGGGGGTCAATGACCGCCATCCCAATACGATCAACAAGACTCCGCTCACGAAGTCACTTGTCGTCATCAACCAGGCCCGCCATTGCTGCAACTCGACCGTCGGCTGGTCAGCAAACCACGGCCCGCGGCCTCCAGATGGATCAACCCAAAGCGAGGGATTGCCGTATCCGAATTGAAACGGCGCAGCCAATAGCCAAATCCCCAGCAGTGGCAGCGTCCAGTAAATCCATAGCGTTTGCTTGTGATGCATCTGGAGCTTGGACAGCCGATCGTCATGACTCATCTCATGATGATCCTCGTGCTTGCTATGCTCACCATTGGGTGGCATTTCCGTTTCCATCAACGGACGAGTTGCACCGCGCGGCCCCGTCATTTTGTGTGAGTGTTCTGTCATGAGTTCAATCGCCCTGATCGGATCAACCCCGTTTAGATTTCTAAGCCATTTGATCAACGCTACATGCAAACATCATTCCAGATGCCTCCGTCTGCTCACCATGCGAATCAAACGGCGAGTTACCTGAGCGAGACGTCAAGAATCATCATCACGACGAATCCCAACATGAACAGCAGGGCGGCCAAGTCCTCGTTGCCCTCCTGCTGAGTCTCGGGAATCAGTTCTTCAATGACGACGTACACCATCGCGCCAGCGGCGAAACTCAGAGCGAAGGGCAGCACCGGAGCGACGTATACAACGATCGCAGCACCGATGACTGCAGCAATCGGTTCGACGATCGCTGACGCCTGTCCCATTAGCCATGCCTTCATGCGACTGGTGCCCTCAGCTCGTAACGGCACCGCCACAGCAATTCCCTCAGGAACGTTTTGCAAGCCGATGCCAATCGCGAGAGCGGTCGCACCGCCCAAGCTGGCCGTCTCAAGACCGCTGCCAACGCTTCCAAAGGCGACCCCCACGGCCAATCCCTCTGGAATATTGTGCAGCGTGATCGCAGAGATCAACAAAGCGCTCCGCTGCCATGTCGTCTTGATTCCTTCTGCAGACTCATCCGGCTTTCCGCGATGCAAGTGCGGCAGCGATCGGTCAAGTCCGTACAAGAACACTGCCCCCAGCAGGAACCCGACGGCCGCCGGAAACCAACTCGGCCAACCTTGCTCGGCCGCCGCGTCGATGGAGGGCTCCAGCAGACTCCAGTAACTCGCCGCCAGCATCACGCCGCCGGCAAACCCCAACATGGCATCGAACAGCTTTCGATTCACATGCAGGAGGAAGAACACGAACGCCGCACCCGCCGCCGTCAGAGCCCATGTGAATCCTCCGGCAATCAGAGCTTGGAGGATGGGATCGGCTTGACGAAATGATTCAGGCATGACAATCGCAGGACTTGATCTCCCAAAGGGGACCTCTCAAATAGGTGGCGTAGTGGGTTTCGCCAGAAATCCCGTCCGAAAGGAATTCTGGCGAATCCCATTACCAAGTTCGACAGTGAATGGATCGTCGTTGCTAAGCCAGTGCGGAGCGCACTCTCGCGACCAAGCCGTTGTCGCGGTCATCGCTGCCCGGCAGGAGGTAGGCCGAACTGGCGAGATAGCGGTTTCGGTGTGCAGGCGAAATGGCATAGAAATCCTCCAACGCGGCGGAGCTGAACTTGTAGTCGTGTGCGTCGTTGCCCTTCAGAAAGATCAACCGTCTTGCTTTGTCAATCAATGCTTCCGGTCGGCCGCCCGAGTTGAGATGGTCCAGCATCGCGTCGGCTGCCTTGCTGCGGTCCGCTGAGACTTGGCGAAAAATCTCATCCACGGCCAGCGGTTCCGTGGCGTCGTCACGCTCACGTGCTGCGTCGATCTTTTGGTCTCCGACCGCGCCGCGATCTTTCATCGACTCGCGGAAATATGGGATGAAGGCTGCGTTTTGTAGCAACAACTCGCCCCGGGTACGGTCTCGAAACGCGGTCCGATAGGCATACTGCATCGCGTTTGTGGTCGTCGCAGAATGCAGAGAGATGATGCCAGGCTGCTGTCCCAGCATTTCTCCCGAGGAGAGAAACAACGCATCGCTGATCGATTGGGGGGCAACGCCTTGTCGCAGCATCGTCACTACTTCGCCTACCGCCTCGCTCGGGCTGGCCGAACGCAAGGTGTCGAGCAATGAAGCCGTCGCAGATGCGTCGAGCTTGCCGTGCATCCAGTTGCCCTCCAGCGTGGGCAGTTTTTCTTGGGTGACTTTCCAAGCCGCGTCGGCTGCCAAGTCACTCTTCGCCGGATTCGGCTCCCCGTTGTGATTCAACAACGCGTACGCCAATGAGCGCAGGACCGGTTCAGCGTAACGCCATCCGATGCACTGCAATGTCCGGTAAGCATTGGCAACGTAAATGGCTTTGTGTCCGATGCTTCGATAATCACGGCACCCATAATGGGCCAACAGGTCAAACACCTCTGCCGCGCTGGCCGATCGGCACAACGCGGCAACAGCAACGTCAGCGGCTTCGACATCCCAGGCGTCCATCGCATCGCGAAACGCTTGCTTTGCTTTGTGTGATGGCGGCAACGACGATTCGTTGACTGCAGGCATCGTCCAGCCCCGTTCCTGGTCATCGCGTGCCTGAGACACTTTGAAATAATCCAAGGCCCAAAAAATCGGCAGCCAACGATCGGTGTCGGGTGCGGCGAGACTGGCCAAGTGCGCCGAGTTGACAACCAACACTGCATGAAACTTGAATCCGACGCTCGGGCGTGGCTCGACGTTCCGGACGCCGGCCAACATGAGCGCCGTCAAGACTTCTCGATAGCTTGTTCCCGATTGAACTTTCGCGGCGAAGGTTTCGATGACTTTCTCGCGAGGCGTTTCTTCTAACAGTCGAACCAGCGGCTCGATATCCGATGAAAATTGGACCGCGTCCGGGGACAAGTGAGTCTCAGCAGCCGAGACTTGCGGCAGTCGTCCCAGAAAACCAAACTCGCTCAACGAGAGGATCATGCCGGATGCCGCCGTCGACCGAAGAAAAGAGCGTCGTTTTGGGTCTACCATGAGATTCCCTTTGGATTGAGTTCGCCGGCCGACTGCCACGCTGCAGCCTTACATCTTCCATCATATCCGATCCAAGTGCTGCGATTTTGAATTGAACTTGATCGGAAACGATGCAAATACCAGCACGAAGCGCAAGCGAGTGAGCAAAACGCCATGAATCACTCGCTTGCGCTTCGTGCTGGCATCAAAGCTCAACTCGCGATATTGGCACTAGTCACCCCCAAACAAATCGGAAGTTGAAATCGGTCGCCGCGTGGCCGGGCTAGCAACTCGCAGTCCTCAGCCCCTCTTGATGGGGCGTCTTGCCATTTGTACGTCGTCCCAAAAGTAGCTCGGCCACAGCAGCGAACGCAGCGATTTCGACAGAAACGCGAGCCCCACCGATCCGGCGATCGTCAACAATACGACCGCCAAGGTAAGCGTGGACTGGACGATCATCGCTATGCTGAGAACCGTATCCAGCATGACAAATCCGAGTGCTGTGATTCGTGACATCGGTATTTCCTTCGATAGCAAGAGTTCAACTGCGAATGGTTTGTATGCCTTGTTCCCGCTCAGTGTTCAGCGCAATGCGTCCACACTGAGCTTCTCAGCAACTTGCCCCGCCGTCCAACGTCGGTTCACCACCAGACGCCAAAGTTTCCGATGCGGAACCCACTTCTACCGTACCCGTACGAGCGACCAAAGTTGCCGTAGTAGGGGCGTCCGCCATAGCGATAGTACGAATTGCCGTAGCGTGGACTTCGATAAAGTGGGTATCGATAACCACTTCGATAGCGGCTTCTCCAGTCGTAAAAATCATTGTCCCAATTGCGACCACGATTTCGACCGTCATATCCACGACGACGCTGATCGCGTTGAACCACCAACATCGTGCCGTCAGAACCCAACACGTCGGATCGCTGGGAAATGTCGTCCGAAGGCTTCATCTCACGGATTGATTTCTCCAGCTCGCGAATTCGCTTTCGCAGTTCATCTAGGGTTTCCTCTAACATCTCAGAAGATTCCTCTCGGCCGGCGGAGTACTGCGAGCGGCCCCCCATGGACTGAAAAGCATTTTGGGATTCTCGCATGAACCGCATCGGTGCTTCGTCGAGATCACCAACGGTGACCTTCATCTGCATCGGGTCTCCGTTGCGATGAACCGTCAGTTGGAGTTCCGTACCCGGCTCCATGTCTTCAATGCTCTCTGCAAAAGAACGTACACTGCTGATCGCACTTTGCTCACGTTGAACAATGACATCTCCACTTCGAAGCCCGGCGTCTGAGGCTGGGCTGCCACGCATGACTTTCTCGATGCGGACGCCCTTGTCGTCTTGGTCTGGAGACAGCATCACCCCGAGCCATGCCCCGTGACTCGCGGGCGGCTTGTCGGCTTTGGATGCCAACATGACTTTCTGTTCCATCGTTTCACCTTGACGCCACAAGCCGATCGTGGCCGTGTCACCCCCTTTGGTTTTTTTCAATGCATCCATCAATTCTCTGGGCGTCGAGACCTCAGTGCCATCGAGTGTGAGGATGTAGTCGCCATGCATGATTCCGGCTTCGTGCGCCGGACTTCCCCAGACGGTGTCAAGCACACAAACGCCTTCGCCGGGGCAAGACCCGACAATGACACCCAACTGAGGCGACTCATCATCTGCGTGTTCGTCTGACAAGCTGGCTGATTTGGCGTCATCTTGGTCGCTAACCGCAGCCTGTTTGGGCTCGTCGCCAAATGTTGTATTTGCGGAAATACCCGCGAGAGGAATCACGGCTAGGGCCGCAATCGAGAGTGAAAGCCGTCCGTATCGAGTACGAAATGTGGAGCAAGGCATTCGTAGAATCTCCATGTTGAAGTAATCGCGTTGGAAGAATAATGGGCTCACGTACGATAAACCCGACGTCGATCATCAACCGTTGCAAACGGCGTGCCTGCAAAATCCAGGTTAGCCCGGATGATTCATCAGCCGGCACGCGATAGCGTCCGGTTCCCGAGTAGAGGCGTGAGAACCGGACGCTATCGCGTGGCGGCTCATGTGCGCAGCCTGTTTTCGTGCCAATCCGCGTAAGCCGTTTCGTGCAAACGTATTGCGAAGACTGTAGTGAGTCGCGTGAATAATCCGGGCTAGCGTCTTAGCGGCTAATGGTTTTCGGATATGTTGAATGTCTCCCCAACGGCGTCTGCGATGGTCAATCGCCGGCGGACTGTTGACTTGATCTAACGTTCGCCACGAGAGGTTGTCGTGTCTCGATTGCTCCTATGCTGCTTGGTCTGCGTTATTACCAAAGTCGCTATCGCTGAGAACGGGTATCAATCGGCATGGGTGGATGCCATTCGCCAGACTCCTAATTGGAGATTTGTTGACGACGATTTTCTGTCCCGTATTCGGAATCGACAGTCTCGCTATGTGGGAATGCCGATTTCGGTGATGGGGATGGTGACGACAAGTGAAAACAGAGCGGTCGCTAACGCTTTGGTGTTGCTGAGAATTCAAAGCAATTCCTCAATGGTGAATCGTAATGCCGGTGTCGCGGAGGATGTATTTGCTGTCACTTGGACGGACAAAAATGGCGTCTACAAGTTCCAGCAGCAACCGACGCCTTGGACCGAACCAATGCGAAACCGGCAGTGGGAGATCTGCGTGCTCTCGCAAGGTCACGCGATGGGATTGCAGAGTTACTCATCGATGGATGGTCGACCGTATTTTCAGAACTTTGTCTTGTTGCCCGCGAAAACCATTCGGGGCCGAGTCTTGGATTCGAACGGGACGCCTCCGGAAACTGCGGAAGTCGCGTTGACAGAGATCTCCAAAGGTTCCGAACGTAAACCGCTGCCGACGGAATGGCAATCGTTGCTCTTTAGTGAAATACAGCATTTCATCTCCGTTTCACCCGAGGGCTTCTTTGAATTCTCAGGATTGCCCGAGCATCACATGGTGACCATCGGCGTGCGGATCCCGAAGTTTCGCGAGACGGGATTCAAACGTCATTACTATCTATCGACGGATAGCAGCGAGCCATTCCTTGCGACGATTCATCGGCTGAACCCTGAGGTTGGGATCGACCATCGAGAGTCAGTGCTGCGTTTTGAGATCCCAGGCAAAGCTGCGGTGAAGGATTTTCAGCCAGAGGTCGTTTTGGATCGACAGCAGGAACAGAAAAAGACTCGCAGAGCGATCATTCGAATCAACGATCGTGTGACGGGAAAGCCGATCTCTGGTGTCGGCGTCAGTTTCGTGTTTCGACGACCTGATCACGACTACAGCCTCTACAAAGACCCTCAGGCGGTCAGTGATCCAGAGGGGACCGTCCAACTGGAATTGCCAGTCTCAGAATGCGCCGTGGTCGCTTTCGGGCGTCGTTTTGGTTACTTGACCCACTTTGAGCCTTTGACGACCAACCCGAACGAGTTCACGCCGGATCTTGCGCAAGATCAATGGGTACGCCAAGTGCCAGCAGGCGAGGAAGCGATCGAACTTAGTTTTCAATTTGATCCCGTACCTCCTTTGACCATCAGATTGTTGGACCGCAAGGGCAGCCCGGTTCAAGCGACCATTCAGATTGAATCGACTGATTGGCAATACCGATTTCCGGACATGCAGACCGATGCGGGCGGCATGGCAACCTTGTCAATCCGTCCGGTCTTGGACAGGGTGCAAATCACTGCGACCACTCCGAATGGTGTATCGTTGAGCGTCGAGAAACTGCTATCGCCGGATTTTAAAAAGACGGAGTCGGTTGAGTTGCAACTGGAATGACACACGGCATTGATAACTCGCAGCGTGAGGGCAGTTCGAGCCGTGGTCGAGCTACGCATGACCGGTCGGCTCAATCGTTGGACTTGCATCCAGCAGGGTCGTTTCCGTAGCCCAGGCCGGGGCCGTTGAGCTTGGCGGTGGGAATTCTGCCTTCTCGGATTTCAAAGAAATCGGCGAACTCGCCCATCCAACGCTGGTTGGCGGCCGGAGAGTATTGCCGTCCGTTGCTTTCCACCGCAGCCACGCCGGGAATGTGCGCGGCCAAGGACGCCGAATGCAGCAGAGACGCACCCACACACGTCAGGTCTTGAACGCACAGATACAGGTTTTCGTGACGAGCAACCGCACCGAGCAATAACGCTTCGCTGTGCCCCTTGCAGGCTTTCAAGGCGATCCCGCTGTATCCTTGCTCGACCGCGGTTCGCAGACTCTGTAGTCCAATCAAAGATTCATCGATCACCACGGGGCGACGTTCGGCGGCGCGGTGCATGGTCAGTTCGGGATGCGAATCCAAATCGCGATGAGTGGGTTGTTCGATGTACTGGACACAACGCAGAGCGGCAGGGCTTTGCTCGGCCAGCTTGTTGAGCAAACGCAACACGTAGTCTTCGTCTTGACAACGCTCGTTGAAATCGAGCGAGAACGACCAGTCGGTTTGGGGACGAGTTTCGTTGGCGACCGCATAAGTGGCTTGAACGCGTTGAACGTCCCAGTCCAAGTTCGCGCCATCGAGCTTGATCTTCAGATGCGTCAGACCGTTGCGAACAATCCACTGTCCCAGGGTTTCAGGAAGCCCGTCACCGATCGGCTCCGCGACGTCGGTTTCCGTCAGCGGATCGAGCGCTCCCACCAAATGGTACAAAGGCATCGATGGCGTCGGTTGCGTTGCGATGAACTGAGAAAGGTGCAACCCGCGATAGTTCGCATCGCCCAGGTAATGTTCCAAGTCATGTTTCAAGTGATCCGGGCCGAGCAACTGATAGCTGCTGGTCCCGGCTGCTTTGCCATGAGCATCGAACAACGCGGACTCGATCGGCGATGCCGCCAGCAAGACCGCCAACTCCGGAATCGGTTCAGCAAGTCCCTCCTCTGCGGCAAGCTTCGCCGCCAAGTCTCGCCGCGTTTGGACCATCGCATGACACAGGTCCATTGGGTGCCCGGTTTGCTCGGCGGCTTGGTATGCCTCAGCAATTTTTCCCGCGAGCCGAACGACCAATTCCAGTTTGCGGTCATCACTGAGCACCGCACTGGCATCACCATGCCGTGCACTGGCATCACCATGCAGTACGTTGGGCCAAGCCCATGCGACTCCCATGGTCATCGATCCGAGTCCCAACCCGTGGCCGGCGGCTGAGTCCGCGTTGCAGTCGCATGAAAGTACCGTTACATCCGTGACCACGCGTCCGCCGAACTTCATCGGAGTTCGATACTGATAGGTCTCGGTGCGGAGCTGAAGTTCGAATCGAGTGAGTCGGGTGTCGGTCATGTGAGCAAGTGGTTGATGGAGGACTGGCGGTCACGGGCGTGGCGTCATCTGAGTCGTCAGATTAGCTTGAAAACCGCTATGATGGTAGGACGAGACGAGCGGCGACGTTCACTCTATACTGGAGGCTCCTCCAGTGTTCCCTCCCCCTGATTTTGAGAATGACCATGCTTCGTTCACTCAGCCACGCGTTGCTTGTTTGCTTGTTTGCCAGTGCCTGTTGTGTGAGTTCGCTCGCTACTGCGGATGACGGTTGGAAACCCTTGTTCGATGGCAAATCGTTGGACAACTGGTCGGTCAAGAGCGGCTATGCGACCTACAAAGTTGAGGACGGCGGTATCATCATGGGCAAGACCGCCGAAGGCAGCGGGAACTCATTCTTGTGTAGCAAAGATGAGTTCGGTGACTTTGAGCTGAAATTTGAAGTCAAGGTCGATGACGGTTTGAACTCGGGCGTGCAGATTCGATCCAAGCTGAAAGACGCGGACAAGCAGAATTCCTACGGCGGCCGTGTTTATGGACCGCAAGTCGAAATCGAATCCGGTCCCGGTCAAGCGGGATTCATCTACGGTGAAGCGACCGGACGAGGCTGGTTGTCGCCCGAACCGGAATCCAAAGACAAAGCGGTCAATGAGCATTCGCACTTCAAGAACGGTCAATGGAACGAGTATCGCGTGTTGGCAAAAGGGCCAAACATCAAGGTCTGGATCAACGGCGAAATGATCGCCGATTTGACGGATGCCGATATTTATGAAACGCATCCCAAAGGATTGATCGGGTTGCAAGTCCATGGCATCCAGAAGGAGACAGGTCCCTACGAAGTCCGCTGGCGCAATCTGCAGATCAAGCCTTTGTAGTCACGCCCAAGGCATCGACTGACAAGGTTCATCTGCTAACAACGTATCTATTGATAGCGTGCACTGTCAGGCGTGACGGAAAATGGAATCTCCGCCGAACACGTTCGGCGGGGTTGTCGTTGAGACAACTTCACTTTAGGAACGCATCATCAATAGATGGGGTAGTGGATTTCGCCAGAAATCCGACATTTCTCGCTGATCGCCACCCCGCAGAACGCTCGTTCCCAGGCTCACACCTGGGAACGCACTGCCATGGAGGCTCTGCCTCGCGAAAATCAGCGTGGCCTGGAAATTGTCAGCTGATCGGCAGGCAGGAGCCTGCCAAACATTGGGTTCCCAGGCAGGAGCCTGGGAACCAGTGGTGCCTGTGGTAAACAACTGTCGCTCGACTTTCCAAGTCGATAGCTTTCCAAGTCGATAGCGTTCTTCGCTGTACGTTGTCGACTCGGAGAGTCGAACGACAATCGGCAAGCGGTAACCTATTAATCGCACGTCCCTTGAAGATCCTGCAGTGGTGGGATCTTTGACAAGATCCACTACGGCCAACGCTAACTCTTTGCCCAGACCACTGAGTGTCGACCTTCAATCTTGTTGCAGCAAGCCTCGGGCGGTTTCTTTGGCTTGCTGACGCTGAGCTTCCGATGCGAATCCCAGGCTCGTGTCGCGATAGATGAACATTGGATCGGCTTGCAGCTCCTGGAAGCCGACCGTGCGTGGGTCCAGCCCACTTTGGTTCATTAGCAATGCCAGTGCGACGTCGCCCAATTGGACTTGCGCGGGTTTGTTCGGATTCTCGCGTGTGCGATAGCAATGACACACGCGACGATCGTCCAACAACCCGCGGAGTGTCGTTTGCAGACTCATGCGTTCCGATTCGGACCAACCGCCTGCACGGTAATGAGTTGATGTCAGTGACGAAAGACGCGTCAGTGTCAGCAACGCGATCGCTTGATCAGAAGCCGGGCTTGTGGGCGAATCCAGAATGCGGCGACTGATCTCTGCGGCCGTGTCACCGCAGCGGTAACGCATCGCGATCTTGATGCGGTCGATCGATAGCCCGGTGGATTCGTGCAGGCGGAGCCATGTTTCAATCACGCGTCGAAACGCGGGGTCGCTGGACAAGCTCTCGACAGGGCCGTGACCTGGTTGGCGCAGCAAGCTGCCCAGTTGCCACGACATCCGGCCTCCTTCGCGGTGCCCGCCAGTGCAATCCAAGAACATGACCAACGCCCAGATCGCATCGGACTCCCGATCCAATCGGCCGAAGTCGATTGCTTGCAGTCGGAACGATTTAGAGACAGAAGCCTTCGTCTCAGGATCAACCGCGAAACACGATTGCAGAACGCGCGCGTGGCGACGACAGATGCGACGGTAAAGATTTCTTGATTCGACGTCCGCGCCGAACAGTTCCGAGAATTGGACCCAGCCGGGCAGGAAACGAAGTTCATCGATGTCTTTTGCACGCAGGGCGTCTTCGGTCAAGCGGTGCCATTGCAGATCCCGAATTTCCGAAATCAATTCTCGACTTGCGATGCTGACTTCTATATCCCGATCGGCGACCGATTGCTGCAGCGACTGGATGACAATCGCGTAGGATTGTTGATCCGCCGCTGCGATCCGAACGAGTGACCGTTGTGATTTGGTGCGCTCCGCAAACGACTCGGAGCCCAGGAGTTGGATTTGGGTGGCGACTTGATCGACAAGCGGCGTGACACCGTTAGGTTCACCGCTCCGGCCAAGTGCTGCTGGCAGGAATGCGTTTGCCGCCAGTACAGCGAGTAGCGCCCCGGCGCGAGCGAAACGATGAACGAAACCCATTCTCAACCAGTCTATTTGTCGCGTCCGATTCTTCGTGGATGGGCGGCAACGAAGGAGCCACTGTGGGGCTCGTGGGGCGAGCCAGGGAGTGATTCGAGCTAACAAACCGCCTGGAAAAACCTAGGTCACGTTCGGCGTCGGCACCGAATCCGGTTTACCGAATCTGGTTTTCGGGGCTGAGTGAAATCCCATTTTTCGGGTACACTTTCGCTGGCCGGCTGTTGAATAACACGCCGCTAGCCCGGATTATTCACGCTGGCTCACTACAGTCTTCGCAACACGTTTGAGCGAAACGTCTTGCGTGGATTGGTGCGAAAACAGTCTGCGCATATCAGCCGCCACGCGATAGCGTCCGGCTCTCAAGCCAGTACTCGAGAACCGGGCGCTATCGCGTTGCGGCTCATGAATGATCGGGGCTGGCGCCGTCACAGCGGCGACCGTCGCGGGGTGAGAAACACCGTTTTCAGTGCTTTCGCCCGGCGAAAAGACTTACAGAACCTGCAAAACTCGCACAACCGCACGAAGCCAGACATTCCATGCAGATCATTTGTTTCGAAGACAGCCAAGTCGAGCAACTCACGCCGGTGACGTTGGCGAGACCTGCGTACGCGATCAGTTGCGCCAGCATCAAACTGATTGACTGGTTGCGAACTCTGGACGGTCAGTTGAGTGTTTCGGTCCGCCCGCACTTGGCGGATCTGGAACGGCTCGATGCCGGACTATCGGCTCCAGACGCCATCACCAGCAACACGGTGGTTCGCGGTGGCATTCTGCTGGTCAACGCGAGGTTGGTGCCGCGGGTGGAGACTCTGGCGACGTTGAAACGGCTTGCCCAGAGCGAGCAGACCAGCGTGATTCTCGACACCGACGGGCAAACCCTCTTGGTCGCCAGGATTACGGAATCCGACTGTCTGAAAATCCCCGAATCGGGTTCCACGCTGGCTACAACGCTGGCCATGAGCGGAGAGTCCGGTTCGGAGACACCGACCGGCGACGCGGCGGTCGGACCGCTGCTGGCGCTTTGTCGAACTTTGGCTGCTAACAAGGTGTCTCACTCGGATCCCTCGATCGCCGTTTTTCATTGGCCGCACGAGATCGTCGCATGGCACATGCGTGAGATGCCGTCGGCCATGCAATGGCGTTTGGATCAAGGTGGGTACACGGAGACAGCGGACGGCGTCTTCACCCAAGTCGGGGTCAAGATCGGACAGTATGCGGCCATCGACACATCCGACGGTCCGATTCTGTTGGATCGCGACGTCAGCGTGGGACCATTTTGTTACCTTTCCGGACCCGTGTATGCCGGCGCGGGCACTCGCGTGATCGAACACGCGGCGCTCAAGGACGGCGTGGCGTTGGGGCACACGGTCAAGATCGGAGGCGAAGTCGAAGCGTCAGTGATCGAGCCGTACACGAATAAACAGCACCACGGTTTCCTTGGCCACAGCTACCTGGGCAGTTGGATCAATCTCGGTGCAGGAACTTGTAACAGCGATTTGAAAAACACGTACGGTAAAATCAACATCCAGTACGGCGACCGAAAGATCGCAACCGGAATGCAGTTCTTGGGCTGCATCATCGGCGACTACTCCAAGACGGCGATCAACACGAGCATCTTTACCGGTAAAGTCATCGGGGTGTGCAGCATGCTTTACGGCTTCGCTACATCCAATGTGCCCAGTTATGTCAACTACGCACGGCTGTTTGGTCAAACGGCACCGTTACCAGCGGAAGTCATGGTGAGCACGCAGCAGCGGATGTTTTCGCGACGAAAAGTGCAGCAGCGTCCGTGTGATATCCAACTGATCCACGACATGTATCGGTTGACGGAATCAGAACGCGAGGCGGCCGAACAGTACGGACTGTGACGATCGGCCAAAGAAGCATGGAGGGATCCCGCCAGCAGTTTTTGAGGGCAGGGAATTCTGGCGAATCCCATTACGGAGTTGTGCGTACATTTTTTTGAGACGAGAGCAGAACATGAGCATTGCAGTCGGACTGGTCGGCGCGACCGGTTACACGGGTTTAGAGGTCGCGCGGCTATTGGCTTCGCATCCCACGGCAAAGATCGTTGCGGCGACCGCCCGCGCTGATGCGGGCACCTCCATCGCATCGGTGCATCCTTCGTTGGCCGGCGTGTTGGATTTGACGTTGCAGGAACTCGATGCCGAGTCCTTGGCAAAACGGTGTGACGTCGTCATGTGTTGCCTGCCGCACGGCGCGTCGGCGGAGACCGTGCATGATTTGATCAAGGCGGGAACGCGGGTGATCGATTTCAGTGCCGACTTTCGACTTTCCTCACGTGATCTGTATGAGTCGTGGTACAAGGTCGTGCATCCGTGGCCCGACCGCATTGGCAAGACGGCATACGGAATGCCCGAGTTCTTTGCCAAGGAAATCGCCGACGCCGATTTGGTTGCCAACCCGGGCTGTTATCCGACGTCAGCCATCCTGCCGTTGGCACCGTTGGTCCAATCCGGGTTGATCGACACCGGCGACATCATCGTGGACAGCAAGAGCGGTGTCAGTGGCGCAGGGCGCAGTGCCAAAATCGGGACGCTGTACTGCGAAACGAACGAGTCAATCTCGGCCTATTCGGTGGGCAGCCATCGGCATCAACCAGAGATCGAAGACCTAGTGCATCGGATCGCGGGCACCTCCGTCCGTGTGGTGTTCACGCCGCACTTGACGCCCATGGACCGCGGCATCCTTTCCACGATCTACGTCCGTCCGACCTCAGGAGACGCCAAAACGTCGGCCGAGCAAGTCATGCGAACTTGGCGAGAACGCTACGCGGGCTGTCCATTCATCACTCCCGTCGATCACTTGCCGGCGACCAAACACGTTGCGGGCACCAATCGAGTTCAAATGACCGTTCGGGCGTCAGGTGACCGATTGGTCTTGGTTTGTGCGATCGACAATTTGGCAAAGGGTGCCAGTGGCGCTGCGATCCAAAACATGAATGTGATGTTCTCGCTCGATGAAACCACCGGCCTGACCTGAGACAGTGTTTTCAGCGAGACGGCAATTTCGGTTAGACTGAAACGCAGCACCATCGATTCCACCGGCCCACGTTCGTTATGTCAAATGATTCCTTCCGCGATGCGGAGCAGCCAGCGGACCACTCGCCGGAATGGGGCGAGCCGTTGTCAACCAATCCGTATCGATCTCCCCTGGATTCCGCATCGACGGATCAACACACCATCGCGATCGAGCCGGAGGTGCTGACGGAGGAGTCGGGCGGCCGTCGGGTTTGGTCGTCCGTGCTGGTCGTATTTGCGTCGTTGGCGGTGTTCTTGGTGACCAGTGGGGTGATGGCGGCTGTCAGCGTTTATGTGGTGCACGGTGAACTGACTTTACGATTGCTGCGTGACCCTGCGGCGATGGAAAAAGTCACCCAGTCGCGTATCGGGCTGGTGATCTTGGTGGTGATCCCGCAACTGGCGATGGTCACCCCGTCGATTCTTGCTGCGTTGTTGTCACCGGTTCGCACCCGCCGCCGACTGGGGTTGGTTCGAGGCCACTGGCCGCTGTGGGGATGGGTCGCAGCGGCGTTTGCGACTCCCTTGGTCGGTCTGATTTCGTCCGTCGTGGTGGGCTCGTTCATGCAGGAGAGCGACAGCCTCAAGACGATGTCCAGCGTGTTTCGCGGGCACGGAACGACTGGGTTCCTGATCCCGCTGGCCTTGATGATCGGGGCAACCCCGGCCATTTGCGAAGAATTGCTTTTTCGCGGCTACGTCCAAACGCGGCTGGTCAAAGCCTGGGGGCCAGGGGTGGGCATTTTCATTGCGTCGGTGCTTTTTGCCGTATTTCACATCGATTTGGTCCATGTGATTGCCGTTTTACCGCTGGGATTGTTCCTCGGATTCGTGGCTTGGAGAAGCGGTTCCCTGCTGCCTGCAATGGCGGGCCATTTCGTCAATAATGTGTTCAGCGTCGTGGCGGTCGTTTTGGCACCGGAAGACCAGAACGATATCACCCTGGCCATGCCCGTGGCGATCATGTCGTTGTCGATCATGGCCTTGGGTTTTCTCGGAACACTGGCAGTCATTGCTGCTTCGATCGCGTATCCTGATCCTAATAAGAACCTGCCCACACCGCTGCCGATTGCCGACGCGACTGACGACCCGGTCATTCACACGTGATCACGTCGGGTCAACCAGACAACTGTACCCATAGGAACAACAGCCATGCCATTTCGACTCGGATTCGAGCACCCAGGTTACCTGTGGTTGATGCTCGCGTTGCCGTTGATCTGGTGGATCGGCTATTCGTCGCTGGGTGTGCTGGGGCGATTTCGCAAATGGCTTGCGCTTTCACTGCGTACCGTCGTGTGGTCGATCGTCGTGCTCGCGTTGGCCGGCGTTCAGATCGTCTGGGTCAGCGACAAGATGACCGTGATGTACTTGCTGGACCAATCGATCAGCATCCCGCAAGCCAAACGGCAGGTGATGCTGGATTTCGTGGTTCGCAACGTCAAGCGTCACCGAAACCAGCAGCGTGGCGACCGCGCTGGCATCATCGTTTTTGGCCGAAACGCGTCGATCGAAATCCCGCCGTTTGACGACGACATCTATTTGCAACGCTTGGAAGCGCGTCTGGGTGAAGACGAGACCGATGCGACGAATTTGGAAGGTGCGTTGAATCTCGCCCAAGCCTCCATGCCGGAGGACACCGCGCGACGCATCGTGATCGTTACCGACGGCAACGAAAATCTTGGTCAGGCAAAGAAGCTCGCCGCACGCGTCGCCAACGCGGGGATCGGAATCGACGTGGTTCCGGTTTTGTTGGATGCGAAAAGCGAAGTCCTGGTAGAAAAGGTCGACTTGCCCGCCGACATTCGCAAAGGACAACCGTTCGAAGCCCGAGTGGTCCTCAACAATTACAGCGAAGACCACGACGGGACGGGCAGGCCAACAAAGGGGACGCTGCGTCTGACCCAAAAAGCTGGTCGCACCGTCACGGGGTTGTTGGAACAAGAAGTCACGCTGACGCCGGGCAAAAACATTTTTCCCGTCCGACTGGAGATCGATCAGCCGGCGTCGTATGTCTACGAAGCCGAGTTTCTGCCTTCCACGGACGAAGACGACGGGCTGAAACAAAACAACAAAGGCTCCGCCTACACACACGTGCGTGGCGAAGCCCGTGTGCTGCTGATCGAAGACCAGCGGCGTGTGGGCGATTTTGATCTGATGATCGAAGCCTTGCGGGACGCGGACATCGAAGTCGTTCAACAGTACACCGATGAGCTGTTCGGATCGCTGGCCGAACTGCAGGCCTTTGACGCTGTCATTCTGGCCGGAGTCGCACGATCGGCCGATCAAGACGACTCGGCAGTGACCTTCACCGATGCACAGATCGACATGTTGGTCCGCAACACCCAACAACTCGGCGCGGGCATCCTGATGATCGGCGGTCCGGACGCGTTCAGCGGATGGACGGGTACCGAACTCGAGAAAGCCATGCCGGTGGATTTCAAGATCAAGAACGCCAAGGTCGAAGCCGTCGGTGCTCTTGCCTGCATCATGCACGCCAGCGAAATGGCTGACGGAAACCATTGGCAAAAGGTCATCGCCCGCGCCGCGATCGAACAACTCGGCCCCTCAGATTTCGCTGGCGTGTTGCACTGGGGCATGAGCGGTGACCAGTGGATGTGGGGCGGCGGACTCATGGAAGTCGGCCCCAATCGAAAGGCCATGCTCTCCGCCGTCAGCCGCATGACTCCCGGTGACATGCCGCAGTTCGATCCCGCGATGAAGATGGCGGTCAAGGGACTGGCCAACACGCCCGCGTCCGTCAAGCACTGCATCATCATCAGCGACGGTGACCCCAGCGACCCCATGCCGGGAACGATCGCCGCCTTCAAACAAAACAACATCACCATCAGCACCGTCGCGGTTGCTTCGCACGGTCTGACCGAAAGCCAACGGTTGCGTGGAATCGCACAAGCAACCGGGGGCAAGTACTACGCGGTGAAATCGGGAAAAGCGTTGCCCAAGATCTTTCAACGCGAAGCACGGCGTGTCTCCAAGCCGCTCGTGTTCGAGCCCGAAGGCGGCGTGATCCCTCAAGTCACCCCGTTGCAGCACGCGTTGATGGACGGCGTCGACCGAGTGCTGCCCAACACGCGTGGCTTTGTGCTGACGCAAACCAAGGATGGACCGCTTGCTCAAGTGCTGATTCGATCACCCAAGCCTGTTGAACCTGAAAACAATACGGTCCTGGCGGTTTGGACTTATGGACTCGGCCGGACCGCCGTTCTGACCACCGATGCGGGAGCACGCTGGGCGACTTCATGGAATGATTGGCCCGACTACGATAAGTTCTTCAGTCAGCTCGTCCGCTGGACCATGCGTCCCACCGGCGACACGGGCAAGTACTCCATCGCAACCAGCGTCAAGGATGGCGAAGTTCAAGTGGTGGTCAACGCGCTCAAAGAAGACGACTCGTTCTTGGATTTCCTGGACATGCAGGCCAACGTGTCGGACATGAAAGCGAGCGAGAGCGGCGAAGAAACGACGTTCGGTCAACTGGACATGCGGCAAACCGCGCCAGGCCGCTACGTCGGAACCTTCCAAGCCGACGCGGCTGGCAACTACTTCGTCACCGTCATCCCTGAACCCGGCGCCGCACCGCTAACCGTTGGCGTTTCCGTCCCCTACAGCGACGAGTTCCGAGTTCGCGAAACCAACATGGCCTTGATCGAGTCGTTGGCCAAGACCCAGCCGGCGGGCGGCGAAGCGGGGGCCGTTGCACCGGCGCTGGAGACCGAGCCCACCGAAGACTTGGTAGACACGAATACCTTTCGCGGTGGACTCGCATTGGCTCGATCCATCAAAGACGCGTGGCCGTGGTTCTTGCTGACCGGCTGCTGCATCTTCCTGGCCGATGTCTTCGTGCGTCGCGTCGCCATCAATTTCGATTGGGTCGGCAACGCAATGAGAAAGCTGCGGGGTAAGACGAGTGAAAAAGATGCCGCGGTGACCGCACGACTCGATGCGTTGCGCAAGAACAAAGAGGCCTTGGATGATTCGTTGGAAAAACGACGCGCGAGTGTTCGATTCGAACCCACCGCGTCGGACAATTCCACGGACGATGTTCAAATCGGAACGAGCGGCACCGGTGATCGATCGGCGACGAAATCGGACGCGGCAACGCCCGACGCTCCGGCAAAAGACGCCGGCGGCAGCTACACCGAGCGACTGTTGGCCGCCAAACGCAAGGCACGTAAGGATTGATCCAATCCGCACAACCCTCAGCGGCCCCATCGCACGCCAAGTTGCGTGTTTGACATTCTGATTCGCGGTTCTCGATCTCCCAGTTCTGAGCTACTGCTACGTAGGCGGTCTGCTGATGTTGTCGATTCCAGGTCCCGCTGTTCCGAAAGCTCACGACCGCCAAGCATCTCCTATCCGTCGCCGCGAATCCGACCATGTTGTTGCCCGTTCTCATCACCGTTGTCGCATCGATCGTCGGACACCGACTGTTCGCCGAGATCGTGACGCGTCACGAAGAATCGTGCTGGCGAAAGAAAACGCGTGAATACTATTCCGCCGTGGCCCGCCAATCCGCAGTAGTACGGGCCAGTCAACAGTCATCGAGCCGAATAACGCAAACGGTGCAGAACAAGCCCGCTGATCTGGAATCTGTCCAAAACTCAGATCGCTGGAAAGGATGGCGTCGGGTCGGCGTCAAGTCGATTGTTGACGAGTCACCCGATTGTCGTTCGTTTGTTTTCGCGCCGCTCGATGGCAAGCAGTTCCCGCGGTTTCTCGGCGGACAATCCATTCTCGTACAATTGTCCGATCCCTCCGGCAAACCGGTTTCGAGATGTTACAGCCTGTCCAGCGGTCCTGACGAACCGCACTATCGAATCACGGTCAAGCGTGTGCCGGGAGGTAAACTCAGCAACCTGCTGCACGACACCATCCGCGTGGGCGATGAAGTCGAAATTCAATCTCCCCGCGGCCGATTTCACTACTCAGCCGATCTATCTGCTCCGCTGAACCTGATCGCTGCCGGAATCGGCATCACGCCGATGGTGTCGATGCTGTTTCAGTCGCTCAGCGAGAGACTCGATCGCGAAGTCAACTTGTTCTACCAACTGCGTGATGCGAGCAACGCTCCCTTCCTGGCACCGTTGCGTCGACTCGCAGACTCACTGCCCGAGACATGCCGATTTCGATTGCACGTTTGGTACAGTCGACCATCGGCTGAGGATGTCGGGTACGATTTTGAAACGGGACGAATCACGGCTGAGAAATTACTGGAACAGTTGGGCCATGAGGATGGCGAGTTCCTGCTCTGCGGTCCCAATGAGTTCATGACCGAGCTGGCAAGCGGCTTGGTGGTCCATGGAGTGAACGAATCGAAGGTCAAGTTCGAATCCTTTGGCGGAAAACTCACCGGTCCCGGCGCGATCGCGGTGCCCGCGTCTGACATCACGCAATCGACGACGACTGGCCAGTCGTTTCAAGTCCAGTTCTCTGGCTCGGAGAAAACGGCAACCTGGGTCTCAGAGACGCAAACCTTGCTGGACATCGCCGAGCAACTGGAGATCCCCGTCACATCCGGATGCCGGGCCGGCGACTGTGGTGCATGCATACAGAAACTCAATCGCGGCAGCGTACGGTATCTCTGCGAGCCCGAGTGCGAAGTCGAACCGGGCGACTGCGTTCTCTGCATCGCCCATCCCACCAGCGACGTCGAAATCGACGCCTGAGCAAGTCGCACCCACCACGTAGCAGCGTCCCCCCGAGACGCTCAGCCCGTGTTGGAGTCCAGTTGGCTATAGTCCGCAGGATGAGGACTTCAAAAAAAGAGGGGATGCCTCGAAACTGGTTTTTTCTTCTCAGAGACCAGTAAATAGGAGGTCATCCCCATGCGAACCAAGAGACTCTACCGTCGAGTGCCCGTCAAGAAGATCTCCGTTGAGATTCTGAAGGATGCAGGACTCGCCAAAGGTGGTTCCGGCACTTGTGTTGGGCTGGATATCGGTAAAAAAGAAATCGTTGCCGTCGTCCGTTGGGCTGATGGAACATTCGATGCGCCCTGGAGCATTAAGAATCCGGTGGAGATTGACGAATTGATTGTGCGGTTGCAAACCCTCAAGGATGTCTGCGACAGCCTCACCATCGGACTGGAGTCTACCGGCACCTATAGCGAGGCGGTTCGCTATGCAATGACCGCGGCTTTTTTGGAGGTTCACCGGATCAGCGGCAAGGCATCCAGTGATTACAAAGAGATCTTTGACGGAGTCCCCAGTCAGCATGACGGCAAAGACGCTGCGATCATTGCCGAGTTGACTTGCTTTGGCAAAGGGACTCACAGGCCTTACGTGCCCCCAGGAGAAGTCGAGCAGGAGATCCGCCATCAAGTTCAGCGACTGGATGCTTTCGACTCACAAGCGACCCAGTGGTGCGGTCGCTTGGTAGAACACAATCCGGGGGACACAGCACTTTGCTGTGTCGATCAAACGTATCGCTTGATGTTGTCCATGGAACATGAGAACTTCCTCTGCGCGTGACCGCTTCCAGCTGCGGCAGCAGCGACAGCATAAAGCGTGGGGCGTCAGCCCCACGTGCAACCGACAATCATCCCATCAAGCTGCGGAGGCAGCGACAGATACTGCTGAATTCGTTAGATGGGACTCCCTCGAGGTCCGATTCGGGCGTCCTGAGATCGCCTTCCGGCATTGCCATCCGCTCCGGAACACTCGCTTGCACTTCACTCTGCTCCGCGTTCCGCTCATTGAGTCGATCCAGCGGACTGACCACTTTCTTTTCTGGGTCATTCAAGCAGTGCAGGTAGATCATCGTGGTGCTGATGTCCTCATGCAAATGGTGACGATGCATCCTGCGGTCACGAGGATTTCGCGAATGCCGATAACGTACCGATCTTCTCACCACGGCTTCTCCCCCGGATCCTGGCGAGCTTCCAGCGAGTCAGGATCTGGGGGAGAAGGGCTGGGGATGAGGGGGCACAAACCCCAATACACCAAATCACGTAGCAACGTCTCATGGGACGGCAGGTGCTATTTTCGTTTCAGAGGGACCTAATCGATTTTGTCCCGATGGGACATGACAAAATAGCCCAGGTCAGATCGCCGCGTCGCCCTGGGTAACAGTGCTTTGCTGCGTTGATCAAACGTGTCAATGGATGCTGCCCATGGAAAACGAAAACATCCTCTAGGTGCGGCCGCCCTCAGCTGCGGAGCCAGCGACAGCATAAAGCGTGGGGCGTCAGCCCCACGTTCGACCGGCAATCATCCCATCAAGCTGCGGAAGCAGCGACAGAGACTGCTAAACTCGTTAGATGGTTCTCTGGGGGCAATGTGTCCTCGTTCCGCCAGGTCCGATTCGGGCGCCCTGAGATTGCCTTCCGGCATTCTCGGCCCTCCCTTTTGCTGGGCTCGTTTCATATTGCGAGCGTCTCACACACCTCTGCCAAACGCGGGCACTCTTCCCATCGTTTTCGCCTTCGAAACTCCAGCAGCGATTCTGCCACTTTCAGGCGTTTCCAAATGGCCATGCCGTCGCAACTTCGCATACCAGATCGCTGGCCAATCCGGCTTTCCCGAAGCGACAACGCTATCATGAACCCCACCGTACCCACTCTCACGCCTGCTCTCAGATCTTGCCATTGCATGACCCCTCAAATCGGAAATCCAAATGCACAAAATGTCCGTGCTGTCAAAATGCAGGCCCTGCAAGGTGGTGTCAACCCCACCTGGGATTGCACTCAAAGCGGCAACTGCCTATAATGCGTGGTGTTCTTATTGGCAAATTGCTGTAAAGCTTGGCCAAAATCAGTCAACTGCCAATAAGACCGGGATAACTGGAGGGCCAACCGCCCATAAGGCGTCAAATAACCAACCGCCAAGTCCTGACTCCCCTTAATTACAAGTTCGTCGGATGAAGAATGAATCCAACGCAGGTGTCTTGGGCGAGGCAAAAGATCGATGTGATCGAAGAGGATGCGTGTCGTGTTGGTTTGCCGTCGTCTGTTTTGATGGCTATCTTTGACACGCTATCGCGATCTGTTGCCGGGTCTGATCTTGGTCCGCGCGATGAATGAATGCTTGCGACCTTCTTCGTGTCTTTTCGTGTTCTTCGTGGCAAATCGTCTTCACGGTTGGAGGCGGAACGACTCGGATGCTCGAAACCAGCGTCAGGCGTCGATGCGGCCGACAATCTTCACCACGAAGGTTGCGATCGACGATGCGCGGTCGAATTTGGCGCGTGATGATACGCACGCTAGACTTTGGTGATCGGTGTTGGGCAATGGTTGCTCGTTCGCCGCTACCAACACACCAACGAACAATGCGTTGGACACGAAGCGACGGATACGGCGTTTGCAAATGGATGCCACATTGCCGTCGCTCGGTCAACGCTGCCGTTCGTCGGATAATGCCTTTGCTCAATGTCGAATTCTGACATCAATCCATACGAGCCCGCAGCCAATGAAGACACACTCGCTCGCCCGCTACGTGTACTTGCTTCAAATACATCAACTGTCGGCTACCTTTTGTTGGCAGGCTTCCCGTTGTTTACGGTCTGCACGTTTATGCACAGTTGCATGTGCGGTCATCTGCAGCATGCTACGCCAACGACATTTCCACTGCATGTTGGTCTCGACGTTGTGCTCGGAATCGTGTTCTTGGCTGCCGCCTACTTTGCATTTCGCTCAACGATACGACATCGCAAAAGTTTCACAGCATTATTGACGTTGATCTACGTGGATCATGTTCTGTTGGCCAATGGGGCTGGATATTTTTTTATTCTCATCGACGCTCCAGTCATGATATTCATTGCCATCCGGTGCATGACACGATGCCGTGAAACGCGAGCAGATTTGGTAGCGGCATGATAGATGAATGGCTACAATTTCGGACCGGTCACCACTGCACAAAAGACCGACGAACCATGCCGTGCACACGGAGCACGGCTTGCAAGGTTTCACAAATGGAAAGTCGTCTCTCCGTGCCCGGTGACGGCCACCGTTCCCGACTAGAGTAATGAAAAAAACGCCTATCCTCCCAGCCGCAATTCTCGTCTCTTGCCTCCTCGGGTGTGCACCTGAGCGTGGTATCACCGAATCGTCCCAAGACAGCAATTTCGCTGACAGTTCACGCCCATCGCTTGATCCAGAGCCGTCCCAGGAGATCCTCAACAAACGAATTGAGTATCGCGACGCGTTGCGTCGCGTCGTCGAAATTCTCGAGCGTCGGTACATGCAAGGAACAGACAACATCACATCACTTGCGAAAGCAAATATTGAGCTAGCAGAGGCGGAGCTTGCAGCGGCAATCACTCAAGCAGACCGTATCGCAGCTGTGGAAACACTGCTTGAGCACGCAAAGGAGCGAGAGGATTACGCTCGGGTCAGAATGGAGACCGGAATTGGAGGCACTGACGAGATGGCGGTTGCTACTGCAGGCCGGCTTCGCGCGGAGTTGATGCTACTGGAGGAGAAAAGTCGTTTAGGTCAGCCTGTATCTGTAGAAAGTGCGAGGTAGGGTGCGGCGAACCATGCCGTGCAACTTCTTTTCCGCACATCTAAAATCCGATTTCTCTGAGTTTTTCGCGGTCAGTTTTTTTTGCGCCCGTAGCTCGATGGGCGAAGGCCCATGAGCTTGATCAATTGCGATTGAAGCGATGTCGGCTGCGTGTAGAGACTCAGAGTGTCACCGTCGTCGGTTTGCAAACGGTGGTGACTGAGACTCGATAACGCATCAATCAATCGGCGAGTCGTTGGTCGTCTGCAGGCGCGACCTTCAGGGTACAGCGGGACGCTTTCTATCCCGCTGGAGTCCATCGCCCGGCGAATCTCTCGTTCGATCAACGTCTGAATCACCAGTGCTAAGAAGTAAACACAAAGCAACGATTCGATTCGGCTGACTTCCTTGAGATAGACCGGGGCAACGCAAGAATCGGTTTTCAGTTGGCTGAATCGTTTTTCGATAATCGGTTGACGCTTATAGGCTCTCAAGACATCCTCCGCAGATAGCTTGCTGTCGTTGGTGATTAGCGGAAAGATTCCATCGCTTCGCTTGGCCACTTCGAGAGCATCGGCGTCAATTTTCCAACTGAGGTCAAAGCGAAGTTTCGTTTCCTTGGTGTACTGAGTCTTCTTGCTGCGACGCCCCGGAGTGGCTTGCTTAAGAGTGACTTCTTCCTCCTGAATCACTTCAACGCTTAGGAACGAACCGACAGGACGTTTAGCGAGAATCGCTTCCACCTCCTCTTGGACTCGGTGACGCTGTCGCATAAGCGTGCGTGGGGAACGTAGACGTGCGCGGAATCGAGACAGTTCGCTAGTCGTCTTGCCGATCGCCTTCATACGGGAGGCTTCATCGGTTGTCTCCTTGACCAACGAGTGAATCCAGATCAAACGATAGCCATCCTTTGTCATCTCTTCTTCACGTGGAGTCCGAAACCGATGCTCAAGGTTGCCATCCTCGTCGCGAATTTCGTAGAGCGTTTTCCATGAAACGCAGTCGGGATCGTCGGTGAGCAACTGCCTCATCTTCCGCGGTTCACTGCGATTCTTCGGCAAGATCGTGATGAATCGGCCTTTCTGGCGATGGAGGTGCGCAAGATTCTCGCTGCTGGCCAATTTGCAATCGGCGATGTAGAGAAAATCCGTTCGCCCCGTCAGTTCCTTGAGCAAATCCCAAGTCGGAATATGGGTTTGATCGTCATGCTTGTCGCCATCGTCGGTTGTAAAGTAAACCGGGACCCCGCCGTCCTCAGAGACGGTCAGTATGTAAAGCAACTGTTTCAGGTCAGGTCGATGGTCTTTGCTGTGTCCCTGTCGCATCGCAGCGGTTTGTTTGCCACGTCGTTGGACCGGTTCTTCAAACTCTTCATAGTCACCGTAGAATCGGACCGTCGTTGAATCATTGTGTAATTCGGATAGGTCAAGATCGAACTGCTCTACCGACTGACGCGTCACGGCCATCGCGAATTGAGGTGTGTCTACATCGAAGAGACGATCCAGAGCGCGTCCAACACGATCATCGTTGAGTGTTTTAAGCTGAGTCTCTTACAGGCCCAGCAGTTCAGGTTGATAAGCTGCTGCCCACTGAGCCAGTCCGTAGATCGGCTCACGACTAAGCAGGATGTTTTTGACAAGCAACAGGATCGCGGTGGACGTGGCAACCTTACTTCGCCCGTCTTCCCAGGGCAGAAACTGATTGAGCAGCGAGTGCAAATTCAATCGGTCGATGAATCGATTGATGATGGGCAAAGCCCCAATCGTTCTTGACTGCAAGGTCAAGTCATCGGCCACCGCTTTGGTTGCGAGCTTGGCAGGATCGGACGCACGATGCGGTTGTCTTTTTTTGTGTCTCATGCAGGCACGTTATGCATCGGCCTGCGTTGATAGAAAGGTGTCCAACAGGGACGGCGCGCGCGGTGCATTAAGACTTACGGAAACAGCCATTGACGTAAGTCGAGTCGGACTCAACTTACGTGAATTTCATTTGACGTAAGTATAAAGGTGTGCTCGTCAAAAAAAGTTTTGCGCATCGCTGGACACCCCGGCATGGATAACATTCCGCAAAGAACGCCGCTTGCATGTCCGCGAAAACTCGAAGAAAATGAAAACGAGACGTGCGGAAAAGAAGGTGCACCCGAGTACGCAAGCCAGCGTTTTTAAGTGAAAAATCTTTCGCGTGTACCGGGTGACGCGTGCCGTTATCCGACTGAAGCCCGTTCGTGATTCGCAATGAACTACATCATCACTGTCGGCATCGCAATCATATTCGCGATCTTCGCAACTGCGGCGACGATGCCGTTAGCGGGCGATGCACCTCCGGTTGGTGCTATCTTGTTCGGTTCATTTTGCGGTGGACTTTACGTGGGCCGCTTCGTCTCAAGTGCGCTCAAATACAAACCCAAGCTACGACGACCGCGTAACCAGCTTGACGCCACCCCAACTCGCCCATTTAGTGAACGGTTGCGAACGTTCTCACATGGCGACGATCGTGGCGATACCGTTGAGCGTTTGCCGGAGACGTCACGGATGCCGTTCTGGATGCTCGATACAACGCATGACCGAACACCGCCCAAGACAGCGTCCTTCATTCGGCGTATACTCTACCGCATCCGATCCGTGCTAACGTCAGGCAACGGATAACCATGCCGTGCACCGGAGCGGCGTCAACGCGTTTTCTGATGGTTAGTTTTACTCTCGCCGCCCGGTGACGGCTACCGTTACGTTTCAGATCAAAGGCGTTCGCCGGTGCCAGCCTGCTACATAATTCGATTCGCGGACACAGGTGAAGAAACGGAATGGTTCGGTCTGCGCGGATACTACTACGAATTCGGCGATGGGTCGACACTTGACCTTCGACCAACGATGGCGTGGTGCGTTAAATGCCAAGACTTCGTCGATGCTGAGTGGATTGCGTCGCTGCAACAAATCGAGGACGAACTTGTCGAACTGCGCGATCCAACGTCTATGCGCGCCGAAGTCTTTACTTCAGAAGAACCACCCTTCGACAAACCTGTATTTCGCGAACGCCGAAAACGGTTGTATGCCGAGGCGATCGACGAGGCAGAACGACGGGTTCAATGGCGGAGCGATCGTCTCGCACCACCAAAGTGTCTGCAATGTGGTTCGACCAACGTCGAGTTTCAGGGTGACGGAAACGAAATGACTGTTACCGGTCGCGGGCTCGTGCATGTTGAATGTACTGGAATGTGCAGCACTGATTTTCTAAACTGGTTTTTCACTCCCGAAGGTGATCGGATCCCACGCGAAACGAAGCCTTCTTACTGGCACCTGCCCGGAGAAGAAACGTAACAAGTAAAGATTTGACATCGCGGAGTGAGGAACGAATGCAGCCGATGTTCAAGTCCTCTGTTCAAGAAGCCCGTGGTCCTGCCAAGTGGTTTGACTAGCTCACTTGGTTTTTGCTTGCCGCTGCTTCAGATGCTGGCGGTGCGTCGTCCATGCTGAATGACGCGACACGGCGTGCGATACTGCTTCACGTTTCGAGCTGCGTCTGTTCGACGGTGCCTTGCCATCGAAGACCGGTTTCCAGTCCCTTTTTTGCGACGATGGGCGATGTCGGGACGTACCTTCATCCTCTGCCTCCCCGATGACGTTTCAAAATCGTCGTTAGCATTCCGTTCTCTCATCACGCTTCCTTGGCGAATACGGCTTACGGTGGGCCGCGTGGCAACAAGGTTGCTGCTTAGCTTGCCAGCTACACTAATCGGACCTGACCACTACAGGGCACGACTCATGGGGACGCAGCATCAGAGCGTCCTGGCAACGTGGTGCTGCCGATGAAACCATGCGGCGGTCCAACAGTGGCCTGAGTTCTTGTGGCTTCTCGCGCTATTTGTGGCAAGCAGTCTTCACTCGCTGGGTCGGGGGCAGCGATGGCCACGAAGAACACAACGACACACGAAAAAAGCTTCGTAACTGAGCAACTTCCGATGAATGTCTTGTCTCATCGACTGCGATTGTGACACCGCTTGCGGCCACTTCTTTCTGCCGACGCCTGAGCTTTGTTCGTTTCGCAGGCGGTGTTGTGTATCGTGTCTTCTGCGATCGCCTTCGGGGTCGGTTGGGTATTGGGAATTGCTGACCGTCGGCGAGCTGTCGCGACCAACGGCTACCGTCTTTGACCGGCTTCGCGGTCAGAGAGAGGCTTTTTGGTGGGACGATGCTTTGGTTGCGATGATGCTGATGGTGGGGCGACGCATGATATGTTCGGATGATTACGACTGGTATCTGGAAACGCAGGTAGAAGTCGCAAAGGAAACGGGCTGGGACCCGGCAAAATCGCTCCAGATGTACCTGCCTGGTTTGACACCGGGAGTGTCGTTCGAGATAGAATCTTTTTGAGGCGGATTGGACGCTCCGATCCAAGCTCTACGGGCCAAGTCATTTGGGTTGGCAACCTCCGACAAAGCTCAACGCCCGATCTATGCATGCACGTCCTGTGCCTGCATAGATCGCAATTCGTTCTGCGATTAGAGTTGACAGCGCTGCGAGACACACAAAATGAGATTTTCACACTTCATAACATGCGTTTTCGCGGTTTCGTTGCTGTCCGCAGACGCTACTGCATTGGAGACCGCACCGCTTCGTTACGATGTGAAGTCTCAGCCTGGAGCGTTCGTTCCGTACGCTGCCAGCCACCCCACTACAGAGGCAAATCCTCGCATCACGCGAATTCTATTCTCAATCCACAGCAGCGATTTCGACGCGTTGCAGTACTACAAGAATGCTCAGCAAGCGGCTTCGCGCGTACGCGGCGCTCTCAATCAGACATTAATCGTTGCACCTCAGTTTTACGAGCAGAACGTGATTCCAGGCGCGATCACAGATGGCTTGTTGTTTTGGAGGTCCAGCCCGTATCGTGGTTCGTCACGATCTGCAAATGGTCCTGATGCAAAGGCGATTTCACTTAGCGCCTATGCCGTCGTCGACGAATGGTTAGAACGTCTTGTCGACAGCGGTAATTTCCCAAATGTTCGCGAGATTGTCTTGGTCGGGCATTCTGCTGGCGGTCAATTTGTGCAGAGATATGCAATGGTAGGCAAATACCAGCACGAAATGATTCAATTTCGTTACGTTGTCTCTGCGCCATCGTCATACGCCTATCCTTCCGCCGAGCGTTACAACGTTTCGAAACGAAGTTTCTTGATTCCAGATGAGACGACTGTTGAGCAATGCCCTGGATACAACCATTGGGGTTACGGACTTGAGAAACCCTACGGCTATTTCGCTGACGTTGATTCTCAGGCGATCGTTGAGTCTTACGCAAAGAAGCGAGTCTTCTACCTATGCGGGGAAAACGATGCTGACCCAAACGATGGATCTCTCGGCAAGAGTTGCGGCGCGATGATGCAGGGCGCTCATCGCCTACAACGCATGTTGGTATTTCAGTCCTTTCTAGATTTCAAGTATGGAAAACGGATCACTCGTTTTCACAAGTTTGCAGTTGTGCCCAAGGTGGGACATTACGGATTCGGTACAATGACATCTTCAGCTGGGCTTCAGGCATTGTTCGGCCCGGTGCGTTAGAAACGCAGAACCATGCAATTTATCGAAGTGCGGCATGGCGTGTTTGCAAATGGAAATCAACTTGGCCGCACTCGGTGATTGCGGTCGTTCTAAGATCAACTTCGACACCTGGCAAATGCACCATGCGTAAGATCGCGCCTATCATCATCGTGCTCGCTATCATTGCGATACCGATTGTCGCGATGTTCGCGTGGATGACGTCACGCCCATCGTGGCAGATTTCTGTGCGAAATTCTCCTCAAGGTGCAATCGTTGAGGTGTACAAGTCCAATGATGTTCGGCCAACTTACACGACGGTTCTCACGGGGCAATTAATTGACACTGAAATTGAACGGGCAACGCGGATGGAACTGCCAGCGGAACTGGGAAAGACCACGTTTCACGACGAAACGCTACGGCCCGGACGCTGGAGGCTTATGCTAGATGGGACGGAACTTGATATCATGGAACGTGCTTTGATTGTCGATGGCACCACTGAAATTGCGCTGCAAGACTGACCTAAAATACGTCACAGAACAAAGCCTTGCACGTGCGGACTGGCAAGGTCTGATTGACGAGCGGGGGGAAATCCCGCCTGGGTAGCTGCTAGCCCACAGGCCCAGTATTGACAGGCCAGTATTGAGTGTTGCAGCGGCTCTAAGACGGGTGGTCGAAGTCAGTCGTTAAAGCACTGGACTTTCTGGAGCGAGACAGGCAGAAAGGGGGTGAGGATGAATGGACTGCGGGTGGTGTGCGCGGCTGTGAACGGGAATAGCTCCGAAATTTGGTACCTGTTGGATCCAATCAGATGATTCCAGTGCCCAAGGTTTGTGCATGCCCCAAGGCAGCACTCCGCGACGCGTCATTGGCGAGCTTCGTGGAGAGACCCGGAGTCTGCGCCCCAAAGAACGTTTGCTGTTCGCCTTGGTCGGCTCACGCGCGCTGCACACCACGTCAGTCAAGTAGCCAGTGAGGACCCTGAAGTTCTTAATGGACCACTTCATCCAGTCGTGCCGATTCGAGTATGTCCCAGAAGTGGAATAAGCGACGAAGCCAAATGACACTCAGGGATTCGGACGACCGAATACTACCGTTGAAGCTTGAAAGCCAATCAAGTGGAACGAAGTCGAGTATGATCGATCGATACTTCCAGGTTGCCAGATCGACTTGAGACACCTCGGTGCGACAAGTTTGGGCAAAAAAATGGAAGGGCAAAAAAATGCTCATGCTCATTTTGAGCCAGCATCTTTTGCCCCTCGCTGTCGGTCCTCTGACGCAGCGTTGGTCCGGCAGTTGCGGTAGGTCAGGCTATGCATGCCGGCAATCGTTCATCTCAGGTCGGCAACATCGGTCGTCAGCAGATGTCTTCCCCAATCCGGGCGGCCAAGCGTAGAACGGGGCGTACCGTATTTCGTCATGCACAGCATGACCTACGGAAACTCACCCGAAGTCGCAGGTAGACCGTTTGAAAATGGAAACCACAATGCCGCGACTCCGTCAACGCCGTCCTTCTGCTAGGATTCTGTCCCACTGACACTTTTGGAGGTCCGAAATGAGATGTAGTAGCTTTGCCCAATTGTTGGTGCTCTGCACGCTCACGATCTTTGCGTCTGAGCTACCCGCCGAGAATGCAACGCAAGCCTCGATCGCGCGGCAGCGATTCAACCAAGTGTTCGTGAAGGTAATCGTGCCTGTCACCGAGCGCACTCCGAAGCAGGATGGCCCCGTCGTCGAGTCTTGGGTTGTAGAGCAACTCAAAGAGATGGGCGAGTCCGAGTATTTCGCTGTCACAGACTGGGTGCCTGTCTGTGACGGGCTACTTGAGGACGCTGAAATTGACAATCGCGTTTGGAGTGGTCAACTTGACGGCAATAAGTCTGGCAACTTTTGCCCCGTCGGCGGAGACGTACCTCTGCGGGAAAAGGGACGCGTGTTGGTTCTCGTGGGTGGCTTTACGCCAGTCGGTGGCGAGGCGAGCATCACGCTGTTGGATGAACCTGGCAGTCGAGCAGTTGAACCCGTGCGGTTGGGTGCGGGTAAAGAAGTAAAGCGGATAGAGATTGAAGAGGGGCTTCCGTATGTGGCGGTCATCATTGCGCCCCCACCTTTACCGGGTGCCACGAAACATGGCGATGTCGAATAGGCAGCACGGGAACGCAGGACGCGAAACTGCCGATCGAGTCGAATTCTATTGTCTCTTGATCAACTGTGTCGCCGAGTCCTCCGCAAACGCCGAATTGCTACGAAAGGAAGAACCGAGCACGCACCGTCAACTCCTCATACTGTGCAATGGCAACCTGGAGTTCCTTCGTGAAGATATCGAATTCATGCACCAGGATTGGCGTCATCTCTCGCTTCGGTTGAACGGGTTAGATGATGCCGAAATGGTGGCGCGTCGAGATTGCTTTAGCGCGGCGAGTCTGAGCAAAAAAATGTGTGGGCAAAAAAACTCGTGCTCATTCTGGTTTTGCATCTTCCTGTCCTCGCGGTGGGGGCTCTGACGTGGCGTTGAACCGGTACGTCATGTTTGGAAAATGTTCGTCGCATGACGGCATGCGTTCATCGCAAGTCGGTGGCATCGGATGTCAGCAGATGTTTTACCCAAGCCAGGCGGCAAGACTTGGAAATGGGCAGACCGTATCTCCTCATGCACAGCATGACCTACGAAAACTCGCCCGAAGACGCAGGTAGACCGCTGGAAAATGGAAAGCACAATGCAGCGACTCTGTCATCGCGGATCGTTCGCCCACCAAGACTGGCCTTGGGGAACTTTTGCACTGTCTCCTCCGTCAAAGGTTGCTCTGAAACGACAAACCGCAAACTCCAGGATGGGTTCCCAATGAAACTACCTCCATTTGCTCTCTGCCTCCTCTTGCTCGGATGCAATCTGTCGCTGGCTCAGGATACGCCCAACGACGCGAAATTCACTGGACCAACGAAAGATGTGACCTTCCACGTGCTTTGGTTGATCGAATCCGACGATGAGAACCGCATCGCTTATGACGGACCGACTCGCGAGGGCCTGACTGCTGCAGGTTATGGACGTTTGGTTCCTGCTGGCTCGGCCGCTAGCATGGTTAGTATCGGGCAGCGAGCGAATGTTGCCGGATCATCTCGCTATGGGCAAATGTCGGTAGTCTTGTCCATGTTGAATACCGACGAGCAAGATGAGCTGCAAGTTAAGATTGAGCTTCAATCGAGCAATCGCTCACCGATGTCGATCGGTACTACTGCCAGAGCGCCACTTGGGCGATGGTTTCTTGTAGGCGCTGCTGATTCCCGCGTTGGATTGCCCCTGCACGCGGATGACGGTAAACGTGCCGTTGCAATCATGAAAATCGACGATGGTGTTTTGCTTCTCGACTGACAGCGAAGCGTGCTACGTACTGGGCGAACCATGGCATTGGGGCGTTGAGTGCGCGACACCATCCGTCCATCGCAAGTCTGTAACACCGGTTGCCAGCAGGTGTCTGCCCGGATCCAGGCGGCCAACCGTGAAGTTAAGGCGGACCGTATTTCGTCATGCATAGCATGACCTACAGTTGCTCGTGGCGGACGTTCTTCGCGCAGCGGGAGAAGAGTGCCAGTTCTGTGGCAGAGTCGGTCCTGGGGCGGTTGGGGATTGGAGTCTTCGGCTCCGCAAGCAAAGAATTTTGGCCCTTTTCAGAACTGGTGGGAAGCAAGTTCGGCGAGTGTCGTTTAAGTTGACAACATGGCGATTCCGCCCCAAGACCTTTTCATCCGCTGACCATGATGCCGACCACAATGAACCGATGTATACCTGTCCTGATTGTAGGTGTTTTCGCGACGCTGGGATTTGCTTCTGAACCGGATTTTGATGTTCCTTTGGCCGAAAAAGGGCATGCATTCCTCAAGCAGTATTGTTTCAAGTGTCACGGCGTGGACCAGAAGTATCCCGGCCTGGATACCATGAACCGCGCCACGTTGCTGCGACCGGCCGACGAGAGCGAGGATCCATTCTTGGTGCCCGGCAAATCGGGTGAATCACGGTTGTGGGACGCTATTGAAACGGAATACATGCCACCGGAGGGGCAGCCGCAGCCCTCAGCGGAGGAGAAAGAGGGTTTCAAGAAGTGGATCGACGAAGGTGCTCATTTTCCGCCGGCGCCTCGGGCCAAGCGACAGTTCTTGGGCGAAGAGACGGTTCTCAGCGTGATCGAAGACGATCTAAGGACGCTTGATGACGACGACATTCAGTACACGCGATACTTTTCGTTGGCTCACCTGTGGAACGATACCGAAGGCGACGAGCCGTTGATGACGGACGACCTGCGTTTGGTGCAGGCCGGGTTGTCGAAACTGGTCAATAGCTTGTCCAAAAAATCGCGGATCGTTCCGCCCCGCATCGTCGACAAGGAATTTGGAACCGTCCTGGCGATCGACATGCGTGACTACGGTTGGGACGAATGGCACTGGAACGAAGTGTTGAAGCAGTACCCGTATGGATTGAAGGTCAGCGGTCAGACGGCCAACAACATTTATCGCATGACGCAAACCAAAGTTCCCTATTTGCGAGCCGACTGGTTCATCGCGATGGCATCACGCCCGCCGTTGTACCACGACTTGTTGGGCATACCGATGAACGCCAAGACTCTGGAATCGGATTTGGGAGTCGACATCAAGCAAAACTTTTTGAAGGGACAACTTGCCCGAGCCGCGTTCCAAAAAAGTGGTGTCTCGCAACAGAACCGCATGGTCGAGCGGCACGACACGACGGGCGGTGGACGCTATTACTGGAAGAGCTACGACATCAAGCCTGGTACGGGCGACAAGGGTGACTTCATCCGTCGTCCGCTCGGGCCTGCCTTCGAAAATTTCCCCGGTCGTCAATTGGCGGTCTTTGAACACGACGGTGGCGAGATCATTTACAGCTTGCCCAACGGTTTGCAAGCCTACATGTTGGTGGCCGGCGATGATCAGAGGATCGATCAAGGTCCACCCGATGTGGTGTTCGATCCAAACAGTCACGGCGGAACGTTCTTGATCACCAACGGAATCAGTTGCATGGGATGCCATCGCAACGGAATGTTCCAGTGGGAGAAAGACGACGTGCGACCGTTGTACGAAGGCAAGGCGGGGCAGCAGCTTGCCGATCAAGTTTTGGATTTGTTTCCGACGAACGAGACCATGCAGCGTTTGGTTCGCCAAGACAGGGATCATTACTTGCGGGCGCTGGAGGAAGCCACCGGACCATTCCTCAAGGTGGGCGAGGATGCCGACCAGGACATCACCGAGTTTCCTGAGCCGGTGACACAGGTTTCCAACCGATACTTGAGAGACGTCACTGTCGAAATCGCAGCACGAGAGCTGGGAAAAACAGACGACGCGACCATCCGTGCGATGGCCAATTTGCCTTCCATGAAATCACTCGGTTTGGCAAACTGGGCCAATGAAGGTGGAACGATCTCGCGTGAGAACTGGGAACGGGCGTTCGGACGTTTCTCACGAGAGCTTGGCGTGGGCGTACCGATCCGTGTCCGTTAGGGAGACGGTCGGTCAATCCAAACTGTTTCTTTGTTAACGACTCCATCCATTCATTTCTGACATTCATGACGGCTTCAATAATGTTACACATACGAACCTTGACATTAGCGTTCAGCTTCTTTTGCAGTTGCACACTTCTATCGTCGGTCGCCCATGCCGATCCGCTGTTGGATCAAGGTCTTAAGAAGATGGCGACCGAAATCGGCCAATTCCTCGACGAAGAGGGATTGCCCAAGCACATGATCGTTGGCGATTTCACCGGCACTCCGAAGTTAAAAGCGAGCGGCGGGATTGAGATCAGTCGAGCGATTGTCGAACAGTTGGAGGCTGCCGGCATCAAGGTCAGCGACGACGGGCCACTGCAATTGATGGGCAAGTTCAAACTGAAGGAGGCCAAGCAGCACCTCCAGGACGACTTTGAGTCCCTGGCGTTAGAAATCGAAGCGTTGATCTTGGACTCGGAGGACGAAGAATTGGCGGAGTTGCCGATCAGCGTCTTCGGCTCGATCGCCCTGCAACTCGCCGGTCAAACCGTCGACGTACCGCCCAAGGCATCTGAAAAGCAACGTCAGGAGACACTTATCCATCAAGTGGACCATCCACCGACGAAGATTGACAATGTCAAGACGAAGCCAAGCCCGACCAGTCCGTTCTCGATGGAGATCTTTGTCCTCAAGGGCAACCAGATGTCGCCGTGCAAACCGGAGTTGGACAGTCAGAGCAGGTCCTTTGTCCAATTGAACAAAGGAGACGAGTACATCGTGCGGCTGACCAACGACGCATCCTTTGAGGCCGCCGTTACGTTGACCATCGATGGCGTCAATATGTTTGTCGATGCACAGGATGCACCGAAAGACTCACGTCTGATCATCTATCCGGGAACTCACGTCGACATCCCCGGATGGTACTTCACCAAGACGCACTCCAAAGCGTTTGAGATCGGAGGTTATGAGGAAAGTGTTGCCAAGCGTGTGGGCAACTCGACCGGTGTGGGCATGATCACCGCAGCGTTCTCAGCCTCTTGGGATCCCAAAGGCCCGCGTCCCTCGGACGAACCAGGCGGGAAATCCAAGTCGATCAACAAGGCGACCAAACAAGGTCGAGATTTGGACAAGAACTACGTGCAATTGGATCGCGAGTTTGGTCAAATCCGCAGCATCATCACGGTGCGTTACGATCGATAGGTTGGGACCAAGCAGGGGATCGACATGATTCAGAAAATGGGACTGTGTGCAACGGCAGTGCTGTTGTCGATCTCGCTGGGGCTGCTGCCAGCGGCCGGGCAGGACAAGTACGCCGTGGTCGTGGGCGTGGAGACCTATGACACGAGTGTCTTTGAGAATCTGAAGTTCGCGGCCGAGGATGCCAATGAGCTGGCGGACTCGCTGCAGGCGATCGGATTCAAAACGACCGTCCTGACCGGGGACGCGGAATCTTCGCGATTGCGGCCGACGACACCGGGAAAGATCACTGCGGCGATCCAGTCCGTTGCCAACAGTTGCCAGCCCGGCGACACCTTGCTGGTCAGTCTGTCCGGACACGGCGTTCAGTTTTCTGATGAAAGTCCGCTACCCTCTGGGGTCAAGGAAACGTATTTCTGTCCCAGCGATGCGGACCTCGCGGACAAATCCAGCTTGTTGCCGATATCGCCGTTGATGCAGATGATCAACTCGGTCCGCGCCGATCGAAAGCTGCTGTTGATCGATGCATGCCAAGAAGCCGTCCTGTCGAAAAATGCGAGTTCGAAAGGTGCGAAGCGAATTGATTTGGGCAGCATCCACGAGAACCGTCAGAGCGTGCCTCAAGGCATGGCAACGTTGTTCAGTTGCAGCAGTGGGCAACGCAGTTGGGAGCATGCCGAAATCGGACACAGCGTGTTTACCTACTATGTCGTGAACTACTTGCAGGGCGGTGCCGACTCACAGTTCTACAGTAGCGGCAGTCTCGAGCTAAACGGGTTGGTCAACTATGTGGGCAAGAAGACCAACGACTACGTGATCGGCAAGAACATCTCTCCGGACGGTCAATTTCCAGTGCTTCGGGGCAGCTATGCCAACTGGTCCTTGGGCAAAGTTCGTGGGGTGGATGAGAAGCCGCGCCTGTTGGACTTGTCGGCTGACCAGCGAAGCGCACGCATTCAGAAAGCACGTGCGGAATTGGGACGATTGGAGCGTCAGTATTTCGCCGACGCAGAATTGGTGAGCAACGCAAGGGACAACAACGGTTGGAGCATCGAAGATGACTTGCGCAAAGTCTTCATCTGGTGCCGGGTCGATGGTCCTCGGGCCTTGAGATTTGATCTGTCGAAGATTGTGGAGCATGAGGCGCAGGGACGGTTCATGACGGAACTGTGTGCGATCGACACGGCAGAACACGCTGGCATGTATCAACAGCAAGTCGCTCGCATGCTTGCCGAATTCACGCGTCTGAAACCCAACCTGAATGAATGGCAACAGGAAAGCATCAATGAGATCGCGGCCTTTTACTCTGAGCGATCGACGCGACAATTGCTCAACGAGTTTGATCCAGGGCAAGCACTTTATACCAAGTCGTTTCCCTTCATTCGACGCATCATCGCGAAAACATCCGTTGACGAACGTGCCTCCGAGTTTTCCGCTGCTCGCTACGAAGACGCTGACAGAGCGATCATCTTGTCGCTGCAAGGCAGATACGACGACGCAACTGGTGTGGACACGGTCATGTCGCACTCGCCCAACGCGGTGATTGCTCCTGCGATCCTTGGTCGAATCGACGATGCGAAGAAGATCGCCTTGACGCAGTCCAACGATGGCTACCAGCGGGCGGCGCTGCTGATGATCGTGAACGTTTTGTTGGATGAGAATCGGCGTGAAGATGCGGTCAAGCAACTAGCGTCGCTGCAGAGTCCGTACGATGCATCCGTTTGTACAAGTTCCATTCCGCTGCCCGTTTATGGTTTCGAATATGCGGTATCCATAGGAGGGAATTTTGGAATGGCAGCGTTTACTGCGGGACGTCTGGACAGCGAAGCGTTTTACAAGCGGATTGCAGCTGCAGAGTCTATGTATCTACGCAGTGCGCCATGGAATCCGCCGCCGAGAGAGATACGCCAGAGGGAGATCCAGTTGCGACTGGCTTACTTGACCGGTTTGGTCAACGATTTACGTTAGCAGCCGTGCCCCCATGTACGTCAGCCTTTCCAGGCTGACACGCGCACAATGTACGTCAGGCTAGAAAGCCTGACGTACGAAAGCCTGACGTACTTGGTACAATGGGCGTCCTAGATCCGCCCTCTACCCGACCGGTGCCGCTCACATGCCACGTCATGCTTTCTCAGTCCTCTTGTTGAGCTGCCTGGTGCCAATGAGTGGATGTAGCCGGCAGGCGACCGATGATCTCCGTGCCGGCAGTGCATCGGAGTACGACGAAATCATCAACTACACGCCGGCGGCGGAAAGGAAGCCCGATGCGGTCACCAATCGCGGACGCGAGTTCTTTGTCGATTGGCTCGGCAAACACGGGCACGAAAGTGTCATCGACGACGAAACCGGCGTCGGCATCGCCGACAATGCGACGCGACTCTGGTCGTTCTTGTACGACGTCAGCGGGGATGATGCAGAGGGCTATGTGGCGGAGGTGGAGTTTCGGATCGTGTTGCCTGATGGACGTGAGATCATCGAGTTCGTTGCCGGTGCGGGCTCGACATCCGATGACGCGATCGGGATGACGTTTGTGAATTTCACCTTGTCCACCTTTCACGTCGTCTATGCGGGGTTCATGGACACGGCGGATCAGCATGTTTCCAGAAAACAGGTGACCGTCAACGGCAAGCCGTGGACCATCACGTCGGCCGGAATGATGACGTTCGGCGGAGACGACGTTGGGGACTTCGGCGGAATCGACGAAGCATTCTTCAAAGCGATTTCCGAGGAAACGCTGAGTGACAAAATCCACTGGGGTAAACTGGTCTACGGTCGCAGCAGCGACCAGATCCTGGAGTGCTCCGTGACCGTCGACAATCTGATTTCACAAGAACTCTCCACTGAAATGCGTGCCGCTCCGTGGCCGGCGACGGCAAAATACTATCTCGCAAAACAATTCATCGTCCTGCAACCTGGAAACCATTGATGAGCAGAATTGTCCCTTTTCCGATGCGATCCACTTGGTTTTGCATCGTGTTGGTCCTGAGCGGCGTGTGTAGCACGGTTTGTGCCTTTGCAGCGGATCGTCCCAACGTGCTGCTGTTGTGCGTCGATGACTTGAGACCGGAGTTGAATTGTTTTGGCAAGGACTACATCCACTCGCCCAACATCGATCAACTGGCCGCTTCTGGACGTCCGTTCCATCGGCACTATGTCCAAGCCCCGACCTGCGGCGCATCGCGGTTCACTTTGTTGACCGGTACCTACGGACCGGGGGACAATGGGGCGTTGTTCAAACGGGCCGCTCAAATGGCCAAGACACCCGACATGGTTCCGCCGAGCATGCCGAAATGGTTTCGCAATCACGGCTACACAACGGTTTCTGTGGGCAAGGTTTCGCATCATCCCGGCGGACGTGGCGGTCCAGACTGGGACGATGATCAACAACCCGAGATGCCTGGCGCATGGGACAGGCATCTGCTGCCCGCCGGTCCTTGGCAACATCCACGCGGTGCCATGCACGGATTGGCCAACGGTGAGATCCGTGGTAATGCGTCCAAGATGGACTTGTTTCAATCGGTCGCCGGAGACGACTCGATTTATCCCGACGGACTGATCGTGGACGAAGCGTTGAATCAACTGGATGATTTGGGGACCAAAGCGAAGACCGACCCGGCGGGCAATCCGTTTTTCTTAGCCGTGGGAATCATTCGCCCGCACCTGCCATTCGGCTCGCCAAAGAAATACATGCAGCACTACGTCGACGCGTCGCTGCCGGAGATTCCGCATCCGAGCAAGCCATCGGGAAAGACAACTTGGCACGGGTCCGGCGAGTTCATGAAATACAATCGCTGGTCGCGAAACCCGAATGACGATGCCGAGTTTGCCACCGAAGTTCGCAAGCACTACGCGGCGTGTGTGAGCTATGCGGATGCATCGGTGGGTCGTGTCTTGTCCCGACTGGATTCACTGGGGCTGCGTGATGATACGATCGTCGTGTTGTGGGGAGACCACGGTTGGCATCTTGGCGAGCACGCGGTGTGGGGCAAGCACACGTTGTTCGAGGAGTCGTTGCGGTCGCCGCTAGTGATTCGTGTTCCTGGGATGCAGCAGGCCGGGATGAAGACCGATTCGATCGTGGAGACATTGGACGTTTTTCCGACCTTGTGTGAATTGACGCGGCTACCGATTCCAGAATTCGTTGACGGTGTATCGCTGGTCCCGATCTTGAACTCGCCTGATGCGGCTGGTCACGACGCGGTGTCCTACAACGCCCATCGAACGCTGCGGACCGACTCGCATCGACTGGTGCTGCATCGTAGCGGCGAGGCAGAGCTTTACGATCACACGGTCGATCCAGGTGAAACAAAGAATATCGCGTCGTCTGAACCGGACCTGGTTAAAGAACTTAGCGGCCGACTGACGAAGCGTTTGGCAGGACGTTGATGCTCCAGGCGTTGTTTTCAACGTGCAACAACAGTCGCTCGACATTCCAGGTTTGTGGACGAAGCGGTTTCTGAGAGCACGGATTATTCATTCGCCGAAATGCGATAGCGTCTGGTTGCCGAATAAACTGCGGAACAACCGGACGCTATCGCGTTGCCCCTGATGGGGGCAGCCTGTTTTGTTGACGACAATCCAGGGGAGTGTTCAACGCAAGCGAGTCGTGTCGATTCACTCGCTTGCGCGTCGTGCTGGTATTTTTTTGCAAACGACCCAGTGAAACGTGTACGGAATCATTCGCTGACCGAGTATTTCACCATCACCTCTTATTCATGCCTGATCAAACACGAATCGTCGCCCCGGGGCCACGTGAACGAACAGTTCGTTTGGAGAGCGGAGCCGTCTTGTCCGTACCCGCCGATTGGGAGTTGTTGCCGCCGGGGGACGCCGGTTTAACGCGTCGAGTGAAGGCGGGCGGACCGACGTGGACGGTGAAAGAAAAAAAAGGGCGACGCGTTTTTTCCAAAGGAGTTTGGGCGCCGGCGACGCGGATTGCTCAAATCCGTCAAGGTCTTGAGGCGGAGCGAAGCACGGATTCGTATCAGCGGAAACGTGCTGGCGATGTTCAGCGTCGTGAAAAGAAGCAATCGGCCTACGTCGAGGATTTCGAGCAAGCGGTCTTGGATTTTCTACGGTTTGACTCGGCGCACCGGACGACTGCCCAGAAATTGGCGCGTGCCGTCACCCGGCACGCCACGCCGGTGGGCAGCGGAACGGTTGCCCGCACGCAGAGAATCCCGATTGAGCAACGTGCCGAATCCGCCGTGATCGCGTGGATGCGTCACCAGACCACCGCGTATGACGAGATGGTCATTCCCCGCGTCAAGGGAAAGCGAAGAGAAGTGCGTCGGATGCTGGCGGAGAAGTCGCGACAATTATTGGAAGATTACCGACGTGGCGATCGTGCTCTTGCCAAAGACTGCCCGATTCAAGCAGCGATCGCCGGCGAAAAGACCTCGTAATGGGATTCGCCAGACCGAGCGAGGCGGGGAGCGGGATGGTGTTGGTCGAGCTGTTGGGGCGGCACGCTATCGACTTGGAAAGTCGAGCGACGGATGTCCTGTCGGGCTTCCCATCTATCCTGAGACGGCGTGTTGATTTACGCTGCCGATTCGTGAAACCGCCGGTTTTGTTCGAAGTTACTGACGCGTGAACGGGTTAGGAAAAGATGGTCTCTGGCAGCAGTGTATTTCGCGGGTGCATCCCCGCTTTGATGACTCCCTGTGACGCCCAAGGCACCCCCAACTGGGACGCGTTGGTGGACAAAGCTCAGCGGCTGATGTCCGCGGGCATGAGCGGCGTTGTTTATTGCGGCTCGATGGGCGATTGGCCGTTGTTGACCGACGAGCAGCGTCAAGTCGGGGTCAAGCGATTGGTCGACGCGGGCATTCCGGTGGTGGTCGGCACGGGGGCGCAAAACAGCATGATTGCTGCGGCACACGCGGCGCACGCGGAGGAAGTGGGCGCGGCCGGACTGATGGTGATCCCACGTGTGTTGTCGCGGGGCACATCGCCCGCCGCACAGTACGATCATTTTGCCAGCGTGCTCTCCTCGGCGCCAACGCTGCCGTCGGTCATCTACAACAGCCCGTACTATGGTTTTGAAACCAAAGCCGATTTGTTTTTTCAGCTACGTGAGAAATTCGACAACCTGGTCGGTTTTAAAGAATTCGGTGGCGCCCAATCGCTACGATATGCGGGCGAGCACATCACACATCAAAGTGATTCGATCGTGTTGATGGCCGGTGTGGACACACAAGTATTCCATGGGTTTGTGCACTGCGGCGCAGCGGGGGCGATCACCGGCATCGGCAACTGTCTGCCGGTGGAAGTCTTGACATTGATCGCGTTGTGTCGCCGTGCTGCGACCGGTGATTGTGAAGCCAGGCGACTGGCGTGGGAGCTGGATCGGGCGTTGCACGTCTTGTCAACGTTTGATGAAGGCCCGGATTTGGTTTTGTACTACAAGTACATCTTGGTGTTGTTGGGCGAGACGGAATACGAGCATCATTTCATCGCGACCGATCGACTCAGCGATTCGCAACGCGGGTATGTGACGGCACAGTTGAAACTGTTCCAAGATTGGTGGCAGCAGTGGTATCGCCCGCAGTATTCCGAGTATTCGCAGGATCTGCCCGAATGAGCGAGCGGATCGATGTGATCGACTCCCACACCGCAGGGGAACCGACCCGAGTGGTGATTGACGGAGGCGGCAATGCTTTGGCAACGGCACTGAACACCGATCAACCGTTGTCCGAACGATTGGCAACGTTTCGTGATTCACTGGATCACTACCGTCGTGCCATCGCGTGTGAACCTCGTGGTCACGATGTCTTGGTGGGGGCTGTATTGTGCCCACCCTACGATCCCGATTGCAGTGTCGGAGTGATTTTCTTTAACAACGTCGGTTTCCTGGGGATGTGCGGCCACGGAATGATTGGTGTTGTGCGAACACTGATCCACCTGGGACGGTTGGGCATTGGGCATACGCGAATCGACACACCAGTGGGTACTGTCGGTGTCAGTGTCAATGAAGACGGCAGTATCAGCATCGAGAACGTATCCAGTTACCGAATGCATCAGGATGTGTCCGTCAACGTGCCTGGCCTGGGAACGGTGGTCGGCGATGTGGCGTGGGGCGGCAATGGATTCTTTTTGGTCAAGCAACCGACGTTCGAGATCAGTCTGCCTCGCGTCCGAGATTTGCAGCGTGCCGCCGCCGACATTCGAGATGCGGTTCGCGATGCAGGGCATACGATCGTCGATCACCTCGAGTTATTTGCGTCGAACACGCCAGCGGACGCGGACTCTCAGAATTTTGTCCTGTGCCCGGGGCTAGAGTACGATCGCTCCCCGTGTGGGACGGGCACCAGTGCCAAACTCGCATGTCTTGCCGCCGACGGACGGCTCGCCCCCGGTGACACTTGGCGACAGGCCGGCGTGCACGGGTCAAAATTCTCGGCTCACTATCGATGGGATGATGAATCGACGGGCAGGATCTTTCCCACGATCACCGGCCGTGCGTACGTCACTGGCCAGGCTCAGTTGATCTTTGATCCTGAGGATCCATTCTGTTGGGGGTTTGGTGGTTCTCAATCGGAAACCCAACAGTGACTGCCAAGCCGCCCCGCGTCGTGATCGTCGGTGCCGGAGTGATCGGTCTGTCGGCGGCGTGGTACTGCCGCCGCGCGGGATATGACGTCACCGTGATCGAGCGTTCGCCACAGCAACGCGACAGTTGCTCGTTCGGAAACGCGGGGCTCTTGGTGCCGAGTCATTTCGTTCCGCTGGCGTCTCCCGGAATGGTCGCCCTGGGGCTGCGAATGATGATGAAACCGCGATCGCCGTTTTACATCAAGCCTCGGTTGTCGGCTGATTTGTTGAGTTGGATGTGGCGGTTTCAGAAAGCTTGCACGAAGTCTCACGTGGAGCAGTCGGCACCGTTGTTGCGTGATCTGAACATGCGCAGCCGGGCATGTTACCAAGTCTTGCAGGATGAGTTGCCCGGCGGATTCGGTTTGCAGAACCGTGGGCTGGCGATGCTGTGCCGCAGCGAAGCGATGTTGCACGAAGAAACCGAGATGGCGGAAATGGCACATCGGTTGGAGATCCCGGCTGAGGTACTTGATTCATCAGGCATTGAGCGACTCAATCCAGGGCTTGACGTGGACGTGGTGGGTGGCGTGTTTTATCCCAACGACTGCCATCTTTCACCGGCGACTCTGATGTCGTCATTGGTTCAGCAGTTGACTGGCGACGGATGCCGATTCGTGTGGAACACACCGTGTCTTGGTTTTGTTGCCGATGGACACGCCATTCGCGCAGTCAAGACGGATCAACATGAGATCGAAGCCGACAACGTGGTCTTAGCATCCGGCGTCTGGTCGGCCGAGCTGGGTCGGCAACTCAAGCTCTCGTTGCCGATGCAGGCCGGCAAGGGCTACAGTGTGACGGTTCCCGATCCACCGCAGATGCCGACCGTCTCCGCGATCCTGACGGAAGCACGTGTGGCGGTGACGCCGATGGGCGACTCGCTCCGGTTCGGCGGAACGATGGAGTTGTCTGGAATTGATGGCCGTATCAATCAAGACCGCGTACAGGGAATCTTGGATTCGATCCCCCAGTACTTTCCCGCCATGGATACCAGCCAGTGGAAAACATTGACCGCGTGGAGCGGTTTGAGGCCCTGTTCACCTGATGGGCTGCCCTACTTAGGACCGACCCGGCGGTGGCAGAACCTCGTTTTGTCGACAGGACACGCCATGATGGGGATCAGCTTGGCATTGGTCTCCGGTGAAATGGTCGCTCAGTGGATCCGAGGAGATGCGCCAAAGGTCAGCGGATTACAACTGCTCTCGCCCGACCGGTTCGGATAGTTTGTCGGAAACAATGAAGTGCCCAGAGAATGGAGTGAACGGTGAACGAATTGCCTGAACCCTTGGACGTGCTCGTTGTGGCTGCCCACCCCGATGACGCAGAAGTAGCCTGTGGAGGTACGCTGGCGATGCTTGCCGATGCCGGTCATCGGGTCGGTGTCGTTGACCTTACCGATGGTGAGCCGACTCCTTACTCGTCGGGGCCACAGCAGCGAATGGAGGAAGCCACGCAAGCGGGCAAGATCTTGGGGCTCGCGATGCGAGTTCAGTTGGATTTGCCCAATCGCCGGTTAATGGACGGGGTGGATGAGCGTTTGGCGTTGGCCAAAGTCTTTCGGACGTATCGGCCGCGAGTCGTGATCGGATTCGGAGACAAAACCCCGATGGCTTCGCCCGATCACTATCAAGCAATGCAGATCACCGATGCGGCTGTGTTCTACAGTCGGTTGAGCAAGTGGGAGCAGCAGTTTGATGGGCTGCCGGTTCATCCGGTCCAGCGGCAGTTGTATTTTCGGTTGGCGGTCGACTCGACGATCTTGCCCACGAACCCATTTCACACGCTGATCGATATCTCTCAAACTTTGGAAAGAAAGCTTCAGGCAGTTGCATGTTATCGATCACAGTTTGATCACAAAACAACGATCTTAGAACGAGTTCGCGCGGCTGCGGTCGCGACCGGTTCGATTGCCGGCGTGGGCGCAGCAGAGAGCTTTGCCGCAGCGAGACCCTTTGCCACCTCTGATCTGTTTGGTGCCCTCGGGCTCGGATGAGAAAAACCGCGACGATTGTAAGTCGTGGACTGGGCATCGCGGCACAAGGCGTATGGTTCGTGTTTGGACGGAAGGTGGTGTTCGTTTTCGACTTGGAAAGTCGAACGACAATGTCACTCGACTTTCCAAGTCGATAGCGTGCCCCGTCGAGCGTTTTGCCGATTCCAACCATTGACTTGCGCAGACTGTTTTCACACCAACGCTTTGCACAAGCTGTTACGTGCAAACGTGTTGCGACGATTTTGTTGGTTCGCGCGAATAGTCCGGGCTTGCGCGTTTAGGAAATCTTGCCGACACGCTGTTTTACGCCCGCTGCCCCCTCTGTTGGTCGTCCGTGGTGTCGGTTTTCCGAAAGGCGAGAAGATTCTGGTGGACAAGTTTGGATTTATTGGGGCTGGAAATATGAGGTGACCTAGTGTTCAGCAATACGGCTTCCTTTTGAAGGGCAACAGGAAGCCAGTCGGACACCGGGGGGGATTTTCATGTTTATCGAACTGCGCAAGTGCGCGATCGCAGCTGTCATGGTGGCAATGTGCGTGAGTGTTGCATCAGCAGACTTCATTGATTTTTCAGGAGGCGCGACCTCTATCCCGAACAACAGTCTGGGTGGAGTGAACAGCGTGATCAATGTCACCACGGACGAGATCATCAGCGACCTTTCCGTCACCATTTTTGACTTTCGACATACATGGGTGGGCGACTTGACGGCCCGTATCATTTCGCCCAATGGCACATCAGCTGATTTATTTGTTCGGCCACTCACCAACCTGTTCTTTTACGGTGACTCGTCCGATTTGCGTGGCGACTACACGTTCATCGATGGCGGTGACGACTTCACTGCAGAGGCAGCATCTCGCGGTAGCAATTCACGACTGCGAAACCGCGACTACCAGGCATCAACGACCAACGGGACTCCTGTTTCGCTCGCCGCGATGTTTGCCGGCGAGTCGACGGTCGGTGCCTGGACGTTGTTTTTGAGCGACACTGCGATTGGAGACATCGGATCAATCGATGGTTGGGGATTGAGCTTCACGTCGACACCGGCCCCGGTTGCATCCGTTCCCGAACCCAGTTCGCTCATCTACTTTGGACTGGCCGGTACATTGATGTTGAGACGGCGTCGGCGGCGAAGTGTGGTCGTGGCAGAAAGCGAAACCGAATCTTGAAACGTGTTTTCACGTAGCCGCGTCTCTCGGGGCGGTAGGGCTATTTTCGTCCCCAAGGGGCGTAGTCGTTTCCGTCCCGAAGGGACATGAGAAAATAGCCCAGGGCAGAGCGCAGCGTCGCCCTGGGGCATCGTGCGTCATGCCCCTCAAGCCCCGAAGTGGGCGTTACAACAATACTTTTTTAAGGCGAAATTGAGTCTGAGGAACGGTATGTTTTGGATTGAGAGCCGTGTTTTGCCCTTTCAGGGCGAGGTCGTATTAGACGGGTGTTCGATTACCCAGGGCGGCGCTGCGCTCTGCCCTGGGCTTTCATGTTCGGCCCCTTCGGGACGGGGGAGTATCAGTGTCGTGGCTCTTTATCGATAGCGTTTTAAGCCCCAGGATACTTTTCCTCCCTACTTCTTTCCGGCCGCCACAAACTCTTCGCGTGACAACGCTCCGTCACCGTCGGTGTCGTAGCGTGCGAAGCGGCTATCGAGCGCATCCGAATCAGCGTCTTGTTTCGCTCCGAACTCCTTGCGGGTGATTTTCCCATCACCATCGGCATCGCGTCCGTCAAACCATTGTTCTCTCTTTTGCCGTTGCTGTTCGGGGGTGAGCTCTGAAAAGGGCATTGTGGAGTCTTTCTTGGCTGACGCAGCCTTTGTGTTCGTTTGGCTCTTGAACTGTGCGCCGTTATATTTGAGTTTGTTGGGTACGGGCGGTCGTGGATCAGGGTGCTGAGCCAGCAGGGCTTTCAATTCCGCCGCGACGGTAGGCAACTGATCGATTCGGTTCTCGGTTTCCAGGGGATCGTTGACGTAGTCGTACAGCTCGTAGAGATCCTCGCTTTCATCTGCGCCGAACCGCCGCCACTGCACCAATCGGTAGTCTTGCGTACGGATCGCACGCCCCAATCGTCCTGAACGTGGGTAGACGCCGATCGCATGGTCTCGAACATGAGCGGTTGGATCGGAGATCACTGCGGCTTGGCTGACACCATCGAGTCCAGGGGGAGTGCCGAGTCGCGCGAGGGCAGCCACCGTGGGATAAATGTCGACGGTTTCGATCAACGCGTCAGTCTTGGAGCCGGCACTTTGACGGTCGGGCGTCGCGATGATCAGCGGGATGCGGGCCGCTTGTTCGTAATTGGTGTGCTTGCACCACATGCCGTGGTCACCCAAGTGCCAGCCGTGGTCTCCCCAAAAGACGATCAACGTATTGTCATCCAATCCGGTTTCGGAGAGCGTCTTGAGGACCAAACCGACTTGCGCGTCCGTGTAACTTGTTGCGGCGTAATATCCGTGGATCAAATGGCGAGTTGTTTCACTTGTCAACGTTCCTTTGGCAGGGATGTCGCTGTAGTTGCGAAGCTCACCCCAGGTGGTCGGTGCAAACGAAGGTGCATTCTTGGGCGGTGAGTCCAGTTCGGGCATCGGCAGCTCGTTGGGGTCGTACATCGCCCAGTACTTTTCGGGTGCAACGAATGGCAAATGGGGGCGAATGAATCCGACGGCGAGGAAGAAAGGTTGATCAGGTTGGGCCGCCGCCGCCTTGATTCGCTTCGCGGCTTCGATCGCCGTTTGTCCATCAGCGTACGAATCATCTGCAACATCAGCGCGTTCGGTGGACGCGTAACGTTTTTTTCCGTCCGCGGTGACTTGCACGTCGGCGGTCGACTTGGGCAATTGGTAGGTCGGTCCGGGCGGATTCCAGTGGGGAACGCTCCAGGTGTCTGCATCGTCTCCATTGCCGTGGCCGCGATGGTAGATCTTTCCAAGGCTCTCGGCGTGATAACCATTTGATTTCAGAAACTGACCCAGCGTGATCGCGTCGGGTGCGCCGTTGCGAAAGAAGGTTGGCAGATCGTAGACGCCGATGGTTTGTGGTCGCAGGCCGGTCATCAACGCATTGCGGGACGGGGAGCATACGGCTTGGTTGCAATACGCTTTATTGAACTGAACACCACGAGCAGCAATGGAATCGATGTGTGGCGTTTGTGCGACGGGGTCACCGTAGCAACCCAGTGTCGGTTTCAGATCGTCCACGCAGATGAGTAAGACGTTGGGCTTGGCCGCCGAAGCGTGAGTGACTGCGAACGCAAGAACTAGAAACACGATGGGGCGCATGGGGAAATCCGAACCAGGGTACGATCATCAAAGGGACACCGCTTTGCATGCGGTGATCGACATTCTAGACGAAAGAATTCCCGGTGGAGCCCCTGCGACGTGTCTTCGGCGATCGGCAGATAAATCTGTACCGGCCGTAGGGGACGAGGTCACGAGTCCCCGACGCGGAATTACGCTGCAGGGACGCGTGACCTCGTCCACGGCGGGGAAAGTTTCAGCAGCTTCTCGTCCTATCTGCGTCCCAAGGCGCTGTAGAGGCTTCGTTTGCTGATCTTGGGGACCGAGATCGGCGTCGGCTGGACGTCAAAGGGGATCATGGCGGCGTGATTCGCCGCGATCCCCGTGCGTCCTGGCACTTGTCTGGCGACGCTGGCGTTGAACGCGCTGAAACGTTCCATCACTTGCCGGATTTCTGGGTCGTAGAGGAAACCGCCATCGGGGAGCTCCCGGCCCAAGGTTTCAAAGCTACCCACGGTGACGATGCTGCGGTGTCGATCATGAAACTGATAGGCATCTTCACCATCGGCACGGAGTTTGGTCACCATGCGGTTGGCATCGCGTGCCAGTTTCGCCATTCGTGCTTCGCTCGGATTGAAATTCTTTTCCTGTTTGCCATCGACGATCGTTCCGAATCCCTCGAACGTGCGCACGATCACCGTGAATTTACCGTCGCAGTCCAGCAGGCTGTGGGGCACACCGTCGTTGAGTTCTTGGACAAAGGAATCGACCGCGGGCTGGGAAAAGAACGCTTCGGGCAGCAACGGATTGCGAGTCACAAACGCGTTGGCCAACGGGCTCTTGGTATGACCCTTGCGGGATTTGAAGATTTGTTGTCCCCAAGTCTTGACCGTATTGATCGGTGTGTTGACGTTGTATTCCGCGGCGACTTCTTTCGCGTCACGGAACACGTCCAAGTCGGCTTTCTTGAGCGCGGTCAAGTCGCGATCGACGTTGTCGTTCTGCACGGAATCGTATTCGCCGACCAACACCGCGTGTGCTTGATAGGAATGCGGGTTGGCGTAGCGTGCCCGATAACCGGTTTGGTTGGGAGAGCTGGCGTCGCCTGTGAAACTGAAGTCTTCTTTGTAAATGAATGCGGGCAAACGCAGCTTTTCGCGGATCTCTCTGGCGGTTCGTTCCGCGCGTGCCTGCGAGTTTTCGCCGACAAAGGTCGTTGCAAGAATCAGCCACGGGCCGTCTTCTTCCGTCAGGATCATCGAGTCTGCCTGCGGAATCGGCGTCGCCTTGCCGAACATGCGAAGCAGGCTGGGTGGTTTGGCATCGACCGACGTGGTGGCAACGGTGGCTGCTGCGGCGATTCCGCAGAAGGTCAAGAAAGATCGACGTGAACGAGCAATCATGCGATCGAATCCGCTTGTGGAGGGCTTGGTTCGTGTACGAGACCGGCAATAACAAATCGGTGCACCGCTGGGGAAGGCGAGTTTCGCCGTCTCTGACCAGGAAAAGCCACTGTTCGGGACATTTCCGCCACAACGACGACCCAAAATCAGGTCAAATTCCGATGAACGTGAGTATTGCACGCAGAGAGAGAGATTCCTCCATTAGAGGGTGTGCTGGCAGGCACCTATGGGGTGGCCACTTGATATAATTTTCCAAGGGCAGCGGGAGGCGCGGAACACAGGTGTCCTGTCTCGTTGCAAAGATCACGCGGAGCGATGATTGCTACGTGGATTTTGCGACACTTATTTTCCGCACGTCCCTATGCCATGACATTCGTTTAACGTCTCAATCTTTTCAAGAAGGATGACTTCGGTGAGCAACATCAATCCTTACTCCGTGACCGACGTCGGTGTACCCGCGGCATTTGCTGACGAGGATGCACGCGCAGGATTCATTCGCCGCACGTACACTCACCTGTTGGGTGCCGTGCTGGCTTTGGTGGCGCTCGAAATGGTGCTGTTCGCGGTGATTCCAGAGAACACGATGATGGGACTGATGCAACGCATCAATCCCTTGTCTTGGCTGGTGGTATTGGCGGTGTTCATGGGCGTCAGTTGGCTGGCTAGGTCGTGGGCGGAAAGCGACACGTCTCGTTCGATGCAGTATGTCGGGCTCGGGCTCTACGTCGTCGCGGAAGCATTGATCCTGTTTCCGCTGTTGTACTTGGCGGTGAAGTTTGTCGGACCGGAGACGCCGTTCATTGCGGGTGTCATCACGCTGGTGTGTTTCGGCGGTCTGACCATGTTCGTCTTTGTCACACGAGCGGACCTCGCATCGTGGGGCAAGTTTCTGTTTCTGGGCGGCATTGCCGCAATGGGCGCGATCGTGATCGGTGCCTTCATGGGTTTCTCGCTCGGACTTTGGTTCAGCGTTGCCATGGTGGCATTGGCATGCGGCTACATTTTGTATGACACGTCGAACGTGTTGCACCACTATCGAACGGAACAGCACGTCGCCGCGTCGCTGGCGTTGTTTGCGTCCGTCGTCCTGCTGTTCTGGTATGTGCTGAGAATCTTGATGTATTTCGCCGAGAGCGAATGAGGAACCATGCACGACTTGGAAGGCGTCACACGTTTGCCGGACGATTTTGACGGTCGCGTTCGATTGTTTCCGTTGCCCGAGCTCGTTCTGTTTCCTCACGCAATTCAGCCGCTTCATATTTTTGAACCGCGGTACTGTGAGATGCTGAGCGAGTCGCTGGCAACGGATCAATTGATCGCGATGTCGACGTTGACCGGAGCGGCTGCATTGGTCGACGATCTGCCGCCTATCGCCTCAACGGTCTGCATCAGCCGGATCGTTTCCCATGTCGAATTGGATGACGATCGGCACAATATTTTGCTCGTGGGGGTGCGGCGGGCAAAGATCCTGCGTGAACTGGATGCCGGTCGCGCCTTTCGGATCGCAGAAGTCGATGTCAGAGATGACGTCTACCCGCCGATCAGCGCCAGCCAACGTTTGGAGCTGAAAGAAGACCTGCTGCGATCTTTTGGCGAGATCATTCCGACGGGAAAAAAGATTCGAGAGAGTCTGCAAGAATTACTTGCTGGCAAACTGGGCCTTGGTCCGATCACCGACATCATCTCCCACACGCTGCCTTTCTCTGCCGAGCAAAAGCTGAAACTGCTGGCCGAGCCCGATGTGGATGAGCGAGCAAAGGAGCTGATCAAGGTTCTCGGGAGGGGAGAGCTGGAGATGCTCCCCATCTCGTCGGCCTTTCAGCACCCGTTCTCCAGCAAGTCGCAGGGGCGAACGTTCCCGCCCCCGTTTAGTCTCAACTGAGTCTTTGCTAGCAGCTTTTGATCGAGTGCGATACGCAGTCTTGGTGAGCCGATGGCGCTAGCCACGGGCTTCGAAGGGTTGCGTCGTCACCATCAGGCACGCGGCTAGCGCCGTCGGCTTACCTGATCATCAGCCCGGCTAGATGGGTCTGGGCCGGTCTCGGCGTCTTGGCGTCGCTCTGATATCGCCAAATCGGCAAATTGCCCGTGAATTGCGCACCCGTGACTGCCAGCCCAATCTTCCTATAATCTCGTCTCATGTCCCCGGGACAGGGAACGCCGTTTCGCACAAGAAACGGGCCGAGCATGCCGATCGTTCCGTTGGAACGGCAAACGAGTGACAATTGAATAAGGGATACCACTGGAGTGGCGAAACGTCGATCTGGAAGCAACGCGGACAAAAAATCCAAATCTCTATTTGATGCCATCGACGATTCGGCGATGACTGCGGTACCGCTGCGGCACGCGGCGCAGGAGCGATACCTCAATTATTCGCTTTCGGTCATCACTAGCCGGGCGCTGCCCGATGTACGAGACGGCTTGAAACCGGTGCAGCGTCGTATTCTCTACACGATGCACCAGCAAAACCTCGGTGCGACGGCCAAGCATCGTAAATGCGCCAAGGTCGTTGGTGACGTGATGGGTAACTATCACCCCCACGGCGACAGTTCGATCTACGAAGCCCTCGTGCGAATGGCCCAGCCCTTTGCGATGCGAATGCCGTTGATCGACGGCAGTGGCAACTTCGGCAGCGTCGATGGCGACAACGCCGCGGCCATGCGGTACACCGAGTGCCGCATGACGCCGATCGCGGCCGAGATTCTGACCGATTTGTCGACGCGAACCGTGGCCTTCAAAGCCAACTATGACGGCAGCCGCGAAGAACCTGTTGTCTTGCCGAGCCGGTTTCCCAACCTGCTGGTCAACGGTGCCACCGGGATCGCGGTCGGGATGGCGACCAACATCCCGCCACACAATCTCAAAGAAGTTTGCAATGCACTGCTGAAATTGTTGCGGGACCCGGAGATCAAAGATTATCAGCTCGTCGCCAACGATGCCGTTCAGGCACCGGACTTCCCCACCGGCGGCCAGATCGTCAACACCAAGGACGAGCTGCGAGAGATTTATCGAACCGGGCACGGAACCATCAAGCTGCGTGGGACCACGATCAGCGGTGAAGAGTCTCGTGGTGGCAAGGTGCTGCAAATCGACTCGATCCCGTTCGGTGTGAACAAAGCCCTCTTGGTGGAACGCATTGCCGAGTTGATCTTCTCGGGCAAGCTGCCGTTGGTTACCGAAGTCCGAGACCTTTCCACCGACGAAATCCGCGTCGATTTGATTCTCCGCAAAGACGCCGACGAATCCAAAGTCCTCGCGTTCTTGTACAAGCACACGGACTTTCAAAAGAATTTCAACGTCAACCTGACCTGCTTGGTGCCCACTGAGAACCCAGAGATTGGTACGCCGAACCGACTCGGGCTCAAAGAAATGCTGTGGCATTTCTTACATTTCCGCTTGGACGTGCTGACACGCCGGCTCGAAAATGAACTGGCGTCGCTCGAGAAACGCATTCATATCCTGGATGGTTTCGCATTGATCTTTGACGCGTTGGACGAGATCATTCGCATCATCCGCAAATCGGAAGGCAAGGCGGATGCGGCGGACAAGATCATGAAACGCTTTCCCGCCAGCAAAGGCGGGCTGGATGCCGAGCAAACCGACGCGATCCTGGAACTGAAACTGTATCGCTTGGCCAGATTGGAAATCAATCTGATCTTGGACGAGCTGAAAGACAAGAACAAGCGTGCTCGAGAGATCCGCAAGCTGCTGGACGAAGACACCGAGGACACAAACGCGTCAGGACGTTGGAAGATTGTTCGTGACGAAATCAACGAATTGCTGGAAGTCTACGGCAAGCACGACTCCTGTAAACGCAGAACCCAGGTGGTGACGGTCGACGAAGAACTCGAGTACACGGAAGAGGATTTCATCGTCGCGGAGAATTGTCACATTTTGGTGACCAAGGACGGTTGGGTGAAGCGTCAGAAGTTGATCGCCGATCCCTCCAAGAGCAGGCTTCGCCAAGGTGATAGTGTGCTGACGGTGACCGCTGGCAGCACTCGTGAATCGATCGCCTTCTTTTCATCCAAAGGTGTCTGCTATACGGCCAGAATGATCGACATCCCGGCTTCGACGGGTTTCGGGGAACCGATTCAAAAGCTGTTCAAACTCAAAGACGGCGAAAAGATCGTCACCGCCCTCTCTCTCGACCCGCGAGTGATCGGCGGCGTGATCAATGAGGACCCCAAGCATCCCGATTGGTGCCCCGAGGTCCACGGGTTCGCCGCATCCAGCAACGGGTTCGCATTGCGATTTTGCTTGGCTCCGTTTGCCGAACCGTCCACACGTAGCGGACGCCGGTTTGCTCGCGTTGCCGGTGATGCTGAGATCGTTGATGTCATCCCGGTTTCGGGAACCGAAGTCATTCTGGCTGTTTCAGAAAACTGTCGCGCGATCGTCTGCCAAGCCGAAGAAGTGAACTACCTGTCCGGTGCCGGAAAAGGCGTCACGCTAATGCGACTCGCCTCCGGCGACCGCTTGTTGGGATTCAAAGCCAGCACCGGAGATCGTGACTTGATGACAGTGCAAACCAACCGTGGTGCAAAGAAAACCATTTCCACGGCCAAGTATCGAGTGACCTCACGTGGCGGTCGCGGAGTCGAGATTCAAAAGAACGGCAAGATCGCTGAAATCGTTCAGCCGCCGATCGAACCACCGGTCACGTTTGAAGAGGACGCGTAGGCCTTGTTTGACCCCCTTTTCCAACAAAGCCAAATAGATCCCCCATGAGCACTGCAACAAAACCACAAAGCTACAACGCCGACAAGATCATCGCCTTGGAGGGCTTGGAGCCTGTCCGTAAGCGACCCGGCATGTACATCGGCGGCGTGTCGTCCGCCGGCCTGCACCATTTGATTTGGGAAATCGTCGACAACTCGGTCGACGAAGCGATGAATGGATACGCGTCCGAAATCACCGTGACGCTGCACAAGGACGGTCAGACCGTGACGGTCACGGACAACGGTCGCGGCATTCCGGTGGACAAGCATCCCAAGACAAAGAAACCCGCGTTGGAAATGGTGCTGACCGTCTTGCACGCGGGCGGCAAGTTCGAGGAAGGCAACTACAAGACCGCCGGCGGTCTGCACGGCGTCGGTGCATCCGTCGTCAACGCGCTCAGCAAAGAACTGACGGCCATCGTGAGACGCGACGGCGCTCAGTACAAGATGACCTTTGAGCGTGGAAAACCGACCAGCAAGCTGCAAAAGCTGAAGGGCTCGGTTCGAGGTACCGGGACGACGATCACCTTCAAACCCGACCCCACGATTTTTCCAAGGACAGAGTTCGATTCGCCCACGATTCTGTCTCGTTTGGAAACAGCGAGCTTCCTACACCGTGGCGTCAAAGTCACCTACATCGACGAAGTTGCCGGTACCAAACAAACGTTCTTGCACGAACGCGGCATCGTTGACTATTTGGACAAGGTCCTCAAGGAACGCAAGGCACGACCGATCCATGAGGCTCCGTTCACCCACCACGTCGATGAGACCTCTCGGCTGGAGGTAGCCCTGCAGTGGACCGAGTCGACCGACGAACACGTTCGCAGCTACGTCAACGGGATTCCGACCGGCAACGGCGGTACCCACGAAAACGGTTTTCGCAGCGGACTCAATAAAGCCGTTCGCAATTACATCGACACGCACAACCTGACGCCGCGAGGGGTGAAGTTCACGCATGAAGACATTCGTGAGGGTTTGGTCGCGATCCTATCGATCTTCATCAGCGAGCCGCAATTCCAAGGTCAGACCAAGGACCGTTTGAACAACCCCGAGGCGCAGGCCTTTAGCGAAAGTGCTGTCCGCGGTGCGTTGGAACAATGGATGAACAACAATCGGACAGTCGCCGATTCCGTCGTCGCACGGATCATCGCTGCCGCCCGCGCCCGCGCCGCATCGCGTGCGGCATCCGAGGCCGTTTCGCGCAAAGGTGGGTCCAAACGTACGCTATTGCCCGGCAAACTGAGTGATTGCTTGGCCAGCGGAAAGATGGAGTCCGAACTGTTCATCGTGGAAGGTGACTCGGCAGGCGGCAGCGCGAAACAGGGGCGAGATCGGAACTACCAAGCGATCTTGCCGCTGCGTGGCAAGGTGCTGAACACCGAGAGCGCGACGCTCAAGAAGATCTTGGACAATAAAGAAATCCAGGACCTCGTTGCCTCACTCGGTTGTGGCATCGGTCCTAAGATGAACATCGGCGGCTTGCGTTACGGACGCGTGATTCTGTTGGCGGATGCTGACAGCGATGGTCACCACATCACGACGCTGTTGCTGACCTTTTTCTATCGCCACATGCCGCAACTGATCGCCGACGGACGGCTGTATATCGCGGTGCCACCACTGTTTCGAATCGACATCGGAAAAGAAACGTACTGGGCCAAAGACGAGTTGCACCGCGCCGAGATTTTGGAGAAACACGCCGGCCGATCCAAACCTGAGATCACACGCTTCAAAGGCTTGGGAGAAATGATGCCCAAGGTGTTGTGGGAAACGACGCTGAACCCCGCAACGCGTCAACTGCTGAAGGTTGAGATCGATGATCAACTGGAGACCGACAAGGTGATCAGCGACTTGATGGGCCGCGACGCATCGGCAAGGTTCAGTTTCATCATGGAACGAGCCGAAGACGCCGACGGCATCGACGTGTGATCCACATTGCCGCGTTTGACCCGCAGGCCCGTTTGACCCGCAGCCGAAGGCGCAGGAGGAAGCGGCATTTGACGCTGCGGGGGGATCCCGTTAGAAGGGTCGCTTGCGTTTTCGGAGACTGTTAATTTTGTGAGCCGCAAGGCGCTTGCCGCGGGCCTGATGGTGTTGACATTGTTTTTTTCAGTCCATGTTTTTGTCCCATGCATCGCAATCAAGGTGAGCCTCAGGCGCTAGCCGTGGGCCTGAGGCGGATTGTGGTGCTGGCCCACGGCTAGCGCCTGAGGCTCACTGGGGGCCACCAGCTGCGCCAGCAGTAGGGACATAAACTTGCGCAAACCCAAAAGACACAACACCAAACTTTGAGCAGTCCAAGCAAGACCCGGCCGATGACGCGTCACGGCTCAGAGCGTTTGGTTGCGTCATCTGCTTCGATACGTTGAGCTGTTGCGGCGATCATTCTTGGATGCCACTCGTGCGTATGCTGACGGAGGCTATCGATCTGGATGATCGCGCGGTGGTGGTTTCACGTCCCGAGAGACTCGACGACGTGTTACCGGCGAGGTGGGGCTGCTTGGTTTCCGTTGGCCATTTGTGGCTGGGGCGGCATCAACAGGTTGCCTCGCTGGACATTCCAGCCAGCGGGCAGTTTTTCCGGAATGAAGAAGTTCCAAAACTGCTGTATCCCCGCCGCAAATGAGTTTCGCTTGACATCATCAAACTGATACTGATCCCACGTGGGAGCGTTCTTGGGATGAAAGTTCGGTGCGTACATCACGAGACCTTTGATGACGAAGTCCGATCCCAGTCCGATCTGAACCACTTTGTACTGAGCGCGATCTTCTGCTGTCTTGGGCCAAACCTCCAGCATCAACATTCCGGGTTCCTTGGATTCAACCTCTCGGATCCAAAACTTTTGCTTCATCTGCTCCGCATCAAGATTGAACACAAACGGCAGTGGACTATTGAAAATCTGTACGCCCTGCATTTCTTTGGGAAGTTCTTGAATCGTGCATTGCTTGATCGATCGGTCGTACTCCAAAACTTCTTTGCCTGTGCAGACGTACCATTCTCCCTCCATGCCGGGTTGAGGGGCGTATTGAGGCTTTCCCCCCTCCATTCCGGTAAAGAAGAGTTTGGTGTTTACTTTGAAAAGCCCTTTGTCCGGTGCAGAGTACTTGATATCGCCGATTGACTTGTCGGCATAGACGCCTGGAGGAGTCGCCAGCAGGTCAAAGTGCCAACGTTGGAACGTACATTCCAATGTCTTTGTCCCCTTGGTTTGCTCCTCCCATTTTGCAAGGATCTGATCCAAGCGAGCCTGGGCGTTTGCATCCAACGGTGGAAACGGTGCTTGTGCGGTTGATGCCGCGGCCGCTGCGGCTCGTTGTTGTGCGGCCTGTTGCTGGGCCAACTGCTGTTGACGCAGATAGGCTTCTTGTTGTGGCGTCAATTGCTGCGGCTGACTGCGTTGCTGGGCCAGTGCCTGCTGGCGGGCGGCAGCTTGCTGCGGTGTCATCGCCGCGCCGCCCGTTTGATTGGGAGCCTGAGCGACCGCCATCGATGCACTTGCCAGCGTCAGGATCCCAATGCCCAACGCAAGCGAGGCTTTGAAAATCAATCGAGTCATTTGGCGTTCCAACGTCATGTTCACATTCCGTGCGGTCGAGGCTGTCCGATTGTCCGATGAAGCCGCGTTCCATCCTATAGCACGTGTGAACACGATGCCCCTGACGCGGCCGATTGAGTTGACTTCGGGGGGACTCTAGCAATAAAAAAAACTGCAGCGAAAGAGCAAACCGCAAGGTCCGTTTGCTAGCACCGCGACGGCCTTCGGGGAAATCCGATTGATCCAGTCATGACGGCTCAGCCGGTTGCCGATCAATCCGATAGGCGGCTGTCCGCGCGTGCACCGCAACGTGCGCCGATGAAAGCTAGCGGACTGTTGATTGAGTGAGCCGATGGCGCTAGCCGCGGGCATACTGGTTGCGATCCAACCCGTCGAGGCCCGTGGCTAGCGCCATCGGCTCACATGTAATCCGTAATACACTGAATCAACAGCCCGTGAGACGCGATACCGTTCCCCTGTTCGTCAGAGTGAGTTTGCCAAATGCACCAACTCAGAATGCAAAGACGCAGTATGCTAGCAACCATGCTACTTGCCGCAACGCAGATGCAGGTGAGTTTTGCGTGCGCAGACGAACCGCCGTTGCCACCGATCGTCACATTGACAGGCGTTCGAACGGAGCGTTTGGCAGCGATTGGCAGTAAGACCAAAAAATGCGTTGTGACAGCGATCACAACGGATCCCCTAGGCGAGCTGATCGCGGTGGCGGGTGATGATTTCGCGATCCGGATCATCAACATGAGTTCGATGAAAGTGATTCGTACGTTAGAGAATCATCGCGATCTCGTTCGCACTATGAAATTTGACCCCAGCGGCAACCAGTTTGTCTCCGCCGGAAACGATGGCCAGCTCATTCTCTGGGATCGGTCTCGCGAATTCAAAATCACGCAACGGATGGATGGCACGCCCGCGATTTCATGCGTGAGTTTTTCGCCACAGAGTGATGAGATCGCGGCAGTGAGTTTCGATCGACGAGTGTATCTGATCGGCCAGCGTTCCAGCCAAACACCGCCGTTGAACTGCAAGAGCAATGATTTGCGGGCAGTCGCCTATCGTTACGATGGTGACCTGCTGGCTGCTGCTGGGCGAAGTGGAGAGCTGGAAATGTTCGATCTACGGACGATGCAGGCTCTCTCAGCAGAGAGGCTTCATTCCGGCAGGATCAATGGGATCAATTTTCTGAGACGCTCATCAAGGATCGTAACGGTGGGCGATGACGGAAATGTCTGCGTCTTTGATTCGGAAACTCGGCAAACGCTGCATCGGTTCAACGTCACAACGGGCAAGTTGTTTGCTGTTGCTGTCTTGGATGACGAACTTGTCGCGGTAGCCGGATCAGACAACAAAATACGAATCGTACGTCTCAACCAAGAACGCACGATCCGTGAACTCGACAATCACATCGGTTCGGTTGCCACCCTGGCAGCATATGACAGCATCCTTTTCTCGGGAGGCTATGATGCGACACTGAGGCGGTGGTCGTTGTCAGGCATCAAAACAGGGCGAGAGCAGATTGCGGAGAGAGAAGCAGGGCTCGAGCGTTGATGACATTCTGATCTTGTTGACCTGTACAGCAACAAGATCAGGGAGAGGGATTGATCGCGAGGCCGACGAAGGCCGACACGCACGATTGCAATTAGGGCACAGGGAGGTGCCACCGCGTGATTTGGAAATCCAAACGAAAACGTTCCCTCACTCGCACACCTGTCATGGACGTGCAGCGCCGCACGCGTGGCCCTGAGCGACTGGAACGACGAGAGTTGCTGGCCGCCGACCCGATCCACGTCGGTGTCGTCTACGTCGAAACGGATTACTTGGAAAGTGATCTGGATGTCGGCAGTGATACTCAAGGCGACCGTTTCATTCTTTCCTTTAATGGCGGCGCGCCGCTGACGCAGCTCACTGAACTGCGAATCACGACGGACAAGGATGGTGACGGGATTTCTGTCGGCGACCCGATCTTTGATACCCAAGCCGGTGGACGTGGCAAGAACGGCTTTCACGGATTCCAAATCGTGCGGGTCGTCGCCGGCGACAACCGCACCGTCCAAGCGGCCGCAGAAGTGGTTGATGGTGGCCAAGAATTGGTGCTGCGTCTTGAGAACTTTCGAGCCGGAGACCGGTTGGAGTTCACGCTCGATGTGGACGAAGTTCTGCGAAACGCGATCGAGCTGAGTGTTTTCAACGATCGACTGGACGTGATCACCTCAGGGCAAGAGTTTCAAGACTCGATCCTGGACGCAACCTTCGAGGCGCCCCACTACGAAGTCGCACACGCGGACGAGCTGTTCGTAAATGATTTCGGATCTCCGTACGACGACTTCGGCTTGAACCTGCCGCCAGACGAAGGGTCCGATCCCTACAGTCGACCCAATCGAACCGCTGCGGCAATCGCCCACACGCAGCAGGTGCCCAAACCGATCGAGCTGTCGGGGCACGTGTGGGTCGACAACGACCTGGACATCGTCCGTGAAAGCGGCGAGCCCGTTCTCGCCGATGTCGAGCTGGCATTGTTTCAACGCAACGCGAATGGTGTGTTTGCCGACACCGGACATCGAACGCGGACGGACACCAACGGGGCCTATCGGTTCGAAAAATCGCTCGGTTTGATGCCGGGTGAGTACCAGATCGTTCAGACGCAGCCCAGCGGCTATTTGAGCGTCGGTTCGGTGCCGGGCACCGTGGATGGACTTTCCACGGGTTTCTCCAAAGACGCCAACACCTTGACAGGTATCTTTGTTCCCGCTGGTGATTTGTCCGTCATCAACATGGATTTCGCCGAGGCTCAGTCGGCGACCCTATCCGGCTTTGTTTACTTTGACGAGAACAACAACGGCATTCGTGAACCGGGCGAAATGGGCATCGCAGGTGTGACGCTCCAGGCCATTCCCAACAACACGATCGCCCCGCAAGCCGTACGGACGACCGTCACGCTCAGCGATGGTTCTTATTCATTCGATGGATTGGCACCAGGCAGCTACGACATTGTGGAAACCGTAACGCCCCCTGGTTACGTCGACGGAATCGACTCTGCGGGAACGGTCAACGGTGTGGTGGTCGGCGTAGCGACGAACCCAGGCGATGTGATTCGACAAGTCTATCTGTTGGGCAATGAAACCGGCGTTGAATACAATTTCGGTGAAATCGTTTTGGGATCCATCGGCGGCTACGTGTACGTCGCTGCGCCCGGCGCCGACTGCACCGCAGATCACAACGCCACGGGCAACACGCCGCTGTCTGGTGTCAAGATCGAGTTGCAGACCTTTGACGGCAGCGTGATCGCGACGGACTACACCTCGCCAGACGGCGTCTACTTTTTCGACGATGTGCCCATCGGCGAGTACCGCATTGTGCAGTACACACCAGCGGGCTACATCGACGGGACATCCTTTCCAGGCAAGATCAATGGTCGACCGGTCGGTGTCTCCAACGGTGGGATGTTCATCGAGAACATCACGATGATCGCTGCGGGAGTGGGGACGGACTACAGTTTTTGCGAAGCGTCGCCGGCCAGCATCAGCGGATACGTTCACATCGACGGCAACGACGATGGTGTGCGAGACGCTGCGGAATCGGGCGTCGCGTCGGTGACGATCTCGCTGAAAGATGATTCCAACGTGGTCGTCGCAACGACGCAAACCGACTCGTCGGGGCGTTACGAGTTCACCGGATTGACGCCTGGTCGGTATACCATTTCGGAAACGCAGCCCAGCGGTCTATTCGACGGCAAAGACAGCGTGGGGACCATTGAGGGTCAGCGAGTCGGGATCGCCCAACAAGACGACCAACTGCAGCAAATCGATTTGCGACAGGGGCTCGCCGGAGTCGAGTACAACTTTGGCGAACTGCAACCCGCGTCGCTGAGCGGCATGGTCTACGAGGACTTGGACGCCGACTGCGAGCGAGATCCAGATGAGGCTGCACTTGCCGACGTGGTGCTCATACTGCGAGATGACCAGGGCAACGAGATTGCTCGAACGAGAACGAATCCAAGTGGCGAATACCGATTCGTGGGCCTGCGCCCGGGCCGATACTCAGTCGAGGAAATCCAGCCGGAGGGATATTTTGACGGAGGTGTGAAAGCCGGCACGGCTGGCGGAATCGTCGGCGAGAACCGAATCACCGAAATCGATCTGACATCCGGCGAGAACGCTCGGGACTACGATTTCTGTGAAGAACCAGGCGGTCGGCTTGCGGGCACCGTGTTCGTCGACTTGGACGCAGACCGTATTCAAGATGCGAACGAACAGCCCCTACAGGATGTCACGATTGTCCTTCGCGATGAACAGGGCGAAGTCGCGCGGACCAAGACCGACATCAATGGCAACTACTTTTTTGAAGGTCTGCGTCGCGGTCGATATACCGTCGAGGAGATTCAACCTGCTGACTACTTTGATGGCGGGGCCAAGGCCGGTACCGCGGGTGGTGTAGTCGGTGAGAACCGAATCTCCGATATTGTTCTCGCTGCCGGCCAGGATGCACAGGACTACGATTTCTGCGAAGAACCCGGCAGCGAACTCTCTGGATTCGTTTTCGTCGATCAGGATGACGATTGCGAGTTCGATGCGGAGGAACAGCCGATTCAAGGCGTGACGATCCAACTGCGTGATGCGGCTGGAAATACTGTTGCCCAAACGGTGACCGATGCGAGCGGTCGATATTCATTCGAGAACCTCAGGTCGGGCACCTATCAAATCTTTGAACAACAGCCTGAGGGTTTCTTTCAAGGTGGACAAAAGCTTGGCACCGGTGGCGGTGAAGTCCTCGGCGCTGACCTGATGCAAGTTTCACTGGCGGCAGGCCAAACGGTCGAGCGTTATAACTTTTGTGAAATCGCACCTTCCTCGATCTCCGGTAGCGTGTGGTCGGACAACGACGGCGATCAGAAACGAGACGCTGGCGAAGTCGCGATTCCCGGAGTGAGTATCAGGCTGATCGACGGAGACGGTGAACTGCTGCAGACCACGACGACCGATTCGTCGGGGCGATACAGTTTCCATGGTCTGGCGCCTGGGATTTACTCGGTGAGTGAAGTTCAGCCGAGCGGTTTTTTCCACGGCGGTCAATTGATCGGCAGCCATGGCGGAACCGTTCTTGTCGAAGACTTGATTGATGCGATCGAGTTGAGAGGCGTAGTCGATGCGATCGACTACGATTTTCCAGAGCTACCGCCTGCCACAATATCAGGCTTCGTATTCAAAGACGGAGCGGACTTGGCCCTCAGTTCCACGCCCTCTCCGGAGTCTCTGCGAGACTATCGAGATGGCCTGTTTACCTCGGATGACCTGCCGATCGCGGGCGTTCAAATTGAGTTGCGAGATGCCAACGGCATGAAGTTGACTGACAGTGATTTCCTTGGCGGAAATGCGGTCGACAGTTCGATCATTGCGACCGACGCGGATGGTTTCTACCTTTTTCAAGGCCTCCGACCCGGGACCTATTCGATCTATCAGACTCAACCCGAGGGATTCACCGATTCGTTGGACACCGCGGGCACGCTGGGTGGATTGGCGATCAATGCTGCTGACGAGTACTCGGATGAGGAAGCAGCGATCATCGCATCGTTGAGAGTCGATGCGGCGACGACGGACAACTGGGATGCGATCATCCGCATCACGGTCGGTGGAGGAGAGCACAGTGAGCACAATCACTTCAGTGAAATCCAGATCACATCCATGCCGGACTTCCCCAAACGCGCGACGCCGCCACCCATCTCCGTCGCTCCTGCTCCGCTGGATACGTTTGAACAGACGAAAAGGCTGGTGGTGATTTCACAACCGGCGCAGGTGTTGCCGCCGATGGTCGCGGACACGACCAGCAACGTGACCTGGCATTTGAGTGTCATCAACGGAGGATTTCCACGCGGAATTAGCGATGAGCCCGATTTGGTTGCAAGTGTTTCAGCCCGTACGGTTCACCGTAACGGCACCGAAGGAGACTACGCCAAGGGCCGATGGCAGTTGATGACTCTGGAAGGTCAAATCCTGCAGAAAAGCCGAGGCGTCACTCTTGGCGATTCACGAGCCGTTGCATTGGTAGGCAACTTTGACGGCGAAGCGGGTGACGAAGTCGCGATTTACGTGGCGGGGCGTTGGTACGTGGATCTGAACGGAAACGGCGTTTGGGATGCCGGCGACCTCTGGATCAAGCTCGGGACCGACATGGATCGTCCGGTCGTGGGCGACTGGGACGGCGACGGAAAAGACGACATTGGTATCTTTGGTCGTCAGTGGGAGCGTGACGAGTTCCGCGTCCGACAAGACGCCGGTCTTCCAGATCCAGCAAATGCTCGTCGTCGAAGGCCGAACTATCACAACCGGTTTGTGTCCGCCGAGACTCGCATGGAAGGTCGAGAAAGACTGCTGGTCCGTGGGGAGGACCTCCAATTGCGTGCCGACGCGGTGGACCATGTCTTTCAGTTCGGTGAGGAAGTCGATACGCCGATCTCTGGTGACTGGAATGGAACAGGCATCGATCAGATCGCCGTCTTCCGCGGCGGAACTTGGATGCTCGACTCCGATGGCGACGGCAGGCATGCCAAGGACGAAGCAACCTTTGAGTTCGGAGAACCTGGTGACCAGCCCGTCGTCGGTGACTTCAATGGCGACGGGATCGATGAAGTTGCCGTCGTGCGTGGTGACGAGTGGATCATCGATATCGATGGCGACCATAAGCTGACCGGCAATGACAAACGAATCAAACTGAAACGGATGAGTGCCGACAGTCAGCCGATCGCGGGTGACTGGGACGGGGACGGAAAAGACGAGCCAGGCTACTATGACAAAGCCGGATGATGAATAATCCGCGCCCAGCATTAGGCTGGGCTGTCCAAATTTGGTGTTGTGGCACTGTGGCGCTCCGCGAGTTTCTGTCACCTCTCCCAGCGCAGCTGGGGGTCCCCAGTGAGCCTCAGGCGCTAGCCGTGGGCCTGAGGCGGATTGTGGTGCCGGCCCACGGCTAGCGCCTGAGGCTCACTTTGATTGCGATGCATGAAACGAAAACATGGACTGAAAAAACAATGTCTACCCCAAGCTTTGAGCAGTCCAGCTGGTGGCCCCCAGTGAGCCTCAGGCGCTAGCCGTGGGCCTGAGGCGGATTGTGGTGCCGGCGCACGGCTAGCGCCTGAGGCGGATTGTGGTGCCGGCCCACGGCTAGCGCCTGAGGCTCACTTTGATTGCGATGCGTGAAACAAAAACATGGACTGAAAAAACAATGTCTACCCCAAGCTTTGAGCAGTCCAGCTGGGGGTCCCCAGTGAGCCTCAGGCGCTAGCCGTGGGCCTGAGGCGGATTGTGGTGCCGGCGCACGGCTAGCGCCTGAGGCTCACTCTGATTGCGATGCATGGGACAAAAACATGGACTGAAGAAACAATGTCTACCCCAAGCTTTGAGCAGTCCAGCTGGTGGCCCCCAGTGAGCCTCAGGCGCTAGCCGTGGGCCTGAGGCGGATTGTGGTGCCGGCCCACGGCTAGCGGCTGAGGCTCACTTTGATTGCGATGCATGGAACGAAAACATGGACTGAAAAAACAATGTCTACCCCAAGCTTTGAGCAGTCCAGCTGGGGGTCCCCAGTGAGCCTCAGGCGCTAGCCGTGGGCCTGAGGCGGATTGTGGTGCCGGCCCACGGCTAGCGCCTGAGGCTCACTCTGATTGCGATGCATGGGACAAAAACATGGACTGAAAAAACAATGTCAACACCAAACTTTGAGCAGCCTAGCACTAGGCTGCCCCGGTGGCTCGACCACTGACAGCTACCGTCTCATTCCGCTTGGACCTTTTGTGATGTCACCCGATCGACTGGATCAACTCCGCGGTGTCTACCGCGACGGACTGCTTGGTGACACGCTGCCGTTCTGGACAGAACACTGTGTCGATTCACAGCACGGCGGATTCATGATGTCGCTCGATCGGGACGGCACTGTGTTGGACACGGACAAGGGCGTTTGGCAACAGTGTCGATTCACTTGGTTGTTGGCGGAACTGTACAACAATGTGCAGCCGAATCAACAATGGCTTGACTTGGCCCAACATGGCTGTGACTTCATCGACCGTCATTGCTTCGACCCATCAGACGGCAGGATGTGGTTTCATGTGACCCGCGACGGCGAGCCGATTCGCAAACGAAGGTATGCTTTCTCGGAAGCGTTCGCTGCGATCGCCTATGGGGAACTGTTTCAGGCGACCGGCGACGATTCTTACCGCACAAAAGCCGTTCGAGCCTTTGAGGGGTTCGTCAAGCAAAGCTTGCACCCCAAGGCATCCGACCTGAAGTTCACGGGCACCCGCTCCATGAAAGGGCTTGGCGTGCCGATGATCACGATCATCACCGCACAAGAGCTACGCGACTCGATTGGCATGAGCGATGCCAATGAGTGGATCGACCGCAGCATCGAGACCATTCGGCGTGACCACATGCGTCCCGAGTTGGAATGCGTCTTGGAGAACGTTGGGCCGGATGGCCAATTCATCGACCATTTTGACGGACGACTGATCAATCCAGGGCACTCGATCGAGGGTGCTTGGTTCATCATGAACGAAGGCAAGTATCGATCTGACACCGAGCTGATTCAACTGGGGTGCCGCATGTTGGACTGGAGTTGGCAACGCGGTTGGGATTCGCAATACGGTGGAATGTTGTATTTTGTCGACGCCAAAGGGTTGCCCGTTCAAGAATACTGGCATGACATGAAATTCTGGTGGCCGCAGAACGAAACCATCATCGCGACGTTGTTGGCCTATCACTTGACCGGAGATACAAAGTACGCCCACTGGCATCAGTTGATCCACGACTGGGCTTATTCTCACTTTCCAGATCGTCAGCACGGCGAGTGGTACGGCTACCTGCATCGCGACGGCAGACTGAGTTCACCCGTGAAGGGCAACCTGTGGAAAGGCCCGTTTCACTTGCCCAGAATGCAACTCATGTGCTGGCGACTGGCCGAGCAATGAACGGTTACACCAACACGCGTGAGAGATCGATCGTCGCGATTGATTGTTGAGCAAGCTGCCTCTGCATGGCATGATCAAGCTTTTCATCGGTGAACTGCACACGAAACAAGCGTCGGGTAGAACGCTGCAAGCCGCATGCAAAGCTGATCGATGGCCGCACGTCCGAATCCAAGAGTTCGAATAACAAGTACAGAATGGGCAGTGGATCACAAGCACCGCAGATCATGACGCGTTCATGGATCTTGAGTAAACTGGCCGTCTCGCGCGCCACCCATCGGACCGCGTGCTCAGGCAACAAAGGCTCGCTCTCGTTGGCAAACCCGCTGATCGGCATTTCCATCGGAAACGATTTGGTGGGCAATGAAACTGCGACGGGAGTTTGATTGGTGTTTGCGGGTAAGATCAAGTGACCAAGCGCGAAGGCGGTTCTTGCCAACGCGATCGGATCGTTATCAAACTTGGAAAGTTGACTTGACGAGATCACCAATCCTCGCGTGACGACCGACATGCCTCCCCGTCCGCTGTACTCAGGGGCACCGTGCATCGTTCGGGCGATGCAATGAAGATCATTTTCCAACGGAAAGAAGCTCAGCCCCCAGGAATCCACCTCGGTGCCCAACGCTCCGTGAGATGGCGCCCAGCGGCAAAACTGTTTCGCCGTTCTCGTGTCGACACCGTCGGACTGACCAAGCAATTGGTAGCCCTTCATCCGGTTGCGGTTTGCCGATCCGTAGATCAGTTGGTCTAGAATCATCGTCAGTACGTGCCTGGATCAGGAGTTTTGAATCGCCCAGTGCAGCGGTTCGATCACTCCACGCGGCTCGATATGCAACGGGACTCGCTGAGCGTTGCCCGCGCCGTCAGACAACATGGCCGACGCACCAACAACGCTTGCGGCAAAGATCGCATGTCGCTTGAAGTTGCGTCGACAGTAATCCAAGAATCGTGGCATGTTGTTTGCCATGAATCGCTGTGGATCTTCGGCAGCTTCTGGACAGACATCGGTCTTGGTGAAAACGACGGCAACGGCAGGGCTGAGATCCTTCTTTCCTTTCAGGTCCGCCAATCCTTGGACCTGTGAGATGTACGAGCCGAGTTTCATCGCAAACAGGTCTTCGCGAGATCCCGAGTCACGGACTTGTAGCGAGTCACACAACAGCAGGAGGGCACTGCTGCGAGAAACGATGTGCTGCACCGCCGGGTACAAGCCTGGTTGTTCCATTTCTGCCGCGATCGCTTCGCCGGCAAAGTCGGGTGCGACAAAGTCAATCTGTTTTTGTTTTCGCGTTGATGAATCGGTGACGACGCAGTGAAGCCATTTCCACAGGTCGGTTTCCGTCGGAGTCTTTTCGGGGAATGAACGTTGCTCCAAAGCCGTGACGACTTGTTCTTGCAGCCCAATGGAGAACGCGCCGTTGGGGATTCCCTTGAGCTTTTGGGCACCGCCACAGAGCATGTCCAGCAGCAATCCCAAGTAGACCGTTTTTCCCGCGTTGCTGGCACCCACGACCGAAATGAAGTGGGGCCGCGAATCACGCGCGATCAACGACCGCGTGATTTCACTTGGCGTTTGGCATTCGGGGCAATAGATGTCGTCGGCATCCAGTTGGTACTCACAGCAGATGCATTCCGGGCCTTGCTCCGTCAACGATTTGGAACGGTAGGATTCGATTGTGCTCATCAGGAGACACCTTCTGCGTCTTGGGTGGTGGGGTGTGGTTCGTTCGAGGGCGGAGTGAGTGAATCGGCCAATTGACAACATCGGAAACCGATATTGTGGCGACGCGCTGATAAAGGTTGTCCGCTACGAGTCTTGCAGGTGGCTTGGGAGTGAAAGTAGCTGTCAAAGGCACCGCCGCGGACTTCAGCCATCGGCTCATCGAAGTGGACCGTGACATCCTCTGTCACTTGCAACACGTACTGTGTGTTCATCCACTCCCAAACGTTACCGATCAATTGGCGAACACCGTTGGGCGTGCTGCCCGCCGCGAACTCCGTGACCGGAGCTGTAGCGTTGCGTCCTGCGGCCCAAGTGTTGGCTTTTGCGGGGTCGAAGGAATTGCCCCAGGGATACTGAGACTCGCTCGTGCTATCTCCGGGACTCTTTCCCCAAGTTCCTGCTCGCTGCCATTCGGCAGAGGTTGGCAATCGTTTTCCGGACCATTGGGCATAGGCATTGGCTTCGTACCAACAGATGCCGACCACGGGATGATTTCGTTTTTCGACCGCAGGTTTGCCTTGAGCCCAGTTCGCAGGTCCAGGTTGCCCGGTTGCGTCAACAAACTGCAGCAACGCTTCCAGAATGTGCTCGGGCCAGAGTTGATAGTCGTCGTAGCCGCCTGCGTCCACGAACTTTGCATAGTCTGCGTTGGTGACCGGTGTGCGGTCGAGGTAAAACGCCGCCACCTCAGAGGCACCCACCACACCGGGCGACAATCCGCATGCACCGTCTTGCGAGATCGCGTACTCGTTGACCAAGGTGACGTGCCCGGGAGGAACATAGGCCATGTCCTGTTCGACGGCTTTCCAGGCATGATTGATCGACGCGGCGTCGAACTCGACACCATCGCTGGGAGCGAGGATTTTGATGTATCGACGATCGCGAATCAGACGCCGAACGTCGGGAGCGGCATCGGCAAAATCCAATTCGTTTTGGCCGCTGGGCACCGGCTGTTTGGCGGTTCCCAGTGAGAATACGCTCAATGGGGATCGAAAAAAGGATGTGAGAGACAAGGCAAATTCTCCTGGCGACTACTGGTGGTTTTGTTTCGAGCGTATTTCGCGACGCAAGCGTTGAAACTGCTTGACCGCGTCGCTCTGAGCTTCGGCAGAGCTGGCTTGCTGCTGCCATGGATTGGTCGGATTGATCGCCGGAGGTACAACCGTTCCAGCAACTGGCTTGATCGCCGGAGGGCGACAATCAACATCCGGGTTACTCGTGGGCACAATCTGCCCAGGGTTCGACGCATCGCGGATGGGTGCTTGAGCGCCGTCTGGTGCTGAGCAATGAGAATGCGTAGGGCCAGCGTCGGCGGTGAATTCGTTTGACTCAGTAGAGCAGGACGGAGTGTTACCCGGTTCGGACGTAGCGTCGGATGCTATGTCTGACTCGATTGGGCTGGTCTTCGACGCGTCGCGACCGGAGATGTCCTTGGCTGCGAAACTGATCTGGCTACGAATCGGTGATGGTGCACAGTGTTCGCGGGCAGCAGGTGCCAGTGAAATATTTCCTGGTGGAGTAAACGTCTGAGCATGCGTGGGCGTTGGATTCGTCGGAACAACCGCTTTGCCGTGCGCCAGCTTTGAACGTCGCTCGGATTCCACGGTCAACCAAGCGTCTGCCAGGAGGCTCGCTTGCTCTTGAACGTCTCGTTCGCGTGCCTCCGTTCTGAGCGTCCATTCCGCCTGTTGCGAGTCCACCGCCGCCAGTGTCTGCTTCAGCATTTCCTCTTGTTCAGCAAGCTGGGATGCACGAATCACAACCTGCCGAAATCGCCCTAGGAAACCACGGAAAAAGCCATTGATGTCTGTTGCGATGCCTTCAATCGCCTGAAGTCGATCGTCTAAATCCGAGCCTCGCGAGGAGTCGCCATCGAATCCGCCATCAATGCTGCCGACCATTCGCCCATTAATCTCCGGTGGATAGCACCCCATGGGCGCATCACCAGCAACCGGGCGTGGCTCGATTGCTCCACTGGCGACTTGGTCAGCCAGCGTATGGTTCATGCGATGGGGCGGAAGATTTGTCACAGGAAAACGAACGAAATAGGCAGGGATGGGGAACAGAACTCAACATGACGCCGGGAGCGGGTCCAAATCAGTACTCGTCGTCAACTCGCTTCCAAAGTCCGGAGATTCGACCGAAGAGCGAATCGCTCTTGGGCTGTTGCTTCTCCTTTTCTTCTTCGTGAATCTCACGCAAGTGTTCTCGAAGCGTTCGTAATCGCAATGCGAACTCACGGTCCGGTTGTTCTTTGGCTTCAGGCGTCGCCGTGTCAAACTCAGACAGTTGCTTGGACAATTGGAACCGCAGTCGAGAGACGTCGGCCCGTTCCCTGGCAAGCTTGGCTCGTTCCTCTTGCAGCGATTCGGGCTCCTCTTGGCTGGCCTTCTCGACTTCCTTCATCAAGGCAGCGTTTTCGCGTTTCAGCTTTTCCAGTTCATCCAACAACGCCGTGTTTTGCTCTTGCAGTTTGGTGATATTTTCTTCGTGGCACTGAGGAGCGTTGTAGCGTCGCGCGACATCTTGCATCTGTTGCTGAAGCTGATCGCGTTCGGCGGCAACCGTCGATAATCGCTCACGTAGACCGTCGGACTCCGCAGTCCATTCCGATTCACGTTCGGAAACGCGTTGCTCGATTTCACCGAGCCAGTTTTCCAGGCAACTGCGTTCTTCCTTTTCGGCTTGGTTCTGGATTTCTGCCGTTTCCAACAGTTCCTGCAGAATGCGGACGCGCTCGTCGTGTTCTGCCATTTCAGCGAGCATGTCGTCCATGCGGCCGACCAAGCTATCACTGTGTTGTGCGACTTCGATCGCATCAGGTGCATGCGTTTCGCCGAATGAGTCGGCACGCAACATGGCGATTTGTTCATCTCGGGCGGACAACTGAATTCTCAGATCTTCGATCTCAGCTTTCAGCAATCCCACGGTGTCGGCATCAAAGGCATCTTCGTCACCCCAATCATCGGACGCATCGTCCCAATCGTTCGCGGCGATCGCATCGAGACCATCCACATCCATGTCGTCCATCGACATGTCAGTGGAGTCTCCCCAAGAGGACGCGCAGATGGAGGGAGGCTGAATCTGGTGGGCTGAATGGGAGCTGGTCTTTTCGAGGTGAGGATTCGTCGAAGCCTCCTCGGAGGACAATGGAGACTCACAGCGTTCTTCGCTGAACGAGTCGGTTTCCTCGTCTTGGCAATCATCAGCCATGTCGTGAGGCGTCTCGGCGGCAATTTCGGTTGTTCTGCGTTCTGCCGCTTCCACAGAAGCGGCGACATTGCCCACCAAGGTGAGTTCGGCTTCACCGACCGTGATTTGATCGCCGATCCGCAATTCGGTTTTGTCGTCGATCAATCGACCATTGACATGCGTGCCCGTCGCGGATGCCCAGTCTTGAATCGAAACAACGCTGCTATCAACATCAACGAGACAATGGATATCGGCCACGTCTTTGCCATGGACACGTATGCCGCATGTCTCCGACCGGCCAATGAACACGCTTCGTCCGGGTTTCAGAGGATGAACAATCGGTGCCGCACTCGGTCGCAGAACGTGCAACGCGAACTCAGCCGACTTTGATTGATTGGATTGCGACATCATTGATTCTCCATCATGGGGACTTCACCGGCAAACTGAGTGACAGGAGCGGCGACGGGAATCACCGATTCGACAACGGCGGGGTCTTGTTGCAGCACGCGTTCCATGCTGGCAAAAAGATCGTCGTGCGTGTATGGGCTATGCAGCACTTCGTTGGGCTGGAATCCGAGCAGCTTTCCCCAAGGCACGTTGGGATCGTCGGCGACCTGTGCAGGTGCCAGGACGACCTTGCGGGAACCGGTGAAGGGTTCGGATGCGTTGAGCACGGCGTCCCGAACAGCATCGCAAGCTTGTGGGGTGTCAACGGCAAAGAAGATCACGTCGGGCTGTGAACGCTTGACCAACAACTGCAAGGTCAGAACGTCACGGACAACCTTGCCGACAAAACGTCCTTGTTGGTTGGCAAACGATTGTCGAAGTTGGCCTGCGACAACCGTATTGGTTTCGTACGCTACGAACTTCGCCTCACTCTCGTCTCGTTGAGTTTCCAGGATTTCCGCTTGGCAGAATCCGTGCAGCACACGTCGAACCTCGTCTCGCTGCCATCCCAATCGCTGCTGCAGTTCGTCAATGCTGCGTGGATCGGTGACCAGATTCATGATCTTCATATGACGAGCGGACAAGCCTGCTCGATCAAGGTTTTGCCCTCGGATCGCGCGACGGACGTATCGTGTCGAGGAATCGTCGCCAGGCAAATCGTGCTCGTCGGCATGCAGAGAATGCTCGACCAACAGACCCAGCACGCTGACTTCGAGGGGCAGGTCGCGATGCAACGAAGGGAACTTCTGATTGCAGCGGAACTGATATCCCTTCAACGGTCGCGACAACGCGAGCCCCAGCAGCATTGCGGCTTGGAATCGCAAGAGCTTGCAGGTCAAACGTGGATCCAAAACACGCTTGTCCATCAACTGAACGAATCCTTCGAATTCCGATGTTCCTCGCCCGGCAACGGTGAGACGCAGGACTTGCGATAGGCTTTGAAGGGATTCCGGCAATCGAGAGACGATTTTATCGACTTCGACGGTGGATAAACCCGTGCCCGTAATCCCTTGGACACGTCCGCCGTCGAGATAGATCCACAACCGCATCCGCTCGGCCTCGACCTCCAGCACGCCTTTCTTTTGTCCGTTGTTGAGAAAGTCGATGAGTTCACGAAGCCCAAAGTTGGCGAAGCGTCCTGCAAGATCCGGCTCACTCTGTTCACCGATGATCTCGGGAACGGCTGATCCCTTGGTTTGCGATTCGACGATCATCGCTGCGGTTTCGATCGCGTTGGCGACGGTCGTCCGCAACAGGTCCTCGGTGTACGGTTTGGGCAACATGTCGACCACATTGTCGAGGTCGGCATACTCCACGTACGCTTTCTTTCGCAACGTGCTGCTGACGACCACGGGTATGTGCCGCAACGCGGAGTTCTCCGCCAGCTGCGTGCAAACATCGAATCCGGTTGTCCCGGGCAATTGATGGTCCAGCAGAATCAGGTCAGGGCGAATCTCATCAGCCAACTGCAAGCCTTCTTCGGCAGTGGGAGCCAGCGTCACGGAGTAGCCCGCGGGACTCAGGTGCGAGTCGACCAGTTTTCGAATGGTCGCGCTGTCGTCAATCACCAAGATTTTTTTGTTCGTATCGGTCATCGTTACTCTCTGTCTCCGAAAGAAAAGGTCGTGTACGGCGTGCTCATGGTTTTGCCCAACTCAGGTTGGCGACAGCGTCAGCCAAGCGGTTGTCCAAGAGCGGTTTTTGAATGTATGCGGATGCACCAAGTTGGATCGCGTGTTTGCCAGCGGTCTCAACGCTGCGGCTGCTGATCATAAAGACGGGTGTCTGCTGCAAGCTTTCGTGTTGCTTGATGGACTCCAGCAACTCCAAGCCTGTCATCCTCGGCATGTCGATGTCGCTAAAGACAGCGTCGTAGGAACCGTCCACCAACGCTTCCCAGGCTGCTTGGCCGTCCTCGAACTGGTCGATCATGACTCCGTATCGCTGCAAAGCCTGCACAACTCGTAGGCGAGCACTCTTGGAGTCGTCCACGACCAGAACTTTCACTTCGTTGCGAAGGTCGGATTCTTGTATCGGTCGCTTGACTCGTGGGACAGTTGATGCCGAACCCGCTGCGACAGCAAAACGTCGTGGATCCAACAACAGGACCACTTCTCCCATTCCGGAGAGCGTTGCACCGCAGCAGAACGGATGTGGTTTCAGTAGTGTGGGCAACGGGCGTACAACGATTTCTTCCGGACCCAGAACTTGATCGACCAACAATGCGATTCGGTTGCCAGCTTTTGGGTCGCCGGATGCGGAAGTGGTGAATAACTCGATCACACCAGCGGCTGAGTCATTGGCGATGGTTGAATGATCGCTCGTGGGACTTGCCGGCGCGGTGAGATTCAGGATGTCATGGATCGGAACGGCTCGTTCATAGGCGTCGGCGTTTCCGGCTTGCGCGATGGCGGTCACAGGAAACGCAAACAACTGTCCGGCGGCACGAAACACCATCACGTGTTGGATCATGGATGGCAGGGGCAGCGAAAGTCGAATGGTGGTGCCTTGGCCGGACTCCGAGTCCACCTCCACCCAACCTCGCATTCGTTCCAACGTCGACGCAACAACGTCCATTCCGACGCCGCGTCCAGAGAGCTGGTCGACTGTTTGTCGGGTCGAGAATCCAGGGTGGAAAATCAGCTGTGCCAATTCTGCACGACTGGCGGAGTTTTCGGCACCGATTAGCCCGCGTTCAATTCCCCGTCGGCGAATCGCGTCAAAATCCAGCCCGGAACCGTCATCGCGAACTTCGATCACCAGCAAGTCGGGACCAGAATGAGCATGCAGTGTGACGGTCCCGTGTGGCGATTTGCCCTTCGCAATACGTTTTTCGCTTGTTTCAATGCCGTGGCCCACGCAGTTGCGAACAATGTGCAGCAGTGGCTCAAAGATTCGTTCCTGCAGCGATCTCTCGATCCCGGTGTTTTCGCCGATCAGTTCGACGCGGATCTGTTTTCCTTCTGATCGCGCGGCATCGCTGATCGCGCGGTGCAATCGACGAAACAAACCTGCCACCGGCGTTCGACGCAGTTGGGTCAGCTCCAGGCGAAAGTTTCGGATGAACTCCGATACGGCTTGGTTGCCGTCTGCCACGGGCTGGTAGCACTCACGCAATCGTTGTGCCGATTCCATCACATCGCTTGCGACTTCATTGAGACGCGAGAACGAGATTCCTTCACCGGCAAGCTCAGCGTCGGCGAGTTTGTCCATCGCAAGCAAAGACTCACCTTCATGGCTCAGCATTCGCATGCGAGTCACGCAGTAGGTCAGTTCTCCATGGATCTGTTTCAGGTCCCGCAGTTCCGTATCACGTTGATTTCGCAACATCACCAGCTCGGACAACATGTCCATCAGGCGATTAAGCTGGGACGACTTGACGCGAACTGTTTCGTCGTCGCCGTGGTCGTCCGCAGGAGATGCTGCTGACGCTTTCGCAACAGGCTGCGGCGTGGGTTGTGGTAGGGGTTGTGGTGAGGATTGAGCCGTGTGTGGTGCGGAAGTATCCCAGGTTGTGCATTGAGCAGGTGGCTGCTGGGGCACGCTGGTGGTTTCTGCCGGCAGCGGTTGCCCTTCGACACGACATCGAATCACGTCGACATGATGAAACAGCTCTTGTTGATCGACAGGGTTTCCGGCGTCTTGTTTTTCACGAATGAATTCTTCCACATCGTGGATGTAGCGTGCCAAGTGTTCCATGCCGACACTCGCCGATGCACCCTTGATGGTATGCAGTTCGCGTTGGATCACCCGAATCGGATCAGCGGCGGTGGGATCGGATTCCAATTGCAGCAGCGCCTGCTCCATCGCGGCCAATCCGCGTGACGCGTCGTCCATGAAGGCTTCACGAAGCTCTTCATCGAGTTCCACGTTATCCAGCGCGGGTGGCTCAACGGTTGTCGATGAGTGTGAATCGGTCGAGTTGTTTGATTGGCTCTGTGCTGGTTTCCCAAGTGTTTGGAGTGCCGTCTCTGTTTTCGGCACGGGTTCACATAAAGGCGTTACATCACCGAGTTGCGAAAGCAGCTTGGCGATCTCGTCCGCTGAGGGTGCTGCGATCTCGGAATCGGAATGGCGTTCCTCGGCATTTTCATGCTCAGACTCCATCCGCATCGTGATTTCGTCTCTCAAGGCATCGATTTGATCCCAGTCGAATCCGTCTGAGTCGTCACCTACCACGATCTCGCGAATCTGATCGCATGCACTGATCACGAAACGCATCTGCTCCTGAACGGAGGCATCGTCATCGTCAAAGTTTGCGACCAGTTCATTGACGTTGCCTGCAAAGCTGGACAGGAGCGTCACGAAGTCCACCAGATTGTCACTGATATCCTCAAGTCCGGCTTGCTGCAGATCAGCGAGCATCTCCATGGAATCAGCAAACTGTACCGCCAGGGATTTTGGCGTTGTTCGTCCAGAGAGTTCGAAGGCATGATCGCTAAACGCGTTGCCCGATCCGGTTGTTTGGTTACTCATGACTGAATGGCCTCACGATCAGTGCGAGCTGCTGCGGCCGACGAGATGTCGTGAGACGCCGGGTCGTTGATTTGTTGAGCCAAAGCGATGAGCTGTGGATCGCGACTGGCCTCCGGAGGAGCATTGACTTCGTTGCAGCCGCGTAGACGATGAATGGTACTGTCCAGCTCAATGGTCGCTTTGGCAAGTGATTTGACGGCCCAAGATGCGTTGCCGGCTTGATTGCGATCGGTTTGACCGACGCCACAAAGCGATTCCACTCCACTGAGAACGCTTTGCACGGACTGTTGTTGTTGAGCGTTTTCGCTGGCCAAACGATGGGCTTTGTCGATACTTTGGTGTGTCATTTGCGTCAACTGATGGAGCGACTCGGCGATTGCTGCGATCAGCACGGTTTCGTTGTCGACCTCTCGCGACTCTTTGTCGAGAATCGCGATGGAGTCGTTGGTTTGAGCTTCGAGCGATTCGACCAGGATTCCAATTTCATTGGATGCGGCTGCGGTTTGGCCGGCGAGTTTTCGGATTTCATCTGCGACGACGGCAAAGCTGCGACCGTGCTCCCCTGCCCGAATGGATTCGATGGACGCGTTGAGCGCCAGTAGTTCGGTGTGGGAAGCGACGTCGCCGATGGTGGAAACCAGGTTGCTGATTTGACGAGTCGGATCGCACAGCGAGCGCAACTTCTTTTTGCTGGTCTCGCTGCACGAGCGGATTCGGTTGACTCCGTCGGACAGTTCGCCGACTTTGTCCATCGCTGCGCCGATCGCATCGGTGATTTCAGTGATCTGTTGTGCGATGGAGTCAGCTCGTCGGCTTGCTTCTTGGATACTTTGCGACAGCGTCATGATCGAGGCTTCTGTCCGTGACGCGATTTCTGTCTGCGTTGTTGAACCGGAGGAGATTTCGCGAGTGCAGCGGCCGATCTGCAGAACGTCTTGCTCGATCTGGTTCATCATTCCGGAAAGTGAGCGACCGATGCCGCCGAGGACGTTCTTCAGAAGAGTGATGTCCGGTTGACCGCCTTCGTCGCGTCGACTCAACCGTGACAAAACCGATTTGATTTCACGTGAATGCTGACGCTCATTGGCTTCCACATTCTCGTAGTGTTTGGCCCGCTCTTGGACTTCGACGCACACCTGATCTAGCTCAGCGATTCCTGTACGGTTTGATTTTGGTTCACGATGATTCAGTGTGTCTTGCACCGTGGTGGCAGCGCGGCAAATCCGGGTCGACACCATGAACCCGCAGATGATCGATGTGGCAAAGCTGGCGATTGCAACGATGACCCACGCGGGGGCAGTCACGACCGATGCGCTCGCCAGTACAGAGGCCACAGCGACGACGGCGACCAGTCCATGACTCAAAGCGAACAGGAGATGAGCTTTCATGATGTTTTCTAAATCGTATCGAGAGTTGGCAGTTGCTTGACTAGTGGGATGTACTGGGGTGTGTCTGCGTCCATCGGCCGTGGAGCGTTTGCTGTATCACGCGTTGCAGACTGTTGACATCCAAAACACTTAAGACGGAACCATCAAAGGATGCGGTTCCCAGTAACACCGTCGCGGTCGAGTCGTTTCGGTGTTGAGCGGCGACGTGGGTTTCGACAGGGTGGATCGCCATGACTTTGTCGATCAGGATCCCCCAGTCACCCAGCGGACTGTTCAGGATCAAAAGTTGATTCGATGTACCGTTGACCGCCGCGTGCTCCCCGACGATGGGAGCCAATGCGATGACCGGCAGGAATTCGCTGTGCACATGACCAATGCCCGCCAATGCGTCATGGCTGACGGGGACGGGGACGATGTCCGGTGCATGGGTTACTTCACGAACCGTTGTCGCCGGCAGCGAGAACACAGCGTCACCGCATCGAAAGATGCAGTGTTTGTCGCTGAGGCTAGCGATGCTGGACGTGTTGTTGGTGAGCGTGGTCATGGAAATGAGTGAGCTGAAAGTGTGTCGCTATTTCAGTAAGTTTCGTATGGAGTCGGCGAGATTGAATGCGTCTTGTGAAGTGCGATGAGTCGTCGACTTCGTTTGCAGTGAGCCGCTGGAAAGCATTGCGAGTCGTTGACGAATTTCACTGTGAAAACAATCCAGCTCTTCTTCCCAAGCGTCGAGCATCTCAGTAGTCAATTCAAAATCGACGCTGGATTCGGTGATCGGCTCAGGTTCGAGTTTGTTGGGGGTGGATTCGTGTGGCATGTCCGCGCCGGTGGATTGGCGATGAGTTGACGTGGCAGATTGTGCTTTCAGCGTTGCCGTGCAAAACACTGGAGAATGAGGGTTTGAAGTCTCAGTGACGTCGGTGACGTCGAAACTCGGTCAGCAGCGAGATGACAGTTTCGAGCAACACATCGGCTTGAGTCGGTTTTGGCAGAAAGGCCCCCAGTTCATTGCCCAATGCAGTGAGATGCGGCGCTTCGGCACATGTCAAGAAAATGAAGGGAGTGTCTTTGCTCCAATCTTCCCTGGCGAGCAGTTCGTGGCAGACGCCGTAGCCATCCAATTCGGGCATGTTGATATCCAACACGACCAGGTCCGGATGTTGATCGAGAGCAATCTCGACTGCCTGACGTCCGTCTTCAGCCAGCAGGACATCAAAGCCGGCCTGTTTGAGAACACGTTCGTTCAACCGGCGAACTGTCTTGCTGTCGTCCGCGACCAGAATTCGTCGACGACGAGGGATGGCCCCTTCAGAGAGCTGTGTATTCGGATCGTTCGTGGTCTGGATGCCGTCAGGCGTCCAGGAAGTATGTGCGGACATGGATGACTCCGACCGAATGGCCGGCACGGAGTGATGACTCCGACCAAGCGTCTTCGGACAATCGGTTGTTTGGTTCTTTCGGTAACCCGGCTGTCTCATCGGGAGACCCGTGGCTTTGCGCACTCGGCTTCGCAGCCGGTTTGCCTTTTCGGGAACCGACGTCGGTTCCACATCGTGCGTTTGTCACTCATGGGGAGAGTAACGCGAGAAATGCTGCTGGCACGTGTCCGCCAACAGACGCTTCCACGTGAACGGTGGGTTACTGGATAGCAGAGTCAAGTGATTCCGACAAAAATGCCGGTTATCCGCGTTGGCCGGGCTCCTGATGGGCTTGTTGATTTCATTCGTGACGGGGATTTGATGGATGTAGGAAAGGTGCTCTTGCCCAGTTGAGTGATGAGCGTCGGCCGAGAGTGAGCGACCAACGACGAAATCAACAGGCCGCCGGGTCGGAATTGGGTTAATCTAAGGGCCTAGTGCTGCGGAACCCTCTAGCGAGAAATGATCGTGAACCTTAAAGACACCCTGAGTGAACTCCGCCGACTGGGCAGCGACGGAACACGCCAGATTTATCTACGTCATGGGGCATCTGAACCACTGTTTGGGGTCAAGTTTGGCGATCTTGCTGGTTTGAAAAAAAGGATCGGTGTGGATCACGAACTTGCCTCATTGCTTTGGAAAACAGGGAACAGCGACGCCCAGACGCTGGCACTGATGGTGATCGATCCGAACCAATTGAAATCCAAAGAGATCGATGACTGGATGCGGGGACTCGACTACGACTTGTTGGTCGGAATGCTGGCCGGGGTCGTGGCCAAGACGCGTTTTGCGATTACGAAATGGACCAAGTGGTCTCGGGCGAAGTCCGAATCATCACTGGTAGCCGCCTACAGCTTGGTCGCTCACTGGCTGAAACAATCCCCTGACGACGTGCCCGATACAGTGATCGAGGAGGCGCTCAAGCGAATTGCTGACGGAATCCATGATTCGCCCAATCGAGCCAGACACGCGATGAATAACGCGCTCATTGCCATCGGTGTCTTTTCAGAGCGACATCGAGGCAGCGCGATCCGGGTCGCAGAACAAGTAGGAAAGGTGACCGTGGACCATGGACAGACCGGTTGCAAGACTCCCGATGCTGTAAAATACATCGCCAAATCGGTCGCCCATTATCGCAAGCGTGGGCGATGCTGATCCCGATTCGGGAACGATTCTTTTCAAGCCGAATCGCTCTACCATGAACAGCCCGCCTTCCACTCCTACCCAACATCCTCCCCTCGATCAGGAATCGCACCGTGAAAGATAGCACCCTAAAATCATGCTTGTTCCTCTTTCCCCTGCTGTTGTTTTGCGGTCACGTCGTGGCGGCGGAGCCCGATTCCAAGTCACAGAACTGGCCCGGATTTCGTGGGCCGGCAGGAACCGGCCACAGCTCATCAAACGGCGTTGCTCCTCGTTGGAACAGCGACGACATCGCCTGGCAAGTCGACTTGCCCGTTCAAGGCCACTCGTCGCCTGTGGTTTGGGAGGATCGCATTTTCTTGACTGGTTGGACGCAAGCGAATGGTCAAGTTCACCGACACGTGATTTGTTTGTCACGTCAGACTGGCGAACTGATGTGGAATCGTGACATCGCGACGGGCTCAGGCGAAGAACTGCACAAAATGAACAGTTGGGCCACGCCAAGTTGTGCGACAGATGGCACATGTGTCGTCGCTTTCTTTGGCGCCGGAGGGCTGCACTGTTTGTCGATGGATGGCGATCCACGCTGGTCGCGAGATCTTGGCCAGTTTCCCGGCGCATGGGGCGTGGGAGCTTCGCCGATCATCGTCGATGAAATGGTCATCCAGAACGCGGATGCGGAAGGCGAATCTTTTCTACTGGCCGTGGACAAATCGACCGGGAAAGACGTTTGGAAAACACCTCGCCGTGAAAAACCAAAGGGAGGCTGGAGCACTCCGCTGCCCATCGTTGTCAATGGTCAACGTCAACTGGCGCTCAATGGTGAGTTTGGTGTGGAGGCGTACAATCCCGACAACGGCGAGCCGCTTTGGTTTTGCAAAAGCTTTAACGGGCGTGGGACGCCAGTTCCGGCTTGGGACGGCAAGACATTGTTTGTCGTCAATGGCAAAGCGGGCGACGTTTATGCGATCGACCCCAGTGGACGCGGAGACGTTACCGAAACTCATATGCGTTGGCACACACCTCGAAAGGGCGGTCGTGATTTGCCGTCGCCGATTGTGAGCAACGATGTGATGCTGGTGATCGGTATGGCAGGGATCGCCACAGGCTACGATTGCCAGGACGGTCGTGAGCTGTGGAAAGAACGTCTGGCTGGCAATTTTTCTGGTTCGCCCGTGTCCGCCGGTGGCTTGGTCTACATCGCAGCAGAAAATGGCGAAGTCATCGTGTTGCGTTTGGGAGAGCAGCTTGAGGTGGTGTCCAAAAACCCAAGTCCTCTGACAAAGGATGAAATCGTTCGCAGCTCATTGGCCATCAGTGGCGGCCAGTTTTTGTTGCGAAGCGACAAACGGCTGTACTGCATCGGGGCGAATTGAACGGCCAAGACATTCATTTGACATCCCTCTGTTTACAAATGCCATTTCCATATGCCTGAAATGCTTCCCCAGCACGACACCACACGTTTTTTGGACGATCTGAGAACAGCTCAGATCTCAAACTTGCTGGTGGCCGCGGTGATCGAGTTCGATGTCGGACGGGTCTTGGCCGCAGGCCCGTTGCTATACGATGATTTGCGAGAGCGACTTGGTTTAGCCGATCGATCAGCAATCGTTTTGCTCACCGCGTTGCGCTCGATCGACTTGATCGACGTTCATGCCGATCACCGGATCGGTTTGACAGCCTATGGCCAAGAAAAGATGGATCCGGACAGCCCGTTTCATTTGCGAGGCTACCTGGGGCTGGGGCGATTCTCGGGGGACGTGCAAAATATGATTCAGTGCTTGCGTGACGATGCGCCGGCGGGCAACGTTTCCTTTGTGTTCCACGAAGACGGTCCGCCGTCTTCATTGGACGACACGGAGACCGCAGATACGTTGACACGGGCGATGGCTGATCGTGCGAGAAACGTCGCGCCGATGCTTGCCGCACAGCTGGACCTCGGGCAGTGCAAACACCTTGTCGATGTCGGTGGAGCGCACGGGCTGTACAGTTTGGCGTTGCTGAAAAAGTATCCTGGGCTCAGAGCTACGATCATTGATCGTGGACCGCCCCTGCGTGTGGCCCAAGAGTACGCGGAAGCGGCCGGGTGCATGGACCGAGTCACGTTTCGATTGGACGACGCGCATCACGCCAAGTTGGATGATCCTGCGGACGCTGTGTTGTTGGCCAATCTTTTGCACGATTACAACGAGGCGGATGCACGGGCGATGGTACAGCATTATGCGGGTGAACTCGCCAGGGGCGGCTGCTTGATGGTCTTGGATTCATTGCTCGAAAGTGTTCCAGAGGGGGCTCCTCCCGTTTCCGCGGGACCTCGCCCCGTCGCTGCCTATTCCGCGTTGTTGTTTTCGATTTGCGAAGGTCGCTGTTATCGACGTGACGAGATCGACCGCTGGCTGACGGACGCCGGTTTGTCGATCGATGAGGCCACGATTTCGTTGCCGGCACACGGGGCCTTGGTGACAGGTCGGAAAGACTGGAAATCGTAAGCGTTGCAAAGGGGATCGTTGATTCTTAGCCGGTCGTGTCACTGCGATCCAGACGCCCCACTGATGGACGGGTTCCTGCCATACGACCGAACCAACTCGGCCAAACGGCCATATTCTCGCCACGCAACGCAACTTCAGCTCGCCGCCGACGTCCAAGATCGATTACCATAATCCAGCCTGCGGCGTTCAGATTGCCGCTATTGATTCGCAATGAGGATTCAGATGGTGATAAAGACCAGCGGCGTCGCCCGGCACGATTTGAAATTTGACTTCGCAACGCTTGCGACATTGGTCCCTCGAATGCTGGCCCCTCGAATTTTGGGGCGTTCCTTGTTGGTGACCGCCTTGCTGCTCTGTGTGCTGACTTCCGATGCGTTTGCCCAGAAACGGAACTCGGCCAAGAAGCCGGCACCTCCGAAAATCCGGCTGCCCGAAAGCGTCCGTAGCAAGGAACCGGTGCGGATGGACGTTGCCGCTGTACGTCCCGATGGCAGATCCGCAGCGCGATCGGCTGCGAATCGTTTGGACTCGTTGGTCGAACGAAAGTTGATTGACGAGAGTGTCACCCCAAACGAGTTGGCGAGTGACGAAGTCTTCTTGCGACGGATCTACCTCGATGTGGCAGGCCGGATTCCGAAGTTGGAGGAAGCGACGGAGTTTCTGGATGACTCCGATCCGAACAAGCGAGAGAAGCTGATCGATAAGCTGCTCAGCAGTCCGGATTACGTTAGCCACATGTACAACTTTTGGGCCGATGTTTTGAGATTGGTGGAACGTCCCCAAGCAAACATCGTTGCCGACCCTTACTTGGCCTATGTCAAAGACTCCATCCGTACGAACAAACCGTATGACAAGTGGGTCTACGAGATGCTGACGGCTGATGGCAAGGTTTGGGAGAACCCTGCGGTCGGTTACCAATTGCGTGATGACGGGATGCCGCTGCCGTACATTGACAACACCGTTCGAATTTTCTTGGGAACTCAGATCGGTTGCGCACAATGTCACGACCATCCATTTGACCAATGGACCCAGTACCAGTTCTACGAGCTGGCTGCGTACACCGCTGGAACACGAACTCGCATTCGCAAGGGTGACCCGGGGTACACAAAAGGGAACCCCGCAAACGATTTGATCAACGAAGCCCGAAATCATTACGACAAAGGACGCGTTCCCGGGCAATTCCAGAGACTTGTTCGCGCGAACACTTATCGTGTCGCTGAGTCCAAAGCAGTGATGAAACTGCCACATGACTACGCTTACCTGGACGCCAAGCCGAACGAAGTTGTCAAGCCGGCTGTGCTGTGGGGCGAAGTGCCGACGTCGGCGGCAAATAGCACGCCACGTGAGCAATTCGCTGCTTGGTTGACCAGTCGTGAAAACGAACGGTTCAGTAAAACGCTGGTCAATCGTCTGTGGAAGCAGTTCATGGGTGTGGGACTCGTAGAGCCGATCGACGATTTCCGGGATGAAAACCCATGCGTCAACGAACCACTGATGGATTTCCTGGCTGATGAGTTTGTCAAAGGACAATTCGATGTCAAAGAATTGATCCGAGCAGTCTTGTACAGCAACACCTATCAGCGGCAATCCAGCGACTATGAGCTGACCAGTGGCCAGCCCTATTATTTCCCTGGTCCTGCGCTGCGGCGTCTTTCTGCCGAGCAGATCTGGGACTCAATGTTGACTTTGGCCGTTTACAATCCATTGCCGTTCCAACGACCGGACGCGGAAGCGATGGCCGGGGTCATGGATCTGGATTTTTCGCGTGCCAATTTTGAATCGGTGAAGAAACAGAGTGAGCGATTCAGTGAGACGTTTTTTATGGGCAATTACAAACGCGAGCTGAACAAACACGCCTATCAAGGAAATGTGCTGTGTCGCGCCAGTGAGTTGCCCAGCCCGTCTTCCGCAAGCCATTTCTTGCGACAGTTCGGCCAGGGCGACCGTGAGACGATCAACGGTGCACAGCAAGACGCCACGGTGCCACAGATTTTGGCCATGTTCAACGGCCCCATCACACATGTGATGCTGGAGGAAGGTTCGGCGATTGTCGATAAAGTGCTCGCGATTGACAAAGCAAAGGATCGCATAGACGCGATTTTTCTTAGTGTCTTGGCCCGGCTTCCCAACCAAACCGACCGTGCGATCGCCGCCAGTGAACTTTCCAAGACCAAGAACGACAACGTCGGCTACGGAAACATCATTTGGGCACTTCTCAACACCCGTGAGTTCCTGTTCATTCAGTGATCCAAACGATTAGGAAATACCCATGACAAGATTTGATTTCAGCACAGATGATCGTCGGTCGTTCATGAAGTCGGCGGCGAGTCGATGCCTGGGCGTTTCGTTTGCCGGTGCCATTGGTTCGGGTGTGATCAGCGACATGGGCGAAGCAAACGCTGCCGAGCCGATCATAGGCAAAGCGAAACATGTGATTTACATGTTCATGGACGGAGCCATGACTCATTTGGATACGTTTGACCCCAAATCGGGTGTCGAAGAAGCCGGTGAGACGAAGCCCATCCAGACTCGCGTCCCGGGCATGATGTTCGGGGACCGTTTTCCCAAGTTGGCCTACTTGGCCGGCGCGATCTCGGTCGTTCGGTCCTTGAGCACCGAGACGGGGGCGCACGACAAGGGCAAGTACCTGATGCGGACCTCCTACAAAAAGATCAACAGCATTCAGCACCCGGCGTTGGGCGCGTACATGTTGTCGGAGAAAGGTCGCATCAACAAAGAGTTGCCAGGCAATTTCTTGATCGGATCGGGAAACGAGCATCCCGGAGCCGGGTTCTTGGAACCCTCGCTCTCGCCGGTGCCCATCGCCGATGCCGCTGCGGGATTGCAAAACATCAAGCTGCCCTCGTATCTGCCTGAAGAACTTTTCCAACGCCGCTTGTACTTGGCGAGTAAGTTCGACCGTCAATTTCAGGGCGGACGCAAGAATGGCAAAGTCGATGCGTATAACCAACTCTACGAGGAAGCGTGGCGGTTGATGGGCAGTGAGCACTTGAAGGTGTTCGACATCAAAGATGAACCGCAAGCCATCCGGGACGCCTACGGCAGCAACTCGCTCGGTCAAGGCTGCCTGCTTGCCAGACGGCTGGTGCAAAGCGGTGCCAGATTCGTCGAGATCAACTACGGCGGATGGGACATGCACCAGGACATCTACAACCGCTTGGACACGCACGCCAGCAATCTGGACACGGCGCTTGGTAATCTGATGCGTGACCTGCACAGCAAAGGCCTCTTGGATGAAACCCTCATCGTGCTGACGACTGAGTTTGGACGCAAGCCAAAATTGAACGTCAATGTTGGTCGCGATCACCATCCCGGCGCGTTCTGCAGTCTCTTGATCGGCGCAGGGATCAAGGGTGGGCAAGTCTACGGGGAAAGCGACAAAACGGGGACTTCGGTCGAAAAGGATCGTGTCTCCGTGGAAGATTTCAATCGCACGATTGCCGCAGCGGCGGGGCTGCCGCTGGATGAGGAAAAGGTGGCACCCAACGGTCGACCCTTCAAAATCGGCGGCAATGGAGAACCGGTTGCCGCGCTGCTGGCCTAGTGGTGGTGGGCTGTTCAAAATTTGGTGTTGACATTGTTTTTCTAGTCCATGTTTTTGTCCCATGCATCGCAATCAGAGTGAGCCTCAGGCGCTAGCCGTGGGCCGGCACCACAATCCGCCTCAGACCCACGGCTAGCGCCTGAGGCTCACTGGGGGCTACTGTTTTGGTTCAGTGTGAATTGGAGTCGAGCGTGATCTTTGCTCATTGGAAACGTGGAACTTAAGAGTCGGAAATGGTTGGAAGTACTTGGGGGACCAGTCCCCCAAACCCCCTGAGATTTTTCGCGTTGTGCCAAAATCGAAGGGAAGGTGCGCTGACGACAGTGTCGCCAACGCGCCCTTCGACTTTGGAATGAGCTTCGCTGGGGTCAGGCCTTGTATTGGGTTTTCGACGGTGATAGATTTGGCATCCGTCTGATCCTCCTCCGCTTCAGAGTTGACCATGCCTCGTCCTCACCGCGTCCAGTTCCCCGGGGCTATCTATCACCTGATCACCCGGGGTGATGGCCGACGGGCACTGTTTCACGATGAGGGACACTACGAACGCTTCACCCGCGGACTCACTGAGCAAGTCTCCCGGTGCGGCTGGGAGGTCTTTGCGTTTTGCTGGATGCCCAATCACATCCACGCGCTCGTTCGCACCCCCGAGCCGAACCTGGCCACCGGCATGCAGCACTGGCTTTCCGGATACGCCAACTGGTATGCCAAACGCAACCGACGCACCGGGCATCTATACCAGGGGCGCTACAAGGCCTTCCCGGTCGAGGATGCCGGCTACTTCTGGCAGATCAGCCGCTACATTCACCTGAATCCTTGCGTTGGCACCCGACCGCTGGCCCAACGGCCGGAGTCCTGGCTTCACAGTTCCTATCCGGGATACGCCGATAAGCGTCGGCGGTTGTCCTGGATTCGCTACGACGAACTTCATCGCTATTGGCAGGGCCTTCACGGCGGGGCCGATGCGAATAAGGCCTACCGGAAATACGTCAGCGAGGGTTTGGCCCAGGGGCATGACCTTTTGAAGGACACGATGCACGGCTGGGTGTACGGCAGCGAGTCGTTTCTTCGTCGGATGTTGGAATTGGCCGAGAGCGGGGACGAGACCAGGCATCGCAGCGTCAGCCGTCGCTTGCGTAGCGTCGATCCGGCAGAACTGATTGCAGCGGTCGCCAAAGACCATGGCGTGACCGCCTCGGACTACGCAGTATTTCGCTCCTCAGCTCCCGGTCGGGACATGGCGGCATGGCTGTGTCGTCGGTGGACCGGAGCGACTTTGGCAGAGCTAGGCGAGGCGTTCGGTGTCAGCGGAATAGGCAGCGTCTCGGGGCTTGTCCGCCGCGCCGAGCGACGACATGCCGAGTCGCCGTCGTGGCGGCGACGGGCAGCATCGATTGAGGACAGACTGCAACTGAAAACCCAATGCAAAGCCTGACCCCGGCGAAGCCCTTCCCTGCTCACCGCAAGAGAAAGAACCCGCTACGAGTACGACGCCAAGTCGTTCCGAATCAATCTGGTGACTGAAGACGGCACGTCGCTCTCCGCCGACCCCAACACTGAAACCTGGAGCCTAAAGTCTGAAACCTCGTTCTTAGCCGATCACCACAACTACACCGGCTACACACAGACGATCCGTGAGACGACGTACGACGACCAAGGCAACGTGGTCAAAACGATCGACTACACCTTCGGTCACGACGAAATCGCGCAACGAGTCGTCGATACAAATGACCAAGGACAAGTGACTAATGACCAACTCCACATCTTCGGCCACGACGGCCACGGCTCCGTCCGCGTCCTCTACGACGCATCAGCCGCCATCGCCCAAGTCTTCACCTTCGCCGCCTACGGCGAAATGATCGCCCTGCACAATGCGACTGCCCAATCGATCGCTGTCGCCAACCGCCTCTCATCGCTCGGCTACAGCGGAGAGCACTTCGACGCCAAAGCCGGCCAGCAGTATCTACGAGCGCGCTTCTACAACCCAGCCAACGGCCAGTTCAATCGGCTAGACGCTTTCACAGGTAACAGGCAGGACCCGCAGTCTTTTAACAAGTACTCCTATGTGCACGGCGATCCGATTGCAGGCATCGATCCCAGCGGCTTGATGGCAGGCGGAGCAGGAGGAACCAGAACAATGACTATAACTATTGGGATTGCAGTTGCGCTAACAGCGTTCGCTATCCCTTTGATGGTTTGGTATAATAATCAAGACCCAGGAATGGCCGGAATAGATCAGAAAACGAAAAGTGCTGAACTTAAACTTCGAATGATCAACGACGAAAATGTCCTTGAATCAGACCGGAAGAAAGCGATAAAATTACTAGATAGCAGGATAAATGAAATCCGTGGAGGCAGCCGAAGAGCTCAAGATCGATTCTACAAATATTTCGGGACTGGCGATCGCCAAGTGGTCTTGACGAATCTAACTCACTCCCGCGACTACTTGGAGTCAATAACATTCATAAACAATAGAGGTAACACTTGGGACTACGGTTACTCGTTTCTTGCTAAGTCCGAGCAGGAACGGCGGGATATGGGTGCGGGGCTTTACTCACCAACAGGCATCGTGATTGCATTTGTAATACCAACAGATAATTTACAGAAGATCTATTTTAATGACAACGCATACTTCGACCTGTCCGGCGACAATGCTGGAAGTAAAACTAGGATTGGAACATTAATCCACGAGGCTAGCCATGAAGCAGCACATACTAAAGATGAACCATTTGATAAATTCAGAGGAGCGTCAAGGGATCAAGCGATGGTACTAAAGGACTCGGATCCGCATGCAGCTACAAATAACGCATATGTTTTAGAGTATTACACAGTGCCTTCGTGGGAAGAGGTAAATAGCCAGTTTTAGGATTCCCCCTTCCTTTCATCGCGACACATCGCTCCCGGACATCACAAGCGTTTTAATTTGACATACCAAGGATTATTACCCTCTCGCCGGCCCAAGCTTTTGTTGCACTGCGCAAGGCGATCAGATGCAATTTTCATAGATTGTTGCTGTGACGGTGTATTACAAACAGCCAAAGTCAGCTTTTGGAGAGAAATTAGAGATTAAGGCAACCGAGATGAGTAAAGAACCAGTAAACCCGTACAAGACTGTAGGTCGATTCTCGATCAAGCCAGCGAGCCCGCCTTTGACGGAAAAGCGTCAAGTGGTTGTCGAATCCATTGGGTTGGCCCTTGTCGGAGCTAGCGCTATCGCTTTCTTGATCGAAAGAGACTTTATTCCAATCCTGGTACTATCTGTTCTTGGATTTGGAATGTATTGCAAGTCTTTTTTACTCGAAATTGAAAATGATTTTTTATCGCGATTTGTAAACGCTCTATATTTGTCGCCATTTGTCTATTTGTTGACCAGTTACTGCGTCGTTTTTTCCGATCAAAGGAGCACGACAGAAGATGCATTACGGACACTCACATATGTGTTTTTGGTTATAACAATTACAGAATTCGTTTGCATGCTCATCGGTTTTCGAAGAATCACTTTCCCTAAATTGCTTGTTTTTTTGCAGATATTCGCCACTAATTGCGTTTGCTATACCTGGACTTGTCAAAATGCATGGACTGAGAATGGTCAGGTTGTTACGTGTTACCGGCCTTTTTGATGTCGCATTTTTTTTTGGCCGAATTGAGACTGGGTGGATTTTTGGTTCTCGTGAGGGGTGCGTGGCCGGACGAGAAAAAGGGTCAGGAGCCGAATTGGCGGTTTGGGTAAGACAGCAACGAGTGAAGTGCCCGTAGCGATGACAGGAAGTCATCGCAACTTCGGGCGGGATGCCCGCCACACGCATCTTGAGCATGAATGCCGCCAGCTGTTACCGGCCTTTTTGATGTCGCATTTTTGGCCGAATTGAGACTGAGGGGATTTTTGGTTCTTCTGAGGGGTGCGCGGCCGAATTGTTGCGAAGATTGGAGAGACCTCTCGACGGCGTTTTCTCAACCGATTCTCTTGGGATGGTCTTGGCCGAATTGAGATCGGATGGTTTGAAGTGGACCCCAATATTTGGACCACGAGTTAAGGTAGAAAATTCGCGTTTTGATCGGTAAAACCAGAGTCAACCGAAGATTTCATTTACCGAGGAAAATCATGGCACGGAAACGCCGCTCATTCTCTCCCTCTTTCAAGGCCAAAGTAGCCTTGGAGGCAATCAAGGGAGTCAAGACGATTGCTGAAATGGCCCAGAAGCACAAGCTTCACGCGACTCAAATCAATCTTTGGAAAAAGCAGCTTCTCGATGGTGCGGAAGATGTGTTTCTCGACGGCAAGATCAAGCCGGATGCGAAGCACTCTGACGAACCCGAGTCGGCAGAACTCTATGAGCAGATCGGTCGGCTTAAGGTACAGCTGGAATGGCTTAAAAAAAAAGTGGCCCAAGACGGTGACTGAAGCACGTTCATGGATCGACTTCGAGAACGTAGATCTGAGCGTCCGTGAGCAGTGCCGACTCCTTGGAATTCAAAGAAGCAGCATCTACTACGAGCCCCAGTCGGAGACAGAGGAGAATCTTCAGTTCATGCGACTGATGGATGAAGAACACCTCAAGCATCCGGCACGCGGCTCCAGGCAGATCGTTGACTTCCTGGAGGATCAGGGATTTGTTGTCAATCGCAAGCGTGTGCAGCGTTTAATGCGGAAAATGGGGATCGAAGGCATAGCGCCTGGGCGCCGGTCGACGCTGCGAAACGCGGGGCATCGGGTGTATCCCTATCTGCTGCGCGGACTTTCAATCGAGCGTCCCAACCAGGTGTGGTGCAGTGACATCACCTACATCCCGATGCGTCATGGATTCATGTACTTGGTCGCTGTGCTGGACTGGTATAGCCGCCATGTTTTGAGCTGGCGTTTGTCCAACAGCATGGACGCCGATTTCTGCGTCGAGGCTCTCGAAGAGGCGCTGCAAATCGCGACACCGGAGATCTTCAACACCGACCAGGGATCACAGTTTACGAGCCGAGAACATACTGAGAAACTGAAGTCACACGGGGTCGCGATCAGCATGGATGGCAAAGGCCGAGCGATCGACAACGTGATGATCGAACGTCTTTGGAGAACTGTCAAATACGAGGAGGTCTACCTCAAGGAGTACGTCACAGGAACCGATCTTTACAAAGGGTTGAGCAGTTACTTTGACTTCTATACCCGCGAGCGAAAACACAGTTCGCTCGAACGCCAAACGCCTGCGGAAGTCTACCGCAGCGGCCGGTCAAAACGCCTCGCTCTTTCTATCTAAGCCGAGCGCGCTCGTGGTCCAAATATTGGGGTCCACTTCAGTGAGCGTTTTAGCATTTCATGCTCGGTTAGCGAATGGCATAAGGCAGGTGGGAATTCAATTGTCACAAAACTCCTTGATAGACTCGATCTTGACTACGGGCATTTAAATCCCACCAAGTATTTCAATATCGACAGTTTTCATCGAGTTGCCGCAGCTCCAACGTTTGGAGCTCCACCATTTAACCCTTGGGAAGATCCTCAGAATAATGGACCTCTGCCAGCATCTCGCTACGAAGACCTACTGAGACTATGGGAATCTAAGCATGGTGTTGGACTAAAGTGTCCTAAGGAGTTTGTTTCCCGTCCACTCCTGGTATATCCAGTGTCAGTTTTGTCTGAGTGTGACCGGCAACCCGCCGGTTAACATGCCATGGTAAGCGGAGTGTAGTGGCAGACCATGTTACGGTTTGGATGGGTGCTCTCGCTCAACTCCGTGACTCGCTGTTTGCAGAATTTATCCCAGTAGTCACTCTGAAATACCGCCCGCACGTTGAGCATGCTCCGTGCAGCTTCCAGCGTCCAACGCATCCCGCTTCGTTCCATGCGGTCCTTTACCAAGTGCCCGCACGCGCCTTCGATCACACCCGAGGCAATCGGGTAGCCTGCAGCAAGATATTCGTCGTAACGCATCCGATCCTTGTGTTTCTCGAAGTAACCACAGATGCGTCGAAGGTCTTTGAGTTTATCGCCCTTGAGTTTCCCAAGCGAACCCATTCGACGTAGCCCTCGGATCACCCCGTTGACCTCACCACGCAGGATTTTCAGCAATCGCTCCCGCGTAAACGCTGCTCGCTTTTCGCTGGATTTCTCGAACAATGACGAAGCCTCCCACACGTAAGTCGCTACGTGAATGATGTCCAAGATTGGCACCACTAATGGATCGTCGCCTAAGTGTAACTGCGCGACTTCCCAGAGGCTCTGCTGACCGTCCATTAACAGAATGATCACTTGGAGTTTCTTTCGGCGGACACTGACTTGATCTGCGAGCCATGCGATCCCCTCGTGGATACCGCTGATGGGAACCTCCGTATCGTCGTCCACGAAGGTCGCGGGAAAGTGAGCCGATGTATGCTTGTGCTTTGGCCGCGGTCGTTTCTTTTTGCTCTTGCGTGATTGCGTGCCGGGTTCTTTGTCATCACGGAACAAGGCAGCGACAATTTGCTCGGCTGTGCGAACATAGGGATCGACGGTGTAAGCACTCGTGACCGTTGCCATGCGACGGTTTCCGGGCCGTTTCTTTGCTGTCTCAAAAGCAGCAACTTTGGCGGCATCGTCTTTGATCAAGGGAACGCCCTTGCAGTCGGCCGAAGCGACGAGAAGCTCGGCTTCATCCTTCTTTTTGGGCGTGGGCAAGTCGTCCAGAAAGGCATCGGCCTGGACCCCCATTCTCTGGCTGGTCTGTTCGAGCGTGTCGATCGAGAATTTCGCTCCGAAAACGAGTTCGAGATTATCAGCGGCCTGGTTGAATGCGGATTCGACGCAGAACATTTGGGAGAACTCTTGGAGCAGGTACGACCAGCGGTGCTCCGGCAGTTGCATGCGGGCGCTGATCGGATGCAGTTCGATTCTCTTGTTCTTTCCCGGGCTGTAGGTGTACTGTTGAAAGGCGTGTTCACCGAAAATCGACCGAACCACCGTGTCGGTCGGTTTCTCGCTGCGTCGCAGTGTTTTGCCTGATTCGCTGACCGCTTGATCACCAAGGTCCCCCTTGCCTTGGAGTTTGGTGAAGAGCTCCATCGCCAGAAAGCCGGTTTTCAAGACAAGATTCCACACGGCACGCTCGGTTTCATCGAAAGACTGGCCGCATTTAGAAGCATTGACGACGTGTTCTCGGATGGTGTCGCCGCACTGCTGCAGTTTCTCGGCGATTTGCTCGGGCGACTGCGGAAAAGAAGACGAAGTGGGGTTGTCAATATCGCTTGAATGTTCGACGCTCATTTCAGCGGCCTCCTGCCTTTGATACCTGGAAGTTAGAACCCAAATCATGGCAGGTTGGCCGCTTTTTGTTTACCCAGATTCCGCAATGCTCCGCAGAAGCCTCGCGGGTTGCCGGTCACACTCGTTTTGTCTGAGTGTCATCTCAATTTGCGAGTTGATAAAAGAACTACGCTTCGGGACTGGATAAACGAGAGCTCCGCTAGAGGAGGGCTCTCGAGTGCAAATAGAATAAATTACTTGTGGGAAGTTGACGAGAAGAACGTCGAGAAGGTAGTGAGAGAACTTTGGGACCAGCGTTTTTTCGCGGCAAGTGAGTATTTCGAGATTTGTGGCTGGGATGATGAACTGTTACTGCCATTGTTTAAACATTCAAAACGGTTTGACGAATGAGCTACTTTTTCCCGTCTTTATTTTGATTTCGCATTACGGGACCTAAGCACGTCGCCAACCGTCTTGCAGATTTAGATGTTACCGGCCTTTTTGATGTCGCGTTTTTGGCCGAATTGAGACTGGGTGGATTTTTGGTTCTCTTGAGGTTTGCGTGGCCGAATTGTTGCGAAGATTGGAGAGACCTCTCGATGGTGATTTTGCAACCGACTCTCTTTGGATGGTCTTGGCCGAATTGAGATCGGATGGTTTCATTGACCGGCTGTGACTCTTTGTTCACAGTCTACGTAAGATGGATTCTTTGCTTCCGCCGGGCTTGCCCCGGTTCGGAGCAACAACTGGCAGCTACCCGGTAACGTAATCGCATTCACTTCCCCACCGCCCGCGAATCGCCAAAGGCGATTCGCGGGCGGTGGGGAAGTTTTGTTGGCCTGGGCGAGTAGCCGTCAGTTGTTTCCTCCGCCGAGACAAGCTCGACGGAAGGAGCTGCTAATCAGAGAAAGTAGGATCGGATCATGGGTGGAAGTTAGAAATGGGAGGAGTGAAGTTGGTAGTTGGCTTTTCGTGCGCGAAGTCGCTTGGGATGGATGCGTGTTGGGTGAAGCAACGTTTCAGCGATCAGCCCCCTCATCCCCAGCCCTTCTCCCCCAGAAAAGCTGGGGGAGAAGGGAGCCAGAGTGGACGAGTGGTGCGGATTGTGGTTCGGGGCCCACGGCTAGCGCCTGAGGCTCACGAGGTTTCTTTCCGGCGCATCATGCCGTTGGCCACGGCGTCCAGCAGGCGGGCCTTACCGATCCGGCGTCCACCTTCGTAGACGATCACGTCGCCATCGCGATGACGTTCGTGACGCAGCACGATCTTTCGGCCACGCAGGTCGATCGGGGTTTCGTAACGTGCCCCGCTGAAGCGGAACGTGTTGTCCTTTTTGACGCTCCGTTGCGTTTTGGCGTAAAACAGTTCGTCGGTACGGTTTAGAATCCATGAAAGGCGGGCTGCGAGATGCTTTTCGCTGGTTGACCCGAAAACGAGACCTTGACGGACCACTCGCTGATTTCTTGACCTGCCGCGGCGTGACGCATAGACTCCGGCCCTTACCCCAGCCTGCAACGAGCGATTCTGACACGTTGCCTCTCACCGCCTTTTCATCCCACAGCTTGCCAGTGACTTTTTCAGCATCTTTGATCGCCCAGGCGGACGCCTCGGGCGCAACCGACGCCCTGACGCAGCAAACGCCCGCCGTCGGACCTCTGATCGCGTTGCTCGTTTTCGGCATCGCCCTGCTACTGGTTCTGATTCTGTCGTTGAAGCTGCAGGCGTTCTTGTCCTTGATCGTTGTCTCTGTCGTGGTCGCCGCATCGAGCAAGGCCGTGAATCCTGATGCCGTGCCATTGACGGAGGTCGCTCAAACGATCGTCAACAGCATGGGCAGCTCGCTGGGTTTCATTGCGACGATCATCGGCATCGGAGCAATCTTTGGCGCGATCCTGGAACATTCAGGCGGCACCCAGGCGTTAGCCAATTCTCTGGTCAAAATGTTTGGGGCAAAACGTGCGCCCTGGGCGATGTTGCTGACGGGATTCATCATTTCGATTCCCGTGTTCTTGGATGTCGCCTTGGTCATTCTGGCGCCTTTGCTGGTTGCGTTAGCGCGAGACACCAAGCGACCTTTCCTGCATTTCGGATTGCCATTGGTCGCCGGCATGGCGGTCACACACGCCTTCGTGCCTCCGACTCCGGGGCCGGTCGTGGTCGCTTACATGTTGGGTGTGAACCTCGGTTGGGTCATAGGATTTGGAATCATCGTCGGACTGCCCACCGCATTGATTTGCGGACCATGGCTATGCGAGCGGTTGGCTAAGGGAATTGAGTTGCCGCCGTTGGAAGAAGCTCCGCCGGCTGCGGTCGACGGTGTCGGTCTGCCGAGCTTCAAACTGATCCTATTGCTGATCGCCTTGCCGATCGGATTGATCCTTTGCAACACGGTCATCGAGCAGATGGCGGCAGCCAGCTTGGCCGAAGGATTGGATCGCGATACGCGGCAAGCCCAGTTGCAGTCCGCACTCGCCGCAGCTCCTTGGCCCAAGCAAGTGATGTTTTTCTTGGGGCACCCGGTGATTGCGTTGCTGATATCGACCCTGATCGCGTTGTATTTCCTGGGAACGCGGCGTGGTGTGGATCGTGCGACGTTGTTGGAGGTATCGACCAAAGCACTGGGGCCGGCCGGGATCATCATCTTGATCACCGGAGCGGGCGGAGTGTTCAAGGGTGTTTTGAAAGAGACCGGGATCACGACGGCTTTGGAAGAAGTGTTTCGTGATTCGGGGATCTCGGTGCTCGTGTTAGCGTATTTATTTGCCGTGCTGATCCGCATTGCTCAAGGTTCAGCGACGGTAGCGATGGTCACCGCAGCGGGCTTGATGGCAACCTTTGTCAACGGACTGAGCCAACCTCAGTTGGCATTGATCACGATCGCGATCGCGGCGGGGGCGACCGGTTTCTCGCACGTGAATGATTCGGGGTTCTGGATGATCTCCCGCTATTTCCGCATGAGCGAAGCTCAGACGTTGCGATCCTGGGGAGTTCTCTCGACCGTGATTTCCGTGGTCGGTTTCTGCATCACGATGCTGATTTGGCAGTTCGTTTGAGTTCCTGTTGCAAGGTCATCAGATCTTCGCGTGACAGCTCATCCCACTGTTCCCGCGGCACGTCTTCGCCCGGCACATAGCTACGGTAGGCCGATTGCTGAAAGGTCACGACTCCCGCTGTCATCAGCATGGCCAGCGTGATCGTCAATGGAATTGCGACGCGTGCCGAAAATGGTTTCACGAAGGGTTTGAAAATGAACGACAGCAAGGAGGGGAAGAAGAGATGTACCAGCAGAATCACCAACCAGAAACCACTGGCGACACACGTCGTGATGGAGACTGCTTGACCCCAATCGCGAAGCCATCCGACGTCACCGATGTCTCGCGGGAAACCGTAGAATTCGCTCCATCCGGCAAAGGTTCCTATCATCGGAACCAGCACCAATGGCGCGGCAAGCATCAGGTACACGATCGCCAGCACGATACGAGTTCCGATGCGCCCCGCTGTCCAGTTTTCTCGCGATTCTGTCGTCAGCGATTCTCTTGATAGCGCGACTCTTGCAAAGATCAACGCAATCAACCCTGAGAGCAATAGGGTGAACATGGCGGGCACTTCGCCGAAGCGTTGCGTTGAGAACATCAGAGCGATCAATCCACCGACCGTGGCCACGCCCATTGCGCAGTACGCTGGCCCATCGACTCGCGGGTTCTGCAACCAACTTTCCTTGGCACTGCGCACCCAACTACTTGTTGCGTCGTAGGAGGATGCCGCCAAGCCACTCACCACTTCACTGGTTTGATGAATGGTTTCTTGAACACGTCGGCGATGAGTTGATTCGGTGGAGCGTTCGTCCGGCGATGGGTTTTTGCCTATTTCGTCGATATCATGTCGAACGTCCGATGCGGATGCGTACCGTCGTTCGGGTTTCTTTTCCAGTGAGCGTAAGACAACTTCGTCTAAACGCACATCGATTGTCACGGTTGGCGGTCCCTCCGATTGTCCTTTGGCTCGCACTTGGCTCGGGGGTTGAAATCGACCGATCGGCAACTCACCGGTCAACATTTCGTAGAACACCACACCGATCGCATAGATATCTGCGCGGTGATCGACCGACCCTGGATTCTCCAACTGTTCTGGAGCCATGTAATGCAGAGTCCCCACAATGCCCTGCGTGGGATCCGGTGCGGAGGATACTTCCTCGTCCGATGGCTGTTGATGACCATCGCTGAGTGACTTGCTCGACAACAGTTTGGCCAAGCCAAAATCCGTGATCTTCAACCGTCCTCGCGCGTCGAACAGCAGGTTTTCAGGCTTGATGTCGCGATGCACGACGCCTTCACCGTGGGCGTAGGAAAGGGCATCGCAAAGTTGCGGAATGATTTCGAGTGCTTCCATCTGGGAGAGTCGACCCTGAGCAAGCACTTCGCGCAAGTTGGCACCTTCGACGAGTTCCATCACCAACATGGCGTACGGTCCGGCCTGACCAAAATCATGCACGGCGACGATGTTGGGATGATTCAGTCTCGCCAGAGCGCGGCCTTCCCTTGCGAAACGCTCTCGAAAGCCTGGTCGCTGTGCGATTTGCGGCGGCAAGATTTTGATCGCGACCGGACGATCCAATGAAAGCTGTCGGCCCAAGTAAACCGCGCCCATGCCGCCTTGGCCGATTCGCGAGAGCACTTCATAGCCGGTGATGTGCTGTGCCAATTCCTCGATCGATGGAGGGATAAAGCTCTGCCCCGGCCCCAACGTGATTGCCACCGGATGCGGCTTGTCCCAGTCGGGCCGCAGTAAACAACGAGGGCATTGGCCCGGGAGAACCATTTCCGCATCGTCGGATGCATTTTCGGGCCGGGATTCGCGGGACTCTGGAATCTGGGACTCTGGAATCGGAGTTTGACAGCGGGGACACAGTTTTTCGGACATGGTCGTCTCGTTGGTAGGCAGACCGCACGGGGCATTCGCTTCTGGCATCTCCTACACGCACCACGAAAATTGGTTACAGGCTTTTTCTCGTTTTTTTGCCCATCGCCTCGAAAAGCCATTGGCGTTCGCTGCCGCAATCGCCTGGGTCATCGACCGTCTGAGCCACGGCGTTGAGCAGTCGTGTTCGGTAACACGCCCTCAATCGATGAATGGCGACCTTGAGCGCCGTAGCCGAAAGCCCCAAACGTTTCGCCATTTGTTCCCGCGATTTGGGATCCGAATCGTTGGAGATCAACGTGGGCATCAACGTCTCCAGCCAATCCGCCTTGCCCTGCCCCGCGTACTCTTGACGCAGTTCTTGCAGGGTTTGGTCGATCAAACACTGGGCCCATTGGCGATCAAAGGTCACCGTCGGATCTTCGTCATCTGCAGCGATTTGGTCGACGCCGTACCGCGAGTCCGTTTGATCGATGCGATTTTGATCGATCGAAAACGTCAACGTCCCGCCGCCACGTTTGATCGCGTGATCGTGTCGATGTGCGTTGGCCACGAATCGATCCAGAGACGCATAGAGAAAGGCGCGAAATCGGCCGCGGCTGGAGTCTGCCTCGGCGATGGAATCACGTTCCAGCAGATCGGTGAAAAAACCTTGGATCAAATCTTCGGCATCCTGTCGCGACCGCCCGCGTCGCCGCAGGTATCCATACAACGCGGGCCAGTACATCTGGCACAGTTCCTCCAGGGACTGGCGAGCAACAGGATCTGTCAATCGGTCGCCCGCCTGAATGACAAGGCTCCATCGCGTGGTGGGAAGTCGTCCGGCAAGCGTCATACGTATTCAAGCTCCGGTGGGAAGTCATCGGACCAGTGTACTTCAGCCAGAATGTCCGCGTTTCGGGCGATCGGGAAACGACGAGTTGGGTTAGCGATGGGCCTGGATTGCCGAGCGGACTTGAGCGGGATCGACATCGCCGACGAGTTGCACGTTTCCGATATCTGTTGGCAGGATGAAACGTAGTTTTCCGTGCGCGACTTTTTTGTCTCGCATCATCACGGGCAACATCTTGTCGGCATCGGCATCGGCGAACTGCACCGGTAATCCGCATGCGGTCAAGAGTTCGGTTTGGCGTGTCAGCAGACTTTCGTCGCAGAGTCCCATGTCGATCGCGAGGCTGGCGGCCATCTGCATGCCGATCGAGACCGCTTCGCCGTGCAGGATGGCACCGTAGCCCGCAGTCGCTTCGATCGCGTGGGCGAATGTGTGGCCGTAATTCAAGATCGCACGGCGTCCGCTGGTTTCACGTTCATCGTCGCGAACGACTCTGGCTTTGGACTGGCAACTCCGGGTAACAGCATGTTGCAATGCGGCGTGGTCGCGTGCGAGCAACGACGCTGCGTTCTTGCACAGCCAATCAAAAAACTCGGCGTCTTCGATCACACCGTATTTCACGACCTCGGCCAATCCACTGAGGTAATCTCGCTCGCCCATTGTTTGCAGACACGCCGTGTCGATCCAGACCAACTCGGGCTGCCAGAACGCGCCGACCATGTTCTTGCCACCGGAAAGGTTGATTCCGGTTTTTCCACCGACACTACTATCGACCATCGCGAGCAGCGTCGTGGGGATTTGGACAAAGCGAATCCCACGGGTGAAGGACGCTGCGGCAAACCCTGCCAAGTCGCCGACCACGCCTCCGCCGATGGCGAACAAGACGCTTCGCCGATCCGCGCCGCTGCTGAGCAACCAGTCCCACAAACGCGACAGGTGTTCGACGCTTTTTGTGGTTTCGCCAGACGGAACGTTTGTGTTGTTGACACGAACGTTATCGATCGACGACAGACACTCAATGATCGGGTCCGCCCAGTGGGTTTGGATGGACTCGTCCGCGATCACCAACGCATGCGATAGGTCACCGACCTCTTGTCTCAGCACATCGGCCAGTTCGCCTGTGATTCCTGTTCCGATTTCGATCGGGTAACTGCGTTCGGCCAATTCGACGGTGATGGAGGCCCGTCGACCTGAGGCTGCGGCAATGTTTCCACGATTCTCGGTCGTCGATGGGGTGTTCGCGGAGGATTCAGGGGCCATAGTGATGTATCGATAAATGATCTAAACAAGGTGCCGGTCCGGTTGATGGACCACGGACGACTTTTTGACGCGACAGCATAACCGATGAATGAAATCGACAACCCTCACGACGACAAATTCAATGATCCACGCGTTTCCGTCACTCGTCGCGGCATCCTGATTGGCGTCGCGATTCTGGTGCTGGGCGTTCTGGGTGCGATCGGCAGCATCTATGCCCGACGCACGAGGCTGGAGAAATCGCGAGCGTACTGGGGTGACGACACCATCACCGCCCTGCAGTTGGCCGAACGGGTCGAGCTGGTTTCGATCAGCGGCAAAGAATTTGAACCGGTGAACTTGAGCGGAACGCCCGGCTTGGGGCACCTCAGGCACTCGTTGCTGGATGAACGAAGTTACCTGTGGGACTCGACCAAGGACAATCCGGTCACTTCGCTCTCCGCAGCCGCAGATTCCTATGTTGTGGAGTTGCGGTTTTCAGACCCCACCGAACACCGCTTCGCTGAGCGGGGAATTCAACTGGACATGAATGACGGCTGGGTGGGCCTCGTTTTGGCTGAGAATTCGGCAGCGGAGAAGCGTATCCCGGCGGTGGAGCAGCGGGTCCAACTGATTGAGCGAGTCCGTCCGGCACTGAGGAAGTTCTTGGAGACCCTCATCAACGTTCAACAGAAGAGCTACGACCAGCGAAACTGACCACCCTGCGGGGTGGTTTTGGATCGGTTTCCGGCCGCTGGAATCGCGAAACCATGGGGACAACCTGAGTACCTTTGGGGGTTTCATGGTGTTCTAATCGTGTTGACTGGCAATCGTTTTTTCCCGCCAGCACTCGCTTTGGGCTGAAAATCTCGCGGTGGAACGAAATTCGCATATAATGAGTTTTTCGGCCAACAGGTTTTTCAGCCGACAGACGCGTCAACACCTTTTCTTCATTCCAGTTCTTTTTGCGGCCCGTTTCCCGGCGTCGTGATGCGAGGATCAAGCATGTCAGCAGGAATAGACCCCGATCAAGTCGACGATGTCTTTGACGCGGTTCCCGTGACGGATGAGGAATTGCAAGCCGAGGAAGGCGATCAGGAGGACATGCAGGAGCAGATCCAACGCCGGTTTCTGTTCTGGCAAGCGACTCCGGCATGGCTGGTCAGCACACTGGTTCACGCTCTGATTCTGTTGGTGCTGGGGTTGATCTCCATTGCCAACCCGATCGACATCATCAATGTGTTGACGGCATCGGCCAACTCGGACGACGGTCCGGAGATCGAAGAGTTGACGATGGACGAGATCGATCCGGGCGAGATCGAAGAGACCGAGGAAGTCACCGAGCCGGTGGAGATCACCGAACCGGTCGAGATGGTCGAGCCCACTGCGGTGGAAGTCCCCGTGATGGACATGGCGGCCGTCCCCATCGAAATGTCGGACTTCGCTTCCGAAATGGCACCCACGTCCTCTGCCTTGCAGACTCTGTCGACGATGTCGATGAAACCGATGGGCAGTCGCAGCGCGGACATGAAGAAAAAACTGCTGCGTGAGTACGGCGGAACCGAAAGCAGTGAAGCGGCGGTCACCGAAGCGTTGAAATGGTTTTCTCGACACCAGATCAAAGCGGGGGCGTTTCAAGGCGCTTGGACCTTTGCCCACAGCGAGGTCTGTCGAAACGCGTGCGGTAATCAGTGCGACGAGAAACGTGCCAAGCAAGTGAACGCGGCAACCGCACTAGCCCTGCTGCCTTTCATGGGCGCCGGACAAACGCACCTCAAAGGCGAGTACAAGCAAGTCGTCTGGCAAGGGCTGAAGTTCTTGATTCAGAACGGTAAACCTGGAAAGCAAAACGGTTTGCCGGTGATCGATTACCGGGGCGGTGGCAACATGTACGATCACGGACTTGCGGCCATCACTTTATGCGAAGCTTACGCGATGACCGGTGATCCTGACATCGCTGGACCGGCACAAGCGGCGATCAATTTCATCGTTGCCGCACAAGGCAACGATGGCGGCTGGCGCTACGGCGTGCGTGACAATCAAGGTGATACGTCGGTTGTCGGCTGGCAAGTGATGGCGCTCAAAAGTGGATACATGGGACACTTGGCCGTTCCACCGGCAACCATCAAGGGTTCCATGCTGTTCCTGGATCGCGTCGGGTCGGACGGCGGTTCCATTTACGGTTACACCAAGAAAGAAACCAAAGTCCGTCCGGCAACCACTGCTGTCGGCTTGCTGTGTCGTATGTACAGCGGTTGGGACAAGACGCATCCGGGGATCGTCAAAGGCGTCCAGCACTTGTCGAAAACAGGCGTCAGCAAAAAAGACTTGTACTACGATTACTACGCCGCGCAGGTCCTGCGACACGCGGGTGGCCCAGAATGGGACAAGTTCAATGCAGAATTGCGAGATTACCTTGTTGAAACACAAGCCCAGGAACCGGGAGCCAAAGGAAGCTGGTACTTTGATGGCTCGCCGCACATGTCCGACGCGGGTCGCTTGTGCATCACCTCGTTTGCAACGATGATCTTGGAAGTCTACTATCGGCACATGCCGTTGTACGCGGAAGCCGCCGCAGAGGAAGAATTCCCGCTGTAGTGAGACGACTGGATCCGTCGGCGATCCGCGTGACTGATCAGAGAATCGCACGGATGGAATGTTGCCGATGGCCGAATCTGTCGAGGAAATCCTGTCGTTCCTATTGCTGCACCCGGCCAGTCGTGGATTGGCCGAGGAGGAGTGCCGCAAAGTCGCCGCGTCGGGTGTCCGGATCCGCAGCTTTGCGCAAGACGAGATCGTCTATTCCGCAGGCGAGATCCCTGCGGCGATTTGGCTGATCGTCAGCGGGCGATTGTGCCTCGCGTCTCATCGGGATCAACCCCGAATCCCTATCGCACGATTCGGGACTCACGATCAAGTCGGTGTGATCGAATTGGTGCGTGGAGAACCCGCGACGGTGGACCTGATCGCGGAGGAGCCGACCTGGGCTTTGGAAATCCCGCACGACTTGGCGGTTTCCCTCATGGAGTCCTTGCCCGTTCTCGCACGCAATCTACTGCGTGACGCGGCCGTTCCGATGTCGGAGTTTTTGGACTCGTCCCAAAAACGTGAGTGGGCCAAATCACTGGCGATCATTCACGTCTCTCAACACACCCGGCAGGTCACTAACGCCGTGGTGGATCGACTGATCGATCTGGGTGAGTCCATCGGCAGGATCACCGATGATCCCGACCAAATCCCAAGTGAGACAACGTTTCGGTTCAGCGGCGAGGAGACGGCGGAGATCCGGGCTCAGTTGGGAAAGTGGACCAAGATGGATCGTGTGGTGTTGGAGTTTGAATCGGAAACCAAGACTGCCGACCCGCAACGCCTGTCCCCTTTGCTGCAATACGTTCAGCAAGCGTTCTTTGTCGTCACCCCGGAGAACCATGCCAAACTGGAAACCATGCTGTCCGATTTGGTCGCCCAGACGCGTGCCTTTCGTGACAAGTTGAACGTGATCTGGGTGGTGTCCGCCGCTGAACGCGTGATCCCCTTGGCACCTGAACTGCAGAAGATGATCACGCGTCATTTTGTTGTCCACCATGGCGACGACGAACTTCTGCACTATGGTGATTTACCCGACGGTCTGAACGCGGGAACCGAACGCATCGTCCACGCGCTGCGTGGCGTGCAGATCGGTTTAGCGCTCGGTGGAGGTGCCGCGCGTGGAATGGCTCATCTGGGAGTCTTTCAAGCTTTGGAACGCGCCGGGATCGTGGTGGACTTGATGGCCGGCACAAGTGTCGGGGCAATGTTGGGAGTGACCTACTGTGCGGGGTTTTCCGCCGAGTTTGCCCTGGGATCCTATCCGTCGGATCTGAAACTGCCGCGTTTCTTTAGGATGCTGCCGGGTGGCGGTAAGTGGTATTTGATTTGGAAGTATCGAACGCGTGGATGGGATCCCATGCTGCGACGATACTTTCAACGCTGGCGTCTGGAGCAGTTACCGATCCCGATCGAAACCGTCAGCGCGGATCTGGTCAGCGGCGAGGAAGTCATCCGGTCTCAGTTCGATTGCGTCGATGCGATCACCGAAAGCATCAATTTGCCCCAACTGTCCCCTCCGTATCTGCGAGACGGAAAAGTTCTGGTGGACGGCGGAATTCTGAATGTGATTCCCGCCGACGCACTGATCCGCCGCGGGGCAAACTTCGTCATCGGCGTGGACGTGGCGTCGAGGATGGAGCGAGAGTTTGCCGGAAACAAGCCTGATACGCCGACCGGGCAGATGAGAAAACCCAGCATTACCCAGGTGATTCGGCGGGTGCGTCAGGTCCAGGACCGCAATCTCTGCCGCATCGGTTCCTTGTCCGCGGACGTAACGATCACCCCGGATGTTGCGGACGTCGACATCGCGGCGTTCGAAGACACGAGACAAACCGCACAGCTTGGAATGGCGGCCGCCGAGCGGATCCTGCCTTCCCTGCGACAAAAGCTCCACGACCTGGATCCGCAGTTGTTTCCGATAACCGAGACGCCAGGTGTTCCCTGACGATTTTTTTTGCGTAGACTGCATGGTCAAAAGCCGCTGAGCGTCGACGCGAAGCTGATCCGCCATGAGGAGGCAGCGGACGTGTTTCCGGGGTTTCCGGAGTCACGTCACACGACATCGTGATTCGCGGTTCGGGCGATCGGTGGTTGGAACGTCCACATCTGGAGAGTCAAATGTTTCGTCGAGTTTTTGTAGCAGCGGTCGTGGCTGTGATGGCATTCACCTTCGCGTCCGACGCAGAGGCTGGCGGATGGCGGTTTCGCCGGTATGCCGCCTATCATCCGGTAGCGGTGCCGGTGCCTACCGCCGCCTACTACGCGCCGGCACCCGCAGTTGAGGTTCACAGCTATTACGCACCTGCACCTGTGGTTCGAGTAGAAGCCTATCGCGTGGCACCGGTATTGCCGTATCGTCCCGTCTTCGCGCCGCCGGTCGTCGTCGCCCGTCCGGCGTACTACATCGGCTGGTGATCGGCCGCCAAGCGTAGCATGAATTCCAGACATTGCCTCATTGTCGCAAACGCGTCAGTGGGGCAATTTGTTTTGATAGAGAAAGCTTTGCGGGGGCAGCTGCTCGAATTGTCCGTCAAGGATTTGCCGGAACCAAATCGCCGCGTCGTCGGCAGCAATGCACGCCGCCTTCTTTCCCGTGTAGGGCTCAGCCGTAAACAGAAGTTGACTGAGGAATCGAAACGCTTGCCCCTGTGCTTTGTTGGCACCGCGTTGATTAAACATCCACTGCGGGTCGCCCAGAGCGTCCGGGTATAGGCTCTCGACGACGTCAGCGAGCAAGCGTCTTAGCCGTGCGGCTATCTCACGTCGATGCGCAGGCACTCGGGGATCGTCGCTCAGTCGAGAGGAGGAGCGTTGAGGATCCAACGCTGGATACACACCCGACTCGGCAACCGACTGTGAAAAGTAAACCGTTGCGTCACAAGTCGTCCAATGCATCGACTCGGTGACGATGATCGCCAACAGACGGGATGATGCAGGAATCTCTGTTCGCATTTCGCGGATCGCGTCGCGGAACAGATGAATAAAACGTTCATCTTGACTGAAGACCACAATTGCACAACGAGATTCCCGAGATGACTGTTGAACCAAGTCCATCACATCTCGCGTTGCAATTGATTGCACCATTCGCCGTTGAATCGAATCTGGCAGAGTCTCCGAAAACTCTGCCGACATGACCTCGGCATCTTTCGATCCGGCGTCCAACAGGCAGAGTGTTTGATATGGCAATGACGGATGGTTCTGTAACCGGTACATCATCTCACCGGCAATGGTCTTTGCACCCGCTCCTGGATCACCAGAAATCAATACATCTCCGCTTCGCGGCAGCGGTGCCAATAGATCGATCGCTTTGAGCCCAGTGTCCAGAACTGGCAAATTCGCCGGATACGATTTCGCTTGCGTTGGACTGGTTCGCGACCGCATGACCGCAAACAAAGCGATGACAACCAACGCAACGAAGACGATTCCGATAATCAGCGGGAACATGGTGACGACCAATGAGGATGGAAAGTGATAGGAAAAAGGGGCGTCAGGAACACGGAGCGGGGCGTACGAACAGAAATATCGCTACCGATGATGGGGATCTCAAGCTTCCTGACTTCTTTTTCTCCTGGCTTCCATTCTTTCTGTCCCGTGGGAACAGATATTTCACTCTTCCAAATCGGCTGCGGCGCGATCGAGAGCGTCCCGCTTAACAATCACGTGTCACGGTTGGCTAAAACCGACTGTTCGGCAAATCGTTTTCTTCGGCAGCTCGCAGCGGAACAAATGGAAGCGGTGGGGCGGCTTTGGGTTCCCAGAGTTGAACGCGGACTTCGTCGATCACGGCTTCACCACCACCCAGCAGTTCGAACATGACCCTGACCTGCGTTTCTTCCGTGGCTTGTCGATACAAACGCACGGGCGTCCACTCTGTTCGCCCGCGGACCAGCACACCCATCTCCTGACCACCCAGTGAGTCGTAGACCAGTAGACCTTGATGGGGATTGCCGAATCCCATGGTGCGAACCATCGCATCGATTCGATACGCCTTGCCGGTCGGTATCCGCACAGGCGGACTTTGTAATTGGGCGACCGTTCCCGCGTAGCCGCCGGGCAGTTCGGTGTCCGACTGTGACGAAGCGATCAGACGCAACGCGCCCACGCCGTCAAAATGTCCTCGGTCGGTCCAGTAGACTTCGCTGGTCGCGCGGGCGACGCGTCTTTGCCCAAAGGTCCAACTGCCAGGCGCCAAGACCGTTGGTGAATCAAGTCCTCCGCTGGTCAACCGGTCCAGGCCCCAGCCAACGTCCTCCATCAAAGGACTCCATGCGATTTGCACGGCGGCCAAACCGCTGTCGATAGGCGGACAGCTTGTTGGATGAGGCCAGTCGGACATCAGTGCTTGGCTGAGCTGCCAACTGCATCGAATGCCCCAAGCATCGGCGCGGCGTGCGATTCGCAACGTTGCCTCTGCATCTCCGGCGCGATAAGTGGACTCACCCTCAGCAATCGTGTTGGCTGCCGCGGTGAGCAAATCGATTGGGATCGCAGCTTCAGCAGCACGCATCGCAACAGCTTGATTCCAGAGCTCGCGGGTGATGCGGACGCAATCCGTGGTCAATTGCCAACGGTCCAACGATGCTTGGCGGACAAAACGTTTGGCGGATGCGGACAACTTGCTGCCCAATGCCGGGTCGTCGCTGATGATGATGATTTCCGCCACATCGGGCGAAACGATCGGAATGCGAGCACCATCCGCCGTCGGAATGACTTCAATCCGTTCGGCAGAGAAGTGAGTCATGCGCCAGACCGTTCGGTTGGCTAAATCCGGTGGCAAGACAATCTCAATACTTTGCCCGTCCCCCGCCAGTACTTCGCTGCCCCGCGTCATCTCTGACGTCAACAGCAACAGGTCAGCTCCGTCGGCCGTGGTTAGGTGACCGCAACGGTAGCGTGCGCCCGACAAAGGCAGCGGAGCCGCTTGTTGCGAGCCAGCGATCCATGGCCCCAACATCGCGACCAGTCGATTGGTGTAGCCGAGCGCCATCGAACGATGGGCTGCCATCTCCGTTCCACTGGCCAAGGATCGCGAGGAACGAAACAGGATCGCGGCGGGCGCGTTCTCGATACTTCGAACCGTTTGCAGCAACATCGAATGCCAACGAAACATTCCCGAGGGCGGTGCGCCGATCGCCAAGCTGATCGCATCATTCTGTTCCATCGCGCGGTGAGATGGCATGGATGCGATGCCGACGGCAAATTGTACCCGGTCACCGACTTGGACTCGCTTTTCTGATGTCTCCGCGACTTCTTCCACAGCCGAAAGATCGCGTTCTCGAATCGGCTGGTCGTCGACCAATGCGTCCGCGATTGCGGCATAGTCTCGCCATGCTTCCGCCGGTGCAGCGATCACCGGACGTTGCCATCTGCCGGGGAAGTTTCTCAGGCGGTTGGATGACACCGTCGCTTGCCCGACGCGACTGGAGTCCAACGACAGGCCAGAACCGATGAACCAACCGGCGACGGGATCGAGCAAGGGTTCCAGCGATGGATCCGGCGCGGTGGGCGGTGGGGCATAGACGAGCAACTGTGCTTGGATGGCTTCGCGCAGGATCTCAGCATCCGGTGGTGCAGAAAGCAGTACAGCGTCAAACCCGAGCGAGCGGACCCACGACAATGGCTCACCGTTGTGTTGCAGGATGCGGATCACTGTGTCCGTCGGAAACGCGGTTTGGCTCACCGTGCGATTCGTCGGCTGCGTCAGAATGCTTTGCCCCAGTTCGCCGTCGGCTGAGCCGATACGAAACTGCTGATTACGATCGAGTTCAATTCCGCTGAAATTCCCGTAACCCATCGAAGCAGCGTCGCCGATCGATAGCATTCCCTGGACTTTGATTTCATCCAGTCGCACGGTCGTCGCTCCTGCACCGCCGTACGCATTGACGATGATCGCATCGACGTAGGGATCTCGCAGGTCGAGCGGTCGATTGAATTGCTGGCGAAGCGCGATGATCTTGAGATTCAAATCGCCACCAATGCGGCCTACGCCCAACGTGGTGAACTCGCCTGGATGGGTATACGAAGCACCGAACACGACGGTGGACAGAGGCCGATTGGTCAAGTCGTCTCGTTCGTAGGGAAAGCGGACACGCAAGCCTACTCGCAGGCCTTGCTTGGCACTCATCACGGCAACGGTTGCCGTCAAATCATCCACCACCATGACCGGTTCGATACGATACGCCAGCAGCGCTTCACTGCCGTTGCCAGCCACAACGGTCACGGTTTCACAGCCACCGCCATCGATCCCCTGATCTGCCAAGTTGCGATGGTCCACGACGCGGGCGTCGCAATCGGAGGTGTCCAGTTGCCAACGGGGCGGATAGGCGTCTAAAGAGTCGTGCAACTGTGCGTGTGCCGTCGACGCAGTCAGGTCGAGCAAAAACAGGCAGGCAACGACGGCATAACCGGCCATCCACCCGCCAAAGCGCACGGATTGCCTGGGCGGAGCGTTCGACGGCGATTCTCGATTCAATGATTTACAGGTGCTCATCAATCGTTGACTTGGAGCTTGAGTCCCGAAACAATCAGCCGCACGACGGGGGAAGTGGCTTCGGTAGAACGTTGCTCACCGGATCGTGAAACAAGGTGTGTGCGGCTGACGCGACAGAGTGTTGAAAAAAAACCTCATCCCATCGCAACCCGCCACCGCAGCCGTAAGACCTTTGTGTAGCAAGATTTAGGGCCTCAGGCCAAGCCGAAGTGGTGTTGTTTTTTTTCACCGTTGGCTTTTGACATCACAAAATTTGTGATCAACGTAAGTCCTTTGCTGACAACAGGTTTTGCTCGACAGGAAGGGAGTCCGTGCGGATCTGGCATCCGCAATGCAATGGAGTCAGTGCAAAGCAACCCCACGATTTCCTCGGAGCCCCTTCGAATGCAAAAGACGTCCATCGATTCGACTGACAAGTTCAATGACGAGACCCCCAGCGAGCTGCAAGAGCTTGCCAAAGCGATCGATGCGTTGCCCGCTCGTTACCGCGATGTCGTCGCCCCCGCGATGACCCGAGTGGTCGAATGCAGCACCCGACGCAAACGCATCCTGAACTTGGTCCAAGAAGCCCTCTCGCAATTGCGATTGGACATGAAGTACTTGGTATTTGACCTGGAAGCGACCCGCCGTGAGCGAGACCAGTACAAAGAGATGCTGGAAAAGGACGGCTTGCTGTAGTCACAGCACGCCGACTGTATCGTCGGCAACGAGAACATTTTCGAGAGCGGGCCCGAGCGACCACCGACATCGGTCGCGGGCACCGTTCGCTGCCACCGGCAAGGAAGCAGATCGCGGCCACGAAAAACACGAGAAGCCACAAAAAGAGAGCACTGATTTTTTGTGTCTCTTTGTGTTCTTCGTGGCTATCTGTCCCGGCACGCAATCCTATCGGACTTGGGCATCATCAAATGCTCAGCAATTCCTCTTTGACGCCACAGAAGTGTGTAAACTGGGGGGCTCTGCGATTGCAGCAGCCCCGCCTCTTACCACTGCCCAGATTCCCATGCCGATGCGTCATGCTCTGATAGTTTTTGTTGCCTTTGCTTGGAACGCCACGGGACAAGCGGAAATCAACCTCACATTGCCGGATGCGTCTGCCTCCGCGCTGGCAGAGACACTGGATGGTTTGGCTGGGCGACGTGGAAAGGGAGAGCTTGATCGTGCGGTGATCACGCTTCCCGACGGCACGTATCGGATTTCAAAACCTCTGGCGTTGTCGCGAGAAATCGTCGGCGACGGTCTAACGCTCAAGGCCGAGTCGCCGGGCAACGTCATTTTCAATGGTGCTGTTGTCTTGGAGGGACAAAGTGACTCTGAGGCAAATCGCTGGCGTTATCCGCTACCTGAATCGCTGGACCAGCAACCGCGTTCAATCTTGATCGACGGCAGATTGTCGACCGCAGCGAGATTTCCCGAGGAAGGTTACCCTCGCATCGAGAGCGCGCTGTCCGATCGACGCAGTGGATTCATTGTCGGCAAGTCGGATTTGCCAGATTCTTGGCAACTCGCTGAGCACGCGTGTGACGTTGTCTTGTTGCACGATTGGTCCAGCAGTCGCATGCCCGTTGCCTCCTACGACGCGGCGTCGCGCACCTTGCGGTCGCTTGGTCCGATCGGATGTGCCGCCGATCACTACGCCATCGATCATTTTGAAAAGCAGCCTCGGTACTGGTTGGAAGGGCATCCCGACTTTGCCGACGAACCGGGCGATTGGTACGTCGATCGGGTAAACAAACAAATCGTTGTCGTGGCGGCGGACACACTGGGCGATCCGCCGCGGATCGAATTGCCGGTCGTGGAAACGTTGCTGCAGGCTGAGGCACTAGAAGGCACCATCGATGGATTGACACTCGACGGTTTGGTATTCACCGGCACATCGTTTCCGATGCCACCGGGCGGGCTGGCTGGCGGCCAAGCGACGATGCATGAAGCACGAAACGCAGACGGCAGCCGTAACGGTCCGGGTCGTGAACTCTTAACGGCTGCCGTGAACTTGCGAGACTGCCGACATTGTCGCGTGCTGCGCTGCGAATTTCGGGATCTGGGAGCAACCGCGCTGTGGATCGGACGTCGCAGTCAGAATTGTCTGGTCACGCACTGCACGTTTCAAAGCATTGGCGGCAACGCGATCAATGTCGGCGAAGGACGCGAGCGGAGGGTGGACGGGGAAGTATGGACGGAGTCGGCGCCGGAGCAAATTGCAACCGGTAATCAAATCACGAAGTGCGAGATAAGCAGGTGCGGCGTAATGCTGCCCGGCGCCGTCGCCATCTGGGCGGGCCTGAACAAACAACTTGAGATTGCGGAGAACACGATTCGCGATTGTCCTTACACCGGAGTTTCATTGGGTTGGGTTTGGAACGACAGCGTGACGCCCGCAGAGCAAAACGTTGTGCGAGACAACGACATCCGCTTCGTCATGCAAGTGCTCAGCGACGGCGCCGGCGTCTACACGCTCGGTCGTCAGCCCGATTCCAGAATTGAAAACAATGTTTTCACCGATGTGCCATTGAACGCGGGACGCGCCGAGTCCAATGGCGTGTTTGCCGACGAAGGTACCACGGGGTTCACCATCACCGGCAATACGTTTCGTCGTATCGATCGATCGCCGGTGCGTTTCCACAAGGCCGGCAAAAACATTGTTTCAAAAAACCGTTGGCAGCTTGCAACCGAAGCGACGCCGCCGGTGCGATTCAACAACACTCCGCCTGAGAACATCGAGATCGTCGACAACGTTGAGTTGGAGCGTGAAATCTCGATCCTGACGATCGGCAACTCGCTGACTTGGGACACCAAGCCACCAAGCTTGGACGGCAACGTTCACTGGCATGTCGATTGCGGAAAGAGCCTGCAGTTCATCCAGTTGCACCCCGAGTCCCCTTGCGTGGCCACGTCACGTCTGTGGCCCACCGCGATGGCGACGACGCAGTATGACTTTGTCACTGTCCAGCCACATTACGGCACGACCGTCGACGAAGACTATGACGTGATCAGTGATTGGGTTCGGCAACAACCCTCTGCGATCTTTGTCATTCACACGGGGTGGGCCAAGCACGAACAGTTCGCCGAAGAATGGGCCGACGACGACCCGTCCGGTTTGCTGACTCACAGCAATGCACACGTTGATGCGTTATTAGAAAGGCTGCGAGCAGAGTTCCCCGAGCGCGAGTTCCGTTGCACCCAGTGTACAAGATTATTGGCATCGATTGCCAAGGACATTGACGCGGGAATCGCCCCGATCGAGAAACTCAGCGATCTGTACCGCGACGCGATTCATATGAAAATCGAATCAGGGCGTTTTCTGATGCACAACGCAATGCGTCAGGCATTGGGGCAGCCGTTAGTCACGCAATGGGATGGGCTGGATCGGTCTACCCAGGATTATCTCTCAAAGAAGTTGGCGGAGCCACGCCAAGTCAGCAAAGACTGACCTCTCCGTCACGTTTCTTCTCCTCTGCTCTTGCCAGTTCAACGGCTGCGAAACCGAAAACATTTTCCGCGTAACGCATTCGTGAATTGATAGGTAAAGGGGCGAAGGTTTGTGACGATGTGCACGTGTACATCCGTTGCGTCGCCAGTGTGTTGATCTACAACCTACGCCCCCGCGTTTTTCCTACGCCCTTCGAAAGCTACCCCCCCATGCATCGCTCTCATCGTCGCCAGGTTCTTAGTCGACCCCGCCCATCCAGGCCCCGTCAGAGAACCTTTCGTCGGCGGATGTTGATGGAACAACTTGAGTCACGACAACTTTTGGCTGCCGACTTCATCGTGGATGAGCCCGCCCGGGATCTGAAACTGCAAGTGTCCGGCAACGAAATTCGGGTCATCGATCTTGCTGATGGCTCATTCTCTCGAACGGTTGCCGTTGGAGACATCGACAGCGACAAGGTGCAGATCACAGCGAACTCGCTGCTGGTGGATTCGGCCGTCGGTTTAGACGGTGACTCGCTGGAGGTGACGGCGAACAAGATCGAGTTCAAGACGGGTGGATCACTCAATACGGCAGATTTGAATAGCGCGCCGAGCCCGGTCTCAGAAGGAAACTCGGGTGACATCACGCTGACCGCGAGAGAGATTGTTCTCGGCGCATCAACACTTTCCTCGGTGATTGTAGGCGGCGGCGCATTCAGCGCGGGCGACATCACGCTGACCGCCACGGACAAGCCACCGATTGCTTTGTCTGTCTTTGCCGACACGATCGCGCCAGCGCTCTACGCTCCCCGTGATGCAAAGATTACGCTCTCGGGAGCAACCCTGAGAGGAGACGATGTGTCGATCACCGCCGAAGGTGAGACGAGCAGTCGATGGGACGAAATCGGTGGATTTGGAGAGGACATTGGGCAAGAGTTGATCGGCAAACTGCAGGCAGTTCCGCAACTCGCGATCAGTGCGTTGTCACCGATCTCCGGTCAAGTAAAAATCCATGATGCATCCGCAGCGGTGTCGTTGACCGACGTTACGATCAATAGCGACGCGTCGGTGACCATTGGCTCGACCGCGTCGGCAGATGCTTCCTTCAACACGATTGCGATGAACGGAGCGACCACACTGGGCTCGGTGGTCTTGATTTCGTTGGGCTACAGTCAATCCAAGTCTTCAGCCACGGTGAACTTGCAGGGCAACACCGTGATCAATGCGGGCGGCTCGGTGGACATCACGTCCAATGCAAGCAGCGAATCCGCTGTGACCGCGCGGGCTGATGCCAATGCCGTGGGCTCCAGCAACTCGGTTGAGGCTGCGTTCAATGTGGCTGCGGCATACACCACAGAAAACTCGACCATCATGGTCAGCCAGACCACCAACATCACGTCCGGCGGTTCGGTAACGGTTGACGCGCAAGGCAAGGTGGTCAATGAAGTGACCGCCAGCACGTCCATTTTTGATGACGGCTTTGGCGGCGCGTCGCTGGCTGTTGGGGTCGACGACGCAACGATCAAGGCGGAAGTTCACGGCACGATCACGTCCAATGGGAACGCAACCAACCAAGCCTTGTCGTTCGCTGCGACGGATGTCTCCGCAGCCAATGATCAAATCACGCTCAACAACATACCCGCGACTCATCCACTCCGCGTGGGCGAAAGGTTTACTTACGACGCTGGACCAGGCAATGAAGGTGCCAAAACCGACATCGGCCTGGTCGACGGACGAACGTATATCGTTCGCGAAGCCAGCGATCCTCCTGCGGTTCCCCCAGGCAACGGTTTGATTTCACAAACGGTTCGCTTGGTCTCAGCGGACAGCATCGATTTGGATGCTCGACAGGTTCCCACCGGCAGCCAACACACTTTGACCAAGCTGGCGGCGATCAAGTTTGCGGCCACGGATGTGACCGCAGAAGCCGGAACCAATGACGGGTTGATCAGTCTGCCCACATTGCCAGCCGGCGTGACTCAGTTGACCTATTTGGGTTCGAAACTGGCGGCAGGAGAAGACGCTGATACGGTACTCGCTCCCATCGCCGGGCTGGCCCAGAATCAAACTTACGACGTCACCCGCGTCGGTAATCAGGTCAAGCTGAAGCTGCCTGGCGCGGCGGACTTCATCGATTTCGTGGCCCCGGCCAATGGCGAGCACGGGTTTTACTACACGCAAGCAGTCCAGACCTTTGACGCTCGTACAGCGGTGGATCACACGAAAGATACGATCACGCTACCAGCCGGTCACGGATTGCAAACGGGCGATTTGGTTTTCTATGGAACCGATCCCACGAAGACGATTGCGCGCGAGTTTGCGAGTTTCGGAGCAGGTGGAAATGCTGCACCGACCACGCGAGCGACCATCAATCTGCCCGACGCGCCGATTCGCGGTCTCGAAGACAATTTCGGCTACCACGTCATCGTCGATGCGCACGCACCCAATCAAATCCGCTTGGCGACCAGTGCCTTTGCAGCTGCCGCGGCAAGCATTGTCGACTTGACCGCCGGTACGGGAGCGGCCCACCAACTGATCCGACAGACCGCCACCTCAGGGATCGTTGTCAAAGCACACATGGACGCGTCGAATTCTGCGGAAGCCGGAATGACGCTCAGCGACAAAGAAGATCAGCCGTGGCCTTCCGTTACGGCTGCGGCGCTCAGTGGCGACATCGACAAGGTATTTGGCGCCGGCCAGATGCTGCTCGAAAAATTCCGGGGCATGGACGCGGTCGATCAAGCGGAGCAAAGAACCGGGACGGAGTCGGACAAAGACCCTGGCAAGGGATTCGATTTGGCGGGCTCGGTTTCGATTGCGTACTTCGAGCACGACGTGCACGCCATTGTCGGCTCGACGGCAATACTCCGGTCAATGGGGGACATCACCGTCAATGGGCACATCACCCAGGAAGTCGGAATGACGGCGACATCCGAAGCCACACGCAAGGGCACCGATGACTCCACCGGCAACGACATTGAAATCAGTGTCGCTGTGGGGGTCGGGATCTATGACAACGACGCCCAAGCCGTTATCCAGAATGGTGCCCAACTCGACGCATTCCGTGCTACTGCCATCACGGCTGATGTCGACTATCCCATGAAAGCGGATTCCGTCGGTGCCGCGATCAACCCGCTGACGACTTTGCAGGAAAATGGACTCAGCGGCTTTGACTCCCTCAACGATGGCTTGCTCGGACTCTCTGGGCTGTTCACTTCACAAACCAGGACCCTGGCGGGAAGTGCCGAAGACAAGTTCGTTTTGGCGATGAGCGCTGTCGTCACGGATTACACCAACAATGTTTTGGCAAGCGTCGGTGACAACGCCAAGATCAATCAAGATGCGACGCTGAATTCCAATGAGCAGTCCGTGCTGGTGGATGCAAAGCTCAATGCCATCCTGATCGACGTGGGACAGCAATCGGCGATCAACCTCAGCGCGCCCGGTTTCCTGGAATCCTATCAAAACAACCAGACACCAGACGGAGAAACCTTTGATCCCAAACAGGTCAAGGATTTCTTTACCGAGCTGGTCAATCCACTGGGCGTCTCAGGAAAGAATGCGGCCGGTGGAGCGATGTTGCTCGCTTTGGCCGACAACACCGTTGTTGCTCAAATCGGCCAGGGAGCGCAAGTCCATGCCGATGCCGCCGGGGTGACGGTGAATGCCGACAGTGATTTCTTTAATGTCTCGGTTGTCCAGACCGGCACCGGGTCCACCGACTTTGGATTCTCCGCTTCGATCTCGGCCGCTGATTTTGAGAGCGACACGCGGGCTAGCATCGGGACCGGCGTGACGATCGACGCGGGAACCTTGTCGGTCACGGCCAAGGACGTGCTGGATCGCATCAGCATCGCGGGGGCTTTCCTCAAAGGCGAGCAAGCCGGCATCGGCGCTTCGGTCGGGGTCAACCTGATCGACCAAACGGTCAGCGCGTACATCGGACGCGCTGACACGACGGCGGACCTTGCCGCGCCGGCCGCGACCGGCATCAATGTTCCCGGCGCGGTCACTGTCTCGGCGACTTCCGCAGGCGACATCTTTGCTTTTGTGATGTCGGGAGCGGCACAGGGATTCAAAACCGATGCGGACACACCATCGGCGGAAGACGGGGCGGCCAAGGCGAAGGTCAATTCCAATAAGGTGGGCGCGATCGCACTGACCGTTCCCGTGGCGTACAACGACGTTACCTCCAACGTTCAAGCGTACGTCGACCAATACAAGCTGAGCGTGGGAACGCTGAACGTCTCGACCGATTCGGCACAGGACATTCAATCCGTCGTCATCGGTGCCTCGTTCGCTCTCCAGACCAGCAGCACCGGCGGTGGATCCAAGCTGGATTTGGCCGGAGCGGGAGCCGTCGCGATCAATGATATCCAAATCGGTGCGGCAGCCTTCGTCAAAGACAGTGATGTGACCTCCACCGGAGCGATCGACGTTTCGGCAATGGATCGTTCCATCATCATGGCCGATGGCGGCGGCTTCGCGATCACCGCTGCCTCCAGCAGTAGCGCGGGAGCTGCGATTTCTTTCGGGGCCAGCATAGGAATCAACGACATCACCAGTAACGTGTCTGCATTGCTGGAAAACGTCGATGTGGTGGCGGGCGGAAATGTCTCGGTCAAAGCCAAGACGGATACCGACATCGACTCGCTCACCATTGCCGGTGCTGTATCGGGACGAGCAGGAACAAGCAGCACCACAGGGTCATTGGCCATCGGAGGTGCTCTATCATTGAACTCGGTCACCAATTCCGTGACGGCCGACATCGTCGACGGCAACGTCATGATTTCCAGTGGCGATCTGCTGGTGCAAGCGATCGATAGCACAGAGATCAACGCTGACGCCGGCGGGTTTGCCATCAGCGCCGCGGTCTCGGGTGGCACGACGTTGTCGGGTGGAATCGGTGTCGGATTGGCGTTCAACGACATCGAGAACACCACCACCGCAAAGATTCAGAATTCGCCGGTCAATGCGGCGGGGAACGTGACCGTAGATGCCAGTGCGGATACTGCGAAGATCGATGCCCTGACGGTCGCGGCGACCCTCGCCGTTGCGGGTGGGCGAGGGTTGAGTGCTTCTTTAGCCGCAGCTGGCGCGGGCACACACAACGAAATCAACAACACGGTCTCAGCCTTGATCACAGGTAGCGGCACCGTGAAGTCAACCGGCGGCGATATCAACGTGATCGCAAACGATACGTCGCTGATCAATAGCCAGTCCATCGGCGCATCGGTGGCAGCGTCGATCTCTGGTTCACAAGGTGCTGCGATCGCAGTGGGGGTATCGATCGCCCGTAATGAGATCTCCAATCAAATCAGTGCGGCGATCACCAACACCACGGTCAACGCTGATATTGGAAGTGTGAAGGTGGAGACAAAAGACAGTTCCACCATTAATGCGTTGTCCGTCGCAGCCAGCTTAAGTGCGACGGGCTCTGCAAGTGCCGGCCTGAGCCTGTCGGGCGGTGGTTCGGTGGCATCCAATGTGATTCTTACGGACGCCAACGCATCGATTACCGATTCGACGGTCACTGCTACCAGCGATGTGAAGATCAGTGCCGATTCGATGTCCACGATCGATGCCGGGGTCTATGGTTTGTTCCTCGGCGGTGCCGCATCGGCATCAGCGGCCGGGGCGGCGGCGATTGGTGCGGCGATCGCGAATAACTTCATCGGCTATGACATCGATGAAAACCACCAGTCGTCTGATGCACTAGCGACCTTGACCAATTCGAGCATCACGTCGAATCGGCTCAACATCAATTCGCAGGCTGGGCAAACGATCAACTCCGTTGTGCTGGTCGGGTCGGCGGCGATTGCTGCGGGTGGTGGTCCCGGTTTGGGTGCTGCCGGCTCAGGAGCGGAGTCACGCAACTTGATCAGCAAACATGTCAACTCGACGATCAGCGGCAGTGGTGGCGCGGGGATCAACGTTCCCGACGTGACGATGACATCAAGTGACAATTCGACCATCAAGACAGATACGGCGGCTGTGTCTGTCGCCTTGGTGGCGTCCGGCTCGGTCGGCGTGTCGCTCGCGATCGGAATCTCGCTTGCCACCAACCAAATCAACAACCACGTCGAAACGTCCATCACCAACGCGGTTGTTGCGGCAAACTCGGGCCTTTCGTTGACCAGCAATGAGGGCGCGAACATCACAGCGTCATCGATCGCGGCGGCGCTGTCTGCCGGTGTCGCGGGGACGATCGGGGTCGCGGTCAGTGGTGCGGGCGCCACGGCGGACAACCAACTATCCAACAAAACGCTTGCTTTCATCGAAGGCAGTACGATTACTGGCGGCAGTGCGAACGTTCAGGCATTCAGTTTTTCACAGGTCAACGCGATCATCGTTGCAGCCAGCGCAGCGGTGGGAGGTGGCAGCACGGCAGGGGTTGGAGCGGCAATCGGTGTTTCCCTCGCGACGAACACGATTGGGACACCTACGGACGAAGGCGGTCCCGGTGTCGGTGATCGTTCGTCCCAAATCATCGCATACATCGACAACAGTTCCGTTCAAGTTCTAGGAAGTATCAACGTAGAATCTCGGGTAACCGATTTCGTTGATGCAACGGTGGTAGCAGGGGCTGTGGCAGCGGGACTGGGAACTGTTGGAGCGGCAGTCGCGGGGGCGGGAGCATCGGTCAGCAATTCCATTCAGAATCAAATTCGGGCGTATATCGAAGACTCCACGGGGAGTGGGATCACGGGCGGTTACATCCATGTTCACGCTTGCAATGACGCCACGATCAATTCGTTGGTCGGAGCGGCCACGCTGAGCGGCGCCGCTGGTTTGTTTTCCGGGGCCGTGTCCGTGTCCGTCGCTTTGTCGGAAAACTTGATCAACAATGATATCGATGCCTACATCGCGCGTTCCAATGTGACCAGTAGCGATCGGATTGATCTTGAGTCGGGCGAGATGGCGAGGTTGACATCCGATGCCTTTGCTGCGGCGGCCTCTGTCAGCATCGGTATCGGATTTGCCCTGTCGGGTGGAGGTGCGGAATCAATCGGTGACATCACTTCTACATCAGATGCCCGGGTTCTGGACAGTACGGTTACCACCGGTGACATGGAGATCTTGGCGACTCACAGCGGTACAACGCTTGTCAAGACATCTGCGATCGCCGTGTCCATTGGACTTGTCGGCTTGGCGGCCGCAGGGTCCGTTGCCACCAGCACGGTAACATCCAATGCCAACTCACTGGTATCTGGCAGCAACGTGACAGCGTCAGGTTACGTCGGGATCATCACCGATGTGGCGCCCCATGCGAAGGCAAAGGCAGCCGGGCTGACAGCCAGTACGGGCGCAGCCGTCGGAGTGTCCACCGCCACCATCACATTGGACGGGACCGTCACGGCGAAACTGGACAGCAAAGGGAAGACATTTTCCGCCAGTAGCCTGGAGGTATACGCCGAAGCCTCGCCTCCCATGGGCTTCTACCTGCCGTTTGATCCAGACGTCGATCCAAACGCCGATCCAAGCGTCGCGCCTCCATCGCTGGCTTTCGCTCAAGGCTCTGCTGGCGGCTTGTTGATCGGTACGGATGCGACCGTGACCAGTGCGACCAACAACATCAAGGTGTATGCGGATATCGCAGCCGATTCTGTCGTGGATGTCACCAGCTTTGTCGATGTGATCGCGTTGAATTACACAGAACAAACCGCCGAGTCCAGCAGTTGGGCACTAGGGTTGATTGCTGCAGGGGTGACCCAAGCGACCACTACGTCCAACACCGAAAAGATTGCGAGGATTGGTGACAACGCTCGCATAACGGCACGGACTCTCAATGTGAAAACGTTTGGCGACGACCAAAACATTGCGGAAACAGCAGCAGGCGCTGCTGGTGGAATCAGTGGCGCGGTGGCGATTCCGAGCACAAACACAACGAGCCTGTCGAAAGCAGAAATCGGTGATGGGGCAACCATCAATGTTTCTGGCCTCATGCGTGTCAACGCTCAGCATCGCACTCGATATGATGCTGTCCTGACAGCCACCAGCGGCGGAGTGATTTCTGGTGGTGGTGGCGATTTGGACAACAAGATCGATTCCACGGTGATCTCATACATAGGTGCTGGAGCAAACATCACCGCCCAGGCGATGGGTGGTGAAGCACTCAATCAAGTCGTCAAGCGGGCACCGGGCGAGAACGGAAGCGTCGATGCGACCGCTGGTGGGCTCGTCGCGGGCGTGGGGGTCGACAACGACACCGAGTTGACGCTTCGCACCACGGTCGAAGTAGGTGACGGCGCGACGATGAATATCGGACGAATTGCCGGGGACCGAATGGTTCTCAACGCGGTCAGTGAGATCACCGCGAAAGATGAAATCACACTTCGCAGCGGTGGACTCGCCGCGGGTGGTATCAACGACAACACGATCCGAACCATACTGGATGATTCCCGTGTGATCTTTGGCGACAACATCGACATCAAAGTCAAGGGAGAGCTGGCCGCCTGGGCACGCGGTGGCGGCAAGATCGATATCCAAGCGAACTCGGAAACGTTTGGTGCCGCAACCATCGGGGAAGGAATCTCCACCATTGACATTCGCCCGACCAAGAGTGTTATCGTTCGCCCAGGCGCAAAACTCGAAGCGACACGCGACATCAAACTCTCCGCCGGTACTGGTACGGATTTCAACGAGGACGAGTACGACATCAAATCACGTGTCGACACCTTTGCGGGAAGTGCCATCCCAATCGACTTGATGGACGCCACTGCGACTTTCATCCAAACCAATTTGATCGACGTCATGGCAGGGTCGTCCGTACGTAGCGCCGGAGATATTCTGCTGCATACCGATCGATTCGGTGACAACAACGTTTTGGCTCAAGCCAAAGCGGTCAACTGGGTCTCAGGAATCACCAACGGGATCAACGCGCTGACCGGAGCCGGGGGCGTGGAGCAGTTTGCCGGCACCGCTAATAGTCAATCCAGCGGGGTTGTGAATGTCGCTGGTCTTGTCGAAACCGGGATTGCTCGGAATCAAAAACTGATCATCAACAGTATCACACAGACGGACCCCAGCCAGCCCAACAATCCTAACGCCTTTGTCGTTAACGAGTCGGCTCAGTCCACTGGTGACATCACCTACGACAAACGGATCGAGGTAGCCAAGACGTCACTCGACATTGCCCTTGAGGAAGCCCAGCGGCAATTGATTCAGTACAGCGGAAATCCGCAACTGAAGAGCTTCTATGAATCCGAGGTCAGTCGCCTGCGGGCTGAACTGAACAAGCAAGGATTTCTGGAAGTACCCAATGGATCAACGACCGGCGCGCAAGAGGTCGTGCGTCGTACCGCTTTGGTGTTGTCGATCGATCCGATCATTGCGCAGGCAGGATCCATTTCCATTCGAGCAGAACGGATTGACGGCGATGGGACCATGAACTCGCCCAGCGATGCGAGTGTTGAAATCATTAATAATTCGCAAGCATTCTTGCGTTTGGAGGGAATCACTATCCCAGATCAAACGGGAGGCACATTCCTCAACGGTCAATTGATTTCGGATGTAGCCGCTCAAGATCCCTTCATCCTGGTGGACAATCGTGCGGACGTGACCAGTTCCCAGATCACTCAGAACGGACAATTCCGATTCGCGTGGCCGACCATCAACGTGATTGGCGCCATCGACAACTCCAGTGGAAAGGTCACCCTGAAAAACTTGCCGTCTGGTGCCGGTTCAATCACGATCACCTCACGTGTCGAAGCCAAAGAGCAAGTCATCCAGGCGGGGAACTCTGGTTCGGTCACCATCAACCTGCCCGGCGTCGGCAGCGTTTATGAATTGGGCGGGCAAGCGTATCCGACATGGACCGATTTCGATTTTTCCTATACGTTTAATGTCGTGGGAGTACCGCTCTCTTTTCAAACCAACGACGGTGCAGGTCCGCATGAGCTACCACGTGGAACGGCGCAGATAAATTCGACATTTGGAACCAGCACCCCCGTGCTGAACACGGCGATCACCAGCCATCTTGCTCAACCCGCTCCGGCGGATTTCAACCTCGCCGGTGCTCGCATTTTCCTTTCCGCCGCCTTCGTTAATCTCAACGGTGTCATTCAGAGCGGTAAGAAGGATTACGCCCTGACTATCACGGACGCGATGGCAGCCGAAATCGAGCAGATCAGGAACGAGTTTGGTGCCTCGGGGCAACGACTCCTGGAGTCCAATACCAACGAAGACTTCCGCGTCCGCTGGGACTTCAGTGCCGAACGCATCGTGGTTGAGGAAGTCGAATCCACCGGTGGATATGTCGATATCACGGGACGAATCTCGAACACACAAAATGGTGCCATCCGTGTATTGAGCGGTTACTCGAAAATCTCGATCAACAACCCCAAGGATTACGACATCGAGATCAAACGATTGGATGTTTCGCGACGCGGCGAAGGAACGCTGATCATCAAAGACATCAATGGCGGATCGGCTGCCAATCCGGTGGTCTCAACCTATCGGCGCCAAGGCGATTACGTCTATCGCAACACGCCGCAGTTCAACGACCGGTTGTCTCCCAACTTTCAAGTCAACCACCTTCCTCAAAACGGCCTCCGCTATGGTTGGACCATTGCCGAAGAAAACCTGGAGCGAACCACCGTCAAATATGGCAGCTCGTCTTGGTTGGGAATCGATTTCGTTGCTCCCGATCCGGAAGATGAGATTAGCCGCACCGTCGAGCCGATCGGTGTGCCGCGAATTACCGAGTCGGGTGTCTATTTCTTTGTCGATCCCTCCAACGGCGAACGCTACAGCTACTCAACAAGCACTGAAAATATCAGTTCGAACACGAGGACTTGCTGTAACTACAACGAAACCAATTGGATTGGCACGACAACGTACTACGCCACGACGATTACCGAAAATGGCGAGCGAACGCTTCACAACCACAGCATCGAAGCCGACCGCCCCATCTCGATTGAATTCAGTGGCTATGACGAAGGACGGATTGAAATCCAGTCCAAAGGCAATGTCTACATCACGGATGAGATCGAGAATCCTTCCGGAACAACGACGATCCGTTCCGACAAATCAGTTTTCGGAGAATCCCGCGGTGTCGTGGGCGGTCGTATCATCGACATCGCAACGGAAACAGCGACCGGTGGATCGATCGGCACGCCCACACAACTGCTTGGGACCGATGTCAATGGCGAGATCGACTTTGATTTCATCTCGACTCAATCAGCAACCGGACAGAATGTGCAACTCTTCGAGGGACACCGAGTTCGCGTGGCGGCCGATCATACGGCCGGTGGAGTTCCCGGCGCAGTGTACGAGTACGTTGATACCACGCCGCGAACGCTGAATCTGGTGACAACCGACTACACGACTGGCCGATTCCAAAAGATAGAATTAAATGCTGGAATCACGCTCAATACTCGGCAAGGCCATATCGGAGTTTTTGAAACTCGTGGTGATTTCTTGCTTAATCGAGTGATCGCAAATGGCTCTCAATCACCTGTTGCAGACGGTGACGTCGTACTGCGAGCCGAACGTGGCATTCAACCCGGTGGAGGGCCAGGATTTATCGGGGTGGACGGCAATTCGATTGATTTGATTGCGGACGCTGGAGACATTGGTTCTCTGGATGGGCGTATTGCGGCCGATGCGGGGTACTTCAATGCGGTGAAGGATCCTACTCACCAACTGTCGGCTCATGCCACTGGTGACATTTACCTCAACCCCTTCAGCACTTTGATCGTGGATCAAATCATCGCGGGAGGTGTTGTCGACATCTTGCTCATCGGCAGCGCGGCAATTGTTGACGGCAATCTGATCGACATCACAGATGAACGCTCCATCGCCGAAATCACGTCGGCTGTCTGGAGTGATTTGCAATTGACGGCAGATCTTGGAGCGGACCTGAAGCGGACCGAGCGTGTTGCGGCGATCAAGGAAACGCAAAACCAGCTTTACGACGCCTACTGGAAATTCCGTAGTCGTCAGGCAGACCCGTCCGTCTACGACCCTGCTTTCCGGGTGACGCTATTGGATGCAGAACGAGACTTCTATACGCCACTGTTCACGCAGCAGGGAACCGAGCAGTCACTCACCGGTGCGGAGTTGGATCAGTTCGTCGCGACCAAGATGACGGAGTTGGAAGACGGTCGGACGCAGGAGTACCATGCTCTTCACGCCACATGGGGAGCTGTGGGAGACGCGTACAACCCAGACTTTGACTACACGTTGACTGCTGCGGAAGAAGCAGAAATCGACGCTTCGAACAAAGTCTGGACAACGGAGGAGCTGCTCAATCTGCGAGGAGTTCACTTCTTGAATGTGACCGACACGGAGTTTGTCATCGAAGAACCAAATCTTGTCGGCAGTGAAATCCGAATCAATGCCGCCGGAGGGATCGGCAGGTATCAAAACGGATTCAGCATTCGACTCACCGACGATGCGGGGAATCCAGCCGTGCTGGACTTGGACGAACTTGCGGCGATTGCAGCCGCCGAACCCGGCGACATCATTTATGCAACGCAAGAGCCGTCAGAAGTGATTGCCTCCATTGGCGGTGGCAACACCATCACGCTGGAGGCTCTTGGTGGTGGAAACGCCGGAACATGGGCCGCTCTCGGATTCTCCGTCGGGCAGTCGATCTCGCTGGAAACCAGCACCCGCGACACCACGGACAGCGGAACGTTCTATCAAATCAGCGCCCTCAACGGTGCTGCAATGACTTTGGACACGGGAGGTCGCACCCTGCAGACGGATGCTGCCCGAAACATCACCATCGCCCCCGTGATCACGAATCCGGCGCAGCAAGACCAAGCAGCTTACATTCGTGTGCTGCGACGTGAGGACATAGACGTCAAGAGTGACGGTCCGATCTTCGCTACTTCGCCACGGCACATTTTCCTGGGTTCCGAATCAGACCTTGCGATCGGGCGTGTGCAGGCCGCCAGCGACGAACGCGTTCAGATCAAGGTAGCGGGCTCCATCACCAATGCGAGTGGGGGCAACAGTGAGGTCATCACCGGACAGCGAGTGGTCATGGAAGCATCGTCAGGGTCGCTCGGAACGATCGATCAACCGATCAGAATCGACACCGCTTCGGGTGGCTACGTGATCGCGCGAGCCGCAGGGGATGTCGTGATTGATGAAACCAATGCATCACAAACGGCAGGCGATTTGCAAATCAATCAGGTCTTTGCGAGACAGGGAGCTGCGATTCTGACTGCGGACGGTTCTATCGTGGACGCTTTCCCAGGCGACGAAACAAATGTGAGAGCGGCTGAAATCGTTTTGGATGCCGGTGCAGCAATTGGATTGCCAGGAAATCGTTTCGATGTCGACGTCATCGGGGAAGGCCAATTCTCCGCATTTGCTGACGGGGACATCTTCGTCGCTGAAACCGCTGGTAATCTGGGTGTTCGACATGTCCTTTCGATCAAAGGGAGCGTCGATCTGTTGGCCGATGTATCGATCTTGGACGCGTCCGATGTCGTCAATGCGTATGCACGAGACTCCGTCGATGCGGAAGCCATCGAGGGGCTGCCGCGGACCGATATTGTTGGCAACAACATCACACTGACTGCCACGCTCGGAACCATTGGCATTCCAGGAAACGAGGTCGATTTGGATCTCGGCGAGGGCGGCACGTTGACGACGTCGATTGCGGTCGGGCAAACCGGCCCGTTCATCATCGAAACGGGCAGCCTACTGGTGCTCTTTCAAGTTTCGCCAAACGGTCCCAACGGTGCGGCTGATCCGCCACCGCTTGCAGGATCGGCAGAAACACCGACAACTTGGTCGACCCAGCGAAGTAGCCTTCGGGAACTGGTGGTTCACTTCAACAAACCGCTGGCAAACATCTCTCCGGCGGATGTGATTCTGACGAATTTGGGTGTCAATCCAAGCGACGGAAACTCGACCGTCGTTCCCCTGACCCAAGCCAACTTGGAACTCAGCCCTGATGGCGCACAGTTGACAATCAAATTGGGCGTCGGCGAAATTGTGGATGGGGTCTACCAGTTGGAACTCAGACCAGCAGCCGCCGGCGGACTGGTCCAAATGATCACCCCCGACGCACAGAACCGTTTGTACTCCTTGCGTGCCGACTGGAATGGTGACGGTGGCGTCGACCTGCTGGACTTCTCAAGCTTTGTCTACTGGTTCTTGCAAGAAGATCCGGTGAGCCCGGCGTATTTGGATTTGAACAACGACGGCGGTGTGGACCTGCTGGACTTCTCGACTTTCGTTGAAAACTTCCTCAAAGAAGTCAACCTTGGCGGCGGAGCGTCGAATCAGTTGAACGTCGGCAGTGATCCCGAAGGTGAGCTGATCTCGTCGGTGACGACACTCTCCTCACCAACAGATGTCAACGGCGACGGACGAGTCTCCGCGCTCGACGCGTTGAACATCGTCAACTATTTGGGCGAAAAGAATCCAGGTCAGTACGACGAATGGCGTCGGGATGCAAATCGCGACCATCGCGTTTCAGCCTTGGATGCGTTGGTCGTGATCAACCAGATCGCGGCGGATCGTCGATCGCAGAACGACCCATTGGAGTCAGAATCGGTCGGCAGCCCTACGCAAACTCAATCTGGAAATTCGTCGGCGTTGATCGATGCGGCGATGTCTTCGCAGCAGGATGACGCTTATGCTGAGGTCCTGCCAGTGGCCGAGATTCTGGCAGCCGAACAGAGCCTCCGGGTTTCCGGGGCCGGCCAAGCCCAAAATCCCTCACGCAGCTCGGAAGATTTGCCGCTCGCGGATAATTCCGAATCAACAGATCCAGAGTCAGCGGTCGATTCGGCAATTAGCCTTTTGATGGAAGAACTGGCTTTTTAGTCTGAACTCACCAGTCCCTTTGTGGATTCGCTCGCTTAACCCACCACAGATATTGCATCATGAAACGCCGCAAGAAACGAAACCCCGCGCCGACCAAACGCAGCCTCATCTCAGAACTACTTGAGTCTCGGCGACTCTTGGCAACCTTGGACTTCCTGCCGGACCCCACGGCGGGTGTCGTACAGGAAGTTGGCGGTGGAACGCAGATCACCGTAGCCCCCGGGACAAAGTTTACGGTGACCAGCCGAATCGAGACTTCGGAATCGGGAGTCCAGGGAGCACAGCTCAATCTCACCAATTCCAATGCCGCGCTCAAGATCAATAACTTTGTCGTCCCCGCTGTCCCTGGCGATAGCCCAACGGTCGCATTTCCATTGGCAGTGGACGGAGAAATGGACTCCGATCTCGGGGACTATTTCGTTTCTCTGGCCCGGACAGGAGCTTTGCTACCAGTGCCTCCAGCTCGCGTCATCGGCACGTTTGATGTTACCGCGCCGATGGCTGAAGGTACTTATACGCTGACGTCGCAAGACACGAATGCCGATCAGGGACGGGGTCGGACTCGAGTGACAACCACGGGCGCAGATGTCCCCGTCACAGAATTCGGTGACCTAACAATCATCGTTGCCGCTGCCCCTGCGATACCCACCGTCAGTGTTGCAGTGAATCCGGCAAGTGTGGCCGAAGACGGTGCGGCGAACTTGGTTTACACCTTCACTCGAACCGGCGGAGACTTGACGCAACCATTGACGGTGAACTACGCCGTTAGCGGCGATGCAACGGCCGGGACGGATTTCACCGGGACCGCAGCGAATGTTGTGTTCGCGGCGAACTCGGCGACGGCGACCGTCACAGTCGATCCGACGGCGGATGGGACGGTGGAAAGCAACGAGACGGTGATCCTGACGGTTTCTCCAAATGCAGCGGTCTACACCGTTAGCGCGACCAATGCATCAGCGACCGGAACGATCAACGATGACGATGTGGTCGCTGGTTTGCCGACGGTCAATGTTTCCGTGGCCCCGGCAAGTGTCATCGAAGACGGTGCGGCGAACTTGGTTTACACCTTCACTCGAACCGGTGACACGACCAACGCGTTGACGGTCGCCTACGCCGTCAGTGGCGATGCGACATTAGGGACCGACTACACCGGCACGGGGAACTTGATTGTGATTCCCGCAGGATCGGATACCGCAACGGTCACCGTTGATCCAACGTCCGACAACGATGCCGAATCCGATGAAACCGTCATCCTGACGATCTCAGCCAACGCCACCTACATCGTCGGAGCCAACTCCACAGCAACCGGAACAATCACCGATGATGATGCGGTCGCTGGTTTGCCGACGGTCAATGTTTCCGTGGCCCCGGCAAGTGTCATCGAAGACGGTGCGGCGAACTTGGTTTACACCTTCACTCGAACCGGTGACACGACCAACGCGTTGACGGTCGCCTACGCCGTCAGTGGCGATGCGACATTAGGGACCGACTACACCGGCACGGGGAACTTGATTGTGATTCCCGCAGGATCGGATACCGCAACGGTCACCGTTGATCCAACGTCCGACAACGATGCCGAATCCGATGAAACCGTCATCCTGACGATCTCAGCCAACGCCACCTACATCGTCGGAGCCAACTCCACAGCAACCGGAACAATCACCGATGATGATGCGGTCGCTGGTTTGCCGACGGTCAATGTTTCCGTGGCCCCGGCAAGTGTCACCGAAGACGGTGCGGCGAACTTGGTTTACACCTTCACTCGAACCGGTGACACGACCAACGCGTTGACGGTCGCCTACGCCGTCAGTGGCGATGCGACATTAGGGACGGACTACACCGGCACGGGTAACTTGATTGTGATTCCCGCAGGATCGGATACCGCAACGGTCACCGTTGATCCAACGTCCGACAACGATGCCGAATCCGATGAAACCGTCATCCTGACGATTTCAGCCAACGCCACCTACATCGTCGGAGCCAACTCCACAGCAACCGGAACAATCACTGATGATGATGCGGTCGCTGGTTTGCCGACGGTCAATGTTTCCGTGGCCCCGGCAAGTGTCATCGAAGACGGTGCGGCGAACTTGGTTTACACCTTCACTCGAACCGGTGACACGACCAACGCGTTGACGGTCGCCTACGCCGTCAGTGGCGATGCGACATTAGGGACCGACTACACCGGCACGGGTAACTTGATCGTGATTCCCGCTGGATCGGATACCGCAACGGTCACCGTTGATCCAACGTCCGACAACGATGCCGAACCGGATGAAACCGTCATCCTGACGATTTCAGCCAACGCCACCTACATCGTCGGAGCCAACTCCACAGCAACCGGAACAATCACCGATGATGATGCGGTCGCTGGTTTGCCGACGGTCAATGTTTCCGTGGCCCCGGCAAGTGTCATCGAAGACGGTGCGGCGAACTTGGTTTACACCTTCACTCGAACCGGTGACACGACCAACGCGTTGACGGTCGCCTACGCCGTCAGTGGCGATGCGACATTAGGGACGGACTACACCGGCACGGGTAACTTGATTGTGATTCCCGCAGGATCGGATACCGCAACGGTCACCGTTGATCCAACGTCCGACAACGATGCCGAATCCGATGAAACCGTCATCCTGACGATTTCAGCCAACGCCACCTACATCGTCGGAGCCAACTCCACAGCAACCGGAACAATCACTGATGATGATGCGGTCGCTGGTTTGCCGACGGTCAATGTTTCCGTGGCCCCGGCAAGTGTCACCGAAGACGGTGCGGCGAACTTGGTTTACACCTTCACTCGAACCGGTGACACGACCAACGCGTTGACGGTCGCCTACGCCGTCAGTGGCGACGCGACATTAGGGACCGACTACGCCGGCACGGGTAACTTGATCGTGATTCCCGCTGGATCGGATACTGCAACGGTCACCGTTGATCCAACGTCCGACAACGATGCCGAATCCGATGAAACCGTCATCCTGACGATTTCAGCCAACGCCACCTACATCGTCGGAGCCAACTCCACAGCAACCGGAACGATCACCGATGATGATGCGGTCGCTGGTTTGCCGACGGTCAGTGTCGCGGTAAATCCCACGAGTGTGGCTGAAGACGGTGCAGCGAACTTGGTTTACACCTTCACCCGATCCGGTGGAGACTTGACGCAACCATTGACAGTCAACTACGCGGTCAGTGGCGATGCAACGGCGGGAACGGACTTCACCGGCACGGCGGCCAATGTGGTGTTCGCAGCCAATTCAGCGACCGCGACCGTAACCGTCGATCCGACAGCGGATACGACGGTGGAAAACAACGAGACGGTGATCTTGACTGTTTCTCCCAACGCGGCAGTCTACAATGTCAGCGCGACCAATGGTTCGGCGATGGGTACGATCACCAATGACGATGTCACGGCTGGGTTGCCGACGGTTGGTGTTGCGGTGAATCCCGCAAGTGTCGCTGAAGACGGTACGGCGAACTTGGTTTACACCTTCACCCGATCCGGTGGAGACTTGACGCAACCATTGACAGTCAACTACGCGGTCAGTGGCGATGCAACGGCGGGAACGGACTTCACCGGCACGGCGGCCAATGTGGTGTTCGCAGCCAACTCGGCAACGGCGACTGTCACGGTCGATCCGACGGCGGACACGATGGTGGAAAGCAACGAGACGGTGATCTTGACCATTTCGCTCAACGCAGCGGTCTACAACGTCAGCGCGACCAACGCATCGGCAACTGGAACGATCAACGATGACGATGTCGTTGCGGTCCTGCCAACGGTCAGCGTTGCGGTGAACCCGTCGAGTGTGGCCGAAGACGGTGCGGCGAACTTGGTTTACACCTTCACTCGAACCGGCGGAGACTTGACGCAACCATTGACGGTCAACTACGCGGTCAGTGGCGATGCAACGTCGGGAACGGACTTCACCGGCACGGCGGCCAACGTGGTGTTCGCGGCCAATTCGGCAACCGCGACCGTCACGGTCGATCCGACGGCGGACACGATGGTGGAAAGCAACGAGACGGTGATCTTGACCATTTCGCTCAACGCAGCGGTCTACAACGTCAGCGCGACCAACGCATCGGCAACTGGAACGATCAACGATGACGATGTCGTTGCGGTCCTTTCAACGGTCAGCGTTGCGGTGAACCCGTCGAGTGTGGCCGAAGACGGTGCGGCGAACTTGGTTTACACCTTCACCCGAACCGGCGGAGACTTGACGCAACCGTTGACGGTCAACTACGCGGTCAGTGGCGATGCAACGTCGGGAACGGACTTCACCGGCACGGCGGCCAACGTGGTGTTCGCAGCCAATTCGGCAACCGCGACCGTCACAGTCGATCCGACGGCGGACACGACAGTGGAAAGCAATGAGACAGTGATCCTGACGGTCTCGCCCAACGCAGCGGTCTACAACGTCAGCGCGACCAACGGTTCGGCGACCGGAACGATCAACAATGACGATGCGGTCGCTGCCCTGCCAACGGTCAGCGTCGCGGTGAATCCCGCGAGCGTGGCTGAAGACGGTACGGCGAACTTGGTATACACCTTCACTCGAACCGGTGGAGATCTGACCCAGCCTTTGACGGTGAACTATGCGGTCAGTGGCGATGCAACGTCGGGAACGGACTTCACCGGCACGGCGGCCAACGTGGTGTTCGCAGCCAATTCGGCAACCGCGACCGTCACAGTCGATCCGACGGCGGACACGACAGTGGAAAGCAACGAGACGGTGATCCTGACGGTCTCGCCCAACGCAGCGGTCTACAACGTCAGCGCGACCAACGGTTCGGCGACCGGTACGATCAACAATGACGATGTGGTTGCCGCCCTGCCAACGGTCAGCGTTGCGGTGAACCCGTCGAGTGTGGCGGAGGATGGTGCGGCGAATCTGCTTTACACCTTCACTCGTGCCGGCGGAGACCTGACGCAACCGTTGACGGTGAGCTACGCGGTCAGTGGCGATGCAACGGCTGGAACGGACTTCACCGGAACCGCGGCCAATGTGGTGTTCGCGGCCAATTCGGCAACCGCGACCGTCACAGTCGATCCGACGGCGGACACGATGGTGGAGAGCAACGAGACGGTGATCCTGACGGTCTCGCCCAACGCAGCGGTCTACAACGTCAACGCGACCAACGGTTCGGCGACCGGTACGATCAACGATGACGATGTGGTTGCCGCCTTGCCAACGGTCAGTGTTGCGGTGAACCCGTCGAGTGTGGCCGAAGACGGTGCGGCGAACTTGGTTTACACCTTCACTCGAACCGGTGGAGATCTGACACAGCCTTTGACGGTGAACTATGCGGTCAGCGGAAATGCAACGGCCGGAACGGACTTCACCGGCACGGCGGCCAATGTGGTGTTCGCGGCCAATTCGGCAACCGCGACCGTCACAGTCGATCCGACGGCGGACACGACAGTGGAAAGCAATGAGACAGTGATCCTGACCGTTTCGCCCAACGCAGCGGTCTACAACGTCAGCGCGACCAACGGTTCGGCGACTGGTACGATCAACAATGATGATTCGATTGCACTCAACTCGGTGAGCGTATCGACCAATACGCAGTTCATTAGCGAGGCCTCCACATCGAATCTGGTTTACACGTTCCAACGAACCGGGAATCTGAACGCCCCTCTTTCTGTCAGCTTCACGGTTTCAGGTTCTGCATCTTTGCCTGGTGATGTGACGTCACCGGGTCTTGCGAACGGAGTTGCGAATTTTGCGGCGGGCGTCTCGGAGGTAAATGTCGTCGTCCAACTGGTGAATGATTCGCTCGTTGAAACCACTGAAACGTTGGTGGTAACGATCAATCCGAGTGCGAGCTATAGCATCGTGACGAACGAAGGATCGGTGACTGCACAGATCATCGATGATGATGGGCAAAATTCGGAAACCAGAATCATCGTTCCCACCGTCGTCGACAAACCGTACTTGATTCCCGCGGATGGGATTCCGACAGCGATCATTTTTAGAGCGACGGCTGACACGACATTGACAGTGGTCCCTGTGGGCAGTGTGTCTCTGACGGATCAAGTTCAAGTGCTCGACGGCGATCTGCAGTCTATCGGAACCATTCAGAATGGGATCACGACGGCAGAAATCAGTAGCGGCAGCTTGTATTCGATCATCTTCCCAGGCCAGTTTAATGAGCGATTGTACTCCGTTGGTTCGTCAGAGCCGGGCGCCTTGCAGAATGCTCAAACCAATCTGCTCAGGTCGACAGACGTCAACGCTGACGGACGCACGACTGCCTTGGACGCGCTGCAAATCGTCAACCAACTCGGGGTCAGGCATGAGGGTGAGTCCGCCCCGATGCTTCAGAACTTCCCCGACGTCAATGCCGACGGTCGCATCTCAGCTTTGGACGCGTTGGAAGTGATCAATGAGCTTTACCGCCAGCGGAACACGAGCTTTGGGACACAAACGCTGACGAATTCTTCAGGCCGTGCAGAGGGCGAAGGAATCACTCGAGATGAATCGGAATCGAACGTGTTGCTCAATGCTGTCGAGCAACACGACGTCGCTTTGGTGGGCTTGAGCAAAAACGTTGATGCGGTTCATTTGGTCAGCGTCGACGAAGTTATCGCAGAGGCGGAGTACAGCGAAGCCACCGAGCTCACTGACTCGATCGAATTACTCGCCAATCAGGCCAACTAGCAAGCGGTTGATTTAGTGAGCCGTGACGCGTAAGCGGCCGGGCCTACCGCACTGCCCGGTGCCATACGGCCCACGGCTCACTCTTGCGTTTCCAATTTCAACGAAATCGATAGCTCACTAGAACCGGATGGTGAAGCGTGAGCTGCCGCCGCCGATCGTGATTCCACGGCCGAACGATCCGCTGTGATGCGAACGGTAGCCTTGATGGCCATGACCATGGTCGTGAGAATCGTGAAAACGGTCGATCGTAGTCGAACGGTGTCGTGGGTAAACGATCGGCTGCGGTACGATCACAGGCCGTGCCACGAAGTGTGGGTTGCGAAGCGATCGGACGTCGTCTTGCAGGTGATGAATGTTGTCTTCGATGGAGTCCAGTAACGATCGGACGTGTCCCGTGCCGCCGTGAATGTGTCCTTGGCCATGAGCCGCGCGGATCTCAATGCGATCGAACAGGCCTTCCAAGTGATGGAACTCCGCATCCAGTTGACGGAGGTCGGATTCCAGGTGTGCGAGGCTGCCGTGGTGATGGGCAACTTCATGCATGTGGCTGGCCAGTCGACACATGTCTTGAGCATCACTGACGAGGTGCCGGTACTCGGGCGTGTGGATGTAATGACGGGTTTCCTCGACAATCAGTCTGGCTTGCCGCTCGATGGTCACAGCCACCTCGTCAATGTGGTGGTAAGTATCCGCAAACGACGGTGTCGCCAACGTGGCAAAGAACAGGCCGACGGCAGCGAAAGTGGAGCGAGTGAGTGCCATGACGAAATCCCTTTTGAAGTTGTGTGATGGGTGAGTCGACTTACCCGCCGACCGATGGGCTACTTGATTGCATCGCAGATGCCAAACACCCTCCAAGTCTGCCCAATGTGACAAAAATGCCGTGTTTCACGGCGAAACACGGGTTTTAGCGTTTTTGCGACGCTAGAACGTGTGTCGTCAAAGTGATGTCGAGCAATGCATGAGGGTGCAGTCACAAGGAGCGGGGTGTAGTCAAAATGACTGCGCTTTGTTTCGCTTGGTGGTCGCATTTACGTTGTTTGACCCGTAGCCGCAGGCGTAGGAGACGCCACCGAGCGGATTGCCCTGGAGAGACGAACGCCGCTTCCGCCTGCGCCTACGGCTACGGGTCAAACGGGTTTCCGCCTGCGCGTTTGGCTGCGGGGCATTTACGTTGTTTGACCCGTAGCCGCAGGCGTAGGAGACGCTACCGAGCGGATTGCCGTGGAGAGACGAACGCCGCTTCCGCCTGCGCCTACGGCTACGGCTACGGGTCAAACGGGGTTGGAGATTGAACAACCCAGTCTAAGTGGGGTTGGGCGAGAGTTGCTCGAATCGTATCTGTGACATTGGGTAGCCTGCCATCGTGATTGCTTCGTCCACGATTCGCTGCTGGATCAGTTCCGGGATAGACGCGGAGGCTGGGATCTCGCAGGCCTTGAGCAAGACGGCTTCGTCTGCCCCAAGTCGATGGGCCAGGAAGGCCGCGATGGCGTCCGTCGTCGTGCGCCAGTCGTGTGGCATCGGAGCCTGGGCATCAGGGCTGTAAAAGACGCCCACGCGAATGAGTGTTGGGGTGTCTTGCGAGAACACCTTGTCCGGCTCCAGAGGTCCCTCTGAGACGACATTCCAAGTCGGTGCTCTGGCGATCAAATGCTCAAAGGTGTGATCCAGCAAACGGACACAACGCCAATGAGTTTCGGACGCATCAGCCGGCTCAATGGCATCCAGGTGCCGAATCGCGTCGATCAATTCGCCGCCGCCTACGATGATCAAGTTCTCGCCGGTCGGTTGCGACTCGATCCAATGTGTGACGAGTGGGACGAGGTCGGGCCTGAGCAACAGGCTTCCGCCGACTTTGATCACACGACGCATAAGGCGTGCCCAGTGTGAGGAATCAACGTACGTCAGCCTTTCTAGGCTGACATGGTCCAGTGGGTGTCAGGCTAGAAAGCCTGACGTACAAGGTAAAGCCCGACGTACGGCAGGACCCTAGCCTACTTGCATGCTGGTGCCCAAGGTGACGCCGGGGGCGGGCAAGTTGCTGGAGCCTTGCAGGAAGATGTCGATCGAACGAGCGGCGCCACGGCCTTCATTGATCGCCCATACAACCAAGCTTTGTCCGCGTCGGCAATCACCAGCGGCAAAGACTTTGTCGATGTTTGTGGCGAATTCGCCGTGGGTGGCTTTGAAATTGCTTCGTGGATCGGTTTCCAATCCGAGAGACTCTGGCACATATTGCTCGGGTCCAAGGAATCCCATCGACAGCAGGATCAATTGCGCGGGCCAATCCTTTTCCGACCCTTCGACCTCGGCCATCTTCCACTGACCTTGTTCATCCTTGGTCCACTGGACTTCCACGGTCTTGATACCACGCAGGTTGCCGGCATCATCGACCAAGAATTCTTTGCTCAGGATTTGGTACTCACGAGGATCGCGACCGAATTTCGCATCGGCTTCTTCGTGTCCATAGTCGACGCGGAAAATGCGCGGCCATTCGGGCCAAGGGTTGTCAGCGGCTCGTTCCTCTGGTGGCTTGGGCAGCAACTCAAAATTGACCAGACTTCGACAGCCATGACGAATGCTTGTTGCGATGCAGTCGGTGCCGGTGTCTCCGCCTCCGATTACGATGACGTCTTTTCCTTCTGCGCTGATGAATTCGTTACCGATGTCATCGCCATGCACCATCTGCTTGGTGTTGGCGGTCAAGAATTCCATGGCAAAGTGAACGCCTTTGGATTCCCGATTGGGAATCGGCAGATCCCGTGGCTTGGTTGCTCCACACGCCAACAGCAGAGCATCGTTTGCGTTGATCAATTCCTTGGGATCGATTTCCTTTCCGACGTTGGCATTGGTGACGAACGTGACTCCTTCGGCCGTCATTTTGTCGACGCGACGTTGAACGGCGGCTTTAGAAAGTTTCATGTTCGGAATGCCGTACTGTAGCAAGCCGCCGATACGGCTGGCACGCTCGTAAACGGTAACGCTGTGGCCGGCTTTGTTGAGTTGGTCGGCGGCTGACAATCCGGCGGGGCCGCTGCCAACGATTGCGACTTTCTTGCCAGTGCGAGTTTCCGGTGGCTCGGGGACGATCCATCCTTCGGCCCAGGCTCGGTCGACGATGGCGTTCTCGATGTTCTTGATCGTCACGGGCGGATTCGTAATGCCAAGGACGCACGAACCTTCACAGGGTGCCGGACAGGTTCGTCCGGTGAACTCTGGGAAGTTATTGGTCTTGTGCAACCGCTCGATGGCTTCTTTCCAGCGACCGTTGTAAACCAAGTCGTTCCATTCGGGGATCAGGTTATCAATCGGGCAACCGGTGCCGGACTGACAAAATGGGACACCGCAGTCCATGCACCGGGCACCCTGTTCTTGCAGGTGATCGATTTTGTGTTCGGTATAGATTTCGTCGTAGTCATTGATGCGAACAACGGGCAGTCGCCATGGCACTTTTTTGCGATCGATCTCTTTGAATCCGGTCGGCTTTCCCATGATCAAATCTCTTTACGGTGTTTTGGTGGATGATTCGTACTTGTTGATGAAGGGTCGAGTCCGTCAAAACGAACTTCGACCGATTGGGCATCGAGTCGCCCGTCAATGTCTCATGTAAGGAGTCGCGGCTTAGGTTGCCGATGCGGTGGCTTTCATTTGCTTCAACACGCGTTTGTAATCAACCGGCATGACCTTCACGCACTGGCTTAGGAATCCATTCCAGTCCGCGAGTGCCGACTCGGCGACATCGCTGCCGGTCAAGTCGCGATGATCGGTGATCATTTGCTTCACCTCTGCTTCTTCTTCGCCGGGTTCGATGGATTCCAGTTCCACCAGCGCCAGATTGCAATTGAGGTTAAAGTCACCCTTGCGGTCCCAAACGTAGGCGATGCCGCCTGACATGCCTGCCGCAAAGTTCCGCCCCGTCGGTCCCAGCACGACGACGCGTCCACCGGTCATGTATTCGCAACCGTGGTCTCCTACTCCTTCGACAACCGCTCGGGCACCGCTATTACGAACGGCAAAGCGTTCAGCCGCGCGTCCACGGAAAAAGGCTTCTCCGCTGGTCGCACCGTAGAGGCATACGTTGCCGATCAGGATGTTCTCGCCAGGTTGGAACGAACTTTGCTTGGGCGGATAAACAATGACCCGTCCGCCGCTGAGTCCTTTCCCGACATAGTCGTTTGCATCACCCTCCAGATCGATCGTGATGCCGTGTGCGAGGAAGGCACCCAAGCTCTGCCCGGCCGATCCCGTCAACTTGATCTTGATCGTGTCGTTCGGCAGTCCGGGTTGTCCATACTTTTTGGCGACCTCATTGCTGAGGATCGTTCCAACGGTGCGGTTGATATTGATGATCGGTGTCTCGATCACGACGGGCGTCTGATTCTCTAGCGCCGGTTGTGCTGCTTCGAGCAGAACCGTCATATCGAGTGACAGTTCCAAGCCGTGATCTTGGGCTTGGCCGCAGATCACACCCACGTTTTCGTGAGGACGCGTGGCAGGTTTCAGCATTTTCGTGAGATCCAATCCGTCGGATTTCCAGTGCTTGATCGCGGCATCGGTTTCCAAGATGTCGCTGCGTCCGACCATCTCATCGATCGTTCGGAAGCCGAGTTTCGCCATCAACTGACGGGCTTCTTCGGCAACCATGAATAGATAGTTCACGACATACTCAGGCTTGCCGTTGAATTTGGCACGCAGTTCTGGATCCTGTGTTGCGATACCGACGGGGCAGGTGTTCAAGTGACATTTACGCATCATGATGCACCCCAGGGTGATCAGTGGTGCGGTCGAAAACCCGAATTCCTCCGCGCCCAGCAATGCTGCGATCACGACGTCACGACCTGTCTTGAGACCACCATCGGTCTGCAACACGACACGGCTACGCAGATCGTTCAGTACCAAGACCTGATGCGTTTCGGCGATCCCGAGTTCCCACGGCAGGCCGGCATGTTTGATGCTGGTCAACGGCGATGCACCTGTTCCCCCGGTGTCGCCGGAAATCAGAATGTGGTCCGCGTGTGCTTTAGCAACGCCGGACGCGATCACACCCACGCCCACTTCGCTGACCAGTTTGACGCTGATGCGTGCGGCTCGGTTGGCGTTCTTCAGATCGTGGATCAGTTGCGCCAAATCCTCGATCGAGTAGATATCGTGGTGGGGCGGCGGGCTGATCAATCCGACGCCTGGTGTGCTGTAGCGAATTCGAGCGATGTTGTTGTCAACTTTTCGACCGGGCAACTCGCCGCCTTCACCTGGTTTGGCTCCCTGCGAAATCTTGATTTGGATTTCGTCGGCGTTGGTCAAGTATTCAATCGTGACACCGAATCGTCCCGAGGCGACTTGTTTGATCGCGGAACGTTTCGAATCGCCATTCTCCAAGGGCTGAAAGCGAACCGGGTCCTCGCCGCCTTCGCCGGTATTGCTTTTGCCGCCCAGTCGGTTCATGGCGATCGCCAGCGTTTCGTGAGACTCGGCGCTGATGCTGCCGAAGCTCATCGCGCCGGTGCAGAACCGCTTGACGATCTCGCTGGCCGATTGGACTTCGCTGATGTCGATTGATTTGCCCGTGGATTTGAATCCGAGCAACCCACGCAACGTGCAGCGATTCTTGTTGTCGGAGTTGATGTGGTTTGCAAACCGCCAGTAAGCCGACTCGTCGTTATTCCTAGAGGCAGCTTGCAAGCTGGCGATCGTATCGGGGCTCCAAGTGTGCTTTTCGCCTTCGGCTCGCCAGTGATATTCGCCCAAGTTGGGCAAGGCCGGCAAACGGTCCGAGGAACGCGAGGGATACCCGAGCTTGTGACGTCGCAAGGATTCTTCGGCGATGATGTCGAACGATACACCCTGGATTCGACTTGCCGTGCCGACGAAACACTTGTCGATGACTTCGTCTTTCAAGCCGAGAGCCTCAAAGATCTGCGCGCCCTTGTAACTCTGCAGGGTGCTGATGCCCATCTTGGCCATTACTTTCAGCATCCCCTTGGCTACGCCTTTTCGATAGGCGGCAACGATCTTGTCATCATCGAGTGTCGAGTCCATCAATCCGTCACGGCGGGCTTGCCACAAGGATTCAAACGCGAGGTAAGGATTGATCGCATCGGCTCCGTAACCGACCAGCAAACAATGGTGATGAACCTCTCGGGCTTCGCCTGTTTCGACGACCAAGCCGATCTGAGTCCGCTTGGTTTGTTTGACCAAGTGGTGGTGAACCGCGCCGGTCGCCAGCAGCGCGCTGACCGGTACGCGGTCATGTCCGATGTTGCGATCGGTCAAGATCACGAGTTGGATGCCTTCGTCCGCAGCAGCCTCTGCTTCCGCGGCGATACGATCCAACGAACGCTGCAGTCCGGCGGTTCCTTCGGAACGATCGTAGGTGATGTCGATCAGCCGACTGTGCCAGCCCTCAAAATTGATGTGAGACAGGGCAGCGAGTTCTTCGTTGGTCAAGATCGGGTGCTCGACCAACAACCGATGGCAGTGCTCTGGGGTCGCGGCCAACAGATTCTTTTCTGGACCGATGTAGCACTCCAGCGACATGATGACTTCTTCGCGAATCGAGTCGATCGCAGGATTGGTCACCTGTGCAAAGAGCTGCTTGAAGTAGTCGTAGATCATCCGCGGCTTGTCACTCAAACAAGCGATCGCGCTGTCGTTGCCCATGGAGCCGACCGGGTCGCGTAGTTCACGCACCAGCGGTCGCAGCATGAAGTTCATCGTTTCGCTCGTGTAGCCGAACGCCTGCATACGCTGCAGCAACGTATCGCTGTCAAAACCATGCGGCTCTGCTTCGGGGTGCAAGTCGCTCAGGCGGATTCGTTGTTCACGCAACCAGTCTCCGTACGGCATGGCCTTTGCGAACGAGCTCTTGAGTTCTTCGTCTGGAATCAGGCGTCCGGCCTTGAAATCGATCAAGAACATCTTGCCGGGTTGCAGGCGTCCCTTCTCTTTGACGATCTCTGGATCCACCGGCAACACGCCGACTTCACTAGCCATGATCACGCGATCATCGTGTGTCAGGTAGTAACGACTTGGTCGCAAGCCGTTGCGGTCCAGCGTCGCGCCGATGTACTTGCCGTCGGTGAAAACGATCGAGGCGGGGCCGTCCCAAGGCTCCATCATGCAAGAAAAATACTCGTAGAACGCTCGTTTGTCCTCGGACATCGTGTCGTGTTTCTGCCACGCTTCGGGAACCATCATCATGATGGCTTCCTGCAGCGTCCGTCCGTTCATCAGCAAGAATTCGAGCACGTTGTCGAACGTACCACTATCGCTCAAATGCGGCTCGACGACCGGAAACAGATTTTGGAGATCATCGCCGAACAATTCGCTTTGGGCGGTGCCTTCACGGGCACGCATCCAGTTTCGGTTTCCACGCAGCGTGTTGATTTCGCCGTTGTGGCTCATGAAACGCAGCGGCTGGGCGCGGTCCCAACTTGGGAACGTGTTGGTCGAGAATCGACTGTGTACCATCGCCAAGTGCGTTTTGAATGACTCGTCGCAAAGATCTGGGTAGTAAGGCAGCAACTGAGCCGGCGTCAGCATTCCTTTGTAAATGATGACCTTGGTGCTGAGCGAGCAGACGTAAAACATCAGGGCTTGCGATAGATCGTCGTTGTCACGCAAAAGGTGACTGGCGCGTTTGCGAATCTGATACAGCTCGCGTTCAAACGCGTCGCCCTCGATGCCATCGGCCGCACCCACAAAAAGCTGCTCGATGACGGGCTCGGCGGCACGTGCGGTCGGCCCGACGTCGGCGAGATCCGTGTCTTGGGGTACTTTCCGCCAGCCGAATAGAACCTGGCCACGCTCGGCAATCAAACGCTCCATCGTTGATTTGCATTGCGCTCGCTCGGCTTCATCGGTGGGCAGGAAAACCAGGCCGGCGGCGAATCGTCCCGGCTCGGGCAGGTCCACACCGAGCTCTTCCTTGGCGACCTTTTGCAGAAACTCATGTGGCAATCCACACAGCATTCCGCAACCATCACCCGTGTTGGGTTCGCACCCACAGGCGCCTCGGTGGTCCATCGCAACGAGAATCGTACCGGCATCAATCACGTTTTGATGACTGGGTACGCCTTTGACATGAGCGATGAAACCAACGCCACATGAATCCTTTTCTTGCTCGGGATCATACAACCCGTCGGCAGTCGGCAAGTGTAGAAGGGGCTTGTTCATGGATTTACTCTTCACGCGGATGCTTCCAATCGAAAAACTCTGTCTCGCGCTGTCGCCGTTGATGGCGTCACGCGAATGGTTGATTTGTAGGTGACTTGCTGCAGAGTCCTTTCCCCGAATCTGGCACACGGACCGCCCAGAGAGAGGGCACATTCGCCTGCCAAAAACTTCCTTTGCCGACGGTGCGTCGTGCACGATTCAGGCGATCGCGGACGACTCACGCTTCAAGTCGACGGCTGCGGCTTTAGCCGCTATCGGTTTACTACGGCGATCAGGTTCCAGCGGTCGCCCGAGCAACAGGGAGCCAAACTCGTTTGCCGCACGGCTGAGTCTGCCCGGACGCTTGAACATGATCCCCAACGGACGAGTGATCCTCAGTTCCGGGCACGCCACCACCTGTAACGAACCCACTGCGGTCTCGCGTCGAACCACCGCCTCCGGCAAAATCCCGATTCCCTGGTTGGCTTGGATCGCTCGCACGATCGAATCTGCGTTGTCAAACTCCATCCGAACATCGACCGTGATGCCCAGACGCTGAAGGGTTTGATCGATCAATTGACGCAGTTCCAGTTCGCGATCAAATCCCACCATCTCCAGACCTTGCAGATCGCTCAACGACACGTCGCGTCGACTCGCAAAAGGATGCTGCGGAGAACAGACAAGCCGAATGGGTTCCTGCTGCCAAAGCACCGACTGCACTTGTTTCGTGTTCTTGGGAAAGCTGACCAGTCCGATGTCAACGATGCCATCCACGACCATTTGCATCACCCGTTCGTTGCGTCCGAACGACAACCGCAAATCGACCTCAGGATGCAACCGCTTGAACGCCTGTGTCGCTTCGGGCATGTAGCTCAAGCCGACTGAATAGATAGCCGCTACGCAAACTTGCCCCTCCAATTGCTTGCTCGTACTGACAACTTCTTGCTCCAAGCGACGGTAGCGTCCCAACAGATCGCGAACGCCGCGGTAGTACACTTCGCCCGCACCGGTCAGTCCCAATGGTCGCTTGGACCGATCGATCAAAATCACTCCCAGCGATTCCTCCAGTTGCTGAATCGCTTGGCTCACCCCACTCTGGGTCAAATCAGACATCGACGCAGCTTTGGAAAAGCTGCGGAGGTCGGCGACGGCACAGAAAAGTTCGAAGTTTCGGAAGTGCAAAGCGGCGGATGTACTATTAACAGGGCTTATATTGACAGCCGGCTGGTTGATTTCGGCTTATGCAAAGTAAGCATCGACAATTTCACCGTCAATAGTTTCCGCTTCCCGACGGGCCAGTCCCTCCGCAATGCGACTTTCTTGGCCTTTATCCGACAATAAAGACGTCTGTGGCCCTATTGGGAAAGGTGCCCGATCGGCATTCTCCGGCTTGAATCATCGACACAGCCCAAGAAAGCATCCCGACGGCTCAGTCGAACGACGAATGCCGGATTCGATTGGGGATGGTGAAGGAATAGATCACCACCAATGTGCCAACACTGAGCACCAACCAAGGGAACCACTCTTTTGGTTTCCAAGTCGTGATCGATTTGGACGGCGCTCCCGAGGGATCCAAAAAATCCACTGCGGTCGTGGAGGAGCGGGAATAGAAGCTGGCGCTGTCGATCAACAGACATTCGATGCCGACAATGATCGCCATGATGCCGAGAGCGATGAACAGTGAACGCCACATGGCCAGGTGTCTCCAAACGGGAGGATACAAAGAGGATTCACCGGGAATGATCGTCCATTGGAATGCATGCAAATCACTGGATGTCGGCTTGGCCGAGTGATCCGCATGATCGTTATTCTGTGTCCTGCAACGCCGCTTCGAACTCCTTCAACTGACGTTTCAGCGGAGGGGAATGCGGCCAGACCTTCAACGCCTCTTTTTGAGTTGCCACCGCCGCACGCACGTCGCCCACGGCGAAATGGCAACGTGCCAGGGTGTCCAAGAATTCAGGGCTGCCGGGGCTCAACACGAGTGATCGCTGGCTTGCCCGCAACGCTTCCTGAAAATCCCCCTTGGTGTTGGAGACCAACCAAGCGTACTGGTTGAGTGATTCGGCCAAATCATCTCGAGCGGCTATCGGGATACCACGCCGCATCCTGGCTTCGTAACTGGCGATGTCCGATTTCAATCGGCCGATCGATTGCGTCCAGTAGCGAGAGATGACAGCCGTCCATGCTGGATCGTTTTCATCGTCAATCTGCATCATCGTGATGATGATGTTGATGTCCGTCGGATTTGCGTTGATCGCGGTGACCAAGCTCTTCTTGGCCGCGTCGATTTGACCCGACTTCATTTGGCTCAACGCACGCTGGTACTCGACCTTGCTGCGTAGTGATGCAGCGCTGAGCAGCAAGATACTGATTCTGTTTTGAAACTTGTTGTCCTTTTCCGCACGCTCCACGACTGGCTCCAGCCATTTGACCGCGTCGTCATGGCGAAGTAATTCTTCGCACAGTTTGCTCATGTTCTGGCGTGCTTGAACCCCGACGTTCATTTCCAAGTCCGACGAGTCGATCACCAGTCGGTATTCTTTCTCTGCCCAGTCGAACAAGCCGCGTTGTTCCAGTTGCTCACCGATCGCCATGTGGGCATACGCCATCTCCTCAAACTCTTTGTCCGACAGATTTGTCCGCTGCGTTTCATCTTCGGGCAACTTGCGGATCGCTGCTGCCCGCTCTGCCAGTTCATTCGCTTTGGCGACCTCGCCGGCTGACAAGTGCGCGTGTGCGGCGGAGTACATCAGCAGGGCGTGAGACTCGAAGACATGCTGATGCTGTTGTTGCAGCGCGCTGACAAAGGGGAACAGCTCATGATCGATCGCCCACTCACACGCATCGATCAAACCACGCGTCCGCGCGGGCACCAAGTCAGCGTTCTCGATCGCCAAACGCAAGGCTTCTGCGGTTTGACCTTGCTCTGCCGCTCTCGCGGCAGAGACGCGAACCAGTTCCAAGACGGACGAGGCGTGCGTGGTCTGCGACAAGGCGTTGTCCAGCTCGCTGCGTTGTTTGTGGATCAAATCTTGCCAGCGACTTTCCGAATACTGACCCTCTCGCAAGTCGTCGGCATAGGCCAACAACCACTGCGACGCCTGACGCTGATTGCCCCTGAGCATTTCTCGAATACGTTCGGCATTGCTGATTTGTCGCGCCCGATCCTCGCTCACATTCTGCTTCATTGCCAACAGAGCGGCCAACCGACTCAACGCAATGTTCGACTCAAATCGAGCCAGTCGCACGAGCGCGTGCAAGCCTTTGCGGTCGGGCAAACTTGCCAAGATATGGATGCGGCTCTCTCGTTCCGACGCGTCCTGTGCACCGTACTCGGCCAATGCCTCGCGGACTTCCGCAGGATCGGTTTCTTTGGCCCAAGCGACATGCAAACTGCTGATCAGGAAACGTGCGGCGGACAAGATTTCACTGTCACTGTGCGTCTGCGCTTCTCTCAACGCATCAAACGCTTCCAGCCCCATTCGCTGCAATTCATTCCTTGCTCGCAACCGGGTCGCGTAGCTGTCGCTGCCCAGTTTTTCGATCAGCTCATGGACACGCTGATCGGTCGTCTCTGATTCGCCGTCAGAGTATTCGCCGTCAGCAGTGGCGTCTTGGCTCCAGACCTGAACTGGCGAGGCTGCCTGCAGGACGACCAACACGGCGACACAAGTCCCGATCGCGAGCAGCATCGGAAAAGAAGCTCGCCGGACCGCAGAGTTGATTTCCTGACGCTGGGCGGTCCCCGGAAACAGGCAGCTCGGACGCCGAAAAAACGGAGACGCGACGTTTGGCGATTTCAGCTTGGTCATGGGCGAATGATCAGTGGGGAACGCGGACGGAAGGGACGTCAGCCGATGGATCGCGGCAGGCTCCCCATGCTCCGCCGAAGGCTTCTCACTTTCCTCCATCTTATCGCCCCCGGACAGCCGTGACATCGCCCGTTTGATGGTTTGCTTGCTAAGCTGGTTTGCCACCGCGTAATCGGTTTTCGGTCGTTTTCGCCAGATTGTTGCCGAAAGCCAAGATTAGCGACTCAGAATCGAAGTTTCATAAGCTGGGCAAAACAGCTAGGATTCCGTACTTCCCTTTCCACGCCCCCTTGCAATTGCAACATGAGCCGCAAGTCCAAACGCTCTGAATCATCATCCAACGCCGGCGAAACGTCTGCTCAGCCGCAGTCCGAGGCGGCGGGATCCTCCGAAAAACGCGATCAACGCAAGGCCGGCGACGTGCCCGTCAAAGACACTCGCGATCCTGCGGTCATCCGTGCCGAAGCGATCCGAACGAGTGGGCAGCGTGAGACGATCGAGGCGATCGTGGTCGCTTTTATCCTGGCGATGCTGTTCCGCGCGTTCATCGCAGAAGCCTTCGTGATCCCCACCGGCTCAATGGCACCAACGTTGATGGGAGCGCACAAGGATCTGGAGTGCCAGCAGTGCGGACAATCTTTCCAAGTCGGCGCGAGCAAGGAACGCCGGGAACAGCGGCAGGTGTCGACGGTCGTGGCGGGCATGTGCCCCAACTGTCGATACGTCAACAGTCTTGATCTCAAAGACGCACCGGATCACGGGACGTTCAACGGCGACCGCATCTTGGTCAGTAAGTTCGCTTACACGATCGCCGATCCGGAGCGCTGGGATGTGATCGTTTTCAAATTCCCAGGCAACCCCAAGCAAAACTACATCAAACGTTTGGTCGGATTGCCCGGTGAGACTCTCCGCATCCAACACGGCGACGTGTATGCACGACCTCTTGGTGATAGCTCGGGCAACGCCGAACAGGCGACCGAAACCATTTTGCGCAAGCCAGTCGACAAACTGCTCGCGATGCAGCATCACGTCTACGACAGCGACCGCCAATCCGAGTTGCTGATTCAATCGGGCTACCCCAGCCGCATTCAGCCATGGGCGGAAAACACCAGTGAGCCACCCACGGACTCATGGACGGTTAAACAATCAGCGGACGGTTTGACTGCCCAGCTCAAAGCGAATGACGACGAACTGCATTGGCTCCGATATTTTCACCGCTGGCCTCGTCCTGAACAATGGGCGACCGCCAAGGCAAACGGCGACCTTCGTGACGTGGAGCCGTACTCCTGCGGCGCGATCACGGACTTCTATGCATACGATTGTTACATCAACGTTCACAGCAGCACGATCTACTCCGAATATCCGGTGACTTCGACCGGCCTGATCGGCGGCGGATTCAATGGCACGTTCCGTGACGATTACGTATCCGGTGGCGATTTGGATACCCTGCAGGGTCGAGCCAGCTTTGGTGAAAGCGATCGTGCCTACACTGGCCAGCACTGGGTCGGCGACTTGATCATGGACAGCGAGATCGAGCTGGGCAGTGACTGCAAAGAGCTGTTGCTGGAGTTGATCGAATCGGGCGTCAAGTATCAGTGTTCGGTCGATTTGGCGACGGGCAAGGCGACCTTGAAGATCGACGACGGTCAGACGCGTCCGTTCACGGCCGCTGATGGCACCGAGTCCACTTCGCCCACCGCGGCCACCTCCCTGCGTGCCGGACGAACGGCCAACGTCCGCATGAGCAACTGTGACGATCAACTCCTGCTCTGGGTCGACAACAAACTCGTTTCATTTGACGGACCCACCACGTTCGACTCGCTTCGGTATCGTCCGGCCGACGAAGCGTCCCCGAGATATCAGCCGGGCGTTCATCCGCTGGACGCAGCTCCGGTGGGGCTTGCCGTTCGCGGCGGCAGCGCCACGGTTCATCACGTCGGTGTGTCTCGCGACATGTACTACATCGCCGCCAACGTCGATTCACGCGGCATCTTTGACTACGACATTGATGAACTCAGCGGAATCGTCGGTCAAAACTTGCACCCCTATCAAGCCGTTCGGGACATCCAAGACATGATGTCCCAACCGGAAACTTGGGACCAAATCGACGTTTGGAAATCACGACGCAGCATTGCGTTTGACTTGCAAGCCGATCAGTTCTTTCCGATGGGAGACAACAGCCCGGAAAGCTTGGACGCGAGACTTTGGGCCAACGCCAAGCGAGTCGGCGGGTTGCCCGATCGGTATCGCGAGAAAGCTTACACGTTTTCTGAGGCCGAGTACGTTCCCCGAGACTTGCTCGTGGGCAAAGCGTTAGCTGTTTTCTGGCCGCACCACTGGCGATCCCCACTGCCGATCACCCCCAACTTCAAACGCATGCGTTTGATCCGCTGACCTTTGTAAAAAAGGTGTCAGACACCTTTTTCGTTGAAAAGGATTTCGAATGAACAAAGTAACACAGTTTTTGATGCCAACGGCTGCCGACGACGAGGCGTTGTATCAGCCGATTCTGGAAGCCGTCGATTTGCAAAAGACCTATGGACGACGGCGGGTCGTCGATGGTGTCAACTTGCACGTCGGTCAAAACGAAATCGTTGGACTGCTCGGCCCCAATGGTGCCGGCAAATCCACGAGCTTTCGTATGATCTGCGGTTTGGTCGAACCCGATCGTGGCCGCGTTTACTTGAGCGGCCGCGACGTCACGGACTGGCCCATGTTCAGGCGCGCACGTGACGGACAAATGGGATACTTGCCCCAAGAACCCAGCGTGTTCAAAAAGTTGACGGTCGAGCAAAACATCTCGGCGCTGTTGGAACTGCTCGGCTTTGATCGCAAGTCAAGAAAACGCAGAACGGACGAGTTGCTGGAGGAATTCAGTATCACGCATATTCGCAAGAACAAAGCGGGCGGACTGAGCGGTGGCGAACGCAGACGTTTGGAGATCGCGCGTTGTCTGGTTTCCGATCCCAAGATTGTGATGCTCGACGAGCCCTTTGCCGGCATCGACCCCATCACGGTCCAGCAGATCCAAGGCGTCATCACGCAGTTACGTGACAGCGGAATCAGCGTCTTAATCACCGACCATGCCGCCCGAGAAATCTTAGCGACGGTCGATCGTTGTTACGTGATCTATCAAGGCCAAGTGTTGATCGATGGGACGCCGGAGGAAGTCAAACAGCATCCCAAGGTCCGCGAAGAATACTTGGGCGACCTCGACGGTGCGTCGGCGGGTGCCCATGCACCTCAGTCGCCAACACCGCAGCAGTCGATGCGTCAGCCACCGCCCTCACCGCGGGTGCAAGTGCGATTGCCCGGCGGTGTGCGCGTGGATCCGCAGCACACCGAAAACCCACCTCCACCACGTCGCCCGATTCAAAGACCCAACCGCCGAGTGACAGACGTGTAGCGAGTGGACGAAAAACGGGGCTGGGCTTCACATCGTTTGACCCGCAGCCGAAGGCGTAGGAGACGCTACCAAACGGGTCGCCCCGCAGAACCAAACGCCGCTGCCGCCTACGCCTTCGGCTACGGGTCAAACGGGGGCTGGGCTTCACATCGTTTGACCCGCAGCCGAAGGCGTAGGAGTCGCTACCAAACGGGGCCCACCGCAGAACCAAACGCCGCTGCCGCCTGCGCCTTCGGCTACGGGTCAAACGGGGGCTGGTCTTTACGTCGTTTGACCCGTAGCCGAAGGCGTAGGAGACGCTCATCGGACTCGAACCAGATCGACTGGCTTGATCTTTCGCCGTTTGATGATCGCGGCAACGTCCTCCAAAAATCGATCCGCGTCGACCGGGTAGCCGGCAGTCGGCAGAAGCGGTTGCTTGCCGGTGTGATACTCGGCAAAGTAGGCGTTGAAGGACTCCATCGCCCGCTCACGCAAGTACTTGGCGATCATGGATGAATAGGCGACCGGCGTGAATCGGTCTCCTTTGACGGTAAAGCAAATCCGAAACTCTCGTCCTTGGTAGGGAACACTGTACGCACTCACGTGCTTGGACTCGGACATTACACGGACAAGCTCACCGCCAAAGACGTGCTGCAAGACACTCGCATAGTAACGACGTCCGCCATGACGATCGCAATAGACGATGATCGGATCGTCTGCAGGCAACGGAGATTCGGAGGACTGTTTCGGCAAAAGCTGGCGAACGAGACCAAGCGTTGCGTCCGAAAGCACGTCGGATTTGTTCATGCCCGACGCAATCATTTGATTGAAGCGACCGGCCGTGATCACACGAGTCGCGACGTTGAATAACCGCACGGAGGACGTCCGCCACGGTTCGGGTACCGCCACGCTTGATTCGGCATGCATTTCGAAACACGATTCTCCGAGCCAGTCCGTTGCGTCGATATCTCGCCTGTCACTTGAGTCGATCCACTGCGTGACTTGAAGCGATGGCGAATCCGAAACCCAATTCATCGCAATGCCAACCGCCGCTGTCAACTTGGACAGTGAACCGCCCTCTGGTCCGGAGGAGCGTGGCCGATAGACGGCTTTGGAATCATCGATCACCAACTTGACGCCCTGGTGCATCACCGGATGACGAAGCAACGCGAAAGCGTCTTCTAATGATCCCTGCAAAGTGCAATCACTCAAAACCTGCGAATCGACATGCCAGGCGGTTGCCGCCACCACCAGGGGACCAAGTTTCGGCCCATACCCGGCTTCGTCTGTCGCGATCAAGTAAGCCCCCATTCAGGTTCCTTTGCCCTGAACGCATACCGAGCGACTTCGCCGAGGCAACGCCCATCCGCAAATCGCAACCCACATGAGCACGCAAGCAGTCGGTTCGGGTACCGCAGACACTGTGATGGTACCTCCCTGTACAATCGCCGGAATGATCATCGCATTCTGATCCAGAAACGTCACGTTGCTCAGCGTCACGTTGTAGACGCCTTCGGTCAATGAACCGGTTGCCAGATTGATCCGCGCCGCCGGCGTTTCCAACATGGGAACAGCCATCGCAACATTGAGGTCCAAGCTCAACAATGCAATGGTGTTGTCGCCCGCGTCGCGGATGAATTGTGACGACGGGTCCAAATTTCCGCTGGCAAAGAATCCCGTCAAACCGATGTCACCGCTGGCCTCAAAATCAGCCGGGCCTTGTACGTCGGCCGAAAGTCCAAAAACCTCATCGCCCGATGCGCTCGAAATCAACAGCGTGATCGGCGTCGTCGCGGTACCTTCACTGATCGTCACGCTGTTGAATCGCAACGAGATCGCGGCGTGAGCCGCCGTGGGCAGTGACAGCGAAGCCATCGCGAGTAACGCGAATCCGCAAATGACCGGCAATCGGCGGAGAGAATGAGATCGGATCATGGAATCAAACGGGTCTGCTAATTCGGGTTGTCATTCTTGGATTTGCTGAGGATCTAACTCTGCAAAGTAAGCGTCGATTGGGCCGTTGGACTCGATCGAGCTGTCGTTCGCATGGGTCTCGTTCGTTTTGGTTGGCGGTGACTGTTTCGCGGGCGCTGTGATCGGTGCCACGCTGCCGCTCAAATCTTGATTGGCTCGCACGTACACCGTGTCCAAAGCGTTGACGCGCCCATCTCGGTTCAAGTCATGTGGATTGTCGACGGCTGCGGAGTTGAGTGACAAGGATTGGTTGGCACGCACACTGACCGTGTCCAACGCATTGACGCGCAGTCGCGTGGCCGTGTTCCCGATCCCAATGTCACCGATCACATTGCCAAAGTAGAACACGTCATCGGTTGATAGCCCAGTGACGGGCCCGGCGGGAATCGTCGTCCGTAGCCAAGTGTTCTCAATGGCGTTGTTGGGAAAAGTTACCTTCACGCGAGTTGCCAAGGGTGTCATGGTAACCAACTCGACGGCAAATGCGATTGCCGAATCAATCGGCTGAAACCCAGACGGATCAATCCCATCCCAAACAGCAAATTGCAGCACACCTTCTAAATCCGAATCGGTCGTTCCATCAGGCATCGTCTCGATGTCGAACAACAATCCGTTGAGACCATGAATGTAGTTGGTGTAGTGCTGCAATCCGGAGCTTTCCTCCGGCAATAGAGCGATTTTTCCCGGATCGCGTGCCGCCTCCGCGTCACCCTCGCTCGACAGGTTGACTCCCGTCGCCCCGGCGTAAAACAGGCCGCGGTCTACGATGTGAGCCTCGCTGATGGCGATTGCCGTCCCAAAGTCTCTGTCAAACAGGGCTGTGCCGTCGGTTGACACCTGGTGCAATCCCGCGATGGGCAAGGTGTGACTGCGACCGTTGGGCACGACGAGACGAACATCGTTCAGACCGGCGGACAAATCCAACTGATAATTTCCAAAGCTGTCCGTCAACGCCGCCGGCTCGACGGCCGCGAGCGGATCGACGATGCCATCATCGGGCAGACCGTTGCCGTTGATGTCCAGGAACACCGTCTCAACTGGCAAGCCGACATCGCCAGCATCTTGCACTCCATCGCCGTTGGCGTCGTCAAACACACGCCCGTAAACACGATCTCGCACTGCGGTTCCGAAATCTACAACGCCAGAGTCTCCTGGGATCAGCAGAGTCACTGCCGACGACTCCGGCGAAGTAGCCTGCCACTGGGCGGGAGCAAGTGATGTGACGTGATACGTTCCCGGTGTCAAATCCAGAAAACCGTACACCCCTGCTGAATTGGTTTTGGTGACCGGTTCCGAACCCAAGAATCGGATCGACCATTGATGCAACGTCCCGACGTCGATGTCAGCATCATCACGTACTTCTAACGTCCAAGTGCCGTTCAAATCGGATTTGATCGCACCCGAGAGTGCTTCGTTGGGCAAAAAACGTCCTACGAACGGCGGCGCTCCGGCGCTGATCGGAGTCGTCGCATCGTCAGCAAAGATCGTCCCTGTGAAATGGTCGCCATCTTCGCCGACATGGTTGGCCAGCACGACACGATCGCCATCAGGATTGATCAGTGAAATGTGCAAGTCGCCGGTATACGTATGCGTCAAGTCCACGGTGACTTCAATGCTCGTTGCGGATGGGACGCCACTGACGACGATGGGCAGCGAAGCGGTTTGCAAGTCTTGAATCGGAGCCGTTCCGGTGGATGTGAATGTCGCGTCAACGGGCGTCAATGATCCATCTTCATTCCAATCCAAGAACACTTCTCGATCGTCGATCACAGGCTCATCGATTCCACGCAAGCCATCACCGTTGAAATCTTCAAAGGCGATGCCGGTGATCGCGGGGGTCAATCCGTTTCCTGTCACAGGGATTTCAAACAAGGCTTCGTCAGCGTCCGATGACCCGACAACGACTAGCCCAGACTCCACGCCCAACTGGCTCGCTGTGTAGCGAATCGTGAACGTCGCCGATTCGCCCACATCGAGAGTCGATGGCGAAAAAACATTCTGAATCGTGAACGGTCCCGAGGCGATTTCCAGACTGGTCAACTCCAACGGCGACGTCCCCTGATTCCGCACCCGAAAGGTCTTGGAGGTGGCTAATGCAACGCCAGCGTCACCTATGAATGTCGGGGAGCCGCTATCGACCAATTCATCACGGTCCGTGACGATGGAGATCTCGGGCTTGCCGATCGACTGTAGCAGGCTGCCTGCGTTCACTCGACCGTAGCCAAAGTCATTGTTGTGCCCCGAGTCGGTGGCATAGGAACCGCCGATCAGATCCGTATTCGCCCGCATCCACTGACGCATCTGTGCCGGCGACAGCACGATGTTTTGCTCAGCCAGCTCCGCCATCGCCAACGCGGCGATCCCGGTTGCCAACGGCGTTGCCGCCGACGTTCCACCGAATCCAGTGCCGCCCGTGCCGGTGTAGTCGCTGCTCGTATAGCCTTGGCTGCCGGGAACGTCTGTCGTGTCAATGGCAAGATAACCGGGACGGGTGTCGTTGCTGGGCGCGACCAAGTCGACTTGCGGTCCCGAGTTGCTGTAGTTGGATCGCTCGCCAAAATTGTTCGTCGCCCCCACGGAAACCACGCCGGGAATGAGCGATGACAAGGACGCCGGCAAGTCGACAGAGCCGAACTCGTTGCCCGTCGCAAACAGGTACATGGCACCCTGACCAAGCCGGCCTTGGGTCGTTCCCCATTGCAACGCTTGACGGATCACCGTGCTGGGACTGCCGCCGCTCCACGAGTTGTTGACAATGTCGGCTGATCGCCAAGTGCCGTTGCCGTCCCTGGTTCGGCCAGCCATGTAATAAATGGCCGCGGCAATGTTGGCGTCGCTCGCCGTCGCGCCATTGTCAAAGATGCGTGCGCTGAGCACTGGCGATCGGTAGGCCGCACCGGCGATGCCGATCCCGTTGTCTCCGCGTCCTGCCGCCACACCGGCGACCGCAGTCCCGTGGTCGTCCACCGGGGTGTAGCTGGATTGATTGTTGTCGGCGACAAAGTTCCATCCATGGACGTCATCGATCCAGCCGTTGCCGTCGTTGTCGATTCCGTCACCGGGTATCTCGCCCGGATTGGCGTGATTCAAAATGTCTGGATGATCCGTTGCCACTCCATCGTCGATGATTCCGATCACGATGTCGGGTGAACCGCCCGAATTGACGTCCCATGCGGTGGGCAAGTCAACATCGGCATCGATAACACCGCCGCCTTGACCGTTGTTTTCGGCATGCCATTGATTGACAAACCGTGGATCATTCGGAATCGCGGTCCGTTGCCAAGACTGATAAAAGTTGGGGGCAGCCCAACTGACCGCCACATCGTTGCGAAGGGTGTTGGATGCAATGATCGCGTCGATCCCTGCGCCAATCGCAACGGTAACGACGAATTGGTCCGACGTTCCCGACAACGGTTTATAGCTTTGGACCAACTCGTGCTGGCCAAAGAAATCACTTGCGTCAACAACTTCCTTCAACGCAACGATGACTTCGTCGAAAACGACAACTTCTGAATTGGTTTCCGGATTGTGAAAGACAGGCACTTCGCTGTCATATCCAGGAAAGCTGCGGACGTAGTCTTGCAGATTCGGACCGACCGACACCGGTTCGGGCAACTCAAAGATTCTGACGTCACCGTCAACGATTCGCAGAGGGCGCACCGACGACGGCAAGCTTGTCGGAGATTCATTCCATCGAACCGCCATTCGATTCGGCATCACGGACAGCAAGACGGGGGTGTCGAGATCGTAGTAGCGGATACCCTTGTCAAGAAACGGTGCCTGCCCGAGTTCCCGGGACATCACATCGCTGCCTGCCACGGCAAGCAGACGTCGCGACTCCAGGCGTTCGCCACGCAGCACGGTTCGCAAGTGTCGGGACTGGGGCATTCAAATCAAATGGATTCGGGGCAAGCAATATCGGGGATCAATCCTATCCCGAATGGTTCATGTGCAGTTCACTCAGTAGTGGGATTCGCCAGAATTCCGTTGCTCAGTGGATTTCTGGCGAAATCCACTGCACCATTGACTGACGATGCGATCCAAAGTGAGCGGCAGTTTAGCATTCTCGCGTCTCCAATGCGTCTGGTGGTGTCATGCGCCCTGAGCCACTGGCCGTCAGGCCACGGGTAACGCACACTGGACCAGATGCTTGTTGGGTGCTAGCCCGGATCATTCACGAGCCACCACGCCCCCGCGTGAATGCGTTAAGATTCAGGCATTCCTGTTCAATGCAACACGGCGTGTGCATCGGTTTCAGGAACACCGGTTTATTGAGACGCGGTCCCATTCTAGCGATTCAGAGGCGGTCGACTCATGACAGTGATGGCATCCCAACAGCGACTGGAGTTGCTCCGAGCAATGCCGATTTTTGGCGGCGTTTCTCCGGCAGCGTTGAGTTTCATCCTCAACCATAGCGATGAAAACCATCACCCTCGCGACTCGTATTTCTTTTGCGAAGGCGACAAGGGCGACTGCGTCTACGTCTTGCAATCAGGCACAGCGCTTGTCGAACGACGTTGGGAAGACATGCCCATTATCTTAGGACGTTTACGGCAAGGAGACTGTTTTGGTGAGATGTCGTTGGTCGATCTCCAAAAGCGTGCGGCGTCGATCCGAGCAGAATCGGATTGCCAAGCCATTCGCATTCCTTTTCGTGCCTTTCGATTACTTTGCAATCAAGACATGCAGCAGTACACGATGGTCATGATGAACTTGGGTCGTGAAATCAGTCGCCGACTTAGAGTCGCGGGCGATCGACTTTTTCGATTTCAACAAGAACTGGGGCGTCAATGGTTCGACGACGAGCTGACCGGCGATAACTAGTGCTGTGTCAGATCCACTAACGAGTGGTTGGCCCGTAGCGAATGTCATCAAGACTGGGCTGATCAAGATTTGGTGTTGACATTGTTTTTTCAGTCCATGTTTTTGTCCCATGCATCGCAATCAGAGTGAGCCTCAGGCGCTAGCCGTGGGCCGGCACCACAATCCGCCTCAGGCCCACGGCTAGCGCCTGAGGCTCACTGGGGGCCACCAGCTGCGATGGGAGACGTGGCAGAAACTTGCGGAGCGCCGCAGCGCCACGACCCCAGATTTTGATCAGCGCAGCAATATCCCCGTGTAGTCAACCAGGAACCGTCACTGCAACTCTGCGCGGACGGTCGTTCCGACAGTTGCCGGCAGCCAACCTTTTTGAACGTACCACGCAACCGTCTGATCGATTCGAGTTTGCAAAGACTCCGCAGGAACGAATCCGGTTTCCCTCTCCAGTTTTTCCGACGAACAGGCCCACGAGCCGTAACCCGCTTCGCGAGCTTTGTCAAAATTCAAGATGTGTTGATGCCCTCGAATTCTCGCAACCAACTCATTGAACGCGGCAACGCACCAAATCACGGGATTCGGAACAGAAACCACTCGAACGTGCTCTCGACCCAAAGAGTGACCGATCATTTGACCATACTGACCAAACGTACGGATCATGGAGTCCGCGACAAAGTAGATGCCGGATGGATCGGCCACATCGGAAACCAAATGCTGACCTGATTCTGAAACAACTCGCATCGCCGCGACCAAGTCAGACGCACTGATGAATGAGCACTCGTTATCATTTCGTCCCGGCACCAAGTGCAAACCGAAACGTGCGATCGAGTCAAAGAGTAAGAAACCATCCTTGTCCCCCGGACCGAGTACCACGGGGGGCCGAACAATCGAGACCGGAATCTGATCGACGAACTCCCGCAATACGAACTCACCAGCCAACTTGCTGCGACCATAGTTGGAAACAGGAACAGCCTCATCGGATTCTTTTCTCGGTCGACCGATCTGTGACGGACCGGCGGCGGCTAGCGAAGAAACATGAACGAACCGCGGAGGCGTTGTTCGACTTGAGCACGCGGTCGCCAGACGGCGTACTCCCACCACATTGGCTTCCTCAAAACTGGCAACGGAAAAACACTTGGTCACACCCGCCAAGTGATAGACGACATCGACATCTTTCACCGCACGATGCAACGATTCTTGATCGGTCAAATCTCCGACGAAAAACTCGGCCCCGTATCGTCCCAGTGCCGAACGATCACTGCCGCGACGAACCAGACAGCGAACGTCGTCTCCTCGCTGGGTCAAGTGTTCGACCAAGTGCAACCCGATGAAGCCGGTTGCCCCCGTTACCAGTGCCTTTGCCATGTTGGTTCTGTGATGTTGAGAGTGCTATTGGTATCCTCTATGGTAATTCAATCGGCGATGCGACCAAAAGAATGTTTCTGGAAGCTGCAAAAAACATGCCGACGCCGACTTGATGGACAAGGTAAAACGGCTTGTGCAAGTGCACCTACGTGCACCGCCTTTTCCCTCCGCAGACGCCAACTCTCTCGACTGGAATGCCCCGAATGAAACCTACAACCCTGCTGTTCCTCACGTTGGCCTTCTGGGCACCTGCTTGTTCGCTGATCGCCCAAGATAAACCGACTGACAAAGAACAGACTGACAGGGAGACGCCCACGATCGGTAAACTGGATCCAGAAATGGCCGATGCGGGTACATCCGCCGACGGTGTGACACAACGGGACGGAATTCAGTGGCATGATGTGACGAATTGGGGTGTCGAGGGCAGGATCCTGCCGGATCAACCACGTGAGCGGTGGTTTGATCGATTCCCAGCCTCGGCAAAAGGACGCGTGACCGACGCGGTTTGGAATCTCAGCCGCGACAGTGCCGGAATGATGGTCCGTTTTGCCACCGATGCCACTACGATTCAGGTGCACTACAAAGTAACCAAAGGCTCGCTGGGGATGCCACACATGCCCGCGACCGGAGTGAGCGGCATCGACCTGTACGCCAGGGACCCCAACGGCAACCTGCGATGGGTCAACGTCGTCAAACCCAATCAACAAGAAATGAAAACGATCATCGCCAAGGACTTGGCGCTAGGGTTTCGCCAGTACGTTGCCTACTTGCCTCTGTATAACGGAGTGGAATTTCTGAGCATTGGAGTGCCGCTGGAAGCTCGGTTTGACTCCCTGCCTCCCCGAGAGAATCCAATCGTGTTCTACGGAACCAGCATCACGCACGGCGCCTGTGCCAGTCGCCCGGGAATGGTGCACACCGCAATCCTGGGACGCAAGTTCGACATGCCGGTGGTCAATTTGGGATTCTCCGGCAACGGGCGAATGGACACCGCAGTGGGTGACTTTCTGACCCAACTGGATGCTGCCGTCTACGTCATCGATTGCCTGCCCAACATGGACGCTGACGCCGTGTCCCAAAAGTGTGTGCCGTTGGTGCATCAGATCCGCGCCGCCAAACCCGAGACGCCGATCGTCCTGGTGGAGGATCGCCGGAACACCAACAGTTGGATCACCCCGGCACGCGATGCCCACCACGACCGAAACCACAAGGCACTCCAAGAAGCATTCAATCGCTTGCAAGACGAGGGCGTTGAGCGACTCTTCTACATCGACGGTGACTCGCTGTACGGGGACGATTCCGAAGGCGCTACCGACGGGTCGCACGCCAGCGATTTGGGGTTCATGCGACAAGCCGAAGTGTTCGAGCCGGTGCTTCGCAAAGCCTTGGAGGCAAACTGAACGCGCTCCGACGCACAGGTTGAGAACCGTTCGCAGGATCACACGGCAGCTTTGAAAAAGTTTCTGAATTTCCAAGCTGCCTTCGCGCACAGGAATTCAACGCAAGGGCTCTCTACGGGAATTCACGTTCGCTGATTTGTCTGAATGATCCATCCTTGTGCATCGTCCGGTCTTGATTTTGGGGTTAGCCGTTTTGGCGTTAGCCACGGTTGTGTCTTGATTTTGGGGTTAGCCGTTTTGGCGTTAGCCACGGTTGTGCCTTGATTTTGGGGTTAGCCGTTTTGGCGTTAGCCACGGTTGTGTCACGAAAACCGTGGCTAACGCCAAAACGGCTCATCTACCGAACCCACGTTCTAAGACTGGACGATGCACTAGCAACATATTATCAATCGTCGGTGTAGTGGATTTCGCCAGAAATCCCTTGCAAAAGGAATTATGGCGTATCCCACTACGAAGTCTGCCAGCAATTGAATCGCTGTTCCCCAACCACAAGGTAATGAAGCAATGTTTCGCCGATTTCTTTCAGTGTTTCCGATCTTTCTCGGAGTTTGCTTCGTTCCGACAGGCGTTTTCTTCCAGCCTGCGTTTGCCGACACATCTGTCAACAAGATTTCGCATGCTTCGCTGGGCGATGGCCCATTGCACCTCTATGTTGGCAAGGTCTCCTTGCCCGCCGATGGACTCTGGACACCCCTTGTACCAAGTTTGCCGGACGCCGATTCACAAAACACCCTCCGCGAGCTGTACTTGGTCCCGACCGACAAAGCCCGCCTGCGTGACCTCGGCAAGCGGATGTATGCGGCGCTACAGCAATCCAGTGTCCAGAATGGCCGCTGGCAGGTGCGTATGGGATACGAAGCATGCCGCCAATTCGCAGAAGACCACGACGGCGTTGGTCCTGCGGACTTCGCGGACTTCGCCAACGAGAAGCGTTGGGAGCACGTCGCTAAGAATTGGGATGCGTTGAATTTACGAAACAATGAATTGCTGGACGCGATCGATCACCAGCAACTCGTCGGCCCCTTCTTGCATCTGATCCCGGCTGCAAAGTTCAAGTTTTCGGAGCCAGATGCGAACCTTCAACGCAACGGTGTCACCAGACAAATCGTTCCGCAGGACAAGCGAGTGGTTCTTGCCTTTGAACTACGTCCACTCATTGACGACGGCAAGCACTGGGTTCTGTACACGGATGGCAACTGCGAACGTATCGATGTGGATCCCGAATTGATCGCAGCGCAAAAGGTCACGATACGACCGATTTTGGACAAGGATGCGGCAAAGGTCGCTGCCGAGAAGGACTTCGTGGATTACATGATGGTGGTGGTGTCCAGCCGAGCGATGGACGCCCCGCTGAGTTTGAACATTCATAATCAAGTGCTGGGCCAAAACGAAAAGGTTTCTCTTAACATCCCACAAGCTGCCGACGTGCCCTACGCCCAACTCAGTGGCAATCTCAGCGATGCGAGAAACTTTGCTTGGCAACCCTATCTGAAGGCAAGCCGGGGTGGTGTCCTGCACGTTTGGAATCAAGCGGGCGCGCCTCGCCAAACTCCAGACGCTCGGCGGAACCTGTCAATGTTCTCCGTTCTGGGAGGACGCGCTGCGATCGAAGAGACCTTGCAATTGCAGGATCTTGCGGTGACAAGGTCCGATGAAGCTCAAACGGTTGAGATTGACTCACTCAAGGGTGTCGAAGTCACGTCGCATCCGTTCGAAGCGATGCTCGGCGGCGCACAAGGTGGTAGCTTGGAAATGGCCCGTTATGTTCCAGCGGATCGACTGTTTGTCTACATCGGCAAGCCGGAATCCATCCCTGCGATGCTCGACAAAGGTGCTCCCTTCATCGCCAGCTTGGGCACATCGCTGACACGCAACTGCCTGCAGTACAACCTGGAGTCTCGCTATTTGAGTCGACTTGGGATGACACGCGACTGGGTCGATACGGTGCTTGCCTCGGGTTTGACCAGTGAGATGGCGTTGTTCGCACCCGATCTGTTTTTCATCGACGGCACCGATGTCACGGTCGTGGCTAAACTCAGACAGCCCGAGCTGCTGCGGCAATTGCTCGGGCTGCTGGGGGCATCCAAGCTCGAGGGCAATGCGATCCTAGAGATTCCCACCACGTCAGACGCCCCCGCGTACATGGCACTGCGTGACGATTTGCTCTTTGCCAGCACACAACGTGGTGAAATCGAGCTGGCAATTGGACTGCACGAACAACAAGGACACGATAGTCTCGGCGACAGTGCTGAGTTTCGCTACATGCTGACGCAACTCGATGTCAGCGAGCAAACTCGCATCTACGCTTACCTGTCTGACCCTTTCATTCGCCGACTGGTCAGTCCTCAAGTCAAGCTGGCCCAACGTCGACGCATGATCGAGAAAGCGAAGCTGGAGGCGATGACGGCAAGCGTCTTGCTGGCGCGGCTCAACGGAGAAGCCGAATCGATCTCGACGTCGACCCTCATCGACGAAGGGCTCCTACCCAAGAACTGGAAAGGCGAAGGCATGTCGGTCGAAGCAACTGGTTTGGTGCGTAGCGAGCGCTACGGTTCATTGCCCCGCATGCGCACCCTGCCGGAAGTCCCGGTCGAAAAGGCGACCGAGGCGGAAGCCGAAGCGTATCGGATGTATGTGGAAAATTATTCCAACTACTGGCGTCGGTTCTTTGACCCCATCGCCATCCGGCTGGACGAAGTCGAATCGAATCAATTAGAGCTTTCGACGTTCATTCTGCCGCTGGTCGACAACTCAATCTACAACGGTCTGAGGACCATGTTGGCACATCAAGATGACAACGTGCCGCTATCGATTCCAGTGGTCGAGCCAAAACCGGTTTTGCAGTTTTCGATGAACTTAAAAGAAGCAGCATGGCAGCAGATCGCGGGCAATTTTTCAGAGTTCTTTCAACGTTTCTCCGGCGCAAGCCCCGCGATGATGGATGATTTTGGTCCGAGTATCCACGTGGCCATCTTTGATGCCGATCCGATCATCGCCATGGGCAGCGGAGATATCTTCGGTGCCTTCGGAGGCGATGTGCTCCGCGGCGGCGGCAACCAGATGCTGATGGTCCCCGTGATGCTTTCCATGTTGACACGTCCTTGCAGCATCATGGTGGAGACAAAGTCGCCCGAGCAAACGGCGCAGTACTTGCGTCAAGCCGCTCTGTCTAAAACGGTTGGTGGCAATCGAAACGATTTCGCGGTTTCGTTTTACCAAGTCGATGATCGCGACGAATGGGTTTGGACCATGGATATCTTTGGCGTCGTCAAACTTCGCTATGGAGTCGAGGTACATGGCAACTACATGGTGATTCGCAACATCCCTTGGTCCAGTGACGATCAGGTGATCAATGTCGAGCCCGCGCAGCTCAATGCAGCGATGTTACAAGCCAATCCGTCGGCGTGTCAGCGGCAACTACCCGGACTTTTTGCCGCCGCGTCGGACGGCAATCGCCAAGCAGTCATGTCAGGCTTGGGGCGACTGTATCCGTTCATGTTGAGCGGTTCCAAAAATGTGGAGCAAGCCGCAGCGGAGCACCAGCGACTGTTCGGTTTTTATCCTCGACAGTTGCCCGGTGATCAGTGGCTGTGGGAAAACCATCAACTGGTCAGCAAGCAATACGGAAAACCCAGCCAGCAACGTCAACCCGCGTTCGATCCGGAAAAGCCATTCGGGCTCATGAACCGCATCGACACCTTGCAGCTTAATATGCAATTCGAAGAAGACGGCCTACGGAGCACCATCCGCTGGGGCTTGCGGTAGCACGCGGTTGAGCAAAAACTTGTGATCTCGCCCCCGTGGCTCTATCATCTGTGCTGCTAATTCCAGAATCTCGCGTGACATACGCGTCGCGTTTCCCCCAGATGATGAACACCAGGTCATGAATCAGGCCTCTCGAATGGATCGACGCAGTGTGCTGAGGCACTCTGCGGTCGCCGGAACTGCGGCGATGACCATGAACGTAGCGAACACCCAATTCGCGTCAGCCGCCGAGACGACGTCATCCGAGCCGCTGAAGATCGGTTTGGTGGGTTGCGGTGGTCGTGGCACGGGGGCAGCCGCTCACGCTCTCTCCACCGGCAACGATGTTCAACTTGTGGCAATGGCGGACGCATTTGTTGACCGATTGGAAGGCAGCTTGAGTTCGCTGCTGCGCGGCAAACCGGGCGTGAGCAAGATTGAGGCCGGAAACGGGTTTGGCAACGCGATTGATGTTCCTCCCGAACGCCGTTTCACGGGACTCGATGCGTATCGCAAGCTGATCGACAGTGAAGTCGACCTCGTGATCCTGACGGGACCTCCCGGGTTCCGCCCCGCGCACTTTCGATACGCGGTGGCCGCTGGCAAGCACGTGTTCATGGAAAAGCCCGTCGCATCCACGCCATCCGGGATTCGAGCGGTTTTGGAAGACGCCATGAGAGCGAAAGAAAAGAATCTCAAGGTCGGTGTCGGACTGCAGCGTCACCACCAAGACAGTTACCTCACCGCAATGGAAAAGATCCACGGTGGCGTCATCGGTCGTGTCACCGCCATGCGATGCTTTTGGAATGCAAGTGCTCCCGCCAAGACACCCGTTCCCCGGGAAGACATGACGGAACTGGAGTACCAAATTCGCAACTGGTACTTTTTCGACTTCCTCAGCGGCGATCATATCTGCGAACAGCACATTCACAACATCGATGTCTGCAACTGGGCGATGCAGGACCATCCTGTTTCAGCGGAAGGAATGGGGGGACGACAAGTACGCGTGGAGCCTCGCTTTGGGAACATCTACGACCACCATGCGGTTCTGTTTTCCTACGCCAACGGCACTCCCATGCACAGTTATTGCCGTCAGATCCCGGGATGCAAGAACTATGTCGGCGAAGTCATCGAGGGATCTCGCGGTCGTGCAAACCTGGGTACCGGTGCTAGCTCGCTGTCGCTGATCGATGAAACTGGCACAGAGAAAGAGCTTTGGCGGACGCCTCGTCAAAAGGGCAAGGACTATCAAAGCCCCTATCAAGTGGAGTGGAATACGCTGATCGAAGCCGTGCTCAGCGACCAGCCGTACAACGAAGTCGAGTATTCGGCGCACAGTACGATGTCCGCAATCATGGGACGAATGGCGACTTACTCCGGCAAGGTCATCCAGTGGGATGAGGCGTTGGCGTCGGGAACGGATGAGATCTTTGATCCGCTGTCCTTCGACGATGCCTCGCCCGTTCCGGCTCAAACGGATGGGACCTACGCGATCCCGACGCCCGGCAAAACGAAAGTGTTGTGATGAAGATCGGAATCATTTCGGACATTCACGGAGATCTCACATCACTGAACATGGCGCTAAGTCACATGCAATTGGCTTCAGTCCAGAGGGTCCTTTGCGCCGGAGATCTTGTTGAGCGAGGGAGCAACGATCACGGCGTGATCGACTATTTTCGTCAGCATGCCATTCCCTGCGTGCAAGGAAACCACGACGAGAACGCGGTTCGCCACCACGAGTTGCAAGCTCATGTGGAAGTCCAAGATGACTCCACGCTCAGCGCCGCATCGGTCGATTTCCTCAGAGGACTGCCACTGACGCAGTCGTTTGTATGGGTTGGCTCGACGATGTTGTTGGCACACGCTACACCATCGGACAACGGGGCACCGGTGTTCCAAGACCCCAGTTGTGAGAAACTGTCAAAGACGTTCAAGAAGGATTTGGCTCGTATGGAGGCAGACATCTTGGTTGTGGGGCACACACACTATCCCTTTGACATCCGATACAAAGGCAAGCGGGTATTGAATCCAGGTTCCGTTTGCAATCTGCAAAGCCGAGACAGCCACACCTGCGGCATTCTGGATCTCACCGATCATTCGTACACCGTTTTCAGTCTCGCCACCGGAGGTGAATGTGAGATTCTGAATCGTGAATTCACATGAGCGCGCCACGCGACTGGTTACGTTGACATCGCGCCCGAATTGGCTTGCTGCAGATCTTGGACCCACTTCGGCGTCTGCTCCAAATACGTAGCGACGTGCTTTCGTCGCGAAAAATAGTACAGCGAATTGCCACCCTGAAAGATCACCGTCAGTACAATCACGGCTGAGTAAAACGCGACGACCAAGGATCGGTAAAGCTCTCTTCCTTGAGCGCCCAACAACTGGGCGTATTCTGGGTGCGCATCCAGATCGGTGGCTCCGCTGAAGAGCATCCAACAGCAGTAGGCAATGATCAAGGTCATGAACCCCGCTTGATTCCACCCAAGCAGCGTTGCGCCTTCGGGTTTGAACGCCAGCAGTTGCCTGCGTCCTCGAAACTCCAGAAACGCGACAACGCCCAATCCGATCGCCACCAGGAGGGCAATCAAACCTGTGACAGCGAATGGCAGGGAGAGGGCTGCGATGATGGCAGTGATCCATCCGTTGAATGCAGCCACTCTTGCTGCTCGGCGAACCGGCAGTGCACGCTGAGTTGCGAAGGCCAGCTCTTGGAAATGTTGCTCCGACAATGGAGCTGCTGGCGAGTTTTCGGTCGTTGAGTCGGTTTCCACTTTTCGCTCTGCTCCATGACCAAACGTCGGTGACTAAAGGCTCCTACGTCATCCCAAAGGCTATGTGTCCCCTATGCGTGACGCAATAGGCTGGACTGCTCAAAGTTTGGAGTTGTGGCATTTTGGGTTTGCGCTGGGTCTGCTGTCACCTCCACCGGCGCAGGAGACTGCTGACTTAGTGAGCCGCGACGCGTAAGCGGCCGGGCCTACCGCATTGCCCGGTGCCTTACGGCCCACGGCTCACTCTTGCGTTCCCAATTTCGATTAAATCAACAGCCCACTAGCCTGGACTGCGTCTCGCTCAACAGCCCAGGTGCTAACGGTCGCGGCGGTTAGAACTCGCTCAGCTCCAGCCAGCGTTCTTCGGCGTCTTGCAACTCTTGCGTGATTTGGGTGAGCTGCTCGTGCAGTTTCAGCGCGGCGTCGGGATTGGTTTCGGTCAACAGACTCTCGTTCAACTGGCGTTTTTCGTCATCCAGTCGAGCGATTTTCTTTTCCAGATTCTTGATCTCCTTTTCTGTCTTGCGTTGGTCTCGCTGGTTCTGGCGATAGTCAACCGCGGTGATCTTGTCCTCAGGTGGCTTGCCTGGTTTGGAGTCGGCGGACTTGCCCGCCGTCAAATTGCGTTGCCGCTCTCCTTCGTCGATCTCGCTCTCCACGCTTTCGAGGTAGCTGTCGTAGTCGCCAAAGTAATTCTTGACCGTCCCGTTACGGACTTCGATCACGTTCGTGGCGACGCGTCTCATGAAGTGCCGGTCGTGGCTGGTGAAGATCACGGTGCCCTTGTACTCCACCAACGCTTCGGCCAACGCTTCGACCGTCTCGACATCAAGGTGGTTACCGGGTTCGTCCAGAACCAACACGTTGGCGGTTCCCAGCAACAATCCGGCCATGCAAAGACGTGCACGTTCGCCCCCGCTGAGGACTTTGACTTTCTTTTGGATGTGCGAGTCGCGGAACAGCAACGCACCGGCCATCGCAAGACAGTCTTGGCGAGTGGTTTGCTGGTCGGAGGCGTACTCCAAGTGCTCCAGGACGGTTTGTCGTTCGTCCAATGACGTGTAGACGTGTTGCGCGTAGGTGCCCAATTCGGTGCCGTAGCCCCATTTGATGGTGCCTTCGATGGGAGCCAGGGAGTCCACGAGCGTCCGCAGCAGCGTCGTTTTTCCTTGTCCGTTGTCACCGACGATTGCGGCACGTTGTCCGTGCTCGATCTCCAAGTTGATATTCTTGGCGACGACGTTGCCCGGATAGCCGATCGCCAAGCCTTCGCAGCGGGCGACGGTTCCTTGACGGGGCTGGACTCGCGGGGCTCGAATGCAGACGGTGGGCTCATCGACTTCGATCTCGGAGGTCTGAAGCCGAGCGAGCTGCTTGGCCTTGCTGCGAGCTTGGCTGGCGGTTGCCGCGTTGGCGCGGTTTTTCTCGATGAAGCGTTGCAACTGCTTTTGTTTCGCGATCGTGGTCGCGTTGACTCGGCGGTCGTGCTCCCTTCGTTCTTCACGATATTCCAGGAACGCGTCGATCTTGCCCGGATACATCGTCAGCTTGCCACGCGAAAGCTCCAGGGTTTGCGAACAGGTTGCTTTGAGAAACGCGCGGTCGTGGCTGACGATCAGGGCGGCTTTGTTGAAACCGCGCAGGAAGTGTTCCAGCAGGATTTGGGTGCGGAGGTCGAGGAAGTTGGTGGGTTCGTCGAGCATCAAGAGATTGGGGTCGTGCAACAGCAGCGCGGCCAATTTGACGCGGGTTTGCCAACCGCCGGAAAGTGCCTTGACCGGGCCTTCCAGATAGTCGCCTTTGAGTTCGAATTGTCCGGCGACTTCCCCGCAACGCCAATCCGGTTGTCCGCTGTCTCGCATCAGAAAATCCAACGCGGACTCGTCGGGCTTGAAGGGATCGTGTTGTCGGAGGTATCCGATACGCAGCGAAGGGTGGTGGATCACTTCGCCCTTTTCCAGCTCCTCGTTGCCCAGCAAAGCTTGCAGCAGGGTGCTCTTGCCGGCTCCGTTTCGGCCGATGAAGCCGACTTTTACGTCATCGACCAGCGACAATTCTGCCCCCTCCAGCAAGACTTGGTCGCCAAATCGCTTGTGGCCATCGCGGACTTGAATCAGAACGGGCATGACGGGATCAGAGAAAAAATGGTGCAGAAGGGTGGATGGAGGTCAAAACAGTGTTTTTGAGCTTCCAGAAACGGTCAATTTCGACAAACGATAGCAGGGCGGCGGCCCAGGACAATCCTCCAACATCGCGGCTACCCGGGTCGTGAACGATTTCCTAAATTGCTCGCCAGATCGTGTTTTGGCAGATGACGATTTGGTGCGACATTCCTAAACTGTTCCAAGTACGGAGATGCGGTGCCCGCCGTGGCAGGATGCCCTGTCCTGGTCGGTTACCCGTCGCCGTCTTTCTCGCCCCGCCTCAATGACCGCGACCGGCTCCGGCTGATATGAATAGCTACAGTGTGGACTACATCGACGATTTGTATGTCCAATATGTGCGTGATCCCGAAAGTGTCCCCCTTTCTTGGCGGGAGTACTTTGAGCAATTTGTCATCGGATCGGCGGCGCTGGCCGACCGGGACAAAGAAAAACGGGCCGTTGACGCCAATGAAATCGCCAAAACCACGGTATCCGTCACCGATGGGGGACCACCTCAAACGGTTCAGCCCTCGCCTAGAAAAGAGCCCACCGCGGTCACGCCTCTGCGAAACGGCCAGCCGTTGTCCGAGCAAGACATCGTGCGAGACCAAGCGCTTTGGATGTCGCGGATGCAGCACCGCATCAATCAGCTCGTCCGCGAGTACCGCGTCCGCGGTCACCTAGTCGCCAAGCTGGATCCCCTGGGTCTGGCTCGCCCCGATTCGCCCGAACTGAATCCGACTCTTTACGGAATCAGCGACGAGGACCTCAGCCGACCGCTGGACACCACGACGATTGAACACGTCAGCGGTGGGACACTGGATGCCATTCTAGAAAAACTAAAAAACACGTACTGTCGTAGCATCGGTGCGCAGTTCATGCACATCGACGACCGCGGGATTCGCGATTGGCTGCAGCAGAGGATGGAGTCGACCCAGAATCGATTGGACCTGCCCCACAAGACCCAGCGCCGTATTTACGCACGCCTGGCCGATGCATCGATTTTCGAAGAGTTCGTGCGTCGCAAGTTCGTGGGCGCAAAAACATTCTCGCTCGAAGGCGCTGAGAGCCTGATCCCGATGCTGGACTTGGCGTTGGAAAAGGCGGGCGAGCATGAGGTCAAAGAAGTCGTGATGGGGATGGCTCACCGCGGACGTTTGAACGTCATGGCGAACATCCTCAAGAAACGAGCCATGAACATCTTTTGGTCGTTCGATGATCCGAACCCCGAAATGAGTCGTGGCGGCGGCGACGTTCGCTATCACTTGGGATACAGCAGCGACTGGAAAACCGCGGCCGGCAAAAAGATCCACATCTCACTTTGCTTTAACCCCAGCCACCTGGAGTTCGTCAACGTCGTCGCGCTCGGTCGAACCCGATGCAAACAGGACCATCAGGGTGACACGGATCGCAGCAAGTGCATGACGATCCTGATCCATGGCGACGCCGCGTTTGCGGGCGAAGGCGTCGTCCAGGAAACGCTGAACCTGAGCCAATTGGCGGGCTACAAGACCGGCGGGACGCTGCACATCATCATCAACAACCAAGTCGGCTTTACCACCGAACCCAACCAGGGACGCAGCAGCACGTACGCGACCGACATCGCAAAGATGCTGCAAATCCCAATCTTTCACGTCAACGGCGAAGACCCCGAGGCGGTTGCCCAAGTCGTCGAACTGGCGATGGAATTTCGCAAAACATTCCAGCGAGACGTCGTCATCGACCTGTACGCCTATCGACGCTGGGGTCACAACGAAGGCGATGAGCCCCGGTTCACCCAACCCCGGATGTACTCGGTTATCGACCGTCGCGACAGCGTTCGAGTTCAATACCTCAAACGACTCGAGGGACTTGGAAAAATTTCTCCCGACGAAGCCGAAAAGATTCAGCAGAGTCGAACATCCAAACTGGAGTCTGAGTTCGAAGCCAGCCAGCACGAGAAATTCGTTCCCGATACGCAAACCTTGGCTGCGAACTGGAGCGATTACTTCGGCGGTGATGAACCAACCGAACCAACCGATACGACCTATGACCGTCAACGTCTGTCAGAACTCGTTGACTCGCTGACACGTTTACCGGAAGGTTTCTCGCCCCACAAAAAGCTCAAGCGGCCGATGGCCAATCGTCGGCAAATGGCTGCTGGAAAGCTGCCGTTTGATTGGGCCACCGCCGAGCTTGCTGCGTTCGCTTCTCTGTTGGTGGAAGGCTACCCGATTCGCTTCACCGGCCAGGATTGCGAACGCGGAACCTTTAGCCAACGCCACGCCGTGCTGCACGACGTCCGATCGGGTGAACGCTACACACCGTTGTCGCATCTGAGTGAAAACCAAGCTCCACTGGAACTGTACAACAGCCCGTTGAGCGAGGCCGGTGTGCTGGGATTTGAGTACGGCTATTCGCTCGATTCGCCCAACGGCTTGGTGATCTGGGAAGCCCAGTTTGGCGACTTCTGGAATTGCGCCCAAGTCATCGTGGATCAGTTCATCGCCAGCGCCGAGGACAAATGGAACCGTCTCAGTGGTTTGGTGATGATGCTGCCTCATGGTTTCGAAGGCCAAGGCCCAGAGCACTGCAGCGCCCGCGTCGAACGCTTCCTGGCCATGTCCGCTGAACAGAACATTCAAGTCTGCCAGCCCACGACACCAGCGCAGCACTACCACATGCTCCGTCGCCAACTGATTCGCAAATGGCGAAAACCGTTGATCGTACTGACCCCCAAGAGCCTGTTACGTCATGGTGAAGTGGTCAGCCCGATCGAAGACTTATCCGATGGTCAATTCCGCAAGATCCTGACGGACCCGGACGTCGCGATGTCCGACGCTCGGCGAGTGATGCTGTGCACCGGCAAGATCTATTACGACTTGCTCAAGGAACGTCGCACCCGCGAAATCAACGATGTCGCCCTGGTGCGTCTGGAACAGCTCTACCCGCTCGGCGTGAACGAAGTCCTATCAACGTTCAACGGCCTCAAATCCGGGACGGAAATCCGTTGGGTGCAGGACGAGCCGATGAACATGGGAGCTTGGCCGTACGTCAAACTCAGCTTCGGCGACGAACTCACCGCGGCAGGGTTCAAATTGATCCCAATCACGCGAGCCGAATCGGCCAGCCCCAGCACCGGCAGCATGGCGGCTCATGTTCTGGAGCAAAAGGAACTGATCGAGGCCGCGTTCGAAGGCCTGTGAGGATCAGTGACGGGCAAGTCAATGATTGGTAACGGCCAGACGCTTGGCGGGGCACGCTATCGACTTGGAAAGTCGAGCGACAATTGTCGTTCGACTTTCCAAGTCGAAAACGAACACCACCATACGCTCAAACTCAAACCATACGCATTGTGCCGTGCTGCGCAAATGTTACCTCCCCCAGCTGCAGAGACTGCTGATTTAATCGTGTTGCGTCCAGAAATGGTGAGCGGCAAGGCATTAGCCTGGATTATTCATCAGCCGGCACGCGATAGCGTCCGGTTCCCCAGTAAAGGCATGAAAACCGGACGCTATCGCGTGGCGGCTGATATGCGCAGACTGTTTTCGTGCCAATCTGCGTAAACCGTTTGGTGCAAACGTATTGCGAAGGCTGTAATCAGTGGCGTGAATAATCCGGGCTAGCCGCCGGCAGCGGTGCTTTACCCGCGGCTAACGCCTTGCGGCTCACTAAATCAGCAGTCTTCTGCACTGATGGACTCCCTACGTCCAGCGATCCGCCTGAGCTTTCGAACTCCCTGTCTGCATAATCGTTGCATCCCCGACGGCTGGTCTTCTGACCGCCCTTGGCGACTTCAATTGCCCCCCGCCCCCGGTCCAGACGTTTCGAAAGCAGACTACCCTGACGCTTTGTTCACCGGGTGAATTGGCATCCGGTGAACTGCTTTCGAATGCTTTTGCCCTCGGTTCCTTTGCCGCCCCGTCTCTCCTCCGTACTGTTGACTTCATCATGCAGGTTCGAAAAGCCGTCATCACGGCCGCCGGCCCCCGTCAAAACCGGCTCCCCCTCCAGCAACTCGTCAGCCGCCATGGCGACGATAAAACAGCGTTGCAGTTGATCGTCGAGGAAACCCTCGCGGCAGGCGTCGAGGAGATCTGTGTGGTGATCAAACCCGGAGACCAGGCCGCTTATGAATTGGCATCCGGCGAACACTTGGGTAGCCTGCACTTTGTGCAACAGCCCAAGTCTCTCGGATACGCCGATGCAATTTATCGCGCGAAGGACTTCACCGGCAACGATGCGTTCTTGCATCTGGTCGGAGACCACCTTTATCTCAGCCAAACCGATGTCGCTTGTGCCAAACAGTTGATCGATGTGGCTGGTGATTGCGAGTGCTCGGTATCCGCGGTGCAAGCCACGCGTGAAAACAAGCTGCCCTATTTCGGTATCGTTTCGGGAACACACGTTGCCCAACGAAAAGGCCTGTACACCGTCGATCGCGTCGTCGAAAAACCCACACCGACGTTTGCCGAACAGGAACTGGTCACCGCGGGATTGCGAAGCGGGCACTATCTGGGATTCTTTGGCATGCACGTGCTGACCGCCGACATCATGCCCGCAATCGAACAAGTACTGCACACAGATCTTGCCATTTTGCCGACACTCTCCGATGCACTGGAGGTGTTGAGAACCAAACATCAGTACTGTGCCTTTGAAGTCCAAGGCACACGGCACAACCTGGGCATTCGCTACGGTTTGTTGATCGCCCAACTGGCCATCGGACTTTCCGGTCGCGATCGTGACCTGATCTTGACCGAGATGGTCGACCTGTTGGCGAAAGACATCGGGGCGGGGGCAGGCCAATGAACCCCTTGATCGAAATCATTCTGTCCGAACATGACAGCATCCGCCACCGATCGCTGGAAAGCGTGTGCGGCGAGGCGTCGTTGGATCAGCTCTTGGAACACACCTCGGCATTGGACGCGTTTCGTCGCGGTCAACCCAATCTGTATCATCGAGTCCGTGCGTTGTTCTTTTTGTCAGCGATCTATCGCTATCACTTGCCAGAGCGACTGGGAACGCAGCACACGGGGTTGATTCCCTACGAAGGCTACGAGCACTTGCTGTCACGTCGATTCGTCGAAGCCATCGATACGTTCTTGGAACAGCAAACCAAGTCGGGGCCGAGCGATGGACTCAGCAGCGCCTTGGCCCAAGCCTACCATCAGTTGGGTTTCCAAACGCTGGCCGACCAAGTACGTCGCAGTGTACGAACGGTCAAAGGAAACCAGTGGATGTTCCGGCTCGGTCACCCCGCCGATCACCCCCTGCGACTGCGTCCCGAGTTGTTGGTGGAGGACGCCGCAACGGGCGCGACGCCGCTGATGCGAGAAACCACGGCTGTCCGCATGGACCTTTCGCACAGCGCCTGGAGCGACATCTTCTTTTTGGGGATGGATTATCCCGAGGGCGCGCGTGTCCTGAACATCTCCGTCGACCTGGGCGTACGTGGGCGCGACGAATGTTCACGCCCGCCCATCGAAACCTACTTGCGTGTCATCGACGAACCCGTTTTCCGTCTTGCCAGCGTCGATCTCGGGGCAACCGCTGAGATCACCGAAATCGGCGAGATGTTCGACTTTGCCCGTGACTACCTGGGACTGCTCAAAGCAGCCGTCATCGCTGCAGGGATCGTCCCTCCGGGTTTGGAAGGATGCGGACGTCCGATGTCGGAGCTGCTGGAAAGATTGGCCGGTCCCGGCAAAGGCCTGGAGTTGGTCAGCAAAATCAACGACATCCCCAAAGGCTCTCGCCTGGCCGTCTCCACCAATCTGCTCGGTTCGCTCATTTCGATCTTGATGCGAGCGACCGGCCAAGTCCAAGCACTGACCGGGCGACTGGAGGAAAACGACCGCCGACTGGTCGCCGCGCGCGCCATCTTGGGCGAATGGCTCGGCGGTAGCGGCGGAGGCTGGCAAGACAGCGGAGGAGTTTGGCCGGGCATCAAACTGATCGAAGGCACCACGGCGGAGCCGGGTGACCCTGAATATGGCATCAGCCGTGGTCGCTTGATGCCGGTTCACAAAGTCCTCGGCCCCCAGGATGCATCGCCCGAGACTCGACAAAAACTACAGGACTCGCTCGTTCTGGTTCACGGCGGCATGGCGCAAAATGTCGGCCCCATCCTCGAGATGGTGACCGAGCATTACTTACTACGCAGTGAGCGCGAATGGGCGGGGCGGGCCGAAGCAATGAAGGTGCTCGATGAAGTCGTCGAGGCCATCGCGGCGGGCGACATCCAGGCCATCGGTCGAGCCACGACGCGAAATTTTGTCGGCCCTCTGCAAACCATCATCCCGTGGGCCACCAACCGGTTCACCGATCGGCTCATCGACGCGTGTCGTCAGCAGTACGGCGACCAGTTTTGGGGCTTCGTCATGCTCGGCGGTATGTCTGGCGGCGGCATGGGATTCTTGTTTGATCCCCAAATCAAATCGCAGGCACAGACTTGGCTCGGTGAAACGATGGTCCGAATCAAACGTGAAATGCAAACGGCATTGCCGTTCGCGATGGACCCCGTCGTTTACGATTTCCAAATCAACGATCAAGGCAGCTTTGCCGAACTATTTTGCGGCGATGAAGCGGCCATGCCCGATCGCTATTATCAACTGGTCTTGCCACGTTTGCTCCGAACGCCGCTTCGTGATCTGTCCGACTCTACCCGCGAGGAGCTGCTGCAAATCGGACGTCGATGCCAACAAACCGTCGGCGGCAGTGAAACCGCGACCCTGTTGCTCAGCAGTGTGCTGCCTCACGCGATCAGCGACGAACACCGCGAAGCATCATTACAGCAACTGCTGGCTCAAATCGGATTCGATCGTGAACAACACGAAGCCGTCCGCGGTGACCTCAAGAGCGGACGTATCGGTCTGTCACAGAATCGACTTTCCCGCAGCACCACCATCACCGAAGTGCGACCCCAGGATGTCGTCGACGTGCGTGAGGGTGCCGGATCTCGCCACGTCCAGCTCGGCTCCAACGCCATCCGCAACGGTGAAGTCGCCGTCGTGACCTTGGCCGCCGGTGTCGGAAGCCGCTGGACGCAAGGTGCCGGCGTGTGCAAGGCATTGCATCCCTTCAACCGATTCGGCGGACGTCACCGCAGTTTCCTCGAAGTCCACTTGGCCAAGAACCGGGCGACAACCAAGACTCACGGCGGCGTGATCCCCCATGTGTTCACCACCAGCTATCTGACGGATCAGCCGATTCGTCAACATTTGGCCGACCAGGATCAATTCGGTTTCGACGGTCCCGTACACGTTTCCACCGGGCGCAGCGTCGGGCTGCGAATGGTTCCGATGGTCCGCGACCTGCGCTTCATGTGGGAGGAAATCTCGCAGCAAGTGCTGGACGAACAGCAGCAAAAGGTCCGTGAGAGTCTCCGCAACGCTTTGATCGGTTGGGCCAAGTCGGCGGGCGAAGCGAGCGATTACACCGACAACCTGCCCAATCAATGCATGCACCCCGTGGGACATTGGTACGAAATCCCCAACTTGCTGCGAAACGGCTTGCTGAATCAAATGCTCAGCGAACAGCCCGAGTTGAAATACTTGCTGCTACACAACATCGATACACTCGGCGCAAGCGTTGATCCCGGCCTGCTGGGATTGCACATCGATGCAGGCAACGCGTTGTCGTTCGAAGTCATCACGCGACGACTGGAGGATCGCGGTGGCGGCTTGGCGTTGGTCAATGGACGCCCGCAATTAGTCGAAGGCCTGGCGATGCCCAACGAACAAGCCGAATTCGCATTGACCTACTACAACTCCATGACGACTTGGATCGACATCGATCAATTACTCTCCGCCTTCGGACTGACGCGTGATCAACTGGGTGACTCGATTGTGGTTGACGCAGCCGTGCGAGGCTTGGCAGCCCGCATGCCGACTTATGTGACGCTCAAAGAAGTCAAGAAGCGTTGGGGACACGCTCAAGAAGATGTCTTCCCCGTCGCACAATTCGAAAAACTGTGGGGCGACATGACAACGCTGCCTGAACTCGATTCACGATTCTTTGTCGTTCCCATGCGTCGCGGCCAACAACTCAAGAGCCAAGATCAGTTGGACCCGTGGAAACGAGACGGTTCTGCCGACTACATCGAATCCCTGTGCGACTGGGACTGAGCCGTTTGACCCGCAGCCGAAGTCGCAGGCGGCGTTTGGTGTCGTGTAGCGTAATGTCTGTGAGCCGATGGCGCTAGCCACGGGCCTCGCAGGGTTTCGTCAACACCACTGGGGCCCGCGGCTAGCGGGCCGTTGATTTAGTGAGCCGCGACGCGTAAGCGGCCGGGCCTACCGCATTGCCCGGTGCCTTACGGCCCACGGCTCACCCTTGCGTTCCCAATTTCGATTAAATCAACAGCCCGCTAGCGCTGGACTGCTCAAAGTTTGCTGTTGACACGTCTTTTCGAAGCCACCGTTCTATTTTTTGTCACCTCCCCCAAGGGAGACTGCTGATTTAGTGAGCCGCAAGGCGCTAGCCGCGGGCCTAATGGTGTTGACGGAACCCTTCGAAGCCCGTGGCTAGCCCGGATATTGCATCCATCGGTTATTGACGCGGGGTTGCGAGTTCGATACGTCCGCTTTTGGGAAATGATTTGATTTTGATGGGGGCTTTCGCAGCGCCGCGCAGAAGGCCCCCCCTCCCCCAAGCGAATGATTCGCTTCGTGGTTGCGTTTTCCTCGAGGGTTGCCGCCCTTAGTCGCTTCGGCAAAGACGCGCCATGACTTCGTTAAAGAGACTCGCGCTAGGGCAGTGAGTCGGAAGGTGAAAAATCACTCGCCGACAAGTCACGCGCACTCGCGCGGCAATCTTGAACAGACGCAAGCGGATCGTATCCACACGCATCCGAGCATGTGTAGTGCCCTGAAGTGCCAACCGGCGGATTCCGTCGACCAACACATACGCCAACGACGACAGAATCAAACGAAACTGATTGGCCATGAAGTCTGTGCAGCTGGTTCGATCGGCAAACAAACACATCTGTTGTTCCTTGATCCGATTCTCCATTTCACAACGCTGACAATAACGTTCTCGATAGAAATCCTTCGGGTTCCAAGCAACACTGCAGATCGTTCCAGGATCGAGGATTTGTCGAACCTGTTTGCCGTCCACGCGAGGGCGATGATAAGTCGGCTCGACGATCCCTTGGGCACTGGGCAGGTTTGTCACGACGAAACGCGGGTTGGCTCCCTTGTCGCCGTGCTCCGCCTTGCCGAGAACCCAGCGATGACGGTCCCATGTTTCCTGAGTGCGATAACGGAACCACTTGAAAAGCGTTCGCGTGGATTTAAATTTCAAATGCTCAAGTCGAGCACGGGTCATTTCGCAGGCAATATTGCGGATCAAGACGTTGTTCTTGGGCAATCCGAAGACATAGTAGACGTCGTTTTTATCGCACCAACGCATGAGTCTTTCATCAGAATATCCGCCATCGCCACGTAAAATGATTTTCGTCTCCGGCCATCGCGAACGAATCTTTTGAACCAGCAGTTTGGTCACCGCGCGAGCGTGATGGGCTGCGCCAAAACTGCTGGGACGTAAGTAGGCGACAAGCAACTGATAGCCACAGAACACGTACAGCGGCAGAAAACAGTGGCCGTCGTAGAATCCATTGAAGTAGTTTTTGTCTTGATTGCCGTGCGTCGGATCATCTGTGGCATCATAGTCCAACGTGATTTCTTCGGGCGGTTTCTCGTAGCTGTCCAGAAAGGTGTTTACGATTTCTTCGTGGATAGCCAGCATCGCTTTGCGATCGACACGATTTTCGAAACGTGAATGCGTTGACGGACTGGCCAAAGGAACGTGTTCGTCGCTGTCATAGTCATTCTGTGCAGGTGTGCGTCCGGCAGCGACTTGAAAGGCTGCATCATGCCGCAAGTGGGCGTGATCGTTGCCGTCCTCGTAGCCTGCCGCAATTCCAAAGATACGACTGGTCAGGATCTCGGCCTGCGGATGTGCGGTGTAGATAGGATCGCGTGGATCGGCAATACAAGCGTCGACTCGGCGGATCAGGCCGAGTCGTTGATCGACTTCGCGAAGCAGTAGCAATCCGGCGTCGGACGTGAGCGTTCCGCCATCAAAATCAAACTCGACAGCTTGGCGACGGAGGCGTTTCAGTGCAGCTCGTTTTCGATTACGCTTTGTCATTGCCGAGAGCCTTGGGCTTGGGATGTGTGAAGTGTTGTAACTCCAATGCATACCAGGACTAAGGCTCTTGCGCTATAGGGGGAAACAAATTTTCGGATGCAATATCCGGGCTAGCGCCATCGGCTCACAGACACAATGCAACACGACTAAATCAGCAGTCTCCAAGGAACTTGGGGGAGGTCGAGCAGAGCCGTTTAGGCGAATGCGAGGGAGGGGGTATGGGTGAAGCAATAGGTTCACCAACGCGGTTTGCGGCGTGTAGGCCCCCTCCCGGATCTTGCTTCGCTCGATCCGACCTCCCCCGGCTGCGCCGGTGGATGTGACAGAAAACTTGCGCAAACCATAAAAGACACAACAGCAAACTTTGAGCAGTCCAGCGCCTTGCGGCTCACAAAGTCAAAAGGCAGTTGATTAGAGCATCGGCCAAGCGTGGCCGTCTTACGATTCCAACGCCTTCAATCGGGCTTCCAAATCATCGATCCGCTCGGTGACTTTGTCCAATCGAGCAATCAATTGATCGACAGCGCTCTTGGATTCACTGGGCACTGCAGAACGGGGTTGTGCTGTTGCTGTACTCCCAGCGTCCGATTCAGATGCCGCTGCTTGCTTGGCCATCCGTGCGTCCAAGTACAGTCGATCCTGCGTCGTGTAGAGTTTGTGAGCGAATGTCTGCCCGCGTCCCGGCGGCGAAAGAGATTCAACGAGCTGCTTGTCTTCCAGCTCTTTCAATACCTGCTTGGTCGTCTCTAAATCATCCAGCTTGTACATCCGGGACGCACGCGTGCGAAGTTCGCCGATCGTTTGCGGACCACGGAGCAGCAGTTCCGTCATGATTGCCGCGCCGGGGCTGTCCACGCCCAGCCATTCATAGGCCGCATGGCGATACTTGGTCACACGTCCATTGCCTTGAACCTCGCGTGCCGCGCCACGTTCTCGCAACTCGTCCAATGCCAACAAGACATCGTCTTCGTCCAAATCCATCACCGGTGAACGATTGGATTTTTGATTACAACCACTGACCAACCCCGCCAAGCTGAGCGGATAGTTGTCAGGCGTTGTCTTGGCTTTCTCGACCAACACCCCGAGAACGCGTTGTGCTTTATCGGAAATCGGCGACGGTTTGGGATCAGATTCTTCGGACACTTGGACAGACGAATAGGGAAAGGGAATGGGAATGGGAGTTAATCAGATCGCAGTATGCAGAGAGTTCATTTTATCCATCTCCCGCCGCTCAAGTGCAACCGGTCCGAGAATTCTTGATGATTCGGTTTTGATTCCATTTCGATGACCTGATGCCCATTGAAAACTCAAGCGTCAACAATCAAGGGGCATCGATCAACGGGGCGGTATTGCTTTCATCGGCCATGCCGCCTGGTAGTTCCATGATCCGCATGTTGCGAAAGTGAATCTCACGTCCTTCGGATTCTAGGCAGATGTAGCCGTTACGCACCGACGCTTCACGGATGCTGTTGACGAATTTGCCGTTGACAGACAACTGCACCGAACCATCGATGGCGACGATCAAGTAATGATTCCATTGTCCCACTCCGAGGCAACGATTCTCGACAGACTTGCTGCGGTTGCCACGCGGATTGGTGGGGATGGCCGTCATGCCGCCCGCGCCGAATAATTCACCGTGGACGTAGGCGATCGGCGGCAGTGTCCCATCGGCGCCCTTGTGCTGATTGACCCAGTCCAGCTCAAGCATCTGGACTTCCATGCCTTTGGGCAAACGATTGCCGGAGGGAACCGCATCACACCACAAGAACATGCCGGAGTTGCCGCCCGGTTCCATGTGCCGCCACTCGACGCTGATGATAAAGTTCTCGTATTGACGATCACTTCTCATCACACCGATCGGTTGCCCCGTACAGATCAACATGCCGTCACGAACCGACCAAGTCTCCGGAGAGGTGTTGACGTCGATCCAGCCACTGAGATCCTTGCCATTGAACAAGTCTCGCCACTGGGGCACCGCGACGGCTGGGGACTCCGGTTCGTCCGCGGACAAGGGTGCCGGCAGTGAGAGCAACGCGACCAGCGTCACCGCGATTACAGTTCCTGACAGAACAGTTGAATTCAACCCATGACGCATGATTCACTCCGGCAGTTTCAATCGGTGTTTGTTTTGCTCGTAGAACTTGGTGATGTCCAAGCCCGCGCGACGTTCTTCCTCCATCAAACCGATCCTGGCTTCTAATCGTTCCAGTCTCCGCGCCAACTGAGGAACCAGATCCACATTGGGGTCAGTCTTGATGATGCGAGGCACCTTAGGATAGCCCAGATGCCGCTGCAGGGCGCCGAAAAGAAACAACGGATCCTTGCGTCGGTTGGCAAATGCGATTCGGCCTTCCTTTTCGCCAAACAGGAACGGTCCTTTGTTCTCGATGGACTCGCCGGCCTCTAGCAATCGGCGTTTGTACTCGTCACTGACCAAGAACAACAAATCGCTCAGTTCCACCAGACCGATCTGAGCACGCATGCCAAGAATCCATTTGGACCAATCGTCATCAAAAATCGGATCGTTGCTGATCGCCGTCAATCCCTTGTCGTAACTCAGACGGTTGCGACAAAGGACTTCGAACTGAAACAAAAACATCCCGGCGGGCGTCGCACCCTGAATGCGAAACTTGACTTCGGCCTCCATGATTTGCAACGCCGTGCCCATCAGGAAACGCCCCGTATCCTCCTCGCTTTGGCGGATCAGATAGGTTTGAAAGTCGGTGAAGTAGTGCCCCATCCGTTGCATCGCCGGAGCCAGCAGACCGGAATGCTTGACTTCGGTGAGCAAGTATTCCATCGCCATCGGCAGTTTTGTTGTCGCCAACACCTCGTGACGCAACTGCTCAAGCAACTCCTGGATGGGCATCTGCTCTGCGGTGCGCAGCCGTAGCAGTTCGTAAAGGTGCGCCTGCTCGATATACTCTTCTTCATCGAGCGGTTGCGGACGCGTCACCGCTTGCCGGCGACGAACCACAGAGGGTGGCGGATTGCCGGGACGACGAGAGTGAGTCGACATGCCATCGCGATACGTGTGAGAACATGCGTCGGGAAAAAACGCATCGGTGGATACACAGATCCAGACGAACACATTATACGCGACGGCCAGGCAACCCTGGGTCTACCAGTCGGACCCGATCAGTCCTTCATCTTGCCAAAGATCACACACGCGTTGTGGCCACCGAAGCCGAAACTGTTGCTCATCGCAATTTCGACGTTCTTTTGTTTGGGCGTATTGGGTGTGTAGTCCAAATCGCAGTCGGGATCGGGTGTTTCGTAGTTGATCGTCGGTGAAATCGTCGACGTTTCGATCGTCTTGCACAAAATCACGGCTTCGATCCCACCACTCGCACCCAAGGAATGCCCCAAGGCGCTCTTGGTACTACTGACGGACGTCTTGTAGGCGTGATCGCCAAAGACGCGTTTGATGGCCGTCGTTTCTGCTTTATCGCCCAACGGAGTGCTGGTCCCGTGGGCGTTGATGTAATCGACTTGCTCAGGTGCGATCCCCGCGTCGGTGAGCGCGGCTTGCATGGCACGTGCGGCGCCAAGGCCTTCCGGATCGGGAGCGGTAATGTGCCCAGCATCGCTGGTCGTACCGTATCCGAGAACTTCCGCGTAAATCTTCGCTCCGCGTTTCTTGGCGTGCTCCAACTCTTCGAACACCAGGACTCCGGCACCTTCGCCGAGTACGAATCCGTCGCGACCGGCGTCAAAGGGTCGGCTGGCCTTGGCCGGGTCCTCGTTTCGAGTGGACAAGGCTTTCATGTTTTGAAACGCTGCCAGTCCCATGCGAGTGATCGCCGCTTCACTGCCGCCCGTGATGACCAAATCGGTCTCGCCCAAGCGAATGCTCCGCAGCGCATCGCCCATCGCGTTGGTCGCACTTGCGCAAGCCGTTGCGACGGCGTAGTTGGGACCTTGCAGTCCGTAGGTGATCGAAATGTTACCGCCCGCTGCATTGACCATCATCTTGGGAACCGTAAAGGGGCTGACCCGATCGGGACCCTTGAACAACATCCGCTCGATCTGATTTTCGATCTCGATCAGTCCACCGATTCCCGATCCGAGGATCACGCCACAACGTGTTCGGTCCACCGAATCAAAATCGATACCGCAATCCCGGATCGCTTGGCCACCCGCGTGGACCGCGAACTGCGTGAACCGATCCAGACGCTTCTCTTCGCGTGAATCCACAAACTCTGAAATGTCAAAATCCGGGATGTCACCGGCAAAATGAACCTTGTACTTCGTTGTGTCCAGAGTCGTGATGTCGTGGATCCCGGATTCACCGGCCAACAGTCGATCCCAGAGCGTCGAGACATCGTTACCCAACGGCGTGACGGTACCGACACCGGTGATAACGATTCGTCGTTGCGGTTGCATCAATAACCTTTGATGAAAGTGTTTGGCACACACTGAACCGGTCCGCTACGACTGGAATGTCGATCGGGACTCGGAACAGAGAACTCAGATGAAGCGAAAGATTGGTCGACGAAAAAATCCTGCAGCCAAAACTGCGAGAAACCACGACCGGGCCAAGGCGACCTGGACGCTTTCAAGAAACGCCCAGGCATTCGACCTTTGACTCAGCCTTCGTCGCCTTTCGCATTCTCAATGAAATCGACGGCTTCGCCGACCTTTTGAATCTTCTCCGCAGCTTCGTCGGGGATACTGATATCGAATTCTTCCTCCAACTCCATCACCAACTCAACCGTGTCCAGTGAGTCGGCTCCGAGATCGTTGACGAAGGAAGTCTCGCGAGTGATTTTGTCTTTATCGACGCCCAATTGTTCAGCCACGATATCGACCACGCGTTCTTGGACGGTAGCCATAAGCAATCTCCAGGGGAATGTTCTGCAAAGGAATGGTGGAACACGGCTTCAGGAACTTGCCTGACGCTGCACAAAGTCGTCACGGTCGAGTGACCGTCTGACCCCAAGCAGCACCGGAGCCCGGTGTCACCGCGTGATTTCGCTGAAAACATAGGTGAAACAGTCAAAACACGTCAATACGCCGATGAAATCCCCAGGCGTCGGATCGGGCAATAGCCGACTTTGGGGGGCCGCCCAGCAGAAACCGATCCCCTTCCCCGCCCCCAGCCCAGCATCCAGCCCAACGCCGTCGCTCACTCCCACACAAGGAAAATCGCCCGTTTTTCAACAGTTCAGCAACTTTTGCTGACGCCGGGAGAAAGCCAAAGGGAATGAATCAATAATTTCATACCTTTTGCGTGACCCGTTTGTTAGTTTAGTGGGCCTGCAGAAACATCGGACGACGCGATCCTGCAAATCCGTCGCGGCACACCATTTCCACCACTCAGGGGAACCCGTTTGATGAAACTCAGCCTCTCATGCCTCATGCTGGCGCCCCTTTTGTTTGTCGGTTGCGACGCAGCCGACCCAGACGCTCAAACCATGATGCGCCCGGTGCTCAATGCCCAGCCATCGCAAGTCACCCAGACCTCGTTTCCGGCCTACGTGACCCCACAAGATATCATGACCCCGGAGGACGCGTTTTTTCACCACCACCTGACGCCACAGACCGAAGGCGTGGATTTCTTGCAGTGGCCGTTGGTCAAGAACCTGCGGGCGTTCGGCAAGTCGCTGGCCGATGCACCACTGCGATCCAGCTTGGCGACCAACTCCATCTATATCTCCGATCAACCGCGCGCCAAACCGATCCAGGAGATGGTCGATCAGTGCGCCGAGATCCTGGAACTGGAGCCGCCAAAGGTTTACATCCAACCGGGACCGCCCAATGCGTACGTCAGTGGTCTGCAGCACCCACACGCGATGGTGCTGACAAGCGACTTGCTGGAACTGTACGCGGAAACACCTGAGGAGCTTCGCTTCATCATCGGTCACGAACTTGGGCACCTCAAAGCAGAGCACTTGCGCACTCATGCGGTGGGCCGATTGTGTGTCCACATGATCGGACGTGGCGGTCGTTCCAGTCAAAGTCTACTGGGGGACGCGGTTGCCGCAGGATCGGCGCTGACGTTGTTGCACTGGTATCGCGAGTCGGAATGCTCTGCCGATCGCTGCGGATTGTTCTGTGTCGGTGGCGACTTGGATGTCGCCCAACAAGCGTTGATGCGTTTGATCCATCAGACCAAACCGTCCAATCCACTGTTCGATCCGGAACACAAAAACTTTGATCCGGCCCTGGTGCTGAAGCAATCGATTCGCTTGAGAGAAGAACCCATCACCAAAGTCATCAGTGTGATCCAACAGATGCAACAGGATCACCCGTTTGTACCCGAGCGCTGCGCACGTCTGAGCGAGTTCAGCAAGTCCGAGGCTTGCCGCCAAGTCCTGCTTCGTCGCGGCCCCGACACGACCGAGCAACCGACCATGGAACTCATCTCCGCGTCCGTATCACAACTGCAGCCCAGTGACGTCAATGTGCCCTTGTACGGCGGCGGTGACGCGGATCCCTTCTTGCGAATCCGCTATGCGGGACAACGGTTTGCGACCGACCACAAAAAGAATGTCCGCTCGGCAAGTTGGTCGCTAACCGGACGCAACCACGCGATCGTACCGGGCGAAGGTATCTTTTTGGATCTCTACGATCACAACTCGACGCTTGCCGAATCGCTATTGGGCGCGGCAAGAATCCCTGTCACCGATTTGGCCCCAGGCGAGCACACCATCACCACACGTTTGCGAACCGATGTCGAGTCTCCCAGCACCAACGTGGAACGACCTGCGATCACGCTGCGATATCGAATCGTTCCTTAGTTCTCTGTCGGACGGCTACCCTCTGGCACTCTCTCCAGACGGACATGAAAGCCCAGGGCAGAACGCAGCGCTGGGCTGCTCAAAACTCGGGGTTGTGTCTTTTTGGGTTTGCGCGGGGTCTGCTGTCACCTCCACCGGCGCAGCTGGTCCAGTGAGCCTCAGGCGCTAGCCGTGGGCCTGAGGCGGATTGTGGTGCCGGCCCACGGCTAGGCGCGGATTATTCATCAGCCGCTGGCGCGATAGCGTCCGGTTCCCGATCACAGGCGTGAGAACCGGACGCTATCGCGTGGCGGCTGATATGCGCAGACTCTATTCCTGCCAATCCGCGTAAACCGTTTTGCGCAAACGTATTGCGAGACTGTAGTCAGTGGCGTGAATAATCCGGGCTAGCGCCTGAGGCGGATTGTGGTGCCGGCCCACGGCTAGCGCCTGAGGCTCACTTTGATTGCGATGCATGGAACGAAAACATGGACTGAAAAAACAATGTCAACACCGAACTGTGAACAGTCCAGGCTAAATCTACAACGTGGGTTGATTTGAATCGATAGGCTGCAAGCTGACCGCATCCTCAAACACCGCTGTTCCCGGTTGCGTTGCGATTGCTTGAATCAACTCACTCGACGGTGTTGACGACAAACTGACGATCATCTGCGTCCGATATCCGTAGACACCACACAGCCGCCCGGCTTGATCAATGGTCGAAAACACGTTCGGGTCTGCATCAAAAACTCTCCGCGCGTCGTCGACAATGATCTGTGGGAATGACGCCAGCAGACTGCCTCGGTGCTGTTGATTCATCGCCGTGTTGTCCAAAATCGCTTCTCGCAATTGCCGCTCGTTGGCCAGCAGGATCGACGGCAGCGATGCGTTTCCATCAGCCCAATCGACACCCAACTGGACCGACAGCGTTGCCGTCGCGACCAGCCAATCCAAATCCAACGCTTGTAGTCGATCCTGGATCCGACGGCTCAACTCATGATGCTGTGTCGATGTCATGTCCGTCGGCACAATCCACAACGTTCGAGTGCCTGACTCGATCGCCATCGCCAGTGCGTGGGCGATCAACAGCGTGGTCTTGCCCGATCCTGCATCGCCCATCACGCAGACATCCGCCGCGCCGACGTTGTCCTGCCCGTTGGAAGGGTTTCCGCTGACCGGGCTAACAATTTCCGAAACCGCTCGCTCGAAACGTTCCGCGGCGACTTGGCGAAATCCCCGTTGTGGCTCGCTGGCGGTGTGACCAAACAACGCCAACTCGACCCGCTGAGAACCACTTTCGCGCACCTGCGAATCCGCATCGTCGTCCACCTGCTCCTGCAATGCCCCCGAGATCAGGTCCTTGCGAATCTCAAGCAAATTACCCAACGACGTGTAACGCCGGATCGTCTTTTCCACTTTCGACGGCGCACGTTTCCAAAGACGCCACGCCAGATAGGCAACCAAACCGATCAAACCGAATCCGACTAAACCGGAGAACGGTGGAGCGACGCCTGCATAGCCGGGCAAGAGTCCTTGCAAGCGTCCGCTGACCTGAGTCGCTCCCGTAGCGACCGCCAAATCATGAGCCGTCGTGAGCAACGCGAACAAGCCAAACACGATCGCCACGCCGAGCAACCAAGGTTGTCGCTTTGTCTTTTCCTCTGCATCGTCTCGCAAAGGCATCGCACCTGTCAGGGCGATCAAGCATGTCAGGGGCAGGAAGGCCAAGAATCGAAACACCCAGCCCGCCAACCCGCCGATCCCGTTGATCTCCGCCAAATAAAGCGGCCCCAGCAGTGCCAACGCGATCGCCGGAATGGCCATCCAAGGATCGATCCAGCCGAGAAAGCTAGGAGCCTGTTTCTTGAACTCGCTGCTCCATCGATTCAGCCTCGCCATCAAGCCCAGCGTCATCAGAGTGGCAGCGGTGATGCAGATCAACATCAACGCCAAGCTGCCCCACACCGTTGCGTTTTGCCAAAGCCCCAACCAGTGCCGCGGGTTGCGAATTTCAGTGGCCAACACCACGGCAAAAATCACCAGCGGCAGCAACGTCGCGATGGCCAACCATCGGGTTCGCCAAGCCACATCGACCGGATGCGACGACCAGCGGCCCAAAACGGATCTGCGGAAGGTATTCGATTTCATCGGATGCTGCCCCCCGGTGATGGTTGCCCACCAAGGTGCGCGTCGAGAGTGCCCTCCTCCCAAGACTTGACCCTGAGCTGCCCATCCTCGACCGTCAAGTGAACCGGAATTCGCTCGTGCATGTAGCCCAGCGCGGGCACATCGCCCAGCCAATGAGACCCATCGGAAACATGGTCTTTGCGAAAGTCGTCCAAGCGAGAGTCGCAGCCGAGTTTCTCAAACCCGGATTGAAACACCAATTGGATTTCAGGACGCAGGTGCGACGGTGGTGTGGTCCCGCTGGGGAAATGACACGATGCCCCTGAAAGGTATCTGTCCAATTGCAGGTGCGACGTCAAATCCTGGTACCAGCCCGAGATCCGTGACTGCTGTAACTGTGCGATCGCCATCAACCCGGCAAACGAAATCAGTCGCGCCGCGAACCGTTCAAAATACGCTTGGATTCGCCGTCGCATTTGATCGCGATCCATCGCACCGCGTGCAAAGGGATCGGTGCCGCGACATATCGGTTGCCAAACACGCTCGCGAAAGGTCTCGACTTCTTTCTTGATGAACGGTGCCACAGCGGCTTCCTGATCCACCGGTCGCATGTCGATCGGCAGGGGCAACGTCGTTGCTTGGGCGAAAACGTCTGCCAAGTCCAAGTGGGACGCGCCGCGTTTGGCCGGCTTGTCGCCCAAGTCGATGTCGGATTGCCATTGCTGAATCTGGTGATGCAACGCCCTGCGTTTGGACTCGGCGTGTCCGATCTGAGCACGACGCTGGACCAAAGTGTTGCGTTGTGTCCCCAGGGCAAACAAATCCGCGGCGGCAACATAACGCTGCTGAACCTCTTGATCCAAACTTTGCAAACCCGCGTCCAGTGTGAACTGACCGCGTCGACCAGCTTTGGATTCGAGGTCCTTGCTAAGAAAGGCTGCGGCGATCGATCCGATCACCGTAGCGAGCAAACATCCTGCTGCCATCCAAAGGGAATCCAGCAAGTAGTACACCGTCAACAACGCCGCATACCCGACTGCAAAGCACACCGCGACGATGGCGACGATCCGCATCGGCCACTCGATCCAACCCGACTGAGTCCGCTGAAACTCTTCGCCACAGCGATGGTGATCGACAACGTTTTCCTCGAATTGGGCAGCGGCTTCACCCAATTGTGCCAGTGAATCCTGAGCTGCTTTCTCCTGTCCGTCCGCAACGAGCGGCCAGATCAACGCGGAGGGATCCGTGTGGACCAATCGCCAATAGCCTTCGGTGGCTTGACGTCCCCGATCAAAGCTGTCGCGCGCGTACTGACTGGATTGCTGACGCAGTTGTTGACCGGTCTGCTGCGTTGCACTCCGCCACAGATGAGGCGTCAAACGCTGCTCCAGCAACTCTTGCGAATGGTAGTCGGTCCATTTCTGGTAGGGACGATCGCCCGGTTGGGGTTTAAAATCGTATGGCGTCAACGCCATCGGACCATCGGCCAATCGCAAATCAGGACGTTGGCCAGATCGATCCGCGAACACGCCTCGCCACACCTGCTGAAAACACTTCGCCACCAACTGTTCCCACTGCTTGCCGTCTTGGTCGATTGCTTCCGAACCCCGTAACTGCGTGTCCTGGGACTGCGTGCCCTGCGGCGAGAATGTCAAATGCCGCCACGCAAAGAAACGATTGTGCGAACCGGAGGAGGCAACCACCGGCGGCAACTCATGCATCCAGTGCATCAACAACTGTCCAACGGCCACCGGCCATACTTTTGCCGCAGTGAACCCGGTGTCCCCGATCGGCTCGAGCCGGCTGGTCATCGCGTAGACGGCCGACCAAACCGAATCCGCATTCTGCTGGCCACGATTATCGGGCAGCGTCAGCTCCACGATCTCGTCCAAGTCCGCCTGTGTCATCGTGCTGCTGGTGGTTGTCTGCAGCAACAGCAACACGTGCCGAACTGTTCGGTCACGGCCGATCATGTGCTGAGCGAGCAAGTCCAATAGACGCTTGGCCCGCTCGGTTGCATCGTTCAACGTGGAGGTGTCATCAAGCACCACCAAGTGCGCGACAACGGACTCCTGCATCGTCAACAACCGTGGCCAATCGTCTTCACCCCACTCCTCGGGATCGATCAACCGAATCGGCTCATTGGTCCGCTCGCCGTTGACTGCGCTGTCACCTATGTCGTTGCCCGCGTTGTTTTGGGGGCCGTACCGCGGGTGAGGCAAATCATCGGCGAGCCAACTGCCCGACAATTGGCTGGCTTCACGCAAACGCGTCAGTTCGACGCGTTTTCCGACGATGAAAAAAGGATCCATTTCGGCTAACCGCTGATTCCCCACTGAGCTGCCCGCTGCAGCAGAGTGCTCCAAATTTCGCGAGCCGCTTCGTCCTTGTTCTTGTCGGCATCATCCATCTCGCTGCGCAGCCAACCCTGAAACGCGGCAAAGACGGCTTTGCGTGCGGGCGTTGTCGGTCCGTAGCCCAGGAATGGCAGCACATCGTCAAGGAACATCTCGGTCTCCTGATGGATGCGTCCCACCCAAGCTGGAGACTCTTCCAGACGTTTGAGCACGTTGGCGATACCGGCGGACGAGGCGACGTTGGAACCTTCGGACCAACCGTCCAAGTGACTGGTCTGTTGGTCGATGGCGGATCGGCCGCCTTGCCAAATCCGAGGCAAGCGGGCGACCTTGAAATAGTTGCGATCCTGCGGCTCAAAGAGCGACATCGGCCAATCACAATGGGACAACTTGCTGAGCAAATCGACCACGTGGGCGTCGTCGCTCTTGCCCGGAAAGAGCGAATACAAGATCGCATCCATGACGCGTCCCTGACGTTGATTTTCCTCGAATCGCAGGTCTTTCGCCCAAGGCTTCCATCGTTTGGAACTGATCGCCGGTTCAGTGACAAAGATCGGACTGGTGTAACCGATTCCGCGCTGAAAGATCGTGTCTCCCGACGGATTCTCGGTCTGTTTGATCAACGTCTCGATGTTCTCCTCTTCGTGATAGCGGGCCGACTGAATCGGCTCCAAGGAGTCAATTCCTTCGTTGCTGTAGGCCAACAAAACATAAGGGTTGTGTCCGGAGTGCTGATCGTTGTTCGTCCTCGCGTTGACGTCGATGTTGACTGGCCGATCCGTCAACAAAGGTTGCAACTTGGCTTTCGATTCGTCTTCCGACAGATCGGTGACAAAGAACAAGCTGACCGAGAACGGATGCACGAGCGCATCGCTACGGATTTGCCAGTACGGCTTGCAGTTTTTTGCGGTCGCGGCGGCCAAGTAGTGGATGATGTCCTCTTCGGTTGGCAACACATGCTGGATTTCATCACGCGATTTTTGCGTTTGCGGCTTGAACCCCAACGTGGCGTAACACAAATCGGTCAAGTAATTGCGTTCATCAGACGAGACCGCGCCGTCGAGCCGCTTACACCATGCTTTGGCCAAGTCATAGGCGACTTTCCGCAACGCGAATTCGCGTGGCATGAAATCATCGTTCACCCGCACCACTTGTGTGACTTCGGCGACCAAACGATCACGTTGGTTGCGACCGGTTTGTTGACGCACATACGCATCTTTGTCCAACGGCTTGAACGCGTCGGAGACGAGCGACGTCAACACGGATGACTTGGCGACCATCGGCTCCACCAGCTCGTTGATGCGAGCGTCACTGATGACCGGTTGCAAGGTGCGTCGAAAGAATCGCTCAGGATGCAGCGGGTCGATCGCCGAATCCTCCGGCTTGTCTTCTTTGCTGAACAGCAGCGAACGGGCATCGGTGGTCCCGGGGACAACCGCGTCGCAGCGATCCCGCAGCAGAATCTCTGCGGCGCCCAGCGATTCGAGGTACAACTCCAATCGCTCCTCCAACGAACGGAGTTTTCCGATCCATTCGGCATAGATCGACTTGAGGTACATGCGAATGTGTTCGTCGTTCTTGGCGAGAAACTGGATGTCACAGGCGCTCTTGATCTCAGTCTCCTCCGCATCGTCGAATCGTTCGCCGAACAACGCGTAACTGCGACCGGAGACTTGGTTGATCAGCGAATCGATTTCACGATGAGTCGACTCGGTCACCGCGTTGAGCGACTCACGCTCGTACTCAAACGTCTGCCGTGTACGTTTGAGGAACTGCAACATGTTGGCGACCGACCCGGTTCGTTCATACAACTGCTTGGCCGCCGCCAATGCCGGGCCGACCGGGAACGTCTGCATCTCGGGCTCGACCTCATCAAACGAAGCGATCCGGACCTCATCAAATGCGGCTTTGAGTTTTTGGCGAGCGTCGGCGATCAGCGATTCGCGTTCCCCAGAGAGTTGTCCGGCGGCATCGAGAACCAAATCCGTGTCGTCGGAATCAAACGCTTCATTCAGGGCATTCTTGAATTTCGCCCTGGCGCCGTCGATGAACGCCAGCAGACGCTGCAAAGGAGTTCCGTGTGCGTCAGGCTCAAAGGGCGAATCGACTTTGGCACTGCGGCTAGTCGCAGAAAGCAAACCCAACTGCAGCTTGTTTTGCTTCAAGAACTCCCCGGCAGCCCGATCGGCCACGCTGTCATCGCGATTTCGCAATCGGTGGATCGCTTCGGCGCGAGCCGTCCACTCAAAGAACTTGCGGATCTGGTTGGCTTTCACCTCCACGGTCGCACTGGCCATGCTGTAGTAGTGCGCGCTGCCACGATCGTTGATGTTCTGCGCTTGGATGTCGCTGTTGCTGATCGCGCAGTAGATCCCCGTGCCGACCATTTCAAAGTACTGTTCGGCGGAGGCCAGGTGGGTTTGACCGTTGGAGCCAAAGATCAAGTGGACCGAGTTGATCGGACCGCCGTGCCACTGGTTGGACTCCGGGTCCGGTTGGATCACATCAGAGACTTCGTTGGCCGGCGAATGAAAACTGGGCAAGCGGAATCGATAAACGTCCTTGTGGTTTTCGGCACGCTGGTTGGTGATCCAACCGGACAGTTCCGACAACCCGGTCAGCGAGTTGACCGTCATCGCAACCGCCGTTCGTGGACGACTGCGTTTGCGGTCCTCAAAGGCGGATTGGTCGATCAAGAATCCCGTCGGTGCGGGGCTGTGTCCCTGACGGGCAAAGAAGTCACGGATCTTGAATCCGATCCACTGCCAGCATCCGCGCCCGGTGCCCCCGGCCAAACCGGAAACGATCAACGAATTGAGTACCTTCCACGGCCCCAGTCCGCCCTGACGCGTCTCGATCTCACGCAACAGGTCCTTGAGCGCCACGTCAAACTCGGGCATCCGCAACCAACTGAGGAAATACGAAACCGGGCCGCATTGCCCGGCCCCCTGCACGATGTCATCGACCCACGGAGCATAAAACGGTTCCGACGCGCTGCGATTCCACCAGTGCCTGAGCAGCCGATCGCGTCCCTTGATCGCATCGGGCGATTCATCGTTGGCGCGAAAACGACTGAGCACGGGTTGCTGCAGGTGCGAAATGTTTTGCGCCAAGTTGTGAACCAACAAGTACGGCTCATGAGGCAACCCCGCCAGCAGCTCGCTTTTGCGTCGTTTGAAATTCTGGATGTCCTTGCGATCGGTATCGATCAAGATGAAATAGATGTCGCGATGCAGTCTTGGACGCCAGTAGGGATCTTCGACCATCAACTCCAGTGTTCGCAGCAGCGTCGTGACTCCCGTACCGCCACATCCGGTCAAAATATGAACGTTCGATGACATTGTTGATCCTATGAAATAGTCGATTGGATTGAATTGAAAAGGGGATTACAGGGAGTAGACCCACTGATAGGTCAGGACGAATAACCAAAGGCTCAAGCCCAGGATGGCGAGGAACAATACAATCCCGAGCCACCAAATGCCATGACGTTTGATCACACGCAGGTAGACCTTGCTCGCTTCGTCGTTACATTTTGGTTCGATCAGCAAAAACTTGTCTTCCCGCACTTCGGATTGTTTCAATCGCACAGACGCTTCCTTGCGTCCCTGCTGTGTTTCGCGGGTGTACTGCATCCGGCTTTGCACCTCACCGGCGGCCCGTTTGTAGGACAGAAAGAGCTTCTCGTTCTTGCCCTCAGCGCTCCTCCAAAACCCATCGGGCACCATACGCTTGAGCTCAATGGCGGACTGTTTGCGAAACGGATTCCATTTGACTTTGGTCAGCGACCCAGGATTGTCTGCATCAAAGTCGCCTCCCAAGCGATACCGCAAGTGCCAAAACATCGCCTTGTTGCCATGCACCAACACCCAATACGCACCCGTCACGAGTGCTGCCAGCAGTCCGCCGATGGACCACAGGATTGCTCGATTGGGCTTGGGCAACACCAAGATTTTGACAGAGGTCGACGCCGTCTGCGTCGCCCCGGCTTCGTCGGGATAGGACTCGATGTCCGACCGTATTTCGTACTCACCCTCGCTGTCCAACGGCAGCGACGTTGCGCCCTCCACAAGAGGCTCAAACGTTTCCGCCCCGGGGCGCCGCACCGACCAACTACGTTTCCAGATATCGCCCGTCGATTTCTCATTCAGTGGCAAGGTGTCGCCCGAGTAAAACCGTTTTGCATCTCCACCCAGATCGATCCCGGCGACCAACGCTCGTGACTTGATCGCCGCGTCCAGCTCAACCGTTTGTGGTGGCCCGTCGGTCCATTCGATGACGGCGCGCACTCGGTGCGTCTTGCGAATTTTGAAGGTGTGGGTTTGCTCGGCACCGCCGTCGGACACCGTCGTGCCGTCGTCAAAGTCCCATGAGATGCTTTTCCAGCCCGGTGGCGAATCCACCGTCAGCTTGACCTGTTGTCCGACGTACACCGGATCGGTGTCACTTTTCAGGGAGGGGCCTGGCAGCACGGTGACGTTCAGCGGCTGGCTCTTGTAGGGCGTTTGCATCTGCTCGGCGAAACCGAGCACCTCCAGTTTGTGCTCTCCGGCTCGATCAAAGGCATATTCCAACTCGCCGGTCGCCGGATTGGTCGGCTCAAACGGGCGTCCGTCGACGAGCCACTCCACACGTTTCATCGGTCCACGCGTGACGCTTCGAAAGACGTGACGCTGACCGGCGATCAATCGATCGTTGACCGGCTGGATGTTCGCCGCCAAGTCAATCACTTTCAGCGAAATGGTCTTTTCCGTGCGACCTGATGGTGCCGTCACGGTAAGCGTGACCTTGCGATCGCCCTCGGTGCTGTACGTGTGCTGGGTCGTGGCGTTGGAATCGGAATCGCCGTCGCCGAAGTCCCAGATGATGGAGGCGCCTTGCAAGGTTTGTGCGATGAAGGTGATCGGTTGACCGGCCGGAACCGTTGATCCATCTACAGGACGAATGTCGTAGATCTCAGGCGGCGCGGCGGCCTGGAATCGAACGGTGAACTCCGCAGGCGCTCGAATCTCGTGGTCGCCAAGCGTCGGATAGGTGATCTTGAGTTTGCCCGAGTACACTTGATCCGGTTTCAAGACCTCTGCATTGAGGACTTCCAGCGGAATGTCAATCGTGCCTTCTCTCATTTTCACCGGCGCCACATCGATTTGGATGGGCGGACCACTGGCACCATCCAGCTCGTCTGGTTCAAACTCCAGCTTCATCGTCGCATCATTGATGATCTGCCATACGCCTGGATGACCACACAGGGTGGTGCTGATCGTTGCTTTGGGATTCAGCTTGGCCGACGGCAAAACAAACCCCGTGGGCTCGATCGCCAATGGCAGCGGAAACTTGAATCCGACCCCGACGGCGTGCGAGTGATCGATGATCGTTTCGATGGCATCGCTTTTGCCTTGAATGATCGGCGTGTAGTAAAGCCATACGTTGGGATTGCTGTCCACCAGCTTGGCAAACTCGGTGCGAACGCGATCCCGCTTGCGTGATTTCTCCGTCGGGTCTTGGGTCGAATCCACGCCGTCGGTATAGACGATGATTGCGATATCTCGTGACGGGTCTTCATCGGACAACGTCCTGGCTTGCGCGACCGCATCATTCAACGCTTCGAACAACGCCGTGGAGCCCTGGCCTCGGACCGGTGCCAGTTCGTCGATCATTCCTCTCAAACGATCACGGCCGTCGTCAGAATCAAGACTGACTTCGTCCAGCCATTGCACTTCGCTGCTGAACAATCCTCCACGGACGATCCGACCGTCGGAGAGCCGATTGAGCAGCTCGTCGATCCGCACCCGCGCGGCTTCCCAAGGTTTGCGTCCTTCGTCGATTGGCAACATCGCCAATCCCTCCGCCCTCAGCTCGTCCGCCGTCATCTCCATCGACCCGGATTTGTCGATCACCAACAGCGTGTACGGGGCAGAAAGCTGGGTCGCGTCACAGTCGCCGTGAACGTTCGCACACCACAAGACCGCAATCCAAAGGGTTGCCGAGGTGCTGAGAATCCAAGTTGGCTGAAAAACGCGAGAGATCAAGTCAGTGCTCCAGATCGTTACCGTGTGGTTTCAAGACAGAAGTATAATGACTCGCGGTGCAAGTGGTTGACGGGGCGATGTCGAATCGCCTTGTTCCCCGGGACAGTCGAAATCGGACGAATCCCTTGCTACACATCTTCTTTACGGTTCCTCGACATGGCTGATCACCAACAAACCGTCTTGTTAATGGATGGAGCCATGGGAACGGAGCTGATCGCCCGTGGCGCCGCCAATGACCAATCCCTGGCTTGGAGCGCGACCGCAATCTCAGATCATGCCGATGTGATCACCGCGATTCACCGGGATTACGTTTCCAGCGGTGCGACGATTCACACAGCCAATACCTTTCGAACGCAACGTCGCACGGTCGGACAGCAATGGTCACAATGGACCCGCCGAGCGATTGGATTGGCCAGAAACGCCGTGCCCAATGATCATCGAGTCGCTGGCAGCCTGCCGCCGCTGTGCGATTGTTATCGTCCGGATCTGTCACCTCCCGACCCACGCCCCGAGCAACGCGAGTTTGCAAACGCCTTGCACCAGTTCGGTTGCGACTTGATTTTGTGTGAAACACATTGTCATCCCTCGGAATCACTTTCCGCGGTGGAGGAAGCGATTCGAACGGGCAGCGAAACTTGGTTGTCTCTCACCGCTGGCCCCCATGCCGACTTGTTGAGCGAATCGGAAATGGTAGACATCGCCCTCGCCGCAGTCGATCGAGGTGCTTCCGCGATCCTCGTCAATTGCACTCCCGCATCACAGACCCTGCGATTCCTGCAGGCTCTGGTTTCTGCAGATCTCAAAGTGCCCGTGGGAGCCTATGCCAACGCGGGCGTGGACGAAGAACGTTGTGGATGGCACAGCCAATCGCAACACGACACCACTCGCTACGCCCATCATGCGATGACATGGATCTCGGCCGGAGCAACCATCATCGGGGGATGTTGTGGAATCGGCCCGGCGACGATCGCTGAGTTGGACACCCGATTGCGAAAAATCTCGCAATGAAGGTTTTCAGGGGCTTTGTTGCGATTGCCCCAGCCCCCAGGATCATCGAAACTCTACCGAGTGCGGACTGTTGATATCGTGAGCCGACGGCGCCTAGCCCGCACACCAAAATCCTCTCTACATAGCTTCAACGCTACTCAGAAACCTACTTAGAAACAAAACATGCTCCAAATCTCCCCCGTCAAGATAGGACCTTACTCATGCGGCCCCGGCCAGCCGCTACTACTGATTGCTGGTCCCTGCGTTTTGCAAACGATGGAGATCGCGACGCAGATCGGCGAAGTGCTCCGCGATATCAATCTGCGTGACGATGTCAATGTTGTATTCAAAGCCTCGTTTGACAAAGCGAATCGGACCAGCCTTTCGGCACAGCGGGGACCGGGCCTGGAATCCGGATTGGCAATGCTGGCTGACCTCAAACGGTCCACCGGATTGCCCGTCACGACCGATGTCCATCTGCCCGACCAAGTGGAAAGGGTTGCCGCGGTCTGTGACCTGTTGCAAATTCCTGCTTTCCTGGCACGGCAAACGGATTTGGTCGTGGCCGCTGCCGCCACGGGCCGTCCCGTGAACATCAAGAAAGGTCAATTCATGGCCCCCTCGGACATGAAATTTGTACTTCAAAAAGCAAGAGACTCCGGCGATGGCGGCGTTCTGCTGTGCGAGCGAGGAACCTTCTTTGGATACGGTCGCCTCGTCAACGACATGCAGTCCCTGCCCCTGATGCGTGCCTTGGGGGCTCCCGTCGTTTTTGATGCCACCCACAGCGTGCAACAACCAGGTGGGGGGAGTGGTGTGACAGGAGGAAACCGCGAAATGGTCGAACCTTTGGCCCGCGCCGCCGTAGCAATCGGTACGGATGCGGTCTTTTTCGAGACCCATCCTCAACCGGAAACTTCGCCAAGCGACGCGGCCAACATGGTTCCACTGGATCAATTTGCCGCCATGGTGGACCGATTGCTAAAGATTCGAAAAGCCGTGGAACTACTTTGACTCCGGATTCTCCTGAATGGCCCGCCCCGTCACCAATTCGCCCCGCTACTCACCACCTGCCTGCTCGCGAGACCACACGCCGGCATCCACTCGCTTGCGGCATCACGCCTGCCTGTTACTCGGTTTGTTTCTCACCTCAATCACTTGCGTTGCAGGCTGCAGTGACGACCGGCAACTGGTTCGCGAGATCCAAACCCGTCGCCAGAACAAAATGCAGACGGAGACGATCCAAGACCACCTCGGCGAAACCGTCGAGTTGCTCGACAAAATCGTCGGGCTTGATCCAGAAAAAGCCCAGCGGCAGATCGCCTATCACCTCAATCAATGGAACATCGCTCACCCGGACACCTCGGGCACCCAAGCAGCGAAATTGCTGAGCACCATCAGTGAACTGCTGCCACCCGAGGTCGTCGAAAACCGAATCGAGTCGTCGACATTCGCGGGCTCCGACACCACTCACCTGCGTGACTGCTACCTTTTTCGACAAATCGTCCGCTGGGTCGATACCCCCGAACGCGATGATCTGCTGCTGGAAAGCTGGTTTGAAACCAAGACGAAAGAAATTGGCGAAGAAGCAACCGATCAGTTGCGGACCGCGTCGCGACTCTTTGATTGGACGATCCGGAACGTCGCCTTCGAGCCGTTGGTGCCGACAGATCCGGCTCCGCCAACCGACAAACTGAAACTACCTCACGGGATGCAGTTTCGAGGTGCCGGAATTCGTCAATCGGATTACTACACCGTCATGCACGGAACCGGCGACCCGCTGCAACGCGCCGGTGTGTTCACCCAGTTGTGTCGACAGGTCAACTTGCCCGCCGCCGTGTTGGCAACACGTTCGACCGATACCGGCGAGCTGACCCCCTTTTGCGTCGGCGTGCTGATTGCCGACGAAGTCTATTTGTTCGAACCGGCATTGGGAACGTTCATCCCCGAGTCCGAAGGCATCGGCATCGCAACACTCAGTCAAGCCAGAGACGATGAGCTGATCATGCGACGTCTCTCCATCGCAGGGCTGGACCAGTTCAAGTATCCGCTCACTCAACGCGACATCCAGCAGTGTGTCGCCCTGCTGAATCTTCTGCCCGAAGCCGTCAGTCCCCGAATGAAACACCTGCAATCAGGACTCACCGGTGATCGACGCATGAACGTTTATGTGGATGCCGATCAGCTTGCCAGCCAGTTCGAGGCCGTCAAAGGAATTGCCAGCGTTCGGATGTGGGACGTTCCCCTGCTGGCCGAAATCTACCGAGCCACCCTGCAACAGTACGCACAACGCGACCCGATTTTCGGTTTTTGGTTCATCGCCCGGTGGGCGATGATGGAAGCCGATTTTGAAATGGCAAAGAAACTGTCCAAAGGCCGTTGGCAGCATCTCTGCGGCGTTTTCGGTGACGACGAACTGGAAAGTATCGAAGGTGCCCGGTCCCTCTACCTTGCCCAGCGAGCTCCCGAGTTCGAAATCGAAGACCTGATGATCGACGTCGATTTGCAAATCGCCTACGGCGTGCGACGGGAGCTTGGCATCAGTTCAGAAATCTACGATCAGCAAATCCGGCAAATCCAAGGCCTGATGCGAATGGGCAAGCGAACGGCGACGTACTGGCTCAGCCTGCTGCAGTACGATGATTTGCGTTACGAAACGGCTGCCAATTGGCTCAGCAAGCGAGTGCTCAACGAAGAACAGCTTTCGTACTGGGTCCCACCCGCCCGCTATAACCTCGGTCGCACCTACGAGCGGACCGGCGAGTACGACAAGGCAATGGAACTGTACAAGACCAACGGTGACCCGCAGGAACACGGCAATCGAATCCGTGCACGCCTCCTGGGACGCTTCACTGGCGACGAATGATGCGGCACGGTGAATGGGCAACCACCTCGATGCCTGCAGGTTGACTAAACTGTCGTTCTTAGAAAATTCTTTCACGGAAACGACAGGTCACACCATGCCAGCCCACCTCTCTCTATTCCGCCCTGCCGCCTTTTTGGCTTTTCTGGTTCTTGGATCGCTGGCCACCAACACGACGGTGGTCCACGCTGCCCCACCAAACGTCCTCTTTCTGATCTGCGATGACTTGAACTGTGACATCGGTTGTTACGGTCACCCTCAAGTCAAAACGCCCAATATCGATCGTCTCGCGGCACGCGGCGTTCGTTTCGAATCGGCTCACTGTCAGTACCCTCTCTGTGGTCCGAGCAGAGCCTCCTTCATGACGGGGCTCTATCCCGACCAAACCAGAATCAAGAAAAACGCGATCTATGTGCGTGAGCATCTGCCCAACGTAAAGACACTGTCCGAAGCATTTCGTGACGCAGGCTACTTTGCGACTCGCATCGGCAAGATCTATCACTACAACGTTCCCAAACACATCGGCACCAGCGGTCACGATGATCCCTATTCCTGGAACGACACTTTCAACCCTCGCGGACGCGATGTGGATGACGAAGACCAAATCTTTTCATTGGTGCCCGGTACTTTCGGGGGCACACTCAGTTGGCTCGCTGCAGAAGGTACCGACGCTGAGCAGACCGACGGGATCGCTGCCGCCGAAGCCGCTCGGCGTCTGAACAAACATGCAAGCGACAAACACCCCTTTTTTTTAGCCGTCGGTCTCTATCGCCCCCACACGCCATACGTCGCACCCAAGGATTACTTTGCCCAATACCCTCTGGACCAGATCAAAATACCGTCCGTGCCGGATGGCTATGACGAAACGATCCCCAAGCCGGCATTGCAATCGATCCGTCGCAAACGCGATCAAGTGAACTTGAAACCAGAACTCGCAGCGCAAGCCATTCAGGCTTACTACGCCTCCATCACCTTTGCCGACGCTCAACTCGGTTTGATTCTCGACGCGCTCGACGAGTCCGGCTTGGCAGACAACACCATCGTCCTGTTCACCTCGGACCACGGTTATCACATGGGTGAACACGGCCACTATCAAAAAACAACACTGTTTGAAAATGCCACCCATGTGCCGCTGATCATCTCAGCACCGGGGATCCCCGGCGGCACGGTCGCCAAGACGATGGCAGAAATGGTGGACTTCTATCCGACACTCACTCAATTGGCCGGCGTTGACGCGCCAAACGATCTGTCTGGCCGCAGCCTGGTTCCTGCCCTGCAGAACCCCGAGACGATGGTACGCGACTCAGCCCTCAGCCATTTCAGCCAATCGGCTCCCGGATACAGCATTCGGACTGCAAAGTATCGATACACATTCTGGGGCGATGACGGCTCAGCCGGTGAGGAACTCTACGAACTGAGCACGGATTCGGACGAAATGCACAACTTGGCCGGCGAGACAAAATGGGACTCAGTCAGAAGCGAACTCAAGCAATTGCTTCGTCAGCGAATCATTGATGCACAGAAGATCCCTCGTGGCGTCAATGTATTCGACGTCCAAAGGACCAAGCTCTCACCGCAATGAAACTCGGCATGTCTGCACTCACGAACGACAGAGTGTAAGGCAAATAAAACGATGGCTTTCTCGATGAGGTTTCTCCCTCGTCGCGTTCTCTTTTGCGTGACATTCAACACAACCTCGTTTTCTGACGAAATGTGTTTCTTTCCACATCACGCGGCTGAGTTTCCGGTGGCACCCGCCGTGATCTCATCACATGTTACGTACAAGTGTTCGTCTGATAGAACACCACACAACACAAGAGTAAAAGAGGGTTCCAATGTCCATAGAATCAAGCAATCCTTCGTTGATCCAATTGGTCTACGCAAGTGCCGCGACGGTGGAGTTCAGCGACGAAATGCTTCGCGAACTGTTGAGGTTCGCTCGCGACAACAACCACTCCTTGAATGTCACGGGCGTTCTGCTTTTCATCGACGGAACGTTCTTTCAAGTCCTGGAAGGCGAACCCCAGGTGGTCCATTCGCTGTATGAAAAAATCGAAAAGGACCCGCGACACACCAACGTACTGCAACTCGCCAGTCGCGAGATCGAAGAACGAAACTTCGGCCAATGGAGCATGGGCTACATCGAGAATGAAGACGAAGTCAAACAGCTTCCTGGGTTTGTCGATTTCTTCAACGAATCCCAACCACATCGACCTCTCACTGATCTGAAGGGCGACCACGAAAGAATCCAACTCATCCTGGAAGGATTCCGTCGAGGTAGGTGGCGCCGCCATGCCCAAGAATCCGCCGCGACCTAGTCCGGATGATTCATAGCCCGACGCTTAAGCGAGGGATACTCGGCAAATCCCTCGCTTACGCGTCGGATTATGAAGAACAAGCTGCCTTTCCCAACGGTGACATAACTCATTGCCAAGAATCTGCTTGCGCTAAAACCAATCGTTCGTATGAATAATCCGGGCTAGTCGCCCAAAACAATCTACCAACCACGACGACGAAAGAGAACGTTATGAAAGGCATTGTGTTTACCGAACTGATCGAGATGGTCGAAGCAGATCTCGGAATCGAGATCGCTGATCGCATGATCCAATCAGCCGACACACAGAACGACGGCGCATACACCGCTGTGGGAACCTATGATCACGCCGAACTGATTCGCCTGGTGATCGCGCTCTCTCAAGAGACAGGAGTGCCTGTTCCGGATCTCGTGCGTGCCTTTGGACGACACCTATTCTCTCGTTTTAATACGCTCTACCCACAATTCTTTCAAGGAGTTGAATCTGCCTTAGATTTCCTGCCGCTGATCGAAACCTACATCCACGTCGAAGTGCGCAAGCTTTACCCGGACGCCGAACTGCCTTCGTTCGAATGTGAGAAAACCAGCGATGGCGTACTGACGATGACCTATCAATCCAGTCGTCCTTTCGCGGACCTCGCCGAAGGCTTGATTCTTGCTTGTGTGGACCATTTCGATGACGTCGTTGCCGTACGTCGCACGGAGCTAGGAAAGATGGACGGTACACACGCTTGCTTTACACTGACTCCGACTGCAGTTCCCAAGGAACTCGGGACGGCGACGCCGTGTCCGATCTAGAACTTCTCCGCCGCCGATTCGATCGCGAACGTGCAGCGAGAAAAGAAGCCGAATCGTTGTTGGAAAAGAAATCAGCTGAAGTCTACCAGGCCAATCAACAATTACTTGAACTGGCCCAGCGGACAAAAGCAATTGTTGACACTGCCGCTGAAGGCATCGTGACTTACAACCGTGAGGGAGTCATTCAATCATGCAATCGCTCGGCAGAACGAATCTTTGACCGCGATTCGGCATGTGGGGCAAATATCCGAGAGTTGTTCGCGGCACCGGAGAACGCCGAACCCATTCTATTCCTCATCCCAGATGCTTGTCCCAGTATCTTCCCAGACGGTTCTGCAACGAGAGAACCTGTGGAACTGGTCGCTCAGCGACACAATCACGAACCATTTGCCTGTGAGATTTCGGTTGGCCGGACTCACCATACCCCCAATCTCGGAAACCCCAGTCTCGGAAACCCCGTCACCTACACCGCCCTCATCCGTGACCTTTCCAAACGCAAGTTGTTGGAAGCAAACCTGCAGCAAGCGAGAAAGATGGAGTCGATCGGGCAACTCGCTGCGGGAATCGCACACGAAATCAACACCCCCATTCAGTTTGTCAGCAGCAACCTTCAGTTCCTTCACGATGCTTTTAACGACGTTGGCGAACTGTTGGATTTGTTTGACGAGCTCGTCACCGCTGTCAAGAACAACGCCACGACTGACGGGTTGATCAAACAAATCAATGACCGAAGCGAACTCGTGGATCTGCCCTTCCTGCGTGAAGAGTTGCCTGATGCGATCGCCCAATCATTGGACGGCATCGAACGCGTCGCTGGTATCGTCAAAACAATGAAAGAATTCTCACAGTCGTCCAGCGGGTGTCGCACACCAGTCGACATCAATCAGTCCATCGAGAAAGCCCTGGCTGTTGCCGCCAATCAGTATTCAGATGTCGCCAAAATCTGCACCGAATTACAGTCAGACCTGGACAAAGCCCCATGCATGGAAGACCAATTCATGCAGGTGATTCTGATCGTCCTGGCAAACGCCGCTGACGCGATTTCCGAACACTGCGAACCCGGTAAAGGAACCATCCTGATTGGTACCGAGCAAATAGCGGACCGCATCCAAATCCGAATCACCGACAACGGTTGCGGTATCAAACCAGAGGTTCAAGAGCGAATCTTCGACCCCTTTTTCACCACCAAGGAAGTAGGCAAAGGTAGCGGGCAAGGCTTGGCGTTCGCTTACGACGTGATTGTCAACAAGCACAACGGCACCATCGCTGTCGAGTCTACCGAATCTGGATGCACGACCATCCTCATTTCGCTGCCCCTCTCTCACACGACGATCTTAACCGAGTCTCAAGAATGCATGTCCTACTGATTGAACACGATCCCACCTCGATTGAACTCTGGAGCCAACGCCTGCAACCACTCGACGTTGCCCTCACAACGGCTTCGTCGCTGGAGTCCGCATGCATCCAAGTCGATCAGATTCACTTTGCACTCGTGCTCTGCTGCATCCCCGTCGAGCAACCGGGTCCATTGGCCGATTCACAGGACAACATGAACCCGCTCGTCCAAAAAATACGAACTCGCAGTGTCTACACCGTCAGTGTCGTTGACCGACTGAATCATCCGATGATTCGCTCCGCATTCTCCTCAGGATTCGAAGACTGCCTGCACGAAGACTGCTCAGCGGAAGAACTACGCGCCAAAGTCGACCACGCCCGAAAACTCAAGCAAGCAGAAGAACGACTGGCCCAGGCACAAAAACTCGAATCGATCGGTGAACTAGCAGCCGGCATCGCTCATGAAATCAATACCCCCATTCAATACGTCGGCGACAATACACGTTTCGTTCAATCAGCGTGCAACGATCTGATCGCAATCCTCGCAACGTGCGAACAACTGGTTGCCACGGCGCAAAAGGAAGGGCATTGCCTGCAGGATCTCGACGACGCAGCCGGACAATTGCACGCCGCGATGCAAGCAGCCGATACAGAATACTTGGTCGATGAAATCCCCGCAGCAATCGACCAGACCCTCGACGGCGTCACTCGCGTCTCCAATATCGTTCGTGCAATGAAAGAGTTTGCGCACCCGGGGGCAACCGAAATGACTCTCACGGATCTTTCAAAATCCATTGAGAACACGGTCATGGTTGCAAGAAACGAATGGAAATATGTCGCCGATATGGTGACCCACTTCTCCCCAGACTTGCCGGCAGTCCCCTGCTTGCCCGGGGAGTTCAATCAAGTCCTGCTGAATCTCATCGTCAACGCGGCTCACGCCATCGGAGATTCACTCGGTGACTCTCCAGAGAAGAAAGGAACGATCACGGTCGAGACCCGACTGGCAAAGCCATTCGCAGAAGTCCGAATCTCAGACACGGGCTGTGGTATCCCACCAGAAAACATCGCGAGAATATTCACGCCGTTCTTCACGACCAAAGCCGCCGGCAAAGGGACCGGACAAGGGCTCGCAATCGCACATTCGGTGGTGGTCGAGAAACACAACGGAACGATCAACGTGGAAAGCCAACCAGGCCGTGGCACCACCTTTGTGATCCGTTTGCCGTTGGAACAATCCACAAAGCAAACCATCGCTAAATCGGCTCAAGCGACTCCAGAAAAATCAACCCAATCATGGGTCCACTAGCTTGAATGCTGCATCAGCCGGCACGCGATAGCGTCCGGTTCCTGAGCATACGAGTGAGAACCGGACGCTATCGCGTTGCGGCTAATGTACCAAACGGTAGCGTCCTCATTTAAACATAAACCAACTTGATACTTCCACTTACGTCGTAGTGGCAGACATCCCATGCAGTATCCGGGCTAGCGATTCGTTGGATCAATTCCGAGATGCAATCCAATCAAGAGGCAACCATCATGACAACCAAAGTGCTCTTCGTTGATGACGAAATCAATGTCCTGTCGGGACTCCGCCGCATGCTCCGAAACCAACGCAGTGTGTGGGAAATGCATTTCGCCAACGGTGGTGTGGAAGCCCTGGAGCTCCTTGAAAAGGAGACGTTCGATGTGATTGTGAGCGACATGCGAATGCCGATCATCGATGGCGCCGAACTACTCACTCGTGTTTCACAGCTGTACCCCAACACGGTACGACTCGTGCTGAGCGGCCAGTCTGAACACGAAAAAATTCTTCGTGCTGTCGGACCTGCGCACCAGTTCATGTCCAAACCGTGCGACCCGGATTCGCTGATCAAGACCATCGAACGCGCCTGCGGGCTTCGCAGCCAGCTCCAGGACGATTCGCTCAAGGATCTCATCTCACAACTCTCAACGCTCCCCAGTCTGCCAAAGATCTATCGCGAACTGGTTGCTGAACTGGAATCCGACGATGCCTCCCTCAATCGCATCGCACAAAAAATTGGATCAGACATCGGGATGACGGCCAAAGTACTGCAGCTGGTCAACTCATCCTTCTTTGGGCTGCCACAACATGTCAGTTGCCCCAAACACGCCGTGTCGCTACTAGGGCTCAACGTGATTCGTCCTCTCGTGTTGACCGCCAACGCATTCAGTCAGTTTCAAGAGTCCAATGTGCCAGGATTCTCTCTCGATCGCTTGCTGGAGCACAGCCTCGCTGTCGCAACCACCGCCAAACGGATCGCCGAGAAAGAATCCAATCAGGCGAGTACCGTCGACGATTCCTTCATCGCTGGGATGCTGCACGACATCGGAAAACTGGTCCTAGCCGCCAATTTGCCTACCCAGTACTCCGAAGCGATTCGTATTGCCAAGGATGAAGCCATACCACTTTGGCAAGCAGAAACTCGCGTCTTTCGATCCTCTCACGCGGAAGTCGGTGCTCACCTGCTCGGACTCTGGGGTTTGCCCAACCCGATCGTGGAGGCCGTTGCATTTCACCATCGTCCAGCGGACTCCTGCAGTGAATGCTTTACCCCATTGACGGCCGTCTACGTTGCCAATCTCGTTCGACATTCGCAACCTATCGACGGCGACGCCGCAACAGATGAAATGCCTGACCGTCAATACTTGACGATGATCAAGGAAGGGGACCGGCTCGAACACTGGGACTCCCTGTTTCATATGGAGCTGGCACCATGACCGACAAAGTCCTGCTGGTCGATGATGACCCGAATGTCCTGCAAGGATTCAAACGTCATCTACGCAAACGCTACGACATCACACTGGCTGTCGGTGGACATGCCGCATTGGAAGCGATAGCCCACGAAGGCCCCTTCGCGGTCGTCGTGTCTGACATGCAGATGCCGGAGATGTCGGGCGTCGAATTCCTCAGCAAAGTGCTGGAAATCAATCCGCACACCATCCGTGTGATGTTGACCGGCAATGCCGATCAAAAGACGGCTGTCGATGCGGTCAATGATGGCAAGATTTTTCGCTTTCTGAACAAGCCCTGCGAACCAGATGCGTTGGCACAAGCCCTCGATGCCGGCATCCAACAGTACCGACTGGTGACCGCCGAAGCCGAGTTGCTCAACAAGACACTCGCTGGCAGCGTTCGAATGCTGACGGAAGTGCTCTCGTTGACGATGCCCGATGCTTTCGGTTTGACGCAAGAAGCACGCAACTTGACTCGTGAGGTCGCCATTCGAATCGGCGTCGGCCCCCTTTGGCAAATCGAAATCGCCGCGATGTTGATGCGTGTCGGTTGTGTATCCATGCCGCAGGAGACATTGACCCAGTACCTCAGCGGACGACCACTGGCTGCCAGCGACCAAGCGTTCGTCGACGAGATGCCCAAACGCGGACAATCTCTCATCGCTGCCATTCCTCGATTGCAGGGGGTTGCCGACCTCATCCTGGCACAAAACGGAGCTCCCGCCGATCCGACCCCGATCGCGGCCCGGATCCTAAGAGCCGTCGGCGACTACCAACGATTTCGCAGCATCGATTCCCCCCGAGTCGCACTCCAGAAACTGAACAATGCCGAGATTTACGATCCATCCGTCGTTGAAATTCTGGCGAGTGTCATCTCGGAAAACCAAGTAGACGTTGAAGTTGCGATTGATGACCTTCGAGACGGGATGATCCTGTCGGCAAACGTGCTGGATCGATCCGGCCGCCTGCTCCTTGCAAGCGGAATCGAAGTGCACCAAGCGATGATTCATAAACTGCAAATGTTGCAACGATCCGGGATGGGCGTCGAAGAACCCATCCGTGTGCTGATCACTCGCGACTCGGCTCCGGCTCCCATCACCACCCCCGAAACAATCGAACTTTCCCCCAACTTCTTTCAAGAGGATTGATCCCATGACCTCCATCCTAGTGGTCGACGACGACGTGAACTTGCTGAACGGTCTCAGACGTGTCCTCAGGGACCAGCCCTACGACTTGTTTGTCGCCAATTCCGCAGAAATGGCCATCAGCATGTTGCAACGCCATCACTTTGAGCTGGTCGTTTCCGATCAACAAATGAGTGGCAAAACAGGAAACGAGCTGATTGCATGGATCGCCGAGAATTCGCCCGAAACGGTCCGCATCATGCTCACCGGACGACCGGATGTTGAGGTGATGACCGACGCGATCAACCGCGGCCGCGTGTTCAAGTTCTTGACCAAACCCTGCCACGCTTTTGAGCTGGCGATGGTCATCCGCGAAGGCCTTCAGCTTGCAGCAACTCCTCGTTAAGAGACCCCCATGCGTCAACATCGAATCTTGTTCGTCGATGATGAAATCAACGTCTTGCGATCCTACGCCCGCTCTTTGCGAGGCTATGACGCGAGCTGGGTGCTTTCGTTCGAGGATTGTCCGCTCAAGGCTCTGGGGCGGATACAAAACGAGCCCTTTGATGTCGTCGTATCAGACGTTCGCATGCCAGGCTTGACCGGCATGGAGTTGCTGCAGGCGATCAAGGAGAACCCTTCCACTCACGATGTCCCAGTCATCATTGTGACCGGCGAAGCCGATGGGACGCTGAAGCGTCAGGCGATCGATAGGGACGCAGCCGATCTGCTGAACAAACCCGTCCACACGGATGACCTCATCGCTCGGCTCAAGAGTGTCCTGAGAATGAAGCAATTCTCGGATCAACTCAAGGAAAGCAATGAGCGACTGGAACAACGGGTACGACAGCGAACCGCCGAACTGTACGCATCACGACTGGACATCATTTGGCGTCTCGGCAAAGCGTCTGAGTTCCGCGACGAGGAAACCGGCGACCATGTGATCCGCGTCGGCGGCTACAGTCGAGCGATTGCCAAAGGCTTGGGCATGAGCGAATCGTTCTGCGAAAACATTTTCCTCGCCGCGCCGCTGCATGACATCGGCAAAATCGGTATCCCCGACTCCGTCCTCTTGAAACCTGGACGCCTGACCAATGACGAGTGGCGAGTGATGCGAAGCCACTGCAACATGGGCGTGGCGATTCTGACCGAACCGAGCAAGTTCACTCGTGTGGCCGGAACGGAGCAAGTGGATGAGACATCATCTTTGGGTACCGAGTCGATGGCGCCATCGGCCAACTCGATCATCCAACTGGCTGCGCAAATCGCAGCCACACATCATGAGAAGTGGGACGGATCAGGCTACCCCAACGGACTCCACGGCGACGCCATCCCCCTTGCCGGACGCATCGTTGCCGTTGCCGACGTCTACGACGCCCTGCGAAGTCATCGACCCTACAAAGAACCATTCAGCGTGCAACGCTCGCTAGAAATCATCCGCGAAGGCGCCGGCTCTCACTTCGATCCAGCAGTCGTACACGCCTTCCTGGAATGCTTTGACGAAATCGAAAAGATCGAACAACAATTCAGCGACCTCATGGCCCCCATCACCATGGCCGAGTATGCGACAGAGGAGCCCGGCGTGCCTACCGTGTTGCATTGAATTTCGGTCTCAAGCAAATCAGACCGGTCGCTTCAGCAACTGTCACTGTCCATCTGAATCACTGTCCGTCTGAATCCTGGGCAATCACAATTTCGATCGGCTTGGTTTGATCCTGAGGAATCTCGATTTCTAGGCCGCTGGTGTAGTAATCCGCGTACCGACGCGGCACCGTATTCCCATGCGTATGGGCTTCTTTGGCCAAGTCTTCGGTCATCACGATTTGCACGACGACAATCTCGTAAGATCCGGCCAAGTGAGCCCGTCAGAGTTTCGCAAGATTCAACTCACTCGAAGCGAAACTTGTCCCGATCTCAATTACACGATCCGCCCAAAACTCAAAAACACGGAATAGATTTTGGACGCGTGCTAAGGAGTTCATGCCTTTTAAATCCATGTCGAAACCGACGTTCAATTTCAAACGAAAATCGCTGCCGTAGAAAAACGCGTTTTCCGGAACTGGACATCTACGGGGTATGAATCCCATAAGTCCATCAGCCCGCAAAATGCGATTCAATTTCCAATTCTATCATGGATCAGGTGGCAGCTCCGGGCAATCATCCTCACATTGCGTGCTCGGCACCTCACAGCCATCGAACTGCTCAATGCAATTCAAGAACGGACCATTTCCGCTGGGGCAAAACGCTTTGCGAACAATTTTGGTGAGGCCTTGATATGTCTTATTCATTGACACTTCGGACGTAATATTATTATTACAGCTACCGCCGCAGTACTTAATCTTTACGCAGTGGACAGTCGTTGTGGCTTGAGCCCTGTCGAATAAAGCATCTGGGCCAAATTCTTCACACATATAAAACGCCCCTGACTGCACAATCCCCTCGTATTTATTAGGCGGGCAATCATAATTCATCGTCCAAAATCCATTCTGATGCTGAGCAATCCCCATACTGTCGAACACATGCTCGGACAAACAAAGTTCAGTATTGCAAAGGTGATCGGCGAGCCCAAACGCGTACTCACTGCATTCGTCGTCGGCTTGTTCATAGCATTGCGAGTATGCAGGCCCCATCTTAAATGCAACGCACGGTTTACTGAGCACTATTTATGACAAGATGCGAAATAGAGATTTCATCGCAACACCTTCGTGTTAGGGTATAGGAACAAAGGAGGTTTGGAGGTTTTCTTCAAGCCTTTCCTTGGAGAACACAAACTTTCCCTCGGGCGGATTGACGAACTTCCAATCCATTTGGAAATCTAGTCGCCGCTTACCAGACTTGTACAATGCACGAGCAGGTACCCAGTAGCCGTTAACTTGTTCCAGGTAAACCGTGCATTCGCTTATTACAGACTCACCAACATATCCTCCATCACTACGAGCCGACGCCTTGGATGGGCTAGCGAAGCGGGCTCGGGTAACCCAGTAATCTCGATCAACTTCAACACACAAAACGCATCCGCCATAGTTGAAGTATCGCGCGCGATTGACAACTGGTTGAAATGATTTTGGCAGGTCCTTGTGTTTTATTTCCAGGATATCTACCTCCTCGGCTGCAAGATAGTTGGGAATTACCTTGTCGAAAGGCGTGTTCCGATCGACGTCTGCGTAGAATGCAAAACCAAAGGCCCTCCATTCAAAAGGTACAAACAAAGAAGTGTTTGGCGAAGTACCAACAGCAATTTTTCTGGTCCGGTCAGACACAGGTAAACGTGCCAGTGCTAATTGAGGCGAAAACAATGCGCCACCCCGATACTGAATACCATCGTCGGTTTGGATGGCAATTCCATTTCCAGGGGTTGCGCCCCATGGGTTTGGGTCTTTTGCCTTCTTACCAAAGGTATGCAAAAACCAGTGAATACTAAGGCTTTGCCTTTCATCGTACGCAAACACACCCTCCTTTTTCCACTCGAAGTCTTCTCCCTCTTCCTGGTATTGCACTATTGTATACTTAAACTCTCCTGAAGATACTTCCGCACGCGCGGCGACCGATTCAAGCACTATTGCGTGAAATCCTTGCTTGGATGACAGCATGCCGTCATCTGCCTTGCCCGTGGTAGGTGTCGTGATACCGTGGAGAATCAGGACACATGCAATTATCCTCAATGACCGAATAGCTCGAAATGCTGTCATATATCAGTTCCAGAAAAGTGGATGGTTGACAAAGGAATTTCAAACGCATTGCCGTTCATCTTCGTTGACAATGAAGCGGGAGCCTGTGTCAATCCGATTGGTGAGAACTCAAGACGGTACAATTGAGGGGATAGACTTGTCGTTGTATACGGCGCACGCGTTAGCTCACCCTACATTAACTCAAATAGCGGTGAATCCGTAGGCGGAGTCAATAACCTTGCGATCAGAACTATTCTCCCGTTCACCACGCGAGGGCTCTGTGGGCTAATGGAAACCTGTTCCTTCTTAAGCACCACGACACGCTCGGTAATACTATGCGAATCAGCAGGATCACCGTCTTCACGAGCGACCAAAACCATTTGGAGGGGGCGGTCGACTATTACATCGTTTTTTAGGGCAACCCTGCAATGCTCAGCACTGGAAGCTTCACCGCTAGGGCCCATTGGTGTTCGAGTAACCTCTCCCTCAACACCCGAAACCGTTAAAGAAACACGGCTTAAGTCAAACCCACGAAACCCGCGCAAAACAAAGTCAAGATACTTCTCAGACCTTTCATTTGGATCTACTGTCAAACGCCTAATCGGCATATATAACTCAAAGCGATTAGTTACCAAGAAGGTAAATTCAATTCTCTTTGCAATTTTTTCGCCGGAGGATGTCCGGCAGTGCAAAATCACACTTTTTTCGTTGGGTCCAGACATGGGACCGGTCTTGATTGATAATGAAAACCGACAGGTCTTGCCTGGATCAATCTTCGCATTAGTTGTTGATACCGCCATGCATCCGCAAGAAACGGTAGCCTCAAGAAGAGTGATAGGTTCCGTCGTTGGATTTCTTAGCTCAATCGAAACTGGATTGGTCGAGCTTGACGCGAGCGTACCCAGCGGAACTCTTTGCCTTTCGCTCACAATATCCACAACAGCGGTCACACGCCCCGCAGCTCCAGAAAAGGAGGGCGATGCATCGTCTGCTTTGAGGGGAACACAAAACACCAAAATGCAATAGGGATGCAGATAAGCTTTCGAATCATAGCTTTCTCACAAATTTGGTGTGGATTGCCAGCAGGGCGATTGCGCCACACTGGGTAATTTGCGAAGATGAGCGAAGATTCGTGTTTGGGTCGCTGAGATGCAGTGGCTGGGCGAATCGACTCGCTCAGGATTGGCTTGATGGAACGCTCTGCTTCACTGATTGAAAAACTTAATACCGTTTCCGATCCACGACCGGGCGAGCCGATTTATCCGCTTGTCAATATTCTCTTTATGACGATCTGTGCGGTGATCGCTGGTGCGGATGATTTCGTTGCGATCGCTAAGTTTGCCAACACAAAGAAAGAATGGTTCTCCAAGTTCCTGGATATGACCGCAGGAGTTCCATCGCACGATCGTTTCAACGCCATCCTCAATGCGGTCAAACCTGAAGAGTTTGAACCGATGCTGCTCGAATGGATCACTCAGCTTCACAAGATCACCGATGGCCAAGTCATTGCGATCGACGGCAAGACTCTTCGCAGAAGCTACGACACTGCGACCGGCAAAGCTGCCATCCACATGGTCAGTGCATGGGCGACGGCTAACCACATCAGCCTTGGACAAACGGTGGTCGATGCGAAGAGCAACGAGATCACAGCGATTCCTAAATTGCTGGAAATCATCGACGTTTCCGGAGGTTTGGTAACGATTGATGCAATGGGCTGCCAAACAGAGATCGCTGCAAAGATCGTTGACGAAGGTGCGGACTATTGCTTGGCAGTGAAAGGGAACCAACCGACACTTCACGAGGGAATCAAGGCCTTCTTCTTGGATCATCTTGAGGATGACTTTGCCCGAATCGAGGTGTTTGAACATCACACGAAGGAGACCGATCACGGACGTGTGGATGAGCGTAGCTACTACTTGTGCAAGGTTCCCAGCGATCTTCCAGACGCCAGTCGTTGGAAAAATCTCAGTGCCATCGGTATGTCGATCAACAACACGGAACGTCGAAAGGGCGACGAGATCGCAGTGCGTTATTACATACTCAGCAAAACACTTGAAGGAGAATCGTTTGCCTGTGCTGTGCGTAACCACTGGGGCATCGAGAACAGCTGTCATTGGCAGTTGGACGTGACGTTTGGCGAAGACCAATGTCGCATTCGCAAAGGTCATGGTGACGAGAACTTCAGCACGCTTAGACGGACGGCCTTACGCTTGCTCAAGCAAGAGAAAACTGCGAAGTGTGGAGTCAAGAACAGGCGGCTCACCGCCGGGTGGGACGATGACTACATGGAAAAGGTCGTTTTCAGTCGGTAAATCGCCGTGCAATCGCCCTGCCTCATGGCCCCCGTCACCATGACCGAGTATGCGACAGAGGAGGTCGGCTGACAGGTCTCCTTGCCGCAGTGGTCCTTGCCGCAGTGGTCCTTGCCGCAGTGGTCCTTGCCGCAGTGGTCCTTGCCGCAGTGGTCCTTGCCGCAGTGGTCCTTGCCGCAGTGGTCGGCGTTGGCCAGCGTTTGCGTCGATAGCGTTCACAACCAAGGCGGCGCCCCCCCCTCTTGCCGGTTGACTCTTGACGACCCCGCAACTATTCTGAAAAGTGAATTTTCCGCATCTTCCCTTCGTTGCTTTGCGTTCGTGAACGTCGATGCCACCCAGGTTGCACAAACGCTTGTCATCTGCCGTCTCCAAGCTGGTACTGCTATCGGTTGTGTTATGGGCTGCGCCCGTTCCGATGGGACATTGTCACAGCGACGGCGGGCTTGGTTGGTCCGAGCAACAGATGGCGTTGCATCTGCAAACTTGTCATGGCGGACTTGCCAACGCTGACGACTGGCCATCGGGCTGGCATTGGCATTGGGTCCTTCGGATGGACACCGTCATGAGGGTCACTGACATCGGGGGCGATGACAGTGGTTCCAGGGCACTATGCATCCCTTCGCTGGACAACATGAATTTCGCAGCCAGCGACCATCCCTGCGAGTCGAAGCTGGACGCTTGGATTTGGCAAAGTTCTATCATTTCGCCTCCCGTCCCGATGAACCATCGTCACTCTTTCACGACGACTGGCTTACTGGCGTTTCGCCACTCTCTGCCTGAGCTTCTTGGCGTCATTCGTTGTTAACTCAGCGAGTCCTCTGATCGCGTTGGGTTGCTCGCGAACGAGTCTTTGATCCTGTCGGCTGGTTTGCCTGCTCGGTCGTGTATTGATGTGTCATGACGAGCGGTCTCACATCATTGCCGACACCGTCTGCATCCATCTCGCGCGTGGCAAGCCAGCAAAATCACTGAAGCCAAACGTTGCCGTTTACCTGCCTTGTCTTTCTCGACAAAAACATTCTTGCCGGAGTCCTCATGATCAATCGAAACTACCTCCTGTCCTTTACCTGGCATCGCAGGCATGGCCGTTTGATGCTGGCCTTGATAGCAGCACTTCCACTGAACTCAGGATGGCATGCTGTTTCGGCTCAGCCGCCTGAGCCCCCTGCGAAAGCGATCGATTCCGACGCGCCGGCCGTCATCAGCCTGCCAAAGGACCAATGGCGGGCATCTGGAATCCAGCTCGCGCCAGTACGTCACGAACCTTTTGAGAAGACTTTGCGGCTGACCGGAAAAATCTCGCTCAACCAAGATCGCGTGGCTCACATCTATTCGATGGTTGAGGGGACCGTCGATGATGTATCCGTCCGACTCGGACAGACCGTCAAATCAAACGATCGATTGGCGGTGATCCACAGCCGCGAAGTAGGTTCGGCCAAGCTTACTCTTTATCAAGCTCGACTGCAGCTAGAGCTTGCCCGCGCCAAGAATGACTTGCAATCCGCGATCGCTACGAACGCCACTGAGTTGCTGCAAGCATTGCGAGCCAACGTCGATATCCAAGAGATAGAGTCTCAATTCCGCGATCGTCCAATGGGCGATTTTCGCGAGCGTGCCCTGGCATCCTATGCGGCATTCTTGAAGTCGGAGGCGGATGTCGAGCGTCTGAAGGGAGTTTCCCAATCGGGTGCCGTTTCCGGGAAAACGCTGCTGACAGCGACCGCAAAACGCAACGCCGACCAAGCAACCTTTCAAGCTCGCATCGAACAGATTCACCACGAGTTACGGACCACCACCTTGATGTCCAACCAGGCCGTCAAGGAGGCCGAAGCCAAGGTACTGGTTGCTGCAACCAACCTGCAAATTCTAAACGTCGATGCAGAAGACATTGCAGAGATTGACCCCGCGAAACAGGGCGAAACGCTTTCTCATTACGCGATCCGAGCTCCCTTTGATGGCACGGTACTGTCAAAGGATGTCGTGCTGCGAGAGCAAGTGCGTCCCGATGTGATGTTGCTCAGCATTGCTGATCTGTCCACCGTTTGGGTCACCGCGAACGTTTACGAAGAGCATCTGCCGTTCTTGGATTCCTTCAAAGACCAGACGATCACGCTGCACAACGACGCATTGCCTGACCACATTTTCAACGCCAAGGTTTTCTACACCGGCGAGATCATGGACGAAGCCACTCGCACAATTTCGCTGCGGGCGATCGCGGAAAACGCTGACCACCGCCTAAAACCCGGCATGTTTGTCAACATCGAATTGCCGATCCGACAATCCGAATCCGTCGTGATTCCTGCGACAGCGGTGCAGCAGCACGAGGGAAAGCAGTTCGTCTTTGTACATCAAGGAAACGATCAATTCCTGCGTCGAGATGTCATCGTGGGACCGACAAGCGGGAATTCCATCGTCATTCGTTCAGGTCTGCAGAAAGGTGAGTCGGTCGTGACCGCCGGCGGATTCATCTTGAAGTCACAATTACTCGCTGATTTGTTAGGAGATGAATAAGATGGTCAACTTCGTCATCGATTTTTCTCTCAACAACCGATTCATTGTCATCCTGTCGTCACTGGCGATTCTTGGGATGGGATTTTTCGCCGCCGCAACGATCCCGCTTGACGCGGTTCCCGACCTGACAAACGTGCAAGTGCAAGTGCTTACCAACTCGCCCGCTCTCGGCCCGGTCGAAGTCGAACAGTTCATTACGTTCCCGATTGAAAACGCGATGAGCGGGATCCCCAAGGTCGATGAGATCCGGTCGATCAGTCGCTTCGGACTCTCGGCCGTCACGGTCGCATTCGAAGAGGGGACCGACATCTATTGGGCGAGAAACTTGATCAGCGAGAGACTGCTGAAAGCTCGCGAAGATATCCCGCCAGGAATGGGCACGCCGGAACTCGGGCCGATTGCCACGGGGATGAGCGAGATCTATCAGTTCGAAGTTCGCGCCGAACCAGGATACGACCATTCGCTAACCGATCTTCGTACCGTGTTGGATTGGCAAATCGCGTTTCAACTTCGCAGCGTTCCTGGCGTGATCGAAGTCAACACGTTCGGCGGATCGTTAAAGACGTACGAGGTGCAGATTGACCCTGCCAAGTTGCAAAACTATGACATTTCGTTGACCCAAGTCATGGATGCGCTGCAGCAGAACAATGGGAATGCCGGCGGCGGATACATCGCGCACAATGCCGAGCAACGGTTGATTCGAGGCGAAGGCTTGGTTGGATCGCTCGACGACATTCGAATGATCGTCTTGGAGAGTCGCGAAGGAACTCCGATTCGCATCGCCGACATCGCCAACGTCGAATTTGCCCCGATGCTTCGCCAAGGAGCAGTGACTCGCGATGGGAACCGCGAGGCAGTCGTCGGCATGGTGATGATGCTGATGGGGGGCAATTCGCGTCAGGTCGTCGGCGATGTAAAAGCCAAGATCTCAGAAATCCAGAAAACGCTACCCACAGGCATCGTGATCGACACGTTCTACGATCGAACGGAACTGGTCGCCAAAACGATTCACACGGTCGGCGAGAATATCGGATTGGGCGTGATTCTTGTGATTGTGACCCTGTTTGTGCTGTTGGGTGACGTGCGAGCCGGGTTGATTGTGGCGGCAGCAATTCCGTTGTCTGCGATGTGTGCGTTGATCGCGATGCGTTATGCCGGTGTTTCAGCCAACCTGATGAGCCTCGGCGCGGTCGACTTTGGCGTGATCGTCGACGGGGCAGTCGTGATGGTCGAGAACTGTGTTCGACGGGCCATGCAATATCAAAAAGAACACGACGGCGATCATGTTCCCGAAGGCGTTTTCCGTGAATCGGCAAAGGAGGTCGGTAAGCCCATACTCTTTGCAGGACTGATCGTGATCATCGTTTTCCTTCCGATCCTGAGTTTGCAAGGAATGGAAGGCAAGATGTTTCGGCCGATGGCTTTCACTTTCATGACGGCACTCTCGTCGGCATTGATCCTGTCGGTGACCGTGATGCCCGTGTTGGCGTCATTGTTTCTCGCTCGACGCGTGAAACAGCGTGAGACTTTTGTGGTTCGCCAGTTGAAATCAACCTATCGACCGATGCTGATGTTCGCCATGAAAAAGCCGCTCTTGATGTTCGGCAGTTCGGTCGTATTGTTTGTGGGCAGTGTTATCCTGGCCAGTGGATTCGGTGTGGAGTTTGTACCCAAGCTGGACGAGGGTGACATTGCCATCCAAGCAACACGACTGCCCAGCGTCTCACTCGAAACGTCCATCGACATGACCAAAGCGATGGAACGCACATTGCTGAAGTTTCCTCAAGTCGAGACGGTCGTTTCTAAAACCGGCCGTCCAGAGATTGCCAACGACCCCATGGGTGTTTATCAAACGGACATCTTTGTCAGACTCGACCCGAATGCCGACTACGGTGAAGGTCGCTCCAAAGCCGATTTGATCGAGGAAATGCAAGCCGCGTTGATCAAAGAAGTTCCCGGTAATGCGTTTAGCTTTACGCAACCGATCGAATTGCGAGTCCAAGAGCTGGTTGCGGGAGTGCGAAGCGATATTGGACTGAGCCTTTACGGAGATGATCTCGACGTGCTCAAGGCCAAAGGTGATGAACTCGTTCGCGCCCTCAATCAAGTCGACGGGGCGGCCGATGTGGCGGCCCAGCAGATCGCCGGACTATCCTACCTGCGTGTCAAAGTCCGACGACAGGACCTGGCTCGCTACGGCATCAACACTCGCGAAGTGCTCGATGCCGTTAGCTCGGTTGGCGGTATCCCGGTCGGACAAGTGTTCGAGGGGCAACGACGCTTTCCACTACAAGTTCGATTGCGTCCTGAGTCTCGCCAAAACACCGAGCAACTCCTCGCGTTGAAAGTGGATGACTCCGAAGGTCGGCCCATCCCGATCTCTCAGCTCGCAGACATCATCACCGAAGATGGACCGGTTGAAATCAGTCGTGACGCTGTCCGTCGTCGATTGCTCGTTCAGTGCAATGTACGCGGCCGTGACTTGGCAGGATTTGTCGCCGAGGCTCAGAAGGTTGTTGACCAGCAAGTCGATTTGCCACCCGGCTACATGCTCCGTTGGGGTGGACAGTTTGAGAATTTGCAGCAAGCGACTCGGCGTTTAGCCATCGCCGTACCGGTCGCGTTGACGCTGATTTTTGCCTTGCTCTACATGACTTTCAGTTCGGTCAAACTGGCGATGCTGATCTATTTGAACGTCCCCATTGCTGCCACCGGCGGTGTGCTTGCCCTGTGGGCACGCGATCTACCATTTTCGATCTCCGCAGGCGTCGGCTTCATCGCATTGTTCGGTATCGCAGTCATGAACGGCGTTGTTTTGATCGAGCACGTGCGGCATTTGCGTCATGCCGGTGACTCGCAACGCGATGCGGTCGTTAACGGAGCAATTGATCGTTTGCGACCCGTTCTGATGACGGCGATGTGTGGTGCGTTGGGGTTCATACCGATGGCACTTTCCTCCAGCTCCGGTGCCGAAGTCCAGCGACCGCTCGCTACGGTGGTCATCGGGGGCTTGATCACATCGACGGCCCTCACGCTGCTGGTATTGCCGACCATTTACCGATGGTTTGAACCCAAACAGATCGAGCCGGAAGCTTACGATAAGACTCAGTTTGTTCATTAATCTCCCTAGCAACACGAGCGGCAAGTGAAAACGCACCGTTGGTTCGAGCCCGACGTGCCTGCCGTGTTGCGTTGAATTTCGGTCTCAAGCAAATCAGACCGGTCGCCTCAATATCTGTCACCGTCCGTCTGAATCACCGTCCGTCTGAATCACCGTCCGTCTGAATCACTGTCCGTCTGAATCCTGGGCAATCACAATCTCGATCGGCTTGGTTTGATCCTGAGGAATCTCGATTTCTAGGCCGCTGGTGTAATAATCCGCGTACCGACGCGGCACCGTATTGCCATGCGAATGGGCTTCTTTGGCCAAGTCTTCGGTCATCACGATTTGCACGACGACGATCTCGTAGGACCCGGCGGGCAAGCCGATCTCCTCATCCTGATTGGCTGGATGAAAGCTGCCATCGATTGCGATCCGGCTGGCATAACGTTGCTTGTCGCTTAAGCTGCGGAATTCAATGCTTCCAGAGGTCACCGGGGTTCCGTCTGCAAACCTCACCAATCCCTCCGTCGGCCCCACAACGCCGCCACAACCAACGACAGTCAAGAGAACGATCGCAACGGCCAGGGCTAAGGCCGGTGTCGCGTTGAGATCACTCACGGCACCAGCTCGACGACGCGGGCATCGTGTCGGTTCGCCAACGCTCCGAGTACTGTCGTATCGATGTCAGGGCTATAGAATCGAACGCTCCCATCGACATGAGCAAAATGAACTCCACCTGGATGCCAGCTTCCAAAGGAAAACATGTCGGCCAGCAAATCACTCGGACCATTGGCCAGACGCAACCCCGGACCTGCTAGTCGGCAAGACGCGGGCAAGTGGTCTCCGTCGTAGGCAGGCGAGTCGAAAGGAAACTTTTCGAGTTGGGCCGTAGGAACGAACTTTTCTCCGAACAGAAACGTGTTCGATGTTCCGTCGCTGACAGACGCCATGCGAATCCGATCCGATGGACTGATGGCTTCTCCATTCTTGCAGTTCGGCCGAACACTGATGATGACACCCGTTCCGTTGCCTCCAAAATAGAAGTCTGTCGGGTCTCCCGTGGCTCCGGGTGTTAAATCGCCATGGTTTCCGGCGTAGTCGCAAAGAGCACCGAAAACATCGAGGGAAACATCGACCGGGCGAGGCGGAATGGGGCAACCACAGGGCAAACGTCCGCCGCCGCCCATCACCGTGGTTCGCAAATTGCGAGAGCCGACCGGACTTGTTCCGCTGCGTCGCGAGGGACACAAAAAGATGTCGGGTACGACCATTCGCACCTCGGCGGGATGCTCATGCCAGGGCTTGGAAAACTCCCACTGATCGCCCAACGAGACTTGTTCGATGTAGGGCATCACCCGCGCCAGCCAAGTCGGCGTTTCCAATCCGCACTTGTCCGCAGGAGCCGCGTCGGGCCGCGATTCATAACGCGCTGGCGGAAAATAATTGAACGCATCATGATGCATCTGCGTCGCCAACGCCAACTGGCGGACTCGATTCGAGCAATCAGTCCGTCTGACAGCTTCCCGCGCAGCTTGAACCCCCGGCAGCAGCAACGCAACCAAGATTCCAATGATAGCGATGACCACAAGCAGCTCGATGAGAGTAAAACCGAGCCTTCTCACTGACGATTTCATTTTTTTGGTCCAGAGCTTCTTGGTCTGAAGAATTCCGGTCCGACCGCGGGCCAGTATACTTCACGGACCCACGCTGTGTCGAATGCCGAGTCGTCCTATCGGAAACTTCGTACCCACCGCGAATTGGTCGCGATGATGCCCTGAACCACCTTCTTGACCTCGTCAGGTTCAAAGGGATCGTGCTCCAGCTCATGCTCCAACAATTCCAGTTTTTTGCGGATCAGGTAGCCCTGCATGCGTTGGTACGGGCGAACTTGGCCGGTACGAATGAAGGTGCCGACCTCCAGTCGACGGCTCCAGTCCTCCCAGACCGGTAACCAAAACAAAGCATGATCGATCTGCCCGCTGTTGGCCGCGGAGAGACACTCTGCCCGAGCAAGGCGGATTTCCTCCAAACACTCACTCGGATGCGGGTAATAGGCAAAACAAGCAACAACGCTCAGCACGACCAACCCCAACAGCATCGTGGCACCGATCACATTCGGAGGGACCACGATATCAAGGCCCTTGCGCGGCGGAGCATCTTCGGCACTCAGTGAAGAGGCAAACGAACTCGCGGTCGCGGTCTTGACCAACCATGCCTCATCAATCCCCCGAAATCGAAACCACAAACCGACGGCAGCAACGAACGCCAGGGCAATGAGCGAGACGATAACGCTGACATCCAAGTCCTTGCCAACTGTCTCAATGACGGTTCCCAGACTGAGCGAATGATAAGCCGACAATGGGTTTGCGTAGATGTCAAACGCATGCGTGTGCCCGGCCGGTTCCACGCCCGGCGGCACCAAAGGCTTGTTGATCGCATAGGACAACCCCAGAACAATCACAATGAGTGACACGAACCACATCGACGCGGCTTTCCATCCGTAATAGCGCCCGAAATAGATCGGCGTGGCGAGGTTCATTCCTGCCCCCAAGATCAGGAGCGTGAACGACGCGCCGGGTGAGTTGGCATGTTGAAACATCATTCCCATTTGACTCATCGCCAACATCGGCGTCGCATAGACCGGCACCGCTACCAGCAGCATCTTCAGCGGTGCCCACCAGTCGTCCCGTTCCACCTCGTGTTGCATCGCACCAAACGGCAACACGGCAGCGAGAACTGCCAAGCCGGACAACGCGACCATCGCAATGAGCAATACTTTGCCAGTGGACTCGCGAGTGAAATGAACAAGCATGGCATACACACGTCTCATGCCGATCAATTGGTCCGATGCTTCATCGTCGGAACGCTCGGCGGAATCGACCGACTCATGACGCTGTTGAAAAAGGGGTCTGACCCTCTCCGACTTCTCGACTTCCTCACGATTCAGCGAGGTCTCCAAAGGGTCAGACCCCTTTTTCAACACGACCGACTCAACACGTTTGGCAAAAGCATCCCAGAAAAGACCCAATGCCGTCACCACGATTAACGATCCCAACGCGAACAGCATGATCACCAGTGGTCGACTGAGTGTCAGCCCGTACAACAAGGACAATGGATTGAACAGCGGCGCCGACAATGCGAATGCCGACATCGCACCAGGTTTTACCTTGGCTCGCCGCATCTCAAATAGAATCGGCAACACTCCGATCGAACAGACGGGCAGTAGCATGCCGATCAACCAAGACTGCGGCAATGAACGCAGCGAATCACCGCCAAACAATCGCCTCGTCCCTCGGTGCCCAAGGTAGTAACGTATGATCGATGCGATCAGCAGCCCGACCAGCAACGTCGGCGCGGCTTGGCAAAATCCTTGTACGACGCGAATCAGTCCGCCAAGCAGAATCACCGAAATGGACTGACTCATCACTTGCCTCTCACCAGGTTTGGAAGATGTTCCGGGATCTTTGTGACAGCAGCATCAATGGACGTGCAAAGGGACTCCAACTGCTCGCGGTCGTCGTTACTGAGCTTTCCTTTCGAGACCGCCAATTTCGATGACAATGACTTAGCGGCTTTGTAGAGAGGCAACCAATCGGCTTCCGGGAGATTCGTGTCCGCGGCGACTTCCGGCACCCAACTAACGATGTCAGCGATTTCAGCCGCAGGATCCTGCTCGTGATCTTCGTGCCCATGATTTCCATGCTCCTGGTCTGGGAGTCCATTCTGCAACCAGTCGAGACGCTCACGGATTTTGGTAGCGGCATCTGCCAAGTCGTCCGGCCAATGCGCCGCAATCTCGTGGTCGTCTTCGAAATGCGATGCCTTGGGCGCGGAATCCGACGAACCACAACCGGCGAGAAGCAAGACGAAGAATCCGATAATGACTCTTTTCATCATTTGTACTCCGGTGCAGCAACGGTACTCATGATCCGGTTGATCACGTTATCCACGGATTCACCTCGAGTCAGCAAGCGAACAGAGAGAACGGGATGTGCCACATCGGCCACATCGGTCGGCGTAACGAAATCTCGCCCCTTGAGCATCGCCCACGCCTGCGCGATCGCTTGCCAACTCATCATTCCGCGAGGGCTGACGCCGAGTTCGACGGCTTCGTCCGCGCGACCGGCCTCCACCAGATCGATCAGATAATCCGCCACGCGAGGATGAACGTGCACAGACTGAGCGGTCCGCTGTAGCTGCTGCAGGTCGGCGAGGGAAAGCGGTGATTGTGTGATGGCACGCTCGTCGCTGGCAACGGTCCAGTCGCGAACCTCGCGTTGCAGGATTCGTCGCTGGGCCTCGCGATCGGGATAGCCGATCCGCAGCTTGATCGCGAATCGATCAAGCTGGGCTTCAGGCAACGGGTAGGCACCATGCGAATCGATCGGGTTCTGAGTCGCAATCACAAAGAATGTCGGCGACAGCGATTGAGCTTCACCGTCGATCGTGACTTGTCGCTCCGCCATGGCCTCCAACAAAGCGCTTTGAGTTCTTGGTGTCGTGCGATTCAACTCGTCAGCCAATAGCACATCGGCGAACACCGGGCCCGGATGAAACTCAAACTCGCGAGTCTTCTGATTGAACATGCTGAAGCCCGTGATGTCTGCGGGCATCAGATCGGGCGTGCACTGCACGCGCGCCAGCCGCCCGTGAATCCCATCGGCGATCGCCTTGGCCAGCGTTGTCTTTCCCGTCCCCGGCAAATCATCCAACAACAAATGACCGCGAGACAACAGACACGCGATGACTAAATCGATTTGCTGCTCTTTGCCCAGCAGCACGCCGCGCAAATATTCCCGAAGCGAGGAAACGTCGGGTGGCGAGGCGGAAGCGGTGAATTCATTCTCGGTGATCAAGTTCATGACGTCGCCTCATTAGGACTGAGCGGAAAATAAGTGTCTGCCCCCTTTTGCCGGGAACCGGCCCCTCGGGTGCTTTGCACAAAAGGGGTCAGACACTTTTTTCTCGCACGTTCCTTGGTCAATGCGGTGATGGTTCGTAGACGAAGCAGATCGACCAACTCGGTCGCTCCCTGAAAGGACACCGCATTGCCGTGGCCAAAAACCAAAGCGTCTGCGACGTCCGTGAATCGCTCAGCGGCACTGGCAAGCCTGGCGTCCGTGGCGGTGAGTTGCTGCAGCCAAGCTCGCTGCGTTTTTCCTGGCGGGCGGCGGTGGCCAGCCATGCGTGCTCGCGTTTCGATGATTCGAATTGCTAAACGGATTCGATGTCGTGGGCGCAGCCAACCTGCCAATGACCACATCGCAGTCAGCAACCAGTCCATCCACACCTGTCGCGTCACGTAGCCCGCTGCGACGACCAACATCCCACCAGCGAATGAGGGCCAATGCGCGGCGGCAAAGCGTCGAGCGGTCAATCCCCATGACGGTTGGTAATGTGGTTGCTCGTAACCAGGCGTCGGTTCGATTTCAAACCAACGCCCGTCGTCCAGTTGCACTTCCGCCCAGACGTGAACGTCTTCTGCCAACACCGATGAATGACCTGCGGCGATATTGAACGCATCGTCGCGAACATAGAAACCCGTTGCCAAACGTGACGGCAAGCCGATTTCGCGAGCCATCAATGCCGCCGTCGTCGCGAAAAGATGATCGCCGCCACGCCGCGATTGGAGGAACTCGGGCAGCGAAGTCGCGATACTCTCGCCATTGCGATCGAACGTGAATTCGTGGCGTAATTTTTCGACACAAGCAGTCAGTTGGTCGGCGGGTACACGGTGGCCCGCGATCGCGGTGCGAACCAGTTCTGAAATCACGTTCCGTGTGGATTCGTCAAGAAACTCGCATGACGCAAGTGAGGCACCTTTCGCTGGTTTCACAACGAGATTGTCACGTATGTCATCCTCTTTCAAACCAACACCGGCCACGTGGATCACGGTCAAGGGCGGCACCTTTTCGCGTCCGGGCATGAAAAAGCTGCCGTCTTTCTCGATGCCAAAGAAGTCTTGTCGGTCGACCGCCTTGATGTGAATACCCGCCGTCAGCATCGGGACTGGCAGTCGTTGCGATTGAAGCCTGATGACCTTTAACAGACCGACCGTCGCGGCATCCGGACTGCGATCCAGGACACCACGCATGAATGGTTCAAAGAACCAGTGGTTGCCGCTCACGTCGACGCGAACGAGCTTGTCTTGTTTCAAATCTGCGGACTGGCTCCAGTCTCGCCCATCGAACGTGTCATAACGTTGCATGGCCAACCGGATGCCCGTGGGGCCATCCCACTGAACAATACTGGCATCTTTCGCATCCGCAAAATGGTGATGCTTTGGAGGAGGCATCCGCTCGGTCGAGAACGTTCCACCGCCTTGTTCGCTCTTCGCCGCTTGCTCGTGCATAGGAATGACGTTTTCATTCCCCATGGCTTGCCGCCGCTCCCACTTGTTCTTTTTGATGGCGTCGCCGATCGCGTCGTTGACCATGTCGAACAACGTCGACTCAGTTGATTCCAGAAAAATATCTGAATCCACGGCGCCGAATGACTCGGCATGATCCTTGGCGGCGATCGCGAAATTGCCAGTCCCGACTCCACTGCGTGCTGCCGGGTCCGACCATGCACTGCCGCCACTGGTCGGCATCAAACCGGCCAATCGCCTGGATGCGCCGACGTGATCCTTCACCGCATAGCCTCCAGCAAGCAAGACCACTAACGTGACGATCAGAAGACCTGGTCTCAGCGACCACGTGCGTTCGACAGAAGCAGGCATTGCCAAGTCGAGACGCTCCCAGTGGTTGGCGATCAAGTGCCAAACACAGCCGAGCATCCAAATGATCGGCAACAACGCGGCGTTCGGACTGTCTGAGATCGAAGCGCTAAAGAGCACCAGGAATCCGCTGATGATCAGGGACAGCGATCGCGTGCGATGGCTTGTTGCCGAAACCGCCACGGCAAGCGAGACGGCACCGAATGTCGTCAGTGCCGACATTTCAAACGCAATCGGAGAGCCATGCCTCCGCGCAAGGAATGCGAACAACACTGGCGTCAGGCTCAGCAGCAATGTCGCCAGATTGGCCACCCGTTTGGCGCGGCCGGATCGATCCCCGAACACTCTGGCGGTTTCTGCAGCGATCAAGGCAACGCACAGGGTGACCATTTCACCAAGAAACCAACTCCGCGATTCCACATGAAAGCGAAGTGGAATCACTGAGGCAATTGCCACCAGCGACAGCAGAATGACTTCTGTTCTTCTACGCGACCAAGTTGGCATCTCGCACCTCCGTCCAAAACGAAAGGAGTTGACTTGCCAAGTCTTGGTCGCGACGTAGCACTCGGTGTGTATGCAAACTGTCCGACCGTAGATTCTCAGACGGATCGGAAATGCAAGCAGTGATGTCGCCCCGATGATTGGACGAGATAGTGATTGCGGCACGCAGCCGCGACGGATGGGAAAGCTCACTATCAGCAATCCCATTTGCCGGGATCTCAGCCAATGCGTCCAGCATCTGCGTCAAACCATCCCAGCCTCGACGCACATGCAAGCATCGTTTGCCAATGTGCACTCGCAGTGGCACGGTCGATTGATGCAGGTTCGCCAGCACGCTGGCGGCAACTCGAATCCGATCCGAGAGTTGATCCTGATGAGACGTCCAACCGACGTCGACCAAGACATCCACATCGGGGCACTGAGGTCCGCTTCTCTGGGTAACCACCAGATCGCCGGTTTTCGCGGTCGCCACCCAGTTCACCTGACGCATGCAGTCACCCTGGCGGTACTCGCGCACGCCGAGGAATTCACCGGCTCGACCAACGCGGTTGCCTTCTCCCGCCTCCGCAGCACGCCGTCCGACCATCGCCGTCTGCCCGGCAATCGGAAACACCTTCGGCCAAACCGTGACACGCGAAACATCCTTGAGCTTCCGTCTGGCAGTCCAAATGCCGAACGGAAACGAACACGTGATCACGGCATCACCATCGGGATAGCGACCTCGCAACTCAGGCCGGACTGTAAATCGAAAGGTTGCGGTCGAAAAACCTTTTACGAACGCTAACGCAACCGTCGGGACGTTTGCCCCATCGGCCTCGCTCTTGCGATCCAAGAAACCTTCGATGGCCAAGCCCCAAACGGGGATGGGCAGCCGATTGCTTGTGGTCAGTCGCAGCTCACAAGGATCCCCTTCGTGTACCTGTGGCTTGTCGGAACTCAACGAACAACTCACTGCTCGAACAGCGATGGCTGGCCACGCAACCCCAACGGCCATCACCGCGGTCAGGGAGGCGGCCAGCGTCCAACCGATGGGCGCCAGATAGAGCCCAACCACCACGTTGATGATCGTTGCGAGAAAGAACCAGCCGATGGGTTCCTTTAGCCAATAAACAAAACGATTAGCCCAAGGGCAAAAATCTGTGGTCAGCAACCGCGCTGCCAAGTTCGTGCCCGTGGACGCGTCATGGACAATTGCCATGATGACGCACCTCCGGTACGGAATCTCATGAGTAGGGGGATATAGCGACGAGCCGATCAGACTCGTGGCGGTCCCCTCACCGAGATGCCCTGCCAGATGGAATCCTGCAGACACACGCGACCGAAAACATCAACCACCCGCGTCGGCGGTTCGTCGGCACTGACGTTGGACGTCGGAATACACAACGCCGAACTTCGCGAAATAAAGAAACTTTGGCAGATACTGCAGCGATCGGAATCGTGATCGCCCGGACAGGGATCTGGACAGCGATCCGGACATTCTTCATTGGCCAGATCATGCCCATGCGATTCCGAGCAATGCCGGTGCGATCCCGAATGCCCGTGCGAGTGATCGCACGTAGAATGATGGCGACTCTCTGATGCCGTGCATTTTGCAGCCGCGGACTCCAGTGCAGCAGATTGCACACAACACGAATTGGACGTCGCCACACAACCAACATGCATCCAACCGGCGACGTTGCCGATCAGCAACGCTGCGATGCTCAGGTAAGCACAGAGATGGCGAGAAACGTACAAGGTCTAGACCGTTCGCAGATTTCCAAGAGTCACGTGGATGCAATCAAGAATGATTGCGGCAATGGGTTGCGTTGCTGAATATTTCGGTCCGACCAAGGAACGTTTTGATTGTCGTTGTCCTTTTACGGGCGGTCAATAGCGACGGTTCACCGCTTGAAAGCAATCACGGAAACTTAACCGCAAAAGATTTTCTGCACTTGACGAACCGATGTCACCTGTCCATCGTATATCGAGCATCAAGTCCTTGGTCGGACCATTTTTAACCTCTGTTCTCTCGCCCCGAAAGTCTTCAATGACTTCGTTCGTCCGACCATTTGTCATCAGCCTGCTCTGCGGGATGGCCGTTTTCGGCCATGCTCCAGCGTGGTTGCATGTCGCCGGTTGCGACCACGAGAGCCATTCACAGGTTGCATCCGAATCTGTTCCCACCACATCGGTTTCTTGTCAGCATCACTGCTGCCATCACGCCGCGTCCGCAGTGGAAGACGCTGCGGAAGACGTAGCGGACAGCGGTCCCAGAAACTCGACCAGTGAGCATTCTGGCCATTCACACGACGGCCATGATTCCGGCTCCTGTATGATCTGTCAGTCGCTCGGCATGCCCAACGGCATTGCTTGGCAACTGGATTCGCCTACGATCCATCACGACAGCGTTGAGCGGATCGGCATTTCTGGTGTTCTTGCTCCTGAATCGACATCTCTTTCGATTCCACAGCCCCGAGGTCCGCCTACGCCACTGGCGTAGTGTCTCCCCGCCTTGATGTGATTGATGCGTACCTGAACGGGTGCGCAACGATCGCTGCCTGGACTTTGCAAACCAACACGTCCCGCCGCGTGCGGTGCAGTTGGTCAACGGTCCGACCAAACCCGATCGGCTGTGCCGGCGCGGTGGGGCACCTTTAAAAGAACAGCACGTAGTGGACGAGGTCACGAGTCCCATTGCGTTCCGAGGACGAGGTCACGAGTCCCACAACGTAGGGCTCGTTCTGACGGGACTCGTCACCTCGTCCACTACAGAAAAAAACAACGCGTGCGGACTGTTCGTCGCCGCCGCACGCGCCTGCATTGGTCATGCGGAACCTTTGGTCAGGCGGCAACACATTTCCCTGTAACTCGTTTTCTCGAAAGGAAAACAAACATGCGTAAGATGCTTCGTAACAAGAAGGGTCAAGGTCTGGTTGAATACGGTTTGATCATCGCCGGTGTGGCATTGATCTGTGCCGCAGCCGTTTCGGTATTCGGTCACAAGACCAGCGATTTGATCTCAGCCGTAGCAACCATCCTGCCAGGTGCCCACGCCGATGACAACGGTCCGATCACCAGCGGCAAGCTGATCGAAACCACTGGTGCCGACACTGGGGCGATCGCTTTGGACGCCGCAACGATCTTTACCAATTCTGACACCGGTCGTTTGGATGCAAACGTCTTGGGTGCGGACGGTACGGCGCAAGACGGCTTCGGCGGTTTGATCCTCGAACCGTAAGCTTGATTAGAAACGCACGGAAGTATCGACCACCCATGGCGACTCCACCCGCCATGGGTGGTTTTTGTATCTGTTCTTTTGCGACCAATCTCTCAAACTCGTCATGCTCCCAGTCATCGCATCGATCGTATTGCTGCTGCTCGCCACGGCGACCGTTTGCGACCTTCGCACTCGCGAGATTCCTGATTGGATTTCCGTTGCGATTGGCGTCATCGCAGTGGTCGTGTCGCTGATGGGGTGGTGGGATTTAGAAATACTGTGGGTGATCGTCGGTGGATTGCTGGGATTGCTCGTCGGTTTGGGTCTGTTTCGCTTCGCACACCTCGGAGGTGGAGATGCAAAACTGATCATCTCGCTGGGTCTGCTCGTCGGTCCGGTCGGACTGCTGATCGTGCTGTTCGGGATGGCCATCGCCGGTGGCGTGCTGTCCGTGATCGCGATGGTTCGCGGGCAAAAGGATCTCGCCTACGGCCCGGCGATTTTGGCCGGGTTTGTCGGCTACCTTGGTTTGGTGTCTCAGATATGAACAAACCTGCAATTCGCCGTGGTCAATCGCTCGTCGAGTTTGCCGTCGTGGCACTTGTCCTGTACATGTTGCTCGCCGCGATCTTGACGTTCGGTCACGCGTTGTACGTTGCGCAAGGTTTGCAAGGAGCGGTGGATTTGGCGGCGCGGGAGATTTCGCGAACACCGCTTCCCGCAGTGACCACGTTTGAGGCAGTGCTGAACGACGGATCCCTTGACGACGTGTACCAAAACGATTTGCTGGTTTTTGATCTCGACACACTCGGTGGGCAATCGTTCTTTGAAGACATCGTTCCCGACTGGCCTCCGGTGAACCAACAATTGGCAGCGGTGATGATTGTCGACCGACCCGACTTCGATGGCGATGGAACGCCCGATGCCAATTTGATTCGGTATCCGGGTGCGCTACTGAGTGATCCTTCGACGCCGACGGGTTTCACCGTTGGCATTCCACTCGTGACGGGACGCGACGCAACGGGAACGGAAACGATCCGTTGGGTGCCTGTTGTCGAAGAAATCGAGAACGACGCGAACCAGGATCCCTTCAGCGTCGACTCCCCACAACAAGGCATCGTCGCACTGCGAATCAACTACCCGTTTCAGTCCGCGTCGATGAGTAGCTTTCAACCCAACGTTGCAGGGCCATTTGAACCGACGGTCGGTACTCGCAATGTGGCCAGCGACGACAGCGTGAACGAAACCAACGCGGGTGATCGTCCCGGTGGCTTGATTGGACAACCGCTTCTCGCTGGAGAAAATTTTGCGGGAACATACGGCGGGCAGTACGGTTTGGGTGCGCAAGGGGCGTTTGGTCAAACCGTCCGTCCATTTCGCCGGGTCATCTCCGCGCAGGCCATTTATCGACGCGAAGTATTTGCAAACTGACTCAAACAAAGGGTTGCAGGGATGTGATTCAAACACGAGACACGGAGGCATCAATCAACAATAACGATTCAAGAACATGCCACCACGAAACTACCGCAACTCATCTCGACGCTCGCGAACACCCACGCTCATTTTGGGCGGACTCGGCTTGTTCGCGTTGATGTCCGTCGGCATCGTCGGCACCCTGTGGCTGGCCGGTGTGCCACTGAACCCGTTTGCTGTTCGCAAACCGGTTGAAAATCCGTTCATGGTTCGCATTCCGATCAACTCGCAGCCGATACCCGCATACACTCGCGTCGATCGTAAGCAATTGATGAACCCAACCAGCGGCGGGTTGATGTATCAGAAGCTGCCGCCTGGGGCCGCTGTCGGCATGGCGATCGTCGGTGTCGATCAAAACGGTTCGCACGTCGAAAGTCGTGTCGAGTCGATTAAGAACGATAACGATGAGGTGGTGTTTGTAGTCACTGATGGAGCCGAAGTGCGTCAGGGGCAAACGTTCTCGTTGGGCGGTGCGATCATGAACATCAATGCGATCATCGGTCGCGTTGTCAAAGCCGATAAGCGAGCTGGTTTAGGTTTTCAGGAAAGCACATTCTTCCCGCCAGGCACACCCGAAGGACTCGCCGGTGCAACGCCGCAAGGCATGAGAGCGATCACGCTGGACGCGACTCGCTTGACTGGCGTTCATTCACTCGGTGCGGGCGATCTGATCGACTTGCTCGCCAGCATTCCAGTATCGGGCGACGGCGATCAATCGTCTGCTGCGGTCAGCGAAGTGGAACTGCTTGCACAAAACGCCAAGGTGCTGCGTCCGGTTTACGTTCGCAATGAGGTCTCGTCTTCGGCGTCGCTGATGAACGGAAAGACGATGCAAAACACTCCGAAATACGAAGTCGCGATCGCTGTCGCCGCCGATGATGTGATACCACTACAAAACGCACTCAATCAAGAACTGCCGATCACCTGTGTCGCTCATTCGATGAAACCCATCAGCGATGACGAAACGAATTTGGTTGCTAGTTCCTCCGATGAAATTCGTGTTCCTGTGACGGTACGACCGATTCTGGCGTATCAAGTCGTCTCTCGGGAAGCCTTCGTCAGTCCCGCAACACGCTCGATCAAAACGGTCACGATCTCCAAGCTGGAAGCCGACCGAATGAACGTTATCAGTTCGATCGGCGATGCACTCGGTGCGATCACGCGGCAAGACATTCCTGCCGGTCGCTATCTTCGCCACGAAGATTTGCTGAAAGGCCCACCGAAGAAACAGGACGACGACGAAGTGTCCCTGGAAGCCGTCAACCACCGGACGAGTTTCTCTGCCGATGGCAAACGATTCGTTTCGATGCTTCAAACCGAGGCAGCCGAGACGGCTCCGTCGGCTACCGCTGTTGGCGATCGCCCGGCAATCACGACGTTCATTCCGCCTGGACGAACCGCGTTCTCGATTCCGTTGAATCGAATCTTTGGTGCCGAACACTTACAAATCGGCGACACGATCGATTTGTTGGCGAGTTATTCGCTGGAGCGACTGCGTGACGAAGAGGAAACCGAAACACGGCCCGACGGCACCGTGATCGTTCGCAAGTCTGAATCGTTGACGCCGCGAACGACCCAGCGCAGTTGGGAAGAAACCTTCGGTAATCGCGCCGAGCCCTGGTTCGTCGCGTCCGATGCCATCGTTGTCGCTCCCGTCGGATTCCCTGCCCCCGCCGCAGCTCTGCGGGCGATCCAGTCGCCTGCCGCGCAGCCAAACAACGACAATGGGTTCACGGGACCGTCGGTCATCATCGCCGTCGCCGATCAAGACGTTGAACCTTTCGCCACGGCGATGGCCTCGCGCGACGCCTTGTTCACCGTCGCGTTCCACGCCGCCGAATCTCAGTCGACATCACCACGACGAAAGACCATTGCCATCGCACCGGAAACCATCGCCGCCTATTCCGAGCTAAGCGAAACGGCTTGGAAAGGCAATCGCCGTGACATCACGACGCGCAGCGTTTCAACATCCGACCCTCAGTTTGCCCAAGCGTTAGCGTTGCCAGAGTTGCAAGCTCTCTACGGTCGCGTGCTCAAACGCGACAAGGCTCGCGGCGACTTCTTTACCGCCGATGATTTCTTACCTGAGGGAACGGCCAGCGGGATCGCCGCGACGGCGCGAGTCGGGTTCACTCTCTTGCCGATCGCCAACGCTGAAATCGAGGGCTTGGATTCATTCGAATCAGGCGATCACGTTTCAATCCTTATACGTGGCGTCGTCAAGTCGTTGGCAACACGAAAGATCACCGCAGAGGGCGGCGTGGCGACCTCAGCCGTCGTCGCGCCGATGGTGCGTATTGCTCGCGGCAGTGTCGCCGGACAAACGGTATTGGAAGTTCGAAACGAAGATCTGACGCGGTTGCAAGCCGCCATTGCCCGATCATTGACTGCTCGTGATGAACTCAAAAACCGCTCGCATCTGGTCGCCGTTGGTATTGAGCGACGAAATGAAGATTCGATCGTTGCTGGAAACGGTGAAATCCCCTCCTTCGACCCGTTTGCAAACGTCAAGACAACGGAAGTCATCATCGGTGGCCAGCGATCGGTCGAAGTTTATGGGGGAGGCGGGTTGTGAGTTTGTCCATCGAATTGTCACCTCCCCCAACGCAGTTGGGGGAGGTCGAGCGACGACGTGCAGGAGTCCGCGAGGGAGGGGGCATGCGATGCACCTCTGCGCAATCAGCACGCACCTTGGCACTCGGCCCCCTCCCGGAACTTACTTCGCTCGTTCCGGCCTCCCCCCGCTTCGCCCGGGGAGGTGACGGACGTGGCGGCTATGTCATGGTACTTGTTGCGATGATGCTGTTCGGACTCTTCGCGATGGCGGCACTCGTAATCGACTTGGGCTTTGCACGCCTCGCCCAGCGACAAATGCAATCTGCGGCCGACGCGGCCGCGCTCGAAGGCTTACGCGGTGAAGGGATTGTCGACTTCGAAGATCGCCAAGTCGCAGCCGAACCCTTCATTGCGTGGACGTTTGCCGATGACCTCAACTTGCCAATCGGCAATCCAAGTTCGGTGGATTTTGGAAACGCTGCTAGCTTCTCCGGTGGTGCCGGCGATCCGGGGTTGAATGCAAGTCAGTTGATGGCGGTCGATGCCAATCATTCTACAGATGTGCAACGGAGCTCCAGTCCAATCGCAAACAATCGATTTTCGGTCGCGGTCCAACGTGGGGGAGTCGTCGATGGCGATTTTGAACTGCTCGCTCACGGAGCTTCGGTACCTTATCTCTTTGCAAGAGGTTCGCTCATGGATCGAGGAAGAGTCGGCAATGGAATTGCGACAGGTGGTGTTGCGAGAGCCGAACCAAGACCTGCCGTGCGTGTTGGTCCACCGGTTTCAACGCTGCCTGGAGTTGTTCCAGTTGCTTTTGCCCTCGCCGATTGGGGAGCCTCACCGAGCAACCCCGTGACGATCACGTCAGACATTTCTCAGGGCTTGTCTATTGGTCAAGCCATCTCGGTTGGCGGCATGGTGGCTCCACCACCGGACGGATATTGCGTCATCTACGAACCGGTCACATCGCTCGTCGTCGGTTTCGGTTTGCTCGGACAGCCCGCCCCGGTCGAAGGTGTCGTCGCGAGCAGGAACGCAACCGCCAGTCTGCCAGCGGCCCGCGATACTTTGGCATTGCTCGACGCCACCCGGCGAAACGCGGTCTTGAACACCAATTCGTCATTGACGCATGCCTTGAACGCTCCCGTCTTGGTGAGGAACTGATTCATGTCGATCACCGCATCTGTTTTGATCCTTAGCACCGACGACAAGATTGTCTCAGAGGCCAAGCTCGCGTTCGATGGATTGGGCGAAGACACGCCTCGGTTTCGGTTAGTCAAGCAATCCAGTCATTTGTTCGAGGCACTGAGAACTCAGTCGATTTCGCTGGTACTGATCGAGTTCACCGAAAACCCGAAAGAACTGACAAACGTCGTTGGCCAGATTCGCTCCGCCTCGACTCAAACACGCGTCGCAGCAATCTTGCGTCCCGAAGGCTTTCCCGAAAGCGTCAATGAGTCTGCCGTATTGATCGAGGCGATGCGCTGCGGTGTGTGCGATTTCCTCAGGCGGCCACTTTCGACGGCTGATTTGTCGCGGTTAATGTCTCAAACGCCGCGTTCGAACCCAACTGGCTCATCAACGACGTCCAAGCCGCTCGGCCGCGTCGTTTCATTCATCAGCAATAAAGGCGGTGTCGGAAAATCGACGCTCTCGACCAATGCGGCCGTGGCGATTGCTCGTCGCGGCAAGCAGAGCGTTTTGTTGATCGACGGTTCGATTCAAATGGGCGTCGCAGCAGCCCTGCTGGATCTACAACCGACGGCAACGCTGACCGACCTAGCACGCGAGTCCGACCGACTCGATCCGACCATGATTCGCCAAACGGCGGCGGTCCACTCCAGCGGCCTGCACTTGTTGGCCGCACCTGCCGATGCCGTCGAAGCGATGGAGATAGACGATCTGCTGATCGCCCGTATCATCACGCTGGCTCGCCAAACCTACGACATCGTGATCGTCGACACGTTCCCGATGTTCGATCAAGTCGTGATCGCGGCGTTGGATTTAAGTGATCGCGTTTACGTGGTTTTGGAAAACGTGTTGCCGACGCTATTGGGTGGCGTGAAATTGCTCAACGTCCTGGAGCGGATCGGGTACCCGGCGGAGCGGCAGTCGGTGATCTTGAATCGACAACAAAGGGTCACGGGCAGCTTGTCGGTCGATGACGTGGCTGATCGGTTACAGCGAGACATTGACCATGTGCTGCCCTTTGACAAGCGGGTGATGGCGGCGGCCAATTGCGGAGTCCCCGTGGCGATGGCAACGATCCGATTCAGCGGTTTCAGTCGCGCCCTGGAAGACCTGGCCAGTGACGTGGCGGGACATCTTGATTCAACACAGTCGCGTGTTGCCTTGAACGAACAACCGCTCGTCACACCGGATCCGATTGCCGAGGAAACGCCGCTGTCATCTTCCCTGGGAGAGTTCGAGCGATGAGTTTCAATCAATCCACACCGCCAGACGAGAAGCCGTCGGCGCGAGAACTGTTCACACGAACGAGTCTACGTCTGCCTGGTGAGCGAATCCGCGCCGAGTCCTCGCGTCAATCGAGCAGGAGTTTTGCAAGTGCCTCGCCGGGGTCCCAAGCAGGCGGCAACGCATCGTTCGCTTCCGTCAAAGCCGCGATGCACACACAACTGCTGGAGGACCTGGACCGCCGCGATCGGATCACGGCGAGCGAAGATGAGTTGACAGATTTGGTCAAGGAATATGTCGCCGATGCACTGGCGACTCAAGATTGGCCGCTGAATGATTCGGAACGTCGACAATTGGTCGATGACCTGATCGAAGAAACGATCGGCGTCGGGCCGCTCGCCCCGCTGTTGGCCGATCCCGCCGTGACCGACATTCTGGTCAATGGCCCGTACACTGTTTTTGTCGAACGCTTTGGACAACTCGAAGCGACCGATGTTCGCTTTCGAGATGATGAACACTTGACTCGGATCATCGGCCGCATTGCTGCCCGCGTGGGACGACGAATCGATGAAAGCTCGCCCATGGTCGATGCCCGTTTGCCCGACGGCAGTCGCGTCAACGCGACGCTGCCACCGGTAACGATCGATGGCCCGACATTGTCGATTCGGCGTTTCGGCAGGCGGCGGTTGCGAAGTGATGACCTGATGCGTCTGGGGATGTTTTCGCCGGCGATGTTGGAATTCTTGCGTCTGGCGATTCGCGGTCGCATCAACATGATCGTGTCCGGCGGCACCGGTTCAGGTAAGTCGACGTTCCTGGGCGCGTTGGCCGAAGCCATTCCTGAAAACGAACGAATCATCACGATCGAAGATGCGGCGGAACTGCAACTTGATCAACGCCACGTCGTCCGAATGGAGACTCGGCCACCGAATATCGAGGGACAAGGCCGCATCGTGGCCCGCGATTTGGTTGTCAACGCCCTCCGTATGCGTCCGGATCGAATCATCGTCGGGGAAGTTCGTAGCGGCGAAGCACTGGACATGATGCAGGCGATGAATACGGGGCACGACGGTTCATTGACGACGATCCACGCCAATTCATCTCGTGATGCAATCTCCCGTTTAGAAACCATGGTCTTGATGGCAGGCATCGATTTGCCCGCTCGCGCCATTCGCGAACAAGCCGTCTCGGCGATCGACATCATCGTCCAAGTCAAACGATATGAAGACGGTGTTCGGCGAGTGCAGTCGATTTCTGAGTTGGTGGGCATGGAAGGCGATACGGCGCAGTTGCAAGAAATCTTTCGTTTTGTTTCGACGGGCAAAGCCAACCGTCGCATCACAGGTGATTTTGTCGCGACGGGAGTCGTCCCACGGGTGGCTGAACGTTTGCGTGAAAATCACGTTGCCGTTCCCATGCATTTGTTCCAGCCATCCAATGATTCGTCGAGCGCCGGCTCCGACCCTGCCGATGATCTTGACCACTCCGATCGGCGGCGATCATGGTAGTCGTCGGTGTCGTCGCGTTATGGGCGTTCATCGGATTGGTCGGCGTCGGCGGGTATCAGATTTACACCCGTCGCCAACGCACGCTTGAACGTTTTGCAGCCGCAACCCAAGAATGGTCGACCTCAGATACAACTGCGGGCGATCGGCCTGCCGACCAAATGCTCGGCCCAGACTCATCGGCTCGCCGGCTGACCCGCCGTTGGATTTGGCTGCCATGGGCGATCGGAGCGATCATCGCGTTGGTGGTTGCGATCGTTCTTCGCTGGCCGCTGCAGTATGTTTTGGCGATCGGTGCGGTGATTTCGTTATTGCTGAATCAATTCGAGAGTTTCCTGCATACGCGACATATCGCCAAGTTAGAACGGCAGCTCGCCGATGCGATCGACATCATGGTCGGGGCCGTCAGTGCCGGATCCGCGCTTGGGCCGGCAATGGACGCGGCAACGCTGGAAACCGACCGTCCATTGAAACCGTATCTCCAAGAAATCTCGGGACGGATTCGATTTGGCGATGATCCCGCATCGGTATTCCGCTCGCTTGCCGATCGTGTTCCCCTGGAGACGTTCTTGCTGTTCTCATCTTCGCTGGCCGTTCACTTTGAAGTCGGCGGGCGACTGGCGCCCACTTTGGCAACGGTTGGACGAACGATCCGTGATCGCATCGAGATCACACGGCGTATTCAATCCAACATCGCGCAATCTCAATTCAGCACCTTCGCGATTCTCGGATTGATCTATCTGATTGCTGTCATCGTATGGCGGAACGGACCCGAGCCGATGGTCCAGTTTGTGACCTCGACCGTTGGTAGTTGGTTCATCGCCGGTTCGATCATCATGCAAGCCGTTGGGATCGCATGGATGAATTTCATATCAAAGCCGAAGTTTTGATGGGTAATGAAATGATTCGAATTTCACTCGCTGTGTCCTTCCTGATCGCGATCATTATCATCGCAAGCCTTGCGATGCGATATCTGTTTGCTCGCGAACGTACGCTTTCCCGCTGGCACTCCGACGGAGATGTTTCCGCTGCCCTCGATTCCTCTTCGCCACGAGGATGGCTGTCGGCCTGGCTGTTCTTGGCTGGATATCGCAGCGCCTCCGCCCCCTGGATGTTTATCGCCGCCATGATGGGTTGCACCGTTGTCGGATTCGGAGCGGCAGCCTTGTTCTTGCTTTCGGGATTGCAGGGTGTGATGGAACGCACAGTCGTGCTGGTTCCCGGCGGTGTCGGCGAGACCTTCTTGCCCGTCGTCTGGGTCGCCCCGTGGATCATCGGCATCCTGCTGGTTTGTTTGCCAATCACCACGGTACGTTCGGCGCGACGTAGACGAGTCGCGATGATCGAACAGGACTTACCACTAGCGATGGAACTGATGGCGACACTCAGTGAAGCCGGTTTGAGTTTCGATTCGGCGCTGTTGCGGATTCTGAAAACCCGCCTTGCTGGCCGGCCACTGGCGAGTGAATTGAATCTCTACCACGCCGATCTACTCGCCGGTCGTCCAAGGATCCAGTCCTTACGACGACTCAGTGGGCGAATCCGAATCGGCTCGATCTCGATCTTGGTTTCAGCGCTCGTCCAAGCCGAACAAATGGGGATGGGCATCGCCAAGGTCTTACGCAGTCAAGCCGACGACATTCGCGCCCGACGCCGTGAACGTGCGATCGCGTTTGCCAACTCACTGCCGGTCAAGCGATTGTTTCCGCTCGTGATTTGCTTTCTTCCCGGTCTATTCGTCTGGACACTTGGCCCAGCGTTTGTGCAGCTCTTCAAACTCACGGAAACCTTCACGCGGGGCGGAGGATTCTGAGTGACGATGGCAAAGTTGATTCAAACACAAACAGGCGAAACGCTGTTGCACGACGTTGAACTAGCTGATTCCTTCTGGAAACGTTTCAAGGGGCTGCAGTTCCGACGGTCGATGCCCCGAGATGCCGGCATCTGGCTGACACCGTGTTCTTCCCTACACACGTGCTTCATGCGATTCTCGATCGACGTCATTCACCTTGATTCCGACTCCCGAGTGCTCAGCGTTGCACGTAACGTCCGCCCATGGCGTCTTCACTTTTGCCCGCGTGGAACCTGCAGTGTGATTGAAACAATGCCAGCAGCGGTCGCGTTGGTCACGAACGATCAAGTCCATTTGGCATAACTGAGGCTCGCTGCTCCACGATCCGTTCGATCTCCCCTTCGAGTAGGTCAATTGAGACGGGAAAGCTTCGCGTCAGTACTGGGCTGCCATCGTGGAACAGGACATACGTGGGGCATAGGGTGCCTCCAAGCTGGGACACCAAGGTTGCATTCGTATTGTAGTCAATCCGAACCACGTCGACCCGATCAGCCAAGCGATCGCCCAATTGCACCACGTCTGATCTGACCTGCTGGCAGCGAGGGCAGTTGTAGTCAACACCGAACTCGACCAGCACAGGCCGCTCGCTCTGAGCGACATAGGATTTCAGATCGGATCCGCGGACGACAGGCAGCGATGGACCTTCATGCTGTGATAGAGCGACTGAGTCTGCTGACGGCGAACATCCCAGTTGAAACGCCAATAAAACAGCCACGACCAAGGCACAGAGAGGGTGGGACCACATGAGATACTTCCTGAGTATGAGCGTTTTGAGGTCCGACCAGGACAGGGTTTGACTACGCAACGGAGAGAGACTCGGTTCGATGGCAGCGATTGGCCAGAGCACGAGCACCTTATTTGCCCGGGGCAATAGACTGAGCTGTTTTGACTCAAGCGACTGTACCGGTTATGCCGAATACACCTCCTGTCCTTTGGTCGGACTTCACTGCTCGCGTCGCTCCGTCATGGAGCGATTACTTTGCGCGGCAATTTGTATTTGTCTGACTGACGGAGAACTCATGAGATCGACATGGCTACGACATCATCGACAGCGGTCGCATGCAATGCTGCTTGCTGGCTTGCTTGCCGCTTTGGCCGTTCCAGCTGCGGCGCAGCAGCTCGAGATCGCACCGTCGATCTTCGCTCAGCCACCAATGCCAGCCTCTGTGCCGAACCTCCCGCCCGCCGTAGCGGAACCGGTTCGTTCGTCTTTGCAAAGTGATTTCCCGACGGAACTGATCCTTCCGCCGCCGAGCGACCGAGCCAAACGGGACGCCGCACGATTCATTCCCACCTCGATCGATCCCGAGTTGTCGTTGAAGCTCGTCGTGGGTCGCCCCAAAGTCTTACAACTTTCCGAAACGCCCAAGCGGGTTTACACCCCTGCGGACACCGTCATCCGAACGGAAATCATCGACGAGCAAAGCGGAAAAGAAATCGCAGTGACGGGACTGCAACCTGGGACAACGACGTTGATCTTCTGGTTCGACGATCGGGACTCGCCCGGCGGGCAAAGCACCGTCGCTTACGAAGTCCGGGTGTATGCTGATCCGCTGTTCGCTCAACCGACTAAGGACTTGCAAGCGGACCTGAACGCAAAGTTCCCGAACAGTTACATTGAGCTCGACGAACTCGCTGACCGCTTGATCGTTCGCGGTCAAACGCCTGATGCAGTCGAGATGTCGCAGATCCTAGATGTGTTGTTGGGGGCGAGACAAGTCAGGAACCAAAGTGGTCAAGCCTTGGAATCACAGGCTGCTTTGACGGCGGTGAATTTCACCACTACCGCTGAACGGCTAGAGTCGGAACGGGCGGCCGCGTTCGCCGATCGCATCATCGACGCACGCGCTCTGGCCGACGCCGGAATCATCAACCAAATGAAAATCGTCGGCGAACAACAGGTGATGCTGAAGGTTACCGTCGCGGAAGTCAACCGATCGGCGGCCCGCAGCATCGGGTTGAATTTCGGCGTCGACAACGACGACGGCTTGACAGTCTTTCAGTCACTCACCGGCAGATTGACACAAACCGGTGGGGGCGGCAATCAAAGCGGTGCCAACATCCTGGCGTCACTGGATATGGGGCAAGTCCGCATGGCCATCGAGGCACTCCGCCGGATGAACTTGTCACGCACGCTCGCCGAGCCGAATCTCGTCGCCATGAACGGACAACCTGCCAACTTTCAAGCCGGCGGTCAGTTTCCCATCCCGATCATCAGTGCCGGCGGAGGCGGCGGCAACAACTTGCAAGGTGTTTCGTTCGTACCGTTCGGTGTGCAATTGCAGTTCACACCGTTTATCCAAGATCGTGACGTGATCCAGTTGCAGATGAACGCCGAAGTCAGCACACGCGACGAATCGCTGGGTACCAATATCGGCGGCGGAGGGGGAGGTGGCGGATCGCAAGTTGCCGGACTGAACAGTCGAAACTTTTCCACCACCGTGCAACTTCGCAGCGGCCAAACCATCGCCGTCGCCGGATTGCTCCAAACCAACTACGGCGCTAGCACGGACCGAGTTCCTTTCTGGGGCGACTTGCCAATCATCGGGTCGACCGGCGGTGTCAATCGGAGCAGTAGTGGTGAACAAGAACTGGTCATTCTGGTCACACCGCACTTGGTTGCCCCCGTCGACGCATGCGAGTCACCGAATCTACCCGGCAGCGACGTGCACGAACCGACCGACATTGAGTTTTATGTTGCCAATCGCTTGGAGAGCCGCCGCTCCCAAGACTATCGTTCCTCTGTACGCACGGACTATGCAAGGCAAAAACATGGGGAACACGGTTGCGTCGATCAATTCATGATCGGTGAAATCGGCCCGACGGACCGTTGTTGTCCTCGCCCCACCTCGGTACCCCATCGCTCCGTGCCAACGATGATCGGCACGCGTGATCCCGCTGCTTTCTCGTCCGATGCGATTGAGAACACCTATTCACAACCGCCGGCTCCAATGAACACGATGCGTGAGTTGTTTGACCATGAATAATCCAATTTTCGTTCACGCGACGATCGTGACACTCACTTGCTGTCTTTCATTCGGATGCTCGCACCACGACGGCGTACTGGGTGTCGATTGCTGTGCCGATATTCCAGCCGGCGCAATCCCAGCACCGGCCGGCAGCAAGGTATGCCAGTGGCAATCTGCTCAGGTCAACAGCGCGATTGCCGACCAAACCGTCTTGTACCAAGCCGATTTCATTGACCGCTCAGCGACGCTTTCGCCTGCCGCTTTGCAGCGGTTGTCCAGACATGCTCAGACCGATCTGGCTGCCGTGCAGTCGTGGACGATTGAGCCGTCCGGTGATGCTGCAGTGGATACGAACCGCCTAGCCTCTGTGTTACACGAACTGGCAATTCGTGGAATCCACTCACCTGACGTTCAACTTGCGTTTCCTGCGGCACTCGGTCTCTCTGGACCGCAGGCTGAACGCGCGGCGAGCGCTTTGGGCAACACTCGCAATTCAAACGCGGGCATCGGCGCGCCGATCTCACGTCCATCAGGAATTGGCGGAACCGGTCTTACAGGAGGCTTTCGATGATTCGATACCTGACTGTTGCGTCGCTCCTGTTGATCTCACTGGGCTGCCAAAGCATGCGAGCTAAACGGACAAGTGATTTCATCGAGCCTCTTGCCAGCCATTCCTTGTCGTCCGCTTCCGAACACGGGACACCCAAGTCCGAGAGGGAGCTTTGCATTCAGACCGCAAAAACGATTGCTGCCAACGGTCATTTCACTGAAGCGATCGCTTTGTATGAGCAAGCTGAAAAACTCGCCCCAAAACACCCGCCACTGGATCGAGAACTGGCACCGATCTACGCCCAAGCCGGAGAAACGGACAAGGCGGTTGCGAGGTATCAACGGGCAATCGAATCGACGCCGAACGACGTGGAGCTTCGCAACAACCTTGCGTGGACACTATTGGAATCCGATCGTTTGGCTCCAGCGATCCGTGTTCTCGATGAATCCTTGCAGCAGTTCCCCGCAGATCGGCGTCTACAATCAACTCGCGCGATCGCGGGTTACCGTGCCGGAGACCGACAAGGAGCAATCCAGCAATTCACGGCGATCTACGGATCGTCCGTCGCCCATCACAACATCGCGCTACTGGATATCGAATCGGGAAATGAAGCCAATGCTCGCTCTGCCATTGAGCAGTCGCTGGTTGATAACCCGACGTCTGAAACCATCCGGTTGGCCTCTGCAATCGAGAAGACGCAGGCCCCTCGATAAGACACAGGCCCGTTCATAGACACACTGTACCGGGTCAGCGCGTCAAGCCTGGTCGCAGACGCATCGTGACCAAGGCGAATGCTGGGTTGTTCAAAATTTGGCGTTGACACGGGTTTTGGTTTTGCGTGTTTTGTTCAGCGAAGCTCCTTCCGTCTAGCTTGTCTCGGCGGAGGAAACAACTGACGGCTACCGTCGCACACCAACAGAAATTCCCCACCGCCCGCGAATCGCCGAAGGCGATTCGCGGGCGGTGGGCAGGTGGATGTGCTTCTGTTGACGGTTCAGGCGAATGCGAGGGAGGGGGGCTTGTCTGTGCAAGTCAATGACTGGAAATGGCAAAACGCTTGACGGGGCACGCTATCGACTTGGAAAGTCGAGCGACGATTGTCGTTCGACTTTCCAAGTCGAAAACGAACACCACCATCCGCCCAAACACAAGCCAGACGCCGTGTGCCGTGCTGCGCACCTGTTACCTCCCCAACTGCGCCCGAGGGACGTGACAGAAACTTGCGGAGCGCCGCTGCGCCACAATCCCGAATTTTGATCAGCCCAGGGTGCCGTCAGATGACGGCACCCTTGAAACGATTAGCGCTTTAGTTGCCGCCGACCGTCATGACGGAGATCTGCTTTTCAAGCGATTCCAGACTCCAGTCGCCCGGAGCTTGGCTGGGGGGATACTCCTTGAGCGTCATCAGGAACTTGCTCGCTACGACCTGCATGGGGCCGAGCAAGTAGGCGCGATCGATGAACCAATCCTCGTAGGTGTTCGAGCCGATCTTGGCTTTCTCAAACGGGTCGCGCCGCAGGTTGTAGAGATCGGGGGTACGAAGATGAACGAAGGGCTCTTTCCAGATCTGGAGGGTGTCAGCGCGGTTCTCAAGATAGACGGCTTTCCAGTCACCGACACGGATGCAAGCAACGTGACCGCCGTCGTCCACATAGATGAATTCCTTGCGGGGCGACTCGTCCGTTTTTCCGCTCAAGTAGTCGAGCTGGTTGTACCCATCGATGTAGTTCTTGTATTTCCGGCCGTTGAGTTCAACGCCCGATTTCAGCTTTTCCTTGATGTCTGGTGCACCAGCGGCGGCCGCAAACGTGGGCAGCCAGTCTTCATGGGAAACGATTCCGTTGAGCGTCTCACCTGCGGGAAATTTGCCCGGCCAACGGACAAAACAGGGCACTCGAAAGGCGCCTTCCCAGTTCGAGTTCTTTTCGCCGTGGAAGGGCGTTGTTCCGGCGTCGGGCCAAGTATTGAAGTGCGGGCCGTTGTCGGTTGAGTATTGAACGATCGTGTTGTCAGCGATGCCAAGTTCGTCGATGAGTTTGAGCAGTTCACCAACGTGCATGTCATGCTCGACCATGCCGTCGTGGTATTCGTCACCGCTCTTGCCACTGATGCCCTTGTGCTCGGGTTTCACGTGGGTTCGGAAGTGCATGCGAGTCCCGTTCCACCAGCAGAAGAATGGCTTGCCGGACTTCGCATGGCGAGTGATGAACTCTTTGGCGACCGCGATGGACTCGTCATCAATTGTCTCCATCCGTTTCTTCGTCAGCGGTCCGGTATCCTCGATGGTTTGGCCACCCTTGCCGTCGGCTTTGCACTTCAGCACGCCGCGCGGACCGAACGTTTCCTTGAACGTTTTGCCGTTGGCAAGCTTTAGGTCGCCCGGATAGTCGCGGTTCTCTGGCTCTTCCTCTGCGTTCAGGTGATAGAGGTTGCCAAAGAATTCATCGAAACCATGCATGGTCGGCAGGTGCTCGTCCCTGTCGCCCTGGTGGTTCTTGCCGAATTGCCCAGTGGCATACCCCTGGCTCTTGAGCACCGTTGCCATGGTGACATCGGTCTTTTGCCAACCCTCTTTCGCAGCAGGCATGCCAACCTTCGTCATTCCTGAACGGACCGGCACAGAACCGCCAATGAAGGCCGCTCGGCCTGCGGTGCAACTTTGCTGTGCATAGTAGTCCGTAAATGACAGACCTTCCTGGGCAATGCGATCGATGTTGGGAGTTCTATAGCCCATCATGCCGCGATTGTTATGGCTGATATTCCAGGTACCAATGTCATCGCCCCAAATGACGATGATGTTGGGCTTGCTGGAATCGGGTTGCTGAGCATTGGCACGCGACGAACATGCGATCCCTCCGCTGCACGCAAGCACTCCGATCATTAATAGACGAAATCGATTCATTGAAAATCTCCAGTTGAAAAGGATAGGCCCGGGGTCAAATCCACCGTGGCCTGTCGTCGTGAGCGATGAAATTCGTTACAGCCTGAGCCACCTCGACAGCAGTGAACACCGACCGATTACTTGGCCTGAAAGGCCTCCTGAACCGCATTTAGCAAGACCCGACCCAAAAAAGGTTTGGGATGATAGCTGCACGCCCCCAGGCTTGCCGCTCTGTCGCGAAATGCGGGCGCGTCATGTGAGGTGATGAAAATCGTCGGTAATGAGCCTCCATTGGGGATCAAATGCTCCAGTAATTCGAAACCCGACATGCCAGGCAGGTTGACGTCCAGGACCAAACAGTCGGCTCTAAACAATACACCCGATTCAAGGGTAGCTTCTGCTGAATCAAATAAGATTGGCTTGTAGCCACCCGTTCGTAGTACTCGTTCAATTGCTCGACGCATACTAGGATCGTCCTCGACAACGACAATTGTGAGTAAGTCACTCTGCATCATTCGTCTCTCGATCATGCCCGGTCACAACGGGCAGGCTTCGATTCTAACGAGCGTACGATGATTGCAAGTGTGCCCGCGGGCAGATTCAACTGCCCTTTGGTGCAGGTGAACAAAATGTCAGTCGCTGAACCAGTCGGATTAGGTCTCAGAAATTGGAAAGTTGAGCTGCACGGCCGACGCGATGAGCCCTGCGATCGACGTGACCTGCAGTTTTGCCATCACGTTTGCCCGATGCGATTTGACCGTGCGTTCGGAAATCCCAAGTTCCGAAGCAATGTTCTTATTGAGTTTCCCGGCGACCACGAGCGTGAAAACGGCGAGTTCTCTTTCTGTTAGCTTCTCGAATCGAGCACGCAAAAGGGTCTGGCTTTCACGTGTCATCCGTTTCTCTGTGTCTCTGGCAATCGCAGAACGAACAGCTGCCAAGAGTGAATCACGCTGGACCGGCTTTGTTAAGAAATCCACCGCCCCTGCTTTCATGGCCCTGACACTCATGGGGATGTCGCCATGTCCTGTGAGAAAGATGATGGGATGTGCATCATCGAAATCGCTCAGCCCCTCCTGGAGATCCAACCCGCTGAGGCCAGGCATGTGAATATCGAGCACGACACAGCCGGGTGCGCATCGCACACGCGCGAGTAAGAACTCGGCCGCAGAAGCATACTCACAGACTTCGTAGCTGGCCGCTCGCAGCAGACGCACAAGAGATTTTCGAAAAGAAGCGTCGTCGTCGACAACATGGACTATCGGAATCGTTAGCGTCACCAGGTCAGCTCCCGAGTAAGCTCCCCTGCGGACTGACTCGCTTCGCTGGAAGACTGCCGCGCAAGTGGTACCGTGAATCGAAAAGTCACTCCGTTGCCCGATTCTCCCTCAGCCCAGATGCGTCCTCCGTGAGCTTCCACAAGTGTTCGAGCGATGGAAAGCCCCAACCCCATTCCTTCTTTCTTTGTGGTAAAGAAGGGATCGAATAGGCGAGCACAAATGTCCTTGGAGATGCCAGGCCCCGAGTCTTGGACTGCAATTTCCATCTCGCTGCCGACAATCCTTGTCTGGACGATAAGTTTCTTCGCATGTTCCAATTCTGACATTGCTTCCATACCATTCAACAACAGGTTAAGTAGCACTTGCTGCAAGTGCACCTTGTCCCCCGTCACCATGGGCGTCCCTGAAGCAAGAGTGGTGTGGATTGCCACCTCACGGCGACTTGCCTCGCGCTGAATCAATCGCAGGACGTCATCGATCAAGTCATGGGGATCGATCTTTTGGAACTCGATCTCGCGGTTACGCAGCAAGGCTCGCAGTCGACCGATGACTTCACTGGCCCGCAAATCGTCCTGGCGAATATCCTCGAGAATCTGTCGCACCTCATCCAGCGTATCCGGTGACGAATCAAGCAACATTTCCGCAGCGTCCGCATTGTTCAAGATAGCGCCGAGAGGTTGATTGATCTCGTGGGCGATCGATGCGGTAAGTTCACCAACGGTAGCAAGTCGTGATGCGTGCGTCAGCTCTCTGCGTGTCTCATCGGCCTCTAGCTCCGCACGGACACGATTTCTTCTCTCGATCAACAGCCCTACCAACAGAACCGATTGAAGTGCCAAGACGACAACAGCGCTGAGTACCAGGTTGCGGTACTCTTCCCATGGCGAAGGTTGGCGAAATCGCAAATCGCTGTGTGGTGGAAGGCGGTCTTCACTCAATCCCCACCGCGTCAGTTGGCGACAATCGACTACCGCGACACCGTTGCCGGGCAAGTAGGGGGCAATGTTTTTCGGCGCCTCGCCAGCCAGAATTCGCAGCCCCAAGCGTCCGGTTTCTCGCCCGACCTGATCGAATGTACTCATGTGTCCGCCGACAATGCCAGTTCCGATGTAGGTGTCGTAGGGTCCGTAGACAGGGACGGCCGACGCGCCGGCGACTAAACTCGCCGCATCGGCGGAAAGGAAATACTCACCGGCCCCGTCGGTGAAACCGGATAAGAAGATCACCACCGTGTCGGACTGCAGGCCGCGCACATTCTCCAAGAGCGTTTGCATCGGTAAGCCCGAAAAGTAAGTGAACTCAAGCCGATCCTCGTAACTGCCAAAACGTTCTCGCGCCAACGCGTCCCATGATCGATCAAAGCCGGAAGCGCCAGTGACCACGACGACTCGTCGTGTTGTCGGTTGCAACTGCATCGCCAAATCCAACGTCGGCACCGGATCAAGCCGCATCAGGATCCCCGTTGCACTTTTCAGCTCACGCCAAGTCACATTGTCTTCGCGTACCCCAGTAAAGACGACCGGAACATCAGGAAACAGAACGTCGCGTTGGCCTGCCAAAAAGCTCAATGCCTGAGGCCCTACCGTCACGAGAAGGTCGATCTGCAGGTTGCTGTATTTCTGACGGAGCATGTCCGCCGTACGCGACTGATGAGCATCCCCAGGAAATCGAATCAAATCGAGAAACTCGCTAAACAACTCAACGCGCGTGGGCGTGGCCCCACGCATCTGATCGACCAACGCATTGCCGAGCGAGATGTTGGCTGGCAAGAAACTCTCGTTCGAATAAAGGATCAGGACGCTTTTGGCCTCCCCGGCTCCTGCAATGTCAAATGTGCTCAGGAGAAAAGCGACGATCAAGATTCCAAAATTGCAGACCCGCCGAGAAACCCTGCCTGCCTGCAGGACAGAGCCACGATACGCGTTTCCTTCCGATGGAGCACTCGTTCGTTGCCGCAGGATGTTTGCCATCTGAATAGAAGCTTGAGAATGCAGGGAAATCAAGTGGGCTTGGATTCTACGTTCCGAGTTGATGTATCGAAACTCGTGTTGATGTCTCGCTGGCACGCCCGCCCTGTGATCAACACACGCCCCACCGGAATTCTCGTCGAGCTCTGCTCGTTCCACTGAGATCGAATAGTATAGTCCGGGACAAGCCCAAAGCACTCGTCGTGATCAACGCCCAAACTTGGTGGCAAAACAATGGCTGGGCAAAACGCGACGAAGCATCGAGTCCATTCCAAAGATTGACTCGCCAGGTCCTACGCCACCCACGCGAAATCATCCGATCGAGTCGATCTGCAAAACACCCCAAATCTGCATATTGACATACACATTCTAAACATATACCCTTTGGTACAGGACTCGGCATCTGGTCCGACATCGCGTTCAGGGCAATCGCAGTCCGTGGACGCAGTTCCAGTTGCATCGCCCGCCTCGTTGGTCATTCCCAACGCTTTTTTCTTTGCCTCCTACGCCCGCAGGATTCCCATGCTCAGCGACAAGACCATTCAGATCATCAAGGAAATCACGCCCGCCGTCGCCGCCCACGCGGATACGATCACGTGCAAGTTTTACCAACGCATGTTCGCGGGCAATCCGGAAGTCAAAGCGTTTTTCAATCAAGCTCACCAACAAAGCGGCCAACAACCCGCCGCACTCGCCGGGGCGGTCTGTGCTTACTTTTCCAACATCGACAATTTGTCCGCGCTCGGGCCGGCTGTGGAGTTGATCGCTCAAAAACACTGCTCTTTGGGTGTGAAAGCGGAGCACTATCCGATCGTCGGCAAGCACTTGCTCGATGCCATCAAAGACGTGATGGGTGACGCAGCGACCGATGAAATCATCGAAGCGGTCGGAGAAGCCTATGGCGTACTGGCCGACGTGTGCATCGGCCGCGAAAGCGAGATCTATGATGGTCTGGAATCGCAACCCGGTGGCTGGAACGGACAGCGTGACTTTGTGGTCGATCGCAAGGTCAGCGAAAGCGACATCGTGACATCGTTCTATTTGAAACCAGCCGACGGAGGCCCGTTGCCGACGTTCTTGCCCGGTCAATACATCACAGTCCACATCGACCACCCAACCACGCCGACATCTCCCCGCAACTACAGTTTATCCGACCGACCGGGGCTGGATCATTTCCGCATCAGTGTGAAACGGGAAACAGCCGCCATGGCTGGCACGCCCGACGGTTTGATTTCCAACCACTTGCACGACAACGTCAACGTCGGTGACACGATCGCGCTGGGGCCACCGTGTGGCGAGTTCACGATCAACACTGCCGAACAAACGGGCAAGCCGCTTGTGTTCATCGCTGGCGGAATCGGCGTGACGCCACTGCTGTCGATGGCAAAGTCGGTAGCCGCAGCAAACCTGACGACGCCGATTTTTTTCCTCCAAGCGGCACGCAACAGTTCGGTTCACGCAATGGCAGAGGAAGTAAGAGGCTTGGCTGACGGGATCACTCCGGTCGTGACTCGTGTGATCTATGACGAACCGCTGGAGGGTGATGTTACGTCCGGCAAATGTGACGAGGTCGGACTGATCACCAAAGACTTGATTGCCGAGCAGACACCAGTCGCTGAGGCGGACTACTACTTCTGTGGCCCCAAGCTGTTCATGGCAACGATCGAGGTCATTCTCAACGAACTCGGCGTTGACGCGTCGCGACAACACTGCGAATTCTTTGGCCCCAAACAAGCCTTGGTCACGGTCTAACAGCTCCCGCGATCCCCAAGTACCCGCACGAACGCAAGCCGAAAGGAAGCATTCACTCTCAAACATGGCTCCCCTCTCCCCCAAGCTTTTCGCGCTAGTTGCTCAGCCATTTCCAAAGACTTGGTCGCGAAAAGCTTGGGGGAGAGGGGCTGGGGGGTGAGGGGGCGACGAGGGATCAATGAGAGCGGTCACTGTATCACAGTGAGCTTGTCGTAACGTTGAGGCAACGGTGAATCGAAAGTTTCAATCAACCGTACTAAAATCCCCCTCACCCCCTGCCCCTCTCCCCCGATTCCTGACTCGCTTGAGGCTCGCCAGGAATCGGGGGAGAGGGGAGCCATGCTGAACATTCCCACTATGGCTATTCTCGCCATCAACGTTTTCGTGCAAATGACTCGGCCATTGCCACGATCGAATCACCAGAAGCTTGAGCGCTCAGGCAAACCGAATTGGCGTATGCACTTCCAAACATGGCTCCCCTCTCCCCCAAGCTTTTCGCGCTAGTTGCTCAGCTATTACCAAAGACTTGGTCGCGAAAAGCTTGGGGGAGAGGGGCTGGGGGTGAGGGGGAATTTGAATCCTACTCACAGCCTCGACTTGATTTCCGCAACGAGACTCACGGGGCCACAGCACTTTGCTGATTGTCGCACGAGAATGACCGAATTCCTCCCCGTTCAGTCCTCCGTTTTCGCCCTCACCATCAACCCGGAACGTCAAGCGACTGGCGCTTGACGCCTCATTCACGTCGCACGCCCCAACCAAGTCGCAAGACTGGGGACACGGGAGACGAAAAGGATGTCTGCCAATAGGACGGCAATGAGCGACACTCCAAAGAGCGGCAGATAGACACCCAGCAACATTACCGTCACCAGCAGCAATGCAGCTCGAAAACGCGAGACTGCCGGTCGCTTCTTTGGCAATCCAGGTGGCGACAACCCTGGACCATCGCGCCGACGCCACCACAGGATGATACCGGTGCAGGACAGACCGACCAAGCCGACCGTTGCGAGCAAGGCGATCAGTTGATTGGCCCAACCGAATCGCTGCCCTTCGTGCAAGGCGATTCCTTGACCGACCAATTGGTCGACCCAGTGCTGGTCGCAAAAGGTCGTGTGGTCGATCACACTGCCCGCTGCCGCGTCATAGCGGATCGTTTGACGATGCGGCCGATTGGCGGTCTCGGATTTGATCGTCCACACACTGTCACTATCGGACGGCGGAGAAATCACCACCGGCGCGAGCCATGGCAAGGTTTGCGCGAACGCAACGACACCGGGCAGCTCATCGATGCTATAGCTACTCGGGTCCGGCGCAGGCTTTCGCCAGGACGGTGCCCCACCGGTCTTTCGCGGCGTCTTGCCCTCACCAGCACCAGTATGCTGAGCGTGGCCGCTCTCCCAATGCTGCGCTGCGACATCTGTCCCGGTCCATCGCCGCATGCTCTTGAAGTAGTCGCCCCAGAACGTCGACCAAGGCAGCCCGGTGACGACCAAGAACAGGATCAATCCGGAAACCCAAAATCCACCCACGCTGTGCAAATCCCGCCAAAGCACTTTGCCTTGGCGGACGTTCCAACGCGGATACAGCACGCCGGCTGCACGAAATTTGCGCGGCATCCACAACACCATTCCGGTGATCACCATGACGATCGTCCAACTGGCAGCCAGCTCAACCAAATACGAACCACGCTTACCCAACAGCAACTCGCCGTGAATGCGTCGAACGACGCGAATGAATCGCTCGTCGTCAACGACACTGCAGACCACCTTCGCATCGTCGGGATGCACGTAGACACGTGATTTCCCCAGCGGTGAATCGACCAAGACTCTTGTTGCCGCGATCGTGGTTTCATCGGCATCGGCTGCGGGCATCTCCAACGCAGCGAAACGACTGTCAGGGATACGAGTCAGCGCCGCCGCGACTTGTTCCGTCACCGGGGTGACTGCTTGTCCATCACGGGGCAGCCGATCCAGATCCCGTTCCTGCCAGGCTTCGATCTGCGGCCGAAACAAATAGATCGTTCCCGTGACCGAAAGCACCAATACCAGGGGGATACAAAAAATCCCAGCGTAAAAATGCCAACGCCAAACGGTCGCATAGTTCGGCCACCCGAGTCGATCCGATTCAGAGCGACCTGATGAAGTTGAAACGGCCCGTTCGACCGCTGCCTCTGGTGCTTGGCCACTCATGGCGTGAACCCTTGAATGACTTCGTGTCCATTGGCGCTGTGCAAGTCACGATGGAGCTCCGTGTCCGTGCTGTCGCTCAAGAAATGCACACTGCCATCAGCGAACAACAACTGAGCCCCGCCGGTGTGATAACTGCGAGGTGCAAAGTATCCCGTCCAGTGAGTGACGATATCGGGCGTGTAGCTGTTCGGCGAAAGATAACCGTTGGTCATGGAGTTGATCGCGCCGGTAAACGCCCAACTCATGCCCCTGCCACGCAACGCCGGACTTGAGCCGCCCCGCCAACTGTCAAAGTTTTGACGCAGCACCTCCAAGTCTGGGTTTTCGATCATTCCGTTGGCATTAACGAAAGCCGCCCAGACGCCGCTGCCCGGCATTCCTTGAACGCTGCCGATATTGGTTCCGACGCCGCTGGAGCCGTTGAGTGTCAGCAAGTATGGGCGTCTGGGCGGCAGAGTCCCCGGCGGCAGAGTCTGGTCTGGTCCTTCACTCCGAACGGCTTCGCTCATCACGGCGGTGTTGGACAGACCGTCTGTCACATGATTGAAACGGACACCGTAGGGTTCAAAGAAAACGCCGTCGGTGGGCCAGCGAAAGTCATAGTTTTGCCCCCGATTGCTGCCGTAGCTGGCCATGTAGTTGAGGCCGCCATAGGAGTAATCGGTTCCACTGACGTTGACCAGCGTGATCGGCGACGCCGGATCGCTCGGACAAAGGTATGTCGGGATGACTTTTTCAAACGCGGCAGCATTGGACGGATGCGGAACCTTGCCGGACCAGCCTCCCGAAAAGGCCGGCACATCAAAATGCAACTCGTCGTGCAGGCCGGACTGTTCGATGAATGGCAAGATCCGGGCTTGAACGGCAAAGTCGCCATCGCGAATCCCGGCCGGTGGCAGTTTTTTGAATGCGGACTCGTAGTTCGACAACGCGAGACCGATCTGGCGAAAGTTATTGCTGCAACTCATTCTGCGTGCCGCTTCACGAGCCGCTTGAACGGCCGGCAACAACAAACCAACGAGGATGCCGATGATCGCGATCACGACCAATAGCTCGACGAGCGTGAATCCGCCGTGTTCGCGGTTCGGGGTGTGATAGGTTTTCATGTTTCGTAATGAATGTCAGTGGGGGATGATTGGTGGACGGCACTTGTGAACTCACGCAACGCGCGCAGCGGTAGCGCTGCACCACGCAAACAGACTTTGGTCCGAGTGGGTGACGGGTGCCATTGATGAAGGGACGAAAGATTCAGTGATCGAGCAATGCAGTGTTGGGACAGCTGGCTATTGATTTCGTGAGCCGACGGCGCTAGCCGCGGGCCTTATCATGAAGCCAACCTCTTCGAAGCCCGTTGCTAGCGCCATCGGCTCACAAGGACTCCGAAACACACTAAAAGTCGCTCCCGCCAAAGACACGAAGTCACGCTGTTGTGAGGAGCAAGCCTTCGGCATGCCTCAGCGGGAGCGGTGTCATATCGAAACACGCAGGCTCGGCTCACTCCGATTGGCTCGAAGCAAACACTCACGCTTGCGCAGCGTCGATGGGTTCAGTGGCTGGCAGTCTGTTGCTTGGATCAACAAACCTTGGGCGACACAGGGTCACCCAGACCACTCCGCTACGGCACCGGCGGATCGGGAGAATGACTCACGGAGTCAGCCCGCTCATCGAGCAAACCAAGTGGCTCGGGCAAGCAGGGTGAGTCGCCAGAAAGAGCAGACGGGGCGACCAGGGCCACCGCCATGAGGGATTTCCAAATCGATTGAATTCCGCGGCACTGCGCCGATTTCCACATCAGAACCATCTTGGTTTCCGACACAGTGGCGATCTCGTCTGCCCCGGCGCGGGCCTTCTCCGAACCACACGATTCGGGGTCAGGCTCGCTTTCACAGGTCGATTGTTTTTTGCAGTGACAGCATGAGCCTGTGGCGGGAGCCACCGCATTGGATTGGGCCACGCGGGCCAGCAAGAATGCCGGTGGGACAACCCCGTTGGCTTCCGCCCATTTCAGTTTTTCCGTGTCGCTGTGGCAGCAACACTGGTCCCAGCAAAACGCCGCCGAAGGGCAGCCGCAAGCACAGTTTTCGCAGGGAAAACGCTCTTTGAGGCCCGTTTTCGCAGCCACATCGACCCGCGTGACCGGCGCCCCAACGAGCGCAAACGCGTACACCGCCACCAGCATCCACAGAATGCTACGTCGCCGTCGATCGCGTCGAGAGTACCGCTGATGAAAAATCACAGAGTCGGACGATGGTTAAAAGAGCACACGAATTCGTGGCTCGCTCCTCACGTCGGTCAGTTTGGTTCATCGTGCGTGTTTGCACAATATCTCTCGCCGAACTAGGCGTCGTTTTGCCGCAGGTTTGATCATCCGTACCTGGCCTCCCCTACAGGATGACGAACAATCATCGATCGGGAATGACACGAAGCTATTTCGACAACGGCAAGATTGGAAAATTACTCCCACTCGCGTTGGCTTCGACGAATTGCTCTTCACCCAAGTAAAGCTTGGTCAGCCCGGGGACCTTGTCCTGGGCATAGTTGAACCAGTCCCGGACGTCCAGCGTTTTGGAGTTCTGGGGAACGACCGGCTGGCTGCGCAGGGGGCCTTTGAGCTGCTCCGCTCCCGCGCCCGCAAGTAGTGTGTAGCTGAGCACACCGTGGCCAAGGTCTTCGATCTCGTGTGCCTCCGCGCTGGCCGACGTAGCGGCGATGATGTACGAACCGGTTGCTCGGCTCATTCGCTCCAGAGCTCCTCGAAACGCCAGTCCGTTGCGTGCCGTTCGCGCCAACTGAATCGCTCCGCCGCTTTGACAAGTGTCGTAGATCATCACGCGTCGGCGCGCCGCTACCGACGCCAATGCATCGTTGAGTTCGTCACCGGGGAGTCCCTGTCGGCGAATGTCTTCCTCCAAGTTGTCGGACTGTTTTTCAAAGTCGTGCGGCAAAAAGTAGTACCGTTGTCCGACCATGGAACCGTGCCCGGCCAGGAAAAGCACAAATGTGTCTTGCGGATTGGAGGCCTTGGCCACCTCGTCAATCGCTGTCAAGATTCCTTGGCGAGTCGCCTGTTGGTCATTGACGCGAACGATTCGAACGCGATCCTGACCGTAGAGTGCAGGACCGCGTTGGTCAAAGATCGTGGCAATGGAATCCGCGTCGATGGCCGCGAACTTCAGGTTCATCGTTTCTTGAGCATACTGACTCACTCCGACCGCGACCAAATGCAGCGTCGGCTGCGCCATCGGGGTCTCGTGGCGAATCACGATCTGCGCCGGGTCGCTTTCCCACGACTTGTCTTCGCTCGCACTAAACACTTCGATCGAGTTGTCGCCTTCGACCAGCGCGAGCGAGAAAGTGAACTCACGCGTTCTTCCGTCGGCCGGCCAATTGCCGTCGACCAAAACACGGGAACCGTTGTGAAACACCCACGGCCGAGCAATGCCACCGCCCAAGTCGGTGAATCTTGCCTTGATCTCCACCTGACTTTGATTGACGACGGATCGTGAACTGGGAGATAACATTTCGACTTTGGGAGCTTGCTGCTGGGCAAAGTCCGTGGGAGCGTCAATGTTTTCCCCACCAAGCAAACGAGGCAGCAATCCTGGTCGATAGAGGTCTTGAAAGAATCGGTCGGCAGCAACGACTTTCAATCGATCACCAACGCGAAAGGTCGTCTGTTTTCTTCCGACAGAAGTTCCATCAAAGGCACCTTGGGGAGTGAACACCAGCCAGTGGTTCTTTGAGTCGCTCTCATCTTGTGATTCAAAATTCAGCCAGGTGGCGAGTTTTTCTTGGCGATCGATGTCCCAGAATTCCCACCCTGCTTCGGAAACCGTCAGCAGAAACTTGCCATCGGGGCTGAAGGCCGGCGGATCGGAATAGCCAGGGTAATGGCCGACCGTCTCCATGAGGCGTCGTCCCGTCGCCGCATCGTAGACAACGACAGACTTTCTTCTCTCCGGATAGCCTTCGACGCACGCGATACGACGGGAGTCAGGGGAGACGACAACTGCGCCAAACTCGTCAATTTCAGAATCCTTGATGATTTTCTGAATTGCGAGTGTGAGTGGATCAAGGATCCACAATGTCGCGACTTCTTCGCTTCTTCGCGCGAGATTGCGGTAAGTTCCGCAGACCGCGATATACTTGCCGTCGGACGACGGGGTGATTCCGCGGATAAGCGATTCTAACTGAGAGGTTGAAAGATTTTTCTGGACGCCCCGTTTGGTTTCGAACTCCTTGAGATAGATAACTTCGCCGAGTCGATCGCTATGGTACGTTCGTTTCCCATCTGGCGAAAGATTCGGATCATCGATTTCAGACGTTCCGCCATTGAAAACCGATTTTGAGCTGACGCCGAAGAAGTACCACTGCGTGAACCCTGCCGCCAATCGGGAGCCTGCGTGGTCGGGCCGTAGATGAAGGGATTTAAACGGAGAACGTATTCGTTGCAGCAACCGATACGTCTCCGAACTGAAAACATAGATTGTTTTGTAATCTACTTCTCGGCTGTCAAAACAAAAAATTCGGCTGCCGTCCCCTGACACGGATTCGACAAACAATCGGCTGTCTCCGCCTTCATTAAAATCGTGCAATAGTTGCCCGGTGCCGAGATGGAAGACTTTGTCGTCTTGCACAACTCGTCCTCCTGAGAGCCAGAACGGCTGCCGTGTCGAGGTCAGAAGCGATTCAGGATACGCGTCCGGAGATTGTGCATCGAGTTGCGACAAGCTCATTCGCTTGCCGTTGATCAATGCGACATCATGCTGGGGGCTAAGGAGTTCGCAGTGGCCTGGCATAGATCTCGACAATAACGGCGTCGATGATCGCAGGTTGAATGCCTCAAGCCAATAGGAACGTTGGTCATACGGCTTGGCATCGTCTTGTCGATTCGAGCCGACCGCTAGAAATTGATTTTTGTTCGCGTCGTAGACGACGGTCGAGTAACTCTTGCCTGTTGCTTCCCAAACCAATTGCCCCGAGCGAGACTCGCGACACTGCAACCGTCTGTCATCGTCAGCGATGGTAACAACGAGCGTTTCGTCTGTGTTGAATGCTGGCGTGTAATAGGCGGTGCTCCCCAACGAGTGAAGTTCAGCGCCGGTTCGCGCATCCCAAATCACACCGCCATAAGCACCGTTGCTGATCCGACCTTGCCCTACGACGAATTGTGCCTTCGGACTGATCCACGCATTATAAAAACTCATTCCAGAACGATCAAAGGTGCGAATAACTCGTCCTGAATGCACATCCATCAGCTGACAATCATCGCTCGTAGCCAGAACAGCCGTGGAATGGTTACCGGCAAGGCAAAAGCCGTAGCATGACGGCACGTCGAGGTCGCGTAGGACTTTGCCCGTCTGCAACTCCCACGTAATGAGTCGGTCGTCCATTCCCGCCGTGTAAACTTTGCTTTCGTCGGAGCTGAAGGCGAAGCCCTCCAATCGTTTTGAATGAGCCCGATACTCGCGGAGGACCAATCCAGATTCAGCGTCACGCAAAACTGCCGTGTTGTCGCGTTCGTACAGAATGTATTTTCCACTCGGGCTAACGATCGCGTTATAGTTGCCGCCCGGTTGTGGAACCAGTTCCGGGGACGAGCGAAAGTCAACCACCGCGTGTCGGCCTCCGGCCAGAAAAAGGCGACGCTCTTGAACTTGACCGTTCTCAAACGTCGCCCGGACTCGGTACTCGAAGTCCGCGTCCGTGGCCATGTCTTTGAAATTCAGTTTTCGCGACGTCCCGTAGCCCTTTCCGTTGACACTGATTTTCGCATCACTGCTGGTCTGAATCGTGATACTGGCCGGTTGTTGACCGGAGACCACCGACGACCAGAGCAACATCAAGAAAACGGAAACAACGCCCCGAACGAGGACGTTTGATCGGAATTGCTTTTCAACAATCATGGAGCGGTACTTCAAGGGGTGGAAACATTTCCTTTGGGAAACGATTGAAACCAAAAAATCTTTCTGAGCTAGGAAGATTTCTAGCAGATCTCCGTTCTTTCCGTGGGGCTTGCCCGATTTACAATGTCTCATTGTGCGAACGTTGTATTGTTCTTGGAATCGGATCACCATGTTGTGGCTGGCGCAGCCGCCATTGATGGCTTATTTCACGCCCCGAAGAACCCATTGGGATCATTTGGATGGACCAAAAGAGAGTGTTTGGTCGCGCTCGACTGGCAACGAAAGCGTCAGCTGCTTTTGGCGTTTGGTTGGCCACAGTGACTCTAGCTGCAGGAACGCTGGCGGCAGGCGAGACGTGGGCTTTGCTGATCGGCGTGCAAGATTATCAGCAGGTCAGCCCGTTGGAATACACCGTCGACGATGCCCAGTGCCTCCGCGAAACGCTCATAGCCTACGGCGGAGTGGCCCCGGATCACATCCTTGAGATCACGGACTTCGGACCGGGACCAGACTCGCAACCGCTGCACGAAACCTTGACCCGACGGATTCCTGCTTGGTTGGAGCGAGTCGGAGCAGACGACATGGTCTTGGTCTTTTTCAGTGGTCATGGTTTTCGTGACGATGACGGTCTGATGTACCTGGCGCCGCTGGATTTTGACCGAACGAAACCTTCCGAGACGGGGATCAGTGTCGATTGGTTGCGAGAACGAATTGCGGGATGCTCAGCCGTCTTGAAACTCCTGATCTTGGATGCCTGCCACGCCGGCAGCGAGAATTCTGAACCCAACACCGACTCACTCTCCCCGGACGAAATGGGGCGGCTCTTCAAAGCTGTTGATGGTGTGGTCACGCTGGCCAGTTGTAGCGAAGATCAAGTCAGCGTGATTTGGCAAGACAAACGACGTTCACTCTACAGCTACTGGTTGACCGAAGGATTGAAGGGGCACGCGGATCGAGACAGCAACGGCAGTGTTGATATTGATGAGCTCCACAGCTACGTCAGTCGGCGCGTTGCCCATACAGCCAAGGTTCGTTTTCCCAATCGCCAAACGCCGGTTCGAATTGTTGGACCACGTGTGATTGGCGTGCCTGACGTGGTTCGTCTCAAGCCACAGCCGCTGCGTCCCCTTTTAGCCAACATGGCCGAGCACGTTGCGGACCTATTGGATGAGCACAAGTATCGCCGCGCAGGTGTGCTCGAATTCACCGATGACAGCCGCTTGCAAGAAGTGTTGGGTGGTCAATTCGGTTTGGTCGGCAAGTTTTGTGGCGATGAATTGGAACGACAGTTGATCTCCGCCAGCCAGGACGCTTCGTTTCGCATCGTCAATCGTGACCAACTCCGTCATGCGATCCTGCAAGACGGCGGGTTTGAGGTGTCGGCGATCTCATCCACACCGAGATTGCGGAGTCTGTCCAAGAGCGTTGGAGACATGCCCGCGGTCGCGATGGGATCGATCAAGGGACGTCAGGGCGCATTCTTGAGACTACAGGTCGAACTCAAAGAAACGACCACCGGTGACGTGATCGGAATCACCGGCGGAACTGCGGCATTGAGCGAAAATGACTGGGCGATGCTCGGTTACAGCGTCGTGATTCGTCCAGAGGACCGACAACGTGTTTTGACCTCAATCAATCGGTCGAGCGAATCGGAGACCGAGCAAGTGATCACCGCGGCTGATCGTCGAAGCCAGGGCGCTCATGCTTTACTGGATCCAGAATTCAAGAGTCGTTTTGATGTGGAAATTCGCGTCAATGGAACGGTGCGACCGCCCGTGTTTCGCGGCAACGATTGTTTCGTCGGTGTGAAAAAAGGAGACCGGTACGCAATCCGTTTGCACAACAAAAGTGGCACCGTCGCGCTTGCGAGAATCCTAGTCGATGGCTTGGACACCGGCATGAAAGTCGCTGAATCGGATAACGACATCGACGTGTGGGGACAACCCATCACTCATCTCAACGATGCCGTCCCAAGACTGCTCGATCCAAATGGTCCAGAAGTGGCCGGTAAAATTCCGAAATGGGATTTACTCGGGTTCATGACAAAATCCGGCGTCGGCGGCCAGGTCCGAGAGTTCACCGTTGTCAATGCAGCGGAATCTCTCGCTAACCAACGCGGTTACTCAGATCAAATCGGACTGATCACGGTCGCGTTTTACGCGCCGAAAGCCGACTCGCGTGCCTTGGGAACCGCCGCTGGACAAACGCTCGACCGCAACATCAGAACCTACAAAGGTATCAAGCCTGGAAATCTGTTGGGCGTTGTTCACATTCGATATGTCGATGCAGACTTGCTGTGAAGTACGTCAGGGGGCAGCGTGTCGGTTGTCGAAACCCAATAACGAAGCGTACGCGACGCACTGCCGTTTGACCCGTAGCCGAAAGAGACTGCTGACGTTGTCGTGATGCATCAGCCGGAGTGCGCTAGCCCGGACTGCTCAAATTTTGGGGTTGTGGCATTATTGGTTTGCGCGGGGTGTGCTGTCACCTCCACCGGCGCAGCTGGGGGAGGTCGGATCGAGCGAAGCAAGATCCGGGAGGGGGCCTACGTTGCGCAATACGCATTGATGTGTTCAAGCGGCGCGAGAGCCCCCTCCCTCGCATTCGCCTAAACGGCTCTGCTCGACCTCCCCCAAGTTCCTTGGTGGAGGTGACACGGGGAATAGAACGGTGGCTTCAAAAAGAAGTGTCAACGCCAAACTTTGAGCAATCCGAGCTAGCGGCCTGTTGATTTAATCGAAATTGGGAACGCAAGGGTGAGCCGTGGGCCGTAAGGCACCGGGCAATGCGGTAGGCCCGGCCGCTTACGCGTCGCGGCTCACTAAATCAACAGCCCGCTAGCGCCTTGCGGCTCACTAAGTCAGCAGCCCGCGAAGACGTAGGCGGGCGCACCGAACGACTTCGTTTCAAATCCACGCACACTGGCTCCGACGTCACGGCTGCAATTCCTCAAACGTGGCGTTGCCGATGCGGTAGCGTCGCCAATCACCGAAGTCGAAATGCCACCACTCGAATTCGAAAACGCGAAACCCTTCCGATTCCATCGTGCGACGTAGCAGATCGCGATACCAACGTTGCCGCGACGTTCCGCCAGGATAGAGTGGAAAAGAACGAAAGGAAAACTCGTCATATCCTGCGACCATTTGGATCGGCTCGCCTGTCGCTCGATCATACAACGTCAAATCCACCGCGCAGCCTCGATTGTGGCGTGAACCATCGGCGGGATTCGCAACAAAGTCCTTGAACTCACCAGGAGTCGCGTCCCAAAACATCTTCGTGACGTGCCATGGTCGATAGGCATCGTGGATCAACAGGCCCAGCCCAAGAGTCTCTAGCTTTGCGTTGGCGCGAACGACGGCCTCCGCGGCCGGCCGTTGCATGAAAGCCCGCGGCTGTTGGTAAAACACTGCCCCCGTAAAGTTGTTCGTCGTGGCATAGCGAATGTCCAACTTGATTCCAGAATCCAAGGTCGACAATTCCACCAGATCGGTTTCGCGAAAGTCACCGGATTCCGCCGGAGGTGTGGCGGCCAAAGCGCCTGCGCGAAGGTCATCAATCGGCTTCACGGGTTTGATCTGAAAGGTCTCCCCGTCTTTCGTGCCGACCTCCCGTCGCTTGAAAATGACTTCTGCCGCGTTGACTGCCACCGCATTGCCGTTCTCATCCCGAGTGAAGCGCAAGCCCTCGCCATGATACAAGCCATGGTCTGGAAACTCGAACAGATTCTCGCCGACTTCCTGCAATGGGTAATAGTAAAACCATTCGATCAATGCGTAGAGATTCTCGTCCTCCTCCAAGATATACAGCGTGTTGTGATCCCAACCATACTCGCCGATGAGACCACGCCAGCGATCTGGAACGTCCGCCGGTGGTTCGTCAGGCAATCTCGCGAAGGTGACATCGCCCACGACCAAGCGACCATCGTCACCCATTTCAACTTTGGTTTCAAAACCGATTTCATCATCCGTGATGATGGTTCCGTCATCCGCTGCAGCACGGAGCTCATTTCGAAACGAACCGTGCTGCAGGAAAACATCTCTGTTGAGTTCGCAAATCCGTGCGAATCCATCGCCATCCAATTCGCGATATCGTCCGACAAGTTTTGCCGCGCGCTGCCCAGGAATCGGGACGGTTGTGCGATACTCGGGCAACGGCGCACCGTCCTGAATCGCGACCATCAATCGCAGAGCATAATCGGCAAGTCGACGCACCACGCCGTTGGTCCCATCCAGGGATGACGCTGCAGCGACTCCCAACTGACGTTCCCTAAGTGCCTCCAACTGCGTTGAAAAACCATAGACCGCCCCGCCATGACCGATCTTGGTGTAACCATCCAGTTGCTGAACATGGAACCCCAGTCCGAATCCCTGTGCTTTGCCGACGGAATCTTTGATAGGTGTCACCATCAGCTCCAGCGACTCCGGCTTCAAGATCATTCCGTCTTCGGTTCGGCCTTCGTCAAAAAGACACGACACGAACTTGGACAGGTCCAACACGCTGGAATACATGTTTCCCGCCGGCCCGGTACCCAGCAAAAACGTTGGCGCCTCAAATCGGCGACCGTCATAGGTCCGCATCCAGCCAGTCGCGAGCTTTGGTTCGACAGCAGGTGTCACAACAAAGCTGCTCTGGTTCATCCCCAGCGGTTGGAGAATCGTGTCTCGAACACGTTGCGGATGAGACACCTCAAGTTGCTTTTCCAGTACAGCGCCGACCACCGCAATCGCGGCATTGGAGTACTTTGTCTTCGTCTCCGGCTTGTAGACCAGCTTGGTGTCGTTGAGACTAGCAACGGTCGCCGCCAAAGTCGGTTCGTCAGGATCAAAGTAATTGCCGACGGGTGACTCTCGCACCAAGCCCGAACGGTGCGACATCATTTGACGCAACGTGAGCGGGACGCCGAAGGGATCCTCGGGTTTGAAATCGGGCAGATACTGCTCTACCGGAGCGTCGAGATCCAGTTTGCCTTCCTCGACCAATTGCAGCACAGCGATATCAGTGAACAACTTCGAAACCGATCCCACACGGTAAACGGTTTCCGCAGTCGCCGGAATGTTCTTCTCTGTGTCCTGAAAACCAAAGCCGTCTGCCCAGACCACGTGATCACGGTCGATCAGTGAAATCGAAAACGCGGGCAGCTCTTTCTGCTCGACTTCGTGCCGCACTGCCTCCCGCAGTTTCTTGATCGCCGGTTCGTAATCGTACTGGGGCGGCTCAACCCGCTGGGCGATCGCGACCGCCAAGCTTGTCAAACTCAAGCGTTGCAGGTTGCTCATGATGGCAACGCATATCCCGGTCTCTGGGTACAGCAGCAACACCGTGGATGTACCCGACTGGGCTCCTCCATGCCAAACCGCTTGTCGTCCCGATTTTTGACCGACGCTCCAACCGAGACCATAGGACGTCTCCTCGCCTGCGCTCGTCTTCTGCCGCGTCCACATCGCGTCAACCGTCGGCTTTTGCAACAAATCACCTCGGTTCATTGCCACGGCAAACCGAACCAAATCCGGCGCCGTCGACAACAATCCGCCCCCCGGAATCTTCATGCTCGTATCGTGGAGCGTTGAGTTGTACAACTCACCTTCGATCAGACTGTGATCATCGGGCAACGTCGTGAGATAGGATGGCGTTGCCCGCAAGTATCCACGTGCTCGACCGGGAATCACCGCAAAGGTGTCGTCGGCGACCGTGTGTGTCATGCCGGATGGAGCAAGAACATATTCATGCAGCAAGCTGATGAAGTCGTTCCCGCCGGCACTCTCGGCCACGTTTCCGAGCAGGTTGTAACCAAAAGAGGAATACCGGTACCGTGTGCCTGGCTCGTGAATCAGCGGATCGTCGGCAAACGTTCGCAAGGCGGCCTTGAGGTTAAAAAAGTGCTCCGTCGACGAGGATTCCGCAGAAGATTTGTAATGTCGAACCCCGCCAAGATGTCCCAGCAGTTGCCGACTGGTAACAGGCCATCGCTTCTCTGGAAAACCAGAAACATACGACGTCACGGACTTGTCTAAATCCAATTTACCCTCGTCCAACAGCGACAAAATCACGGCGGCTGTCATCGGTTTGGCGATGGAAGCCGTTCGGTAACGCGTCGTCTCCGTTGCCTCAACCGAATGCTCAACATCGGCCAACCCGAATCCCTTTGCATAAACCAATTCGTTCTGCGAGGCGACGGCGATTGACATACCAGGCACGCCGTGTCGGTCCATGTAGTTGCGTACGAGTTGATCAATGTCTTGTTGATCAATTTCCTTTGCCGCAATGATTGTGTTCGCTGCGGTATCCTGTGCCGCCGCCGTCGCCAGACCGAGCAAAGCTGTGAAAACCAATGGGCAAAGTAAGCAGCGTATTATCAATGGATGGCGTATTGGATTTCGCCAGAAATCCTGCCCGAAAGGAATTCTGGCGAATCCCATTACCAAGTGCGCCGTTGCGAATGGAACCACGTGCGCCAGTAAATGGATCATTGTTCCTAAACAATATCGCTTGAAGCAAATCATGGCTGTGTGTTCCCATCGTCAGAGTTTGGGTGTTTCACTGGATCGCGTTGGCTTTTCAAAATGACTTGCCCCGACAGGTTGCCATACCACTGCTGATGATCGACGGACAACGAACCGTTGATCAATACGTAGCTGATCCCTTCGGCAAATCGATGTGGATGAAAGGCATCCGAGCGATCACGAACGGTTTCCGGATCAAACACGACCAAATCCGCGACAAACCCGGTCTTCAATTCGCCTCGGTCGATAAGGCCAAGAATCATTGCCGGTAGCGAGGTGGAAACTCGCACCGCTTCCTCCACAGACATCAAACCCCGATCGATGGCGTAATGCCGGATCTTTCGTGGAAACGCTCCGTAAAACCGCGGGTGAACCGGACCGTCATGAGGAAGTGCGATCCCGGCATCACTGGAGGTAGCCGTCCAAGCCGTTGCGGCGAATGCTTCGACGTCCGCTTCATCCATCGAGAATGCCCGCAACTGAGCGCCACCGCGACGATGGCGATCCCCCATGAGCTGAAGTCGAAAAACTGCATCCACCGGTTCTTCTTGATGCATCTCGGCATACTCGCCGAGTGTCTTGCCTGCGATCCCCGCCTCATTGGACTGGATGATCAGGATTTTCTCAGCACCTCCGCGACGAGTGATTTCGTATTCGACATCCTTGCGAAGATGCGAGGTCAGCTGCTCGTCCTGCAGAACACTCTCAAGCTGTTTGGCGAAGTCACGCTTTGAATCGGCGTTGTCGGACTCTTCGCGCTGTTCGTCTCGTTCGCCCGCCTCTTTGGCGAACACCCAATCGGGAATCAAAACGATACGACCGTCGGACCCGCTTGTGTTGTATGGATATTGATCCGCAAATAGCGGAAGCCCTTCTTCGCGCGCCTTTCGGATCATCGAATTGATGGTCTCGCTCGATCCCCAGAAATCTGTGCCGCGAGCCTTGATGTGCGTCGCCACAGTCGTCACCCTCGTGTCGGCGGCAACCGCGATCAACTCTCGAATGTTGTCCACCATCGATGGCTGCTCGTGTGAATCACGACTCGGCAAAAACCACATCGGTCGGGTGCCCGAACTACGTTCGTGAACGATGTAGACACCATCAAACTCCTTGATCGTCTGCGCCAGTGAATGCATCTCTCGCGCAGTGCTCCATCTGCCGGGCACATACTCCAGCCCGGCAGACATTCCAAAAACGCGTTCCTTTAACGCGGAACGTAGCAATCCCTGCATCGTTTCGATTTCCTCGGGCGATGCGGGACGTTGATAGTCGTCGCCGAGGACTTTGCGACGCAGGGTGCCGTGACCGAGAGCTTGGACCACGTTCAATCCGATTCCCGATTGCTGCATCGACTCACGCTGACTTTTCATATCGAGCGGTCCATCGCCGTCCTGGTTTACCACGACCGTTGTGATCCCTTGCGTGATCAAGTTGGGAGCACTGCGTCTTGCGGGATCACGATGAACCAAGCCTTCCTCGGCGTGGCTGTGCAAGTCAATGAAGCCTGGGCAAACAATCTGTCCGGTGGCATCGATGATTCGATCCGCAGTCGCATCGGAAAGATCTCCGATTTCAGCGATGCGATCTGCCACGATTCCTACATCCGCTGAAAAACGGTTCCGCCCCGTACCGTCGATGATTTCACCATTGCGGATGATAATGCTGTATTCACTGGCCTTGGGAAGTTCTTTGCTGTCGTTGGAGGCAATTTCTGTCGTGCCGGTTCTTGCTGCGAGGATCAATGACAACAACTTGCCAAACTGACTGCTGGAAACCACCGTGCCTGATTGGTGTGTGTTGACGCGGTGGCAAACCACCAAGTTCCATTCGGGGATGATCACAAGGTAATGGCCGCGATAGCCGCGACCGGAGTAACTCCCCGCAGGCAACGTCACGCCAGGCAGGTGCTCACCATCGACCGCCACCCACCACATGTATCCGTATCCACCGGATTTTCCGGCATCCGAGTAGGACTGCGTGCTTTCACGAACCCAAGTTTCGGGAACGAGCTGCTGTCCGTTCCATCGACCGTTCTGAAGCATCAGTTGTCCGAATCTTGCCAGATCCCTGGCGCTCAATTGAAACGGATAGGCACGGTGGATCGAATCTTTTCCGGACACGTACTCCGTGTCTCTCCCGGGACGAAAATCGAGCATTCCGAGCGGCTCGGCGATCCTGGAGTTGAACTCGTCGAACAAGTCACGTCCCGTTTGTTGCCGGAAGATGGTCCCCAGCGTGTTGAAATCCCAGTTGTTGTAGTACCAAAACGTTCCGGGTGCATGCGTTCCACGCTTCGGCCGTTTCGCAGCCATGGATGCGGTTTCGTACAGAGCGGGGTGATAGACTCCCGACCTGGCCATCAGCAAGTCACGAACCGTAGCCGTCTTTTCGATCTCTGTCAGCGGTGGCTCGTTATCGTCGATGCCCAGATCGCCAAGCGTTTCATCGAGATCGACAATACCATCCTGTACATGCTGACCAAACATAGCACTCAGCAGGCTTTTGCGAATGGAGTGACAGTTGAGCGGCATTGCGACCGCTCCCCATTGATCAACGAGCTTGCCATCCTGCAGAATGACGACCGCCGCGGTATCGATCGTCTGGGAATAATCTTTCGCTTCCGCAAGACGCTCGATCGACCATTGATCTGCGGCCGACGACGCCGTGACGAGAAAAAGCAACGCCCATAGGGCCAGCATCCGGCTGAGACAATTCATCATCTTAGTACTCACTATCAATCAGTCACGTGAACTTCGCGCCGGCCTCGCCAATCCGCTGCAGCCCTTGACATCGATTCCGTATTGAATCGCATCACGATCTCACCATCGTGACTCACTGCAATGATACCGCCGCGAACCGGATGCTCTTTGCTTGACAGGATCGCCTCAACGGCTTTGTCTGCCGTATTACCGAGGTACGACATTCGCGCGGAGACGTCGCGAGCCACACCATTGCGAATGAAGTCTTCCCCGATTCCCGTGCAGGACACCGCGCAGGTTTGATCGTCTGCATAAGTGCCGGCCCCTGCGATGGGAGAATCGCCAAGTCGACCAAACCGCTTGTTGGTCAGACCTCCCGTTGAAGTCGCGGCGGCAAGACTGCCATGGGTGTCCAGCGCACAACAACCGACAGTCCCCATGGAATCGGATTCACTTTGCCGCTGCTGCTGTCGTTGCTGCTGCTCAATACGATCCAACTGAGCACGCCGAAAGTCTGTGGAGAAGTACGAGTTCGGGACCCGCTCAATCATCACGTCGTCCGCGAATTGATCGGCAAACTGTTCTGCCCCACCGGCGACCAGCAGCACGTGTTCGGTGTGAGTCATCACCCGTCGAGCAAGCGAGATGGGGTTCTTGATGGTTGTGACGCCGCCCACCGCTCCCGTGGATCGATCACGACCATCCATGATCGTCGCGTCCAGCTCGTGAGTTCCCGCCGCGTTGAATACGGCCCCCTTGCCAGCGTTGCAGTAAGCAGAATCTTCCAGAATCCGCACGACGGCTTCCACCGTATCAAGACTTGTCGCTCCGGACTTCAACATCTCCTGCCCGGCGGTCAATGCCTGCTCAAGAACCGCCGTTTTGCCTTCAATCCATTGTTCGCTCTTGGGTGAGCTGCCAGCACCGGCATGGATCACGATCGCGTAAGGCATCTGCGGTTCTGCTCCAAAGCAGAGGCCGCCGACAAGGCATGGTATGCAAACGATCAAAAACAACGCTGTTCGTACTGCCATCAAATGCCACCTTGTGATTCTTGATTGCGTAAAAGAACTCAATACGGCGAATTGCCGGTGAACACCACCCCGCTACCGTACCCATCACCAAGCTCGATTCGCCCTTGGTTGATCGAGACACCGCTTGCCGCATCCGCTGACAACAACTCTGCCCCGTCCAAGTCAGCATAGTCCAACAATGGCGACAATTGCGCGGCCCCGGAGATCCCCACCGTGCTTTCCACCATACACCCCAACATGGTTTTCAACCCTAACTGCCGTGCCTGGCGAAGCATTCGGACCGCAGGCGTCAGCCCTCCACACTTACACAACTTGACATTGACCCCATGGAACCGGCCGGCACACTTGCCGACGTCGGATTCAATCTGACAGCTTTCATCCGCGATGATTGGCAAGGCGGAATGCTGGTACACCAGTCGTTGATCTTCTGTGGACGCATCCGCGGGAAGCGGCTGTTCAATGAACTCCACGCCAAGAGACTTTAATTGATGTGAATTCTCGATCGTCTCCTCAGCCGTCCAACCGCAGTTTGCGTCAACGCGAAAAACAGCCGAGGTGACTTGCCGGAGCGATCGAACAATCTCGACGTCTCGATCCGTTCCTAACTTGACCTTGTAGATTCGCCAGTTGGGACGCGCCTTCAATTTTGCAACCATCTTGTCGATCGTGTCGATGCCGATGGTGTAACTGGATTCCGGCACAGACTCCCAACTCAAATCGAGCAATTCATACGTCCGTCGCGACGTGAGTTTGCCAAAGAGATCGTACGCCGCTAAGTCCAACGCGGATAACGCGAAAGAATCGTCCGCCAAAGGTTTCTGCAGGATTTGCCACAGTTCAGCGGGTCTCCCAAACTCGTACGACTCAATCGTTTCACGACACGACTGCAGTGACTGGGACATGGAATCCAATGTGTGCCCGTAGTAGGGATTGGCCGTCGATTCGCCGTACCCTCGGTGCCCTTGCTGTTCCAGTTCAACCACGAGCGACGGCTGTGTCGATATCGAACCGCGGGCAATCGTGAACTCAAACTCCAAAGGCAGTTCAAGACGATGTAAATGCAGCTTCACCCGATCACCTCCTGCCTCAGTTGGACAACGGCATCAGCCAGCACGCCGGCACCATCACGATACACGTCGCACACCGGCAATCCAAACTCTTGCGAGACACGCTCGCGTTCTGACTGAGCCTCTGACTCATTCAATTGACGGCTGTTCATCGCGATGCCAATGACTGAACATGGATGTCGCAGAGATGCAGCCATCTCATAGGCTTGGATCAGTCGTCGCATCGGCAACAGCGGCACCCCGTCAAGCCCTTTGACTTGCTCGCGTCCCACCTCATAACAATAGATCAGGCCGTGTGGTGCACAGCCATGCAATAAGCCAAGCGTTACCGCCGAGAAACTGGGATGCGAGATGCAGCCTTGCCCCTCAACGAGAACGAAGTCATGCTGCTCGTTGCGTCTTACGAGCGACTCTGCGGCTCCGTTGACAAAATCAGCGACAACACAGTCGATCGGGACACCTTCGCCGGAAATCATGATCCCTGTCTGACCGGTCGCTAGAAAGACAGCATCCAGCCCTCGCCGCTTGAGCTCTCGCTCGACCTCAAAGGTGGCCACCATTTTGCCCACACTACAATCGTGACCGACCGTATGGATCCGTAGGCATCCGTCACGAAATGCAGCGGCGGTTGCCGTTTGCTTCTCCACATTCCGACGGACGTCTATCAACTTGCCGCCATGAGCCTCAGAAAGCGAGACAAACTCAGGATTATCCGAAAGGAAATCATGGAGGCCAGAGACAACGTCGATCCCTCGCCGCAGAGCGTCACAAATGACGTCTCGCCACGACTCGGGAAGCTTTCCTCCGGGAGGTGCGATGCCGATGAACACGGAGTCAGCATCGTCGGGCACGCCATCGAGGACGGGAACCCCCGCCCCCGTCCCAAACACATCGAACGCATCCTGTCCCGAAAATTCACGATCAATCACCGCTGCGATATCGTCGCAACGATATCGCAACAGATTGATCGCCGTCTTCGCAAGAAACGGCGTCGAATACCCATCCGTCAACAAAACGATTCGACGGTAGTTGCTCAGTGCCGACGGCTCGTACTTCATGTTCTTTCTCACTCAGAAATCCATGCTGCGTGGAGGGGCACCACGAACGTGTGCCGATCCGACTGTTAGTGACGCTCATCTTATCCGCAACTCGATGGCTCCGCACTGCGCAACTGCGCAGTTTTGTTAATCTATTGCGCACAACCGTCAACAAGAACTTTTACGTAGCGACGTGCGAAAAATGACTGTCGCGAAATCCATTTAGCAATCATCGCTCCGCGTGATTCTTGCAAAGTGACAGGACAACTGTTTTCCGCACGTCCCACCGCAGCCTCAGGTGTTCATCCAATGCCAGCCTCAGGACACAGAATTCGTCAGGTAGGGATCCTTGTCGAAACCGACGATTCATGGGGACGCAATGTGGTCGAGTCGGTTTGCCGAGCCGCGAGAAACAACGGCTGGACCGTTTTGATTGCTCCCCGGGACGCGCAGGGGCGACTGCGATTGCCCAAGGTCTGGAAAGGCGACGGCATCATCGCATCACTGCGAACGACGTCGCTGACCCGACATGTGAAACAACTGAAACTGCCGGTCGTAGACGTTTCGGCGATGGTGCCCAAGCAAAGTTGGTTTGCTCGCGTGGCAACCGACGACAACGCTCGCGCACGATTCGCGTTTGACCATCTTCGCAATCATGGAATTGCCAATTTTGCCTGTTATGCTCCACCGATTGGCCGCTACTCCGACGTCAGATCGGAATCCTTTGTTCGCACGGTGACGCGGGAGGGATTTCAGTGCGCGCTGTACCAAACCGACAGCGACGACCAGAGCGGATGGCTGACCAATCATGCGAACGTGCAACGATGGCTGGCTCGGCTTCCAAGACCACTCGGAGTGTTTGCCGCAGACCCGTATCCGGCTCGGCAGTTGATCGAGATCTGCACGTTAGAAGGCATTCGCGTTCCAGACGACGTGGCAATTCTTTCCGGCGACGATGACGAGTTGCTTTGCAACGTGGCATCGCCGCAGATCTCCGCCATTGAATTGGCAAGCCATCGGATCGGAGAAACCGCGGCAACGATACTCTCACGGATGATGGATGGAGCGACCACGCCGAAACGCACCAAATGGATCGCCCCGCTGCGAGTGAGATCACGGCATTCGACGGAAATCCTTGCCATCGGCGACGAAGAAATCGCAGAGATTCTCCGATACATTCGCGACCACGCCACGGAAGGCATCAACGTCGCCGATTTGACGCGTGCCTTTCCCATCTCGCGTCGCCGACTCGAACAACGCTTTCGCCTTTTACTGAAGCGCAGCCCTGCGGTGGAGATTCGCCGCGTCCGACTCGAGCATGCTTGCCGTTTGTTGCTCGATACAGACCGATCGGTTTCGTCAATCGCAACCGAATCTGGATTAGCATCCGGAGCCTCCCTGTCGCAAGCATTCCGTCAATACATCGGAGTCACTCCGCTCGAGTACCGCCAAGGAAAACGAACGCATGGCTCGTCGCTGAAAACCGCGGAGGCGGCGGAGGCGTAAAGCCTGGGACGCTAGTCCCAGGTTTCGTGCCCCAACGATTCCGGCTAAGCCGCGGGGGAAGCACGAGAAGCCTTCGCTTGGGCGCGTCAGTTTGCTGTACGATAACGTTGATGCGATCAATTGAACTCCCGTCAACTTCATACCGGACATAACATGAGCAGAAAACTGTATGACCGTTTGGCACTGTTGACGCTCGTCGTCAGCGTGAGCTTCATTGGATCGTTGATCTGCGACGTCGCCGACGTGTCAGCGCAGACCACCGACCGGGAATCATCGAAGACAAACGGAGGCGATTCGGACCTCCAATCACGATCGGAAATTGCCCAGGCCATTTCGGACCTCGGCAGCAACCAGTTCCAGCAGCGTCAAACGGCTTTTCGAGCTCTTGTCGCCAGCGGAAAAGACGCGATCGATGCTTTAGAGCAGGGCACCAATTCAGCGGATTTGGAATCGAGTTCACGGTGCTTGGAGGCTCTCGCCGAAATCTGCCAAGACAAAGAAAAAAACAACTCGGATGCGGCGTTGGCCGCGCTGAGACGTCTGGCGACCCATCCCACCGGTCGCATTGCCAACCTTGCAGCCAGCAAGCTCAAGAACCTCACGATGACGGATGAAGATCGTGCCGTGGAAGCATTGATTCAGGCAGGCGCACGAATTCATCGGGGCACCAAAGATGAAATCTTCTCCGTGAGCGTTGCCCGCGATCGTGAGGTTGCAAAATTAAGTCGCCTGCCGTCGCTTCGATCAGCGACATTGACGGGCGTCGAAATCACCGATGCGGGGTTGAAGTCCCTGGTCAATGCACGACAGCTTACTCATCTGCAGCTGATGAACTGTTCTGTCACCAATGAGGGGCTACACAGCCTCACCGAAATGGCGTCGCTCGACAATTTGACGGTGCACAAGATGCGAGTGACCGCCGCAGGAGTACGGCACCTCGCAAAAATCAGCGGCTTGCGATCACTTGCGCTGTATGAACTTGACGGCAGCGAGGCACTCGAATACTTGTCCGAGATCCGCCAAATTGACAAGTTGACATTGAATGATCCCGAGATAGCGATCGGTTTTTCAAGTTGGATCAATCAGTGTTCGCACCTCAGCGAGTTGGATCTTTCTGTCAAGAGAATCCAGGACCATGACTGTCAAGAGTTGGCTGAGATCAAAATACCGCTAGATTTGAGAATCTCGCTGTCGCCAGACATCACCGCGGAAGGCTGGAAGGCTCTTGGGCAAGCTCCGCTCGTCGATCTCTCTCTGTTCAAAACATCGATCGACGACGCCAGCATGACGTTCCTCGCAAGTTTGGGAGAACTGACCCGACTCTACATCAGTGACGCACAAATCACCGATCGGGGACTTGGGCACTTGGAGGGACTCAACAAACTGCGATACGTCACGCTCCGAGACACGGACGTAACCGAAAAGGGGGCCGCCCGACTGCAGGAGGCACTTCCACAATTGGCTCGGGTCACTACGTCCAAAGGCGGCGTCGGTCCTGTCGGTGCGGTCCTTCCACCTGCGGCGATCGGTTTCACCAACAATCCCGTCTCCGGTGGAAAGAATGCGCATTTACGGGCGGAGCTCACCAACGAGATGGTGGAGAAGCTGAAGAAAGAAACGGACCTCTCAACGGTTTTTCTATTGCGTGATGTGAGCACGGACGAACATCTCAAGATGCTTAAGGGCGTGCAGCTAAAAGGGATTTTCATCGATTCGGACAAGGTAACAGACGCTGGTATCCACGCTCTTGGCGAGCGAGTGGATCTGGAATCGATCTATATCAAATCGGAGTCCGTCGGCGATGAATGTATCAAAACCTTGACGCAACTTGCGAGTTTGTCGAATCTCCAATTGATCGGCGGGCGGTTTACGGACGACGGCATCCGTTCGCTGATCGAAGGACTCGCTACCAAAGGCAAGATTACGTTGCTTAACGTAAGCGGATGCCCGCGTGTGACAAACGCGTCGCTGAAAGAGCTAGGCAGCCTGAAATCGCTTCAGATGCTGACCTTGCGAGAAAACCCTGGTGTTACCAGTGAGGTCTTCGAGCAAGTTAAAAAGCTTGACAGCCTGACGACGCTTACCTTCGAGGGTTCGGTGATCGACAAAAATTACCTGGACCAACTTAGCGCCTTGAACTTGACCCGGTTGAGCTTGTTCGGCCCAGGCATCACCGATGCCATGATTGAGCCGATCAGCAAGTTCCAAAAGCTCAAGTGGCTCTCGCTAGCGACAACCTCGATTGGAGACGACGCGATGGATGCCATCAGTAAACTTCCCGCATTGAAGTCACTTATACTAGCGGACACTGCCGTGAGCGACGAGGGGCTCGCAAAACTGAATGGGCTCGCGAATTTGCACTATCTCAACATTGAATCGACGCGTGTGACCCAGACGGGCATTGATCGATTGCAGGAGGCAACGCCTGATAAAAAGATAACGGTGCAGTCGGGCCGGTAGCAGACGATTGCTCGGGACGTGCGGAAAACGAGTGTCGCGAAATCCACGTAGCAATCATCGCTCCGCGTGATTGTTGCAACGAGACAGGACACTCATTTTTCGCACGTCCCCCATGTATGTTTTCGCGAACAGCTCGCGACCCCGCCGGGCGCAAGCTGAGGGTGAGGTGGTGGCGATCCGAAAGAATCGCAAAAGCAGACCAAGTCGAGTCCCTGAAATTTTTTCCAAAAATCCCCCTCCCCCCCGTCACTTTCGCCGGCCGCTTCGGTGTTCTATGGAGGAGAGCCCCTGGTGTAGCAGCATGCTAATGAGTTTGGAAAAGGAATTCACATTCATGTCGCGTTTTTGAACTTCAGTGCAACACCTGCGGAATCATTCGCCAACACACCAGGGAATCGGCACCTAACCAGGATGGCATTGAAGTGAAACTCTCGAAGCGTTTGACGTGCGGGTCGACTCGTCTTCTGCACGAGCATTCATTCGAGCCCTCGCATGAATTGGAATGAACAGAAAGTAAAAACACGAAGGAAATGGTGGTGGGCCAGAAAGTCCGATCAGACATGGCGCGACTGAGCCAATGTCAGGAAACTGAATGAAAAGCCTGTTCACCGTTTGCGGTGATGGGGCTACAGGCTTTTAAGTGATCCATGTGTAACGGCTGCGTCACTAACGCCTGTGCCCCAAATCCGCTTTCATGGTAGAGATGCGTCAATCCCCCAAACCGTGATGCGTCCCTGCCAATCATTGGTCGCGATACGTCGACCATCGGGGCTAAAGATTACGCGTGGAGTAAAGCCAATTCGTCCGGGTCCCAAACTGGCTCCACGAAGCGCCATCAATCGGACGCCTGTCTCTGCGTCACGCAAATCAACGATGCTCTCATAGCCGACCATGGCCAGTCGCCGTCCGTTCGGACTGAATCGGACACAGCCCACATCGTGAAAGGACGGGACTTCGTAAACAATTTGCCCGGAGTTTACATCGCATACCGCAACGTCATGTTGCCCGTGTCTGGCGGCTGCCAGCCGATCTCCCAGGGGCGAAAAGTCGAGAAAAACGGCTTTCGAGACAGTTTTCGGAAAACGAACACCCGGTTTTAATTTCCCGTCCGGGTGGAGGACATACATTTGGATTCCTTGATCGGTCCCGACAGCCAACTGTTCCCCGTCAGGATGAAAAGCCATCGCCATCGCTTGCTCTTCGTCTGATTGAACGCTGTGAGATTTGGCTTGGACATGCAAAACGGTCGGATCGGCGGAATGTTCAAGCAAGAAAACCAGAACGACCATTTTCTTATCATTTGTGCCTGCAACGGCGAGTCTCTTTGCGTCCCGACTCCAAGCGATGCATTCGATTTCGGACAAACCGACTTCGATCGAATCCAGCAAGTTCAATGAATCTCCCGACCAAATATGGATTCGCTTGGATTGAGCGAAGCCGATGTTTTGAGTGGGCGACGGTGGCTGGCTTTCCGCTGCGGGAGCTGCCAGGAACCGGCCATCGGCGCTGAAAGCAAAATCGGTTCGCGGCCAATTGGAATAGAAGGTCGTTTGCAGCTCCACCGAATCGCTGTCACTCGAATCCAGATCGTGCCAGCCGACCACGCCGGGCCGATCCATTTTCTGCCTCGCGGCAAACAAAACCCGTTCACCGACACGACCAAATTGTATGTCACCGATCGCATCACTACCGAGGCGAGTCTCAATCACACGCGAATGTGTATTCTTTTGCAAGTCCCAAATCCGCGCCGAACCATCGTGGCTTGCGGTCACCAGCCAGCGTCCATCATGACTGAACGCGCCATGTGAGATAGAGGAGCGATGCCCCATTCGCAACTGCTGACGCTGGCCGTTATCTAACGAGACAAAGTGCAGCAATCCGCGTCGGTCTCCAAACACAAACTGCTCACCACCTGGCACGAAAGTTCCCCATTGGATGTCCGTTGCTGGAATCGCACGAAACTTCCTCGCTGGGAGATCCCAAACATACGCGTGATCCTTAAACAAGCCGAACAGACTTTTCCCATCTGCATCCGCAGCAATTTCGTACAACGGATGAAAGATTGTCGATAGCTTTGAGAGTTCTTTGCCGGACTCCACATCGAAGACGCGCAACGGCCCACGCAACGGCTTGGCCAACAACCGACCGTCGGGCAGTAAGTCGACCGATGCCCCTGGCACCGACCGCACCAATTCACCGGATCGGGCGTCACGAATCTCGACCGGTTCGGGCCAAGAAATGAGCCACTTTCCGTCGTTGCTGTATCGAATGCCGGGCAGAACGCTTCTGCCCAAGAGTCCAGAGAGCAAACGCTCGGGGTATTCGCCGGTTTGTTCGATCGTTTGCAACAATCTGCCGTTGGATGTATCCCAAATCTTAATTGCACCGGGCGGATCATTACTGTTTTCGATCGCTCTGAAGCTGATGGTTGCCAATCGGTCTCCATCGGGACTGAACGCGGCCCCCGTCACACCTGTCGAGCCTCCGGGCAGGACAAGCTTTTGTTCACCCGTCCTGGCATCCCATACGATGACCTCTCCGGGCGTTTGCTCCAGGTTCATTTTCCGCGAAGAGCCACCAACCGTGGCGATGAGCTTGTCACCAGGGCTAACTGCCACACAATGAATCAGACCGGTATGACCTTGCAAAGTCATGGTGGAGCTATCGAGTTGCTCATGCAGGAAGTGCCACTCCCAATCGCGACGATCCGTCCTGTGTAACCGCCGGTCGCTGGACGGATCACCGACGACGCCATCCAACACTTGCAACGCTTCCGGAGCGATCCCGTCTTCCGCAAATTTATGTGCCAGTTGAATCCGGCTGCCATAGTCCCTCACATCGGACAACTCTCGTGCCTGCTCGGCTTCGGCTCGACGCTGATCGGCTTCTACACTCGCCAACGTTGCGCGGTGCCACAAGGTGGACAGAACGGGAACGCCGATCACCGCGACGAACATCAAAAGCGCCCACAGAGCCGCCATGGCAGGGCTTCGACGAGACCATTTCCACAATCGTTCGGCATATCCGGCGCGTCGAGCACGGATGGTCTCCAGATTGAGAAATCGCTGCAGGTCGTCCGCCATCGCCTGCGCCGTTTGGTAACGGTCCCCGGGTTCGCGTGCCATTGCCTTCATCACGACGGTCTCTAAGTCCCGATCGATGCTCGAATCAATACTTCGCGGACGAACCACGTTCCCGCTTGAGATCTGATCCAGCGTCTTCGCTCGATTGCCTTCGTTGAATGCCGGCCGCAACGTGAGCATTTCATACAGAGTGACGCCCAGTCCATAGACGTCACCACGCTGATCCCATTGTCCATCGATCGACTCTGGCGGCAGGTAGCGAAGAGTCCCGATGACGTCACCAACTTTCGTCGAGCCGTCGTCTTCTTGGCCAAGTTTTGCCAATCCAAAATCAGTCACTTTGACTTCACCATCCTTACCCAACAGCAAATTAGATGGCTTGATGTCTCGGTGCAGAACGCCCTGGCCATGAGCATATGCCAAGGCCCGGGCAACCTGGCAACCGATCCTGGCAGTCTCCCTGTGATGACTCTTTTCACCTTGCGACGGCAAGCCTAGCTCGCCGCGTTGCCGTTGCCGCTGACGAATCAGCCCTCGCAAGCTGCTGCCTTCGACAAGCTGCATCGCAAAATAATGCACGCCGGAATCCACCCCGCTGCCAAAAACGTCAACAATGTTGGTGTGGTGCAGCGTTGCGATCGTGCGAGATTCACGCGAAAACCTCTTAACGGCATCTGAGTGGAGCATCGGATGCACAAACAAAGTCTTGATTGCGACGCGTCTGCCCAATGATTGCTGCGAGGCTTCGTAGACGATCCCCATGCCGCCTCGGCCGATTTCACGGATGATTTGAAAGTCACCTAGTTGAGTCGGCGGTTGTGCTTGGGCATCGCAATCTGCCAAATCCCACTCGGCATCGAGCAAGCGGAACGCGCTGTCGATTGCCAATTCCCGATCCGGAAATCGCTCGTGATAGTCCTCGCGACTGAAGACTTGCTCCTGTGCCGACCGCAACTCGATGTCGCAAGCAAAAAGCTCGACGGCCAACTCGTCTCTCAAGGACGGATCGGCAAGCTCCAAAAACTCAGCAACGAGCGAGCCGAACGGCATCTCGGGCTTCCACTGATTTTCGAAGTCGCTGCAAAGATCCTCCAGTTCCAGGCTCTGACGTCTGATCCTTTCACTCGAACGATCACTCATTCGATTTCCCCAGACCAGAGCTTGCGAATCAAATTGATCCTGCGTTGTACGGAACGTCTCGTGCACCCCAGTTGCTTTGCAATCTCCTCATTCGTGTATCCTTCGACTCGCAAAAGCGCAACCAATTGAACTTCATGTCGCTCCAACATGGTGAGTAGGCGACGACATTCATCTTGCATCGACAATGTCAGCGCCGGATCCGAATCGTCGCAACCGATGCTCGCCAAGAGTTCTTCGGACAGTTCCTGCCGTGTCAGACGACCGCCTCGACGAGTCCGGGCTTCGGAACGAGCTCGGTTACGCCCCTTGTTCATCAGAATGACGGAAATCAACTGCCATAGCTCGACGCGGTCACCCAGCATCTCGTACGAGCCTTGACGAACACGATCACAGAGAGCGGCAAAGGCACTCAAAGCGACATCTTCTTCGTCGTAAGCGGCCGCCCCACCTTGGCCTATCTGCTTCCTCGCAAGATTCAGCATTCGAGTACGGAAAAAATCCCACAGCAGACGGGCCGCACGTTCATCGCCCTGACGCAGTTCCTGCAGCCAACGAGTGACAGACGGATCGGACGGTTGAAATCCCAGTGACATGAGTGGGTATCCAGCGATGCAGGCCAAGGGCAGACCACCCAAAACCGCATCATTCGAATCAAGTTGTGAAGCGCAATATCCTAGCCCAAATGGGTAGAATTGGGGACACAGCATCTTTGCCGGTTCGTCGAGCAGCCCTGGGGGCCCTGATGGCCCGTCCCAACGGCATCTTTTCCACACGTCATGCTTAATACCGCCATCGCCTCGGAAAGTGAAAAGAATTGTTGCTGCATAGGACCGTGAAGCGGTCTCAGACGGTAGCCGGCGATAGAGCGCTGCGATCATCGCCGGTTGATTCGGCCTGACGCGAACCGACCCCGGAGGCGGTCGCAGCCCAGATTCCGAGAAGTCTGCGACACCCTGCGGGGTCGATTCAACATGGTCGTCGCATACCACGGGTGCGCCTTCGGCGCCCCGTCGCTACCTTCTGCGATCCCCCGCGGGATCCAATTTCGCTTTCCCGAATCAGCACCCATACTGATAGGTAGTCAAAGATGTCAGCGATAAACTTCACGTTCCCCGACGACTAGGGTCAGGCGTTTGCTGATCAGTGTTCGTTAGCAGCGTCGATTCATTTACCTGACGCATCTGGTAGTGGGATTCGCCAGAATTCCTTTCGGACCGGATTTCTGGCGAAATCCATTACGCCACCTATTGATGAGGCGTACCTACGGCTTTGACTTGATTCGTCCAAATCGAATGGCGGTTCGCTTTTCGTCCGGCGAATTGGAACTGTCCCATACGGCCAGCCATTGACCCGGCTTGTCTTCGATCAGCGTCGGGTAGCTATTGCGATTGTCGGCGACGTAGAAGTCACGTTGCTGCGACCACTGGCCATTTTCTGCCCGCGTCTTGTAATACAACCCACGTCGATCGACGGAGTCACCGTAGACACAGATCTGCACACCGTCACTGTTTTTTCCAAAGAAACTCTTGGAGCGATAATTGGGCAATTCGAGTTCAGGCTTGGCGACCGACCATGTTTTGCCGCCATCTGTGCTGGTCGACGAATAGGCAAGTGGATTGGGCAATGGGCGTTCGCGATCCAACGTCGCGGTCCGCATCAATATTTTCAGTTCGCCGGCGCGGTCGGTGGGGGCGATCCCACCTTCGTGAAGAAAAACCGCATCTTCTTCGGCGTAGGGAACATAGCCGGCTAATTTCCAATGCAGCAAACTCGTGCTTTCCAAAACAAATTGTCGACGATCCCCGTGCGGATCACGGCGCAAAGAGTTGCGGTGTGCCGGTAACAGGTAATAAGTCACTCCGTCACGCTCGATCGCTTCAATCCCAGCGACGATGATCAGCGATCCCTGGTAGTCCATGGCGATTTCGACGTGGTGCCATGAGTATCCGCCGTCGGCACTGTAGGCCGCGACCAAGTCAGCGTTCTCGCTGTCGCGATAGTGAAGCGGGGCACGCATCGCAAACATCCAAATCAAATCCTGGTTGGGCGGTCGAAACAAAATCGCGTTGTTGTACGCATACTGGACCGTCCCATTTCGTTGGCGGTGATCAAACACCATGACGCGAGGCCCCCACGTCTTGCCGGCATCGCGGGAGATCGAGCAAACGATATCACCCATGTCTCCTTTGCCGCGCACTTCCAATCCATACACGGCAACAAAGTGCTTCGCTCCCCACTTTGCGATGTACGGTTCCCAGATTTTGCCGTACGGCCCATCGGGCTCAAGCGTGTCGATCGTGGTCACGTCAAAGATGTCGCCTTGGTACTCACGCTCGTCGGCACTCAACGTGACCGAAGGCATGACCGCCGCGAGACTAAAGATTACCGCTGAGACGATGCGATGAGAAAAGCGGACTTGGGATGAATTCCCACGAGAGTCAAATGTTTTTTCAGTCATGATGGATGTTGCGAAGGTGGCAGATTTGGCGGGACGATCAGCCCTTTAATGATAATCCGTCGACCTGACGCCTGGTTTCTCCGTGGCAAGATTGACGCACGTCAACGCGGTTCTCCGCCTGAGGTGAACGTTTTGGGGGCCGGGTGAACTTGGTTGGCACAGAGGGCGGTACGGACTGTTGGGCCCAAATGCTGAAGGATCAAAGGGGTCAAAGGATCAAAGGGGCAAAGGATCAAAGGGGTCAGGCCTCTTTGACGCGGCAGGCCAGATTTGGTTTTCGTTTTTGATCTTCTCGCAGGTAACGGACCAAATGGGGCCACCCACCAACTGAACATGCACCCAATCGGCCGAGCACCCCCGGGCAGGAATCCGCTTCGCTTCAACCCATCTCGCTCACGCCAAAATCACTTTCCCTAAATGAACTCTCGCTCATCGCGTCACAGGTAGTGGACCTCGCCAGTGAGCCAAGACGTTCGCTACCGGCTGGCGAGAACCAATGCTGCTCAAACGATCTCAACGACTCACCGCATCCAAAGAATCCAGTCATGTTGGAGTCCAGGCTTGAGCCGCTCGAACCTGAACTGCACCAGTGCTCAATCGCCTAAAGGCTAGACTCCAACTAAAGGCCAGTTGGTGCCACGCACAAAACGGATGTTTGAGAGGCTGATCGTCAACAGCGATTGAAGGCCTGTCTCGTGGTGACCGATGTGGGCACACGGTGGAAATGCGATGCGTCGCAGTCGGCACCACAAATACCCAAAGCCATGGCGAGCCTATAAGATTGGTGGGTGGCACCAAAAAGCCATCGCTTGATTTGAGGGACTGCGATAGATAACGCAGTTCGAGAAAACCAGGCTGTCTGAATCAGCTCGTAGATCGAAATACACGAGGTTTGTTCATGAATCCTGATTTCCGTTGGTTGAAAAAGGGGCCCTATCCGTGGTGGCGAGTACGTTCCCCTATCGAATTACGCGTACACCTAGACCTTCTCGTTGGATATGGAATTCGGACTAAGTTTTTACTACCCTGGTGTGGGATCCCATTGTTGAAGTGGCGGATTCTGGCCGAATCGTCTTCGTTCGGTGAAGCGTGGGTTTCTCGCTCTGTGGCGCCGGCGGTTTCATGTAAAGTTTGGCATTCGATTGAACCCATGGTTGAAGACCTGTTTAGCGTCTTCACCGAAATTCATCCTGGCGCTGAACTTCATCTGCACTCTTCAAAGTGCCTACACACCTGGAAAATACGTCGTGAGTTGATTCTGGATATTCACCTGAGATCAAGGCACACCAACTTGGATCATTTTTCGCGAATTGGCTCGAAGCTATTATGCATAACGCTACGAATTCTGGACGAGAGGAAAGGCGAGAACCCGCTTTTCTCGTAAGGTAAATGTTGACGGATGTAGGTTTACTAAGTCCAAGAGCTTAAGATGAAGCGATATTTAATTCTTATTGCTGCGGTGCTGATAATCTCGGCGGTTTCTGTTGCTATGTACTTGCATTCGATCCATTCAAGTCATCGGCAAGTTCGTCAGACCGAGTCCGGAAACGCTGCGACCGACTTGAAAGAGACTCAGCAGTTTTTTGACGAGTATCCCCATCGATTCGGAGGCTCCTGTTTTCAGTTTCATGGCGACTATAGGCACCTCCGCTTTTCCGGGGATGGAAGGATGCTCGTGAGCTGGGGAGAAGTCGCCCGCCTTTATGATATGCAGGATTTAAGTCTAGTTCCTTTAACACAGGCATCTAATATATTTTCTTGTGGCTTTACGGGGGACAGCCATCTCGCAACGTTCCATCAGTCCAAAAAAGTTGTCACACATAGCAGCATGCCTGCAACCTTTCGAGTGAGCCCAAACCTCGCCGTGGGTGCCGCGGCATTCTCACCAATTAAAGAGCAACTCTATCTGGGACTCGCCAGTAAGGAACCAGAACTTAGCCAAATTGCAGATGGATCGGTAAGATCATGGAGTCTGTTTACCGGCCTTGAGGTCGATGAGTTTCACCCAAATGTAGGAAGTATAGAAGACATTTGCGTTTCACGCGGTAGGTTTGTAGCGGTGAGAGGTGACGCAGGTATTGTGCTTTGGGATGTGCTGTCCATGAAAGGGGCGAAGATCGTCTCCGCAGACAGCGGCACATTGCGACTTGCTTCCGCAGCAATGTGTTTTTCACCCGACGATCGATTCCTGGCAGTTAGCTTCCCAGGTCAAATGACGAAGGTTTGGAATACGGTTACAGCGGAGCTTTCGCTGACCTTAAAATTAACTCCGGCGTCATTGCACACTGGTGCCACGAGGCTTCCAGTTTGCTTTTTGAACAATCGGTTGATTGCCCATGCTGTTTCTAAGGGTCGGATACTCATTTGGGATCTCATCGACAATGCCGAGAAGTCAAGTATCGATACTGGACACCCAAGGCCAGTCTCTGATATCGACTGTGTACCAGGAGGGAGCAGGCTCGCGGTTCTTTTGGAAGATGAACCCCGAAAAATTCGATTTTGGAGTCTCGATAGCGGACAGGAGATTGATCCGCTTCAGGGACACGAGTCTATCGTAAAAAAGGTGAGCTACGCTGCACAAGGGAAGCGACTTGTTACATCTAGCACCGACGGAACGATTCGCGTGTGGGATACAAGAAGCGGAGGACTAATAGCTAATCTGCGAGTTGCGAAACGAGTGTTTCCTGAGTTCCATTCGCCGCCCTTTTCGGTATCAGCTGATGGAAGCCGACTGTTTTCGAGAAAGGCTTCGGAGATCATCGTACTCAACGTGATGGATGGGAGCGAAATAGCCCGTTTCGCTGCAGGAGAAGGAGCCCCGTATTCATTTCAATTCTCGGAAACGAGCGATAAGCTTTTCTGTCTTGTAAAAGAAAAAGAGGTTGCAAAGCCGTCAGACATAGATCGTTATGATACCAGACTTCGCTGTTATGAGGCCAAAAACGGTGCTGTCGAATGGGAGATCAAGAACCTTGGGATTTTTTCCAGCGGACTTAAAGTGTCTCCGGACGGCACCATCGCTGCGACCAAAGTGGGTCCAAGTGGGCGAGGGTTGATTAAATTTTGGGATCTAGAGACCGGCGAACTCATTCATACATTGGATGGGGGTGCCTTTGAATTCGCGGAGCGAGGGAAGTCAATTATAGTCTCACAATACGAAGGAAGTGGTCGTATTTGGTCGACAAAGGACTGGTCACCCATTGGAGAGCCATTCAAATTGCCTCTTGCAGCATCAGATTTAACTCTGTCACACGACGGCGCAATGCTCGCTGTGACATCTCCCCGCAGTCAATTTGATGCAGATGTCACACTATGGGACATGATCAGTCTCAAAAAAATCTGGGAGCGTCCAATCGTCAATGATTCAGCCCCTTCGTCCAGCAACTTGGTGTTCTCATCTGACAACCGGTTTCTTGCAGGCGGCTGCACGGATGGCACTGGTGTTGAGTGGAAACTTCCTGAGATTGAGTAGCGTATAGTGCCCGCTTTAACTCCTGCCCTCCCTTTTTTCGCGTACCCGTGAAAATCCATCATAACCTGCTAAAAGCGATACAAGATGCTGTGTATGCGTTGATTGGAGTCACTTTGTGTGCGTTCTTGATGATACATATCTTTGTTGCATCTGCAGGGAGAGGCGGAAAAACGTTTGCAGATATCAGCCTTGTTGAAACTTGCCTTGGAGTTTTTCGAGCAGAATCAATTCAAATGCATATTCTGCGAGCTGGCTTTGTCGGCGCTGTTCTAACGATCGTTGTTTTTTTTGCTTCGCTTTTCTGTCAAGGTAGCATCTACGATTCTCGGATATTCAACACAGTGTTGGTTTGCGCAGTCATCGTACTTTCTCTTGTTGCGTGAACGGGAAAAGAAGTCGGACGCCGATACGGGCCAAATGGTGCGACCAAATGGTGCCACCCACCAACTGAACATTCACCCAATCGGCCGAGCGCTCCCGACAGGAATCCGCTTCGCTTCAACTCATATCGCACGCCAAAATCACTTTCCCTAAATGATCTCTCGCTCATCGCGTCACACGTAGTGTGACCTCGCCAGTGAGCCAAGACGTTCGCTACCGACTGGCGAGAACCAATGCTGCTCAAACGATCTCAGAACGTGTTTTGAAATTGCGTTGAGCGCATAAAAATCGCTACAGCTCCGGGTGCAATTTAAATCCCAAGGATGGAGCTGTAGCGATGTCACCAGGCAAGGAATATGCCAGTAACCTCACTGAAAAACAATGGCAATTGATTCGTCGTCTTTTGCCGAAGCCCAAACGTCTTGGGCGAAAGCCAATTAATCGACGAGAGATCATCAATGCGATTCTGTATTGGAATCGGACTGGGTGCCAATGGCGATACTTGCCGAGTGATTTTCCCAACTGGAATACTGTGTACGGGGTTTTCCGACGGTGGCGAATCGACGGCACCTGGAAAAAGATCCACGACAAACTTCGAGAAAAGGTACGCAAAGCTGCTGGGAAGAAGCCCACGCCAACTGCCGCCATCATTGACAGCCAGTCTGTCAAATCCGCTGAGGGTGGTGAGCAATGCGAATACGACGCGGGGAAAAAGGTGACCGGGAGAAAACGCCACATCGCTGTCGATACGCTTGGGATGGTTCTGGTGGTCGTTGTTCATGCTGCAAATCTTCAGGATTACGAAGGAGCACATTTCGTATTTCATCGCATCAAAGAAACGTATCGACGTTTGAAGGTTGTCTTTGCCGACAGTGCCTACGGCAAATGTGGGTTGCCGGCTTGGGCGAAAGAAACCTGCCGAGTGGTACTGCAAACAGTACTCCGTCCGGTCAATGTGAAAGGATTCGTTGTCCTACCAAAGAGATGGATTGTTGAACGCACATTCGCATGGTTAAATCGACATCGTCGGCTTTCAAAAGACTACGAAAGACTCACTGAAAATTCCGAAGCAGCCATCTACATCGCAATGATCGACCTCATGACCCGACGGCTGGCAAGGGCCGAAAACTGAATTTCAAAACACGTTCTCAACGACTCACCGCATCCAAAGAATCCAGTCATGTTGGAGTCCAGGCTTGAGCCGCTCGAACCTGAACTGCACCAGTGCTCAATCGCCTAAAGGCTAGACTCCAACTAAAGGCCAGTTGGTGCCACGCACAAAACGGATGTTTGAGAGGCTGATCGTCAACAGCGATTGAAGGCCTGTCTCGTGGTGACCGATGTGGGCACACGGTGGAAATGCGATGCGTCGCAGTCGGCACACAAATACCCAGAGCCATGGCGAGCCTATAAGATTGGTGGGTGGCACCAAAAAGCAAGGATGATAGACTGGAAACGACGAAGGCTTATAAGTGGAAACTGGGCGGCGTCATTGACAATTCGGTCATAACCACTGATTTGCCTGCTTTACCGGATGATGATGATGACGAGTAGAGAAACGAAAGACAGTAGAAGCAGGAAATACGAATTCAAAATTCGATTTGGTATGCTGCTTTTGCTCACCGCTGTGCTATGTCTGTGCCGCCTATCGCAAACCGTTTGGCAGAACAAGCGTTTGCCCCCGATCGATGTGGCGGAGCGTAACGGTGCACGGTTGTTGACAGTTAGTGAACGCGTTCACTTATACCTATGGAAAATTAATTTAGCTAGCTCGCCACCTGACAAATACGCCGACAACCTCGTCGACCTTGTTCAAGATACGGTTAGATCAGATAGCGATTTTGGTCAGTTGAGCAAATCAAATGTCGTCCTGTCAACTAATTCGAACGAGCGTTTGGAACCGTAGTTTTTTTTGGCCTCGTCAGCGAACTCGTCTTAAAACCCCCTTCCCCTTTTCGCGTTCTTTCCCCTTTTTGCGATTCTGAAAACACAGGACTCAGTGATGCATGACGACATCAACAAGGAAGCCGAGGATCATACCCGAGGCGCAACCCAGCATTGCGATGGTCGCACACAATAGAAACATGCTCGTAAACCAAGTCCGTTGCCAGTCGCGAAACATGTACTTCATGACGTAGAAAGGAAATACAACGCACATTAGCCCCTGAGACACATCTCGTTTGAACGCGAGGACAACAATACGAATAGCGGAGACGATCGTGACCACGCTACCAATACCGATCACGGCTGCCGCGAGGACAACGGCTAGCTGAGAAGAAAGCAAATAGACCACGACGGTAAGCACAGTCGATCCCACGAATGTGAACGCAACGAGACTCCAACAGTAAGAGACCGAGGGAGGCTGTCCATTCGGAATCTCTGGAGTCGTCGAACCTGTCGCATAGGGGTTTTGGACCGGCTGAACTTCTGCAGGGTGATCGAGACCAGACACTGGCAATAGGTTCGTCTGTCGATCAGGGATTTGCAGCAAGGTTTGGCACGTCAGACACCGTATTCGGTCTTCGCTGCCACTGGGAATTCGCATGACGTTCTCGCAGGACGGGCAACGAATCACTTTTGTTGTCATCACGCTGATAGGACCCAAATAGGAACGCTAGAATTCACAAAACGCAAATTATAGTGCATCGTGCAGTTCAAGAGTTGGGGTGTCGCTACGTTAGGCACTGTTTATCAATTGTGAGCCGACGGCGACAGCCTTGTCTTTACCCACATTTCCAACGCGGATTTGTGAAACATCTTTTCGTTTTTGCCAGTTTTTGTGCGGTCGTCCATCGTGTTAAACATCGAGGGAGTGTGACTGGCAACCCGCGGGGCTTCTGCGTGAACTGCCTTAAAACCCCCTTCCCCTTTTCTCGAACTCATCTCGCGCGTTAAAATACTTTCCCTAAAAGATCTCTCGTTCATCGCGTCACAGGTAGTCGGCCTCGCCAGTGAGCCAAGACGTTTGCTACCGGCCGGCGGGAACCAATGCTGCCCAAACAATCTCAACGACTCACCGCATCCAAAGAATCCAGTCATGTTGGAGTCCAGTGCTCAATCGCCTAAAGGCTAGACTCCAACTTAAGGCCAAATGGTGCGACCCACAAAACGAAACTCGTTTTAAAACCCCCTTCCCCTTTTCGAACCCCAAAGCCATGGCGAGCCTATAAGATTGGTGGGTGGCACCAAAAAGCTAAAAAGCTTCCTTTCACGTTGGCTTGGACGTCGCATTGATCAATGATGGGCACGGCGGTCTTTCCCGAGATCCCCGTGTAGACCACCGAGTCACGCTAAACGCTTCCATGAAAAAAGCGGGAGCCGTGGAGGCTCCCGCTTGACGTTGCGACGCGTGGTGGACGCTTGACTGAAATCAGTTCAATCTCACTTCACGATCTTTTCGATTTCCGCGTCCAATTCGGCGGCACGGACGTTGTGCCGGGCCATATTGCCTTGCTTGTCGATCAGCATCATCGTCGGCAACGTTTGCACGCCGAACGCGTTGGACAGTGGGCTCGACTCCAAGCCGCCTTCCTCGAACAACTGCACCCAAGTCAACGGGTTGGCCTTGAGGAATCCTTCCGCGTCGGCGCGAGAGGCATCGACGTTGATACCGACCAAGGTCAAACCGACGCTTTTGTAGCGTGCTTGCAGGCGACGCAGCAGAACCATGTCTTGTTTGCATGGCTCACACCAGGTCGCCCAGTAGTGCAGCACCACGGGGCGTCCGCGGTACTTGGAAAGTTGAAACGCGTCGCCGCCGATCGTCTTGCCTTGCAATTCGACAGGTTTACCGATCGACTCCAAGCGGCGAACCGCGCCGGCGGCCTTTTTACCCATGTCGGTGCCGGTGAACTCCGTGGCCACCGTTTTGTAGTACCCCAGGGCCTCGCGTTCTTTGTCCTCGAACTCTTTGCTGAGCGCCAATTGCAACATCGCTTGGGCGGACTCATTGGTGCGTGGGTAGCGTTTGACGAATTTTTCCAGGGACTCCAAGTACCAGGTTTGCACTTTTTCGAAATCAGCGTCCTTCGTTTGACGGGTCACGTACTCCGTCGCGATCGTCTGGTAGTCCGCGTACGCCGCCAGGGTCTCGTTGCCCTCGCAGTAGGTTGCCGAAACCTTGGCCAATCGAGCCAAGCCTTCGGGGTATTTGCCGCTTTGGGTGGCCACGCTGACGGTGTCGACCAACTGACGTGTCCACGTTTCCCGATCGAGCTTGTTGCCGGCCGCGGCGATCAATCGCTCCACCACATCGGCGCGGGCGGCGTGCAGTTTAGACGCGTCGCTGTCGCCAGCGGTCAGGAGTTGCTGGTCCAATTTTTCGAGGGTGGCGACCAATCGCTGTGTCGCGTCGTCGGCCGGCGAGCCGAGCGCGCCGGTGCCGCCGGAGGAGAGACCTGGAGACAGAAAAACGCCAGCGGACTGTGCGACGGGCTCGCCATCGGTGCCGATACTGGGCAGCCCGACCAATCGCCATGCGTCACCGACTTGGATCATCGAACCGACCAGCAACTGGCCAGGCGTTTTCTTCGTTTCGTACATCGCAACGACATTTTCGTAGACCACCAGATCTGACGTAGCGCCATCGGTTCCCGAGGGGATCACGGCGGGGGCGGGAGCGGCGAACTGCACCCACTGGGTCTCCGGCCCGATGGTCGTTTGACGTTTCGCCAAGCCGGTGAAATCAGCTGCGGCACGTTTCATGCGATCGACCAAACGCTCGGCCGCGTCCGCAGAGACGCCGGCGTTGGTCAGGTCTCCGGGGGTGGCCAGCAGACGTGTGAAGCGAACCGGATCGGCTTCTCCCAGTGCACGCACCAATTCGGCCGTGACTTCTTCGGCGGAAATCCGCTTCCACAGATCGATCTTTCCGTCTTCGTTTTCGTCCAAGCCCCAGCGGGTGCCTTCGGTGCCGAGCCAGCGATATTGATCGGGGCTGCGGTTGTAGTTGCCGTCGATGTCGCGGTAGACCTCAATGCCTTGGTTGAAATAGCACCACAAGTCGATCTTGTTGTCGGCGTTGGTGTCAGCAAAACGTCGCAAAACGGTGCCGTCACCGCTGGCCACTTCCCAGCCCGTCCAGCCTTTGATGTCGATATCGCGTACGACGCAGGTGGACAATTCCTCTGTGGGGACCTGTTCGTAACGCACGTCCGCTTGAACCGGCGTCAATTTCAGGGCCTCCGCAGCCGAGGGCGGGGCGGCAAATCCGGCCGTGGAAGCCAGTAGGCCGGCCAGCAATGTCAGCGAGAGCCGGGCGGTAGAGGCCAGCGGGAACCGGGCGGTGCAGCGGCTTTTTTTTCGATCCGTCATGAAGTTTTTGTCCGGTAGTGAAGTGACTCGAAAGGGTGAACCCGGTTGTGAAGCAGCTCGCAAGCCATCCAAAACAGGGAAAAACGTTGATTTCAGTGCTGATTGACGCGTTGATTGACGCGTCAATTTTCGGGCCTCAAACAGGATTCTCGGCCCAGTCGCTATTTTGCACGAACCTGGGGGTTCAGGAAAATGTCGATTTAAGCAAACATGGGTAGCGTGCCGAAAGAACAACTTCGACAGAGATTGGGCGAAAAACTCTTGGCGTCTTCCCTTTGACAGGAAAACGACTTTGCGTACACTCTGCGATTCACACCTGAATTGGTGTGGGGAACTGATTTGAGAAAGTCCACTTGTGGGCCGACGCAAAGCAGTTCAGGATTCGGGCGTGTAGCTCAGTTGGTTAGAGCGCGTCGCTGATAACGACGAGGTCCCAGATTCGAGTTCTGGCACGCCCATCTCGCCTTCATTGGCGGTTTCGCCCTTGGCGGCGAAGAAGAATTGTGAGATTCTAGGAGTCTCAAGTGTACCCGTTCGCGGGTGCAGGAGGGGGTATAGCTCAGTTGGGAGAGCGCCTGCTTTGCAAGCAGGATGTCGTCGGTTCAAGTCCGTCTACCTCCATCTAAAAAAAGCCATTTGTCACCAGGTGACAAATGGCTTTTTTCGTTTACACCGGCGTCAATCGGGAACATTCTCGCGACAATACGCGTCTGTGACGCCGCAATTCGGCCAATCCTCGACCAGCGTTGAAGACATTCTGGACGCAGTTTCCCTACCGATACTTTCGGCCACGCCATGGCCTCACTGTGCTAGCCCAGATGATTCATAACCCGACGATGTCACAACTCATTGTCAAGAATCTGTTTGCGCTAAAATCAAACATCCGCATGAATGATTCGGGCTAACCGTGTGAAAAACCCATGGCCTTACGTCCAGCGGCTTTTCTCATGAATAACCGCGGCGAACGGGGGGCCACTGATCGTTTTGGTTGCCAACGTATCGCTTCATCATGCGATCTGACATGCATTTGCAAGACACTCGCTCAGACCAATTCTCCGAAATACACCGGTATCTAAGGCGAATCTGCAGGCGATTGGGAGCTGCGGCTTGGGAATCGGGTAGCTCTGCTTCAATCGACGACCTTTCTCCCAATCGAGTACAAAACGCTCCTCGCGAATCTGGCTGAACTGATCCTGGTTGACCTGGATCGCCGGCTGAAACGCGACCAATCGCTCTGAGCTCATGACAGAACAAAGAGATCAAATGCTCGAAATGATTCCCTACCTGCCTCTCATTCGGACGGAGTTTTCAGAACATCAGCTCAGTGAATAGCAATCACTGATGCAAATCTTTGGTGACCAATGGATGGTACAAAGACGTGGAGAATCCGGCTGCTCCCGAAATTGCCCAGGACACCTTCACTCTCATCTTTGGCCAATGAAGCCGGCGCAGCGGAGGATTCCGCTCACTGCAGCGACTCAGAGTGCAGAGTGAATTGAGCAGAAATGAACTCACGAAACCGATCTGCGGGACCGATGAACTAGATTCCCGAGGCCAAAACGGTCGGTTGAGCCGGGAGAGACGAGAACGGAAAGTGTCCTTTGACGCGAAAAACGTGCCGAAAAACGACTTGCTGAAAAATTTGCCAACTTTTGGCCATCAGCGGTTGACCGGCAGAACTTCCCCGGTATCTTTCCTTTCTCGCTGGCAGACATCATCCGACGCACGTTGGAGACCGCCAGGGAGGGTTGAAATCGGAGAGAAAACTTTCTTTCAGATTTCATGCGAAGCTCGGTTGACGGCAACATTCGCCGTCGCTAATCTTCGCCCTCGCTTGTGAGCGACCGCCCGACACACCAGTCATCAATGGCTCTTGTGTCGAACGGCTGCCCATCAGCAGCGTCCCTTGTTTTGCCTCCCAACGGAGGCCCGACAAGGCATTGATTTTTGACAATTTGGTTGTTCGGTAATTGGCATCTATTGATCGCCACGTTTAGTTACCACCGCAGTACTCGCAAGAGCGTTGCAAGGTAATTGAATTTGGTGACTACAAATAGTTCTTCGGAAGCGTTGTCGATTGCGGTTGCTCGAGTCAGCTTGCTGGCTGGGTAGTTGTGGTCGACACATTAGAATAACGAATCTGACAGGATTCTGTGCTAGTCAATTGCTTGGGTGTTGAAGAGTTTGCTTCGGCAGACTTCGATTCAGTCGAGTGAATGGCGAAATGTGATATCGTTAGGATAGATCCAACGAAATTGCGTATTCAGCTGGGTTGCTTAGGCGACTCAGTTTGAGTTCGGGATTTTGGCGGCCAATCTATCAAGGGCACATGGGGGATGCCTTGGCATTGAGAGACGATGAAGGGCGTGGAAGTCTGCGAAATTCTTGGGGGAGTTGACAAACAAGCGATGATCCCGAGGTACCCGAATTGCACCTGACTGAATACATAGGTCGGGATGCGGTAACCTGGTGAACTGAAACATCTAAGTAACCAGAGGAAGAGAAAGAAAAATCGATTCCGTCAGTAGCGGCGAGCGAAATCGGAACAGCCCAAACCATGAAGGTTTCCTTCGTGGGGTTGTAGGACTCCAATATTGGATTGTGTATCGCTAGTGGAAGGCCCTGGAAAGAGCCGCCATAGAGGGTGACAGCCCCGTACGCGAAAGCAGATACGCACCATAGGAGCACCTGAGTAGGTCCAGTCACGTGAAACCTGGACTGAATCCGCGGGGACCATCCCGCAAGGCTAAATACTCCTCAATGACCGATAGCGAACCAGTAGCGTGAGCGAATGGTGAGAAGAACCCCTGCTAGGGGAGGAATGTGAACCTGAAACCATGTGCCTACAAGCGGTCGGAGCCCTATGGTTTAACCACGGGTGACGGCGTGCCTTTTGCATAATGATCCGGCGAGTTGTGGTAAGCGGCTTGGTTAAGTCCTGACGGGACGAAGCCCAAGGGAAACCGAGTCTTAATAGGGCGAATATGTCGCATGCTGCAGACGCGAAAGCTGTGTGATCTACCCATGAGCAGGTTGAAGCGCGGGTTAAACTGCGTGGAGGACCGAACCCACTTAGGTTGAAAACTGAGGGGATGACTTGTGGGGAGGACTGAAAGTGTAATCAAACCAGCAGATAGCTCGTTCTCTCCGAAATATCTTGAGGGATAGCGTCGAGCCACTATTTACCGGGGGTAGAGAGACTGAATGGGATGGGGGCCCTTCCCGGGGTACCTCACTCAACCAAACTCCGAATACCGGTAAAACTATCTCGGCAGTCAGTCCCTGGGGGATAAGCTCCAGGGTCGAGAGGGAAACAACCCAGATCGCCTGCTAAGGTCCCGAAGTAGTACTCAGTCACTAAGGAAGTTGAAGTGCCGTGACAGCTGGGATGTTGGCTTAGAAGCAGCCACCATTTAAAAAGTGCGTAACAGCTTACCAGTCGAGCATTTCTGCGCCGATAATGAACGGGAGTAAGTACTACACCGAAGCAGCGGGCTTGCTTTGCAAGCGGTAGGAGAGCGTCGAAGACCAGATACAAGCCATACGGTAACGAGTGGTGTCGGGGTCTTCGAGTGATTATGCCGGAATGAGTAACGATAAAACAGGTGAGAATCCTGTTCGCCGAAAGCGTAAGGTTTCCTGGGGAAGGCAATTCCGCCCAGGGTTAGCCGGTACCTTAGTCGAGGCCGAAAGGCGTAGACGATGGATAGCAGGTCAACATTCCTGCGCCGGTTGTGTATTCGATGCGGGGACGGCGTCCAGAAAGTGAGCGGTACGAATAGAAATGTCCGTAGCGAAAGCTGAGTTGGCGGGAGTTAAATGACCCGCGTAATACAAGGCATAGCTCGAGAGCATATAAGTTCTCGAAGTCATTGGAAGGACGTCCAAGAAAAGCCGCTAGGTTAAGCAACTGACCGTACTAAAACTGACACAGGTACGCGAGATGAGTATTCTAAGGCGCTCGGGAGAACGGTGGTTAAGGAACTCTGCAAAATGGCCCCGTAAGTTCGCGATAAGGGGCGCCCTTGGCGGTGCAAGCTGCTGAGGGCCACAGAAAATCGGCTGTAACGACTGTTTATCAAAAACACAGGTCTCTGCTAACACGCAAGTGGATGTATAGAGACTGACGCCTGCCCGGTGTTGGTAGGTTAAGGAAGAGGGTTAGGTCTTCGGACTGAAGCTCGCGACCGAAGCCCCAATAAACGGCGGCCCTAACTATGAGGGTCCTAAGGTAGCGAAGTTCCTTGTCGGGTAAGTTCCGACCTGCATGAAAGGCGTAACGATTTCAGCACTGTCTCAACCACCGACCCGGTGAAATTGTAGTCGTGGTGAAGATGCCACGTACCCGCGGTTAGACGGAAAGACCCCGTGAACCTTTACTGTAGGCTGATATTGGGTTGAGATATGTCTTGTGTAGGATAGCTGGGAGGCTTTGAACTCGGCACGCCAGTGTTGAGGGAGCCGCTGTTGAAATACCAGCCTGGTCATATTTTAATTCTAACTTTGATCCCATGAATCTGGGCAAAGGACAGTGTCAGTCGGGCAGTTTGACTGGGGCGGTCTCCTCCCAAAGAGTAACGGAGGAGTACAATGGTACACTCAGCCTGGTCGGCAATCAGGCGAAGAGCGTAAAGGTAGAAGTGTGCTTGACTGCGAGAGCCATCACTCGAGCAGGAACGAAAGTTGGTCTTAGTGATCCGGTAATCCCGAATGGAAGGGTTATCGCTCATCAGATAAAAGGTACTCCGGGGATAACAGGCTTATCGCATCCGAGCGTCCACAGCGGCGATGCGGTTTGGCACCTCGATGTCGGCTCATCACATCCTGGGGGTGTAGAAGCTCCCAAGGGTTTGGCTGTTCGCCAATGAAAGTGGTACGTGAGCTGGGTTCAGACCGTCGTGAGACAGGTCGGTCCCTATCTGCCGTGGGCGTTCGAATCTTGAGGAGATTCAACTTTAGTACGAGAGGATTTAGTTGGACGAAGCTCTGGTGTCCCAGTTGTCGCGCTAGCGGCACGGCTGGATAGCTAACTTCGGAAAGGATAAACGCTGAAAGCATCTAAGCGTGAAGCCCGCTCCAAGATTAGGATTCGTAGACATTAGTCGAGAGCCCCCTGGAAGACGACCAGGTTGATAGGCTGGGTGTGTAAGCACGGTAACGTGTTCAGCTAACCAGTACTAATGGGCGAAGGATTGGCCGTCGATATCCCGCACTCAAACTTGTCAGGTTTGTTGACGACTCCGTAGAAAACTGCTGATTACCGAACATAATTGTCATTGTCCCTCCGGGGACGGCGACAAGCATGCGAAATACCGTGCTTGTTGTCTTTTTGGCGAACATATCAGAAAGGTTATACCTGTTCCCATCCCGAACACAGAAGTCAAGCTTTCTGAGCCGATGATAGTGCCCACAAGCGTGAAAGTAGGTATCGCCAAATTTTTAAAAGCCCTTTGATGGTTCTCCATCAAAGGGCTTTTTTTATGCGCCGACGCCCGCAGTAGTGGATCTTGTTAAAGATCCCACCGCTACAGGATCTTTAACAAGATCCACTACCCTAGAGATAAGTTGCCCCAGACCACTAGTCTCAAGAGACCCTGTTCTGGGGCGCATTCCGGTTGCCAGGGCACTGTCGCCTGTGGCTAGGCGTGAACAATGTCGGCGTCTGAGCGAACGTGCGCCCCGAGGAACTGAACAAGACAGCCCGGGGCACAGCCTGTTTTGCCCCAGTTGGATCACAACTGGCAGCTGCCCATCGCAACACCAAGCTTTTCCGGTGGCCGCTCGACTCATGAACCACGGCGGAAGGTTCTTCACGTTCTACGAAACAGATTGCCCACCGGCCACATCAGGAACGAGGCCACCATTCCCGGGAATAGTTTGAAGACATCACCGTCGTATCCGATCATGTTCCACGCGACCACCGTTGTTACACCTGCTGTCATCATCAAGCAAATGGTCAGCGATGAAAGGTTTACTCCCAGCAATCGCAGCAACAAAGGAGGTCCGAGTCCGGCTCCCAGAGCGGACCAAGCAATGAGAACGAGTGCGAACACTCCCTGGCCTGCGAAGAGGGCGACGCTTAGCGCCAATCCAGTCACGGCAAGCGTGGCAATCTTGGATGCGAGGTACGAGCTCTTCCACTTTGGGTTAATGTCCTGAGTAATCGCGCCCGAACAGACCAGGATTTGCGAATCGGCAGTGGACATCGTTGCTGCGAATAGTCCGGCTAATGTCAGTCCGATCAGCCCATCGGGCAGCAGTCTCTTCGCCATCTCCGGCATCGCCAACTCTGTTGCTTGTGCCTCAGTGAGTCCCTCGGTTAGCGGGATGGAGAGCAGATCCGGCATGTACGCTCGTGCGTAGAGGCCGACAGCAATGCTGGCGATAAAGAATGGAATGAACCAGAGGAAATAAATCCACTTTGCCCTCTGCAGTTGGTCGACGGACCGGATGGCCATGAAACGAACGAGGATATGCGGTTGGCCGATTGCCCCAAATCCGCCGAAAGTCATTCCCAGCAAATACATCGCAAAACCAAATTTCAGATCCGTGGGAAACCAGCCGACCAAGTCGGGGTCTTGCGATTGCAGATTGTTCCAAACATCCCTCGGCGACCCGACTTCCAAGCTCGCAGCGATCAGCAGAGCCCCCATGGCCAAGATCATGACAAAGGATTGTGCGGCATCGGTCCAGATGGATGCACGGATTCCGCCTGAAAAGCAGTAAAGCACGACAATGATGGCGCCGATCACGGCACCTACCTGCGGCTGCCAGCCGAACAGGGTCTGCAGCGCCGCGCTGCCGGCTTTCAGCTGAGCCGCTGCGTAGACTCCCAGCAAGATGAAAGTCATCAGACCGCCCAAAATGATGATGATCCGTTTTTCGCCGTCCCGAGTGGTCCCTAGAAGAGCCGGAACGGTTGCCACATTCATGTTTTCCGACTCTCGTCTGACCCGTGGATGGACCAGCCACCAAGCCGCTAGGTCCCCGAGTACCCAGCCAATCATCATCCAGACGGATTCGATTCCGACCCGGTAGGTGTAGGCGATTTGGCCGATGAACATAAATCCACTGTTATTGGTGGCCACTGCCGAAAGCGCGGCAAGCCAAGGAGGCACATCGCGACCCGCAAGCAGGTAGTCATCCGTCGTGTTTTTGCGAGCCAGAGCGGATGAGACCCCAATCACGACGAAAACGGCGAGAAAGAAAAGAAAGCTGACAATGACAGTTGTCATTCAGGGGGTCCGTGATTGCAGAAGCGGTTGCGGTTGACGTGGAGATCCACCGCAATATACTTTCATGAGCAATGATTTCATAGGCAACGATTGGTACAGCACTGACTGAAACCGGTCGCAGGGTCGCGGTTTTTCGATAAAGAGGCACGACATTTCCACCAAGGCAGACAAGCTGAGCATCGAGATACGTGCCCCTGAAACGAATGACGCATCGCAAATCTGGCGTTTGGTGCAGAATTCGGGCGTCCTGGACACGAATTCGGCCTACCTCTATTTGCTTCTCTGCCGAGATTTCCGCGACACCTGCTTGGTGGCGTGTCAGAACGAGGCTGTGGTCGGCTTCGTCTCTGGCTACCGAATGCCTCGGGACCCTAGCGTCCTGTTCGTCTGGCAAATCGGCGTGGCTGGTGAAGTGAAGCGGAGAGGAGTCGCCTCGGCATTGCTAAGAGAGTTGGTAAGCCGATGTGGTCAAGGTGAGCTGACGGCCATTGAAGCGACCATTGCTTCGACCAACACAGCATCACGGCTGCTTTTCGAATCTCTGGCACGATCGCTTGATCTGCCGATCACCGATCATCCTCACGATGGTTTCAGTGTGGCTGACTTTCCCTGCAGCGAACACGAGTCCAGTGAACACGAAGCGGAGCCTCGTATACGGATCGGCCCATTTGTTCGGTGCAGTCCGGGCGAATGAGCATCACGAGGGGTTGGCCGTTTCGTAAGGCCCCCCGCCTTTTTTCCTGTGGAGCCTTTTGTGGCGTCACAGCAACTCAATGGAAGTAAAAACTTGGATACCTTTGATCGACTGGAAAGCAACGTTCGCGGATATTGCCGCAGTTTCCCCACGGTTTTTTCGAGCGCACGAGGTGCAACGCTTGTCAACGAAGAGGGCGAGGAGTTCATCGACTTCTTTGCAGGCGCCGGTGCGTTGAGCTATGGGCACAACAATCCCGCCCTGAAATCCGCGTTGATCGAGTATTTGGCTGGCGACGGCGTGGTACATGCACTGGACATGTCAACCAGTGCCAAGCGGACATTTCTGCAGACGTTTGACGAAGTCATCCTGCGGCCACGCGACATGTCCTACAAGATCATGTTTCCGGGTCCAACGGGCACCAACGCGGTGGAGTCGGCACTGAAGCTTGCCCGTAAAGTCACGGGGCGACACAACGTGGTTTCATTCACCAACGGGTTTCATGGAATGACGCTTGGCTCGCTGGCCTTGACCGGCAACAGCGGCAAGCGGGCTGGGGCGGGCGTGCCGCTTAACAACGTCACTCATATGCCGTTTTGCGATTTTCTGGGAACAGAAACGGACACCATCGCGGCGCTGGAACGCTACCTGATGGACTCCAGCAGCGGAATGGATTTGCCAGCGGCATTCATTCTGGAAACGGTCCAGGCCGAGGGTGGAGTCAACATCGGCACTCGCGGTTGGTTGGAGGCATTGGCTGAGTTGGCCAACCGATACAAAGTCTTGTTGATCATTGATGACATCCAGGTTGGATGTGGTCGCACGGGACCCTTCTTTAGCTTTGAGCCGTTCAGCATCCAGCCGGACATCATCTGTTTGTCGAAATCCATCTCAGGCTACGGGCTACCGATGGCGTTGACGTTGATGAAACCGGAACTGGATGTCTTTTCGCCCGGGGAACACAACGGAACGTTTCGTGGACACAACGCCGCCTTCGTGACGGCGACAGCGGCACTGCGAGAGTATTGGCAAGATGATGAGCTGACGCGAAAGGTCAATCGTAACGCGCGTACCGTACGAGATGCCTTGTTGGATATTGCCGTCGACCACGATGCCGTGGTTCGTGGCCGGGGAATGATTCAGGGAATCGAGTTTGCGGATCATTCGATCGCATCTGCCATCTCCAAGGAAGCCTTCAAACGCGGCCTGATCATTGAAACGGCGGGTCCCAATGACGAAGTCATCAAGACGTTGCCTCCGTTGACAATCGCCGATGAACTGCTGAATCGCGGATTGAAGATCCTCGGTGAAAGCACCGCTGCGGTCACGAACGTTCCTGTGTGTGTCAACTAATCGGAGATCAATACGGACATGATTGTCAGAACACTCGGTGAAATCTCCGGAACGGATCGCGAAACGAACGCGGAAACGTGGGTCAGTCGCAGGCTGTTGCTCAAGGCAGACGGGATGGGATTCTCTCTACACGACACCATCTTGTACGCGGGGACGACGACCAAGATGGAGTACCAGAACCACCTCGAGGCAGTGTACTGCATCGAAGGAAAAGGTCGGTTAAAGGACTTGAGTAACGACCAAGAGTTCGCCATCGAACCGGGAACCATGTATGCCCTCAGCGGGAATGAACATCACATCCTGATTGCAGAAGAACAGCTTCGGATGATCTGTGTATTCAATCCTCCGATTGTGGGGCCGGAGACGCATGATGAGAACGGCGTCTATCCGCTGTTGGAGTAATCAGTAGCGGACGGAGTGACGGACTGGGCGAGCAACTGCTTGCCCAAATGCAAAGAGCAAGGTAACAGGCAAAACAAAGAACAATGAGCGAATCAATCGACCCCTACTATTCACGAACCTCCGACACCTGGGAGGCTGCTCCGCGAGTCGATCCCACCGCGTCGGACTGCCCAGGGCCGCTGACGACCGACGAAGTATGGAATTATGCTCACGACGGTTTTCTGTTTGCTCAGAGCCTGTTCTCTCAGGACGAAGTCGATGAGATGCTTGCAGAAGCGAAGTCGCTTGCGGAGAACTGGCCGCCGTCACGACCGGGGATTGTTCGCGAACCGGGATGTGACACTGTCCGATCGATTTTTCGATTGCATCGGATCAGCGACATGTTCCAACGACTCTTTGCTGATGAGAGACTACTGGACCGAGCAAAACAGTTGATCGGAACGGAGGTGTACATCCATCAGTCGCGGGTCAACTACAAGCCACCGATGGACGGCAAAGAGTTCTTTTGGCATTCCGATTTTGAAACCTGGCATGTCGAAGACGGGATGCCACGGATGCGGGCGCTCAGCATGTCCGTGTTTCTCACCGAGAGCCATGAGTTCAACGGTCCATTGATGTTGATCCCTGGATCGCACGAGACGTTCATCCGATGTTCAGGCAAAACGCCGGAGAATCACTATGAACAGTCTTTGCGTCGCCAGGAGTTTGGTGTTCCGTCACGAGAAGCACTTGAAACGCTGCTCCATGGACGCGAGATCATCGCGCCCAAAGGCCCGCCGGGATCCGTGGTTTTCTTTGACTGCAACACCATGCATGGCTCCAACGGCAATCTCAGCCCGATGCCTCGTGTGAATCTGTTCGCGGTTTACAACAGCGTCGAGAACGTGGTGAAAGAACCGTTCTGCGATCGTCCGCCGCGTCCCGAGTATCTCGCGGAACGAAATATTGAACCCGTCGCCTTGCATTTGGACTCTCGATGACAAAAATCCCTGTCTCCACCGACCACGATTGGCAACTGCAGCACTACGCGGATGTTGGAAAGGACTACGGCAGCAAACACTTCACGCAAGCCGACAACGACTTCACCACATGGATTCTCAGTCGCATTGCCGCGATCCATCCTTCCGCCCAACGCATTGCTGAGATCGGCGCTGGCACGTGCATCTTTGCGTCTTTGTTGGGCAAAAAGCTCAGTGCGAGCGAGCCCGTGGTTTGCTATGAACCGGTTGCCTCGCTACTGGAAGCGGCACTGGAGCACGACAATATTGATGCGACCTGTAGCAGCGCGATCGAATTTGCCCAGTATGCTCCGAACGGACACTTTGACCTGATCTACACCAAAGACACAGCCCATCACTTTGCGAGCGAGACGTTGACGGAGATTCATCAGGGAATCTGTGACTCGCTCGCCCCGGGCGGTAGGTATGCCATGGTCGTTCGAACGCCGCCGGATCATGATTGCGTTCCGGTCGGACGGTTGGCGGCGAATAAATGGCATTCTCTGTACACGTCTGCCGATGAGTTGCTGCGGTCCATGCGGGAAGTTTCTCACTGGCGGGAGGTAGAGATCACTCGTTGGCAAAAATACGTCAGCACGCCTGTTTCGGAGTGGCTCGATGGCATTCGAGACCGCGACACATGGTCGGTGTTCTCTGCCCTCGATGCAGACGAAATCACGCGGACCGTTGATGAGCTGACGGAACAGTTTGATGGAGACCAGTGGTTCCCGTTCCTGCATCAGTACGACGTCGCCATTTTCGAAAAGGCCTGATCTCAATGGACGTCAAGGCCTTTTTCGATTCCATGCTGCTGATGCTAGTGCTGTTCAACCCTCTGTTGATGAGTGTCTATCTGCACGACGTCATGGCAAGCCTGGACTCACGAACGTTCATCAATGTCATTTCGAGAGCATTCCTAATCAGTGCCGCTGCGTTTGCGTTCTTTGCTTGGGCAGGAGAACGCTTCTTTGTCGATGTCATCCAAGTTCGCTTTGCCGCATTCCTGATTTTTGGCGGCCTCGTGTTCTTTGTCATCGCGGTGCGCTACATCGTTTTTGGTGCCCAAATGCTCGGTGAGCTGCGGGGCGACGCAACTCACTTGAGCGGATCCATCGCCATGCCGTTCATGATCGGCCCGGGAACCGTCAGCGCGAGCGTCTTGGTTGGCCTGAAACTCCCAGTCGGTTTTGCATGGTTGGCAATCGCCGTATCGCTAATCATCAGTTGCCTGCTGTTGATCGCGGTTAAGTTTCTTTTTAACTATGTCAAACTCCGTAACGAGCAACTGCTTCAGCGGTATCTTGAAGCTATCGGGCGTGCATCCGCCCTGATTATCGGTACAATTGCGGTCGACATGATTCTCAAAGGCATCGATCTGTGGCGTCCGTTAAATTAGTGCATTCGTATCATGAAACCTACTGAATTGGATGGTTCCGAGATCGAATTGCGACAGGACAATTCGATCGGGTTTCAAATCTTACGAGCGATTCGACGAATCATTCGTCGTACGTCTGACCACTCGCGCAATGTGGGCAAGCATGGCGGTGTGAGTGTCCCGCAAATGCTGTGCTTGAAAGCGGTCTCGGAATTTCCAGAAAATACGGAAGTCACCGTCGCCATGATCGCCCATGCGGTACAACTTTCGGCTCCGACCGTGTCACGCATCCTGGACAAGCTGGACGGAGACGGATACGTCGCGAGGGAACGAAATAGCAAGGATCGTCGACGAGTCTGTGTGTCGCTGACGGATAAAGGCAGGCAACGGCTCAATAGTTTGCCCACCCCATTGCACGAACAATTCTTGACGCGTCTGGAGACTCTCGATCCAATCGAATGCCTTGGTCTGCTGAAGGCATTGGAAAGAATTGTCAAACTGATGGATGCAGAAGGGATCGATGCCGCTCCCATCTTGATCCCTGATTTGGAGGTGAGCCCCAATCATGTCGATCCCGATGATCGCATCAGCCAATGAGAGGCTCAGCTCCGTAATGAAATTCGCCAGAATTACCTGCGAGACGGTTTTCTGGCGCAATCCAGTACGTCACCCGGCAAAGCGACGTTCACTATTTCTGGCGGAACAGCGGGCTTTGGGTGATGTACACGATCAGGTCGGCGATCCCATGGCCGGACTTGCGTGAACGCTCGACGATGTCGGCGATGGGTTGGCGATCGGAAAATCCCATTTCGCGACCGGTGGCAAACGTCAACAGTTTCGTCGCGACCACTTCCGCGATTTGATCTTCGTCGGACGCCACGTGCTCGCGAAAATCATTGAACCCGCTGAACGCAAATCCCTCAGGAGTGGTTCCCGACGCGTCCACTGGCAACCCCTGCTGATAGACCACCTTGCGTCCTTCGACCTTGCGATCCACCCGTTCGCCGCCGCCACCGAGGGTGCGATAAAAATCGCGGAAGCCTCCCACAGGATCAAAACATTCCAATGCGAATCCTGGTGGATCGATCATGTTGTGACAGGCACGGCAACTGTCCGAGTCGCGGTGCAACGCAAGTTGTTGACGCAGCGTTTGTGCGCCGCGAATATCGGGTTCCACTCCTGGCACGCCAGGAGGTGGAGGCTGGGGGTGACGCCCCAGAATCCGTTCGTTCACCCAGACGCCTCGCAACACGGGCGACGTGTTGGTTCCGTTCGCGGTGATCTTCAGAATACTCGCTTGGCTCAACACGCCGCCTCGCAAGCTGTCAGCGGGCAGCTTGACGGGACGAATTTCGGGGCCATCGACGCCCTCGATACCGTAGTGCCGGGCGAGCCGCTCGTTCAGCATCGCAAAGTCACTGCGGATCAGATTTCTGATCGGCAAATTGTTGCTGATCATGTGTGAAAGGAATGCTCGTGTTTCATCTCGCATCGAACTCTTGAGATAAACGTCGTACTCAGGAAACAGCTTCGCATCGGGTGTCGTGAAATCAAGATCGCGTAGGCCCAGCCAAGCGTCACAATAGTCGTTGATGAATCTCGATGCGTGTGGATGCAGCAGAAGTCGTTGTGTCTGCTGCTTGAGCAACTCGGGATCGGTCGCCAGTTTGCCACTGTCTGCTGCAGCACGCAGTTCGGCATCTGGGCACGATCGATTTAAGAAATACGACAGGCGGTTGGCGATGGCATGGTGATCAAGCCATGGTCCCGATTCAGAGAAGAATAAAAAATCGGTGGAACACAGCATCGCCGAAACCGCCGTGCGCAATGCCGACTCGATCGATTCTCCGGAGTCGTGTTCCGCATCGAATAGTTTCCGATACGCAGTGATCTCAGTCGGCCCAACAGGACGACGATAGAGGGCGGTCGCGACGCGGATCAGTGTTTGGTCGACACTTGAACTGGTCTCCGCACCCTCTTGGATTTCAAACTTGGGGACGTACCATGACTTCTTGCGGTCGGCGGGATTTCTCGGAACGATTTCTGTTCGTGGTAACTCAGCGAACAACAGTTGATGGCCGCGGGAAGGAAAGGTTTCAACGATCGGACCACGCAACTCGACGTGCTGGATCGCCAAGCCAGGTCGGCTGTACGCCGAAATCCCATTCTTTTTGATCAAATAATCCGGGTCATAGATTCCCCACGGCGTCAGTTCGATCATGTAGCGTTCAGGAATCCAGGCTCGCAGCGTTACTGTTTGCGGGTCACCGGGCAGGAACTGACGGAATCCGTAGTGTTGTTTTTCCGCCCCGCGAGCAAACGTGGTTGCTTCGATCGAAAAGGTCACCGGTTCGTCGGACTGGAACGCGTAGCCCGTCACGCTCACGTCGTACCAACCAGCTCGCCTGGGTGACGCTTCACGCAGCATGCCGGATGGGTATCCGAGTCTTTGAAAGAACACAACCGCGCCGTCATCGCGATGAAGCCATTGATTGCCCAAGAATTTTTCGGCACCGCGCATGTCGGCGTAATTGGCGCGGATGGTCTCGATCGATGGTTTCTCCAAGTGTTTCTCGATCGCCTCGTCGAGAATCAGCTCAGCCGTTTGTAGATAGGCATCGAGCTGTATCGATGACAGGTTTAGCGCGGCGCCGACGTTATCGAATTCATCTGCTCGACCGTCCTCTGGCAAGCGATCGATCAAATCCAGATGTGTCCCAAAGAGGTCGTTGACGGTGTTCTCGTACTCTTGACGATTCAAACGTCGAAAGACAGTCGCCTTTTCTTTCGCGTGAGCTTCGGCGAGCGGCTTGCGTAACTCATCCAAGAACACATCACGCTCTGCTTGACTGGGTTGGACGGCATCCGCTGGGGGCATCTCGTGTTGTTCGGTACGATCAAAAACGCGTTCCCATTTGGCAAAGACGGCTTCGTCGGCCAGGGGGCCATTGAGCTGTGTAAACTCAAAGCCCCCTTCGCTTTCACCGCCGTCGTGACAGTCAGCGCAGTGTTGTTGGATGAACACGGGAACTTCGGCGACGCAATCACGCATGCCGAAGAGAAACGTGCATGAGATCAAAAAGCGGAGGGCGAGCGGCGGCGGGAAGGTGTGCATCGCAAGACGTTGGTGGGAACGTGTCCGGTGGGAGTCGTTACAGCAATCCAGCCATGATACTCGCTGGCGCGATCTCTTGGCGAAGCTGTGGGACATTGTCGGCCCCGCAGCCGAAGGCGCAGGAGCCACTACCAAACGGCTTGCACCGCAGTGTCAATCGCCGCTGCCGCCTGCGCCTTTGGCTACGGGTCAAACGCGGGCTCGCAGATCCAGCCTGGGTTGGCTGATACGAGAACAAAAAAACGGCGACCGGTCGCCGTTGTTGTGACGGAGACCGATCGCCGTTTGTGCGATCATGCTGCTATTGAGAGAGGGATCAGGAATCAGCTTCTGGCTTTTGCTCGGTGGTCGCTTCTTCCGATGCGGTTTCTTCCGAGGCGACTTCTTCAGTCGTGGTTTCGGGCTCATCAGCAGTCGCTTCGGGCGAGTCCGTTGTGTCGGCATCATCCTCGAATGCAGGCCGTTGACTCTTGACGGTCACGCGGTCGTTCTTTCCGACCAGTTCCAAGATCGCACGTTCGCCGGCATCGCCAAGACGGGGAGTGGCCAGTCGCATGATGCGGGTGTAACCACCGGGACGTTCGGCGAAGCGTTCGGCGACGGTGTCGAACAGGACTGCGGTGGCTTGTCGGTCACCGATCAATTGGATCACTCGACGTTGTGCGGTGACGATGGGTGCGCGAGCGGCGGCCCATTTCTGCCAGTTCTCGCTTTTACGCCACGCTCGGTACTCATCGGAGCCGCGATCCGCGGTCGTTTCGTACTTACGTGCTTCTTCAGCTGCAGGCAGCGTCTTCTTGGCGATGGTGATACATTTCTCGATAAGCGGACGAACCTCTTTCGCTTTGTGAAGCGTGGTGGTGATTCGACCGGGCACCTTGGGTGCATTCTCATCGAGGCTCGCGTCACGCTCGGTCAGGAACAGAGCGCTGGCAAGATTCTTCAGCAGTGCTTTTCGGTGGCTGGGGCTGCGTCCCAGGGTTCGGCCGTGTCTTCTGTGTCGCATGGCGGAGAATCCGTCGTTTCGTCGTTAAACTTTTTACTGATGGGGGCTGGCCGGACGTTTGGGACGCCGCGTGGGGGCGACGCCGCGTGCGACCGAGCAGGAATCAAAACATGGGTTGGCTGGGCACTCGCATGCCCAAGTGCAGACCGTACTGAGCGAGTTTCTCACGCACTTCGTTGAGCGTGGTATCGCCAAAGTTGCGGACTTCCAGAAGTTGGTCTTCGGTGCGTTGCACCAAGTCGCGAACCGTTTGGATGTTTTCGCTTTCCAAGCAATTGTTTGCTCGCACGGAAAGACGCAATTCGGCGAGGGTCATGTTCAACTTGGCTTCCAATTGTGCCTCGGGCGAACCTGCACCACCGCGAGCGGCAGAGAAGATACTTGGACCGAGTTCACGATATTGGACGAATGGGTTGAGGTGCTTTCGCAAAATCTTTGCCGATTCGACCAGAGCCATCTCGGGGTTGACCGAACCATCGGTCCAGATTTCCAAGATCAGCTTGTCGAAGTTCGTCTTTTGACCGACGCGGGTTTCTTCCACGTCATAACGAACGCGGGTGATCGGGCTGAACACGGCGTCGATCGGGATGATACCGATTTCGTGGTCTGCGGTGGAGTGTTCCGTTGCCGGCACATAGCCACGTCCGTTCTCGACGACCATTTCCATCATGAACGGGGTATCGCTGGACAGGGTTGCCAGGACGAGTTCCTTGTTGATGACTTCGACGTCGGAATCGGTTTGGATGTCGCCTGCTTTGATTTCGCCGGCGGTGTTTCGCTCGACGGTGATCACGCGGGTGGCATCGCTGTGGTTGCGAACGATCAAGCTCTTGACGTTCAAGACCAAATCCGTGACATCTTCGACGACGCCGGGGATGTTCGTGAATTCGTGCTGCGCGCCGCGAATCTTGATTTGGGTAACGGCGCTGCCCATCAGGCTGCTCAGCAAGACACGGCGAATGCTGTTACCAATGCTGACGCCGAAACCGCGTTCAAACGGTTCCGCGATGAATTTGCCGTAGGTTTCCGAAAGGGAATCGCGGTCCACTTCCAGGTTGCTGGGAAGTTCCATTCCACGCCATCGAATATGCATCGTGTTGAACCCTTGGGTCTGTGGGGTCGTGCTCAGTGGGAACTCGCCAGGTGGGAAAGCAGCCAGAGCGAGGTCGTTGATTGGGTGAATCGCCGGCGTACCGTATCGCCACAGGGGGCGACACCGAGCATTGCCGGCGGGCAATGCGTAGGATCAGTCAGGTCAGATCAAACGCGACGTTTCTTCTTGGGGCGACAACCGTTGTGCGGGATCGGCGTCACGTCTTCGATCAACTTCACGTTCAGACCAGCGGCTTGCAGAGCCGTGATGGCGCTTTCGCGTCCCGAACCAGGCCCCTTAACGCGGACTTCGACGTCTCGCATGCCGAACTTGGTTGCCTTTTCGGCTGCTTGCTGGGCGGCACACTGACCGGCGAAAGGAGTACTCTTCCGCGAGCCTTTGAAACCGCTGGTTCCGGCGCTTGCCCAGCACAACGTGTCACCTTTGGCATCGGTGATCGTGACGGTGGTGTTATTGAACGTGGCGTGAATGTGAGCGATCCCGTTGCTCACGTTACGCCGTACGCGTTTCTTTTTGTTGGTCTTTGCCACTGCAGATTCTTTGTCTGGTTACGAAGTGGGACGATGGATTGGGAATTTGGATGGGTGCCGAGGCAGCATGTCACTGCCGGGCGATCAAATGAATGGCGAACAAATTCTTGGCGAACAAATTCTTGGCGAACAAATTCTTGGCGAACAAATTCTTGGCGAACAAACGAGCGGCGATGCAAATGACCTAGCCAGTACGAGCCGCCTGAGCTGACTCGCGACAGGCGTGAGTTTCCGTTCGGCCAACATGCCGGGACGCCCTTCGCGTCCAGCTCTGCTGTCCAAACGTCAAACTTAGCGCAAGTCCTTGACGCCCTTTTTGCCCGCAACCGTCTTCTTGGGTCCCTTGCGGGTCCGAGCGTTGGTCTTGGTGCGTTGGCCACGAACGGGCAGGCCCATTCGGTGCCGCATGCCGCGGTAACTCTTGATTTCACGCAAACGGCTGATGTTTTGGGTCACGTAGCGACGCAACGGACCCTCACAGGTGTAGTCACGCTCCAGCATGGCGGCGATCTGACCCAACTCGTCTTCGCCCAGATCACTGGCGGCGCGATGGGGATCAATGCCCAGCTTTTCACAGACTTCACGTGCGGTATACAGTCCGACGCCGTACAAGTACGTCAACGAGTACTGCACTTGTTTGTCGTTTGGAATGTCAACGCCCAACAGACGGGGCATGGCGATGCTCCTAAAATGTCATCAAATTGATAGCAAAGGACGATCTAGCGAGATCGACCTGTCGAGACCAGAGGCTCTGGCCAAGAATCCCGAAATATAGCGGCTGGCCCCCTTTTTGCTCAATGGGCACTTTGGCGCATTTTTCTAGGAATTTTTTCGCACCATCTGAACAAACTCGGTGGGCACATCATCGCGTAAACCTGCGGGAATCCTCGTCCGGGAGACGATTTGAAAGGGTGTCCAGTCGGATTTCAGGGTCGTATCCCCCACCACATTGGACCAAACGGTGGTCAAGAAAATTTGTTCGCACCTCGGCAGGAGGGCCTCATAGATCTGGGCGCCGCCGACCACGAAGGCGTTTTGATCGCCGGCCAGGGCGACGGCGGCATCGGGATCGGGGGCCAGTTCGACGCCATCGGCTGACCAGTGCGGGTTGCGGGTGATGACGACCGTTCGGCGTCCAGGCAGCGGCTTGCCGATCGATTCGTAGGTGCGGCGTCCCATCAGCAGCACTCCGCCCATGGTCAAGTGTTTGAACCTGCGTAGGTCTTCGCGGAGCCTCCACGGCATGTCGCCGTCGCGACCGATGGTGCCGTCGGGGGTGACGGCGACCACGGCGGTCAACTTGGGCAAGGAGTTTGACATGGCCTGGGGACTCGACACGGCATTCACGTTCCTTCAGCTCACTTTCGTTCAGACTGCCACAGGGGCTTTGATGTGCGGATGAGGATCGTAGCCCATCACCTGGATGTCTTCGTAGACAAATTCGTCGATCGAATCGGGACGTGAGCGTAGGGTCAGCGTAGGCAAAGGCTTGGGTTCCCGAGCAAGTTGCTCACGGGCTTGATCGAAATGGTTCTGATACAAGTGGACATCGCCGAGCGTGTGCACAAAATCCCCCGGCTCAAGGTCCGTGACTTTGGCCATCATCATCGTCAGCAACGCATAGCTGGCGATGTTGAATGGCACTCCGAGAAACAGGTCCGCGCTGCGTTGATAGAGCTGACAGGAGAGCCGACCGTCGGAGACGTAAAATTGAAACATCACGTGGCAGGGCGGCAAAGCCATGTCGTTAACGCAGGCGGCATTCCACGCCGAGACGATCAAGCGTCGCGACATCGGATTGGTGCGGATTTCATTTTGCACCCAGCGGATCTGGTCCACCGCACCACCATCGGGTGTCGGCCACGATCGCCACTGGTATCCGTAGACCGGGCCGAGTTCGCCGTTCTCGTCGGCCCACTCGTCCCAGATGCTGACCCCGTTTTCTTTCAGCCAAGCGATATTCGTTTCGCCTCGCAGAAACCACAGCAACTCGTAAAAGATCGAACGCGTGTGCAGTTTCTTAGTCGTCACCAACGGGAAACCACGCGAGAGATCAAACCGCATTTGCCTGCCGAACAAACTGCGGGTTCCCACTCCGGTCCGGTCGCCCCGGTCCACTCCGTTCTCGAGGACATCGTCCAGTAGTTTTAGGTAGGGCAGCATGTTCGGTTCGCAGAGGGTTGTTGGTGGAGCATCCTCGTACGTCAGGCTCTCTGTACGTCAGGCTTTCTAGCCTGACATACTGCCCTGACTTGAGGCGGTGGTTATGTCAGCCTGGAAAGGCTGACGTAGATAAAGGCTGACGTACACAAGGTCCTACGTGGTTGATGCCGGCATGACCCAGTCGATCGTCCAGTGGCGGTCGCTTGTCATTTGAACGTTCTGGGCCGGGATTCCAAGACCCCCGGGTAGGTCGTTCACCAAACTTTGGATTTCAGACAGGGTCAACGCAGCATGCAGTGACTGACGAAACAACTGGCGGGCCTGCTCCGACTCTCCATCGGCGTACAAGGTCACCAATCGCTCAACTTCGTCATCGGACTCCGGGCGGAACAGGTCTCTGAGGAAAAGCCGTCCGCCGGGACGCAGCAATTTCACGGCCTGGGCGATCGCGATGCCCGGCTCGGCCAAGTGATGCAGCAGGGTGTTGGAGATCACGGTATCGACAGCGGCTTGTTCAAATCCGCTCAGATTCTTTGCGTCACCGTGTTCCAGTTGGATGCGTCCGATCATGCCGGAGAGTTCGATCTCGATCTTGGCGACCTCCAGCATCTCGATCGAGCTGTCCACCGCCATGATCTCGACCTCAGGATCCTTTTCGCAGATCAGGATCGGAATGTGGGCGGGGCCGGTTCCCAGGTCCAGAACGCGAGGGCCCACAGCGCCCCCGGCGAACAAATCGTGCACGAAACAAGCGTTCACCGCTTCGTGGTTCATCTTACGGTACTCATCGGCTTCCTCTGCCGTGTCCATCGACTCGGGCTCCAGGGTTCGAGGGATCATCATTAGCTTCCTCCAAAAGAGGGGATTTCGGTGAACGAATGCTCGAATGGCAACGAATTTTGAGGGATCTTTAGGCGGTGTTTGGGGTGGCAAGTGCGGCATTGCCGGAAAAAGCAAACTAACTGCTACCACATACCCCAAGTCCTGGACTACAACAAGATTCCGGAATCAGGCGGGTGGACCGAATACACTGCTTGGCTAATCTGGTTCGGCGTGTCGGGTCGCGTGAATTGTGATGCCCCCGAACTCGTTTCCTGTCGAAAATTTTGCTCGACAGTTGGAAAATTCCAATTCCTTAGGGACGTGAGCCTTCGTCGTGCAACATACCAATCCAGAGTCATGGGCCCAGGTGACGCCAGCGGATCTTTTCCGATGCGTCCTTCGTCGACTGCCCTCCGTCTGCTTCACGACGCTGTTGGTGACGGCCATCGTTGTGGGCCTTTTGATCGCATGGCCTAATCGATACGGCAGCGACGGGATGATGTATGTCCGTTTGGGTCGTGGTGCGTTGACGGTGGATCCGACGACACAGAGTACCGAAGGCGTCTCGATGCAGGAGAATCGGTCATCGGAGGTGATGAGTGTTGCCGAGATGATGGCCAGTCGCGAAATCGCCGAACGAGTTGTCGACGCGATAGGCGTTGATGAAATCGTTCGTCCCCGCAACTGGGTCGATCGTGCAGAAATCTGGGTCAGTGAACTGGTCCCCAGCGGCGGCGTTCCTGGGGACACGATGACCCAGGAAGAATACGAGGTGCAGATCGCCCGCGAGGAAGCCATCCGAATGGTCACCGCGTGGTTGAAGGTCGAGTTGCCCAAGAAAGGCTATACCGTGGCGATCAGTGGCCGGGGGTCCGACCCGTTATTGATCCAGCGTGTCGTTCAATCCGCGATGAACGAGTACGGTCAGTATCATGTGGAAGCACACCAGTCCAACGGGTCGCTTGAGTTTTTTGAGGAGCAGGTCGAGCAGAGTCGCAAAATAGCGATTGCCGCCAACGAAGAACTGCAAAAGACACGCAGCGAGAAAGGCTGGATGAGTGTCGAATCCGCCGAGTCGACGGTTCGAGAGCGTCTGGTGGCCATCGAAATCGCGTTGAACGAAGCCGAGAGTGGCTATGCCGAAGCCCAGAGCCGGGCCGATGGACTGAGCAAGCAACTGGCCAGCTTGAAACCTTGGGTGCCGATGGAAATCACCAGCGGCATTGCCAGCGCGGCGGCCGATGACATGCGAACGCGATTGTTCAGCGAACAGGTCACCGAAAGCGAAGAGCTGGCGAAGCTGAAACCGAATCATCCTCGCTACCAGATGATGCAAGGGAAGATGACTCGCAGTCAGCAGATCGTCGGGGACCAATCCGACGAACGCACGCAGACGACCGAAGCGATCAATCCCGTGTATCAGTCGCTGGAGAGCGAGTACCTGTTGGCGACCGCGAAAGCAGCCGGTTTGGCCAGCCGTCGTGATGCCCTGCAAGAGAGCCTAGCACGTGCGAAGAAAGACCTGCAGCGTCTGAACAGCGATTCGATCGTTCTGGCCAATTTGAAATGGCAAGCGGACATCGGACAACAAAATTTCTTGGACCACTCCAAGAGCCTCGAGGAGGCGCGGATCATTCGCGAGCTGGACAAGCAGAGCATGTCTGACGTGACGGTGATCCAGAACGCGTCGCTGAACCTAAAGAAAGTCGGTCCACCGCGAGCGATGCTTGCGGGAGTCGGCGTATGCCTTGGATTGGCACTGGGCCTGTTCCAAGCGATCGTACGGGACAATCCGGTTGATCCGCGATCGGACGGCAATCAACGAATAAAGACATACCGTACTGACGGTGATGATTCGTCTGTACCTAAACAGTCTGAGCGATCGGGCAGCTCCCGAGAGCAGATGACAAACTCCAATGACCAAGACGATGTCTTGGTCTCATCGGGCGGCGGGGTCATTCCTCGCTGAACGATTCGTGGGCATTTAGCTTTTTTGACGTGACAACTTGATTTACAACGCGAAGACACGGAGTCTTCGCCCACATGATGAGACGGATCGTTCGCAGCACGTTTGGATTCGCGGCGACCGTCCTTTTAAGGTGATTCCCCAATGCTAGGAGCATTGTTGAGACCATTGAGCGGCGTCTGGCCCGTCGGCAACGACGGTGATTCGCTGTTGTTGACGCTGACGGAATTCAACCGCGAAGTTTCGCGAGAGAGAATTCGCGCCACGCGGCGTTCGTTTCCATTCTGTATCGTGACGATCCGATTGCTCGGTGCCAGCCGCCGCCGCAAAGGACGCAACGCGTTGATCCGAATCCTGCACCGACATTTGCGGATCACCGATCAAAAAGCGGACTTGGGCAAACATGAGTTTGCGGTGCTGTTGGTCGACACGCCTGAGATGGGCGGGCGCTCGGTGCTGGACCGCATGTCACAACTGTGCGATGCGGCCAACCTTGCAGTGCAGCTATCGTTGCGGGTCCATGATCCGGATGGATTTCGATCCGATTCGGACGACCACAGCGGTGGGTCCGGTGGACGTCGACGCGTGGGCGATGATGGCGTCGCACAGTGGTTGCGGGTAGATCACGCTGAGGTCGAGGTCACGGCGGAAAAGCCGATGGTCTCGCGGTCACTCTCGCAGGGACTTGCCAAACGTGTCGTCGACATCGTGGGAGCCGGCGCCGGCTTGATTGCGGCCAGTCCAGTCTTGATCACGGCGATGATCGCGGTCAAAGCGACCAGTCCCGGCCCCATCTTCTTTCGCCAAACCCGAGAAGGTCGCGGCGGGAAACCGTTCACCATCTACAAGTTTCGATCGATGGTGGTCGACGCCGAGGCCAAACAAGCGGCTTTGCGTGCGGAGAGCCATCGTGACGGTCCTGCGTTCAAAATCAAAAATGACCCCCGAGTGACGCGAGTCGGCCATTTTTTACGCGCTTCGTGCATTGACGAATTGCCTCAACTGATCAATGTGCTCAGAGGCGATATGTCGTTGGTCGGTCCCCGACCGCTGCCGTGGCACGAAAGCCGCGCCTGCAACCGATGGCATCGTCGTCGATTGGATGTCCGTCCTGGCATGACCTGTCATTGGCAAATCAACAAGGCGAAAGCCGAAACGTTTGATGACTGGATGCGGATGGATTTACAATACGTCGATCGAAACAATTTCTGGCAAGACCTCCGTCTTATCTTCAGTACCGTCCTGGTGCCGATGACTGGACGCGGAGGTGACTGACTTGAGCTGCAAAGAACGTGTTATTGCGTGACCCATCGACATTCGCTGCCGCGTCGCTTGACGATGGGATTGTCGATGCGCGAGTCGTATTCTTGACGCACTACATCCCGCTCTATCAAGTCCGTGTGTTGCAAGAAATCGCTGCCTGCGTTCGTGATTTCCACGTCTTGCTGAGTACCCCGATCGAACCCAATCGGGACTTCACTCCGGACTGGGGTGGGCTGGACGTCACCGTGCAAAATACTTGGACGGTTCGTCGACGGTGGAAGCATCGTGACAGCAAGGGAACGAAGTTTAATGACGAACTCTATGTTCACATCCCCTACGATACTCAGCGTCGACTACGGCAATTGCGTCCCGACGTGGTGATGTCGTTGGAATTGGGTGCGCGTTCGCTGGGCGCGACACACTACTGTCGCCGAAACCCAGGCACCAAGAGCATCTTGTGCACCTACATGAGCGAGCACACCGAGCGGCACCGCGGCTGGCTTCGCCAAACCCTTCGTAAACGACTGGTCCGCCGCGCCGACGCGTTGACCTACAACGGTCCCTCCTGCCAAAGCTATTTGCAACAACTCGGCGTTCCCGACAATGCCTTATATCACTTTCCCTACGCCGCGGACGATCGCACGCTGCACATGGGACCGGTCGAACGTGTAGACGGACAGACCCGCCATCGACTGCTTTGTGTCGGTCAACTCAGTGAACGCAAAGGCGTCCTGCCCATGATGACGCAGTTGCAACGCTACTGCATCGATCATCCAGAGCAATCCATCGAAATGCGACTTGCCGGTGACGGACCGTTACGAGACCAGCTGCAGTCACTTTCGCTGCCGACCAATTTGACCCTGACCTTGTTGGGCAACGTGCCTGCCAAAGAACTTTCCACAGAATTGCGCAGCTGTGGTGCGGTGATCGCACCGACCTTGGCCGACGAATGGCTGCTGGTGGTCAATGAATCGCTGCAGGCAGGCACTCCGGTGATCGGCAGCATATACGCTCAAGCGGTCACCACTCTGATTCGCGATGGAATCAACGGCTGGCAATACGACCCAGCCGACGAAAGCTCGCTCGCCCGAAGCCTCAACGCCTACTTTGGCGTCTCCGCCGACCGGCTCACCGAGATGCGTCACGAATGCCGCGACAGTGTCGAGGAACGCACGCCGGCTTGGGCGGCATCCGGTGCGGTACAAGCCATTCGAGAATTGTGGCCCGCTCGCGTGGACAGCGAAACTGCGGTTGCCGGCGTGAAATCGGAGTCCGGGCAATGAGCAAGCCGATCGCGAGCTTGTCGCTGGACTTCGACAACAAATGGGCTTACTTGAGAGCCGCCGGGCGGGAAGACTGGCAAGACGCGTCGAGCTACTTGCAGCTCGCAGCGGATCGCATCGTCGATGTCCTGGGCGAAAAGAACTTGCCCTTGACCGCTTTTATCGTCGGACGCGATTTGCAAAGTGACGCCGATTGCGACGCGATTCTGTCGCTGCGACGGTTGCCCATTTGCGAATACGCCAATCATTCACTCAATCATCTGCCGTGGATGCACACGATGGATGACGACGAGATCCATGACGAAGTCGCCCAGACGCACGATGCGATCGAGCAAGTCACGGGGCAACGTTGCGTCGGGTTTCGTGGTCCCGGGTTCAGTTGTCCCGACGAAGTCCTGCGGGTGCTGAGCAGGCTGGACTACGTTTACGACGCGTCGATCTTTCCCACGTCGATGGCCCCCATCGCCCGCGCCGTTTTTTTGATGCGAACCAAACTGCAAGGCGAGCAACGCGAGCGTGCCAAGAAACTCTATGGCGGATTTGCCGCGATGCGAAATCCCAATCGACCCTATCGTCGTGAGATTGATAACGCTGCCCTTTGGGAACTGCCGGTGACGGTCATGCCGTTGACACGCACGCCGATCCACTTCAGCTACTTTACATTCCTGGCCGGTTTCTCGACGGCCACGGCCAAATCGTACTTTCGTACCGCATTGCGACTGTGCACGTTGACGGGGACATCGCCGTCGATCCTGCTGCACCCGCCGGATTTTCTCGGCCGCGAAGACGACGCCGACATGGCGTACTTCCCCGGAATGAAGATGCCGCGAGACAAGAAAATCTCGCTCGTCAAATGGGCGCTCGGTCAACTTGCTCAGCGATTCGACGTCCACTGCATGATCGATCAAGTCGCCGCACTGGACCCGAACTCGATCAAACGAAGCCAATTGACAACGGTCACCTCACCTATGCACGCCGCTCTCACCACCTGACCATGAAACCATGATCGATTTGGGCAAACACAACGTACTAGGGATCGGCGTCAGCGCGATCGATTACGAAGCCGCAGTGGCGAAAATCATCGCAGCGGGTAACGCACATCAGTCGATGGCCGTTACCGCATTGGCTGTTCACGGAGTGATGACAGGCGTCAGCGACCCGGCTCATCAGTATCGCTTGAACCGATTCGATCTCGTCTGTCCCGACGGTCAACCTGTCCGATGGGCGCTCAACTGGCTGCACGGATGTGGACTGACGGATCGTGTCTACGGCCCCAATTTGACGCTGGAACTTTGTCGCGCCGCAGCCCAACAGGACGTCCCGGTGTTTCTCTTTGGCGCGACCGATGAGATGCTCGATCAATTTGCGATGCGGTTGTGTGAAAAATTTGACGGTCTAAGGATTGCCGGCAAACGCGCGTCCAAGTTCCGAACCTTGACCGATGAAGAACGAGACTCATTGGCCGAGGAAATCAACGCCAGCGGCGCGGGGATCTGCTTCGTCGGCTTGGGTTGCCCACGCCAAGAAGTGTTCGCCTACGAGATGCGGAGTCGGATCCAGATGCCACTGATCGCCGTGGGAGCCGCATTTGCGTTTCACGCCGGAATGCTCGATCAAGCTCCGGCGTGGATGCAAAAGCGGGGATTGGAATGGTTTTACCGACTGACCAAAGAACCCGGCCGTCTGTGGAAACGCTATTTGACCACCAACCCGGCCTTCGTGACTCGGTTGTTGTTGCAGAAACTGGGACTCAAGCCTGGCAGCACCGAAGGCGGCGTGGAGCCTTCCGAAGAAATCCAGTTCGGGTAGAGTGAACGGCTCTGCAACCCACGTTCAAGTGAACGTCTCTGCAAACCAGGTTCACACGCCCCAACCACGCCATGCCGACCCCACAGTCGATTCAACGAGACGGCCCGTCTGCAATCATTATCCACTGGACCGACGACAAGACCACGCGTTGGACCGCTGCCGAGCTGCGCAAACGCTGCCCCTGCGCGACCTGTCGTGAAAAGAAACGCAGCAAGGAAACCGGCACCGATGCAAGTGAGCCAGCCGCCAAGTCAATCGGATTGCCCGTTCTGACGATGCAGGAAACCCTGCCGCTGACGATCACCGCCATGCGTCCCGTGGGCACGTATGCCTACAACATCGCCTTCAGCGACGGCCATTCCTCGGGGCTGTTCCAACTGGGGATGCTCTACGAGCAAGTCTAGTGCTGCGATCGTGAATTGGCGTTGATTGGAAACAACGCAAATACCAGCACGAAGCGCAAGCGAGTGAATAAAACTCCGTGAATCACTCGCTTGCGCGTCGTGCTGGTAGCAAAGCTGGACTCGCGATTTTGGCACTAATGCTGCGATCTCAAATTGACCTTCAATGGAGAAAATTCACAGCACCAGCATTGCGTCGCCTTTGGCAATGTTCACACACACCACCGTATTGTCGGCTTCACGTGTAAAGGAGTCGTGTATCAAGTCCTTCCTCGATGCGACTTCCTTCAGATTTCGCATCTGACCGGCTTGAGTGATGCTGAGCGTCGTCGACTTCGCTCGCGTCGCGATTTCAAAAGTGAATCCGTCGCAGCGAATCGGCGACTTGATTGCCAGAATCGAATCCCCTGGTCCCGTGATGCCGGTCGGTCCTGAGAACGTGACAAATTCCTTGGCCGCGGCGTAGCGTGCAATCTCACTGAGCTTCATCCATTGCGTGCGGTCACCGTATCGCTCCGCCAACGCCAGCACGACCTTTTGAAATGCGGTGAAACCTGTTTTCGCTCCGTTGCAATAGAGTCCAGGCCAGTGACACAGCATCACGGCGGGCTGTCCACGCTGGATCATCTCCACCATCCGTCCTGCGGTTGCGTCTGCATTACAGTACTTGTCGCCGGCCACCGCCTGCGTGCCTTCCCATCCGCCAAACCAGTCGCCGGTCCCGGCGGGCACATTCACGGTGAGGTTGTCGATGGTCCGCTGGCTGCCGATGAACTCCAATTTCGGATCGGTGCTTTGATCACCTGCATGGACGTATTTGAAATAGTGAGGCAATTCAGTGGAGAACACATCACGCACCGCTTGATGCACCGCGATGGGCAATTTGTCTTTGACGCGATTGCCAAATCCTCCGGGAGTCGTGATCCCTTCGCAGGTAAGGCCGCAGTTTTTCAAAATTTGTAAAGCGTACGCCAGATACTCGGCCAGATGGTCCGTGCTGATATCCGTTTGCGGATAACTGTTTTCCATCGTCGACGCGTCAGCGGATTCCATCGGTCGACCCGTCTTCAAATCAATCACGCGTGTGTGCGTGATCATTTCTGGATGAATGTCCCAGTGGGGCATCATCAAGTCTCGCACGAGCGACAAGCTGTCCTGCAACGCTTGTTTGGACCAACCCGGCAATCCTCGGTCCATCCAACCGACGCAGGCCGGATAGGGGACAATACTGTACTTGCCCCGCACTCCTTGCTCGGCGCACCACTCGCCAAACTCTCGCACAAAAGCGTCGGGGATCTCACGCGGCCACTCTTGCCAGGGTTGCTGATAAATCGGCCGCGTCGGCCACGCTTCGGCAAACTGCGGCATGCAAAAGTGTCCCATGTTCACCAGGCATGTCGAGTCATCGATGATGAAGGACATCGGGACACGGTCGCGAGCATTCAAGACACGCACGTCAATCGGAGACGATACAGGATCTTGCGCGACGACTCGGGGCATCGAGGAGACGGTCATCATCCCGCCTGCCAAGGAGATGCCGGACAGTTTCAGCAGCTTTCGACGACCGATAGATTGATCAGACATGGGAGTGACTTTCGTGAGGGTACGTCAGGCTTTCTAGCCTGACACTTGCATCGCGTACGTCAGGCTTTCTAGCCTGACACTTGCATCGCGTACGTCAGGCTTTCTAGCCTGACACTTGCATGGGGTATGTCAGGCTGGAAAGCCTGACGTACTCAGATGGACTCCAGGTCAGCTCGTTTTTCTTCGTAGGTGTCGTGAAAGGCGAGGGCTTCGGGATCGGGCTGGACACCCCATTTGAGACAAGCTTGACGATAAAGGTCGGGCCACCAATTGCGGTGATCGGTCAGTCCTTTGTCACGATAGCTCTGCCAGTGACTCAGCACTTGCGACCAGCACTTGTCACCGTAGGCGAGAGCTTCGCTTAAGTTGCCGAATTGGGGCACATACCATCGTCTGCCGATCTGAGCATGCAGGACTTCGTCGGCCCAGTCAAAATCCTGAAAGAGTTTCGACAGCGGGTCACCGCTTTGCGTGGCAACTTCCCATTCATAGCGTTTGCCGTTCTTGGGCATCAGGTTTTGTTCGATGAAGAACAAAACGCCGTGACGCTCGCGGGCATTGAGTTGCTCATTGAGATTCTTGGACCACGTGAAATTGATCGGAATTTGTGTCCAATCGATATCGTGCGATACAAAACCGACTTGCCCCATCATCGCATGCCGGGCTTCGTCCCACAGCTGACGCGACATTTCCATGTGGAACTCCCACGGCTCATCGTCACGAAGTTCGACCAGGATGCTGGCCATCATCTCAGGCACATCCAGTTCCCGAATCCGCTTGTAGTACATCATCAGGGTTTTGTCGCGAGCCGAGAAGCGTTCATCATAAAGAAACGATTCGGGATTCACGCCCGCGTTGTAGCGATCCTGGAACCGATGATCACGTTTCGGCTCGGGATCGTACTGAGCGACTGGTTTGCTAAAAAAACGTGGCGGGACCTCATCACTCTCCGGCTCCGTGCCATCAATGTGACCTGACGCAGCCAAGCATTTTCGCAAATGCCCCAGCCAAGGCTGGGCATGTTCCACCTCAGGTTCGTTGACAAGACAATAAACGGCGTGGTTGCCAAACTCCAGCAGATCCTGCAACTCGAATTCAATCAGTTTCGCAACACGAACCGTAGGTGCATCGGCAAGCGGGTGCGCATCGTGTTTCAATCGGATACAGCAACCGATGATCGCTGGCAAAACATCTTGGTACGCCCCCATCAGAAAGTGAGCGGTGTCAGGAGCGGACTGGAGTTCATCCATCAGCAGCTCCAATGCCGGATGAGGAATCTTGTCCAGTTCCAGCGGTGGCTCTCGCATCTCGGCGACACGTTTGCGGACCAGCGTCACTTGCTCGGCGAACAAGTAAGCGTGATAACTCATCGCCGTTTTGAGTTCGTAGATGGGCTCCGCCGTGATCCGCGACGTGAGGATCTCATGCATTCGCTTGAGCACGTAGTGAAGCCGTTTCAATCGTTGAACGCTTTCATCAAGACTCCAGGAAGCATCGATCGCTCGGTCCATGGAGCAGAGTCCGGCCAATTCGGGCAGCCCCTGGTAGGGCAGTAAATTGCGGGAGCGATTGTTTGAGCCACCTGCCATCGGTCAGGTCTCCAGGAGGGGCAATGGTCGGGATGAAGAGGCCATTGTAACGTCAATCGTTTCGGCCGATGAATTATCCAGGCTAGTGCATCGTCCGGTCTTGATTTTGGGGTTAGCCGTTTTGGCGTTAGCCACGGTTGTGTCACGAAAACCGTGGCTAACGCCAAAACGGCTCATCTACCGAACCCACGTTCTAAGACTGGACGATGCACTAAAGGTGGACTGCTCAAAGTTTGGTGTTGTGTCATTAAGGGTTTGCGCAAGTTTTCTGTCACCTCCACCGGCGCAGCCGGGGGAGGTCGGATCGAGCGAAGCAAGATCCGGGAGGGGGCCTACGCGCCGCAAACCGCGTTGGTGAACCTACTGCTTCACCCATACCCCCTCCCTCGCATTCGCCTAAACGGCTCTGCTCGACCTCCCCCAAGTTCCTTGGGGGAGGTGGCACAGGGAATAAAGCAGTGGCTTCAACAAGACGTGTCAACAGCAAACTTTGAGCAGTCGAGGCTAGCGGTCCATATTCGCGTTGGACCAAAAAGGCTTGTATTGCCGCATCAGGTCCGACTCGCGCGGTGTTGCGATGTCGCGATACACACTCCAGGCAGGTTTTGGTTCGCCCAAGGGATTCGTTGGTGTCGGCAAACCACGCAGCCCCAGCATCAAGCCACCTTCGTTTGGATGGTCGCTGGGCCGGTGATAGTCGAATGCCAAAATAGAGGGGCATTTCCGCATCTGCTGCCATGTGTACAGCAACGCAGCCGATTGACGCTGCAACGCCTCGGGATCGTCCATCGGCGCGTGAAACCCTTGTTCGCTCAACAACACCGGCCGCACCTTGCCGTCAGAGGTTCTTGCCAAATCCGATTGCATGAACGTCTCCAACACCGGCAGGTTGCGGATCGTGATCAATGGTGTGTCCAAAGTATCGCTGACTTGGCGATCGTTCCATGTGTCGGATTTCCACAGACTCTCTGGATACGGGTGATAGGCGATTCCCCACGGAAAGTCTCCTTCAACGCGACACCGGTCGATTAAATGATGCAGCATCTCGCGTGGCGCGTACGTTTTCCACGGCTGGTTGTCTGGGACGTTCCAACGATGGGTCAGTGAAATGAACGCGCGGGCATGAGGATTGACTCGTCGCATGCAATGGTCGACCAATCGCAAGCTGCTGATGTAGTGGTCCATGAACAGCGGCATCGGTTGTTGGCCCATATTGGTCCACTGCCATCCGTAGTCCACTTCGTTGTGCACAATCCAATGATCGATCCTGCCGTACGTGTTGTCTGCTCGCGCGTATCGATCGGCCAGCAATTCCAAGGTGGCTCTGTAGCGGCGAATTGATTCGTCGGTGGTCAGATCCGGCATCGCATAGGTGCCCGCCGGATCGGCCTCGTGGTGTGCGAGCGTCGACTCGTCGCCCTTGGAACGATTACGAATCAAGAGGATCGCAGCGACCACCGCACCGGCCTCGTTGGCCATCCTGACATCGTGATCCAGTCCGGACAGTCTCCTCACATTCGCGTACCACTTACCCGACGGCAGTTCAACACGCTGGTATCCCGGACGAGGCTGGTCATCGACCAATCCGCCCAGCAACACGTTGACACTGCAGTGGCGAATCCCCAGATCACGTAGTTGGTCCGCATTGAATCGGGATGTGATGCATGTCAGTCCCTTGGCGGACCGCAATGGCGGCGGCTCGGGCAAGTCGTTTGACGAGTTCAAAGCAGTGGCCTCGATGTAGCGACAGTGTGAAACTGCTCGATCAGCCGTGTCACCGCTTAATCGCACCAGTTGAAACCTTGCACACGCCGATTCGCTGCCAGGCCATCCGTCGACCGGCACGTCGATGGCGAAGTTACCGTTGTCATCGGGCGTGATGCGTTTGGCCGTCGCCAACTCGACTTTTGAAATCGCGCGGCTTGCCAATTGTTCCGGTGACCTGACAACGACAGCAACGGTATCGTTGCGTAGCTCCTGCTCGTCGACTTGACCCTGCACCTGGATGTTATCACCAACACGAATCACTCTGGAGATCCTTGCGGGCATCATTCGCTGCACATAGTCCAGCAGATTGGCCGCGTCATCCTGCTTTGCTTTTTTCAGTGCGTCGTACCGATCCCTCGACTCGATTTCTTGTGGCGTTAGCGCGCGAACATGGACGTTGCGGAGCTGAATCTGGACCTCTGGTTCACTGCCGAAATCGACTCGCCACTGTTTGGTTTTGCTTCCATCCCAGGCAGTCGGTGCCAAACGTCCGATGTTCGCGGACCATGTTGTCCATCCTTCCGCCGGCGAGAACGCGGGCAAGGCAGCCGACGTGTGCGGGAACGGAGGACCGATGCGAAATTCAATTGCGCTGATCCCCGTCGGGCAAAAGTAATCGCAGGCCAGAATCTGATCTTCGGCACCATCGACCCGCGGAATCATTTGCATGATCAAATAGGGGTCCGATCCCGTTGTCACCAGCGTGATCACGTCGTCAGTGACCGTCACTGTCAGATGATTACTAGCGACGAGTTGAAGTGATCCGACGGGGCGGAGAGCGAGAGGAGATTCTGCGCCAGACGCGTGATGCCAGTTGACTGTCGACTGGGCAAGCACCGCGATCACGAACATGATGGCGATGACGACTCTTGCAATCGCAGTGTGATGTGGCAAGTTAGTTGAACGCAAAATGAGGGTATTCCTTTGTGTCGGGTGTGGAGCTGCGAAACATCTCTTTGAACGAGCCCTCCGCGTCATCGATCGCAGCTGATGAATGATCCCAGTTGGAAAGTGAGCAGTTCAATCCTTGAAATGTACTCGATGCATCAAGGCTTTTTAGGACATTTCTCGCTGATCGCCACCCCGCAGAACGCTCGTTCCCAGGCTCACGCCTGGGAACGCACTGCCATGGAGTCTCTGCCTCGCGAAAGTCAGCGTGGCCTGGAAATTGTCAGCAGATCGGCAGGCAGGAGCCTGCTAATCATTGGGTTCCCAGGCAGGAGCCTGGGAACCAGTGGTGACGATCAGCGAGAAGTGTCCTTTTTAGAGCTATTCCTACTCCCTGGACACCTCCACCAAGGAACTTGGGGGAGGTCGAGCAGAGCCGTCCAGGCGAATGCGAGGGAGGGGGCCGTCTGGGCAATTGAGCGTTTGGAATTGGCGAAACGGATGCCAGGACACGCTATCGACTTGGAAAGTCGAGCGACAATGGTCGGCCGACATTCCAAGTCGCAAACGAACGTCACCATACGCCCAAGGCACTTGCTTAGATGGATGAGCTGCTCTTGAGAACCGGGATCAGCAGTGCCAAGACGACGGCCAACACGAGGATGGCCATGATCAGCAGCATGATCGGTTCCAGCAGACGCACGAACAAATCCAACCGACGGAATGTCTGTTTCTCCAACGAGTCGGCGATTTCTGGCAAGACGCGTTCCAACGAGTTGCTTTCTTCGCCCACACTGATCATTTCCACGACAGGTCCTGGAAACAATCCCGAGGTTCGCAACGGGCTGGCAAGTGCATCGCCGCCGCGGATGTTCTCGGTCGCATTGGAGATCGATTGGCTCAACAAGCGATTGCCGGCGGCGGTGCGACTGATTTCCAACGACTTGAGGATCGGGACACCGTTGCCCAACAGCGTTCCCAACACGCGACAAAATCGGGCGACGGCCAAATTCATCAGAATGCCGCCGAGTACCGGGATCTTTAGTTTCGCCCCGTCAAACCATGTCTTGCCCTCTTCGGTACTGAGCTGCATTCGCACCAAGAAAAACAATCCCAACATCACCGGCACCAAAATCCAACCGTAAGAACCGAGCCAACCGCTGACGGTCAGCAGTGCTTCGGTCAACGCGGGCATCTCGCCTTTGTCCCGGAGTCGGTCGAACATGGAATCGAATTTGGGAACGATGAAAACCAGCAATCCGGTGATGACGAGCGATCCGATTGAGAACAGGAACACGGGATATGCCAGAGCGCTGATCGTGCGTCCCTTGAGGTCCTCTTGCAGTTCGGTAAAGTTGCCCACGCGATCCAGAGCGTCCTCCAGGAAACCGCCTTCGGAGCCTGCGCGGACCATGTTGATCCCCATTTCGCTGAACACACCCGGGAAACGAGCCATCGCTTGGCCCATCGGTTCGCCGTCTTCTACTTTGGCGCGGACTTCACGCACGACCTCCGCCAAAACGGGATCGGCTGATTGTTCGCTCAACACGGTCAGCGATCGGATCATCGGCACGCCGCTGCGGAGCAACGATGCGAGCTGGTTGTAAAACACAGCCATCGTTTGCCCTTTGACTTTCTTTCGGTTGCCAAAGAGTGAACGAGTACCGGTGTTGACGTGATCGCTGACTTTGATCGGGAACAGCGAGCGTTCAGACAACAGCGAAGCTGCTTCGCGTTCACTCTGTGCTTCGAGTGTCCCGGAGACCTGTTTGCCCGACATGTCGCGGGCGGTGTAGGCAAAGGTAGGCATCGTTACAGCGTCTCACCCTTCGTCACTCGCAAGACTTCGTCCACACTGCTGTGTCCGGCGATGGTCTTGTCCCATGCGTCCATTCGCAGTGTCCGCATTCCTGTTTCGATTGCTGCTTTGCGGATGTCCCAACTGCTCGCCCGATTTTGGGCCAGTTCACGAATACGTTCGTTGGCCGTCAACAGCTCATAGATACCCAATCGACCTTGATAACCGAATCCGCGGCATTCGCGGCATCCCACGGGTCGAAAGAACGTTGCGTTGTCGGCGCGGTCCCAAGGAAAATCCTTCGGTAGTTCATCTTTGGTCGGCTGGTAAGATTCTTTGCATGACTTGCAAAGCCGACGGACCAGTCGTTGTGCCATGACGCCTTCGACCGTACCGGCAACGAGGAAAGGTTCGACGCCCATGTCACCCAACCGAGTGAATGCACTCGATGCGTCGTTGGTGTGCAGGGTGCTGAACACCAAGTGCCCCGTCAGCGACGCTTGGATCGCGTTCTCGGCGGTTTCCAAGTCGCGAATTTCGCCGACGAGCACGATGTCGGGGTCATGCCGCAGGATGCTCCGCAGCGATGCAGCGAAAGTAAATCCGATCTTCGCGTGGACCTGGATTTGATTGATGCCATCGAGCTGATACTCGACGGGATCTTCCGTGGTGATGATCTTTGTCTCGGGACTGCGGATCTGCAGCAAGCTGCTGTACAACGTCGTCGTTTTACCGCTACCGGTCGGGCCGGTGACCAACACGATCCCGTGCGGCAGCTCGATCAGCTCGCTGAATCGCTCATAGATCTCCGCTGACATGCCGAGTTTTGACAAGTCAAAGACCATGGCAGATTTGTCCAAGACCCGCATCACCAAACCTTCGCCGTGGATCATGGGGATCACACTGAGACGAATGTCGACTTCGCGTCCGTGGACTCGCAGTTTGATCCGCCCGTCCTGGGGCAGTCGTTTTTCGGCGATGTTCAATCGTGCCATGATCTTCAAGCGGCTGATGATCGCGGCTTGAAAGCGATTGATCTCCGGCGGCGCCGGTTGTGGATGCAAAATGCCGTCGATTCGATAGCGAATCACCAACCCGTCGGATTGTGTTTCGATGTGAATGTCACTGGCTCGCGTTTCGATCGCTTCGAGCAGGATTTCGTTGACCAGCCGAACCACGGAGGCTTCTTGCGCCATCTCGCTCAGTTCGCTGCCATCGGACTCGATCTGTTCGAGCAGTTCAACGCCGTCGTCATCTACCTTCGCCGCCATCAAGCCTTCGACGGTCTCGCTACCGACACCCAAGTGCCGTTTGACCAACCGGGCAATTTCGGCGCGTTCGGCGACGACGGGAATGATGTTGCGGCCAGTTGCCGCGCTGGCTTCGTCCAGCGGATACAAATCCAAGGGGTCCGACGTGGCAACGACGATCGACTCGTCTTGCCAGCGGATGGGAAACAGAGACTGCCGATAGATCAGTTTCTGCGGAAACCCCTTCAAGACAGTCAGGTCGATCTCGATGTCGCGTAGATCGATGTACTCCAGCCCGACTTCTTCGGCCAAAGCCTGCAGCGCCTCGCGTTCCTGAACGAAACCGTTGTCGATCGCTGACTGAACCACGCTGGTCGAGTCACCGCTACGGCTTTTTTCCAGTTGGTCGTCGGTCAACAGTCCGCGACGTTTCAGGATTTCTCCGGCGTGCATGATCATGGGTGGGGAATTCCGAGAGATGGGATCTGGCTGGGTTTGCTTTGGCAGCGAAAGCTGGGCGACAGAACGACGAAGTTCATTTTGACATGAAATAGGTCGTCGGTCGTCATACAAAATGTCGTGGTTGGACGGTCTGTTGTGATTTCCAGGAGATCAACGACCTCCTCGTCCTCCGCCGCCAGGCCTGCCACCACCACCAGGAGCGCCGCCCCCGCCACCGGGACGTCCACCACCGAACGGGCTGCCGCCACCAAAGGGACTTCCGCCACCGAACGAGGGCCGGCCACCCGAGTCACCGCCTCCGCCACCGAACCGCTCTCGCATCCGTTGGCGAATCGCGTCCATCGCAGCAGCATCAGGAGCACCACCGGCGCCGGGCGTCGGAGTCGCACCAGACGTGCTGTTGGCTGTGTTTGAGTCCGTTTTCTTTTGGTTTTGGCCCATGACTGCGGAGAGAGCTTGGATCATGGCATCGCCGCTGACGCCACCGGGGATCGTGATGACGGAGGTGGTCACTTCGTTTTCTTTGCCCGTGTCGTCCAGCGCACGAACCAGCAACTGGATTTCAGCAAAATCTTGCGGGGGTGCGCGAACGATGAGTGAGTTGCCCAGGGTATCGACGGAAATGCTGATCTTGGCCGGTTCACTCTTGGCGGCTTCGCCCCGTCCACCGCGACCACCGCCACCGCCGCCGCGTAGGGCTGCGATGAAATCTTGAGGCGATGGCTGACCGCCGCCACCACCCCCACGACCGCCGCCCTGTTCTTGTCCTTCGATACGGTCTTGATAGACCTCTTTGACCACCTTGGCGACTTCCGCTGCGTCTTGATATAGCACGGGAATGACTTGGGGTTTGTTGACCAACTCAATGTCTTCGGGGCTTTCGATCCGATCGATCTTTTCCAAGATCATGTCGATGAACTGCAAGTCAGTCGGACCGCCTTGAACGAACAACGCGTTGAGACGCATTTCGGGAACAATGTTGACCGAACCGGTGCTGGTCAAAATGGATTTCGCCGACGAAGTGCTACCGCCGCCTCCGCCGCCCATCATTCCTCCCATCAAGCCACCGAGCATTCCACCGCCCATGCCGCCCATCAAGGAATCGGTCACTGACGAGATGGAGGAATCGGCACCTCCCATGACTTCGGCAAGAAACTCAGCGGTCGCATCCGCTTTGATGTATTTGAGCCAATAGACCGTGGGGACATCGCTGGCCGCTCCGGAGGAAGTCGCCAACATGCCCAGCAGTGTTTCCATTTGATTGAGCGCTTCGGTGTCATCCGATGCGATCAGCATGCCGTTGGGCGTGAATTGGATCACGATATCGGCGCCCTTGCCCGATGCCTGTTCGTCTGAATCAGCAGTCTCGGCTTCCGAATTTGCAGGTGCCTGCGTCAAGTAATAAAAGCGACCGGCATCGGAACCACGTTTTCCCGATCGCTTGACTTGATCGTTCGGGTCACTGCTTTGTTGTTCTTCCGTATCGTTTTGTTGTTCCCGTGTGGGCCCGGAATTCGACTCACCTTCGCGAAAAATTCGACGCTCTGGGATTCCGCTGCCGCCTGGGACCTCACGTCCCGAAGGGGTGACCACGCGGATGCGATTGTTGTTGCCCGATCGTTCCCAAATCATTTGCAGTTGCTGCAGCGCCTGTTCGGCTTCGCGTCCCGAGTAGGGCAGCATACGGACGCGACCGCCCAGCAATGCCAGTTCGGTGTCTCCGTCGAGTTTTTCGATCAACTCTTGGACTTGTTTGATTTCGTCTTCGGTTCCACGAACCCACAGCTTGCCGGTGGCAGGATCGCCGTCGACCGTTGGTCCTTCCGGTCCACCTTCTTCTTCGGTGATGCCAAAGTACTTGTTGATCGTCAACAGTGCTTGCGAGGGTTCCAATCGTTTGAGCTGAATGATCTCCAGACGTTCGCCGCTACCATTGCCTTCCAGCTGCGCAATGATGTCGGTGATGGTTTGATGGGTCGATGGGCGACCGAACGCCACAATGGAACTCGTAACGGGTTCGATCGCGATGCGTGCGGTGGGTTCATCTTGCAGCAACGTTTGCAAGATTTCGAACACCGTCGTGATGTCTGCCGTGCGAACCGGATGAGACTTAAAGAAAGGCTTGGCGAGCGCTTCGTCATCCGCCTCGCCATCGGTTTTCAAAGGCTGGTCAGCTTTCTCAACCAATCCTTGCAGGATCGAAATCTTTGCCGGCAAACCAATCGCGTAAATGCGGTCTCCGTAAAGTCCGACGGCAATGCGAATGTCGTCGCTCGCATTTTCGCCGGCCTCCAGACCCAGCAGCGGACGCGCGACTTCCAAGATCTCATTCGCATCGCGATTCTTGAGGACGAGCTCAAAGACTTCTTGATTGGAGGCTGCGATCATCGTTCGGATCGCGAGCAACTTGCCGACCGTTTCGGTGACTTTGGCCTGACGTGCGCTTTCCAACACAATCACGCGTCCCCAAGGCCCCACCATCTCGGGCAGTTGTTGACGTGCTTGTTCCGGCGTCATGCTGCCGAGTGAAAACACCGCGCTGACGATATCGCTGTGGGCACGGTTGTCCAATTCTTCCAGCGTGACCAACTCGGCCATTTCGCTGATCAGCTTGGCTGCATTCTCGACCTCCAAGTCGATCAAGAACAGCATGCGGCCGCGTCGGACCAATGCGTGGCCACGATCCAACAAGAGGCGATTGAGCAAGTCCAACGTTTCGGCGACGCTGTAGGTGTCGGCGGTATCGACGAAGTTCACGCTGCCGGGAGGATATTGATCAACCTGCAACGACAAGTCTGCTTCCTCGGCCAACCACTGCAAAACTTCTTTCCAACTCGCACCCGTGAAATTCAGGCGAAGGCCGGAAGGTCTTTGCGAGGCAAACTCGTCTGGGCGGTCCATCTGCTCAAGCAAAATTCGGGCAGCCTCTTGGGGCGTCACGTCATTGGGGTTGGGGAATTCGGCCGGCGTGTCGGCGGAAGGGTTGGTATCGGCGGGAGGATTGGTGGCGGGCAGTGGGGAAGATGCGTCTTGGGGGGCGGCCGAATCACTGGCCGATTCACTGGCCGAATCCGCAGGTTGGTCGCCGTCTGTGGACTCGCCGGTAGCCCCACTGGCCGATTCGCTGGCAGTGGGCTCCGATGCTGTATCCTGAGACCAAACAACCGGACCGCAACAAAGCGAGACCAGCAGGGCAGCGGAAAAGAGTCGAATGTGGTTGGGCATCTTCGGTGAATTGCTTGAGATAAGTCGATGTGATCGGCGCGGGTTCGAAACCGAACCGCTCCATCCTAGTTGCCAGCAAAAAGGATGCTTTGGCGGACAGCAGCGAGACCGCATTGTGGTCAGAATAGCCGTTTGCTATGCGTTCTAACCCCTGCATTCCACCCAAGTTCTGCTGAGGAATGCCGTTTTCCAGGGTGTTCCAACTCGATTCGCCCGACCCGACGCCTTCCTTGGCTGCCAACCCCAGTTTCTCGTCCCAAAAAACGGTCAAAGAATCCCATTATCAGATACTTGGGCGGGCAGATCCTTGCTGCTAAGATTTCGAGGCTCATGATATTTGGGCAGGGCCTGAAGTGCACGGACGAGCTGGCGGCACACATGGCGAATTTTGCGATCCATTCGGGGTTTCCACTGGCCGCGAGAACCCGCATTTCCGGCACTTTTCCTTTTATCAGTCACTTCTCTTGCTCACTCATTTGCCCAAGATGCTGCAAAAGCAACGAAAACTCATTCTCACGGACGCTCAACGCGAATCAATGCGGCGTGCCGGACGCGTCAACGGCATGTTGATGGACTACTTGCGTCCGCATGTCAAAGCAGGCATCACCACGCGGGCGATCGATGAAATGGTCCATCAGTGGACGATCGATAACGGTCACAAACCGGCCACACTGGGATATCAGAATTATCCTCGTAGTTGCTGCACGAGTGTCAACGAAGTCATCTGCCACGGAATCCCCGGGGATTATGTGTTGCAGGATGGTGACATCGTGAACGTGGACATCACCACCGTGGTGGACGGCTGGCACGGTGACCAGAGCGAAACGTTCCTGATCGGCTCCGTTTCCGAAGAGCGTTTGGCGGTCACCCAGTGTGCGTTTGACTGCATGTATTTGGCCATCGACGCGTTGTCTCCCGGCTGCCGCGTGGCTGTGATCGGGGAAACGATTGTGCCCGAAGCACAGGATCGCGGCTTCAGCGTGGTCCGCGAGTACGTCGGCCACGGGCTGGGCAAACAGTTCCATTTGGACCCATCGATCCCCCACTTTCCTAACCGACAAAGCAGGATCGATCGGCTCTATCCCGGAATGTGCTTCACCGTCGAACCCATGATCAACGCCGGATCACGCTATACGCGTTGCGACAAAGCGGACGGTTGGACGGTGCGAACAAAAGACAACCGGCCATCGGCTCAGTTTGAACATTCGATTCTGATGACCGAAGAAGGCCCCGAGATCCTGACGCTGACCAAAGACGGCCCTCAAAAAGGCCACATCTTCACCAACCCCTGACGCGTACGTCAGCCTTTCGCATGTCAGCCGTTCCAGGCTGACATACCGCCCCGGGGCCGACGGGCTTCGCGGGGAGAGGCGACAGAAAACGGTAGCTTACAGTTGTTGCTCCAAACCGAGGCACGCCTGGGCTGTTCAAAATTTGGCGTTGACTTGATGTTTCGGCGTTATTTCATGAGCCGTTTCTTGTCCGCTGTCACCTCCCCCACGGAACTTGGGGGAGGTCGAGCAGAGCCGTTTAGGCGAATGCGAGGGAGGGGGCGATACGCGTCGGTTGGGCATTTGAACACGGTTTGCCCAGTGCAGGCCCCCTCCCGGATCTTGCTTCGCTCGATCCGACCTCCCCCAGCTGCGCCGGGAGAGGTGAGTGAAACTTGCGGAGCGCCGCAGCGTCAGTTCTTGAACAGCCCAAGGCAAGGCACGGGAGTCAAATGTCAGGCTAGAAAGCCTGACGTACTACATACTCCTTACAGAGGTTTCACTCGCAGGTTGCGAAAGTAGACCTTGCTCTTGGGGTCGTGAGCTTGCAAGGCAAAGGTGCCTTTGCCAAGTCGTCGCTCAAAGCTGCTGTCAAACGGTTGGCGATTGTCTTCTTCGGTGAAATCCACCAACGTCTTTCCATTGACGATCAACTGAATGCGTTTGCCGGTGACGATGATTTCTTGCGTGTACCATTCGTTGTCCTTCACGCCTGGGTCAGCGATGTTTTCGACGCCGTACAGGCTGCTGGTCTTTTTCGGGTCACCGTGCGACACATTGACTTGGCACTCATAACCGTACTTGGGCCAGCCTTCTGGTTGGTATTTCGTGTGGAAGTAGATGCCAGCGTTGCTGCCCGGTGTCGTCATCACTTCTGCTTTGAAATGAAAATCGGTAAACGGCGCGAGGTCGCCGACATAGAACAGGTGACAACGTTCACCGTCACACATCAGCTTGCCGTCTTCGACGTGCCAAGCATCTTGGTTTTCCTCGGCTTTTTTCCAGCCATCAAGTGTCTTGCCGTCAAAGAGGCTGACGAAACCGGTTTCCGTCTTGGCGTCGGCATCCGCTTTGGGCTGATCGGCATGTGCGAAACCGGCGGAAAGAACCAGCGCGGCACAGGAGAGTGTCATCAAACGACGTGAAAGATTCATTTACAGGGACTCAGGTTGTGGGAGGAATGGTTTGACTTGTCAGTCAGTGGCGTCCCAATGAGATCGCCATCAAAAAAAAACGCTCGGCGAATCAATGAATTCGACGAGCGCGAATGTGTCAAAAGGCGGCGGATGCCGAGACTGGATTACTCTTTGTATTCCATGTCGACTGCCGGCAGCTTTCCTGCTTTGATCTTTTCACCGAACAGCGTGCCGTCCTTGCTCTTGTGCTCTGCGTTGACCTTCTTGAACGCCTCGACCATCTTTGCCTTGGCCTCTTCGGGATGCTCCTTCATGTATTCCTTGGTGAAGTCTTCCTTCTTGAGGTACTTGTGCAGAGCTTGTCCGTACTCGTTGCGTGCTTCTTTCTTCTTGGGGTGATCTTTGACGTGGCAGACGTAGCATCCTGCCTTGCGGCCGGCACTCTTGAACTCGTCACTGACATCATCACCGCTGAGATAATCGTTCTTCCACTGCTTGCCGAACTCGCTGATCGCCATCGCGGGGGAAACGAAAAAGCAAACACATCCGAGCAAGATTGCAAACCGTTTCATTCAAAGTCTCCGATTGTTGTTGACGTGCTCATTGGAAAACAGCACGCCCTGGGCAAACCACGTCGCTGGGAGAAAACGTTCTCCGGATCTTGGTGCCAGGGAAAGGTGGGACGGGCAGAGCGTTGTCCGCTCTTACAGACAATTAAGCCTAACGGAGGCTGAAAAGTCAAATCGGCTGACCCCCGGTGGGGCCATTTTTATCGCATTATCACGAAAAAACGCATTCTCACGGCAGTTTCGACGCCATCTCGATCGCTTCGGCAATCGGCAATCCAGGCTTGACACCGGGCCGCAGGTGCCCGACCTCACTGAGCCACGCGTCTCGCAGCAGACGTTGACGCTTCCCAACGTTTTGGGTCAGCTCCGCGTCCGGCGTGGTTTCGTGCGGGATCGAAAACGCGTCCAAAATCGCATGAGCAACCACCTCGTGGCCTTCCTGGTTGTAGTGAACACCGTCGCCCGACATGGCAAAATCGGGATCCGTTTTGCGTTTAGAATCGACATAGGCGGTCAAAGCGGCGTGGACATCGACGACGCGGAGCTTGCTCCCAAACTCCTGCTGGAGCCACTCCGAGTACTGCTGCATCACGTCGTCGTACTTTTCGTAGATTCCCTGCCACGAAAACACATCCGCTTCCGCCGCCATCAACTTGCCCTTCTTTTTCATCGGCAACGGATCAAATGTCGACGGCGTGCACAATACACAGGTTGCCCCCGATGCAGTGACCTTTTCGACCAAGCGACTGATGCCATCGCGGTACGCGGCAAAGCGTTCTTCACTCAACGGGGCATAAACTCCGTCGTTGATTCCGTAACACGCGATGACCAAGTCCGGCTGGATCTTTTTTAACGCGCGATCCAATCGCTCGTGGACACAGGGGCGGGGAAAGGGGTGCCCCGGTTCCGTCAAACCGCTGGTGGTCTCGCTGGACAAACCCAAGTTGATGATGGTCGGCAGGTTTTCATATCCCTCCGCTCGCAGTTGAGCTTCCAACACCGTGATGTAATGCCCAGAGTAGGTGTTCGAGTCACCCAGGAAGAGCACAGTCTTGACGTTTTCGCCGAACGGGTTTTCAGCGGCGGTACTTGGCGTTGCACTCCACGCAGCGGCGACAATCGCGATGCAGAACAGTGCCGAACAGAAGGTGTGATGTTTCATGGCTTACCGGCTTTGTCTTTCCAAACAGATTGCAGTTGTTGATCTCGACCGCATTTCCAGCGGTAGAACTTGTACTTGGTGGGATTCTTGACGTAATAGTCTTGATGATAGTCTTCCGCATCGTAAAAGGTCGCCGCCTTTTCGATCTCGGTATGGACTCGCTGCCCGAGCTCCTGCTCCACGGTGGACTTGCTGGCCAACGCGAGTTTCTTTTGCTCATCGTCGTGATAAAAGATCATCGAGCGGTACTGGTTGCCTTCGTCGCAAAACTGGCCGTCGGCTTGCGTGGGATCGATGTTGTGCCAGAACAAAGTCAGCAGTTGTTCGTAGGTGACCTCGGCTGGGTTGTACTGGATCTTCATCGATTCGATGTGCCCCGTCCGTCCCGTTTTGACTTGTTCATAAGTCGGGTTCTTTGTGCGACCGCCGGTGTAGCCCGAGGTCGTCGAGATCACACCGGGCATTTTGTCAAAGGCGGGCTCCATGCACCAAAAGCATCCTCCGGCAAAGGTTGCCACTTTGGTTTCAGGCTTGTCCGTTGAGGTGCTGGTCGAGCTACTAGTCTGAGCAGGGGCGCATGCGGTGCACGAGATCAAGACGCCGCAAGTGAACAGGTTGATCGCTATCTTGATAAACATCATCGGCCTTTCGGAAGGTGCGTAATCGCCGGTGTCCAAGCTGTTTATCAGCCGCCACGCGATAGCGTCCGGTTCCTGATTACGGGCATGAGAACCGGACGCTATCGCGTGGCGGCTGATTTGCGCAGACTGCTTTCGCACCAATCCACACAAACCATTTCGTGCAAACTTGTTCCGAGGTTAATAGTAAGTCGCGTGAATCATCCGGGCTGGGAACGCATGATCGATCGGGGGTGCGTGGGTTTCGCCAGAAATCGTGTGGGGGGGGGATTCTGGCGAATCCCATTACGGGTGCGTTGGTCAATCAATGCTTGAACATCTGCACGACAAGTTTTTATTGTACCGACTCTTGAGCATGGGCACAAAAAAACCGAGGCCGGCGTGGTTGCCGACCTCGGTGAATTGTTTTCTCAGCTTGCGGGTGCCGATCAGGCGGTCACGCCGAGGCTGGCACGCAGCTTGGCGGCATTGCCGGCTTGGCCGAACGCGGTCATGCGGGCGACGCAGACTTCTTTCATTGCGGCGCGGGCGGGTTTCAGATAGGCGCGTGGATCGAAGGCCGATTTGTCTTCCATCAGCACCTTGCGGATCGCACCGGTGATCGCCATGCGGCAATCGGTATCGACGTTGATCTTGCGAACGCCGCTTTTGATACCACGTTGGATTTCTTCGACCGGCACGCCATAGGTTTGCTTCATCTCACCACCGTACTTGTTGATGATGTCTTGCAATTCCTGAGGAACCGAGCTGCTGCCGTGCATGACGAGGTGCGTGTTGGGCAACTTGGCGTGAATTTCTTCGATGCGGGTCATCGCCAGAACTTCGCCGGTCGGTTTCTTGGTGAACTTGTACGCACCGTGACTGGTGCCGATGGCGACGGCCAGAGCATCGCAACCGGTTTCTTCGACGAACCGTGCGGCTTCATCCGGATCGGTCAGCAATTGATCGCGGGTCAGCTCGCCGACCGCACCATGACCGTCCTCTTGTTCGCCTTCACCGCTTTCCAAGGAGCCAAGGCATCCCAATTCGCCTTCGACACTGACGCCGCGGGCGTGTGCCATCTTGACGACTTCGGCGGTGACTTTGACGTTGTATTCGTAGTCGGCAGGTGTCTTGCCGTCTTCCATCAGCGAACCGTCCATCATCACGCTGGTGAATCCGTTTTCGATCGCGGACAAGCAAGTCTCTGGGCTATTGCCGTGGTCTTGGTGCATGACGATCGGAATGTGCGGGTACAGTTCAACCGCGGCCAGCATCAGGTGACGCAGGTAGGCGTCTTGCGAGTAGGCGCGGGCACCACGCGAGGCTTGAATGATGACCGGCGAATCGGTCTCTTCGGCAGCCTCCATGATCGACTGAATCTGTTCCATGTTGTTGACGTTGAACGCGGCAACGCCGTAGTTGTTTTCGGCCGCGTGATCGAGGACAACGCGAAGTGGAACCAAAGCCATGGTTGAGCTTCCTGAGAATGGTAGAACGGGCAGTGAATTTTGATCCGATTATGCCCTTGATCGGCTGAATCGCAAGGGCTGAATCACAAGGGGCGAATCGTAAGACGCAGGAGCACGGGTTTCATCACGGACGTTTGCCGCCGCCTCACAAGCCGCCGCGAGCTTTGATCCCCGCTTCCAGTGTGGCGATGATTTCGTCGACATCGTAAACGCAGCCCCCCCAGGTCCCGCCGCCGACGCGTTGCAAAGCCGCCCACAACCGGGTGTCTTCGGGCATTTCAGCTTCCACTGCCAAGTCCGGATGGGGCGTACGGTCCCGCAAGAGCGTTTCAGCAGGCTGGCCGTCGGACGACTCGATCAAGTCGACTTGGCCGTCGAGCGTGCGGCGATCGACGCTGATCTCGATCCAGTCGCCGTCGCGAACTTTGGCAATCGGCCCCCCGGCCAAAGCTTCTGGACCGATATGACCGATGCAAGCGCCCGTGCTGACACCAGAAAATCTCGCGTCGGTCAGCAACGCGATCTCCTTGCCAAAAGACAGGTATTTGAGCGCGGACGTGATTTGATACGTCTCCTCCATGCCGCATCCCAGCGGCCCGCGACCGATCAAGACGATGATTTCGCCCGGATGAATCGGCGAATCGGTTTGTCCCTTGATCGCCGCGATCGCGTCCCGCTCGCTGACGAACACGCGAGCCTGTCCGCGTTTGCGGTACACGTCGTCTTCGTCGATCACGCTGGGGTCGATCGACGTCGCTTTGATCACGGAGCCTTCCGGGCAAAGGTTGCCTGAGGGAAAACACACGGTGCTGGTCATGCCTCGCTGGCGTGCCGTCGCGGGCGGTACGATGACTTCGTCCGGGTCCACCCCGTCGGCTTGCTGCAAACGTTCTCGGCAAGCCGACCGGCGATCGCTGACATACCATTGATCCAACAATTCATCCCAAGTCATCCCGGTGACCGTCCTCGCATTTGATTTCAGCAATCCCAACTCGCGGAGGTGCCAAGCCACCTCCGGCACACCACCGGCCAAGAACAATCGCACCGTCGGGTGACCCACCGGACCATTGGGCAAACAATCGACGAACCGCGGGACTTGCTGATTGATTTGCCGAAAGGTTTGTGCCGTCGGCCGCGGCAATCCGGCCGCCGCAGCGATCGCCGGAATGTGCAACAACAGGTTGGTGCTGCCACCGACCGCTGCGTGAATCAGCATCGCGTTGTACAAGGAATCTTCCGTCAGGATGTCCTGCATGGTCACGCCGGTGGCGACCATCTGGCGAGCCACATCGGCCGAGTTCCTGGCAAGCTGTGTCCAAATCGGCTGACCGCTGGGCGCAAGCGCGGCATGCGGCACCGTCATCCCGAGTGCTTCCGCGACGACTTGGCTGGTCGCCGCTGTGCCCAGGAACTGGCAGCCTCCGCCGGGCGTGCCGCAAGCGCGACAGCCTTCCAGCGACGCTTCCTCCAATGACATTTCACCACGTGTGTAACGCACACCGATCGACTGCACCTTGCCCGCGTCTTCGCCCACCGTGGGCGGCAAGGTCACGCCGCCGGGGACCAACACGTTGGCGGTGCCCCCCGTGCCGGCCAACGCCATCATCATCGCCGGCAGACCTTTATCACACGTCGCGATCCCGATCACGGCTTTGCGGCGTGGCAGCGAACGGATCAATCGCCGCATCACGATCGCCGCGTCGTTGCGATAGGGCAACGAGTCAAACATGCCACGGGTTCCTTGGCTGCGACCGTCACAGGGATCGCTGCAATAGGCCGAAAACGGAACGCCGTCGAACGCCGTGATCTGTTCGGCGGCCGCACGAACCAGCAAGCCGATCTCCCAGTGGCCGGTGTGGTACCCGAGTGCCAGCGGCGAGCCGTCTTCGCCACGCAAACCTCCTTGCGTGCTGAGAATCAAATACTGATCGCCCAAAACGCGTCGCGGGTCGAACCCCATGCCCACGCTTTGGGTCAATCCGAACAGATCACCACTGGACCAGTCACGAAGAATTTCGTCGGTCAGCGGCAATTGCCCACGGGGTCCCTTTGCAGAGGTCAACAGTGATTCGGGATCGGGCGGGGCGGCAAAGAAGTCCATGGCGGGCAACAGGAAAGTCGTGATGAAAGGGTCCGGGGGCAGCGGTCGGATCACAAGATCCGTCCCAGTGTGGTTGGGCAGTTTACGGTAAATCGGCCTTGCTCAGGAATTTGCTTGCTTGCTGAAAGCCGATTGAGAGCGCTGCATGACTTACCACACTCCCGATTTCTTGCCCAAAATCCCCGAAACCCCTCAGGCGGTCATTACGTTTTGGACCCCGATTTATAGAATTTGAAGAAGTTTCCGATCCGGAACACTCGATACAACCCTAAAAGTCCGATGTCTTCGTGCGGACTTGCTTTCCCCATACCTCCCCCTGATGGCGGTCCTTGACCGCCTGATCTCTCAATGACGACCACTAAAGAAGTCAAATCGGTTACCGGCATCACGGTTCGCTTGGCAGGAGACTCCGGCGACGGGATGCAATTGCTGGGTACTCAGTTGACCAATACGAGCGCGCTTGCCGGCAACGACGTCGCCACGTTCCCCGATTTCCCCGCCGAGATTCGCGCCCCACGCGGCACCCGCGCCGGAGTCAGTGGATTTCAGGTCCAGTTTGCCCGCGAGGAGATCTTCACACCCGGGGACACCCTCGACGCCCTCGTCGTGATGAACCCGGCGGCAATGGTCACCAACCTGGGCGACTTGCGCAAAGGCGGCATCCTGATCGCCAACGAAGACGGATTCAACGACAAAGAATTCAAGCTCGCCAACGTGGAGTCCAATCCGCTGGACGCCAGTGTGATCGAGGAAACCTATCGTGTGTTCAAAGTCCCGATGACGGCTTTGACGCGTGACGCCGTTTCCCAACACGGCTTGAGCCCCAAGATCGCCGATCGCTGCAAGAACTTCTTTGCGATGGGACTCGTCTACTGGCTCTTTGGCCGCTCACTCGAACCCACCCTGCGTTTCATTTCGGACAAGTTCGGCAAGAAGCCCGATGTCGCGGCCGCCAATGAAGCCGCATTGAGAGCCGGTTGGGCGTTCGGCGAGACCACCGAAGCGTTCGGGGAGAGTTATCAAGTCGAAGCCGCCGAGCTGACTCCGGGTACCTATCGCAACATCATGGGCAACCAAGCCCTCGCATTGGGATTGGTTGCCGCCAGCAAGGTCAGTGGCAAGGACATGTTCTATGGAACCTATCCCATCACACCGGCCAGCGACATTCTGCACGAGTTGACCAGGTTCAAGAACTTTGGCGTCAGGACGTTCCAAGCCGAAGACGAGATCGCTGCGGTCTGCGCGACCATCGGCGCGGCGTTCGGAGGCACCATGGCCGTGACCGCCAGCAGCGGACCAGGCATCGCCCTGAAAGCCGAAGCGATGGGCTTGGGCATGATGCTTGAGTTGCCCATGATCGTGATCAACGTTCAACGCGGCGGCCCCAGCACGGGCTTGCCGACCAAGACCGAGCAGAGCGATTTGTTGCAGGCGATGTTTGGTCGAAACGGTGAGTCACCGATTCCGATCCTGGCACCTCGCTCGCCCGGAGACTGCTTTGACATCGCGGTGGAAGCCTGGCGGATCGCGACGGAGTGCATGGTCCCCGTGATGCTCTTGTCTGACGGCTACATCGCCAACGGCAGCGAGCCATGGCGAATTCCCGAGCTTTCCGACCTGCCAAAGATCGAGATCACGCATCCGGAAGCCAACGACGGCGAACCGTTCTTGCCTTACTTGCGTGACGAAAACCTGTCGCGCCCCTGGGCCATCCCGGGGACCGAAGGACTGACGCACCGCGTCGGCGGACTCGAAAAAGAACACGAGACGGGTAACGTCAGCTACGATCCCAAAAATCACCAGGACATGGTTCGTCGACGCGCCGAAAAGGTCGCCAAGATCGCCGAGCGAATCCCCGAACAAGACATCTTCGGCGAAACGAGCGGCGATTTGTTGGTGGTCTCGTGGGGTGGTACCTACGGTGCCTGTCACACCGCAACGAAACGCTGCCAAGAGGCCGGACACAGCGTCAGCCACATCCACTTGCGTTACATCAACCCGATGCCACGAAACATCGGCACCCTATTGCGTTCTTTCAAAAAGGTCATCGTGCCTGAGTTGAACATGGGCCAACTACGCATGCTCCTGCGTGCGGAGTACTTGGTCGATTGCATCGGGTTCAACAAAGTCCAAGGTAAGCCGTTCACCATCAGTGAGCTGGTCGAAGCCATCGAGAGCAACATGCCCGCCGCCGCGAGCAAGAACGCTGCTGCTGTCAGCAAAGCCGGGTAGACCGAATGCTACCGCGTCACAACTGACCGCTTTGCCGTTTCATTTTCAACAGCTACCACCATCCCATCCATCCACGTTCAATCATGTCTCTGCCCGTTCTGAAAGCTGCCGATTTTGCGTCCGACCAAGACATCCGTTGGTGCCCCGGTTGCGGCGATTACTCCATCCTGGCTCAGATGAAAAAGGTGCTGCCCGAGTTGGGCGTGCCACGCGAAAAGATCGTGTTCATCAGCGGCATCGGATGCAGCAGTCGCTTTCCGTACTACATGAACACCTACGGGATGCACAGCATCCACGGTCGCGCACCGACCTTCGCAACCGGCTTGAAATCCACCCGCCCGGACTTGATGGTTTGGGTCATCACCGGTGACGGCGACGCCTTGTCGATCGGCGGCAACCACTTCATTCACGTCTTGCGCCGAAATCTCGATGTCAATATCGTGCTTTTCAACAACCGCATCTATGGTTTGACCAAGGGACAATACAGCCCGACCAGCACGGAAGGTCAAATCACAAAGAGCACCCCGATGGGCTCAATCGATCACCCGCTCAGCCCACTGTCGGTCGCCTTGGCCGCCGAAGCAACTTTCGTCGCACGCAGCATGGACGCCAACGTCAAACACCTCGGCGATGTGCTCAAGCGAGCCGCACAGCACAAAGGAACCTCGCTCGTCGAGGTCTACCAGAACTGCAATGTGTTCAATGACGGGGCCATGGCATACGCACAAGAAAAGAAACAACGTGCGGACAATGTGGTCGAGTTGGAACACGGCAAACCGCTGGTGTTCGGCCACGACAACGAAAAAGGCATCCGCCTGGTCGGCAACCACTTGGAAATCGTCCAACGTAGCGAAGTGCCCGATGACGATTTGCTGATTCATGACGAACAGGACCCCAATCCGTCCATCCAAATGATGCTCGCCCGCATGCGGTATCCCGAAATGCCAGAACCCATGGGCGTGTTGCGTGCCGTCACCGGAGTCGCCACCTACAACGACCAAATCAACGATCAAGTTGCGTTAGCAAAAACCAAGAAAGGCGAGGGAGACCTCGAAGCCTTGTTCCGCGCCGGTGATACCTGGGAAGTGGAATAAAGTTTTCGGTCGACGCCGCCATCACATCACGTTCATCACAAACCGGGAGGATCCCATGTCACGTGGAAAAACGTACTCTGACGTCACCAAAACCATCGGCGATACACCAATGGTTCAGATCAATCGATTGGTCCCTGCCGGTGGCGCGACCGTGTTCGCCAAATGCGAGTTCTTTCAACCGCTCAACAGCGTCAAAGACCGCATCGGGGTCGCAATGATCGAAGCCGGGGAGAAGGCTGGCAAGATCAACGCAGAGACCCACATCGTCGAGCCGACCAGCGGCAATACCGGGATCGCGTTGGCATTCGTGTGTGCCGCCAAAGGATACAAGTTGACGTTGACGATGCCCGAATCGATGTCCGTCGAACGACGCGCCTTGCTGAGAGCCATGGGCGCAAACCTCGTGCTGACACCGGCGGGCGACGGCATGAAGGGCGCGATCAATCAAGCGATCGAGATCACCCAAAGCGGCGAAAATGCTTACATGCCGCAGCAATTCGAGAATCCGGCCAACCCCGCGATTCACGAAGCAACCACGGGCCCCGAAATTTGGGAAGACAGCGGGCACAATATCGATGCCATCGTCGCCGGCGTCGGGACGGGCGGAACGATCACCGGCGTGTCACGATTCCTGAAGAAGATGAATCCCGATTTCAAAGCCTTCGCGGTCGAGCCCAAACACTCGCCCGTGATCAGCGGTGGAGCTCCAGGCAAGCACCGCATCCAAGGCATCGGTGCCGGCTTCATCCCCGGCAACCTGGACACTTCGATCATCGATGATGTCGTCCAAGTCGATGACGAAGACGCGTTTGAGTGGGGACGGCAGCTGGCCAAGCAAGAGGGCATCGTTGCTGGCATTAGCAGCGGATCCAACATGTGGGCCGCCGCTCAAATCGCCGCCCGCCCCGAGATGAAAGGCAAGCGGATCGTCACGATCATGTGCAGCCTGGGGGAACGCTACCTCAGCACCCCGCTCTTCGGCGACCTCGGCCTCTAGCGGGCCCGTACGTCAGGTACCAGTACGTCAGGCTTTCCAGCCTGACACTCCGCACCCCATGTCAGCCTAGAAAGGCTGACGTACATTGACGCACAACCCACCCTAAATCCAAAATTCTCTCGCTACCGCCGCCCGATCGCTCTTTTGTCGGGCCACAGGAATCTGCTATTCGTCCGTGTGACTGTAGGACCAGTCGTTGTTCTCAACACATGGATTGTGACCGATGAAAGCTTTTGGTATCCGGCTCGCCGCCGGGGCTGTAACCATTTTGTTGGGCGCCATTATGGCCGCTCAGGGCAGTAAAGACCTCGGCAATGGAACCGAAACGGCGTGGAACGTCGATTCGAAGGCCACGGATCAGCCCGTTTCGCCCATTGGCGGCCCAACCGATTTGGATTCCGCTGAAACCTGGGAACCGTCTGCCGTTCAATTGGTTCAACACGTCGAACCGGTGGGAGACGGAGCCGGCTTCACGCTGCCATCGGGCGCCAGTGACGGCGCAAACGAAACCGTCGACACGTCATCTGCCCCGGCAATAGGAGGCGGACCGCAGATGACGATGGGAATGCCCACCTTTGCCGATGTCAATGATTCCGCTCCACCGACAGCAGCCCCACCACAGGACGCTGCTGAATCAATGACGGGCATGACCCCCGCAGTCACCGACGCACCCTCGAACGACCTTCGTGGCAACGGCGCTCTTTCGACGCCAGCGGGATTCGAGCACGAAATGCCAGTCGCGACGGAATCACCGTCGATGCCCAACACGCCGGAGATGCCAAACATGCCCGAGATGGCCAACGTGCCATCCGAAACCGCGGAGGCTCCCTTCATGTCGCCCGTCGCAATGCTCGGCGCTGTGACTTTGCCGGGTGACGATCAACCAACGCAGCAAACTACGCCTCAGTCTTCTGCCCAAATGACCTTGCGGAGCAATGCGGAGCCATCCATTCGCTTGACGCCCAATGGTGGATTCGTTGACAACGCGACCGATCCAACTGCCGCCGCAATGAACACGCCAGCCGCAGACGCAGCTTGGGATGCTGACGCAGGTCAAGACTTCAACGTGCCTGCGATGCAATTTGCCGCCGAAACAAACTTGCCCGCTGCCGATACCGCTCCCTCGACCACCGCGAACGGGTTCGTCGGCAACAACTACGACAACGGCTACGATCCAACACAAACACAACCCGATTACTCGGCAGCAGGCGCACCCGCGCCAGCATCCATGCCGGGATACCCCGGATTTGATTCACAATCAGCCGTCGCGCAATCGCAAACTCCGCCATACCCACAGCCGGGCCAACACAACGGTACCCAACCACAATACGCCCCAGCTCAGTACAACGCGGCTCAATACGATCCAGCACAATACAACCCACCGCAAGCCGCTCCGACACAAAACATGGCTGCGTCGCCGTACGGACAAGCCCAACCGCCTCAACTGCCGCCACCCAGCTATCCAGCAACCGAAGCACCTCAGTTGCCTAGGGGCAACTCGTTTACCCCGGTACCTGCACGTGTCGCATCGACACAGAGCAGCGGCGTCCCTGGATCACTCAACGGCAACCAGCAACTACCGCCATCGTCCTCTGATCTCGCGCCCAAGGGTCCGACCATGGCGTCGCCGGGAGAACGGACTCTCGATGGAGTCCAGCAACCCAGTGTCGTGATTCACAAGCGGGCACCGGAGGAAGTCAAAGTCGGCAAGCCGGCCTCGTTTGTTATCCATGTGCAAAACGTCGGCAACGCGACGGCGCTCGACGTTCGCGTGCAAGACCGTGTTCCTGCAGGAATGCGTTTACAAGACGCCACTCCCCGTCCGGACCCCAAGTATCAGCCGGAACTTTTCTGGGTCCTTGGCGATCTGCAGGCAGGCGAAGAACGCACGATCACGTTGCAGTTGGTTCCCGAACAAGAAGGCGAGCTGGGCAGCGTCGCACGCGTGACCTTTGAAGCCGCCGCGTCGGTGCGTACGGTCAGCACCCGTCCCGAACTCAAAATCGTTCAACACGCTGTCAAACAAGTGCCCATTGGACAGCAAGTCGAGATCGAACTGGAAATCAGCAACCCGGGCAGCGGCGATGCGACCAACGTGTTGCTGCAAGAAAACGTCCCCGACGGTCTTTCGCACCCCGCGGGTCGTGAACTGGACAACTTGCTGGGAACACTTCGTCCCGGTGAGCAGCGTCGTCAAGTGCTGCGGATGCGTGCGGTCGAGCCCGGGATTGTCGAGAACACGATTACGGTCAAAGGTGACGATGGCTTGGAAAGTACGCACACGATCGCCATCGAAGTCATCTCGCCGCAGTTGCAAGTCAGCTTGACCGGACCGTCGCGTCGCTACCTGGAACGCCAAGCAACGTTCTTGATGAACGTTGCCAACGCGGGAACAGACGACGCACGCAATGTGGAAATCGCGGTCCAGCTCGATCGCGGGTTCACTTTCGTGGAAACGGAATACGAAGGCCAATACGACCCGTCCCGACATGCGGTCTTCTGGTCGTTGCCAAATCTCGGCAAAGGCGAATCGGGTCAAGTCAAATTGACTTTGTTGCCTGTCGAGGAAGGCGAACGTGTCTTGCAGGTCGAAGCAACAGCCGACATGGGCCAAAAAGCGACCAACGAGAGTCGCGTCGCGGTGGACTCATTGGCTGAATTGTCGTTTGCGATTAGCGACTCAGCTGACCCGATCGAGGTCGGAGGCGAGACCACGTACGAGATCAAAGTCAACAACTCAGGCTCCAAGGACGACAGCAACGTCCGGGTTCAGATGTTGTTACCACCCGGATTGGAACTCGTCGGCAACGGCGATTTCCAAACCGACGGTCGCGGCACGGTGGCTTTCACCCCGAAAGCCATTTTGCAGGCCAACGGTGAATTCGTGTACCGCGTGAAAGCTCGCGGCACTGCTCCTGGCAGCCACATCATCAAAGCCGTGGTGACAAGCGACCAGTCCAAGGTCGCGGTGACCAAGGAAGAAGCCACGATGGTGTACGCCGATCAGTGATCGCCTTCATCGTCGCTTGATCTTCTAGATCGATAGCGTGGACCTCGGCCATTCAAAATTCAGTGTTGACTCGACGTTTCAGCGTTGTTTTTTGAGCCATTCCTTGTCCACTGTCACCTCCCCCAAGGAACCTGGGGGAGGTCGAGCAGAGCCGTTTAGGCGAATGCGAGGGAGGGGGACTGTCTGCGCAAGTAAGCGTCTTAAATTGGGAATTCACTAGAAAGGGCACGCCATCGACGCGGAACGTCGAGCGACTATCCCGCACCCGCGCGGATTTCTTTCAAACGTAAATAAGTCAGCCGCGGCAGAAGTGCAAAAACAATGATCGCCAACGTGAACGTCGCGATCGTCGGTACGAGGCGGCTCCCAGTCGCCTCGGAATCCACCGCAGTCGCTGCCGCGTGAATCCACAACAACTGCGGGACCGCGGCAACCGCCGCCGCCGATAAATACGGCACCAATCTCGCGCGATAAGCTCCCATCGCATAGCTGATCACCATCGTGGGCAGGGGAGAAAGTCTCACCAACAGGTGAAACCCGAACCCCGCTTCACCCGCCAGTTGAGCAATTGCCTCCAGCCACGGGCGCTGTTGCCCCGACTCATCTTCTTCCTCAGCCTCTTCGTCCCCAGCTACTGAATCCTTCGGTGATCCAAGCGTGACTTCGGAAAACCACCATCGCCCCAGGATGTAATTCACGAACGCTGCAATCACGGCGATCAACAACAACAATGCGCCCCCGAGCCATGTCCCAAACAAAGCACCCGCGGAGAGCGCAATCACCGTTTTGGGCACCACGGTCGACATCAACCCGATCGACACAACTACAAATAAGGCTGGTGCCCAGCTCCCTTGCTCCGCGACCCAACGCGAAACATCGCGAAACTCCACTCCGCGCCACCAAAGAGTCACTGCCAACGCGATCAATGCCAAAGCGGCGATGATGCGAATGAAGGGTAGGCGGCGGGTGGCGGGATCGTTTGCGACAGTGATTGGACAGAACACCTGTTAGAGATTTCGGTCATGGCTTGCGAAGCCATGCGTGGTGGTGGCATCATATACGCACACCCTTCACACCATGATAGCGATTCGACGACACATATGACTCGCGGGACATCGACAACCATCGAATCTCCGCCGCTCACCAGCAACCGCTGGATCGGCGCGCCGGCTCAACGCTGGGCGTCGCACAATCTGTCTCGAAACCCCTTCGGCGAGTTGACCCGCCAAGAAAGAATCGAACTGGCAGTGGTTGACGTTCAGGCGGTCGCCCAGTTCATTTCCCAACCGCGTCGAGCCTACCAGTTCATCGGCGAGTGTGGTCGTGGCAAGACGACGCGAATGCTGGCGATCACACGCCACATCCCCGACGCGACCTACGCGTACTTGCCCGAAGACGAACCATGTCCTCCGATTGCAGCGGGCAGTGTCGTGATGATCGACGAGGCTCAGCGTATGCCGCGTCGGATTCGACAGGCCGTCTTTGCCAGCGGACTGCCGCTTGTTCTCGCCACACATCGCAATCTCAGCGGACCGCTTCGTCGCGCGGGCTACACCGTGCAAACCGAACGCATCGGATTGCAACTGAGCGATTCTTTGTTGCAACAAATCTTGAATCAGCGAATCCACGCCTCGCGTCGTGATACCGAGGCATCGGTTCCAGAAATCAGCTTAGCTGATTGTCGGGCACTGATCCGTCGTTTTGGAACGGACGTGCGCGCAATGGAAAGCTACTTGTACGATATCGTCCAACAACAAGTGAACTCTCATGGCAAAATGCGATTTATCGATCACCTTGGATGAACCCTCCGGTGTTTACCCAGGCGGCGGCAAGATCACGGGAACCGTCAAGGTTCATGCCGATGCCGATGTGAAATGCAAAGGCCTCGACGTTCAGTCCGTCTGGAAGACTCACGGACGCGGAAACGTCGCCTCGGGCACCGTCGAAACCGTCACGTTGTTCACCGGCCAATGGACCGCCGGCCAATCCGAAGAATATCGATTCGAGTTGCCGATTGCCGAGTGGCCCCCGAGCTATCACGGCAACTATCTCAACATCGATCACTACATCGAGGCACGTGCAAAGATCCCTTGGGCGTTCGACCCCAAGGCCTCCGTCGAGTTCTTGATGCAGCCCACGTGCGGCCCTGAGATAGCCGACGCGCAAGCCTCCGTCTCAGCAAAGATGGGAATGATCGGATGGATCTTCACCAGTATGATTGTGTTCATGGTCTTTGGCGCGATCTTGGCAGGTTGTGCCGGCTTCTTTGTCGCTGGTGCTCAGAACCCTTTCATTTTCTTCATCGTGGGCGGTATCGTCACCTTCATCGGCGGCTTCATTGCGATGAAGTACTACTTGCCAAAATTCTTGCTCGGTGAGGTTCATTGTGAATTGAAATCCATCCGCGTTTCACCCGGCGAACAAGTCAATGGCGAGTTGAAACTCCAGCCACGAAAAAACGTGCCGATCAACGGCGTCACGATGAAGTTTGTCGGCAAAGAAGTCTGCATCAGCGGCAGCGGCAGCAATCGAACGACGCACTCCAATACGTTCTACGAAACCGAAACCGTCCTCGAACCCGCCGGCGTGTTGAAGCCCGGTGTCGCCAAACACTTTCCTCTCTCCGTCCCACTGCCGGGCGATGTTCCGTACTCCATTGATCTGAACGACAACGACATCAAATGGAGTGTCGAAGTCCGTGTGGACATTCCACGTTGGCCCGACTGGAGCAAGTCATTCGACATCACTGTCGTGCCCAGCGGCAAACAAGCCGTGGCGACGACCCCAACTCGTACGGAAACAACGGTGTCGCCGCCCGCTGACGATGAATCCGGCCTGACGTTCGCGGAAACCGCCTCGCACATCTGGAGTTCCAAAGATGACAAGGAGCAAGTCGAGATGTTGGTGGACGCAGTCAACGGCCTGAACTTTGACATCGAAGCGTTCGTCGAACGGCGACTGCTGTACAGCGGCGAGGACGATCCCCACGTCTACAAAGATGGCTATGCGGTTTGGGCTCGCTACACCGACCCACCGCTACCGATGGTGTTGTACGTCCCGCATGACTTGGCCGACGAGTTCGAGCAAGCCGGACGGGACGTGTGGAGCGGTCGCGGCACCGTCGTCGGCTGGGACAGCCGTCACCGACGCCTACAAGTCAAACTGCTCAGCAGTACGTCAGCCTTTCCAGGCTGACATTCACGACCCATTCCATAGACATCGCAGGGACAATACTGCTGCAGACAGAGCACTTCGCACTCACTCAACCGAAACTGCCATGACCAATCTCTCACTTACTCCATTTCTATTTCGCCTACTATTGTTGTGTGCAGTCATGTTAGCGATTGGATGTCGTGAAAGACGTTTTAACGCCGATTTCTACACTTCCCTGCAATCAATTGGATACATGGAGGAAGGTATTGAATACAAGTTTGGAAACTTGCCGCCAGATTCGTTTGTGGTTGTAAGCAGACATGAAAGCGGCATTTCAATTGTGAACACCAATGAATGTTACGACGACGACGGTTTGGTCGTTGAGGTCGATGGGAATGGAAAGTGTGTTATCACAGTGCACTTTGCAGAATTTTCTGATCCTGACAACTTCATTGCCGTCGTGGGAGATAAGCAAATTGTCACAGCTCGCAAACCAAGGCATCTCCTTCGAGATCGTATCTAGTTCGCCTTTCCTGGCTGAGCTATCCAAACCCACTCCACCTTCAACGCGTCACCGTCAACACCAAACCGCCTTCCGTCCGTTGAGTATCAAAGTCCTCATTGTCTGTCGCGAACCGGTCATGACCGGCTACTATCGACCACGCCAGCAACTCGGTCCACTGGTAGCTCAGACGTCCGTGAAGTCGCCAGAACAGCTCGTCACGTGATACGGTTCCGGTGAAATCATCGTACGCTCGATAGCCAACGCCCCAGGTCGGAACGAAGGACCAGCGAGATGAAACTTTGCACTGAGAGGAACCGTGCAAGTTAATCGACTGATAGCGATAGTCAGCCCCGACTGTGTCGGCCCACTGTCCATCCAGCCCGAGCGAGAAAGTCGGCATGCCATCCCAGCCCGTTTGAAAAAACTCGCTGATCCCGACGGAATACGTGATGCCGTCCAGTGACGTTTGACCGGGCGTCTGGCCATCGTCGGAAAAATCGGAGTCAGCAAGCGTCAAATAGCCGTAGATCGCTTTTAGGTCCGGTCGAATCACCGTCATGGATGCTGTCCAAGCATGCCGGTTGCCGACAGAAACCCAGTCAAAGTAATCCGTCGAATAGACATAATCCAAGCGGCCGATCACCTCACTGTCCAACAGTGTGAAGTCTCTTTCCCAAAACGCTCCCGGCTGAAAACTGGCCAAATTGAATGACTCAAATGCGCTCTCGTTCGCTGTGAAATAGCCACGAAAAAGTGGTCCCATCCTCATCGTGTCGGTGCGTAACACTTTCCAATCGATGTCAGGACTTGCAAATGCTTGATAGCTAGCACTGTCGCTCTGCACCAGCTCGCGACTGACCGGCGTGAGTGTCACGTTGCTGTTGTAGAGAACTCCTGTTTCTAAAAAAACGCGCAATCGATGCGTGGGTGTCGAAACCTCGGATTCCAAGGAATCTAGTCGAGTCTCCAGATCGTCAGCTCCGTCAAACGACTGCATTTCGTATCCCACCGTCGTGAATGGTGATTCGCTTTTTGTGGCGGAGTTTTCTATGCCCATGGACGGTCCCGACGACGGACGCATCACCGGCATGCCCATGGGATGATCGGATGGATCGTTCGTCATGGGAATTCCCTGAGTCGTCAACTCCGCCGCGTAGCTACTGGCCGGAGCGATCTGAAACACCTTGTTGAAATGTGATTGCGCCTCGCTCGTCTCGGGACCTTGGAGCAACAGTTGGCCCAAGTCAAAGTGAGCAGCGGCATTCTCATCGTCCAGTGCCACTGCACGTCGAACCGACTGGATGGCGTCATCGGTTTGTCCCAAGGCCTTTTGTACTCGCCCCAATACTCGCCAGGAATCCGAGTGTTTTGGACGCTCGGCAACTTTCTGCTGCATCAATGCCAGCATCGCCTGCTGCCCTGCGGACGGCGCCGTTTCGGTTCCCATCGCATCAGCACAAATGCTGATCAACAGAAATGCGATCAATAAAATACGAGACAAGAGGTTTATCTTTCGCACAAGCATATGACTCATCGAATCATTTGGTTCGAAGTCGGCAAATCGGAGAAACCCGTCTGGTTGCAGAGGGACTCGTTCTATTACCGTTGGCTTCGAAGTGTGAGGTATCGAACGATTGACAATGTTCGCTACCCCAATCTTCAACGTCCAAACACAATGCGACGAAGCTCGTCGTCAATTCGACAACTTCTCCGCAAGCCCCATCCCGTCTCTTGAGGAATCGTTCACGGATGAATATTCGCAGATCGCTTTATCGTTCCACCGGACTTGTCTCTGTGCTCCTGGCATCGGCAACGTTGACGCAGGCTCAAGGCCTGGGTGGATTGTTGCCCGGCCAAGGGGCCGCGCAAAATCAGACTCAGCAACGCGTTCAGCAACAGGTTCAGACGCAAGTCCAACAGCGTGTTCAAGCACAGGTTCAGAACCAAGTTAGAGCACAAGTACAAGGACAAGTGCAGCAACGTATTCAGTCCCAAGTCGCCGGCGGCGTGCAAGCGAGACTGAATGGTCAAATCCAAGCCAGAGCGAATCAAGCGGTTCGTTTGGCAGCACGGGCCAGAGCAACCGCCGCATCTGCGTCTCAAGCCAATGTCGATGCCAACGTGAACACCAACATCTCCGTGAATGCGACACCAGGAGTTCAATCACGTACCAATGCGTCTGCCGGACTGAACGCTTCGACGCGTTCATCACGTCGTCCCGTCACGGTCACTCAAACCGATATCGAAGTGTTCGACTCGATCTTTGGTCAGTTCAATCCACTGCGTAGTGGCAGCGTGGTCTTGGCATCGGCAGAATCCAGCTCCCATGGTTCGTCGGCGACTGCACAGGAAAGTGAGGAAGCGAATCCATTCGTGCGTCCGAATCGCAGCAAACGCAACAATGGCGAAGCCGTCGAGAACACGAATTCTCAAGACACCGCACAACAACGTAGAGAGAATACGAACACCAGCGTCGTCGGAATCCTCTCTGCAAACGCTGACTTTGGCGCGATGATCTCCGTCGCGGCACGCCAACGACGTGCGGAAATCGCTCAGATGCGTGACCAAGCCATCGCATCGGCGAGCGCGGAATTGTTGGCTCAGGCCGACGCGATGGAAAACCAACTGGATGCGTTCGCGGCCGCGCAACAGCAGGCAGCCACGCATGCTCAAGCACGTAGCAATGGTACTGTTTCAACCGCCGCAGACAACGTTTCAGCACGTGGAAACATCCGCGCCAATGCAAACATCCAAAGCGATAACAGTGCGAGGCTGAACGCGAATTCGCAAGCTGCCACAGCGAGCGCCGCCAGCAACACCAACGGATCAGCAACCGTTCGATAACGTCTGTATGAAATCGGGCAGGTTAAAAACCTGCCCCACGACGGCAGCGATCGTAGGTCATGCTCTGCATGACAAAATCCGATTTGCATCAAAGGGGTCAGGCCTCTTTGATGAGGGTAAGCGTCTGTAACGACTGGACACAACGGGAATGATGACGGGGAGGTCATGCACAGCATGACCTACGATTCATTTGAGCGTCTGTGAGAAAAACGCGTCCGCTTTCTCGATCATCTCGTCAAACCAAACTTGTTTGCCGAGAAACGGATGCGGCGCATCGGCGATCACCGTCAGGCCCGTTCTCTTTCCAAGTTCAGTCATCCGCTGACGGAACGCATCTGCATGCGTGCTCGGGTCATCATTCTCTCCGGTGATGAACCAACAGGGTGGGTCGGCTTGATCAAGATGAAACAATGGTGATGCCATGCGATAGGTCGCCGGTTGAGCCTCCTGTGTCCCACCCAAGAACTGTCGCCAGATTTGGCCGCGATCCGGCACGGCTGAAATCTCTCGCGTGCGTTGTGACATCAGATCCGTTTGCGCTCCCATCGGAATCGCGGCTTGGATCTCGCTGCTGTACTCCGTGCTGCCGCCATCGCCTTCAAGCTCCGGAACGCCGCCAGACGTCGCGAGCAACGCGGTCAAATGCCCTCCAGCGGAAAGCCCGATCGCGCCGATCTTTGCGTCGTCGATTCCGTATTCTCTGGCATTGGCACGCAGAAACCTTACTGCGGCTTTGCAATCATGGATCGCTGCCGGAAACGGTGCTTCGCCGCTGAGCCGATACGAGATCGTTGCTGCGACATATCCGCGCGCGGCCAAAGCCTGGGCTATCTTTTCGTGACTGGTTCGGTTTCCGTTTGCCCAACCGCCGCCATGAATACAGACCACGGCGGGCAACTGCCCCCAAACTCCTTTGGGGCGATACACATCCATTTCCAGCGAGCGGTCACCATAATGCGCATACGAAACATCTCGTTTGACGTTCAATGACTGCAACGTCGACTGGGGCACCTCCGTTCGCCCGTCCGCTCTCGGCAAGAAGACTTCCCCTGCCGGACGAGCATCCATGCGCATCTCTTCTTGGAACAGGATCGCCATGCCACGCAGTTTGCGGGTGATGTCGGGGTTGCGAACCAGAGTGTTTTCACCTGGATCAGATTCCAAATCATACAGCTCAAGGGATGGGTTCAGATAGAGTTTCCAGTTCTTCCACCGGACCGCCGCCAGCGCACCTTGGCTGCCGTGATAGAAGAACGCGTCGTGATACTCATTGCGATTGATGATCTCAGCCCATTCGCCGGGTGGATCCCAGCGGCGGCGTAGAGGCACCAACGCATTGATGGACTTTTTCATCCCCGGCGGCGGCACGATCTTGGTCTCACCCTTGAGCAGCGGGCTGATGTCTCGGCCGTCGATCACGCGGCCCTCCGGGACCGTGATGCCAGCGAAACTGGCCAATGTCGGATACCAGTCCATTGCCCGGACAACGGCCGAGGATTCGACACCCGATTGCAAGCCGACGCCTGGCCCCCAAGCGATCGCAGGCACGCGAATGCCGCCTTCGTAGGTAGACAGTTTTCGTCCGCGAATCGGTTGCTCGGGTGTTCGCCCCGGCCCACGTCCATTGTCCGACGCATAGACAACGATGGTTTCGTCATCGATTCCGAGACGTTTCATTGTCTCAAAAAGACGACCAATGTTGTGATCGAGTTCCTGAATCGCATCACCGTACTCACCCCACTGGGAACTGCCTTGGAACTCCGCGCTCACTCCGAGTGGATTGTGCAACATCGTGTGAGGCAGGTACAGAAAAAACGGCCCTTCACGATGCTGCTGGATGAACTCGATGGCTTCGTCGGTATAACGCCGAGTCAGTTCGGCTGGGTCGGCGGGACGCTGGACAACTTCGTCGTTTCGCATCAATGGAACGCCACCCACATCGTCGAAATAGACAACTTCGACCGGATCCAAATTGTGCAGCAGCCCAAAGTAGTGATCGAATCCCTGATTGCGTGGCAAGAAAGGTTCGTGAAAACCGAGATGCCACTTGCCGATGCACGCCGTCGCATAGCCGTTGTCATGCAGCAGCTCAGCGATGGTCAATTCGTCGGGATGAATTCCCGTGTTTGAATCAGCGCGGTGCACCCAAGTCTCGTTACCGACGCGTCGCGGATAACATCCGGTCAAAAGGCCTGCCCGCGAAGGACTGCAGATCGGTGCCGCAGCGTAGTAGTCCGTCAGCCGAGTTCCCTGTGCCGCCATCGCATCGATCTGCGGCGTTTGAACTTCGGTCGCCCCGTAACATCCCAAGTCATAGTATCCTTGGTCATCGACGAAGATAAAAATGATGTTCGGCGGCTGGTCGGCGACCGCGACAACAGGGTGGCAGCAAAGACACAACAGGGCGAAAGCAGCCAGACGCAGGTTTTTAAAGCGTGTCACGGTTTGGCTCCTGTAAAGCTCCAGTGTTTTGAACGGCCACTCGAATCCTCGAAACGAATCGATTGAACTTCGATCGCCGAGTCCTCCGCTGGGAAATACATCCGGATCGTGCCTGCTTTTCCATCGATGGGCACGTCAACGGAGACGTCTTGCCACTGAGGGTCAGCGGGTAAGTTGTACGCGATGATCTGTGAGGACTCCGGAAACGCATCCTGTCCAATCGTTTTCCATTGGACCTTCGCTTGTCCACCTGTCCGGCTGCGAACCCGCAATTGCAGCGTCAGCGGCCCAGCAAGCTTGACTTGTGCGGTACCCAAAAACGGCTGGCGACCAGTCCCTGTGATTCGCAGAGCGTCTGAGGCCAGAGTCATTTCACAGTTTCTTGCGACCAATCCCGTGGTGGGATCTTTGCCGACTGCCGCTGGGGCGGCATCACGTGGCTTGTATGCCGGATTGGGCTTGGGATACAACGCCCCGGTATCTTGAACAAACTGGTCAATCAGCTCATCCAACTCTTTAACCTTATCGGGCATCTCGTTGGCCAGATCTTTGGTTTCACCAATGTCGTCGGCAAGGTTGTACAGTTCGCGGACGTCGGGGTAGACCGGATGCGGTTCGAAACGGCGAATCAGTTTCCAGTCGCCGTGACGGATCGATACGGCGGGAACCAAATGCGGAAACCAGGTAAAGTAAGCTTGGCGTTTGAGTCGTCCCGTCTGACGCAGCACGGGCAGGATCGATTCACCATCAATGATGTGGCCAGCGGGTTTCGCAAGTCCGACCGCATCAAGGATCGTCGGATACAAATCGATGGGGCCGACGACGCTATCGCTGACCGATCCCGGTTGGACTTGACCGGGCCAGCGGACCATCAGGGGAACGCGTTGGCCGCCTTCGTAAATCCGCCCCTTTCCTTCACGGAGCGGTGCGTTATTGGTGGGCGGTTGATCGCCCGCCCATTTCTGCCAGTCTTGAACAAAATTCCATTTCGGATGCCCAGGACGAATGTTTTCGATCTGGCGACTGCCGGGGACATTGCTGTGTGTGTTTCCACCGTTGTCGGAATAAAAAATGAACAGAGTCTTGTCGGCCAGTTTCAACCGGTCCAGTTCGTCGAGCATTCGCCCCAAACTCTCATCAACACTCTTCAGCATCGACGCCATGATGGGATTGTCTTGCTTGCCGCGAGGGTCTTTCTTTTCCGAAAACCCTTTGGTGTAGTCTTCTTTATGGCCCCAAGGACCGTGGACCGCGAAATGCCAGAAGTTCAAGAAAAAGGGTTCGTCTTGATTGGCTCGGACAAACTCGATCGCTTCATCGGTCAGCCGATCCGTGATGTACTCTCCGTCGGGTCCGTCGGTGATCGTTCCCACGTGATGTTTGCTGCTTGGCACGCCGCTCAGATGGACGCCATAGGGAGAAAAATAGCTGGCCGGTCCTGGACTCGGTTCAGCGTGAAAGGCGACCTCAAAACCGTGTCGCTCCGGCCAGTGTTCTTGACTCAAGCCCAAGTGCCATTTGCCAAAATGTCCGGTGCGGTAACCGCCTGCCTGCAACACTTCGGCCAACGTGATCAACTCCGGTTCCAAATAGCGTTTGCTCTCCGCGTAGATCAAACGCTGATTGGGTGATGCCGTGGCGGGATATCGTGATACGTCTGCGCGTGCAGCGGGCAAGTGTCCGGTGGCTGACGTGACACCGTGACGCGAGGAGTACTGACCAGACAAGATGGACGCACGAGTGGGCGAGCAAAGCGGGACGGCATAGGCATCCGTGAACCGCATCGCTTGCTCCTGCAGTCGCTTCATGTTCGGTGTCTCGTAGTACTGAGACCCGTACGGCGTGCTGTCCATCCACCCCATGTCGTCGACCAAGAAAAGGACCACGTTGGGGCGTTGGCGCGATGCCCCCGTCTGGGCAATGGCCTGAGTGGAGATCGCCAAGCAAGTCAAGATTGCCAACAAACGGGGAAGTGCAGCGGTCATGGGGTAGAGATTCATCGAAGAGTTGTTGTTGAAAGTAGTACGTTGCCGTTTGATCCATCAGCCGGAACGCGATAGCGTCCGGTTCTCACGCCTATACTCGGGAACCGGGTGCTAGTGCACTCCGGCTGATGCAATATCCGGGCAAGCATCTTTAACTCAATCCAAAAGGTCGCTTGCACCTACCAGGCTACTTCGCCAACCAATTCAAATCGCTTTCAGCAATTTCACCGTCGCGGCTTTCGATCTGGTCAGACGCGTTGTTGGCAGAGTAAAGCACACTGGTCATTTCAGGCACGACGCCTGATTCGCCAAAGACACGAAGAGGTGTCGGAGCACAACCGGCCAACAAAGCGGGCAAGTCGCCGTATTTGACCGCTCCGGGGACAAAACGCTCGTCGCTGTACGCCCCCGCATCGGCAAAACGGAACTCTGATGTATCCAACATCACCTTGGCCACTGCATCGTGCGAGAACGCGACGGCGGCGGCAGCCCAAGTGCTGGCGTATCCGGTTCCGATCACACGCACTTTATCACCCGACCTTTTTGCCGTCCAAGCGATCACGGTCATCAGGTCGCGTACACGCTCAGAGGTCAACGTACGGTTGTACCCGAACGTGAACGCACTGTAATTGCGTTTGTCGTCGATCAATCTCGCACCGTTCTCGGGGGTCTTGCCACGGTTCTTGGATTGCAATGCCAGATCACAAGTCATCACGGCTGCTCCGGACTCGATCAGCTCGGCGATCTTGGGGTTCAAGTTCCCCGCCGCATCAACAGCGACTTCGATGCCAGCCGGATCCGTCCAAATCACTTTCGTGCCCGCGTGCATTGACTGCGGATCAGGCGTTCCAGCATGGAATACGGCAAACGGAATCTTTGCATCTCGCGCGGTGTCATTCAGTACCGCTGTGAGTACGGAGTACTTGCCCAATGCGTTGTGTGTCATCGATTCCAGCTTGACGGAGTCGTCTTGGGAAACCGTCGGATCCAGCATCACGCGCCAGGCAACTCCGATGGTTTCGTCAAACGCCTTCTTTGCTGGTTCACCCTTGGGCAATGCCAAGTTCGCGACCGCTTGCTTCTCGAACCAACGAAGCACCTCGCGCTCGTGCGGTTCGCCCGTGTTGGTCGGCGCCGGATGATCCTCGCCCCAGACGGTGGATTCGGCTTCCGTCAATGGAACCCAATCAGACTCAACGACCGGATCGTCGAGACCGAGTTTCAAATGTTTGTTCATCCATTGATACATCGTCGCGCGGGTGACGTAGTTGAAATTGTGGGGATGATCCAACATCGGTCGGCAATACACATCGCTTTCGTTACCGATCATCGCGTACAACCAACGCAACTGCGGATACCCGTCGGTCATCATGTCGCGAGTCCAATCGTCCGCCGCTGACATGGCTTGTGGACGCGGTGCGAACAAGGCAGCCAGCTCGACGTTGCCCGTATCGATCCGCAGGTAGTTGCAGTTCTCGCAGTAGCAGCCGCCTTGCATCGATGTCGAAACCATGCCGTTGGGAAATCCGACCTTGATCCGAGGATCGATTGCACCGAGCAAAATGGTCTGTGTGCCGCCGCCGCTGTTGCCGGTCACCGCCAGACGCTCCGGGTCCACATCGGGCAGCGATGCGACGAAGTCCAAGGCACGTTCGGCATTCCATGTCTGCAGGCTCATGATCGACTGCAATCGCAAATCGGCTTCGGGGCTGAAAAAGACCCAGCCGTTTTCGTCGGGTGCCTTTTCGCTCGGGCGAGCGTTGGCGTGTCGATGGGCGATCTCGTAGGGAATCTGAATCGAGTCGGCGTAGCCCAACATGTCGAACATAAAGCAAACGCATCCCATGCGAGCAAGCGTCGCGCAACGAGCCAACTTGGGCGTGCTTCCCGATGCGGCGAAGTGTTCTTCACCGGCAGCAATCTTTTTGGCGATCTCCGCGTCGCTGTAAACTTGCATCCGACCACCGTGACCGTGCGGGCAAAGCACACCCGGACGTCCCGCCTCGGGTGCCTCGATGTCTTCGCTGGGGCGGAACAGCAACCCGCTGACGTGATGGCCGGGCAGGCTCTCAAACGAAACCCGTTGCACAGTGAATCCGTCACGCTTGGCGATCGGCCCGATCCAGGGGTTCAGCGGAGTCCTTTCCGGCATCGGCCACAGCCCGGTGGCGACCAGGACACGCTGCCGCAGGTTTTCTGCCCGGGCATACCACTGGGCGGGATTCTCGGGAGCCTTCATCGGAAAATGGCCGTTCAAGGTCACATGTTCCCGCGTCCGTGAGTCTTCTGTTTGTGGTACTGCCAACGCTGCCCTCAGGTCGGTCGCTGGTGTATCCTGTCCCCACGACGATGCCGAATGCACGATCAGTAGGCAGGCAATCAAGAATCTATTCATCGATTTTTTACTCCGGTTGTCTTTGGACCGCATGGGGAATCGTCACTGAACGCTCGTCGGCGAGGTTTATCACTTACTTTACTAGACAATGAGTTGGACTCATGGACATCATCTTAACGCCCGACGCCGCCCAGATGGGAAAGTACGTGGCGCAACATGCGGCGGCCGATTTGCGGGCCGCGATCAAAGAGTATGGCCAAGCAAACTTGGTCGTGGCGACGGGGGCATCGCAGTTCGAGGTACTCAGTCGGTTGGTCGAACAATCGGATATCGACTGGAGCCTCGTTCACGGCTTCCACTTGGACGAGTACATCGGGTTGTCGGATCAGCACCCGGCCTCATTTTGCCGCTACCTGAGAGAACGATTTGTCGATCAAGTGCCTCTGGCAAGCTTCGAGTACTTGCGTGGCGATGCCGACCCTGCAGAAACGATCGCAAGGGCGGGCAAGTTGATTTCCGATACGCGAATCGACTTGGCCTTGGTCGGAATCGGGGAGAACGGGCACCTCGCTTTCAATGACCCGCCGGCCGATTTTGAAACCAACCAGCCTTACTTGATCGTCGACCTCGACATGCCATGTCGCGAGCAACAGGTCGGTGAAGGCTGGTTTGCGACATTGCAGGATGTTCCCACCCAAGCGATCAGCATGTCGGTGAATCAGATCCTCAAGGCCAACAAGATTTATTGCAGCGTTCCAGACGAACGCAAATCCGATGCGGTGCGGGCAACGGTCGAAGCCGAAATCAGCCCGACGATCCCCGCCAGCATCTTGCGTCGACACCATTCGGTGAGCTTGGTGATCGACCAAGCCGCTGCCAGCAAGTTGTCGGCGGACTCGCTCGTCAAAGTGGAACGCGTTGCATGAGCGGTTACATCGATTTGCAAGTCAACGGATACGCGGGCATCGATTTCAATGCCAAGACGATCACCGATCAACAATGGATCGACGTCTGCAAACGTTTGAGTGACGACGGCGTGGACCAGATCCTCGCAACAGTGATCACCGCGCCGTTTCCGGAAATGATCCTACGCGTGCGACACATCGCCGACGTGATCGAACGATTGCCCGAGGTCCGTGAGCGTGTAGCGGGTATACATGTCGAAGGTCCATTCTTGAATCCTGAGACCGGATACGTGGGAGCACATCCCGTCGACGCCGTACGCAAAGCCGATCAGTCGATGGCGGAACGTTTACTGGACAGCGGCAACGGCCACGTTCGTTTGGTCACGCTGGCTCCGGAGTCGGATTCGGGTGCCGAAGTGACCCGGTTCTTGACCGACCGGGGAATCTGTGTCGCCGCCGGACACAGCAACGCTACCTTGGATCAGCTGAAAGAGTCCATCGACAACGGCCTGAAACTTTTTACCCATCTGGGCAACGGATGTCCGGGCGAACTGCCTCGACACGACAACATCATCCAACGAGTCTTGAGTGTGGCCGATCAGATCGCGGTCTCGTTCATCGCCGACGGTCACCATGTTCCGCCGTTTGCGCTGCGAAACTATTTGGACGTCATGCCGGATGCAAACATCATCATCGTGACCGATGCGATCAGCGCGGCGGGCCTCGGTCCTGGCAAATTTCAGTTGGCAGGCCAAACGGTGACGGTGGACGAAGACGGTGCGGCTTGGTCCGCCGACCGAACCCACTTCGCCGGCTCCGCAGCCACCATGCCGGAAATGATGGCCGTGCTGACGGACAAAGTGGGTGTCAGTGTGGAACAGGCCAAGCGTTGGATGAGCGACAACCCAAGGCGTCTCTTGAACACCACATCGTTTAACGACAATACCGTTCAATGAATCATAACTACTGTCTGGGCAAAGGTTTTGGTCAACGGTTTTTGCTTTCGGTGTTTGGGGCGGCATTTGTTCCAGCGGGACATCTTGCGTTTGATCACACGCGGGTTGATACGGTTGCGACGTGCAGGGATTCGCTCGCAACTGATCTCCCATACGACGGCCGCGAACCACTGCGAAAATTTCACTTCATTGCTAGGATCGCATTCGGGTAAGCGGGTCTTGAGTATCTGGAAGGAACCCTTGAACGACAACCGATCCACGTCGATGTTTGCTTCGGCCGCCGCTTCGAGCATCAACGCACGAACCACGAAATGTCCCAGCGACATCGCATACAACTCCTGCTTCAAACCGTCGGTCGTTTCGCTGCGAAGATTCGTTGTCTTCTCGGCGCGACAAGGATCTTGGTGAGTCTTCTGCTCATCAAAGACGAGTTCTTCTTCCCAACGTTCGTGGTACTCCATGATTAGCTCCATGGCCGGAAACTCCTCGGGGTCAAGCAGGTTGGTCATCAAGCGATGGACCTCATCATGGCCGACTCGTTGAGGATCGTCGAGCTTGTATTCGATCACGCGAACGAGGATGCCTTGCTTGTCATTTTCGCGATACCAGTTGCTTGGATAGACCTTCGCCAGGAACGAGCCATCGGCGAAATATTTGATCGGTTTAAACACCATCGATTTCTGGATGCGAATGAGCAACTTGTGCTTTTCATGCAGTAATTTCCAGTGTTTGTAGCTAAAGAAGCCTCGGTCTTCGATCAACAACGCATCGTCGGGAATGTGTTCCCAAAGCTGCTCAACGAGCTTCTTTTCAGAGTCTTTCCAGCCTCCATAAACGAAAGCGAATTCGATGTGAGTTCCCAGTTCGACGAGACTGACTTTGCGAACTTGAGGAAAGGGGCCTTCACCACGACTTCCCGATGAGCGTCCGAAGTGCTGATGCGCATCGCAGTCCGGAGCATCAAGAACCGTGCCGTCGATGCCGACTTTGCGCATCCCGCGATAGAACGCACCGAGCGTTTGCGGTGTGGCCAATGGGCGGACCACCAAACTGTGCAAGGCAACGAGCGGTTCGCTGCCGAGTCTTTGACGTGCCATACACAGACTCGACCTGGCTGGCGATTTCTCTCCATGCCGCAGCCGGCGACACGCCTTGAAGACTTGCCTGATCGGTAGTTCGGTAAAAAGGCCCATTGCCAAAACAACCCAAATCATGACTTCGTTAGTCAGTCTGCAAACCCGCGTGGTCTGCTTGCCTGTATCGACAAGTGCTTGCTCAACAAGCTCAGGCGAAATGATCTTTTCGAGTCCAGCAATACGATCTAAAATTCTTCCATTGACTTCCGAAGAGAAGTCAGAGCATCCTTGCCCATTCATGTCGCGGCTCCTTGCGAGGCTAGTTGGTAAGACAACCTAACTCTAGCGGGAGCCGCGATTTATGAAAACATTGAACGGTATTGCGTTTAACGACAAGCCGCAGGCGTAATCGCCACCACCAACCGGCCTGCCCCGCCGAGTCAATCGCCGCTTCCGCCTACGCCTTCGGCTGCGGGTCAAACACGGCGTCTCTTAAACATCGTTTGACCCGTAGCCGCAGGCGCAGGAGCCACCACCAACCGGTCTGCCCCGCCGAGTCAATCGCCGCTTCCGCCTACGCCTTCGGCTGCGGGTCAAACACGGCGTCTCTTAAACATCGTTTGACCCGTAGCCGCAGGCGCAGGAGCCACCACCAACCGGTCTGCCCCGCAAAGTCAAGCGCCGCTTCCGCCTACGCCTTCGGCTGCGGGTCAAACACGGGGTCTCTTAAACATCGTTTGACCCGTAGCCGCAGGCGTAATCGCCACCACCAACCGGCCTGCCCCGCCGAGTCAATCGCCGCTTCCGCCTACGCCTTCGGCTGCGGGTCAAACACGGTGTCCCTTAAACATCGTTTGACCCGTAGCCGAAGGCGCAGGAGCCACCACCAACCGGTCTGCCCCGCAAAATCAAACGCCGCCTATGCCTACGCCTTGGGAGACCGCTGACCTAATCGTCCTGCGTTATATATTTCTGTGAGCCGATGGCGCTAGACACGGGCCTCACAGGGTTTCGTCAACACCCCTGGGCCCGCGGCTAGTCCGGATTATTCATCAGCCGGCACGCGATAGCGTCCGGTTCCCGTGTACAGGCGAAAGAACCGGACGCTATCGCATGGCGGCTGATCTGCGCAGACTGTTTTCCTACTAATCCGCGTAAGCCGTTTCGTGCAAACGTATTGCTAAGACTGTAGGCAGTCGCGTGAATAACCCGGGCCCGCGCCTTGCGGCTCACAAAGTCAGCAGTCTCCTTCGGCTGCGAATCAAACTGGAAAACACCGCAATTGTTGGGTGTTTTCTGCGACAATGGAGCAAGCAAAGAAAAATCTCCCCAATTCTTCTAACAAAGCATCCCTCTGCGGTCCTTCTCCTTGTGAGAGGATGAATGGATGTGATTCAGCAGTGCCCGGCGTCGCGAAACGAATTCATGTTGAACCCGACTCCCCGAGTCAGCCAGCCCAATACCGAGGGTGTGCGCAAGCGCACGCTGGAGGAGCTGTTTGATTCCGAGGAAGCCCCGTTGCTGCGATATGCGTTTTCGCTGACGGGGCGCCGTGCGGTGGCGGAAGAGATCGTGCAGGAAGTGTTCCTGCAATTGCATCGCAACTGGGACGACGTCGACTCGCCACGCGCTTGGCTGTTTCGCAGCGTCCGCAACGCATCCTACAACCACTTTCGCAGCAACAAACGAGAGGTCCTGCTCGGCAAAGACCGCGAAATCGAACCCAAGGCGGACGACGGAGAGACTCCCGATGCAGCGATGCAGCGGATGGAAGCCACGGGCGCATTGAGGCAAATACTTGAGGAACTCGATGAGGGTGATCGGCAATTGGTTCGGTTGAAATATTTCCAAGGTCAGAAGTACCGCGACATCAGCCAGGAAACGGGACTCAGCATCGGTAACGTCGGTTACCGACTGCACCACATTTTGAAAGAGCTGGCCGGGAAACTGAAGACACTCGGGTTTGACGAAAAGTCATGAACGAAGAACGACAACCAACATCGATCGATCCGGAAATCGAAGCACGCATCGTCGCGCTCGTTCTGGGCGAAGCATCGGACTTCGAAAGCGACGAACTGAATCGCCTGATTCAAGAACGCCCCGAGTTGGCCAGATTCAAATGGCAAATGCAGAGCGTGCATGGATTATTGAATCAAGTCGGCGAAGGCGAATTCGTTGGCACCGATGAAGACTGGAAACTGTCGTCAGAGAAACGCGAAAGGGTACTCGCAACGATTCGTGGTGAAACGCCCGTCGAATTGCCAGTCAAGATTACTCTTGCCTCCCATGATCGGAAAGCGTGGACCGGCAAGCAATGGCTGATGAACTTGTCCAAGATCGCGGCCGTGATTTGCATGATCGGACTTCTCGGTTCGATCTTGGTTTACAGAAGGACTGCGAATGATCTTACAGGCGGTACTAGAATGTCGGCAACAATCGACCCCCCGTTACTCCAAGACGTCGGATCTGAACTCCAGTGGGATGAGGCCACGACGGAAAACCTATTTGTTGATGAATATTCGGATCGCAATGCAGGGTTTAGGCCAAAACTGAGCGTTGCCGCCTCGGACACAGACGCCGAGCCCAGTTCGAAAACCGCTCTCTCGGAGATCCGCGAATCCTTCGAAGCGAACATGCCGCTGAGCGGATCGACATCACCGCCGTCACCGTACTATTTGCAAGACGATGTGCAGTATTACCCTGCCAACCCGGCGTTTCAAATCGCGCAAGAACCAACGTCAACACGCGGTGAAGCCCGCGATGGGGTGTCTCCCTCCACGGAAGCAAAACCATCTGGGCCAGTTCCATCCTTCACGGACGGGCCAGCGAGATTTGAGAGCGGAAAGAAGCAGTGGGGAGCCGCCGCTGCTGAGCCCCAGAATCGATGGTTTGAAAACGGAGCGAACGGACCGCAAGTCGTTCGCGAGGAATCGACTCTCTCAAACCCGCAAGAAGCGGAAGAAGTTGCTAGTGCAGGCAAAGACGTCTCGGCTTGGCAGAGTATCACGCCGCAACGACGAGTCTCCCTGTCGGACACCCCAAGTGAGGACAAATCCAGCAGTGTGAACGGTGCACAATCCCCGCCGACTCCGCTTGTTGAAAACATGGCAGGCCGCGAGTTCGCCGAGAATGGCGATGGTTCTCAAGGCAGCAACGACTCTGACGGGGATTCGCTGCCCGAACAGATAGCTGATCGCAAGGTCGCCCCAAAGGTCGCCCCAAAGGTCGTTGCACAGAAGGATTTTTCCGATCTGTCTCGCATGGGTGACAGTGGCTTGAGTGGTAGCGGTCTGGATGGCGAAAGCCTGGATTCGAAATCAGAATCTCGATACGGGCGATCTTCGTCTACTGATCAACCAAGTTCATTGGGTATCCCCGACGTTAGTCTTCCCGAAAGTGCCGAACTCAGCTTTAGCGTTCCCATGGCCGGTGATTCTTCGATCACGTATCAGCGAGGATCAGAGCCGACGGCGGAGAAGTTCTATCGCCAAGCGACGCCCGCTCCAGCTAAAGCTTCAGCGACAAATCAGAGCAGTGAGTCAATGGGTGAACCACCACAGAGTGTCATCAAGGGTTTGATGTCGGCGGACGTAGATTATTCAGAGATGGCACTCGAGCAAGAAGAACGCAGCGATGATTTCGCTGAATCCGCAAGTAGCAAACTGTCGCCGCCTGCAAAACCGAATGCGGTCGAGGAGCAAGGTCTGGATGCACTAAGTGATCTTGAAAGCAATCGTAGGCCCGCCATTCGCGGTCACTACTCAGGCGAAGTTCAAACGCTCAGGGAAGAGAGCAAAACCTTAAGCCGATCAGCCGGAGAAGCCCAAGTGGCACTCGAGGCGGAGCGAGCCGCCCGAAACTACCGCTATGAAACGCGTCCTTATTTCAAAAAACTTCTTGAAGATGACACTAGACTTGCGCCAACGACACGCCGCGCTGCCCCCGCTGGTCTGAACGAAAAATCTGCCGCACAAGAATCCTTTTCAACCTTCTCACTGCACGTCAGCGATGTCTCCTTCAAGCTGGCGTTCGCAGCACTGTTGCGTGGTGAATGGCCGGATCCAGCAAAGATTCGTATCGAAGAATTCGTCAACGCTTTCAACTACGGCGATCCGATGCCGAGCCAAGACGAGAAGGTCGCCTGCCGCATTGAGCAGTCGATCCATCCCTTCATCCAGCAGCGCAACCTGCTCCGCATCTCCATGCGGACCGCAGCAACCGGCCGCTCCAGCGATACGCCGCTGAGACTGACGTTCTTGTTGGACAACTCTGGTTCGATGGAGCGTGTCGATCGCCAACAAACCGTCCGTCGAGCCTTTGCCGTGCTCGCTAGGCAACTGCAACCGAGCGATCAAGTCACCTTGATCAGCTTCGCCCGCCAACCACGTTTGCTGGCCGACAAAGTCAGCGGAGATCAGGCACAGCGACTCGTTCAACTGATCGATGAACTGCCCAGCGAAGGAGGCACGAATGTCGAAGCCGCTTTGCAGTTGGCGATCGAAAAAGCACGCGAGCAACAGGCCGAGGGTGCTCAGAACCGAATCATCTTGCTCACCGACGGCGCCGTCAATCTTGGCGATGCCGATCCCGAAAGCTTGTCGAAAATGATCATCGACATGCGAGGACAAGGGATCGCGTTCGATGCCGCCGGTATCAGCGCCGAAGGGTTGAATGACGAAGTCCTCGAAGCGCTCACTCGTAAAGGCGACGGCCGGTACTACTTGCTCGATTCCATCGAATCCGTGGACGACGGTTTTGCTCGCCAAATCGCCGGAGCCCTCCGGCCATCCGCAAAGAACGTCAAGGTGCAAGTCGAGTTCAACCCCAAACGTGTCGGCAGCTACAAGCTGCTGGGTTTTGAAAAACACATCTTGAACAAAGAAGATTTCCGCAACGACAAAGTCGACGCGGCCGAAATGGCTGCCGCCGAAGCCGGCGTGGCGATGTACCAGTTTGAGCCTTTGGCGGACGGCGAAGGTGACATCGGTTCGGTCTCCGTGCGTTTCCGTGATCTTTCATCCGGTCAGATGATCGAAAACCGTTGGCCGATTCCTTACCAATCCGATGCTCCACGGATCGATCAAGCCGCGCCGTCGATTCGCATCGCCGCGTCCGCTGCATTGCTGGCCGCAAAACTGCGAGGCGAACCACTCGGAGAAACGGTCGATTTACAAACCCTGTCGAACTTGATCTCGGGCTTGCCAGATCCAGAGCGTCAAGACAACCGCGTCAAACAACTGAAACAAATGATCGATCAAGCAAGACAGCTCAGCGGACGTTAGCAGCATCGCGTCAGTGGTTGGCACACGTCGTAATGGGATTCGCCAGAATTCCCTTCGCAACGATCGATGAAAAAGCGTCAGACACAATTGGCGTGAACCTAACAAAAACAACTGAGCCGAACGCGCTAGTGGTCTGGGACAGCTAGAAGTTAGGGTTTGCCGTAGTGGATCTTGTTAAAGATCCCACCGCTACAGGATCTTTAACAAGATCCACTACCCTAAAGATAAGTTGTCCCAGACCACTAGCCCGGATCATTCATGAGCGGCAACGCGATAGCGTCCGGTTCTCGAATACTAGCTTGAGAACCGGACGCTACCGCGTGGCGGCTGATATGCGCAGACTGTTTTCGCACCAATCCACGCAAGACGTTTCGCTAAACGTGTTGCGAAGACTGTAGTGAGCCGCGACGCGTAAGCGGCCGGGCCTACCGCATTGCCCGGTGCCTTACGGCCCACGGCTCACGACGGCTTAAAAAGGTGTCCGCGGCTTAAAAAGGTGTCCGACACCTTTTAGAAACTGAATCTACGATTAGCTCCCCCCAACCAACGATCCACCATGCGTCCATTGCAACATCTCTGCCTGCTGGCATTCATCGGGTTGATCAACGTACCAGCGATTGCACAGGAAGACGCCGATCAAGCCACCTTCAGCAGTTCCATCGGCGGCGACGGCACAGGAAGCATCGTGGTCGAAGCACGAGGGCAATTGCCAAAGCCACCGGTGTTCTACACAGCCAACGCCACGGCGAACGTCCAGGTCGGACCGCAATCCATTGAGCAAACGGTTGACTTGTCGATCAAAGTCATCCAAGGAAATGCAGACTCGGTCAGTTTCGGACTGCATGGTTCCGATCGGGTGACCGACGTGCAAGGAGAGATCATCCAGTCGTGGTCGGTGCGTCAAGAAGGCGAAAAGCGTTATCTGGATTTGAAACTCACGGAGAACGCCAGGGACATCACAGCACAGGTCAAACTGCGTTCGCCAGAGAAGACACTTCAGCTACCGGCCTCGATCGAACTGACTCACTTGACCCCAGGCGAATCAGTCGGTTTCAATTCCATCGTCAGCATTCATTACGCGACGGGGGTTCAGGGAACCGTCACAGAAGCCGCCGGGTTTGCTCCCTTGGACGACACCGATCAGTCCAATCGTTTCCAAACAACGACCGGCGGGCAAATCAAACTTTCACTCAACCGCAACGGGGCAGCCCCCGGACCGGTTGAGTTGATCGAGACGACGCTCAAGGGCACCGTTCATCCCAACGGCGAGTCCATCAACCTTCAGTTTCGCGGTACCGCGGTGGTGACGGAGCCCGACGCGGAGATCAGCATTCTCTCGGGCAACGCAGCGATCAATGTCGTTCCCGATGATCCTCATTATCGCTTGCGGCTGACCACCCAAGACGATCGACCCGTCTACCGATTGGTGTTCGCTGAGCCCGGCACTTTCCCCGTGTCGCTGGACTTCGTCGCTGCCTTAACAGGATCGAACGCGAGCGGTCGCAGCATGGATTTTACGATCGGTGCCAGCGCCGTCGTCCCGATGACGATCGAGGGCCTGCCAGCCGATCTGGAATTCCAGTCCGACCAAAATTCCTTGGTTCCAATACGTGACCAAGACAACTGGTTGGGGTTCTTGCCCGCGACTGGGCGGGCGAAGTTGAATTGGAAGATGGCTCGCAAGGCTGGCGAGGGCAAACTTTTCTTCACCACCACCGGCCAAATCGAAACACGAGTCGGCGCGGGGCTGATGCGTCAGGACCACCGAATCGACTATCAAGTCCTGCAGGGAGAGCTGAAATCGCTGAGCATCTTGCTGCAAGGTCCCGGCGAAATCCTGGACGTTCAAGGCACCAACATCGTCGCTTGGAACGTCGTCGATCAGGGACAATCTCGCCAACTGGATGTCACGCTCAGTCAGCCGATCACACTGACCGGTCAAATCCATGTCCGCAGCCAGACTCCTTTGACCGCCCTGCCGGTTCGAGTGGAAGGCCTGAGACTCAATCCCATTGGTGCGATTCGTCATTCAGGATACCTGAGGCTGGCCAATGACGGATCGGTCCGCTTGGAACCGACCGCTCTGAGTGGATTGACCCAGTTGGCACCCGAGCAATTTCCGGCGGAGCCGATAGCAGCACGTCAGGTGTTCGTCTATCGTTTCCCTGCCGCCGAGCATTCGTTTACCGTGGCCGCGGATCGTATCGAACCGGAAGTCAACATCTCCGAGCTGGTTGTCTATCAACTCGCCGAAACCGATCGCGTGATCACGGCGGACATCGAGTTGGATGTCCGTGAAGCACCTATTCGCGAGTGGGATTTCGATATCCCGTCCGACTACAGCGTGGTCGCGGTTACCGGCGCGAGCGTCGCCGACTACATCGCGGCCACTGCGGTCCAGGACGGCAGACGCAATTTGAAAATCATCTTCGGCCAAGACATCACGGGGCGACAACTCGTTTCGTTGCATCTAGAGAAAAGCGAGGTAGCTACCGCTGGCGACTGGCTGCTGCCACGCATCGATTTTCCCGGTGCAAAAAACGTCCGCGGTGATATCGGCGTCGTTGGCGCACCAGGATTTCGAGTTTCAGTGGGGCAAGCAGATCTGCTGGTGGAAAAACCGTTGTCGTATTTCCCCAAACCGACACCTCATTTACAACAGGCTTTCCGTATTCGTCAGCCGCTCTGGTCCGCCACAATGCAAGTGGAATTGCTGGACCGCAGCGTGCAGTCCGACGTGTTTCACCTGTACTCGTTGAGCCAAGAAACGGTTTACGGCAGTGCCCTGATCAATTACTTCGTCACCGGATCACCTGTGTCGGAGTGGACGATCGCTGTTCCGCAGTCGCTGGGCAATGTGATGGTCGATGGCCAAGACGTTCGGACTTGGCGGCGTGAAGGCGACATGCTGATCGTTTCGCTGCATCAACCCGTGATGGGAGCGCATACGCTGCTGGTGACTTTTGAGGAAAAGCCAGACAAGAGCAAAGGGACGTTCCAAGCCGGTCAAATCTCACCCACCGATGTGCAAGGTGAGCGTGGCTACATCCAAGTCGTCAGTCCGATGCAAGTCGAAATCGAAACCGTTTCGATCTCAGAGGACATGCTGAAACTCGATCCACTCGAATTGCCCGCCGAGTTTCGTTTGCTGAGTACAGCGCCGCCACTGGGCACTTGGCAGTACACCGATCGTCCGTTTGATCTGAATCTGAAAGTTAACTGGTTCCAGCCAGGCACCACGGTGACGCAAGTGGTCGAGTTTTCGGAAGCCAATAGCCGGGTATCGGCCGATGGTGAGTTGGTGACCGACGTGCTTTACTACGTCAAGACTCGCGGCCGACGCACTTTTCGAATCCAGATCCCCGCCGATCCGGTTCGACTTTGGGCCGTCTCCGTCAACGGCCAACCGGTGACCGCACGACAATCCGACGATGCAACCTTGATTCCGTTGCCCGGGGGAACGGATCCCAACGTTCCGGTGGAAGTCAGCTTGCGATTGGGGAAACCGACCGTCAGAGAATCCAGGCCGGTCCTCACGCTGCCGGTCGTCGATGCGCCCTTGCTGAAAACACAATGGAACATCAGCGGGGACGAAGAACACGCGTTGTTGCCCAGCGGCGGAACCGTGACACCTCCCACGCCTGTCTCGCGACCGACAGGGTTCCACTGGCTGACCAAGCATGGTTTGCTGTCGCTGCTGATGATCGGTCTGTTTGCCATATTCGGAATTTGGACACGTGGCAAGTCGAGTTCTCTACGTGCTTGGGGACTGCTCAGCTTGGCGTTCGCGATCGTCGTCTCATTCGCGACCGCATTGCTGGCCCTGTCCGATGCCGGTCCGCCAGCGCCGTTGGAAGTCAGCATTCCTATCCTGGCCGCCGGTGAAACGGTAGAGATCGCTGTCAGCAATACGCCACTCTGGCGAGTCAATCTTTCCTGGATGGGGCTGACCTGCGCGCTGGCGGGGGCCTTAGCCGTGGGCTTTTCATTCCGAAAACTTGAGACCCTACCCAAGACATCCCTTCGATGTCTCGGCATGCTGCTGATCGCGTTGGGTGTGTTGTGGCAAGGTGACGGAGCCTCGTGGTTCTTTGCTCTGTTGGCACTGGCCATCGGTGTTTTGCTCTTCCTGCAGCCTGCGTTGGACGGCCTGCGCGAGCTACGCCTCTGGTGGAAAAACTCGGCCGAGCAACGCAAGGCCGCAGAGGATGCAAAACCGAACGATCCGGGTACCGAACCAGGCCCCGGAGCGGTGACGACCACAATCGCTTTGCTGGCCATCGTTATTAGCACGGCAGGCTCCTGCTTGGCTGCGACACCCGATGGATTCGAATCAGCCGATTCGATCACACAGCAATGGCAGATCAGCCACCAAGACGCTCGCCTGAAGGCAACCGGAACGATCACGCTATCCGGCCGACCTGGCGACCGTTTTATCGTGCTGAAATCCCCCGCCGTCCTGACTCGTTTCGATGCAACAGGCCTTCGTCTGACCAAGCAGGAAGTGCCTGGGGAAGGCTTGGCGTACGTGGCCAGCATTCCACTTTCCGAAGAACCAGACGAACCGGAAACCGAAACATCGGAAACCGACCAACCCAAGGCAAGCCGTCCTGCTCGCGAGTTCACCGCCACCTTCGAGTATCAGCTCGAAGCGGTCAAACCGGCCGATGGCGTGAATGTTCTGACGGGAGTGGCAGCGCACCAAGAACTCAACTTGCGTTACGATGAAGCCGGCTGGGATGTCTTTGGCACAACGGCCGTCCAGATCGAACAAGTCGAATCAGATGACGACATCACCCAAGCCAGGGTGCTGCTGGGGCCAGGTAACGCGAGCTTGCAACTGAAACCGCAAGCCCGAGACGTGACCTCCGAAGAAACCCAGTTCTTTGTCGAAGCCTCTAATCTCTACCTGCCGGGTCCCGGCGTGGTGGATGGACGACATCACCTTCACGTCCGCACTTCGCAAGGACAAGTCAGTGGGTTGACCGTGATGATCCCCACGGGCTTGACCGTCAGCACAGTCAATGGCCCCATCGGTTCATGGCAATTCGACGCGGACAGCGGTGCCTTGAAACTGGAAATCGAACCGGCGCAATCGGCGGCGTTTGACGTCACGATCGAAACACAACGTGGACTCGATCCCCTGCCGACCGATGTCAACCTCTCGCCCGTAAAAGTGGCCGACGCGAGCGGTGAAGTCGGCTCGGTCGCCATCGCGTTCGGTCCTGACGCACAACCGGAAACGCTTTCTGCAACCGACATGTCGGCGGTCAACCTCGGCGACTTCGACGCCAGCCTGATACCGGAGTCGCAAGCCGTCTTGCATCGCGTCTACCGGTATGGAACCGACGGTGGCGAACTGGCCGTGCGTGTCACCCCCGTGGAGCCCGAAGTCCGAGTCGTTAGCAAACAAGCACTCTCATTGGGCGACGAACGCGTCGTCTTGAGCGTCAACTTCGCCGCAGAGATCACCAGAGCAGGCCTGTTTCAACTCAGTTTCCCGCTGCCCGAGGGACTGGAGGTCGAATCGCTTACCGGTGACTCGCTGCATCACTGGGCCGAACTCAACGACTCCGGAAACCGACAGATTGTTTTACACCTTAACGGCAAGACGATCGGCACACAGAACTTTGCGCTTGCTCTGTCCGGCATCGCGCCGACCGACGTCAACCAATGGCAGGTCCCACACTTTGAACTGAACGAAGCAACCCGCCAGAGCGGAGAAATGGTCGTCCGCCCCACGACCGGCATTCGACTGCGAACCGTTACTCGACAAAACGTTTCTGAGACCGATCCACGCACGATGGGCGGCGTGGTTCAGGGTGCTCTCGCATTTCGTTTGCTGCAACGTGACTGGAATCTCGTTCTGGGCATCGAGAAACTCGATCCCTGGGTAACCGGCCAAGTGCTGCATGAGGTCACCTTGCGGGAAGGACAAACTCGAACGGCATTGATCGCGAACCTTGAAGTCCAGAATGCTTCCATTCGATCACTACGCGTCGCATTGCCGATCACCGATGCAGACGAGATCAAGACGCTGCGAGCAAGTGGCGGTACGGTCAGTGACTTGGTCCGAACCGCTACCGATTCCGACATTTGGGAGATCCAATTGAAGCGCCGCGTGGTCGGCAACGTTCAATTTCGCATCGAGTACGAACGCAGGGGTGATCGTCAGAACAATGACGAAACGCTCCGTCCGGCCAGTTTCCCCAGCGTTCGCCAGATCGCTTACTATTTTGCGGTCCGCGCCGGTGGCCGACTGGAACTGGAACACGACACCCTGACGCAAGGTTGGCAACGAGCCGATTGGAACTCCGTTCCACAAACGCTACGCGAAGCCGAGAACCGCAGCACACCTTCGCTGGTGTTCCGCGCCGTGACCCCTGCGAATAACCTGACGGTCCACGCAAAACGTCACTCCATCGCCGACGCACTGAAACTGCGAGTGGCCAAGGGAACGCTGACAACCGTGCTGTCGCCCACAGGTGACCAGCTCACCGCAGTCAACGTCACAATGGAAGTCATTCAGCGCAGCAGCCTCAGTGTCGGCCTGCCGCAGGATGGTGATCTGCTCAGTATTTTCGTCAACGGCGAAAGCGTCAATTCGATTCGGCTGGGCGGAACCTCCAACGCATGGCAGTTCTACATTCTGCCCGGGATCGATGACCGCACTGCGGAGGTTCGATTCGTTTATTCGGTCAAAGGAGACCGGCTCAGCAGCTTGAATCTAACCAGTCCCGAAATGAACGTTCCGCTGGAAAACATCCAATGGAACGTGATCGCGCCGGAAGGTTTCGAGTTGGTAGATCACGACGGAAACCTGGAACTTGTTCAGCAATCCATCCAACGGCAGTATGACCGAGCATCGTACCTGTCCAAAGTGAGCGGTCGGCGTGAAGTTCAAGCACGGCAAGCAGCCGAACTGCTGGAACAAGCCAACGAACTACTTCAAGCGGGCGAACAATCCAAAGCAAGCTGGGCACTCAACAGCGTTGCCAACCAATACGCGTTGGACGCCGCTTCGAACGAGGATGCCAGGGTGCAACTGGAGAATTTGCAAACCCAACAGGCCATCGTCGGACTCAACACTCGCCGTCAACGATTGTTTCTCGACAACAGTCTCCAAGACACTGCGATCGTAGACAACGAGCAAATGCGACGCGCCGCGACCAACAATCCGGTTCTGCAACAAAACCAATTGAACTTTCGTCCTCAGCAATTGAGCCAACTGCTGCAAGGCAACACGACCGAAGACAACGCCGTTTTGCAACAGATCGCGGCACGATTGGTTCAGCATCAGCACACCACCGAGCCCGCACCGCAGGCGATCATCATCAGCTTGCCCGAGGAAGGCGACGTGTACACGTTCAACCGCAGCGTTCAAGTCGCCGAGAAAGAGCCTTTGGAATTGGATCTTGATTTTGCTTCGCAATACAGAACGCTCCTCTGGCAATCCGCAATCGCCTTGTTGCTGCTAACCGTCCTCGCTGCAGCGATCGCCTACGTCACCACGCGGCCAACAGTCGAGTGAACAATATTCGCTTGACTTTCCAAGTCGATAGCGTGCCGCAACCGTACGCTTAATCATTTCCTTCCGTCGAGCGTGTCTCGGCAGAGGAAACAACTGACGGCTACCTTCGTTGCTCCGAACCGGGGCAAGCCCGGCGGAAACAAAGAGTAAATCTTGTGTAGATCGCGAATGCGACAGCTCCAACCAGTCACAGCAACCCCAGGTTCTCTGGTATTGATCGATAGAAATCTGCACGATCAGAATCATCCCGCTCACACAACTGTGCAATTGAAGCTGTTACCGAAACGAACTCTCTAAGTTCCCGGGGCTTCAGTTTCCGAAGAGACGCGGAAATTCTCTCCAATTGCTTGACGGCAATGTCTGGAGCGAGCACGTTATCATCACAGTTCGCGTAGAAGTCGACATTATCAAGAATAACTTTGACTAGCAACTCGTTCATTCTGATTCCAAACCTCTCTCGTGACCGATTTCTCACGCCGCTGTTTTTTTCAACAAAGCTTCAAGCATCACGTGGCGTTCAACGGAATCGTACCACATGGATGCATCTACAACAGAACGTGATCAAACTGACGAAAAAACGTTTTCAGATCTTCAATGGGGATCCCAAACTCACTCTCCAGCGTCGACGCAGAATTGACCATCGCCACAGCATTCGAATCGCAGTATCGGAAAGATTTACAGATCACACGAAGATCACTCATTGTTGCGAGACTTGCCATGGCATCCGCTTCGTGAAACGGGTTTTTGATCGTCAGATACGGCCAACCTGGCAGCACTAGCGAGTCGACATCGCAACCAAAGAACTGGCAGCCGTCAACATTGGCTGATGCAAACGAGCATGCTTCTATATGCCCGTTAGGACCTTCTGACTCCAGATGTCCAAACTCGTTCTCGGTAAAGTTTCCTTCAAACGTCGTATCGATGAGTCTGGTCCGCAGCCAGGAAAAACCCTTGAGGGTTTTCTTGGCAATGACGCGACAGTCCTCCAGCCGTGCTCCGTCGAATGAGACTGCGCGTGCTGGAACCCTACAGTCAATCGTGCAACCTCGCAAAACGGCGTGCTTTCCAATGACCGAAAACGATTTCTCGTCGTCAATGCAGATGTTCTGATCGACGACCTCTTGATCAAAGATTTTCAACATTCAATACATCCAGGTGCTGTAGAGTCAAGAAGACGAGCTATTCGCATTCGATTCAATAGCCTTCTGTATCATTCCGCACCGCTTTCGAATCTTAAACAGTCTTACCAACGAGATAGGGCAAAATTCAACGGGGCTGGACGAGTGGCCTTCGATGACCGGAAGGTTGTCGAAGAGATACTTTGGTCCCTTCTGGCACAAGCACCACGTGCCGCCAGCAAATCGGCGAAACACCTCCCCAACATACCGTGCGGCCCGGTTTTCCAACGTGAGGTCATCCGAAGCATCCGATAACAATATCTGCTCGACACCAGCAAGGCTTTCCAACGAATAGTCAAGGTGAACCCCCTCACTCTCCGCATCCGCGATGAAAACATCCAAAACATCGTCCATTTCAAAAAGAAACTGATCAAACTTGATTTCATCCTCGTACATCTAGCGATCCTCATTTACGTCGCCGAAACCACTTTGCTGCTAGAAACTCAGCCGGCTTTTTTCTAGCGAGTCTCGGAGCAGCACGAAAGATCGAATCGGCAGGCCGATCATAGCAATCGACTCACAATCACTGGACAGCTCAAAATTTGGGATTGTGGCACTATGGCGATCCGCCAGTTTCTGTCACCTCTCCCAGCGCAACTGGTGGTCCCAGTGAGCCTAAGGCGCTAGCCGTGGGCCTGAGGCGGATTGTGGTACCGGCCCACGGCTAGCGCCTGAGGCTCACTCGGATTGCGATGCATGGGACAAAAACATGGACTGAAACAAGAATATCAACACCACATTTTGAACAGCCCAGCGTAAGCACGGCACACGGTGGATGGCTTGTGTTTGAGCGGATGGTGGTGTTCGTTTTCGACTTGGAAAGTCGAACGACAATTGTCGCTCGACTTTCCAAGTCGATAGCGTGCCTCGCCAAGCGTTTTGCCGTTCCCACTCATTGACTCACGACAAACGGGCGCCGTCCAACAGTCCCTATTCAGCCACTCTTGAAGTGTCGATTTTGTTACCATAACGGGATGAACACTTCTCATCCCACGGACGACTCATCGGCAGGCACTTCGGCTTCTTTGGTTCAGCGTGTGCGATCCAACGACGCCAACGCTTGGCAACGTTTGGTTGATCTTTATGGTCCGCTGATTTTCACGTGGGCCTGTCGAGGCGGGCTGTCACCCGAGGATGCCGCCGACGTCATGCAAGAAGTTTTTGCGTCAGTGGCTAGGGCGATCAAGAGATTCGATCCGGCAGCAGAAGGCCGATTTCGAGGCTGGCTGTGGACGATCACCCGCAACAAGATTCACGATCATTTCCGCCGTGCTTCACCACAGGGTGCCCAAGGGCTCAATGCCACCGGGGGAGACACCGCGCTGCGAATGCTGAATCAACTTCCCGAGCACTGGGACGACGACAGCTCCGCGGCGACTCGCAATGACGTGCTGGCGCTGTACCACCGTGCGATGCAGTTGATCCGAAATGATTTTGAGTCCCAGACTTGGCAGGCCTTTTGGATGGCCGTCGTCGAGGAACGGACGACGGACGAGATCGCTCGTTCACTGGGAATGTCGACCAATAGCGTAAGGCAAGCAAAATCGCGTGTTTTGCGACGTTTGAAGCAAGAACTGTCCGACGCCAGGTGATTCTTTTTTGATTTTCCTGTCGCGCGTCTGCGTGATTCAAAGCAGCCAGACCAGGAATCGGCAAAGTGTCTTTCATAACCCGACGCGTATGCGAGGGATTTACCGAGTATCCCTCGCTTACGCGTCGGGGTATGAATCATCCGCGCCTAGTGGTCACACCGTTTACGATTGCTCACCTGACTTGTAAGCTCAAAATGAATCACATGATGACCATGACAGACATCCCATGCATCGCTCGAGACCGACTCCGCGACTACCTACTGGGTGACCTCACCGAGTTTGAATCCGCTCAAATCGAGAGCCATCTCCAGTCGTGCAGCGATTGTGAAGCGACCGTGTCGGCTCTGGACCGCGATTCCGATACGCTGGTGGAGGGCTTGCGAACACCCGCAGTCCAGCCTGAACCGGTCTCAGTGTATCGCTTGGCCGCAAAACGGGCCGCCGCCTCCTGGTACGACGCATCGGACATCGCACCATCGTTGACGCTGCCCAAGTTACGTGACTACGAATTGCTTGAGCCGCTCGCTCACGGCGGCATGGGCATGGTTTACCGTGCCCGGCACACACGTTTGAATCGACAAGTCGCGGTGAAGGTCTTGCCCGATCGCTGGCTTCAAAACCCCGCAGTGGTGGCCCGGTTCGAGCGTGAGATGCAAGCCGTGGGCAGCCTGCGACACCCGGCGATCGTACAAGCCACCGACGGCGGCGAAGCCGATGGCGTTCACTTTCTGGTTATGGAATTGATCGATGGAATCGATGGCTCCGAACTGGTGCGGACGCTCGGCCCGATACCGGTCGCCGATGCCTGCGAGATCGCTCGCCAAGCCGCCGCGGGCATGGCTTACGTCCATGAAAAGGGCATCGTGCACCGCGATTTGAAGCCATCCAACGTGATGATCACCAATGGTGGCGAAGTCAAGATCCTGGACCTAGGCTTGGCTCGTGTTGTCGGCGAACGCTTGATCGATGACGAGCTGACGACCGTCGGACAGTTGATGGGCACACTCGACTACATGGCGCCGGAGCAAATAGAAAACTCACACGATGTTGACGAACGAGCAGATGTCTACGCGCTCGGAGCAACTCTGTACAAATGGCTCACCGGTCATTCGCCTCACACCATCGTTGGGAAAGAGCCACTGCTGTCAAAGCTTCGACGCATCGCCACCGAAGCTGCCCTGCCGATCGCAAGCTACCGCAATGACCTGCCCGAAGAACTATGCCAGTGCATCGATGGCATGCTATCCAAAGACGCGAGCGAACGGCCAGCGTCGATGCAAGAGATCGCCCAATCGTTGAGCCGCTGGACCGTCAACTGCGACCTTCGGTCTCGGGTCAAGGAAGCCACCAAGCTACGCGAACAACACGTACGACTCCCTTTCTCCGCCGAAAGTAAAAACGGTGCGTGGCCTGGGGAAACGGCGGAACTGCAACCCGCGTCGCCACCTCAGTCTCGCAATCGCTGGGGCAGATTCGTTGCCAGTGGCTGGATCTGGCTTGCCATGGCGACGCTGCTTGTCGCGGCCGGGATCGTGATCACCTTGCAAATGAACTCCGGCCAGTTGGTGATCGAAACCGCTTCGCCGGATGTCGAAGTTCGAATTCTGAAATCGGGCGAGACCCATCGTCAATTGAAACTCTCGCAAACTGCCGAGTCTTTGCGATTGGGAGCCGGCGAGTACGATATCGAGATCGTGAGCGATGCCGATGGGCTGGAAGTAGAGAACGGGCAGTTTACGCTCAAACGCGGTGAGACTTGGCTAGCCAAAATCGTGCAGCGTGACTCTGCTACGATGGCCGCTACCCCCACCAGCGATTCAACATCGCCCGCGATTGCGTCGATCGACCAGCCGACTTACGAAGGCAAGACGTTCGATCAATGGTTACGACTGATGCTGCAGGAACGAAGCCCAGGTCAGTTTTACGAGGCGGTGCGTGCTTTCCATAAACTTGCCGTGCACGAACACTCGGACGAAGCGGTTGCCGCGGTACTTGTGGCATCAAGGTACCACGAAGGAGACGCGGAATATAAAACCGCCAGCGGTGAGACGGTTTCGTTGTTGAGAACCGCTCAGGAGTTCTTTGACGCTTGCAATCGAGAGGTGGTCATCAATGCTTTGTCCGAGGAACTGGACAATCCGACGACTGCGAATCGCAGTTTCATCGTCAACTACTTGACCTACGCCCGAATCATTTATCCTCTGAAAAACGAGACATTGCGAAGCCAACTTGAGCAGATCGTGCGTGACGAGATGGCTGCCGAAGAGCTCCGATTTGGTACTTTGCGTACGTATTGTCGAGTCAGTGATCGGGAAGATCGCATCAAGCTTTTGATGCCGCGTTTGTCGGACACCGATCCGGCATTCCAGCTTTATGCCGCCAGTCAATTGATCCAACTGGAGGCGAGTTTGCCGGAAGTCGTGACCGTATTGAAACAGCTACTCACTGCAGCAGAACTCGCCCATCGCGCCGAAGCGGCTTGGCTATTGGGGGACGTCGGCTCCCCGGCGAAATCGGTCGTGCCCGATTTGGTTGAGATCGTGCAAGACACAGACGAACTCGTCACGCATGCGGGCGTGTACGGGGTCCGCAATCCAATCGATGGAAACTATGAACAAACCAGCGTCAAAGACGCTGCTATTCGGTCGCTTGGTGAAATCGGCGATACGTCGGTGATACCGATCCTGATCGAAGCATGGCGGGAACGCGAATTTGAGATCCGTTCGTTTGTCCCAAGGAGTCGACCCGAGACGTATCGCACCTCCGATTTATCGGAGCCGAAATGGATCGCCTACGCGATCGAAAAGATCACAGACGCAAAACCAAACAAAATGCGTGATCGCAATTCGCCTAATGGCTTCGAAATCGCTTGGTCCATCAGAGGCGTGACGTTGGAGGAGGCGTACCGAGAAGCGATGATGGGCGGGTCAAGAATCCCTGACAAAGACCTGCTCGACATCGTCCAGCGTCTGATGATGTACGACACCGATTATGGGAAGGCATCCGCGATCCAACGGATTTCACATGTTCCCAAATCGCCCGACACTAGGTCCATGGATTTCAAGACGGAGCTGATCGAGCTACTGGCAAAACACGGCAACGCTTCCGCGGTGTTGAATGCATTGCTGGCGAGAATCGGACGGACCGAGGCAACAGCGGATATTGCCGAGTATCAGAGAACAGCGCTTCAACTTTGGGATTCACTCGCTCCCGATGAGAAACGGGCAAGCATCATTCAGTTGCTTGCGAACCTTTTCGAGTACGCAGACAACGACCATCCCATTGATTTCACGCCGATTCGCACTTGGCTTGCCGCATCTGAACACGAACAGCGTTTGCTGTCGGATCTAAAATCGGCGTCACCTCACAACGGATTCTTCGCGGTATGTGCTTTGGTTTTCCTGGATCTGACGGACACTGAAAATCTGCAACGACTCAAGCCGCAGTTCGAACGCAACTTGGGGACGGGCGAAAGGCCAGACGTACTCATGTACCATCTCGTTCTTCAATTGAACCGAAAACCAGAGATCGGTTCCTTGATCCTGGAGTTGCTTGAAAGTCCGTTGATGGACAGACTGAGCGTGTTTCCACCACACATCGCCCCGACCGTCACTCCGTCATTCCGCGCCAAGTGCTTGTCCGCGTTGAAACCAGTCCCGTCCGAATTGCGAGATCCATTCCAGCCACTGTTGAATCGACTCAAGGAGAATGGCGTCAACGGCGAAGCCGAAGCGGCTACGAGTGTCTTGCAAAATTGGGCAGACGCATCCAAGAATCCCTGAAACCGGCAAAGCAATCAAGTCTGAGTGAGAACGCTTGCGCCTCGCAGAAAACGCATGGACGTCCGGTTCTCACACGTATTCTCGGGAACAAAAATCAGCTTGACGCGTTCTGATAGTGGGTTCAGCACGCAAATGGGAGCAATCATGTCACAGTCACCCCAACGACCTGCCAAATCGTCTTCGGCTAGGCAACTCGATTTACCCCCAGCTTGCATCGAACGTACTTGCTGTGAATGCGGTGCCATGGTTTTGCTGACGATCGATCAAGCAACTCGCGTGCCGCCAGACGACACGCAGTGCGCCGAGTGCTTTCGCGAACTTCTCCGAGAGGGATTCCAACTTTTGCAGCAAAGGAATTTGGGAGAACGCATCCATGATTCGCCCGGGGACGAAGACGATGAACCGAATCGTTTTCCCATTTAAACGCTTCGAAGGACCTCGCCCGTGTCAGAGGAGAGAGTGATGCCAAGGCGTCCAGCGAAACCAAAGCCATCCAAGACATGCGTCGTCTGTGGCCGCCCCTTCACTTGGCGAAAGAAATGGAAGGACGTGTGGCACGAAGTCCGTTATTGCAGCGAACGCTGTCGCCGCGTACGAACAAGGAAAGAAAAAGGCGACGATCAGCCCATCTAGTAATGGGCAACATCATTTCTGTCGGCGTGCTTACCGACTCGCCTTGTGATTCTCAAACGCCTCTTGCAGCTTCTTTAAAAATTCGATCACTTCCTCATGCGTGCGTTCGGTCGCTGACACAACGAGGACGTTGTCGATCACGGCGACACTGCTGGGGCCACCCAATGCTTCCCATGTCGATGGATTCACGGTCGTTGTCAAAGCCTTCATGATTTTGTCACCCTTGTCCGACAGCTCTTTGGAGAAGGGATAAACCTCGGTCGTCAAGCTATGTGCAGCAGACTCTGTCGTCATGATCTGCAGGACGTCATCCTTGACGAGATAGGTGAGCTGCAAATCTCGCAGCATCAGTCTCAAAAAGCTTCTCAGGGAAACACTTTTGAGATCGATGGTGACAGGGGCATCAGCAGATAATCCAATTTCTTCAAGAGATCGCCTGTCGAGAACGATAGGGATGTCATGCAGGTCGCCTAGCACTTGCAACGCTTCAATCAGCGGAGTTTCGATGAACGTGTTGCTCGTATCCTCGTTGAGGGCGGCTCGGATGGCAGCGGACGATTTGTTCTTCGCCTCTGCAGGCTTTCTTTTACCGGCCTGCGCGCCAGCAGGTTTTTGGGTGGCTGATTGGTTCGGTGAAGTAGTACCTGGGTCCGCTGCGGCAGTTTCGCCACCGCCAAACGGATCAGAACCTCCACCGCCAAAAGGATCCGCAAGCTGGGCGCTTGCAACGCCTGCGAAAAAACCGGTGATGGCTAACATCAACACCCAAGGAAACCAACGCATGTCTGTTACTCCAGAGAAGAAGGAAAAGTGGGGATCGCCCCCTTGCGAATCACCTGATTGACTAATCTATAGCGTCTCCGGTTTCGTAGCGAGACGCAAGCTTTTTGCGGGTCCGCCGACAAAATCGGGATCATAAACCGTCGTTTCCCCATCAATCACGCTCATGACTCAACCAAGCATTCGACCAACGATCATCGCCGGCGCATTCGTTCTCGCTGCCTTCTTTTGTGCCGCCTGCCACGTTATGGCCGATGGACCCGCAGACAACGACGCAGCCACGGTCCGCCCCATTCCTCCCCCGGGAACACCTCTGAGCGCAGAGCAGTCACAGGACCTGAAAACACGCTGCACCGAAGTCCGACAGGCTTGGGCGAAACTGGTTCAATCAACTGATCAGGATTCACAGAAAGGCAATAACAATCAGAAGGCCGCGAAGCGAGCATCCCTCGCAGCACTGAAGTCACTGGAATCCGAAATCCTTGTGTTTCCTCGTGCCGTCGAGATGGCATTGGAGTTCAATCAGTTCTACAAGCCGGCGGAATTTGATCTCGCGGTCAGTTTGTTAGACGAAGCGTCGCGGCGAATCGAGACCGCTGCGACCGACCCGACGTGGAGTCAGATCGTAGGCATCGGCGATGGCAAGTCACAAACGTTGATCATCGGCGGCTACCAATCCAAGATCGATGGTTCGTTCCAGCCCTATGCCGTCGTGATCCCACCTGGTTTTGACCAAACCGACGCCCGTCCACGTCGACTCGACCTATGGTTTCACGGGCGGGGCGAGACGTTGACAGAAATGAGCTTCTTGGGCAAAGGTCGCAGTTCGGCGGGACAATACACCCCAGCCGATACCTTTGTGCTGCATCCCTATGGTCGCTACAGCAATGCATTCAAGTTTGCCGGCGAAATCGATGTGCTGGAGTCATTGGCTTATCTAGAAAGCCGACTGCCGGTGGATGCGTCTCGCATCAGCGTTCGCGGTTTCTCCATGGGCGGCGCGGCTTGTTGGCAATTCGCGACTCATTACCCTGGACGATTCTTTGCCGCCAATCCGGGCGCCGGTTTCAGCGAAACGCCCGAATTTCTAAAGTCGTTTCAGGGCGAAGACCTCAGCGGTACTCCCGAGCACCAACGTACTTTGTGGGGTTGGTATGACTGTCCACCTTGGTCACGCAACCTAGTGCATTGTCCGACGGTTGCTTACAGCGGTGAAATTGACCGCCAGAAACAAGCAGCCGATGTGATGCAAGCGGCCCTGGCGAAACAGGACATCGACTTGGTTCACGTGATCGGTCCCGATACGGCGCACAAGATCCATCCAGATTCGCAAGTCGAAATCGAATCCAGGATGGATGCATTGGCTCGCGCCGTCAGCCATGAAACCCCCGAGCACATCGACTTCACGACCCTGACGCTTCGCTACCATCAGATGGGCTGGATCGACATTCAGGGTTTGGGCAAACATTGGCAGAGCGCTAACGTGGTCGCCGACCGTGACGATGCATCGATCGATGTTACCACCAGCAATGTCACTCGCATCAAGTTCGACTTTGCTCCCGGTCAATGGGACGGCGACTTTCCAACGCGTCCGGTTGTCACCATCGATGGCAATGAACTTATCGGACCTCCTGTTCGATCGGATCGTTCCTGGACTTGGGAGTTGATTCGTGGGGACAAGGCATGGGCCGCTGCCAATCCGGACGATTCCGACTTGAGAAAACGTCCTGGATTGCAAGGCCCGATCGACGACGCGTTCATGGATTCGTTCTTGTTTGTCCTGCCTAGCGGTCAGTGTGAAGACAGCGACCTTCAAGCTTGGGTTGACGCCGAATCCAAGCATGCAATGTCACATTGGCGTCATCACTTCCGCGGTGACGTTCGCCAAGTCAAGGACACCGAGTTGACACAGGAACAAATCGATTCGAATCACTTGATCTTGTTTGGCGATCCGATGTCCAACTCCGTGATTGGAAAGATTTCCGAGCAGTTACCGATCGGTTGGACGCAAGACACCATTCGTGGCACCCGTAAAACGTACGGTCGCCGTGGAAACGCGTTGGTGATGATTTACCCCAACCCACTCAACCCGAATCGTTACGTTGTGATCAACAGCGGATTCACTTTCCGAGAATACGACTATTTGAACAACGCGCGACAGACCCCAAAACTGCCCGACTGGGCCATCATCGATATCACGGGTGGAGCAACGATGCGAGATCCCGGAAAAGTCCTCTCAACCGGATTTTTTGACGAGCAATGGCAGGTCGCGAAGTGAAATCGATCGCGTTGTTTTCTACAACAGATTTTTCTTGCCCCGACCACACGGGTGGGGTCTAATCACTCCCCGGTTTTGTACTCTCGTTTTTTCTGTGTTCTCTTTTCACGAGGAATCCTACAAATGAAAAGAATGCTTTTGATCTGTTGTGTGGCGGTGGTCCTTTCATTCTCCGCTGCCGTTTCGTCATCGGCCGCGCCGACCACGCTGCAACCGCCTGCAGCGGTGGTTTCCGTAGAGAGCTTTGCTCCAACGCCTATGATGGTTCAATACAGCTCAGCCTCACAGCAGCAAGAAAACTCGTCGGGTTCGACTCGCATTCGCGGTCGCGGCATCGGCAAATTGATCGGTTTGGCGATCGCGGGAGTTCTTGCCATCGGTGGATGGATCATCAAAGGCATCTTTGGCGGCGACGACTGATCTGCAAGAACGATGGCCTCGGATGAGCTACGAGTCCAGGCCTCGAATTCCGACTTGGGTACTGCTGCCGAAGGATTCTGTGGGCACGCCCATCCGCTGAGCCAGTGCGACATGCAAATTCGCTAGCGGAGTATTGTTCTTTTCATCGTGGGCAACGTATTGGCCGTGTCGATATCCGCCGCCGGCCAGAATGATCGGCAGATTGTGCCAGTCGTGACTGCTGGCGTTGCCGAGATTGGAGCCGAAGAGAACGGCTGTACGGTCAAGCAACGTTTGGTCTCCTTCACGCACGCTGTGGAGTTTGGTGAGGAATTCGCCGAAGCAATCAAATTCGGCTTGCTCGATCAATTTCAGTTCGTTGATCTTTTCGGGATCCTTGCCGTGGTGAGAAAGGTTGTGCCAGTCACTGGAGACGCCCGCAATCTGTGGCACAGCGTTCAGTCCACTGAGTGTGTACGTGATGGTACGAGTGCTGTCGGTTTGCAACGCCATGGCGATCATTTCATACATCAACCGCTGACGCTCGATCGCTTGCGTTTTCTCGGTCACATCTTTGGGCGGCTGAGCATCGACGACCGGTTTGGGACGCTGCGCCCAGCCTTCGGTCTGCTGCAAGCGAGACTCTAACTCGCGCACACTGCTCAGGTACTGATCCATTTTTTCGCGATCGCGTTGGCCGAGCTCACGGTTCAACTTTGCCGCTTCGCCCGAAACAGTGTCCAAGATGCTGCGACCGCGCCTTAGCTGACGCATCTGATCGGCGACTTCGGTTTCACTGCCCTGGACGAACAAAGATTTGAAAACCACCGATGGCCTCGACTCAGCGGGAATCGGGACACCCGATCGTGTCCAGGAAAGCGATTGACCTCCGGTGCCCAGTGCCAGGTACGGAAACCGTGTCTCCAAACCGACGTGCGACGCGATCAATTGGTCCAACGAAATCGTGTTCCGAAATCCCGCCAGCCCTGGTCGACGCGCGCCAGTCAACCATGTCATCTCAGATGCGTGCCCGTTGTTTCCCTGTTGATCGGGATGCGACAAGCCAGAGAAAACGGTGAACTGATCTCGGTGTTCTTTGAGCTGTTGTAGATAGGGTGACAACTCATAGTCACGCCCGGTCTGTTCAGGAAACAAGAACGGACCGTGAAATCCCAATGTCGCGCAGATCGCGATGAACCGATTGGGCGATGCGCTCGGTGGTTCCGCACCATGAACCGCGGCGGTCGCCGACAACATCGGCGACATGGCTTCCAGAATCGGCAATCCGATCGCCGCCGCTCCGAGGCCTCGCAACAATTGTCGGCGAGCGATCGGTTGACGCAGGATGACTTGGGATCCCTCGCCCCATGACGGGGCAGATTCACTTTGCTGAGTCGAACTGTTTGCTGGTCGGTTCATGTTTTTCCATCCTGTCGGTTGACGATTGCACCAGTATATCAGCAACCCTTCGCAACAACCGGTGCAAAGCTCTGGAAGTCGGCGTTACAATCTGGACTCCCCGCACTCGCCCCCAAAGGTCATTTCGAAATGAACGCCCGCTGCACCCAAAAACACTGTCTCATGGCCGCTTGGATCACGCTGGTCTTGGTGGGTTGCGGAAAGGAAGTCCCGGTTGCGGAATCGGACACGAGGGAACCGGAAAAGACGACATCGACGGAGACAACGGCTTCGGAAACGACAACCGCCATGGCAGATCCCCCGGCCGCCGTGTCCGCCATTGAGGCCGTGACCGATAAGATCCGACGCGACGACGACGGCATGATCATCGAAGTCGACTATCGGGGTACCGATGCCGGAGACGACGCGGTCGTGCCGCTGACCGAGCTGACACGACTTCGATCGGTTCTGCTGGCGGGGACGAAAATCACAGACGGGGCGTCGGAATCCCTCGCTCAGATAACCAACCTGCAAAACCTGGACTTGCGGCAATGCGAGATTGGCAATGCTTCGATTCAAAATCTCAGCGGCTTGAAAGACCTCAAGGCACTCAAGCTCTCCGGGATCGATGCCCAATGCGATATCGACGACGACGCAATGCCGGTCATCGCCCGTTTTCCCAACCTAAAAGTTCTCGGGCTGGACGGTCTGTGGATCAGCGACGATGGCATTGCCGAATTGGCCGATTGCAAGAACCTGACCGAACTCTACCTGAGCAAGACAAACATCAGCAACGACGCGATGAACGTGATCGCAGGACTGCCGCAACTGAGCAAACTCAGACTCGCGAAGAACACGATCGACGGTCCCGGGGTCGCAAAGCTGGCCGAGATGAAAGCGTTGACCGAATTGGACTTGAGTGAGTGCTCGCAGATCTTTGACGACGCGATGCCTCCGTTGGCCCAATGCACAAACCTGAAAAAGCTAAACCTGTGGCGTGTTCAAATCACGGACGCGGGCATCAAGCCGCTTGCATCGCTGACCGGACTGACGTCACTGAATCTGGACAACACATTACTCTCCGATGCAGGCATGCCGTCACTCGCCGGACTGACAGAATTGACTTTCCTGCACTTGGGCTCCACAACGATCACAGACGACGGGCTCGTGCACCTGCATGGGCTGAAGAAACTCAAGGATTTGAAAGTCACGCGAACCGCGGTGACTCAGGCGGGAGTCGATAAACTAAAGAAAGAGCTTCCCGACACCGACATCCAACTTCAGTACATCGCCAGCGAATGATTCAGCCAGAGCGTTGAGGCGAGAGGCTGACGAACGTTTACTTGTAGTGGACGAGGTCACGAATCCTCGACACGGATTTTGGCTGCAGGGACTCGTTACCTTGTCCACTACAACAGAAAAAGACCGTTCGCATCGTCGTGCCATCCTTCATAAAACGGGCTCAGCGTCCATTGTTTGCCCTGGCTGTGATTCATCTGGACGCGGTGTTTCGGCTTTTGCGATCAAAATCGTTTCGTCGAGACGACCACGCAACAAATCCATTTGGTCCGAACTAAGGCTCTGTCCGATCAAGCTTGCCATGTGCAACGCAGCGATCACGATGAACCCCAACGGCAACAAAGCGATCGCCCAGGGAGTGGAACCAAGGAACCATTGCACGTATCCCAAGATCGCGGCGCCAAAGCCGACCGTCGCGACCACGGCATAGATTGCCATGAACATGGTCCAGATTTCCGGTCGAGGAGAAAACCGACCGAGCGCCTGTGAGCCCGTTTCCACGTCGCTGACTTGCACGGACAAATGAGGCGACCAGAACCGCTGATCCTGTCGGTCGATGCGAAAGTCGATGCAACTGCCCGCCGAAACCGCGTGGTCTTGAAATCCGGCATGCAAGATCGCTCTACGGATTCGGGAGACAGCTTCTCGTGCATCCCACGGCAATTCCACGATGAACGTGGGCTGCATCTTCAACGACTTCTTCATCGCCTTACTCACCAGCAAAGTTTCTAAACCGCCTGACTCGCGACGGCCTATTCTAGCCGTAACGCGAGCAGCAAGTGAAAGCTATCGATGCAATGTCGGAGGGCACGCCTGTCGCGAACGAAGGTCTGGCGAATGCCCACACGGCTGGTGTGCGTATGGGATCACTTTCGGCGGTCAATCACGCACAGCGATCCGTGCGGCTTTGCCATCGGACGCGATGGATGTGACGGTACTGAGCTTTCGCCCATTGAGCCACTTGGCAATCTCTTCTCTCGTGAATCGAACTTCTTGTGTCGGTTCATCGCCACTGATTTCTCGATGGTAGGCAACCGAGTCACCGACCCAGAAACCAACCCATCGAACACCTGATGGCGAGGAAACTCGCACTTCTTTCTTTTCATGGTCGATCGTGATCTTGGTCTCGCTGTCGGGCATCGACTCGGACTCATCCAATCGAAACCACGGTGTCCACTGCAAGTACGATGCGCTGATGGGGGCAAAGTAAGCGACTTGGTTGTCGTTGAATTCAACGGGCTGATTGTTCACGCGACTGACCGGATCGGCGAAGGTGAACGCTCGGTGAAAGTGGTCGAAGCCACGAGTCATGATGCCGAGCGGGTCGGTGCAGTGCGGCAACCCGAACGCGTGGCCCATCTCATGCAGCGTGGCACCGATCGTTGTGGACGCCAGCCCCCAGTAGGTTCCACGAAAGGCGCTGTCGTCGTGAACCCTGCTCGGATCAACGGCAGTGTCGTCTTGAAAGACCTGCATGGCGGATGAAAGGTCCCGTGGCCAGGAAAACACCGAACCGCTACCGAACAGACCTTGGTTGCCGCCACCTAGAGCCGTGTGGCCGAGCATCTTGCCCGTCTGTGGATCCTTTCGTGTGTAGGCGGCCAAGACGATGTTCTTTGCAAACGGATCGGGATGGTTTTCGTTCAGCCAACCATTGATGTCGCCGTACCAGCGATTGTCCGACATCTTGTAGTAGTCCGCTGCGGCTTTGTTTCCGTTGAGCGTATGAACGATGATCTCGCCATTCTCGTCGCGTTCCAAACGAAATGTCTTGCGTCCATATCCTGCATCGTGCATTCGCTCGGCGGTGAACGTTTGCATCAACTGGGCAGCGGTCCGTAACCTCGCCTCGTAGTCTTGAGGTACCTCGTCGTTGGGTGTGGCGAAACGGGTGTCACCCGTTTTGTCCGTCATCCAAATCAGACGCACATAGTACGGATTGGTCTGCGGCTGGAAGGTGATGTTCAACTCCGTAGACTTATCCGATGGGACTCCATCGGGCGACAGTTGCAGCCGGTTGTCGCCGTTAGTCAGCGGCACCAGGGCTTTGAAACGTCCGGAATCGACCAGCACGCCGGCCGATTCCAAAGGCTCACCGTTTCTGGTGATTTTTAGTCCCGTCGAGCCTGGGGGGATTTCGCCTCGGAGCACGATGACCGGGTATCGGACCACGGAGTCGGTGAGGTGATTGACCACACGGACAGCCGAATCGGTCCCTGCCTGGCCATCGGCGTGCGTGTCGACCGATGGGGTCAGCCAAGAGATCAGAGTGGTGGCAATCAGCAGTGTTTTGAGGTGAATTTGGGGCATTGGGCAGGGGGGAGCCGGGTTTTAGGGGGTGAACATCGATCCAGTGAAACAGTCGCCAAGGACAAATGTTGCGTTTCTCGCCCTTGTACGGCTAGAATGATAGTCCCACCCGCGTTCCCACCCCACCCTCCCTCCAACAACGTGGCCCGATCATGTTGACCCTCCAGGGAAGCGCCAGCCGTTTTTGCGACGGTCGGTCTCGACGCAGCTTTCTCAAAATTGGCGGCTTATCGTTCGGTATTGGCGGGCTCTCGCTTGCCGATCTGTATCGAGCCGAGGCGGCAAGCGAGAAACCGAAATCACACAAATCGATCATCAACATTTTCTTGGCCGGTGGTCCTCCACACCAAGACATGTGGGACATCAAGACGGATGCCCCGAGTGAAATCCGTGGCGAGTTTCGTCCCATCAATACGAATGTCGATGGCATTCAGATTTGCGAAGTCTTTCCGCAACTCGCGGGTTTGATGGACAAAGCCGCCATCATCCGCAGCGTCGTCGGATGCCATGGCGGCCACGAAGCCTACCAGTGCTTTACCGGCTGGGACAAGAACTCGCTGAAGAACGTCGGCGGTCGGCCGTCCATCGGTGCCGCGGTTTCCAAGTTGTTCGGTCCGGTCGATCCCTCGGTGCCTCCGTTCGTCGGCCTGGCCGCCAAGACCCGACATGTTCCGTGGTCCGATCCAGGGCACGCGGGTTTTCTCGGGGCGGCGTACACGCCGTTCAAACCGGATGGCCCGGGCATGGCCAACATGACTCTCAACGGAATCACGTTGGAGAGACTGGCCGACCGACGGCGACTATTAACCAAGCTCGATACCTTGCGTCGTGACACGGACATCACCGGCGCGATGGACGGGATGGATGCGTTCGGCCAACGCGCGTTGGATGTCTTGACCAGCAGCAGGCTCGTCGATGCGTTGGATTTGAGCAAAGAAGACCCCAAGTGGGTCGAACGTTACGGCGACGGAAAGCCGTACCAGTTTCAATACGATGGTGCCCCCACCTGCAACGAGCAACTGTTGATCGCACGCCGCTTGATCGAAGTCGGCGTACGTGTGGTCAGCCTCAGCTTTGGACGCTGGGACAGTCACTCACAGAACTTTGACCTCGTCCGCGACCACGGCGGAAAACTTGATCAGTGCTTGAGCGCGTTGATCGAAGACTTGGATCAACGTGGCATGCTGGACGATGTGACGATCGCCGTTTGGGGAGAATTCGGACGCACGCCGCAGATCAACGGAAACGCCGGACGTGACCACTGGACGAACGTCAGCAGTGCCTTCTTGGCGGGCGGTGGATTAAGAACCGGTCAAGTCATCGGGTCGACGGATCGAATGGGTGGCGAAGCCTTGGAACGTCCGGTTCACATGCAGGACATCGTGGCCACGCTTTATCACAGCCTGGGCATCGACACTCACACCGTGACCATTCCCGATCCGACCGGACGACCGCAGTACTTGGTCGAACACGATCCCATCGCCGAGTTGATTTGATGCTCCCAACAGCACATCGAACCACACGACAATGGAATGCGTTGAAACTGATGGCGGCACTGCTTGCCCTATTGACCGTGTCGACATGTAGGTCCACCAGCGTGTTGGCTGCGGACCAATTACCGTCGATGATCATTGAAAACGAAACCGTGTTCGCCTTTACCGAACTCGTCGGTGTTGACGCACGCCTGCAACTGGTCGTTTCCACGGTTGACGATGCGGGCAACCAAGTCGATGTCACGCGTGCGGTCACCTACACGAGCGAACCGCCGGGAATCGTCTCGATCGACGAAACGGGATTGGTCACCCCATTGGCCGACGCGAACGTTTCCGTGACCACAACGCACCCGGACGGGCGTGCTGTCCAGATTCCGCTGACAGTGTCTCAAACCGGCGTGGCTCGCGAAATCAGTTTCGCCAGTCAAGTCGTTCCGATTTTCACCAAACTGGGATGCAATGGAGGCGGATGTCACGGCAAGATCGCCGGTCAAAACGGATTCCGATTGTCTTTGCTGGGATTCGAACCACACGTTGATCACAAACACTTGATCGCCCACTCACTCGGGCGTCGCGTTTCGGTGGCAGCACCTGATCGCAGTTTGTTGCTGCAAAAGTCGATCGGAACCGTGCCTCACGGCGGCGGACAACGGATGGACGCCGATTCCTACGAGTATCGCTTGCTGCGGCGTTGGATCCTTCAAGGCATGCCGTATGGTGATGAAAATCAACGTGTCGTTGAATCGATTGATGTTTTTCCGCCCCACCGCCGTGTTGCCGCTGGATCATCGCAGCAACTGTCGGTGATCGCGACTTACACTGACGGAACGAGAGAAGACATCACGCGTGGTGTCGTTTACGAATCCAACGATCCCCAGATGGCGAGTGTTACTCCGACCGGTTGGGTTGAGATCGGCGATGTCGTCGGTGATGTGGCCGTGATGGCGCGTTATCAAGGTCACGTGGCAGTATTCCAGGCGGACGTGCCGAGGACGATGTCCCCCCTCTCGCTCGCCGAGACGCACGAGACGCCGAGCAACGTCATTGATCAGCACGTCTGGAATAAATTGAATTCACTCGGTATCCCGCGTTCACCCCGTTGTGATGATGCGACGTACGTGCGTCGTGCAACGCTCGATATTGCGGGCCGTTTGCCAACGCCGGATGAAGCCAAAGCGTTTGTCGCGGATACCACTGCAGACAAGCGAGAGCGATTGGTCAATCGCTTGCTGGAGGACGAAGACTATGCGGAGTACTTTGCGCGAAAGTGGTCCGCCATTTTGCGCAACCAGCGAGACTCCGGCCCGCTGCAGCTACGGAACATGCTGTTTCATCAATGGCTGACTCAGCAATTCCGCGAGAACGTTGCTTACGACATGTGGGTTCGACAACTTGTTGCCGCTCGCGGATCGATCACCAGCAATCCGGCGGTGTCCTGGTTGGATCAGGTTTCCGATCGCAATGAACGTGTTGAAGACATCAGTCAATTGTTTCTCGGACAACGTGTCCAATGCGCTCGCTGCCACCATCATCCGTATGAGAAATGGAGCCAAGCGGATTACAGCCAACTGATGGCATTCTTTACGCTGATTGACAAAAAAGATGCCGGCGATGTTGCCGAGCCGGTCTTTGTCTCGCGAATCGGCACCGCGGCAACAAACCATCCCAAAACGGGCGCGTCGCTGAAACCGGTTGGCTTGGACGGCCCACCGATTGAGATCGCCCCAGACGAGGATCCGCGTGAGGCGTTGGCGGACTGGATGACCCAAGACGACAATCCCTTTTTTGCCAAGTCGCTGGTCAACCGCTACTGGAAACATTTCCTCGGCAGAGCGTTGGTCGAACCCGAAGACGACATGCGAGTGACCAACCCGCCGTCCAACCCCGCGTTGATGGATGCTTTGGCTGATTCGTTCACGCAATCAGGATTCGATTTGTGTGAACTGATTCGCACGATTTGTCTTTCGGATACCTACCAAGCGTCCAGTCAGCCCTTGGACGAAAATCTGGCGGACCGCCGAAGCCATTCGCGTTTTTATCCCAAGCGATTGACGGCGGAGGTCTTGCTGGACGGGATCGATCACGTCACGGGGACACCGAGTTCGTTCGCGGGTATGCCGGCGGGAACGCGAGCGGTGGCGCTGCCCGATACCGGCTTCGATTCCTATTTCTTGGATGTGTTCGGGCAACCGCAAGCCAAGACGGCGTGCGAGTGCGAGCGTTCCCAAGACGCGAGCCTTGCACAGAGTTTGCATTTGTTGAATTCCAAGCAGATGCAAGACAAACTCGGCAGCGATCATGGACGCGCTAAGCGTTTGGCCAATGACTCGGAAGCCACGGTAGCGGTTCGATTGGATGGTTTGTACTGGACGACACTCAGTCGAGCTCCGACCGACGAGGAGCTGAATGCGTCGCTGGAGTATCTGTCGGGCAGAGAGAATGAATCGGCAGCTTGGGAAGATTTGATCTGGGCGCTCGTCAACTCCAAAGAATTCTTGTTCAACCATTGATGACACCATCTCTCGACGCTCCAAGACTGTGAATAAACTGCGATTCTCCGGCGTTGCGATGTTTCTTGTGCTATGCGCGGTAGTGTTTCTTGTGCTATGCGCAGGCGAGCTTGCCGCACAGTTGCCCACCACACAACTGAAATCACTTTCGCGAGTGTTTTTGACCGTCGGTTCAGAAGCCGACATGTCGATTGCCTCCTCCGCCGACGGCGACGAGATCACTGCCCTCAGGTTTTCGCATCCCGGTATCACCGCCGAGTTGTTGATCGACGCCGCATTGCCGTTTGATGATTCTGTTCAGCCGCGTTACGGACATTTTCACGTTCGAGTTGCAAATGACGTTCCCGCAGGACGATACGACGTGTGGGCGGTCGGTCGGTTGGGCGTCTCCAATCCGCGAACCATCTCTGTGCATCCAGAGCCGACCGATTTGCTTTCGCCCAGCCACGATGTTGCCGCACCAACGGAATTGCCCCTTGAAAAAATCCTGCAAGCCAACGCATCGATTGCTCAGCGCGATTTCTATCACATCCACGTCGACGAGAACCAAGACCTCTCGATCGATTTGATCGCTCAACAGGTCGATTCACGCATGATCGCAACGGCCGAATTGCGAGACGCCGATGGACGACTGCTCTCCGTCTTGACGGGCAGTGATCATGTCGATCTGACGATTCCACTGCCGGTGGGACTGGCTGCTGACTACCTGCTGTTCGTACACGATGTCTTGTATCGAGGCGGAAACGAATATCCCTACGGGCTTGTGCTGCACGCGTCCGACGCAGTGGAACGAGCATCGACGCATCGATCGGACGAACGACTTGTTCGTTCGATCAGCGCAGGTGCAGTGGAGGCGAGCCAACCGGCGGACGAACGTTCAGACGACATGGAGTCGCCGCGTGAGTTGGCGATCCCCGGTACGGCAACCGCACGATTCGATTCAGCAAGTGATGTCGATTACTTTCAGTGTCAATTGACGAAAGGCCAGTCGGTTGCGATCGAAGTCCTCTCGGAACGCCTGGGACAACCGACCGATGCCCGGCTGACACTACATCGCCGCTCCACCGACGCAGACGGTGTGGTCAGTTGGCAACAAGTTGCCGCCGGAGACGACAGCTTCAACCTTAGCGATGGGCCGATGAGTTTCAAGAGCACCGACCCAGTGATCAACTACACCGCTGACGTCGAGGCAACGTACCGGATCAAAGTCCAAGACATGGACTCCGGCGAAATGCTTGGCAAGACACAGTCCTACACGTTGTCTGTCACCCCGCTAAGCCCGAGTCTGAAACTACTGGCCTATCTGCCGTATGATCACCGAGACATCAATGTCACGCGTCCCAGCGGTGTCAGAGTATTACGAGGCGGCCTCCAACCGCTTCGCGTGGTCGCCTTACGTCAAAACTGGTCGGGACCGATCGAGTTGAATGTATCCGGATTACCGGCCGGCGTGCACTGTGCCCCGGTAACCATGCCCGCCGAACATTCGGTTGCACAATTGAATTTGCGGGCTGACGAAGACGCCGCAGCGTCCGTCGCGGCAATTGAGGTGAACGCAAAAGCGAGTATTGGCGACCAAGCATTCTCGATCGTTGCGACACCCACGACGGTGCAGTGGGAAAAGGATGCCCAACGCAACTCGCTTCGTACCCGCCTCGTCTCGCAGCTCCTGGTCTCGGTATCGGACCTAGACGTCGAGCCCATCACAATCGGCATGGACGATCCAATGCCGATTGTGGTCAACAAAGGCGACAAGGCAAAGCTGGCCGTGAAGCTGACACGTCGTGCCGGCGGGGAAAAAACACCCGTGATTCTACGAGGACGCGACGTCCCAGCCGGGGTCACCGCCCGAGACGTGACCATTGCCGCCGATCAAGACACCGGCGAATACACGCTGGATGTGACCGCCAATGCAAAGCCAGGCACCTATCGGATTTGGCTGCAGGGTGAAACCAAAGTCAAATTCGCGCCAAACCCTCAATCGCTGCAGCGAGCCACTCAGTATCGAGATCGCCTGCAGAAAATGCGTGACGATCCCAACCTTTCCGATCAGCATAAGGACTTGGACGCTGCGATCCAGACAGCGAACAAACGCGTGGAATCCGCGAAGCCACAGGCCAACCCACGCGATTTCACGATTTTCCCCGCCTCACCGATGGTCGTGTTGCAGGTCAACTGACTGACGCGATACCCCACCCGTTCTCCCACCATTGATCTGCCATGCCCCGTGCCACCTTCGCATCGATATTGACTGTGCTGTTGTTGTTCGTCTTGCAGCAAATGACAAGCTCGGCCGGGGACTCGGACGTTGCCTCGGATCAAAAAACGGATGCAGCAAACAAAGTGCCCGTTGTCGACTTCGCGACGGAGATTCAGCCGGTCTTGAAACGTAACTGCATGGCTTGCCACCACTCCAAACAGGACGAAGGCGGTCTGTCGATGGAGTCAGAAAAAGAGATGCTCGCTGGCGGCGACTCTGGTCCCGGAATCGTTGCGGGCGATGTCACAGGAAGCTTGATTTGGGCGCGAGCGTCAGGCGAGGAAGATCCCATCATGCCGCCGGAAGACAATACGGTCGGTGCCAAGCCGTTGAGCCCCGCTGAACTGGACAAGTTGCGGCAGTGGATCCTCGGCGGCGCGGTCTTTCCAGAATCCACCAGCGGAGAAAACATTGCTTGGCAACCGGTACCGGAATCAATTCGTTCGATCTACACGACCTCGTACTCGCCCGATGGCCACTGGGCAGCCCTGGCAACCGCCAATCGCGTGGCGGTTTTTGATACCGCAACGGGAAAGCAAGTCGATTCATTGGTCGATCCGAGTTTGCCTCAAGCCGGTGTCGCTGATCTGGACCTGATCCAGTCGGTTCGTTTCGGGCCGCTGGGGCAGACGATCGCTACGGGCGGATTTCGAACTTTGCGACTTTGGCAGCGAGCGGAGCACCCCACCGTTGAGATGAGATCGCTTGCATCCGCAGCCGATCATGTGACCCTCAGTCCCGACGGCACGCGGATCGGGATGGTCAATCTGTTGGGCGAAATCGAAATTTGGGACAAGGCGTCGGACGCAAAACAGCACACGATCACAACGCACTCGTTGCCAGTCACGTCCCTGGCCTGGGTTTCAACAGACTTACTGGCCAGTTGTGATGCGGGCGGAAAACTCTGCGTTCATCAAGCCACCGATGGGCAACTGGCTCGCTGCATCGACCACGATTCGGCCCTTCGCAATCTGATGGTCAGTGGAGATAGCCAAACCATCGCTGCGATCAATGCCGCGGATCTGGCTGTTGTGTTTTCAGCAAATGATCTGTCGGTGGTCCGTACATTGGATGCGATCCCAGGGGCACGATCCCTGTGCTTCACTGCCCCTCAACGAACTTTGCTGGCTGTCGCACATGGCAACAGCGTCACTGTTGTGCAGCCAGCGGACGGAGCCCAAAAATTCAAATTCGATGGCGACGCCTCATCACTGTCCTTGGCGTCGTCCCCCGACGGCGCGTTCCTGGTCGTCGGTGGCGGAGATGGAAAAACTCGGATGTGGAATCTTGCGGATGGAAAGCCGCGAGGGACCTCTCAGAGCAACTTGGCGTCGACGCAGCGGTTGGCGATCTTGGCCAAAGACGCGTCACGTTTTCGCGATTCCGTGGTCCGCATGGAGAAAGCGACCGAGACGCTGACGGCCGAACTGAAAAAAGAAGACGAATCACTCGCCAAGGTCACCGAAGCACACAAGACGGCGACCGATGAGTTGGCTGCGGAAACGAAAAAGTTGACCGACGTCCAAACGCAGGTTGCCACCACCGAGAAATCGATCGCGGAGGCAACGGCAACGTTGACACAAGCCGAAACGGAGTCCAAGACGGTTCAACAACAGTTGACCGACACCGAAGCCGTCATCACCAAGGTGACCGCAGAACAAACCGAACTGGTAAAGAAGTCCGACGTCGCCAAGGCGGCTTTGGAACAAGCCAAAGCCGAGCTTGCTGCAGCGAAAGAAAAAGCCGACCAGGCGCAAGCGACTGCCGACCTGGCCGCCAAACAAGCCGCTGAGAGTCAAGCACAACTCGATGCGTCCAAGAAAATGGCCGACGAAAAACGCGCCAAGCTGGCGATGCTGGAGAAGTCCAAGACCGACGCGACCAAAATGATGGAACAAGCCAAGGCAGAACTGGAGAAACAGAAAGCATCGGTCACCAAACTGGCCGAGGAGAAAACCAAGAAGGAAGAAACTGTCGCGAAACGCTTGCAAGCATTGGAGACCGCTCGACAGTCTCGACAACGAGCCGCCGATGCGATCCCCGCCCAGCAAACGTTGATCAGCATGGTCAAAGAACAACTGCAGGAAACCGAACGAACCGAAAAAACCTTTCGAGAACAGAGTTCCTTCGCAGCGCCGATTCATGCGGTAGCGGTTTCACCTGATGCGAGTACCGTCGTCTCGGTTGCGTCCGACGGATGGATTCGAACCTATCGAGCCTCTGATGGATCGCCGATCGATGAGTTTCCACCTGGCAATGCCGCGCGTCCTGCGTCCACCAGCGACTGTGTCTTTGTGAATTCAGCCGACTTGTGGATCAACGGTTGGAATCGTTCAGTGAATGTAACGCGCCGCTGGAAATTGACAGACACAATCGGTACGGTCGATGGTGATCTGATCTCTGATCGAGTGACCGCCATCGATTTTGACCCCACCGGAGAATTGATCGCCGTGGGTTCGGGGGCACCCAGTCGTGCTGGTCAAGTTCTGATTGTTTCGCAACGAACGGGACAAGTCCTGCGTCGAATGGACCAACTGCACAGCGACACGGTGCTGACGCTTCGTTTTTCACCGGATGGTAAGACCTTGGCCAGCGGTGCAGCGGACAAATCGATTCGACTGGTTGACGTTCGCAGCGGCGAATTGATTCGCTCGCTCGATGGACATACGCATCATGTTTTGGGCGTCGATTGGAGCGACAATGGTTTGACACTCGTGTCGTGCAGCGCCGACAAATCGGTCAAGGTCTGGGATGCCCAGACGGGGCAACAAAAGCGAACCATCAACGGGTTCGGCGACGAGATCACTGCGATCGAGTTCTTGCCCAACGTATCGCAGGTTGCGACCGCGTGTGCGGATGGTCAAGTCCGAATCCACAACACGGACAATGGCGGCCAAGTCCGTGCGATGTCCGCCGGCGGTGACTTTCTGTTTTCCGTTTCCCTCAGTCCCGACGGCGGCCGGATCATTTCCGGAGGCCAATCGGGCGTGGTCAAACAATGGAATGTCGCCGACGGAAAACATCTCGGAGACTTTAGCGCGGATGATCCATCAGCCGCAGGGCGATAGGGAGCATCCCGCTTAGAACGCGGTTTCATCGTAGTCACAGCTCGACGCATCTAAGCGGATGAAGCTACCAGACGCTGTGAGCCGTGACGCGTAAGCGGCCGGGCCTACCGCATTGCCCGGTGCCTTACGGCCCACGGCTCACCCTTGGGTTCCTGGTTTTGATTCAATCAGCAGTCTCTTGCGCCGGTGGAGGTGACAGCAGAGCCCGCGCAAACCCAAAATGCCACAACAGCAAACATCGCTGCTACTGCAGGGACCATCCGTCGCGGGGGCGACGGCGCAAGAATGGATCGGCTTCTGGGCAATCCACACAAGTCATCGTCTTGGGATCCCACGTGATCTTTTTGCCGACTCGGAATGCCACGTTGCCCAAATGGTTGGCTTCGGTCAACGGTCCTGCGTAGCTGAACGGGCTTGCCGTTTCTCCTTGTCCTTGGCACGCCATCACCCACTCCTGGTGATGCCCAGGCGAGTCGGGAATGAAGGGTTCCGGTGCTTTGAAATTCGTGAACTCGTTCTCGGGCAGCAACACGTGCTTGTTGTAATCCGACAACAGCATGCCTTTGCTGCCGACGAACAGCACGCCGCTATTCCACTGAGGAATCTCACCATCGAGCCATCGCTGAGGTTTCTCGCTGCCTTGGTACCACGTCAATTCAACAGCCGGGCGATTACCCCGTGGTCCGTATTGATAGACGGCTTTCATCGACGCGGGTGCGATCTCAGGATGCGGTTCGGGGCCAAAGGCCTCCACGGTTTGGGGAGCGTCCAACTGAAGTGCCCAGAACGGCAGATCGTTCCAGTGACTACCCAGGTCTGACATCGTGCCGTTGCCAAAATCCCACCAGCGGTACCAATTGGGACCCGGAAAATAGACGCTGTGATACGGACGCTCGGGTGCCGGCCCCAGCCACAAGTCCCAGTCGATGTGCGGCGGTGGCGACATGGCATCGGTCGGTCGAGCGTCAACGAACAAACGGTCCCCGTTCTTTTCGGCGTCCTTCTTGCTCTGCAGTCCCCACGCTCTGCCGACCCAAACGTGTGCCTCGCTGACATCGCCGATCGCGCCGGATTGAATCAGCTCCACCACGCGATGATAGTTCGGTGTCGCATGAATCTGCGTTCCCATCTGGGTCACGACGCCGGCGTCTGCCGCCGCATCGGTCACACGTCGCGTTTCGTCGACGTTGTAGGCAAGTGGTTTTTCGCAGTAGACGTGCTTGCCCAGTTTCAATGCGGGCATGGTCGCGAACGCGTGCGTGTGCTCGGTCGTGCTGATCACGGCGGCGTCGATCTTGTTACCGACAGCATCGTACAGCTTGCGAAAGTCTTGAAACTTTTGCGCACCGGGAAATTGCTCGGCCGCGTGGTCCATGAATCGGGTGTCAATGTCACAGACCGCTACGACGTCGACGGCTCCCGTTGCCGTGATTGTCTTCAGGTTGCCTCCTCCACGACCACCGACTCCGATGAACGCGACCTTCATACGGTCATTCGCTGCGGCGTGAAGCTTGTTATGGCTGATGGCGACGCCCGCCAACGTTGTGGCTCCGGCGAGTAAGAGTTGACGGCGATCGATTCTGCAACGCGAATTCATGGCGTCTCTCGATGATGGAGGAAGGAATGGTTGAGGAGGGCCCTTCATCATAAACGCTGAGCGATCACCGTGCCGCAACGCCCAGCTTTCTCATCAAGAACTCTGCCTGTCGACGTTTTGCGTACGGAGTCCCCGCCGCGCCGTGCCCCACACCGGGAACAATCAGCATTTCAAAATCCTTATCCGCCTTGATCAACGCATCGACGACCTGCATGGAGCTAATTGGATCGACGTTGGTGTCCAGTTCGCCCCAAATCAACATCAGGTCCCCCGACAATTCGGACGCACCCGTGACATTGGATTGTTGCTCGTAGTGCGGTCCGATGGGCCAGCCCATCCACTGTTCGTTCCACCAGATCTTGTCCACTCGATTGTCATGGCAGCCACAATCGGCCACCGCGGCATCGTAAAGATCGCCGTGTGAAATTAACGCCCGCATCGCACTTTGACCTCCCGCGGAGCCTCCCCAGATGCCCACACGAGTGATGTCCATTTCGGGACGATCTGCGGCAGCCGCACGAATCCACTTGACGCGATCCGGAAAACCACTGTCGCCAAGGTTTTGCCAGCACACATCATGAAACGCCTTGCTGCGGAAACTCGTTCCCATTCCATCGATCTTGACGACGATGAAACCCAAATCTGCCATTTGATAGAGACTTTGGTGCAAACCGAACGACTTGGGGACAAACGCCGCGTGTGGCCCTGCGTAAATGGCCTCCACGACGGGGTAACGTTGGTGAGGATCAAAATTCGTCGGCCGAACGATGATCCCATGGATGGGCGTCTCTCCGTCGCGTCCCGATGCAACGAATCGCTCGGGCATTTGCCAGCCCGTTTCGGTCAACTCCGTCGCATCGGCGCGTTCCAGTTCCGTGATCAGCTCGCCGGTGTCCGCGTTACGCAGGACGGTCACCGGCGGCATGTCGACGCGGGAATAGGTATCCAGCAACTGCGTTTGATCAGGCGAAAAACTCCATTGATGCTCCCCATCACCCGGCGTCAAATCCACGAGATTGCTGCCATCAAAGTCGACCCGGACCAAGTGCTGGTGATAGGGATCTTCGTCAGGATTCAGCCCACCCGCGACCAGCCAGATTTGGCGGCGCTGGACATCCACGCGTTGCACGCTGCGAACCACCCACTCTCCACTCGTGATCGGCTGGATGACTTCGCCAGTAGATTGATCGATCAAGTACAAGTGATTCCAACCGGAACGCTCACTCATCCAGATCGCTTCGTTGGTCGCATCCAGACGCTGCAAAAACTGTTTGTGGGAATAACAGACAAAGGTCTCGCTGGTTTCATCGATCATCGCCCGAGGTTCAGCCGTTTGAGCATCCACGCTGACGACGCGAAGCGTTTGGTGACCACGTTGGTTGTACACAAAGGAAAACGATCCACTGTCGGCGTTCCAAGCCAGGTCGTTGATGCTGAAGGGATTGCTGAACAGATCGTTTTGAATCAGTATCGGCTTGGGATCGTCAACATGAAACAGCACACATCGTGGCTGATCCAGCTCGTCTCCCGGTTTGGGATAATTGACCGTCACCAATTCCGCATCGATCGAACCCGGCGGCGACGACTTGACGATTGAAATCTGACGGGGCGACACTCGTTTGGTCTTCATCACCACGAAATGCTGGGAGTCGGGCGACCACCAAACGTTGTTTCCGTATCCGTTATCCGAATCACCGTCGACGGTCACTTGCTGGGGTTGGTCGTCGTCGTCGACATGTTTCAAGAACACATTATCGCCGTCAAAGGAAACACGGTACTGACCGTCAGGTGATTCCGAACCGCCACGACGACGCCGAGGGTTGCGAGTAGTCGCGTTCTTTGGCTTCGCCGTATCGGCGTCAATGACGGCGCGGGTTTGCCAAGCGTCCGCGACGAACGACGCGATTGACTCACCCGTGGGATCGGTCAGCAACCACGCATGTCCGGCAAACGTGTGCTGCCGATGACTTTTCCCGGCATCAATGATTCCGTAGGGACGACGGTCCCCTGAGTCGGTGACCCAGTAGAATCGCAGTGGCACAGTGAGCTCGTTTTGAAACTCAATCGACGTTTCTTCGCCTTGACCTTCGCTCCTCGCGATCGTCTGCTGCGCCGACAACCTTTCACCAGTGGATTCACTATCACTCGTCATGTCCGGTTGCCCGTCATGTCGAGTGAGCGGACCGTCGGGAAGCTGAAACCGCCATGATTGGTTCGCATACCGGAATCGGCAGAATTCCGCAGACTCGTCAAAGGTCAGCGAGGCGAAGCGAAGTTGCTGTGCATCGACGCGGCGTGATGACTGCTCGCTAAGCTGCTGGGCAAGTTTTGCGTGGTCAAACGCGAGACTTCGTGAACCCGCCTGCGAGTCCACCAACACGTATTCCCCGCCGTCGGCCGAGGTGCGTACGCGGTACCACAAGTAGCGATCATCCTTGCCAAACCAAGTCGGCTTGACCGACTGACGAAACACCCGGTCACGGGTCCGCCGGCTGTAGGTCTCCGCGTAGTCGAACCGCTCCCGAGCCGTTCTCGCCTGCTCATCCGACGGCTGCTGGTCCGCGTGTGCTCCCGGTCCCAACGAAATCACGCACAAGCCGGTTATCAGCCAAACCACCCGATGGAGTTTACTCCGCCGTGGTAGTCGTCGGCCGGAAAGGTCTGAACAGGTCGATGAAGTTGCACGCATGATGTTTGGCAGAAGGGTTTCGGGGGATGGCTTGATGAAAATCGCGACGACTCATTTCCATCAGCCCTGGGTGGGGATTCAAATCGGCGTCGCCGAAAGTTACCTTAGCAAAGAGCGATCATATACCGGCGTAGTGGACGAGGTCACGAGTCCCGTGCGTTAGGACTCGTGACCTCGTCCACTACGAACTACGTTACGCTGCTACGCCACACAATAGGGTAGTCATAAGGTTTTTGATGTGTCATGACCCTCAAAATCTCATTCGAGTCCACGTCTCCGATCGAAGCAAACCTGTTTGCTGAGTTGACTCAGTACGCGGAGCCGATATGGGGACGATATGCGTGGCATGACTGCCATTGGACACAACTGAGCAGATGCGAGAGCGGGCACTTGAGGGGTGACCTCGTCGTGAAGCTTCAAAGCCTTGACGCTGGAGAGGCGTCCAGCCAGCAGGCACCGGAAGATCACTCGGCAGGCGATTTCATTTCGGCGTTGAGTGTTCTGTGTGAGCTTTCGCACGCCTTTGAAATCGATTGGACGTTGCATCACGAATTCGAATCGAACTTGGGCAACATTCGCAAAGGCGTCATCGGTAACGGATTGGTCGACGAGATCGAAACATCCCTGCGCGTCGCACGCTCGCTGGCAGGATTGATCAGCGACGACGAAATCGACGATCCGTTTTCGAGTGATGGCGAGTTCGACTGGCGAGACCTGGACGGCCAAATGACGTGGGAGCCTGAGCTTGTCGAGCCACTACTCCGCTTCCCTGATCTTCCCGAGTTGGATGACGAAGCCGACTCGGCGACGTGAAGATATCCGGGTCACAAAATCAGCGTCGCCCGGCACGGAAAAAGTCGTCGCTGCTGTCCGCGCTGCCACCATACCAATTGGAACCTCGGTAGCGACGTCGCCCGGCGCTTCGAGCATGATCACGCAAGGCAGCACCGGCCGCTTGCGCCATTGCGCTGATCAGGACCTGTGTGACCGGGTGCGTTGCGACGTTGGTGATCTGTTCTCCCAAGGTTGGTCCCCAGCGTTGTGACTTTCGTATCTTTTGCCAAAGTGCGTCGAGATCGTATTCGGTTCTGGCGCGGCTCAGGTCCTCGATGACGTCGAACGTGCCGACAAACTGCGAGCGTGACGAATCGAACTCGGCGGCGCGGAAACGCTGAATCATTCGCCCCAACGCTTCCAAGAATCCGTGTGATTGAGCCAGGTCATCCTGACGTCGTCGTTCTGCCGCATCCAGGTCCGCCAAATCCGCCTCGACGCCATTCAAACGCGCGACGATCTGATCATCAGTGACTTCGACGGTCGCCCGGGCGCGGCGTTCCAAATCACGGGTACTGGACCGTTCCAGCATCGCTCGGAACGCCTCAATGGCTTCTCGATAATGGGGACCTCGTGGATCCTCCAGCTCACTGAGTTCTTGTTCGATGCCTTCGGATTGTTCGCGTATTTGCTCCAGTTCCTGTAACTGTTGTGCGCGTTGGGCCTGCAATCCCTCGACTTCCGCAACCTTATCAGTCAATCCGAGTCGCTTGGCGACTTGTTCTTGATGACTCTCCAGTTCACTCATCACCGTTTCGAATGCGGCGTGGTCGTCAGCGATGATTTGACGCATGCGTTCGGGCGTTTGCTTGAGGAATTCGTAGCCCTGTTTCGCCTTTCTGAAATCGATCAGCTTGGCCAGCCATCGATCCATCCGCCTAGTGATTCCGCGTTTCTTGTATTCTGCGGTGCCAAACTGACGATCCTTGAGGTATTTGAACAGCGAACTCTTTTCGTACGCGGGCAACTTGCGAGCCGAATCTTGCTCGATCTCACTCAGATTCGACTCGGCGCGTTCCAGGGCGGCTTCGGCCATCGCCGCGCGATCGGACAACGTCACGAACGCTGCGTCGCTCTTGAGTGCCGCTTCCACTTTGCCACCCAACTCGTCCTGTTCGGCCAAGGCTGCATCGAGTTTTTCATTCAGCTCCAACAACCGGTCGTCTTGCAAGTGACGTTTGTCGTTCAGCTCGCTCAACGATTGCTTCAAGCGATTGCAGTGGTCCTCCTGTCGTAGCAGGATCTGCGAGACGGTGGCGCGAACCTCGACCCAAGTGTTGCGGATCGCGTCGCGTGTCAGTTCGGGCAGGTAATGCTCGGCCAGATCCACGAGTGCTTCACTGCGGAAATCATCCAGCTCACCACGCTTCTGATCGACCTGCTGCACACGTCCGCGCAGTGCCTCCAATCTCGCTTGAGCTTCCTTGTAGCCGTCCATCAGTTGACGGTGAATTACGGGGCCAGAAATCGGCATGATTGATGTGGATTCGGAGAATTCGAGACAAAGAAATTATGGAGAGAAACATTATGCAACAGGGCACGTCAATGAAAGACATACCACAGGCTACCAGCCGTCGTGGCGATCGCGGCGATCGCCGCAGCACTCCACATGATTCGGTCACGCCAGACCCAGCAGTGGGCGATGAAACTCTTCATGCCTGTGGGTGGGTCCTGATAAGTGTGCAGTGTGTCCATGTACTGGGCGATCGCGGCATCCACCTCCGCCTCGGTGACATCGTCGCCCGACAACTTGGCAGTGCGCATCAACTTGTCACGCAGTTGAGTACGAATATCGTCCCGCCGAAACATCTCCTCGGCCTGCTGCCTCTGTTCACGCATCTCCCGGGCAACGTCCATCACTCGCAACGTTTCCTGCAAAGTCAATTCGTGGACGGGCGGCTCGATCGGAGCCTGTGCCTGAGCTTGTGATGATCCGGACATGATAAAAAGTTTCTGGAAACGGGATGATGTGACGACGGAAGGCCCCCGCCGCAGCGAAAACCGATCTCGGTGGGACTCCATCTTTAGCAGTACAGTTTAGGCAAATCAGCGGTTTTGCGGACCACGGGCTCGTGGGACAAATGATTTATGGTCCCGCAAGGGCCCGATTACTCAGCAATCTGGTCGCTGAAAACTCCCTATCTGCCCATTTGTGATCTCAGCCGCGCAAGCGAAACAGCCAGCAGGCTCCCAATCGGAGCGCCACGACACAGTGTCGTCGTTCAGATTCGGTTGATGGGTACGCTCCCCCAAGAGCGCGATTTCAGAAGCGGTGATTGCGTCGATGCCCCCCAAGCGCTACGCTAATTGTATCTGAGTCCACAGATCGACTCACTGATGACAATTACCTAATGCGGAGAAGTGTTGGACCATGTCGGAACAAGCTCAAGCCAAGGCCCCCAGCGCCGCAGGCGAAACGGAAACTCAGCAGTCCACCGAGCCAAAGGCACGTGATACCGGATCGATGCGAAAGTATCTCGATCGTGCGATGGTCGTGCTAAAAAAATTCGGCATCGACAGCCGCAACTCAGCACCTCAGGAATTGATCAGCTTGCTGGAAAGCGTCAAGCACATCGACGAAGCCAAAGTGCTGGCGATCGCCGACGTCATCCAACACATGGGTTCTTTCAACGCATTGGTACGCGAGAACGTTGAGAGCATTCAAGTCGGTAATCGATACATGGAAATCACGCAGATGTTTGACTCGGTCCGCGAGGACAGCAAGCGTCTGATCGCCCAGCTCGACGACGGAAAGATCAGCGGCACGGAAAAGGTGTCCAACTGGTGGATGAAAATCCGCCGGGGAACTCCCAACGATCGTTTTGAAAAAATCGTCGAGGTCTACGGCGACGTCGCCAAGGACACCAAGGAAGGCCTCAAGAGCGAAGAAATGATCATGGACGCGTACATCGATTTTCGATTCGCGCTCAAAGAGGCCGAAGTCTTGGCTCGGGAACTGCTCGACCAACATGCCCCCACTCTCGAAGCAGCCAAGAACGGACTGGCGACCGCACAAGACGCCTTGGACAATTACGCGGGAACCGACGAAGGCGGTAAGAGTCAGTTGGAGTTGCAGCGTGATGAAGCTCGCCACACCTTTGAAAAGGAAGACGAGACCTATCAGTTGCTCAAGGACATCGCGGAAAATTTGGAGATCGGCTACGACGTCGGCGAAACGTTGATCACCAAACTGAAGCAAACCCACGACGTCAAAGAACGCGTGTATCGCCGAGCCGTGACGTTCTTTACCACCAACGAACACGTCTTCACCATTCTCGGAACGGTCTACCAAAGTCAACACGGGTTGCACGAAGTCACCCAGGCGACCGAAGCGATGAAGGAAGGTGTGAACAAGGGGCTCGAAGACATCGCGGACCTCGGCAAAGAGCTCGAACGAGCCGCCTTGAAAGCGGGCTATGGCAGCACGATTGACCCGGCCTCGGTTCAAAAACTCGTCGATGCCATCAGCGATTTCCAAGTCGAATCGTTGGAGATGATCGCAACGCTTCGCAAAGAAAGCGAGGAGAGCACCAAGGCGATTCGCAAGACCGTCGAGGAGGGCAAGAAGAAGTACCAAGAAACCCTCGCTCGCCACGCCCGAGGCGAATTGGGCGGCTGAGCTTATGTACGTCAGGCTTTCTAGCCTGACATGCACCTAGCATCAGTCGCTGGCACGATCACGACGAGGGGGCTCACTCGCTCGTTTTTGGATGCCGTTTTTCCAGAGGTATGTCAGGCTAGAAAGCCTGACGTACTTAGTTGCCGGTGCTTTCCAGTTCCTTCATGGCCCAACCCAATGCTTGGCCGACTTCCATGTAGGTCTCCGCATTGTGGTTGTAGTGGTAGCCCTGGTTCTTGGGTGAGACGGAACTGTCTCGCCAATACGGGCGGGCGTCGATCGCTTTGACATTGCCGTTGAACTCCGGGTATTTGCCAGTCTCTCCACTGACAGCCAACTGCGCCTTGGCGATCGTCAGCCCGGGTTCCTTCATCTGATCGCCATCAAATGCGATGGTCGCAAGAACGAACTTGGCATTTGGTGCATCAAAATCTTTGCGTAGCGACTTGATGAATCGAACCAGATTTTGCTCATAGCGACTCGCGTGCGCTGGATTTTGGTCCTTGTGTCCTTGCCAGAAAACAAAGCCAGCGACTTCGTAACCTTGTCCTTGATATCCCGGATAGTACTTGTCCAAGTTCGCGAGCACGGCCTTGGCGTGCGCAACATCGGCATCGTACTGACGACCTGCGTACCAAGGAACCTCCTTTTTGGGCTCGCCCTCAATCCACGACCCAGGATTGTCTCTGTAGCCAGCGTAGGTCTTGCCATCGAACTCGTATCGTTCGCTCCCAGGCGGCAACAAATCCCAGCCAAGACTCCGGTTACCGATACAAGCCTTCAAAACAAGCACCGGCTCATCATGCAAATGCCCCATGACATGGCCAAACCCGATTTCGGGTCCGAAGTTCCCTTTGACCGTCAACCATTCGTTCTTCATGTCGGCGAAGTTCTCCATGTCACGGAAATCCACGCCACGCTTGTCCATCACGTGTACAAAGCGAACGTCATTGCGCTGCGTCCAATTGCCGGCGTCGTCCACCAAGTGCGGATACTTGCTCTTTTCCTTGACCATGTACTCCAAGGAGCCCTGCAAATCAGCGGGACCGACGCGACCAAATCCGAGCATGTTGGATTGGCCCAACAGAATGTAGACCTGCACGGGCTTGTCTTGCGACGCTGGCAGACCATCTGGATCAGGCAACGTCTCCTGACCATTGCTGGCCAGAACAGGTACGAGGAACAGAGCGCCCAGCAGGCAGATGGTAGTCAATTGGCGAAGGTTCAAAACAGGCTCTCCGTTGATGGGACGCAATGATGGGACGCAATGATGGTTTTCTGATGCATCCTTGTCCGGCGTCGTGGATTTCGCCAGAAATCCCTTGCGTAGGGAATTCTGGCGAATCCCATTACCGGATGTGTCGGACTAGTGGTCTGGGACAACCTATTTTTAGGGTAGTGGATCTTGTTAAAGATCCTGTAGCGGTGGGATCTTTGGCAAGATCCACTACGTTAAACCCTAACTTTTAGTTGTCCCAGACCACTAGGCGATGATGTCAGTGATGGGATGACCAAAGTCCTGCTCAAGTCGCTTGTGCCCTGGCACCTCCATCCGATGCGATTCTAATCCAAGCTGATGCAGGATGGTGGCATGGACGTCGGTCACGTACTGGGGAGACTCGATGGCATGAAATCCGATCTCGTCGGTTGCCCCGTGTACCACACCGCCTTTGAGTCCGCCGCCGGCCATCCAAACACTGAAACCGTGCGGGTGGTGGTCTCGACCGTCGGCCCCTTGGGATCCAGGTGTGCGGCCGAACTCGGTGGCAAACACGACGAGTGTTTCATCGAGCATTCCACGTTGCTTGAGGTCCTGGATCAATCCGGCGATCGGACGATCGACCTGCATCGCCAGCTTGGAATGATTGGCTTTCAACGCGGAGTGCTGGTCCCACGCACCGGCTGCTCCGTCACCGTGCTGGATCTGTATGAAACGCACTCCTTGCTCGGCGAACCGTCGGGCGGCCAACAATTGTTCTCCAAAGGGACGCGTTTCGGGCTGATCGAGCCCATAAAGCTTCTTCGTGGATGCGGTCTCTTGTGAGAAATCGATCACGCCCGGGACAGCGGCTTGCATTCGATACGCGAGTTCATAGGACTTGATTCTTGCATCAAGCTGCGCGTCATCAGGATACTCTTGGGCGGTCAATTCATTGAGTCGACGCATGAGATCGAAACTCAAACGTTGCTGCTGGTGCGGAAAATCGCTTGAGGGCTTGGCATAGTCCAACGGATTGGCTGGATCGATTTTTAAGAGAACCGAGTCGTAGGCAGGCCCCAAGTAGTGACCATCGCGGCGATCAAAGAATCTTGGTCCCATCGCGATGAACTGGGGCAAGTTTTCGTTCAGCGTTCCGAGTCCCCAGTTCACCCATGCTCCGATCGTCGGCACGCGCGGGTCCAGCATGTGCCGCCCCGAATGAAACTGCACTTGAGCACCATGATTGTCGTCCGTCGTCCACATCGAACGGATCACGGACACGTCATCGATCACCGAACCGATGTGCGGAAACCAATCGCTCACCTCGATTCCGCTGGCTCCATATCGTTTGAATCCGACCTGCAACGGATAGATCTTGTTTCGCTGCTGGCCATTGGCGTCGTTGACGACGACAACGCGTACTTTCTTGAGCCGCTCTGGATCCTGGACGGAGGCATAGGGAGTCTCGGAGATGGATTTCCCAGCGTATTGATTGAGCGCCGGCTTGGGGTCAAAGCTCTCCATGTGACTGACGCCGCCACGCATGAACAACCAGATCACGTTCTTGGCTTTGGGGGCAAAGTGCGGCTTGCCGTCCGGCGGTTGCCATCCAAGCCCGGCACCGCTGCCCATCGCCCGATCGGATCTGAGCATGCTCTGCAAAGCGATGGCACCAAAACCGAGTGCCGAACCGGTGATGAATTTTCGTCTCTGCATGGCGGTCACCGTATGGTCACAAAGTCGTTGTGGTTGAGCAGCACATGAATCAAACGTGTCCGCACGACGGGATCGATCTTGGCGTCGTCGACTTTCGATTCATCAACCAACTGTTTTCGCAACTGCTGACAAAAAGCAATGCACTGCTGCATCTCATCGGCGCTGGCCTGACGCGCCAGTAACAATTGAAAACTGCTCTGGATGAACGACTCCAGTTCAGCGTCGAAAAACTCCGATGCGAGACGCCGCTCGATTTGCTCCGCTGCGTCCATGGACAGGGCACTGTTTGCCATCGCCAATGCCTGTTGCGGCACGATGCTTTCGGCCCTTCGATAGCACTGCAACAGATCCGCATCGTCGAACATCGAGAGAAATTTGTCCTGTTCGTCTCGGGAATGTTTGTAATACAGACTGCGCCGTTTTGTGGCGTCGTTGATCGCGACGGACGGTCCACCCATGGTCAGATTCAACGTGCCACTGCAATGCAACAAACTGTCTCGAACGACTTGGGATTCCATCCGTCGCCCCGGCATTCGCCAATAGTAGCGGTTGTCTGGGTCCACTTGGAGCGTGGTGGGATCCGCATCTGCGGTGGAGGATGACATGCGATAGGCATCTGAGGTGACGATCAGTCGATGCAAGTGCTTGAAGCTCCAACCGGACTGCATGAATGACATCGCCAAATGATCCAGCAGTTCGGCGTGCAGAGGCTCTTCGCAACGAAGACCGAAATCGAACACGGATTCGACCAACGGCTGCCCAAAATGACGAGTCCAAACATGATTGACGGCAACGCGCGCGGTCAGCGGGTTCTCCGTTGACGTCATCCAGCGAGCCAGAGCCAGTCGGCGACCTGTGGTCGTTGCGGGGTAAATCGGCGCGTAGTCGGTTTCCTTATCTGCGGGACTCTCCAGCGCCTTTCGCGTCACCCGCAGGCTTTCATAGTCGGTGCTGCCATCCTGGATGGAGCGAAGCCGTTTTTCGGCAGCCTCTCGCTTGCCATTGGCAGCTTTGAGCTTCTTTTCATCGCCTCCGGCCGCCAAGCGTTCGTATTCGGATTCGGCCAACAAGGCATCCGCTTGAGTTTGCGCAGCATTGCGGGCCAGCGTCTGCTGCTGCTCGTTATCATCGGCCAAGTACTTGGCCGCATCAGCCAACAGAACGGCTTGGACGGCGTCTCGCTGTAAACGCACGGATTCCAATCTGGCTGTGGCGATCCGCATCTGGGTTTCTGAATCTCTGGCCGTTGCATTCGTGCCACCGGGCACCGGCTGCATCTCAAAATCCGATGGTAACGCTCGCACACGGATGGAATCGAAGGCGACCGTTGCATCAAAACCGCTCAATGAGAATCGGTTGCGGTCGCCTCGGTCCGGCAATTGGTAGGCCAATTGAAACTCATCGTCGATCCACACGTTGACCAACTTTTCACGCACGGCGAATCGCAATTCGATCGACTCTCCGATCGGGATCGGGCGAGCCCTGCGACCGCCCGGTGGATAACTGCTGTTGCCGTCACGTATGAATGCGACTTGTAGTTTGGGACCAGGTTCATGAGCACTGGTGTAGACAAAGTTCGCATACTGATCGGCTAAACTCTGATCGGCTAAACTCTGATCGGCTGAGCTTTGATCACCAGAGTTCTGGTCGAATCGAAATGTCACCGACTTGTAAGTGCTGCCACCCGTTGTCGTGTATCGGCACGTGAGCTCAAAATCTCGCGGCAACTCGCTTGTCAGTGTTGCAGCGGCTCGGTCACGCGAAGCCACGGTTTGAACCAGTTGGCCTGCCTTGTATTGCCAACCGGGGCCCTGCAATCGCCAAAGCTGGGCATCGTTGTTCTCAAAGTCATCTGTCAAATCGAAATCCGTCGCGGGCGGAGCATCGCTCTCGCTCACTTGGCTCTCCCAACGCTTGGTCGCTTCAGCAAGCTCCCGCTGGGCATCGTCGATCCGACGTGACCAGTGTGCGAGTTGATCGTGGGCAACGTATTCCCGTGTTCCCGGAGCGAACGCTGTCGCAGGCAATCGAACGGGCGCGATCGCTGGTTGAAAACGCGACAGGATCTCGGGAACACCCGGTGTGATCTTGATGTCACGGTCGGGATTCGCCGGATCACCTCGCACGTGCAGAAATGTTTCGGCATCGAGTTGATCATCAAAAACCCGAGGCAGCCCGTCGCTGTCCAAGTCGATCTCTCCAGGCACCGGATCCAATCGCACTTGATGCGGCTCGAAAATCGCTCGAAAACGATAGTAATCCTGATGTGTGATCGGGTCATACTTGTGATCGTGACACTTGGCACAGTTGAGCGTCAGGCCAAGGAACGCTTTGCCCGTGTGCTCGATCGTGCTGTCCAACCATGTGGTGCGATTGAACAGGTAGTAGTTCCTCGCCAAGAATCCCGTACCCGCCACAACGCTCTGCTGGTCGGGTTCAAGTTCGTCGCCCGCCAGCATCTCTTGAACCATGCGATCATAGCCCTTGTCGCTGTTGAGCGAATCGATGATCCAATCACGCCAGTGCCACATGTGACGTTGGCTGTAACGCAGTTGTTGACCCAGACCGTACCAATCGGAGTATCGCCAGACGTCCATCCAATGACGTCCCCAACGTTCACCGTGGTGCGGACTGGCGAGCAACTCGTCGACGATTTTGTCCCATGGTCGGGCGTCATTCTGTTGTTGGATGGTCGGCGGCAATCCGACCAAGTCGAGATACAGTCGACGAATCAGGAGAGAGCGGGCGGGTTCTGATTGCGGCTTGATGCCCAACTGGTTTCGCTTTGCCGACAGCAGGATATCGATCGGGTTACCACCATCGGGCGATGGCAACTCAGGGCTGACAATCGGCTGAAAAGCCCAGTGCTGTGACGGCGCGTCGGGAATTTCTTCGTCGGGCGCGGGAGCGTCTTGTTCAATCCATCGCTTCAGCAGATCCAGTTCTGCTGCTGTGAGTGGCGACCCCGATTCCGCCGGCGGCATCCGTGAGTCTTCTGACTCGTTGACGCGAATCCAAATCAGACTTTCACCCGGATCTCCGTCAACCAATGCGGGACCGCTGTCGCCACCGGACAACATCAACGCTTTTGTTTCGAGCCTCAGTTCGGATTCAGCCTTGAGTGCTCCGTGGCACGAGTAACACTTCGTCGCCAGCAACGGCTTGATGTGCCGTTGATAGTCGACGTGCTCATCGGCAATGCACAGAGCGGCATGAAAACAGACGATCAACAGGCAAGCGGGGGTGATTTGCCAAAGCTTGATTGCGTGAGAGTTTGTCGAAGGATCGTTTTGAGTGAACACCGCGAGCACCCGCCTGAAAGAGACCCGATCCGAAGGTCAGGCTAGAAAGCCTGACGTACAATACCGTGTGTCAGGCTTTCCAGCCTGACACACGGTATTGTAAACGGTTCAGGGACGGGGCGTGCGAATCCCAGTTGATTGCCGGGGCGTTTGGGCGTTTCGCAGGGGACTGATGGGACTCATGTGACCGATGGGACACATGAGGCTGATGAGGACGGCGTGCGGTAGAGCACAACCGAGTGTCAAGCTGGAAAGCCTGACGTACGTGCATCGCGTGTCAGGCTGGAAAGCCTGACGTACTGGATCATTCGCCTTCGGTGGACGGTTTTTCTCCGTCGCCGACGCCTGCAGCGACGGGCTCCGCGCCCGCTTCGGACAAGCCGCGAGTTTCGCCTTTGAAGTCCAATCGGACGATGGTGACCTTGCCACCATCGCTGTCGACCAGCTTTCCTTCGTCGGTGGTCGTCACATCCTTCATCTCGATGCGATTGCCTTCGGCGGTTTCCAGGATGGCGGTGACAACGATCGTGTCCTTGCCTTCGAAGGTCCCACTGAGCAATTCTTCGCTCAATGGATCTTCGATGCGTTGTTCGATCGCTCGACGCAGTGGTCGGGCTCCGTAATCCAGGTTGCTGCCCTTGCGAATCAAGAACTCCTTGGCTTCGTCGGTCAAATCGAGCGCCAGGCCGCGATCGAGCAAACGCTCACGCACCTTGGACAATTCGTAGTCGATGACCAATTTCAAGTCGTTTCGGGTCAAGTGACGGAAGATGATCGTATCATCCAAGCGGTTGAGGAACTCAGGACGAAACACTCGTTCGATTTGTTCCATCACGCGTTTCTTCATCGCATCGTAGCTCGCGTCCTCGTCCGATTTTTGGAAACCAAACGACGATTGATTCTTGATCGCCTCGGCACCCGCATTGGTGGTCATGATCAGGATGGTGTTGCGGAAGTCGACGTTGCGTCCGAACGAGTCGGTCAAACGTCCTTCCTCCATCACCTGCAGCATCATGTTGAACACATCGGGGTGCGCCTTTTCGATCTCGTCGAACAGGACGACCGCGTAGGGACGACGTCGAATCTTTTCGGTCAACTGGCCACCTTCTTCGTAACCAACGAATCCGGGAGGCGCACCGATCAAACGGCTGACGTTGTGTTTCTCCATGTACTCGCTCATGTCGATATGAACGAGCGCGTCGGAGTCGCCGAACATGTATTCGGCGAGCGCCTTGGCCAACAATGTCTTACCGACACCGGTGGGACCGGCGAAGATGAACGAACCGGTGGGGCGACGGGGATCCTTCAAACCGCTGCGGCTACGACGGACGGCTTTGGCGATCGCGGACACCGCACGGTCTTGGCTGACCACACGTTTGTGCAATTCCTCTTCCATCCGCATCAGCCGCAAGCTGTCTTCGGTCGAAAGTCGTGTCAACGGAATGCCGGTCATCTTGCTGACCACTTCCGCGATGACTTCTTCGTCCACGACGCCGTCGGTCTGTTGACTCTTTTCACGCCAGTCTTGGGTGATCTTGTCCTTCTTCTTGCGAAGCTTTTCGGCTTGATCACGCAGGTTAGCGGCTTTTTCAAAGTCTTGGTTTGCGACCGCGTCTTCTTTTTCCTTGTTCAACCGTTCGACTTCTTCGTCGATTTCTTTGAGATCCGGTGGACGGGTCATGGAACGCAAGCGGACCCGCGCGCCGGCTTCGTCGATCACGTCGATTGCTTTGTCGGGCAGGCAGCGTGCGGTGATGTAGCGTTCGCTCATTTCGACCGCGGATGCGATCGCGTCATCGGTGATCTGAACACGGTGGTGTTGCTCGTAGGCACTGCGTAGTCCCTTGAGGATCTCGATCGTCTCGGCCTTGCCGGTCGGTTCGACGATGATCTCTTGGAAACGACGCGCCAGAGCGTTGTCCTTTTCGATGTACTTTCGATACTCGTCCAACGTGGTGGCACCGATGCACTGGATTTCGCCACGGGCGAGCGCCGGCTTGAGCACATTGGCAGCGTCGATTGCGCCTTCGGCACCCCCGGCACCGACGAGGGTGTGCAGCTCGTCAATGAACAAGATCGTGTTCTTCACGCGACGCACTTCGGTCATCACGGCCTTGATGCGTTCTTCGAATTGCCCACGGTACTTAGTACCGGCGACCATCATCGCCAAGTCCAGCACGACGATGCGTTTGTCGGCGAGGATCTCGGGGACTTCACCAGAGATGACCTGTTGTGCAAAGCCTTCCACGATCGCCGTTTTACCGACACCGGCTTCGCCCAACAGCACCGGGTTGTTCTTGGTACGACGGCAGAGGATCTGGATCGCACGTTCGATTTCTCGCGAGCGTCCGATCACAGGATCCAATTCGCCTTTGCGAGCCAGTTCCGTGAGGTCACGGCCGAAGCTGTCCAATGCAGGAGTCTTGCTCTTGCCGCTCTTGCTCGATGAACCGCCGCCGCCTTCTTCGCCTGTTCGGCCGCCACGCTCACCGACTTCGGCACCCTCCAAGCCGTGACCCAACAGATTGAGGACTTCCTCGCGAACGTCCTCCAGTTTCAAGCCCAAGTTCATCAAGACTTGCGCGGCTACGCCTTCCTGCTCGCGAAGCAACCCGAGCAAGATGTGTTCGGTGCCGACGTAACTGTGGTTCAGGTTACGCGCTTCCTCCATCGAATACTCGATGACTTTCTTGGCACGCGGAGTCTGCGGCAATTTGCCAACGGTCACCATTTCTGGACCGCTCTGAACCAGCTTTTCGACTTCAAGGCGAATCTTGCGAAGATCCACGTCCAGGTTTTTCAAAACGTTGGCGGCGACACCACTGCCTTCTTTGACCAGCCCGAGCAGAATGTGCTCGGTACCGATGTATTCGTGGTTAAAACGCTGCGCCTCTTGATTGGCCAATTGCATGACCTTTCGGGCGCGATCCGTGAATCGTTCGTACATGTGTTTTTCTCGTGACCCAGGTAGGTTGTTTCGCCAAGGCGAAGATAAGTCAGGGATGCTCCTCCGAGCATGTCCGTCATTCTGGCGAATCGTTCATCGCAGAGCTCTATCTAGCAAACCGTACGCCATAGTTGGCAATGCCGTCCGCACGTCGCCGAAGGTGCGAATGGTTCACACCGACGGCACAAGCTGCTCTTCCAGTCCTAATGATTCTATCGGCTGAGCAAAAATCCGGGGATAGGAGGTTGCCCGAATACGGGTCGGGAAACATACGTTTTTCTAAGTAATCCTGATTGCCAGACAAAATGTTCTGGATCGTCACTGCCTGCCAGAATGGACAACGGCAACACCAACAACTCGCTCAAAGCACGGAATCCTGTTTTCAATCCCCGATGTTTTCCCCTGTAGAAACTTATGCCGCTGTCAAATCGGCAGCGCCACGACCTGCCATCTCAGTGCCCGAATCCGCTGACGGAGCCGCAGCGTCTTTTTCTGCAAAATACCTTTCAATACGGGACACTTCCGCATCGATCTCCAACGTCCACGCATCTGCGATTTCCAATCGTTGCAGTTCCGAAATCAACAACCGCGCCGACTCGACCCGATCGGTGTGGCGGTAAACCCCAGAAAGCAACAGCAGACTGGGCGGATCTCTCGGCTCGATTGCTAGCATCCCAAGCAACAGCGGCTCGGCGGCTTTCCAATCGCCCCGCAAAAAGGCTGCGCAGGCCTCGGAGTATCGGTCCGGTTCCTCACTGACGCTGCGGGGGGCCAGCAATTCGGGCAACTCACGAACGCTTTTCTGCACGCAAAAAATCCAGGCAGCGATGCCAACCCAAAATGCGAATCGAACGAGGTAGCTGGAGAGCCAGTCGGGGTACAGAAAACGCAAGAAGAGTAGCGTATTGAGCGCCAACGCGAAGAGCACCGCAGTCGTCAGGGCCGAAATCCGACCACGCCACCAGATTTCGCTGAGGCCGGGCCACAAACAGGTCAGGTAATAACGTGCCGGCATGGCGGGTCGGTTGGACGTGATGGAGGTCAGCGGCTCCCGACTGGGAACCGACGTGGGTTCTAAAGGCTCCGCGGCCCCCGAATCAAGGTGAATCGAGGCCCGGCGAATCGTTGTCGGCAAATTCAGACTTCAGGAACTCCGCAATTTCCAACGCGGCTTGCTCACCCAGGTCGAAAACGCCCGCAAAGTGCATGAATCCATGCAGAACTCCGTCCACTCGACGCCAAGTGGTTCGGACACCGTCGGCAGCCAACCTGCTCGCATATGCTTCGCCCTCATCTCGCAAAACGTCGTACTCCGCCGTGATCACGTACGCTGCGGGCAATCCGGACAGCGAACGAGAGTGCAGCGGTGCGGCCAACGGGCTGAGTTTGCCAGACGGATTGCCGACATGCTGCTGCCAGAACCACTGCATGTTGGCTCGCGTCAGCCCGAAACCCTCGCTGAACTGACGGTAAGACTCCGTCGAAAAATCCGCTGCCGTGACGGGATAGATTAGGACTTGCAGACGAATGGAAAACGGCTCATCGGCCAAAGCCATGGTCACCGCGGTAGCCAAGTTACCGCCGGCGCTGTCACCGGCAACCGCCACTCGATTTTGGTCCGCACCGATCTCGGCTCCATGGGTGGCAATCCAGCGTGTGACGTCGGCACAATCGCCGAGCGGACCCGGATACGGCCTCTCTGGTGCCAGTACATAATCCACCGAGACGACGATGCAGCCCGAGTGCTTGGCGATCCGACGACACAACGCGTCATGTGAGTCGATGCTGCCAAGAACCCAACCGCCGCCATGAAAATAGACAACGACCGGCTTCAACTCATTGCAGTTGGAACAATCGGAATAGATCCTCACCGGGACGTCTTCGATCATCCGGTCTTCCACGCGGTTCAACGACTCCACGCGTCCGGCGAATGCTGAAAAGGTTTCAAATATGAGGCGTGCATCGGACACGGACATGGTTTCCCAGCCCGGTCGAGGATTCGCACGCAATAGATCGACGTAAGCCTGGGATTGGGGATGCAGTGTCATGGCGAGACAGGAAACGAGCGAGTTGGGTTACAAAAGCACATCATAGCTTTGCACCACGCCATGGTTGTTGACGGGCACAATACGAGCGATCGCGCTAATGCAACCAGCTTACCGCCGCAGGCTCTGCAACACCGGCCGTGACGACTGTTCCTGCTGTGCCATGCTGTCTGTACCGTTTGTCCGTTAACCGCAAGTCGATTCGGGAAAACGTCCTTTGCTGCATCGCTCGGTTCTTTCTGATTTCCAGTGATCACTTTGATTGTGGCGGTTCAATTGAGGTAATACCCTTTCCCGCGATAGCAAAACGAGCCGAACTGCATCTCGTGAAGGCCAAGCTGCTGGAAAGGAATCCCAGCAAGTGATGCCCCAGTCTGAAAAGAGAATGCCATGGACGGTCGTGACATGCGTCCGCGAGGACCCCGACGAACGAAACGCAAGATCGCGGCGGCAACGCTGGCGATCGCTGCGTCGAGTTTTTCGGTCGGTTCGATTCCATGGGCATGTGCAAGCCAGCCGCCGACCCCTGCGATCGCCGCACAGTCAGAGATCGATCTATCGAGCGCCCCGTCGCAACGATCGACAATTCGAATCGTTCATGGCAAGAAACGGTACATGGACATCCCGATTGCCAAACCAACGCAAACGGCAAACGAAGCCGCTGCGCCGAGAAGCGATTCCGCATTGCAGAGTTTCAGTGAACTGCTGAGCACCAAAGCGATCCCGATTCGGGAACTCTCACCCAATGATCTCCTGAGCAAGTCGCCCAGCGAATCAGAGTCGCAATCGTTAGAGGAAGTCTCCGACGACGCGTTCGCCTTCGAAGCACCGAAGCTACGTCGGTTTCATGTCGCTGATCGTCGGCAACTCAAACCGCTTGCCGATTTCGTGGCGACCGACGAACTGGTGCTCGATGCATTGCAAGTGGAGGACGATCGCGGCTCAGACGACGAGCAGGTGACCACCGGTGGGCTTCGCAAAGCCGCCAAGCGAGGCGGGTTCGGCATGCTGGCGATCGACCAGATCGGCGAGTACTTTCCTGGCGAAGCCCCCGCCGTTGCGTCGAGCGATGCTGAACCAACGCCAACACCAAGTCTGCCGACCGACACCCAACTGGCCGAAGTCGTTCCGATGCTGCCAGAGCCGGAAACAAAACTACCAACGATCGATGTGTCGAACCAAGCTTTGATCTCACCGACCAATACGAACAGGAACAAGCTCTCACCGATTCGACTTTCCGACGCACAGGACCACTTCACCTTGCCTGATGAATTGGCCGACGAATTGGCAAACAATGGACCGATCGAGCCGGAATTGTTGGCCGAGCAGTTTGCAAAGGCAGTTCAAGGGGCAACGGCCAATCCTGATCCACCGCTGCCAAAGCCGGTCGAAGTCATCGAGATCACGGACTCGGGCGATCTCAAGCCAGGTTTGTTTCAGCGGATCTTTCGGACGATCAAACGTTGAGATCGTACACGTGGCTTGAAATCCAGCGGCTCAGGAGACACCAGCCAACGCGTTGGAAACGCAGAATCAAATGCCGTTTCCGCCTGCGCCTATCGGCTACGGGTCAAACGAGGGCCACTTTTATTGTTTTAGCCATAGCCGAAGTGCGTTAGCCCGGATTACTCACGCCACTGACTACAGTCTTCGCAATACGTTTGCACCAAATGGTTTATGCGGATTGGCACAAAAGCAGTCTGCGCATATCAGCCGCAACGCGATAGCGTCCGGTTCTCACGCCTGTAATCGGGAACCGGACGCTATCGCGTGCCGGCTGATGAATAATCCAGGCTAGCGGGCTGTTGATTTAGTGAGCCGCGACGCGTAAGCGGCCGGGCCTACCGCATTGCCCGGTGCCTTACGGCCCACGGCTCACCCTTGCGTTCCCAATTTCGATTAAATCAACAGGCCACTCGTGTCTTGCGGCTCACAAAGTCAGCAGTCTCCTTCAGCCTCGGGACAATCCAAACCACGTGTCGAAGGCCGGCCGCGCCGCTATCCAAGCTTGCTCAACGCGGCGACTTCTTCACGTGTGAATTTTCGTTCCAAGCGTGCACCCAATTGAGCAACAACGCGTGACGACGCGTGCGAACCGAGGTGACCGGCGGTTCGCCAGGACATCCCGTTGGTGATCCCGTACAGCAATCCGCCGGCGTACATGTCGCCCGCGCCCGTGGTATCGATCGCCTTGGTCGGAACGCCTTCGATCGGAAACGCTTCGCCACCGTGCATCACCAGCGATCCTTTTTCACCAAGCGTCAACGCAACGTTTTCGCAATGCTCGTGAATCTTGGCTGCGCACTGGATCGGGTCGGACTGCCCCGTCAAACTTTGGGCTTCCAATTCGTTGCAGAAAAACAGATCGACCGGACCGGTGATCAGTTCCCAGATCTCATCGCGGATCATGTTGACCAAGAACGGGTCCGACGCGGTGAAGGCGACTTTCACGCCGTGCTGCTTGGCCAATGCCATGGCGCGGTAGGCAGCCGCCTTGGTGGACTCGCCCGTCAGCAGGTAGCCTTCGATGTAGACGTACTTTGAGTTCTTGATCGGTTCTTCGATGATGTCGTCCACGGACAACTGGGCCGACGCCCCCAGGTTGGTCAACATCGTTCGCTGCGCGTCTTGGGTGATCAGCACCGCACAGGTTCCGGTCGGCGCATCGCACGGGGTGACTTCCATGGCAACGCCCAGGTCTCGCATGTCCTGGAGAAAGAACTCGCCGATCGCGTCGCTGCCGATCTTTCCGACGAATCCAGCTTTGCCGCCCAGCTCCGCGACCGCAACGATGGTGTTCGCGGCTGAACCGCCCGCACAGCGATTCAGAGGGCGTCCGTCCAAATGTCCCAGAACAGCGGACTGCTGTTCGTCATCGACCAGCGTCATGATGCCCTTGTCGATCTTCAGATCCGACAAAACGCTGTCGTCCACTTGCGACTGCATGTCCACCAACGCATTGCCCACGCCAAAGACGTCAAACTGACTCATGTGCCTATCTGTCCTGCCAAAACTCACCATGAAAATGGCCAGCAACGCAGCCAACCATGCCGGAACACAGAGTAAAGCATTCTTCGAACCATCCCAAGTGGGCCGGTCGGGTGCCGTTTTTTGACTCCGCAACCAACCACGGTTGAGTTTTCCTGTCTCGGCGGGCCGTTGGATTACGTTACAACTAATGGGATACCCCGCGCTGGACCGGAGAAACACTCGGTGAAACTCATGGACTCACAATTCAAACGACTGACCCTGACCGGACTTTGCCTGATCGGGCTGTCCGTCGCCGCCCCGATCCACGCGACCGCCGAGTCAGGCGATGCCGCGGCGGACGTCCGCTCGGGTCCCGAGCCAATCAAACCCACCGAGCACGGCGTCGGTCGCTTGATCGAAAACGTTTCGTTCACGGATCTCGACGGGGCCACACACCGACTGAGCGATTTTGCCGACCACAAGGCAACCGTGATCGCAATGACCGGCACCGGATGCCCGCTTTGCAAAAAATACTCACCGACGCTGGCCCGGTTGCAATCCGAGTTCCAAGACAAAGACGTTGCGTTTGTGTTGGTCAATCCGAACGAGTCGGAAAGTGTTGCGGTGTTGCGTGAAGCCATCCAGACACACGGCTTCAGCGGACTGTATGTGCGTGACGACCAAGAGGTCCTGACGCGTGCTTTGGGTGCGACCACGACCACCGAAGTCTTTGTGTTGGACGCCGCACGCACATTGGTTTATCGGGGAGCCGTGGACGATCAATACAGCTTCGGCTACGCACTGGATGCCCCCAAACGCAACTTCTTGGCGGACGCGTTGACCGCCGTGCTGGCAGGCGAACGTCCAGAAGTCGCCGCGACGACGGCTCCGGGATGCGAGTTGCTGTTGGTCGAGATCGAGGATACAGAGTCAACAGACTCAGCCGCTGCCGTGACTTTTCACAACCGAGTGTCGCGAGTTCTGCAAGACAATTGTCAGCAGTGTCATCGGGACAATGGACTGGCACCGTTTCCCTTGACGACCTACGAAGACACCAAAGACTACGCCGCCATGATCGCAAACGTCGTTCAACGCCAGATCATGCCGCCTTGGTTCGCCGCACCTCACAACACGGCCGAATCGAAACTGGAGATACGCTGGTCAAACGATCGTTCATTGCCTCAGGAGGATCGAGATGCCCTGCTCGCTTGGGTCGCCGCGGGGGCCCCCGAAGGCGACGAGGCCGACGCTCCATTGCCCCGTCGTTTCAGTGACGAGTGGGAGATCGGTCAACCGGACTTGATTGTCGAGATTCCCGATCCCATCACCGTCAAAGCGAGCGGACAAATGCCGTATCGCCACGCACGTGTCGCCACGAGCTTTGCCGAAGACCGTTGGGTGCAAGCGGTCGAGATCCAGCCGACCGATCGCGCCGTGGTGCATCACGTGCTCGTGTTTATCCAAGACGGCAAGAAAGCCATCAACGAAGACGCCGGGTTCTTTGCCGCCTACGTTCCCGGAAACACGTCTCAGCGTTACCCGACCGGAATGGCCAAGAAACTGCCGGCGGGCAGCTCGCTGGTGTTTCAGTTGCACTACACGCCCAACGGCACGGAAACGGTCGACCAAACTCGATTGGGAATCGTTTTTGCTGATAAGCCGCCGACGCGTGTCATCCGCAACGCCGGTATCTCCAACCACCGCATCTCGATTCCTGCCGGCGCGGGCAACCACCCCGAATCGGCTTCGCTCAAAGTTCCGACCGATGTCCGCGTGCTTTCGTTCATGCCCCACATGCACTTGCGCGGCAAAGCGTTTCGATACACGGTGACGATGCCCGATGGGCAACGCGAAGTGCTGTTGGATGTTCCGCGATACGATTTCAACTGGCAGCTCGAGTACCGGCTAGCTCAGCCTCTGGACATTCCCAAAGGCAGCCAGATCGATGTCACCGGATGGTTCGACAACAGTGAATCCAACCCGGCCAATCCCGATCCCACCGAAACGGTTCGCTGGGGACCGCAAACGGATGATGAAATGCTGCTGGGCTACGTCGAGTACTTTGTGACGACGGAGACCGCAGCGAGCGATTCCGACGAATCACCCGCGTCAGACGATGTCTCCTTGTCGCCGTCGTTTCTGGAAAAGTCCTTTCAGCGTGCCGATCAAAACGGCGACGGCAAAGTCACACGGGAGGAGTTCCCCCGGCCGTTGTTGTTCCGCCGCTTGGACCGCAACAACGATGGAGTGTTGCTGTTGGACGAAGTCCTCGAATCAAGCAGAGCCAACTGAAGTCAATGCCTCGCGTGCCGCCTTTGCCCGCTCGACGGCCAGTTGTGGTGTGGCGGCGGTGGCGGTGAGGTGTCCCATCTTGCGACCGACCTTTGCCACGCGTTTGCCATACAGGTGCAAGTGAACTGCGGCGACGTCCAATGCCGCCGACCAATCCGGTGCGCTGCCGTCTTCGTTCCACAGGTCACCCAACAAGTTCACCATGGCGGCACCGCCGACGATTTGTTCCGTGCTGCCCAACGGCAAGCCACACACCGCGCGAACGTGCTGCTGAAACTGGCTCGTCGCAAACGCTTCGATGGTCAAGTGACCCGAATTGTGTGGCCGCGGGGCGACTTCGTTGATAAAGATCCGATCGGGATCCATCACGAACAGTTCCACGCACAGCAGACCGACCACGCCGAGTGTTTCGGCAGCCGCCGAGGCGATCTGCTCGGCACGTTCTCGCAAGCTGCCGTCGATCGCTGCGGGGGCAACCGTGACATCCAAAATATGGTTGCTGTGAACGTTCTCCATCGGAGGAAAACATTTTGTGACACCGTCGGCGCGACGGGCCACGACGACGGAGATTTCGCGGTCAAACGAAATGCACTGCTCGGCGATCCAACTGTCCGCAGTCGACCAGGGAACCTCCGCCGCCGATTGTGGTCCATCGACGCGATGCTGTCCTTTGCCGTCGTAACCACTCTGTGCGGTCTTGACGATGATCGGCCAGGCAAACCGGTTGGCTGCGGCAATCAAGGACTCGGTGTCGTGAACGGCGACAAACGGCGTGACCGGCAAACCGGCTTCGCTGAGCGTCGATTTTTCGATGATGCGATGTTGTGCCGTCGCCAACACACTGTGCGAAGGATAGGTCGGCGCGAATTGACCGCACAGACGAATCGTTTCCGCCGGGATGTTTTCAAACTCCAACGTGATCACATCACACTGCTGCGCAAAGCGTTGCACGGCGTCGTGATCATCCAATGCCCCACACACGACTCGACGTGTGACTTGAGCGGCCGGTTCGTCGTCGGAGTGACAGAAAACCACGACGTCGTAGCCCATCGTCATCGCGGCATGCGCGAACATGCGCCCCAGTTGTCCACCTCCGACCATGCCGATCGTTGCCGGTGGCAGGATGACTGGGCGATCCACACTGGGCGGCTCCATCGTTTCCATAGCATCCTGCGTCAAATGTTTTTCACTGTCCATCAGTCTTCCAGCTCCAGATCCGCCGACTCGAGCACGGCATTGGTTTGCCGTGTGATGAAATCCTGCAAGCGATCTCTAAGAGCTGCATCCGAGAGCGCCAGGATCCTGGCCGCCATCAGGCCTGCGTTCTTGGCACCCGATGTCCCGATGGACATGGTGGCGACGGGGATGCCGCCGGGCATTTGAACGATCGATAACAACGAGTCGAGACCTTGCAAGGCACGGCTTTGAACCGGCACACCGATCACGGGCAAGTGGGTTTCGCTGGCGACCATCCCAGGCAAATGCGCCGCGCCGCCGGCGCCCGCGATGATGACTTTCAATCCTCGCCCCGCCGCCGACTCCGCATACGCCGCCATGCGTTGTGGTGTCCGGTGAGCGCTGACCACCATGCTCTCAAATGACACCTGCAACTCACGCAGAATCTCCGCGGCGGCTTTCATCGTGGGCCAGTCGTTGCGGCTACCCATGATGATGCCGACCAGAGCATCGGTGGCGGCAAACTTGTCGGCTGGTGGCCGGGTCGACGGATCGTTCATCGGCAATGGTTTTCCATCATGGGATCAATACTTCCAGGGCGGAGGGATGCTCCAAGTCATCGACGACCCAAGTGGCCCCGGCGGCGGTCAGCTCGTCGCGAGTGAACCCGCCCGTGCACACCGCCAGCGACTGAGCGCCCATCGCACGGGCGCAACGGACATCTTTGGGAGTGTCTCCGATGACGATCATATCCGCCACCGCGTCTTTGCCGTGCATCAGAGACCACTGATCGGCCGTACGTCGAGCCAAATCATCGCGATCGGCGTCCAAGTCGCCACCGGACACCCAGCAAAAATGAGTCCCCAAACCGAAATGATCGAGTTTCATTCGACCGGTCTCCGCGAAATTGCCGGTCATCACGGCGGACTTCACGATCGGGAACCTTGAAAGCTCGGCCAGCAGCGAGTTCACGCCCGGTAAGACCGTGCCGCCCGTTTCTTTCAAAACAGTCGGCAGCAAACGCGAATACCGCCGACGCAACCGCCCGCGAGTCTCTTCGTTGTCCGTTAAACCATTCAAACGCAGCAATTCACTCAACAGATAGCGGTCGGTGGCACCTCCGAACACAACCTCCATGTTGACCTTTTCGACCTGAAATTCCAGCGAAATGGCTTGCTGCAACGCACCGCTTCCCGCTCGATGCGTGATCAGCAACGTTCCGTCAATGTCGAAAAACAGCGTTCTCATGCCCGAAAGCGTAATGATCGACCTGCCCGTGTGGTACCTGCCGACAATTGGCGTCGAAAAAATTCCTGCCGCCCTGGTGGCCAATCGAATTTCCCTGCGGTTTACACCCCAGCGTTGCCGTTTCAGACTGTACCAGTGAACCGCTGCCAAATGGAGCTCGGCTCACCGTCACTTCTCCACCCCGCCCGTCTGCTCTCATCCGTCCGTGGACCCAAAATGACCGCCGCTGCTCCGCCCACCGCTGATCCCGCCTCGCCCTCCTCCGGCAATGCGACGTCGACCGGCAACGCGTCGCACGATTCGGGTTTGGACAAGAGCAATCAGCGGGTTCGTGAGATGTTTCGCCAGATCGCACCTCGCTACGATCTGATGAATCATGTCCTGTCGCTGAATATCGACAAGTACTGGCGATGGCGAACCGTCCGACGTTTGAACATGATCGCCGGTGTGCCGATTTTGGACACCTGCACTGGAACGGGCGACCTGGCCATCGCGATCGCCGGCAAAGCACCCGAAGGAGTCGACGTGGTCGGCAGCGATTTCTGTCACGCGATGCTGGAGATCGCTCGTGACAAACGCAAATCCGGCACCCCATCGGAAGACATCAATTTCTTGGAAGCCGATTCGCAGAAACTGCCGTTCGGCGACAATCGATTCCAGTGCGTCACGGTCGCCTTCGGATTGCGGAATGTGACCGATACCGATCTTGGGCTACGTGAGATGACTCGCGTGTGTCGACCGGGCGGTCAAGTCGTCGTGTTGGAGTTTTCCAAGCCTCGACTGTTCGGTTTGCGTCAAATCTATGGTTTTTACTTCCGACATGTGTTGCCTCGAATCGGTCAACTGTTTGCACGCAATGACAAGTCCGCCTACAAGTACTTGCCCGAGTCCGTCGGCGAGTTTCCTGACGGTGCTGAGTTGGCCGAGCGAATGACCGCTGCGGGACTGAGAGACGTGACCTTCACGCCCATGACGTTTGGTGTGTGCACGTTGTACATCGGCGTCAAACCAGGCGAACTGACTGCAGACCAACTGACTGCAGAGGATGAATCGACTGACAACGTGAGTTCGTCCTCATGAGCCAACCCTCAGCCCCGCCGATTGTATTGGCGATCACAGGTGCCAGCGGTGTGATCTACGCGATCCGCTTGCTACAAACTCTGGCAAACGCCGACATCTCCGTTCACTTGACGATCAGCCCCAGTGGTGCCGCGGTGATCGCACAAGAAACCGAATTGCAAGTCAACATTCGCAAACCCGATTTGCAGGCACTGGTGTCGTACGTTCCCAAGTGGTCGAGTGTCACGGCACCCGATGACGCTACGATCGATGATTTCATTTCCAATCGTTTGCGTTATCACCAGTATGACGACTACATGACGCCGATCGCCAGCGGTTCGTTTCGCACGCGCGCGATGGTGGTCTGTCCCTGCAGCGGCAGCACGCTCAGTGGAATCGCTCGCGCCGCAGCATCCAACTTGGTCCAGCGGGCTGCCGAAGTTCACCTAAAGGAGCATCGCAAGCTCGTTTTGGTCCCCCGTGAAACGCCGATGAGCGTCTTGCAATTAGAAAACATGCACCGCTTGGCAGCGGCCGGCGCCGTGATGTTGCCCGCGATGCCCGGTTGGTACCACGGCGTGAAATCGCTGGACGATATCGTGGACTTTGTCGTCAGCCGGATCTTGGACCAATTGGATCTGGACAATCGATTGATTCAGAGGTGGGGCGAGTGAAACCGTCGAACCGTCTGGCGGATTGGCTGGGTCTGATCCGTTTCAGTCACACCATCTTTGCTTTGCCGTTCGCGGCTTTGGCGACCGCGATGGCGATGGCAACACCGCTGCCGGTGACCGCCGGTCAAGCCGACGTCGGACAAACCGAATCCGTCTATCCGTCCGTCGGGATCGCGTCGCTACTCGGGATCATTTTGTGCATGGTCACGGCTCGCAGCGCGGCGATGGCCTTCAACCGATGGGTCGACCATCGCATCGACGCTGCGAACCCCAGAACCGCCGAGCGACACTTGCCCGCGGGGATTCTGACCCGACGCAGCGTGTTGCTATTCACGATCGGTTGTAGTGTGGCGTTTGTTCTCTCGACCCTGTTGTTTTGGCCCAACTGGGTTCCGCTCGCCGCGTCCGTGCCGGTGCTGCTGTTCCTGCTGGGTTACAGCTTGGCCAAGCGTTTCACCGCCGCGGCGCATCTGTGGCTGGGCGTCGCATTGAGCTTGTCGCCGCTGTGTGCGTGGGTCGCGATCCGTGGTCCGGCATCCGTTTTGTCACCGGTCGATTTGATCGCTCCTGGAATCCTGGCCGCTGCCGTGGCCGCCTGGGTGACGGGATTCGACATCATCTACGCTTGCCAAGACGCCCAGTACGACCAATCGGTCGGCTTGCACAGCATCCCCGCCCGATTCGGAGTCGCCGGAGCGCTGCGAATTTCGGCGATCTGCCACGTGGTCATGCTGGGACTGTTGGCCGCATTGCCCTGGGCAGCCGCGGGCAGCGGATTCGGTTGGCTTTTTGGTGGAGTCCTGATTCTGGTGGCCGCGTTGGTGATCCGCCAACATATGCTCGTACGCCCCGATGATCTGCGACGCGTCAATCAGGCCTTTTTCGACACCAATGCGGCGATCAGTGTGGCACTGCTGGTCGCCGGCACGGTGGATTGTTTTTGGCTGTGATGCCGTTTTCCTGCGGCTTCTGCGCCTCCGCGTTGCCCGCTGCCCCGGTCTTCGGTTAGAACACCTGCAAAGTTTCCTGTTGCCGCCCCGGCTCCCTGCCACAGACAGCTCCCAACGATGAACTCTCAAGAAATCACCGCACGCTTTCGTGAAATTCGCGACAAGGTCGAATCAGAAGAACGACTGAGCCTTGACGACGGGATCTTTCTATACGACCCCGCGGTACCGCTGCAGGAAGTCGGCGAGTTGGCCAATTTCGTTCGCGAACGCAAGAACGGCAACGTCGCCTATTTCAACATCAACACCCACCTCAACCCGACCAACGTATGTGTCTATCGTTGTCGATTCTGTGCCTTCCGAAGTGATCTGCGTGACCCCAAGGGCTACGTGATGAGCGATGAACAGATCCTGGCTCGGGGACAGGAGGCGACGGAGAACGGTTGCACGGAAATGCACATCGTCGGCGGACTGCATCACCAAAAACCGTACGAGTGGTACCGGCACATCATCGAACTGCTGACGGAACACTACCCGAAAATTCATCTCAAGGCCTGGACGGCGGTCGAGATCAACTGGTTTGAGTTCCAAACGAAAAAATCCATTGAGTGGGTCCTGCAAGACATGCGTGACGCCGGTTTGGGCAGCATGCCCGGTGGCGGCGCGGAGATCTTTCACCCCGAAGTCCGCGATCAGTTGTGCGAACATAAAGCCAACACGCACGCTTGGCTAGACATCCACCGCACCGCCCACGAGATCGGTTTGCGCACCAACTGCACGATGCTGTACGGCCACGTCGAAAAAGCATTCCATCGCATCGACCACCTCCTGCGTCTACGCGACTTGCAAGATCAAACCGGTGGCTTTCAAGTGTTCATTCCCCTGGCCTTCCATCCTGAAAACACCAAGCTGTCCGATATCAAGAAACCGTCGGCGCTGATGGATCTGCGGACCATGGCAATCAGCCGATTGATGCTCGATAACGTCCAGCACATCAAGGCCTACTGGATCATGCTCGGCATCGAGACCGCGCAAACCGCGTTGGCCTACGGCGCCGACGACATCGACGGCACCGTACGGCACGAACTGATCTATCATGATGCAGGCGCAACCACCCCGGAATGCTTGACCGTCGACTCGATCCGACAATTGATCACCGAAGCCGGGCGGGAGCCGATCGAACGTGATACGGTATATCGACGCATCCACCGCGACGAAAACGATTTCACGCAGTGGGAAAGTGGCGAAAGCGTCGAGTCCTCCCTGATTCATCCCTAAAGGAATCCCCATGTCAAACTTGAAAGAGATGCGTTTGCTGGCACTTTGCCTGCTGGTGCCGGCGTGCTCGCTCCTGACGCAGAATTCCTCAGCAACAGCAGCAGACACGGCAACATTGAAGTTAACGTTTCGACTCAAACGTGCCGCACCGGATCCCAAGCCGTTGGCTGTCAGCGGCCCCGTTTGCGGAAACTTGCAAGTGCCCGACGAGACCTTGGTCGTCAATCCAGACAACCACGGCGTCCAGAACATCTTTGTCTATGTCTACACCAGCCGACGAGGCGGAACCAAACTGGAGCCGGTGGAGATGGAAAAGCAGACGATTGTGCTGGACAACAAGAACTGTCGGTTCGAACCGCATGCCATGGTCGCCCGCAAAGGCGACACGTTGCAAGTCAAAAACAGTGACCCCGTGGGCCACAACGTCAAGCTCGACTTCTTCAAGAACCAACAACTGAATTTGTTGGTTCCGCCTGGACAATCGGTGGACATCAACTTGACAGCAGGCGAGCAAGCACCGGTCCCTGCAAGTTGCAGTATCCACCCCTGGATGGTGACCCAGGTGCTTGTGCTGGATCATCCCTTCGGTGCCGTCAGTGATAAAGACGGTGTCGTCACCATCGAAGGTCTGCCGGCGGGCAAGGAAATTGTGTTCCGGGCCGGCCACGAAAAGTTTGACTTCAGCGACATTACCGTGGAAGGCAAACAAACGGCGTGGAAGAGCAACCGGTTCGAAATGACCCTGCAACCGGGCGAGAACGACATGGGTGTCGTCGAACTGCCCTGGTAAGAGAGGGGCATTGTCGTTCGACTTTCCAAGTCGAAAACGAACGCCACCAACCGGCCAATCACAAACCATACGCCACCTGCCGCAACCTCAGAACTTGAACAGCCAGAGCAGCGGATTTCTGGCTGCGACAATTGATTATGTTGATCGATCGGGGACGTGGCGGTTAACCTCGTGTTGTTGGGAGACTGTTGATTTGGTGAGCCGCAAGACGCTAGCCGCGGGCAATGCACCGTTACCGGCGGCTAGCGCCTTGCCGCTCACCATCGCAGGACGCAACAGGATCAAGTCAGCAGTCTCTTTCGAGGCACCCCGTTTTCCGTTCCCCGTTCCAGATTCGGAGCCACAGTGCCCCGTTGCCGCCACGTGTACCAAATCGTCTGTCAGACCGTGTACCGAGCCGTTTTCCTGCTATCGATCGGCTGTCTGCTCGCCGGATGCGACAAACCTCTGGCGGATTACCCCGCCAACGAGCTGCATGCGCTCGTGCTGAGCACGTCGCGATCTGCCCCCTCGCAGCGATTGGTGCCCGACACGCAAGCCGTGATGCGTCCGCTTTTTGGAACGGCCAAGCAGCCTCATTGGCCGGTCGAGCGGATGAGTGATGCCGCGGCAGGATTAATCGACCCAGAAAGTCTGGTCCGCGCGGCCGGACAAGTCTCCAGCGATGAGGCCGGAAAGCACTACGGGCTGATGGTCGAACACTGCGTGGTTTGCCACGGATTGAACGGTGGCGGCAACGGGCCGGCGGCTTTGTTGCAAAAACCCTATCCGCGAGATTTTCGCCCCGGTGTATTCAAATGGAAATCGACCACACGGGCCAGCAAACCGACCCGAGAGGACTTGGCGAGATTGCTCAAACACGGCGTTCCCGGGACCGCCATGCCATCCTTTGCTTTGTTGGCCCCCGAAGATCGAGATGCGTTGGTGGACTACGCGATCTTTCTCTCGATACGCGGCGAAGTTGAACGGCGATTGATGGCCGTCGCGATCGATGAACTGGGATACGGTGACGACGACTCGTCGATGCCCGACTCTGATCGCCTAAGTGATCCCAGCAATGCCGACCTCGTCGATGCGGTGATCCAGCGGGTGACTAACGATTGGTTGACCGCAGATGAAAACGTTGTGGAGGTGCCAACCGAGACGCCCAACGACGCCGCGTCGATCTCTCGTGGCCGAGAGCTGTTTCATGGTCAAGTCGCCAACTGCGCCGGATGCCACGGACCTGGTGGAAACGGTCAAATGGTGACAATCGACTATGATGACTGGACCAAGGAGTTCACCACCAAGCTTGGGCTGACGCCGACCGACAAGGAGGCGATCCGACCATTTCGCAAGGCCGGCGCGCTTCGCCCCAGCACGATCCAGCCGCGACAACTCAGCAACGGTGTCTTCCACGGTGGCGGCGACAGCGAAACGTTGTATCGACGAATCACTCAAGGGATAGCGGGCACGCCCATGCCCGGCGTGATCGTCTCGGAAACCGAAACGCCGACGGGTTTGACCGCATCGCAGGTCTGGGATCTGGTGCATTACGTGCTCTCGCTCAGCAATTCCGTAACAGAGGATCATCCATCGCACGCCGAGCCCTCCCCTGCGTTGGAAACGTCGACATGACGAAACAACACTACCGTAGCATCGGCGCGATCATCGGACTGGCGATTGGTGCCACACTGATGTATCTCGTTGGACAGGGCGGCGTGATGCCGCTGGCGATCTGCGGTGCAACCGGCGCCGTGGCCGGCGGGATGACGGGCGAGCGAATTTACAACGCCAGAAATCCTTGGGACGAGGGTTCGGAACAATGATTCGTCACGCGTGTGCCTTCAAAGGAATCTACGACTCCACAGGAATCTCGATTCGGTGAGTGAGTATTCGCCCACGACCGCTGCTCGATGGCTGCACCGTTTATCGCTGCTGTCGGTGTGTCTCGTTTGGCCACTGATTTGGGTCGGTGGATTGGTCACGACATACGACGCCGGGATGGCCGTACCGGATTGGCCCAACACGTACGGCTACAACTTGTTTCTGTACCCACTGAGCACTTGGATCTCCGGACCGTTTGATTTGCTCATCGAGCACGGCCACCGATTGTTGGGAGCAGTGGTCGGTGTCGTCGCGATCTCAATGCTGATCGCCAGCATCATCGGTGAACGCCGCCGCTGGGTAACTGGGCTGACCATAGCGATTTTGCTGGCCGTGATTTCTCAGGGCGCTTTGGGAGGTGTCCGTGTGGTATTCGGCGACCGGACTTTGGCGATGATCCACGGATGTTTTGGCCCAGTCGTTTTCGCCCTCTGCGGAGTGGCGGTCGTGGTGACCAGTCGCAGGTGGTTCGATCGAAAATGGAATCAAAAAGCAACCGCTGAGAAACGCAGGACACTCGGGCGATCCGCAGTTTTTCTCGCCTTTGCTCCGGTTTTATTGAGTTACGCCCAATTGGTGCTGGGAGCCCAACTCAGGCACGTCACCCCAATGGCCACAACCGGTTTTTTCACGATGACGGTGGCCATGCACATCGTGACCGCCTTTGTTTTGTGGGTTTTGGTGCCGCTGGTTTACTGGCGATTGGCTCGGTGCGGCGATTTGACGCTCTCCCGCCCGGCGGCGTGGCTGGTAGGATTTGTGACCATCCAGATCCTGCTCGGCACGGGCACTTGGATCGTCAATTACGGGTGGCCACATTTTTTGCGATGGCTCCCTGGCTCCACCGGATTTCTGGTCCAGGCCAAGGGTTTCGTCGATTCCATCGTGGTGACCGCCCATGTCGCCATGGGTTCGCTGATTTTGGCAACGGCAGCAGCGGTGTTTGTTCAGACGCTGCGAACTCGTTACCTTGCCCAGAGCAATATCGGTGAGACCGTTGGTAATGTCGACGGGCGATTCAGTGGATCGTCGGAAATCACAGCCAGTACAAACACTGACCAAAATAACGCTGACGCTTCCGCGAGTGTCACTACCGCTTGATCGATCATGTCCATTGATGTCTTGACCGCTGATATCGCCCGAACCGAGGTCACAACCTCAGTGGAGCCGCTGTTTGGTCGTCACACGACAGGTCAAGAAAATGATCCAATGGATAAGCCCACCGACCATTCGGAACCAACAGCCGAGTCCAGTATCATCGCCAACGAGATCGTTGAAACAGTCGATGCCACGTCGGGTAAAAAGACGTCGCGCGAAAAGATGACCGTCGATAATCTCGATCGTCCTCAGTCGTTGACGCGTGATTTGGTGGAGCTGTCCAAGCCACGGATCGTGGTGATGATTTTGGTCACGACGATCGCCACGGCGATGATCGCCGCCGGTGGCTTTGTCGAACCGATCAGCCTGTGCGTGTTGCTCGTCGGCACCGGCTTGGTTGCCGCCAGCGCCGGCGCGTCCAATCAAATCTGGGAACGAAAAATCGATCGGCAGATGCCACGTACGGCCCGGCGTCCCTTGCCGGGCGGACGCATGGGTTTGCCGACCGCTTTGGCGATGGCTGCCATCTCAGGTGTCGCCGGAACGGCTATGTTGTACAGCCACTTTTCACTCATCCCAGCTGCCGCCGGCGTGGTGACTTGGTTGATGTACGTCCTCGTTTACACTCCCATGAAAACACGCACCGCGTGGAACACCACCGTGGGAGCCGTTGCCGGTGCGTTGCCCATGTTGATCGGCTACACCGCGTTGGACGGTTCCTTGACCGATTGGACTCCATGGCTGTTGGTCGGCGTGCTGGTTGCCTGGCAGTACCCGCACTTCATGGCCATCGCTTGGATGTATCGTCGCCAGTATGCGGCAGCGGGCTTTCAGATGACGACCACGGTCGAACCCACCGGTCGGTCCGCTGGTTGGCAAAGCATTGTCGGTTCGCTGGGATTGATCGGCTGTGCCGTAGCGTTGTGCTGGATTCCCGGTGGTTGGATCGGCGGATCGATCGCGTCGATCGCGGTCACCGTGAGCTGCTTGCCGATGTTATTGCGATCGATTCGATTCGCGCGACAGCGGGATGATGTGTCCGCCCGCGCCCTGATGCTCTCCTCCCTCCTCGTGCTGCCCGCCATCCTGCTCGTCGTCACACTTCGAGTATTCTGGTAACGCCACCGGCGGGAAAAAGGTTCACCTATCAGCCATGTCTGTGTCAGCGTCTCAAGAAGACCTGCAAACCGTACACTCCGCGTCCGACGTGGTATGCGAAGTCAGCGACGTGCGGTTTTCTTATGGAGAAACCCAAGCACTTCAAGGCGTCAACCTCAGGACGTCCGCTGGTGAGATTGTCGCCTTGCTCGGCAAGAACGGCAGCGGAAAAACGACGCTGTTTCGGTTGCTGTGCACCTTGTTGCCCATTCAATCGGGATCGATTCGAATCGGCGGCATCGACTCGGCCAGCAATCCGCTCGCGATCCGCGGCCAAATCGGGATCGTCTTTCAGTCTCCCAGCTTGGACAAAAAGCTGACGGTCGACGAAAACATCGCCTGCCAAGCGGCCTTGTACGGAATCGGTGGCAAGCATCTCAACGAACGGCGCGATGCCGTGCTGGAGCAGATGGAGCTGACCGATCGCCGTCGTGAACTTTGCGAAAAACTCTCCGGTGGACTGAAACGCCGCGTCGAACTTGCTAAGGGAATGTTGCACCGCCCCAAGCTGATGCTGCTGGACGAGCCGAGCACCGGCCTGGATCCGTCCGCACGCATCAACTTGTTTCAGTCGCTGAGAAAAATGTGCGACGACGGCGTTTCGGTGCTGATGACGACGCACTTGCTGGAGGAAGCCGAGAAGGCGGACCGGGTCGTGATCATGGCCGATGGAGCCGTGGTCCGTGAAGGAACGCCACATGAACTGAGAAGCGAGATGGGCGAAGGTGTCGTGACCGTGATCGCGAGCGACCCCGCCGCTGCGATTCGTGTCTTGCGAGATGAATTGCATCTCGACGCCCAGCAGATTGAAAACCAGATTCGAATCCACAGCGACTCACCCGCCGATCTGGTCCCTACGATCCACTCGCGACTGGGCAATGCCGCGCAGTCCATCTCCATCGGCCGCCCCAGCCTGGAGGACGTCTTCATCGCCGCCACCGGCACATCCTTTCACGCCTAGACAAACCAGAACGAAGCTCGATGCCACAGTCCACTTCCCCTCCCAACGCGTTGCCAACCCCGTGGTCGGCCGGATGGGGCGCCGCGTGGATGTTGGCCAAACGCGAAATCGTTCGCTTCATCCGACAGCCCAATCGTGTGACCGCAGCGATCGTGCAACCCCTACTGTTTTGGTTGCTATTCGGAACCGGCCTCAAAGGTGCGTTTCAGTCCGTCGGTGGCCAAAATTTCCTTGAGTTCTTTTTGCCGGGAACGGTCGCGTTGATCGTCTTGTTCACGGCGATCTTTGCAACCATCTCTGTCATCGAAGATCGCCGCGAAGGATTCATGCAATCCGTGCTCGTCGCGCCGGTCGGTCGGTGGCCGGTGTTATTCGGCAAGGTCATCGGGGGCAGCGTTATCGCGTGGGTTCAAGCCGTGCTGTTCTTGATCCTGGTTTTCGTCGTGGGAACTGCATCCATCGGAGCGACCACTCCCGCGCTGTTGCTGATGATGGCGATCCTGGCGGTGATGATGTGCTCGCTGGGCATGATCGTCGCGTGGCCGATGGACAGCACGCAAGGATTCCATGCGATCATGATGCTCGGCCTGATGCCGATGTGGTTACTCAGCGGATCGTTCTTTCCAATCCCAGCCATGTCGGGCGACGCCGGGATCGGCTCGATGATTCTCGGTGGCATCATGCGGGCAAATCCGCTCAGTTACGTGATGACCGAGCTGCGGCGTCTGATGTTCCCCAACGTCGACCTCGCAAACGCTGCTTTTGCCCCCAGCTCGATCGCTTGTTGGACGGTTGCGATCGTAGCTGCGATAATGACAACTTGGATCGCCTGGCAATTGATGCGAGGCAACCGGAAAGCGGACGTGATTGTCTGATTCCTAGAGTCATCACGGCGATCCCCTCATTGCGTCCCTCCCCACTGAATCACTCCAGAGCAAACATGCGAACCGCATTTCATGTCGTCATGATCCTGGTGACCGGATTGGTCATGGGGCTGATCTATCGATCCCTCAGCAACCAGCCCTCGCAGAATGCAAACCTGCCTGGCCCTGATGAAATCGTCCACACAACGGACGTGGCGCCCGGGACAAAACTGGAGCCGACAGAGCTGAAGATCGAGAACACCGAACCGGTGCACCCGGTGACCGACGAAGCCTGGCTGAGTCGATTTGAATTGACCGAACGCAGCGGCAAGACAGTCAACAGCGAGGATCTGTTGGGTGAGCCCTACGTGGTCAGTTTCTTCTTTAGCACTTGCCCGAGCATTTGCCCTCAGCAAAACCGAAAACTCAAAGAGTTGCAGGATGAGTTCGAAGGCCAAGGTGTCAAGTTTCTCGCCATCTCGGTCGACCCCGAGACCGATACGCCGGAGGTACTACGGGAATACGCCGCGCGGTTCGGGGCCGACAAAGACCAATGGTTGTTCATGACCGGTGACCTGACCTACGTCCGACGAATCGGCGCTGAAATCTTCCAGCAACCAGTCGACAAGAAATTTCATACCGAACGACTCGTATTGGTTGATTCGGCTGGCAAGATCGAAGGTCTCTATCTGTGGCCCGAGAAAGCCCAATTCGAAAAACTCAAAAAGTCGATCAAGCGTTTGCTGGCCGACAAGGAATCTTGAACGAATGATCTGGCACGCCCTCGCTGATTACCTGCCCCACTGCACCGCTTTCCTGAACGCAACCGCGACATGCTTGCTCGCCGTCGGCTTGATGAAAATCAAGAAGGGACAAGCACGGCAGCACAAGAAATACATGCTCTCGGCTCTGGCCGTCAGCGCTTTGTTTCTGATGCTGTACCTGCTGCACAAAGTCGCCCTGTATCAGGTCACCGGTGAACCCAACAAACGATTTCCCACCGACACGGAAATCGCGCCTTTGGCAGCTCGGTACACCTATTACAGCATCTTGCTGACACACTTGATCCTGGCCGTCACCGTTCCCTTCCTCGCAGTGCGTGCGGTGTATTTGGCCAAGAACGGCAGAATCCTGGCGCACAAGAAATTGGTCCGCTACGCGTATCCCATCTGGATGTACGTCTCAGTGACCGGTGTCCTGGTCTACCTGATGCTGTATCAACTCTATCCAGCCTGATCAGGACACTTATTTTCCGCACGTCCGTCAGACAAAGAATCGAATCATTCGCCACGCCACGCTGAAGAGGATGGCCACCAAACCGATCAGCATCATGATCCCAGGTGCCGCGCTGCCGTCGCTCTTGTTCAATTGACGCTCGATGTCCTCATCGCTCAGTCTGGGATCGATAAAGGTTGACTTTCCGCTCCCGGCGATCGCCCCCCAAAACAAGCCCAGCAAGACCAACCCAATCCCAATCGCAAACAAAAAATAAGGTGCCGCCAACATCGCATCGCCTCCAATAGGGAAACCACAAACGAAAGTTCACCTTTATTCAGCGTAACGCTTTTGCGACACCGCTGCAGGATTATCTTGGCGATGAGCGTTCGCTCTCGCATTCTTCTTGACGATTGGTTATCCTATAATCTCTGCAACTTCTTTCTGTCACGTGCAAACGGTTCGCGACGACGAACCCCGATAATGCGTTCGACGAAGTTTCGCCAACAAGTGGCATACTTGGCGGCGCGCTTGATGTACAACCGAGAGGTCTCGGAGTACTACCAGGCGAAATGGAAAGCGGCCAAGCAATTGGGCCGTGGTTGGGTTCACCCACATCCATCTGAACGACCAGTTCCCGATCGAACTGACCGTCTATCCTCCGTCCCAATTGGGCTTTCGATTTCGCAGCAGCATCACGGGAAAGCCGATTGAGCGTGCGACGACGGCTGAACTGGAAAAACTGCTCGCGATGCAACACGGACTCGAATCCGCCGAGCTTGATTCTCATCTCGACGACATGGACGCCAGTCCGGATCGCTGGAACGTATACCTTTCTCTGCTATTGCCCTTGGAAAACGTAAAGCAAAACCCGCGATACCATCCCGAAGGCGACGCGTTGTTCCACAGCATGCAAGTCTACAAGTTGGCAAAGCAGGAGATGCCCTACGACGAAGAATTCTTGCTTGCGGCACTGCTGCACGATGTCGGCAAAGCAATTGATCCTGACGACCACACGCTCGCCGGACTCGAAGCGCTCGAGGGGTACATCACCAACCGAACGGCGTGGCTGATCAAACATCACATGGAAGCCCACAAGATCGCGGACCGCACGATCGGCGCCCGCCGCCGCCGTCGCTTGACCGAGCACCAGCTATTCGACGACTTGATGTTGTTGTGCGAGTGCGATCGCGGCGGCAGAGTCCCCGGCGCGATCGTCACAGAACCCGAACTCGCATTGGACTACATCGAAGAAATCGAAACCATGTTCGGGTAGATTGTGGAATGTCCCTCGCTGGCACCAGGTATATCCTCGTTGTTACGTGAAAGGCCTTCCGATAATTACGCCGAAGGTGTTTAACACCAAAGCCCGGGGTCGCGTAGCGCACCCCGGGACAACAATCAGCAGCATCCACCAACCCTATCGGGGTTGAACAAAATTGGTCAGCAATAGATTTGACGACCCAAGTCGGCATAAAAATCGATCCGGAGCCGGTTGATGTCTGGTAAAAATGAAATCGAGATCGGAAACATTTATTGCATCGGTCAAACGCGAACCGTTGAGTTCCAAGCTCGAGTGTGTCGCAACAGGGGTTTCCGCGTCACAATGCATAAAGGCCAACAGAGAAGCGAGTTTTAAATGTACACACCCTCCGATCGCAGGCTAGCGTTGCATGATTTTTTTCGTCGCAAGTATGTCGGCTTCGTCGCTGGAACGGCAGTGTCAATTCTTGCAATCGCGATTCCGCTGGCTGTCAGAAATCAAGTCGTTGATTTGACGCTTCAGTCCGCTCTTGCGTTGATCTCTTTGCTATTGTTTTTTCCTGCGTTTCTAATTCCGCAATTCGTTGCAGAAGTTCGATCGTCTAAGGATCCGCGATTGCGTTGCCCCAACTGTGGAGCTCTTTTGATCTCAACGCTTTCAGCCCTCAGGAGATTTTCGAGACGGGGCGAATGTGATTCCTGCAATTCGCTCGTGGGCGTTGCACCTGAGATTCGTCACAGGACGTGGATGGATCTTGCATTCTTTGCAGGCGGTATGACTGCCATCTGTCTTGGACTTGGTTTTGCCCTCTGGATTCTTGGATAGCTCATCCGCAGAAAATGGGATTCCAGCAACTACAAGTCCCGAAACGTCCGTCACTCTGACCAAGAAACTTCCCATCGAACGGAGAAATCGAAATGCGATACTTAGCTGCCTTTTGCACCATTGCTTTGCTCTACGGAAATGCGGTGGCACAGGAATTTGAAGTCAGCGGTACGGATGACGTTTTCGTCATCAACCCGTCGATTCTACAAGCAACGCCCAAATGGGATCCTGAGTTCACCGACATCCCAGTGGGTGCTGCCAGAGCGATAAAGATTGCTCGCGAGTATCACGACAATCAGGAATTTACGGGATTCAGTGCGTTGTTCAAATGGGAAGTGTCCGGGTGCGCGTTGGTGAGAGAAGATGATCAACGATGGTACTGGATCGTTCAATTCCGTGGGCAGTTTGCGCCGGAAGAGATGTTGGCGAAAAAAGGGATACATGCCGGCGGAGGGTCTTTTCCCGGACCCAAGACGATATTTCACCGAATCCCAGTTTTATTGACGGGGAAACTCACACCAACCAAAATCGATTTCCTGCCGCCCGCAGTGAAACGTGTGCACTCGGAAGAGGAATCACCATAGATGCCGGAGCGTTTGGATTCGCCTGCATTCTTCAAAGAACTGAAAAATACGCCTCGTCAGCAAAGGGCCGCGAAGCACTTGGCAACACACCAAGTCCAGTCGCTGGCGCGTCGAGGCCACAAATCGACAGAGACAGGGTTCCGCACTCATGATCAGCATTCTGACCCACTAGACAACAACTTGAAGTCGATGGTCCATTGTCGTGAGGCCAACAAATGATGCATTCGTTCATACAATTTGGAAAATGGTTCCTGATGCTGGTCATCGGCTTTTTCTTGATTGGATTTCTTTTGACTCCGATGACCACTGTGGGCGCTGGCATTGGAACCGGCTATTTTTCCTACTATTTCAGTGCTTCGTTTCAAGTATGGCCAAAAGAGGAAAATGACACGTTGGGCTCGCTTGACATCGAAGGCAACGTCGGGCCGCAGTTCCTTCTATGGGGTCACTCTTGCCCAGCCTACAAGTCAGTGGAGCTGCAATGGGAGATGTTTCATGCTCCGGACCAAAAGGGACGAGCAAGTATCGATCTTGAGCGAATGGCGTTTGACGATGGAGAGAGAGTTTCCCATCTCAATGAAACGTCTCTTTCAGAATTGATCGGTTTTTCCGACACCAATCCTCGAGACAAAGAGCGTGTTGCGACGCTCATGCAGTTACTGATTTCCGCGCGAGATGCAACGTTGCCGCCGCCTCGTCACCATGGAATTCCGTTGCCCGAGCCACTTTCAGGCTCGATGCAGCATCATGCTGCTGGCATTTGCATACCGCCTTTCGCATTGCTTTGGTTGATCCTCTGGAACGCGTATGGGCTGTGGAAGTCACCCGGACGAAAACGGCTCAATGACGTCAATCCGATCGAGGAAAACCGTTAGCGATTGGAAGCCTTGTATCAAAGTGCTTCCTGCAAGCCCTACTCACCACTTCTGACTTTGTGAAAAACCAATCGTGAACGAACCCGCGAGTACAGATGACGAAACGATCTCAATGCCCGTGAAGGAGGTCAGCCGGAAATCACAGTTGATCCTCCTGATTGCCGTCTGTTGCATTGGCTTCTTCATTGCCGATGTCGCGACGCCGACCTGGTTCGAGAAACCATTTCCTGCAATGATCGCACTGGGTGTCGTGACCGCACAACTGACCGTTATCTGTGTGTGGGGGACGTTGGTTCGCGGCACGTTCTGGATTCGACTCCCGTGGACCTTGCTGCTGCTTGTGCTTTCCTGGTGCGGCTTTGCATGGGGCATCACGATCGAAAAGGGAACGCCTGATGCCTATGCGATGCTCGAGGCGGCATTGCTCTGGACATTTGGGTTCGTCACGAGTTTTGTGCCGTTGAAGATTGCAGCGATGTGCTTTCGATGGCAAATCGTTCAGGATTCAGTAGACGATCACAGTGCGGGGCAGAGTGCGGGCTATGCGATTCGGGACATCATGGTCGGAACGTTGTTGTTGGCGCTATCCATGGGGATCGGCCGCGCCATGATGCCCGACGAAGAGATCGAACTGATAAGGGTCTGGCGCGACAGTCTGTTCAGCCATCCAGAGCCATTGATCGCGATCACGATCTTTGGAATTGTCAGTCTGCTCGTGAAATTGCCCTGTATCTGGATTTCACTGGGCGAGAAAACCGAGAGAATCAAGTCAAGAATTGGCTTGTGGTTCGTCTATTGTCTCTTGCTGGCCGTGGGTGAGTTTATACTGCTATGCGCGGTGCTCGGCAACCCAGGAGACGATTCCGGAGAAGTGTTCTTCGGAATCGTTCTCAGCCATCAACTCATGGGCATGATCATGTTGGCCGTCTGTCTCGCGCTCCGTGGATTGGGCTATCGAATGGAGCGGGCAAGAGCATCAGCCGCCACGCGATAGCGTCCGGTTCTCACGCCTTTACTAGCACGACGCGCAAGCGAGTGAATCGTCATTTTGTGCTTCTATTCACTCGCTTGCGCGTCGTGCTGGTATTCTGCGGAAACTGGTGTTCAATCCCAAACAGCTCAACCTATCGAAGCGGATGACGCAACCAAACGCCGTGAGCCGTGACGCGTGAGCGGCCGGGTCTTGCACGTACCGGGCATACATTGCAATGCGTAAAACCCGTGGCCTGACGGCCAGCGGCTCAGGGCGCATGACACCACCAAGCGATTTGTAACACAGCCATGATAAGCGGGACGCGCTGGATCGCGCCCGCGGCTCATGAATAACCCTGGTTAGCGCGTTCCGGCATTTGAACCCCGACGAAATCACTCGCCAAGCCCTGCAACATTTCCGATCATTGCGAGATGGCCGGGGAGGTAGCGTCGCACTTTTACCGATCCATTCATCCCTGCGGCCGCGAGCATTTGATGACACTCGGCGACGGTAAAGGCACGCCGAATCGATGTCCTGCCATCGTGGTAAACAAAGCTTCTGGTCCAACGCAGCGGCAGCAAGGACGAGAATGCCAAGTACGTCAGCCCCGTTCGATGGATATCCGACAACACAAACCGGTGCTTCGTCACCCTGGCAATCTTGCTCAATACAGGCGAAAGTTCTTCGTCATGCAAGTGATGCAGAAAATGATTGGCAAACACAAAGTCCCACTGCTCGTCCGTGCCGTGCAACGATTGCGCCTTGGCATGACGGACCTCGATATTCGCATACGAATCGCATTTCTGCCTGGCAAACTCGATGACCCGCGGGTCATGATCCAAACAGGTCACATCGAGATGAATGCCCAGACGATGGCAACGATCGGACAGCCAGCGTGCCAGATCGCCGCCCCCGGCACCGATGTCCAGCAATGTCCATCGCCGATGCCGGTCTGACTTCATGGCGGACAAAATATAGTGATTGATCAACCTGTGGCACGGCGTCAGCCAACGATTGATCGTCGGGAAAAGTCCCAATGTATTGAACAGTTGTCCGACATCGCTGTCACGCGAATCCATCAACTCGGTTTCGGTCGACCGTTGAGATAAATCAGAAAAGAACATCTTGTTCGTCAAACTCACGGTGCCGGTGGTGCTTGGAATACAACCAGTTCCAGCGTGCCAAAATAAAACCGACTGGATTTCAAATCGGTAAATCCTCGCTCGCGAATCATTTCGTGCAGCGTTCCGCGATCCGGAAACTGCCGGAGCGATTTGGCGATGTAGGCATACGTCGATGGCTTTTGGTGCAACATCAGTCCCCAAAAACTGCCCCACAAGGTCAACACCCCGTTCTGTATCACTTGAATGAATCGATTCTTGGGCTTGGAAAAATCCAAGAATGCTGCATAGCCTCCGGGGCGTAGCACTCGCGCGATCTCATCCAATGCGGCATCAAGACAAGCCGCGTTACGCAACGCATAGCTACCAGTGACGATATCGATGGAGCCTGACTGGATCCCTGTCTCCGCCATATCGCCCAGTTGAAAAGCAACGTTGTCTTGATTTTGTCGCACACGAGCAACGTCCAACATTTCCTCGGACAAGTCCAACCCGATGATCAGTCCCTGCGGATATCGATCGGCGAGCGCAAACGCGACGTCGCCGGTGCCACTGGCCAAATCCAGACAACGCGGCGTCGGCAGTTCCGGCAGCGCTGCAATCAACTTGCGTTTCCACGCCTGATCGCGACCCAACGAAAGTGCTTTGGTAACAAAGTCGTACTTTGCAGCGACCACCGCAAAGAGAGCTTTATTGTACTCACGTTTTCCATCAACACTTGACATCCAAGCGTTGTCGTTCAGATCGACCGGTTGACTCACGATGCTTCCAAGCTAGGGGAACGGTTGATCCAACTCACAACGGGAGACGCCAAGGATGGCATCCGTGACAACAGCGAAATGGCCGCCCCAACCAGGACCGGGCGACGAAGTCCTCGGGTGAGCCATCGACAAGCACGCTGGCGTGATTGTAGCAAACGCCGATGCTCTCGGACCCAACGCAGTTGAGCCTCGTCAACCTTGCCGTCAAGTGCCTCAGCGACACAAGGTACAACAGATCGACCACTCGCCAATGCCCAAGACATTCCTTCGCCGGTAAATGGCTCCACGTAGCCTGCCGCATCTCCCACCAAAAACAGTCGCTGAGCGGCCGGGCGTGAAGGAGTCCGGGAAAGCGGCGGAGTGCCTCGCCAGTCCAGCGACGCCAGTCCGCGCAACTGCGGCAGACCACTACCGTCGGAAATCGCTTGCGCGACTTCACCTACGCTGGATCGCTTGATTTCATCAGGATCAAATGCACCGGCGACGTCCAAACGACCGTCTTGCAATTGCAACGCGCCGACGTAACCCGACTTTCCAATCGCCATGTGAATCGTGCCCTTGCGATAACCATCCGGCAGCGTGTCTGTCATCGCGGCGGTACCGATCAGCGAATGTGGTGCAAACGAAAACTGGATGTCCGTGCATTCCCGGAGTGAATGTCCGGAGACCCCATCGGCGACAATGATCACCTTCGCACGACCACCACACTTTCCCTCGGCATGAGAAACTTCAAACAAGCGTTCCTGCTCGCCCAACGCTCCCACGCGAACGCTTGCCCCGGACAAAAACTCCGCGCCCGCCGAGATGGCATGTCGAACCAATTCGCTGTCCAACACTTCACGCGAAATCGCGGCGCCTCGCGGCAACGACAACTCGGCGGTGCGCCCCTGACTCCCCATTCGAACGCGGTCGACCGACGGTGCATTCAACGATGCGGTCAGCTCTCCCAGACCGACGGACCGGAGCGTCGCCAATGCCGAACCGTTCAAATAGCATCCACAAACCTTGCGTCGTGGAAACTCGGACTTGTCTACCAACAACACCGAGGCTCCACTCGCGGCGAGCTGTCGAGCCGATAATGACCCCGATGGACCTGAACCAATGACCAGTACATCCCACTGACGCGACCGGGCGTCTGCGAGCGTGCAAGTCGGCGGCAGGTTTTGATGTGATAACATTCATGAGACTATACTTATTCCGGGGGAACAACGTCGATCCACATCGAGTGATTGCGAATGAAAAACCGCTTTTCCCGCCTGACAATGCACCTGAGTCCCCAAGCTCTCTTTCTGCGAATCGCTGTCGTCGTCGCATGGATGCTTTATCTTGCAGTTGACGGGAAATGCTTTTCCGCTGACGCGACTGAGCCGACAGATATACAGGTACCCGATGGGTTTGCCGTTGACTTGGTGTATTCGGTGCCGCTGGATTCGTTCGGATCGTGGGTATGCATGACCGAGGATCCGAAAGGGCGATTGATTTGCAGCGATCAACGTGGAGGACTTTACCGAGTGAAGTTGACGGGCAGCGACGCTCCTGGCGTGGAGCCCATCGACCTGGACATCGGCCATGCTCAAGGCTTGCAGTGCGTCGGCGATCAGCTTTATGTCGTCGTCTCAGGACCGATCGCCGACGGCCCCGGTTTGTATCGAGTGCGTGACACCGACAACAACGACCAGTACGACAGTGTTGAATTGCTTCAATCGTTTGAGTTGACGAACTCGTCGACCAACTTTCGCTCGGTCAAGTTGCGTTTGCAGAACATGCTGATCAGCAGTGGTCATGGTCCACACGGAATCCGTCTCGGTCCCGATGGCATGCTGTATGTGATGGGCGGAAATCACACGCACCTACCGGAGAACGTTTCAAAAGACTCTCCCTATCGCAATTATGCCGAGGACATCCTGTTGCCGCGCGTCGATGACGCGCAAGGAATTGCGACAGGGATCATGGCACCAGGCGGCTGGGTGCTGAAAACAGATCTCGATGGCAAAGAGTGGACTTTGGTTGCCGGCGGCTTACGAAACGCGTACGACTTGGCGTTCAATGCAGATGGCGAACTTTTTACGTTCGATTCCGACATGGAATTTGATAAAGGTGCTGCGTGGTATCGGCCCTGCCGAGTGAGTCATCTGGTCCCCGGTGGAGAGTACGGTTGGCGGTACGGTTCGGCGAAGTGGCCCGATCACTACACCGACAGCATCGGGCCGGTCGTCGATGTCGGCTTCGGTTCCCCCACCGGCGTCGAATTTGGTCATGGTGCGAGTTTTCCATCGCGTTATCGAAACGCGTTGTTCGCCGCGGATTGGGCGTACGGCAGAATCTATGCGATGAGCCTTTCACCCGATGGTGCCACGTACCGAGGCTCCTTTGAAACGTTCATCCAAGGCAAACCGCTGCCGGTCGTTGACTTGATCGTCCATTCCGACGGCGAAATGTATTTCCTGACGGGGGGACGGAACACGCAGTCCGGAATCTATCGTGTCCGATACACCGGCGATGAAGAAGTCGGTTTGACTGAGTCGGATGCGGATCACAATTCGGCAACCTTACGAGACTTACGCAGACAACTGGAATCGATCCCCGGCGACGGAACAACCGACTCGATCGAGACGGTTTTTGTTCACCTGAATCATGATGATCGAATGATACGTTACGCGGCACGCTTGGCACTGGAGCGTCAGCCATTGGACAAGTGGCACCAACGGGCGATGGATGAGACTCGCGGGACGGCCAAGCTACAAGCCATCGTCGCGCTTGCCCGATGCGGAGACGCATCGATGAAGCAAGCGTTGATCACACAGCTCAACGAGATTTCATTTGCGAATCTTTCACAGGTCCAAACCGGCGAACTCTTGCGTGCCTACTCGCTGGTGCTCAGCCGAATGAGCACCGATGGCGAAACGGACGACGCCACGGCGATGCGACTTGCTGCGGAGTTTCCTTCGCCGCATGGTTGGGCGATCAATCGTGAACTGTGCCGGTTGCTGGTGCGACTGCAATCGCCAGCGGTCATTGATCCGGCTTTGGAACTGATGGCGAACGCGGGATCACAAGAAGAACAATTCTTTTACGCGTTTGCGTTGCGGTCGCTTCGTTCGGGTTGGACGATCCAGCAACGAAAAGCCTATTTCACATGGCTGAGAATGGCGTACGATCGCTACGAAGGAGGAGAAAGTTTTCAGGGTTTTTTCAAACAGACAATCGCGGATGCGATTCGCACACTCTCCTCTGAGGAAAAGAAGTCGATTGCCGGCATTATCAGCGGCCGTGAGAAGCCAAAGTCGATCAGTAAGATTCAAGCCCCACGATCGTTCGTTCACAACTGGCAACTGAGCGATCTCAGTCCGTTGATGGATCAAGTGTCTGCGGGACGATCGTTTGAGCGAGGACGAGAAGCGTACGAGAGCACTCAGTGCCAGCTTTGCCACCGAATGCGTGGTACCGGTGCCAGCACTGGTCCCGATTTGACGGGGGCTGGAAACCGATTCACTCCCGACTACCTGCTTGAGGCCATCATTAGTCCGTCGAAAGTCATCCCGGAGCAGTATCAATCGGTCAAGATTTTAACGGACGATGGAGAGCTCTTCACAGGACGCGTCGTGGGAGAAACCGACGCGAGCGTGATCCTGAGGACGCAACCCTTCACGCAACAAACCGTGGAGATTGCGGTGGATTCAATTGCTCAGAGGAAACAATCCACAGTTTCGGAGATGCCTGAGGGATTGATCAACACGTTGACTTCAGCAGAGATCCTCGATTTGATCGCTTACATCCGCGCCGGCGGCGACTCGAGTGACCCTGCTTTTCAATCGAACGCAACCAAGTAAGCCCGCGTCTACTCGTTTTTATCCGCCTGAATATCGACCATGGCGGTCATCCCGATTCGTAGCTGGTCACTGGGGTCTTGCATTGCCACGATGACTTTGTACTGACGACCGGAATCCTGCAGAAAGCTGGCTGGTTCTGGAGTGGCGTTGACGTGTGTGACCGTTCCCCGAAACGATTGATCGGGGAGTGCATCGACACGAATGATCGCCTTTTGTCCCTTCTTCACTCGGGCGATCCTGGTTTCATTGACAGTCACTGCGACTTGCATGTTGCTGATGTCCGCGATCATCAACAGCTCCTGCCTCTCTCGGACACTGACTCCGACTTCCATCGTCTCCTGACCTCGTCGAGGCGTTGGGTATAGAACGAAGCCGTCCTGCGGAGCACTGATCACAGACGATTCCACCTTGGATTCCAGTTCGGCGATTCTTGATTGAACCGCCCCGACCGCCGTTCTTGCTGCCGTCAATTGCATCCGGCCTTTGACGATTTCCGATTCCAGCGTCGTTGTCGCCTTGGTGAGGTCGACTTGTTGGACAAAAAGCTGCAGCTTCAGTTCAGCCAGACGCAGGGCATGTTTCCGCTCATTGAGCCTTTGGTGCCGCTGGATCATCGCGGATTCAGCCTGAGCGGCCACAAGTGATGCTTCGGCTGTCAGGACTGCCGATTTGTCTGCCGATCCACTCTCAAAGCCTTGCTTTGCAACTTCCATTGCCACGTTCGCTGCTGCGATCTTTTTCTCGGCGACGGACAATTGTTCTGCCAAGTCTTGCTCGGTCGTATTCATTTCACCACCGTCTCCCGAGAACACATCCAGCTTCATGTTCGCAACTTCAATCTGCTTTTCGGCTTTCTCGTGAACACCTTGAAGGTCTCTCTCGAGTCCCTTGACGGCATGCTCAACCGTCGCCAACTCCGCAAGCCGATTCGTGAGCTCTGTCCTTTGCGTCGACAGCTCCTGCTCGATCGCGGATGCGTCCAACCGCATGACCTGGTCGCCTTGTTTGACCTGCGTGCCTTCCGGCGTGATCTCAAGAATCGCTGCGGAAAAGGGAGCGTGCAGGGTGACCGCTGAGGCACTTTCCAGCGTTCCCGACTCGCGAATCTGCTTGTTGATTTTTGCCTGCAATGCGGAGATCTCCGCCGCCGACAATCCTCCGAAACGTTGAGCTTGCGCGACAGAACAAAGGCTTGCCGCAGAGACAATCACCATCAGCAGGAGTGTCGTGGCCCGTTTCATGGTCTGACCTTGATTTCGTAATCTTTGGTTTGATGTTGATTCAGCAGGATCTGTTCGATGATCTTCACCGTCTGTTCGACCTTGGGGGCGTTGTCGACCAGGATTTCGACCTCGCTGAGTTCGTACCTTTGTAATTCAAACTGTCCCGACTTGCGTCGCAACAACTGATCCCCCATTCGCGAGCGCATCGTCGTGATCGGAATGAAGATGGATGGCAGCGTTTCACTATCGACGATCCCCACGACCGTGAAATACTCGCGGTTGAACTGGATTGCTTTGCCGATCGGATCGGTATTGGGAAACAGTCTCTGGACATGTTTGCTGTCGATCACGGCGACACTGTTTTGGTGGACAGAGTCGGCTTCGGTCAGGAAACGCCCTTGAGTCAATTTGAATCCTTTGACTTCAGCGTACTGGTTGTTGGTGCCCGCGATCGTCGTTTGCAGGACTTGGTCCCCGACAGAGACGTCTTCTTGCGGAACCGTGCGGATCGGGATCAAAGTCTGAATGGTCGGGACAAGGGTCTCGATGCGATGAACGTCTTCGCGAGTGATCCCATAAGTCGACACCGTGCCGGAGAAGCTCTCCGGCGGCACGCTACGAATCACAATGGTTCGACCGGACCGACCCTGTGCCGAAACACCAGCGGCGGAGACGAAACCGACGCCCAAAAGGACGCCGATAAGCAGTGGGATGCGTTCTGGCAAAGCAAACATTTGGGTGGCTCAAAGACGTATCAAACATGCGGTGCGGCTTGCCCCATTGTACAACCGGTAGGTCATGCTGTGCATGACGCCATCCGTTTAACGCAATCCAGCCACGATGGAACACGCCAAGAGTCTTGCCCAAACCCGGGCATCTACGCGTTAAGTTGGGCGGAACGTATTTCGTCATGCACAGCATGACCGACGGAAGTCGATGCCATCGACACCCAAGGCGAACCTCACAAGAAAATGGCTCCCCTCTCCCCCGATATTTTCGCGAGACAAGCCAACCGTCGCCAACGACAACGTCGCGAAAATATTGGGGGAGAGGGGCAGGGGGTGAGGGGGCATGCGTCACCATCCGACGTGCGAGTGAACAACCGGGAAAACGCGAACGAAATTGCCGTCGGTTGGCAGAAGGACTCACGCGAAGGCGCTAAGGCGCTAAGCTGAGGTCGGAATCATATTCTTCGCGTCTTAGCGTCTTCGCGTGCGGAATCCGATTTGCGACAAATCGAGAGTAGAAGACGACCGGGGGAACGCAGGCTAACTCTTGGCAAGAGAATGCAGTGCAACGCAAGCCGGTGAACACGGATGATTCAACAGCCACTGCGCGATAGGGTCTGGATTTCGAGTAGAGACGTGAGAACCGGACGCTATCGCGTGGCGGCTGATAAGCCGGCCACCATCTCTGACCACTTCGTGGTCTTGCGCTACATGTCACAATCCGCAAAATGCAACCCGGTCTCGTCGGGCGATCACCTGCATCGTTTTCCCGAATCCAAACCACCATGCATAAAGTCGGGCGGAACGTATTTCGGCATGCACAGCATGACCTACGGAAATCGATGCCATCGACACCCAAGGCGAACCACACAAGAAAATGGCTCCCCTCTCCCCCGATATTTTCGCGAGACAAGCCAACCATCTCTAACGACAACGTCGCGAAAATATTGGGGGAGAGGGGGCATTCCACAAAAGCGTTTCCTGAATCCAAACCACCATGCGTAAAGTCGGGCGGACCGCATTTCGTCATGCACAGCATGACCTACGGAAATCGGTTCCATCGACACCCAAGGCGAACCACACTAAAAAATGGCTCCCCTCTCCCCCGATATTTTCGCGAGACAAGCCAACCATCTCTAACGACAACGTCGCGAAAATATTGGGGGAGAGGGGCAGGGGGTGAGGGGGCATGCGTCACCATCCGACGTGCGAGTGAACAACCGGGAAAACGCGAACGAAATTGCCGTCGGTTGGAGAAAGGAATCACGCGAAGGCGCTAAGGCGCGAAGCTAAGGTCGAAATCATTTTCTTCGCGTCTTAGCGGCTTCGCGTGCGGAATCCGATTTGCGACGAATCGAGAGTGGAAGACGACCGGGGGAACGCAGGCAAACTCTTGGCAAGAAAATGCAGTGCAACGCAGGCCCGTGAACACGGATGATTCAACAGCCACTGTGCGATAGGGTATGAATTTCGAGTAGATGCGTGAGAACCGGACGCTATCGCGTGGCGGCTGATAAGCCAACTACCATCTCTGACCACTTCGTGGTCGTGTGCTACATGACGCCATCCGCAAAATGCAACCCGGTCTCGTCGGGCGATCACTTGCAGCGTTTTCCCGAATCCAAACCACCACGCGTGAAGTTCGGCGGACCGTATTTCGTCATGCACAGAATGATCTACGATCGCTGTCCAACGCTACGAGCCGACATCTGTCTTGTCGTACGCGTCACGAAGGTCAAAGGGTAGACCAAGGCTGGCAAGCTGTAGCACTTGATCGATGCCGACCACTTCGCGTAGAAGCCAAAGGTTGTCCGGGGTACGTGTGTGCTGTTCCACTCGCGGTTCGTCCTGCCAGAAAATCAAATACTCTTTCAGCGAAGGAATTTGTCGGTAATGCCCGAACTTGCCACCTCGATCAAAGTCCGCTGTCGATGTCGAAAGGACTTCGACCAACAATACCGGATTCGTAATGACTTCGTCCGAGTCACCTTCGACAGGCGGGCAGACGACGGAAGCATCGGGATACGCCTGATAACCTGTCGCCTTGATATGAACACGCATGTCGCTGCCATGTACTTGGCAATCATGTCCGCGTAACACACGGTTGATCGAACTCGCGATATTGGTTCCGATCAGGCTGTGGCGTCGCGTTCCGCCTGCCTGTGAGAAAACATCGCCATTATAGAACTCGTGCCGCTCGGTCTGCTGCCGTTCCCACTCAGCGTACTCCTGGGCGGTCATTCGCAAACCAGGTTTCTCAGCAGGAGTCATGTCAGACCTTCATTCAAGCACGATTGGACACCTGAATTGTAACACGACGCGATGTTTTCGATTTCAAAACAGGGAGGCGACTTCTGTTGAAACGGTGGATGCCAGTTCCGTCCGCCTTTGCGGTGCCAATGCCCCCGCCGTCGGTGCCGCAACAAGCTCGGCTTCGCCAACCGCTTTTTGACGTGCAATCTCATTGATCACCAGCAACGCATCCAACGCACTGACTACAAAATCACCGTTCACGTCGGTGTAAACGTTGGTCGTATTGCCCACGACGTCAACCGACTTGCTCGATTGACTCCCAAGTAAATTGATCACCATCAAGGCATCAAAAGCCGTGACGAGCTGGTTTCCCGAGACGTCGAACCGATTCAAGTGATTCTGCCAAGGACTTGTGCTCGATCCTGTCGGCGGTGGTGTTGTGGGGTTCGTCGGTGTCGTGGGATTGCTGGGTGTCGTGGGATTGGTCGGTGTCGTGGGGTTGCTGGGTGTTGTGGGATTCGTCGGTGTCGTGGGATTGCTGGGCGTTGTGGGGTTCGTCGGTGTTGTGGGATTGCTGGGCGTTGTGGGCGTCGTGGGGTTCGTCGGCGTTGTGGGGTTGGTTGGAGTCGTTGGAGTCGTTGGAGTCGTTGGATTGGTTGGAGTCGTTGGATTGGTGGTTGGGTCTGCTTGGCAAACTTCGGTGTAGTAGTCCCACCAAAGTGGATCCTCCGACTGCAGACCTACCAGATCGCTGCCGGTGTAGTCGTCGCAGCGGAATCCGTAGTACATCCACCACTGAAAACCGCCTGGATAGGTTTCCGGCACATCATTCGTATACGTAGGCACCGTCACTTCGACGGGGGTGTACTCATAGCAGTAATCCGGGTTTGCATTGGGGTCATCGCACCACAGGTAGGGTTCGCCGATAGGGCTAGTGACACCTGGGCCGACGTCAAGTGAAATCTCATCGACAAAAACATTGACGCGAGTGGCTTCGTCAATCAACTCGGCTTCTGAGACAAGCTCAATGGAATAAGTTCCGGAGGGCAGGAAAACCACCGGCATTGAACGAGACTCCCCGGCCTGGAACGTTGCATTTGCCACCGGAGTACCGCTTGAATCCACGAGTGTGGCCCAGGTCCGTGCGCCGGTTCCGTTGTGCGGTTCTGAATCAAAATGAAGGTGGATGAATCGTGATGTTTCGACGGAGAAACTCAGTAGGCTGTTCCGATTGACCGAGTCCAGCCTCACATCAGCGACTTCTCTCGACTGGCGAATCCGAGGCCCGAAATCCATCACGAGTTCGAAATCGCCTGTCTGATACTGAGGCGAAGTTTCTGCTGGTCGGACGCGGACGAAGTAAACGTCGTCATTCCTGACATTCCTGGCTTGAACAACGATGGCACCTTCGCCATGGTGAATGACCTGAGAATCAACGATCTTGCCGTCTTCGTCAAAGACATCCACTTCTGCGATCAATCGGCCAGCACCATTGGCTTGCAGGGCGATGTTCAGATGTTCCAACTCCTCTGCAGCTCCCAGCGAGGGTTCTAGGCGATAGACAACGGGATCGCCGGAAACACCGATGGAGCCGACTGATGTGTAACGAAGTGTGGTCCCGACGTTGGGCAGCAGCGGGATCGCAGTATCGAATGCGTTGCCTGCGGAATCGGTCCCCTCACCAACATTCTCGCCGTCCGAATCGTGTTGCTCCTTGAACTCAATCCCGTTGTACAGATCCAGCAGCTTCTCCATGTCCGCGGCGGTTGGCGAGGTCACGTCGTGAACCCCATGAACGAACATCGGCGACAACGGGTCATCTGAATGCTCTAGCCCCAGCACGTGTCCGAATTCATGAAAGACGACGGCGAACACATCCTGTAAATCACTCCAGTTTGCATTGGAATTGAGCAAGATGTCGCCTGCCCAAGTGCCACGAACAATTGAGCTGTGGGGCACCGAAGTTGCAATCACGTCATCAGAGAGTGGAATGGCAGCGATTCGGATGTCGCCGAAACGCACATCTCCTTGCGTTGCTCCGGCGATACCGAAGCGTGCTCCGGAATCGGTCGTCTGATGTGCGGCCACCCCTAAGGGCTGCAACCAAGTATTCATCGCAGCGTCGACTTCGTTCTGCCACAGTGTCGAATCAGAGAGCTGGTCGAGCACGGAAAACAATTGGCTGGAGTGGCCAGCAACGTTCGTTCCGTCGGGTGCAAAGCTATAGGTCAACGCTCCAGGGTCAAACCAGGGAAGCGGATCAGAGGCACCGACACTGCTGCCGTGAAGTGCGATTCGCGCATGAAGCGACTCGACTCGCATCGTGCGTTTGGATGCACGACGCGGTCGATGTCGATTGATAAAGGGGAAAAGGATTGACATGAGCGAATCGTGTTAGGCCAATGACCCGCGGCGGAGTGACTGTCGCGGCTCAATCATCATTGGAACCAAAGCCAAAGGTCCCGGCAAGCTGATTCCCGACCCGGATCTCGGTCCCCGCCGCTACGGCAGGGAAATTCGCCGGAAAGGGCTTTGAGTCATCATTGAGCTCGAATTGCAAGCGTCCGCGACCACGACTGTCTGTCCGTAAAGTTCCTACGGTGACGCCGTCCACTGTAACCGAGTACTCCGCATTGGCGGGGGCGTCCTCGAGCTCCACTTTGAATTCCACACTGCTCATTGTACTCTCGTACTTCGCTTCTGCATCAACGCCGGACATTCCTCTCAACTGCGATTTCAGTTCAAGCACTGCACCTGCGGTCACACCGCCGTTGCTGCCTGTGTCGTCGCCTGAGCTGCTATCGGATGAATCGTCGCTGGATGAGCTGCCGCCGCCGGTCGAGGAGCTTGCACCGTCGAGCCGAAAGACCCCACTGAGCGTGTCGCCGATTCGAACTTGCGTTCCGACATCAACGTTTGGAAAATTGGCAGGGAACGGTTTCGAGTCGTCGTTCTGTTCGAATTGCAATCGCCCGCGGCCTCGACTGTCGGTCGTCAGCGCGCCTACGATCTCGCCATCCACCTGTACATCAAACGTTGTATTGGCCGGAGCGTTTCTCAATTCAGCGCTGAACTCAACGCCAGTGGGCGAGCTCTCGAATTTCGACTCGGCGTCAATGGAGGCATCTCCAATGAGCCGTGCTTTCAATTCCCTCGTATCGCTTGTTGAGGCTCCCGTGCTGCTGGAGGAACTGTCTGAGCTGCTTGAGGAAGAGCTTGACGAGTTGCCGCTACTGGACGAATCAGAACTGGACGAACTTGTGCTGGACGAACTTGTGCTGGACGATGAGTCGCTCGCTCTGACAAGCTCCGTCGTCATTCCCGATCGGATCTGCGGCATCACCGATGGGAGTGGCAGATCTTGGCCGGCACCGAGCTCGAGTTTGCCGCGTCCTCGTCCGTCTGTGGTGATCTCGCCGAGCCTGACATCGTCGACCCGTACTTCAAACGTTTCGTTGGGGGCCGCGTTCTGAACTTTGACTTCGACTTTCAGACCGGAGTCTTCGATCTCGAACTCCACCTTCACGCGAACACCATCCTCGCGGTACAGCCGCGCGATCGCTTCGTCGTTCGCATTGCTGTTGGAGCGATCGTGCGACAGCCCATTGATGACGTGCAGGGCGTCTTGAGCGGTGACTCGGCCGTCATCGTTGACGTCTTCGTAAGACGCGGAGCCACGTGAGTCATCGCCGCTGAGTCGATTGATGACGAACAATGCGTCTGCTGCTGAAACACGGCTATCGTCATTGACATCATGTGGCTGCAGGAAATTGTGAAATCCGTCACCGGCAAGCAGCATTCGCCCTTCAAGTGTCTCCAAGAAGGGGCCGCGACGGAAGCGTTTTCGGGTGACAGCCATTTGAATTCCTCGTTCGAAATGTTGGATTGTGGGATGCCGGTTCGACCAAGCAGTCGGTGCTGATTTTGGTTTCCACCCAACAGAAGCCGGAAAAGGCCGCATCGTCCGCCAAAGAAGTCGAGCTTTTTTACTCGGCGGCCTGCAAGCTAGCGCGGTTGATTCGCGGTTTGCCGGATCATTTCGGCACCCCCGATCAGCCGTTGAAATTGCGGACTTTGCCGTAAACTCAACAGGTCCGGGTCCCCGATGGCCACCCTGGCCAAGGAAGCGTCCGAGTTGATCGCGCGGGCCAGCCACATGAAGGCGAGGCCTCGAAGCTCAGACGGACTCTGTTCGACGCCTGAGTCCTCCAGCGACTCAGCGTGTGCGACCATCGCGTAGATGCCAGCGATCTGCATTTGCTCTCTGCCGCCCGGGGAAAGTTCTGCAGCCGATTGGGCGTCAGTGATGGCGTCGTGCCATTGCCCCACGCGAGCCCGCAAGATCCCTCGCGACGATACCGGAAATGCTGCTTGGGGACGCAATGCGGCAAGTCGATCAAGCGTCTTGATCGCTTGCTCTGGCTGGTCCAAAAACTCCGATTGCACATGGGCGATATTGAGTAATGCGTCGGCGTTGCCGCTATCGAGTCGTACTGCGGCCTGAAAATCGGCAAGCGATTGCTTGGGAGATTCACTCAGCATGCTGACTCCCCTGGCCAAGTAATCCTGGCCCCCGGATGGCTCAACGGATCTCGCGGCCGCTCGATCACGGTCCGCAAGTTTCGACTCACCCATCGCATCAAAAACCTCGGCGCGAAACAGCAACGTGCGCGTCCTCGGATCTCCGGCGTCGATCAATTGATTCAGATCCGTCAACGCCGAACGATGGTCACCCATGCGATGTGCGGCCACTGCATGGTTGAATCTGGCATTGGTGAGTCCTGGTTTGATTCGCAAACACTCTGCGAAATCATTCATCGCCTCGCGGTGCTTTCCAAGCTCCAGATGGCAGAGCCCTCGATTGAAAACCGTCGCGACCGTCTTGGGGTGCAATCGATCGCAGGTGTCGAAACTGAATAGCGATTGGTTCAAGTCCCCCATTCGCATGTTGGCAGCGCCCTGCTGAAACCAGAGAATTGCATTCGTCGGTTCACGATCCAGTTGGACGCTAATCAGTTGCAGCAGTTCGCTTGGAGAGCCGACCGATGTTGCTTCGATGGGGTGACCCTCATCGTCTGTGGCCACGATGCTAAACACTCTGCGAAGCGGATCGTTTGGATACTTTTCCTGATAAAAACTGGCGATGCGTTGATTTTGATGAGAGGCAAGGTCTCGAAACTCAGGTTCCAGTCGAGTGATTCGTCGATTCATTGCCTCAGCATTAGCGAGATGGCTTTGTCGCACACGGTCATCACCCTTGTCGGTATAGGCAAGGTCGATCTCGGTGGCGGCGCTGAGATACAGCAATCGGGCGAGTTGGCGTGACAAGCGTGCTTGTTGATCCGCATCCAAACGATCCGCATGAGATCGTTGCCGCCAATGTTCGGAATCGACGTTCCACTGCTGTAGCAATTCGTTGGATTGCTGAAGTCCATCCGTCAGGATTTCCGGCTCAAGCCCTGGCGAGGACAGTGCCATGACCGTCGCTGGAAACCTTGCCGAGAAATGCTGCCACATGACTTCGGCGTTCAGACGCTCATTGCGAATCCTGCCTTGCCACCAGAAAAATGTGATCGCCAGCAACGCGCTCATTGCCACCATCGTCACCGTCGACGCAGAAGCCAGCCGGGGATGTCTCCGTGTCCATTTTCGCAATCTTTCGCCCAGCGAATGATTCGGTGCGTAGCGCAGCAGGAGGTCCTGGCGGTGCCGACGCAAGTCCTCCAGCAGCTCCGAGCCGTCTTGATATCGATCCGCCGCCTGCGGTGAAATGCATCGCTGGACGATCGCCGCCAGTCCCGGCGAAACATGCGAATTGAGGCGACTGAGCGACCGTGGTGTTCGCTTGCGATCGGCAATGACCTGATCCAAGTCAAAAGACAAACGGCTATCCGGGCAGGAAAACGGCAAGTGCCCGGAGAGCAATTCGTACAGAATCACACCGATGGCGAACACGTCATCACTGGGAAACGATTGAGCTCCCGTGCGAAGCGAATCGAGTTGTTCAGGCGACATATACGGCAACGTTCCACCGACAACCCGATTGTCAGTTTCGTCCGTGATGATCGCCAGATTGAAATCGAGCAAGACGGGCGTGCCGTCGTCCGTCACAAGAATATTCGCTGGCTTTAAGTCACGGTGAACGATCCCGCGCCGGTGCGCGTGCGCGACGCCTTCCACAGCCCCGATCGCCAGCGTGACCAGAGCATCCACGTAGCCAAGATTGGATAGCGTCAGCAATTCGTCTGTCGTCCAATCCTGCTCCGCCCTCATCGAGCCGGGATCAGAAACAGTGGAGTCTGGCGTCTCAGAAATGAGTTGCGATTGCGAGTCTGCGACGAGTTTGATCGTGGATTGCCGACGAGCCAGAATCGTTGAAATCAGTTCCTCCGCCGGTCCGTCCAACGCCGCCCAACGCTCGCCGCTGGCGGACACTTCGGCAAGTGTGGTGGTGCCAAGAAACGGCATGCAAATGCACGAAAGGTTCCTTTCCCGATGCACCGAAAAAATGGGGATGATGTTGGAGTGCTGCAGTCTTGCTAGTTTGTCTGATTCCCGTGTCTCCAGCGGCGTCACCTTCAAGACAACAAATCGATCGGCCAAGTCGGATTGTCGAGCAAGAAACACTCTCGAAAACGCACCTTCGCCCAGTTGAGCAACCAATTGATAACTCGCAAAGAGGTCGCCGACATGGGGATACTCAGTCGGCTGTTCGCCGGACGACCGACCGGGAGTGTATCGACGAGAGGTTGCGTCGCCTTTGTTGTCGCATTGATTGCCGCAAGCGTCGACCTCCGAATCGTCTCCCAGCGGCAGTTCGATCCAACGACTTCCATCAATACCGTAGCGTGATGCCACCGTTGTCGCCTGAACATCTTCGCCATGCAAGCGTCGCAGGCGGTACTCTTCGTACGTGATCTGCAGCAAGCAATGTTCTTCGGCAAACACGTCCGGATACGCATCGATGTATCGGCTGGCATCTCCATCGCCTTCTTCGTCAAACCGATGTTCCAAATCGACTCGGGCCAACTCGGTGACGACTGCCGCATAGGCGGGATCATCAATCGGCGGCGTATAGAGCGAAAAATCTTCGATCGGCCCACGGTCTCGATCACGCTCAAATTGAGACAGCAGAGACTCGATCCGCAGGGAAGCCTCTCCGGTGAGAGAGTAGCGTTGGTCAATCACGTCAGTTCCAATGACTTTCGAAGCCGATTGCGAAAGCCCTGCAGTATTCGTTCCACACTGCGGCGTGACGTTGCATTGCGTTCCGCAATCTCCTTGACCTCAAACCCATCGATTCGATCTCGAACGACAGCTTGGTGATCTTCGGGCAAGCTCAATAGAACTTCTTCGATGGTGATTCTCAGGATTTCTGAGGTGTCACCCACATCGCCTGCGTCGAAATTGCCCAATGTCTGCGTCTGGCCTGCGTTTCGCTTTGCCGCTCGATGGAACTCGGCCACCGAGCGGACCTTGTTGAGGGCGATGATCAGAAACAGTTTCCACAATTCGTCACCGTCAGGAATCTGATAGTGCCCTTGGGATGCCCGTCGGAAAAAGGTCCGAAAGATTGACTGGACGATGTCCTCGGGATCGACTCGCGATGCCAGGGCTTCTCCCGAATTTCGATTCGCCAGCGAAAGCAACTGCTTGGCGTACCGAGAGTAAATCGCCGTGGCAGCATCTTCGTCTCCTGCTTGGAAACGAATCAACAGTGTGGCGTCGCTCGCAGACTTGTGGGGCATCAGCAATTCACCGTCCTGCAGTTCATTTTTCAATGGTCTAGTCGCCGCACCACCGCAGCGAGATCGTCATTGTACATCCAGCGAGATTGTTCAACCAACGAAATCACTCGCCTCCGGGGCGCGGTGGCTGACCGGAGGCATGTGGGCACCGTGAGACCGGATTCAGTTCCTGGGCTGCAGCCTGGCGAAAAAGAGCTGTCGTCCGGTATCAAAATCGTAGACGCGAATGACGTTTCCCGCTCGCATCCGTGTGATCCGATCTCCCAGTTCCGTCTCCAGGTTCAAATCAATCATCCCAAAATTATCGACATCCAGGATCCCCAAGACGATGGACCCACGTCGGACGATGACCGTCTGAACAAAGAACAGATCCTCCATTTCGCAACTGAACTTGCGAACGCTTCCTTTCTCCTCATACTTCACGGCCCCCGATGCCAGGGGTTCGACCTGCCGAGCAAAGCTTGTCGGCGAGAGGTCGGTCTCGAGTCGAACTCGATTTTGAGCCTCAGCGGATGCTTGACCCAAGAACAACATTGCGGCGACCAACAAAAACGTGTGTTTCATGTACATGATGTGCAACCTTTGAAAAAAAACAGCTTCCGTGCCGAACAACTCCTGTGCACGCAATAGAAGCCGAAAGCACATTCGGAACCCGCCAAGAAAAAAAAGAAATTTGGTCGAACAAGCGGGTCATGCTGGGCACGACGGATTCCGTGCAACGCGATCGGTCGCGTCCGGCGTCACCAAGAGCATTCCCTCGAATCTAGACCACCATGCGTTAAGTCCGGCAGGCCGCATTTCGTCATGCACAGCATGACCGACGAAACCCGATTTCATCGACACCCAAGACGAACCACACAAAAAAATGGCTCCCCTCTCCCCCGATATTTTCGCGAGACAAGCCAACCGTCGCCAAAGACAACGTCGCGAAAACATTGGGGGAGAGGGGGCATTCCACCAAGGCGTTTCCCGAATCCAAGACACCAAGCGTTAAGTCCGGCGGAACGCATTTCGTCATGCACAGCATGACCGACGAATCCCGATTTCATCGACACCCAAGACGAACCACACAAAAAAATGGCTCCCCTCTCCCCCGATATTTTCGCGAGACAAGCCAACCATCGCCAAAGACAACGTCGCGAAAATATTGGGGGAGAGGGGCAGGGGGTGAGGGGGCATGCGTCGCTATCCGATGTGCGAGTGAACAACCGGGAAAACGCGAACGAGATTGCCGTCGGTTGGCAGAAGGACTCACGCGAAGGCGCTAAGGCGCGAAGCTGAGGCCGAAATCATTTTCTTAGCGCCTTCGCGTGCGGAATCCGATTTGCGACAAATCGAGAGTGGAAGACGACCGGGGGAACGCAGGCAAACTCTTGGCAGGAAAATGCAGTGCGACGCTGGCGCGGTGAACACGGATGATTCAACAGCCACTGCGCGATAGGGTCCGGATTCCGAGTAGAGACGTGAGAACCAGACGCTATCGCGTGGCACGCTGATCTGTGCAGAAACTAACCAGCGGTGATCGCTCCGCTCTACCGTCGGCTGCCCTCTTTGACCACTTCGTGGTCTTGCGATACATGGCACCATCCGTACAACGCAACCCGACCGCGATGGACTTCACCAGGAGTCTTGGCCGAACCTTGGCCACCACGCGTGAAGTTCGGCGGGTCGCATTTCGTCATGCACAGCATGACCTACGGTTACTACGGCTAATTCAGGACGATAGAATTTGCCACCGATAGGTTTGTCAACTGCTGCCGGGGGAATACGAAGTGAATCGACGCGATGACAATCCGATCTTGTTGTTATGGGGGTTGTTTCTCGTCGCCCCACTCTGGCTTGGCCCAGTTCTTGCGGGTGCCTTCTTTTGCACACTTTGGTGGCTCATTCCGGCGGTACTTGACCAGCCTCACAGGCTTCGAGCAGACAACATGGAAGAAGCAGCCGGGCTTGGCTCCAGCGTCCTAGCATCTGGAATTGCAAAAGGCTCCCGACTAGTCGCACCGTGGGGCACGCTGGCGTTGCTGGCCATCTGGGTCTTGGCATCGGCCACGAATAAGGTTCGCTCTCGCAGTGCATTGAGTGGAGACAAAGATTCGTCGAAAAAGAAAATTGAGTGAGAAGAAGCAGTTGGGAGTCGAGTCGATTGCACGACACAAGTGCAATCACGGCACGTCAGCTTTCTCTCGTTCATCTGCGTGCGAAATTTCTTGAATTTTGTGTCCGTTTGAAAGGCTCCTTGGGCATCCGTTGAGTGGGCGTCTATCAATTTCGATTCCCACCGAAGTTTTCAGGGAGAATAGCGATGCATTACAAACGAACCGCTCCGTTGGCGGCGATCGGACTATTTGCGTTTTTCGCAATTTGCTTCTCGAATCAGGCGAGTGCCAAGTCGAACACGTACACGACTTGGAAAAAGGTCTACAAGGTCCAAGTCGAATACTGGTACTGGGACACCGAGAGCTACTACTGGGGCGACTACTACGAATCAGAAGACTACGGAGCCGCCAACTTCGTCTACGCGGTCTTGCAGAACGCAAAAAACACAGGGATCCTGAATCAAGCGGCACCGCACACCAATTGGAAATTCATCGCTGTCGACGTCCGTTTGGTCGTCCAGTGGCAACCGATCTGCCACACCATCGATCTCTCCGATGAGCAAAATCCCCGGCAAACGATTGATCTGAGTGACTACTACTCGCGTGAGTAGGAGTATGGGGACAGAGCACTAAGCTTGGTAAGCTTGGGGGCAGGGCACTAAGCTGGGGCGGTTGGGTTAGTCCCATTTGGTGATTTGGGATAGCGAGCGGTCTCGGGTGGAGCTTAGCTTGCGTTGATCGACGTGATGGGCGTTTTCGCCATAAGTTTTGGGCGAAGGGTGCAACTGATGCCCAGAACGCTAGCGGCGTCGCTGTAGAGAACGACTTAGAAAAGGTGCTGATCGCGGGAAGCTTTTAGCCCGTTGGGATCAGATCGCGGATCCGGCGGGGCAGACGGAAGCGACGTTGGGTTTGGCAACTGCGATACTCGTCCACCGCACACGGATTGCCGGCGACCGTTTTGAAGAGTTTGCCAAAGTCCGCTACCAGCTCACACCAGACCGAGGACTCCAAACCAAGTCTCTGAAGGATGGGGGCGAGATGCTGCGGTGTCTGGCCGCGTTTGCCTTCTGCGATTTCGCGAGCCGTCCAGTCCAGCAGTTCAAGGTATCGCTCTAGCGAGAACCACAGGAATCCCTTGTCGCTGCAGCGTTTGCCGGATTGACTTGGCACCGGACCGGTCTCGCCGTCCGCTTCGTCGTTCTCCACAGGTGAGAGAAACGAATCGTCATGCCGCAGTCCATCGTTGTGGCTTTCGACAAGTCGTTGCGTGTGAGTTTCGATTCGACGTTGTGCCGATGTGTGATCGCTTTGCTCGATCGTCTCGGCCATCGCGGCCCGGATCGGATTGAGGTCCACGTAAGCCGCACAGGCCAGCACCGCAGATTCATCGATCAGTCGAACGGCTTTGTATCGATCTTGGAAGAACCGCCCCATCTCCTCGTCTTCGGCATTGGCCCGTTGAGCGACCCGTTGGTTCAGCAATCGCATCCACCACGAGATATTGCTCAATCGTGAGCGGATATCCGCCAGTTTGACCGGGCAGTTGCGAATCGCGTCGAGCTCGGGCTTGGAGGGCTGACAGGGATTACCGTCGGCATCCTTGCGATGGGGGCACAGCATCAACCATCGCCGGGCGACTTCCGTGTCATCCCAATTTTCGACGACGTCCGGGCGTGATCTGAGGATGAGGTGGTAATGATTTGAAAGAATCGCGAAGCAGATCAGGTCGATCCCAAAGCATGCAGCGAAATGCTGGAGGTATTGTTCGATCCAGATCTTGCGATGGTCGAAGTTTTTCCCCGAGGCGGGATCGTCTCCGAACAAAAAGCACCGTCTGACGGTGCGAGCGATCACGTGTGCGAAGGCGACTTCGTTGGGATCGAAGACCTCCGCGCGAGCGAGTCGTGCCATGGTGTGAGCCCCCAAAGCGATGAGTATTAGATGAGGCTTATCTTTCTATCACCTGAGGTGGAACCGTCAACCCTCGATAAAGTGCTGTGTCCCCGGAAGTTCATCTCCCCAATTTAGAATTGAGACGTCTTGAGTTCGCCAGGAAGATGATTTGAGCGAGACATATGGGTCAGGAGCCTTTTCGGTTGATTAGGCAGATTTCCGGCTCAACTTTGGTGCGGCCCATAAACCATTCGCTGCCTTGCAATCAACTCAGTATGCTTTGTGGCAAAACCTATCTCGGAAATGTTTAGATGGTGAAAGCTGCAGCCGTATGCCGTGCGGAACCGCGCTCGCGACGACCTAGCCACAGAGATCACGGAGGACACAGAGGGTATTGTAATCTGTCGTGCTGCTGGTCTTGCTGCGGGATAAACGCACGGGACATTGTTTGTTCATTTTGTGCCCACGAAGTGCACGAAGCACACGAAAAACGTGGGTCGATTTCGCTGATGTGAAAGAATTTCAATTTGGCAATCATCAAGCGGTCGCAGTACTTTTTGTGTCTCTTTGCGATTTTCGTGGCTGATCACTTCACTGTTACCTGTTTCCAATCGTTTGCCGACGTTCAGCCATCGAGCGAATGATACAAATCCGTATCAGCTTATGACGACGGTTTCGTCGTAGAGACCATACAAACCGGACGGCGGGACGCTTCGCGTTGAGTTGCTGCGTCCGCTCGAATGGATCGAAGCTCAACGGGCGGCGGTGGGTGAAACCATCACGCTGACGCTCTCGGAGATGGGGATCGAAGGTTCGGCACAGGTGCTGGGTATCGAACCCTGTCCGTCGGTCTCTGGCGGCAACGGTTCCCTCGTCACAGGCCGCTTCCTGCACAGCAGCGGCGAAGTGATGGAGTTGCGATTGGCCGGTCAGGCGGAGCCGATCGGCGTGACGGCGATCCACCCGATCTACAGCGTGGATCGTCAGAGCTACGTCCCAGCAGGCGAGTTGTTCCCCGGAGAAACCGTTGCCACTCTCAGTGGCGAAACCAACGTCGCCGCCATCCACTCCACCGGCCACAGCCAAGCCGTCTTCAACCTGGAAATCCAAGGCCAACACGTCTTCCGGGTGACAGAGGATGGGTTGTTGGTGCACAATGACTGCGGCACCACGAGTGTAGGTTCTGAACAGACAACCATCATCGGAAATGGTCAATATTCAAGAGTAGTGCCATTTGCTAAGGCTACCGGGGCTCGGACCATCGAGAATGGAATGACGGAGACGGATTGGGAGAAACTTTCTTCTCGTGAAAGGTACAAACTGAATGACGGAAACTTGCGCGAGCGCATTCGGGAGGGAGACCGATTTCGTAGTTTGGGGCCTGATGGCCGAAATAGAAAGCTTGACCTCCTCATCGCGGAAATGAATCGCTTAAGAGAACGCGGAATTCCTGTTGAGGAAGTGCCGCAAGACGAAATTCTTAATGTCATTGGTAGATAGAGATTTATGAGGATCGGCAGTTATTTTCCCCGTGTAGTAACGGACGTTTTTGGAGACTGTTTGCTCCAGCACGGAGCATTGCGTGATACATCGCATGAACGCCGCTGTTCCGTTTTGTTTCGATCGGCGACATGGTTTGTCGAGGTGCTGTTTTTATGGGAAGACTACCCTCAATACTGGCCACGCGTTGAGATTGGACCGTTCCCATTCTTGGACGTCATGGACCGCAATCGACAGGTCAATATTTTGTTCACCGTTCCAGAGCAGTTTTCAGAGCTACGCGTATACGGTCCCCGTTGGCAGTATGCCAATGAATCGGAGATGAGAGTTTCCATGACGCGAGTGCGTGATGAAGTGTTCTTGCCCTACGCCGTTCCTGTATTGCTGGATGGACAACAGTTAGTGGAAATCGTACGTAGGCGTTCTGAACAGGTAAACGCAGAATGGAGAAAACAAATCAACGATCATAATGACAGTATTTATCGCACGAAAGCTTCCGAGGCATTTCGGGAAAAGCGATTTACTGATTTCATCGTCCAAATGTCGCTGATCCCGGATGAGCGAAAGACAGCTTTGGAAATCAAGAAGGTCGCATTTGCACGTAAGCAACTCCGCAAATAGAGGTAGTTCATTGAAACGTCAAGGGAGAGCTTCGCTGGGATCAGGCCTTGCATTGGGTTTTCGGCGGCTTTAGATTCAACAGCCGTTTGTCAGAGAAAAGATGTCGGACACCGAATTGAAAGAATGGGTAAAGATCAGGAGGGGCGTGATCACTTTCGTTGACGGCCTTGGGGGCGCATCGTCGATTCGAGATCGAACTTCCTCGCAGTCGACTCCACCCAGGTCTCGTCGCCCAAAGGGCCAGTGGGGACAGAGCACTTTTCCTGGGCTGACTGACAGTGCTGGAGTGGTAGAGCCGATCTTCTCATTTCATTCTCGTCACCTTGGGGACAAGCCATGACTCGACTTGTTGGCGTGGAGGTCTTCGGTCCCACTGAAGCCACGATCGCTCGCGTGATGGCCCGCACTATCAGACGGTGCTTCTTAATCGCCAGAGGGGACGGAGCACTCGGCCCCTTACGGCGACAGAGTGCCCTGTCCCCAATCGCGTCCCGCCGAGCCGAGCGACGACATGCCGAGTCGCCGTCGTGACGACGACGGGCAGCATCGATTGAGGACAAACTGCAACTGAAAACCCAATGCAAAGCCTGACCCCGGCGAAGCCCTTCCGCACCGAGCTAGGTCGACTACAGGAACGGGGAATTCCTGTCGAAACGGTGTTAAACGAAGAGATAATCCAGATCTTAGGTAATCAATGATGCGGGTGAATCAGTACTTTCGCAAGGTAATCGATGAGGTCTTTGGAGAAGTCTTATTGCATTACGGTGGAGTGGTTGAGGAGGCCAAGACTGTGTCGAATGTCGTTCGTTATTCCACCAGCAGTTGGTTTGTTGAATTCTGCTATTTAGTAGAGGAATCGCCGAATTACTGTCCACACGTAGGCATCGGCCCTCTCCCGGAGTTAAGTCCAATCGAACGAGATCGTCAAGTTGATATTCAATGCACAGTCCCGGTCGAAGCTTCCGATCTCAAGAACTACTTTCTGAATTGGCGATACGCGGACGAGAATGAGATGCGTCGTTCCTATGAGAATGTGCGTGACATCGTCTTTGTGCAATATGCGGCAAAGTTTTTGCTCGATAGAGATTCCTTGAAAGCATTGGTAGTATCATGCTCTGATGAATGTAATCGAAAGTGGAGAAAGCAAATCAACGATCACAATGACAGTATTTATCGCACGAAAGCTTCCGAGGCATTTCGGGAAAAGCGATTTACTGATTTCATCGTCCAAATGTCGCTGATCCCGGATGAGCGAAAGACAGCTTTGGAAATCAAGAAGGTCGCATTTGCACGTAAGCAACTCCGCAAATAGAGGTAGTTCATTGAAACGTCAAGGGAGAGCTTCGCTGGGGTCCGGCCTTGCATTGGGTTTTCGGCGGCTTTAGATTCAACAGCCGTTTGTCAGAGAAAAGATGTCGGACACCGAATTGGAAGAATGGGTAAAGATCAGGAGGGGCGTGATCACTTTCGTTGACGGCCTTGGGGGCGCATCGTCGATTCGAGATCGAACTTCCTCGCAGTCGACTCCACCCAGGTCTCGTCGCCCAAAGGGCCAGTGGGGACAGAGCACTTTTCCTGGGCTGACTGACAGTGCTGGAGTGGTAGAGCCGATCTTCTCATTTCATTCTCGTCACCTTGGGAGCAAGCCATGACTCGACTTGTTGGCGTGGAGGTCTTCGGTCCCACTGAAGCCACGATCGCTCGCGTGATGGCCCGCACTATCAGACGGTGCTTCTTAATCGCCAGAGGGGACGGAGCACTCGGCCCCTTACGGCGACAGAGTGCCCTGTCCCCAATCGCGTCCCGCCGAGCCGAGCGACGACATGCCGAGTCGCCGTCGTGACGACGACGGGCAGCATCGATTGAGGACAAACTGCAACTGAAAACCCAATGCAAAGCCTGACCCCGGCGAAGCCCTTCCCGTCGAAGGCGCTAAGGCGCTAAGCTGAGGTCGGAATCATATTCTTCGCGTCTTAGCGTCTTCGCGTGCGGAATCCGATTTGCGACAAATCGAGAGTAGAAGACGACCGGGGGAACGCAGGCTAACTCTTGGCAAGAAAATGCAGTGCAACGCAAGCCGGTGAACACGGATGATTCAACAGCCACTGCGCGATAGGGTCTGGATTTCGAGTAGAGACGTGAGAACCGGACGCTATCGCGTGGCGGCTGATATGCCAACTACCATCTCTGACCACTTCGTGGTCTTGCGCTACATGACTACATCCGCGAAACGCAAACCAGTCTCGTCGGGCGATCACTTGCAGCGTTTTCCCAATTCAAACCACCATGGGTGAAGTCGGGCGGAACGTATTTCGTCATGCACAGCATGACCGACGGAAGCCTTTTCGTCAGTGACGGTGCCACCAGGAATCTGAATCGAATCGCTCGGTGCGGATGGGCTGGGCTTTTTGCTTGAGCTCATCGGGCACCTGAGACTTTTGCCAGTGGATGTTGTGCAACTCCGCGAAAGCCTGTGCAAATTCGTCGGCGATCTCCTTTGCCGAGAGACTGGCAGATGTCAGGTCGTGGATGCCGGGCAACTCGGGAGCCCATCGGCTGGCTTTGAGCAGCAGGCTGCCGTGCTGCAGGACCGCGGTCTTGGTTCTGCGTTGGGCGCTGCCAAGGATCTTGTAGCCGCTGACGACGAGATCTTCGTCGGTTCGGCGTTGGAAGCACAAGAACGCTTTGTCGGATCCGAACGGCTTGGGGTCGTCTCGAAACGGATGCGCCGCGACTCCGTGCTCGGCGAGGATGCCGGCGATGCTCGCGTGGACATCGCGATAAAGTTCACTCCGAGCGCCGGTTTGATTTCCGGGCATCGGCATGGCAAGTGAGTAGGTCAATTCATGATCATGCAAGATTGCGCCACCGCCGGTACTGCGGCGGACTTTGGCGACCTCCGCGAAACGCTCGCCGGGTAGCTCATACGACTGAAAGTAACCCAACGAAAGCGTCGGTTGATTCCAGTCGTAGAATCGCAGGGTCGGAATCTGGTTGATCGTGACGTCGTCGAGGATCGCTTGATCGATCGCCATGTTCTCGCCGCCCTCGAACGACTGCAGCAGAAACAGCCGGCCTGTTCTTTGTTCGGTCGATGAACTTGACGATGAACTTGACGATGATTTTGACGACGGTTCGCTCACGGCACTGGTCTTACTGCTGGGGTGGCGTCCAACGTAGGATCGGCTTTCTCGCTGCTGAGACGTCATCGGGGCGGCTGATCGCGGTGGAAAGTGGAGCTTGCTGGATGGCTTCCTCCGTTTCATCGACCACGCGGAACAGGGCTTCGGCAAAAGCGTCCAGTGTTTCTTTGCTCTCCGTCTCGGTCGGCTCGATCATCACGGCTTCATCGACCACCAAGGGGAAATAAACCGTCGGTGCGTGAAATCCGAAGTCGAGGATGCGTTTGGCGATGTCCATCGCCGAAATGTGCTTCTCTTTCTTCAGACGCGATGCCGAGGCGACGAATTCGTGCATGCATCGATCACCGTGCGGGACATCGAGCATGTGTTTGACTTTGCTGAGCAAGTAATTCGCGCCCAACACGGCGTCTTCACTGACACGTCGCAACCCGTCGGGGCCGTAGGTGCGAATGTAAGCGTAGGCGCGGATCAGAATGCCGACGTTGCCAAAGAAGCTACGCACTCGGCCGATGGAACGCTCGGGAGTTGTCAACTCGTATCCATCTTCTGTACGTGTGATGACCGGGCCTGGGAGGTAGTCCGCCAAAAACTCGCGGACACAGATCGGTCCCGCGCCGGGACCGCCGCCGCCGTGCGGACCAGAGAATGTCTTGTGAGGATTGAAGTGCATCAGGTCCGCGCCGAAATCACCCGGACGCGTGATTCCCAAGATCGCGTTCATGTTAGCGCCATCAAGGTAAATCAATGCTCCGTGCTCGTGGACGAGGTCGGTGATCTCGCGAATCTGCGAGTCGAATAATCCTAGCGTGTTGGGATTGGTCAACATGAAGACGGCCGTTTGCTCATTCAATTTCGCTCGCAAGTCCGCGATGTCGACAAGTCCCTCGGCATTGCTGCGAACGGTCTTGGTGGAGAAGCCGGCCATTTGGGCGCTGGCAGGGTTGGTCCCGTGCGCGGAGTCGGCCGTGAGCACCACCTTTCGATCTTCGCCGAGATCGGCAAAGTAGTCCGCAGCGACCAGCAATGCGGTCAACTCACCGTGTGCACCTGCGGCGGGTTGCAGCGAAACACCCCGCAGACCGCTGATCTCGCCCAACATGTGCTGCAGCTCGTGCATCATCTCCAAGAGTCCTTGGATCGAGCGAGCATCTTGCAGCGGATGCACATCAATCAAACCGGGCAGCGACGACAACCGCTCGTTGCGTTTCGGGTTGTACTTCATCGTGCACGATCCGAGTGGATAGAAATGCGTGTCGACGCTCATGTTCAACGTCGACAGGTTGGTGAAGTGACGTACCACGTCTCCTTCGGCCAGCTCGGGCAGCGGTGGTGGTTGGTCGGCCTTGAATTCCGCTGGCAGGCTTTCACAAAGTGTGGCCGCGTGGCCTTGCAGTTCGGGCAGCCGGTGGGCGCGTCGACCGGGACGGCTCATTTCAAAAAGCAGTTGAGTGGCTTGTTGGTTTCTCATTTCAATTCCATGGAGCCCTTCAGTACGTCAGGCTTTCTAGCCTGACATGCGCTGGGGGATTTTTTTTGGGGAGTAGGTCAGGCTAGAAAGCCTGACGTACGGTTTGGGCGATGGTGGCGGATTCGAGGGATTCCATCCAGGCTTCGATCTCGTCGTCCGTTCGCTTTTCCGTCAATGCGACGAGGAAGCAGTCGTTCATGTCGGGGTCGAACTGTTCCATTGGGACGCCCGCCAGGATTCCTTTTTCCGTCGCTGATCGCATCAGCGATTCGACATCGTTTTCACGGTCGCGTACGAGAAACTCTTTAAAGACAGGGCCGGAGTGAACCAACTCGAATCGGTCGCTTTGCACGATCCGCTCACGTGCTTGTTGTGTTCTGGCGACGCAGTGAGTGGCGGTTTCCTTGAGACCTTGAGGTCCCAGCAGGCTCAAGTAAACCGTCGCGCGCAGTGCCAACAGCGTTTGGTTGCTGCAGATGTTGCTGGTTGCCTTTTCGCGGCGAATGTGTTGCTCTCGCGTTTGCAGCGTCAGGACCCAGCAGCGGTTGCCACGGCGGTCGGTCGTTTGACCGGCGATTCGTCCAGGCATGCGGCGGACCAGTTGGCTGGTGCAAGCGATCATGCCGAGGTAGGGGCCGCCGAAACTGAGCGGGTTGCCCAAGCACTGTCCTTCGGCAACCGCGATGTCGACGCCGTAATCGCCGGGGCGTTTCAGCAATCCCAAGCTGATCGGATCAAAGGCTTGGATCACCAAGGCACCTGCCGCGTGTGCCGCGTCGGTGATCGCCTGCATGTCCTCCAGGCGTCCGTAGAAATTGGGATGCTGGATCAAGACACAGGCGGTTTGATCGTCGATTGCGTCGATGATCGATATGCTCGTTCCGTCATGGTCTGTTGGCACGACAACCAATTCGGCATCGATGTGTTTCAGATAGGCATCGACCACATCTCTGTATTGAGGATGCACTGCACCGCTGGTGACAACTCGGGTGCGGTTCTTCATCGTGGCCAATGCCATCAAGACGGCTTCGGTCGCCGCCGAACCACCGTCATAGAGACTGGCGTTGCTGACATCCAAACCGGTAAGTTGCGAAACCAACGTTTCGTACTCGAACATCACCTGCAGATTGCCCTGGCTGACTTCTGCTTGATAGGGCGTGTAAGACGTGTAGTACTCGCCCCGCGAAGCGATCTCGTCCACGACAGCGGGGATGAAGTGATCGTAGGCACCGGCTCCCATGAAACAAACATGGCTGGCTGCACCGGCGTTCTTGGCGGCCATGCGACGAAAGTCACGATCCAGCACGATCTCATCGGCGGCCGCAGGCAAGTCCATCAAGTGATCGAGCTGCACGTCCGTGGGGACTTGGTCGTCGATCAATTGTTTCATCGACTCAGCACCGATCGACTGCAGCATCTCGCGTCGATCATCGTCGGTGTGGAACAGATAACCTGTCATGAAAAACCAAATGGTGAGAGAGAGCAAAGTGGGTTGGATGCAAACGAAGCGGAACTCAGCCGGCCTCGGCACACTGTTTTTCGTAGGCGGCGTGATCCATCAATGCGCCCAATGACGCTTCGTCTTCGATTCGGATCTTGACGATCCAACCGAAGTCATACGGGTCGGCGTTGAGCTGTTCGAGTTGATCGGGCAGATCCGAGTGAACTTCGATGACTTCGCCGGTCACGGGGCTGTACAGAGGGCTAACCGCTTTGACCGATTCGACTTCACCGAACTCTTCGCCTGCAGTGACTTTCTTGCCGACATCGGGTAAGTCCATGTAGACCAAATCGTTGAGTTGTTGGATCGCGAACGCGGAGATGCCGACCGTGGCGATTTTGGAGTCACCATCATCAACAACATCTGCCCATTCATGCGTTTCTGCGTACAGCAAAGTCGACTTGTCACGTGCCATCAGTTCAGAATCCTTAGCGGGCGAATCAAAACGGGGGGGAATGAGAAAGAAAAAGAGGCCTGACCCCTTTTTAAACGGGTCGCTTGTAGAAAGGCAGATCGGTTCGTGTTGCATCGACACGCTTACCACGGATGTCGATTTGCAAAGTGTCATGGGTTGCCGCGGACGCATCGACCATGGCCATGGCAATGGGGCGATCCAAGGTCGGCGAGGGGCCTCCGCTGGTGATCACGCCGACGGAGTTGCCAGCCTGATCGAGCACTTCGCAGCCTTCGCGTGCGGGACGCTTGCCATCGGGCAGCAGTCCGATGCGGATCTGCTTGGGTCCTGTGGCTTTGATTTCTCTCAGGGCATCGCCACCGATGAAGTCACGTCCATCGAGATCGCAAGCGAACCCTAGTCCGGCGGAGAACGGGTCGATGGTTTCGTTGAGTTCGTGGCCGTAGAGCGGCATCGCGGCTTCCATCCGCAAGGTGTCGCGAGCGCCCAATCCGGCGGCCATGAATCCTTCGTCGCGTCCGGCCAGTAGGATGTTCTCCCAAATCCGTGGCGCTTCTTCGGCCCTGACAATCAACTCCAAGCCATCCTCGCCGGTGTATCCGGTTCGGCTGACCAAGGCGGGTTTGCTGAATTGGTTGGTGATGACCGCGTGATAGTATTTCAAACGCGTCGGGTCGTATGAAAACAAACGTCTGCACGCCGCCATGGCTTTGGGGCCTTGGACGGCGATCATCGCGGTCAAGTCGGTACGGTCCGTGACGATGACTTCCGGGAAATCCGCCAACAGGGGCTCGATCCAGCGGATGATTTTTTCACGGTTGGACGCATTGACCACCATCAGGTGGTAGGGATTTTGCGACGGCGTTTCGACGTGATAGACCAACACGTCGTCAAGGATGCCACCGTTCTCGTTACAGATGAGCGAGTATCGCACGCGTCCGAGCGGCATGTTGCGGATGTCACGCGTCAGCAAACGGTCCAGAAAGGCAACGCTGCCGGGGCCGTCGAAACGAAGTCGTCCCATGTGAGAAACATCGAACAGTGCCGCTGCGTTGCGACAGGCCTGATGTTCTGTGACGATGGACCCGTACTGGATGGGCATTTCGTAGCCCGCGAAGGGCACCATTCGCGCACCCGCATCGCGGTGCCATTGATCCAAGGGCGTGCTGGCAAGCTGGGAGGGACTCATCGCGAGTTCACCTGGAATGCGGGTGCAAAAACCATCCACCGCCGTTGCCGCCAGACGCATGGAATTTGCCGGTGGTCAGGACACACCGAAATCCCAAGCGGCGCCGAAACACCGGTTTTGTATAGGCCATGATGTCAACGATCGGTTTATCGCCACGCGGGAGGTCTCCTCACGCGGCGATACCTCAAGTGTATCGATGATCCAAGCAGAGAAAAGCCCCGATTGAGGACTGATGCAGAAATCGCGTTTCTCAGTGGGAATTTGGAGGCCAACGCCCGATCAACACTCGCACCATCCGCTCGCCCTGCAGAGAGCAGTCGTGCGGGTGAACCCTCATGGGTTTTTCGTTTCAGAAGATTCCGCTGACCTACCATTTGATTGACAACATCCGTCCCCTCGATCGGAGCCGCCGTCGATCCGGCGCATCAGCGAGCATCATGGAATCGAACCAAAATAGTGTTTTGTGCAAGAAACCGACCCAGGTTTGCAACAGCAAGATCTTGCTGATTGATGACGAGCAAATCGTGATCGATGTGATCACCACGCATCTCAACGAAGCCGGTTTTTGGAACGTGGTGTCCACGTCCGACAGCATCGAAGCGGTCGAGAGAATGCGGTTGGAAAGCGCCGATCTGATCTTGATGGACATCTCCATGCCCGACGTCAGCGGCAACTACTTGCTCCGCATCGCCCGCGCCGACCCTCTGTTGCGCAAGACACCCGTGATGGTGATCACCGCCGATGACAGCGAGACAACCCACCAACGCGCGATGCAGCTGGGAGCAACGGAAGTGTTGACCAAACCGGTGGACCCGATCGATTTGGTGCAACGAATCCACGACACGCTGGCCAATTGTATCGAGGCCGCATCGTACGGCGATGCCAAGCTATACGCCAACGCGATGCCCGGGATGGAAATCTACAATCGCCTCCGCCACTTGGCCGGTCGCGTCGGTGATGGCGCGAACGCCAAATGATGATCACGCGACGAGTAAGGGGCTGGGCCTTGCTCACAATCTCCTGCGTCAGTTCTCCGGAAAGAACTTTGCGAGGGTTTCTGGTTTGGGCGGTTTGGTTACCAACGAAACGACGACCATCGTGACGAGCGAGCTGAGCAGCATCGCAACGACCGGCATGACTTCGTAAGGCTCATCGCTGCCCGATGGAATCTTCAACGCAAATTCCCGCAGGTTGTTCTGCGACAACGCTTGGTAGAACAAGATTCCCCAGCTCGTGATCGCAGCAAAGATGCCGCTGATCGCACCGGCCGCCGTCAGTCGTCGCCAATAAAGCGCGGCGACCACGATCGGGAACAAAGCACTGAATCCGCTGAAGCACCAAACGCCGAGCGCAAAGACGCTGTTGTTGCTGATCAAACCGAAACCGTACGTGACGGCGACGATCGCGATGATGAACAACCGCGTGTAGAGAACTTGCTGCTTGTCGCTCACGTTCTCCGCACCCTTGTAGTGGGTCAAGATATCGTTGGCAAAGATCGTGCCCAGGCACAAGAACTGACTGTCCAAGCTCGACATGATCGCGGCCAAGATTCCTGCTGCCAGCAAACCGCCCAACAACGCAACCGTTTGCGTGTTCACCAAGAATGGCAAGATCGCGTTGGCGTTCACGACATCGGTACCCGGGATCCTTGGCAATGGCGGCTTGGCGGGCATCAAGTCGCCCGTGGCCCAAACGCCGACCAAGACGCACGGGACCCAGACGATCATGATAAAGATCGGGTGACAGACCACCGGCAGCTTGAACGAATTGGCGCTCTTGGCCGTCATCCAGTGCTGGAACAAGTGGGGAAACATGCCCACGGACAACGGAATCAACAGATACGTGAAGAACAACGTTTTGCTCATCGTCATCCGAGTCGCCTTTTCATCCGGCACGGATTCCCCGAGCGCTTGAATGTTCGCCAGCAGTCCTTCTTGGCCTCCCAACTTGTTGGCGATCACCACAAACGTGACCACACCGAGGATCATGAACACGATGGTCTGCAGGGTATTGGCCCATGTCGTTCCTCGCATGCCGCCGAAGAACACGTAGATCAAAACGACGACACAGATAACGAGCGACCCCAACCAAGGAGGAATACCGCCGTTGAGTGCTTTGACGGGATTGTCCGGTGGTCCCACTGGAAACCATTCCGGCGAAAGTCCAGCGGTCAACGATTGAACCACGGTCCCGCTGCTGATCACACCGACCAACAGGTACGGAATCACCAAGCCGACGAGAATGGGGAACAACAGCAAGCCGACGAAATCACTGTCCAGTCGATCACGAAAGAATTCGATTTGCGTGGTGTACTTGTGGCGTCGGGCCAGTTTCCAAACTTTCACACCGATGACAAAGAAACACAGCGAGTGGATGATGCCGCTGCTGCTGGCCAGCATTCCATAAACGCCGACACCGGCTTTGAACGCTTCGCCGCTGCTGCCGACCAACGCGAACGCCGTCATCGTGGTTCCGAACATGCTCATCAACAGCAGGAAAGGACCGATCGAGTGGCTGGCGACTTGGTAGTCTTCTTTGGTGCCCTTGAACAGTTTGCTCGAAAACAAACCGAGCATCAGCAAGAGGGCCAGGTAGATCAGGATGATGATCAGTTGGGGAAGTCCTGGATGGTCCATCACGCAGTCTCCTCAGGTTGTTCGTCATCGGCGGGCCAGGCGATCTTGGTGGCCAGCAGCCAGGTGGCACTGGCACCGATCGAAATGCAAGCATGCCAGAAAAGCCCGATCGGCATGAATCCAAATACCAGGGTCTTGCTTTCCCAATTCCAGTTGTCTTGGTGCAGGATCAGCAGCAGCAGCACGAGGGCAGCAATGATCCAGGCTCCTTTATGGGAGGAGCCCTGCCCTTGCGGGGTGGGTTGTTGGGGTTTCTCGGTCATTGGGAGGCTTTTGCTCGTTGGCGAAAGTGACGAGGGAGAAAGGCGGGGCGGGGCTGAGCGAGAGTGTAGTTGAATACGGCGGTCAACGAAAATAGGCTCAGCCGTGTTTAGAACGCGGATTGATATCGTTCTGTGCGATTCAGGTTGACTATCCTGTGCAAATTGCTGCTTGCAGCGTTCTGATTTTTTCCACCATTTGACCTCATCAATACTTTGAATACCTGGGAAGCTTGGCTGACCATCGCCGTGGCCTGCGGTCTACTCGCGGGGCTCGCGCTACGGATCGCCGCCAATGAGCTGGTCGCCCTGACGTGCTTGGCCGTGCTGGTGGTTGCTCAGGAGCTGACCGGGACGGCCCTGCTGCCGTCGCCTGCCGACGCGATCGCCGGATTTGGAAATGCGGCGGTGATCACCATTGCATTGCTGTTCGCGGTGGTCACGGGGCTTGAGCTGACCGGGGGAACCCATCTTGCGACCGGCTGGCTGCTCGGGGGTGCGAAATCGCTGCGGGGGGCACAAGTCCGGACGTTGTTTCCGGTAACGGTCGTCAGCGGGTTTCTCAACAACACGCCAGTGGTCGCCGCATTGCTGCCGGTGATGGACGACTTGGCCAAGCGGATCGGGGTCAGCAGCAGTCGTTTGTATCTGCCGCTTTCCTATGCCGCGATCTTGGGTGGCATGTGCACCGTGATGGGCACGAGCACCAACCTGATCGTGCGAACGATGTACTTCGAGGAGAGCGGCAAAGTTCTCGGCTTCTTTGAGCCGGCTTGCGTCGGCATCCCCGCATCGTTGGCGGGGCTGATTTACATTCTGATTGCATCCCCCAAGTTGTTGCCCGAACGAAAACCGGCGATCAGTGTCAGCGATGATCCTCAGCAGTACACCGTCGAAATGCTGATCGAACCGAATGGTCCGTTGGTGGGCAAGACGATCGAGGAAGCCGGATTGCGACACCTATCGGGACTTTACATTGCGGAAATCCAACGAGCCGATGGCACGATCGCAGCAGCCAAACCCAGCGAAACACTTCGCGCCGATGACTCGCTGATTTTGGTCGGTGCCTTGGACACGGTGGTGGATTTGCGAAAGATCCGGGGGCTGCTGTCGCCGGACGATCAAGCGCGCAAGTTGCAAGTGCCTGCTTGGCGTCGAACGTTGGTGGAAGCAGTGGTTAGCCCGCGCTGTTCGCTGTTGGGCAAGACGATTCGCGAAGGACGCTTTCGCTCACATTTTGGCGCCGCTGCCGTGGCGATCGCGCGGGGCGGTCGTCGTCTGCAAGGCAAGATCGGTGACGTGCGTTTGGAGGTCGGTGACATATTGCTGCTGGAAGCGTCGCCGTCATTCTTGCATCGCCAACGTGAGTCACGCGACTTTTATTTGATCAGCGCGGTGGAGAAAGGATCCGTTCGCAGACATGAACGCGCTTGGGTCTCCGTCACCATCATGGCGGTGATGGTTTTGATCGCAGCATCCGGCGTGCTTTCGATTCTGACAGCCGCTCTGTTGGCCGCGGTCGCCACGGTTGCCTTTCGATGCTGCACCACTGGCGAAGCTCGCCGAAGTGTCGACTGGTCGTTGTTGATCGTGATCGGTTCGGCGATCGGAATCGGCAGCGCGATGACAACCAGCGGTGCGGCCAAAGGGCTTGCGGGCGGCTTGCTGGGATTGGTAGGCGAGGGTCCCTCCAGTCCGTTTCTGGCACTGGCGGCAGTGTACTTGGCCACCATGATTTGCACCGAATTCATCACCAACAATGCGGCGGCGATCCTGATGTTTGGAATCGGAGTCAACGCGGCCAAAACGCTCGGTGTCAGCGAGACGCCTTTTGTGATCGCCGTGATGATCGCCGCATCGGCGAGTTTTGTCACCCCGTTCGGCTACCAGACCAACTTGATGGTCTATGGCTTGGGAGGCTATCGGGTGTCCGATTATTTGCGTTTCGGGTTTCCGCTGAGCTTGATCGTGATGGTGATCTCCCTGCTGGTGATTCCGCTCGTGTGGCCCCTAAACGTACGTCAGGCTTTCTAGCCTGACATGCGCTGTGTATGTCAGGCTAGAAAGCCTGACGTACGAAGTGAAAGCCTGACTTACGTTGCTCCCAAGACGCCCCCTGACCGTGCAAAAGGTACAATCGCTACCAAGCACATGGCGTGGCTGGGATTGTACGAGGAGTGGTCTCGGCTTCAGGCTGCAGGCAGTTAGACTCAAAACCAGCACACGCTTGTTTCGGCCCCGTTTGGACCCTTTCCGTTTTCATGACCAGCGTTCCGCAGTCGATTGTCCGATCCTCCGACTCCGTCCCACAAGGTGGCTGGATGCATCGTGTCGCATTGTTTCCGTTTGCGACCTTGGTGATCTTTGCGCTGGTCGCCGTATTCAACGCGATTCAGCCGGCCGACGGAGAACGCGTGTCTGGACTCACGCCGGTGCTGGCGTCGAAGTTGCTGGTCGCGGGGGCGGCGACCGCGTTGGGCGGCTGGGGGCTATTGCAAAGCGTTCGCGTGCGACGCTGCTTGGTTTCCGTTCCCGGCGCGTTGCTGTCGACGCTGGCGATCTTGTTGGTGGGCACAGCGATGCTGGCCAACGGAGATTGGGCAATGATCAGTCGCGCCTCGGCGCTGATTTTTTGCGGTTACCTTGTTTTTACGGTGACAGCTCTGGTGCTAGTGAGTGCCCAAGACACGGCGCGGGCGATGGTGGTCGGCGGCGGAGTTTTTCTCGCGATCACTTGGGCATTGTTTTTGTTTGTGCCATCGATCGGCGTGTTCCACGAATACACCAACGATGGTACGTCCACGGTGCCGCGGATGGGAGGCACCAATCACCCCAACGGCGTCGCTCGTGAAGCCATGGTGACGGTGATTTTGTGCATCGCATTGTTGAGAGCCGGTCGGCTCAGAGAATCGATTCCCATGTTGCGTTGGTCCTGGGGCAGCTTGCTGTTGTTGGCCGTGGCGACGTTGGCGGCAACGTATTCACGAACATCGATCTTGGCCGGTGGCGTTGCGATCGGCGCGATGCTGTTTGACAAGCTCTGGGGGCGGTACGGCGCGATCCTTGTCAGCGGTTTCGCCATCATGGGACTCACAGGTATTCTCGTTGCGGGCATCATGGCACCGGGCGATGCAGGCGACTCCGCACTGTCGGCGGTCACCAAGTCGGGTGACGTGGAAGAGCTGACGTCATTGACCGGCCGGACGACCATTTGGTCGGAGGCCATCGACTGGATTCTGCAGAAACCACTGACCGGCTACGGAATGGATAGCGCGTCATCGGTCATGACCAAGGAAGCCGTCGGCACGCACAACCTGTTGCTGCACGTCACATTCTCGGGCGGCGTGATCGCGGGGTTGATCCTCATCACCTTGCTTGCGATGACTGCGTATCACGCTGCTGCGTCGCAAGAACCGCTTGTCAGAGGAATCTGCACCTACGTGCTGGTTTCCGGATTGGTGGAAGACACCCTGTTTGAATCATTCCCTGCAACGTTGACCCTATTGTGGATCATGGCGTTGATCGGACCGTTGGTGCGATCGTGGAACGAAGCTTCGATCGCTCAGCAACCATCGCCGGATGCCGCCGATGCCAACATTTTGTTGCACGTTACGCATTCAAAGTGAGCCTCCGACGGCTAGCCGTGGATTATTCACGCGACTGAACACAGTCTTCGTAATGCGTTTGCACGAAACGGCTTGCTCGGATTGGTGCGAACAAAGTCTGCGTCTATCAGCCGGCCTGCGCCGGGCAAACCGCGTTGATGCACTCATCGCAATTCGATACAGGCTGCTTCTTTGGTGCTGCGGACGTACACGCGGCCTTCACTGTAGGCAGGCGTTGACCAGCACTTGCCCTCGATGACTTTGGCGCGGGCCAACTCGTTGTACTGGTCAGGTCGCGCCTCGGCGATCACCAATTCTCCTTTGTCGGACAGCACCACCAGCTTGTCGCCGACCAAGATGCAGTTACCCGGACCGAAGCCGCGCTCAGACCATTTGATTTCGCCGGTGGCCAGGTCGACGCATTGCAATGGTGCCTTGCCGTATTTTTTGAATTCATAGATGCCGTAGAGATGGCCGTCGTGTACCACCGGTGTACTCCAGTGATTCATCAACTCATTGGATTTGAACCACACTTCGGCCGCATCCTCGCTTCCGTCGACCTTGAACACACCGGCACCGACCCCGTAACCGGCCGAGCTGTAGACCAGGTTTTCTTCGCTGACCGGTGACGCGGCGGTGGAAACGCTGTAGGGGAACTTGGCTCGCCAGGTTTCTTTGCCCGTTGCCGCATCGACCGCAACCAAACCGGATTGAACAAAGAAAATGACTTGTGGCACTTCGTTGATTGTCGCGTAGTGTGGTGTGGCGTGCGTCATCGTCTCGTCGCCGCTTTTCCAGATCACGCTGCCGTCACTCTTGTTTAACGCGATGAACGACTGCCCCGCTCCACCGCCAACGAGATAGACTGCATCATTGATTATCAACGGGCTGGCCGCGCTGGCCCAACGGATGTTGCGTCCGTCAAAGTCAGCGGCGATGTCTTGTTTCCAAACCGTTTTGCCTGTGGCAGCATCCAGACAATGAAGTGTCAGGTGCGCGTCATAGACGTAGACACGATCGCCGCTGATGCTGGGCGTGCTGCGTGGCCCGTCGCCTCCTCGGTTGTCCGGTTCCCCGGCATCGCCGCCACCGGCTCCATAGTCGGTGCTGCCCAGTGCGACGCTCCAGAGTTCTTTTCCGATTTGAGCATCCAACGCCAAACAGGTTTCTTTGCCGTCGACACCGACGACTGTGACGGCGCGGCCATCGGCAACTGCAAACGAGCTGAACCCCAGTGGTGTCTCTGCTTTCCAGAGAACCTTGGGACCCTCCGCAGGCCACTGGACATCACCGATGGATTCCGCCGACTTTCCGTCGCCGAGTTTGCCACGGTACTGAGGCCAGTCGTCGGCGACCGCTGTGACACAGAAGATCAGGGAGAACAACAGACTCAGCGAACGCGATGTGCTCATGGCGATTGGAAATTTTGTGGATGGAAGGTCAGGGTGTGAAGCAACGATTGTAGTAATGGGATTCACCAGAATTCCGTCTGTTCTGGTCGTTTGGGGGGGATTCTGGCGAATCCCATTACAGGATGAACTTTAGTCGTCCGACGGCGGGGCCATCGATCCGCTTGCTCGGAAACGCAAGAACGCGTCAAGGAAACCTTGCAGTTCACTACCGTTGATGACGCTATTGAAGCTGCCGACGTAGTGTCCTGTCCGAGCGTCCTTGACCCGTTGGTCGGGGTGGAGGAAGTAGTTTCTGATTTGGCTGCCGAAGCCCGTCTTTGCCTGGGTCTTGTACCTCTTGGCATCCTCTGCTTCCCGTTTCTCCTCTTCCAGTCGAGCCATTTTGGAGCGTAGCATTTTCCACGCGGTGGCGCGGTTTTGGTGCTGGCTGCGTTCGTTCTGGCACTGAACGACCGTGTTGGAAGGGATGTGAGTCAAGCGAATGGCACTATCGGTTTTATTGACGTGCTGGCCGCCTGCCCCGCCCGCCCGATAACGGTCTTCGCGAACGTCCTTTTCATCGATCTCGATTTCGATCGAGTCATCGATTTCAGGCGAAACGCTCACTGCGGCAAAGCTTGTCTGACGCTTGCCTTCGCTGTTGAACGGGCTGATGCGAACCAGTCGATGCATACCCTCCTCGCCTTTGAGGTATCCGTAGGCCATCGGTCCACGAACCGCGATCGATGCATGGTTGATGCCTGCTTCCTCGTTTTCCTGACGGTCGAGCAATTCGATCTTGTATTCTTGGTCGACCGCCCAAGCGGAGTACATGCGCAGGAGAATATCGGCCCAGTCGTTGGCGTCGGTACCACCGTCGCGGGCATTGATCGTGATGATCGCTCCGGCGCTGTCATTGGGACCGTCGAGCAAGGCCTTGAGCTCCAAGTCGTCCAGCATGTTTTCCAACCGGTCGACTTCGGCGGCAACATCCGCAGCGACCGATTTGTCTTCCTCGGCCATCTCGATCAGGGCATCCAAGTCCTCGACGGAACTGGTCAATTCCTTCATCGGCCCCACAACGACTTTGAGCGATTTCAGACGACCGACCGTTTTTTGAGCCGAATCGTTGTCGTCCCAAAAACCGGGTTCCCCCATTTGCAACTCAATATTCTTGATCGCTTCGCGTTTGCCAGCGTAGTCAAAGAGAGTCTCCTAGCTGTTTCAGACGCTGGCGGATCTCTTCGCTGCGGTGGATCAATTCGGCTTCCATGTTGGTTTTGTCAACTCCAAGGAACGTGGGTCGGTGGCAATAATCGAGGAAAAGTGCGTCAGGCGTGTTTGCGGTCTGCACCTAAAACGGTTGTAATGAGTCTTGAGATGTGTCGGTTTGAATGCCAGGCCGTGAATCACCTGGACAGGACATGAGGCCCGGGCGTTCGCTCGTCACGACTCATTCAAACGAAAAGGATCAAGAGAAACTATACATGGCACGCGTTGTTCTCGCGATGAGTGGTGGTGTCGATTCCAGTGTCGCAGCCCATCTGCTGCTGGAAGCCGGACACGACGTGATCGGCGTTTTCATGCGCCACGGCGAAGAATCCTCGCAGGCCTGCAAAGTCTCCGATACCGCGTCGCTACCCGTCCTGGGCGGGCTCAGTCAAGGCCGGGCCGACCACAAACAAGGGTGCTGCACCGCTTCTGACGCCGCCGATGCTAAACGGGTCGCGGCCAAAATGGGCATTCCTTTCTACGCTCTGGACCTCCAACAGGATTTCCGACGAATCGTCGATTACTTCGTCGACGATTACCTCCATGGTCGCACACCCAACCCCTGCGTCAAATGCAATCACTGGATCAAGTTCGGTCGGCTGTTTGATTATGCCGACGGCGTCGAAGCCGATTTTGTAGCGACAGGACACTACGCCAGAATGATCGATGGGCAACTGCACCGAGGCCTGGACGGCAACAAGGACCAATCCTACGCCCTGTTCGGGATTCGACGAGACCGATTGGATCGGATGATGCTGCCGGTCGGTGTGTTCGAAAAACCCGAGATCCGACGTATCGCGGAAAGTCTCCACCTCGGCGTCGCTGGAAAAAAAGACAGCCAAGAAATCTGCTTTGTCACTCAAGGACACCACAGCGATTTTGTCAAAGCGCGGCGACCCGAGATGGTCGGCGCAACCGCCGGAGACTTCGTCACCACCGATGGCACCGTGGTCGGCAAACACCACGGATTCGAAGCCTTCACGATCGGTCAACGAAAAGGACTGGGAATCGCGTTGGGTACGCCCCATTTCGTCGTTCGCATCGAACCCGACACCCGCCGCGTCGTCCTGGGATTGAAGCACGAACTGGGGGGCAATCGACTCAGCGCCGACCAAGCCAACTGGTTGGTCGATCCGCACGATGTGCCGCAACAGGTTTCCGTTCAGATTCGCTACAACAGCGGACCCGAACCGGCTACGCTGCGTCTTGACCCCGACTCTCCCGATCGCTTTGACGTGGTCTTTGACCAAGACATTGACGCGATCGCGCCCGGCCAAGCTGCCGTGGTCTACTCCGGCAGCCATGTGCTCGGCGGCGGCTGGATTCTTTGAGGGAAAAAGCGGCGAGTGGCGACCCAGGCTACCTAGATTTCCTGGCCTGCCAAAAAAACTTTTCGCCAAGTCGTTGCCGTAAGTCAGCCCCGGCGTTGGACTACTGGCGTGCCAAACCGGCACACCAACGCATCCGTTAAATTTCCCGCCACTTACCCCCTTTGCGCCTGTTCGCCGATCGCAATCCTTTCGCCTCAAGCAAGTTCGGCTGGGCAACTGGGATTCAGCCGAGTCGGTCCTCCTGATTTCCCCAAGGCGGATCGGTTCCTTCCAAACTCTTCGGAGAACCTATCGTGCGTTCATTTGCTTTGTTTGCTGCGGCAGCCTTGGTTTTCGCAACCACCGTGGCCGAAAACTCACAAGCTCAAAACGCTTATCCCGTTGCCACCACGTCGTACGTGTGTGCCAAATGCGGGAAAGTCCACTCACGGCCGGCCCCGTCTGCAACGATGCAGCCAGGCCCCGTCGTGGCACAGACTCAGTATGTCCAAAACGCCTACCCTTCCTCGACGCAGGTTTCCGCACCAAGTGGTGGTGGAACCCAGAGTGTTTTGGCCACGCTCAACGCACAACGATCTCGACAAGGATTGCCGAGCCTGCGATACGACGGGCAGCTGCAAGCAGTTGCGCAGCAACGCGCCCAAATGATGGCATCCACCGGAACGAAAACGCATCCGCCGGGATCGTTTGCGCCGGGTCGCTACGAGGGCGTGGGCTGGTCCAGCTCATTTACCCCCGGTGGAGTGTACGCGTGCTACACGAGCGATCCCAACATGACGGTAGCCGGCGCCGCGATGGCGTATGGTCGCGATGGCGTCTATTTCGCTGTGGTGTATCGCTAAGTCGTTGCTTATTCGTACGTCAGGCTTTCCAGCCTGACATACGGCGCGAAAGTCAGCCTGGAAAGGCTGACGTACATTTAGCAAGTCAGCCTGGAAAGGCTGACGTACGGGATCTCGGTCAGCCTGGAAAGGCTGACGTACGGGTCGGTGTCCTGGTGCCTTTGGTTCTGTTGGCACTGGCGATGGCAAATCTTGTCGCGGCGGCGGAGCCTTCTCTGCCTGCCGTGGCTCCTGCCCCCACAAACTCGCTTACGCTCAGTACTGCACAAGCACGCCAGTCGGTTCAGTGGCTGGTTGATTTAGCGATCAGCAAGATGCCGCCGACCTATGATGGCGACAAACACTGGGGCGACCAAAAGAAAGTCTGGGCGGGTGTCTCGATCAAGCGAGAAGGCCTTGAGCTCAAGACCCACCGACGTTTTCGCGAAGTCAATCACGGTCGGTGGATCAAGTACCATCTCGAACTGCCTCCATCGCCGGCCGGATCGTCGTCGGTGATCAGCGCCGTCATCCGTGACGTTCGTCCGCTACATGATACCGTCGGACCAGATTCCGCCACCGCCATCAATTCCTACGGCGCGAGTTGGGAGATTGACGCGGAGTTGGAAACACCGATCGAGTTCGAAGCTCGCATTGAGCGCTGGAACCTCGGCGTCCAGTTCTTCAGCATCAACGTCGTCGGCAAAATGAATGTTCGCCTGAAGACCACTTCGACGATCTCGTTCTATGGTGACTACTCCGAGTTGCCCCCCGCACTCGTGATCGATCCGCAAGTGACCGCGGCGACGCTGGAACTGAGCGACATCCGCGTGGACCGAATCAGCAAAGTCGGAGGCGACGTCGCCGAGCAATGGGGCGAGATGGTCGAAAAGCTAGCCAGGGATGTATTTCTGCCCGAACTGAACGAAAAACTGCCCGGTAAACTGAACAAGTCAATCGCAAAGAAGAAAGACGACTTGCGGTTTTCTTTGGCCAGCCTGCTCTCTCAATCGTTCACCGTCGGAGAGACAGAGACGCAACCCAACGTGACCGATGCTAGCCCGGGTGATTCATCAGCCGCAATCAAGTAATCGGCCTCAGCGTCCGTCACCGGTGTAGGTCATGGTGGCTCCCTGGGGTGCTTGCGGCCATGGCGTTTCTCCCGCTGCCCATGACTGTGGTTGTGTTTTGCGGACCGCCTCGACCGAATCGATCAGCCATTGAGGCGCGTTTGCGTTTTCCGCTTGTCCATACACATACGGCAGGGGCGGGTCCATCAACAAAGTCTTTTCGCCCAACGGAGGTCGTTCCTTGGCCAACGCGTTCAATCGCTCAGTCAGCCGTTTGACAATGTCGGGGTGTTTGGCGGCTATGTCTGTCTTTTCCTGCGGATCGTCGGCGATGTTGAACAGCATGTCACCCATCAGTTTAAAATCGCCGCTACGCAGGGTGGGCAATCGAACGCTGCCGGCGACTTCGTAAATGATTTCTGATCGCGGGCTGTCGGCCGATTCGAGAATCGTCGCGGTCTGATCAAGTCCGTCGATCGGAAACGGGCCATCGACTTTGGCACTGGCAATGTTCGCAAACGTGGGGAGCAAGTCGACGATGTGCATCATCGCATCGTTGGTCGATCCCGGTGTGATTTTTCCCGGCCAACGCATCACACAGGGAACTCGCACGCCGCCTTCGAAGGTGGTGTTTTTGGTTCCGCGGTAGGGACGATTGAGTTCCTCGGTCAGTCCACCGTTGTCGTTGGCAAAGATCACCAGCGTGTTGTCGGCAAAACCATGTTGATCCACCGCACCAACTATGCGACCGATCGCATCATCAAGACACTTCAACGCAGCTTGTCGTGGGGGATACTGGTCCGTGTACCGCGGGACCACTTCGATCGGCCCGTGGACTGCGTTGAATGGGACGTACATGAAAAACGGCCGCGTCTCGCTCTGCTGTGAAATCAACCGGACGACTTCGTTGGCGATCAAGTCCGTCGTGTAGCCTTGTTCCTGGATCGGCTGTTGATTGCGATGCCAGTCGTACACCGCAAATCGTGCGGGCGCATTGTGCGGGATCGTGTAGTTGTTGTAGTCGATGCCCCAAGCATAATGCCCGTACTGATGCTGGAATCCTTGCCCCATCGGCAGATGCTCGGGCAACCATTCTCCGCAGTGCCATTTACCGGTGATGGCGGTGAAGTAACCCGCATCACGGAGGATCTCCGCGACCGTTCGTTCGTTGGTGTCCAAGGCGTGGATGCGGCGTGTTTCTTCGCCGCGTTGGTTCTTGGCAAGCGTCAGGTTTAGTTTTGCCAAGTAACTCGGTTTGCCGAAGTCTTCGCTCCGCCAATCCGACCACGTGCGGAACGCATATCGTCCGGTCATGAATGCGGCTCGCGTCGGGGCACACACCGAGTGCGTGTAGAACTGCGTCATGCGAACGCCTTGACGGGCCAACGCATCCATGTTCGGCGTCAACGCCGGGTCGCCACCGTTGAATCCCGGTTCGGCCCACCCCATGTCATCGCTGAGCATGAAGACGATATTGGGCGGAGCGTTGCTGTCGGAGGCGGATTGGGCGAATGAATGGCCGCATTGGGCGAGCAACAACAAACAACTGAATGAGAGAACGGTGCGAAGCATGATGTGTCTTGGGTGAGAACGGATTCGCAATGGAATGCGGTCAGTTTAACCCAAAAGGCGTCAGGGCATGCTTCCTGACGGAAACCTTCACCGCATGACGCCGCGCGTCAACATCGTGGAGCACACCATGGGTGGTGGGATTCGCCAGAATTCCATTCGCCCAGGATTTCTGGCGAAATCCACTACGCCACTCACGGGTGATGCGAGGCTATCCGCGATCAGAGGCTTCCCAAAGCCCAAGAGCGGGATTGCGGATGAAGTAGAACTCGGTTCCGTCGATGTCCGTGTGCCAACCGTCGTTGAGTTTGGACACATCATAGCGTTGCATCAGTTCGTTGATGTCGCCGGGCGTGTAGTTGACCGACGCGATTTCTTCGGCGGTCAGTTTTCCAGCGGCGTAGACGACTTCGAATCGGTTTTCGTGCGAGCCGTGTACGAGGTGCGCAGCGGCGGACGGATTGGCTGCGAGGTCTTCATTGTCGGCAACCATTTGCACGATTTCTTCTTTGGTCTGATAACCATACTTGCGGATGAGGCGATCGATCTCTGGGTCTTCACCGAACTCTTCGACTGCCGGCCCCAGCACGGTCAAACGTCCGCCGGTGGCGATGGCCAATCGGGTGCGATAGATCGCTTTGTTACCCAACCAAGTACTCTTGAACTCGGTCGGATCCAGATAGGCGACCACGTGCTTGGGGGCGCGATCCAAGTGAGTGATGTTGACTTTGCGAGCCAACTCGGCGGCTTGAAAGAACGTCTCGTGATCGTCTCCGATGTACAGACCGCGTGTGTGCAGTGTACCGTCGGGCATTTGTTGGATGACGGTCAACGCGTACAGCAACGGCATGTCTTTGCAGAAATGATCTTGCGCGTAATTCAGGATCTGTCGCAGCGGTGTGTCGGCGCGACCGAGGGTTTGTTCGATGCCATAGATCGCGCTGAGGTAGTGGCTCTCGTTGATGCCTTCTGCGCCACCGGTGCCGACAAAAACATTCTTGTTGTAGTTGGCCATCCCGATGACTTCGTGCGGGACGACTTGACCGATGGAAAAGATCAAGTCGTGGCCACCGTCGCGGAGCAACTGGTTGACTTGGGCTTTCCAGGGCGAGTTGTAAAGTCCACCGGTGACCTCGGAAACAAACGACGCGGGGACTTCGTCCAGTGTCACCACGTCGTCACGCCAGCGGTGCGGTCGGAACAGATCCAGCGGCACACCGGGAAACATGTGCTTGAGCTGCTCGGGCTTCATCGGCGAATGAGTCCCCAAGGCGGGCATGATGTCGGCGACGGCGTCGCCCAGCATCTGATGACACATGGCCGTCAGCTCGCCGGCGCGGCTAAAGATCCGCGTGTGGTCGGGAGGCAGCAGCAGGACACGTTTGGGTTTGCCGATCGCGTCGAAGGTCAGTTGCAACGCCGCCTTGAGGTCCTCGCTCGTCAGGGACGTCGATTCCGAACCGGTTGCAAAATAGGTGGTCATGGGGAACGTGGCCAAAATGTCAATGGAAGAACGCAATCTCAAAGGCGGCATCGCCTCGACTGGGGATTCATTCAGCGTAGCAAATCGCGGTCGTTTTGGGCGGGGGCGTCGTTGTAATTCCCTTCGGAGGACTCTGCACACCGCTTGGCGCTGCGGGTGATCGATCGTCAGACTGTGCGGATGAGCGTACAAGAAATTGAACAGGCGATCCCGCATCGCCCCCCGATGCGTTTGCTGGACGAAATCGTCTCCCGAGACGAGTCGCAGATCGTTTGTCGCAAAACGTTCTCGCCCGACGAGTTTTTTGTCCAGGGGCACTTTCCCGACACCCCGATCGTACCGGGCGTGATTCAGTGCGAATGCTGCTTGCAGGCCGGTGCCGTGCTGTTACAGCAGAGCCTCGACGCCACCCCGGGCACCGTCCCGGTGGCAACACGAATGGACGGCGTGAAGTTCAAACGAATGGTCAAGCCCGGTGACACGGTCGAGATCCACGTCACGCTGAATGAAAAGGTCAGCAACGCATTTTTCTTGACCGGCAAGATGTTGTTGGATGGAAAGGTAGCGATGCGACTGGATTTCGCCTGCAGTGTGACCAGCGTGGCAGGCTCTGACGGCGAAGGAGGCTCGACATGACCGAGGACACAACACAGCAACCGACGTTTGACTTTCTGCAATTGGCGGACAAGACGTTCTTGGTCATGGGCGTAGCCAACAAGAAAAGCGTTGCCTACCGGATCTCGCAAATGATCGAACAGTCCGGAGGCGAAGTGATCTACACCGTTCGTAGCCAAACGCGTCTGGAAAGCGTCGCCAAACTGTTGGCAAACCGCAAGGTCATCGTGTGCGATGTAGAAAAGCAAGATGAGATCGATGCCTTGGCGAACCAGTTGGGCGATGAGGGTGTCTCGATCGCCGGACTGGTCCACTCCATCGCTTTTGCCGACTATCCAGAAGGCATCCGGCCGTTTCACGAAACGACGCGGGCTCAGTTCTTGCAAGCCGTCGACATCTCCGCTTTTTCACTGACCAGTGTGTGCAACGCTTTGAAAGATCGATTCACCAAAGACGCCTCCGTGGTGACGATCGGAATCAGCACCACCAGGATGGCCAGTGAAAGCTACGGATTCATGGCGCCGATCAAAGCCGCCCTGGAGTCGTCCTTGGCATTCTTGACGAAATCGTTCAGCCGGTTCAGTGAAGTGCGATTCAATTCCGTCGCGTCTGGCCTGCTGAAAACGAGCGCTTCGGCCGGGATTCCCGGCTATGTGGACTCGTACCTTTACGCCGAGCGAGTGATTCCCCGCGGACGCGCGGTGCAGACGGACGAAGTTGCCGCGACCGCAGTTTTTTTGCTCAGTCCCCGCAGCAGCGGCATCACCGCCCAATCGATCGTCGTAGACGCGGGAATGTCAGTCAACTATTTTGACGCGTCGGTCGTCAAAGCGGTCACGGACTCCGAAGTCGGCTGATCGCAGTACAATCAGGTCTTGTCGTGTTCCACGTGTCCGTAGAACCGGTGACCCGATTGTAAAATCGCCCAATACTCCCTTCCCCAAAAATTCCCTTCGGCCCACACACTCACGACGGTTGCGATGAGCAAGCAGATTTCGATCTACATCAACGGCGAGTACTTCTCACGCGAAGACGCCAAGGTCAGTGTTTTTGATCACGGTCTGTTGTACGGCGACGGTGTTTTCGAAGGCATGCGGGCGTACAGCGGTAAAGTCTTTCGGTTAGAGGAACACCTGATCCGCCTCTGGGAATCCGCCCTCGCGATCGGGTTGAAGATGCCGATCTCGATGGAGCAGTTGACCGAAGACGTGAATGCCACCGTGGCCAAGAACGAATTGGTCGATGGCTACATCCGCTTGGTCGTGACACGTGGCAGCGGACCACTGGGGTTGGACCCGTTCAAGTGCAGTAATCCTCAAATCATCATCATCGCCGACAGCATCACGCTCTACCCCGAGTCGTTTTACACCGACGGTTTGGATCTGGTCACCGCATCGAGCATCCGCAATCACCCCGGTGCCCTGAGTCCACGAGTGAAGTCGCTGAACTATCTCAACAACATCTTGGCCAAAATGGAAGGCTTGCGAGCAGGATGCATCGAAGCGTTGATGCTCAACCACAAAGGTGAAGTCGCTGAATGCACCGGCGATAATATCTTTGTCGTCAAAAACGGTGCTCTCAATACGCCACCGATCGATGCGGGAATCTTGGAAGGCATCACACGCAATGCGGTGATCGAACTTGCCGAGGAAGCCGGTATCGACACGACAGAGTTGCCGATGACCCGTCATGATATCTACACCGCAGACGAATGTTTTCTGACGGGTAGTGCCGCCGAAGTGATCCCAGCGGTCCGCTTGGACGGTCGTGACATCGGAGATGGAAAGCCGGGCCCAATTACCAAACAGCTCAACGAAGCGTTTCGCGCGCTGGTGAGAGCGTAGTCACGTTTTTGCCAATGCGGAGCCTCAGCATCAACCCATGCCCTAGCACGGATGATTCATCAGCCGGCATGCGATAGCGTCCGGTTCCCGAGTGTAGGTGTGAGAACCGGACGCTATCGCGTGGCGGCTGATATGCGCAGCCTGTTTCGTGCAAACGTATTGCGAGGACTGTAGTGCGTCGCGTGAATGATCCCGGCTAGCGAACTGCGGTTGACGGTCCGGTCACTGACCGATCGGATGTTTTGACCGAATGTACTCGACCGTGAAATCAACGGCTCGCTGATCGTTCATGAGAAAGCTGTGCAGCACGGGCAGTGTTTCAAATTCTTCGACACCGTCCAATTTCGCTTCGTCCAGGCTGACAACAAAGTCACTCTGGCCTGCAACCATCGGATTCTTGACTTTGTAGTCAGACAAGTCACCGGCGACGATGGCAAACGGAAAGCTCGGCGTGCTGAGCTTGTCCATCAAATCCGACCAGTTCGGCCCCAGTTCCATGCCACCTTTTCCGGTAACGATCCCGAACAATCCGGTCTTGGCGAACTTGCGAGCGATCGCGGCGCCTTGGTTGGGCGGCCCCAGCATGACCATCGAACGACACCGCGGCAAAATCCCTTTGGGATCGCCGTCGCGTTCTAAGTCACCTACCAGATGCCTGACCACAATGTTGCCCATGCTGTGTCCGCTGAAACTGAACTGGGCATCGGCCGGCAAGTGCTCCAAGACTTCGCGGAGCGCCGCTGCATGTTCCCCAATGGGTGCCCGCGTGCTGGCATAGGAGAACGGAACGACCTCGTATCCCAACTGCGTGAATTTGTCCTGGAGAGGTTTCATCGAACCGCTCGTTCGCATCAGGCCGTGTAGCAAAACGACAAAATGTTTGCTGGATTCATCCTCGGCGATTTCATTCAACGCCTCCACACACTGGAACTTGCTGCCCCAAGAACGCCGAACGTTGTTGCGATCCAGCAGACGCCAATGCCCGGTGATTGCATTTTGTTGGACGTGATATCCCGATTTCCACAGATGATCAGTCCAAAATTGGCCGCCACCAGAGGTCTTGAGGGGCAAATTGATGTTCGACACGTTTTCGTCGCCATGGATGAAGTTCAGATCCGATACGTTGAAACCGCCCGTGGATTCCGCCAGTGCGTCACCAGCGAATGCCGTCTGGGGGCCGAGACGCCCGGTGCCCGACTGGGTTTCCAGCAGGAGAGTAACGCAAAGGCATGTGATCAGAAAGATTCGCACGGATGCTCCAGGGAACGTCGTAAGGGCTTATGATTACCGCCATCGAAAAGAAATCGGGCGGCAACCAAGTTGGGGGCATAGAACTTTTGAGCCTGGTTTGGCAAGGTCATCACGTCGATTTCGGCGGATCGAGCCATTTATTACGATGAAAATCGTCTTGTCGGTTCTGGTGATCATGCAGCCTTGGCTCGGGCTGAATGGACGGATGGCGTAAAAGTGACGCTTGTGGGCCGAGTTTGCTGTATCGGATTGCGGTATTTGCGTAAAATGTAGGAGCCCAAGAGGACCTGCGGTTTCAGCTCGTCGTTCGACCGCAGCAGATTTGGCCTTGTCGATAGCGTGTCGGTTTCTCCGACTCGCAGATTTCATGCATTCATCCGCTCTTGACCGTCCCGGCCGCCCGGCAGGTTGGATCCGCCGACACTCCGACATGGGTGGGCGTATGCGCGGTTCGCGAGCGACAAGTTGTCTCAAACCAAGCCGGTATGGGGCCGCAACGGTCGCAGTGCTCGTGTGCGTTTTCTTGTGCGTTTTCTTGTGCGTTTTGTTGAGTGAGCGCGTGCAGGGTCAAGACGGAGGCACCTTTCCGCCCCGCGATCGGATTCAGGGCGCAGTCGACGCTGCCAATGGAGCCGGCGGCTTGCCCATCAAAGGGATCTATTTGCTGGACGGGTCCAACAATCCCATCTTCGTTCCTGATCTTTCGTATGAACGTTGGAATGAAATCAGCTCGGGTGCCGGGGCCAACAGTCGTCTGTTCGCGTGCAAGTCGGTGGAAGTCACTGGCTCGGCGACGGAGAGTCGCGCCGAATTAGATTTGCGGTTACGGGTCTCGATCAGTCCGACCGATGGCCAATTGGTTCCGATCGCTTTGCAGATGAGTAACTTTCATCTGCTGGAGGCTCCTCGTTTCCAAGTCGACTTGGGGGACGATGCAGAATCCCAAAGCACTGAAAGCAAGAGCACCGCGAACCAAAACTCTGCGAACCAAAACACTGCCAGTCAGGCGAAGCAATTTCAAGTCACCTCTGCTGCCGACGGTAACGGCTATTTGCTCTGGACCAAGAGCGATGAATCGTGTGACGTATTGGTGGACATGAAGATGGCCGTCCGCGTGGAGTCCAATCCATCGCCCTCGATCGCGTTCCGATTGCCTGACGCACCATCGCAGATCAACATTTCCACTGACATGAAAGATGTTTTTGGAGACGTCGTGGGACGCGGCGATGAAGTCATCGAGACTCAGGCCACCACCAAGGGCACTCACTTTCGTGTGGAAAGTGGCGGCGGACGCTTGACTCTGCGTTGGAGCGGGCTGCAACGAGGTATCGAGAAGCCGTTGTTGGAAGTCGAGAGCGACGTGACCTTACGCTGGAACTCGCCACAGGACTTACCCATACAAAGCACGACGATGGAGATTCGCAATCTCCGTGGTGCCGTCTCGACATTTGAGCTGCGATTGCCACCGGGCGCGACCCTTTTGGACACACCACAATTGAGCGCCAGCGGACGCGTCGTGGAGTTGTCCAAGCCGAAGCAGACACCGGCGGGTACACAGTGGACCGTCACGGTACCGGAAGACGAACGTCTGCCTCGAATCGATTTGAGCTTGGATGTGCAGCTTGCCGGCAACGACGCAACAGCATCTTCCCCCCTCGCGTTTCGTGTCCCCGAAATCGTCGGCGCGATTCGCCAATCCGGCGACATTCAAATTCGCACCAGTGACGACTATCGGCTCCGATGGCGTGACCGTTTGTATGTCGAGAGCATTCCCGACACCAGCGCGGCTGAATCGAGCAACAGTCGTAGCTACATGTTTCGCTACGACCGTAGTTCATTCAACTTGCCTCTCTGGATGAGCGCTACTCAACGGCAACTGCGAGTTTCCAGTCAGACCGAGATTCAGCTTTATGAATCCGCTGCGGAGATGGAGATGACCATCCAGTTCACGGGCCAGACAGCGGAGAATCGCAGTATCCGACTGGACTTGGTGGACTGGGAGCACAGGGCGATCATCGATAGCGAGACAGGCAACAGCCTGCCCTACTCAGAAACCGACCAATATTTGGAGATCTTGTTGGATCCTGGCAGTGCCGACGTCTTGCCACCGATCACGATCGAAGCACATCGAAAACTTGAGCGAGACAACGATGGCAACCGGGTCACCTTTCAATTGCCTCGAATCATCAAGACCGACGAAAGTGTTTTGATCCAGGTCGCCGAACTTGATATTCGCAGTCGCGGTCGTTCACTTCTGGTCGCAGACCTTGCACAGTCAACCGGCTTGGAAAGGTCTCTGACGGCGAGCAAAGAAGACACGGTCAATGGTGACCAAGTGGATCGCTTTCGAATCGTTCCACCCGATGAGCCGGCGAGACTGGTCGGCTCGCTCGTTCAGCAACCTCCTCGGATCACGTTGGCCGCAGCAGGCTCCATTTCATTGAATGGCCAAAGCATCGAGACGGTCGTGAACTGGACGCTGACGTCGCAAACGGACTTGGAAGGAAGATTGCGTGTGGCAATTCCACGCTTCGATGCAGCAACCCCAACCAACGCGACGGCGGCTACGAACGCTGCGGTAAGTGCAAACACGGCGGTGGCTGCGATTGCAGGTGACACTCAGACGGAACAACCGGCAGCGACCAAGTTAACAGACTCGTCTGCTCAAAAAGATTCTACATGGACGGTATTTGTCGATGAACGATTTGCCATCCTGCGTCCCGTTACACAAGACGCCGACGAATCGGTCTATGAGCTGATCTCGCCTGAATTGTCACGAGGCACCCATGTGATTCGCTGGCGCACCGTCGCGGAACGCATCGTCGCCGATCCGGAATCCGCGACCCGCACAGTGCAAGCGAACAGCCAGCCGCAACCGATCAGCCTGCCGCGACCGATCGTGGATGACACGACCATTCGCGGCGACATTGTCATGCAATTGGTGGGCGATGAGTCCAACGAGCTGATGGTGCCCAATTCGGCGTCCCGTTCGCAGTTGGTGCTACAGAGTCTGCCCCGAGAGTCGCTGCGAGTGTCCGTCGTTGCCACCGAAAGCGGACAGCAAGATTTGACGATTCGACGTGCTGTACTGCGATCAGCGATCGGCGAACGCAATCGTCAGGAGCAGTTGTTGGTCAGTACGGAAGGCGGCGATTTTTTGACCGTCGAACTGACTGTAGCCGACATCGACATTCAGATTCAAGCTTACGTCAACGGTGCCCCCGCGGAATTTCGACGTGAGGCAAAGCGAATCATGGTGCGTCTGCCTGACGATCAGGCTGTACACATCGTCGACTTGCGTGTCTGGGCCACACTCAACAAGCCGACCGCGTTTGAGAAAGTCAGTCCGTTGATTCAGCTACCCTACGGTGTCACACGAACCTATTGGCAATTGATCGCGATGTCGGACTCGCATCTCGTTTGGGCATCGCCGGATGTCGGACGTGCAATGACCTGGACGCTGGATCGTCTTCGTTTCGCGAGACAACCTCTGCACAACGACGCATCGTTGGCAGCCTGGGTTGGCGCAAGCGAAACGGTACCGATGCCCGAGGGAAATCGTTATCTTTTTGTCGGTTCCGATGCCAGATCGTTTTCGGTACGTGTCGCCAGCCGAACCATGATTTGGCTTTGGGTGTCGGGATGGATGGTCATGATCAGTATCATGCTCATCTACTTTCCGCGAACACGTCACCCCTTTACCGCTGTGCTGGCAGCACTCGCATTCGCCGGGCTGCTGATCATCGCACCCGACGCCGCAGTGATGGTCGGTCAGATCGCGGCCGTTGCTTTGGCTTTGGTCGTCGTCATGCTGGCGGTACGTAGCCTTCTGCAACCTCCACCGGCACGCGTTTTGGTGCCCACACGTCAACGATCCACCAGCGAGGGTTCTACACGAACGATCGTCCCTCCATCGGAAGCGGAACGCCCCAGCAGCATGTCGGCAACAAGATCCATCGAGATGGAAGCGTCTGGCGGATCCAACAAAGGCATGCAACACGGCGAGGTGGTCGGATGAGTCGCTTCATCCATTTGCGACAACACGCCGTATCCAACACGGCGAGTCGTTGGATACGTGTCGCCGCGGCCCCATTGCTTGTCATCCAATTGCTCGCGATCACACTGCTCGTCATCCCACTGCTACTGGGAGTCACATCCGCAAGTCTCTACGCGCAGGACACGCCTGCATCCGAAGCGGTGACAGAGTCGTCTGACGAGTCTCAGGTGGAGCCCGAGCCAGCGACGCAGACGGAGCCATCCACGGAGCAAGAACCAGAACCTGAGCCAACGACACAACCAGAGCTACAACCAGAGCTACAACCAGAGCCGACAACGGCGCAGACGGCCAAGAAAGAAACGGACAAGCAACCGTTGAGAATCGGGTTGCCGCTCAGGGCATCTGACGGTCGCCCGTTGCACGCCATTGCCGTCTATCAGTCACAACTCACTGAGATGATTCCTCGGGGGTATCGTCCCGTTCAAATGGAACAGTTGGCCGATGCCCTGACACGCCACCCAGAAGAAATCAACGGCGAGAACGCAGGTTTCTTTCGTCGAGCGTTCTATGACGTTCATGTCGATGGTGACACATTGGTCAGCGAAAACAGCATCTTGGAAATCGAGACCAACCAATCGGGAGTGCTGCGGCGCTCGCTGGGCACAGCAAATTTTGCCGTTTCAGCCATTCGAGGACGCAGTCTGCTGGCGCAAGGCTCCTTTGCGGACTCGCTGCCACGAATGGAATCTGATTCGCAAGGGCAGCTTTTTGCCGTCGTCAGCGGAGTGGACCCGGATTCGGATTCGCCTCAAACCGCGATCACACCGATCACGATGAGTTGGACTCTGCAAGGACGACGTAGCAATCGATTGGTCGATTTTGACCTTTTGATTCCACGCTCTCCTCAAACCCGTGTCGTTCTCTCCACATCTGCGGACATGGAACTGGAGACCGATGACGGTGTCTTGAGCGAAATGTCCGATGCACCATCCGATGCCGATCTGTCCATGCCGGCGAGATTGGAATCGCAAAGCTCTCAGTCGCTGCGGTGGTACACCCTTGATGCCGGAGGGATGCAACGAATCCGTTTGCGTTCCCGACATCGACAAACGGATCGAAAGGGTGACCTCGTGATCGTACGACGCCAGTCTCGTCGTTATTCGATCGCGCCCAGTGGGGTAACTTGGTCGCACCGCATGACGCTGCAGGTGCCGTTCGCTCGCACGTTGCCTCCGATCCGTGTCCCGTTCGGCGTGATCACGGGAGTCCGGGTGAACGCCATCGAATCCGAATTCAATCAGCAGATGCAACCCGATGGCAGCTCAACCGTGCTGGTGCGCGCGCCGTTGGATCCGCAGACATCAAACACGGATTTCGTGACACTGAACGTCGACGGCATGTCGACCTGGCAGATCGAAGACGGAGCCTGTCCGCTGCCGAAAATTGAATTGTCTCAAAGCGACATCTTGTATTCACAGGCGGCCACAGAAGCTCGGGTTGAAATCGCTGCGCCACTGTCGGTCGTCGCATGGGAGTTGCCCGTCGATTGGCAACAAGAAGAGCTGGAGGCGGGAAACGGCCAGACGAACACCACTCTCTTTGCCACCGGTCCTCCCGAGCGTTCAGGCGCGCTGATCAAACCATCCGAATTAACAATCGATGCCCGTGACGGTTCCCAGCCACAAGACTCAATACAAGAATCGCAACCGACAGCCCCCACTCAGAGTTGGTCATTGCTGCGACTGTCGGCTCGTCGTCAATGGTCAACCGAAGAAACGCTCCTGAAACTCTCGGTGGGAAACGCTGAGAAAGATCGAGTGACGGACGCATCGGTGCGGATTCGATTGTCAGTCGGCACGCAAAGTCTGGCACCGTTGCGATTCGAAGTGCAACGGGGTTGGACATTGACGTCAATCGTCTTGCCACATTCTGGGCGAGTGATTGAGAATCCGGTCGTGAATACCGCAAGCCAAAGTTTTGTGTTTTGGCCCGAGCCCGGAGACATTGACGATTCTCAATTGACGATTTTGGCGAAGGGATTGCGCAGAATGGGAGACGAGAATCGTGTCGTCGTTCCCTCGACTTGGTTCTTTCGCTCCGCCGACGGTCGTGGTGAGTTTGTCGCGGCGATTTCGCCGCCGACGCAGCTGAAGTGGTCCAGCGAAACATCGATGGCTGACGGATTGGTTCCGCGAGAATCACTCAGTGATGCACAATTGACACTCTTGCAGCCTTTCTCGCCCGATACCCTGTTTGCGCGGAACGCGTTGGGAGACACACCACCGGTCATCTTGTTGCGCCCGGCAGTCTCGCTTGACGTCAAGACTCGGTTGTGGCTGGATCGCAAGGACACCGAGTGTATCGAGACCCTTTCCATCCAAACCGACTCAGCCCGCTTGCCCGACTCCATCACGGTGGTGTCAGGCCCCATCGATCAGCGTCCCGATTATCAGTGGAGTCTTGTCGCTGCTGATGGTAGTGAAGCGATCAATGTTCCGCCCGGAGACACCCAAGTCTCGGAGGACCAAGGTCAGCGAATCTACACGATCCCACTACGCGATCAGAGCTTGAGAAGCTATCTGCTGGTGGGTACTCGACGATACGCCGCACCAACGACGATGAACTTGCCATTGCCTGGTGTTCGCGGTGCCGCCACGCAGGAGGCCGAAGCAGTGATAGGGTCCAGTTGGTTGATCGATGATTTAGACGATACGATCTTGAAGGTTCCTCCCATCGCAGACGATGCCTTGGAGCTGGTGGATGTTCAAGGTTTTGATCAAGATCGCAATTGGTCGACCGATGCGACGCGATTGAGATACGATCCGATCAACCAGCCGGCCATCCAATTATCTCGCCCTTCACGAGATCCCAGGGTATGCCTCGTCTGGGATGAAGACATCAACATCTCCGCATCCAGCCGTGGCACCGACTCGATTCGAGCAACCTATCGTGTTTCGTCGGTACGACCGATCGAAATCACGTGCGACGAAGACATGATTTTGGTTTCGGCTTCGCGAAATGGTCAGGCGATCCAGACGCAGCGATCGGAACATGGAAGCATCTTGATTGAGCCGGAACGGGATACCGACATCATTCGCTTGTCCTGGAATCGCAGCACGGTAGAGAGCGGTTGGTTGCGAGCATGCACCATTCCCAACGTGCAGGTGACGGGGATTCGATTCAACCAACGTTTTCGAATGACCGCGGCCAGTGACACATTCGCCCCCTGCAGCCTGATGGGTTCCGTCGAAATGCTCTCTGGTGGTCGCACGTCGTTGGAGGTAGCGCCGGGGACCACACGTATGTTGCTGGATCGAAATTTGGCGATCGGTTTCGGCTGGTTTACTGCTGCGATTGTCTTTTCTGTGTGTTGGACTTTGACAAGAATCTGGCGGCATGGATTCTTCTGTGTGTCCACCTCGATCTTGGTTCTTGCCGTCGCCGCTGTGCTGTGGTGGCCGTGGCAGACCGCCGTGATTGGTTGGTTGGTGCTACCCGCGGTGTCAGCCTGTTTACTGCAGGCATCCGTTCGCTTTCATCGACGAGATGAGCATGTGGACGAAGACGCTGCGACCACCCGGAACTCGAAAACGACCGTGCGGAAACCAGCCACCGACTTTTCCGTCTCGTCACCCATGACTGGGATTCTTTTGCTGGCCAGCCTTCACGTCGGAGCGATCTGTGGGGGACAGTCGGCTTGGGCACAGCAGACCACGCCGTCACCGGACAGTGAAAAGGCCCCCCTGACGGTGCTGGTTCCCGTCGATGCGGACGTGCAGCAAGTGGGTGACAAGGTCTACGTGCCCAATGCCACCTATCAGAGCTTGTTCAGCGGACGCGAAGTTCAAAAGCCAGCTGACCCCTTTTTTCAATCCGCAAACTACCGTGTCGAAATCAGCTCGCTGCCCGACCCGAATGAACCGGCCGAGATCACGATCGGGGTGGAGTATTTGATTCAACTGAATCGGGTCAGCAATCGTGTTCGGTTGCCATTTGTCGCCACCGCGGTCCGCCGGGTCGAATTATTGCAATCGGATAAATCTCAAGTCGCGCAGTGCGACGTCGAACCGGACGGAACAATGATCGTCAATCTGCCCCCGGCGAGTTCGTTTCGCTTGCGGATGACGTTGATCCCCCAAGTCACCTTTGACGGTGCCGTCGGTAAGATTCGACTTGCCATTCCATCGATCGCCACGTCTCGATTGGAGATTCAATCAGATCGACTAATCGAGGTCCTGTCGCTCGGAGAGACATCGGGTTTTGCGAAGCGTCGATCCGATTTGGGACGCTGGGAAACCGATCTGGGACCTGCCAAAGAAATTGCGATTGGATTTCAATCCAATCGGTTTGGCGATCCTGAAATCTTGCAGTCCTTTGATCGACTCTATCGTGTGCATGCAGATTCGCAACTCACAACGATTGAATGCGAGATTGATCCTACGCTTGCCTATCGCACCGGAGATCGATTGGAACTGATCATCCTGGACAATCCGTCCGCGATGGTCGCCAATTCGGCATGGTCATTGCAACAAACGTCCATCGTCAGCCCGGCTCGCTACTCCATGACTTTCGAGAAAATGGTGGACAACGACGTACCATTGAGCTTGATCTGGCAGATCCCCTCCGTCATCAATGACCCGACAAGCGAAGTCGATCGGATCACGATGACGATTCCAGAGATTTCCGCAGCCAACTCATCGATGCAGGTCGCCCGAGCCGTGGTGGGACTGTCGGGGGACATCGATATTCGCGTCGCGGAAATGGAGCGAGACCCGGTCTCTGCGATGGCGACGCAGACGTTTGCATCGCGTTGGAAAGGATTTCGTAGTGCGGTCGATCGCGCTTTCGTTGCCGGTGCGAGGATTCCACCTTTGATCTTGATGCGCGCGATTCAACCATCGCCGGCGGTTCGACAACGACAACATTTGCACATCACGTCACAAGACATGCAGTTGACGTTGGAGGCAGAACTTGTCGATCCATCAGAATCGGTCCGGCGACGCAGTGTTGAGCTTCCTCCGGGCATCACGGTTCAGGATGTAAAGATCAATGAGACTCCTTTTAAGCATGTCACAACGACTCAGGATGGACGAACGATTTTGCCACTGGGGGATCGACGAATCGGCGGAGTGACGAAGATCTCAGTCCGTGGAACGCTGCCGCTGCCGTTGGGCAAGAATTTTCAAACCCCTAGGATGCGATTGCTGCCAGACGCCGAAGGACCCTCCGAGTATTTGGTCACACGTCAGTCCGAAGTCGCTGTTCGCGTCTCCCAATCGCCTTCGCGGCCCCTGCCGACCGACGCACAGACGGACGAACTATTGCGTCGCGGGAAAATCCCCGTGTTGCGATGGGAGTTTTCCGCGGATTCGGACGCGAGCAGTCTGAACATTTCCGCCGTTTCCGATGCGGATGAGACGCAGCACAACACTCTCCAGACCGCCACCCTGTCCGTTTCCAAACGGGCCAATCGTTTTCGGTCCGATCAAGTCATCGCGATGCGGTTTGATCAAGGCCGCTGGACGGTCGATACCGCTGTGCGTTTTGTTGGCAGAACACCTGATTTTGTGGATTTGGAAATCCCCAGTCGCTGGTGCAATCAATTGTCGGTTTCGCCCGAAACCCGATGGATGTTGAGGCGGTCGATCGATCCATCCAAACAAGTGCTGCGGATCGCGTGCGATCCCAAAGTCCTAACAAATCAGAGCCTGATCGTTCACGGCGAACTGGATAACACGGACCAAACACGAATCAGCGTGCCCACGATTCGTGTATTGGGCGATGGACAACGCAGTGTTTTTGTCTCGGTCCCGGATCGACTGACCAACGAACCTATCAATTGGCGACGCAGTGCTGTCACCCCCAAGCAGATTCCGGAGGATTGGCGACAATCTCTTTCCGATACAAATGCTCAACTGGCAATTTCCGACGACACGTATGTGGCGGAGACGAATTCATGGGCCGTCGATCTGCTCCCTCTCTCGCAAACGACGGTCGATCCCATCGCTTTGTCATCCGATGCCGTGATCTACGCACACGACGACAGCGTTCTCGTGGTTCATCGCTGGGACATTGTCCCCGAGCGAGAGGATTCAGTTCGCATTCTGTTGCCGGCAAATTCCCAATGCCAGGCAGCCTGGGCCGGAGACCGCTGCGTCGAATTTTTTGTCGCTGATGCAGAACAGACAGAGGCCGACTCAAACGAAGTCGCCTTGGGCAGCGGACAACAGTTGATCACCGTCCCGTTGACGCTCAGTCGCTTGACGCAATCAGTTGAAATTCTATTGCGGGTGCCGCTGGGACCGACTTCGCTGGACGACTTTTTGCCGACTCTGGTTGACATCCCGTCGCCCCCATCGTGGATGGTGGTGTATCGGCATGAATCAACCGACCAAACAGGCGACTCCAAACGATCGGGCGACGCGGAAACGAATCCTGTCAAAGCCATGATGGATAAGCGGTCACTCGTACTGGCCCAATCCACGCTATCTGCCATCGAGCGTTCTCTCGACTCGGTCGCCGAGCGGAGGAATGACGAAGTTGCACTTTGGATTCGGCCTTGGATCGCTCGCTACATCAGTTTGGCGGAATCCGCTGGACATCGATGCCGGTTTGAAAAGCAAGAGTCGCCAGCGAGTACCGAGGGTGAAGTCGTCCAACCAACGGAATCCTCCACGTCAAGCGAAGGCAACGCAAAGGGAACGTCCATCGAGGGCGATCTCGACTGGGAGACGATGGATCAACGAATGGCCGTCTTTGTCCAGCGTTTTTTCCCTGACGTCCAACGCATTTCGCCGCCACATTTGGCCTCCAGCCGAACGGCTGGTTTTGTGGTCAGCGGAGTCTGGCAGACGACCGATGATGTCGGCCCAAGACTGATTTCTCAATCGCGTGAGTCCGAAAATCTCCGCACACTGCTTAGCAACGCGCTGACCCTGTTGATGGTCAGCGGAGCATTCTTGCTGCTGTGGCCTCTTCGCAATCGTGTCGATCGAATGATCGTGCATCCCGCATTTTGGCTGTTCTTGATCGGCGTGGCGGGAATGTTCGTCGCCCCCATTCCTGTAGCGGTGGGTATCATGCTGGTTGCGGTCTCGCTACCGACACTTCATCGGTTCTCGCGTCGACATCCAATCTAGTTGGCCGCGCCGATCGCGTGGTTCAACGCCGCTGCCAACTGCTCTATGTCCGCTTCGCCGTAAGTGGTTCTGGACGTTAGCGACTTGGCGTTTTCTGGCCATGCGATGTCTCGTCCCGGCGGCAGATCTTCCAGGGCGACCGCCAACTCCGACGGAAATCCCAGTGTGAATTCACTGCCATCGACATGAACCATGCGTTGTTCCGTGGTTCCCCATCGCAACAATCGCATGGGTTTGTCAATCATCCGATCACCAGCGTTTGCCCCACTCTCCACTCCTGGTTGCAGCAACCAGACCAACATCGCACCTGTTCCACTGGCTGGATCCAGCCAAATCAAGTGTCTCGTGATACAGTGCTGGTGCTGTTGCCCGATCAAAACAACCGAGGGAGCATCCAGAATCCGCAGGGTCGATGTGCTAGCCACCACCCTCACCTCACTGAGACGTTTCTCATTGCTTCGCAAAATCTGTCTCGCAATGAAACCCAATGCGGCACCCTGCTGTGCCGCGGTGTCTGATGAGATGATGGTTTGCCGTCCATTGATCGGCAGGCTGTAACCGACGCCAAGATCACGGAAGGTATATTGCACGCCGCCGTCGCTGCCAGTCACTTGTTTGATCGACGCCATCAGTGTTAATGAACAGGCCGTCGCCGCATCTCGGATGGATGCACTCATCGCATCGACGTCTCCGCTGTTGATCTTTGGAGTAGCAATCAATACCAGGCGATTCCATGGCTGGACGTCGTCGGACTCTGAGGCCACAGCATCCGCCGATGGAACCAACACACCTGCGGGGATCATCGAAACCGGATGCGTTTTGAGAGGATTGGCGTCCTCTGCACGGCAAACGCCAATCCCCGCAGAAAACACCACCGCCAGCATGACCGGGGTGAGCGATGGTCCGCTGCAACGCCTGATGAAAACTCTCAGAAAATCGCTAAAGGCAATTCGCGATAGACGCGCCGTCGATGGGGTCCGTTTCGTAGCAGCCGACAATAAGCTAGTCTTTGGCATGTCGACACCTGTGTCCCTTTATGATTCGTGTCGCAGTGTGATTTAGTCAAGCCAAGTTTACTTTTTTTACCTCGACGTGAACACTTCAAATCAACACCGCTCAACATGCGTGTACCTTCCATCCCCAACTTGATTTCACTTGCACTGATCTAAAACACCATGACGAGTCAGCCGCCGCTCGTATCGTTGAAAAACGTCAACAAACACTACGTCGATGGCGATGTACACGCCATGCGAGATGTCAGTTTGGACGTGTACCCCGGAGACTGGATTTCCATCGTGGGTGCCAGTGGGTGTGGCAAATCCACGCTCCTGAACATGATGGGCGCTTTGGACCGACCGACATCGGGAGAAGTCTTTTTTCGTGATACACCCCTGGACGCCTCCGGAGACTTGGACCAACACCGAGCCAAACACGTGGGGTTTGTTTTCCAAAGCTACTATTTGCTGCCAAATCTGACCGCATCAGAGAACGTACAGATCCCCATGTTTGGGACAACGCTGCACGCCACCGAGCGACAACAACGTAGTATTGAGTTGCTACAGCTCGTCGGGCTGTCCAATCGAATTGATCACCTCCCTGATCAACTATCCAGTGGTCAGCGTCAACGCGTCGCCATCGCTCGTGCACTGGCAAACGATCCCGCATTGGTACTAGCTGATGAACCAACCGGCGCGTTGGACAGTGACAGCGGTCGTGAGGTGGTCGAGTTGCTTGAGCGGCTCAATCGAGAAAACGACTACACACTCGTGATGGTTACCCATGACCTGGAGCTTGCCAAGCGTGGCAGCCGTGTGGTCAAGATGCACGACGGTGTCGTTCAGGAATCGCTTGTTTGAGTCTACTCGCCGCGGCGTGTGGGATCGTCAACAGCGGCTTTCTCCGCAGACGCTTGCTCGGCTTTCTCCGCAGCGATCGGGTCGATGACAAAACCGCGACCATTCTCGTAGCGCTGCAGCGTCTTTCTGGCAAACATTTTGTATCGTTCATCCACTGCGGCAACGACCTTCTCCTGCCAACCCACGGCTTCATCGTGCTTGCCGTCGGCCGCCAACGCTGCGGCGAGCGCGGACAAGTCGCCGACGGACTGATAGTTGCTCAGTTCGCAAGCCGCCTTGGCCATTTTGACCGCACGGGGCGGATCTCTCAGCGATTCGTCTTCGGCGGTGGCCAACAACCACGCAATGTTCTGCAGCGCTAGTGCGTACTCTGGTGCCAACTCAATGGCTTTCTCGTAGTCTGCCAAGGCTTCCTTTTGTTTGCCCAATTGTGCCAAGTTGTAGCCACGGTTGTTCCACGCGACGGCGTCTTTGGGGTTCAATTCAATGGCTGTCGCGAAATCTTGTACCGCATCATCATGCCGTTTCTGTTGAAATCGAATGTAGCCCCGTCCCATCGCGGCGCGAAAGTCCTTAGGGTCGAGCTTGAGAATGGATGCGAAGTCATCAGTCGCTTTCTCTAGGTCTCCTGATGCTTTGTGTGCGATTGCCCGTTGGTGCAAAATCGCGATGTCGTCTTCCCGTTTGGAGAGCACCGCGTTGTAATCTGCGATCGCTTTCGCAAAATCGCCTTGCGCCATTCGCACGGCCGCACGATTGACCAAAGGTCCGACGTCGTCGGGGTCACGCTTGAACGCTTCGTCATAGTCCTTGATCGCCTTCTCGTATTCACCCTTGGCGGCAAAGAACAATCCGCGACTGGAATAGGCGTGGGCTGCGTCGTAGCCAAGTTCGATCGCGCGGTCGAAATCCTTCAATGCCTCGTCGGACTTGCCCAGTGACCAATGAGCCGATGCACGCAAGGTATAAAACCGGCCTTCCTTAGGATTGCGTTTGATCAGATCGGTGTAGATGTCCAACGACTCTGGGATACGCACTGCGTTGACTTTGGCCACGGCTCCCTTGGATCCGTTGTGGGTCAAGATCACATAGTCGTCGTCCCGCTCTTCTAGCACTGTCAACAAATCGCCTTGTTCGATCACATCAATGACCTGCTCTTGGTCCACGAGCTTCATCTCCACCCGCGCGACCACCGGATCCTGAGGAGGGGGCTCCGCCAGCAAGATTCCCGTCCGCGCGATCAGCACGGAGACAAGAATCAAAGCAAGTGCAACAGTCCTGGTCGGTTTTTTGACGGGGAAACCATTCATGGAGCAGGCCGCGACGGTATCATCGCGCAAGAGGGGCGTTTTAACGAAATGACAGGGCTCAGACGTTCGGCAAACCAGATCCGAGGACACGGGTTTTCCGTGGACCAGCTTAACGAGAGTTCGGCCCGTCGGCGTTCCCCCTTCGGTGGAGACTCCCTTTCCGGCTTCGGTGAAGACTCCCTGTCTGGCTTCGGTGAAGACTCCCTTTCCGGCTTCGGTGAAGACTCCCTGTCCGGCTCCATTGCCCTTGGACCAGTGAACTATTGAACAGACATCACACGGATCACTCAACAGCCGCTGGGCAAATGGGCACTCTGGGATGAATTCCCTGTTTTTGCGGGTTGTGTGGATTGTGTCAGGCCGATTGTCGCTTAATCTTTCCACTGGGTAGATGCCCCCGGATCTCGGATTTGGGGATTCCATGCACCCCCAATCCGGCCGCGGTATCCAACAGGCCCGCAGTTCCGCCATGTATTCTTCGAGATTTAGGGAGCTTTCAGGTGAAGTGGTTCGCAACATTGATGAGCGCGTCGGCTGCATTGCTGGCAGTGACAGCGCAAGCAGGGGACTGTGTCCCCTGTGGCGGATGCAGTGACCCCTGTGCGGGAGCACAAGTGGTTGTGTCGTCACCCTGCGGTTGCGCAGGTTCAGTCAGCTACGGGGCGACGAGTTACGCCAGTCAAGTCAGTTACGGTGAAGTCGTGACGGCGGATAGCGGAACTTCGTTGGGCACCGTCGTTGGTGGCGGTCAGCCGCACAGCGAAATGATTTGTGAGCCCATGACGACTTACAAAGTCGTGATGGAGCCCAAGTATGTGACCGAGTCGCGACCGGTTTGTGTTCAAAAAACACGCCAGGAAACTCGCTATCGAACCAAGACAGTTTACAAATCCGTGCCAGTGACCGAAACGAAGTATCGCCAGACGGTCAACTATGTGCCGAAAACCGACACCAAGACGATCGAGTATTCGGTGCTGGTCCCCGTGAAGTCCGAGAAGACTGTCGAGCTGACCGAGACCGTCCCTCAGTGGAACGAAGTTTCCGAAGATTACGTCGTGCAGATTCCAAAACTGGTCGATGTGCCTGAACAATACACGGTCAAGGTGCCAAAGCTGCAAGATGAAACGTTCACCTACACCGTGAACGTCCCCCATGCCGTGACGGAACAGAAATTTCGAACCGTGACCAACGCTGTTCCGGTGACCAAGACTCGAATGATCGAAGTCTGCGTACCGACCACAACCATGCAAACAGTGACCAAAGACTACGGCCACTGGGAAGAACAAGTGGTTGAAGTTGCCTCACCGGTCGCGACGACCACGACGGTCAACTACGCAGCGACCTACGCTGGTGGATGCGGGGCAACCGTGGTCAGCGGCCCCGGTTGCGGTGGCGGATACAGCACGACAGGATGTGGCTGCGGCAGCGTCGCCAGTGTACCGTGTGGCTCGTCATGCGGTGGCTGCGCCGCCCCCTGTGGTGGATGTGGCGGAGGCGTCTCAGCCGGTTGCGGATATGCCGCTCCGATGAACGCTCCACACGTTTCCAATGCATACGCCAGTGCCCCTTCGGTCGCTTGTGGCGGAACGATCACGATGACCAAAAAGGTCTGGGTGCCCAACGTGCAATCCGAGACCGTCCCGGTCACCACGAGCACATCGCAATCACAAGTGATCAGCTACACCGTTTTCGAGCAGCAAAGCGAGCAGGTTCCCTACGAGTGCACTCGAATCGTCTATCACCCCGAGACGCGGACCGGCACCAAGAAGACGGTCGTCTACGTGGACGAACAACGTACGCGTAATCGCAAAGTCGTTCAGTATGAAACCGAAACGCGAACTCGCACGCGAAAAGAATTGACGTTCACGACCGTCACCAAGACGGAAACCGTTCCCTACGTGACGTACAAATCCGAACCTCGGACCAAAGAAGTCAGCTACACGTACAACGTGCCGGAATACACAATGGAACCGTACGAAACCACTCGCTACGATCGCGTCGCGGAGGAAGCCGTCGAAGAGTACACCGTGGATGTCCCGTACACCGAAACCGTGGAGCAAAAGGTTCAGGTCTGTCGCATGGTTCCACGACTGGTGGAAGAAACCACTACGCCGTGTGCCGAAGCAGCCACGAGCTACGGCGTCTCCGGTGGCTCGGTTCTGGAAAGCGGCAGCAACATGGGCGGTTCGATCATCAACGGCGGATCTGTGATCAGCAGTCCCTGCAACGGATGCGGCCCCGTTGCCCCGGCCCCCATGCCCCACCAGGCCCCAATGCCCTGTCAGGGCTGTGGTCCCGCCGTGGGCGCTCCCTGCGGCTGTTGATCAGCACACGGGATGCTGCTTCATCGCATCATAGAAATCACAAAACGCCATCGTCCAAGCAGGACGGTGGCGTTTTTTTGTATCGCGCCGGCTACGACGCAGCATCTGGGGAGCAATCCCTGGCTGTTCAAAAACTGGCATTGTGGCACTGTGGCACTGTGGCGCTCCGCAAGTTTCTGTCACGACTGCCGGCGCCGCTGGGGGCGTAACCTTTGCGGATACGGCACAAGGCGGATGGTTTGTGTTTGGGCGGATGGTGGTGCTCGTTTTCGACTTGGAAAGTCGAACGACAATCGTCGCTCGACTTTCCAAGTCGATAGCGTGCCCCGCCAATCGTTTTGCCGTTCAAAAAGGCTTTCTTGAGCAGACGGGCCCACTCCCTCACGTTCGCCTAAACGGCTCAATGAATAACGCCAAAACAATAACACCAAAACATCGATTCAATACCAACTATTGATCAGCCCAGGGCAATCCGCACCGCCAGCAGTAGGAATGTTTCACCGCTGTGACTAAGATTCATTCTTGGCGTGGTGCTTGAGCCACGGCCCCAACCGATCTCACGTTCACTTGGACCTGGTGTTTTGCAATGAATTCGACCTTCACAAAATCGATGTGTGCCGCGGCTCTGCTGACGCTGCTTTCTACATCGGCTCTGTTTGCCCAAGACGACGAACCCGTCGCAAGAGCTCAGCCGGTGGCCGATGCGGAGCCCACACGAGCCGAGCCCATCGCATCCGCGACTCCCGATGTGCGACCGCTCAGCGTCACCGTTGAGTTGATTTCTGGCAAGACCCAGATCACCGGAACGTTGACGGACACCACCAATCTGGACATGAGGACCTCCTTTGGTATGGTTGCCGTTCCTCTTTCGGAGGTCGCCGGATTCCGATTCCCCTCAGCCGACGATGCATCCACGACCGTCGTGATGCTCAATGGTGACTCCATCACTGGGGCGACCGATGTAAAAATGGTCACCGTCGAAACGGAATGGGGTGTCGCGCAGATCAACGGCCAATCCATTCAGTCAATCCTATTCGTGCCCGGATTGGCCTGGACCTCCGCCAAAGGACTCAACGGCGTGCGATGGGGGCTGTCAAATCAGACGTCGACCACCTCACAGAACTTGCCAGCGTCCTCAAGCTCATCCAGTTCCATCCGCAGCAGCAGTCCAGCGCCATCGGCAATCGGCTCGCCGCCTCGGATTCAGAATTTTGGTCAACCGTTCAACAACTGACCTTGAGCAATGGACCATTTCACCGACGACATGATCAAGCCGGCTGGCGAGGGCGAGGCCGGCTTTTTTCGTGGATGCCCGGGTTTCGGAAAGAGGATGGAACCGCCAAACTTGGTGAATGAACGTCCCCACAGACAGCTTTCCCTACCCCGCCAAGCGACTCGAAATCGATTCGCTTTCGATGGCGTATCGCGACGTCGGTCCAACAAATAGCGACCCGAGCAACAGCGGCCCCGATTCCCAACCCCCGACGCTGCTATGCGTTCACGGAAATCCGACCTGGAGTTTCTACTACCGCAAAGTCATCGAACGATTCTCCGACACGTTTCGCGTCGTGGCGGTGGATCACATTGGATGCGGTGAAAGTGACAAACCCGCTCGTGGGGAGTTCTCCTACCAGCTCAGCGACCACCAACGCAATTTGGTCACATTGATCGATGCATTGGATTTGCAGAACGTCACCCTGATCGCTCACGACTGGGGAGGCGCGATCGGCCTGGGAGCATTGACGGCTCGTCGTCCCCGTTTCAACCGAATGGTTTTGCTCAACACGGCTGCGTTTCCCCCACCGTACATCCCCTGGCGAATCAGAGCGTGCAGGCTTCCCCTCTTGGGGTCGTGGGCGATTCGTCGGTGGAACGTATTCGCGCGAGCGGCCGTCACGATGGCCATGTCACGCAATGTGATGGCCGCCGATGTTGCCAGCGGGCTGTTGGCACCGTATCACGATTGGGACTCACGGGTAGCGATCGATGCCTTCGTACGTGATATTCCGACTTCACGATCACACCCGACCTTTCAAACGCTGCAGCAACTCGAATCAGACTTGCCGTCCTTGGCCGACTTGCCATCGCTACTCATTTGGGGAATGAAGGACTGGTGTTTTCGCCCACAATGCTTGGAGCGATTCCGAGAGGTTTGGCCAGACGCGCAGTCCCTCCCCATCGCCGACGCGGGGCACTATGTCCTGGAGGACGCACCGCAAGAAACTCTGGATGCGATCGCAAGGTTCATCGGACACGCCTCGCAGCGATCCGATCCTGACACCGCCAGCACCACCGTGACATGAATCAGTCGACAGGTTCATCACTTTCCAATCAAGATCCGCTGGACCTGCTGCGTCCCGAATGTCAGACCCCCGCCGACGCGGTTCGTTGGGCGTGCGTGCTGGAAGCCACCGCGCCCAAGGCGGGTAATGTTTATCCCGGACGACCGTTTCCCGATCTGAGCCATTCCGATTTCGTCACAGCCGCCCAGCTCACCGCGTCCGCCATCGAATCCACACAGGCACTCGGCTTCGCCTCCTGGGTCTTGGCCGCGGCCCAGTCGGTTCAATCCAACTGCGGCTCGAACGTGAACCTGGGGATCTTGTTGCTATTGGGGCCCCTGGTCGAGTGCGACCGACGCCATAGCGTCGCACATCCCAGCGATCCTAGAACCCAATCCATCTGGCGCGACGGTATGGCGTCGGTCTTGACTGATGTCACGGCCGCCGAATCGTTGCTTGTGTTTGATGCCATCCGGGTTGCAAACCCTGGGGGGATGGGGACGACCGAAACCATGGACGTGAATTCTCCCAGTCCAGCTGAGCCAGTCGACTTGGTCGCCGCCATGCATCTGGCTCAGCGGCGTGATCGAATCGCCCGGCAATACGCGACCGGCTTCTCCGATTTGCTCGACATCGTCGTCCCGGTGGTCCATGACGCCATCATCGACCGAGGAGACGTGCTGGGCGGAATCGCTGACGCCCATTTGCGGTTGCTGGCGAGCGAGCCGGATAGCTTGATTGAGCGCAAGCATGGCCCAGAGATTGCCAAGCAAGTACGCTGCATGGCGGCAGCCGTCGATTTGCAAAGTCCATCGCAGCGTGAAGAATTCGATCGCATTTTGCGTGGCAACAATGAGGTGTTTTCTCAGCGTTGCAACCCGGGCACCACGGCCGACCTGATCGCCGCAGCACTGTATGTTCTACTCCGAACCTGACCCAAGCAAGATAACATGAGCCAAGCAACATTTCGTGTCGACGTGACGAAAGAACAATTCGTTTTCTCCGCCGCGCACTTCATTACCTTTGCAGGTGACATCTGCGAACGCTTGCATGGGCACAACTACGGGGTTCGTGCCAGCGTGGGCGGACCGCTGGATGAAAACCGATACGTTGTCGATTTCATTGCACTGCGAGACGCGATCTTGCACGAGACATTGACGCTGGATCATCATGTCATCCTGCCGAATTCACACCCCGAGATCAAAATCACCAGCGACGATAAAGAAACCACCGCGACGTTTCGTGATCGCAGATGGGTTTTCCCAAACGAAGACTGTGTCATCCTGCCGGTGATCAACACCACCGCAGAAGAAATCGCACGGGTGATCGCCCAGCGGGTGATGGTCCGCACCAGAGACCAGTTTGGCGACGCGATTGACTGGATCGAAGTCGCCGTCGACGAGAACCACGGCCAGTGGGGTGTCTGCCGTTTGCCGTGGCAAGCGGCGGAATGATCACCAGCTCACTTCCCTAAACAGCACTTCTTGTACTTCTTTCCACTGCCACAGGGGCACTGGGCGTTGCGTGGCGTGCGAACGTCGTCGCGGACAGTTGTCTTCGACGAAGACTGCAGGGTGGACTGCCGTGTCGGCGCTGGCTGAACGGCAGGCTTTGGCTTCTCTTCATACACGTCCCCGCCAAACATCACGCCGTCTCTGATCACCTGACGAACATTGCGGAACTTGCTTGTGTATTCCCGCAGTTGCTCCTTCGCATACTTCGCATCGTGCATCATCTGACGCATCTGCTTCAGAGGCAAGAACCACTCGACATCCTCCCTCTTGAACGCATCCTCCAACAGTTGCTGATGTTTCCTCGGAGTAAAGAAAGCCAGGCTCTCGGCATACGGCGCGATCAACAGGGGTTCTTCCCGTAGAGCACGCTGCAATCCTGCGACAAGCGAATCGATCGCGGTTTGGCGATCCAATGAACCGTAATAGCAGGCAAGCAAATAGTAGTCGACCATTTCGCGTCGATCTGGACTGCTACGATCGATATCCCAAATCCACTGCTCAATGAAATCGTGATTCCTCAACGGCGTCAGAGCGGTTGCATTTACAATCAGGTAGAATTGGTCACCAAAGACCTGCTCACGATCCGTCTCTGGCATCTGCAGGATCATCTGCAATAGATCGGTCGGCAGCGGCATCGCTCTGGCGGTCGTGAGCGCCAATCCCAGGTAGGCGCCATTGCCCCTCCAAGAATCGGGATTGCCTTGAAACCGAACCACCTCGTCGCGAATCAAGTCGATCGTTGCGTGGTAGGCTCTAGTGAATGCATAATCGACCGCATCGATGGCCTCGACGGGGAGATGGTCATCCGTCGATTGTCGAAGCTCATTGAACAGGGTTGGGCTCAACGGGGCTTTGGTTATACGCCACCCGCTGGCGTGTTCATTGGCAAGGATTGTGGCGTCAACCGGATCGGCATCCTCGCTAATATAGTCGTAGCACCACGTGCTTAACTCTGCTGCCACATCATGCCAACCTCGCGTCTTGCCAGGGGGCTGGGCGTAGATGCCGAAGTCATCCCAGCTATCCAGCTCGATGTAGTCCCCGTCGACTTGGCCTCGCTGAAAACTTGATCGGACAATCTCATCGACACCATCCACCTCATTGGCGGACAAATCCAATAGCTCGCTTATGATGACCGCAGACTGGGTGTCCGAACGACGACCAGCCCTCCGCTTCAAGCAATGGACCATCGCATCGATCGCTGCGATTCGATCCAAGTGTCCCTGCACGACCGCAATCGACATGGCTCGGAAAAGTGAAGACGACTTGAGGCTGTCAAGTTTCTGATTATCGGCGAGGCGATCTATCCAGTCGATCACTTCAGCGGAACTCGCGTCACGAAAAAGACACGCAATCATGCTTGGCGTGGCCTCAAAGACCAGGTCGCCGAACAACTCACCTTTTTGCGTCAGCACCGATTCGATCAGATGCCGGTCGTCCCAAGTGGCGATGGAAGCCAGCAGAGCAAAGGCGAAGAAGTTTGAGCTGGTAGCGCTGCCCAATCCGATCTCAGCCGACTTGACCGAGTCAGCAACCAACGCCGCCACAGAGTCATGAAGCGCTTCGCCGCGGCCCTGCAACTCACGCAACACACCAGTTGGCAACACGGACCCGGGGAACCGCCCAAGGTTGTGAAGCAATTCATCCGTGCCCATCTCTCTCAACGTTGTTGCTGGCGGAGATTCCGTCTTTATTTCTAACATTTGATGCTTCCGATCTTGTCAACCCAACTCGAAATAAGAATCTTGACCAAGGTGAGGAAGATAGATAGCGGCCAAGTCCTCAAGCGACGAAGGCCGAGCGTGTAAATTGAGCCAACCATCCTTCCAGCTCCGGCAGCAATATCGCGAAACAGAAAAGAGTCGCTGTGCTTTGTTGACCAATGCATTCCCCTCGATGACGACGTTGCCATCAACCGATGAATATTCAAGCACCAGTCTTGCGAGAAAATTTCGTTCCGATGCCGTCAACGTTGTCGGACGACGGCGTCGGATGACCACAGTCGCATTCACCGGGTTCTCGTAAAACTCAAAGTATTCTGGCAACGACTCGACTCGCGAGGCTTTGTCGCTCGTGGTTTTCTTAGACGCAAAGAACTTCGGCTTTCCTGTTTTTGTCGTGCCCCGATACGCAAAATAGGTTTCTCGACGACGATTAATGTACTGCACGGCCTCATCCCCCTGAGAAAGTACCAATTGTAAGCGATCAAGTCGATCAGGCCCAGGCTGCTTCCATCAGCTCGTGTATCGTAGTGAGAATTGGTTTCAGCTGTTGGTGCAGTTCCTGGGAATGTGCCGTTGTGATCACCTCTTCTCTTCGCAAACCAAACAGTGCTCCCCGCGCGTAGGCGTGACCGGTGAGAGCCCGTTTGAGTTGCGTGATGGCAAGAGCGCGATCGAGATTGTTGTCCATCCCGTCGCTGGTGGCTTGGACGAGGCCGCCGACAATGTCCATGCTGGCTCGCGTCAATATCGAAGCAAATGACGAACGAGTCGATGCCCTATCGACCAAGTCAATCGCCGTCGACAGAAATGCTTGTGCCTGTTCAACTGCGGCATGGGTTTCTCCGCGTTCCAGTCCGCCGTCGGAGTCGAATGGATGCTGCGGGAGACTTTCGCTCCATGGCTCATCGGAGGTCGCTATCTCAGGCTTCTCGCCACTTTGGTCGCTTGCATCTCGATTTGGGATCGAAAACCCTTCTTCTCGCATTGCCACCTCGAACGCCTCTTCGACGGACAAGCCGGACGCGGTGGCTTCTGCAATTCGACGATTCATGCGTTCGCACCGCAAATCGTTCTTACGACGCAGTTCGTCCATTATCTTGACTTCCTCCTCAAGACTCGGCTCGCGCCAGCCATCGTCCTCTTCGGAGACTTCATCAGCGTCAGCGGGAAAGTCCGGCGGGTCAGGGGCGGCCAACAGTTTTTGTTGGACAAGTCTTGCGATCCGTTCGATACGGGTCGCCAGAATATTCGGGTCCTCTGCAGCTTCCTTGTTCAACCCGTGTTCCCGCAGTCCCTCGGCCATGGTACTGATAGCGGTACGCAGGAAACGCATCTTCTGCGCAAGCTTGTCGATATCGCGGGTCTCGTGGTATTCGGATTCGTCGAGAATGGTCAAATTGGAACAATACTGCTGCCCAAGGGCATCAAGAATGTGGACGATTGCGACGTGACCTTGTACTGATCCGAATTGCGTTTTGACAAAGCAATAGGGCGGCTCATCGAACGGAGCTGACTCAGCATCCTTGATTTGAAACAGCGGCATCAGGTGTCCTTCCGGTGAGACCAGCAAGCTGAACGTGTCCTGTCCGGGCTCAAGATCAATGATCAGGCCTCGCACCACACGCGATGGATCACCGCCTGCGGAATAGGATCGCCAGATCGTCGCACGACCACCGAGTGAAAAGACGAGATCCATCACGCGATCTTCCATCGCTTCCACTTGCCCAATATCGTCCAACGTACCGCGATAGTGGATCGTCACTCCCATTGTCTTGGCTGCCTCTGAATACAAAAAGTCGAGTACAAAAATCTGAGATCGCGTTCGATGAAATCGAACTGCAGAGGTACACTAACATACAAATCCAGGATGACTCATGAAACGAATTTCGCCAAGAATTCGATACGAGGGGAATTCTGGCGAATCCCATTACCAGGTAAGTCAGTAAATGGAGCGTCGCTCCTCGACTCTGTTTCGTTGTCTCTGAACACAAAATTGCTGACTTTGTGAACGCTAGCACATGAAGAAGATCACCGTTGAGAACTACACGCAGGACAAGTATTACGACAAGGTCGTCCGAGCGATGGCAGTGGTGCTGGACAAGCAAGGCTACGTCTCACCGATTGACGTGATGGTGCAGATGCAAAAGCTGACGCCAAAACAAGTTGAAGATTGGCGGTTCGCTCGAATCGCTTACCTGGAACGTGTGACGGCGGGAGGTCTCGGGGCCGTCAATCGAATTCTTCGGTTGATGGGTTTTCATGCTCACGACCTCAACCTCATTCCCTCGCAAACCGCGTATCGAAAATGGGGCAAAGGAAAGAAGATCACGCTACGGTTCTCCAAGTCAGGAGAGCCAAAGCTGGAAGCCGCTTGGTCACGGCATTACGTCTGCCCAAAGAGAACACGCCAGTTGAAACAAAAATCATCCACTGACAATGTGAGTGACGAAGCGAGTGTGGCGACGAGCCAGTGAACCAAAGGGATGCAAAGCGAAACTCGGGATGAGCACGCGATCTACTGATTAGCTACATGAGAGGACTGAGGCTAAAGAACCAATTGTTCTTCCACCACTTCCTTGCTACTACGTGTGCCTAACGCACCCCAGATACCGTAGGGTGAAAGACCTGTTTCCAGGACCACCGGTTTCGTCACATCGCCATGCTCAATATTGTCCGTGACAAAAACGACTGCGCCGTCGGCAATGGTCACGTGGGCACCGCCCGGGTGACGACTGGATGCAGTGAACACGCCTTCATAGAGACGCTGTCCTTCGATCGCACAACTGGGACTGTTGGGCGGCAAGATCGTATTGACCCAGCCGATGCCTCCCGTGCCGTCGGCGAACGAGCCACCGCGTCCGATCGCGTCCAACGTCACGTTCTTGGCGAACAACATCGGATACTTTGCCAACACACTCTGACGGCATGCCCCAGGTTGATCGGCCAGCTTGCTGCCGTTGCCGATGCTGAAGTTCCCCAGGGACTGGTCATCCACACGGTTTGCGATTTCCGTGAACAACACGGTGTTGGACAAGCCGTCGGTGATGTCTTTGAACTGGATCGCGCAATCAGGCGCAAAACAACCGCGGACGGAATCAAGCCCTGAGTTGACATACAGGCCCGTGACTTGATCGCCCACGCAAAGGGCATAGTTGGTCAAGCCGTAAACGGGTGAGACATCCGTTTCCGTGGGACAGTTGTAGGTCGGTATTTGCTCAAGCCAGGGTGCGTAGTTGGTGTCCGTCGGAGGCGGGCCCATGGGCGGATACGAGATATTATTGAAGGTCGATGGGCCACTGATCGTTCCCCACCGCCCGCTCGCTTCCACGAACGGCACGACGGCAACCAGTCCGCTGAGCTGTCCTTGATTGGAGGATGTTCCAAACATCAACGGTGGCAATCGCCTGTAGGTCGAATGATAGTTGTGAATGGATAATCCGAGTTGTTTGCTGTTGTTGCTGCATGACATTCGGCGTGCCGCTTCACGGGCGACTTGGATCACTGGCATCAAAATCGCAAACAAGATCGCCACGACGGTGATCACGACCAGCAGCTCTCTGATGGTGAACCTTGGCTGTTGAGACATGACAGACGTCCTCGTATTCGCGAACACTGGGTAGATGAGCATCTGCGATTCTATGCTATGGCTGCGTTTCTTTCACGTAGCCGCGTCTCTCGGGACGTGCGGTAAATAATTGTCGCTCGACTTTCCAAGTCGATAGCGTTCTCCGCTGTACGTTGTCGACTCGGAGAGTCGAACGACAATCCACCAGCGGTAAATTATTAGTTGCACGTCCCCCGAGAAGCGAAACTCCGAGCTAAATGGGCTCCACGACACCTATTTACCGCATGGACCTCGGTACCGTGAGAACTGTTTTCGTGCCCACGAGACGTAACACATTCCGTCCCAAAGGGACATGACAAAATAGCCCAGGGCGGCGCTACGCTCTGCCCTGGGCTTTCATGTTCGGCCCCTTCGGGGCGTGAATCGTGTTGCGGCAGACGTCTAGAACGTTTGCGGGGAGATCACCAGTTCGATGCGGCGATTGGCGGCTCTGCCGATCGCGCTGGTGTTGGGTTGAATGGCGCCGTTGGCACCTTGTGCTGCGATCGAGAACTGCTGCAGCGGCATGCCTGCTCGTCGTGTCAACAAGTCCAGGACGGCGGAGGCTTGCGCCGCAGCCAGTTGGTGACCTGGGGTGTTGAGCTGACCGCCCAGCATCTGTCCGTTGTCCGTGTACCCTTCGATGCGAATGCGTTGACGCGGAAACAAACTGCGTAGCTGAGCAGCGACCGGGTCCAGGACCGCGGCGGCGGACGCGTTCAACTGTGCCGTGCCGGGCTGAAAAAGTTGATCGGAGGGAATCCCGATTCGAATCGTGTCACCGTCTTGTCGGACCGGCAAACCACCCAGGTTCAGTCGTGACGCCAGTTGGGTCAAGTTGGTGTTGGGTTGAATCGAGGCACCGCCACGCATTTGTGTCGATGCCTGCATTCCCTGGACTTGCGATTGAGCTTGTCGCGCCGCGATCGCGGTCGATTCGAGTTGGGTCGTGGTTTGTGCAAGTTGCTTACGCACCAGGTCCAACTCGTCACGATAGACTTGCGCCTGCTGCTCGCTTTGGGCCAACTGGGTGTGCAACTGGCGATTGTTGTCGTCGAGTAATTGAACGCGACGATTCAGTTCGGCCAGTCGTGAATCGTTGGGATTCAGGGCAGGCTGATTGTATGACGGGCTGACCGGGGCCGCCGTTTGGGCTTGCCACGCACCACCGCCGGGAACCGCAAGGTAGGGGTTTTGACTGCAACCAGCGGAAATCACAACGACCCCCAGGCAACACAACGACAGCGTCCGTCTCACCCAAGTGGTGGTGAAACGACGCGTGTGGCGTGGCTGAGTTGCGATGGTGTCTTGGTTCGGTGCAAACATCCTTGTTCCCGCTGATGCCGGTTCGACCCGTCGATTCGCGATTCGTTCACGAAATATGCTCAGCCAAGGGCACGGCGAAGCTGAAAGATGGGGATCGACCGATCCGCGGAGAGTAAAAGGTCGAATTCTGTCAGAGCAAGAGCAATTTGACTAAAGTTTTCGCAATCGAGCGGATGCGGCTGGAATTCTGGTGAATCGGATTGATGTCGCTGGACGGTTGAAAGTCTTGCGGGGGTGCTTAAGCTGTGAGTTGTCCCACGGGGCGATTCACTGGAACGACTCCACTGCCCCATGTCGAAAGATGTCTTTGTCAGAATCTGAACAGACTGCCACGTACGCCAGTGGCACCGACGATCTTCGAGCGGATCAATTGGGTCTGGCGTTCATTCGAGCCAAGAACGATGCGCCCGTGGAATGGTGGTACTACAACGGGCACCTGCAATCTGGCAGCGATCGTTATTCGTTTCATACTGCGTTTTTTCGATTCAACGCGACGGGGTTTTCTATCGGACGGGTCTTGCCCCTTCGATTACTAGGCACCGAGATCGGTTTCGGGCACGTCTCGCTGACCGATTACCAACAGCGAAGGACACATTTTTCTCATCGACGAGTCTTCGGCTGGCAAGTGGATTCAGGGCCCAATGACGTCGACCTGAAACTCAAAGACATGTCTTTGGTCGTGGAACAGGATCGCCATCGACTCGCTGCCAACGCGGCGGATTGCACGTTGAATTTGGAAATGGTGCCCAGCAAGCCGATCGCCCGGTACGGTCCCGACGGTCTGTTCGGCCACCTGCTGCCCAGGCGATCGCATCATGTCTCATACTCGCGAATGTCGGTGTCCGGATCGATCGAAATCGAGGGTGCGACGCGGAACGTTGACGGCACGGCTTGGCTGGATCGCGAGTACGGCGAAATCGGCCCCGACCCGACCGTCGCCGGTTGGATTTGGATGTCCATTCAATTGGACAACGATTGCGAGTTGATGATTTATCACATCCACCGCAGAGACCAGCCGAGCACCTGTGCACGAGCCGCGATCATCTTTCCAGACGGCAAGGTCCGATTGATCGACGAGCAACACATTCAACTCCGCACGCTTCGGGAGTTCCGCTCGGAGTTGTCTCAAGCGGTTTATCCGGTGGCGTCCCAAGTCACGGTGACAGACCCCGTGGACGGTGTTCGCTGGGAATTGACCGTCGATGCAGACTTTGACTCCTGTGAGTTCGACACACGTGGAACCACCAGCACGTTTTATTGGGAAGGCGGCGCGTCGGTCACCGGTTCCATCGGCGGGGTCGTTGTGGCGGGCAAAGCGTTCATGGAACTGGTAGGATTTGCGAGACAGACCCGACTGGGCCAGTTCGAGCATGCTCGCAAAAATCTGCCGCTGATAAGTTGCTTGGCCAATGAAATCCGACTGCGTGTTTCCGACTGCACGAATCAAATCCATGATCACAGGTGAACGAAGTTGATTCGGCACATCGCCCGACTGGTGCTCGCCTGCCCCAAATTCTGGGCGATCGGATCGGTCATCACGACGCTCGTGATGGCGGTCTGTATGACGCAGATCAGTTTCGACATTCAGCCAAGCGCGACCATCACGTCGGACAATCAAACCTCCCGTGACCTGGCACGCTTTCACGACGAATATGGTCGCGACGACAATGACGTGGTGCTGTTGATCGAAGGCGATGACCTGCTGCAGTGGAACCAGCTCCAGCAGTTGCGAAAGCTGCGGGATCAGCTCCAAGAGCTGCCCGGTGTCCAATACGTCGCGAGCATCCTGGATGTTCGCAGGCGAACCGGTTCGATGATTCCGCTGATTCCTCGCGATGTGGCGGACGACGGGGCGGGTTTCGACGCGGAGACGTTGCTCTCGGAACTGATCAAGCATCCGATCAGCAAGGATCAATTGATTTCCGACGACGGAAAGATGTTGGCGATGTGGGCGCGGATCGAAGGCGATTCATTGGCGGTCTCAGGGATCACGCAGGTCATCGAGCCGACGAAACGTTTTGCCCGTCAATACGAAACCGATACTGGCGCAACCGTTCACATCGCCGGACACACCGCCATCCGCGACGATGTTTTGAACAGTTTGCAGCGGGCGATGTTCATCAGTTGCACCGCCGCGGCCATCGTGGCCTTTTTCGTCGCCCTGGCTTTGTTTCGTGGGCTGGTTGCGGTCGTGGTGGTCGTCACCGCCCCAGCCGTCGGCGCGATTTGGACCTTTGGATTGATGGCGGCGTGCGGCGAACAAGTCGGTGGGTTGCTGACGGCGCTGCCCAATCTGGTGTTCACGATCGGGCTGACAGACTCGGTCCATCTGCTGTTGGAGATGCAAAACGAACTGCGAGCGGGACGAACTTCACGAAACGCGGCCTACCGAGGGCTGGTCCGCGTCGGCCCGGCTTGCTGGTTGACTTCGGTGACCACCGTCATCGGTTTCGGTTCCCTCATGCTTTCACGAACACCCAGCGTCGCCGCTTTTGGAATGTGGACGGCGGTCGGCACCAGCTTCGCCATGCTGGCAAACATTGTCGTTCTGCCCACCCTGGTGATGTGGTTGCCCAAGCGTTGGCTGATCACGAATGCAACGGCGACGCATCGGATGTCGGACTGGATCGAACGCATGGTCGCTCCGATGGTTCGCCGGTCCCGGCTCACCGCGGCCATCGGAGTCGGGCTGTGCGTGTTGCTGCTCGGGCCTGCGTTGTCTCAGGAGCCCGACATCGTTTGGACCGAGACCATTCCCGACCACTCTTCGTCAGCAGTCGCCATGCGTCACGCGGACGACAAATTGGGCGGCGCGTTATTGTGCTATGTGACCGTTCGTTGGCCCGAGTCCTATCAGATGCCTGACTCCCAGATCATCAAGGCGACCGCCAGGGCGCAGTCGATTCTTCGTGCTGCCCCTCAGTTCTCTGGCACCTTTTCTATCGGCAACGTGCTGGCCTCCGTTCCCGGGCGGACGATGCGCGATCGCTTTCGCATGATCGATCGAATGCCTGAAGCGATTCAAAGTGGATTGATGAATGAGTCGGCGCGATCGTTGGTGGTCACCGCACGTGTGCCCAACGATGGTGCTGCGGCATTGAACAAACGGATCCAAGGTGTCGATGTGGAGCTAGAGGCGCTGCGTCAGGAGTTTCCCGATTTTGAATTCACCATCACGGGGACGGTCGTCGCGGCATCGCGCAATATGAATCTGGTGATCATGGACTTGGCCCGCAGCCTAGCGGTCGCTGCGGTTTTGATCTTCATCGTCTTCACGATCGCATTTCGTTCGATCAAAACCGGATTGTTGAGCGTGGTCCCCAACGTGTTACCATTGCTGGTCACCGCAGCGGGATTGAGTTTCTGTGGCTACCCGCTGTTGATCACCGCTGCGTTGACGTTCTCGCTGTGTCTCGGCTTGGCCGTGGACGACACGCTGCATTTGCTGATCCGATATCGGGCCGTACGTCGCTATGACCGTGATGCCCGATCGGCGGCGATGAAGGCCGTTCGTCAAGTCGGCCCCGCGTTGGTCGTCACCACGATCATCTTGTTCTCGGGTTTCGCCGCGATGATGACCAGCCCGCTGCCGGGAGTGAGGTTGTTTGCCGGATTGAGTGCACTGACACTCGTCACCGCTCTGATCGGCGACCTGCTGATTTTTCCAGCGATGTTGGTCGTCGGCAGTTCATCCAGCGAGTCGAAAGACTAAATCGACTGGAGCATTCCCTAGGACGAGGCGTAGGGGTTTTGGTCGTCGATGATGCGGGGGCGGATGGGGATCTCATCAGCGTCGAAAGCTGACTTTCGGTTCATGTAGACGGCGGTTGCGATGAGCCCGAGCCCCAGCAGTTGGATCGGGGTTCGGATGAATCCGAGAATTGCGAAGACCAACGGAATCAACTCACGGTCAGTGAAGCCAGCGATAACCGGGAAGATGAACGCGCCCAGCAAGAAATGAATCATCAAGATGGCAAAGCCCAAGACCAATCGGCCGGAGGCTTGCGGGTACTTTTCTCGGTTCATCATTCCATAGGCGATCCCCCAGCAGAGCCCGACAAAGAAGATGAATTGCGAGGCAAGGTTAATGATGCCATAGATCGTAGGGGACGCCGCCATCATGGTTTCCTCGGATTGTGTGGAGGTTCGGTAGTACGTCAGCCTTACCAGGCTGACATACCCTGAGAGTCAGGCTGGAAAGCCTGACGTACGGGTTGCTGAGAGTCAGGCTGGAAAGCCTGACGTACTTAGTACTCGATATCGTCGTCATCGTCATCCAAGTCGTCGATCTGGTCCAACTCGTCGCGATCGGGGTGCATCGGATCGTCGGGATCGAAGAACAGATCGGCCAGCCCCAATGGGACGGCGTCGCCTCCGAGTGTTCGGCGGCGACGTTGGGCGAGTGATTCCAGATCAACGGCTTCGTCCCCCAAACATTTCTCAAGTGCTTCCTGCCAGGCTTGATCACGTCCCACGGGGTGGGTCGGGTCTTGGGCGATGCGTTTGAGTGCAAACCGTAGCAGGTTGATGCCGTCTCGCGGGCTGAAGTCGAGTTTCAGTTCGTGGCTGCGTTGCAGAAACTCGACCGTCATCGCCAGCATCTCGGGTTCGGCGAACGGCAAGTGATACTGCAGGATCGCCATCTCATCTTGCTTGCTGGGAAAGCCGACCGACAGCGTTGGTTGTAAGCGGCTCATGATATAGTCGGGAATCTCGAACGTTGACTCGTCTTGATTCATCGTCACGGCCGCCCGAAATTCACGATCGGCGTGAATCGTGATGCCAGCGACGATCGACTCGACATAACGACGATTGTCCAGCAACGGCGCGAGTGACGCCCAGGACTTTTCGTTCATTCGGTTTCCTTCGTCCAGCACGCAGACACCTCCACAAACCATTGCGGTCACCAGCGGTGATGCGTGATAGGAGATCTCGCCGTGTTGGCTGAGCACCGGCGTGACGAGCAAGTCCTCTGGTCGCGTGTCTGCGGTGCACTGGTAGATGTACAACGGTCGCTGCTGAGCGAGCGCTGCCGCGATTGCCAGTTGCGTCTTGCCCACTCCGGGTGAACCGACGAGTCGAGGTGTGAGCGGCAGATCGGCTTCGTCCAGCGAAATCCAACAGGCCAGCAGTTGGCTCAAAATCTCTCGCTGTCCGATCCACTGACCCGGCGAAGAGAAAGGTTGCGCAAGCTTTAGCCGGACCCCGTCGATCTCGACGTGGCTGGGGCGACCGGATTCATTTTCACGAACGTCATCATTTTTTGTCATGGTGTACTCGTAGGCGATGGTGTGCCTGGCGGCATGCCTGTCGGTGTGTTTTGATCTTTGCGGGTGTTCTTGTCGTTGCGAGTGACCTTGGCGTATGCCTCAGGCGGCTTGGGCGACAGCCCTCGCGCGATCGCATCGTCTTCATCGCGAACGGCTTTCAAAATGCCTTCGATGTAGCGATGGATCGAATGGTCGGCAAAGTGATCGATTTTCCATTTTCTCAGACCGCGAAAGAAGCCGCGCCAACGGTCACGACGTTTGGACGCGTAGCTCAGTTTTCGGATACGACAGTTTCGATCCAAGTAGACTTCATAACCACAATGTCGATACCCCAGCAGGATCGGTGGCACTCGAGTGACGATGTCGTTGTTGTTGACAAATCGAAAGTGATCCATGCTGACATAGTTGATGTATCGCGTGTCACCGACTCGTGGGCTGCCGTAGGTGAACAGTTCGGTGGGGTTGCTGTCGATGTGTGAGAGAAAGCAACGGCCTGCGGAGATGGTTGCCATGGCACCGCCCAGAGAGTGACCGCAAAAGTAGAGCGATTGATCGTTGTCGATCAGAGCGGTTTCCAGCATCGGCCACAAGTCATCGACTTCTTTTTTGAAACCTCGGTGGACTTTGCCGACCGTTTCAGCCAACACGCTCCGCGCGTTCGCGTCGGCTTGTACATCATTCCAGTCGTTGGGCTCGGTGCCTCGACATGCGATCACGCAATCGTGGTCGTTTCGAAATCGAAACGCTTGCGAACCGTCGTTGTCATAGAACGTCACGTCGGTAAACCCAGCCATGGCCGCGGCCACCGTCGCCTCGGCTTCGTCGTTGTAGGAGACCATGGACAACTCAGCGAACAACAACGCACGCCGCAGGAAACTCATTTCACTGATCGGCCCGGTCACGTTGGAATGAATCACCAACGGGACTTCGTCATGATCCTGAACGATCTTTTCAGTCAACGGGTTACTCACTCGCAATGACCTCCCTTACGATTCATGTAGTCAACAAATGCCATAACGGTTCATCCGGTGAAACCATGTCCGCTTGATTCTAACGCTTCCGGGCAACTTCATCGGGGGGGGCCGAGCCCAGGTGGTGCATCGTGCTATTTTTCCAGCAATTCACCGATCGCGGGATGGCCACCATTGACATCGATTTGAACCAGCAGGTGACGACGCCAATGATCATCCGATGTTTCGGGAAAATCACTGCGAAAATGCACACCGCGTGATTCGGTGCGTGCCAATGCCGAATCGACCATGATGGCCGCGGTGGTGATGAGGTTTTGTAGTTCCCATCCGGCGACCGTGGCAAATTGATGCGGCATCACGTACGCGGCGAAGGAACGAATCGAGTCGGCGGCTTCCTGCAACCCTTTCGCGTCGCGTTCGACTCCGGCCAACCGCCCCATCAAGCTTTTCAATGAAACCCGGACGTCTTCGGTATCGATCGACTCCGCGGATTCCTTGCGTGGATGCCGGATCGGCAACGCGACCATCGTGCGGGACTCCTCGCCGACAGATCGCGAGGCTGCTTCGCCCGCCGCGGCACCGTACACGAGACCTTCCAGCAGACTGTTGCTAGCCAAACGGTTCGCGCCGTGCAGTCCACTGCTGGTGACTTCTCCAGCCGCCCACAAGCCGGGCATGCTCGTGCGGCCTTGTCGATCCACGGTCACGCCACCCAGCATGTAGTGGGCACCGGGACGAACGGGGATTCGGTCGCTGGCAATGTCCAATCCGAATTGCTGGCAGGTCTTGGCGATTCCGGGAAACCGGCTCAGGACATGCTGTCGATCCAAATGTGACAGATCCAGATAGACACACGGATGGGATGTTTTCGCCATCTGGCGGATGATGGCTTGGCTGACGACATCACGCGGCGCCAACTCCTCGCGTTTGTCGTAGTCCGGCATGAACCGATGACCGTTGCTGTCCAGCAGGTGCGCGCCTTCCCCGCGTACGGCTTCGGTGATCAACGAACGTGACGAACCGGCGATGTACAACACTGTGGGGTGAAACTGCATGAACTCCATGTCACGCAATTGAACTCCGGCACGATAGGCGAGCGATGTTCCGTCGGCGGTGGCAACGGACGGGTTGGTGGATTCTCGATAAATCTGACCAGCACCGCCGGTGCACAAAATCGTCTCCCTCGCCCAAACGATCATCGGTGGTCCCTCGGGTGATTTGACGACAGCACCTCTGCATCGTCCCTCGTGGGTCAACAGGTCGATCGTAAAGGTGTTCTCCACGATGTCAATGTTCTCTGCATCGCGAGTACGTTGAATCATCGCTCGCATGATTTCCGCGCCGGTCGCATCGCCTCTGGCATGCACAATGCGTTCGTGACTATGGCCGCCTTCACGTCCCAATTCCAAATCGCCGTCGGCTTCAGCATCAAACTGCGTCCCCCAACGCACGAGTTCTTCGATTCGCCGTGGAGCCTCTCGGATGACCAAGCCGACCACATCCAGATCGCACAGGTTGGCGCCCGCGATCAACGTATCGTTGATGTGATCCTCGAAGCGATCATCGGGGTCGATCACGCCCGCGATTCCGCCTTGAGCGTAGTTGCTGTTGGACTCCCGCAATCGGTCTTTGGTGATCACCAGCACCGAATGGTGAGGGTCGATGGAATTGGCTGCTCGCAAACCGGCCACGCCTCCTCCGATCACCAGCACATCGGTAAAACGATGCAAGGCTCGGCGGGAGTCAAATGCGACCAAGTATCGAGGGGTCATCATGGCAGCGTCTGGGACTCTGTAGTGAGGTCGAGCAATGAGGGTGGGGCACAAGCCAAACGGCCACACCGGATAAGCTGACCGAGAGAATGACTTGTTCGTGTGATCGGCTCACCGAAAAAACGGCTCTGCTCGACAGGGAGATGTTATAGCGGATAGGTTTCTCGCCGTTCAGGTCGGGCAGAACGGTCTTCATCGCCCCCTTTTTTTCGGATCTGGCCGCATGACTTGACCGTCCAATAGGCTCTGCTGAATGCTGGAAACGTGTCAACAAACCCGAATGTGATCGATTTGTCCGCTCGGACGACGCCCAGAAATGATTAGACTGAACGGACGGCCAATGCTCCCGGCCGGTCGATCTGTCCGCCAGAGATCACAGTTTATTGCCGATGAGATTAGCGACGGGGCAACTCATCCAAGCTCCCTAAAAGCCACAGGTGGCTACCAAATCCTCTATGAGTGAATTGAAAAAAGGTCTGTTTCGACGAAAACGCTCAGGCGAATCGATGTCCGAATCGCCCTCGCGTGGGATGGGACAGCGAGACGGCGAAAACGCGATCGACGACAGCGATGAAAGTTTTCGTCCGTCGTCGGGGCGAAGCAAATTGCTCAAACAGGGCAAACCCAAACGGCGGCGGCTGACGCTGGCCGTCCTGCCCACGATGTTGACATTGGGCAACGGCGTTTGTGGTCTCGGAGCGATCGCGATCGCTGTCAGCGATCCGGCGACACTGGGCTGGCCCCTGGAGCAAAAACTTTTCTTTGCCGGATTGCTCATTTTCGGCGGAATGCTGTTCGACGCCTTGGACGGATCAGCGGCTCGAATGACCGGACAAGAGAGCGAGTTTGGCGCTCAACTGGATAGCCTGTGTGACGCGGTCACGTTTGGCACCGCACCGGCCGTAATCATCTGGGGGCTTTCGGATCTGTTGCCCCAACGTTTGGTTTGGGCGATCGGCGTTCTGTTCACGCTCTGTGTATTGATCCGTTTGGCACGGTTCAATGTGGAAACGGACGAAGAAGATTCGCATGAGAGTTTCGAAGGATTACCCAGCCCCGCGGCCGCCGGAACCCTGGCCGCCTTTGCCATCGCGATGCCCGATTTGAAATCGTTGGCCACCGATGACATGTATCACGAACGGGTTCATCAATTTGCCGACAACGTGCTACAAGCGTCTCACTTTTTCATACCGGGACTCGCGCTCGTGTTGGCCTTTTTGATGGTTTCGCGGTTCAACTACCCGCACCTTGTCTCCCAATGGATTCGAGGGCGACGGACGCCCACGCAGATCGGCCAGGCGTTGTTTGCCGTGGGCGGTGTTTTCCTGCTCCATTGGCTCGCATTGCCTCTCGCGTTCTGTTTCTACGCGTTTGGTTCCCCGATCCAAGCCGGCTGGCAACACCTCAAAGCCAAGAAAGAACACCCCGCGGCCTAGCCTGGGGCTGTCAAAAGATTGGGGCTGTGGGATTTTCGGTCTGCACACGATTATTCATTGCTTCCGCCGGGCGTGCCCCGGTTCGGAGCAACAACTGGCAGCTACGGTCAACACAAGCACGACGGAAATCAACGCCTGTGGCGGAGCACGCTATCGACTTGGAAAGCCGAGCGACTGTGGAAAGAATGTGGCATGCATCTGTGGCGAGCCAGCGCACAAAAAAAGGCGAGGCCGATTCCGAAGAACCGACCCCGCCTCGCACGGGGGGACGCTTAATATCTGGTTGCTGAATCTTGTTGGCCCCGCGTCCCCGTCACGAACCAATACTAGTCCTGATTCCATGTGCGGCGACCGATCACATGAATCAATTTCACTTTTCGATCGAGTGGATCAGGTGTTCCGTTCCGGCTGTAATGATTGAAACGACGGCGCATTCGAGAAAGTGGTCTACTGGATCGAAGAAAACAACGCTTGGGACCGCACTGCTGTGATCGTCACCGCCGATCACGGACATTATCTTGTGTTGGACGATCCGCAAAAGGTCGCCGACGCCTCACGGCGGACTCGCAAGAAGCAAGCCGTCGACGCCTCGCCGTAGCAGCCCAACGAAACCCGTAGAAACCCGTACGTCAGCCTTTCCAGGCTGACACTCTGCGGCTTGTGTCAGGCTAGAAAGCCTGACGTACACAACCACACCCGCACTCCAACTCAATATTCATCCATGGTCGCACCGCTTCATCCCCGCCAACGTCTGCTCATGGGCCCCGGCCCCAGCACCGTGCCCGCCAGAATCCTGCAAGCGTTATCCGCCCCCACGCTTGGCCACCTGGATCCGCAATACATCGGCTACATGGACGAGACCTGCGAACTAATGCGTCAAGTCTTTCGCACCGAAAACAAGCTGACGTTTCCCGTTTCCGGCACCGGCATGGCGGGCATGGAAACCGTCCTGGTCAACTTGCTCGAACCGGGTGACGAAGCCATCGTTTGCATCAACGGAGTTTTCGGCGGCCGCATGAAAGACAACATGCAACGATGCGGCGCGACCGTTCATAGCGTCGAAGTCCCCTGGGGTGAAACCTTCACCAAGGACCAACTCGGCGAAGCGATCGAGCGTCACCCCAAGGCCAAGATGATCGGTATCGTTCACGCGGAGACGTCGACCGGCGCCCATCAAGACCTGACCGGCTTGGGCGACATGGCACATGATGCGGGCATGCTGCTCGCTGTCGATGCGGTGACTTCGCTGGGCGGTCACGAAGTCGCAGTGGACGACTGGGGGATCGATGCGATTTACTCGGGCACACAGAAATGCTTGTCCTGCCCTCCCGGACTGTCGCCGGTTTCGTTTTCTCCTCGTGCCCTGGAGGCCATGGAAGCACGTGAGACGCCGGTGCGTAGCTGGTACCTCGATGTCTCGATGCTCAAGAATTACTACACCGGCGGAGGCGGGCGAGCCTACCATCACACCGCCCCGATCAACATGGTTTACGCGCTCCGCGAAGCCCTGGCGATCGTGGTCGAGGAAGGCTTGGAGAACCGCATCGCACGCCACGCCGAGATGCACCAACTGCTGCGAGCCGGTCTGGAAAAACTCGGTCTTTCCTATATCCCCCAGCACTCCCTCTACACGCTCAACTGTGTTTCGGTCCCCGAGGGGATCGACGAAGCAGCCATTCGCGGACGCTTGCTGAACGATTACGACCTGGAAATCGGCGGCGGGCTGGGCGTTTTTGCAGGGAAAGCTTGGCGAATCGGCCTGATGGGCGAGTCCGCACAACGCAAACACGTGCTCACCCTGCTGGCTGCATTGGAAGATTGTCTGCCATAACGGCCCGCTGATCACCGACTGTCACGCGTAAAGCCGGACTGCTGACTGAGTCGTGTTGAGCCCTACAATGGTGATCGGCAAGACGCTAGCCGCCCGTAACGGCGAATTACCCGCGGCTAGCGGCCTTTTGATTTAGTCCGTGTTGGGGAATTAAAGACCGTAGGATGGCATTCTTGCCCGTCTGAGTCTTGAATGTCGGCCAAGAGTGGCCAACCTACGACTAAATCAACAAACGGCTAGCCCGGATTATTCATCAGCCGGCACGCGATAGCGTCCGGTTCCCGAGTATAGGCGTGAGAACCGGACGCTATCGCGTGGCGGCTCATATGCGCAGACTGTTTTCGTACCAATACGCGCAAACCGTTTTGTGCAAACGCATTGCGAAAACCGCAGTGAGTTGGGTGAATAATCCGGGCTAGCGCCTTGCGGCTCACAAAGCCAGCAGTCTCCAATGGTCGACGGCCACCGGATATTGGCAACGGCAAAGAGAACCCCTGGGCGGACCGCAGTGTCTTGCCGACAATAGGCGTACCGCAACCCGATGCGGTGCCCCATCACGGCATCCCAAGACATCCCTTTGACGAAAACGTTTTTGCCATGAGCAATTCAAACGACCCGGGTGATCGATTCGACATCGACGCGCCAGCCATCCAGGCCCCAACCACCGATCCGACCCCTGAGCCGTTTGAGGTGAAGTTTGCGGCGCGCGTCGACCGTTTGCCGCCGTACATGTTCGGCCGCATCAACAACTCGCTTTACCAAAAACGACGCGCCGGCGATGACGTCATCGACTTGGGCATGGGCAACCCGTCCGATCCGCCCGAAGACGTCGTGATCCAAAAACTCCAAGACGCCGCCAGCGACCCCGGCAACCACGGCTACAGCAAGTCCAACGGGATCGCCAACCTGCGACGCGAGGTCGCAAAGAAATACGCGCGCAAGTATGGCGTCGAGCTGGATCATGAATCGGAAATCATCTCCTGCTTGGGCAGCAAGGAAGGTTTCTCGCACATGTGCTTGGCCCTGATGGGACCGGGCGACACCGCGATGATCCCGTCGCCCTATTTCCCTGTGCACATGTATGGCGTGATCCTCGCCTCGGGGAATGTCGTCGCACTGGACGTTGCTGACCCGGACAAGTTTCTGCGGAATGTCGCCTACACTTGCGAAAACCTGACACCGACGCCCAAGATTCTGATCGTCAACTATCCCCACAACCCTTCCTCGGCCGTCATCGAGCCGGACTTCTTTGTCGAAGTCGTCCGGTTGGCAAAGAAGTATCGCTTCCTGGTGATCCACGACTTCGCTTACGCCGATGTCGCTTTCGACGGCTACATGCCGCCAAGCTTTCTTTCTGCCCCCGGAGCGAAAGACGTCGGCGTCGAGTTCACGACGATGAGCAAGGGCTACAACATGGCCGGCTGGCGTGTCGGATTTTGCGCGGGCAACGCGGAGATGATCCGAGGCCTGGGCACGATCAAAGGCTATTACGACTACGGTATGTTCCAAGCCATCCAGATCGCCGCCATCGTCGCTTTGCGAGAAACAGAGGAAGGCGTCCAGAGACAATCTCAAATCTATCAAGGCCGCCGCGACGTCTTGGTCAGCGGCCTGCGTCGCCTGGGCTGGGAAGTCGAACCGCCTAAGGCCGGCATGTTCGTGTGGGCGAAAGTCCCCGAGCCGTGGCGAAGCTCGATGAGCACGATGGATTTCGCGATGAGGTTGCTGGAGGAAGGCAACGTCGCCGTCAGCCCCGGTAGCGGATTCGGTGCCGCGGGCGAAGGATACTTGCGCATGTCGTTGGTCGAAAACGAACACCGCTTGCGTCAGGCCGTCCGTCAAATCGCCAAATGCCTCAGCCAAACCCCGGCCACCGCCGCGTCGGGAGACTAACCCGACCACGAGAGGATGGTCGTCAAATCTGTCGCCCCTCAAAGCGATTGGATCGACAAACCGCCCAGCTCGACAAACCGCCCAGCCCGTCGGCTACACTAAGAGCTGAACGGAAACCGATGTTGCTGACACGTCGCCAACGACGTCGTTGCCGGTAGCCTGTTGCTGGGAATCTCTCTGCGAGGTGTCAATCCATGCGTTCACTGACCACCTTCAGTTTTCTGGTTGCCTTCTTGCTCCTCAGCAACAAAGGTCTTGTCGCACAGCCTCCTCGTTTCGTCTTCGTCTATGTACAAGACGAACAGGGCAAACCGATCGACGGCGTCACCGTGGAAGCCCGCTACATGCAAATCGTCCAACAAGACGGTCAGGAATTCCCTGTGCCGACGGAGTTGGCGAAGTCACAGACGACAGAGAAAGGCGGACGTTGCAAACTAACACTGACCACCTCTGACTGGTCCCTTGCCGGGCTTCATGCCCATCGCCCCGGCCTGACTTCCGAGGAAATCTCAAAGCTCTACGACAATGCACCCTCGGATCCCGATGAGCTGAAAGCCTTTGAAAAAGAAGTCAACGATCGCAGTCGTCAATTTAGAGCAGCATACCAGCTGCTCAGTCCCGATGCGGAGAGTGGGGCGTTGATCAAGCTGAAACTGCAAAAGGCGATCAACATCTCAGGTCAGCTTAAAGTCGATGGTCGTCCTCTGCCAAAGGCATTCGTCGAAATTCACTCTCGCAAAGATGATCTCAGTCAACTTTTTGCGCACTCGTCCCCCGAGTTGACCGATGACCAAGGTCGGTTCGACTTCTACGCCACACCGGGCGACCTCGACCAAGCCAAGATTGTCGTCGAGAGACCAGCGGGCAACCATGTCCTGACCGTCAGCGACGTACAATCCAAACCAACGCCATCCGGACTCGTCTTCAACTTTGAGACGGCAGCAAAGGACTACATCTCGTCTCGCAAACCGTAGTCATGTTGCAGACTGCGATCAACTTGGCAGTCTGTCGTGATAAAGCACCAGAGCACGCGTAAGCTGTTCATCATCCCTACGTCTTGGCAGCTCAGGCTAAACCTGGGCTGTTCAAAATTTGGCGTTGTGGCATACTCGGCTTGCGCAAGATTTATTCCTTGCTTCCGCCGGGCTTGCCCCGGTTCGGAGCAACAACTGGTAGCTACATTAACCTAAACGCATTCATCTCCTCACCGCCCGCGAATCGCCGAAGGCGATTCGCGGGCGGTGAGGAATTTCTTTTGGCGTGCGCAAGTAGCCGTCAGTTGTTTCCTCCGCCAAGACAAGATTGACGGAAGGAGCTTCGCGAAACAAAAAATGCAAGACGAAAGTCCGTGTCTACCCCAACCTTTAGGCAGCCCAGGCCTACGCTGGGCAAACCGTGTTCAAATGCCCAACCGGTGCGCATCGCCCCCTCCCTCGCAAGCCCCGACCAGTCCTGCCGTATGGTCACCACAAAACAGCAACCTTTGACCAAGAACAACGCATGACCAAACAAACTGCTTTTGCGATCGAACCCGAGTTGACTGCGGCAGAGTTTATCGATGTCCTGCGGCGGTCCACGCTGGATCAACGTCGCCCCATCGATGACGCTCAGCGGATCGCCAAGATGCTCGCGGGCGCAGATCTGATCGTCACCGCTCGTGACGCTGATAAGTTGCTTGTCGGAGTGGCACGCGCGATCACCGACTTCGCGTACTGCACGTACCTCTCGGATTTGGCCGTCGACGTTGCCCACCAAGGACACGGAATCGGTCGCGAACTGGTTCACCTGACGCACGAACACGCGGGATTGAATACCCGGTTGATCTTGCTGGCTGCCCCCGCAGCGATGACCTACTACCCGCATATCGGTATGCAACGGCATGAGTCGTGCTGGATGATTCCGCCGCTGGAGGGTGACGCTATCACGCCTTCTTGACGAATTCGGATTTCAATGACATCGCTCCGATTCCATCGATCTTGCAATCGATATCGTGGTCGCCATCGACGATGCGAATGTTCTTGACCTTGGTGCCGCCCTTGACGACGCCACCGCGAAACTTCAGGTCTTTGATGACAACGACCGTGTCACCATTCTCCAGCACATTGCCGTTGGCGTCGCGAGTCACATCTTCCTCCGATGACTCGGTCTCGGCAGGCGACCATTCGTGTCCGCAAGTCGGACAGACCAGCAGTGGCCCGTCCTCGTAGCTGTATTCCGAGTCGCATTGCGGACAATTGGGTAGGTCGCTCATCGATGGCTCATCAAGTGGATCAGTGGATTGTTTCGGATGATTATCCCTAATCACGTCCACTTGAAAAGACTTATCGCAACATCAACCGAACGCTTTGCCAAACTCAGAACTATTGAGCAAAGGGATTGGATTGAACCCGAGGACCTTGGGGAATGAAGCGCGGCGGCGCTTTACGGGGCAATGGAGCAAGTTTCTGAGACGCAGGCTCGGGCGTTGGCAGCGGCATGGTGCGGGTGACGGCAGGTTCCAGTCCACGACTTGACTGCAATTCTTGTTGGACCTCTTGCTGCAAGCCAGAGATTGTTTTTTGCAATTCATCCAGTTTCAGTTCGGTTTTATCACTGCCGCTATCCGATGACATTTCGGAATTTGCATTCTCCGCCGTCATCCAACCCGATTCTTGCGTCGCCGCTTCAAAACTCAAATCGCCAGCTTCCCTTTCTCCCTCAGAATACGATGCTGGGGTGATCGCCAAGTCGCCCAGCACGCTTTGCCCCTCACCCCATTGCATCCTGGGTCCCGCCATTGCCTGAACTTCATCCATCATTTCAGGATGCTGATGGAGCCACCCCATGATCCCGCCTATCATCAGCAGATTGGATGCCACCAGTCCCGCCGTGAATCGACGCAGCCCTGACGACCAAGTTCCGAACAAACCATAAAGGGTGCTACCAAGAGATCCGGTCAACAGCGTGAACAGAAACCAGAAGGCTTTTTGTCCATTCGAGTTCTCCGAGGATATCACGCACTGAACAAGACACACCAACGGATGAACGACGCCCCACAACACTGCGAGAACTGCCAGGGCACCCAAGGCAACAAGGAGGTACGTCATGACGAGGTCGTATCAGGAGAGAGGCAAAAACGGGCAACGGAACCGCGCTAAAAAGAGCAGCACGGAACGATAGGACGCAAAAACAGCCCGCGCCAGTGTTGGATTGCAGATTAGCAAAACGCAAAGGAATTCACGGTGGCTCCAACCGACACATTTACGATTGTGCTAAATGTCACGGTCGGTCTGAAAAATCCTATGCCTCGCTTGTTTCGTCCATTGATCGCGATGCCCTCTACGCTTCACTGCGGCAGCCAAGCAATCGATCAGTAGAGGTCGTACTTGTTCATTTTATAGTGCAGCGTTCGCACACTGATTCCAAGCGACTTGGCAGTCAATTCGCGATGGTGGTCGTTGGCGGCCAACGCTTGCTCGATCCCAGACTTCTCGGCGGCTTCAGTGATCTCGGCCAGGGTGCGTTGAGAATGGTCAACCGAAGTGAAGGTCTCGCTGGGGCACAGTTCGTCGGGCAAATCGCTCACACCAATCTCGTCAGAGGTCGACGTCACGACAAGTCTCTCAATCACATTGCGCAACTGACGAACATTTCCCGGCCAGCGAGCGACGGTCAATCGCTGCATCGCGTCGCTGCTGACGGATTTCAAGGGGCGCCCATGTCGTTTGCAAAAACGCTGAAGAAAATACTGAACCAAGAGAGGGATATCATCGCGACGGGCACGCAGCGGCGGGACCTGGATGGGGACGATATTCAGGCGATAGTACAGGTCATCTCGAAAGGTTCCATCTTCCAGCATTTGGGCGACATCTCGGTTGCTCGCTGACACGATCCTGGCGTCTGATTGCAGTTCCACTTCGCCACCCAATCTGGTGTAGCGTTGCGTTTCCAGCACACGGAGCAAATCGACTTGGCTCTTCACTGGAATCTCAGTGATTTCATCCAGAAACAGCGTGCCGCCGATGGCTTGCTCAAAACATCCTGGCTTTTGACGCGAAGCCCCGGTGAAGGATCCTCGTTCATGACCGAACAGTTCGCTTTCTAGCAGCGTTTCGGGTAGAGCGCCGAGGTTCACCGCAATGAATGGGTTGGCCGATCGATTGCTTTGATCATGTATGGCTCGCGCGATCAGTTCTTTTCCCGTACCGCTTTCTCCCTGAATCATCACCGTTGCATCTGTGGACGCGACTTGTCGAATTTGAGCCAATAGGTCTTGCAGCGATTGACTGTTGCCGATGATACCGGTGATCTCGCCGGCAGCGGCGAGTTGTTCTTTGAGCTGATGATTTTCATCAAGCATTCGGTGGTGCTTTGCCGCCCTGGTCACCTGTTGCCGAATCAAATTCAGGTCAACTGGTTTGAGGATGAAATCGAACGCACCTCTCCGCATGGCCTCCACAGCGGTTTCCACGTTTCCGTGCGCCGTGATGACAATCGTCGTGGTGCCAGGCCGTCGTTGTTGCACCAGCGACACCAAGTCCAAGCCGTCGCGATCGCCCGGCATGCGGACATCGGCGATAACGAGTTGGTAATTTCCAGCGTCGAACTTATCGAGTCCTTCATTGACCGAACCCGCCGTCTCGATCTTGTCCGCAAACTGGGCGAGACCTTTAGCCAGCCCAGAGCGAATATTGGGTTCGTCGTCAACGATCAGGATGTGAAATTCGTTCTCCATCAGCGTTCAAAAATCTCGCTCAGTGGCTCGTCGTGTTCATCCCGAATCAGGGTGCGTCCATCTGCAAACTTAGCAAACAGGTAGTACAGTCCGGGAATCACCAACACTCCGATCAGCGTCCCCAGCAACATGCCGCCGACCGCGGTGGTTCCGATCGTTCGGTTTCCGATCGCCCCAGGCCCCGTCGCTCGAACCAGCGGGATCAGACCGGCGATGAACGCAAATGATGTCATCAAAATGGGGCGAAAACGCAGCTTGCCACCTTCCACCCCGGCATCCATGATGCTCAGGCCCTCCTGACGTCGCTGAACGGCAAACTCGATGATCAAGATCGCGTTCTTGCCCAACAAACCGACCAGCATGACCAGACCGATCTGGCAATAGACATCGTTGGCCAACCCCATCGCCTTTAAGAAAGCGAAGGAGCCAAAAATCCCCACTGGCAATGATGTCAAAACAGCGAGAGGAATGATGAAGCTTTCGTACTGACCCACCAAAACCATGTAGACGAAAATCACCACGATCAAGAAAATGTAGACCGCCGTATTGCCCGCCTTGGCTTCGTCATACGCCAGACCACGCCAGTCGATGTCGAAACCGTTGGGCAATGTCTCGGCCGCAACTTCCTTGATCGCCGCAATCGCTTCTCCACTGCTGTAACCCGCTGCAGGTGCACCCTGAATCGGCGCGGTGGGATACAAGTTGTAACGGCTGATTTCGTTCAAACCCTGTTTCTTTTCAATTCGCATGAATGCGGAATAGGGCACCATTTCGCCAGCCTCGTTTTTGACAAACATGTTGTCCAAGTCTTCCGGGTAACGACGGAACTCGGGCGCGGCCTGAACATAGACCTTGTAGAACTGACCGAACCGTACGAAACCCTGTTCCCAAGTACTGCCGATGACAATCGACAGGTTGTCCATGGCGTCACGTATCGACACCCCTTTCTGCATCGCAACGTCGTTGTCGATGATGATTTCGTACTGGGGATAGTTGGCGGCAAAGAAAGTGAACAGACCCTTGAGTTCCTTCCGTTTGCCCAACGCCTCCATGAACTTGTCGGTTTCCTCGCCCAAGGCCGTGTAGTCGCCGCTATTGGTTTTATCGAGCAAATTCACGGAGAAACCGCCAGCAGCTCCGAAGCCGGGGACGGCCGGTGGTTCAAAGAATTCCAACTTGACGTTGGCGATATCCGTGCCGCGTTTTTCTAATTCTTCAATGATCTGCTTGGATGTCAGTTCACGATCGGCCCATGGTTTCAAGTTGATGATACAGGTGCCCGCGTTGGAACCACGACCCTCGGTCAGAACTTCGTATCCCGCAATCGATGATACAGATGTGATCTCATCCATCTTCTCACAGATCGCTTGCAGCTCATGACACTTTGCGTTGGTGTACTCCAGCGTCGATCCAGGCGGCGTTTGCACGATGCCATAGATCATTCCTTGATCCTCCAGGGGAATGAACCCGGTGGGCAACACCTTGTTGACCACCATGATGCCATACCCGAACAATCCGATCACCACGACGGTCATGACACGGCGAGTGATGATACGTCTCAGCACCGCTGCGTACCCGCCTGTGACCATCTCCACACCGCGGTCAAAAACGTGCAAGAACACCCCGATGGGACTTCGTCTCTTGGGGCTACCGTTGAACCCGGAGAACGTCGAACGGAACGAAAAGACAGCGAGAACGGCGGCTATCCCAGCGATGACATAAATACGCATGTCACTGAGTTCAACCTGCTCCGAAATGACCTCGTGAACGATCTCAATGTGCAGTAGGCTGTAGACTGCCACGCCCACCGCGCAGCCCAGTATCAGGCACAGTAGGCCTCGCAAGACAAAATCATATTGGCCAGCGATTTTTGACATCCCCCGATTGATCGCACCGACGATGCCACGTTGGCCCTTGTCGTCCAGCGGTTTCAGAATCATCGCACACAACACGGGTGTGAGTGACAATGCCACCACGCCCGAAATGACGATCGACATTGCCATCGTCAATGCAAACTGGCGATAGAACACCCCAACAGGCCCCGTCATGAAAGTCACCGGCACGAAAACGGCCGTCATCACCAGCGTGATCGCAATGATCGCTCCACTGATTTCGCGTACCACTTCCTGGGTCGCTTGATAGGGACCCAGGTGCTTGGCGTGCATCTTCTCATGCACCGCCTCCACCACCACGATCGCATCGTCGACCACGACGCCGATAGCCAACACTAGAGCGAACAACGTGATCAGGTTGATCGACATGCCAAACATCAGCATGAAAAAGAACGTTCCGATCAATGAAACGGGAACGGCCAACGTCGGAATCAAAGTGCTGCGAAAATCGCCCAGGAACAAGTAGACCACCAAGGAGACGAGAATGAACGCTTCGAACAACGTGTGCAGCACCTTTTCGATCGACGCATCCAGGAAGTTTGACACGTCGTAGGTGACGGCGTAGTCCATCCCCGGTGGAAACGATTTTTGCTTGATCTCTTCGACCTTTTCCTTGACCTTTTCGATCACTTCAGCCGCATTGGATCCCGGTGTTTGCTTGAGCACGATTGCGGCTGCCGGCAATCCATCGATGTCGGAGTAGAGGTCGTAGAAAGAGGATCCGAGTGAAACGTTTGCAACGTCGCCGAGTCGCAGGATTTCGCCTTCGGGCGTCGCTCGCAGAATGATCTTCTTATATTCCTCTGGCGTCTTGTAACGACCGACCCAGGTCAATACGTATTCGAGTGTTTGCGAAGTCGTCCCGGTGGCTTGTCCCAAACGTCCCGGCGAACCGATCATGCTCTGTGTATCGAGCGCCTTCATCACGTCTTCGGCATCGACTTTGTATGCCCGCATGCGGTCCAAATCCAACTCGACTCGCATTGCGTACGAGCGGTTGCCTAGAATCGTGGCACGCCCGACGCCGGGAATCCGCTTGATTTCGTTGAGGATGTTGACCGTGGCGTAGTTGTAGAGATAGTTTTGATCGACATTGGGATCCTTGCTGAACACGTTCACATACATCAGCATGCTGGTCATGTTCTGCATCACGATGATGCCCTCACGCTCGACAATTGGCGGCAGATTGTTCTTGACCATCTGCACGCGATTGTTGACGTTCATCACCGCGACATTGGGGTCCGTGCCAGGCTCGAAAACGATTTGAATGGTGCCTTCGCCGGCGCTGGTGGCGTCTCCCATCATGTACCGCATGTTGGGCACCCCGTTGATGGCTTGCTCTAAAATCACCATCGTCGAGTCGATCAGGATCTTTGCACTGGCCCCTGGATAGGAGACCGAGACACGAACGCTGGGCGGGGCGACTGAGGGGAATTGCGAAATCGGCAGAACGTTGATCGCCAGTCCGCCCATGAACAGGATCAGCAGCGAGATGACGATAGCCAACGCAGGGCGGTGGAGGAATCTTTCGAACATGGGCGGGGTGTCAATCCTGGTTGATGGGGAGAGTCGTCCTGACTTTCCGCTGGCGAGGTGGGTTCAGGGCAAATGGGTTGTGTTGGTGACAGCAGCAACCAGTCGGGTCGGCGCAGAATGCCCCTACGCCCAGGACTGTTTGCACAAATCAAGCGGTCAGCGACCGCTCAGGATCGCTGTGTCCTTCAGCGTCACGGATCGTTTGGCCGAAGCCTAAGAAGTGGCGATCATTCGGCGTGGTATTTGAGATTCGAGAATACGGTGTCGGGCTCCTCAAACTCGTATTCAATCTTTTCGCCATCACGCACTTGTCGGATGCCTTCCAAGACGATTTTTTCACCCGCTTGCAATCCTTCAGCGATCAAGAAGATGTCGTCCTTTTCGTTCTGAATCACAATTTCGCGTTGGTGCACAACGTTGTCTGCATCAATGACATAGGCATACTTCTTTGCCAAAATCTCGAATGTTGCCCGTTGTGGAATCACGATCGCCCCTTTCTCGACGCGTTGGATCAATACCGTTCCGGTTTGACCGTGACGCAAAAGTCCTTCGGGATTTGGAAAATCGGCACGGAAGGCAATGTTTCCGGTATCACTATCAAAGTCTGCTTCGATCGCGCCGATCTTTCCCGCATGATCAAACAGTTTGTGATTGGCTAATTTCAATTGAACGTTCAAGCCGTCTTGGTTTTCCCCTGCGTTGATCGCGGTCTGGTATTCCAAGTAGCGTGCTTCGGGCACGTTGAAGTACACCCACATCACGCTATTGTCTGACATGGTTGTCAGAACCGCACCTTCTTCGATCAAACTGCCTTCCTGCTCGTGCAGTCGGTCGACGATTCCATCAAAAGGTGCCTTGATATCGGCAAAGTTCATTTCGGCTTGTGCCAGCTTGACCTGCGCAACCGCCTTGGCAAGTTTGGCTTTCGCCAACTTCAGCTCCTGGGTCGAGATGATGTTTTGCCGCACAAGGTTTTCGGTGTTGTCGTACTCCACCTGAGCCAACTGAGCTTCTGCGATGTCCGCGTCCAGCCTTGCTTCGTACAGCGTGGGCAAAATGTGGAAGAGCGATTGCCCTTTTTTGACGAACTGACCTTCGTTGACTTCAATTTCCTTCAGATAGCCGCCTTCCAACGCACACAATTCGATGTGTCGCCTTGAATGGATCTGACAAACGTACTGCTGAGTCAGCGTGATGTCCTTGGCAACCGGACTGGTCACAACGATCTTGTGCTTGGCGTGGTGTTCACCTGCGGCGTGCTCATCGTGTTCGTCATGCTCAGGACTCTCGTGCTCAGCTTTGACCTCGCCGCCATGAGTCACATGTTCCTCGGCGGCGGTCGGCAAGCCGATCGTTTCTTTGATCCTGTCGAGGCCAGTCACGGAAAGGGACGCGATGGCAACTACCGCAGCCAGTATCAAGTGAATCCGCATGGGGAAGTATCTCCTGAGAGTCATGGTTCGTGTTTTCAAGTCGATGACGACTTCTTCTCTCCACCCACGCATCACCCATGCCAAGACTCACCGGCCGAGCCCCTCATTTTCAACTTTGCACGCTTCGTCCCGTTTTACACGCTAAATCATTGGCCAAAACAGAGCAGCAATCATTCACCTCTGGGTATGCATCTGCAAAACTTTTCATGGCCACCGCAAGCTTCTGCATGCCAGTTCGTCGTGATGCGCTCGTCTCAACGCCTAGAAGATTTCGCCGATCAAGTTACTGATGGCGGTCATGACACTGGCGGCTAGGCGAAAAGTCCAGGACTTTGCTGATGGCAGAAGTGCGCTTTCGTCACTCCCTCGTTGCGTCGGCTGACACAGGATCCCAGGTAAGATCCTTTTTGCTGTAAATGTACCGCCACAGTGGCGACACCCGACCCGTTTCCCTGCCCATTGATTCGAGATGATCGCCGGTCGACCGCACACTTCACACGACTGCTGAAAGCTGTCTTCGCTCAGTTGACAATCAGTCATTTTTTCGTTTCCTTCTTGCGCGCATGCTCCCAAGACTCAGCAAATCACGGATCGTTTGTTTCGTAAAAGCTGCTACGCGGTCTTCTGTTTTTGGACGAAGTGCCCCATGGAATCGACGATCGTGTCAACCACGTCGTCGAGCGAATCTTTACCGGCATTCAGAACCAAGTCATAAACATGAGGGTCAGCGGCGTTTTGTCCAAAATGACTTTTGATGTACATGCTGCGTGCGTGATCCGTTTCCAGAACATATCGATGGGCCTCTTTTTCGCTGATTCCTCGACGCTTCATCACTCGCTCAATGCGATGGTCCAAAGCCGCAACGATTCGAACCGACAGACCTCGGTGACGCGGCAAGATGAATGTTGCTCCGCGCCCAACGATGACAACGTCGCCATGGGAAGCAGCCAACATCAGCAACTTGGCAACCCGATGGGTGTAAGTGCACTCCGAATAGCCAAGTCCCCCAATTTGAGCCGTGATCATGGAACTGAGCCAATTCTCATGCCGCTCATCGACCCGTCGTATCAGGCAGCGGGGCGTGCCGTAGTGCTCCTCCATGTAGTCGACGATTTCTTGATCCAAGACATCCCATTTCAGACGCTCGGCAACTTTCCTGGCAACCTCACTGCCGCCCGCGCCCGCTTCACGTGACAATGCAAGATACGGGCCTACGTGACGGTGCAGATTGTCCTGGGAGAATCTCTGATTGGTTTTCTCGGCTTGCAGCCATCTCTGAATGTTGAGTTCTGCTTTTCGTTCAATGCCTGGAACATATATGGTCATGGCTTGGTATCTCTCCTTGGTAGCCAACAATGGGATTGTATATGCCAATGCACCAAGCAATCCGCAGGCCGAAGTCACCGATGCTTGCGATTGGGAGCGATCGTTTAGCCTTAGCAGAACGCCAATTGACGCTCTGCATCGACGTTTTTGTTCCCGTCGATCAGTTGACGGGAATCCTTGGGTGCCCTCAAAAACTTGATCTGTGACGCAAGACCTTGCACCGACGTGACATTCATTGCACGGTTCGATCCGCTGCCGGAGGCCCCCACAGAGAACACTGCTTCTCTATCGCTCTGCTATTCACGGACCGTATCGTTGCGTGTGCCCCGGCACCCATCTTTTCACCGACGCTTGGCACTGGGTTTGCGTGGCAGAAATTGATCCATTCAATCCTTGCTCGCAGCGCAATCTGGACGGCAGGGGTAAAGTTCAGCTGATCGGCAAAGTCAACCAGAACCGGGCGTCTGTCAGAACCGTTCTGCAAATCGTGGCACAATCGAATTAAAGCCACTCAAGCAGAAATCAGAATCAACCATCAAGACGATAACCACTGGTATTACCCAGGCGACGCAGACGTCGAGTCGTCGGTGCGACAGCCAGTTTTCCGGAACACCAGACGCTCGGCAGGATGCCACCAGAGCGAGATACACCAGGGACGGATATGAACCGCCAATACAAACCAGTCCAGTCGGTACGTCGGAAACGAGCACTGAGAGCTTGCCTAGCGATCATCGTTGGCGGCTCCACCTTAACTTCGCTCGGGTGCGGCATCCCCGGACTACGTGGTGCCCAACCTGGTCATGCAATTCCAAGCGACTACAACTGGAACAACGGCACAAAGTTCTGGAGCTCCGAACCCCAGCAGCAAACACCGCCCCTTGCCGCTCCTGTCAATTCGACTGACGCAACGATTGATGGCGTAGATAGCATTCAAGACAGTGATCTGGAGCTCCAGCCGCTGAAGGATCTCCCTGATTCCATTGACGATAAACCGTCTGCTGGTAATCAAGACGACAGCGCCTCGTTGGTTCCTGCCGATGAACCAAAGACTTTCGCCAGCTTTATCAAGTCCGTCAGCTTCATTTCGCCTGATACAGGTGATGAGAAATCCGATGCGATCGACGATGAAATCAAGCGGATGGAAAAGGTCGTTGGCGATGACAATGATGCGAATCTTGGCCAGGGCGATGCCGGTGATTCCACTGGCAACACTTCAGGCAACTCGAATGCCGCTGCGACAACCGCTGATCTCAGCGTTCTCCCAAGCGACACTGAATTCGGCATGATCGATACCGACGAGGGTCCGACCGATGCGAACACTGGAATCATGCCCTATGAGAACTCATCGGACCTTCCTTTGGCCGCGTTCTATAATGACCCGTATCTGCTCGGTCTCATTACTGAAACGCTGGGTGGCAATCAAGAACTTAAGATCTTATCCGAAGAGATTCGCATCGCTTGCAACGAAACCTATGCTCGTAGCGGTGAATACCGGCCATTCGTCACACTGGGTGCGAGCGCTGGATTGGACAAACCGGGACGCCACACACGAGCCGGTGCAGTCGAAGAACAATTGGAAGTAGCACCTGGTAAAGAGTTCCCTGAACCGCTCGGCGATTTCCTCGTCGCAGCCAATCTTTCGTGGGAACTCGACATCTGGAATCGACTCCGCAACTCGCAACGCGCTGCTGCGATGCGTTACCTCGGCACACAAGAAGGCCGAAACTACATCATCACGCGTGTGGTTGCTGAAGTCGCTGAAAACTACTATCAGCTCTTGGCGCTTGACAACCGATTGGAGATCCTGAAAGCGACAATCGAGATTCAACAACAGAGCTTGCAAGTCGCGCAGGCCAAGAAGGATGCCGGTCGCGGAACCGAACTTGCCGTTCAGCGTTTCGAGGCCGAAGTGCAAAAGAACATCAGCGAACGCTCGCTCATTCAGCAAGAGATTGTTGAAGTAGAGAACAGGATCAACTATCTCGCTGGCCGCTATCCACAACCCGTTGAGCGAATCGATGTGGACTTCGTCAATCTGAATCTAAGTACGCTCGGCGCCGGTGTCCCTTCTGAGCTATTACAAAACCGTGCAGACATTCGTGAAGCCGAACGGCAAGTCGCCGCGGCCGGCTTGGATATCAAAGTCGCTCGAGCCCGCTTCTATCCATCGCTAAGCCTGACGGCTGGCCTGGGATGGAACGCCTTCAGCACTGGATACCTCTTCCGGACCCCCGAATCACTGATTTACGGCATGGCAGGAGAATTGGTCGGTCCGCTGATCAACAAACGGGCGATTCAAGCAGACTACAGGACCGCAAACGCGATTCAGTTGCAGGCCATCTACAACTACCAGCAAACCGTTCTGCAAGCCCACATCGAAGTGGTCAATCAGATCACCAAAGTGGAAAACTATCGCCGCAGTATCGAGGTCAAGAAACGACAGCTTGACGCATTGCAAGCGTCCGTCGAAGCCGCCAACAAACTTTTTCAAAACGCGAGAGCAGAGTACGTGGAGGTGCTGCTCGCCCAACGCGAGTTGATGGAGGCCAGGATGCTATTGGTCGAAACCAAGCAAGAGCAACTTGCCGCAGTCGTCAACGCCTATCAAGCCCTCGGCGGAGGCGGGTTTTGATATAGCAGCGACGGCGCGAACACGATTAGCGGCCGAACATGGTTTGGGAAGGTTGTCGCACAAGACGCAAAGATTGCGATGTCACGTACGTTTGCCATCACTCGCAGGATAGCGAACTGGTGCCTGTGCAAACTTTTTACGATGGGTGAAAAGGATTCGGTCGACGTAACGAAATGCGATCTCAGCAGGAACAAGACTTGTACGCATCGATCAACCGTTGAACATTGCCGCAGGCTGGCGATCTCGAGGGACTCGGACCGGAGCGTCCAATCCGCGTCGAAAAGACTGTATCTTTAACGCCAGCCCTGGTGTCAAACAAAACTGGCATAGCGACCGTGAAAAAAGGGTTCATTCAGTCCTGACACCTGCTTCACAAACTCATTCGGATAGGTGCTTAGTCATGGGCAATCGCAAGTCATTGCGGACAGTAACTCATTGAGTTCGATCGTAGCAAATGTCGTGGCATAGTCGGACATGGCGTAGGGGATGACGAGATGGTTTTCATGGATGATTGCCCCGCACGTGTAGACGACATTGGGGACGTAACCCTCACGTTCCACTTCGTTCGGCGTGATCAAGGGCTCTTTCAGTCGGGCAATGATTTTTGACGGATCATCCAAGTCCAACAGCATCGCCCCAATACAGTACTTGCGCATCGGACCAACTCCGTGCGTCAGGACCAACCAACCGGCTTTGGTTTCGATTGGTGAACCGCAATTCCCCATCTGAACATACTCCCAGGGGTATGTCGGCTTGATGATCAGCTCTTTCGTGTACCAAAAATAGAGCATGTTCGAGCGCATCAGGAACAAGTGTTCGCCGTCTTGTCGTCCGAGCATCACGTAGTGGCCGTTGATCTTTCTCGGGAACAACGCCATTCCTTTGTTGGCGATAGCCGGTCCGTTGAGAGTGTGCATTTTGAACTGTAGAAAATCCGGTGTTTCCAACAACTGGGGCAACACCATTTTCCCATCGTAAGCGCTATAGGTTGCGTAGTAGGTGCAACGACCATCATCGTCACAGAAGTGAACGAACCTTGCGTCCTCAATGCCGTTTGTTTCTGTCGGACTAAACGGAAAGATGACGCGTTCGGAGAGTTCATGGTCTGGGCTGTACTGAATTTCGTAGTTTGACTTCGCCAACATCACCACCTGATCGATCATGGGCTCCAGTTCATTTCGTCGTGAACGGTCATCCTGCAGTGAAACCTTCAATCGGTTTTCGAGTTGGTCGAGGGTGAAATCGTTCTCGAGGGATGAGAGGACGTCAAAGACAAATGGAGTTCCCAGCCCTAGCTCGACCAGTTTGCGGCGGAACAGATCTCGTCGGTAGCGTGAGTCTGGGACAAAGTGCGGCGTGGTCACGTACCTTACCGGTTCGTCGAGCTCAATCTTCAAGTCCTTTGTGATCGCTCCCGATCGAAAGACGATCGACGAAATGTGGCCTTCTCCTACCGCCCGCAGGCTCATTGCAAATCGACGTGACCCCGTGGCGAGTTCTGACTGGTTGGGATGCCAAACAAGGGAAGGGTTGAACAACGCTGCGGATTCAAGCGCATATTCTTGAGTGAAGTACGCACCCAGCAGCAGACGCCGGTTTTCACTCAGCGGTGCATCTGTCAGTAGATGATGGCGAATCTTTTGAAACCGTCGCTCAAAGAATGCTTTGGGTTTTTGGTGACGCCCATGAAACTCTACCAATACTTGATTCAACAAGCCATCGACCTCCGTCTCGGCCAGTGTTGAAACTCTTGCGATAACTCGCAAAATGCGATCGTCGGTCGGCGGCTGAAATGGTCTCAGAACAACTCTTTGTTTGTTGGGTGAAAGAACGATTCCGGTTCGCTTGATTTGCATGTCTGCTGATGGGAAAGAGAATGGGCGGTTCGGTGCCTCAGGGAAAGAGCGACTAACCGAGTGAAGCGAGTTGCTGCATTTCCGTGAGCGATAGCAGAAACGCCAAGGTTGATTCCGCTCCCTGATTCTCGTTCACTTGATTCGCCATCAATCCGTCGTAGCAACCTCCGGTGGAGGCATCGTAAAGTGGTTTTCCGAGGTCATTGCGACCGAGAAACCAATCGAATGCAAGGTGTGCTTGTTCGCACCATGTCGGATCGTGCGTCGCCCTATAAGCCTCGATCGATGCCGATATCATGGCGTGGGCTTCAATTGCCTGTTGATCAAAAATCGCCGTTACACCATTTTCTCGACTGAATCCGTTTGAACCTATCGGGCGGAACCGACCTTCCGGTGAAAGTTGAATCTCACACAGCCAACGCAGTGATTTCAAACCAATTTCAGCCGCTTTGGAGTCATCGGACCATCGACCTCTGACAATCAAGGCTTGGGAAAGCTTGGCATTGTTATAAGAAGCGATGTTCTCAAACCATGGCCAATCCCTCGTTGCAGTCCGCTCGTACATTTCAACCAGTTGCAAAGTCAATCGTTCGCTCATCATGCTGGCGGCCCGATCACCGCTGAATCGACGTAGGTATTCTTGGATTCCCAGGATCCCCAAGGCCCACGTTCGGGGAGACGTGGTGTTCTCACACGCTGGCATCGCCCGGTGAAACAGTTCTCGCGCCCACGATGCGAGTCCCACGCGCCGAGAACGACCGATACAGGTTCCGAGTGCCCAGAGAGATCGGCCTTGAGAATCATCGCTGCCATCGCTTTCCAACCAGCGGCGATCAAAACTCATGAAGTTCCTAAAACGACCGGAATCGCGGTCGAACGCTAGATTCAAAAAAGCGGCATAGCGAGATGCGAGGGAGTGTATGTCTGCCGAGTCCCTGCCGAGTTCTTCCAGCATGACGGTCAAGATGAGTGCCCTGGCATTGTCGTCGGTACAGTACCCGTGACCATGGTCAGGAATCGAGTAGATCGCATGCTGGATGATACCGGTCGAGTCGCTCAAATGCTGCAGATGCTCTAAGTTCATCTGTGGTAATGCAAGCGGTTGTTCATCGAGGGTACGAACCGCAAGTGGCTTTCTTTTTGTGCTCTGTTCATTGAGCGCTTGGTCGAATGACCGCAGATAGAGTAGTGAGACATGATCCCAGGTCATGCTACGGCCCATCAAATAGGCTTGCTCTCGCATTGCCAGACGTCGCTCGTCGTCTCCCAGCAACCCGATCACCTCCTTGGCGATTGCAGTTGAATCTGCAAATGGCACCAGCACCCCGCGGCCGTCGGCCAATAACTCTTCGGCGTGCCAGTACGGCGTCGAGATGACCGCTTGACCACATCCGAATGCGTACGCCAGCGTACCGGAAACGGCCTGCTGAGCATTCAAATAGGGTGTGATGTAGAGATCCGCTGCACCGATGAACTCCGTCAGTTCGTCCAATTCAACAAACCGATTATAAAAACTGACGTATTTCGTGATGCAGAGTTCTTTTGCCATTCGCTCCAGTCCGATTCGATACCGTTCCCCTTGTTCACGTATCAAGCTGGGATGCGTCGCACCAAGGACCAGATAAATAAAATCTGGGAAACGTTGAACGATTTCCGGAATCGCTTGCAATACGTGCTCGATACCCTTTCCTGGCGAGAGCAGTCCGAACGTCAACGCGACCGGCCTGCCTTCCACATCGAATTGCTCTTTCAAGTCAGCTTGGTCGACGTTGGGGCGATCAGGGATTCCATGGGCGATCAAATCCACCTGATTGCTCGGCACCGAGTAGGTGCTCATGAGAGTACGGCGACATCGCTCCGTCATGACAATCAGTCGAGTCGAAAGACCGATCAACTGCGTCATCACTGCGCGTTGAGTCTGACTGGGATCTGACAGTACCGTATGCAAAGTCGTGACCACGGGCATTCGCAAATCACGCAGCAAAGCGAGGATGTAGCTACCACATGGACCGCCAAAAATACCGAATTCGTGCTGCAGAGAGATCACATCCACATTGCTAAAGTTCAGAAAATCTGCCGCCGCACGATAGTGTTCGAGTTCTTGCTCGACCACCTGAAATTGGACTTCTTTCTCGTAGCAGTAGCCGCCGACGATATCGTCCATCGTCACGACAATACAATCAGCGTCGGAGGCCTTAGAGACAGATGCACGCAAATCGTGTGTGAACGTCGCGATTCCACATTTGCGAGGTAGGTAGTTGCCGATAAAGGCGACTTTATGAAGGTCTCTGATAGTCATCTTGAATGCCGATGGAGTGAGTCATTGCTTCTAGCACCGCTCGTTTTGAAAGTTCCGCCATCGCGATACACGAATCGGCGGCTCCATAGAACACTTGCAAAGTGTCACCATGGTCGAGCATCGCCGTAGGGAAGACGACGCCCGGAATGAATCCTGTCTTTTCAAAGTCCATTTGCGGCGTCATGATCGGATCAGACGTTCGGGCGAGTACACGACATGGATTTCTCCGGTCCAGCAGAGCAGCACCCACTGCATACCGGCCAACTCTCCCTCGCTGGGTTGAACGTTCGCTGCCGTGGTACAACAGCAACCAGCCTTCGTCGATCAAGATCGGTGGCGGGCCACTGCCGACGCGATCACTCTCCCAAGGTTCGCAACCTTGTATCAGTGGCTCATGGCGTCCCCAATGGATCAAGTCAGGCGATCGGGAGATCCAAATCTGCGGCGGGCTAAAGTGCGAGTTCGGGTTGGGGCGATGTAGTGCGAAATAGTCTCCGCCAATCTTGTGCGGAAACAGGACGACGTCCTTGTTCTCGCTCGGAAAGATGATTCCATGCCGGACGAAAGTGGTCAGATCCGTTGACGACATCAGAGCGGTACACGCCCCGAATTTTGAGACCGCAACATATGTAATCCAGTAGGTGTCATCGATCTTTGTGATGCGAGGATCTTCGATTCCGAATTCCTCGTACTCTTGTTCGGGTAGAACTTTTTCGACCGCATCCCAAGTCGCATCCGCCCTCGAACAGCGTAGGATTTGAAAATGTGATGTGGACGTTAGTCGTAGTTCCCCGGTTCGGCGGAGCGACACGACACGAGCATCTATTTCACAAAGGTCGACGCTGGCAATCCAATCGACGGCAATTCCCCCTTGGCGGTCCCACCTCGGCAAGGGTGTCAATCCGTTAGGGTCTCTGTAGGGGCGTTCGGCGACACGTGCTAGCATCACCAATCCGTTGTCACAGACTGCGACGCCAGGATTCAGAACACCAACAACCTCGTATCCGATTTGAGCAGGTTTTATGTCACGAGGCTGGAATAGCAACAACTCTCGTCGTCTATTGCTCATTGCACAGCCGCTTGCGATCGCTTTGCACCTTCGCGGGGGCGATGCCGTATAGGACGACACACTGGTCGACGCACGTATCGATACACCGACTCCACACAGAAAGCAAACATCGTCGCCTCCATGGCGAAAGAGCACCTCGCCACGCAACAAACGAAGGAGAGAGCCTTCGGGAAACGTGGCGGGAAATGAGCCACAGGGCACAGTCCCTGGACAGAACAGCAATCGCTTGCTGACAGCAAGACCAACGTTGGGTCGATCATCCCAAGGGCACTGTTGCCGCCAGATGAAATTTGTCTACGGTCCAACCTCACGTTGACACAGCATTCACTGTAGAGGTGTTTTGGTCCTACACAAGGTCAATCCGAATGATTGCCCGAACAGACAAGCAATCGCGTTTCTACGCCAATCGCTCGCAGTGAGCTTTCAGATGGTTGGAATGTCACTCCGCCCGCAGTAGCAGCTCCTCGTTTAGCGTCTTCATTGGAGCGTGCTTTTTTACGGGATTTCTGACGATCTCTGGGTTTCGCCCCTGAGTTTCGTACCATTTCCGGGGGCTCGCACGTCGAAAGCAATGTCTTCTCTGCCCAGTCCGTCACTCCGATTGCTTGATTTCAGGGTTGATGTGCTAAACTGATACTCACCAGACGGGAACTTTCTCAGGCACCAAACAACGTCAAATGTGCCTCGTTGACCTCTGGCCCCGCCTCCCTGTCGGCCCTGCCTCCCTGTCGATTGACCTGCACCGCTTGATCGCCCCCGCCTCATGTCATTTATTCCGCGAACGCCCGTTCGATTGCTGCTGTTGCCTTACGCGATCGTTTTTACCCTCTCAGTCATCACGCTGTCAGTCATCACGCTGTCAGCTATCGCTGAGGAACCCATCGAGCAACAAACCGCCACCTCAGCAGCTAGTCAGCGACCGACTCTGGCTACGTTGAAAGCTACCGGCTGGGAGAGGTCAAGGTTCAAGCAACACGCAGCCGAGATGGCTCCACAACTGGCTGACTCAGCAGAGGATTCAGCGCTGCAACCCAACTTGTCTGCGTTTGAGTCTTCGGTCAAGCCGCTATTGATTCAACACTGCATCGATTGCCATGGCCCCGACAACACCGAAGGCAACATCCGAGTCGATACGCTGGATCCAGATCTCGTCAACGGAGCTGATACCGATTGGTGGTCGGAGATCTTTGCAGTCATCACCAAAGGCGAGATGCCGCCACCCGACGAGGGAGAATTGAATGATGCAGATCGTCAACAACTCATCGACTGGCTCTCCAGCGAACTGCACACCGCATCGATCGTTCGACGTCGTTCAGGTAACCATTCCGCATTTCGGCGTCTGACTCGTTACGAGTACAACTACGCTCTGCAGGACTTGCTTGGCTTGCCCTATGACTTCGCAGCCGATCTGCCACCGGAGGCCCACAGCGACGAAGGCTTTGAGAACAGTTCCAACTTGTTGCACTTGTCGGTTTCTCAATTTGAGACTTATCACGGCATTGCTCGAAACGCGTTACGTCGAGCGACGGTCGTCGGTGACCAACCGCCAACGCGCTACTGGGGCATCGCAATGAAAGATGCCGCTGCAAGTGAATGGTCCAAGCAAGACAAGCGGCTCCGACAATTGCAGCAGGACCTCAAAGACGATCCTGAAAAGCTTGCTACGGAACTCGCAAAACTACAAAACGAATTTCGTGCGTCTCACAATGGGGCTTACTACAAGGATCTGATGAACGGTCGGACCGCGAAAACGGAGTGGGACTACCACGGCGCTCGCTTTGCCTTTGCACCGAACGATCAACCCAGCCCGATTCCCGATTCCTACGATTGCGTTGCGGTCTTGCCCAACGGCCAAGGGCCTCGCTTGATCGTCGAGCTAGGAAACCAGTTGCCCGACGAAGGAACGATGCGGGTTACGGTGCGTGCATCACGTGTGAACACCGAAACCAATTACGTTCCGAGCTTGCAATTGATGTTCGGTTGGCAAGCCAGCAACGAAGGCCGTGCTTTGCTGAAAGTCAGCAGCGAAGACACTCCGATCTACGCTGGCCCGGATCAACCCCAAATCGTCCAGTGGGACGTACCACTCAGCGAAATCTACCCTCGCAACTCGGTCCGAAAAACTTCACCGATGGGCGCGATTCCCAGCCCATCAGAATACATCCGGCTCGTGAACAGCGCGGCATCCCCGTCGGAGATTCAGATCGACTATGTACAAGTCGCTGCTCCGGTTTACGACCAGTGGCCGCCCGAATCTCACCAGCGAATTTTTTTCGAGAGCAACAACGCGGGGGACGAACAGGCGTACGCCCGTGAAACGGTCACCAAGTTCATGACTCGCGCGTGGCGACGACCGGTCAGCGAAGCAGAGATCGACCGCAAGTTGGAGCTTTTTGCCAAGATGCGTCCTCAATGCGAGACCTTCGAAGAAGCCGTTGTTGAAGTCTTGGCGACGGTGATCTCGTCGCCCCAGTTCCTGTACATCACCAGCTCACCCAAGGGCATCGATCCAACAGATACGGAGCCAACGTCAAGTAACGACGAATCTGCTCAGCAAGTCGCATACGCATTGGCCAGTCGATTGTCCTTTTTTCTGTGGTGCAGTATTCCCGACCAGGAATTGCTAACACTCGCCGACAGCGGCCGGCTTGCCGAGCCCAACATGCTGGAATCGCAAATACAGCGGATGCTGGATGATCCACGTAGCGAACGTTTTGCTAGACACTTTGTGCACCAGTGGCTGGACTTGCAATTGCTGGAGTTCCAGAACTTCAAGCAAAACGTACGCGGTTTTGATCCAGCTCTTAAAGACGCCATGCTGGAGGAACCGGTTGCCTTGTTTCGCCAGATCCTAGGCGACAACGCGAGCGTGTTGGATTTTCTGCACTGCGACTACGCGATGGTCAACGAGCGACTAGCGAGACATTACGGTTTGCCGAACGTGCATGGCAATCATTTTCGACGTGTACCGCTCAGTGATGATTTTCGTCGAGGCGGACTGCTGACACAGGCGGGCACGCTGGCCATGAATTCGGACTGGCCTGATTCACATCCGCTCAAGCGTGCGATCTGGCTGCTGGAAAGTGTCCTTGCGGATCCGCCTCCTCCGCCACCTCCGGCCGTCCCACAGATCGACTTGGCCGATCCAGAAATCGCCAAGATGACGTTGAAGCAGCGGATTGAAAATCACCGCAATCACGCCGCGTGCATGTCCTGTCACATCAAGATCGATCCGTGGGGCGTGGCTTTCGAAAACTATGACGCATTGGGAAAATGGCGGAACGAAATCAACGGAAAACCGATCGATGCGTCGAGCAAACTGTTCAATCGCCAGACATTGGATGGTATGGAAGGCTTGAAACGTTTTCTGTTACAAGATCGCCAGGATCAGTTCGTTGGTGCGACGGTCTCCAAGCTCGCGACCTACGCTCTCGGTCGTCCGCTTTCGTTTGCAGATCGTGCTGACGTCGAAGCGATCACCGCTGAAGTTCGCCGCAAGGGCGATGGGCTGAGAACCATAGTCGAAACGATTGTACTCAGCGATCTGTTTCAGTCCATGAACACCCCTGACTCACACGTCACGTCCCCCACAACCGATCATCAAGGAATCACACCATGACGTGGAACATGAACCAAATCGATCGTCGCCGATTCCTCAGAGGCAGCGGCATTGCGTTGGCGATGCCCTTGTTCGGTTCCTTGGCGACGTCCATTGCCCGCGGCGCAGAGCCCCAATCCAATCCCAAACGACTCGGCTGCTTTTATTTTCCCGATGGCGTCCCGATGCCTTTGCCGGAGGACCCCGCGTACAACGAATGGGCATGGTTTCCACACGGCAACGGCAGCGAGTTTACGTTCACCAAATGCATGGAACCGCTGGAATCCGTCAAAGACGACCTAACGGTGCTGTCGGGTTTTTCACACCCCAAGTCACGCAGCGTTCACGGCCATAACAACGCGGATCAGTTCTTGACCGCAGCCCTCACCGGCGGTGGTGACAAAGAGTACGTGAACACAATTTCGCTGGACCAGGAGTATGCCAAGCACGTCGGCGACCAAACACGTTTTGCGTCATTAGTGATGTCGACCGATGGGGGCACGGGGACGGCACGCGGCACACACACGATCTCATTTGATCATCATGGACGTCCCATCCCCGCCGAGCATCGTCCCAAACAGATCTTTGACAAACTGTTTGTCAAGAGCGATGGTGATTCGGCTCGTCGACTGGCACTCAGTCGCAGCGCATTGGACGAGATGCTGGACGACGCGGAACGCTTACGGCGGTCGCTATCTAGCGCCGATCAACACAGCCTGGATGAGTACTTGGACTCTGTTCGTCAAGCGGAGATCAAAGTGGAAAAGGCCAAACGTTGGTTGGGGGCGCCGCTTCCAAGCGTCGACGGTAGCCAATTGAATTTAGAACTGTCGACCGACGAGCCACGCGAGTACCTGCAAACGATGTTCGACTTGATCTATCTCGCGTTCAAGACCGACTCGACTCGTGTGGCGACGTACCAGATCGGTCGCGAGAACGGTGTGGGCCGTAGCGACCACTTGGCTCGCGCGGTCGGATTCAACACCGCACACCAGTTGTCGCACGAGACCAAGAACCCCGACGGCTGGAAGAACTTTGGCATCTATTGCCGTTTTCTCAACGAAGAGTACGGACGTTTCATCGGCAAGCTAAGGGACACACCCGAGCCGGCGGGAACCGGCAGCATGTTGGACAACACACTGCTGCTGTACGGCTCCGCCTCCAGTGCGTTTCACCTGTCGCGAAACTACCCGATCATCCTGTCCGGCGGCAAGCAGATGGGATTTCGGCATGGGCAATACATCAATCATGCGGGCATGAATTTCCAAGGAGGCCCTTGGTTGGGAAATGGAGAGCCTTGGCAGGACGAAGCGAAAGGCGAAGACGTACCGCTGTCCAACCTCTACGCCACAATGTTGCAGCGGTTGGGTGTTCCGACGGAGTCCTTTGCTGACAGCACGGGACTCATTGAAAACGTTTAGACGTCCTGCGGCTTTTGCAACGTAAACACTCCCACACACCCGTAAACAAGAATGTCCTGCCCATCTGCTTGCTATGCTTCCTTCTTTGCTGCGGTGCTCGCCGCAATGCTCTCGCTCGCAGCATCGGCTGACGATCCCGCAAATCCAGTGAGTGACGCATCGCAGGTTTCGTCCTCACCACAACCACTGAAAATTCCCGACAAACTGGTCGTGTTGACGTTTGACGACTCAGCCATCAGTCATTACACGCACGTGGCACCGTTGTTGCAAAAGTATGGATTCGGCGCGACGTTCTTTATCACCGAAGGATTCGAATTCACCACCAACAAAGACGATTACATGACGTGGGAGCAGATTCTGGCTCTTCACGATGCCGGTTTTGAGATCGGCAATCACACTCGTCGTCACGTCGGAGTCAATCGGCAAAAACCCAGTGAGATCGATGCCGACATCGAATACATCGAACAGCGATGCGAGAAACACGGGATCCCAAAACCCACGAGCTTTTGCTACCCCGGCTATGCCACAAGCGACGATGCGGTACAGGTGCTTCGACGCAGAGGCTATCGTTTCGCCAGGGCTGGTGGATCGAGAGCATACGATCCCAAACATGACGACGCATTGCTGATTCCGCAAGCATTCGATAGCAAGCCGGAAAGTACGCTTGAGCAATTCGTAGCCGCGTGCGAACTGGCAACCGATGGCAAGATCGCCGTCATGACCTTTCACGGAATCCCGGACACGCCGCACCCATGGGTATCGACCGACGAAATGAAGTTCGAGCAATATCTTCGTCACCTAGCCACAAACCATTTTCAAGCCGTTGCGCTGCGTGAGATCAGCAAGTACGTTTCACAACGCTAGAGATGCTCCATGAACGCCTGGTTTGGAGAATCGCGTCCACTATTTCGTGTCTTTGTCAGTTCGTCGTTCCGAGACTTTCGGATAGAACGCGAACTGCTGAATCAACTCGTTTTCCCTCGATTGCGTGAATTCTGCGAAAGTCGCGACGCACGATTTCAAGCGATTGACCTTCGCTGGGGAATCAGCGAGGAGGCGACTGAGAATCATCAAACGATGCGAATTTGTTTGGATGAGTTGCGACGGTGCCAATCGACAACGCCTCGTCCGAATTTCCTTATGCTGCTGGGCGACCGGTACGGATGGCGTCCGCTGCCGTCAGAGATTCCCGAGATCGAGTTTCAGCAGCTATGTGATGCCGTCGAGCGATCTCAAGATTCATCACCCGAGTCGGAACTGAGTCAACTGCAGCGATTCTATCGTTTGGATCTGAATGCCATTGAGCCCGAGCGGGTTCTGCAACCTCGTGACGCGAGTTTTGACGAAGCTCAACTACGTTTCATTTTGCAACAAGCAGCTTTGCGAGCGTTCGCGGAGGATGACCCGAGACGATCGAAGTATTTTGACTCAGCGACTCATCAAGAAATTCGAAACGGCGCGTTGGCAAGCGTCCAAGCCAGCGAACATGTCGTCTGTTATTCACGGAATCTGAACTACTTTGCGAGACAGCGATCCCAGTCAAGAGACAAAGTGATCGATCAAGAGTATCACGAGTATTGCGACCTCGTTGATGACGATGGCACTTGGGATATCAAGGCTGACCAACGACTTTGCAATTTGAAGTCTGAACTACGAGACCGCTTGGGCGCCCGCTTTCGATCGTACGATGTGTCCAGTCCGAATGACGAGGCTTGGCTGCGTTCATTCACAGAAGGCGTTTTCCTGGATTTATCGTCAATCATCCAGGACGCCCTTGATGAGCGAGATGTCATCGCTGAATCAATGGATTCCGAAGCGACTCTTCACGCGATGTTCGGGGATCAGCGATGTCGCCACTTTACAGGGAGAGTGGAGGAACGAGAACGCATTTCAGAGTATTTGCGACAAGGCTCTCATGACCAACCGCTGCTGATATCCGGTCCTGGCGGGTCGGGAAAAACCGCGTTGATGGCGAACACTGCCGCAGAGCTTGACTCACCGGAGCATTCCAATACGGTAACCATCGTTCGCTTTTTGGGTGTGACGCCGTCAGCATCGGACCTGCGTTCGATGTTGATCAGTCTAACCGATGAAATTCGCTTTCGATTCCAATTGCAAGACGAAAGCCCATCCCTATCGGAAATGAACGAGGTGGTGCGTTACTTTCACGAGACGCTTGCCATCGCGTCTGCAAACAAGACACTCGTGATCCTGTTGGATGCGTTGGATCAGCTCAACGAAGTTGATGGTGCACATCAGTTGGCCTGGATACCGTGGAACTCGTTACCTGGCAACTGCAGGCTCGTTCTGTCCATGCTCGACTCGGATGATTCGATGGTGACAATCGAATCTCGAGCAATCTACGAGAGAGCGACGAGTCGGATTCCGACACGCAACCACATTCAGCTTGGTCGAATGAGTCGGATTCAGGGCAAAGAACTATTGAATCGCTGGCACGCCGATGTGGGGCGTCGCCTCACGACCAAACAGCAAGAGAGCATTCTGGATGGCTTTGAGTCCCAGCAGTGCGGGCTGCCCCTCTGGCTGAAGCTGGCGTTCGAGGAGTCACGACATTGGAAATCGTACGATGCATTGCCAACGGGACACGATGGTTCCCCAGGACTATCACCTGGTGTTCCTGGAATTCTATGCGACCTTTTCTCGCGATTGGAAGACAACCGGGCGCATGGAGAAGTGCTGACACGCCGTGCGCTCGGATACATCGCCGCTGGCCGGCGAGGATTGACGGAGGATGAGTTGATCGATGTGCTATCGACCGACGAAGATGTCATGCAGGACTTTGCGCTGCGATCCCCTACCGAGCGAGAGTCGGGTCAGCGTCAATCAAGATTACCGGTCTTGATTTGGTCACGCCTGCACGGTGACTTGGAATCCTATCTCACTGATCGAAATGCTTTTGGAACAACGGTATTGAGCTTTTATCACCGACAGGTGGAAGATGCAGTTCGCAGAAGATACCTGGACGATGGCGAGCGTCTCTATCTGCATCAGAAACTCGCCAAGTATTTCGGTGATGACACACGTCATCCCTATTTTCTGGAAGATATCGACGCTCAGCGTGAACGTTCGAGAGCTTTTCCCCCGACGCCACGTCCGGTCAACATTCGTAAAGTGGACGAACTGCCCTATCACACACTCGAAGTCGCAAAGCTAACTGGCAAAGATGACCCAACCGCGTTGGAATGGAAGGCGGTCGCCGATCTGCTGCTGAACTGGGAGTTCCTCGAAGCCAAAGCCGAGGCGAAACCCTAATGCGAACAGCATTCCAATGATCTTCGAGCTTCTAAGAGATTTTTCGGAAGCGATTGCCGCCTTTCCGAAAGAGCGTCCGGACGCGAAAACGTTGGGTTTGTTGCAGAAGGCAATCCGACGAGAATCGCATTTCCTTGAGCAACATCCGACAACGCTCTTTCAAACGATGTGGAATCAGTGCTGGTGGCACGATGGCGATGTCGCCGCAAGCTCCATGCAATCAGTGAATCGAGGGTCGGATGAATCTGAAACACCGGACACTCGAAAGACAAAGCTTTTTCAAGTCTTGGAAACATGGCGATCAGGTAAGCAGCACCGCACACCTGGGTTCATCTGGCTCAGATCCCTGCGCCCACCGGCAAATCCAATCGACTCAGGTCTGATCGCAGTCTTCCGAGGCCATACGGGTTCAGTCAATTCGATCGACTTTTCTTCGGACGGATGTCGCTTGGCCTCAGGGGCAAGCGATGGCAGCGTTAAAGTATGGGACTTGAAAAGCGGCGTTCTGCTTCAAAGCCTGATCAAGACATTCACATCGGATGAGTTAGCGAAGTTATCGCCCCAGGAGTTTGTGGACATCGTTCACGGTGGCGTCGGCTACCGAGTTCCTGGCCTTGATGTTCACGCCGTCGCGTGGAGTCGCGATGACCGTTTTATCGCGACAGCAAGCCATCGGTCGTTGAGGATCTGGGACTCAGAGTCAGGGACAGAGCATTCTTGTTTTGGTGCCGGTGAGATCTTAAACGATGTTGCGTGGTCGCCGTGCGGGCAACGCCTGGTTACCGGAGGAAATGAGAACCATGTTTGTATATGGGACCCAGCCACAGGGGACGTCGTTGCAAAAACGACATGCTCTGACATGGTGACTGCGGTCCGATTTGTCGGAACTGCGGAAAAAGTGTTGGCAGGATGCTTCGATGGGTCCATTGTCTTCTACGACTGGAAAAATGACTCATGTGAGGCCATTCGACCCTCGGGTCAAGGTCGAATCAACGTTCTGGAGGTGGCGTCAAGCTTTGACAGAGCAGCATGGGGATTGGACGACGGCACGTTCACGGTTTGGAATGTCCAGACAAAGAAGATCCAGTATTCACAGAAGCTACATTCAGGCGTCCGCGGACTGTCGTTCTCGCCTGATGGGCTCTTGCTAGCTGTGATGGAAGACGACGGTTCCCTTTGCGTGTTCAGTCTTCAAGACGGCTCTCTTGTGCGATCCATTTCGACCGAAGACCTGCAAGGTGGAGCCGTCGCGATCGCCCCCGACGGACTGACAATCGCCTGCACGTCTGGTCATTGCATCGCAATCCGGGATATGCAATCCGATGCCGATCCAAGGGAAATGACGTACGACCACGGCACTTACCTGGATGGAGTGGAGCTTTCACCAGACGGTCGCAGACTGGTTACCGTTGGACGATTTGACCCCGTGCCGCGACTTTGCGACGGTACGGACGGAAAAAAACTGCGTGATCTTTCTTCGACGCCCCACGACGCACGCTTTGCCAGTTTTTCGCCTGACGGACAATCGGTCGTGGTCGTGGACGAGGCTGGCCTCCTGTCTGCCTTCGACGTGGATGCGGTCACACCCACGATGATGAGTAGCGATCTCCCGACTGACCGTTTGGATCGGCCGCTGTTCGCACCCGACGGAAACTGCCTCGCATGTGGTTCACGAGAAGGGGCGATTTTGATCTGGGATTGGCCGACGAAAGTTCTCCGAACGAGACTCGACGGGCACAAGGACTGGGTCAATCAACTCGCTTTCGATACAGAGAGTCAAACGTTGGTCTCGTGTGCAGCGGATCAGACCGTTCGAGTTTGGGACCTGCAGAAAAACAGGGAACGACTTTGCATCGTATGTGAATCAGAAGGTTGGCTCGGAGTCACCTGTGTTGCGATCTCAGGAGACGGAAAACGTGTTGCCTCCGGTGGTGCCAGCATGACCGTATCGCTATGGGATGCCAATGATGGACGACTGTTGAATGAGTTTCGCGGCCATCGACAACAGATATCGCAACTCGCGTTCACGCCGGATGGTCGTTTCCTGCTATCTGCCTCCCAGCATGAGCCAGAGATCATGATCTGGGATCTCAATCGTGGATCATGCGTTGAGTCGATATCCGGGACAACCGATCTGAGTGCGTTAGCGATAAAACGGCACGAACACCCGTGGCGTTGGATAGGCCGCACGGACGATTCACTGATTGAAACGATGGACGGCAAGACCGTCGCCGCTTGGTTCCCGCGTCCCCTCGCCTCAGTCACAGCATACCCATCGGGTCGAATCTGGGCCGGCAGCATTGACAACCACCTTTGCATCGTCGCTATCGAGGGCAACATGCCGTTGCCCGGAGTCATCCAGCAGCCAGAAAAGCGATAGCGTCCGATTCGACAGCCCCTGATGTTGTCCTCCAACATCCGCGGGAGACATCGCACAATTGTTGTCAACATCGAAAAGACGAAAGCGAAGGCTACGATCAGGTTGAGCTACCAAGTTCGCTGATTTGGCCGAATCCGAAATGCTCTTGATGTTGGCGGTGAGGAGCTGTCACGTGAGGGGGCTACCTGCGGTTCCTGACATTGAGATGATCGACGTGTTGACGTGCCAACTCGATGACCTGATCGAGGGTCGCGAAACGGCTGATGTTCAACAGATCCGGCGCGTCTCGGTTGCTCTTGGGCAAATCGCTCAGTACCAATCCATCGACGCCGTCGGCGAACAATGCTGCGTACAAAGCCCAGATTGCAGCGTCGCCGCTGGCGTGAAACTGCATGTCCTCTCCGTCGGTCAGTAACCCATCGACGTGTTGCAACGCTTCGACGGCTCGACAAAGGTCATAGACTTGCATTCCACCCAGGGTCTGCCCCAGCAACATGAATCGACGACGAACGTGAGTTCGTTCTCGCTCGTCATCCGTCCAAGCCGTCGGCCCGATCCCGCGAGGCATGACAAACGCGTGATTCACCAATTCGGTTTGTTGCTCAAACTCTTTTAACAGCGCTTCGTTGGGTTCGATGTCCGAAAACTGTTTGGGGAACAGCGCGGCCAGCATCGGCCCCCATTGCTTCCATCCGGCGTCGTTCAAAACGATCACTCGCAAAGGAATCTTTTCATCCGTGGGCCGTTGATGCAGGCAGATGCGAAGTCGGTAAGGGGCTTGGCTGGTGAACTCGATCAAACGAAACGCTTCGTTGACAGGATGCGTTTGAACGACTTCAAGCGTCAAGTCCTCCGGTTCGTTGGGCCAACCGCCGAAGCTTCGTTCACGGATCGCTTCTTTGAGATCCCCCGTCGCGATCGCTTGGTCCGCCTTGGCTTGGGGAACAAAGGTTTCGTGAATCGTGGTCACCCGTTGGTCGTCGGGTAAGGATTCAAACACTTTGAGATCTTTTTTCTCGAACAACGGTGTGGCGGTTGTTTCGATCAAAGGATCCTGTTTCTTGAGGAAGCGATTGAACCAATGGAACGCGCCGATCCGCAATTCTTGGGTGTCCTTGTGCGGACCTTCCGTGACATGCAGCCCCAGGTTTTCTTCTGCGTCGTAGAGCCGATAAATATGTCGGACTTTGGCATGAAGATCGACCACGCCGTCGAGCGGAAAAATGCGATCCTTGTCTGAGTTTTCGATCAGCAGGGGACGCGGTGCGACCATTGCAGCGACCATCGGATAGTCCCAGCGGTACGTGTTGACAAAGTACATGCAGTCGCAGTGTCCTTCGACGCAACCGTCAACCACGTGATTCTTCAGCGTCGTGATGCCCGCGACGGGGACCGACACCTTGATCCGCTCATCGATCGCTGAAATCCACCATGAGTAGGCACCGCCACCACTGCGTCCGGTCACGCCGATCCGATCGCCATCGACCTCTTCGCGTGACTGCAGATAGTCCAGCGATCGGACGCAATTCCATGCTTCGACACCGGCGGGCGTGTAACCTCTATTGTTCCACCACCACATTTTCTCTCGATAGGTTCCGTGATGGATTCCTTCGATCTCGCCCAACTGAATCGTGTCGATGATCAAACAGACATATCCGTTCCTGGCAAACCAACCCCCGTGGTGTTGATAGTGTGTCTTGTTGCCCAAACTGACCCCATCGACCGCTTCGCGTCCGTGCCCGCATACGTAGAGGATCGCCGGTAGCTTGCCGGTTTGTTCTTTAGGACGATAAAGATTGGCGGTGACATACAAACCGGGCGACGATTGAAACTGGATGTTTTCGACGATCACGCCTTCGTTTTCCTGCGTTTGCGTGACGACGGGCTGCAGGGGTGTCTTTTCCGGCATCGGCGACAAGCCGAGCATCTCCAGCAATTGCAACCGATACTCGTCGCGTCGGCTCGTCCAGTCGTCCAGCGTCTGAATGTCTGCAAACGTTTTTTCACTCAATTGCCGCGTTTGGTTGTGAAAGTATTCGGCCAGCAAACGATCACCTTCGTTGGCCGGAGGCTGGTTGAACTGCGCGTGAGCGGTGGCGAGAGTCAGGTGGAGAACAAGGATGACACTCAATAGCGATCTCATTGGCGGGACTTTCGTGTGAGCGGATTTGGGCGAGCGGATATGGTGGGAGGGGACCTAGTTTGCGTCCCAGCATCAGGCAGGCGAACAGGTCACACGATGGTGGGCGTTTATGATTGGGCCGATTGATTTCCCGTTGCTGAGAAGTCGTGGCAGGCAACGTACTTTACGGGAAATGAACTGGCATCTGGATGAAATAACTCGTCAACCGGCCGTCTACAATCATAATGCACTTGCCAGACTCCAAAATCAACATTACTGGGCATTGAATGCGTGAGACCTTCGGAATACAACTCGTCCGCATCCGGTTCGCGTTAGGTGGTCAAACCCAATCTGATCCGTGACACATTCCTCCAATCAGCCACATGATGCTTCTCCGTGGCTGCCTCCGGGCCGATGCTGCCCAAGCCGTTCCCTGCCATCCCATTCCCAGACGAATCCTTGACATGCACTTATCGCAAAGCTCGAAAAACAGCCTGAATTTCATCGGTCCGGGAATCGGGTTCGTCAGTGGCATCATCGGCATCATCGGTGCCGATGGGAATCTTAGAATCGTGGGGATCTCCACAATGCTCATTGTGCTCTCGGGGGCATTTTTCTACCAAATCCAATACGAAATCAGACGCCGATTCGCGAGCGTTATCGGATACAAAATGCCTCCCATGTATTCAGTACGAGAAGCGATGGAATCCGATCTTGTTGAGATTGCGAAGCTGCAGGCTTCCTTTTATCCCGACGATGCGGTACCTGTTGAACTTTACAAGGAATGGTACGACGTCAACCAGGACGGCTTCTTCGTCATCGAGGCAAGAACGATCGATTCCAACGGTTTGGAATCGAAAGAACTTGTCGGACACTTCACACTGCTCGCCATCAAAGATGACTGCATGGAACTCTATCGAGAGGGCGACATTCTTGAAACAGGGATCAGGCACTACAATCTCTTGAGCGATAAAGAAAAAGACTCGATCAAGAGCATCTACATTGAAAGCATCATCATCAAAAAAGCTCACCGACGTCATGCGATGTTCTGTATTGTCAGAATGTTGAGGACGATGATTTGCCACTTCTGTAACCCTGACGTCGTTGAGAAGGTTTACGCGATGGCGGCGACACAAGACGGAGAGAAGACTCTATTAGGACTGGGGTTCACGCTGGTGGGTCGCAAAAACAGGAAGCAAAGACTTGATAAACACGAGATGTATGAATCGGACTTCTCCAGCTTTCTAGCAAACATCATCGACAGGGAATCCAAACATGAAGTCAACATGCTGCATCGGAAAGGCTGAAGCCAACAGAATCCAAGAACGGATGCGACCACCGACGCCGTTTTGCGCCAGAGCTCGAAAAGGGGAAAGGGGTTTTATTCGCGCCACGTCGTGAACAACGAATACTTTTACTCCACCGCTGAAGTCCAGGTGCTAGGTGTTAGAGTCTTGGTTAGATACAGGTTTGAGCGGCTGAAGCCTGGACTCCAACTTTGACCACTATTTGTATGTGAGATAGCTCGTGGTGGCAGATTGTCCAGGAGGACGAAACGCCGTTGAGGGGCAATTCGGTCTTTCCCGTCTGGCAATCTTTAAAGTGCTGTGTCCCCAGGGCGGTTAGACCGATTGGTCGCCAGGGGTTGTTGGAACGACGGAGGAACCGCGTGCGGAAAGCACTGTGCTCATTTGGGCCCATTGTCTGACGATCATTCGGTATGCGTAGAACGCGGCAAACAGTCCTGCGGCGGTGGCCATCACGGCGGTCATCATCACTCCGCGTGAATCGGTTCCCGACACAACCATCAGCGCCAATCCGACCAAAGGAATCAGGCAAGCCAACAACAAGACGTGTTCGCAGAGCCGAACCAGTGCAAACCAGCGCTGGTCGAATTGGGCGTCGTTCATCGAAACACGAACCAGTCGTGGATAGACCGCCGCGGTCGCGTAAACGGTCATCCCAAAGAACGGATAAATCGCCGCCACGCCGCCGCAGATGATATGCGAGACAAAGAAGTGGCTGGCTTCACTGGACGTGAACTCGGGCAACATCATCCGCAACGCGATCGGATACAGCACAGCGGCGACACACCACAAGGCTCCGCCAATCATTCCGGCTCGTGATGCCAAGCTGATGGTGTCGTCAAGACCTTGCTTCGTCAACGGCTCGCCTCGGGAAACCCGCTGCAGTTCGTGAACCACCTTTCGCGTGTACCAAAACACCAACAACACCGCTAAGGGAACGGCAACAATGTTGACACAGGCCGCGAGATTATTGAACTGCCTCATCACGACTTGGTTCTCAAAATGATTCTTCAGAGACTCCCAGTAGTTGTAGTAATACCCGTAAATCATCGCCAGCACGTTAGGCACCAAGATGACCACCGCAGCGACCAACCAGGGGCTTCGACGCATCAACCAGCCCTGCCAGCTATCAGGGTCCGGATCGAAAAGTCTTGCCGCGTCGGGATGCAGGGCAAGTTTCAATCGTCCCGCCATCTCCGAGCCACTGCCCGGGCGATCCTCCGGTGCATACTGCAACGCATGGTGAAGCGCCGACTCTAAGACTCGTTCGGAAACGCCTCCCAGGCGATGGGGTTGGACCAATGGTTGCTCGCGAGCGGCCAACTGCTGCGTAACGGCTTGCGTCCATGAGTTCGGTGACGAGCCGGTGTCGAACGGACGAACGCCCTGCCACAGTTCCCACAGCAGAATTCCTAAGGCGTAGATGTCGGAACGCTCGGCCACAGCTTCGGGCTGCGAAAGTCCGGTCGCATTGATCGCGCGAAGGTGTTCGGGCGACATGTACCCGATCGATCCGCCGAAGCTGGATGCCGCACCTGCACGCCCGGCCACGCCGGCAAAACTGACGTTGAAATCCGCCAGCTTGGGAATGCCCTCGGCCGACAACAGCACGTTGGCCGGTTTGACATCTCGGTGCAAGACGCCACGATCGTGTGCGTCTTGCAAGGCCCTTGCGAGTTGAAGCCCGATCCAAGCGACGACCATCGGCCAAGGTGCCCCGGCCATCCACTCGCGGACACTGGATCGCTCAGGCACAACCTGCGCAGCACGCAACAACTGTCGGTCCACCGCATCAAGCAACACTTGACCGGTCAGTCCTTCTGTCGACTGGCCCAGTGCCCGTATTCTTGCGACCACGTCGGCCAGCGTTCCACCGGGCTGGTACTGCATGTAGAGCAAGTGGACATCGCTGTCAGCGAGTCCTCGTTGATCAAAAACACGGACAATGTTGGGGTGATCCAATTGGGCCAGTGTTTGTGGTTCGTCGCCAGTTCCCCTGGAAACCTTGAGGGCGACCAAGCGATACATCGACACTTGCCGTGCCAAGTAAACATTGGCGAAGGCACCGCTGCCGAGAGTCTGCAGGATCAAAAAATCGTCGATCTGTTCACCGATCTCGACGGTCGGCGGCCCACGACGGTTTTGGACCGCCGCAGTGGCTTCGGCGACCCCCAGCAACTGTCCGATGACGCTGCGATGCTGAGGAAATCGTCGCTGATAATCTGCGGCGTCGATCGACACGCCGATCTCGCGGCGTAACTGCAATTCCTCCATCACCAAATCGACCGGAACGTTGGACAGTGGCAACAATTCGCCAAATTGGTCCAGGTAACGTTCGATGCAGGGCGGCTCCTCGGCCGTTGCGCCCGATTCGCATGCGATCGCCATGTCCATCTTGATCAACTCGACCAACACAAATCTCGCCACCGTGGGATCATCCTTGGGCAAAATCTCCGCCAGCTGCGAGGGACACTCCAGCGGTGCGATCTCGACCAAGCGATCCAGGCAAGACTCCAAAACGGCGTCGAGCTGATTTTGAAACGTCTCGCTGATCCGTGACGGCACGTCCGTCGTGTCCTCCAGGTGTGGAGGAGTTTTGGAGTCGGAACGGTCGTCAGAGTGAGATGAAGTGGTCAACGCTGAGTCGGGGTCTTTGTTGACGAATAAAACGGTCGGCAAACGCGGTGGCCGCGGAACCGCTATACTATGACTTGTTTCGACTCCTGCGGCGAGGTCTACCATGGAATCAGAAGAGAACGCTCCTGACGATGATGCTGCGATTGAGCAGCTTGAGTGTGAAGACTGGGGCGGCGACGCACAGTTGATCGCCCGGGTCAAGCAGCGAGATGCCGATGCGTTGGCGCAGTTGATCCAGCATCACCAAAATCGCTTGGCCGGTTTTATCCGCGCGATCACCGGTGAACATCTCCTGAAACTGGTCGAGGTCGATGATCTGGTCCAAGAGGTTTCCGCCACGGCCTTGTCAAGCTTGCAAACGGCGCCCTTGGAACAGTACGAACCGATGCAGTGGTTGCAGCACGTCGCCCGCCGCCGTGTCGTCGACGCCCATCGTTTTCATTTTGGTGCCCAACGGCGAGACGCCAATCGTCAACAGTCGATGAATGCGGGCGGTGCCGACGGCGATTCCCCGGGGATGGGATTGGAGCAGATGCTGGCCGCCAGCATGACCAGCCCCAGCGCCGCGTTCAGCCGCGACATCCGTATGATGCGATTGCAAGAAGCGATCGAAGGACTCAATGACGAGCAAAAGTCGGCTGTCCGAATGCGATACGCCGAAGGCCTGCCGACCAAGGAGATCGCGGAGCGTTTGGGCAAGACGGATGTCGCTGTCCGAGTGCTGTTGTCACGCAGTATGCGGCAACTGGAAAAGATACTCGAGGACGTTCGCCCGTCTCGTTGAGATCGTTGCCCTTCAGGGTGAAACTTGAGAAAGTGAGCCTCAGGCGCTAGCCGTGGGCAGGCACCACAATCCGCCTCAGGCTCACGGCTAGCGTCTGAGGCTCACTTGGGGCATCTACTGCTGAGCGATTGTCTCACCCCTTCAGGGTGAAATGGGGACTGCAACCATTCAACCCAGGGCGTCGCTTCGCTTTGCCCTGGGCTGTCATCTCCGGGCCCTTTCAGGGCGTAGGCGGAAGCGGCGTTTGATTCTGCGGAGCAGACCGGTTGGAAGCGTCTCCTGCGCCTTCGGCTGCGGGTCAAACGATGCGATGCCCAACGCATGCTCACTACAGTCGCTTGGTGACCTTTTGGGTCCCGCGGTCGATTTCGTAGACCTGCTGGGTCTTGGGGTCGGCGACCAAGATCGACTTGTCCGTTGAGGTGATACCGACCGGATGCGTCAACGGATCGCCCTCGAACCACTTCTCTGTCTTGCCATCGGCGGTGAATTTCCAAATGGACTTTCCATAACCGTCCGTCACGTAACCGTGGTCTCCCGACCAAGTGATCCCGCAAGGAAACTGATAAGGACGATCTGTAATGACGGCCGTTGATGTTTTTGCCGCGACATCGATTCGGACCACCGCATCCGCGTCCGGCGTTACTGCCCACAGTTGGCCGTCATCATCAAAATCCAATCCACGCGCGTTCACTCGCACGACCAACTCGGGCTTACCACCACCGATCGGCAGTGAAAACACCGCTCGCTTTTCCGCGTCTCCGACGTAGATCGTTTTCTGGTCCGGTGAAACCGCGATCGCCATCGGGATTCCGATGTAGCCGTTGTTCAATGCGGTCAACTTCGTCCCCGGCTCGGCGATCGCATAGATCTCACGCGTCGCTGAATCACCGACCAGGATTCCACCATTGGGATGTGGTACGACGCACCAAGGCCGATTCATCGGCTTGCGGAGCAACTTGGTCCCCGGCGCGAACAGAGTCCGTTCCTCTCCGCTGACTTTCCAGATACCGGGCAAATCCAAATCCACGACCCACAAGTCATCACCAGATGCTTTCACCACACGCGGATACGTCACCTTCGCAGATTCGGAATCGATCGGCTGAGGTGTCTCGGCCGACTTGGCGACGACAGCGGCAGCCGGATCGGCTGCAGGTGCCGGTTTCTCGGCCGCGGGCTGTTCCGCCGTGGCATCGGCTGCCCCCGGATCCTGGCCCCATGATGGGGCTGCAGCGAATGCAAGCAAGAGGTGTGAAAGTGTAGCGATTGCGCAAAGTTTTCTCATCAGCAAAGCTCTAGCGGCCGATAACGTACAAGGAATGGACTTCGATGGCAGCCCCGGCGCCATCAATACGCTCGGGAATACCCAAGACATGATAACGTCACGACGACGCCACACGCTGCCCCTGGCCAGTGAAACCGCCAAACGGATTACCAAATCTGCCTCACGCATCGCGTCGGCGGTCATCGTGCTGGGGGTGATCACTTCAAATTTGAATGCTTGGGCACAGAACTCAAGCCGATTCGAAGGTCAGCGGATCGACGTCAGTCATGCTCAACCTGTCCGCGCGGTCGCGGTCGCCCGGCCGGTTTTTGACGATGCGTCTGAGCGCAACGGAGGACAATCGCCTAAACAATCCGCGGTACAGCCGGTCGGCTATTTTCACGGCGGATGCGACGGTGGATGCGGTCCGGTTTGCGATTGCGGAACGTACATGGAGCCCGGCTGTGGACTGGAACCAGGCTGTGGTATCGAGCCAGGCTGTGGGCTGGAGCCGGGTTGTGGTTTCGAACCCGGTTGTGGCTTGGAAGGCTTAGGGCCGATGGGCTGTGGAGCGGTCGGCTGTGACAGCTTCGGATGCCACGGGTGTGGCGAAGTCTCCTGTGGTGCCGAGTCGGGACCGTGTGGTTGCGACTCTTGCTCAGGAACTGCAGGACGCTACGGCCAACTCAACTTTTGCGTTCCTGTCTTGTACATCGCTTGGCAGCGGATCGAACTGTTCGCGGGTGTTCAAGGATTCCGAGGCCCGATGAATTTCGCCACCGTCAACGCGGCTGGCGAGCGTCGAGGAGACGGCGGCAACTTTGGGTTTTACGAGGGATTCAATGAAGGCCGTTCGTTGAGTTGGTTGAACGGCTGGGACATGGCTTGGCAATGGGGTTTGCGAGCCACGCAAGCGAATCTTGGTGGGACCGGTTTCTCCGATGAAACGCGTCACCAGATCTTCATGACCAGCGGTTTGTTTCGCCGAGTCGACTATGGGTTTCAGTACGGTGTGGTCGTCGACAATCTGTACGACGATTGGTACTACCAAGCACACTTGACTCAGATCCGAACGGAACTGAGTTGGAAGACGCAGGGACCGCATACGGTTGGATTTCAATTCATGGCCAGTTCGGGCAGTGATAGCTCGAACACCAGCGTGACGAACACCAGCGGCACCGCGTTTTCGGAAAACATCACGTTCGAAGCCACCAATCAGTACCGATTCTTTTATCGACAGCTGTTTGGCAATCGCGGCAGTTGCGACGTGTTCGGCGGCTGGACCGACAACAGCGACGCGTTGATGGGCATGCTGGCCGACATCCCGGTCGGTCCACGTCTATCGTTCAACACGGGCGCGACGTATCTCAGTGCGAGCGAGAACGATCTGGCCAATGAGCCGGAGCAAGAAAGCTGGAATCTGTCGATCGGATTCACGTTCCGACCCGGTGGGCTGGGCGGATGCCATCGTCACAGCCGCCCGATGTTCAACGTCGCCGACAACGGAACCTTTATGGTGGACCGTCGCTAGTCGAGATTATTCACGCGGATGATTGATTTTATCGCAAACAGATTCTTGACAATGAGTTGTGATATCGCTGGGAAATGCAGATTGTTTTTCATAACCCGACGCGTAAGCGAGGGATTTAACGGGTATCCCTCGCTCACGCGTCGGGTTATGAATGTTCCGGGCTAGCAGATCATCGATCGCCCCGTCTGTCGGTCACACTTGATCGACATTCTTCACCTTGGGTGATGCATTATCCATAGGTGGCATAGTGGGTTTCGTCAGGATTCCTGTGCGAAAGGAATTCCTGGCGAGTCCCACTACCAGGTGTGCCCCCGAATTCTTTGACGCAGTGGGCGCACAAAAAAACGTCTGCTGCGGCGGGATCGAATATCGATCACGGCCGAGCAGACGTTGTGACTTTTCAGCGACTGGAAAGCTAGGCTTGGAATGAGCTGCCGCAACCGCAGCTCTTCACTGCGTTGGGGTTGTCAAAGGTGAAGCCTTGTTTCTCCAAGCTCTCGTGCCAATCGACGGTGGTGCCGTCCAGATACAGGGAGCTCTTTTTGTCGACGACGACCGCGACTCCGTGGCACTCGTATTTGGAGTCTGCCTTTTCGTCAAAGCTGTCGTCGAAGTTGAGGGTGTAGTTGAATCCGCTGCATCCGCCGCCGGCGACGCCAATGCGGAGCACCATGTCTTCGCCGAAATTATGCTCTTTGCGGAATCGTTCGACTTCCAGAGCCGCTCGCTCACTAAGCTTGATTGCCATCGTTCGTTCCCAAACCCCTTCACTGGAGGTGTACTGTGAATTGACGGTATCGAAACGCAAAAGCGTCTCGACAGAATGTTTTTCCGGCCAAAGGGTGTACTCGGCCGTTCGGCTATAGTATTCACGTTCGGGTAGCCTGGGCAAGGCACATCTTGCTCGTCCCCCCCGTGATGAACGGCTTGTGTGGCTCGAAATGCCGGGTTTTGCCGGTCGCTTTCTCTTTTGGGAATCCAGGCACCCCGCGTGCAAATTATGGACTTCGGGCGTAAAGTGACCGATCCACCGGCTCCCAAACTCAGAATTTTCCAAAATCGATATCGGCGAGCCTCTCACCCGAAAATCCCCCCAACGACCTGATTGGTACGGCATGCGGCGAATTGGAACCGTCAACGACCCCGACAAAGCACAGGAGCTGGCCAAGCGATTGGCTGACTACTTGATCACGTTGTCGATCGAATCTTCGGTCGATTCGGATGGCCAAGGTGGCTGGACGTTGTGGGTGCGTGACGAAGAGCGCGTGGATGAGGCGAAGCAGGCGTTTGCCGAGTTTCTGGCGTCGCCGGATGACCCCAAGTTCAAGGTCAGTTCGGAGGCCAGCCGAATCCGTGACCAGCGGATCGCAGAAAACCGCCGTCGGCTGGAAACACAACGGAAGTTAAAGATGTCGATGCCCAAGACACGCGGCGTCGGAGCGATGAGTTCGATGCCGGGTCGGCAACAAGCCATCCCGGTCACGCTCGGTGTGGTCCTGATTTCGGTCATTTTGAGTTTTTCCACGGGCTTTGCGCGGCAGAATACCTCTGAGATTCCAGGCCAGATTTCTTTTGAAGAAAAAGCGTATGACAAACTTTCATTTGTGGATCCGGGCGAATATATCCAGACCGGGGACGCTTTTCACTCGGTGCGTGAGGGCGAGGTCTGGCGAATTTTTACGCCCATGTTCTTGCATGGGGACATGTTCCATTTGGCCTTCAACATGATTGCGTTGTTCATGCTCGGTTCCGTGTTGGAACGACTGCATGGCTCCAAGAAATACTTTGTCCTCCTGATGGTCAGTTATTTGGTTGGCATGGCGTTTCAGTTGTTCCTACCGCCGCCTTCTGCGCTACCGGTCTGGGCACGCGGACTCGCCGGGTCTCCGTTTTCGATCGGAGCGTCGGGAGCCGTCTATGGATTGTTCGGTTTCCTTTGGATCCGCCCAATGATCGATTCCTTTTATCCCCTGCGAATCCCGCCTCGCAACGTGATGTTGATGCTGGGCTGGTTGGTGTTCTGTATCTTTGGCATATCGGGGATCGCAAACGGTGCGCACATCGGTGGTTTGATCGCCGGGGTCGCGTTTGCCATGCTGATTCCGAATCGGTTTTTGAGTGATTCGGAGTGAACAAAGCCCTCGCATCGGGACCAGCCGATGAATCCTTGCCTTCCTTTTGGAATGTGATGCTGGAGCTGATCCGGGTGGCGATGCCATTGATGGTCAGCACCGGCACGTTTTGCTTGGTCCTGTTCACCGACCGGACCTTGTTGCTGCGTTTCGATGGTCCGTCGATGAGCGCATCGATGGCCGGCGGCAATCTGTTTTGGGTGTTGATCTGCGTGCCGATGGGAGTGATTTCCATGAGTGGTGCGATCATCGGTCAGCACGTCGGAGCTGGGGAGGACGACAAGGTCGGCAGGCTGATTTGGCAAAGCGTGTGGATGGCACTGCTGACCATTCCGTTCTTTTCGGCCGTTGCTCTCTACGCCGATCTGCCGTTTCGCTGGACGAATCAGCCGGAGGAATTGATCGCACTGGAGTCGGCCTATTTGGGTTGGCTGATGATCGGCGCGGTGGGATTGATGTTGGAGACGGCGTTGAGCGGATTCTTTGCCGGCACCGAGCGGACTCGCGTGATCATGTGGGTCTCCGTCTTTTCGGGAATCCTCAATATCATCCTGGATGCCGTGCTGATTTTTGGCTTGGGGCCGATCCCCGCGATGGGAATCGTCGGCGCGGCAATCGGCTCGGTGGTCGCATTCTGGTTCAAAGCCGCCTGCTACGCCGTCTTGTTGTGTCGCCCTGCGATTCAGTCACGTTACGAAATCCTGTCTGGATTCGGATTCGATCGCGCGGTGTTCTTGAATCTGTTGTTCTACGGGCTGCCCAGTGGCTTGATGAATCTGGCGGAGGCGGGCGGTTTCACGGTGATCATTCTGCGGATCGGCAATCTGGGTGACTTGCCACTCAGGGCAACCGCCATGGCGATCAACTTCAATATGATCGCTTTCATTCCACTGGTCGGCGTGGGAATTGCGACCTCGGTCTTGGTCGGACGCCACTTGCTGGAATCAGGCCCAAAACGTGCGACGATGAGCGCGGTGGCGGCGTTTCTGTTCGCATTGACCTATTCCGTTTTTTGGGCGATCGCGTACATCGCACTGCCCGACAAAATGATGTCGCTGTATACGTACGGCGAGATGGACCAGTCGACGTTGGATTCGACTCACATCGCGCAAGGTCTGTTGGGATTTGTGGCGATGTATTTGATTCTTGATTCCTCGCAACTGATTTTCGCATCCGCTCTGCGTGGCGCGGGCGACACTTGGTTTGTATTGCTCGCCGGACTGACTGCTTCGATCGTCGCACTGACGATCGGCTATCAGTTCGAACCCACACGATTGCCCGAACAGCCGGATTCGGCATACCTGGACACGTCCCTGCAATGGTGGTGGTGGATCATCACGATGTGGATATGGATGCTGGGGATCGCCATGACGGGACGATTCATCCAAGGTCGCTGGAAAGAGAAAAGGATGGTGTGAGCGTATGAATGTCTCGGTTGCATTGCTGCCTGATGAAATCGATCCTCAACTCGACCTGACACGTTGCTGCGTCGCAGTGATCGATGTTCTCAGGGCCACGTCGGTGATGTCAACCGCCGGAAAGGCGGGTGCGCTGGACATCGTGACTTACGCGTCCAGTGAAGAAGCCCGAAGGATGGCGAAACAGTCAGAAGTTCCCTCGCTGCTGTGCGGCGAACGTCACTGCATCAAAATCGAAGGCTTTGATCTGGGCAATTCACCGTCTGAGTACACCACCGAGCAGGTTACCGGCAAACGCGTGATCATGACCACGACCAACGGCACCGCTGCGATCGCGAAATCGCAGACCGCTGGCGAGATGATCTGCGTCTCGCTGCTGAATTTCTCTGCGTCGGTGAAAGAGCTTTCAGGGCACGAGTCCGTATGCATCGTTTGCGCCGGCACCAACGGCCGGATCAGCAGCGAAGATGTGTTGCTGGCCGGCGGTTTGGTCGACGCATTGAAAGTCCGCGATCAGGAAACCGGACTGGATGATTCCGCGCGGATCGCGTGGGCCTTGTGGCAGCAGAGTGTGGGAACGGGAAAGCCGGATGCGTCACGGATCGTCGAGGAATTGCGGCGATCACAGGGAGGACGCAACTTGCAGGCGATCGGCCACGGCGACGACATCGCTGTCTGTTCGCAAATCGACAGCGTCGAGGGAATCATCCGCCGCGTGTCATCCAACCCACCAACGTTTCGCTATCAGGCGGCGGATGCCAAACGGTAGACCCGGCCGCTGACGAGAGCGTCCCGCTGAGAAAGTTGATCGCACCAGCCATTTCTCGACACTTCTCGCTGATCGCCACCCCGCAGAACGCTCGTTCCCAAGCTCACGCCTGGGAACGCACTGCCATGGAGGCTCTGCCTCGCGAAAGTCAGCGTGGCCTGGAAATTGTCAGCAGATCGGCAGGCAGGAGCCTGCTAATCATTGGGTTCCCAGGCAGGAGCCTGGAAACCAATGGTGACAAAGCACTAGCCCGGATTATTCACGCGACTCACTACGGTCATCGCAACACGTTTGCGTGAAACGGCTTGCGTGGATCGGCACGAAAACAGTCTGCGCACATCAGCAGCCACGCGATAGCGTCCGGTTCTTGCACCTATACTCGGGAACCGGACGCTATCGCGCCAGCGGCTGATGAATCATCCGGGCTAGAGGTGTGCAAGACAAAAACTCTTACGTGTCGCCGCTTTTAGGATCCACAAGACCAACCTCATCGGCATCCGCGTTGATGACCGATTGCACAGTGGGTTCTCCGTAGACCGCGCTGCCGGTGTAGATGATCAGGTTGTCGCGAATTCGGGCAACTCCTTGATGATGGGTGTGGCCGCAGAGAACGGTCAGATGAACATCGGGATGTCGATCCGCATACCACTCCAAGACTTCGCCGATCTGACCGCAGACAAAGAACGGCGCCCAATCGTCGTCCGAAACCTTCCCTTCGTACCAGCATGACTCGCGCTGCGGGGGCACGTGGGTGGCGACAAGGACTTGCCGCACACGCTCGGGCAATGCCAAGAGTTTGTCGCGGAGCCGATCGGCGGATTCTTTTCCGAGTCGATGCAACAGCTTGGGCCAATCGGCTGTACGGGATTCGACAAAGTCAGCGATCAACTGAAAGTCGTGCAGCCGAATGGGCGAACCATCGTAGTCTCCGACGGTGGCGTCGCCCCATCCGTCGTCGCCGATCAAAAACACGTCTTGCGCGATCTCGATCGGAGTGGTGTCCGTCAGGTAAAAGAGGTCTTCGTTCTCACGCATGATCCGAACGACTTCGCCGCGAGTCGTGGCGATCAGACCGTGATAAAAATCATGATTGCCGAGAACGAAATAGAGCGGCAACCGGGTGACGCCGACGATCCGCTCCAACTGAAAGATGACATCGTCCGCTTCGGAGATGTCGCCGGTGATGATCAAACCGGCGACGGTAGCGTCATGTTTGTCCGCGTCAGCTTTGGCGTCCTCAATCGCTTCGATCCATTGGTCCCACTGCGGCATCGCAACGTGGTTGAGATGCACGTCAGTGGACCAAAACAATCGAGTCGACTTATGGACCAAAACGCTTGTTCACTTCGCCGCTGCGGCCAATGCGTCTGCTTTGTCGGTCTTTTCCCAAGTGAACGTGTCACCTTCGCGACCGAAGTGACCGCCGGCCGTGGTGACCTTGAAGACGGGGCGACGCAGTTGCAGGTGATCAATGATTCCTGCGGGTGTCAGTGGGAAATGCTCGCGAACCAAGGCGCAGAGTTTGTCGTCCGCGACGGTTCCTGTTCCTTCGGTATCGACGTGGACGCTGACCGGTTCACTGACGCCGATGGCGTACGCGAGTTGGACTTCGCAACGCTCGGCCAGTCCAGCCGCAACAATGTTTTTAGCGACGTAGCGAGCCATGTATGCCGCCGAGCGGTCGACCTTTGTCGGATCCTTGCCACTGAATGCACCGCCGCCGTGACGTCCCCAGCCACCGTAGGTGTCGACGATGATCTTGCGGCCGGTCAAGCCGCAGTCGCCGTGAGGTCCCCCGACGACGAACTTGCCCGTCGGGTTGATGTGGTACTTGATGTCACCCTTATCCAGTTCCGCGGGCAACGACGGCTTGATGACCTTATTGATGATGAACTCTCGGATCTCATCGTTGGTCACGTCGGGACAGTGCTGAGCGCTGACGACCACCGTGTCGATTCGCACCGGCGTGTTGCCTTCGTACTCGACCGTGACTTGGCTCTTGTTGTCTGGACGCAGCCAGTTGACTTCTTTGTTGAATCGAGCTTCGGTGATTCGATTGATGATACGATGCGACAGGGCGATGGGCAGGGGCATCAGTTCATCGGTGTCTTTGCACGCGTAGCCGAACATCAGGCCTTGGTCGCCCGCGCCGACGTCTTTGCCTTCACCCGCATCGACGCCTTGCGCGATGTCCGGGCTTTGTGTGTCCAAGGAAACCATCACGGCACAGGTGTCGCCGCAGATTCCCATTTGGTCATCGGTATAGCCGACTTCGTTGATCGTTGCGCGAACAACGTCGGCATAGTTCACTTTGGCTTGGGTAGAGATTTCACCAGCGATGATGGCCACGCCGGTGGTGACCATGGTCTCGCATGCGACGCGACTGTTCGGGTCTTGTTCAAAAATGGCATCGAGGATGGCGTCGGAAATCCGGTCGGCCAGCTTGTCGGGGTGGCCCATGCTGACGGATTCGCTGGTAAACAGATAACGAGCTTTGCTCACAACAGATTCTCCAAACGGCTCGGATCGGCGGACCCGGCTGGTCGAGGTGGGAAAACAATGAGGTCGGTAATCGGACTGCTTTTTGAAAAAACGACATGTCCACCGCCATTTCGCCCCATAAACTAGTGGTCCGGAACTGTTCTGAGAAGCGTGGCAACGGATACACAGACTGCACCGGTCGCGTCTTTCTCCCACCAGGTTGACTTTTTATCGTTTTTCATGCCCCAGCCCGACAAAATCGCACCGCAATCGCCCGCCTCCGGCCAGCGGGGGGCCGCCGAATCGACGGTCCGCTCGCACCGCGATTTGCCGCCTGATCGGCCTCCCGAGCTAGTCATCCCACAGCGGACCGCGCCGGCCATGATCCTGTCGATTGCGGCACATGTGGTGCTGCTGGTCGTGATGGGGCTGGTCCTGACACAGACGACGCATGGCACGGGCGAGTCCGCCGATCGCCCCGTCGGGATCGCGATGGTGCACCGGCTGCCCGATCGTGATCGCTACGTGGAGGCCAAACCGGAGCAGCAGTCGGCGACCGACAACCAGCAAACCAGCAACGACGCCGCGGCCGCATCTGCTCCACCGGCCGATCTCTCGCCTCCGATTGACCTGGCCGGTGTCCTGGCCGCGATCGAAGCCACACCGGCACCGACCTCCGGCACCGGCCTCTCGGGCGAAACCAATCTCGATGGAGATGCCTTTGGCGAAAGTGATGGCCGGAAAAGTCCTGCTGCAAAAGGCGAAGAAGCTACGACGATGGTGTTCGGCGTGTCAGGCAGCGGTTCACGTTTTGTCTATGTCTTCGATCGTAGCGACAGCATGAACGGTTTCGAAGGCCGACCTTTGCGAAGCGCCAAAGCCGAACTGATTCGCAGCCTACGCACGCTCTCGCCGAGACAACAGTTTCAAATCATCTTTTACAACGACCAGCCAAAACCGTTTGAACTCTCTGGGATGGCGTTGCAAATGGTATCGGGAGAATCAGCGTTGATCCGTCGCGCCGAGCGCTACATCCAAGCCATGACGGCGGTGGGGGGAACGGAGCACGAAGCCGCGTTGAAGATGGCGCTGCGGATGTCTCCCGACGTCATCTTCTTTTTGACCGACGCACGCATTCCACGCTTGTCCGCCACACAGCTTGCAGACATCCAACGCCGCGCTCAGCAAAGCGGTACCACCATCCATGCGATCGAATTCGGCTCCACCGCAGTGGCTCCACCTGCCGGTTTTCTCAGAGAATTGGCGGAGCAAAACGGAGGTCAGTACCAGTACGTGGACGTTCGACAACTCAGTCGAGAGCAATTAAGGACTCCGCCAGCGGATGAGACCGAACGGTCAGCGGATGAAGCCAAGCAGTGACCAACGAGGAATGGAGGAAGAAATGATTTCATGGAATGAGTTTCCAATGGTTAACGCACTGATCAACGCACTGATCAATGTCTTTCGCCATTTAGCCCTCTGTCGCATGTTTCCTCGCATGGTTTCTATTGTGGTGCTTGCATGGATCGGGTGCCCAAGCTCGGTATCGGCGCAGACGAGTTCCGTGACCGAATCACCGCACACCGTTTGGCTGGCACCGGCCCAGCGAGCGTCCACGGACAGCACTTGGTATCCTCGCGCGATCACAATCAAATCCGGGCTGATTGCGTCATTGGATGGACAGCACTTAGCGATTCGCTTGGCAGGTGACGACGCATTGACAAAGATCGCTGCTCAGCGGGTCATCTGGGTGCGATCTCTGGATCGATCGGACGCGGAGTCCACCGCAGTTCGTCTGTATCTCGACGGCCAGTACGGTGATGCCTTGTTGGGGCTGATCAACGCACTGGGCAGCGAAGACGATCCGAGCGATCGACCTCCGATTTGGCGTCAACAATGGCTTTCCATGCTCGCTGCCGACGCGGCATGGCGAACCAATCGCGCGGAGATCTCACTGGAGCTGGTGTCGCAACTCGATCAACGTTCCCTCGCCCCGATGTCGCTCGCCTCCTTGCCGATTGCTTGGACGCCGATGCCGAGAGAGCGTGCGGTTGCCGCGATCACCGCCGCGACGACCAAGACGAATGAGCAATCCGATGCGGTTCGTCTGGTCTGTGCCAGTTGGCTATTGGAATCGCCCACACAGCGAGCCGAGGCGGAGGCGATCCTGGATCAGCTCGCGGCGAACACAAAACGGCCGCTAATCGCAGGACTGGTAGACCAACTGAGATGGAAGCTTGCGTCCCCGCGCGATGTCACCGATCGATGGATTCAGTGGGAACAAAGTATCAATGATTTGCCCCCATCGTTGCAGGCGGGGCCCCTGGAATTGCTCGTTGCGAAAATGGAGTCAGCAGGCTTGGCAGAGGATGCGTTGCGGATCAAGCTATCGCTTGAGTTAACGCCCTTGGTTGAAAAAGTGGAGTAAAACGCAGTGGATTTTGACGTGGACTTCATCGCCGTCGAATCCTATTTGTCGATCGCGATTCTGGTCACATCGACCATCGGGATGGGAGCCACATTGACGCTCCGTGAGTTTGCCGCCGTTTGTCGAATGCCTCAGGGGATCATCGCGGTCACGGTCGCACAGGTTGTCATTTCACCGCTGCTGGCGATCGGCTTGTCGCGTCTGTTTCAGTTGCCCGCGGGAGTAGCGTTCGGCTTGCTGTTGGTTGCCGCGATGCCCGGAGGCTTGTTTTCGAACTTGCTGACGCACCTCGGTGGTGGAAACGTGGCTTTATCGATCACGGCCACATCGGTTTCCACGCTCTTGTGCCTGCTGAGCACTTCCTTGCTGTTGCGACTGTATGGTGCATCGCAACTGCCGGCCGACTTTGCGATGCCGATGGGGCGGATCTTTTTGGACATCCTCCTGTATGTGCTGATGCCCCTCTTTGCCGGCCTGACCATTCGGCGAGTTTGGCCTCACCATGCGCCTCGCTTTAGTCGCATCTTTGTTCATCTGAGCAGTTTCCTGCTCGGATGCTACATCCTCAGCGCATTCTTCGGCGGACGTCTCGAGATCTTTGTTTATGGCTGGCAGACCCCACTCGCCCTGACACTGTTCGGTGCCGGCTCACTTTGGAGCGGGATCCTGATGTCGTTTGCGTTTCGCTTGCCCCCGAATGACCGATTTGCGATCTCGATCGAATCCGTGTTTCGCAATGCCGGACTGGCGCTGTTGCTCAAGGCCGCGATCTTTCCAGCAGTCGATGGACTGGCGGATCCGATCGCGGATGGTGTCCTGTATGTGATCCTGTTTTATATGGGCGTCTCACTGGCCATCGGCATCGAAGAATCGACCGCTAAACGCCTCGGGATCGGATTCCTGTATCCGAAACCAGAACCCCAGGAATCGGACACGCAGAAACAAGAAACGCGGGGCGGCGGTGCCAACGACCATTCGGACGAGAACGCTGTCAGCGACTCCGCGGATCAGCCGCGTGAGTCCCATCTCACTTGAAATCGCGGCTCACGTGGACGTCGTCTTGGCGGCGTGAGTTTCCTCCGCCACTTTCATGGTCGCACGAGTTGCCGCACTGGTCCACTTTGTGCGAAACGCATAGTCGATCCACAGAAACACCACGCCGAAATTGCGATCCGGGCGGCGATGGTGATCCAAGTGATGGTTCTCAAACATGGGAAACCAAGATCGACGAGTCATCCAATTGTTCTCAAGCCGATTGCCCGAGTCATCGCGGTGGATTCCACGGTGAATCTTATTCCAAAAATAGCGATGCGCAAAAACTACGGATGACAGCGCGATCACTCCCGCCCAACCACCAGCGTGCCCCATGGAAATGCGAAACCCGGCAAGCGCAAAGAAGGGCAGCGTCCAAAAGTAGTCGACCAAGGTGAGGTCGATGTGCGGAATGATCTCGTTCTGCCCCTGCCCATGGTGCTCCTGGCCATGCTGTCGCTCAATGAATGGTGCGATGGACAGTGGTTTGTGCAACAGATACTTGTGAACCAACCATTCCCCGATCGAAAAGGCCAGCAGGATCACAGGGATTCGCCACAGAATTCCAATGACGATTTCAGTTGCAAACTCACTCACTTAGCGTACTCCGATCAGACAAAGATGAATGAGGCAGCGCTGCGGTCTGAAAAGGTTCCTGCACCTTTTTCAACAAACGACAACCGCCTTTCTTCATTGAAACCGCCGGAATATAGCCGGGGCAGTGCTCCTCACAACCGCCCGATTGTCAAACTATGTAAATTAGCATGGCAGTTTGGGTAGACGGCAACGACATTGCCTGTTGCCTAGCTTTCAACATTGAAAATCGCTATCAAATCGATGACCCTTTGACACGATCATCAGCCGCAATGCGAGCATTGAAGGTTCAACATGACGCAGCGTGATTCAGAAGAAACCATGCACGATGCAGTGTTCAGCGGGCGACCGCTCAGCCCATTTGAAAACGTTTTTTGGCGTCTGACTTCTTACGCACAGATTTGCGTCAGCGCCATCGCGCACGTTCAAGGTACGATTTCTGAAACGCTGCTCCGGAACGCACTTGATCTCGTCCGTGATCGACATCCGTTGTTGCGAGTACGTATCGAAACGACAAACGATGGCCCGGCTTTTCGGACGGACAATGTCCCCGAGATTCCGTTGCGCGTGGTGCAATGTGACTCCGAACAGTGGACAGCGGTTGTCGAAGAAGAAATCAACACACCCTTTCCGCTGGACATCGGCCCGCTGTTTCGCTGCGTTTTGGCCGATCACGGAAACGACGAAAGCCATCTACTGATCACGTTTGACCATGTTGTCGGCGATGGCATGTCCGGCATGTACTTGCTCCGCGATCTCTTACAGCACATTCAGACGCCTCAGTCGGACGGTTTCGGGCCAGTCAAACAACGATTGGCAGATACCACTGCGATGGATGAACGTTTGCCTGCTGCGGTTCTCGGAGGTGCGGGATCGTTGCGGCGAGCAAAATTGGTCGCCGGTGTGGTTTTCGAAAACTTGCGATACGGCGCGGTATCACCGATCCCGATGGATCAACAGGCAGCGTTGAATCAGCGGCATACCAAGGTGATCTCGCAAGAATTTGACGAAAGCTTCGTCGCCTCACTGGCCAAGCGATCTCGCCAGGAACAAACGACGGTCCACGGTGCGTTGTCGGCCGCGATTGTCTTGGGCGTCGTTCACGACGCGGGAAAATCATTGAGCATCAAGCACCGCTGTCCGGTCAACGTGCGAGATAGCTTGGTGCCAGCCGTGGGCGAGGACGTCGGAATGTTTGCATCCATGGTCTTGTTTCGCGGGCGTGTTGATCCTGGCGAGCCGTTTTGGGATCTTGCACGCCGCATCCGTGGTCAGCTCAAATCGAGTATCGATCGCGGTCAGCCGGCGGTGATGGCGAGCATGCTGCCTCGGCTGTATCAAACCATCGGCGGCGACAAACTGCCGCTGGAAACACTGGCCGAGCGTTGGCAGCGACACACACGCAGCACCAGCGGACTGACGAATGTCGGCCGTTTGGACCTCTCGATCGGCGATGGACCGCTTCAGCTCCGCGCATTGACATTTGCGGTTTCACCGGGCGCGATCGGCGACTTCGCTTGCACCGCAGCAACTTATGCGGATCGCATGCTGTTGAATTTCATGTGTCCCGAGCCAACGATCAACGAATTCCGCGGCGTTCGATTGGCCGACGACATCGCCGGCAGACTGAGGGCTGCTGTCAGATAAACCGCCTGGCAGGGCTCTCAGTTTCAGCGCGGTGCGACTCGGTCGACGGCCCAGTCGGGTAGCGATCGAACGACACGGCTCATCAACGCCAATTGCCAAGGGAAATTGAACACTTTCTTTTTGCGTTCAATCGCGTAGACGATTTTCTTGGCCGCTTGCTCCGGTTCCATGATGAACGGCATGGGAAAGTCTTTGGAATCCGTCATTGCGGTGCGAACATATCCGGGGCAGACGGTCGTGACGGCCACGCCGCGGCCACGCAAGTCAACTCGCAGGGCGTCCATGAAATGATTGACGGCGGCTTTGGTGGAGCCATAGCCGGCAAAGCCGGGGAGGCCACGGTAGCCTCGCAAGCTCGATACCGTAGTGATGTGACCACTGCGACGTTCCAGCATCGCAGGCAAAACGGCTTGGATGGCGTTGACCATGCCCAGCCAATTGACACGCATCAGACGCTCGAACAATTCGCCGTCAAAGGGCTCGATCTGGTCCGGGTCCCCGACCCCCGCGTTTGCGATCAGCAGGTCGATCGGCCCGAGCTGCTGTGTGATTTGATCGACGGCATGGGCGACCTCGGCTCGTTCCCCGACATCGGCACACGCGTAGGCGACTTCGGTACCCGCGCAGGCGACTTTGGTACTCGATGACTGCAGAGAGTCAGCGATTTCCCGCAACCGCGTTTCGTTGCGAGCGAGCAAGCCGATCTTGCAGCCTTTGGCAGCCAGAGTGGTTGCCAGCGCGGAACCGATGCCTCCGGTGGCACCGGTAATCAAGACAACTTTATCGGCAAGGCTCATGGACGCGAGAACTGCCGCGCGTCATCGACGATTTCGTCTGCCGGTTCCGCTTTCTCAGAGTCGGATTCCGATGTCTTGCCTGCCGCCGCTGCTGCTTGCTCCTCTTCCATCTTTCGGAACATTTCGGCGTTTCGATAGACCTCATTGTCAAAATCCGTGTCGCCTTTGTCGCGACTACCGAATGCGAACTGCAACGCCAGACGTGCGTAGGATTCGGTTTGCACGATGTTGTCGTAAAACTCGGGCGCGTACTGACGCATCTTGGGCAATCGATTCCAGGGGATACCCGAGATGTCGTGGTGCTCGGTGTGGAGTCCAAAGTTAAACGTGAACCAATTCATCCATCCGTAATAGGACGAGGACGGTTGATAGCGGCTGTGACCATGGAAGTGCGAGTTGCTGAGGATCATCCCGAACATCACGGGGTTCAGGAATCCGGTCATGAACAACTGTGAGAGCAGCAGGAACACCAGGGCTTTCCAGCCACCGACAAAGAACAACGCGACGGTGAGCCCCAGGCTAAAGAGCGGATAGATCACGGCCCAGCCCGTCATGGAGTTGCGGACGTATCCGCTCACCAAATGCTCATCTGCCAAAATCTTGAGCGACAAGGTTCCCGGACGCAGACGCCCTCGCAAGAGTGATTCAAAGACGTACACGATCAGCCCGAGGACAGACCGCATCACTTGTGTGACCAGCATCAACAGTGAGTACGGTGAGAACAACGGCGTTGCCAGCCAAGAGAATGCCTTGTACAGCGGCCCTTCGGTTTTCCACAACACTTGTTGACGTGTCAGCAACATGAAGCTGCGACGGCGTTTCACAAAGTCCTTCTTGGCGCCCAAATCATTGTGGTGCACGTGATGCTCGACCCACCACGTGTGATGCCCCGATAGAAACATCGGCATCGTTGTCAGGGTGTACAGCCAGCGGTTGGGCGCGGTTTTCTTGAAGACCAGATTGTGGTTGCACTCGTGTGCCAACATGAACAGGCAGATGTTGATCCAGGCACCGATGAAGTAAGCAAGCACGGGGACCAACCACCAACTGACCATGCCGGCAGCCGCAGCCACGCCGATCTGGGCTCCGGTGAACAGGATGCACCAAATGAACGTGTATGGATTATTTCCGATCAGCCCCTTGATCTCCGGATGCGCCTTGATCATCTGTTTCGCACGATCGCGGTGCCAGACGGCATCCGGGCGATCGGCATCATCAACACGGTCCGAGATATCGATCTCGAATCCAGGAAAAACAGGAGCCGCACTGCCAAAAATTCGCGGGTGAAAACGTAGCTTGAATCCACCCGGAGGCACTGCAGAGTGATTGGACGAAGTCATGGATCAACACTCACCTACCAGAGCGTGCAGTTCGCACAGGGACGAAGCCGCGTGCATTGGCAAATGCAATTCGCTCGACTTCGGCGGGCTCCGATTCTAGCTCGACCGGGTTGGTAAGCAAGCCCAACTGGTGCGGCGAACGATCGCGTCTGGCTGTATTTTTGCGGCAAAAAGTGTGCATCTGTGCGTCTGGGGTCATCTTTACGGATCGCCAGGATTGTTCACTTGCTCTGTTCTCAGTCGACGCTGTTTGTCTTTCAATCGGCCTAAGAGCCGCTGGGCATGGTGTGATACACTGTCGGTTTCCACGACGTTTTCGGCCAAAAGGATGGCTTCCTGCAGCGATTGAGCGGCCATCGACGGGTCTGCCGATTTGGCCTGCAGCTCCGAAAGCCGCTCCAGCGTCTGGCACTGGCTGGTCTGATAAGCGACACGATCGGGGTATTTTTCGATCAAATCACGCCGAATCCCCCGTTCCTCCTGACAGTGGGCGATCGCAGCCGTCGTGTTCCCACGGCCCATTTGTACTTCCGACATTTGACGCAGTGCCGCTGCTTTCAGTTCCTGGTATCTGGCCATGTCCGGGTTGGACCGTAGCAGCATCTCACTCAACCGCATCGCCTGCCCCAGACGCAACATCGGTGTCACTGCCAGGGCCTCGGAGCTGCACAGCGTCTTGGCGTACTCGTAGCGAATGGACTCCGATTCGGGATACTGTTGCTGCAATGCTCGCAATAGATTGATCGATTCGTTGATCGAATCTCGGGCCATATTCGATTGGCGACGCAAAGAGGCAATCTTGGCTTGATCGCGATACGCACGAGCCAAGGACACTCGATAGCGGGCATCGTCCGGATTTCGCTTGCTCAATTCCTGCAGGACGTCGATCGATTCCATGATGGCACGTTGCTGCTGAAACGTCTGTTTGGCTTGCGGTGCAAACTCACGAAACGCATTACGGCGCATCAGATTGGCAAAGGAGGCGTTGGGGGGCAGCTCGATACCCGCTCGCGTGACGATGGATGCGAATAGCGAATTGGCTCTCGCGTACTGAAACCGCGCCTCGTCCGAGTCCAACAGCTCGCCGTCGTGAACCAACAAGTCCACCGTCTGGCCATACAGTTCGATCGCACGCGGCACCTGTGCGCGAAGCCCCGCGATATTGGCTTGCTCGTTGAGCACCTCGGCACGCCAAGTCGCATCAGCAACCGGATCAACGGGTTCGCGATTTTGGGATACGGCATCCACTCTGACCAGAGCCCTGGCGTACGCCTCGTCGGCTTGCTTCAGTTGTCCCAGTCGTTGAAAGATGTCACCGACTCGACGCAAAGCAGCCGCGGATTGACTCTGGAAATCCTCGTCATTGTTCTCCGCCAGTTCGTCAAAGAATCCCAGCAGCGATTGCAGCATTTGCGCGTCGGCGGCCGACACGTCCGGGGAAGTCGACTCGCCGATGTCGCCGAACGACTCCGTCTCCAAATCAAATCCGCGTTGGATCACGTTGTTCATGATCTCATCAAACGCAGAAATCGCGACGTTGAGATTCTTGGTGGCCCGCCGACTCTGCTGCTGCGCAAGCGTCAGGGCTTCGCCGCGCGCCGCGAGCGCCGCGTTGGCCTTTTCGTTCGACTCTCTGGTTTCGGTCAGCAAGGACTGGGCGCGTAGGTAGCCGAGCGAACTGACGACCGCCAGCGCGAACAACGATGCAAACACCGCCGCAGTCAGCGCCGCGGCCAGCGGTTCTCGCCTGCTCCAACGGATCAGCCGGCCACTCCAGCTTGCTCGCCGGGCAGCGATGGGTCGATCCGCCAAAAAATTTCGCAAGTCGTCTCGCATCGCTGCGGCATTGCGATACCGCAACGTCGGTTCGATCGCCAACGCTTTCATGGCGATGGTGCACAAATCGCGAGGGACCGCTGGCTCAATCTTTTCTGGTGAAATCGTCACGCCGTCGATGGCCGACCGAATCGCTTCGGCTTGGCTGGACGCTGCAATCGCCGGCTTGCCCGTCAACATCTCGTGCAACGTCAGTCCCACCGCGTAGACTTCGCTCAACTCGTCGTAACGACCCTCAAACGATTCGGGCGGCATGTACTGCGGCGTGCCGACAATGTCGCCGGTCTTGGTGTAGCCATCGGATTCAGACAGTTTTGCCAACCCAAAATCTGTGATGCGAATCACGCCGCTGCGATCCACGAGCAAGTTGGCGGGTTTGATGTCACGATGCAACGTGCCCTGCCGATGTGCGTAATGCAACGCATCACAAACTTCGGCGACTCGTGCGGCGACCCAGCGAAAGTAAGCACCAGTGCCCGGCTTGATTTCAGTGCCCGGCTTGATTTCTGGCCGATCCACTTGAGTTTGAATACGCGTTGATCCATCGAGTGACCCGAGTGTGTCGGACAAACAAAAATCGTCGGTTGCCGTTTCCAGCGTTTCGTCCAGAGTGGGCAAAGTGGACCCTACCTGACCATGCTTTGCATCCAGCCATTGCCGCATCGTTTTTCCATCGACCAAGTCCATGACGTAGTAGTGATATCCGTCACAATGACCAACACCATAGACGGGCACGATGTTGGAATGTGTCAGTCGCGCCGCTGCCTTGGCTTCCTGCTGAAACCGTTTCAACAAACGTTCGTCATCCAAGTCCCGCGTCGAGAGTACCTTGATGGCCACACGGCGACCGAGCGATTCATGGACGGCTTGAAAGACCACGCCCATTCCGCCGCGTCCCAATTCGTCGACGATTCGATACTCGTCCAGCCGAGTAAGTTTGCTGAGCGAGAGCCGATTGCGTTTGCCGGGTAAGTCAGGACCGGCCTTCTTGAGCCCTTCGATCATGGCGATCGATTCCAGCAGGCTGCGAAGCTCACCGTCGGGATCGGTCTGCCCGGCTAAAAAAGACTCGGGGTCGGGCGACAATCCTTGACGACACTGAGCTGCATAGGCTTCGGCAATCTGATCCCAAGTCGAGTCCACTGGCTTCACTCCGACTGACTGGGTTGCAAACTTGCCATCAGTTCGCTTAGGCGACGCATGGCCCGAACGTATCGCTTGCTCGCCGCGGGCGGTTCGATCCCGAGCACGGCGGCCGTCTCCACGTTGGAGAGCTCTTCGAAATGTCGCAACGCGATGACTTCTCGATCCGTCGCGTCCATTTCGTTCAGCGTTTGCTCTAATCGATTGATCCGCTCGGCTTGCTCCAGCAACTTGCTGGCGGTCGGATCGCCCCCGATCAGATGCGCGGCGATCGCAACCGAAGTCGCCGCGGACATCGGCTGATCGGCGATCGAGATCTCACGACGAACATCGCGTCGCTCCGCCGCGACGTGTTGACGATGCAGATCGACAAGTTTCTGACTGGTGATCAATCGCAACCAGAGAAAGGGATCCATCTCGCTGTCTGCGGCGAAGTGCTGCAAACGCTTTGCCGCTGCCAAATAGGACTCCTGCAGCACGTCCGAGTCGGAGATCCGCCCAGCGATCCGATAATCCAATCGGAATCGAATGATCCGTCGCAAGCGGTCTTGGCACTGTGAAAAAACCTCCGCCAGCGCATCGGTGTCCCCCGACCGCATTCGGTCGATCAGCTCATCGGTGGGTCGGTCGGTGGCGTTCATGAATCGATCTGCGGTTGCCATGATTAGAAAAGTCGCGTCCGTTCCTACGTTACAACCCCGCCATTTTCAGCTTCGTTTCGCCGAAACCCGCTTCCGAGGGCGGTTTTTCATTCTTGTGAGATTGTTCCAAATTGTCTGTCGCGACACGCTGTCCTGTACCGTACTGATTGTAGACACCGCCGGAATGTCCGTTATCGCCGCTCATTAGAGAAAAGTCACCGCCATGAGTAACCACCGATTCACGGTTCTTGACCGCTTGCTCAGCCGAAAACGGGCAGCCGCCACTCACGTTATGGCTTTCGCCAGAAAGCTCACTCACGCATTGGATTTCGCCAGAAATCCCCGCCACGTAATGGATTTCGCCAGAAATCCCTCTCGCGAAAATCCCTCTCAACAGGAATTCTGGCGAATCCCATTACCAATCGCGACGAGAAACGGATCGGCGTTGAAGTCTCAAAGAGGTACCGTCGCCTACGCCGCAATCCTCGTCTTATTGCTATGTCTTGCTCCCACATCGACCGCTCAGGACGCGATAACCGACGAAATGGGCGAATCGGTCGAACAAGTGATCACGCCAGAGCAGTTGAAATTCTTTGAGACCAACATTCGACCGGTGATGATCCGCGAGTGTTACGGTTGCCACTCCAACCAGTCCGGCCAAGCCCGAGGCGGACTGCGGCTGGATACCCGATCGCTGACTCATCTGGGTGGCGACAGCGGTCCTGGAATCGTTCCCGGCAACCTGGAGGAAAGCCTGATCTACAACGCGATCACGCACACGGATTTTGTGATGCCGCCCAAACGCAAGTTGAGTGATCGTGAGATCGCCGACTTTCGAGAATGGATCGAGATGGGCGCGCCCGATCCCCGCGTGACCAAAATCGCGGAGATCAAATCACAGATCACCAGCGAAGACATCCAAGAAGCCAAGGAATCCTTTTGGGCATACAAACCGACTGCCAAGACCACCACTCCGGTCGTCAATGATGCCTCGTGGTCGCGAACCGATATCGATCGACACGTCCTGGGAAAACTGGAGTCGGTCGATTTGCAACCAGCCCCCGACGCACCGTCCTACAAAATCTTGCGACGACTCTGCTTTGACATCGTCGGATTGCCTCCCACGCCGCAACAGATCACGTGGTTCGAAAAAGCATGGCAGTCGGATCCCGATCAAGCCATCGCGACAACATTGGACCGCTTGTTGGAAAAGGAACAGTTCGGCGAACGCTGGGGACGCCACTGGCTGGACGTTGCCCGCTACGGGGAATCGACCGGACGCGAAGTCAACACGACGTATCCGCACGCCTGGCGGTACCGAGACTACGTCATCGACTCGTTCAACGATGACAAGCCATTCGACCGCTTCATCCAAGAACAAATCGCCGGCGACCTGTTGCCCGTCCAAGACGATCAGCAGTGGACGGAAAACTTGATCGCGACGACCTTCCTGGCAATGGGTACCAAGAACGTGAACGAACAAAGCGGTGTGCAGTTCAACGCCGATTTGATCGACGAACAAATCGATACCACGACACGTGTCTTTTTGGGCACCTCGGTCGCTTGTGCACGTTGCCATGATCACAAGTTTGACCCGATCCGCCAAACGGACTACTACGCGATGGCCGGGATCTTTGCCAGCACCAAAACTTATTTCGGTAACCCGCCGTCCAAGTACGGTACTCCCGTGACGCCGCAGTCACGTCGCATCAGCAGCTTGATCCTGTTGCCCGTCCAAGACCCCAATCCGTTCGACAAGTCCTACACCGCCTCGGAACTGGAGGACTTGCACGATCAGATGCGAGACTTGCAAAGCCAGCTCGCCAATCTGCGTCGCGACTCCGGCTCGGCCCAGAACGGGATCAATCAACGCATCCGCATCGGCAACCAAATGGCAGAAGTCTCCGCAAAGTTGGGCGTCGTTGACGAAAACGGCAACCCGCTCAGCTACTGCATGGGCGTTCAAGACTCGCCAAGCCCCCGCGACGCCCGCGTTTTGGTTCGCGGCGAAATCGATCAACCCGCGCAAGTCGTTCCTCGTGGTATTCCCGATGCACTTTCCGATCAACCACTTTCGATCGACGCCGACGAAAGCGGTCGCTTGGAACTGGCCCGCTGGATCGCCAGTCCAGACAACCCACTGACCGCCCGCGTGATGGTCAATCGCATCTGGAAACACTTGCTCGGCCAAGGACTCGTGACCTCCACGGAAAACTTCGGTGCCACCGGAACCGCACCGTCGCATCCCGAATTGCTGGATCACTTGGCGATCGAGTTCGTCAACTCGGGTTGGTCTGTCAAATCTCTGATTCGCCGAATCGTCACGTCACGCGTCTATCGAATGGACACGACCTTCGACCAACGCAGCCATCAATACGACCCCGACAACGCCTTGCTGTGGCACGCCAACGCAAAACGTCTGGATGCTGAGTCGCTACGAGATGCGATGCTGAGCATCTGTGGCGAGCTGGACACCCAACGGCCGCGTGGCTCCGACGTCGCCCAAGCCGGTTACATGCGTGTGCGTGGTGAAACACTCGCCGATCCGCGTGAAATGGTTCGAACCGTGACACAGGAAGTCATCGAGCAGAAACGCGAGGAGTATCGCGAGAGAATTGGTGAAGCCATGCGACAACGCTTCGCTCAGCGAGGCGGAACATTTCGAGGCAGGCCCGGTCCATCTGGAAGGCCCAGTCAAGCAGCACAAGCCATAGTGGACGGCGAAATGGGTCGACAGATGCAGCGAGAAACGATGCAGGCAGTCGCCGAACAAGTCGCCAAGAAAGTCTCGCTCGATAAAGTCGACGCGAATTACCGAAGCGTTTACTTGCCGATCGTTCGTGACCTGGTCCCCCGCTCGCTCGACGTGTTCGATTTCGCGGACGCCAGCATGGTGATCGGAGATCGTGAATCGTCCAACACTCCCAATCAAGCCCTATACATGATGAACAATCCGCTGGTGCTGAGAGCCAGCGAATCGTTTGCGGAGCGATTGACTCAAAACGCCAGTCGCGTCGGAGACCAGATCACGCAAGCCTTCCTGCTGGCGTACGGTCGACCGCCGACCGCCGGCGAGAAACAAGCGTCTGCGGATTTCCTGCGCAGCTTCAGCAAATCAGCCGAGCAACGTTCCAGCAATCCAACCGGTCGCGGCGATTCTGATTTGTCCGTGATGGCCGCGTTTTGCCAGTCGCTGTTCGCCGCCGCCGAGTTCCGATACTTGGATTAGAGACAGTCTTTTCGCTTCACCTGCTTTTTCAATACGCCACCTTTTCGAGAGTCCATCTCATGAATATTTCACGACGCGACTTGCTGAAATCCACTTCGGCCGGATTCGGCTATGTGGCGTTCGCCGGGCTGACGGCTGCCAACGCTCGACGCGGTCTCGCCACCGATGCAGGTGTGGCCGTGGGAGAAAGTCAGAATCCATTGGCGGCAAAACAGCCGCACTTTCCCGCTCGCGCCAAACGCGTGATCTTTCTGTGCATGCAGGGCGGACCGTCGCATGTGGACACCTTTGACTACAAACCACGACTAGCGTTGGACCACGGCAAACGTGGTTTGTACGGCGGCTCTCTGTTGAAATCACCTTGGCAGTTTCGCCAGCATGGCGACAGCGGTTTGTGGATTTCGGATTTGTTCTCCAACGTCGCCGAGCACGCCGACGACATGTGCTTGCTGCGTTCGATGCATTGTGATCAACCGGTCCACCCCGGCGCGATGACGCAGATGCACACCGGGACGGCCCAGTTCGTGCGTCCCTCCTTGGGTGCCTGGACGCTTTACGGTTTGGGAACCGAGAACGATAGTCTGCCCGGCTTCGTCTCGCTCAGCCCACCCTCGGGCAGTTCTCGTAACTACGGCAGCGCGTTCTTGCCCGCAATCTACGGGGGCACCAAAGTCGGTCGCGGCAGCCGATTCGCGCAAGGCATGGCGAGTCAAGAAACGGTCCCCGATATCAAGAACCCAAATCTATCCGATCGCCAACAACGCACCCAGTTGGATTTCATCCAAGCACTCAATCGCGACAAAGCAAAGCGACAACCCGATCATCCGGGCGTCGAGGGCGTGATCGAATCTTATGAATTGGCATTCCGCATGCAGAGCGCGATGCCGGAATTGATGGACACGTCCGACGAGTCCTCGCAAACACTGGCGATGTACGGTGCCGATGGCGGCCCCACCGCAACGTTCGGCAAACAATGTTTGTTGGCTCGACGATTTGCAGAAGCCGGCGTGCGTTTCATCGAAGTCACCCACGGAAACTGGGATCAACACGTGCGTCTCTCTGCAGACCACCAAGCACGCGCGGAAGCCTGTGACAAACCGATCGCAGGCCTGCTGGCAGACCTCAAACAACGAGATTTGCTGAAGGACACGTTGGTGATTTGGGGCGGTGAGTTCGGTCGAACACCGTCGGGCCAAAACGGCGACGGCCGCAACCACAACAACAAAGGCTACACGATTTGGATGGCCGGCGGCGGAGTCAAAGGCGGGATGAGCTACGGTGCCACCGATGAACATGGTTTCGAAGCGGTCGAGAACAAGTGCCACGTACACGACTGGCACGCCACGATCCTGCACCTGTTGGGCTTGGATCACGAACAACTGACGTACCGTTACGCCGGTCGCGACTTCCGTCTGACCGACGTCTACGGCGACGTCGCCCACGACATCATTGCATAGACGGACGTCAGTCTTTCCAGGCGGATCTACTCGCCGGCCCCTACCAGTCTCGAACAAGAAAAGACACTTCTCGCTGATCGCCACCCCGCAGAACGCTCATTCCCGGCTCACGCCTGGGAACGCACTGCCCTCGAGGCTCTGCCTCGCGAAAAACAGCGTAGCCTGGAAATTGTCAGCAGATCGGCAGGCAGGAGCCTGGGAACCAGTGGTGGCGATCAGCGAGTAGTGTCCAAAAAATTGTCAGATCGAAATGGCTCGGATTCAAAGCTTTCCTACGCCGTTGTGCCAAAGTATGATTCGTTTGCTCGATCATTCAGACATGGCAACGCGGATCGGGCTCGAGTCCACTTCAAGCAACACATAAACACCTATACAAACGTTTCATCGATCTATTTGAAGTCCAGTCTCCGCCCTGGAAACCCGGCCGACTTCACCGTCCTCGATGTTCGCACACTAGATGAATCGTTGGTTGAACAATCGCATCCACCATGATCAAATCAACTCACCATCATTTTATCTTTGCGGCGTTGGTAACCCTAGTTGCTGTTAGTCAGGCTCAAGCGGAACTCGTTTTGGAACTTGGAAATGATGGTTCTGCAACGCTGAGAAATCGTGGTATGCTCGACATTGACTTCGATGCCTACTCTATCAAATGCGCCGATGGCTGTCTTTCCGTTACATCATGGAACAGCATCGAAGACCAATTAGCCAGTGACTCTGCTCGTGTGGTAAACGAATACGGCGTCGGCGCGCTTGGGTTTTCAGAATTCAACTCTACTCCAAATCAACTGAGTGAATTCACGGTTTCAAGTGGCGCGATTCTCGAGCCGAACGAGTCGCTGTCTTTAGGCACGCCAATCTTACTGGCAATGAATTTGTCAGAGGCTGTTGCCAACGGGACATTTTCATGGGATTGGAGTTCGGCAACATCGGGTTTGACCATGAATGCGCCAATAACCGTTGCTGCAGTGCCAGAACCATCCGCCTGTTCTGCGTGCGTGATCTGCATGGCGATCATTGCAACCCAGAGGCGATGCAAGAGAACACGGTCGCCTTAGGAAAAGACGGCGATCTTGGGGACACAGCACTTTGCTATGTCGATCAAACGTGTCGATGGAAGCTGCCCATGGAACATAAAAACTTCCCCTGGCTGTGACCGCTTCCAGCTGCGGAGGCAGCGACAGCATAAAGCGTGGGGCGTCAGCCCCACGTCCAACCGGCAATCACCCCATCAAGCTGCGGATGCAGCGACAGATACTGCTAAATTCGTAGGATGGGACTCCCTCCAGGTGCGATTCGGGCGTCCCGAGATTGCCTTTCAGCATTCTAGGCCCTCCCTTTTGTTGGGCACGTTTAGCATTGCGCGGCGTCTCACACACCTTATCCAAAAGCGGGCACTCTTTCCATCGTTTCCACCGGCGAAACTCCAGCAGCGCCTCTGCCACTTTCAGGCGTTTCGAGATGGCCATGTCCTCGGCATTGCCCCTCATCAAATAGGCAACAACATGCTCGCCATCAAACTCCCACCGCTCGCGCTGAGCAATTTGGTGATGCCGTCGCAACTTCGCATACCAGATCGCCGGCCAATCCGGCTTTCCCGAAGCGACAACGCTCTCATGCCCCCCACCGTACCCACTCCCACGCCTGCTCTCAGAACGTGTCATTGCATGCCCCCTCAAATCGGAAATCCAAATGCACAAAATGTCCGTCCTATCAAAACGCAACCCCTAATAAGGGGCGTCAACCCCACCCAGTGTTGCATTTAAAGCGGCAACTGCCTATAATGCGTGGCGTTCTTATTGGCAAATTGCTGTAAAACCAAGCCAAAATCAGTCAACTGCCAATAATACCGGGATAACGCGAGGGCCAACCGCCCATAAGGCGTCAAATAACCAACCGCCAAGTCCTGACTCCCCTTAATTACAAGTTCTGCTTACAAATGAATGTACATGCACCCTCCCCGCTTCAAGCTCTTGACGCTCTTTGTTGCGATAGCCGTATCCGCAGTTGTCTTTTCGTTCGTCTCACCGTTTTCGCCCCAAATCTCATGCCACCAACTTCGCTTGATGCGCGACTCCGGCGAACGACTCGCCCAATTTGATATCCGGAACGACGGGTTCTTGCCCGTTTGGTATCGTGCAGTCGACCATCGTCCGTACGTTGCCGTGCTCGCGCGACACGACTTGCAGACCAGTGCGTCGAACGGTATCGATGACTATACCTGGATCACAGTAAACACACGTAGTTTATGGCGAGTTAAGTGGCGATCATCGAATAATTGGAATCGCATTTCACCTGGCGCATTCATTCCTTGTAACGAGAGCATGGACTCTGGGGAAATACGTTATCCTTTGCAGATACAGTTAGAACTACGCGACTGGCGAGGTCGAACTGCATGGGCTACTACTTATGTGCACGATAGCACCCAGGTGAATTTTCCAGACTAGTCAAAACAGAACCGTGACATGCACGGGAGGACGACTTGCGCGGTTTCTTGAAGTGGAAAGTCTTTCGTCCGTCCCCCGTGATGTCTACCGTTCGCCCTACATGAAGATCAATGGTTCGTACGTTTCTAATTCTTGCACTCACTCTCAAGCTGGTCGGTTCGGCGTCTGGTCAAGGTGATCTCGATGTTCGCAAGGACTTGACCGATTTTGACAACATACTGGCTTTGACCGCAATTCGCGACATTACATTCGCTACTCCTCTAACCGGGCTCTCGATAGCGAATGCTGACGAAGTGAACCTTAGTAAGGTTTGCTCCGCCGAGTTCGCTATTCAAACGGGATTTCCTAGTCCAGAGTTGAATTCATTGTTGACACAACTGCTCGGTGCGCAACATCGACCAATGTTTCGCTCGGCAACGCTTGAAGATTATGGTGCATACGGGTACGCATGGACGGTCACATGGGAACTGTTCCCGAAGCTAGGTGGCTCTACAGGTATTCCGTTTAAGTGGAAGGCGGCAATTACGCACGACGGGCAGTTCGTTCAACCGCACTTGTTCCTTCAGTCGCATTTCGCGTCGTACTTTGGACCCGAAAATACGATCTTCTGCACTCTACCGATGGCACGCCTGACACCCGCACCCGCAGCCCTGACGGCTTCCGAACTCACTGAGCTAAAGCGCGTTGCCATGCATAGGGTTCGCGAGACTTTTCAAGCAGCGGGTTACGCGTACAAGTTTCGGATTGACCGAGCGGTGTCCCATGAGTTTCCAGGTAACATTCCGGGGATTGGTGACGATAAACACAAATCCGTCGCATGGTCACTCCATTTCGTCGAGGTAAATCACGAAGACCGTGACCCTCGGGAGTTTACGGTGTGGGCCGATGACTCTGGCAACGTCGGTGACTTCACGATCGGCAGATGGGACGCGAATTGGGGCAAACCAATCGATGAACCGAAGTCGCGGCCTTGAGCTTATTGAAATGGATAGTCTACCGGCGCGACTCGGTTATCGCGGTTGTTACATGGACGAAGGAATGTCGCACCCGCGCATTGGACTAATTGCTTGCGTTGTATTGATCTCTGGATGCGCCTCCACTAGCGTCGTCTCAGATCCCGTGATTGATGCTGCTTCACAACCGAAGTTCTTAACGCAGTTGGATCGCGTCGACGCGATTCAAATCGAAGAACTGACAATTACGAATCGATCGGACGTTAGACGCTTCATCCAACTTTGTCGGAATGCACAATGGGCCCCCTTTGTCGCAAACATGCCCGGAGATTTGGCGACAATACGGTTCATGTCCGATGGGACTGAGACACACCGACTGCTCTACGCAGGTGGTTGGCTAATCGACACTAACGGCGATGGCGTTGAGCGATTTGGTACAATCCATGCTGACGACGGAGACTGGATCACCGAGAATGTGGATACTAGACTGATGCTGCTGCGAAACGCACTTTGACACTGGCAAACAAGAATCATGTAACCATGCCAATCGAGATAGGAGCCCGGTTACCCGGGACTCCTCTCACAACACCTAGCATGCGAGTCCGCCCAGGATCGATGAATACAGTGCGTTTCGCCTCAAGGATGCAAGCGATAGCCATCACTCTTCAAGAATAAACAAGCCCTCGGCGGCCAGGTACTCGTTGGATAAAGCGAGTTGGACGCCTGACGTCGCGGAAAGACGCTCTGTCTGCCAAACAACGCGAACCCTTGCCGCTCATCGCAAAGCCACGAGCGACACGATAGGACACGCCCAACGACATCCGTTTCCGCAGCCGGGTTTTCGATTTCCGCCACTGTTTCCAGTAGCAGGCGCGTACCCGACGACCTTCTTGCTCACGTGAATTTGGCCGCCAAAGCCACGAAATTCGAAGCCCACGTACTCAAGCTCATCCGTCTCGCGGATGCTGCTCTTGTCGTGATTGACGGACAATTTCAGACGCTCGGTCAAGAAGCGTTCCATGCTCCCGTACACACGCTGCGCCGCCGCTTCGGTCTTTGTGAAAATCACAAAGTCGTCTGCATAGCTGTTACCATGCGTTCGATTTGACCAGACTCCAACCGGCCTCGTGCCGGTGGTGAATCCGACTGACTGGCTACGACACCGCAGGCCAATCGCAACCATCTCCCCACTGGCCTCGTGCCAGTGGCAAAGTGACGAACGCGACTTGAGATGGCCAGTGATCGTCCTTGCTTCCACCGGCACGAGGCCGGAGGGGAGCCAAGAGAATCGACCGCTTCTTTGTAGCTCATCAGTCTTGCTTCCACCGGGTCAAGCCCGGATGGAGAGCGAGGAAGCATCAGAGTTCATCGATGGTTCGTCCCTTGTCTTGTGACGTTCAGGCCTTTGTGTCGCCGTTGGACTCGGCGGATCACTCCTATGCCTTCTGCTGCCGACTTCGATCGTGGGTTCATGTTACCACGGCCCACCCCGCGTTGGAGCAGCAACCAGTGGAATTTTGGGAATCGCACAGCGATGGGCCTGCAGTGTCGTTGCCATTGGATCGCGGGTGACATTCCGGCATCGGCATTCGACTTCGGCCACATCGTCAGCGGGGCAAAGTCAGGAGTGGAATCCAGGACTCGATTTGCACTGACGTCTCAGCGGACGATACAATCGAAAGATCGCATCCGCGCGGTTCGGTTCAGCCAAGGAAGGCGACAGAAGCGAGCAATGGTACGGCGAGTCAGTGGTCAGCAATTCGACATGGAAGCCCAACTCCCGACGCCCGTACATCGAGGGCGTTCGTCCGCATGGCCAGATTCGAACACGTCGTCCCCCGTCCCCAACGATAAATGACTAGAGTCACGAGACAATGTGATTGCGGGGCTGAATTCCCGGAAAAGACGCTTGGGGGGATGCCAAGATTCGCATGTCCGGAATGTGGCCGGAACCTTGCCGCTGCAATACAAGATTTGGAAGAACCGATCGCGAACTCAAATCTTGAGTCATCAACCGGTCTTTACCGAGACAGTTCATATCTCGTGATTGACATGCGGAAGTATCTTTTTCCAAATCGATGCATTGTCACTAACAACCCAACTCGGAATCGCATCACAAAGTGTGTGGCATTTGTGCCCAATTCAAGAACCGAACTCGTCCACCTCAGCATAATCGTATTGTCTGTTGTGACTTATTCTTTTACCGGTCTCGTCGTCAATGCACTTTTTGACAACGTTAACTCAATCGTCCTCGCGCTCCTTGCATTAACTCGAATCCTCGCGTCAACAACCGTATTTTTCCTGTACTGGATGTTCATTGTACACATCGCTGAACTCCACGTTCCGGTTTCTGATGAAGCGTTGCATAAGCTAGGCAGGAACAAATGGCTTGGAAGAGTGTTATGTGCCATTGGACTGCTGACTGGATTGTTTAGTTTCGTACTCGGGTTGGAATCAGAGCGTTTTTTTTGGGGAGTCTTAATCGGAGCACCGATATTTTCCCTGGGAGCAATATGGCCTAATCTGAGCAAGCGTTATATTGTGCGATGTACAAAAGCAACCCGCCATCACATATGGTTGGCTGGCTGCTCGCCAAGCTTTCTAGAGTCACTTCCCAACGTGAAGGCATCTTCGCGACGGAATTCGGACGAACCACAAAATACACACGAGCGGCGAAATCACGTTGGCTGAAGTGGAGAGCTGTTCGTCGCCGCCGTGTGATTGCTAACGTTCGCCTACAGAACAAGCTGACCGTCGGTGCGATATCGCAACCGACGGCTACCGTCTTTGACCGGCTTCGCGGTCAGAAAGAGGGTTTCTGGTGGGACGATGCATTGGTTGCGTCTGCGGAACGCCCGCTACCGCTGTCTTGCCCAGGGAGCTTGCCCGCTACCGAGCCGGAGCCGGTCTCATTCTCTGTTGGGCAGCTTGTGCATCGTTGATCCATTTGGCCACCGTTTCACGCTCAGCGCCGATCAATTCGGCGACGGCGCCCAGTACGTGCGGATCGGGATACGCCATTGACTGCGTCATCGCAAAATTGTGCAACACCTTGCCTTCGTTGACGATCAAGATCGTCATCGGGATGTTGCGATCCAATCCGTAGGCTCCTGGTCCGCTACGACCATCGGGAGAAACAGCCAACGTCAACAGTTGGGTCAAGTTCGGTGGATAGCGTTTTGCGTTGGCTGAGATCTTGGTGGCGTCATCGTCCAAAAAGACGGATGCAAAGGTGAGCTGTTTGTCCGTCTGTTTCTTGATCGCATCGATCGCCCTGGCGAAACCAAACAGGCCGCGGATTCCTGCGGGTGTGTCGTCTTGAAAGATCAAGATCATGGGTTTGCCGTCCGCGATCTCGACAAGGTCCAACTCTTTGTCGCTTTGCTCGCCGGCGATCCCGATGGCTTTAAAGGATGGCAGTTTTTCACCGGCTTGTGGCCCTGAGAAAACATCCTTGTCCTTCGGCTTGATGAATCCCGCAGGATCCTTGACCTCCACCGGCGGACGCGTCCGTGTTCTCGCCTGCTGTTGACGTCGCATCTCTGCCGGCTTGTCGGCCTGATTGCCTGACGCGTTGTCTGGCAATTTTTCGTTGCCGGCATCTTGGGCAAACGAAACGCTACAAACCATCACCAACACGGCAACACAAATGACAATGTTTCTCATGATCACACCGAGGGGGGGAGTAAAGGGAAAGGAAATGAATGCTTAAACGTTTTACTTGGCCGTTGCCTTCTTGCGTCGGCCTTTTTTCGCTTCGCCTGACTTACCGTTCCCGCCATCGACGAGCGGCTTGGTGAAATCCGTCCATTCGGGGTGCAGATGCGGTTTGACTTCCTCCGAAACAGGCTTGGTCGTTTGTTTATTCGCGTGCAAGACGTTTTCAGCCATCGTGGTCCACTGCTGCACCATGGACTGCAATCGCTCGGGGTTCTGCGCCGCCACATTGTTGAGTTCCGTACGATCGGTCGCGATATGATACAGCTCCCACGGACTGGAACGATAGCTGACGGCTTTCCAGTCGCCATCACGTAGTCCACGATCGGAGGCAAACAACAAGTGGATCGGTTGGCTTCGCGTGACGTCGCCGCCTTGCAACAGGGGTTTCAGCGAAACGCCCGAGACGGGTCGCAGTTCGCGATCGGCAAACTCTGACGGGATCGTCGCCCCTGCGACGTCGGCAAACGTCGGCATGATGTCGATCAAGTGAGCCGGTGTACGCACGATGCTACCCGGTGCGACTTTGATTCCGGCCGGCCAGTGGACGATGGCAGGCGAGCTGATTCCGCCTTCGAACTGATTCTGTTTGTAGAACCGAAACGGCGTGTTGCGTGCCCATGCCCAACCGGTCGAGTCGCTCCAACTGACGCTGCCATCGGTCGGCAACTTGTGGATACCCGTGCTGCGTCGATCATACGGACAGGCACCGTTGTCCGAGACGAACCAAATGAGAGTGTTTTCGAATTCGCCGGCGGCTTTCAAATTCGCGACCAGTCGACCGACCTCTTGATCAACTCGGTCGATCATCGCAGCCAACGTCGTCATGCGTTTCGTTTCAAACGCTTTGCGATCGTCATTCAGTGTCGACCAGGCGGGAATATGATCGGGACGAGGACTCGCCTGCAGATCCGCAGCCAACAAACCGATCTGCTTTTGTTTCTCCACACGTTTGGCCTGGATCGCATCCCAACCGGCGGCGTAGCGACCATCATCGTACTTCGCATAGTCGTCCGGCAAAGCTTGCAGGGGAGCATGCGGTGCATTGAACGCAACGTACAAGTACCATGGATCCTTCTTCTGGCGAGCTTCATTCAAGAACTCGACGGCGTAATCGACGTTGGCAACCGTGGTGTAGAAATCCGTCTTGGGCACTTGCCACGGCTGGCCATTGAGACGGAACGTGTTGTCGCCGAGGAAATAATTGCATGCTCCACTGAGGTGGCCAAAGTAGCGTTGGAATCCAAAATCCGTGGGCTGCTTTTGCAAGTGCCACTTGCCCGTCATCGCGGTCGAGTAACCGCTCGCCCGCAATACTTCCGCACTGGTCACCGCGTTGCGAAGCGATGTATCACCCGCGGCGATGCAGTATTGACCGGTCAACAATGAAACGCGGGACGAGTGGCACTTGGCGGTGTTGTAAAACTGAGAAAACCGCATTCCGCCGCCGGCCAAGGCGTCAAGGTTCGGCGTTTCGATTTCGCTGCCATAACATCCCAAGTCCGAGAACCCCAGATCATCGACCATGATCATCAGGATGTTCGGCCGATCGGCGGCACAGAGACTCGGAGGCGTTAGCAGGCACAGTGGCAACAGACAGAGTGACAGTAGGAAGACAAAACGTTGACGCATGGCGAAATGACCGATGGTGGCAAGGAACTGTTTTCGGGACTCAGATTCTAATCATTTCCAGCACCCAACGCAGTGGAATGCTGTCCAACGGAGTGGAATACTTTCCAACGGTGCTGATTACTGAAAATGCTTGTTCGTCCCATCATGCCGGTGTACAAACAGAGTGACCGGCTACAAACCGCTTGCTTCGCTAGCAACGACGATCCGCTATTCACCACTCTTTCAGGACAAGGAATCCGATGGCTCGTCCGATGATCTCAGGTCTCGTTGTTCTGTTGCTGCTAGCCGCAGGATGCGACAACGTCGCCACCAAAAACAAACAGCAAGCGACACCGATCGATGCGGTTCCCGAGATCGCACAAGAAACCTCGCCAGCGGAGACGAATGGGAAAACAACCATCATTTCCAACGAGGCCATTACCGTTGAGAACGGAAAGGTAACCATGGGTCCGCCAAAACTAACGGAAGCGGTAGAGCGAGAAATCTACAAAACCCTGAACCAAAAGAAAAAGATAATCGAGGGGATTCAAAACAATGGTGGGCCAAGCCGTGGGGTTCAACAAATGCAGCAGGAAATGGAGTTGATGACCAAAGGATTCATGGTGCGATACAACATCACTCGCGAAGAGATCGACGCGATCCTGAGCAAGGGCAACTCAAGCGGGTGGAACTGAAAAAACTCCTTGAATCATCCCGCCTTTCGAACTTCTCATCACGGCCTTTCGATTGCCAACGATGCGATGGGAATGACCGCCAGCTCGGCACTGTTGAGGTTTCCTTTACGTCCGCCGTTGTTTGAATACCCGACATAGAGTTTCCCCTCGTGTTCGATGCCACATGGATACGACAGGGAAAGACTCTCGGCGGATTCACCTGGACCGTCGTGCTTTCTGCGGCGAATGACAAAGACTTGGCTGAATTGCGTCTCGCCGGGACGGGTTACCGCGATGGTCAGGGGCGAACGTTTGCCACCGTTGTCACGTGCGGTGGTGCAGACGAGGTATCGTTGGCCGCTGCTGAGCATCCCGGCGGCCGGCTTGGAAGTTGCCATCGGCAGATCACTGATTTCACTGGCCGTCCAAGTGCGACCGTAGTCGCCGCTCTTCGCGACCAACGCGACAGCAGCGCCACCGTATCGGGCGATGTTGATGATGTTCGGGCCGTCGACGATCAGCGATGATTCGCCCCACATCCGATCGATACCGTCAGCCGTTTGGATGCGGATGAAATCCCATTGCGTCAAGTCATCACCGTGACTGATCGCAATGGCAGCCGGAAAAACCTTGTCGCTGGAATAAGCCCCCAACGCACCGCCAGCCATGATCCAGTTCCCGTCATCCATCTGGACCGGTTGGTTCATCGGCCAAAAACCGTTTTCGATCACGACGCCATGTTTGGTCCATTGTCCGGTTTCTTCATTGAGCGAGTAGGCACGCGTGTGGATGTTTTTCATGAAGCCGCTGTAGGCACCCTGAAACGCCCACAGTTTTCCGTCATGGGAAAGGAAAACACCGTGGCTGACGGCAAGATTTTCTTCCTCGCCCGCGTCGATCACTTGGAGCGGCCCCCAAGTCTTTCCGCCGTCATCGCTCACTCGATACTGGGCTTCCTCGGTGACCGTGTTCTCCGCTCCTTTGTTGTGACCAAACGAAGCGTAGAGTTTCCCACGGTGCCAAGCCAATCCGACGCCATGAAGAAACGTGTAGCCATCGTTCGGCTTGTCCCATTTCTTGATGACATGAAATTCGACGCCTGCGAGTTCGGGCAAGTCCTCCGCGACGCCGAGCATATTCGACTCGTCCCACAACGAAAAAATCACCGGCGACTGGGCAGCCAGAGACGCACCGCCGATCAACAGGAAAAACGGAATCAGACCGAGGGAAACTTGAAGCAGAACATGCTTTTCATTCGCTCTGGGGAGTCGCTGAGTCGAGGAAACGCAGCGAAAGAAGAGAAACCGGCCAAGCAATTCATTCATGTCAGTAATTCATTTTGGATGTCTGCGGTCTGCAGCAGTGAGGGGCAAACAAGTTTCCTCATGCGAGCAACCGCTTCCGACGCCCACAGTGTAGCGAAACTCATCAGGAGTTTCGGTCCCCTCTCTTCCGTCAAGTCGGAGGAGAGGTGCTGGAGTGAAGATAAAGTGCTCGATCGTCGCTCGACTTTCCAAGTCGATAGCGTGCCCCGCCAAACGTTTTTGCCAATCCCAAAGGATGACTTGCGAAGTCAGGCCCTGATCCCTCACATGCGCCGGAAGCTTCCTGGTCGATCACGCCCAAATTCCTTGGGCGAGGTGACGGTACGCATTGCGGCTCACTGCGTCTTGTTTCTAATTGGGCGTATGGTGGTGTTCGTTTTCGAGTTGGAAAGTCGAAAGACAATCAGAGCCGAACGAATAACAGTTGTCCGATCGAAATCGATCCCAAATCGACTTTGCAACCTCTCCCTCAACTTGTTGGGGGAGAGGTCGGACGAGGCGTTAAGCCTTCGTCCGGGTGAGGGGGCAATACACGCCGGAAATGTGCGCAGATTGAGGTGGCCTGACATGAGCCCAACAACCGAACTCTACTGCGTCAACGACATACAACAACCGAACTCACTATCCGAACTCATCTTGCACCCTTGGATCGTGGGGCAGCTTGCCGCAACAGATCCAATAGCCGCTGGGCGTGTTCATTGATGTCGGGCGTCCATTGACCTTCCGGCTTGCGCAGATCGGTGCGAAAACAGCCTGCGTATATCAGCCGCCACGCGATAGCGTCCGGTTCTCACGTCTATACTTGGGAACCGCTATCGCGCTGCGGATCATGAATAATCCGCGTCTAGCGTCGTCGGTTCAAGAAAACAGCGCAACGCACTCAATCAACATCCCGCTCACTCCTTACTTGGCCCCACCAAGATGAAATAAAATAGAGATATCGATGCCAAGAATCTTCATCAGCGGGACCACCCGCGACCTGAAAAGCTTCCGCGAGGTGGTTGCCCAGTGGGCAAACGAACACGGTCACGAACCTGTCGTACAGGACGATTTCCCTGTGCAATCCGACTACAACACAGTGGTGCAGATGTTACGTGACAAGTTGGCCCCTTGCGATGCTGTGATCCATCTGGTCGGGCTGTTCTACGGATTTGAACCCACGAATCGACCCGACGGCGAATTGCGTCGATCCTATACGCAGTTGGAATACGAACTGGGGAGAGAACTTCGGCGTCAAGTGTTCCGCTTCATAGCTCGTCAGGACTACGTACCAGACAACCACTTTAGCCAAACCGATGAACAGGCAGAGTTACAGCGTCTTCATCGCCAACGTTTGATGGAAGGCAATGAAGCCTGGTCCGCGACCTCTCGCACCACCGGCAACGAGTTGTACTACGAGTTCAGCAACCACGACGAGTTACGAAAATTGCTCGACAAAATCGAGATCAAGTCAACGCTTGCGAAACCACAAAACCTGCCGATCGTCGGATCTCTCTTCAAAGGCCGCGACGAATTCATAAAACAGCTTCGCAGTGTCCTGGTCGACAAACCAACCCATATCGCCGCAGTCACAGCAAAGCAAGCCATCCACGGTCTGGGCGGAATCGGTAAGACGCGCGTCGCACTCGAATACGCGAAACGTTACTCACACGAATACACAGCGCTGTTGTTCATCACCGCTGACAGCCCGGCCAACCTGCAACGCAACTTGGCCAATTTGTGTGGTGCGTTGGTCTTAAACTTGCCCGAGAAAGACGCGATTGAGCAGGAAGTTCAAGTGGCCGCCGCACTTCGTTGGCTACGTGAGCATTCCGGTTGGTTTTTGATTGTCGACAATGTCGACACGCCAGACGTCGCAGTGGAAGTCGAATCGCTGTTGCAGAAACTCGATTCCGGTCACGTCGTAGTGACCTCGCGTCTATCGCAGTGGGGGGACGCTGTGCAGGAACTGTCGCTGGATGTGATCAGCGAACCGGCGGCGCAAGATTTTCTGCTGGAACGCACCGCTGGCAAACGCAAATCAACACCTGCCGATGAAGCGGATGCACTCACCCTGGCCAACTTACTGGGACGGTTGCCGCTGGCCCTGGAACAAGCTGGGGCGTTTATCGTCAAACATCACACCGGTTTCCGGACCTATCTCGACCGCTGGAAACAGCTGGAAGCCAAGGTTCTGCAGTGGCATGATCAGCGGACGATGAAATACCCGGCTAGTGTCGCCACCACTTGGCAAACCAGTTTCGATCGACTTACCGACGACGGTCGTGGCCTGTTGAATGTTCTTTGCTGGCTGGCCCCCGATCCGATTCCGTTAACGATGATTGAAAAGGTGTCATCGACCGATAACGAACAGCCGATCGACGTCGAAACCGGAATCGCTGACTTGGCGGAGTACTCGCTCTTGAAATGGACCGACGATCAATACCATTCGGTCGAAGTCCATCGTTTGGTGGAAGAAATCACACGCTACCGTTTACCCGAGCCCGATCGTGTCGCTTGGCTACAGCGAGCTTTACGAATGGTGAACGATTTCGTCCCTGCAGAGCCCACCTGTTACGACGTCCGATCCTGGCCCACCATCTATATACCCGGCCAGAGTCACATTGCTGCGGTCGTGCAGTTCGCCGACCAAATGAGCGGCAAGGCGTTAGCCGCCGGTTCCACGCCCAGCGTCAGGTTAGCTCTGACTCCGCGACTGATGAGTTGTCTGGCAGGGTACCTGAAGACTCGCGCTGCGCACCAGGAGGCGGAACCGCTGACAGCTCGAGTGGTGAACATCTTCGAACAAACCTATGGCGAGGATCATCCCAGCGTCGCAGCAGCCCTCAACAACCTAGCGGCACTGTTCCAGGCGACGAACCGTTTGGCGGAGGCCGAGCCGCTAATGCGCCGGGCGCTGGCCATCGACGAGCAGTCCTACGGGGCCGAACACCCGGATGTCGCCATCGACCTCAACAACTTGGCGGCGCTGCTTCAGGAGACGAACCGTCCGGCGGAGGCCGAGCCGCTGATGCGCCGCGCGCTGGCTATCGACGAACAGTCCCTCGGAGCCGAACACTCCAATGTCGCCATTCGCCTCAACAACTTGGCGGCGCTGCTTCAGGAGACGAACCGTCCGGCGGAGGCCGAGCAGCTGTATCGCCGGGCGCTGGCCATCGACGAGCAGACCTATGGAGCCGAACACCCGGATGTCGCCCGAGACCTCAACAACCTAGCGGCATTGCTTCAGGCCGCGAATCGTCCGGCAGAGGCCGAGCAGCTGTATCGCCGGGCGCTTGCCATCGACGAACAGTCCTTTGGAGCCGAACACCCCAGAGTCGCCACCGACCTCAACAACCTGGCGGCGTTGCTTCAGGCCACCAACCGTCTGGCGGAGGCCGAACCGTTGATGCGCCGGGCGCTGGCCATCGACCAGCAGTCCTACGGAGCCCGACACCCGGATGTCGCCAGAGACCTCAATAACTTGGCGACGTTGCTTCAGGACACCAACCGTCTAGCGGAGGCCGAACCGTTGATGCGCCGGGCGGTGGAGATTTTTCAACAAAGTCTCGGGGATCAGCATCCGAAAACGGTTACCGTGCGAAGGAATCATGCATTGATTGTGTCTGTAATGGACGATCAATAGCGATCAGTTGGGCGATGGGACACATCATTCTCGTTCGGACACAAGAATTTGTCGAACACCTCCTTCTGCGATCACTGGGCTTGAACGGAGGCGTTCCAATTACGCACCCCGAGCCAACCACGCATTGATCGACCGAGTCAGCGACAGCAGCTTGATGAGTGTGCTTAGGGCGGAGCCGTCCGAATCTGGAATCAACGGATTGGAGCTCTAGGGGATTTGCGATGGCAACGCCGCATCGATCGAAGTCAAGGCGATGTCGGCCGTCCTGGCGTTTGCGAAGAATGCCGTTCGCTTCCTCAGCAAGGAGTCGCTGGCTCCGCCGGGACAAGCCCGAAGCGGAGGCCGGAGGAGACGGAAAAAGAAGATTGACGCACAGCAGCGAGGTGTAGCTGCCACTTGTTTCCCCCGCCGGGACAAGCCCGACGGAAGGATTCAGGGATGCAAGAAATGCAATCAATCCAACCCAACGCCCAAACGCTTCCGCCCGGGCTCGTCCCGGCGGTGCAACAACTGGCGGCTACCGAACGCTGCAACCAATCCAACCCAACGCCCAAACGCTTCCGCCCGGGCTTGCCCCGGCGGTGCAACAACTGGCGGCTACCGAACACGGCAATCAATCCAACCCAACGCCCAAACGCTTCCGTCCGGGCTTGTCCCGGCGGTGCAACAACTGGAGGCTACCAACGGTTACAATCAATCGCCATCAAACACTTCTTCATTCTGGGATCTCCGTCCCGGGCTTGCCCCGGCGGAATCAACGACTCAAGAAGCCGCGTCAGCATGGAACCAATCTATACCGCTGAGAACACGACGACAGCTTACCAACTCAATTGGTCGCTTGCGTTGTTCGGGAAATGCAGGTTTCCCGAACAATCCCTTTGGCTGAAGGACTTGCAAGCGGCAACAGAATCGGATGGGGTGCGAATTCTCTCAAGTAATGTGCGATCTGAGAACACGCTCCAGTTCTTTGTCAGCACACGACCAGCATCGACACCTTCAGAAATCGTGCGAAGTATCAAAGGTCGTTTGCAGCACTTGATTCGCGACCAGATTCCGAAGGCATTTCGAAGGAACTACCACATTCAAAGTATCGGCGAAGCAAACTCAAGTGTGCTTGATCAATACGTCGCCAAGCAAACGGCACGCCATCCGATGGCCGATGATGCCGTTCAATCACGCTTGGAATCCACTCAATTTCATGACGCATCGATCGATCTCTCCAAGCCTCGCATTGGCACGTATGGTCAGTATTTGAATTCGCTGCAAATCGTGATGAAGAATTCCGATGGTTGGCATGACGTGCGAGCGACACAGTTGCTGCGAGTGAGAAACATCATCGTCCGGGCGAGCATGAAGAAAGATTGGACATTGTCACGAATTGGCTTATTGAGCAACCACCTCCATGTGTTACTTAGTGCTGGCGTGACGGAGTCCCCGCAGTCGGTCGCGCTCTCGCTGATGAATAACGTTGCCTATGTGTATGACATGAAACCGATCTTGATGTCGAGCTACTATGTAGGAACATTCGGCGGCTATGATCGCGGCGCGGTGCGGATGCACGACCAAGGAGTCGCTGGCTCCGCCGGGACAAGCCCGAAGCGGAGGCCGGAGGAGACGGGAAAAGAAGATTGACGCGCAGCAGCGAGGTGTAGCTGCCACTTGTTTCCCCCGCCGGGGCAAGCCCGACGGAAGGATTCAGGGATGCAAGAAATGCAACCAATCCAACCCAACGCCCAAACGCTTCCGTCCGGGCTCGTCCCGGCGGTGCAACAACTGGCGGCTACCGAACGCTGCAACCAATCCAACCCAACGCCCAAACGCTTCCGCCCGGGCTTGCCCCGGCGGTGCAACAACTGGCAGCTACCGAACGCTGCAACCAATCCAACCCAGCGCCCAAACGCTTCCGTCCGGGCTCGTCCCGGCGGTGCAACAACTGGCAGCTACCGAACGCGGCAACCAATCCAACCCAGCGCCCAAACGCTTCCGTCCGGGCTTGCCCCGGCGGTGCAACAACTGGCAGCTACCGAACGGTTGCAATCAATCGCCATCAGATACCCCTTCATTCTGGGATCTCCGTCCCGGGCTTGCCCCGGCGGAATCAACGACTCAAGAAGCCGCGTCAGCATGGAACCAATCAGACGTTTTCATCACACCTTGGACATCGTCGTTCATGCATGGGGTGAAACCAGATTGCGTTGCTGATCGACGATCAGATTGTCGCCACGTACGACTTACAACAAACCCAACAAGCGTTGCGTCATGAAACAAGCAGTGGGATTAAGGCCAATCAGGTGACGGTGCGGTTTCTCAATGATCATTACGAGCCAATTGGTTAGGGACAACAACCAGATCGTCAACAACATCAAGATCGATGGGCAGGAAATTGATATCATAATTGATTCGCAAGGACGCGTGGTGGGTTACACTTCTGGCGAGTACGTTCGTTAGGCCAAGCGACGGGTGGTGTCATGCGTCCTGATTCGCCTGCCGTCTGGCCACGGGTTCAACGCACTGACATGTCCGAGCGTGAAAGTGCTTTTCTTCGCCACCTTTTCTTCTCGCCCGGATGCACACGGCGGGGGCAAGTGGAATTAGAATTAAAACACGAGCCGTTGGTCGTCTGTCAGTCGCTGACTGCTATTGACCACGCCTGCCATACACAACTCCTTTCGCTGTTCTTTAGAGCAATGTCGTTTTTTGTGTCAACGAATCTTCGCAAGCATGGGCCAACCGTGCGTTGGAAGCTGCTACTTCTGGTCCTCTTTGTTGCCCAAGCTCAACAAGCTTCGGCTCAATCCACGATCCCGACGCGATACATCAGTGTGGGTGACTATTCGGGCACAGCCAATGAGCGGATTGATGCGGCTATTGCTGCTGCCATGGCCACGGATCACAAGACCGTGTTCTTCCCCAATGGCACCTATGCCCTGAGAAACGGTTTGAACTTGAATCGAGGTGCGAACACCGAACTGCACCTTGTCGGGGAAAGTCGCAACGGCGTGTTCTTGGTCCCGGACACTTCCTACCTGGAGGCCAACTACAACAACGGGAACGGCGCCAGGCTGGCTCACATGATCAATCTGAGCTCAAGCTCGGTCTTTGAATCCGTCGACGTATCCATTCAGAACATGACCGTCGACATGCGGCACCAACTGGTCATGGGGGAGCAGTCCCAGACCTACAACGTCGTGGGCCATGGAATCCGGGTGGGCACAGGGTGGCAGCAAGGACAATTGACCGTCAACGAAGTCACGATCAGAAACGTAGGCAGCTATGGCATTGGCATCCAAGACCGGGACGGTCATTCCAAGAACAACGTGACCTTGTCCAACCTGACCATCGAACGGACCGGTTCGGATGGCATTGATACCAAGGAAGCGAGCGGGGACGGCAATCGGAATTTAGTCATCCGGAACGTGAACATCAACGAAGTTGGATTCCTCGATACCGGGGCCGCGCCCGCGATCGACGTCAGGTACCGCGACTTTGTCATCGAAAACGTGAATCTCGTTTCGTCAGCATCGAAGTCAACGCTGCCGGGACAGTCATCGAACGTATCAGGCATCAGCATCAGGCCTGTTGACAACATCGACGGCGGAGTCGCACAAGGCACGATATCGGATGTCTACTTGAGGGGCTTTTCACACGCCATCGTCATTCACGCTTCAGAAGCGGCGCCGCACGCGAACATCGACGTCAGCGATGTCTATATCCAGGGACAACAGGGCACCGGCATTCTCGTCTTGGGTGACGACCATTCAGGCCACACGATCACGGACGGCCTCATCGATCCGGATTTTGGAAACGCGGCCATCAACACGGGGGGAAACGCGACGGTGACCAATGTTATCGCAGGGCGCCGGGACCCCGCACTGACCCCGATCACCGACACAACCTATGAGAACAACGTTTCTCTCAATAGCCAGGTATTTAGCCCCGCTTGGCAGGGGATCGTTGGCACCGAACGAGTCAGCTTGAACCCCACCAGCCCGAGCACCGGCCCGTTCGTTTTCGATATCGGCGACACCGGCGTGCTGCAGATCGACTTTGACACGCACGACAACGTGATGGACAGGTTGTCCGTTGAGGGTACGGTCAACCTCGATGGCGAGTTCCGTGTTAACCTGGTCGGTGGGACACCGATGCTCGCCGGCGAACACTGGGTGATCGGGGCGGACACCTTGACCGGCTCCTTTGATGAAATCACCCTGCCGACGCCCAGCAGCCGTTTGCTCTGGAATACCGACAGGCTCGAGACGCAGGGCATTATCGAATTGGTCGGCGGAAATTTCCTGCTGCTGGGAGATGTAGATAACTTCAGCTACAACGCCTCGGATGACGCTATCTTGGTCGATCCGGCATTCGCTTCGCTGCCTCTGTTCAACGGCGCTCCGTTGGCCAACATGGACCAGACTTTCAATAACGCGACTCGGTTGTTCACTTTTGACCTCGGTGGCGAACTGACCGAAGAGCTCATCGACGCGTGGTTGGAGATACGTGTCCGCCAGCTCAATGGGTTTGGGAATGATCTGTTGACCTTCGAAGACGCCAGCAATCGCTCGCTGCGCAGTCTCGAAGTCCTCGTCGATGATGGGGTGGACAGGACGCTGCGTTACACGCTCACCGCCGATGAACTGGCCCTGCTCAACGACGGGTTGTTTAGTGTCGCTTTGCGGGATGACCACGCGATCGACTGGATTGGATTGGGCTGGTCCACCATTCCTTCATCAGTCCCTGAACCCTCATCGCTGTCACTCTTGAGCTGTTGCGGTTTGGTGATGTTCATGCGTCGCCGTCGAGCCCTAGTTCGATAGCGTCCGCTTAGTGAAGATCACGCTCCCGCTGGCATTCAAAGCGCAAGCAGGAACCGATACTCCTGTCCCCGACCGATCGCACGCTTGCCGAATCGGTGCGATCGAGTGAACACGTCAGCAAAACCAAGCAAGAGCCTGAAATCCTGGCAACAGCCGAGTAACAAATTCGCTGTGTTGTCGCTTGGTCGTTTATGCGAGGCACGTCGCCTCGTGGTAAACACCCGTGCAATACAAGGAATTTTCGATGTTTCGCTTTGCTGCTGCCATGGCATTGCTGGTCTGCGTTTCTTCCCTGGCTTCGGCTCAGGATTTCGCACAGTTGGAAAACACCTACCACGTGGAGGTTCGCGTCGAGCACTGGCGAATCGGCAATCCGCACTGGTCAACCGAATTTTCCACGACGAACTACGAACAAGCCGTCTTGATGCACGACCTCTTTGAAATCGCGCTTGAAGAACAGTCCCTGAGAGAATTGCTGGGATTCAGCTGGGAGTGGCTGGTCACGGATGTCCGGTTACGAACCGAATACCCGGCTCAGATGACAGCGCCCCTGATTCAATCTCGCCCCACGACGCTATTGAGGCGAGTGTACGGCTACCAGACACCGTCGTATGGCTATTTGGATTAAGTGGACACGCCATTGGTTTGGGAGTATTCGAAAGGCGGCCCCACGTTCTTGCCCGGCTTGGTGGGATGGGGCATGAACAAAGCAAAGGGGTCAGAACAAAGCAAAGGGGTCAGGCCTCTTTGTTTTTGGTTCTTCGCAGGTTAGGACAAAGCAAAGGGGTCAGGCCTCTTTGTTTTTGGTTCTTCGCAGGTTACGCTGTGTCAAAGGTCCCTTTTCGGAGAACCTCTCCATGCCCCGACCACCACGTGCCGATGAAGCGGGCGGTTTGTATCACGCGCTGAATCGCGGCAATTTGCGAGCGACGATTTTTCACAAAGATGCTGACTACGCTGCTTTCGAGTGGATCCTGCATGAAGCGTTGCAAATTCACCAAATCGAGTTGTATTCCTTTCAGTTGATGCCCAACCACTACCATCTGGTTCTGCGACCGTTGGTCGATGGGGAGATGAGTCGATTCATGGCGCGGGTCGGAGGAACGCACACGATGCGGTATCATTCGCACTACCACACGGGCGGCACGGGACATGTTTATCAACAACGATACAAGAGCTTTCCGATCCAAGACGATGAGCATTTTTTCGTGGTTTGCCGGTACGTCGAACGCAACGCGTTGCGAGCGGGTTTGGTCGAGCGAGCGGAGGACTGGTGTTGGGGATCGCTATGGCACTGGCTGCACGCTCCGGATCCGAACCTGCTTTCGCGCTGGCCTAAATCGCGGCTTCCCCGTTGGACCGAGCGAGTCAATCAATGCTTCAGCGACGAAGAATTGGCCGCGTGCCGCCTGTCGGCCCAACGTGGCAAGCCGCTGGGCGATGAGGGATGGGTTGAAAGCATTGCCCGCCGTCTTCATCTGGAATCGACCATGCGACCGAGGGGCCGAAAGCGGGTCCGGTTCCCGGAAAATCCCAACAAAGAGGCCTGACCCCTTAGAGTTCTGTAATGCCGCTTGAGGTACGCGCGTATCTCGCAAAGGCGGCCAAATCAAAGTTCGACCATGACAGTGCTTAGATTTCTGCACCGATTGCTAGAGAGCCCCGTCAGTTCACTGCTGCGTCTGGGAGAAAAACGCTTTCTTTTTCTCATCTTGCAATAGGAAAACCGGACTTTCTCCGTTCTCCTTGTCAAGCATCATCATGGCGCGAGTGTTTCCGTTGCTGTCGTTCAACCCGAACATGGTTTCGCCATCATCACCATAGGCGAGAATGATTTGACCATCGTTCGATGTCGTCTTTCCAGCTTCGGCGAACAGCATCAACCCCGCGAACTTCTGCTGGCCGATCCCAATGAACATGCGTCCTTTTGCGTTCTGTTCGAAATGCACACCTGCTTTGCCTTCTGAGGCGGAAAGAAAAACACATGAATTGCCTTCCCTATCATAAACAAAAAGCCCAGGTGGAAGACTCGTGTCGGAATGATTTGCTGGCCCCAAGACGATGCGTTTGTTTCCGTCCGCGTCTCTAATAATGATCTGAGTCGCTTCCAGAGTTTTTCCGTCGTTTCCCGGCTTGGCTCTCAAAACGAGCACGCCGACAGCAGCGAGCAACGCGCATATCAAGCATGCGAGCATCAAGCGGTTCTGTCGTTCTAGTCTCTCGACACGCGACCTCAGCGAAACGTCATCGGTATTGCCAGATGTCATATGTCTATCCCTTCATTGCGAGTTGTTGTTGTAAACCGTTCCTGAGCCTAGCGATGCTGCAACTAAGCGAATTGCGCTCTATGGGGGCACAGGAAGTGCATGCATAAATCGGGCGTTGAACTTTGTCGGTCTTTGGTGGTCTCAAAAAACTTGGTTCGGAGCTTCCGGTCCACTCAGAAAGATTCTATTTCAAACAGCACTCGCGGTGTCAAACCGGGCGGGCGAGAATTCCTACGAAACGCGTCGTCTCAGCGGCGAATCCTTCACCCGCTCGTTCATGCAGCACAACCTGCCCGGTGGTTTTCAAGAGACCCGCCATCGGGGAGGCGAAGGATGAGCAATAAGGGGAAGGGGGTGTTTTTTATGCGGCTGCCGCGATACGATGGAGGCAATGGTTGATCAACTACCCTTGGAGGTTTGCGATGCCTCGGACTGTGCGGCCTGATGAAGCGGGATGTCTCTACCATGCCATCAATCGGGGAAACAATCGACAACAAATTTTCCACAAGCCTGATGACTATCAGGCCTTCTTAAAAACACTACGCGAGGGACTCGACAAGTACCCCGTCGACCTCTTTTCGTTTTGCCTGATGCCGAATCACTGGCACCTCGTCCTGCGTCCCAGAAAAGACAAAGCGATGGGGAAATTCTGTGGATGGCTCTCGTCAACTCATACGCTGCGTTACCACGCCCACAATCAAAAGAAGGGATTCGGTCATCTCTACCAAGGACCTTTTCGAAGCTTTGCGATCGAGGACGATGCGCACTTCTTGACCGTCTGCCGCTACGTGGAACGCAACGCGCTGCGAGCAAGAATGGTCAAGCGTGCCGAAGATTGGACCTTTGGATCACTGCATCGATGGGGTCGCAAATGTGACCGCGACCCCACGTTGCTGGCCACATGGCCCATCAGACGCACGCCCGGATGGACGGATAAGGTCAATCAAGCATTGACACAATCCGAACTTGAAGCGATCCACACCTGCATTCAGCGAGGCAGACCCTATGGCACCGAAGAATGGATCGAAGAAACCTGCGAACGAACCGGCACATGGTCGTCGATACGCCCAAGAGGAAGGCCAAGAAAGAAACCGAACACGCCGCCAGTGCAGCCATCACCAAAGTAAGCTACGACATACGATAGATCGCGCTTAATCCCCCTTTCCCCTTTATCGCATGCCCCTTTATCGCATGCGGGTCCTAACTCCAAATCAAGACTGGACGATGCAATAGGCTCCCTTTACTGAATGATAGGGCTACTCGCACGATGACGATAAGAACTCGCTTGATCCTGATCATTTCGCTCGGATGCATCTGTGCCATGGCGATCGCCCTGAACACTCCCGGTCGCGGTGAAACGGAGCCAGCGTCTTTCATCCCGCCCGATTCCGATCAACGTGCGGCGGCGGTCGGCTCACTGCGGAATATCTCTGCCCAACTGAGACTTGCGTTTGACCCCGACAGCGACTCATTCTCGAGTGTGCCCGCACCGGGGCCTTCTGACTGGCTGGCAAACCACTCCGAGCTCGGTCAAACGTTTGCGCAGTACGTCCGCTCGCAACCCAATCGCCCGGATTTGATTCGAGGCAAGCTTTATTTCCAACCACTGGGTGAATTTGACGAAGGAAAATCTCCTGATCTGAAACGGCTGCAAGACTTCGCCTCGCGTTTCTTTGCACTGCCGGTGGAGATTCTACCCGGAATCAAATTGGAAGGCTTGCCGATTCAAACGCGTCAACATCCGGAGGGACATCGGCAGTTGCTGTCGACCGATGTTCTGACTTGGCTGAGCAATCGAATTCCGGCGGACGCTTATTGTATGCTGGCCGTCACGATGACAGACCTGTACCCAGATCCCGAATGGAATTTTGTGTTTGGGCAAGCGAGCCTTCGAAATCGAGTCGGCGTGTACAGCTTTGCTCGCTACGACCCGGCGTTCTACGGCAGGCAACCGGATGAACAGACTGAGAAGCTCGTGCTTGAACGTAGCTGCAAGGTGTTGGCGCATGAAACAGGGCACATGTTCGGTATCAGACATTGTGTGCATTACCACTGTCTCATGAACGGATCCAATCATCTGGATGAATCTGACGCTAACCCGATCCACTTGTGCCCCGTCTGTCTGCGTAAGATGCATCACGCCAAAGCATTCGATGTCGAGAATCGCTATCAGGCGCTGGCGGAATTTTGCGAATCGGTCAATTGGCAGGAGACGGCCCGGTGGTACAGCGTCAGAGCAACGAGATTGAAATCAAGGTAACTGTTCACGGCCCGGTGGGGAGACTAACGGGGACACAGCCCTTTTCAAGGGTTGGCTGACAGTGCCGCAATGGTGGAAACGATCCCTTCACCTCATCCTCGTCACCTTGGGACAGATCACCACGTGCGGATAGTTCGTTGTTTCAGTTTCCCTAGGAAGACGCAAGGAGATTGAGGAGCGATTCGCCAAGTCCCGCCCGGCAATCTTTAGAGTGCTGTGTCCCTATTCGCGTATTCCGTATATACGCGTATTCACGTCAGATCAGTCTTTGCCCCTGGTAATCGTTAAGTTCAAGGTATGCAGCAACTGTCAGCCGTATTTGGATGCTGAGTCGCCTGACGGCTAAACACCAGCGCTGGCTAGAGTTCCGCGAGCCTGGTCGCAGCTTCTTTTGCTTCGGCACTTTCGAGACGTTTTGCTCCCGCAAACGATTCAATTGCGGCTTCGAACTGCTGCTTGGCTTTCGCTCTCTCGAGCTTACCTGAAAAGGCCTCGCCGAGAGAGAGTCGTACTTTGCCGCATTCGAACGTGTTGGTGGACTGCATCGTCTCGTGCATCGAAACCGCCTTCGAAAGATGCTCGACCGCCTCGTCCCACTTTTCATCGACGATTGCCAGTCGACCCAAGTCTGAAACAACTGCGGCCGCAGGAGGGCTGATTTCCGCACCGATTTCCTGCAATTCCTTGAGAACGGTAGGTAGCAGTTCACGAGCGTCCTCGTAGCGTTCTAGCAAGACCTGGACGCGACCCAACAACGCGAACGACATGGCGCGTCTGATTGGTTGCAGTCCGTCGACATCATCCGTCAGATCTTGCAAACGTTCCAGAGCCTCGTCCAGAGCCTCGTCCAGAGCCTCGTCCAGAGCCTCGTCCAGATTCTCCGTTTGCGTCAGCACCAGACATAGTTGCAATTTCGCGTCGTAAACTTCGGAGACGTCTGACGGGTAGATGGATTCGGCAATTTCCAGACTCATTCGCAACTCGCGTTCGGCACCGCTGATGTCACCACTGCGAAACAGAGCTTGAGCGTACGTGCGATTCAAATGCATCACATCGACGTGGTTTTCTCCCAGGCGTTCGATGGCAATTTCGCGGGCCGTCTGAAACTTCTCGGCAGCGGCTTCTGGCTCGTCCAAGCTCATCAGCAAGGATCCGGCGACTGCCTGCGCATCCATTTCAATGGGATAATCACCCTTTACACGGTTCGCGATCGTTTCTTTCAGAGTTGACAGAGCATTGGCGGCCACCTCAGGTCCTTGAGTCAACTCCAGCAGTCCGATTTGGAACATTTGGACCCAGAGAGTCAACGTGGACTTTTCACCGACTTCGTCGATGCAACGACTGAGAGCGTCTGCTAAGAGAGTATCGGCCGCATCGAGATCGCGTGATTGCAGGGCTGCTTGGCTTTCCGAGACGGTCTTTACAATCGCCTTAAAGAACTCAGCAGATGAGTCAAAGTATCCAGGTAGCATGCGACCGCTGCGAAGTTGTGTTTCATCGACATTGCCAAATTGATCACCATAGGGCGCAGTGTAGTAGCCATAGTGTTCCTCTGTTTCATAGGTGTGTCCATTCCAATCTAAGACGGTCAGGGGCGGAACTGCGGTCAAGAAATTGTTGTCGTCATCGAACATGTAGGCGTTCAGTGCCGACACCATGACGACGTCATCTAGAGAACCATCGGCTGCACCGTCCAATGCTGCGATGAGGTCTTCCACCTGCAATACGGCTTCGCTGGTTTCGCCGTCCGTTTCAGCGTAGATTTTCAATGCTTTCACGAACAGTTTCTTCGCTTTGTCCTGGTCGTTTTTGTCGCTATAGAAGACACCCATGTTTTCGAACGTGTAGGCATCTTCGCTTGTCGGTGATGCGGGATCGTACAGTTTCTCGGCCTGCTCATAGTGAGCCATAGCGTCCTCGTCCTGGTCGCGATTATGATCCAGCATGCCCTGTCGATTGATGATGGCTTTTCGCCACATTAGCGCATCCGCTGCATCCATCTGATCGAGCTCGTCGAACCCTGCGACATAGCTTTCTTCCGCGAGTTTCAATTCTTCGAGCAGTTCGTACGTATCACCGATCTGCAGCTGAATGCTGACGATCTCTACTTCCTGATCGGAATGGCTTCTATAGAGATCGACGGCACGTTGGAATTCTAGGATCGCCTTCTGATACTGCCCGTCGGCTAAGTACAGGCTTCCCAGCCGCCCATACGCGTTGGGCAGTTCAATCGCGGTCGGTGGCAAAACATGCTCATTGATTCGCGTTACCAGAATCTGAGCTCGAACCGCTTGGGCCGTATCGCCGATGGATTCATACGAAGCACACAAGTTGGAGCGAACAGCAGCAACATCGAGATGAGTGTCGCCAAGATCCGCAATCTGCATCAATAGTGCTTCGTTGAATAAGCGAATCGCCTCAAGGTCCTCGCCCTCCTGCGCCTTCACAATGCCGCGAGTGTTGAAAACATCGGCCGCCAGCAAATGCCGCAACTGTCCGATATCTTTGAGCAAGGCCTCTGCCTCATCCAGGGATTCGTTTGCTGCATCGAGATCTCCCTCGTCGTCTTGCAGCCCGGCCAAGGTCTGGAGGAACCATGCCGTTGCTGGAGTCTCTTCTTTGAACGCCGCGCGGATCTGGTCGGTCGCTCGTTTTGCTGTCTGGATGGCGTCTGCCAACTCGACGCCATCCTTGAAGCATTCACTGAGGGTCCGGAACGCCTGACGAGCCCCCGTCGGGTTCTCTTTGATGTAGTCGAAGTACTCGCTGTGGTGAACTTGGTCTCGATGGATTCGCAGACCTTGGTCAACCTGAAAATAGGGAGCATCAACTGATTCAACGTCCAGTAACGTGAGGAACGGAACGGTTTTTGCCACTTGATTGTCTTTGTCAAGCAGATAGCCGTTGCCGGAAGTGATGATGACGAAGTCCTGAGCCGAACCCGACTCCGCAAACGAAAACAGAGTGCCACAGAGTAGAAGCAGGATCGAAAATGGTTGTCTCATAGCCAAGTACTTTTTTCAATGATTGACAGCGCGTGATCTGTGTGGCGACGACGCGTTGAAGGTCAATGTGAATTTGATCAGCAGGGCAATTACCCGCTCATGTCGTGACTAGAAAGCCTTCAATTTCTCAACGGCTTGTTCACGAGTTGTTTTCGTTGCGTTGTTCGATCTGCGAGACTGAGCTTTGGACGTCGTCAGATTTGCAGTCGTTGGTAACGGGGGTTTTGGTTTCTCATTCGTCAGCGAATCTGTCGATGACTTCTTAGCGGGCGATGCTGCCGTCTTTGGCGAGAGTAGCTTGAATGATTGAAAGAATTGGTCAATGTTCTTTGATTTCATGAACTCAGAGCTTCCGATCGTCATGAGGTTGTACAGTACGGATTTCTGATCCTCTAACATCACATTGAATAGACGCATTCGACCTGAGGTACCCGGCTGTGCGGTAACATCGAAGAAGAGCTCATAGCCTGTCATACCCTGGTGGACAACGACACCTCGCTTGCTGACTTTTGCTCCGAAACCGGTCTCCACTTTCTTCGCAAACGCGGCGCCATTTTCCTTCCAATACTCGGCCGTTCCCGCGCCTTCCTCGGCGACAGGGGCAAAGTTGTACTGCACCACGTAGAATCCCGCCTCTGGACTGCCCGTTCTGAACGCGTGATCCGTTTGACTGGACGTTACATCGCTGGACAGATGCTCCGGGGTGCCTGCTATATCGATCTGAAAATCGCATACCTTGCTCACGAACCTCTTTAGCGAGTCTGTCGATGATTTCTCAGGCGGTTTGGCTGCTGTCGCCGGCGACAGAGTCTTGAACGATTGGAAGAATTGACCGACATTCTTCGATTTCATGAATTCAGATTTCCCTATCGTCGTGAGGGTGTACAGTCTGGATTTTTGCTCCCCCGCCAGCACATTGAAGAAGCGTATTCGACCCGAGAAACCTGGTTGTGCGGGAATATCAAAAACGATTTCGTAGCCAATCATTCCCTGGTGAGCAACGACTTTTTGCTGACTAATTGTCGCGCCGAAACCCGTCTCCACTTCCTTCGCAAACTCTTTGCCAGTTTTCTCCCATTGCTCAGCGGTTAACGCACTCTTTTCGGTAGCGGGCTCAAAGTTGAATTGCACCATGTAGATTCCCACCCCAGGGATGCCCGACCTGAACATGTGATTCACTTGATTGGATGTGGGGTTACTTGATTGATGCTCCGGATCGGCTGCCATATCGATCTGAAAATCGCAGACCTTACTGACAAACTCTTTCAGAGAATTCCCCGATGGGTCATCCGCAAATGCAATCGTGGAAAGTCCCGGCGATAGAAGGATCAGAATGGCTGCGATCAATTGATGGTGCAATTGCGACATTATTTTGCTTTCAGTTTCCAGAGCCACACGGTTCTGATTGGATTGTGTTTAGTGATCCTCGTACAACAAGATTCTGGTCAAGATCTGGTGTTCCATGAAGATCATAAAGTAGAAAAAAACGCAAATGGGAGGAGTTGCCGTCAGGGGAAATCCAGTTCGACGCGACGCACACGCGAACGGTCCGCCGTATTTGTCGTGTTTGTCGTGTTTGTCGTGTTTGTCGTGTTTATTGCAACAACCATGAGCGATAGCGACCTGTTTCCTCAGCTTAGAAGTGACAGAAGATTCGTTTCAGAACTCCCACATCAAGTCAACGAATCGAGAGACGGTATCCTTCCCGAGAATCCCAGAAAAGGACTTCTGTTAAAATCAAAGGTGTAAAATCAAAGGTGTCAGGCCTGTTTGATGTCGGGTTTGGGGAACCTGACCCGCTTTCGACCTCGTGGACGCATGGTTGATTCCAGATGGAGCCGACGTGCCGTCGAATCGCCCCAGCCTTCGCCCCCCAACGAATTGTCCCGCTGGGCGGACAGGCGCACCGCAGCCAGTTCAGTTTCCGATAGCGGCGTGTTGACCCACGCGGTCCACTTCAACCGGCCTGGTCGCCAAGAGCCAAGAGAACTCAAGCGACGACCAAAGAAGTACAAGCTGATGCAAACGCCTCGCAATTCGAACCGAGATCGTTGCGCCACAGCAGCTTAGCGATTAAGTCCGTGCCATTCATGCCTGCGCCTTTTTGGTTTGTACGCAAGGCGTCTTCACCCGTGCTCTTCATTGTTTTGCCCTCATCTTCTATTCCCTGAACGCAGAAAAGGTAACGGGGGAATAAGTGCGGCTTGAACAATCGAGAACAGTCTCACCCGATTCGCCAAGACGGAAGACGCAAACTACCCCGTCACCTTTCTCAGTTCGTCACCTTTTTCTTCAGACTCAAAATGGTAGAAAATTACGGGTAGAAAATTTTGTAGAAAACGATTCTCCTCCGCAGTCGCTGCCGACAATCTTCTACCTGTCATCTTCTACCAACTCGCAATTGGCCAACTCAATGGCGCGAACTTCGTGATGAATACGACCGTCTTGGCTCGCCGGACGAAGATGCGATTCGAGAACTTCAGATCGTACCAGTCCGATGCAGCGGCGATCACAAAGAGACTCGAGCTGAAAACCGAAAACCAAGCCTGTCCCCGCTGCCAGGCCGACTTTCAGAAGCACGAGTCTCTACCTGGACAGCAGCTCCCCGGTATTGGAATTTAGCGGAGTTGCCAATTGGGATTTTTCTCACCTGAGTGCCAACCGGACAAGCCTTTGCTCTTAAAACGAAAACTCAGTCGGCCGAGTTTGACGGGATTGCGTGCGAAGCAGCCGAGTGATTCAACGCGTTTCCCCGCTCGGTACAGGGGAGCTCAACAGCGACACCTTGCCGCCGGTGGGACTCAAACGCCGCGCAAATCATTTCTACGGTGGCTGCGCCTTGAAACGCATCACAAATCGGCTTGCGATCTTCCCGAATCGACTCGATCAAGTCGCGACCTGGCAAGCCGTGGTGGGCAATCATTTCATTCAAATCCTTGCGTGGCTCGGGCACTCCCGGACCTGCGGTTGAGATTGCAACCCATTGACGTGGCTGATCGTTCGTCTGAAACGGGTTTCCTAAGCACAAGTGGGCCAAGGGTTCTCGATCACAATGAATTGCGATGATGCCTTGGCTGCCAATCAGTTGCAAACCAAACCCCTCGCCCTGCGTCCCATCATTCGCGATGGAGTCAAAGTACGCGATGACGCCGCTCGACATTTCATAGCGCACATGCAGTTCGTCACCCGCCATCGGCCCCAATCCCTCGCCGCCCTCACGCACATCGCTTTTCACAACGGGCCGACCATTGTGACGCAACACGGCAGAACAAGACCTGGGTTCACCGCCGAAATAATGGATCAAGTTCAACACGTGGGAACCCAATACCCAAAAATCCTCGACACCTCCGCGATGGTCACCCTTGCCACGTCCGCGGATCTCTAGCAGCCGGCCGATCCGGCCATCGGCGATCAGCCGGTCGATGGTTTGCAGTGTCGGGTGGTATCGATTGCGATGGGCTACGGCCAGTTTGACATTGTGGCGCCGACAGGCTGCCAATATCGAATCGGCTTCCGCTGGTGTTCGACAAAACGGTTTCTCAGTGTAGATTCCACGCGCACCTGCTTTGATCGCTGCCAATGTCATGTCGTGATGCTGGTCCGCGTGACGGGGGCACACGGCAACGACATCTGGCCGTACCTCTTGCAGCATTTGCCGGTAGTCATCGAACCCATTGGAGACGTTCAACTTCTGAAGTTCTTTTTTCAAACCTGATGCGTTCGGATCCGCGACCGCGACAATTTCGGCTTCGGGCACCTTGAGCCACATGGAGTCTAAGCCGTGCCCATAGTTGCCCCGTCCGGTGTCGCCAATGATGGCAACCCGCATCCTTTGTGCGGCGGGATTTGCAAACACCGATGTGGCCATCACCGTCGTCGATACGGCGAGAAAACTTCTACGCTTCATCTGTTCTTTTTCTCCCGAGACAAACGTACAACCACGAACGGTACTAGCTTAACGAAAACGACTGAAAGCGAATGTGGAACAAGACAGTGGTAACAAAAAGACGTGTCAATACGAAACTTTGGGCAGTCCAGGGCAAGCCTACATCTCAATCTCAAACCCCTTGCGGCGTTCGCGGGCAATGAAGCTTTGTGCCAGCGGATCACCCACGACTTTCTCGGCCTCGGGGTCCCATTGGATTTTGCGTCCCACGCGTGCGGCGATTCCGGCCAAGTGACAAGTGGATAGGGCTCGGTGATGACTGTGCACGTCCGATATCGGATCCTGGCGATCCTGACATGCGAGGATGAAGTTGAGGAAGTGGTCGGTCAACTCGCGGTCGCGATAAACCGCCTCCAACGCGCCGCCCGGCAATGGATTGGACTTGAGATCCTCAACCGGTTTGCCGGTCAGTCGACCTCGGTTTACAAAAATCCGTCCCTCGGTGCCTTCGAACATGATGCCGTTGCCTTGATCGTGACGCAGTTCGATCTGTTTGCCGTCCGCGAAGCTCGCGCGGATCAGGAACCGTGTGGCCGTGTTGTAGCGTGAATCATCGACCGGGTATCCGTCACGAAACTCCACGGGGTGCTCGGCCATCACCGGATCGATTGAGACCGGTCCGGTCTCGGTTTTGCCCAATCCCCAAGTGGCGATGTCGCAGTGGTGTGCGCCCCAGTCGGTCAGTTTTCCTCCGGAGTATTCGTACCACCAGCGGAATTCGTAATGGCATCGCGACCAACTCTGAGTCTCGCCGTTGTCGCCTGCCAAATAACGAAATGGCACGTCGGCTGCCGGGCCTTGCCACAAGTTCCAGTCGAGCGATTTGGGTGGATCGGTTGCCGGAATCCTGGGGCTCGTCGGCGCCCCGCCAATGCTGCAGGTGGCTTTTGTCACTTTACCCAGCCGACCAGCTTGGATCAACGCGATTGCGGTCAGGAACTCCTTGCTGCTGCGTTGCTGTGTCCCAACTTGGCAGATGCGTCCCGTTTCTTTGCAGACCCGACTCATCAACCGGCCTTCTTCGATTGTCAACGTCATCGGTTTTTCGCAATAAACGTCTTTCCCAGCCAGCATTGCTTCGATCGCGATCTTAGCGTGCCAATGGTCGGGCGTCGAAATGTGAATGATATCCACGTTCGGATCGTCGATCACGGCTCGGTAGTCGGCAACCTTCTTCGGCGAGTTCCCGGTCCACTGCGTCACAATTTCGCCGGCCAAGCCCAGTCGATACTGATCGGCATCGCAAACCGCCACGTAGTCACCGAGTTGCTGCATCCGAGGTGCCGAGCCGTATTCGGAATCACGTCCCGTGGCTTTTTGATACCAGCGACTTCCGGTTCCAACTGCCGCAATGCGTGGGCGTTCATTGGGATTGGTAAACCCAAACGCACGCTCGGTACGACCGGCCAGCATGGCGGCTCCGCCCCAACCCAGGGTGCTCTTCAAAACGTTGCGACGATTGATGGTGAAGCTCATGAGTCGGCTCTCGGCGAGGGAAAGGCAATAGGTGTCGTGGGCACACAGCCAGAAGGATATCGGCCCCTATCGTACTTCGGTTGACTCAGGGGCTGAAGGAGGAGGTGAGACGTTCGGGTTGGGAGGTCTTTGTGTGTTGTTGGATGCCAAAACACGCAAAGATAAAGTGTGCAAGGCGTCTTCTCCCGAGCACTTCATTTTGTTGCCACACATTTTTTTTGGCCTCATCGTCTGTCCCCTGAACGCAGAAAGGTGAGGGGGAATAGACGCGGCTTGAACAATTGAGAACCGTCTCAACTGATCTGCCAAAATGGAAGACGTAAACTACCGCGTCACTCTTTCTTCCGTCCCCAAACGGTAGAAGATTACGGGTAGAAGATTCTGTAGAAAACGATTTGCCCCCGCAATCACTGCCGACAATCTTCTCGTCGTTTGGCCATGAATCTATCCTTTGATTCGGGGGCATTAACCGACCAGCAGGGTACCAGCAAAATTGATCAAAAGGCTACCTTAGCTGGCGGTGCAGGAATTGGGGACTAACTCCGTTCCTGGAAGATTCAAACGTTGAGCAACCGAAAACCGATCGAATCAAAACCCGTCCTGTTTTTTCGTCCCTTAGACGGGCGACAGGTCGCAAGATTGTTCATATGCCAGGAACGAGAGGTCTCGGATTTCCGACAGATCCTCATTCGCAATCCCGAGTTGAGTGAGCAGGCTTTCATCCAGTTCATGCTCGGGGATGGCCGGTGAACCGATGCCCCACGTTTTGGCAAGATCGTTTGCGATCGAAATGAGCATTGCATGCGGATGGCTAAACGGATTTTGTTCCGGCCGGTGATGCCAGCCGATCGCACACAGGATTTCGTCAGGTAACCCCCAGAGGTTCGCAGCGGACACGCCAATCTGCTCGTGCGTTGCACCGAACAGGAACGTTTCTTCATCGATTAGCGAAACGCCCCGAAACGATGAAGTCAACTCTTCATATTCCTTGCCGATGACGTCAAAAAACAGCAACTTACCAACGTCGTGAAAGATACCGGCCAGGAATGCGTTGTCTTGTTCGATACGCTCGACGCGTTGGGCCAAGCAGCCTGCGACGGCAGCGCAGCCGACGGAGTGACTCCAAAGTTGTTGACGCTGCAAGGCAGTTCCTTCGCCCAGCGAAATGATGTCAGCGGCGGCGGCGGACATAGCGATCGACTTGACTTTCCGCCGGCCCAGCAATGCGACCGCGTGCAGGATGCTCTTTACATCGCGCGAAGGACAAAACAGTGGGCTATTGGCCAGTCGTAGGATCTTCACCGACAGCGACGGATCACAGGCGATGATGGATACAATTTCCTTGTTGGATGTCTCAGCATCACTGCAAGCCGAAACCAGTCGCGTAACAGCCTCTGGAAATGGCCGCAGTTCGGGATGGCTTTTCAGATGATCCTGAATCAGCTTTCCCAGTCGCCGCTTGTCTTCCGCACGATGCAGCATGATCGGTGTATCCTTAGTAACCGCAAAACCGAAGCCAAGCAAATTTCCCGCTTAAAGACCTCCCGAGAGAAGCGTGTGCTGCAAAACGCCCCGCGACAAACGAAATCAGTTTTCATGAGGGAACTCATTCAACAAGCCGCAGGCGAAACCCCTGGCGACGAAACCCCTGGCGACGAAACCCCTGGCGACAGGGCATGTTTTCGGAGCTCGTATTGCTTTCCCGTGAAGCATGCGGATTGCTGGACTTGTCTGGAGGATCTACTTGATACACAGTACTGCTCCGAGTAAGGAGAAAAATTCTCGTGCTGATACCGATCCCAGATTTTCTTGCCAACACATCTTTTTGACCTCATCGTCTATTCTCTAAGCGTGGAAAAGGAGGGGTGGCGAATATAGGCGGCTTGAACAATCAAGAACCGCCTCACCCGATCTGCCAAGACCGAAGCTAGTGCATCGTCCAGTCTTAGAACGTGGGTTCGGTAGATGAGCCGTTTTGGCGTTAGCCACGGTTTTCGTGCCACAACCGTGGCTAACGCCAAAACGGCTAACCCCAGAATCAAGACCGGACGATGCACTAGACCGTCATCTTTTTCAGTTCAGGCCGGAAATGGTAGAAGATTACGGGTGGAAAATTTTGCAGAAATGATTCTCCGCCGCCGTCGCCGCCGATTCAGACGCAACAAAGTGGCATTCATTTGCACCGTCCGGTGGGTATTCTGGCGATGGATTTGGATTCGATGAGATGGCGATTGAACGAATGCACATGAGTCCGAATTCAGTTTCTAAAAGTGGTTGAAGCATCGCGGCGACCACAGAATCCGTATCCATACCCAAAGGGAAACCTCGCTATGACTGGTCCTGTATTACGAATCCACTTGGTCGTGTTGGCCCTCTGATTTTTCATCTCACACGCCGTTGCTGATACTGAGAGCAACCAGGAGCCCGTTCGAGTCGTCGTTCATGTTGCCGAATACCGACCGAGTTTTGAGATTGATGTTGCTCAGAAGGCAACTGAGACGCTTGAGATTCGTACGGGCGTGAAGTCAGGCAAGATGATAGTTAACATCGCATATACCGTCGGCGAATCTCTAAATGGCGACGATGACCTTTCCGTTTTATCTCGCATCATCATCGAGAATACAGACCTGTACTTGACCGGAGAACCAAGAATCATTGGGGCACAGAGCCAAGAGAATCGCAATGTGCTCCTTGTTGTGACGGTGCTCAATGCTCCCGAGAATAGCCCACAAGCAGAGTAACCTGGCGATGGGCCGATGATCGCTTTCGGTGATGACGGCGGATTCTGCTGCGGCTTTGGCCGTGGTTCCAGTGTTTGATCGACGATGGGGTGCAATCGGGGGATTCTGGCAAGGGTGCGGGATTCCTCGCAATTCGCTTGCAGCGTGGTTTCTGCCCCGGTAGGCTGGGGGTCTGTCTACTCGCTAGATTTCATTCGGTTGAACAGCTTTTGTTCGGCATCCTGCTAAAGAGTCGATTGTGAGGGCGTGGATGAGCGTTGATACAGGTGCTGCGGTCGCGTCGCGGATCGAAGAGTTTGGACGCAAGGTGCAAACCATTCGCGATGCTCTCCACGAGGTCATCGTGGGGCAAGAAGACACGATCGACCAATTGCTGATTTGCGCATTGACCGGTTCGCATGCGTTACTGGTTGGCGTCCCGGGGCTGGCCAAGACGTTGGTGGTCAAGGCGCTCGCGGCGGCGTTTGATTGGGATTTCTCTCGGATCCAGTTCACGCCCGACTTGATGCCGTCGGATGTGACCGGTTACGAACTGATGGGAGCGGCGAAGTCGAACGGGCATGGCGAACCGTCAATGGTTTTCCGACGAGGTCCGTTGTTCGGCAATTTGATCTTGGCCGACGAGATCAATCGAGCGACTCCCAAGACTCAGTCCGCGCTGCTGGAAGCAATGGCCGAACGCCACGTCACCGTCGCTGGCATGACGCACGAGATGCACGATCCGTTCTTGGTCGTTGCGACTCAGAATCCGATCGAGCAAGAGGGAACGTATCCGTTGCCCGAGGCGCAGTTGGACCGATTCATGATGCAGATTCATGTCGGCTATCCGACTTCGGAACAGGAAAAGGACATTGTCCGACGCACGGCGGGGCGGACACCGGAGCTGCCCAAGTCGACCTTATCTCGCGAAGGATTCTTGGAGTTGCGTGAATTGGTGATGGCCGCGCCCGTACCGGAAAACGTCGTGGACTACGCTGTCACACTTTGTCGTTCCAGCCGGCCGGACCAAGACTCGGCTGATGAGTTTGTCAAACAGTATGTCGCATTCGGTGCAGGACCCCGTGGATCGCAATGTCTGGCGATGGCGTCCAAAGCCCGCGCGTTGTTGGCCGGACGTGCCGTCCCGACGGTCGCTGATGTCAACGCGGTAGCGATTCCGATTCTGCGTCATCGTATCCTGGGTAACCATCGAGCGATCGGCGATCAAGTCGACACTGATGCGATCGTGAAGCATCTCCTCAGCAAGGCAGCGTCGTGAATTCGTCTGATTCCACGACGGCAACGTCGCGATTCCTGGAGTTGCGCCAACTGGTAGCATTGGAGCACATGCGTTTTGTCACGCCCAATCGCGTTGAGGGTCCGTATAGTGGACGCCATCGATCGCGAGCAATGGGGGGCAGTGGCGAGTTCGCCGACTACCGCCCTTATACGCCGGGCGATGATCTGCGACGACTGGATTGGCGTGTCTTGGGCCGAACTGGTCGTGCCTACATCAAACGTTTTCAGGAAGACACCAACCTGGCTTGCTTGTCCGTGATCGACTGCAGTGGTTCGATGCGTTTTGACGGACAGCCCGTCGAGCCGGTCGCCGCAGGGTGGCTACGTCGCAAAGCAAGCGAACTGATTTCATCGAAACATGCGCCGGATAAGCTGACCTATGCGCAGTACTTCACAACAGCGCTGACGCACTTGATCACACGTGGAGGGGATCAAGCCGGATTGGCGTTGATCGGCGATGGGCTGCATTCGTATCATGCTCCGGGCAGTACCAGCACGCATGCGCAAGGGCTGTACGAGGCGATCGAGGGGATCACGCCTAGTGAAGAATCGAAACTGGCTGCTGGATTGGACGAAGTCATTGGGCGGATTTCTGGTCGCGGCGTGCTGTTGTTGATGAGTGATTTTTTGGTCGACGACCCGCGTGACTTGACCGCTTCGTTACGCAATCTGCGTCATCGCGGCTGGGAGATTGTGGCGTTGCATTTGATCCATCCCGCCGAAGAATCGCTTCCGGAGGGAGTCGCATTTCAGTTCGAAGGACTTGAAGGCGAATCCAGTGTTCGTTGTCGAGTCGGCGAAATCCGAGAGTTGTACGGTCGTCGTTGGCGAGAGCACTTGGAGCGGACGCGAAGCATTGCCACCGCAGTGGGTGCCGATTATCGCGCCGTCAGCACGGCCACCAGCTACCTGGATACGCTGGGGCAATTCCTCGTTCAACGAGCGGGGTGACGGCGTGTTCGTGAATCCCATATTGCTAGTGGTGGGTTTGCTGGGCGCTGCGGTTCCTGTCGTCGTTCACTTTATGACTCGACCCAAGCCTCAACGGATGCCGCTTAGCACGATCCGGTTGGTCAGCGATGCGTTGCATCAACGCCGTAGTCAAGATCGTCTGCGAGACTTTCTGGTGCTGTTGTTTCGTTCGTTGGCGGTTGCCATGTTGGCCATCGCGATCGCCCGACCATTGCTCAACAGCGACAGGAACCACGTGGAGGATGACCAAGCCGAACGCGTCAAGATTGTGTTGTTGGACGCCAGTCAAAGCATGGCAGCGATTGACGGCGCGGCGACTCGTTTCGATCAGGCGAGAGCGGCGGCGGCACGTGAGCTGCAGTACAAGCCGGGGCTCGAAGCCAATCTGTTGTTTGCCGCTCACCGCACAGATCCGGTGTTCCAATCGCCGAGTGCGAACTTTGGATTGCTGCGTGAGCGACTTTCCGACGCGAGGGTGTCGTCGACAGGTTTTGATGTGGCAATCGCCTTTGAATCGGTGAGCAAGCAGTTTGCCAAGTCAAGGCCCACGGCGACGCGAGAACTGGTGATCGTCAGCGATTTTCAACGCAGCAGTTGGGCGCGAGCTGATTTCAAGAGTCTGCCGGAGGATACCACCGTGACCATGATTCCCATCAGTGGCGAAAAGCCGTTGGGGAATCTGGCGATCGAGCAAGTGCGATTGTCGTCGCAACCGACCCTTGGCAAACCCGTCACCATGCTGGTGGACATCGCCAATCACAGTGATGACTCCCGAAAGGTTCAATGCCGCTTGGAATTGGAACGCATCAATCAGCAAGCGGAGATCACGCTCGATCCACAATCGCAGTCAACGCTGCAAATCCCGGTAACTTGGCAGGGATCGGGTTGGCAAACCGGCGTGGTGAAGCTGGTCGACAACAACGATGCCTTGCCTGCGGATGACATGGTTCCGTTGGCGTTTGGGGTTCGCCCAGAGCAACGTTTGGCGATCGTCACGGAAGCAAGCGACAGGGCCGCGAGCGGAGCCTATTTCATCTCGCAGGTTCTGACGCGAAGCGATCAAGATGACGGGGACGCCGATGAATTGCTGGTGACCGTCAGTCCGTCCACACTGGATACACCATTGGCCCAGGCAGCTCAGGTGTGGATCGTCACGGATGTGGAATCGTGGGACACGGCGGTGGTGAAACGAGCCGTTACTTGGTTGAAGCGTGGCAAGTCGATGTTGTACGTCGCCCGTGGACCGTCCGACGCCAATAACTTGCAAGCCATGAAACAAGAGCTCGGCAGCGACATGCAGCCTCCCGTCGAATTGATCGCTTCGTTGGAGTCCGGGCGGCGCAAGGATTTGAAGATTCAGGAAATGGATTCCCAGAGCGAACCGTTTCGTGCCTTTGGTGACAGCCTCAAGGTGACGACGGCATCGTGGCGTTTTGCCGGAGGCTTGCCCACACGGACGCTTGCGGATGCGAACGTCGATTCCATTTCAGCAACGCTCAGTGATCGTTCCGCCCTGTTGTATTTCACTCAGGTCGGTGCCGGTCAACTCGCGGTACTGAACGCTGATCTGTCAAAAAGCAATGTTGCCTTTCAAGCTGGCTTTGTTCCGCTGTTGGTCGAAACGATCAACCGACTGAGCGACGTTGGCGGAAACGCTGCGGGTACGGTTGCGGGAAATCCGATTGTGCGAGCGTTGCCGTCCGACGCCGGGACGCTCGACGAGATCGTGATCAACGCCGATGGGTATGCCCAAGACGAGATGCCCCAAGCCGGCCGGATTCTCAATCAAGACGGAATGTTGGTCTGGAGTTGGCCGACGACGGACCAGACCGGGGTCTATCGGGTTACCGATGCCAGCGATCGAACTCTGTGGGCGGAAGCCGTTCGCAGCGATCCAGCCGAGCAGGATTTGCGGACGATTTCGGAGGACGTGTTGAGTTCGCGGTTGTCGGGCGGGCGCGTCTTGGAGTTCGATGCCGCCGGCGGTGATACGACTCAAGGTGATTCACTGTGGGTTTGGGCTGCACTTGCGATGCTGGGTTGCGTCGTGACCGAGCTTGGTACATTGATTTTCTTTCGCTCGTAAATTGGTAATGATGCTCGGGGTCAACCACACAATCGACGCGCTGGCGAGCATGGGTGCAATGTCATTCTTGCCGTTGGCTTGGCTGGACTGGCAACCACGCGTGCCGCTGCCTTTGTGGTTGGCGTTGGCTGCAGTGTTCACCGCCGTCTGGATCGGGTATGTGATCCGGTCCCGAGGCGTGATTCCAACGACACGCCGACCTCGGGTGTTGGCGATGATGTTGGTTGCCGGTTCGATTCCGTTGATCTTATTGCTCAATCCGACTTGGATCGAACCGTTGCCTCCGCCAGAGGGACGACCGCTGATCACTGTGTTGCTGGACACATCAGCCAGCATGGATGTCGCCGATGTGGAGAGAAATGCGGAAACTCGATTCGATCGCGCGCGGTCGCTTGCGGATCAGATCGCGGAATCGATTGACGAGACGTACGAGAAACGGTTGGTCACGTTCGACGCACAGGCACGTGGTGTGGATTCGCAATCCGTCACACCCGATGAGCTGGGCAAGCGGAGCGATTTGGCTGCGGCAATCGTGATGGCGGCACAGACCGATCGTCCGCGTGGCCAAGCCGTCGTGCTGATCAGCGACGGCATTCACAACGTCGGGCCATCGCGGCGCGCCGTGGCAGCGGCTCAAGCCGCGCGGAGTCGAGGTGCACCGGTGTTTCCCATTTCGATAGCCAAAGAGGTTGTGATCAAGAATCTCTCCTTGGAAAGCAACGCCAGCAACCGACTCGCATTCGTTCAGCAGCCCGTGCGTTTGTCGGCCAAAGTCGTCAGTCGCGGGTTCGATCCCGCACCGGTCGAAGTCCTGTTGTCAAAGGATGACGGTGAGATCGAGAGTCAAAAACTGATCTTGAATCGCGACGATACACAGGAAGTTTCTTTTACCGTGACACCCGATACGCCTGGGTTGTATCGCTACAGCGTCAGCGTAGGCGGTTTGCCCGGTGAAGCGACAGCGGATGACAACCGACTGAGCGTGTTGTTGCGTGTCATCGATGCGCCCATCGGCGTGTTGTTGTTGGAAGGCAAACCGTACTGGGACAGCAAGTTTTTGGTTCGCAATCTTTCCGCTGATCCGTCGATCCGTCTGGAAAGTCTCGTGATGCTTCGGCAAGATCGATTCATGCACCGCACGCAAAGCGAATCGGCTGTGGATGCAAAGACAGAACCAGGCACAGAGGACAACGAACCGCAGAATCCCGGTTGGCAGATCCTGCCTTCGCCCGAATCGGTGATCGGCTCAACCGACGCATTGCAGAGATATCAGGTCATCGTGCTGGGTCGAGACGCGGAAGCCTACTTGGATGAGGACACGTTGTCGCGACTACGCAATTGGGTGGCAACCCAAGGTGGTTCCCTGGTCTGTGCACGCGGAACGCCTCAGTCAACGCTCTCGGAAAAGCTTGGTCGGATGTTGCCGGTGAAGTGGACTCACGGCACCGAACGTCGCTTTCGAGCCCAAATTGCAGAGGATTCTTTGTCGGAAGGATGGCTGTCGGCTGACGAGGCGGATCCGCTGGCGGGGATGCCTTCGCTGGCCACGGCGGCATCCCCGGAAACCCGTGGAGGGCTGCCGCGTGTACTCGCCACCAGTGACGACGGCGAGGATTCGATTCCCATCGTGACCTATCAACCCTACGGCGCGGGTCGGACTGTCGTCGTGGAAGGTGCCGGGATGTGGCGTTGGGCACTGTTACCGCCCGAGTTTGCAGCCGCCGAACAAACCTATAGCAGCGTCTGGAACGGATTGCTGCAGTGGTTGGTTTCACGAGTCGCGTTATCGCCAGGTCAAAATCGTGTTCTGCAAAGCGAGCAGTTGCGTTTCAACACGGATGAATCAGCGATCGCGACTTTGTTGGTCCGCGACAGCGTTGCACAGAGCGAAATGCCCCGTGTCGAACTTTCACGCGAGGGTGACGATCAGGGGACAACGATTGTTTGCGAACCCGCCGGCGATCAACCAGGTGTGTATCAAGCTCGTTTCGGAGAACTGCGCCCCGGCAGCTACCGAGCGGAGTTGCTGGGTGCGGACAAGAATGATCGCTCGGTGACGGCATTTGAAGTGCGTGAGCCGATCACGGAACGCTTGGAACTGAGTCCCCGCAACGACTTGCTAGCCGCCATCGCCAAACAAAGCGGCGGTCAAGTGCTGGAGACCGCTGACGCAGCGCTGATTACACAAACCATTCAACAGCAGATCATCGACTCTCTGCCCGTGGAAACGCGAAGGACTCCGGCGTGGGATCGATGGTGGGTGTTGCTGGGAGTGCTCGGATTATGGACTGCCGTCTGGACCGTTCGGCGACAAAACGGGCTTGTTTAGAGAATGAATCTAGCGATGAACCAACCGAATTCACGAGGTCCGATCCATGGCTAGCGTTGCCCCCACAACCACCGGCTCCGGGCCAGATGCTCAGGCTTCGTTGTACCGTCAACTTCGTCTGGTCGCGAACCGATTGCGAACGATCGGGACTTGCGAGTCGATTTGTTGGGCACTTGCGACCCTCGGCGTTTTGTTCCTTTCGCTCGCTTGGATGGACATCATTTGGCAATTGCCGATGACGGTTCGTCGTTGGGGCGTGCCGATCGCCGTGTTGACGGTGCTCTGCTTGTTTGTTTGGCTTTTGTATCGCCGGTTTTCCAGCACCAACAAAGAACTCATCGCGCGGCGACTCGACGAAGTCGGCGGGACGGGCGGCCAAATCTTGTCGGGCTTGGACATGATCACTCAACACCATTCTGGCAAACAAAATCAAACCAGTTTGTCACCACTGGCAAATGGGATTGCTTCCGTCGCGGTAACGCAGGCTTCTCAGCGGGCGGCGGGCATTGAATCGTCCGCTGCGGCGCCGTGGTCGATCGCCAAGCGAAGCGCATTGATTGCGGGCGCGGTTGCCCTGGTGACCGCTTTGTTCAGCGTTTTCGCACCCCACGCATTCTCAACATCCGCCAAACGTTTGTTCGCTCCGTCGGTTGACACGCCGCCCTACACGCCGCTGCAATTCTCCGTCTCACCCGGTGATGTCACTTTGACGTATGGACAACCGTTGGAGGTGTCAGTGGAGATCACCGGGGGCACCGCCGAGCAAGCCCATTTAGTCGTCGGCGATCCCACATCGGTCGATTCCGTGCCCGTGTCCATGTTCCCACGTGGCAGCGGCAAGTGGCAGGCTGTGCTCCCTCGTGTGCTTGAATCCACAAGCTACTTTGTCACTGCGGATCGCGGTCGAAGCGAGACGTATCAAATCGAGGTACTTGATACGCCAAAGATAGAATCGATCGACTACACGATCACTCCGCCAGCCTACACGAACTTACCCGCTCGAAAGGGACGGCACCCCCAAGACGCGATCGCGGGCGTGTCGGGTACCGAAGTACAGTTGTCGATTCTCGCGTCACGTCCATTGTCCGGCGGGACAGTGCGCATCGACCAAGGTAAGGGCACAGAAACCGAAAGCGTCACATTGTCCGTCTCTCAAGACGACCCGCAGAGTGTTGTCGGCAGAATGACGATAGAGCGAAGTTGCCAATGGCATGTTTCAGTCCAAGGAGCCAACGGCGTCGAGAGCGAATGGGAAATTCCGATCGAAGTCGAGTTGCTGATCGACCAGCCTCCGATCGCACGGATCACGCAACCCAGGCCCCGATCGTATGCGACCCAGTCAACCAAGATTCCCGTTGCCGTCGTGGGCGAAGACGACTTTGGGATCGCAAGAATGCGGCTGTATCGTATCGTCGACGGTTCACGTCCCCTGCCCGTTGACCTGCCAACGGATGGTTCGCGTGTTGTCCAAGGTGATGTCATGTTGCCGCTGGAGTCCTTTGGATTGGAAGCGGGCGACAAACTCACCCTGTTTGCACGCGTCGACGACACTCGACCCGAGCGATCGCAAGGTGGAGAAAGTCCGCTAACAGAGATCGAAATCATCAGCCAATCCGACTTCAATCGCATGGTCGCTGCCCGCCAAGGACAACAGATGCTTGAAAACAAGTTCAAGCAGGCACGCCGAATGATGGAGCAACTGGCAACCGAAGCGGCCGAACTGCAAAAGGAGATCGATGCCGCGGATCCGAACGACAAAGAACAGCAGGCCAAACTCAAGGAGCGGATGAAGCAACTGCAACAAAAGATGCGAGACGTTGCCGAGCAGTTGGAAAAACTGGCGGAGCAGGAGTTGCCACTGGAAATCGACAAACAATGGAACGACTTGCTACGTGAACAAGCCAAGGCATTGCGTGAAGCAGCGGTTGCATGTGAAAACGTGGCCAAGGAAGGCAAGTCGTTGAAGGAGCAGGCAGACGAGTTGCAAAAACAGTTGGACAAGATTCGTCAGAAACAAGACCAGCAGATCACACAGCCGATGGAGATGCTCAAGAAGATCGCTCCCTTGATCGCTGCCGAATCCAAATTTGCTCAGTTGGTGGCGCAACAGCGAGCGATCGTGGATCAGATGAATACGTATCGCAATCAAGAGGCGGTCCGTGACCAAGCGGATCGCCAGAGGATGGTTGAGCTTCGAGACGAAGAAGCAGCCGTTCGTGAAGCCTTGTCGGTGCTCTTGGAGGAGGTCGAGGCCAGTGCCGAGCGATTGGGCGACGACCCAGAGCTACAAGAACTGAAACAATCATCGCTTGAATTTGTTCAGGCCGTTCGCGAAAGTCCCATCGACACGGATTTGAAAGCGGCCCGGTCGGCGATGTCCGAGTTCAACGGCATCGATGGATACGCCAAGGCGTTATCGGCGTTGCAGGAAATGGAGAAATTCTTGAAGCAATGCCAGAGCAACGGACAGCAGGCGAGCGATTGCCTCAAAAAGAAGTTCCAACCTGGAATGCCGCAGTCCGACTCGAATTCTCTTCAGCAGATGATGAACCAATTGGGACTCAACCCGGGTTCCCAGTCAGGGTATTCGATGCGAGGAAACTCGGGGCAAAACGTCGGACTCTACGGAAATCAGCCCTTCGCGGAACCCGCCGGAGGCGGACAGGGCGACGATGGGCGATTGGCACCTGCACGTGGGGGCGATCGCACCGCAATGACAAACTCCGATGGAGCGTTGCTGGATCAATCCGAATTGCCAACCACCTCGCGGACCAGCGCCCGCGATGTTCCACTTCGATACCGTCAGCAAGCTGAAACCTATTTGCGTCGACTCGCAGAGCAATTGGACCAGTAATGATGCATCAATCCAACTTGATTCAAGCCTTATCCGCGATGCTTCTCGCGACCGCTATGGTCACCCATTTGTGCGCGGCTGATCCTGCCGATCCGTCCGAGACAAAGCCGGTGGCCTCGAAACCGTTGCCCGGCGTGGTTCCCGACCCGACACATGTCGGCGGCGAGACCGGCAGCGTGGTCCAGGTCGCGAACTTGGTCTACGCCGGATCAAAATCCAGCGAGTGCTTTGCGGATCACTTTCTGATTCGAGCCGAGAATGAATCAACGATTTCCACCAGTCGTCGATTTCATGCGGTCAAACTCAGCGGTGATGAGATTTACAACTATCCGCTCTTGATCATGACGGGCGAAGGCGACTTTGTTTTGGGAGCGAGCGAACGCACCAATCTGTTGGCCTATTTGAAACGCGGCGGCTTCTTGCTCGCATCGGCCGGTTGTTCATCGACCGAGTGGGATCGATCTTTTCGCCGCGAGATGGCCAGCTTGTTCGAAGACAACGAGATGAAAAAGCTGGAGATGGATCACGCTGTCTTTCATACCGTGTACGACATTGACACTTTGTCCGCCAAGCATGGTGAGCCGCGTCCTCTGGAGGGAATTTCGATCGGCGATCGCCTCAGTGTTCTGTACAGCCAGGACGGTTTAAACGACACATCGCATACCCAAGGATGCTGCTGCTGCGGAGGCAACGAGATCACCAACGCCGAGTTGATCAATGTGAATATTCTCGCCTACACCCTCAGTTTTTGATGCATTGATGACACTCGTTCCAGCTTACACCCCGTTGATCACAACATGCTGCATCGCATGCTTGGTGATGTTGTGCGCGGTGGGGTGTGAGCGTCGCAGCGAATCCATGCAATCCGCCCTGAAGATGCCATTCTCAATCTTCGCCACCTGTGACACACAAGGTTGGATCGAACCGTGTGGCTGTGCCAGTGGCCAATCCGGTGGACTGAGTCGCCGAGCGACGCTGATCGATCAGCTTGCTAAAGATGACGAACGATTGTTGGTCAGTGTCGGTGGAGCCGCTTTTGGCGATCAGCCCTACGACATCGAAAAGTTCAACGCGATTGTCGATGGCGAAGTGCTGATGGGTTATGAGATTCACAATCTCGGTGTTTCAGAAGTCCAGTTGCCGCTGCCAGAATCAAGGCAATTGACTTTTCTTTCGACGAATTTGGAGGGTGTACAGGGTATCAAAAAATCTGTTTCCATCGATCGAGGCGGTTGGAAGATTCTGGTCCTGGGCGTCGTCTCGCAGTCGGCACTGGCCAACGCCGCAGGCGTGAGAGTTGCTCCGCCAGAGCGTTCCATTTTGAATGAGATTGAGTCACAAACCGAGTCCTTTGATTGCGTGGTCGTGCTGGCGTACATGAACCAGAACGAACTCGCCGACCTTGCAGCAAACGTTCCCGAAGTCGACGTGATCATCGGTGGGAAAACGCAGCAGAGTATTTCACCGATCCGATCGGGACAGACTTTGTTGACCGCGGTTGCCAACAAGGGCAAGTTTGTGGCACGTGTGCGGGCTTCGGTCAACGACGGCGACCGTACCCCGACTTGGAACGCGGATCTACACGAAGTCAGCAGCGAGTTGGCGGAAGATCAAGAGCAGCAATCCAATCTGGCCGCCTTTCGCAAGCGGCTGAGCGATCTCGATTTTTCCGCATCGCAAACGAGCTTCGATGTTTTTCCTGCCGATGAAGGCAATCATTATGCGGGCAGCGATGCGTGTCAAACGTGCCACCAGCAGGACACCGAGACTTGGGAACGTAGTAGCCATGCGCATGCCTGGAGAACTCTCGTGGATGTCGGTGCCCATGTCGACTCCTCTTGCCAGCGTTGCCACACGGTCGGGTTCGGCGGAACCGGCGGTTTTGTGAATCGCAAGTCGTCGATGGACCGAATCGATGTGGGATGTGAGAGCTGTCATGGGCCGAGCAGTAGGCATGTTGCCGACGAAAGTGTTCCGACACCTTGGTTGGCAGTGGACAGTTGCCTTTCCTGCCACGATCACGAAAACAGCCCGCATTTCCAATATGACCATTATTGGCAGCAAATCGAACACGGAAACGGAGTCGAGTGATGCGAATGAAGATTCATGCAGAGGCCGAGAGAGTATCCGTGGGTCTCACCACCCAGGCCTGTGCTGCACTTGTAATGCGGTGCTTTTTCGCTGCACTATTTCCAGTCGTGATGATGGCGACGTTTCTGTTTCCGATGGTTCTGCACGCGGCCGATGGCTGGCATGACGATTGGAACACCGCCTTGAAGGCGGCTCGTGAGGACAGTTCTCGTCCGATCTTGATCAAGTATGAAGCCGCTTGGTGCGGTCCTTGCCAACTGCTCACCGAGGAAATGCAGCAGGACGACGTCAAAGAAGTCTTGCAGGGTTATCATCTGCTGCGAATCGATGTGGACCATCCGCCGGCAGGTGCAGAGGTCGACAGTGTCACTTCGTTGCCAACGATGCGTGTGATCACCGCCGGGGATGAGATCCTGCAACAAGCAGTCGGCTTGGCACAGGACCAGCAGCTTATCAACTGGTTGGAGCAAGGTGCATCGGCTTATCAACAAATCGTCCAACGCCGCCAGTTTGCGAAACGGCTTTCATCCGGTGTGCTGGACGCTGAGCAAACGGAACTGCTGTTGGAGATGTTGCAGGACCGCTCATCGTCACAGCGTTCCGCGGCGACAGAATTGCTGGTGCAACATCCGCATCTCGTTGCGGGTCAAGTCGTCGAGCTATTGTCCAGCGACAAAGTACGTTCTCGGATTGCCGCATTGGATGTGTTGCAACGGTGGCCAGCGCCACTGGATGGCATTGACCCGTGGCAACGAGAAACAATCACGGCGGAACGAGTCGAAACGCTAAAGTCCTGGTCGGATTCGATCGCTTCGGATGACCTTGCTGCGGAAGTCGACTCAAAACTCGTTGCTGAAGCCAGTTCGGAAGCTCTTGCTGAAGCTGACTTGGAGATCGACAGATTGTTGCAACGCGGTCCCGTTCGTGAAGGCTTGGTCGATGGATTGGCGGTCATCGGGCCTGAGCTACTGCCTCAAGTCACGACGCGTTTGGACAATGAAGTCGCGGACGTGGCACGAGAGCGATTGACCGCCGTGCGTTATCGGTTGGTCGCATCGCCAACTCTGCTCATTCGTTTGCCAGAAGTCACCGACAAGCTCGCTTCGTTGGACGCTTCGGCTCGTCGACTCGCCGCCCAAGCCTTGTCGGAGCAGGCGCAAAAGGATGACGTGCCACTGCTGGAAGCGTTGTTCGCGCACGATGATCCGCTGGTCCGCGAACTCGCTCTGCGTGGCATGCAGCTCAGCGGTGGCGGAGAAGCGACCGAGTTGGTGCGATTTCTGAAAGATCCCGACAAGAATGTTCGCGCAGCAGTCCTGAAACTGTGGCTCGATGCTCCCCGAAGCTACCTTTCCAAAACCATCAGCGAGCACGCGTTGGAGGAATCCGATCCCGGTCTGCTCGTCTACTACGTTCGATTGCTGAAAGAGATTGGAGCAACCAAATTCGAAGTTCAAGAGACACTTGCTCAGTTGGCCGAGAACGACGACTGGCAGGTTCGTGCGGAAGTGGCCGAGGCGATTGCGCACTTCACGGACAATCAATCCAGGCCGGGGGCATCCGACGCGACTCTGCATTCCGGTCTTCGCGACGCTGCTCGACAGTTGCTGACAGATTCCGATTCCTTTGTGCTCAGCAAGATCGTTCCGGCAATCATTCAAGCTGATCAAGAGGGCAGTTTTGACCAACTGTTGCTCATCGCGTGGCGAAATCCGCAGATCCGCGACACTGTCTTGCCGTCGCTCAACGCCAAATTTCATGATGAGGACAACGTCAAATTCCTGACCGAGAGATTCGAATCCGATGATAGCGACGCGAGGAGCTTTTCATTGCAGGCGATGTCGCGATTAAAGGTTGCCGAACATGAGCAATACATCGGTCGGGCATTACAAGACAAAGACACCGAAGTGCAACTCGCCGGCGTCCGTGCGTTGAGTGCGTGGTTGGACAATTATCACAGCAAGCTGTCCGTGCTGCCCAAGCCACTCTCCAGAGCCGTTGTAGCCGATCCCTTCTCAAACGGATTTGATGTCGAGTTTGAAAGCGAAGTGATGACGTTTGACAACGAGGAACCGTCGTCAGGCGGCGTCTTTCGCATGATCGGCGACTTCCTCAGCGGTGGAGGCTCGGACGATTCTGCCGTCGAAGTGGAGGCCGTCGAAATGGAGGCGGTCGAAATGGAGACCGTCGAAGTGGAGGCCGATGCGATCGGGGCCTATGAAGCCGAGTTGGAAAACGCCACGGAGGCTGAACCAGACGAAGCCCCTGCAGCAGAGAAGGCATCGACGGACATCACACCGACAGACATCACACCGACAGACATCACACCGATTGAGGACATACCGATTGAGATTGGAGGTGATCCGTTTGGTGGCGATGATGGCGGTCCAATATCCGCAGACGTGGTCGAGTCAGAAAGAGTCGCCGATGCTTCCGCTGTCGCGAGCGAAATGGCCGAGCAGGTCGACGCATACGAGGCTTGGTTGGTGAATTGGCGGACCTCACCCAGCGACGTCTTACCCTGGCTTGAGGGAGTCAAGCCGATCATTGAGCGACTGAAGGATTCCGAGGACTCAGCAATCAAAGCTCACGCGACCCTGGCCGCCGTGCGAATGGGGATCGAGGTCGAGTCCGACGTGATCGCCCAATCCGTCTCGACGCTCTCGGCGAGCGAAGGGCGATTGCAAGCGGTCTATCCCTGGCTGCCCAAAGACGATCGACGCGAGTTGCTCATGTTCGTCGCTGAAACGAAGAACGTCGATGACTACTTGGTAGGACTTTTTGAAATCGCCAACAAGTTCGATCAAGAAACCATCCAAGCCGACGCCTGGCAGGCGCTTGACCGAGTGAATCCGCAGTACATCGAACACGGCTACTACCTACGCAGCTCGATGATGGAACTACTGACAGGTGAGTCTTATTTCCATTCGTCTTCAGAGAAACAGGCGGCGGCCTTGGCCTCGAGTCTCGAGGAGTCCGTGTCGACTCTGGACTCCCAGTTTGCTCGTATGATGGCTGTCTCGCTGATGGGAGACATCGATGCGACGCGAGTTGAGTCGTTGGTGGACGATGCTTACGACAACACTGAATTGGATGATGCGACGCGCCGTGACTGGGCGCGGATGGCGTTGGGCGGCAAAGATTCCTCCGAGGCGACCGAGTTGGCCATTGGTTGGCTGTCGGATGAGACTTTTCAGTCGATCGCTCTCGATTTCATCGCCGACGGGCACGGCGGGATTTCTGCCACGGAAATCGGATTATTGGAAGTTCCAAACGCTAATGCCAGCTACTATTCCTCCGCCAAAATCATCACTGCCGAGATCAATCCGACGGTCGAGCCGGAAATGATCAAACCGCTCCTCGACCATGGGGATCCAGAAATCGTCGCGAAGGCAACCTTCGTGCTGATTGCAATGGGGCAGGATGTCGACATCACTCCATTGGAAAAAATGTTTCGCAGCAAAGGAGTCGATCAATACCTGCGTGGTTGGACCAACATGTACATCTTGGCGATCGCGATGCGAAATCAAGACGCCGACGTCGCTCAATTGCGTGAGATCTACGAAAAAGTCAAAGGTGACGAATATCGATCCAAGGAATTTTACTGGAGGATCCGCATCATGACCGGTCCGCAAGCGTTGATGCTACGCAAACAGATTCGTGACGAAGTAGGAATGGATAACTTGATTTAGCAAGCGTTGCTCCTTGTTCGCGAGATCTTGCTGTATCACAAGTGCCGATTCGCTCAGACGACACAAACCTCTCATCAAACAACGATTCACGGGAGAACCAAAATGAATACCACCCTCAGAAATCTCATCTTCCCAGCAGCGATGCTTCTTTGCACACCGGCTTTGGCGCAATATTCCGCCATGGGTGGCTCGGACTTAGGCTTGACCGCATTGGGAACCAAGCAGCTTTCGCTGACCCCGCAATGGTTGGAAATGTCGATTGAAATCGAAGGACGCAGTAGTGATCTGCCGCAAGCCTCCAAGGAATTGAAGCGTCGCGTGGAGACCGCGAAAGAACGTTTGGCAGGACTCAATGCGATCGAGTCGAGCATTCAAGTTTCCAAACCCAGCCTGAAAGGGACAGCGGACGCGAGCCAGCAGCGTCAGATGCGACAGATGATGATGCAGTACGGCGGTGGAAAAAAAGGACGCGAGATGCTGGAGAAAACCAAGAGCGTCTCGATCGTGCAGACCGTTACCGCACGGTGGGAGCTTCCCGACGACGATGACTTGTCCAGAATGATCGCCGCGAAGGAACTGACCGACAGCATCTCGGCTGCCGATATCGCCAGTAGCAGTGAGAAACAGCCCGTCTCCGCGGCACAAGAAGAACTGGCCGAAGAAATGAACGCGATGATGCAAGAGAACAGCTATGGACAAGAAACCGTCAAGAGTGGTGAACCAGCATTTACATACGTCGCCAAGCTTTCGTCGGATGAGTACGAGGCCGCCGTCAAAGCAGCCTATGAGGACGCGGAATCACAGATCAATAGTCTTGCCAAATCGACCAACGCTCCCGTACAGCCGATCAGGCCGTTGGCCGCACGCCTGGATTCCGGTGGCGAAAGCGATTCGTACGGCTACAACCGACGCGGGGTACAAACGCAACGGCAACCAGACGGAAGCTTTGAGATGGTGGCCGCCAGTCCGACCGAGGCCCCCTGTATCGTCTCCGTCTATGCCCTAGCGAAACACAAGTAGAGTTGCTGATGTTCAGGTTTGAGCGGATGAAGCCTGGACAACAGCGTTGGAGTCTAGCCTTTAGGCGATCGAGCACTGAAGCCCGAACAACAGCGTGGGGAAAATTGGTAAACTGGTGCGAGATCGATTTTGACCATCCCCCGTCGAGCTGACAATGCAAGGATTCTCTCTTCGCCAGATTTCGTTGACCTCCGCTGGGAAAATTCGTTTTTGCCTGGATGTTACCGTGTTTGCATTGTTCGTGATCGGCATGTTGATCACCATCGCGGACAACGCGTTTGCGGTCGAGCGTCCCAACATCGTGTTGATCGTTTCGGACGATCAGGGATACAACGATTTGGGACTGTTGGGCAATGGGATCATCACACCGCACTTGGATCGACTTGCCGCCGAAGGCACCAGGTTGACGGATTTTTACGTCGCGTGGCCCGCTTGCACGCCCTCGCGCGCCGCACTGCTGACCGGTCGTTACCCGCAACGCAATGGCGTGTACGACATGATTCGCAATGAAGCTCCCGATTACGGGCACAAGTACACCGCCAGTGAATATGCAGTCACCTTTGAACGCATCGGTGGCATGGACACACAGGAAGTCATCCTGCCGCGATTGCTTGCCCCCAGCGGTTATGTTTCGGGAATCTATGGCAAGTGGGATTTGGGGTCGCTGAAACGTTTCTTGCCGACAAGCCGTGGCTTCGATGATTTCTATGGATTCGTGAACACGGGCATCGACTACTACACGCATGAACGATATGGCGTGCCCAGCATGTTCCGGAACTTGAGCCCGACCACGGCTGACAGGGGGACGTACTGTACGGAGCTGTTCCAGCGAGAATCACTCCGCTTTCTAGACGAACACGCGGGTAAGACGCCGTTCTTTTTGTATGTTCCGTTCAACGCTCCACACAATTCGTCGGCGTTGGATCCGACGATTCGCAGCAGCGTGCAGGCTCCACCACGTTACAAGGCGATGTATCCCGACGTCGATCCAGAGTTTCGCTCGACGGACAAGCACCGCTATCAACGACCGGCGACGGTCACCACGCCTGATGCACGACGGCGTGACTATCGCGCGGCGGTGACTTACATGGACGAGGCGATCGGCAGCATCCTTGCTAAGCTGGAACAGACCGACACACTAGACAATACGATCATCATCTTTTTCTCCGACAACGGAGGCAGCTCGGGTGCCGACAATTCGCCTCTGAGGGGGCACAAGGCACAGCTTTGGGAAGGCGGCATTCGCGTTCCGTGTTTGGTCAGATGGCCCGGTGGCAATATTCCGGCGGCGCGAGTCTGTGGTGAGTTCCTGACGAGCCTGGAAATCGTTCCCAGCTTGTTGGCGGCAACGTCAACGCCGACGCCGAAGGATTTGAAACTCGATGGATTCGACTGGTGGCCGACATTGAGAGGCGAATCATCCTCACCGCGCTCCGAAATGTTTTGGCGCCGTAAGGACGATTGGGCGGTCCGCGCGGCGGATTGGAAATACGTTTCCATGGGCGGAAAGACCGCGTTATTTGATTTAAACGCAGACATCAGCGAGCGCACGGACTTGACGGAAAAACACCCCGAGGTCGTGCGTGAAATGAAACAGCGATTGTCCGATTGGGATGCCGAAATGGATGCAGCTCCTCCACGAGGCCCCTTCCGTGACTTTTAGTCGTTCAAGCGTTGCAGCACCCGTGGTCGGCATCGACATCGGGGGTGCGAATCTCAAGTACGCCAGCTCGGGCGGCAAATCATTTTCCCGGGAATTTGCGATGTGGAAACATCATCGCGATCTGTCGGAGACCTTGGTCGATGACTTGAGCCGTTTTGGCAAAGGGTTGCCGATCGCCGTCACCATGACAGGCGAGTTGGCCGACTGTTTTCTGGATCGTGAAATCGGTGTGCGTCACATCGTGGAATCGGTTGAGCAGGCCACGCGGAACACGCAGACTCGGTATTATAGTGTGACAGGTGAATTCTTTAACGCCGCACAAGCCGTTGCGAGGATTGATGATGTCGCAGCATCCAACTGGCACGCGTTGGCAACTCTCGTAGCAGGCGAAGTTTGCTCGGACGCAATGTTGGTGGACATCGGTTCGACAACCACTGATATCGTACCCTTGTCCGCAGGCCGCGTTGCGACGCCCGCAAAGACGGATCACGATCGCTTGGTCGAGGGTTCGCTCGTTTACGTCGGGTGCGCACGCACGCCGGTTTGCGCGTTGGTCAATGAGTTACAGTACCAGGGAGAAAACGCAACGGTGATGAATGAGTGGTTCGCGACGGTGGATGATGCACGAGTGGTGCTTGGTCTCGAAAAAGAGTGTCCAGGCGATCGGGCGAGCGCGGACAATGCACCCCGCGATGCTTTCCACGCGAGAAACCGTTTGGCACGGATGATCGGCTTGGATCATCGATCCGTAGACGACGAGGCGGCACGTACATTGGCAACGCAGATCATGGCGGCAGCGCGCGAGAGAATCCAGCACGGCATTCGCAAGGTACAATCGCTCTACGGCTTCGCACCCAACACCACGCTCGTGCTCAGTGGCCATGGAGGCGACTTGTTGCCGCGTGACGTGATCGCAGATCGCACGGTCATACGTTTGGACGAACAATGGGGTGAAGTGATCGCGAGGTCGGCCCCGGCCTACGCCGTTGCTCGACTGATGACCGCTGTGGCCGTCCGTGATTGAACGAGATCCTGGTCTCGTGATTGAACCTTGCCTTCACTGATTCTGCATTGGACGACGACTATTGACCGCGATTCTCGGCATCTCTGCCTTTTATCATGACTCCGCCGCCGCACTGGTGGTCGATGGCGAGATCATCGCTGCGGCACAGGAAGAGCGATTCACGAGAAAGAAGCACGATGCGGGATTTCCGAAACATGCAATCGACTATTGCCTCGCCGAAGCCGGTTTGAGCATCGAGCAACTCGACCATGTCGGTTTCTATGAAAAACCGCTGTTGAAGTTTGAGCGACTGCTGGAGACTTACCTCAGCTATGCCCCCGCTGGCTTGCGATCCTTTGCCAAGGCCATGCCGCAGTGGATCGGACAAAAACTGCATCTGCGTCGAGAGATTCGGCGTGGATTATCCGATCGCTATCGTGGTCGGTTTGCGTTTTGCGAACATCATGAGTCGCACGCCGCCAGTGCTTTTTTTCCATCGCCGTTTGACGAAGCCGCCATCCTGACGTTGGATGGAGTCGGTGAATGGACCACCACCAGTCTTGGCGTCGGGCTTGGTCATCGAATCGAGCTGACCGATGAAATTCGGTTTCCCCATTCGCTGGGTTTGCTGTATTCCGCATTCACCCACTACTGCGGATTTCGCGTCAACTCGGGCGAATACAAGTTAATGGGTTTGGCACCGTACGGCAGTCCACAGTACAGCGATTTGATTCTGCGGCATTTGATCGAAGTTCGTGAGGATGGATCATTTCAACTGGACCTGCGGTATTTCAACTACTGTCAGGGTTTGACGATGACGTCATCTCGATTTCACCAGCTCTTTGGGCGTGGTCCGAGGAAGCCTGAGATGCCGATCTCACAACTCGACATGGACTTGGCCGCGTCGGTGCAGGAGGTGACAGAACAAGTTGTCCTGAAGTCGGCGATTCACTTGCACGAGAAAACCAAACAACGCAACCTGTGCATGGCCGGCGGAGTTGCGTTGAACTGTGTTGCCAATGGTCGGTTGCTCCGTGAAGGTCCCTTTGAAAACATTTGGATACAACCGGCCGCTGGTGACGCCGGTGGTGCGTTGGGGATCGCCCTGTTGATCTGGCATCAGTTGCTTGGGCAGCCTCGCCCGCATTTGAATTCGACAAGCCAGCTCGACCGGCAACACGGCAGTTTGCTCGGGCCGCGATTCACTGAATCGGACATCCTGCAATCGCTTGATGAGCACCAAGCGATCTACACGCGATACGACGATGCGGAGCGATTGGCGGGTGACGTCGCCCAGTTGCTTGCCGATGGCAACGTGGTGGGGCGAGTGTCTGGTCGAATGGAGTTCGGACCGCGTGCTTTGGGAAACCGAAGCATCTTGGGGGACCCTCGCAGCGATGAAATGCAGTCGGTGATGAACCAGAAGATCAAGTTTCGCGAGTCCTTTCGCCCGTTCGCACCGGTCGTGTTGGCCGACCACGCGGCCGATTACTTTGATATTCCGCACGGGCACGATAGCCCGTACATGTTGTTGGTGTTCAATGTTGCGAAGTCGAAATGGGTCGAGTCGATGAGTGGCATGACCGAGACCGACGGCGGGCTACAGCGGGTGAACGAAGTACGCAGCACGATTCCGGCGGTCACGCACGTGGACCATTCCGCCCGCGTGCAAACCGTCGATGCGGTTCGCAATCCGGATTTCGAGCGTTTGCTTCGTGCGTTCTATGATCGCACGGGTTGCCCGGTGCTGATCAACACCAGTTTCAATGTGCGTGGCGAACCGATCGTTTGCACACCCGCCGACGCGTATCGGTGTTTCATGGCGACCAACATGGATGTGTTGGTGTTGGAGAACGTTGTGCTCAAAAAAGCAGGTCAACCAAGGGCGGCGGAGTATCAAGCAGAAGAGCACTTATCGCAGTTTGAATTAGATTGATGGTTTTGTGTGAATGCGAGGGAGGAGGCCGGTTTGCGCAAGTCAACGATGGGGAATGGCAAAACGTTTGGCGGGCGACGCTATCGACTTGGAAAGTCGAGCGACAATTGTCCAAGCAAGTCGAAGGCGTTACTGCTTCGGAAAGGGTTCCATCTCGACCCAATGCGTGAGAACGTCGCTTGCGGTGTCCAAGTGCCATGGGGCGGATGAGCCGAAGACGTGCGACTGTTGGTGATTGCCAATAGAGTCTGTCCAGTCGTACGTCACTTTCACGGGATCGTTGAGGCTGGAGTACTCAATCAAGTGTGCTTCCGCTCGCAGATAGCGTTTCCCACCGTCGTTGGTGAACCGAATTTGGATCGGCTGCCCTGGATCGACTTGCACGTCCGCCTCACCGTAGCAGAGACTCTGTGACCAGAAGTCGTTTGGTTCAATGCCTCGACGCGGCACCGTCCAATCCGCGACGATCGGTCGCCAAGTCTTTCCATCGTCGTGGCTGTATTGGATTTGGTAGCGGACCTTTGGATCCGGTGGGCTGCCTGATGCCACGTGCGCGGCAGCGTGAATGCGAATCGTCTTGTTGTCGGGCACGGCAGTCAAGGTGACATTGGGTTGTCCGAAATCACCTGCGGTCAGAAAGGTTTTCGCCAGTTCGAATTCGGGACCCATCGATAACACACTCTGTCCGCTCGCTGCGTATTGGACGGTTGTGCCGTTGTCCTTCAGTCGTGGCAGGACCGCCACGTTGGCTTGGCAAACGGTTCGAATCGTCAACTGTGAGTCTCGTAGCTTTGCTGCGGCACAGGAAAAACGTAGCCAGTACTGTGAGTGGCCTTTGACTTGATCCGTTAAATCCAGAGAGTCGATGAGAGGCTGGCTGGTCAGCCACGTGCGTCCGGCGTCGGTAGAGACCGCGACGTCGCAGTCGGCTTGTCCATTCAAGACAAGCCCGTTTGTGCAGCCCGCATCGTAGATCCCCCAAGGTTGATCATTGGGCGGAGTGGCTGCGATTACGTAGGGCGTCTGAAACGAAAACACGACGTGCTGGTCGTCTTCGCGAACCGCTGCTTCGCGATAGTCGTTTGTGGTGAAGTCCGGCTGATAAACGTATTCCACGTTCGCGAACCGAGCTTGCCCGTTTCGGTGCGGGGTGCCGGTTTTGCTGCCGTGCATCTTTTCCGGTTGATTGACCCAGGTTCGTGATCGTTCAGGGCCGGGAATCCCGTCGGTGTTATAGTTGCGTCCCCAGAAGACGAACGTCTTTCCGTCAGCCAAACCGGGGGCAAAGTAACGCCGCATGCGTTCGCCGCGTCGCAGTTCCACGATCGGCGGTGGGCCGGCGTACCCTGCCAAGTATTCCGCCACGGCGTACTTGCGATACGACTCGCCATCGTTGGGATGCAGTCCACACACGAGCCAGCCGTGTTGTTTGTCTGGTTGAAAGCCACGATCGATCCACTGGGTGACGTTGGGTTGCATTTCGTCCAATCCCAGCAGCCGGCGTCCAGACGTATCAAAGATCACGGTCGAAAGATCATGGTCCAGCAACGCCCATTGGCCTTGTGGACCATAGGGACCACCGGTCAGGAAGACTTCAAAGGCATTGTGACCTGCGGCTCCGACGCCGCGCCCGCGACCGTGTCCCAGCAAGTGCTCCAATTCAGCAGTCCACTGCGAATGAGTCGTGCCACAGAGTCCAAAGCCGAACCCGAACAGGCCGTTCCAGTATTCACGAGGCCGAGTGTCCGCGTTGGTGTTTGAGCCGCTGCCCCACAAATCCCGCTTGCCCGTTTCGCCGTGCCAGTAGTGCGTATTGCGCCAATACCATGACGCCAGTGCTTTGCTCTGATCGGAGTCGACCGGCAAACCTGTGACGCGTTGGTACAACTCCGCTTGTGTGGCGAACAAGCGGTCGAAGGTAGAGATTGCGAGTTCGCCGGGGTACCACGGATGGTCCGTGCGGATTTGGGGATCACCCGACGCAGCCGTCAAGGGTGTGACGGCACAGAGCGACGTGATGATCGCGAGGCAAACCAGGGCGATCAATGAAGCGCGATTCATGGGTCAGTCGCCGATCATTCGGGCAGACGATTGGTTTCCACCTCGGGGAACGTTCCCGTCAGTCCTTCCTTCATGAACGCGACGACATCTGCGGCTTCTTGCGGGGTCAAGTTCAATGGTTTCATCTTGTCGCTTAACCATGGGTTCTTGTGACCGCCCTTGTTGTACCACTCGACGACTTCCTCCAACGTCTTTTGGCTGCCGTCGTGCATGTATGGCGCAGACAAAGCGACGTTGCGCAAGGTGGGGGTTTTGAAAGCACCTTTGTCTTTTTCTTCTTTGGTGATTTCGTAACGACCCAAGTCTGGTTTTTCGCCGTCCATCCCGACACCCAAGTTGTGGTACTGTTCGTCACTGAAGTTTGCACCAGCGTGACAGGCGGCGCAGTTAGCTTTGCCCGCGAACAGTTTCATTCCACGTTTGGCCGATTCGCTCATCGGCGCCGAGGCGGCGGCTTTCTTGAAGGCATCGTATTTGGCTTTCAGTTCGGGTTCTTCGTCGAGAAACTCCAAGTCATCAGCGAACACTTTTTCGAACTGATCGACTTGCACTTGATAGTCATACGGCGCGGGTCCGGTCACGAGCGTTCGTTCGAACGCCGCGATGGCTCGACCGACGTTGTCGATCGTCACTCCGTCGGAAAAGACGGAGTTGAACTGGGCGGTATAAACCGGGATTTTTTTCAACGAGGCGATGCAAGCGTCATGGCTGTTTCCCATCTCGATCGGATTGGCGATCGGCCCAACGGCTTGTTCCTCCAAGGAAGCTGCGCGTCCATCCCAGAATTGCAGCGTGCTGATGATTCGGTTGTAGGAGACCGGTGAGTTTCGGCCGCCGGTCTGACCAAGCACACCGACGCCGAACTGTGTGTTCGCGCCGTAGCCCATCGACGGATCGTGGCAGGAGGCGCAGGAGATCGTGTTGTCGTTGGACAAACGGGTGTCGAAGTAAAGTTGTCGGCCGAGTTCGATCTTGGCCCGCGTCATCGGGTTGTCGGCGGGGATGTAGATGTTGCCTTCGGCTGCGCTGAGGCCCTTGGGCAGCTTGACCGTCAGCGGTTCGTGATTGGTAGGATCGGCCAACCACGCTTGGACTTGTTCCATCGTGACGCCGCCCTCGCCTGGGATTCCTTTGAGCAACTCGGTGTCTTCGCCCAAGACAACGGTGCTTGGCTTGGGCGAATCGCTTTCTTTGGGCTCAGCCCAGGTGTTGGCAGGGATGGCGATGGCGGCAAAGCAAGCCAGGAGGCCTGCGGAAGCTCGGAAAGCAGTTCGTCGTAACATGTCTGTCTCTCGCGGTGGGATTCGAGGATGGCTGGAGGACTGGAAAGCCTACTCCAAAGGCAGGAACATTTGATCGGTTTGGTTGAGGAATTCAACAATCTTTCGACCGGTCACGCTCATCGGCAAGTCTAACATTTCGTTGACCGTCATCCACTGCCACGGGGCCGGCGGTCGCCACCCCTTCATCAGTCGTGCCTGGGCCATGTGGACGTGCAGGGTGATGCGGTATTTCGTCACCGCGTGTTTGATGGTTTTCAAGCAGACCCCCGAATCGACCGGGTGTCCAATCTCATCACTCAACCACTGTGCCGCTGCGATGACCGACTCCAGATCGCCGTGGGTGGGACGCGGGAAGTCCCATAGACCGCCCCATCGACCGTCGGTCGGCAGCGGGCGCAACAGGTATTTTGCTAAATGGGTGGAATTCATTTTAGCAGACGAAGTCCTGCTGGGTGCCTGGGCGAGAATGAGAGCAAACTCCGTGCGGTCTTCGTATCGAGTCTTGGTCATTTTGCCCGGGATTTGATCCTGCAGGCCCGATGCGGCTGCACGACAGTCACGTCGCACGGGGCAGGCATCACATTTCGGATTCTTTGGCAAACAGACCAACGCCCCCAACTCCATCGCAGCTTGATTGAACTGGCCGCTGCCGTGGGCGTCGGATTTGCGAGGCAGGATGGATTCGGCGAATTGCCACAACAACGCGTTGGCGGCCTTTTCCATGGGCGGTTCTCGCAGTGCGATCCAGCGGCTGTACACGCGATGTGTGTTGCCCTCCAGGATCGGCAACCGCTGGCCCGACGAGATTGAAAGGATTGCGCCGGCGGTGTAGCGGCCGATACCGGGCAACGCCAGGACTTGATCGAATTGCAGCGGAAACTCGCCATCGTATTGCTCCATGATGACCTTTGCCGCCGCGTGCATGGAGCGAGCGCGTCGATAGTACCCGAGTCCTTCCCAGTGTTTCATCAACTCCGATTCATCCGCAGCGGCCAAACTCTGGACCGTGGGAAAGGATTTCATGAAGCGTTGGTAGTACGGCAGCACCGTTGCTACCTGCGTTTGTTGCAGCATGATCTCGCTGATCCAAACGTGATAGGGAGTCGGATCGCTGCGCCAAGGAAGCTCGCGGGCGTTGTCCTGGAACCAATCCAACAATCGCTTGCGAATGCGGCTGCGCCAACGAGAGTCCGACCAGATGGGATCGTGGTCCGGTTGTCCGACGCGTGTCATCGTGACCTGTATTTGCGCAGCGTCGCTTTCACCGTTGCGACTTCGCCCAAGTTCAATCGTCGGTAGCGGACTTCGATCTCGTCCCCCGCCTTGCGTTGCTTGACCGCTTGTTGCAGGTCACTGAACTGCTCGACCTCGGTTTGATCGATTCCGATGATCATGTCGCCTGGACGCAGGCCAGCGGCTTCCGCGGCGCTCTCTCGCACGATCGCATCGATGATGCACGCTTCGCTGCGAGTGGAGCAGTTGACGCCCAGGAAGCCGCCGTTGTGATGAATGATGGCCAAGCCTGGCAGGTCACGTCTCATCTGGTCGGCTTGTTCCTCACTGGTGCCGGTGCCCATGATGCTCAAGGTCAATCGAATGGGGACGCTGGACAGCAGTTCGCGTTTCTCATCGTCCAATGAAACGTAGCGAAGCTCCAGTTCTTTGAGTTGTGCCATGGATTTCATTTCAGAGATCGCCTCGGCATCGAGGTCTCCATCGATGATCGCCAGATACTGCAGCGACGGCATCTTAGCGAGTTGTTTGATGACATCGGTGCAAACGGCATCGCCACGGATTTCCGCATACTGAATGTCGGTGAGCCAGCGAAGCCAGGTCACGGTGTCGGGTTCGTCTTTCCACGAGCCATCCACACGAAGCATTTTGACGGGGATGATGAGCGTCGAAAGGCTAAACGAAAAGTGGTCCGCGCCAATGAAGTAACCTGCGTCGCGGAGGATCGATTCGGCCTGTTCACGGCGCGTGGCAGCGATTTCCGCTAAGGCACGCTGGACCATGGAGAGTCGCGAGCCGGCGGAGGTGTCTGACAAAGTCAGCAGGGCTCCGTAAGCGCCGTCGTCTTCTTTGGGGGACTGTTGCAGTGCGATGGCCGAAAGGATCGAGATCGCACGCTGGTTGACTTCGAGGTTGCCGTTGTCGATCACGGCTACCAACGGGTCCACCGCGGCGTCGCCCAACTGGATCAGCTCTCGCGTGGCCGATTCGCGACGCAGGAATCGATCGTGCCCCAATTGCTCGGCCCAGTACTGAGGGTCCAGACTGGAATCGACCGAGTCGGAATCGGCCGAGTCGGACACATCCTGGGAGGCCGTCGTGTCTGCGTTGGCCGTTGCCACATCGCCGTCATCGGCGCTACAGGGTGCGATGATTTGCAGGGGCGCGAGGAAGGAGACCAACGCGATGGCGGCGAAGACGAACAGCAGCTTGTCGGTGGGCAGTCTGACGGCGGGTGGGGGAAACGGGCGTTGAACTGTCATGGACTCAATTGCTCAACAATAGTGTTTCATTGCTCCCACCGGATCGGGCAGCTTGTGATCAGCCGATCGACCAGCGACTGGTAAACCACTCCACTCGATCCGCACGACGCGGGTTGTACTTGGTATCGGGATTGAACTTGTGCGTCGCCAGGAACGACATGAACGCTTTGGCGGGCACTTCGGCATGTTGTGCCAAGATGTCCACGTGTTCGCTCTCTGGTTTCCAATCGTAAAGGATTTTCTTGTCCTTTTCGAATTTCTGGTCCAGGTACTCGGCGTCCGCTGAGCTGCAGACGATGAAATCGCAGTCCCGCTTGCACAAGAAGTTCAACAGCTTGGAGGCAAGCGAACGGGTGGCTTCCACGTCGCCATCACAGGTTGCCGAGGCGATATTCCAAATGCTGACAAAGCCGTTTTGGTCTTGATCACTCTCGGAGATCTTGAATTCGATGTTTTCAGTTTCTGCTTCGCTAGCCGCCATCAGGGGAACCTAACTCGGAGGGAGGAATATAAGACCGAGCCCGTGGTGGATAACGTGATTGGCAACCAGTTGCCGAGTAAAAAACTCAACAGCTACCCGCCCGATACACGCTGGCACTCAGTACACGCCGGGTTCCGCGCCCAGAATTGGGGCTCACCACAACGCCCCTCTAAAATACTCGATTTCGCCTCTCTAAAACAGGCCTATCCCGCACAGGTGGCAGGCGGACTGGTTCATGACGGGGCGTGGAGCCGGTTCAGAAAACGCTTGCAATGCGGGATTTACGCCGAATCACGACTTTCAATCGGGCGTTGGGCACTAACGCGAACGTTACCAGACATAGACTGGGATGTAGACGGTCGGGCGTGAGTATCGGCTTTGCATCATGTGCACCGACGCCCAGTTTGGGCGGTGGGGGTCGTAGCCCATCCAGCGATTTCGCTCCAGCCTGGCCATCCGCTGCTGAGACTCGTACATCGCTCGAGCTTGTCGCAGCTCAGAAACGGTCGGTTTGCTGGTGATGACGCTCGAGTTGCTGACTCGCGTTTCAGCGGGGCCGAAGATTCCGCTGCCGGCGGGTTGGCTTTGCTCAAACGTGGCAGCCGCCGCGTCGTCACCCGGTGTGGCAAATGGGTCGCTGCTGTCGAGATCCTGAGCGACGCATTGACCGGCAAACAGGGCCGTCGTGACCAATAAAGTGGCGAGCCATTGCGTTTTCATAGGAATTACCGACTTTTCGAATCAATTAGCCAAATCACATTGGGGGTAAAAACACCCGTAAATACCGAACACCCGCAGAATCTGGGTGCAGATTGATTTGCTCGATCAACGAGCCGTTATCTACGAGCCCTGGGGAAAAGGTCGGCGGAGTACGCAGGGGAGATGCATTCGCTCTGGTCAAAACAGGGGGCAATTCACATTCGGAGGAGGGTTGGTAGGGATTATTTGGCTCCCGAAGTGCTATTCGTTAGAGTTTCCGCGGGTTTCGACCCGCACAAGGGATGGTCATCGATGTGGTTTTGATGAAAGATGGGGGGCGTCGAGTGCTGATACACGCCCAGTCGGGCGACGCAATTCACCTCGACATCCAGGTGACGTCGCTACCCAGCGGACTTCCCTAACACTGCATTTCTGTTCCCGCGTCGGTGCAACGAATCGCTGACGCCTCGTACCACCACAATTGTCCTTCGGAGACCATCATGAAAGCAATCCAGCGATTTGCACTCGGATTCACGGCCGTCGCCCTGTTGAGCATCGTCACCACCGGTTGCCAGCCAGACCGCCCAGCACCGGCTCCAGCCGGCGGCGACACAGTTACTGCAACCGACACGGACACCGCCGACACTGGCAGCAACACCACTGGCAGCAACACGACTGCCGGCAGCGAAACCCCAGCGGCGGAAACGCCAGAAGCCCCCGCAGCGGACACCCCTGCAGCAGAAGCCCCCACTGAGGACGCTCCTGCAGCAGAAGCTCCCGCCGAGGAAGCTGCCGCAGAGTAAGAGAGTAAGCCTGGGAGCCAGAAGCATTCGGATCCCTTCAACGGATCGAGATCGCCGGCCTGATCGGCGAAGTCACGCGGTAGCTTCTCCACCAGGCATCCTCCACCGGCCCGACCATTGCCATCAAGCCCGGCTTCTCCAAAGCCGGGCTTGTTGCTTTGTGTGTTACAATGTGAAGCGCCGTGTGTGGTGCACTGCGAACACATTCTCCCCGATTCCGGATCTCATTTCCGCAATGATCATCAGTCCTCTCGCGTCGGTGTTGTTTCATTGCTCGGCGCTACTCGCGGCCGCGGTCTTGCCCGTCCGCGTCACCACCCTGACCGGGCATACCGTCACGGGCGATTTGACGACGGTTAACGAGGCGTTCATCACGATCGAGCAAGCCGATGGCGTCAAAGAATTTTCCTACGACGCTCTTGCCGCCGTCACACCGCTGGTCATCGACGAAGGGCTGACGGGGCCGGCGATGCGGGCGACTTTGCGAAGCGGCAGCGTGATCGCGGCCCAAGATTTCTCGATGTCCGGCAGCGAGTTGACGATCGAGCCTCGCCGACAAAAACCGCTGAAGGTTCCGGTCGCGGAAGTCGCTTCGATTCGCTTTCGTCCCTCGGCGGTGACGACCGATGCCCAATGGCTGGGAATCACGGAAGCTGAATCGCGGGGAGACGTGATGGTGATCCTGCGCCCGGGAGACAAACTGGATCCCATCAGCGGTGTCGTTGAAGGCCTAGCGTCGGGCGAAGTGATCTTTGATTTGGATGGTGACAAGATCAACGCACCTTTGGCTCGATTGGAAGGAATCGTCTTTGGCGGCACCGCGTCAGATTCGCCCTCGGCCAAGATTCAGGTCACCGACGTTTATGGCTCCACATGGCAGGTCATGTCGCTTGCTCCCAGCGCCACCGGTGAACCTTTGCGATTGCGTTTGACCGACTCGATCACACACGAGCTGCCGCTCAAGCATCTCAAGTCGATGTCTTGGGGGACAGGCGAGCAACTGCTCGCTCGTGAAGCGAGTGCGGAGTCCAGCTATCAGCCATACGTGGGCACCGCGTTGCCGAGCAAAACGTTGGCGGCGTGGTTCGAACCCCAATCCGAACAAGATGACTTGGTGATCAGTGGCGGAGCGGCCGTCGAGTATCGACTCGGCAGTGAATACCAAACGCTCGCTGGTGCGGTGCGACGCGAGTCTCAAGTCGCATCAGCGGGACAAGTCATCGTTCGCATCTCGCTGGACGGTAAAGTCGCCTGGGAGGAAAAGTTGACGAACCCTGAACAACTCGGATTTCAAATCCCGCTGGATGATGCAAAGCGTGTTCGCATCGAAATCGATCCTGCCGACGACGGCGACGTCGGCGATCTGGTCCGAATCATTCGACCAAGGCTGTTGAAATGATGCTGCTGAAAACAAAACAACGTGCGTTCCTTGCGTGTAGCCTCGCTGTGCTTTTCTGCCATCTGATGGCCTCTGGCACTGCCCGGGCAGAAATCACTTTGGACCCGTTGGTTCAGTCGGCCGAGCAAGAAAGGATTGCGGCGATCAACGTCGCCAGGCCATCTGCGGTCAGCGTATTTGTTCCCGGTGGAGGTGGTGGCGGTAGCGGCGTGTTGATTTCACCGGACGGCTACGCCTTGACCAACTTTCACGTCACCAGCCCGGCCGGCACCTTCATGCGTTGCGGCTTGAGCGACGGCAACATCTATGACGCGGTCTTGGTCGGCATTGACCCTGTCGGTGACTTGGCCATGATCCGGTTGCTGGGACGCGATGACTTTCCCTACGCCACGATCGCCAACAGCTTGAACGCTCGCGCGGGCGATTGGTGCATGGTGATCGGCAATCCGTTCTTGCTGGCATCCAATCTGCAGCCGACCGTCACGTGGGGAATCCTCAGCGGGGTCGGACGTTATCAGTATCCCTCGGGCACGCTGTTGGAATACGCGGACTGCCTGCAGACCGATGCGTCGATCAACCCAGGTAACTCAGGCGGCCCAATCTACGATGCCAAAGGGCACTTGTTGGGAATCGTCGGACGTGCATCCTTTGAAAAACGTGGACGAGTCAACGTGGGAGTCGGCTACGCGATCTCGATCAATCAAGCCAAGAATTTTCTCGGTTGCCTGCGTAGCGGTCGCATCGTGGATCACGCCACGCTCGGTGCGACGGTGACCACCGATCCCGACGGTGGCGTCGTGGTCAGCAACATCCTGGAGTCCAGCGACGCGTTCCGACGTGGCTTGAGATACGATTCCGAGATCATCGAAATCGATGGACGTCCCGTCACCACGGCCAACGATGTTCAAAACGTCTTGGGAACTCTGCCCAGCGGCTGGCGAGTCAAACTGGTGATGCAAAATGAAGGACGCACGACCGAAACGCTGGTTCGCCTGATGGGCGTTCACTTGCAAGACGAATTGCTGGAGAAGATGGCATCCGCGTTGCCGCCGCCTCCGCCGATCGAAGAATCGCCCGACGAAAAAGGAGAAGGCCCAGAGGGAGAAGGCCCAGAGGGAGAAGGCGAGAACAAGGGCGAAGGTGACAACGACGGTGAGAACGCTCCCAATCGTGGACGCGACGCAAATCCGCATGCTCCCTCGAAAGGTGCCGCCATTCCCAAGGCTGTCGAGGAACTCATCACCGCTCGACACGGCTACGCCAACTATCACTTCAACGAAATGTTGCAGACCGAGTTCATCGATTCGCTCCGCAAGTCGGCTCCGGTCGAGAACGCGACGGATGACTTGGCGTGGGTGATCCAAGGCAAAGGCATTGAAGGCAAGAACGCCGACGGCGCCCAGCAGCCCGTCAATATTCGAATCGAACCGGGACGCTACGCGATGCTGGTCGGCAGCACTGCGATCGAAGGCAGGACCAAAGCCGATCTCTACAACGGCGTCGATGCCCAAACCGTCGGCGGCATCCTGCCTGCATTGAGCGCTTGGCGGCGTATGCTTCGCGACGGCCCGAAACGTTTCGGCGAATCGTATTACTGGGGCACCATGCCGCTGGGCGGCGAGCGTCCCCTGCGTCATTGCTTTGTCGGCATCGATGGCGAAATGGAGATTCGCTGGTTGTACCATCCCGACACGATGCGACTGGAGTGCATCGAGGTCCAAGCGGATCGCGACGAAGACCCCGCGGAGCTGTGGGTGCGTTACGAGGGCGACAAGATCGCCGGCTTTGATCTGCGTTACGGATTGGAAAACGAACTTTCCCTGAACATCGACTCATGGACGACAGAGCCGATCGAGCCGACTAAGCCGATCGATGCCGCAGCGGATACCGACAAAGAGGTGACCCCATGAAACGTCGGTCCATGATCACGCTTTGCAACGTTAGGAACCAACGGTCAATGGTCGTTCGATTGGATTTCGCCAGACGTTGGATGCGAAAGGGGTTCTGGCGAAACCCACTACCTAGTTCGTCATCAAGCCTTTCGTTGCTCCTCGCGTTTTGTTGGACGCTCGCCTGCACGTTGTTCATGGCAACGCCTGCAACGGCCCAAGAAATTGTTTCGGCAAAGACAAACGCAGACGAGGCCAAGCAGGACCCTGCGTCTCAGCCAACGTTGGCCGACCCGTCGCGTGAAGCCCAACAACGCGTGGTGAAAATCTACGGTGCGGGCGGCTTGACCGGATTGGAAGCCTATCAGAGTGGATTTTTTGTTTCACCCGACGGGCACATCGCAACGGCTTGGAGTTACGTGTTGGACGTCGAACCCGTTGTGGTGCTCGACGACGGGCGTCGGTTCGAATCGGAGATCGTCGGCTTTCAACCGTCGCTGGATTTGGCCGTCCTGAAGATCGACGCCAGCGACTTGCCCTATTTCACCGTTTCAAAGGAAACCGATGTCACGTGGGGCGACCCGATCTTGGCCGTCAGTAATCTCTTTGGCATCGCCAGCGGAGATGAGCCGGCAAGTGTGATGCAGGGCATCATTGCATCGATCTCACCGCTGGACGCGCGACGCGGAACCTTCAAAACAACCTATCGCGGCCCCGTGCTGGTGTTGGACTTGATCGCAAACAATCCGGGTGCCGCCGGCGGTGCGGTGGTCGACGTGTCGGGAAACCTGGTCGGCATGCTCGGCAAAGAGTTGCGTGATAGCGCCACCGGTGTTTGGCTCAACTACGCCTTGCCCGCCAGCGAGCTGAGAAGCGTCATCGGGGACATCATCTCGGGCAAAGTCACTTCGGTGGCCAGCAGCGAAGAACCGATGTTGCCACGCGAGCGTTCTCACAACCTCGAAACGCTTGGCCTGATCCTGGTGCCCAACGTGCTCGAGTCCACGCCGGCTTTCGTCGACGCGGTCGTCCCCGGTGGTCCGGCCGCATCCGTCGACGTCCGCCCGGACGATTTGATCCTGCTGCTCAACGGACAGCGTGTCAAGAGTCAAGCGTCGTTGATCGAAATGTTGCGTCGCATTGATCGTCGAGACAATGTCGAGCTGACCGTCCAACGTGACACAGAAATTTTGCCCCTGTCCGTACAGCCAAAATAACCTGTCTGTACAGCCAAAATAAATGGCTGTGCGTTCCCCTCCGCGGTAGTTGTTCCATTCATGAATCGCATCGTCAAACCACTGCGCATCGCACTCGCGTTTACTTGCGTGATCTTCGCATGCCAATTCATTGTACTGTCGATCGCGCAATCAGCTGACCCACAGACATTGCGTGTCGCGATGGCCAGGGCGGTTCGAGACGCGGCGAACGAAGTCCTGCCGTCCATCGTGACGATCGAGATCGTCAATGCGTCGGACGTGACCAGCCAAGACGATCAGAGTGAGTTGGAAAAGGACGCTCCCACATGCGGGTTCATCGTCGATGATCGCGGTTACGTGGTTTGCTCCGACATCGTGCTGCGTCGCCCATCGGCGAGCGTGCTGGTTGTGTTGCCCGATGGTTCACGCCACGCCGCGAAAGTCGTCTCGCGGGACTGGCATCGCAACCTCGTGCTGCTGAAGATCACCACCGACAAAGAACTCACCGCATTGACTTTGCCCGCCGAGCTGGACCTCACGATCGGCAGCACGGTGGTCGCGACCGGACGCTACGGTCCCTCGCAATCGCCACTGGTCAGCAGCGGAATCCTCAGCGCCGTGGAGCGACTTGACGGAATCGCGTTGCAAACCGACGCGCGCGTTTCGCCATCTTTCTACGGCGGCGTCTTGGTGGACCTGTACGGAAAACCGATCGGCGTCTTGATCCCGGCCGTCGCCGAAGGCGGCGCTCCCGATGCCACCAGTTGGTATGACTCGGGAATTGCATTCGCCGTTCCCACCGATGTGCTGAAACGAAAACTCGATCGAATGATCGACGGCACCGACATCCGAAAAGGTTTGATCGGCATCGTTCCCAAAACCAACGACCCGTACAAAAATGGCACCGAACTGGCCGCCGTTCGCACACGTTCGCCCGCCGAGAATGCCGGCTTGAAATCCGGTGACGTGATCGTCGCCATTGATGGCACTCCAGTCAAACGTTTCCAAGAGATCCGCCAAGTCCTCGGGCGGTTTGATGCGGGCGAAGTCATCAAGATCCAGTACCGCCGCGACAAGACGGAATCCGACGTCGAAGTCACGTTGGCGGAAACCATCCCGCCCCTGCAACCACAGAGACTGGGCGTTCTGGTCAGTGAAACAACGCCCGCCGATTCACCCGAAAATGATCCGCCCGAAAACGACTCATCTGATTCCGAAGACGCCGTTGCCGACATCGTTATCGACGACGTTGTTCCCGGATCTGCTGCCGACGGAAAACTGCAGACCGGTGACACGTTGGTCAAACTGGATGATGCGGAGATCAATGACCTGAACACCCTGCGTCGAAAACTGATCTCCGCCGAGCCCAAGAAAGAAGTCACGTTGACAATTTCACGTCAGGGCAGCGAACAGCAGGTCACCATCGTCCCAACAAGTATCGCAGGCAAAGCCTTTGCCGAAACCCTGCCGATGTGGAAACCTGCTGAAAAACCCGTCGAAGACGCGGACAAGAAACCGGCTTGGGAAATCACGCCCATGAAGCTGCCCGACGTATCCAACGTGGCCGCCGTCTTGGCACCCAAGGAAAACGCCGACGCTGGACCGGATCGATTGGGTTTGCTGATCGTGTTGTCCGCCCCAGGCGATGGCTCACCCGAGGAATCGCTCAAAGCATGGATGGACATCGCGGCCTCGCAAGGCGTTGTCATTTGCATCGTCACGCCCGCGGAAGAAAATCGTTGGCAACCTCAAGAAATCGATGTGGTATCCCGCATGGCGATGGCTGTTTTGAAGCGGCATCCGATCGCGGAATCCGCCGTCGGGATCGCAACTCCCGGCGCGATCGCCGGAGGCGAAGCGTCGGCGGCTGATGCGATGGCGCTCGCGGTTGCCATGTCCGACAGTCGCACGTTCTTTGGCGTCGCGGTGTCGGCCAAGACTCGGCCACCTGCCGTACGATTGCGAGAGAACGAACCGGACCGGTCCCTGCAGCTATTGCTGCCCATCGAAAGCGATGACGAGCTGCCCAGTTGGGGCGCGGCATTGTCCAAGGCGGGCTATCCGATTGTTCAAGGCGGCATCACCTGTGATCGCACCGATCTGCTCCGCTGGATTCGCCTGCTGCAAACCATCTAACGTACGTCAGCCTATCGTACGTCAGCCTTTCCAGGCTGACTCGCGACAACCCGTACGTCAGCCTTTCCAGGCTGACCTGCCCCGGTCTCAAAACCGAGTATAATCTTGGACTCTCCCGTCCCATTCCCTCCATCGGCAGGAAGCACGCCATGCTTCGAGTTTTCGCCCCCATGTTGCTGATCGCTTGGATCAGCTCATCCGTCCTTTCCGCTGCACAGCCGGACCGATTGGTCTTTGCCGTTGACGACGCCAACGCCAAACGAGTCGTGTTGGTTTCCGGCGACGAGGAGTATCGCACCGAAGAAACGATGCCGATGCTGGCCAAGTTGCTCAGCAAGAAACATGGCTTCCATTGCACCGTCCTGTTTTCACTTTCGGCCGACGGCAGTTACATCGACCCCAACAACTCGCAAGGCGTACGGGGCTGGGACTCGCTGGCGGACGCCGATTTGATGATCATTGGAACTCGGTTCCGAACCCCGAGCGAAGAGGACGCCAAATACATCACCGACTTTCTCAACGCGGGAAAACCGGTGATTGGGATTCGAACCTCGACCCACGCGTTCAATGGCAGAGGCTCCTTTGGCGACAGTATCTCGTACGGCAAGTTCGGCTTGCTGGTGTTGGGCGAACAGTGGGTCAACCACCATGGACAACACAAACGCGAGGGTGCCCGCAGCGTTGTCGTTGCGGAAAACGAAAAGCATCCCATCCTCAATTCCGTGGGCGAGATCTTTGCGCTCTCGGATGTCTACGGCGTGACGCACTTGACCGATGCCGATTCGATTCTGCTGCGAGCCGCCGTCACTCAGACGCTCGATCCGGAATCGCCCAATGTGGATGGCCCCAAGAACGACCCGATGCAACCGCTTGCTTGGCTGCACCCCTATGTGTCCGATTCGGGCAAAAAAGGAAATTCGTTTTGCACGACGGCGGGTGCCTCGGTTGATTTTCTGGACGCAGACCTGCGTCGTCTGATCGTCAACGCCGCCTTTCACCTGACCGGTCGTGACGTGCCTGCCAAGGCGGACGTGGAATTCGTCGATCCATTTCACCCCAGTTTCTACGGTTTTATCAAGGAAAAAAGCTACTTTGCCGATCGAAACATGCAGCCCAGCGACTTCGATTTGGGCAAGCCCACCGAGTATCCCGACCCGCCCGGCAGCCCTCAATGGAACGCCGAAGCCGCCAAGATGCAGTAGCCTGCGCGTAAAAACTTGGCCGAAAGTTTCCGTTTTTGACCCGTCGGCGCCCTTCCGGGACTCGGATAAGCGTTAAAACTCGGGGAATCCGTGTTTTTCACTGTTGACGCTCGCTATCACACCCCCGGATACTTGCGTCAACACCAGTCAAGGGGAGTCGGGGCTTAAATCCCCCTCCCGATGACCTATTGTTTGTAAGCTGTGAGATCAAACGATCTGATAGCATCCTGTCCCTTTCACCTTTGTTTTGGAATCCATGTCGGGTCTTGTAGGACCCTACGCGGCACACCTACCGAGTGCCGTACGAATCCTCTTCATCCCAAGATGCGCTGGAACGCCCACCAGCCGGAGACTTACCTTTTGTGGCATTGGCACGCAGAAACAACCAACCAGAGAATCGCGATCAAACTCGCATCAACAACAACATCCGCATCACCCCCATTCGCGTCGTTAGCGAAACCGGGGAACAGTTAGGGGTCATCCCGACTGAAGAAGCGTTGGAACGAGCCAGGGAAGCCGGGCTTGATCTCGTCGAGGTGGCGCCCAATGAGCGACCGCCGGTTTGCCGAATCATGGATTACGGCAAGTACAAGTACGACAAGAACAAGAAAACCAATCGCCACCAGACGCATACCAAGACCAAAGAGATTCGGTTGCGTCCCAAGACCGGTGACGAGGACATCCGCACGAAGATCCGTCGCGCGGAGAAATTCTTGGAGCACAAAGACAAAGTGCAAGTCAGCGTCCTGTTCCGCGGTCGTGAGATGGCTCACATCGAAGAAGGCCGAAAGGTCATGGAACAAGTCATCGAGCTGCTCAGCGAACACGGCAAAGTCGAAACGACGCCGCAGCAGCACGGTCGACGGATGATCTGCATGATTGCTCCCAAGTAGACCAGCGTCGCGAGGAAATCCGACCACGTGACGATTCCCCTGGATAACCTCTGCCAGTCCCTCGCTCAACTCGCGCCGCTGAAACTGGCCGAGTCGTGGGACAATGTCGGCCTTCTGATCGGTGATCGTTCGCAAACGATCACCCGGGTCATGACCTGCCTGACCATCTCGCCCACGGTGGTGGACGAAGCCGTCGCGGAGAATGCAGATGTGATCATCACGCATCATCCGCTACCGTTTCAACCACTTGCCAAGATCACCTCGGACAACGTCACCGGCGTCATGCTGCTGCGTTTGATCCGAGCCGGTGTGGCGATCTATAGCGCGCACACCGCATTCGATTCCGCCGCCGATGGGATCAACACTCGCTGGACCAACTTGTTTCAACTGACCGATGTCGCCGCGCTGATCGATCCTCAGGATGATGTCCCGCTGGGCAGCGGTCGCTACGGCAAGCTCGCCGCCCCGTCCACGGCCGCCGAGATCCTGGTGCAAGCCTCCCAGGCTGTCGGAGCGACTTGCCCGCGTTTGGTCGGAGAGTCTGATCACATCGTTAACAAGATCGGTTTCGCATGCGGCAGCGGCGGCAGTTTCTTACCCGCCGCACGTCGTCGCGGATGTGACCTGCTGATCACCGGCGAAGCCAACTTTCACTCGTGCTTGGAAGCCGAATCGACCGGCATCGCCTTGGGGCTGCTGGGGCATTACTGGAGCGAGCGATTCGCGATGGAATACCTCGCCGCGCAGTTGTCCAAACTGCACCCCGACCTCACCATCTGGCCGAGCCACCAAGAGTCCGATCCAGTACACCCTCTCGTACGTTAGCCTTTCTAGGCTGACAAATCCGGTGGTGATCCGCCCAGCTGCTTTCGTTCAATCGTTCCACCGCAATAATTTTATTGAGGCCGCTGATGCAATTCAGATTGTTACTCGTTGTTCTTCTGCTGCCATGTCTCACTGAGTCAAGTGTCAGCGGGGACGAGAATGCAACGTTATCCGTCACGATAGGAATGAAGCAAGACAAAGCAGAACAGGTGCTTCGTGACGCAAAAGTGGCCAGGACGAGGGACAATGGTGCAATCGGGTACATCACGCGTGAAAAGCTTTCCGATCCGCTTCCTCCCCGAGAGCAGTTCTACGCTGTCGATACTCAAACGCGTCTGGATCTCTCCATCGAGCGTGATTCGTACACCATCAACAAGATGATCCTGCGAATCTCTCCTGATTTTGAAAAAGAACGGAATCCTCGGTACTTTCCGGAATACATCTACCTGAATTGCCAGGGTGTCACATTTCACGGTGACGGGACGTATTCCGTCCGGTTTGGTCCCCGAGAATTGAAGGCTGACCCAGAGGCGGAAGTCCGCGGATATCCTTACCGTTGAACGACAATCCGCAAGCGGTAACTTATTAATCGCACGTCCCGAGGAACGTGAAAAGTATTGTTGCTGCATATGACCGTGTAGCGGTCACAGACGGTAGCTGGCGATAGAGCGCAGCGATCATCGCCGGTTCATTCTTCACGTTCCCAGCAATCCCCTCAGTCGCGGATGCGACGACAGCATACAGCCTGGGGCGCGAGCCCTCTTTATCCTACACATCTTTTTTTCTACCCTTTGGTCGGTTGGAGTCGACAAAACACTTCCCCAGGGATCGGGACAATGGCAAGCTGGATAAAAGATGAGCTTCGGACTTTGGATTTAGGTGATAAGCGGCGGGAGCGACGTGTCGCCCTGATTCTTGAGCAACAGTCCGAGATTGCCGAATCTACGCCCAGTGCGTGTAAGGACAACGCGAAACTTGAGGCAACCTACCGTTTGGTAAACAATCGAAATATCCCTGTGGACGGCATTCTCAAAGCCCACAATGATGCTTCAATCGCTCGCACCGCCGAGCAACCGGTCGTCATCCTATCCCAGGATACCACCGTCTGTGATCTCACCAAACCACAGCGGCAAGTCCGCGGGGCCGGGCCGTTGGAGAGTCGGGACAAATTCGGTTTCTTTCTGCACCCACTCTATGCGATCACCGAGGATGGACTTGTTCTGGGCACGGTCGATCAGTGCATTTGGACGCGTGATGACATCAAGACGGATCTGAACAAAACAGAAAAAGTCAACCTGCGACGCCAGCAAGCCTTTGAAGAAAAAGAAAGCTACCGTTGGCTGGAGATGTTTCAAAGTGGCGAGCAAATCGCACTGGCTCATCCCCAGACGCACTACATTGGCGTCTCGGACAGCGAGTCTGATATTTATGAATTGCTAGCGCAAACCGATGATCTGGCGGCCAACTATGACTACGTCATTCGTGGTTGCCAAGATCGCACAGTGCTCGATCAAGGTGAAACCAGGACGATCTCCGAAGTGATGCAGGAGACGGAGTTTCAGTTTCAGCGTGAAATCGATTTAAGCGAGCGAAAGTCATTAATTATCGGAGAAACGCGTGCTCGTCGGATGAGTCGCAGTGCCCGGGTAGCATCGATTTCGATTCGTGCCCGGCAGGTCACTTTACGCGGCCCGGCACGCCCTGGTGGTCGTGCTCCCGACGTGACGATCAATGTTGTCGAGGCCGTCGAAACGGACGCACCCGAAGGCGAAGAGCCGATCCGCTGGTTACTTTTTACATCGCTCCCCATTTCGACGATCTCGGAAATCGAACGAGTCATTGGTTCTTATTGTCGCCGCTGGGACATCGAACTGTATTTCAAGACGCTCAAGAGCGGCATGAAGATTGAGAAGCTGAAGTACGAGCAGATCGATACATACGTGCGTGCGGTGACGCTTTTGATGATCACTGGGTTTCGAGTCGAGCAACTCAAGACCGCCAATCGAGTTTGTCCGCAAGTCAGTTGCGAGCGTTTCTACGATGCCAGTTTTTGGAAGGCGACGTACCTCGTGGTCTTTGCCGGACGTGAGGTTCCCGAAACACCTCCCACGATCGGCGAATGGATGCTGGTGGTCGCCAAGCTTGGCGGCTATCTGGACAAGAAAGGCCAAGGCCCGCCCGGCTCCACAACGATCTGGCGAGGAATGCGGAAAATCGAGTCGTACCACGAAGCTTTCCTCGCCTACAAAAGGCTCATCGGAGATGTGTAGGATAAAGAGGGCGCGAGCCCCAGGTGAACAACGCCCGACGCCGCCAACAAGCCGCGGAGCGGCGACAGATTGCATCCGGACCACCGCGTGCTGTGGGCTTACACCAAACGTTTTATGCTGTCGCTGCTCCGCAGCTTCTCGGCGGACTCGCTTGCGGAAACATGGGGATGGCACCCCATGCTGTATGCTGTCGCTGCTCCGCAGCTATCGGAGCTAACCCGGGGTGCGCTGGCTTCGCCGCGACCCCAGGCTATGTTGTTTAAGATGTCAGCATCACTTCGCCGGCGAAAGGATCCATCCGTCGATTTCCACGATGCTATCTGGGATCGTGGGGATGGGTTCGCCCAGCATCTTGTTCAATGCCCAGTGGCATCCCAAGGGCACCTCACCGTAACCCTTGAGGTATTTCCGCAGCGATGGGATCGCGGACTCTGCGTTCATGCGGCCCAAGCCGATCGCAGCCATTCGCCGAACAGGCACTTCTTCGGGAAACATCGATTCCGAATCCAGCAACTGATCCTCCATCGTTTTCACGAGGTCTTTGTCGAGTTCACCTTCGTAAATCATGCCCAGTGCCCAACATGCTGCGGCCCTGGCATGAGTTCCCAAGCTGTAGTCCTTGGGCATGTACTTGGACATCAGTCCTCGAGCCGGTCGGTAGCCTTGTTTCCCAAATGCGATGAACAAGTGGGCCATTTGCTCGACGTAGCCCGGCATCAAGTTGGTAAACGTCCCGTCCTTGAACTTCTGCAGCACTTCCTCACCATGCTCAACCATGTCGGGCATCAACGTTTCCACACCCAACTGCGACAACGCCCACGCGGAGGCCACTCGGACTTCACCTCGCGGGTGCGGCAACAGCTCAACGATTCGAACTCCGGCCGCTTTGTGATCCAGATTGGCCATCACCACGCAAGCCTGCTCGCATCCACGCCAACTGTTTTCATTCAACACGGCCTTTGTTCCGGCGATGATTTCGTCGGACAAGATCTCGTCGTCTGCCAGTTGGACCAACAGGGACGCCACATCGCGTCGAAGGGTTGGATTCAGGTCATCCAGCAGTCGAGCCAGCTGGACCATTCGATTCGATTGAGGAGCCTGGGCAATGCCTTGAACACAAACCCACCGCAAGTTGACGTCGGGGCTGAGAATGGCTGAGTCCACGTACGGATCGATCAATTCGGGGTCGATCGCGATCAGAATCTGTAACGCACCGGCTTGAACCGCCGATGTCTTGCTGTCGGCCAAACGAGACAACAGGGGAATCAACTGTTTGTCCGTTTGCTTGCGAAGCAGTTCGACAGCCAAGATCTCGTCCAACATGGGATTCTGCCTGGTTCCCTGCAAGATCTGGCCTGCGGTCGCCGCGACACCTTCGTGATCGATGCTTGCCAGAGCGCGAGCAGCGGCCATTCGGATCGATGGCGACTGTGATTCGTCGATCACCCACTGGGTCAATTGGTTGACGACTGAGTCGAGACCGATTGCGCCGGCACCGTTGATCGCAAGCAACAACTCGGAGTCGTTGTTTGCGGACTGATTGATCCGTGCGATCCACTGCTCACGCATTGCCGTGGATTGCCACTGCGCCAAGACCGGTTCCACGTGTTTTCCAATGGGCAGTCCATATCGAACGGCCCATCGCGCCAGTCGATCCGTGTGATCTTTGGCCTCCATCGTGATCAGCGTCTGCGCGACCGCACGAACCACATCCAGGGACTGATCGGGTTTTTCGGCAAGCTCCACCATCGTGGGAATGAAGGACTCCAGGCCAGGCATCCCCCGACGATACGCATCGGCGATCTGGTCGACCATCATTCTCTGCAGTTGCGGATCGGGACGCTGCAATGCTTTGGCCCACAACTCAACAATCCCCTCCGGAAACCGCTCTCGTTGCTGCTGGGTGGGCAATTCGGGTCGGTGATACATTTGCATCTCGTACCGAGCAAACGGATCGGCAGCAGACAGGTGCGTGATGTCACCCGCACCGCAAATGATCCATCCAGCAGTCAACAAAGTCACGGTGCACCGCAGCACCGATGCCCTTGACGTGATCGTCGTCAGCGAGATCAGAAACCGCATCAAACGGCTCGGGTCAGTCGCCATACTTGAGCTCCCAAAACGAAAAACATCAGCGTCGTGACGACACCGGCGACCCACCAAGCGGCGGGCAGCAAATTGTAAACTTCAAAACCAGGTGTACCGATCACGCTCAACGCCGCACCCAGCGGCGTAAGCGTCAACGCCGTTTGAACGGTGGAATAGCCAAAGGGCGCATCACGCGAGAGCCAAACCAGGATCGGTAACAGGAACAACAAGATGACGACGATGTACGCCACGCTGGTGGACACCGCCGTGGAGCGGAACAAGCAACCCACGGCCGCGCTGACAGCCAGGGCGTAAACGATCGTGACGGCCAAGCAGATCAAGACAAGGTTGACTTGCAACCACATCGTGGGCTCGATCCAGATCATGACCAGGTAACCCGGCAACGTGGCCAACAAGACCAATGACATCGTCCACAACACACTCAGCAGCTTTCCGCTGACCACTGCTATGGCTGACAAAGGCGTCAAACGCAACAGTTCCCAGCCGCCGCCATCTCGCTCGCCACTGATCAACCCGGACGCCAAACTCGGTGTCAGCACGACGATCAAGATGACTTGCAACAAGACCAGTAGCCCGCCGATCGTCTCCACGCCCCAAGAGGTCGCGCTCGTGGCGGCCATGAAAGTCAACACCATCGAGGTGACCGCACACACGGAAACCAGACGCAACAGCCACTGGGACCGGCCGAACTTGCGACAGCGAAATTCCTTGACCATCACCGGATTGAGATACCAAGGGATGCCCGCTTTGCGTCGTTGCGGATCAACGATGTAAACCAATCGTCGAACCGTCCTCGCCATCAAACCGCGTTCGTTCGTCATCACGCCTTGAGATCGTGAACGATCAAAAATGCGATAGTTCAATCGCGAAATCGTGATTCCGGCGAACACCACACAACTGATCGCGGTGCAGATCACAAAACTCATCGTATGAGATGCCGTCTTGAGACCCGACGATCCGAGGTCGCTTTGTCCCATGATCTCCATCACTGCGGGCAACGGCGAGAGACTGCGGATCCATCCGCCAACCGACGCGATGACCGGACTCGATTCCCAGAGCCCCGTGCCTCGCAAGAATGCGGCGGGAACCAGCGTCAGGAAAAACAAACCCAAGATCGCCATGTAGGTCACACGAACCGCTGCATCGGCTGATTGCGCATAACTGCTGACCAACATGCCCAACGTCGCATACTGAATGACCAGCAAGGTCAGCACGAGGTACAGCATTCCCAATTCGCTGCTCAAATCGATCCCGCCGAGCGCGAAACAAGCGGCCGACGCCGGCAGGCTGCACAGCAGAACCAGAAAGCTGTACAGCAGCACGCCGGAGATCTTGCCGAAATAAATCGAAGCGCTACTCAGCGGCGAATTGAGCAGCAAGGCCAATGTGCCACTGTTGCGTTCGTTCACGACCGAAGTCGCGGGAAACGCGGGGACGAGAAAGACGATCCCGCCCAGCAACGCGTAACCGAAAATCCGGAACACTTCACGCGACTGACTGCCGCTGAGGTCCACGGCGGAATCCGCCGGCCACCGAATCAACACCGTCAGCGAAAACACGGTCGTCAACGCCAGCAGCATGAAGAGTGTCTTGGGTGATCGCAGGATCCCAAAGAACTCTCGTTGGATGACGGGGTTGATCACGAGGTTTCTCCCACCGATCCACTCCCGACCGTCTCGTTTGTATCTGATGTTGATCGCTCTACATCGGAACCTGCCTCAGACGCATCGCCCGCAACTGACAAGAAAGCGTCTTCCAGGTCGGCCATGACCTCACGGAACTGTAACACGGTGTCTCCTTGTTGGATCAAGTGTGTCAGCAGCCCGCCGATCTCCTGATCACTCAGGCTTGTCTTGAAACGCACCATCGTTTCCGCGGTCGCGTTCTGCACATCGTCGGCTTGCGTGTCTCGGGCATGAGAGTCCAACCAAGTCCGAACGCGTTGGCCGACCGATTCGATCGACACATCGTCGGGCAGCAAGATTTCGAAAGTCCGTCGTTGTTGAATGTCTCGCATGATCTCGTCGACGGTGCCGAATGCACGCAGTTTGCCTTTGGTGATCATCGCGACGGTGTCGCAGATCCTGGCCAACTCGGGCAAGATATGACTGGTCACGATCAACGTCTTTTGCATCTCAGCGAGCCTCAGCAGCATCACTCGCATGTCAATCCGTGCTTGAGGATCCAACCCGTTGGCCGGTTCATCCAAGATCAGGACTTGAGGATCATGCATCAAAGTACGTGCGATTGCGACCCGCTGCTGCATTCCTCGGCTCAATGCGTCGACGAACAAATCCTTCATGTGAGTCGCCCCGGCAATCTCCAGCACTTCATCAATTCGAATGTTGCGTTCTCGTCGACCGATCGAATAGGCTGCGCCAAAGAAGTCCAGGTACTCGGCGACACGCATGTTGTTGTACTTGCCAAAGTCATCCGGCATGTACCCGACCATTCGTTTGATCTTGCGGGAATCACGCAAACAGTCCGCGCCTGCGATGGACGCTTGACCGCTTGTTGCCTTGAGCAATCCGACCAGAATCTTGATGGTCGTCGTCTTGCCGGCACCATTGGGTCCGATGAAACCCAGGATCTGTCCACGACCGACGTGCATCGTCAATGAGTCGAGCGCGGTGAACTCGCCGTATCGCTTGGTCAAGTCTTTGATGACGACCACCGGCTCGACATCTCTGTTGGCAGATTGGATTTGGTTCATGGTTCATTCACTCGTAGCGTGGACACTCACGTGCATGTACTGAATACTCCACGTGCTTTGACTGGCGGAGGCGGCGGGGTTGATGGGGGAGCGAGAGCTCAATTCATCGGTTGTCGCAGGCGTTCTCGTGATTTGGCCAGCTGCGATTTGGCCAGCTGCGATTTCGGAATCAGTTGCGGAGACGGATACAGACAGGTTCAACTCCCCGGCAGCGGCTTGGTCTAACACCGATGTGTCATCAAATTCGAATACTTGAAGCCCCGTGGGGTTTGCTTTTTCATAGATCACAACGGTTTCTTCCCCCGACGCGTGCTCGACGGACAGCGTTCGTGAGGGCGCACTGATCTTGATCGCGACCGAAACCTTGGTGATCCGGCACGGCAGGATTTCATCCGGCAGGACGCAACGCAATGCCACTCGCTTGGCTCCCGTCAATTCGGCGAGCCATTTTCCGGTTCGAGGATCGAAGACCAGTGATGCTCCCTCCGTACCGGCCAGCGTATCCAATCGCACAAAGGTCGCGGGGATCTGAAAGGTGCGATCAGGTGCGGGGCGACGCAAGTGAATGGGGATCGACACCAACGACCATCCTTTCAGTGCATAGTCGCCGCTGAATGAAACGGGCGAGTCGGTCATATCGGTCCAGGCCAAGACAGCTTGTCGTCGCCGCGAAGCGTCCTGTGTCAGCATTTGACTGGTGTCTGTCGTTTGCGTCTGTTGCAAGAACTGCTGACGCTGCTGTTGCGATTGTGACATCAAGCTGTCTTTGATGAACCGTCCTGGTGGTAGGACATCATCGATCGAGCCGCGGACTTGATTCGAGCTGTCGGTCGATCCTGTCAACGACAGAGTGGGTGTCGACGGTGCGACCACCACGGGATCTGCAAAGTTACCGACGCCATGGATGGTTGCCGTGAAGCCGTTTTCATCAAAGGTCCCATCGGCGATCCACGGTTGAGCATGATGCGAGACCGAAATGGTCCTGGCATGTTGCACGACGCCCGGGCGCTGGGTAACGAACTGCCAAGTCTCTTGCCAGGCATCGTCCCAGAGGATTCGTTTGGTTTGGCTGTCGGATGAATCCGTCAACAACTCAGTGGTCGATTTCGGTGGCGAAACGATCGAAAGCGGTTGACGATCGCCTCGGTAAATAGCGGAAACCGTTTCGGTACGTCTGCTGCTGCCATCCGTGGAAACGATCGCAATCTGACCACTCGCGATTGTCGGCGGAATCGATCTTGATTTCCGATATCCGATCACCAGCAGTGAAACCGTCGCCACCAATGCGATCGTCGGCACCACGGCAGCCAACAGTTGCAACCGGCGAGTACGCAGCAGCCAGACGCCAACGAACAATAGGGCGACCGAGTGAAGCCCAAGAATGGTTGCGATCATCGATCGGGCTGGAATCGTGTATCCGATCTGCTTGTCCACCATCGGGGTCACTGCTGCCAGATGACTCTGTGGTTCAACGCGTCGATCAAAGAACCGAAGCGCCACGGTGTGCATCGCGGTCGTGATGCCGCCTTCGGGGTCACCGTCGACAAACCATCCGGAGGCATCCAATGTCGTCATCAAGACTTCGCCATCGCCGAATGGAATCCAGAATGCGGCCGGCCATCCGTCCACGCGCGCACTGACGTCGTCGGTATGAGCAAGAATTCGCAGCATTTGGGCTGGCCTTTCTGACTCCCATGGCTCCGCCTTTTGCAGTGATTTTGAATCCATCAAGTCCACCGTTTCCACACGGAACCTGTTCAGCTCGACGGAATCCACTGTCGTGAAACAATGGTCGTCGCCAAGCAATTGATGCACCGCATCAGGATCGATACGGTCCAGCATGATCCACAGACGGCCTCCGCCGCGCACCCAACGAGCCAGCTGGGCGACGAAGCCTGAGTCTGAAAAAAGCCGATCGGATCCGATCACCAATTGGTCGATCGCATCGAGCGATTTGGGCGTGGGCGGCATCCAGTCGGATGCAAATTCAGGCAGCAACAGATCCTGCTGTGAGAGTCTCAGACGCTGGCGCGCCGCGTAGACCAAACTGCGTTGAAACTCAGTCACCGAGTGGGCCGGCTGATCGGGCATTTCCCGATCCAGGATGATGGCCGCTGTGGATTGATCGTGATCGATCAGCAACGAACGTCGAGAAATGGGTTCACCCACGAAGTTGGATTGAAACTGCTCGCCGTCCGCCGCCTGAGTCAATCGCATCGATTTGGCGTCGACCTGAAGCTGATCAGCGGGAATGTCAGCGGGGATTTCAATGGGCAACCATGACTGTCTGCGTGCACCGGCCGGGATCCACATTCGCCGGGCATATTGCAGCCCAATCTCGTCGCCCACCGAGACCACAATCGTGTCCTCCGCATCTTCCGTGGTCCGGTTGGCTCCGGACACCATTAGCGTCGACCAACGTCCAGCAACATGCCGTTGCAACCCGCCCGGGCTGACGGCCATCGAGACGCCCCGCGGCGCATCGGCCTGTGAAGTCGCATCTTGCGAGACATCGCCTGACGCAGCAGCAGAGACTTCTACGTTTCCAGGGGGTTCTGTTGCCGATTGCGTGTGACCCAACGCCGCGAGAACGCTCCACAGCAAAACAGCGCCGAGGTAAATCGCAAGTGCTTGAGGGGTAGCTTTGGGGGATGGCAAACCCTCAACCATGAGGCTGTGTTGCGTGTGATCTTGCGGCAAAAATGAGACTCCGAAAACGAGGCGAGCGGGCGCAATTCACGCGAACAGTAGTTTAACCAGATCTTCATCTGAGGTTCATGCCCCGAAAGCGGCTATGAAATTATCAATCGCAGACTTTCTGGGACGCACGTCTTGCCGGGTCACTCTTGACATTGGCAACGGATCATTAAGCTACCGCGAGATTCTATCGTTCATCCACCGGAGGGCGACAATGCCCGCACAATCTCGCCGAAAATTTCTTTCTGACAATTTCTCCGCCGCCGCAGGTTTCGCCGTCGCCGGAGCATTCGGTTCGCTCGGGTCTCGATTCGCACTCGGCGAGTCCGCGAGCCATCGTAGTGACTTGTCCGAAACGATTGACGACACAACCGGATTGCCGCTGCTGAGATTGCCTCCTGGATTTCGCTATCGAAGCTTTGGATGGACCGGCGATCCAATGGTTGACGGCGTCCCGACACCAGAGGCTCACGATGGCATGGGCGTGATCCGGGTTGACGGTGACGTTCTGACCCTTTGTCGAAACCATGAAATCAGCGAAGACTGCCAAGCCATACCGCATCCGCTGGGACACGCCTACGACCCGATGGCCGGCGGCGGTTGTACGACACTGACCTTTGACACCAAACTAGGGCAATGGCTGAGCAGTCGAGTGGCCATGTCGGGAACCAGCCGCAATTGTGCCGGCGGTGTGACGCCTTGGGGGACATGGTTGACTGCGGAGGAAACCGTGATGGGGCCAAACGACCGCGACTACTACAAATCAGGCGTGATTCGAGAATTCCAGAAAACTCACGGCTGGGTTTTCGAAGTGAACGTTGATGGACAAGCGATGGCGACAACTCCACAACCGATCAGGGACATGGGACGCTTTGTGCATGAAGCGATCGCCATCGACCATGAAACGGGCATCGTCTACGAAACAGAGGACCGAGCGACATCGGGGTTCTATCGTTTTACGCCCAACGTCCCCGGCAAACTCGCCGCCGGAGGCACGCTGGAGATGGCCGAGGTCGTCGGCCAACCCGACTTGCGTGGCGGATTCCCAAACGGGGCCGAGTTCGATGTCCGCTGGCATCGCATCGATGATCCGTCGTTGGCGCACACCAAAGGCACTTCGGTGGTCCCGACGCCTCGGCAATGGGAAACGGAATTGAGAAAACAAGAGGTGGCTCGGAAAGCAGGCAAGCAGATCGAAGCGACATCTCGGTTCACGATCGGTGACGAATTGGGTGTTTTCAAACAAGGTCAGCGGGCCGGTGGTTCGATGTTCTCTCGCTTGGAAGGATGCTGGTTCGGCAACGGACTCGTTTACTTTGATGCCACCAGCGGTGGTGCGGCTGAGGCCGGGCAGATCTGGCAGTTTGATCCGAAACAACAAAAGCTGAAACTGCTGTTCGAATCACCCAACAAGCCGACGTTGAACATGCCCGACAACCTGTGCGTCAGCCCTCAAGGCGGATTGATGCTGTGCGAAGACAATGACTACGGCGCGAACGAGTACCCGCAACGTATTTTTTCGCTTTCACCCGATGGCAAGTTGGGATTGTTTGCGGAAAACAACGTGCGTCTGCAGGGAGAGAAGAACGGTTTCCAAGGCGATTTCCGAACCAAAGAATGGGCCGGGGCAACCTTCAGCCCTGACGGCAACTGGATGTTTGTCAACATTCAAACCCCAGGCATTACCTTCGCCATCACAGGCCCCTGGGCAGACGTGTTTGTCAGTTGAGGTTCATCGCCGTACGCACGCCCAAGCCGGACTGGTTCCGACGAGAGGTCACATCGACTTGGCGAGAAGATGCGTGAGAATTCCTATCTCAATGGATGACGCCCGTGTCCTCCCGCCGCCAATCTCATCGACGACTTCATCTCGAAATCGCAGTGTGCGGATCTCCAAACGCCTCAAGTGTACATGCTTCAACTCTTCGTCGTCCGGTTCGACCGGTTGTTCCAATGACGACATCTGTCCGGAAAAAAACGGCAAGTAGGCTTCCTGATATTTTGCCAATGAACTGACGGTTTACCGTCATTTGGTTAGGGCTGGCCTATTGATGAGTAGTGAACGCCATCCCGATGGGCGGTACTCACTTACTGCGCCCCCTCTGTCGGGCTCCGTGAAGCTTGCCACGGTGAGTTGACTGTGTGCTGCATTCAAGCGACGCGGCGTTGCTGTCGTTGCACGCCCTCGAAATGGAGGATCGTGACAGGTCGGTGAGCGCAAAAAATAAGGGCATGAAGCAATCGGAACTTCCATCACTTCGTACACCGACACACCCAAGGGTCATACCCGTGCGAACAATACGTGCCCATCGTTCCCGTCCACGCAACGAAATCCGAGCAAAGCTTGAGTTTGGACGGCATTGCATTCCCGTTCTCATTCGTCAAGCGTCACAGACGGGATTCATGATCCGCTTGCCGCAAAAATCTGCGAGGAAGATAAATCGACAGTCGAGAATCAAACTCCGAGTAGACGGACATCGAATTCCGGTCACTGCAGCGACTCCCGCTCAAGTCATCTCAGGTGGCCAAGCACGCCTTCGACTGATCATTTGTCGCGATCCGGAGAAAGAAGAACGAAAAAGAAGATTTAGAATTTCCTTCGATGTGTTTGGTCTCTTTTTTCGATGGAAGAATCGTTCTTCGATCGACAACCCCACATTCGAACGGGGCTTCCATGGTGTCTTCATGCAAACCCTCATCCGCGTGTGCGTTGTCGCCATCATGTGCTCCCTACTGGCACTGCCGGGATTCGGAAACACATTTCCCACTGTCGCGGAGATCAAAGAAGCATTGCTAAAGATGTCGACGACGTTCGCAAATGCGAACCCCTTTCGAGCCGGAAACGTGAGCAACAATCAGTTCACGACGGCGAGTGAAGCAGGGTCACTGCCCGCACCAGCGATCGAAGCCACTCCGCCTGCTCGGGTGATTCCACCACGACAGGTCAACGACCCAATCATCGACGATTGCCAATGCTCCAGCCCACCTCCGTGCGTCCCCACGGACAACCGCGGTTGGTTGCAAAACGCCACTTCACCGATTCGCAGCCTCAAGAGTCACGGACGAAACCATTGAGAATGACTGTTATGAACCGTCGATTCGGCGGCGAGTGGCCGTCGTTCAAAATAACGGTCAGCAGGCCACGGTCAGCTCATTCTCCTTGAACTGCACATTCTCGATCCATGGATCTCGTCCGGCAGTGACCAACATCCCATGGAACTTCTTACTGTTCGGAAATGAGCACGTATCCCACTCGGTGTGGCCTCAACGGATCATTCAACACAAAACGTCTCATCCGCAAAACTCGCAGAAAAACCGATCCAGCAGTGTGGCTGTGAGTTCGGGTGCGTTTGGGCGTCGCTCGTGTCTTGCCGATCTTGACGATTTCGAATCTCGAGATTTTTTGGGCCGGCTCAAGATGCTGGGGAGAGCACTGCATAGCAGAGAGCTATCCTTCACCGAACTTCTTTGAGGGTCGTTCAGCAAACCACGCAGGTGAATCGAAATAATGAATGAAGCCGTGTCAAATGTTCCACTGGTCTCGTCAGCGTTTCTGAACGCTGATCAGAAGGATTTCCCTGATGTCAATTTCGTTTCCATCAATCAAGAGATCCCTGAACCGTCGACTGACTCGCAACAGGATCATGATGCGCCGTTGGCGTGCTGCGTTTCAAAGTCTGACCTGGGTGGAATTTCCACATTGCTCATTCCTCTGCTCTTTATTTGCCTTGGCCTTCTGCTTGTCGGATTAGGTTTTCTTGGATCGGTTCCTGAAAACCTGACGCGAGACGAATTCTTGAATCGGATGAGTTGGTGTGGTGGAGCTATCGCGGGATTCGGTGTCGTCATTGGGTTGGTCTTTGTCACGCTGTGGGGGCTGCAAAGACGTTTCGGGTTGGCGGCTTACGAGGACGGGCTGGAGGTGGTCAAAAGAAACTCTGTGAAAAGAATTCCTTGGTCAGAATTCAGCCGCGTGACCGTGAGCAGTTTTTCCGGAGGCCATGGACTTAAGCCTCAACTTTTCCTTCATGCGCGATATGGCAAACGGTCAGCCGTCAACTGGGCTTCGAGTTTCGAAGGAAACGTCGAAGGTGTATTTCAAGCTTTCATGACACGCTGTCACTACATCGTCGAAAACCCAGAAGGCTATAACAAGTAGATCGCAATGAATCACCTTGAATACTACGAGGCTCCTTATCGACCTCAATTTGGACAGCTCAAGACAAGCTGCGACGCTCGAACGCCCACGCTCAGCTTGCCACTACTCGCAGTTGTAACATCCGTCCTGACCGTTCTTGCGCCATTGTCACTGTGGCTATTGGCGAAAGTATGCATTGCTTGGATGGCGCAAGCACCTGACAGGCCTGTGATCGGACTGATCGGCATGGGCGTCGTCTGCATCGTTTTCTTCGTGGTGGCATTCCTTGTACTGAGGTTTGTTCGACGTTGTGTCAGAAGCGTCTACTTAAGTTCCCGTCTCTCGGTATACGAAAGTGGCTTGCACCTGGTCTACGAGATCCGCTACACGATCCAAAATCCTCATTGGATTCAATTCATGAAGGGAATTCGGCAGGTCTCGCGTTCCTTTCAATTCATCGAATCGGTTCGTGTTTGTGAAGTCAGAAAGAAAGGTAGAGACTTCCTGCAAGCCGACATCAAGTTCACTGATGGAGAAAGTGTGTGTGTGCATTCCGCCGATGGGGAAGGTACCTTAGAGGCCATCGAGTCGATTGTGAAATCCGCCGGCGATAAAGCTGTCGTCAATCTCAAAGCAAACGCTTGATCGAAATCCTGTTTCCAAATCGCCGCAAGTCAACGCCATGTCATCTGCACCATTGAGGAACTGTTTAAGTCACAGCAGATCCGATGTCTGAGTGGGGGAACTGCCCTCCACATGAACTATTTGAGCGTCCAACGCAAGGAACGCGATCAATAGCCACTACTGACCTCAGCCAAGTTGGCAGCAGGTCAAACAGCCATCCACGTAACGTGGTTTTGTGAACACTCGCTCATTAGAGACACTTTCGGTGGTAGGAGCGAAACCCACGGTTATTTGACCTAGATTTCAGCATCCAGTTCGCTGGAACGTGCCAGATTTCATCAATCGCCCTAGACGCTGGACTTTACTGCAGGTTGCACCATGAAGTTGATTGGAAACACCATCCTCATCGTACTCGTAGCGTTCGGCATCATTTTTCGGATTGAGAGAATCAAAAGAGCCATCAAAGGCGAACCCTCGTCGTCGTGGCATGTCGGCCAGGATCATGCCAAAGGGCGTTCTAGCTCAGGCGGGTCATCCAGCTCAATGCAGAGCAACCCGTTTGCCGAATGAGCGGATTTCCCCAACGCTGATCAACAAGCCTCCACGGCGACGTCAACTGCGAGACGTCGGTGCCGAGGACAAACGATTACGGCGAATAGATGGAGTCGAACCATTCGGGCCGGTTGACCAAGAGTTCCGTGAATCGATCGCGCCACTCGCGGCTATTGAGAGGTACGGGCACGCCGTCGTCAATTCGTTTGTTGGCGATGAGCTCTGCGAACGCTCCAATTTCGACAATGAGTTTGTCGTCGGGTTGAATTTCGAAGTCGTGAAGTGGGATTGCGGTGATCGACCTGCCTTCGTTTCTTGCTGCGTTGTTCGATCCGGCTCCGCCAGAAACGAACACCCAGGTGTCGTCGCGAGACGATAGAACGCGTGCGGTGACGTTCACATTGAGAGTAACCGGTGGCGTCACGATACGACCGGTTTGTCGACTCCAGAATTTGGCCGATCTTCGGCCGACCGTTACCAGCCACTCGCCATCGCTGACAAAAGCGCCGTCGAATATCGGTTCTTCATGGTTGAGCGGAGGGATATCCACGACAGCCGTTCTCCAGTTCCATAGCAGCGCCGTACCGTCATTCGTTAGTGTCAAAAGTTGGTCGCCTTGGGAACTGAAAACGGCATGATTCACTTGGCTACTATGCTGCAACGGAGGTGAGATGCAGCTGCCGGTGGTGAAATCCCAGACGTAGGCGTTGTTGCCGCTGGCTGTCGCCAAGAACCGCTCGTCGGCGCTGAGCCCGGTTGCAGTGGCCGGCTGGTCATGTGGCAAGGGTGGGTATCTTAGTGATCCGTCGCGCACGCGTCGGACATGCACCTCGTCACTAAGAGCTCCGCTGACGAACCAATCGCCATCATCACTGAGATGGAGACTGCGCGTTGTCTTCGGATACCCTGTCGCTCTGCCATCGCTATCTTGGTAACGATGGCTCCCTGTTCCATAGCGTTTAATACGCACTTCCTGCTGCTCGCCGTGCGTAACATCAAAGATTGATTCTCCCGTCTTGGTGTCGAATTTCGAGATGGTGGCATCCGCGCGAACGACGATCAAGTCTTTGCTATTCAACGGAAAGCCGATCGCGAGTGGTTCAGATTCGAGGGGAATCGTCGGTGTGATTCGCTCAGCCGTTCGCCAGTTCCAGAATTCGATGGCGTCATAACTGGCCGTGGCGACGGTTTCATTGTCGGAAGTAATATCGCAGTCGATTAGCAGGGCGTTTGCGGTCAGAGGCCGGCCAAGGGTTGAGAGATCGGCAGCGGAGCACAATTGAGTCTGATGAAGGTTTCCCCAGAACCAGCCGGCACCTGTCGGAAGCAGGTATTGTCCATCGCGACTGAGTTTCATCGCCGAGCCGCCACCGGCCAATTGGATGCTCCGGTTCCGAGCCTCGCCGAGCGGCATGGCCCACAAGCAAACCATGCCTTCAGGATAACTTGTTACGAAGCGTTCGCCATCGAACGTATAGGCGATGTCTTCTATTCCGGTTAACTCGGGCGCGATACCTTCTGCGGTCCAATTCTGCTCCGCGATTGACCATTGGCCGATCGCTTCGGTATCGGTGGTGACTAACAGCTCCGCATTATCAGGCCGTATGGCTAGAAGACGAAGGTTCGCATCTACGGAGCTGATTTGGGAGCGGGTTTGGCAGTCCCAAACCTGAGCGCCCGCGGAACTGACGACGGCCAGCAATCGACCGTCTCTGCTGAGCCTTTGACGCGTAATGGCGGCGCTATCAAGCTGGATTTCAAAGGCGACTTTCCCCGTTTTGACATCGACAAGTGCTGTGGCATTTGACCTTGGCAGGGTAGCCACATATCGACCGTCGCCCACGAAACACGGGTCGTAGGGAGGTTGCATTGGCCAGATTCGTAACATGTGATGAAGCGGTTCTAAGGCAGGATCGGCGATATTGGGATCGATAGGAAACAGCCGCACATAGTTGTCCTCGCAGGCAGTCGATATCAGCGGATCTGTCGAAGAAAAGCAGACGGACTGCACGGCCTTGGGATGAACCAGCGGTGGCGTGATGAACACCTCTCTTTCGATGTCCCACACACGCACCATCGAATTGGCAAGTGCAATCCGCGAACCATCAGGACCGAATCGAACAGCGGTGATCGGGTCGCCGGAACCTTCGTTCAGCGAGATCGTCGCCTCGACTTTCTTCGTTTGAGAATCGATAAGTAGTACATTGCCGTGGGTGCAACCGACGGCCAATAGTGAACCATCGGGGCTCCAATCGATTGCGGACGCCTCTTGGGAAACAGCGTGCGAAATGTTCTCAATGGGATCCCAGAGGGTACAGCGATGCTGCAACGTCAATGTGGCGATTTGAAGGCGTTGCGGGTTCACAATCGTTTGCTGGAGTTCCTCCCCGTCGTGCCACAACATCCGCAAGGGCTTGGAGGAGGCGTGCTGCCAGGTATTGACGCGGACCAGGCTTGCGCGGGCTTGTGGCGAATTGGGCCGCGCGATCCTTGCCGCGTTGGAAAACCACAACATTGCGTCGCGCGGCTGATTCTGCTGGGCGTACGTCAAACCAAGTGAGGTATTGAGTTGAAAGAACGCCTGCTCCGTTTCCGCGTTGGCGGCCTCTACTTGCTCAAGCCGTTCCCTCGCCAGGCCTTCAGCAATTCGAGCTTGTTCGGCTTTTTCAAGTGCGAAATTGGTTTGGGAGACTGCGGTCGCAGACTCGCGTCGCGACTTGACGGCAAAGTAAGCTGAAACGATCGTTCCGACGACCAATAGCAGGACAGCGGTCCCCGACAAAGTAGCGATGACTGGGTTGCGAAGACACAAACGCCAGGCGTGCTCGAACCGAGAGACGGGCCGAGCAAGGATCGGTTCGCCGTTAAGATAACGTTGCAGTTCGTCGGCCAAGTCCGTTGCCGAGCCGTAACGTTTGCGACCGTCCTTTTCGAGACACTTCAAACAGATCGTTTCAAGATCGCGAGGGACTGAGGGATTGAATTGTCGCGGCGGGACCGGGGCGGAGTGGCGAACTTGCAGAATCGTGTCCATCGTGCTGGCCGCCTGGAACGGGGGGCGTCCGACAAGCAGTGTGTAGAGGATCGCACCAAGCGAATAGACATCGCCAGTCTCGGTCAGTTTCGAAATCTCGCCGCAGGCTTGTTCGGGAGGCATGAAAGCAGGCGTGCCAAGAATTTGCCCCGTCGCGGTCAGACCTTGGTCCTCTGCCGTCTTCTTGGCAAGACCGAAGTCAGTGATTTTCGGCGAGTAGGACAAGTGACGGGCACGAGTGGATGGGGGACGCGACGAATGCGTGGAGGAGGGGCGTGAGGAATGGGGCGATGCGAGACGCGAGGTATCCGAGCCGAGTGGATCGGCTTTGGTAGCAAGGAGGATATTGGCAGGCTTCAGATCGCGATGAATGACGCCGCGGCGATGGGCGTAGGCGATGGCCTCACTGATAATCCGTGTCACTTCCGCTGCCTCGGCGGATGGAAACGGACCCTCTTTGATGCGTTGGGCGAGGCTTTCGCCTTCCACAAATCCCATCGAAAAGTAATGTTGTCCGTCGTGCTGGCCGACTTCGAAGATCGGGACGATATTGGGGTGATCAAGTTGCGCGGCCATCTCCGCTTCAGCCTGGAAACGCAGAACATCCACTTCGCCAGCCAGTTGTCCGGCGAGGATCATCTTGAGTGCGACAACTCGGTTGAGCCTTGTGTGTCGCGCGCGGTAGACAATGCCCATTCCGCCACGCGAGATTTCTTCTTCGATCTCATATTCGCCAAACGACTTGTTTGGTGGATCGATACGCACGCTCTCGCTGTCTGGACCCGATTTGAAAGTTTCCGACATCTGGAACGCAAGCGATTTTCTCAGCCTCGCGATTTTCATCGCTCGTTCGCTCTGTTTATCGGTCAAGTGCGCGGACTGCAATCGTTCACTCGCTTGCAAGCCTAGCCGGATCGATGGAGTCACTAACTCAGCTTCGATCTTCAGTAATTCGACAATCAACTCCTCGCAGTCGCCGCCCTCAACGTCTCTTAGGAAATCCTCCACACTTAATCGCGATTCCCCACGTACACGCCGTTCAAACTCGTCGCATAAACGGTCGATTTCTTGTATGTCCATCTCAGGTCTGCAGCTTGGATTGCCAATCAGTTTTCCGCGTCAGGGTCTTGCCCGAGTATCTCGCTCCATACGTCTCGAATCATTCGCAGTTTGCGTTCGACGGCACTGAGGCTGATGCCAAGCTGCTCGCCGATTTCTTTCGTGCTATATCCCTCCATCCTCAACACCGCCACCTCGCGACTCGATCCCTCATCAAGTCGTTCGAGGGCAACTTCAAGTTGATTCGCAAAGGCGGTCGCGAATTCAGGCGTTGGACCTCGGTCAGCAAGCTCCATCAAATTGTCCGAGTGAGTTGATTCGCTGAGGATCACATCATCGAGAGATACAATCTTCCCGCCACCACGTTTCTGGGCATGTGACTTTCGAAACTGGTCAGCAATACGTCGGTCCGTTAACACCAGCAGGACTTGCCAAAGGTCTTCTCGATTCTGCAGGTGTGCGAACCTCTCCTCTTTCACGGCTCGAAAAAAACGATCGAAGACCGACAGCAGTATATCATCCTCGTCAGCGCAACTACTTCGCAGCCCCTTCAACTTCTCACGGGCCAGCGGCAACAACTGCTCGATGTAGCGCTTCCAGATTTCGGTGGAGGCGAATTCATCACCGGTCTTCAACTGCTGCAGGAGCAGGCTGACCGATGCTGGCTGGAGAGTCATGGGGGCAAGTTCATTGGTGAGCGTGGTGAGGACGGTCCAGTGGCGAATGGCCCAGTGTTGACGGCTCTGGGTTGACGGCTCTTGGTCAACGGTTCTGGAAATGGAATTGTCTACCGTCGCGGGTCCGTCGCAGGGATCTATAGGTTAGCCCGACTTTTTGCTGGTGGCCATCAGTTCTCTCGACCGGGCGCTGCCCAGATCAGTTGAGAAATCGCAGTTTTGGAACCGATCCAAAGAAATTTGCGGAATCTTTGAAGGTCCGGCTGGCCACTTCGCGTGTCTCATATAGAGGCGAGGAGCCACCAAATTTCTTCCCTCGCATCAGCCAATCCTGAATCTGACCGGTCCCTTACGCCTGAATACGAAAATGCCCGAGTCCACGAATCTTTCCTGCCGAACATCGCGAAACAGTCAAAATAGCTCGCCTCCCCATCAAGTCTAAAGCAAAACGTTCAAGACACGCACATGTCGACTTGGGAAACGATGATGCCTCCGGAGGATGTTTGGGTTATTGACGTCACGACGCGCCCGCAACTCTTGGATTTGGCGATCAGGATGTGTGTGCGCCAATACATCAAACTCTACGCGCCATCACTCTCGCATGATCGTTCGCATTCATACTTCGCGTCTTCCCTAAGGTCCAGCCGAGTGTTGCTTGCAGTTGGTGCCACCTCAAATCACTCGAAAGTTCAAGCGCTTGGTACGGCATCGGTTCGTTTGAGGAACGAAGTAACTCATCGACTGGAATTCATGGAATTGCTCACGCCTGATGTTGGGTGGGATTCGTTTTCTGAATGTGGCTTTGATGCACGGATTGCTGCAGAGTCTTGTCGCTTCGCCTACTCGGACACTTGTGACGGAAACACGGACGAAGCCGTTTTGCGACGCATCACAGTGTTTCGCCGACTGCACAATGCGTCGCATTTGCTACTCGAACAGTACGGATACAATCAGCTTTGGGCGGTGCTACCGCTTCACGTCGCCATGTTTATTAAGCACTATTGTTACGTTCCCGTGGTCCAGGCGGCGGGAATTCAGTTGAACGAGGAACATGGCAAACTATTCGACGAGTACCCTGGCTACTGGAGAGAGGGGCATCCTGGATTGTATCGAACTGGATACCCAACCACAGTGGAATTGTTTCTGACTCATGATCCAAATGCACGGGTCAACAGCGAGGTATCAAATGAGTCGGACACGTGATCAATCGGAAGTCTCGCGGCAGGCGGCGACGAAACTTCACGAGTTTCAAGGCGACGGAATTCCTCGCGTGCTGCCATCGCGGTCGTTTCGACGTCAACACCGAACGCATGTGCTCCTATTCAACATCTTGCCCGCCATTGCGACCCTGATCGCGGTTGCAATTTCATTTTGGTATCCACCAAAACTTTCGCATTTGTACTTGGCATTTGCTGGTTGGTTTGTCACCGGACTGGGAGTCACCGTTGGTTATCACCGTTTGTTCACGCATCGCAGCTTTGCGACTAGTGGCTCGGTTCACTGGATGCTGGCCGTTGCAGGCTCAATGGCGGGACAAGGACCTGCCAGTGCGTGGGTGGCCATTCATCGTCGGCATCACGAGCGCAGCGATGTCGATGGCGACCCGCATTCACCCGCACTGACATCGGGTAACTGGCGATTTTTGAGGGGGCTATGGCACGCACACGTTGGCTGGCTGAGCACGCACGATGTCCCAAATCCTTTGGTGTACGCACCCGATGTGCTTCGCGACCGTGCGTTGATTTTCTGCAGTCGATTCTATGTTCCGCTGGTCTTGGCTGGTGTGTTCCTCCCGGCAGCGGTCTTTGGAATCTCAAGCGTGTCATTCCACGAATTCCTACTTGTGGCACTGTGGGCCGGTGGTGTTAGGCTGTTTGTAACATCACACTTGATTTTCACCATCAATTCGATCTGCCACGCAATCGGCGTTCAACCCTATGACACGGGCGATAACAGTCGCAACAATGTATGGTTGTCACTGCCTACGTTGGGTGAATCTTGGCACAACAACCATCATGCTGATCCTACTTCCGCGCGTTTCGGCTTTCGCTGGTGGCAACTTGATGTCGGATACGTATTTATTTTCTTTCTGCGAATCTGCGGACTCGCAAGGACTGTCAATCAGCATCGAGTTTCCAAGCGACTATGAAAAACGCCAGCGAAATCAAAGAATTCCTTGTCGGACGTGTCGCTGAGATCACTGGCACCTCGCCGGACACCATCTCCACCAACAGTCCGTTCTACCGACTCGATATCGACTCAATGACACTTGTGGCGATCGCCTCAGAGCTAGAGAACTTCCTCGAAGTTCCTATCGAATCAGATTTGATGTTCTCTGCGAAGACGATCGACGCGCTAGTCCCCAAGCTGATTGCCGTAGTGGAGGGAAAGCATGCCTGAGTCGCACATCGCAACCATTCTTGACGCTATCTTTGCGCACGAACAATCGCAGGGGGACGCAATCGCATGCTCGTTGCTTGGACGCGACGAAGCGGTTGAACAACAGTGCACGTTCGCCGAGTTGGCTCGTGGAGTGCGTCAATTGTCAACAGCGCTGCGAGAGCAGGTGCCGAGCGGTGAGCGGGCGATGTTGGCGTTACCATTCGGCATCGATTACTTGCAAGCGTTTCTTGCGTGCTTGCACGCGGGCATTATCGCGGTGCCCGCCTATTCGCCGCGAACCAATCGGCAAGATGATCGCTTCACAGCGATGATGTCCGATTGTCAGCCGATTGCAGTTCTGTGCGATAAAAACGACCGCGATCCTATCGCGGCGCAATCTACGGACGTGCGGATAATCGCTTTGCAAGAACTTCGTGGCGAGAAGTCCCCGAATGTAATTTGTCTTGCCAAGCCTGACTCGGTTGCTTATCTACAATATACATCGGGGTCCACGTCGACTCCCAAAGGCGTGATGATCACAAACTCAAATCTCGTTGCCAACAATCGAGCTATTCGGGACGCGTTCGGCAATCGGACAGACAGTGTTGGTGTGATGTGGATCCCAATGTTTCATGACATGGGACTGGTCAGCGGTTTGCAATGCCTTTTTGTCGGGTACCGAAATGTCATATTCGCGACCAACCACTTCATCGCGCGGCCGGGAATGTGGTTTAGAGCCATCAGCAAATACGGCGGCACGGTGACGGGTGGACCAAACTTCGCTTTTCAGGTTTGCGTAGATCGAATCGCTGACGATGAGCTTGACGGCCTTGATCTCAGCTCTTGGAAAGTGGCGTATAACGGGGCCGAGCCGATTCGGGCATCCACACTCGACCGCTTCACTGAGCGTTTTGGTCGGATCGGTTTTCGCAGCACGATGCATTTCCCATGCTATGGGCTGGCCGAGTCGACGTTGTTTGTCAGCGGCGGGCCAGCGGGTTTTGAATCGCCCCGCTTGCGGCTCGACCGGCGTTCATTGGAAAGCGGTCTCGTTCTGTTTTCCGATGAGGGTGGCACGGGAGATACGACGGAATTGGTGAGCAGTGGGCGTCCTGATCCAGAGAGTGACGTCCAAATTGTTGCCCCTGAAACCTCACGAGTCACCGCTGACGACCAAATCGGTGAGATCTTGATCGATAGCCCGAGCGTCGCGAAAGGGTATTGGAATGACCCTCAAGCGACTGCCAGCGACTTCGGCGTGACCATTCCCGATCATCCTGGCGCGCGGTACATGCGATCGGGCGACCTTGGATTCCTACATGACGGTGAATTATTCGTGACTGGTCGTCACAAGGACTTGGTCATCGTCAACGGTCGAAACGTGTTCCCCCAGGACATTGAAGCCGAATTTGAAGCGGTTGTCAGCGCATCGGTGAAGAATGGCACGGCTGTGTTCGGTTTGGAAGTGGACGCGTGCGAACAAGTCGTCGTTGTCGCGGAAACGTCGCGCGGATTATATCGAGACGCGAGACATGGAGATGTTGAGCAATTGACTAATGATATCGACACATTTCGTCAAACGGTTTGGAACAACATGAACTTGCATATCTGGGAAATCGTATTTCTCCGGCCTGGGACTTTCCCGCGAACAACCAGTGGAAAGATTCGCCGTCGCGCCTGTCGAAATCATTTCCTCGCCAAGTCACTGGATGTCATTGTCCGAGTCCCGTTCAAGGGAGACCCTGAAATCGTGTCACCGAAAAACACGAGGGAGGTGCCCACATGAGCACCGTTAACGCGGATGGACATGGCTTCGAGAAGACGCTTCCGGCGCGGCGATTTGTGCGTTATCAGAGGCAGCACGTTCTGTTGGTTAACGTTCTACCGCTTATTGGAACGTTGATCGCTTTTGCGTTACTTCCTTGGTATCCGCCGACACCTGCCACGTTGATTGCGTTGGTAGTGCTGTGGCCGTTGACACTCGGAGTCGGCGGAAGTGTTGGATTTCATCGTTGCTTTACACATCGGTCGTTCGAGTGCGCTCGACCAGTGAAGCTGATATTAGCGATTTTTGGCACGATTGGCGGACAGGGGCCCGTTGCATCCTGGGTCGCAACGCATCGACGACATCATGACTGTAGCGATGATGTAGGTGACCCGCATTCGCCGGTGACGGAGGCTCAAGGCGGATTGGCGAAGCTGCGCGCATTCTGGCATTCCCATTGCGGTTGGATGGTGGAACACGATATGCCCAATCCGTTGTTCTACACACCGGACATCCTGAAAGATTCCGACCTGATGTGGTTCAGTCGACACTATTACCGCGTCATGTTGGTCGGGCTGTTTGTGCCAGTTGCCTTATTGGTCGCGTTTGATCCCTCGTGGCAAACCGTTTGGCTGGGGTTACTGTGGACTGGCGCGGTCCGATTGACGCTAACCAGCCAGTTTATCTGGGCGATCAATTCCGTCTGTCACTTTGTTGGGTACAGACGTTACCATACCAGCGACGAGAGCCGAAATGTCGCGTTGATCTGTGTGCCGACCTGCGGCGAATCGTGGCATAACAATCATCACGCCTTTCCGACATCAGCTCGGTTTGGATTGCGTTGGTGGCAATTCGATTTTGGCTGGTTGGTCATCCGCCTGCTGCAGTTCTGTGGTTTGGCTTGGAACGTGAAAGTTCCCGCAGCAGACAAGATCGTGGGAGGTCCTGATGCAAGCTGAACAAAGCGTCTCGATTGTTGAGATTGCTCGGGACGAACCGATCACGCTGCAACAGATACTCCGTACGATTCCTCGAGAGTGTTACCAACGGAATTATCGCAAGGCGTTCGCCTGGCTCGTTTGGGATTGGCTACTGATTGGCCTCTGTGTCACCGCGATCCTATGGGCGCAATCTTGGTGGATTGCGGTTCCCATCTCGTGTGTTTTGGGAACCGTGCTCTCAGGTTTGTTCATTCTGGGGCATGATGCCGGTCACCGATCGTTCTGCCGCTCACGTCGTTGGAACAACTTCATTGGGCACATCACCACATCGTGGGTGCTTTGGCCTTTTCATATATGGCGGCTCAGTCACAACACGCATCACCGCCACACGCATCACGTCCACAAGGAAGTCGCATGGAAGCCAGCGCCGGGCTTCATCTACAAACGTCTCGCGTGGCTGGATCGAATGATCTATCGATATGCGCGCACGTGGTTATTTTACTTAGGTTCCATCATTTTCACGGCTACGGTGGTTCGCGATTATGTCCGAGGAAAGGGGCTTTCCAGTCAAGAGCATTGTGAAGTTCTCTTTTCAGTCCTGATCACTGCGCTGGCTGGTGCCGTGTACGCCAGCGTTTCGTATCTCATCGCGGGTTGGTACGGGCTCTTGATGCTGTTTGTGATTCCCCAATTTGTGTTCCATTTCTGGCTCAGCCTGTTCACGCTGCTGCATCACACTACACCCGATGTGACCTTCATGGCACCAGATGTTTGGACCAGGGAGAAAGCGAGTTTGGAATGCTCGATCCACGTCATTTACCCGTGGTGGGTTGATCTGCTGAATCATGACATTTCCTGGCACGTTCCTCATCACGTCTGTGCTGCGATTCCACACTACAACCTCAGACTCGCCTATCGGCACTTGAAAGAGACGTACCCAGATCGAATCGTTGAGCGAAAACTGACGTTCCGATACCTGGTCAGCGTGCTTCGCCAATGCAATCTCATCGAGGATTTTAAGCCTGGAATGCAGGAATGGAAGCGTTTCAACGAGAACGAATCTTCTCAACCAAGAGAGGTTGTTCGGCAATGATGCACTCCACCTCAAGTGATCACTTAAAACGTGCTATCGACGCCTGGACAGTCGCGCTTGGCGATCAATACGTCACGATCGTTGATTCCGCAAGACGTGAGGCGGAGCAATGCACGTTCCCGACCGATCAACGGATTCCGGCGATCATCTACCCGGGCAGCACGGAGGACGTTAAGCGGTGCGTCCAAATCGCCAATGAGTTCCGCACGCCGATCTATCCCATCAGCCGCGGGCGGAACTGGGGCCTGGGCTCAAAGGTTCCGGTCCAGTCGGATTGCGTGCTGATGGATCTTCAGCGGATGAATCGGATCATTGAGTTCAACGATGAACTCGGATACGTCACCCTGCAACCCGGTGTAACGTTTCAACAGGTTTATGATTACCAACAAGAGATTGCCGCGACTCATTATCTGGCAGTCGGCGGTGGTCCGCCTGATGCGAGTGTTCTTGGGAATTGTCTAGAACGTGGAACTGGGCTCGGCCCATCAGGAGAACGACCACGTCATATTTGCAACTTAACCGTTGTAACGGGGCGTTCCAAGATCGTACGTACTGGATTCAGTCAAATGGATCCATCCGCGACGCTGTCATCCACTACGAATTGGGGCGTCGGACCCTCGCTCGACGGACTTTTTTTTCAATCAAATTTCGGTGTTGTAACAGAATCAACTGTTTGGTTGACACCAACCCCAAGAGACTTCTTTTCCTTCGTTGCTGTGATCACTTCGGAGTCACAGTTGCGCAACTGTGTTGAAGAACTACGATGCCTGATTAAGCAACAAATCATTCCCCCCTACAGTGCGGCGATATGGAGTGCTGCCAAATTTGCTGCCGCCTTGAGTCAACATCCAAATCCCCGTACGGGCGAACTCGATATCGAAGAATGGGTCGGCTCCGTTGGTAGGCCATTTCGCGGAATGAAATGGATGCTTTTTGGCGGGGTGGGGTCTGGTTCGTCCGCGGTCGGCCGAGCGAAGAAGTCCTATCTAAAGTCTCGTATTAAACCTGCCTGCAATCGTTTCATGCTCCTCGATGACCGGCGTGTTTGGGCACTGAATGCATTCGGTAGCATCAAACGGTTGGTCAGTTCGCGGCAGAATGTGAATTCTGCTGTCGTGGAAGCACTTCTTAAGCGGTCCGTGTTCCTCGGTCATCCGACGACGGGTGCCCTAAAAAGTCTGTATTGGCGAAAGACGTTTTCCGCACCAGATGACGTCGATCCGCATCGTGACGCATGTGGGGTCAGGTGGCTTTGTCATGAGTTGCCGAACCGCGCCAACGATGTGCTTCGGGCAACGGAGATCGTGAAGCGGCATTTCTCCGCATGCGGGTTTGAAGACAATGTCGCGTTGGCATTCTGTTCCGGACGACACGTGCGAATGCTGGGTTGCCTGGTGTACGACCGAACTCAAGCCGGACAGGATGCGACCGCGTCGCGTTGCTTTCACAGAACAAACTCAGAGTTAGTAAACAACGGCTACTTTCCGATACGCTTGGGTGTGGACTCCATGGACCACGGCCCTTCCAGGACAGCGGATCAATCGGAGGTCATGCAGGAATTGAAAGCGTTCTGGGATCCGAATCGTGTCATAGCACCAGGGAGATACGAAGGATGACGTCATACACTGGCACTTTCGAACCAATAGATAGAATTGTCATTGTAGGTGGTGGTACCGCCGGATGGTTGTCTGCTGCCTACCTCAATCAAGCGCTTAAGGGCAGCGTTCACATCACAGTCGTGGAATCCGATGCGATCGGCCCAATCGGCGTGGGAGAAGCAACGATTCCGTCCCTGCGGCTGACAATGGGATTTCTCGGGTTCCGTGATTCGGATTGGATGCCAGAGGTCGGAGCTACATACAAATCGGCGATCAAGTTCGTGAATTGGTGCACTTGCGGTCCAGGCGGGGCCACGCACGAATACTGGCATCCATTTATTTCCCGACCTGAACCGTCAGTGCTTCCCTACCATTGCCCCTTCGCGATGGGAATCGGACAACGTGTATCGCTGCTGCATTACGCGTTGAAGCATCGCTTAGACGGAGAGTCGCGAGCAATTCAGCAAATGTTGCTTCCGACCCAGTCGCTTTGTGAACAGCACAAGGCACCCATAAATCCATTGATGCCTGAACTCAGCCAGGAATATGCTTACCATCTTGACGTTACACGACTGGGGGAATTTCTTCGACAAGTGGCGACGAAGCGTGGGGTAAAACGGGTGGTGGGCCACGTCACAAACGTTGAACATGGGGGAAATGGGTTTATCACAGCCGTCGAAACCAAGCAAGAAAACCGCCTTTCGGCTGACTTGTTCATCGATTGCACCGGTTTTCGCGGGCTACTTTTAAATGATGCCCTTGGCGAAGGGATACCGATTTTTGGAATGCAGTTGCTAACGAGACCGACGTCCCAGATTCACTCAATTGCAAACTCGAGTTCTTCAAGAGCAACCTTCCGGTTTTTGACGACATGAGATTCTCTATCTTTTGGGCATTCAATTACACGTGCATTCTCGATGGGTGTGGAATGCTGCCGACGGTGCCGAATCCACTTGTTGAACACGTCGGCTATGAACAAGGCGATGCGTTGCTGAATGAGATTCATGCTAAAAACGCAACCGTCGCGTCGTCGATGCCAGATCACTATGCTCTTCTTAAGCAAATGGCGCACGCGCGATGAGTAATCGTGACGAAGTCGTTTTAGAAATGCTACGTGGCTTTGTCCCGATCGGAGACCAACGACGTCGTTGCCAGCTTTCGCGAGGTACCAAGCTTCGCTTGACATGTAGCGCGGTGCTCGCCCTTCTGTTGAAGCAGTTCGTTCAGATTCGACAACTTGCGGGATGGCGGCAGGTTACGTCGACCGTTAGCGAAGCACGCGGATTCAAGGTTCAAACGAAGGGCTCCTCATTTGCAGAGACCAAGGGCGGCTTCTATCTGTCACGAGAAGACGTAGCGGCATTCGAACAAACAGGTATCGTTGGTCCATTCGATGTGTTGAGTACGGAAGATTCGGCGGCCCTTTCCCATCGTGCTGAGGACCTCCATGAAAACGATTTTGACGGGAAAATCCTGATCGGCAATCAGATTGCTCCGATTATGCGCCGGGCTGGCCTGTGGTCGATCAACTACAGCGGGATGTTTCAAGCACTACGGTTTCCGGAGTTTGCCGCGGTCCTCCACCATCCAGCAATCACGCATCGATTGGCAAGCCTGCTCGGCGATGACCTCATCTTGTGGCGCTCGCAATTCTTCGAAAAGAAGCCAGGCGCCGATGGAACGTTCTGGCATCAGACGGGGACATTTCGAGAGAACTCAAAGGCTCAGAAACTTGTTCCCGCCGCGGATACCGACCCGAGTCTTGTGCAATTGACCGCGTGGGTGGCGCTGACGGACAGTGCTGTCGCCAATGGTTGCCTGAGATTTCTTCCATGCTCATTTGAAGATGGTCGCTTTGAACGGATGGCATACGAACTATTTGACAACCAATTCGGCGCACTTCGTGGACTTTCCTACGAGGAGCTGATGAACGGAGTTTGGGCCATGAAACACACGACGGGCAACTTCACCAAGGCTCAGTTTCTGTTTGATGTCATTGTGAAGAGGATTCCCGACCTGTTCGAACATGCGGTGATCGAGGACATCGAGATGAAAGCTGGGCAGTGCGTCATCTTCACTTCAATGAACATGCATGCCTCCTACCCAAACATCACAGCTACAGAAACCAGGCTGGCCCTCGCGGGGCGGTACACCACGAACGATGTCAGAGTAACCGCCGTTCACGATGGAGACATATTCACTACCCCTGAAGGCGATCACCAGTTCGCCAAGGACGGTATTGGTTGCATGCAGGTGCACGGTGAAGATCGGTTTGGGCACAATACCATTCTCCCGCGGCCAAGAATCGGTTAGTGGGTGTCCGAATTCTCAGGATTGTCTACCGGGTTTCGCAGGACGAAAAGGACAAGGGGAGTGGTTGAGGAGCTATGACGCACGACGAGTTTATCCGACTGTTGTTGGATGCCACAGGGAAACACGTCGATGCTGATGGCAAATAGATTCGCTCGACCATGAAGTCGCTACCCTCGGAAGTTTGCCGCCGGTTTGAATGTGACTGTGTCGAGCATGTGTTGCCCGTTCTTGAGCGTCACGTTGACGACGATGGTCGCCCGCGACACGCGATCGAAACAGCGCGACGATTCTTTGCAGGAGACGCGTCCCTGGACGAGTTGGTCATCAGCAGGAAACATAGCTTCTTGTCCCTGCAGCAAGAGTTTCTTCCGACCGATGCCTCGACGTTACAGACTGAGGGATTGGTTGGGCAAGCTCACGTGGCTTCGCAATAACGCCTTCGTTGCGGCAAATCCGTCCAGCTTTGTGATCCATTCGAGTTCTTCACTATTCTGAATCCCTTCGTAGCGGCCAAGCAAGTCTCGCAACTGCTCCTCGTTTCCCTCGGCGATCATCGCGCTGACTTGATCGGGCATCAAGAACTCCAACCAAAGGTCACTGTCGCGTCCATTCATCAAACTGCGGGCAAGCTGCTCTGGGCCGGCGTCAAATCCGGTTGGGTTGTTGGTTCGTTCGGCCGGCGCGATCTGGCGAGGAGCCGGTGCGTAGTGCGAATGGCTCCGTGGTTCCTGTACGGCTTGATGAGGGTGATAAGGAACCTCAGGTGAGGGAACGGCGGGGACACGATAACGTCCGGGGAACCGACTGTCATAGCGATGGCGTTCACGGAAGTACGGATCGTTCAACAGATCAGGAGCCTTGAAGCTGCCGGTTGCATAGGGATCGTGAACGTAGTTGTCGAAACGATAAGGATCAAACTGCCCCGGACGTGGGTAGTTGTAGTAGGGGTAACTGCCGACACCGATGCTGATTCCCTGGGAGGATGTGGGGTAAGGTGTTCGATAGCGGTTGGGCGCCTGCGGCCGTCGGGCATCAACCCCACGCGTACCGAACTCGCGCTGCAGCAATCCGCCCCTGAAAAAAACTTGAGCCTGGGCTTCATTACAACAAATCGTTGCAACGGCGGCCAAGATAATGAGCAGTCGTGTCATGCGTGATTCTCCCCTGTGATTTGGAAACTCGTTCGCTGAACACTACCACTCCGCCCGCTCAATCACAGCGAAATGCCTACTCGAATCAGCAGGAATTGTTTCCCCAAACGACGCAATCCACATCAGCGAATTCACATGTCTTTTTTCGAAAAGACTCAAGTATTCGTAGGTCATGCTGTGCATGACGAGACACGGACCACTCATCTGTACGGCTAGTGGCATCTTAAACGGCATTCGATAGCGTCAGAAACGCGTTCTGGATTCTTTTTCTCGTCTGGAATCCTTTTCTCTTCCAGGGCGACTTCTCGGCCACTGCAGCGCTCGGCCATCCGGTGTGGGCAGTCGGATCGAAACGGCTCTCGTCGTAGTTCGATTTTGACGGAAAGCCTCCTCAAATCGCGGTCGATCGAATGCGACGGTTTGGCTGTGAGGGATCTTGTCGATTCTCTCGAACTTATCCACTGTCACGACGATCGATGTCAGGTGCGAAACATCCCGCACCGCTGCTTCAACGCAGTGATGTTCATGGATGATGTTGTCGAGATTCGGGAAGGAACCCATGCGACTCCTATTTTGTTTGTCATTTCTGATGACCGCCGCTCTTGTTGGTGCCACACCAGCCGAAGCCCAGCTTTACTCGCAACGGGACCTGATGTTTCTTTCCCGTAAGTCCGGGACGTTTGATTTTGGAACGATCGGTGGCAACGCCGTTTCTGCCGAATCGTCAGACACCGAGTTGGGATACCGATCCCTGTACGGCCTGCCCCTCAACGATACCGTTGCGGTTGAGGCAAGCTACTTGGGAGTCTGGGATTGGCCAGAGTCACGGACGATCGTTGGCGGCGGCTCGATCGTGTCAGATTTCACGGCATCAGGGCACGGTGACTCCAATGTTTCCACCACATTGCGACAAGACGCTTCGCTCCACAACGTCGAGCTGAACTTGCGTCACAACTTGCGGAACGGAGAAGGAGATCAGCTCGATGTCCTTTTTGGACTCAACTACACTCGATTCAACGAGCAGTTTCAGATCGAAAGCACTTCTATCTTCGGCTCGGATTACACGTCGTCCGACACGAGCAATGACTTCTTTGGGCCGCAACTGGGCATTCAATCAGCCCATCAACTCGGATTCTTCGGCCTGCAGTTGCACGGCATGACCGCCATTGGCGGAAACTCCAGTCGGTCACAACTGCGTTTTACCGACACAGGTCATGGTAATCCCGCATTCGACGATACTGCGGACGCGTCAGAATTCAGCGTGATGCTTCGCGGCGGCGTCACTGGGACGGCTCAATTGACGGAGCGTTGGGCATTGCGTGCTGGGTATTTGGTTCAGGCGTATTCCGGGTTTTCACTGGCTGGCGAGTTCCTATCCGCTCAGAACGCAACCGTGCAGAGCTTTCCCGCCTACCAGAGCATTAGCGATTCCGGCACGAACTCCACGCTGATTCTGCACGGCGGATTTCTCGGCCTAGAGTACGTGCTTCGGTAGTCTCTTGACTGCCCACGGTGAAATCCGGCGTGGCCGGGGTAGCGTTGTACCTCAGTTGCCATGCTGTTCAAGCCGGAATACGTACCACGCAGCTTCAAGATCGACTTCGCGAGTCTTTGCTTCCGCCAGGGCAAGCGTGGATAGAGAGCAAGTCAAGCAGATGTAGCATGCAGCCTGTGGTTTTTGACATTGGATCAAGGGGGAGAGATAAGGTGTGCGGAAAGCAATGTCGCCAACGCGTCTCTCAAAGATAATGGGTGCTCAAAAGGATAACGCAAGCACGATCAAGCCCAGACCGATCGCGTAGGAGGCCCAGCGAAAATGCCATCTCCACATTATCCATCCTGGGATGACCAGAACGCATGCCACCAGACATGAGAACCATACGCGAAACGACAGCGAAACACGTCCGTCGCTGCTCGAGATCATTCCGGAAAGTGTGAAGACAGACACGCAGAAAAGAAATCCAGCGATGGTCAACAACAGTAGGACCTCAACGTAACGCAGCAATCGATTTCCACGCGAGAACGAATGATTGGACAATCGATACGAATGTATCGTTCCTGCCACGCAGTAGATGCAGGCAAAGACTAAGCATCCCGATAGGCAAACCAATGTCACCGGCGGCGATGAAAGCATGATCTGCGTCGATACAATCTGGCCGAGCACTTTTCCGCGCTGTGCTTCTGGCACGTTTTGCAGATCGGGAAATTTGCCAACGATCCCTTCTATCGCTTTCTCGCGGCCGACAGCATTTGATACAGCCGCGCTGGCCAGCATGTCGATTTCGTCCGCGTTGACAATCGCAAACGTTTGCCAGCCTGCTGCGATGCCGTACAGCCCAAACTCTACGATTGCCATCAGCAAACCGGCGACCAATCCGATCGCCAATGCTTCCTGAACATGCTTGGGTCTTACCAGTTTGCGGATCAACAGCCCAAGCATCAGGCAGAATAACAGTCCGAAGAACACGGCAGGACCATTGAGGAACTCTGGCGGACTGAGCCACCAGGATGTGGAGCGCGCCGACGACGGCAAACTCTCCTGCAGCGCCTCGATGCTGAATCTCGATTCTGGACGACCAAACAATCGGTTTGCGATGCCACTGTAGAGCGGGATCCCCAATGCAAAGCCGCCACTGACGCCCAGCAGCATTGCCCCAATTGCTGAACGCAGTTGATGGTTGACGAGATCACCCAATATGGCCACCAGAGACCTCGGCTTGACCGATACCGACTCGCCGGCAAGCCAGCGGAGTAGGTCGTCTCGCAGCATGGAGGCAGAACCGTAGCGTTGACCGGGATCACGTTCCAAGCACTTCATGCAAATCAGTTCCAACACTCGGTCGACTTTCGCGTTGTGCTCGCTTGGTTTGACAATGTTCTCCTTGGCTGCTTTCATCAAAGTCGCGATCGCAGAATCCGCTTGATGTGGTGGTCGGCCGGTCAGTCCTTCGTAAAGTATGGCCCCCAATGCGTAAACGTCCGCCGCGGTGGTGATTTCCTTGGCGGCTGACGCTTGCTCAGGCGGCATGTACGCGGGCGTTCCAACCACTGCGCCGGTACGCGTCAAATCGTTATCCGCTTCCGTTCGCTTTGCCAGCCCCAAGTCGGTAACGAGCGGTCGGCCATTGCTATCCAGCAGAATGTTCGGGGTTTGATATCGCGATGCAAAATTCCACGTCGGTGGGCGTAGTCAATCGATTCGGCAACCTGGGCAACGATCGAGACAAATGCACGTAGATCGGAACGATTCCGGGATGATCGAGCGCTGCAGCAGACTCTGCTTCCATTTCAAACCGGCGCACATCATTTGTCGACGCGAGTTGGCCACTCAGGATCACCTTCATCGCAACCTCGCGCCCAAGCTTTTGATGGCGTGCACGGTAGACCACTCCCATGCCTCCACGAGCGAGTTCTTCGATGAGAACATAGTCGCCGAAGTGCATAGTGCGGTCATGCTGCTCGCTGAGATTCTCGAAGCGATCGCCATAGAATCCGGATTCAGTTCGCGAAACTCCGCAATCCGTAGATTGCGACGGTTCAATTGAACCCGTGTCCATCGTTTCGGCAATCGCGCCATCCGTTGCATCCACGATCACTGTGGCAAGCAAGCATCGAGGGCAGACGGCTTCTGTCAGCTCATTAGAAATCGGTGTCCCGCAATGAGGGCATTCGTTGGATGGTTCGTCGATGGTTGCCATGTCACCATTCTATTCGAGGGCTCGCCGACAAAGATTGCTCAATGCCACGTTAGCTCGGATTTGTGGTGTTTTGCCAGATTGATCGGCTGGAGAGCTCTCGGATACGATATCGGCTAGCTGCGCGGGTGCATCCTTGTGACCGGCAGATGTCAACCTAACTGGCTTTCCAAAAATGCGTAGGTCTTTCGCGGTTGTGTTGTTGGTCGTCGTGGTCAATGGAATGTCGTGGGGTCAGGGGGCGGTGCCCGGCAGGGCTGCGACGCTTGAACAGGCCAAGTCGGTCTTGGATCTGTCGGGCAAGCCGTTGATCGACTGCATCGGTGACCCGCAAACGAGGATCGCTTCGCAGTCATATCAGTGCGACGGAGAGACCGTCAAAATCGCGAAGCAGCTCGATGAGATCATGCAACAGCGCGGTTTCACAAGACTCGACGGAGCAAGCTTTACCGATGCATACTGCAGTTCGGTTTACCAAAAGTCTGGGTTCACCGTCAGTCTGATGGTGATGCCAAGTGGCATGCCGGACGTGGCCTCCGTCACCCTCCTGAATCAAGGCGACGTGAATCTGCGTGGGTTGCCAAAGCCGGAAAGCAAAGAGCTTTACGTACAACCCGCCTCGGCGATCTTTACCTGTGAGCTGTCCGTCGACCAAGCCAAGGTACGTTGTCGCGAGTTGCTCGAAGGTGCTGGTTGGGAGTGGTTTGGTGACACGACCGTATCATTCTTCATGCGACAAAATGCTGTTCGTCTGCAGGTGATGTGCTCCGAGTCGCCCGCACAGCCGGGCGTAACGACGCTGCACTACTCGACCGAGTTGATGTCATCGACGCTGCCGATGGTTCCCGATTTGGTGCGTGTGGCTTACTCGGATATGACAACGACTTTGGATGGTGACAGCACGCTGGGCGTTGATGAGTTTGCGACCGCGTATCGTAAGACGCTGACAGAGGCGGGATGGAACGCGACGACGGAGCAACCGATAAAAATTGATTTCCGTGATCACTTGATCTTTGTCAACCAAGCAAAAGAGATGGCAGAGCTGTCGTTTTATACGGTTGAGTCAGTGACGCGGTTCCAGCTTCGGTTCCAAACGGCAGAGCAAGTCGAGCGGGAATCGCAACAAGCAAAGATGGCGGTGCTCCAGGCCCAGACGAAGCGTGATGCAGACGAAGCCCGACTGTTGAATCCGACCAGGATCGTCATTGCCCGACCTGACGGTGCTGACATCAGACAGGCAACGAAACAAAAGTTGGAGTTCACCGTGCGTTCAGGGACCGCAAAAGCAGCGGTGAGTCAATGGATTCAATCATGCAAAGATGCGGGCTGGAAAATTGAGACGCTTGTGGAATCACGCGAGGTAGGCGAGTACAAGCTGACCAAGGGTGAGCAGGTGATTTCAGCGTCATTCGTCGACCCCGGCTTCATTCCCGGAGAAATCACGTTGAAGACCTCGCCAACCTTTCAGTTGGACCTGGCCAAATGACGATTCATTTTCCTGTCCGCTGGTTTGGCAACGTCAATCCTTGGCGGCTTTGTTGACGGTCTGTTGCCGCTCGAGTTGATCCGCGGATTCCCGCAAGGACCGGATCGACTCACCAAACCCGACTCAATGAGTCGCTCGATCGATTCAGCGAACTCGCGGTAGACACGAATGGCCTGCTCGGGAAGACCGGTTTGCACGAAACTTTCGGTCAGCCTCCTCTCGACTTGACGAGTGTTTCTCCAGAAATCACTTGCTAAGATAGAGTTGGTTGCCAAAGGACCAGCAATCCATCAGTGGTTCGGCGATCCCCGCCGAGGCTCGCGGTGGGGAACATCGAGCCACATGAACTGTGCTGCAAAATGATTGATCGTACCTAAACACGGGAAGCTTGAGCCCCTAAATACGTTCCACTGGTGACGGCGGTTTCGATACCGATTTCCCGCTGGGATTTCAACTTGAAAGATTGAGATGTGATGGACAAGTCATTTACCAAACGATTGGTGAGCCTATGCCTCCTTATCTTGGTCGTTTTCGCATCCAGAAAGCAGGCGTCCGCGGACCAATATGCTTTCCTGGTGGGCGTGAGAGACTATTCGCTCAACAATGAGCTGACACCTCTGAGCTACTCAGAAAACGACGTAGAAGATCTTGCGACAACCCTGCAACAAGCGGGTGTCCCCACCGGAAACATCACGTTAATGACGCAGACCGCTGCGGCAAAACAAGCACGCTACACTCCAACCTCACGTCAGATCCGCAAAGAACTGTCGATGGTCCTTTCGGAACTTACAGAACAAGACAGCATCATCATCGGATTCTCGGGACATGGACTGCAGTTCAAGGGAGACCCTGTCAACTACTTTTGCCCTGCAGACGCATCGCTGGAAGACAAGTCGACTCTGATATCGCTCTCATCGATCTACGAAGATCTACACGCTTGCAAAGCAGGGGCCAAGTTTCTATTGGTCGATGCATGCCGCAACGACCCCCTGTCAAACATTCGCAAGGCACCTCGGCGAATCACGATCGAAGACGTAAAGAGTCGGCGACCCCCTGTGCCCAGCGGCGGAACGGTTGCTCTATTCAGTTGCAGTGCCTCGCAGTTTTCGTTCGAGCACAAGGAACTTGAGAATGGAGTGTTTTTTTACTTCGTCAACGAAGCCTTCTCGGGTAAAGCAGACCAAGACCGTGACGGGACAATTGATCATTTGGAACTGGAGTCCTATACGATCAAGCGTGTCCAGCAGTGGACTCGAATCCATTTGGGAGAACCCCAAACTCCGGAGCGAATTGGCTCTGCGCGCGGCGTAATGAATCTGCTGGTTATGTCCGCTAATCGGACACCCACCCAATCCCACCGCGACAACGTCGCAAGAAAAGAGCTGGATACGCCAGATGCGGTCGTCAAGGTCCCTCCACGCACTGACGCGATGAAAAATGCTCCGCCATTCGCGGACCTGTCTTCAACGGAAATGATTGATCTGAGCAAGCTCGACTTCAAGTCCGAAACGCCCGACATGTTCAGCGACAAAACTCAGAGCTCTTCAGGTGATACGAACCTAGATCTTCGCGATCTCAATCGATCCGAGAAATTGGAGAGAATCGCCACCAACTACGCGTTGAATGAGTACAGCGTGCTTTCCGGGTCGGGATTACGCAGGCAGGGACCGTTGATCCTTTTGGCGTCGGACGACGAGGGTTTGTTCGGATTCGAGGCAGACTACATCGACGCAACGATCCAGGTCACTTCAGTAGACCCAAAAGGCCCTGCAGCGGGATCAGGTCTGAAACCCGGTGACCGGATTTATTTTAAGCCACCAGGGAACACGACAACTCCGTCCTCTCTGTACAATGGCGTCTCCCGTTTCCAAAGCTTGAACCATTTTCAAGAGAAATTCAGATTCAAGAAGAAGGATGATGTGTTGAAATTGGTCATCCGCAGAGACAATATGAATCACGATTTTTGGCTCTTGTTCACGGTCGACAAATGATGGCGTGATTGCTGAGGATCATCGTCGGGGATCTGGCAGTACCGCTCCATGCTTCGACCTTCGACACATTCGGCAACGTCACTCTTGGGCGGATTGATTGACGGTCTGTTGCCGCTCGAGTTGATCCGCGGATTCCCGCAAGGACCGGATCGACTCACGCAGGCCTGGTTCATTGAGGCGTTCAAGTGATTCGGCGAATTCGCGGTAGACACGAATGGCTTGTTCGGGGAGACCGGCGTCCGAAAAACGCTCTGCCAGTCGCCGTGCGATGGACGGCCCCAAGTAGGAGTTCAATCTTGGTGTCTTCATCGTGCCAATTCTTTTCGCTTCGTTGATCAGTTGGGTTTGCTCGACCTGTGAAAGCTCGCCGATCGACTCGGCCCGGGTCTGCAACTCCTCGACTTCTCTGATCAACGACCTCCATTGCACGTTTTCAGGCTGGGGCGTTCGAATGATTTGCCTGATCTCATTGAGGTCGATTTCCGACGACGACTTGGCTTTCGCGGCCACCAGGTCTTCGCTCACATTCAGATCCCTGAACTTGACTTCCGCTCTGCCCGGATCCGTCTTGACTCCGGAGACGCCTGCCAACAAGCGATCTCGATTCCGCATTCTGGCGATGCCCAATTCATGCCAATCGTCGCCCACGTGGCGAACAAGAGCGCGTACGGATTCACCTTTTACCTCCAATCGCAACTCGACGGGTATGTTTGGCTGCAAGGGGAAGTCTGCAAAGAGCCCCATCCGTGTCCTCTTTGCGTCGATGCGTTGTTCGAAATTCGCATAGTGCCATACGGTTCCGTTTCGGGTGAAGCTGGCACGTTCGAAGCGGATGTAGTTTTTGTCATCTTGAATGAGAAAGAGACCACCGCTGATGTACGCCACTGTTTTCACGCCGTCGAGTACGGGAAGTGGCAGGTCTCCGTCAACGGTGACTTCAATCGAGAAATCACCTGCCAAATCTTGTAGGACTCGTGGCGAATTCATCCGGCCTCCTTCCGCGTCCAACGCGTGTGGGCCGGGACCGAAACCAATCGTCAGACACTGACCATCGAGATGAACCTGACTATCACCATCGGGATCGATCGTTTGTCCCCAGCCCTCGATGAGCGGGGACGCGTCCTCGGCGATTTTCGGTCCGTCGTCGGCAAATCCAAAATGCAATACCGCTACGCAAAGCGGCAGGAACAGCGAGCGAGAAAGAATGGAGTCCATTGGATGACCTTTTGAGATCGATGATTCATCATGCTTCGAACATCGTTGCTACTTGACTCGTTATGCGCTGTCCGACATTCGAAAGCTAATCGCCGTCGATGAAGACGTGACCCATTGGACAGGGGTCAAGCTTTTTGATTGTACCTTTGGTTGCCGGAACGGTGTCGATGGATCGTCTGGGCCAAACACTTTCGCACATTTGTCCCTTGCTGATGGGGCCACCCTCGCATGGGATTGACGGGCCCTGCTCGACCTCCCTCAAGATTCATGAGACTTGTGACCGTCTTTTTTCTTTTTTGTGTCCGGTCTTGGCTGAGGAAAGTGCTCCTCTGTCTGTGCGGTGATCTCCGCGAAATCAAACCCCTCACTGAGGAACAGACATGTTTGCCCAAAAATCCAGAGTGGTCGCGTTGTTGGCTTGTGTCGCGGTCGGAACACTGACAACAGCCGAAACAGCAAGGGCTGATTTGGCGGCAGATTCAAGTTTCGGCTTCAACTGGAGCGGCCAACCGTACGTCGGAGGCTGGGTCAAGAACGTGGGGGTTTTCAACTACAGTCAGAACGGCGGACGACGCGTGCAGCTTTGGTTCTATTACCCCAGCAACGGGACATGGCAGATGGTCATGAATCAGCCAATCGTGGATGTGCCGGCCGGACAGACGCGTGCTTTCCTCACAACGATCAATCCCGCCAGCGTTGGGCCGCAACCGGTTCCGGTCCTTTACATCACACCGGCCATCACGGACATCAACCCCAACAACGACCTGACGTTCCACACCGTCTGGCTGGGCAGTTATTAAGCAACGGAGCATTGCTGATGAACAGCCACCAAATTTGTTGTGCGAGAGCAAAACTTCTCGCCAATCCCTTTCAGCGGCCCCAGCACCGACGATTCGGATCGAAATAGCCAGAAAGACTGTGGCGGGGCTGATGACTGGTCGAGCAACGACTCAGACGCGGTGTTTTTTGGGATGGCAATGAGCCAGCGTGACCTTCGTTGCTGACGGAGCTCAGTGGATCTGGGACCGTATCAGTTGGATCATTAGAACGGCAGGATTGCAAAACGTCGAAACGGTCGAGGTCTTGGATTGTTGCCATGCGGTGCATCCCGTATCGCTGACGTTGGCCGCGTTGGGCTTATCCAAAGAGGAGCGAAATCCTCTTTACCGGCAGCACCGTACGCTTCTTCGAAACGGTCGATGGCGTCGTGTGGTTGACGAACTGTCTTCGCTTCAGCGGGAAGATGATCCGATTGATGCGTTGAGCACAGAAATCTCTTACCTTCGTCGCCACGGTGAGGCTGGCCAACTGAGTTATGTCTCGTTCCGCTCCCGAGGCCCGCCCTGCGGCAGTGGTGCGATCGAAAGTGGAATCCGTCGGGTGATCAACTTGCGGCTGAAAAGTAACGCGATGTTCTGGACCACAGAGAATGCGGAATCGATGCTCCAGGTTCGCTGCCAAGTGACCTCAGATCAATGGGGCAAAGCGATTGTGGAGCTTGCAGAGTTCGAGCATACGGTGGCGTACGATGGCTACCAATGGACTCCAATAGCGACAAGCCGCAAGAATGAAAACTCTCATAGCACCGCAACTTGAGACCGTGATTTACGTGGTTTTAAGGTCGCTTTTTGGGATTGCGCTGGGCTGATCAAAATTTGGGGTTGTGGCACTGTGTCGCTGCGCAAGTTTCTGTCACCTCTTCCGGCGCAGCTGGGGGAGGTCGGATCGAGCGAAGCAAGATCCGGGAGGGGGCCTACGCTGGGCAAAACGCGCTGAAATGCCCTGCCGTTGCGCAATGCCCTGGACTGCCATAAAGTTGAGGTTGTGGACTCGTTTTGCGCAAGATATTTTTCTTGTTTCCTCCGCCGAGACAAGCTCGACAGAAGGTGCTTCGCGGAACGAAACATGCAAAACCAAAATCCGTGTCAACGCCAAGTTTTGATCAGCCCAGGATTGCGTCCTTCCAAGAAACATTTCCGCTCCCGCTTGAAGCCGAGATCGTTCGGCTTCTGTGGCTTGCTTAGTTGATAAAGCAGCACTCAGAATGTTTCCCAAAATGAGGCGACGACTGATCAAGGCTCATCGAACAGAAGATCTGCGGCTTCTTTTCGCAAGATCCTCGCGCTCGCGACCGAGTCCCATCTGAACTTATCTGTTCCCGCCTTGCCGTTTGCCAACAGATCGTCGATCCTCGAGGAGGCCATTTCGAACCAATGTTTCGCCTGGTTTAGATTCCCTCGTCGACATTCAGTCATCGACAAAAACAACATATCACGCCAAGACGCCTCGGCCTCTCCGGATGGTTCCATCAAAGGCGATAGGATTTCAAACGCCACGTCATAGTCACCGGATCGATAGGAAAGGTAACCCCGAAAACTTGCGGCGTTCTCTTTCGCCAGGGCGTGCGACTCGATGCGACGAGCTACCTGCAAAGCTGTTTCGTAATCGTCCACCGCATTGGGCGCTAAGGCACAGGTAAATGCGACCCAAGTCAACATTTCGAATTCGCTATCGCTAGCAAGTTCGGAATACTTGTTTCCTTCGCCACAATATTTCTCCAGCATTCGTAAACAGTTCGCCCGGTACTCGTCATCATCCGCCTTCATGAGTTGACAATTCGCCAGATAGGAATCACGAATCCATGACGTACCCGTTTGGTCGAGCCGACCGGCAAGCCGCAGCATCAAGCGATCGAGAAACACGAGGGTTTGCTGATTCTGCAATTGAACCTTACAGAGTCGCGTAAGAGCTTCGGTCGTCCAGGGTGGCTCCATTGCTGCTTGTGATTCGTCCGGTTCCAGTATTTGGGCTTGATTGGGAAATCTGGCCTGAAGATTTTCGGCGTGATCGAACAGTTGCTCTACGCGATCTAGCCATTGTTTCAATGTTGTGGCATCGGCTTCCGTTGAAGTCACAAGGGTCTCGTAAGCTTGCACTGCCACATTGAATTTTTGCAGATGAACGCTCTGGAGCAGCCGCCAACAGGTCGCATCTTGTGGAAATTGAGTCACCAGTGCTTCGGTATCACGTTCAGCGGTATCCATCGTGCTCAGACTTTCGGCCGGCCAATTAAGCTTTAGTTGCCTCCCCGCTTTTGCGAGGCTTGCGTGGACACGCGTTTCGAGCAAAAGCTTGCTGCTTGGAAGTTCATTCGTCGATGTGCCGAGATGATCGATGAGTCGATCAGCGAGGTAGATGGCGGACTCGTCGTCGACTTGAGCATCGATAAAGACGCGCCAAGCAAGAATCAGATCGGTCTGCCCGTTATCTGGACTGGTGGTTCCGTCGGTCCACTGACTTAGAAAGTGTTCAAACCGCGCACGATCGACCTTTACTCCGGGGCCATGTGCGGCTTGCTGCAAGTCATTCAGTGGCACCCGCCATGGGAGAGCGGGTACAGCCTTGAAGCAATCAACCTTCGTATCGACAGCACTGTCGACCGCTCCGATCATCGTGCCTGTTTCATCAAATGTTGCCGTCATCGGTGTTGGACGTACTTGAGAGGTGCCCCAGACGACTACTTCCCGCGATCCCGTGCCGACCGCGAGTTGCAGCCCGTCGGGACTCCAAGCAACATCGGTGAAGTCGTGAATTCCCTCGGCGGAGAATTGCAACAGTTCCGTTCCCGATGCGAAGTCCCATATCTTGACCGTCCCATCAAAACTCGCCGAAGCAAGGCGTCGGCCGTTGGGTGAGAAGTCGAGGCCAGTTACTGGTCCACGGTTCCCGTGAAGCGTCGCAACCAGCTCGGAATTGTCGGCTCGGAAGATTGTGATCTGGCCATTTTGATCTCCCAACGCAAAGCAAGAATCAGTCGAATGCCAGGCCATTGCCGCTCGGATTCCATCGCCAACTTTTTTGGAATTCCCTTCAACGTCGCGAAGGAATGTGCCGCCCCAACCGCTCTCCAGGAGCCGATTCCCTGTATGATTCCATTTGCCATGCACAAATGGTTTGGGGTTTGCGAGGATCCATTGAGTAATCGGTTCGAGTGTTCTCGCGTTTCGGATGCAGAAGTGGGGCCCTGACGCATTGGCTGCAATGAGTCTGTTGTCGGGACTCCAGAGAGCAATGGATTCGTCAAGTAAGTCCAGCGGCCGAGTTTGCACTTGGCTGGCTGTCCGCGGGTCCACAACAATTAGCTGCTTGCTGTGACTCGGGACCATGATTCGATCCCCGTCGCGGGACCAACTGAGTCCTTTGCAGAGACCCGTTTCCCAGCCGCTCAAACGGTTGAGGGTCGCGGCGTTCCAAACACTACCGGCGCCGCTGTACTTGCCATTGCCAACGTAGATGCCCCCAACCGCCGCCAGCATGGTCCCATCCGGTGACCACTCAATGCGGTGCACCATATTCAACGCGTTGGCCTGGTCTTTCCCCCAACGGCTTTCTTCTCGCGCAGTTCCACCTTCAATTCGGGCAATTTGGTAAGAATGATGTTTCTGAATACTCGACACTCGCAAGTCCATGCTTGAGTCGCAACTAAACAGCCGCTCATGCGCCGCATCCACCGCGATTGATGTGACACCGGCACCATGAATATTTACCACCGCGAGTGGTTGCGTTTGGTCGACGGCGCAAATGTGAATGGTGTGGTCGTCCGAGCAACTTGCAAATCGCTCGTCATCGATCCAGCGAATCGCATTCACATTTCCGTCGTGAGCATCACGTTGGAAAAGCGTACGGCCTTGTTCATCCACGGTGCGAACACGATTTTTTTCCGCCAACGCCAAAATCGTCCCCGATGGATTCCAACGGGCTTCAACGCCAACCGAATCATTGGTCTTTTCAAGTGCGATGCTGGAGCCTGTGGAAATGTTGTAAATTCGCCGCTCACCATATTGCAAGCCTGCCGCGATCAATGGTTTGAACGGGTGCCAATCGAGGCTGTCGCAGAAAGACTGGCTTTGCGGCTGCCGAAGAAACTGCAATTCGCCAGTTTGAAGTTCAATTGTGGCAATTTGACCGAACCAGTTTCCAACGGCGACTGAGTGTCCATCAGGACTCCACGTCAGACCTCGGAGCATCGCGTTGACCTTCGTATTTTTCGGGTCATCAAGGTTTGGTGAAAACGGCGTAATGGTTTGCACGATCGTGAAGCTGTCCAGATTAACAATGTGCAGTTTTCCATCTTGAGTTCCAGCAGCGATTCGATCACCCGACGGTGAGAATTCAAACTCCAAAATGACAGACGGTAGCGTGATTTGATGGATCGGTTGGAGGGTGGCACCGTCCCAAATTCTGAGTCGCCGACCCCAATATGTTGAAGAATTGGTGGCGAATCGATTGCTTGTGCTGCACCATCGAATCGAATCGGCGGGAGTGGATTTCGGATTCGATAGTGCTGACGATGCCGCCCGGTTTTGGTCCTCCAGGAAATACCACTCCCAGCCACGATAGTCGGGTTCGCCGTCAGCCGGAATCGTTTCCTCGAGCAACTGTGTGAGGAGTCCGTAGTCGCCTTCTTTCAGCGCTTGCCCCATCGGATAGAGGCGAGCGACATAGAGATTCCATTTTGCGCGGCGTTCACTAGTCTCGGACTGCTCACGCAGATGTTTTTCGCGTTCTGCGGCAGCCGTCATCGCTTCGGCAAGCTTGGTCGCCCTTGCTTCGGATTGTATTGCATCAACGGCACTGTTCTCGGCCGCGACACGCAAATCAGTCTCGCGATGCCACGATCGCCACATCAGGCCAGCTCCAATGGCGAGCATGGCAAATAATCCGATCGCCGCGGTGGCGACCACTGCCTGATGTCGGCGAACCAATTTGCCTGTTCGCTGCGTGATGGTGGCGCGTTTGGCTTTGATGGGGCGATCGTTAAGGAAGGCACGCAAGTCGTCCGCGAAGTCCTGGGCCGTCGCATAGCGATCATCGGGGTTCTTTTCGAAACCCTTATGAATAATGGTCTCTAACTCGCCAGGGATGGAGCGATCGATCTGACGAAGCTTTTTCGGTTCCTCGAAAGCAATTTGCTGCAGCAGTTGCTGTCGGTCCGGTGAAGAGAAAACAGGCTGGAGCGACAACAGCTCGTAAAGTGTGACGGACAACGCGTAAAGATCGGTGCGATGATCGATGACCACGCGATTTGCGAGCGCTTGCTCTGGGCTCATATAACGTAGCGTCCCCAAGATGTCACCGGTCATCGTCATACCGACGTCCGCTTCGATACGAGCCAAACCGAAATCGGTGATGTAGAGCTGTGCTTCGGAATCGAGCATCAAATTGCCCGGCTTGATATCGCGATGCAATACTCCCTGGTCGTGCGCGTGTTGCAACGCCTCAGCCGCTTGGATGCCAAGCAGGGCCGCCGAGCGAAAGAAGTTCATGCCAGTCGACTGTGATAGAGTGCCGGTGTTGAGATCGGACTTAACCGTGTCGATCTCGCGACACGTTACGGTCACGACCGCCTCCTGCGATCCGCTTGCGATCGTCGCATCGAAGGATCGTTGCTGGGACGTAACAGAACTGACGATTCGGCTGATGGATTCGCCCGTGATCGCTTCGTTGCCGCGGCTTAGTTTAGAGAGTTCGGCGATCACATCGGCCAGCGACTTTCCGCGAATCAACTGCATGGCGTAGTAGTGGACGCCGCGTTCTTCGCCTACCGAATAAACGGAAACGATATTCGGATGATCCAGCGCGGCAGCAGCTCGGACTTCATTGCGAAAACGCTCAAGAGCTTTGTCTTGAGCCATGGCCGCAAAGGGCAAGACCTTCAACGCCACTCTTCGACCCAAGGAAAGTTGCTCGGCTTCATAGACGACGCCCATTCCGCCACGGCCTAGCTCGCCAAGAATCCGGAAGTCGCCGAGCTTCTTCTGTCCCGCGACGTCGGTATCCGTCCGCTTGCCGTTGCTTTCGGCACGCGAATCACCGACGATTTGTAGCGCCGGAAATGTAGCTAGAATTTGTCCGGCGATTTCGGGATAGCGAGCCACGTAATCTTCGACTTGCGGGCACTCTCCGTTGGTCATCCGATCGAAGAATTCACCAGCAACTTCGCCCAACAGCGTATCAAGCGAGTCGTCGGTCAAACGCTCCGATGGCAAGACGTTCTTGCGAGTGATCTTGTCGTTCATCCGCGTGATACTCCCATCTGGGAAAGCTGCTCGCCGAGTTTCAAGATCGCTCGGCCATAACGTTTGCTGGCAGTTTTTGGTTCGATCTCTAAGATTTCGGCGACCTCGGAGTTACTGAGGTGTTCGGCGTTTCGCAAAATCAGGATTTCGCGATCCGACTCCGAGAGCTTCAACATCGCATCACGGACTTGGTCGACTAGCTCTCGCCGCATCGCAATCGCGCTCGCTCGTTCCGAGTGCAGGTATTTTGCGATCGCCATCGAAGAGGCATCGTTGAGCGGCGATTCTCGGTTGATCGCTCGTTTGTCGGCCAAGTGCTTTCGCCTTGCGTCGACTAGCCGTTCCAATGTCTTGCGGCGTAGCCAAAGACGGAAGCTCGTTGGGCGACGTTCGATGTAGTCGTCGATTCTGCGGCTAGCCACCAGTAACGTCTCCTGAATGATGTCCGAAGGATCCATGCGTTGACGCAATCCAGGCTCCATGCGCGCTTCAAGCAAGCGTCGCAAATAGTCGCGATGCTCGGCCAGCAGCGTTTCGAGTGCCCGCTTGTCGCCCCCAGCAATGCTGTGGAGCAGTTGGTCGGTTTTCGTCGAGTTCATCTAAATCACGTCCATTCATGTCGTCGTCAATCCAGACCCCGCAGTATCGCGTTGCTGTCGACGCGGCGGCAGACAACTCAGGGGCAATCCCAAGGCGGGCAAGCGTCGCTAAGTCGTGTAGTGGAAACGCTTTGTGCCACCAGTGCGGTAAATGGAAAAAGTTTTTCGGAGATATTGAGTCGAAAGCAAAACTCGATTGCGGGGTCCTGTATGCCAGCAAGACGTGACCAAGTTTGGCAGAACGCAAACAAGTTCGGTTCAGACGCCATGCGGGTGCAACAAGCACGGTCCGCCCCAACCAATTTACACGACGGAGTCCATCATGTCGCGTTTTCGAAAAGCTCGCAGTCGACTGCAGTTCAGTTCTGCGCATCGCTGTTGTCCGCGCGATTTCGAGTTGTCTTAAAGGACATCAGAACTATCGGTTTCACGAATAAGCCACCAACCAGGCGACGCTTGGCTAGGGACACCTCTCAGATTCATCCCACGACCTTCTCACACGTGATTTTTGCAGATGCAAATTGAAAGACTACTCGAACGCATTGGGCTCCCGAAACATTCGACGAAGCGTCATCGTGCACGACGAAAATCCGCACGTGTGTTTGAACAGCTTGAAACTCGCTTGCTGCTGGCGGCTAGCATCCAAGAAGTCGAGTTAAACGACAGCATCGGTAGTGCGCAAGTCATTCTACCTGAATCCGCCCTGGTGCAGATCTCTGGAAGCATGTCTCCAGATCATGACCGAGCAGACGTCGATTTCTATAAGGTAAGCGTCAACAAAGGGGATCAGCTGTCTGCGCAGGAAACTGAGCCAGCGGGTTCTCCGGTTTCCATTGTCTCTTCCAATGCGGTCGTAGACGCGCGTGCCTTGGTTTCAGCTTCGTATTGTGGAGATACTGTCGGAGATATAGACAGACAGGTAATTCCGCTCTACGATGGGCTGAACCAACAATATACAGCAATGGCAACGGATACCGACATTGGCTTCGCGGGGTCTCAGGCATTATTGAATGTCGATATAGCACTGTCTGACCCATCAGGCGGACACCTCACCCTCACCTCGAACCTCAATGCGGGTGCGAATACAGAAACGTGTAAAGTTGAAAATTATCCGGAATCAGAGTCGTCGGCATATGCTGAAGCGACAAGTTCTTATGAAGTGGATCTGAACTTCAGTGGGACAGTCATCGTAAGCGTGGCTGGTGCGAGAAACGGAATTACGACCGAAAGCGGAACAATACTCTATAAGCCGGGCTCCTCCGCCAGGTTGCAACAGGTTTTGCAGGTTGCATCTGGCACAGAGGAGCAGACTGCGTCCAGCCGCTTAACTTGGAATATTATCCAAAACGGAATTCGGGTCGGGGTATTCGATAGCGTTGGACAAATATTGTCTACAGGAGGTTCATACATTTTTCCGGAGACAGGCGACTACTACGTCGGAATCGCCAGCGCCACAGATTTCAATTTTGACGGCAACATTGATATGCGTAGGAGATCGACAAGCGAATATGCGTTGTCGGTCACGCCCGCAGTGCCGGAACTAGATCTGCGAATTGCATCTTTCGATTGGGATCCGCAAGCTGGTGTTAAGGGGACCTATACGATCGATGGCAGATCGCTTGATGTGCCATCTTTGATTGGTTTCTATTGGAGCGTTGACACATCTTTTGACGGATCAGATTTACCTGCGATTGGTACAAATCGGATTCAAACTGAGCTTGAGCCTGGAACGTACCCATTCAACTTTTCAGGTGGCGCTTCGTGGAATGCGCCGCGGCCGGATGACGAATACCTGATCGCAGTCATCGACGTTAATAACGCCGTTGATGAGGGATCGCTCGAAAACAACAACGACGCGATGACGCTAGTCATTCTGGATGCATTGAATGTCAATGTAGATTTTCAAGTCGATCAGACATCGCTTGAACTGAAGGATACACTGAAAGCCCGTACCGTGATTTCGAATCGCAGTCCTTTCCCGGTTAACGTTAGTTATTATCAGCAACTTGTCCCCGACACACCTGACTGGGCATGGCCCACGCCGATTGAAGACACAGGTACGCTGGTCATTCCCGGAACTCCATTAGTGGTCAACAGCGATCTGCCGCTGAATTGGCCCTGGATTCCCAAAGAGAACCCCATCAAATCGCAGAATCCTGACAGTTGGGATTTCTATACCGGTCTCATTTTTGATTTTGCCTCATTTAGCAAGAGCAGCTATGTGAAAGCAATCAGTGAGGTTTATTCGATAACCAGTTTTCTCAGCTCGCTCGAAAAGAATCTTCGCCTTTTCAATCTGCAAGACCCGTCAGTCAGAATTGCGTTCGATGCCGAAGCAACACCACTGGTAAAGGGTGCTCCGACATTTGATACGCCGGATGGCATCTTCGTAACCGCTACAGTTCCAAAAGACAAGTTGGACGCATTTAACGAGTTTGTGGCACTATTAAATAAGTTCGATGCGTTCTTGTTCAACTTGGCACAGCTCGACAATCCAGTTTTGTCTCTCAATACAGTGGGCGCCTGGATAAAGAAAGAGATGATTGAGGTTGCGGATCTTGACAAGCTGTGGGCTAAAGCAGTCGACCCCCCGGATCCGGAATTTACTCAGTATGTTTCGCCTGGTTTTGCTCCCTTGGCTTTCATCGAGTCGTTGCCCGCCGGACCGTACAGAGAGCAGCTTGAACTTGAGAACGACGCAAACACCATACAACGGGCAATGTTTGCCAGCATCGACAAGAAAGACGGTGCAAAACTGGCAAGTGAAGAAATATGGGAGGCGGAACAATTGGTCGCCTCCTCAAATCTTTCACATCGTCTGGCATCACTTCGCATGCGTGCCATAGCGAAGGAGTCAGCCATTTCGCCCTTCTATGATACGTTGTTAGCGACACCAGCCGTGGCGGCAACACGCTTACAGCAAAATGGGCTTTTGGACATCGTCCGTGATGAACTTCTGCAACAGGGTTGGTCAACGCAATTACTGGAGACTATCGATGCCACTCTAAGAAGCGTTACCGAGCAGGACCTGGAGGGCTACGACAGCAGTAGCGCGGTCGGAATCGGCTATTCGAATTATTTGAGTGGTGTCGCAGAGTCGTTTTCACTGCTATCCGAAGCAATTCGAGTTCGTGTCGATAAACTCGACTACCCCGTGAGGGAGCTGACACCGGAGGAACAATCGTTGCTGTTGGGATATAGGCAGCAAATGGATGAGATGCTTGCCAGTGGTGTGCCCCGGAGCGGTTTGTTAGCTAATGTAGATGAGTATCTGGCGACCTCCCGCCGTTTGGCGCTGTCAACGAACAATTGGAATGCAGTGTCCGACCATCTCAACTTCGCATACCTAGTGCCGGTGAATGAACCAGTACGCTTTGCAGACTTTGAGGGGTTTAAACAGTTGCTCGAAGCCAGAGCGACCGAAGGATTGATAAGCAGTAGTGCGGCACAGACGATCCTTACAAGTGCCAGCGAAATCGAAGCGTTGATCGCTTCCGAAGCCTGGACAGAGTTGAATCCTGCCATAGATCAGTTGGCAGAGAGTATCGTTGCCTTGCCGAGTGGCGCGATATCGGAATCTTCCTTGAGTCAACTCACCTCGTATCTTGGTTACTTGCGCGAGTTGCTAAACCAAAGCGTATCGCCCCAGGCGCCGCTAATTATCGACCTGCCGCAACAAATCACTGCTGACGCAGGGGAGTCACTATTTTTAACCTCTGCCGCGACAGCCCTCGATACGGCGACTGGCAATCTGGCTGGCGGCTGGCTGACAGTTGAACTTGTTGGTCAAAGTACTGCGGATTCAATCAGCTTAACCAACGATGACAGTGTGCAGCTTACGGCTGACAACGAGATTCTTTTCGACGGACAGGTGATTGGTACCCTCCACGCGAATTCCAGTTCAGAATTGCGCATCAATTTCCGTTCGAATTGCGCATCCGAAAGTGTTACACGTTTGCTCCGGCATATGTACGTAACACGCGGTAGTGAGGTGTCCGAGTTGGCCCACACCCTGGTTGTCCAACTTTCCGACGGTGTGGGGGGGCTCTCAGCGAAGTACGCAATACAATTGACAAACACCGTTACACCACCGATCCCACTGATTGTGGGTATCAGTGGCCCTCTGAACGAAGGTGCCGAGATTCTGGTCGCGGCAGCAACGGAGAACGCTGTGGTACTTGCTGGATCGTTGCAGTACGATTGGAGCGTCGGCAAGTACTACGCAAACGGATCCGCAAATCCCGATTTCGCCACGGGCCAGGAATCGGCGTGGAGCTTTACACCGGATGACAACGGCCAGTACGAAATTAATCTGACCGTCACCACACAATCTGGTGTGGCGAGATCGATTAGCCAGTTGATCGACGTCGGAAACCTGCCACCGAGCATGGCGGCGATTGATGCGACGGTGATAGTTAATGAAGGAGCCACAGCCGGCAATAGCGGAACGTTTTCTGATCCCGGTGTTGATGCGGTTGTGTTGACCGCTTCGATCGGAATCGTCGTCGACAATGGCGACGGCACGTGGAGCTGGTCATGGGACACCAGCGTCGGGACGGCGGAGTCTCAAACGGTCACCATCACAGCCACGGATGCTGACAATGCCGCGACGACTGTTGATTTTGAGCTGACTGTGCTGCCCCGCTTGATAGTCACAAATACGAACGACAACGGTCCAGGGTCGTTGCGTGGAGCGATCGAATTTGCCAACAGCCATCCGGGACCTGACACGATCCTCTTCAACATTCCAACGTCCGATCTGGGCTTTATCGATGTGGACTCAGGCCTGTCTGGCGGAGACTCGATTAGCGATGCCTTTGTCATCCGGCCACTGTCCGCCCTGCCAGGTCTGACCGACACCACAGGCGGCACAACGATCGACGGTCGGACACAAACAGCTTTTGGGGGCGACACCAATCCGTTTGGTCCGGAGATTCTTCTGGATGGAATTTATGCCGGTGGCCATGGTCTTGAGTTGTCGTCCAACAAAAACAATGTGTTCGCTTTAAACATTCAGCGATTTAGTGGGAACGGAATCAGCATCCCGGGAGGTAGTAATAATTGGATCGCTGGAAACTACATCGGTACTGATGCGACGGGCATCCACCCGCTTGGTAATCTGCGCAGCGGTGTGTCACTCCTGAACGGTGCAAAATCAAACCGTGTCGGCACCGATGGTGACGGCAACCGCGATGAAGCCGAGCGAAATGTAATCTCCGCCAACGGCTTCCTTGGTGTTGAAATTGTGAATAATGGCACCGATTTCAATGTTGTGGCCGGCAACTTCCTTGGCACAGATGCAACCGGGCAGATCGATCTGGGCAATGTTTATGATGGAGTCGCGATCTGGCAGGGAGCGAGGTATAATCGCGTCGGAACCGATGGAAGCAATGATGACTTTAATTCCGCCGAACGAAACCTGATCTCCGGCAACAATCGCCATGGAGTGTTCGTACTTGACATAGGAAGTGATTACAACACAATCGCCGGCAACTATATTGGCACAAATGTGACTGGCACCTCCGGACTGGCAAATGGCACCCAGACTTTTGATCACGGTGTGCTAGTTTCCAACGGCGCCAACTCAAATCGGATTGGCACGAATGGAGACGGAATCGCCGACGCCGAAGAGCGGAATCTGATTTCCGGCAATACTGGATCCGGAATCGCTTTTGCCGACCCTGGCACAGCACACAACGTTGTTGCTGGCAATTATCTCGGCACCGACGGCTCCGGCACGATAGCCTTGGGCAACCGACTCCGAGGCGTCCAAATCAGCGGTGGTGCTCAATTCAATCTGATTGGGACCAACGGGGACGGAATTGCTGACGCAGATGAGCGAAATATCATCTCCGCGAACACTGACCGCGGCATCTGGGTGACGGGAACTGGTACGGACCATAACACCTTCGCGGGCAACTACATCGGCACCGATGTTACGGGCTCTCTCGACCTTGGCAATGGTACCCAGTCATACCATTCCGGAATCACATTTACTTCTGGCGCAAAATCGAACCTTGTTGGTACGGATGGGGACGGTTCGGCTGACGAAGCAGAACGAAATGTAATCTCCGGAAACACTGGTTATGGGATACTCATCGACGGAATGGGCACCGACGCCAACATTGTGGCAGGCAATTTTGTTGGCACGGATCCCGGGGGCATAAACGCACTTGGTAACAGCAGGAATGGGATCGCCGTAACCAGTGGGGCGAAATTCAACATCATCGGAACCAACGTCGATGGCGTCGGCGATGCGAGTGAAGGCAACGTCGTTGCCGGCAATTGGGCAGCCGATATCAATATTGGCGGCGGCGATTACAACACCATTGCTGGGAACATGATTGGAACGGACAAGTCGGGCGCAGCGATTCTTGACGGACCTTCCGTGACGGGCGTCCGGATCGGAGGCGGCTCTCAAAACAATCTTGTTGGCGGATCCAACCCGGCTGCACGCAATGTGATCAACAGCCACTCTCAGGGCGGCGTCTCTATCAGCGGAAAAGTGTTTTCCACGAGCCAGCTGCCAACGACCGGAAATCGCGTGCAGGGAAACTTTATTGGACTCGCGGCTGACGGCGTCAGCGGTCTGGGCGATGCCGGAAGCGGGGTCTCCATTCTCGATGGAGCCACAGGCAATGTTATCGGCACTGATGGTGATGGAATTGGAGATGCCACGGAAGGGAATGTGATTTCCGCCAACACACTTCAGGGCGTGCTGATCCGAGGCACCGGCACCGACGGAAATGTGGTCGCCGGCAATTTGATTGGCACTGATCACACGGGTAAGACCGCCCTTGGCAATTTGGGTGATGGTGTCCGCATCGACCAAGGGGCAATGTCAAACTTCATTGGCACCAACGGTGATGGATTCTCGGATGCATTGGAGCGAAACGTCATCTCGGGAAATCGCTTCGGATTATACATTGCTGATCCGGGCACAGAACAGAACACCGTAGCCGGTAACTACGTTGGCACTGACGTTTCCGGCACTGCCAGCCTCGGCAACAGCTTTCGCGGGGTCTATCTCGGCTTTGGCGCACAATTCAACGTGATCGGTTCCAATGGCGACGATATTGCCGACCGATCAGAACGAAACCTCATCTCTGGTAATGGCGACTATGGAGTCCTTCTTGGCGGTGCCTCGTTTAACACGGTCGCCGGCAATTACATTGGCACAGACGTCACCGGCACCATTGCATTAGGCAATGGGACCTACACGTACGATGCTGGCGTTTCGATCGGTGGTGGTGCGAAGTCCAACCGCATCGGAACCAACGGAGACGGCATCGCTGACGAAGCGGAAGGAAATCTGATTTCCGGCAACGTCGGTTATGGCGTCAAAATCCAACACGCCGGAACTGAGGGAAACATCGTTGCCGGCAATGACGTCGGCACCGACGCGTTAGGCTCAGCTGCCATTGCCAATGGTGCCAACGGAGTCGCTATCATCAGCGGCGCCAGCTTCAACATCGTCGGTACGAACGGCGACGGTGCGGGTGACGATGGTGAGCGGAATGTCATCTCGGGCAATGCGTCACAGGGAATCTTGCTGGCCAACTCGGGTACCACTGGCAATGTTGTGGCCGGCAACTTCATTGGTGTCGGCACCGCTGGCATGAATCCGTTGGGCAACGGCGATAACGGCGTGTTCATTGTCGCTGGTGCTCAGTCGAACCGTATCGGCACGAACGCTGACGGTGTGTCGGACGACGTGGAGACAAACCGGATTGCCTTTAATGCTGGTGCCGGCGTGGCAGTTTCTGATTTGGACACCACCGGCAACGACATTCGTCACAATGCCATCTATTCCAATGGTGGGCTAGGCATTGATCTGACCGGTGGCGCGGAGGATGCGTTTGGCGTGACGTCGAATGATCCTGGTGACGGAGACACGGGGCCCAACTTCTTGCTGAACTTTCCCATGCTGGATCTGGCCTTCGTGAGCAACTCCACTCTGATTGAGGGGTCAATCAATAGCACTCCCAGCACGACTTTCACCATCGAACTGTTTTCCAACGCAACCGCCGATCCCTCCGGTTTTGGTGAGGGCGCGACATTCCTTGGGGCCACCATCATTACCACAGACGCTGGTGGAGACGGGAGTTTTTCAGTGATTTTTTCAACGGTGGTTCCTATTGGCCATTTCGTCACCGCCACCGCCACTGACCCCTCGGGCAACACATCGGAGTTTTCGAGCGAGATTGTCACCGTGGACAATCGCCCGCCCACGGCAGTCGCAGGTGGAATGTACGCGGTGGATGAGGGGGGAAGCATTCAGCTGGATGCTTCATCCAGTACAGACCCGGACCAGACTTCGACGACGCTTTCCTACGAGTGGGATCTGGATGGCGATGGTGCGTTCGGCGAGACAGGAATCGCCGCGATACGCGGAGATGAGGTTGGCGTCTCTCCATACTTTTCTGCCGCCGGTCTCGACGGTCCGACTTCCGCAATAGTCCGTCTGCGGGTGACGGACGACGCCGGGCTCACCAGCTTCGACACTGCCGCAATTGATGTTAACAACGTGTCCCCAACGGTTCATGCTGGACCTGACCTGATCGTCGATGAGGGGAGCATGGTCTCCTTGTTTGGATCGTTTACCGATCCGGGGACTTTCGACACTCATGCTTTTCTATGGCAAGTTAGTTCAACCAACGGCCAGATGATTGATGCCAGCGTCTCAGACGACTTCCATTTCACTCCCACCGATAATGGTGTTTACACGGTTGAGTACACGGTAACGGACGATGACGGAGGATCAAGTACGGACCAAGTGATCGTGAAAGTTTCCAACGTCGCACCGCGCATTACAACGACGGCTGCGACGGTCGAGGTGTACGAAGCTCAGACCGCTTCAAACAACGGCTCCTTCTCCGATGCAGGTGCCGACGTGGTGAAGTTGACCGCATCGGTTGGTACGGTGGTTGATAATCTGGATGGCACATGGAGCTGGTCGTGGAATACCACCAACGGACCGGATGAATCTCAAGCGGTGACGATCACCGCCACCGATTCGGATGGGGATGCAACGTCGGTTGACTTTGCGTTAACGGTGAACAATGTGGCGCCGACTTTGACTAGTGTCGTGTCCTCGGCAGATGACGTTGACGAGATTTCTACAGACGGGTCGGTGACGGTAAGCGGCACATTCGTTGATCCCGGGATGGATACGCATACGGTGACCGTCGACTGGGGCGACGGCACGGTGGAAAGTATTTTTGTGGATCAACCAGCCGATACGTTCATTGACAGTCACGACTATGAAGAGGGTGGCATCTACCAAGTGACCGTGACCGCCGCAGACAGTGACGGAGCCGTGTCCGAGTCCTTGACGACTCAGTCTATCGTCCAAGGTGTCGGACTCGTCGATGGAACGCTCTACATCATCGGCACGGACGGCCGCGACGATGTCAAACTGAAGTTCAACGAAAAGAAGGACGAACTAAAAGTTGACGTGAAGCTGAACCAGGGCGGCAGCGATGGCGGCAAGGACAAAGGGAAAAACAAACACAAGCGTGATAGCGATGGTGGTTCTGATGGCGGTCGCGATGACAATAGCGACCGTGTCAAGCAGACATTCCCTTTGTCGTCAGTTGATCGAATCGTGACGTACCTACGTAGCGGCGATGACCACTACGGCAGCGGATCGGATGGTGGCAGCGACGGAGGATCCGACGGCGATGCCGATGCGGTGATTCCCCAGTTCGTCTTCGGCGGTGCTGGTAACGATCACATCCGGGGAGGTCGCGGCAGCGATGTGCTCATCGGTGGTAGCGGCAAAGATGATTTGCAAGGCGGTGCCGGCAGCGACATCCTCATCGGCGGTACTGGTAGGGACAAGATAAAAGGCGGCCGTGGCGATGACTTGCTGGTCGGCGGCTCTGTGGCCTGTGAAGACGATTTCGCTTTGTTGGATGCCGCCCTAGCGGACTGGGGCACTGGGAGTTTAGCTGCAACGCTGATCGACTTGGGGACGCTGGCAGATGATGACGAAAAGGATGATCTGAAAGGTGAATGGGACGATGATCACCTGATTGGCAACGTTGGTGACAAACTGAAACAGTGATCATCAGATCGGGATCTCGCCTGATGGCGTTGGGACAGGTGGCTTGGGAATAGGGCACTTGGAAGGCCTGAACTCGATCCGTTTCGACGAGCAGAAGGGCAAGAATGCATCTGCCGGTAAACCTCGGGACAGGGGAAGTGCTTGAGATCGAGCACGTAGCGGCGAATGACGGTCGGCAGTCCTCTCAAAGTCCGGACAGTTGCGGGTTGAAATCGAACTGCAAATCGGGATGCACCTTGTCCATTGCCTTGTCGATTTTATTAAGCTGAGTCGCATACATGTTCTCGCTGACGCGGCAACCGCCGAAGCTGATTCGCTTCTCCTTGATCCGCCGGCAAAAGTGAATCCGCACGCACAATTCGGTTTCCTTGTCGCCCGAGAAACGCAGCGACTTGTCCATCATCAGACAATCTTGCGAAATGTCTTCTTGTGAATCTTGCCGTGCGTCCTGAGTTGCTCGTCGATCTCATCGCGCAACTCTTCGGCACAACCGATCTCGTCATCGGCTTTCATCAGGCCTCGTTGATCCGTTGGATGAGGTCTGTGACGACGGCTCTGGATCGCCCATAAGAAACGATTCGGACATCCAGACCATCCGACTTCGTCTTCGAAAACGCTCGTTCGATCGCGCTCAATATCCAATCGTCATCGTTGCCGAACACGCCTCCACCGGGCAGCGTGAGGTAAACGACGTTGACGCCGGTGCGTGACAGATTGCAGACGGCGGCCAGAAACGTGGCTTCGTAGGCGGCGTCGAGAATCAGCTTCACGAAGTCCGTCCACTGTTCGGCTCGTTGGTGACCGTAGGCGACCGGCAGCGCAGAACAGTACGCTTGGCTGACGGGATGTTCGGCACCCGGCAGCGTCACGGCCGCTTGCCATTGCAATCCGATCCGCAGCGCGCCACGAAGCTCATCCAGCTCCTGCTCGTTCGCCGATCGCAGTCGATCGGTGATGTGACGTAGCCCATCGTCAGACGGAAAGAGGAAACCGTTTTGCATCTGCCAAAGCCGAGCATCTGGTTACCAAGTTTTTCTCTGGATTGAGCTAGTCCCCAGTTCCTCTGTGCGAGAGCAAAACTTCTCGCCAATCCCTTTCAGCGGCCCCAGCACCGACGATTCGGATCGAAATAGCCAGAAAGACTGTGGCGGGGCTGATGACTGGTCGAGCAACGACTCAGACGCGGTGTTTTTTGGGATGGCAATGAGCCAGCGTCGGGTTCGATTCGCGAAGGATTGCGATGACGTTTGATGAACAACTACGGCGGCTGATGGGCACGGCAATGCTCACGGTGCTATCGGCCGGCATAGCGGGCAATGCGATCGGGCAGAACGCGACCACTCAGAACCCGGCTGCCCAGAACCCGGCTGCCCAGAACCCGGCTGCCCAGAATGCCAGCACCCCGTCTCCGACTGCGGTCCCGGCAGTGACCGACGCTGGGACATCGCCCCCGCAATCCTCCCCCGTCACGCGTCCATCGGAGTCGCTGTTGACGACGACTCGATTGCCAAACACCAGTGCGATCGCGCAGATGCTGCGATCACGTTCGCGAGCCCAGTTGGTCCGAGTGCCCGAGATGCTGGGCGACTTTGGCATCCCTGGTAACCAGTTTGTGTTCTTCGATTCAACGGGACCGGGTGTGGATGCCATTGGCAACGTCGCTGCACCAGTTGCGTCCGGTTTGAATCGGATGAAAGTCGCGGAGTTCAACAAGGCGATGCCCAGTGATCGGATCTATGCAACTTACCACCACTACCACAACACGGGCGACGCGTTTGTGATCGTGGAATCCACACTCGCCAATCCGGATGCGGTGGACATTCGCAACGTGTCCGTCAATCGCTGGGTGCTGGGGACAGAGCGGACATTCGAATCAGGACGCAGTTCGATAGAGTTGCGTGTGCCGCTGGGCATAGCTGATGAAATCAATGTCTCATCAGACCCATTGCCATTGAGCCAAGTCGCCACCGATGCGAGCGTGTTGGGAAACGTGGGTTTCATCTTGAAGCGAATCGCAAACGCGGGGCATCACCACGTTGTTTCCTACGGCCTGGGAATCGAGACGCCGACGGGAGAGGACGGTGTGCTGTTTGCCGGTTCCAGCCTGTACGAGTTTGGTAATGACACTGTGCATCTTTCGCCCTTTTTGTCGATGACTGCCAGAAGCTGTGACGGGGATTGGTTCACGCATGGGTTTGCCCAAATCGACACGCCGCTTGGTGGAAACGATGTGACGATCACCGACCGAGTGAACGGGGGCAGTACGCTAGCCGGTGTCCTAAACGACCCCACGCGTCTGTTGCTGGACACCGGCGTGGGCCGCTGGTTGCGGCAGCCTCATTGCAATCAATTCGGGATTGCTGCTATCGGTGAACTCCACTTGATGACCAACTTGAGCTCGACGGATCAGCTCGCGATCACTCGTTCTGGTGCCTTTGGCCCCGTCACCGCTGCATCCCTGCCGCCGGTGGGAACGGTTCTGAACACCACGCTGGGCGTGCATTTGGAGAACTCAGCCGGTTGGCATGCGAGGTTCGCGACGAGCGCCCCATTGACCACGGGACAATTGTTTGACACCGAGATCCAAGTCCAGATCGGCCGTCGATTCTGAGGCAGCCCTACACCGGATCGACGAATGATTTTAGCTGATCAATCGTTTCGTCGAGCAAAGCTTGTCGATCGATCGCGGCGGGATCGTTGGGAGAACGTTTCAAGAATTCACTCAAATGCTGTTCTGATCGCACCAGCGCTCGCATCGCGGCGTCATTCTCTCCTCGCAGCAAGTGCAACTGCGCCCGCAGAAACGCCAAGTTCGAGAGTGTCCATACCACAGGCGTCTCATTTTGAGAATGGTCGTTCAGTTGCGATTCCGTTCGGTCGATCAATTCGTCCGCGTCCTGGTATCGCTCCGCGTCCAAATGCAATTGAATCGCAGTTGCGTTGACTTCGGCGAACAGGACTACAAACGCAGTGGTTTCGGGATGCTCGGTACAGAGCTTCTCGGCAAGCTCTTGGGCTTTGATCAACACAGCGGGTAGATCTGCCGCAGAATTCTCGTCCGCGACGGACGAGGTCACCTGCCAAGCTTGTTGGCGAAGGCATTCGATTTGCGTTTGTCGCAGGTCGAGGTCGCTTGGTCGTTGGGCAATCAACTGCTCAAATGTTTCCAATGCGACTTGCAAATGTCTTCCGCCAGCGGTTTGGTTTTGGCGAGACAGCAGGACGCCGAGATTGAACTCGCCCTTGGCCCAATCGCGACGAATCTCAAACACATTGGGAAAGTCTTTCAACAACTCTGTTCGCAAGTTTTGCGCCCGGGTCTGCTGCTGTGTGGCATCCGCCATGCGACCCAAGACTCGTAATGCCGTGCCAACGTTCATGATCGCGTTGGCCAGACTGCGTCGAGCTTCCCAGTCGTTGGACTCCCAGTCGTTGGACTCCCAGTCGTTTTTGTGAACGCCGGCTACTTTCTCCTGGTCGACGACGCGTTGACGGAAATCTTCCGCCTGTTGAAATGCCTCCAGAGCTTCTTGGTTGTTTCCGGCGGCCAGCAGGTTGCGACCAAGCGAGTTGAACAGGTCACCTTGGATGCTCAGGCCGCTGGAAGAGTTCTTCTCCGCCGGCGTGAAACGGCGGAGATCTTGTTCTGCCTGACGAAGCATCCTGATGGCGTCGGCGGAGTCGCCGAGTTCGCCCAGCAGGGTGCCGATACGTGTGCGGGTGTCGGCGACGTCGAGCACGGAAAGACCGTCGCTTTCGCGCTGAGCGAGCAGTCGCTGATAGTACCGCAGTGCTTGCGAGAGATACTTTCGTCTCGTGGGCAGCATGCCGGGTTGGTTGAAGAGCGGGTCATCACTGAAATCGGTGTAGAATGAGTCGATCGCTCCGCGAGCTTCTTGATACATGGCTTCGTAACGAGCTTGCTGCGAGCGAGATTCGAGATATGCATAAGTGATGACGCCCATCGTGATAAATGCCGATAGAGCTGCGGTGGTAGCCCAGGCCGACAAGACGGGGTTGCGTTTGATCCACCGCCAGGAGCGTTCCAGGAGGCCGATTGGTTGGGCGAGGATCGGTCGACCTGTGAGGAAACGCTCAAGGTCCTGGGCCAGTTCATCGGCAGAGGCGTATCGTCGCTCAGGCGATTTTTGCAAGCAGTGTGCGCAGACGGTATCCAGATCGCGGGGGACGCTAGGGTTGAGCCTACGGACCGAGAGCGGCTGGTCGAATAGCACTTGCCGCATCAACTCGACGATCGATGACGCTTGAAAGGGCGGACGGCCGGTGAGCAAGTGATACAGTGTTGCACCGATGGCGTAGATGTCTGATCTCGCATCAACGCTTCGTGCGTCACGAGCTTGTTCGGGCGGCATGTAAGCCGGCGTGCCGACGAGTTGCCCCGTGTGCGTCATTTCCGATTCAGTGAACTCCATCCTCACCAAACCAAAGTCCGCGACCATGGCCCGGTCCCGTGTTGCATCCCAAAGAATGTTTCCCGGTTTGATGTCGCGGTGCCACAATTCGGCCGCATGCGCGGTGGCAATTCCCAGAGCGACTTGCTGCGTCAATCGGGCGGCACGCTGAGGCGTGAGAGGATTTTCGCGAACGAGATCGGACAGACTGCCGTCGGTCAACAGTGGCATCGTGTAGTACGGAACTCCGTCGACGTTGCCCACGTCGTAGACGGGAACGATGTAGTCACTGGACAGTCGTGCCGCGGCATTGGCTTCGACCTCAAACCGTGAATGAAGTTGATTGCGGAGGTCAGCTGTTAACATTCCGGGCTGGACTCTCTTGAGAGCGACCTCGCGATCAGCCGCTGTTTGCCGGGCTCGATAGACGACGCCCATTGCCCCCTGGCCAAGCCGTTCCAGCAAGAGATAGTTTCCCCACCGGACGGGCAGTGACTCATCGCTCGACGATGGATTCGTCCTTGTTTCGTCATCCAGCAATGTTTCAGTGCTGGCCGGGTCGCTGTCCTTGGACGCGACGAGCGAAAGATCGACGCCGTACTGTTTCGCCATTTGCGACTGTTGATCGCGGAGGCACCTCATGCAGTCGTGTTCACGCAGCACTTTGTACTGTCGCAGGTAAGGTTCCAACGACGGTGGATCGGACTTGTTTGTTGCGTTGGCCCAATCTTTCCAGCGGTATTCCAAGTCGATCAGGACGAGCTCCGCCAAAGTGGCTCGGCCGCGCGATTGGTCCCAGTGAGGGACGTACTGCTTCAGCGATTCCGGTCCGCCTCCGCACCACTGGGATTCAAACCGACGTCGTGCGTCTTCGTCGATGGGTTCAAGGTCCGCCGCCTGTTCGTTCATGTCGCTGCTTCGTTCATGTCGCTACTCTGCGTCCAGTCGAGAGTGAATTTTACGCATCAGCTTTTTCATGAGAGTCCCAACGGCGAGTCGCGCTTCAAGAATCAAAATCGGCTTGCTTGAGCAATTGATCGCGTACGCCGGCCAGGATTCGCCGCACGGTTCGCTCGGCGCATCCGACCGCTTCCGCGATCTCCATCTGTCGGTAGCCTTCCAGTCGCATCTGCAGCACTTTACGTTGCTCCTCTGACAATCCGTCGAAACACTCCGCCATGACTTCATTCCACTGCGCGGTCCAAACAGGATCTTGAGGGGAGTGATCCGTGATACCGACGGTGGTGTCCGTGATGGCTTCTTGGCGAGTGACATCACGACGCAAACGTGAGTGGTATCTCGCTTGCCGCCTCAGTTTGTTAAGTGTGATCGCGCAGATCAGGTGCCACAGGTCTTCTTCGCCATCCAGTTCGAACTGCCCCTGCTCCAGTCGGCGAAAAAACGTACGACAGGCAGACTGTACGATGTCTTCCGGGTCCACTCGCTGGCGAAGTCGTGCGCCCATGTTGCGATCGGCGACGCGTTGCATCGGTCCGCCGAAACGTTGAAAGAATTCGGCTGCCGTGATGGGGTCGCCAGCAGCCAAGCGTCGCAGCCAATCGTCGGTGATTTCGAGTTCCATGAATGGGGCCGAGATGCCAGCGTGATCGATCAATGAATTCTGCCATGGTGATTCAACTGAGCCGCGTAGGGCAACAGAAAACGTCTCTACTGGCGAGAAAGTTTCTCTATTCTATGCGACCTGATAGTGATTCGGAACGGCCAAAGGCAAATGCAGAGTCATTCTGCGGACGAGACTTGGTCTCGACCTGGCATGTCGTTGGGGGGCGGAAACGAATCTCCGCCCGTCCCTCGTTCTCGCTCCTACAACGTGGCAAAGAAGGCATCGAGTGCTGCGAATCGCTCTGCCATGAAGACCATGGTCTCCTCTGGCGACGCGTAGCCATGATTACGCCCCATCAATACGCCGACGTAGGCGGCGAATGAGGTCGCGAAGTCTTCTTCTGGGCGATTCTTTCCGTACCAGTGGGCGAACGTATTGTCTGTTTCGTCATACCACCAATCGGTCACCGTCGAATCCAACGCCGGCAGATAGCCGGTCGGTTGGGTTTCGGATTGCACCCAAGCAACATCGCGGAAGGCGTTGATCGAGGCGTTCTCGCTCGGCTCGTCCCAGTTGTGCGCGATCTCGTGTTGCACATTCAGCACCACATTGTGGAGCGAACTGAAGGTGTTGTTGATCAATGCAATCGCAGAGCCCGTGTTCCACGCACCGACGCTGGTGTTGAGCTCGCCGATACTCGCGTCAGCGTAGACATCGTACACGTCACCGTAGCGAATGAAATTCAGATCGCCTTTGTTTTGCAGCAGGGCGTTGTTCCCTGTCAACTGAACCAATTCACCAAGCCCTTGATCAAGGGCATCGACGTCAGACAGCGACCAAGTGCCGGGCATTGTCAGCACGTTTCCAAAGTCGCTCAACAGCAAGATTGGTTCGCTGCCGCCGTCGTGCAAAAAGATTTCCACATCGGCCCAACTGACGTAGGGGGCGTTGTCTTCCGGTTGCAAGTAATAGCGATCATATCCTCCGGCACCAACATAGGAGTCCGTGCCAGTGCCTCCAAAGAAGCTGTCGTTTCCGCTGTCACCGTCCATCGAGTCATTTCCTTGACCACCTCGCATTTGATCGTGACCGGGACCGCCATCAAGGTTGTCGTCGCCGACGTTTCCATTGATGTAATCGTTCCCGTGACTGCCCAGCAGTGTGTCGTTCCCGAAACTGCCGTCAATGATGTCCGCTCCCAAACCGCCGTTGATGTAGTCGTTTCCAAATCCGCCATTGATTTGGTCATTCCCTTGGCCACCAAGCAACGTGTCGTCGTCCCAGCCACCGTCGATCGTGTCATTTCCGTGCTCGCCGTTGATCTGATCGTTGCCGCTGCCTCCGTTCAACAGGTCCGAGCCAAAGCCGCCCATGATGGTGTCGTTGCCACTACCGCCGTTGATGGTGTCCAGACCGAAGCCGCCGAAGAGCTGGTCGTGTCCTCCATTTCCATTGATGGTGTCCATGCCTGCATCGCCGCTGAGCGTGTCGGGACCGTTTCCACCGTTGAGCACATCGTTTCCATTGCCACCAAAAACGGTGGACGGAATGCTGGTTGAGTTGGTGAAATGGTCATCGCCGTCGTGGCCGTAGAACCTGACGCGGTGAATCCCCATCGTCAGGTACTCGTGGATCTGTTCACCGTGAAGGTTGCTGAGCAAGACTCGCGTGATCCCAGACGGATTTGCATAGAAGGGAACATACTGGACCTGCACCGTGTCACTGTTGCTCGACCCGTGGATAGAAATCTCGTTGTTGCTGTATTCAATGAATCCCGATCCTCCTGAGGGCGAATCCAGGATGTCGGCTGCCAGGAGTCGCCGTATCTCCAATCGTTCGAAACCAAGTCGACGACGTCCGTGGGTCTTGGCGAAAGTTCGACGGTTTCGTTCTGAGGTGACGGGACGAGACATTGGTGGTTTCCTCGGTCGGAGTTGATTTCAATCGCCTTGCGATCAACGAACCGTTGAACGCCAAACAATGAATTCACATTGCGATCAGGAACCGGCCACCCAAAAAGCGTCAATGAAGAATTCTTTCTTGTGCCGACAGGTGGTTCAGGCATCGGGCAACGGAAAACGAGGAGTCTGCGACACAATCGGGAACGATGAAATCATCCTCCCCCTATTCCTTCTTTGGATTCGTCCGATCGAACGGCATTTGGTTGGCTGGGCTGCTATTGACCAGCTACACTCGGGAAAGGCCGTTCGGTCCATGGAATACCCTGCCACTGCTTGCCGAATTCTCACGAAAGCCAATTCTTTCTTCATCACAGGTGCCAATCTGCCATGTTCGCGTTACATCCCATCCGCTTGATTGTGATCTTGTTGTCAGCCGCCTTTACGGGGCTCTTTGGCGGCGATTCTCTGCTCGCTCAGGATGGCAAAGATCCCCAGCTCAATGAGACCGTGACCAAAATCATCGGGGCTTTTCGCGACAAGAACTTCGGTCAGTTGGCTTCGTTCATGGCCAAATCGCCGCCCGAGTCCGTTGTCAAACAAGTTCAGCCTGGTACACCACCCTACGAACAATTTTTTGGTGAACAGTCACCCATCTACAAGGCGGCCAATTCCTGGAATGGAGATTTCGACAAGATCTCCATCGAGGAGCAAGCACTGGTGGTGATCGCTGAACGCGCCAGCGCGTTTGGTGGTAACTCACCCAATGTGTTGGACTGCGTGCGATTGAAAAAGGAAGCGGGTCAATGGCGTTACGAAAAGCTTCACATCGCACAGAAGGCCGATGTGAACGGACCGACATTTTCCGAACTGAAAAAGGGGAGCAAGCAGTACGCCGAGTTGAATCAGCACGCCCACGAAATTCTGGGTGCGTTTCAACGTCAAGATCTCAAGGCAATTGTCGATCGATCGGTCGAAGAAGGCCCCTGGAGTTTGCGTGGCGATTCGAGCAAGCCCGAGAAGGAACGGATCTTCACTCAATCGCAGCTCGACACCGTCGCCCAGTGGCAGGGTGGCAGTGGTAAAGTTTATGTGAAGCGAGAAGCACGTGTCCCACTCGCGACTATCGGCAAATCGGTGTTCTACCTGCAACTGGCTTTGGTCGATGGAACGTGGAAACTGTCAGATATCAAACAGGGTCAGAAGTAGGTATAAATGAGGCCATCCACTGATGCCCCTCCAAAAAGAGATCCCTTCGCCATGAAAGCTCTCGTTTCGCTGACACTGATGATCTGTTGCCTTGTATTTGCAAGGCATTCTGTAGGTGACGAATCGAATTGGCCACAGTGGCGAGGGCCGACGGGAACTGGCAAAACAACCGTCGAGGGCTCGGTGACGCAATGGGGGCCGACTCAGAACGTGAAATGGCGAATGGAATTGCCTGAGCCGGGCAACTCGACGCCGATCGTCTGGGAGGACCTCGTCTTCTTAACGCAGCCGCTTTCAAAATCGAACCAGCGAGCCTTGCTGTGCGTCGATCGGCAAACAGGCAAGGAACGTTGGCGTCGCAGCGTTGAGTATTCCGAGCCGGAAACGAGCCACAAAACCAATCCGTTTTGTTCGGCATCCCCCGTGACTGATGGCGAGCGAGTGATCGCATGGTTTGGTTCGGCCGGATTGGTGTGCTGGGATTTGTCAGGCACCGAATTGTGGCGACGCGACCTAGGGCGGCAGGAACATATGTGGGGTTATGGTTCGTCACCGATCTTGCACGATGATCTGTGTATCCTGAGTTTTGGACCAGGCAGCCGCGAATTCCTGATCGCCGTGGACAAGTCCACCGGCGAAACTCGTTGGGAGATTGCGGGACTGGATGACGCGAGCGAACGCAAACTCAGCGGACCGGAGAACGATGGCAACTCCAATGATTTCAGCAGCGACAAACCGCGTGCCGATCGGCTGCGTGGGTCATGGAGCACGCCGATCATCGTGGAGGTGGATGGACATTCCGAGTTGATCGCGACGTTGTCGCGGCGTGTCAGTGCATTTGATCCGTCCAGTGGCAAACTGCTCTGGACCTGTGGTGGCAGTGGACCGTTGGCTTACGCGTCTCCCATGTACAGCAACGGCGTGATCGTCGCGTTGGGCGGCTACAGTGGTGCTTCGCTGGCGGTGCGTGTGGGCGGCCAGGGCGATGTGACGCAAACACATCGTTTGTGGCACAAACCCAAAGACGGCGGTTGGCTGGGCACAGGGGTCGTGGATGATGGGGCGATCTACATCTGTGACATCGGTGGCGTGGTCCACTGCTTGGACGTGCAGACCGGACAAGAGCTTTGGAAACGCCGTGGTGACGGCGGAGGGACTTGGTCCAGCATCACACAAACTGCGGATGGCAACATGTATCTGCTGACCAAGTCAGGCACCACGACCGTCTTTCTGCCGGATCGCACGGGCTTGAAAAAGGTCGCTGAGAACAAGCTGGATGAAACAACCAATGCATCCGTCGTGGTCGCCGGCGAGGATGTGCTGGTCCGGACCGACGCAGCACTCTGGGCGTTCACGGCAACCTCCCCGAGCGAATGAGAGTGTGTCCGAGCGATCGGCATCACACCATCGCTTGATGGTGGACTTGGCTGTCAAAAGGATGGGGTTTTACGGGGATTGGTAGGCGCAAGTTTTCTCCCTACGCCGAAGGCGTTCAACAACATAGCCCAGGGTTAAAGCCGTCATTCGCCTTGGCGAACTGACGCTGCAACCCTGGGTATTGATAACGTCCCCTTCAGTACCTCACTCCCGCTCCGATTTTGGCGGCGAAGCCGCCAAAATCGGAGCGGGAGTGAGGTGAGAGTCAATCGCGTTTTGAACCCAGGGTGGCGGTCCCACTCGTTACACTCGCGGGAACCTTACCCTGGGCTATGTTGTTAAACGCCTTCGACGTATTTCCCAAATTGAGGAACAAAACTGGCGAATTGACGCTGCATGTCAAGACCAACCTTTTGACAGTCCACATCTAGCCTCATCAACTGGGCGGCGTCGGATCAATCAACCCTGTGATCAGTTGCGTGCCGAGGGAGCGGATGAGCGAAAGGTCTGTTGTGTTGACCAGGAGGTCGCCGTTGACGTTGGCTCGTGGGTCAAACTCGGGCGTGACGCCCGCTATCTGTGTTCCGAGTGAACGGACGTAAGACAGATCGGTGGTGTTCGAAAGCAGATCGTTGTTGACGTTGCCCGGCAGAACATCAAACCGAAAGTTAAATACGCCGCCTGACGTTTCATTGCCTGATGATCCCATGTTTCCAGTGGACCATTCTCCATCGAGTGCGATCCCGTTGCCATTCTCGATGGCAGCATCGGCGATATGAAGCAGCAACTTGTCCGCGGACAATTCTTGATTGATCGTCAAAATGGCCGTGTTGGTGCCGGTGTCAAAATTCACGCTGTCGATTTGGTAGTTGATGCCCAGCGACGGGGAACCCACGAGCTGAAAGTCGCCGGGTTGCAATGCTGTTCCCCCGGTGGCGAATACTTGCTGATCAAAGCCAACAAAGATTTGATTGGTATTGGTAAATGGTACGTCGGCCAGTTGCTCAGCACCTTGCGAGAGCAAGTAACCTTGTCCATCGGGATCCATGCTGTCCCGAAACGCTTCGCTCCAACTCGTGGAACCGATTCTCACTTCCGTGATTCTCGGCGGCGTTGACAACAGAGCCATGCTGACTTCGTTTGCACCGACCACCAAGTCCCAATGCGTGTTGTCGGGTGGGGTGGGCAAATTGACGTTGTCAAATGAGCCGGTGATGCCAGCGTTGGTCCCAGCGTTCACCAGGGAAAACACTTGCCCGACCGTCGGAGAAAAACCAGGCTCCAGATCAATCGTCAAGTCATCGCTGAGCACCAGGTTGGCATTGGCCGCGTTGATCGTTATTTCAGCGGGCAACGTCCTGGCCAATCCACTCACATGGACCGCGTCGGTCCCGGATTGGGTATCGATATCGATTCCCACCAAGCCGGTGATGCTGGACAAGGGAACGACGATTTCTGCTCCGTTTTGAGAAACGCCATCGCCGGCAACCACGGTGTAGTTGGCATCGCTGATTCGCAGATTGCCATCTGCCGTCGAAAGCTCCAAAGCATCGTCCAAGCTGACTCCGTTCAACGGTCGGACGACCAGATTCCCGCCGGCATCGATCTCGGCCTGAACGGAACGCGGTGGCAGGATCGTGATCAAGTAGTCTTCGACCTCACCATCGATTGCGGCGCCGACAGCCTCCAAGCCGCCATGCGTGCTGACGCGAACACGTGCGAAGGTTTTTCCGATGATGGCATCCATTGGGACGCTGTAGTTCAATGTTTGCATGCCGCCGGCGATATCCACGCTGTCGAGAATTTGCTCGCCCGGATCGTCCCAGTCACCATCGAAGTTAAAATCAATCCAGGCATCGACTTTGGCGGCCGCAGCGTTTTGGAGGTCCACGTTCACGCCTGCCAGCGTCATGTCGGTAGCCAGCATTCCAAACATCACTCCATCATCGTCACCGCCGTCACCATCGGCGTCGCCCGTGGGCTGACCGTCGGCTTCCGCATCACGGAGGTTGCCAAGTCTCGGCCCCGTATCGACATGGCGTGCTCCGTCGTCGGCAAACAGCGTGGCAAATGGCGATGGCGCGTCACCCAGGTCAAACTCGCTAGCAGTGTTGACCGTCAAGTCCAGGACCGCCCAATCCACCGCCGTGTTGTTATCGATCGCCAAATTCAACAATCCGTCTTGCAAGGCAACGAGATCCGCTCCGGTCAATTCGATCAAGACCGGCGTTGTCTCCGTCTGTGAAATCTGTGCAGGCAGTCCATACGACTGCAGAGGCCGCGAGTCGAGCAGACTCTCGATCAGGAGCGTGTCATCACTCGTCCCAGACCCTGTTCCTCGAAGACCTAGCGAAAGCGTTGCGGCGGTGACGATTTCATGAGAATCGAGTTGGTAGGCAAAGCTGAACGGCACAACGCGGTCGTCGATTGACCTATCCAAGTGGCTTGAAACTCCCAGCGTGGCGAGACTTGATGCCCAATCCGCGTCGACAAACACGTCATCGGCGCTGCCTACCCCGTCATACTCCAGTAGATCAAAGTCACCCAGAACGTACTCGCGTTTTTCGGAACCCGGTTCACCAGATCGCTGATTGAGTTGGGCGATGAAAAGGCTGCTCAGCGGATTGTTCGGATCGCCAAAATCAATCGGAGTTCCGTGCTCGGAATAGATTCCCGAGGGTTGCGGGCCGAAAAGAGTTTCCTCGACGATTTGCCCCGTGGAGCCGATCAGCCAGTTTTGTGCCGTCGGTGGATTTTGGATGACAAACTGAGTTGCCGTGTTGTTCCAAAACACCATGTTTGCTCCCGCCCAACCGTGACCCGTCCCAAAGTTCCCCCGGTTGCGGGCTTCCGTCATGTTGTCGGTGCTGATGGTGTCGTAAAGTGTTCCAGAGGACCATCGTTGGTGAGGCCCGCTGCTGCTATTGGAATCGACTGCGGTTCCGTTCAAGAAAACATTGGGACCACGATTTCGTGTTGCTGCGTTGTTGACGAAATCGTGTCGGCCGTCTTCGGAGTACAGATTCTGCATCAAGATGAATTGGCCATCGATATTAAATGGGTAGCGACGACCGCCAGTAACGATGGATACCGGATCAAGACTTTGCGCGTCATCGACCGTGACCCGGATTGAACGGCTGGTCGCATGGACGGTTGAAAACACGAGATACTGCCCCGTCACGTTGCGGACCCAAGCGTCCTCGACCGCTTGAAGCTCGATAAAGGTTTGGGCGTGGTTTTCGTCCGTGGGGTTTACAAAATCGGAGATTCCACGAATGTTCTCAATGCCGATCTGATTGATCCGTGGAAACGTGTATCGCCAAACAGTTCCGCCGCCGTATTGTTGCTCGAACGAGTTCATCAGCGGCGCGTTGAGGAAAATTCGGTTGCCTTCGATCCGCGTGATCGTGCGTTCGTAGAGCTGGTCGAAGGCACTGCCCGGTGACCATTGAACGACCGTCCCGCCGTCGCTTCGGGGAGGAATGTTGTCCATCCCGATTGCGGAAATCCATTCCTGCGTGCTGGGGCGTCTGACGACCACGGGGTCTCCGACGCTCCAGTTGCTCGTCGAGTCGACAAGTAGGCTCGTGGCACCGACCGGGACGTATTTGTCCACAATGTTGTGTGTCGTGTTCGCAATTCCAGAGGCAAACCCTGACGATTGACCAACGACAATAAGAGATCGCTGCAACGTTCCCGTCCCACGCAGAATCGTGTCCGTGGCCGGATCGTCGCCGTCTCCCACACCACGCAGAACGACGCCGCTGTCCAGGATTCGGAGCTGGTTACTGATTTGGAATTCGCCAGCGGTGAGCTGTACAACGCCACGAAAGCCATTGCCGTCAAGCGACATCGCGGCCACTTGATCGATTGCGGCTTGAATCGTTGCCATGTCGTCGCCGGGAACAGGTGATACGCTGACCACGCGAGATGCATCGATCAGCTGCGTGACGTCAGGGATCGGCTCGTTGCTGTTGCGATAACCTGCCGTGGAGAAATCTGCGATGCGATTTCCTCTCGGGTCCAGCGGGTGCAACAATCGGCCGGCGTCGCCATAGTACGCCAGTTTTGACTCGCTGACCGACTCTTGAATGGCCTGGACACGAATGTTGTCCAGTCGCATGGTACCCAGCCCAGCGGTTCCCCAAGCGTAGACGCGGAACGTTAGCGGCGTGGTCTTGTTCGTGAATTCCGGCAGGCCTTCGACATCGACAATGATCGATTCGAAAGTGTCTTCGCTGGTGATCGTGCCGCTGGTCAACTTGGTTGTGAAGTTGTTTCCGCCCGCTCCGGGGTCGTCGTCAAAGTAAACCGAATAGCTGTTCTTTGAGTCGGGGTCGTTGCGTCGGATCTGCATGCTGAATCGCGACGTCGACATCGCGTATCCGGCATCCTGTGTGATGGTAAGTTCAAAATAGTCGAGTTGACCGCCAGCCGGGGTTGGTTCGGTCGTCTCGTTGAACGCGCCGCCCAAGGCGAGCCCGTTGGGTGGGCTGCCGTTCCCCGTCCAACCCAAGCTCAATGGCGACGTGATATCGCTCGCGGTCGTCTCCAAGTGCGTGTCGGTGGAAAAGAACTCGGGGTTGCCCGCGGTGTTGTTGGTGAACTCGTAAAGTGCAAGATTGACTCCAGCGGCCAGCAACTGCCGCTGCTCAAGTCGCTCGAGTGAAAACAAGCGACGCCGATGCAATAATCGATGTTTGATGCGAAGTTTTTTTCGCATGGGGCGGGGGGATCCGGAAAGATGGGGAGAAAGTCAAGGCGTACCAGCTATGATAGAGACAGCCGGCTTTGATTTCAGCCGTATCAACGGAAACAACGAAAAAAGCTGGAGGTCATCTCGTTTTTTGTCATCCCAGAACGTTAGCCCGATTCATACGGCATGAAAATCACGATCGTCGGCACGGGCAAAGTCGGCTCGGCCATCGCCTTTGCAAACGTCATGAACCCCATGGCCAGCGAGTTGATGTTGGTCAACCGGACACGTGAAAAAGCCGAGGGCGACGCGTTGGACTTGTCACACGCCAGCGCGCTGCGGAATAGCAACATGCGGATTTCCGCTGGCGACATTCCAGACTCTGAGGGCTCCGACATCATCGTGTTCACTTCATCCGTCCCCTACGGAGACCCCAATCGCAAACGTAGTGAATTGGCGAGCGACAATCACGCACTGCTAAAAGAATGGATTCCTGCGTTGGCCAAGTTCAGTCCTGGTGCTGTCCTGATCATCGTTTCCAATCCGGTTGATGCGTTGACGTACGCGGCGATTGAGCTGTCTGGGTTTGATCCCTGTCGAGTGATCGGTACAGGCACATTGCTCGACAGTGTTCGCTACCGAGCCATGCTATCGGACACGTTAAAGATCCACTCGGATGACATCAGGGCATACATTCTCGGCGAACACGGTGACACCCAGTTTGCGGCAAGCTCGATTGCGATGACCGGCGGCGAACGGTTTTACCCGAACGACGTATCCCAGCAAATCTTTCAACGCACCGTCGGCATGGGATATCAAGTCTCCAAACTGAAGGGCTACACGAACTACGGGATTGCCCTGGCGACGATGCAAATCCTTGATTCCATCGTTTACGACTTGCGGCACACGATGCCTCTGAGCGTGCTGATCGACGGATTTTGCGAAGTCACCGATGTTTGTCTATCGCTCCCCGCAGTCATCGGTCGGGAAGGTGTCACCCGTGTCATCCGCCCTCAGCTGACTGCGGAGGAACAGGACGCATTTCGTCGTTCCGCAGAATCCGTTCGCAAAACGATCTCGCTAATGAGGGCGGTTTAGGAGCGCCGATCCATTGACTGACGCACCGGATTGTGGGATTCACGAGGCAAGCCATTTCTATCCGGTCACAGCGGCACGTTGTGCCCAACGCTGGACCGTGGGACGCAATTGATTCGAATGGCCGCTAGAATTGCCAGCGTCACCGTTAGCGGATGCCGCGTCGGCAAAGTGACGACGTTGGATGGCGTCGATGTCGGCTCGCAATTCTGACCGTTCTGATTTCGACCAGTTCAACGCCTGGGTTTGCTCGATCCGTCGGAGCAATAACGCGGCACCGGTGGGCGTGAGTGATTCTGGGATCGAAATGACACTGGATTGGGCTGTGGCCATCGGTCCGCCGCGAAGCATCCACGATGCGAGCAACGAGACCAGTAACAGCGAGATCAAGCCGGCTACTCCCCAGGCCCCGTAGTTGTTGCCTTTGGTCTCGAATTGCACCACCGCGCCCTCAACTGGCACCATGTCGTAGTCCTCGTAGGTGAACCGTGTGATCATCGCAGGAGCCACGCTTGATTTTTTTCCGTCAGCCTGATCGATCGAGACAAGCGTTTGCGTGGCGTTGTCGCTCAAGGCTGGGAAATGAAACTGGTCAGGTTTGAAACCGCCGACAGATCCTTCGGGGACGTAGGTCACGAGCCATTTGCGCATCGTGCCCAGTCGAAACAAGCCGTCGGAGTCCGGGTCCAAATTGGGTAGGCTTTCCTGGTAGTAGGCGTACGGACTGCGGTTTGTCGGCTTGTCGTCTTTCTCGCCCTGGGCTCGGTGCGACTGGCTGACATCGTAGGGATCAGCAACCAATTGGGCGTCATCTATTTTGTAGCCCGGCAGTGCGTCGTCAAAATCTTTGAACATCCGACTGACATCTGGCAGGACACCTGCCGCGCGGGCGACGATCTCAAGCTTCACCGTTTGGTCGTCTTTGCCCAGCAGCATCGGTCTGGCATCGAGTGTCTGTTCAATCACCAGGTCTGAAACGGGACGTGGCGCAGGATCGGCAGCAGCATCGATCAGTACCGTGTTTGACAACACCGGCAATACGATGGGTCCCGAAGCGTCGGTGAAGTGCATGTCCATCTGAACGGCGGGCAATCGGTCGACACTGGGATCGTTTGCCTGCAGCACCAAATAGGCCATCGGCTTTTCCTGCCATCCGGGTTTGCCTTGGAGTCGGATCGGAACGGCCGGGTTCATCGGCTGAAAGAACCCGATGCCGAGCAATTGAACGGTGCCACCGAATGAGGTCTCAATGCTTTTTTGCAATCGTTCTTGATAATTGATCGTCGTCCATTGGCCCGCGCTGAACTGCGAGAAGCTGTCCATCAGGTAGCGTGCAAAACCGCCAGAGGATCGATCAATGGACGCGGTGTGTTGCAGCGTCAAGATCGCCCCGAAGGGCTCGGTGCCGACGCGGTCGCTGCCATCGATCGCCAAGTGCAGGTGAATTTCATCTTCCACCAATTCGTTGTACAGATCGAGAGTTCTCCGAATGGGTGTTCCCGCGGGGTCATCGCCGACGACGCGTGCCGCAGCCTGCAGCAATCGTGGTTTGACTTCTGGCTTGGTTTGCGGGAGTCCCGACATCACGCTGCGGGCGAACTCGCCAAAGTGGTAACTTGCTTGATCGGGTGCCATCTTCAGGATGTCCGATCGCAGCAGGTCGATTTGGTCCGCGTTCTCCATGCCTTCCGTCATCAGGTCTTCCAGCGTCAGCGCTCCCAAATCGCTGGCGCCGAGTGCCAAACTGAACCAAACGTCATAAATCTGCATGTCGGGACGTACGCGACCGTCTGCGAGGGCTTGTCGGTATCGCGATGCTGCATTTTCAAAGGCGTTGAAAACAAGCTTGCGTGCAGCATGGTACGCAGCCGCATCTTGCTCTCGCTCGCCACGAAACTGCATCCGATCAAAACTCAAAGCAGCTTTCAACGTCGCGTGTCGCCAAGCCTCTTGTTCGTCCGTGCTGTTCGCCACGGCAGACTCTGCCAGCGCGGTTGCCAAGTCGTATCCGGTCTCAACGATCTTTCGCAGCTCCGACTCACTGCGTTCAAATCCCGCATCCTCTTGAGCCTTTCGACTCCGCCAATCTCCGCTCAATCCTTGTCGCATGGTGGAAGCCAATTGAGCGGCAACGGGCGCATTGATCTGGTCGATCGGTCCAAGCACACGCTCGATCGTCTCTCGTTCGTAGGCCTGTGTCGGTCCATAGCAAGCACTCAGTGCGGTCACAACGCCCGGCAGTCGTCTGCCATCGATGCCGATGCCGTCAAGCACGCCGAGCAACTCGGCCAAGCGATCCAAGTTGCGTTGTTGCCAGCCGCGGGTCACCGGCGATGAAGGACGCGTGTTTCGACTGTACGAATAGAAAAACGCACTGCTGGTGGTCACGGGCTGAGTCGTGCGAGCCCGCATCCGACCGACCCATAGGTTGAGGAACCCGGTCGCCAGTTCGGTGCTCATGGCTGGCTGTCGTTTGACACCTTGCGTCAGCAGTTCCAATGCCAAGTCGGTTTCGTCCGCGATCAACGCGACACCGATGAACGCGTTGTACGCGCGTCCGACCAAGCTTGGCTCGATTTGTTCACGCCAGGCTTCGTCGGGCATCGACCGCAGCAACAATGCGGCGACTTCGGACACGCCGCTTTTGTTGGCTTGTTCCTTGATCGCATTCTCAGCTCTTGACAACAAACCGATGGTCAACATGCGCAGCGGAATCGTCAATTGATCCTGATGCACATTTTGTTGATCCAACAATGTATCCACGGCCTCCTTCATCGTCAGGATCGCCTGGGCGCGTGCGGCTTCCGGCAACTTTTCATCTTCCAGTTTCAAAGCCTTCAGTGCGACCGCCTGCAGACCAGCAGGCGCCAACGACGGGTGCTCGAACAAGCTTCGCAACCAAGCCAGCCCCGGCCCCGGTGGCACGCGTGGCAACAAGTCGACTGCTCTGCCCAGGGCCTCCGATCTCATTGCTATGTCGGCGCTATCGAGCAATGCGATCTCGCCGAACAGTGACCAAGCCGTCTCGACCATCCGGTCGCTTTCTGCATCCTTGGATTCAGCGGCGCGTGCCAGTTGGTATTCCGCGTGGCCCTTCATCACCGGCGCGTTCTCGCTTTCGCGTGCTTCGTCCAACGACGGCATGAACTCAAATGCTTCGATCGGCAAATCTGCAGCGAGCAACAGTCGAACTGTGCGTTCACGTTGCGCATCTGTTTTGTTGCCGAACCAAGTCGTCCCTTGGCGAAACTTTTCGATCAACGGTCGTGTGCTGGTTTTATCCGCTGCTTTCTTGAGCAGTCCGGCCAACGAGTCGACTTGCCAATCGGTCAGCTCCGTCGGTGCCGCTTCGGAGACCCCTAGGACGTCTTCTGGAATCAGTTCCGACTCGGCGTGATTGGTGCCTTGGATCAACGCCGCATACATTCCTTCGGCCTCACTGCCGGCACGCAATACCAATAACGCTTTGACGGCCGCCCACTCTGCTGACATTGCGTGACGATGAAACCACTGGACAATATCTTGGTCACTTGCGTCTGCCGACGGCAAGGACTCGGGCTCCATGCCGATCTGGCTGCGAGCGTTCAGCACCGCCTCGGGACGTCTCACGAAGTTGACCGTTCGCATCAACTTCACAAGCTGTCGACGACGGTTGCTGGTGGCTGTTCCAGGAGTCTCTGCAGACTGCAGCCACGGCGCCAAGTCAACGCCCAGGTCTTTGTAGTAAGCGACCATCGCGCGTTTCTCTTCGTCCGGCAGCGTCTTGATCGTGTCAAGGATTTTTTGGGTGTCGGCATCCGGCTTCGCCGTAGCAGTGGTTGTGGACGCAGCGGGCTGTGCCGGCGTCTCCGATCCGAATGGAGCCGATGGCGTCTCTGACGCAAATGGATCCGATTGCGTGGATTCCGTTTCGGTCGCGGATTGCGACGGCGCCGCCCGCAAAATGATCCTTGAACTTTGTGCCGTAGCCCAGGATGCCGGTGTCAACGCGATGGTCCATGCGATGATCAGGACGATTGGCGACACCCCAACGATGCGTCGGCGGATTGGATGATGTTTCGGCATTGTTTGGGGGCCGTTCCTATTGATCGCAGCAGGACGTGAGATTGCAGAGTCGGTGGCAGGCTGATAAGACGAATGATGTGTCATGGCACGCACCAGGTTAGCGATTCGTTGAACAGCGAAAGCGAGTGAAAGTAAAGACGAAGGTTTTTCATTACCAACCCGCGCCATAGGGAGCGGGAACGCCGGCGCCGCCACCCGGCGGTCCGTCCTGTAACGGACCTCGTCCAGGTGCCTTTCCCGGTTTGTCACCCGGTTCTCCGTCACCGGGACGGCGTGCAAGCGGAGCTCGACGCGGAAGAGGCAATCCTTCGAGTTGATCCGACGTACTTTGTTCCAAATTGAGCACTTGTTCGAGGTTGAGTTGCAGACGCTCGGCTCGATCCAGGTTGGCAGTGAGGGCTGAGAGATCGACGTTTCCGGACGAGGTTTCCGTCGTAGTCTTTTTCTGGGAGCCCCTGGGATCTTGCTCCCGGACTGCTTGTGCTGTGCTCACGACTGCACTCGGTTTGCTCTCGGGGGCAGAGAGATAACGGTAGTGCTGGCGAGCCTCGTTAGCGATCGGCCGCCAGACCTCCGGAGGGCGGCCTTCTTCACGCAAGAGCCGAGCGCCGATGTACTGGGCTGCGGCAAGTTCTTCGCGGATTGCATCCGTCGGTAACGACTTAGAAGAACCCCTCATAGGATTCCCGTCGGCAGCACTTGCGTTTGTATCACTCACACGCAGATCCAAAAGGGCTTGAAGCTGTTCGATGCCGTTGAATACTTCGCCGGAGCGTACCATCGCCCGCGCCTCGGCCCAACGTAGAGACTCCAGCAATTCCAGGTCGACCTGTGGGGGACCCTGCTGTTTCCCTGTGCTTTGACCGATCGTATTGAGCAACGTCTCGGTCGCTTGACCATACAGCTCAGCAGTGGCGTGCCACACTTCAGCGGCCGATTCATAAGCGGCATTCTGCTGGTCGGTTGCTGAACGCACCGATTGCGCGATGGGGTGCTGGGGCTGAGTCTGCCAGTCGACGCCGGCGACAAAGGCTTTGCGTCTGGCGTCGAGCACATCGAGTTGTAGTTGATAGGCTGCGTTCTGAGCTTCGGTGGCCTTCACCGACTGGGCTTCGGCCTCGCGAATCATGGCAGCGGCCTGATCGCGAGCCAGCCATGCTTGGCCTGGCCCATAGTGATAGGCGATGACAAAGACCGGCAACACGAGCCAAATCAACCAAAGGATGGAAGCACGCATCAGACAAGTTCTCCTGAATGTGCGGCAAGCGGAGACTGCATCGAGTGGACCGCCGCTGATTCCCGCCGTGGTGCACCAAGCAGGCTGAGCGTCGGCAAGAGGATCGACAGCAGCGTCGCCCCAAAACACACCGCCACCACCGCCGCTTCGCGTAACCCGACGCCGTCGGCGACACGCGGCTGGATGATTGACAATCGGCTCAGCAGCTCGCTCGGCAGGTGTCGAATGTTGGCGTCAAAATAGGTGCCGCGCAGTTGGCTGGCGAGTGCCCGCAATGATTCGGCATCTTGACGTGAAGCATGGCCGGCGATCGTAGTTGCTTGACTGGTTTGTCCCAGCCCGATCACCAGTGTGTCAGCGATCGCTTTTGGTACCGCTCGGATCGGTGTTTTGTCCGTGCTGTCCCCGTCGCTGACCACGAGCAATAGTGCAGAACCATCAGGCCATCGCCGCGCGTACTCGATCGCATCCGAGATGGTGGAGGAAAGCTGAGTCGGACCTGGCGCGAACGCGGTGTAGACAGGCAAACCGTCAAACAGATTCTGCACGACGGCTTTGTCAAACGTCTCTTCGACGATCGGTACGGCCTTGGTGTAAACACCGAACACCGTGATACGTGTGTTCTCCCCATCCAATCGATCCAAAACCGCTTGGATGACTTCGCCGCCACGGACCATTCTCTGCTGCAACTCGTTGTTGTCAGGCTGCCTCAGCCCGGCGTCCTCTAAAAACATACTGGGTGACGAATCCAGACAAACCAACACGTGCTTGGACGCCTCCGGGGACGGCTGGACATCTGCGACGCGTGGCGGCTCGCAAAACAGAATCGCAAGCCCCCAAGCGATCAATCCCATCGTCGTCACGCGGATCAACGGCACCAGCCTAGCCCAGGCCGCAGGTCGCCCCGTAGCTCCAAAGGCAAGCTTTGCGACTCGATGCGTTCGGGCTGCGTGCAACCATTCGGCGATGGCAACAATTGCAATGCAGCTCAACGCTGCCAAGATGGCTGTGACCAGTGGGCTGATTACCAAGGCGTGTACCTCCATTTCAAGAGGCTCAACGCGTAGAGTAGCAAGGCAACGGCGCCGATCAGCACGAAGGGTTCAAAGTAATCGACCGGGATCGACGCGTTGGCGACGAACCGTGCCGGTTGCATCTGGTCGATATGATTGAAGATCAATCTGATTCCATCGGAATTTGTTGCGAGAAACGCGTCGCCTCCGGTCGCCCTGGCAATGCTCGACACCGGAGCCGGGATTGTGTCGCTGCCGATGTGAATGTGATACATCGTGATGCCAGCGTCATTGAGCCGTTGCGAGATCCGGTCGATTTGATCTTGCCCGTTCAGGTCGCCACTCGCCCCGTCAGAGACAAGAATCAATAAGCGATCGCTGGTGCCCGGAATTGATGAAGCGGTTCCGCGAGCCGAGGGCCCCATCGTTGCCGAAGAACCCAGCGAAGCCCGACGAAACAACTGCTCCGCCGCCCGATCTCGTTTCCACTGATCAACACTTTGATGACCGACATCCGTCCCATCCAACCTCGCCGCCTCACGTTGCATGTTATCGGCGCAATAGGTCAATGCCGATCCGATCATCGTGCCGCCCATGCCTCGGGGCTGGTTTCGCGGATTGGCAAATGCCAATGCATTGCGGATCACCTGCAGGTCTTTGGTCAGCGGCACCCATCGCAGTGGCCAGGAACCGAACAAGGTCAGTCCGATCGCGTCACCTTCTCGGGCATAAGTAAACGACTGGATCGCGGCGGCCGCGCTTTCGTATCGATTTTGATCCCCCATCCCGACGCTCATACTGCCGGAGACATCCATGCACACGGTGATGTGTGTGGCAACGCGGTCCCGATCCGGAACCTGCAACACCTGAGGCCGGGCGATCAAAATGACTGCCACCGCCAGCAGCACCGCAGGCAACAGCTCTGCCCCACGCAACAACGCGGCCAACCAGGGACGTGATGCGTGCGACTCATGATCGAAAGGCATCCTGATTCCACTCCCACGTCGGCACACCGACCAATAGCCCAACGCCAGCGGCAGGACGAGCAGAAGCAACCATTGCGGATTCACAAACGTCATACGGCACTCCCGATTTTTTCCAGATCGGTCGCATGTAAATCCTTCTGCCCAGTGTCTGCATCCGACTGCAGGCTGGCGTGGTAGGGTGCCAGCAACGCGTCCATCGTGGCAGGGCTCAATGTGCGTCCCGCCGTTTTAGCGGATACTCCGCCATCGGATTCATGGGCATCCGAATGAATCCATGACTCCAGTGTTCGCAACAATCCCCCTGCCTCCGCGTGATTTCGCAAAATCGGTAAAGCTTTGGCCATGGAAGCGGGCAAACCCAGGCGTCGTTGCCAAAAGACATACAGAAGCAACTCCAGTCGGCTCTGCTCGTCGACGCTCAGCAAGCCTTGACTCGCCCGCTCGATCAATGGACGCAAGCGATCGGCGAGCGTCGGTGGCAGAGCGGCGGGCGTCACCGTTTCTGGCTGGCTCGCTCGCCGGCGGACGAGGCTCCAAACCACCGGCACCATCACCCACAGCACTGCAAAGCAAACCAAACCGACGCGGTACCCTCCCGACGCATGCACCATCGGATCGTCGATCTCATAAAGACTCGTTCCGTGGCCAGGCGGTAGCTCGGAAACCACACGGACCGTCATCGGTGGCAACGAGTCTGCATCAAGCAGTGCTGAACCATCTCGCTGAACCACCCATTTCGACAAATCATAATCGCCGGCGACGGTGCCAAAGAACCTCAGCGTGTAGCGATTTTGGCCCGCCCGCAATGGCGAATCTGTCGTCGATCTCTCAAGCCGAACCAGCACTTCGGAATCAATCGATTGATTCGGGATCGCTTGCAGCGTGGGACTTGCGTGCGAGAACGTCAGTTGTCCCGTCAGACCACGCTTGACGGTCAACAGAATTGCGTCGTCATCGATACGCGCGTTGTCATTGTTCACCCAACTTGAATCGTTCGCCCAAGTCGCATGGATCGTCAGCGTCAACATCCAGCAAACCAGTACTGAGCAGAGCGTTCGATTCATCGTTGCCCCCGCATCAGCATCGCACGCGTCAGCAAGAACTGTCGCAGCGGTGAAAGCAATGGACGGTGCGTGACCAGTTTTAGATAGCTGACGTCCGCGCCGGCCAAGTCACGAGCAAGGGTGCAATCATCTCGCCAACGCTGTCTGCCATCGGCCAGGAATGCTTGGCCAGACTCTGCCTCGGTGCCGCGAAAATATCCGGCTCGTAAACCTCCGGCCTCAGCAGGATCCTGGAGGTGCAGCACCACGACGTCGTGCTGATGTCCCAACTGGCGCAGAGCGGTCAAGGCATCCGGGTCGTGCAAGTCACTCAGCACCACCAGCAGGCTCCGGCGTGTCAGTCGCACTGACAGCGCATTCAATCGCTCGGCAAGCTCAGTGTCCTCGTCGACGTCGTGAGCACGTAGGGGCTCCAGGTCACGCCATAAATCGTCCGGTGACAAGCTGGGGACACCATCGCTACGTGATCGTCCGTGGCGTGAGCCAGCGCTCAGCACACTGACGGGACTCAGTCGACGCACTCCGACCAATCCGATCGCCGCGGCGGCCCACACCGCCAGCCCATGTTTGCTCAGCGGTGTGGACGAAACGCTCATCGATGCGGACGTGTCGACGACGATATACATCGCGATGCGTTTGAGCGTTTCGTGCTGCTTGACATAGGCAACCGGCATCCTGGCACTCAATTTCCAGTCAATCTGTCGGACGGGATCACCCGGTTCGTACGGACGCGACTGGGCATACTCCAAACCAGATCCGACAAACAGTGAGTCATCGGTGCCAAATGCGATATCATCGGCGATGCGTCGAACGACCAATTCAAAATTGGCACGCGACAAGATGTCGGGGCTCGGCAGCGTTTCGAATTGGCTTGAGGCGGCGTTCATGCTTGGTCGTGTTTTCAAAGCATTTCGTTGAGCAATTGATCCAACATGGACTTTAGCGTTAGCCCTTCAGCGAGCGCTTCATAGCTCAAACGGACGCGGTGCAAGATCACGTCTTCGGCCAAAGTAAACAAATCCTCCGGCACCACATAGCTTCGTCCGTAGATGAATGCGCGCGCCCGTGCGGCTTGGACCAAGCTCAGGACCGCGCGAGGACTGCAACCGAGAACCAAGTCCTTGTGGTCCCGCGTTGCGTTGATCAATTTGACACAGTCGTGAATGAAGACCTCGCTGACGTGAACAGCCTGAACCTGTGTCATTGCCTGTGTCAAATCGCCGACGCTCAATTTGTGCTCATCGCTGATCGCGTCGAACATCGACTGAGGCACCGCACCATCACCCTGCCGTTGCAGCTTCAGCTTCAAGGCACGACGCACCACCTCGGTTTCTTCCGCTGGTGTGGGATAACGCAGCCGGTGGCACATCATGAACCGGTCCAACTGGGCTTCGGGCAACTCGAACGTCCCAGCTTGCTCGACGGGGTTTTGAGTTGCAATGACAAGAAAGGGAGCGGGCAAGATGTGGGTCTCGTCACCGATCGATACGCGTCGCTCTTGCATCGCCTCCAACAGCGCCGACTGCACTTTGGGTGAAGCACGATTGATTTCGTCGGCCAGCAATAAGTTGGTGAAAACCGGGCCCTTATGAATATGAAACTGGCCAGACTGCTGATCCAAAATCTCGGAGCCCAAGATATCTGAGGGCAACAAATCGATCGTGAACTGCACACGTTTGAACTGCAAATCGATCGCCTTGCCCACCGACTGCACCAGCAGCGTTTTTGCGATCCCCGGAACGCCCTCCAAAAGCAAGTGTCCTCCCGTCAACAACGCGATCAAAACCCGCTCAACGACTTCGGTCTGGCCGACGACGGTTTGTCCGACCTGCTCGATCACGGCTTTCGCAAAAGGCGCGACCGGCTCAAATACTCCGTCGGGTGACATGCTCAAGTCCGATGACGTTTCAACAAGAGTGTCAGACATGGTGCACTGGGTGGGTTTCCAGGAATGTGACGAGTAAAAACAAGGTCAACAAGAAAGGGATACGAACTCTGAAGCGTTATTGACGAAAGCATGGCCGCTAGCCCGCCTGTTCGGCCAAGAGCAAATTCAGCGCTTCGCCGAGCTGCTCGAGTTTCAGTCCCGTCGCTCTGATACGCCCCTTGCGATCGATGACGACAGTGACCGGTGCAACACGGACATGATAGCTCTGAGCCGTTCGGCCAGCTTCACGCGGCTGAACTTCAGACGGATTCGTCGCTGAGGCGGCGTTGTCGTCATTTTCAACCGCGGGCTCGGCGGTCACGCCCGTGGGCTTCGTAGTTTCATCAACGGGCTTCGCAGTTTCATCGATGATCTTGGACTGGGCGGCCGCGTCCAACGCCATGGCAATGTTCAGTTCCGCCTCTGATGCAAAGGCCTGAGTCGCATCCCAATCGCTTTGGTGATCACAGATCACAACAAAAGCGACACCCTGCGGAGCATACTTGGTCGCCGCTTCATTGATCGTCTTGAGTTGCATCTTCGTGATCGCCATTCCCGGTCGGGTGAAATGCAGCACACGAACAACACCGTCGAGCTCTGCGTCACGCAATCCCTCGGGAGCGTTCGGTAGTCCGTCTTCGCTCTCCGATTCGGCAGCGACCTGCGCATCGATGTTATCTTCTGCGCCAGTGTCGTTGTTTTCCTCGGACGACACTTCACCACTGCCAGACTGGTTGCCGGGTTTCCACCACGCCCGCGCCTTGATCGGCCGTGCAGGCTTGCCGACTTGGTCTTGCCAAGCCCTCATCCTCTCGGCGCCTGCGTAGAACCACGCGCGATCAAACGCGGCAAACTCCAATTTTCGTCTTGCCGGTCCAGACTCCTCGATCAACTGTTCGACGATCGTCTTGACATGAGTCGGCTTCACGCCTGCTGCGCGGACGATCCCCGCGCGGTCAATGATGATGTAGGTGGGGAAGGCATTGATCCCGTACGCTTCGCCCGTTTCGCCCGTGTCCAACACCACCGGGTAATTGATTTCGCGATCTTCGACCATCTGCGGTGCCTTATCCCAACCGGATGTCGCCGAGTGCATGCCAATGAACATCAGGTCGTCAGGGTGCGTCTTCACCATCTCAATGTTCTTGGGGATCGATGCGACGCAGGGCCCACACCATGTTGCCCAGAAGTCGAGCACCACGACTTTACCCCGACAGTCGTCCAACGTCGTCGAGTCACCGATCCAAGTGTCCGTCGACAATTCGATCGCGGGGTTGCCCTCCAGATTCGTGCGCATGGTTTCCATGCCTTCGAAAAACCACTCCTCCGGAAAACCGGAATCCGCCGCGAGGATGGATGACGCGTTAACAATTGAGAAACCGATCACCGACAAAGCAGCGACGATCAAGATTTGAAACGGATGAGCCAGCACTCTGTGTGCCCCGAATCGTGCCCTCAGGGCGAAGCTCGACGCATCCGCATGGCACCGCTGTCGCATAGAACCGTGACGCCGAAAATGGAGGTTCATGATTAATCCCAAATCTGGACAAAAAGTCAAAGCGGACGCAGTTTGAGGATAGTGTACCAGCGGGCGCCGGTAAACGATCCAAGTTCCAGTAGGTCATGCTCTGCATGAAGCTATCCGTTCAGCGCCACCCCACCGCATCGTGCGTTTTCCCCGAAAACAAAGGGGGCAGGCTCACAAACAAAGGGTCAGATCACGTTGTTTCGGTTTTTGGCCTCGTTAGACTGCGATTCTCCACTCGCAGCAGTGAAGATCGATGCCTAACCCGGATTATTCACGCCACTGACTACAGTCTTCGCAACACGTTTGCGTGAAACGGCTTGCGCGGATTGGCACGAAAACAGTCTGCGCATATCAGCCGCCACGCGATAGCGTCCGGTTCTTGCACCCATACTCAGGAACCGGACGCTATCGCGTGCCGGCTGATGAATCATCCGCGGCTAGCCGTGGGCCCCGCACCACAATCCGCACCACTCGTCCACTCTGGCTTCTCCCTCAGCTTTTCTGGGGGAGAAGGGCTGGGGATGAGGGGGCTGAGCGCTGAAACGTTGCTTCACCCAACACGCATCCATCCCAAGCGACTTTGCGCACGAAAAGCCAACTACCAACTTCACTCCTCCCATTTCCAACATCCACCCATGATTCGATCCTACTTTCTCTGATTCGAAGCTCCTTCCGTCGAGCTTGTCTCGGCGGAGGAAACAACTGACGGCTACTTGCCCAAGCCAACAAAAATTCCCCACCGCCCGCGAATCGCCGAAGGCGATTCGCGGGCGGTGGGGAAGTGAATGCAATCGTGTTGAGGGTAGCTGCCATTCGTTGCTCCGAACCGGGGCAAGCCCGGCGGAAGCAAAGAATCCATCTTGCGTCGACCGTGAATGCCGCCAGCCGCAACCTTTTGCAGCCCGGCTTTCGACAGCCAAGCGTCCCCATAACTACCGCCGTCCCATTTTCTCGTCCATTTTCTCGTCCCCAAACGTCTTCACGAAGACGCGATGCGTGAGTTCATCGAGCGTCAGCTTGATCGCATCGGATTGGCGCACAACACGTTCACAGCCGGTGCGATCAAGTTGATCATCCGCACCGCCGACGGAGTGCTGCGTCGTTGCCGCAACTTCTGTCTTGCTTCGATGCTCGAAGCGGTGCGTGCCTCGTCGGGCACGACGATCGACATCGACGTGGTCAACCGCGTGCTGATGCAACCCCACTGGCAAAAGGAGGTCGACCTGACGGATTTTTGAAATTCATCCCCACCGACTTCTTTACTTCACACCTCGGGCAATCCTATGATTACCAAACAACTCCTGCGGGCAATCCGCAACGGGGCGGAGTGGCTTCGCCGGGGTCAGGCTTTGCATTGGGTTTTCAATTGCAGTCTGTCCTCAATCGATGCTGGCCGTCGTCGCTCCGCTCGGCGGGACGCGATTGGGGACAGGGCACTATGTCGCCGTAAGCGGCCGAGTGCTCTGCCCCAATTGGCCTAAGCGTTTAGCCAATCGGAACAGGAGAAGCTAAAGTGGAGTATTCGCCACTGGCCCATTAGGCGACGAGACCTGGGTGGATTCGACTACGAGGAAGTTCGATCTCGAATCGACGATGCGCCCCCAAGGCCGTCCACGAAAGTTACCACGCCCCTCCTGATCTTTACCAATGCTTCCAATTCGGAGTCCGACATCTTTTCTCTGACAAACAGCTGTTGAATCGAAAGCCGCCGAAAACCCAATGCAAGCTCTCCCCCCAGCGAAGCTCTCCCCGTCACGTTTTCTTCCCGAATCAACGCGATTCCTCAACAGATTGCTCTGTACCTGTTTCCCCCGTCCGGTGTTGCCGACTTGCGATGAATGGATGTTGTCGCGCACAACATGCCCTTTGGGATGACCGCAAATTCAGAAAGCAGACAGTTTGGGCAAAAAAATGTGCGGGCAAAAAAATACGGGACCAGAATAGCCGCAGGTCATGCTGCGCAAGACGAAATACGGTCTGCCGATCTCCACGTTTGGCTGCCTGGATGGGGGAATGCATCAGTTGACGTCCAGACTTTACGACTTGCGATGAACGGATGCCGTCGTACAAAGTCGTACAAAGTCGTACAAAGTCATTCAAAGCATCACTCACCGCAACCGGGCCGCGTCAGAGCCCCACAGCGAGGACAAGAAAATGCAGGACCAGAATGAGCACGAGCATTTTTTTGCCCACACATTTTTTTGCCCTTACTCGCCGCAATGATGAGTCTCAAGCAGATCCTCCAGCAAGTATGCTACCGGACTCAGCTTTGTCTGAATTGCGTCCCTTTTCTTTGAATCGAAGATCCTTCCGTCGAGTTTGTCTCGGGACCGTCAATTGGTGCCACCCACCAATACGCTCTCGGTCAGCAGAGTTGCTTGTGAGAAGCTCCATTTATCTTGGTTGGTCCGCTGGGTCGATTCATGAGTGGTGAGGTTCCCGGGAGACGAGCTCATGCTTTCAACGTCCTCATTGGCATTTGCCGACAAAAAACCGTTCCCTGTTTCTAAGTCAGTAAGCTGAACATACTCCGTGAGGCGAAAAAGAGTCCTGCCACCTTTTTCTGCACCCCTGCCACCTTTTTCTGCACCCACTCGAAAGCAGCGTAGTCGGCATCTTTGTGAAAAATCGTCGCTCACAAATTGCCGCGATTCAGCGCGTGATACAAACCGCCCGCTTCATCGGCACGTGGTGGTCGGGGCATGGAAAGGTTCTCCGAAAAGGGACCTTTGACACAGCGTAACCTGCGAAGAACCAAAAACAAAGAAGCCTGACCCCTTTGATTTGTTCCTGACCCCTTTGATTTGTTCCCGGCGACTGTCAAGTTGGTGGGTGGCACCATTTGATCGGGCAGTCTTCCCGTCCTTCCCCTTTCCACCAATTTGAATGGCCCGACTTAACTTCAAGCTCATCGTCTTCCATCTCAAAGATTCCATCGTATAGCGATGCTTTGAAACGTTTCAGAAAATCGGCGAGGTTTGCTGCAACCCAGATATTTCCATCGTCGTGGGCGGTTCGAATAATTTGGCCATTCGTTCCCTCAATGGTTGGCGAACAGTCCACGGCAAGAAATCCTCCTGACCCGTCATAGCAAAATGGAATCCAACGTGGTGCCCACAAGACGTTCAATATTCGGTTGTCACTTTCAACTACAGCACCTTCTGACCGCAATTGCTTGTCACGCTGACGCGTGTAGAGATCACTGATTTCACTCGCTGAAAGCAGCGTCCAGTTTGAAAAAAGCCAAGCTTCTTCTTCGGTTTCTCCGTCGTGGTGCGAGAGAGATTTACTCAAATCATCAGGAATTGGGAACCCAATCTGTCTTTCGAGAAAAAGCAAGTCCTGACTGTCAGCAGGCCCCCCTAGCTTTTCAAGAATGATGCTAGCATTTTTCTCCAGCCACTGGTCAATTGACTGCCAAGTTTCAAGTATCTCGTCATCCATAGTTTTTTCGCTAATTGAGCTGGTTCGGAAACAATGTAACTGATTCCGTTTTTATCTTGATCTCTCTACACGATTTCAACGCATTAATTCCGTGTGCTATTTATACAAACCTCTATCTGTTCATTTCATTTTAAATTGGGACCAATCCACTTTGATCGGATTCTAAGGGGGCAGGCCTCTTTGTCGGGATTTTCCGGGAACCGGACCCGCTTTCGGCCCCTCGGTCGCATGGTCGATTCCAGATGAAGACGGCGGGCAATGCTTTCAACGCATCCCTCATCGCCCAGCGGCTTGCCACGTTGGGCCGACAGGCGGCACGCGGCCAATTCTTCGTCGCCGAGGCATTGATTGACTCGCTCGGTCCAACGGGGAAGCCGCGATTTCGGCCAGCGCGAAAGCAGGTTCGGATCCGGAGCGTGCAGCCAGTGCCATAGCGATCCCCAACGCCAGTCCTCCGCTCGCTCGACCAAACCCGCTCGCAACGCGTTGCGTTCGACGTACCGGCAAACCACGAAAAAATGCGCATCGTCTTGGATCGGAAAGCTCTTGTATCGTTGTTGATAAACATGTCCCGTGCCGCCGGTGTGGTAGGGCGAATGATACCGCATCGTGTGCGTTCCTCCGACCCACGCCATGAATCGACTCATTTCCCCATCGACCAACGGTCGCAGAACCAGATGGTAGTGGTTGGGCATCAACTGGAAGGAATACAACTCGATTTGGTGAATTTGCAACGCTTCATGCAGGATCCACTCGAAAGCAGCGTAGTCGGCATCTTTGTGAAAAATCGTCGCTCACAAATTGCCGCGATTCAGCGCGTGATACAAACCGCCCGCTTCATCGGCACGTGGTGGTCGGGGCATGGAAAGGTTCTCCGAAAAGGGACCTTTGACACAGCGTAACCTGCGAAGAACCAAAAACAAAGAAGCCTGACCCCTTTGATTTGTTTGAGGTTCCCGGGAGACGAGCTCATGCTTTCAACGTCCTCATTGGCATTTGCCGACAAAAAACCGTTCCCTGTTTCTAAGTCAGTAAGCTGAACATACTCCGTGAGGCGAAAAAGAGTCCTGCCACCTTTTTCTGCACCCAACGCTTCATGCAGGATCCGCTCGAAAGCAGCGTAGTCGGCATCTTTGTGAAAAATCGTCGCTCGCAAATTGCCGCGATTCAGCGCGTGATACAAACCGCCCGCTTCATCGGCACGTGGTGGTCGGGGCATAGAAAGGTTCTCCGAAAAGGGACCCTTGACACAGCGTAACCTGCGAAGAACCAAAAACAAAGAGGCCTGACCCCTTTGATTTGTGTCGACGACGGGCAGCATCGATTGAGGACAAACTGCAACTAAAAACCCAATGCAAAGCCTGACCCCGGCGAAGCCCTTCCCCGTCGGTGCGAGTTGAGCTGTATTCCCCAACGGAATAGCTCACCGCACCGGCACCCCCAAGTCACTCCCCCATCAAACCACCTGGCTCCGTTTTCGGCTGCCACGGTGGCTCCCTTTTAGACTGCCATCTCCAGCATCTTTTTGAAAAATCGTCGCTTGCAAATTGCCGCGATTCAGCACGTGATACAAACCGCCCGCTTCATCGGCACGTGGTGGTCGGGGCATGGAAAGGTTCTCCGAAAAGGGACCTTTGACACAGCGTAACCTGCGAAGAACCAAAACTGACCCCTTTGATTTGTCTCATGCACCAATCGATAGCCTATGACCCGGCCAATTTCACCGGCTCGGGGCGCAAAAACCCCTACCCTTTGTAGCGCTTACTGAGGCTAAACACAAAGCTCTTCCGATGGAGCTTAGACCTAACGCCCTCCCAGCATGGGAAACTATACCGGGGGATAGCAGGCAAACGGTTATCTCTCTTTTGTGCACGGTTAAATCGATTGGAAGTTGACGTCCGCTCGCGGCGCCACGCCCGAAACTCTCGGCGCCGCAAACTATTTTCTCGGCGCCGGGAAAACTATCGGGAAAATCTCCAATATTGGAATCGAAAAAGTTTTACATATATCATATATCGGGAATTCACTAACCCCCTTGCCCGTAACGACTTACGCTCTTTTGGGTGTGACAAATTGCTTCACCTCGTATCTATAACAAACCACCTTTCTTATCCGTAAGTCCTTGCTGCGACGGAGGTTGCGAATTACAGGACTCAGTCAGTTGGCAAGCCCGTTGCAATCCATAAGATGCGACCATCGTGATTGATTGGTTCGCTGGCACCATGGCAAGCCTTCACACACGATGAGACCGAAGTGGCGAGGGACGAGCCACTGTCGAGTTGGAGAGGCAAAGGGATGTTCCCCTCTCTCTCAAAAGCTAACGGTCCCACCAAGAAAGGAGGTGAGGATGGCTGGACTAGCGGAAGCAATTCTCGTATTAGCGGCTGTCGTGCTACTTTTCCACGGTATACCCCGTAAGTAGCAAAAGTGAGCAGGGGGCGACCCATGGTGCTGAGTCGCACCCCCAGCTACTTTGAAGTCATCGGTCCATAGGGGCCTAATCCCGTGGACCAGTCCATCGAGACGAGTTTGTCGCTCGTCTCGATTTTTTTGTCAGTTACCTAGTTTCGGCGCCCGACGCTCGGGAGGATAGCAGAACCCCGGCGCCGAGCAACGGCAATATAACTTATATTTGCGGGTAGCTGCCACAACCTCTTTTACTTCAACGGTTTGCGGCGACTAACTTTATCAAAAGCGTCTGGGTCGGAATCGCACGGCCCTCTCCGGTTTGGAAGACCGGCATGTCGCTGTCTACACCTCAGGAGAAATCTAAGCCGTCAGGTGTGCCGATCTCGGTGCGTGACTGGCATTCAATGGCGACAAAAAAACAGCCAAATCTAACCGGATCTGTGCCGTGCTCCCCGGAAAATTGCTCTGCCACCAGGAACGTGCCTCTCCCCCTTCGCGAAACTCGGCGAGAAAACCGGAATCGAAACTCAGTGCGACCGTTGTAGCAAACGCCGGGCCGAACACCATTTCTCCTGACACTTTTTCTTATGTTGCTGGCGTACGGTTGCAAGTTAGACACTTACGTAGCCAGCATGGAGGACGACCGGAAAAAGCGAGTTTGAACGCTCAATTTCTTGAAAAACGTCTGTTTGGAGCATGCTGCTTGATGGAATGTACGTGGGCTGAAGCGTATATTTGACTCCACACGCACCGAGGGCCCATAGTATAAAGTGCCAATTCACCGTCCATAAGGATCAAATTGCACGGCATCGGGACGATCAATAACGTGTTTTCGTGCAATAAGAGCGGATGAACGAACTACTTAATCAGATTGAAATGTCCTGCGATTCAGGACAATTGTACCTTGCCCTGTTCAGCACCTTAACGCTTCCAGATATCTGTGGCGCAATTTCGTCAGACAACGGGTTTTCAACCGGCAGGCAATACAAGATTTGGTTTGACGAATATGTAGCACCGAAGTACGACGGGATGTTCAACGGAAGCAATTGCTACGCTTTCCGTTGCGCCGCGCTTCATCAGGGCAAAGCTGAACACAAAGATCTCGGATATTGTAGAATCATTTTCCTTGCACCATTGGAAAATAGAACATGCATTATGCACAAGAATGTCTTGAACAATGCGCTTAATTTGGATCTTGTAACATTCTGCAAAGATGTTGTTGCTGGCGTCCGGTATTGGATGAAAGAGCAATCAGATTGCGCGAACTTTCAAAACAATATGGCGTCCTTTCTTAAGCGTCATGAAGGCGGGCTATTGCCGTATGTCAATGGAGCGGATGTATACTGTTGAGAACAGAAAGAAATCAGGGATTGTGAAATGCCACTTTATCTATATGAGTGCAACTCTTGTTCGTGCTTTCACGAGGTCTTGCGAAAGATGGATGAGCGAGACCAGGCGTTTTTTTGTGAACAATGTGGAGCGACCTGTGAACGCGTAATGACATGTGCAAATTTGAATTCAAAGACGTCTGAATGCAAAGCGTCAACACAATACCGCGACGGCACTAGTGAAATTGAATCACAGATAAACAATAACACTATGACAAACGGAAGGGTTGGGATCAGTGTTTCCAAAGGAACCAAGGTAAGCTTGTCTGGGAACAGATTTGAAAACATCCAAATTCCAATTGAATTCCGCGATGATTAATCAAGCAAATAGCGACAGCGCACTTTTCAAGGGGGTGAAGTCTCGCCAGGGGGCCGTTTAGGCGGCGAAGAAATCTAAGCACTGTCATGGTCGAACTTTGATTTGGCCGCCTTGGCGAGATACGCGCGTACCTCAAACGGCATTACCTTACGGTAACTTTTTTGCGACTCAAAGTCCAATGGCTTGTCCGCTGACGAGACACGTCTCCGTCAGCATGGATGGTTCAGTCTCGCCACCCTGGTAGATATCCGAAGCTTAGAAGCCTCACACTGTCTTATCCGGCGTTTGAACCGCTGACAGAGCATCACGCTTATGCCACGGGCTTATTGACTTTGGCTCCGAAAAGCCGCGCCTGCCCTCGGGGACGGATCGATGTTGTCAGTGTGCCACACTTGGCGGCCGCTGACGATTTGAAACACCATTCGATTGTCTCGGTTGGCCATTCGGCAGTTGCGATCTTGCGTTGGTAAGCGCCCAACGGCACCATGTGCCGTCGGGGCGGGCGGAGGGTTTATTCCGACTCGGATTGGCTGAGGCGGCGATCGAGTCGGGCTCGGTCACGCCGGGCGTTGCGTTGCCGACGCTCTTCGGGTGGCTTCGCTGGGGCCAGGCCTTGCATTGGGTTTTCGGCGGCTTTAGATTCAACCGCCGTTTGGTCGTCCTCCGCTCCAAGGTTGACCATGCCTCGTCCTCACCGCGTCCAGTTCCCCGGGACTATCTATCACCTGATCAGAGAAAAGATGTCGGACACCGAGTTGGAAGAATGGGTACAGATCAGGAGGGGCGTGGTAACTTCCGTGGACGGCCTTGGGGGCGCATCGTCGATTCGAAATCGAACTTCCTCGCAGTCGACTCCACCCAGGTCTCGTCGCCAAAAGGGCCATTGGGTCAGAGCACTTTTCCTGGGCTGACTGACAGTGCTGGAGTGGTAGAGCCGATCTTCTCATTTCATTCTCGTCACCTCCGGGGCAAACCATGACTCGACTTGTTGGCGTGGAGGTCTTCGGTTCCACCGAAGTCACGATCGCTCACGTGATGGCCCGCACTGTCAGACGGTGCTTCTTAATCGCCAGAGGGGACGGAGCACTCGGCCGCTTACGGCGACAGAGTGCCCTGTCCCCAATCGCGTCCCGCCGCGCCGAGCGACGACATGCCGAGTCGCCGCCGTGGCGACGACGGGCAGCATCGATTGAGGACAGACTACAACTAGAAACCCAATGCAAAGCCTGACCCCGGCGAAGCCCTTCCCCGCGATATTGATTCGACCACATTCAAGTGCATCTCGATCAAGTCGCATGTCGAGAAGTGGTTCCAGTTCTCGAAATATCACGCATCTCAACGTACTCGGCCCGCGTCTTTTCAACGCGACTGGAAACTTCTCAGTTGCGAGAAATCTACCCCACCCTTTCCCAGACACTCCAAGTTTCCTTCCAGCTTCCGTTACGAGCGGGAACTTAGTGAAAACGTACTCAAAAAAATTGACCAAGTCATCGTCGGACCACGCCTGGTTCCAGAGAAGCAGTTCAACCGAATTTGGGTACGATTCTTTTTGACCAAGCTTTGCCATTGCAGTACCTTAACTAACGCTCCAGTCGTGTCATAGATTTCAATCTTCACGTCTAGCTGGCTGGCTCTTGCGACTTTCTGATCGCGTTTACCCCCCCTTCCCCTTATTGCTCGTTGGGCATGGAAAGGTTCTCCGAAAAGGGACCTTTGACACAGCGTAACCTGCGAAGAATCAAAAACAAAGAGGCCTGACCCCTTTGATTTGTGCCGAAGTGGCACGCAAGTCTTACGCGGCAGTCGATCCCGAGAACCGCTTGGTCGCCAAGGAACTCGAACGACGCTGGGAGGAAGCGTTGCGTGAGCAAGAACAATTGACGATCGAGTACGATCGCTTTCAAACCTCGACACCTGCAAAACTGAGCGACAACGAACGTCAAGAGATCAAGTCGCTCTCGGAATGTTTACCGCAGTTGTGGATTGCAGAAACAACCACTGCCGAAGACCGTTGCGAGATCGCGCGCCTGTTGATCGATGAAGTCGTCATCAACGTCGAAGGCGACAGCGAACGAGTAGATGTGGACATTCATTGGAAGGGCGGCTTCGGCAGTCACCACGCGATGCGTCGTCCGGTTCAAACGTACGAGCAACTGTCGTACTACGACGAACTGTTATCACGCATCAAAGCCTTGCTCGATGAAGGCAAAACGCTCGGTTCGATCGCCAACCTTTTGAATGCCGAAGGTTATCAACCACCAAAACGCTCATCACTATTTAGCGCAGGAATCCTAGCACGCTTCCTGCGTGATCGCGGCATTCGAACCGGACCGTTACCCAAGAGCGTCACCGAAGAACGCCATCTTCGCAGGGATGAATGGTGGCTCAGCGACTTGGCCGCTGCGCTGTCGATGCCCATCGCCACGCTCCATCGTTGGCAACGCGTCGGCTGGGTCACTTCGCACAAAGTAGCGGCAACTGGACGTTGGTCGATCTACGCCGATGCGGAGGAACTCTCTCGCCTGACGCAACTCCGCACCCAGCGTCGCGGTTGGCCTGACCCATATCCTCGCGCCCTGATCACGCCCAAACCGAACCCGAATTCGGATTCAGCTGGCGAATAAAGCTAGCAAATACCGACGGAAGAATAACCCCGACTTCTATGGAGGCAGTATGACTGGACGATCGAGTTGTTCTTTCGGATGATCAAACAACTTTTAGGCTGCCATCACCTGTTGAGCACAAAGCCCGCTGGCGTGGAGATCCAGATGTACTTGGCAATCATTGCATGCCTGCTGATCTTGATCTACACCGGCGGCCAACCGAACAAACGCACTTATGAAATGATCTGCTTTTACTTGCTCGGTTGGGCAAGTCTGCAGGAACTTGAGGCTCACATCGAAAAACTGAAGCCCAAGTCTATCTAGGAATACTGCGCACCGACCGAAGCCGCCCGGCTTCGGCCGTTGACTGCTGCGCGGTCGGTGGCAATGTGCCCCGTGGATCAAGCTTTCCTGCATCCATTTAGCCCCCGCGCGTGCCGATAATCCGATAGAACTAGCGTTGAGCAATAACTGAGCCGAACAGTATTGTGTCTGACACCTTTTCTCTGACGCTGCCCCCTTTGTCGTATGTGACCGCTTAGTCTTGTTCTCAGTCGAAACAGAGGCCCAAGTTCTCTAGCTTTTGCTTTTCTTTCATGACAACGCCGTGCTTTTTATGAGAGCTAGGCGGAAGAGAAAAAACTCCTTCGTCACAGCCAAAGACTTTTACCTTCTTGAGATAGATTTTCCAAAAACTCAAAGTTGACAGTCCAGAATCAGGTGACGTGATGATCGCTTCATGTTCTCGTCGAATCACAACATGGCGACTTGGGTCGCGAACTACCGAGCATGCGGGAATTCCGATAACAACTGTTTCTCCACTGTAGTCAGTTACATCCACTTTGAACGGCACGTCGTTACCCATTGCTACAGCGAAGTCGGCATCGTCGTCGTCGGGTTGTATAAGCAGTTTAGCAGGCTTATTGCCCTTCACTACAACTTGATTCAGTTCAACGGCGGCAGAGACTCGTAGAGCATCTCCGCAATCGAGGTTGTCGAACAAGACTTTCGTCAACTTTGTACCAGACGTGACTCTTGAGGTACCAGGCGACGTTTTGCAATTAATGAATTCAACGTTTTGCAAAACCAATGTTTCACCGCTTCCTGGTGTGAATTCGAGGTTTGCAAATGTCTGGTTGTCGAATACATGATCAGATAATTGGTAAACACCATCTTCAACGCATTGTAAACCATCGAGATCTTCAAGTCGGAGCAAGGTTGTTTCCTATTCTGTAAGCCATTTAACAAAATTGTACCCAATACTCGAAGGTAGTGAGTCGTAAGTAATAACGATATCAACTTCATCTCTGCTGGCATGCTTGTTTATAGATGTACTGCTTCCACCCGTGATGTCAAAGCCAAAGTTGTCCGGTCCTACAAAGTCTTGCGGCTTGTTTGACTTTCCTGTCCATACAAGGTCTTTCAGCACTGAATCAGGGTCTGCATCAAGTAGATTGTCAATCTTTCTAGCAACACTGCCCTCAATCTCAGTGCCGAGAAAAACACGCAACAGCCAGGGGTCGTCGGCAAGGGCGTCAATTTGCTCTGGTGAAAGTCTTTTCGCAATTAGATCAAAATTGTTGGCAAGTTCATCACGAGCTGTCTTGGTTAGCTGAGCAAGTTCACGTCCGATGTCCCGAATCTGGCTCGTCACCTCCTTCTTCGTCGCTGAAATGGTGTTTGGATCGACATACTGATGGTCGTTGTGAACAAGAATACCGGAAAGGCCTACGCTGTAAACATGCTCGCCGTGGACGGTAACGTTGAATACTTCAGTTGGCGAACGTTTTTCCACATAGGACTTAAGCGAAGCAACCCCGTCGAAGTGGCGGAAAAGGCAGCCATTTTCCATTTTGCCAATCGCGGTAAACCATTGCCGGCATTCATCCCAAAACGGGTGGTCTGGGGTGGTTTGGATGGGGTTGGGTTCGCCTTCGATGGTGAGTTCTAGGATCTCGTCGGCGGTGTGGCGGAAGGTGGAGAGGATGACTCGGCCTGGGCCCGGGGCGATGTTTGGCGCGGGGTTGATCGCTGTGATCAGGGCTTCGTTGTGGGCGTCCGCTACCGGGATGTCCATTAAGGTGCGTTTGCCGACCTCGACCTCGTTGGTCTTGAGCCAGATGTCTGGTTTGAGCGTCGTGATCTCTAGCTCGCTGCCGTCTCGCTTGCTGACTTTGGCGGTCACCGCGACGTATTGCGTCCAGTCGGGTTCCAGCAAACAGGCGTCGTCTCGGTCGATCAGCGGGTTCTCGCCGAGGACTCGCTCACCCACTCGGAGTTGTTCGATGGGCTTGGTTTCGGAAGTGCGCGACGTGTCGGCTGTGGGGATGTGGACCGGGGTGCCGGCGACGAAACACTTGACTTTGATCGCCCCCACGATCCCGCCAGCCATCTGGCCGAACATGGCGTACTGCAGGCTTGCCTTGACGTCCCGCGTGGTCACCATGCCATAGCCGAAGCCGATGGCCACCCCGCTCGCTTCGTAGGAGACCGCTCGAGCGACGTAGCCCGCTCTGCCCATTCCCCAGTCACTGCCACCTCGGGCCCATGCGGATTTGCCCGTGCCGTAAAGGCCGGCACCCATGCTGCCCAACATGTAGCCGATTTCGCCGCTCCCCCCGTTGTCTTTGTCGATTGAGTATCCGATCGCACCACCGGCCAGTCCCCAGTGCGCACCGACCGGGTTCGTGGCTCCAAACGCGGCGCCGAACATGATTTGGAAGAAGCCCGAGGATCGACCGCTGACTTCGCCCGACATGTAGACGTCGATCGCACCCGACCATGCGCCTAGGACGAAGGGCAACGCGGCAGGTCCGCCGAAGGCCAACGCGAGGCCGCTGGCGGCGACGAGCGTGACCGTGGCGGCGGCTCCGGCGGCGCTGACGCCGAAGATCGTGTCCTTGAGCTGGCCTTCTTGTCCGCTGCTGACCAGCCAACTACCCAGGCCATCGAAACCGCGCGCACTGAGCCCTTTGCCCAAGTCGATGAGGATTCCGTTGGCTCCGTCGGACACGGACGTGATGAAACTCGCGACCGCTTGGCTGGCCGATGTCGCAGCCCGGATGGCTTCGCTGACATACGGCTTGGCGAAATTGACCGCGCTGACGACGAGTGACGAAACTGCGTTGTAGACCGGAGTGACGTAGGGCGACGCGGCGTCGATGACGGCGTTGACGACGCTGGCGGTGAAGTCGACGACGTCGGCCAGCGCCGTGCCCTCGTAGGCTTCTTGTAGCACCGGCAGTAGAGCGCTGCCGTAGGTGTACAGGCCGAAGGAGTCGTTGTGGACGAGGACGTAGTGGTTGGTGCCGGGCAGGCGTACGTGGTAGTTGTGATGCTCGGCGACGCAGAAGTTGTAGACCGGGACCGGTGGCGATGGATCTCGCGTGATCGCGGTGATGGTCAGCGCGATTCCTTCGGAGGTCAGTAGTTGGTCGCCCGGGAGGAGGTCTTGGGCTTGGGTGTAGGTGCCGGGGTGAAGTGCGAGTAAAACGTCTGAAGGCTGGACTCCAGCATGGGCGAGAGGTGCGCGTAGGGCGCCTGAAGGCTGGACTCCAACAGGTGCGAGTGGGGTGTGTGAAGGGTGGGTATTAGCGAGGGGGAGAGGTGCGCGTGGGACGCCTGAATGCTGGACTCCAGCAGGTGCGAGTGGGGTGTGTGAAGGGTGGGTATTAGCGAGGGGGAGAGGTGCGCGTAGGGCGCCTAAAGGCTGGACTCCAACAGGGGGCGATAGGACGTAGAAGGGGTGGCCGGCGGTGGTCGCGATTTTTGTGTCGCCGATGTGGATGTTGAGCAGCGGTTGTGGGGCGTTGTGGTAGGTCTGGGTGACTTGGCCGGGAACGAGCTCAGCGGAGTGGCGCGACGAGACTTGGTCGCCCACTGACATTTGCTCGATGCGCTTGATGGTGCCATCGGCGAGCAAGATTTCGGTGCCGGCGGGGAAACAGTATTGCTCGATCGCGTCGCCGCCCGCGATCGCGTAAACGTCTTGCGTGCCGCTGCCCGACCAATCGCTGCCCACGACGACCGAGGGTATTCCGGTCGACTGGACGCCGCGGAATGAGGCGGCCGCGAGGGTTCCGTCCGAGGTGGTCGCTGCGGAAGCGATGGCGGAGGCTCCGACGGCGCCGAGTGATTCGGTGCCGCCGCCGGTGGGCAACCCGGGCGCGTTGCCCATCACCACGGGGGCGCCGACCGGTGAGTGATCCAAGTCGCCGGGCGTACCAGTTGCCGCGTTGCTGGTGTCGGCAAAGTCGACGAGGGAATCGTAGCGGCTGTCACCGACGAAGCTGATGTCGATGTCGCCGTCGAGGTAGTTGCCCGTCTGCGTGACGACTTGATCGATCACGTCGGCGATCGGTGTGACGCTCGCGCCGCGTGTGATCTCGCCGCTGACCGAACCGTCGACGTCGGTCGAGCGGGAGAAGACACCCGTCTCGCTGTTGGAGGTTTCCGTTTCGGTGAAGCTGTCAGTTCCCGTCAAGTCGACTTCAAACACACCCACCGCGTCCGTGCCCGTTTGATTGAGCGTGTACGTGTCGCTGCCGGTGGTCGTACTGGTTGACTCTCCCGTGAGTGACTGAACGTCGGTCGTGTTGCTGTAGGTTTTGGTACCGCTGCCGGTCAGCGTGTACTGGTCCGCTGCGTCGCGTGTGATGACTTGGGTGTAGGAGTACGTGTCGGTGCCGTCGGTTTGGAATTGAAAGATTCCCGTGACCGTGTTGCCCACCGTGTCGGTCTGAGCGACGTCGGTGGAACTTGCGTCGTAGTCGACCGTTGCGCCGCCGACGGTGCCGTCTTGAGTCAGCGTCGTCGTGGTGGTCGAGTCGGCCGCCGAAGTGACCGCTCCGGTGACGCTGTTGCCGGTACCGGTGGAGAGCACCTCGGAGGTCACGGTGTTGACCGTGGTGTGATTGTGCAGGGAGTCCGTCGTGACCACCGTTTGGGTCGTGATCACCGTGGTGTTGGAATCGCCAGTCGATGAATTCGCACCGGTGATCTGGTTGCCCGATGAAGCGTTGCTTCGATCTCCGTCGATGGACTCGCTGATCGATAGCGTTGTTCCATTGGCGTCGGTCAGTGATCGGCTGACCGAACCGAGAACGTCAGAGGTCGACGTGTTTTCAAAGCTGCCGACGACGGAGTTTCCGGAGTTTGTGTCCGTCGCGGTGGTCTCGGTGTGCGACGTTGCGGTGTAGGTTTCGCTGCGGGTGCCGTTTTCGGTGACGTCGGAGGTGCTCGACGAAGTAGACGTTCCTGAGTAGACACCGGTGATCGAGTTGCTGGTCGACGTGGATGTGGCTTCGCTGCTGCGGGTGACCGTTTTGGTGTCGCTGCCGTCGGTGTAGGTGGTGTTTTTGGTGTACTCGTAGGAATCGTCGGAGGATGCCGAGTTGGTCGTGTCGGTGGTGATCTGGTTGCCGGACGAAGTCGACTGGCTCGTCATCGTCGTGGTCTCGGACAAGTTGAAAAATCGATCGCCGATCGTTCCCGCTTGAGTTCGCGTCGACGAGCTGGTCGCGTTGGTCGTGTCGTTGAACGCACCGGTCACACTGTTTCCGCTGCCGACTTGAGTGCTCGTCGAGGTCGAAGTCGACATGCCGGAAACGTTTCTGTCCGTGTTGATTTCTGACAAGTCCTCGGTCACCGACGAGGTCACTGTCGAAGTGTTGGTGTAGAGCCCCGTGATGTCGTTGCCGATCTCCTGGAAGACTTCGTCCAACGCGTCGGTGGTGCTGCTGGTGGCGGTTTGCGTTTGGTTGATCGCTGTGCCTGAATCGCTGGCGGAAACACTGCGTGTCGTGTTCTCCGTGTACTCGCCGCTGGTGCGATTGCCGGTGCGTGTGTTGTTGTTGGTGGTGGTCGAGTTGGTCGTGGCGTTGCTGGAGAGCGTCTGATTGACGGACGCTTGGGTGGCCGTGACGACGCGAGTGGATGCGGTCACGGTCTCGTAGTCGTCGAAGCGGCTGTTTCCGGTCTCGGTCGTCGTCGAGTTGGTTTGCTCGGTTTGGCTGGAGGTGGTGACGGTGAGCGTCTGGTTTTCCGTCAGGCCGGTTGCTGTGGCATCGGCCGCCACGATGACTTCGTTGGTGTAGTCGCCCGTGATGCTGTTGCCCGACGCGGTGCTGACCGAGGTTGCCGTTTCGTCGCGGACGACGGATCGGCTGAGCGTCTGATTGAGTGTTGTTTCCTCAAGGTCCGTCGTGACGGCGGTGGACGATTCGCTGGTGAAGGCGCCGGTGATCGAGTTGTCGGTTCCCGAGCTGGAGGACGATGACGTGGAGTTCTCCGTCATCGTGACGGTTTGCGTCTGATTGGTATCGGTTTGGTTGGTGGTCGTCGAGCCGGTTCCGGTCGACTCGGACGACGAAGCGCCCGTGATGTCGTTGCCGGTCGTCGTGGACTCGCTCGTTCCGCTGGACGTGACGGTCACCACGCTGGTGAGCGTTTGATTGTTGGTCGTCGTGGTGGCTGTGCCGGTAGAGCTTGATGATCGGCTTGATGAGTACTCGCCGGTCACGCTGTTGCCGGAGTCCGTTGTCGTCGAGTTGGAGGTTCCCGAACTGGTGGACGCAAGCGTCAACGACTGATTGGAGCTGTTTTCTGTGCCGGAGTTCGTCGTGGCGGTCGTGGTCGCGCCAGAGTAGAGGCCGCTGATCGAATTGCTGGTCTGGGTCGAGTCGTTGACGGTGGTTGTCTCGTAGGTGGTGGCCACTGTCACGATTGCTTGATTGTTCTCCGTCGTGTTGCCCGAAGTCGTGGACTCGCTGTGTGCCGTGCTGGAGCTGGTGCCCGCGATTGCGTTGCCGGTGGAGTTTCCGGAGGATGTGCTGGTGGTTGTGGACGAGTGCGTGCCGGTCAGATCGAGGTAGGCGAAGGTTTCGCTGAAGGTCGAGTTGGATGAGCTGGTGTTGCTCGACGTGTACTCACCGGTGACGTGATCGCCCGTGGTGGTTGCCGAAGACGATGACGAATGGGTGGACGTGTTCGTGGAAGCCGGCCCGATTTGATTGGACTCGCTGTTGGTTCCATTGGAGGTCGACTGGGTCGTTGTCTGATAAGTGCCTTCGATCGCGTTGCCCGCTTCGTCGACATCGGTGGTCGACGTGCTGGAGAACGTCATGTCGACGATCAACACTTGGTTTTCATCACGCTGGGTTCCGGAAACGGTGCTCTGCGTCGACGAATCGGACGTGTAGTCCCCGGTGATCGTGTTTCCTGATTCGTCGCTGGTCGTTGCAGACGTGCTGCTGGAACTGGTGTTGGACGTCAGCGTTTGATTGGTCAGCGAAGCCGTTGCGGTGGAGGTGGAGTCATTCGTCGAACTGCTCGTGTAGGCACCTGTGACGGAATTGGAGACCGTGCTGGAGGAGAACGTCGAATCGGTGGTACTGGATTCGTTGACCGTCTCCGTTTGCACCGTGGAGGATCCGGTCACGGTTTGGCTGGCAGTCCCCGAGTCGGTGGAGGAGGATGCGCCGGTGATCGCATTTCCGGTCGCATCGGAGGTCGTGCTGGAGGTGGAAGTGCTCGTCAGAGTTGCTTCGTAGCCTTGATTGCTGGTGGTCTCCGTTCGCGTGCCGTTGGAGGTCGCGGTCGTCGCGTTGGTGAACGCGCCGGTGAACTGGTGGTTGGTGGAAAGCGTTTCGCTGTGCGATGTTCCGTTGGAAACGATCGTAACGGTCAAGTCGCCGTTGGTGTCGGTTTGATTGAGCGACGTGGTGGTGTCGATCATCAAGTCCGACTGCGTGGTACCGGCGATCGAATCACCGGTCATCGTTTCTGCGATTTCCTCCGTGGTCACCGAAGTCGAAACCACGGTAAGCGGCCCATTGATGTCGGTCGCGTTGCGGGTCTCCGATGAAGAGGTCTCGGATGTCGTTGTGAAGGAGCCCACGATGACATTGCCGGAAGAAACGTTTTCGTAGGTGCTGTTCTTGTCGGTCGTGTAATCCACCGTTAGCGTCTTGTTGACGTCGTCGCCGTCGATCAGTGATTCCTGAGCCCCGTTGATGGTCTCACTGTAGACGCCGGTGACGGAGTTTTCGGTGCGGGACGCGGTGGAGGAGAACGTGGAGGTTTCCAGGGCGGTGGCGTTCATCGTGCCGTTGGTCAGCGACTCTGTCCGCGTTCGATCGCCGGAGTTGATCGTCGTGGCGACCGACGTGCCCGTGACCGAATTGCCGGTGAAGTCAGATGTCTTGGTGACGTTTTCATCGATTTGAGCGGTGACGTTAAGTGTTTGACTGAGCAACGTGGTGGTCATCGACGTCGTCGTCACAATGTTGGCTTCGCCGGCGACAACGCCAGTGATGTTGTTTCCGGTGGTGAGATCGCTGGTGGATTCCGATTCGGTTGCGACGACCGTGCTGGTGCGATTTTGATTGGTCGTGGTTTCGTCGGTGGACGCGGTTTTTTGTGACCCGGTTTGCCGTTCGTAGTCCCCGGTGACTTGGTTTCCGGTTTCGGTCACGGTGACCTCGGTTTGCACCAAGGTTTCGTTATCCGTTGTTTCGGTTTGGTTGGTCGTTGTCGAGTTTCGCGTCGAGCCCGATGTCGTGGTGGTGGTCGAGGAAGAGGTCCCCAGGAAACTGTTCTCAGTTTGGATCGCCGTTCCAGAAGAGACGTCACTGATTTCGATGGTCGAGGTTTCCAGGTCGTTGGAAACCGTGTCCGTTTGAGTCAACGAGTCGCTGAAGGAGCTGGACGACTGTGACGTTCCAACGATCGTGTTGCCGTTGGTCGTGGAGTTGAACTGGCTGACCACCGTGGCAACCGTCGTTGTTGTCAGTGGACCGTTCGTGATGGTCTCGCCACGAGAGGACGTGGACTGGTCGGATTGGCTGCGGGAGAACAGGCCGCTGAGATTGTTTCCGGTGACGCTGCCCGAACCGGTGTTGTTGGTGGCGGACGTGATTTGGCTGTTGCGTGTTTGATTGGTCACGCTCATGGTGACGTCGTTGCTGCTGGTCGTCGTCCAGTCGTCCGCGTAGGTGCCCAGGACGGAGTTGCCGCTACGGTTTGTGTTGGTTCCCGTTGTCGACGTGGTGTCGGTGATGGTGGTCAGGGTTTGATTGATTTCCGTGACGGATCCTGTGGCCGTTTGGCTGGTGGTTTCGGTGCCTGAGTAGTCGCCCGTGACCGAGTTGCCCACGCTGTTGCTGCTGGAGGTTGCCAGGATGGTTTCGGAGCCGGTGTTCGATTTCGGATCGTTGGTGACGGTGGACGAACTCTGAGACTGGGAAGTTGAGTCACGCGACTCGGAAAACTCGCCGGTGTTGGAGTTTCCGTTGCTTGTGATTTCGACTTCGCCCGAGGACACCGTCGTGACGGTCGACGTGAAACCATGATTGGTCGTGGTGCTTGCGGACGTGGTTTCCTGTGTCGTCGTTTGGGTCACGCCGCTGGTTCCGAGGACGCGATTGCTGGTCGATGTTCCTTCCGATTCGGTCGTCGTTTCGGTAGTGCTCAATCGGTTGAGGGTTTGATTGACGGTCGTTGAATCGGAGGTACTGGAACCGGACGACGTCGAGGTTCCGGTGAAGATACCCGTGATCTGGTTTCCGTTTTCGATGGATGTCTGCGATGAAGTGGACGACGACGTCTGGACATTCGTGGTGCCTTGATTGGCGTTGGTGGTTGCGGCGGTGGAAGTGCTGTTTTGGGTGGTGTTGGCACTGACGCTGCCGATCACGGAGCTGCCCGATTTGGAGGAGGTCACGTTCGAAGTGGAATGTGACGTCGACTCGGTGAGCGTCGATTGGTTGATGCGTTGAGAAACGGAGTCGGTGGTGCTGTCGGAGAGCGAGGACTCGGTGAAGACACCGCTGATGGTGTTCGATGTGCTGTTGGACGAACTGTCGCTGGTCGAGACGGATGCGGAAACATTTTGCTCGGGCAAGTGAATCACGGACCCCTTAGGGATCACGATTCGGAGCCCATTGACGTCGATGTCCGGTGTTGAATGATTCAGTCCGGCGTAGACGCGATCGTCGGACAAGAGCAGAGCGTCTGGTCCGTTGAGTGAAACGGCCAGGGATTTTGTTTCGGCGTGTGATGTGACAGTATCCGAGTTGTCGCCGACGATGGAATTGCCTGTCGACTGCCAAACGGAGCTTGATTCACCTTGGGAGTGTCCCAGCGTGGTTGCGGTCTGGTTTTGCGAGGTTGAACGCTGTTCAAACGAGCTTTCGGATGTTTGTGTGCTGTCGAACTCACCCGTGATCGCATTGGCCCCGGACGCTGAACGTGTGACGGTGGCAGATTCCGACGACGAGGCTGACCTCTGCGTCAGGATTTCTGTCGTCTCGTTTGAGACCGAGTTGGAACGGGTGGTCGACTCGCTTTCGGAGATACCCGAGATGCGGTTGCCTGTGTCTTCGCCGGTCGTCGAGCTGTCCGTGAACACTTCGCGACGCGAGTTCAGGTCTTGATTCAGATCGACAGTGATGACTGTTGAAAGCGAGCGGTTTTCTGACTCGATCGTGTAGTCACCGGTGAGTGTGTTGGAGACCGATTGTGTTTCGCCGTCACCGCTGGAGATGGAATTGGTGACGGTGGTGCTGGTTTGGTTGGTCGTCGCTTCCGTGACGGTTCCGGATGACTCCGACTCCTCGGACTTGAGCACTTGTCCGGTTTTTGCGCTGCCCGTGCCGGTGAAGCTTGCCTCGGACTCACGTTGTTCGACCATTTCGGACCGCAGGACGATTCCGTCGGCTTGCGTGTTCGTGGTCACGCGAGTGGTATCGGTTTCCGCGTGGTTGTAACCCGAGAACTCGTAGTCACCTTGTTTAGCGTTGCCGGACTTGCGAGAGGTCCCCGTGGATTCGGCTCGGGTGGTGGAGCTGCTGACCATCGACTGGTTCGTCAGCGTCGTTTCGGTCGTGGACACCGAGTTGGAGCTTGCGACGATCGTGAACTGCCCGGTTTTCTTGTTGCCCGTGGTGGTTTTCTGTCCCATGGTGACGCCGCCGGACGTCGTCGTCGTTGTGCTGGGGCCGTTGCTGGTTTCGTCTTCGCTGTTGTGCGACTGGTTGGTGGACTCGCGATAAACGTATTCGCCACCGTACAAATTGCCCGACTGGGTGACCGTGATGTCGGAGATGCTGTTTTGCAACGAGACGCTTTGGTAGTCCGAGTCCACGGAGTTGGTGGTGACGGAGTTGATCGTGGACGTCGCGTGGTTCTGAGTGGTGAACCCAAAATTCCCTAGTTCGTCTTGCCCTGTACCGACCAGTGTGGATGTGCCACCGCTGGTGATGGAGGAGACGACCGTTTGCGTTTGGTTGATTTCCGTTCGCTGTTGTGTCGACTGGCTGGTGCCGGAGTTGGACAGGTTGAAAGTGGATTGTGCCGCGTCGTAGGTCTTGGAACTGGTGGTGGTAGCTGAGTTGGAGCCAGTCGTGACGGACTGGTACGGGCCGTTGCGATCCGAGCGTTCTTTGATGGTCGTTTCGACGGTGGTGGTGATCGTCAGGTCATAGTTGCCGCTTTCGGGAACCGTGCCAGTGGAGTGCATCGAGGAAACGGTCTCGGTGACATCGACGAAACCAAAAAGCTGTCGACCGCCGCGATGATCCGCAGTGGTGGTCGTGTCGATTTGAAAATCACGTGTGACTTGGTACGCATCGGGGCCGAACTCGCGCAGGGTCTCCACGGTATTTTCATCGACGGTGAGTCGGAAATCGCCGACGTACGAAGTTCCACCGCCGCCGATCAGATTATCGATTTGGCCGGCGAGATCGCCATCGATGTATCGCTCGCCGGTCTTGGTGTAGTTGGACTGTTTCTCCGTGGTGAGTGTCCATTCCCAGCCGTCTGGACCGGATGTCTTTTCGTCGACAAAGTAGCTTGTGACCTTGCCCTCGACCTTGGCTTGTTCGGCGAACGAGCTGGAACTGCTGTTGATCGGAAACTCCGCTTCGCCATCAAATCCGGTTTCGTATTCGATGACGGAGAAGCCTGCGGGGGAGAACGAGACCGCGTCGATGAGGCCTCGGGCGATGACTTTGCGGATATTGACTTCGGAGCCATCGCCGCTTTGGGTGACATTGGGTTCGCCTTGGCCATCGCTGCCGGCGGTTTCCAGACCAAAGGAGTAAGAGAACCCTGCGGTGCCGACGGAGACGACATCAAAGTTGCCGGTTGCCCGGTCGAGTGCGACTCGTGTGGAGAGTCCCAGCGATTGAGTGGGCGGATCTTTCTTGTTGGATTCGCCACCTCCTCCTCCGCTGCCGCCTGATGCGGCACCGCCGGAAGGATCACCGATCTCAACGTCTCGATTGATCAATGGTGACGCAAAACTTTGGATCTTTGGTTTGACCGAGTTTCCTTCGTCATCGACCAGCGACAGTTTCTCGATGTCTTCTTCGTTCTCGACGTTGATGACATTGGCAAGGCTGACGGCAAGTCCACCGGTGCGGTTCTTGGTGTCTTGGATTTGGACCGTGATGGCGTAAGGCCCTTCCCGTTTGTATTCGTGCTCCACGATGACTTCGTAGTTGAGCGGGATCACGTTTCCCGCCACGACTTTCGCTCGAACTTCGCCGGTCACGATCGTTCCATCGCCGAGGTCGACCGTGGCGACGTACTGATCGGCTGTCGATTCGGGGTCCCCGGCGACGAAGGAAGCGACAGCGGCGCCATCGACGCGATCGAAGGTCGAGTTCTCGCTGAGTTTGCGATTCTCGAAAGCATAGATCACATCCCCGGTGGCAAAGACCGGCGGGTTTGCTCGGATGACCTGGGTGTCCGTTTTGAATGCGATCTGTCCGGAGTTGTTGATGATGTCGAAACCGTTGATGGAGTCGACCGTTCCGATGCCTGGTAGCATCTCGCCGATGTCGACGACTTTGGCGTGTCCCAGGAAGGAGGGTTGCGGTACGACTTGTTGATCGACGTCGGACGGGAAAAAGAACCGGGCGGAGTGCAAACCTTCTTTGCCTTGGTTGTCCCGTGCCATGAAGGTCACCGTCAGGTACGGCGTACCGGGTGCGCCGCCGGCTGACGAACCGATCGCGCCGACCAGTCCGCCTGCCGTACCGACCTTGCGTTCTTCCTCTTCCTCGGAACCGTCATTGCTGGTGCCGCCTTCGGGGTCTCCGTTGTCGTCACTGCCGGCACTGAGCAGTCCGTTGATTCCGATTGGCCCGTCCAGAATGGCTGCGATGCCTCCAAACCCGATCCCATCCACGTCGACTTCGTTGGAGTCGATCACGGAGTCGCCAGATTCTCCGACAACCTTCAACCAACGTCCACTTTCGGGATCGATGGCGTAGATTCCGCGTCCCAGTGGTCCTTCGGCGGCAGCGGCGATGATCCCGGTGTCACTGATCGCGATTTCATCACCGATCACCGACATGCCAAAGTCGCTGACGTTGCCATCGAGGTCCATCGCGCGGACCGATTCGCCTTGGACGAACGCGCTCCATCCCGTGTCGGAAATTTGAATGTTCTTGATCGGCTCGCTGGTATCGACGCTGCGATACGGTTGCCCGCGGTCTTCGCCATACGTGACGACTTTCAAACCCGCATCGGTTTGGTAGTCGTTGGTGTCGGCGATGAAAACGGACTGCCCCAGATTGTTGACCGACGCCGTGGTGGGATAGACGGCGGTGAAGGGCGAGACATAAAGCTGTGGAACAAAGATCGGCATCAACGATGTCGCCAACGAAACCCCGTTGAGTACTTTGGGGTCAAAGTCATCCGGATCTTGCAGCGCGTTCCAGACAGGGTTGGCGGGGGTAAAGTAAGCGCTGGCCCAAAGCGGATTGATCGTCCAAACTCGCGGGACCATCGTGAGGGAGGCGGTGATTCCAAAGCCGACTGCGCCGGGGACGACAGACGTCAACAATCCCAATTGGAAATCCAACATCAGCGGATTGCCCCATCGCAAACCGGCGTTGGCCAATCCCAGGTCGCCCACCGCAATCTGTTTGGGGGAACCATAGCGGTCACCGTTCAAGACGCGATCACCGTTCCACAACTCGGTGTACGTCAGCAGCAAGTCGACGAACTCCAGCAAAGGCGCGCCCATTGGCAGGATGCCCATCATTCCCCTGGCGCTCATTTGACGTTGCGCAAAGACGGCGTTGTTGTCGTTGATCTGGACGGTGTCGCTGAACGACATCGACGGCGCAGCGTTGGTTTCGTCGCGTGGCGGTGGCGAGACACTACTGTCACCAAACGCGAATGATTCGGGGATCAGCGACAGCGGGCCGGTGTCTTCATTCCAGACAAAGAGGCTATCGTGACCCTGCTTGGTCGCCGAGTAGGCCACGTTGCCCCAGTTGTTGATCGAGACGCCGTCGCCGATGCGGTCGTAGCCTTCAGCGACCAAGTCAAAACTGTACGAACTCGGTCCGCTGCGGAGAATGATTTCCACGACGCCGCTGCTGCTGGCGGTGGGGGAATCGGCGGGCGATGGTCCACTTGATTTTGCTTTCGCGTTGATCGAGTCGGGCGAGACTCCGGCGACTTCTTGGACCGTATAGGTGAACGTGTCGACGACGTCGGTGCCTGCGGCTTGCAGATCCTGCAACGCTTGGCTGACCGTTGGGTCGTAGCTGAAACTGCCGTCGGCGTTGACGATGACTCGCGCGCCGTATTGCGACAGACCGTCAAACGAGGCTGCCAAGATCGTGCCGCTGTCGTCGTCGGAATCGAAGTCGTTCGCCAAAACGCCTTCGCTGGCGGGGACTTCGATTTTCTGTGACGCGACGGTCCAGAATCCGCGTTCAATTCCATCGGTGCCGGCGACCGGTGCGTCGTCGACGCCTATGATCTCGATCGTCACCGTTGCGACCGATTCAGCTCCACGGTTATCTACCACCGTGTATTGGAACGTGTCGGTGGTCTGAACACCCGCAGCGAGATACGCAAAGGCGGCTCCGGGTTCGTAATCAAAAGTGCCGTCGGGACGCAGAGTGATCGTTGCACCGCCGGCGCTGAGCAACGGCGTTTGGCTTGGGTCGACGAACAACGGTGGCGGCGAATCGGGATCCGAATCGTTGGCGAGCAACCCGTTTGCAACGGTGGTGGTCAACAAACCGTCGGCCGAAAGTCCTAGGTAGACATCGTCCACCGCGGCTGGTGCGTCGTTGAGTCCGTTGACTCTCTGGGTCACGATTGCCGGTGTGGAAACATCGATCCCGTCGGTGACCCGGAATACAAAGTCGTCCGTGAGTGTTTGACCAGGTGCAAGCGATTGGATGGCAGCGACCAACGAAGCGTCGTATTCAAAAGTGCCGTCGTTGTGGAGCGTGACCGTCGCACCCAGTGAACTGGTGACCGTTTCGGCGAAGACCACGAGTGGACCGTCGGCGGGCAAGCTGTCCGAGTCCGCAGCGCCGTTGGCCAAGTCGATTTCGGCGGGCGTGATCAAGACGCCGTCTTCCGTGATCTCAACGATGGTCGCGATGGCTGTCGGTGCGACGTTGACCGGGCTTTGCACCCAAATTTCGGCAAACGCGGTATCGGTGAGCCCTGACGGATCCGTGATCGTGTACTGAACACGATCGATCATGTGCTGCCCTGCGGCCAGCGATGTCAGCACGCCAATCGCTGTCGCGTCATAACTGATCTGACCGTCCACAAAGCTGACCGTCGCCCCGAGTTCACTGGTCGCGTCGATCGCACTGATTTGCAGGAAATCGTTTGCGTCTGGATCGATGTCGTTTCGTAACAGATCCACCGAATCGATCGTCAAGACAGCGTCGGCTCTCGTGTACAACGAAGGTGTCTGAGCCGTCGGAGAATCATCCACGGCAATCGGTGCTTGATTCTCGCCAGCAACGCTCAAGAACACGGTCGCCGTGTGCAAACTACTGTCGGCGGCGCGAACGGTGTAGGTGAAATGATCGGATACGATTTCTCCCACGCCGATACCTTGGTAGACCGATCCGGGTGAGACCGTCAAGACGCCGTCGCCGCCGACCGATACCGTGGCTCCCCAGCGTGTCGAGGCGTCGAAGTCGAACAATTGGGTGACGGACGCTGCGTCGTTAGCCAACACTCCATTGACCGCAGAAACATTCAGCGTTTGGTTGGCCAGCGACTCGTAAAAATCGCTGACGGCAATCAGTCCCGCAGGTGATGGGATTTGCAACTCGACGGCCACCGTTCGTTGCTCGCCCGCATTGCCCAAGTCCGTCAGATCGGTGCTGACGATGCCTCGCGTCGGTGCGGATTCGATGGTGAACGCAAACAGTGCGGTGTCTCCGTTCTGCAATCCGTCGACGGGATCGTTTGGCGTCCAAGTGATCGCGGGATCCCCGGCCGCGTACGCCACCGACCAACCCGGGGGCGTCAGGAAATCCGTTGCGACCAGCGTGGGATCAACAGGCACGCTGAGCGAATCCAAACGCTCGCTAATGTCGGTCGGCGCGGTGGCCGAGATCGAGTAGCGATAGTTGTCTCCGCCAAGCGACGTGACCGTGGACTGCAAGCTCGCATGTCGCGTCCCATCGATCGCGAAGCTGACGCTGGTCGGATCAGCCACGCGTCCTGTGCTGTCGGTGGCGGTGAAGTAAATCGTGTGTTCGCCGGCACCAAAGAAGGAACCGTGGATGAATTCCAAGTCGGTCGGCGTCAACGCCAGTTGCGATCCCGACACATAAGGCGTCAAGTCAACGACGCCGACGGCAAAGTTCGGGTCGGTACTGACCAACGCCGAGGTGATCGGGTTTTCGGCGCGTAGTGTTCCGGTGACGCCAGGCGGTTGGGCTTCGCTGAAGCGGTCGACGTTCAACACAAACGTCGGCGGCAACAACTCGCCACGCGTGAACACGAAGTTTCTTTCCGTGATGTTGCCCGCGACGTCTTCGGCCGCCACCATGAACTCGTTTGCTCCGACCGCCAAATCCACGACAAACACAAACATGCCCGCCGCGTCCGCGATCGGCGATTCGCTCTGTCCCGTCATCGTGATACGGCTGCCGGGTTCGGCCGTCCCGATCAAGGTGATTTGATCATCCGTCGTGTGTGTGTCCGAGACACCGCTGCGGTGGAACGCCAGCATCTCCAGTGAAATCAATTCCGGTGCCGAGTCGTCAATCGTCAACACCAACGGATCCGACGGCCCGGCGACATTCCCCGCCGCGTCTTCGATCGTCGCGGTCACGTTGAAAGATCCACCCATCATTGCGGGCAGCGTGTATTGCGCCACGCCGGTCGAATAGACTTCGCCTGCCAGCACATCGTCCACGTAGAATTTGACCAATGCACCCCGCTCGGCGAACAAACGCACAACGGGCTGCGTCGTCGCGGTCAAGTTATCGAATGGATCGTGCCCTAGATCGCTGGACGTGACGAGATCCGGGCCGGACTGCAATGGCGGGCCGGTGCGGTCGAGGTCGAACTGAAACTCGGTTTCGGAAACATTACCTGCCGCATCGGTCGCTTGCAGTGCCAACGCGTATCGGCCGTCGACCAGCGTTTGCCCCAGGATCGTTTCTAAGGAAGCCATGTCGATCGACAGAGCGTCTTCGTTAAGTGCCGCGGTGATGTCGACCGGCGGAAAACCGTTCAGTGACGCCAGCAGCGTTACGATTTCCGAAGCGTCGCTGAGCGTTCCGGTGAAAGTCGGATCTTGCGTTCGCGCGTCCGTGTCGCTGCGTCCCGTGTCGTTTGCCAAATCAAGATCAAACACCGGCCCATCAGCATCGACGAAAACGATTTCCAAATCAACAGTCGCCGCGTTGCCCGCCATGTCCGAAGCGAGAACACGAAGCGAATTTGTGCCCGGAGTCAGCACAACATCGGCGATCGTAAACCGACCAAATTCGTCGGCTTCCGCGAAATTCGGCAGCCCCTCCAGTTCAAGCCTCGCCCCCGCTTCCGCCGTCCCCGTCAGAGTCACTGACGCCGTCGTGGTGTGCAGATTGCTACCCAAGTCCACTCGTTGTTGCGTGGACAGCAACCCGACCGTCGGCGTCGTGAATACATCGTCAAACGTGATGAAGCGTGGTGCGGTGAAGAAGCTGACGTTGCCCGCTGTGTCCACCGATTGGGCGACGTAACGGACTCGATCAGGCAGGCTGTCGGTGGTCAACGTTACGTTGGCACCGGCTGGTTGCCGAGCGATCTCTTCTCCGTCAGCAAACAAGATCACTTCCGCATCGGTCGCGTCGACCGATGTGGTGAACGTGATCACGGGACTGTTGGTAAACCCATCGCCGGGAGTTCCCGAATCCGTCGCCTGATCCAATACAAGCGGTGTCGGCGTGTCGGGTCGTGTCGTATCAAGCTGAAACTGCATCGACTCGATCGCCGAGATGTGCCCATGTTCATCCGTCGCACGCAGGCGAACCGTGGTTTCGCCGTCAGGCAACGCTGAGCCGGCGATCGTTTCCAAAATCGATCGCGTGATCGTGAAGCGATTGTCGCTGAGCGAACCGAGCGAGTTGACAAACGGGCTATTGCCCACGCTGATTTGAAAACTTGCGATTCGGCTGGCGTCGTCCACCATTCCGCTGACCGTCGGATCGTTGGTCAATCGATCCGAGTCCGAACTCCCGGTGTCGTTGGCCAGCGTGACATGAATCGCAGGCGGCGAAAGATCCGGTGCGTCGTAGCGAACGGCAAGCGTTGTCTCGGTTTCGTTGCCCGCGATGTCTTGAGCGACCACGCGAAAGCGGTTCAATCCGCTGGCGAATCGAACATCGGCGAAATCAAAGCTTCCGTCCGACCCTGCGGTCACCGAACCGATCACATTCTGTGAATCCAACCCGCGATACAACAGCACCGTCGCGTCTGGTTCGGTCGCACCGACGATCAAGCCGCTGTCCGTACCGATACTCGGCAGCGTCACGGCGGCGGATATCGTCTCGGGTGGCGTCAAGTCGATTGAAACGACAGCCGGAGTGCTTGCGATGCTGACGTTTCCGGCGACGTCGGTCGCCGTGGCGGTGATGCTGTGCGAGCCCGCATCCAAACCTGTCAAAGTGACTTCGGCGTCCCCGCGGGGCAACGAGAACTTGCCGTGTGGGACCCCATCGACGAAAACGTCCACCGTGGAAAGTTCCGTCAGACGAAGCGAAAAGGAAAGCGTTGTCTGGTTGGTGATGCCGTCGAAATCGCTGCGACCGAGATCACTTCTCGGCGAAAGATGCAGGCCCGACGGACTGTCCGGTGCGTTTGTGTCGAGATCGACCACGATTTCACTCACAGCCGACACGTTGTCGTAAATGTCGGTGGCGACAAACGCGAGCGTGTGCTGTCCATCGGCAAGCGGCCCGCCGATCGCCGTTTCCAAGATCGCTTGCGTCACCGAGAACGTCGTGCCGTTGAGAGCAGAGGACACATCGACAAAGTCACCATTGTTCACCGAGACGGTCAAAGTGCCGACGCCGGAAACATCATCGATCGCGCCGCTGAAAGTCATGTCCGACGTGACGCCGTCGTTGAAATACAATCCCGTGTCATCGGCCAAGCTGACAGCCAACGTGGGCGGAACGGACTCCAAACGCGGGCGGAACAGATTGATCGATCGTTGACGCGTGTTGCCCAGTGCGTCGGCTGCTGAAATCGTGACCGTGTTGGGACCAAACCGTAGTGGAACGCCGGTGATCTGGAAATCACCATTCGCGTCCGCGGTCGTCGTCACGCCGGTGCCGATCAGCGTGATCACTGCGCCGGATTCCGTTTGTCCCACGATCGTGACCGTGTCTGAGTCCGTCGTTTGATCGCCGAGGGAGCCGGTGTCCGACGCCGGGTTGAGATCCAGGACGGGGATCAACGGAGCCGTTGTATCGATCGTGATTTGCAACGCGTCCGTGGTTGCGCTGCGGTTACCCGTCGGGTCTTCGGCGCTCGTAGCGAACGTGTACGTTCCGTCGGGCAAAGCGCCGAGGTTGACGTCAAAGTCCACCGGGCTTGCCGCGATGCCCAATCCGATTTCTTGTCCGTCGCGGTACAAGCGAACGATACTATCCGTCTCGCCGACCGATCGGACGATGAAGCTCTTGGAGCCGATCGTCGTCGCGGTGACTTCATTCCCGTCGCCATCCAAGACAACTGGCTGCGTCGGAGTAGGAGGCGCGGTTTCATCGATCTCGAAATCGATCACTAACTCATCCGACTGATTTCCAAACACGTCGCGAGCAGACAACGTGATTGTGTGGCTGCCCTCCGTCAAGGTTTGACCAGTCAGTGCGAACAAGTCAGCGATGGGAGTGCGAAGCGAGTTCGCGGAGGTCAGTTGACCGATGATCTCGACATCGGTGGAATCGTTCACGCGAAGGGTGACGGATTCCAATTCGCTGACATCATTGAGTGCCAACGCCAATTCGGCATCGCTTTGGTACGCGTTGACCAATGGCAAACCGTTATTGGGCAACGTGATCGACGCCAAGATGGCGGGTGGCAAGTCATCGGTGGTTCGACCCGTTTGCCCACGCCATGCGATGAAGTCGTGCCGATCGACGATTCCTTCGCCGGTCAAATCATTTTCCCGTCGAAACGTCGGGTCGCCTTCGAACGACGGCAGACTTGTGCGAATCATCTGCCAGTCCGCGTTGTCGACCACGTTGTTGCCATCGGCGTCGGCAAGCAAGCGATGGAAGGGCAGCGGCACGAAATCACCGCCGAGTTCTGGACCCGCAGCCAAGGTCTGCAAGCGGTTCTCGTTGGACGCGATGCCAGCGGCTCGCATCATCAAGTAATACTGTCCATCGGCCGTCAGCAAACCATCGACGTCGATCGACAGTTCATGAGTGATGCCGTTGTACGTGAACCGTTTGGGATTGAGGAGCGTTTCGGTTCCATCGGATCGCACGATGTAGATGTCGCTTGCCGGATCGACGATCCAAACGTCTTGATTGAAGGTGACCGACAGGGTGTGCAACAGGGAACGCTGAGCTTCGCCCTCGTTCACTGTGAAATCGTTGATCGAGAGCGGCGAGACGACTGTGCTCTCGACGGACAGCAACAGCTTATTGGATACAATCACGGGTTCGGCGGTTTGGTCGATTGCGATGACCGTCACGTCCAATTCCGCTTGACCGCTCCACCCCGACGACGGCGAGATCGTCAACTCGGATAGTTCGTCGACACCCAGCTCATACTTTTGCCCAGATATCCGCGTCCCGTGAGAGAGCGTGGCTCCTTGAGGCAGCGAGTCGATCGTGACCATGATTTCTTCGCTGCCGTCGAGATCCATCGCAGAGGCCGCAATCGGAACCGGCAACGCGGTGTCCTGCGCACCACGAATCGTCTCGGTCAACAATTCGGGCGTGTCGGTGATGGGGTTGACCGTGATGCTGACGAAGGCTTGGTTGGAGACAAATCCGTCGGCATCCGCCACGGTGTAGACGAACGAATCGTTCCCCGAATAATCGGGATCGGGCGAGTAGGTGACCGACCCGTCCAAGTCGCTGATGAACAGTTCACCGTGCAGCGGCGGAGTTTCGATCACGATCGATCGGGGATCCAGTTGTGATTGATTCGCCGAATCGTTCGCCAGCACTTCGATCACCACCACGGTGTCTTCGTCGGTCGACGCCAAATCCGTCTCAGCCGTCGGCGTTTTCAATGCGCCGGTCATCAGATAGACGTTGTCGATGGAAACAAAACTATCCACGTCGGCGAACCCGAGCAGATCCATCGACAACACCGCAAGCGTTCCTACGGGAATGTCGCTGATGTCGATTTGGACCAACAGCATCCCTGCGGAAATCTGACCACCCAAATCGGCCGACGGATCCTCGGAGTCGGAATCACCCACGATCACGTTCGCACTGGCGGTGTAGCCTCCATCGCTTTGGATGTTCAACAAGGAGTCGCTACCGGTTCGTCCCGTGGTCCCTGCCAGTGGTGCCAACGTGCTGGCATCCAACAACGCCACGGCGAACGCATCGGAGGCTCGGCCATCGGTTTGATGCAAAGCCATTTCTGGAATCGCAAACCGCAAGATCTCCGCATCAGCGGGCACAAAGAACGCTTGACGCAGTGACGCGCGCTGCGTCGACGATTCACCCAGCGTGGCCAAACCGCCGACGAAGTCCACGTTGCCGCTGGTCGACCAGTCGGCACCACCCGCGTCGAACCGTCCGTTTCGAATCGCAAACGTCGCCCCCGTTGTCGGTGCAAGCGACCCAGGAATGACAGGTGGCGGATCAATCGTCGGATCGGCCGCCGGTGGCAATGAATCACGCGGTTCGCTGCCGGTTGATGGATCAACCGGCGGATCCACCGGCGCGCCTGGTCCGCTGCCGGGATCAGGACTGACGACGGGAAAACCGGGGACGACAACGAATCGGTCCGAGAGGGCGACGCTGGTGTAGGCCGATGTGAAACCAAAGTTCGCGGCTTGCAACTGTTGATCCGACGCCGAGATCACACCGTCGGCATCAAAATCGGCAGCCGCGTTGAATCCTCGTTCACCGACGAAGGTTCCCAGGGAGCGGCTGAGCAGTTCACTGTCGACTCCATCGACCACTCCGTCGGCATTCACATCGCCGACCACGTCGACCGACAACCGATACTGTCCCTCATCCTCCGCGCTCGCCCCACGGACTTGCAACAAATACAAATCAGGACGCTGGATCAAATACAGGGCGACGGTGCGATCGCCATCGACGCTACGTGAGACCGGTTGCATGCCAAGGATTTCCGGTGTGTCGGTGACCAGCAAGCTACGATATCGCTCCGTAATCACCCTGAGCCAAACCACTCCCTCGGTGGTCGACGCCAACTGATCCGCGTCGATGGTCAACGCGTACTGGTGTTGTTCACCGGCATCCAATTGGGCGATCACCCGATTGCCGGCGAAATCCGCCGCGCGTCCCAAGTCGCCCGTCAATGCCACGTCGTCGGGATACGAGCGATTGTCCCCCAGTTCACTGACGGCCACTGTCAATCGAGAAACATCTGACGATTCATACCCATAACGATGCAGCGAACCGCTGACCGATCCGGCTACTTCGATCAATCGCCCCTGGGCGTCGTAACGATAGTGAATGTCGTCCGTCGCCGTTCGGATCGAAACCAAGCGTCCGGCATCATCCGTGATCATTGCGATCTGTGAACCGTCGGCAAACGTCACACCGCTATCACTGAATCGCCAAACATCGCCATCGGCAAACGCTCTGCGTGTCACCTTGCCCGACGCATTGAGGACATCAATGCTGCCATCGGGAGCAACCAACTGATAGGCATCGTCACCCAACAACGCGTTGCCTGGATGATAGGGCTGCCCCGTCGCTTGGTCGTACAAGCGATCACCGCCCAGCGTCAGCAACCGATCCAGCGAACGAAGCTCGTACTCGACTCCCTCGTCGGCAACCCACACGGGTTCATAGAAAACCAACGATGGCGTTTGACTGAAGGGTTGAACGGGGGTCGGTTGAAAAGTGAACCCGGCGCGACGTCCATCCGGCAGATCCAAGTAAACTCGATCACCGATCGCAAGCGGTGCGAAGACCCCGATCGCCGCAAGTTCCTCCGCATCGGCACCACTGTCACGTTGGGCAGGCTCCGTCCCCAACTGCAGTCGTGTGTCGCCGAGCACAAATCGCCACGCGTCCCCGAGCGTTCCCGACTGAGTGATTTGCAGCGAGTCATATTGCCGTGAGATGACAAAGGGTTTGCCGTCGACATTCCACGACGCGTCCACATCGGTGCGGATCACCGCATCGGTTTTCACCACCGAGTTGACTTCGATATCCCACGTCGTCGCGGCTTGCCGCCCACCGATGTCGCGAGCCGACAAACGCAATGTGTAGAATCCGTTGGCAAGGTTTGCCGGATCGATCGATGCGACGGGGATGTCTTGACCGGTGGATTCACCTTGGGCGATTTCACGATACTCACCGCTGCCGCGTGGTGCGATCGCAAGCGTCCAGTCATCCAAATTGCTGTCCACAATCGATGCCGTTACCGACGTTTCACTGGACAACAAGGAAACATCCATCGATAGATTCAACTGCGGCGGCAGCGTGTCGGTGACATCGCGAACACGCAACACTTCGGTCGTCTGGCCGACGAATCCACCCGCATCGGTGGCCGTTGCGACCAAGTTTTCTTTGCCCGGCGTGCCGGCCACGATCGTCGCCCTGCCATCGGCGTCCAGCGTTACCGGTTGTCCGTCACGCGTCAGGCTCAAAGCTTGGATCTCGGTGCCACTGTCCGCGATGACTTGAACACGCAAACTCTGGCCGGGGAGCGCGGGGAAGCTCGGTGTGACAACGATGCGAACATCCGGCGGGGTGATCGTCGCAGCGGACTCGATCGTGAAGATCTGACTCGTCTGGGCAAGTCCATCGGAGGCGCGCACATCGACGACGAACAAACCGAGCTGTCCCGGATTGGGAACCCAACTGACTTGCCCCGTCGCCGAATCGATCGTCGCACCCTCGGGCAATCCGTACGCCGTGTAAGTCAACGTGTCGTCCAAGTCCGGATCTGTCGCCCCGACGTCGAACTCCACTGACCGTCCGACGACGACCTGATGATGCTGACTGGTGATCACCGGCGATCGATTGACGTTGTCGATCGTGATCGGAACGCTGATCGAATCCGACGCGCCGTCGGGATCGGTCAAGGTAAAGTCGACCGAGTACTCACCGGCTTGATCGAACCCCGGTCGCCAGCGAAACCGACCGGTGCTGGTGTCGAACGTTGCTCCGACGGGCAGGTCACCGCTGGCCAACGTGACCGAACCGCCATCGGGATCGGCACCGACGATGCGAAAATCAATGAATGCGTCTTCGCGACCGAACTGCGGAGCGGGATAAGCGAGGATCGGCGCGCGGTTGATCGGCGTCACCGTGATGACTTGGCTGGCGGTATCGCTCGCCGATCCGTCCGACACCGTCACGTCGATTGTGTAGTTGCCGGATTGTTCAAAACTCGGCGTCCAGGTGAAGTTGCCATTGAGCGGATCGAGCTTCGCACCACTGGGCAGGCCTTCCGCCGTCCAACGCAGCGTGTCACCGTCGGTGTCCGTCGCGGGAAACTGCAACTGCAACCGTGCTGCTTCGTCGGTCGTCTGGGGCGTGACCGCAGCAAGTGTCGGAGCGGCGTTGGTCGCTCGGACTTCGATGGTGAAGGTTTCACTGTCCGACAAAACGTCAGCCGCGTTGCCGTTTCCGGTATCCGTTGTTGTGACCGTCACCGTGTAGACACCGATGTCGGCTGCCGTTGGATCCCAGTTCAACAACGCTTCTCCGTACCTCGCGCCCTCCACGATTCGTGCTTCGCTGGGCAAGCCATCCAGGGTGTACGTCAACGGTTCTTGATCGATATCCGTCGTCTTCAATGGCAAACGCAGCAAGTCGCCCGCGACCACCACCATTGATGAAACGGGCTGCAACACCGGCGGGTCGTTTGGTGACACGATCGTGACGACGAAGTCATACTGTGTCGTCTCGATTGCACCACGTCCATGAGTCGCCCCGTCGTCGCTGGCGATCAGCGACAGCGTGTAGTTGCCGCGGTCACCGGGACCGGGAGCGAACGAAAACACGCCTCCGTTGTTGCTGTGATCGGTAAAGGTCACGAAACCGGGCAACGGTAACCCGGGCAACCCGTTCGCGGCAACCAAGGTGACCGTGTCACCATCGGGATCAAACACCGTGACGGGAATGTCAACCATCTCGCCGCGCGTCAGTGACACGTTCGCAATCGGATCGATTTGCGGACGTTGATTGATGTCACGCACGCGGATCGGCACCAAAGAACGAATCGTGATCGGATTGCCGGTGGAGTCTCCATCGTCCGTCGCGGTGAATTCGACTTGATAGTCCCCCGATTGATCGAACCGCGGCGTCCACGTCAACGTGGCGGTTTCGGCGTCGAAGGTCGCTCCGTCGGGAAGCCCCGTCACGGAGTAGCTCACCGGTGAAACCAATCCGGCGGGATTCAAGCTGCCATCGAGCAATCTCGTGGGCAGTTCAAACTCCGGGTGATCGGGATCGGTTGCGAACGAGGTGATCGACAACGTCTGGCCTTCCTCAACCGTCCAGCCTCTCATCGAGTCGAACAGCGGCGCGCCGTTCGCGTTCAATACATCGACCGTCAAGTCCGCCGAATCCGATTGGCCGTTGGCGGTCACGGTGATCGGAATGACTTTTACACCAGCCTCGTCAAAACCGACCTCCCAACGCAACACGCCGGTGCGAGCATCCAGCGTTGCGCCTGTCGGCAAGTTGCTGCTGGTGAACAGCAACGCATCGCCGTCGGGATCGTCCGCCATGACACGGTAAGTCCACCGGTCGCCTTCGCGTAGCGTCACCGGCAACAACGGCGACAAGACCGGCGGTCGGTCTGCTTGTGAGACCAGGACGTCGAACGAATGACTGACGGTGTTGACCCCGTCGATCGCAAACAACGTCACATCGCGATACACCCCGGCGGCTTGACTGCCCGGCGACCACCACAGCGTCTCGGTCGCGGTATCAAAAAATGCACCCGGTGGCAAACCATCAATCCAAACGCTGACGGGATCGCCATCGGCATCCAAGACGTTCACATCCAAACGCAGCGTTTCGTTTTCGCTGATCTCGGCGACATCGGGCGCATCGATGAACTGGGGAGCTTGATTTCCACCGGCGACGTTCAACGTCCAATTTTGCGTCGTGAATCCGCCCCGAGAATCAAAGGCGTACAAGGTGACTTCGTTCTCCGCAGGCACATCGATCGATGTTTGCCAAGTCACGAGGCCGGTCGCGGGATCAACCGTCATGCCGTCCGGCCCGCGATGCAACCAATAGGCGATCGCCACACCGTCGGGGTCCACCGCGTTGGCGTTGTACTGATACAACGATCCGGCGGTCACGCTGTCGATTGCCGTGGAATCAAATCCTGGTCGCAAGTTCGGTGAAGCGGTCGCCAGGACACCGGGCAAGAAGTCTGCGGTGTCGTAGCCCGGCGCGAGCAAGCGAATGGTCTTGGCCGTCGTCGACTCACCCGGTCGTAGCAATACGCCCCCAGGAACATCGTCTTGCAAACCGAACAACCATCGACCGCCGCCACCGGAAGTCGCGGGCTGACCGGGAACCGAATCGACATGCTCGGCCGGATCGAGTGCCAGCATCATCGGCAACAGCAGATCGTAATCGCCATCGTTACGAATCGTGACCTCGTAACTGATCGCTTGCGTTTGCCGATCCAAACGCGAGTCACTCAGTGTGATATCGACCAGCGCCGAAAATTCGCTGATCGCCGTGAAGTGGACTTTGAAACCGGCCGCCAACGAGTAGCCGCCCGCACTTTCGATTCCCGCGCCGATGTACAACGTCTGGTCACCGGGCGTCAGACCGTCGACGAACAAGTACGCCGTACGGCTTTGTGAGTGATAACGCACGTCGGTGACCACGGGATGTTCGCCGCCGTCGGCACGTACCGCGTAATTGCCCGGATTGATCACCGAGTGGAGCTCATCGCCCGAACCGGTGAACATGTCTTCGCTGAACGTCACGCTGATCATTCCCAGCGGCAACGCGACGACGGTCTGTTCTGCGGGGTTGGTGGCCAAGATTTCAGGGATCGACAGCGGGCTCAACACGTCGACTTGATCGGACTGACTCAACAACACGCGGCCGTCACTGGTCGTCGCAACCACATCGCCTCGCGTGCCACCGCTGGCGACCGCCACCGTGCGCAAGGTCGCGACGTCGACCATCGTCAGTTCGCTGTTCTCACCTTGCGCAACACTGGCGCCCAGACCCGTCTCGCCTGTGGTGTGCGAAACGAACAGCAGCCCCTCCAACTCAGTTCCCGCCCCACCAAACGCGATCGAGTCAACCGGCGAATCAAACGTCAATATCGTCTCGGCGCGTCCGAGTGGGTTGAATCGCACCACCGCATCTCGCTGCGGCCACTGGACCGCCCACAGTGTTCCATCGTTGGCAAACGCCAACGAACCGACGCGGAGATCTTGGTCGCGGCTGAAACGAGTGAAGGCACCGGTGACTCGGTCAAAACGCTCGACGCCATGCCGTGATCCGACCATCAAATCGCCGGTGGACGGGTCGACCGCCAAGCCCATCGTCAATCCTTCACCGTGCTCGGCAAGGATCGCGCCGTCGATCGGGTCCAGTTCCAACAGCGGTCCGCCACCGGTGGTCGCCCACAATCGGCCGTCGATATCAAACGCAAGGTTAAAGACCGGATGCGGCAGTTCCGCCCAAACACCATTGGCGGTACCACCGTCAGCGTCAAATAAATACAGTTGATTTCGCGCCGGTCCGCCGCTGATCAATACGTCGCCGTCGGGCGTTTCGACGATCGCCATCGGTCCGATGCCAGACGAACCGACGCCCACCGCAGTGACATCGAATCCATCGGCAAAGGTCCTTGCCGTAAACGGTTGCAGCACGACATCAAAATCCGACGGTGACGAGGTGGAAACCAGCGACGGCACCCGTCGCTCGGCTTGGGTGAACAACGGGTTGGTCGAGGGTGCGGTCGTGGGCAGCGGCGGCTGGCCAAAATTCGGTCGCGTCGTCTGGTCGACTTGCGGCAACTCGCCCAGCGCAGTTGTCGTGCCGTCATCGGGGACTTCCGCATCGGTCGGCAGCGTTTCGCGATTACCCGCCGAGTCGCTCGCCAGGGCAACGAACTCGTATGTGTGCCCGACACGTCCGACATAAATCTCTTCGCCTACCGCGTCCGACAACTGACGCTTCCAAATCTTGAAATCGCCGCCATCCTCGGCAACATACAACGTCACATGTTTGAACCCGCTGCCGCCGGGATCGTCGACCGAATCCCACCGCACGACAAAGTCGGCTTGATCATTCAGCGGTGAAACGGTCAGCGTTGTCGTCGGCGCGGTCGCGTCGGCCAAATAAGTCAGTTCAGGGACATCCTCCGGCGGCGCATTGTTCAGCAACACGCGAGCCGACGCGGTGATGGTTGATCCCGTCGGCGCATCGTCGGCCAGCTCCACGCTGTACGAAACAAAGCCGGCTCCCTGTCCCCGCGCATTGTTCGGTGCCAACAGTCCCCCATTGGTGTCCGTGCGGACGGCACCGGTCAGGGGATCGATGGCTTGGATCAACCAAGTCGCCGAGTCGGATTTCAAGTCCACGCCGGCGCTGACACGTACGTTGAACCCCAGCGTCTCGACGAAATCAAATTCGCCTTGATACAAACCGCGACCACTGGGCATACGGATCGTGATGTCACCGATCTTGATATCGCCCAGTCGAAACGTCCGCGAATCGACGTTCTCATCCAACGGCACCACCACACGAATCTCGTTCGCGTAGCGTGTCGCGTTGGGATCGTTCTGAAAGTGAATCGTAAACGGCAACGGTTCGCCACCAGGAACAAACCCACCGGTTTCCAAAGTGAAGGGACCGGTTTGTGATGCCGCGCCGACGCTTTGGCCCTGCGTCTCGTAGTACTCGCCCAAGTTCAGCGGAAAGAACGCTTGCTCGTCGTTGGGCGTGATCCCGTTGATCTGATAATCGGCCGGTATCCCACTGCTGCGTTTTCCGAACGGCACCCAAGGAACATAAACCCGCATGGTTTGAAAATGCGTGTTGTTGCTCAAACCCAGATCGTAATCCTCAAACGAAGGCAACTCAGCGATCGGATTGGGGTTTTGCAGAATCCCCAGGAACGACAGCGAATCCGACGAAAAATCCTGTGCGTTGGGATCGATCGGCGCCTCCAGCGTCGGATCGTGTCCGTACCACAATCGGACGTTGTCAAAGAAGTCACTGAAGTCGCCCGTGGCAATGATTTGCTGTCCGCCAGGTCCGGTCAAAACGCCACCGGCCAGCGTCGCCATCAAGCTCGCGATCTCTTGATCACGACGTGTCGTCGGTGGTGCGTCTTCGGCACGCAGTCGACCGCTTTGCGTTAAATAAGTGATGTACAGCGACCGCCATGCATCCTCGTCGCCCGCCAGGTTCACCAACGCCGGATCCGCGTTCTCGTCCGCGATGATTCCTTCTCGCAACCTGTCGGCTTCGGCCAGCGAGTGAGCCAAGAACTCGTCTCGCGTCATCGAAGTCGCTGATGCCACGACGTGGAACTGGAACGGCACCAACGGTTGTTCCAACAGATTCGGGATCGCCCCGAAAACTTCCCAGATCAGAGACAGCCCCGGCGAGATGATATCGAGACCCGCCGGCCCGTCCGCCAAGATGTCCAGCTCGGCGTACTCAGGAAACGCTTCGTAGAGTTTGGCCTTCAACGCCTCAAACGCGTGGTCGTTCAACTCACGAAGACCCGGATACGTTTGCACCTGGAAATTGAATCCGGCGAAACCGTCCGCGGGTTGATCAAACAGGTAACCACCCGCCGTCACTGTGCCGTCGGTATTGACCGCCGATTCCAACTCCGCCCATGGCAAATCCGCAAGGTCGCCCTCCGGCCCACCGCGAACGTTGTTGGTCAGCAATGTGTAGCGAAGGTTGTGCAGGTTTTCGTTGATGCCAAGTTCCGGAATGCCGACGTTGAAATTCACGTACGGCGCGTCGATGTTGCCAAGGTTCTGCAACGCCACGCTGTAGGTTCCGTTGTCCCCGGCGAAGATATAACGTGGACCGCCGATCCCCACGGTGACTTCGGGCTCGATCGTTCGTTCGATCTGAAAACGATAGGGAACGGTCGCCAGTTCGCCGCCCGGGTTGATGACTTGGACGTCGTACAGACCATGCGGCTGATCGGTCAAATCAAAGGTCGCGATGATCTCGGACGCCGACACATAGTTCTGACCCACCGGCAAGATTTCGGCGAATCCCGGTCGCACCAAACGCACCACGGCGTCGGGATGAAACCTTGCTCCGCTGATCGTTGTGGTCACATAGCGGCTATCGCCACCGACATCGGTTTGCACATCGGTGATCGCCAGCGGCAACAACTCCGCCAGAATCTTGACCGGCGCATCGGGCGTCTCGGTCGCAAAGCCGCGGACGAGCACGTAGTAAGTCCCCGCTTCGGTCGCCGGAACGATCGCCGCGGGATTTTCGGACAGGATCCCGCCGCTGCTGCTGTCAAAGGTACGAATCGTCGGTGCCGCGTTGTGACGCAAGAATACTTCGTGTGTCGAGTCGTCTTCCGCGATCACGGTGACCCGCAGCGTTCGATCAAAGGGCACATTGACCGCGAACAAACGTGTTTGACTGGTCGACAGCGTGCTGGGCAATGGCACATCCAACGTCAAAAACGGAGCGGTCAACTCCATCGTCGCGGCCGACGCGGTGATGTTGTTGCTGTCCGCGACGTCTTCGTAGACTTGATTCAATATGTCCGCGCGGACGATCGCCCGATAAGCCCCCGGGGTCAACGAAGGCGTCACGGCGTCCAGCGTCGACGTGTAGCTTTCGCCAGGCAACAGCGTCCCGCGAAACTCCACCAAACCCGCCGGCGCGTCACCCAAATCCCAAGTCGCATCGCTGGAGAAATAAACACTGTCCGACCATCGGCCCGTGATGGTTTCCGTGCTCGTGTTGGTGATCGTGAATTCGATCGTCGTGTTCTCGCCGGCAACAACATCGCTGGGCACGATCACGTTGGTGACTTGCAAATCAGCCGGCGGCGGCAACTCGATCACCATCGGCAAATCGCTGCCAAGAGCATTGTTGCGCTCGAATGCTCCTTCGAACACATCGCCCTCCGCGCTGCCGCGATCGGGGTCCGTGATCACAAACACGTAGTACGGCCCCAACAAACCCGTGGGTAACGAAACCATTCGTCCTGATGAATAGGTCGCGTCTGCCGCTAATCCGCCTTCGTGTGCCAGCGAGCCGAGATACAGATCGCTGTCCAGATCCAAGAACGCGTCGCGTGACAAGTAAATCAAATCCACCCACTCGGTTTGCCCGCCCACGGTATCGCCACCGAGGTTGGTCACCGTGTAGTTCACCTCGATTTCTTGTCCCATCGTGCCACGCAGCGGTGCGACCACTTGCGTGACTTGCAAGTCCGGCGGCTGAGCCAACGTGACCGGCAACGGGGCAACCGCCAGGTTGTTGCCCTCGAACTGATACTCCTTGACCTTTCCACGCGCCGATTCCCGAGCCGCTTGAGACGCGAGATCCCAGGGAGCCAGCGAGCCGGGTGTTTCGAACTCGACACCGACGAGCTGAAAACCAATATCGCTCGGACGCCGCGATCGATCACGCTGCGCAGCCGAATCGGCGAACACCATCAAATGAAAATCGCCTTCAATGCCATCCGGAATCCGCACGTCGACGTTGCCCGTGTAAGTCTGACCGGGCTGCAGATAGCCGCCTTGCGCAACCGACGCCAGTTGATGATCAAAGTTATCCAGCGAGGCATCGTGTGAGATGAAAACGCGATCCGTCCAACTGTTCACACGTGTTGCACGTTGGCCTTGGTTTTGAACCGTGTAGGTCACCGTGACGGTTTGCCCCGAAGTCGCTCCGGCGGGCACTTGGAAATCAGTGACCACCAAGTCGGCTTCCTGATACGTGATCGGCAAGTCCACGCGTGCCACGTTGTCGCTGGGGTCTTCGAACGCCCAACGGTCGAAATGGCTGAGCCAATCGTCGTTGTTTCCGCTGGTAGCCGGATACCAATCGGTCAAGTTCACGCGGGCAAAAAAAGGAAACAACAGCGGCGACCAATCGTTGTGCGCGTCCAAGTGTACCCACAGCGAGTAGTCGACGATTTCGCCTTCCACGCCAACGCCTTCGGGCAACGTCGCCGTATGCGTCACCGTGTATCGATCGCCCGGCTGGATGACTTGATCGGGTGACGTGATGGTGTTGCCGAGGTAGGACGCACGCTCGCGAATGAACGTGTCGTCGGCCGATAGCCAGATGAAATCTTTCCAGTAGCTCGTGCCCGACCAAAGCGGTTCGCTGCCCACGTTCTCCACCGTGTAGCTGAACGTGATTTCTTGACCGGAGTAATTCACGGATGGAACATCAAAGTCGACGACCCGCAGGTTCGCCGGATACGCGTTGATCGCCGTCGGGACCGCCGTCGCGTTGTTCGTCTCATCGACTTCCGTCACCGGGAAGAATTCCTCCGGCGGAGGTGCCAATCCGCCAAAGAACCCTGACAGGTCGATCCCGCCACCCGCAGGCACTTCGTCATCTGTGATCACCACGATGTACTGCCCAACCGCCGACGGTGTCAAATCGATCGTCATGCTGTCGCTGTAAGATGCACCTGCGGCCAGCGGCAACGTCCGTTTCCTTTCACCCAGCAACAACGTCACCGCGCCGTCCGCATTCGGATCGGGGTTGTCTGAAAAATAGATCCGATCGACCCAGCCGCCCGGCTCCGCATCGGCCAATCCCAAGTTCGCGACGGTCCAATCGACCGTGATCGTATCGCCACCGCTGGCGTTCGTCGGTGCGATGACTTGAGAGACGACCAAATCCGGTTGCGAACCGATGACCAGGATCTCGCGTGCTTTGTAGTTGTTGTTGTCGAGGTTGGTCGGGTCGTCCGGATTCTCATTGGCCGCCAACGTGTCCTCTGGAATCGCGTCCAATGGATCGACCCATGGCGTGACGTACCACGTTCCCGACTCGATGTCTTTCGGCAAAGTGATCGTGGTGGTCGTTTCGTAGCCGCCGAAACGATCCAAAGCACCGGTATGTGTCAACGAACCGAGCAGGAAGTCTCCTTGACCGGGGTGAGGCCGATTCTTGTCTCGGGTCAGCCAAACGTTCTCCGCCCAAGTGTCACCGTGAGTCGGACCGCTGCCCAAGTTCGTGACGGTGTAGCGAACCGGGATCTCGCTGCCCGCGACGGCTTGCTCCGGTGCAATCACGTCGCTGACGACCAAGTCGGCCAGCGGCTCGGGCTCGACGAAGATCACTTGATAGGTCAAGTTGTTTTCGTTGTTCGGCCATTCCGCGATCGCGTCGCGTGAATCCGTTTGCACCAAAACGTAAACATCGCCGCGATATCGAATCGGCACGACGATCGTATCTGCCAAGGTCACGTATTGCTCGCCGGCCAACAACGCCGCACTGTTGGGATACTCGCCGATGAAAATGTCCGCTTGATCGATCTGCGTGTCCAGCGACAGATAAACACGATCAACCCACTGTGTGCTGCCGGTCCCCACGGCACCTTGGTTGGTCACCACAAACTGCGGCGACAGTGTTGCTCCGGCGGCGATTCGATCGGGAATCGTGATCGTGCTGACTTGCAGATCCGCTCGCGGCAACACGTTCAACGTGATCGGAACGGACAATGCGTTGTTCGCCGACCCGGCTCCTTCGTACAACGCGTCGTCGTGATTCGTCTGCACGATCAAGTCAAAAACGCCGGACGATTGGATGGGCACGCGAATCGCTTCACTCCGCACGTAGCTTTGCCCCGCCGGCAACGCGTCACGAAACTCGAACACGCCCAACTCGATGACTTGACCATTGGGATTGCCCGCCGGTCTCAGGAAAACACGATCCGACCATCCGTTCTCCGCCACGCCCAGTCCTTGATTGTCGACCGTCCACTGCACATCGATCAGCGTGCCTTCCTGGGCCGACACGGGAGCAACGATTTGACTGACGATCAAATCCGGTGCAGGCAACAACGTCACGTCGATCGGTCCACTGACCGTCGTGTTGTTGTCCGTGAAAATGAACTCGTACGGTCCGTTCTTTTCCGCCGTGGTGACGACGACGAAATGGTCGCCTTGCAAACCGTCTGGGATCAAGAACTCACCGGTACGAACATAGGCTTCACCGGGAGCGACTTGGCCGAAGTGTTGAAACAATCGCTCGGTGCCTTCGATGACGTTCTGACCCGCAGCATCACTGGCCAAAAAGACCAAATCGAACCAGTCGCCTCGATTGGTCACACCGATCCCCGTGTTGCGAACCGTCCAAGTCACGTCGACGCTCTGTCCCGCGATCACCGGTGGCGGTGCTACGATCGACTCGACCACCAAATCCGCGTTGGGAGCGGGCATCACATCCACAGTGCCGACACGCGCCAGATCGTTATTCGATTCCGAGCCGTTCTCAAAGACCACGTCGTCATAGTCGCTGCGAACAAACAACGTGTACCGCCCCGAGGTCCCTGGCGGCAGGCTGATCGTCTCAGCGATCGAGTACGATTGCCCGGCGTCCAAACCGCCGGTGTGATTGAACGTGGCGACCACGATGTCGTCACCATCGCCCGCGATCTCATTGGCACTCAAGACGACCGCGTCCGTCCACTCGTCCGTCAGTCCACGACCGTTGCCCGAGTTGGTGACGGTGAAACTCACGTCCAACGAAGCGGGGTCACCGATCGTCACCCCTTGCGATGCCACGTCGCTGACGACCAAATCCGCGAATGGTGAAAGCGTCAAATCGATCAAACGCGTCGTGAGATTATTGGCTTCGCCACTGCTCAATTCTCCCAGTTCGTTGAGCGCATCCGTTTGCAACAACAGGTACATGCCGCCTTGCAAATCGATCGGCACCGTCACATCGCGAGTCTGCAATCGACTGGCGCCCACGTTCAACGCAACATCGACGCGGTAGTCATCGATCAAACGATCATCGCCCGACAGGGTCTGGTCGCTGGAAAGATACAATCGCTGCTGCCAAGCCGTGGCAACGCCGGAACCCGAGTTCAAGAACTCCCAACTGACCGTGATCTCGCTGCCCGAGTCCGCCGACAGGGGAGCCTCCAAATCACGAACCACCACATCAGGATGCGTGATGGTGACCGTGCCGCCCAACAATTCATTGTTGGTCTCGTACGGCCCCTCAAAAACGCGAGCCGTCGCATCGGTGACCAGCAACAATTGATACTCACCATCGGGCAAATTGCTGGGCAGAGCGGCGGTGACAAACACCGTGTAAGACTCGCCCGGTGCGACCGATTGCGTGTTGAACGAGCCGCCGATGAAATAGCTGCCCGACAATTGCCCATTGGGCGAAAGATACAAACGATCAAACCAAGTCGTCGCCGTCGGTTCGTCTCCCTGATTGATCACCGTCCAGGAAAACGTCTGCGTCTGCCGCGGCTGACCGATCGATGGACCGGAGACCAACGTCGGTCGCAAATCCACCAACGGCGGCAACGTCATGGCAATCGCACCGCCGACGAAAACGTTTGCGTCGTCGCCTGCACCATCGCTTTCTGCGATCTGCTGATCGGCATCGACCTGGACCAGCAAGTAATACGTGCCCGAATCAAGTCCGGCGAGTAACGGCAACACCACCGTTTCGTTTGCCGTGTAAGACGCACCCGCGTTCAAACTCTGGTCACGCAACGTCTCGGACAACAGAATGTCCGACGCATCCAACACCGTATCGGTGGAGAGAAACAACCGGTCCGTCCAAGTGCTTCCGCCGGCGGTCGAGACACCCGCATTCTGGACTTGCCAAGTCACGTCGGCGGAGTCACCAAACGTATAGCCTGACGCGTCCGAGCTGATCCCACCATCGGGCACGATCAAATCGGGCAACGCCAACGTCACGCTGCCGGTGAATTGATCTTCGGTGGGTTCCCCGTTGAGTTGATCCGCGTCTTGGTTCATCGGATTGCCGACGAAATCCAACACATCCGGCCCGATCATGATCGTGTACTGTCCGTCGACATACTGATTCAAATGCGGACGAATCAAAAACTCCGCAGGCGAACCGACAATGGGCAACGGACCTTCGAAACCAACAACACCACTCGGTCCCAGCAGCGAAACATCCGAACTGGTAAACTCCAACGGATCAATCGGTTCGTCGAATGTGACACGAATGAACGGTCCGTCCGCGTCGACGCCACTATCCGACGCTGCGATCGCGATCACGCTGGCACCGCTGGAGAAACCGCTGACGAATTCCAACGTCGTCGCCGACAACTCCGGTGAAATCACGGCGCTGCCACCAAAATCGAGTCCTTCGTAATCCGGCGTCCCCGTTCGCGAACCAAACTGCATGGTGAGATAGCTGTTGCCGTCGACCGGCGTGTGACTGTTCTCTCGAACCACTCGAACGATGCCAGAGAATTCCACCTCGCCGCTGACCGTCACCACATCGTGTTCTGTGACGGGGATCAAGCCGCCGATCCCAAACTCCAGCACGCCACCGGAGAGCAACTGCAAATCGCCATTGATCGTCAACTGTCTTTCCGGCGTCATCAGTCCCGCGATGCTCAGACGGTTCAACTGATTCGCATCCCCGAACACACCCCGGCCGGTGAACTGTGACTGTGTATCGATCAGCGTGTTGCCGACGATCGTGCCGTTCAGACCGGCGGTAACATGCACGCCTTGCAAGACCGCTAGGGTGACATCGTCACCAGAGAGATCGATCCAGCCGCCCCAGCGAGACTCGATCGTGGAGAATCGGTTCTCACCGGTCAAGCTGCCCGAGCTGTTGTCACTGAACGATTGCAACGCCGACAAATCGATCACGCTGCCAACGCCTTCGGCCAACCACTCGATCCGACGATGCCGTTGATCACCGGTGCCATTCTCGACAACACTCTGCACCGCCGACAGATCGACGCTGCCCCCAGAAACTGCTTCGACGCGCAGCACGCTGCCGTTGTGCTGCCCTCCGGCGATCGTCACCACGTTGCTCAAGTCCAACGCGCTGCCCACGCCTTCGCTGCGCAATAACGCTGATTGATTGCTGCCCGTCGTTGCCATCGTGATCGACGTCACGCTCGGCAACGCAAGCGTTGAGCCGTCCATCACGATCAACGACGATCGATCGATGTTCGTCAGCAACGCGGCGGTGCCGACGGCTCTGTCGGTCAACGTGATCTCGCCGGCTTGGAGTGACGTCAGCAGCGGAAAGTCGACTTGATCAACCGACAAGCGAAAATCCGAACCGTCCGCAGTCGTCAAACTCGAAAACGAAATCGCTTGATCGCCCGTCAAATCGATTATGCTATCCGTCACATCCGTCAACTGACCGACACCGACCACGCTGCCCACGTCCGCCAGCAGTTCCACGTTCACCAGCGACGCCAACGCGTCCAGTCGTATGCTGCCGCCACGAGTCAAATGCAGTTGAGATGCCAAGCCGGCGTTGAATCCGCTGCGGGGATCGCTGTCGGCATCGCTGAAACTCTGCAGGGAACGCAAGTCGAGTTCGCTGCCTGGGCCATCAGCAAAAAACGAGACGCGACGCAGTTGCGTGCTGCCGGTCAATCCGTCGGTCACCGTGGTCAACACCGGCATCTCGATCCCGCCGCCACTGAGCGACGAGACCTCCAGCACCGATCCCGAATGCGTGCCGCCCGTGACACTCGCCAAACTGGGAAACCGAATCACGCTGCCCATTCCGCTCGCGCGAATCGCCCGCGTCTGACTGTTCGCCGTACTCCCATGCGAGTAGCTCGTCACCAGCGGAAACTCGATCTGCACCCCATCGAACACCCGCACACTACTGCCGTCCAAACCGGATAAGACATCCGCGCGGATCGTGCTGCCACGATGCAGCTCCAACGTGCTGCCAGCAAGAGATGCTAGATTTCGAATGTCAAACGATGCATCCTTACCCGACAGCTTCGACTCACTGACTCGCGTCAACGCGGTCAATTCGATGGATTGCCCGGTGATGTGCAACTCGCTGAAGTTCATTTGCTGTAGCGTGTGGATCGACAAAGGACTGCCAGCGTCCGCGGTCACCGCCACGCCATCCAAGACAGTGATCGCGTCCAGTCGGATCGATCCGCCGTTGATCAAGTTCAACTCAGAACTCAAACCGGCATTGAACCCGCTACGCGGATGCGTATCACTGTCTTGAAATCGTGTCATCGATCGCAAATCCACTAGGCTGCCCCGATCGGTCGCCGTGATCGAGATCCGACGCAGTTGTGTGTTGCCACCCGTGCCATCGACGACCTCGGTCACACCGCTCAAATCGATCTCGCTGCCCGAGCGTGTCGCGATCGTCATCTGAGTGTTTCCATTGACACCACCGGTGATCGTCGTCAACCCGCTCAAATCGATACGCGTCCCCGACCCGCTGGTTTGCCAAGCCCGATACACATTGCTGCCGCCAGCGTGTTGGTACTGCGCCACCGATGAAAGATCCAAGGTCACGCCGTCGTGAACACTCAAGCTCAATCCGTCGATCGACGTCACCAATGCCAAGTTTGCCGTCGCGCCACCACGCAGCGTCAATGAACCACCTGAAATCGTTGTCAGCGCACCGGCATCCCACGCCGCACCGCGAACGATCACGTCCGTGTCCACCAGTTGCGTCAGCCCGCTGAAATCGAACGCGTCACCCGTCATACTCAAACTGCTTCGTTGCAGATCCGTCAATTGCGCCGTCGCAAACTGGACGGACTTGTCCAAACTCAACTGGACGCCGTGCAAAGTCGTCAGCAGCGGCGCGTCCACACTGGCGAACTTGTCCACCGAGATCGTCGAGTACTCTCCCGCATTGAAACCGCTCCTGGGTGCAACGTCTTGGTCGATCAACGATGTCAACGAGTCCAACGCGATTCGACTGCCAAACCCGCTGGCGATGATTTGGATTGAGCGAAGCTGTTGATTGCCGCCGACGGGGTCATCGATCGTTTGCAACAAGGGCAACTCCATCGCACCGCCGTTGACAACTCGCAAGATCATATCGCTGTTGGATGACGCACCACCAACGATGCTCTGCAACGCGGGCAAACCCAAACGGCTGCCGTATCCGTCAACGACAAACGATCGCGTTTGGTTGTTGCCGGTCGCCGCATGGTCATAGGCCGTCACGGTGGGCAAATCAATCTCGCCTCCGTACAACGCCGACAAACTCGCTCCGTCGATCGTCGTCGTTCCGCTAGAAATCAGGTGAGCGTCGTAGCCCGTTGCGGTCAACTTCGCTCCAGGTGACACCACCAAGTCACCGGTCAACTGCGAAATCCCACGCACGGTCAACGAACCGCTGACGACCGTCAGATTGCTGGCACCGTTGACACTTCGAACGACTTGATCACCCGTCAGCGAGATCGTCACGCCGGGAACATCGATCACCACGTCATCATCGACGCCCGGCACAACCCCGGTGTCCCAGTTCGTCGCCGTCGTCCAATCACCGCTGCCGCCGATCCAACTGACCACGGCTCCTTGCTGTGAGGCTTGGATCTGTACACCACCGGGCTCCTTTTGCGCATCACCCGTGGATGTGACGCCGACAAAACCGGTCAACCCGATACTGTCTCCTTCGCCGCTGACGTCAAACTGTCCCGCCCCCGTTTCGCTGACGTAATCCACATTGATCAACGTCTGCAGACTGGGAGCGTTCAATTGCCCGCCACCACTCTCCGCCAATTGCGTGAACACCCCTGCGTTAAATCCGCTGCGAGGGTTCGCATCGCGGTCGATCACGTTCCCCAGTGCATCCAGATCCAGCACAGAGCCTTCGCCATCGGCGACGAAACTGAATCGGCTACGCAGCGCGCTGCCGTCGCTGGGTTCAACGATCTGACTCACACCGCTCAAATCGATCTCGCCGCCTTGGCTGGCCGTCACCGCCAACTCCGTGCCCTCAAGTTGCCCGCCGCGAATCCAAGTCAACTGCGACAAGTCCAACTTGCTGCCTGCACCGGACACCGACCAAACGCGTTGCTGGTAAGTCGTCAACGGATCGATCTCGTAGCTCGTCACCAGCGGCAACGCCAACTCCGCTCCGCCACCCACCATCAAGCTCGTGCCGTCAATATTCGTCACGCCAGGAAACGAAACACTCGCGCCAGAATCAACGGACAAAACATTTTGCTCGAATCGCTGCAGCAACGGAAACTCCGCCGCCACCGCAGTCAAATCGATCGTCGTGCCGGTGACCGTCGTCAGTGATGAAAACACACCAGGTTGTCCCGCCATCGCCTGTCCGTCGATTGTCACCACCGAATCCAACAGTGTCTGCCAAGTCGACACGGCGGGGTCACCCGCCTGATCCATCGTCAATTGAACACCACGCACATGCAGCATCGAATCCGCGGCAACCACACCGCCATCGGACGCGTTCATCACCGAGTACTGCCCGGCATTGAAACCGCTACGGGGCGCCACATCGCGATCGATGAACTCACGGAGTCCGCTCAAGTCCACCGTACTCGCAGCGCCGCTTGCCGTGATCTGAAACGAACGCAACTGGGTATCACCGTCCACCGGGTCCAAAATCTGTTGCACCGACGAAAGATCGACCACGCCGCCATCGATTGCTTGAATCCAATGATCACTGTCGTTGTGTGTCCCACCAACGATGCCTGTCAAACTCGCCAACTCGATCCGGCTGCCGGCACCGCTGGCCAGCCACGTTCGATCTTGATTGTTACCGGTCGACGCCGATCGATAGTGCGTCACGCCCGGCAGCGATAACACCACGCCGTCGCGCGCGATCAAATCCGTCCCGTCGATCGAGCTCAGCACCGGCGCGACCACGCTGCCGCCGCCCGACGCGTCGAGCGCACCCTGACTGAGCGTCGAGATCATCGGCAACGACAGCGTCATGCCGTCGATGACAAATTCCGTGCTACGGGCATCCGTCAACGCCGCGAACGTCTTGTCTTGTCCGCTGAGCAACCATCGCGAGTCCGTCGACTGCTGCACACCGGCGACACCCAGCGAACCTGTGCCGTCAAATTCGACTTCAATGCCCGCAACGCTGGCCAGCGAACCGACATCGATCACACCGCCCGACGTCGCCGTCAACTTGGAATACAAGCCCGCGTTGAATCCGCTGCGTGGATCCACGTCGCGATCGACGAACTGCTGCAAATCACTCAACAGCACTTGGCTGCTGGCACCCGTCGCGGTTACCTCGATCGATCGCTGCTCAGAACTACCGTCACTTTGCTCATCGATCGAAACGACTGATGACAGATCGATCACGCCGCCGCTGGTCGCATTGATGAAATGCCGCGAGTTGGAATGCTCGCCGCCCATGATCGATCGCAGATTGGGCAGCTCGATCCGGCTGCCTGTTCCGGTGGCCGTCCAAGTGCGATGCTGGCCCGTTCCGGTACTGGCGTGTTGATAGTCCGTGACGGCGGGCAAGTGGATCACGGCACCACCACTGGCTTGCAAACTCGTGGCGTCGATCTCGGCCAGCGAACTCAAGTCCGCGCTGGCACCAACCGACAGCGTGATCGAACCATCACGAAACGCCCTCAACTCGCTCAAATCCACCGCAGCGTTGCTGATCGTCAAATCCACATCTTGGGCGAACTGCAACCCGGTGAACGATCGGTTTTGGCCATCGATCGCCAGCTTGCTATCGATCACACCGACCAGTTGGTCGGTCGTCATCGTTCCGCCCACACCAAACGCCACATCCACGCCCTGCAAATGCGTCAGCGCCGGCGCGATCACGTCCCCGCCTGCTTGCCAGCGGATCGAACTGTACTCACCCGCGTTGAATCCGCTACGTGGAGCGACGTCGTGATCTACGAAACTCTCCAGCGACGTCAGGTCCACTTCGCTGTCCGCGCCGTCCGCCAGAACAGAGACGCTGCGAAGTTGAAAATTTCCGTCGAAGGGATCGCTGATCGAGACAGCCGAACTCAAGTCCAGCCGTCCACCGCCGATCGCTTGCAATCGCAGGTCCGCGTTGCTGTGCGTGCCGCCGATGATCGCGGTGACTCCGGAAAGATCGATCGCGCTGCCGACACCCTCGGCACGAATCTGGCGTTGCTGGTTGTTACCGGTGGAACCATGCCGATAGCTCACCACTCCGGGCAAGGAGATCGAACCTCCATTGATCGCGACGAGAGAGACACCATCCACGTCCACCGCAGCGGTCGACGACAATGACGCATCCGCTCCATCGGCAGTGAGCGTCAGTCCGGACTCCAAATACAAATCGCCGCTGACTTGGATTGCACCCAAAATCACGAACTGGCTTGCCGCCCCTGTCACCGTCATCGTGTCTTGGACATTCACCGATTGCGACTGACCATCAACCGGTACCAGTGTCGCCGCGTCCAACGTCAACTGATCGGCAATCAACGACGCCGTACGGACTTCGACACCATCGACGATCAAATGCTCTGTCGTCGTGATCGACTGGACGTGAATATTCTGATCGACCGTGATTTGCAAATCAGCCAAGCCGTCATCGATCGTGACATCATCGACGGCTGTCGGCAGCGTGTCACTGCTCCAGTTCAGCGGATCATTCCAACTCGCATTATCACCGCCACCGTCCCACGTGATGGCGGCCAACATCGTCCGTTCTTCTAACTTTTCAAACGGCAATCGCGTCAAGCCTTGTGAGAGCTTTCGTCGAGCCTCGCGAGCGCGTCGCACACGATTGCGACTGACAGAATTTCGGATACCGCGCCACCGCGATTCCGGATTGCGTCGATGCTGTCCCATCCAAGCTGCCCTGGCCTAAATTGAACTCGGCAGCCGGCGTAAATACTTAACCGTAGCGTCAGCCTATCGCGATATGACCATGTCGATGACGGATGCGATGAGAAGCCAGCCCCGGGGCGTATCGTTTTGACGGCAGACGAGTGATAAGTGATAAAAGGATGCGTATTATTGCTCGCGTCCCTCTTCCTCGACCGCCTTGCCCCAGGATCCCTTTCCGCGATGTGGCTAAGGTACCGAAGTTCCCCCCGAGGTTCAAAGCGTTTGCCACATCTGGCGGATTTTTTTCAACTTTGAACTCAGAATAGGGGCCTGTCCAGGATGTCGTTTGCCCCCAGCTCCCCATCCGGGCTTGCCCCGGTGGAAGCGAGACTGACTGGCTACCAACACAATCACCTCATCTTCCTTCCAGCTCTCCAACCGGGCTCGCCCCGGTGGAAGCGAGACTGATTGGCTACCAACGCGACCACCTCATCTTCCTCCCAGCTCTCCAGCCGGGCTTGCCCCGGTGGAAGCAAGGCTGACTGGCTACCAACTCCGCACCCCAACTCCGTCCCAGCTCTCCATCTGGGCTCGCCCCGGTGGAAGCAAGACTGATTGGCTACCAACACATCCACCTCATCTTCCTCCCATCTCCCCATCCGGGCTTGCCCCGGTGGAAGCACGGACGATCACACGTTATCCCGTACGCTTCGCCTCACGGCGTCCATGTCGTATCTGCCGATCGTCCCCACATAAAAGCTGTTCATCCACAGATGCAGCATTCCATGTCGAAACGCAACGTTGTTCATGTACGACAGTGCGATTTGTTCTGGCGAACTCTCATAGTCCATCGCCAGTGTGAAGTGCACGTGATCGGGCAGTAACGCCAGCCGAGCAACTCGATGATGCTTCTTTCTGGCCGCACCAAGTATCGCGTCCCGTGTGACGCGTAGAAAATCAGGTTGGGCAGTCCGCCATCGTTCGGCGTGGACCAACACAAGATGCACCGCCGTCGCATATTGACCATGAGCACTGTTGATCACTGTTGATCACTTGCGTGACGTCCACATCGAACCGCAACTGAAACTCACGCATGGATTCATTTGTTTCGAGATCGGCCAACGGATGGTGCGCCAGTTGTTTCGAGACGTACTGATTGACGATCGCTGCCGATGCATCGCCCACACTGGTCAAACGAAAGTTGCGTTGCCACTTCACCGGACGCTCGTCGCGCAGCAGATGTTGCAATCGTCCTTTGATAGCGCGCACAACGGCGTGCGGAATCACATCGGGAGTGGTGCTGACCAGCAACAATTCTGAACCGTTTGGCCGCTGAGTGTGTTCGAGAACGCGAACATGATCGGGCAACATCGCTTGATTCAGCCGGTCAAGCCAAAGTTCTGCGGGCGGCAGCGTTTGATGGGGAAAAAGAGTCAGCGACCAACGCAGCTGATACGCACTCGAACAGTTTTCCGGCGTGTAGATGGGTTTGGGAGTCATGGATGATCGTCCCTTGACCACTGGCACAAGGCCAGTGGGGAGGCTGTTGTAGCGTGGACTGCATTTTAGCCATTCAGTCAGTTCACCACCGGCACAAGGCCGGCTGGGGTCCTTTGATCGTAGTGTATCACGCCATCGACTTCCAGCTTCCAGCTCTCCAACCGGGCTCGCCCCGGTGGAAGCAAGACTGACTGGCTACCAATGTTGCAACTCTGAGCGTTTGGTTTGCGTTCTGAGTGTATGATGGTGTTCGTTTTCGACTCGGAGAGTCGAACGACCGTCGCTCGACTTTCCAAGTCGAGCGCATGCCCCGCCAGACGTTGTGCCAGTCCCCTGAAAGTCACCATGAGTCAATTTCTTGCCACGGCGCTCGCCGGATGTCACCGTTTGTTTCTTTCTCAATCGCGACACAGAACTCTTGGCTGGTCTTTTGCTGCAATTGCCATTCTGCTGGCTCAGGTCATGCATTCATCGGTCGCCAACGCCGATTCGGAATCTCGTCCCAATGTCGTTTTGTTTCTCGCGGATGATCTCGGCTGGACAGGGCTGCGTTGTTTTGGCAGCGATCTCTACGAGACGCCCAACCTGGATGCACTGGCGGACTCGGGGATCAAATTCACCAATGCCTATTCGGCATGCACCGTGTGCTCGCCAACGCGTGCTTCACTGATGACCGGCATGTATCCCGCACGTTTGCACCTCACAGATTTTATCGCTGGCCAGAATCGCCCCTTCGCCAAACTCAAGATCCCGGAATGGACGAAACGTTTGGAGCCTCGTTACGTCACGATCGCGGAGGCCTTGCGGTCGGCCGGTTACAAAACAGGACACATCGGCAAGTGGCACTTGGAGGGACGCGGCAAAGACGGTCAAGGGACCGATCCTATGAGCCAAGGATTCGATTTCACTGTCAGTCGTCCACCGGGCACCAAAGGCTACCTGCTCAAGCCCGGAACGACCTCCCAAGCAGGCACGAACTACTTGACCGATTGGTTGACCGACCACGCTTGTGAATTCATCAACGAATCCAAGGACGATCCGTTCTTTTTGTATTTCGCCTACAACGTTCCCCATACGCCGATCCAAGGCCGCCAGGATTTAGTCGAGTACTTTCAACAAAAGGTAGATCCCGACGCGGTCCACACCAATCCAACCTACGCCGCGATGGTCGCCAGCTTGGACCAAAGTGTCGGTCGTGTTTTGAAAACGCTTGATGAAAAAAAACTCACGGACAACACGCTGGTGATTTTTGTCTCCGATAACGGAGGACTCACCCAGCGATACGGCAAACACGACGGGTTTACCGAGAACAAACCACTGCGACGCGGAAAAGGGTCTGCGTACGAAGGCGGCGTGCGTGTTCCGGCGATCATCAAATGGCCAGGCGTCACGCCGGCAGGCACCGTGTGCGAGCAACCGATCATGACGATCGATGTTTATCCCACGCTGCTGTCCGCCACCGGAACCACCGGCGATGCCGAACACAACCGGAATATTGACGGCAAGAACATCGTCAGCCTGCTGCGTGCTCCCGACTCAAGACTGCAGCGATCGCTGTTCTGGCACTACCCCCACTATCACGCCGGCGGCGACGGTCCCTATAGCGCCATTCGCGACGGCCGATATCGTCTGATTGAATTTCACGAGGACGGCGGGACCGAACTGTACGACTTGGAGACCGACCTCGGCGAGCAAACGGATTTGACCGCGGAGTTGCCTGAGAAATCTGCTGAGTTATTTGGAAAACTCAGGCAATGGCGAACGAATGTGGATGCGCAAATGCCCACGGCCAACCCTCAATACAACCCAGCCAAAGCCACCACGGTCAAGAATTAGTACTCCCTCGTTGGAGTTCAGGCTTCAGCCGCTCAACATGCGTTGCGTCGCCCTTGAGTTGAAATCTCCCGTTGGATGATTTACGATTCGAGTCCGCGGCGGCTTCCGTCTGATCGCCCGGATCATTCAATGGGGTTTCTTTGATGCATCGCGCAGGGCACTCGTTTCACGACATCCGAATGCCAAGTCGGCGTGGTTTCTGCGTTGCGACGCTGTGCCTCACCATCGCTTGCAGCGTTTTCGCGGTCACGGCCCCGCCCGCCGCCGCCGAGATCACGGTGGTTCTGTCAGAAGCTCGTGATCAGCCGACGGTCCAGAAATTCGAAGTCGACCTGCAATTGACGTTCACCGACGATCTGTTCAACGGTGATCTTGAGTTCGTGAATCTCGACATCATCAACAGCAGTTACAACGGCAACCCGTTGACCCATTTTGGCTTGGTGCAATTCCAAGCCACGGCCCCATTTGATGATTGGCAAGGCGGATCGCAATTCGGCGGGCCGCCAGGATTTGAATCGCAAGTGATGCTCGATGCATTTGCCTCCGCGATGTCATCGCCGGAGACCGTATTGAACGGCGATCCGATCACGATTGGCACTTTCACTTTTAACTATCAGCCATTGGGTTTGATGGAAGGCGACACTGTCACATTGGACGTGTTCGGATTCGATGATGGCTCTGGGTCAAGGACGACTTCGGTCGCGTTTCGCAACCCGGCCGACCTGTTGCCCAGGTTGGTCAACCCTGTATTCGCACCGCAGTCTCGCACGATCGTCGTCTCCGCCGTCCCCGAACCTTTTGGAATACTCTTTTTGTCAGCGGTGTCGCTTCCGTTGATTGCCTGTCGTCGTCGTAGACAACGATCCCGTGTTGGAGTGCAGGCTTCAGCCGCCCGATCCCTCCCTTCACTCACCACGGCAATCGCATTCCTGCTGCTCAGCATGCTGGCCTCACCCACACGAGCCGACGTCCTGGCCCGATTCGCGTTCGACGGCAACAACTATACCGACGACGCAACGAACACACTGGGTGCGAACACGGGGTTGAACCTCAGCAATGACGCACCTGCGATCGGCGGACTGACGGTAACCGAGTTGCTGTTCTCACCGGGCTTGGACCCCAGTGCAGCACTCGGTTTTGCCGCAAACGATTTCGACAACGCGTTGGGTTTCAGCACAGACGTCAACAGCGACCGTGACTTTTCCCTGGCCGATCAAACGGTTTTCTTTCGGTTCAGCGTGGCGCCCGGGTTCGCTGCGGACCTGGAAACGTTTTCATTCGACTCGCTCAAGGCACGCGGCGGCAACACGACCGGCGCTCGTGTCACGCACACTGTTTTTTATGATCCAGCCATCGACCCGGCCGTTGACGGACTGGTCGGTGACTTGGATTTCATCGTCAGTCGCAACCATGATCACACCGGTCCAGGAGAAGCGGGTGCCGAATCCACCGGAGGAAATTTCACTGCTGGTCGTTGGTCGGTCGACCCGATCGACTTGTCGTCTCAGACAGGTTTGACCGGCACCCACACAATCGCGATTCGATCCTATGCCAGCGTCGGCGTCGACCAAGACTTCGGCCTGGACAACCTGGTTTTAACAGGGACAGTATCGGCAGTCCCCGAGCCATCCACCGTGTTCTGCATCACCGCTCTATCCGCTGGGATGCTGTGCCGCCGAAAGAAACGTTGCTAGCGGCCACTTTGACATGATGCCGTATCGTCAGAAAGCGTCGTGTCCTTGACTCCCAAAAGAATTGCCCATCGTGGACCTTCCCGAATCTGTCTCTCGCAATCTTCGATCACGTGATCGCTGGGACAGCTTTTCCACGCATCGTCGTCGCGTTAGTGATTGGGTAAACCGGCTGGGGACAGAGTCGGGAGCGGTGGACTCAGAAATGCGTTTGGCGGTCCTCGGGGCGGGGAATCTCAATGACGTGGATTTGCACCCGTTGCTGCAGCGTTTCCATCAAATCACTTTGCTGGATTGGGATCGGAATGCGGTGGTCGCAGGAGTGGAGCGGCAAGCAAAAGTACACGAGGACCTGTGGCCAAGCGATCGAATCGAGATCCCGCCAGCGATCGACTTGTCGACTCACTCGAGTGAGCTGCAGTCGCTGGAACCGTTCCAAGTCATCGCATCGGTTGGTTTGTTGTCGCAGATGATCGAGCGGGAGTTGGCACAACTGGCCGGTCTCGGCGTCAACGATCCCGTTGTGATCTCCGAGCGACTTCATCACGTCCGAACGCGACATTTTGAAATCATCGATCGCATGTTGTCTCCTGAGGGAACCGCTTTGCTGACGACCGAATTCGTTTCATCGGACACGCTGCCCGGGCTCGCTCAAGTGCCGGAGGAACAACTCGCCCCTGTTTTGCGTGACGCCATGCTGGCCGGCAACTTTTTCAGCGGCATGCAACCCGCATCCGTGCTCGACTCGGCGCGCCAAGTCTTCCAAGCCGGTCACCGTCGCATCGAACCGGGCACCCCATGGCTCTGGGATTTCGGTCCGCGGACTTACGCCGTGGTCCCCTACTTCATCCTGCCGCCACGCAGAAGCATCTCTCCGAGACACTAACTACCCGCGTAGTGGGATTCGCCAGAAGTCCTGACAGGCCACGGAATTTTCACCCTATCTTTGCCCATTCCCGGCATGTCGCCGTTTTATGCGACAGACTCACGTTTTACCTCTCTCCTGAATTGAACGGTCCCAACCTCATGCCTTCACAGTTCCTTTTCATGATCGTCGCGTTGATGCCCGCCGCGTTACTAACCCTTGAGGGATCGGCTCATGCTGCTCCCAAAGACTTCCTTGATAGGAACCAGGCTTGGTTCGCGGGAGACGAGGCGAAGCGGATTGCCAGCAACATTTTGTCCTTCCAAAGCGACCTGGGTGGCTGGCCCAAAAATTTAGACACCACAGAGCGTCCCTTTACGGGCGACCGCACGAAACTGAAGGGAACCTACGACAACGGGGCGACCACCGATGAGTTACGGTTCCTTGGTCGCATCTATACGGCAACAAATGAACAAGCATACCGCGACGCATTTGACCGCGGCCTCGACTATGTGCTCCGTGGCCAATACGAAAACGGTGGATGGCCACAACTCTCGCCACCGGGCACTGGCTATCATCGCCACATCACATTCAACGATGGCGCCATGGTCCGCCTCCTCTCTTTTGTTCGCGAGGTCGCCACAACGAAAGCCTACCTCTTTGTAGATGACGAACGCCGTCAGACAGCAGCGAACGCTTTCGACCGTGGAATCGAGTGCATTCTCAAATGTCAAATCAGGGTCGACGGTGCGCTGACGGTCTGGTGTGCCCAGCACGACGAGATCGACTTTCGAGCGCAATCGGGACGTGCCTACGAATTGGCGACTCTCAGCGGGTCTGAGTCCGTGGGCATCACGCGACTGCTAATGAGCATTGAGAACCCTACGCCCGAGATCGTGAAGTCTGTTGAGGCGGCGGTGGCTTGGTTCGAAAAAGCGAAACTCCAGGGAATTCGTCTCGTCAAAGAGAAAGACCAGAACGGTCCAAAGGGTGTGAACTTGGTTGTTGTCGCTGACCCCAAGGCATCGCCATTGTGGGCACGCTTCTATGATATCCACAGCAACACTCCTGTATTCGTTGATCGCGACGGGGTTCCTAAACAGGCAGTCGCTGACATCGGATACGAACGGAGAAACGGTTACGCTTGGTACGGCAACTGGCCGCAAAAACTCTTGGACCGCGAGTATCTGCAATGGAAACAGCGGATTGCAGCAAAACCGAATCTATAGTCTGCAATACATTCGCACGACAACACGAGAGCGTGAATCATTCAGATGGCCGACGCGGTCGTTCCACCGACCAGCGTCCAGCCGTCGCGTTGGAGCGGATGGCGGGCGAGCATCGGATGTCACGACATCCGATGCCATGACATCACGCAGCCGATCGGAAGACAAAGTACACGGCACCCATGATGCAAAACGCCGCCCACAAGTAATCGAGTTTCAGCGGCTGATTCATGTAAAAGACGGCGAACGGGACGAAGACCGACAGCGTGATGACCTCCTGCAGAATCTTTAACTGTCCGAGATTCATCTGCGTGTACCCGATCCGGTTCGCCGGCACCTGGATCAGATACTCGAAAAATGCGATTCCCCAACTCACCAACACCGCGATCATCCACGGCCGACCATCAAGGTTCTTTAAGTGTGCGTACCATGCGAACGTCATGAACACGTTCGACAGCACCAGCAAGCACGCCGTCTTCCAAAACACAGGTCCCATTCAAGCCTTCTCCGTGTACGAATCGTGGGGGTGAGCATCCTGGTTGCCAATCGTCTGGAAGCTGAACATTCGACAATTCGGTAGAATATGAGAGACTCGTGAATCTCGACAGGCTCCACCTCCCGACATTTTCCAGCACCTGGAACAACCAGTGCGCCATTCGACGTCACGTCGAATGGAGTCGCAATCAAAGTGAGCCTCAGGCGCTAGCCGTGGGCCGGCACCACAATCCGCCTCAGGCCCACGGCTAGCGCCTGAGGCTCACTGGAGTCCACCAGCTTCGCCGGCAGTAGGGACATAGACTTGCGCAAACCCAAAATGCCACAACCCCATATTTTGAACAGCCCAGTGTTGACACTGCTTTTTTTGTCAATGTTTTTGTTCCACCTGTCGCAATCAAAGTGAGCCTCAGGCGCTAGCCGTGGGCCGGCACCACAATCCGCCTCAGGCCCACGGCTAGCGCCTGAGGCTCACTGGAGTCCACCAGCTTCGCCGGCAGTAGGGACATAAACTTGCGCAAACCCAAAATGCCACAACCCCATATTTTGAACAGCCCAGCGCACTCCGGCTGATCCAATACCCGAGACACCACCATCGGCTCAAACGCCGGCGACGTCCGCAGCTTTGTAGACGACTTGAGCTCGTTTGAATCCGAGTCGTTCGTAGAGTCGCACCGCGCCGGTGTTCTCCGTCGTGACCTCCAGATGCATCTTTCGCAAACCAGTCGAGCGAAATCCCATCGCCGAACGCATCAGTAAAATAGAGCCCAAGCCACGGCCACGGTGCTCCGGTGAGATCCCCAGGTTCTGGATTGCGCCCCAGCCGTCTTGCCGCAACCCCTGAACGGTACCCACCGGTTGCGGCGGCTCGCCAGGGGGATGGAAACGGATCAACCAAGTGGACTGAGGGACGAAGTTGGACCGGCTGGTGATTTCATTCATCAACCGCAGACATCCGTCACGGCGAGCCAGACAGGGAAAGACGTTCGCGTCGAGTTCTTCGCGAAAACTGTCGTACTTGGCCATCGCGTGATCCCGAATGATCCCGTCGCTAAAGGGCACCAACTCATAGCCGGCAGGTATCACCAACGTCGGCGGACTCCAATCGGCCAGATTGAAATCCATTCGAAATCGTTTGAAATAGGTCAGTCCCATAGCTGATCCCCCTGGTCGTTCACTTCCGACTCGGCCACAACCCACACGGCGATCACCGAAACCCAGCGATCACCAAATCCCAGCGTTTGCCGAGCACGCCGTCACGTCGAGCACCACTGCAGCGTACCACGGTCCTAGCCCAGCGGCGGGTCAATCGATCCCGGATAGTAGGATCCGGCCTGACGAAGTACGTTGACGGAACGGAATAATCATCAAAACACGCTCCTTTTCATCCGGATCCGACGGACTCCGTCAGTCCCCGATCCCCCACTGCAACTTGTCCATTCCACCTGACACATCACCAGACCACCAAGTGTTCGCACCGCTGGTGGATAAGTCAATCGTTTTGACCGGCCCCACCGCATCCGGAAAGTCCTCGGTGGCCGTCGAACTGGCGCAGCGGATCGGCGGCGAGATCCTGTCGCTCGATTCCATCGCGGTCTACCGTGAAATGGACATCGGGACAGCCAAACCCAGCGAGCAAGACAGACAACGCGTCCCGCATCACCTGATCGATCTGGTGGCGCCCGACGAAGATTTCAGCGTGGCGTGTTATCTAAAATTGGCGCACCGTTTGGTCGATGAAATCCGCGGCCGTGGCGGCGCAGCGATCTTCGTCGGCGGAACGCCGATGTTTCTCAAAGCCGTCTTGAGGGGATTTGACACCGGTCCGCCGCCCGACTGGGAGTTTCGGCGATCAGTCGAAGCCGACTTGGAGGAGCACGGCGCACAAGCCTTGCACGCGCGACTGATGCAAGCCGACCCGCTGGCCGCCCACCGTATCGACCTAGGCGACACCCGCCGCATGATCCGCGCGCTTGAGGTTGTCAAACAAACCGGCATCCCGCTGAGCCACCAACAGAATCAGTTCGACAAAGGATGCGCCGCCTCGGACTGTCGCGTGTTCGCATTCCAATGGCCACGAGAACAACTGCACGCACGCATCAACCGTCGCGTCGATGAAATGTTTGAGCAAGGTTTAGTCGACGAAGTCAAAAAGTTGGTCGGCCGCTACGGCCAATTATCTCGCACTGCGTGCCAAGCCGTCGGGTATCGTGAAATCCTACCCGTGGTCCACGATGACTTGTCTGCACGTGATCTTGCCGCTTTGAAAGAACAAGTCGCGGCGCACACGCGGCAATTGGCTCGCCGTCAAGAAACCTGGTTCCGTTCCTTCAGTGAGATCACGCCGATCACCGTCAACGATCCCTTGGATGTCACAACGATCGTTAATCAGATTACGAGCCATGATCAACCTGCAGGTCTTGATCAGCTCTCAGGCTGAGAAACGATCTGTCGCGCATAGGGTTTCACGCTTTCGACATGATCACCATGCGCGCCGGTCAAATGCGTAACAATCTTGTCAACATGGTCGTGGCAATTCTCCAAAAACGTCTTGTACTTGCTCGTCTGTGTTCCCGCGACGGCCGTCCCCGCGATGTAGATGCGAGGCAAGTTCGTTTCCATCGTTTCGGAATCGAACTGGGGTCGCAAGTTTTCGCCCGTCAGCTCGATGCCGATCCGTTGCAGCAACGTCTTGTCTTGTTCGTAGCCGATCAACGTCAACACGTCGTCCGCCGCAAGACGCCGCTCTCCCTGTGATGACTGGGCCACAACGTGTGACGGCGTGATCTCGGTGACGACGCAACCGAAACAGCCTCGGATACGTTCTGCGGCGATCAAGCCTTTGATCTCAGGCAACAGCCAGTACTTGATTCCGTCTTCGGGCAACTCCTCCCCGCGATGACAAAGCGTGACCCGTGCCCCGGCATGATGAAGTCTCAACGCAGCCTCGACCGCGCTGTTGCGTCCACCCACAATCACCACGCGTCGTCCCGCATAACGATGTGGTTCTCTGAGATAGCCGTCGACGTGCGCCAAGTCCTCGCCAGGGACACCCAAGCGTCGTGGTCGATCCGTGCCGCCGATCGCCAACACCACCGCGCCGCAACGGTAGGTATTTTCGCCAGCGGTTGAACGGGTGGTAACAACGTAGCCGGCCGCGTCTGGCCGAACATCGATGACAGATTCAAACGTGCACACCGGCAATTGGAATTGCGCGACGACGGATCTCAAGTACGTCAAATACTGCTCCCGCGTCGCCTTGCCCTGATCCGGCGTCAATAGTGGAACCCCAGCAATGGCGATCCGCTCATTGCTGCTGAACCAACGCGTCCCAGGCGCCCACCACGACATCGTTTGCCCAATCGAACCAGCGTCCAGAACGAGATGCTCGATCGCACATCGGTGCAGAGCCACGGACAATTCCAACCCGATCGGCCCGGCACCGACGATCAGGACAGGAAGCGATTCGGATTGCTGTAGGACGTCGTTCAAGATTACTGCGTAAAAAATGGAGTTTGTTTTTGTTTCTCCAGGGCATTGTAACATCGATGCCAATGTGCACCGGAATGTTGAAAAACACGGGGGACATCGACATCAGTCTGCCACTGCGCCGCGCATGAGTCTATAATGAAATTCCCACCCGTGGCCGCCCCTCTGCAGCCGCCCAACCGCCATTCACAACACATGGAACCACCATGAGTTTCAGGATGCCCTTCCAGGGATCAAATTCACAGGGACCCAAACCACGCGGTCACTGCGGCCGATTCGTGTCCCGCCCCCACAATCGACGAGACATGCTACGCAACACGGCGTGCGGGTTCGGCTCTCTGGCACTTGCCTCGATCTTGGCCAGTAACGGACATGCCAGCGAGGAACCGACATCCTCAACGTCTCCGATGGCCCCCAAGCCGACCCATTTCCCCGCCACGGCAAAAAGCGTCATCTTTCTGTACATGGACGGTGGCCCCAGCCAAGTCGACACGTTCGACTACAAACCGATGCTGGAAAAATTCGACGGCAAGAGCCCCGGTGAGGTGATCGGCAAACTGGCTCCGACGCAATTTGACAACGTGGGCAAGATCTTACGTAGCCCGTGGGAGTTCAAACGGCACGGCGAAAGCGGTGCGTGGGTCAGCGGTCTCTTTCCGCATCTCGCCACGGTGGTGGACGATTTGTCGTTTGTGAAATCGATGACGTCCAATTTCTCTGAACACACCTTTGCCAACTACTTTTTGCACACGGGCAACGGTTTGCAAGGCCGACCGAGCATGGGCGCATGGATGGGATACGGGCTGGGCACCGAAAACGAAAATCTGCCAGGCTTCGTCGTCCTCAACGGCGGCTTGATTCCGCCGGGCGGACTGGACTGTTTCGGATCGGGCTTTTTGCCGTCGGCCTATCAAGGATCAGTGTTTCTGCCGCAAACACAACCGATCGCGAACGTGGCACCGAGCGAACCCAGTTCGGCGCATCAGCGCAGCAAACTGGATTTGATCCGCGAAATGGATGAACGCACTTTGATTCAATCACAACAGGATCCCGAACTCGAAGCAGCAATCGAGAATTTTGAAACCGCCTATCGCATGCAAACATCCGTTCCCGAGTTGACGGACTTGTCCGATGAAACCGCCGAGACACAACGTCTCTACGGGATGGAATCTGATTTCAAAAACACGCAAATCTTTGGCAGACAATGCTTGCTCGCTCGACGTCTTGTGCAACGCGGCGTCCGCTTCATTGAATTGACTTGTCCAGATGGCAACGGTGATCGTTGGGATCAACACAGCAACTTGCTCGACGGACACAACAAGAATTGCTTGACCGTCGATCAACCGATCGCCGCATTGATCAACGACCTGAAACGTACCGGACTATTGGATTCGACTTTGGTGGTGTGGGGCGGTGAGTTCGGTCGAACGCCGTTCGCGCAAGGAACCAACGGTCGCGATCACAATCCGTTCGGTTTCACCATGTGGATGGCCGGCGGAGGAATCAAACCCGGTGTCAGTGTCGGCGAGACGGATGACTGGGGATATCGGGCCGTCGAAAATCGTTTCGAAATCCACGACTTGCACGCAACAATGTTGCACCTGATGGGACTGGATCACACGCGCAGCACGTTTCGATTCAGCGGACGAGACATGCGACTGACCGATGTGCACGGAAAACTCATCCAGGAGGTGATCGCATGAACCGCCCAACCAACAAGACGATCAACAAGACATTGCATTACTGTTTCGCCATCCCGTTTGTGTTCGCCACTCTGGCATCGGTCGCGTTTGCTCAACAAGACGAAACCGTCGACGCAGATCAATTGAGTTTCTTTGAAACCAAGATTCGTCCGATTCTGGTGGAGCACTGCTACGAATGCCACAGCGCCGACGCCGAGGATGTCGAAGCCGGTTTGCTGCTCGATTCCAAACCCGGTTGGATGACCGGTGGCGACTCGGGACCGGCGATCATCCCCGGTGACGTCGACGGCAGCCTGATCGTGGATGCCGTTCGCTACACCGAAAACGTCGTCTCGGCGATGCCGCCAAGCTCCAAAATGAGCGCCGACAAAATCGCTGCGATCGAGCAATGGGTCCAGATGGGAGCACCCGATCCGCGAACGGAGGCCAAGCAGCACGCGGCGACGGATGCGTTTGACTTGCGCGAACGCTTCGAAACCCACTGGAGCTGGCGTGCGCCGGTTCGCCAGGAATTGCCAAGCGTCAGGGATTCGCAATGGCCGACCCAGCCGTTGGACCACTTCATCCTCTCCGCGTTGGAGTCTGCCAAATTGCGACCGGCCACCGACGCCGATCGGCGGACCTGGATTCGACGCGTCACCTTTGACTTGACCGGATTGCCACCGACCCTCGCAGAAATCGATGCGTTTGTGGCTGACGAATCACCTCAAGCGTACGCGCGCGTCGTGGACCGATTACTTGACTCAAAACAGTTCGGCGAAAAGTGGGCTCGACACTGGATGGATCTGGTGCGTTATGCGGAAACCTACGGTCACGAGTTCGATTACCCCATCGACCACGCGACCGAGTATCGCGATTACTTGATCCGTGCGATCAATGCCGATGTCCCCTACGACCAGTTTGTCTTGGAACACATTGCGGGCGATTTGATCGAGAACCCGCGACGTCATCCCACAGATGATTTCAACGAATCGATCATTGGTACTGGATTCTGGTACTTGCACGAAGCGACGCATGCGCCGACGAATGTGTTGCAGAACGAAGCCGATATCATGGCGAACCAAATCGACGTGTTCGGCAAAGCGTTTCTGGGGCTGACGATCGCGTGCGCCCAATGCCACGACCACAAGTTCGACGCGATTTCGACCGCGGACTACTACGCCTTGACCGGTTACTTGCACAGCAGTTGTCGCCAGTTGTACCCGTTGGATCCGCACCGTGAGATCAAGAACAGCGCCAATGCGATCCGCCAACAGTTGCAACAAGCGGGCAATGCGGTCACACAATCCGCTGCGAGTTCAAATCTCTCCTACGACTTGCCCGCCTACCTCGAGGCTTGCAAAACCCTGCTTTCTGGCGAATCAAAACCAGACTCCGCAGCCATCGACACACTCGCCAAACAACAAAAACTCTCTGCCGAACATCTGACGCGTTGGGTCGACCTGCTGACGAAACAACACGACGCCGACAAGAAGAGTCCGTCCGCCGCTCTCGCGATCGCCTCTCACCTGGCGGACAGCAATCAAATCGCGCCGCTGCAGAAAACCCAAGCCGCGATCAGCAAGCAGTGGCAGGAGTTCAAAGACACCAGCACACTGTTTGCAGATTTCGACTCTGGCGCGCTGCCCAGCGGCTGGACCACCTCTGGCATCGCTTTTCAGGCGGTAGACCAATCGTTGTCGTTTCCGACCAACAAGGACGCCGCGTCGTTTCCCATGGCCGGTACGGTGGACAGCGGAGTGTTGGGCGGTCGTGCGCGCGGGATCCTGCGCTCCCCGACCTTTACGATCACAACTCCCAACATCCACATCCGCATGCGATCGGGCCCCGGCCAGACCGTGCGTCTGGTCATCGACAACTATCAAATGGCGCACTTCAGCGCACTGCTTTTCAATGGCACGATCATGAAGGGCAAAGAGGCCGATACGGACGGTCAGTGGGCATGGCGGTCCATCAGTGGAGACTTGAAAAAGTACCTCGGGCACAATGCCTACCTTGAGTTCATCGACGAATCGGATCGATCGATTGCTGTGGATCAAATCTGGTTTTCCGAACGTGGTTCGCCGCGTGCCTCGCCCGAGCCGCTGGTTGACACTCTGCTCCAACAGGACGCCGACGTGTCGCAACGATGGACGCAGGCGATCGCGGCTCTCGCCTCCGGCAATCGGGACGACTTCGTTGAGTGGATGCTGCAACAAGGCGTCGTGACTTGGTCGGACTTGGTACCTCAGGCAACCGAACCATTGGCTGCCGCCGCAAAGCTGGCCAAGCAGATGCCGCATCCCCGCTACGTGGTCGCCATGGCGCAGGGCAGCTTTGAAAAGCCTCACATCTATATTCGTGGCAGCCATACGAATTTGGGCGACGAATTGACACCGCGTTTCTTGACCGCGTTGGGCGGGGAAAATGAATCGCGACTCGAAATGGCCCAACGCGTGGTCGATCCGGCCAACCCGCTGACCTCACGCGTGTTTGTCAATCGGCTGTGGCATCATCTGTTCGGCCGTGGTTTGGTCGAGACGGTCGATGACTTTGGACCACAAGGCCGACCGCCGTCGCATCCCAAGCTGCTCGATCAGTTGGCGTTGGACTTCGTGGACAGCGGCTGGTCAATGAAACAAGCGATTCGCACGATGGTGCTTTCGCGGACGTATCGTCAAGCCAGTGTGGCTCATCCGGAACTGGATTCGGCAATCGTCTCCGTTGCCGATCCGACCAACCGTCTGCTGCACCGCATGAGCGTGCGACGCCTGCCTGCGGAATCGATTCGTGATGCGATCCTGGCGATTTCAGGACGGTTGGACAGCCGGATGTTCGGCCCCAGCGTTGCGACTCACCGCACGGCGTACATGACCGGCCGCGGTGCGCGAGGCAGCGGTCCGCTTGATGGAGACGGTCGCCGAAGCATCTATCTGTCGATCTACCGAAACTTCCTTAATCCATTCTTGACCACGTTCGACATGCCCAACCCGTTCGGCCCCAAAGGGCGACGCAGTGAGTCGAACGTCCCCGCGCAAGCACTCGCATTGATGAACGATCCGTTTGTGGTCGAGCAAGCCAAACTGTGGTCCAACCGAGCGATACAGCAGCAGTCTGACGAGCGTCAACGCATCATCGAGATGGTCGGCGCCGCGCACGGCGAAATTCCTACCGACGGCGACATCCAGCGGTATCTTGATTTCATCGAAGCACAAACAGGGGCCTATCAAGGCGACCGCTCCAAAGCCTGGGCAGACTTTGCCCACGCGTTGTGGAACATGAAAGCGTTCTACTTCTTGCGTTGATCGTCCCATGCGTCTCGGGCGAGCCGCCGGACTTCTTGACCCGTCGTTTGATTGGCCGTCGCGACCGCTCGTGCATCGTCGTCCTCGACCGTGAACCGTTCGCCAAGTCCAGGTACCACGACGACCTTACCACGCACCGGCCCCATCGTCGTTTCGACATTGACGCTAGTACGAACCAGTTTGTGGCGGTCGGCCAAGTGTCGCCGAATGCCGATCGCGGAGGAGTGCTGAAACAGAATCTGCTCCATCAGCGCGATGCGGGTGGTCGGCGTGATCACCGAAACGATCACTCCGCAACGACCTTTCTTCATCATGCATGGAATCTGAATCACATCCAACGCACCGGCGGCCATCAAGCGTTCGGCACAATCCGCCAGTTGCTCCGGCGTGGAGTCGTCGAGATTGGTTTCCAAGACCGCGATACGATCGGACTGGATCGGCCCCATCGTGGTCGCGTCCGATTCGATTTCACCCAACAGCACCCGCAACACGTTGGCTTGTCCGTCCAAATCCATCGTGCCCGCTCCGTATCCGACGGCTTCGATCTTCATCGCCGGCAATCCACCGAACGAGGTCGCAAGTGATTTCAGGATCGCCGCCCCGGTCGGCGTCGTCAGCTCGCCCGTGATCTCGCAAGGAGCAAGCGGAATGCCGGTCAGGATTTCCGCCGTCGCGGGTGCCGGGATCGCGACGCGGCCGTGGGCGATCGTGATCGAGCCGTTGCCTGTGGGGACCGGTGCGGCATGAATCGTCTGGACCCCCAAATGGTCCAGGGCGACGGCGGTGCCCACGATGTCCGCGATGGAATCGATCGCACCGACCTCGTGAAAGTGGACTTTTTCCATGGTCGAGCCATGCACCTTGGCTTCGGCAACCGCCACTTCGTGAAAAATCCGCTTCGCCAAATCCTTCGCCGCCTCGGAGACTTCGTCCGCCCGATCGATCATGTCCGTGATGTGGTGCAGGTGCCGGTGGGCATGCTCGGGGGGGTGGGTGATTTTGACGTGCAAGGCCCGAAATCCGCACTTTTTCACCTGTTCCGCGGTGATCGACAGCTCGGGCAACCGCATCGAACGCACGGCGGACTCGATCCGCTCCACGGGAACCCCCAAATCGATGAGGGCTCCCAAGGTCATATCGCCGCTGATGCCGCTGAAACAGTCAAAATACGCAATCCGTACCATGTGGGGTGTATTCCTGAGTTTGACGTTGATGCCTAAGGGTGTGTCGTTATACTCTGGGACCGAAATCCCATGGGGAGCGATCCTGACCGGCGTCCGTGATGGACATCCGCGACAGAGATGTGCGAAACACACAGGCTCCCCTGACTGAATCATATCGTTGGCCGAGACGTTTTCCCTCGGCCGCTCACTGTACCGTACCCACCGAATCTGATCGATCCGATGAAAGTTGTCAGCAGCATTGGTGCCCTGAAATATCGCCACCCTGATTGCCAGGTGGTGAAACGTCGCGGCCGCGTTTACGTGATTTGCAAAAGCAATCCGAAATTCAAAGTCCGTCAGGGCGGCGCCAAGGTCAAAAAGACCCGTCGCTAGAACCCCGATCGAGTGAACTCCGGTCGATTGCTGGCCACCGTCAGTGAAACGAATCATCCATCCAACGCCAGCCCAACCGGCTGGCGTTATTCTTTGCGCACGTACAACCCTGCAACAGAATCCCACTCACTTGCAGACCGTCGTCTTCAATGTAGGTCGGTCACTCTTGACCGACGTCCGTCACCCATGACCGACAATACGACTCCAGTCCCTTCACATCGTCACTGCAAAACAAACTTCGCATCGATTGCGGGCCAATTGACGGACCTCCATTTTCTTGGGACGCCATTTCTCAATCTCACGCGTCCACGCCGGAATCTGCTTCGCTGCGTCGTAGTCGCCCAATTTCATCGTGATCAGCAGCCCACCAAACGTGCTGTACTGATGCGTCACGATGTTCGCTACCGTCGTCAACGTCTTGGCGGGTTTGACATTCGAATCCACCAGCAACCACTTGGCACCCGTGTAGGTCTTTCGCGGTAGATCACCCGCGCGGGCTCGCAGGTGAGTGAACTGAGGGTGTTCTGCGATCCGTGGATCCATTTCGGCCGGATCGATACCGATCACTCGCATCCCGAGTTCCAGCAACCGGCCGCATGCACCGCCGGGTGAACTGCCGATCTCAACGGCGATGTCTCCACGTTGCAAGTCAAATCCAGACCACGTGATCGCTTCGGCGGCCTTGTAGTACGCGCGCGAGACGGGTTCCTCGGCGGGATCCATCGGCTGAACGCCACCGGGCCAACGGGTCGGCCATGTCTTGGCGGTGTGCCAACCTATGAACCAATCCGACGGATCGACCAACACGATGTCCAGCACACGCTGATCGGCTTGCGCGATCTGATTCGCGCTGCCGCAACGCAAATGCGTTTTACCGAGTGCCTTTTGGATTTCGTCGGCCACCGCCCGGGAAACTTCATCAATACCGGGCTCGAATCCGAAACGACCGATCGGCGCACGGTCACGCGGCCACACGTGCAATTGATCAAACGGTTGTTTGGCAGCGGTGGCGCTGGCAAGCAACTCTGCCAGGCCGGCGATCTGCTGCCCGCCATCGCTGTTGCGCAGATGTCCCAATGAATACGAAGCAGTGCGGACAAAGATACCGTGTGGCAATGCCGTTTGCTCGTCGTGTTTGGCCGTGACGAAACCGGGGCGTGAAAAGGCCAGTCGCCAGCCGTCCTCGGCCATCGCCTGCTTCACTGCCTGCTCTGCGCCAAAGGCGCAAGTCATCATCGCAAAGGTGGGTTCGCTCAACGGTTCGTCCTGCTCTGGTTTTGTTTTTCTTCGCTGTCACTCTGAGGTGTTTCGTCCGACATCGCGGGCGTATTCTCGCGATACCATTGCAGACGCTCGGCAATTCCGGGAATCAGTTTCTCAGCGTTTTCGTAATAAAGTTTTTTCAACACGTCCGGTGGCAAGTTCACACCGTGGATTTGCCACATGCCCTGGGGCGGCGGAACCTTTTCGCTGTACGGAAACGATTCGTCATGCGTTTCAAAGAATCGCCAATACAAACGCACGCGTGTTTCCGGCCACGGTCCATCGGTGCCGAAGAGTAAGCGATCTGCGTAGCGGATCAAAAATTCGCGTGCGGTGAAGGGCTGGCGCCCCAGTTCCCCGATTCGTGATGCCGGTTCAATCCACAAGTTCGGATAGGTGTCCAACCACTTGGCCACCGTCGCCAAGTCTTCCGGATTGTTGGCGATATGAGCGCCGATGAATTGTGTTTTGGGATGGCGAGCGATCACACGATTACGAGCCTCCAACAACTCCTGGCGGCTGGGGAACTGGTCTCCGTGAAAACTCCAATCGGGATGGCGACTGAGTTCTTCCCAGCGTTCGTTCGTTTCATCAATCGGATCAAAAAAAGCAGCGGGATCGGCGGTGTGAATGATCACCGGGATTCCCAACTCACCGCACTTGGCCCAAATCGGATCCCAACGAGGATCATCGATCTCGATCAATGTGCCGTCCGGATTTCGGTATCCGAGTCCAAATTGCTTAAAGACCTTCAGGCCGCAAACACCTCGCCCCACCGCTTCGGCAAGTTCCTCCGCCGTCCGCTCGGCAAACCCTGGACGGTGACATGCCCATGCCGCTGGATCATCCGTGGGTGCTTCACCACGCCAATCGACGTTGGCAAACACGGCAAAGCGGTTTTTGTATTTGGGCCACAGCCATTCCAAATGAGCGCTCAACTGGCCGCCAAGTTTCCCATCCAATGAGACACAAACCGCGATCCGATTGCGATCCATCAGGCCGACGAAATCGTCCAGAGCTTGATCGTTACCCCGCAAGCGATAGTGAAAGTGCGTGTGCACATCGATCACTGGAAAAGCCGCTGCGTTTCGCGGATGCTCCGCCACGACGAGCTTGCTCTGAGGCCTAAAATTGCGGAGCAGAAGCTCTCGACCATCGCGTCCATCCAACGGCATCTCCAACTCGGTCGCTTCGTCATCGTCCGGCGTGATTTCTTGCGCAAACACGGACTCCGAAACAGAACCACCGAGAAAAATCAAAAAAAGAAAGATGCCGATGAACCGATGCATGAAATTTGAGGGGGGGTTGGGGATGGAAAGCGTGCCAATCGTGTCCGACCCAGACAGAGTTTGCAGCAAGTGCGCATGACGAGATGGCAATCGGATTCTACTTTCAATCGGCCCCAAAGTGTCGAGGCCGTCGGATGTTTTGCCCCGCCACATGATGCACACGACTTTATCCCGGATTATCCATATGACGAAATGATTTTTTTGCAACGCGTTTGCACGAAACGGCCTGCACGGATTGGCACGCAACAGACTGCGCCTGTCAGCCGCCACGCGATAGCGTCCGGTTCTTACGCCTCCAGTCAGCAAGCTTTCTGTCAAAAATCCCCTCAAATTTCATTGAGGGTTGGGGAAGGAGAACGGGCGGTTGTTCGTTACAATTGATAGACAAGCCGCTATCCTGGAATCAGGGTGACGAGACAATGCCCATTCGAGCTTTTTGCAGGTGTGCATCGCTTGCGATCCATCCACTCGCTGCCGATCCACTTGATTGCCCACTCCGGTGGACTCAACATTGAACATACGACGGAGCAGAAAAGTCTGTGAGTAACGAGGATCTGACTCAACAACAGTCGCCCGTCGCGCAATCGGCCAGTCAAAAACTGTCCATGCAAGCCACGACGCCTCCGGCAGAAGTGCCCGGGTACCGCCTGGAACGCTTTCTCGGGTCAGGTGCCTTTGGCCAGGTTTGGACGGGTCGAGATCTGAATACCGGACGTCCGATCGCGGTGAAATTTTTCCTGCACCGAGGCGGCGTCAACTGGTCATTGCTGAGCCACGAGGTCAAGAGTCTCGTCCAGCTCTCCGCCGACCGACACGTGGTCCAAGTCCTGGAGGTCGGCTGGGAATCCGACCCGCCATACTACGTGATGGAATTGGTCACGGGCGGTTCTCTGGAGGAGATGCTGTCCCACCGAGAACAGTTACCGATCGCGGAAGCCGTCGAATTGTTTCACAAGATTTGCGTCGGATTGAACCACTGTCACAGCAAGGGCGTCCTGCACTGTGACTTGAAACCCGCCAACGTGTTGCTGGACGACGACAACGAACCCCGCTTGGCCGACTTCGGTCAAAGTCGGATGACGCACGATCAGACGCCCGCCTTGGGCACGCTGTTCTACATGGCACCCGAACAAGCCGACCTGGAGTCCACACCCGATTCGAGCTGGGACGTCTATGCCGCGGGCGCCATTCTGTATCGGATGCTGACCGGCAAACCACCTTATCGTGACGAAAAAGTAGTCGATCAGCTCGACACCGCCGGTTCACTGCCCAAACGCTTGGCCCGATACCGACAAGCGATTCAAGAAAGCAGTCCGCCGAGCGAACAACTCAAGCAAACAGGTGTCGATCGCACATTGACGCGAATCATCTCGCGTTGCCTAGCCTTTGAACCGACGAATCGTTACGCCAACGTTCAAGAGATCTTGCAGGATCTCGATGAGCGAGAACGCGCCAGGTCCCGACGACCATTGATGGTGCTCGGTCTGATCGGACCGCTGATCCTGTTGGCCGCGGCAAGCTGGTTTGCCAGTCGGACGGTTGCATACGCAGGCGACAAAACACGTCAAGCATTGCGTGACGAAGCGTACGGCAGCAATCTCTTGACCGCACGCTTCGCGGCTCGAACGTTGGAAGGAGAGCTGGAGCGTTACTTCCGAATGTGCAAAACGGAATCCAGTCGCGGCGATTTCATCCAAACGCTACGTCATTTGCTCGACGACCCGCAAGCCACCCAGATGCGTGAGAAACTCGTTGCAGCAGGAACGCCCGAGAAAGCGTACGAGCTCACCGACGTCCGCGAAACGCTGCTCGATGTGCCGGCTCGTCAAGCGATGGAAGACTTCTTGCAACAACGCTTGCAGCGATACGTCGATATCCCCGCAGGCGTGCGTCGCCCCGAGTTGGACTCGATGTTCGTGACCGACAAGAATGGAACGATTCTCAGCATCGCGTACGCCAATCCGGTCACCCGTGAGAAAAGCAGTGCGGGGCGCAACTTTGCCTACCGGACTTACTTTCACGCATTGCCCAACGATCTGCCCAAGGACACGCCGATCGAGTCGGTGGAACCGCTGAAATACACACACCTTTCCTCCGCGTTCTCCAGCGATGCAACGGGGATTTGGAAAGTGGCCGTTAGCCTGCCCATCTACATCGGCGAGAACGGCGAATTGATCAAAGCAGATGACGAAGAGGTTGACGAAGATGCTGAGCCCGATGCCGTGTTCGTCGTCACGACCAACTTGGGTAAGTTTGATTTGCTGCAGGGAGGCGAGGGCGCCAACCTGATCGCTGCATTGGTGGAGGCTCGTCAGGGGCCCTTGCGTGGAACCATATTGCAACATCCCTATCTCGAAGAACGCTTGGCGACCGGGATCGAGCACAAGGGGCAAGTCTATCGAGTGCAACATAAGACGATGGACAAACTCGTTGCCGGTGGCGACATCGACTACGTGGACCCCGTTTCCAGCGGCGATGATTCAGAGAACTATGCGGGCAACTGGCTCGTCGCGATGGAGCCCGTGGCCTTGCCCGCTGCGGACGACTTGGGAACCGAACGACGGCCGGGAGATTCCAAAGCCAGCCTGATGGTTCTGGTTCAATACCGATTGGCGAAAGTCTTCGCGCCGGTGGGCGCGATGCAATCGGAACTCTTGTGGGAAGGAGCCACCGCGGTGCTGTCGGTGCTGTTGATCATCTTGTTCCTGTGGTACTTCGTTCGCAGAACAGGCAAGCAACGTGCAGTTCCACAGCAGACCGCCGCGACCACTCGCTCCACCGGCCTGACGGAAACCCTACAAACAAAAGTTTGACCCGCCACCGATCGCTCTAGTGATCTGGGACAGCTAAAAGTTAGGGTTTAACGTAGTGGATCTTGCCAAAGATCCCACCGCTACAGGATCTTTAACAAGATCCACTACCCTAATAATAAGTTGTCCCAGACCACTAAAACATTCACGAGCGATCAGAATTCTTCGTCGATGACTTCGCTCGACGCACGCGTTCCCAGCGCACCCCATAGACCGTACGGGCTCATCGAACCCACCGGTGTCGCGCTGATGTACTCGCTCGTCAACGCTCTGAAATAGATCGTCGGAGCATGCGAATTGCCTGCTTCGATCGAGTCCGTGATGAATTTAATCGCCCCGTCACTCATCAACACATGAACACCGCCGCTGTGTTGACTACTGGGCGGTGCATATCCGTAGGTATCACTGCTGCCGACCAGACAGACTTCGGCGTTGGGAGGCAAGATCGTGTTCATCTGAGACTGCAAGGTGTGAAAATCCGCCCAGCGATGACCTCGTTGCCCGAAAGTAACGTTGGCCGCATCGGTCCAAAACCGCGGGCGTTGTGGGTCGATGTACCCGAGTTCCTCGCACCGCTTGGGATTGTCCGCGACTTGCTGGAAACCACCCTTCGCATTCGTAAAGCTGACGCTGCGTTTGTCACGATCACCCAAGCTAGAGATGATTTCGCCAGCCATGATCGTATTGGACAGGCCGTCGAGGAAGTCTCGGAATTTCATCGACTTGCGCGGAACATAGGCGCCTCGCATCCCTCCCCGAACGCGTTCCATCTGACGGGAGTCCGTTTCGTATCGCCAGCGACCACTCACAAAGATCGTTGCGCCTTCCTCAGCGTCGTAAAACGCATCGCCGGTGCAGCAGGCGTAGTTGGTCCGTCCGAGTCCGGGAAGCCCAAACCCGGGGTCACTCGGACAACGATAGGTCGGGATATCGGCCGCCCACGGAGGGTAGGAACCGACCGTCGGACGCGGTCCGAACGCCGGCCAACGATCTCCATCGGTTTCCACCAGTGGGTTGCTGATCGTTTCCCACAGGGCTTGTTGTTCGATGAAGGGCAGCAAGCCGACAAGATACGAAAGCTCCAACCGCGTGAACCCCGTGCCGTCGTTGAGAATCGCGGCGGTGGTGGAGTTCATGTTTTCGTTGGTCGGTCCCACACCATGAACGGGCAGTTGTTTGTAATTGATGTGGTAGTTTTGCAGTCCCAATCCGATCTGTTTGAAGTTGTTGCTGCAGCTCATTCGCCTCGCGGCCTCGCGAGCCGCCTGCACGGCTGGCAACAACAGTCCCACCAGAATCCCGATGATCGCGATCACGACCAGCAGTTCAACAAGCGTAAATCCCGCCTGCCGCAGCCGTCCTACTCGTCGCGAAGTCCGTTGGTCTATCGTCCAGAAAACTTTCATCACAGTCTTAACCACCAGATAGTGTGACGCATCAGAATCTCAACCGTCGTACCACAACGGACGTGTCGCTTCAGTCACCGTCTTGTTTCTCGGATGAGTCATCTTCCTCGGCTTGAAGTCGCTCAGCGACGTCGTCGAAACTGTACTCAGACGTTTCCTCGACCTGACGCGGACTGCTGTCTGAACAACCCGTCAGACCAGGGATCGCCAGCACGAAAATTGCGATCCAAATCGGCGAAAAGTAGCGTGCCATTGGCCAACCTCGGAAAAATGAGAATCAAGGCCATCATTCTAGCAAGTCCCCCATGCCGCAGGCTGCCGCCGATCGCGGGCAAACTCGCACGACACCTTTCCGCGATAGCCGAGCACCTGTTGCCGGCTCATCGAAGCTCCCACTTCGCAGTATTTAGTTGCTCCTATTCGCCCGCTCCGTTCCATTGATCACCCTTACATCAACTTGCTGTCCCATCAGCCACCCTTGTTCACTTTGATGACTTCGGCAGTCAAAACGGTGTTACCCCGAGCTCCCAGAACGAACACCATTTTTAGCGACGCTAGAAATTGAACCAGTAGTGAACAAACAAGGTGTCCGTTTCAGCATGATAGGCAACTTGAAACCGATTGCCTTTGTGCCCGCCCAAGACCTGCGGACACGCATAATAAGAGATGTGTTTTAGGTCAGTCGGTTTCCACCAATCCGGAGTGGCGATTCCAGAGTTGTGGCTATAACCACGGTAAATGTGAGTGTCAGGTTTCGAAATCGCGGTCAGGTGCCATCGTGATTCGATCTCGGCGAACGAATCGTCGTCGCAGGGCATTTTCCAAACGTACTCTGGGTCGAACCCTTGGCAAAGGCAGTGGATTCGGATGTCGTCAGCCGAGATCATTGATGTCTCTTCGGCGAGCGTCTTCAGGGGACGCGGCCAATCGTCAACGGATGTCACTGGACCAGTTTCACCGACCAAAAAGTCGTCGAAGATCCTGTCCATTGCGCTATCCCATGCAACGTAGAGTGCGAAAAGCACAGCGACGATCCCGGTAACCCGGAAGAGCGTCTTCAGGCGATAGGTGGGTCTAAGTCGAGTGTCGTTCATGTTAACCCTGCGTCACCCAACGGAGCTAGCGTAATGGGATTATGGCAATGGTATCATGTGCAGCCCGCGCCACCAAACATGCCTGCAGTGCCGAAATGCCTAGCACGTAATCAATGTTGCGAGTCTTCGAAGTAGGCACGCTCCGAACTGCGAGCAGTCTCCTCTGGAACAGCAGTTTCTTCTGGAGCAACTTCGCGGAGTTGGAAACGAGATGCAAAAGCACCCCAAAGGTAGGCGTTTACAGGAACATAAAACGGAGCAAAGATCGGCGGCTTGCTAACTCCTCCCGTAATCATTTCGACAAACCATCCGAATGGAAATGTGAATGCAACGACCACCCAACCCATTGCATCGGAAACGGAGAGTTTCCACTGAGGTTCGGTATCAACGCGGACGACGCCATCCGGAAACATGGTCATGTGGGCGATCGCACAAGCGGCGATAACCAGCATGTTGAAAACCGCAACCGTTCCCGCGATGTTGGTCTTCCAAATCCATTTTGGCAGGCGCATTGAGACAGTCCGCACAAGGGGTAACAGGTGACACATCGATCGTTAATCGGGTGTCAGAGGATTTGATGAATTTATTCTAACCGGTTCCTGCGGCTTAAGGAAAAATTCTTCCAGAGCGATCATCGTCTATCGGTCATTGGCAATTCTGGGTCGGTCCCATCAGTCGTCTACGTCCCCTTGGTCCTATTCGCAATGACCGTGCCCGCTTTGTCAGCAGACGGTCTCTCTACGTGAAATCCCCATAAAACCCTGCGTAACGCCAGAGCAGCAACAAAAATCTTATTTTCTCTGTTAGACCGTTTCCTCGTTCGGGTATGCCACAATGACGGTTTCGAAAGAACGTCATCACCAAACGCAAAACTCCCGTCAGGACTCTACAGATGCCTCAATCGCTAGAAAACAAAGTCGTCTTGGTCACCGGTGCCAATCGTGGAATCGGACGCGTCATCGCGGAAACAGCTTTACAGCGTGGAGCCGCCAAGGTGTATGCGGCGGTCCGAACCCTGTCGTCCGCCCAACCCCTGGTTGATCAGTACGGTGACCGAGTGGTTCCCATTCGAGCTGACTTGAATGACCCACAGTCGATCGTTGACGCGGCCGCATCGGCGACCGATGTCGACATCGTGATCAACAATGCCGGTATCATCCGTCCGTCGGAACTCCTGTCAGAGGGAGCCATTGAGACGCTCAATGATGAGATCAACGTCAATGTGTCCGGTTTGATCCGCATCGCGCAAGCCTTTGCACCCAACCTGAAACAACAAGGCGGCGGTGTGCTGGTGCAGCTCAACTCTGTCGCATCGGTCCGATCGTTCGCCGACTTCGCGACGTACGCAGCGTCCAAAGCCGCCAGCTATTCGATCACCCAAGCACTGAGGGAGAAATTGGCAGATCAAGGCACTCAGGTGATCAGTGTTCATCCAGGCCCAATCGACACGGACATGGCCGGCGAAGCCGGGCTGACGGAGATCGCAGAGCCGCCGTCCTTGGTTGCCGACGGGATCTTTGATGCCATCCAATCGGGAGCATTTCACGTATTTCCCGACTCGATGGCTCGGCAAGTTTGGGAAGCCTACCAAGGCTTTGCCGCAGCCGTGATCGAACCACAGGATTCCGCAACCGCTTGATCACCGCTGAAACGAATCTATGTTGGAGTACAGGCTTCAGCCGCTCCAGTCTGATTCATTTCAGAATTCAGCCGCATCAACGTGAGACACCTACTGATCGCATCGTTAGAACTGCATTTGATACTTTTGCGTCATTCCTCGACGCAGATCTGCGGTCATTTGGTCAATCTGGTTCAGGATTTCCTGATAATTCGCGTAAGCGTTTCCACGTGCGTAGGCTGATGTCACGTTTTGATTGGCGGCAACGGAATTGGCGTCGTAGCCGTAACCGTAGTAACCGTTGTACCCGCGATTCAACCCTTGGGTCGCTTTGGCCTTGCCGGCCTCAACATTGCCTTGACGAACGGTCAAGGCGTTGCCTCGCAACAACTCGGCGACATTGGATCCGTACTGAATCATGTCGGGATCGACATTCAGCGTTGGCAGTTCATCGATCTGACGAGCGCGTTGGTCGTTCCATTTCGCCAGAGCGCCGGTGGTTTGCGATTTATGCTTGCGAGTCTGTTCGACGATCGTGTTGACTTGGTCGAAGTAGTATTTGGAGCGATATCCGGTCTGTTGTTCCTTGGTTCGGTTCGCGCTGTCGCTGTCCTTGAAAGACAAACCGGCTCTTGCAGCCTTGCCTTGCAGGCTAAAGATTCCCAGGACACCACTGAGGGTTTCTTCTGTGATCGGCCCCTTCATGGCCAATGAGGTTTCGTTCGCATCGACGCTCCACGTCAATACCTCCGGCGCCGCAGTGCCATTTCGGCTGATCATTTCCGCGAACAGTTCGTTGGCAATCGGTTTCAGGCTGGCCGGTGATTGAGCAAACTCAGCTTTGACGATGCACTCGTTCAGGCCATTGCGGCCGACGATGATACTGACGCCCTTGATGGACGCCAGAATTCGCCCCACCGTCTCGGGCGACTGAGCTTTCAGCGACTGGAAATCCTTGAGTTTCTCGCCCAACGGAATGGGTGAGAACGCGTTTTCCAGCTCAAAGGCCAGCATCAAAGACAAATAGCCCTCCGGCTGCTTGGTTTGAGCACGCAGGAACTCGGAGAACGTGGGATTGCCGCTGGAGAGCAACCAACTGGACAACAGCGATCGATCCGCGGGACGAAGAACGCCCAAGCGGTTTTCTTTGCCTGGGACAAAATAAGTCTGACTTGGCGCCCAAACGATTTTGTTGCCCGCGATGTCGTCGACGTAACCGTCCACCTTGCCTGCCAGAGTCTCCGCGTCAACAGGTTGTTTCAGGGTCGCGTATCCGGCTTCCCATTTCGGCCTCAGGTTCATGATGTCCAGATCGGAAATGAACCAATAGTCGTTCACGTTCTGAACCATATCGGCACCCAACGCGCTGCCTCCCATCACTTTGTTCAGTGATTCCGCGTTGACGTAGCCGACGACGTTGGGTGGCGATGGAGAGCGATCCAGCAACAGCCCCAGCTTTTCATCTTCGGCATTGGCGACAATGCCCGAAACCAGCAACGAACAAATGGCGAGGCCAGCAGTGACTCTTGAAATCATGATCCAGAACTCTAGGTGGTAAACGAACAACGTGTGTTTGCCCGCGACGAACCGGAGTGTCGCGGACGATGGAGCGGATTGGTCAGAAAGAATTGTAATGAACGGACGGGTGCCCTGAAACGTTCTCTGCAAAATACAGCGGATTTAACCCTCCAGACGCTCCTGGCCCGAATTATTCATGCGGATGATTGATTTTAGCGCAAATCGCAAACAGATTCTTGACAATGAGTTGTGACATCGTTGGGAAATGCAGATTGTTTTTCATAATCCGGGCTGGGACTGTCTCCCATCGATTTCTCTCGAAAACGGCGACCAGCTACATGACGTAATTCAGCCAGCTATTGGTACGGATCAAAAACATGATGGGGATGCCCGCAACCTGAACATCCTCGGTGTAGATCGCGGCTTGTCCTCGCGCACCGCCTGGCAGCCTCAACTCGTCCGCACGATCCAGTTTGATGCGAACCGCAAAGAGTGTCGGTTTGCCACTGAGGATCGAAGTGGGCAACTGGCCACTGGCAGTCAATTGCCCTGTCCCAGAAACGTCGATCGTATTGAGCACTCTACCGGTCAGAATTTCGCCGGGGTAACCATCCATCGCTACTTCGGCGTAGTGGCCCGGTTTGATTCTGAGAAAGCTCTTCTCTGCAAACGTTGCCACAATCACGCCGTGATCGTCATCGTCGTGGTCACGGATGAAGGTCATCACCGCCCCGGTACCACCTCCGACCATCATGCCCTCACGAAGCTGCAGGTTGGTGACGTAGCCGTCCGCTGGAGCCAAAACATCCGTTTGACTTTGGTCGTACCGAGCATCCTGCAGCGTCGTCTCCGCTTGAGCAATATTGGTGATGGCGACATCCACCGACAACTTGGACTGTTTTAGACTCTCCTCGGCTTGCGAAACCGCTGCGCTGGCCTGTTCGAACTTGGCGATCGCGCGTTCCAGCTCATCCTGGCTGGCACCGCCCGATGCCCGCAGTTTTTGTTTTCGATCTCGGTCATTCTCTGCATAGTCCAAATCCGCTTGCGAACGCTTCAGCACCGCTTCGGCCAGAGTCACCGACGACTTTGCCAAATCCACGTTTTGATTGGCTTGCGTCAACGCCGTTTCGGCTCGCTTGACCGCGTTGTCGTAGGGAATTGGATCGACACGAAACAGCGGATCACCCTTTTTGATCGGCGTGTTGGGTTTCACCGACACCTCCACCACACGCCCCGGTCGGGAAAGTTGCGGGATGATGGGATCGATCCGCTCAAGCACGATCGCAGCATGAGTGTAGGGGTGAAAGTACTGGGCACAGAACAACAGCGCCACGATCATGGCCGGCCCCAATGAGGCCAAGACAATTGCCAACGGCAGCGACAGTCGCATCAGTTTCAGCTTCGCGAAAACGAGCCAAATGACACCGCAATAAATGCCCGCGAGAATCCAACTCATGATCGATCCTCCCGGGTCAGCGATGTCGCAAGTCGATCCAAACGCTGCTGTAAGGAATCGATTCTTGACTCCAACGCCGCCGGAGTTGAATCACGGAGCGATGCATCGGGTGAATCTGTTGGCGGAGCATTCAAGGTGCGATACAGATAAAAAACGAACACGCAACTTAACAAAGCCGGAATCATTTGGACGTTCCTTGGACGGCGGTTTCTATCTTGTTCAGAGAGGATTCCAAAGCAGCCAGCTTGTCGGCCAGTCTGTTCGACAGTGCCGCCTGATCCAGTTCGTCAGCACTGTCTGTTGATGTACTGCCTGCTGCTTTAATGACTGTTGGATCCCAGTGGGCGCCCACCATTGCCAGTACCCACACGATTCCCGTCGGCAATCCAAGCCACCCGGCGACGTTAATCGCGGAGGCTTGGGGATGATTTCGTTTGCGAGCGATCATACCGGGCAATGCCGCGAGGCCTACGACCACGCCGATGATGATCAACAGAAACACCAGCAGGAAAATCAGCACCACGATCCGCAGCGTCGGTCCCATCGACTCGAATTGAAACTCCACTTGAAACTCCTTGGATACAACGTTGTGGCTTACATCGCTACCGTTTCTTCAAATCGGGAAAGATCTTACTCCAGTCCTGTTTCATGTCGACGAGCACCCAACCTTTGGCTCGGGCGTCGTCCAAACCCCGCTCAAGTTTGCCGATGGATGATTCCCGATCGTAGGCCGATTCGCGATCCGCGTCGGTGTGATGGATCAACATGCCAAAGCGTGGACCGTCGCCTGCCGTTGTCCACTGCAGCATCTCGTAGTCGCCGTCTGAGTTACCAAATGCCATCGTGGGCCGCTGGCCGATGTGCTGCTGAATCCCTACCGGCTTGCCTTCTTTGTCATCAATGAAATTCAGCTCGGGCAACCGAATGACGACCGGACTGCCGTCGCGAACCTCAAACCGGCACTTCACGCTGCTGCCGACGACTTGCTCGGGTGGAATCCCGTAGACACGCTGCGTCCAAGGACGCATGAAATCAACCCCGCCTCCGGAAACGATGAATGTCTTGAATCCGTTGGATCTCAAATAGTCGAGCAGTTCCAACATCGGCTGGTAAACCATCTCGGTATAGAGTCGCCCGGTCTTGGGATGCCGCGCCGTTGTGATCCACTGAGTCACAATCGCCTCAAACTCATCCGTGGTCATCCCTGCATGAGTGGCCATCACCAACTCCAGCAGCGCCCGATGTCCGCCTGCGGCAACCGCTGCCATGTCTCCTTGCAGCACAGCAGAATACGGCTGGGTGGTTTGCCACTCGGGGTGTTGGGGCGCCAGTGCCTTGACGCGATCCATCACAAATGCGGCTTGTCCATACATGGGTTGCTCGGACCAGAGAGTGCCGTCGTTGTCAAACGTTGCGACTCGCTGGTCAGCCGGAACAAAGTCGTCCGAATTCTCGTCGGTGACTGTCTCGACAAAGTCGATAATGGCCTGCTTGGCTGGACCGTCATTCCACGATGGCAACGGCTCAGCCGCCTGCACAGTAATCGCACAAAACGCGAGAAAACAGCATGGGATCATATGGTGACTGAAGTAATACATCGGCTCTTTTGTCATGGGATTCGGTGGTCGAAAGATGAAGCCTGGTCTTGTGCCGTGGCTACTTGAGTTCAATCGTCATTTCGCGAATTTTACCGTCGAACTCAAACGGACGTCGATCTTCGTATGTCAAAGAAACAGGCGACCCCAAGTCGACGCCGACGTCAAAGGATTCTGTGGCAGTGAAGGCAGCGGGCACAGTGCGAGCCAAGGAAACCGAACCGATCGATTCACCGTCGACCGACACGGTGACCTCACCGGGCGTCCCCGGTCCTTGAATCACCGTTTGAATGTCGATCGTATGCTTGCCCGCGGACAATGCGTCTTTCGATCGCATGGTGTAGTTCTCGATAATCATCATGTTGTACTCATAGACCAAATGGCCTGCGTCCATGTAAACGGTCAAGCCCCCGCCACTGCCACCCACGGCGTAAAGAACTCCGCTGGACCGATCACCCAGTTCGACGCTCAGGCGAACATCCGAACTTTGACGTCCAACACCGGGCGCAGCGAACTCGGGCATGCGACGCGTTGACTGATTGAACTTCCAGCTCATGTAGGACGTTTTCACACGGTCCTCGGGATTCAAACGCAACCAATTCCCCGCTCCGATCGGAAAGTCTTTGTTCTCAGCAGCCAGTTTCAAAAACATCTCTTTGAGCTCCGCAAGTTTTTGCGGATTTTGTTGGGCCAAGTCGTTGGCTTGAGAGAAATCGTCGGTCAAGTTGTACAGTTCCCACTGATCGCTCGCCGAATCCCACTGGCGAATTCGCTGAACCGAGGCTGGCGTGTTCCACGGAATGAATGGGCCGAATGCGCACGCCATCCATCCGTCGTGATAGATAGCGCGACTGCCGTTGTTGTCAAAAAACTGCGTTGACTTTCTGTCCTCTGCTTCACCGTCGTCAAACGTGTACGCCAGACTCACCCCATCGATCGGGATCTGCTTGATTCCGTTGACGACCTCTGGGGGATTGATTTGTAGAAGTTCGTATATCGTCGGGGCGATATCGATCACGTGGTGAAACTGCGATCGAATTTTCGTGTCCGGCTCGATCTTTTTGGGCCAGGAAATGGCCATCGGGTTTCGCGTGCCACCGAAGTATGCACCGAGTAGTTTGGTCCCTTTGAAGGGCGTGCCGCCAGCCCACGCCCAACCCGCATGGTACATGTTGTCGGTTCGCGATGTGCCCAAAGCATCGATTCCACCGATCCGCTCCAAGGCAGCCAGCTGTTGGTCGATGGTGTTGGGGATATTGTTCTGTGCCAGCAGTTCGCTGATCGAACCATGCTGACCCTCGCTGCTGGAGCCGTTGTCACCAAAGATATAGATGATCAGCGTGTTTTCACGGATACCGAGCCGTTCTAAGCCGTCGACCACGCGTCCGACTTGCACGTCGGTATGTTCGAGATACCCTGCGTAGAGTTCCATCAAGCGACACTGAAAGGCTCGTTGGTTTTCTGGGATGTCATCCCAGCCCTCTAGAGTTTCGTCACGCTCTGTCAGTTTGGTTCCTGACGGAATGACCCCCATTTTCAGTTGACGCTGATGAACCCGCTTGCGGTATTCATCCCAGCCGTCGTCAAATTGCCCTTTGTACTTGTCCGCCCATTGCGGAAAGACGTGATGCGGTCCGTGTACACCGCCAGGAGCCCAGTACATAAAGAATGGCTTGTCGGGCGCAAACGCTTGATGATTCTCCATCCACGCAACCGCTCGGTCGGCCATGTCGACGGTGAAGTGGTATTCGGGGTCATGCACTGGTGGTTCGATGGCATCGTAATTCAGGGTCAGCCGCGGCTCCCATTGAGACGTCTCACCGCCCAGGAATCCATAAAAGTGTTCAAAGCCGTAGCCATTGGGCCATCGATCTTTGGGGCCCAACGCAGTCGTTTCAGTCGCCGGGGTGTTGTGCCACTTGCCGAATGCTGAAGTGTGATAGCCGTATTGCTTCAGCACCTCGGCGATCGTTGCAGCCGACTTGGGAATGATTCCCGTAAAGCCGTCAAACGCTACGGCCCGCTCCGCAATCGTCCCGCTGCCGATCCGCGTGTGATTTCTGCCGGTCAGCAGTGAAGCCCGAGTCGGAGAGCAAATCGCGCAAGTGTGAAACGCGTTGTACCGCAGACCTTCGCTGGCGATCTTTTCAAAGGTCGGCGTCTTGACCTCACCGCCGAACGTTTCGGACACGCCAAACCCAACGTCGTCGAGCATCACGATCAAAATGTTCGGCGCATCCTTTGGTAGACGCTCGGGATTCTCAGGCCATTTCATCGTCGAGTCTTGCAGACGCGGTTTGGCCACACTGTCCATCGGCGTTGGCGGGAATGGCAAGGTGAGACCATCGGTCCGCGACTCCACTGTTTGGGCATCAGCCTGTGCACTCGCATCACGTGACAGAATGGACCCAAACAGACACAGCAATACCACAAGAAAGTAAATCATGCCTTGATTCCTTGGAAAGCTCTTCGACAAGAGACACGCCGCTGTGTCATCCTTGATGACTCATTCTTCGGGCGCTTCCAGGCGTACCAGCAGAACCGGTTCGGACTCCTCCGTTCCACGATGCAACAACGCTGAGACTTCATCCTCTGTCAGATTGTCCACACCCATCTCCAGCACGGTGTCGGTGTTTTCGCCGTCGGCAAATCCGACGACGGCACGACGGCTGTCCTTGTCGATGCTGCCCTTCAGCGATCGTGAAACCTTGGTGGCTTCGTTGTAGTAGGTGCCAGCCAACACACCTTGTTTGTTCACCGCCAGCTCGATCATGGCTTGTGAGTCGTCCACACCTTCCTTGGTGTATGCAAACACACCCAATGGCAACCACTCCTCCTCAGGTTGCGTCGACGCGTCGGCAGCACCGGCTGCTGCCTCCGTTGCAGGCGGAGCGGGAGCCGATGCAGCGATGCTGATCGCATCCTGGGCATAAGCCTCCGGAGTGCCGGCAGCCTCTCCGTTGACGTAGACGGTGTTGTTCTCATAGTAGACGTTACCGCCAGTCCCATAAGCGTAGTAAACCGGAGTCGGTGTGAACCACGCGGCACCCAAATAGGCGGCGAACGCGACGCGGGTCGGACGACGCCATCCATAAAACGGATCCCCGCCCCAACCGCGGTAATAGACAAAACCGCCGGTAACTCCGCGGCGATAGTTTCCATACCGATAGTCAAACGCGTAACGCCCTCCCGCGTTGACCCGCACACGGTCGCCCATCTCGTGACGCTGATCAATCCACGCGTTTCGGTCTTTGGAAAAGTCGATCTTATTGCCGACGTTGACATTGCCAACATTGATGTTGTTGGAACCGATGTTCCCAAGATTGGGGCGATTGCCGTCACCGATACCGGGGCGTCGGTCTCCATCGATTCCCGGGAATCGGTCACCGTCAACTCCGGGCCGTTTGTCGCCGTCAAGTCCTGGGAATTTGTCCCCGCCAAGTCCCGGACGTTTGTCGCCTACGATCCCCGGCAACGTGGTCGCACCACCGGGACGCGAGGGACGTTTGATGCCCAAGAAATCGTCTAGCTGTGAACCACTCGGGCCGCCACCTGGCAAAGGCTTGGCAATCCCACCAGGATTCGGTCTCGTGATCCCACCTGGTTTTGTGATGCCACCGGGGCTATTGATGCCACCGGGTTTTGTGATGCCACTGCCGATCCCAGGCCGTTCATTGCCGGGTAAGCTCGGACGCGTGCTGCCGCCGGGACGAGTGTACGAGGGCTTGTTGTTCCCAGGTCGATTGATGTTCGGTAACGTCGTGTTGGGACGATTGCCGTTTGGCGAGTTGCCCAGGTTCGGCTTTTGAATTCCACCGGATGGCAATTGCGGTCTGGTGGCCGGACGCGTGACCGGTTGCTGTGGCGCTGATGGACGTGGCGCTGATGGACGTATCGCTGATGGACGTGGCGCTGATGGCCGTGGCGCTGATGGCCGTGGCGCTGATGGACGGTTCACACTTGGATGGGGCATCGACGGACGTGACATCGCCGGTGCGTGACCGATGTTGCGTGATGCACTGGGTGCTCGAAATCCCGACATGCGGCCACCGCCGCCACCGCCGCCACCGCCGCGGCGTTGAGCCACGCTGGGCTGAACCCACAATACTGTCGCTAAGCCCGCCGTGATGGTTGCAATGATGATGATTGTTCGCTGGTTCATTGGTTCTCTCCTGGTGTCGCGGCATCACCCTGCGCTGCGGCATCACTTTGTGCCCCGGCGTTGTCTTGTGCTGTTGCTGGTTCCGATGGCGTCGCTGTGACTTTGATCAAAGTGATCTCGTCCGCACTGGGTTGCAAGACGCCGTCGATTTCACGATGGACGGTCTGCCAAGTGCAGGTTCCTTCATCGACATAGTTCAAAACGCTCAGTGCCGATGCGATACCGCCATCGGCAAGCGTGTATTTGGTGCGGAGTGTGTAACGTTCGTCCATTTGAGTCCACACGTCCTCACCGAATCCTCCGTTGGAGTCGTAGGTCCACGAGCGAATGACTTGCTGGGCCGGATCCCACGCGATCACTTGCATGCCAGAAAAATCCGTTTCGCCCAACTTGCTCTTGAAAGAACGAATCAAGAACGCGTTGTTCTTTGAGAATTGACAAGTGAATTTGATCTTCGGATCGTCTTGATTGTCTGTCCAATCGCCGACCAACCAGTCAAGCGTTTCCAAGGGACGATCACTTGCCCCATCCACCGCTTCGGTTGCTACGGTCGCATCGTCATTTGCGGCTTCCTTTAATACAGCGGCATCATCCTGAGCTGTCACCAAGTGATGCCAGTGAACTTGCGACGTAGTCCAGCCGATGACACCTCCCAGCAACAGCAGAGACCAAGGGAATATCCGGGATTTCAGCATGGGAGCCTCAGCAAAGATACTGGAAAAGAAAGCACATGATCAAATGACCAGGCGACGCATTCGCCAAGGCCAGCATTGTGAATCCTCATTGTCGCCGCGACCAATGGAAATACAACCTTTGCCCGCCCGCTGAGCGATCAAAATCATTGAGAAATGAATGATTCACCCTGGGCGCGGGTTGCCGCAAGAACGCAACAAGATCCGCACGAGAATCGGCGATGGTTGCCAAACGGTTCAGAAACTGAACTGAAACTGCGTGCGGTACAGCCAGCCGATGTCACCGGCCGCAATGTCCAACGTCGACGACTGGATCGGTGCTCCGTCCAGATGCGTTGCGTCACAGGTTAATTTCAGGTGTTGGTCACGAAAATACCAGGCAAAGCCCCCGGAGACTTCTGCCGCACTGGCATCCTGCTGCCCGAGTGTGCCAGAATTGCCCTGCACACGCGACCACCGCCCTAGCAACTCGAGTTTCTTGGGGATCACAAACGCTCCCATTTGAAACCAAAGTCCATGATCCAGGATCGCTGGCTGATTGCCACCCCGAAAGCGATCGATCGCCCGCCAATAATACTCAAGTGTCGCGGAAACCCCGCGATACTTGGCCGACACGTCTGCGGAAAAGCTAGTGACGTTGTACGAATCGATAGCTACGGGCAACAGAATGCCCAGCGGCACTCCTTGGTCGACCACTCGGATCGCCTCGAATTCTGTCAGACCACGTCGGTCGATGGTCGTGAAGACCGCTCCGGCACCCATTCGCATTGCCAATGTTTCGTGGAATTCAAAATCCGCTATGTCGCCAGAAGCCCACGAACCGGATGGGTCCAAGTTGAGCCTTGCCGAGAAAGCGTTGTTGTTGTCCAACTGCCCACTGCTGCCGGTCTCAGCACCTCCGGTGACCAAACCATTGAACACGGCGACTTCCCACTGAATCGGGATCGGTAGATCGTTGGTCGTACCGTAGAGCCCCCACGCCAGACTTCGGTTGACGTCAAAGAAAATGCTGGCCATCGATCGGTCGGCAAACTCAAGCTGCTTGCCGCTGAGGCTGCGTGCGAACGAAAAAGGCATCTTGTAGAGCCCCGCCCGAAACCCGAATGTTCCAGGCGAACAGTCCCATTGATGATGCCCGACGTCGTAGGTGAAGTAGTAGTCCAAGATCCGCAACGCATCTCCCGAATTGCTGCGTCCATCGAGCTGCAACTGATAGGTCAGATCGGGACTGAACGCGTGCCCCGAAAAGATGATCCGGGCTCGCTTGAGCTGCAACTGGTTTAAACTTGGGTTGGTGCCATCGGAGCGGAACACGGTGTCGCGAAGCTGCCCATATCCGTTGATTCTCAGGCGATAGGCGAATTGCCCCGCGTGCAGATCTTGATTTGCCGAGCTCGCGATGACGAAACCATTGTCGTATCCGACACGAGTCGACGGCGAGCTTGTCGATGAGACACCGCCGGTGTGTTCACACGAGCTAGATTCCGCGATGAAAGTCGGCTCGCAAGCGAACGCTTCGCCCCAAGCCTCGACGGCGATGTCGGTGTGCAAGTCGTCTGAAATCCCCAGCGGGATCTCAGATTGCGAACCCATCGGCACTTCGGCAACGAGCGGCGAAGATGCCACCAAAGCGGCAAACCCAATTGCAACCAGTAGGAACCGAGCGTGTGGCAGATCGGCTCTCATGGCTCCGGCGCAAATCAGTCGTCAAGAACGCTTCTGGCAAGCTAGGATGGCCGACGCAGCGGCCCGATTCTTTTCATCGTCAAAATCGGAGCCGTTCAGCACTGATTTTGGAAAATCCACCAAGGTTCATTCACGATCATCTCACACGGCATTCATACAGCATCTTGCGGAACACGCGATCCATGCTTGGCGTTGCCCACCTCAAATCATGAACGCCCAAATCATGAACGCCCAAACCATGAACGCCCAAACCATGGACGTACCTGCTCATCCGTCTACTTGGGCACAGGTGGTTTCGCTGGGACCCACCCGCGTCAAACCTTTCCTGATCGGAGTGGCATGCAACCGCATCCGTTCAAGTTCACTGCCCCGCCGAATTGGGTTGGTGGCGAAGCATGATCAGTTTCGATGCCAAATGCCGTACGCTGAAGGTACTGCTAGCTCAAAGGATTGTTATGGCGGCTCTTTTTAACGGCTTCCAAGTGTCTCTCGTTGCATTGTGCTCATTAAGCTTACTGGGTTTCCTGCCCCAGTCATTGTTTGCCCAATCATCGTTGGAACAAAGCGTTGCTTGCCCGACGTGTGACGCCGCGACGACGTGCTGCGATGCGTGCGAGTGTGATTCACTGGGATGCGACTCACTGGGATGCGACTCGCTGGGATGCGACTCGCTGGGATGCGGCTGTGGTCCGTTGAGCTGTCGCGAGCGTTGGGCACAGAAAGGCATCACCCTCAACGCGAATTTCACGCAGTTTTATTTCGGCGTGGTCGATGGTGGACTGGAGCGATCGGATCGCTACGGCGCTCACAGCGACTATGTTGCGAACTTTGACATGGGCAAACTGGGCGTCCAAGAAGGCTTGTTCCTGAAGATCCGCGCCGAACGACGCTTCGGGCAATCGGTCTCCGGAGACACAGGTGCATTGTTGCCCGCGACGCTCGCCGCAGATTTGCCTGTTGCCGATAGCGATAACCTGTACCTCACGAACTTTGTGATCACTCAAGCTCTTTCGGAAAGCTTTATTGTTTTCGCGGGCAAGGTCGATACGCTTGACGGAGACGTCAACGCATTTGCACACGGCCGCGGGATCCGACAGTTTTCCAATGTCGGATTCGTCGCCAACCCGATCGCCCTGCGAACCATTCCTTACTCGTCATTGGGGATGGGCTTTGCCTATTTGCTCGATGGTGAGCCACTGCTTTCCTTTCTGTTGATCAACCCAACGGACACCACAAACAGCAGCGGTTTCAGTGAGTTGTTTTCGGAGGGAGCAGCGATCTCCACTGAACTGCGTGTTCCAACTCAGTTCGGCAATCGTCCCGGTCACCAACTCTTTGGCGTGACCTACAGCACCCGCGACTACGTCAGTTTTGATCAGGATCCGCGGATCATTTTGCCCAGCGTTCCGATTGCCCGCAGTAGCGACTCTTGGTCGGCCTACTGGAACATGGACCAGTACCTGCACGTTGATCCGTGTGACGCCAAGCGAGGCTGGGGCTACTTCGGCCGACTGGGCGTGGGCGACGATGGCAATAATCCACTTGCATTCTTTGGCAGCGTCGGACTGGGCGGCAGCAGCCCGATCGCTCGACGTCCCCAGGACAGCTTTGGCGTCGGCTACTACTACGCCGCATCCAGCGACGAAATCGGCCCGGCTCTCAGCACACTGCTGGGTCCCATCGGGGACGGCCAAGGATTTGAGACGTTCTACAATGTCCAAGCAAACAACTGGCTGACCGTCACGCCAGACTTTCAATGGGTCTCCCCAGCTCGCCGAAACGTGGACGACGCCTACGTGCTCGGCGTGCGAGCCAACATCTCTTTTTGATGCAAGTACGTCAGGCTTTCCAGCCTGACCTACTCCAAACCTGTCAGCCTGGAAAGGCTGACGTACACCGGGCGTCATTCCAACTTGATCACGACGCCTCGGGGGCCAGCGTTCAGTACACGCGTCTGCCCCAACCGAACTTGGTTTTCCCAGTCACTGTGGATGTGGCCGCACACGACCCATCTCGGTTGCTTCTGCTTGACTGTCTCGCGAATGGCACGACTTCCGCGAACACGGCCGCTGGAATCATGGTCGACCGTGTCCAACGGCGGCGAATGCACGACCAAAACACAGCGTGGCGGGCATCCACTGAGCATCTCTGCCGCTTGATTCTCATCAAAGTCGTAGCTCCACGGTCCAAACGGCGTCACGGGAATCCCACCTCCGACACCCCAGAATTCGACTCCCATGACCGAGCAGCCGCTGCCGTGTAGCACAGTGGCCGACTCCCAATCCACGGTCGCAGCTTTCAGTTCCTCGACCGTTTCACCGTTACCCGGAACCAGAATCGCTGGACAACGAATCGCCTGCAGCACGTCCAGCGTATCGTGTAGCCCTTGATGTTGATTGGCAAAATCGCCCGCGCCGATCACCACGTCAACCTCTGTAGCCAGTTCGACCAATCGCTTGGCCGCATCCACGTCGCGGTGCAAGTCACTGAAACACAACAGTTTCATTTTTCGCTCTACAGATTACTGAGGTACTCGATGCCTTGTTTCAACTCGGCCAATGTACTTTCCCGACGACCGACGATGAACGGTCCACGAAACTGAAAATCCTCCAGCATCCCGATCACTTGAGGAAAATCGGCCGTGCCCTCGCCGATCGGCACCGCCAAACCACGACCGGCGGCCAAATCCAACACGCCGTCGGTGGCGCAGACCAGTTGAATGTGGCGCCCCAGGCTGGCAATCGCCTCGGAAACATCATGACGATTGATCACGAGGTAGCCGGGGTTGAGTGCGACGCCGATGAATCCGTCTTCGCAGCCATCAATCAAACTCGCCAGCCGCTCACCCGACTCCGTCCCCGTCTCCGCCGCCAGGAAAGCACCGACGCGGGTGCCATAGCGTCCCAAGTCATTGATCACAGACTGAAACGGCGCAAAACCGGGATCGTCATCGCTATCGGGAACCCGTCCGATTTGATTGATCACATGCCGGCATCCCAACTGGTACGCCAACAACATCGCCGATTTGGTCGCGTCCACTCGCCGATCCAACTCGTGAACGATGTCGTACCCACGTCGCGTTTGAAAACGCAAGGCGACGACGTTCAAGTTCAGATCGCTGAGCATCTTTTTCAAGTGCCTCAGCCCCGTCCCCGTCATGGCTTCGGGATGTATGTCACCACGGGCATCCATCTCGATCGATCGAACACCCAACGCGGAGGCTTGCTCCAAGGCGCGCTTGATCGGCAGCTTCAACGCGTCAATACGGACCGCAATTCTTAACTCCGCCATCGTGCAATCCGTTCGTGAGAATCAGCGAATGATCTTTCTGTCCTGCAGCACTTTGATCACCGCGTCACAGCACTGGGCGATCGATTGTTTGGAGGCATCCACGACCACGTCGGGCGCCGCCGGGGCTTCGTATTCTGCTGTGACGCCGGGGAAATTCGGCAACTCACCCGCGTCGGCCTTGGCGTACTGGCCCTTGGTGTCACGCTCCCGACACACTTCGATCGGCGTGGCCACATGGACGACAACGAATTGCTCTTCGCCGATCAACTTGCCGACTTTCTGACGCACGTCTTCCGAGGGCGCGACGAAGCTGGCGATGCTGATCAGACCGGCTCGATTCAAAGTGTGTGCCAAGTGGGCGCTGCGACGCAAGTTCTCGCTGCGGTCGTTGGCGGTGTAGCCGAGATCGCGACTGAGCCCCTTGCGGACCGCTTCACCGTCCAACAAGGAAACCGCACGCCCCATGTCAAACAACTTGCGTTCCAACGCTTGGCCGATCGCGGTCTTGCCACTGCCCGTCAATCCGGTCAACAGAATCGTTGCCGCGGTCTGACCAAAGCGTGCGGCCCGTTCATCGCTGCTGACCACCGAGGTCGACTGTGAATCGTCTGCTCCGGCCGTGTCTTGATCGTCCCAGACACTCGTCGCCCCGTCATCGGTCTTGTCCAAGATCATGCCGGCCGCGACGGTCGCATTGGTGATCCGGTCGATGATGATGAACGCACCCATGTTTCGGTTGCGGCGGTAGGCGTCGAAGTGCAACGGTGCGCTGAGCGAAATCCCCACGCGACCGATTTCATTGAGCGCCATATCAGGCGCGGGCGACCGGTGCAGCGTGTTCACGTCCACTTTGTATCGCAACGTATCGATCGTGCCCGGAACCGTCTGCGTCGTGTGCTTGAACAAATAAGTCTTCCCAGGCACCATCGCCTCTTCGTTCATCCACACCAACATCGCATCGATCTTGTCGCGACTCTTGGGCACGTTGCCCGTTCGCACGATCACGTCACCTCGCGATGCGTCGATTTCATCGGCCAGCGTCAATGTGATCGCCAGCGGCGCAAAGGCTTCCTCCAAGTTGCCGTCGTACGTCACGATCTCCTTGACCGTCGACTTTTGCCGGCTAGGCAACACCATGATCTCTTCACCGGGACGAATCGTTCCCGACGCGATCGTGCCACAGAAACCACGGAAATCCAGATTGGGACGATTGACGTACTGCACCGGCATGCGGAAATCTTGCAAGTTGCGGTCGCTGCCGATGTACACCCGCTCCAACATGTTCATCAATGTGCTGCCGTTGTACCACGGCATGTGCTCGCTACGATCGACGAGGTTGTCGCCATTGAGCGCGCTGATCGGAATGAAGTGCACGTCGAACGGATCGAGCCGACTCGCAAACGCTTCGTACTCCCTGCAGATCTCGTCAAAACGCTCTTCGCTGTAATCCACCAAGTCCATCTTGTTGACCGCAACGATCACGTGATGGATGCCCAACAACGAAACGATGAAACTGTGACGCTTGGTCTGCGTCAACACACCCTTGCGGGCATCGATCATCAAGATCGCCAAGTCCGCCGAACTGGCACCCGTCGCCATGTTCCTCGTGTACTGCTCGTGTCCCGGCGTGTCCGCAATGATGAACTTGCGTTTTGCCGTGCTGAAATATCGATACGCGACATCGATCGTGATGCCTTGCTCGCGTTCCTCTTTCAACCCATCCATGAACAGTGACGGGTCAAAGTTGCCGCCAGTGGAGCCCTGCTTGGCCGAGTCGCTCTGGACCTTGGCCAGCTCGTCTTCGTAAACCAGCTTGGAATCGTACAGCAGACGCCCGATCAGCGTGCTCTTGCCGTCGTCGACGCTGCCACACGTGATGAAACGCAGCAACTGCTTGTTCTCATGCTGCTTGAGGTAGGCGTTGATGTCGGTTGCGATAAGTTCAGATTGATGCGACATGATTGCAGGATGAAAGAAAACTGGTGAGGGATGATCAGGCTGATTCCGAGGAACCAATCGTGGACGGTGTGTGGCGAAACTCAGAAGTAACCGCGTTCCTTCTTCTTTTGCATCCCCACACCACCCTCATCTTGATCGATCACGCGACCTTGCCGTTCACTGGTGGTCGTCAACAACATCTCTTGAATCACATCGACCAAATCCGTGGCCTCGGACTCAACAGCACCGGACAACGGGTAACACCCCAGCGTTCGGAACCGCACCATCTTCTCCTCTTCGACTTCGCCCGGCAGCAACGGCATGCGATCGTCATCACGCATCAGATAGATGCCATTGCGTTTGACGACCTTGCGTTTGGCAGACAGATACAGCGGAACGATCGGGATCTGCTCCAAATGGATGTATTGCCATACGTCCAGTTCCGTCCAGTTGCTCATCGGAAACACACGGATCGACTCGCCTTTGTTGACCCGGGCGTTGTAAATATTCCAAAGCTCTGGCCGCTGATTCTTGGGGTCCCAACGATGTGCTTTGTCGCGGAAACTAAACACGCGTTCCTTGGCTCGAGATTTTTCCTCGTCTCGGCGAGCTCCACCAAAGGCAGCATCAAAACCGTACTTGTCCAACGCCGCCTTGAGCGAGTCCGTTTTCATCAACTCGGTATGACGCTCGCTATCGACCCAAGGGTAGATGTTGTGCTTCAAACCCTCTTGGTTGATGTGTACCAATAGCTCCAGCCCCAGCTCCTTGGCGACATAGTTGTCGCGGAAGTCGTACATTGCTTTGAACTTGTACGTCGTGTCGACGTGCAACAACGGAAAGGGAGGCTTGGCCGGCGCGAACGCCTTGAGCGCCAAATGCAGCAGCACAGATGAGTCTTTCCCGATGCTGTACAGCATCACGGGATTCTGAAACTCAGCAGCAACTTCGCGGAAGATATGGATGCTTTCCGCTTCCAACTGTTTCAGGTGCGTTAGATTGTAGTCCGACATCGGGCCATCAATGGGGGCAGGGCGTTTCGCGAACCGCCAACGGGAACGCGAGAGAATGGAGCCCACGAGTATAGACGGATGCCAAAATAGAACTAGACGCTCCGCATCGGCTCACGCCCCTTCGGCCAAATCTGCAAAATAGCGCCCTGATTCTCACCACTGTCGTCGCCTAATGGATACTCGGCCACTCGGCGGACCTCCAAGTTCGCCAGAACCCCCAAGTGCCGTGCTTCCCCACGCTCCTCCACCCACTTCGGACCCTTGATCAACAGCATCCGGTCCACACTCGCCCAGTGATCTTCGAACCAGCGACACAGTTTGGTGATGCTGCCGACTGCCCGGCAAACGATCGTCGTGAACCGAAAATCATCCATCAGGTCTTCGCCACGCGCCGAATAAACCGGCACCGGCAACTGCAACTGCTCGATCATTTCCGCCAACACCGCCGCCCGCTTGGCAACCGACTCGGCCAACGCCACCTCCACGTCCGGACGCAAAATCGCCAACGGAATCCCCGGAATCCCATTGCCACTGCCCAAGTCCAAGACTTCCTCGCCCGGTTGAATCAACGGTGCCAGTTGCAAGCAATCCCGCAAGTCTCGTGAGACGAACAAATCCCACGTCGTATGCCGCGTCAGGTTCAGCTGCTCGTTGAATCCCCACATGCATGTCGCGTAGTCTTGCAGTCGCTGGGCCACCGTTTCGTCCAGCTCCACAGACTGTTTTTCCAGGGCAGCAATGAATTCGGGGTCCAGGGGCATGGCGGGATTCGCAAGAGAAAGGGATTTTGTGTGTGTTTCTCCATGATCCGGTATTCGCCCAGCTTTGCAAAGTAGTTGCCCTACTCAACCTCCGCCCACTCAACCCGATTGGACCAACCTTGTCACCCACGATGGTGAACATGCCCAATTACCAGCCTTCGGCATTCGCCCCCCCACACCTTTCATCAACACGCGTGCTGATCCAGAATCACGATCTGCCCCCACCATTTCAGTCACGCGTCATTTCCTCCCTCCCCGACAGCCACGCGCCGTAGCCCGACAGCCACGCGCAGTAGAACGGAGCTCACCATGGCTAGAAACGAACAACTGATTCGACAGCACAAATTGCTACAGTTGCTGGAGATCTCGCGATTCGGCCGCACGCTGGACGAGCTTCGTGACGAGCTGGTTGCCGACCTCGGTTTGACCACCCTGCACGAACGCACCGTGCGCCGTGACCTGGAAGCCTTGCAGGCTGCCGGTTTCGACATTCAGAACGAAACGCTCCAACGCGGCAAGGTCTATCGGCTCGGCCAGAACACCAAAGGAGTGCACGAAATCGGGATCTCCGCAACCGAACTGATCGCCTTGTCGATCGGCCGCGAACTGCTGTTCCCCCTGATGGGGACACAGTACTGGCGGGGCATCGAGACCTTCTGGAACAAAGTCCAAGAAACCGTGCCCAACGGCGTTTTCGACCACTACTCCAAATTCCGTAAAGCCTTGTACGTCTTTGGCGCCCCCAGTAAATCATACGAGCAACACGCGGGCATCCTGAAAACCATCAACCGCGCGATCGAGCACCACCGAGTCGTGGAGATCGAATACGAATCGATCGGCAAACCCGCATCGACACGCCGGATCGAACCCTACGCCTTGGCGGTTTACCAAAGCAGCATCTACGTGATCGCGGCCGCACCGGAGATCAAAGACCCGACGCAAAAACTGCGAAACTGGAAACTGGATCGTTTCCGGCACGCCACAGCTTTGGACGAGTATTTCAAGCCCGACGAGAACATCGACCTGCCCAAATACCTAGGCAGCAGCATCGGAATCTTTTCCGGCGACAATCCGACGATGGTCAAAATCCGCTTGGGCGCACGCTCAGCAGCCTACGTCCGCGAAGACCCCTGGCACCCCGAGCAAACGCTGAAGCCTGAAACGGACGAATCGACGATCCTGACGGTCCCTGCATCTCACCCGCGAGAACTGCTCCCCAAAGTCCTCTCGTTGGGCGCGGACGCTGAAGTCCTGGAGCCCGCCGAGTTCCGCGAAGCGATCAGCCAATCTGTCCAAGCGATGGCAAAAACCTACACCAACAACTAATTCCAAACCTGTTTGCCCCGCAGCCGAAGGAGACCGCTGACGTAGTGAGCCGCAAGACGCTAGCCCGGATTATTCACGCGACTCAAAACGGTCATCGCAACACGTTTGCGTGAAACGGCTTGCGCGGAATGGCACGAAAGCAGTCTGCGCATATCAGCCGCCACGCGATAGAGAGCGTCCCGTTCTTCCGCACGTACACGAGAACCGGACGCTATCGCGTGCCGGCTGATGAATAATCCGGGCCAGCCGCGGGCTTAATGGTGTCGGCAAAACCCTTCGAGGCCCGTGGCTAGGGCCCTCTTTATCCTACACATCTTTTTTTCTACCCTTTGGTCGGTTGGAGTCGACAAAACACTTCCCCAGGGATCGGGACAATGGCAAGCTGGATAAAAGATGAGCTTCGGACTTTGGATTTAGGTGATAAGCGGCGGGAGCGACGTGTCGCCCTGATTCTTGAGCAACAGTCCGAGATTGCCGAATCTACGCCCAGTGCGTGTAAGGACAACGCGAAACTTGAGGCAACCTACCGTTTGGTAAACAATCGAAATATCCCTGTGGACGGCATTCTCAAAGCCCACAATGATGCTTCAATCGCTCGCACCGCCGAGCAACCGGTCGTCATCCTATCCCAGGATACCACCGTCTGTGATCTCACCAAACCACAGCGGCAAGTCCGCGGGGCCGGGCCGTTGGAGAGTCGGGACAAATTCGGTTTCTTTCTGCACCCACTCTATGCGATCACCGAGGATGGACTTGTTCTGGGCACGGTCGATCAGTGCATTTGGACGCGTGATGACATCAAGACGGATCTGAACAAAACAGAAAAAGTCAACCTGCGACGCCAGCAAGCCTTTGAAGAAAAAGAAAGCTACCGTTGGCTGGAGATGTTTCAAAGTGGCGAGCAAATCGCACTGGCTCATCCCCAGACGCACTACATTGGCGTCTCGGACAGCGAGTCTGATATTTATGAATTGCTAGCGCAAACCGATGATCTGGCGGCCAACTATGACTACGTCATTCGTGGTTGCCAAGATCGCACAGTGCTCGATCAAGGTGAAACCAGGACGATCTCCGAAGTGATGCAGGAGACGGAGTTTCAGTTTCAGCGTGAAATCGATTTAAGCGAGCGAAAGTCATTAATTATCGGAGAAACGCGTGCTCGTCGGATGAGTCGCAGTGCCCGGGTAGCATCGATTTCGATTCGTGCCCGGCAGGTCACTTTACGCGGCCCGGCACGCCCTGGTGGTCGTGCTCCCGACGTGACGATCAATGTTGTCGAGGCCGTCGAAACGGACGCACCCGAAGGCGAAGAGCCGATCCGCTGGTTACTTTTTACATCGCTCCCCATTTCGACGATCTCGGAAATCGAACGAGTCATTGGTTCTTATTGTCGCCGCTGGGACATCGAACTGTATTTCAAGACGCTCAAGAGCGGCATGAAGATTGAGAAGCTGAAGTACGAGCAGATCGATACATACGTGCGTGCGGTGACGCTTTTGATGATCACTGGGTTTCGAGTCGAGCAACTCAAGACCGCCAATCGAGTTTGTCCGCAAGTCAGTTGCGAGCGTTTCTACGATGCCAGTTTTTGGAAGGCGACGTACCTCGTGGTCTTTGCCGGACGTGAGGTTCCCGAAACACCTCCCACGATCGGCGAATGGATGCTGGTGGTCGCCAAGCTTGGCGGCTATCTGGACAAGAAAGGCCAAGGCCCGCCCGGCTCCACAACGATCTGGCGAGGAATGCGGAAAATCGAGTCGTACCACGAAGCTTTCCTCGCCTACAAAAGGCTCATCGGAGATGTGTAGGATAAAGAGGGCTAGGGCCATCGGCTCACAGTGAAAACGCAACACGACAGAGTCATCAGTCTCCGTAATCACAGGCAGATGCGGCAACCGTTTGACCCGCAGCCGAAGGCGCAGGCAGAAGCGGCATTTGATCCTCCAAACCCCTCCACCGCCCAGCAAAAATCCCGAGAAATCACGCGACTTAGACGAATCGCGACCTCGACGGCTTGACAATTTGGGCGGGGACCGTGAGTATAGGTAAAGACGAGCGACAAGCTTGTCGATAACTTCACCGCGGGATGGAGCAGCCCGGTAGCTCGCGAGGCTCATAACCTCGAGGTCGTCGGTTCGAATCCGGCTCCCGCAACTTCTCTGTTTGGTTGGAACACTTTCCGACCCACCAGTAAACGAAAAGCCGTCGTGGTCACCACGGCGGCTTTTTTCGTTTTATCCCGTTATTTCGCAAGGACTTGCGTCAACGCGGCTGGCCCGCGTTTCTCTGGCGTCTGAGACCGGTCAGATAACCCGGCGCGATTTCGGCGGCCCGATTTCGAGCTCTGGCCCAGAATTCTGACGTTCTCCGTTTCTGAGGGCCGTCGGGTTAGAAGCCGTCGGCACCTCCCAATCGATCAGGTTTAGAACAGCGCCGGACCCCGGAAAACATTGGGTTTGAAAGGGTGTCGCTCGGAGTAGAGAAGACAACAAACGCTCAAAACGCATCTTTCTGGGTAAGAAGGTTCTCAGAAGCTCAGAAAAATCGCCAAGACGCTCAGGCAAGGCGGAGCCCTCTGGAAGGCCAGGGGCTCAGAAGACTCAGATGCTTAGAAAAATGGGGAGAAGCTGGGATGGATCGACCACCTAGGTGGTGTGCTGTTCTGCGGCGTTGCCAACGATCTCAGCCGCATCATCGACCAAGCACAGCGTGATTTCCCCAGTGCTCATTTCGAGGACCGCCCTCGAGAGGATCTTCCAACCTCTGAGACAACGCATTCGACCAGCGCGTATCGATCGGCGTTTCGCATGAAGGATCAAAGACGCCCCTTGAAAGACCAAAGGGAAAACCAGGTGATGATTGCTAAGATGAAGATGATTGCGGTCGCTGCCGCGACATAAGGGAACGTCACATTCCGAAATGCCATTGCAGCGCCGAACGCTACCGAACCAACTGCAATCGGAATCGCAGCCCTCCGCATCGAATACGTCAATGACGGTCGGCTACGCATCTGGAAAGACTCAGTTTCAGAGTGCGTACTCGGCGATTCGTATGGATTGTGAGTCATAAGCCTGCACTATTCACCAGAAACTTTTTGATTTGAGAACGCACCGCGTGAAGTCGGCCGCTGCGTTTTAAGGTTAGCAACAACCAACTCCAACGCACACAGGAATCACGCGATGTGTTAACAACAAGGTAAACTTATCGAGCGTCATTTCAATCGGTCGGTGAAGATTCAGGCGACCGATCATCGAATCACTTCCAATGCGGGCGTCATTCTGCGTCGCGAGGCCGAACAACATCTCTGAATTTTGCTGAAAGGTTTTCGGGGCCACTGTGTGAAACCTGGTAGAGCGACGTGTGTTGATGGTTCTTCGACCATAATGCCTGCTCAAAATGGTTGTTCATTCCCTGGAAGTTAAGCACGCATGAGCCAGTGGCCGGAAACGAGCGAAAGTCTGATTCTACGGATTCGCGATCCGCAGGATGCACTCGCATGGTCACAGTTCATGGCGATTTATGAACCGGTCGTCTATCGGTTGGCCCGGCGTCGAGGTTTGCAGCACGCGGATGCCGAGGATCTGTGTCAGCAGGTCTTTCTGTCCGTGGCCAAGGCAGTCGAATCCTGGGAAGTTCAAGCAGGTGGTCCGCGCTTTCGCCATTGGCTAGCACGCGTCACTCGCAATGCGATCCTCAATGCGATGACTCGAACCCGGCCCGATCGTGCCAGCGGAACATCTAGCGTGCAGGATCTGTTGCTGGAACTGCCAGACGGTGGCGACATGACGACTGCAATCATGAACGAGAGTCGCATGGAAGCGTTTCGCTGGGCGGCCCGCCAAATTCAAACCGAGTTCACCGAGTCGACCTGGACGATGTTCCATGAAACAACGATCGGCGGACGCTGCGTCACAGAGGTGTCGGGCGAACTTGGTTGCAGCACCGGTGCCGTCTATGTCGCTCGCTGTCGCGTCATGCAACGCATCAAAGACAAGGTGAACGAAGTGTCCGACTTTTGGAGCCCGGAATCATGAAATCTGCCACAGGTTGCTTACAAACATCCGACATCGAAGCGATGCTCGCCGGAACAGTACCGGCTTCGCAGAACGAACTGTGGGAGGAGCACTTCTCGACCTGCGAAAGTTGTCGCCGAGCAATGGCCAATCAAATTGGCGACCAACAATGGTGGCACGAAGCCGAACAATCACTGCAGCACGTAGGCGAATCTCTCCGAGACTCGCAGGATCTAAATGAGCTGGTTCCACGAAACGCAGAACAGAGTATTGAGCGAGATTCTGGACACCGTCTCGGAGAGACGGAGCTACGTGAGTCCGACCAGCGAGAGAGCATTGAGGACCTGATCAAACTTCTCGGACCAACGGACGATCCGCAGATGTTAGGACGCATCGGGTCGTACGAAGTGCTGGGAGTACTCGGACGTGGTGGCATGGGCATCGTATTCAAAGCCTTTGACGCTCCGCTCAATCGATTCGTAGCGATTAAGATGTTGCTCCCGCATTTGGCGGCATCGGGAGCGGCGCGTCAAAGGTTCGCTCGCGAAGGTCAAGCGGTCGCAGCCGTGGTCGATGATCATGTGATGGCGATTCACTGCGTCGACGAATGGCAAGGCGTGCCGTACTTGGTGATGACCTATTCACGCGGCGTTTCATTGCAGAAAAGACTCAGTGACAAGGGGCCGCTCGAAGTGCGTGAGATCTTGCGGGTCGGGATGCAAGCCGCTAAGGGGCTCGCCGCGGCTCATGCCCAAGGCATCGTGCATCGCGACATCAAGCCCGCCAACATCTTTCTCGATCAGAACGTCGAACGCGTGCAGTTGATGGATTTTGGTTTAGCTCGAGCCGTCGATGACGCCAGTCTCACACGCAGCGGCACACTCGCTGGTACACCGCAGTACATGTCGCCTGAGCAAGCCCGCGCCGAAACCGTCGACCATCGCAGTGACCTGTTCAGTCTCGGCAGCGTGATGTACGCCATGTGTACCGGCCACGTTCCCTTCCGAGCCGAATCCAGCTACAGCGTCCTGCGTTTGATTACGGACAAAGAACCTCGCCCCATTCGCGAGATTAATCCGGACGTGCCCGGGTGGCTGTGCGCGATTATTAGCAAACTGATGGCGAAACAAGCAAATGATCGATTTGCATCGGCGCAGGACGTCGCCAAGCTGCTCGAAGACTGTTTAGCCCATGTGCAACAGCCGACGTCCGAGCCTCTGCCAGCGTCACTCGTACATCATGCCGCTACCGGCCGTACTGTTTTTACTGTAACACGTGCAGGAGTAATGACTATGCTTGGGGTTTTTGGAATGACGTTACTGGGCATGTTGTTATGGCAAGCACCAGAACCGCCAGAAAATGAAGGTCAGAACGCTACCAACCGCGCCGAAGCGACAGAGTCCGATCAAACGAAAGGGATTGCATCGGCAAAGCGAAATGAGCAGCAAGCCCAAGAGATCGCAAAGCTGCCGCATTTATACCTTTACGCCAACTACGCATCTGGATGGCTTGATGAAATGAGCGATGAGGTAGATAGGTCCGAGGCTAATCTTGAAAAGGCAATGACCGAGCGTTTGAAGCCCGATACGCCATCGTCCACAATGATCACAGCCTGGGACGAAGAGAAATTCCTTTTCGGATATGATAAACCGAATTTGGATGGTGCTAACGGCAATACCCGAATCGTGAATCACTACTTCAGCCACAAAGATTCGATTTGGCAGCGACAAAAGACCAACAAAGATGCTCCTCGATTTACGAAGCGTGATCTTTCAACCGTTTGGAAAATGGTGGATGCCCGCGCCTTTTTCCATCTGCGGTCGGCTAGGCTGGAATTCCAATGGGGTAATAGCGATGGGAACAACAAGTTCGCGCTCGTTCCGATTGAGTTTGCCGAGTATCAGACCATCGGTGAAGAGACCGTCGACGGAACCGAGTGTTGGGTCGTTATGTCCAAACCTCGTCGCTGCAAATTGTGGTTCGACCAGAAATCAGGACGATTGCTGCAAATGCTGAACTATGTCATGCACGGGGCTGCGTCTACTCCGTTTCACGAGACCCCAGAAGTCGAAAAGCTATGCGGCAGAAAATTTGAAACGCTCGATGCGTTCCATGAGTTTGGTAAGCGTGCTGACCAAGCGACATTCCAACGATTGGCTGGCCTCTATGGTTCGCTCTATTTCGATGAAATGGCCCGTCCAATCGAATTGACTCGGTATAGTGACTATCGCGAAATTGCTCCTGGCATTTGGTTCCCCCATCAAGCGACAGACGTTTTCGTAGGCCAATCACCTTCAGGTCCCAACAAGTTTCGTTTCTCACGTGGTGAACTACGAGTCATCACTCTGGAAACCGGTCGTTCACTTGAGGAAACGCTTGCCCCGTTTGTTTCTGAGATGCCAAAATAGACGAAAGTCATTCGACGCGGGTTTGCGGGTACGTTCTTTACGCGTTCGGAAATCCCATGTCCCTTTCTACCTTTCGAATAGGGGGGAGCGGATTTCAGAAAACTTTCTGCGAGACTGTGTAATTTCCGTCTGTGGCTGAGTCTACTGGGTAGACAATTCACTTCAGCCAGTCGGAAAGACAGATGCAGTCCAGTCCAGCAGAAACTCGAGCTAGCTTAATTCTACGCTTGAAACATGCCGAAGATGTGGCGGCATGGAATGACTTCGTCTCCATCTATGCACCTGTCATTTTCCGTGTCGCGTGCCGACATGGGTTTCAGAACGCCGATGCTGAGAACTTGATCCAAGAGGTTCTGCTCGCCATTTCTCGTGCCCTACCGCGATGGCTGCAGCGCGAGGACCGAGGCAGCTTTCGAGCCTGGTTGCTCAAGATTGCTCGCAATGAAGCGATAGACATGCTAACGCGGCGAGCCACTCGCCCCATCGGTAAGGATGGACTTGAGGCCGAGCGACTGTTGGCCGAAGTCCCAGACCCGCGCCGCGATCTCTCCTCCCAATTCGACCTCGAATATGAACAAGCCGTTTTTCAATGGGCCGCTGCTCAGGTTCGCGACTCGGTGTCGGACTCAACTTGGCAGTCCTTTTGCCTGACTCATGTCGAAGGTCTGTCGGTCGACATGGCTGCGAAACAATTGAACATGCGAACCGGGACCGTCTACGTCGCTCGAGGTCGAGTGATGAACCGCATTCAAGAACTTGTCAAACAGTTTGAGGACAAACGATGATTCACCATCAGCCAGATCAACAGCTTTGTGACGATGACGAACTCATCGCCGTGTTGCGTGATGGCGAGGATGCTGCGGAGCACAAGGATGTGGTCGAGCACATCGAGCAATGCCCGCGATGTCAGAAGCGCTTTGATGAACTGGCGGCCGGTGCGCAAGATTGGAGCAAAGCACGTCAGGCTATCTTGAACGACGATCCCTGTCCAGAAAACCGAGTCGGCTCAGCCAAGTGGGATTATTCTCTGCGAAACGAAGGGCCAGTGGCCTGGACCGAGTCGATGGCCAGCCAGTTGCTTTCGCCGGCGTCTCATCCCGAGTTGCTTGGTCGCCTAGGCCGCTACGATGTCGAACGACTGATTGGCTCGGGTGGCATGGGAATTGTCTTCAAGGCGCATGATTCGGAACTGAACCGCCCTGTCGCGATCAAGATTCTGGCTCCGTATCTTTCCAGCAGTGGTCCGGCTCGTAAACGTTTTGCACGTGAAGCCCGCGCTGCGGCGGCAGTCGTTCACGAACACGTCGTGCCAATTTACAACGTCGAGACCGACCGCGAGACACCGTTTTTGGTGATGCACTACATCGCGGGAGAATCGTTGCAAGGGAGAATCGATCGCGAGGGCGGGTTGGAATTGTGCGAGATTTTACGGATCGGAATGCAAGTAGCCTCTGGGCTCTCCGCCGCTCATCAACAAGGTCTGGTTCATCGCGACATCAAGCCATCGAACATACTGATGGAGCAAGGAGTCGAACGGGCATTGATCACCGACTTCGGCCTGGCTCGCGCTGCCGATGACGCCAGTTTAACGAGAACCGGATTCCATCCGGGTACTCCGCAATACATGTCGCCGGAGCAAGCAGCGGGCGAACAAGTCGATGCCCGCAGCGACTTGTTTAGTCTCGGCAGTGTGCTCTACACGATGTGTACCGGCCGCCCGCCGTTTCGTGCCGAGACAAGCCTCGGTGTTCTTCGTCGCATCACGGATGTCGAGCCGCGACCGATTCGTGAAATCAATCCAACTATTCCTGACTGGCTTTGTTCGATCATCAGCAAGCTCATGGCGAAGAAAGCAGACGATCGGTTCGCATCGGCAATGGAAGTCGCCGAGCTGCTCGAGGACTGCTTGGCTCATGTGCAACAGCCTTCAACCGCACGTTTGCCTGAAGGTCTTCTTGAAAAACCAGGGTCCCGCTTGTCCACGATTCGTCTTCGCAAATTTGGAGTCTACGCCATGCTCGCAGTCGTCAGCTCATTCGTTCTATCAATGCTGCTGATGCAGCCGCCGGAAAAGACGCCGCAAGACGACGTACCAGCGACTGCCACGCAGGCCGAGGATGTGGTGACAAAACAAGTATTCCCGGCGGAGGTAGTCAACGAGGTTCATATAGAACATTCCCAGCCGCTGTTCGGAGTTTGGACTGTCGAAAAGATCGTTTCTAGCGGCGAGGTCGTCCCAGCAGACAAGGCGCCTGGGGAAATCGAATTCCGGGGAAATCAGATGATCTGGAAACGAACGGGCAAGACTGCTGGAGCCGACAAGGTTTTCGAGTTCGAACTCGACATGTCCAAATCACCGCACTGGTTGACGTTTCGCTCTCAAGACCCGAAACGACCGCAGCCGGTGCTTGCGTTGCTGGATACTTCCGGACGCTATCAGTCATATCAAGAGCTAGGCAATTCACCTGGAGCCGAAGAGCAGTTGCCGCAACTGAGAATATTTTCGCTGCGTGATGCCGATGGGAATCCGTCAGCGGAACGCCCAACGCAAATTGGAACAGGCGAAGAACCTGGAACGGATTTGATCGTGCTGAAACTCAAGTCGCCGTTCATCGACACCATGCAAGTCTATCCGATTGGAGATGCAATTTCCGATTCGCTGTTTGTCGATATCCCGACGATCAACGCTGAGTCGCCTGCATCGGAAATGGTCAAGGCGAAAATCGCGGCCGAGGCCGATTTATTGGTCAAGCAAATCGAGAAGAGTTTCGGACCGTGCAACTTGATTGATTTCGATCCGTCGTCGATGGCTCTCGTGATTGATCATAACGCGAGTGCTCACGACAAGATCAGCCAGTTTCTGCAGTTGCGGGCTCCATCCGCTAAGAAACCGATTCGCCTCTCCGTCATCGGCGTCTCTTCAGAATGGATGGCAGAGAAACACCAGGAGCAATTCGAACGCTGGTTTGGAAATGCGAAAACGCTCAGTTCTGAGGAAGTTGCCAACGTTCGCTCATGGCAATCGACGTTCCTGCAAACGGTCGGCAATGACGTGCAGCTTACAGCGGGCAAACCCTACACTTACACCCCGAAACACAGTCGGATACCGGTGACAATCATGGCACGGCATCTTGCTCAACAAGACTCTGAGTGCGGGATGTTGCAGGTACGTTTGGATATGTCTGGCACGGACGGTTCGCGAACTTCGGTGGTTGGCTCACTTTCACTGGACGATTCGGGTAGTGGTTTAGTTCTCCATCAACACGGCTCTGACAATTTCTTTTGGCTAGTTGTGCCTCTGTTCGAGGCTCATAAATCAAACTGAAATCGGGAGGAAGGCGCAGCCCGGCTAAAAACTAAGCTGAGCACCGTCGATGAAAGCCGAGTCGCCAGCCATCGATCATCGCAACGCCCGCTCGGATGTCGAAGCCTACGTCGCAGCGGCACTTGCGGGTGATGTCGGGAAGGCGGCGTCTTTGGCGAAGGACGCTCCGGCTGGCCCCGAGCAAATTCGTGCATTTTCGCAGATTCTCAATCTGCAGCGATTGAAGATTTCAAGAGTCCTCAGATAGATTGCACTCAAGTCATAGTGGGGAAAGCAAGCTGAATTGGCGCGATGCTGCTGACAGTGGACAATGCCGTGCGAAAGGTCCACTTCAATATGCACGAAACCTCGCTTAGTCTTCTCGAACGTCTGCGTGATTCCCCTCAAAACGAGGATTGGAATTGGCTGGCGGGGCTCTACACGCCTTTGATTCACCTATGGTTGCGAAGGTACGACGTTCAAGACAGCGATGCGCACGACCTGGTTCAAGAAGTCTTGTTAGCCGTATCGAAGGATCTCGGCACGTTCGAGCATCATGGGCAACCGGGGGCTTTTCGTGGATGGCTGAAGGCGATTTTGATCAATCGATTGCGGAAATTTTGGCGAGCAAGGGACCGCCGTCCACAGGCATCAGACGACTCGGCTATCGAAGCGCGATTGGCACAATTAGACGACCCGGCCAGCGAATTGAGTCGGATCTGGAATCGCGAACACGACCAATATGTGCTTCGCCAACTGCTGTCGCTTGCTGATCCGCACTTCGAGCCGACTACCTGGCTGGCGTTCTGCCGCGTCGCATTAGAAGGGGCGAAGGCGGACGACGTCGCTCAGGAAATGGGAATTTCTCGGAATGCCGTCATCATCGCGAAGTGCCGTGTCCTGAACAGGTTACGCCAAGAGGCTGAGGGGTTGATCGAATCTTCTTCGGGTTATTTTTGCCAATAGCTGAAATGCTCTGTCGTGATCGGGTCTTCGTATTGAGCGGGGTGAGGTTCCGGCTTGCCCCTGAGTGAATACGACGACTTGCTTAACGAGTACTGCCATGACCGAAAACAACGCCCATCCCAGTCGTGCGCAACTAAGTGCTTACAACCTGGGGCAACTTCGCCCGGATGAAGCAAGTACGATCGAGAGTCACATCAGCGTATGTGAGCCGTGCTGCGATACGATCCTCAGTCTGTCATCCGACGACACGTTTGTCGGCCTACTGAAGGAAGCTCGGCAGCTACCGGTCGATCCGACCCTGGAGCACGACAGCCGCGAAACGACGCCGTCTTCGTTTCGCGGAGACATTCCCCCTGAACTGGCCGATCATCCTCGGTACGAGATCGTCCGACTGATTGGCAAAGGTGGCATGGGGGATGTCTATGAGGCAATTCACCGCAAGATGGAACGCAAAGTGGCGTTGAAGGTGATCAACCGCGAACTGTTTCAAATGCCCGAGGTGGTGAATCGATTCCACCGCGAAGTGAAGACCGCGGCGCAGCTCGCGCACCCCAATGTCGTTACATCGCATGACGCCGATCAAGCCGGCGAGTTTCACTTCTTGGTGATGGAATACGTCAATGGAGTTGACTTGTCACACATTGTGAAACAGCGAGGAGCCTTGCCGATCGCGGAGGCATGCGACTACATGCGACAGGCCGCGACGGGACTGCAGCACGCTCATGAGTGTGGCATGGTGCATCGCGATATCAAGCCACACAACCTGATGGTGACTGCGGATGGGACGACCAAGATCCTCGATTTCGGACTCGCATCCCTGACGCCCGAAGCCGCCCCAACCGCAGGTGCTGCTAAAGCTCGCTCGGACTTAACGCTAGCGGGCGTCATCATGGGGACTCCAGATTTCATCTCGCCCGAGCAAGCCAATGATGCTCGGCAAGTCGACATTCGCAGCGACATCTACAGCCTCGGAGCAACTCTCTATTACCTGCTGTCCGGTGGAGTGCCGTTTGGCGATGGCAGCGTCAAGGACAAGCTCAAGAGTCTTGCACAGGTCGAACCGGCTCCGTTGGATGCATTGCGCAACGACGTGCCGAAGGACCTTGCGGCTATCGCGTCGAGGATGATGGCGAAGGATCCCAATGAGCGGTATCTCACGCCGAAGGAAGTTGCACATGCTCTAGAGTCGTTCCTGCAAACTTGGAAACCGGTTGAAGAAATCTCGCAAGGACAAGAACCGACAAGTGGTGGGAACATGTCCGGCTCAGGCGGAATAGAATCGAGAGTAGGCGATGCCGGATGGGACTGGCGGTTGGTGATGGCGAGGATTTTCTTTGCCATCGCTTGTATTCTCGTTGCACTGATTTCTTTTGAAGCATGGACCTTTGATCCAGGATTTTCTGATCTTAATCGCAATCGCGTCGCGGCCTACTTACTCGCCACGCTGTGCCTGTCGATCATGGCGGGAGTTTTATACCGGCGATCGAAATCGACCCTTAGACAACCCAAAGGCGTCGCTCGTCGCCGCTTCGGGTTGACGGCTACTGAAGCCCCGGCTCTTGTCGCGGTCCTCGCCGCAGTGTTGTTCTACGCGCAAGGTAGCAATGTGGCGTTGGTTCGGGGGCTGGGCAAGGTAGTGCCGCTCAATCCAAAGGATCGACTGCAAACCGTAAATTCACCAGTCGACGGATTCGTACATCGAACAAGCGAAACCTTCGTGGCGGGCGGCACAGTAAAGCGTGATGAAACCCTAATGGAAATCGACCGCAATGATGCCGATTTGGTTGCCCAATTGACGGCCCAGGCTGAGCAACTCGAGAAGAAACTGGCAACTGAGAAGACGAAAGCGGAATTGAACGACGACAAGGCCATGCAGCAGGATGCAATGGCTCAAGTCGAGGCCCTTGAAAAAGAAATTTTTGAGATCAGACACAAGGCTTCACAAGTTGAGAGATTATTGATTAAAGCACCTCGTGATGGGACGTTGAATCGACTAAACGTTTTTGATCAGGGGAAGGCAGTCAAAGTGGGCGACGAACTGTTCACGATCGGTCCGCAGACTTGGAAAGCGGCGGTCGAACTATGGGTCTCGGGCTACGATGTGACGCGAGTGCAGCAAGGTGACCGTGTTCGATTGGAGTTTGAAGGCTGGCCAACCGTAGGAACCGTTGGCTTTTTTGGAGGTGAAGTCCTCAGCATTTCCCCCGGTGCCGACGACGCAGGAATGTTTCGAGTTCTCATCAAAGAGGCCGCCAAGAATTCATGGCCGGATGATCGTTATCTTCGTCCAGGTGTACGGGTGAATTGTTGTGTCATTAGCGAAGGCCGCTAGAGGATTGCGTAACTCGGTTAGGGCCACGTGATTCAAGAATTTCTGACAGAATGTGTCTCTGGCTGTGTTAGTCCTTGTAGGAGACCATATTCTTGAGCGAATTTCCAGAAACACGCGATAGCCTGCTGGTGCAGGTCCAAGATCCCGCCAATCGGGAGGCGTGGGAGCTGTTTGCGCGGATCTACCGGCCGGTGATTGTCCGAATCGCTCAGGCTCGTGGGCTGCAGTACGCGGACGCTCAGGATTTGTCACAGCAAGTACTGATGGCGGTGGCCAGTGCGATCGGCGATTGGGAGAAGCGGGATGAGTCGACTCGGTTTCGGCATTGGCTGAGCCGGGTGACGAAGAACGCGATTCTCAATGCGCTGACGCGGCGGCCCAAGGATCAGGCTGTGGGTGGCTCCTCCGTCGAAGAACTGTTGCGTGAGGCCGTCGATCGCGATGGGGAAACGACGGCTTTGATTGAAACCGAACTGCGTCGCGAACTTTATCTGCGAGCGGCTGAAAAGGTGAAAGTCGAATTCCGTCTCGATTCCTGGCAGGCGTTTGAATTGTCGATCACTGGCGACCTATCGACTGAAGAAATTGCCGCTGAGCTTGGCAAGAGCGTCGGAGCGATCTACACCGCGCGCAGTCGCATTATGTTTCGACTGCGTGAAATCATCTCAGAACTTGGAGAACACGACCAATGACACAGACCCAACAACATTGCAGCACCCCCGACCATCTGCTCACGTTCCTGCGAGGGCAACTGAATTCCCGGGAGGAGTCCGAACTGCAACTGCATTTGAATGATTGCGTCGTGTGTCGTGAGCGACTTGATATCGCAGCGGCGGATGCGGACGCATGGAACGAAGCCAAGCAGTTTTTTGGAAACAGAGCCTTGCACGAATCGACTGACGATTCAACAGGCGGCCACGATGAGGCGACTCAAGGGGCACAGTGCATCCGACAAGTGCTCGATACGCTCGCGCCGACCGATGATCCAGAATCGCTGGGTCGCATCGGTGGCTATGAAGTCAGCGGAGTCGTTGGTTCTGGCGGCATGGGAGTTGTTCTGAAAGCCCATGATCGATCGCTCGATCGCGTCGTGGCCGTGAAAGTCATGTCGCCGCATCTGGCCAGCAGCGGTTCGGCCCGCAAACGATTCGCTCGCGAAGCCAAAGCGGCCGCTGCGGTCCTTCATCCCAATGTCATCGCCATTCACAGTGTCGCCAGCGAGGATGCGAATCCCTTTCTGGTGATGCCGTACGTGCGCGGAACTTCGTTGCAAAAGCGGATCGATTCACAGGGGCCATTGCCGCTGAAAGACACATTGCGGATTGGCGCTCAAATCGCCGCCGGGCTCGCCGCCGCTCATGAGCAAGGCTTGGTGCATCGCGACATCAAGCCCGCGAACATCCTGCTTGAGGAAGGCGTCGAGCGAGTCACAATCACCGACTTTGGCTTGGCGCGAGCCGTCGATGACGCGTCGATGACCCGCAGCGGTGTGATTGCAGGCACGCCGCAGTACATGTCTCCCGAGCAGACTCGCGGCGAGCCGATCGATGCTCGCAGCGATCTGTTTTCACTCGGCAGTGTGTTGTACGCCATGTGCGCTGGTCGATTGCCGTTCCGTGCCGAGACGACTTACGGAGTGTTGCATCGCATCGCTAATGACGATCCAACTCCGGTTTGCGAAATCAACTCCGATGTCCCTGAATGGCTCGGTCGCATTATCGAGCGACTCATGGCCAAGCGAGCTGAAGATCGCTTTGAATCAGCGGATCAAGTTGCCGAGTTGCTGGAAGGATGTTTGGCTCATGTGCAGCAACCGGCAGCGGTTCAATTGCCTGAGGCAGTTATTGAGCTAGCGCTAAATAGGACTCGCCGCCCTCCGATCGGAAAATTCATCGCCGCGGCAGCCGGTGGCGTTGCTCTGTTCTTCGCGGGGATATTGATCGTGCTAGAGTTAGGCAAAGGCACGTTGACGATTGAATCGGAAATCGACGATGTTCCGATTCGCATCGTTCAGGGCACGGAGGTTGTTGAAGAACTGACCGTCTCGAAATCCGGTGAGTCCGTTCGCGTCGCAGCCGGGAACTATAAAATCGAGATCGGCGGTCAGATAGACGGGCTTGCGCTCGACAACGGCTCGGTCACACTGCAGCGAGGCGGAAACGACGTTGTCCGTATCTTGAAAGTGGCTCCAGTAACAAATGCCTTGGGCGATTGGCCTTATGGGCGTTTGATGAAAGACCTCCAGCAGACCAAGCCGCCCGGCGGAGTGCCGGTAATTCCATCCGGCGCAACGATTCGTGTTTCCATGGGAAATGAACTGACCAGACGTTTGGAAGCCGCGCCAGACGGTGTACTTGACAAGTGGATTGGCGAATTGGAGCGAATCACAGGCGACAAGCTGAAGGGCGAAATGGCGCGGCAGGCATGTCGCACCTACATCGTCAATCACCTGGGCGTCCTGTTCGACAATGGAAAATGGAACACGCCGCGGGCCGATCAACTGTTCTTTCGAGCTCGATTGATTTCGACATCGGAAGCCAAAGCTTGGAAGCAAGCTTTTGAGTCTTTGCTGGGTGAAGCCATCGGCCAAACGGACAAAGCGAATCTCAATGGTGGTCCGAGCTACGCCGTGCCACTTGTTGTAATCTCTACCGACGCGTTATTCGAGATTGATGAGGAGAGTGTGAATTCAGGATTTTCGGACACTCAAGAGAAGCACAGCAAGGACGCAGCGGTCAAGTACCGCAAGCGACTTAGCCAACTTTCAAAGCAAGACATCGCGACATGGAGGAGCAAAGTCGATCGCTTTGGCGGAACCAGGTTGGACGCTGCCATCAATATCGTTTTGCTGGACGACTATTTCGTCGACGAAATATTTCAAGGCGGTGATTTTGCAGCAACGCTTGGAGGTAAGAGTCCAGTGGGCTCTACCGATCGGGTTATTGATTCCGCCGAAGATAAACGGCACGCTCCCCAAACACGACTGGAGTGCGAGGCGCATCCACAAGACGTGATCGCATTGCAGATTGGAGCAACGAAACACAACGAGCCGCTCGAATGGACGAGCACGGCAACGGAAATGGGGCCGTTTTCGGTGACGATCACGGACGAGAAAGTACTGCGCGACGACGGTTCGTGGGGGCTGGGCTTCACGTTTAAGACGCAGGACGCCAAGAGGCGGACGTCCACTAGGTACATCGCAATGGCCAAGGGCGGACCGCTGCCGATCGGCAAGTTTTACCTCTACAAGTACGAGCCGAACACGCTGCTGGATTTGCACGCCTCCGTCAAGGTTGGAGAGATCAAGTACCCCGACGGAACCTCAGCACCGGTATCCGTTACGGCAATCGCAGCGAACGACACAATGGTCGTTTTACCGGTTCGCGTTCTAACGATTGATAATGGAAACAACGTGTTATTGTCCACTGCTTCGATCGAGGTCAGCACTGATGCGATATCCTACAACGAGCGACTCGTTTTCGATCCGCAATACGTGAACCTAGACATCGAGAAATACATCAAGGCAAAAGTCCACAAATCGGTGGATGTCGTTATTCCGCTGGATGCAGCGATTCACACAAACGAACTTATGAAAGCGAATGTTGGGCACAGTCTACTGAGCCTAACTGCTCACGATGTTATGGCTCGGACCTCCGTCGACGGCCCCTTCTTCAAAGCAGACTCGGCATTTGCGCATTTTTGTCGATTGCAGTCCTATGAAGCTGATGTGGTCAACGGAAAAAAGGTCTGGCTAGCAAAATTCACGATTCCGTTGGCATATTCGCGGACGGGCACTCGAAAGGTGCAGGTGATAGAGGCTGACGGTAAAGCAGTCTGGAAAACGGAAGATGGTGAGCAGCACTATGATCAACAGGTATCCCAAGAAGAAATTGACCGTCTGCTCAAAGACAGCGTCCAGTTCAGGCTGGACCATTACCAAGGTCAACCGCCAAGACAAGTACCAATAGTCAAAGGCCGATCAGCTCCAAAGACGTATACTGACTCCGGCTTCAATTTTGGCAAACTAGAGCAGTCTGGCGGGATGGGTGCGATTGGCGAGCAAAGCAAACCAGAGGAACTGTCTCAAACGGAACAGCCACCAGTTGAACTCTCTCCTGCGGAACAAGCTTTATCCGAGCTGGAGGCGGAGTCCAACCAACTCTGGTCCGCCTACCAGCAAGCATCCGAAGACGCTGCCGACGATGTCGAACTCAATCGAGTGTACGAGCAGATGGACCCTCGCCATCTCATGCCTTCGAAATACCTGGCGATGGAAGAAAAGTACCGCGGCACCGACGAGGGGCTGAAGGCACTGGTGCAAGTTTGCAGTATGGCCCGCAGTGTTGCTGGTGCGAATTCGCCCGCTGGCAAAGGACGAAGGGAAGCGGTCAAGCGAGTGATTGAACACTATCTTCATCGAGAAGGTTTAGAATCCATCATCGCAAGCCTGGGCGGTGGGCCTTGGGTTCCACAAGCGGACGAGCTTCTGCAAGCACTCGTGGAAAAGAGTCCCTTTCGGAAGACGCAAGCCGAGGCACTGATTGCCCAGATTAATTTTGGCAAAGAGACGCTAATGGTCGAGTCGCAAATGCCAAAGGTTCGTGCTGCCGTCCAGGATCGGATGAAAGAGGCACCGCCGGCACTGCGTGATGAGTTTGAACAACGCCTCAAATCGCTGGAAAACACGGACTTCAATCAGTTGCGTCGCGACCTGAACGAACAGTTGGGACGACTCGCCAAACTCTATTCCGATGTAACCGTTGACCACTATGGCACTGGCGGCACAGCGGCTCAACGACTTTCACATGCGATCAACAAGGTCATCATAGGCCAACCTGCCCCAGAACTTGAGGCATTCGATATCGATGGCAAGCCGTTTCGTTTGAGTGAACTGCGCGGCAAGCACGTTGTTTTGATGTTCGCACTGAGTGTGAACGATGACTATGGCGACATGTACGCTCCGATGCGCCAGTTGGTAGCCAAATACAAGCAAGCTCCCGTGCGTGTGGTTGGGATCATGAGCAACGCCGATCAAACGCACCTGCACGCAGCGGCGAAACGTGGTGACCTCAATTGGACGGTCATTCCACAACCGCTCAATGGCCCACTTCAACTGGATTGGGGCATCGAAGGCTATCCAACAGTCTACATCGTCGACGCCGATGGCACGCTGCATTCTCCATTGCATATGCCATATTACGGTGAGGGCGGCTATGACACGGCAGAGATAGACGAAGCGATGAAAGGACTACTCAGAGAACACTATAAGAATGCATCAAAATCGCGGGCAGCCGATGAATGAATAATCAGTCCAAGTATTAGGCGAAAAGCCCTCCAACTTGTTGAGCCACTGTCGTGAGCGATGTCGATCGACGACCCGATCGTGCAATCGATCATCAAGTCTCGGTCGACGAGCAGCCTTTCATCGAATCGACTCTCCATGGCTTGCTCGGGTTTGGAGGCACCGACGAGGGTCGGGAACTCTAGCGAAGTCTGTGTCGCTACGTCCGGAATATGGCTGTAAGCGTCCACTCGAACCATCTGACAAGTCGCTGGGATCTCGCGTCAGGTGTTTTGCCTGAGTAGGCGGCGGATGGCGCGTTGTTCGCGTTTGCGTTTCATTTTGGCCTCCCGCTCCGCTGTGCGGTATTCACGACGATGCTCCGGGTTTTGCTCTCCCCAGACGTCCGGGCGAAGACGCTCGTAGTCTGTCGAGCCCGCAAGCAGGGAATCCAACACATCTTTCACGTAGACCGACACGTGCAAGTGATTTCGAATCGCACTGCTGACCAGCGACATCAACCAAGTCATCTCGCATCCGCTCTTGACGCTGCCCACGAACAACCAGTTCTTACGGCCCAACGCCACCTGACGCATCAGTTGCTCGCTCTCGTTGTTGTCAAATGGGATCAGCGGATCGCTCATGTAACGCGTCAATGCTTCCCACTGGTTGGTGACGTAGTTGATCGCCGATTGCATCTTGTCCTTGGGCAATAGATCCAGGGTCTTCGTTGCGATGTAGTCGCGCATCCGATTCCACACCGCGCATGATTCTGATTGCCGAAGCTCCAGTCGCGCATCAGCATCCATTACCGCGCCGCGGTCTTCTATGTCGTACAGTTCTTGATAACACCCCAGGAAGAATCTTCCGTGCGCTTCGTGTGTCCGCAGTGCTTCCTTGAACCCTCGACGCGCATGCGCATTGCATGCCGCGTGAACCACTTCACCCCGCGAACGCATTTCGATGCCTGTGTTTGCTCCGTAACAATCTCCAAGTAACGTCCCCTTGAAACCTGAATCGATAAAGAACAGGTCGGGGCCGTCGCGGTGACGGCTGACCGTGAAGTCGAACAAGTTGATCGGAACCGTCACACCACGGTACGCCCACATCTTGGCATTGACGTGCCGTTTGCCTTGGCGGATCGCTTCGCTGATCACCTCGTGGGCACGTCCGCTCTTAGGATCATTGGGGTCGATGCCGGGGACCACCTTGGGAAGCAACAGTTTTACCCCGGTGTCGTCCGTCCCGATCACAGAGTCTTGCAGCACGCACACGAGCAAGTAATCAAAAAACGGTTTGATCAGGTTTGCCGCCGAAGACTGTAGATTGGAAAGCGTGCTTCGCGAAGGAACCCAGCCGCTGACCCCAAAGAGATCTTGCAGTCGGTAGAACGGTTGATGGTAGCCGAATCGATTGGTGATGATTTCGGCGACGACGCTACTGTCGTAGTGGTCGCCTTTGACAAAGCCCTGCTTTTCTTCTCGTGGAGGGCTCTGAACGCCCGGCTTTTCCTTGCTCGGATCCACATACTTGTGGTACCGCGTTTCCACGACCCAGAACTCGGGCCGTTTCATGTGCAGTTTGTGAACCGGATCGTAGCCGATGTGCTTGAGACCCTCTTTTTCTTCTTCACTCAAGTCAACGTCAATGATGTCCTTGACCATGTGCTCGGGGAACTTGCCATCGCCCTGCTTTTTGATCTTCTTTCTGGGCGGTCGGGGCGGCGTGTCGTTGACTTCGTCCGCAGCAATTTGAAGTCCTTCGACGGCATCTTGCACTTGCAAGTTGAATTCCTTGTCATCGCTGGTCAACTCCAACAGCAACTGATTGGGGTTGTCGATGTAACGCTCGCTCTTGTGCGCAAAGACACGTTCGATGAGAAGCTTCTGTTCCAGCTTGAGTTGTTCGATCTCTTCTTCGTGAAGTCGATTGACTTCGTTCATGCGATTCTGGAACTGCTCGGTGAGCTCGCGGACCCGCTGATCAAATTGCTCGGTGAGCTCTTTTTCTCGCGTGCTGAGCTGCTGCTCGAACTTGCTTTCACGTTGTGCAAGGAGCGCCTCTCGGCGAGACAGTTCTCGCTTGAGTCGTTGGTTTTCTCGTCGGATTTCATTTGCATTTGGCATGTCTGAAAAGTTACGCAAAAAGCGCAGATGCGCAATAGCGCTTTTCAGATTTTGGCAAAAAAAGAGCAAGCTTTTTACGGCTTGCTCTTGAGTGGTTCAGTTGGCTTGATGCGACTTTGATCAAGCAGCCCGGCTGAAGCGTTTTCTTCTCTTGGCTGACTGAATCGAAACTCCACTGAGCAACATCGCCAAGTCGGTTGCGTCGATCTCAATGGCTTTGGAGTCTTCGGTGGTTCGGAACCTTTCGTAGGTTCCCTGTTCCAAACGTTTGTACCAAAGAGCCAGTCCGTCTCGGTCCCAATAAAGGGCTTTGAGTCGATCACGTCTGCGGTTAAGGAACAAGAAGAGTGTTCCGTCAGCGGGATCGCCACCGAGTTCATTGCGGATGAGACCTGAGAGCCCACAGTGGCTTTTCCTCATGTCCGTGGGCGCGGTGAAAAAGAGGACTTTGGTGCCTTGCGGGAGGCCGATCATGATGTTGCCTCATCTGTCAGGGCTTGCCTGCATTGAGCGTTGGCAAGCACGGCAGCGATCTGGGGCACAAGAAAGGCATGGGAGCCCATGATCTCCATCTGGGAGTCATCGGAAAAGTGAATGCGTGCGGCGCACTGGCTGAGTAGTTCTTGGTGATCGACAATCCGCACGGGAATCAAGCGTTTGTTCTCATTGCCGGGTCGTCGGTTCGATTGCTGCAGTCGCTTCCGCCACTTGTAGAAGGAAGTGATGGAGATCCGATTGTCGCGACAAAACTGCGAGACAGTGGACCGATCAGGGTCAAAGGCATCAAGTAACTGCTGCCACCATCGGCGCAGTTCAGGATCTGGAGAGCGAGTCATGGTTTCCTCCATTAAGTGGAACGAAACCCGCCAACCTAACTCGCCCGTCAATAATGGTTACGGTGGACGCTTACATTCGCCGTGTGGTCCGGCAGCATGCTCCTCGTCATTATTCATTGATTGGTTCATTGTATCCGTGTGCATCAAATCTCTCAGTGCCGTTCTCGATTGATCGGGTTGCAGATCTCCATCGTGGCGAACATCACGGCGCCCAAGGGCCGCACTCAATCGCGGTAGTTCAACGTTCATTATGCGGTCGTTCTCGGAGTAGTCCACCGGTATATCGCTCAGCTCCACCTGACCGGTGACATCCAAGTCATCGAAACCGAGATTGCTTCGCAAGACGCGGCACTCGACTCAGGCCCCTGTTAGCGGTGCTTGCTGAAGTAGCGGAAGCCCGATGAAGAACTTGATCACTACGGCGTTGAGCAGGTCGATAAAGAACGCGCCGACGAGGGGCACGATTAGGAATGCCTTGAAAGAAGGACCGTATTTGCCAGTGATCGCAGTCATGTTGGCAATGGCAACGGGAGTAGCACCCATTCCTAGCCCACAGAATCCACCCACGATCACGGCCGCATCATAGTCGCCACCCATCACGCGAAAAATGATGAACACCGCGAAAAGCGTCAGGACAAGTATCTGAATACAGAGCACCACAAAGATCGTGCCCAACGCACCGGCCAGGGAGGAAAGATCCATGCTCATCAAGCTCATCGCCAGGAACAACTGCAGCGCGATTTCGCCGACTTTATCGTAATCGCCGGCAGGCAGCGACCGCTTGGCCTTGTCCGCCAAGTTGGTGATGGCAATCCCGATCAACATGGCGGTCAGAAAGCCGGGAAGCTTGATATCATTGGCAAAAAGCCAACGATTAATGACTTCGCCGACGGAGAGACAAATCGCAATCACCAGCATCAGGCTCAGTGCCCTGTGCAGTGAATACCCTGACTCTTCTTTTTGCTCGGACGAATCGCTGGTTGTGATGTTCGCTTCGCCAGTTGGGGAGAGCTTGTGTCGGCGGATCAACATCTCCGCGACAGGTCCACCAACGACTCCGCCGGCGATCAAACCGAAAGTGGCAAACGCGATGCCGACCAACGCAGCATCCTGCAGTCCTGCGGCCTCGGCGTCGTTCCCCCAGGCGATCGCTGTTCCGTGGCCGCCCGCCAGCGAAACGCTCCCGGCAAAAAGTCCGTATCCCGGATGAACGCCAAATGCCTTGGCAAGCAGCACGCCCGTTGCGTCCTAAACGACAAGAAAGATGGCGGCACAGAGGACGAGCAGCCCCAAAGATTTGCCGCCGGCTGCCAGACGCGAAAACTTGGCTGATATTCCGATCGTCGTAAAGAACACCATCAACAGCGTATCGCGGATGATCAGGTCAAACACAATCTTCGGGCCGCCGAAGGTTGCGATCAATGCAACGGCGATGCCACACAGAAGTCCTCCCGTCACGGCAATGGGAATGCTGAACTTGCGAAGCAACGAAAACTTCTGCGTGATCCCATTCCCAACCGCGAGAACCAAGATTGCCAGGATAATGATGTCCGAACCTTTGACGACAATCTCATTCATTCACTATTCCTCAGCAGAAGCGTGCAGACGTGACCATTCTTGCATCCCGGTGAAAAAGGACGTGACTAGACGACCAGCGACGTCTATTCTCCTCCAAACACGGTACGCCACAATTGGACATGCTGACGCCCCAGACGACGCCGTCGTGATGCCGATCAGAATCAACGCCACGGAGTCGGCCACCGGTGCAAACTCGCCGAGTTCCGCCAACACTCATTATCGCGCTGAGGACACTCCCGCATTACGCACACGTCGGGCTTCGATGGATAGGCATCATGCCTTGTGCATGAGCAATTTCAGGCCGACGAGTTTTATGGCATTCTTCAGTGTACTTCCCGCGGCTCGGGCAAACTGTTGCCAAGCGACCCGCTGAGTGACTTGGACGAATCCCTGACTCTTGATTGTTCGGATCAAGGCAATTAGTAGGTCGAAGCAATTCGATTTTCTTCCCGCTGCACAAAAAAGCAATCGTTCACGCTATCGGGGATACTGTTGAATGGCGGACGGAGTCGAGGTGGCCGCAGATCGTCAAGAAGTGTTGGGAACCCCACGTACTCACGGTAGTGATCAGGCATCGAGGCACGCAAATCTTCGAGAAGCCGAATCCATCGATATCGTGCATCAACTCGGGACTCCATGTTCAACGCCAGTGAATCGGCAATTTTGATGCCGTGCTTGTTAAGCGGCTGGATCACTCCCGTTCTCCTAATCACCAGACAGTCGCCGTACGCAACTTGGCAAGGATCAGCAATGCCAACAATGTCCGATTTCGCTAGATTGCAACGAGCACATGCGTACAGCAAGTTCGTGTACTCGCAACTCAGATCAGGCGAGACCGAAACAGGCAAAAAGTGGTCGATATTGAAAGCGATAGCGTCGGAGCACCATTTCTCACGATTCAGGCAATAGACGCAGCGGAATAGAAACTCATCGCGCAGCCATGGCCGGTAGCTTTCGTAGTTGGTGTAGCCCGCGGGGCCATGTCGTCTTACGTGTGGCTCCGTGGGATAATCAAAGCCTTGAATCAACGTTCGTCACCTTTATTCGCGGCACTCGCCAACAGAAGATTTTCGGCCTTTTCCAATTCGCCCATTGGTAACGGCGTCTCGCGATCCAAGTAATACTCGGCGTACGCTTGAAGTCCTTCCAGTTCCATCCGTTCGTCTTTGGTGATCGTTTCGTCGATCTTCTTGTCGATCAAATGGCCACGACGTCGATTCGTTTTCCGCCAGTCTTTTTCATAACGCACGAAGTCGCTGAAGCGAACTTTGCCAGCAAGCGATTTGGGAAGCAGGACGGATTGCTTGAATGGCACACCCAGTCGATCCCAACCATCGAAGAGTGAAAGAAGCTGGTATTCGAGATCGATGGGCAGGTTGTATTGGCGCAGGACAGCAGCATCGACCTCCGCCAGAAGTTGCTGCGTGATTTTAGCCGATTCGTCACTTCGTGCTGCGTCAAAATACCGATCGACCGCCGCGTGCACCGCGGCAAAGTCAGATGTCGATGGCATCGGTATCTTTCGCATAACGCCAACGATGTTGTCGCGCTTACCAAGGTAGGAGAATGCAAAGGCGTTCGCGATTGGCGAATTGAGAATTGCCCATACGGCTTGCAGTGACAGCTTCTCTGATCGCACCGTGATAAAACGACTTGTAACCGGATGGCCTTTCTCATCGAGAAGTGCTTTGAGTCGCCATGGACCTCGAGATACAGGTGCGTAGTTTACAAGTAGCTGAGGGGTGCAAGTGGTGGTCCCTGTTTGAGGTCGGCGAATAACTTGCTCATCGAGACTCATGAAATACATCGTCGGGAGCGAATGCAATGCAACATCCGGCGGCGAGAATTTTGCAAAGCCTTGAACCGACTGGCCGAATGGCTCGATCGAAATTGTCTCCGACCCTTTCTCCAAAAACTTCCCTTTGTACTCAAGTCCCTTACCCATTGTTGCCAGCTTTGCGATTGCAACATTCTCTGCCAGATGCGACCACACTTCTTCCAAATCAGGGACTCTCATATCCCATTCGTTGTCCTCCACAAACCGTGTCTGCGGCACATGCTTTGGATTTGACGACTCGTAGGCTGATCGAAAGCGATCCATTTCCCATTCGCGGACTCGCTGAAAAAGCACCTTCGAGCTTGATGCTTTCGCCCTTGCTGTTCGTCGGCCAATGAGCACGGCGGATTCAACGTCGGCAAAGCTAAAGACGTTATCGGCGAAAAGCGAAATTTCACGCAACTCGAAATCTTCCAGCATCGACTTCCGCACGTCACGAGCGAAGCGACCGTGAAGCATCGACTGCGGCATCACAAACCCAAAAACGCTGCCCGGTTGCATGTTCGCCAAAGTCCGCCGCAACATCTCGACAGCTTTGTTGTGAACGGTCGGTGGCGCCCCTCTCGCCGCATAGTGCTGTAGTTCGGTCTCCGAAAAATTCTCGAACGGTGGATTCGCCAAGACGATCGTGCTGGACTTCGCTTGAGTCTCGATGTCATCTGTGAGGAACATGTCTTCCGCTTCCAAATCCCAACCATCGGGGTTCGGCAGATCGGTCAGCGTCAATGCCAAGCGAGCCAGTTCCAACGCAAAGGCGTCTTTGTCGAGTCCATGAATCCGTTTGCGAAGGTACTGCCGTCGCCTGCCGGGCGTTGCTTTGTTTTCGGGAAGCAATTCTGTCAGCAATCGCATCGCCGAAACCAAGAATGCCGCGTGGCCGCACGCAGGCTCGAACACGCTGCGGTTTTCCTCTGGGATTTCCTGAATCCAATCGGAAAGATGACCAACGATGTAGTCGACCAAGTACGCCGGTGTGCTGTGCGTCCCCAATTCGGCGCGAGTTGCCTTGGAGATCAATGTATTCTCATAGACGTATGCCAACGCTTCCGTCGTTGTCATCGCAAGGTTGCTGAATCGTGCAATGTCCTGAGCAACGAGAGCAATCGCATTATGCTTCGCCTTGGAGCTAATCGGTATGGCGGGTGTCCCATAGTGGCCGGCAAGCGCCGCAAACACGGCGTCGACATCCAATAAATCGAGTTGCTCGAAATTTGGTACCTCTTTGTCTCTCAGAATCTTTGCCGACACCAGCCAGAAGACCGACTTCAGCAGCCAGTGGCCTTGCTGTTCGGAGATTGCATCCCACCCGAGTCGCGACTTTGTTGTCGTCACGTTTCGTTCAATCAGCCGTTCCAGTGAAGTGCCAACTTCCTCCTCGACCAACGGCATCAATCCGGCGTCAACGAAGCTCAGTTGAAATTCGCTACGGAATCTGCCCCAAGTTTTCGCACGGTAGATCGCGTTGGGTGAGAAGTCGTCTTTTCGATCCTTGAAAAATTCTTCGACTCGATCTTCGCTGATGGATTCTTTGAATTGCGCTTTGCCGACTCCCTGAGTCCACCAGAGCAACGAATTGTCTGTGCAGACAAAAACCAGCGGAGCCCCAGTCGCACGACATTGCTCAACTTCGCGTCTTGGATCGCCCTCTGACTCTAGCACTGCGATGCAAGAACTGCGTGCATCAAACGGCAACTGAGCGAACCCCACCAACGGCTTCACCGTTTGGTCATCTCGGAATCGGTAGTCGTGACGCAACCAATCAGGACGATAGCCACAAGCGACGAGCTGCGTTTTGACGGTGCTAAGTTTCATTGCGGACTACACCTGTAAAGTAACCGCCTAGCCCAATCCATGGCTAAGCACACTTGCTCGCAGTGCCATTCGATTTTGCATCTGACACCGAATACTTTCTTAGCTGCAACTCCAAGAGATGCGCTGCTACCTGCATCGGACTGATCTTCCGATCTTCAGAGCTGAGATGACTTGCCAAATCGCCCAGCAATTTCGCTGTTTCGTCACTCATCGGCAATTTCCCATATTGGTTCCAGGTTGGGTCTGATGGACGCCCCGGACGAGCACCCTCACTCGGTTGCAGGCGGCTCTTCAACGATTTTGACAGCCGAAGAAGGCAGCTCGGTTGAGAATTGATTGAACTAGAGCGTTTGACACGTTTGGTCACGATATCGCACCTCATTGGAGCAGAACTGGTCTTTCGCAGGCGAATCTACCAAAAGGGGAGGGCACTTTCTACCCCAAAAGTCGGCTCAGATAGCGAAGGCAGTTGACGATTTGGATTGCGCCGAGGTGCGTGGATTGCGAAACAACTCGAGCTATTACTGGCTTCCATGAGTCCTTCGCCGCGTTAAGTCCATGGCGACTCGTTCATCAAAAAAAGATCGCCGGCTTCGAACAAGTCCAGTCAGTTGGCGCAGCCAATGCGTGCTCAGGACGAACCGTGATGTGTTACGAAAGTGGCACCCGAATCGATGCACCAGCGGCCGACGCCGGAGCAGGCATGGGATCTTCTAGACAGCGACGCGAGTTCGCTCGCTCAATCGTGAGGCGGTTGCATCGATCTCCGCGCCTTTGCCAAATTAATTCGATGCAGTTTCCCTGGGATGCCGGACTAGTTTGGGGTGAATGTGCAGCGAATCGGCGGCGGTAACTATTACGCCCGCTCGAGAGCATCTTGGACGCGGCAGTGGCTTCTCTAACCGGACTGCACTAAGGCTGCCGGGCTGTCCTATTGCTGAGTGGCGCTGAGACTCGAAGACGGTGTTGGGACTGTCAGTTGACTGGCATTGGAGTAGGTCAGGCCGAAGAGTAAGGTTCCGATCAGGAGCACGCACGCCGCACCGGTAATCCGCAATCCGGAAGTGAAGCGAGCCCGCCGAGGATCGTCAGCCTTCATCCGGCGGATGGCGAAGCGCCTGCCGAGGATGGCGAGCACGCCGATGCCGGACATGGCGAGTGCCATTCCCGCGGAGATGGCAGCGACCATCAGGATGGCAGGAAAGAGGAGGTCGTTGGCCACGCCGAAGAGCAGCACCAAGAGCGCGCCAGTGCAGGGAACGACTCCCACCGCGAGAGCGAGCCACGTGCCAGCACCCTTGTTCTTTTTCTCCAGCGCGGAGCAGGCGAGGCAGTCGTGATGAGCATGGGCGTCGCTGTTACCATGATGTTCGTGATGGTGATCATGATCGGCGTGGGTGTGATCACCCGTTTCAGAATCCACGCTTTTCCGCGATTGTCTCGAGGCTTGGATCGCACTGCGCAACATCACGGCTCCGATGGCCATGATCAGGACGTAGCTGCCGAGGCGGATGGCGCGGTAGTCGGAAGGAGCCTGGCCGGTGGCCTGCCTCACCGCAAAATCCATCACCAACACAACGATGATCGAGGACAGGACATGAAAGACCGCGATCAACACTCCCATCCTTAAGCCTTTGCGCAAGCTGCCTCCATCGCCAACAAAGTAGGAGATCACTACCGCCTTGCCATGGCCGGGACCAAGCGTGTGCACGAGACCGTAGCCGAAGGCCACCAGGATCGCGAACCAGAAGGCCTTCGTGCTGCCATCGTCGCGAAGGCCGCTCATGGCCTGGGTGAAAACCAGGGAAACCTTCGCCTGCGCTATTTGTAACCAGCTGTGACCCTCGAAGGCACTCTCGGGAATCTCCACCTTGGCGAGGTCGTCCGACTCCGCAGCCGAATAATCGCTGATAACATCGGTCACCATGGTGTAGGCGACTTTCACCGGCATGCTGCCATCGACGAGAAACAGGTCGTAGCTCGCCGGTTTCACTTCGATCGTTCCTTCGATCCACACCGGGGAGAATTGCCCTCGCGGTTCCATCCCGCCGGGAACCGAGATGTGAACCATCTGGTTCGGAGGCGGCGGAGGCGTGTGGATGCAGGCACCTACCCATGGAACGAGCAGGAATTCCGTGATCTTTTCCCCACCTGTCCCGAGTGGCAGGACATAACCGGCGAGTCGCACCTGCTTGCCGTTCAGGGTGCCGTTGACCGCCGCCATCGCGTGCGTCCGCTGGGCGACGATCTCTCCGCGCAAAGCGATCAGACCATCCATATCGATATCGTCCGCTTCAAGCCGCTCTACTGCGCCAGTGAGCTTCTCCATTTGCTCTGGCGTAATGTCCACGCCCTCCGACTGTAGCTCCCGTATTCTGGAGGCTATCACGAGGTCGAGTTTCTGATCAGAGGTCAACTCGAGAAAGGGATCGTTATCAATCTCAACTTGCGGGACGAGATTTCTCCATGTGATTGGCTGCACCGTATCAGCGGAGGCTGCATCAGGGGAGGCCGTATCAGTATCAGTGGAGGCCGCCAAGTCGATGCCGTTGGTGAACGTTTGATGGAACGCATTCACAGCGCTATCATCGCGCAAATCTTCTCTTTGCTCGACGGTGTTGGCATCCAGGGTCCAGCCGCTGAACATCCGCGACTCTCCATCGAGGATGAAGATGGTGGCATCGCTTGCTTCGACACGCAGCAGGCCCGAGACTTGAACCGGCACATAGAGAGACTGGCCCTGCGGATCTTCTTTCAACTTTACCCGCACGAGTTCGTTCGGCGGAGGCGGCGGAAGATGGCTGCACATCCCCACCTGCGAGACCAGATAGCCGTAGTAGTTGCCATCTGGGGCCTGCGGCGCAGGGATCAGATAGCCCGACAGCGTCACCTCGACCTTGTCCAGCGCGGGGTTCGTGGCCATGAGTGCGGCCTTCCGCTTCTTGGCAACCTCCCAGCGTTGGGCGATCAGCTCATCGACGTCGTAACCGTTGATCTCCAGCATGTCCTTCGCCGCGGTGCGCCGGGCTTCGAGCCGGGCACGCTCATCTTCAGGGAAATCGTTTTGCGCGAGTCTCTCATCCACCTGCAGAATGAGCTTCAACTCGTTCAGCAGTTGGAACCCCATGTCTCTGTAGGGATCATCAAAGACAACGGCCAAAGGATCCGCAAGGTCTGAAAACTCGATCTCTTCAGGGGCGGCAGAAACCTTGGTAGCGGCCAACATGGCCGCCACCACAAAAACGAATCCTAAGAGCCGCATATTACACATTCCGGTTTAACACGGTGTTAGGCATGACAAAGGTCATTTGTCTCTTGCCGTTAAGTAATAAAAGTCGTAGAGAGTCCGACCAACTTCCGCAATCGCCCGATCTCGGTCCACCACGGGTGTCTCGCTGCTGTTCGTGAACACGGCGATCGCAAACCGCCGACCGTCGGGGAGCGTGACATAACCGACGTCGTTGGCAATTCCGCCTACGGTTCCAGTCTTGTGCGCGACGGGCGTTCCTTTCGGCAACATCCCCTTGATGCGGCCAGCGCCGGTGCGCGTGCGCGACATGACACCGAGCAGGAACGCGCTGCTCTCGGCGCTCATTGCCGCACCACCGTCGATGGCAAGCAGCAGTTGCAGCATCGCAAGGGGCGTTGCGTGGTCGCGGGGATCCGCCTCGAAGTCTGGATTGGGATCAACCTGGGCCATCACCAGCGCCGGGTTGTTCTTGATGGCCTCAGCGACAATTTCTGGCGTGGCCCCCGACAAGCCGTAGAAATCCATGAGAATCTCGCGGGTAGTCCGATCGACCCTGAAATCGGTGATCCCGAGCCTGCGCAGGTTCTTGGTCACCGCCGCTGCTCCGCCCGCCAGCTCCATGCAGACGTCGGTCGCCGTGTTGTCGCTTTCCGTGATCATCACCTCGATCAGGTTCGCCACCGAGAGCTTGATCCCGGGGTGCGGGAATGTCTCGGCAAGCGCAATTTCGCCGGTGACGTACATGTCGGGTGGAACTTCGACCAGTTGATCGAGACTGAGTTCCCCCTTGTCCACGCGATCCAACACGGTCGTGGCGATCGCCACCTTGTAGGTGCTGGCCATGGCGAAGGTCTCATCCCCATTGACCGCTATGACCTGGTCGCCGCCAATTTCCTGTGCAGCCACACCAATGCGGCCAACCAGTCCCTGCGAAAGTTTCTCGATCTTCTGAGAAACATCTTTAATATTTTTTTCTTGAGCTAATGCCGGTTGAACTGCAAGTAACGACGAGGCCATTACCAATACACATAGTGCTATGTTTTGTTTCATCGTTCTTTTCCTATTGTTATTAAGTTAATTCGAGTGAAGACGGCGTTAACAACAGCAAGTGCTATTGCCTGATAAAAGTTGCGTAGCGCAGCAAACTGATTCACCCGCTGTTAATCGTTTTCCTCCGTGGAGCGACGGAAGATCCGGTGCTGCATGCTAAGCAGCGCCGGCTTTCCAGACTTGTCACGCCGCAACTGACCGACCGTTCCTTGAAAGGCACCATCTGTCATGATGACCATGTCTTCACCCGCGCTACTCATCGAAATCGGTGGAGGTTTCTCATAAATTTGAACTCCTGCCATTGGTTTGTACAAGCGTTCAGCCATGAGCTGGTCGTTGTCAAAATAGATTTTGTAGTCTTCATTATCCCCCAACCAAAGACCTTCGAAAGGCTCAAGGGAACTACGATCCGCAGCGATTGCAACCAAGGGTATTTTTTCAATATCCAAATACTTTTTGAGAGCCAGTGCGATTACCGCATCGTACACCTCAATCCCACGGTCGCTGTTCGTAAGAACAACGATCCCAAATTTCTTGTCCGGTGCAAACAGCATCTTGGCGGTCGCCCCTGCCGACCGACCGGCATGAAAAACGGTTCGCACACCGCCGACATCCTCAACAAACCACGTAACACCGGTGTGTTCACTCAGCTCGCCTTCGACCAGGGGACTGTGCGCCATGTCCAGCAACTTTGGTGACAACAGTTGACTGCCGTCCTTGTCCTTACCGTCGAACTGAAATTGCATCCACTTCATCAAATCACTGACGTTACTGAGTATGCCTCCGGCCGGATAGACGCTGCGCGGAAACGGCATAAAGCTGACCTGAGGTTCGGACGTCCCGTCATAGACTCCGGCATGGCCAACGGCAAAGCGTTCTGCCATTAGATCCGCCATGAAGAATGAGCTGTGCGTCATGCCCAGGGGCAGAAACAACTCGTCCTTAACTTTTTGTTCATAAGACTTTGCACGGCCTGCGACTTGAATGAGGCGTCCTGCAATGATGAAGTTGTTATTGTTGTAAGCCCAGACCTCGCCATAAGGTGTGCGTTGCGGCAGGAATCGAAAAGCACACACGGCCTTCTCCAAGGCATCTTCCCCTGAACTGGGATCCTCGAAGTAGTCGCCTTGCCAGCCAGTCCGGTGCTGGAAAAGGTCGATCACCTTCGCCTTTTCTGAAGCCTCGCTATCCAGGACCGAAAACTCCGGAAGATACTTCCGAACCGGGGCTTCGAGGTCGAGCTCTCCGCGTTCTGACATTTTAAGAGCTACGGTGGTCGTAAACGTCTTCGATATGGAGCCGATATAAAACACGGTGGCTTCAGTGACAGCCTGAGGATCGTCAACATTGGTAATGCCCAGGCCGGCCATTTGGACCTTACCATCGTGCATGACCCCAATGGCTATACCTGGGACTTTGATCTCGTCCATGAGTCGCTGAGCTTCGCTCTTAATTTCCTCAAACCGCGTGTCCATGTTCTCCTGGGCGGCTGACGGTTGAACCGCACAAAATGACGAGGCTATTACAATAAACAATAGTGCGATGTTTCGTTTCATGGGACTGCTCGTCTGAGTATTTGCGTTTATCGAATTTGAGTGCCCAACAAGGTCCTATCTGCCTTCGACTTACCAAGAGCTACCTCCTGGCAATGGCTAGATCCTGATCAGCTTTGGGCTTAGAAGCCGGAGCATTCGTCATGTCGGCGCCGGGGGTGCCAGCGAGAAAACAAAATCGGATGCTCAGATGCTAAATAAATCACCCGATAACCGCTTTCATTACTCGCAACCAATTGCCACCCCAAAGTTTGGCGATGTCCTCTTTCTTGTAGCCGCGACCAAGCAACGCATCGGTAAGATTGAATAGAGTCCTGGGAGTCTCGATGCCCTGTGGATAGGCCAAAACGTCATACGGATAGGCCTCTTTGGTCCAGACGCCGGAATCGATATACATCTTCCAACCTGCTTTTTGCTCCGCCGGGGTCATCGAGATTTGATAGGTGTAGTCTGAAGAAATGCCGACGTGGTCGATTCCTACGAGCTGCACGAGATAATCGATGTTGCCAACGTAGTCATCCATGGTTGGAAAGGGTTTCGCGGCAACGAAGGGTGGATACATGATCGCGCCGACCAGCCCGCCTGATTTGGCCACCGCCGTGATCAGCTCATCCGGCGCATTGCGAGGTGACGGGCGATAGTTCCGGGAATTCGAGTGCGACAGGACAACGGGCGACTTGGAACGCCAGACCGTCTCGAGCCCGCTTTTGGTGCCGGTATGCGCGACGTCGACGATTATCTTCGCCTCGTTCAACCGCTCGATCAACTTCACGCCAAAAACGCTCAATCCCCCGTCAACCGGTTCAGTGACCCCGTTGGCAAACTGATTTCTTTGGTTGTATGCCATCCCCATGACATGGATCCCGAGAGCCTTGTACATGTTGACAAGGTCAAGATTGTTCTCCACGACCGCGGCGTTTTGGAACTGCAAGAACAACGCAAGCTTGCCTGAATACTTGGCTTTTTCGATGTCCGATGTCGACCGCACCAACAACAGGTCATCTCTGGTCTGCAGAAGCCGATGGATGAAGCCCAGCCCATCCAACGTATCGTCCTTGTGCCTGACGTTCGACGCCGCAACCATGTTGGCTGCCGAGATCGTCATCACCACGGCCGTGGCACGACCTTCCTTATACCAATCGAGATATTTGACATCCTTGTCGAGCCCCCTAAGGTTGGTGGTGCCATCGATGATCACCAGATCTTTGTGAACCTGCATATAGTTCGAGGTGACAGGTTTGTACGTGGACGAAGAAGCCTCCTGCGCAAACGTGCGGTTTGCGCCGAGTCCAGCGCCGAGTCCACTGCCCAATGCGATCGCTCCCGCACCCACGGTCTTGACAAACTCACGGCGCCCCACATTCGTTTCATTTGTGGAGGATTGCTGGTTTCTTGTCCCAGCTTTTTGCGCTTGTTTGTCGAAAAAATCTTCTTGGGTCATCATTTCTCTGTTCCTTTCGGTTGGTTGCTGTTTCTCTGTAGTCGCAATCCCAATCTTCCCCGGCCAGCATCTTGGCTGCGGCACGTTGATAGGCGCCACCTTTGAATTCGCCGTAGCCGTCGACGAACGGGGTGGTCGGGAAATAGACCCTGACGAAATCACGGAGCTTGACATCATCACTTTTCGACCTTCTGAGGGAAGGCACCCGTGAAGCCAGATGGCAAAGGCATACCGGTCGAGAATTCGACATTCCACGACTCAACTGAGATCGGCTCGAAGCGCGGTTTGTCTTCGGGTTCAAACCGGATCGGCTGACCAGGAAAAACCGGAAGCTGCACATCGTCGCGCACAACCACCTGACCGTTGACGATCACGGCTTTCATGCCCGTCGAAGGGATAGCGCCCTTTTCGTAGGTTGAATTGTCCGTGAAGAGTTCGGGGTCAAACACCACGATATCGGCAACCATGCCAGTCTGAATGCGGCCGCGCTCTTGCATGAACTTCAGGCCGGTATCGCCCAGATGCTTGGCAGCGTTGTAGCTGAGGATCGACATCAACTGCATCATCGGGATGTTGTTTTCCCGACCGAGCCGAATCGTAGCACCTCGGGCGCCAGCCGTGCGGGGATGGGTGCCGCCCAGCTTTTCCATCGGGTAATTCCAAGGGGCGTCGTACGGCGTGGCAGCAACCGCATCGCTGGCCATGGTCACGCCCTTGAGCGTCAGCCACTTCGCCTGGTCTTCTTCGGGCTGCTTGAAGATGACGATCGGTCTGGTCGGTTCGGATGCGACGGTGGACTTGTAGGTCTCCAGGGTATAATACTTACCCGTGACCGGATCCAACATGGTATCTTCATAGCGCCTGCCAAATACGTCGATCCAGCTTTTAGGCTCCAGGAACGAAGCATTGATCGTGGTGGAACCCGCAGCGTAGGGATAGACTTCACCCCAAATGTTGTGGCCCTGTTCCTGAAGTCTGATGATCATTTCGTGTGCCAGCCGCCAGCCGTCGTTGTTGAAGTGAAGGACAATCGCCGGGGCGCCCAGCGCCACGGCGTTGGCGACAAGTTCCTGCGCGCCATTGTTCTCGGTGGTGTCGGTGCCGAGCGTGTAGCGGGTATGAGCGCCGGTCGGGCGGCCATAACGGGCTCCGACTTTCTGGACCTCGTACATCTCGCGTGAAGAGACGCCCTCTCTCATGTAGCCCACGGTGCTGCCGACGCCCACGGCGCCAGCCTGCAGGCCCTTGTCAATTTCTTCGAGAATCGCGTTGCCCTGTTCCAGGGTAGGACGCGTCGCGCTCCAGCCCGTTTTCGCCCGGGTTGTCAGAGCGGCTACGGGACCCTCTATCAGGTAATCGCCGTCTGACCCGTCGATGAACATCGCGCGGGCAAATTCGTGGCTGACCGCAATGCCATAGTTGGCCTGGGTCTTACCGGCGCGTGCCTCATACCAGCGAGCGACATAGGATCCCGCACAGCCCATCTCGAAATCCATGCTGCTGGTCAGCCCGTCCCGCAACCCGAGGGAATAGCCGATCGGCATTTGAAAGTGGAAATGGGTGTCGATAAAGCCCGGTGCCACGATATGGCCGGTGGCATCCACGGTCTCGGCACCTTTGAGTGGTTCTTTGCTGATCTTGACAATGCGACCGTCTTTGATACCGACATTGGCGACATCGTCGAACAGCGTTTCAGGGTCGATGACCCGGCCGTTGTTGAGAACGAGGTCGTAGTCCTGGGCAAAGGCCGAGCAGACAGTGAGAAGGCTTGTTGTTAATGCCGCAACAAGGGTAAACACATTAAACTGCTTACGCCCTTGTTTTAGGACTCTTCTTATTTGATTCATTTCGTTTTTCCTTTTTAAAATTGGTCGTTTCGTTGCTCGCTCTTCAACAGACTAGACACTATCCCGCAAGTACTGATCTGTGCTTCTTGAGCCGTCGGCGCTAGCCTCGGGCAGACCGCAAGTAGTGTTTTCCGTCGAAGGCCCGCGGCTAGCGCCGTCGGCTCACATTTACGGGACAGACTCCGGTTGCAGAACTCACTGGTTCGGTACAAAAATTCTTGGTTCGATATTGATCTGGTCCAAACGTCCCTTTTCCAATACCGGAAAACGGATCGGTTTACCCGGAAAGACCTTTTGCACTTCGGAATCTTTCACCACCACGACGCCGTTCACCAGCACATAGGGAATACCGGTGGAGGGCAGCGCTCCTTCGCCCGGCTTGTAAGTGCTGTTGTCAGTTACCGTGTCCGGGTTGAAGACGACGATGTCGGCATCGGCACCCACTTGCACCCTTCCCTTGGTCTTCATCTGGCTGATGCCGCCCAGTTCATCAAAGTACCTAGCGTGCAGGTAGCTCATCTTGGAAATGGCTTCCATCAGGGTCATGTTCTTATCTTCACGCACCATGCGGAGCACCTTGGCGCGGGTACCTGCACAACGCGGGTGAACTGACTTGCCTTCATAAGGTGAATCCCATGGGTAGTATTGGCCCTTTGCATCCTGGATCGCCATCCCGTCCGAAACAACAACAACTCCTGGCATAGCCATCCATTTAGCGATGTCCTCAGGGGAGTTGTTGAAAATCAAAATCGTTCTGCCCGGATCATTCTTGCGAACGTCCTCATACATCGCCTTATCCCAACGCGTGCCGTCAAGGTTGGCGACGTCCGAATAGGTTATATTCATTTGAGCCATGCTCGACTCTGTGAGGATATCCGTCGAAGCAATGGTACCGCCCGCTGCGTAGGGGTAAACCTCGCCCCATACTTTGGCCCCTCGCTTTTCTCTTGCGTCGTTGATGAGCGGGATCGTGTACTCCCAGTCCATGTTGCTGTTCAGGTGTGAAGCCAGGAAAGGTGCATCCAAAATCATGGCATTGGCCAGCATTTCCTGAACACCCAATTGCCCCTGGGTGGGAGGTCTGACACCCGCAAAGCGGACATGCGCATTCGAAACACGACCGTATTTTGATGCCAGCTCTTGGTATTTATACAATTCGTACTGGGTCACGCCCGTGGTCATATAGCCGACTGGAATGCCCACGCCCAAGGCGCCTTGGCGAAGGCCTTCGTCGACATAGCTCATAATCCTGATCATCTGCTCTTTATTGGGCAGTGTTGCCGTCCAGCCTGGCTTGCGCCCTTCTTTCTGGGCCTTTGCGGCGGCGCGACCCACCATAGGGAACAGGCCTCCCATGTCATTAGCACCAGCCACTACTTCAGGACCGTCCAGCACCAATCCACGAGCAAGCGTTGCGAGCACGACCATACCGTAGTTGGCTTGGGTTTTGCCCTCGGCCTCGGCATACCATTTGGCGATATCGCCGGCACCTGCTTCGAAATCCATCTGGGTGGTCAAGCCATCACGCAAATTCACCTTGCGACTGAAGGGGTCGGTCGCGTGCTGGTGCCCCTCAATAAAGCCCGGGGCGACGACGTGATCCTTGGCGTCGATGGTTTCCTTGCCCTTGATCGCGTCTTCAGTGATCACAACAATTTTGCCATCCTTGATGCCCACATTGCGCACGCCATCGAAGTTGGTCTCGGGGTCCATGACCCTGCCGTTGAGGATGGCAATGTCGTAGTCTTGGGAAAGGGCCACCGAAACGGTGAGAAGGCTTGTCGTTAACACCGCAACAAGGGTGAACGCAGTAAACAGCTTGCGCCCTTGCTGAAAATCCCGTCTTAGTTGATGCATATTGATTTTCACTTGTTTGCTGAACGTTGTAACCGTCTGATCCATGCCGCCAGGACTTGCGCACGGTAAACTCCCCCATGCCTTCGCGAAGAACGGTCCTGGTTGGCCTATCGATCGGGCGCCGAGCCAGGTTCTGCGGCGTTCGAGCTGGCGTCGCCCTCGGGATCTTCCAATCGAATCAGTTTCCAGGTTTGTCGACTATCGGGTCCGAAGTGAATCAACACCGGCGTTTCCTCTTCCGAAAAGTTGAAGATTCCTGTCTCCATTACCACGTCTTCATTGGTACCTTCGGCTGACCGCCATGCTGCACGCTGAGTTTCGGCGTCCACCATTGCTTCGAGCGGATGCGGAACGCCCGTGACTTCATTGAAGAGGGTTCCGGCTATCACGCCGGTTTTGGTCACGGCCAACTGGATCATCATCGTCGAATCGCTGACATCATCCTGGATGATTGAGAAGCCCCCTAGTCGCAACCATTCCAGATCGTCCGCTTGGTCTTCGGCGATTTCGGGGACGTTGGATGCACGCGTATCGACTTGTTCAAAGTATTGCTGCGTTGTTACCGATTGATCGTTGTTGATCGTGATCGTGTCGCCGACGTACTGAACGGTTCCGCCAGAGCCATAGGAGTAAGTGACCGGCGTTGACCAACGGTAGGGCAACCATTGCGAGAGAGCAACATAGGTGACTGGTCGCCACCAATTCCACTGCCCATTCCCAGGGCGGTACCATGGGTGCCAGACCGGCTGGTAAGCAGGCGGACGCCAGTTTGGTGGTCGGTAGGCCGGTGGACGATCGGGCTTACCAGGACGGTCAGGATTCGGTCGATTTCCGATACCTTCGCCGGGCAGGGTGCCCGGCCGATCGGGGCGAGAGGGCTTTGTCGATGGTTCTGCAGGTCGAGTCATAGCGGGGGGCTGCACCGGGCGAGTTTCCGGTTGAGACGGTCGCGAAGGCCGAGTTGCAGGAGTCGTTCCAGGTTGAGTGGGTGGTGCTGGGCGTGTGGCTGGTCGGCTGGTTTCTGGCAGCTGTGCGCCCGGCGTATACCAGCTCGGCATGAAAGGACGCTCACGGCCGGAGCCGTAACGATCTTTCAGCGTTTGATTGATTTGCCCGCGATCGATCGGACGACTTGGCAGTGTCGATGGACGCCCCGGTGTCGGGCGAGTTGTGCCCGGTCCAATGGAAGGTACCGAAGGCCGCACGCTGGGACTTGGTCGAGAGACGGAAGGCCGAGGTGCTGGTCGCGAAAACGACGGACGACTCATCGACGGAGTTCGGCTAAAGCCACCACTTGGACGTGATATCGAGGGACGACTTCCGCCCTTGCCTCGCTGCGCGTGTGCGGTTGCAGGCATCAGCAGACATCCGCCCAGTTCCCGACCAGCAATTGCAGTCGCTTCAGCGTCACATTCGCGTCTGCACTTGCGGGAACATGTCGATCGCTATTTGCGTTCTCGACCAACTCGTTATCCGAATCTTCCTGTGGCGCGGCGTCGCTGTCATCTGCAGCGGCATCCCCTGCCAGCGTTTTCGCTGCGGGATTACCAATTGGATGCTCTTGCGCATGAGACGGTGGGCAAGTACAGGCGAGAAGTAGTAATGCGCATGCAATTCGTTTCATGATTGATCCTGTGAATTGGTTTGCTTGCTGGAGTGTTCATGGAACAAGGCGAAAATCTCGCTGCTTTTCACGCCGCCGCGACTGCCAATGAGCACAATCCTGGACCTCGGGAGTTCCTCTTCGCAAAGCTGTCCGACTGTGATCGCGGCCCGGCCCGACGTTGCTTGCAGGATGTCGACAAGATCGACTTTATAGAGCACCGCGACATCCGACGTTTCAATCACGCTGTACTCCGGTGGTTCGTAAGACCCCGGTGCGTTCTCGGGCAATCTCACGGCAGCCTCTTGTGCGGTGGTAGCGGACGCTGCGGAAAGAGTAGATGTAACCGCACTCCCGACCGCAGCAATCTTAATGAAATTTCGACGGGAATCAGAGAATACTTCGGTGGGCTGATCGGACGCCATTTTCTATTCTCAAGTGACAAGTAGTACGTGATGGACTGGTAGACTACTTGCCTGCGAACTCGAACGCTGAACATTCAACTTCGACCTCGTTGCCTCTTCCAACACGCAGGCTCCCCCACCTGCTATTGTATCAGCAACGGGCCCATGGGTGCAAAATTCGAGTGCCTCGTCTCTACGAAATCGATATGCAAAAAGCGCAACCGATGGCTCGCACACCTCAAGATCAGTTCGGCCTACTTGCCACCGAAACGCGGCAGTTTACCGATGTCTGCGAAATGAACGAGGCTTACAGGGGCCGGGCCGATGTTCGATTTATGCAGACGGCCCCCGGCGGGGCAGCGGCGACGTCCCGACTGACGTCAATCGGCCCGGTGCAAATTCAACAGATTAGCTGGACCGGCAAGCTGATCACCGAGGCTGCGACCGCATCGAATCGTACCACGCTCATCATTCCCGAACCACGAGAACGTCCTGCGTTCATCTGTGGTGAACATCTCAACGCCGCACAAATCATGCTGTACGGCCCTAGCAGCGAGCATTTCAGCGAAATGTCAGGTCGTAGTCGAGCCACGCAATTGTTTTTGCCCGAGGGTATTCTTGAGCAAGCGATCGCGGCGCGTCTGCAAAACGATCCGATGAACCTGGCATCAAAACGCCGACTTCTGACTCCTGGCAGCGACGCGATGCATTCCCTGCGACAACTGATCGTCGAGCTGACTCAAATCATTGATAACGACGAGAATGCAGGAGTCGAACCAGTCTGCACTTCGTCGTTGATGAAAAACCTAGTCGATCGCATCGCCGAGGCTCTCTGTCGCGATTCATCGCTGGCTTCGATGGCGAATGATCAACTTCACGCAAGCGGTTACCTATTGTCCAGAGTGAAGGACATTTTCAATGCGTCTGGACGAGAGTCGATTCACCTCTACGAGTTGTGCAAAGAGCTTGGCGTCAGTGCACGTACGCTGCAAATCGCTTTCAAACAGGCCTACGGCATTTCCCCGATGCGATACCTGAAACTTCGCCGGCTCCACGCGGTGCGTCAGCGTCTGATCACGTCGAGTGTGGATGATGTCAGTATCAAAAGAGCAGCCTTAGAAGGTGGCTTCGTTGACCGAAGCCGTCTTGCAGAAGACTTCAGGAAACTATTTGGTCATCTGCCTTCGCAGGCTCCAAGAGCCTGACACACGAGTAAAGCAACCGGCCTCAGCTTTGCCCGCAGCGCGATCCCATGGCACATTCAGATGATTCAGTGGAACCTAAAGACACTAGCTAGATAGCCCTTGTTGTCGGACGCTCAATGATGATGCGATCGTTACGATCACTATGAACTGAATCGTGACGGTGGAGGAGGCGGACTGCTGCCGTTTTAGAAACTCTCGTCCGGCGGCGCAAGCGGCGTCTCACCTTCTCGCAAATGCTTGGCTGGCGGCGAGACAAGACTCCAGCCACTGCGCTTCGCTTGGGTTTAGCGTCAAAGTTCCATTGGTGCAATCGGTCAGAGCGATGGGCGTGTTCCAGCCGATGTCGCCGCCTCGGAGGGTGGCGATTCCGGTTTTGCGGTCGCGGGTGAAAATCCATTGCTCTCCATGCTTGTTCTCGAAGTAGCCGATGTAGAGATGCGATTCCTCACCGTTGATGATCGGTGGATCGCCGCAAGTTGCGGCGTGATGATTCGGGATTTTTAAGAGTGGTTCGGACATCGGTTTGTTCGCCCCATGTTTTCTTTGTGTTGGTTTTTGATCGTGGCTTGGCGGTCTTGCCTCGCCTTGTTCCGAACCTATCGAGACGCGTGGGTTTCAGCAAGCTGGATGTTGGTTGTGTCCAAAAACGAAGAAAGCCGGCGGTTAGCCGGCTTGGGTGGTTGGGTTTCGTTTTGGGTTTTGACGTTGTTGAGAGTCGTTCTTCTGACAACCGAATAGAACCGCGGTTAACGCCAAAGCGGCTAATGGGTGCCGATACTTTCGTGCCCGACCAGCAGGATACCGTCGATCGAACCAGCGTGCGGATCGACGTCTCCGACATCGCTGGCAATGCTCCTGTGATGCCAGAAGTTGAATCCGCCGAACTGCTGGATCCGATGATCGACGTTCCAGCAATGTCACGGCTGTTGCTGGATGTTGTGCCGAATCCTTGGCAAGGTGCAAGAATCGTGAGCGATGCGCTAGCAGTGCTGCGAAAGCGCGACATCTCCGAAGCGAGGATCTTCACGAACCGATTGTTCATGATGAATGCCATCAAAGAAGACTTGAAGCAGCAAATCAACGAGGGCGGCGAATCCGAATTTCGTAAAATGCTGGCCAGTGGCGATCTGTCGTTTCAATTAATATCGAAGGGCGATCCGGCATTGAACTGGGAACTCGCTGAAACGCTGTCGCTCGATGTGAGTGATGAAGATAGGGTCCAATCACGAAAAACGGAACGCCGCTTGAGAAGCGGCCTTTTCGATCCGGTGTACCAGAAAGAAATCAACTCGTTAGAGAAAGATGTTGCGTGGTATCTCGATGCCGAGACGGCGGTGCATTGGTGGCATCGCATCTCGGTCAAGCAAGTCTGGCACATGCAAGGTTGGCAACGAAATCGAATTTACCCTGACTTCTTGGTTTACATGAAAGGCGACGGCACAGGTGCCGTCAAGTTTAGCGTCCTCGAGACGAAGGGCATGCACCTGAGCAGCAACGAAGACACGCAGTACAAACAACGCCTGTTTGAATTGCTCACGCAACACTCGTCCGAAACCGAAACCGTCGGGGAACTGTTCTTAGAACAGGGTGAGCAACATGAGCAACAATTGCGATTCGACATGATATTCGAGAACGATTGGCGATATAAATTGGGCCAGTTCGTCGGGAATGATGGATGACGATGCGGTTAGTTTCGCTCGGACTGCTTTCCTTTCTTTTCATCGCCGCTGGCGTGAATCACTTTGTGTCGCCCGATACGTACGTGAAGATCATGCCGGCGTATTTGCCTTGGCCGTTGGCGTTAGTCTACGTGTCGGGTTTTTTTGAAGTCGTCGGCGGGATTGGCGTGGCGGTGCCAAAATTTCGCCGGGCGGCGGGATGGGGGTTGATTGCTTTGTTGGTGGCGGTGTTCCCGGCGAACGTGGACATGGTGGTTCACGCGGACCGGTTTCCGGACATTCCATTTTGGGCGCTGGTGGCTCGGTTGCCGCTGCAGGGCGTGTTGATCGCTTGGGTTTGGTGGGCAGCCGTGCGGCCGGCGGCGGTTCAAGCGGACGAATCGTCGGGTGATGACCACCAATCCGCGTAGGGCGTATTCTTGATGAGGTAACGGTTGTCGTCGGTGTCGTTGTCCCACCACATCGGGCCGCGTTTGCCGAGGGCGACTTTGGCGGCGTGTACTTTCCCTCGGGCATCGGCCAATGCTGCATCGTCGCCGGCCCGTTTGGCGGTACCAACGTCGCGGCGTGCGGCCATCAGTTCCCCGACCAAACGCCGCCGCGTCGCCTCGTCGAGGTTAGGGTTGGTGCAACGCCATAGCCGATCTTTGTGAACGAAGTAGCGACCATCTGGAGTAGTTGGATATTTCACGAGCAATGTCGGCGTTCCGAGGCGAGAAAGTTCGTGGCTGCGATCGTATCGCACTGCATTACGGTGTCTGCAACAGGGATACCAAATCAATTTCGCCGGATGATTCCCGCTCCACTTCGGCCAACAACGTTTTCCACATTTCTGGCTGCCGGTCGAAATAAACTTCGCTGCGGATCGGACGCAGGCCCTTTTCGTGGATTTGGCAGCGGCCTTCGATCTCCTGCGGCAAGTTGAGTATCGCTTCTTGGATGTCGGGGGCGAGTAGCGTCATCGCTCGGATCTTCGACATGCGGGACTGGGTGATGTCGTACAAGATCGCGAGTTCGGTGGCGTCGCGGACTTCGCCCCGGCGGATCATCTCGTCGAGTTGGATCGCCAAGGCCATCAGCCGCGAAACCCGTGGGAATTTGCCGCGACGTTTGCGCGGTTCGGCCTCGTCGGTGTCAGCGGCCGGCTTGATCGTTCGGCGACTGTGGGCGGCCAGCTTGATGTTGACGTTCGCTCGGCCACGACCGTTACTGTTCGCCTTCAACAGCCGCTGAACTTCATCGAACACTGTCTTTTCAACAATTGCGTCATGTTGACCGTTGAAGGTTTGCTCTTTGTGTTTGATCCGGCCGGCGTAAATCGGATTGGTCAGCATGGTGTGGATTGCCGACTTGTCGAACGGCCTGCCTCCGCGAGTCTTGCCACTGCGAGTTACCCAGACCTTGTTGGCCCAGCCGCGACGCTCGCACTCTTCGACCACCGGCAGCATTGAGCCGGCTTCCAGGTACATGGCGAAGATTCGACGCACGCGAACGGCTTCGTCTTGATTGATTACCAACTTCGGGCTTCGTTCCGTTCGATCAACGTCGTAGCCGAGCACCGGGATCCCACCGGCCCATTTGCCTCGCCGACGCTGGCCGGCGATCTTATCACGAATCCGTTCGCCGATGATCTCTCGTTCGAACTGAGCGAATGACCACAGGATATTCAACGTCAGCCGACCCATCGAATGAGTCGTGTTGAAGTGCTGCGTCACCGATACGAACGAAACTTTCTGCTCGTCGAACGTGCCCATGATGCGAGCGAAGTCCAATAGCGATCGACTCAGCCGGTCGACCTTGTAGACCACAACACAGTCCACCTCGCCGGCTTCGATGTCGGCCAGCAGCCGTTTCATCGCTGGTCGTTCCAAGTTGCCGCCTGAGAACCCGCCGTCGTCGTAGCGTGTCGGCAACGCTACCCAACCTTCGGCTTGTTGACTGGCAATGAAGCATTCCGCGGAATCCCGCTGCGAATCGAGCGAGTTGAACTCTTGATCGAGCCTTTCTTCGTGCGACTTGCGGGTGTAGATCGCGCACCGGATCTTCGGCGCCGCTTCATTTTTCGGCTTGCTCATTCAGGTTTCCTCCCCAGTCGAAAAAACACGAACCCGTTGTAGCTGCATCCGGTGACCTCTTTGGCAATCGCCGTCAGAGACCGATATCGCTTGCCTTCAAACTCAAACCCGTCGGTCAGCACCACCGCAAGACGCCGCGAGCGAGCAACATGACGGCGGCCTTCCGCCGCGCCGCCGGCGTCATCGCCGGCCCATCAGTGAATTTCGAAATAGCCACACCTGTTTGAAACGAGCAACAAAGCAACTGAGCCGGATCAAACAATCCAGCCAGATAACCGATGCCGTCCCGAACAGCGACTGCGGGCGACGCTACTCAAGAAGCATCGACCGACCCAATCCGGCCTCCCCACCCATCCATTCGCACCCCCCGCCGAGCCAACTCTGCACAGCAAAAAGCAGAAAATCAGCAATGATTTCGCGGGTCATCCGACAAACCTCATGCAAAAACGGCCCCCCACCGTCTCGACTTGAAAGCCGCTCCACCCCCGCAACTTCTCTGTTTGGTTGGAACACCTTCCGACCCACCAGTAAACGAAAAGCCGTCGTGGTCACCACGACGGCTTTTTTCGTTTTATCCCGTTATTTCGCAAGGACTTGCGTCAACGCGGCTGGCCCGCGTTTCTCTGTCGTCTGAGACCGGTCAGATAACCCAGCGCGATTTCGGCGGCCCGTTTTCGAGCTCTGGCCCAGAATTCTCTGGCCCAGAATTCTGACGTTCTGCGTTTCTGAGGGCCGTCGGGTTAGAAGCCGTCGGCACCTCCCAATCGATCAGGTTTAGAACAGCGCCGGACCCCGGAAAACACTGGGTTTGAAAGGGTGTCGCTCGGTAGAGAGATGACGACGACCGCTCAAAACGCATCTTTCTGGGCAAGAAGGTTCTCAGAAGCTCAGAAAAATCGCCAAGACGCTCAGAAGGCAAGTTCCCCAGAAGGCTAAGACGTTCAGAAGGCCAAGAACCGAAGAAGGAATGGGGCAACCAAACTCGATCCCGCTACCTCGATGGTCTGGTGCTCGGCGGCTTCGCCAACGATCTCGGCCGCGTCGTCGACCACGGCGAGCGTGATTTCTCCAGGGTGCTCATTAGAGGAACCTCCGTTGTGGGCCGAGACAATCTTAACTAGGACTCAGGAAACTCAACGCCGAGCTTTGTACCGAGTTTGCGAATCGAATCAGGCGTTACCTTCTTGTTGCCAAAGAACCATCGGTTGGCTTTCTTACGTTTCTTCTTCATTGGCCTTGTCTCAAGATTGGTTCCGCGTAATCCAATTCGTCATTGTGGGCGTATTGATCAAGCAGCTTGCGAATCTTTTTCAAGCGGACGTTCTTTGGAATGTTAACCGCACACTGTGACTCGTTACATCGTTCGACGTCGCATCCGGCAGCTTCCAGATCATCAATGACCTCTTGGCCGTCCGATTCCATGAAGATGATCCAAATCAATGAGTTGTCGGACTCTTCGATCAGTTCATCGAACCACAGTTCGCCTTCTTCGTCAGTGACGGCCACGGAATCCTGAAACGTTGCTTCGTCTGTGAAAAATGGAATGCTCTCGATTTTCAACGTTCCGTCACTTGCCTGGGACGCCCATACGCTTTCGGAACTCACTGGCGGGTATCCGTCTTCTTGCTCGAGCGCGAAGTTGATTTTCACCCAGTGTTTCTGGGAATCAGCTCGCTTCTTCTTAGCACTCATGTTCGCTGCTTTCGGCAAATTGCCTGACCGTCTATTCCCAAACAGTCCATTCGTCTTCGATGTCATCCCTCCATAATCCTGCTTCCACGTCCAATCGTGTGACGGGTGCAAGTGTAGGGTCAACGCCAAGCAGCGTTGCCATCGGGACCAGTCGAATATCCGATTCGTCAACGTCTGGACCCGCGCCGCTGAACATTTCCCATTGGGTTTCAGACCACCGAGTCACTTCGGTGATGACGTATCCTTGTAACGCATCCAAATTAGTAACTGCAATCGAATCGCTCGCAATCGGGTAACACCACTCGGCAGTCAACCACTTCCAAGCCGAGTCGTCCTCTTCGCAATAGGGTTCCGACATGTCTGGGATATCAACGGTCTCGTGATCGTCGTCTGGAACAATCTGCCTCACTCGAACGCTCTGACCCTGGTAGTAGTCGGCGATGCCCATCAGAATCAACCCGTGCCAGGTTTCGTCAACGTCGCGAATTGAAAACTCGCCATAATCAACGATCGCGATTTCATCGCTGGGCTCGTGGATCAGCGATTCAGCAATCTGAGTCACAATTTCAGCGGCCTGATCATCATCAAAGTAGGCGCCACCCAGAAACGCAAGCTCGTGGCCAATTTTCTCTGACAGCCCGATCGTGTACAAGCACCGGGGAGTCGAATCGGCAGCAAGAAAGTAGATGTGAAATCCGTGCTTGTGGATGTTATCACGTATTGCTTGAATCGCGGTGTCTCGATCATTCATGTCTTATTTGCCACCTTTCTTGGGCACTCGCAGTTTAGCGAATAGCTCGTCGAAGAACTCGACGGCAACGTGGATCGCGTCGATGTATGTTTCAATCGAGCTCGGCTTTACCTTGCTGAACCGATTCAGCTTTTTTGTTTCGTGATCGTACTCGAATTCATGGACCACACTGTCCTTGCTAACAATTGCGCCGACGACGATCCCCTCCTCGTTCTCCAGGTAGCCCGCAAGCAACACTTCATCAGCCGGGAAACCGTTCGACGACAAAGCGGCGCGAAACTTGGCTAAAAGACTGTTTGTCCGCAGATCTTGCGTAAACTCAAGGACGTCTTTCCGGTAATGATTCACTTCTCGCTTGGTTGCCGTAGCATCCGTCAATTTTTTTGGGCGTTGCGTATGTTCGGGATCAAGTGGTGCAAATCAAATCGGATAAATCGACTGAGTGAATCTCTGCAGAGTCGCGACCGGCGTGTCCGCGAACGGTGACAAGTAATCCCAAAAAGAGAACGTCACACCGTCAGGATTCATCAGGATCACGGTCGAATCACGAAGTATACCGATCGGGTAGAGCGACTTGTTACTCCACGAAAGGTGACCGCGACGTTCCCTGGTTCGAATCTTCGCCGGAGTCAAATGGACCGTCACGTTGTTATTGTCGCTGATGGCCAATCCGCCAAACAGCAGCAGGAACTCACGTGCAACCTCCGAAATCTTCAGCCCATACGCGTGCTGCAGTTTCTTCTCGCACGCTGTGACATCGATCGTTGCCGCACCTTCCCAGCCCAGCACTTTTAATCTCGCCGCTAACTCATCCGGTAATTGAATCACTTTCATTTGAAAGCTCTCTCACGCTAGGAAATCAATCAACCGGTTCCCATTCTGCGTGAACATCGAATCGGCTGCAGTACAGTTTTTCTAGCTTCAGCGGTTTCGGCCAGTCAACTTCGGCAACCCACGGCCGAAGGTTTTCGATCAGATCGTCGACGTCAGGACAAGTGACATAGAGTAGCAGTTCGCCCCTACGCTCGCTCGTCTCGTCGACCGATCCAATGAATCCGCGATCCATGCTTTCCACGTGGCCCGCCAAGACGCTTTCAAGCGAGTGGAGGACTCTTCGTGCTGCGACCTTCTCATCCTCCGTCGCTTTGCGCTTAGCGGTCGGCAACACAATCGTCAGGCAGTGGCCTCGCAGTGGTTCAACCGACTTCCTTCTCGCTCGCCATCGAGCCCTTTCCATGTCGTCCCAATTCTGCCCTTCGGGTATCGGGAACACCGGAACGAAGTTCAATCCGTTTAACTGCGCTTGGTCCGCCTTGCGTTTGAATTGCTCAGTGACCAACACGACCTGGGGATACTCGCGAATTCGAAAGATTGCATGTTCGACTAGCTTGGTCTCGTCAAACTCAAAGCGATCGACCATAAAAGCGGTCTCTTTACTGATGTTAGGAGGCCCGAAAGTGATTTCTGATTTATCTACATCCAACGCCAACGACTTCGTCAGCACGTTGTAAACGAAGTAATCACCCGTCTTCGATTGCACAGGCAAGATCTCGCCGTTCGCTTCAAGCTCGACTCGCAACGCATCGACGGCGCGACGACTGAAGGCAGGCAACATGCCCACGCGAGGGTAGTCGTTGTACGGCTGGACTCCCCCAACAACTATTTGCGGAACCCAAACATTCGCCAGAGAAGCAGGCATCCAATCGAACTTGCCAGGTGGCTCAACATCGAAGTCTTTGGAAATCGATTCGCGACCAATCAGTGAAGGAGCGTCCTCGGGGAACTCAAAGCCACTGAATCGTGGATCGTCCGCGAAATAGGTCAATTCGTAAACGTTCATGGTCATCATTTTCCATCATCAGGCGGGACAATTGCGTGCAGAGCCCCTATTAAATCAACAAAGCTCCCGTTTGTGTTCCGCGTTACGTGCTGGGCATAAGAATTCATCTGCACCATGTCGAAGCACAATTGCAACTTCGGCGAACTCGATGGATGAACGAATAATTGTTCCAAATGGAGCAACGGGAAAATGCCATAGTCTCCCGATGGATCCTGGATTGCGAGTGTACTGCCTTCGATATCGCTGCGATCCACGATCGACCAAGTCCATCCAAAGCTCTCACAAAACTGCTTGCCATACAGCGCTCCGAGCATGGTGACAATCGCATCTCGTTCTTCTTCGTCCGTTTCATTATTGAGTGTAAGTGTTGAACGGTTCTCGACTAGCCAGCCTTCAATTCTGACAACGATGTCCATGGGTCGATCGGATTTTGCACATCGAATGAAACTTGCTCCCTCCGCAATACTTTCATTAAGTTGCGACAGCAGCTCCTCATCCAAAGGTTCTCTTGCATTGATGACGTAGTTGCTGACAGTACCTCCAGGTATTGCAGGCCGCTTTCTGTCTGAATTCGTACGCAGTGAGTTCTGCCGCCAAATCACACCCGGTTCGACGGGCCAAGCCTTTACAAAATCGAACCCGTTGAGTTGGAACGCAAAAGCACGCTCGACGAACTCTTCGGTGACAAATACTTCTGCCGGAAGTTCAGCAATTCGGAAGATCGCAGCGGAAAAGCTCGCTGCTTTCTCCTCATCGAGGACAAAGTGTTCAATTGCGAGCACTTCTGTCTGTGCACTATCTAGACTCCGTTTCAGATTACATAGCTTTCCCATCGAAGTTCACGGCAAGCAACACGGAGTTGGCTACAGCGGCTACTGCAAGAAGATCGTCTATAATCCACTGGTCGCGAGCACGAGCAACGGTCGCGACTACGGCAGCACCCGCGAGGGCAATCGACTGGGAAATCGCTTCATTCACGCGACGCTTCGCCAAGGTCGAGTCCACACCGACAATGGCATGAAACGCTTTGTCGATAAGACCGATGCCCACGCTCACATGATCGCACAGCATGTCGCCTAATAGCTGCCGGTGGTCGCTATGCCGGTGCGAGCCCTGACGGAAGCAAGCCGTGTTGATTTGCACTTAAATCTTCTTGACATGACGAATTCGTTCGCTACGATGTGGCTTTGTGGCGAATTCGTTCGTCACAAAAGTTCCCGAAGATCGTTTTTCGAGAGGTTGGTTCATGGCACGTCATGCTTCTTCGCAGCCGACCGAGGTCGAGCTGCAGATCCTGAGAATCCTGTGGAATGACGGACCGAGCATTGCTCGGCACATTCACGATTCGCTTCAGGAGTTCAAACAGACGACCTATTCGACGACGGTTAAAATGCTGTGGGTGATGATGGAAAAGGGATTGCTCAAGCGTGATGACGACGCCAAACCGCAGGTTTATCGAACAGCGGCGCTGCAGCAACGGACGCAAAAACGGATGCTGAGCGACTTGATTGACAAGGTTTACGATGGCTCGGCGGCGGCGTTGATGCTGCACGCATTGTCGTCGAAGAAGGCGACGACTGAGGAACTACGCGAGATCCGCGATATGCTGGACCAGTTGGAGGAAGGGGCATGAACATGGAACTTGTTTCGGACCTTGCTCAACGAGTTGGCTGGACATTGGTCCATTCGGTTTGGCAGTTCGCCATCATTGCTGCGTTTCTCGCCGTTACGTTGGGGTTAGTTCGACGGCGTTCTTCGCACGTGCGTTACGCGTTGATGCTGATCGCGATGATGGCGATGGTAGTCGTACCTGCGATGACGTTGTTTGTCGTTGGAACGGGTGCGACTGTATCGGCTGAGTTCGTTGCCAACAATGCGATTGAACGTGAGCTGGAAGACGTCTATCCAGCCTCGCCGGCAGGGCGCGATCCTTCCGCTATCAATCTGACAGACTCACGGGACGGCCAGCACAAAGTCATACCAACCAGCCAAATCGAGTTGGCAGTCGTTCCTATGCCGGCAACCGGGGCTAACGCCCATCGGCTGATAACAACCGCACTGCCCAACTTCATTCAAGAATGGATGAACGCCATCGTTGCCGTTTGGCTGATCGGAATCGCAGTGTTGTCGATCCGGCTCCTCGTCGGTTGGCGAGCGATACGAACGCTGCGGGTTTCCGGTCGATTACCAGTTGCGGAGCCGATCGAGACTATTGCCTCGCGAGTTGCTCAGCAACTTGGTATTCGTCGCGCCATCGAAGTCGCTCAGTCGTCGCTGGTCGACGTGCCCACGGTGATCGGCTGGCTCAAGCCGCTCGTGCTGTTGCCCGCCAGCGCGATCAGCGGTCTGTCGAGCGAACAACTCGAAGCCGTCATAGCTCATGAGCTGGCTCATGTTCGCCGATACGACTATGTGGTCAATGTGTTTCAAGTGCTGATGGAGACCGTGTTCTTCTATCATCCTGCGGTGTGGTGGACTGCGCACTTGATGCGTGTTGAGCGCGAGAGCTGCTGTGACGACATTGCTATCCTAATGACTGGCGATAGAGTTCGCTACGCACGACTGTTGGTATGGCTGGAAGAAGCACGTGGACCATCTGCGCCGATGACACTCGCCATGTCCGCCGGTTCAGGATCGTTAAGCAATCGAATCGCTCGCATAGTCGGATCGCGTTCGAAAGCAACCGGCATTGGCCCGCTGACAAGCACGGCCATTTTGGCCTTTGTTACTGGCGTCGGTTGTTTTCTTGTCGCGGATGCCGGCAACTCGACAGCTCAAGAAACAAAAGCGAAAGATGCCGACAAGCTGCGAGCCTGGATGACTCGTGCGGTGGAACTGGAGGAATGGGGGCGGCTGAGTCAGCTTGCGAGGGAGATGGCCGAAGCAGGTGAGTACGACGAAGCACTCGACTGGTTGTCCAAGGCTCCGCTTGGAAAATCTCGCGAAGGTAAACTCGAGCCGAAGTTCTACTACAGGGTGGTGGCGGAGATCTGTGAGACCGCACTGGAGCACGACCGACTCGACTTTGCCATGGGGGTGCTGGATCGTCTGAACGAGCCCAAGGAATATCCGTCTGGACAAGGCTATGTTCGCAACGCAATCTTGACCTACTACCTTTCCAAGGGGCAAATTGACCAAGCCATCGGCTTCCTTGAGTCCCAGCCAGAAGGAACGCGGCCGAGCATAGCGAACAAGGCGGTTGAGCGAGTCGCATTAAGTGGCCATGGCGATCACGCCGAGGCTTTCTGGCGACGATTAACGGACGCGAAAGTTCTGAAGACTTGCGAGCACGAATTGGCGTACGGCTACTATCGACTCCATCAGCCGGACAAAATCTGGCGATTTGGTGGCGAGATTGCGAAGTCTCGGCCCGATGACCTCGCCGCTGAGGTAAGAGTCCTGGACATGGCGATGCACAAGTATGCGTTGATGTCATGGGGTACTTTCGAACAGCGGTTGCCAGGATTCCGAACCAAGGTTGCGAAGCTCGCGGATGACAACCGGGCTCCCTATGAGAAACAGTTGGCGCTCTATGCGGCAAACGGAAAACACTATGAACTGGCCGTTGAACTTTCGACGCGCATTCCGTTGTTGGTCATGGGGGAATTTATGGCCATGGACCTCAGCGGCGCAGACCGGCATCCGGTTTTGTATTCCATCACCGAGTTGCACAAACAGAATCGTATCGAGCAAGCGTTTTCCATCGTTGATTTGGTCGAGGATGAAACCGTCAAACTGGCATCGCTCTCTCGACTTGCCGACTTGGTTGGGTTTGGTGACGGACTGGCCGATCATCAGGAGATTTTCGATCGGATCGTAGGACAACTGACACCGTTTTACGAGCGGTTTGCCCAGCAGCATGACGAGGCCACCGTTCGCGACATCGAACGCAATTTGCCCGAATTTCTAAGCCTTCATTTACAGCGAGTTTCCAAGCCAACAATTTCTCCAGATGACGTTCCCTACCTAAATCGAGAGCTTCTGCCGAGATTGAGTCAATCCATCGACCTACTAATCGAGCAAGGTCACATCGATCAAATAGAAAGCCATGTCGAAAAGTTGCTTGACGATCGCAACATCAATGGATCGAAATGGATCGTGACGAAGCTGGCAGCGGCAGGACACACCGATGCGGTGGAGCGTCTGCGAAAACATGTCAAGCTAGCCTATGACAAAGAGTCTGCGATTAAATCCAAATCCTCGGAATCAATCTGGGACTATCGTCGGTTTTTGGCCGTGTCGGCACTGACGGCGTACAGCTCTGGGGAACGGGACTTGTGCTACGAGCTGTTCCTCAAGCTGGATCGCAATTGGATGAGTCCTTCATTCGTGTCGCGGGTGGCCTACCGAGCTCGCGAGAGTGGCGACATGGAGTTCCTTCGCCGCATGGAGTCATCGCCTTCACCGCTCATGCGAGAGGCCGCGCTCGCTTCACTGGCGATGGCTCACGTTGATCAGGGCGACATGAAAGCGATCGAAGACACGACGGCGACCTTTGAACGCGAGTTCGGAGAAAAAAATCAGCACTGGTCGATCTATCGCCAAATCACCGACGACCGAGCCGTGAAAGACCCCAGCAAACGATTCGTCGCAACGTCCATCGCGATGCAGCGGGTGCCGCTGGACTCCCCGCACTATGCGCCGATCGCACGCGACCACGCAAAGCTACTCGGGCAACTTTATCCCGACAAACCGCTGTCAACAGAATGGCTTGCGAAGTTGAACGCTGACGCCAAGCTGAGACTGCACGTCGAAATCGAGCACGCTGCGGGAGTTCGGTCGTCGGCGGTGGCTGCTGCGAGTCCTGGAGCGACTCGCCTAAGTGATTAAGAACTTTCTGACAGAATGTGTCTCGGGCTGTGTTAGTCCTCGTAGGAGACCATTTTCTTGAGCGAATTTCCAGAAACACGCGACAGTCTACTGGTGCAGGTCCAAGATCCTGCCAATCGTGAGGCATGGGAGATGTTCACTCGGATTTACCGGCCTGTGATCGTCCGGATCGCTCGGGGGCGGGGGCTGCAGTACGCGGACGCTCAGGATTTGTCGCAACAAGTTCTGATGGCGGTGGCCAGCGCGATCGGCGATTGGGAAAAGCGGGACGAGTCGACTCGGTTTCGGCATTGGCTGAGCCGTGTGACGAAGAACGCGATTCTCAATGCCCTGACGCGGCGGCCCAGGGATCAGGCTGTGGGTGGCTCCTCCGTCGAAGAACTTTTTCGTGAGGCCGTCGATCGCGATGGGGAAACGACGGCATTGATTGAGACCGAACTGCGTCGCGAAATTTATTTGCGAGCGGCTGAAAGGGTGAGAGTCGAATTCCGTCCCGATTCCTGGCAGGCGTTTGAATTGTCGCTCACTGGCGACCTATCGACTGAACAAATCGCCGCCGAGCTTGGCAAGAGCGTCGGAGCGATCTACACCGCGCGCAGTCGCATTATGTTTCGACTGCGCGTAGTCATCTCTGAACTTGGAGAACAAGACCAATGACACAGACCCAACAACATTGTGCCACTCCCGACCATCTGCTCACCTTCCTGCGCGGACAACTGAGTTCCAAGGAGGAGTCCGAATTGCAGCTGCACCTGAATGATTGCGTCGTGTGTCGTGAGCGACTCGAAGACGCAGCGGCGGACGCGGATGCTTGGAACGAAGCCAAGCAGTTTTTTGGAAGTGGAGCCTTGCGCGAATCGTCTGAAGATTCAGAAGGCCGCCAAGAAGAGGCAATTAAAGGGTCACAGCGAATCCACCAAGTGCTCGATACGCTCGCGCCGACCGACGATCCAGAATCGCTGGGTCGCATCGGCGGCTACGAAGTCACCGGAGTTGTCGGTGCTGGCGGCATGGGTGTTGTGCTTAAGGCGCAAGACCGTTCGCTGGATCGCATCGTGGCCGTGAAGGTCATGTCGCCGCATTTGGCCAGCAGCGGTTCGGCTCGTAAGCGATTCGCTCGCGAAGCGAAAGCGGCCGCTGCGGTCCTTCATCCCAATGTCATTGCCATTCACAGTGTCGCCAGCGAGGATGCGAATCCCTATCTGGTAATGCCGTACGTGCGCGGAGCTTCGTTACAAAAGCGAATCGATTCACAGGGGCCATTGCCGCTGAAAGACGTGCTGCGCATAGGAGCACAAATCGCGGCGGGACTTGCCGCTGCTCATGAGCAAGGCCTGGTGCATCGCGACATCAAGCCCGCGAACATTCTGCTCGAAGAGGGTGTCGAGCGGGTCACAATCACCGACTTTGGATTGGCACGAGCTGTCGATGATGCATCGATGACACGCAGTGGCGTGATTGCAGGCACGCCGCAGTACATGTCGCCTGAACAAACACGCGGCGAGCCGATCGACGCCCGCAGCGATCTGTTCTCGCTCGGCAGCGTGTTGTACGCCATGTGCGCTGGCCGATCGCCGTTCCGTGCCGAGACGACATACGGAGTGTTACATCGCATCGCCAACGACAATCCAACTCCAGTGTGTGACGTGAACTCCGACGTCCCTGAATGGCTCGGCCACATTATCGAGCGCCTGATGGCCAAGCGACCCGAAGACCGCATCGAATCAACGGCTCAGGTTGCCGAGTTGCTGGAAGGCTGTTTGGCTCATGTGCAGCAACCGGCAGCGGTTCAATTGCCTGAGGCAGTCACTGCCCTAGCGCCAAATAGGACTCGCCGCCCTCCGATCGCAAAATACATCGCTGCGGCAGCCGGTGGCGTTGCTCTGTTCTTTGCGGGAATATTGATTGTGCTGGAATTGAATAAAGGAACGTTGACGATTGAATCCGAAGTTGACGATGTTCCCATACGAATTGTGCAGGACGAGAAAGCCGTCAAGCAGATGATCATTGTTAAAGGAGAGAACTCAATTCGAATTTCTGCAGGAAAGTATATTGTCGAAATCGATGGTGAAGTTGACGGAGTTTACGTCGAGGATGACATCCTTACGCTTACTCGAGGAGCAGTTGAGATCGTCCATGTTGTCAGGACGCCTGAGGACTCCGGTTCCGAGTTTAGCGAACTGTATCAGCTTTCCGAGAGGCGAGTAATCGGCGAACAAAGTGAGTCGGCAGATCATTCTCAAGTGGACGAGCCACCACGCGAACTCTCTCCTGCGGAAAAAGCTCTCTCAGAGTTGGAGGCGGAGTACAACCAGCTCGAGTCCGCCTATCACCAAGCATCCGAAGACGCGGTCGACGAAGTCGAACTCGATCGCGTTTACGAGGAAATGGACCCGCGCCATATCATGCCTTCGAAATACTTGGCAATGGAGGAGACGTACCGCGGCACCGACGAGGGGCTGAAGGCGTTGGTGCAAGTTTGCGGCATGGCACGCAGCGTAGCTGGTGCGAACTCGCCCGCTGGCAAAGGACGCAGGGAAGCTGTCAAGCGAGTGATTCAACACTATCTTCAACGAGAAGATTTGGAATCCATTATCGCAACGCTGGGCGGTGGTCCTTTCGTGCCGCAAGCGGACGAGCTTCTGCAAGCTCTCGTGGAAAGGAGTCCCTTTCGGAAGACGCAAGCCGAGGCACTGATTGCCCAGATTAATTTTGGCAAAGAGGCACTGATGGTCGAGTCGCAAATGCCAAAGGTTCGTGCTGCCGTCCAGGATCGGATGAAAGAGGCACCGCCGACGCTGCGTGACGAGTTTGAACAACGCCTCAAGTTGCTGGAGAACACGGACTTCAATCAGTTGCGTCGCGACCTGAACGAAAAGTTGGGACGACTCGCCAAACTCTATTCCGATGTAAGTGTTAAGCACTATGGCACCGGCGGCACTGCGGCCCAACGACTTTCGCATGCGATCAACAAGGTCATCATAGGCCAACCCGCTCCTGAACTCGAGGCATTCGATATCGATGGCAAGCCGTTTCGTTTGAGCGAGCTTCGCGGCAAGCACGTAGTTTTGATGTTCGCGCAGAGTGTGAATGATGACTATGGCGACATGTACGCACCGATGCGTCAGTTGGTAGCCAAGTACAAACAAGCTCCGATGCGAGTTGTTGGAATTATGAGCAATGCCGATCAAACGCACCTGCACGCAGCGGCGAAACGTGGCGACATCAATTGGACGGTCATTTCACAACCGCTCAATGGCCCACTTCAACTCGATTGGGGCATCGAAGGCTATCCAACAGCTTGCATCATCGACGCCGATGGCATGCTGCATCCTCCGTTGCATATGCCATATTACGGTGAGGGCGGCTATGACACGGCAGAGATAGACGAAGCGATGGAAGGACTACTGAGAAAAGGTCACAAGAATGCGTCAAAATCGGGGGTAGCCGATGAATGAATAATCAGTCCAAGTATTTGGCGAAAACTCTTCCAACTTGTTGAGCTACTGTCGTGAGCGATGTCGATCGACGAACCGATCGTGCAATCGGATTGCCTGGCAAGCCGAGCCTACAGTTCGCCAAACAGATTGTTCAGGAAGTCGCAGGAGCTCTATCGCTCCGCACGACGAAATCTCAGGCTGATGCGTTCACAGGTTCGATCCGCTTTCGATTCCCCATTCTGGCCATTTGTCTTGGCATCAACTTCTGTCGGCCAGGAGGGGCTTGATTTTCATCCATATTGCCACGCGGTTGTACATTGGAACCTTCCTTCCAATCCCGTCGATCTTGAGTTGCGCGAAGGCCGAATCCACCAAAATTGAACGTCACATTCCATCTCCTGCATCATCCGAGCAGCGTTTCGCTTCCCCTTTTCGTCGAGCTCCGGGGGATTGAAGGCAGTTTCGTTTGATTCAAGTTGTGACAGAACGTTTGCTTAATCTGGGGGAGCGAGCAAGTTTGCCGAGGCAGCTTGAATACCTGTTGCAAAGCAATGACCCTGGCCATCGATGAATCCAGGAAGCAACGCACGGCCAGCCAAATCGACTACTTCCGTTTCTGTGGCCTGGTGTTTCACGATTTCATCATTGGAGCCAACAGCCAAGATCTTTCGATCTTCAATTGCTACTGTTTCCGCAATCGGCTCTGCGTCGTTGACTGTTACGATGTTGCCGCCGCGAAAGATTTTGTCCGCAACTTGGCCATACACGGGTGCTGCCCCAACGATCGCGAGTGCGATCCAGATTCCAAAATGCGTCACAGGGATCGATTCTGTGAAAGCGCTGCCTCTATGGTTCAAAACCGAAGTTGTTGCCTTGGCGAGACTGAGCATAGCAACTCCGTTGCCTATGTTCTTACAAGCTCTTCGAAAGTTCATGATTAGGTAATTCTTTGACGAGTGCTCGACGTTGAAAGAAAAAAATAAGGACACGGGCTGCTTGAAACTGCTGAACGCGACGCTGCGATTTCCCAGGTTGACCAGCGGCCAGCCCCAGATGTACGCCATGCGGCCGACTGCCTGGACGTATTCCTTGGTCATCAAGGTGCCGCCGGGCGGGCCAAGCACGTCCGCCGCTGTCTTGGGCAACGGCACTTGCTGCGCGAAGGCATTCGTGCAAAACACCGCGAAAAGGATTGCTACTGCGAGGAGTTTCGGTTTGCGCCTGGAGTTCATAAATCACAGACTCCAAAAATCATATTGGCGTCAGTTGAGGATTGACATCGAGGACGAGTGTGACCGGCAACCCGCCGGTTAACATGCCATGGTAAGCGGAGTGTAGTGGCAGACCATGTTACGGTTTGGATGGGTGCTCTCGCTCAACTCCGTGACTCGCTGTTTGCAGAATTTATCCCAGTAGTCACTCTGAAATACCGCCCGCACGTTGAGCATGCTCCGTGCAGCTTCCAGCGTCCAACGCATCCCGCTTCGTTCCATGCGGTCCTTTACCAAGTGCCCGCACGCGCCTTCGATCACACCCGAGGCAATCGGGTAGCCTGCAGCAAGATATTCGTCGTAACGCATCCGATCCTTGTGTTTCTCGAAGTAACCACAGATGCGTCGAAGGTCTTTGAGTTTATCGCCCTTGAGTTTCCCAAGCGAACCCATTCGACGTAGCCCTCGGATCACCCCGTTGACCTCACCACGCAGGATTTTCAGCAATCGCTCCCGCGTAAACGCTGCTCGCTTTTCGCTGGATTTCTCGAACAATGACGAAGCCTCCCACACGTAAGTCGCTACGTGAATGATGTCCAAGATTGGCACCACTAATGGATCGTCGCCTAAGTGTAACTGCGCGACTTCCCAGAGGCTCTGCTGACCGTCCATTAACAGAATGATCACTTGGAGTTTCTTTCGGCGGACACTGACTTGATCTGCGAGCCATGCGATCCCCTCGTGGATACCGCTGATGGGAACCTCCGTATCGTCGTCCACGAAGGTCGCGGGAAAGTGAGCCGATGTATGCTTGTGCTTTGGCCGCGGTCGTTTCTTTTTGCTCTTGCGTGATTGCGTGCCGGGTTCTTTGTCATCACGGAACAAGGCAGCGACAATTTGCTCGGCTGTGCGAACATAGGGATCGACGGTGTAAGCACTCGTGACCGTTGCCATGCGACGGTTTCCGGGCCGTTTCTTTGCTGTCTCAAAAGCAGCCACTTTGGCGGCATCGTCTTTGATCAAGGGAACGCCCTTGCAGTCGGCCGAAGCGACGAGAAGCTCGGCTTCATCCTTCTTTTTGGGCGTGGGCAAGTCGTCCAGAAAGGCATCGGCCTGGACCCCCATTCTCTGGCTGGTCTGTTCGAGCGTGTCGATCGAGAATTTCGCTCCGAAAACGAGTTCGAGATTATCAGCGGCCTGGTTGAATGCGGATTCGACGCAGAACATTTGGGAGAACTCTTGGAGCAGGTACGACCAGCGGTGCTCCGGCAGTTGCATGCGGGCGCTGATCGGATGCAGTTCGATTCTCTTGTTCTTTCCCGGGCTGTAGGTGTACTGTTGAAAGGCGTGTTCACCGAAAATCGACCGAACCACCGTGTCGGTCGGTTTCTCGCTGCGTCGCAGTGTTTTGCCTGATTCGCTGACCGCTTGATCACCAAGGTCCCCCTTGCCTTGGAGTTTGGTGAAGAGCTCCATCGCCAGAAAGCCGGTTTTCAAGACAAGATTCCACACGGCACGCTCGGTTTCATCGAAAGACTGGCCGCATTTAGAAGCATTGACGACGTGTTCTCGGATGGTGTCGCCGCACTGCTGCAGTTTCTCGGCGATTTGCTCGGGCGACTGCGGAAAAGAAGACGAAGTGGGGTTGTCAATATCGCTTGAATGTTCGACGCTCATTTCAGCGGCCTCCTGCCTTTGATACCTGGAAGTTAGAACCCAAATCATGGCAGGTTGGCCGCTTTTTGTTTACCCAGATTCCGCAATGCTCCGCAGAAGCCTCGCGGGTTGCCGGTCACACTCATCGAGGACGAAAGATGGCGATTGGCCGTTTACTCGTCGCTTAATATTCGCAGCTACTGTTTTCCGGATTGCAACGACTTCATGATCTCGCTGAAGTCGAAGGTTGCGGCTTTCTGAGCCGGAGGAAATTCGGTGAGTGACTGGATATGCTCGCCGAGGATCTCCTGCACCGGTTCGTTCAGCCACTGCTTGGCCTGAACGATGTCGGAGCGGTCGGTTAGACCGTCGAAGCTTTCGAAGGGATCCATGCGGAGGTTGAAAATGACTGGGAACTTCTGCTTCACGTAAGGATCGTAGTAGTTCTCGCTGGTTTCGAAGTTCAGCTTCCACTGCTTGTAGCGGATCGCCCGAACCGTGGACTCGTGGTAATAGATAAAGCTGTCTCGGGCACTTTCCTCGGTCTTCCCAAGCCAGTAGTCGAGATTGTTAACGCCGTCGATGTACTGCTTTCGCTCGGTCCGCATCTTGGCCACGACGTCGGGTGCGCCCGCTGCTGCGGCGAGCGTGGTGAAGATGTCCATGTGGGATTGGATGCCGCTGAGCACTTGACCTGCGGGAATATGGCGGGGCCAGCGCACCATCATCGGGACGCGCACGCCACCCTCGTAGGTCGTCATTTTTTCGCCGCGGAAAGGCGTAGTGCCGCCATGGAGACGGGCGCTGTGCTCCGGGCCGTTGTCGGTGGTGTAAACGATGATGGTATTGTCCAGCACGCCCATCTCTTGCATGCTGTCGAGCAGCTTGCCAATCTGCATGTCGTGTTCGATCAAACCGCTGCCATAGAAATCGTGCTCGGTTGTATAGGGTTGGGCAAGGTAGCGACTCTCGTCGCTCAGCCGCGTATACATGTGCATGCGGCAGGTATTGAACCACACGAAGAACGGCTTGTCCGCCTCCTGCGAGCGTTTCATGAAGTCGAGGCTGGTAGCCATGAATGTCTCATCCATCGTCTTCATCCGCTCTCTGCCAAGTTGTCCGGTGTCTTCGATCTTTTGTTTGCCGACCTTGCCGAAGCGGGGATCGACTGTTGGGTCATCGACATCGGTGGCATAGCTATGCAGCACGCCGCGCGTGCCGTATTTCTTGAAGAACTCCGGGTCCTTTGGATAGTCCACCTGCTCGAATTCTTCCTGGGTGTTGAGGTGATAGAGATTGCCGAAGAACTCATCGAATCCATGCACGGTCGGCAGGTGCTCGTTGCGGTCGCCAAGGTGGTTCTTGCCGAACTGTCCGGTGGCGTAACCCAACGGTTTGAGCACTTCTGCCAGAGTCGGAGATTCCGGCTTTAATCCGAGTGCCGCGCCGGGTCGACCGACGGTGGTCATGCCGCTGCGGATGGGATACTGGCCGGTAATGAAAGCGGCACGTCCGGCGGTGCAGGACGGCTGGGCGTAATGATCCGTGAACATGACTCCCTCACGAGCGATGCGGTCGATGTGAGGCGTCCGGTAGCCCATCGTGCCGTGGCCGTAGGCGCTGATATTCTGCCACCCCACATCATCTGGGAAAATGACGAGGATGTTGGGTTTCTTGTCCTGTGCCTGGACGGACGTCACTGCGATGGCAGCAAAGAGAATGGCGAGGAGTACGTTCTTATTTTTCATATAATGTGCAAATTGGAACTTTGATTCGAGAGCTTCTGACTGATGGGCCGTTGCCGAAACTGGCGACGGCCCATTGATCGTTCGCGGATATTACCTGCCACCCATGGTGGCTTCGATCTTCTTCTGGATGCCTTCCAGGTTGAAGGATCCAGGCGTCTGGCTGGGCGGATAGTCCTTCATCGTCATGAGGAACTGTCCAGCAACTCGTTGCATGGGTGCGAGGATGTAAACGCGATCGAGGAACCAATCGTTGTATGTATTCGAATTGTGCTGAGCCTTTTCGTAAGGATCGCGGCGAAGGTTGAACAACAGCGGCACGCGTAGCTCGGTAAAGGGCTCCCGCCAAACTTCGAATGCCTGGCCGCGGTTTTCGAGAAAGACTGCTTTCCAATCATTATATCGCATGGCAACGATTTGGCCGTCGTCATTCACATACATGAAATTGGGTCGTGGTGACTCGGCGGATTTGCCGTTGATGTAGTCCAGTTGGTTAGCGCCATCGATAAAGTTCTTATAAGTGCGGCCGTTGAGCTCGACTCCCTTTTTCAGCTGCTCCACGATCTCTGTGTTGCCACCGGCGGCGGCGAATGTAGGCAACCAGTCTTCGTGCGAGACGATGCCGTTGCGTACTTCGCCAGCTGGGAATTTGCCGGGCCACCTAACGAAGCAAGGAACGCGGTAGGCGCCTTCCCAGTTCGAATTCTTTTCGCTGCGAAAAGGAGTCGTTCCCGCATCGGGCCAAGTGTTGTAGTGCGGACCGTTGTCGGTCGAGTACTGGACGATGGTGTTATCTGCGATTCCGAGATCATCCAGCAGCTTGAGAAGCTCGCCGACGTGCATATCGTGCTCGATCATTCCGTCGGTGTATTCGTCATTGCCTTTGTGACGATTCTCTTTCTTGACGTGAGTTCGAAAGTGCATGCGGGTGCCATTCCACCAGCAGAAGAACGGCTTTCCGGACTTGGTCTGGCGAGTGATGAACTCCTTGGCGGCGGCCAGAGTTTCCTCATCGATGGTTTCCATCCGTTGCTTGGTCAACGGTCCTGTATCTTCGATTGTTTGGCCACCGTTGCCGTCGGCTTTACAACGCAGCACACCGCGAGGGCCAAAGACGTCTTTGAATGTCTTTCCTCCAGGCAACACCATGTCGCCCGGGTAATCCTCGTTTTCTGGTTCTTCTTCGGCGTTGAGGTGGTAGAGATTGCCGAGGAATTCATCGAAGCCATGCATCGTGGGCAGATGCTCGTCTCGATCCCCTTGGTGATTCTTACCGAACTGACCAGTGGCGTAGCCGAGGCTCTTCATGACCGTGGCCATGGTGACGTCTGTCTTTTGCCACCCTTCAGGTGCGCCGGGTATGCCGACCTTGGTCATGCCGGTACGAACGGGGCAAGAGCCATTGATGAAGGCCGCTCGACCCGCTGTGCAACTTTGCTGCCCATAGTAGTCAGTAAAAAACACGCCCTCTTTCGCTATACGATCGATGCTCGGCGTCTTGAAGCCCATCATGCCGCGGTTGTGGTAACTGATGTTCTCGGTGCCAATGTCGTCGCCCCAAATGACGAGCACATTAGGTTGCTTTGCAGTTTGAGCTTGAACCGCGGGTACCATTGCCACGGAAGCCACCACCGCGGCCGTCAGCAAAAGGATGTGGGAAGGCAAATGGATTCTCATTCGTGTCTCCAGTGGAAGATGAGTCGTTCCTGAAAAGACCGGGGTGCCGGACAAGAAGACTTCTGGGCTAAACCTGTGGAGCGTAACCAATTGGACCGGAAGCTCTACGTAGAATTCGCAAAATCAAGAAAATCTGGTAAAATTTCCTTGCTGGGCACCCTCCCATGGCTCGGTTAAACTTTCAACTTCAGCATGCCAAAGCGACCGTGACGACCACCTTCACCAATTTTGAAGCCTACGCTGAGGCCATCCATGATGCGGATCTAGATGTCCGGCTGCTGCATCCGTACGAGAGGTGCTGGTCAATCCAGCAGCGGGAAATTGGGTCGCTGCGATTACAACATGGAATTGAGGGTAGCGGCTTACTGACGCAAGGCGCCGTCAAACCCGAAGGCTGGGCATTCTATTTTCTGCGATCCGGAGCCCCCGTACCTCTCAATGGGAAACTTCTGGTAGATGGCTCGATCGCTGTCTTACCGCCGCGATCCGAGTTCCGTTTTTCTGGTCGAGGGCCCGTCGAATGGTATACCGTCTACATACCAAGCATCTGCCTTGCCGTTCCCGATAAGATCCCAACGGAGCTAGGTTCGGCTGGAGTGATCGAAGTCGATGGCCGACTTATCCACCGGATTAGATCAGCCTTGGATGCAGCATTCCCCGCGGCCACGAGTAGAAGTTCTGACACATGTTCGGATTGCGTCGCAGAAACGATACAGGCGAACCTTCTATTTGTATTCCGCGAGCTGTTCGAAGAACGAACTAGCTCAACACGTCCAATTGAACTCAAGTCAGAAGTAAATCGCAAAGCGTTGATTTGCCGAGCGATCGAGTTGGTCAATGACACGAGTGCATGGGAGTCGTCGGTGCCCGAAATAGCCACTATGCTCGGAGTCAGTCAGCGCACGCTTCTCGCGACATTTCAGGAGCAGCTTGGACTAACTCCGAAAACTTATCTCCTAAACCATCGGCACCATCTCGCTCGTCGGGTGCTGATGAATAGCACTCCACACAGTACGACCGTTGCCGCTGTCGCTATGAAGTTCGGCTTCTTTGATATTGGAAGATTCGCGGGACGATACTTTCAAATTTTTGGGGAATATCCTTCAGAGACGCTTCGCAGAGGATCGTGATATTGAGGAACCAACCTGTAGTCACTACTGAACATTGGTAAGACGTCTACAAAACTAAATGTTCTACCGACGTGAGTACTTCGTCAAGACGGAAGCCCGTGGCCGAAGCGTCGACGAGTGGAAGCAGCGACCGGAGCAGCCGGACAACCACTGGTTCGACTGCCTCGTCGGTTCCGCCGTTGCGGCTTCGATGCAGGGAGCAATTTTATTTGGAACGGAGTCAACACGCGAAATATCCCCAAAACGCTTGAGTCTTAAGGACGTCCAGCAGAACCGACGCAAATAATTTTGGGACGTCGTTCGGACAAATTGCATAGTTAGTACTGGAAGAGGCTATCGAGTTTCTTATTCACTCGAAGAGGGTTTCCAGTATGTCAGACAACCTGCAAGAAACGATTCGCGAGAGTGCCAAGGCACCCGCTAAGGCATCGGGAGATGCCGGTAGCGTCGAGCAGCATAAGCTGACCGAGCAGATCGCTGCTGACAAGCATCTGGCGTCCAAGGCAGCCGCCTCTCAACCGAAGCGTGGTCTTCGTTTCAACAAGCTCATGCCACCGGGTGCGGACTAATTGGTTCGCAACTGATCGAGCTTGTTTCTATAGGCAGGGGTGTCGGGTTTAACAGTAGGGATTGAGTCACGGATGTTTAAGTTGTTGTCAGGGATTCTGAGCAAGAACGGCGATCGCAAAGATCGGTCGCTCGTCCGTGGACGCTCGGCCCGAACAATCTCCAGAGACCCGATTCCCGTCCGCGACTCTCGCCAAAACGGCCCCTCTCTGGGGGCCAATCAGAGACAAATACTCTCAGAGTCTCTGGGTTATGAAAACCGCCGGGTTAACGACTTTGGGTAATTCCCTTTCCGACTCACTCGGGATTTCTTTTTTCGCTGGTCCGACTCGGCAGGAAGCGACAAGTTGCGAACTCAGCGAGTGGGTAGGTGTTAGAAGGTCCGGCACGATGGTGTACCTAATAAGCTTCAAGTCCCTCGCCAAGCACGAATGGCAAGATAATCTGGGTGAAGTGGGAAGTTCCCGTCCCGCCAGTGAAAGGAACTTCGGAACTTATAGTCACATCAAGACCCAAGTGCCGCATTGCTCTGGTTGAGTTTGGCAACGGAGTCTACGTCGAATGCAAGCGCCGACCGATGGACGGTCGGCACCTATGGTTGAAAATCGACGAGTGGATTAGATCGCCTTCACGATGCCCGGGGGCTGCCAGCTTCCATCACCGGCGGGCAGGATTGAAGGCGCTTCGGTCTTGGGCCTATACATGCGAAGGATCAGGTAGGGCGGGCCGTCGGGTGCTGGCAGCCAGTTGGCCTCCTTGTCGGGGCCAGGGCTGTCCTTCTGGATGTAGATGGTGAGGGAGCCATCATCGTTCTTCTTCATGTTCGGGATCATCGGCGAGTTGATCAGGTAGCGGTTGATTGGGTTCTTGATCAGAAGCTGGCTCTTGCCGTCATACATGGTGACCGACCAGAAGGCGTTGACCGGCGGGAACTGATCCTTGGCGAAGGTCAGCGTGTAGCTGTGCTTGCTGGTATCAAGAGCTTCGCCGTCGGCATCCTGTCGGCATTTCGGATACATCGCTTCCTCAGCATCGTTGCCGTAGATCCCGATCTTCGCGGCCGCTGCACGGAGGAGCCAGTCGCCGTTGAAAAAGGCGCGGTCGCCGAAGGCCGTGTAGACTCCCCATCCGTTAATTGTCTTGCCGATGCCTTCAACGGCCTTCTCTACCTTGTCCGTCGCGTCCTTCATGCCGAGCAGGACGGCAGCTTTGTGTTCCTTGGAGAGATCCTTGAAGTCGAAGGTCTTGCCCGGGCCGATGCCGATGCTGGCGAGCTTGGCACGGATTTCCTTTTCCTCAGGCCCGGCAGGCGCGAACCGGAGGGCAAAGTCGAGGTAGTCAAAGAAGCCCGTCTTCACCATTTCCTTGTCGATCTTCGGGAAGTCGATCTGCGGCACGGCAGGCGGCGCGGGCTGCTTCAGGAATGCCGACAGCGGCTGAACGCCGTAGCCCGACTGTACCTTGACCACATTGGGCATGTCCTGCGGATTGAAGAGCTGAGTCCGATAGGCCACGGCCGAAAACTCCGTGGAGGAATGGAATACCTTTTTGATCCCGGCGGGAGTCTCACCCTTCCAGTTCGGCCCGACCACTAGGTAGTCGCCGGGTTCGTTGCCGGTGGACCGGCTGCCCATGTATCCGTAATTGAACGTGTTGCCATCGCAAAGCATCACCGAGAAATAACGATCCTTTTCCACCGGAGGGACCGAGAGCACGATGGGTTCGGCACGAAGATCGAGCCACAGGATCGAATACGGGGTGTCGCTGTTTGGTGTCACGACGGCCGTGTCTTCATAGGTAAAGACGCGGGCCTCGTTGTGGATCTGGTTGAACGGCGCCTTGTACTGCCCCGATTCCTTGTCCACCGAGTACTCATACATGACCGCGTAATTCATCACGATGGGCAGACCGTAAACGAAACCTTCCTCGGCGATGGCTTTAACCTGCTCGATGGAAGGGGCGTCGATGACCGCTGCATTGTCGGCTTTCTTTGCCTCAGAAATCGCATCGCTCTTCTTGTCGCAACCAGTCAAGGCAAGTGCCAAGGCTGCGAGTACGGAGGCTCGGTATAAATGTCTTTTCATCATGGTTAGGATCGTTTGATTTTAGATTGGTGGCAGTATTTCGGGACCAAAAGCGAGTCACTTCACTTTTTCAAGTTGAGGTGCCTTCCATGAACCGTCCAGGGCGGCTTCTGCTGGCCAATAGATGCGCAGGTAAGATGAGAATGGCCCCTTGGGTGCAGGAAGCCAATTCGATTCCATGTCCTTGCCGGGTGATTCGTGCTGGATGTAGAGCGTGAGTCCGCCATCGCTGTCCATTTTCAGCTCCGGCAGCATCGGCGAGTTGATGAGGTAGCGGTCAATGGGGTTGGCTACCAGCAAGCTCTCCGGCAGCTGATACATGGTGAGCGACCAGAACGCATTCGCGGGTGGCAGTTTTCCCTTGGGGAAATGCAGAGTATAGCGATTAGCGCCGTTGAGCTTTTGGCCGCTAGCGTCATTAAAATAGATTGGGTACATCGCTTCCTGTTTTGAATTTCCCCAGATGCCTATGGTTGCGAGCCAGCGATAGAGGTAATTGTTTTTCATCGATGCGCGCGTACCGAAGGCATCGCCGGAGGTAATTTTACCTTCCGCCATTAACTTCGCGCCGCCCGCAAATTCTTTCCAGGCGTCGCCGATGCCTTCCTCGAAGGCTTTCTTCATCTCAGGGGACAGCTTCGTCGGATCAAAGGTCTTTCCGGCACCGATGCCAACCTTGGCGAACCTCTCCATGAGTTCCTTCTCGGACGGATCGGTGGGGCAGAATTGCAGAACGAAATTCAGGATATTGAACACCTCGAGAGAACTTTTCTGCTCTTCCTGGCTGATCGGCTTGATGAAGTCGACGGTCGGGGCGGGGGTGGGCGCTGCGGTGCCGAGAAAGGACGAAAGCGGCTCCACCTTGTATCCGGCCTGGATTTTTTTGACGTTGTCGATGTCGGACGGATCAAAAAGTTGAGTGCGATAGATGAGCACGTTTATCTCAGTCTCTGACTGGATGACCTTCTTGATTCCCTGTGGTTTGTCGCCCTTCCAATTCGGGCCAGCCAGCATGATGCTACCCGCTTCGTTACCTGTGGTTCGGCTGCCAGCATAAGCAAAGTTGAACGTATAGGCGTCGATGAACTGAATCGAAAAATAGCGGTCCTTGGGAAGTTCAGGGACGGTCAGCACGAGCGGCTCGGCCCGGAGGTCTGCACCGAGAAAGGAATACGGCGTGTCGGAATTGGGCGTCTGGACGGCCTTGTCCGCCGGTGTGTAAACGCGCGGCGTGTTGTGTGTCGCGTTCCACGCACCCTTGTATTCGGGGTCGGTCTTATCAACGAAGTAGCCGTATTGGATGCGGTAGCTGTCCACCATGGGATAGCCATAGATATAGGCATCCTTGGCGATGGTGCGGACTTCGGCTGGGGTAATATCGGCAGCCGGCGCGAGGGAGGGGTAGGCGAATGCGGCGAGCGCAACGAACGTGGTTATGGTTATTGGTTTAATGGTCTCTCGCTTCTGGTGCTAATGTTTGGGGTTCAGGTTTATAGGGCGACTCCATCGGCTCGCCTCGTACACGCCGCAATGCATTGTAGCTCTATGAACTGTGCATCCGCGGGCTGCTGATCTAAATAAATTTAGCTGCACTGTGCACAGTGCTAAGGCGAGGAAATCGCAGATCGCTTTGCTTTCCTGAATTTTCCGAACGTAAATGTGAGTTGATCGGAACTCATCCTGATCAACAGACCGGAGAGTTTCGATCGTGCCTCAAGGCTGCAGACTCACGACTACAGACTCTTAAAGGGCTGCCGGGGCGAATGGGAGTGATGGTGTGGGAGTGATGGGGACAGAGCACTTTGTTGGGGTGGTTCCGCTTGGCTCACGAGGTGTTTGGGACAACGAGCGGTCTCGGGCGGGGCTTCGCTGGCCTTGATCGACGTGATGGGATGCTTTCCCTAGAGGCTTTCGGCGAATTCGCAGCTGATGTCCAGAACGCTAGCGGCGTCGCTGTAGAGAGCGACTTAGAAAAGGGGCTGATCGCGGGATGCTTTTAGTCCGTTGGGATCAGATCGCGGATGCGGCGGGGCAGACGGAAGCGACGTTTGATTTGGCAACTGCGATATTCCTCCACCGCACAAGGACTGTGCGAGCGATCACGTGTGCGAAGGCAACTTCGTTAGGATCGAAGACCTCCGCGCGAGCGAGCCTTGCCATGGTGTGTGCCCCCAAAGCGATGAGTGCCAGACAAGACTTTTCGTTTTTTCACTTGAGATGGAACCCTCAACCCTCGATAAAGTGCTGTGTCCCCCGAAGTTCCGATAAAGTGCTGTGTCCCCCGAAGTTTCCGGAAGTTCCCCGGCCGATGGACACTGATGACTGCGTGAGAGTGGCGAGAAACGAAGTGGTTCTCGAGTTCGTCTCGGTCAAGCGTTTGAATGATCCGTAGTTTCAGAGCGAAACACCCTCAGTGTGCTTGAGAAACAATTGGCAAGGGCAATGTTTGCTCCTATCGACTTAGGCTGTCAGTCGTCAAACAGGTCATCGACTGAACTGCCCATCATGTAATGAATATCGGTACGCGACTCCCATTGGCCGAGATGAAACACCTTGGCAATCTCATCCAATCGGTCGGCTGCGGTTGCGTTGCCGTGGTAGATGATACTGATTCGCTTCGACGGCGCCCAAAGAACTCGTCCTCGCGGTACGCTGAAGTATTCTGCAAATTCAGTCAGTCCAAACTGCATCGCGGCATCCGGCCAGATGTCGTTGTGGGCATCATCGCTGTCGCAAAGCCCCGTCGCCAAATCCGCTTTGCCAGGCGAATGCGGAAACACGACAATTTGCTTGCCGTTATCCCACCAAATTCCGATCTGTGGATTGTTTTTCATGGGCGGTTCGCCGTCTTCCCGCAATCAAAACTCGGACACACCGTCTCGCCATAAGGCACCGGCTCGCCACAGCGCTCGCAAAACAATCGACGTTCGCGTCCGAGTGGTTCACACACATCCTTCGGATCTTTTGCATTGCCGATTGTCGTCGTGTTTTCACAATAGGCACCTAACGCGGTACCTGTCATCGAACCACCGCAATCACGGCAGACATGAACGTCACCCTTGACCATAAAAGACGATGCCATTCGTCAGGATTCCTCTAAATGGTCAGCCAACAGCGTTTGAATGTTGGGTGATTGAAAGTCACTTGTTTTAGTGCCCTTTCCGGTTCTTTCGCTCGCCGCGGCTTTCGTCATGTTGGAACGATGTACCTCGTCTAGTAACGGTTCGGCTGGCAATCCGGTCGCAACCGCATCACCGAACAGCAAATACATTCGATCGGCCCAAGCATCGGCTGCTGCGGTAAGGTCGTCATCGTCGTGAGCTTCAATCCACTCGGCCAATTCCTCGACAGCCATCAGTGCCCGTCGAGTCAATTGCGTTTTGGGGCTGTCGGGTTGGTTGAACGCCTCGGCAATCTGCCGTAGCGACCGAGCCAAATCGCGATCGAGGTCCGATTCGTGGTCGAGTAGCTTGGGCGACTCGGAAACGGTTTCGCCAATCTTCCGATGGAACTCGGCAACTTGATTCAAATGTTTTTCCATAGGCCCAACCCTTTAACAAACGAGCTTGCCAGTTTCCTGGCTAAGCATCCAGCGTTGATCCGCGAAATCAAAATTGCCCTCGTTGCGGAACAGCATGACGTGTACACCCGCAGGAACGTTCTTGAGCATTTCGGGTTGATCGTCGACGTACAGCGTGACGCCATGCTCGGCGATCACTTCCGCTTTCGCCTCAAAGCGATCGACCAGCACCACTTCGTCGTAACGAATATTGCGTTCATCAAGATCTGCAATCGCCTTCGCACGATCGCGTCGATACGTGATCACAATCACCTTCTCCGGCCAGGAGTGTGTCCAAGCCGAGAAGAATTCTGGTGCTTCTGTGATGCAACCGTCTAGGTCGAGTCCGAGGGTAAGCCTGCTCATTGATCCACCTCCTGCACGGGAGCGTCGCAACCGTGTTGTCCAGTTGCGTCGCTAACAACACGACGGCAATAATGGTGGAGACCGCGATTGTGAATGGCTCTCATCATTGAACCTATCGCTTGGCTGCCCGTGGCGCGGGTGTAGCCGAGCCCTTCAGCAAGGTCGCCAAAACGGTGTGTCCCGGGATTATTGTCGAGGAACTTGATTGCGTCTTCGTACGTCTTTGTCACTGTAAATTCCTGTCGTTTGAAACAATATGGACAATTTTTGGGGCAGATTGAAGCAATCGATAGCCAATAGGCAGAGTCACTTGGGAGCATTCCTCGTTCGTCAGATCACCTCGCTCAATCAATCGCTGCTGCATCATTCGCTGAAGCTCGTCGCTGGCAAGCATTCCATCAAAGTCAGTGAAGCCAGTGAGAGCGCAGATCGCAGCGTCAAAATCATCGTGACTAAATTGAATGCCATCCAGTGCATCCCATCCCAGACGGTTTAGGTTGGTGGCCTTTGCATCCGAGCGACGTACGCCCCGATCTTGTCGGCCATCGGAGTCAATGCATCAAAAGCTCGATCAACGGGCCGCCGAGTCAATTGCCAAACACCATTAGCGTTGGGAGGATTCGGCAATCCTTGCAGATCAATGCACACGTCCACAACCAAAGTACCCCCAGCTAACATCAATTTGATCTCTTCACTCTCCGCCTCGTTTACACGATTGAGTGGACTCGTTCCTTTCGTCTTTCGCCGAAAGACGGATTTGTCGAGGATGCGAATATCAACACCCGAATCATCTCGTCGTTCTGCTCGGGCAAGTGAAGATCCGCCCGACGAATAGCCCGACAAGTCAAGACCATAACTAATCAATGGCAAGTTGCTTTCCTTTGTTTCGTTTTCAGTTCTCAACGATCTGCTTGATCGTTGTTCTGGCAACACGCCAGGTTCGCACGCGGCTTCGGCTGGGCATGCCGAGCCATATCATAAGCAATCCGAGGCCGGCTTGGGGGAGCAAGCCGGCCGTCAAAAAGAACAGCCGCAAGTTGATGCCGGATTCCTTGCCGAGACTTCCGAATGCGTTGGGATCGAGACAGCAGTACAACGCCGTGCCGAGACTGGCGAGCAGCATTTGGCAACCGTAGAACAGCGAGACGAGTTTGGCGATCTTTCGCAAACGCGATTCTTCAGGGGAAGATGTGTGAGGCGATTATTCTACTTGTGTATTCAAGCACGCTTAACGCGAGCCAGACAAACTACAGCCCGATCTGCGATTTTGCTTTCACTTTGCCATGCGAGAACGTGATCGAGATGATTTTGTCTTCGTTCTGCCAAACCATGTTTTTCATGTCGATGGCGATGCCGCCAAAGCTGGCGTCACTGCTGGCCTGCTCGGTTCCAGGGCCGAGGATCGACTCAACCTCATCGAGCGTCATGCCCGTTTTGACTTCGGTGTAATTGTCCTTGGTGATCGGATTACCGCCGCAGCCAGCAAAAAGTAGAAGGCAAGACAGCAGCAGCAAGCTTTTGATATGTGACATGTGGCAAATCCAGTGAGGGTGAATGAAGGAGTAAGATTCGGTTGCGAGATGATTTACCTGGTGATGTCGTACAATTCTCCGTTTCGGAATTGAACGCCGAAGTTCTTGTTGCAGTGCCGGCAGGTTTCTCGTTGAGTGCCGTTTCGAATTCGATCACGAACGGTGTTGGGGCGACCGCAATGCGGGCAGAGGACAGTGATGACCAAATGGTTGGCTCCGGTTGATGTGAGGATTGGGAACAAGGATTGAAAGGTTATCGGGATGTTCGAAAGACATCCAGATTTGGAAGGTTCTTTGACAAGTTTGACGGTCAGGTAGCCAACGGTTACAGCACTTTGTCGAGCAAAAGAATCCGATACGCCCACCCGCCCTTCATCGTTTTGGGAAAGTACAACAAGTGCTCGCGGCCTGTTTCAACATCGCGGATGGAGTAGAGCCAAGCTTTGCGGTCGTATGTTTCACCAAGTAGTTTTTCAACTTTGAAGGTCATCAGTCGCTCACGAATCGAAATTTGTTCTATTAAAAACATGGCAACCTGATGGCGAGGCAAGCTGCCGCACTACTGCGGAGCGAAGCATGACGCGACCAACTGATCAAAGCCTGCAGCATTGCCCTCGCTTCCATCCAAAGGCGGCCAAGGATATTGCGACCTTCCCAGGCATATCCAAGCGGACAAGCTTCATCCGACACGCGCACGGCCCCTCAAAACAAATCATTCACCCGGCGACCCCAAGGACTGCAATCCTCCACCAACAGCCGTTCACCACTGGCAATCAACTTCCGCCGCACGCCACCATGGGCATCCATTTTCAACCGCAGGCAGAGCCCCATATTTTCCACATCCTGATCACTCAGCGGCGCAACCACTCGGCGCGCCCGGAATCTCTTCGCAATCATCTTTTTCTTCGTTGGCGAACGCGGCTCAGGCACCGCCTCGCGGGCCTCTTTATCATCGGAGGCAAAACGCAAAGCCTGAAACAGCGCCACGGCATGCCACCACTTTCGGCCCTCATAAACAATCGGGTGCGGGCTCATCTTGCTGAGCCAGCCTCGGGGCTCTGCCACTTTACGAATGACAACTTGATCGGGCGACGCGGCAAAACAGACAGGGGCACAGGCGCCAAACGGCATGGGCAACTCCAGGCAAAAGGAAACGTTGTTCGTTTACCTATCAAAAGTGCGCCGTCGTGGGACTCGTTAACTCGTCCGCCACGCATTGATAATTGCAGCGAATAACCCGTTAGAACCGCACGTTTTGTAAACTCGCTCTCCGTGGCAATGCGGAAAAGCGGGAGCAAATTTACAGTTGCAAGGCACCTTGGGTCACGACGGACCAAACTTGTCAGAAAACTTGTCACGCGAGTCCGTTGGAGCAGCGAGACGGTTTTAGTCAATGAGGCCCAACGTTGTGTCGACACTTCCCCGAATTTGGAGTTAACCGTTTGAAAGTCATTATCGCCGGATCTCGCAGCGTTGCCCGTATCAGCTCTCGTCGCTGGGACTACGACGAACTTGCAACCATTCTCGAAACCGCGATCCAAGAATCGGGCTTCCAAATCACCGAAGTCATCTCGGGCGGCGCTGGAGGCCCCGACCGTGCCGGCGAGCAGTGGGCCGCTCGCAACGGACTCCCAACCACCGTGATCAAACCCAATTGGAAACTCGGTCGTGGTGCGGGCTTGATCGCCAACCGCGAGCTTGCCGCAGCCGGCGAAGCCTTGATCGCGATTCACGACGGTGAAAGCACGGGCACACAGGACATGATCGACCACATGAAAGCGGCCGGCATGCCGGTTCATGTGGCCGTCGTGAATGCTTGAACCCCTCTGATGCGGATTTCTTCCGCGTGAGGCCCTGTGCGAGGTTAACGAAACGCTCGCCGGCGCCACATGTAAATATTCAGCTGCGCGCACGTGATCGCGTCTTTTTTTGTTTAAGAGCCCATTCACCCCGGAGTCCGATTTGAAAGCAGCCACACTCCCGCCAATCACGTCTTTACAAACCAAATCAGCCGAAAACGACTCGCCACCAACCAACCCAGGACATCACCGCAAGAAGCCCAAACCGAAAGAAACGCTCAAACGATCTCAGGCCGACAAACGAATCGACTTTCTGCTGAAAAAACACTTTGACGATGATCCTGACTTCCGCCCCCTTATTCTCGAACTTGCCGAACTCGACCCAACCCCAAAGAAAAAGTATCTCGCCTGGCTGGTCAAGCATTGGACCGGCCAGTGGAACCCAACCGACGCTGACCAAAAACGCGTCACCAAATACCTCGAAACGCACCACAAAGGAGCCAAGTACTTTTCCCCGCTAAGCTGGACGGGGCTGCGACTGGAAGACGCCGGTTATCACGCCGACATCTTTCGATACACGCCGGAATCTTTGGCAACGCTCGGCGGACGGATCGCCGAGATCATTCGAATTGACGAAGAGGATAAGCGAATACGAATGGGCGAACCGGTCGCATTGGACGGATCAGAAATCGTCCACCAGGACGACAAATTCACCATCATCCGCATCCGCACGACAGGAGCACTTCAAAGTTTCGGCCAAGACACATCGTGGTGTGTTCGACACGGCGACCCAATGAACTATTCGTTTCCGTTTGACTTCATTTTGGATCATGAAGGAAATCGTTATCTTGCGAATGGAATGGAGGTGAAGGACAGGTGGGACATGGTTCCGTGCACAGCTGTCAGAAATCGGATTAATGAGCTTCGGAGCAATGTGTCCGATTCTCACGAAATCGAAAAGGCCAAACGACGAGATCGAGTCGAACGAGCCATCCAAGAAAAGCGAAAGCTGACAGGAGAGGAAACAAGCGAAATTCTGCAGGACGTGAAACTCGCAATCCGCTACGCCACCGAAGTCATCGGTGGACCGTGGCGGCGATTCGAGCAACATGTCCGGGTTGCCGATCTGACTGCCAGGCAAGCGGTCGATTACGCGGTAACAGTTCGCAAAAAACGATGGAGGAAATTCGAGAACAAAATCAAACGGTCGGTTGGACCGCTAGCAAACTATCGCAGGGCGTTTCCAGGTTCGATCGCCAAATCGGATGAGGAGATCTTCATGCAACAATTGAAGGATTGGAGAACACAAGACCCACAGGCGCATTGGAGGCCGAGTCGCTGGAGCAATCAAGGACACGCGGAGTCTCGGCAGCGGGATGCTTGTTATGAAGTCAGCCTGCTGGACCGCCGCTATTCGTTCGATCGATACTGTCGATTCTTAGCGTCGATCGCAACGTCCGAGATGGCGAACCGTTATCGGTTAAAACTGAAGTCATATTTTTCTCGCAACTACGGGGAAGGAGAAGAAGCGAAGTCACAACTTGAGATCGCTAGAGAAATGTGCCGGAGGCTTAATCAACGAGTTCAGTTCTTGGAGATATCCATCGCGAAGGATCCGATCTGTTCGTTAAACTATGCCAAAGCAATCGGGGAACGATTCGTTCGAGGCGAGGAAGCGATCATGGCGGACCCCAAGCTGGCTCACCAATATCGGCGTATTTTCCTTCGATCGGGTTGCGAGACAGAGATTTAGTCGCTTCGGATCAGCTCCAGTCGCGAAATCCTTGATGGAGGAAGGCCAACTTCCCGTTTAATGTCAAACCGCTCGCGAATGACTCGCGAGCGGTTTGTTCATAGCTACGATACCTTTCGTACAGGTCCCCAATTAATCTTTACGTCAAGACTATATGACCCGATACAACTTCCAGACCAACAAACCATACGCCGCAAAGCTGACCAAAGTATCGACTCGCCCGATCGAGAATGATCCAGCGATTGCGCTGACACTGATTCGTCTTGAGTTCAAAATCTACTGGGTCGTCCGCCAGTCATGCCTCGAATCCCAAGGAGAGATTGCTTGTCGCGAGCTTGTGGTCGGCCCATTGATCCCCTGCGATCGGGATGCGGGCCTGCTCGCGTATGCCCAAGCACTGCGAATGGCAACACCACCTGAGGATCCAGGAAGCTGGCTCCACTTGCAACGAGGTGATCGCTGGATCGAGATTACATTCGGCCCACGAGAAACGGAAGGAAGCCGCAATTCGTTTCGCGACATCCGGCCATTCTCACCAGACCGATGGTCGATCAAAGAGTACCTCTACGACCGCACCGCCGACTGGGTGACGATCGCCGCCGCCGCCGACGCGGCCCAAGTTTCCAAATCGACCGTGCGTCGCCGATTGGATGAGCTGGAACTGAACTGGGGTGGTGAACTGGTCACACGGACCGGTGGCGGTCAGCGCCGCGTCTACCTGCCACTATTCATGCGTCTTTGGAATGAATGACTTTGGTGGAAGCATTTTCCAGCAGTCGCGATGCGTCGTTCTCATTTGTAACGTGTCCAGCCGCATCGACAAGAAAGATAGGCCGCCGCAGCGTTCGGGCAAAGCGAATGGTGGCCCAAGTTCCGGAACGCACGCGTTCTGGTCCGCTCACGGCCGCGATCAATGCGACCGTCGAACGAACAATGGTTTGATTGCGTTGCAGGTACGGCAGCGGCGGTCGTCTTTCCGAAACCGGACTGCAAATGGCGCGTGACTTCGAGTTCGACGGTGGATGAACCACTACGGCAACGCCAAGTTCAACGCAAATCGCGTGAAAGTCCGCGTCCGCACCGACGCAATCGCCATGATGGGCTTCCGACGCGCACGTTTGGTTGAGCAACTGCCTAAAGCGAGTCCTCTGCTGTTCAGTCATGCCGTTGCGAGAACCAGTGAAACCAATCTTCATTCGCGTGCTCCGTGTGATGAGACTCAGTTGTGAAATGAGACGCCGAGATTGGCGGCGCTCTTCATTCCTTTAGAAGCACACAGGAATGCTTTCCGTTAAATCTGCAAGAACCAACGGAAAAAGCAAATAAAAGGCTTGGTGGATCACTGGGTGTTGTAAATTCACTCCCCGCTGGTCTTGTCAGCGAACAGGAGTATTTTTACAAAACCCTCAAGCTAGGCCCAAGGACCCAACCGATGTCTCGAAAATCTCTTCAAGAACAAGTCGACGCCTTCACGAGAGAGTCGCCCCTTTCGATTGCTCATCCGTTGAATAGGTATGCCGCTTCGGACAGCTATCTAAATCTGCCCAGACACGCATGCATGCATTGGCGTGGCTTACTGCAACCGGCATCGGGTGCTGTGAGCGGCCAGTTTTTGGTAGACGAACGCTTGTTGCCTGGCGTGCCTCCAGGAAGTCGCAAGTCCGAATTTGTTCCTCACCACCAAGCAATCTTGTGCCACTGCAAACCGCTCAACGATCAATGGGAACCCGTGGGAAGTGAAAACCGCTATCCCGACATTCCCGATCGTTGGGACATATACTTGCTAATGAGGCACCAATACGATGCCATCGCGTTCACTGGCAAGACGCACGCCGCAGTCATCCGGCGAACCGATGCAACCCATGGAACGATCTTGAAATTGCGTGATTGGGAAGCTGATCCTAGCGGCGGCCTATACCGACGCACCCGCGTGAAGTCACAGCTCCACCGTCGCCTCGGTCGCAATCCCTATCCCTACGAAATCGAGCGTGCCCACGCCAAAACAGCGTTGACGTATCTCGGCTACGAACTTCCTGGAAAACCAAAACCGCGTCACAAGCTCTGGCCCGAGCGACTACGCAAACTCGGTTTTGAAGTTGAAATTGCAGACGTTATCGAACCAGCACGGCACGTCACCATGAGCATTAAGCAGCAACGCGAGTATCAAACGCGGTATCCCGAACGATACTGGTACGTGTAATCACGCGTTTCAGGTTCATCTTCATCGTGCAGGGATCATGGAGGGGATCATAGGCGGAGGGGATCATAGGGACAGAGCACTACGCTGGGGTAGTTGGGCTAGTCCTGGGCTGCTCAAAGTTTGGGGTTGACATTGTTTTTTCAGTCCATGTTTTCGCTCCATGCATCGCAATCAAAGTGAGCCTCAGGCGCTAGCCCCGATTATTCATAACCCGACGATGTCACAACTCATTGTCAAGGATCTGTTTGCGCTAAAATCAATCATCCGCATGAATAATCCGGGCTAGCGGCGTCGCTGTAGAGAGCGACTTAGAAAAGGGGCTGATCGCGGGAAGCTTTTAGTCCGAAGGGATCAGGTCGCGGGTACGCCGTGTCAGACGGAAGCGACGTTGGGTTTGGCAACTGCGATACTCGTCCACCGCACAAGGACGGTGCGAGCGATCACGTGTGCGAAGGCAATTTCGTTGGGATCGAAGACCTCCGCGCGAGCGAGTCGTGCCATGGTGTGTGCTCCCAAAGCGATGAGTATCAGATCAGATGAGGATTTTCTTTCTATCACCTCACGTGGAACCGGCAACTCTCGATTCAGTGCTGTGTCCCCCGAAGTTCCTTCGACAAACTGATTAGCAAAAAAGCACAGAGTCCTAGCCATTTCGAGCGGCGAACCAAGCCAGGCGGTGCCAGCGTGATAGAGGCCACGATGAAGAGCAAGGAAAGTGGATTTTTAGGTTTCATTTGCTTGGATTATCCTCCACAACCAGAACAAAACGTGCTGTGATCAACTCATTCAAGCCGTCGTCGGCATCCGCGTTGCCCTTCGTCCACCAGTCGCAACGACAGTCGGGTTTTGGTGGGGTATCCACTGGCCGGCCATGACGACCGAAGAACAGTCCGGGAATGTCGCCGCATTCGACATCCCCGCTGTTCAACCCGTAAATGCCAAATTTATTGGGAGCTTCTCCGTTCGTCTCGGCGGGTAATCCATGGGTTGGTTCAAAGTCAGGGCAGCTTTGGTCGTATCCGTCGCGGCACGCAAACCTGTATTCCTGAAGAGTGGGAAGGCGATAGTCGTATTGAGCGTCAAACTTCGAGATCGCTTTTCCATACAGGAAAACCTGCCGCCATTCACCGGGGAAGCCACTGTTAAAATGCCAGTCGATGGTCTCATAGGTTCCATCGCCAAATGCAGCCTGCCGAAACCGTTCGTGATCTTCGTGTCGCAATTCCCTTTCTTGCAGGTAGTAAGACTTTGACGGATACGTTGGCAGGTGCTCCCATTTTTCGACGTCAACCTCGACCAGACAGAATGTCATTCCAAACTGGTTCGTGATCCGACGTGGCAATGGTTTCGATTCAGACGCCGATTCGGTTGGTTCAAGCTTTGTTGACAAGCCCGGTTCGGTGTTTGCTGGTGTCGTCTTATGATCACCGCAACCGATAATGACTGCTGTCATCATAGCGAAAGGCAGGATGACGTTCGTCTTACTCATTTCGCTTTACTCCAGTAATGCGCAGTTCGATGTTTGCGTCGCGAATCTCAAGGAATAATGCGGCACCTTTCTTTTCCAGCTTTTCACCGTCTGCCCACACCTCTGCATCGCGAAAGTGATAGTCGGGATGGGTAAGCACAAGTCTTTGTCGGCCGATCGGCCAATCGGTTAGTCTCGCATACCCTTCGTTATTGGTCACTGCGATGTTGCCATGTTCCGTTACCGCGACGTAACCATGTTCGTCATCGTGAATATTGCACTCGATATGCATGAGCCCGGGTTCACCGCGAGCGACCGTTTCTTGATAAATTAGTGGAGGTTCAAGGCTAGGATCGAAACCTCGTTGGCTGTTGTTGAACCACGCCAAGTTAATGTTGTGGTCGATGATCGGTCGCGAACCGGTCGCTTCAATTTCGAACGTGTCGCCAGCTCGAAGCACGGTGATCCTCGGTTCAAAGCCTTGATCGCCAAGCAGGGTGCGCACGGTACGAGGCCTCTCCGGTCGAGGTGGGCCTTGAATGGGTGGACTGCCTCGCTGGCGCCACATTAGCACCAAATCGTTCAATGGTTTTGGTTCCGGTTGCCCCGCCATCGTAAATGTGATTTCTACCGTTGGGCTGACTCGGTGCAGTCCCCAGCCCTCGGAAATGAGGTACCAGGGGTGCTCATGAGGATGACCGTAAGCCGTAACCGGCTCGTTGTGGCGAACAAATTTGGTCCCGTCGGCGAGCTGAAACTCCGTATCCGATTTACTGACAATCCGGCCACGTGGTAGGTCATCTTCGCCATGTCGCATCCAGCTTCGACCACGGTGCCATCTTCCTTCGACTCGCCGATTCTTTCTCAAGTTCAAGAAGCCACCGTCGACGGTCCAGGTTCCCGCTCCGAAGACTGTGCCGCCGTTGGAAGCTAGATAATCGCTATCTGCCTGATCTTTTATTTCCATCGAGTAGAGGCATGTCAGTCGATGGTGGAACGTAATCGTTAGCACGCGATCCAGAAGTTCGCACTGCCATGTTCCGATAAGCGATGACTTGTTCTGTTCGGGTTGGCCATGACGGAAGAACTCGCTGCTGGAACCATTGAGAAAAATCAGTTCGGTTTCATGTACATCGGCGACGCTACGTTGTCCGCTGGCTTCGCCCTGGGGCACGTCGATCGGTACGAGCAGCGGACTAACCAAAGTGTCATGGTCGAATCCGAATTCATTCGGATCATCCCAACGCATGATGTCCACATGCAGTAGCTTGCCGCCCATCCATGCACCCAAAGGTATCTCGGACAACCGCTTGCCGTACAGGTGATCCGTCAAGTCCGGGTCGCAATCCATCGGCAGCGGTCGGTCGACTGCAATACGCTGTTTGACTCGGTCTATGATCTCTTCGGATTTGGTTAAAACACGTTCGTCGCCTTTGCCGAACCCCGAAATGGCAGCATACGTCCAGTCAGCGGTCGGGTGGGTGAGCGAGATTGCGTTTGAAACTCGAATCTGCTCACCCTCACCTCGAACGAAGATCAACCAGCGGCTGCCTGCTACCGCAAATTGACTGCGTGAATCCAGGCACCCGCCCAATCGACACTGATGGACAGTCGCGTGTGGAAAAATATTCAGTTCGCGATTTGACATCAACGCTTCGAGTGGCTGGAAGCGTAATCCGTGTTTGGCGTCGGCATCTTCAACGATCTCGGCTAAATACACTTCGTCGGCCGAGTCCACCTTCCATTCCAACGACGCCGCGGCGGCCGTGTAGAGATCCGCCCGGCATTTCTTCGCAACGCTCATCCAACTAAACCAGCAGATGAGAGCAAGTACGATCCGTGTTTGGATATTTCGATTCATGATGCTCCAACCTCGCTTGCTTGCTTGTATTTGCTGCACTCGCCAAACCTTGCGCTGGGTTCGAAGTTGGATGCGTTTTTCGGGCATTTCGTTCCATTCTACTAAGGGTGAGCGATCGAGGCGCTGGCGCGTTGCTGTCCACGCGCGGAAGTCGGGGATGGGCCAACCGGCGTCCACGCTGCTTCCAATCGGGGTAATGAATGCGGTCGAGCGGGATTCCTCACGCAATTTTGCCAGTGTTGACATGGGGGACGGAGTGATGGCGGAGTGATGGGGGGAGTGATGGGGGGAGTGATGGGGACAGAGCACTTTGCTGGGGGGGGACGGAGTGATGGGGACAGAGCACTTTGCTGGACGGAGGGGACGGAGTGATGGGGACAGAGCACTTTGCTGGGGGATGGGAGCGATGGGAGTGATGGGGACACGATGGGAGTGATGGGGACAGGATGGGAGTGATGGTGAGTGATGGGGACAGAGCACTTTGCTGGGGTGGTTCCGTTTGGCTCCCGAGGTGTTTGGGACAATGAGCGGTCTCGGGCGGGGCTTCGTTGGCCTTGATCGACGTGATGGGAGGTTTTCGCTAGCCCAGATATTGCATCAGCTGGAGTGCGTTTGCACCCGGTTCTCCTGTTTTGCCGGGTGAACCGGACGCTATCGCGTTCCAACTGATGTATCAAACGGTAACGCCCTCACTTCAACGCAAGCCAAATCACCCCTACCACTTGCGTCGTAGTAGCAGACATCCCATGCAATATCCGGGCGAGAGGTTTTGGGCGAATGGGGCAACTGATGTCCAGAACGCTAGCGGCGTCGCTGTAGAGAGCGACTTAGAAAAGGGGCTGATCGCGGGAAGCTTTTAGTCCGAAGGGATCAGATCGCGGATGCGGCGGGGCAGACGGAAGCGACGTTTGGTTTGGCAACTGCGATACTCGTCCACCGTACACGGACTGCCCGCCACCGTTTTGAAGAGTTTGCCAAAGTCCGCGACCAACTCGCACCAGACAGAAGACTCCAAACCGAGTCGCTGAAGGATGGGGGCGAGATGCTGCGGTGTCTGGCCGCGTTTGCCATCTGCGATTTCGCGAGCCGTCCAGTCCAGCAGTTCAAGGTATCGCTCAAGCGAGAACCACAGGAATCCCTTGTCGCTGCAGCGTTTGCCGGATTGACTTGGCACAGGACCAACCTCGTCTTCCGCTTCGTCGATCTCCACAGGTGAGAGAAACGAATCGTCATGCCGCAGTCCGTCGCTGTGGCTTTCGGCAGGTTGTTGCGTGTGTGTTTCGATGCGACGTTGTGCCGATGTGTGGTCGCTTTGCTCGATCGTCTCGGCCATCGCGGCGCGGATCGGGTTGAGGTCCACGTAAGCCGCGCAGGCCAGCACCGCGGATTCATCGATCAGTCGAACGGCTTTGTATCGATCCTGGAAGAACCGCCCCTTTTCTTCGTCTTCGGCGTTGGCCCGTTGAGCAACCCGTTGGTTCAGTAAACGCATCCACCACGAGATATTGCTCAATCGGGAGCGGGTATCAGCGAGTTTGAGCGGGCAATTGCGAATGGCGTCGAGCTCAGGCCTGGAGGGTTCACAAGGATTGCCCTCGGCATCTTTGCGATGGGGGCACAGCATCAACCATCGCCGGGCGACTTCCGTGTCATCCCAGTTCTTGACCACGTCCGGACGCGATCTGAGGATGAGGTGGTAATGATTTGAAAGAATCGCGAAACAGATCAGGTCGATCCCAAAGCATGCAGCGAAATGCTGAAGGTATTGTTCAATCCAGATCTTGCGATGGTCGAAGTTTTTCCCCGAGACGGGATCGTCTCCGAACAAAAAGCACCGTCTGACGGTGCGAGCGATCACGTGTGCGAAGGCGACTTCGTTGGGATCGAAGACCTCCGCGCGAGCGAGTCTTGCCATGGTGTGTGCCCCCAAAGCGATGAGAATCAGATGAGGCTGTTCTTTCTATCACCTGAGGTGGAACCGTCAACCCTCGATAAAGTGCTGTGTCCCCTGAGTTTCCTGATGAGGCTGTTCTTTCTATCACCTGAGGTGGAACCGTCAACCCTCGATAAAGTGCTGTGTCCCCTGAGTTTCCTTCTCGATAAAGTGCTGTGTCCCCTGAGTTTTTTTTAAAGTGCTGTGTCCCCTGAGTTTTTTCATCCGTCCAATGAAACGCCGCCGCACCGGACGTCAGCGGGAGTTTTGACCCAATGCAGATGGCCAGCGTGAAGATCGACGCACTTGATTTCGTCATGCACAGCATGACCTACGATTGCTTTAGCAAGCTCGAACTGATCCGACGCAACCGACTCTATTGCTGTGGCAGATCGCTTGCTTCCGCGTAGGGGCGTCTGGCGAGTGCGGCTTTGCCGACACGTTGGATGGCCAAGATGAACGCTGCGGTGCGAAGGTCCACACCGCGTGATTGCGCGACCTCCGAGACGCTCGCGTAGGCCTTGCGCATGTGGTTGGATAACTCGTTTCGTATTCGATCCAACTCCCAGCGGAACTGCTGTATGTTCTGAGCCCACTCAAAATAGCTGACGGTCACGCCGCCGGCATTGGCCAGGATATCAGGAACGACGAGGATACCGCGCCTTCGGAAAATCTCATCGGCTTGCGGTGTGGTCGGTGCATTGGCGGCTTCGACGATGATCCCCGCTCGAACATCCGCCGCATTGTCTTTCGTCAGCACGTTGCCCAGCGCGGCAGGGACCAGCACGTCCGCATCCCATGTCAGCACCTCTGGGCTTTCGAATGCATCTCCGCCGGGGAAACCCGCAACCGTGCGATGTTCGGTCGTCCACTGGATCAGTTTCACAATGTCGAGTCCGTCCGCATTCGAGACTCCGCCCGCATGATCGCCAACGGCGACGACCTTGGCTCCTTGTTCTGCCATCAGCAGGGCTGCGAAACTTCCCACGTTGCCGAAACCTTGGAATGCGACGGTAACATCTTTCATCGAGCGATTCTGAGATTTCAGCACTTCTTCCAAAACGATCATGACGCCGCGCCCGGTCGCTTCCTCACGTCCTTCGGAGCCGAACAAGTGCAACGGCTTGCCGGTGACGACACCCGGTGAGAAGCCTTGGTACTTGGAGTATTCGTCCATGATCCAGCCCATGATCTTTGCATTGGTATTCACGTCGGGTGCGGGGATATCGATGGTCGGCCCGATGACTTCTTTGATTTGCCCGACGAATGTGCGAGTGATTTCGTTAAGTTCACGTTCGCTCAGCAGCTTAGGGTCACAATTGATGCCCCCCTTGGCACCGCCGTAGGGAACATCGACGACCGCGGTTTTCCATGTCATCAAGTTGGCAAGTGCGGTCGCCTCGTCTTCGTCCACCGTCGGATGGTATCTCAAGCCACCTTTCATGGGACCACGCACGCGATTGTGCTGAACGCGATACCCGCAGTGCTTGATCAACTTACCTTCATCAGACTCGGTGATCAGTTCAACCTTAACGATTCTCAGAGGCGCCAGCAGGATGTCGCGGACGCGTTCGGACAGCCCAAGTTGATTGGCGGCATGGTGAAAATAGAATCGGCTCTCGTCTAGCATTCCAGTTTCCTAAGCAATGGAGGTTCATTCCCACAGTCAAAATCCTAGTCCAAACGATGTTCACTGTGTCGCGAGAAAGAAGAGATCGACTGCGAGGCACTCAATCGGGCACGACTTTTTGCATGATGCGGTTGAAGGTAAATTCTGTGGCGGGTGAGGGACGCATCAAGCTGATGACGTATCCGAGCGTGAGCGACATTCCAAAGCCGATGGGCCAATACCAAACGGAGAACCAAGTTTGGGTGTACATCAGGACCAGCGTGACCGCCGTTGCGCTGACCGCGCCAACCAGCACTCCGATCGCGGAGGTTCGCTTCGTAAAGAGTGCCAGAACAAAGATCGCCAGCAACGGCCCTCCAAAAGCTGCCGTCAGCTTCTTTCCGATGTCGAACACATTGCCCATCGGCCCCACCATGCAAGCCAGCCCGATCGACAGAACACCGATCAGCAACACCATGACTCGAATCATTCGCAACTCGCCTCGTGCGCTGTCTGGACGTAGGTCTGGAAAGAGACGATCACGAAAGTCGACCACCAGCACGGTCGTCACAGAGTGAACCCCGGAATCGATGCTCGACATGATCGCTGCCATCAACGCCGCCAAGAACAATCCAGCCATGCCCGCGGGGAAATGGACGCGGACAAAGTTCGGCATCGCATGATCGGCAATCTTGGGATTGTCGGCAATGATTTCAGGCAGCGTCTGAACAATCTGTCTTGCAGGTGCGAGCTCGTCTGGATGCTGCGAATAGTACGAGTACAGAGCGACTCCGATCATCAACAAGGCGGGCACCACCACCCACATTCCGATCAAATTCAACATCGCTCCTACCTGAGAAGTCCTGATCGATTTTGCGGAGAGATACCTCTGCACTGCGACTTGATCGACTCCGAATGCGGACAAGCCTTCCAGGAAAACGCCGATCAGAATCGCCCAGCTTCCGTACTGTAGCGTCAACGACAATTCAAAGTCGACCACCATGCCGCTGCGACCATCAAAGTATGTCGACAGGACACCGCCGATCCCCGTATCGGTTTTAGATAAGATCAGACCGAAGGTTGCCAGAATGGTCAGCGCGAACACAAAAAACTGAATCACGTCCGTCCACATCACGGCTCTCAGGCCGCCGACCATCGTGTAACCGATTGCGATCACTCCAAGGCCAACGATCACAACGGTTTGTGGGACCCCAGCGACTTCCGAAACGACGAGCGATGCCGCGTAGGTCGCCGACGCCATCCAGCCGATGCGGAGCAACACAAACAGTCCTGCAGCAAGAGCACGCACAGACACTTGAAAACGCAACTCCAAGTACTCGTATGCGGTTTCGACTTTTAATCTCGCGTAGACCGGCACGAAAACGAACATCACGATCGGTGTCATCAACGCAAATGCGACCAGGGACAAGCCGATACGAAGACTGTCTCCCATCGCTGCTGCGGGATAAAAGACAAAACTATTGGATGAAAAAAGGGTCGCCATGACACTTAGACCCACCGTCAGCCAATTCATCGATCTGCTGGCAACAAAAAACTCGCTACGAGACTGGTTTCGTCCAAAAACGAATCCCAAACTGAGGATCACGATCAGGTAGATCGCAATCACAAGTAGGTCGAGCGGATGCATGCGAATCATCGTTGAGGCGAGTGGGGCGTACTCTGCTGCGCAGCTGATCGCTGAATGATACACTAGTGCTGCGACCGTGAATTGCTCTTGATTGGAAACGATGCCAATATCAGCACGAAGCGCAAGCGAGTGAATGAAATTCCGTGAATCACTCGCGTGCGCGTCGTACTGAAATCAGAGCTCAACTCGCGATTCTGGCGGTAGCCCGGATATTGCATGGGATGCCTGTCACTGCAACGCATGTGGTAGTATCGACTTGGCTTGCGTTGAAAGCAGAACGTTACAGATTGATGCATGAGCGGGAACGCGATAGTGTCCGCATCACTCGGCGAAACACGAGAACCGGGTGCTAGCGCACTCCGGCTGATGCAATATCCGGGCTAGGTGCGATCGCTTAGCAATACAGAAACGCCGATAGCAACATCCCCCACAGTGACACTTTCTTGTCTGAGCTAACCTTGCCTGAACGAAACCTGTCTGAGCTAACACAGACGCTCGCTGAATTGGTCGCGATCAACAGCGTCAACCCCGAGTGGGGCGGACCCGGTGAAGTCGACGTCGCACGGTATGTCGTTTCTTTTTTCCGTGCTGTAGGACTTGAGTGCGAGTTGTGGGATGTGTTGCCGAATCGGCCCAATGTTTACGTCAAGCTGCCCGGGAGAGACAGCAGCCGTAGGATTGTTTTGGAAGCACACATGGATACGGTCGGGGTTGGTTCGATGACGATCCCTCCCTTCGAACCCGTCATCAGTCGTGGGATTTTGTTCGGTCGAGGATCGTGCGACGTCAAAGCTGGCTTGGCGGCAATGATGCACGCGATCCGCGATGTTCACCTTTCGAAAATCACACCGCCATGCGATGTTTGGCTGGCCGCAGTCGTTGACGAAGAACACTTGTTTCGCGGCGTGTCGTCGCTGATCGATAGACTGTCCTCCGAGACGACCTCTGGCGTTACGCCGCCCGGAATTGCACGCATCAAGAAAGTCGAAACGCGCACCGTCGCCGTTGTCGCGGAGCCAACGGACTGTCGGATCGTCACCGCAAACAAGGGAGTCTTGCGATGGCGAATCATCACGACAGGAAAATCCGCACACAGTTCTAAACCTGAGCTAGGTCGGAACGCGATCACGGACATGATGCAGGTCATCGCTGCCCTGCAAGCGGATTCACTGAAACTCCAGCAGCGGAGGCATTCGCTCGTTGGCCCACCGACGCTTTGCATCAGTATGATCGAGGGAGGTTCTCAGATCAATTTCGTTCCCGATCGGTGTCAAATTTCACTGGATCGTCGGTTGTTGCCGGATGAATCTGCGTCAAAGGTGTTCGAGCACTACCGCAATCTGGTGAGTAAAATCCCCGGGATTGAGTGCCAAGTTCAACCACCGATTTTGTCCGACGATGCGATGGAAACGCGAGAGGACGAACCTGTTGTCGTCTCCGCCAAACAAGTGGCCCAAAGCGTCGGGATTTCATGCGAGAGTACCGGCGTACCATTCGGCTGCGATGCCACCAAATTGTCGAGAGCCGGAGTGCCGGGGATTATCTTTGGGCCAGGGAACATTGACCAAGCCCACGCGGATGTCGAATTCGTCGAACTGGATCAAGTAGAATTAGCTCGACGCTTTTACAGAACATTTATCATGGAGAGTTTCGCGTGAGTGAAATCAACCGCCGCGAGTTTATCGCAGCTGTCACTACTGCGGCAACGGGGACGTTGGGTGCATCATGCGCAATGGACACCAACGCAATGGCTGACGATTCGCTAGGCCTCAGTCCGATCGATGCCCATGTCCACGTGTGGACACCTGACACCGACACGTATCCTTTGGCTGAGGGGTACGACAAGCAATCGATGAAACCGGCCAGTTTCACACCCGCTGAGCTCTTTGCGGCCTGCAAGCCGTACTCTGTGGATCGCATCGTTCTGATTCAGATGAGCTTTTATCAGTACGACAATCGCTACATGATCGACACGATGAAAAAGCATCCTGGGGTCTTTGGCGGTGTCGCGATCGTGGACAGCTCTCGACCGGATGTCGCGATAAGGATGTCACAATTGGCCGAACATGGCGTGCGAGGCTTTCGCTTGTATGCCAATGAAAAGAACACATCGGGTTGGGCGACCAACGATGGGATCAACGCCATGTGGCGTGCGGGTGCGGACCGAAACTTGGCGATGTGCCTGCTGACCGATCCAGAGTCTTTGCCCGCGATACATCAACAATGCGAACGGTTTCCGGATACGAAAGTCGTCATCGACCACTTCGCCCGCATCGGAATGACGGGAACGGTCAACCAAAAACAACTGGACCAACTGAAGGCATTGTCAAAGTTCAAGAATCTGTACGTCAAGACATCTGCGTTTTATGCTTTGGGAAACAAGCGGCCACCGCACACCGAGCTTGCACCTATGATTCGCCAATTGCGAGATGCGTTTGGAGCTGATCGGTTGATGTGGGCAAGTGATTGCCCGTTTCAGCTCGATAATGGAAACACTTACCAGAGTTCTATCGAATTGATCCGCGATCGAATCGAGTTTCTCAATGCGGCGGAGAAACGATCTATCCTGCAGACCACGGCAGAAAAACTGTTTTTCAGTTAATGCAATGATTCAGATCAGCGATATCACAGACGTACGCAGTGCAGAGGCAATCGTTCATCAGCATCTTGATCGGACGCCGCTGATCCGTTCGTACCCGATGGAGAAAGAACTTGGTCTGCCGCCAACCCGCAAGGTTTGGTTGAAAGACTATGGATGGACACCTGTCGGATCGTACAAGGTCTACGGAGCATTGAACTGGGTCGCCCGGAACCATGAGCGGATTGCTGACCGCCCCATCGCCGCGCATTCCTCGGGCAATTTCGCGAGCGGAATCGCATTTGCAGGAAAACAGTATGGCAAAAAGGTGATCATCGTGATGCCCGAGAATGCGCCGAAGGTCAAGTTTGGACTTACAGAATCGTTCGGCGCGGAGATTCGGACCTATGACATCGCCACGGACCACAAAACAGGAGTTCGTGATCGAATCACTCGCGAGATTTCGGAGCAAGAGAATGCCATTCAAGCCTCGCCGTACGACGACCCGCATGTGATTGCCGGCCATGGTGTTGGTGGGTTGGAAATCGTAGAGGACCTTCGCCAACACGGGCGGAGATTGTCAACGTTTGTCTGCCAAGTCAGCGGAGGCGGCTTGATGGCGGGACACGCGATTGCCATCGCGGACGCGTTTCCGGGGGCCAATATCATTGGCGTCGAACCCGATTCGGCTGACGACTTCGCCCAATCGATGCGTGCGGGAGAACGTATTCGCATCGAACATCCCAAGAGCATTTGCGACGGGCTACTGTCGTACGATGTCGGCGAGCACAATTGGCCGATCCTGCAACGGCATGTCTCCAATGTCTCGGTCGTACCAGATGATGATACGAGACGCGGAATGAAGTGGCTGTACCATCATCATGGACTTCGCTGCGAACCATCGGGAGCGATTGCGTTGGCGGCATTGTTGACTGGCAAGATCGATCCGGAGGGCGACGGTGACGTCGTCGTCGTCATCAGCGGTCGCAATGTTGACGAAGCACCGTTTCGCGATTGGATTTCGATCTGAGAACTGAATGAGACCGCCCGGGACGATCGACCTCCCACATGGCGATCCTGTAGCGGAGACGCCCCGACTGCTTTTTCGACGACGCTGCGCTGGCTTGCCGCTGAGGATTCGTCTAGGATGAAGGTCCCGCCGCCGAATCGATCGGCACAATCCCGCCTCCCACCCGCTTGCCCTTCCGCCTGCCAGCCATTCCTCCCGCTTGTTCGGTGCCCCATGCGAACGATGTGTCTCCTGTTATCCATCTTGATACTCGCTTGTTCCGCGAGTGGGGATGACTCGTTGGAGACTGTATTTCGAGATACCGTCCAACCGATGCTGAGATCCAACTGCCTGCAGTGTCACAACGGCCAGACCATGGAGGGTGATCTGGACTTGAGCGTCGACAAGGATCTGCCAGCGGTCGTCGGCAATTTTCGTCGTTGGTCGGTGGTGCTGGAGCGATTGCGGGCGGCCGATATGCCACCTGAGGATGCAGAGCGGCATCCCACCGACGCTCAACGTGCCGCTGTCATCCAATGGATTGAACAAGTCAAGTCGGCGGAATCGAAACGGACCGCTGGTGACCCAGGGATTGTGTTGCCCCACCGTTTGAGCAGCAGCCAGTACAACTACACCATTCGCGATTTGACAGGGTTTGACATACGACCGGCCGAGTCGTTTCCCGTTGACCCGGCGAACGAAGCAGGTTTTGACAACTCGGGCGAATCGCTGTCCATGTCACCTGCATTGTTAAAAAAGTACCTCGAAGCGGCACGCAAGGTCTCCGATCACTTGGCACTGACGCCTCGCGGTCTGGAGTTCGCTCCGCACCCCGTGATCACGGATACCGATCGCGATAAGTTCTGCGTCAACCGAATCATGGACTTCTACCGAGACCGCAAAACCGACTACGCCGAATACTTTGAATTGCTGTGGCGATTCCGTTGTCGAGTTGCGTCGGGAGAGTTGGGACAAGACCTTGATGCGGACGACGATCAGAACCCGTCACTGTCTCAACTGGCTCGCGAGCGGGGTCTGAGCGCACGTTACTGCCAGACGCTTTGGCAACTACTCAACGACACAGAAGACGCGAGCTCGGTTGGCCCGATTGCGGCGCTGCGACTGCTGTTTAATGAACTGCCCGATACGTTGACTCCCGAAAGTGTTGCCGTGGCACGGGAGGACTGTGAGCGGGTGGCGTCATTCGTTTCCCGTCTCAGAGAGTCATTGGTTCCCGACATTCCTAACTTGACCTCGCCGGAAGTTCACAACGGCTCGCAGCCGTTGGTGCTTTGGAAGAACCGGCAGTTCGTTGCCAATCGACGTCGCTATATTCCGGGAGAGCTGCCGAGCGGAGATTTTGGGTTGGACGCCAAGTCGGCTGCCGCAATTGCGATGCGCGTGGGCGACGACACGGACGAGGCGACGTACAGAAAAGAACTGACGCGATTTTGTGATGTCTTTCCTGATCAGTTTTTTGTTTCCGAGCGGGCACGCGTGTATCTGGATCCGAAAGACGAAAAGAAGCTGACCGGCAGGTTCTTGAGCGCTGGGTTCCACAGCCAGATGGGATACTTTCGCGACGACAAGCCACTTTATGATTTGATGCTCGATGAGGCAGAGCAACGGGAACTGGATCGTCTGTGGCTGGAACTGGACGTTGTCACCTCGGCACCGATGCGTCAGTACCAAGGGTTCATTTGGTTTGATCGCACCGATTCGCGTTTCATGCGTGACCGTGCTTTTGATCTCTATCGAGCAGAAGACAAAGATTGCACTTCCGCTGCAAAGGTCGCGGGACTCGCCGATGCATACTGCACCAAAGCGGAGCGAGCGGGTGCCAGCGAGGAAGCATTGGAGGCACTTCGGTTTTACTTTTCCGACATGTCGAAAACGTTTCGTCGGATAGAATCATTGCGATTGGCTGCAGAACCCAGGCAGGTGGAGGCGGTGGTCCGATTCGCCGAGCAAGCCTTTCGTCGACCGCTCTCCGAGAGCGAGGCGGAGTCGATTCGTTCCTTCTATCAATCAATGCGTCGTAAGGATGGGCTGAGTCACGAAGACGCGGTTCGTGACAGTGTCGTTGGGATCTTGATGTCGCCGCACTTTTGTTACCGCATCGATCTGCCGAGTGGGTTGGAAACTGAAACGGACAATACAGATACAAAAAACAAAGACGCAGTGCAGCCGCTGAGTGACTACGCCTTGGCCAGCCGTCTCAGCTATTTCGTCTGGTCCAGCATGCCGGATTCGACGTTGATGAATGTCGCGAAATCGGGCCGAATGCATGAACCGGACATCATCATCGAACAGATGCGACGGATGCTTGGCGATGATCGTGTGAAAGGATTTGTGATTGAGTTTGCCGGCAACTGGTTGGATTTTCGGCGCTTTGATCAGCACAACGGAGTCGATCGCGAAAGGTTTCCGACCTTCACCGATGAACTGCGACAGGCGATGGCCGATGAACCCATTCGCTTCTTTGAGGACCTGATCGCCCGAGATGGCTCGATTTTGGATTTCTTGTATGCCCGGCACACTTTCGTCAATCGCACGTTGAGTGATCACTATGGCATGACGATCGAGGATGGGATCGCAGATCGATTTGCAAGCTCAGGGAAGCAGTGGATCAAGATCCAGCGCGCCGATGATTTCGGTCGCGGCGGGTTGTTGCCCATGGCGGTCTTCTTGACGAACAACTCACCGGGGTTGCGGACCAGTCCGGTGAAGCGAGGCAACTGGTTGATCAAACGAATGTTGGGCGAGCAAGTTCCCGCACCTCCGGCGACGGTGCCCGAGCTGCCAAGCGACGAATCCAAACTGGGCGATCTGACGCTTCGCGAAACTCTGGAGCGGCATCGACAAGACGTCGCATGTGCCGGATGCCACAATCGAATTGACTCCATGGGTTTGGTGTTCGAGGGCTATGGACCTGTCGGTGAAAGACGTTCCAATGATTTGGGCGGTCGAGCGATCGACGACTCCGCCGTGTTCCCCGACGGCAGCGAGGGCCGGGGCGTGAACGGTCTACGCGACTACATTCGCCAAGAACGCCAAGATGATTTCGTTGACAACTTGTGTCGTAAACTGTTGGCTTTCGCTCTGGAGCGGACATTACAACTTTCGGACGAGTCGACGATCGAGACAATGAAGCAGCGTTTGGCGGAGAACGATTATCGCTTCTCTGCCATGCTGGAGGTGATCGTGACGAGTCCGGCGTTCCTAAACAAACGCATTCGCATTTCTCTCAATGATACGGTGGCCAATCCGTGAAACCTAGCAAGCCTCGACCTAAGGCATCTGGACCGATGATTACTCGACGAACCCTATTGCGTGGGACCGGCGTTGCGATGGCGTTGCCGTGGCTGGAGTCGATTCCAGTCTGGGGAAGTGAAACGGTGGCGAATCACGACGTCACGCCGTCTCCCCAACGTTTCGCCGCCTTGTTCATGGGCTGCGGCATCAATCAGGATCACTGGTGGGCCAAGGGCAGTGGGCAAGAGATGGAACTGGGCAAAAGCCTTGCCCCCATGGAGCCGATCAAGCACAAGATGAACTTCATCACGGGATTGTTCAACGAGAACGCGACACACGTCGGAATCCATCCCGGTCAAACTGGCAACATTCTTTCGGGAGCATCGTTGCAGAAAGGATCTGAGTTGCGTGGTGACATCAGCATGGACCAAGTGCTCGCCAATCATTTCGCGGAAACCACGGTCGTCCCGAGTTTGGTGCTCGGATGTGAACAGCCAGTCACCGGATACCACGAAACAAATTTTTCGATGGCGTACAGTTCGCACATCTCGTGGCAGAATGCAACGTCGCCGGTTCCGATGGAGGTCTACCCGTCGCTGGCCTTTGACGCGTTGTTCGACAATCAGGGGACCCGACGCAACGAGAGCATCTTGGACCGTGTTCGAGAAGATGCGGTATCGCTGAGTCGACAAGTCAGTAAGTCCGATCGAGCAAAACTCGATGAGTATTTGAATAGCGTTCGCGAAGTAGAAAAGCGGGCCGCATCGATGCGAGCGGCTCAAGCCAAGGCGGCTTCGCGGGCCAAGGATCAGGGTAAGCCACTGGCTGCCATGAAGCGTCCCGATGATGGGCTGCCGGAGGACATTCGTGAACACATGCGATTGATGTGCGACATCGTGGCCATCGGCTTCCAGACGGACAAGTCACGTGTGGCGACGCTGCTGTTGAATCGCGATCTGTCCGGATTGTTCTATCCATTCCTGGACGTCCAGAGCACCCACCATTCGGCGTCTCACAACGACCGCTCCGACGAATACGAACGCATCTCTAGGTACTACTGTGATCAGTACGCCTATCTGGCGAAACGACTCGATGCGATGCCGGAAGGGGACGCAACGGTCCTGGATCACTCCTGCCTGCTGTTCATCTCAAGCATGTGGTCGGGAAACGCCCATGATTCTAGCAAGGTGCCGGTTCTGTTGACCGGCGGATTGTCTGGCCGATTGGAGACCGGACGCGTGCTGGACTACATCGGTGAGAACGACGAGGATCGCAAGTTGTGCAGCATGTACTTGTCGATCATGGATCGCATGGACGTGAAACTGGGTCGGTTCGGCGATGCCGAAAAGCAGCTCGCGCGGCTGTGATTCACGACCCTTCCCGCTGATTTCAGCGGTTTTTTTATATCGGTCAACACAAGAGAGGTGAGTGTCAACCTGGAAAGGCTGACATACTGTTACGAGGAGAGTCAGTTCGTCTTGGAGCGGCGCTGCAGAGTTTGTCGGATGAGTTTCGGATGATCAGTGGTGATTCCGATGGACCCAAGTTTTGCATAATGTTCTGCGTCGCCGGGATCATTGACGGTCCAGACATGGAACTCGTTGCAATCACCTTGCCTGAGTTTTTCGACGAAGGTACTCGTGATGACTTCGGGGCGAGATTGCAGTCCAACCCCGTCGGCCCCCGTTTCTCGAACCGTCTTGGCGATCTCTTCTGCGGTAGGGCGAAAAGAGGACGCCGGCGTCTTTTGCTTCAGGCTGGTCAGCCAATGCACGCGAACATCGGGCAGAAGTCGCTTACATGCCACCACGTTGTCCTGATCAAACGCGATGACGAGAATCTTAATCTTGTCGGTGTCCAGTCGTTTCAACTCTGCCGCCAGCACGGGGACGATCTCGGGTCCGGATTTCAATTCGATGACCATAGTCTTGCCGTCGGGGACCGTATCGAAAACCTGCTCCAGCGTGGCGATGGGTTCACCCGCCCACTTGTCGGCTTTCCATTTGCCGTATTCAAGTTGCCGAAGTTGCTGAAGCGTGGACTCTTTCACGAGCAGTTTCACGCCGGCCGTCCGCTCGGTGTCTTTGTCGTGGATACAAACGATCTGTCGATCCGACGTCAAATAGAAATCACCTTCCACGCCATCGGCATCATGTTCCCACGCGAGCCGAAAAGCGGACAACGTGTTCTCCGGCGCGTCGGCCGATGCGCCGCGGTGGCCGACGATCATCTGAGCAAACACGCTATCGGAGGCAGCAATGCTGTGGATCACAACGAGAATCACAAAGAGGTAGGGTCGGCAGGACATCATGATCGGCTTGGGATGGTGATATTATGGTGGGCTGAGCGAGGCTGACGAAAGAGGCCTCACGCTGACGGAAGAGGATTCGACGGCACACCAGAATAGGCTACGCGAGAAGCGGGTCAAGCGAGAGACTGTGAGACGTCGCGGGCAACGGCAAAGACGAGGCCTTCGCCAGAGATCGACTTTGCCATCCATTCCAACGTCACGATGCTGCCGTAGGCACTGATATAGCGGTTGCGAAATCGGACCACGTGCTGTCCTTGGCTCAAAACGCTCATGCGATCCAGCGTGTTTTCCTTGTCTTCTTCGATGACAAAATCGAGAAACGGGCGAGCCAGCAACTCGCTCTTGGAATAGCCCAGCACTCGTGTGAAGTTCTCATTGACGCGACGAAAGTAGCCATGCGTGTCGGCGATGCAGAACAGGTCCAGTGAAAGTTCAAAGAATCGATTCATGTCGCTCTCGACTCGTTCGAAGGCGGACGACTGATAGTCGGCAACCTCTTGGGCCACGGCAATCGCATCCTGGGGTCGATCCCGCGGGTCAACTGCCAAACACTTCTTGGCCAACCGAACCAACACGCGATCCGTTTCAGATTCATCGAGCCCCGAGAGTGTTTCCGGCATTGATGCCTTTCGAGCACGCCGAAACAGCTTTCTGCAGCTGTCGGCAACGTAGGGAGCATGCCCGAGAATGATTTCACAGAGAATCGCACCGAGGCCGAATACATCAGTCGCCGTGGTCAATGGTTCGCCGCGTGCTTGTTCGGGCGACATGTAGCTCAAGGTTCCATTGATGCGTTTGCCGGGCTCCACGCTTTCAGCCCAACCGTGACTCAGAATGATCGGAGGCGGTTTTTCGGCAAAGCGGGCAAGTCCCCAGTCCATCACGTGTACTTCGCCGAACTGCCCCACCATCACGTTCTGTGGCTTCAAATCCAAGTGGATCACGCCACGTGAGTGTGCATACGCCATCGCTTGACAAATATCGGCAAAAATCTTCAAGCAGAGCGGCGGAGGAACGTCACCTTTGGCCAGCACCTTTGCCAGCGTTGTTCCATCGATGTACTTCATCACATAATAAGGACGGCCGCCTTTGCTGACTCCGCTTTCAAAGATCGGCGTGATGTTCGGATGAGACAGATAGCTCATCACGCGAGCTTCATTTGCCAAACCGTTTGCGACCACTTCGTTGCCACAGTGCCCCGGATGCAGGACTTTGATCGCGACTTCACGTGGCAACCTTTTGTCGATCGCTTTGTAGATCACACCTTGACCACCGCGTTCGATTTCGCCGATGACATCGTATCGCTCGAACGCTGGCGCTTCGACATTTAGTTCGAAGTCTGTCGAATTGGCGTCTGGCCCAGTTAGAGACCCAGTCACAACACAGGTTGTATCACCCGTATTCCGCGACGATTCACTTCGCTCATTGTCACGTGCCATCGTGACGATCTCCAAAATCAATGTTTTTGGACTTCGCCTTTACACTAGAATAACGGATTTTCCGACCATTCGAACTCTTAATCTCAACGAAAACACTCGTTTACCGCTGGTGTGCAAAGATACAGTGAACGATGGCTTCCGTCGCTGGCAAATCAATCACCTCTTGGATCAACTTTACAAGCAATGGTATGAAAGCCCAAAAACCACTCACCGATGAGGAACGTGCCGTCTACCAATGGCAGATGTGGGTTCCGGATTTCGGCGAAATCGGCCAAGAAAAACTAAAAGCTGCATCAGTCATGATCTCGCGTGTGGGCGGCGTTGGCAGCGTCGTCGCCTATGAACTGGCAGCGGCCGGCATCGGAAAACTTGTGCTCGCCCATGCGGGAAACGTCAAACCGAGCGACCTCAATCGCCAGTTGCTCATGACCCACGACTGGATCGGCAAGCCTCGCATCGAATCAATTCGACGACGCCTGCTGGAACTCAATCCGAGACTTGAAATCATCGATGTTGCTCAAAACGTTGACCCATCCAATGCCGCGGACCTGGTCCGGCAGTGCGACGTAGTTGTCGACTGCGCTCCGCTGTTTCCTGAGCGATACGCTATGAATGAGCAAGCCGTCCGGCAGGGCAAGTCGATGGTGGAATGCGCGATGTACGAAATGGAAGCTCATCTGACGACGATCATTCCCGGCCAAACTGGCTGCTTGAAATGCTACTTTCCCGTCGAACCGCCGACTTGGACAAGAGAGTTCCCCGTGTTCGGTGCTGTCTCGGGAACGGTCGCTTGCATGGCTGCCGTCGAAACGATCAAGCTGATCTCTGGTATCGGAGAACCCATGGCCAATCGTTTGCTTAAAATGGATTTGAGAGACATGAGTTTTCACATGCTGCGTGTCAAACGAGAATCCAATTGCACCGTTTGCGGACACCTCGCTGATTCCCTCCCAACTACCGAATCATGAAAGTTCTGATCCCCACCGCGCTACGAAAACACACCGCCGGACTGAAAACGGTCACGGTGAACGGTGACACCATCGATGAGGCGATACGAAGCTTGATCCAACAGTACCCCGACCTGAGCGACAAGTTGCTGGATGATTCAAATCAATTAGCATCTTTCGTCAATGTCTTTGTCAACAACGAGAACATTCGAGACTTGCAGCAAACACAAACCGTGTTGAATGATTCCGATGAAATCCTGTTGGTTCCCGCGATCGCAGGCGGCTGAATCATGCGAGACTCCGAACCATTGACGCCACAGGAACTCTCTCGCTACGCCAGGCATCTTTCGCTGCGCGAGATCGGAGTCGCTGGACAACAACGGCTCAAAGCAAGCTCCGTGCTGGTGGTGGGCACGGGAGGATTGGGGTCGCCAGTGGCCTTGTATCTCGCTGCCGCAGGAGTGGGACGTATCGGGTTGGTTGATTTTGATCGCGTCGACGAAACCAATTTGCAACGGCAAATCATCCACGGCACATCAGACGTCGGACGCAGCAAAGTGGACTCGGCGGCTGAGTCACTCGCACAAGTCAATCCGCTGATCACCGTCGAGCGTTACGAAACCGCGTTGTCCAGTACCAATGCCCTTGATATCGCCGCAGACTACGACGTTGTGATCGACGGCACCGACAACTTTGCGACACGCTATTTGGTCAACGACGTGTGCGTGCTGCTGGGCAAACCGAATTGCTACGGCAGCATCTTTGGCTTCGAAGGCCAAGCGTCCGTGTTCAGTTGGCAAGACGGACCTTGCTATCGTTGCTTGTATCCCAAACCGCCGCCGGTCGGGATGATCCCCAATTGCGCCGAAGGCGGCGTCTTAGGAGTGTTGCCAGGAATCGTGGGCACGATCCAGGCCACCGAAGCGATCAAACTGTTGCTCGAAATCGGCGATTCACTTTCAGGTCGACTGCTGCTGTTCGATGCGTTGGAAATGTCGTTTCGGCAGCTGACCGTCAAACGTGATTCTGCTTGTCCGGTTTGCGGTGACTCGCCGACAATCACAGAGCCTGTCGACTATGAGCAGTTCTGTGGTGTTGCCAGTCCGAACTCACCTCAAAGTGATTTCGATATTCAACCCGCCGAGCTGAAACAAAGAATCGATTCCGGCGATCGGATGATGATTTTGGATGTTCGAGAGCCCGATGAATTCGCGATCTGCAACCTCGGTGGTGTTTTGATTCCCTTGGGAAACCTCGCCCAGCAACACACCGATTTACCCCGCACAGAGACCATCATCGTTCACTGCAAATCCGGGCGACGGAGTGCTCAGGCTGTCGAGCAACTCCGTGCACTCGGATTCCCTGACGTGTGGAATCTCAACGGTGGCATTCTGCGTTGGGCAAAAGAAATCGATCCGTCTATGCCCAGCTATTAACTTATGGCGACGATCCAATCCTTCGAAGCCTGGATATTGCATGGGATACCGGCCGCTATAACGCAAGGGGTAGTAACGATTTGGTTTACTTTGAAAGTAGAACGTTACCGTTTGATGCACCAGCCGCCACGCGATAGCGTCCGGTTCTTTCGCCTGTAATCGGGAACCGGACGCTATCGCGTGCCGGCTGATGAATAATCGGGGCTAGAAGGCTGAGCGTGGGCTGTCAAAACGTTGGTCTTGACACGCAACTTCAATTGACCAGTTTTGTTCCTCCATTTGGAAGATACGCCGAAGGCGTTTAACAACATAGCCCAGGGTAAGGTTCCCGCGAGTGTAACGAGTGGGACCGCCACCCTGGGTTGAAAACGCGATCGACTCTCACCTCACTCCCGCTCCGATTTTGGCGGCGAAGCCGCCAAAATCGGAGCGGGAGTGAGGTACTGGTGGGGACTTTATCAATACCCAGGGTTGCAGCGTCAATTCGCCAAGGCGAATGACGGCTTTAACCCTGGGCTATGTTGTTTAACGCCTTCGGCGTAATTGTTGAACGCCTTCGGCGTATTGGGAGAAAAGTTGCGCATGCCAATCCCCGTACAACCCCAACATTTTGACAGCCCAGTCGACACCAAGTTTTAAACAGCCTACCACTACGGTGAGATGAGGGGGATTTCTGGCGAAATCCATTACGGCGATTTTGATTTGAGCCCTTTGATTCCGTCGCTGTCGATCAGCAATCGATAATCGGCAAGCGCGTTGGCTTCTTCGCTGCTGTGCGTAACGTGCAACGCTGTCACGCCCGTCGTTTGCTTGATTTGCAACAACAGATTCTGCATTTCACCGCGTGTCGATTCATCCAAGGCGCTGAGCGGTTCATCGAGCAGCAAGACAGCAGGGCGAAAGGAGATCGCGCGCCCGAGAGCCACCCGCTGCGATTCTCCGCCGCTGAGCATGGCAACGCTCCGCAGCAGCAGATGTCGAATCCCCAGAACATCTGAGAGTTCTGCCACGCGAGAGCGAATCTCGGCCGTCGGCCATTTTCGCAAGCGGAGTGCAAACGCGAGATGTTCCTCCACGCTGAGTGTGGGAAACAACGCCAGATCCTGAGGCACGTAGCCGATCTGACGATCACCGGGCAGCCAATGGGTCATGTCAATCCCGCCGATCAACACTTTGCCAGCCGTGACGCGACGCAAGCCACATATGGATTCTAGGATCGTTGTCTTTCCCAATCCCGTGCGTCCCATCAAAACAGCGTACGCACCTTGAGGAATACGAAATGAAACATTCGGCAGACGGAATCCACCGGAGTCGATCGTCACTTTATGCAACTCGATCAATCGCTCAACCCCGTCCCGAGCAACCTGAGAATCAACAGCACCACCACGGCCATGGCCACCATCAATAACGAGACTGCGACGGCGGCATCAAGCTCTCCGATGCTGAGTTCCAAAAAAACCGTCGTCGACAGGACTTCGGTACGCATACGAGTGGCACCCGCGAATACCAGGATCGGGCCAAATTCCCCCAAAGCCCGTGCCCATGCGATCGTTGTCGCGGCGATCATTCCCCGCCAAGCTTGCGGCAACGCGATCTGCAAGAACGCTTGGCTGCGGGTACAACCCAGTGTCCGCGCGACGTCTTCCACGCGTGGATCAATCTGATCAAATGTCACTCGCATGGTCCGCACAGCGAAAGCACATGCGACGGAAAACTGCGCCAGGATGACGGCAGGCACTTTATAAGTCACGGGAAATCCGACACGATCGCGGAGGAATCTTTCCAGCTGCCAATCACCAATCGTCAAATGAAACAGGATCAATAGGCTGAGCCCCATCACCAGCGGCGGCAACACGATGGGAATGTCGACGAGTGTGTCGATCAACCATCGACCTGGGAACCGATAGCGGGACAGCACGTAAGCAAGCGGCGTCGCCACCCACAGGGACATGATCGCGGCCGCTGAACAAGTCAAAAGTGTCAGCCGAAACGCGGCTCTGATCTCAGGCTTCGATAGCGCGTCGCGGAAATCTGCGAGCGATGTGAATCGCAGATCGGCCAGCAGCAACAACAAGATCAAAATCACAAAGCATGATGAGATCCCGCCCATCACCAAAAAGAAAGGCTTGTCGCTTCTGCGGCCACTGCGTGTCGGCCTGGAACTCGGAACGTCACTCATCGCTGACCGGATCCGATGACGCCTTGCTGCTGAGTTCTTGCCAGCGAAAGCCTTCCGCAGCGAACACCTGCTGTGACTCGGCTGAACAAATTCTTTCGAACAATCGCCCGGCGAGTTGCGGGTACTTGGACTCCTTGGCAACCGCCCAAGGTTGCGTTGCCACGCTGCACTCCAAACCGGTGATTCGGATTGCGTCGAGGGACTCACTGGCCCCCGCCGCATTACTCAAATAAGCGACCGCAGCGTCCAACGAACCGGCTTGCATCTGATTGACCAACATATCGCCGGTCGGTGATTGAACCTTGACGTTCGGCATGATGGATTCTTGCACGCCGCCTTCTCGGAAAGTGTTTTGCGTCAGCCATCCCATGGCGCATTGTTTCTCGTGACCGATGCCGATCTCCAAGCCAGGACGTGTCAGATCCCGCAGCGATCGGATCCCTTTCGGGTTGCCCTTGGGGACCAAGATAACCAGTTCGTTCTGTGACACCGGCACCGGTTCGGGGAACAGATCGTGGACTTGATCCATGAACTCGCTGTCGCAGGCGAAATAGGCATCGGGGCGCTGCCCGGCTTTCATCTGCGCGACCAAATTTCCGCATCCGTTGTAGACCCGCGTCACGTTGACGCCCTCGCGTTTCTCGAATGCCGTGATCGTTTCTTCGATCGCCGGTCGCAACATCGAACCGGCGAAAACAGACAACTCTGGTCGGTCGCTCCACTGGTCGCCGGCGCCGACGCGAAATCCATGCTCGCGATAGTGAACCAATCCCCGATCACTGGCGGCAATGTATCGTGCAAAATGAAGTGCCGATGCGGAATCCTTGGCAGTCTGCAACACGCCGACGGCGATGTCGGACGCGGTGCCGTCCAACTCGGGCAGTTTGACATATGTCAAATCGGTATACGTGTGCAAGACCGCGTCGTAAACGATCCCCGCATCGGCGGCACCGACCGAAACATCATTGGCCACTTCATTGACCGTCGCCCGGTATGCCATCGTGGCCTGATCCAAGTCGCTCCAGCGGCCGGATGCGGTCAGTGTCTTTCGCACGACTTTGCCGATCGCCGCGGTGTCTGGATTGGCTTGCACCAACCGCACGTTTTCATCGAGCAGATCGTCCAGTCGGGAAATCGCCAAGGGATTGTCTTTACGGACAGCCACGACGGCACGCATGCTGGCGATCGGCAAGGTTTCCGCGATGAGTTCTTTTTCCCGCCCAAGCTTGAGATAGCTGTCGTCTGCGGGCAAATAAAGATCGCCGGTCCGAGTGACTTCGATGGAGGACAACAAAGTCTGCGATGGTCCATACTGAATTTCGATTGACCGATGGAACTCTTTTTCGTAATCCTGACGGATCGACTCCATCACCGCACGGTTGCTAGCTGCGCAATACATCAGCAACGGTTCGCTGCTGAGTGTTGAACGCGACCGACCGCTGTCACTCATCACCAGAAAAGCAAAGATCGCTGCGAGCACCGCAGCGGAGCCGATCATGAAGACCAATGCACGATTCATTCACTCGTCCTATTTTCGCCCTGGTGGAATCGGAACAAGCACTGGATCACGATTGCGTCCTTCCTCGGCACTGCGATCGGGAGGTCGATTTTCAAGATCCCCGAAAAGCTCGGTATCCCAATCAGCGTTGATCAGCAGATCAAACCCGGGGTTCTGTTCTTTGACTTGACAAGAACACGCACCACTGAGGAATAACGTCAAGTCTTCGATCAGCTTTGCTGACACGTCGTTTGCCGGAATGACCTCCAATGCTCGACCGCGTCCAAAGACAGGAACGAGCAGCGGCTCACCGCTTTGAAACGATTCCTTTCTCATGCTGGTCAACAAGCCCGTCAAGAATGCTTCTGAGGGATCACTCGCATCGATTTCCAGGACGCTGAACTTGACCACCAAGGGAACGTCGGCGTAAAGCTCTGAGCCTGGTAGACCGATGCCTTCGGGCAACTGGATCTTTGTTGCCAAGGAACCAAACGTTTTGGAGAGCAGCTCCTTCGCCGCGAGGTTCTTCTGCTGGTCGGGCGACTGAACCAACAGCCACACGACGCTTTGGCCGCCGAGCAAACGATTGCTCAGTTCATCTCGCACGGGAGATCGAAAGATTCCCAGTTGATCCGCATCGTCGAGAGACCCGTGCCAATGATTGATGAATCGTCCTTTGCCAAGTTTGGATCGAATCAAAACGGCGGGCAACGTTGGTTCGCTTGTCGATCTGAGCTGCTCCCAAAGATCGCGCCGCAGCGGGTCCGTTTCGCTGGCGACATTCGACCGGATGACCTTGGCGTTGGCATGACCGCCGTGCTGCGTCGTCTGTGAACTGAGCTCAGTGACCATCGCGAGCTGTGGTTGCGAAAGTTCACCGTCATAGAAGACGACGATTTCACTCGTGTCGGGTTTCCAACGCTCCAACGCATAACGAAACACCGGGATGTTGCACGCGATCGCGTGAGTGGCAACGACGGCAACGCACAAGATAGCGGCAATGCCCGCGCAGGACATCTGTCTTGAAAATCGGCGGTTGGACGATGATTGAATCATGCGTATCACTTTCCAAAACACATGACCGAGCCATCGAGGGTAGACAAGAACAGGCATTCATTGGCGCCCGCCAGTCCGTCCCATGCCGGCAAACTGTCAAGCTTGACTTCATGCTCGACTTCGCCGGTATCGATATTGACCGCCAACAGCGACGCGCCATCTTGCCCCATCAGCGCGGCGTCTTGAGCGTCCAATAGCGTTTGCACTTCCTGATCACTCTCGCTCAGTTTTTGAAACGTTTCTTCTTCGTCGATCGTATCCGGCGGTCCGACGATGAACAGGTGGTGTCCGGCGAGAACCATTCCACGCACGTAGATCGGAACGTCTTGTGCCCACGTCGGTTTGACGAGACTATCGCCCGGCTTGGTGGTGCTGTTGGCGCCTGGCTTCTTGGCAGCCGGTTTGTTGTTGGCGGCCACATTTCTGGCCGAGAACTGAACCGCTTTGCCGAACTTGCCATCGATCAGTTTGCCGCCTTCCAACGTCCCATTGTTTCGGTGCAGACTGTGGTCGCGAGCGGTCCCGTCGTCAAAACTGACCGCCAGCACGGCTTCGGACGATATCTCGCTGCCATCGTTGTATCGCTTTGCGATCTGCTCGGCATTGGCTGCCAAGAAATACAAACGGACTTCATCGATCGCACCGGAGAACGGCATCGGTGACTTGTACTCACCGACCGCGGACTGGCCATCGGCACCGACGTCTAGACCTTGGACGGGGTCCGTGGACAGCAGTCCGTTGGCGACACCGCTGCCGGCAAGTTGTCCGTCGACATAGAGCTGCATCGTCTTGTCTTCGTTGAGCACGCCGACCAAATGGTGCCAGCCACCCACGATCCGTTTGGGACCTTCCACCGTCGCGAGTTCCGAGTTGTTTCGCACCATGAATTGCGGCTTGCCGTTTTGCAAGGTCAACGCGAATCCGGCCGTGGGTCCTCCCCTGGCAATCACGACGCCTTGCGGTTTCGTCGCGGACACCCAGGCTTCCACCGTGATCGGTTTGCCTTGAGGATTCAGGCTGGGCGACTTGGGGAACGACGCCGACGGAGCGCCAACGGATGCATTACCGCCGCCTTTATTCCCAAAGTCCTTTGGGATCTCGGGCGGGTTTTGTTCCGCAGCAAACAATTGGTGTTCCAGCACGGTGGTCCAACGCAGGTACTGTGGTTTACGACCGTAGCCGTACACGTAGCCGTTGCCCTTGACCAAGATTCTGCCAGAGGGTGCGAACCTGCCGGCTTGGTAATATCCGCCGTGCCCGCCCGCGAAGCTCTGCCCCAGCACCCAATAGGATCGGTGAAACCATGTGTCGTCCAAGAATCCCATGGGAGCAAAGATGTGCGCGTCGGGACCACGTTGCTTGGACGCTTGCTGGGCAAAGTCACCGGAGTTGGGGCCGATCTCCAAGCGGTTGCCTTCGAAATCAAACTTCTGTGACTTCATGAAGATGAACCGCCCGTCGGTGGACAAGATATCCGGCAGCCCAACGGGCATCTGCAAGATCTGCAGTTTCTCTTGCATGTTGTTGCCCGTCTCGGGATTCGTCTCATCCATGATCGTCTCCGACAACTTCTTGCCGGTGGCCAAATCCAACCGCAGCAGCCTCAATCCTCCATCGAGGAAATTGGATCGCCCGGCAACGCAATAGACAGTGTCGTCGTGCATCAGTACGCTGCCGTGAACCGGCCAGAGTGATTCCAATTGTTCGTAGGCCATCGCACGTCGATCGATCGGAGCGGCTCGATAACGCCACGCAAGTTTTCCGTTGGTATTCAGGCAATACACCCAACCGTCGGCGCCGCCAAAGATCACGCGTCCGCGATAAACCGTGGGCGGAGAATCGATGCGGGCTCCGGCGGTGAAGGTCCACTTGGATTGGCCCGTCTGTTCATCCAATGCGTGCAGCGTGTGTTCGTCGATCTGAGCAACATAAACCAGTCCGTCCGCGATCACGGGCGAAGTCAACCGGCCGCCCAAGGTGACCGTCCACTTTGACTTCACGTCGGCATCGATCGGGGCACCTGCTGTTCCGCTTCGACCACCGTCGTGTCGGTAAGTCGGCCAGTCGTCGACCGCACTCGCTTCGGCATCCTCGACACTCGTCAACGGGGAATTGATCGCCTGGCCGATTTCCAGTCGGCCCTCTTCGGGAACCGCCGCAGGAATCGGGCGAGTCGGTGCCAGTGGGGCCAGGGCGTTGAATCCGAACAGTTTGGCTTCCGGATAGCAGGCACAATTGTGTGGCGGGGCGTACGTCAGACCGTTGCACGGCATCACTCCGTATAAACAACCACCACGCACCCAGTGATGGATGTCCCAGTGTTCTTTCTCGGGGTCAACAAACTCGATTCCAGTTCGCGAAGGCATCAAGAAATTGTCGGTCGCCTTGGCGATGTAACACCGATGGTGAAACCAATACGTGTCGACGTCGGGTGCAAACTGTTTGACGACTTCGCCCGTTCTCGGATTTCGCCCCGTGTAGACCCCGGAGTCTTTGCCGGAAGTCAACGGCGCCAGCCAAACGAGTCCGTTGACGACCATCAGGTCCTGCGGAGACTGATACCCACTGTTGGGAAAACTGGCGTCCCACAACTTCTCGCCGCTCTTTGCATCGGAACTGATCATCTTGCCGTCGCCGCCGGAGTAGAGCACGACATCTTCGTAAACCACCAACCGTGGCCCAAAGTTAAACGTAAAGGAATCACGCCGGGTAACCGACTCGCTTTCCCAAACGACGTCACCGGTGCGTCCGTCCAGGCTGACGATTTTCTCACCATCGTGGAAATAGAGTTGCGATTGGGCGGCCGCCATCGTCAACGGCGAAATCTTGGTTTGTTTGGCCCATAGTTGCTTGCCCGTGCTCGCTTCGTACGCCATCAGCACACGAGGCTCTTCGTTCCAAAAGAAATCCCGTGAACGAGCTTGGTCGCCCACGGTCGGATGCAGCGGAGCGTAGTCGGCCAGTTCCGCTTTGCCTTTGCGGACGACCAAGAACAGCAACCCATCGGTCGAGATGATCTCTTCCGTCGCATCGCTCCCTTCGTACGTTCGCAGGACATCGCCGGTCGCTGTGTCCAACGCCGTCAATGGTGCGTTGAAACCCAGTGTGACGAATACTTCTTTGTCCGTTGAAACGAGACGCCGAGACAACTGCGTCGGACCACTCTTGAGCGGCCAGAGGTGCGGCTGCCATTCCGCGATGTCTTTCTTCCACAAGATGCTGCCGTTGAACGCGTCGCGAGCGATCAGTTTCCACTTGGGCGGCAACTGAATCGAAATCCGGCTTCCCTCGTCCATGATGTAGAACATGCGGCCACCGGAGGAAACCAACGCGCTCATGCTGGCCATGCGGTCGTGGTGTCGTGACCATCGCGGGCTACCCACCCACTGCAAGTGACGAGGCGGCGCGACAACATCGTCGCGCGCGACCGAATTTCCAGATGCGTCATGCAAGTAGTGCGACCAATCATCGATATTATCGGGTCGCGGCTTGACGACTTTGGTCCATTGACCATCACGTTTGATCAATGCGATCCCGTTGGGCACCAGCACCCGCTGGACTTCCTCCATCGATACATCACCTAGCGAGTCCGTCACCAGCAGATTCACCAGATTGTCCACATAGGGCAGCTCGGTTCCCTCCAATCGATCGATCGCGACGTCACCGTAATGCCCCTCTGATCGGATCCGATCGCGAATGGGCTCAATGTCGCCGTCCCCGCGTACCAACCCGTGAACTTGCGTGGAATCGTTTTGCCGCAGTGCGGCGGTCAGACGACCATCACCCGCGTCCAAGTGAACGATGAAACCACCAGAAAAATCGGCTTGGCTCAAAATCTGTTTCGCATCATCCGCCGTGTCGGCGTTGGATTCGGAAACCGGGACCAGCACCACGCAACAGTGGAGAAAGAACGCTAGAACAAAGTGACGTGACATGGATTTGTCTCGGCGAGAACGGAGAGGCAGGGCCGTGAACCCGCCATTGTAACCTTCGTCCAGCCGTCTTGCGTCACCGACGGATCGGATTCTGTAGCGTGCCAACGGAGCCATCCATTGAGAATATCATGTCATTGTCTCCCCCCCCCACTTTTCCCGCCACGACTCAGCGCCCGCAAGGAGAAACCCGTGCGACATCAATGCATCTCGACCCCTTTCATCAGCTCATTCGCACTGCTGTGCGGTTCTCTGCTTGCCGCGACCAGTCCGCTGGCGGCGCAACAATACATTCCACCGCGTTGCGAGATCATTCCCCAAGCCAACCACGAAGTCTCGCTGAGAATCGACGGCGTGGAAAAGTTGAGGTGGAATCACGACTCGCGATACCCGCGTCCCTTTTTGTTTCCACTGAACGGACCGCGGGGCGAACCACTGACCCGCATGGGGCATCCCGGTGCTCCGGATCACGAGCACCATCGTTCGGTCTGGTTCGCCCATCATAAAGTCAACGGATTGACGTTTTGGTCCGACAACACGCAAACACGTATCCGTCAGACACAATGGTATCGGTATCGTGACGGGGACGACGAAGCCATCATGGCAGTGGCCCTGTCTTGGGAAGACGCCGACGGTGTTCAGTTGATGCAACAGGACGTTGTGATCTCGCTCTTTCCCCTGGACGATCCAGAAACCGCGATCGATGAGCATGCCGTCGAATTCTATTTGACGTTCCGTCCTGGACAAGGCCGCGAGAACGTCACGTTAGAGAAAACTAACTTCGGCGTCTTGGCCGTTCGCGTCGCCAAAAGCATCTCTGCGTACTTTGGCGATGGCCGACTGACCAACGACGTGGGGACACAGGACGAAAAGAACTTGCACGAGAAACCTGCTCGATGGATGGACTATTCTGGACCAGTCGCATTGCCCCCGATCGCGTCGGGAGCGGGACGTGATCGCCAGGTCATTCAGGAGGGAATCACATTCTTTGATCATCCCGGCAATCCGAGCTACCCGACGCACTGGCACGTTCGCCAGGACGGTTGGATGGGCGCCGCGCCGACCATGCAGTTTGACATCGTCATCACCAACGAAAAGCCATTGACGTTGCGTTATCTCTTGCACGCTCATCACGGCACCATGGACTTGCAACGAGCCGAACAGCTGCATGAGCAATTCGCCAGTCGACCGGGATTTCGAATTCGAAAACCTGTCGCGGGTGAATCTCACCGTCATTTTGAAGTCGAGCGTCTGGAGAAATAGCTCCACTTTCATCTCCGGACGGCATAATCGATCAGTCGGGAAACGAACGAGCGGTCATCGGGAATCGTCAGTCGCCCTGTCTGACCGGCTTGCGTCTTGATGCTCGTCACGGTGTCCAACGGTATCACACTGGCGAGTTGCGGCTCGACGACTTGCATCTCTCCGGTCCGCTGCGACGGCTCGACCGCCAACGGTCCCCCGGCAGTCGCGGCCAACGCGGGATGCGGAATGTTCCGGCCGGCACGAGGCTGAATGGACGTGACCTGCGCAGAGATCCTCTTGCCTCCGCGGAGCCGAACCGATGCGATCGCGTGACGTTCCGCAGCGGCTTGATAAGCAGTCATGTCGGATTGACTGACGACTGCCAAGATTTCCTTTTCTCGTGGATCACTGACGCGGATCAACTCCGCGCCGGGGGCCATGTAACGACCGACCAACTGGTGCACATCAGGACTGTTCACATTGCCTTCACGCAGTGAGATGATGTGCAGATCACTGAGCTGCTGTTCGATTTCATCGATCTGACGCTGCAAGCTCTCCGCGTCTTGCTTCGCCGAACTCGCCAGTGCGACGTCACCGTGCTGTCGATGCTGAGCCGCGCGCACCAAGGCACTTTCACGACGATCCACTAGCTCATCTCGCTGAACCGTCAGTTCCGGCTGCTCCAAGATCATCAGCAACTGGCCCGCGGAAACCCGATCGCCGCAACGAACAAACACCCGCTGCACAAAGGCCCCCGCAGGCGCACGTGCAATCTGCTCGTCTTGATAGCGAACCACAACAGGAACTCGCCGATCCAATGGCGAAGTCGCCGTTGCCAAATACTGAATCGCAATCGCAACAACGGCAGCCGTACCGATCAAACGACGTTGATATCCGGAAAGACGCCAACCGTCTCGTGGTTGGATCATCCAAATTTTGGCCATCCACTTTAGCAGCGGAATCACCACCCACAACGCGACCGCAACGACGCCGAGAATCAGTCCGAGCCCCTTGGCCCACATCGACACCGCAACGACAAGGCCGCCCATCCAAAGACATTGAAACAACACGCTGCAAAACGCGTGCAGCGTCGCCACCGGCCGTCGCCAACCACTGAGCAACGCGTCACGTTTGGGCAAACCGATCAATCGTGACTCCAGAGCTGCAACCAACTGGCTGCGTCCGTGCATTCGCAAGTTGGGAATCTCCAACCAATCGCTCAACACGTAGTAGCCGTCCAAACGCAACAGCGGATTGGCGTTGACCAGCAGCGTCGCCGGACCGGCGACCAAGAAAACCTGGGCGGCGAGATGTTTCCAAAAACCAATCGGCAACATCCACCACAAGATCGCAGCCGCTGCACCGATTGCTAATTCAAAATACACACCGGCCAATGCGATTTGAATTCTCTTGGCTCGGCTGGGCAATTTCCACGCGTCCGTGACATCGACGTACGCCAACGGAGCCATCAGAAAGAACATGACTCCCATGCGTCCGACACGCACACCGTGATGCGACGCACAAACCGCATGGCCGATTTCGTGGACAAGTTTCAGACCACACCAAACCAAGATCAACAACAGCCACAGGTGAGAATCAAAGAGCCGCGACAACTCCGAACGAAACGCTGATGCATTGGACGCGACCATTGCCCAGCCAACCAAGACCAACAGCGTCCACATCGCCAACGCGGGTGGTGAAAACAGCGGACGAGCAATCGGCAGAAAACGAGTGGCGACGCGATCACCATTGAGCAGCGGCACACGTTGACTGAGCATCATCGACATCGCGCGTTCAATGCGTGGCCAATGACCGACGATCGACTTGATCGACCACTGCTTCGCGGGCGATGCACTTGCCGCCAAGTCGTGTTGACCAACGGTTGCGGTTTTCTGAGGTTCCGCTATTTCATCGACCCCGGTCAGTGGCGGCATCGGCAACTTCGACGCCTCAGCAGTACCTGCTCGGCTCGTCGAGACCGTTTGTGCCTTCGGTTTGCGACGGATCGTTTGCGCAATCGCAAGCCGGTGTTTGACCAATTCGGCTGCAAACCCAGCGACTTCGGACAACGTCCAAGGTACGCCGTCTTGGTTGAGTTGCTGACGCACGGCGACCAAGTCTCGCGTGCCGTCGAGCAATGTCACCGCGTGGTACTCTTGCTGACCAAACCGAAAATACTTTCCTGTACGCTGATCGTGTGCAACATAGGACGTCTCGCCTCCGCTATGACGAGGCGAGAATTCGATTTCTCGCTCCATGCGTATCCGCAAGGAACTGGCGACCGAGTCATCTCCATGTGGCCCAGTTTGTGGTGGCACATCTGCATGTAGCCCATCTGGCTGTTTTGGCGTCGTCATCAGAATCCGATCCACCAAAGCGTGCGTTCCCACGTGCCCCGCAGATAAGACCACAACCAAGGACGCAGGGGTCCATAGGCGACCGCGTGGCCCCGCATTCCCGGCCGCAACTGGCCGTCGGGGTTGGTCAAGGAAGCTCGACCAATGAACACGTTGGCGTCTTCGCGAACCGTTGCGGCCGGATACAACTGGTCGAGCGATGCGTGAAAGGTTTGATTGCCAAGTGCAGTCAGACGAATCCGAGCATCCGTATCCTCGTGAACGTAGCTGATGTCGTGCTCAGGAATCTCAATCTCCACCAACATCGTGTCGAGGGGTGCGATCTCAAACAGGGATTGGCCAGTCTCCAGTGGCGAGCCGATGGATTGTTGCATGTCGCCGGCAATCACCACACCATCGATCGGACTGGTAACGTCCAAGTTCTCCAGTCGATCGACGATCAAATCCGCGCGTCGACTCAGCTCACGTTGTTTGAGTCTCGCTTGCTGCGCCTCCGCGATGCGACCGCCCGCTAAAGCAATGTCATGATCTTTGCGTGACTGATCGATCTGTGCCTCGATCGATTCCAACTCCAATCTCAGAGGACGTCCATCCAGAACCAGTAGTATTTGCCCAGCCTGGACCGCGTCCCCGGGCTGAACCTCTGTTTTCAGCAGGGTGGCAGCGAATGGTACTGAAACCAGCCGGCTTTCCTGTGGCGTAACGATCGCGGAACACTGCACGCGATAGGAAACCGGCCACACAGCGACGAGAATCAGCATCAAAACGCCGATCGTTATGGCGACACGCGTGTTCCAACCCGCAGCGACAAACCAGTCGATCACGCGGCGCAATCTGCTGGCCTGACGCGACCAGATCAGATGCCCCAAGGTCGCTTTGAGCGGCGTGACCCAGAGAAGCTGTTCTGGCAATCGAAGTGGGACGGAATCGTTTTCGCCTTTGACCCAGATCACGCACCGTTGGTCCCCGTTGACCTGAGAGATCTCCAAATCCAGTTCATTGCCGAGAGCGGAGGAATCACGCGGCATACTCCACTGCTCGCTAGCCATCTGACGCAGCGGGCTTTCTTCCCCGAGCCAACCCAAACGCAGGTCGTAGTAGTGCCGCAGTTTGCCGGCACCGACGCCGCATCGGACCGAGCATCCCGGAACACTTTCGGAAAGCACGGTCACCATCGCCGCGATCGCTTCACGCTGGCTTTCGGATTTGGCAACAGCCTCGATCAAGTGAACGATCCGCGACAGAGACTCCGACTCCCTCTTGCCTCGTTCGCTTTGCTGTTTCAACGGAATCGATTGGGTGGAAGCGTCCATCTTATCGAATACTCCCCGCGCTGGCTTTGGCAGCGGATAATTCTGTTCGTTGTGATTGTCGAGAGTAGCGATAGTCCGATGAACTCAACGCGGGACGAGTGGACTCAATGGAAATCCGGCACTGGTCTCCCACTCGCACCTTGCCGTCTTTGTTGTTGAGCAGATAACGCACCTTGATCGTTCCGCTGTCGCCGTTGATCGCCGGAGCGATGGAGTGAACGGTGGCTCGAACCGGCTGGGACAGACTGGCGACAAATACCGTCGCAGGATCACCGACATGCAAAGCCAAGGCATCTGCGGCGGGCAGATTGAACACGCCAAAGATTTGATCCACGACCAGCAAACGAATGACCGCGGGATCGCCGGGCGTGAGGTACTCGCCGGGATGATGAAAAACCTCCGCGACCACGCCGCCGCTGGGCGCCAGCACCTTGCGTCGGCTCAAACGCAGTTCGTAGCGTTGCAACTCCAACTGGCGCAATGCGTCTTGCTCGATCGACGCCAGTTCCCGCGACCTCGCGATGTCCAGATCGGCTGTGGCGCGAATGATCTCATCAGGGCGAGCCATCTGTTGTTTTGCCAGTTCTTGTAACTGTTTCAGTCGGTTGCGGGCAAAGTTGGCCTCCGCTTTGGCCGCATCGGACTCGCCATGCATTGCCGCGCGTTCCTTTGCATATTTCACGTCGGCGACTTGGCTATCGTCCTCCAAGCGTGCGATGACTTGCCCCTCTTGCACCACATCGCCGACATCCACGTTGACTTCATCGATGCGACCGATCTCTGTCGCCGCGACCAAGATGTCGTACTTCGGCTCCGTCAACCCTTGATGCTCCGTCGTATAGCCTTGGCCGTAACACATGCTCGTCATTGACCACGTCAATGCGACACTCGTCGCAGCGGTTCGCGCGAGACGGATGAAACTTGCTTTCAGATCGATCTGTCGAACTCGTTGGCTCATGTTCATCGTCGGTTCGTAATCTGTAAAAAGGAAACGTGTGGGGCATCCGACGTTGAAAAAGGTGTCTGACACCTTTTTCACTCTGATGACGTTATGGAGACTGCTGACTCGGTGAGCCGCAAGGCGCTAGCCGCGGGCCTCATGGTGTTGACAAAACCGTCGAGGCCCGTGGCTAGCGCCATCGGCTCACAGATAAAACGCAACACAACTCAGTCAACAGTCTCCTATGGCAGCGGGTTATCGTCCAGCAAAGGGTCATCGGGTGGGTAATCAATGACGGATTCCGATGGCAGTGATTGTGGCGGTGTGAGTTGTGGCGGTGTGAGTTGTCCGGGAACTTGGATCGACGACAGGTCTTCACGGACGAAGCTCACCGAGGCCGCACCACCGTGCTGATGCGGCGAGATGCCTTCGTTGATCAACAACGTCCCCATCGCTCGCTGCAGACGCACCAGGGCCACCAGGCAGGCCGTTTGCGATGCAACCCAATCACGCTCGGCATCCGTGCGTCGTTGCTGGGCATCGAGCAAGTTTTCTAGAACGATGCCGATGCGAGACCCATCGCCGCCGATCGTTCGCCAACGCACCATCAAGATGTTTTCTTCATCGATCGCCAGTTTCAAAACGAGCTGCTTTTGCTGTCGCTGCTGTGCATAAAGACGAACATCGATGAGCGCCAACTCGACTTCGGATTTCGTCTGCTGGACGGTTTCTTGCAAGTCGGCGGCCAACTGCTGATATCGTTTCTGCGCTTCCCGAACCCGGCTCTTGGCCGCACGACGTCCGTAGGGCAACTCGTATTCCAGGCGCGCCGACAACCCGGGAGCGGCTTCGAATTGCTCGACAAAGGAACGAAAGACTTGGCTTTCACCGTTGAGCGCGGACAGGTACCCGTTGAACACCGCATTGAGCTGGGGCGTTAACTCAGCGCGTGTGACCCGCGTTTCCAACGCGGCAGATTCCAATTCGTGGGTCGCCGCTCGAACTTCCGGGCGATTCTCCAACGCGCGGGCAACGCAGTCTCGCAAGGTCCAGTTTGTTTCGGGAAACATGCTCGGCCGCACCGGGATCATTTCGAGTTCCATGTCGGCACTCAGCAACGCGTTGGAACCCACGGCGGCAGCCAATCGACTTTGCTGCTTCTTTAACTCCGCTTCCAACACCAACATCTGGTCGTAGCGACGCGCGATCCGCTGCTGAGCCTTGGTGATCTCAATGCGACTGGCGTCAAAGTTACTTCGGCTGACGAGCAGACGTTCGATCGATTGACCACGAGAAAGCAGATCGCGTTGCTGAGATAACTCGCAACGGATTTGATACAGTTGCCAGTACGCCGTGATGACTTCCGCGATCCGCTGCTCGACTTCGCCACGCATTTCTTGCCATGCGACTCGACTGTCGATGCGAGCTTGGGTGATCAGTCTCTCGTTGTAGACCTGACCACCGCGATCCAGTAGCGGTTTGGTGAGACTGACACTCAGTCGACTATCGCCTTGATCGTTTGGAACGAAAAAGTCGCTGTTGCTGTCCGTCAGGCCCAGTCTTTCGGTGATCTCCAATTCGGTACCTCGACGTGTGACACGTCTCACGCCACCTTGGAAATTGCCAGTTTCCTCGACCAAGCGATCCGCGCCCCCGGTGGTCAACACGCTGCCGACCGGATCGTTGGTTCGCCCCAGGCCGCCGTTGAGCAAGACGGTCGGATCAAACGCGGCGTCTTGTTGCACGATGCGTTCCAGTGCCGTTCCGGTTCGATGCGAAACACTTTGAATGCGTGGACTGTTCTGCAACGCGTCGATGAGCACCGTTTCCAAATCGAATGAAACCCAGCGGGGTCGACCTAGAATCTGTTGTGAAACCCGATCCGGCCACCACTGCATCGGCGGCATGTCGGATTCACGAATCGGGTCGGATGCCGGCGGGGGCGGCGGAATGCGAGCCGGAATGCTGCCCACCGGCGGCTGCGGCGACTGATTGGGGACCGGCAAACGCTCCGTCGCCAGTTGCCAATTCCGTTGGCGTGTCACCGGATCATCGCCAGTGGGATCGGGGTTCCATTGCCTGACCGCCGGCTTGAGCGGCACGATCTCGTAAGGCAACTGACCTTTGCTGGGTAGATTGGGGATCGTGGAGTCGGCGTTCGCCGGAGGACCGCTTGGCATCAATGTCGCCGGGGCCTGTGCCCGCAACGGAGCAGCAGACAGCGCAGAGACGATCGCAATCATCATCGCAGTGCTCGCGATGGTGATTGGTGTCGATCTGTTATCTGCCCGATGGCTCAACAAGCTGGGTTCCTTGCTGTGATTCCCGAATTTACGGACCGATCGCCTTGTAGCGATCGCACCCGTTGGATAGATCGGACATATCGATGGTGACGGCTGCCCGACGTGCAAGGAAAAATCGTGATGCACGACATAGGTGAGCGGACAACCGTTGCTGCCCACAAGGTTTGACGGACCGGCTTAACCGACAAGACTTGCCAAGACCGCTGTCTATTGCCAGCAAACAACGCGTTGCAATCATCACAACCGGAAAAGCCTGCCATATCGATGCGAGAAAGGATCAGTGGCCATGCCGCGGCCAAGATCCATGACGCCCGGTGCATTTGAGCGAGCAAAGTTAACGCTAGTCGGGGGTTTTCCCGATTTTTTCAGTCGTTTGTCCCTCAATCAAACCTCGGGTCCTGGCACGTGGGCAAGGTGTACCTCCAATCAGTTCGGCTAGCGATCGCACTGGTGTGCGTCGGCGCGAGCTTGATTCTGGGCGCCCATTGGTTCGGACTGATTCCGGACTCGACCAAAGCCAACGCAAAGCATCGTCGCCAGTTGAGCGAGACGATCGCGATGAACGCGGCAGCTCATGTTCGCAAACGTCAGTTCGTGGATTTGCAGACCACGGTCCAAACTCTCGTCGATCGAAATCCCGACCTGTTGTCTGTCGGAATTCGAAACACCGCCGGCGTCTTGCAAGTCGACTCGGGACACCATGCAGAAATCTGGGAGCAACAAGCAGCAGGCAAGAGTGGCGTGGATGCGATCCAGGTCCCCATCACGCTGCGACGTGCCGCTTGGGGCAATGTTGAACTTTGTTTCCACGCCCCTGAGACGACCGTCGCCGGTGCACTGGCGGAGCATCCGCTCGTACGTTTACTGGTCTTCTTTTGCGGCGTCGGCGTCGTGGCCTACACGGTGTTTGTCGGCAAAGTGCTACGGGTGTTCAGCAACACCCAAGTCGTCCCCGAGCGAGTTCGGCAGGCATTGGACACCTTGGCCGAAGGACTGCTGGTGCTGGATGAAAAGGCTCGCATCATCCTCGCCAACGATGCCTTTGCGCGAACGGTCGATGTCGCTACGGAATACCTGACCGAAATGTCCGCCGACGCGTTACCGTGGCAATCCGCAGACGACGAGTCCTGTCAGCCAGTCGCAAGTGAACAACTGCCCTGGAATCTCGCGATCGCCGACTCGACGATACAAACCGAGCGAATGCTGTGGCTGCAAATGGACGACGGATCACGCAGAATCTTTTCGGTCAACGCAGCCCCGCTGGGCGGCAACGGCGCGCGACGCGGCGCATTGGCGACTTTTCGGGATGTCACCCATATCGAAGAACATCGCGCCGAGTTGGAGCGAATGCTGATGCTGTTGCGTAGCAGTCGCGATGAAATCGAAGAAAAGAATCGTGAACTGGAGATCTTGGCCACTCAAGATGCCTTGACCGGCTGCCTGAATCGTCGCGCGTTCTTTGAGCGTTTCGGAAAACGTTGGACGGAATCCAAAGCATCGGGACAGCCGCTCTCGTGCATCATGATCGACAACGACCATTTCAAACGCGTCAACGATTCCTACGGCCACGCGACAGGCGACGAAGTCTTGAGACAAGTGTCCAAGGTGCTGAAGCAACGCCACGGCGTCAACGGGATCGTCTGCCGATACGGTGGCGAAGAATTCTGTGTGCTGTTGCCCAACATGACCTTTGAACAAGCCATCGAGCAAGCCGAAGTGACAAGGCAAGCGATCAGCGAAATCAGACTCGCCGACCCTGCGGACCTTCGTTTGACCGCCAGCATCGGCGTTTCCGAAACCCGCTTCGACGCCGAGGACCCGCAAGAACTGATCAACCAAGCCGACGTCTGCCTGTACGCCGCGAAACGAGCGGGTCGAAATTGCGTCGTGCCGTTTTCGCCGAAACTCGCGGAGATCGAAGGCGACTTGTCGCAGCATGCTGATCGCAAGGGTGTTGAAATTCCCTACCAAGCAGTCGCGGCTCTGGTCGCAACACTTTCCTATCGGGACGCAAAGACCGCCGAGCACAGTCGTCGTGTCGCCGATCTGTGTACACGCGTGGCCAGCGGTTTCATGGACACCTATGATTTGCACTTGGTCGAGATCGCGGCGTTGCTGCACGACATCGGCAAAGTCGGTGTGCCGGATCACATCTTGCTCAAACCCGGTCCGTTGACCAAGTCAGAATGGGAGATCATGTCCCGACATGATCGCATCGGTGTGGAGATCGTCGAGAGCGCTTTCGAGTCACCCGAGTTGACTCGCATCATCGAAACCCATCATGCGTTTTACGGCGGTGGCGGTCGCGAAAAACATCTGCCCATCGGCAAAGACATCCCGTTGGCCGCCCGGCTGTTGACCATCTGTGACAGCTACGACGCGATCGTCTCCGATCGTGTTTATCGTAAAGGACGCTCGCACGAGGAAGCGATCGCGGAACTGAGACGCTGTGCACCCTCACAGTTCGATCCCGACCTGGTGGAAAGATTCGCCGCCGCGATCTCCTGCAACCCGAACGTCGAGATCAATGCATCGAAAAACGAAGCGGCGATTCAGATCGGCTATCAAGTCGAGCGATTGGCAACCGCGGTCGACGATCAAGACGCCGAGGGGATGAAATCTCTCGCCGCCCGACTGGGCATGTATGCTCGCAGTTACAACATCAATGCCATCGCGATGGCCGCCCAGCGAATCGAAATCCACGCGTGCCAAGAGGAAATCCGATGGATTGAGTTGCTCAAGGACACCAACCAGTTGCTCGATATCTGCCGAGCCACCCAAACCGATCTCCTCCGCCGCTCCCTCGATCACTCGGTCGATGCCACCCGCTGATGCCCACGACCCCGCGATGGGATTCACCCGCAATGGGATTCGCCCGTAATGGGATTCGCAAGAATTCCCCTCGCTGCCACGTTCCTGCTATACCATCAACCTAGCAACGAGCGCATCGCACGGCGACAAATGGGCTCCCCCTGATCAGGCTTCTCCCCGTAGGGTCGGAAACATGTGGGCGCGAAAAAGAATTGACATCGGCTGGACTGACCTTTGGTTCGGCTTTCGCAAGACGTATTGCAAAGTCGATCGAACAATTGCAGCTCAAGATGCCGAATCTGCATTCACACCGCGGGACCGTTCGCTGGCATGCTTGTCGGTGCGCAGCGGCTTTGATCTGCTGTTGACCGGGTTGCGAATGCCGGCGGGTAGCGAAGTCCTGGTCTCTGCGGTCACCATTTTGGACATGGTCCGCATCATCGAATCTCATGACTTGATTGCCGTTCCGATCGATATCGATCCGTCCACCATGCAGCTGGATCTCGGGACGTTACAGAACGCGATCAAGCCCCAGACACGAGCGATTCTGGTTGCGCATTTGTTTGGAGCGATCCTGGATCTTAGCGAGATCTGTTCCATTGCGCAGCGAAATGACCTTCTGCTCATTGAAGACTGTGCGCAGTGCTTTGACGGAAATCGCTACACTGGCCATCCCGGCTCTGATGTCGTCATGTTCAGCTTTGGTCCGATCAAGACGTCAACGGCGTTGGCCGGCGCGCTCTTGGTGGTCCGTGATCAGACACTACTCAAGCGAATGAAATCGACACACCAAACTTGGCCGATTCAACCGCAAGCCGAGTTTCGCGTTCGAGTACGGACCTACAGCCTGCTGAAGCTTGCGTCGGGCAGACGGACCTTTGCGATTCTGGTATGGATCTTACGATGGCTTGGCAAGAACCGTGACGAGACCCTCAACGGTGCGGTGCGAAACTTCCCCGCCGATCAATTCTTCACCAGACGACGGCGTCAGCCCTGTAACGCGTTGTTACAATTGATGAAGCATCGTATTGATCGGTTCGACGCGTCACGTCAAGACCGCCGGTCACGCCTGGGGCGGATGCTTGCCGACGGCATAGGCCTGTCGGATCGGGATGACAACATGAGGGTCCCGAGTGCGGCGACGCAATATCACACGTGGTGGGTTTTTCCGCTTTGTTGCGATGAACGACACCAGCTCATAGAGCAACTTCGCTATTCAGGGTTCGATGCCACCGCGGTGAGTCAAATGCAAGCAGTTCCTTCTATTGTGGGCAACCTTGCTGACTCTCCTGTAACGGCTCAACGCCTGGTCGACTCGATGTGTTTCCTGCCGCTGTATCCCGAAATGTCAGAACAGGCGATCTCGCAGATGATCAAAATCGTCGATCAGCACGCCAAGACGCGTAACCAGCCATTCCAGGCTGACAGTCCGTTGGAGTAGGCCAGCCTGAAAAGACTGACGTACGGGAATTTCACGCACGCGGGGTGTCCAAGCGTGTTTGCAGCTTGATCCTGGGTAAACGTCGAGAAAACGGCATCCATGGCTTGATATCGACATCCATGTCATAGACGCCTGGATGCCCTCGCCGCTCATTCACTTGGACGCTTGCTTCTACCAATGGATACTGAGCCCGAATTTCTGGACTGGCATCCAAATCCGGAGTCACATACTGCACAATCCAACGATTCAGATACTGTTCCAGTTCCTCAGCTGACAGGAATCGGCCGATCATCTCGCCGGAGATCGAACGCAAGTAGCACATGAAGCGAGACACGAACAAGACGACCGGCAACTGAGCAGCAACCTCGGCATCAAGCGTCGCCTCCTGGTCACTGAAGTGTTTGGGGCGATGTACCGAATGGGCACTCAGGAAGACGGCGTAATCTGTGTTCTTGAAATGAACCAACGAACAGAAGCCGAGTTCTGCAAGTTCACGTTCTAGCCGATCGTGAATGCTTGCTTGCACAAAAGAATGATCTTGAAACGGTTCGCCAAACATGGCAGGCGCACTGACACGACCTCCGTTTTCGACCCCTACGATCCGATTGGGCAGTCCTGTCTCCCGCATCGACTCAATCATGCGGCCTGCAAGAGCGTACTGGCCAGTGATCCATATCGATTTTCTTGACTTGGGATCGGAAGTCCATTCTTGAAACCTAAACTCATCCGCGATCTCATCTGTCTCGATCGTGTGGGGTGCTCGACCAAGAATCCCAGGCAAGCACATTGCCAAGAATCTTGAATCCTCCTGATTTCTCAATTGATTCCACGCTATGTGTTGAGCCCCTTTCATCATCAAAGTATCGAGTCGGTTGGTATCTGGCAGGTCTTCGAAACGAGGAAGTCCGAAGAACGACGCTGCCGGAGTGCAAAGCACCGGGCAATGAAGAGCACTGCCAATAAAAGCAAGCCCCCTCAGGATTTCCAAATCTCTTGGCTGAATGTTTATGGGTTCGTCCACTACCAGGGCGCCGAAAGGAACCCTTGTGTGACCGACTGAGCGATTGTCAACCAACCGAAACAGATCGATTTCATCCACCGAAACCGTTGAGTCAAAATCTTTGCCTACAGCAGACAACGGAACAGGAAGCACTTTCAATTCAACATGGTGGTTGGATCTTGCACCAACGATCCAAGGATCTTCGTGCGTGGCCAATTGGTTTGCCAAGTAATGCACGCTCCGCCAGCGAGATTCCAGGTTCCGAAACGCATCGCAATGCATGACCGCTCGAACGATATCGCTGATCACGCGATCCATATCGCGGATTCGTTCTGCTAACGCCGTAGTGACCGACTGCTCCTCCTCAAGGACTCGGTTTCTGAACAGATCCAGCAGCGTTCGGAACCAATCCATCAGGTGCTCGTCATCGTTGCCGTCTCGCAAAGAATGTACGAGTTTTTCTATACCATTCAGATCCAGGAACTGGTAGCGATCAGCTTTCAGTAGGTCCGACTGATTGTTCCATGTGATCGTGCCGCTACGAACCTTCAGGAAAATGTCATTCAAAAGGTGCAGTAGCTCTTTGTCTTTTAGAAACTGCGCAGCAAACTGGCATTCTGACTCGTGTTGAACACACCAATCGCAAATCTCTCTTGTGAGTTGTCTGCGTTCCAAGACCGATTGCAATAGCGGAATCTGGGTCGCGACCTGCGACGGCTCAAAGTCCTCCATGGATCGAAACTTCAGCGTTGCGTGAACTAATCCACGAGTTTCGAAACTCAGGTAGTCGAGCCACAGAAATGGATCATCGATTTTCTGAAATGCCTCCCAAACCACATGACTTGCATCGATTGATGGCTTCAGCGATTCAAAAAGAGAAGCCAACCCGCCTGACTCAACCGTTAACCACTCTGCATTTTTCAAGCTCATCGATGTCGAATCACCACACAGATCCGATATCACACCGAGAACGTAAGGCAACTCTTTCTTCTCTACGGCATCCGCCGCCTCGACATCGTACGTAATGTGTACCCGGGGTTTTCTCACACGTTTGAGTTTGGATGTCTCAGCCGCTCGCTCGTTCTGCAGCACACTTTGATCCGGTGTTTGCAACACCAGTCCAGCCGATGTCGCCAGCGCCACGCCGAGTTTTTGATAGCCCTTTTCGCGGACAATCAACGCTCCCGACCACTGCTGTACATCGATGTGCCGCAAGTACGTCGTCGGCTGCAACTCGAACCGATTGTTGCCGATTGACTTCAGACGAAATCGCGTGACCGCCAACTCCTGATTCACATCGACCGACAACGCAAATGCCAAATCGGATTCTTCTACGCTCTGTGTGTTCAACGCGTTCCACGGACCAAACGACTCCGGCGGCAGCTCTGCTGAATCGCTTCGCCGATTCGACGATTCAAACGTCCCAACAAGGACCGCCAGCTCGTCGTCGCCACTCTGACGCCTGCCCCGACGATCACTCGACTCGGGTTTGACATCCATCGATCCATCTTGTCCGACCCACTGAACCGAATCGAAACCTTCTCCCTCAAACGCTTCACGAACAATCCGTTGCGTCGTCAACACACGCGAGTTGCCGATGGCGAGTGCGGGACCGACCACTCGATCACCACGAACGAGATGCCCATGGCCGAGCTGCAGCAGTCTTTCGCTGGAAAACTTGCGTTTCAGATCTCGCCGCAATACGTATTGATTGCCCGATTCGTCCGTGATCTGAATCACATTGGGAGCCGACTGAAGCGAGAAATCCCTGGGAGGATCTCCGGCCGGCCACTCAATCGCATCGCCATCGAACCAAAGCGTCCGATGCGACGAGTCGGGAATGTGCAGCACTTCATCCCCCGGCTCCGGAGGCTCGCTCAGCCGCAACGAATCACCAGCGACGCGGATGCCCAGTTCCACCATGGTTGTCTCCTTGGACAGCAACATCTGGTGTTCACTGGATAGGATTGACTCCGATGGCAGCGGCGTTTGGGAAGATCCCCAATCAGACCGAGTGTCAGAGTCCGAAGCGGATCGAGCAATACACTGCTGTGAGACTTCCTGCAGCAGGTTCATGCGTCCCGGATTCCAGTCCGCCGGAATCCGAGGCAACGAGGAAATGGCCCACTGAGCGATCCCCTGCCGCCTTTCCTCCAACACCGTTTTCAACACGGACGCGATCGCAGCGTCAAAATCGTCCCGGGCATCGTCGGTCCGCTTCAACGCCAGATACGAAAGCCGCTCGTGTAGCCCGGCAAGCGTCGGGCGTTCTGCGTGGCTGGATTGCAGGAAACGCCAGACCTCATCCAGACGCCCGCTGGCAATCAATCGCCGCTGCAACTCTGCCACGCAGTCAGGATGCAAGATGATCGAATCGCTCGAGCGTGATTGGACCAAACCGCTGAACCACAACTCGGCTTCGACCGCTGGGCTCAGCGTCGGGCAAAGCCGCATGCGTGCTCGTCTCAACAAAGAACGCGGAATCCGATGGGTCAGCGACAGCACCACGGCAAGCTCCGCGACATCGGTCGGCAGTCGCCCCAGTGATCGAAGGATTCGTCCCGATGCGTTTCTCGCTTGCGACTCGTCGTGCACGGTGGAGCGGTCGACAAGACTGCGACGGGAGGCCGACGATGCGGAGGAAAACCAACTCGTCGTCTTTGCAACCTGGAGCTGACGATCACCTGAAGACAGCTCCAGGGGTGTGATCGCAACGACTCGATAGTGTGCCTCGCTGAGCGATTGGCAAAAACGCATCCACCTTGATGCACGACGGCTCCCCGATGCACCTTCGCCGGGACCGATGCCGAAATTGGTCAACAACAAAATCGTCCAGCCGCCGGGCGGCGTCTGATAGAAACGCTCATCATCGATGACCGGATCATAGACGCGGTGCGTTTCCAAGTCCGTGTAGACGATTTCAAGACTGTTGCCAGGAACAATTCTTTGCAAGCCAGCCACAACCGACCATTGATCATCTGCGTAGGGATGCATCGACTGGGCCGAGTCCACAATGACCTGAACTCCGCCGCGAAGCGACTTGGCGGATCGTAGCAAGCGAACCCCCAAAGGTTCGGCTGTCGCGAGTCTCGCAACGATCCGCTCCACGTCCACCTCGTTGCTCAGGAAATCCCTCGCCAAGAGATCCCTCAACAGACTTCGCAGCCAATGGTCGGGAATCAACGGAGTCACGTCGCCTCTCGACTCGATGCCCTGAGTGTCCGAAACAGGCATCACCGGCGCGTCCTGGTACCACTGCGGCAACTGTGGTGTTGGCGCAGACTCGATGAGATTCAAATAAGCGTCGGACAATTCGTGTTCGACACAACGCCGCGGCTGACTGGTTGGCTGGCTCGGCTTTTTCTCTGGTTGTGATTCTGGTTTTGATCGATCTCGATCCTGCGACTGCTTGACCGGAATTCGCAACTGAAACCCGAGTAGTTTTGCCACTCGTTGATGCATGCCTTCATCGTCCACGGCTTCGTCATGCGAAATCGTGTTCCAGGCACGCAGCAGGTCGGCGACTCGGATCGCATCCATCATGACCAGTTCGATTCGTCCCGATCGCGTGGGGAGGTTTGCAACACGATACGTGTTAGTCGTTCAAAATCCGCAGAATCCGCCGTCAAGTTCAACTCGTGACAGGCTCGCACGGTGTCCAAGTATTCCGCGGTGCTGCATGGTGTCGAACGATCGCCCGATTGATGGATGCGTTGCACCGCATCGGCAATCTTTCTCAAAAAAGCCGTGTCATAGCCGGCATTCGGGTCAACCGCCTGAGCGATCTCGATCAGCGTGTCGGTCGTCGGTGGCGGCAATTCCAAGCGGACGCATCGACGCAGAAAGGCGGGCGGCAGCTCACGTTCATTGTTGGTCGTGATCATCACCAACGGTGGCTCGGTCGCGGCAACCAAGGACATCGTGGGTGTCACCGTGAATCGCAACGAGCCGAGCGGTACGAGCAAGCCGTTGGGCATATCGGGGTCGGCCTTATCGATCTCGTCGATCAACACCACCGCGCCCGACGCGGTGCCGTTGCTGGTATGCTCAGCGGTTGCGAAGACATCGGGATCAATGGGCAACCATCGTTCATCCAGAGGCTCGGTCGAACCGCGTTGAGACGCACTGTCGGGATCCATCGCCCACCAAAGTGCTCCCGGCTCGATGTAGGCGGGCAACGGCAGCAACTGGTTGGCTTGAGCATCGTTCAACCGGCGAATGTTGTCGGTGGTCCACAGCAACTCTTGAGCTTCGGACCGATTGGTCACCACGTGCTGATAGAAACGTCGCCCCAATGACAAGGCGACGTTCACGGCCAAGCTCGACTTACCGCATCCGGATGGCCCCTCGATCAACAACGGTCGTCCCGTGATCAACGCGATGTTGATGGCCAACGCGATGTCGGGATGGTGATACACATACGTCTTGCCCTCCAAGGTCGCTGCCTGTTGCGGAGCGGCTTGGCAAGTCTGAACGCGTTGGGATTGAAAACGAATCGTCACGTCACTGATTCCAAATTGCACGGAGGGGTAGGCGATAGAGACTGAAGTTCAAACGAGAACCCGAGCCAGATCATCTTTTGTGTCGTCGTAGGCATCGCATGCTGCCAGCTCGCGATCCTCACCGGGGAAATCGAGTTGATGAGCCAAGGGATGCAGAATTTCTAGTTGCCGTTCGGGGCCCGTGACCAGAATCGTCAGCGTGGGCAATTCCTCCTGGAGCCTGCGCAATAAGTTCGGACTGAGAACCCAGTTGGGCGGAAACAAGAGAAAGACAGGCTCTCGACGCGAGTCCTTGCGTTCCAGCCGTCGTTTGACATCCCGGGTCTGCGTTTGCCGCGCCGGTCCAGCCGCTGGAGTCAGGGAAGCGGCCAATTGATTCATGATCCACTCCAACGGATCCTCCGACTCTGGCGGCATCAGCTCACAGACATGCCATCCCGCTCCAAGGGGTTTCATGCTGGATCGAGAAACATAGGAATGAGCGGTCCAAGGTTCCGCACAACACAGCGTAAAGGTACGCTCACTGTACTGCCCCATCGCCAACTGAGCCAATTTGGACGCGGCAGATTCCAAGACCCAGAACGGTGTGATCAAGTCCAAAATTTCCAACAAGCAACGTTTCGCATCGTGTGCGGTCGTGCCTTTGCCCAATGCCAGCAACGCGTCACATGCCTGTTCATAATCCATGCGAAACAATTCACGAGCGAACGAACGAAAGATCTGTTGCTCGGACGACGACGCGGTCCAACCTTGATCGCAGATCTGCCAAGCCGCCTCTTCGATCTCCAAACGCTCAAACCCGGCCCGACTGAGTAGCTTCACCACGTCGTCTTCCAACACTTCCATCGGCGTTCGCAGACGCCCCACACGATTGCACTGACGTTGCAGATGGGCGACCAACTGACGCGCGGTCTCCTGAGGGTCCGTCGCGACGAGGCATTGAATCTCGCGAAGACGTAGATCGCCGATCGTCCCTTGGTCGAGCTCCTCCGGTTGCACATTCCCGACCAGAACCGGCAACAACGGAAAGTTCTGTTCTCGCAGATGACGAAACGAGAGGATGCTCAACTCGATCGGAACGAATTTGGATTCCAACGCCGAATGGCTCAACAGCAGCACCGCACCGTGGACTTCATCCATCCACTGAAACAGCTTGTGTCGCCATCCGTCTCCCAAGTCCAACCCGTCGATGTCCAGCCGCACATCAAACTCAGCTCCGAGCAACTCCTGGTGGATCGCACTCAGGAACCCCTGAACATCCGTGGACTTGGCGGAATGGCTGATGAAAATCTTGGGTTTCATGTTGCCGCACTGACATTATCTGACACGATTGGGCATGATCGGGCGGAAATCCAAATCCTGGTGGACACATCGGGTCGCCAAGACCACCGGTGCGAATGATGACAACCTTGACGACGCGATAAAACAATGCACAGGATAGCCGACGATCACTCGCTCTGCGGTGCATCGACATGCATCCATTTCTTCAATAGCGGCGACAGGAACAGGCAGACGACGCCCGATCCGATCGCCATCAACGCGACCAAGAAATAGACATCGCCATAGATGTTCACTGTCTTGCTCGGTACGGGAACAAAATTTCCGCCGTCGTTGACCGCCGCGAACTGGGCGATGATCGCGGCCAAAAACTGTGAGAACGCCGTGGCCAGGAACCAAGCGCCCATCACCGTGCTGACCAAACGAGCCGGTGACAGTTTGGTGATCATCGACAAGCCGACCGGGGAAAGGCACAGCTCGCCGGTGGTCAGCAACAGGTACATCAGCAACAGCCACACCATCGATACCATGCCGTCCGAGTCACAGGTCTTGGCACCGAAGTAAAGGCATCCGAAACCCATTCCCAGTTGGATCAGTCCAAACGCGAACTTGACCGGCGTGCTGGGCTCTCGACCACGTGCACCCAGGAAACTCCACAGCATGCTGAACGCCAAACCAAAGATCATGATGTAGATCGGATTGACGCTTTGGTAAACGGATGCGGGAATCTCGGTTCCGCCCAGCCCGATCTTGCCGACGTTCTCGGCGGTATATTGCCATTTGATACTGTGATCTGCAGGTGTAGCCGCATCGCTCTTGGCGTATTCACGCAGATAAGTCAACGCAGACATCGTGAACAAAGGCTGCTCGGTGACCTCTTTGATCATTGCCTCCAATTCTTCACCCTTCATCCGTTTCTCAGGCTCTTTCTCCTCCTCGACGGCCGTGATCGCGGTGCGAACACGTTGCCCAAGTTCATCGTTTCCGTTCTCGTGGCCCAGATACTCCTGGCTCAGATACTCCAACTCGGCAAGCTTGGGATCGTCGCTTGCGGGCACCACACGCAAGTCGACGGTCTTGCCGACGTCGGCATCGGTCACCAAGCTTTCTTCGACGACTCGATCGATATTGCGGTCGGTAAAGTTGTTCACCGAGCTGCCGGACTGTTCAAAGAACGCCCAGAAAAGCAAGGAAAAGAAAGTCAACACAAAAACAACAAACATCCGTTGACGCGGCACGCGTTCCATCCGCAAAGCTTCGCGTATCAAGTAAAACGACGCGCCGATGCCCGCGATGATCAAGATCAATCCTGCGGGCCGACTGGCTTCCTTGACAAATTCGGCAAACCCTCGCACCAACTTGATCTTGCTGTCCTCCAACGGTTTCGTCCAATGCTCTGGAATCAACCTCGCCATTTCATTGACACCGGGCACGACGGAGAAACCGGAAACCAACAGCACAAGAATCGGAATCACCACCGCGGTACCGATAAGGACTTTGGTGAGGTTGGGAAAGTAACTCTCTGGCCTAGTGGTTCGCCCTGCTTCTGCAGGCAATCCTCCCTTGGCCAACGCCATCACCGCGATGGTTCCAGAGATCAACAACGCGACCGCAACGGCGACATTGGTAATGAAGGTGAACACATCGCCCGGGTTGTAGAACACCAAACCATAGGCAGAGAGCAATGCCGTCCCAAGGATCATCACTTGAGTCACGATCGTGGGCGCGACGAACACCGCCAGCCCTACCATCATTCCGATCGTGGCCAATCCGAATCCATAGTGCCATCCGTAGGTCTCGCCGATGTAGCCGCACAACAAAGGTGCCATCGCGGCACCGAGATTGATCCCGATGTAGAAAATGGTGAATCCACCATCGCGTTTAGTGCTGCCCGGCGGGTAAAGGGAACCAACGATCGTTGAGATGTTCGGCTTAAAGAATCCGTTGCCCGCGATCAGCAACGCCAGCGCGGTGAAGAAAAATATGTCCGTCTGCAGGGTCATCAACAAGTGTCCCAGTGCCATCAGCACTCCGCCGATCACCACGGTTGTCCTCGCTCCCAGCAATTTGTCGGCGATCATGCCGCCAAAGAACGGTGTCATGTAGACCAACGCGGTGTAAGCACCATAAACAGCGTTGGCGTCCTTGTCTCCAAAGCCGAGGAACCCTTTCATCATGTAAAAGAGCAACAACGCCCTCATGCCGTAGTAGGAAAATCGTTCCCACATCTCGGCAAAGAAGAGCGTGTAGAGTCCCGTGGGATGCCCGAGCAATTCGTGTTGCGAATCAAAGTCGATGACGTTCGCAGCGGGAGCATCCGATGTCACGTTGGTATCGGTTGGTTCAGAGTGGGCCATGCTGTGGAGGCTTCTTGCATCGTGGGACGACTGGCCGACGCACCATCATCGGGACGCGTCGATATTGATTTCACTGCGTCAACAACATATCGCGAACCGCGACGGGCAACCATAGCGACTGCCCCAAAGATCAGAGTCCAGCGAGAGCCAGAGCATCAATCCTTGCGATGGGGGTCCGTCGAAATCTCGACCGCGTCGGGCAATTGGGCCCCCGAGCCTTCGTCGACCAGCGTGTGGTTGCGGCCCATCGCTTTGGCCGCATAGAGCGCTTCGTCGGCTCGGCGGAGCACGGAAAGGGAGGATGCGTCGTCGATCGGCTGGCTGATCCCGATACTCAAAGTCACCTTGACGCTGTGATCCTCCCAACGAAAGGTGGACTCCGCGATCGCTCGACGCAGGGTCTCCAGTCGCTCCGTTGCCCGGGAAACGGACTCGTCCAAGATCACCGCGAATTCATCGCCACCGTACCGAGCCACTGTCACGCCAGCACCCAGCCGTTGCTGCATCCACTGTGCCAGTTGTCGCAGCACGCCGTCGCCCATCGGATGGCCGTGGGTATCGTTGATCGACTTGAAGTGATCGACATCGATCAGAGCCAGCGAAAACGAAGCGCCACCGGCGCGGAATCGCTCAAATCGCTTTTCCAACTCCTCGTCAAAGACCCGCCGATTGAGCAATCCGGTCAAGCCGTCCGTGCGCGCTTGGTCCAAGTAATCCTTGATCTGACGGGTGCGAGACTCCAGTTCACATTCGACGGCATCGAGTCGCGATTGAACGCGTTCGCTGCCCGTGATGAATTGCTCCAACAGCGACATCAATTGTTGGCCGTCAACTTGTTGGTCGCTCGATGCCGCCGCGTTGTGCTTGCGAACGGCGGCGGCCAAGTGTTTCAACTGCTGTTGGTAACTAGAGACATTACCTGAATACTCGTCGGTCCATGTCCCCAAGTCGCCGAGCAACTGCAGCATGCGATTCAAGTCGCGCTCGTTTCCCGGTGGCACCGCCGGCGTGCTGCGACGTCCGAGGAACCAACCGACAACCAAACCAAGTGCGAGACAGATCAGACCGATCACGTAAGACATGGAGCAGGTTCAACCGCCGGCCATCTTGACCGATCCTGCAACGGCGACGGACGGCTCAATCAACTCGTCACGACCGATCACCACCAGTCCGCTTTCGGTCACGGTCAGTCCGCGTGCGGCGTCGTGCTGTGGGTCATAACCGATCTGAGTTTCCGCAGGAATACTGACGCCTTTGTCAATGATCGCGTTGCGAATTCGACAGTGTCGCCCGACGTTGACGCCATCAAACAGAATGCTGTCTTCCACTTGTGCGTAACTGTTGATGCGAACGTTGGTTCCCAAGACGCTGCGCAGGACGCTGCCGCCGCTGATGATGGAACCTTGGCAAACAAGCGAATCCAGTGCGCAACCTCGGCGTGAGGAATGCCCTTCGCTGCCAAACACAAACTTGGGTGGCGGCAGCATCTGTTGAAAAGCCCTCACCGGCCATTTGTCGTCGTACAGATTCAACTGCGGATCGACTTTGATCAAGTCCATCGTGGCTTCGTAATAGGCATCCAGCGTGCCGACGTCGCGCCAGTACGCATCGCTCTTGCGGTTTTCATCCAAGAACGGAAACGCACAGACCTTGTACTGATCGATCGCGCCGGGAATGATGTTCTTGCCAAAATCATGGTCGCTGTCGTCGCGAGTCGCATCGGCGCACAATTGCTCGTACAAGAAACGCGCGTTGAACACGTAGATGCCCATCGACGCCAAACAGATGTCCGGATCGTCCGGCGTGGGGACAGGGTTCTGAGGCTTTTCCTGGAACCCGATGATGCGGTTCTTGAGATCCGTTTGCATGACCCCAAACTCGCGTGCCTGGTCCACACTCACGCGAAGCGCACCGACGGTGATGTCGGCATCCATCTTGCGATGAAACTCCAACATCGGTTTGTAGTTCATCTTGTAGATGTGATCACCTGCCAGAATCAAAACGTCCTGCGGCTGCTCACGCTCAATCGCATAGATGTTCTGATAAACCGCATCGGCGGTCCCCTGGTACCAGTTGTTGTCGATCCGCTGCTGGGGCGGCATCACATCGATGAACTCACCAAGTTCACGAATGAAGTAATTCCGCCACGCCAAGTTGATGTGCCGGTCCAGCGACTGGGCTTTGTACTGCGTCAGCAACAGCAACCGACGCATGTCGCTGTTGAGGCAATTGCTGAGTACAAAATCGATGATCCGGTACAGACCGCCAAACGGCACCGCTGGCTTGGCACGGTCCCGCGTCAAGGGCTCCAGACGGGAACCTCGTCCGCCTGCCAAGATCACTGTTAAAATATCCTTCATTTGATCCTCTCAATCCTTGGCCGTTTGTGCCCGCTGTTCCCAATGACCCGCTGGTAACCGCCGTCCGTTTCGCCTCTCGCAGATACACCGCGACTGGTCTTTCTCTTACGACCATCGCCCCGGCGATCGATACACCAAAAACAGGAATCGCCCTGCCGACGGCAGCGTCGGCGATCCCACCGTAATCAACACGCAATGGGACTCGGAACACCATAATCATGCGTCTACGGGTTGATGATAGCACAGACGACAGGTCCCCATCGATACCACTTGGGGTTCTTACCGGTGTAAATTGTACAGGTAGGTCGAATCAATTGGCCCCAGGAATGGGCTCTGGTTGGCCTAAATTTTGCACTGCGCATCAGCCCAATGCTGTCGTTCTGTCACGTCGGCAGCCCCGATGCCTCCTATCTACGGCTTTTCCGATCCGAGAGCCGTGAATTCGTGCGCACCGTGCCGGCAGCAAATGGAATGTTTGGGAGTTCAACTGCCCCAAGCTTACAATGAACTGGTTCAACTGACTGGATGTCGGTCCCCGTCGCCCACCGCCACACTGGCAAGACGGGCAAAACAGAGCATGGGCAAGATAGGAAACTTGAATTCGAGAGGAGCGTGCTGAGACATGTCACACAATAAGTCCAATACAAGCATGATCGTCGCGGCGATGGTCATTGGGTCGTTGGTCACGATTGCAGCCCTGAGCGTGCCTCAAATGCTGCATCATGATTCCCACGCGCAAGACGGAGGTCCCGCCGTCGCGGCACTTGATACTCGAGCACCGCTGCGAAACCAAGATCTCGGTGCCGCGCAAGACCTTTCCAGTGCGTTCCGCAAAGTCGCAGAAGTGATGAGGCCCAGCGTGGTCAGCATCAATACAACGCAAACGCAGATCATCCGTGGTCGACAACTACCTCGCGGAATGGAGCAATTCTTCGGCGTCCCGAACATTCCCGACCAACGTCGAGAAGCCAGCGGGATGGGCAGCGGTGTGATCGTCCGCCCCGACGGGTACATCTTGACCAACAACCACGTCGTCGAGAATGCAGACGAGTTGGAAGTGGAATTCAGTGACGGCCGAACCGTCCCTGGCAAGATCATTGGGACGGATCCTCAAAGCGACCTGGCGGTCGTCAAAGTTGATCTACAGAATTTGCCCGCGGTTCCAATGGGTGACTCCGATGCAATTCAAGTGGGCGACTGGGTCTTGGCCATCGGCAGTCCCTTTGGCCTGGAGCAGACGGTGACAGCCGGAATCATCAGCGGCAAGAATCGCGTTCAGAGAATCATTGATGACGGAGACGGTTTCGAAGATTTCCTGCAGACCGACGCCGCCATCAATCCCGGAAACTCCGGCGGCCCGCTGGTGAATCTGCGTGGCGAATTGATGGGGATCAACACCGCGATCATGTCCCGCAGCGGAACGAGCGCCGGAATTGGGTTCGCGATTCCCGTCTCGATCGCTCGGCCCGTACTCAATTCCATCATCGAGTTCGGCGTGGCCAAGCGAGGTTTCCTGGGCGCGGGACTGGACGAGATCAACGAACGCAGCATCGCCAAGTACGGCTTGAAGATGAAGCGAGGCGTGGTCATCGAGAATGTCCTGGAAGACATGCCCGCCGACAAAGCAGGCCTGAGGGAAGGCGACGTGGTGGTCTCCATCGATGGTCGGGCGATGAAATCCAGTAGCCAAATGAGGAATTACGTGGCCAGTCGACCGCCGGGGGCCACCCTCGTCATCGATGTCAGTCGAGCAGGGCAACCACTGCAAGTTCGGGTATTGCTTTCCGAACGTACCGAAGAAGTGATGGCACAGTTCGGCAGCGGCGAAGTGCTCGGTGCAGAACTTGTCCCGATGACTCCGACGACGGCAAAGAAGTTTGGTTATCGCGAAGATCAAAAGGGATTGGTAGTGACCTCGATCAAGGTCGACAGTGAAGCCGAGCAGGCGGAGCTGAAAGTTGGCGATGTGATCGAAGCCGCCGGCGGTATCGAACTGGACTCGGTGCAACGATTGAGAGCCGTCCTGGAAGCCGGCCGGCAACAGCAAGCCACCATCCGGGTCGCTGTGCGTCGCGGCGACCAACGCATGCTGCTGTTCGTCGAAAACTGACCATTGTGTAAGGCTTATGTACGTCAGGCTTTCTAGCCTGACATACCCACCACAGCATGTCAGGCTAGAAAGCCTGACGTACAACCACAGCATGTCAGGCTGGAAAGCCTGACGTACACCACAGCATGTCAGGCTGGAAAGCCTGACGTACAACCATCATGAAACACGTCACACTGCCATTGCTCGTCGCACTGTTGCTGTCGATCCATCCGTCGACCTTCGCCGACCAGTCAGACGTCCAGCAAACGTTGCCCGACGTCATCCAGCAGCAGGACTGGGCAGCGGCGGAACGAATCTTGCCGACGGTCGCGGACATCGATCAACGGCAACCCGACGGCATGTCCGCTTTGCATTGGGCGGTGCGTTGGGGCAACGCTCAGTGGGTGCGCCGTTTGCTTGAGGCGGGCGCCCAGATCGATGCGGCAAACGAATATGAGATCACGCCGCTGGCCATCGCTTGTTCCAGCGGTGACGCCGAAATCACGGGGATCTTGCTGGACCGAGGTGCCGACCCGAACACAACGGTCGCGGGCGGTGAAACCGTGCTGATGTTGGCGTCACGAACTGGAGAAGTTCAAACGGTCAATGCGTTGATCGCGAAAGACGCCGACGTCAATGAGAAACAGCAACACGGTCAGACGGCGTTGATGTGGGCGGCGGCCGAAGGACACGTCGCGGTCGTGGATGCTTTACTGAAAGCGGGAGCGGACATCGACAAACAACTGCGATCGGGCTTCAACGCTTGGTTCTTTGCCGCTCGTGAAGGTCACTCGGGTGTGATTTCGCGATTGCTCGCCGCCGGGGTGGACGTCAACGATGTGATGAACCCACAGAGTACCAGCGGGCGGGCGCCCCGACGCGGAATGTCGGCATTGATGTTGGCCGTGGAAAGCGGACACTTTGAGTTGGCGTTGCAACTGGTCGATGCGGGCGCGGATCCCAACGATCAACGCAGCGGATATGCACCGCTACACGCGATCAGTTGGGTGCGACGTCCCGCCAGAGGAGACAATGAGGAAGGCGATCCGCCGCCCCGTGTCGATGGCGAGATCAGCAGCCTGGAGTTTGTCCGACAAATGGTTCAACGTGGCGCGGATGTGAACTTGCGTTTGGAGAAAGGCAAGCACGCCAAGGCGAAACTCAATCCACGCGGCGCGACCCCGTTTCTGTTCGCCGCGTTCACTTCGGACTTGCCGCTGATGAAAACGCTGAAAGAACTCGGGGCCGACATCCACCAGGGCAATGTGGACGGTTGCACGCCGATGTTGGCGGCCGCCGGCGTGGGTGTATTCGTCGCCGATGAATATCCCGGCAGCGAAACGGAAGTCCTGGCTGCGGTGAGACAACTGCACCAGTGGGGCGTCTCCTTGGATGTTGTTGACGAGCATGGTGAAACGGCGGTACACGGAGCCGCTTACCGAAGCTTTGCTCAAGTCGTGGACTTGTTGGTGGAATTGGGTTGCGAGCCAGAGTTTTGGCATCGCAAGAATGAACTCGGATCGACGCCCCGGCAAATCGCTCAGGGCAAACGTCCGGGCTCTTTCAAGCCCAACCAAGCAACGATCGCGGCGATCGATCGTGCGCTCAATGCTGCGGGGATCGAGCATGAAAACTGGGTCCGACCGGCGGACCGCAAATCATGGGACGACTCGCCGAAGCCGCCGAAAAAATGATCGCGGCCGTGGCATCAACCATCACGGTTCCCAGGTGGACAGTGAGGTTGCCAGACGCTGCAGTTTGGGTTTGTTCTTTTCGATGGCCATCAATCCGGCCAGCAACAGCATGCCGGTCGTGATGCCGAATGCCCACCAAGGCCAAACGGCATCGATTCTGGTCTGAGCATGCCAGACCATGCTGGTGACGCCGAAAAAGACAAAGATCGCACCGAGGTAAAGGAACGGCTTGACCCGCAACACGACCCCGGCCAGCATTCCCGCCAGGGCGAGCAAGACCAGGATGATCGGACCGGCCAGTGTCGAACCAATGTCATTGAGCAACATGTCCGCAGTGCTGCTGATATAGATCACCAGCGTGGACACATAGCGAATCGAGGATGCCGCAGCGGCCGGCAGTCGCTTTCGATACAGATGCGTCACGATCAACACACAGACAGCGGGCGGGATCAACCAAGCCTGCGGTCGCGCAAGGAATCCCCAACCGGGTGTCTGTGTCAGCAAGATCCACAGGGCCGCGTTGCCCAGGATCACGGTGGCGACTCGGGAAAAGCCATTCTTCCAGAGAAATGAAACCACGCCGTAATAGATCGTGCCAATCAACAACAAGGACTGGTAGCTGACTTTGCCTTGCACATAGCTCCACGCGTTCTGGGTCGCTTCGTCCGCATTTCCCACATCAAACACGGACAGGCTCAACCAAAATCCGAGCACGGGAACCAGCGGCAGGTACAGCGAAGTCTGTCGCAGTGTGTCGGACATCAGATCATCACCGCGAGCTTTGGCCCACTGTGTGATGGCGACGCTGCCGAAGGCGAGTGCCATCACGATGTACGGCCAGTAGGCTCGCAGCCCCAAATCTGCCAACGGACTCTTACAGAGAAACAAATGAAACCACGTCAGGCCGCCGAAGACTTGCGCCGCAACGACGAGAAACCGTCGTGTCGCATCGCTTAGATTCCAGCTCTTCTGATACCCGGTGCCGGGGCCGCTCAAGATTGCCGCCGCGGTCGTCAAGACACTCAAGATCGCCAGCGTTGCAGCCACGCCCAACACCAACGGTTTGGAAATCAACGTCGGATCGCCTTGCGTGCGGATCATCGCTTCCTGCCCCAACAATGCCAATAGCGTGGCCGCAGCCAAGACTGCAGCCGCCGTGCGTGCTTTTTCAAAGGCTCCCGACCAAACATTGGCCATTGTTTCCCCGAGCATCTTGGGCAAGGCAAACGCGAACACCGCGACGGTGCAGACGGAGGCAACGAACCATCGCATGGTCAACGTCAGCAGGGGATACTCCGTTCCGATCACTCCAACGCTGGCCCATAAAAACGTCGCCAGAAGCCCCAACCCGACCGCCGACATGCGTCGCGATTCTTGTTTGTCGGGTCGTGATTGCCCCGAAATCTCGGTGAACACCAACGCGATGATGGCAAGGCTGCCGATCGCCATCGGCAGCATGCGTTGCGTGTTGTCATAGGCCAACCAGAAAACGCAGAGGAACGTGGCAATGCAAGTGACGCACCAGCTCACGTACGAAATCCCGTCGGCAACGATCGTCGTATTGCCCAGTCGTCTTTGCGGGTTGCTGTTGTTCGACGTACTCCTCGTGAAGGCATTGGCTCGATTCCAAAACAGGTTGGCAGCCGATGTGAAACGAGCAATCATGCTGGCCGAGAAAGCCAACGCCGCCAGAACAGCGGGCGCGACCAGAGTCGCAAACGCCAGAGTTTCCTCGTAAGTCGCTTCGTAGACATACGCCATGCGGGCGGTGAAGACAGTGACGGTCAAGACCGCCAGGGCGACCGATGTGAACCATGCCGTGATACGATCGTTTCTCGCGATCACCGTCAGCACCACCAGAGCACCAACAATCAACCGCAAGACCAGCCAACGTTCACTCAAGGTGCCAATGAACGCCGGACCCGATGCGGCACCGACGCTGACCACCAACTCACCAAACCAAGCGAGTACGAGCAGGACGGCGAACTCGTTGTCGGCCAAGATCCGTGAAAACAGCGGGGCTCGGGCAGTCGTTTCCGTCAGCGGTTTGTCGGGACACGCCACACGCCACAGGATCACCCAATGCGAAATCCATCCCGTCATCGCCGTCCACTCCAACCAGTCGCCCGCACCGGCGTGATCACTGAGTCGAACAGCCAAGTAGCCGCCGACAATCAGCATCAGCCAACACAGCAAGCGACCGGCAACGGAATCCGCTGTTCGTTCAGGTTCCTTGGATTTCGCCGCCCAGGCGATCGGAATCACGAGCCACCCAGCTGTCGCACACGCGAGCAGTCCCACCCAGCCGTAGAATCCCGTGGCCGAATGAGCTAACGATGTGCAGGTGACCCCTGTTGCCATCACGGCGGCATGGCGAAAGTCGGCGTGGTTGATGGAATGGAATTTGAGTGATTGCAACAACACGCGGGCAAGCGATGCGATTGTCGCGATCATCCACAGGCCGATCAACAGACGCTGCGGGGACATTGCACCGAGAATTGCTGTGACGGACGAAGCCGTACTGAGCAACAACGCCGCGTGCCCGCTGCACAAGGTCAGCACAAGTGGCCAGATCAGCGTCCGTGCAATGATCGGGTGTTCCTCACTTTTTCGCCACGGCAAGTAAGGCCACGTCAGCAGCGCGGTGGCAGTGATTCCAGTCAGCACATAGCCGCCCGAGTTGCCCAGCAGCGAGACGACATCAATGCTCAACCAAACGCCCAGCGTCGTACAGACGGCGGAAAGGATGCCTGTCGCAGCGGCCACATGAAAAACGTCCTGAAATGCCGATCGCAACTCCGGCTTGTCCCTCGACAGCAGTGCGCCCACAGCGATCCAACCGAACAACGCAACGGTGGACCACTGAGCCCAGGCAACGATGCTGTTGGGAACGGCCAACGGCATGACCAAGAAGGTTGCAACGAAGGTCAAACCGGCGGAGAGGAACAAGACATTTCGGTTCTTCGAATGTTGCCCAAACCATCCCAAGACCAACGCCCCCATGCCGCTCCAAATGGCGAGCGTCCAGGCACTGAAAACGTTTGGCAACTGGGCTGCAAGCACCGGCCGGAGCCAATCGCAAACCCAAAGCACGCCGGCTGAAGTCGTCATCAGGGTCGCGCCCGTACCGGCTGCAATCAACAATGGCGATGTCGTCATCGACGCGGCTGCGACCACATCACGTTCCGACATCTTGCTGCGCAATCCACCCAACCACGCCGCCAAACCGATGCAGCCGACCGTGGCGAACGAAGTGGCCAATACCAGTTGCTCCGCCGCATCGACCAAGGTTCGTTGAGCGATTTGATTTGAAATCCACACGATCCCCACGACCCCGAGCAACGTACCGACTGACCAAACAGCCGACCTGATATGGCGTCTGAACAACCCCGTGGCCAGAGCGGCAGCAGCGAAGCTGATCAGTGGTACGATCACCGGCGCGTAGAACCGAGTGTTGTCCACTGCGGCGACGCCCAACAGCATGGACAGATAGCCGTGTGCCGTGGCAAGGATCACGAAAACCAACATGCCCGCCCCCAGCACTGTTTCCAACATCCGTGTGGGAGCGACCGTGCGATGATCCAGCCAAGCGAAACGTGTTCCACGAAGTTTTGTCCGCCGCACGCCCCGGCTCACTTCACGCAACAGCAACCAGGCCACCAGGGTGGCCGCCAGCAGCGTGCCCCAGCCCCACAGCGCGAGAGAACTTCGCCAAGCATCGGATGTAAATAATGTTTCGTGAAATCGCCCCCATCCGATCAACGCGGCCAGTGAAAGAGATGTGCCCTGAGTTGCCATTAACCATTCGCGACTGCGATTGAGAAACGCGATCCAGCCAAGCAATAGGGTCACCGCAAGCAATCCCCACGCCGAAACGGTCCAGTCGATGCGGACCATTGAGAGACTAAAGCAGACGGCGATGGCGGAAAAGAATCCAACGGCGGATTGCCAAGCAAGCAGAGCGGTGGGCGACTGAAATTTACGCAGCCCCTCCGTCATCGTGACCAAGGTGGCCGCGATCGCGAGCGAAGTGATCAACCAGACCCGTGCCGATGCAAGCGGCAGTCCGATGCTGATCGGATGAAAGACCGAACACCAGCCCATCATGACCAGCGGGATCACCGCGATCGCCAAGGCGTCCGCGATTGCCCCATGGTGCTCCATCGATGACTTGCGAACCAACACCGATGCAGCACACGCAGCCAAGATCGCGACGACCGCCAGTCCGGTGACCGCAGTCGCCGGCACCACTCCCAGCCAACTCGCTGGCGCGATGGAAAGCACGACGACGTTGATCGCGCCCAGTGCGATGAAACCAGCCGCGATTGCGTTCCATACGACTCTGTTCCAACGCTTCGGAACGATCCACGCCACTACCGCGATCACCAAACCGATCACAAAGGCCGCGACCATCGGTTGTCCACCGATCACGCGTTGCCACAGCGCCAGGTCATCCCAAGCATGTGTGGCGAAGAACGTTTGTGACGCCAGGACGGTGGTCACGCCGACGGGAACCGATGCTACAGAAATCCACTGACGGTGTCGAAATCCGATCGCCCCGATCACCAGCGAGACGCTGGCCACGATCGCCCACGTCCACAACCACGACGAGGAAATCAACGCCGCCGGCATCGCCGCAAGAACGCCGCCCAAGGCGATGATGCTGATCACGGTGCCTGCCATCGCCAAGCGGGGACGTTTGTTCCAGTTGCGAATCGAAAGTGCAAATTCGGCGACGCCAACCCATGCCGGGATCAATGCGATCGAAACCGCAATCGCATTTTGTGTTGTCACGCCCCACAGATACAGGATGTTGGCGGTCAGCGCGGAGAGTGAGAATGCACCGACGGACAAGATCACGATACGGCGTCGCGTGGCGGACAATCCCGGCGTCGGACATTTCTCTCGATAAGAAATCCTCAACTGCCAAGCCAGCGCGGCCAGCAACGAGACCGATCCGACCAAGATCAACAGGATCGGAGCACGTCCGTCCATCCGGATCGCGGCTGGAACCAGCGGCAACATCATTGCCGGTCCCGCAACACTCAAGATCATCGGCAACGCGTCCCGGCGACCGACCAGTCCGCGCCCGCCGAACCATAGTAACGTCATGTAAACGATTCCGCCGACAAGAATCGAACCGATCGTGATCGGGTCATCCAAGGACACTGCCGTCGCGTCCGTTCCCGCGCTGGCCAGTCCGGCAAGGATCCCCAGAGGCACCAGCAACGTCGCGATCAACAACATCGCACGACTGGTGTGCCGAAGTTTCCATCGCGACAGCGTGTACAGGGCTGCGGCAAAGATCGCTGTGTTGGCGGCGGCAAAGATCAACGACGGGATCGCGCGATGCGTCGTGACGATCGTGTTCCACAAGCTCAACACCAAGCCAACCGAACAGATCACGATCAGCAACCCGGCGACCAACTCGCCCCAACGCACGTTGTGCGCCGCCAAGAACGATCGAATGATCTCGGCTTTGGACAGTGTGGGCGGCGACGCGACCGTTTCGACCTGGGTAGAAACAGTTTCCTCCGTCGACGACTCAAGCGGGACGGAAAATGGACTTGGCTGAGACGGCGAAGTTGCCAACGGGGTGTCCGGTCGGTCAGCGGATTGCGGAGGTGCCGCGAAAGCTGCTTTCTCGACCGTGCGTTCCACCGGCGGGGGCGCATGAGGAGGCGTCTCTGTTTGAAAAGTCTCTGGCTGCGAACTCGCTGGCTGCGAACTCGCTGGCTGAGAAGTCGCTGGCTGCGGATGCTTGTCGACCAAATAATCAGCTACCACGCGATCGACGGACGGGAATTTTGATTGACGCAGTGACGGCGGGGCGCCCGAGAGCTTGGCGACATTGCCACGCAAAATCGCGACGGCTTGTGTCGACATCACGCCTTCGCGTTCCAAACGATTCAGAACGCGATCGGCTGCTTCGATATCAGCGGTCGCTTGCCGCTGTGCCTGAGCGTGTGGGCTGGATGAGTCGGTAAACATGGATCGAATGAAGACCCATGTTGCATGACCGACAAGCGTGACGATCGCCCACAAGAACAAAAAGAGCACAAGCAAGAGGAGCGATATTTCCATCGGGACGCCTTTAGCACACGGCAGGGAGGAGTGGATGGCGGAGGATTGGGAGGGTCGCTCTGGGAAGGCAGCGGAACATCGCCATCGATCGATCAGCGAGATTCCTGACGATCATCCGAGCATAGAGCCCGAATAGTGGCAAAGCATGCGCCGAGGCCGACCGAAATCACTTTGTCCTCGTCAAAGGTTCGCTGGAGAGCGTATACGCACGTTATACTGCCCACATGGCCAGCGAATCCCCGACCCATTACGACGAATCCGGAGCCGACGATGATCCGCTGGACGTGATCATGGCGGACTACGTCGAGCGTTTGGAACGTGGAGAGCGCCCCGATCCGGCGGACTATCTGTTGGCCAATCCGGAGCACGCGGAAGAACTGCGGTCGTTTTTTCGCAACCACCACTGGATGGAAAACACACCGCCGCCCGAACCGACGTCTTTGGTGGGAACCCAAGTCGGACCGTATGAGATCGAAGCGGAGATCGCCAGGGGCGGGATGGGTGTGGTCTACCGTGCCAGGCAACAGGGATTGCAACGCCCGGTGGCTTTGAAACTGATCAGCTCCGGCTTGCTCGCCGGTGCCGAGGAACGCAAACGGTTTCGCATCGAGGCCGAAGCGGCTGCGCGGCTTCATCATCCCGGCATCATTTCGATCCACGAGATCGGATCATGGAAAGGCTACGAGTACTTTTCCATGACGTTGGTGGAAGGACCGACGTTGCAACATCACGTCAATCGCCCGACCTTTGACGACACCGTCTCAGCAAGGATCGTGCGTGACGTCGCTCGGGCGGTCGCCTACGCGCACGACGAAGGAATCGTGCATCGTGATTTGAAGCCCGAGAACATTCTGCTGTGCAAGGACGATCGGCCGTTGGTCACCGATTTCGGCTTGGCCAAATGGCATCGTGAAGGCACGATGATCACGCGGACGGGTCAAGTGTTGGGGACGCCCCACTACATGAGCCCTGAACAAGCATCCGGGCAATCAGCAGGTGATGTGGCGACCGACGTTTATTCGTTGGGCGCGATCCTGTATGCCTTGTTGACCGGGCATCCGCCGCACGAAGGAAAAACCGCGGCAGAGATTTTGCAGAAAGTCGTCCAAGAAGAACCCGAGGCACCGAGACAGTATCGCCGCGAAATCCCTGCGGACCTTGAAAACATTTGTCTTCAAGCGATGCGGAGCGAACCGTCCCAACGCTACTCCACCGCGTCGGTGATGGCGGAGGACTTGGATCGTTTCTTGCGCGGCGAAGAAATACTCGCCACCAGCAGCGGGTTGATTGATCGCGTCGCGCGTGAAATCCGACGCGACCAGCATCAGCAACAGTTCGAAGCGTGGCAGGCAACCTTGTTCATCATCGGCGCGGTCATCTTCGTGACACACGTGGCGATCTTTTTTCTGGCGATCAACGATTTCCCCAAGTGGGCCGCGTATTGGCTGCCTCGATTCACCATGTTTGCCGTGATCTTTGCCTGGATCTATCACGTCCGTAGCGGTTCCATTCTGCCACGCACCGTGGCAGAACGTCCCGTTTGGTCGATTTGGCTGGGATACATTTCTGCATTGGCCGTTGTCAACGTGATGCTCTTTCTAAACAAGATCGAGCACCTCACCCTCTTTCCGTTGGCATCGGCGCTGAGCGGATTCGGATTCATTGCGATGGCGGGTCACGTCTGGGGCGGGTCAGCGCTCTTTGGCCTGGGCTTTTTTGTCGTTGCACTGCTGGCTGCTTATCAACCCACCGTCGCACCGCTGATGTTCGGCACCATGTGGCTCGTCAGCCTCTGGTCGCTGGGACGCCACTATCGATATCGCGACTAAACAACAACTGACAAACGTGGTAATGGGATTCGCCAGAATTCCTTGACGACGGGATTCCTGGCGAAATCCACTACGCCATTTACTGAGGAAGCGATCCTAAGCTACATCGATGCTGCGAGCGCGCTATTCTGGTTCCTCCGCTGCGAACGAAAACTCGCTCACGCCGCGGGCGTTGCTGGGCAACTGGCCTCGCACGATCACTTCCTCCACCGGATAGCGGATCGGGTCGTATCGCTGGCTGCTACGTTTGTCGGTGAAAACACGCAACGGCAGTACCAGTGAATCGCCTGCGACCAATGGGGCTTCATTGAACATCAAATACTGTCCGTTGATTTCGATCGCGATTTTCTTTAGCTCGTGGTCGGCGATGTTTTGCACCGCGATGACTTCGGTCAACAACGCGCGATCGCCCGCAGTGGTTTGAACCGGCTGCTTTTCCAAACGAACCGCCACCGGCAACGGCGGGCCACCCACACTGGAGGGAAAGATCGCGTACACCAGCAAGCCGGTCGCGACCATCCCAGCCAACGCGACGACGAGTCCGAAACGTGACAGTCGCAGGGTGGGTGCGAGTTTCGGCGTCGCCCCGTTCGACTCATTCGGGTCGTTCGACTCATTCGACCCGTTCGGTTCGTCAGACATGAGAGAGTGGTTGAAAAAAACGCGGTGGTGTAATGGCAGTTTGAACACAAAACGATAGACGCATGACGGGCACGACGGAACCGGTGCGGCGGCGCATAAAAAAAGCCGGGCGACATGAACCACAAGGGAACTGTCGACCGGCTAGTTGCTTTGATCCGTCGGCGGCAAAATGGAGCCGCTGGGAGAAACGCGAAAGTCTCAGCGTGCTACGGCACAAGCCTTTAAGTGACTTTGGCGAACCCTATAAATGATCCCTCTGCCGAATTGGAAAGACCAAAGCGCGTGAGTCTTCTTCAAGTCTCACGTATGTCAGTGTAGACGCGTTTTAGCGACCAACAAGGTGAGCATCGGCAAGGATTCGGCAAGAAACGCAGTCCAAATGCCAGAAACGAGGTCAATTTCTGTAACAAACGCCGATGGGGGCCGCTGAGCATCTCAGTCAGGTGCCTGGCATCGGACTGAACTGTTTGTCGGCCCTCAAAACACTGCGATTGCCATGAAACGCGCCAAATCATTCCTCGCGATCCTCGCTGCACTGCCCATTGCTTGCATTTCCTGCCTGCCGGCGACCGCCGCCGAAGCCGATCTGTTCAGCAAAATCTCGATGGCACAAGTCGTTGTCGACGATGAACCGGCTTCCGCGTCCGACGCTGCCGAAGTGTCCACCACCAAATCAGGCTCCCAGCAATCGATCACCGACAAGCAGACCATGATGGATCGCTTGCAAGCCCTCGGCTTTCAAACACAGACCGCTGGACCGGATGTGGTCATCGAGGTGCTAAAAAAGAACTGGAAACTTCCCACGTACTTTTTCGTTGAAGTCGAATCCAAACGCATTCAGATCGAGATGCCGTTGGTGAAAGTCGTCGACGAATCAAAACTCGATGTGATCAAGCTGACCAGTTTGCTGGGCGAAGTCGCCCAGCACCCCCAATTGAGCGTGGTGTATGACCGCCCCGCCAAATTGATCGTGCTGCGTTACTGGATCAGCAACCAATCCGTTGGCAACCAGGACATCAGCGACGCGATCGATCGCGTGACCGCCGTCGCGACCGGGAGTGGTGAAACGTGGTTCGCCATGAAAAAATCCCAGTTGCTGCTCGCCAACAGCAACGCCCCCAAGTCTGCCGAGACATCCATCGCCATTGCGGACGCCAACGTCGAGACAAAACCGAGCGTGCCCCAGGTCTCACTGCCCACAACTCAGCCCACAACTCAGCCCACAACTCAGCCCACAACTCAGCCCACAACTCAGCCAACCAACCAGCCGACCAGGTTGACGTCTACCACCGGCAACTCGACCGCCACGGAGCCCAACAAGCCCGTCAGTTTGGCAGGAACTTGGTCGGCAAAACGGAGTGAAACGGAAGCGTTCGCGATTCGATTGGACGAAAACAACCGGTTTCAATTGGCTCACACCAAGGCAGGAAAGACCACGGTGTCCAAGGGCAAGGCCGCAATCAGCGATGGCAAGATGACCCTGGTGGGAGACGATGGGACGCAGATCGCTGGCTTGCTGGGACAAGCGGATGCCAAGTCGTTTGCTTGGTCGTTGACGGGCAGCGACGGCAAGATCGCGTTGCGATTGCAGTTTGACCGCAAGAACTGACCGGTAAGTCGACCACGAGAATGGCCCATCGTTTCGGCGTTCATTGTGAGTCATTTCTTTCCCACGGTTCGTCCAGTTGCGTTTGACCCGCAGCCGCAGGCGGAAGCGGAAGCGGCGTTTGGCTCTGCGGCGCAATCCGGTTGGCAGCGGCACTGGCGCCTGCGGCTAGTGCATCGTCCGGTCTTGATTTTGGGGTTAGCCGTTTTGGCGTTAGCCACGGTTGTGTCACGAAAACCGTGGCTAACGCCAAAACGGCTCATCTACCGAACCCACGTTCTAAGACTGGACGATGCACTAGGCGTCAAACGATGTCGGTGCCCGGGCGAAACGGTTCCGCCCGCCGTCCTCGGGATCAAAATCGGACCAATTCTGGCTGCGTTGCCAGTTTTTGGGCGGACGGGCTCAACTCTCTGCCGATTTTGGCATAGGAATCGCTTTCTAATGGAAAGCACAGGGGGAAACGGTCGTTCGAGTCGGACTGTTGCGTTACTTTGAGACAGGTGTAGCAAAATGCAACAGTCAAAATCAGCCGCAGATTTGCGGAGACAGCTCGAAAGGTCGTTTTTATCGTAGCGAGAAGGTTTCAGCGGAAATAAACTCTGCTGAGAGATCTACTCGATTTCCCTTTTCCTTGACCAACTCAAACCGCCGACGGTTTCGGCTGTGCAGCACCCTATTCCAGGGGAGTTTCACAGGGAGGCTCGTCGGGCTGGATGGGCCGAAAGTATTTCGGTCGCGTCGGTTTACCCGAGGAAAGCACGTTCGGCGTGTTTTCTACCACCGCGGAGAATTTGCAGATGCGAGACGTCGCACACCACTTGGCCGTATTTTTGACCGCCGTCGGAGCCTGTTTGCTGCCTCATGCAGTCAGCACCGCTGCCGAAGGAGACGGGGCAAACGTTCGTGTCGCCAGCTTTCAAGTGCCTGGCGGGGACGTGTTTTTTGCCGCGTCGATTCAACCCACCGCGGATGATGCTTTGATGCACGCGGTTCAGGATCCCGATGCCGACGTGGTCGTCGTCGTGGACACATCAGCGAGCCAAGTCGGCGAGTTCCGTAAGGAATCGGTCGCCGCGCTCAAAGGCGTCCTGAAACAGCTTCGGGCCAACGACCGCGTTCGCATTTTTGCCGGAGACGTCGACGCGATTGCGTTGAGCGGGCAATTCGACGCGGCTTCCTCGCCGACCACCGACGATGCAATCGCGGGTCTGAGTCGACGACTGCCCCTTGGCAACACAAACTTGGTCGCCGTCCTGGACACCGCACGTGCGGCGTTGACCGGGCAACCCCGAGCACACACACGTTCGATCGTTTACATCGGTGACGGCTCCTCGATCGATGGCACGCACGACAGTGATCGGTTCGCGGCGATCGTTGACGCGTTGCGAGCGGATCACATTTCTGTTCACAGCATCGCGGTCGGACCGACTCGCAACGTCGAACTGATGGCAATCCTCGCCAATCAAACCGGCGGCGTCGTCGGTTTGGTGAATTCCGCTGACGGCAACACGCCCGCAGCGATCGCTCGCAGCGTTGGCGACTCGGCCAAGATGTCCGCGATCTGGTTACAGAACGCCGAGCTGCTGCCCACGATGACGACGATTCACGGCAAACGCCTGCCACCATTGCGTGTGGATCGCGATTCGATCTTGATCGGACGCACCGCATTGAGCAAAGGCATGGGGACGTTCAAGCTGACCGGCAGCACGCCTGCGGCAACGGTTCGTATCGTTGCTGCAACTGAAATCGAGCCCAGTCACCCCGACTTTGCATTCTTGCCAGGTTTGGTCTCGATGGTCGCGGGAACCGACGGGTTGATGTTGCCCACCAGCAACTCCGCGATGCTACGCGAAACGGCAAAGCTGATGGCACTGCGTTCTGAGGAATTGGTGCGTGCCGGCAAGTTGGCATTGCAGCGGGGCGACAAGCGTGGTGCCAAGGCCGTCGCCGAGATGGCTTTGGAAGCCGACCCGGGCAACCCGGAGGCATTGTCACTGGAAAAGGTCAGCGGCAATCGTTTGGTCGTTCAAAACCCTGACGCATCGCCCTTTGACGACATCTTCGGTGGTGCACCCGCGGCTGACGCCGGTGCGGCACCTGCTGCGGGCGGAGACGATCCATTTGGCGGTGCCGGCGATCCATTCGGTGGCGCCGACACGACGCCAGCTCCCGCAGCGGGCGACGATCCGTTTGGAGCCCCGATGGTCGCGGAACCAGCGGCGGACGCGCCCGCCGACAATGTTCCTGCAGACAATGTTTTTGACACACCGGCACCAGCCACACCAGCCGCGCCAGGGCCAGCCGCACCGGCACCAGCACCTCGCGCAGCCGCGCCTCGTGCCGCTGCCCCGCCCGCTCCGTTTGCCGGCGGACTGGTGGGCGATGACGAATTGCTGGAGCGTGGCAGCGGTCTGATCGACCGTGTTCGTGCCGATCGCCGTGCGATGGAGGGTTTGTTGCGTGCGGAAGTCAACGCGGCACTGCGTGAAGCAGAGCGAAGACTGCGAAAGGACCCCACGAACGTTCCTGGAATGCTGAAGGCTCAGCTTGCTCGCGTTCAAAACCTGCCCGACGTGGACCCCAAGGTTCGCAGCGACTTGGAAGCCAAGTTGCAATCGGCCATCCAAGCCGCTAGTGCTGCGGCAGCCGTTTACGCCGAGGCCCAAGAGAACTTGATCCAAACGCAAGAGGCCGCCCGCTCGAGCCAAAGGTTGCTGGAAGCCACGTTCCGACGCGAAGCGACTTTGAAGACCCTGTCTCAACAGCTCAACGCGTTGATCGACGAAGAACGTTATGAAGAAGCCGACGGCGAAGTGTCGTTGAAGTTTGCGGCGATTGCCGGTGACTCGATCACCCGTGACTCGGTAGCCGGTCGTCACTTCACCTACCAACCACTGGCGTTGCAGACCTACGCCCGAGACCAACGTTATCGCGCGCTTCGCGAACGTAACTTTGTCGATGCGTTCTCGCTGGTGCTCAAGAGCAACATTCCCTTTGTCGATGATCCGCCGGTGGTCTATCCCGAGGCAGAAGCTTGGCAGCGGATGAGCCGTCGACGTCTGGAACGCTACGGTGCGATTGAATTGGTCGGTGATAGCGAGGTCGAACGACGCATCGAATCGGCCTTGTCGGATGAAACGAGCCAAACGTTCGTGGACACGCCTTTGGTGGAAGCCGTCAAGGTGATCAGTGATCAACACCAGATCCCGATCATCGTTGACCGTCGCGCTTTGGAAGAAATCGGTTTGAGCGTCGACACACCTGTCACGATCGACCTGAAAAACGTTTCGCTGCGATCGTTCCTGCGTCTGATGCTGCGTGAGTCGGACTTGACCTACATGATCAAAGACGAAGTCATGCAGGTGACGACCACGGAAGCAGCCGAAACCAACCTTGTCAACAAAGTCTATCCCGTCGGTGACCTGGTCGTGCCCATCATTCAACTGGGTGGTGGTGGCGGCATGGGCGGTGGTATGGGCGGCGGCATGGGTGGTGGAATGGGCGGCGGCATGGGCGGCGGCATGGGCGGCGGTGGAATGGGCGGCGGGATGATGGGTGGTGGCATGGGCGGCGGCGGAGCGTTCGCCGTGCCGGATGACATCTCCCTGCAGTCCAAAGCGTCCGCCGAGGCCACTTCCGCCAGCAGCACGACCGCAAACAAAGCGATCGTCAACGCCATGCCATTGACCGTGACCGCGACGGAAGGCCAGTCCCGTTTGCAGGCTTGGCAGCAACATTTTGAGGACGTGGAAATCAACAGTGCCGAAGATTTGACGCTGCTGGATCAACAGATCCGTGCTACGGTCAGCCAGTTGTCCGTCAAAGCCACAGCGGCAGACGAATCGGGCGACCAGAAGAAGGCTCTTGGACATTTCAGCGAAGCACGTGACGTGATCGCTGCGGCCATCTCGGCTGGCCACGTGCAACCGTGGATGTACCAGGCCTACGCGATTTCGTTGAAAGCGACCGGGGCTCCGACCAGCGAAGTCGAGCGTGCCTTGCTCTCTGCAGTCGACTTTGCCGAAAACCCAGAAGACGTCTTGAACGTCGCCGCTCGTTTGGAAGACATCGGCAGCGACGCAGCAGCGCTACGGCTTTGCCAACGTGTCTCTCAAATCGACGAGTACCGACGCGAGCCTTATGTCATGGGCCTGCGTATTGCTGAACGGATGGACGATGTCGCCGGACTGACTTGGGCGTGCAAAGGCGTCTTGTCGCAAGCATGGCCGGAAAAATTTCAGCCGGTTGCCGAAAAGGCTCGCTTGTTGGCTCGGGCGACCTACGGACGGATGATCGAAGAAGGCCGAACGGAAGAAGCCGCAGCGTTCAGCAAGACACTGAAACTCGCCTCGTCGCATGACGTCATCGTTCGCGTCTCGTGGACGGGCGACGCCGATATCGATGTTGTTGTGGAAGAACCCAGCGGCACCGTTTGTTCGCTAGAAAACCTTTCCACCGCCGGTGGAGGAACCCTTCTTGGCGACGCGTTCCCCGGTCGCTCCCAAGACGACACCGGTGCGGTCTCGGAAACCTACATTTGCCCCAAGGGTTTCAGCGGCAACTATCGCATGCTGCTGCGACGCGTTTGGGGCAACGTTGCAACCGGCACCGTTTCGGTCGAGATCTTGACCGACGCCGGACGTGAATCTCAACGTTTCATTCGCCAAGACATCCCGCTCACCGAGAAAGACGCGTTGGTCACCTTCGCCGTCAAAGAAGGTCAGCGAGAAGAAAAGATCGGCGAAGCCCAACTGGCGCACTTGCGTGACGTCCAACGGGAAATGAACGACGAAATGCTCGGACAATTCATTGGCAACAACGACGCGTCGGCACAAGTGCTGAGCGACCTGTTCAGCGACGTGCAACGATTGACCGGTGGCGGCGTGGCCAACCCGATCAATCCATTCTTCGGTCGCAACGCGGTCGGATTTCGTCCTGACATTTCGATTCTGCCCGAAGGAGCCTCGCTGAGCGGCTTGGCCATCATTTCGGCCGACCGACGTTATGTCCGAATCACTCCCCAACCTTTCTTCTCGCAGATCGGTGACGTCGCGACCTTTAATTTCGTCGACGGTACCGGTACCACCGGTGGTGGTGGCGGAGGCGGCGGTGGTCTGGGTGGACTCGGCGGTGGAGGTGGCGGCGGTCTGGGCGGCGGCGGCGGTGGCCTGGGCGGCGGAGGACTGGGAAACTAGTTCGCTGCGGACCGATTCGCTCTTGAAATCTACGCGGCCGGGTGTCGGATTTGTTTCCGACACCCGGTCGTTTTTTTGTGGGTCACCGGGTCACAAACTGCCTGGGCGTGATTTCGCAAAACGAGTCGGCTGATATACTACGTTGTGTCAACGCAACTTCGCGTCCAAAGCTTTACTGTCCAAAGCGTCGCTCTTGATGACTTCGGCGACGGTCCGTTTAACGGGTTGCTAGCGTTGACTGCTGCTCAATGACCTCCCCCTTTTTCGGCCCTTGCTCTCAAGCCCGCCTGGCCGATCCTGTCCCTTTGTTTTGCGACTCACTCCATGTCCATGCGATTCACTCTCCGTTTTGCCGCTGCGTTCGGTTTCCTCTTGCTCTTGGTTTCTACGATGTCCTTTGCCGATGACCCGAAAGCTCCGGAGCAACCGTCTGCGGAATCAGCCAAAGCCGCTGAAACGAACCCGGTCGGCTATTTCATCGGTCTTTCCATGGGACAGCAACTGTTGGGACAGGGCATGACGCAAGAAGACATCCAAGCGGGTGCTTTGGTCGCCGGCGTGATGGACGCGTTGTCTGAGCAAGTCCCCGCGATGACAGACGAGCAATTGATTGCCACGCAAAAGCAACTGGAAGAGCTCTTGAACAAGCGGCACACCGAGATGCTGGCCAACCTCAAGAAGATGAACAAGGAAAAGGGCGAGACTTGGCTTGCTCAGAACGCCAAGAAAGAAGGCGTGAAGATGCTGCAGGACGGCATCCAGTACAAGGTCATCGAGTCAGGTGACGGAGCCTCACCGACGGCCTCTGATACGGTCCGTGTTCATTACACCGGGCAACTGATCAACGGCCAAGTCTTTGACAGCAGCGTTCAGCGGGGCGAACCGGCTGAATTCCGCGTCGGCGGCGTCATCAAAGGCTGGCAAACAGCGTTGCAAAAGATGAAAGTCGGCGACAAGTGGATGCTGTACATCCCATCGGAAATGGCATACGGCGAAAACGGCAGCCGCGGAGCGATCGGCCCCAACGAAGTGCTGGTGTTCGAAGTCGAACTGCTGGACATCATCTAACCAGCAACGAGTGTTTCCAGTGAGCCGTGACGCATAAGCGGCCGGGCCTATTGCACTGCTTGGTGCCTTACGGTGGGCCGCTCATGCCGCGGCTTGGTTTCCGTTTGCGATCGGCAGGCGTATCGTGAATGCCGTTCCCACGCCGACGGTGCTTTCCACGCGGATCCTTCCGCTGTGAGCGTCGATGATTTCCTTGCACGCCGCCAAGCCGAGTCCCGTACCGCCCTTTCCGGACTCATCCGGCCCGCTCTTGGTCGTGAAAAACGGGTCAAAGATATTCGGCAGGGTTTCTTGCGGGATCCCGCTGCCTGAGTCCCGGACCGTCAATTCAACGTATCCACTCTCGCTGCTGGGTTGCAGGCGGACCAGCAACTCCCCGCCTTCGCCCATCGCTTGGCGGGCATTGATCAACAAGTTCAGCAGCACGCGTTGAATTTGATTTCCGCTGACCAGGGCCGGCTTGGTTTCGGGATCGAACTGAGTGGTCACCGAGATCCGGTACTTGTTCATCTCCCGTTCGAGCAAGACCAGCGTGTCACTGATGATCGCTGCCAGATCGGTCGGCTCAAGCGACTCGCTGCGGTTGCGGGCTTGGGCCAAGATGGTCGTCGTGATCTTTGCGGCCCGCTCGGATGCCGCCAGAATCTTGCTGAGCGCCTTGTCGCGGCTTTCGTCATCCCGATTCCGGATCCCCAAACGTGCGTAGTTGATGATCGTCATCAGCACGTTATTGAACTCGTGTGTCGCGGTGCTGGTCAATTCACCCAGTGCCGCCATCGACTGCGATTTCCTGAGTTGCGATTTCAGGTGCTCAATTGCGAGCTGCTGATCATGAACGATCGCTGGCGGGGGCGAGTTGGTCGAGGCATTCGATGTCGTCTGCATGAGGCTACTTGGTTTTTCGGCAAAAACGCTGTGTGCAATGAGCAAGGGCAATACAGCGATCTATCGACGCTGCAGGCGATTTGCTACACCCGGTCACCCAGTCCCCGCATAGATTGCCACCGCACGCAGAACGGATACCACGATGATCGCTAGCAATCCGACGCCCGCCGGCGGGCATGTTCAACCGAGCAGAAAAACGGTCCAAAGTCCGGTAATGACTGGGGCAGCCCCTCACGGTGGCGACTTCGACGGTGTGAATGTCGTGCAAAGATTGCAGCAGCGGATCCAGGCGGCCAAACGAATCGGATTCCAAGTTCGCACGGAGGTCCTCGGGGATAATTCGCCGACTTGGTGTGAGGTAGCGGGCAAGAAAATGATGTTCTTGGACCTTGCCCAGACGGCCGGCGAGCAACTGCAACAGCTCGAAGATATGTTGCGGGAATTCGAGCTTCAAGAGCTTGCTTTGACGAGCAAAAACGAGAATTCTGGCTCAGCGACTACCATGACAGAAAACTGATTGCAGCCCGGGTTTCACTTCGGCCGGTCCAGCGATCACAATGGAACGATATCAAATACGTTTCTTGTCGCTTCTGTCGGTTGGCTCATCGTGTTTTCTCAACGCATCAAACTCACCGCTGCCGCAACATTCTGCCGTCGAATGGGCGTAGGACTTCGTGCCGGAGCTGATCTGGTCAAGCTGTTGCGCGCAGAGGCCCAGCACGGCTCGGCACGTCAACGGCAGGCGATTGAAAATCTGATCACCGGCGTATTGCAAGGTGAGCAAATCAGCGACTTGATGAAACGCGACAACAAGTTCTTTCCGCCGTTGATGGCGTCCCTCGTGCACGTGGGGGAGGAGACGGGAAAGATCGAAACGACGTTCTTGACCCTGGCCGATCACTATGATCAGCAACTCTCTTTGAGGCGGCAGTTCGTCAAGTCGATCATATGGCCGAGCATTCAGTTGGTCCTGGCGATCTTTGTCTTGTCGTTGGTGATCTGGTTGATGGGGATCCTGAGCCCGCCGGGTGGCGGAGAGATGACCGATATTCTCGGTTTAGGTCTGCGTGGTGAATCAGGGGTACTAAAATTCTGGGGCTACATTGCGATCGTTGCCGCTTTTCTGGCGGCGATCTATTTTGCATTTGTCAAGAATGTCGGCGGCGTGCAAAACCTGTTGCCCGTTTTTTACATGATCCCAAAACTGGGGAACTCCGTTCGTACGATCACCTTGGCTCGGTTCACTCGCACACTGTCTTTGGCATTAGGAGCCGGACTGGATCCCATTCGATCGATTGCTTTGGGACTGGAAAGTACTGACAGCGAGTACTACAGCGCGGGGGCCGAAAAAGCAAAGCTCGCGATTCGCGACGGTGGGCAAACGTTGGCGGGCGGTTTGGCTGCGACCAACGTGTTTCCCGAGGATCTATTGCAGATGGTTGAGATTTCTGAAATCTCAGGGACAGAGTCTGAGTCGATCGGAACCATTGCGAACGAATACGAGGAACGCGCCAAGATCGCAATGGGCACGCTTTCGGGAATCGCGACTGCAGTGGTTTGGGTGACGGTCGCCGCTGCGATTATTTTCTTTATCTTCCGCATCGTCTCGGTCATCATGGTGCCGTACAAAGAAGCGTTTGAAGGGCTGTAGTCTTTTCGAAGGCGACGTGTCCACAGTGAGACGACACTTGGCAACCTGTAACGATTAGCCCTGCTCTGACAATCGTAGGGTTCATCTGGATCGTTCCGAGGAATCCCGCCATCTGATCGATACTCCCCTCTCATTCGGCGTCTAAGGGTTATCCCCGATCACCCATCGGACCGATCCCAACGGTACGCGGCGTACAAGCCATTCGTATGTGATGCGTACTTGTGCATACCGCCCATGTTGAACCAGAGAGCGTATCGGGATCACTCATGAAGGAACTCACACCTTCCTCAAAGTCATCACGGGACGGAATCTTGGATCGGCAGCGAAAACCTCCGCAAAGGTTACGAGAACGTCGTCATGGATCGAAATCGAGACACAGCAACTGCTCCACCAGCCTTCGGCGTTCATCAACACCTGGGGCTACGCTTGCCTGTGCGCCACACAGAGAGTGCCTCTGCGCGTCTGGCGTCGTTCGGTGACAGCAATCAGACGTCCGCGTATGCGCCCCTCTATGCCTTCGTGTGGTGGTGCCTCATGTCCGTGATCGTCTTGATGAGCGTGATACACGCCAACGCCGCCGGTGGTGCAGAGGGTCAATGGAGCACAAGCGAAACGTTGGATCCACGACCTGATTCGTTCTTGAATCGCATGATCCAGGAACAAATCGAAGCTGATTTGGCGATCACTCGGCTGGAATCGCTGTCACGGGTACGTCGCAATGCGCAGTTGATGCCTTTGCTGGTCAACGTGATCGCCAGTGAAACCGAGCGTGCCCAGTTGGCCGCATCCATCGCATCAGCATCGCGTCAGATCGAAAGCCCATCGTCGGATCAACGTGTCATCAATGCAGGCGGGCTGGGCAATAACCAAGACATCATCACGCCACCGCCGAACTCCACCATTGCCCAGTCGGACAAAGCAACCGCAGAGGGAACCATTGCCTACGACGAAATTCAGATCGGGACAAGTGGCAACTGGGCCGACCGGATTCACTCCACCTGGGCTGCATCGGAAGCCAAGCGGAACAACATCTTTGGGCTCGTGCTGCTGGCAGCCTATGACGACGATGACTCCGATGCGTTGCCACTGCGGATCCCCGTGTTGCAGGATCCCAAACTCGTCTCCTCTCGTCGTGTCATCCGAACGGAACCGGCAAGTACGAATGTTTCTACGGACAGTGCAACGGATGCAGCGACGACGGGAACCGACGTTCCCACCACGACCGCCGACGCCACGGTCCTGAAACCGAGCAAAAGCGTCCTGCACGCAAACGACTATGTGGTCATGTCCAAGTTGGATGTGCAACCAACGGCCAGTCTGTCCGAAAGAGTTTCCGTGGAGCCACCTCCGGCGAACTTACACAGTGAACCGGCGTCTCCTAAGCAAGACGACAAAATCGCCATTGAGAACCTTCCCCAGCGCATTCCCCCGGTGATCGCCGCGTCCACAGACAAACCAGCCGCTGAGTCAAACGAAACGTCGGTGGTGAAAACCGAGCCTGCAGCGCAGATTGCTGTTTCGACTCCGGCGGTGGCGGAGCCTGTGTTGGAAACGCCCAGCAATGAACACAGCAATCGAATCGACGCTACGACGGCCGTGACCGCCCAAGCGTCACGGAGCGTCATGTCCTCTGGCGAATCCTCCTCTGGCGAATCCCACACCGACAACCTCGCAGATGACGAGCCCGAGTTTCAATTGCCTCGCTCGAGAGTCAACCCGATGTTCGTGGCCGCCGTTGAATCAGACAAACGTAAGGCGGAAAAACTTGCTGAACAGCGAGCGGAGCAACTCGCGAAACAATCCGCTGAGCAACGCAAGCCGTCCGTACGCGTCGACATGGCAACGGGGCAGGTCGCCATTGCGGCGAGCGACACGCGTAAGCAAAAAGCAGAATCCATCGAAGCAAAACCGATGGTGACCGATCAACCGGTCCAGATAGCGGCCACGTCTGTTGCAACCGTCGATTCCGCTAACTCGGATCGCCCAGCCCACGTCGTCACGACTCGCCCCGTCGCGTTCCGCATCAACGGTGATGATCAGTCGGGACAAGAAACCGCAGAGCAATCAACGACGCCAACGACGACGACGCCATCGTCAACAGTACAAAGCACTGCTTCCAGTACGGTGGACCACGATTTGCCCGAGAGCAATCCACCGGTCAAGGTGGCCAACGTGGACGGCCTTGTCGACGCATCATCGAGGGATTTGACGGGACTCGGTGATGAGTTCGGTGTTCAGGATTCGTCTGCGGCAGCAAAAGTTGCAATGCAGTGGCCCTTCAAAACAACGCAGGCAAAACCAGCGTCCAATGACTTGGTTTCGCTCAATGTTGCCGACGCGGACGTGCGTACGGTTCTGGAGATGCTGGCCAAGGGCTACGGTTTGAACATTCTGGTCGCGCCCAAAGTCGAAGGCACGGTGACGGCGAATGTCGAAAACCTGACGCCGGAACAAACCCTGCAAGGCGTGCTGAAACTCTGCGGCTTGTCGGCACAGTACGAAGGCGACTTGATCTTTGTCTATCCGATCGACAGCCTTCCCGAGGGATCGACTCAGCTGCGGATGTTCACGCTCGACTATGCACGTGGGGAATCGTTGGAGGCGGCCGTTCAGGGGCTACTGTCTCCGGTCGGCAATGCCTACGTTTCCAAGATCGATTCGGCGGATCAGCTCAAAGCACGAGAGGCGTTGATCGTCATCGATACGCTCGACGCGTTGGCTCGCGTGGAGAGCTATGTGATCCAAGCCGATCAGCCGCCGCGTCAAGTGATGATCCAGGCTCATGTGCTGGAAGTCGAACTGAAGGATGACATGAAACACGGCGTGAACTTGGACGCCATCCTGGGCGGCGACCTGAAGGTGGGCTCGTTCGGGTTGGCTGATCCAGTCACGACCGATTCCAACCCGTTGTTCTTTGCCCAAATCGACGGATCAAATGTCAAGTCGTTGATTGACTTGTTGCAGACGACAACCGACGCCAAAACGCTTGCGTCACCTCGGGTGATGGTGATCAATGGGCAATCGGCTCGCATCCAAGTCGGACAACAGCTCGGATTCTCCGTCGCCACCGTGACCCAGACGTCAACCATCCAGGACGTCAAGTATTTGGAAACCGGGGTGGTGCTGGACGTGCTGCCCTACATCAGCCGCGACAATCACGTGATGATCAACGTCAAACCCAAGGTCAGCAGCGGTGCGATCAACCCGGATACCAAACTGCCGGAGGAGGAGTCTCGTGAACTGGAGACCTCTGTTCTGCTGAACAACCACCAAGGGATCGTGATCGGTGGCCTGATCCAAGAAGATGACCGGACGATCATTCGCAAGCTGCCGTGGTTGGGTGATGTGAAGCACGTGGGGAAATTTTTCCAGCGGCGCGAAGCCGTTCGCTCTCGATCGGAAATCATCATCGCATTGGTGCCCCACATCGTGGAACTGGAGACAGCCGCCTGCCCGCAGTTCTGCGAGCCCGACGAATGCATCAAGTACGAGCAATCCACAACACCACTATTCCAAGGACCGCTGAATCGAAACTACCGGCCTTGGGAGCCCCGCATGCCGGATGTTGCGGCCGAGTCCCACGTCCACCAGGACATTCGTCGAATCGTCAACGAAAAACAGTGACGCGGGGGCACAGGGGCGACGCACGCCGGTGTGCCGGAACGCCGGATTCCGGTGCAACGAGAATCAGTGGTCGCTGATTGCCGCTGGGGTGACGGATCGCTACACTGATCGGGACACTGTACTGGATCGCTTGCCCGGCGGTCGTTCAGGCGGATTGACGTCTTGGGCAGCCCTGGAATTCCCGTTTTCTTGCGAGATTTCCCTGCAGAAACTGTCACCATCCGTGGAGCGACTCGCCTCCGGCACCCACAGTCACTCCGTTCATTGAATACCGATCGCGCACCCTCCTGGAATCCCTGATGAGCGAGTCTCTCAATTTGGAACTTCAAAACGTCGACTCGATGCGGATTCGATATGACGATCAAGACATCGAATTGCCTGTGGTTGAAGGAACCGAAGGCGAACGTGGCATCGACATCAGCTCTCTGCGTCAACAAACCGGCTTGGTGACTCTGGATGAAGGTTTTGTGAACACGGGCAGCACCCGTAGTGCGATCACCTTCCTGGACGGCGAACAAGGCATCCTTCGTTATCGCGGTTACGCCATCGAGGATTTGGCCGCCAACTGTGATTTTATCGAAGTCGCCTATCTGCTGATGTACGGCGAACTCCCCTCGGCTGACAAGTTGTCGGTGTTTCGCTGCGGAATTCGCGATCACACCATGATCCACGAGGACATGCGATCGTTTTACAACGGATTCCCACGCGACGCCCACCCCATGGCGATCCTCAGCAGCGTGGTCGGTGCCCTCTCGACGTTCTATCAAGACTCGATGGATCTGAATGATCCCAAACAAGTCGAAATCTCGATGTATCGATTGCTGGCCAAGCTGCCCACGATTGCAGCGTACAGCTACAAAAAATCGATGGGGCAGCCGTTCATGTACCCCAACAACCAACTCGACTACTGCGAGAATTTCTTGCACATGATGTTCGCAACCCCCGCGAACGAATACTGCGTCGACCCCGATTTTGCCGAAGCCCTGAACCTGTTGTTGATCGTCCACGCCGATCACGAACAGAATTGCAGCACATCGACCGTTCGCATGGTCGGCAGCAGCAATGCAAACCTGTTCGCATCGATCTCTGCCGGAATCGGCGCCCTGTGGGGGCCGCTGCACGGTGGAGCCAACGAAGCATGCGTGAACATGCTGGAACAGATCGCGGCCGACGGTGGCAACGTCAAGAAATACGTGGACATGGCCAAGGACAAGAAGAACGGGTTCCGGCTGATGGGATTCGGTCACCGCGTCTACAAAAACTTTGACCCCCGCGCCAAAATCATCCGCACCTGCTGTGACAAATTGCTCAAGAAGCTGAATCTGGATGATCCGCTCTTTGAGGTCGCTCAGGAACTGCAAGACGTCGCGCTCAAGGACGACTACTTCATCGAGCGTAAGCTGTATCCCAACGTTGACTTTTACTCGGGAGTGATCTACCGAGCGATCGGCATTCCCGTGCAGATGTTCACCGTGTTGTTCGCCATCGGACGCCTGCCCGGCTGGCTGGCTCACTGGATGGAAATGCACGCCAATCCCGCCACACGGATCAACCGACCACGCCAGATCTACACCGGACAACAACTCCGCGAAGTCATCCCGGTCGAAAAACGCTGAGACGCCCACAGCATGGGCTCGTGCTGGACTGCTCAAGGTTTGGTGTTGTGTCTTTTGGGTTTGCGCAAGTTTATGTCCCTACTGCCGGCGCAGCTGGTGGCCCCAGTGAGCCTCAGGCGCTAGCCGTGGGCCTGAGGCGGATTGTGGTGCCGGCCCACGGCTAGCGCCTGAGGCTCACTTTGATTGCGATGCATGGAACAAAAACATGGACTGAAGAAACAATGTCAACACCAAACTTTGGGCAGTCCAGTTGATAACATCGTTTCCCATGAGACTTTCCATGCGCGCACTTCCATTGATTCTCTGCGTCTGGCTATCCGTGACGACCATGTCTCATGGCGATGACGGCCCCGCCCGTGAACAATCCTTTACGGCTCCCGTCCAATGGAGCGTTGTGCGGAATGAGAACATCGCTTGGACCAAAACGTTGCCGGAGACCGGACAAAGCAACGTCGCGTTATCAGAAGACCGATTGTTTTTCACCACCATGGCGGAGGTAGATCAAGACTCGGCTCTCGGCCAAGACATCGTCGCGTGGTGCTGCGACTCACAAACGGGAGAAACGCTGTGGACACGCGTGATCAAAGCTCGGCATCCTTTACGGCTCTCGGGTTGTTTCAGCGATAGTTCCGCACCGCCGCCGGTGACCGACGGGCAACACGTTTGTTTCTTCAACGCATCGGGCCGAATCACGTGCTTTGATTTGGAGGGTACCGAGCTTTGGTCGCTCGATGCGATGCCCGTCGGACGGACGATGCCGTTCATGGTCGATGGAAATGTCGTTTTCATCCGGCAACATTACATGCCCGATGCGACAGGCAACTTCACTCACGAGCATGAGCACGAACCGGTCGAGCGATGGACGCAACTGCAAGCCCTGGAGATGTCCACCGGCAAGATTCAATGGACCACCACCTGCGGCGTCAACATGGGCTGCATCCCGCTACCGCAAACGCTCAGTGATGGACGCAACTTGATCGTGGTGGGGCGGGGAGGTGGTCACGCGCCGCCAGAGAAACCCGAAGGCATCTCGATGGTCGATGCGACCAACGGAAAGACCCTTTGGACGCTGCCGCTGCCCGGGTTCATGAGCACGATGACAATGAACATCGACGGCGATCAAGTCTTGGTCTTCCACGACGACCAACACTTGTGGATCGATGCCCACACGGGAAAGGTCTCGCGATCGGTTTCGTTCTTGTCGGATGTCGCTGTCCGCCGGTATGACAACGGAAAATGGGAGACAGTCGCCGAGCAATTGCCGCCACCAAAGAACAAGCGGGCGATCATTCAGCAGTCGAACTTGCTCGTGGGTGACCACCATTACTTTCGCAGTTACTCACGCCCCTATCTCGGGCGCGTCAATGTCGTGACGGGGAAAGTCGAATACCTGCAGTTGCCGGTGCAGCTGAAACGAGTGGCAGGTAACGACAACGATCAATTGCTCTGGGGCCCCGAGCAAATGAACAGCGATGTGGTTGCGGAACTGCTCAAGTCTTTCCGCAAACCACCGGAGCAATTGCCGATTGAAAAATGGTGCTTCGTTCCCAACGAAATGCGAAATTCGCGAGGACACATCGTGATGGGCGACGCTCGTTCCCAGGGGACCGGATGGGGACATCATGCATCACAGATTCCGACAGCCATCGGCAATCACCTGTACGTTCCGATCATGAACGGAACGGTTTATGTGCTCAATGCGAGTGCACCCGAGTGGGACGAGAACGCGATCTTGGCGATCAATGACCTTGGCCCAGTCGGTCAAAGTTTCAACCGAGCTGGTTTGACCTTTGCCGATGGCCGCGTATTCGCACACACCATCCGACATTTGATTTGCATCGGGCCGTAATGGGATTCGCCAGAATTCCTGGCATCCAGCGGTCGAAAAGCAAGGCGTATGGTTTGTGTTTGGGCGGATGGCGGCGTTCGTTTTCGACTTGGAAAGTCGAACGACAATCGTCGCTCGACTTTCCAAGTCGATAGCGTGCCCCGTCAAGCGTTTTGCCATTCCCAATCATTGACCTGCCCCGACAGAACCCAGGCTTTCGCCCTGACGGCTCACTTCATGGCTTTGGCTTCAGATAAATCGCGCCATCGCCTTGATAGGGCAAGGCGAGCTGCTCGATCTTTTTCTGAACCACTCGGTGGTACAACTGCCACGGAACGCTGACTGGCGTGTCGCTCTTTAGAGAAAGCTTGGCGACCATGCTGACGGGCTGATCATCCAGCTTTCCCCTGAAGGTTGTACTGAGCAGTGTCGACGGATCAGGTGATTCGATCAACTTCAGGTCTTCGTCATTCCAATAACGGCGCAACTGATTGGGAACCATGAATTGCTCATGCCCACCGTAGCTCGACCCTGAGCTTCTGTACCCTGACTCAAAAACCGTGCAGGACTTTGGCTGGAACTCAGCATGATTGCTGGCCAACGTCCAACGAACGCTGCTGGATTTGCGATCCAGGTCCACTTGAAACCGATAGCCTGACTCAGCGATCAAGGGAATCGTCTCGGTAGATTGCTGCAGCGTCTCGGGCAACTCGCCGTCGTCGTTGGACTTCCAGTCTTGAACATCCTGATCATCTCCCCAGACGAAGCGCACCGTCAATTCGTGGCTGCCAGATGGAACATAGAAAACGACCGTTTCGCCGTCTGACTGCACAGCGAGGTGATTGCCGCCCAGGAAAGGAATCTCGTCCGCAGTCTGGCAGCAACGAAGACACTGCAAGACGTCTTTCTGGATTAATTGTAACTTCTCTCTTTGGCTCTCGGTGTGTTCGACCAACACTTGGAACCGATCCCGTTCTTGTACCGCGATAGCCAATTGGTTCGAACGTTCCTTTCGCTGCTGGACTAAGTCGACAGTGAACCAAAGCAGTATCACAACGATAATGACCGTCACGGCAATGCTAAGTAACTTTGGAATGAATGGCTTGCGTGGCATCAATTCACTCGCTGTCGACAGATGATGGAAAAGGTTCATACGCCGACGACTTATCGTCCAGCCAAAAGTGCGTCGACTCGACATCCTCCGACGTCTGACCGGGAACCTCTTTTTTCAGTCTCAACGAAACCAGCCATGGCAGCAATTGATCCTTTCCAAGATCGTACTGCGTTCTTGGACTGGTGTAGGACGCTCCGCTGTATCGGAATGACTCAGAGGAAAGACTCGCCTGGTACAGAATCGCCTCGTCCAGCAATAGGCTCACTAGCCCGTCTGCTTGATCGGATCGCGAATATCGCAGCGTCAGCGTGTGAAACCCTGGTTCAAGTTGTGTTTCGAATGGGCCAGCAGGTGAAATCGATGCCACACGCAACACTTCGGGAAAATCCTTTGTGCTGCGCAAATGATAGCCATAGACTCCCGGACGGGTCACACAGGATTTGAGCCAAACCTTGCGATTCTTCGGCACGTGCAATCGGTAGGTGACGCGGGAGTACCCTGGGTCATCCGAATCCAACTCGGGAACCAGTCGGCAAGAAAACGTGTCGTCGTCTTTCGGTTTGATCACGCGATACTGTTCCTGCAAGTCTCGAAAATGGCTGACCGCACGATCGTGAATCGCGGAGGCCACTTTCAACTCGTCAGCCTGGTACTGCTGCACTTGCTCGAAAGAAAGGGAATATACGCTCAACCTCGCTTTGAGCGTCTCCGTTTGGGCGATCGTCTGCTGGAGCTTGGCGTCTTCATAGGCAAGGGACGAGTACGCACGAACGAGCACAATGACCAGCGCGATCAGAAGCGTGACGGCGAGCAACATGCGGATCGAGAATTTCATACCAGGATTCTATTCGATCGACTTGGACTTGTGTTTTCGCGACGATTGCGTGCACGTGTGCATCAGAATCGCTGCAGCAACCGCGACGTTTAGACTGTCTGTGGACTGTTTCATCGGAATCCGAACGCGATCACTGGCGGATTGCTGCCATCGATCGGGCAATCCATTTGCTTCGTTGCCCACCATCAGTACGACTGGACGATCGTCTGGTCGCCACGTTTGGATCGATGCGGCATCGCTATCCAGGGTCGATGCAACGACTCGAAAACCTCGCCCGATGAGCGACTGCAAACTTCCCTCGGGTTCACTCAATTCGTAGAAACGATGCACCAACGCGGTCCCCATGCTGACTCGCATCACACGGCGAGAATACGGATCGACGGTGCCGGGGCCGAGGATGATTTCGTTCACGCCCAATGCTGCGGCTGTACGGAGCATGCTGCCCAGGTTTTCTTTGTCAGAAATCCCGATCGCTGCCAACAACAACCGCACTTCGCTCGAATCGGAATCCGGCAAATGTAATTCATCGATCGAGTGAAACGGCTTGCGAATCCCCGAGGCCAAAACGCCTCGGTGGAAATCAAATCCGACCAGCTCTCGAATGGCTTTGCTCGGAATCTGGAACACGGGAACGGAATCCGGAACATCCTTCAGTGCATCGAGTTCACGCCCCGTTTCGATGACGATGCTGTGCAGTTCGTGATCAGACCGGATCAATCGCTCCGTGAGAAACTTTCCCTCGACAACGAACAGTTGGTCCGTCGCGGCGATTTCGCCATTGCGCCCACGATGCTGCAAGTCACGAAACGGCTGCAAACGAGGATCGTCGGGCCGTTCAATTGGGATCAGTGGCATTGAAAGTGACGACGGATTGCGAGGGTTTGATGCAACGGTGGAGAGCGTGCGAGACGTTATACTCCATCGCCGTCGACAGCTTGAGCCGTGCTCCTCTTTTCGCATGTCCCCCTTTCGCAAAGGACATGATTGTTCAAGACTGGTGGCGTTCCAGTTTGATTCATGACCGACGCTGCATTCGTAACCGATGGTGATTTGGCGTGTTAGACGTAACGATCGAGAACGGCATTCATATTTACGGACGCGACCGCTTAGGCGATCGTCCGCGGATCGGAATCTTGACGTCTGGTGGCGACTGCCCGGGCTTGAATGCAGTTTTGCGGGCGGCGACCAAGACCGCGTTTTGGCTCGGCTATGACATGGTCGGATTTCGCGACGGTTTCGAAGGCATGGTGGATCCGATCCGTTACCAAGTGCTGACCCGTGAAAACACGTCGGCAATCTTGACCTTGGGCGGCACGATTCTTGGTTCGACCAACAAAGGCCGATTCGGGGCTCGGACAGGAGTCAGCGGGCGAGCCGAGATCATGCCGGAACTCATCGAGCAAGTCGCCCAGACGATCCAGACGCTGAAGCTGGAGGGATTGATCGTTGTGGGCGGCGATGGCTCGCTCTCGACGGCGTTGCAATTTCACGAAGCCGGCTTGCCCGTTGTCGGTGTCCCCAAAACCATCGACAACGACTTGGAATGCACGGCTTACACATTCGGATTCAACAGTGCCGTGCTCTGCTGCGCTGACGCGTTGGATCGACTGCAAACGACTGCCGCAAGTCACGGTCGTGTGATGGTGTTGGAAGTCATGGGGCGACACACCGGATGGATTGCGTTGCACGGCGGCATCGCCGGTGGGGCTGATGTGATCCTGATTCCGGAAGTCGCTTGGACATACGAAAACATCATCGCCAAGATTCGCGAACGCACCGAGATGGGACAAAGTTTTACATTGATCACGGTGGCCGAAGGAGCAACGTTGCCGGACGGAGCGATGGTCACGGACTCTCATTCCGGCGGAAATCTGCAAGTCAAACTGGGTGGAATCGGCCACGTCGTCACCGATCAACTCAGCCAGATGATCGAGCAAGACGTCCGCTGTGTCGTCTTGGGCCATTTGCAACGTGGCGGCGGCCCCACAACATTTGATCGCGTGCTGTCCAGTGAATACGGAGCCCACGCGGTGCGTCTGGTCTATCAAAAACGCTTCGGTCAAATGGTCTGCAGTGATCCGCCAGCAATCACCAGCGTGGCGATCGCCGACGCGGTGCACAACATTCGCACAGTCGATCCGCACGGTTCCACGGTGCAAACGGCGCGGGGAATGGGGATCTGCCTTGGCGATACACCGGGCTACACCAATCCGTTCTTGGATGACGCCGAATAAAAAAACGATCGACCGTCATCTCAAGAGATAACAGCCGATCGCTTGTTTGAAAAACCATTCGATCAAGAGGAAATGAGGGTCGAACGTTCCGCCGAACAACTCCATTTCCTTCCGCTCGGCGCAGCGTCGAGTGGACCGCCAGGTCCACTCTCGCCGGCATTCTCAATCATCGGCACCGGTGGCAGTGGTACAGCGGTTTGGTACGATCTTTCCGCCGGAAAGCCGTCCTGTCTCGCCGCTTCTGACGGTCGATCCGTTCACGTTGAGTTGGCCGTCTGCATGCGACTGTAACGATTACTGCTCGACCGGATGATTCATCAGCCACTGGCGCGATCCAGAACGTCCCGCCTAGCATGGACGTGTTACCAAGAGTTCGGTGGCGCCATACGCCCTTGATAGCAAGGCTGAGAACGAATTGTCGCACCCGGAAAGGGCAAAAGGGGCTGTTTTTGGCTCGTCACGAAGGGGGCTCGTCCACGCCGTAGAGGGAGGAAAGCAGAGTTTTACAGGACCGTTACATCATTATGTATTTCCTGAGACAGTCTGGGCTTGCGATTTCGATAGGATTCTCGCATCTCGGAGCGACGAGGACTCCGACACCTGAAAAATTCGTTTGAAGGAAAATGCCAGATGGCAACCGTAATCGAAGCACCTGAAACCAAAAAGACACGCCGGAAAGGAAAGACCGGCGTCGGGCGTCAGGTGAATCCAAATATTGAAGAAAAGAAGCTGCCCGAGAACGCCCACCCGACGGGGGAAGAGCGTCGCGAGCGGGGTGTGTTGTCGTGGTGGGCCATTGGCTGGCTGGGCTTGGCACACGTGGTCGTATTTGCCGCTGCACCGTTCACATTCACTTGGACCGCATTGGGCGTCGCTCTCTTCCTGCACTGGGTCACGGGCAGCTTGGGCATTTGCCTCGGCTATCACCGACTGCTCACGCACACCGGCATGAAGACATACAGTTGGGTCCGGTATTTCTTTGCCACCATCGGAACGCTTGCCGGCGAAGGCTCGGCGTTGGACTGGGTGGCTGACCACCGCAAGCACCATGCCCACAGCGACTTGGAAGGTGATCCTCACTCGCCACATGAAGGCGGTTGGTGGAGCCACATGATCTGGCTGGCTTACCCCACACACAACGGTGACCGCAAAGGCTACCTGATGCGTTGGGTTCCCGATTTGTACAAAGACAAGGGCATGCGTTTCTTGGACGTGATGTTCTTGCCACTGCACATCATGGTCGGCTTTGCGTTGTTCGGCATCGGATACGCGATCGGCGGATCATCGATGGGTTGGTCCATGCTCGTCTGGGCCATGTTCGTTCGCTTGGTCGCCGTCTTGCATACCACGTGGTTGGTCAACAGTTGGTCGCACATGTGGGGATATCGCAACTACGAAACCACTGACGATAGCCGAAACAATTGGCTGGTTGCCATCATCGCGTACGGCGAAGGCTGGCACAACAATCACCACGCTTATCCGCGGATGGCCAAGCACGGTCACCACTGGTGGGAGTTTGACATCACCTGGCAAGCCATTCGTTTGATGCGTGCGGTGGGTTTGGTTTGGGACGTCGTTGACTACCGCACGGCTGCTGAAAAGAGAGCTGCCGAGAACACTTTGGTGGAAAAATCTTGATCGACCGACCACTTGCTGATCGATTCCTCAAGATCCTCCCCTCCAATGCTTTGCCGTAGCCTTCCCTGATCATGCGTTATTTTCATCACGACTTTGACAGCATCGAAGGCTACTTGCACCATCGTCGACCCTACCTATTGGTCGATGAAATCTTGTCCCTCGACGATGCCACGGTGGTCACTCAGACCACCGTGCCGTCGGAGGCGATCTTCATCCACGGGCACTTCCCTGGCGCACCGATCTTTCCGGGCGCAATGATGCAAGAATTCTCCACACAGAGCGCGGGCATCTTGATCGCCGCCCGCCACAACCCGATGGAGCAATTCGACACCACGGACCCAATGTTCAATGAGTTCGCATTGGGCGTATTGGTGAGAATCAAGAACGCTCGGTATCGTGGTTTTGCTCGACCAGGTGACGTCCTGATCGCGACGGTCACGCTTGCCGAAATCGTCGACACGGTGTTCGAGTTCAGTGCGGTGATCCGCTGTGACGACAAAGTCATCATGCGAAATCGCTTTCAGTTGACGAACATTCCGTCGTCAACGCTGCAAGGTCAGTAAAATCGTTTCACGCCAAGCCGCAGGCGACAACGTCCATACGTTCTACAATGTCGCCTTCGGCTCATCGTTAACGCCAAGCCGCAGGCGACAACGTCCATACGTTCTACAATGTCGCCTTCGGCTCATCGTTTAACGCCAAGCCGCAGGCGACAACGCCCATACGTCTTACAATGTCGCCTTCGGCTCATCGCTTAACGCCAAGCCGAAGGCGACAACGCCCCCACGTTCTACAATGTCGCCTTCGGCTCATCGTTTAACGCCAAGCCGCAGGCGACAACGCCCATACGTCTTACAATGTCGCCTTCGGCTCATCGTTTAACGCCAAGCCGAAGGCGACAACGTCCATACGTTCTACGATGTCGCCTTCGGCTCGGCGTTAAACAAGGCATGCAGGCGACAACGTCCATACGTCTTACGATGTCGCCTTCGGCTCGGCGTTAAACAAGGCATGCAGGCGACAACGTCCCCACGTCTTACAATGTCGCCTTCGGCTCGGCGTTAAACGAGGCATGCGGGCGACAACGTCCCCACTACGGTGCCGCCTGCGGCTCGTCCCTATTCGAAGTGCTGAATCTTTGCACAGTGGTTGCTTCGGCGTCGATCGTGTATTTTTTTAAAACCAAACGCAATCGTACGTGACTTGTCATCAACGAAGGGGGCTTCGATGATTCATGCTTATCATGTGGTCATGCCGATGTATGGGTTTTGGCTACCCAATGACCCGCGGGGTTCCTGGAGCGACTTCGTTCGGAAATGGGAACTGGTTCGCTTCGGCAAATCCACGAAGACGACAATGCGACGGGATCTCATCGACTTAAGTTCTGACGAAATCGCTGCTCGGGATGCTGCGAAAGCGAGCTTGAGATATCCGACGGTTTCGCTCACGGGTCTGCAGGCCCTGAGCATTGCAAAAGGATTCGGCCGGCATTGCGCAAAAAACAACTACACGCTTTGGGCGTGCGCGATCTTGCCCGAGCACACGCACTTGGTGATTGCGCGCCATACGTTCAAGGTTGAGCAAATGGTGAATCTACTGAAAGGATCAGCGACCCGGAGAATCATCGAGGATGCTCGACATCCGATGCAAGCCTACGCGAGCAAGGACAAGCGGCCTCCGCAAATGTGGGCTTCAAACTTGTGGAAAGTTTATCTGGATTCAGAGAATGCCATCGAAGAAGCGATTGGCTATGTACTCGACAATCCGGTCAAGGAAGGTAAACCAAGGCAGAGTTGGTCCTTCGTCACGCCCTTTGCCGGCATCCCCAAGAGTAGCTGGACGACCTATCATTAGATCAAGACCATCGTTTAACGCCAAGCCGCAGGCGACAACGTCCGTACGTTCTACAATGTCGCCTTCGGCTCGGCGTTAAACGAGACATGCAGGCGACAACGTCCATACGTCTTACAATGTCGCCTTCGGCCCATCGTTTAACGCCAAGCCGCAGGCGACAACGTCCGTACGTTCTACGATGTCGCCTTCGGCTCGGCGTTAAACGAGACATGTAGGCGACAACGTCCATACGCCCTACGATGTCGCCTTCGGCTCGGCGTTAAACGAGGCATGGCGACAGTACCCGCCCTACGTTGTCGCCTTCGGAGCAGTCGATCGAGCTTCTTGCAGATCCAATTGATGTTGCCGTTCTGCGAATCGGGCCCTTTGCTCCTCGGTCAACTCGGCAGCACAGCGACCGCACTGGACACCGCGAATGAAGTCGGGATGCTCTCGGTCGGCCGGTGTCAGCGGCCAGCCACAGGCATAGCACATGGTGTGTGGTCCGACTGCCAAACCTTGGCCAACAGAGACTCGCTGGTCAAAGACGAAACACTCGCCCTGCCATTTCGATTCTTCTGCCGGAATCTCCTCCAAATACTTCAGGATGCCGCCGCGTAGATGATAAACCTCCTTGAACCCCTTTTTCTTCAGCAAGGCGGTGGACTTTTCGCATCGGATTCCGCCGGTACAAAACATGGCGATCTTGGGGTGACGCTCAGGATCGAGATTGCGATCGACAAACTCGGGAAACTCACGAAACGTTTCGGTCTCCGGATTGACCGCCCCGGGAAACGTGCCGATCGCGACTTCGTAGTCGTTACGCGTATCGACCAATGTCACATTGGGATCCGAAATCAGCTCATTCCATTGAGCGGGATCGACGTACGTGCCGACGGTTTCATTTGGATCGATGCCTTCGACACCCAATGTGACGATCTCTTTTTTCAGACGTACACGCGACCGCTTGAACGGCATTTCACTGCAGTGCGATTCCTTGACATCCGTGGCCGCAAATTCGGGGATCGCTCTCAAGTAAGCGAGCAACCCGTCAATGCCTTCGCGTGAACCGGCAACCGTTCCGTTGATGCCTTCGGCAGCCAGCAACAACGTGCCGCGAACGTGCAGCCGATTCATCGTAGACTGAATCGGCTGACGTAGCGAACCGTACTGCGGCAAGCGAACAAATCGATACAAAGCCGCGACGACAATTTGCGGTTCGATTTCCGAGGCGTTCATGGTCGTTCGAAGAAAGGGCAATCTCGGGGTAGGTAGTGAGTTTTTTCAATTCACGTAGCTGAGCCTCTCCGAGGCTCAGAGTTTCGCGTCTCGGAGAGACGCGACTACGTGAAAGAAATTAAACCAGCATTCGCAGAGCGGCCATCGCAGCGCTGTAATCCGGCTCCTGGGTGACTTCGGCTACGATCTCTTTGTAGGCCACCGTGCCTTCGCTGTCCAAGATCACGACCGCGCGGGTCAACAGCTTCAACTCATCGATCGTCATTCCGTAGTCGTTGCCAAACTCGTGAGTCTGATAGTCGCTGGCCGTACGCATCTTGATGTCTTCTGCGCCACAGAATCGAGCTTGCGCGAACGGCAAGTCGCGGCTGACGGTGACGGCGTTGATCTTATCACCCAAAGCTGCCAGTTCTTCGTTGAACTTCTTGGTCTGCGTCGCGCAGGTGGGGGTGTCCAAGCTGGGAACGATGCTCAGAATGCTCGGTTTGCCTTTCAGATCGTCCAAGGTCAGCTTTTGCAGCCCGCCGTCAGCGTAGTGCAACGTGAACGCGGGAGCGGGTGAGCCGACCGCCAAATCGTCGCCGGCCAAAGTCATCGGGTTGCCTTTGAACGTGATTACGCCAGAACGTGACATCTTGGAATCTCCGAAAACTCGGTAGGTTGATGGGTTAGAATTCACTGCCTCAGCAGCTCCACCCAGTATGGGATGCCCCACCATCGAAGTGAATGGGGGGCGGAGCGTCAACGCAGAAAACACCGAGAAGAACAGTTTCCGGGTTGGTCAAAAACAGCATGTCGAATGAAGAAGTGCCCGCCAAGACCGGTGTCAGCAATCGCTGGTTCCTGACCTGCTGGCTGCTGCTCGCGATTCCGACTGCTATCGGAATGACCCGACTTGCCCATTTGCGGGAGCGGCGGATTGAGCGATTGGAGTTATCGGCCGATGAGCGGACGCTGCTGGTCCAAGCCAGCTTGGGACGGGCCGACGAGCGGAAAGAAATTCAGGTCAAGTTGATTGATGCGGATTCGTGCGAAACTCGATTTACGATCACGCATCGGACAACCGAATTTCCGCGTCCCTTTCTCGGTGTTGAACTGTCGCCAAACGGTCGCTATCTGGCATTAGCCAAGCCAGATAGCTTGTGGATCTACGATACGTATCGGAGCCGCTTTCAACGACCGATCACTTTTTCTGTCCATCAAAAGACCTACTACAGCGACATGCTTTTCACAGCAGACAGTCGCTTTCTGTTGATGCCCCAACAATCGGGCGATCAACAGCGCTTCGTCATTCATAACTTCGAGAACGGAGCGAGCGTGACGGCTCGCACCTCAGAACCGCTCAGTCGATTCTTTAAACTCATTCCGCCTCCGAGCTTGGAATCCGAAGCAACCCTCGCGGGCGTCTCGGTTTCTGGCGACGGCGAATCCACTCCGGTTGCTCGCAAGACACACCTGTTCGCCGTCTCCGAAGGCTCGCTGCACGAGTTGAAAACACCGATCAACGCGCTAAATGTTTTCACGGGCGGTCTGTCTCGTGACCTAAAATGGGCGATGCGATACTTCAATCGCAAAGACGCATCGGGGATGCAGCAAACCGGAGGTTATGAAGTGGTCGATTCGATGACAGGAGCCGTCGCCTGGCAATCACAAGACCTGACTGTGCGTCCCCAATGGGCGGGCGCCGACCAACTGGTCAGCACATCGAGCACCCGTGGCAAAGATCCAAAGTTGACGATGAGTGTCATCGACGTTCCCTCTGGGATGACGAAACACCAGTTTCGTTTCGCAAGAGATCCGATACTGACCTGCTATCGAACCCAGAGCGGCGAAATGTTTTTCTGTACGCGGGCCAACAAGATCGAAGCGACTCGACCCGACGGTGGCTCTCGATTGGTTTATCACGACAGTTTGCGTCGGCGTGTGATCGAAGCCATCGCATGGATCTTGATTGCAATCACATTCTGGAGCATGGTGACGATCTGGTCTCAGAGAAAGAGTCGGTCGATGCAACCACTGGCGATGGCTTGCTTGTTGGCATCACTCGTGATCATTCCGCTCGCGCTTCGTTACCACTGGGGTCCAGAACCAAGATTCTTTGATTTTCCCAGTCGTTTGAGCATGAACGGTTTGCTCATCGGGCTTGCATGGCTGACGGCTTTCTGGTCCGCGTTCTCTATCATGCGTTGGCCAACTCGCGTCACGTTGGTGTTGCTTGGTGTCGCCATATTGCTCAGCATCGTTGCCCTGTTCAACCAAAAACTTGACAAACATGCTTTGCCGCAGACATCACAAATCCTGTCCGTCTTGTTTGTCCCGCTGCTCTGCTTCGTCACGCTACGATTGCTGCGTATCAGAATGGTTCATCTCTCCGACGATCGCGTCCGCGTGATCCGACGCTCCAGCGACTCGTTGCGGATCGGCGACTTGGCCTTGTGGACACTGGCCGCAGCGATCGTGTTGTTGTTCGCTCGGCATGTGACGTTGTTCACGAACATGGAGTCCACGCGACTGGCATTGAGCCGTGCGTTACCGATGACGTTGCTCGGGGTAATCATCGCATGGACTGCAGCGGGCGCGGCGGCCACATGGATCCGACTGTGCATCGGCAGCGTTTTGTTGATCGTATTGGTCGGTCGCTCGCTGACGTGGTTTGAATCCGATCTTGCCCAGAACCAAGAACTCTGGTGGGGATTCGGCATTGGTTTGATCATCGTCGGATTGGTTGCCGTGATGTTGCGGATCAACGGATACCGAGTGCGTTTGAGCAATCGTAGGTCATGCTCTGCATGACCTGCCGGATCTCTAGTCGCGGATGCGAGAGCAGCATGAATTTTGGGGCGTTAGGCTGGGGTGTTGAAAAATTGGGATTGTGGCATTCTCGGTTTGCGCAAGATTCCTTCCTTGCTTCCGCCGGGCTTGCCCCGGTTCGGAGCAACAACGGGTAGCTACCGTCGACATAAGTTCATTCACCTCCCCACCTCCCGCGAATCGCCTTCGGCGATTCGCGGGAGGTGGGGAAATTACTGGCGTGCGCAAGTAGCCGTCAGTTGTTTCCTCCGCCGAGACAAGCTCGACGGAAGGAGTCGAGGCCGAGTGGTGGGCCCAGAGTGATGGGCCCAGAGTGATGGGCCCAGAGTGGTGCCACCCATCAACTTGACACGTTCTGTGCGTCCCTGCCGTATTCCGGCTGAAGCCGGTGCACCAGCGTTGGCGTCCAGTGGCTGCTAGGCCAGGATCGCTTGGATGGGCTGGCCGTCGCTGCGTTTCATCGGGCGGCCGATCGGCGTGTCGAGTTCTTCGTCGAAGGGGACACCGACGGATTTCAGAATGGTCGCGTGTAGATCACCGACGGTGACCGGCTCGGCAACGTTGTCCAGCGGACGATCGGATTCCAAGTCGGGGTCCGACGCGGTGGCACCGTGGACGTGCCCTTGACGAATGCCGCATCCGGCCAGAAAAGTTGAAAAACCGTGAGGCCAATGGTCACGACCCTCTGCCGCATTGATCTTGGGTGTCCTGCCAAACTCGCCTCCGCACACGACCAGCGTGTGATCCAGCATGTCACGTTCTTGCAAGCGGGCAAGCAACGAGGCCAACGCCACATCCAGCACTTTGCAACTGGAGGACTGCAACGAATGATTTGCAACATGCGAATCCCAACCCGTCAGTGTGACTTCCACACAACGCACGCCGACTTCGATCAACCGCGCGGCGGCCAAGCAACCGCGTCCAAAGGGTGTGTCGCCAAAGGATTCTTGGACGGTGGCCGATTCATTGGTCACGTCAAAGGCATCCAATTGATCGCTCGACATCATTTTCAGAGCCGCCGTCGTGGCCGTTTGATGCAGCGTTCGCGATCGATCCAGGTCTCTGAGCCGACCTGCGGCGAATTGTTTCTCCACCAGGGCGATGTCTTCGATCCGACGATCAAAACGATCGGGCTCCAAGTACGAACGAACATCAGGAACCGAGCCACCGGGATCATTGATTTTGAAGGGATCGTACGCCGCCCCCAGAAATCCACCGCGCGACGCGAATTGGCCGGGAAAGATTGAGACGTGGCGAGGAATATCCAGCCCGTCACTGGTTGCTTGACACAGCGCCGCACCGATCCCTGGATGGATCAACGTCGGATCGGGACGAAACCCTGTTCGCACATTGTAGATTGCGCGCTCATGGTCGCCTTCTTTACCAGTGACGCTGCGAACGAGAGAACCCAAGTGCATGTACTGGGCGACATGGGGTAGCGTGTCCGCAATTTGCAGCCCCTTGACCGATGTCTCAATCGCTGTGACTTCGCCACCGATCTTGGTTCCCGCATGCGGGTCGAACGTCTCCAGTTGACTGGGGCCGCCTTCGAGCCAGACCAGGATCACGCTCTTTGGTTTGGCAGGATCCGTCTCGCCACGTTCGTCGGCGCGAGCCAATCGAGACGCCAGTATCGACATCATCAGGGAACCTCCGCCTGCACCCAGCAGCGTTCGACGCGACAGGTGTGCCGATGCGTTGCAGAGCAAACGCGATTGTTCGAAACGGTCGTTTGAAGTGGTCATCGTTGGAGATCCCAAGTGGTTTGACGACGAGAGGACTACGGCGTCAGTGGTTCCACGCCAGTTCGGTGCTATTGAGCAAGACCCAGTACAGATCCTCGATCGCCTGACTGCGTTGGTCTGCACTGGCAAGCCGTCCGGCGAAGTGCTCTCGCTCCTGGCCGGTCGGATGCCGATTCAACACACAAAGGTATACATTGTCCACGGCGGTCTCATCATCCGCAGAGAACATGTCGATGTGCGCCGAAGCGTTCATGATCGGATTGGAGCCGATACTTTCACGCAGCATGTTTCCATTGATCATGGTCAGACGTTGCGTGATCGTGATGCTGCCGCCCTTGAACTCGTCTTCGCCCATGTCGCCGTAGCGTTCCAAGAAGTCGTTGGTGCTGCCGAACTTTTGTAGCTGGACGAAGAACGATGAGTCGCGATCGACGGACTTGATCCGAGAGCTTTGAATGATCGATCCGGCCACTTGTTCGGGCCGCAGGCGTACCAATGGAAACGCCGCCGTGGAGTCCTCGTGCGCTTGGGTGATCACAAATGATGCGCGGCTGTCGGCGCGGAAAGCGTCTGATGCGGCGATGGTGCGGATCAATCGACGAAGGTCAAAGTCTTTGCTGAAGTCATCAGCGAGCTGCTCCAACATCGGCGGCAAATCAGCATCCAATGGCAAGTCATCGATTGCGCCGGACGCCGCCCTGCCAAACATCAATGCCCAGACGCGGCTGACCGCGGCGCGTGAAAACGGTTTGTTGTCCGGGTGCGTCACCCAGCCCGCCAACTGTTCCCGCACGTCGCCATCTGCAGGCATCAGTTCGGGCGAATAGGGCACCGCAGGCTCAACGGCAACCTCTTCGGTCGCATTGAGGTATTGATATTGATATTCCGCGTCACCCGTCCGGACACCTTGCAAGCCGCTGTTCTTGGCGCTGCTAAAGAAAGCAGCCAGTTGGTGAAAGTCACTTTGCGCGCCGGCACGTGGTGATTGGATGTCGCCCAAGCTGACATTGCCGAGAAAGTCGTCGTGGCACTGCAGGCAATCAATTCGCAGGCCCAAGAAAGCGCGTGAGGTGCGAGCTGCCAAACGAATCGGGTCAGGTTGCCCATCGTTGCTGTCGAAGGTAACGGTCAGAAAATTGACCTGTGGTTGGTCGGTCCAAAGGCCTTCCGCGGTGATCAAGTCACTGACGATCTTGTCATACGGTTCGTTCGCCGCAATCTGTTCTGCCAACCAGTAGCGGAAACGCCGGCGTCGAAAAACAACAAAGGGCCCGTTCTCCGTGCCAACGAGTGATCTTGTCCAGCGTTCCGCCCAGTAGTCGTGGAATCGTTTGTCGTCCAACAGTCGTTGCACATAGGCTGCTTCTCGAACATCCTCTGGCAACTGCTGCAGCGTTCGAATGTCCTCCAGCGACATCCCGCTGCCGACCAAGGCCAATGAGAGACGGCGACAGACTGTCATCCAGTCCGCCGGGTCAGCCGACTGCTGCCCCAATCGATCCAGTTCTCTGTTGCGAACCGTATTGACGCGGTCCACTCGCTGGGCCATCGCATCGCGCCATGTTCGCAGTTCCAGGGCGACGGACTGAACGCTGGCGTCAGAGTCCAACAGTGGAGTGGATGAGTCTGTGGACCGATCCAATCCGAAGTCTTCGGTCGGTGAGTCCGTCGTGGACAGCCCCGATGCCATGTAGCCGAAAACACCAAGCACTAGAAACCCGAACCATCCCCAACGCACCGCCGTCGCGAACATGGATCGCGAGCGACCGTCAGGGCCTGTGTGGGATGACGGCGTTGATACGGGATCGTCGGAAGCGGAGTCGGTCATCTTCTCACGGCTTGTTTTCGGTTGGCTTGGGGTCTGACAACACCTTATTTGATTCGCATCCTTGCTGCGTTACTTGGCATGGAACTCAAGAAAACTTTCTAGAAATCGTGGATCACAATGAAAATCGTCGAATTCTTTGCGGTAAACGCTACGGCAGTGGTTTTTCGTGGCCTCGATGTCGTAAAACAAAATCTGTAACGTTCCGTTTTCAACTTTCCAAGGCAGTTGTCGCTCGTAATGCATGATACCGCAGACCCATTCTTTGAGCCCTACGATCGCGACGAAATTGCCTATGGCGACGTTCCCTCGGCACCGATCGCCGCCTATCTGAGACAAGTCATCGGTCGGCGTGTCTTGGACCAGCAGCAAAACATTTCTCATGCGATTGATCTGGGAGCCGGCGCCGGACGCGACACGATAGCGCTCGCCAAAGCAGGGTTTCTCGTCAAAGCAGTCGATCTGAGCCAACGGGGGCTCGATCGAATCATGCAGCGTGCTCGGAACGCGGGGGTGGACCAGCGGGTCACAACTCAGGTCGCCGACGTTCGGCAGGTCGATGTCCCCCCCGGCAGTCACGCGGCGATCGTGGCGACCACGGTGCTGGATCACATTCCGGCCGAGGACGCAAAAGCCCTGTGGCAAAAACTCGCCGATGGACTTCGCCCCGACGGAATGCTGTACGTGGAAGTCCACACGACCGAGGATCCGGGCAGCGACCAAGAGCCCGGATGCGACAGCAATGATCCGGTGAGCGAAACAGCCGACGCGGTGATCAATTACTTTCGTCCCAATCAACTGGCCCGGTGGGCGACGGACCCGGAAGCCCGTTTGAGAATCCTGAAATATGAGGAGCGTCTCGAATGGGACTACACCCATGGCCCCGAGCATTTGCACGGAAAGGCCATTCTGTTGGCGGTCCGCGCCGGGTTTCATCCGCCCTACTACGGTCAACCCGCGGCGTTTCCTCAGCGAACGTCTCAATGACGTCGGCATCCGCTGCCGATCGCCCGCACATCCGAAACAATCCTCATGATCGTTCCCCCGATGTGCCGATCCAGTTCTGAACAAGCCAGTGCGATGAAGGTCCGCGCAGTGGCACCTGCCCACCTTGATGGGACATTGTTTCGAACCCACCTCTGAGACCAACGACGGCATGCGGCGACAGCATTTCCCACAGAACGAAATGCGATTCTGGTGCGTCGCTGTGCTGTGTTGTCTCACTCTGCTGCCGGCGTGTTCCCGTCGATGGCATCGTATGCAAGCTGACCAGGAAGCAGCCTATCTGGTTGCCGAAAAGGGGGGCTACTTTGACAACGGCTCCGTCCGCGCGAACCCTCTGTCGCGACTGGCCGATCCCAACAGCATTGATTGTCCGCCGATTCCTCCCGACGACCCAAAATCACACGCCTTGATGCACTGCGTCGACGGCAAGTCCGGGTACGACGGGTGGGACAAGTATGGCCGCGTCGGTCACGTCGAGAATCCCGATTGGATACAGGCCTTGCCGATCAACGAACAGGGCGTCGTGGAGTTGACCATGCGCGACGCGGTGCGTGTGGCAAGACTGAATTCGCGCGAGTATCAAACCAATCTGGAGAACCTGTACCTCTCCGCATTGGACGTTTCCTTTCAGCGTTTTCGATTCGACCATCAATTCTTTGCCGGAACGGGACTGCAGCAAGTATTCCGAGGCAGAGACGTCGGCGCGACGAGCCCGTTGGCCGTGAACTCCTTCGCCGGCGCTCAGCGTTTGACCGCGACCGGCGGTGAGATCGTGGTCGGTTTTGCTAACTCGCTGATCTGGGATTTTTGGGGAACGGATTCCGATCTGTTCACTTCGTCGATCGACTTCAGCATCATCCAGCCGCTGCTGCGAAACGGTGGTCGCGCACGCGTGTTGGAACAATTGACCCAAGAAGAAAGAAATCTGCTGGCCAACGTTCGACAAATGGAACAGTTTCGCCAAGGATTCTTTGTCGAAACCGTCAGTGGTCGCGATTCTGGGCCAGGCCCTTCGACGGGCAATAACGTGGGTCAAGCAGGCCTGGGGTTGATTGCCGGTGCGCCCAGCGGTCTTAGCGGGGCACCGTCCGCTGGCGGATACCTGGGGTTGTTACAAGACCAGCAGGAGATTCGTAACCGCGTTGCCAACATCGCGGCGCTTCGCGACAGCCTTGCTCAACTAGAGGCCGCCTTTGACGCCAACCGGATCAACAGTCGATTGCAAGTCGACCAGGCGCGCCAAGCCTTGCTCAACGCGCAGAGCAGTCTGCTGACCGCCAACGCAGCCTATCAGACCCGATTGGACGCATACAAAGTTGCTCTGGGGTTGCCGCCGCAATTGGAACTCGTCGTTCAAGACACGCTTCTCGACGAATTCGTCTTGATCGACCCCGACCTGACAGAAATCCAAAACGAGCTGGAAAATGTCCTGTCGTTGATTCGCATGCAACGGGAAAACCCCCAAACCGAATTGCTCGATCAAGCCCAAGCCAAGCTGCGTGAATTTGCCGACCCGATTCGTGAGCAAATCGAGATCGCTCAAGATGACATGAGTATCCTGGATCGATCCTTGATGCGTCGCGCTCAACAATTGGAACGTGTCCGCGAGAAAGTCGAAAAGATAGGTGCCGATGTCGATCGTCGCGTCTACGACAAGCAACGTCTCGCCGAAAACAACAAGCTGTTGAAGACACGGTTGCCCGACGTCAGCAACGCACTTGCCAGCGTGTTGCAAGAGATCGAGAGCGAGTACGTTCCATCGCCTGCCCAAGTCACCGAAAACGAATTGCCCGAGCCCATCATCGAAGCCGAAGGTGCTGACGGCGAACGTAATGAGAGTGATGCAGTGGACGGCGATCAGATCGACGCAAGCAACGCCCCTGACACTCCGCTGCGAGCACGCTGGAAATCGCTGAGTGGTTTGGCGACAAATCTTTCAGACTTACTGCTAGAACTGTCACTCGTACGCGCCGAAGTGCGATTGCAGGACATCTCGATCGACGACACTGAAATCGAGTCCGACGAAGCGATCGAGATCGCGAGAGTCCATCGACTGGATTGGATGAATGCACGCGCCAATCTCGTCGACGTGTACCGCAAGATTGAGTTCACCGCCGATCAATTGGAAAGCGACTTGGACGTCGTGATCGATGGTCAATTGGGTACCAAGCCGGACAACGTACTAAAATTCGACTCGGATCGCAGTCGTTTGCGATTCGGAATCCAGTTCGACACACCAACCGCCAGGCTTGCTGAACGAAACGACTATCGCGTGGCGTTGTTGAACTACCAGAGAGCCCGACGCGACTACATTCTTTTCTCCGATCGGGTGGCGCAAAGCATCCGCAATACGCTCCGTGTCATCGCCCTGAGCGAGATCAACTTGGAAGTCCGACGGACGGCGGTCCAAGTCGCGATTGCGCAAGTCGACATCGCACGTTTGAAACTCAATCCGCCTCCCAAGGATGCCAGAGTCGGCGGGACTTCACCCACCGCGGCCCGTGACTTGGTCTCCGCTTTGACGGATTTGCTGGACGCGCAAAACGATTTTCTCAATGTTTGGGTGGCAAACAAAGTGCTGCGAATGGTGCTGGATTTCGAAATGGGAACCATGCAGCTCGATCCGGTCGGAATGTGGATCGACCCATCGGGCGAATCGTCGCAGTCGGGCACCGAGTCGGGTACCGAGTCGGGCACCGACTTGATGCTGGAAAACTTGGTTCCGGGTCTCCCGGAAGCAGACGATGGGGACGGGGACGGTGGAGGCACCGACGACGAAGATCTGGCGTTGGACCGGCCCCAGTCGGGGCTCATGGGTGATCTGCGTTCGTTGATCGACGCCCAGAGCGGCCAATTGCCGCAGGAACCGGACTTCTCGCAACTCTTGCGAGACCCTCAGAATCTGCGTGACTCGGACTGAACTCGTCGGATTTTGCCTCGTGATTCGGTATTGTTCGGAGATGACACGGGCCGGCCGGTCGAATAGAATGACGTCGCCTACCTGGAAACATCTGTTTCCCCCCTTTGCCACAACCCCCGTTGGCTCCGAAAAAAATCGACCTCTCCAGGTGCATCCACGATTCAGCCATCGCTGTGATCGCGGGTCAGTCCCAGAGGTCGTCCCGCCATAAATAGAGCGATCACAAGCTCACCCGCCTAACTCAATCGCAAACGGCTTTCCGGCCGGTTTGGATGACGTGATGACGACTCAATCCTTCCCTCAGACTCGAACTCGCCGTATCGATCGTGCGGGTTCGGTATCGTCTACGTTGGTGCTGTGTTGCAGTGTGATCGCGTTCATGGCGGTCGGTGCACAGTTGGCGTTCGGGACTGTCACCGGACTGCTCTCGAGCTTCTTTGCCGAAAAAACAACGCTCGACTTTCTGACAACGCGTCCGGTTCTCGATGCGTTTCACCATGTTGTGCTGGAACGTGGAGAGATCGAGAGTTCCAGCAACGTCGAGGTGCGTTGCGAAGTCAGCTCGCGTGGTTCGGCGGGCATCAACATTCTCCAGATTGTGCCCGAAGGAACTTGGGTCGAGAAAGGTGATTTCTTGGTCCGCTTGGACGATTCCGCATTGCAAACGCAATTGATCCAGCAACAGATCGTCTGCAGCAACAGCGAATCGGCAGTCATCGAAGCCGAAGCGAATCGTGACGCGGCTCGCTTGGCCCTGGAGGAGTACGCCGACGGAACGTACAAGGAACAAGTCGTCCAGCAGGAGAGTGACATCTTCGTCGCCCGCGAGAACCTGCGTCGCGCGGAAGAGTACTTGATCTACAGCAAGCGTTTGGCCCAGCGAGGCTACATCCCCGAAGCGCAATTGGAAGCCGACACGTTTGCTGTCGAGAAAGCACGCAAAGAGTTGACCGTTGCCGAGACCAAGCTTGAGGTGATGCAGACCTACAGTCGCCAAAAGATGCTGACCCAGCTCAATGCGAACATCAAGACCGCCGAGGCTCGATTGGACGCGAGAGAAAAGACTTGGAAGCTCGATAAGCTGCAGCTAGCCGAGATCGAGACACAGATTGCTCACTGCCAGATCGTTGCTCCCACTGCCGGACAAGTCGTTTACGCCAATCGAGCCACGCGTTCCTCAACGACCGTGTTGATCGAAGAAGGCGTTCCGGTGCGTGAACGCCAGGTCATCATCAACTTGCCCGATCCGAGCAAAATGCGTGTGATCGCCAAGGTTCACGAGTCGCGAATTTCACATGTCCGGCCAGGCTTGCGAGCGGAGTTGCTGCTCGATGCGATGCCCGAGGAAGTGCTCGTGGGCAAGGTCACCGAAGTCAGCGAGTATCCGTTGCCCGCCGTCAGCGTGTACATGGATCACGTCAAAGAGTACGAAGTGGCAATCGAGATCGATTCGCCCCCGCGGGACTTGCGCCCCGGGATGACCTCCGAGGTGAAGATTTTGGTGCAGAAGATCGACGAGGCGTTGCAACTGCCGATCGAGTCGGTGATCGAACGCAACGGGCGATTCTTTTGCGGAGTCGCGTCACCTGATGGTTCAGTCGCAACCCGAGAGATCGAGATCGGCGATGCCAACGAGACCGACGTGATCATCTTAAGCGGATTGAGCGACCGTGACGAAGTCATCATGAATCTATCCGAACCAGAGATTCAGGAAGCGTTGGACCTGCCCGTACAGGCTTAGCACCATGTTGATGGAGTGCCCCGCAACGCGTCAGCGGCCGGGCCTTACGCATGGCCTATAACCATGGCCAACAACCATTGCCCGGTCTCATTTGCCCGGTCTCATTTGCCCGGCATTACACCGTCCACTTTCACCGCATCGGGACTGATGTCCGCTACGCTTCCGCCTGCCGAAGAATCCATTCACGACAACACGTCCAATGATGTGGCTTGCTTGGCTCCGACCGCAGTTTCGTCTACGCCCGCTTTGCGGATCCGCGGACTGGAAAAAGCCTACAAGATCGGCTCGGAATCCTTGCAGGTGCTCAAGGGAATCGATCTGGATGTGCCGCGTGGTGATTACGTCGCTATCATGGGCCCCTCAGGCAGCGGCAAAAGCACCCTGTTGAATTTGCTCGGTGGCCTCGATTCACCGACCGGTGGTCACTATTTCATTGGTGACGAAGACGTCGCCAAGCTGAGCGACGATCAGCTGTCCGCGATTCGTGCAAAGCGGATCGGATTCGTCTTTCAAGCGTACAATCTGCTGCCACAATTGGATGTGGTGGAAAACATCGAGGTCCCGCTTGCCTACAACGGCGGCATGTCGCGTGACGACCGCGCCCGCACATTGCAGCTGGTGAATCTGGTCGGTCTGGGTCAACGCAGCGATCACCGGCCGACGGAACTTTCTGGAGGCCAGCAACAACGCGCAGGCATTGCACGCAGCTTGGTCAATAGCCCCGAGTTCATCTTGGCCGACGAAGCCACAGGGAATCTGGATACGACCACGACCGAAGAGATCTTGGAACTCTTTGATCGGCTCAACCGCGACGGTTGCACGATCGTCATGGTTACCCACGAGGAAGAAGTCGCCCAGCGGGCGCGACGGATCGTGCGACTACGTGACGGCGTGATCGAATCGGATCTCCGTCTGCTGCCGCCGAGTCAGCCCAGCGACGAGCAACCGCCTGACTCCGACGTCCACAAAGTCTTGACGACGCCGCGACGGGGCCGCCCATCCACCCTGCGTTTGCGTTTGCGCGACATACGCGTGGGCATGAAGACACTGTTGATGCATCCACTGCGATCGATGTTGACCGTGCTGGGTATCTTCATCGGTGTGGCCAGCGTGATCTGGTTGCTGGCGATCAGCGAAGGCATCGCGGCCAAAGCGAACCAGCAGATCGAAGAACTCGGCGCCAACAACATCATCCTGACCACTTCACGGCCCTCGGGCGATCAGCTTCAAGGCCGCAAGGTTTACTACTACGGTCTTACCGAAGAAGACTGTTATCACCTCAGAGAAACCATTCCGTCGGTTTCCATGGTGATTCCGCTGTATCGTCGAACCGGACGAGAGTTTCGCTACCTGGATCGCAAGGTGGAAGGCGAGATCAACGCGTGCACGCCTGAATACAAAGACTTGTATTCGCTGAAGATGGTCGATGGCCGTTTTCTATTGCCCAGCGACGGAGCGAAACGTGCCAACGTTTGTGTGCTGGATCAAACGGTAGCGAGAGAGTTGTTTCGACACGTGGACCCGATCGGCAAGTCGATCCATGTCATCGATGACTTTTTCAAAGTCGTCGGTGTCGTCGCCACACGTGCGGAGCTGGAACAAGTCAAAGGCACGACCAGTGGCCAGGATTTTTCAGACAATGTCTACATCCCATTGGAAACGTATTGGACCCGATTCGGCGAAACCTATTCAACGGGTAACAACGGCGGTCGGGCGGTTTCCCAAATCGTGCTCAGGCTCAAGGACCAGGACGAAGCGATCACGACGGGGCAAGCGATCAAGCAGGCACTGGATCGAACGCATATGTTCGAAGACTACATGATCGGCGTTCCACTGGAACTGCTACAGCAAGCCCGCAACACAAGACTGATGTTCATGGCGATGATGGCGTTGCTGGCCAGCATCTCGCTGCTGGTCGGCGGTATCGGCATCATGAACATCATGCTGGCGACGGTGACCGAACGAACTCGTGAGATCGGAATTCGCCGAGCGCTTGGTGCCCGAAAACGCGACGTGACGCGTCAGTTCTTGATCGAAACGGTCTTGCTCTCCGTAGGCGGCGGTATCACCGGAATTCTGGGTGGATTGACTTGCAACAAGATGCTGCAGGGCATCCGCTGGGTCGTCACGCAGTCGTTCCCCGAGATGATGAAATCGCTGCCCGACACCGTCCAATCGATGGAACCGGTCATCTTGCCATGGTCGATCCCGGTCGCATTTGGGATCAGCGTGACCGTCGGGGTCATCTTCGGCATCTACCCCGCGATCCGTGCCGCTGCCATGAACCCCATCGAAGCCCTCCGCCACGTCGGCTGATGGACAATCCGGGCTAGCGCTGGGCTGATCAACGTTTGGTGTTGTGTCTTTTTGGGTTTGCGCAAGTTTATGTCCCTACTGCCGGCGCAGCTGGTGGCCCCAGTGAGCCTCAGGCGCTAGCCGTGGGCCTGAGGCGGATTGTGGTGCCGGCCCACGGCTAGCGCCTGAGGCTCACTTTGATTGCGATGCATGGAACAAAAACATGGACTGAAAAAACAATGTCAACTCCAAATTTTGAACAGCCCGGGCTATCCCCGTCGGCTCAACGAACCGAGAACGTATGACGCTACCAAACGCAATGCGCCGCAACGCGTAAGCGTCCAGTTCAGTGCAGACGTTGCACTGCATTTCGCGAACTCACCTCGCTTACCGGGACTCTTTCAGCGTAGCGATCAAGTACTCCGTTGGCGTCTGGTACTGCACGTTCTTCGCCCCGGGATAGACCAGTTGGCACTCCACTCCGATCTCCTCGCAATGCTCCTGCAGCTTGACGCCGAAGTTGCTGGTGTGCGTGGGGTCTTTTTGATTTTGCCCCAACGCGGGCGGGGCTGAGTAGATCAAGTATACCGGTGGGTCGTCCTTGCTGACCAATGCGTAGGGTGAATACTCGGCGATCCATGGCTCAATGGAGTCTCGCTTGGCCAGGAAATCAGCGAAGTTTTTCAGTCCAAATGCGTGGCCACCGTAGCGACTGTTGGGTGTCCAATCCTTCATTTGCTTGGGGTCCAAACTGGTTTGTGCACCGGTGACCGCGGCACACCAGAGGCGAGTGGATTCACGCGTGAGGACATCGTCGCTTTCGGGCGCGGCCAAGTCATCGTGATACGCGAGCCATAGGCTGGAACATGCGCCCGCCGATCCGCCAGCGGCTCCGATGCGTTCTTTGTCGATGTTCCACTCGGCCGCTTTGGAACGGACGAACTGCAAGGCTCGTGCCGCATCGTGCAGTGGCGCTTGCACCGGAGGTTCCAAACCATCGGCTTGACTGACGTATCGATAGTTCAGCGACGTGACCGAAATGCCAGCTTCCAACAGTTTTGCAACATCAGCAAAACGCTGTGCACGCTCCTTGGAACCACCCGTCCATCCGCCGCCATGAATGATGAATACCAATGGGGTTGGCTGATCCGACTCTGCTTTCCAAAAGTCGATGACGTTGCGGTCGTGCTCTGCGTATTGGACGTCAGAGAAAGTGGGTTTGGGAACTGACGCGTCGTAGACATCCGGTTTCTTTGTCGGCTTGGCGGCTCGCTTGGGAGTGGCATCCTGTGCTCCGGCGGACATGTTGCCCAAAAGGGCCACCAAAAGGAATGCACAGCCGGTCGCGATTGCGAAGCGAGATTGAGGTTTCATGTTCAATTGATTGATTGATGAGGGGAATCTATCCAGTGGGACGCAGTATACCCAGTGTTGCTTGGTCGATGATGGCGAGTGACGATTTGACGACACATTCACGCCACGAGGGGGCGCGAGGGCAAAAGCATTCCAACAGTTCTTGTTTGGCTCTGTGGTAGCTCGGGCTGTCGACGATCCCGTGATGATGGGCACGGTTCTCAGCTCGCAAAGCAGCAAGAACCCGGATCACATTGTGCGTTCCAAACTCGACGGTCGTGGATCGATACTCACGATGCCTGAAACGACTCTGCATCCATTGCTCCAAGGTCCCGGATGCGACGTAGGCCGTTGGATTGGTGCGGTCGGACAACTCCACGGCGGTGGCCCCGAACGTGGATTCATACCAACCATCGTGGTCAGCCGACGCTTCCGGGCCAACGAGCAGCTTGTACTCTCCGTGCTTTCCCAACCCGGTGTGGAAATCGAGATGAATGATCCTTTGCGAGTCACTGATCCATTGTTCGCAATGTTGCGAAATGGTACGCATGGACCAGCTCGGTTCGCTGCCACCAAAAAAGATACCGCGTGGGTACTCGTACTGTCCGCCGGCAATCGCTTCCTTGAGCGTCTGCATCCCATGTCGCCAAATCTTGCCAGCGGCACGTAGATGAAACGGTTCCATGCGAGACGGAGGTGACTCGGGATTGAGAAATTCATTCAGGCGGACATATCCATCGGGTGCTCCTTGGTAGTCCGACGCGTTGTTCAGAAAATTTCGATTCAAATCGACGTTGTCTTCGTTGAAACGACGGAGCTTTGCGAACCCAAATGGATTCACCGCATGGATAAAAACATGACGGACCTTTGCCCTGCCCGCGCTAGACTTCAATTGACCGAGCAAAGCGAGTTGGACAGCGGAGCCAACGAATCCTTCTACGCCATGGACGCCTGACGACGTCACAACCGTCGGCAAATGCGAGTCACCCAGGACGGCGACGTCCATCGACCATTCTTCGCCAGAAGACGCTTCCATCGGGTAGCAATGCAACGCCGCGCCGGCGTCCGACGCAGCTTCACGAAATCGCTTTCGCGCGGTTGAATACGAATCGGAAAAAAAGGTGTCATTCACGATAGTCCTGGACTGTCAGTAGGTTGGAGTTGACCCTGTCATTCGATCCACTTTTCTTGTCGCACCTGTCACCTCCCCCAAAAAACTTGGGGGAGGTCGAGCAGAGCCGTCCAGGCGAATGCGAGGGAGGGGGACCGTGCGCGCTGGATGACCGTGTGAGTTTGGCTTGCGCGGAATGGCAAGAAAACGGTTTACGCATATCAGCCGTCACGCGATAGAGAGCGTCCGGCACTCACGCACCTTGCCTTGACTTCCGCAAGCAGCAATGTTTGAACTTGTCTCCGCTGCCACAGGGGCAAGGCGAATTTCGACCGACCCGTCGTGGACGGTGAATGATTCCGCTCAACAGCGACTTGGTGTTTTGGCGGTACATCGATTGCATCATCTGATAGAGCTGAGGATTCTTCTTCGCCAATACCTCGGGCGCTTCGAAAAAGTACTCCGTCAGGACCGCAAAGTACTCTGCTTCGTTGGTGTAGGCGTAGTCATCGATGTGGTGACGCCCCCGACTTGTGCTCTTGAGTTCTTCACCGACCCATTGAACCCAAGGTGCAGCGGTGGGTTGATCGATGCCGATCGGCAATCCGTCCACGCTGCCGTCGGCTTTGTCGACCAGATGAGCAAACTCGTGGATGCCGACATTGCGTTTGTCCTCTGGATTAGCAAAACCGGAGATCAGGTCCGGTTGTGACAAGATCATGACGCCGCTGAGGTGACCTGTCCCCACCATGCCCAAGATGTGCCGATCGCCCGAAGCATTCTGGTACTGCTCATCAAAACCGTCCGGATAAATCAGGACTTCGCCGAGACCATTGTACTCCCAGTCGTCGAATCCCAGAATCGGGATCACCGCGCTGGCAGCGACCAGGACTCGGGTACGGTCGTCGACGGTGGTGCGGATTCCGGTGATCCGAACTTCGTCCAAAAAGACTTTGACAAGATTTCGGAACCGTTCGCGTTGGGGTTCGTCCAACGCACGAAAGAAAGCCACATCGCTCAGCAACGTCGCTTCCCAGGCCTCGGGAAATGCACCCCGAATCACTCGTAGTCGTCGTGTCGAGCGTCGTCGCAGCAGGAAATACATGCCCAGCACGATCGGCAAGCCAATCAGAAAGATCGGCCGAATCAACGCGAGGCAAGCGATCAAGGCTGCGCAAAGAGCACAAATCCCCAAAGCCCAGCGACGATTGACGCGATCGGATTGTGGATCAACCAACAAGGGCGACGTTCCTTTCTGTAGAGTGTAAAAAACGAGATATCGGATGCTTTTCTCGACCAGATTATTCGTCTATTCGAGTGGTGAAGGCTTGTGCAGCCTTGATACAATGGGGCGAGTTCCCCCCCAAGGAGCTTTTGTGTTGTTTTTGAGCCATTCTTGGATAAGGCATGTCAGCGTCGCTCACCCTCCTTTCAAAAGTGCTATGTCCGCATTGTTGGCATCCGTTCGCCCCTGAGGAGACGGTCTGGATATCGGAGCATCCGGATTTGGTCGGTGACCCCAAGTTGGGGTTTGACCATGCCAAGCGATTCTTGCCAAGTCGTTTCACGGCTCGTGGGGATGCGATCGACGAAATGGGCGAGCCGGCGACCCGCATGGCCTGTCCGCGTTGCCACCTGCCCGTTCCACGAACGTTGTATCAAGTTCCCAGCTTGATGTTTTCGATTCTTGGTGCCCCGGCATGCGGTAAGAGCTATTTTCTCGCATCGATGACCTGGCAGTTGCGTCAGATCCTGCCTCGCAAATTCGGGGTATCGCTCAACGACGCGGACGCCGAGATCAATGGCCGGATTCATGAATACGAAGAACTGCACTTCATGAACCCCGATCCGGACACTCCGGTCGCGATCGCCAAGACGGAGGAACAAGGCGACTTGTACGATACCGTCGACATGGGCAAGCACACGGTGACTTTACCGCGACCGTTCATGTTCAATTTGCAGCCCCTGGCATCACACCCCAATTTTGGACGCCATCAAACCGCGTCACGCGTGGTGTGTCTGTACGACAACGCCGGCGAAAGCTTCTTTCCTGGCGCCGACACCACGATGAGTCCCGTGACGCGTCACTTGGCCTACTCGAAATGTCTTTTCTTTTGTTTTGACCCGACCCAGGACCCTCGATTCCGGCAGGCTTGCGAAGGACGGACGGACGACCCACAGATGGTCCGTCGGGCATCGCGGCTCCATCGCGAAACCAGTGTCCGACAGGACACGATTCTGCTTGAGGCGATCCAGCGTGTTCGACGTCACGCGGGACTGCGTGATGATGAGATACAAGACCGACCACTTGTCATCATCGTCACCAAGTGGGACGCGTGGGAATCGTTGCTGCCCGGACTCTCTCACGACGATCCTTACGTCAAGGTGCCCGGATCGCCTCTCTGCTTGCTGGATCGACAACGAATCCTGACCACGTCGGATGCGGTCGGCGAAATGCTCTCTGAAATCTGCCCTGAGGTTGTGGCAGCGGCGCAGGGCTTTTCCACCAACATCACGTTCATCCCGGTCAGCGCCACGGGCAAATCACCTGAGTTGGATCCCGAGAGTGGAGCGTTGGGAATTCGTCCTCGCGACATGGCACCCTATTGGGTAGAAGTCCCCATGATGATGGCGCTTGCGAACTGGGCAGGCAGTTTGATCAGTGCAGCTGAAACCCGGCCACCTAATTCATGAGGTGTGACTCCCGTTGCCCATGAGTATTGAGCTGCTCTACACATCCGCACCCAAAGGCCTGAAGCAGGGCAGTCGTGGTTTCTGCACAGTGTTGTCCACTGCGCGGACCCCAATCAACATTGCTTCACGGCTGGAGTCGCTTTCAGGGTACCGCCAGCTCTATCCACCGGAGAATCCACTCGCCAGCCAAAATCCCATCGCTTACTCCCACTATCGTATTGTCGTCGCTGGAAAAACGCTTTCGGTGCTTTCTCGCATCACCGCGTACGGCTCGGACTACACCGGCCGAACCAACAAGATCGCTCACCACGTCGTTCCCGATCCTGCCGAACAGGTCGCGGCCGGGCCCGCTTGGGTGATGATGCAACCTACCGTGATGCGAACAAGCTGGTCCGGGCAATGCGAGACTCCCGAACGAGGCCCGGTGATTCCATCAGAAAACTTAGAACCGGGACTCTGTAATGCTTGGCAGAGCGTGGCCGGAGACGCCGGGTGGGGAGCCGTCGTCGCCGATATCTTGATGCCGTCTCACCGTCCACCGACATGGCTGATCTATCGTAACGATCAACAAAGTCTGATTTTGCCTTTGATCAATGAGGCGATCTCGCTGTTGCCCGTCGACCAACGCTGGACGGCAACGTTTAGCACCTATGCGACCAACGTCCCCCCGGACGTGGATTGCAAATTGAGATGCGTGCTGGAGGGAACCGAGGAAGCACGTTTTGCCTCGGTGAAATCGAACGTCATCGACATGACCAAACCGATGTCGCTGCCTACCGAAAATGAGCTGACGCAACAGGCACGTGGGATCGCGCCTCCGCCGATGCAGCTACCCGAGCCGACGCATCAAACAGAAGCTACCGACGACGAAGCCCACCAGCCAAAACAGTTGGTCACCGAAATTGACCTAAGCCAAGAACCAGACTTCTTGCCTCCACAGGGATGGAATCCGTCACACGAAAATCGGCAATCCTCCGACCTTCAGCCCCCACCGCTGCAACCGCCGACGCTGCCATCGGCGGCCAATCCATCCAAAAAGCATATCTTGCTGCCGGTGCTTGCCATGCTGTTTCTGGCTATCGTGGGAGTTTCGACATGGTTGATCGCTGAACGGATCTCGGGGCCCAAACAAAGCATTCCATCAGCGGCGCTGCCGTCGAGGCTCGACGGAAATCCTGGCGATGCTGACGCGGACACCAACGCTGCCGATGCTCACCTGGCCGGAAACCAACCGGCCAGCGACGATACCAACGGGGCATCAATGTCGAATACCGACGACGACGCCATGTCATCCGAGTTCAACGGCCAGGAGACCGTTGTTGCCAGCGAGCCTCGACCGATCACCATGGTCTTACGCTACAACCCACGGCAACTGCGGGATGCCATTGAGGCAGTGGACGCTGGGACGAAACCGATCTTTGACCACTTGAATGCCATCGGTTCCATCTCTGCACAGTTGACGAAGATGCCTGCCGCAGTGGGATGGCGAGAAAACCCCAATCCCTTGTTGGCAGCCGAGCAGATTGAGATCCCGGATACTGATCTTTCGATCTCCCCCCGCAAAGCGGTCGTGCGGCGAGTCGATGACCTGCCGTCATTTTCCGGTGCCGAGCTGTTGAGCTTCATTGATGAAACATCGCGTGAATTGATACTGTCCATTTCAATCGATCCATCACGCAAGCAGTCTGTCTTCGCTGATCACGTTGCAGCGATGAATTCCATGGCACAAGCCATCCACGACTTGCGTTATCAGACCGATCAAATCGCGGACAAAGAATCTTTCTTGCCCACCACCACGCGTCAACGAGTGACCCGATTCGTCAAGCGGATTCCGGTCAACGAATCCGAGTTGATCCGCGGCGTGATGCCGATCGATAACTCACCGACACTGTGGCAGTATGCGACGGAACTGCATTCCGAGATCGAATTGATCTCTGGAAAAGGAGGGCCTAGCACATGGGACGACACACAGCGTGCAGCCTTGCTGGCGATCAAAGCATCACTGGATGAGATCGCACAGTCCTATGAATCATTTCGCATCTCGCTCGAGACACTACAAAAGGGGCAACGGCTTCACGTCCCCGATATGTTTTTTTATGACGCCGATCAAAAGCTGACGGCGGCGTTAGATATTCGTTTGATCGTTTCCTGGTAACGTCCATCATGCCTAGTACCGTTGATTTAATCCGTCGCGCGCTGGAAAAAAAGTTCGGCATCTCCGAAGACGAGATGAGACCGCTCGCTGAAAAATTCGGCCTTGAAGTCGAGAAGGTGAACAAGCGATTGGACGAAGCAGTGGATCTGCTGCGAAAAGGCTTGCGAAGCGAAGCCATCCAGTCGATCAGCCGAGTCCCCAACGCGATGCAAGCGGCTGCGGAACTGGAGTTCCCCGAAGTCGACGAGTGGCACGAGATCCTGCAGTTCATGGGAATCCCCATTCCCACGACTCTCAACGAAGATTCCGTCAGTCAGATCAACGAAGCCATCGTCGAGAGCTTGCCGTTGGATGCACTGATGAAACGGCATCGACAACTCGCCATCGCAAAGGCACCGTTGGCCGGACGGCTCAAGGTGCTGCGGCAGATCGGTCGACGCGATGCCGCTAATCCAGTCTGGGCGGAGGACATCGAAGATTGGGAGAAAGACCGTCTACGCGAAATCGATCAAGAACTCGATCAGGCCATCGCGTCCGAAGACATCCGCACCGTCTGTGCGTTGCACACCGAACTGACCGGACAAAAATGGATCAGCACTCCCCCGGCACGTTTGGTCGAACAAGCAAGTTTTGTCGCCGAAGGACATTATCAGCAAGTCAGGGAAAACGAGCTAAAGAAAATCGTCGCCAAGATGCAGTCCGCTTTCGAATCGGCTGATGAAGCGCAAACGCGAAAGCTGGTCTCGCTGTGGCAATCACGTACCAAAGAGCTGAAGCAACCCGTCGCTTTCGAACTGGAACGCAGGGTCAAGCCCATCATTGCTTGGCTCAACGAAATGGGACGCAAGGCCGCGGTGTCAAGTCAGCGAACCTCCGCGATCGCGCATCTGCAAACCTTGATGAACTCGGCAGCATCGCTGAATGAAATACGTGCCGCCCATGAAAAGGCTACACAGTTCGACGAGCCCATGCCCGAGGACGTCTCTGAGCAATACCGCAAGCTGATCCAGTCCGACCAATCGAAAAAGAAACTCAAGTCAGGCCTGATTTTTGGCGGAGCCGGAGCAGCGGTGCTGGCCATCGTGGTTGCCGTGGTGACACTGATGTCGTCCGGCAAGCAACAGGAACGGCTCGAGACCGCGCAAAGCCAACTCCAAAGCCTCGTCCTGGACGAAAACTGGCAGCAAGCCCAGTCGTTTTACGAAAGGCAGATCAAGCCCAATGCCGACTTGGCGGCCGATCCGACGATCGAATCGTTGTACCTCAAAGTCGAAGGGGCGATGAATGTCGAGAAAGAACGCGCGGCCCAGTTTCGAAAATTCCTGGAGCAAGCCGACGCGGAAGATCCGGCGCTCATCGATGGCGACTTGCTGCGTCGCGCAGAGAAAATCGCTCTGACCGATGACGAATTGGCGGCCGTCGAAAAAATGATGCAACGCAAGAACCAATTCAATCAAACGTCGGCCAGCAAGATCACCGAACAGGCGATGAAAGAATTGAACGCCTATCAATCGGAGTTGGTCGCTTTCACCAATCGCCCTGCCGACGAGGCGACCCGCCAATCGGTGGAGGGCCTCTACAGTCGACTGCAAACGCTGCCCAAGAAATATGCCGGAGCCACGCCAGAATTCGACAAAAAATACCAGGAGTTGAAGGCCCAAACCTCTGCCACGCTGCGAAACATTCAGCAGCAAATGGGCCAGTCCGACGAATACCAACGCGACTCAAAACAGTTCGCGACATCGCGAACACTGGAAGAGTATCGAGATGCGTTGGAGGCGATCTCCAACAAAGCGACCGAAATCGGTTTGCCGCAAGAGCTGAAGGATTCCCTGCAGGAATCGGCTCACTGGGACGCCGTGGCATTGACCAATCAATGGCTGCAAGAAATCAAGAGCGCCGTGAGCAATGGAGTGTCTCCGGCCGAAGCTCGGGATTTGCTCTCCAAGCAAAAGTCGCTGGCAACGAAGGTCAACAAGAACCCCATCTTGCTGAGGATGTCCGCTGAAAAAGAACAACTCCAGGAGGCATCGGGTCGGGATGCGCTGTTGGATTCCATGTTTGATCGGCTGAAAAAACACACGTTGAGCGATCTGATCGAACTGCGTGTGAGTGAGCCGCTCAATGGAAATGTGGAGCAACGATACTTCGTCAACTCAACATTTATCTCTGAAAACCGCGATCGACTCACTGCATCCGGACGAGTCGGTTTTCCCGTGGTCGACAGCGTTTTGGGGGCGGTTCGAAACCGATCTTTCGAAGGAACCTTTTCCGTCACCGACGAACCGCAGGCAACCATGCGTTGGCTGGAGCAGCAAGGAAAAGAACTGCGTGTCGAGTTTTTGCAAGACTGGGAAAAAACGTTCGTGACCCTCATCGCCAATGTCGTCAAACGCGACAAGCTCGATGGACTGGTCAAAGAAGTCCTGGTGTCGATGCTGATTGATGAAGCGGCAGCGGGAAGCGAAGTCCTGGAAGAGGCGACGCGTGGAACGAGAGACGAATTGAAATTGCGTCGTTCAAAACGCGACAATTGGTTTGCCGCGCGACCACCGGATTCCAGCTTGTCCGCAGACGTCCGCGGCTTGGCCAGTTCCGAATTGATGAGCGTCTACGCGGGCAGCGAAGAGCGTTGGAAATCACTGCTCTCATTCGCGGAGAACCCGTATCAGTGGATCGGTATGTTGGTCCGTGTGCCTGACGGTCCGGTCAGGCTGCTGGCACGCGACCAGTTGCCCGGCTCCGACGGAGACCTGTTGATCGCGGTGGAATCCCCCGCGGACGCGTCCAAGACGGATTTCGTGAGAATCGGTCGACTGGAGCAAGGAGATGCAAAACTGGAGCCCGCTCGCAGTAACCTTGTCCCCGGACGTCCCGTGTTTTTTCTCGCTGACTAAACGATTCACAAGCGTTGGTCCATCAGCGGTCCACTCACTCAAACCTAATACCTGTCGGCGTGCTGATACGGCTCGCGTGTTGATCGAAAGCGAACTTGGTGAATGCCATGGCTGATATAGAGCGTGTTTACGTACGATTTCGAGGCCGGACTCTGGGGCCTCTGACGCCCGACAAGGTCAAGGATTTGATCCGCCGAGGTCAAGTCACACGACTGCACGAGCTTTCCGGCGATGGGATCACATGGGTGACGGCTGAGGAATTCGGTGACTTCTTTCCACGCGCCGCACCGACAGGTTTCGGCGGAATGATGGGCGGTGGGGCGATGGGCGGCGGCATGATGGGTGGCGGCATGCCACAGCCCGGCATGGCGGGGAACATGCCAGCGATGCCCGGCCAGAACCCCATGCCGCCTGGACAGGCGATGCCACAGCCCGGCGGTGCCGGCGGCGGTTCGCCAGCCAACACGCAGGCGCAATGGTTTGCCCATGTCAAAGACGAGAATCAGGGTCCCATTTCGTACGATCAGATGCAGTTGTGGGCGCACGCCAAAGTGCTCAAGCCGGACTCACTGGTTTGGAATTCCAACATGGAAAGCTGGGAACCGGCGAAGAAGATTCTGCCGGAGCTTTTCCAGAGCCTTGGATCGTCCTCTTCGGATTCCGACGAGGCTCCTGAAACGGAAATGACGCGTATCGCACTGGAACTGAGCCGAAATACAACGTGGCTGATGGTCGGTGCGATCGCCTTGATCGTCGTGGCAACCGTCCTGTTGATCGGCAGCATCTTGCCAATCGCGACGTCCGCCGCCACGCCCGAAACCATTGTTTATCTTAAGGCCCTGCTTGGCTTTTCGCTCGTCGGAATCTTGATCGCCGCGGCAGTTACAATGTTGATCTACACGGGCAAAGTCAAAGAGTTGATCGCTGAACCGAACCTACCGCTCACGCTTTTTGCCGCAAAGGCGCTCAGCAACGTTTGGGCCGCAATCGGATTGACTGCGATCATCTGGGTGGTCTTGTTCCTGGTCCTGCTGCTGTCCTGTGCAGCGATGGGATTGCCGCTGCAAAAACTGCTCTATTGAAAATGATGGTCCATTGAACCCGGGGCACTGAGATCCCTGATGTTGGTAAACCCTATGAATGCTCAAACGATGATTCGATTTGTACAGTTTCGATTTGTACAATTTCGATTTGTACAATGCAGCGTATTGCTGGCGATGATTGCGATCGCCTTGCCATGCCAGCACCACTTGTCCGCACAGGACGCCGTCAACACAGGCCGCTTTTGGACGACCAAATCAGGCATCCGGTCCAAGGTCCTGCTGGTCCTGATCGACCAGACGGACGACGCGGTCAAGCTGCGCCGACAAGACAACGGCCAAGTAGTGACCATGAAACGTGAGCAACTCAGTGATGCCGATCTCCGGTATCTGGACACCATCACGGCCAAGTCCGAGCAAATGTCCGCTGCGGAAGTTGCAAGACCTGATTCGAGCTTGACGACAGACTGGCCGCAATGGCGAGGTGCCAATCGAGATGGAATTTCGCCCGAGACCGGATTGCTGAAACAATGGCCATCCGGCGGCCCCGAACGAGTTTGGACCGTCAGCGGAATCGGGGAAGGCTATTCCACGCCCACCGTCGTGGGCGATCGTGTCTATGTCTTGGGCACAGAGGGTGACTCGGAACAATTGATCGCGTTGGAGCAAAGCACGGGAGAGCGAGTCCGGTCGATGAGGCTGGGCTCTGTCGCCGGTGGCGGAGGCTACAGGGGGCCGCGAAGTTCGCCCACCGTGGACGGCAACCAAATCTTTGCGCTCGGCAGCGACGGAACACTAGCGTGTTTTAGTCGGGCCGACGGCGAGCTTGTCTGGCAAAAGAACCTGAAAACGGACTTCAACGGACAAGAAGGCGACTGGTCCTACGCTGAATCCCCGCTGGTCGACGGTGAGAAAGTCATCTGCACGCCCGGTGGCGATCGAGCGACCATGGTGGCGTTGAATCGAAATACCGGTGCGATGATCTGGAGTGGTTCGGCTGCTGAGTTGCCCGGCAACTATTCGACCGCCGGCTATGCATCTGCGATCAAGGCCTCTCTCGCCGGACAACCGCAATACCTGACCTTTCTCAACGGCGGCGTCGTCGGTTTTTCGGCCAAAGACGGCAAGCCACTGTGGCACTACGATTCCGCCGCCAACGTCACGGCCAACTGCAGCACGCCGGTGACGCAAGGAGACTTTGTTTTCGCCGCGAGCGGTTACGGCACCGGCGGAGGCAAGGCCAGGATCTCTCGTCGTGGCACTATCTGGGCGGTGGAAGAAGCGTATTTTGTCACGAAGATGCAGAATCATCACGGCGGCTTTGTGCTGGTCGATGGCCATCTCTATGGAACCAACGACAGCGTCTTGCTGTGCATCAATTGGGAAACCGGCGATATCGCTTGGCAAGACAGATGCGTGGGCAAAGGCTCGATCGCCTACGCCGACGGCCACCTCTACGTGCGCGGAGAGAACGGCGAAGTGGCATTGGTCGTGGCCTCGCCGGATGGCTATCAGGAAGTCGGTCGCTTTGACCAACCGGACCGCAGCGACAAGAATGCATGGCCGCATCCCGTGATTGCAGCAGGCAAGCTCTATTTGCACGATTGGGATCGAATCTTTTGCTACAGCATCCGGTAAGGAGCGACAGTCCTTTTATTGTCGCACCTCGCAATGGGATTCGCCAGAATTCCTTTCGGACAGAATTTTTGGCGAAATCCACTACGCCCTTGATTGATGAGGCGTCCCTAAGCCTTGATCCGATCATTGACGATTCAGTACCAAAGGTCAAACTGCGGATCGCCCACCCAATACGCCAAGACGACGAAATGATGGATCAGATCGCTGAGTATCAGTGATGCCCCAACGATCAACAGATAGCGTGCGATCTTGGGATAGCGATGGATCGTCGGGATGACCAACAACACAATGGCTGCACCGATGTAACTGTGATGAATTCGTAGCCCCATCGTCAACCGACCGATCGTCGAGGCAGTATCCCTGGTCGACTCCAGTTTCAGCCCAAAACGTAACAAACAGGTGAACGCTTCGATCAGCAGCGTGCCAACGATGATTCCGGGCCAAATTCTCGGTTCATTCGCTTCATTCGGTCTGTTCGGTTCATTCATCAGATGTTTTCATGTGGTCTGTGACGCATAAAATTAGCCGTAGCAACCCACTAGCCCGGATGATTCATCACCCGACGCGTAAGCGAGGGATACTCGGTAAATCCCTCGCTTACGCGTCGGGTTATGAAAAACAATCTGCATTTCCCAACGATGCAACAACTCATTGTCAAGAATCTGTTTGCGCTAAAATCAATCATCCGCATGAATCACTACAGTCTGTGCATATCAGCCGCCACGCGATAGCGTCCGGTTCTTACGCCTATACTCGTGAACCGGACGCTATCGCGTGGCGGCTGACGCAATATCCGGGCTAGCGCCATCGGCTCGGAACCGAAAGTTAAATGATTGACGAATAGTGCCAGTATGGCGACACGAGGACGATGATGGATGCCCCGCATGATGAGCCCACCGATGAGCAGATCGAAGCGCTGTTTTTTGATGCTTTAGAACTTCCCGAGGATAAGCGAGAGGCGTTTCTTGAGCAAAAATGCAACGGCCAGCCTAGACTGCGGCAAGCTGTTGACGCATTACTCGCCGCGGACGCGGAGGCCGGCGGACAGGATTTCTTGCAATCCGCTTTTTTTGATGCGCAACAGGACGCAGTCAACCACGCCGACGACCCGCAGCGACTCAATGCCGACGAGTTGACCGATCATAGCGGCCGGTTTGAGATACTGGGACGACACCAACAGGGCGGATTGGGCGAAGTCCTGATTGCCTACGATCGTCAGCTCAAACGCGATGTGGCGATCAAACAGATTCAACCTCGATGGCAGAATCACGAAGAAGCCAAGCAGCGTTTCATCCGAGAAGCCGAAGTGACCGGTCGGCTGGAGCACCCCGGTGTCGTTCCTGTCTACGCGATGGGAACCTGGGATGATGGTCGCCACTACTACGCGATGCGTTTCATCGAAGGCCAAACGCTCAAGGAAGCGATCCAGCGGTTTCATCAGTCGCCCACCAAAGAGATTGTGACTGACAGCAACGAGCACACGCCAGCGGCTCGTGATGATGTCGACCAGACACTCGCATTTCGACAATTGCTGCGATGTTTCATCGACGTGTGCAACACGATCAGCTACGCCCACGACAGGCGGATTCTGCATCGTGACCTCAAGCCTGCCAACATCATGGTGGGGCCATACGGCGAAACGCTCGTGGTGGATTGGGGATTGGCAAAACTGCTCGATGCCGGCCCCGAGGATTCCATGACAGAAGCGTTTGCCAGTGGCAGACAGGAGGACGATGCGGCGTCGTCGCACATTGCCGGAACCGTGGGGACGCCCCAGTACATGAGCCCTGAACAGGCACGCGGACAACTGGACGAAATCGGAATTCGTACCGATGTCTATCTGCTCGGAGCCACCCTCTATCAAATACTGACCGGTCAACCTCCCCACCCATCTGATTCCATTGTCAGGATGTTGAAACGAATTGCGGCGGGAGAATTTCCCCATCCGTCGAGCGTTGCCGCTGATGTCCCACCCGCCTTGGCCGCGATTTGCACGAAAGCGATGGCCACCGACTCGATCAATCGGTATCGACAAGCGGACGCGTTGGCGCTCGACGTCGAGAGATGGTTGGCCGACGAGCCCGTTTCGGTCTATCGAGAATCACCGGGACGCAGAATCGCGCGTTGGCTCAGGCACCACCCGGCCGCAGCCGCCAGTCTGATCGTTGCAACGCTCCTGCTGACGGTCGGGTCATTCATCGGTGCCGTCTTGTGGAATGAGATTCAAATTCGCGAGTTTCAGTCCAAACAAGAACAGGCAGCCAAAGAACTGGAACTTGCCCAGCAAACTCGACAACGCGTCGCCGAGCTAAAGTCGGCTGCCGCACGTGGAAAGTTGCTCGCCGGTCAGGAATTGCAGGCCGGACGTTTTTCGTCGGCGCTGAGCATATTGCGAGGAGTATCCCAGTCCCTGTCGACCAATCCAGCCTTGGCCAGCGAGTTTGACGATCTTTCCAGCCAAGCCAATCGGGTACACAAGATCGTTCGTTTCTATGAATTGGCCGACCACGTGCAAGAACAGAACGTGCTGAGCCGAGATACCAAAGGAATCATCGCCGCGACCGAAGCGTTGGAGCAACTCGGCGTCGCACAGTCAAATTGCTGGTGGGATGATTTACCGGTCGAGGACCTGACAGCTGCTCAGGCAGATCAATTGCGTTGGGACGTTTATCAGCAATGGTTGATTCTCGATGCAATGCTCACCAAGACGATCGGAATTCGCTTGGCAGGCGGAGGGCAACTCGACGGGGCAACCACCATCATCAAGGCCGTGGGTCGGTTTCTGAGAACGGATATCGGCAAACGCGAAGCCGCTGCATCGATCATTGTCAGCGATCGCATTGACGGGTTTCGTTTCAGTCAAGCGACTCGTTTTTACCGCTCCATCGCCAAAATGCGTTTGGGTGCCGGCGTTCGCCTCAAAGCAGACCGATTGGACTTGCCACACAACGGTGCCGATGCCCATTCGTTGGGCGTGCTTTGCATGATCGCCGCCTTGGACCCAGCGTTTGAGCGATTCTTTCGAGGCTATCAGGGCGAGGATTCATTGCTTGCCGCACGCGACACCCTGCGACGCGGCGCAACCCTTCGTCCCAATCATTACTGGACTCACCTCGCTTTGGCTCAGATCGAGTACCTCTTGGCGGACAAGAAATCGAACGCAACGTGGCGTGACTATGAGGACGCAATCCATTCCGTCGGTCAGTGCATCGCCCTGGAGCCCGAGCGATGCTTTGCCCTGGCCGACCGCTCCAGCATGTATCGTGCTCAGGCGCGTTTGATTCGCCACGATGCGTCGATCGATCCGGCACTGCGTGAACAACGCGTCGCGGAATTGCTGCAATGGTGCATGCAAGATGCCCAGTCGGCGCAGCGTCAAAGCGAACTGCATCCTTGGGTCGGCTGGCAATACGGACTTGCATTGATGGAGACCGGCCAAGTTGAGCTGGCGGTGGACCGATTCATTGAAACGGCTCTACACACCCTGCCATTGACGGAAATCGACGATGCTCCGCTCGTTCAAGTCGATGATCTTCGCGGTCGTGCCGAGGCGAGCAAGATCATGGCGGGATTGACCAAGTCGAATCCGCAGAGCGCCCGATATCACTCCACGCTCGCCATGATCATGTTGGCCAGAGAAAACGTTGACGCTGCGTTGACGGCTGCCGAGCGTGCCAGCTCCCTGAATGGGACTGTCCCCCATGCTCACGCGGTCCGTGGACTGATCCTGCTGCGACAAGACAAGCCGAAGGATGCCGAGCAAGCCTTTCGGAAATCGCTCGAATCAGATCCCGACCATGCCTGGGCTCACTTTGGACTGGCATCGTGTATCGAGTCAACGGACCAACTGGATCTCGCGTTGAACGAGTTTCAAACGGCATTGGATGTCGCATTGGTTGCCGAGAACCGCGCAGCAGCGTTGCTGGGGAAATCCCGTGTGCTGGCAAGAATGGGGCGGTATCAGGAATCCAAGGACGCGATCACGTCAGCACGTCAGGAGGAACCGGCGTGTGATCTGCTGACAGTGGCTCGTCCGCTGGCGCGTCACTACCAACAATTGAAAAAGAATCCTGCTGGCGATCAATCCGTCGAAGACATGAGGTCGCTGCTGCAGTTCATTGCGACTTTCCCACGCCCCACCAATCTCAAGTTCGGATCGATCGAACCAAAACCCGGCTCTGTCGTCGCGATCTTGAACGGTGATTTTGAACTCGGATCACTGAAGTACTGGAGTTCATCCGGCGGCGCAACGTGGTTGACCGAAGACGGATTCCGGTCCTCCGCGGGGATCAGTTCCAAAGTCTCACACACCGGCAATGCTTCACTGCATCTGACCGCGGATCAATCCGAGACCGAGTCCGGTCGAGGCCATACAGGGCAAGAGATTCCGATTCATGCCGGACGAACCTATGAAGTCACCGTGTGGGGAAAAGCACAGGCTGTCACGGAACGAGCTTTCTCGATCCAGAGCGATAACGAACAGGTTCTGCTGGAGTTTCCAAGCGGCACCTACGATTGGCGAGAGATCCAAGGACGTTTTCAAACACCAGAGAATTTCAACGGCCAGACACTCGTTCCCACTCGCGTGAATATCGTTGCCAAGGGCAGCGGCCAACTTTGGATCGACGATTTGCAGATCCGGCTCGTCGACTGAAACTCCGATGGGAGCATTCGAGACAGCTTGTTACAATCTGGTCCCAAAACCAGTTTAGGACCGATGAACCACTTACTGGCGCACCTGGTAGTGGGATTCGCCAGAATTCCTTTCGCACAGGATTTCTGGCGAAATCCACTACGCCATCTTTTGATGATGCGTTCCTTACGGCTATTTTGCGTTTCTCTATCCCAGGCCTTGATTAGCCTGCCTCATCACGGAGTATTTTCTGACATGTCTGACACCGCGTTGCCTCCCGTCACGGAACTGACAAAACTGCAAATCGATACGGTCGCTTTATGGCATCAAGAGGAAATCTCCAATCCCTACGAAGGTTTCATGGCATTGGTGTGCCAGCAACACGAGTACAACTATCGTCTGTGGCATCAAGAAGACATTGCCCGCAGCCCCACTGCGGATGACCAACAGATCGCCACGGTCAAGCGAGCCATTGACAAGTTGAATCAGCAACGCAACGACATGATCGAAAAGCTGGACGACGCGATCACGGAACGTTTGACCGCCGCCGGGGTGACGCCTGCGAACGACGCACCCATCAACACCGAAACCTCCGGCAGCGCAATCGACCGTCTCTCGATCATGTCATTGCGACTGTACCACTATGCCGAGCAATTGGAGCGAGAAGATGCCGGCAGCGACCATGTGCAAAAGGTTCAGGATCGTATCGCACTGTGCCAGCAGCAGCACAGCGATCTTTCTCGCTCACTCCAGGACCTGATCGACGATATCTTTGCTGGCCGAAAACGCCACAAGACCTACCGTCAAATGAAGATGTACAACGACCCATCCCTGAACCCAGCGATCTACAACGCTTAGCAGGAGGTTGATTGAGGGAGCCGCGACGCGTCGCCCGGATATTGCATCAACCGGAGTGCGCTAGCCTGGATTGCTCAAAGTTTGGGGTTGACATTGTTTTTTCAGTCCAAGTTTTCGTTCCATGATTCGCAATCAAAGTGAGCCTCAGACGCTAGCCGTGGGCCGGCACCACAATCAGCCTCAGGCCCACGGCTAGCGCCTGAGGCTCACTGGTGACACCAGCTGCGCCGGCAGTAGCAGATCAGCCTCAGGCCCACGGCTAGCGCCTGAGGCTCACTGGGGTCACCAGCTGCGCCGGCAGTAGCAGATCCGCCTTAGGCCCACGGCTAGCGCCTGAGGCTCACTGGTGACACCAGCTGCGCCGGCAGTAGCAGATCCGCCTCAGGCCCACGGCTAGCGCCTGAGGCTCACTGGGGTCACCAGCTGCGCCGGCAGTAGCAGATCAGCCGCCACGCGATAGCGGCAGATGAATCAAACAGCAACGTCCTACTTTCAACCTGAGCCAAGTCGCTACTATCACTTGCGTCGTAGTAACAGACGGTCGCGTGACCCTCTGAGTACAAAGCATAGAAACCCAGCGGAGTTCACTTTGGTTGCCCAGCCGAGATATCTACTTGAGGTCTGCATTGCTTCGGTGGACGACGCAGTTGCGGCGGCGGCAGGCGGTGCTGATCGATTGGAATTGAACGTGGCTCTTGATCTGGGTGGGTTGACGCCCAGCATTGGACTGTTGGAGGAAGTCAAACAGTCGGTGACGTTGCCAGTTGTTGCGATGGTTCGCCCCCGTGGCGCCGGGTTCCGATTCAGCAGCGGCGATCGAAAAGTGATGTTGCGTGATGCCGATCATTTACTCAGTGCCGGTGCGGATGGACTTGTCGCTGGCGTTTTACATGACGATGGCACAATGGATCTCGAATTTTGGCGACAGCTTCGGCGTGTCACTCAGGGACGTCAACTGGTATTCCACCGCGCGATCGACCTGCTGGAAAATCCATTGCCTGCGATCTCGCAATTGATCGACGCGGGAACCGATCGAGTGCTGACGTCCGGCGGATGCGAAACTGCTTGGGCAGGACGTGATCACATCGCCCGTTTGCGCCGATTCGCGGGAGATAGAATTGAGATATTGGCAGGGGCGGGAGTGAGTCCGGACAACGCGGTGGAGCTCGTTCAAGCCACCGGATGTCGCCAGATTCATGGGTCGTTCCGAGAGATCAGGCATGACGACGCATCGTTCGTCGCACCGGGAAACTATCCCGCAACAAACAAGCATCTCGTGGCTGCCACGCGAGCAGCATTGGATCGCATCGCGTCCATTTAGCACGGCGGAATACCCGATGACGCGGGGAATAAACGCTGCTTGCAAAATCAAGATCCGACTCATCCAATCTGCAGAGACGGAAGTCGAAAATACACCCCATCGCAATATTGTCCGGAACACGGGTTACTGGACGTCCGGGTTCGCTGCAATTGTTTCGTTTCAGCGTAGGGCAGCCCCATTCTTTGCGTAGCCTCATCGTTTGTCGTCTTTCGACGAAATCACCAGACCACGCGTTCATTGCCGCTGATCGATTGTGAACTCTCCAATCGCTACACCCGGTAGCGACGGCGGAAGCAGTCTCGGTGGGTTTGCGACGCGATCGAGATCGCGTGCTGTCCTGCGGCTTCGCTGATTCTCGCAACTCGCTGCAGCAATTCTGGATAGGCGGTGATCGGTTCGGCTCCCAGGTCCCAGCCGGCCCGATAGGCGTGATCGCTCGCAGCGGTCAAGTCTCCTTGGTTTTCGGCTTCGACTGATCGCTGTTTCCAAAACTCGGTCGTTGCCAGTCGGCGGCGGTCAGCGGGAACGGCGCACAGCAGGTTCAGGTATTGCGATTCGGCAAGCGATTCTTCCTCCGATGCTTTTGGCTCACGCACGAGACTTCCATCCTGCAACAGCGCCGAAAGCTGGCTCGCCGAGAACTTGACACCATCGGAGGTGTGACCGTGAGTTCGAAGCCGGACGGATTGATCGGTAAAGATGGAGCACTCGATGCCTTGGCGATACGCCGCCCGTGCCGCTTCGCTTTGATGCACACGTTGGTGACAATAACCCAGCAAGTCCCAAGCCCACGCCAAGTGCGGCGCGATCTGAGTCACTCGTTCACAGTGCTCTTGTACCTGTTGCCAATTCTGCGACGGCAGCACTCGCTGGCCGGTCGCCTGTTCCAACTGGATCAAAATGGGTTCGGGTATCTGATGAGTATCAAACACCCATCGCGTACGATCGGCCTCGGAGATGTCCAATGACTTGGTGACACCGGATGTCAGTGTTTCGGAGAGCGGGTCGTGCAACAGCGAAACCACTTGTTGGCATCGCACGGCGACTTCGCAAACCCCGTGTTGCAACAACGTGTCGACGATCGATTCGGATTCCCGCATGCCGTTTGCAAAAACCTGTGCGATCGCCGGCGGCTGATGCGACAACGCCCACTGCACGACCGGATCGGTTGCCGACTGACCACGCTGATAAGACTCTGCTTCGATCGCGTGCCTTCGTTGCACTCCCGGCAGGTCGTTAACCACCGCGTCGAACAAGATGGCTTCGCTGAGCGATTTTCCCCAAGGGATCCAGTCGCCGCCGCCATGAAACCATTGCACGATCTCGCTGACTTGATTGTGGGCATTGAATCGCAAACACAACCAATCTCCGATGCCGTTTCCCAACAGGGGCACGAAATCGCAGGGCATCAATGCCGGCCAGATGGCGCCCGGTGCATCGGAGAGCAACTCGGGCATGGAGACCGGCCACGCGTATTCGATGGCTCGGTTTTCGCGTTTGGTCGACTCGTCGTTCTCGTCCTGCGTTTGCCACCACGGGGAATCAAACCAGTCGGCCAAGTCCTCTGGCAGCGAGCAACGATAACGGTCCTCGAATCGCTGGGACCATCTGGCCCCCGCGTCGGACGTTGGGCGATCGGCTGGCGGTGCTTCGGTCAAGGCACAAACAGAACGGGACACGGGACAAACGGTAGACAGATCGATGGTGTGACAATCAGGCTCAGCAGGCTAGCTACCCGAGGGGCCATGCGGCAAGGGGAAATAGGTGATTTCGCGTGTTGGCGGGCCTTGAGGTATGATTTGCCACCGTCCCAGACCTCGATGGATCGTTCTATGCCCGCTTCGCCCCCCTCTGAATCGCCCCCCACGGAAGCCGTTTCCGGCACCGATTCGGGCAAGCCGTCACCCGACGAAACCCGATTCGCGTTCGGCGAAAACTGGGCCGCTTTCCTGGAGACGTTGGATGATCAGCGGATCGAGCAGGCAGTCGCGTCACTCCAATCCATGCTGGCCGTCGACGATCTCAGCCGTTGCCGTTTTCTGGACATCGGCAGCGGCAGCGGACTGTTCTCGCTGGCGGCGCACCGCTTGGGCGCTGATGTGGTTTCGATCGACTACGACGAACAGTCCGTCCACTGCACGCAGACCTTGAAAGATCGATACACGGACTCCTCCGAACGCAGTTGGCTGATTCATCGTGGCAGCGTCTTGGACCCGGTGTTCATGAAGTCACTGGGCCAGTTCGATGTGGTCTACAGTTGGGGCGTTCTGCACCACACCGGCGAAATGGATCGGGCGATCGAAATGGCAAGTCAACGCGTTGCCCCGCAGGGCTTGCTGTACATCGCGATTTACAATGACCAGGGAAGTGCCAGTCGCCGCTGGTTGTGGATCAAACGGATGTACCATCGTCTGCCCAAATCACTGCGTTGGATGTGGGTGGTTGCAGTTGCCGGGGTCTATGAGTTGCGGTTCGCGATGGCGAGACTCGCACGATTTCGCAATCCGCTACCGTTGGCCGATTGGCGTGCCAAACGCAAGGACCGTGGGATGTCTGCGTGGCACGACTGGGTCGATTGGGTAGGCGGCATGCCGTTCGAAGTCGCCACGCCGGAACATGTCATCGTTCCATTGGCACGCAAAGGATTCCACGTGGTGAACCTCAAGACCGTCGGCAACGGCTGGGGTTGCAACGAGTACGTGCTGACGCATGACACGACCAAACGCCGTGAGCCGTGACGCGCCAGCGGCCGGGTCTTGCAACCATCGGGCATCCAATTCAGTGCGTGAAACCCGTGGCCTGACGGCCAGCGGCTCAGGGCGTTTGGCACCACCTCAGTGATGGGTAACACGATCCTACGACCCGGACGCATCGACGTGGCACGTCGAGCGACACTCACTCAGATCGCTTCGCTGCCGCGTTCGCCGGTACGTATCCGGACGCAGTCGTCCATGGGCAAGACAAAGATTTTTCCGTCGCCGATCTCGCCTGCTTCGCCTGAGCGTCCTCCGGCCAAGATGGCTTCGATGGTCGGTTGCACGAACTCTTCGTTGACCGCGATTTGCAACTGCACCTTGCGAAGCAAACTGACGCTGAATTCGCGGCCTCGATAGACTTCCGTTTGCCCGCGTTGTCGGCCAAATCCTTGGCAATCCATCACCGTCAAGCGGTGAACGTCCACACGTGTCAGTGCTTCCTTGACTGCGTCAAGCTTGGATGGCTGAATGATGGCGATGATCAACTTCACAGTGTCGGTTTCCTCGTACACTCTCAGCGGAGGCCGTCCTCCCCTGAATTGTTTCGTGCAATGATACGTCCGCCCCTGTTTCCGCAGTTCGGCAACAGTGTTTGGGCGAATGTCTAGCTGGGCTCATACGTTAACCCATGGAGCCGGAAAGAACAAAGCCGGCACTCCCACGATGGGGAGATACCGGCTTTGAGCCTAAGTGTGCAGTGGAACCGCCTGGTTTCCAGCGATGATTCAGAGTGAAAGCCCAAACTCGGGCGAGCGAGGCGGACGCCCACCCGAGCCGGGCAACTTCTGGCCCAGGCAAGAGCCAAGAAGTTTTCACATAGTCCCCCAACCATCTCCGTGTTCGGTTGCCCCGCCGCGTCAGCCGGACTGGCCGCCTGACGCGACGGGACCGCGGTGGTAGTTCCGTTTTTCGATCAGCTGATCGCTCCGCCAGCAACAGCGTCTGACGGATAAGCTTGCATGCCGTGCTCGGACACGTCCAAACCGGCTTGCTCTTCTTCTGGGCTGACCCGCAACATTCCGACAGCCTTGAGCACCACAAAGACGCCCAGCATGGTGATGAACGCCCAAGCGACGATGGCAACTGTGCCGATCAATTGAACCGTGATGAATGAGCCGACGCTCTCAATCCCGTCTGGCAAGTTACCGAAAATGCCGGTTGCAATTCCGCCCCAGACTCCACAGAGTCCGTGAACGGGCCAAGCACCGACGGGATCGTCGATCTTCAGCTTGTCCAACATGACGATGCCCAAGACAACCAGGGCCCCACCGATGCCGCCGATGATGAGCGACTCCACTTGTGAAACGCGATCACAGTTGGCAGTGATGGCGACCAAACCACCGAGGATACCGTTGAGTGCCATCGTCAAGTCAGGCTTGCTGAACAGAACCCAGCCCACAACCATCGCGATCACGGCTCCAGCGGCAGCAGCGATCGTCGTCGTCAAAGCAATGTAGGTCGTCGCAGCTGCTTCGGCACCACTGCCGTAGGTCAACTGGCTACCAGGATTGAATCCGTACCATCCGATCCAGAGGATGAATACACCCAACGCTGCGAATGCAATGTTGTGCCCAGGCAACGGCACACTCTTGCCGTCGGCCGTGTAGCGACCCAGCCTCGGTCCGAGAATGATCGCACCAGCAAGACCTGCAAAGCCACCCACCGCGTGAACGACCACGCTGCCGGCAAAATCCTGAAAGCCCATTTCGTTCAGCCAACCGCCGCCCCATTTCCACGATCCGCTGATCGGGTAAATCAGCCCCGTCAGGATCGCGCTGTAGATGAGGTACGCAGTGAATTTCATTCGACCAGCGACTGCTCCCGAAACGATCGTGGCTGCAGTCGCTGCGAAAGCAACTTGGAACAGAAAGTCTGCGGAATTGCTGTAGTTTCCTGATGTCGGATCGTCCGCAGCGACGAAAGCCTTGGGTGCTCCCAGGTAGCCGTTCGCCAACCAGCCTTCCGGATACACACCTTCCTCAGGAGCACCGGGATACATCAGTGCGAATCCGATGAACAGGTAGAGCAGAACGCCGACCGAAAGGTCCATGACATTCTTGGCGAGAATGTTGACGGTGTTCTTGGCAGAGTTCAAACCCACCTCGACCATCGCGAACCCGGCTTGCATGAACAACACCAACACGGCACAGATGAACATGATCAAAGAGTTGATCGTGTATTTCATGTCCTGGGCGTCGTACACCGCAGGTGCTTCAGCTTCCGCAGGGGCCTCAGCCTCGACTTCCGCAGGAGCCGCAGCCTCGACTTCTGCAGCCGTTGCGTCCACTGCGTCTTGGGCGAATGCTGCCGGGGGCGCGATCGAGAGTGTCAACAGCGCTGCAAAGAGCAGCAGCATTGGCACCCGAAATTTGTGCATCAGAGACATGCAATTTCCTCTTCTTTTTGTAGTTTGAAAAACCATTCAAGTGCGTGCGGGGAAACACTCCCTCGCATCATGCGGTGGACCTTGATCGGTCCCTACCACCGCAACCGGCGCTCGTCTCGGTTCCCTAAAACCACCACCCCTGCCCGGGCCATACTGAAAGTCTGCTGGTGAGTTGGAAGGCGGGAAAACAGATCGTCCGCTCGATCGAAAGCCGTCCTAAGCATCAGCGGGGCCAAAGCGGCTAGCATTTCCGAACCTCATGACTTAAGTCACTTGAAACAAACGACTTAAAAAAACAAGATTTCTTGACGTCCAATCCCGGTCATGACGTCAGAGGCATGGAGATGCCTGCATCACATGCAGCAAAGCAGGAGGATGCCTAAGAAGCGCGCATCGCAAACGAGCGAAATGCGTGATCGCCCAGCGACCTATCAATCAGTACCCGCCGTAGTGGACGAGGCCCCGAGGCCCGACACAGCCAGCGTCGCCTGTCTCTCGTTCCAGCAGGATTCACTGCCCCATCAAAGTAAGCACCAGCCGCCGAGGGCCCCCGTGATCTCGGTGCTCACACAGATAAACGCCCTGCCAAGTCCCCAACAGCAACCGGCCACCGCCGATGGGAATCGTCACGTTCGACCCCAACATCGACGCTTTCACGTGCGCAGGCATGTCATCGGGCCCCTCCAGCGTGTGCACGTATGGCAACGATTCGGGAACGGCGTGATTCATCGCCGTCTCAAAATCCACTCGCACGTCAGGATCCGCGTTCTCGTTGATCGTCAACGATGCACTGGTATGCTGGATAAAAATATGCAACATCCCCGTCTGGGTCTCGCTGATCTCAGGCAACTCATCGATGATCCGAGAGGTGATCAGGTGGTAGCCGCGCCGTACCGCGGGTAGCGTCAAAGTTCGCTGAATCCACATGGATTAACACCCTGTGCGTCTGAGAAAGAGCCAATTGAACATGCCGCAAAAAGTTTTTGCGAAGTTTTTTAGGGGCCGGAAATCAACCCTGAGAGTACCTCATTTCAAGCCCCTGCCAATCCGAGGTCCCAGCGGTGGGACTCGGCCTCCATCGATGTCCCCGATGCCTTGCAATCAAAACCGCCACCTCAGCCCCCGCCAACGCCCGGCTGTGTTGACGATTCCCCCCTTAGCCGGCCACACACGACATTGATGTGAGTGTAACTCCATTGCACGATGCCGGTCTTGTCAGCTTCATCCGCTGCGAGCGGGGGAAAACCCATGCGAAACAAGGGTCGCATTTTGGGGTGTGTCAAGCCGGGCAGCGGAACAATTTTCTTGACTCGCAAAATCCAACGTCAATAATCTCTCCGTGCTCTCACCCAACCTTCATGGAAACGAACGAACGGGTAGTGAATTCAACGCGATGCGACGAAATTGGATTGTCGTATCCCCAAACCGCCAAGGCGGAGAGAAAGAAATACATGACACAGTGCAAGAACGTTTTCGAAGCAATCTTGCGGTACGGCCACGACGAGGATTTTGTACCGAACCCCGACGACCAGTTCGAGCCCACCGACGCGCCTGCGGGCAGCCCGGAGAAGATCGAAGTGCTGCGTAAGCGAGTCGAGCTCGGACAACCCCTTTGGCACAACACCGACCGCGTTGATTACAGCGGTCTGACCGGTGCCATCCGGCCCCGCGAGTAGTCGATCTCGCTCAGAGATCGCGATCTGAGACCCAGACGCCCCGAGGACACTTTGTCCAGGGGCGTTTTTTTATGCGCCGACCACAATACGCCGTTTTTTTGTCGCCGACGACACGCCAACCTGAGCGACGCGTCAGCCGCCACGGTACCCTAGCAGTCTGACAGAAGACCCAAATCGCCTCTCCCGTCGTAACTCTGGTACCACCATGCTTCGCCTCCCAGAACTCTGCCCCAGTCCCGGCTATCATTCCCCGCTGATTGTTCGACCGGTTTCCTGCTCCCTGTTGCTCGCTGCCGTGGTCCTTGCCACTGCTCTCTGCCCCATTCACCCGGCGGCCGCCCAAGAGCCCGCTGGACAACCGGCCGCCCCGCTCGCCAACGGCAACTTCGTCATCGGCCCGGACTACTCACTCGCTCGAGATCTGACAGACTTGGGGAACCCCAAAGGCAAATCGTTTGAGTTCGAAATGCCCTTGGCCGACAGCAAAATCTTTCCGGGAACCGACCAAACATTGGATCCCCGAAAGTCCGTCCGTGAAAAACGCAAAGTGTTCGTGTACATCCCTGCTGCTTATGAAGACGGTACCGCGGCACCGATCTTGGTGATGCACGATGGCCCCAGTCGCCTGGATCTGGTGCGAAACGCTTTGGACAATCTGACCATCTCGGCAGACCCCCAGCGAAGCTTGCCTGCGTTCATCGCCATCTCGATCGAGAATGGCGGCAACGATGGCAAAGGCAGCCAGCGTGGACTGGAGTACGACACGATGTCCGATCGCTTGGCTCGTTTCGTCAATGACGAAGTCTTGCCGGCAGTGCTGAATCATCCTCCCATCAAAGCCGCTTACCCCAAAATCGCTTTCACGGACGATCCCTGGGGCCGAGCCGCAATGGGTTGCAGCAGCGGCGGCGCGGCCGCGCTAACAATGGGGTGGTTCCGACCAGACTTGTTTCGCCGACTGATTACCTACTCCGGAACCTTCGTCGACCAACAAGACGATGACGCACCCGAGGAAGCCGCATACCCGTTGGGTGCATGGGAATACCATTCGGGAATGAAGCTGATTGAGAACACGGAAAAGAAACCGCTGAGAATCTTCACGCATGTTTCCGAGTTCGACCTGCGTGCCAGAGACCCTGAAAGCACGTATCACAATTGGGTGATGGCCAACGAACGGACCGCCGCTGCACTCAAAGCCAAAGGCTACGACTATCGCTACGTGTTCAGCAAAGGCACACGGCATTGCGACGGTAAAGTGTTCCAAGCCACCTTGGCAGACACCCTGGTCTGGATGTGGCAGGACTACCAGCCTCGCTAGCAGACTGGACTGCTCAAAGTTTGGTGTTGTGTCTTTTGGGCTTGCGCAAGTTTATGTCCCTACTGCCGGCGCAGCCGGTGGCCCCAGTGAGCCTAAGACGCTAGCCGTGGGCCTGAGGCGGATTGTGGTGCCGGCCCACGGCTAGCGCCTGAGGCTCACTTTGATTGCGATGCATGGAACGAAAACATGGACTGAAAAAACAATGTCAACACCAAACTTTGATCCGTCCAGCATTAGCCAGGATGATTGATCATCATCACAAGGCCCGCGGCTAGCGCCGTCGAATCCTTTTCCCACCGGCACAATATGACAACCACAACCCGTCTCCCATTGTTGCTTCTTTGCTCACTGGCACTCGTCACCAACCAGTCCCAAGTCAGCCAGTCGCAAGAAACCAGCCAACGATCCGTCGGTGACGACTCCGCCCGACAAGTCCAGCCCGGCGTACCGCAAGGCAAGCTGACCGAGGGCGTGTTTGAAAACAGCACGCTGTTGCCCGGCACGCGCCGCGACTACAGCGTCTATGTTCCCGCTCAATACGACAGCGGTACACCGGCAAACTTGATGGTGTTCATGGACGGTCGCAATTACGCAAAGACCGATGGAGCGTTTCGTGTCCCCGTGGTCTTCGACAATCTGATTCATCAACAAGAGATGCCGGTGACGATCGCCGTCTTTGTGAATCCAGGAACGATCCCGGCGACCAAGCAAGGAGCCTCTGATCGCAGCAACCGCTCCTTTGAATACGATTCCTTGGGCGATCGCTACGCCAGGTTTCTGATCGACGAGTTCCTACCAGTCGCGACCAAAGGGCTAAATATCTCAGACGATCCCTCGCGACGCGCGGTCTGCGGGATTTCCTCCGGTGGCATCTGCGCGTTCACCGTTGCTTGGGAAAGACCCGAACAGTTTGGCAAAGTCCTCAGCCACATCGGCAGCTTCACCAACATCCGAGGCGGCTGGGCCTATCCAGGCTTGATCCGAAAAACCAAAGACAATCCCAAACCGATCAAGGTCTACTTGCAAGAAGGCAACGACGACCTGAATAATTTGTTCGGCAACTGGCCACTGGCCAATCGTGACATGGCTGCGGCACTGCAGTTTGCCGGTTACACGCACAAACTCGTCATGACGCAGGGCGGCCACAGCGGTCAGTGGGCAGGACTCGCGATGCCCGACGCACTTCGTTGGCTCTGGGACAATGACGCCAAATCGGATAACGTGCCCTCTCCCGCGACCAAGCCCGAGTGGACGCCTCATCCCGATGCCATCGCCAACAATGATGTTCCTCACGGCACCGTCGAATCGATGCCGCAATGGGAATCCGAGATCTTTCCCAACACGGTCCGCGACTGGGCGATCTACGTTCCCGCACAGTACCGCAAGGAGCAACCCGCGGCGCTGATGGTGTTCCAAGACGGCGAGCGGATGCGAGACGTGAAAGGTCGCTGGCGCATCCCGATCGTCTTTGACAACCTGATCGCACGCGGAGACATGCCGCCCACGATCGCGGTGTTTCTCAATCCCGGTCACGACAAGTCTAAACCGAGACAAAAGAACAAGTCCTCCAATCGTGGATTCGAATACGACAGCCTGGGCGACCGTTACACGCGTTTCTTGTTGGACGAGATCTTGCCGGAGGTGCAGTCCCGCTACAACATCTCAACCGACCCCGAGATGCGAGCCATCGGCGGTTCCAGCTCAGGTGCCATCTGCGCCTTCACCGCCGCGTGGGAGCGTCCCGATCAATTCGGCAAGGTTTACTCCAGCGTCGGCAGCTTCACCAACCTGCGTGGCGGAAATGTTTACCCCGCGCTCGTCCGCAAGACCGAACCCAAACCGATTCGTGTGTACATGGCGGACACCAGCGGCGATGTCGACAACGCCTTCGGCAGTTGGCCTTGGGCAAACCAACGCATGGCATCCGCGTTGAATTACATGGGCTACGATTCGCGATTCGATTGGGCCGAGGGCTACGCGCACAACGCCGACTTCGGCAGCTCTCGCTTTCCCGACGCGATGAAATGGCTCTGGCGCAGCGAAAAACATTCACCAACGCTCGACACGAGTGGCGACCTACGTGGCGACCTGACCCTGCTGCGGTTGTTGATCCCCGGGGAATCTTGGCAAGTCGTCGCGGACAACCTCGGATTCGCCGACGCGCCCTGCAGCGACAGCGATGGCAACTTTTACTTTTGCGACATGAAGGCCCCGGCCGTGTATCGAATCAACGTTGCCGACGGTTCACGCGACGTGGTCGCTACAGAATCCGTCAGCGGCATGGAGTTCGGCCCTGACGGTTTGATCTACGCTTGCCAGGGATCTCAGAACCGGGTGATCTCCATCGATCCCAAATCAGGTTCCGTCAACGTGATTGCAAAGAATGTCAAACCGAACGATTTGGCAGTGACCGACAACGGATACATCTTCATCACCGAAACCGGGGCCAAGCAAGTCACCCGGATCAACATTCAGTCGGGTGAGGTCACCGTGGTCGACACGGGAATCGTACGTCCCAACGGAATCGCACTGTCCAATGACGGCGGCACATTGGCCGTCTCTGAATATGGCGGCACCTTCACTTGGATGTTCCGTGTCCATCCGGACGGCGCGCTGGACGCGAAACTGCCATCGATGAACTTGCGTTTGCCGATCGACCCCAAGGGTGAATTCAAGTTCAACGAACCGCCGCCTTACGCCGCCTCTGCTCGTGGCGATGGCATGTCGGTCGACAAAGCCGGGCGATATTACGTCACCAGTGCCTTGGGCGTCCAAGTCTTTGATCCGACGGGGCGACAGTGCGGAGTGCTGCCACAGCCAAACCCTGACCAGCCTCTGACCAGTTGTGTTTTGTCGGGACAAGATCATCAGTTCCTGTACATCACCAACGGCAACACGATCTTCCGCCGCAAGCTGACCGTACAGTGATGCGATTGTCGTTCGCCCTGCTAGGTCGATAACGCACCATCGTTTTTGTATCCTAACGCGAGAACGCAATCGCAACCTTCTCGCTACAGCACGACGGATCTCAAACCGACGCGATGGCGGCTGCCCAAGCGACAACCACGATTCCCATCGCCACAACGCCGGCCGCCAGTTGAAAACGACCGTTGGCGAGCCAACCATCAGGCAATCGCGCGACCGCCCAACCGGTCACCATGCCTGCGACAAACCCGGTGACGTGAGCGGCGACATCCGTCCGTTCGCCAGCCGTGCCGGTCAGCGACAGCATCAACACGCCACCGATCAATGGGCTCCATCGCTGCAACGAAGTCTGCGATTGCCGGTCACGTGGACGCAACGCATGACTGACCATCATTCCCAACATCGCAAACACGGCCGTTGATGCTCCGATCGACACGTGATCGGCATCACGCAACATGGCGTTCAGTGCGTTGCCAGCGGCCCCCGCGACGACAATCGACAACCAAGCCACACCGCCGCCCAAAATCCTCCCCGCCAGAAATCCAAAGACGCAGCCGAAGCCGAGGTTGGAAAGCACATGAGCCGCATCGACATGCAGGGTCAACGCCGTCACAACTCTCCACCACTGACCGGCCATCACGTCGCCCGCTCGCATGCTGCCGATCAAGTGCCAAGAAGAGTCCGACTCGGCAGGCCCCGCTTGAATGGCAAACGATACGATCACCACCGCGTACACGACCGCGCCGGCGATTGCGCCGCCGAAGACACGCACGCGAGACAATTCTCGTGGCGTCTCGACCACGTTGTCTTCCTGATACCCGTGCAACTCATCGATCGCCCGATCACGATCCTCGGCGGATACCACCAGATTCCAATTGCCACCTAGATGCACAGCCTCGGACGCGATCCCCGCTGATTCCAGCACCAAGCGGTACTCACGACATAGATCGCCGCGGCGCGACTGAAAGACGATTTCGCCGTCGGATAACATTCCAGTTGTCTCGTATTGGCTCGCGGCAACTACTTCGCTTGCTTGACAAGATGAATCGCGCGGGCGTCCAACAATGCCCCCTTGGCGATCTTCACCGCCCCGATCCGCAATTGATAATCACCCGGTTTTTCGATTCGAATGTTGCCCAAATGATTCCAGCGGAAATTCTGGAAGTGTCCAGTATCGATGGTTTCAAAAGACAGCTTCGCCACGGTGGTTTCACCATCGAGCAACGTGATCATGGCCTCACTGCCACCATGACCCGCACCGCATCCTTGCAGCACCGCGACCGAGTACTCGCCCGCCTCGCTGACCTTCAAGTCCCAAGTCGCATAGTCGGTGGGGATCGTCCAGTATCCGATGGTGTTCTTGTACCACTGCGGTTCATAGCGCAGTTTTTCGCCAAACGTCTTTCCGTCGTGCGCGTGCAGCATGATCGAACCGTCCCCCGCAGGTTCTGTCGCAGGACATTGCGCCAGCACCACCGGCTCCTCGTCCAATTCCACCTTGATCATCGCATCGGCTTGGACATCTTTCTTCCATGAAAAGACCCAATGATCGGGCTCCGGGGCAAACGAAAGATTTTGTTGTGCATCATCAAGCCATCGTAGCGATCGAATGGGCGCACAAAGTCGCGGAATGCTAAGCTTGCGAGCCTGCAGGGATCCGGCCTTGGGCACCAAAAACAGCTCACGCGAATGAACATAAACATTCACGCCCGGGCCGCTGAGCGCCGCAGCCCACTTGGCATCCGCTGGTAACTTTGATGCCGGCACCGGGGATGACTCACCGTCTTGAGCCGGCAGCGCCGTGGGGAGAGTGCCAAACAATGCAATCACAGCCAGGGTGATTGCCGACGAAGCTGGGGAAAAAGTAAGCATGTTCGCCCGCGAGAGAACGAGGGAAGGGGGATGTTTTCGCCTTGATGATAGTTGAAAACCGAGAGCCCCGTCACCACGGACGCGTGTTCACGACAACATCGACCAGTAACATCGACCAGCAACATCGACATTGCGTGTTCTCAGCAGACAGGTCCGCTTGTTGAATTTCGACTAGATAGCGGGACAAGTAACGTTCGAACTAACGATCTTGATCTTTCCAGTCAGGGTCTTGTTTCGTGCAAAATTCTCCAGCAATCGCAACGCCGATGATGTGATCGTCTGGCCTTTGGACATCATCAGAATCCCACTGGAGTTGAATAGGTCTTGTGCGATGACCATTCCCGCAGTGACTTGGCGGACATCGACTTCTAGGATCTCGAAGTTTCGTTCATGTTTAACAAAATCCGCAAGCGCGTCAAAAAGTTCCGGCGCGTATTCGAGTCGAGACTGTTGTAGCTTAGCGAGTGCGTGCAGTGGACTTTCGCTAGCCAGCTCGCAGCAATCGTAGTCCAACGCCAGTTTGAGGATCATGGATTTTTGCTTCAAGGAATCTGACAAGGCGGTCGGCCTGGAGCTTGCCTGATTCTCGATGATGGCGGAGACCTCGTCCATTCGCGGGATATTTTGAAGCAGTTCGCTTGCCAGTTCCGGGTGTTTGTTGAACTGGGAATGTTCTTCCACCGTTAAGGGTTGACCGTTCAGCTTCTTATTCAACAGTTCCGCTGGCAGGGATACGCAGCCCAACGACGAAAGCATTGCGGCGATGTCCAGTTGCCATTGATTCTCGACCGGCACCCGCTTCAGGATCCCATCCACGGTTGCCCGAACACGAGTGGACTGACCAAAGGCGAGCGGGCTGACGAGAGCCAGAACGTCTGCCAGGACCTTTACGCTGCCGTGAAGTGTACCTTCCACCAGTTCACGCTCGGCTTCGATCAGTTCGTATTGCCGGAGTCCATCTCGGAGCGCTTTCGCCATGACGTCCTCATCGCAGGGCTTCGCCAGAAAGCGAAATATATTTCCCTCGTTGACTGCTGCGATGGTAGTATTGAGTTCGGCGAATCCGGTGAGGATCATTCGCACCGTATCCGGGTGTGAGTCTCGCACTCGTTTGAGCAATTGGACGCCGTTCATTTCAGGCATCCGCATGTCAGAAACGACAACTGCGAACGGATCGTGATCCGCCAGAATTTCCAACGCCTCATGGGGGCCTGTGGCCGTGGTGATGTTAAAGTCTTCACCCTGTTGGCGTACGATACCCTTCAGCATCATTTCGTCATCGTCGACAAACAAGACTCTCGTGTTAGGCATTGGAATCCTCCATCACTGCCTCTAGGTACATAGCTTTCCATTGGCTCAACCGTTTGCAAAACGCTTCAGTGGTTGAGTTGGAACCAGACAATAGGTCACTGTCGGTACTACCGTGTGCGATCCAGTTCGCCCCGAAAACGATTTGGCATATCAACCCTGATCGAGAACAGAGATCCAGGCTGTGGTGGGATCCGACGGCTTGGACAATTTCCGTCGGCAGCCCCCACGTTTCCAACAGATAGGCGCCGACGCCCGCATGAGAGGCGCCGAATTCTTGCATCTCCAATTCGACTTCCCATACCCCCTGGTGGGCTGACCTTGTGATCAGACCGCCATATCTTTCTTCAAAGGCATTCAGCAAGACCATTTTGCCGATATCATGCAGCAGTCCGCCGGAACAGGCTGTATTGATTGTTGAGGCATCCGTGTTTTCCCATCCCGCGATCAGGCGACTGATGCGGGCAACTTCGATGCTATGTGTGAACAACTGTCGTGTCGTCGTCGCAGTCGATTCCCGTTCGGATGAAAAAACAGACAGCGACAAAGCCAAGGCCCGAGTGATCTCGGAGCCCAATACGGAAAGGGCACGCTCCACTGCCACAACCGGTTGGCGTAGTCCGAAAATGGCAGAATTCGCCAACTGCAGAATCTTTGCGCAGAGCATGGGATCTTGCATGACAACTTTTGCAAGCGATGCAGATGTACTGGAATTCGACTCCAATGAGCTGTTGAACTGCGTGACGATGGTCGGCAGCGATGGCAGGCAGTTGGCCCGTCCGATCGCACTGAGGATCTCTGTTGACGAGATCGTCTGTTGAAAAACCTCCGCCCGCCGGATGATATCGATTAGCTTCTGCGGATCACATGGTTTGGACAAATACTGATGCATCGGACGGATGGCCTGCAGTACGGTTTCCCGATCAGCCTGCCCCGACAGGACGACACGCAGGACTTGCGGGAAACGCAGTTCAACGGCATCCAATAATTGCGATCCGTCCATCCCGGGCATTCGCATATCGGTGACGACGACATTGAACTCGTCCTCCTCCAACATCTCAAGTGCACCCTTTCCTGACAAAGCCGTTTCGACTTCCCAGTCGGCAACCTCGCTCTCGATCATGCGGCTCACACCCCGCAAGACTTGTGCTTCATCATCGACTAATAAGATCTTCATATAGCATCCTCCATCGCCGGCGTGAATTCCTGCTTTGAGTTGTCATTGTCGCACGAAAGCTGCAGTGGAATGCGAATCTCGAAGGTCGTGCCCTGACCTTCCTCGACATCAAAAGTCAGCTTCCCACCATGCTTTTGTGCGATCACCGAATGTGCGATCGCCAGCCCTTGACCAGTGCCCTTTCCGACTTCTTTTGTCGTAAAGAAGGGCTCGAACACGCGTTTGCGAACGTGTTCTGGAATACCGCCACCAGTGTCTCGAATGGACACACAAGCAAACCTACCGTCAGAGCGAGTGCAAATGGTGATCTTCCCCTTTTCAAATTTTCCTGCCGCCACGCGATCGCCGATCGCATGAGCCGCGTTGACGATGATGTTCAGGAATGCTTGATTCAATTCGCTTTGCAAGGCCGGGATGTCGGGCAGTGATTCATCGAATTGCGTGACCACATCCGCGACGTACTTCCACTCGCTGCGGGCAACGGTGATGGTCGATTCAAGGATGTGGTTCAGCCCGACGAGCGACATATCGTCGCCGCCCGGGTGCGAAAATTCTTTCATCGCCGACACAATCTTTGCAACGGCTTCGGCACCCTGAATCGAGTCCGAAAGCGCTTCGGGGATTTGCTCAAGAGTGGATCTGATCTTGCGAGGTTTCAGCGGCGATGTAAGAGATCGTCGCATTTCAAGTAGCTGCTCGTCAGTGACTTCTTCATCGATCAGTGACGGCAGGACATCGAGGAGTTGCTGCAGTCGCTCGATTGACTTCGCCACGTATCGGACGTTGTCGCCGATGTACTGCATCGGTGTATTGATCTCGTGAGCCACCCCGGCGGCAAGTTGCCCGACGGATTCAAGCCGTTGTGCTTGATCGAGTTGTGATTGCAAGATCCTTTGCTGCGTCACATCATTGGCAAGGATCAAAATCGATGCGGCAGCCGAGTCGCATAACACCGGGCACACTCGCATATCAAGCGTTCTAGTCTGGCCGTTTGAATCGACGAACTGCACTTCCTCGTGACGCCCGTGCCGTGCCATTTTGTCGTCCACAAAATCATAGACGGCAATTGGATCAGCCCATTGTATCGGCAACTCCGCGAATTTTTTGCCGATGGCCTGCTGTTTCTCAATGCCCAGCAATTCGGTAGCAACTCAGGGCGATTGCGCCACACTGGGTAATTTGCGAAGATGAGCGAAGATTCGTGTTTGGGTCGCTGAGATGCAGTGGCTGGGCGAATCGACTCGCTCAGGATTGGCTTGATGGAACGCTCTGCTTCACTGATTGAAAAACTTAATACCGTTTCCGATCCACGACCGGGCGAGCCGATTTATCCGCTTGTCAATATTCTCTTTATGACGATCTGTGCGGTGATCGCTGGTGCGGATGATTTCGTTGCGATCGCTAAGTTTGCCAACACAAAGAAAGAATGGTTCTCCAAGTTCCTGGATATGACCGCAGGAGTTCCATCGCACGATCGTTTCAACGCCATCCTCAATGCGGTCAAACCTGAAGAGTTTGAACCGATGCTGCTCGAATGGATCACTCAGCTTCACAAGATCACCGATGGCCAAGTCATTGCGATCGACGGCAAGACTCTTCGCAGAAGCTACGACACTGCGACCGGCAAAGCTGCCATCCACATGGTCAGTGCATGGGCGACGGCTAACCACATCAGCCTTGGACAAACGGTGGTCGATGCGAAGAGCAACGAGATCACAGCGATTCCTAAATTGCTGGAAATCATCGACGTTTCCGGAGGTTTGGTAACGATTGATGCAATGGGCTGCCAAACAGAGATCGCTGCAAAGATCGTTGACGAAGGTGCGGACTATTGCTTGGCAGTGAAAGGGAACCAACCGACACTTCACGAGGGAATCAAGGCCTTCTTCTTGGATCATCTTGAGGATGACTTTGCCCGAATCGAGGTGTTTGAACATCACACGAAGGAGACCGATCACGGACGTGTGGATGAGCGTAGCTACTACTTGTGCAAGGTTCCCAGCGATCTTCCAGACGCCAGTCGTTGGAAAAATCTCAGTGCCATCGGTATGTCGATCAACAACACGGAACGTCGAAAGGGCGACGAGATCGCAGTGCGTTATTACATACTCAGCAAAACACTTGAAGGAGAATCGTTTGCCTGTGCTGTGCGTAACCACTGGGGCATCGAGAACAGCTGTCATTGGCAGTTGGACGTGACGTTTGGCGAAGACCAATGTCGCATTCGCAAAGGTCATGGTGACGAGAACTTCAGCACGCTTAGACGGACGGCCTTAAGCTTGCTCAAGCAAGAGAAAACTGCGAAGTGTGGAGTCAAGAACAGGCGGCTCACCGCCGGGTGGGACGATGACTACATGGAAAAGGTCGTTTTCAGTCGGTAAATCGCCGTGCAATCGCCCTGGGTAGCAACTCGATTCCAGCGTGAGACGCAACCGAATTCATTGACGCTGATCAGAATACTGGAGATTGAATCAAGAAGCATTTCTGCATTGGCGTCCGCCGCTCGCAGTTTCTGAGTTTGCTCTCCGGCCCTTTGTTGCATTCCGGCTATTCGCTGCAGTGATTCTTCCAGCAGACGTCTTTTCTCACACAATGACGTCGCCAACTGCACCGCTTCGATTTCGTCAAACGGCTTTTTGAGAACAAGTAGCCTGTCGGTGTGTCCAAGCCGACTCGTGATATCTTCCCAACTGTGGTCGGAAAATGCCGTGCAAATCACCACCTGGAGATGCGGGTCGACCCGCCACAGATGTTCAATCGTCTCAACACCGTCCCAACCCGGTGGCATGCGCATATCGACAAATGCAGCACCAAAGGAATCGCCGTTCTGGTGCGCTCGCTGCACAATACCAAAACCCTCTTTGCCCTGCATCGCGTGTGTCAACGCGAAAGTCGGCTTGCCTTTTGAGCCATTGGACTGTTGGTTGCCAAACAACTCGGCATCCAACTCGCTCAAGTCGTTGCACTGGTCGTCGGCAGCGAAGATCTTATCGAAGTCCCTGTGGATGGCCTCGTTGTCATCGATAATCAGGATCCGGCGATAGCCGCTCTCAGGTTGTTGTCTCATAGACATGCTCCGTTTCAATGTTTCTGTTGGTCTGGTTACTTGAGGATTTCGGATATGGAATCTGAAACACAACTGGACGAGTCGGGGGGAGCGAGTGGGAGAACTGCGGCTGAGTGGTACTGCCCTAACTGGAAAGCAGTATCCAACTCTTCTGCAGGAAGCGGTTTTCCATACAGGTAGCCTTGAATCTGTGTGAACCCTTCCTCGCGAACGCAGCGAGCCTGCTCCTCGGTTTCGATTCCTTCGGCAGTTGTCTCGATGCCCAGACATTCGCCCAGCTTGGCAACCGTCCTTACGATCGCCAACACGCCGGACTCATGAATCTCCTGCACAAATGACTTGTCCATTTTCAGCTTGTCGAATGCGAATCGACGTAAGTAGCTCAGGGACGAATATCCGGTGCCGAAATCGTCCAGCACGACGCGAACACCGAGCTCTTTGATTTCATTGAGCTGGTCGAGTGTGTTCGAATCGTCGCTCAGCAGTACGGATTCCGTGATTTCGATTTCAAGTCGACTCGGTTCAAGACCGCTGGAATAGATCGCCCGAGCAACGCTCTCTGGTACCCGACCGGTTCTGAATTGCACCGGCGAAACGTTGACAGCGACACGAATATCGCTCGGCCAAAGCTGCGCTTGACGACAAGCTTCGATCAATACCCAGTCGCCAATCGGACGAATGAGTCCAGTCTCTTCCGCGAGAGGGATGAATCGGTCGGGAAGGATGAGCCCCAGTTCTGGATCCTGCCATCGCAGAAGAGCTTCAAAAGCGCATACCTGTCTCGAATCCGACTTTATCAATGGCTGAAAATGCAAGGTGAATCGCTGGAATTGCACAGCATCTCGTAGCTTCTGCTCCAGTTGACGTCGCTCTCTCAGTTGCCGATCCATCTCCGGTTCGAAAAACCGGGCGCAAGAACGACCGTCCTGTTTGGCCTGATAAAGTGCGATATCCGCGTTTCTGAACAGATCGCAGGGCGTACGCCCATCATTGGGGTAAACCGCGATACCGATACTAGCACTGACCCTTACGGTCTCACCGTCAATGTCGATCGGTTCGTTGATCGCTGAACGGATCCTTGCCACGACCAACGCAGTTTCACTCGCGTCCTGCCGCTCGCAAACCACTGCAAACTCGTCACCGCCAAACCTGGAGACCATCCCCGATTGACCGACAGCACCTGCAAGTCGCTGGCCAACTGTACGTAGCAGTTCGTCACCGCTGGGATGCCCCAACGTGTCGTTGACAAACTTGAAATGATCGAGATCAACGATCAACACCGTCAACGCTTCAGCTTCATTGCCTCCACATCCGGCCATCTGCAATGACTCTGCCAGTCGCTCATCGAACTTGACGCGGTTTGCCAAGCCAGTCAGGCCATCGTGCAGCGCGGCGTGTTCCAACGCAGCAGTTCGCTCGTGAACGAGCCTTTCCAAAATCTGATGCTTTATCCCCGCCTCCAAGGTGGCGTCCCGTTTGCGAATCAGGGCTTGAGCCAACTGAAGGACCTCCACATCGTCGAAGGGCTTCTTGAGAATCAACAGATTGTCGGTTTGTCCGATCCGAGACATGACCTCGTCCCAAGGTCGGTCGCTGAATGCCGTACACAACACCACTTGCAAAGCAGGCGACACTCGCCACAGGTTCTCGATCGTCTCCAGTCCATCCATACCCGGCGGCATCCGCATATCAACAAACGCCACGGAGTAGGGATCATTCTGCTCCATGGCATCGACGACCATTTGCACAGCATCATGCCCCTGATAGACAGAGTCGATTCGCAAATCTCGACGGTCCGATGACGAAGAACCGCAAGTCGGTTCACCATCTTGATCTGGCGCCAGTTGAAAGTCATCAATTCCAGGAAGCTCTTCGATGCACGATGTAAAAACCTTTCGGTAATCCTCGTGGATCAACGGATTGTCATCGACAATCAGAATTCGATGAGAAAAAGGTTTGCGTGCAAGTATCACAACACGGTCTCCATAAGTTGCGTTGGTTTGTGGTTGGCATCAATCGGCTTGAAAGGCACCCTGAGATCAAACGTGGCTCCTGTTCCAACGCCGTCGCTGTGAACAGTCAGTTTGCCACCCATTTCTGTGGCCGCGTTGGCGCTACTGTGCAGCCCAAAACCATGACCGGCTTTCTTGGTCGTGAATCCGTGTTGGAATATCTTGTCGCGTTTGTCCGCCGGGATCCCGATGCCATTGTCGGAGACCCGGAAGACGACGAATTGATCGTCCGACGTGGCACTGACCTTGATACAAGGATGGTCCCCCCGTTGCTCGTTTATCGCGTCCTTGGCATTCTTGATCAGGTTGATCAGGATCTGCAGTATCCGATGCTTGTCTGACCAAAACAGCGGCACACTATCAGCGACGAGCTCTTCAATCGGAATGCGATGACTCGCCAGCGCGCCTTTGTTGGCGGACAGCGATTCACGGATCAAATCCCTTGCGTCGAGTTCCTGAATCAGACCAGAGGACTTGGCCATCGACTGCTGCATGCTGACGATTTCCTTGATGTGCTCAACGTTCTTGACGAGTTCATCAAACTCCTGATTCAACTTCTCTCGCTCGCCGCAAAGCGCGTCGGTCACCTTGCGAACGTAGGCCGGGACTTTGCGGCCACGCTCGTCATCCCGGACAAATTCGTCGAACTTCGTCTCGTGTTCGGCTATCAGTTGGGAAACCTTCTCGAGATTGGCAAGCGCACTTTTTGAGAACTGTCTGCGGATGACCGACGCCGAAACGTTCACACTGTTGAGGATGTTGCCCACGTTGTGCAGCACTCCGGTGGCGATCTCCGCCATACCAGCTTGGCGAGACGCATCCACCAGATCGGCGTGTAGTTTTTCGTTCTCACATTGCGCTTCAATGCGCTCCGTGATGTCCGAAATAATCGCGATATAGCGATGAACTTGCCCGTGATCGTTTCGAATCGGACGTGCCTCGATATCCACCCAAATGGGCAGATTGTCTTTCGTGTAATTGATCATCGACGCATTGAACGGCTCGCAGCAGTCGACACATGCCTTCAATTCGCTGTGCTGCTGTGTACTTGAGTTTTGTCCATGAAGAAACTCGTCGAGCCGTTTGCCCGCCACTTCGTTCAATTCATAACCGAAAATCTGTGTGAATCCGACATTGACCCACTCAACCGCGGAATCAGCATCCGCGATGATGACGGCATTGTCCGTAAAACGCGCAACGAGCGCCATTTTCTGTGCTTCTTCCTTTTGCATCGCCAACATCTCGTTTGCAGCGGTCAATCCTGCTGTTCGTTCCGCAACTTGCTCGTCCAATTCCAGGTTGGCCTTGAACAATTGGGCACGTTGGCGAAAAACAAGAACGTACTGAAAGATACAAGACGCAATTAGCACCACGATACATATCAACAATCCCGATCGGTATAACGTGGCGGATGCGGCTTTTGAATCTCGCTTCTGAGCCACATCGTTTAGGAATTGCAGAGCGGTTTCTCGAACAGGTATGGCGATCAATGCCTCAATGGAATCGTCCAGCCCGAGTCGTCGTTCGACTAACTTGGTCGCGTGCTTCAGAGCAAGCGACAAAGATTCATTGCGCTGCAGCTCGCCACCGTCTCCTGTTCTGGCCATATCTTCACACTCGGAAATCACTTTTTCAAACGCGTCTCGATCGTCGGTGGATCCAGAAATCACGAAGCGAGAGCCATGCGTACCCAAAGTTGACAGCCGTGAAGCGACTGACTGGATGTGGCCTAACTCATCCATTGTCTTTTGAGTGTATCGTTGAAAACCAGCAGTTGAATTTCGAACGATCGCGTGATCCGCCTTGAAATCTCCCACCAGTGTGCATTTCTGACTGACCAACGGACGGAATGTCTCGTCAATCAATGAGTTGGCACCACTATCCAGATCGTCGGAACTTTGCGAGAAAAGTGAATCAACCAGTTCTTGTTCGTGTCGTGCCAACTCATCGTAATCGTTCACTATCCCAAGGCGCAATTTCAAGACCGCCTGGTCGAGTCTTGAATTGAGTTCATTGATGTTCCGGGCCGCCTTCTCCGCGGCCGCAAACTCGTTAGCGCCGTTGTCAGCTGATCTGAAAAACAGCAACGCAATGACAACCAGGAATCCGGCAATAAGAGTTGATGTCAGAACACGTGTAATCACCTGAGGTCCTCCTCCACTTGCCCTGTCAGTGAAACCAGAAATGCCCTGATCCTGGCGATCTCTTTGTCCGAGAAAGATTCTCCTAATTGGAACTCAGCCATTATTCGAATTGCTTCCTCAAGAGAAGCGGTACCGCCATCGTGAAAATACGGTGCCGTCAACTGGACATTGCGAAGGCTAGGGATTTTGAATCGATGCAGATCTGATTCTCGTTGCGTGACATTGAGTCTTCCGTTTGACAGCTCGCTGGACGCGTCGAACCGGTCATCAAAATCTTTCATCACACCAAACGTCTGAAACATATTCCCACCAACCAACTGCCCTTGATGACACGAGATGCAGCCGGCGGACTTGAATAGCCGATAGCCGTCCAGTGCATCGCTTGACAAAGCGTCATCGTCGCCTTTCAGATACAAATCAAATGGCGAGTCAACGGTGACAAGCGCGAATTCGTAGGCGACAATCGCGTCAACGATTGAATCGGCAGTGATACCGCCTGGGTACACGCTTCTAAATTCTTGGACAAAATCATGATCGCGGTTGAGCTTGGAAATCACCTCGTCCCAATTGCTACCCATCTCGATTGGATTGTGAATCGGGCCTGGTGCTTGCTCATAGAGATCCTTCGCGCGGCCATCCCAAAACTGAGCGATTGACAAGCTGCTGTTCAGGACTGTTGGCGCATTGAGCCCACCGATCTGTCCATCGATCCCCAACGAACCTGGCCGGCCGTCATCACCACCTTCACTTACATTGTGGCACGAAGCACAGGACAGAGTGTTATTACCTGATAGCCTCACATCGTTAAAAAGCAACTTACCTAACATCACTTTTGATCTCGGCAGATCATGTTTACCGACGAGCGGAGTGATCGGTTCACGGCGAAGCATCGGTTGCTCACTGGAACGTTTGCCAACGACGTCGAGTGCATCTTGGGCATCTAGAGTCGTTACGCACCCGCTATCGGCTTGATGACGACCTGCCAACACCACGACACATACCAGCGAGAGAGTTGCAGTCGAGATCACGGGAATCGTTAAGATTCTAAGCAGCATATTTTGGCAACCTTATCGCATCACGAGTTGACTTTAGATGAATTGACCTTACTCCTGAAACACAAACTTAGGTTTCACGTTTCAGTGGACCGGGAGTAACTAGTGATTTGACCGTTAAGCTCCAGTTTGCCGAAACTTTCTGTTGTTTATCAAAGAGGCCCTCGCTTGCGACGATTGTGAGTTCGACAACCTGCAGAGAAACCACCGTCGCACAAATGCATTCATTACACCCAATGTGCGAGTTGAATTTTGGGAGCGTATTCGCCTTGCCCTCACTGTTCTCGACAGGTGCGGGTCAGCCTACAGTCCCCACCCGTTGAAGCGCGTCATTCGTGTTGGCAGCGACCGGCTTTGCAACGACCGGCTTGGAAGGCACCCTCAGTTCAAACGTGGCTCCAGTTCCATCGCCGTCGCTATGAACAGTCAGTTTGCCACCCATTTCTGTGGCCGCGTTGGCGCTGCTGTGCAGCCCAAAACCATGACCGTTTTTTTTGGTCGTGAATCCGTGTTGGAATATCTTGTCCCGCTTGTTCGCCGAAATCCCGATGCCATTGTCAGAGACCCGAAAGACGACGAACTGATTGTCCGTCGTCGCACTGACCTTGATGCAAGGATGGTCGCCTTTGTGCTCTTTGATGGCGTCTTTGGCATTCTTGATCAAGTTGACGAGAATCTGTAATATCCGATGCTTGTCGGACCAGAACAGCGGCACGCCGTCATCGACGAATTCTTCAATGGGAATGTGATGGTTCGCCAGCGAGTCTTTGTTGGCAGACAACGCCTCGCGGATCAAATCCCTCGCGTCGAGCTCCTGGATCAGGCCAGACGACTTGGCCATCGACTGCTGCATGCTGACGATTTCTTTGATGTGTTCAACGTTATTGACGAGTTCATCAAATTCCCGATTCAACGTCTCCCGCTCGCTGCAAAGCGCGTCGGTCACTTTCCGAACGTAGGCCGGGACTTTGCGACCACGTTCGTCGTCTCGCACGAAATCGTCGAACGTCGACTCGTGCTCGGCAATCAGTTGGGAAACCTTCTCGAGATTGGCAAGCGCACTTTTTGAGAACTGCCTGCGTATGACCGACGCCGAAACGTTCACGCTGTTGAGAATGTTGCCCACGTTGTGCAGCACTCCGGTGGCGATCTCTGCCATACCAGCTTGGCGGGACGCATCCACCAATTCGGCGTGCAGTTGCTGATTCTCCTGCTCCGCAACAATGCGTTTCGTCACATCAAACAACGCTCCACTGATCAGGATTATGCTCGAACCGTCGACCGCTGCATTGCACTGACCTTTCTCAGCGATCCAGCGGACGTTGTTTTGCCTGTCAACGATTCGATATTCGTGCTCGAATTCGCATCGTGAACGGATTGCTTGCTCAAGCGTCGCTGTTACCCTTTTAAGATCGTCTGGATGCACCAAGTCCAGCAAACTCATTCCTTCTTCGCCCACGAACTTCTCCGGACCATAGCCAGTCAGTTGTTCAATGTATTCGCTGGCAAAAGTGATCTTTTTGCCCGTCACGGGATCAAACTCGCGGCGATAAATCGCTCCGGGAACGCTGTTGATCGTAGATCTTAGCTGGGCTTCGGCGTCGGCCAAAGACAGTTCCATTCGCTTGCGCTGGGTAATGTCGCTCTGGATGGCGATGAAACGGTCGATGTCGCCTTCCGCGTTTGAAATCGGACGAACTTCCATCGCCAGCCAGAACGGCTCGCCATTCTTCCGGTAGTTAATGATTTCCGTATTGATTCCCTGTCTGTTTTTCACCGCATCTCGCACCATGTCGATCGTTGCCTGATCCGTTTGCGGTCCGTGGAGAAATTCGGCAGGACGCCTTCCCTGCACCTCCTTGAGCGAGTAGCCCGTCATTCGAGTGTAGCCGGCATTGACCCATTCGATGGTCGACTTGGCGTCGGTAATAACAACCGCGTTGTCGGTGTATTTGGCAACCATCGATAGTTTATTGGCTTCCGCCGTCTGTTGCTCCAACAACTCGTAGGCGTTATTGAGTTCCCTCGTCCGTTCCTTGACCTGCCGATCGACATCTTTTTTGGCTATTTCGATCTCCGTTTGGCGAACACACAGCTCGCGAACTTCGTTCCTCAGTCGATAGCAGCCCGGCGCCAGAAATGCGACTTCAAACAACACCCATGCGGCGTGCTCGATCCAGCGGTAAGGGCTTGCCGTAAAAATTCCGAATGCTGAAGCTGGATACCACACGCCGCGCACGGCGTGATCAAACGCCACCACCAGCGTCGCGCTAATGAGGATCTTCCAATCGCGATAGATGCTGAGAATCGCCAATGATGCAAACACGTGGAAGTGTGTTTCAATCCTCCCCCCAGACAAATGGATCAGCAGCGCCGACCATAATACTTGAGTGACGGCGACGACATGCCGGCTGTGTGCTTCCTGTGGGAAAAACCTTATCCAGCAGATTGCGAATGCAGAAAGCGAACCACCAACAATCGCAGCCGCCCAGACGTGCGTATGGATCGCATAGTGCTGACCGATCCAGGTGTGAGGAGAGAGAAATAGGGCTAACACTAAACCTAGCATGAATTGCCCCACCATGATCCAGGTCATGAAACCATGGACCCAGAGGCACTCCTTCTCGTATCTCAGCTTGAATTGTACGTCCGCGTTTGTCAGGTTGAATCTATTGGCCATCGTTGCTCTCATTGCCGAACGCCTTCACTGACGCGATGATCGGGCACCCAAAAACGGGCCAATGGGACACCTCAGTGCTTTCGCCATTGACGCAACGAACGAATTCCGATGAAGCTTGGCAGTCGCCTTCGTGACCACGGTACGGCGTGATCGCGCCACTGAAACTCAGATTCCCATCGCCGTCGTATACAAGAACGTGTCCCGAAACCAAGACACCAAGTCGACGACAGCTCTTCCCGTCAACATCGATATGAATTTGAGTGTCAGCCAGTCCCCTGAGCGCCGTTGTTGAGCGTGACTCAATCCATGAGTCCGTTTCGGACTGCGGGCGATAGGCGAACGCATGCACGTCCGGTTGGCAGTCGAACCGGGTGCTCAATCGCTCCAAACAACGAATCGTGGCGAACGTGCAAGGACATTTCGGGTGGTAACACAAGACAATCTTAGGAGTCGTATCCGATGATCGCTGAACAACACCTGGAATGCCGGCATTGCAAATTGTTTCCAGAACGTTGGATGACGGCCCTGGGCTACTGGAATAGTCCGCGAGTTTTACAAGCCCAGCCAGACCTGAACTCATTAGACAAGCCAGCAAGATCAGTTTTGGAGTTGAAACGCACAACATCTGGAATCACAAGAGTTGAAAACTGGCTTAGCGTGAACACTCGGCGCGTGCACGTAACAGCCGACAGCAACAAGTGCCACAGTCTTCAACGCTAGAATGTCTTTTGAGATCTCACTGCCGAATCCGCTAATGAAATCATCCTTTTTGCAGACAATCTCTCCTTGAACCTGCTGAGAAACACGAACGCCACAGCAACCTCCGGTTTGGCGGAAAACCCTTTCGCTTTGCCGCGTCAATAGTTGCTAGTCTCAAGCCACGATTGATGTTTGCCATGGACTGCCATCATCCACTTTGGGCCACGGGTGTTTTCAAACGCATGGGGGTAACACCCCATGCTCTACGCTATTGACTCCAAGAGTTCAGGCCACAAGATGCGGCCCCAAGATGTTAGGCACCTCAATTGCCGCTCCGATCATCTCTTCAATCAATTCAGCGTCGATCAACAGCGGCGTTCCTTCGATACCGACTCAATCGCGTCGGTCTGCTCAAGCTTGCTCTTTGCGACAACGGGCTAACTGGCATGTGTGTTTGCGACGACATCGCTGAGGATCACACACGTTTCTCACTTCGGCTTTCACACCGATGCGACGTCTACATTGAGCTTCTAGATAGGGAGCGATGCAACCGAGGAGAACTGCGGCGTATGGCGTTCCACATCGGTATTCGTCGGCGAGATTACCGTTTGACGAAATCGAATGGGACCAATAGGACAAATGCGACCGATAAGACCCATCGGTCCTATCAGTCCCATAGGTCCCATCTGTCGGATTTGGCAGATCACTTCGTCGACTGAGGAGTGTCAAATGCCAAGCTCAACGCAGCGCTCACAGCGAGTGCCCAAGCTAAATCCGTTATTTTTCGCTCGTCCCCAGCCACAGAGCACAAAAAAAGCACTTGTGACGAATCACAAGTGCCTTTCAAAATGGAGGCGGGGGGTATCGAACCCCCGTCCCGCGATGCATCCACGACGGCGTCTACGTGTGTAGCCAAGCGTTTATGGACCGAAGTCCGTTTCGCTTACCACGCCGCTGCTCGACAGGCTGCGTGGCTCGCTAGCTCGAATCTTTATTTAATCCGCCGAGTCTCGAACTTGTCGGCGGACGATCCAGAATTGTGACGGACTTTCAGGCGACTCTGGCAGCCACCATCAGTCCGGGCAGCCTGTAATTAGGCAGCCAGTGCGAGATTTTCATCTGCAATTAAAGTTTTGATCAGCTTTTTACGTGGCCAACTGATCAACCACGACACGCAACCATACGCTTCTAGTCATCCGGTCGAATCCAAGTCGCCCCCGATAGAGGGAACTCCAAGGTGTTTCGATCGTCACTTTCCCTGAGGAAGAAGCGATCGGCAACAAGAATCATCGGACCACCGTGCCGCTGAGTCAAGGATGAATCCGCCGATCGAGACAGAATGCTCGCATCAGACCCCACGCATTTGCGTCCGCTTCCTGAGTAGGTGCGTGAGAACCGAACGCTATCGCGTGGCGGCTCATACGTAATCCAACGTGGCCGCAGTGGACATTTTGGTCTGGCGGCTTCGGGCTCGTGGCGAGGGCACTACAATGACGGTGAACTGTCCGCAACAGTCGGTGCAGACCGCGAACTCCAGCGGCAATCGCTCCGTGTGTTTCCAATCCCTCTCAAGCGAATACGAGATCTTCCATGTCCTGCCTGAATGTCCCCAACCGCTTGTTGATCGCTCTGTCTTGCTGTGTCCTCGTCGGTGCTGCCTGCTCAGCTCAAGATTCGCCTCAAACTCCTGCCCAGAAACCTGCGTCCGAACCAGCCCAGGCGGCTTCCGATGCTTCACCGGGCGTCAAGCGTGAACAAGAACTCGCCGAGTACTTGAGCAACTGCAAGTTCGTGGGCAAGTTCACGGTCGACGGCAAAGAGGACACGTTGCCCAAGACGGAGGAGTACACGATCAGCAAATGTGAAAAGTTGCCCGCAGCGGACATGTATCGCATGACGGCACGGATCAAGTACGGCGATGTGGATCAGGAAGTCCCCTTGGAGATCAAGATCTTGTGGGCGGGTGAAACGCCGGTGATCACACTGGACTCGATGTGGATCCCTGGCATGGGAACGTTTGATGCACGGGTGATGATTCGCCGTGGACGTTATGCCGGCAGTTGGCAACACGACGAGCACGGCGGCCACTTGTTCGGACGCATTGTCAAAGAGTGATCAGGATTTCAGCAGCATGCCGCCAGCGCTTCGCACAAAGGCGACGCGTGGCAGATCGCCAGCCAACGCGTCGATGCGTTCCAGCCACTGCTCGTCGTCGCTGTCCGCTGGTGTCTGAAATCCCAAGATGACCAGAGCGGCGTTGCGACTGGTGGTTTGAATAGCAGCGGTCGAGTCTGACGAGACAACGACTTTGGTGACCCCCGGGATCCGGGCTTCCTTGAGCAGCCCTGCCAAGTGCAAGTCGACTTCCTCGATCCCCGCATCACTCTCCACTACGCGTAGCAATCGCAACTGGCGTCCTCGCCAACTGGAGTTCAACAAGATCAAGTGTGCGATCAACACCATCAGTTCACCGTTGGCTCGACCACGCCACCAGACGTCGATCGTGCCCGTCGGCGCTGACATGTCTTCGTCCGGGTCATCGGTTTGCCGCAAGACAATCACGCTGCGCTGCAGGCCTTCGATGTTACGCAACAACCGACCAAACGCCTGCATGCGCTCTGCTTGCAGGGGACAGCCGAGCAGGACCACGTTGGGGCGAAGTTGACCAAGACCTTGGCATTGCACGAGTGCTTCCACGCCACGTGTGTAGTTAGCGGCGACCACGACCGCAGGAAACGCACTGAGTCCAAGATCGCCGATCATAGTGTGCAGAATACGTTCTTGAGAAGTCAACCGTTGTTGATGGTCGCCCAGCTCCCCCGGGATGACTTGACCGAGCGTCAGGATACCGGTTTCGCTGGTCAGCCAGTGGCCGAAAACGACCAAGTGCGGTCGTGAGAAACCGCTACCGCTGAGCGCCAGAACGAACGGCCTCCAGTTCTTGGGGTGGTACAGGTCGTCCTCCAGTTTCAGCAAGTTTTGCCGTGTCCGTTCGAACAACAGCCCGCTGCTGAGGTTGCCCCAGTCGGTCGTGATACCGACGCGTGTGAGGTACCAATGCATCACGGCGACCAATCCGGTTGCCACGGTTGCCCATCGCCAATCGATCAGTAGCATCACCGCGCCACAGCCGACCGCGCCGGCCAGAGAAGTCGTCCAGTGGCAGTAGCGAAACTGGGGTCGATAACTCGGATTGTTCGTGATCGCTTCATAAAACGTCGCGAGATTCAGCAAGCCATACGTCAGCAAAAACGCCATCGTGATCAACGGCGCGATCGTATCGAGATTGGCCAGCATGATGCCCGACTGAGCGATCACTCCGGTGACGATCACGGCCCGCCGTGGCTCGCCGTCCTTGCGAGAACCGGCTGCCATCGGATTGAGTGAACGAAACAGCCTGTCCTTGGCCAGCGATTGCAAGATCCGCGGCGCACCCATCATGCTGCCCAGCGCCGAAGACAACGTTGCTGAGAAGACGCCCGCGCTGATCAGCAAAGGAATCATCGCGATCTTGGAGATGATCAAGTTGTCATCGATCAAAGCTTGTCGGTCACCCGCACCGGCTAAGAAAACGGCTTGCGACGCGTAGATCAGGAACGTAACACCGACCGCCGCGATCGTTCCCCTGGGAATACTTCGGCCGGGTTCACGCAAGTCGCCGGACATATTGGCACCGGCCATGATTCCCGTCACGGCGGGAAAGAACAACGCGAACACGCTCCAAAAGGATTCATTGCCGGTGAACGACGGCCCCATGTTCGAGCGGAGTGTTTCCATATCAAACGATTGAAACGCACCGACGTAAAACGAAATCAATGACAGGACGACGGCAGCGAGAATTCCGTATTGGATCCGTAACGTCCATCCGGCACCGATCCAAACACAGCCGCACACGATGACGTTGGCAATGGTCGCGACCAGCATCGCCGAGGTTCCTTCGGGCAGAAAGAACATCAGGGCTTCCGTGAATCCGATCACGTACATCGCGACCGAGAGTGCTTGGGCGGCAAAGAACAGCAATCCGATCGCGCCGCCGAACTCGGGGCCGAGGCTACGGCTGATCAGAAAGTAGGCGCCGCCGCCCTCGACACGCGTGTTGGTCGCGATGGCGGACAACGACAACGTGGTCAACAGCGTGATAATCTTGCTGGCGGTGACGATCACCAACGCGAGCAACAGCCCGGATTGCCCGACGACGAATCCGAACCTCAGGAACATGATGACGCCGAGGATCGTCAGCACGCAGGGGGTGAAGACGCCGCCGAAGGTGCCGAATTGATTTCCGACGTTGCGAACTCCATCGCTCGGTCGGTTGCCGCTGGACATGAAATGTTCCGGGTCAAATGTTGCAGGAATCGCAGATCACGGTGCTAAAACAGTCATCGTCGTGATGCCTGGCCGTTGAAAACACATCACTCACAGGTACATGCCGACGAATCCGTCGGTCAGTTCGTTCTGCTCGGCCAACTTGGAGATCCGTTCTTCCGTTTTGGTCAAATCTCCGGCCTGGATATAGCGATTGAATTCCACCAAGATGGCGTGCTGAACCGTTTCGGCAAAGAATTGCACGATCGGCTCATTGAGCCAACCGCAGGTTTCACGCCTGAGCTCCGTCGTGATATCGACCGACTTGGTCTGGCGATCCTTGCTGCCGGTCAGGACGGTCCCCTCAAATCGAAACGATATCTCACCATGATCGGGATCGTTCGTGAGATGAAACACGCAAGTGCCACGATGCAGATAATAGGCATTGTGCGTGCCGTGCTTGTCCATCGCTCGCTTGACCCGCAAGACAAACTGCTCGTACACGGGTGACGCATCGAGCGGCACATCCAACCGTGACACGCTACGCAGTGGCAAGCAATCAAATTCGATTTCGACCCAAGTACCGTTCATCGCTCCACTCTCTCTGTGTTTGTGAAAACAATCACAATGCAAGTCATCGTCACCAAAACGTCACCTGTCATGCGTCACTGAAGTGCCTAAAACGTAACGCTTGGGCGTGATTCTGGCGAGACCAGTGTTCAGCCGGCGATGCCCGATGGTGGGCTCTGTCTCGCCGGGCAAGGACAAAGTCGATTGGAATTTGCTTGACATTGGATTTCAAGGTGCGGGAGGATTGATTTCTCAATGCAGGTGGGTGACCTGCTTGGTGTTCTGCTTCTTTCCACTTATCAGGTACATGCTCATGATGCCAAACATCACTGCCGGGGAAATGATGGTTTCCAATCTGCTGACCCTGTCTCCTGAGATGGACGTGTTGGCCGCGTTGGATGTTTTGCTCAAACACAGAATATCTGGTGCGCCGGTGGTGGACGCAGACGATCGCTTTCTGGGCACATTTTCGGAAAAGTCCTGTGTGCGATTCGTCGTCGACACCGCTTACGAACAAATGCCTTCGTCCAACCTGATGTCCTTTGTCGACACCGACCCACCGACGATCGATGTCAACACAAGCTTCCTGACGATCGCCCAAACCTTTCTGGATGCATCCTGTCGTCGGCTGCCGGTGCTAGGTGAGAATCGCCGTCTGTTGGGGCAGATTTCTCGCCGTGACTTGATGCGCGAGGTGAGGTGCTATCTGAAACAGACCGAGCCGGTCGCCACCGGCAGCGGACTGTACCTCAGCGCGATCTTCGCAAGCGGTGATCGGCCTGTTTAGGTAATCGGGCAAATATCGCGTGTCTGCCTCATTTTGTGCTTGGCTGCTAATCTCGGTGCGGTACAGCCAAGCACGGAAAGCCCCTGCCTCAGCGTTTGCTCAACAAATCGTCCGAGATTTGTCGACCGCTGCCATGACCGGAGCGTGATCGCTTACAATCTGCATGGTCACACGTCGTCCCCCCGAACGATCCTACTCTCCATGCAGCGCAGCGTCCTATTCGTCTTGGCGTTCGTACTCGTTCCGCTGATCGTTGGTTGCGACGGATGCCGTCAGCAAGCCGACAAAGAAAAGCCGGAGGATGAAAATGCGCCCCGAGCCGCTTACACACCCGGCCCCACGTTGGCTTTCCCCGCCGACAGAAACACGGCCTTCAGTGCCGCCAAACCCGGCCACTGGATCACTGCCTCGCAAGCCATCCGCAGCAACAAGGATGACGTGCGAGGCGAATTACGGTCGATCGCGTCCATGCGGATCACCGACGAAGGTTTCAAGCAGATCGCTGAGTTGAAATCCGATATCTCGTCGCGTCCGGCCACACTGGTCAAAGGGCAGATGCGGGACTTCGATTTCCGTTTGCGTGTCCCGACACCGATGTCGGTCTCCCAGTCGAAGATGAACTTGAGCAGCCAGCTTGTGCCCCGCAACGGCGGCTTGTTCGACACCGGCCAGCAACCGATCAACTTGATGAGGAGCACCGAGTTCTTCTTCGTCGTGTTGACCACGCGTCCCGAGCGATTCGCGAAGTGGCAGACGGCGGACTGGGTGCGTCCCGTCCGCAACGAGTTCGCGGACAAGAGCCAGCCCAACTATCGCATCGTCTTTCCCGCAACCGATGGTGTGTTGCCGCTGCCGGAAACCATGTTGGATTTGACCAGTACGGCCGTCGTCGTGTGGGATGATCTCTCCGAGGATGCGTTGACTCCGCTGCAACAAACTGCGTTGATCGATTGGGTTCATTTTGGTGGCCGGCTGATCGTCAATGGCCCCTCGGCAAGTGAAGCAGTCGCGAAAACAAAGCTGCAGTCTTTGTTAGCGCTCAAACCGAGCGGAAACGTCGAAATGGATCATGACGGTGCGGAGGAAATGCTGAGAGGTTGGGCGGTCAAGTCGGATCGATCGATCGACAAGCAAGTCGAACTGATGCGTAGTGAAAGCAGCCGCATCGCAATCGATGGACAAATGCAGCGTGATGCCCAAGCCCTACCCGATACGGGCAGTTTGATCCTGCAACGTCGCGTCGGACGAGGCCATGTGGTACAGCCGCGAATCGACTTGACGGAGGCATGGATCGACACCTGGGATTCGTATCAAAGTTTTATCAATGGATTGATCCTGAGGCGTCCGGCGCGGACCTATGCGGCCTCCAAAGACACGGGGATTGAAGGAACGTTTCAAGATTTTTCGCAAACCACCGACGAAGACGAGACACCATTTACCGGCTTGGTACAGACGTTTGAGGGCACGGATCTTGAGTCAGACGCCGCTGCGAACTCGCAGTTTCGCTTGACCTCTCGTGACGCGGCACTTCGCGGTGCAGACGCCACCTACGGCGGCAAGATGACCAGCCCGTATGATCGATTCACACGAGTGGATCCGCTGACCGGCATTTCCGGATGGAAAGACAACAGCGACACGATTCAACTGTTTCGCGACACCCTATCCAAAGAAGCCGGCATAGAGATTCCGGGCTCAAAGATGGTGATTCGCTCCTTGGCGATCTATCTGGCGATCCTGGTTCCTCTGAACTACCTGTTCTTTCGGATCATCGGGCGATTGGAGTACGCCTGGCTGGCCGTTCCCGTGATCGCGGTTGGTGGTGCCATCTGGGCGGCCAGACAAGCGCAGTTGGACATCGGATTTGCGCGTAGCAACACGGAATTGGCTCTGCTGGAAACCCACCAAGGTTACAACCGTGGTCACGTGTCCCGACTCATCGCCGTCTATAACTCCCTCTCAAGCCGATACAACGTTCAGTTCAAGACCGTCGACGGTGCCGCCGCCACCTTGGAAGGCGAGCCCAACTCGGATGGTTTTCTGCCGACCGCGTTCCAGACGTCGTATGACGAAGGTCCGAGCTTGTCGAACTTTGCGGTTCCCAGTAACCGCCTGCGATTCTTGCACGCCGAGCAAATCTTGGACTTGGGCGGTGAGTTCACTTGGTCCGGCGGAAAGATCACCAACGACACGGATCACGAATTGCTCGATGCAGTGGTGGTCAGCAAAAACGAATCCGGCGAGTTGCTTGCCGCTTTGGTGGGCCAAATTGAGCCGGGCGAACAAGTCAACGTGAATCTCCGCTCGATGGCGACGCCAGAAATCCCTTCGGCATTACCGATGAACATGTCCCAGTTGATTCGGCAATTCGCATCATCCGAGGCCATCCCAAGTGGTTCCACTCGCCTCGTGGGCAGAATCGACGGCGATTTGCCAGGAATGGAAATTGCGCCTTCGGCCAGTCAACATGCTGTTCAGACCCTGGTGCTGGTCCATTTGCAGCACGCTGATTTGCCCGAGCCGGCTCGCGACGCAAACCTGGCGACGGAGTTCGTTCGCGTCCGACGTTCGGTCGACTGATTCAAAACCGAAAAACATTCATTTCGCAACTGGTTCCCACTCTCCACTGCACGCTTTGCCCCACAACTGAATCAACATCGCATGATCACACTGACGGGATTTGGAAAAGACTACGGGGACTTCACCGCGGTCGAGAACTTGGACTTGCACATCGCGGCCGGAGAAACATTCGGTTTCATCGGCCCCAACGGCGCCGGCAAGAGCACCACGATCCGCTTTTTGGCGACGCTGCTGAGGGCATCACGCGGACAAGGCGAGGTCGCAGGTTGCGATGTGATGGCGGACCCCGTGGGCGTGCGCCAGTCGGTCGGGTACATGCCGGACAACTTCGGCGTCTACGACGGCATGAGGGTCTGGGAGTTCCTGGATTTCTTTGCCGTTGCCTATCGCATCGGTCGCAAGGATCGCAAACAGATCATCAGCAACGTGCTGGAGTTGTTGGACCTGACCCACAAACGGGACGACTTCGTCAACGGCCTTTCCCGCGGGATGAAACAACGGTTGTGTCTCGCCAAAACACTGGTCCACGACCCGCCGGTACTGATTTTGGACGAACCCGCCAGCGGTCTGGACCCACGAGCACGCGTGGAGGTCAAGGCGTTGCTCAAAGAGCTACGCAAGATGGGCAAGACGATCTTGATCAGTAGCCATATCCTGACGGAACTGGCCGACTGTTGCACATCGATCGGCATCATCGAACGAGGCCAATTGCTAATGAGTGGTCCGATCGAAAGTGTCTATCGACAGATTCGACGCAATCGCTTGGTCGACATCCAGTTTCTGAAAAATGAGGAAGCCGGGTTGTCGATCCTGCGGAGTAGCCCGCACCTTAGATCTCTGGAGATGAAACCCGGCGGAGTGATCGTCGAATTGGAAACGGGCGACGAAGGACTTGCGGACCTGATGGAACAATTGATCCGCGAAGGCGTACGCATGAGGTCCTTCAACGACCGAGACCCGACACTCGAAGACGTCTTCATGACCGTCACCAAAGGAATCGTGAACTAGGCGAACTTGAGCGTGTCTTGTAGTAATGTCGCTCGACGTTCCACGTCGATGGCGGGCGGAACCGTTTCGAGACCCATTGTCAAACACGTTCTCTGCGAAATTCGTCTCGCAAAACACTTCTCGCCCGACGACGTTCCACATACAACCATTCCCTACGACCGGAACAAGGGGACGCTGTGCAAGGAAGTTCAATCCAGAGAAGTTGAATGACGAAACTCATTCAACACTGTGTTGTTCCAGTGAATGCATTCCCCGTGAGTTGGTCGTCTGTCATGAGTTTGCTCAGTGCCGATGACGTGCGCGTCGCCGCGACCGGACACTGGGCGTTCTTGCTGTCCCGAGCGGGGATTCCGATCGAACATCTCGATGGCCGCGGTCACCCGTGCCCACGCTGCGGTGGACACGACCGCTTTGCAGCCTTTGATCAATTGCCTATCCGCGGCGGTGTACATTGCCGACGCTGTTTTACCCGTGGAACCGACCCACGGCCGGGTGACGGCATCTCTACGGTTCGTTGGATGCTTGGTTGCGGTTTCGTCGACGCACTGCGTTGGATTGCCGATCAGCTCGGCATCGACACAACACTGTCAACAAAACACTCTTCGTTGGCGTCGGCGAGTCCCACCATTGCTGCGCCCCGGCCAAGTATCAGCAATGATGAAGTCGGTCGATGGACTGCGGTTGCCAAAACGGCCTACCGCGACATGCCTGGATCGATGCGAGATCAGCTCGCCGCTTCTTTGGGCGTGACCACTCAATCTCTGGATCATTTGCGTGTGGGACTGGACCAGTCAACCGGCGCGAGCACATGGCCGATGCGTGATGCGGATGGCAATGTGATCGGAGTCCGAATGCGAGATTGGCGTCGCACTGGCCAGAAGTGGTCGCTTATCGGCAGCCACAGCGGACTGTTCTTTCATCGTGTGCGGCCCAACGATGTTCCCAGAGGACGATTGTTCATTGTCGAAGGAGCCAGCGACACGGCGGCAGCTCTTTCAATGGGCTTGTGGGCGATCGGTCGAGCCAGTTGCAGTTCATCCAGCCGTTTCGTGCTGGATTATGTTCGCCGTCACACGCCAGAGAAGATCACTTTGATTGCAGACAATGATGAAGCTGGAATCGGGGGCGCTAGACGACTGGCAACTCAGATACAACATCGTGGCCATCGCGTCGAAATCCTCATTCCGCCGAGTGAGTACAGTGACTTGCGACAGTGGCATTGGCATGGTGCGGATCGTGATCTCGTGATCGGACATCGCGTGCTTGAATCGTTGCCTGCCATCATGATGCCGCAGCAATTGTTGTTGGGGTTCGACGTTTCGTTGTCCGATGCGATGACTCGTTAGGAATCCGCTACGAAATCCCGTGAGTTGGGAAGTCTGGCGAATCCCATTACCGGGTGCGTTGTGGATTGCGTGAGAAAGAAGGAAAAATGGGCCAGTCCCTGCCCAGATTTCGACGTCACGTGCACGAGAGAGAAATTTCGCTTAGCCGAGGTTCATTCGGCTGCCGATCAATTGCAACAACAGGGACTCTGACACGGCGGAATCGCCGCCGAAGACGATGTCATTGCCGTCTTCACCGAACAACCAATCATCACCGCTGCCGCCAAAGATGACGTCGTTGTCGGTTTCGGCGACAGCAACCTCGACACTTTCGACCGGCGTTTCGCTGACCACTTCAGGTTCGGCATTTTGGTCCGTGTCATCAGTGGAGGTGTCTTCGACGACAATCGGTGTATCAGCGACGACCGTTGTTTCTGCTGCGCCATCGACAGCGACTTCGGTGTCGATCTCAACCGGGGCATCGCCGGTCTCTACCGTGACTTCTTCTGTGACGTCCACTACCACGTCTTCTGCGACGGGATCTGTGACTGCGTCAGCGATCGGATCAGCGATCGGGTCCACAGCGGGAACGTCGTCGACAACGGTTTCGTCCAAGGCGACGGCGTCGACGAGTTCGTCTTCTGAGTTTGTGTCCTCTGCGATCGTGTCTTCTGCGGGCGTGGTTTCTTCGACCACATCGACCACCAACGTCAGGTCCTCCGGCACCGTCTCATCGACGAGAGTCTCATCCGCAGGTGCTTCATTCACGGGTTCCGCATCGCTTGCGACCTCGTCATTCACAACCTCGTCATCCACGACTTCGTTGACAGGTTCATCCGTCACAGGTTCCTCGACCGGAGGCATGATGTCTTCTGCAGGCATGGTGTCATTAGCCAACTCCTGACCTGTCATCTCCGGATCGCCAGTGCTGTCGTCTGTCATTCCAGAGTCGTCCGCCTCCGGAGTAGTCATTGAGCAGTTGGTGACTTCGTGAGGATCACTTTCTGTCGAGTCGTCAGCGACCGATCCGTCGCTGAGAGTTTCGTCGGCACCGGTCTCTTCGGTATCAGTCTCTTCAAGGACGGTTTCGTCCTCGACAGCATCTTCCGTCATCGTGCCGTCATCGACGACTTCATCGACGACCTCATCGACGACCTCATCGACAGGGCTGTCCACACTATCGGTCATTTCGTCGCTCGACTCATCGTTTGCTGAGCTGTCCTCAGGTGAATCGTCCGCGGATGGTTCACCATTGTCGGTGGCGGGCAGTCCGATCACCACGTTGTCTCCAGGGCCGCCCAAGATCACGTCGTTTCCGCCACCGCCGAGGACAACATCGTCGCCGCTTCCTGCCGCCAGGATATCGTTGCCGCTGCCACCCATCACCGTGTCATTGCCGCCGCCGGCTCGAGTGATGGAATTGATGGCGGTGTCGTTGATGAACAAGTCATCGCCTTCCAGGGCTTGGAAGATCACACCATCGACGGCTGCGGCGTCGAACGATTGTTCCATTTCACTTGTGATCGCGCCGCTGTCGTCGCGAGTGGTCAGTTTGACCTGCACGCTGTCTTCATGCATGTAGACTTCGGCGACGTCGTCGGCATCGGTACCGACGATCGAGATCGTGCTGTCTACCAACGCGATATCGCCCGCCAGCAGTCGACGCGACTCCAACGCTTGTACGCTCAAGCGGGTTCGTCGACTGTGGCTGTGTCGACTGCGGCTTCGTTCCAAATTTTGTTTGCTTCGTTGTTTGCGCGACATATCAGAGTTCCCTCGTGGTAGAGAAATGGGATCGAGTGTTTCAGTGGTCTTCGCCTTGACACTCGGTGCACAGTTGGTTGACCAACATCGCGAGTCTCGTCAGGGGAGAGAAGCAATCGGTCAACGGACTTGGGTGAAGGCAAGCGGTGTGCCAGAGAAGTGGAAACCCCGGGCATGGCGCCGCGAAACATCGCGGGGGCACCACGTCGAACCAGCGGAAATAACCGCGTGATCTAAGTTTCACGGGCGATTACAGCTTTTTGATTTAACGATTTGCGGGCTCGCGACATCAGCATCGAAGACTGCAGTCAGAGCAAGGTTTACAAGCGAAGTTGTAAAAACGTACGCATCAGAATGAATGCAACCGCGTCAATCGTCAGAATCCGATGTCGTTCCTTGCATGACCTTGGTAACCGGTGTCAGTATTCTCGTGAATGCTCAACCGCAACCCATAGTTGTCACAGATCCAACGATTCTCGAATCACCCAATGAACGGTTCGTCCGTAATGAAGATGTCTGAAGCAGCCACGGGAACATCCAACCCCTACACCAGCACCAACACAAGCGAATGGACGTTGACCGAGATCGGAAAATCATCGGATCAACTGCGTACGTTCCACGTGCCTTCGCCCACCTGCTTGGTGGGGCGAACGTCGACGGCGGGCCTCAGAATCGCCGATGCTTCGGTCTCCAAGAGTCATGCAAGACTGTTCAGCGACCGAGAACAACTGTTCGTCGAAGATTTGGGCAGCACGAACGGTACCACGGTCAACGGCGTGATCATCGATCGTTGTGAACTGTTCGACGGCGACTTGGTTCAGTTCGCAAACATCGTGTTTCGTGTCAATGGACAGACTCCGCCCGACATGGCAGGAACGATTCAGAACGTATCGGGCACATGGGTCAACACGCTGCTGAGTTTCGAGCAGTTGATGAACGATCGCGCGGTCGTTCCGCATTTTCAGCGGATCGTCGCGATGAAAGACCAAAGAATCACCGCTTATGAGCTACTGGCTCGCAGCAACATCGAGAACTTACGAATGGCGGGCGAGATGTTCGCCACCGCAGAGCGTTTGCAACAACACGTCGCGTTGAGCGAGTTGATGCGAGAGGAGGGCTGTCGGGTTGCATCAGATAGTTCTCGTCGTCAGTCTCGATTCTTCTTCAACATCCACCCACAAGAGTTCGGCACGCTGCGGCTGAGTCAGTCGCTGATTTCGATGCGGGACTCGTTCCCCGATTTGAACATCACCATCGAGATCCACGAATCGGTGATTGCCAACACGGTGGCGATGAAGCAGTTTCAGAACACGCTGAAATCACTCAACATGTCGCTCTCCTACGACGACTTTGGTGCCGGCCAAGGTCGCTTGCTGGAGTTGACCGAGGTGCCGCCTGACGTGTTGAAATTCGACATGCAATTGATCCGCGACATCGACGAAGCACCCGCGAGCCGCCAGGAGCTGGTCCGTTCACTCGTCAGAATTGCGACGGACAACGGATCGATCGCACTTGCAGAAGGCATCGAGACCGAGGCAGAACACGAAGTCTGTCAGCAATTGGGATTCCGACTGGCTCAGGGCTACTACTACGGCAAAGCCGAGCTGCTGGACTGATGTCGGCTGTGTACTGACGTCGGCTGTGTACTGATGTGAGCTGTGTACTGATGTGAGCTGTGTACTGATGTGGGCTGTGTACTGATGTGGGCTGTGCGGCGATCAACGGACCACTAGCGTTTCTTTTTCACCGGCGGGCGTTTGCGTTTGTTGGGACGCTCGGCGGGGGCTTCTTCGATATGCCCCAGGCGTTGCCGCATCCGATCAGCAAAAGACGACTTTGATTCGTTCTGAGTCGTCTTGCTCGTCACGGTGCCCTCCAGTACGCCTGGGTCAAAATGTTTGCCCTCGGGCAGCGTCTTCTTGACGATGATACGTTCACAGATCCCCCAGCAACTGCTGGCGATGAAGTAGAGGCAGAGACCGGCGGGGACGCGGAAGAAGAACAGTCCCATCATGGTCGTCATGATGGTCATCACTTTCTGCGTCATCGCTGTTTGCTCATCCGTTGCCGGCGGCATGAACATCTTTTGTTGCGTCAGGAACAACGCAACCACGATGACGGGCAGGAAGTTGAAGTACGGCCCGAGCCATCCATTGCCGCGACCCGAAAAGTAATCCATCAACCAATCGCCCCAGTAGGCCATCTGATCGGGACCGGCGAGGTTGGACGCCCATTGGGTGAAGCTGAACAGGGGTTTTTGCCTCAAGTCGATATCGACCGATAATGCACGATAGAGACCGACAAAAATCGGCAACTGCAGGAACATCGGTAGGCACCCGGCCATCGGATTGAAACCGACCCGCTGTTGCAACTCCCGCTGTGCCTTCAGTCGACCTTCCATGTCGTCTTTGTATTTCTCTGCGATCTTCTTCATCTCCGGCGCCAACTCTTGCATCCGCTGCGCATTGATGGCGGCTTTGCGGCTGAGCGGGAACATGGCACCGCGGACCAACACGGTCAGCAGGATGATCGCAACACCATAGTTGCCCACGATCGCGTAGAGCAGGTGCAGCAACGAAGCAAGCGGTTTGGCGACGAACCAGAACCATCCGTAATAAACCGTGTCCTCCAGACCGTGAGCTGCAGCGACTTCGGGCACCTTCGGGCCGGCAAACAGCCGCAGGTCTTGGCGATAGGTTTCGCCCTTGGCCAGTTCGGTGACTTTGGTGTCGAGATAGAACGAAAGGTTGACAGCGCGCTCTTTGTGTCGTGCGATCTGCTTTTCGTTGGCGACGATTCCCGCACTGGCTCTTGAGAACTCGGTCATGGCATCGCTACCCTCGGGCGGTAGGTAGGCGACGGTGAAATACTGTGCGTCGATACCGATGAATCGAAGCGTCGTATTGGAGTCACTTCCTTCGTCGGCAAAGATTCCTTGATCGGGATCCTTGGCTTCCTTGCGGGCATGTTTCAGCAAGGTCATTCCGCTGATCAGCTCGTATCCGTCCGCATCGGTTTTATAGACCACATCGCGAGCCGCGGAGCCGCCCCAGTTGGGGCTGATCTTGTTGCTGTACCACCAGCCTTCCAACGTGATCCCGTTGACACCCTCCAGTCTCAGTGCAATTTTCTGCGCGGCATCGTCCAGATTGGTGACGGCGACGGAAAGATCAACGACGTAGCTCTCCGGTGCCAATGAGAACGTACGGCTGAGCTTGACGGACTTGCCGCCGGAACGTTCCATTCGTTGGTCGCTGAGTGTGATCGACAGTTCGATGGACTCAGCAGTCGCGGCGTCGCCAGTTGGTAGTGTTTTGTTTTCAATGGACCAAATCCAGCGTTCAGGATCCCCCAAGCCGGCGATCCAATGCTCGCTTCCCAGAATGCTCTTGCGATTCACTTGAGCCAACGTCATCAGCGATGACAGACGCGAGTCGTTTCCTTTGATTTGGTCATCACCACCGTATTTGGCCAAACGGATCAAATCGAGCGGGTGATTGGTCAATTCCGCCGTGAAGTTCAGCGTGGTGGGGTTCGCGCTGGCGTTGTCCGCGTCGTCACCCGCGTCGTCACCCGCTTCATTAGCTTCTTCGTTGCCGCTGGCTTGACGCAGCACCTCGATCTTGAGCGACTGGCCGGGTTCCGTCTTTTGCAGTACGGATTCGATGTCCTCGTATCGCGAGACCGATTTGCCGCCCACGGAGACGATGATGTCACCGGCCTGCAGACCCACCTCACCTGTTTCTGCTTTGGCCAACGCCGCAGGTGTTCCTTTGCCGACGACGTTGACCAGGACGCCATCCACATCGATCGCCTGTTGGGGAGCGAGATAACCGAGATAGCCGTAGCGGACATCGACGCGGCGGTATTTCAGCTTGTTGTCTTCGTCCCTCTCGGTCAGTTCCAGACGTTCGATCGCGCCGCCTTGGCCACTGATCGTGACCAACATCCAATGCTTGGACGCCGGGTCCATCGAGCCCAGAGTTGTCCATTGGGGACGCTGAGCGGGCCCGGTGATCGCATCGGGTTGATCGCTGTCGGGTTGATCGCTGTCGGGTTGATCGCTGTCGGGTTGATCGCTGTCGGGGTCACCTACGGCCGGAGTCGTGGTTTCGGTCGCTCCTGGACTGTCGCCAGCGTCTTCGGTCGTCTTGGCGTCGGAAGCACCACCATCGGCCGATTCGGCTTGGGTTAAATCATCTGCGTCCGCCGCAGGAGCGTCCAACGCGGCTTGCTGTCCAGCGGGTTTGGCGTTGGGCGGAGGCAGGAATTTCAGTCGTAGAAACGTGTATCCGGCAAAAAACACAAACGAAGCCAGAACGAACGTAAACAGTCGGCGATCCACAATCAGTCCGATGTAGGCGAGTGGGGGAATGGGAGTTTCGGACGAAAAACGGTCGTCAGAAACAGGATGCCTGCAACGGATTCCAAAGGCAGAATCAGCGAACAGGACTGCGTATTTGCAAGTGTTCTGTAGCCAGCGGAGCATTTTGCAACCGCGGCGCAGGGGGTCTCAGGTTCGGTATTCTGGCCATCGGCGGAATTCTTGGGAAGGCGAACCGTCGCGTCTGCACCCAGAGAGAGGCAAATATCGGCCGATGTGTCCTCGATTTCCGGCCAAGCGATGTGGGCAAGCAAGGCCGGTCCCCTGTAGAATCCGAGCCAAAACACGCGTCATTTTCATCGGCAAGGATGCCACAATGCCCCGTTTCCCACATACCGACCCCAGTTCTGGCCGCGAAAACACTCGCCGTGAAATGTCAGGCAGCTCTCAATCCGGGAATGATGGATCCCCGCGTCGACTTTTTTTGTTCGACGACAACATTCGCGATGTGGGGGGGCATTTCTTTGAGCTGGCGACTTTGTTGTCGCAGGGAGCCTGCCAACTGGGGTACGAACCCATTCTGGCCACTCATCAGGCTTTTGCAGACCTGGACGCCATCGATCCCGCGATCCAATGTGTTCCCACCTTTCGCACCCGGCGGATGATTCGATGGTCGCTGGGTGTCGACGGTAAATCCGCTCAGCAGCGTGACATCGATGGTCGCCCCGTCGGCGGCACCCTCCTGCAGAATCTCAGGTCACGAGCCACTGACTGGATGATCGCACCGGCAAAAAGTCCAAGCACGATGATCCGACGCTGGTCCGAAGACTTTGCCGGACTGCTAAAATCCCGACCGCCCCGCCCCTGTGATTCCCTTCTGATCAACACCGGGGATGACTTTGCGATGCTGGCGATCACCCGGGGTCTGCACCTGGCGTCCATCCCTCATCGCCAGCGTGTCGACGTCGTGTTCCACTTTGCAATCCATGATTCACAGACGTTGCCACCTCGGCAGTGGGCGAGAGCATCAGCGTTTGCCGGCCAAGTCAATCAATGCATGCAACAGTTGTCACACCACGATGTCCGCTTGCACGCAACCACCGAGGCGTTGGCCGGACAATTGAGACAAAGTGGGATCACCGAACCGATCAATCCGATCCCCTATCCGACGCGGCAACGTCCACTAGCAACGGGTTCCAGACTCGCCCCGCTCAGGATTGTGATGGCGGGATTGCCACGGGCGGAGAAGGGACGCCAAGCGATTCATGATCTTCTGCTTCAGATCCATGAACCTTTGCTCAAGACGAATCAATTTCGCGTTTCGATGCAAATGCCGGCCGAGCGATGGCAACCCATGGTCCCCACTTCGCTGCACGCTGATTTTGAGCGAGCAATGCAACAAACAAAGCAGCAAGGAACCAATGGCGATGCGTACCCCAGCACAACTGAGACGCCATCCACACTGGAAGTCATGACGGAGAACCTGACAACCGCTGATTATCACCAATGGCTGGACAGTGCTGATGTCGGACTGTTTCTGTACGAACCTGACCGATACGTCGCTCGTTGTAGCGGCGTGTTGCTCGAGATGATGACACGCGGCATCCCGGTGATCGTTCCGGACGGCTGCTGGCTTGCGGACAAAGTACGACAATCGCACGGTGACATTGGATTGATCTATCAAGATCGTGGCGAGATACCCGCTCGTCTGTCCGAACTCCTGCTGCGTCTGAACGAAATTCGTTCACGTTGCGTTGAGCATGCAAAAGAAATCTCGCAGATGCACGATGCTGTCAATACGCTGCGGCAAATCGGATTGGACACGGCAAGACAGAAGGCTGTTGCGTAGCTGTTAAACCCTCACGGTTATGACGCTTTTCTCACGTGCGGAATCCGTGGCCTCCGTGCCGGTGCCGACGCTCGTTCTCTTTGTGCGTTGTTACAACCCGCAATCGACGTTTTCCGGGGCGGGCAAGCCGAAACGCTGCTCATTCGCCCGCTCGGTTGCGCCGATATCTCAAGCGACGAGGGAGGCCGACTGAGCGACTTGTACGCTCAACTCGATTTCTGCGACTCCCGTGACAAGCCGCTCAATTAACGAAACAGTCGCGCCAGATGGACAAAGAAATCAACGTGTTGGCCTTGGTAAAAGGCGGAGAGAAATTCATGTTCTTGTTCGACGATGCCAATCGCGACGAAACACTCCGTCAACTGGCTCGTTTCGCCGCCGACCCTGAACTTGATTTCAGTTGGTACGATGCCGCCATGCTCAGTCGCAAGATTCGCGACGCCGTCCCCCGCGCCGACGATTGGCAGATGGATGGCGAACTGGACAGCTTGTCCACGGAAGATTTTCGGTAACGCCCATGCTGCGCCCGATCGAATCGTTTCTCAAGTACTTGGCGACCGAACGCAACGCCTCTGAGCTGACGATCAAATCCTACCGCGAAGACTTGGCCGGCTTGGTCGAGTGGTTGGAAGCGACACGTGGCGCGATCCCAACCGCTGACTCGCTCTCGCCGCACGACCTGCGCGCTTATCAATCCGCTCTCCAACAAGCTGACTACGCTCGCACCACGATCTCTCGCAAGCTCGCCGCACTGAGAAGCTTCTACAAGTTCGCGATGCGCGAAGGCATCGCCTCAACGAATCCCGCCAAGCCATTACGGAACCCGCGTCGGCAACGCAAGTTGCCAATGGTGTTGACGGACGAGGAAGTCGGCCGGTTGCTGTTGACGCCTCCGGGTGACACCGTCTCGGGACTGCGGGACCGCGCGATCCTGGAAACGATGTACTCGGCCGGATTGCGGGTGAGCGAACTGGTCGGCCTGCAAGACGGTGACATCGACCCCGACGAACAGATCGTTCGTGTCCGAGGAAAGGGACGCAAAGAACGCATCAGTCCCTTGGGTTCCTTTGCCCTGAAAGCCATCGACGCCTACGCACGAAAACGCAAGCGGCATCCACAGTCCGATGCATTGGGTCGAAAGGCTCCTGTCTTCGTGAATCGATTCGGTCGCATCCTGACGACACGGAGCATCGGGCGGATGCTGGAAAAGTACATCGCCACGGCTGAACTGGACTCACGCACCAGTCCTCACACGCTACGTCACAGCTTTGCGACGCACCTACTGGACCGCGGCGCAGACATACGCAGCGTCCAAGAGTTGCTGGGGCACAAGAGTTTGGCGACCACTCAGATCTACACACACGTCAGCGCCGCAAACCTGCGTCAGGTCTACGAAAAGGCCCACCCACGGGCGCACTGATGTACGTCAAAGCTACGTAGGTCAGCAACACGTACGTCAGCCTTTCTAGGCTGACATCCGCGCCATGTCAGGCTAGAAAGCCTGACGTACTAGAAAGCCTGACGTACTTGGCTTCACCGTGCGGTGGGTTGCTGGGTCGGCGACGCGTAGGATGGTCGCACTCCGGCGCTGATCGCTGCACCGGCGATCAAGGAAGCAAACGCGACAACGATCCACAGGCTTCTTGCGGCAGGTTTCCCATAGCGACGCGTCACGGCGGCCATCGTTCGCAGTTGGTAGGGGGCCGCCCAAGGTCCCACGCCGGCCAAGAGTGCGCCGATTCCAATGACAATGGCCAGCGTGCCGACAAATAAATCTTGATAACTCACAAACGCCTCTCTCCAACCTAAACGTCGCTGCGACGCATGCGACGACGCAGTGCTCTCAGTTGCATCCGTGCGCTTTCGACGTCTGGCGACAAGTCGATGCAACGTTCCAGTGATCGCGCCGCGGCTGGCAATTCACGCATCGCGATCTGACATCGCGCCAGACCCTGCCAAGCGAGGTAGTGAAAGCGGCAACGGAACAAGCACGCGGTGTAGGCTGCTGCTGCGTTCTCGTAGTTTTCCAAACCGTGCCAGCAAATTGCCAATTGATGATACGCTTCGCTGTAACGCGGCGCGTTGTCCACCAGGATCATCGTCGGTGCCAACGCCGCCGCGTATTCACCGCCGTCGTTGAGATGCATGACTTGTAACAACTGCTGCTGGTGCAGCGGTGCGGCAGCGCGAACCAACAAGGCGCGAAATGAATCATCGGCGGCCAAGCGGACACCGCGATCGTCATCGCACAAGGCACGCCCCAACGGTTCGATCGAATTGACGTTGCCCAGCATCCCCAGGGAGAGAGCGGCCGCTCGACGAAGTTCGACTTCACCGCGATTGAGCAAAGTCGCTAAAGTGCTCGCGGCGTAATGCTCGTCCACTTCCGCCGCAAACTGAGGTGCATCGGCAGAGGCAAGATACCGTCGATAGGCGGCGGCCAGACGAGTCGTTCGAACCAGTGGTGAAGTCACAGTTGTTTCCATCGAGTGTCGGAAGAACGACTTAATCAATCGCGTGTATACTAGGCACAGGCTTCGGAGCGGCAACCGTGTGCTTGCCAAGAAACCCGAATCTTGCAAACTTTTCCCAAAGCCGACATTGCGTTTGCTGGGACGAAAGTCTCACAGGATTACTTTGCGTTTCCCATTCCAATGACGTGATGCGAATGAGTCTAATTACGACCGATTGCATGGGCAACCAACGTCCACGTGTCCAACATGGGACTTCTTCCATTCAAAGGCTCTGCGGGCGCCTTGCCAGCCCATTTGCCGCACAATTTTTTGCTATCACGCTTGCTTTTTTGATCACGCTTGATCCATTTTCTTGTCGCGCCGATGACTTGACAATACGTACAGGCCTGGGCCAATCGCTTTCCCAGCCGATAACTTCCCTGGTGGACGGTCAATCCTTTCGTGGCGCTCTGACGTCGATCGCGGCAGCCAACGGCGTGAACCTTTGGGTGCAACGCAAAGTCGACCCAACCGCCCCGGTTTACCCCGGACAGTTGACCCCCACCGTCTGGGCTGCCTTGGAAACGATCGCCGCTCAACGCGATTGCGTCGTCATGGCTATACAAGATGTCGTGTTGGTGGGACACGCCTCATGGGTGGACACGATGACGGCACGATTGCTGCAACAACGGACAGCCGCGCCGACGGTGGACGTTCAATGGGATGATTTGACCACACCGACACAAGCTCTCATTGAGGTAACCGCAACAGCGTCAGATCCTCTGCCTCATGATTTGTGGCCGGCCAACCGATGGGTGGGGATTGACCGCGGTATCGCAGTGGCTTTGATCCGTGGCCAATTCGAGATCCCGACGCAGGTGGATGCAACTGCTCAATGGACGCGTCGCTACGAATCCGGCCCCTGGGCGGACGCGGTACGTGAGGCGGCCAAGCAAGCCGATCCCAAGAGCATGGTCAGAGTCCGCGATGGATGGATGATCGTTCGCTGCAACGTGCTTGCCCACCGCGCCATCACCTCGGCAATCCTCGGCCGAGCTCTTGGCAGGCCCCCGGGTGCCGATGCCCAAGTCGTACCGGTGATGGATGACGATCGCAAGTTTTCGCTGAAACTAATCAACAAACCAGCCAGCGCCGTTTTGACGCAGTTGGCGGGTGCGGCGGGACGGCCATGCACGATCACAGCGAGTGCCGCCACAAACTGCGAGACACTGGTGAACCTGGAGGCTGAAGAGAAGACCTTGGTCGAATTGGTCGAGATGGTCGCCCAGCAGGCGAACGTGCAGGCCCAATGGACTGTCACTGAATTGATCGTCACCGCGAAACCCTAGCCCGACATCATTCATCAGCCGGCACGCGATAGCGTCCAGTTTATCCGGCAAAATGCGAGAACCGGGGGCTAGCGCACTCCGGCTGACGCAATATCACGACTAGTCCGGCGGTGGAGAGGTCGTCTGCACCCTTCAACGATCGATCCATCAGCGATATCGTTTGCCTCATGGTTGAGAACATCCCCCTTCTGTCACATCATCACGACGGCCTGACCGTCGAGGGCTACTCGCGCGCCGCCGTCCAGACTTGCTGGCGAATCAATGAGCTGAAATTGCTCTTTGATGCCGGTGCACAGCCCTGGGATTTCATGGGCACGCCGACCATGTTCATCTCGCACGCGCACTTGGATCACATCGCGGCGCTCCCGCAATATGTTTCGCGACGGCGCATGATGAAGATGGATCCACCGATCATCTACATGCCCGACTCCGCCGTCGATATTGCCTGGGACATGCTGCAATGTTTTCGCAAACTCGACCGGGGCGCAATGCCCTGTGAACTGGTCGGACTGTTGCCCGGTGACGAGATCGAGCACGGCCGTGAATACTTGGTCACGGCGCTGCCGACGAGGCACACGATCGATTCGCTCGGGTTTGTCGTCCACCACCGACGCCATAAACTGAAACCCGAGTACCGGGATTTGGACGGTCCGCAAATTCGCGACCTGAAACTCGCCGGCACCGAGATCACGGAAGAACAACGGGTCCCGATCGTGGCCTACACCGGCGACACCTCGCCGCCCGGCTTGGACAACAACCCGGTCTTCTTTGAGTCAAAGATCTTGATCAGCGAACTGACCTTTGTCGCACCCGAACATCGCAAAGAGTTGATCCACAAGCATGGCCACATGCATGTGAACGACTACCGAATTCGCGCCGACAAATTTGAAAACGAATTGGTCATCGCCGGCCACCTGAGCACTCGATACCACGACAACCAAGTCAAGTCACTTGCCGAGCGTGGTCTGCCAGGGATGCTCGGCGGCCGCATGAAGCTGTGGCTGTGACTTCCGGCCAACCGCAACCCTGGCCGATTCCCCGGTCGGCATACATCCATGTGCCGTTTTGTCGGCACCGGTGCGGTTACTGCAATTTCAGCGTGGTCGCAGATCGCGATGATTTGATCACACGGTTTCTCGATGCCATCGACAACGAACTGAGCATCCTGGATCGCCCCTCGATCGACACTCTCTTTCTCGGCGGCGGAACTCCGACGCATCTGCCCATCGATGCCTTGCAGGAACTGATGCGGATTCTGCATCGTCGTTTTCGATTCAGCGAGGACATCGAGTTCAGCAGCGAAGCCAATCCGGAAGACATCACGGAGGAAAAACTATGCGTGCTTGCCGATGCCGGCGTCAACCGGATCAGCTTGGGCGTACAGAGTTTTGATGATCAAAAACTGTCAACTCTACAACGAGGCCACTCCGGCGATTCGGCTCAGCGAATCATTGAGCAAGTCACAGAGGTCATCGCCAACGTTTCCATCGACCTCATCTTTGCCGCTCCCGGTGAATCGCTCGAAACTTGGCAGCGTGACGTCGCAACGGCATTGGCTCTACCGATTCAACACTTGTCGACCTACGCATTGACGTTTGAAAAAGGGACCTTGTTCTGGAACCAATTACAGCGAGGTGATTTGCAACCAGCCGGCGAGTCCCTGGAACTGGAGATGTACGAACTTGTTCGCTCGGTCGCACCTGCCGCAGGCATGACGCACTACGAGATCAGCAGCTTTGCAACGCCCACGCATCGCTGTCGTCACAACATCGCCTATTGGGAAGGCAGCGGTTGGTATGCCGCCGGCCCAGGCGCCGCTCGCTTTGTCAACGGGCGTCGCGAAGTCAACCATCGCAGCACAACCGCTTACTTGCGACGCATGGAAACGGGACAAAGCCCAACTGCGGAATCGGAGTTGGTCACCCCACAGCAAGCCGCGCGAGAACGAGCGGCTTTCGGAATTCGCAGAATCGACGGAATCGACTTGGCCGATCTGGCCCAGCAAACAGGGGTTAACATGTTGACGCTGCTGGCGGACGCGATCGAGCAATGCGAACGAGAAGATCTGATCGTGCGAAACGGCGATCACATTCGCTTGACCGAGCGTGGGATCCTCTTCGCTGACACAGTCGCGTCTCGTTTTCTGGCATAGCCGCTTGCGAACTCCGGCAGGTTTCCGCCAAGATGGCCGCACGAACGACCCACAGGAATGCGGAAAACCTATGAAGTGTGTCGGATGAGATTTTGATAAGAGACGATTCAAGCATGAAGATTGTGATCATTGGCGGTGTTGCGGGAGGAGCTTCCGCGGCGGCTCGAGCAAGACGCTTGAGTGACGAGAGCGAGATCGTCGTTTTGGAAAGAGGAGAACAGCCCTCGTTCGCCAATTGTGGACTCCCTTACTACGTCGGCGGACTGATCGAAACTCGCAGCAAGCTGCTCGTCGCGCCGATCGAAATGCTCCGGCAACGCCACCGCTTGGACGTTCGCGTACGATCGGAAGTCATCCAGATTGATCGTGACGCACGAGAGGTCCACGTTCGGGACTTGCAATCCGGCCGGGAGTACACTGAAAGCTACGACAAACTTGTCATCTCAACGGGTGCTGCACCGTTTCGCCCGCCGATCCCGGGGATCGATAGTCCTCGCATCATGCAATTACGCGATCTGCAAGACGCCGATCGGATGCACGATGTCGTGACGTCCGGGAATCGGCGATCCGTCATCGTCGGAGCCGGGTTCATCGGAATGGAAGTCGCCGAAAACCTGGTCCACCGAGGCATCCATGTCACGGTCGTCGAACTTGCCGATCAAATCCTGCCTCCCTGGGATCCTGAGATGGTCGCCGGCGTGCAACAGCACTTGATCGAAAAAGGCGTCGAACTGCGGTTGGGGGAGACAGCCGACGAATTTGTTGACCAAGACAACGAACTGACCGTTCGCTTGAAATCCGGATCGGAATTGAAAGCCGATTTCGTGGTTCTGTGCGTGGGCGTTCGCCCCGAAAGCGGACTTGCCGTCCAAGCAGGACTGCAATGCACCTCCGCCGGCGGGATCATCACAAATGATCACATGCAAACCAGTGACCCGGATATCTATGCAGTGGGTGATGTAGCGCAAGTTTCAGATTTCATCTCCAAACGCCCCGTGCAAGTTCCACTGGCAGGTCCAGCCAACCGCCAAGGAAGGACCGCCGCGGACCATATCTTTGGTCGCCCGTCGACCTATCGCGGGACCCAAGGCACGGCGATCGTCGGTGTGTTTGGAAAGACGGTTGCCATGACCGGACACAGCGAAAAACAATTGCTGCGTTCGGAGACCGCCTACGAAAAGATCTACATCCATCCCTCGGATCACGCGGGTTACTATCCCGGTGCAACGGGAATGACACTCAAGGTCCTTTTTGATCCAGCGACCGGCGCTATTCTTGGTGCTCAAGGTGCAGGAACCAACGGAGTCGATAAACGTATCGATGTACTCTCGATGGCGATCCAGGCCGGCCTGACGGTTTATGACCTGGAAGAAGTCGAGTTATGCTACGCACCTCAGTACGGACACGCGAAAGATCCCATCAACATGGCCGGCTTCGTCGCATCGGGCGTTTTGCGCGGTGACCAACCGGTGGTTCATGTCGAATCCCTCGGTAACGGTCATGACGGTTCAGTGTTCTTGCTCGATGTACGCAGTGAACCTGAATTCGCAGCGGGCCACATTCCCAACGCGACGAATATCTCCATCGAATCATTGCGTGACAGGCTCAACGAGTTGCCCCGTGACAAGCCCATCACCGCTTATTGCAAAGTCGGCCAACGCGGTTACTTGGCCACTCGCGTATTGCGTCAAGCCGGATTCGATGCCGCCAATCTCAGCGGCGGCTACACAACTTGGTTGCAATGGCAAAAAGCTTGACGGGGCACGCGATCGACTTGGAAAGTCGAGCGACAATTGTCGTTCGCTAACGATACAAGTTGCTTACTTGCTCCGCATCCCGCGCCCCGAGGCGGCTCAATTTGTGCCTGGATAACACCATCGAAAGCAATGCAACATTCATCTCATCCTGGAGAACCCCGTGTCCAGCCAACCCGTGTCCAGTCACACCGCAAATCATGTCGAAATCGTTGAACAAGTCCTCTCCACCCCAATGCCCGGCTGGGGACCTCTCTTTGGCGGATTGATCGGAATGTTGGCGTCCGTGGGATTGATCATCGTGTCTGCTGCGATGGGAACGACGGCCATCCTGATCCCACTTTGGATCTTGCTTCTGCTGGCTTGTTTCATCTCTTTGTTCGGGTTGGTTGCCGTCCAACCAAACGATTCACGCGTCCTGTTGCTCTTTGGTGAGTATCGCGGAACAATCAAATCGTCAGGGTTCTATTGGGTCAACCCGTTTTACTCAAAGCGAAAGGTGAGTCTGCGGATTCGGAACTTCGAGACGGGGTCGTCAACCACTCCTGAGCAAAAGAATCAGCAGGGAATCGTTACTCAGCACAAGACTCGCTCGGCAGGACGTCCTTCCAAAGTGAACGACAGTGATGGCAATCCGATCGAGATTTCTGCGGTGGTGGTTTGGAAGGTCGTCGATACCGCAGAAGCCTTGTTCGAAGTCGATGACTATGAAAACTACGTCGAAGTGCAAAGCGAAGCTGCGTTGAGAAATCTGGCCACTCGGTATCCCTACGACAGCACCGACAACGAGATTTCTTTGCGAGGCAGCACCGATGAAATCTGCGATCGATTGCGTGAAGACATTCAAGACCGCCTGGGCAAAGCAGGTGTGAGCGTGCTGGAAGCTCGTATCAGTCACCTTGCCTACGCTCAAGAGATCGCGGCTGCCATGCTGCAGCGGCAACAAGCCAGTGCCGTCGTCGCAGCCAGAACCAAGATCGTCGACGGTGCGGTCGGAATGGTCGAGATGGCGCTTGAGCATCTCAAGCGGGACCAGATCGTCGAACTCGATGCGCAGCAACGTGCGTCGCTGGTCTCCAATTTACTGGTCGTCTTGTGTAGCGACCGACATACTCAACCCGTCGTCCAAACGGGAGTCTAGTCGCTAACTGCTGAGGATTAGACTGGGCTGCTCAACGTTTGGTGTTGTGTCATTACGGGTTTGCGCAAGTTTTCTGTCACCTCCACCGGCGCAGCCGGGGGAGGTCGGATCGAGCGAAGCAAGATCCGGGAGGGGGCCTACGCGCCGCAAACCGCGTTGGTGAACCTATTCCTTCACCCATACCCCCTCCCTCGCATTCGCCTGAACGGCTAAGCGCGACCTCCCCCAAGTTCCTTGGTGGAGGTGACGCGGGCATTAAAACGGTGGCATCAAAAAGATATGTGAATAGCAAACTCTGAGCAGTCCAGGATTAGGCTGGCCACGAATGACGGAGCTGCAAGCACGAAGCTTCATTGCAACCGCATCAGCTTCGCAGAGGCCAGCGCGACAAGACTCCCTTTCAATGCGACCGCTCGCTCCACGAGGGTTTTTCGTTCAGGCGACTCAGGTGGCAACCGCCCGGCCAACGCACACAGCAGACGACTTTCCAAGTCGGGTTCTTCCACAAGCTCCAGTCCCTTGCGGTAGGTCGCAATACAGTCGGCTTCATTCTCACATAGATTCCCGAGGAACAAGTACAGGGGCGCAAAGTCTGGGCATCGCTCCACGCCCTGAATGACGAGCGACCTCGCCTCCTGATCGCTCAAACCACCGTCGTCCAGAGTTCGGACAAGCAAGTACTCTTCGTTCGAGATCGTCCCCTGATCCAAACCATCTGCCATCCAACGGTCCGCCCGGCAACGAAACCAACCGGGTGCCAGCCGTTCCACTTCTTCAAACGCTTCTCGTGCTTTGGCGTACGCACCGAGTTCAATCAGGCACATGCCGCTTTGGTAGACCGGATCGGGGTCATACGGATCGATATCACTGGCTTCGTGATATTTCTCCAAAGCGGCCGCGTATTGCCCCGAAGACGCTAGCTCGTTCCCTTGGCTGGTGAGCGTAGTCGCTTTCTGGAGTGAGATGCGATTGCGACGAAACAAGAACTGGTACCTTCCCTCACCAAGGCTGTTCACTTCGTCCAATTCCAATTCTCGACCATCATGAAGGCAGACGATTCGGCAGAGTGGTTCTCCCTTGTGCAGTAACTCAAGTTGTTTCTCGATATCCTCGGTCGGCAAGCCTCCCCTGCGTCGTGCTGCCAATAATTGCTCGGCCGTTTCGACGACATGGCCATCATCCAGATAGCGGTGGACCTCAAGCAAGCTGCTCAGATAGGCGACTTGGCCCTCGACATCATCGTTCTCGATGCAGATCGCCAGAGCGGCCGAGAATGGTTCAATGGCTTCGTTGACTCTGCCGCAATGGAACAGCAACTGACCCAGGCGGGCGTTGAGATAACACTCATTGAGACGTGCGGGGCCACCGCGAAGTGATTTTACCTTCCCAATAAAACCCTTCGCCTCAGCAATCAACTCCTCGTATTCCAATCGTTCCATCCGCTGAGGCATCTCACCATACCAGTGATCCATCTGCATCAGAGGGTTGTCGGCAGGGTCACCGCAGAGTTTGTTCCACAGTTCGGGCTCGCCACATTCATGGGCAAGGCATTGCGCGACCGCCGCAAGTTTTGGGAAGTACTGGTCGATCGAGCGGTCATCAGTCAGCATTCCATCGGGAATCTTGCAGATCACATCCATGTGCTCTGCCACCTGCGTCTTGTATTGCTTGCAGAGAGAACGAAGCTTTCGTCCAGACCCCGAGGCTGCGGCCTCAATCAGCTTGTCACGCAACTCCGTTGCAGTCAGTTGCTCCGGTTCGCTTTTTCTGAATGGCCAGAATGGCATCCACACACCTCACGTTTTTTTGCTCCACCCAATACCAGCCAGTCGATGAACCTCACCATCCTGTTGGCTGAAACCCCGCCCATGTTTGTTCTGATCATAGAGGATTTCCCTACAACCCTGGGTTCGGAAGAGGCAAATCGTTCGACTGAAACGGAACGCACACTTCTCACGCACTAGCATGCGAGCGAAAATAGGGCTGCGAATAGAGAGCTCAACTCTCGAACTTGGCATTAGGTGAGCAAAATGAAGATCCTTTTCTTGCACGGGTGGCACAGCGTTGTCGGAGGCGTCAAGCCGACGTACCTAAAAGACGCCGGGCACATTGTCATCAACCCGTCTCTTGACGATGACGACTTTGAGGCTGCCGTCCGCACCGCGCAAGCCGAATACAATCGACACAGTCCCGATGTGATCGTCGGCTCGTCTCGTGGCGGGGCGGTTGCCGTGAACATGCAAAGTGCAGACACGCCAATGGTCCTGCTGTGTCCAGCATGGCAGAATTGGGGCACCGCAAACACGGTAAAACCCAACACCATCATTCTGCATTCACGCAAAGACGATGTGATTCCGTTTGCCAATTCGGAAGAGCTCGTCGCCAACAGCAACCTGGTGCCAGAGTCGTTGATTGCGGTTGGCAATGATCACCGTTTGGCTGACCCTGCACCTCTGCAGGCGATGCTCAAGGCGTGCGAGGATCTGACATGAGCATTCTTGACCATCCTGCAGTCAGCGGCCGATACCTCTTTCCTCAAGATCGGTTTGTCGATGATCCATTCTTTGTGGAGACAAGCGGTGCTGTATTGGCCTGCTATAGAAAAGTGATCGATCCAACTCAGTTCACCATGGTTCACTTCCACGGCAACGGAGAGGCCGTTGCCGATTACGTGCCCTTCTTGACCGATGTCTTCGCTGAAATGGGACTGAATTCCTTGTTCGTGGAGTACCGGGAATACGGTGGTTCGTCTGGCGAGGCACAACTTGTCGCGATGCTGGATGATGGCGAATCAGCACTGAACGCCGCGGAAATTCCTCCTGAGAAGGCGATCGTTTTTGGGCGGTCAATCGGTTCGCTCTACGCCATTGAACTGGCGCATCGTCAGCCGACGGTTGCTGGGCTGATCATTGAAAGCGGCATCGCCGATCCGTCGGAGCGGTTTCTGACATACGCGGATCTGCAGTCGGCTGGCTTCGACGAGGTAGATGTCAAGGCAGAAGTAAAGCGGCACTTCAATCACAAGCGAAAGTTGTCTGGCTACACAAAGCCGTTGCTGCAACTTCACACCGAAAACGATGGCTTGATCGACATCTCGCACGCCGAACGCAATCACAAGTGGGCTGGCTCGCGGGAAAAACGACTTGTCCGATTTCCTCACGGAAATCACAACTCAATCTTCCACGTGAATCGAACAGAATACATGGCTGCCGTCGCCAGTTTCGTGAGGAGCATCCGTCAATGACCAAAGCCAGTTCACAATCCGGTTTCCTGTGTGCGACGTGCGGCAAGTACCACGACGAATTGCCGATGGAGTTCGGTGCGAACGCTCCGGCAATGCTCGCCAACGTCCCGGAAGCCGAGCGACAGGATCGCTGCGAATTGACGGACGACCTCTGTGTGATCGATGAAGAGTTCTTTTTCATTCGCGGCTGCCTTGAATTGCCAGTGGTCGACCATGACGATCCCTTCATTTGGGGCGTATGGGCTTCACTCAGTAAAGAAAGCTTCATGCGTTGCCACGAGATTTGGCAGCAGGCCGGTCGAGAAGCTCAGCCGCCGTTTTTTGGCTGGCTCTCCACTTCGCTTCCTCTGTATCCCGACACATTGAACCTAAAGACTCAAGTCCATACCCGGCGTGTGGGCGAGCGACCTTTCATCGAACTTGAGCCTACCGAGCATCCACTGGCCATCGAACAACGCAGCGGCATTACAATGGGTCGAGTGCGAGAGATCGCAGGCGCGTTGCTGCACCTCTGAATGAAAGGCGGACGAAATCGTAATGGAATTCAATTGCTGGAAGAACTCCTACAATACCTTCGGTGGAAGTGCGCTTTATTCGCCGATAGCAAGCCTGCTGACAGTTGAATTGGCGGGCATGAACTACGGCGACGCCATCCGAGAGATCGATATCACTGCAAACTTAAGAAGCAAGACAAGGAACCCGCTCCCAACGCTTGAAAGCCTCTTTGATCGGTTCCACGAATACATCACGTCGCTGCCATCGGTGACCTTTCGCCGAACGAAGCAGAAGTTGGAATTGGCTTGGCTGCGTTAGAGCGTACCGGATTGCAAATCCATGACAGCGACCTGAAAAACGATCTGAAAGCGGAGTGGCAGTTCGCTAGTGATAAATGGCTGCAAAACTGAAGCCGTACTTGGGCTAAGCCGGGACGGATCAAAGTTTGGTGTTGACATTGTTTTTTTTGTCAATGTTTTTGTTCCACGTGTCGCAATCAAAGTGAGCCTCAGGCGCTAGCCGTGGGCCGGCACCACAATCCGCCTCAGGCCCACGGCTAGCGCCTGAGGCTCACTGGGGCCACCAGCTGCGCCGGCAGTAGGGACATAAACTTGCGCAAACCCAAAAAGACACAACCCCAAATTTTGAACAGCCCACGCTAGCCCCCCTACTCCAAACCTTGCTCGCGGAGCCACTGAGCGACTTCCGCGCGACGGTTCTTCAGTTGCTGCATAGGGCTGATCTCGGTCGAGGGTTTGCCAAACGGTTTCTGAAATCCGTATCCATGAATCATGTACGCAACGGGACGATTCCCCGATGCACGTGGCGCCGCCGTCGCATAGTGCAATGCATTCTTGCCATCCATCCCACCGAAAAAATCTTGCAGGACGTCGGCGACATAAGAACCTGAGGTGGAGTTGTAAACTCGTCCCATCGCCGATGAGTACCTGACCTGAGTGACCAAAGTCGCTGCGTCCCAGCGAACCTCAAAACGGCGATGGTTTCCCGCCTTGGCGATCTCCGCTTCGTCACAGCCCATCGTGGAAAGGGCGTTCAGGTCGGCGCCCTGCTTCACCAAGCGTTTGGCCAACTCCAAGTCGCCTGCGGCGGCGGCGAAGTGCAATAGCGTCTTACCCCCGCAGCGACTTTCCACGTTCAGCTTGCCACTCTCCAAGGCCTCGATCACTGCCGTCGAGTCTCCCAGAATCAACGATTCGATCTCTGCGGGATACTCAATCGACTGACTGAAATTCCGAAACGCGTAGTGCGGCTGAATCAAAGCCAGTTCGGCTACGCTCAGCCCGGATGCAGTTTGCCACTGCGGCAGCCCCCGTGTTTTGATGTCGCACAGCACATCCAATTGATGTTCTTGGTTGATCCGATTCGCCAGTTCAGAATGCCCCGATGTGGCAATCAGATACCCCACGGCACAGTGAGTGCCCCACGGGTCGATGAACACAGGACGACGTCCAGGGACAAAGATGTTTTGAGGAAACTCTCCCGCGATCATGTACTCTCGCAGGCTTTGAATGTTTGCGATTCGCTGAGCCAATTGCGAGGATGTCAGATGTCCAACGTCCGCAGTTTCTAGTCGCTCAATCACCAATGAAAAATGAGCTTGGATCAAAGCGACGTCATCGTCCACGGCGTTGATCTTGGCAACAGCGTCCTGGTTTGGCGTTTTGTCCGACCAGTTGGGATTCAGCTCGCACAGTCGCTGGTGCAGTGTCCGCTGTTGGACAGGAGTCGCGATGGCGTCACTTTCGACAATGTTACTTTCGACTGAAAGAGGGGCAAGTTCACCCTGTGCCCCGGACAAATTGGCCCCACACAGCAGGACAGGCAGAACGAGCAGGGCGAGGCGTTCGAGCAAACGATTTTTATGAAGCATCGGATCGGTTCCGTGGGAGAGTCATGAGAAATCAGGCGAATCACTTGTCGCCTGAAATCTCACTGCGTTTTTCTCGCGTCGGAGCCTCAATGAATTCCGGAAATTTTCCTGGAGGCATTCTGAGCCCGTCGTTTACTCAGGACGGAGAGGACGAAAGCTGGCAAACCGATTCGGGACAATCAGACGTCCTTTCGCTCTGCCGGAGCGAACCAAGTGTCCCTTGTGTGTATCAAATTCTTTGAGCACCACCGCCCTGATGTTTTCGATTCTGGGCCATAGATAACAGTCATCTGCACACTCTGGAAAGGAATGATAGTTGTCATGAGCACCAAGAAACCAAAACCGAAAACGACCAGCCGGCCCCCAGCCTCCAAGAAGAGTTCGGAGCCCGGTGAGCAATGCATTGTTTTGGGTCACCAGTCCCAGTACCAGTCGGAACTTGGGTTCCACACTCAAAAACATCCACCGCCTCGAAAACGTGGTGATCTGGTGCGGTACAGCGGCGACGGCCACTTGATCACGATAGCGCCCACTCGCGCGGGCAAAGGCGTGGGCACGGTGATCCCAAACCTGCTGTCCTATCAGGGACCCGTCGTCGTGATCGACCCAAAGGCCGAGGCGTATCACGTCACGGCGCGACGTCGCCGTGAACTGGGGCATCAAGTCGTCCGCTTGGATCCATTCGGCGTGGTCGACGAACCTTCGGACTGCCTCAATCCCTTTGATGTGCTGAGACTGACGGGCGCCGATTTGGAAAGCGATTCACAGTTGCTGGCCGAGTTGATGGCAACCGTCAACCAATCCACCAAAGAACCTTTCTGGGACATTCAAGCCAAAGCGATTCACTCGGGACTGATCGCCAACGCCAGCTCCGACACGGAAGGCCGAGCGAATTTGAATTCCATCGTCGACTCGTTGCACGGAGACGACCCATCGTACCGCATGGCCGTTCTGCTCGACGTGATGGGGAAACAGATGAATCAAATGGCGTACCGAGAGATTGCCGCCACCATCGCCATGCCGGATGTCACACGTGGGGGCGTCCTGGCCACGGCTCAGTCGTATGTCAAATCTTTGATGAGCCCGGCGGTCGCCGGAACGTTATCGGAAACCAGTTTCTCGCTCCAGGACGTGGTCGATGGCAAACCGCTGTCGATCTACCTGATCATTCCACCGGATCGCCTGGTCAGCCACCGTCCGCTGATGAAACTCTGGATCGGCACTTTGATGAAAGCCATCTTGAGCCGACGCCACCGCCCCAAGCTCAACACGCTGCTGATGATCGACGAAGCCGCGCAGTTGGGAAATTTCCCGCTCCTGGAAACGCTGATGACGCTCGCGGCCGGCTACGGTGTGTGGGTCCACACCATTTGGCAGGACTTGAGCCAACTGCGGGGCAACTACCCCACAACGTGGCGAACCATTTTGAACAACTGCGCCGTGGTGCAGACGTTTGGCATCTACAATCGGGACATGGCAACTCAGTGGGGCGACTACCTCGACTCGGGGCCAAATGTACTGAGAAGCCTTTCGGACAACGAACAGATCGTTTCGATCCACGGTCAAGGCGAATTGCGATGCCGTCGCTTGAACTACTTGACGGACCCAATTTTCCAAGGCCAGTTCGACGCCAATCGTTTCTACGAACCGGCGTCCAAGAAGGAGCCCAAGACGGCCAGGAGCCGACAGAAGTCGCCTGATCCCGGCCGGAACCGAGCTCCAAGGTGACTCACTTGGAGCCTTTGATTTCGGCCGCTTCGGCTTCCAATTGAGCGATGGTCGTCTCCAGTTCCTTGAGCTCGTCCGCATCGTCGGCTTGCTCTCGTGAACCGGAGAGTTGCTTTCGCATGTGCTGGAGTTTCTTGTTGATCACATCCAAACGTTTCTTTTGCTTCTTGTCCATATTCATGGCTCCTCACGAGTTCAACGTCCGCCCTTGGCAGCCCCCAGGTATAGCGGCGTGAGCCGATGTTAGCGAGACGCCCTCTGTCCGACGATGCCGTCCACCCGAGATGCTGGCTTCATTCCCGGCTACGACTCCAGACGTTCGGCAAGCGAACCGTCGGCCGACGCCGGAACCCAACGCAAATCCACCACGATCTCGTCACCGTCGACTCCGACGCTGATGGCGGGATCGCCTTGGGCCAAATCACTTGCCCACTGCGTGGCCGACCGAGACGTGTGGCGAACTCGCAGTTGACGCGATGGAAACTGCCAACGTCCCGATTCAATCAGCCATGCAGGATGATCGGTGATTTGACAACTGTGGATCGAATCCGCCCCGGAGAGTCGCGTTGACATTCGTTCGGCGCGACTCCGCAGATTGTCTTCGTTGACTGCGATCAGTTGCCGGACCGTGGAGACATCCGATTCGGGTGTCACATCGACCGCTCGATGCTCCAACGCACTGAGCATCATCGCGGCAACTGCATCGCTGGCCGCGTGACCTCGCCACTGGGGATGCGACGTCAATCGTTCGATCCAGTCAGTTCTGCCAACCAGTAAACCGCACGACGGTCCTCCAGCAAGTCCATCGCCCGACAGGATCACCAAGTCGACACCGCCGGCCAACAGTCCCGCTGCACTGGGTACTCCGTCTTGTTCGTCCGTCAACGTCCCGACCGGCAACACCACCGCAAAGCGAACCGTGTCGCTCATCGATGTCGGCAAAGTGAACTCCACTTCGCCCGCGTCAGCCAATACAACAATCGTTTGGCTGAGTCCGTTGAAGTCATCGGGTTCGATACGCTGAACGCCGCCGACTTCGCGAATCGCGGACGCGCCGAACGCATCCGGCAATGGAGTTCCGCTGGGCAATCGAATCGCTTGGCTGCGATGGATCGCCAAGCCCCACTCGGGCGAGAGTTGCGATACCATTTCGATTGCCAGATCCAGGTTGCCGGCAACGGCGATACCATGCCCAGATACCAGTTGATCCAAGCGGTGGTCAATCCGCTCTCGTAGGCCACCGCGTTTGCAGTCCCCACGCAGCAAATCACAACCGACTTGCAAGACAGCATCCGGGATCGGGCAGCCCGACCCCAGCTTGTTGTCCAGCAGACGTCCTGATGCATTGATCAAGGGGACAGCGATTTCAGGCTGACGGTCTGCCCAACGCTGCAACGTTTGAGTCCCCGTCTTTGCTGTTCGCACGATCGCTTCGACACTACGCGCAGCGGTATCGGGCAAATCGCGAAAGATCTCGGTCGCTTGTTGCTTGAGTTTGGAAAGCGTTTCTTGATCGCCGGCCTTGCGGGCCACGTCAACGATCCCGCGACGGATCGCGTCAACGGCCCAGGGGGGAAGTGCCATGAGAGTGTTTCGATTGCTTGGAGAATGGGAGCAGAACCAATCTCCATGATAGACGCCTTCGTCACAGAATCACGGGGACCACCACCCATCGCGTGTTGGGATTCGCCAGAATTCCTTGCCCGTTGGGACCTTTGGCAAGATCTCGATTACGGCGAAACCCTGCTTGAGGCTTTGGATGAGGATCAGTGATTTGTCACGATTCAATTTTTGGCGTCAGCCATTGAGCGCTAGCTTGAATGAGTCACGCGGATGATTGATTTTAGCGCAAACAGATTCTTGACAATGAGTTGTGACATCGCTGGGAAATGCAGATTGTTTTTCATAACCCGACGCGTAAGCGAGGGATTTACCGAGTATCCCTCGCTTACGCGTCGGGTTATGAATCATCCGGGCTAGGTACCGGGATTCGCATCCTGAATGGCCTGCTCCATCACCTTGATAGACGCGTCGAGGTATCGCTCGAACGACATTTCAAAGTGATCCCGGGCGGCTTTGTCGGCAAAGAAGAACATGCGTCCATGGATCGGATCCTTGACGCCCCACTCGCGTTTGCCGGCAACGATGCGGCGTTCTTCGAAGAATCGAACGACGTCGATTTCATTGAGCATCGGCGTGTAGGGGATGGGGTCCTGGACGAACAGATCCATCGCTTCCTTGCTTGCGAACAAGTAGAGCTTGCCGAGATGGATCACGCCAAATTCTGTCTTGCCCTCGACCCAGCCATCGTTGTTCAGCAGCGAGACGGCACAGAAACCTTGCAACGCCAATTCCGGTGTTGATTCATTCTTTGGCAAAGGTGGTGTTTGAGAAACGACTTGCTGTTGAGCAGAGCTCGCTGCTTGGGCGGTCGGTTGAACAGGCAACGTCAACGACATCGAATCAGCCCGCGGTGCATCCATCCGAGCACCAGTCAACTGCCCCGTCGTGGCACCGGGAACCGCGTGCGGCAACACGAATTGATTGGATTGTGGCTGAGTCCCGGTCGATGCGGGAACTTGAGTGGGCATGTTGGACGCGGCAACTGCCGGCGCGGACGGTTGTGGAGCCGACGGCGGTGCTGCTGCGATCGCGGCGGCCTGGGCATAGGACGGCGGCTGCGACACGGCGGGCTGTTGGGACGTCGCCACACTTTGACCAGCGGATGGTTGTGCCGCAGGTGCCTGAACTGCCGGAGCCTGAGCAGCCGGAGCCTGAGCAGCGATCATCGTGCCGGCCGCTTTGGAGGCTTGCAGGCCTCCCGACAACATCGCGATGTATTTCTCCGGCTCTTGTGGGCTGGTGTTGTGCGACAGGGCCTTGCCGTCCGTGGTCACGATCACGTCGGTGGGATACCGCGTGATCTTGAACATTTCGGCGAGCTTGGGATTCTTGGTTCCGTGAATCTTGACCGGCACGAACTGCTGGTTGATCGCCGCGGAAACTTGTGGGTTCTGAAACGAACCGGCCTCCAAGCGATCGCACCACACGCAGTTGTCTCGATAGAAGTGCAGGAGCATCAGCTTGCCCTCCTGCTGAGCCTTGGCGTGGGCTGCTCGCAAGTTGCCTTCCCAGGCGATTTCCGCGCAAGCCTTGCTTGCATTCATTCCAACGGCGGCGATCGCTACTACAGCGAGGACTGCAATTCGCATTGAGTCGGTCCTGTTCAATCCGTGAATAAGCCAAAAACAGACGGCATCCTTTGCCTTCTCCTCGTCAGATTCGGTTGCGAAGTGTCTGACGCTTGAAACGAAAGTACAAAATGGGCGGACTTTGACGCCACCCGAATGTTTGACATCCAGGATTCTGCCTTCCCGGCGTACAAGGCGGCCTTGAGCCAAAAACACCACCAACGGGGGGCACTTTATGAATAATGCCTTGACAAGACTTCTCGGTCGGGTATATTTCTGCCGTTGTCGGTCAAGCGAGCCCACCAGCTCAATCCAGCTTGCCCGAGTTCACTTGATTGCGTCTTCTCTGGACGCCCCGTTCCGTCAGCGTATAGAATTACAAGAGACGGCCTGTTTCCTCCGCGATTCCTCAATCGCGACGACAGAGGGAAAAAGCGGATGTCAGCGATGATGCAACAAGGAACACCATTGCCATTTCGGCATCGAACCCCGGACTTTCTACGATCACGCTTCACCGAAGAAGCAACTGGATCGGGTCGATTGATTTGGGAAACATTCATTCAACATGCTGTCGCTCTCCAGGTTGGGGCACAGCGGTAGCGTTGGCCAGATTTGAGCCCCTATCAGGGCACAGAATCCACAACGGATTGGTTGGAGTGAACGCAACGAAGTGACTCGGGGATAGGGCACGACGAAACAATTGGTTCCGTCTGTGCGACTTGATCCAAATCGGGCCATCAAGCGGCTTGGAAACGGCACTTCGTGGCACCGATGAGATTCTCCATGAGACATCCTCATGGCCACAAATGACTTACTCGCAGTGAAACCCCGCAGTGAAACGCCGCAGTGAAGCACTGCAACCGCGTCGGCGAACACTCGTCCTCGCAACCTGTTCACGAACTCTCTTTGTTTCGAACACCCTCGATCGATCAATAACCGCAGATCTTTCGACGGGATTTCATTTAACTGAAATGCGGTTTTCTTCAATGGACACGCTGCTGATTTCGTCCCGGGCCACACAGAACTCACCGGTTCTCTGACCTCCCAATTGCTCTTCGCCCCTGGCGAGACTCGAAATCATCAGCGACTCTGGACGACACATGGCGAAAAAGAAACGGACCCCTCGTCGCGGATCAGGTTCCAACGGTCAACCCGGCGGTAATTCGGGCGGCGGTAGCGGAGGCGGCGGCAGCAAACCACGCACCCGCAGACGACGTCGCGGCGGAAGCCCCGGTGGACCCAGCGGACCAAACAACAATGGTGGTGGCGAACCAGCAGATATCCCCAGTGATGCACCGCTGGAGGAATGCGAAGGCATCCTGGAAATGCACCCCAATGGCTATGGTTTCCTCCGCAGCCGAGACAACAACTACTCCCGCGAACGCACCGATGCCTTCGTCCCAGGCACGATGATCGAGCGATTCGGACTGCGCCAGGGTGTTTACATCAAAGCTCTGATGCAGCAGGCACGACGCCAGCAAGGACCTCGGGTCCGTGAGATCCTGGACGTCGATGGCCTCAAACCGGAGGATTACCCAGAGGTCAAATCGTTCGACGCGTTGACGCCGATCAACCCCGAATGCTGGCTGAATCTGGAAACCGCAAAACGCCCGATCACCAACCGCGTGATCGACCTGCTGGCACCCTTGGGCAAAGGCCAGCGGGCCCTGATCGTCGCTCCACCGCGAAGCGGAAAGACGGTCATGCTGCAGGACATCGCCGCTGGGATCTCTCACAACCACCCCGATCTGAAACTGATGGTGCTGCTGATCGACGAGCGGCCCGAAGAAGTCACGGACATGAAACGCAACGTGCTGGGCGGCGAAGTCATCGCCAGCAGCCTCGACATGGACGTGGAAAGCCATGTTCGGTTGAGCCAGCTCGTGATCGACCGGGCACGTCGCTTGGCCGAACTCGGGCAAGATGTCTTCCTGATGCTCGACTCCATCACCCGCCTGGCACGTGCCTTCAACAAGTGGGTCGGCCGTGGCGGTCGCGGCGGTGCTACCATGTCGGGCGGCTTGGACATCAAAGCGATGGACATCCCCAAGAAACTTTTCGCCACCGCGCGCGCTTTCCAAGAAGGCGGCTCGCTGACGATCGTGGGAACCTGCTTGGTCGACACCAACAGCCGGATGGACGAAGCGATTTTCCAGGAGTTCAAGGGCACCGGTAACATGGAAGTCGTCCTGGATCGACGCTTGGCAGACCGCCGCGTGTGGCCATCGATCGACATTTCCCAAAGCGGAACGCGTCGCGAAGAACTGCTGCACGACGAAGAAACCTACGAAGCCGTCACGATGCTGCGTCGAACGCTCTCCAGCATGCACCCCTGTGATGCGATGGAGCAACTGACCAAACAACTGGCGCGTTTCGACAGCAACGAAGAGTTCATCAAACTGATCAGCGGCGCCAAGACGTCCCTGTAAAAACAGACACTCAACCGGCCGACAAGCAGAACCTGACGGCCGTTCAGATTGTCTGATTCACCGCACTAGTCGAACCCGGTTTGAACCGGCTAAACTACTGGTGCTCCGGAGGATAAGCGAATTGGTGAGCGGCCTCACTGGAACTGAGGTACCCCGTAAGGGGCTGCGGGTTCGAGTCCCGTGTCCTCCGCTGAAAACGAAAGAACGCCTTGCAGAACCCATGTTCCGCAAGGCGTTTTTTCATGGCCTCAATGGAGCCACATAAAAAACGAGCTCCCCTCGCACCTTCAAATCTGGCTCCCCTCTCCCCCAACATCTTCGCGCGAGGAGCCAACCATCTCCAATGACGACGTCGCGAAAATCTTGGGGGTGAGGGGCAGGGGGTGAGGGGGCATGCCACACTGCGATTCACGCGTCTGAACGATCCATCGGGTACACTGGAACAGATTGTTCTTCAGGAGAAGGAAAACCACTGATCTTCACCCATCGAACACTCAACGGAGACAGACATCCGCGATGGTCAGGCTTAACCGTCCCCCATCACGAACCGCTCCCCGTTTAGCTTGCTTGCACTTCTACTGGTTCGTGTTTGATGAGTCCCAATTCGTGTTCCCGAGAATACAATTACACTTAAGCCATTGAGATGCACGTCGGCGACTTGATCCACGACGGGTGCACTTCTCTCTGTCCGCCAAGGAGTTGAGTGTTCATGTTCGGTTGGTTCAAACCGCTGTGTCCGGTTGACGCTGAAGCAAAACGATGGATCGAATGCCGACTGCGTTGGCTATCGGGGCAGTTCGGCCAAGAGACTTTCACTCGCCGCGCTCTTATTCTGCCGACACGCGACTTCTTTCCCGACCCAATCGACGGATCGTTTGCGAGCGTGCGAAACCTGCTAGATCAAGTTTGCCGATATATGGATGTCGATCCAGATCGGGTTGAATTAGAACTGTTCAAGAACAAGAACAATTTGTGGCTCGTGAATGACGACGGAAAGTATTTGCCCATCGGTGCGGCCGGCCTGTACGACAAACGTCACGACAAAACAGTGATTCACATTGAGACTTCTGAAATGTCCAATCTGATCGGACTTGTTGGAACAATGGCTCACGAAATCTCGCACCTGCGGTTGATGGGCGAAGAACGAGTGTCCGGCAATGAGTACGACAATGAGTTGCTTACCGATTTGACAGCGGTATTCCACGGATTCGGAATCTTCCTCGGCAACTTACCGCGAAACTGGGACAGTCAATACAGCCTGTGGCCCGGAACAACGCTGAAGCGACCAGAATACATGACGCTGCCAATGTTTGCTTATGCGATCGCGCACACCGCATGGTTCCGTGGAGAGCGGAAGCCATCGTGGTATCCGTTTCTTTCGTTCGACATGAAACCCAACTTTAAACAAGCAATTCGCTATCTGATGGAAACGCATGACTCTACATTCGCTCCGCAGCGGATGAAGTGACCACGGAAGACCGTGTGATACCAAGTGACAGGGTGGTTTCTGGTCTCATCAAGAGCACGACACCATCGGAGCAAGAATCGTGCGTTGGTCCTCACGATGTCTAAGTGAAAGTGGCATAGTGGTCTGTCCGCAACAGGTTCCACCTACTGCAATGATTGGGAAATCCGCTGCAATGTTCGTTCGGCCTGACTGGAAATCACGCTGTCTGGATCGGCGGCCAATCTTTTGAGTAACTCGATCGAGCGTTGATCGGCAAAGTCGTGTGCCAATGAAACCGCAGTCTGCCTCAAACGCAAATTATCGGCACCGGTTTCGGTTACGGCGTATGCGAGTAACGGAATCGCCCCCGCCGGCCCCAGTCGACGAATCTGTTCTTCGTTCATATGTCGCACCTTGGTCATCCCGATCGGCGCCAAAAGCCGATTCAGGGCGGACCTCAGTTCTCCGTCAATCGATTCGCCGACCGCCAACAAAGGAAGCTGCCAAATCTTTGCGTCCACACTTCCGTTTGGAGTCCTCGCGATTCGGCGTTGCTCGTTAATCGAGACGGTTTCCCCCGGTTCAATCAGACATGTTTCAGCGCCATAGGACATCTCGGCCAGCGAATTGTCCAGCGAGACTGAGTCACACGAGGCTCCCTGATCACTAGTGTGGCATTGAAACTCCGATTCGCTCGGACAGGTAAACGACGCTATCTGAGGAACCGGCTTGCTTTCAACGGACAGATCAATTTCGATTCCGGAACGCTCCGAGGCCAAGCACCACAATTGCCCCTTGATCAATTCGATTTCTCCGGCATCTCGAAACACGACTTCTCCAGTTTCGTTCAATCGAATCTTCGCACGATCGGCCGTCTCAATCTCGCAAAGGACGGAGTCGCCGGTCCGCAGTCGGCATCCCTGAACGAGCGGCGTTTCTGGCGTGGTCATCACCGAATCCCATCGGGAACTACCTTGCAACTGCATTTCAACCACACCGGTAGCGCGGACCAACCTCGCGACGACGCGCGACGATGGGGTCTCGAGTGAGTCGACTTCGGCGTTCTGCTGCGGCATCACAGGCGAGATCCACGCGAATTGATCACGCAGTGCAAGAAGACCGACCAGTGAAGCAGCCATCGCGACGACCACCAACAATGTTTTACGAATATTGCGTTTCTCTGCGAAAGGCGGTGTGGCGGTCGATACCGGCGTTGCGGTTGATGGTCGCTTGGCACCCAGCGGACTCCGCGACCTCAAATCGTCATCCGCAGATGAATCACCAGAGCGTAGGTTGTCGAATTTTTCGACAATCGATTTGCCGTTAACGCCAGTCAGCACCAATCTTTCGCGGAGCTGTGCGTCGAGCGATTTCAAGGACTGCCATTCCCTTTGGCATGCAGAACATTGACGCAGATGATCGCTGGCCCGTGTCATCTGTTCCGCGGTCAATTCGTTGTCGATCATGGCGCTCAGCAATGACCGAATCTCATCGCAGGCCGTCATGACTTGATCTCCGTCGCCGCCAGCCGATTTCGGAGCGTGTTGCGAGCCTTGCTTAGACGCTCGTTGACCGTCGATCTGGCCACGCCCAGCCATTCGGCGATGTCGTCGTAGGTCATGTTCTCGTAATAATGCAACAAGACGATTTCACGATGTGCTTCGGGCAATTCGTTGATAAAAGTCATCAATTGGTCCCCGGTTTCGCTCCGGACGACGCCGTCAACATCATTGACTTCCGAAATGGTTTCGACATCGGTGCCATCCGTTCTGCGCACCTGCTGTCTGCGGATCATGTCGACACAAACATTCCGGGCAATCTGTCGCAACCATCCAGACAACGCCGCACCGGATCTCAGTTCGTGCCATTTTGATATCGCGCGCAGGAACGTTTCCTGAGTAGCGTCTTCGCTGTCACTGGCTGAAATCAATTTCGTCTGGCACAGCGCAAACACCTTCCGATACCAAACTTGGATATCCAACTGGTTGGGACGTTCGTCATCGATGGTTTCAGACACCTGATGACCCAGGGACGCATTCTCATTCAAGGCGACTGTTGCAGCTGAAGGTCTGTTGTGCAAATCCAAGACGACGGAGACCTATCGTTGGACCGGCAAAAAGTCCCGAAGATTGGCAAATACTTTTTTCTTTTGTATTTCCAGGCATGCCGCCACTTTCAGCGGGTCCGGAGACTGATTTCACGCGACTGAGACCATGTTAGCCCCGCGTTTGCTCACCTACCAGCATTTACCTTCGCCCCGGAGACCAGAGATGCGTAAGTTCGTCGTCGCCTGCGTTTTACTTTCTGCTGTGATATTTTTCTCGCAAGTTCCCTGGTCGTCTGCCGAGCGCGATCCCTTGGATCGGCAGAATGCCAATGACGATCGTCACGGCGCGGGGTCCGACCACTTCGTCGTGCATGAATGGGGAACTTTCACCACGTTCTCCGGCAGTGATGGCGTGTACATGGATTTTCGCCCGTTGGCCACCGAACATAGCGACCTGCCAAATTACGTGCTCGACCGCGGTGCGTACTCATCCGCGGCGCTTTTAACAAAATCACGGCTGTTCGGAAAGGTTCGCATGGAAACGCCGGTGACCTACTTCTACACCGACCGAATTCGCAGCGTCGATGTGAAAGTCGGATTCCCCGCGGGTCTGCTGACCGAGTTCTATCCGCCGGTGAAGGAAATGCTGCCGCCGATCGACCAGACAAACATTTTCGGGAAAGGGGAACAGATCGGAAACTCTCAACTGGATTGGGGAACCGTTGATCTGATCCCGATTTCGCAGTTGGTTCCCAATGCAACGGACTCTGATCGCCAATCGCAAATCACGTCTGACTTGGTGACCGCCCTCTTGCCCCATGGCGTCAATGAGCAACACTACGCGGAAGCGCGGGATACCGACTCGGCACTCGTGCACGTTCGTGGCAAAGTCGGTGCGTTTGGCAGCGAAGCCGGATTCTTCGAAAAATTCTTGTTCTATCGCGGAGTCGGAAAATTTCAGTTGCCGATCACCACACGATTCGAAGCGGGCCAGATCGTTGTGCAGAACGATGGTGCCTTGCCAGTTCGATCGGCGGTTTACATCGACGTCAATGATTCTTCAATCACCGCAGCCAAACTCGACCAAATCGATGCAAGACAATCCGTCGTGTTTCATGCACCCGTGACGATCAGCGAAGCGGAATTGGCAGACATGGTCAAAGCTTGCTTGGTCGCAGAGGGGCTTTATGAAAAAGAGGCCGCATCGATGGTTAAAACTTGGCAACAATCATGGTTTACCGAACAAGGCACGCGGGTACTTTATCTGGTCCCTCAACAAACGACCGACGAGTTGTTGCCGCTGCAAATCTCGCCCCGACCGGAAAAAACACTGCGCGTCTTGGTCGGCAGGATGGAAGTGATGTCACCGGAATCAGAGCAGAAAATGATTGGGGCGGTTGCCGAGAGCATCCGTCAGCGCAAGCAGCATGCCATGACTCAAAAGGATCAACCAAAGATGCAGCCCTACGACATTCCGCAACAGATCCGCCAATTCGGACGCATGGCCGAGCCAGCTCTCGCACGCGTCGCGACCATTTCGAGCGACGCCGCCGTGCGCGCCGAAGCGACCGCGTTGGTGCAACAGTTTCGCCAATAGATACGGTCCGGTGTGACGTCGTGGTCTGCTTGGTGCTAACTGTCATACGCATGCAACGCGGTGAATTGTAGCCGCAACTGGTGTATCGATCTTGAGAGAGCGTCCAGATTATGGGCACCCTGTTCTCCGCAACTTGTGAGATAGAATGACGTTCGCCGTCGCTAATCGGCGATGCCCGTTCCCTCGCTAATCCTACGGAGAAATCAATCATGCATGTCCCAAAACTCGTTTGCACCTCCCTGGTTGTGATGCTCATCATCGCACCGCATTCTCAACTGGCGGCCCAGTTTAGCGGTGCCCGTGGGGGCGTCTCGCATGTCGGCGGTCACGGCGCCGCCGGTGGCCAATTTACGCCTCTCAGCCCGGAGGTCGCCGAAGGATTCATTACGATCGAAGGCAAAGCGGAACTACGAATCAAGCCGACGGAAATTCGTATCGTGTTAGCCGTCACCGCAGAAGGAAAAACCTCTGTTGAATGCATGACAGAAATCGAATCGTCCGTCGCGGCGCTTAAGAAGGGTTGGCAAGAAATGGGCGTGCAGATGGATGAGATTGTCGATGATTTCATTTCCGTGCTGCCACGCTATGAATTCGAACTGGAAGAGGTTCGCGGCAAGAATGTCGCTGTGGAAAGGAAGTCTGGCTATCTCATGCAATCCAACCTGCATGTTTCGGTCAAAGATGATGCCGAAGCCATGCGGGCGATCAAGATCGCGTTTGCAAACGGTGTGACAGACATTATCGCATTCGATTATTGGAGCAAGGAAATCGACGATGCGAAATCCAGGGCGAGGTCTCATGCCATCCAGGCGGCACAGGAAAAAGCAAAGGTAATGCTGGCAGTGTTTGGCGATCAAAAACCTCCCGTCATCAACATTCAAGAGTCAACCAATGCCTACTATCCGCAATCGATGTACGTTGAATTCGAGAATGACTACGGGGAGCAATACAGCTCGAATGCAAATTGGCGGGACACACCAATGATCCGCACATTTCGTCCCAAGAACACCTACTACCAAGGGCTGAACGCGGACGGCGATGTCCAAGCCAAAGAACTGCCCATGCGGTCGGAAATCACCGTCGTGTCCGCTGTGCGAGTTTACTATCAATCTCCCGCGGCGAACTCCAAACACAGATTGGACAAGGATGACGATTGATCAGCAGAAGCTGCTAAGCTTGTCACCAATGTTTGGAACACGAGCGTGCTCGGCTTTGAAAGAGAGCACGAAGCGTTTTAACCGTCTGCAGCAGTAGACTTCCGCTGGAGTTTCCATTGCCATGGTCTTCCTTGTTGAACTGAATCCCTGATTGAATCACAGGCCTCTTTAGGGTCAAAGGGGTCAGGCCTCTTTGATGAGCTAAACGAGGCGGCCAAACCTAGCCATCGACTTGCGAATCGCACACTGCGTCCACCAATTGACGACTCGAAAATGTGAAGCGTACAGGTGGAACGGGTCATTTTCGAGTCCACTCACGATTGAGTCCCTACGCATTTTTTCCGTCGACTGGAACCTGAAAAGGTGCGAAACCGTCGCAAAGATCGCCGGGCAGGCACTGGCAAAAGTACCCCAGAAGTACCCATCTGCGAAGGGTCAAAGGAAGAGTCCAAGGGGTCAGGCCTCTTTGATGGAGAAAGCTTCACTGGGAGAAAGCTTCGCTGGGGTCAGGCCTTGCATTGAGTTTTCGGCGGCTCTAGATTCAATTGCCGTTTGATCGGCGTCCGCTCCAAGGTTGGCTGTGCCTCGTCCTCACCGCGTCCAGTTCCCCTGGGCTATCTATCACCTGATCACTCGGGGTGACGGTCGACGTGCACTGTTTCACGATGAAGGTCACTACGGCGAGCAATAAGCGGGGGCTTTTTCCATGCTCCCGGGAGCAATGCGTGTGTTCCCGGCGTCAAGATCTCTCGTTGCTCTGATTGCCTTCCGGTTTGACGAATTCGTGTCCCAGTAGTGGCAGCATTTCGCGGTCAAATTCCCGATTGGCGGCAATCAGCACAACCATCAATGGGATTGCGACGAGAATGAGACTCAACGAGGCGACGATCCAAGGCTTTCGATCGCGAATCTTCGGAGCCTCGCTTACGCAGCACAGCAGTGGCGCGATCAAGATGGTGAGCGCCGGCATGGTCGAGATCTCACCGAAGAACCGGCCGACGAACAGCAGGCCAAACAAACCAACCACGCCTATGCCGATGATGGCAGACGCTAGGAAGCCGTTCGGTAAGCGAACCTCGTGATCTCTTCGCATATATCTTGGAGACAAGCACGGCGCGACGGATACACCGAACAGGGTCGCAGCTAGCGGGATCGCCGCGGCGCCACCATTGATGTATCCCGCCATCATTACCGTCGCACCGGCGCACTGAATCGCTAAGCAAATCGCAAATGCAATGGAGATTCCACCGCTACGATGTGTGATGTACGACAATGTGCCCCACACCATTGCCAACGCAATGACCAACACCGTGATTGCCTGCCACGATGTCCAGTCGTCCGTGCTGCTCAAATAGACGGAATTTTGGAGCAGGATAGGTGGCACTGTGATTGCAACTCCAAAACGCAACAGCCAAGAGACGGCGGTTGGCAGCAAGCGTGCCCCCGCAATCAGCTCGACACACAACGTCATCGGTACCACAATCATCAACAGCCGATCGAGGCCACTGGTTGGGGGCCACGATCGGCTAATACCTAACCAAGCGTAGCCCGTCACCAGACCCAGCCGTAGCCCGAAGACACACACAGCATTAAGCCCTGCCGTGCTGACTGATTTTCGCAACGCAATGATCACAAAAACGAAAACGGAGCTGGTGATTGCCGCAACTCCCATTGCTTTCGCGTAGAGCAGGGGCTCTGGCATTCGTTACTTCTGTACGCCTTCGCAATCAATCATGATCAGCACCTTGTCTCCGATGGGACCGATCGCTTTTGGATCGAACCCGTAATCACTTCGCTTCAGAGACAGCTCAGTGGAAAACGCGACCCGTTTGATGTCTTTGAAGACATGTTCCTCTCCACCCTTCAGCACCAAAGTGATCTCCTTTGTCGTGCCGTGCATCGTAAAGTCACCCGTCACTTCGTATCCACCATCGATGGCTTTCGTACTGGTGCTTTTGAACTCGATCGTTGGGTATTGCTTAGTGTCGAAGTAATCCGGTTGACGCAAGTGCTTGTCGCGTGCTTCATTAGCGGTGTCTACGCTGTCAGCTTGAATGACCAGGGAGAACGTTGATTTGGAAGGTTCCTCACGGTCAAGTGAAAACGCACCAGAGACATCATTGAACCGGCCATGAATCCAACTGATGTCCAGATGCCGGGCCTTGAAGCTGACGGAAGAATGGACTCCATCGTAGTCGTAAACGTCGGCTGCGGAGGCGATCGTGCAACCACCAAGAAGGGCACCGATCACCACCGCTGAAGCCAAGATTCTATAAACGCGTTTCATGCAATTGTCCTTGCGAAATAGAGTCGAGCAAAACTGATGGTGATCGTATCAGCAGACGATCGGCCAAGTGTCATCACCGAGAGTTTTTCCCGAAGACAAGCCACCGGGCTTGTGGGCGGGCGTACCGTATCTCGTCATGCACAGCATGACCTACCAGAACTAGACCCAATCCAAGCCCGTCATCTTTCGCAAGCGGTCTTCGAAATTGCCGATCAAGCCTCCCACGAGCGTCCACTGAGTTGGGGCGCGAAGCTCGATTTCGCCAAACTTGTTGATGCGGACGATCGAGTCGCCCGTGACGCCGGCGTCGTGCAACTGCTTGAAATCAATCTCGCCTTCGTTGACGACGTCCAACAATGTCTTTCCAGTCAGTTCGATGAACTCCACGTTCGCATTCCTTTGAAGATTAGAAAACGCCCAAGCACGATCGGGCGGCAAATTGCCCAGAGATCATCCGAACAGTGTAGTTGCTTTTCAGCGACCGCACCACGCGTGACTCCCCAAAGCGGGGGCGGGTGTCTGCACGGGGGCGTTGGCTTGTGGAGTATGATGGAAGGATGAAGTTCAACGCATCGGGAACCGCGTTGCCCGTTTTTTCCTCCGTCTGATCCGATCTCGATCCATGTCTCGTCACATCGGCCATTCAATCGTCACGCTCGCGTGTTGTTTTCTATTCGTCAGTCTGGGCGTCGCCGGTGAACCTGGGGATCCTGGCCAGCAAACTCACTGGTCCTTCAATCGCGACATCCGCCCGATCCTTTCGGACGCGTGCTTTTATTGCCACGGCCCCGACTCGGCGCATCGCGAAGCCGACTTGCGATTGGACGTGGCCGAGCAAGCACACGAGGACGCGTTCATCGGTGGTGACTTGACGCAGAGCGAAGCTTGGCGGCGGATCGCGTCGGAGGATCCCGATGAGTTGATGCCGCCTCCCGATAGCGGAAAGAAACTCACGCCCGAACAAATGGAAATGATCGGGCAATGGATCCGAGAGGGTGCGCCGTACGATCCTTATTGGGCTTACGTGCCACCGCGGCAACACGCGCCGCCCGACATCGTTGACACGGATTGGGCAAACGATCCGCTGGACCGATTCATCTTGGCACCGCTGGAGAAACAGAGCCTACGGCCCGCCCCTGACGCTGACCCTGCGACGTTGATTCGACGTGTGAGCTTTGATTTGACAGGATTGCCGCCCACGGCCGAGCAGGTCGCGGCGTTCGTCGCCGATCCGACCGAAGAAAACTATCGACGACATGTCGACCACTTGTTTGCGTCACCCGCCTACGGTGAACGGATGGCCGTCTACTGGCTGGACTTGGTTCGATATGCAGATACCGTCGGGTATCACGGAGATCAAGACCACAACATCTCGCCCTATCGCGACTACGTCATCGATTCGCTCAACGCGAACGTGCCGCTGGATCGATTCACGATCGAACAGTTGGCGGGCGATCTGTTGCCCGATCCGACGACCGACCAGATCATCGCAACGGGCTACAACCGATTGCTGCAAACGTCTCACGAAGGTGGCGTGCAACCCAAGGAGTACTTGGCGATCTATGCAGCCGATCGGATACGCAATGTTTCCGCGGTTTGGATGGGTGCGACGGTTGGCTGTGCACAATGTCACGATCACAAATATGATCCGTACCGCATCGACGATTTCTATGCGATGTCAGCGTTCTTTGCGGACATTGATGAAGCAGCACATTTCAAGAACGGCACCAACAGCTTGCCCACGCGTCGCGATCCTGAAATCGCAGTGCTCAGTCCATGGCAACGCCAGTGGTTGCAGCAGATCGAGTCTGAGATCGAAAAAACGAGTCCTCAAACAAGTGAACCCGAACCGGGGTCGCGACTCGCTCAACTGATCGAGTTGCGTGATCGATTAGAGAAATCCAAGCGACGCACCATGATCACAAGGGCGACGCAGCCTCGCGAGGTGCGTCTGCTGCCTCGCGGCAACTGGCTCGACGACAGCGGCCCCATCATGCAGCCGCGTGTCCCTGAGTTTTTGCCCGCCATCGATGTCGTTGATCGGCGTCCGACCCGGTTGGACTTGGCTCAATGGCTGGTCGATCCGCAGAATGGCGTGGGCGGTTTGACCGCACGGGTTTTTGTGAATCGGTTTTGGTACTTGATGTTCGGTCGCGGTCTGTCGAACTCACTGGCGGATTTTGGCGGACAAGGTTCCCCACCGACGCATCCTGAATTGCTCGATCAGTTGGCGTTGGACTTCGTTCAGAGCGGCTGGGACATCAAACATTTTCTGCGGCGACTGGTGCTCTCGCGATCGTATCGGCAGTCGTCCGTCGTGAGCGAATCGATGCTGTCGCGTGATCCGTACAACGAGCTTTTTGCGCGTCAGTCTCGGTATCGGTTGCCGGCGGAGATGGTGCGGGATCATGTGCTGGCGATCAGTGATCAACTGGTGCACCGGGTCGGCGGTGCGAGCATCAAACCGTATCAGCCGGTCGGCTATTATCGCCATCTGAATTTCCCTCAGCGGCGATATCAATCAGACACGGGAGAAAAACAGTGGCGTCGCGGCGTCTACGTTCACTGGCAGCGTCAGTTCTTGCATCCGATGCTCAAGGCGATGGATGCACCCAGCAGAGAAGAATGCACAGCGGAGAGACCAAGATCCAACACGCCATTGGAAGCCCTGGTCTTGCTGAATGATCCCACGATGTTCCGTGTGGCGACCGGATTGGCCGAAGTCTGTCTGGACGAAAACGGACTCGATGACATGCAACGGCTGCATTCCATGTTCGGCAGGGCAACGGGACGGAAAGCAACCCAGGGTGAGCTGGATACGTTGAACCGGTTGCTGCTCAGCGAGAGAAAACACTTCGCCGATCATCCGGCCGATGCCGACCGGATGGCCAAAAATACTCATGTGTCGGTCCCGGCGACAGAACTGGCCGCTTGGACATCCGTTGCCCGTGCCGTTTTGAATCTGTACGAGACGGTGACGAGAAACTAGATTTCGAGACGTACGTCAGGCTTTCTAGCCTGACAATTCAGTGCTGTATGTCAGGCTAGAAAGCCTGACGTACATGTTGCGTGTCAGGCTAGAAAGCCTGACGTACATTTGGTCAGCGTTGTGCTGTGGCGGCGATTTCTTTGGCGGCGATGAAGTAGTTGTCGATTTCAGCAGACGTCTTCAATCGATCGAAGGTCGATGCCATCGCGGCGGCCGTCTTTCGTTCGGTCAGTTCGTTGACCAACTCTGATCGCACAGCCTCCAGGTCCGTCACGTACGGTGTCGTGCGCCCTTGGCTCTTGAGCACGATGTATTTGTCCGCCGTGGCGATGATCCCACTGAGTTCTCCCGGTTTGAGTGCAAAGGCTTCTCGCTCGATCAATGGCTGACCGCTGTGTTGGCGGATCGGCGGTACCTTACCTCGGTTGCTGGCTGAAACGGGTTCGACACTGTACTGTTCGGCCAAACGTCCGAAGAACTCTTCCGACGGATTGTCACGAGCCATCTTCCAAACCTTTTGTGCGGTGCGTTGATCGGACAGCACGATCGCCAGGATCTCGGCTCGTTCGCCGTAGGACGACTCAAATCCCTGCTTGACGTCTTGCTCCGTGATCTTGATTTCGTCTTCGACCAGTTTGCGAAGTGCGACGCTTGGCCAGACGGAATCTTGGATGTAGATCGCAGGCGTGGTTTGTCCGTCACTGGTGACCGATTCCATCCAGGCAGCGATGTTGGGTTTACCGTCCTCACCGATGAATCCGTAGGTGATCGCCGCTTTGGCGATTTCCTGATCGATGTCGGGCTGCGAGACCTGTTTGCCGGCTTTTTTGAGTCCCTGCGTCAACAGTTTTCGATTGATCTCGCCTTCCAGGACATCGCCGCCGTGACGTTTGACACACTCCGATGCGAGAGCGGAGATCGTGATGCGTTGTTCGTTGACGATTGCAGCGACGCCTGGAAACTTGGCTTGCAGGTCTGCGTTGCCGAATACTTTGGACACATTGGCATCGCGTTGCAACTTGGCAAACAACTCACCGGCGGCGCCACGGATTTTTTGATCACGAATGCGATCCACGATTTGTTCGCGGATAGCGGGCATTTCGTTGGTTGGTGGTGTCGCTGCGGGGATGCGTCGCACGGCTTGCAGGAACATCCACTGGTCGGCGATTTGAATCAGCGGCGAGACTTCGTTGTCCTTCAACGCAAATGCGGCTTCCTCCAAACGTGAGTCGCCGGTGTAGCGACGGATGGGTGGGATCAATCCGCCGACGCTGGCGCTGGTTTCGTCTTCGCTGTTCATTTTGGCGAGATTACCGAAACCGGCCGGGTTGGCGACGGCTTCACGGTGCAGTGAATCCGCCTTGGTTTTGTCGGCGACCATGATCATGCGGCACTTGACCGCCTCACCGAACTGCGCCAGATAGGCTTCATTGAATTCTTGTTGGGTCGGTTCGACTTGGCCGGCGACCAATTTGCGGAGCGCCAACATCGGCCAGATGATCTCGCGGGCATAGCGACCCGGTGTGATGTCTCGCTCTTCGTCCAGCAGTTTCAAGTAGTCTGGAGTCGTGAGCTTGAACTTTGCCGCAATCCGATTGATCTCTTCTGCGACTTCTTGTTCGCTGACCTGCAGCCCTTTCTCGTTGCAGGCCTGCATGATCAATTGGCGGTTGATGACGTTGTCCAATACGTCCTTGCCGTATCGCGTGACGGAGGCATCGGCCAGCATCTTTTGAGTGATCGGTTCGGCGTTGACGACCGCAACGATGCCGTCCGAGCTGTCCGCTGCGGCGACGCTGCGGACCGTGCTGGCGAGGGCGATAACGCTGACAAGTGCTAGGCAATAGCCGAATCGAATGGGGGTCAAGAATCGTGGAAAGGGCATCTCGGTCACTCCTTTGAACCGTTGGTAGCATCGAACGCTCGACGCATGAAATCGTCGGTCGGCTTCGGAGGGTAGAAAAATTTCGAATCGGACTCAAGACGAATCGTGTTTGTGCCGACGAAGCTGTTTCTCTCGCAATTCAAGGCGATTCACGCCGTCAGAGGCTTTGAGCTATCCTGTGGGCAAATTCTGTTCTCCGCCGAAATACTCCTTTCCTGAGCCTGTGCCGTGTTCCGATTCACTTTGACAGCATTGCTGGCTGTGCTGCCGATCTGTCTCAGTTTCCAGCGTGTTGCTGCTCAAAACAGTGCTGCTCATAACAGTGCTGCCCAGCCGGTACCCAATCGACAGCAGCCCAATGTCCTGATGATCGCCGTGGATGACCTCGCCTGCACGTTGGGATGCTATGGCGACGTGGTGGCCAGAACACCGCATATCGATTCGCTGGCAGCCAGCGGGGTCTGCTTTCAAAGAGCGTATAACCAGTTGCCGCTGTGCAATCCCACTCGCGCGTCCTTGATGACTGGTCTGCGTCCGGACACGATCAAGGTCTATGATCTGGATCGGCACTTTCGCGATGAAGTCCCCGAGGTAGTGACGTTGCCGCAAGCCTTTCAGAACGCTGGTTACTTTGCCGCGCGGATCGGCAAGATCTATCACTACAACGTGCCGGCATCCATCGGCACCGACGGCTTTGATGATCCGCCATCATGGCAGCACAAGGTCAATCCGATCGGGCGTGACAAGGCTGACGAAGACAAGATTTTCAATGCCGAACCGCATCGCAAGATCAGTGCGGCGCTCAGTTGGTTGGCCGCCGACGGCGAGGATACCGAACAAACCGATGGGATGATCGCGACGGAGGCCATTAAGTTGATGCGGCAAAAACGAAGCGAGCCTTTCTTCTTGGCCGTCGGTTTCTTTCGACCTCACACGCCCTATGTCGCGCCGAAAAAATACTTTGACCTGTACCCGGCAGACGAGATGAGGTTGCCCTTTGCTCCTGCCGACGATCGAGACGATATCCCCACCGCCGCATTCGCTCACAACTGCCCGGTTCCACATTACGGGCTCAGCGAACCGGTGTTACGGCAAGCCATCCAGGCGTACTACGCGAGCGTTTCGTTTATCGATGCTCAAGTCGGTCGGATGCTGGCCGCCTTGTCAGAACTGAAGCTCAGCGACAATACCATCGTGGTGCTTTGGAGCGATCACGGATATCACCTTGGTGAACACAATGGCGTGTGGCAAAAACGGACTTTGTTCGAACAGTCTGCCCGAGCGCCGTTGATCATTCGTCAACCCCGTGCCGCGGGCAATGGAACGCCTTGTTCGCGTGTGGTTGAATTCGTCGACTTGTATCCCACACTCGCCTCGCTTGCCCAAGTCGAATCACCCGACGATCTCGCCGGAAATGATCTGTCTCCCTTGCTGAGTGATCCGCTAATGGAATGGGATAACGTCGCCGTCACCCAAGTCCTGCGACCTGCCGACGACCGACTGGCCGAACCCGTGATGGGGTGCAGCGTTCGCGACGAGCGATTTCGCTACACCGAATGGGGCAATGGCAAACACGGTGTCGAGTTGTACGACCACGCCAGCGATCCGATGGAGTTTCACAATCTGGCGATCGAGCCGGATGCCGCTTCGGTGAACGTCATCCGCCGTTTGCAACCACTGCTTCGCGCGCGTGCGTCTGGTGACATTCCGACGACTCCCGTCAATCCCGCGAGACTGTGATGACTTCACCGAATCATCCTCCGCTGCCGATGTTGATCACGGGCATCGCGGGCGTCGCCGGTTTCAATGCGTTCCATTACTTTCGCCGCCGCTATGGCGACAAAGTGATCGGCGTACGACAACCCAGCATGTGGCCTCTGTCGGGACCCGGGATCATTCCATGCGAGTTGACCGATTCGTTGGCGGTCCAGCAGTTGTGGCAAGAACACCGGTTTGGCAGCGTGATCAGCAGCTTGGGCAGTTGCCGATTGAAATCCTGTGAGACCGATCCCGACATGGCGTACCGAGTCAATGTTCTCGGAACCGAGAACGTCTTGCGGCATGCCGCCCGGTACGACGCGAGAGTGCTTCACACCTCGATCGATCTGGTCTTCGCGGGTCGTGAGCCGGACGAGTCCCACTCGGGTTACGTCGAGACCGATCGGGCTGACCCCGTGACGGTTTACGGAGCCATGATGGTTCGAGCCGAGCAAGTCGTACTGGATCAATGCCCGGATGCCTGTGTTTTGCGGATTTCGTTGCCGATGGGCATCAGCTTCAACGGACATGCCGGTGCGATCGACTGGATCGCGTCACGATTCAAACAGGGAAAACCGGCGACGTTATATTTCGACGAAGTCCGCACGCCGACGTTCACCGATTGTTTGTGTCGCTTGTTGGCTGATTTGCTGAATCGTCCTCTCGCTGGCATCTATCACGCTGGCGGTCCACGCCGCATCAGCTTGTACCAAATCGCTCAGGTGGTGAACGTCGTCGGAGGTCACGATCCGTCCCTGCTGCATGGATGCATGCGCCGACAAGCCGGCCCGATGCCGCCGCGCGCAGGGGACGTCAGCTTGAACTGTGACAAGCTCGTTGAATACTTGGGACGTCAGCCGTTTGATCCTTGGCCGATCGACGATCGATTGGTCCCGACACATCGTGACTGGCATCACGCGCCGGATGACTTGCCTGAGGATTTTCAAGTCGGCGAGCAATCGGTCGCCCAACTGCTGTACCAAAATCCTCGACGTCCTGAGCCGGTCCCGAAATCTCGTCGCCAACAGACTTGACGAAGCTGCGCCGGATTGGCCGTCTGACGGTCAAGAATACCAGCACGAAGCGCAAGCGAGTGAATATGGCGACTCACTCGCTTGCGCTTCATGCTGGTATGTCCCGCGTTTCAGCAAAGAGAATGCTTCACAGCGCTGCTTGAAGTCAGCACATCAACGCGAGGTGCACTACCAGGTTCTGGCGGCTTCGTAGGCGCTGATTTTTTCTTCGTGCATCAGCGTTTGGGCGATGTCATCCAGGCCGTTGATCATGTTTTCGCGACGGCTGGGGTCGATGTCGAATTTGCACTCCCAGCCGCTTTCGTCTCGGACGACTTGATTGTCCAGGTCAACCGTCAGTTGATAGCCGGGCTGCTCGGCCTTTTGAAAGATCGTGTCAATGTCGGCTTCGGGCAACACGATGGGCAACACGCCGTTCTTGAAACAGTTGTTGTAAAAGATGTCGGCAAAGGAAGGCGCGATGACGCTACGGAATCCGTAGTCGTCCAACGCCCAGACAGCGTGTTCGCGACTGCTGCCGCTGCCAAAGTTCTTGCGGGCGACGAGGATCGTGGCGCCTTCGACTTCGGGTCGATTCAACTCAAACTCCGTACGCGGTGTCGTGCCGTCGTCTTGGAAACGCCAATCGTAAAACAAGTACTGGCCAAAACCGGTTCGCTCGATCCGTTTGAGGAACTGCTTGGGGATGATTTGGTCGGTGTCGACGTTGGCGCGATTCATGGTCACGACGAGACCGGTGTGCGCGATGAACTTTTGCATGGTGATGGAATGGGGTTGAGTGATTGCGTGATGGCGAAGGGCGGCGTGTTGCGATCAGTTGCCGGACTTGTAGTCCCACTGACGGATGTCGACGAAGTGTCCGGCGACGGCGGCAGCGGCGGCCATCGCGGGGCTGACCAAGTGCGTGCGTCCGCCCTTGCCCTGCCGGCCTTCGAAATTTCGGTTGCTGGTGCTGGCGCACCGTTCGCCCGGTGCCAACTTGTCCGGGTTCATCGCCAAGCACATGCTGCAACCGGCTTCTCGCCATTCAAAGCCTGCTTCGGTAAAGATCTTATCCAGGCCTTCGGATTCGGCTTGAGTTTTCACACGTCCGCTGCCGGGGACCACCATCGCGTTGACGTGATCACTGACTCGGTGTCCTTTGACGGTTGCCGCGGCGGCCCGCAAGTCCTCGATGCGTGCATTGGTGCAGGAGCCGATGAAGACGCGGTCGATTGAGACGTCCTGCATCTTCGTCTTTGCATTCAGACCCATGTAGGCCAACGCATCACTGGTGGTCTTTTGATCGGTCGCGTCGTCGAAGTCGCTCGGATCGGGCGTTGCCGCCGTGACGCCGATGACTTGGCCGGGGTTGGTGCCCCAGGTCACTTGGGGTTCGATATCGCTGCCTTGGAAAACCAACGAGCGATCGTAGGTCGCGCCGGCATCGGTGTTGAGCAACCGCCAACGCTCGACCGCCGCATCGAAATCGCTGGGCGACTCGGGCAGGCCACGCAAGTAGTCAAAGGTGGTTTGATCGGGGGCGATCATACCGGCTCGCGCGCCCGCTTCGATCGACATGTTGCACACCGTCATGCGTTCTTCCATGGACAGTGCGCGAACGCACTCTCCGGTGTACTCCAGCACGTAACCCGTTCCGCCGGCGGTTCCGATTTGGCCGATCAAGTACAGGATCATGTCCTTGGCCGTCACGCCGCGTGGCAATTCGCCGTCGACACGAAGTTCAAAGGTCTTGGGTTTGAACTGCAGCAACGTTTGCGTCGCCAGCACGTGTTCGACTTCGCTGGTCCCGATGCCGAAGGCCAACGCACCGAAAGCGCCGTGGGTCGCGGTGTGGGAGTCGCCGCAAACGATCGTCATGCCCGGTTGGGTGAAACCATTTTCCGGGCCGATGACGTGCACGATTCCTTGGCGGACGTCGCCGATGTCATAGAGCTGGACGCCGAATTCCTGGCAGTTGGCCCGCAGGGTTTCGATCTGTTTTTTGCTGATCGGGTCCGCGATCGGCAGACTGCGGTCGGTCGTGGGGACGTTGTGGTCGGGGGTGGCGAGCGTTCGCTCGGGTCGACGGACGGGCCGACCGGCCAGACGCAGGCCCTCAAAGGCTTGGGGACTGGTGACTTCGTGGACCAAGTGCAGATCGATGTACAGGATCGCTGGCCCTGATTCGGGGGCGTGGACGACGTGCTGGTCCCAGATTTTATCAAGCAAAGTCCGCGGGGCGGACGAATTGGCGTCGGACATGAGTGTTTGAATGAGGGTCGCTGGGGAGAAATTTCCGCCGCCACTGTCAACTGTGGAGACGAAAATGTCAACGGCGCGACGTCAGAAACAGAGGGCCTGAAAGTAGCTCAGACACCCTCGATCCATGCCAGGTTCACCGCCAGTTCATGTCGATTCGACGTGTTTTAGCGGAAATCAAACGGGCTCTTCCACGTACTCTTCGCGGTACCGATCTTCGTTGCCCGGGACGATTCGAGTGACGCTGACCTTGGTGCGTCGCAATTCTTCGATCTCGGCGGCCATCTGGGAAATCAAGTTGGCGATCTCCGTTCCGGCGGCTTCCCCGATGTTGTTCATCAGGGCTTTTCGTGAGTTATAGGTCAGTCCGGTGGTTTTCATTGGATCTCTCCGGAGTCAAAAAGCATGCTGGCAAAGCCCGACGCAGCGGGGCGATTCCGTGGGGGTGAACTCAATAGATAGTCCACTGAACATGATCGGCAAGAGTGAGGGTCATTCGACAGTCACACTTTTGGCCAAGTTTCTCGGTTTGTCCACGTCACAACCCCGAAGCAGGGCGACGTGGTATGACAGCAACTGCAGAGGGATCACGGACACAATCGGCTGCAAGAATTCGGGAACACGGGGAATTCGGATCACATCGTCGGCGACCGAGTCGACTTGGGGATCGTCATGGCTGGCGATGGCGATGATCGGGCCTCCCCGCGCACGGACTTCTTCCATGTTCGCCATGACTTTGTCATAAGTCGTTCCGTGGGGGATGATGAACACACTGGGTGTGGCTTTGTCCACCAACGCGATCGGGCCGTGTTTCATTTCCGCCGCCGGGTAGCCTTCGGCATGGATGTAGCTGATTTCCTTGAGCTTCAGTGCGCCTTCCAGCGCCGTGGGGAAATTGAACTGTCGACCGAGATACAGGACGTTGGTCGCGTCCTTGTACTTTGCCGCGACGTCGCGAACTTGGAGATCGCAACTGAGGGCCTGCTGGACCGCACCGGGCAACCGATGCAGCTCTTCGATGATTTCCTGTCCGCGTTCAAAACTCATGTGACGCATGCGGCCGAAGTACAAGGCCAGCATCGTCAGCACGCAGCACTGGGACGTGTAGGCCTTGGTGCTGGCGACGCCGATTTCCGGACCGGCGTGCAAGTAAACGCCTCCGTCGGCGGCTTGCGCGATCGAACTGCCCACGACGTTGCAGATCGCTAGCGTTCGGTGGCCTTTGCGTTTGGTCTCGCGAAGCGCGGCCAGCGTGTCGGCCGTTTCACCGCTTTGTGTGATACCAAATACGAGCGTGTTGTTTTCGATCGGCGGGTTGCGATATCGCAATTCGCTGGCGTACTGGACTTCGACCGGGATACGCGCGAGTTCCTCGATCAAATATTCGCCAACAAGCGCGCTGTGCCAACTGGTTCCGCAACCAGTCAACGTGATGCGTTCGATGCCACGCAGTTGTTGAGGCGTCAGGTTCAGCCCGCCAAAAACGGCGGTCGCGTTTTCTTCGTCCAGTCGACCACGCATCGCATTGCGGAGGGCTTCGGGTTGCTCGTGGATTTCCTTGAGCATGTAGTGTTCATAGCCACCCAGCTCGACGTTGTCGTCGCTGACCTCCAGTGGTCGAACGTCGACTCGAATCTTTCCTTGGTCGCGATGCAGAACGGAGAAGCCTTCTGGGGTCAGCACGGCCAACTGATGATCGGCCATGTAGACGATTCGATCGGTGCTGCCCGCCAAAGGAGACGCATCGCTGGCGATGAAGTACTCTCCGCGTCCGACGCCGATCACCAGTGGGCTGCCGAAACGTGCGGCGATCAGCATGTTGGGACGCTCGCGAAAAGCGATGGCCAAGCCGTAGGTGCCACGCAGTTGATTGATCGCCCATTGAACGGCGGTGACGTACCGCATGTTGAGCTGTTCGGGATCTTCGGGAGTTAGCTTGAGGCCCTCGGCGATCAGGTGTGCGATCACCTCGCTGTCCGTGGCAGACTTGAATTCGTAACCTTTGGCGATGAGCTCGTCCTTGAGAACTTGAAAGTTCTCGATTACACCGTTGTGGACCAAGACGACTTCGCCATCGCCGCCCAAATGAGGGTGCGCGTTTTCTTCGGTCGCCGGACCGTGCGTCGCCCAACGCGTGTGCCCGATGCCCGTGGGTCCGTCAATGATTTGTTGTCTGGCGTGTTTTTCTTGCAGGCGTTGCGCCAATGCGTCGATTCGCCCGACCGATCGAGTGATCTGAAACTCGCCCCCGATTTGCGTGGCCACGCCGGCGCTGTCGTACCCGCGATACTCCAGTCGACGAAGTCCGGTGAGCAAGAACTCAGCGGAGTTTTTGGGTCCGACGTATCCAACGATTCCACACATATAACCTGGCTCCAGTGGCTCTGGCTCGAATAGCTCTGGCTCGAATAGCTCTGGCTCAATTGAGCCTGCGTCCCTGTATCGCGAAATGCACCTAACCCTAGCTCGCGAATGGGAGTCAAGATTGAGGGCGATTGCCAAGCATTCGACGATACCTTCGCTAAACCAGACAACCGCTAAAATAGGCAGATTCAGCGGATCAGAACAAGCAGGATTTCGTGGCTGAATGATCGGCTACAGAGCCATTCGCGTTTGATTGCGTCCCACAATGGTGATCGGCAAGGCGATTGGCGGCTCGCTGATCGAGTCAAATTTGGAACGCAAGGGTGAGCCGAGGGCCGTAAGGCACCGGGCAGTGCAATAGGCTCGACCGCTGAGGAGTGTTTCCTTAATAAATGGCGTAGTGGACTTCGCCAGAAATTTCATGCGAAAGGAATTCTGGCGAATCGAACTACCAAGTGCGTTAGTGATTGGATCGTTGTTCCTAAGCCGCTTTTGTCGCGTTGGCGGCGGTCGACATCTTGGACCATTTTCCATCGGTCTGTAGAAAGACGCTTCCGCTTGCTTTGCAGATTCGGTCCAACGGTGCGCTCAAAACGTTGACTTCGGGATCATTCCAGATCAACAAGTCGACTTGACCGTACGTGCGAGCCACGCGATCCAATCCCGCCCGTGTGGGCATTGGGAGCAGGTTGACCAGGGACGAAATGCCGCGGAGCTGTTTGTGAAAGGCGCGCAATTCGATGCCGCCATTCATCTCGAATTGATCGACGGCGATGTAGTGAATCTTGGCGTCCGGGTTTGCCTTCAAAAGCGACTGCAGGATGGCGATGGCCCGTGTTCCGTCACCGACACCCACCTCCAGCACAGTATTGACGGACAACCCTTTGAATTGCTTGGTCAGACCTGCATGGGGGCAACTACGCAGTACGCCAGAGAGCAATCCAGATTTAACCGGTTTGGCCGCTGGGACCTTGACCGCGGCTGCCGTCGCTGGATCGGGGCGCGCGGCAGCAGGCACGCGACCCGCAACCGCTTGGTCTACGGTCTTGTCGGCTACCTTGGGCTTACCAGCCTCGATGTCCGCAGTTTCGCCCGTCGCCGCCGAACCCGTTGCTACCGACCGAATCGAATTCCAGAGTTTCAGCAAAGACATGGGCCGATCACCTGACGAGCGTAGGGAACGTGAATGGTGCGACCATTCGTCAGCGTCACGACGTTTGGACGCAAATCCGGCAACGAATGAGAACACACCCATTGGTTTCGGCGGCTTGCGGTTCCAAATCGAACGGATTTCAGAGTCGATCACCTGGGCAGGGTCAGGCAAAGATTGACGATTGTTCAAAGGCTGACGGCAGCGGTGGAGCGTGCATTGAGGTTAGAATGCTGGCAGCCCAATGGGCAGGCGGGAACACTCGGGGCCTATGCTCTCAGTGCCGGGCATCAGAAACGGGAATGGATTGGAATACAGCGAAGGAGACATCAGTGAAAGTTGGCAGCGGTGGCGGTTTTCGAGCGATCTGGTACACGTGGAAAAAAGGGCGTGAGGCAGGTGGCGTTTGGAAACTTTACAAAGCGATGCGGTCGCGCAACGCGTGCAAAACGTGCGCTCTGGGCATGGGCGGCCAAAAAGGCGGCATGGTCAATGAATCGGGTCACTTCCCCGAGGTTTGCAAGAAAAGCTTGCAAGCCATGGTCGCTGACATGCAGCCTGCGATCACCAGCGACTATTGGAAAAAAAACTCTCTGGCCGAATTGCAGAAGCTCACTCCTCGGCAACTGGAACACCTCGGTCGACTGATTCATCCGGTTCGCTATCGAGCCGGCGACACTCACTACACAGAAATCACTTGGCAGGAAGCCTTTGACAGCATCGTCGAAAAGCTCAGGGCGGTTCGCCCCGACGAAACCTTCTGGTACTTCAGCGGTCGCAGCAGCAACGAAGCCGGTTTCTTGTTGCAATTGCTCGCCCGTGTCTACGGCACCAACAACGTCAACAACTGCAGCTACTACTGCCATCAAGCCAGCGGGGTCGGTCTGCAATCCAGCGTCGGCAGCGGTACTGCGACGATCGTCTTGGAGGACCTGGAAAAAGCGGACACGGTTTTCGTGATCGGTGGCAATCCAGCGAGCAATCACCCGCGGTTGATGACCAGCTTGATGAAGATCCGGCGTCGCGGTGGAAAGGTGATCGTGATCAATCCGGTGCGTGAAACGGGAATGGTCAAGTTTCGTGTTCCCAGTGACGTCTTTTCACTGCTCGGCGGAACCAAGATCGCATCACACTACATTCAACCCCACATCGGCGGCGACCTCGCCTTGCTGTGGGGCATCGCCAAAGCCGTCAAGTCTGCGGGCAAAATCGACTCGGCTTTCTTGCAAGATCATTGCCGCAACAGCGACGAGTGGTTGGCCGCCGTCGATGCGCTGAATTGGGAAGAGATCGAGACGAAGTCCGGCGTGGCGCGAAGCGAGATCGAAATGATCGCCGAACTCTACGCACAGTCGCGGCTAACGGTGTTCTCGTGGACGATGGGGATCACCCACCACGCACACGGCGTCGAGAATGTTCAAGCCATTGCGAATTTGGCCATGTGCCGCGGCATGCTGGGTCGACCCGGATGCGGTTTGATGCCGATCCGCGGGCACAGCAACGTGCAAGGTATCGGCAGCGTCGGGGTGACTCCCAAGCTCAAAGACAAGATCTTCTCCGCGTTGGAAGAAAAGTTCGGCGTGGAGCTGCCAACCACCGATGGCAAAGACACCTTGGCGTGCATGGATGCGGCGATCAGCGGTGAGATCAAAGTCGGATTTTGCTTGGGCGGAAATCTTTATGGTTCCAACCCCGATGCGACGTACGCCGCTCGTTCGCTCTCAAGTCTTGATCTGAACGTGATGCTCAACACCACGATGAACACCGGCCACGCGCACGGGTTGGCCAAGGAAACGATCATCTTGCCCGTGTTGGCACGCGATGAGGAACCCGAACCGACGACGCAGGAGTCGATGTTCAACTTTGTCCGCTTGAGCGACGGTGGTCCACGTCGATTGCCCGGTCCCCGTAGCGAAGTCGAGATCATCGCGACGATCGGCGAACGCTTGTTGCCCGATGCCAAGGGAATCGACTGGACGCAGATGCGCAAAGCCGCAACGATCAGGCATTGGATCGGTGCAGTGGTCCCCGGCTACGAAAAGATCACTACGATCGATGAAACGAAAGAAGAATTTCAGATCGAAGGCCGGACGTTTCACCAACCGCACTTCGGCACCGACGATGGCCGCGCGGTGCTGCATCGCCACACGCTGCCACCGCTCAAGGGCACCGGCAATCAGCAGTTGCGTTTGATGACGGTTCGCAGCGAAGGCCAGTTCAACACGGTGGTCTATGAAGAAGAAGACCTGTATCGCAATCAAGATCGCCGGGACATCATCCTCATGCACCCCGATGACCTAAAACGTTTGGGTTTACAGCACGATCAACGCGTGACGGTCAAAAGCGACACCGGCAGCATGCCGGGCATTTTGGCCCGTGGCTACGATTCGATCCGCAGCGGAAACGCGTTGATGTACTACCCCGAGTCCAACATCCTGGTCAGCCGCCACGCCGACCCGCAAAGCAAGACACCGGCCTTCAAAGGCGTCGTCGTCGAGATCATTCCCTGACCCCAGCAACCGTAGGTCATGCTGTGCATGATGGAATACGGTACGCCGCTACTTCACCTCTGGCCGCGTGGATTCGGGAAGACACCAGCTGATGTCTAGTGTGGCAGAATTGCAATGGGCGGATGCTGTCATGCAAAGTATGCCCTAACGATGGGTTTCAAGTCGATCTGGCCAGCCAGAAGTCGCGATCAAAACCAATCGACGTTGTTCCACTTGATTCGCTTGGGTCACGCACAAACCTTGGGCACTGTGGTCACCTGATTGGGACCAAAAGGTGCCAAAGTTCGGAGCTGTTGCCGTTCACGGCCGCACACACCACCTGCAGACAATTCATCCTCACTACCTGTCTGCCTGTCTCGCACCAGAAAGTCCAGGGCTTCAACGACTGACTTGGATCACCGTTCTTAGACTGCCTCTGCAACACTCAATACTGGGCCCGTAAGCGTTTTGTACCACGCACCAATCTAGCAGGATTAGTTTGCTGCCGCTCTCGATGCCTGAGGTACCGACTGAGACACCCAAGAAGAGCCTTGCAGTGGCCTGCAGCGTGGCGGCCTCTTGTCCCGAATTCAGATGACGGCGGGATGACACGAGCGGCGATGGAAGCTTGGTGGGCGGCACGAATGGCAATTCGGGACATCGCTTAATTGCAGAACGGCAGGGTTCACTGGGCCGCGGCGAACAAACTGAACATTGAAACCCGCGCGACCCTCGGCTCCGTGTGCAACCCATTGTTATCTGCCGTTTGCAGCGGCAATTCGGTTGAAACGTTCGATTGCATGGTCGAATTTCTTCGTGTCATTGTAATAGTCGGGATGTTGTTTCACCAGCGACAGCACAGAGACCAATGCCGCCGCTTGTTGGGTTGTTAGTAAATCTATCCAGCTACCTGACGGAGGGCGTTTTTCGACGATTCGATCAATGAATCCATACTCATGTTTGTCATCGAGTTCCGCGAGCAAGAACGCCGGAAGATGAAAAACAAATCCGCGAGCATCGAAAAATGAAGGCGTCGCATGATACCGATCCAAAAGTTCAGCGTCGAGATTTCGCCAATCATTTCGTTCGTCAAGTTTGCGTAACCGAGCAAGTTCGCTGTCACCGGCATAGTCATCCAGTCCGTTCGCTTCGAGGATGCCAACGCCATCACCAAGCTTCACATCATCAAATGCATTACGAATCTGTTGCAATGCGCCTGGCAGTTGCGGTGACAATTGCAGCCAGTTCTCCCACTGGGAAATCGTCCACAGGTCGTAGCCATGATCCTTAAGCTTCTGGATGAACTCAACGTCGATATTGAACATGCTTGAGGCAGATAACGTTACGGTTCAGCGGGCGGCGGCGAACGATTCAACCACTTCCAAAACGGTCACCACCGCCACTCCCGTGCAGTACGCCCAACATGGGCGTGATCTTGTGGGGTGAAAGTCCCCTGTACTTAGTTCCGGTTACTTCCAGTAGGAGACAGTATACCAAATGTAGATCCCAACGAAGTAAGTACGAGGCCCTGTCTCGAAGATGCCCGGCAACTGCGCACAAGGTGACAAACCGTGGGGAGGAAGCCTGCGAATGTGAGCGTCAAGCTGGATAGCCGCCGAGAACCGTCCGGGTCATAGGGTCAGTCCCGCCGATTCGGGCATGGTTCAACGCAATTCGTTTCCAGACGCATTCACGCCAAGACCCATCAGGTCCGCGCGGAGCTTGCAGTAGCACGGAACAGAAACCCTATAGAGACCGACACTGCATGCCCATCGCTGTGCGATTCCCAAAAATCCGCTGGCTGCTGACAGCGAAACCGAACCGGAAAAGTTGGTGGAGGTAGATGGGGAGCTTGGGTGGGGATCGATCACGTGTTTCAAGACCGTCGCGTCTTGAAACGTCCCTTATTTGGGGAGGGCTTCATCCTGCGCCCGCTACTAGAGCTTGCTCCAACGCGGGGTGGGCCGTGGTAACACGAACCCACGATCGAAGTCGGCAGCAGAAGGCATAGGAGTGATCCGCCGAGTCCAACGGCGACACAAAGGCCTGAACGTCACAAGACAAGGAACGAACCACCGATGAACTCTGATGCTTCCTCGCTCTCCATCCGGGCTTGACCCGGTGGAAGCAAGACAGATGAGCTACAAAGAAGCAGTCGATTCGCTTGGCTCCCCTCCGGCCTCGTGCCGGTGGTAGCAAGGACGATCACTGGCCATCTCAAGTCGCGTTCGTCCCTTTACCACTGGCACGAGGCCAGTGGGGAGATGGGTTGCGATTGGCCTGCGGTGTCGTAGCCAGTCAGTCGGATTCACCACCGGCACGAGGCCGGTTGGAGTCTGGTCAAATCGAACGAAAGGTAGCAGCTTTTCCGAAGACTTCGTGGTCTTCACGAAGGCGGAAGCGGCGGCGCAGCGTGTGTACGGGAGCATCGAACGCTTCTTGACCGAGCGTCTGAAATTGTCCGTCAATCACGACAAGAGCAGCATCCGCAAGACGGATGGGCTTAGGTACGTGGGCTACGAATTTCGTGGCTACGGCGTTTATTCTTGAAGAGTGCTGGCTATCGCTTGCATCGTTGAGGCGAACCGCACTGTATTCACCGAGCCTGGGCGGACCCGCATGCTAGGTGTTGTGAGAGGGGTCCCGGGTAACCGGGCCCCTATCTTGATTGTCATTGTTCTGTGTCTTGTGTTTTTCTCTTGGCAATCTTGCTCCGCATGTCCGTCAGCAAACGCTCAATTTCAGCATGCGTGCTTTCCGATTGGCTCACTACCAATAGGTGAGTATCACCGACGGTGATGCCAATGCAATCGGACGATGGTCCCGTCCCGGCCGACCACGTGTCCGGTGCCGCAAACGTGTGGATGAGTTGGATCAGACTATCAAAGTCAGCGAACGCGGAACGGTACAACGGCCCAGTGATGTCAGGAGATTGCGGTTGAATCGGTTCCACGGATACCAAATCGGTTACAGCGTAGACGGCAGGACGCCAGTACTCGTCTGCACGCTCGTTGGTCGTAAGAACAATCGATTCCCAACGGATTGCGAAAGTTGCGTCAAACTCGTCGAGCATCGAAAGCAGTGCTGATCGAAGTGAAACTCCCTCCGCACGATAGGTGACGCGGACATCCTCAAGGCCGATCTGCTCGAATGCGTGATCTTGGACAATGACGTTGACGTTGAACTGCTTCCTGACCGCGACGGCAACATCATTAAGGCTTGCTGACGATAGATCAAACTTGCAAGGTCGCTTCAGCGTTGCCAAAAGCGAATCGGCGGTCGTAGAAATCTTCGCATCTTGGGCGATGCAATGCGAGGCGCCCATCAATGCCATCAGCCCGACGATTGCAATTGCGTGTCTCATTTTTTGAACAGACCCGAAAGGTGATTTAGATATAGCAACCCACAGAACTTGTAATTAAGGGGAGTCAGGACTTGGCGATTGGTTATTTGACGCCTTATGGGCAGTTGCCGCTCGAGTTCTGCCGCTCTTATTGGCAGTTGACTGATTGTTCCCCGGCGTCACAGCAATTTGCCAATGAGACCACTTCGCATTGTAGGCAGTTGCAGTCTTGAATGCGACATCGGGTGGGACTGGCACCGCTTGACAGGCCCTGCGTTCTGACAGTATCGCGAGTTTGTGCATTTGAATTTCCGATTCCATGGGCATGCAATGAGAAGATCTGAGAGCGGGCGGGATCGTGGGCGCATTGACGCCATGGAAACGTTAGTGCTGCAAGCGTATCGAAGCGTGATCGGAGCGATTCAACTTGCCTGCAACACTGAGGAAGCCTATGTCGCTCAGGTCAGAAAGTTTCTTCCAGCAGCCAACCGCTTGGATGCGATCGAACACGTGGGGGCGGAAGATGGTTTTGGGCTTGGTGACTTGACCGCCCGAGGTCGAGTCCCATCTGTCGAATTTAGCAGTATCTGTCGCTGCCTCCGCAGCTTGATGGGGTGATTGTCGGTTGGACGTGGGGCTGACGCCCCACGCTTTATGCTGTCGCTGCCTCCGCAGCTGGAAGCGGCCGCACGCAGGGGAGGTTTTCATGTTCCAGGGGCAACATTCATCGGCACGTTTGACGAACACAGCAAGGTGCTGTGTTCTCAGAATCGTGTCTTTTTCTGAAGGAGGGTCGTCGCGAGTCGGCTTGATGAGGGACGCAGGGCGACGGATTGGGACGTGGGTCGCGGGACACCTATGTGGATTTGGAAAAAGGCAGGATCGCGGGGTGTCGAGTGGGTAGTGTCATGTGGGAATGCTGACCATGCGACATTGGGGGGCAAAAGAATGTGACGTCGCACGTGTTTCGCGACAGTTTTGCGACCCATCTGTTGATGGCGGGCGAAGACATTCCAACGATGGAACAGACAATCGCTTAACGCGGTTCGCGGGATTATTTCTTTCCTGGTTTGCCAGGCAAGTTTGTGGCGACCATAATCTTTGGTCCTCCCTACGAATTCCTTCCTCTTATGAATCAGACTGCACCATGACGATCCGATCCCCATTCCGTGTTTCCACTGGCATGTTCTGCTTGTGCGGACTTCTCGCCGCGGCAAGTGTCTTTGGATCCAACTCAGCATTGTCTGCTGGCGAGTACCTCAACGGGATCGAGTGGCAGGAGCCGCCGGTCGTGACGCCGGGCGAAACGGATGATCAGCCGCCATCAGACGCGATCGTTCTGTTTGACGGCACGGACCTGTCCAAGTGGAAAGGCGGTGAAAGGTGGACGGTCAAAGACGGAGTTGCGATCACAGGCAAAGGTCAAATCACCACCAAGGAAGAGTTCGGTGATTGCCAAGTGCACATCGAATGGTCGGCACCGACGCCTCCCAAGGGTCAGGGCCAAGGTCGCGGCAACAGCGGTTTGTTCCTGATGGGCAAGTACGAGATTCAGATCTTGGATTCCTACGACAACGACACTTACTTTGACGGCCAAGCCGGCGCGATCTACAAACAAACGCCACCGGCCGCCAATGCGATGCGTAAACCTGGCGAGTGGAATACCTATGACGTGTTTTGGACCGCACCGCGTTTCAACGAAGATGGCTCGTTGAAATCGCCCGCCGTGATCACCGCCATGCACAACGGTGTGTTGATCTTGCATCATTTCGAACTACTGGGCGACACGCCGTTCAATCGTCCGCCACAGTACAACAAGCATTCGGAAACCGGTCCCTTGTCATTGCAAGACCACGGTAACCCGGTTCGGTTTCGTAACATCTGGGTTCGCAATTTCCAACCGACCAAGGGCGAACAAGTTCGCAAGCCGTTCATTCGTGACGGCAACAAAGAAACTCCGATCGAGTAGTCGATTGGCCCGATGGTTGATCCGATGGTTGGACCGCGAACCGATTTTGTTCGCAGAGATTTCAGCTCGTTCCGTCGCCTTGGTCCCACCAACTGACGGTTGCCGGCAGAAGTGTCAGGTTGATCAGTGTGCCCGTGGCCATCGTCGCTGCGACCAACGTTCCGAAGGTTGCAGTGGGCACAAACTCACTGGTCGACAGCACACTGAATCCGACCACCAGGGCGATGGTTGCCAGCAGCACGGGGACGCCGATTTCCGCTGCTGCGTGACTGGCGGACGTCTCAGGCGAGTGTCCGTGAACGCGTCGACGACGGTATCCGGCCAGGAAATGGACCGAGCCGTCTATCGACAAGCCGACAGAAACCGCCGCGATCATCGCGGCGCCCATGTTGGTTTTCTCGCCCAACGAAGCGGTGAATGCCAGAACGACAAAAACCGGCAGCAAGTTCGGCAGCAGTGCTGCGGTGGCATAGCGAACGCTGCGAGTCGCCATCAGCATCAAGATCCAGATCAGCACAATCGATGCGGCAAAGCATCTCCACTGGTCGCGAATCAACTGCTCGACCAATCGCGCCATGATGACGTAATAGCCCGTCACGTAGGAGCCTGATTCTGTGGATTGCGCAGAATCATTCCAGCGAGCAACGTGTTGCAACACCGTCTCATTCACACGCTGAATCAACATCCGTTTTTGTTCCGCAGGCAACGCTTCTTTACTGCGCAGCATGATCCGAAATTGACGACGACCGTCCAGATCCGGTTCTGAAATCAACGCGTTGATGAACGCCGGCAGGCGGTCTCGCATCCCGGCCAATCGCACGGGGACGGGTAACAGTGACAATGCCCGAGAACGTCCCAGGACTTCGACCGCGTCCGCGGCGCTGATGGCTTTGGAGATGGTTGCCCCATCGACATCGATCTCGCGCAACGCTTGCTCCAACGCCAGGACTTGATCGATGTATTCAGGAGTCAGCTCCGCCGGCGCATCCAAGACGACATCCCACACTCCGGCACCGCCCAGATCGGTCTCGACGCGGCTGTAGTCGATGACGATACGACTGCTGGATCGGAAATTCTTTAGAAAGCTCGTCTCCGTTTCACTGCGCGCGACCAACACGATGGCCAATAATGCGAAACAAGCTGAGCCGAGCATGACGCCGACTCGATGGGCGACGAAGCGATTGGCAACGAAGAAACAAATCCGCCTCAGGCGTCGCGCGACACGAGTTCGACCGCGATGGGACGTTTCCCGAAATCCAAAACCCTGTATCGACATCAAAGCGGGCGCGAACAGGGCGATCGACAGCAAGACCGCCAACGCTGACACCGCGATCATCACACCGAATTGGCGCACCGGTAAAATGCCGGATGCCAACAAAGCCGCAAACCCTGCCGCGTCGGTCAGGCAGGTCCATAAAATGGGCTTCAGGAGTCCGGTCAAAGATCGATCCACCGATTCACTGATCGTGTGACCACGCCAACGCATCCGGCGAAAGCGAACGCCCAAATGCAGAATCGATGCCACAGCGATGACGGTCACGATGGCCGTCAGGATCGACGCGATCAATGATAACGAGATCCCCAGTCCGACCATCGCGGCTCGTGTCGCGACAACAGACCAAACGATGCACAATCCGGTCAGTGCGACAAACCGCAAGTCCCACAGTGAGATCAAGACAACCAGGGACAGGAGCGAGACGGTCCAAAGAGCCAGTTGTGCGCCGTCGCGCTGAATCAGCGTGTGCGCGTCGTGGATCAAGACCGGCTCACCGACCAAAGAGATCTCACTGACCGGATGATTCTGCTGCCAGGTCTCGGTCAACGCGTTGAGTCGATCCGCCACGGCGTGGTGACTTTCCGTGGTAGCCTCGTCGAAGGATTGCAGCATGACCACCACGGCGGCGCGCGTGTGATCGGCCGAGTGGGTGTACCCTGAAAAGATTTCATCCAAGCCGTCGGCCACCGGATCATCGTCACGGATCAATGCTGGGACGCTCGAGTCGGCTTTGAATAAGCTTATCGGATTGAGCAATTTCACGGCGTCATTGAGGATCGCCGGCGACAGGACTGCCGCGACACCGGGCAACTGGCGTATCTGCTGCGAAAAGATGCGGCTGCGATCCATGCCTTCGGTGGTCGCCAGTTCGTCGTCGCGGTAGACCACCAAGATGATCTCGTTCCCACCGAACGCGGACTTAAAGGACTGATAGTCCACCAGTGTCGGATCCGTCTGGCTGAACAGAGACGAGACGCGGCGGTCCATGGTCAAGCGTTGGGAGATGGGATAGCACACCATCAGGACGAGCAGTCCCATCGCGGCCAAGGGCCAGCGGGCGCTGATCAGAATCTTTGCCAAACTTTGCATGCCGGAAATATCGTTTATGCTCTAGCGGATCGTGGTTTGTCCCCGACCGATATCGGACCATCCTTTTGAATCGTTCTCACAAGTCAATCTCAATCGCCGTTCTGTTTGTGGCCGCGTTGCTGATTCGGGCGGTGGTGTGCTTGGGGTCTCTGGATCGATTTTCAAGCGATCCCGATGCCTATCGAGCGATTGCGGAGACGATCGCTGTTGACGGTGTCTTTGGTTTGGATGGTGGAGGTGAACCAAGGCCGACGGCTTTTCGGCCTCCGCTCTATCCGTATCTGCTTTCCTGGTGGGTGACCGATGGCAAGTTGACCAGCATTACGGTGGCGACATTGCACACCTTGCTTGGGTCACTGACCATCGTTTTGGCTTATTGGACGGCACAACGCCTGATCGCGTCACCCCCAGGCGAAAAAGACCTCTTCAAGAAAAACTCGGCGAAGACGACCGGTCGTTGTTCGGCTTGGGCACCGTGGTTGGCGGCTGGATTGGTTGCGATCGACCCGATTTTGCTGAAACACTGCCAGCAAGTCATGACCGAGACTTTGGCCGTCTTTTTGGTCGTCACCGTCCTTTGCGTCTGGTCAATCTGGGTTCGCGTCTCCGCCAAACGCTCCGACAGCGGCGAACAATCCGCCTCCTCGATGTTCCAAACGATCCTGCTGAGTGGTCTGCTGGGGGTGTTGCTGGCATTGGCGTACCTGTGCCGCCCGACTTTTCTCGTTTGGTCGGTCTTCATGATCCTGATGACATTGGTTTGGCTTCGTCGATCCGGTTATCGATGGACGCAATCGATCATCGCCGTTTTGCCGATCCTGCTCGTGACCTGCGGTACCGTTGCGGCATGGACGGCGCGCAATGCGAGGGCGGTGGGGCATCCGATTTGGGCGACCAGTCACGGCGGGTACACGTTGCTGTTGGGCAATAACGAATCCTTTTACGACTACCTGTCTCAGCATCGTTTTGGCCAAGCGTGGGATGCCACTCATTTCCTGAATGCTTACCAGCATCGCTATGACGGTGACCCCAACACCGAAGCGTTTTGGGAGAAAGACTGGACGGGGCCACCCGAGAATCAGTATCCCGTCACGGAACACGACGACGATCGCCGCTGCTATGACGCGGCCGTGGCGACGATCCGCCGACGGCCGGGAGCATTTGTTTGGTCATGTGTCGTGCGTGTGTTTCGGTTGCTTAGCCCATTTCCACACAACACGGCTGTATCATCCAGGACCGTAACGATCGTGGTGGGTGCTTTCTATTTGCTCATTTACGCGGCCGTCGTCCGAGCGTGTTTTGTGCACCGCAAGAAGGTCTTTGGTGCGATGTGCTGGCCGATTTGGGCGTTGCTGCTGAGCCTGATCCTGGTTCACTCGCTGTACTGGAGCAACATGCGAATGCGTGCCCCGGCAATCCCCGGAATCGCCATCCTGGCTTCGTTGGCATTGTGCAAGCGGAGCGAAGTTCAAGCGGACGAAGTTCAAGAGATCGATGAGAATGGTTCATCCAAGACAGGCTGATGCTGGGCTGATCAAGATTGGGGATTGTGGCACTGCGATGTTGCACAATTTTCTGTCACCTCTCCCGGCACAGCTGGGGGAGGTCGGACCGAGCGAAGCAAGATCCGGGAGGGGGTCTACGCTTGGCAAACCACGTTCAAATTCCCAACCGGCGCGCAATGCCCCCTCCCTCGCATTCGCCTAGCGCGGCTCTGCTCGACCTCCCCCAAGTTCCTTGGGGGAGGTGACAGTGGACAAGAAACGGCTCAAAGACTAACGCCGAAACATCAAGTCAACACCAAACTTAGAGTAGTCCAAGCTGACGCCAATCAGTTGCTGTCTTGTTCTCGTAGTTTGTCCTGTGCCTTTTTGATCAAGGGCGCCAGATTACTGTTGTCGCCATAGAGTTCCACGAGGCTGTACCAGATCTTGCGGGCTTCGATCACTCGGTTCTCGGCCAGCAATCGTTCCGCCTCATCCAGTTTTCCTTGGATGATCTCTGCGGCATCGGTTTGTTCCGCAGCGAGTCGTTCGATGACACCGATCTGAAACCGTGCGGCGTTGACTGCGACACGGTACTCGTCGTCGTCGCCCAGCACGGTCACCATGCTGTGATACTTGTCCAGGGCCTTGGCGTAGTCTTCGTTGGCGGCGTACTCTTGCGCTTGCATGTGCAGTTGTTCGCCTTGATCGGTGATCGAAAGTCGATTCTTGATCTTGACCTTCAATTGGTGCAGAAAGAGGATCACATCGATGCGGTCAATCTGTTCTTGAGCCCACGCGGCATTTTCGCCGTCTGGAAAACGCTGCAGCAGCAATCTGAGCGGTTTGTTTTTCGCGTCCGCGAGCGCCGACCGTGTGTCTTGAGCGATCAACGCTTCCGCTTGACTTCTTAGGCCGGCTTCACTGGGCGGCCAAGCGATGTAGACGAGGACGCCGAGGACCAGGGCGAGTCCGAGGATCAGCAACCAAGGCTGTTCGTGCCAGTCGACAGAGCTTGTACGAGATTTTTTCTCTGTCGCATCGACATCGATCAGCTCGCGACCCAACAGCTTTCGGGCCTCATCTTTTTCGCTCTGGTTGGTCATCCGCAGCGGACTGAAGCCGGAGGAGACATGTTCCGCGACGCCGCTGCGGGACATCGCCCGCCGGCGAACTTCCGCCAATGCCAGTCGGACCGCGGATGCCGACGGTGGCCTCAGCGGGGGCGACTTTTCCAACATTTGTATGATCAGGCGGTCCAGCCAGATCGGGCAATCCAAAACGATCGATGCGGGTGAAGCGGGAACCTGATGTTCGAGGTTTTGCCGCACCTGTTCGATCGTGTCACCATCGATCGGATAGCGTCCGGTGACCGCCAAGTACAAGACAGCGCCCAGAGAATAGAGGTCCGTTGAGACGGAGCCGGTCAGGGGATTGGCCACGAGTTCAGGTGCGGTGAGCGCGATCTCAGACGGGGCCGGAGGACGTGCGGATCGAAACGGGGAGTCAAAGCGATGGACGCGGACATCCAGCAAGACGGGGCTCAGGCCCGAGAAAACGATTTTGTCCGGTACGATGGCACCATGAATGATGCCTTGGCCGTGCAAGTATTCCAGTGCGTCCACGATCGGCTCGGCCATGTCCAGGACCGATTCCCACGAAAGTCGGGTGAGCCGATCCAATTGGGTGCGGAGCGTTTCGCCTTCGACCAATTCGTAGGCCAGATAGGCATCTCGGTCTTCAAACCCGCCACCGTAACAGCGAGCCAAAGCGGGATGCTGTACTTTCTTCAGTTGTTCCCACTCACTGGTGAACTGCGCTCGGGCTTCTGGCGTTCCGCCAAAGGGTGCCGAGAAGACCTTGACCGCAACGGCTCGTTTGAGCTGGACATGGATTGCTCGCCAAACCGAACTGGTCGACGGATGGTCGCCCAGTTTGGATTCGATGGCAAGCGGTCCTAGTCGGCTGCGAGGCATGCTCGATCGTGAGAAACGAGGAGTGAACAAAAACAAATCGGGTTTGCCCGTTGGGCGACGCCCGGCGATGGGATCGAACCCTGGATGGCGGTTTCGAGTATACCCAACTGTTGCCGTTTCTCGCAGGTATCCGGAGATCACCGACCACCAAAGGGAGGAAAGTCACGACAGATTTTCCGGCGTGGGGGGCGTTGATTGTGACCTAGGCTTCTGAAACCCAACCGCTCACCAGGCGGTCCCCTGTTGTATCGGAGCAGGATGTTCGCAACAGAGGGATTGTGCCGGTCATGAGCCCTGTCAGTCGCCTTCAATCAGTTACGTCGACGCCCGAACCGGAGCAATCATGTTTGGCAACCGTTTTTTCTCGTTCTCTCTCGCCACGATCATCGGGACGCTGAATCTTGCCGGCATGTCGTCGGCCGCTCCTCCGGTGATCGCCGAGCCGGCCAATCCACACAAGGTCTTGACTCAGGAATCGTGTGTCAAATGTCATGCGGGCGAAGTCGGGGTGTGGCAAAAGACGCCGCACGCCACGACCTTTGATACGCTTCACCGCACGCCGGAAGCCAAGCAGATCGCGTTGAAATTGGGGCTGCAGTCCATCAAACATGAAGGCCGATGCGTGGCTTGTCACTACACCCAGCAATCGAGTGCCGGGCAGGAACCGCATGTGATCTCCGGTGTCAGTTGCGAATCCTGTCACGGTGCGGCAAAGGACTGGTTGGATTTGCACCATGACTATGGCGGCGAATCCATTACACGATTGACGGAGACACCCCACCACCGTCAACAACGAATTGCTGCGAGCGTTCATGCCGGGATGCGAAATCCTCTCAATGTGTTTGCCGTCGCGCAGAGTTGTTTGCGATGCCACACGACGGCCGACGAAGAACTGGTCAACGTAGGCGGTCACACCGCCGGCAGCCTTGATTTTGAGTTCGTGTCTTGGAGCCAAGGTACTGTGCGTCACAACTTCGTCCGCAGTGACGGCAAAGCGAACACGCCCAGTTCGCAAAATCGACTGCGTGTGATGTTTGTCTCGGGCATGATCGCCGAACTGGAGGCCGGGATGAGAGCGACCGCGATCGCGACCCAAAAAGCCAACTACGGGGTCACCGCAGCACAACGAACGGCACGAGCCGCCGCGAGACTCAAGAGCGTTGCCCAGAAGGTGAGCGACTCAAACCTGAACCATATCTTGGCGGTTTATGACTCCGTGCAGCTCAAACTGAACAACTCGGAGCCGCTGACCGCCGCTGCGGACTCAATTGCAACCGCCGGATTTCAGTTTGCGGAGACCAACGATGGGTCGGCTCTGGGGGCTCTGGACGCCTTCATTCCGACTCCAGACCGCTGGAAATAGCGGAATTCTTGGAGATTGCGGTCCTTTCAGCGAGCAACCTCCGTTGCTCTGAATATGCGGACGGCATCGCCCCAAAAAGAAACGTTTGTTTCTCGCTCTCCTGTCATTCATACTGGTTCTTGTTTTGAAACGCCTGGTCCCAGGGCGTTCGCCCGGAACCTTGTCTGATTCAGCAGAGCTGGTTGTGCCACGACCCTCCTATTTTCATCTGATCTGTGCCCTTGTCATCGCCTGTCTTGCGACGAATGTCAAAGCAGACGACACCGGTGCGCCCATCACGTACCGCCCCGGCCCGGATGGCCAGCCGGTCCAAGTCTCACCGAACCCCGGTGGCGATGCCAATCAACCGCCTGGTTCGAATAGCCCAGGCAAGTCTGGCAACCCTGGAGATTCCAGCCAACCACCAGGTTCGGACAAGCCGAAAGACGGTGACGCCAAAGAGTCCGCGGAACCCAAAGTCATTCGTCGTGGGGATCACCACAAGGAAGACACAGAGTCCGACCCCAATGAGTTAAAGGCGACGGTGGGTGAGGACGGAAAGGTCGCCTTTCAGTTTCGCAACCAGTCCTGGGTCGGCTTGATTCAGTGGTTGGCTGACATCTCCGATCAACCGCTGGACTGGCAAGAGTTGCCCGGGGATCGTGTGAACCTTAGATCTCCCGGTCGATATACCGTCGATGAAACCAAGGATCTGTTCAATCGTCACTTGCTCTCTCGTGGCTACACGATGCTGCAAATGCCCGGTGGGATGACCGTTGTCAAAACCGAGAACATCAATCCGGCCATCGTACCACGGGTCGCTGTCGATCAACTGGATGAGTTGCAACCCAACACGTTCGTTCGAACCTCTTTGGACGTGGGCTGGCTATCTGCTGAAAAGCTTGCCAAAGAATTGACTCCGATGATCAGCACCAACGGACGTCTGACCGCGCTGACAACGACCAATCGTATCGAAGCCATGGATGCCGCGGTGAACCTCAAGCAGGTGGCAACCTTGCTCGATCGGGAACGCGACAGCGTGAGCCGTGAAGCACTTGCGCCCGAGTTCAAGCTGCGATACATCCCAGCGGAAGATGCCAAGAAGATGCTCGAAGAATTCTTGGGTGTCGAAAAGAAAGAAGCGGGGCCGATGACGCCTCAGCAAATGCAAGCGATGCAGCGGATGCAGCAACAAAACGGCGGCCAACCGATGCCCGAAAAGAAAGAGGTTGATGTCTCTATTGTCGCAAATGTTCGTCAAAACTCGGTCATCATCCGTGCCCCCGTCGATCGTATCGCGGTCGCCAGCGAGTTCATCAACCGAATCGACGTTCCAGGTCAAAGCATGATGTCGCTGGCCGATGTGGAATCGAGAGTCGCCGTCTTTCGACTCTACTCTCTGGACCCCGAAAAACTGATTGAGATCATTTCGGAGATGAACGTGCTGGAGCCATCCACTCGCGTTCGTACCGATTCAGACAACAATGCGGTGATCGTCAACGGAGGTGCCGCTGACCGATTCATCATCGAAAAACTGATCGCCAGGCTCGATGGCAGTGGACGCAAATTCGAAGTCCTGCAGTTGCGACGACTCGACGCCAACGAAGTTGCCGAATCGATCGGCTTCTTGATGGGCAAGGACAAGGACAAAGACGACAGCAATAGTTCGTCCCGACGTTACTCTTACTACGGCTACGGCTTCGGCGACCAAAGCGAGTCCAAGAAAGACGAAGACGAGTTTCGAGTTGCCGCCAATGCGCAGTACCGACAGGTGTTGCTGTGGGCCAACGAAACGGAGATGGAACAGGTCACCAACTTGCTCGTCAAACTCGGTGAGCTGCCGCCACCGGGAGGCAGCCAGCGGACCTATCGACGAATCGACGCCGCTGCGACACCGGAAACGTACGAATACCTACAGCAGATCCGCAAACAGTGGGAACGCATGTCGGGCAATCCGCTGGAGCTGCCTGACAAGGAGGCGTTCGCCGAACCGGACGAGTCCAAATCATCAGCGAGCGATTCCTCAAAGGACGAAGATAAACCGATCGAGATAGAAGAGTCGAAAGATAAGTCTGAGTCGGAGACGCCTGAAGCGGAGAGCGACAAACCCAAGGCCGGTGAAAAGCGAGTTTTGGATGAGACGATCACACATTTGGCACCATCGGTTGGAGACCTGGCGGACAATCCGTTTCAACCTCCTGTGAGTTCCGAGCAGTTCTTGACCAATGTGCTGCAGGACGGTTCGCCAACTCAAGGCTCCGACGATTCTACAGACCAACCAACGATCCAGTCGGCTGCCGATTTTGATCGAGCCTTCGGCGGTCCCGCAGCGGCAGACTCCAAGACGAATGAAAAGACAGATAGTGCAACGGCCGCACAGAAGTCTGCTATTCGTATCGAGCTGGATGCGCGAGGAAACTTGATCCTCAACAGCGATGACACGGAAGCCTTGGATCGGTTGGAAGATCTGATGATGCAGATCCAGCCGCCGAAGCGGCCCTATCATGTTTTTCAGATCGAGCATGGTTCCGCCTACATCATCAAACTCAATCTGGAAGAGTACTTTGCTGACGAAGAGGAAGGCAACGACGAGGCAGATCGGCTGTACCGATGGTGGTACGACCTGGACCAAGAAGAAGAAAGCGGGCCGTCAGGTTTGGGCAAGAACAATTCCCTGCGTATCGTCGAGGATCCCGACACCAAGACTCTGGTCGTCTCTGGAGCCACAGACGAACAGCTCAAGATCATTACGGAGTTGATCGAATTGTGGGACGTTCCCGATGAATCCAGCAGCGCTCGCATGCGATACACACAATTGGTGACGTTGGAGTGGGGGAAAGCTCAGAAGATCTCGGATACCATCAAGGAAGCCTATCGCGATCTGCTCAGTAGCAACGACAAGACTTTTTCCGGGGGCGGCGGAGGCGGCAATCGGGGCGGTGGCGAAGAGGGGCAGGACCAAAAGAAGCGACGTGATGACTCGGGAAGCGGATTGGTCGACAAAGAGAATGGTCGTGACGGTGGCGGTGCGGACTTTTCATTCAAGGGCAAGCTTTCGATCGGTGTCGACGAAATCGGAAACACCCTCTTGATCAGTGCCGAAGGCGAAAGCTTGCTGGGTTTGGTCGTCGAGATGGTCGCGAAACTGGACAAGGCGTCAAAGCCTGCCGGTGCGGTCGAAGTCATCACGCTCTCGGGCCTTACGAGTGAAGCCTCGATCCGTAGTGCTTTGAAAGCATTAGGTGCCCAGGTAGATACGACTGAGGCGTCGCCCCAGGCACCGGCCAACGACGGCAAGGAATGATCCGGATCCGTCCACCGAGTCACCAAAGGGGTAAAAAACCTCAAATGATTGCCTCGGTTCACCATCGGGAGAATTAAGGTAACCTATCGATCTGTTACCTTGGTGATGGACCTACCCGCCCTTTCAGCGCCACGCTGCTCCCCTCCTGCCCATGCAAATCACCGCGTCTGATCGATGGTCTGATCGCGTCATCCAGCGCTGGCGTTGGATACTTGCATTCTGGGTATTGGCGAGCGTGTTGCTGTTTTGGGCCGCTCCCAAATGGGACAAAATTGCCTACGACGGTGACTTTGACTATTTGCCGGCAGAGATGACCAGCGTTGCTGCAGGGAAATTGCTTGACGAAGCGTTCCGTCAAGACCGCAGCCGCAGCGAGATTGTTTTGGTGTTGGGCAGAGACCACGGTGACCTCAAAGAATCGGATCTGGTGGTCGGACTGGATCTCTTGCGCCGACTGCATCATCGGCTTGGCGAAGTCTGTTGGCAAAACGCAATCACGCGTTTCGGCTACGAACAAGGTCCGATCGATGAAGCCGGAGAGGCAGGCCCCTGGCTGCGACAGGCCTTGGACTCGTTCAATCATGCGATCGACATTGACGAACGTTTTTACGAGAGCATTACCGACCAATTGCCCGATCAAGAACCGACGTTGGTTCAGCCGAGACTGGCCATCGCGTATTGGGACCGGGCCACTCTGTTGGAACGTATCGGAGATCCTGAGAACTCCGCCGCGAGTGATTTTCAGGATGCGCTCGTTTTGGTGCCTAGCATCAAAACGGATGTCACTCCGATCCAGTCGCGAGATTTGTCTGCCTGGCAGTCCATGATGGATGTCCTGTCGTGGAATGATCCCGTGATCGGATCGCGACTCTCCAAACCCGGTGCTCGGCTCACCGTGGTTCAATTGCGCAGCGAACTGGCTGCGACCAGCAACATCACCACCGTGGAAGCGATGCGTGGGCTGTTGAGTGAGGTTCTCAACGACAGCAGCGTGAGGACGGAGCCGGGGTTGCGACTGGAGATGACAGGGTCGGCCGCAATCGGAGGTGAGACACTGATCGCCGCGCGTGATGCGATTCGGTACACCGAGTCGATCACCGTGGTCATGATCCTGCTGATTCTGATCACCGTGTACCGCGCGCCTTTGCTGGTCGCCATCCCGATGGTGTCAATCGGCTGCGCCGTGGTCGTGTCCACTTCACTGATTGCCTTGCTGGCCGGTTGGTCATTGAATGAAACCGTTCCGTGGCTGGACGTTCGGATTTTCACCACCAGTCGAATCTTTATCGTCGTGATTCTGTTCGGTGCGGGAACCGACTATTGCCTGTTTTTGATCTCGCGTCTGCGAGAAGAGGCCGGGAAGTATCCGTGGCCAGAGGCATGCCGGAAAGCTCTCTCTGGTGTGACTGGCGCGTTACTGGGCAGCGCCATGACAACGGTCGTCGGACTGGGAATGTTATGGATTGCGCAGTTCGGAAAGTTTCATTACACCGGCCCGATCATTGCGATCTGTTTGCTGGTCGGATTGTTGATCTGCACCACGCTCACCCCCGCGTTGTTGAGAGCGTTGGGGCCTGGCGTCTTTTGGCCATCCAAGGTGTTGCAGAACACGGAGCCCCCGGTTTCACTCTTGGGACAGGGCACCAGTTCGCAGAGCGCCACGATGGGAGGGGGCGTATGGTCATGGATCGCCCTGATGATCACGCGTCGCCCTTGGCTGGCGATGGGCATCGGAATGGTGGGTTTGATTCTGCCTGGAATTTATGGGCTGGTCAACGAGTCCAACGTGACCTACGACTTGAGCAGCCAACTGAGTTCGACATCAGGCAGTCGACGTGGTTTCCGTCTGCTCGCCGATCACTTTGAAATCGGTGAGATCAATCCGGTTACCTTGTTGTTGGTGCGTCCGGATGCGGTTCCTCGTGAACAGTTTAAGAAGGAAATCAAAAAACTGTCGGATACGCTGTACCAACAAGAGGGCGTTGCAACCGTTCGGACTTTCAGCGATCCATTGGGAGATTTTCCGCCGAATCGGGAAATGAGCATTCTCAGCAGTGATGCGTGGAAACGACGTGCTCTGCAGAAACATCGCATCGCGCAACGCCACTTCTTTTCCACCAATGCCGAACTTTCTGATCGCTTGGCTCGCTTGGATGTGATCATCCACGGCGATCCATTCTCCAACGAGACAGCGAGCCTGGTTTCGGCTCTGGATCAGAAACTCAACGAGCTAGCCGCAGACGATGATTCGGTATGGAAAGGGTCCAAAGTTTATCTTGCGGGAACCACACCATCGATCATCGATCTACGGAGCGTCACGCTTTCGGACAATCGGCGGATCAAGATTGCCGTGGTGCTGGCGGTGTTTGTTGTGCTGCTGTTGGTCATTCGACGTGTGATGCTGTGCGTTTACTTGATCGCAACGGTATTGCTCAGCTACTACGCAACACTTGGTCTGACGGCTTTGTTTTTTCAACAAGCCTATGGTAGCGAATTCGTCGGCTTGGACTGGAAGCTGCCGCTCTTTCTCTTCGTCATCCTCGTCGCCGTGGGCCAAGACTACAACGTTTACTTGGTGACGCGAATCTTGGAGGAGCAAGAGAACCTGGGCTGGCGCATCGCGCTGCGTCGCGCGGTTGCCAAAACCGGCGGGATCATCACGGCATGCGGACTCGTGATGGCCGCGACGTTCTTTAGCATGACGTCATCGGCATGGTTCCCGCAAATCGCCGCTTGGTTTGGTTACCACAGCGGCACGGGAGTCGGACTCAAGGGAATCATCGAATTGGGCTTCGCCCTGGGCCTGGGGGTCTTGATCGACACCTTTTATGTGCGAACGATCTTGGTACCCAGCTACGTCTCCCTGACCGGACGCTTGGCGTCGTCGGGCGACGCCAAGACTGCCGTGAGTCACCCTGATGATTCCCAGGGTAATGCTTAAACTGCTTTACTTTTCAGCTGGAGCGTCGTCGGTCGTGTCGCCCGACTTTTCTTTCGCTTTGGATTTGAGTTCATCCAAGAACGGCATCAGGCGTTTTTGTTGACGAGGATCTTCCGATGTATCCACGGCTTTTTGCTGTGCCTCGATCGCCTCGGTGTAGTTCTCGTTGACCGAGTGAAGCTGAGCGACTGTGTTGTACAGCAGCGGCAGGAACTCTTTGGGAGCATTGGGGATTTCATCGGAAAGAGCAGCGACGGCATCTTTTGCTAACGCACGAACGTCGCCTCCCTGTTGGTGCAGCCCGTAGAGCGAGTAGGAGAATTGGCCGATCGCGCCAATGTTCCCTTTCATCTTCTTTAGCTCATTGCGGTAAAAGGCAAGGACCTCATCGGTGACCTTCCCTGCAGAGAGCATCAGGCTGTAGCGAAGGGAGGTCCAACGCTCTTTCAGTTCTTTATCGTCCGTGGTTTTCAATTGCTCCTCGGCCATGGCGATTGCTTCGTCGAACTTGCCATTGCCGGCGAGTTGTGACAATTTTTGCATCGACTCTTGGAACTGCTTCTCCTTTTCCAAGACCTTCTTATATGCTTCCCGGTCCCACTTGTCCGCGATCACTTCTTCCAACGGTTGGTCCAATTCCATCGGGTGCCCGATCCATTCCACTTGTCCGGTCTTTCCGATCAGGAATGAGCACGGGATGCCGTCTTGATTGGATGCTTCCATGTAATCCTCGTACACGGAGCGATCGGGATCGACGGTCAACGTGTACGGTGCGGTGATTTCAGCGAAGGTCTTCTCAAGGTCAGGATTCGTTTGGCCGAGCAAATCGTTGACCTCCTTAAGAGTCTCCGAGGACACGCTGATGATCTGCACGCCCTTGTCGCGATATTTGTTTTGGAGATCTGCCAAGTGCGGCATGCTCATGATGCAAGGCCCGCACCACGTCGCCCAAAACTCGACCACGTACACCTTGCCCTTTTTGAATTCGGTGACGTGTTCAAATTGTCCGTTTCCATCTTGGACCCAATGCTCGATATCCAGCTTGGGTGCTTTGGAACCGATGGTCAGCGAATCTGCAGCATCCGCCGATGTCGTGACCGACATGGCAAGGGCAGCAAGACAAATCAGAGCTATCAATGGTTTGCGTTTCATAGTGCAACAGTATTGAGAGAGAGTATGGGGGGGGATGGGGTGGCTGGGTCCAGGCGAGAGCCGGATGGGCCGAGTTCATGGCCGTGGGCACCACGGGTGAAGGGCCCATTATCCTACGCGAGTTTCGAGCTTCTGGCCCAGATCGATCGTCGATTTATGGTCCGATGTCAGTAGACAATGGCGAATTGCGATGAAACTCCGTCATCGTTAAGCATCGTAATGCCGTCTGGCGGGTCATGAGCGGTAAATACTCCACCTGTGAGTCATTCTTTATGGGTGTCAAGGTGCCGATAGCGGGCTGGGCGAGAGTCGTCACGGCGACCGATTCCTTCTCAGCAGCCGTTCTCTATACTGCACAGGCGATGAAACAGTCGATGAATCATCATCTTTGCAAAGGAAAATTTGCACTGTGGGCGGAATCGCAACGGATGATCAATTGCCCTATTTGACCGAGTTTGATGTCGCTTTCTGTACTGCCCCGCTTCTACGCGCGAACCGTCTTTTATCCCACCCTGGCATGGAATTACCTGCTGGGTCGGATTCTCAAGCGTCGCCGATGGTGGGACAAGATCGACAGCCACGTCATCGTTGGGGCTTATCCGTTCGCAAGCGATGTCGCGTCCCTGCGTGGAGAAGGCGTCCGGGCTGTCGTGAACACCTGCGAGGAATATGCGGGGCCGATTTCGGAGTATGACAAACACGGTATCGAACAGCTTCACATTCCGACGACCGATTTCACTCATCCGAGTCTCGCTGCTGTGAGCGAAGCCGTCGAATTTATCCAAAAATACAAGCTTCAGAACGATGTGGTCTACATCCACTGCAAGGCCGGGCGGGCTCGCAGTGCAACGGTGGCGATTTGCTGGCTGATCAAATACCGCGGCATGTCGATTGAGGAAGCCCAGCAGCATTTGCTTCGTTCACGGCCGCACATCAATCGAAAGCTCGCCTTGCGACCGGTCGTGCAACAATTCGCCGCGAGCCTGGAAGATCGGTAATCGAGAGTCCCAGATTTTCGTGCGCCGCCGACAAGCTTTACGTAATCGCCCCATCGCAGCCTCGTCAGGATTCTCTTTCAAATACGGGCCGTAACCTCTTGGACATTTTCGTGACAAACCCCTCCCTCGGGCGTTATGATGGTCGGACTTACCGCGAGCACTCGTCTGACCTGCGACCGGTGCAGTGAGCTCCGAATCGTCGACCCTGTGACCCAAGACGGGAACTGTGCATGTCCGCTTCGTCAGAACAACCGATTGTCGCACCGATCACTGACTCGATCACTGAAACGGACGCTGACGAATTGAAGTCGACCCTGCAGTTGTGCATGCTACCCGGATTGGGGCCGAGAACGTTGAGGTCGTTGTTGGATTATTTCGGGACACCGGAACAAGTCCTAACAGCCAGCGGTCCACAGTTGGCGGCCGTTCACGGTGTGGGGCCGAAGCTGATTCATACGATTCGAACAGCGACCCATCATGTCGATCCCAACGAGATCTTGTCTTGGTGTCGAGAGCACGGTTGTCGGCTGATCTGTCGAGGCGGGAAAGACTACCCGCAGGGCTTGGAGGATCTGGTCGATGCTCCGCCGATCTTGTTTGTTCGAGGGTCCCTCGACGCGGCCGATGAAATGTCGGTTGCGATGGTGGGCACCCGCCACGCCTCGACCTACGGATTGCAGCAGGCCGAGCGATTGTCATACGGATTGGCCCGCGCCGGCGTCACGGTGATCAGTGGTTTAGCCCGCGGCATCGACACGGCGGCGCACAACGGAGCGATCAACGGGGGTGGCAGGACCATCGCAGTGCTGGGCGGCGGCCTGGGGAAAATCTATCCCAAGGAGAACGCGGGCTTGGCAAAGGCGATTGCCGCCGACGGTGCGGTGATCAGCGAGTATGCGCCTCATGCGACGTCACGTGCGGGAATGTTTCCGCAGCGCAACCGATTGATCGCGTCGCTTTCGTTGGCCACCCTGGTGATCGAAGCTCCTGATCGCAGCGGTTCGCTGATCACAGCCAACTTGGCTGCCGAGCAGAACCGCACCGTGTTGGCATTGCCTGGTCCGGTCACCAGTCGAACGTCCAGGGGAACCAACCAGCTGATTCGCGACGGAGCGGTCTTGATTCAGACGGTCGACGACATCCTGGAAGCGTTGGGACCGATGAACCGTCCGGTATCGACCGCCGACGGAAACGAGGTGCGAAATCCTGCTGAATTGAAACTCAATGAACTGGAACGACAGGTTTTGAGTGCGATTGGTGAAACCAGCACACCGATTGACTCCGTGATCGCCGCGAGCGGCTTGCCCGCCCATCGAGTCGTGGCAACGATCAGCGTTCTGGAGATGCGCCGACTGATTCGCCGTCTGAGTGGTCAATACGTCTCGCGTGTGTGAAAGTCTCCCACGTGTCGCGACGCTTCAGTAGACAGCTAATGCTCTGACCGTTTCGACTCGCCCTTTGTAGAAAACGCATTGGCCGGGTTGCAAGGATCTGACGGGGCGACAAATCTGATCGACCGGCAACATTCTCGTAGGACGATCGCGATAAACGATCACAAACCGTCTGGACTGCAACGCGATGATCACGGCATCGCAATTCGCCAGCGACACCGGCACTTTCTCTGACCGCTGATCACAGGGGTTGCTGGGTCTGCTGTCCACCATGGTTGGCTCCGACGGATCTGTGTGCTGATGTTCTTTGGCAGTCTCTGCCATGCAGTGACACGTCTGGTCACACGCCAATCGTCCGATTCGGTTTCGAAGCGGCGACTGCATGTCGGTATGACCCTCACCTACAAGGGTCGGACTGCGGAAGAAATTCCATTGATTTCTCCTGATTCCGATTTGCGTCCTATGTTTTCTAAGGATCAGGGTTGCGTCGCATAAACCGACAAGAGTCTCACGCTCTCCCTGACCCGCACAACCATCAACATCCCAACAATTTGCACGCGGGCCGAACGCTGATGCGCGGGAATGTTCACGCGGAAAACGTGAACACGACACCCGACGGTCATTCGACACTCGAATCACCGCGGTCGACCCATCGTATTGAGCAAACCATCGGAAACCAGTGACCAAGGAAAATAGCTATGGCGACTCGCAGCCTGCCCGGTAAGCCCGAAAACAAACAAGGTCAGTTCGAGGAAATCAAGCGTCGCATTCACGGCAGGCTGGTCGACAAACTCGACCTTTCGCGTGTCGGTGACATGAAAGGTGATACGCTACGTCGAGAGATCCGCATCGTCATCGAGCACCTCTGTGACGCCGAAGAAACACTGCTCAATCGTCAAGAACGCGAACGAATCGTCGAAGAGGTTCTTGATGAAACGTTCGGCCTGGGGCCTTTGGAGTTGATCCTCAAGGACCCAGCGGTCAGCGACATTCTGATCAACGGCCCGAAAAGCATTTACGTCGAAAAAGGCGGCCAAATGCAGAAGACCGATGTCGAGTTTCGCGACGGCAAGCACTTGCTGCAAATCATCGACCGGATCGTCAGCAAAGTCGGTCGCCGTGTCGACGAAACTTGCCCCATGGTCGACGCCCGATTGGAAGACGGCTCGCGGGTCAATGCGATCATCCCGCCGTTGGCTTTGGACGGAGCAGCGGTCAGTATTCGTCGTTTCGGCAGCAACCCGCTCAAACTGGAAGACTTGCTGAACTACAAAGCGTTCACGCCTGAGATGGTGATGTTACTGGAGGGATGCATCAAAGCCCGTTTGAACATGATCATCGCCGGCGGTACGGGTTCGGGAAAAACGACATTGCTCAACACGCTGTCGTCATTCATTGGGCACAGCGACCGGATCGTGACGATCGAAGACGCGGCTGAGTTGCAGTTGCAACAGGATCACGTCGTTCGATTGGAAACTCGCCCACCGAATATCGAAGGCAACGGTGCCGTCACCGCGACTGATTTGGTCAAGAACGCCCTGCGGATGCGTCCTGAGCGAATCATCATCGGCGAATGTCGTGGTGGAGAAACACTCGACATGTTGCAGGCCATGAACACCGGTCACGACGGTTCGTTGACGACGATCCACGCCAATACCCCGCGTGACGCCGTCGCGCGTCTGGAAACGCTGGTGATGATGGCCGGTTTCGATTTGCCCGTGAAAGCCATTCGTCAGCAAGTCTCCGGTGCGGTCGATGTGTTGATCCAAGCCAACCGTCTGCAAGGCGGTCCTCGTCGCGTCACTGCAATCACCGAAATCGTGGGGATGGAGCAGGACACGATCGTCATGCAAGACATCTATCGCTTTATCCAAAAAGGTGTCGGTGAAGACGGCAAGGCCTACGGATACTTTGAGTGCACCGGCGTGCGTCCTTCCTTCATGGACAAGCTCGAGTCCGCCGGTGTTCGCTTGCCCGCCAGTGCGTTCCGTGAACGCATCATGTTACAAGCGTAAACATTAAAGAAACACGTGACCGCCGGATGAACGGATGCCTGGCGGTTGGATGCTATCCAAACAAAGCCCGTTCATTTTCCATCCTCACTCAACTCCCTCTCAGCAAGCCGTAGAATCATGAGTGGTATCGTCATCATTATCGCCATCGGCGTATTCGTTGCATCGATCGTAGCGTTCGCCGCCAACGTGCTTGTTCCGGGAGGCGACAACACGGCCACGGAAGACCGCTTGGCCGAAATGGCGTCACGTCGTCGAGGCGGTCCAAAGAGCACGGGCAAAAGCGATGGCATGTCGCTGCTGCAAGACGGCGGATTTGACGATGCAACCGGTTTCGTGGCCAACGTGATCAAAAGCCTGCCGGGTATTCGGGATTACCTGGAGCAAGCCGATGTACGGATGAAGCCGGCTCATTTCCTCGGGATCGTCGTCGCAGCATTTTTCGGTGGTTGCGTGCTGACCGTCGCAAGCCCCTTTCCTCTGCTGGCACCTTTTGTCGGTGCCATGTTCGCCGCCGTTCCCGTGGGATGGTTGTTGATCAAACGAAAGCGTCGTCTGGCAAAATTCGGTACTCAATTGCCCGAGGCACTCGAGCTGATCGGACGATCCCTGCGAGCGGGCCACTCGCTCAACGCCGGTTTCGGATTGGTCGCCAGTGAAATGGAACAGCCTTTGGCCAAGGAATTCGCCAGGGCCTTTGAAGAACAGAACTTCGGGATTCCGTTGGACGAAGCGATTGAGGACATGGCCGACCGCGTGCCGAACATGGACCTTCGCTTCTTTGCCACGGCCGTCATCCTGCAGCGTCAAACCGGCGGTGACTTGGCCGAAATCCTGGACAAGATCGGGCACCTCATTCGTGAGCGTCTGATGATCTTGGGCCAAATTCAAGCACTCACCGGAGAAGGCCGGATGAGCGGCGCGGTGTTGCTCGCGCTGCCTCCCGTGCTGTTCCTGGTGATGTTGAAGCTCAACTACGAGTACGTCATGACTTTGTTCACCGACGAACTCGGACGATACATGTTGTGCGCCGCCTTGGTGACACAAATCATTGGTGCATTGGTCATCAAAAAGATCATCACCATCAAAGTCTGATTCGCAAAACGCCGCCCGCCGCTTTCACACCATTTCAATTTTCGTCGGATAAACGGACCCCCCTTCGATGTTCAGCCTCATTGCATTCGCCATCGACCCCATCATCATGATCACCGTGCCCATCTTTTTGATGGTCACCGGAGGAATGTGGTTTGTTTTTGTACGAGTCTCCGGCGATGACAAGCCGCGTGCCGAAGCTCGGTTGGAGATGATGCGCAAACGACGTGGCCCCCAGATGGAACTGTCCGAGCGGGAAAAACAACTCAACAAGTCAGACGCCCTCAATGCGGTGCTCGAAAAGGCCACTTCGCCGTTGGGTGACAAGCTTGCCGGCAACGAGAAAGAAATGGGCAAGCTCCGTGAGAAATTGATGAACGCAGGGTTTCGTCGCGAGTCCGCACCGGTGGTCTTCAACGGAATTCTCTTCATCTCAACGGGAGTCGGGCTGTTCCTGGGCGGTGTCGTTGGGGTGATCGCTGATGGTCTCACTCAAGGCATGGTCCTGAAGTTGGGCGTCGGAATGATTGCCGGATATGGTATTCCCAAGTTCGCCCTGGACTTTCTTGCCAAGGGGCGAATGCAAAAGATTTTCTTGGGCCTGCCCGACGCTTTGGACTTGATGGTTGTCTGCGTCGAAGCAGGTCTCGGGATGGATCAAGCGTTGCGAAAGGTCGCCGAAGAAATGGAAAAGAGCCATAAGGAGATCGGTGAGGAATTCAACATCGCCAACAAACAACTTCAGCTCGGCCGATCGAGAAACGAAGTGCTGCAGGCACTGGGTTTCCGAAGCGGTGTGGACGACCTGAAACAACTCGCCTCGATCCTCATTCAGGCCGACAAGTTCGGCTCCAGCGTCGCCGCCGCACTGCGTGTGCAAAGCGATTCGATGCGTACCAAACGACGTCAAATGGCAGAAGAAAAAGCAGCCAAGACCGCGGTGAAAATGATTTTCCCCCTCGTGCTGTTCATCTTCCCAGGGATCTTCGTCGTGCTGGTGGGACCTGCCGGTATCAGCATGTATCGAAACATGCTGGAAAACCAGTGATCCGATAGCGAGATGCTGGATCAATGAGGCAATCGGGCTTTCACCAGTTGGCATCACGCCAACGGGTCACCTCAACCTCACCGGATTGCAGCAAACGGACACGCACTGCGCCCACGGTCGCGGTGACGTGTACCTCGCTGCCGGTCGTCATCAGCATTTGAGCGACCTCCGGTCTGCCCGCGCGACGACCTCCGCTGACCACGACGTGTCGGGGGCGGGACCACCGCAGAACGCTTTCGGCATCCATCGTCAATGATCCATGGTGCGGCGCCATCAAAACGCCACCGGGATCGGGACGCGGTTGATTCAACAGGATTTCCGTCCCCGGCGGCTCCAGATCACCGGGCAAGGTGAGTGATTTCCGCCCAGTATCTGCTGATGTTCCTTCACGGTCGATCTGCAACACCAAACTGTTCGCATTGTCGCTGCCCGGGATACGTTGCGACGGGTGCAGCACCTGCATACCTTGGGCAATTTCCTGTCCAGCAACAACCTGCCGAACAAAAACCGCATGACGTTGAATGCTTTGCCGGATCACCTGCAAACCGATCTCGGGCTGATCAAGCATTTTTTGCGGCGTGATGACTTCAGCGACAGAGAACCGACGCAACAGGCCGGGCAACGCGTTGTAATGATCTGAATCCGCGTGCGACAAGAACACTCCGTCCAGATGCGTGATACCCAGCGACCAAAGCGCCGTGTCGATGTCACGGCATCCGTTGGTTTCGTTTCCCATGTGACCACAGTCGTACAGCCAGTTTCGACCGTCGTCGGTTCGCAGGATCACGCTCGTGCCATGTCCGACGTCCAGGAATGTCGCTTCCACGCTGCCGGCAGGTTGAGGTGTCGGCGTCGTTGCCAGCCACCAACCGACGAGTATCCATCCAAACATTCCAAGAATTCGCAAGCGAGTTGCAGTGATCGATTTCCATGCCAAGGAAGACGCCAGGGCAACGTACAGGATGATCACCCACCATGTCGGCGGTGATGGCAACCAAGCATGCCCCTGCGGCACCGCGGACGCGGCTTCGATCACCCAACGCATGTAACGCAACGACAAGTCGCAGACCCAACCCGGCATCACCGCCAACGGCTCACCGACCATCGAAGCGATCACGGTCAAGACGCCCGCCGGCAGTGCGACGAACAGACCCGGCGTCAGCAACACGTTGGTTGCCACGCTGACCCAAGAGATCAAATGGAACTGTTGCCACACCAATGGCAAGCTGACCATCGAGACACAACCGCTGAACCACGCCATTTGCCCCAGTCGCGAAAGAGTCCACTTGCCGTATCGCCAGAAAGCCGACCGTGTGCCGTCAGCCAACGCATCGAATCGTTCTTCGACTTTCAATGTCTGCTCGACGGCGCGGCTCTTTGTCTTGGGGCGTTGACCACACAGCATCAATGTCACCACCGCCAGGAACGACAGATGGACTCCTACCGAAAAGACGTTTTCAGGATTCGCGATGATCAGGACCAATGCCGCACCGGCCAGTGTATTGAGTGGTTGCGTCGGACGCTTGACCCACATCGACAACAGGACAGCCGCCACCAGCACGGCTGCCCGCATCACGGGCGGTCGATTGCCTGTGATGGCAACGTACAGGACGCAAACGGCCAGCAGCCAAAAGAACTTGGTCTTGAATCCCATCTGCAGCATCGTTGCCATCCCGGATGCCAACAGCACGATGATGGCCAAGTGCAGTCCGCTGACCGACAGCAGGTGCGCCGTACCGGTCTCCAACAGTGCATCTCGCGTATCGTGGTCGACAAACTCACGTTGACCAACAACCAGTGCGACCGCCAGCGGGCCGCTTTCTTCTCCAGCGTGTCGCATCAATGCGTCGCGGCCGTGACTGGCGATCGACGCGGTCATTCGCGCAAACCATTTGTTGCTCTCCTGCAGCACGACGATTCCTGTGGCATCACGAACATCCACACGTCCGTGGAGTCCGCGGCGTCGGTAAAATCCCGACATGTCGGGCTCACCTGGATTGGTCGGCCTTTTGAATCGGCTGGCGATCCCATAGACTTCGATTCGATCCCCCGGGCGACGGTGCCCCAAATGGTCGTCCACAAAAACCAGCACGCGTCCGTCCGTCGGCTGATAACTCATGCCGACCCGAATCGAATCCAATTCGACGTCGATCTGGCTCTGCCATGGGGAGGCGTCGCGTCGTCCGGGTGAATCGGCCATCGGATTACGACGAATCGAGACAGGACGTACGATGCGTCCCCGCAACATTGACGGTTCCGGGGCGTCGGTCAGAAAGCTGGCAATCGACTTGGAACGATAGGTGTGATCCGCGACGGCATGCCACATTCCAGCCAACGACCCCACGATCGAAAAGACCGCTACCGCGCGAACCGTCGGCGAACCTAGAAAACCGGCCACTGCCGCCGCAACCAAAACGATCGACCAGCACGTCATGCTGACCCACAGTCCCGTCATCAGCAGGGAATCGATGACCACCGCAGAAGCGCAGAAACTGGCCGCCCACAGCAACGGAAAACGATGCAGCGACGATCTCACGTTCCGATACGGTACGATCATACGCCGCATCGAGAGACGTGCCCTGTTTTCGGACAATGCCCCAGACAAGAATCACCCTTTCCCTGTCGTGTATGATTCAACCAACGTCGCCAAAACCAACTCTCACTCGGATCACCATCATGTCTTTATATCGTGTTTTTGAGAGCATGTTTGTGCTGCCAAGCCTGCTGCTGACACTGTTTTTTCAAACCAGCCTCCATGCCCAAGACTCCGCGCGGCCTATGAAATACCCTGAAACGAAGACCACAGACGTCAACGACGAGTATCACGGACGCAAGGTCGCCGATCCGTATCGTTGGCTGGAGGATACCGAGAGCGAGGCGACGGCGGCGTGGGTGACGGCTCAAAACGAAGTCACGCAAGCATATTTGGATACGCTGCCCTCGCGAGCACCCATGCGAGAACGGTTGCAGCGACTTTGGAACTATGAGCGATATGGCCTGCCCCGTCGTCGCGGCGAAACCTATTTTTACACTCACAACGATGGTCTCCAGGACCAGGACGTTCTCTATAAAGCTGACTCGCTGGATGCCCCACGTGCGGTGTTGATCGATCCCAACACGCTCAGCGACGACGGGACGGTCGCTCTCGCAGGAACTGCGGTGACCGACGACGGAAAGCTGATCGCCTATGCGTTGGCCGACGGCGGCAGCGACTGGAGGACATGGAAAGTACGAAACGTCGAGACCGGCGAAGACACCGGCGATGTCGTCCAATGGGTCAAGTTCAGCTCGATCGCGTGGATGCCCGATGCCAGCGGATTCTTTTATTCGCGTTACAGCGAGCCGGTCGATGGTGGTGAGTTGACCGCCACCAACGAAAACCAACGCATGTACTTTCACGCCTTGGGGACACCGCAAGCCGACGACCGATTGATTCTCGAGCGGCCCGATCATCCCAAATGGGGCTTCTCCCCCGCTGTGACCGACGACGGTCGCTACCTGATCATCCAAAACTGGAAAGGCAGCGAGCCCAAAAGCCAAGTGTTCGTCAAAGACTTGCGAAACGCTGACAGCCCCATCCAGGATCTGATCACAGGATTCGACGCCGAGTATGAATGGGTGGGGTCCGTTGATGACACGCTCTACTTCATGACCGATCACGAAGCGCCACGACGCCGCGTGATTGCCGTCGACACCAATGCACCGCAACGCGAAAATTGGGTGGAAGTCATCGCGGAGACTGAGGACGTGATCGAGTCCGTGAGCTTGTTCGGCGAAACGTTCTACGCGGTGACACTGCATGATGCTCGCAGCAAGGTCAGTCGCTACCGTATCAATGGCTCATCCATCGGTGAGTTCACGTTGCCCGCCGTCGGCAGCGTCGGAGGTTTTGGCGGTCGCCAGGACGCCAAGGAAACGTTTTACAGTTTCACAAACTATGTCACCCCCTCAGCGATCTATCGGCTGGACTTGACCACCGGCGAAAACTCGCTTTGGAAAACCCCCAAGATTGATTTGGAGGTGGATGACTTCATCACGGAACAGCTTTTTGCCACCAGCAAAGATGGCACCAAAGTTCCCATCATCGTCACCCGCCGCAAAGACAGCCAACTCGATGGCAGCAACAAGACACTGTTGTACGCCTATGGCGGTTTCAATATTTCGCTCACGCCATCCTTTTCGCCGGCCAACGCCGCTTGGGTGGATGCAGGCGGCATCTACGCCGTGGCCAATTTGCGTGGCGGCGGTGAGTATGGTCGCGAGTGGCACGAAGCTGGGATGCGGCTGGGCAAACAAAACGTCTTTGACGATTTCATCGCCGCAGCGGAACACTTGATCGATCAAAAATACACTCAGTCCAAGCATTTAGGGATTCGTGGCGGCAGCAACGGCGGATTGCTCGTCGGTGCGGTGATGACGCAACGGCCGGAACTGTTCGGTGCCTGCTTGCCAGCCGTCGGCGTAATGGACATGTTGCGTTTTCAGAAGTTCACGATCGGCTGGGCTTGGGTGGCGGAGTTCGGCAGTAGTGATGAAGCCGACCAGATCGACAATCTGTTGAGCTACTCGCCGCTGCACAATCTCAAGCCGGGGACTTGCTATCCGGCAACACTGATCACCACGGCGGACCGCGACGACCGAGTCGTTCCCGGTCACAGTTTCAAGTTTGCCGCTGCCCTGCAAGCCGCCCAGTCATGTGATCATCCGACACTGATTCGTATCGAAACCAGGGCCGGCCACGGTGCAGGAACCCCGGTCAGCAAGCGGATCGATGAGTACGCAGACCTGTGGGCGTTCTTGATCGAGAACCTCAAATGACCGCATTGATGGATGGCCTTTGCCCAGCATCAAGGCGGACGATAGGCGGCGCGACGTGAAATCCGTCACGCGGTCATTGCTGTTTTGGTTGATCCTGTCGTCCGGGCTCGCCTTTTGGTGGCCTCTGGAGCAGACCGGTTTTGATCCCTTTGCGTCGACCGGTGTGCTGCTCTGGTCGTTGATTGTGGTGACCATGTTCTCGCTTGGGACACTCGTTCGCAGTGACGAACTGGTTCCGCTACGGCGGCATCCTTGGTGGGTGGTGCTGGGGGTTGCCACACAAGTCTTGGTGATGCCTGCTGCTGCTTGGCTGGCGACTCTGGTGATCCCGATGGATCAAGAGATCGCCGTCGGGGTCATCTTGGTCGGTTGCGTGCCCGGCGCGATGGCATCCAACGTTCTGACCCGGACCGCGAGCGGTAGCGTCACCTACTCCGTCAGTCTGACCACCGTCGCAACCATCCTTTCTCCCTTGACCGTTCCACTGATGCTAAGGCTGACGTTAGGAGAACGAACGGATGTTAGTTTGATGAAATCATCCTTGTTGCTGAGCGTGCTGGTCGTGTTGCCGACACTGTTGGGATGCTGGATTGCACATCGCAGCGAGTTCTTTCGACGCTCAGCCGACCGCTTTGCAGGAACCATCGCTTCGCTGGCTCTGCTGTGGATCATCGCCACGGTCGTCGCAGGCAATCGTCATCGTTTGGAGCAGATCAACGCAAGCCTGTTGATCGCCTTGTTGATGGTCAATCTGCTGGGGTATGCCGCGGGCTACGCGGTGGGAGCGATCGCCCGTTTGCCTGAACGACTTCGCCGCGCTCTGACGTTGGAGGTGGGCATGCAGAACGCGGGCTTGGGAACCGGGATTGCGGTTTCCTTGTTGGGAATCGACACGTTGGCGACCATCCCCACGGCTGCCTACACGTTTGGATGCATGCTGACCGGAACGATGTTGGCCGTTGGTTGGAGTCGCGTGGGGCTCCCCAACGAATCTGGTGAGGATGGATGAACACTCGGTCCATCAGAGCCGTTTAGGTGAATGCGAGGGGGCATCTCTGCGCGAGTCACCGTTTCGTGATTGGCAAAACGTTTTACGGGGCACGCTATCGACTTGGAAAGTCGAGCGACGATAGGCAACCGTCGTTCGACATTCCAAGTCGAAAATGAAGGCCACCATACGCCCAAGCAAGAACGATGTGCCCCGAGACGTGCCGTATTTCGTCATGCAGAGCATGACCTACGAGATGTCGTCGGATTCGGTCTCGGATTCAGAGTTGGAATCGGACTCTGAGTCTGACTCGGAGGTGTTCATCCCCAGTTGACGCATCTTGCGATACAGGTTGGAGCGGTGCAGGCCCAACAGCGAGGCGGCTTCGGTCATGTTGCCACCACACGACTCGATGGCGCGTTTGATGTGCTCGATCTGAAAGATCCGCGTCGATTCGGACAATTCATGCGGGGTGTCAAAGCGTCGCGACACGAGCGGTGCGCCGGATGGAACCGCCAGCCTGGAGCCGGGTGATGTCGCCAGCGACAAGTCATCCGCCGTAATCTGTGATTGCGTGACCAAGTAACAAACGCGTTCCATTGTATTGCGCAATTCGCGAATGTTCCCCGGCCAAGGATACGACAGCAATGCCGACTTGGCTGAATCGGTGAGCGTGGGAGCTTGTCGTCCGATTTGGTAACAAAAATGTTGCAGGAAATGTTCTGCCAACAGCAACACATCGTCACCGCGGTCACACAAGGCTGGCAGCGTCAACGAGACGACGTTCAATCGAAAATACAGGTCTTCGCGGAAACGTTTTTCCACGATCATTTGTTCCAGCGGCTGATTCGTTGCCGCGATCACGCGGACATCGACGGGGATGGTTTGTGATCCGCCGACACGGACGACCACTTTTTCTTCCAGGACACGCAGCAACTTTGCTTGTCCGCCAGGGCTCATGTCCCCGATTTCGTCTAAGAACAGAGTTCCACCATTGGCGAGTTCGAACTTACCGACACGGGTTTGGTTGGCATCGGTAAAGGCACCGCGTTCGTGTCCGAACAATTCGCTTTCCAGCAACGATTCGACCAACGCCGCGCAGTTGACCGCGATGAAGGGGCCGCTGCGACGATCACTTTGATAGTGCAGGTGCCGAGCGAGGACTTCTTTGCCGGTGCCATTCTTGCCAAGAATCAACACGCTCAAATCGGTTCGAGCGACTTTGTCCGCATTGATGCGCACTTGTCGTACATCGGGATGGGCTCCGATCAGTTGCGCATCCGATGCTGCGTCGCGGACCAATCGATCGCATGATTCAGACAACTGACGTCGTGCCCCGGCGGCTTGGATCGCGACCGCGGCATGCTGTGCCAGATCGGATAAAACCAACGCATGTTCTGCATCGAAGATGCGGCCGCGATGATTGATCGCTTCGAACACGCCAATGATCTCGTTTCGCTGACCACGCATCGGGACAGCGACGAGTGAATGCGTCTGAAACGCATGTTGGCGATCGACGCTGCGGTTCACGCGAGATTCATCGTCACTTACACTGTTCCAAATCTTGGCTTCGCCGCTCTGCAGGACTTCGCCGACCACGCCGGCGTCGTCGGAGACCTCCAACGCTTTGTCTTCGATACCCAACGCGGGGCGACCGATCAGTTTCTTGCGACGTTTGTCCCAGAGAAAGATACTGGCACGTTCGCACTGCAGCAGTTGAGTCGCCGTGTCTGCAATGTGACGCAGCAGTTGCTCGTCATCGTCGATCTGCAACCATGCAGCCGATGATTTCAGGACAACGGCCAACTGGCCGATACGTTTGGATTTCAGCTCGGAATCGGCAATCAATCGAATGCTGTTGGCCAGCAAGTCGACCATGTGATTCAGGCTGCCGCTGGACAGACTCAATCGCTTGGTGGATTGCAACAGCAGGACCTTGGGGGGGGTGACCCACAGCGGTGAATCCGACGCCGTACTGGTTTGGCGGATGAGGCTGGCGCACCAGGAATCGGTGATCGTGGGCTGGGAGCGGTCGAGCGTTTCCTCCAGCAAATCGGTCGGCAATGTCACTTGCGGTCCGGTCCAGTGTTGGCAGCGCCAGGTGCCTGCGTCGTTGATCACAACGCCGCCAGACGCCATGCCGACGGAGCTGAGCAGATCGGGCAGCGTGACCGAAAGCAGTTTTTCGGAGGAATCACAGTCGACCAGTTGGGCGACCATTTGGGACACGGCTTGCAACCATGCGGTCGTATCGGTTTTGGTTTCGGGGTGCGTCATCATTGTTGGAGCCACGTCTTTGCCTTCATCGAGTGATTCGCACCAAGCCCACAATTCGTTCGGGATCCTGGTGGGACTATCATTTCTTGGCAAATAGACGAGTGCGGTTCATCCACGTTATCTTGTCGAGTTCCAGTGTTCGTGATCGGATGTGTGCGGCATGCCGGCTATCATCTGTGCCATGTCGGCACGGTTTTGATTTTTCTGCCGACACACGTGTTTCTTTGGTTAATGAAAGACATTTGAGATGCAATTCAAAGGTAAAAAAGGACTGATTCTGGGTGTGGCCAACGATCATTCGATCGCCTGGGCTATTGCCAAGGAGATCATGGACGCGGGAGGCGAATGTGGTTTTACCCACTTGCCCGACCGCCCAGATGACGAAAGGCAGCGAAATCGCCGGCGAGTCTCGCAGTTGACCGATCAATACGAGAACGCAAAGTTCCTGTTGCCTATGGATGCGCAGAAGGATGACGATATCCGCTCTGTGTTTTCCCAAACCGAGGAAAAATTCGGAAAGATTGACTTTCTGCTCCATTCAATCGCCTTCGCAGACCGCGAAGACCTGGCCAGAGACACGATCCATACCAGCCGAGACGGTTTCAAACTGGCAATGGATGTCAGCGTCTACACCCTGCTCGCTTGCGCCGCTGCGGCCAAGCCGATACTTAATCCGGGGGGTGCGATCGCGACCATGACGTACTTCGGCGGCGAAAAATGCGTCCCTGGCTACAACGTGATGGGCATCTGCAAAGCCGCTTTGGAAGCCGCGATGCGGTATCTGGCCTACGATCTGGGACCACAAGGCGTCCGCGTCAACGCGTTGTCAGCCGGTCCGATCCGCACCTTGGCCGGCCGCGCAGCGGGCGTCGAAGAAATGTTGAAGCTCTACGAATACATGGCGCCGATCGGACGCAACGTCAGTCACGAAGAGGTGGGGCGAACCGGCGCGTTCCTGCTGAGCGAAGCCAGTAGCGGAGTGACCGGAGAGATTCTGCACGTCGACGGCGGCTACCACGCGATGGGCAGCCCCGGCCGACTACTTGATCGCGTGAAAGACTGACCTGTACCGAAATAGAAACAGGGCCAGTACAAAAACAGGGCCAGTACAAAAACAGGGCTCCGTCCCCACTGTTCACTACTCTCTACTCTCTCCGCATCAAAGGATTCCTCTCATGGTTCGAACCGCCAGCACGATGATGCCCCTGGGCACGTCCGCGCCTGATTTTTCGTTGACCGACACCGACGGCAGCACGGTTTCGCTCGCTGACTTTGCCGGCAAGAAAGCTTTGTTGGTGATGTTCATCTGCAATCATTGCCCCTACGTCAAACACGTTGCCGATCAACTCAAGACGCTTGCCGACGACTACTTGCCCAAAGACGTGGCCGTGGTCGGCATCAGCAGCAACGACGCGGACAAGTATCCGGATGATTCGCCAGCAGCGATGGCGGAGGAAAAGGCTCAGCGGGGCTACGCGTTTCCCTATCTGTACGATGGTGACCAGAGTGTGGCCAAGGACTATGCGGCTGCATGCACGCCAGATTTCTATCTGTTCGATGGTGAGCAAAAGCTTGTTTACCGAGGACAGCTCGATTCATCTCGACCGGGCAGCGACATTCCGGTGACCGGACAAGACCTGCGGGCAGCCATCGACGCCGTTCTGGCAGGGACAGCTGTGCCGAGCGAGCAAAGAGCTTCGTTGGGATGCAACATCAAGTGGAAGGAAGGCAGCGAGCCACAGTACTTCAATCCCAACGGCGTGGGTTGAGTCGATTTGAAATCATCATCAACTCATCTCGTGCATCGGATCGCGTGAACCTTGTCCTACCTGCAAGACCTGACGCTTCGTCTGGCGATGGGTGCGGCCCAATTGGAGCCAGCGCTGAGACAGACGCACGCGAAGTGGTTGCAATCGAAGCAGCGCGAGGACGGCGGATTTGCCGGGCGTGAGGGCGCTAGCGATCCGTATTACACGGCGTTCGCACTTCGCAGTCTTTGGGTGCTCGGCGCGTTGACCCCGGAAATCGGACAACGCGCCGCGGACTTTCTGAAAAGCTGTTTGACGAGTCGACAATCGATCATTGATCTGATCTCGCTCGTCTTCGGTGCCGCGATTTGCGAAATGGCCGTCGGCGCCGTGGTGATCAGCGACGACGACACGACTTGGGCGGACAATGTGGATCGTTTGCTATCCACGTTGCGAACCGATGACGGTGGATTTGCAAAGAGCCCTGAAGGCCGCGCGGGCAGCACGTATCAGACGTTTCTCTCCGTGTTGTGCTACGAACTGATGGACAGAACGCCCGAGGCTCCCGAAGACATCGTGCGTTTCATTCGCTCGCAAGCTCATCGCGACGGAGGTTACTTGGAGATCCGTGCGGCCAAGCGTGCGGGCGTGAACCCCACAGCCGCAGCGATCGGCACGATCAAGACGATGGGCATCTTGGACCCGAGTCGTTACGCGACCACGATTGAGTTTTTGGCGGAGATGCAGTCCGACGAAGGCGGCTTGTCGGCCAACACACGAATTCCCTTCGCCGACTTGCTCAGTTCATGCACCGGATTGATCACTCTGGTAGATCTGAACGCGGCTGATCAAGTCGACGTACGGGCGATCCGCCGCTACGCCGAGTCGATGCAGTCACCCGGCGGAGGATTCACGGGTTTTGCATTGGACCACACTGCTGACGTGGAGTACACGTTCTACGGCGTCGCGACGCTCTCGCTGTGCGCCACGTTGGACACCTAAAACCTAAGATCGCTTTGCTTGCGCAGCTTGCAATGGGATTCGCCAGAATTCCAACTACAAAGGATTTCTGGAGAAACCCACTACGCTGTCCATTGATGAGGCGTATCTTCGGTGCCTTTCCAGTGGTGATCCGCTAGGCCGAGATTCATTTTGAATTCTTTGAAGCCGCAGTAGACGACGGGGACAACGAACAGCGTGATCACTTCCACGGCCATTCCACCGAACACCGGCAACGCCATCGCGCGGGCGACATCGGCCCCCCGGCCGGTCGCCATCAGCACGGGGACGAGTGCGACCAGGGTGGTTGCCGTTGTCATCAGGCAAGGTCGAATTCGCCTGACACCCGCCTCAATTGTCGCGGCTCGTATATCAGCAATGGTGTTCAGTCGTCGTTTCGTAAAGACTTGATCGAGATAGGTTGCGATCACCACGCCGTCATCAACCGCGATACCGAACAGGGCAATGAACCCGACCCAAATCGCGGTGTTCATTTCGGCTCCGTAGATGGCCAGCAAGATCATGCCGCCGCCGAACGCGACAGGGATCCCGGCGAACACGGCCAGCGTGATCGGGATGTGACGAAATTGCAGATAGATGACCAGCAGATTGATGACAATCACCAACGGCACCAACCAGATCAACCGCCGGTTGGCTTCGATCTGATTGCGGAAACTGCCAACGGCTTCGAGCGAATAGCCGGGTGGTAGCGCAAGGCGATTGGGATCACTGGCCGGCAGCGACTGAGCCTCGAGCAGGGATTGTTCGATGGCGGCGATGGATTCCAAATCACCGGTCGCACCGTTGGACGTGAAAGACACGTGAGCGATCAAGCGAGCGTTCTCACTATTGATCGCGCCCGGTCCCCACGTCGTCTCCAACTTCGCCAACTCGCCCAGCGGCACGACGGCTCCGCTGTGCGTGACGACGGGCAAGCGATCGAGCTGTTCGACTCGTTCCCGCAGATCGCGGTTGTAACGCAAGCGAACGGGATAGCGCTCTCGTCCTTCGACGGTATGGATCAAGTTCATCCCGCCCAGTGCGGTCTCAATGACTTGGTTGACCATCTGAGCTGACATGCCGTAACGCGAAGCCGCCTCACGATCAACGGTGAATTCGATGTAGGGCTTGCCGAGCACAATATCGGGATTGACCGTCCCCGCATTGACGTAGGGTGATTGCCGGAGATGCTCGGAAACTTGCAACGCTGCGTCGGCGAGTGTCTGCAAGTCGTCTCCGTAAATGCGAATTGCCATCGGCGCCTTGATACCGCTTTGCAACATCACGACGCGACCTTCGATGGGTTGCAACGGTGACGCGGGCGTCACTCCCGGTAGCGTTGCGACGCGGTTGATTTGATCCCAGATGTCACGGGCCGTGACACCCGGACGCCACTGCTGACGTGGTTTCAGCATGACGTAGGTTTCGATCATGGCGGCGGGCGCTGGGTCAAGGGCCGAATCAATCCGACCGATCTTGCCCAGTACGTCGCTGACTTCGGGGATCTGTCCGATCAACGCGTCCTGTGTTTGCAGCATTTGCATGGACTGGCTGAAACTTGCCGCCGGGTAAAGCGTTGGCATGTAGAACCAACTGCCTTCATCCAACGCGATCCAATCGTCGGATTGAAGCCCGGTGAAAGTGTGCTTTAGGTCAACGTAGCCTGGCAATTCGTTGGGCCGAACACCAAGCTTCTCTGCCGCTCGCTCAAACGGAGCGACAACTGACGGAAGTCCGAACCATCCGCCGAGTCCCAATATCACAATCAATGACGGCAAAGCCATGAACGCCAGTTTGTGCCGTAAGAAAAACGACAGCGTTGGACGATAAACCCAGACGATGAAACGACTGACGATGTTCTCGTCCATCGGTCGCACACGTTCGCGAGTCAGCATCCAACCTGCGGCCGCGCCCAGCAGCGCCGTCGTCGCAGTCACCGCCCACAGCGGCAGCCCAAACTCCTCGACGACATGATGTCCCCAGATAAACAAAGCGGTCAGGCTGAACAAAGCGGATGCCGCAATCGCTGCCACCAAAGCGGTTCGCTTTCGATGGTTTGCACTGCGGAGCATCAATTGGCATAGCGTGGGGACGATCGTCACCGCTGCGATCAACGCCGCCGAGATCGCGAACGTCTTGGTCATCGCCAACGGTGCGAACAGCTTGTAGTCGCGGCCGGTCAAAAAGAACACGGGCAGAAAGCTGACGATGGTTGTGGTGACGGCGGTGACGACAGCCGGTGCAACCTCCGCAGCCGCTTCGTAAATGACCTCGCTGCGTGAACGCGGAAAATTGGCCTGGAGGGAATCTGGGGCGGAAGCGTCTGTTGCCGATTCACCGTCAGTTTCGCCCGTGGTGTTTCCCGACTCCCAGTCCGCCAAGTGTTGATAGATGTTCTCGCTGACGATGATCGCCATATCCACCATCGTTCCAATGGCAATAGCAATTCCAGCCAACGACATGATGTTTGCACCGACGCCGAACACATTCATTGCGATAAATGAAAGCAGTACAGCAATCGGCAGCGTGACGGCGACGATGAAACTGCTGCGGATGTGCAGCAAGAAAAGCAGAATGACGACCGCTGTGATCAGGATCTCATCTCGCAGTGCCGTCGAAAGAGTTGCGACCGTTTCATCGATCAGTCCGGTGCGATCATAGATGCCCTTGATCCTGACGCCATCAAGGGACGGTTCGATCTGGGCAATCTTGTCCTTCACCCGCTCAATGACCGCGCGAGGGTTCTCGCCGTATCGCATGACCACCACGCCACCGACCGCTTCGGCTCCGTTGTAATCGAGCGCCCCGCGGCGAAAGTCGGGACCGAGTTGCACGCCTGCAACGTCGCGAACACGGACCGGGACGCCGTCGCGTTGCATGATGACGGACTGCTCGATGTCGCGAATCGTCTTTTCCGTGGCACCATCGCTGCCAAGAAAACCCTTGCCGCGAACGATGTACTCCATTCCGCCTGCTTCAACGGTCTTCGCTCCGACATCCAGATTGCTGGCTCGGATCGCGGACACGACCTGGTCCAGTGGGATGCCGTGATAGCGAAGTTTGTCCGGGTCGACTTCGATTTGGTATTGGCGAACGTAGCCGCCGATAGAAGCGACTTCGCTGACGCCTTCCACGGCCTGCAAATCATACTTGATGACAAAATCTTGCAGGCTACGTAGATCGGCAAGGCTCATGCCGTCCTTCGGCGGAACCAACACGTAATAGAATACTTGGCCAAGCCCGGTGGCATCGGGACCGAGTTGGGGGACGACTCCTTCGGGCAATTGAGAGGCGGCGGTGCCGAGTTGCTCTGAAACACGGCTGCGTGCCCAGTAAAAGTCAACGCTATCCTTGAAGGTGACTTGGACGAAGCTGTATCCGAACATACTTTTGCCGCGAACCGACTCGGCACCAGGCACCGCAAGCAGCGAAACACTCAGCGGATAGGTGACTTGGTCTTCGATGTCTTTGGGCGACCGGCCAGGCCAAGGCGTCAGTACGATGACTTGGTTTTCACCGATGTTTGGAATCGCATCAATCGGAACTCGGCGGTAGCTTATCCAACCGAAAACCGTCACGCCGACTGTCAACAGCACGACCAGCCAGGGCTCTTTGACGCAGAAGCGAATGATCGCGTTAAGCATCTGGAGTCTCCCCGTCCTTTTGTCTCCCCATCTCCCTGACGATTTCCCCGCATGAGAGCATCTCACTGCCCCAATACGGATTGACCAGTTCGCCGCCGGATTGCATCCAATCGCCACCGCCACCGGGCACCATCGGGCAGTACATGTGAACCAATTTTGCCGCCGTCTCCTTACCGCGAGCAATGGTTGCTGCTCGGAGAAGCGAATGACTCAATGGTCGAAAGGGCTTGCGAATTTGTTCCAGAGAACCATGCATCCGAGAAAGCGATTGCTTGGCACTTTGTAAATGGCTTTGTGCTTCGTCGGGAACGTCGGCCATTTTGATGAGCCTGCCCAGCGACTCATCAAGCGTCTTCAATTCACGCGGTGGAGGACTTTGATCTGCCGACAGAGCTTTTTGTATTTCGAAGTAGGCGGCATAGGCGCGGTCAAATTGGTCGCCGCTTTCTCCGGACAAGACGATCGGTTCGCTATCGGGCAGCACGAGTGGTCCTGGCGGATAACTGGCCGCTTTACTTGGATCCATCAGGGACGGATTCCCGGCAAGTTGCATCTGCGAATCAATCAAAAAGTTGCCGCTGGTGGCAACGGTTTCGCCCGACGAGATGCCTTCCAAGATGACGGCACGATCGTCCGTCATCGGCCCCACCGTCACGCGGCGAACTTCAAATCGCCCGGGTTCGGTCTCGACATAAACGACGCTGTTTTCGCCCGTCATCAACACGGCATCGCGGGGAACGGTGACGACGAGCTGTTTCGGTAGCGGCTCGCTGGCGTATCCGAGCGTTGATGTCGAAATCAAATCCATGCCGCAGATCGGGCAATCGCCCGGCTGATCGCGGATTACCTGCGGGTGCATCGGACTTATGAATTTTCCGGCAAGCAGAGGGTCATAGATTCTGTCTTGGCGAATGGCCGGGACGTCAATTCTCGCAGTGGCGTAATCACCCGGTTTCAGCTTTGCGTCCGGGTTCAGCATCTCCACGCGAATTTGAACGGTGCGAGTCTTGGGGTTCACCGTCGGGTCGATGAAGGCGACGCGTCCCGTGAATACTTCTCCAGGAAGGGACGAAACCTCCGCCGTGACCTGTTGTCCGAAACGAATGCGAGCGGCATCGTCTGGAAACAAATCGAGCATCAGCCAAACGGTCGACAAATCGGCGATGCGGTAAATCTTGTCACCCGTTTTGATGTAGTCACCTTCGACGGCGAATTTCTCAATCACGGTTCCTTTGATCGGCGAGCGAACGCGAATCCGGCTCTCGGCTTTCCCACGCGAACGAAGTTCGGCCACTTGGTCTTCGGTCAATCCGAGCTCGATCAGTTTTTGTTGTGCGAGCTCACTCATGTCGGCTGAGCCACCGAGCCGCTTCAGTCCGCCGCCTTGCAGAGCCGTCAGGTACTCCACTTGTGCCGAGTACAAATCGGGGCTGTAGATCAACGCAAGGTCATCGTCTTTTTCAACCGGCACACCGACATAGTTCGCGTACAGTTTTTCGATACGACCGCCGACGTAAGCGGAAATGGTCGCCAGCTTGCTCTCGTCGTAGTCGACCGAGCCGATGGTGCGAATGGTTTGCGAGACAGGTCCGAGTTCCGCGGTTGCCGTTTGAATGCCAATCAAACGCCGCGCGGCAGGCTCGATGGTAACCGACATCCCATCGCTACGACCGTTGCCGGTTGCCTTGACCAAACTCATCGCACAAACCGGGCATCGCCCCGGCTCGCTCGATGCCGGAGTACACATCATCGGGCAGATGTAGCGGTCATCGCCGTGGCTGGCATGCGCGTCATTCTTGGCAGTCGGCGTCTTTGTCGAATCAGTAACCTGCACCAACTTCATCGCACAAATCGGGCAGTTGCCAGGCTGGTTTTGGCGAATCTGCGGGTGCATCGGACACGTATAGGTCGTCTCACCGTTGTTTGAATCGGAGGTGCCGCTCGTTGCAACTTGGTTGTCGCTACGAATCCAGCCCAGTCGCTGAGCCAAACCGATCGACGCGATGCCGAATACAAAGACTGCCAGCAAGACACAAGCGTGCGTGACCGTTCGGCCGAGCCACTTCAGGGCAGAGTTGGACTTTGGATTGTTTTCACTCATGGTTCACTCCATCCAGCGAAGCAGCCGACGACCGCATCCCACGAGGGGACGCCGTCGCCGGTCTTGCTTCACAGGCCGTGTGGAAAAAGAGCCACCTACTTGGTGGCGTCTGCCGAGTGATCGTGTGCTTCGCCATCGTGAGCCGACTCCGCCTGCTCAGACGCCGCATGAGCGTCGACCTTGGCGAACTTTTCCGCCTTGACTTCGTCGCTCAGCTCCGCCCATTTCTCGGGGCATCCGTCACAACAGAAACCGATCGTCTTGCCGTCGTACTCGACGGTCAATTCTTTGGTCGGCTTGCCGCCCATGATCGGGCACTTGGTGTTGGCAAAGCTGACAGGCGTCGCTTCGGCAGGGTCGGTCACCGGCGGCACCGTTGCCGTATCTTGCGATTCAGAGCAACCGACGAAGGTGGCCGAGACGAGCAGCAGAGCAGTGAAAGTTAAAAAATAGCGCATGAAAGTTCTCTCTGGAAACGACGGAACTTGGTCCGTCAAAGGAGTTTGGGAATCATTGAATTTCGTTAAGATGAGCGCGCACGCTCACGCTCGAAATTCGTTAAATCCGCCAAACACAGAGAACACGCTGTGAGAAATCGGCACGGCTGCCGAATGAATCGTCGATCACCCTGGGGCGTTCTACAGGTGCTGGAGAATCGTCCAAGACGACAAAATCCAACATCGACAGCCGAATCGATCGTTCGCGAACGACCAGATCGCGGGGAGTCGTTCGGTCCATCGGCGGTGGTGAGATGCCGCACGTGCAACGCGATACCTCAGGACTTGCGGCGACAAGAACAACGCTGCTTTCCTGGGTCGATTGGTCGTCGTCGTTGATGGGTTGCTTTGCGGGCTCGGTTTCCGGAGTGCAGCAACAGCAGCGATCACTCGACGACTGAACCTCGCAACAACCACAGCCGAGACACATCTGCGATTGCTCGCAAACCTCATCCGCACAGTTTCCCAGCATCGCCAATGCAACCATTGGCTGAATCGTCGTGCTGACGATCAGGCAAGCGGTAGCGGCGATGCGGATTATTGTGAGGTTCATTCGTAACGACTGGAGGAAACATCCCCAAATGGAGTATCAGCATTATCACTGGGTGCCGAATAGAGTTCAAGCGTAAAGATTGTTACCAGTGGGACCTTAGGCGCGACGCGAATGAGCCAGCGGCGAAAAACAACAGCAAAATCGCCGCCGCGACGGAAGCAAAAGTTTCTCCTCGCCCTGTTGGTCACGCTGTCCGGCTGCCGATCAGCTAGCGATTGCGTTGTCTCCAAGCCAGCTTTGCCTCCGCCGGACGCGGCCGTTTCGATTGCCCCCAGTCCGACGGCTAAACCTGCTCAGCCGATTTCGGGGCACGATATTGCCATCGAGGATTCCACCGACGCAATGCTGGTGGGATACCGGCTCGATGAAGCCATCGCTGAGACAGCGGATCCAGATGTCGAAAGCCCCGATGCCCCTGTCACGCTCGACGATCTGATCGCCACGGCCATGGCATCTCACCCGTCCATTGCCGCCGCTCGACAACAGGTCGCTGCCGCGTCCCACCGGATTCCACAAGCCACAGCGCTCGAAGACCCCATTGTCGGCAACACCTTTTGGCCCATCCACGACCAAGCCCTGCAGACCGCTGGCGGACGCATCGGCCATCAGTTCTCACTCAGCCAAAAGGTTCCTTGGCCAGAAAAGCTGGATGCTCGAGGGCAGGTCGCATGCCGTGAAGTCCAAGTCGCTCGGGCGGAGGTCGCTCGAAAGGAAAGTGAGATCGTCGAGGCCGTTCGCTTGGCGTACTACGAACTCTGGCTGGCCACCGAACTGGTGCGAATCGTCGATGACAACACCGAGTTGGTGGAAGACCTCATCACCGTTGCCCAAGCCCGCTACACGACGGGCGGCAGCCAACAGGATGTGCTGCGCGCCGAACTCGAAGGCGATCGCTTGGCCGAACAACTGATCACGCTGCGTCGGCAACGCGAGCAGGCACGTGCCGATCTCGGTGCCCTGGTCCGAATGCCAGTGAACGACACGGTCTCAACGACCGACGATCTCAACGTTGACGAAGTGGTTCCGCAAATCGAGTTGCTGATCGCGCAAGCAGAGCATTGCAACCCGACGCTGCAGGGACTCGCTGCTGAAATAGCCCGCGACAGAGCCAAGGAGTCGCTTGCTTGTTTGCAGCAGTACCCCGACTTTCAGCTTGGCTTGGGCTACTCGATTGTCAGTGACGATCATGATGTGATCAGCCCCGTCGCCAACGGTCATGACAATATCAACTTCTCTCTCGGGGTGACGCTGCCGATTTGGCGAGACAAGATCAACGCTGGGATCAGCGAAGCGGCCCACAATCGCAGCAGCACGGCGCTGCGCCGCGAAGCCGAACGCGATCGTCTCCGTGGCACGCTTCGCCGCCAAGTCGCCGCCGCGTACGCCGCGGTCGAACAGCTCGAACTCCTGCGAACGCGACTCATTCCCCGCACCGAACAAACTCTCACGCTCAGCACGGCCGACTATCAAAACAAGAAAGCTGACTTTACCGACCTGGTCGCAACCTACCGCGAACTCCTTGCCCTGCAAGTCCAAGTGGCCCGAACCCAAGCCACCCTCGCCAGTACTCTCGCCCAAATGGAACGAGCCGTCGGCTGTCCCAGTTGATCGCACCAGCCATTTTTCTCGTCTTTACTAGCCCGGCTGATGTGCGCGGACTGTTTTCGTGCCAGTCCAGCGCAGGCCTGGACTGCTCAAAGGTTGGTGTTGTGTCTTTTGGGTTTGCACAAGTTTATGGCCCTACTGCCGACGCAGCCGGTGGCCCCCGGTGAGCCTCAGGAGCTAGCCGTGGGTCTGAGGCGGATTGTGGTGCCGGCCCACGGCTAGCGCCTGAGGCTCACTTTGATTGCGATGCATGGAACAAAAACATGGACTGAAAAAACAAGTTCAACCCCAAACATTGAGCAGTCCAGCGCAAGCCTTTTCACGCAAACGTGTTGCGATGACCGTATTGAGTCGCATGAACAATCCGGACTAGGCTGTCAAGATTCGACCGCCTATACTTCAATCGTCCAGATTTCCAACTCTTTGAGTCATTTGTTTGAACCGACTTCCCGCCATTCTGCTGATTCCGCTGTTTGTGCTGGGGCAAACGTTGCCTCATTCACATGCCGGTAGCGGTTTGCTCGAACCGGAAGACCACTCAGCTCGCCCCCATCTACATATGTCTTCTGGGCATACGTCTTCTGGGCACACGCATGGTCACCACTGCCACGATGCGAGTGGCGGAGCTGACGCGAATCATGGGTACAAGTCGAATCATGGGCACAACCATGGTGTTGATCATCGACACGTTCATCAGGACGTAGACGGAACCAGCCCATTGCCCGAGATCACGTTTTTGTCGGCTCCAGCGGATCATGACTCTGACGCGATCTATGTTGTTCAGCCCAGCAGCGTGTTGGGTCGTGCTTCCATCGCCCGGCAACTGAGTTTCGAGAATAGTTGCACGTTTGTTGAGGTCGATGCTGATCGGCCGGATCGACGATTTATAAATCGTTCGGATCAAGTGTCCGTTCGACCAGTAGGGCTACCGATCTATCTTCTTGTCGCTTCGCTACGGCTATAGCGGACTCGCATCACCGAATCTCGGCGTCATAACGCCAGATTTCTTTCTCGGTGATTTCGCCAACCTTCATTGATAGACACAGCGTTTCTGTGTGCGCATTCGCAAATCCGTTGTGTCGATGCTGTACCGCAGACTGATGACGAGATAGTTTCATGAACCGATTGTTTTCAATTTCCAAGTCGTTGGTGGGGCCTGCGATTCTGGTGGCCGTGTTGTTCGCGGGCTGGACGTTCCGCACACAACTTTTCCCGCAACAGGCGACATCCGAAACGCCCACAGATCGTCCGACAGCAGAATCCGTTCAGCAGCAGACCGTGTTGGAAATCAGCGAGCAGGCTCGCAAGAACCTGTCGTTGACATCGAAAGCCGCCCGGCCTCAGTCGTACTGGCGTACGGTTGTGATTCCTGGCGAAGTCGCTGATCGTCCGGGACTATCTGACCGGGGGGTCACATCGCCTGCGGTCGGCGTTGTGACCGCAATCCACGCGTTTCCTGGAGACACGATGCGGCCTGGCGAACCGCTGTTCACGCTGCGACTGTTCAGTGAGTATCTGCAGTCGACCCAGACTCAGCTTTTCAAAGCTCGCCAGGAAAAGGTGATCATCCAAGCCGAGATCGATCGACTCTCCGGCGCGGTCAACACCGGCGCGATTTCGCGGTCCAAGATCATCGAATTACAAAGTGAGATCAGTCGTCAAAACACGTTGATCCAGGCGGCTCGTCAGGAACTGCTGACTCGTGGATTGACGCCCGATCAAGTTCAGCAAATTGAATCGGGGAAATTCGTATCGACCGTCGATGTCGTCGCTCCACCAGTTCGCGATTTATCAAGCGTTACGAAACGGATTTCCCTGCAAGCGATTGAGCAGGTCACCTTCGTCAATGAAACGGTAGACAGTCAAGAGATTGCGTACGAGGTGCAAGAACTATCCGTTGAACTGGGACAGCAAGTTCAAGCCGGACAGTTGCTCGCAAATCTGGCCAATCACCAAATGCTGTACGTCGTCGGGCATGCCTTCAAACGCGAGGCCGCGTTTCTTGAGCAGGCCGCGCAGGAAAAACGTCCCATCGAAGTCGAGTTTGCCGAGGACGAGTTTGCTGAGGACAAGCTTGCTGAGGACAAGGAGGGCCGCTGGCCAGAGTTGGAGCAGACCTTCAACATTCGCCATCTGTCCAATTCGATCGACACGAACAGTCGCACGTTTGATTTCTTTATTCCGCTAACCAATCAGTCGCGATTGTACGGTGAGCCGGAGCGTGCCTTTCTCGTCTGGCGTTTTCGACCTGGCCAACGAGTGCGTATTCACGTCCCGGTTGAAAAATTCGACGACGTGTTCGTCTTGCCTTCCGAAGCGGTCGTTCGGGAAGGCCCCGAAGCCTACGTTTTCCGACAAAACGGAGACCTGTTCAAACAGATCCCAGTTCACGTGCTGCACGAGGATCGCCGGTCAATCGTCATCGCCAACGATGGCAGCATCACATCGGGCTCCTTCCTGGCACAAAGCTCAGCGGCATCGCTCAACCGGGTGTTGAAGTCGCAATCAGCCAGCGGAGAGCAACCAGGTGTCCACGTTCATGCCGACGGCACCGTGCATGCAGCCCACTAAAGGATTCAACATGCTCGACGCAATCATCAAGCTCTCGCTTCGCTACCGGATGCTGGTCGTCTTTGTCAGCCTGTTTGTGCTGATCTACGGATCGTACTTGGCGGCTCAAATGTCGATTGATGTCTTCCCTGACCTTGATCGACCACGTGTCGTCATCATCACGGAGGCTCCTGGACTGGCGACGGAAGAGGTCGAAACACTGGTGACCCAGCCGATCGAAATCGCCTTGATGGGGGCCAGCGGGGTGCAAGCCGTTCGCAGTCAATCGACCGCCGGATTGAATGTCATCTACATCGAGTTCGATTGGTCAACTGAAATCCGTGCGGCCCGACAAACCGTGCAAGAAAGGTTGTCGACGCTGGAGGGCAACTTGCCTGACGGGGTTCGCCCACAGATGACGCCCCCCTCGTCGATCATGGGTCAGATCATCGTCGCGGGTATCTATCGCCAAAACGGTCCCGGCGGAGGCAGGCTGTCGCAAGTCGGCAATACAGAAATGATGGCCGAGATGGTCGTCGGCCAAGACGGAGACTTTCAAATCGGTGTGTGGTTGCCGGGTGATCGCCATGATTTTTCAACATGGACGAAGATACAACCAACGGAGACTCAGTGGCAGGCGGACACCACCATCACTCAATCGCAGGGCAACCCGGTTGGTAAGGCGGTCATTCAAATTGACGGCAAGTCCTACGATGCAAATTTCTTCACTGTCGAAAAACAGCAGCTCGAACTGCGCACCGTTGCCGATTGGATCATTCGCCCACGATTGCTAAAAGTGACTGGCGTTGCGGAAGTGTTTATGCTCGGCGGTGATCGCAAGCAGTATCAAATCTTGATTGATCCGACCGCCCTGCTTGAATACGGAGTCACCGTCCAAGACGTCGAACGAGCGTTGCGGGCAAGCAACATCAATACAAGCGGCGGATTTGCCGTCACCGGGGAAACCGAACGACCGATTCGCGTTCTTGGTCGCCTTGGACCGGCATCGCGAGTCGTGATTGAGGATCTGAAAAAGGTTCCCGTTGGCAATCACACCAAACGCGCGGTCCTGTTGCAGCAAGTCGCACGCGTGACCGAAGGTCCTCAATTCAAACGTGGTGACGGCAGTGTCAACGGCCGACCAGGGATTGTGTTCACGACGGTCAAGCAACCGCATGTTGACACTCGCGAACTGAGCGATGCGGTCGCGGATGCGTTTGCTGAGGTGGAAGCCTCGCTGCCGGCGGACATCATCGTCAATTCAGAACTGTTTCGTTTGCGAAACTTCATCGACCGCGGCATTTTCAACGTTGCCGAAGCGTTAGTGATCGGTGCGGTGCTGGTCATCATCGTCCTGTTTCTGTTCCTGTTGAATTTTCGCACCACGTTCATCACGCTGACTGCGATCCCATTGTCGCTCGTGCTGACGACACTCACCTTTCGCATCATGGGTTGGATCAGCGGTACCGAGCTGTCCATCAACGTCATGACGCTGGGGGGAATCGCCGTCGCCATGGGGGAGCTCGTTGATGACGCAATCGTGGATGTCGAAAACATCTTTCGACGTCTGAAACAGAACAATTCGTTGCCGGTCGATCAACGTAGTTCAGCCATCGCCATCACTTTTGAGGCGAGCAAGGAAATTCGCAGCTCCATCGTATTTGGTACCGCGGTCGTCATTTTATCCTTCATGCCGTTGTTCGCATTGTCAGGCGTGGAAGGTCGATTGTTCACGCCACTGGGCATTGCTTACATCGTGTCCATCCTCTCGTCGTTCGTCGTCTCGATGACCGTGACCCCGGTACTTTCCTTTTACCTGCTGCCGAACTCGCGGGCAACTCACCACACAGGCGACGGATTCTTGCTGCATGGATTGAAGAAAAGCGTGACCTACCTGATTCGACTCAGTATGGCGATGCCGCGAACGCTACTGATCTTGACTTGGCTAGCAGTTGCTGTCGCGGCATGGCAGATGTCATCGTTGGGCAGGAATTTCTTGCCACCCTTCGACGAGGGGAGCGTTCAAGTCAACGTCACGCTGCCTCCTGGTTCATCACTCGATGCATCCAATCAGGTGTCAAAGGCGATCGATGCGGTATTTCTGTCGATGCAAAAAAACGATGAGAACCCTGATGGCGAAATATTGCACTTTGTTCGGCGAACCGGGCGTGCAGAGATGGACGAACACGCATCGCCGGTCAACTTCGGCGAATACATTCTGAGCATGAATCCGGAATCGCCCACCGAACGAGAACAGCTCCTTGCACAGTTGCGAGAACGGATCAGCAATGAAGCTCCCGGCGTAGACATCGAAGTCGAGCAACCGCTTGCCCACTTGATCAGCCACATGATCTCGGGCGTTTATGCTCAGATCGCGATCAAAGTCCACGGTGACGATTTAGACACGCTGCAGCGAGTGGCCGAGCAAGTCGAGATGGCGATTCAAGACGTTCCCGGGATCACGCCCCCGGTGGTCGAGCCGATTCAAGAGACCGCGGAACTGCACATCGAACTTCGAGCAGACGACTTGGCTTTGTATGGTTTGACACGCGAGTATGTTGCCGACGTTTTGCAAACCGCACTGCAAGGCGAGGTCGTTTCACAAGTCCTCGAAGGGCAACGCCGATTCGATCTGCTGGTGCGACTAGAAGAAGAGTACCGCACCGACTATGCCAATCTCGATCGGCTACGCATCGACCTGCCCGATCGCAACGACCAACCTGATCGTGGGCAAATAGAGCTTCGCGAGGTAGCGGACGTGGGCGTCGGTACCGGGCCGAATTCCATTCTGCGTGAGAACGCGCGACGTCGCATCGTGATTCGCTGCAACACCGAAGGCCGAGACTTAGGCGGCGCAGTGGGAGATATCAAACAACGGATCACCGATCGAGTCGAATTGCCGGTGGGGTATTTTATCGAATTCGGAGGACAGTTCGAAAGCCAACAGCGGGCAACACAACTCATTGTCGTGCTGGCGGGCGTATCGGTGGTGGGAATGTTCGTGGTCTTGTTGGTCTTGTTCCCGTCGATCCGTATCGTCCTGCAAATCCTCAACGCATTGCCCACCGCATTCATCGGTGGCGTGATGGCACTCGTCGTCACACAACAGAGCCTGACCGTTGCCAGCCTTGTCGGATTCATTTCGCTCGGTGGCATCGCGGTGCGTAATGGAATTCTGCTGGTCACGCACTATTTTCATCTCATGAAAGAGGAAGGCGAAGACTTCACTCAAGAGATGGTGTTGCGTGGCAGCCTCGAACGACTCGCACCCGTTTTGATGACCGCCCTGACCGCCGGCATCGGATTGATCCCGCTCGTGTTGGGCGGGCAAGAGCCAGGTCGAGAGGTTCTGTATCCCGTTGCAACGGTCATTCTTGGCGGATTGACCACATCGACGTTTTGTGAATTTCTGATTCACCCAGGACTGTTCTGGCAGTTCAGTGGCAAGGACGCGGCTCGACTCGCGAAACTCGAAACCGTGGAGGACGAATTTGGAATGAATTAAGCCAATCAACAGAAGAAGCAAAGTGGGTATCGAGATCCCAGAAAAAACACTCGAACTCAGTGAACAATCATTTCAACACTTTCACAGGAAACCATCATGAAACGGTCACTTTCAATCTGCACCCTTTTTCTCACAGCATGTCTGCTCAGTTTTGTCGGTTGCAAAGAAGGCACACCTAAAAGCGCGACAACCGCATCGTCTCCCGAGGCACCAGCCGAAAATACACAAGGCGAGCACGTCCCCGCCGATGGCACCAAACACGTCGATGACACCGAACACGCGTCCCACGATGGTCACGGTGCAGAAGGTCACGGCACAGAAGGTCACGGCACAGAAGGTCACGGCACAGGCCCACACGATGGCACCGTCGCCGACTGGGGCGGCGGAAAGTATCACGTCGAGTTCACCGTCGATCACGACAAACAAGAAGGCACCGTTTATATCCTCGGTGCTGACGAGAAATCGCCGGTTCCGATCGACGCGGAATCAATCGATCTGAGTATCAGCGATCCGGTGATGCAAGTCACGTTGATGGCGTCGCCTCAAGATGGCGACCCTGAGGGCAAAGCATCTCGCTTTGTTGGCAATCACGAAAAACTCGGGGTGGTTCAGGAGTATGCCGGTACGATTGCGGGCGTGATCGATGGTACACCTTACTCCGGCGACTTCAAAGAAGTGGCTCACGGACACCACGACTAGACCGCCGCCTTGCCCGAGTCATCGTGACAACGTGTCCCTTTGTGCGATCTGGGGTGCGGAGCCAGGTGACTTCACTTGATAAATCTTCGCTGATCCACGTTCCGAAAGTTGCGTGATCCGGCTACCGGAGGGCAGTTGTTCTTGCAGCGTCTGAAAACCGATTCGTGAATCGATGACGAGCATGCAGGTCGGGTTCTCGGCTACGAACCGATCGATGCCGTCATCGTGGATCTGGTGAAAGTGGGCAATGTTCTGTCGGTTTAGATAGTAGGGCACTTCGGAAAACTCGTGTGCGATCGTCGCGATAGCGGGTTGAGTTTCTTGGGCAAGTTGCTCGACCAGCGGTGAGGTGTCGCCGAGAATCGTTTGCGAGCGGCTGTAGGCAGGAACCATGTGGTGCATCACCATCAGGGCGAATAGAAACGCTACTCCCGTGGAGGTTCCCCAGGTGATGTGGGCTCGATATCGGTCTGTCAACCAGACGCGGGAAGTTGTCAGCAGTGCAGTCCCCAGCAGTACGGCCCACAGCAATGCCCAGGCAAAGAGCGTGATCGTACCCTGACCGCTTGAGATGATGACGAAGAACACAAATCCCACACCGGCGATGCATGTGGCGGTGGTTGCCATCCTGGCGGACCAGAATGGAGCGAAAAAATGGTCGATCGAGTTTCCCGAGTCGCGGAGTATCTCGTTGAGATAGTGCCCGATCATCAAGGCCATCGCCGGGGCGGCAGGCAGCAGGTAGGTCGGCAGTTTGCAACTCGACATCGAAAAAAAAGTAAAACACCAAGCGCTCCACAGCATCAGGAAGCCAATGGCGGGCGACCTGCGACTGCGAACCGCTTCGCCACGCCCGAACAGGAACCGAGCGTACGGGATCGTGAGGAACGACCAGGGGTGACCAGCGACAAGCAGTACCGGCACAAAGAACCAGAATGGTTTTGCATGGAACTCGCCCGCGAACCGAGCGACGTTGTGACGGTAGAAAAATTCAATCAAAAAATCGGAGTCTTGTTGGTGCACCATATAGAACCAAGGCGCGGCAATGATCGTGGCGACACCACCGACGATTCCATAGTGCCACCATCGAAGCCGTGCGTGAGATTCGGACAGCCACGCCATCGCAACGACCGGTGGCAGCCAAAGTACCACAGCGATCGGTCCTTTGGTGAGAAATCCAAGCCCGGCGAAAATGCCAGACGCGACCCACCAGCCAATCCGTAGCCGTGAAGCACGAATCGCTTCGTAGGCCGTAAACAGAGACAGCGTCACAAACAACGCAAGCACACCGTCCAGCAACAGATAGCGGCTGGTAAAGGCGAAACCGACCGACAGTGACAGGACGATACCGGTGAGCAAGCTGATTCTGCTGCCGAACAGACGCGATCCAAAGAACATCGTCACCGCAAGGGTCGCTAGTGCCGCCAAAGCAGGCACGAGCCTCGCGGAAACTTCGCCGACACCGAACAGTTGATAGCTGATCGCACACAACCAGTACACCAACGGCGGTTTGTCATAGTAGGTTTGAAAGTTCAATTGAGGCACCACCCAATTGTCCGTCGCGAGCATCTCACGCGGAATTTCAGCGTAGCGGGTCTCGTCACGGTCGATCAGCGGATAACCAAGATTGGTTAGCATAAAGATCGCGGCAACTAAGAGCAGACCGAAGGAAAGCCAACGATCACTCACCCGCCCGAATCGAAAGGGAGCAAGGGCGCCGGTAGCTTCGTGCTGGGGCTTCGGTTCCAAATCCGCCTCTGGATTCCGGTCGGGCTGGGCGCTCGGAAACTGCACGTCGTTCCACCAATACCGCAAGAGCGAGGACATGACGGTCGGAATGTGCCGGACCGATACCGTGCTTTCGCCCAGCAAACGAGGACGATGCGAAACGCCGACTTCGACGACACTGTGACCGCGTTGTCGTGATTGGGTCAGGATTTCGGAATTGACCAGAAAACCATCGCCCCGAATTTGCAGTTTCTGAGCCAAATCGCGATGGAGCATCTTGAGAGCGCAGTCCACGTCACGAACATCCGTGCCCAAAAACGCACGTACCAGTAGGTTGTAGACCTTGGAGTAGAGGCACCGAAGTGGCGTGTCTTTGCGGTCGATGCGATACCCGCAGACGATGTCGTAGCTCTCCGAGAGCAGCACGAAACGATCCAGTTCTGTCAAATCAAACTGACAATCCGCATCGGTAAAAACCAGCAAATCCTTTTCGGCCGCGGCAAATCCCGATCGAATTGCCGCACCGTAGCCTTGATTGGACGAGTGCTGAATCAGGCGTATTTGTGGGTTCGTTGACGCAGCGTGGTGGACGATCGCCGCCGTCTCATCGCTGCTGCCGTCATCGACCACGATGACTTCATACGCCGTGCAGACTTGCGATAACGCCACAATCGCTTCGCCGAGCGCTTCTGCAATCACGTCGGCTTCATTGTATGCCGGCAAGATCAGCGAAATGCTGGGCCGTTGACTTGCGGGAATGAGTTCTGCCGCGTCGCTACTGCGAACGTTGTCGGCGGTTTGTACATCGTGCATCCATGCATCCCAATGCTACGGTGGATTTAGTAGTTCGTTGTGACCGAAAGCTACTTTGTTCAATGCGATCCTCGCAATAGCAACTATTAAGAGATTAGTAGAACGGGCTAGTGCTGGACTGCTCAAAGTTTGGGGTTGACATTGTTTTTTCGGTCCATGTTTTCGTTCCATGCATCGCAATCAAAGTGAGCCTCAGACGCTAGCCGTGGGCCGGCACCACAATCCGCCTCAGGCCCACGGCTAGCGCCTGAGGCTCACTGGGGCCACCAGCTGTGCCGGCAGTAGGGACATAAACTTGCGCAAACCCAAAAAGACACAACACCAAACTTTGAGCACTAGGTCAGGAGACGTGTGATGCTGAACCGTTCGCCACATCGGAACCGAGCAGAGTGCCCGGCGGAAAAGAATCTTTGACGTGGACTCAATCGTCTTGATAGAGCAGTTCGTGCATCTGAACGCGATCTTCGAAGGATTCAAAGTCGCGAACATTGACATCGAACTGGTGCAGTGCGTTTGCGGTCCACGTCGGCCACGGCGACCAGCGGCTTCGTTGCGAGGCCATCGCGTTGGTCGGCAGCCAGACTTGCTGAATCGCGATCGCACACAGTACCAGAACCGAGACTGCGACGATCGACCGCAAGCCAGAAGCTGGCGGATCGCCCTCAGCCAACTGCACCAATCGATTGCTGCGGCGAATCAATGCGCTCGGCTGATTGCCGAACGCGAGTGTGCTTTTCGAGACTTCGGTACACGAAACCGTCCCGCAACGTTCGGCCACATCCGCCAATGTTCGCAGGTAGGCACCAAATTTCCCTGCCGTCTTTGCAGCAACTTCATCGCACAGATACTCGCGAGTCAGCCCTGCATCTCGTGCGGCCGACCACACGAGTGGATGAAACCAGAGCAATGTTGAGCAAATGCCCTGCAAAAAGTGCTGGATCGGGTGCTGGGTGCGTAGGTGCTCCAGTTCATGCAGTAGCACATGTTGAAGCATCGTATTGTCGTTGTTCCGATCTTCGACCAGGAATTCCGGCAACACGATCAACGGCCGATGCAATTGCCAGCAGAAGGGTCCCTGGATTCTTTTCGATGTCAGGATCGACAACGTCGGGTAATCTGCAGCGGAGATTCCGACTTGACTCAGCAAGCTTGCGGTCTCCAACGGGTAGCATTCCAGTTTCAGAAATCGCAGCAGGTGCACGCAAAGTGAGCATCGCCTGAGGATCGACACGGCGACGCCGGTTACCCAGATGATCGCGAGTGCGGCGATGATGCGGCTTTGCCATACAGCAACGCTGAGCAGCGATTCGCGAGACATGTCGATGGGGAAATGGAACAGTCGGCGATGAGGCAGCAGGAGTGCGCCTGCCACCAGTCCAATGACGGAAATGAAGCACGTGGTCCAAAGCCGACATCCCCAACGGGCATCATTGATCCAGTGTTGAAGCATGAACGCGACTGCGATCACGACCGTGACATGCAAGCACAGCGTGCTGGCGACTTCGAAGGCCAAGCGAGCGTCCATCACTTATCCCCGAGCTTGGCTGCGGCCTTTTTGACCGCCTCGATGTCTTCCGCCGAAACGACATCGGATTCGAGAAGATTCAAAACGAGTGATCGAACAGAGCCTCCGAACAACTGATCTGCCAATGACTTGACCATGCCTTCGCGGACTTGTTCGCGAGAAACCCTGGCGCTGTAGCTGTACGCGCGGCCAACTTTCTTGCCACGACGAACGATCTTCTTTGTTTCCAGGATCCTCAACGTCGTCATGACGGTGGTGTATGCAAGATCACGGTCAATCGCTTCCAAGACGTCATTGACGGTCAATGTCCCTCGTTCCCAGACCACGTCCATGACTTCGGCTTCACACTTGGTCAATTCATAGCGTTTCTTGGATCGTGGCATGGTGGTGTGCAATAGTAGGTCGGAGCGTGTTTCGTACTTGCGGAGTTGCAAGGCTCTTCAGTTGTCTCTGAGTTTGGCCCAGCGATGATATACCTGCAGATCGACATTTTCGGTCACAAATGAAACGTGACCATCGCCCCAAAGAAAATTGGCTCCACCTGGATGGCGACTTGAGTGATCGCATTCGTCGGCGAGCGGATGGTTGATGCCTTGCAGGGCCGAACCGACCAAGCGGGCTGCCGCGTCCTCGCCCGCGAGGCTGATGCCGATCCAAGTGGACGGCACCTGAGCCATCGTGCGTTCGCCGACGATGATCGTGTTCGAGGTGCCGCGGGCGAAATCGCGAAACCGCACAGGACGATTCTCGATAAACGCTCCATCGCCAACCGGTGCCGGAATGTCGTCGTCGGACTCGATGGTGCCGAAAATGCCGACATAGTTTACCGTGGGTAGCGTCATCAACGCGGGCGTCATTGCAGTCGACAGCTGTTGCAGCGGCAACCCACGTGACGTTTCGTTCTCGTCTTCGTGCTCGCCATCTCGATACAGAGTGAACATCGGTTCGGTGATGTCAGACGGGCATAGCATGACCGTCAGTGCAGTTGATCGGGCATGATCGTTGCGTGCCTCATCCAGAGGCAGGCTCATGTCGATTCGGTTTGCCAGTGAGCTTTGTTCCAGGTAGGGCAGCAGAGGCACAGCCCAGCCGTATGCAGATGAGCCGCTCGGTTCAATCGTCCAGCCGACCGGTAAAGTCCTCTTAGCGGCATGATGGTTTTGCATCGCCAGTCCGATCTCACGCATATGATCGGTGCATTGAATGCGTCGGGTGGTTTCGCGAGCAGCACCCAACGCGGGTAAGACAAGGGCGACCAAGATGCTGATGACGGCGATGGTCACCAGCAGTTCCAGGACCGTGAACGCACCACGCTGGGAAATGGCCAACGAATGGCCGGCGGCTGGGCGAGAGTCATATTTCATGATTTTGGGGCACATCCCTGTGGATTCAATCACGCAAAATACGAAATGTTTAGTTTTTCCACAACATTGGTTTTTACCCGATCGAACACGGATCTCTGAACAGATGTCGCTGAGGGCTCGGTCCGCGACTCAGCGTTAGAGCCGCGGCGAGAAAGATTTTTCTGGAAAACGGTTGAGGGGTTTTTGCAGTTCCGACGCAGGTACGTGTGGCTAACGATAACCACACTTACCTCCTGACAAGGACCCCAACGATGAAACGCCTTGCTGCTCTTACCGTATTTGCTTTCACCCTGATGTTCGTCGCTTCCGCCACCGCAGAGGCCGGCTTTCCCGGAGGCTGGCAAGGTGTCGGAGGCGGCGGCGGAGGCCAGCAATGGCTGCCCACGCCGCCCCCGAACTGGAATCCACCCGGACACCCGCCGATTTGCCATCCCAAACCGCCCGTCTGTCCTCCGTACATTCCGCCTTACACGCCTCCGGTTTATCCGCCCGTGTTTCCGCCACACCCCCCGGTTTGCCCTCCCCCAAGCTGCGGCGGCGGTGGCTATCCCGGAAACCCCGGCCTGCCAACGGCCTGGTGAGTCGCCCAGTCGGTTGCTGATCGATTAGCGACTTCGCGTGCCCCAGTCCTCCGCACCGTTGGAGATCCGTGAGATTCCATCCTTGATCAATTCGTCACCAAAGTTGATCAGATATCCGAGTCTTTTGTCGGCGAGGCGAAGATAGGTAAGCAATTGCTTCTTGTGAACTCTAAGGATCGCCTCCACCGACTTCAATTCAATGATGACCAAATCTTCGACAATGATGTCTGCTCGGAATCCTTCGTCGAATGCGATGTTGTCGTACACGATAGGAATGGGAATCTGTCGTTCGGCACGCAAATTGTGTTTTCGGATTTCGTGAAGCAAGGCGACTTCGTAAACCGTCTCAAGCAATCCCGGTCCCAGTGTGACATGAACTTTGTAAGCGCAGTCGACGATGATCTTTCCGATTTCGTTCTCAGTCATAACAGATGGCCTTTTTACGTTGGACGAAGGTTTCAGGAACCTGAAATGCGAGAGATTCTATACGACTGGAATGGAGAAAGCGATTTCCAGAAACCTTGATTGGAATCAATTCCAATCGATAGATCCGCAACAGACCATGTGACAATCCTTCTCGTGTCTACTGAGGAGGTCTCACGGCGGATTGGTAATAGGCTCACGCGAAGGCGCGAAGGTGCCTAATTTCTTCGCGTCTTCGCGTGACACATCTCTTTCCGATTGCGTTTCGGACACATCAATCAGACAAATGCGACAAGCAGACGCGTCACAAGTTTTCCTGGAATGAGAGTCCCCTGACTCAGTCGCTCGCCGGATCGCTGATGGGCTCACGCGAAGACGCGAAGGCGCGAAGGTGGCCTATGTTTTTCGCGCCTTCGCGTCTTCGCGTGACACATTTCTTTTCAGTTGCGTTTCGGACACATCAATCAGACAAATGCGACCGACAGTCGCGTCACAAGTTTTCCTGGAGTGAGAGTCCCCTGACTCAGTCGCTCGCCGGATTGGTGATGGGCTCACGCGAAGTCGCGAAGGCGCGAAGGTGGCCTATGTTCTTCGCGCCTTCGCGCCTTCGCGTGACACATCTCTTTTCAGTTGCATTTCGGACACATCAATCAGACAAATGCGACCGACAGTCGCGTCACAAGTTTTCCTGGAGTGAGAGTCCCCTGACTCAGTCGCTCGCCGGATTGGTGATGGGCTCACGCGAAGTCGCGAAGGCGCGAAGGTGGCCTATGTTCTTCGCGCCTTCGCGTGACACATCTCTTTTCAGTTGCATTTCGGACACATCAATCAGACAAATGCGACCGACAGTCGCGTCACAAGTTTTCCTGGAATGAGAGTCCCCTGACTCAGTCGCTCGCCGGATTGGTGATGGGCTCACGCGAAGTCGCGAAGGCGCGAAGGTGGCCTATGTTCTTCGCGCCTTCGCGTCTTCGCGTGACACATCTGTTTCCGATTGCATTTCGGACACATCAATCAGACAAATGCGACCGACAGTCGCGTCACAAGTTTTCCTGGAATGAGAGTCCCCTGACTCAGTCGCTCGCCGGATCGCTGATGGGCTCACGCGAAGTCGCGAAGGCGCGAAGGTGGCCTATGTTCTTCGCGCCTTCGCGTCTTCGCGTGACACATCTGTTTCCGATTGCATTTCGGACACATCAATCAGACAAATGCGACCGACAGTCGCGTCACAAGTTTTCCTGGAGTGAGAGTCCCCTGACTCAGTCGCTCGCCGGATTGGTGATGGGCTCACGCGAAGTCGCGAAGGCGCGAAGGTGGCCTATGTTCTTCGCGCCTTCGCGTCTTCGCGTGACACATCTCTTTTCAGTTGCGTTTCGGACACATCAATCAGACAAATGCGACAAGCAGGCGGACGCTTGTTGGGGTGCATCGACCAGGGTGTCCAAAGTATTTCTGGAAAACGGTTGAGGGGTTTTTGCAGTTCCGACGCAGGTACGTGTGGCTAACGAAAACCACACTGAACCCTTTCTTTCATGGACCCCAACGATGAAACGCCTTGCTGCTCTTACCGTATTTGCTTTCACCCTGATGTTCGTCGCTTCCGCCACCGCAGAGGCCGGCTTTCCCGGAGGCTGGCAAGGTGTCGGAGGCGGCGGCGGAGGCCAGCAATGGCTGCCCACGCCGCCCCCGAACTGGAATCCACCCGGACACCCGCCGATTTGCCATCCCAAACCGCCCGTCTGTCCTCCGTACATTCCGCCTTACACGCCTCCGGTTTATCCGCCCGTGTTTCCGCCACAACCCCCGGTTTGCCCTCCCCCAAGCTGCGGCGGCGGTGGCTATCCCGGAAACCCCGGCCTGCCAACGGCCTGGTGAATTCGCTGTGAGTTCTCTCCAAATCACGTAGCCGAGCCTCTCCGAGGCTCGAAGTTTCGCGTCTCGGAGAGACGCGGCTACGTGGAAAATCGCCACTGGTTCGTCAAACGCCGCCGGTTCGCTAAGATTGCCGGCCTGTTGACCCACCAGTCCACCGCAGGAATCTGAACCATGCCGCTCTGGCAAATCGATATCTACCCGGCCGAGAACCAAGTTGACCGAGACGGTGCACGCACCAGCGAAGAAATCCACGAGCTGGGGCTCGGGGACGATGTGTCGGTCGTGTTCGCGAGAGGTTTTTTGGTCCAAGGCGACTTTGGCATCGAGCAGGCCACTCAGTTGGCGGAAACCCTGCTCAGCGACTCGGTCACCGAGCGGTCGGTCGTCGCCATCGCCGGCCAAGAAATACTCAACGCCCCGCCGCCATCGATCGCCAGCGATCAAGTCCGTTTGGTCAACGTGTTGCCAAAGCCGGGGGTGATGGACCCGGTGGCGGCCAGCACGATCAGCGCCGCGCGGGATATCGGATTCGATGTCCAAGCCGTTCGGACGATGCGAAAGTACTGGATCAGCGATCTGGACGATGAATCATTCCAAACGATTTGTCGACGCGCTTTGTCGAACGACTCGATCGAGCAAGTCGTCACCGGGGCGTTGAACATGGATCAGCTCGATGTCGGCGCCGCGTACGACTTTGAATTGATCACCGTTCCGATTCGTGATCTGGACGACGTGGCCTTGGAAAGACTTTCCCGTGAAGGCCAGCTCTATCTGACGCTGGTCGAGATGCAGACCATCCGCGACCACTTCCTCTCCATCGGACGCGACCCGACCGACATCGAGCTGGAATCGGTTGCACAGACATGGTCGGAACACTGCAGCCACAAGACCTTGGCCGGTCGGATTCACTATCGTGGCGTGGACGCAAGTGGGACGCCCAATGCTGACGAACGCCAGTACGACAACATGCTCAAGGAAACGATCTTTGCCGCCACGCAATCGATTCGCAAAACGCTTGGCGAAGACGACTGGTGCGTCAGTGTGTTCAAAGACAACGCGGGCGTGGTGACTTTTGATGATCAGTACCACGCGTGTTTCAAAGTCGAAACGCACAATCACCCTTCGGCGTTGGAACCGTACGGGGGTGCCAACACGGGCATCGGCGGCGTGATCCGCGACCCGATGGGAACCGGCATGGGTGCCAAACCCGTGTGCAACACCGATGTGTTCTGTTTCGCGCCACCGGACACACCCGCGGACGAATTGCCGCCCGGCGTTTTGCATCCGCGTCGCGTCATGAAAGGCGTCGTCTCGGGTGTTCGCGACTACGGCAACCGAATGGGGATCCCCACGGTCAATGGCGCGGTGTATTTCGACAAGCGTTACCTGGGCAACCCGCTGGTCTACTGTGGCAACGTTGGCATGATTCCGGTCGGGATGGAAGACAAGAAAGTTCACGCAGAGGATTTGATCGTCGCCATGGGCGGACGAACCGGACGAGACGGCATTCACGGCGCGACGTTCAGTTCCGCTGAACTGACCAGCGAATCCGAATCACTTTCTGGCGGTGCCGTTCAGATCGGCAACGCCATCACGGAAAAAATGGTACTTGATGTGTTGCTGCAAGCGCGCGACAGGGGCTTGTACCACGCGGTCACCGATTGCGGCGCCGGCGGTTTCTCCAGCGCCGTGGGCGAGATGGGCGAAGGCGTCGGGGCGGAAGTCTGGTTGGACAAGGCACCGCTGAAATACGACGGACTTTCGTACACCGAAATTTGGATTTCGGAAGCACAAGAGCGAATGGTGCTCGCCGTCCCACAAGAAAAATGGGATGAGCTGCGTCAGTTGTGCGAAAGCGAAGGCGTGGAAGTCGCCGTACTGGGTCGCTTTGCACCCACCGGACGCTTGCTGTTGACCTATCACGGCGAAACCGTGGGCGATCTGTCGATGGAATTTTTGCACGACGGACGTCCACCGGTGATCCGCGACGCGGTTTACAACCCGCCGAAACAACAACCGCTGAACGTGCCGGCACTCAGTTGTGATCAAAACAGTCAAACATTGTTGGGCATCATGGGCAGCCTCAACGTTGCCAGCAAGCATTGGGTGATTCGCCAATATGATCACGAAGTCCAAGGCGGCAGCGTGGTCAAACCGCTTGTCGGACCGCAATGTGACGGACCAGGTGATGCTGCGGTGATCCGACCGCTGTTGACCAGTAATCGCGGATTGGTGATCTCCTGTGGAATGAACCCACACTTCGGCGATTTTGACACCTATCACATGGCGACCTCCGCGATCGACGAAGCCATGAGGAATGCGGTGGCCGTCGGAGCCGATCCGTCAAAGATCGCGATCCTGGATAACTTCTGCTGGGGCTACACCGATCGCGCCGAAACACTCGGGTCGCTCGTCCGCGCCGCGATCGCTTGCCAGGACCTCGCCGTCGCGTTGGGGACTCCGTTCGTCAGCGGCAAAGACAGTTTGAACAACGAGTTCAGCTACCACGACGCCAGTGGTGACAAGCAGACCATTGCGATCCCACCGAGCCTGTTGATCAGTGCGATGGGGCAGATCGACGACGTTTCCAAAGCCGTCACGATGGACGCGAAAGCGGCAGGCAACATGGTTTTCTTGGTGGGTGAGACGAAAGCCGAGTTGGGCGGGTCGCACTTTGCACTCGTCCGAGGACTTTCAGGGGGCAACGTGCCCGCCGTGGACCCCGAGCGTGCCAAGGCGACCTTTGCCGCTGTTCACCGCGCCATCCAGAATTCGCTCGTCCGGTCCTGCCATGACTTGAGCGAAGGCGGTTTGGCGGCGGCGGCGACCGAGATGGCGATGGCCGGCGGCTTGGGGATGACGCTGGACCTTGACGCGGTCGCCGGGATCGCCCAAACCGGTTTGTCCGCCCCGGAACTGCTGTTCAGCGAGTCCAACACCAGATTTCTCGTCGAAACGACACCGCAAAACGCCGGCGCCTTTGAAAGTCTGTTGGGTGAATTGCGTGTTCCGGTCGCCAGAGTGGGTACAATGACCGCGTCCACTCAATTGACCGCGAATTTTGGCGGAGGATCGGTGTTGGACGTCGATCTCGTGGTCGCAAAGAAAACCTGGCAAGAACCACTCAACTGGTAATGATTTCACCCAACCCCCAGTCTCTTCGAGAACCGGCTCTTCGAGAACCGGCTGTACTCGAAACGCGTTCCGATTCGTCGACCGAAGCTCGGTCCTCCACCGGCGCGTTGGCTCAGCCGACCGCTGGACAGAAATCCGGATGGACGGTGGTGGTCTCTCGTGGTCAATCACGAAATCCGGCTAAGAGGGGATTGGAGCAAGCGATCGCCGACGCAGCGGCTCAGATGCCTGGCGTCAACGTCGTGGTGGTGCCACACCTGTACGATTTGCCCAAAGGCGGCGAGTCGCTGCAAACGCTGGCACAGTTTGACGGCAACCTGATCGTCGTCTCGTGGATCTTTCCCCGAGCGGCGCACTGGGTACTGGACCGAAACAACATCCGGGGGCAATTCGTGCCGCCCCAGATCGGTGACGAAGCAGACGCGGATGAGGCAGATGGGGATGTGTCCAGTGTCGCGGAAGGGGCTGACGGTGACACCGAGATCGAGCGGGTCTCGGATCTGTTTCCGCGACCCAAACGCGATGTCCACTGTTTGGACCTCAAGGTCTCTGACGACCAAGGCGTCTACATTGGCGAGATCCAGAGGCTCATTCAACCCGCCGGCCAACCCGAGCAACCTCCGGTAGCTGACTCAAACAGTTCATCAGGCGGTGTCGCGGGCAGCTTGCCGATCATCGGCGGTCAGATCTTGCAAGTCGACGAGACGACGTCACGTCGTTGGTACCCGGTGATCGATTTCAATCGCTGCACCAATTGCATGGAGTGCATCGATTTTTGTTTGTTCGGTGTTTACGGTGTCGACGGTGCAGAAACGATTCTGGTCGAACAACCCGACAACTGTCGCAAAGGATGTCCTGCTTGCAGTCGTGTGTGCCCCGAGAACGCGATCATCTTTCCTCAGCACAAGGCGCCCGCGATCGCCGGTGCGGAGATCGAAGGCGAAGAAGGCTTTAAGATCGATTTGTCAAAGTTGTTTGGCGCTCCCGATACGGGTGACGATGCGATCGCAACGGCGGCGCGAGAGCGTGACGAGCAACTGTTGTTGGCCGGACGTGATGCCATCGGAATTGACGAACAGCTCAAAAAACGCCAAGCCGATTTGAATCGAAAACCCAAGGATCAATTGGATCACCTGCTCGATTCGCTCGACGAGTTTGATTTGTAAGCGTATGCTGCGACGAACGGATTCTCTCAACCCAACCATCACCGATGACTGACGAGCAGCCCTCCCAAGACCGTCCGCTGCAGCTCATTGTGATGCGGCATGCCAAGAGCGACTGGGGCGATCACAAGCTCAGCGATCACGAGCGACCACTCAATGCTCGGGGAAATCGTGACGCCCCGGCAATGGCCGGTTGGATGGCGACCAACGGACTGTTCCCGGATGTCATTCTGTCGTCTTCCTCGACACGCACCCAGCAGACCGTGGCCGCGTTATTGGAGTGCTGGTCGAGTAAGCTGAACACGGCTCCCACCGTTTCCTTCACGGATGCACTCTATTTGGCAATCCCGGAGCAGATCGCAGCGACGATTCGGTCCGACCACTGCGGGGCGCGATCCCTGATGATTGTTGCCCACAATCCAGGGATGAGTTCGATCGTCAGTCAACTGTCCGGCCAATCGATCGAGATGCCCACGGCGGCAGTTGCCGTGTTTGATTGGCCGTCGCAGGACGGCCCTGGTGAATGGTCGCGATTTTCACTCAATCGCCAGCTTTCCCTCACATACCTGATGCGTCCCAAGGCTTTGGGTCATGCATCCAAGGACGAGACATGAGTGCGTTGAGCTGGTGGATCGTTTGGTTGGTGGCTTTGATCGGGCACGCGGGGTTGCACATCGGCATCTACAATCGAATCAACGGATTCGGTTGGCCGAGAGTCGTGATCAAATCGATCGTGAAGTTCTTTTTGCTGACCACGATCGCCATCCCGATCCTGTTCTGTGTTTTTCAAGGACAGGTGATTTTGGATCTGCTGATCCACGGCGGGACATGGTCCAGTTTATCACTCTGGGCCAGGGGTTATGTGACACTGTGTTGCATCATTTGGCTGGTGTTGGGCATCCCTTGGTTGATGTGGCGACCGATCTTTCGACTGGAGTGGGTCGACGCACCGCGAAAGATCGAAGTCGTCGATGTGCAGGTGGCCGTGCGACGACCGTTGGCGTTGAGCGGCAAAGCAAAGCTCGAATCCAAGCTGCCATTGAATCAACTGCTGGAGCTTTCCATCGAAGAGATTTCGTTGCCGGTCGTTGGATTGCCTGATGAACTTGTCGGTTATCGCATCGCGCACGTCTCGGACGTTCACTTGACCGGGGACATTCATCCCGATTTTGTCAAACACGCGATGCAACGTGCCACGCTCTGGAAGCCGGACTTGATTGCCTTGACCGGCGACATCATCGACAAACAACCGTGCATCGACTGGTTGGTTGACATCTTTCATCCCGCCAACGCGCATGACGGCTGCTACTACATCTTGGGCAATCACGACACTCGCGTGGTCGACTCGCGACAGACACGCGACGCGATGGATCGCGCCGGCTGGATTGATTTGGGATCGCAAGCCGTGCGGCGAATGATTGGTGGGATCCCTGTCTCGCTGATCGGCAACGAGTTTCCTTGGTTTGAAAGACCGGATTTGCCACCACCGGACGACTCGTTTCGGCTGTTGCTCAGCCACAGCCCCGATCAACTCGGGTGGGCCAGACGCAACGCGGTGGGATTGATGTTGGCCGGTCATACGCACGGCGGCCAAGGACGCTTGCCGCTGATCGGCCCGATTCTCAGCCCCAGCTTTCATGGCTCTCGCTACGCATCGGGCGACTTCTACAAGCCACCGACGACATTGCACGTCACGCGCGGTCTCGGTGGTGTGCACCTGATGCGAATCAACTGTCGTCCTGAGCTGTCATTGCTCACGTTGTCCCAAGCGAAAGTACATCAGGCTTTCTAGCCTGACATGCGTGTTTGTGAATGTCAGGCTAGAAAGCCTGACGTACGTGCTTATCTCAAAGAAAACCGCCGCAGAGTTTGCTCTGCGGCGGACCTACGAATCATCTTCAGCGGTTGGCCTCTCGGCGCTACGCAGTTTGCTCGACCAAGGCGATCGCATCCTTGGCGGGTTCGTTGCCGTAGATCACGGCCAAGAAGGCCGGCATGTAGCGGTCGGCCATGGCGATGCCGATGTGAACCAATCGGTCCAGCACGTTGTCGCTTGGCAGATCACCGTCCACGGGAACCGCGATGTGGTATCGCAGCTCGCCGTCGTTCATGTCCAACTCGAACTTACCGATCTTCATGCCGTAGTTGGCTCGTGCCACCGCCACGGCGATGTCGATACGACTGCCCTCGGGAACCTTCACCGACATCCCGACAAACGACTGCAAGACGTTGTCGTCGATACGGATGATCTCCCGATAGCTTCCGTGATCACCACCGAAACTGAGCAAGAAGGCCTCTCGCTCGTCGTCTCGCGTGTACTTCAGCTCCTCTCGCATCAGATACGCTTCAAACTGTTCCATTTTGCTCATAGGAAACCCTTCGAAAAACAAAGTTCAACAAATAGCCTCGGACCACCCGACCGAGGACACCGGCCGCATCAAAAACCAGTCAACGCCAACACCTACTCAGAGAACGCGGGGATTCGCCATTTCTTCCCTACTCGTCTCTACTTTCTGTCGGAAGAGAGCCCTCCCCAAAACTCAAGGTTCACGGCAGTCGCAAAAGCGATGAAAGTTCGGAGTCATTCTTCGGCCGATACTTACCGGGCTAGAGCGATCAGAGATCGGGGCGCGGATTTTTTCATTTTTTGCGTCAGGTCCGCTGGGTCGTTTGACCCGCAGCCGAAGGCGCAGGAGCCACTGCCAAACGGACTGCCCCGCAAAGTCAAACGCCGCCTGCGCCTATCGGCTACGGGTCAAACAGAGGTTTCGCACCACGTCGGGTGCGGAGCCCAAACCAAACAAGAGTCGCCAGAATGCCGCTGGCAAGAAGAGTAACGACGAACATGCGTGCAAAGAATGCTCGCGCAGCCCCGCCCTCGTGCGTCGGCGAAACATCAGCAGCTTTCGGGTCAGTCACGATTGCTTCGGGCATCTCGCGATACCGTTCATTGAAGCGTTCGTCCACCGGCACGCCTGCGGCGATCCATCGCCGCTCGTCTTCGGCAAGCCGCGCGAACCACTCCTCGGCATCGACTTGCTCGGTGTGAAAGTCCTCAACCAGCTGCTTCTCCGTCAACTCGGTATGACCGGTTCCTCGAAATGAAGCGAGCTTCCACCAGATCACATGGCTGGCGAGTTGCTCGTAGACTCGACGGGCTTGTGGATCATCGACGTGTTGTGCCGCGCTGAGATAAGCGCGAAACGCGAGTTGCTCTGCGCCCATCGTTGCTTCCAACTCAGCGAGCACCTCCAGCAAGATTGGCGAGTCATGCCGAGAGAATCGCATCATCCCCAGAACCCCTTTGAGAGCTTTTTGTAATTCGTCGGATGACAGACCTTGTTCCTCAGTGGTCCCGAGTTCCTTGTTCAATTCCTTGTTCAATTCCTTGTTCAAGAATTCAACGAACTCGAATGGACGACTATACGATTTTTTATCCAGTGAGATTTTCGACAACGGTAACATGATCCCGTCGTCGGCCGAGTGTGAAAGCACGTACTTGACTAAGATCACCTGATATTTTTCTCGTCCGAAGTGCGCATCCGGATTCACTTCGATCGCCTTCTCGATGTACGGCAATCCTTCGGCCAAGCGTCCGTCGTGAATCAAAAAAGTGCCGAGGTTGGCGAGGGACTCATAGCGATCTGGATTCCTTTGCAGTTGCTCGTTCGCGACCTGAATCGCATCGTCGTAGCGCGCGAGTTTCTCGTACGAAACCGCGATGTCATCTAGCAGGCGATCGTCCAGCGGCTGTTGTTGGAGTTTCCGTTGCCGATCCTCCAGACGCCACTGGTAGTACTCTTTGGTGTGTCGAGGAAACTTGCCGAGGATGATCTCCAGAGCGGTGGGAAACCGCGAGCGTTCCTCCAGCAGCGTTTCGCTATCCCAATCACACGCCCTGGCATGCCGACTGGGGAGTCCAGGAAAAACACTACTGATCAACAGCATACAGAACGCCGGCAGAACCGATCGATGGCAGGATCGCACACAAACCATGACGCACCTCGTAGAAAAGAAGAAAAGCCGAGTGCCTGAGCGTGCATCCTAACAGCGCGGAGTCGCCAAATCATCCTTTTTGTCTCCTGCGATGCGATCGAGTCACAACAATAGGACGAGCAGGAAGGTTAAAAAAATGTTCTTCGCAAGTCTGTTACTCGACGTTCATTGCGTCGCGGAGGCATTGCAACAGCTGATTTGCGTTGGCTGTTCGAATCGCATCGGCATTCAGATGAAGTCCAGGGAATGTTGGGCTTCGGTAGATCCCGTTGATCGGCTGGATTTCGACGAAGCGGCCTTCGCGGTTGACCCACCATGCGATCCGGCCTTCGGCGGTTTCGTAGACAAGGTACTCTTGCACACCCGCCGTTTCGTAGATATCGCGTTTTTCGCCAAAGTCGTAGCTCGCGGATGACCCGGCAATCTCAATGATCATTTCGGGTGAGCCAACGATGTAGTCGTCCACCAACTGAGCCTGTCCACCGGTGCGCATCAACACAAGATCCGGCTGCGGATCGTTGTTTTCATCCAGCCTCGTTGTCGCATTGTCAAAGACACGAAGATCGGCGTGCCCTGCGGAGTACATCACCAACCACGCCGAAAGCAGGGCATGCGGTTCTGCGTGACTGGTGGCTCGAAGCGGAGACATCAAAAAAACCTTCCCATTGATCCGCTCTGCGTCGATGCATTCAGGAGCCGCTCTGTACCGACGCAGGTATTCACCGGCGTCGAGAACGTCACCGCTGTACAGCGAGGGCACTGCCGAATGAAAGGGGCTGGATTCTTCATGAGTGCTTTGAGTCATGGTTTGGCATTTCCTATGCTTCCTTCGCGCTGCCGATTCAGCCCGCCCGGCGAAGGAGGGCGACGCTTTGGACTGAGCGGCAGAAAACACGATTACGGACGGCTCTGCGAAGTGGATTTCAATATAAACGCAACAGAACCTCCTCGTCACTTGGAACGTACGTTTCGGTGGTGGCGGATCAGCAAGTTGCAGATAGGGGCGAGGAATTCTGGCGAATCCCACTACGGGGTTGCCTTTGATGATGCTTGGGAGAAAGCCTCTGCGGACGCAGGCCACTGGACGTTTTCGCCTTGATCCTTGATTATTGACCTCTGCTAACGACGACAACTCCCCTCACGCACCGATCCCCATGATTCGCACCCGCTTTGCCCCCAGTCCGACCGGTTATCTGCATATCGGTGGTGTTCGTACGGCGTTGTTCAACTGGTTGATGGCTCGCCAAACCGGTGGACAGTTCATTTTGCGGATCGATGACACCGATGCCGGCCGCAATGTCGCCGAAGCGATTGAGCCGATCTTGGCCGGATTTCGCTGGCTGGGCATGCAGTGGGATGAGGGGCCGGAAGTGGGTGGACCGCACGGGCCTTACTACCAATCCCAACGCGGAGATCGCTATCAAGCCGCTGCGGCTCAGTTGCTGGCCAGCGGGCATGCCTATCGCGACTACTCGACTGCCGAAGAATTCAGCGCCCAACGTGATGCGGCTCAAAAGGCGGGGAAGCCGTTCATCTACGACCGTGCTTGGATGGCCGAGACGGATGAACAAGCCGCCGCGTTCGAAGCCGAAGGGCGGAGCCATGTCGTTCGACTGAAGATGCCACGCGAAGGCAAGTGCGTGATTCAGGATTTGGTCCGCGGCGAAGTCGTCGTCGACTGGGCGACCGAACAGGACCACGTGATCCAGCGTGGCGACGGCAGTTGCCTGTATCACTTGGCCAGCGTCGTTGACGACCATGACTTTGAAATCACTCACGTGATCCGCAGCGAAGAACACTTGCCCAACACGGCGCGACAAATTTTTATTCTTGAGTCGCTCGGGTACGCCCGTCCACAATACGGACACTTGCCCTACGTAGCCGCTCCGGCCAGCACCGCCAAGCTCAGCAAACGCAAGTTGGCTCAGTACGAAAAGAACAAGGACTTTGCCGACCTGCTCGCCCACGGCCGGCGGATCGCCGAGCGTTGTTCGATTGCGACCGAAGCCGATACGTTTAACCCGGTCATTGTGGACTTCTATCGAGAAATCGGGTTCACGCCGGAATCCATCCTCAACTACTTGCTGCTGCTGGGCTGGTCGCTCGACGGTGAACGCGAGAAGTTCACGGTGGATGAGATGATCGAGTTGTTTACGATCGGCCGCGTCAACAAATCGCCCGCGTCGTTCGATCCGCAAAAACTGCTGTCATTCCAAGCGGATGATTTCGCGGCGCTGAGCCCCGAAGCCCGTCTGCAGCGGACCCTGCCGTTTGCCCAAGCGGCCGGATTCATGCAACAGCCTGGATTCGCCGACCAACAGGCCGCCGAGCGGACTTTGGCGGCCGTGGTCGACGCCGCTGGGGACCGGCTGAAGATGGCGGGCGACATCATCGACTATGAATACTGTTTCGCCGACGAGGTGAGCTACGACGAAAAGGCGTTTCAGAAACGAATCGTCAAGCCAGAGGACGCTTGCGAGCTGCTGGCGGGATTTCGGGATCAAGTCGCTGGGGCGTGCGATTTTGACCCACAATCTGCCGAAACTCTGCTGAAATCGTTTTGCGAAACGGCGGGCGTCGGGATCGGTCAGATCATTCACGCCCTGCGAGTGGCCACGACCGGCCAGCCCGCCGGATTTGGGATGTTTGAAACGCTGGCGATTCTCGGTAAAGAAAGAGTGTGTCAGCGAATCGACGCCGCGATCGCCGCCGCAAAGGCTGCCGCCTGAAAGGGGGCAGATTTTGAGACGGTGGGGGGCGACGAAATGGCGCACAGGTTTTTGTGATGGTTGCGTTACCATTAGACTTATGAAATGCGTCGCTCTCGGGCGCACCTCTCACATTCAGTGCATCTAGCCTTTCGCCGAAATATGAACTCGTCCCAACGAAGCAAAGTCACCGCATTCCTGTCTGCAACCTTTTCGCTCGTCGTGGTTGCGGGTTGCAACCGCGAACCCGAGATGCGTCCCGCCGTCTTTGAGCCCAACGTCGTGCAAGCGATGAAATACGAGATCAAGGATGGGATCGACATGGATCAGGTCTCCAAGGACGCGACATGGGTGGTCCATGAATTCTTTGGCACGCCTGATGAACCGAAAATACCAGAATTCATCACGAGCGATCCAGACCTCAGTGAAGTGGTCTCGATGGATAATTTGCAGATGGCCGCGGGTCCTGAATCCGAGGGTCACGGGCTGTACCGGCAACACTGCGCCACCTGTCACGGGGTCACGGGAAACGGGCGTGGCGAAACGGCGGCAATCATCACGCCGTACCCACGCGACTATCGAATGGGGACGTTCAAGTTCAAATCGACCAAGCGAGGTTCCAAGCCGACTCGGGAGGATTTGGCCCGCGCGATCCGCGAGGGAATTGACGGCACGGCGATGAAGAAAATCCCGGAGTTGGATGAGCCGAAGATCCAAGCTCTGGTCGACTACGTGATCTATTTGTCGATCCGCGGTGAGTTGGAACGTGCCATGATCGACGATGCGGTCAATGAATTGGATCTCGCGGATGGCGACCGAATTCTTGACACACAATACGCGGAGTCGATGACCCAGGCCAAGAGCAAGGAACTGACCGAAGCCCTTGATTCACCCGAACGTGATGATCCTGAGTTGGACGAGATCTACGACATTGTCGAAGACGAAGAAAAAGGTGTCGATGCGTTGACCGCAGATCAACGCAAGAAGTACGAAGCCGAGAAGAAACTTCGAGAGTTTGAAAACTACGAGGAGTCGTTAGCAATCATCAACGAAGATTTGCTTGCTCCGATCGTCGAGGATTGGTTGGATGCGGAAGACGACGTGGTCGAAGTGCCCGAGAAACCCGAAGGCATTCCGGTAGCTGACAACTACGAACAGTTCGTGGAGATGCAGCAAGGCGATCAAGCCGAGGCGCTTGCGGCATCGATCAAACGTGGTCAAGAAATCTTTGTGGGCAAGATCGCTTCGTGTAGCAAGTGCCACGGCGAGAAAGGACGCGGTGACGGCCAAAAAGATGATTTCGACGACTGGACCAAGGACTGGACGGTTCGCGCCGGCCTGAAGCCGACGGAGTACGATTCGTTGGTTCCACTGATCGCTCGCGGTGCATTGCCGCCTAAGAATGCGTTGCCAAGAGACTTTGCCGCCGGCGTCTATCGAGGTGGCGAGTCCGCAGAGGACCTGTACCGACGGATCACTCAAGGCATCGAGGGCACACCGATGCCGGCCGCCACGTTCGTCCCCGGCCAGTTCGAGGAAGTCGACGTGTGGCACCTGATCAACTTCATCCGTTCACTGCAGACTGCCCCCAGCGAGACGCCGCAAGAGACGGCTCCAGCAGACGCGGCGAAACCCGCGGTTTAGTCCCGTTTCAGAGCGTGACAACACCAAACGTCGTGAGCTATGACGCTCAAGATATCAAGACTTTTTGAATGGGAACTAGACGAGCGGTGTAGCGGGCGCGGACCGCGAAGTTCCTTGGCATCGCCGTATGGTAGTCTTTGCGACTGAGTTCCACTCACGATTTTGAATCTACAACATGGCCCTGAGTTTCGAATCATCAGACTCAAGTGCACTTCGCGTTCGCGGATTGTTTGTCGGCGTGGAGGATTTTGAAAATGGTGTTGTGGGCGCAAGTTACTGCAGTGACGATGCGACGTCGCTCCACAAAGTGTTTCACGAGCAGAATGATGATGTCATCTTGCTGTGCGGTGAGATGGCGACCGGCGAAAATGTGCTGGGAAACTTGAGCCAACTCATGAATCGAGCTTGTTCCGGCGACCTGCTGGTCCTGTTCGTCTCAACCATTGGTATCGTTCGGCACAACGATTTGTTTTTTCTGCCTTACGACGGAGACGGTGAAAACCTTTTGGCCACTGGCGTTTCGTCCAAGCTGTTGATCAACACCATGGGGTCGGTGGCCGATCAAGGCGTCAAGGTGTTGCTGATTTTTGACACCAGCCATAGCGGGGCAATTGGTTTTGATATCTCAAAATCACAATCCAAGAATGGTGGCGGGATATCGTGTTTTTTCTCGGCTTCACCTACGGAGGACTGCTACGAATCCGAGCGACTGAGCCACGGAAATTTTTCGTATCACTTGGTGGAAGGACTACGCGGCAGCGCTGACGTGGACGGCAACGGCATCATCACGTTGCGAAATCTCTACGACCACGTCTACAAACACACTCAATCCGATTCCAGCAACAAACAGCATCCCATCCTGATTGGCACGCTACCCAACGAGACAGGTCTGCTGAACTCGGGATGAGTTGAACTCCCGTCAATCATGCCTCAATCCGCCAACCCTCCCTGAAGCCGGCCACATGACAAGCCATGGATACAGAACACCAAACCCCTCGCGCTGCATTCGGGTTGTTCGTGGGAGTCGATGACTATCGAAACGAGATCGTCCCCGATTTGAACTACTGCTGCAAAGACGCGAAAGGGTTATCCGAGGCGTTCGATACCAGGCCTTCCGCAGTCACCATGCTGCTACTGGAGCAAGACGCCACGCGACGCAATGTGCTCACTCAGTTGAACTTCATGATGACGCATGCCGAGCCGGGGGATCTGCTGCTGTTTTTTGTGGCCACTCACGGGGTCGTCAAATACAACGATTTCTTTTTCATGCCCTACGACGCTGACCCGCAAAATCTGTTGGGAACGGGCATTTCGTCCAAGTTGCTGATCAATGCGTTGGCGTCGACGATCCATCGTGGAGTGGAGTGCTTGATCGTTTTTGACTCGTGCTATTGTGGAGCCATCGGGTTCGACATTTCCAAGTCTCAGACGGTCGGCAAAGGAGGTTTGTCTTGTTTATTCTCCGCTTCGCCCTTGGAGAAATCGATCGAATCGCCGAGTCGACGTCAGGGCATCTTCAGCCATTTCATGATCGAAGGTTTGAAGGGAAAAGCTGCTCGCGATCAAACGGGTCCCAATCAAATGAAACCAGTCTATTTGCGAGATTTGTATGACTACGTCTACTCACGCACCAAGCGGGCGACGCAACAGCAGCAGCATCCGGTATTGATAGGGACGCTCGACAATGAAACCGTTTTGAATGAGATCTCTTCGTAGCGGTTAGGGCGTCACCCGCGACTCCACGGACTGGACTATCATGGCGTTTTTCCGGTCGTCTGAGATTTCTGTTCAGCTAATCATCCAGGGAAATGAACCATGCAGCATTCTCTCTCTTTCATTCACCGGACAGTCACGATGTCGCGTTGGATTGTACTGCTGTTGGCAGGCTTCTGCGTGGTTCCGTCGGTGACTCACGCTGATTCGCCTGAGTTGCCTTTAGCATTGGACGATCGCCTGACGATTGAACTGTTCGCCAGCGAACCCGATGTCGTCACCGTCACAGGGTTGACGGTCGACAGCCAAGGCCGAGTGTTGGTGGTGGAAAGCCACACGCACTTTCGACCCGAGGATTACGATGGTCCAGAGACGGATCGAATTCGTCTGTTGGAAGACACCGACGGGGACGGGCGTGCGGACCGCATCGAAACGTTCTTCAGTGGGACCACTCAGACCATGAACATTGCCGCTCACCGCAATGGTTGGGTCTATGTCGCGACGCGAAATCTTGTCTTTCGCATTCGAGACCTCGACGGTGACGGACGTTCTGACGAACGCCAGGACTTGGTTCAATTCGAAACAACTTCGGATTATCCACACAACGGAATCTCCGGCTTTGCTTTTGACTTTGACGGAAAGGTGTATTTCGGGCTCGGTGAGAACATGGGCGAGAACGGCACGCTGATCGCCAGTGACACGAGGCTTGCAGCAGACTTGGGTTCGGGCGGCGTGTTTCGCTGCAACGAAGACGGCTCGGGACTGCAACGTGTGGCCATCGGATTCTGGAATCCGTTTCACTTGTGTTTTGATGTCTACGGACGAATGTTTTTAGGCGACAACGATCCTGGAAACCGTCCCCCGTGTCGCTTTCTTTCTATCGTGGAGGGTGGCGACTATGGATACCGACGTCAAACATTGGAACCGTTCATAGCGGTGGACGGCGAAGTTCCCGGGACCCTACCGATGACTTCGTCGACCGGTGAATCCCCCACCGGCATCGTGGCTTACGAGTCCGATCACTTGCCTGCGGACTATCGAGGCGATCTGCTGGTTGCCAGTTGGGGCGAACATCGCATTGATCGCTATCACTTGGAGCGAAACGGCGCGGACTTTCAAACCACCAGCCAAGCCGTGATCGCTGGCGGGGAGCATTTTCGGCCAGCGGGAATCGCGGTAGCTCCCGACGGTTCACTCTACATCGGTGACTGGGCGGATCGCTCGTATCCGTTGCACGGCAAAGGACGCATTTGGCATGTCCGGGCCAAGCAACCGATGGAGCGATCTACGGATCGGACGCTTCACAACTCGGATCGGACGATTCGTGAAGAGGTAGCCCGGCAGTTGGCCGGCAACGGTGAGGCGGGTTTGGCAAAGTTGACCGAGGCACTTGACGACAACGATCCTCGCGTTCGCTCCGTCGCCCTATCGGCGTTGATCCATGCCGGCTCCGTGACGGACTCCATCGCCAAGAAAGTACTCAACGACCCGTTCACCGCCATTCGCGAACAAGCGGCCCGCACATTGCCCGATGAGCTGTTTTCGTTGACCCAGGTCGCCCAAAGCGATCCAGAACCGTCCGTTCGTGCCGCAGCGATGCGTCGTATTTCAGATCCAGATGCCGAGTCTCTCTTCATTGGGAGTCTTTCGAGCAACGATCCGTACTTGGTCCAAGCGGCCCGCAAGGGGCTCGGCCAATCCGTTTCCCTTAAGCGATTTATCGCGTTGACAGGCGACGACAAAGACGAGGTTCGTTTGGCGGCCGTCTTGTTGCTTCGCGGTCCAGTGAGTCAGATGCCGATCGATCCAGTCGCCCGGGATCAAGTGCTGACACGTGCGTTGAGTGATCGCAACCCCGATGTTCGCTTCGCCGCGGTGGAGTGGATCGGTCGCGAACAGATCGAGTCGTTTCATGATCGCTTGGTGGATGACTTGGCAACGCATGCAACGACGCCCGAGTTGTTTGCAGCGTACTTGGCTGCGATCGCTCAGCTCGACGGCGTGATGGAACAATGGGGCAAGAACAAGTCCGGCGATTGGTGGATGGCGGCTGCCGACTCCTTTCAGTACGCCGATTCGCTCTTGAGCAATCCCAGCGTCTCGCCACTCGTGTTGCAACAGGTATTGCGTTTTCTGCCCGAGGGGAATCGGTCCTTGTCGTTCGACACGTTGTCACGTCTTTGCGAGCACGAGGAGATTGGCGTTCAGATCGATGCGGTCGTGCGTTTGCGCGAACTCAGCGGCGACGCCGCCACGTCGCTACTCGAATCGATTGCGCTGGACAGGTCACGCCGGATAGACGTACGGGCGGAAGCGGTGATCGGGCTGGACGCATCCAACCCTCAGCAGCATCAGTTACTGATGCGTCTGACGAGCGACCCAGAGGCAGCGATCGTTGCTCAAGCCGTCATCGGGCTGCGAGACGCCACGTTGAACGAGACGCAAAGCGGCGAATTGCGAGAGCTTGGCAAAAGTAACGCGGCGATTTCCGAATTGGTAGCCAAGACGTTAAGAACCGAGCAGCCCAGTCGCCCGTCTGTGACGGATCTCGATCAGTGGCTCACCGTGCTTGACGGCCCTGCGGATGCGAGTGCCGGCCAACGCGTGTTCTTTCATCCCAAAGGCCCTGGGTGTGCGCGATGTCACCGCATCGATGGACGAGGTCAAGCGATCGGGCCGAGCCTTGTTCGCGTGGATGGTCGAATCGCGTTGACACGTCGTCGCTTGGTGCAGTCGATCTTGCAGCCGAGCAAAGATGTCGATCCCGGTTTCATGCCGATGACCATCATGACCGTGGATGGTCGCGTCGCATCGGGCATCTATCACCGCCATGGTCAGGGCACGCGCTCGATCATCAATGCGAAAGGCGAGATCGAATCCTTCCAAGTGAGTGAAATCGAAGCGATGCGTCCGTCCACTCAGTCGATCATGCCTGATGGTTTGGTGGACACCATGACCACGCAAGAATTCCGAGATCTCCTAGCATACTTGCTAGAACCGTTTCCCCGTCAACGTTGACGAAACTTCCAATACGCGAAAGTGTGTACAGGCAGCGCGATCAAAGCCATGGTTGCGGCGTAGCCGATCAACATGCCGGAGGTGCCGAAGGTCGCTCCTCCGATCCAAACGGCCGCAGTCGCGCTGAGGGACCCAATCATCATGGGCACCACCAGCGGATTGGCCTTGCGCGCCAACACGTAGAATCCTTGCAGCCCCACGAGATGAGATGCGATACATCCCACGGACAGCACAAAGCACTGAAGAGGCGTGATGAATCGTGTGACCAGAACCAGCGGTCGCAACCCGGCCCAGGCGATGGCTTGTTCCACCAACGGCAGCATCGCAATCAGACTTATCAAAGACCCCAGGCCCAGCACCAGTAATGATGTGGACACGATGGCTGTGCGTCGCCACAGCGTGCCCGCTTCATCACGTCGTCCGGCGCCGTGGTGATCCGAAATGACCGCGAATTTGGTTTGCACCCAAGCCAACGCGACGGCTTGAATGGCCGCCGTCACTGTCAACGTCATCCCCAGTCGCCCCGCGGCGCTGCGCGTCTGGAACATCAGCACAATGATGACAAAGTACTGGGTGGCGAAGTGATGAGCCATGCTGACCAGCGCCGCACGCCACTGGGCCGGCACAACGTCTTTGATCCAAGAAAACTCGGCTTGGCTCTCGATTGCCTCGGCCGAATCGAACATTTGATACTCGCGAAAGAATCCCCGGCAATGAAACATGGGGATGTAGATCGTCCACAACAGTTGCACCAGTGTGGAAAGCACGAGCGACCAGACGCCCAAGCCGCACAACAACGCGGTCCACATGACAAAGCTGCCGCAGAGCCGTTGATAGAATCGAAACTTGTAGATCAGTTCGCGAAACCCGCTGCCTTCCAGAATCGCCAAACGCGGCGACAGGGCAACGATCCACGCCGACAGCGGTACGACGGCCAGCAGAGGTCCCAGCCACTCGGTCGACGACGAAACGGTCGTCGCCTTTTCCGTTCGAGTGAAGGTGTACCAACCGATCGCGAGTGAAGCTGCGGCGAAGACCAATGCGGCGATGGCGAACCACCGTCCAGAGGCGTCGATGAGAATTTTCATCCTTTGGCGGGCGGACGATATTGAACCGGCATCGGAGTCAGCTTTCGATCGCTGCAACGCGGCACTGGCGTGACCGGCGTGTCCGATCAGGACATTCAGCAACCCCAGTTCGAAGAGGTTTTGAATCCCCAGAACGCTGCCGACACCATAGTAAACGCCGGTGGATGACTCGGAGAGTTCTCGGATCAGCAGCCAGATGGTCAGCGGCCCGGAGACGATCTGCCAAACACGCTCGGCCAATGCATAAGCCAACGGACGATCCATCTGCAATCGATCCAGTACGCGGCGTGACTTCACGTGCGTGTCCCAGCGAAGGGTGTCTGGCACCGTTTTTGATCAATCGGCCAATTCGGGAAAGACATCTTCGTCCAGTTCCATCCGTTTGATGATCGACTTGAGCCGGATTTGAAAGTCACTCTTGTAGTTCGCCACTTGCTGTTCGGTCAGGCCCAGTTGTTCCGCGGCCGTCTTGTTGTTGACTCCGGCGACGTAGAGCAATTCGATGGTACGCAGTTTTTCCCAGTTGTCGCTACGTTTCCAACGATCGATCTGTTCGGCGATCGCTGACCTGACCGCATCCGCTTCGATCTGCTTACGCTCGACACTGCGGGCGATCGAGCTGGCCATTCGTTGCGAAGCGGCGGGCTCGATATCGCCTCCGTGGGAGCTGCTACGACCGTGCATTTGAATCGAGGGACGACGGCCCTCGCGGCGCAGATGGTCCGTCAGTTTGTAGGCGCAGATGGAAAACAAATAGCTCTCCAGCGGTCGTGAGCCGTCATAGTTGGGTAAACTGATCAGGAAACCGACAAACGCTTCTTGCACGATGTCTTCGCTGGCCGCTCGATTGCGGATCCGGCTATCGGTGTACGCCAACAATCGGCCTTCGTACCGATCGATCAAGGCCTGCCATGCGTCAGAATCACCTTGTCGGATTTGGCGAATCAAGAACTCGTCGGCTTCGCTGTTCTCCGCCATCATGGTGCCTCGAGACTGCCGAAGGTCCAAGTGACTTTGGTGGGCGGATGCAGCACGGTTGCGCCGATTCCCTGGTTGGCAAACTCGTCATCGATCTTGAAGGTCCAGCCCTTGTCCCCCGACGTCATGATCCCGTCGATCGAGTTGACGAACGCGGTGGGGCCGCTGCCGGAGATCTCGATCTGTGGCATCTGGATCGTTCTCATCACCGTTTCGAGCGTCGAACCATCGACGACGTCATCAACAACCCATTCCCGAACTGAGTCGGGTGACTCGAACGAGAAGGTGACCGGGCCGGAGGACGCATTCGCGTCGATAGCCGGGTCAACCACCGGGGCGGTCTGCGTGGCTTCTGGCGTCCCGCACCCGAGTAACGTGACATGAAGACAGGCGAGAAAGACCAGAATCGGCTGGCAAGGTTTGATGTTCATGACGGCAGTATAGAGGAGTCAAGTCGGCCCCGTCGAGTTTCCGGCATGCGACAAGAGAATCAGGCTGAATTAGCCGGCTAGAGCCTAAACCGCGAGTTGAGGATTGATACCAGCACGACGCGCAAGCGAGTGATTCATGGTGTTTTATTCACTCGCTTGCGCTTCGTGCTGGTATTGGTATCTTTTCCGTTCAGTCCTAACCGGCGAGTTGATCACGCTGGGACTGATCGCGGTGGGGCTGATAGTGGATTCGCATCAAGCCGATCTTTCTTGTGCTGGCGACCAGGATTTCAATCTCCGCGTCGCCGATGCGGAGCCGCTGGCCTTCATCGGGAATCGCTCCGAGTGTATTGAGCACGTACCCGGCAACCGTTTCGTAGTCGTCGCTTTCGGGAAAATCCCAGCCCAGCCGCTCGTTCAAATCATCGATCATCACTCGCCCGCTGACTTCGGCGGTATGGTCATCGACGACGGTGAATTCGACTTCTTCTTCCTCGTCGGACTCGTCGACGATCTCGCCGACGATCTCTTCCAAGGCGTCTTCGATCGTGACCACACCGGCGGTCTGTTGAAACTCGTCCAGTACGATTGCCATGTGACTACGGCTGTGCAAGAACTCACGTAGCAACAACTCGACGCTGCGATCGACCGGAACCGTCCACGCGTTTCGCATCAGTTCGTGGATGGTTTGCGTCGGCGTGGTGCCGTTGGCCAGATAGGGCAGCAAGTCCTTGACGTAGAGCACACCGATGACGTTGTCGAGGGTTTGTTCGTAGACCGGCAAGCGGGTGCGACCGGATTCGACGACGGCAGCCAGAATTTCGCTCCAAGTCGCGGAGGCTTCGATGGCGTCGACGTCTCCACGCGGAGTCATGATGTGCCCGACGTCATCTTCGTTGAGATCCATCACTCCTTGGATCATTTCACGAATTCCGGGGCCGAAGTAACCGTCGCGAGTTCCCGCGGCGACCATCGTGCGGATTTCGTCTTCCAGCAACTCTTCTTCTTCGTCCTCATGTTCCAGTTTGCCCGCCAACCGACGGGTGAGCGTCTCGATCACGGCACCGGGCACCTCCAACGGACGCATGATGGTCGCCAGGGAACGCCAAAACGGCCATGTGTGATACAGGATCGGCGCCGAGGCAAACCGCGTGACCGCAGCGGGCAACCAAGCGTGTGTGGTCATCATCAGAATCACCGCGATCACTCCCCAAGACAACAATCGGGCGGCATCCGGTGGAACATCTTGGGCAAACAGCGCCGAGGTTCCCGCGATCAAAAAGACAACCGTACCGATCATCCTCAAGTATTCGCTGCCGTCGATCACCGCATCTTGGTGATCCAGTACGCTACCGAATCGCTCACGGTGTCGTTTCAAGCGACAGTAGGCTTCCAATGATCTGCCTGCGAATCGATCGAGCAGTTCGCTGCCCAGTCCACCGATGCTGCTGAGTGCGAATCCACTGATCGAAGCCATCGTCCATAACCAAGCGTCCGTCACGAACTCACCTCCGACGCGTCGAGGGTCGGATGCATGTCAGCGCCAAATCGCGCGACGTGATTCAAACCGAGTTGAGTCAAAACGCTCAGCTCGGAGCGACGCATTTCGCTGCGGCTCTCGGGATCCTGGTCATCCATCCCCGTGATGTGCAGGACACCATGGACGATGTACAGAATCAATTCCGCATCGGGCGGCCAATCGGCACCGTCGGACGCAATCGTGGATTGCCCCATGGTGGCCGAAACACGGGCGGCGGTGTCGACGCTGACCACGAGTTCACCCGATAGATATTCGGATTCGGCTTCGTAACCAAAGCTGATCACATCGGTCGCGTAATCATGTTGCAGGAATTGCGCATTGATTTCGCGGATCGTCGCGTCGCTGGTCAAACGAACACCGATATCGCCTTTTGTGAAGCCACGGCTGGCGGCGGCGACCTGGACGGCAGTTTTGATCCGCTGGTCGTCGCAGAGTGGAGCGATTTGTGAATCATGACGGATTTCGACCGTCAATTCAGACCCGAAAGGGTCGATGTCTAAGTCACGTTCATCGGGAGCGCCGCTGTCGGACGACTCCCGATCACGCGGACTGTTGTCCGGGGTATTTGACACGAGCGTGATAAATAGCGGTAAGGGACTTAACCAAACTTTGGCGGACGGAGCCGAGTTGTCGGAACGTTAGTCCGCACTCATCAAATTGACCATCCGCCATTTTCTTTTGTGCAATGGAATCGACAAGACTCTGAATGCGGGCGGGTGTCGGATCTACCAGCGTTCGACTGGCGCTCTCGACCGTGTCGGCCAGCATCATCACGGCCGCTTCTAAAGTCTGCGGCTTGGGACCGGGGTAGCGGAAATCCTTGTCACTGACCGACTCCCCGTTGGGGTCTTCTTCGCTCCGTCGGGCTGCTTCACGATAAAAGTATTCCACCAGCGTGGTGCCGTGGTGCTGCATGATCAGATCGATGATCGGCACCGGCAGCTTGTGATTGCGAGCCAGATCCGCACCGTCCTTGACGTGGGCGATGATCACCAGCGTGCTCATCGCGGGTTGCAACGTGTCGTGCTGATTGATCCCGGAGGCTTGGTTCTCGATGAAGTACTCCGGTTTGAACATCTTGCCGATGTCGTGGAAATACGCTCCGACGCGGACCAGCAAGCCGTTTGCACCGATCGAGTCCGCGGCTGCCTCGGCGATCGACGCGACATTGATCGAGTGGTTGTAGGTTCCCGGTGCGCGTTGGGCCAAACGTCTCAACAGCGGGTGACTGGCGTCGCCAAGCTCCATCAAGCTGAGGTCGGTTTGCACGCCGAATACTTTTTCGACGATCGGCAGAGCGGGCGTCAACGCGGATGCGGCCACGGCGATGAACACGCCCGCCCACAACGCTTCACGGATCAGACCGCTGAGCACCAAGTAAAACGTCGGGGCGCGATTGACGACGTCATCACCCAGTTGCGCCGCCGACATGGTTTCGCCGGTGACGATTCCGACACCGACCACCGTCAACACCGTGATCGCGGCGGAAACACCACCGACATACAGCAGGTGAGTCCTGGAACGGATGCGGCCGACCAACAAGGTGCTGCTGGTTGCCGCCGCTGCCAACATGACGAGGTGCGCAAGGGTCTCGCCCAAGAACAGCGTCACACTGATGCAGACCGCCGCCATCAACAGCAACGCCAGTTCCCGACCGTACACCACGGCGGTCACGATCGACGCGACGACCAAGGGTGCCAATTCACTCCGATACTGATCGCTCGCGGCGTAAAAGCAAAACGCAATGGTTGCGACGATCAGCAACAGCAATTGAGACAATCGCAAGCGATCCCTCAGCAATCTGCGGTCGTCGACAAAGAAGATGTAGCTGCCGCACAGCAAGTACAACGCAGCGATCATTCCGGCGTAAGCCGAAACGCGAATCAAGCGGTCGCCCCAACTCATGCTGGCGACCCAGTGGTCATATTCACTGCGTAGCAACGACAGCTCGCTTTCACCCAGCGGTTTGCCACCAAACGCCAGTTCGGTTCGCCCGGCATAGAACTTTTGCATCACCGGCTCCACCGTGGCGGCCAGCTTGGTCCGTTCGATGTTACTGCTGGGAATGTCGTAAACCAGCGTCTCGTGCTGGGGCAGACGCTTGACGATCCAATCGCTGATCATGCCCGCCACGTTTTGGACGGCTTCCTTGTCATCGATCTTGTCGAATCGCGAGCGAAAGTGATCTGCGAGAGCTTTCTTGACTCGCGAGTCCATCAATGCGATTTGCACCGATTCGACGTTGACGTACCGGGCGTCTTCCGGAGTGTCGGATGTGCTGTAGACCTGGATCTGCTGCTGACTTCCTTCTTCCGGTTTGTGCTGGGGCGCTCGGAGCAAACCATAGTGGAATGGTCCTTTGTCGGCCGACAGCATGTTGAACGCGAACTCGACGTTGTCCAATTTTTCGTCGGTCGACAACACCGATTTCAGCATGCGAAATCGATCCGAAGGCAGCTCGCCCGGCTGAGCGGTTTCATCGCCCATGTAGAATTCGCTGAAGGCCGACTTTTGTTCAACGGTCATGTCGTCAAACGACGATGCCGCCAAGACCTTGAACAATTCATTCTTGAGCGTCGCACGCAACTGCTCCAACGGTTGGGGGCGATTGCGATAGACCATCGCACCTTCCCGAATCCGTTTCAGTTTCAGCTCTTCCGTCTGGGTACGGTCCTCCACATCAAACGTCACGCGGGCGATCAAGTTCCGTGTCGGAATCGCGCCGCTGCGAAACGCAAAGGAGGGCCGCCAAGTCTGGCAAGCCACCAGCAAGGTGATCGCGGCAACGACAGCGATGCCGATTCGCATCGACCAATCTGCCTTGTCGCTGGATTTCCACCACTGAATGAATCGAGGCTTGGGGATTCCCAACGACTCGATTCGTTCTTGGCTGGTTCGTTTGTGTGTTTTTCCACCGCTCATGGTGACGGATCATAGCCCCGGACATCGGCATTGGTCATAGCAAGAATGCTAACGCGACGTCAGAGACCTCTTATCGATCCATGGGGTCCTCTTTGGAGCCATTGGTGTGGGCACGGGGCGTTCCCTCGTGACTGGATTCCTCCGAAGCCTCGTAGGCCTCGACAATTTTTTGGACCAATTGATGGCGGACGATGTCCGACGCTTGCAAACGCACAACACCGATGTCTTTCAAGTGCCCGAGTCGTCGCAGGGCGTCTTTCAAGCCACTGGTCACGCCGCGAGGCAAATCCTGCTGGGTGACGTCGCCGCTGACCACCATCTTGCTGCGCTCGCCCATCCGAGTCAGGAACATCTTCATCTGCGCGACCGTCGTGTTCTGGGCTTCGTCCAGGATCACGAAGGCATCGTTCAAGGTGCGACCACGCATGTAGGCCAACGGGATGACTTCGATGACGTCTTGCTCCATCAACTCGCGTGCTTGATCGTAATTGATCATCTCACCCAACGCGTCCAGCAACGGACGCAGGTACGGATTGAGCTTGGCACGCAAGTCACCGGGCAGGAAACCAAGACTCTCACCGGCTTCCACGGCGGGACGGACCAAGACGATCTTGCGAATCTCACCCGCCTTCATGGCTTCCACGGCAGTGGCGACCGCCAGGTAAGTCTTACCACATCCGGCCGGGCCGGTGGCAAAGGTCAAATCGTACTTGCGGATCGATTTGACGTACTCGGCTTGGCCCTGCGTACGTGGCTTGATCTTGCGGCCCGCGTGATGGATGTCGATGGCATCGGCACGATCGGGCAGGCGTGAGGAACCGTTGATCACAGCACCCTCCTCCGTCGCCGCATCGGCAACGTCTTCGGCGCTGATCGATTCACGTTTGCGAGACAGGTGACGCAATCGTTCCAGCGTCCTCGTGGCTCGCTGGACTTCGGTTTCGTCACCGACGATTCGCACACGTCCATTTCGCTGGGTGATGGTGACATCAAACAGTTGGCGGAGTTTGCGGAGATGCTGGTCCCGGGGCCCGAAAAGCTTGAGCAGTTCGTCCGGATTGGTGATCGATATTGTGGCTTCGGTCATTCAGTGGAGCCTGGTGCTAATGAATCCGTTGTCGTCATCCTATACGGTTCCGACGGTCTATACATTCCCGATTGGGGTAGTGCAGCGATCTCTGGGGCTGTTTTTTTAACTCCCCACGCCGCTGGCAAAGCAAAAGAATGCTGGGATACTCGCTGCAATTAACGAATCCGTCACATCCCACACGCCCCCCATTCCTGGGAGAAGCGATCCGCTATCTTTGACGCCACCATCTCGCTTGAACAGAGATTCTGCTAAATCGCCGATCATCCCGGACACTGCCAAAGCAGGACCCAAAACGACCGCCCCCCAAATCGGGGAGGCGAGAGGGCTTGTCGCCCCCACCGCGGCGGCTTGGTCGGTCAGGGCGGGAAAAAGCCATTTCAAGCAAGCAAATGCAACGATCGTGGCGGTTACGATTCCACCGACCGCCCCTTCCCGAGTCTTGCCGGGGCTCAAACGCGGGATCAGCTTGTTGCGTCCCAACAAGCGGCCCACGAAATAGGCGCCCACGTCGGTGCTCTTGGTCACGGCGATCGTGGTGATCAACGCCGCCAAACCCCATCCGCCCGGGTGCATGGTGCGGGTCGCCACCAGCATTGCCATCGGCACGCCGACATAGACGGACACAAACACCGCGGCACAGGTGCGCCGAATTGTGTCGCCTGTCGCGAAGGAAACTTGTTTTTTTTCTGACGACCGATCGGACTCGTGGTTGTCGTCGGCCACTGCGATTGGCGATTTGCCGTAATGACGCATCTCGGCCAGGAACGCCAACGCGATTGCCGCGGCGGTTGCCAAGACAATCCACCCCAGTCGCCCCACCGGGCAATCCACCGGATAGCTGGAGCCCATCGCAGGCCACAGCATTGGAACGCCAGCGGAAAGTGAAACCATGGTTGCGCCGATCACGGCGACACCGCGACGCACACCCGGTTCACCTGCAGGGCCACCGTTGAGCAGGATGGTTGAGAGCTCCCATGCCGTTCCAATCGCAAAGAACATCAACAGCGGCATCAGCCAAACGCCGTCAATCCCCACTGACCATTTTGCGTCCAAGACGAGCAAGGTGACGGCGACGGTCAGCAGCACGGCGGCCGATTTCAATCGTTGATGCAGCAAGGCGTGTTTCGCTCAGCGAGTGTTGGTCAATGAGATAGGAAGGGATCGCCAGTATGTCATGGATCACTCGTTCACAGTGAGCCCGCCGAAGCGGCGTTGTCGTACAGAAAAGTCAGAGATCGCGCCGAGGAAGTTTTCTTTACTGAACTCGGGCCAACAACGATCGGTGACCCACAGCTCGGCGTAACTCAATTGCCAAAGCAAGAAATTGCTGACCCGCATGTCACCGCCCGTGCGAATCATCAAGTCGATCTCAGGCAATCCGGCCGTGTACAGGTTCTCCGCAACAAACGCTTCCGTGATATCGGATTCCCCGATCTCGCCGTCACGCAATCGCCCAGCGATCTTGCGGACGGCGGTCGTGATTTCGTCGCGACCGCCGTAGTCGATCGCCAAGACCAGTTGCGTACCCGTGTTGTCTGCCGAGAGACGGATGGTTTGATTCATTTCGTCCAAGACGGCGTCGGGCAACCGGTCACGACGCCCGATCACTTTCAGGCGAAGCCCCTGATCCATGATCAACTGGCGTTCCTCCACCAGGTACTGTTGCAGCAACTGCATCAGGAACTCGAGTTCTGTCGCAGGTCGTTTCCAATTTTCACTCGACAGACAGTACAACGTCAGTGCCTCCACACCCAGCGCGGTGCTGGTTTCGCTGACCATGCGTACGGTGTTGACGCCTTGCCGGTGACCTTCGATTCGAGGCAAGCCGCGTCCCTGAGCCCAGCGACCGTTGCCATCCATGATGATTGCGATGTGCCGAGGCAATGTGGTCCCGGGCGGCAGCAATTCGGAATCAGGGTTTGGCTGGGTCGACATTTTCCTAAGCACTACAGGACGCTAAGAACGTGATTCTTTACGGGGGACCGAATGCCTCTCAGAAAACGTCATCAGGCAATCGGTTGCAAATGCAGCTCGTCAGCTTGCTCGGTCAAAATCGTTTGCACACGGTCCGGACCGACCGACAGGATACCGACGGGCACCCCGACCAACTCTTCGATACGGCGAACGTAGGCCATGGCACCTTCGGGAAAATCACTGACATGGCGAGCGTCATCAACAGGCTGTTTCCAACCGGGAATGGTTTCGTAGATCGGTTTGCAGCGACGCAGTTGATCGGCATGGCTGGGGAAGTGTGTGACGCGTTGGCCGTCCAATTCATAGGCGACGCAAATTTTTAGCTCGTCCAAATGGGCCAAGACGTCCATCATCATCAACGCCAATCGCGTCACGCCGCTCAGTCGTGCGGTGTAACGAACCGCAACCGCGTCGAACCAACCGCATCTTCTCGGACGTCCGGTCGTGGTTCCGAATTCGTTGCCCAGCGTTCGAATGCGATTGCCGATTTCGTCATCCAGTTCGGTCACAAACGGACCGCCACCGACGCGAGTGCTGTAGGCTTTGCACACACCCAGAACCGTGTTGATCCAGCGAGGAGGAACGCCGGCACCGGCGCACACGCCGACGCCGCTGCTATTGCTGCTGGTGACGAACGGATATGTGCCGTGGTCGATGTCCAGCAAAGCGCCCTGGGCGCCTTCGAACAACATCTTTTTGTCGCTCTCGGCAGCCGACAACAGGAACTCCGTCGTGTCGGCGATCATCGGCGACAAACGCTCGGCCCATCGCGTGGCGGTTTCCACCACGACATCGGGTGCGATGCTGCGAAGTTCGTCTTCGGATGCACCGAGGTTTTTTAGCAGCTCGACCTTCTGCTCGGCCACGGTGCGAATACGTTCGTCGCGTTGCGGTTGCACCAAGTCCGTCATGCGGATCGCGTGCGTACGTCCGACTTTGTCACGGTAACACGGACCGATGCCACGATTGGTCGTACCAATCGACTCGCCACGCAATTGGGTCGCGTTAATCTGACGGTCTTCGGCGATGTGCCAAGGCATCACGAGGTGTGCCCGTTCGCTGATGCGGAGATTCTCGCAGGTGATCCCACGTTGGATCAAACCGTCGATCTCGCCGATCATGGTTTCCGGATTGATGACGACGCCGGGCGTGATGACATTTTGTGTCGCGCTGTGCAGGATCCCGCTGGGGATATGGTGCAGCTTGTAGGTTTCGTCACCGGAAACCACCGTGTGTCCGGCGTTGGCACCGCCTTGGTAGCGAATCACCAGATCAAATTGGGGCGCGAGCAGGTCGACCAATTTACCTTTGGCCTCATCTCCCCACTGCAGCCCGATCACGCAAGTTCCCGACACCCGTCCGACTCCTGGATTGCGAAACGCCACAATCCGTCCCCACAGGACAACCTTTGGATTGAGGCAAAAAAAGACCCTGGAGAGAGCGGTTCCGAGCACCGCCCGATCCAGAGCAAGCGGAAAAGCCTATGCGGTAGGCTACCCCCTGACAACTCCCACTCGCGTGGAATCCAACAGGCGGTTGATTTCACTGGGTTTTTGCCGCAATTTTGCACTGATATTGCACGGTTTGGCAATTCGCCCTGGATCGGCGGCATGGTTGCCACAGCCCGCCAGCGCGACCTGATTTCCTGCTATCGTGGATTGTGCAGGATGCGGTGTCTCTTTTCTACGCACCTACGATTTCAACGGGAGGACTCGCGATGATGACTTTTCTTGCCGAACAACCCCTCATGCTCTCGATCTTGCTCGCAGTGACAGCGGCCATGATCGGATACGGCTACCTGCAATCGGGCGACAAACGCGCCGGGATCGCTGCCTTGGTTTGCGGCCTGCTGATTCCCGTGGTCTGGTTGATCGCTGCGAACATTCAGACCGATCGAGAAAAGATTTTGACCGCGATCGATGAGACGGCCGCGGCGGTGCAAGCCAACGATGCGGCGACGGCAGTACAAATCATCAGCGACCCGGCCGTCCGGACGCGTGCGGAACAGGAATTGCCGAGGTACGATTTCAGTCGCGTCAACGTGCGTAACGTGCAAATCCAAATGCTGGAGGGAAGCTTTCCTCCCACGGCCACGGTCGACTTGGACGCTTCGGTCACGGCCAGCATGAAGTCCGGCGGCCTTCAAAATGTCCGTGTCCCCCGACGCGTGATCTTGACCTTTGAAAAGCAAACCGACGGACGTTGGTTGGTCACCGATTACGATCATCGCCCACTGGTCGGCGGCCCCGACGCTTTCTCACCGCAACGGATTTGATGACAAGTGATGTCAGGACGATTTTCGCTCACCTTTGTTTTAGTGTTTTGCCTTGGTGCCGCCGCGGCCATGTGGTTGTGGTTGGGCCAACGCAATCCCGCCCCCGTCGAGCTGAAATTGGCCACCGGACCGACCGAAGGCGCGTTTCATTCCCTCGGCCTGGGGATCGCTCAGATCGTTCATCAAACTCATCCCGAGATCACGATTTCGCTGACCCAGGACAGCCAGGGCAGCATCGACAACATGGATCGCCTGGGACGCGGCGAAGTCGACTTGGCGATCGTTCAGAACGATACCGCTCCGGCACCCGATGTTCAGACACTGCTGCCCCTGCATCGCGCCGTTTGCCACTTCTTGGTCCCCAAATCGTCCGACATCCAGAGCGTTTACGATTTGCGAGGCAAGCGAGTCGGTGTAGGGCAACAAAACAGTGGCAATCAACAGATCGTGCGTGCCCTGCTGGACCACTTTGGACTGCGTGAATCCCAGAACGACTACATTCCGGTTTACGAAGGCATCGCCCAGTGCAGCGTGAAATTGGATGTCGGTACGCTCGACGCGGCTTTGATCATGACCGCCGTGACCAATCAATCGGTGGTCGATTTGGTCGGTCGGGGCAACGTGCGATACGTTTCACTTGCGTCGTCCGGCGAAGGAAACGAGGTGGATGGATTTGCCGTGATGAATCCTTATGTCGAGCGTTTCATCATTCCCCGCCACGTGTACCCTGTGCATGACGATCGCCATGGTTTACCCGAATCGCCCTGCGAAACGTTTGCTTTGCGATCCACGCTGATCTGCCGCGGGGATCTACCCGACGCGGTGGCTCGCACCATCGTCGAATCGATCGTCACCCAACGCGCCGTGATCATGCGTCAGCATCATGAGGCGCGTGACATTTCCGAGCAGTTTGATTCCGACGACGTGCAGTTTCCGATCCACTACGGCGCGATGGCGTACTTTCAACGTCTACGCCCCAGTTTCCTGGAACGCTACAGCGAACCGATGGCGTTTCTGCTGTCGCTGATCCTGGCCTTTTGCGGTCTGGTCGCCGGTTTGAACAAGTGGCTATCGGTGCGCAAAAAGAATCGGGTCGATCGCTACTATGTCCGTTTGGACGGCTTGCTCACCGAACTGAACTCCGGTGAGACGCATCGCCTGGACGCGATTGAAAACGAGTTGATCGCCATGCGTCACGAAGCCGTTCGCGAACTGGTCGACGAAAAGCTGATGGCCGACGATTCGTTTCAGATCTTTCAATCGCTGTTGACCGATTGCCAAAAACAACTCGCTCTGCGTCGTGTCACTTCGCAGCATCCCCACGCAAACTGAACATGCCGATGTGGATGCCGTCGGGTTCGTCATAAGCGAACGCCCCCGTGGGCGCAAAATATTTTTCAAACTCAGAGAACGGCGGAAACTCATTTCGCTCGATCATGTCTGCAAATGTCTTGGCCACGACATTGTTTTCTCCAGCGCGACGCAACATCTGACGTGTATTGGGAGCTTGAGCCAGCTCGTAGAACAATCGCAGTGAATCCGCGCCACGAAAGAACGAAAGCATGAAGGGCTTTTCGCCATCGAGTTTGCTGCCCAGTTCACCGGCGACAAGGTCGTACTCGGCGACGTTGGACAAACGGGGCAGGTTGCCGGCATCCGCCAACGCGACGCGTTCCATGAATTTGCGACTGTCCGACGTGATCAGCCACTTGCCCAAGAACATCATGCAGGGCTCAGGCTGCCTGAAATTCTCGGGCAGATTTCCACGTCGGGCGCGATTGCCAAAGTAAACCACGTTGCCGGCGATGGTCTCCGGAGTCAAATCGTTGGGGCGTTTTTTGCGAAACTCCGCCATCACCGCCTTCGCAGCCGTCGAGTCCTTGAGCTCCAACGCGTTCACGCTGACTTGGCTGTTCAAGCGAACCGGTGGTTCCATCCATGTCGTATGGACCAAACGTCCGGTCAAATTCTTGAACAGGTCTTCACGCAAGTTGATCGTGGTGGATTTTTCCAACGGGTCTTCGGCCAAACGTTTGAGTGAGTCCTCGCCTTGGAAATTGTCAAGAACTTTGCCGAAGTTTTCGTAGGCTTGCTCGATATCCCAGTTAAGCGTCGTGTATCCACTGACGTCCGAAGGAACCCATTTGGGCGGCGTGGTGTCGCCGGTCTCGGGCCGCAACAACCCCAGCACTCCGTCGCGTGGAGGCTCGATGCGAAGATGGATATGCGAAATCCCCTCAAACACTTCGCCGCCTCGGAATGAGCTGCCCGCAATACCGGCGACGCGTGACGCGCCAAGGTCTTGGATCACCGGCCACACGAATCCCGCCGTCATGCTGCCGCTACGTTTGATGATGCGGTCGATGATCGCGTGGGGATCGACAAAGAAAGTGATCTGGGGGCGTGTCTCTTCACTACCCAGGCAACGCGACATCAGTGTTCCGAACCGAGCGTTCTCGGCCAACGTGGTTTGGTCACTCTTGCCACGCCAATGTTCCAAGACGTCTTGTGCGGTTCGATGCCCAAAACCAAAGACGACGGTTCCTTCACGCTCAAAGTATTCGATCTCAGGTCGGCCCTGACGCGGAGGCAGTAACCGGATCACGTCCGTCTTGTCGACCACGGTGCGTCGCCGGACATAGCCATCGTTGGTGACGACTTGGTTTTCGATGCGATCGACAATCGCCAGCAACTTGTCCACGTTCTTGCCCGCATCAATCATGATCACCGTCGCGAACCCGTAGGCTTCACGACGTCGGCGACGTTCTTTACGCGCCGCCGCTTCGGATGAATCGTCGACTTGGTTTTCTTGCTCGTACAACTCACGCGACTCCTCGTCCGGTGGGATCGCGGGGATCACCGCCACGGCGACTTGGCCGCTGGGGATGGCGAGCAGTTCGTCAAGTGACACACCGACTTTGTCGCTGACCATCGCAAACAGATCGCGGGCGGTCGAATAGACATCTTGCACCAACGGACGCATCTGCGGATCGTTGATCATCAGTCCGATGGAAGATTTCTTGGAGTCCTCTCGCAAATCATCCGCACTGTCCAGGCGGATATAAAACATCGCATCCTCGGGCAACAAACGTGGCGCACCCGGCATCGACGTCTCGTTTTTCTTGCTCGCGTCGTCCTGGGCACGGGCCTCCGGCGACGACACGACGACGAGGCAGAGAATGATCGGCAGCAATAACCAAGCGACACGGGTCGCAATGCGTGGGGCGAGTCGCGTTTGATGGATGCGCGTGAGGATGAGATTCATTGTTCGATCATGCTGTGGGGAAGGTGTCATTGACTCCGACCGATAGGTTAACCCGTTCACCGGCTGGATGCTCTACGGCATCAGGCTTAGTTTTTGTCGCTGGAACCGAATTCTCGGCATGATTCGCCCCACCGACCGGGATCTTGGCATCCGTCGATGCCGCAAGGATCGATTTCGGAACGTTTTCTTTGCCAACGGGTTAAACTGATACTGACACGCGTTCCTCACCCATTCACGTTCTTGCTAGCAGAAAAACGGGCGATTTCCATGAATTTCGATCACCAACGATACTCTTTCGCTCTTCTGTCACTGGCCGTCGTGCTTTGCTGGGGCTCCTCTGCGTCGGCACAAAACGGAGACACCTCGGGATCTGGGACCGTTGGCGTCGGCGATGCGACCACCATTTCGCTGGGACCAGTGGAAGCCGACAGGAGCGCCTTCACGCTCGAGCGTGGCGACACCGTTGGTGCGGCCACCGAAACCGGCTTCGGTATCGGAGCCGAGTCGGGCGGCGGCGGTGGTGCTGGCGGGGGAGCCGGCTTCGGCGGTGGAGGAGGAGGCCTGGGGGGCTTGTTCGGCGGCCTGTTTGGCGGACTCAATCAAGGTGCATCGACCAGCAAACCCGCTGTTCGCGTACGCCTTCGTTCGGCAGTGGACGTGGAGCCACTCCCACCAGCGGAGGTCCAAGCCACCGTTTCGACGCGGCTTTCTACGGTCACTAAAGCCCCGGCGCTACGAAACGTGAACGTCTCCATGAACGGACGCACGGCGGTTTTGACGGGAGCCGTTCGAACCGAGAAAGACCGCCGAATGAGCGAATTGCTGATGCGTTTGGAGCCCGGCGTCAGCAGCGTCGAAAACCGCGTCAGCGTGCTCCCCTAGACCTGCGGCGGATGAAAATCCAGGCGTGACGTCCTTTTCAATCCGCACGCCCAAACTGACACGCCCAAACCGCCACGCCCAAACTGGTAGATCGAGTATCATCGGGGGGAAATCCATTTCCCGCTCCCTTATGCCATTCGAGCTTGCACCGATGAAACGAAGCGTCACGTGTCTTTCCATCTCTATCCTCCTCTTTGCCTTTTGTTTCGCCGCATCGCCCGCGTCGGCCGAGCATGCTTTCATCGCCAACCAAGGACGCAAGCTGTTTCGCTTTGATGAAAACGGCAGCCTTGATTGGGAGATGGAGATCGGCGGCGCACCGCACGACATGCACGTGCTGCCCAATGGGAACTTGCTGACGCATGAAGGCACACGCGTGGTCGAGATCGACCTGCAAAAGAAAGAGCGAGTTTGGTCGTTCGATTCCAAGTCGCTGGCGACCGAATCCGCCGTCGAACTTCACTCGATCGCTCCGCTGCCAAACGGTCAAGTGATGGTCGCCCTCAGCGGCGAAGGAAAGATCTATGAGATCGACCGAGACGGCAAGGTTCACCACAGCATCACGCTCAAACGCGATCACCCCCACCCCCACCGCGACACACGTCTGGTTCGTCCTTTGGCCGATGGCGGTTACTTGGTGGCACAAGAAGGCGACGGAGTGGTCCGCGAGTATGACCACGACGGCAAGATCACTTGGGAATACGATGTCCCGATGTTCGGCAAACCGGCCCAAGGCGGCCATGGCCCAGAAGCATTCGGAGACGCCGTTTTTAGCGCCCTGCGATTGCCCAACGGCAACACATTGATCGGCACGGGCAACGGCCACAGCATTTTAGAAGTCACACCGGCTAAGGAGATCGTGTGGCAAGTTCATCAAAACGATCTCGACGGCATCACGTTGGCTTGGGTGACGACTTTAGAAGTCCACCCCAACGGGCACATCGTGATCGGAAATTGTCACGCGGGCGAAGACAATCCGCAACTGATCGAAATCGATCGAGACAAAAAGGTGCATTGGCAATTCAAGGACTTCAAACACCTGGGCAACGCGGTGTCCAACTCGCAAACACTCAGCGCCACCTCCGGCGTGATCCGATAGCAGGCAGCACGTAGCAGCCCACCACGTAGCAGCGTCTCTCCGAGACGCTAACCCTACCCGCGTAGTGGGATTCGCCAGAATTCCCTCCCACCGTCTTGCCTCAACGGTGATGTGATTCACTCTGATCGATGTGGTCCCTGAGCAATTTCTGATCCGACATCTTTTTGCCCTCGCAGTCTGCTCTGTGCCACAACACGGCCGCAGCGGATCTCGGCATGAGTTTTCCCAAATCCAGGTAACCAAGCGTGAAAACGGGCGTACCGGATTTCGTCATGCACAGCATGACCTACGATTGCTTTGCTCAAGCGGTGTATTACGACGAGTTCTCTGCGACCGCCTTCGCGGTCGCGGATACCTCCCGAAAGACCACTGCGTTGGTCTTCGGATCGTTTGACCCGCAGCCGAAGGCGCAGGAGTCTTCGGATCGTTTGACCCGCAGCCGAAGGCGCAGGAGTCGCTACCATCCGGATTACGCCGCAGTGCCAAGCACAACTTCCGACTCAGTTGCCGGCCAAACTCCACGATAAAATCGAAGCTCTTGATGTCGATTGAGTGGCTACCTAATCGACAACTGCTAGCCCGGATTATTCATGCCGATGATTGATTTTAGCGCAAACAGATTCTTGACAATGAGTTGTGACATCGTTGGGAAAAGCAGATTGTTTTTCATCACCCGACGCGTAAGCGAGGGATTTACCGAGTATCCCTCGCTTACGCGTTGGGTTATGAATAATCCGGGCTAGATCGAGCATTCGTACCCTTTTCAATTTGGCGAGACTGAACATGAAAACTCTTGTGTTGACGACCCTGATTCTGAGCCTCGTGTGCTTCCACGAACCGGCTTGCGGGCAAGAGTCCCCTGCCATGCCAAAGCCGACTCAAGAGCACGAGTGGCTTGTGAAGTTCGTCGGAGAATGGACGACCGAGTCAAAAGCAACCATGGCCCCGGACCAGCCACCGATGCAATGCACTGGAACATTGACCTCACGCAAGCTCGGTGGATTCTGGGTGCTCAATGAAATGAAGGGCGAATGGTCCGGTGACCCGATGACTGGGGTTCAGACGATCGGCTATGACGAAGGGAAGCAGAAGTATGTCGGAACGTGGGTTGATTCGGCGACGGCCTTCATGTGGCAGTACACAGGCAACGTCGATGCGACCGGAAAGGTGTTAACACTCGAAGCTGACGGACCAAACTTCATGGGCGATGGCAAGCTGACGAAGTTTCAAGACATCTACGAGTTCAAATCGGCTGATGAGATCTCGATGACATCGAGGATGCTTGACGCAAATGGAGACTGGGTAACCTTCATGTCGGGTGCAGCGAAGCGAGTCAAGTAATTGTCTTAACAGTAGTCATCGTAACACTATCCGGCAGTTCGCTCTCGGGCGTCGGCGTACCCGGTTGCATCGAAAGTAGTCAGTGCTCAGGGGTCAGTGTTCAGCGGGATGCTTTAATGTTGGGAGAGCAGTTTTGAGGGCGACGGTGAATACCATAAGCCCGAACGCCCAGATTCCCACCGTGACTTTCCATTCGAGTTGGCTGGGGACATACTCGACGATCTCGTGCAGCGTGCTAGGGACGAATCCTGGAATGATTAGCCCCATACCTTTTTCGATCCAAGCACCGACGAACGCCATCAAACAAGCGGTGACGAGCAACGGCCGCCAGCGCAATCTCAACAGCCCCGGCCACAAGAACAGCAACGCCGCCGTGACATTCAGCCCGATCGCGGTCCAGGTCCACGGGACGAGTGCGGTTTTGCCGTGCAAGCCAAAGAACAGATACTTCGCGGCGCTGACGTGCGATCCACCGGTGTAGAATTCGGTGAACAGTTCTGAGGCGACCATCAACAGATTGATCAGGATCGTGACGCGGATGATCTTGGTGAGCGTGGCGATCGGCTGGTCGAGTCCGCCCACGCCGGTCAACCGTTTGATCAGAACCATCGACACGATGATGAACGCGGGACCGGAGACAAACGCGGATGCAAGGAAACGTGGTGCAAGAAGTGCCGTGTTCCAAAACGGTCGGCCGCCCAGGCCGCAGTAAAGAAACGCGGTGACGGTGTGAATCGAGATCGCCCAAACAATGGACAGCATCACGAACGGGATGTACCACGTCGGATTGGGCTTGCGACCGAGAAATCGCATGTACAGCAGATAGCCGCAAATGTGCAGATTCAACAGCAGGTAACCGTTGAGCACGATCACGTCCCAGGTCAACATCGAGATCGGCCAGTTGAATTTGCCGACGATGGGCAGCATGTGCCAGAACCGATCGGGCCGTCCGAGATCGGCGACAACGAACATCAGGCACATCACGATGGCGGCAATGGCAAGCAGTTCGCCAATGATGACGACATCGTGCATCTTGCGGTCGTGATACAGGTACGCCGGAATCACCATCATGACGCCGCCTGCCGCTAATCCGACCATGAAGGTGAAGTTGGCGATGTAGAGTCCCCACGAAACTTGATCGGTCATGTTGGTGGCAATCATTCCGCCCGCGACTTGGTTGGCCCAAGCGTTTGCGCCGACCAGGAACAATGCGGTCAACATCGTCATCCATGCGTAGAACGCAAACGATCCTTCGGTCGCCAACCACAACGATCGCCCGATGAATTTCGGGTAGCTGGTGATGTGCGACTGTTTTCCGTTGGGCTCGTTAGGCTGTGGCGTTGTGGTGATGCTGCTCATGTTATTTTAGAGCCGACGGCGCGAACCGAGGGTAGTTGGGGAGATTGAAAAGAACGGCCCGCTAGCCCGGATTATTCACGCGACTCACTACGGTCATCGCAACACGTTTGCGTGAAACGGCTTGCGCGGATTGGCACGAAAGCAGTCTGCGCATATCAGCCGCCACGCGATAGCGTCCGGTTCTCACCCCTATATTCGGGAACCGGACGCTATCGCGTTGCGGCGCATGAATGATTCGGGCTAACGCCGTCGGCTCACTTTCGTCAATCGAAGTAATAAAAGAACGCCGGTTTCGTGCCGAGTTCTTCCTTTAGGATGTAAACGCGTTTGTTTTCCAGGATCCAGCGGATGTTGGAATCTTTATCGAGGATGTTGCCGAACACGCGAGCGCCGGTGGGGCAGGCTTCCAGGCAAGCGGGCAATTTGCCACGTCGAGTTCGGTGCAGGCAGTAGGTGCACTTTTCGACGACACCGACCGGGCGGATACGGTTGCTCAAGTAGCTCTGGTCCGGATTGACTTCGTCGGCCGGCACTTCTGGCTTTTTCCAGTTGAAGCGACGCGCGTGATAGGGGCAAGCGGCTTCGCAATACCGGCATCCGATGCACCAGTTGTAGTCCACGACGACGATGCCATCCTCTTCCTTCCACGTCGCCTTCACCGGGCAAACGTCAACGCACGGTGGCTCGTCGCATTGCTGGCACTGAACAGGCAAGTAGAACTTGTCGTCTTGAGGGACGGCTCCGGTGTAAGTCGTGTTGCCTTTTTCCATGTCCATCGTGCCCTTGGGCATTTCAAGCACGCGGATATACGACTGGTTGGTGTCGCGGTCATGGTTGTTTTCTTTGTGGCAAGCTTCAACGCATTTGCCGTTGCCGTTGCAAACACTCAGGTTGATCGCGTAGACAAATTTCGTTCCAGGGATCGGTCGGTCGTCGGCGATCGTTACGTCTGCGCCGTAGTTCTCTTTCGCTTCGGCTTCCAATCGAGCGATCACATCGGCCTTTTGCTGGGGCGACAGCTCGGTGTAGTGCTGCTGCATGAACTCCGCCGCCGACTTGTCCTCGGCGGCTTGCCGCAGCGGCGACACGGCGGCCACAAACGCGGCAGCGCCGAGTGTTGCGAAGCCGCCTTTCACAGCCGCACGTCGCGTGAAGTTCTCGACGATCGGTAGTGATGGTTTGCGAGCGTTCTCAGTGGTCGTCATGCGATTCCGCTCCTTGGTGGTCGTGGTGATGGCTAAGCGGGGCGTTAAAGCGGTCTTTGGGTTTGAAGCCGACGACCATCCTGGGATAAGTCGGTGAGTGGGGATCGTGACAGTCGATGCAATTGTTCTTCATTTGTGGACCGCGAGTGAGATCCCAATGCCCGTTCATGCCGCCGTGCGCACCATGGGCAAACGACTCGGCCTGTTTGCTATGGCACTGCGAACACAGCGTCATCACATTTTCATACGCGATCGACTGTCCGTCGGCTAAACGCAAGGTGTCGGCGTCGTCGGGGTTGTGGCAGGCATAGCAGGCGATCTTGCCGTGATTGAACGTCATGCCTTGGTGAAATTCGTCCAGCGTCGCGGCCGACACGTTTTCCGAGTTTGGTTTGCGGACGGCATGGCAGGTCGAACAAGCGACGCTGCCGGTTCGACCTTGCGGGTCCATCCCGGCCAGCTCGATCCGCGGTGGGCCGGTGGGTTTGCGAATGATGATGGGGTGTCTTGAACCGCCGGTATTCGCCGCAGTATTCGCCGCAGTGTTCTGATCGGCAGAAGCCTCCGCGGCAACCGCCGTCGGCGCATTGCTTGCGATTTGATCCGCACCGTCACGTTGATCCGCACCGACACGGCGCGAGCGAGAATCGTCTCGCGTGTTGCCTCGTCCGACGACGACGAAAATCATCGCAACGGCCAAGCACACCACACTGGCAAAGAGCATACTGGCGGTTCGCGGCATGAATTTCTGTCCCAAATGAGGTTCCACGGACGAGACTTAATGTATACACTCACGTATAGGTTAGCGAAACCTCACTTTTGCATCTTCCCGCCACTTTTAAAAGAGCAGCCACCGTGCCTATTAGCGGCTTGGTCATCACGTTCGCCTCGCAAGTTGAGGAGCATTCCGCGGCGATAGAATCTCTGCACGAAGTGCCCGAAATCGAAATCGGAAATGCTAGCGGCAGCAAACTAGCGATCGTTGTCGACTCGGCCGACAAACGCCGCGACCAACAAATATGGAATATGGTCCGAGAGTTACCTGGAGTGATCGACTTAGCGGTTGCCATGGTCGCATTTGACGAGGATAACGAAACCGCAGAACGAGAATCAATCAGGAATCTAGAATAATGGATGCCAAACGTCGCAGTTTCTTGAAGTCAGCCGCGATGGCGGCGGCCGGTTCGATGGTCGCGGGCAACACATCGTTGCCGGTGGTTCACGCCGACCAAGCCGTTGACGATTTGCCGACGGGTGAAGGCATGACGTGGAACAAGGCGCCGTGTCGTTTCTGCGGGACCGGTTGCCACGTGCAAGTCGGCGTGGAAGATGGACGCGTCGTTGCGATTGCCGGTGACAAGGCCGCCGACGTCAATAAGGGATTGTTGTGCGTCAAAGGCTATCACGTCGGCGGCATCCTTTATGGCAAAGACCGCCTGACCAATCCGCTGCTCCGCAAAGACGGCAAGCTGACGGAAATTGAATGGGACGAAGCGATCGAAACGATCGCCAAACGTATCTTTGATTCCCCTCAGACATTCGCATTTTATGGCAGCGGGCAATGGACGATCCCCGAAGGCTATGCTGCTCAAAAGTTTATGAAGGGCGGCCTGGGCAATAATCACATCGACCCCAACGCACGACTCTGCATGGCGTCGGCCGTGACCGGTTTCTTGGCAACCTACGGAGTCGACGAACCGGCCGGTTGCTATCAAGATCTCGACGAGTGTGACGTGCTGATCACCTGGGGTAATAACCCGGCTGAAATGCACCCGGTGTTGTTCTCGCGCGTTACCGACCGGCGATCGCGCGGCGAGACGGTTCGCATTATCGACATCGGCACTCGGAAAACACGCACAACCGATGCGGCCAACGATTATCTGGAAATGAAGCCGCACGGCGACGTGGCAATCTCGCTGGGCATCATGCATTTACTCATCGAGAACAACAACTACGACAAGTCATTCGTCGAGAAACACTGTAACTTCCGCGGCGCCGAAGAACTGACGCCGACGCTGCAGGGCGAACAGATCAGCGAAGCAGAGTTTCGCAAACGCATCGCCAAGTACACGCCGGAACGGGTCGAAGAACTGTCGGGCGTGCCTGCGGATCAGATCCGAATGCTGGCTGACTTGTTCGGTAACCACGACATCCGCATCACATCGCTGTGGTGCATGGGGATGAATCAACACACAATGGGCACCGCGATCAATTCGTTGGTTCATGGTGTTCACTTGCTATCGGGCCATTTCGGTCGGCCCGGCGACGCGCCGACCAGCCTGACCGGTCAACCTTCGGCGTGCGGCACGGTTCGCGAAGTTGGCACGCTTGCGCACGCGTTGCCTGGTGGTCGTGTTGTTGCCAATCCAGAGCACCGCGAGCAATGCGAAGGGTTCTGGAACTTGTCGCCCGGCAGCATCAACGCCACCCCCGGATATCACACGGTGAAGATGTTCGAGCAGTTCACGAAACCGACATCCCAGGGCGGGGACATCACGACGATGTTCGTGCAAGTCACCAACCCCGGCCAGACGCTGCCGAACTTGAACGCGTTGTTCAACGACAAGCAAGGTCTCGAAGATAAATTTCTAATCGTCAGCGATGTGTACCCGACCGCGACGACTGTTTTGGCCGATTTGATTTTGCCTGCGGCGATGTGGGTGGAAAAGAACGGCGTGTATGGCAACAGTGAACGGCGAACGCAGCAATGGTTCAAAATGGTCGATCCGCCCGGTGAGGCTCGCGATGATTGCTGGATGACGATCGCGATCGCGCATAAGTTGTTCGAGATGGGCTACGAAGGGATGAAAGACAAGGACGGCGAGTTCATCTTCGCGGTGAAGAACGAAGCCGGGGAAGAAATTCCCATTTGGGAGTTTGATCATTACTACGATACCAACGTCGATAAGCATCTGTTTGAGGAGTACCGTCAATTCACGACGATGAAGCATAAGAACCTCGCGCCGTACGATGAATACGTGAAAGCACGCGGGTTGCGTTGGCCGGTCGTTGAGCAAGATGACGGATCGTGGCGAGAAACCAAATTCCGGTTCTCGGGGTTTGACGATCCGTTTGTCACCGCGGGACAAGAGTTCGATTTCTATCATTCCTCGACCAACGACGGCCGCGCCCAGATTTGGTTCCACGAATATGCTCCGCCACCGGAGATGCCTGATGAGGAGTTTCCGATGTGGCTGTGTACCGGTCGCGTGCTGGAGCATTGGCATAGCGGCACGATGACGCGACGCGTTTCACAACTCTCTCGGGCGATGCCGACGGCCTATCTCGAAATGAATCCGGAAGACGCCAAGGCAGCCAATATCCGCCAAGGCGAACGGGTGATCGTCGAGTCACGTCGCGGGAAATGCGAGTTGCCGGTCTGGATCGATGGTCGTGGTCGCCCACCACGCGGAACAATCTTCGTTCCCTTTTTTGACGAAACGAAGCTGATCAACAACTGCACGCTGGACGCTCACGATCCGTTTTCTAAACAGCCGGACTACAAGAAATGCGCCGCGCGCGTGAAGAAACTGGCCGAGGCGCCGTCATGATGCGACGACTTGCACCGATCTTTTTTTCCTGCATCATCGCCATCGCGGTGGTCGGTTTCTTTGTCGGCATCATGGACGGTGTGCCGCAACCTGACGGTTTGCATGAACCGGCGCTCGTCGCGAAATTCGACAATGAAAAGATCGAGGAAAATCCGAAGCTTATCCCCGCGGTGTCGTACGCCGACATTGCCGAAACACCGATGGGTCCGACGAAGGCCTGGCAAGCCCAGCGGCAATCGTTGTCGCAGCCGCAGTACGATCTCTACGCCAAAATCGAGCCGAGCAAATCGGAGAAAGAAGCGTCCGGCAAACTTCGGGCGTCGCGTCGCGCCTTCAACGGTGCTCCGCCGATCATTCCGCACCCGATTGAAAACACGACAGACGCAGCTTGTTACGCTTGTCATGGTAGCGGCGTGCAGATGGCGGGCTTAAAAGCCAGCGTGATGTCTCACCCGTTCCTGGGCAATTGCACTCAGTGTCACGCACCGATGCCGCCGGCACCGTTCCAAGACGCTGGCACATCGGTCGAATCGAGTTTTGTCGGACTGCCGGCACCGAAAGCAGGCAAGCGAGCGTACCAGGGAGCACCGCCGACAATCCCACACTCACAGTGGATGCGCGAGAACTGTAACGCGTGTCACGGCGGACCCAACGGATGGGCCGGAATGGAATCAACGCACCCGTGGCGAACCAACTGCACCCAATGCCACGCCCCCTCTGCAACGCTGGACCAAATGCCCGAAGCGGAATGGTACGGTCCGGAATCTGTGCCGATGCTGCCACCACTGGATGTCGTTACAAAATAGCCGGAGAGAAATTTGACGCAAAGTCGCGAGAGCCGGAGTGATGCAGAGGAGGACGACCGTACTGCCAGGACGAAGTCGTCGGCGATCAAGCGAATCGCCTTTGCTGCTCTTTGGCTTCCCGCTTTTCTCTGGACGCTTCTATTCCGCCCCGCTCGCGCCAATCAAAGCCGCCGCGATCTACTCCAAGGACGTTTCTGGCGACTGATTCCGTCGGACCGGTTTGTACCGTTGGTCACTCGGCTACCCAAACCGCACCAACCAGAGCCAGCGACGCAGCCACCACGCAGCATCGGTGGCATCAATATCGACCCGGTGCCGCCGACTGATCTTGGCAACCGATCGGTATCGCGAACCATCCCTGTGCATCGTCCGCCGGGAGCGATCGACGAATTTCAATTCCTCACCGGATGCACCCGATGTGGCGACTGCCTCACCGCGTGCCCTTATGACGCGATTGTCCAAGCACCCGATCGACTCGGAAATATCGCCGGCACGCCTGTCATCGAAGCCGACACTTCCGCGTGCATGATGTGCGAAGACTTTCCTTGCATCGCATCGTGCAAGCCTGGTGTGCTGATCGACACGATCCCGCCGATCATGGGCACCGCCCGTGTGATTGAGCACCTATGCTTGGCTCATCACCACACCACTTGCACCGTGTGCAGCGAACGTTGCCCCGTCGAGGGCGCCATTGAAGTCACTCAAGGCAAGCCGATCGTCATCGAAGACACCTGCACCGGATGCGGAGTATGCCGCTACGTATGTCCGGCACCCGAAAACGCCATCCTGCTGATGCCCGCCTTTGAGCGGCCGAGCAAGAAAGGGTAGAAAATGACGGGTAGAAAATGACGGGTAGAAAATGACGGGTAGAAAATGACGGGTAGAAAATGACGGGTAGAAAATGACGGGTAGAAAATGACGGGTAGAAAATGACGGGTAGAAAATGACGGGTAGAAAATTGCGGGTAGAAAATTGCGGGTAGAAAATTGCGGGTAGAAAATTGCGGGTAGAAAATTTTGAAGAGCCCCCCACCGTGCATCCTCCCCCGACAATCTTCTACTCCTGCAATCTCCTACCCCTGCAATCTTCTACCCCGACAATCTTCTACCAAATCGTCTCAACGTCGCCCGCATGCCCATCACTTGCCGGCGGAAGGAATTGGTAGAAAATTTTGAAGAGCCCCCCACCGTGAATCCTCCCCTGACAATCTTCTACCAACAAGTTTCCTCCGAGGTTCGCGATGATGAATGACGATATCAGCGAGATCCTGCAAGCCGAATGGTCGGCCGATCAGGTCTTGCAGTTGTTTGACGACTTGCGTGACGGATCTGATGTGCAGCACGTGCAGCTTAAGTCGGCTCGGACCGATGCCACCGTGACATTGGCGGAAGCAAGAGACTCGTTCGCCGCCCAAGAAGCAGTTGCGATCCAAGTCCGCTATGTGTTCGAGAATGAAATGTGGTGTGACACGATCATGCCGGGGGACCCCACCACCAAGATCATTCGGAATCGTGTGCCAAATGCCTGAAAGTGATGTAGTGCCGCAACCCCAAGCTTGAATACATCTTTGCGAATGAACCGTCAGATTCAAATCCTTTGCTGGCCGATCACAACACAAAGTCCAACTGTCTGCCGCTGCGAATCAACGGCAGGTTGCAAACCTGCCCCACCCAAGCACACGTACGAGAGGCTTGAGCGTTTCTGGCGTCCCCCGGGCACTTATTCCGGTGCCAGGAACATGAACGGAGCCGAGGCTTTGAAGTTGTCCGTCTGATTGCCTCCCAGGCCAGGGTTTCCATGGAGTTGCAGTTTGCGTACTCCTGAGCTCGCTTCAAAATTGATTTGTTTCAGATCAACCCACAGGAGACTGGGACTGGCGGTATCTTCAAAGAAGTAAACGAGGTTCTTCTGATCGGCGACCGTGCGCCAGATGGTTGAGGAAATGTTCGGCTGGTCGGGCGTGCTGATCCCTCGCGGTACGCTTACGTTTCGCATCACGCTGAAGACTGCCGCGGTCGCCTCACGCGGGTCGGCTGATTGCGTGGTCGCGTTGATGTAAAAGCTTGCTCTGGCAAAACGATCGGCGGCTCGGTTTGTGCCCGGCAGCATCACGGTTCCGCCAATCTGCTGCCAGTATTCATTGAGCGCCAACTGCTGATCGTAAATCGGCGAGTTGGTCATCACTTGGTACTGTCTGCCATGGTGGATAACGAGCTTGCCATTGATGTACTCGAAAATTGCCGAATCACCGGATGGGTCGGAAATGGACAAATGGATCGTACCTGCCACGCCGTTGGGAGCCACGACGCCAACGATACAGAACGGTTCTTTGCTCATTTCATCGACGGCTTCTTCCACGGTCGCGAAGCTGTCCAGCACATATTGTGTCCAAGCAGCAATGGACATCTTTGGACGCGGATCTTTGTTGGGATCTGGGTATTCGCTTTCGACCAAGAATAAAAGATTGGCGACCAGCCCTTTCTCATTCATGCCGTCTGACGTCCCGCCTTCGTAGATCGAAGCGACGACGCTGCCGTACTGGCTCGTCCAAGCAAACCCTTGCTCTCCCATGCCTCCGTCCCGCTGCATGCCACGGGGGAAGATCCACAGGTTGGATTGCATGTCTTCCCGCCAGTCCATGGTTCGACCCGTCACCGTCTGCCCCGCCTTGCCAAAGTACACCGCTCGACTGCAAGCATTGGTAGTTTGAATCGCTGGCAGGAATATTGGTGCAAGCACAAGACAGACTGCGGCGACACGTGTTGTATTCTTCACAAAATACCTTTCGCAATTGATTTCAGTTCTGAATTCAGTTGGCGTTGGACCACCACCGATCGCAACAACTTGGTAATCCTACCGCGAGGGCAATTGGGACGCTGTCAAAGGGAGAACGCCGCGTCCCGCTTCGGATGGTTGTGTCATCCGCTTAGAGTTACGTTGAGGTGTTTGGGATTGAAGGCAAATTCCCGCTAAATACTTTGATCCCGCTGCGTTTTAAGTGGGACGCTCTCTAGCGCACTGCGGGCATGCACTAGTGGTCTGGAACAGCTAAAAGTTAGGGTTTAACGTAGTGGATCTTGCCAAAGATCCCACCGCTACAGGATCTTTAACAAGATCCACTACCCTAAAAATAAGCTACAGGATCTTTAACAAGATCCACTACCCTAAAAATAAGTTGTCCCAGACCACTAGCTTCTTGCCGCTCACCATTGCAGGTCGCAATACAACTTAGCCAGCACTCACTTCGTCTACTGGAACCCATTAGCGTTTGCGCAGAATCAGCAAACAGTCATTCTGGGATCCGTCGGTGTTGTTGAGTGTTACGGTTGCACCTCCGGTCACCGACTTTGTTGTCGGATGTTCGCTGACTTCGCCCGTTCGCGGGTTGAGAACCGAGACGGCGTACTGGGCGTTTGATCCCGAGAGATCCAACGTCGTTTCTGAAACAGTCGCCAAGTAAACCAAATAGCATTCACCTGGCAGAGCGAGGCAATACTTGGTGTTGTCATGATCGGGATTGCCGATCAGCTCGTCGGCGGGCAACATCTTTTCCAGCGGCAGTTCTGCTTGGCGAAAGAAGTCCAACGCGATGCGACAGTAGTCCCAGCTTTTGTCACGCGAACGCCAGTCTTCGCAGACCAGATCATTTTGGGCGTATTGGTAGCCAAAGTAGTACTCGACGCCGGCGCCGCCGCCCATCAGCGTACCCCACAACGTTTGCCGGCGAACTTCGTCAGGTGTGTAAGTCATTTTGCCGGCGCGGTCGTGTCCATCGTATCCTTCGTAGCCGATGTCCGGGCATTGGCCGTGTGCAGCGGTCCCTGACTCGTCAAACGCGACGATCCAAGGTTTGCCGGCTTGGATGGACTGAGTGACCCAATGTACGGTCTGGTGATGGGTGTCATGAATACCGCTGTTCTGCAGAGAGACGCCGGTCAATTTTGACTTGTTCCCCAGCAGCGGTTCGTAGACTTTAGCCTGTTGATCGGGGAACGTATGAATGACGATGTTGTGGTCATACGCATCGAGCGCTGCGATGTAATCGATCATTGCGGTTTGTTGCTTGGTCGTCTGCGTGTTTTCTTCGCCGAGGTTCCAGTTGAGAGCCAGGTTGTGACCAAAACGTGCGACCAACTCTCGGCAATAAAGTTTTCGTTGCGTTCCCAGGTCTCCGCCGTCCAAGCTTTCGGGGACAAGGCCGGCGTTTTTTTTGCCGCTTCGGTTGTCGTCGTTTTCGGTCTCTTGCATTTTGAAGTGCAGGTACATGTCGCGATCCGTGCCATGATCAAACACGACGCCCCACTGATCCAGTTTGCTGCAGTCGTAGTGAAGCTTGTCATTGCGTTGTACGAAAGGCCAGACGTTGTCACCATCGCCGCCGGCGTTGTACGTCAAGAACGAGAACGCATTGCAGCCTTTGTCGGCCAAGTAGTTGACTGCGCCGATCAGTCCCTTTCCCTTGCCGTTGCGCCAAGTGGGATCGCCATCTCGCCAGTCTTTGAGGTGAGGAGCCCACGTTTTCAGCGGAACCTTGCTCGGTTTGCCTGCGACCGTGTTGTCGAAATCAGCGTAGCCGAGCAGCGTCTCGGGCGCGTCGGCTCCGGCTTTGAGGAAGTACCGTTTGCTGGTGGCGTGTTGCAGGTATCGCTGGCCGACGTACTGCAAACGACCTTGCGCACGCAGGCTCATCGGCGGTGCGTTGCTGGCTGTGACCTGGAACTCGCCGGACTTGCCGTTGCAGGATTCGATCGGGGTGCCGGCTGCATCCAACTTGATCGCAACATCGTCGCCTGAGACGAAGTTGACTTTGTACGTCCACTTACCGGTGCGATCGGGGGCAAAGCGTGCTTGCCATTTTGTTCCCGCCTCGGCACCGCTGTTGGCGGCATCGCCGTCGGCGGCAAAGAAGCCGGGAATGTTGTACTGAGTTCCGTCGCTGTGTCGAAAGGTGACCGTCAGGCGTCGATCCAGGAAAGGGTTCGGAGCGTTGTCTTGCTCGTGGGCGAACGGTCCATCGATCGTCAGTGTGATCTTGTGCCACTGTTGCAGTGTACCTGTGATCGTGACGGTTCCCTCACCATCGGCTTGTCGTGGTTGTCGGAGCGGTGATTGGCTGGCTTGCTGGGACGCATCGGTCGAGTCTGAGGGCGTGGCAGCTAATGCTTGGACAAACTTGAATGCTTTGGGGGCTGTGCCGGCAAGCACCACAGGTTCCGGTCCCAAGCCGGTTGGACGGGGAAAGTCACGATTGGTTGTCATCAACCACTTGTCGAACTCGAAACCGTCTTCGCGCATCGAGAAGGAAACCACGTGTCGGCCTGGAGAATCAATGTCCAAGAAAATCTTGTACGGCTCGCCGCAATGCTCTGCTTCGGTGCGCTGCTTGCTTTCCCATCGCCAAGTCTTTTTGCCCTCGCACCACTGCAGTCGTTGTCCGGACTCGGGCCATTGGCCATCGAGTCCGACATGCAGCCCGTTGTCTTCGCCGCCGGTGGAGTGGGCGCGCACCCAAACGTAATAGCGACCTGCCGCTGGCACGTCGACTTGGTAGCTGACGACTGCCATCTTGCCCGGTTCGGGGGCGAAGTTTGTTCCCTTGATCAGGCGATCGTCGTGAGTACGACGCGTGTCGGGCAGGATTTCCAGGTAGGCTCCCCCGCTGGCACCGGCGACATGGTTGGGATCACCATCGGGCGAGATCTCAGGCGTGAGTTCCTGGTGTGTGAGATAGAACGCCCGCGTGTCCGTCATTTCTTGACGAACGAAATGTTCGGCTTCCACAGCGATGACGCCGCCCCGATCACCGAAGACCAAATCGCTGGTTGTGATCGGAGCTTGGGCGTGGAGCCCGACGCTTTTCAGCAGGGCAATGCAAGGCACCGCGAGTGCCAGAAAGAGGCGAAGAGTCATGTTCACAGGATCTCTTGGGAGAAGACATTTTTCTGGACAGATCGTTTTCTGCAGAAAAGCTTGGCGGAGCCGTCAACGACTCGCCTGAGCGTACTCCCAAGGATACACGCATTGGGAGAGCGGCTAAAGCTCGCCGCCTTCGATTGCCGAGAATTCGGCAAAGACGGGCAGCTGGCTGCTGACCGTTTCGGCTTCGGAGATGCTGAGGTTGTAATTTCGCAAGAAATCCAACGCGCCGCCGCGTCCGAGGTACTCGCTCGTGGGTACGGGATCGATCAAGACGTTGCCCGTCTGATGTCGGCCAAAGATATCCGTCGGTACGCTGCGAACCGAAGCGACCATGTTGTCGCCCATGATTTGCGGAATCATGTACCGATCGTCCGCTTGTAGCAGCCCGAGCATCACCACGTCGTCTTCGCCGCGTCCGTCGGACCGAACCGATTGAAACAGCCCTGGCATCAGGGCAACCTCTGCGCCGGCACGCTGCAAGTTGATGTGGACATTGACGATACTGAACGTCCAAGCGTTTTGCGGCTTGGGGCGTGCCGCACGAAACCAAGCGACCAAGGGCGCGTAGGTCATGTTTCCGCCGGGATCGGCAACGCTGTAGACCTGGGTGCGATCGACGCGGACCGTTTCCGTGTCGAAAAGAATCGCCAGTTGCTCCGGATAGCCGTGCGGTCCCGTCGTTTCACCCAGCACGTATTCGTAACTTCGGCCGCCTTCGTTGAGAGTATCGACCAAGCGAGGGATGATGTCGCGTTCCGGGGTGCTGATTTCTTGCAATGCCAGCACGTCGAATTGGTGTGCGATGCGGACAATGTTTCGGCGGGCGAGGTCGTTATTGAGTTTAGACGGGCCGAATCCGTTAAGAGCCCATGAGCCGATTCGCAGATTCCGAATGCGTCGGATGCGGGACGTGACCAGTTCGTCAGCGGCAGAGGGTGCCAGATCGGCCAGTACGGCGTCGTTGCGAATCAACGGTGCGTCGAAGGGATTGTCGAACGAGTCCAGGCCCGGTTCGCGGGTGATCCCCACAAACATGGTCGAATCCCCCAAGGGGTTGCCGTAGCCGTCGTCGTTGTGATCCGCATCTTGCACGTTGGCGCGAGGTCGGACCGAGATCGCGTCCAGTCCGGTGACTTGATAGCGACTGAGGAAATAGAACCCGCCACCGACGAGCGCAAGCACGATCAGAGTGCTCGGTAGACGACTGGAGCGTGTTTCGTCACCCATGAGGTTTTAAAGATGGAATCCTGAGTCAAAAAAAGAGCTTCGGGGGTCATCCTCTAGAGATCGATCCGACCAATCGCCGAAAGACAGTTCATTGGCCCATTTTGCGGCTCTGGCGGCGATGACCGACCGGATGACTTGAATCGTCGTTACGACCCCGTGCTGCGGAGAAGTTAAAATCCGGGACGATTCCTCTCACGAAGGCCTTGCCGGAATTGCCGATTCCTACCCTTGCGTCGTATCCTATCGGCACAGAACCGGTGTAAAGAAACGGTGCACTGCCGGTGCACTTTGCCGGAGATGCCGAATTCCCACTTATTTCGCCTTTCTGAAAAGCCTGGATCGTGAGCAAAGAAGTCAACGTTGAGATTCCCACCGTGGGTGAGTCGATCACGGAAGTCCAACTGGGAACGTGGTTGAAATCCGAAGGCGACTGGGTCGCGTCGGGGGAAGACCTGCTGGAAATTGAAACCGAAAAGGCGTCCGTTCAATTGCCTTCGCCCGCCGACGGATTCTTGGAGAGCATCACCAAGCAATCCGAGGAGTTTGCCAAGGTCGGCGAAGTCATCGCCAAGATCCGAGTCGCCCCGAGTCCCGGTGGCGGTGACGGTGGTGAGACTGCCGGCTCGGCACCGGCCGAATCCAGCCCCTCAAGTGGCGCTACTGCATCCGGTGCATCTTCCACCGGTGCATCTTCATCCGCCGGCGCGTCCATCATCATGCCCGCCGCCCAGCGTTTGTTGACCGAGTACGGCCTCAATGCTGGGGACATCAAAGCGACGGGCCCAGGAGGACGGCTGTTGAAGGAAGATGTCGAGGCTCACTTGAGCAAGTCGGCGCCCTCCGCCCCTGCCGCCGCCGGGCTCACGGCTCCAAAACCTGCTGCCGCTGCTCCTGCAAAGCCCAGTGGGCCGCCGCGACCAACCTCCTTGGTCACCAGCGACCCGCCGCACCGCAGTGAGGAAGTCAAGCCGCTGAGCATGCTGCGTCGAACGATCGCCGCTCGCTTGGTTCAAGCTCAGCAGAACGCCGCGTTGTTGACGACGTTCAATGAAATCGACATGAAACCCGTCATGGAGATTCGTCAAAAATACAAGGACGCGTTTCTCAAGAAGCATGGCGTCAAGTTGGGCTTCATGTCGTTCTTTGCCAAAGCCTCCGTGGAGGCGCTGCGTCGTTATCCAGCGGTGAACGCCGAGATTCGTGAAGACAACGCGATCTTTCGCAACTATCAGGACATCGGGATCGCGATCGGTGGTGGCAAAGGGCTCGTCGTTCCGATCTTGCGAAACGTCGAACGGATGTCGTTTGCCGAAGTCGAATGGTCGATCGGTGACTTCGCTCAGCAAGCAGGCGAGAACCGTCTGCAACCCGAAGACCTGATCGGCGGCACGTTCACCATCAGCAACGGTGGTATCTACGGATCACTGTTGAGCACACCCATCGTCAACCCGCCACAAAGCGGCATCCTTGGTTTGCACAGCATCCAAGATCGCCCGGTCGCGATCGACGGCAAAGTCGAGATCCGGCCGATGATGTACGTCGCGTTGACTTACGATCACCGAATCGTGGACGGCCGCGAAGCTGTGGGATTCTTGAAAACCATCAAAGAAGTGATCGAAGACCCCGCACGATTGTTCCTGGAACTTTAAGGCACTCGCCCAGTCTTGTTTTTGGGATGAGCCTGGGCTGATCAAAGGGTTGGTGTTGTGGCACTATGGCGCTCCGCAAGTTTCTGTCACCTCTCCCGACGCAGCTGGTGGCCCCCAGTGAGCCTCAGACGCTAGCCGTGGGCCTGAGGCGGATTGTGGTGCCGGCCCACGGCTAGCGCCTGAGGCTCACTCTGATTGCGATGCATGGGACAAAAATATGGACTGAAAAATCAATGTCAACGCCAGATTTTGAACAGCCCAGGGCTTGCCTGGGACAAGCCCAGAGCAAGCCCAGAGCAAGACCGGCGGAAGCAAGAAAAACCTTGCGCAAACCGAGTCCACAACCCTCGCTTTTTGACAGTTCAGGATTATGGGGTGCGGCCATAGCGAAAGTCGTGCGTGACTTTCGCCGCTTTCTGCTGACGGCCGGAACTCTTGACGAGTTTCGCTACCCTAAGATTTAGCGCAGCAAATCATGAGTGCATATCAACGTTCGCACGTTTTTTTATGCGCCCACACCCCGCCGAGGTTTTGCGTCGGATATAGTCGGGCAAAGGCACCCCTTTCTTCTCCAGCACTTTTCTAATCTAGGACCGATTGCATGAGTGACTCCTTCGAGAACCCCTACACGGCTCCCGTCGCGTCCCCATCGGTCAACCCGTTGAGTGCTCCTGTCCTGTACAAGCACAGCGGGAAAGTGCCCGTCGGCTCGATGGTCCTTGCCGCATGCATCTTGGTCCCGCTGGCCATCTTGATGGGCGTCGTGTACTCCGCCGCCGTTGTCTATCTGCCGTTCATCAAGCTGCGGGGGCTGATCACGTTGTTGTACGGTGGGGCACTGGGAGCGATCGCCGGTTGGCTTGCGTATCAGCTCAAGTTCCGAAACAACTTGGTCGTCATGCTGATGGGGCTGGCGTTCGCTTTCGTCAGCTACTATTCCGCGTGGGCGGTTCACCCGGCGTTGGTGATCTCGATGGACGAAGGGTTCAACTCTGATGTGATCGTAGCGGCGATCGTGGGTTTCCTGCCTCAAATGATCCTCGGTTGGATGGAATTCATTTACACCCAAGGATTGTGGGGAATGGGCAACGGCGGCAACGCGGTGAGCGGATTCGGTGCCGTTGCGATTTGGTTGTTCGAGGCGGCCGTCATCTTCGGGACGGCATGGGTCGCTCGCTCCGCGGCATACGGCGATCGTCCGTTCTGCGAAATCTGCAATCGCTGGACGGATGAGACTCAGGAACTGGCGGTGCTGCCCGTTTCGACGGCTGACCCCGCGTGGCAGCAAGTTCGCATGGGGAATTTGGACGCGTTAAAGAAATTGCAGATTTCAACACACAACACGTCCAGCTACGTCGAGTTGCGAATGGCGGAGTGTCCGACATGCGAGAGCAACGACTTTTTGTCTGCGATCGGTATCACACTGACCGTCAAAGATGGCAATGTTCAGAAGAACGAATCGCCGATCTTTCGCCACATGAGCATCACCGATGCACAGCGAGAAGAAATCACAGACTTTGCAACCGCGATGGCAGAGGCAGTCGCCGAGCTGAGCAACGACGGGGGAGATGACGAAGACGACATTCGTCCGACCATCACGAGCACTCCTGACCAGCCGGTTTGAACGTGACCCAAACGAACCATCGGACCAATCAAGTTTATGAGTCGGCAGTGGACTGGTGGGTCTGGCCGGTCTTGTTGGCTGCACCGTTGATTTGTCTCGGTTCGGCAGGCCTTCTGCTTTCACAAGGTAAGACGCAAGACGCGATCACGGTCTTGTTCGTCGGGACGGGGTCCATCCTATTAACGGGGATGTTTACGGTGCCTTGTCGCTACACGATTCTGTCGGACTCGTTGACGATTCGCTGTGGCATCCTGTTCTATCGTGTCCCATTCGAAAAGATTCAATCGGTCGAATTGTCGGGCAGTTGGCTCAGCGGTCCCGCCCTCTCGCTACGGCGAGTGAAAGTCAGTACGCCTTCGCGATTTCATTTGGTTTCGCCCAAAGACCGTGAGCTGTTCATCGAGCATCTCAACTCGGCCATCGCGAATTTTCAAGCCAAGAGCCGCTCGTAGGTCACGTCCAGTGACGAAGCCACTTTTCCAGAATGAGCAGGTTCCACAAACGATAGCCGTGGTTCTGCTCGCTTTGTTCATGTTGACGGACCATCTCGCGAACCGCGTCGATCCGCAGGAACGGCGAAATCTTTGCATCGTCGGCAAGCAACGTGTCGTGCACCATCGGCTTGAGTTCGCTCCGAAACCAATTCGCAATCGGGATGCCAAATCCCATCTTTTTGCGAGTGAAAATGGATGAAGGGATCATCGACCCGAAGGTATCTTGCAGGATCAACTTGCCACGTTTGCCACGGAATTTGTGATGCACAGGCAATGATGCGGCGAACTCCACCACTCGATGATCCAGCATCGGTTGGCGAACCTCCAGTCCGTGAGCCATTGATGCGATGTCCACTTTGGTACACAGGTCACATGGCAAGTAAGTCAGGATGTCGGAGATGCTGGCTCGGGTGACGTCATCTCGTTTGTTGGAACGTGCCCAAGCGGATTGCAAGAAATCAAATGGATCGTCGCCCGGCAAGGTTTGCACGAATTCGTCCGTGTACAAATCTGCACGCAAAGACTCGGGAAAAATCTGTAGCCAATTCATGTAGCGTCGTGGCGCGGTCTCTCCCATTGCTTCAAGGAATCGTTTCCCGCGTCGAATGATCGAACGCCGTTTGTTGCTGTCCGGCAAACGCTGCAAGAGGCTCGCCCCCGGGATCTTGTGAACGGGAAACCAACGTTGCATTCGCTGGCTGAGCCAAAGGGCGCGATAGCGTTCGTAGCCGGCAAACAATTCATCCCCACCGTCGCCCGACAATGCCACGGTCACCTGCTTTCGCGTCAGTTCGGACAGATACCAAGTCGGAACGGCTGAGGAATCACCAAACGGTTCGTCGTAGTGCCACACCAATTTGTCGATGATCTCAACGCCATGCGGTTGCACCTCGAACCGTTGATGCTCGGTCCCCAAGTGTGAGGCGACTTTCGCGGCGTAGGCCGTTTCATCAAAATCCGCGACGGGGAATCCGATGCTGAATGTGCGAACGGGTTCGTCACGCAGTGATTGTGCGATGGCGGTGATCAATGAAGAATCGATGCCGCCCGACAAAAATGATCCCAGCGGCACGTCGCTTTGCAGACGCAATCGAACGGAGTCGGTGAGCAGTTCCGAAAGACGTTCGCGTGCTTGGGCGGCAGAGATTTCTTTTTCATACGCGGGGTCAAAATCCCAGTATCGCTCAACAGTGACTTTCCCGTCCTGGTAGATCAAGAAGTGACCTGGAGAGAGCTTGCGAACGCCTTTCCAAATGGTCCCCGGGTGCGGGATGTACTGGTACGTCAGGAACTCGTCGATGGCACCCGGATCGATTTCATTGCAAACACCGGGGACGGCGTGCAACGATTTCAGTTCGCTGCCAAAAACAATGCGGTCACTGGTCGCGGCGTAGAAGAGCGGTTTTTGCCCGATTCGGTCACGGGCCAGAACCAAACGATTTCGTTTCGCGTCCCAAATGGCGATCGCAAACATGCCGTTGAGCTGTGCGAAACAATCCGTCCCGATGTCTTCGTAGAGGTGGACGATCGACTCACCGTCGCCAGAGGTCGTGAATTGGTGCCCGGTGCCTTCCAAGCGACGGCGCAGAGTCTGGTAGTTGTAGATCTCACCATTGAAGACCACACGGACATTGCCGTTTTCACTGGATAACGGCTGGTGGGCTCCTTGTACATCGATGATCGAAAGACGACGGAAACCGAGTGCGATACCGACATTTTGGCCGTAAGCATCACGATGATTGGGGCACAACCATTGCCCGTGTTCATCCGGTCCGCGATGCGTGATCGCATCGGTCATTCGCTGCAACTGGCTTTCGCCAATCGCTAGTTCATCGCGCCGCCAAACACTGCCTGTGATCCCACACATATGAACGTTACTTTCCGCAGACAGGGTTCGCTAGTATCTAGGCCGGATTCGCATCAACCGGAGTGTGCTAGCACCCGGAATATTCACGCAACTCACGATAGTCTTCGCAATGCGTTTGCACGAAACGGCTTGCGCGGATTGGTGCCGAAACCAGTCTGACCAAATTAGCCGCCACGCGATAGCGTCCGGTTCTTTCGCATGGACGCTGGAACCGAACGCTATCGCGTTCCGGCTGATGTATCAAATTGTAACGCCCACTTTCAACGCAAACCAAGTCGCTACTACCACTCGGTCGTCTCCACTCAGGGCTGCGATTTCAATTCACGGACACGCAGGTCACGCCAACGGACTTCGTAGGGGCCCTCACCTTCTTTGATGCCATGGACCTGTAGACCCAGGAAACCGCTCAGGCTGGAGTCTGGGTCGCGAATGTCGGCAATGGGGACATCGTTGACCCAAGTTTGTAAACGAGTTCCACGGGCTCGGACGGTGTAACGATTCCATTGGCCGTTGCGAAACGCATCCAGCACAGGATGCTCTTTTGTGATCCAGTTTCGCCCCGTGCCCTCGCTGTAGAGATACCCCGATTCCCCAGGTGCGTTTTCGATTTCCACTTGCGGACCGTGAACGCGGCCGGACTTGTAATCGGGTTTGCTCTGTGAACGAATCTGCACGCCACTGTTGAGTCCCTCGTCGACTTTGACCTCAAAGGTCAACTCAAAATCGCCGAAGTTTTTTTCCGTGCATAGAAAGGAATTCGGGCTACCGATCGCGGTCTTTCCGACGATCACGCCGTCTTGGACTCGAAAGGTTGCCGTGCCGTTCTTTTGTGTCCAACCGGTGAGGTCCGTGCTGTTGAACAGTGGCGTCCAACCAGCGGCGGTGATGTCGGGGATTTTCTCGTCGCCGGGGACATCTGTTTGTGCGTCGGCATCCGCTGTATCGTCGTCCGATGGCTCACTGGAGGATGCCGGTGCTGCGGGGTCTCGCACGGCGGGTGTTTCGCTGGTGAGCATCGATTCGCTGACCGGGCCTTGAGTCACGGTGCCCGTGGCCGCCCATTCGGCTCCACGAGCGAGAGAGACCTGAAACGCGAGCCCTTGCATGGCCGTTACATCGTGGCCCAGGGTGGTGTGAAAACATCGGCCGCCGCCATATTGAATCGTCATCAGGATGGGTTCGTGGTTTCCACTGCCGCCGGTCGATGTGTCGCTCTGCGCGGTGGCCAGCACATGCATGTTCTCCGCAGGACCTCGTAGTAGTGCGTACAATTCGTCTTCCGTTTGCATCCACGAACTTGGCAAACCGGCCGTGATCGGATGCTGGCTGTCTCGAACGACGATCATGAACGGCGTGCGTTTGCCGTGAGAACCGCCGCGACCTGGTTCGGTGTTTCGCACAAACGTTTTCTTGTCATCGTTCCAACGAACGTAGGGACCGCTCTTTTCATTTCGGCCACCCCAACCTCCCAGACCGATCATGCGGTTGTACGCCCGCCAATTCGAGAAAGCGTTGTCGGCTGCGTGAACACAAACGAAACCGCCTCCCTCGGCGACGAACTGCTCAAAGGCCGCTTGCGTTTCCTCGCTCCAGGGTTCGCCGTTGTAGTTGGAAACAACGAGGTCGTAGTCCGCGAAGTTCGGGGCAAATGAATTCATGTCGCCACCTTTGCCGGGGGTTGTTGCCACATCGACTTGAAACAACCCGGTGCCGACCAACGTTTGCTGAATCAGTGGCGTCGTGGTCTGCCACTTGTGATTGTTCTGCCCATCGATAATGAGCGTCTTGATCGGCGTTTTCTCCGTTTCTGCACCTAGCACACTTCCGGCAAAAGGGCTGATCAGCAAAGTCAGGAAAAAAACGAAGGGAAAGGACAGGTGCGTCGTCGAGACTCGATTCATCGTATCCGTGGGAGTGGTAATGTGGGGAGGGAATACGGATTGGCGGTGCGGCATAGTTTACCATGAGGCGTCGCGTGATCAGGTGCCCACCGACGCCGTCTGTCGCTGTTTTTTAATCTTCCGTAGGATGACGCGGTTCGTTGAACCGCGTCAGTTTGGCTTTTTGGCACCCCAATTCACTGTGTCGACGTCGCTTCCTGGCCAACACCAACCAAACCGCAAGCATCCGGAATCCTTTGAAATGTTTGACTTTGCCAGATCGCCGTACCCGATGACTCGAATGCGTCGGATTCGTCGGCACGATTGGTCGAGGCGATTGGTCGCCGAACACGCGTTGGGCGTGAACGATCTGATTTGGCCGTTGTTCGTACATGACGGTCAACAACCGATCGACGTGGAGAGCCTGCCGGGAGTGCAGCGACTGAGCGTCGATGGTGTTTGTCGGGCGGCCGAGCAAGCGTGCGGTTGGGGCATTCCAGCGATCGCTATTTTTCCCGCGACACCGGCCGAATTGAAAACAGAGGAAGCCCGCGAAGCGGTCAATCCCCAAAACTTGGTTTGCCGTACCGTGCGTAAGATCAAAGCCGCCGTGGGCGACTCGCTGGGGGTCATCTGCGATGTTGCCTTGGATCCCTACAGCATTCACGGCCACGACGGAATCGTTCGTGATGGGGATGTGGTCAATGATGAAACGGTAGAGGTCCTGAAACAACAAGCGGTGGTGCAAGCCGATGCGGGATGCGACATCATTGCACCCAGTGACATGATGGACGGGCGGATCGGTGCGATCCGCCAAGCTTTGGAATCCAACGGACATACCAACGTCCACATCATGTCGTACGCGGCCAAATACGCCAGTGCGTTCTACGGGCCGTTTCGCGATGCAGTGGGCAGCAAGGGGAATCTCGCCGGTGCCAGCAAGAAGACTTATCAACAGTCGCCGTCGCAGACCGATGAAGCGTTGCACGAGGTCGCGTTGGATCTAGCGGAAGGTGCCGATAGTGTGATGGTCAAACCCGGGATGCCCTACTTGGACATCGTCGCACGAGTGAAGTCCACGTTCGGTGTCCCCACGTTTGCCTACCAAGTCAGCGGTGAGTACGCGATGCTGGCCGCGGCGGCCGAGCGAGGTTGGTTGGACAAGGAAGCGACGGTGCTGGAAAGCCTGCTGGCGTTCAAACGCGCCGGTGCCGACGGCGTGCTGACTTACTGGGCACCCCAAGTCGCCCAATGGCTGCACCGAGATGTCCAGGATCAGTGAACAGACGGAATAAGAGATGACGGGGAATAGACGCTGCTTGAAGAATCGAAGAATCAAGGACCGTCTCATCCAAGCTACCATGACGGACGTCTGGAACCACTCCCATCACCTTTGCTCAAGGCATTCAACAAACGCCAAAAAGCGTTGCCAATCAATGAGGCGTCTGCGGGGTTGGATTGACCGGTTGGATTGACCGGTTGAATTGACCGGAGCGATGGAAGTTCAGTAACGGATAGAATGATCGATGTGAAACTTGCAGCCTTGCTGAAAAAAACAGGTTGGACGCCTGTCGGTAGTGCGAAACCATTCTGGTCCTGTATCTTTTTGCCCAAGCATCTTTTTGCCCATGCTGGCTATTCTCAGCCACAACGTGTTCCGACCATACTGGAGGCTAGTGCATCGTCCAGTCTTGGAACGTGGGTTCGGTAGATGAGCCGTTTTGGCGATAGCCACGGTTTTCGTGACACAACCGTGGCTATCACCAAAACGGCTAACCCCAAAATCAAGACCGGACGATGCACTAGCCTGGAGAATTCATAACCCGACGCGTCAGCGAGGGATTTTCCCGTTATCCCTCGCTGACGCATCGGGTTAGGGAATCTTCAAGCCACATTAATTCGTTCCCGCAGCACTAGCGGTTTAGTTGTCAATCGGGTTTGGGGCTTGAGCGACGAAGGTGTCCAAAAACGCCAGGATGGCTTGTCGATCGGGCAAAGGTAGGCTGAGGAATCGATCGCGTGTGCCCGCAGCTTCGCCATCGTGCATCGCGATGGCTTCCAGCACCGTCTCGGCGCGTCCGTCATGCATGTAGGGTGCTGAATCTCTTAGTCCCCACAATGGAGGTGTCCGCCATTCTTGGTTGAAAAGGGTCGGTTGTAGATGAATTCTGGCATGCTTTTGCAGGACGGGATCATTGGCGTCGTCAGAAAGTTTCTTAGTACCCAATGGCACGATTCTCATGCTTTCGCTTATCGAACTGGGAGCGACGAACAGGAACTCGCGAGGTCGTGATGGCGTTCGCGTCGTTCTTGTTTCAGTACTGAGCGTGATGGCGGTGGTTTGGCCGCCGTAGGAACCGGTCGCAGTCGACACTTCTGCGAACGAGCTTGCTTGAATGACCTCGGTGACTGGAGTGATGCGAATGATTTCTGGTTCGGCGTGATTCAAGTCGTACAGATACGGCCCCATGTCGTGCAACAAGAGATCAGAATAGATTCCCTGCGCCGGGCCCATCTGCGGTACGTGGCAGATCGCGCAGCCGACGGCGGCAAACTGTTGCTCTCCCCTGAGTGCGTTTGCTTGATGCTCTGACTCGCGCGGAATCATGCGAGTCGGCGTGGGAAGGGCGGAGACAAACGCAGTCAAGGAGCGAATTCCGTTGTCATCGATGTCCACCGTTGGATTGCGATAATGGGGCAACGTCGGATCGAGCGGTTGTTCCTTTCGTTTCGTCTTCAATCCCAGCTCTGCCGCGCACGCTTGGTCATTGAAATCCAACAACGTGGCAATGTTCCCGCGCCAACCAAACTTGCCGATTCGACCATCGGGCAGCGTCGCCAAGCGACCGCTGATCTCAGGATGGCGTTTCTGCGCGTTGACTTGACTCTTGAGCAATTTGTCCGGCACTTGATCGATCAGACCTGACCCAAACAATGCCGGCGTGTTTCGCGAGAATACTCTTGCGTTGACTTCAAGGGCGAACCCTCCCATCTCTTGTTTAAAGTGAATCGGATTCATCACAGCCATGCGGACTTCGGGCGCATCGGCTGGTCCGCCATTGTTGGAGTACACCGCGTCGGATGCTGAGAGAAATAGCTCTCGTGCTTGTTGAAAGCTAGGTGTTCCGCCGTGATGATGCAGAGCAAGCGTGTTCACCATCAAACCGTCTGGCTGAATGAAACCTGGATGAAACAGTTTCACCATGTTGCTGATCACATCATCGTCTATCGGACCGCCGGTGATTCGCAGTTTCTCGATTCCGACGGTGACCGCATTGCGGGTCGCGTCACCCGAACCTCCCGTTCCCCCTTGATGATGACAGTCGGCGCAAGATGCGGCGTTGAAGAGAGGCCCCAATCCATCATGGCCCAATGATGGATTCCCAGATGTCCATTGCTTTTCAAAGAGCAATTTTCCCGATGCAACGGCGTCTGGTGAAACGGACATTGCGGACCCTGCCATTGTTAGGGTCAGAGCGACGAAGACCGAGCAAGTGACAGTAGTCACGGAGAATTTCATGGGATTTCCCGTTGAAGTGGAGGCTCGGTGCGTTGCCAGCGTTTGATTCGCGTGAAATGTTTTGCGGGCAAGTCGCCCTCGCGAATCACCACCGGCTCAGCCGTTTTGTCTTTGAAAACCAAGTATCGTGCAAAGGAGGGTACGGTCAGCTGAATGGGTGCTAAGTTTTGGTCTCGCAACAATGTTGCCAAACCACTGATCGAAATGCTCTGAAATGATCCGTCCTGCTCTAACAGTTTTTGCAATTCCGTCCAGCCGATTCCCCGACCCTTCAATGTAGCGGTCGCGGAATCGGCAAGTAAAGCTTTTTTCTGCATTCCCAGATCAGGAACGATCGTGATGACCACCATTTCTCCCTCAGGTTGTTCCATCCACCATGTTCCCCAATCCTCAGTGTCGGATTCTTTGGTCACGACGGGCTGACTCCACATGACCGAAGCAAAATCGACGAACAGTGCGTTCATGTCCGCCCCGGCAAGAAAAGGCAGCAAGGAATCGCAGAACAGTTGGGCGGTTTCAGTATGCTGTTCGACTTGAATCTGGCGGACGGGTTCGGCAGTAACGCTGGGACCAAACCGCAACGTCAGGTCGATTTGGTAGACGGGACGAAAGAAAGAGACGACATCGGACAAGTGTTTTCGTTTGAACGATTGTTCGCCCGGTTTTGCATTGTCCTCATCCTCGATGGGTTCCGGCTCCGCTCCAAACGGATTCTTGAGCGTTTGCTTGGCACTCGCCAATGCGGTTTGCCAACTGCGGTTCAAGCGAGAATTCGCGCGGTCCATCAGCAGTTCTGTCAGCGCCGTTGCGGGATCCATCGGCAAAACGTTTTCACTTCCTTGACGAGTTGAGAGCGAGATCTGCTGTGATACTTCCTCGGCATCCTCGACCAATGCGTGCAGCGTTTCTAGTTCCGGAACACCGAGAGTAAATCCCAACAGCCGATGTTCCCTGTCCAGCATCACCAGCAACACGCGCCGCCCCGGGGGCGGAGCGAGACCGCCGATCAGTTCGGTGGTCAACCCCAGTCGGGCATGCTGGATCACAAAGCGGTCTTTCAGATCGGGACGCCGCTTCAAAAGTTTGGCAACCGTGTCCTCGATGGCCAAACCACACCACGCCGACTTCCACGCAGGCTCGAGCGTTTGTTCTTGGTTGGCATCGTCAGTCAACAGCAAGAGAATCAGAGCATGCTCACCGGTCTCGCTTGGCAACTCGCTCATCGGGGCGATCCAAGGAACACTTTCGTGCGCTCCGCGGTCTTGGGCAAAAAGAGATGAAGCACCCAAGCCAACAAGCTGAATGACAATGAGCAAGGCAGTTTTCACGGCAGCATGATAGGAGACGTGGTACAAGCCGACATTTCAGTGACCAGCCCGGTTTTCAGTGACCAGTATTGTACAGGCATTATTGTACAAGCAATGAAGCAACGTCTGCTAACCTCACCGCGAAGCCAGTCAAAGACGATAGCCGTCGGTCGCGACAGCGCACCGACGGTCAGCTCCACACCGACCGACCCCAAAGGCGGTCGCAGAGGACTGCACCGCATCCCAGCAAAGAAAGCATGCATGCCTCAAAAAGCACGATAAGCCTCAAGAACCCAGGCCGCTGCAACACTCTTTACTACCCTGTGGCTGCCAGTTGCCCAAGCGGGATCGCCCTCCGCGCGTCAATCAAACCTTGCCAGTCCGCACGTGTATGTCACGGTTCGTTCTCGCCACTGAACCGCATTTTGTCAATGCGAATGCGGTCGGTCATGACAAGATTCTGAGTGAAAGAACTTTCGAGAGTTCCACATTTATTGAGATGAATTCGTCAAGCAAGTGGTTTGTGGAATGTGACGCCGCAATGCGAATTCAGTCATTCCTGGTTCGATCGCATCGGCCTTCCGTTTCCAATACTCTAATCCTTTGGGCGGATGATAATGCACGGCCCTGTCTCCAAGATGCCCGGCAACTGCGCACAAGGTGACAAACCGTGGGGAGGAAGCCTGCGAATTCGAGCGTCAAGCTGGATAGCCGCCGAGAACCGTCCGGGTCATAGGGGCAATCCCGCTGATTCGGACAAGGTTCAACGCAATTCGTCTCCAGACGCATTCACGCCAAGACGACCCAACGCAACAACTCTCCCTCTGGGAAGAGTTGGAACGAATGGGGACAGTCCTCACGAATGACTTGCTTCCACGCTCTGCACCCGGGCTTGGCCCGGTGGAAGCAAGACTGATGTGCTACAAAGAAGCGGTCGATTCTCTTGGCTCCCCTCCGGACTCGTGCCGGTGGAAGCAGGACGATCACTGGCCATCTCAAGTCGCGTTCATCCCGTTGCCACTGGCACGAGGCCAGTGGGGAGATGGGGTTCGATTGGCCTGCGGTGTCGTAGCCAGTCAGTCGGATTCACCACCGGCACGAGGCCGGTTGGAGTCTGGTCAAATCGAACGAATGGTAACAGCTATGCGGACGACTTCGTGATTTTCACGAAGACGGAAGCGGCGTCGCAACGTGTGTACGCGAGCGTTGAACGCTTCTTGACCGACCGATTGAAGTTGACCGTCAACCACGACAAGAGCAACATCCGCAAAACGGATGGGCTTGAGTACGTGGGCTATGAGTTTCGTGGCTACGGCGGCCAAATACGGGTCAGTGGTAAGAAGCTGAAGGCATTCAAAGAGCGTGCCTCGGAGATCTTAAGTAGAAACCGAGGCGTCTCGATGGAATTGCGTTACAAGGCTTTCGCATCCTACGCACGGGGCTGGTTAGGGTACTTCGCGTTGGATCAAATGAAGACAACGTTCACCAACTTGGACAAATGCCCCAAAACTGATCAACGCAGGCCGTCGGGTACGCGCCTGTTACTGGAAACAGTGGCGGAAATCGAAGACCCGTCTGAAGAAACTGATGTCGTTGGGCGTGTCTTATCGTGTCGCTCGTGGCTTTGCGATGAGCGGCAAGGGCTCGTGTTGGTTGGCAGGCAGAGCGTCTTTCCACGACGTCAGGTGTCCAGTGAGCTTTATCCAACGAGTATCTGGCCGCTGAGGGCTTGTTTATTCTTGAAGAGTGCTGGCTATCGCTTGCATCCTTGAGGCGAAACGCACTGTATTCATCGATCTAGTGCGGACCCGCATGCTAGGTGTTGTGGGAGGGGTCCCGGGCAACCGGGCCCCTATCCCGATTGGCATGGTTACCCGCCCTCTTGAAGTGCGTGACCGAGTCGACGCCGCCGATCAAGCGAAACGCCTAACATGCCACCAGCAACGCCAAAAGTGACGGACGCGATGCAATTAGCAATGTATCGCAAACGCTTTCGGTTTGCTGTGCGGCGACGTTCAGGGTATGTCGCACCGGAATAGCCATCGTAATTTGGGTCTTCGTACGAACTCCGGTCAAAGTATACGTCATCCGGGCCTGCGAGGTATTCCGTAGCGGTGGCGGGTGCTGAATAGAATTCACGTCCCGGATGCCCGTGGTGCAAGTAGAACCAGCCGAACGCAAAGGCAGTGAAGCCGATCCAGAAAGGGCGGCCAATAACTGGGCCGAGGATGGCGGCTGCAAAGCCATAAAGAATGTAAAGCGTCGTCGCGAGCGAAAGCCCTGATACCCAAGGGCGCGTTTGCAGATTCATCGCCGCAACCGAGAGGGCAGTGTACGCGACGGCAATCAAGGCGAAACGCAGAGAGAGCATAAGTTCAGTCGGGTAACGAATTGAACGAATTGCGATCTATGCAGGCACAGGACGTGCATGCATAGATCGGGCGTTGAGCTTTGTCGGAGGTTGACGTCCCGTAGGACTTGGATCGGAGCGTCCAATCCGCCTCAAAAAGATTCTATCTCAAACGACACTCCCGGTGTCAAACCAGGCAGGTACATCTGCATCGCTTTTGCCGGTTCCGGCCCCGTTTCCTTTGCGACTTCTACCTGCGTTTCCAGGTACCAGTCGTAATCATCCGAACCGTAGTGGGCCGTCCAGAACTCGCGGTGCGACTCCCGCTGACGCTCCGCGTACCACTCCGGACACGTCTCACTCTCCCGCCAGAACAGCTCTTTCCATGTCGGCTTGGGCGTCTCACGCAGCAAGCTTAGCTCGATGCTCCCGCAGTACACGCACTCTGGCAACGATGGAACAGACTCCATCGGCCGTGCCGGTGGTGAATCGACTGACCGGCTAGCACGTAGCAGCGTCTCTCCGAGACGCTACCCCAACGAGCGCAGCGAGCAGTCACGCCGCCATCCGCCAATCTCGTTTAACGCACAGCCGCAGGCGTAGGCGAATCCGCCGACACAACCGAAAACCATCGCCCAACCCATCAGCATCAGCACAGCAAAGACGCCGTTCATACAACACGACTCCCCCGACCGCGAAGTCGGTCATAGAAGATAGCCGTCAATTGCCCCGAAGAACGATCAGCAATCCACTGCCAGACTCTTCACAAACTCAACCAACAGAGACCCGATTAAGTTCAACGTTGGGCATAACCGGGGCGCCGAGGTAAATGGTCCATTCGAAAACACGTGATCGGCGACTCCGTGTTCATGCCTTGCTTATCCGCCCAGTGGGTGCATTGACGAATCAAGTTTCTTAATTGACTTGAATACCCTTGCTTCAGGCGGACGATCATCATCTATGCGATCCAGTAAGACTTTTGCTGCATCAGGTTCAGCTGATTTTACAACTAAAACCCAAGAAGCTCCCGGCCACATCTTACCTACGGTTCCGGAAGTAGTGCGGAACGCAAATACAGCAAATGAACCGTTTAGACTCTTCAATACTTCCGGTGGTGGCGTTCTCTTCCCTGCACTGTAGGCAGCCACAACCTTCTCCAGTGCAGATAGTTTCTCAAGTCCGTCGACGTCAATCCAAAATGGGTGACGCTGAAAATCGCTTGCCAAGAAAAAGACATTCCGAGTCGAAAATTCGGCATGACCGAAAGAGAGTTCGAATTGCAATTCCGATCCAGGGAAGTCGTTGCTAAATGGACCGCTATATCGCAATATTCCGTCCCTGGACTCGCTCCCAATGTCCAGTGGAGTAACGTCATCCCCGGTAGTGACCGTGGCAATCAACTGAAGGACAACGAGTATTCCAGCTCGAATGTTCATGACTAGTCCTGTCGGGTAACGGCACGGATCACGCGGTCGCCGCGAGCGATCCTCCATTTCAATAACCACGACTCGGCGACTCGTCGTGCATCCGATTGTTCCGCGTTGCAGAAATCAAGCTGGGGCGAGTAAGTGTCGAAGCTATGCAGCAAGCACTCACTTTTGCTCAACGAACTCGCCATACCCTATCATCTCACGGCGATTTCGGTAGACCGTCTCGGGTATAAGTGGAATTCGAATCGGTTGAGCCCAAGGTGTGCCGCAAACCCAGCGGTTCGTGCGGGCGTATAGGGTAACATACGGCTCAGTTCCCTGAATATCAACTTGGTAGGCAGACTGAGTGATTGCTTCCAGCAGCTGCTCGTGCGAGCCGGTCTGAAGTTTGATAACTCGCAAGTCTGAAAGGTAGAGTTGGTTTTCAACAACTCCGATTACTTCGACTGGATTTTGCAGCGGCTCGTCGTCAACTACACGTGTGTAGTGAAACCCAACAACTCCGGACATCCAAGCGAGAAGGAGGGCACCCCCAGCTGCGACCACGATCCAGCGGACTGTTTTCATGTGATGCGAACTCGTGGAACGCCCGCGATGTGCGGGCGTCGGGAGATGGGCATCCATGTCAAATTGCTGACCACCGACGCTCCGTACCATCGCATGGTTCTTTCGTCTTCCGATGGCGGAACCGATCCGCGCGGATGCGACCGATGGATTGTATCGTCCGCTGAGACGTCAGTGCAAATCGAGTCTTGGATTCCGCTCCTGATTCTGCCCCGCCGACGATGTGGCCGAAGTCGAATGCCGAAGCCGGACCGTCACACGCGATCCAATGGCGTCAAATGATCGAGTACTGAATCGACCTCGCAACAGATCAGCGAGAGATCGCTTCGCCGAAATCAACGTAAGATTGTCGGCCCCAAGATCATCCAACTCGTTGGATTCGTTGATCAGGTTGATTCGATGCGACCATCGAACACTGCGACGACAGAACTTGTTTATCACCGCATGATACGGGGACAAGAACAGGGATGGGGGATATTTGCCGCAAAGTCTTGCGGGGCTTTTCTGGATTATCCCCACATCGAGCGCCGATGGCAAGTTCTGGTGGGGAGATTCCCCGCCAAATGGTTTTGAAGATCCGGTCTCTCCCCATTTCTTGGCGGATCGAGACACTTCTCTGGTGCGATGACTTGGTTTGGGAGGTTTGGGGATGGGGCACGACGCTCGGCAATTGGCTAAGGATTCTTTCGGGCTGCGGACAGCCGGTGACAAGGATGGCAACGCCCACTTCGGGGCTTGGTGAGGTAATGACGCACTGTTACCCAGGGCGACGCTGCGCTCTATTTTGTCATGTCCCTTCGGGACGGAATCGATTAGGTCCCTCTGAAACGAAAATAGCACCTGCCGTCCCAAGAGACGCTGCTACGTGAAGTGTGTGATGGGGTTCGTGCCCCCTCATCCCCAGCCCTTCTCCCCCAGATCCTGACTCGCTGGAAGCTCGCCAAGATCCGTGGGAGTAAGGGAGCCGTGGTGGGAAGATCGGTGCATTACCGGCATTCGCGAAATCCGCGTGACCGCAGGATGCATCATCACCATTTGCATGAGGACATCAGCACCACGATGATCTACCTGCACTGCTTGAATGACCCTGAAAAGAAAGTGGTCAGTCCGCTGGATCGACTCAATGAGCGGAACGCGGAGCAGAGTGAAGTGCAAGCGAGTGTTCCGGAGCGGATGGCAATGCCGGAGGGCAATCTCAGGATGCCCGAATCGGACCTGGAGGGAGTCCCATCTACCGAATTCAGCAGTATCTGTCGCTGCCTCCGCAGCTTGATGGGGTGATTGTCGGTCGGACGTGGGGCTGACGCCCCACGCTTTATGCTGTCGCTGCTTACGCAGCTGGGGGCGGTCACGCGCAGAGGAAGTTTTCATGTTCCATGGACAACATCAAGCGATACGTTTGGTCGACATGGCAAAGTGCCGTGTCCCCAGGATCGTTGTCTTCCTGCCTTCGATTCTTCTTGCCTGTAGATTGGAACTGGGTGGCGCGGGACGGTTGGTTACCTCGCTGCGCTCGTTGGGGTTAGCGTCTCGGAGAGATGCTTCTACGTGACGTGGCGTATTGGGTTTCGTGCCCAGCCCTTCTCCCCCAGATCCTGGCTCGCTGCAGGCTCGCCAGGGTTTGGGGAGAAGGGGGGCAATGGATTTAAGGTGTGGTGATGAGTGTGGTGCTGAGCGGCTGAAGCCTGGACACCATCGCGGGCTGCTCGCTGAGGTGAGCGTCTCGGGGAATGTGAAAAAAATTGTTGCTGCAAATGACCGTGAGGCGGTCTCAGACGGTAGCCGGCGATAGAGCGCAGCGATCATCGCCGGTCGATTCGGTCTCGCGAGAACCGACCCCGAAGGCGGTCGGAGCCCAGGTTCCGAGTAGTCTGCGACACCCTGCGGGGTCGAATCAACATGGTCGTCGCGCACCACGGGTGCGCCTTCGGCGACCCGTGGCTACCTTCTGCGATCCCTTGCGGGATCCAATTTCGCTCTCACGAATCAGTACCCTTACAGCTGGGTAATCAAAGACGTCAGCAATACATTTCACATTCCGAGAGACGCTGCTACGTGAAGTCTCAGATGGGACCTGAGCACTTGGTCAGCGAATTGACAAAGTGTACCGTCCCAAATTGTTCCTTGAGATCAACAATGATTGATAGGCATGGGAGCACCGGAAGTCCAGCTTGCAGAATTCTCCGTGACATCACCAAATGCGACCGATTGATTATCGTAGAATATGTGTTGAGGGCTGATCACCGTCCTCGGGAATGTCTTTCAATCGAAGCAGTGACGATGCAGGTAAAAGTGTTCTTGAGCAGCACGCGGGGCGACATGGATCAGGATTGTCGCGAGTGGGTGCTCAACGTGGTTCGCGACAACGCATCGGCTGTCGAGATGGATCACTGGGTGATGGACTCGGACGATGACGAACAGTCGGTGGTGGATCTGTGCTACCAAATGATTTGCGTTCAAAGCACACACTTCCTGGGCCTGTTTGGATACCGGCGAGGATGGGTGCCCAGTGTCCTGGAGCCGACACGGCGCTCGATCACGGAAGCCGAATACGACTGGGCCAATGAGACGGGCAAGACGCTGGCGGTGTTTGTGCCCAACGCCACGACCAAGTTTGCTGACGAATTGAGAAGACGAGCTGGCAGTCAATCGGAACGCGAAGCGAACGAGCAAAAGCAATTCTTAGATCGTGTTCGTAGAGAATCCCTTGGATGCCTCGAGTTCAAGGACCCCGGGCATTTGGTGTCCCGAGCGATTGACACGGTGCGTTCCTGGCAGGGGGGCGGCTTGCGCGCGATGGTGGCCGCTGATCGCCGCAACGCGAGAGGACCGAATCCGTCGGAGTACATGTTCTTGGGATGTTCGAGGCAGTTTTTTGCCTTCGAGCAAAGCCTTGAGTTGATCGCATCGCCGCATGTCGCCAAGCAAACCGCATGGCTGATTCATGGTCGAGTCGGCTACGGACATCAAGATCTGATGGAACGAATTTGGCATCGACTCAGTCAGGTGACACGAACCATTCGACGAGTCCGCGTGCCGTTGGGTGTGGCTTGGCGGGAGGACCATTGTGCGGCAGTGTGCTCCCTGATCGGACGCGAGCTGGCGGTTGACGACTGCAACAACATCGAAACGGTCGCGTTTCATCTTTCCAAGGTGCTGGACTCGGTGGACGTGCTGTTGGAAGTTCAGATGGTGCAGCGATTTGCGGGGTCTCTGGATGGGTTTGTTCAGAACATGTTGCAACCGCTGATCCGACAACTACACGGCCGACACAAACGACGGCTCTTGACGTTGATCGGACTGGAGCACAAAGAGTCGAGCGGTGAGCCCTGGAAAACCTTGCTCCAAGAGCCTCCGGTGCCGGGCGACGAAGAAACACTGGATCCAGGAAAACTGATCGAGCTGCCTATCCTGACACCTTTGACGACGAGTGAAATCGCCACGTGGTTGCGGAGGTTCAAGAGCGAGGAAGACGCCTACGAAATCGCATTGGCGTTGACCGAAGAAACAGAGGGGCGACGAACATTTGTGCGTGAGCGTCTGGCAGACCCCAGCCTTTGGACCATTCAAAGTATTTGAGACCCCGAGAGTAAAGATCACATGACAGAAAACGGATTTCCAAGCAGATTCAGCGGCGATGGCATCGGGCCCGCCGGTTCTGCTCAGCATCGCTATCCCTATTTGGCCAATGAGCGACTCGTCAAGGTCGTGAACATGGCGATGGTGCTCGGTCGACCGCTGTTGGTCAAAGGACCTCCAGGCTGCGGAAAAACGGAACTGGCCTCCGCCGTCAGCCACGAACTGGGCATCCCCAAATACGACTGGTACGTCAAGTCGACCTCGCAAGCCAAGGACGGCTTGTACAGCATTGATGCCCTGCGGCGTCTGCAAGACGCTCAGACCAACAACCCTCAAGCCCAGTCGATCGTGCCGTATTTGAGATTTGGACCGCTGGGTGAAGCCCTGCAATGCGGCAAGCCGGCCGTTCTGTTGATCGATGAAATCGACAAAGCAGACATCGATTTCCCCAACGATCTGTTGCGAGAACTCGACCAGATGGCATTTACCATCGAAGAATTGGATGAAGCTGATGCGGCGGCCCAAGGTTTCGCCCGCAGTTATCAAGCGACCGTTCCGCCGATCGTGATCATCACCAGCAACGACGAAAAAGAGTTGCCCAACGCGTTTCTGAGACGGTGCCTGTTTCACTACATCGACTTCCCCGACGCCGATCAGTTGACACAGATTCTGGAGACCCATACTCAGCAACTCGATGTCGCGCAGGGACTGATCCGATCGGCCGTAGCGTGTTTTGAAAAGATTCGCGACGCCGGCCAGTTTCGAAAAGAGCCCGGGACCAGCGAGTTATTGGACTGGGTTCATATCCTGCATCACTGGGATGTTCCCGTGGAGGAACTGCGCGCCGATCAACACCTTAGCAGCATCCCCCACTTTGAATTGCTCTTTAAGCATCAAGCGGACCTGCAATCCATGCAACGTGATCGTGATGCCTGAACAAATCTCTCAACGGTCAGCGGGCATTGCGGGTCAGACGGTCGGATCACACCCGCTCTTGTCGGTCTTCCTGGAACTGAGGGTTCGAAATCTCGAGATCGGTGTCGCCGAGTTCCTCGACGGTCTGCGGCTCCTGGCGACGACGTGCGAAGTCGGCTCGCGCGACGACCTGATCCTGGCATGTCAAGCTCTGTGGGGAAGCAGCAGGGAAGAACAACGTGCCATCGAAAAAGCGTTGCATGTCACATTGCCGGCAAGATTGACTTCCGAAACGATCGCGCAGATGCGACAACAGAGAGCCTCTGATCCGACGCCTGAGAACCGTTCCAGAAACCGCCAGCGGCAACCTTCGTCTCCTCAGTCGTCAGCTGCTCCCAAGGCATCCAACGAGCCGGCCGTTGAGCAACAGGTATCACTCAATGCGTTGCCCAGCACCGATCAGGTGGCGACCAAACCCGTCAAGGCTCCGCAAAATCCGGTTCAGCCGCGAACCGCGTTTATCGACCTCGCTGGGGAAGTGCCGATTTTTCGTCGTCACGCGAAACGATCTTGGCGTTATTTTCGTCGAATGGCGCGTGTGGGACCATCGACCGAGGCAGACATCCCTAAGACGATCAGGCAAATTCATCGTGATGGAGTCTTTCTACAACCGATCCTGGTTCCGCGTCGCCGCAATCTGGCCAACATCGTCATCCTGATGGACCAGAGCGAATCGATGACTCCGTTTCGGATGTGGACCAATGAGTTGGTCCAGGCCGCGCGTCAAAGCGGGCTCGCCTCGGTCACTGTTCTGTTCTTTAGCGATACGCCAACGGATTTCGTTTTTCAGGATCGATCGCTCACCGCGCCGGTTGATCTGCAGGACATCGTCCGCAGGTTGCCTGGCACCGGCATCATGGTGGTGTCCGATGCGGGAGCCGCGAGAGGTGGATTTGATCGCATTCGGGTCGATGATTCGATCGCGTTTGTCCGCAGCTACAGCCACCGCGCCCGTGTGGCATGGATCAATCCCGTTCCAACGGTTCGCTGGGAGTTCAGCACAGCAGAATCGATTTCCGCAGCGGCCGGTGTGAAGATGTTTTCCCTGGAACGAATGGAGCTTTACGATGCGATGAACGTGCTGAGGGGGCGTAGCATCACATGACTCCAGGATTGGATCTCGCGTCCGAGGACGATCGAGAAAGTGCATTGGATGAGGTGCTCTCGTTCTCACGCCGATTCGGCGAGGACACCGTTTCGCTGTGCATGCATGCGGCCGTCCCGCTCGGGCTGACCCCCGAACTGCTGCATTTGATACGCCACAACTTTCTCCACTCGTTGCCACGCGTGGCGGAATCAGACCTATTGCTATCGCCACTGTGTCGCGATGTGGGAGGTGGTTTTTTTCAGATGAGATCATCGATTCGCGAGCTGCTGATCTTTGAGCTTCGCAACGATGCGGAGTTTGGCAAGACGCGTTTGGAGTCCATCGCAGCGCTGATGCTCGGTTTTGTCGATCAACAATGGACCGTCAAGTGCGATCGTGAGTTTCGCAGTTTCTTGCTCGCTCAACGCTGGACGGCGCTAGCGTACATCGATCCGGCCGAGGCGGCTCGGCAATTGGCCAGTGCACTGGCAACCGATCTGCAATCTCCCGGAGACGAGATCGTGGCCGTTGCCGAAATCGCTCAGGAATTGTCTGAACCGCTGCAATCGCAGGAAGACATCGTCATCTACTCGGCCGGGATCAGCGAGCTACGCCAAGGACGGACCGCATTGGCTGCTCGATTCTTTGACACACTCAGCTCAAAGTCCAAACCACTGATCGTGGGCGATGTTGTCTTGCCGGCGCCACAAACGCTGATGAAACATTCGTCGTCAGCGGAGTCCGACGGTGGGCAGCAAAAATGGGCAGACATGAGTGACATCTCGGACGCATTGCAGGACCTAGAGTCAGCGTTCGGCGATGAACCTGCGTTGCAATGCGAGCTGCTGGAAAAGAGCGATTCTGGCAAGCCCATCGGGCACCACGGGTCGTTTTCAGTAGTGTTCAAGGCTCGGCATGCCGATGGGCGGCTCATCACGCTCCGTTTCTTTACTCATCAACGCAACGAGTTGCCCGAACGTTACAAGCGAATCACTCGTCACTTCAACGAAGTATCCCGACCAGACGGCTTGGTCGACTTTCAGTTTCTGGAGCAGGGACTACGTCTGGCCGACGGACGCAGATCTCCTGTCATGGTTCTGGATTGGGTTGAAGGAAAGACACTCGACCGATGGCTTCTGTCTCAATTTGAGACCACAGCCGGTTCCGAAGCGTGCACACTGATGGCTGAACGGTGGCGTCGGCTCATGGGCGATCTGAGGGAAAAGCAGATCGCGCACGGTGATCTGCAACCAATGAACATTATCGTGACGCCCGAAAGCGAATTGAAGCTGATCGATTACGACAGCATGTACGTTCCTAGCCTGGAGGGCCTACCAACCGTGGAACGTGGTGTCGATCAATATCAACATCCAGAACGAGACCGACACACGACCCTATCCCTGGAAATCGACAACTTTTCTGCCATCCTGATCTACCTCCTGATCCTGGCGTCGGAATTCGATCCTATCGATCTTCCGGCCCTGGAGTCGACTCGCTTGTTCCTTCCCGACGGAGAAGCCCCGCCGCCTAAGACCGTAGAACACTCGTCCATCATTCGCAAGCTAGCCTCCAGTTCGAGTCCTGCGATCGCGAGCATGGTCGCTCTGTTAAAGCGTTACCACGACGGTCCCATCAAAGCGGTTCCGAGCCTGGAAGGATTCATCGCTTTTGAATGGGACGAACCCGATGGCGGGGCGGAACGATTCCGTTCTCGGGTCATGTCTCAAACAAACGAGACAACTCTCGGAGACGCACTTCGGCAACTCGAATCGATCCACGGCGTGTCGATCGAATCATCCGCCAAGGAGTCCAAAGCGGTCATCTCGGAACAATTCACCGGTGTCGAGCTGGATACGGCAATCCGTATTCTGCTGGGATCGACCAAACACCAAGCGTCCGTCAATGGTGTCAGCGTATCGCTTCGCGGCGGCAACAAGATTGACCTAGCGCAGCCGGTCGCCATCCTCAGCGATATTCATGGCAATCTCGAAGCGCTCGACGCGGTGCTCACGGATATCCGAGCCCGCGGCATTCAGCAAATCTGTTGCTTGGGCGACAGCGTCGGTGTCGGCCCCAACCCTGGTGAATGCATTGCTGTGGCGATGACGTTTGATGCCCATGTCCTGGGAGACTTTGAACAGGGGACTCTGTTCGATCCCGATGGCTTCGACCCGATATGCCGGCAGGCCACGTTTTGGACGCGAGCAATGATGGAAAACGAGCAAGTGGAGACGACGCTCCAACACTCTCGATGGGATTTCTTTGGGGAGATGCCTCGAAAACTCTCCTTTGGCGACATCTTGTTCGTGCATGCCTCTCCGCGAGACCCGACGAACGAATACGTATGGCCTGAGGATATCTATAATCAACGGAAAGTAGAGCGATGCTTTCAGACGACCAAAAGGATTTGCTTCATGGGGCACACCGGTATTCCTGGTATCTTCACGGAGGAACTGGAATACAGATCGCCGGAGGAAGTGGAGTATGAATATTCCCTTGGGCCGGGCAAGCACTTGATCAACGTTGGTTCGGTCGGTAAGCCACGCGATGGTGACCCGCGTGCCAGCTATGTGATCCTGAATGGGAACCATCTGACGTTTCGCCGCATCGAATATGACCTCGAAAGGACCGCGGCGAAAATCGAGCGCACTCCTGAATTGTCCGACGAGCTGGCGGTGGAACTTCGGCGAGGTGCTGGGCGGCCCGGCGAGGGCGATGACCTGCAGCGTTCCTCAGAGGATCAGCGTTCCTCAGAGGATCAGCGTTCCTCAGAGGATCTGAGCAGCAGTGAACTGGCGAAGAAAAAGCTCGATGAAATGTTCCGCCGAAATCGACCGACTGACAAAGGCCATAGCGGCCCTGACTGGGGAACCAACGATACACGGCCGATTGAAGATTGATCCCGGCGCCGCAGTTGAAACGGCTCCGTAGAGGGGGTTTTCGGTGGATTGGGAGGGATTCGAAGGGGTGCTGGGGAACTTTGACTTGAACAAAGCGTCTCAGAATCCGCGTTTCGTTGACACCATGAGGGGTCCAATTAGAATCGCAGTCGTAACTTGTCCATTCGCAATATCCTACGCAGATCCCCAACCTTCGGATTGGGCGGGCGGTTCCCGATTTACAACGTTTTTCGACGATTTTGGCCGATGGTACCGATGAGTGCATCATCGACGTGGCCAAAATGAATGTCGATCGGCGACCGCGACGATGTCACTTGTAGAAGCATAGAAAACGCGAAATCCCCTGGCTCCCCGGCCAACAGCCTGCCCGTTTGGTAGAGACCCTCGATGATCAAACGCACTGATTCGGAATCGAACACGCGCCGCAAGATGTCGGCTGAGAGAAAGAAACAGGACAGGCAGCGTCGTCGTCAGTTGACGATACAAAGCTTGGAAGATCGTCAGATGCTCGATGCGAGTTCCTTGATCGATCCGACGATTTTCGATGCAAGAATTCCCCGCAATATCGGGACGGTTCCCGCTGCCGTGTTCCTCGACAACGAGGCTGCTGGTGTTCGCGGCGTCAATGACACGTTCCAGACAGCGCAGCTTCTGCCACTGGGAACGGGAGCGAATCAGGAGGATACGATCGATCTCACCGGCAGCATGGGCTTGGTCGTCGGTGCGAACTTCAATATCCAGACCGACATTGATGTCTACGCATTCGACTTAAGAGCTGGGGACATTCTGGACCTCGCCGTTTTGGGCTCCGGTGCCAACCTGACGGTGATGTATGAGAATGGCGGGATTTGGTTCGGAACGGACGTCAACACGGCGTTGGTCGATCCGACCGATCCGACCATGGGAACGTTTTATGGGAATGGGTCCCCACTGCAGACTTTGGGCAATGCAGTCGGTGCCCAAGTTGTACCGGAAGATGGACGTTATTACCTGTACTTGGCGCCCAGCACGACGACATCCAACTACACCGTCGGTCTGCGAGCCTATCGACCGATCAGCGAGCAGCTTCCGATCGGAGTGCAGCAGATCGTCTACTTGGATTTTGACGGAGGAGTCTATCCGACCAGCATCTTCAATCCGGGCGTGCTGCCAGCGGGTGTCGTGCGATTCTCCAGCCTCAACGAGAACCTCGCTGCATTGGGCTTTGTGAACCCAACTCCAGATGTGCCCAATGGTTTCATCGACTTTATGTTGGCCGAGATCGAACAGCAGATGCAATCGATCGCGGACAATGGGACCAATGGCGATTACGACGCGACCGGTATTCCCGGTCAATATGGCGTCACGATTCTGAACAGCCGCGACCATGCGGATCCAGGTTTCAATAATCCTATCGTCACCCGCGTGTTCATGGGGCTTGATTCAGAAATCGGAACGGGTGCGTTCGGCATTTCCCAGTCGATCGACGTCGGTAACTTCAACATGAACGAGGTCGTTCTGGCGGTGATTGAACCCCACACGACGACCGGCAACGCTTACCCTATCTCTCCTTCGGCAACCGTTCAGGATTCGATTGCACAACAGTATGCTGGAACGATCACACACGAACTGGCACACTCATTTGGAATCTGGCACACCGACGGCAATAATCTGACGGACAACTTGATTGACGAAGGGTCGCAACGCCTTGTCGATTACTCGCAGGGTGTCGGTCCGGACGGGATTTTTGGTTCGTCCGATGACATTGTTCCTATGTTCGTGGACGATCGATTCAGTCCTACTGAAGGAAGCTTCTTTGGCGTCGAGCGTGTTCCCGCCGCACTGTCGCACGTGCTGTCGACCGGAAGGGTGGGCACGTCGATTGGTGGACGTGTTTTCAACGACATCAACCGCGACGGCAATCGTGCCTTCAACGATCCGGGACTGGCGGGCGTGACGGTGTTCGCTGACGCGAACAACAACGGCATCCAAGACCCCACTGACCCGACGGACGTGACGGCAGCCGACGGCAGCTTTTCGTTGGCGGTCGCAACCGGCGCGGTCAATGTTTACGCGGTGACTCCGGCACAATTCATCGCCAGCACGCCAGTGGTTCGTGACGCAGCCGCCGACGCAGACGGTGTGATCGAGTTCGGATTCACGCAAGTGATTGCGGATGCGACGGGAACGAAGTTCGCCGACAACAACGGCAATGGCTTGTTCGATGCCAATGAAACCGGCATCGGTGGCGTTTACATCTACTTGGACTTGGACAATGACAACCGCCCCGACCTTGGCGAGCCGTCGAGCATCACCGCAGCAGACGGTACCTACTCGTTGAACTTCCCTGGACCGGGCACCTACACGATTCGTGAAGTGGTGACGGCGGGCTTCATCCAGACGTTCCCCAATGCAGCCGCTGGTTTTGAACACGTGGTCACGTACAACGGGATCGCACTGACAGACAATTACAACTTCGGCAACTTGCCCTCACGCGACTGGGGCGATGCTCCGGAGAGTTACCTGACGCTGGCCGCAGATGGCGGTCCGAGTCACGGGATCACGCCGGGACTTGGCTTGGGTGCCAATATCGACCGCGAAGTCAACGGCCAGCCCACGGTCAACGCCGACGGCGATGACGCGACCGGAACAGCGGACGAAGACGGCGTGCGTCAGTTGTCTCCTCTGGGACCGGGCGATGATGCAACGTTTGAATTCACAACGCGAAATGACTCCGGTGTCGGAGCGTACCTGCAAGGCTGGTTCGACTTCAACGGAGACGGCGACTTCAGCGATCCGGGCGAACGCGTCTTCACCAATCGGTTGCTGGGAACCGGCACCCAAAGCTTGACCGTTTCGGTGCCAGAGGACGCGGTCGTGGGAACGACTTATGCTCGCTTCCGTTACAGCACGTCGCAGAATCTTGGGATCGGCGGCGATGCGGATGACGGAGAAGTCGAAGATTACGTCTACACGATTCAGAACGCTGCTGAATTGATCAACGACGACTTCTTTACCGTCTCGCGAAACACCCAATCGAATCAATTCTTTGTCCTGGCAAACGACTTTGAGACGCCTCAAAATCAATTGACCATTGCTCAGTTGGGGCTTGAGGGCACGGACGGTCAAGTTTCAATTGCCGGGGACGGTCGTTCGGTCCTCTACACCCCGCGAAACAACTTCGTCGGTCGTGACGCCTTCCTGTACACCGTTCGCGATGGCAGCGGCAACATCGTTCGTGATGAATTCAATAACCCTGTGACTGCGACCGTGGTGGTCAATGTAACGTTCCAGTCTGCTATCCCGATTGCACTGGACGACACATTCGAAATTCCACAGGGATCCAGCAATCGTGCGTTGAACGTGCTGGACAATGACGTTCCCAGTGTTGCAGGCGGCATTCGAATCACGAGTGTCAGCGGCGGCAATCAAGGCGGTCGGGTGACGATCGACGGCGGCGGACAAACTCTGCGGTACACCCCGGCTCCTGGATTCACCGGGACCGAGCAGTTCATGTACAACATCTCCGACGAACTGGGCCAGAACAGCATGGCGACCGTCACGGTCAACATGTTGCCCGGTTCACGCGATGATGACATGGTGGAATTCTCCATCGGCATTTTTGACACGTTGAACAATCAGCCGATCACGAATGTTCAGGTCGGTCAGAAGTTCAACGTCCGCGTGTTCGTGGATGACTTGCGATACGACGAAGACAATCCGCCACCGTTTAATAGTCCCGAAGGCGTCGCGTCGGCGTTCTTGGATCTGTTGTACACCGATGAATTGGTGGCAACGATGGATACCGACAACAATCCAGATTTCCCATTCGACATCACATTCGGCGAGTTGTTTGAAAACAGCGGGTTCTCCGGCGGCAGTTCAGCGATCCCTGGCATTTTGGATGAGGTCGGAGCGGTTCAGCCGATTTCCGTCGGCAATCAATTGACGAACCACAGCGGCCCGACGGAATTGTTCACGGTCACGATGGAAGCGGTTTCGCCAGGTGTGGCCGTGTTCACGGGCGACCCGGCAGACAACATCACCAGTGAGACGATCTTGCTGGGTCAGAACGTCGCCTTGACGCCACAGTTCTTGCGGCTCGGTCGAACCGAATTGACGATCACACCTGAGTCCGACAACTTCACCGCCGCCATCGACGATTCGTTCCCGACAGGAGTGGACTCCAACGGTAACCCGATCCTAGATTTCAACAACGATCCTGCCATCTTGGACGTGTTGGCAAACGACAACCTGGGATCCACCGGCATCATCCGCGAGTTCGGTTTGGCGACGGCGCCTACTTTGGGAACGGTCGACATCAACGACAACGGCAGCCCGCTCAATTTCAACGATGACTTCATCGAGTACACGCCGTTCATCGGCACGCAAGGATTTGAGCGGTTCAGTTATGTGATCGTCACCGACGATGGTGTACGCAGCACCGCAGAAGTCACCATGCAAATTGGTGCTGATGCGGGCGATGTCGATTTGGTCGCGTTGGATTTTGAGGTCGTGGACGGGAACAACAACCCGATCGCGTTGACCGGCGGAGCCTATTCGGTGACCAGTGGTTCCCGATTCGGTGTCCAGATCTATGCGGAAGACTTGCGAACCGTCAGTCAAGAATACGTGTTCGCGGCATTCTTGGATGTTTTGTATGACTCCGATGTGATCTTGCCCAGCGACATCGACAGTGATGCTCGATACGATTTCGACGTCATCTTTGGATCCACCTTCGATCGCAGTTCCGGTGTCGGTACCGCCGGCCGCTTAGGAATCATTGATGAATTCGGATCGCAGCTTTCCGATCCGGAAACGGTGGCTCCCGTTCGAAACCTCCTGGCAACGCTTTACTTTGACGCCTCGGCGGTTGCACAGGTCACCACGACACAGGTTGTCGGCGGTCCGGCCGATGCCTTCCCATTCCAGGACACCTTGCTTTCGGGTCGGGATGAGCCAGTGGAGGTGGAAGATATCCGATACGACTTGATCAACATTCGATTGGTCCCCAGCACCGCACCGCTCACCAACCGAGCTTTGCCACCAGACGTCAACGGTGACGGCAACGTGACTCCGTTGGACGCGTTGACGGTGGTCAATCAGTTGGCAGCACCATCGTTCGAAGGCGAAAGTGCACCGATCGCTGTGATGTACACCGACGTCAACGGAGACAACCGCACGTCGGCTCTCGATGCGTTGCAAGTGATCAACTACTTGCGTGAGCAGCGAAAGCAGGCACTGTTGGCCGGTGAACTGGTAACAACATCCAATCCCGTTGAATCGGAGACCGCTGAAGTCGACGGAGTGTTTGCGGACCTCAGTCGCACCAGTCCCCTGGTCAGTGTCGACGGTCCGGCAAATCGTGCCACGGCAGGAGTGACGTTGGCTGCCTTGGAACAGTCCACTGAAGACGACGACGATGATCTTCTGTCGCTGCTGGCCGACGATCAGTTGACTCAGCGGTTCTAGTTCAACAGCTCCAGCGTTTGCTGGATTTCAGGATCGCCCGGTCGAATTTGATCGGCGATCCGCAGCGCTGCGGCAGCCTTGGACGTCTCTCCCAGGGCGATGTGGATTCGGCCCTGCATCCAATGAGCTTCAAAGCTATCGGGGTTCTGCTCAGCGGCAGTTGAGACGACAGCCAGCGCATCTTTGAACTGGCTCGAATCCATCAACACGCCGGCCAGTGCAAGCAGCGTCGGCAAATGGTTGGGATACAGTTCATCCGATTTGCGGAGTGATTCGATCGCAAATTCGTTCTCGCCCAGATTCTGATGGATTCTGCCCAGGAAGAAAAACGCCCGCGCGCGCGTCACGCCTTGAGTCACCACGCTTGCCTGCATCACATAAGCTTTGGCTGCCACCATTTCGCCACGTTGGTAGAGCAACTCTCCGAACGGCAAGACGGCTCGATCGAAGTCACCACGGGCGAACAGTGCGTCGTACTCCTGGACCGCTTCATCCCATTGCCCAAGCTCTTGCAGACAGTTTGCCGCGATGTATCGGCTCTCCAAATCATCCGGCATGTCGGCAACGGCATCTCTGGCCCGTGGCAACGCTTCTCGGAATTTTCCCGACCAATGCAAGACCTTGGCCAGATTTCGATACGAAACGGCCCTGGCGGTGGTATCGATCTCCGCTTGAATCCGCTCATCGATCGAATCGATGTCCTCCTGCGACGGTAACTCACCTCGAACCAAAGAGTTTTCAATGAGGCTCTCCAGAATCCATCCTGCAAGTCGTCGATGGGTCGCCGGATCAGGATGAACATGATCCAAGAAGTATCGGCTGCCCAAGCAAGGGTGCCCCCATTGGTCCTGGCTGGTCTGTCGAAGCCGTCGTTCAAAGTCTACCAGGGGAACTTGGTATCGCTGTGTGACCTCGCGGAGAATGCCGCGCAGTCGTGACGTTGCACGAAGGGGGCAGATGTCGTTGTCCACTGCGGCGGTCAACGAAGCAAGCGCCTCGTCTTGACGCCCCAAATGATGCAGGGCAATTCCGGCCAGAAAGCACGCATCGGGATTTCGGTCGTCCAGTTCCAATGCCAGACGTGATGAATCCAATGCTTCCTGCCATTGCCGGGCATCGACTGATTGCTGACTGAGCGCAACAGCTTCCTTGAGTTGGACTTGCAAACCGGACGACAAGTCGTTGCTCGGCTCGCTCTTGAAGGGCGAACAGTCCAGTTCATTGGACGTCGGCATGACGAAAACGATCGGCACGTCGGCGGCGCGGGCGATTTCGATCATGCGTTGCAGATTCCACTGGTAGTCTTGGCAAACCTTGTCGTGCCAAGCATCGTCACGCTCATAGTCTTGCGGGCCGATGGTGTGATTGAGTCTTTCGTCGACCTCCGCGGGCAATTCTTCGCTCGCGTCGCCACTTGCATCATGCTGGGAACTCTCGTCGTGAAAAGCTCTCGCAATGCTGGACGCCAATCCCCACGTTCGGGTCGATTGAATCCACGCTCGGCTGTCGCGAGACCATTGCGAGGCATTCATCAATCCCGCATAGGTGCGTTGCTCCAGAAACTCATTTTGTCCGGTGTAGACGATGTAGAGATCGGGTTGATACTCGGCCAGTTCTTCCATCACCGCAGCCACGCGATAGCTTGCGTAGCTGATGCCGCCCGCATTGATGACTTCCCAGCGATGATCCGAATCGGTCACCGGCAGCAACTGCCGCAGCCAGTTGGAAAATGAGATGTGGTCATCAAAGGGACGGCCGTACGTTGTTGAGCCTCCGAGGCAGACCACGCGTTTGACGTCGGGTGGTTTAGGGAGAAAAAAATGCTGGTCGTTGAACCAAGTCAGCTTGCCCGGTGCCGTTCGCATGACGGGACGCCCCTGGTCGTCTTGCGATGGGATCATCAGGGGGACGTGACCGGAGAAACCGACCAGGGGATCGCGTACCGTAGCCGGCTCACGAAACCCGATTGCTGCCAAGCCTATCTCAAGAATGCAAAAGAACGCCAAGGTGACGCCGCAGGTGAAAGCGAGCTTTTTTCGCAACGAGAGCGTTGGTCGACCAGGCTTTTCCGCAGTTTTCAACACTCAGATCCAGAAACTAAGGGTGTCGGCCAATTGCTCTTGGTCGAGATACTCGTGGGCCAACAATTCATCCGCGACAGCGGCGACCGCTGCCCAGCAGGGCTGAGTCCCCAGGCGATTGTGGAGCCACAGCACACACGATTCTAGGGCGTGGGTTCGGCCGATCGGGTCGCGGACCAGGGATTTGCTGATTTGCCAAGCCAGTTGCCAGTCGTGTTGCCAGGGAGCAAAGGCGGCGGGGTGCAAGTTCTCCCCACAGTAGAGCATCTCCGCTGCCGGGCCGGCCAGAATCGTCAGGATCTCGCGTTGGCGTTGCCAATCACTCGACGCATCGACGCGGCCCCAATTGATGCGACAGTCGCCGAATCGCTCGGGCAGCCACTCATCGGCCTCGCCGCCCAATTGAATCGACTCGATCGTTGCCCCCAGCGCGTAGCCGATCACGGCGTGTCCCGCCTCGTGATACGCTGTCAAAGTTTCTTCGTCATCCAAAATCAAACCACCGGTGTTACACTTTCAGATCCTGGCGAATACGATTCTGATTCTGTTTAGCCGATTTACGTCCCTCAATCGATAGCCCCCCACAAGAGATTTGCAATGAAGGCCCTGTTGCTGACTGAATACAAGACCATGGAAGTCACCGATGTCGCGGAGCCGGAAGTCGGCGCGGACGACGTCTTGGTTCAAGTCCAAGCGTGTGGGATTTGTGGCAGTGACATTCACGGCTATGACGGCAGTACCGGACGTCGAATCCCGCCATTGGTGATGGGGCACGAAGCCGCGGGAGTGGTCGTTTCCACCGGCGACAACGTGACCGATCTGCAACCCGGTGATCGTGTCACCTTTGACTCGATGGTTTCCTGTGGTCGCTGCGACTTTTGCCGCGAAGGAAACGGAAACCTCTGTGACAATCGGATGGTCCTGGGCGTTTCGTGTGGCGAGTACCGACGCCACGGTGCGTTTGCCGAACGCATCAGCGTGCCACGCCGAATTGTCTATCGGATTCCAGACACGTTGGCGTTTGAGCACGCAGCGTTGGTGGAAGCCGTTTCGGTCGCCGTGCACGCGGTCAATGTCACTCCGATCAAACTCGGCGACACCGCCGTCGTCGTGGGCGCCGGGATGATCGGGCTGCTCACGCTACAAGCCGCTCGAGCCGCAGGTGCCACACAAATCATCGCCGTCGATCTGAACGACAAGCGATTGGGTGTCGCCAAAGAACTCGGCGCCGATCATATCCTGCGTGGTGACCAATGCGATGTCGCGCAAGCCGTTCGAGATCTGACCGATGGCAAAGGCGCCAACGTGGCTCTGGAAGTCGTTGGTGCGACGCCGACCATCGTCACGGCGATCGAATCGGTCCGCAAAGGCGGCCACGTGACGTTGGTGGGCAATGTTTCGCCCAAGATCGAATTGCCACTGCAGTCGGTTGTGACCCGGGAAATCTCTCTGCAAGGCACTTGCGGGTGCAACGGCGAGTATCCCCAGTGCATCGACTTGATGGCCCGCGGTGTCATCAATGTCGAACCATTGATCACGGCAAAGATTTCACTGGCCGATTCACCGGAGTGGTTCAAACGACTCTATGAAGGCGACCCGGAACAAATGAAAGTGGTCGTGTGCCCGCAAACCTAGCCCAGGTTTGTGTTTGGGCGGATGGTGGTGTTCGTTTTCGACTTGGAAAGTCGAACGACAATTGTCGCTCGACTTTCCAAGTCGATAGCGTGCCCCGCCTAGCGTTTTGCCATTCCCAACCATTGACTTGCGCAGACAGCCCTCACCCTCGCATTCGCCTGAACAACCCAGACCCTAATGAGTCGCGTGAATAATCCAGGCTAGCGGCGGGCGCACTCAGCGTTGCAGTAACCACCAGACGCGATGCAAAGTCAGGCTGCGATCGGTTTCCTGTTGCCTCAACGCTACGATCGTGTCTTTGAACTCACCGGGCACTTGATCACGTCCGGACAGATACGCCAAGTGCTCGACTTGGGAGTCGTAGTCGTCGATCGATTTCAGCCAGTGCACCGGCATCGATTCGACACGCTCGGGGAACCCGCTGACCAGAGGTGTTGACCTGGCGTCGTCGCGATCGCCCGAGGACTTGACGCTGCCATCGCTGGCTGGTTGCGCCAGAACTCGTGAGCTTTGCATGGCGTCCAATCGCCCGCCGACGCGTCGCATCGCAAGATCGACACGTTGCTTGGACGGCATGGCTGCTTGAACAGGCTGCGTGGCGGCAAAGGCATGAACCTTGTCCAGAGCGGCTTTGTGATCGCTCTCGCTGACCACCAAAGCGTTCTCTGGCTGCAACGCGTCGGGAACCGACAAACGGGACATGGGAGACTGCAGGATCAAGGCGAGGGTGCGAGCAACGTCAAAACCGCTTGCCCGCAAGTCTTCAGCAAGCTCGGAATGCAATTGCGTGAGTGAATCGTCCACTGGAGCACTGCCCGGTTGCACCAGCGATGCACGCAGCGGGCGACCGTGAACCAATTGCCATAGCGAATCAACCATCCCGTGGGCGAGGGTTGATGATCCGGCCAGATCACTGCTCCATTGTTTGAGGTTGGCCCATTCTTTGAGGTCGGCGGGGGAGTGCTCCGTTTCGCCGGAGGCAGACATCCAAGCTGTTGGAACCGCAGGTTTAGCAAGACGCTGACGGCCATCAGGCAGTGCAAAAAACTTTGGCTTGGAAGCCGGCTTGGAGGAGACGGTCCACTGCGTCTGGCCGCGAACCACTCCGTCTTCGATAAATCCTGCAAATGCCCAGTAATCATCTTGCTTGCCTTCGCTGCCGACCAGCTCGTCATGGCACCGCGTGCAACGCAAGTCGACACCCATCGTGAAATGAGCCAGCTTTTCGACCAATGCTGATTTGCCGCCGGCGCTCATGGCACGATAAAAAGCGTCCGTCGCCGTTACTTGGGGATCGTCTGATGATTCCTTTGAAACATCCGCATCGCTGCCGGTCATCCATCGCACCAGCAATGCGTCCACGGACGACTTACCTTGCAAGGCCTTTGACAACTGATCGATCAGCAGCTCACGTGACTCACTGGACAAAGATGCCAAGCCACCACGTGTGATCTGAGTCAGCAGACGCTTGGCGATTTCACGCGAGACCGTTGGACCCGAGAGATCCGCTTGCAGCTTTTCCAAATCGTCGAATGACGCTTGGCTGACTTGGATCCCGAGTGACTGCTCCAAACGCTCGGCCCACTGTTGGGCTGTCAGCGGAGTGGTCGGTTGAACTCCAACGGCCTCCCAGTAGCTTTGCTGGGTACTGGCCAGTTTCGTCGAGACCAAGGTGACCGGTTGGGCAGTCAGGCTGCGTGGCTGTTCGCCGGATTCTTGTGAACCTTCGTTCTGAACGATGGGTGACCACTGAGGAGCGATCACAACCGGCTGACGTCTTGGCCGTGTGGGCGAGTTTGCTTCGTCGTCGAGCCCCGTGTTTTTTTCATCATCAATCGCCGCGTTTCCGTTGGCGACCAATTGACGATCCGTTTGCGTAGGCAACTCGATTGCCGGATCTCGGCCCATTACCAAGTCATCAGAATTCTGCGTTGTATTGCTCGCCATCGATTCAGGAGTCGTAGGACCTGACGGGGACAATTCAAATGGATCCAATACGATGACGGCGGCTGCGCACGCGGCGACGACCAAAGCGGCAATTGCCCAAGGAGACCAGCGTCGGGTTGACTCGGAACGATTCTCGCGAGTGGCAACAGCGACCACGGGCTTTCGAGACTCCGAGGCTTTCAACACCTCAGCAGAGCGTTGCTGTTCGGGAGAAACTCGTTGTGACAACCGAGCCAGAATGGCCGCGGAGAGGTCCGGCGGCGTGGTACAGCGGCCGCTTTCGTCCGGCACCACTTCGGCGAGCAAGGCATCGAGAGCCTGTTCGAATTCGGGTGTCAATTCATTGTTATTCATGTTCACTTCAGATTTCGCAGCGTTTCTTCCACGCAATCGCGGAGTTGTTGTTTGGCTCGCTGCATCAGATTGCGTGCCCCGTGATCGCTGATCCCCAGTGCTTCACCGATTTCCAGTCGACTGGCTTCTGACCCAAATCGCATCTTCAATGCCATTTGTGCCCTTGGGGTGAGTCGAGACAGACACACCGAGAGCGCGTCGATCGCGGCATCACCGGTGAGGTCCTTTCCTGCCCAAAAGTTCCAGATTTCATCCAAAACGGCAGGCTCGGCTACCGTTTGCACTCGTCCCTGTTTTCGATGTTGAGAAACAACAAGGTTGTACGCGGTGCGACGCAGATAGCCAGCGGTTGCTGCATCGTTGTGCTGTACGAAGTCCTTGTGTTTCAAGATCCGCAGGAAAGTGTCCTGCGTCAAATCGTCTGCGGTCGCGGCATCACAGCCGAGCATACGCAGATAGCGCCACACGCCGCGCTGGTGTTTGCGAATCAATTCACCCGCATCGAGCGTGTTTGTCTCTTCCGTCAATTCTTGTTCCAAAACTGGCTGAGGCTCAGACAGGGTATCGCCAAAACCAGTCGCCTCCGTCTGCCTGATTCGGACAGCGGCGGAACGGGATTCTGCCGATGTGGAATCAGAGGCAACTTGGTAGGACGATGTTTGGTTCGGCTCGCCAATCGAGTCCTCACCCGTCTGGCCCTTGGCCACCGAGTTTATGCCACCAGCTCAGTGATGACCTTTCCGCCCCCGGCGATCTTCATCGGACGACCGTTCTTGCTCTTATAAACTTTTTCCGACGAGATCCCCAATCCTTGGCAAACCGTCGTCATCAGGTCTTCGCTGCTGAAGGGCTCGGACTCAACCGCCGTTCCGTCGGAGCTTGTTTCACCGACGGCCAAGCCGCCTTTGATTCCTGCACCACCGACGACGCATGACCAGGAGCGTGCCCAGTGATCGCGTCCGCTGTTCTGGTTGATGCGAGGTGTGCGACCGAACTCGCCCATCCAAATGATCGCGGTGTCTTTGATCAGCTCACGTTGTTCCAGGTCCTCTACCAGGGCGCTCATCGCTTGGTCCAGTTGCGGCAACTTGGTGTCCTTGAGCGTGGCGTGCACATTGTTGTGCAAGTCCCAGCCGCCCAAGTCGACTTCGATGAACGGCACTCCGGCTTCCACCAAGCGGCGAGCCAACAAGCAACCTTGGCCGAAGCCGTTTTCGCCGTATCGTTCCTTCGTCTTTTGGTCTTCCGTTTCGACCTTGAACGCTTTCATCTGTTCGCTGGTCATCAAGTCAAACGTCTTCTTGAGAACCTTGGCATGCTCGCTAGCGGGCAGGTCTTTGGTGCGGTTGGCAAAGCCGCCTTCGATCTCTTGCAACGCGTACATGCGTTGTTTCAGTCGAGCGTCTTCGATGCTCATGTTCAAGTTGCGGATGCGACCGTTGCTGGTCACAGCAAAAGGCGACCAAGCCATACCCAGGAATCCAGGTCCGGCACCCGCGCCTCCGATCGTTACGAACGGAGGAATTTCCAGCTCGGGTCGTTGATCGATCAACTCGTGGGCAATCGTCGCGCCGTAGCTAGGGTGAGTGATGTTCGGGTTGGGAACGAATCCCGTATGCATGTAGTAGCGACCGCGGTTGTGGTCGGCTTCGCGAGTTGACATGCTGCGAACGATCGACAGATTGTGCATCTGTTGAGCCGTCAAAGGCATGTGTTCGCTGATTTGCATGTTTCCGGTGGTGGAGATCGGCTGAAAGGGACCACCGGTTGCTGCGCCGGGTTTTAAATCCCAAATATCGATGGTTGGCGGACCGCCTCCCATCCACAACATGATCGCCGACTTGCGGTTTTTCTTCATTTCAGCCGCGTTGGCAGAAATCGCTCCACCGAGGGTCATCGCAGCGGAAACCGTTGCTGCAGAGCCGGCGAGGTGGTTCATGAAATGGCGGCGTGTCATTCCGTCAGGAGTTTTCCAAGTCGAAATCATGTTGAAAGCCTATCGTTCGAAAGTGAAAAGCGTGTTAGTTGAAAAGCGTTGGCCGTGAACACCCAGCCACCTCTAGCGTTAGAACGCATGGTGCGGCCCGAATGAACTCGACTAATGCTGCATGATGAATTCATTACTGTTGAGAATTGCCCACCACAGATCCTGTAGCATCTCCTTCTCATTGTTCTTTCTCGCGACCATCAGCTTGCTGGCCATCGACATTTCGCCCTTGGTCGGCCGACGTGCCAATCCGGCCATGAACAAGCTGTTCAGTCGATCTCGCGGTGATTTACCGGTCTGCGACAGGCGGTCGATAAAGCTGCCTTTTTCGATGCTGGTCGCCCGACCGGTCAATTCCCCGTTGAACAACATCAATGCTTGCGGAATCGATCCGTCAAACGTTGTCGCTTCGTCGCCTTCGTCTGTGCCAAACGCGACGACAAACTGTTGCAGCCACTTGCGCCGCTGTTCTTCTTGCTGCTCATAGGTTCCGGCGGATGTTGCATCAGTGGACGCCACGAGCGACTGATAGAGCTGTTCGGCACTCATCTGACGCAGATAGAATCGCGAGAACTTGGGGGTCTCGCCGATGGATGGATCATCGACCTTGTTTCCACCACCCAAGACAGCGGCCAGTCCATAGGGACGACTCAGGGTGATCCATGTGATCAAATCCTTGACGTTGTAGCTGCTCGCCCTGAAATCGCTGGCAAGCTTCTCAAGCAACTCCGGATGGGACGATGGATTGTGTGGCCCCATGTCATCGATCGGTTTGGTGAAACCATAACCCATGAACATGGACCAGAAACGATTCACAGCCATCTTGTCCAAGTCCGTGCTCTCCATCATCAAACGTCCCAGTTCTTGACGCCGATTGACATCGCTGACAAAGCCGCTCGGCCCAATCGCGGTGCCGTCGGTGAACACCGGGTAGGCGGTTCGCACGAGACCGTTTCGCATCTCGTAGTAAACCAATGCGTTTTCGGGATCGCCTGCTTCGCCCGCAAAGTCTTCGCTCACCAACTCAGCGAAATCGATGTCACGTCCGCCACCGGGACCAAAGCGACGTAGCGCTCGGGTTTGACGAAAGAACGAATTGAACTCCCAAAACTTTTGCTGTTTCCAATCATTAAAGGGGTGGTTGTGGCACTGCGTGCACTGCACCTGCTGACCCAAAAAGATCCGAGACGTACTGCTGGCCGCCAAAACACCTTTCTCTTCGTTGACCTTTCCGATCAAGAAATTCACCGCGCCGTTGAAACCCGGTTTGCCGGGCTCCGACGCACCCTCGGCGGTCACCAAGTCGAACACCATCTTGTTGTACGGCTTGTTCGACGCAAACGTGTCACGCAGATACTTCATCATCCCGTCACGACTAGTCAGATCGCGGCGATCATTTCCACCGCTGCGCCCGATCAATAGGTTGGCCCAAACGGTCGCCCAGTGACCGGCGTACTCTTCGGTGTATCGATCGTCATGCAGCAGTTTGTCGACCAGCTTTGCTCGCTTGTCACTACTGCGATCGGACATGAACTCCTCCATCTCCTCCAACGTCGGAATCCGACCGATCACGTCCAAGTGCACGCGACGGCACCAAGTCGCATCGTCCGCCTCCGGCGCGGGCGTGATTTGATAGTCCGTCCAATTCTGCTCGATGGACTCGTTGATGGAGATGACTTGCGGGGGAACAGCAGTGTCCGCAGCACTCAGTCGCGTCACCCCATTCACCGACAGCATCAGCGTCAGTGCCATCACGGCGATCGGGAATCTCAGACTCCAAAGCCGGGTCCAAAGCTGGGGGCGGTAGGTCGTAGGGGCAAGCATGCTGGTCATAAGGCGGAAATTCCAGGAACGAATCGAAACAGCGTGGACGAAGCAAGTCATTTTTCCGTCCACTCATCATAACCTATCGACCCAAAAACGCTTGGATTTCAAGCTTTCGTTCCTTCAGGAACCGGGTCCACACTCTCAGAACGAGTCTCCTCGGGCGTTGTACACGCCGAAATCTCGGTCCGGACGCGAATTGAGGACCTCGACAGCCGATCACGCGGAATCCGCTATTCCTCGAATAAATGGGGCTTTTTCGACTGTTTGACCAAACGTGTCACCACCTCCCCCGATCCTCACCGCACGGCTGACACGCCCCTGTCAAAACATTCCTGTCAAAGCATTCCCGTCAAAGCATTCTGGAGGAACGCCCCATGTTAGGTAAACCGAGTATTGGGCCCATTATTCACGCGTTTCACGGTCGCAACGACCCGCCGGGCAGCGATCCCGCTGATGGTGGCCGGCCCGAATGGCCATTTTCGAACCCTTCCGAAGAGCTGTCGTTGCTAGTGACTGCGGAAACGCATCCTCGACCCTCCCCGGAATTGCACCATGGGATGGACAACGGAGGTGTTCGCGCAGGCTGGCTGATCGCTCAAAGGCTGCCCGATGGTACGCCGGCAGGACGATTCCTGCAGATCGCAACCGGCCAGTGGGGCCCCCCAAGCTACGCCACCTTGTTTCCTTTGAAGCGGACCGCGATGTCTTATGCCGTCGAATTCGGCTTCAGCGTCGGACACACCGCTGAAATCGTCTTCGGGCACAAACCGCAGTAGTTTGGCGGAATCGTCATCAGAGGACACATTCGCGACAGCATGAATCAAGGGACGCATGGAGCGAGGGACGGAGCATCAACTACACTACGGCCACGATGTGGTTGATGCTCTCGATCTCTCGCCCACCGCCCACCCCAAACGCCCGCCGATGATTCCTCTCCTACGCAAAGTTCTGCCTGCCCCACACTCTCTTGTCCCGCTGCAACAAATTCCGCTGCGAAACAGCACGTGGCCCCGTTGGCGGTCGGCGATCGGATTCACAATCGCGTCCTGCCTGATGTGTGCCTTTTGGCTTGGCTCGCCAGCCACTCTCCACGGTCAAACCTCTGACTCTGCGGAGAGCGTTTCTGCGGAGAGCGTTTCGGCCGGACACAGTTACCACGGCGAAGCTTTCAATGAAGGGCCGCGTCAATCAGCAGTGTTGATCGACGGTCTGCCCACGCTGGAGTTTCCAACGTCGACCAAGTCGGAGTCTGCGCGAGCTTTCTTTCTGCAGGGCCTCGCCCAGCTTCACGGTTTCTGGTTTCTCGAAGCCGAACGCTCCTTTCGCCAAGCCGTGAAAGAAGACCCCAAGCTTGCCATCGCCTACTGGGGAATGGCGATGGCCAATGCCAACAACGACGCGCGAGCGCGAGGGTTGATCGACGAAGCCAAGAAGCTTCGCAAGAACGCAGGCAAACACGAACAGCTCTATATCGACGCACTGGAAAGATTCTTGCCGTCACAAAAAATGATCGACGATGCGAAAGCCGAGTCCGAGGCGAACAAGAGCACGGCAGAGCGACTGAGCAAGAAGCAGCAGGAAGCCAACAAGAAGAAACAGGAGGAGCAACGTGAAGCCAAGAAGTCTCGCGCCGCGCGCTACGCCAACGACATGGAAAGAATCTTGGACTCGCATCCCGATGACATCGAGGCCAAAGCGTTCATTGCCTTGCATCTTTGGCAAAGCGAACGCAACGGGCTGAAGATCTCCAGCCACTACGCCGTGGATGCTTTGCTTGGTGAAGTCTTTGCCAAGAATCCCATGCATCCGGCGCACCACTATCGGATCCACCTGTGGGACGGCAGACGCCCGGAAAACGCATTGCATTCAGCGGCACAGTGCGGCCCGTCGGCACCTGCGATCGCTCACATGTGGCACATGCCCGGTCACATCTATTCCAAACTCAAACGATACGAAGATGCAGCGTGGCAACAGGAAGCATCAGCGAGGGTGGATCACGAGCACATGAATCGTGCCCGCCTGATGCCCGACCAGATCCACAACTTTGCTCACAATAATGAATGGCTGGTTCGCAATCTGCAGTTTCTCGGTCGCGTGGACGAAGCCCTGGAGATCTCCCGTGATTTAATTTCGTTGCCGATGCATCCGAAATACAATTCGCTGGACAAGAAAGGCAGCCAACGATACGGCCGCGAGAGGTTGCAACAAACGCTGTTTCAATATGGTCTCTGGCAAGCAATGATTGACGAGACCGGCGGTCCATTCTTGACGCCCAGTGATGACGCTGCGCAGCAAGATCAATGGTTGTGTCATCTGGCAGTCGCGAGATTCATGACGGGCGACAACGAGCACGCGGGTAGAACCCTTCGGTCACTTCAGCGACGACGACTGGCCGTCCAAACACAACTGTTGGACTTGGCCGATGCACCTCCGATCTCAAACGATTTGGACGCGGAGGCTGCCGGTGACGATGCCGATGAAGATGCCGAACCGGCACCCACACGTGACGCGTTGCAAAGTCGTTTGAAATCTTTGCAGAAATCGATCGCCTGCGTCGCCGCCGCCGCTGCAGCGGTTCGCAAGGACAAAGGCAAGCTGGCGGAGCATCTCAAGTCGGCAGGGGTGGACTTGACGACGCAGGCCGAATGGACGGCGATGGCGGGAGACGCCGGCGGGGCAATTCGCTTGGCTCAGCAGGCTGTGAAAGAAGGCACGAACCAAGTCCGACCGCTCGCCGTGTTGGTCCATTTGCTGTGGCTCAACGGCGATCGAGACGAAGCGAAAAAACAGTTTGAGAAGCTGCGGTCCGTCGCATCGGTCGCGGACATCGGCACGCCGATGCTGGCCCGCCTAGGTGAAGTCGCCGAGGACGCTGACATCAAAGGCGACTGGCGAAAGAAAGCCTCGCCTGCCGAAGACCTGGGCAGTCGTCCGCCATTGGGTGATCTGGGGCCGATTTCATGGCAGCCCTATCAATCCCCACGATGGCAGGCTCTGTCGTCGGATGATCAAAAAGTAACCGATGAACAATATCGTGGTCGTCCGCGAATCGTAATCTTTTACCTTGGTTTCGGTTGTTTGCACTGCATCGAACAACTTCACGCTTTTGCCCCCGAGTTTGAAAAATTCGCTGACCTTGGGATTGAAATCATTGCGATTAGCACGGAGGGAGCTGCGGAACTGGCGACGGGGATCACCAATTTTGACAAGCCGTTGCCGATCCCACTGATGGCAGACCCGTCGGCAGAGGTTTTCAAGAGCTTTCGTTGCTGGGATGACTTCGAAGACCAGCCACTGCACGGAACCTTCTTGATTGATGCACAAAACCGAGTCCGCTGGCAAGACATCAGCTACGAACCCTTTACCGATGTCGATTTCTTGCTCAATGAGTCCAAGAGATTGTTGAACCTCGATCCCCAACGCTGATCCATCATCGGCGTTGCGCGCTGTACAAAGACATGAACCAACCCACCGAGCCATCAGTCACCACGCGTCCCACAGAGACGTTATGGCTCGATTATCGATGGCCGTTGCTGATCGCGTTGGCGCACCTGCCCCTGTTGATCGTTCACCTGATCAACTTGTTCAGCCGCGAGCAGTATCAGCATTTTCCGATGGTACTGCTGGCGTTCGGCATCCTGGTCTTCAACCGGCTGGAACCCATCCCGGCGGGCAAGATGGGGCCGATTCGACGTCAAGGTGCGTTCTTGTGCTGGATCATCGCATTGGGGTTGTTTGGTTTCGGGACATTTGTCTTCTCGCCGTGGGTTGCCGCAGTGGGATTTGTGATCTCCGTCGGCGGAATTTTGCTGTCGCTACGTGAACGTTTTCAAATCCACAACGCGTTTGGACTGTGGTTGATCCTTTGGCTGCTGATCCCGGTGCCGGGAGGATACGAGCAACGCCTGTCACAGTCGCTGCAGCAGTGGACCACGACGACCAGCGCCTCGATTCTGCAAGCGGTTTATATTCCTAACATTGTCGAAGGAACGACGATCCAATTGCCCAGCCAGCGATTGTTTGTCGAGGAAGCCTGTAGTGGGATCGTGTCCATGATGGCGATCCTGGCAACTTGCCTGTTGATGGCGGTGCTGGCCAATCGCTCCCTGCTGCATATGATCTTGCTCGTTGCCAGCGGTTTACTGTGGGCATCCGTGATGAACATTGTTCGAATCGTATCGATCGGTGTGTTCTCGGAACGCTACGGCATCGACATGGCTGCCGGTTGGCCTCACACGGCGCTCGGCTTGGTCGTGTTCACAGGCGCCGTGATACTGGTTGTCAGTTCGGATCAGTTGCTCTGTTTCTTGATGGAGCCAGGCGATGCCGAAAAATTCGACCGCGGTTCGTTGTCCGAGACGGTGCTGCGTTGGATCCAGGTCGTGGAATGGGGCAGCCCTGAACCCGTTTTTCTGGAGGATGAGACGCTCCACATGCCGACACATCCCGGCAAGTTTGGAACTCCGACGCGTGTCTTTTCAATCTTGTTTCTGTTGATCGGAATGACGGGCCTAGCGATGGGTTTGAATCGGTTGCGAACCGGCCAGGAAATCGCATTCACCGGATCGATCGACGATGTTGACCGACTGTTGAATGAAAATCTTTTGCCGACAGAAGTCGGCGGTTGGAAACGGACCGAGTTTCGCGATGAGCATGTCGAGCGACTCTTTGCGCAACAGTCTCGCGTTTGGGTCTATCGAAAGGATTCACTCGTCGCGACCTTTGCCGTCGACTTCGCATTTCCGCAATGGCACGACCTGTGTGACTGCTACCAAAAGATCGGCTGGCAGCAGGACGGGGTTTCGCAAGTTGCCCAGACGGCGACCGAACAAGATCCCTATCTGTCGAGCAATTTCTACAAAGGAACGGTCTCTCGCGGTCTGCTGCGATTTTGCTTGACCGAAAAAGACGGGGTGTCGATATCACCGCCGGAAGCACTGGGGCCGCTAGGGAAACTGCGGCAGCGCATGGAGAACGATCGAACGCTGTTTCAGATTCAATTGTGGGTGACCAAGGATGGCGAGTTCTTGGACCGTGAAGCGGAGGACGCGACGAAGTTGTTCGAACATTTGCATGGCATCGTCACCGACCGACTGGCCGGACAATCCGGTCTCCCTCCTGCCGGGACGAACAACGCCGCCACATCGCAATCCGGTCCGACGGAGGATGCGTCGCCATGAGCAATGAAGGCCCCAATCCACTGACACGAGCGGCATGGCGGATCTATCAATTGCTTGGGCCGCTGAAGCGTTTGGTGCCCGGTACATTGATTTCGTACTGGTTTTCCACCCGTCGATTCAGCCAGTTGCTCAGCGGTATTCCCGCGTTGCTCGCCATTTTTATGCTGCTGGGATGCGTTATCTATTCGTGGAGATCGTCGGGCGAAACGATGACTTCCAAGGAGCTGCTGGCCAATGCCGTCGCGGCTCGCAACAACGGCAAAGATGCCATCGCAAACCTGTATTTGAAAAAAGCAAAACGGATCACTGCGGGAACACCGGATGATCAGTATGACCAAGCGGTCCTGCTCTACTCTGCCAACGAACCAGCGGCGGCGGTGGAGATCATGCGAAAACTTGCCCCGCTGGATCAAAAGGGCCACCCGCCCGCTCGTCTATGGCTGATCAACGCATTGCAAACCGAGCTTGTCGCCAGCGCGGCGATCGAGTCGCCCAGCGAATTGCAGCTCGAGGCCCGAATGAGACTTTTCTTGCTCATGGAGCAACACTGCGCGCAGCTCCTGGTCGAGGAACCGGACAACGAGCTTGCCTTGGAGCGTCTGGCAATGATCCGCCTGGATCAACGAAATGGAGAAGCTGCTGTCAAGTTGTTGCAGCGGCTCGTCGAACTGAACGATAAGCATCGTGTCACACTGGCCAGGGCACTCTCTGCCGCGAAACGAACGGAGGAATCAAAGCGGCATGCAGAACGTGGCGTCGCCTATCACCGAACGCAATTGCAACTGGATACGCTCACTGACACACAACGCGAGCAGAATCGATTCAATCTCGGGTTCTGTCTGATGTTGAACGATCAGTACAAAGAAGCGGCCGCGACGCTGATGAATGGCGATCAGGTCCCGTCGGATCCAGAGTTCCGGTCATTGCTGGCCGAAGCGTTGTTTCGCTGGTCGGAGACCTTTCCAATTGTCCGCAAAGGCACGGGTGAGCTCGACGAAGATCAACTCCGACGACGACTGAACTTGCTGCAAACCGCGATCAAGGTCAACAAGAACGACCCTCGCTTCCTGGCCAAACTCGGCGCTATCGCAGGAGTCGGCGGGGAGATCGCACGACAGGCGCACGCCTTGATGACAAGCATGGTTCAGGAGGGCGAGGGAACATCCATCGTTCACTTCGCTCTGGGGATCGTCGAAATGCAGGCGGGCAATTCATCGGAAGCGCTTAAGCAGTTTGAAACCGCGGACAAACTCAGCCCGGACACTCCCGTTATTCTCAATAACTTGGCGTTCACGCAGGCTCATGGGGACCAGCCTGATCTAGACAAAGCACTCGCGTTGATCACTCGGGCCATCGAAATCAACAACACCGTTCCGGCGTTTTACGACACGAGGGGCGGGATCCAATTGAAGCTGCAGAAGTGGACAGACGCGATCGCGGACTACGAGATTGTGTTAAAGTATGGCGTCCGGGGCCGCGCCGCGGCGCACGAAGCTTTGTCCACTGCGTACGAAGAAATCAATGATGCCGACCTGGCGGCGTTGCACCGTGAGGAAGCCGAAAAGATTCGCCGCTTGCAGAGTGGCGGGGCAGGCAACTGAAACCAATCAAACGCCTTCGCGTTGCATGGTCAATTCGCGAACGATCGATTTTCCAGCAACGAACTGATTGGGCACGAATGAGTTGTCATCCAGCGACACCGATATCCGCACCGTGATGTCTGCCGTGTCCCGCGTGATCGTTGCCGGCGTGACGGTGATGTCGGCTCGACTCAGTCCCAGCGTGGCGAGGATCTGTTGCGATTTTTGCCGCGCGTCTGCGGCGGAACCACCAGGGATGATCGCGACACGACAGCCTTCGTAGACGGCATTGTCCACGGTGTGTCGGATCATGGCGACGCGGCAGAATTCGAATGCGGCAAAAAAGAACAAGAACAGCAGTGGCGCGACGATCGCGAATTCCACCATCGTGGTTCCTGATCGATTTCTTCGAGATCGCTGTGTCGGTGTCATGGGGATTCGGTGCATGATCGTTATGCCGTGTTTCGATGTTTACTCGGTGATGACCGTACTGAGAGTCAGGGCGATTTCTCGGTAGGCGGCCCGAAGTTCTGCCGCGGACAACGCATGGAAATGCTTTCCGCCGCCGATTTGTGCGATCTCCCGCATGCGTCTTTGGTCTGCATCGGCACCGAAGGTGATGGTGTGAATCGTGACCCGGTCATTGGCCAATTGCGTGGCAACTCCCCGCGGTTCAGGGCCGGTGTTGTGCAGTCCGTCGGTCATGACAATCATCGTTCGTTCGACGAAGTCGGCATTTCGGCTTCGATCCATGATCGCTTTGCCCTCGCTCATCCCTCGCGAGATGCTCGTCGTGCCTGCCGGTATCAGACGCAACAGTGCGTTGGCGATCTGGGATAGGTCCGTGGTCAGTTGAACATCTTGACTGCCTCGATTGCTGTACGAAGCCAAACCGACGCGTTCTTCGACCGGCGTTTGATTCAATGCATCGGCAAAGATCTGCAGGGCCCCGATCAGGTCCAGGTATTTTCGTCCGGCCATCGAGCCGCTGCGGTCGATCACCAATACGACGTCGCGTTCGATGTAAGTTGCCGCAGCGATGGCTTCCGGTTCGAACTCGCTGAACCCCATCACGTTGCCAAACAACAACGGAATCGGGCCTGATGGGGAGCCCGCAGTTCGCCGTCCGTTGACTCGCACGGTGTTGTTCGGAGTAACGCCAGCGGAAAAAACAAACCGGCCGTTGCGATCCGCTTCGCTACGTCCAAATGAAAAGTCGCCACCGGCGAGCAGCAATGGGTCGCCGTTGACCGTGTTTTCGGCAGCGATTTCGGTGCCCAGACGAATCGCTTCGTTGACATCGAAGGTTCGTGACAACTCAATCGCCGCTGCTTTGGCGGCTGCATCGGTCGCCGAGCGTAGTTCGGTGCGTGCCAAATGCATTTGCGCCACGTCGACGGAGAATGCGACGGTTGCCAGAAATCCGACCAGCAGGACGAGGATCACAATCAACATCGCACCACGTCGTGAACGGGCGTGTTGATTTTTCCGCAGGCGACACTGCTTTGCAGGAACCGTATCGGTTGACTGAAACATGTTTTTGGAGTCCATCATTCTTTGACCATCACGACTCGGGCGGTCAAAACTCGATTCGTTACGAATTGGCCGGCCAACGGACTGTTGGGCTGTGTGGGGGCGGTGACTTGACAGACGATTCGATCACCGCGCTGAGCAGAGGCAATGTTTCCATTGGGAAACGTGACCTGAAACCCATCCACATCGCGAGACGTCAAGACGTTTTCGGCACGTTCCAATGCCGTCGCGTCGGTTGCTTTCTCGCGAACGGCTTCGCGGACGCCTTCGTAGGCAGCGACGCTGAGTGATTGCTTCAGGAAGATGAAACTGGATGCTTCGATCGACCCAAAGACCAACAAAACAATGACGGGCAGGCAAACGGCGAACTCGACCGCGGCAACGCCTCTTCGGTGGCTCCCACGCCGCCGCGACGTACGTCGGCTGAACGGATGTGATGACTTATCGCGTCGGCTCATTGTCCGGCCTCATCGGCGGATTGGTCGGCATTGGCATCCGTGTCGCCAGAGCGATCGTCCAACTTCATGGCAAGGTTGAAGTTCGTCGCAATCTCTTGCCAAAAATCGCTGCCGCGAAAAGTGAGCGGTTTCACCGCACGGCCCTCTTTGATGTCAGCCAATGCGGCTCGGAGTCGTAGCATGGGGCCGGCAAATCGATTGCTGAGTTTCAGCGTGTCCCACACGAAAGCGGGAATCAATGCAGTGGTGATGATCAAGAATGGCAAGAATCGCCGCATCGTGTCGCCAAACGTGTCACCCCAACTCGCATCGGGTTGCTCAAAAAGTCGCATCCAGATCAGCAGTGCAACCGCGTTGCAGGCGAAGAAGACGCCCCAGTGAAGAGCGACGCGTCGCAGCAAGCTGCCTTGAACTTCTGCGTCGACCAGATTCTTGGTGCGTTTGGTAGTTATCGATGCCATGTGAGCGATGCTTGCAGTGTGTGTTTGATTGAACCATCCCAGCGGACCGTTTTATTGGTGCCCATCTCATTGGTACTGGGACGGTCGGATCATCAGGCCCCTATCTTGGAGACCTCGATCCGCTCCACTGCGAGCCTAGGACACAGAAAAGAGTCACGTTCGGCGTGGAAACAAAATCGTGATCAATCACGACCTTGAGATGTCGTGATCGTCGTGACCGTTAGAAAGCGAACCGTCAGACGCGGCGAATGAATTCTTCCGCATAGGATCGCACCTCGTGCCCGTTGAGCACATGAACCATCCTCAACTGCTGGACTTGCTCGTCGCTAAAGGAACTGAGTGGAACGTGAATCAACTGCTTCTTGTGTCGACGGGCGAGACGTCGCCATCCGTTGCCGGGGGGCAAATGGCTCAGCAGCGCGATCTGCCGACCACGAGAGTGCAAACAAGCTGCCGCAATGAGACGTTCCTCAAGCGTCTCCGTGTAATCCAAGCGGGCGTCATTCCAAATGTCGCGAATGGCGATCGGCGGAAACAAGAACATCGCCCCGCCGTAATGGCTCAGCCCGATCCCCGGTCCCACAAGCTGATCGGCGAACGGAGTGGCAAAGAACGCCAGGGTCGATTCCTCCTTGTGCTCGGCAAACCAAGTCGTACGCCATGAATACTTACGTGGATCGGCCGGTGAATCGAACAGCATCACGCAAGCGTCCAGGGTGCCGCGGCTGGGCGGGATGACTTTGACGTAGATCTGGCGTTCGTACCAGTGTCTCAGCGTGTCGCGAATATCGATTCCATCCTTGACACTGGTGGTGAACTTTTCAGTGCGTGCCAAGTCATTGCCCATGATCGCTTTGGCGCGGTCAAAGACACGTGTGCGAAAATTCTCGATGCGTTGGTCTTCCGGTGGATAGCTGCAATGGGTGAACGGATTCCAGCGATACTGCCAGCGACTTTTCTCTGGATCCGAGGGGCGACGTTTCAATTGCAGCGTTCGCCAAGTGATCGGGGGGCCGGGCAAGCGACTGACCAACGAGACGACTTCGCCATCCGGCAAGCGGGCTTGGTCGATCCCGAGTCGGACAACGGACAGGCCGCTTCCGGATTGCGACTCAAAATACGGATACTGGTTCGCCAGTTGAGCCACGTGCAACGCGTACTGGTCGCCCATGATTTGTTGAGCTGCGGTGACAATGGTGATCAGGTCGGGTGTCATCCGCCGATCGATCAACGAAAGATTGCGTATGTACTGCAAGCACTTTGACAGATGCAGTGGTGTGATTCGACGCGCGAACTGTTTCAATTCCTCTTTGTACGACACACGGGCGGCGATCAATAATTCTTTGACACCGTCGATTTGTACATCATCGTCAACTTCGAGCTGGCGACGCGCTCTTTCATAGAGGCCGGTGATGAACGGCAGTTCACCAAATAGGAACATCACGCTGCGAGGCTCGATCTCGTATCGTTGGGGAGTTTCCACCAGATCGTGTTCGGGCAAGTTGACTTGGTCACTCGATTCGCTTTGATCATTTCGTTCCGAAGCGAACATGTCGTTGTAGGCTTCTCGAATCCACGGCCATTCCAGCACGCTGGTGACGAGCAGGATTTTTTTGTATCGACGTTCCAAATCGGACAATTGCGAAGCCATGTAAACGATACGCTGTCGTGTCTGCTGGTCGGGCGGACGAGACAAGCTGGGCAGGATCGCAGCAGCAAATTTTTCGGGGGAAACTTGACGAACCGCGAAGGGGTCTGGCATCACGGTCGAAAAGGGGCGGAACGGGTCCGTCTCCAAATCGATGTACTCGCGCCGAATGTGCTCTCCCATTGCCGCCCGAATCGCCATGATCACCGGCTGGCAGGGGTCCACCGGGACATAGCTCAGGGGCAGTTCGTCGCCGCCCTCGCTGTCCTCCTCGGCCGACGGTTCCTCCTCCTCGTCCTGGCCCCACGGAGTGGGCGTCCAAGGCGCCGGATCGGACGACGGGTCGTACGCGTCGAACGACTTCAGGGCGGGTTGAATGACGATCGACGGCCGCGGCAGATCGACAATGGCGGCTTCCACGGGTGCCTGGAACGAGGCCGGCAGCGGCACCGCCACGCAGTCGAAATCGTACTCCAACAGCCAGCGACGCACGGTGTGCGCGAACTGTCCGCTCCCGTAAATCACGGGCAAAATCGCGATTCGGTCGCTGACTCTCAGCAGCTCAGGAACCCCTGAAGCTCCCGCAGAGGAATTTTCAAAATCGTCGGTCGGATTCACTCAATTCCCTCTTCCCTGCAATGAAAACATTCGCTAGAATTTAACCTACTCAACAATCGGAGATCATTCTCATTCTACCGCTTCATGGGATTCGTGAAGTTCCCTTCGGCTGCTGAACCTTATCAATTGTTGGATTTGAATCGACTGTTATTTTTAGAGACGCAGGTGTTTATTCGGCACCTGCGTTTCTTTATGCGCCGGCATGTGCGTTAAGGACATATGCTTCAAGACACTCGCTTCCCTCAATGCAGAGCCGCTGCAAAACTTCTGACCATGCAGTGCTACCACCAACTGCTGTCTATGCCTATCCTCTTGGCACCGTTAATGCGAGCGGCGTTTTCCCCAGCCGCCAACAAGCTCTGACTCTGTGGTATTGATTTGGCGTTTTGATCCAACGATCAACGCGTCAAAAGGCGGTCGATTTCGCAGCTCAAGTCCGATCATGTACGCATTCCTACTGCCAAGGTTGTAAACGAATTTTATTGGAAAGAGGTGAATATTGTGAGTCAGATTCGAATGATCTGGTTGTTCGCAGTGGTACTGGGGCTAACCGCCGTCGTGTGCCCGAACACCATTATCGCGCAGGACGCAGATCAAGAAGTCGCCGCCGAGACAGTTGATTCGTCACCCCAAGCTGACGATGCCGGGCCTGCTGGAACTGACTCTGCCGCAACAGACGCTCCCCCTGCTCAGGATGAGCCAGCCACAGAAGAAGCAGAACCGGACGTCTTGATGACGGACGGCGAAATCAGCGGTTCGCCTCTTGCTGCTCACAATGGGTGGATGCTCGTTTGCTGTGCGTTGGTGCTGTTCATGACGGCCCCCGGCTTGGCGATGTTCTACGGCGGCTTGGTGCGTCGCAAGAACGTGTTGAGCGTGATGATGCAGTGCATGTTCCTGATGGGACTGATGACGGTCCTCTGGTCCATCTACGGCTACTCGCTCGCGTTCGGTGGCAGCGGCGGTTGGATCGGCAACACGGACTACTTGTTCATGAACAACGTTCAGCGAGTGTTTGACGAGACGCTTGGTGAGCCGGTCACTCCGATGGAAGGCGACATTCCACGTCTGACACACATGCTGTTCCAAGGCATGTTCTTTATCATTACCCCCGCTCTGATCTGCGGAGCGTTTGCCGAGCGGATGAAATTCAGCGCCATGGTTCTGTATTCCATCCTGTGGGGCACTCTGATTTACTGCCCGCTGTGTCACTGGGTTTGGGACAGCGGACCGTTGGCCTATGGCGATAGCGGAATCATGGGAGGCGCGTTGGACTTTGCCGGCGGCACGGTGGTTCACATCAGTAGCGGTATCTCTGCATTGATCGCCGCCATCTTGATCGGGCCACGAATCGGCTACCTCAGCGAGCCGATGCAGCCGCACAACTTGACCTACACCGCCCTGGGCGCCGCCATGCTGTGGGTGGGATGGTTCGGTTTCAATGCGGGTAGCGAACTGATGTCCGATGGCATTACCTCCAGCGCCTTTGCGACCACGCACTTCTCTGCCGCCGCGGGAGCATTGGCTTGGGCGATGACCGAGTGGATCGTGCTGGGCAAGCCCACGGTTCTGGGGGCCAGCAGTGGTGCGGTCGCCGGACTGGTGTGCATCACACCGGCTGCCGGATTCGTGCAACCGATGCCCGCATTGGTCATGGGCGCGTTGGCTGGCATTCTTTGCTATTGGGCTTGCAGCAAGCTCAAGCACTCTCTGAAGTACGACGACGCACTCGACGCGTTCGGAGTCCACGGTGTGGGCGGAACCCTGGGCGCAATCCTGACAGGCGTCTTCGCAACCCGGGCTTGTTGGGATGTTACGGAGAAAGGCGAAAAGATCGGTTTGATCGAGTCGGGGAGCCCGAGCTTGTTGATCGGGCAAATCGTTGCGGTTCTGGCGACCTTTGCCTTCGCCGGCCTGGGCAGTTTGATTCTGTTGAAACTCGTCGACGCCGTCATCGGATTGCGAGTCCCCGTCGAGCAAGAGCAGCGTGGTCTGGACATCACCGACCACGGTGAAGAAGGCTACATGCTCAGCTAGTGCCAGGCACCGAGTCGAAACCTCGTACGAATCGCGGCCGTAACAACAATCGTTGCGGCCGCGATTTTTTGTGCGCCCGTCACGTCCAGATGTTCCGCAATCGTCCCCCAAGTCATCGAGCCCAGCGACATCGAGATCGCAATCGCTGTCAGATAACAACTCATTCCACGCGCCCGCATTCGGCCCGGCAGGTGCACCTGCACGGTGGTGTTGAGCGTGGTCAGGACCGTCATCCAACTGCCACCCATGATCACGGTCGCGAAGGCGACGACGACGGGATGATTTGTCGATGCGAGAGAAAATAATCCCAATGCGAAACCCAGCATCGCCGCCAACGCGGTGCGATCATTTCCGAATCGCGATTGAATCCTCGGCAACACACGAGCAGCGAGCACCGCGCCGACCCCGATCATTCCGACCAGCACCCCGAAGCCGGTCGGCCCCCATTCCAACTGCGTCTTGGCAACGAGCGGCAACAGCGACCACAACGCGCTGGCGGGAACGACGAACAACAGCACACTGATCAAAGCGTGCCGGATCGCTCGCTTGCGATACACGTAACGCAGGCCTTGATAAAGTGATCGGCCGAATGAAAGCCCCCGTGTCGACTCCGATCGATTGCGTTTCCAAATCAACAACACGGCGATGACACCCGCAAAGGAAGCCGCATTGATCGAGAACGCAACCCACACACCCAGCAATGCGATCAGGGATCCGGCGATCGCTGGACCCACGGCACGGGCCAAGTTGAAACTGATACTCCCCAATGCAATCGCTCGCGAGAGCTGTTTGCGTGGCACCAATTCCGGGATGGAAGCCTGCCAGGTTGGAACGTGCAGCGTCATCCCCAGCCCGGTCATGAACGTCAGGGTCAGCAGCGACCACTCGCGTATCACACCGCTGAAAGTGAGCACGGCCAACAGTGCGGTTGAGCAGAGCATCAACGATTGCGTCAACAGCAACAGATGCCGACGGTTGATTCGATCTGCCAGAACGCCTGCGGGAATCGCCAGCAAAACGATCGGCGTGGCCATCGCCGTGCGGACTGCAGAGACCATTTGAGGAGAATCGTTGAGCTCAGCCATCAACCAACCCGCCCCGATCTCATGCATCCAAGTGCCGATGTTCGACACCAGTGACGCGATCCAGAACAATCGGTAGACCGGGTTTCGCAAGGGAGCCCAAGGTGACGCCGGGTCTGGCGACGGTGACGATGGGTCTGGCGACGGTGACGCCGGGTCTGGCGACGTTATTGTCGGCGATGGAAGCCCAGGTGATACAGAGGGTGGCGAACACGGGTTCGTCGACAGGCCATCCCCCTCGGTAAGGCTCGATTCAGCGGACGTCTTGAGGGGCGTGATGGGAAGGTCTCAGCGTTGGAAAGGAATCACAGGGGCAGTCGATGGTTCGGCTCAACGACCAGTTTAGAAACCCGTCAAATTCGACATAACCCGAAATCTCACGCCGAGACGGCAATGGTGACGTACCGTTCCCTGTGAGCATCATCTCGGCATCAAAACACGTCAAACGCCGCCCCCCCGCAAGGCGAACAGCCGCAACCAACCCCACTCGTTTTTATGATCCAGTGTCATGGACTGCAGAAGCTCTATGAGAGTCACCTCGCCGTCAACAATGTTTCGTTTTCGCTCCAACCCGGTCAAATCGGTGGCCTAGTGGGGCCAAATGGAGCGGGCAAAACGACCACGCTTCGGTGCTTGGCAGGTCTGATTCCGGCAACGGCCGGAGACCTCACCGTCGCGGGTTGCCGCGTGCAAACCGATTTGATCGAGTTGAAACGAAGGCTCGCTTATGTGCCTGACGATCCGCCATTGTTCGATGACTTGTCGGTCGGTCAACACATGGAGTTCATCGGCAGGATCTACGGCGTGGAGAACCACCAACGCAAGTCTGTCGATTTGCTGGAGCGTTTCGAGCTGGCGGACAAGACTCATGCCGGGGCAACGACGCTCTCTCGCGGAATGCGTCAGAAACTCGCCATTTGCTGCGCGTACTTGTTTGACCCCCAAGTCTTGCTGCTGGATGAACCGATGACCGGCTTGGACCCACCGGGCATCCGCTGCCTGTTGGAATCGATTGTCGAGCGGGCGAAAACGGGGGCAACGGTGATTCTTTCCAGTCACCTGTTAGCGATGATCGAAGACGTCTGCACGCACTTGATCGTGATGCAACGTGGCATGCTGCAGTACTTCGGCGATGTCGAACAGCTTCGTCATCGATACCCGGAAGCGAGAAATCTGGAACAAGCCTATTTTGCAGCCACGCGGAGCGATGATACGCAAACGGCATCTCAAAACCAACCGCTCAGTCCTGTGCCGGCGACCATCTGAAATGTTCAATCTCTCTTGGGATTCACCAACAGTCCACGTTCGACTGCTACAACTGACTATGGCTCGATCGCGGTTCCGCAGCAAACGCCTGCTACACCGCATCCGTTCGCCACGTCGAATCCTGGCGACCGCCATCGCACTGGCGTTCTTCTTTCTGTACCTGATCAACGGCGTGTTTGTCATGTCGTCGCGGGCAGCGGCCGATCCCGAGCGACTGCGACTATGGCTGTCCGGCGGCATGGTGCTGTACATGATGTACCACGCCGTTCGTTGTGTATGGTCACGTCGATTGGAGGACTTGGAGTTTAGCGAAGCCGAAAAGCTGTGGCTCGGTGGTGCGCCGATCCAACGTTCTTCCTTGGCGGTCTATTACATCAACGGCGTTTTCATCGGAGCAATCATCAAGACATTGTTGTTGGTGGTACTGTTGGCCAGCGATGTTCCTTATCCGCTGATGTTGGCGATCGGTGTCTTTGTTTCGCTGCTGTTGCTGGAAATCCTGCGACTGACATGGCAGCGTTGGTCCGAAGGGCTGAGTGATCGCCAGCGACGACTCATGCGAGTCGCAATGAGCGGTGTCGGGATTGCGGCAGTCATGCAAATCATCGCCCAACTGGCGTTGGTCACCCCGGCGGGCTCTTCGCCGGGCGTTTATGTGCTGAACAGCTTTCAAGCCATCGGTCGTTTGGCATCCTGCGATGCCGTTCAGTGGCTGTCGCTGCCGTGGTACGCCTCGTCCAGCTTGACCGTGACGAGCGAAATCAACCTGCAGTCCATCGCTTGGCTGACGCTGGCGATCGGATCGATTCCGCTGGCCGTCAAACTGTTGATTGCGGCTGACGACTGGTCACAACGGCAGCAGTTGCTGGATGAGCAAACACGACTGGCGAGCGGTTGCTATGGGAGCACCACCACGGCACATGCTCATAAGGCAAACACTCACAAGGGTGATGAGCGTTGGAGCGAAGTATCAACCCGTTGGATCAGCACTGTCCAGCGTTGGATGCCCTCTCGTGTGCGTGATTCGGCGGCATTGATTTGGAGACAGTCCATCAGCGTGCGACGATACTCTGGGACGATCCTGTTCAGTTTCATCGTTCCGACCCTGCTGTGCCTCTCACCGCTGATGACTGGTGGGGTTCAAAACCAATGGGCGTACGTGATTGGTGGGATCGCCATGTGTACCATGTTGCTGGCACCGCCGGCCTTGCGAATCGACTTTCGCCGTGATTTGCGGCGGATGCTGTTGCTACGCGGTTTGCCGCTTCGCCCGCTTTCGACCGTTGCCGGGCAAATCACGTTGCCGGTGCTGATCACGTTGTGTTTTCAATGGGTGACGATTGCGATCGCGGCGGTGGTGACCGGACCCGGGGTCTCGCAGGTTGTGGTCTGGACAGGCATGTTGGCTGCTTTGGCCGTTGGCACCTTTGCCGCCGAGAACGCGTTGTTCCTGACCTATCCGCACCATGAACGCGCTCAAGGCATCGTGATGGTGATCCGCGCCAACGTCGTGTTCTTGGGAAAAGTCTTGGTGATCTCGTTGTGCGTCGCGGCTTTGTTGATTTGGATGTCGATATGCAAACAAGCGTTGCCCGATGCGTTCGTGTTGCCCGTGTATGCCATCGGCGCGATCGCCATGACTTGGACGCTGGCGGCGATGCTGGTGATGGGGACGGCTTGGTGCTGGCGACGTTTCGACTTGTCTTGCGACATGCCGCCCCAGTGATGCACTGATGGTCTAGTGACTGCTATCGCGATACCTACCCGGCGTCACACCACACTCTCGCTTGAACACCACGCTGAAATACTCCGCGTGTTTGAACCCGGCCAACGTCGAGATTTGGGTCACATTGAGATCCGTTTCGCGCAGCAACTGTGACGCACGCTTGATTTGCACGCGTCGAATTTCCGCTTGGGGTGAACGACCGAGAAATTTTCGAAAACGCCGTTCCAGCGAACTTCGAGCGATCGGCACGGCTTTCAGGATATCGGAAACGTTCAGCCCGTTGCAGGCTTCACTGCGAATCAATTGGATCGATGCCACCACGTCCGGATCATCGATCGCCAGGACTTCGGTGGACGGTCGCTCGGCCACTCCCAGCGGCGCGATCAAGACATGTTCATTGCTGATCGTCTCATCTCGCATCAACTGATCTAGCATCGCAGCGGCCTCAAAACCAACCCGCTCGGCCGATGGAATCACGCTGGACAAAGGCGGATCACAGAAATCGCACAACACGTGGTCATTGTCGACTCCCAGCACGGCGACTTCGTCGGGAACCGAAATGTCGGCTTGTCGGCAGGCATCCAACAAATGGCGGCCACGAAAATCATTACAGGCAAAGATTCCGATCGGCTTGGGAAGATACTTTAGCCAAGCGATGATTTCTGCTTGCTCACTTTCCCAACCGTACTGCCTCGCATCATTCCAATTGGATTGATAGATCAATACGCTTGGGTCAATGCTCAGCAATTCGTTTTGAAAACCGGCCAATCTCAACATGGACCAATTGTGGTCGCTGAACCCAGCGAACGCGAAACGGGAGAGACCCTTGTCGATCAAGTGCTGAGCCGCGACACGACCGATCTCGTGATGATCGTTCAAGACCGACGGTAGGCCTTGGTCTCCATAGATGTCGGTCAAGTTCACCGTCGGCACTTGCAGCTTTTCGATGATCCTGATCATCTCAGGTGTCGTGCTACGTGTGATGATGCCGTCGCCGGTCCAGGTTTCGAGCCAAGCCGGTGGAGAGATCACGAGTTCTCTCAGATCAAGCTGCACAGACCACGGTCGGTTTTCGACCAAGTAGCGGCTGATTCCGTCCAAAACTCGTCGCCCAAAGGCCATGGAGGTTTCGACCATCAATAGCACCCGTGGCCGATCTCGCCGTGGATCGCAACGGGGGTGGTGAAACGCGGACATGATTCAATTGACGGTTCGTGACGTGGCGAAACGATGAGAAGCCAGTAGATGGCAGAAATAGATCTTAGCCAGACAGCGGCCTGCGGATTGCCCAATCGTGCCAAAAAAACACAGGATGTGCTGATTTGCGGCGTTTTTTGTGAGTGTGGCTTCGCCGAGGCGGCGGAATAGAACTCAATACTTTACCGCACTTTCTCATTGGCTGCAGTCGCGGTTAGTGTCACAATAGGGCACAAGGTGTGATCCCTTGGCGTTCATGCCGGTTAAACTAATGGAGATTTCCGGTAAAAACCGGCGCAACAGTCACAATATCGCCCAGGATGTCAGGTCATTGGCCCAGCCAAATTCCCAGCCAAATGCCTCTCCGACCGCGACTGCCTCCCCCCGCCTATCCTGTTCCTCGCCTACAACGTCCGAGCATGCTCCACACTCGAACCTTTCCTAACCACACGTTGCTTGCGTTTGTCTTGGCCTGCTGGCTAACCACCTCGCAGAGTGCTCCCCGCGCCATCGGTGCCGAAGTTGATTTCTCGCAACAGATTCAGCCGATTTTGGCAAAGCACTGTGCCGCATGCCACGGACCCGACACGGCAGAGTCCGGTTTGAGTTTCAGTGATCGAGAGGCGGCGCTGGTAGAAACGGAATCGGGTGAGCATGCCATTGTCCCAGGCGATATTGACGCCAGCATGCTGATCGCTCGCATCACAACGCAGGACGAGTTTGAGCGAATGCCACCCGAAGGCGACGCTTTGAGTGACGAGGAGATCGAGATCCTGAAAGCATGGATCAAAGAAGGGGCCGTGTGGAGCGACCACTGGTCGTTTGTCCCGATGCAGCAGCGGCAGCCGCCTGCGGTAGCGGACGAACGTTGGAGCGAAAACCCCATCGATGCATTCATCTACCATCGCTTGGCGGATGCAAAATTGCGGCCCAATCCGCAGGCATCGAAACGGCAACTGATTCGCCGGGCGTATTTCGACTTGACGGGATTGCCGCCCACTCAAGCGGAAGTTCAACAATTCCTTGACGACGCTTCTCCCGATGCGTTCGCAAAGTTGGTCGACCGGTTGTTGGAATCACCCCACTACGGTGAGCGCTGGGGGCGTCACTACTTGGACTTGGTTCGCTACGCGGAGACCAACTCGTTTGAACGCGACGGCGTGAAGGAAAACGCGTGGAAGTATCGCGACTATGTGATTCGCTCCTTGAACGACGACAAACCGTACAACCAATTCATCCGCGAGCAACTCGCCGGCGATGAGCTGGATCACGTCACGACGGAAACATTGACCGCGACGGGTTTCTACCGTTTGGGAATCTGGGACGATGAACCGGTGGATGCAGAACAAGCTCGCTTCGACGGCTTGGACGACATCATCATGACGACCGGCCAAGCGTTCCTGGGTTTGACCATGAACTGCGCGCGCTGTCACGATCACAAGATCGACCCGATCCCACAGGCCGACTACTACAGCATGCTGTCGTTCCTGGAGGACCTGACACCTCACGGCAGACGCGGTGATCCCCATGGGTTCAATCAAATCGATGTTTCCTCGCCTGACCTGAATCGTCGTTACGAGGAGAACGAAAAGGAACGTCAGGAAATCGAGCGTTCGATGACGGAGATCGAACAGGCGGGAATCGTGAAGATGCCTGCACCCGATCAACGGGCGACCGAAGGTCCTAAGCGAGAACGAAATCGCGTGCTGAAAGAGAAACTGCGAGACCACTTGAGCGATGAACAGTGGACGCAATATCAAGACCTGAAAAAGCGGTTGCAGGAGAACGAAAAAGTCGCCAAGGAACTTCCGCCGCGCGAGCGTGTCATGGGCTTGGCAGCCTATCGACCCATCGACAAGCCGACGTTTGTGCTCTTCCGCGGAAACCCCGGTTCACCCGCCGACGAAGTCACACCGTCGTTTCCGTCGATCTATGGCCAAGCAGCACCGGAGATCCCCGAACCCAAGAACGCTGCTCAACCCAGTGGACGTCGCCGAATCTTGGCCGACTGGATCGCCAGCGATGACAACCGACTGACCGCCCGCGTCGCAGTCAATCGGATCTGGCAGTTCCATTTCGGTCGCGGAATCGTTCGCAGTTCGAACAACTTTGGGAAACTCGGCACACCGCCGACGCATCCCGATCTGCTGGACTATCTCGCACTGCGGTTCATCGACGACGGGTGGAAACTCAAGTCCATGCACCGATTGATCATGAACAGTCAAGCCTATCAGTTGTCGTCGACATCAGAAAACGAACATGCCGCCGCGGCAGATCCAGACAACAATCTGTTTTGGCGATTTGATCCTCGTCGGCTGAGTTCTGAGGAAGTTCGCGATTCGATGCTGGCGGTCAACGGTTCGCTGAACCGAACCACCTACGGGGCAAGTTTCTATCCGTCGCTTTCCGCAGAAGTGTTAGCGGGACAGTCACGCCCCGGCGAGGGTTGGGGCAACTCCAGTGAAGAAGAACAGAATCGGCGGAGTGTCTACATTCATGTCAAACGCTCACTGATCACGCCGTTGATGTCGGCGTTCGATTTCCCCGATCCTGACTCAACTTGCGAAGCCCGCTTTATGACGCTGCAGCCCGCGCAGGCACTTTCGCTGCTCAACAGCGATGATGTACACGAGCAAGGCCGTCGATTGGCCGACGTGATCGATGCGGTGCAGTGCGAAGACGCGGAAGTCGTCCGCAGAACGGTCCGTCGGGTGCTCGCCCGCGAGGCGACCGAGAAAGAAATCGCGGAAGGCCAAAAGCTGATCGATCGCTTGCAGAACCACTACAAACTGCCACGTCAGCGCGCGGTCCAACTCTACTGTGTTTCCGTGATGAACTGGAACGAATTTCTGTTTGTCGATTGACATCCCGCTGTCAAACACATCCAACCCTTTATTGAATTTTTCCCACCAACGCATTCCCCCTGATGTCCCATGCGTAATCCTGGCAAACGAAATTTCTGCGGACGCACGCGTCGTGAATTCATCTGGCAATCCGGTGCCGGTTTTGGAGCAGCGGCCCTTGCGTCGATGATGTCGCGTGAGGGTCTGCTGTCCACAGCGGGTGCTTCCGAGTCTGGATTCGTCAATCCATTGGCAGCCAAGCCACCACACTTTGCCCCCAAAGCAAAGTCGGTGATCTTTTTGTTCATGTACGGTGGCCCCAGCCACATCGACACGTTCGACTACAAACCCAAGATGCTGGGCATGGACGGAAAGACCGTGGATGTGAAAACCTTTGGCCGCGGTGGTCACCGCAACCAAGGTCGAATCGTTGAACCGCGTTGGAAATTTGCTCAGCACGGCCAGTGCGGCAAGTGGGTCAGCACCCTGTTCCCCAACTTGGCGGGACACGTTGACGACATCGCGTTCATGCATTCGATGACTGCCGATTCACCGATTCACGGTTCGGCGATGCTGATGATGAACAGCGGCAAGATCCTGTCGGGGAGCCCCGCGTTGGGCTCGTGGGTCAACTATGGTCTCGGCTCGGTGAACGAGAACCTGCCTGGGTTCGTGGTGATGCTCGATTCCAAAGGCGGCCCGATCAGTGGTGCCAAGAACTGGAGCAGCGGCTACATGCCGGCCACGTACGCGGGAACGGTGTTCCGCGCCGATGGCTCACCGATCTTGAACTTGCGAGCACCCAAGGACATGACGCCTGAGATTCAGCGTGACCTGCTCAACTCGATTCAGTCCGCCAACTCGCGTCACTTGGCCCAGCGAGAGAGCAACTCCGATCTCGCCTCCCGAGTGGCCAGTTACGAACTGGCGTATCAGATGCAGTCCGCTGCCCCCGAGGCCGTTGACTTGTCACAAGAGGACCAACGAACCAAAGACATGTACGGTGTCGATCAAGGCGAAACGAATGACTTTGGTCGCCGTTGCATGATCGCACGCCGTCTCGTTCAACGTGGCGTACGCTTCGTGCAACTCTACAGTGGCGGTGCCCACAACGATGACAACTGGGACGCTCATGGCGACCTGGAGGTCAACCACAATCGACACGCCGGACGAACCGACAAGCCCATCGCCGCCCTGCTGACAGACCTCAAGCAACGCGGGATGCTGGACGAAACCCTCGTGGTTTGGGGAGGTGAGTTCGGTCGCCAACCGACCGCCGAGTACGCCAACGGCAGTGGACGCGATCACAACGCGTATGGTTTCACCATGTGGATGGCCGGAGGCGGCATCAAAGGTGGCGTCAGCGTCGGCACGACAGATGAATTGGGCAGCGCCGCCGTGGAAAAACCGATGCACGTCAAGAACTTGCACGCAACGATCCTGCATCAAATGGGCTTGGACCCCAATGCCCTGTCGTACTTCTACAGCGGCTTGGATCAAAAGCTCGTCGGCGTCGAAGAAATTGAGCCGATCCACGAAATCATCGCCTGATACGCTCTCGTCCGTCCGCGTTTGCTGTTCCTACATGAGCCGATCCATGTCAAAACTGTCCCTGTTGTCGTTGGCCGCGATATTCTTCGTCGCCTTGAATTCCACGGCTTGGAGTGCTCAGACGGGGCCGCCCAACGTGTTGATCATCATGGCGGACGACTGCACCTACAACGATTTACCGTTGTACGGTGGCCGCAATGCCAAGACGCCGAATCTTGATCAACTGGCACAGTCGGGACTGACCTTCAACCGAGCTTTCCTCGCCGCCGCGATGTGTCAGCCGTGCCGCGCGGAGCTCTACAGCGGACGCTACCCGATGAGCAACGGCTGCACGTGGAATCATTCGGCGAGTTTGAATGATCTGGAAACGATGCCGCAATTGCTGGGCAAGCTTGGTTACCGAGTGGGGATCGCGGGCAAAGTCCACGTCGGGCCGCCGAAAACCTTTCCGTTTGAATCCGTGGACGGCTTTGACGGAAATTGTGTTCGGGATCCCACCAAAGCACACGAGATTGCTGCGGCTGCGAATTTCATGACACGCAGTGACGATCCGTTCTGTCTCGTCGTTGCCCTCGTGGAGCCACACGTTCCATGGGTGATGGGTGATGCCTCCGCCTATCCGCCCAACAAAATCGACCTGCCACAGAATATCGCCGACACAGCGGAAACACGACGCGCGTTCGGTCGTTATCTCGCAGAGATCACCTACATGGACGGTCAAGTCGGTGAGCTGCTCCAAACGCTGGAGCTTTCGGGTAAGTCAGAAGATACGCTCGTACTGTTCACTTCCGAACAAGGGTCCCAGTTTCCCGGCAACAAGTGGACCAACTACAACACCGGTGTCCACACCGCGCTGATCGCACGCTGGCCAGGCGTGATTGAACCAGGAAACCGAACCGACGCTTTGGTCCAGTATGCCGATGTGCTGCCGACGTTGCTGGACGTGGCCGGCTCGAAACCGACGGAACATGGACTGGATGGATCGAGTTTCCTCAATGTGCTGAAGGGGCAAACGAACGAGCATCGCAAGTTCGTTTATGGCGTCCACAACAATGTTCCCGAAGGACCCCCGTATCCGATCCGCAGCATCACGGACGGCCAGTATCACTACATCCGCAACCTGACGCCGGAGAACCTGTACATCGAAAAACACTTGATGGGGATCAATGGCAACGGCAAGTTGAACAACCTGTACTGGCAAACTTGGGTGTTCGAATCATGGAACAACGAAGAAGCCTATCGATTGATTCAACGCTATCAGCATCGCCCCGCCGAAGAACTTTACGACTTGCAATCAGATCCACACGAGATGAACAATCTGATCGGCAGTGAATCCCTTGCGGTCAAGAAAGGCGAATTGAGCGCGGAGCTGGATCGATGGTTGATCGAGCAAGGCGATCCAGGCATCGACCAGGACACCCACGAGACCCACAAAGCCGCCAAGTCGGGCCAGCACCGTTATCGAACAAAGGCGGCACAAAAACCGACCGCAGGCCGGTGAGCCCTATGATGCGATTGGCCCCAACGAAGTCGCCAACGCACAAACGCGACGGAATCACAGCATTTCACGCAAAGAGGCGTTCAGTCCCAAACAACTCAACGTATCTAAACGGACGACGCTACCAAACGCCGTGAGCCGTGAGCCGTGAGCCATGTGCCGTGAGCCGTAAGGCACCGGGCAATGCGGTAGGCCCGGTTGCCAACGCGTTGCGGCTCACTGAATCGATAGCCTGCAAGCCCGACCAAAGGATGCCAGTGAGCAGGAGTTGCTGCCGACTTACGTGCGATACTCATCTGCGTGCATGCCGTGACGCTTGAGCAGTTTGTTCATCCCTTGGCGTGACAGTCCCGCTTGCCGGGCCGCACTGGCGATCACTCCACCATGCTTCTTCAGCAACACCCCCAAGTATTCTCGATCCGCATGATCGAGTGCCTCGTCACGTGAGATTTCAGACAACTCCGTTGCGGGCATCGGGCTGACTTCATTTTCACAGAGTTGTCGCGGCAAGTCATCGACATCGATCTCGGTTCCGCGAGCCAGCGTGACGGCCCGCTCGATGACATTGCGAAGTTCGCGAATGTTGCCCGGCCAGCGATAGGTTCGGAAACAATCCAGCGCGTGGGACGAGAATCTTGTCACTTGGCTATGCTCGGCGCGCAATTGCCCCAAGAAGTATTCGGCCAGCAGAACCACATCATCACCCCGCTCTCGCAGCGGAGCCAATTCGATGGGAATGACTGCCAACCGATAGAACAAATCCTGTCGAAATCGACCGGCGTCCACTTCCTTCTGCAAGTCGCGATTGGTTGCGCAAATGAAACGTGTGTCGACGCGGACCGGTTTGCTCTCGCCGACCGGAGTAAACGTTTGCTCCTGGATCACACGCAATAGTTTTGCCTGGGACGTCGCAGGAAGCTCACCAATTTCATCAAAAAATGCGGTTCCACCATCGCATCGACGCAGCAATCCCTCCTGATCCTTCACCGCCCCGGTAAACGAACCTTTGATGTGTCCGAACAGCGCCGACTCAAACAATGATTCGGGAACCGCGGTGCAATCGATGACTTGGATCGGGTGATTTGCACGCGGACTGTGATCATGTATCGCTTTGGCGACGACTTCTTTTCCCGTTCCACTTTCGCCGGTGATCAGGACGTTGGTATTGCTGGCCGCAACTCGTTCGACGATCTCCAGCAACTCACGCATCGGCTCGCTTTGGCCGATAATCTCGGGGAATGTTGTGGAACTGGACGAGTTGGTGAAGTCCGTCGACGGCAACAGATTGCTTTGGTCTATTTGTTTGGAATGGATGGCTCGCTCAACCGCGGAGAGCATTTCGTCGAACTTGACCGGTTTGAGAAGGTAATCCGCGATCCCCAAACGTACGCTTTCGATTGCACTTGGGACCGACGGCACACCGGTGACGACGATCATCGGAATATGCGAATACTTCGTTCGTCCCTGCTTCAACAGTTCCAGCTTCAAATTGCCGGGCATGTTCAAGTCAGACAGGATCAGGTCGAACGAATGCCCCTCTAAAATCTCAATTGCATCGTTAGCATCTTCGACACAAATGCATTCGTAACCTTCGTCACGCAACAGTTCAGCGGTCGTGTCACGATATAGCGGTTCGTCGTCCGCAATCAGGATGCGTTTGGGTGGTTCGTTCATTCAGTCAAATTAGAAAAAAGTTGCGACACGCGTCCATCCTGTCCGTCTCGACAGGCTGCAAGTCTGTCGTAGCACTGCTCACTTCAAACAACGTGGCAAAGTCAATTTGAATCGTGTTCCTTTGTTGACCTTGCTCTGCACCTCAATCGTCCCTTTCATCGCTTCGACCAAGCTACGGGTCACTGACAATCCCAGCCCCATGCCTTCGCCGACTTTCTCGGTCTTGGTGCTGAAGAACGGATCAAAGATCTGCTGGAGGTGCTCCGGCGCGATTCCGTAACCTTGGTCAACGACTTCTATGTTCACGAAACGCTTCATCGTCCTGATGTTCACTTCAACGCTCTGACCAGCGGCCGAAGCCTGAATCGCGTTGTGCACCAAATTGAGCAGGACTTGTTTCAGCTCTCCCTCACGTAGCGTCACTTGGTCCGATTCCAGCTCGTTCGCCGATTCTAGCGATACGAAATCTACCGCGACATCGACTTTCTGTTTTCGAGCCAGTGGTTGGGACAACGAGATCACCTCGTCCATCGTTTGGCGCAGCGAAAACTGCGTGGATTGTTGTTGGCTGGGTCGATAGAGCTGATACATCTGGTGCGTGATGCCACTGATGCGATCAATCTCGCGGTCAATCAAGTCGAACTTGTCGAAATGCTTGATGTCTGTCGAGAGATTTCGTTTGATCAGCAATAATGAATTTCTAATCCCGGCCAGTGGATTGTTGATCTCATGAGCCACGCCGGCCGCCAACTCGCCGAGCGCCGCCAACTGCTGCATCTTGGCGCGGTGTTTCTCCAACTCCGCGACGCGAGCAGTGCGTTCCTGGACCAATTGTTCCAAGTGTTCGTTCTGCAGACGAAGCAACTCACGCAGCCGACGTTTTTCAATGATATCGCGAACGCTCGCGCGAAACCCCAGAGGCGTCCCGTCGACATCGTTCATCGGTTGCCAGGAAACCGCCATCCAAGGCATCGTGCCATCGCGATGCAACACGCGGAACTCCACATTGTTTTCCGTCGTACCGGCCGCGGCCCCCCGCAACTTAATTTCCATCCAGTCGCGATCCTCCGGTGCGATCAACGGCAACGGGTAGTCGGGCATCTCCAAGCACTCACGGGGCGAGTAACCGGTGAAGCGCTCCACCGCTTGGTTGACCCACAACACTTCGCCACCATTGGAATGCCAACTTTCCCAGTCAACGGTCCCTTCAGCGATTGCGCGGAAAAATCTCGGGGCGATCGGATCACCCCGAGCAGGCAAACTCTGTGATCGAGTGTGTTCAGAAGTGTTCATGGGGCTATTCTACTTGGCACCCTCAAAGCGGTCGATGCGCCGAGCGGTTGTGCGGAGGGCATCCTGCCCGCGATCCATTTGGCATCGTCAGATTTCCGGCGATCAAATTGACGTTCGCCCGCCGCGTCAACTGACGTTGACGTTTCGGTAACTCAATGCGACGTTTTAAGCCAGGATGACGCAAAAAAAGCATCAAAACAACGCGTTTTCAGCAATGGCCTGCCAATTGCATCTCTTCTGCCATCGATCAGACAAGTTCGCGTCCAAGCCATGTCGCCAAGCTTGTTTGTATTGCAAAGCGGCAAACACGCTCGCGATTAACGGATGAATTCCTTCAGTTTGCCGTCCTGATTCCCCATCCTTTGACGGAGGACAAACCGATGGTACCCGCACTGATCGCGAAACCACTGCCCGCGAAACCACTGCCCGCCACCACCAAACCTGTTGCTCCCAACTCGCCGCCAAGTTACCGCCCGGACGAGATACCCCAAGAGAAACAAACGCGACGCAGCAAGCGAGTTGAAGCGGGGAAACCCGTCAGCCGCGTGACTTCGTCGGTGATTCATGACGAGTACTCGGCAAGTGACGAGGATCGGTATTTCAGCAAGCTCATTTTTCTGCTTGTTATGGCATTCGTTCTGCCCGCAATGTTGGTGTTGGCCTACCTCATCATCTTTCCTGATGCACTTACTCAACCCATCACACCGCAATACGATTTTTCGAATTGGCAACTCGGCCAACGCCCCGAGCTCCTAGGTCGTTAAGCTCAACATCAAACTTCCACGCTCACGTGCTTCCTCTCAGGCTTTACCGCGACACGGATTGGTCGATGCTTGTTTGCGTAGTCAAAGGCAGCCTGTGCTTCCGTGAGCGAGAACGTGTTTGTGACTAAATCAGCAAACGGAAACCGATCGACTGTTCGATCCAGAAACTGCAAAGCACTGTCCAGGTCGATGGGAAGGTAGTTGTGCAGACCGCGAATGGTCAGTATTCGACGAACGATGAATTCGGGTGAGATTGGGATATCAGCAGAGGGAAACACGCTGCCCGCCAAGAGAACGCAGCCGCCTATTCGTACCGCAGCGATGCAGGTTTCCACGGCCGACTTCACGCCTGCGAAATCCATCGTGATGTCCGCTCCACGCCCATTCGTTATCGATTTCAGTACCGACTCGATCTCCGATTGATCGCCTGAATGAATGCAATGCGTGGCACCAAACGCTCGTGCCTGGTCCGCGCGGGCACCGCTGGGATCTGCAATCACAATCTGGCTTGCCCCCGCTTCGCAAACCTGAGCAATCGCGTTCAACCCCAGCATGCCTGCGCCGACAATCAATAGGGTGGCGTCGCGTATCGCATGTGTCTCCTTGATCATTCGTATTGCTGCGCAAACGGTCGCCGTTGCACAGTTTGCGGGAGCAGCGACTTCATCGGTCAGAGAATCGGGAACCGGGATCAGCGGAGTACCCGGGATCAGCACGCAGTAGTTGCTGAGTCCGCCCGTTGGTCCGCTGCATCGTTGATGGTTCCCACCGCTTTCGTGTCCGTATTTAAACAGTGACTCGCACTTTTGGCTCAAATTGTTTCGACAAAAGAAACATTCATTGCAACCCACGGCCATGGCCCAGGTGACGCGTTGTCCAACTCGGATGGGTTTGCCGTGGAAGTCATTGATCGCTTCGCTGCCGCTCCACTGCACAATTTCGCCTATGATCTCGTGCCCCAGAACACAATCCGCTGGCGCACCGCGGCGACCGTTGTAGGTGTGCAAATCGCTGCCGCATATCGTACAGCAAGTGACCCGGATCAGGATTTCGCCCGGTCTCAGGCTAGGTTCCGGGATCTCACGTCGATGAAACGTGCGGCTCTCAGAATCAAATTCAACGGTGAATGGCGTCATAGAGATTTCTGTTCAAGCGAACTCGCCTCACATTGATGAAAAATTAACATCTGGTGGCACCGGCATTGGGCCTAGCTCAGGGCGAGATGGCTAGACTAGTGTACGAACGCGACAGCAGTAGCCCCGACAGCAATAGCCCCGACAGCAATAGCGCTGTCCGCACGCAGTCCGCATGTAGCCCACATCGCTCATCATATCCTATGCAACTCAACGACAACTGGGTACGCGAGCGACTTTCCCATGCACGGCCAGCGGCGTTCTCGGTCTACTGCATCATTGCCGCGTTCGGCACCTATTTTTGCATGTACGCGTTTCGCAAGCCATTTACCGCTGCGACGTACGAGGATACCGTTTGGCTGGGCATTGCCTTCAAGACAGTGCTCGTCACCTCTCAAGTTGCCGGCTACATGCTGTCGAAATTTCTTGGCATCAAGTTTGTTTCCGAATTGCCGCCAAGATATCGCGCGGTAGCGATTCTGATCTTGATCGGGATTGCCGAACTGGCACTGCTGTTGTTTGCCCTCACCCCAGCGCCGTGGAACTTTATTTGGCTGTTCGTGAACGGTTTGCCGTTGGGAGTCATCTTTGGCTTAGTGATCGGCTATCTGGAGGGCCGTCAGCTCACGGAGTCGCTGTCTGCGGGATTGTGCGCAAGTTTTATCATGGCGTCCGGATTCGTGAAGTCTGTCGGTCGCAGTCTGATCCAGGATCATGGCGTCGACACCTACTGGATGCCGTTCCTGACGGGTTTGATCTTTGTGGTCCCATTGCTGTTCTTTGTCTGGATGCTAAGTCAGATTCCTCCACCGTCTGCAGAAGATGAGGACCTGCGGTCAAAACGAGCCCCGATGAGGAAAGCGGATCGTGCGGCATTTTTTCAGCGACATGCATTCGGGCTCGTTGGGCTGTTGTTGATTTACGTGTTGTTGACGATTGTTCGCAGCATTCGCGACGACTTTGCTGTGGAAATCTGGCAGGGCCTGGGCGTGAATGATCAACCAGACGTTTTTGCTCGATCAGAGTTCTGGGTCATGCTGGGCGTTGTGGTGATCAATGGGCTGACGATCCTGATTCGCAACAATCGAGTAGCCTTCTTGTCGTCCGTGGGGCTGCTGTGTGTCGGGTTTGCGATCGTGCTGGGTTCCATTTATGGCCAGCGTGCCGGATGGCTATCGCCGATGTCGTTCATGGTTCTGTTGGGATTTGGAATGTACATTCCGTACGTTGCATTTCACACAACCGTGTTCGAGCGAATGCTGGCGGCATTTCGTGAAATCGGCACCATTGGCTACCTGCTGTATCTGGCTGACGCGCTCGGTTATCTTGCGTACGTGGGAGTGATGCTGTTCAAGAATTCGGCCTCTGACAACGTCAACTTTCTGGAGTTGATGATTTGGGCGTCGGTCGGGATTTCAGTGTTCTCGACCGTCGTGGCCGGAGTCTTGGTGGTCCATTTCCATCGCCGACTTAAGGAGTCTTGTGTTGAAAGCTGACGACGAACAAACGGATTTACTTGTGATTGGCGGCGGAGTCCTGGGAGCGTTTCACGCCTATCACGGTCTCCAACAAGGCCGGAGCGTCACACTGCTGGAGCGGAATGCCGCTCCGAAGTCGGCAACCGTGCGGAATTTTGGGCAGGTCGTGCCTTCTGGAATGGATCCGCACTGGCAGCAGTTTGGCATTGAAAGCTTGAGGATCTACAAGGCCATTCAGTCGCAGTTTGATATTTCTGTGCGGCAGTTGGGAAGCATCTACATTGCATCCAACGACGAAGAACTCGCTTTGATTGAAGAGCTGGCGGCGATCAATCTAGAAAATGGCTATGCTTCTGAGCTTTGGACCGTTCAACAGTGTCGAGACCGCTATCCGCAGCTTCGCGCTGACTACTGCGTCGGCGGACTTTTTTTTCCGGACGAAGTGTCCGTCAATCCAAGGATGATGATTCACCGGTTGCACCAGTATTTGCTGCAGACGCCGCAGTTTCGCAGTTGCTTTCAAACGGCGGTTTGTGATCTCAGTACAAATCAGGACGGCCGTGTCACAGCGACATGTACCGATGGGCGAACGTTTGTTGCAAAGAAAGTTGTTGTTTGTAGCGGCAGTGAGTTCCAGACGTTATATCCTCAACTGTTCGCCGCCAGCGACCTGGTTGCGGTCAAGCTGCAAATGCTGAAACTGAGGTCGCAACCAGATGCTACTTTGCCGGGAAATGTTTTGACCGGTCTTTCGATCCGCCGGTACGAATGCTTTGCGCAATGTCCGTCTTGGAATGAGATCAAATCGCGCGAACCCGAAGATGATTTTTCAAAACGCTGGGGCGTGCATATTCTGTTCAAACAGGAAGCCGAGGGCGGAATCATCCTGGGAGATTCTCACGAGTATTCGCCAGCTAGCCAGATCGATGAACTTGACTTTGAAATCCGCCAGGAGATCAATCAGTATTTCATCACCGAAGGAAAGAAGATTTTTGATTTGCCGTCGTGGGACATTGAAGCTTCCTGGGCGGGTGTCTACTGTCAGACCAAACACCCATCGGGGATTTTCACTCGCACCATCGATGACAACATTCACATCGTCACAGGCATCGGTGGCAAGGGCATGACCAGCAGCGCCGGATTTGCTAAGCACCATCTTCAGGAGCTCTACCATGATTAAACTCATCGTGTTCGACATGGCTGGCACCACGGTGGATGAAGACAATGTCGTTTACAAAACCGTTCGAGCTGCCATCAACGCGACCGGCTATGATTTCACCCAAGAACAGGTTCAGACGGCGGGTGCGGGAAAGGAAAAATCGCAAGCCATACGCGATGTCCTGGCATTGGATGGTCAGCAACACGGCGACGATGAAGTGGCAGCGATTTTTGAGGACTTCAAAGTCAGATTGAAGCAAGCCTACGCTGATCTGAACGTTCGTGAGCAGCCGGGAACCTCAGAAGTCTTTGCCGATCTGCGTCGACGCGGCATCAAGGTCGTGCTGAACACGGGTTATGACCGCTTGACTGCGGAAGGGCTCGTTCAAAAAATTGGATGGGTTGTCGGCACAGACATTGATGGATTGGTCACCGCCAGTGATGTTGTCAACGGTAGGCCCGGTCCAGAAATGATTCACAAGGCCATGGCATTGACGGGGGTTGAGTCTTGCGAGTTCGTTGCGAAAATCGGTGATTCACAAATCGATATCGAAGAAGGCCAGAATGCGAACTGCGGACAGACGTTCGGAATCACGACCGGTGCGCAAACGGAAGCTCAGTTGTGGGAAGCCCATCCGACGGCCGTGATACACAGCCTGAAAGAATTGCTGCCGTTCACGGAGTAACCAGCACACGAAGCCCCTGCGTTCTAGTTCCGCCTCGTTGCACCACCGTTTGAACTTCGTCCGATGAAGCTGATTGCTGCTGCGTTTTTCCTTGCCTTCGTAATTTGCGTTGGGTGTGTTTCGTCCAGCGCCGCCGAAACCACGCGTCCCAACATCCTGTTCATTCTCACCGATGACCAGGGCTGGCCCACGCTGGGCTGCTATGGTTCGCAACAGGTGCCGACGCCACATTTGGATCGGCTGGCTGATGAGGGCGTGAGGTTTACGGACGCGTATGTCATGCCGCAATGCACGCCGACCCGCGCGGCGTTGCTGACCGGGCAACACACGGCGCGCAGTGGAATGTGGCATGTCATTCCCTGGTATGGCCAGCCCTGGGCACGGATACAGGAACCCGCCTTTCGCGAGCAATTACCGCGTGAGTGGTCGACGCTGCCGAAAGTGCTGCGCGGGCACGGTTACGCGACCGGGATGGCGGGCAAATGGCATCTCACCAACGGCGTCGATGGCAATTATGTCGAGTTAAAGTCTGCTGACGCTTATGGATTTGACTTCGTCGCCCCACGTGGCCCAGGGTCGCAAAACGAAGGGGACAAATGGGTCGACCATCTCACCGACTCCGCCATCTCATTCATCCGCGAGCGTCAGGAACGGCCGTGGTTTTTCTACCTTTCGCATCACACACTTCACGGCGTCGTTTCCGCTCCAGCGGAACTGGTGAAAAAATATCGTGAAGCCGGCGCGCCGGAGACAGGTATGTTCAACGCCACTTACCTTGCCGCCATCGAGCATCTCGACAACAGCATTGGTCGACTCATGGCGGCGCTCGATGAAATGCAGCAGCGGGAGAACACGATCGTCGTGTTTCTCTCCGACAACGGCGGTCTGGGCACGGTTTTCAATGTCGGCAGCGAAACCTTGACGATCAACCGTCAGGAGTTCGACAACGCACCGCTGCGTGCAGGGAAAGGTACACCTTACGAGGGCGGTATCCGTGTGCCCTGCATGTTGCGTTGGCCGGCGAAGGTGGCGGCTGGCCAAACGGTCTCCACACCCATCCATGTCACCGATTGGATGCCGACCTTGCTCGCTGCGGCGGGTTGTGATGAGGGGGAGTCTGATTACGACGGCGTCAATCTCATCCCGCTGCTGCAGGGCGAGCGACTGCTGGAGCGACCGCTCTTTTTCCACATGCCGCTCTACGATCTCCGCTGGGCCGCCACGCCCTGCGCGGTCATCCGTGAGGGCGATTGGAAACTCATCGAGTACTTCGGCGACTCCTTTGATCGCGACTTGCATTACCTACCCGGACGCAAACTCGAACTTTTTAATCTGCGCAGTGATCTTGGCGAGACGACGAATCTCGCCAGCATGGAACGTGTACGCGCCGACGCCATGAGCGCCAAACTCCATGCGTGGCTGAAATCCATCCCCACGCCCATTCCAACTGAAAACCCGCATTTCGATCCCAAGAAGCAGTTTGACGAGACCAAGGTGAAACAACCGTGGAATCGGTAGGGTGAGCGGCAGAGAGGAAATGGGGATCGCATCATCAATCAACGGCGAAGTGGATTCAGGCACCCAGCCTTTGCGATGGGGATTCTGGCGAATCCCATTACCGGATGCGACAGGAGCGGGAGCGTTGCCGCTCCCCGGATGGCACAGTGTTCAACCGGCACAGTGTTCAACCGGCACAGTATTCAACCGGCACAGTGTTCAACCGGCACAGTGTTCAACCGGCACAGTGTCGGATCAGCTCTGCGTTTCGCTCGCGTTGCCTCGTGATGCTTTCGCGGCTGGATGGCTGGATCAGTTTGTGTTGTAACGCGGCGTCGTAGTACTGATCGGCCTGTGCATCATTTCCGGCAATCGCGTGTGCTTCAGCCACGGTGGCCAAGTGCCATAATTCGTCTTCCGCTGTAACGGGTCGCCAAGTGGGAAATGTTTCGATCAGATCTCGTGCGATCGTTCTTGCGATCTCCAGGTCTCTTTCGGCGTGCGTGGGTTGCCCGAGGTGTTTCAGGCAAGCGGCCACGTACAGTCGAGTGGCCGCTTTATTGATGGCCGGGTAGTGCCCTCGCTCCAGGTGTTCCGCATCGCTGTAGTGGCGAAAGGAAGCTTCGAAGTGTGACATGGCAGCGCTCCATCGCTCGGCGTGAAAATGCTTGTGCGCCTCATCCTTTTCGATGCGACCGAGTCGGCACAACAGTTCCTCCGTGTGGACTTCAAATTGTCTCAGCGCATCGTTGAGGCATTTTTTGGCATCGTCCACGCGTCCCAGTTGCAGCAAGGCAAACGCGAGGTGTTCCCAAAGTTCCTCCGCGTGAGGAAACTCGGCAATCAGTTCACGCAACAGTCGTTCGGCATCGGCGTGTCGTTGGGGATCATTGGTGGCGATCCAAGCCTTAGCGACCTCGCATCCCGCTCTCCAGCCGATCAGCGGTTGCGGCATTTGCCAGTCGTCGCTTTGCGAGCGGTCCCTGATGATTTCAAAACGGGAGGCGTCCCACTGCGTCAGCAAGCGTGTCCATCGACTTCGTGATGCGGCGACGCTGGCACCGATGTAGACGGCCGTCTTCATTCGTGGACTCTGCTGATAGCGGACCGTTGAAACGCCGTAAATCAATTGCAACATCAGGTACTCTTGATACCACTCACCCCGGCGATCATCTCGGTCCAATGAATGGGCTGCTTCTTGACGGATGGCCAGCAACAGGTGCTGCAGGCGAGACTCCGGAGTGTCAGCGGGGAGAGAGAGCAATTGGTGCCACGATACATTTCGTGTTTCTGCCGTCTTTTCGGCCAGTTTCTGTTCAAATGCGTAGACAGCGGCGATGAAACCCTGCATGTCGTGTTTTTCGTACATCGTGATCAAGCATCGGGATTTCAGTTCGCATTCCAATTTGACAAAGTCCCAGCCGATCAATAAGTCCGACCGCGAGAGTTCGTAATCGAACACCGTTGGGTTGTCGACATCGTCTCGATAACACCCGACCAAGACATTGCGACCATGCAGATCACCGTGCGCACAGCCACGAATCAACGATGGCAGCCAACCCGCCAACTGGTCCAGATTCATCGCGGACGGTGCCGACTCGGTGAACTCGTCGTTTGCGATCGCGAGCATTGTGCGGATCAAATCCTGCAAGTCGTCGATGGGGTTTCGGGGAGCAAGCGAATCACCGTGACGCTGCAGATCCGAATGCAACTGATAGAGACAGCGGCTGGTGTCACGGACGACGCGCAGGTTTTCGACTTGGGTTTGCCACAGTCGAAACGACCATCCCAATTTGGATTGTTGCAGGGCAGTCGGATCATTTGGCTTGGCAATCGGATCATTGAATGGAGCGTGACATAAATGACCGAGCAACATTTCCGGTGAAAGTGTTTCCAGCGAGACTTCCCGGGAACGGCGATAGACATGGTCTTCCATGCGGGACAAGACGCGGCGGATGCAGGTGGCGACGTCTTGGTATTTGGGCAGGCCGTGCAGGCAAGCGTTCAAGGTGACGGATTCGAGCGTCGAGACCTTTCCATCGCCAATGGTTCGTGTCGCATTGGCGTACATGACGGCGCCCCATTGGGCACCGCTGGTATCCTCGACCACAGCGGGGAGATCGTACAGCGGCAGCAGGGTCGAATCATGATGCAGTCCGTGCGGACAAATCGCTTTCCAGCCACGAACTTCGTCATCCAGGTTCTTTTGAATCCCGATCTTGATCACGTGAGCCTGATGTGAGTTCTCGGGCAACTCGTGCAAAGGCGTTTGCTTCAAGGCCGCCGGTATGTCCTGAAAGACTTCCACGGTCAGCACATGCTGCAGCTTGCTCTGATCAAAGCCTCCCAGTCGATCCAAGACAAAAACGGTCGCATCGGGAAAGGCCGATCGGAGCAACGAATTGCAGATGCCGTAGAGTTCCGTTTCGGTCGCTGCGAGCCCCTGCTTGCTGATCGCCGTCCGAAAAGCCCGCATGGCCTGAATGGTCCAGAAAACACGATCCGTTGCGTGCTGAGGGGAGGATGCCGGTGATGCAGATGACATGTCGCGGTGTTTTTCGCGGTTGGGAAATGTTTGTGATTGGTTCGCTCGTCGTTAGACTGGTCAATCGTAACACTTCCGAGCCTCCTCCGAATGCTAATTGATTATGCCTCGACCGTCCCGACTGAGCCTGGACATGATGGAAACGCTGCAGACGCTGATCGAATGCGACGGGAACGCGGCCGAGGCGGCCGATCGATTGGGGATCAATCAGCCCAGCATGTCCAAGCGGCTGGCTCTGTTGCAACTGAAACACCCCCAGGTCCGTTTTGCGTGGATCCATCGTCAGGGCAAGACCTGGGAGTTGACCTCCGAAGGTGAGCGGATGTGGCCGGCCGTGAAAGAGATCGTCCGACTTTCGCGATTGGTACACAGCGATGTCAGCAGCCGAGTCACCGATTCAGAACCGGTTGCGGTGGCCTGCGGACAGTTGGCCGCGCAGACGTTTGTCATCGCGGCGATGGACGATTTTCGTGCGAATCACCCGGAGACCGAAATTCGACTTTCCACTCCCCGAGGCCAGCGACGTATCGAAGGCGTTGAAACGGGCATCTACGACTTGGCGATCGTGTCTCATCGGGAAGCCGACATCGAAGAACGATACGGTCGTCACATCGGCATCGACCATCTCTTTGACGATCCGTGGATGCTCGTCTGCGGCAAGGACGCGCCAGCGGCCATTCGAAAACAGTTTGACGACCTGGATCGCGCATCGGTTTCGCTAGAATCGCTGAACATGTTGCCGCTGGTCATTCCCGAAGAAGACTCTGGGGTCCGGCGACAACTGGAGCACAACATGGTCCGTAGCGGAGTCACCCCCGCGCTGAGACCTGTCGTGCAGGCCGGCGGTTGGCCGACCATCATGCAGTTCGTCCGCGACGGCTGGGGAATCGGCTTGGTCACCAAGTCGGCCGTCGACGCGACCGATGGGCTCAAGAAACCCAAGCCGCTGGACACCTCGTCACTGGAAACCCCTCGCATGAAATTGATCTATGGCATCCTCCCCGAGGAAAACACCCCGCGATTGAGTGCCGAGGGCGAGTCACTGCGGCAATCCCTGTTGGCCATCTGCAAGAAACGCTGAAGCGAGGATATCGCAATTTGAATGAATCAGGCAATTCATTGCTTTTATTACAGCAATTGGGTACATTGACACCCGGTGCACAGGTCACAACAGGAAAAGGTAGAGGCAAGCATGACAGAGGGATTTGATTGGATCTTGGTGATCTTGGTCATTGCGTTGGTGGTCTTTGCCGTGGCCCAGCAGCACATCCTGCGACTTCGGCCGTGGTGGCGGTGGTACCGACGTCATGTGGGACTGACCACGCTTTTGTTGGCCATCGCCATTCTGTTTTTAGGATTCATCAGTGCTACAGATCATTCGGCGGTAATGACTGCGGTTCATACTTTCAAGCTGAATCTGCAGGATGTGCCAAAGAACAGTTGCGGGACCTTGGGTTTGGGTTGCGCGGTCATTCTGTGGACCGTCCTGCTGATCGAATTGAACTTTGTGTTGCTCAGCGACGCAATTCAAGCGGGCCAGTTACGCTGGGTTCGGAACCACGTGATCATCTGCGGATTGGGCGACGTGGGGATGCAGTTGGTTCGGCAGTTGCATCATAAGAAGAAGATCGTGGTGATTGAGAAAGATCCTCACAACACCTACCTCGATGACGCGAGGGAACTCGGCGCATTGGTGCTGGTTCGGGATGCGACAGACGATGAAACCATGACGATGGCGCATCCCGATCGGGCGGTCGAGTTGTTCGGCATGACAGGATCGGACAACACCAATGCTGCGGTCGTTGCCCTGGCGACATCAATCGCATGCAAGTTGGATCCTGCACCCAAGACGGATCCTAATGCGGATCCCAATACCCCGAGACCACGCCACCGTGTCCTGCGGTGCTTTGCGCACATGGACAATCCTGAATTGGTGGAGGCGACCAGCAAGCTGAGTTACAGCAGCCAGAACAGTCGTGTCGAAGTGGAATTCTTTGTCCCACAAGAATTAGCGGCGACCGAGATGCTGATTGGTCCGTTGGCCGATCGTTTGCCGCGGGACCTTGGCAATCGCACGTTGCATTTTGTGTTGTTCGGGTTCGGTCAACAGGGGCAATCTCTTGCGCTTCAGATCGGTGAACTGGTCCACTTGGAGAACCGAAAACGTTCACGGGTCACGATCGTGCATGATGATCCGAAGCAAAGGGAATCCTTTCTGTCACGTTATCCCGCATTCGCCCCCGATTTGAGTCAACGCCAGCCGGCGGGACCGAAGGGCTGGGACCTACCTGCACTCGCCGATCAGTGGGATGGCCCCTACGATGCCCCCATCCATCGGCGCTCACCGACGTCGCGACCCGGGGTCAGCTTTGTTTGCAACGCGGCGTTTGTGGAGGCGGGCAGCGAGCTGGTTTGTGACGACACGATTGCCGGAGTGGAGTATCTGCTGGACCGTGAGGATTGCTTGCCCATTCTGGTCGTTTGCACCGATGATGAAAGCCACAACGCGAACCTGACGCAACGGCTGCGGGATACCATTGAGATGCTCGAAAAAGGGCCTGTGGCGAGTCCTTGGGGGGATGACAAGATCCCGATCTTTGTGTCGGTCACGCAACACATCGCATTGCACCACGCGATCATTGAATCCAACAAACAAGCCAGCGACGGTCCTTATCGATGTGAATTGATCCCGTGGGCGAAGACCGATCAAGTATTGTGCTACAACGCCATCGCCGCTTCGCGACAGCGCGAATTAGCGATCGATATCAACGGCAGCTACAGTCAAAAATACGGTGACGAAGCACGATCGCTGTGGTCGGAGCTGACCTACTGGGAGCGGCATACCAATCTGGCCGCCGCCGGGCACGCGCCCTTCAAAGGCCGCGTGCTGGGGCACCGATATGACCTTTCTCATTCTGCCGACGCCGGTGCAACTGAAAAAACAAAATCGGGTACGTGGACCGAACTGCGGCGAACACGCAAACAGCTTGAGCAAGTAGCAGAGGTCGAACACAATCGGTGGATCGCAGAACGTTTGTTGACCGGCTGGCGATACGCGCCGTTGCCACCCTTGCCGCCCGGTTTGGTGGAAGGTTCCAAGGAAGAAGATGCAGCGAAGTCAGCGAGAAAGAAAGCAACAACGCAGCGAAAGGAGCGTCACACGATCGTTCACTGGAAGGACTTGCCGAAGATGGAAGAGGACAAGGATTTTGATCAGCAGACTGCGATCGAAAAATTCTTCCACGTCCAAATCGTGAGAATCGACCCGCAAGAGTAGCCAGGATCAGTCCTTGTCGCTTTCCAATTCCTTGAGCTTGCTCTTCAAGTCCTCGAGCTCTTGACGCAAACGTTCGACCTCGGCTTGTTTCTCCAGGTCGTCCTTGCTGGCGGTCTCGGGCAGGCCGTCCTGCGACGCAGGAGCCGCGGGCTCGATCGCTTCGGGGACGGGAATCGGCAGGGTTTCAAAGGCGTCGACGATTTCAGGCGCCCTCATCGTGTCATCCGCGGGCAAGGCGAGCGGATCTGATTCGCTGGGCGACTCGGCGGGTGACGCAGCCGCATCGGGTGCGGCAGGCTTGGGTGTGTTGCCGTTCTTGCCGAACATGCCACCCAGTACCGAGCCGACTCCGCTCAGCAAGCCGCCTTTGCTCGATGACGGTTGGGCCGATTCATGATCGTCTGCGTGGGCGGTTTCAGATGTTTCTCCGGCAGCCGCTGCTCCCTGTGTTTCATCTGATGGGGCATCAAGTGTTTTTTGCTGCAGTTGAGCAAGGGAAACCAATTGAACGGTGGAACTGAGCAATTGACCCGAACGCACGAATTGCAGTTCAACGGAGTCACCCGGCTGCTGAGTTGTCAGAATCTCTGCGAGAGCTGCCGTGTCTTGAATCATCTGTCCATCGATCGCGATGATGCGATCGTCGACTTGCATGCCGGCTTGCTGAGCCGGCGAACCGGGCTGCACATCGGTCACGGCCACACCACGGACGCCAGGAATGTTGCGCACGTCGGCACCGATGCGAGGCGACAGCGGATCGCTTTGCGTGCCTGAGTCTGGCGATGCGACAGGCGGTTTGGCCAGGGTCGCCAATGCTGGAGACGCGACGAGAGGAACATCGAGGTCGGCCACTTCACCATCGCGTCCGATTCGCAAGCGAACCGTATCGCCGGGCTGATACTTGCCCAGCACCTCAACGACGCTCGCCAGCGATGGCGTCGCAACCTGATCGATCGCGAAGATGTAGTCACCTTTCTGAAGTCCGGCTTCGTCGGCTCGTGAGTATTCTTTGATTTCAACGACTTGGATGCCCGGGTAGCCAGGGTTAGCCTCAACGGCTTGGATGCCGATGGTCGGACGAAGTGTCTCGTCTGTTGATGATCCGTCTGTGTCGTCAAACGGTTGCAAAATGGAGCCGCCCAGATTGGACATTTCCAGAGGCTTGGTTGGCACCAACGTGTTTGGTGCGGATGGGTTTGGCGCTGGTGACGATGCACTGGCTTGAGCCACTGGGGATGCAGGCGAACCGGGAGTCGGATTGATCTGGCTGGCTCGCGGCAACGCAGTGCTGAGTGACCGACTGCTGCGTGTGGATGGCGTCGCAGTGTTGGCAGCGGTGCTGGGTGCGGTGCGGGTTAGCGGTGGTGTGCCCGTCGCTGGCGTCGTGGTGCGTGGTGCAGCAGGAGTGGTACGAAGCGGAACGCGGGGTGGCAGAGGAGTGGCTCGGGGAGGCAGGATCTGTGGAGCAAGCCGATCTCTCAAGCGGCGAAAGAGTCCTTGGCCATGCCCCGATTCGGGCAGCAGCAATGGCATCAATAAGGAGACCGTAATGATGGCTATCCAGCGTCGAGTTTTCATCAGTCCACACCAAGTCTTCGTTCGATGTCTTCGTTCGATTCTGCCCTCAGGACGCACGCGATTTTGGCGTAAACACGACTGGGACAGGTGGGTTGCGAGCCCTCATCATATGCCGATCGCTTGGAAAGAGAAACCGCCACGAATTTTTCACCCGGTGGAATTGTGCGTCAGACCCATGATTCATCTTGCAATCAGGGCAGCCAAACAGGTATCGACGACCAATGAAGTCAGAATAGTCACGCCGAATTCGTCCTAAAACGCTGCCTTTGAGCACCAAAGCCAGCCAAATCTGGCCGTTCGGACGCAAAAAGGGAAGTTCATGATGGCCACTTGGATCAATCCTCAGTCTTGTCGATCGCTAGCCGTTTTGGTTGAGACGGTCACTGCGCCGATGTTGATCGCGCATAAAGCACCTGTGTGCCTCGAAATGGATATCCCGACGGGGATCCCCGTGCCGACCAACCCCGAGCAAACCGCGGAGTTGCTCCGTGTCCTGACGGCTCAAGCACTTGCTGAAATGCCCGACGGCGGCGACCTGACATTCACCGGTTGTGAGACGTCGCAGGGCATTGAGCTGGAGGTGGCCGATACCGGTTGCCGTATTGAGGAGCGAGAAAAACGTCTGCCGATGGTGGCGGCCGCGATCGACGCAAAACTGCTATGGCAGAACTGTCCGCAAGGCGGCGCCGCAGTGACGATCTGTTTGCCTCGTGCCAGCGGTCAGCGACGCATGGCTGCTTGACGGGAAACGCTTCTCCACCACACGACGTTGCACCCTCGTGGGTTTGCGATTTCCATCGTGTGCTTCGTCCATCATGTCGCTGCCCAACGTTTCGCATCATCCGCATTTCCCACGTGACTGAACGACTTCCCCAGCCTCTATGAGCGTCCTTCGACAATCATCGCAACAAGTTCGAACGACGTTTGAGTCCATGCCGACTCAGTCACGGATCGTCACGTTGTTGATCGCGGTGACCATGCTCGTTGGTTTGTTGTGGTGGGCTCAAGGTCAGCAGCCGCAATCCAGCCAACCACTGTTCGGCGGCCGCAGTCTTGGTGAGAACGAGTTGGATCAAGCCGAGCTTGCCTTCAGCCAAGCAGGCCTGAATGCGTGGGAGAGAAAGGACGGTTGCTTGCTGGTTCCCACTGAATCGCGGCATCAGTATTTGGCAGCGTTGAACGAATCCAAAGCCTTGCCGCTTGCTCTGCGAAGTCGTGTCCAAGACGCGATCAACCAAACCAGTTTCTTCGAATCCGATTCCGTGCGTCGCGCCAGACAGTTGCACGCCAAAGCACAAGATCTGGGAAATCAACTTGCGGCGTTTGATGACATCCAATGGGCAAACGTGGTCTATGACGAAGGACGCTCGCGTGGTTTGGCCGGTGGAATGACGCAATCCGCAAGCGTGGTTGTGTGTCCCGCCGGCGATCAACCTCTGCCAGCAGCACGCATCCGTATGATCCAAGATTTCATTCGCGGGTCTTATGCAGGGATGTCGTCCGAGGACGTCGTGGTCTTGGACAAAAACGCTGAGCAGACCATCGCGACGATCAGCGATCCAGCAGTGCGTTTTCGCATCGAAGAACAATCGCGAATTGAACAAGAGGTCACGCGGTTGTTGGATCGCTACCAAGATGTCCGGGTCTCGGTCAGCGTTCAAATGGAGTCGGTCGATCTCCCAGCCTCGGTCGCGAAAGTTGTCGATGTGGCTGACCTAAACGCGTCAGACGTTTCCGATCAAACGGTTGGCGATGATAGCCTGTTGACCAATCTGTTCACGGCGGTGACCCGAGTTCGCGGCAATCGTTCGGCAAGACTGGCAAGCTCGAGTCCCGAATCAGGCAGTGCCGTTGGCTCCACGCCCTTGGTCCATTCAGCGTCCAATCATCGAATCGAAAATGTTCAGGTATCGATCGGATTGCCCGAGCGATATTTTCGCGACATGTGGCAGCAACGTTACTCGTCATCGCTGCGTGTTCCAGGGATCGACATCTCTGGTGCAGAGCAAGGATTGCCAAACGCTGCTGCTGTAGATGCAATGCGATCGTCCACATTGCAATTGACTGCGGCACAGTGGCAGCAGCTCAAGCGAGAAACGCAGGAGAATCTTGATCACGCAATTCGTCCCACTTTGATGGCTTGCAGGCCCAAGTCATCGACGATTGAGGTCTGGGCGTTTCCCGACGATCCGTCAGCAAACGCCGCCAACCACACGGAGGTGGCATGGTGGCAGGGCGGATTGGATGGTTTCCATTCAGCCGGCCTCGATTCCCCACAGACGATTTGGGTTGTGATTGGGGGCGTTGTTGTCTTGCTGGGCGCAGTCGGATTTTTCTTTCGGCGTCGTCGAACAGAATCAACGTCCTCGTCCGTGCCGAATGTTTCACTGCAGTCGCCGGGAGACGATCCCGACCGAGATCTTCGTGAACAACTCGTCACACTCGTCGACGCGCATCCCGATCTGGCAGCTCAAATCATTCATAGCTGGGTCGGCGAAGCTGCTTGATGGGGCACGCTATCGACTCGGAAAGTCGAGCGACGATTGTCGTTCGACTTTCCAAGTCGAAAACGAACACCACCATCCGCCCAAACACAAACCATACGCTTTGTGCCTCGCTGCGCAACTATTACCTCTCCCAGCTGCTCCGGGAGAAGTGACGGCTACCTTCGCACACACTTGCATGAGACAGTGGGATTGAGTCACAATCTCAACTGGGGGGCCGACCGAATCTCAACGCAAGGAATCTGATCGTGCAGTGTCCGGAATGTTCGACCGAGAAACTGGTGACCAAGAGTCTCCGACCGAGCAAGGTCGCGATCGATGTTTGCCCTTCCTGCCATGGGGCGTGGTTCGACGCTGATGAGATGCCCGATGTGCTGAGCGTTGCGACCGCCGATCTGGCTCCTCCCTCGGATTCACGACCCTCGTTGCGGATGTGCCCCAAGGGGTGCCATCGCATGCGTGCATTCCATTATCCGCAGACAGATGTGTTGATCGACATGTGTCCCCAGTGCAAAGGTCTGTGGTTGGACCACGGCGAGTTTTCGGAGATCCGGGAGGTGCGACGGCAATTGGAGGCTGCTGGCAAATTGGAGGAAACCCAAGGCACGTCTGGATCACTGATGGGCTGGGTCTTTTCCGCCATCAAAGCATTGACGGACTCTCGTTGATTTCAGCCAAGCTCGGCAGCCCGGCGGCGCGCAATGTTTTGTCCAGTGCGGCACGTCGCTGATCCGGGCCCAGCGGTCCCGCGGCCGGGGCTCTGCTCGGGTTTCGATCCGCTCCCCGATCGCCCAACTGCGATTGCGAATATTTCTGCTTGATGGCGATCTCGATCGATTTGAACAAGAGCGTTACCAGCACGACCACGGTGGTGACCAGAATAAGCGGCCATTTCCAATTGCCGCTGAGCAAGGCATAGATAATCAATGGCATGCACAGCAATGTGGTCAAGCATCCCGTGGCGCGCCGCGCGGACCGTTTGAATTGCTGGCCTGCCATCCGATAAAACTGTCGCAAGTCAAAGCGGTCGGTCGATAGCAGCACACTTGTGATCAGACGCAGGACTTGTGCGTCGGTGATCGGTTCTCCGCTCGGGCCGCTGACCGCACACTGTTCTTCGTATCCATGCTCGATCCAATCGACTTGCCAACCCTGCCAGTTGCGTTTCAGATCATCAAGCAGCTTGGTCGTTTCGTGAACACCCCACAGGCCGATTCGGCGGGCGGGAACGTCGATCCAGACGCCTTCTTGGCAAACCATCTCCTCTGGCATTTCGTCGCCGACTTCGTCTTGCAGTGCGGACAGAAAATGCTGCGGTCCACGGATGAAATCCAACGGCAACGCCGTGACGTGGAGGTGCGACACTCGTTCGCTTTCATCGATCAGCGTGATCCAAGCTAGCAGGCCCTCGTTCTCGTCCTCCATTGCGGCTTCGTCGATCGACTCCGGACGCGACATCGGCTCCGATTCATCGTCGTCCCAGTCGGTCTCGCCCGCGGCTTGTGCTAGTTCGATCGCCCCATCGGTGGCGTAGCGAACGTTGAATCCTGGCCACGCTGCTCGGATCAGTCGAGCGATCACGTCTTGCATCCGCTGGATCTCATATGCGGACGTATCGCTGTACCAAATCAGATCACGCGTGACCAAATCGACCACGGCACCGCCGGATATTTCGTCGGTCCAGTCTTCCAGCTCTTCGTCTTCGGTGAGCCATTGTTGTAAGGCGACCGGCCCCCACAAGAGTTCGCGGACCAGGACGGGCGCGGCCCATTGGTCATAAAAGTAACGTTTCTCGTTTCCTTGCACGAAGACAAAGATTGCTGGTTCGCTCATCAGACAGCTTGCCCACTAGCGTTTGCGTTTCGTGAATGGACCTTGACTGGAAAAGATGCAAAAATACCAGCACGAAGCGCAAGCGCGTGAACAAAGCGGCATGAATCACTCGCTTGCGTTTCGTGCTGGTAACAATGATTTTGGCACTAGCGTTTACGGCGTTTCTTTTTTTCGCGACGTTCGACTTTCCGCTTACCCTTGTAAGTGCCTTTGGGCGACTTGCTCGATTTGTGGCTGGAGGAATGTGATTTTGCGGAGTGGTTTGTCACCATCTCAAAGAACAATTGTCGCGATTGCAAGTCGACTTTGGCAACGCGTATGGTGACTTCGTCGCCCAAACGAAAACGATTGCCTTCACGGAATCCCGACAGAATCTGACCTCGTCTTTCGAAACGATACTTGTCGTCGGGCAGGGTCGTGACGGGGATGAAACCGTCCACCGGCAACTTGATGCAGCGAGCGTGCAACCCGTCAGCGAAAACGCGGCTGATCACCGCTTTCATCGTCTCGCCGATGTGTTTGTTGAGAAAGTGCAGCAGTTTCAACTGGATCAGTTCCCGCTCCGCTTGCTGCGCGTTGCGTTCCATGTCGCTGCAGTGATGCCCCAGTTTCAGCATCGTGGGATAGGAGTCGTCCGGTGTCTTTTTTTGGTCCAACAGGTTTTGGATCAAGCGATGGACGGTCAAATCGGGGTAGCGACGAATCGGGCTGGTGAAGTGACAGTAGTGCTCCATGTCCAACGCGTAGTGACCTTCGCGTTGAGGGCCGTAGACCGCTTTGTTCATGCTCTTGAGCACGGCAAAGTTGACCGCATCCTCCAGCGGCGTTCCGGCGACCTTGTCCAGCACGCGTTGGATTTCGAAACGGCTTTCGACGCTCTCGATGCCAAGATTCAAATCCTTGACAAACATGCTGAGCTGCCGCAGTTTACGTCGCTCGGGCGGCGGGTGAATACGGTGCAAGAAGTTCAACTCCAGATCATCGAGCCAAGTCGCGACGGCTTGATTGGCCGCCAACATGAACTCTTCGATGATCTGATGGCTCTCGGTGTGCTGTGTTCGGTAGGCGCCTTTGACCTTGCCAGCCTTGTCCAAATCGAGCTTGATCTCCGGCATGTCCATCGACAGCGAACCGCCTTTGAATCGCTTTTTGCGAATCTGCATCGCCAGCTTGTGCATGTCGGTCAGCAAGTCGCAGATCGCGTCACCCCACTTTTCGCGATGCTCCTCCGGCGCTGCCAGGAACTGATCGACTTGTTCGTAGTTCAGCCGCATGTCACTGCGGATTGCCCCGTTGTGAACTTCGCTGTGCGTGATCGTCAGATCGTCTTGAAATTCGATCTCCGCGGTCTTGACCAATCGAATGCGATCAGGCTGCAAACTGGCCAAGTGGTTGCTGATGATCTCGGGGATCATCGGAACGACACGGTCGGGCAGATAGACGCTGGTCGCCCTGGCACGGGCTTCGATATCGAGCTTGCTGCCTGGCTGGACGAAGTGACTGACGTCGGCGATGTGAACCCACAAACGCCAGCGTCCGTCTTCGCGTTGCAGCGAGATCGCATCGTCAAAGTCACGGGCGTCGAACGGATCGATGGTGATGGTCAGCATCTCTGTGAAATCCCGCCGGCCTTCGGGGACCACGTCATCGTTGAACGCGTCGGATTGCTCTCGCGCGTTCTGCAGGACTTCTTCGGAGAACTCATCGGGCAGACCGTACTGACGCATGATGGTCAGCGTGTCGATCGCCGGATTGCTGCTGCTGCCCAAACGTTCCAGGATGACTGCTTCACCGCCGGCACCGCTGTCATCGGGAAACTGCACCAGTTCGACGAACACTTTGTCATCGTCTTTGATGGGTAGTCCACGGACGTCGCCGACGCTGACCGGTTTGTCGTAAGGCGTGCCGTCCAGGAAGACAACCGACTCGCCGTTTTGCACGCGGAACGTTCCGGTAAATTGGCGGCGAGCGCGTTGCAGGATTTTGGCGACCGATGCTTCGTTGCCTTGCCGTCCCGGACGCACTTTGACTTCGACGAGGTCACCTTCCAGTGCGCCACCGGTTTCACCCGGCGGTACGAAGAGATCCTCTTCGACTTTCTCGCCACCGCTGTCGGAGAGACGTACGAATCCGAATCCGCCGCCCATTGCGGTGCGAAAGATGCCTCGCACGCGGTCTTGTGGGCCGCCGACCGCGCCGGTGCTGATGACGAGGTGGTTCGATCCGTAGAGCAATCGGCCTTCTAGGACCAACTGTTTGATGACCCGCCTGACTTCACGATAACCGTCGGCATCCAGATCCAGCATCGCTGCGATCTGTTTGGGTTTGGACGGTCGGTAGTCGGGCGAGACGACCAATCGCATGACGCGATCGGCGATTTCTTGTGATATTTCCATTGATAAAACATAGCGTGCCGTCGCCGTTTCAACACCGGCACTAGGGATTTGAGGGGCCGAGAGTCACCCATTTCCATTGGGTCATATCGTCCAAGCCCGTTTCCAAGCCTTCGCGTCCAAATCCGCTTTCGCCGTTTCCGCCGAAGGGAACCTGGGGTTCTTGTTGGATCGTCATCGCGTTGATGTGGACCATCCCCGCGTCGATTTGGTCCGCGAAACGCATGGCCAAATCCAGATTCTCGGTAAAAACCGAGGCGACCAGCCCGAACGGAGTCGCGTTGGCTTGGGAGAGCGCGTCGGAAAAATCGTCGGCGGCAGAGACCGTCACGACAGGGCCGAATACTTCTTCGGCATGCAGACGCATGTCATCAGTGACACCGCACAGCACGGTAGGTTCGAGTTTATTTTCGTGCCAACGGCCACCGCAGAAGATTCTGGCCCCTTTTTGTGTTGCATCAGCGACCAATTCCCGAATCCGCTGGCGTTGTTTTTCCGAAATGATCGGCCCGATCACCGTCGTCGGATCTCGCAAATCACCCATCGGCAACCCTCGGGCGGCCCCACAGAGCCGCTTCACAAACTCGTCGTGCCGACTGCGGTGGACGATCACGCGGCTGGACGCCATGCAGATCTGGCCCTGGTATAAGAATCCACCCAACAGTGCGGCTTTCACGGCCGCCTCCATGTTGGCATCTTCCCAGACCACCAACGGATTGATTCCCCCCAGTTCCAACGTCACGCGTTTGCCGTTCTCGCCACAGAGACGCTGAACATGACGTCCGACACGGTGGGAGCCGGTGAAGCCGACGGCGGCAACACGCGGATCGGTGACCAACGCATCGCCGATCTCCACTCCGTGCCCCAACACCAACTGCAATGCGTTGGGCGGCACTCCGGCATCGCAATACAACTGAGTCAACATGCTGGCTGTGACCGGAGCCTGGTCCGACGGCAACCAGACAAAGGGGTTGCCGGTGGCCAACGCCATGCTGCTGTGTTTGACCCCTTTGATCAGGGGAACGTTAAAGGGGGTGATGCCCGCGACAACGCCGATCGGTTTTCGAAATCCAAGACTCCAGCGGCCGATGCCGTCGGTCGGATAAATCTTGCCGCCGACTTGGCGAGCCATCGCGGCCGTCGCCGTCAGGTTTCGCACCGCAATTCCGATCTCCATTCGTGCCTTGGAAATCGAGGAGCCGATCTCGTCAATCAGCACTTCGCTGAATGCGTCGGCACGTTGCTGCAGCAGCCCGGCTGCCGTGATCAACCATTGCTCGCGATCGCTGGGCGTTGATCTCGCATATTCGGCTGCAAACTCGCTGGCGGATCCAGCGGCGTCGGCGACATCCGACAGATCGCCACGAGCAGCGATTGCATAGACACTGTCATCCAGCGGATTGCGAACCTCAAACGAACTGCTCTGCGTCGCGGGGCGCAGCGTACCGTTGATCCAGTGTCCGACGCGTTGCATAAAGAATTCTCTGCGTTGCCAGTTGCTCATGTGCGGCGTACATCGTCCGCTCCACCATCATTGGCAAACTATACACCGAACGCTCGCTGCTATTGATCGGCGACCGCGCGTTTGGCAACGTCGGTCCGTAGGACTCGCCCCAGTTGCACGCAGTGGTCCAGATAGGCCCTCGCAGCCATGTGCGCTGCCTCGTCAACTGGGACCGGCTTGTTGTGAACCTCCGATTCCTTCTTGTTGAAAAAATTCAAGCGAGAGAGCCATCCACCTTGAGACCGTGTATCGACGGCGGGTTTGGAATCCGACCGATTGATTTCATCAAGCTTTCGCTGCGTACGTCGATAACGGCGCACCAAAAGGTCGACCGCACGCGACTGAATCTGCAAAATCAGCTCCGCTTCTTCGCTATTCTTGGCGATCTCGCTCGCGTTTTCCAGATCGAGTTTCTCCAATCGCCGCGTCAACTTGATCAGGTCCGTTGCGTCCTGTCCCCCCGGTTGTTCCTTCGCCTCATTCCATTTGGCTCGAAACGCGTCGTCGTCGAGATTCCGCAAATGGATCAGCACATAGCGATGATCTGTGTACAGCAATCTGCTCGTGCTGACTCGGACCTCAGTTTGTTGGATTAGATCTCGCATCGTCACTCCCGAGCGGGCGAACTTCGGATCATTTCGCGCAGCGGGATCGATTCCGCTGAGCAAGAATGCCAATTGATCCACCATTTCATCACTCACCTGAGGCTCACGGTTCACCTCCAAGTAGGGCAGGTAAACGGGAGCCAACATTGAATCCGATTTCAGATTTGACTTGGCATCAGGCGTGTCGTGAGATGGCAATGGCGCGGGGTCTTCGCTATTCGCAGATACCTCGTCTGTCAGCAATCCTTTCTCACTGATTTTCTTGTAGACGTACTTGGCCGCCGATGCACTGATGCTTCGTGAGCGATCTCCTTTGCGGTGATCGCGAAATCGTTTTGCGATTCCGATCGCATCATCGATTCGCAGCTTGATGGGCTCGGAATAACCGCCATCCTGCAACTTGTAGACAACGACGAATCGTGTGCCGTCGCGCGTGATCCCAGACTTGGACTTGCTAACCTGCATGGATGTTGTCTCGTATTTTCCTCCCATGATTCTCTCAATGCAGGGTTGTACTTTTCAGAGGAGAGATCGTGCAGTGACCTCGATAGCGAATCAACAGAACTTAACCCGATGTTCTCATCGAGATTCAGGTGACGCGTAGCGGTTCGACATGCTGGCGTGGATGCGCCAGCATGTCGAGAAGCGTGTCGTGGAAGTTTTCATGAATATCTGTCTGTGATTCGATAAAGCGGGCGGTCACGCATGTTGCCGCAATGCCGCATGCTCGTTAACGTCTAAATGCTTGCCCACTCGGTACACATTTCGATAGGCGGCATTTTTCACTAGTGCATCGTCCGGTCTTGATTTTGGGGTTAGCCGTTTTGGCGTTAGCCACGGTTGTGTCACGAAAACCGTGGCTAACGCCAAAACGGCTCATCTACCGAACCCACGTTCTAAGACTGGACGATGCACTAGGCGGCATTTTTCACTAGTGCATCGTCCGGTCTTGATTTTGGGGTTAGCCGTTTTGGCGTTAGCCACGGTTGTGGCACGAAAACCGTGGCTAACGCCAAAACGGCTCATCTACCGAACCCACGTTCTAAGACTGGACGATGCACTAGGCAGCATTTTTCACTAGTGCATCGTCCGGTCTTGATTTTGGGGTTAGCCGTTTTGGCGTTAGCCACGGTTGTGGCACGAAAACCGTGGCTAACGCCAAAACGGCTCATCTACCGAACCCACGTTCTAAGACTGGACGATGCACTAGGCGGCATTTTTCACTAGGCGGACTGTTCACAGGCGTTTGAATTGAATCAGGACTCACGTGACAAAAGCTTCGTAGAATCCATAGACCCCGACGGCGTCGCCGATTTGGATGCGGTCACCATTGCGCCAATGTCAGCGCCGATCGAGCGAGCCGCTGCTGAGAATGACTCGAAGTTGGCGTTGCCCGAGCGTGGCACGGTGATCGACCAGTACGAGATCGTGGGTGAAGTTGCTCGGGGCGCGATGGGGGTGGTGTTTCGAGCCAAGCACGCCGCTTTGGGACGCGATGTCGCGATCAAGATGATGCTGGCGGGGGACGACGTCAGCGCCGAGTATCGTGAACGCTTTGCCAACGAAGCTCGTGCGGCTGCGGCATTGGACCACCCCGGGATCGTGCCGGTTTTCAGCGTCGGGCAATGGCATCAGCGTCCGTACTTTGCCATGGCGCTCGTGGACGGAGAAAGTTTGGCGGAGCGGTTGCGTGACGGTCCCTTGACGTCCGCCGAAGCCGCACGGATTGCCAAGGAATTGACCGATGCAATCGGGCACGCACACGAACATCAGATCATTCATCGCGATCTGAAACCGGCGAACATATTGATCGATCGCACCCACTCCGTTCGCGTGACCGACTTTGGCGTCAGCAAGTTGATCGGCGGTGGCAGTGAAGTCACCCAGCAGGGCGAACTGATCGGCACACCGCACTACATGCCGCCCGAGCAGGCTGGTGGTTCGACGCAGTCGATCGGTCCCGCAGCGGACGTGTATTCCATCGGAGCCGTGCTGTATGCAATGGTGACGGGACGCCCGCCCTTTCAAGCGGCTTCGCCCGTCGACGTGGTGATGCAAGTGATCTCGCGCGAGCCGGTGCCACCGTCAGCCCTCAACGCCAGCGTGCCAGCGGATTTGGAAGTGATCACGTTGAAATGTTTGAGCAAAAGCGTGGCGGATCGCTACGCGTCGGCGGACGAACTGTCCGAAGATCTGCGTCGATTCATCGCCGGCGAGCCGATCTTGGCAAAACCGCCCGGATGGATACGTCAAGCGCGAATGATGTTGAGAACACACGTGCTGTTCGCCAGCGTCTCGGGCAGCGCAGCGATGCTGCTGGTGCTGATGACGGCCGCCGTCTTGGTCGCTTTGTTTCGTGCTCGAAACGATGTCCTGGAACTACAGGACCAACTGGACAGAGCGACCCTTCTGTTGACGACCGAACGCAGACTGACGTCTAAATACATTTCCGCATCAACGGATCGACCCAATGAGCTGGCCGAATTTGAGATCAATCGTCTGGCGACCTCGGCGAGTGGACTACAAGACTCCAAACCGGAGTTGTCGATTCAACTGGCACTGGCTGCCATCGATCTGGCCGGCCAACGCGGCCTTGCACCGCCGGCGGAGATGATTGATCTGCTCAGAGAACGCCTCCGCGCTGGATTCTCTGGAGCGGCTTCGTCGGATGCGAACTCGGACACAAACCCAACGACAGCGGCTCCCTCCGATTCGCTGCCAGAGACAACCGATGAACTGGTGCAAATGGCAAAACAACGGTGGGGCACGCCGCTGAGTGAAACGGAACGTCAACTTTATGGGATCCAGTATCTGGCTCCTGAGGAAGACTGACGCACTAGGAACGATCACTCGGTTGGTGAGCGATGATAGAATGTCTGCTCGTGAGTTTTGCGGGAGTTCCTCTCAGTCGGTGGATCGATTCTGCAAGACGTATTCCTCCGCCATGTTTATCACCATTGTTTGGAGCCGGTTTATCACATGAGATGCCTTCTCGCTTTGTCGCTTTGTTTTTTCGTTTGCCTGCACGTGATCGCGCAAGACGGCTCGGCACCTGTGCCGTTGATTTTCGACACCGACATCGGCAATGATTGCGATGACGTCTTGGCTTTGGGGATGATTCACGCCCTGCAATCTCGCGGCGAGTGCGAACTCTTGGCGGTGACGACGACCAAGGATCACGAACTGGCCGCGCCGTTCGTCGATTGCGTCAACACGTTTTATGGTCGTGGCGGAATCCCGATCGGCGTGTGCCGCAGCGGCGTGACTCCTGAACCTGGTAAGTTCAATGTGTTGGCCGAAGCAATGGATAATGGCAAGCTGCGTTATCCGCACGATCTGATGTCGGGCAAAGACGCCCCCGACGCGGTCGCTCTGCTTCGCGATGTGCTGGCAGGTGCGGACGATGGATCCGTCGTCATCTGCCAAGTCGGCTTTTCAACGAACCTTGCCAACTTGTTGACTTCACCAGCCGACAAACACAGCCCGTTGGCCGGGACGGATTTGGTCAAGCAAAAGGTTCGGCTGTTGTCGATCATGGCCGGTGCGTTCACGCAAATCGAGAACGACAAAGGAGAGTTGTACGACCACAAAGAGTACAACGTGGTGAAGGACTTGCCGGCGGCGACGAAGCTCTGCGAAAAATGGCCGACGCCGATCGTTTGGAGTGGTTTTGAAATCGGCCGCAACTTGCGGTATCCACACCAAAGCATTTTATCCGACTACCGTTACGTCAAGCATCACCCGCTGCCGGAAGCCTACACGCTGTACATTCCGCCGCCGCACGATCGCCCGACTTGGGATTTGACCTCGGTGCTCTATGCGGTTCGTCCCGAAGCGGGATACTTTGACCTCTCTGCTGACGGCAACGTCTCTGTGGGAGCGGACGGCCTGACGACATTCAACGCCATGCCGGGAGGTCGCGATCGCCACCTGATCATCCGCGAAGATCAAAAGCCGCGAGTGGTCGAAGCCCTGACACTGTTGTCGAGTCAACCGCCAACTTCAGGCGATTGAGCCGACCGACGCAACCTATCTCCAATCCTGGTCATCTCCAATCCTGATCACGCTTCGGTGGATGGAACCGCCGCAAGCAGCGGCAGGTCGTCTTGCGTTGAAACCACGACCCCGCCAGGCTTTTCGATAGTGATGGCAAACGCCACCGGCTGCAACACTTTCAGCTTCGCGTGAATCGGAATCACAAGTTCACCCGTGGAGGAAATATCGAACACGCCGCCATCGATCGGTTCATCGTCCCTCGCCGGATCGATGATCCAAAGCTGGTACTGACGCTGGGTCGGATCATTGACTGGCATGTCGACAAACCGCATGTAGCCCTCCTGAGCCTCGTTGCTCCAGACGACGTCGCCTTGAACGGGTCTTGGAAACGGAGTTTTTCCGGGAGACCAAGCGACTTCAATCAGATCCGATGCCTCGGCCACTAGCGCACGACGTAGACCAACAGCATCGGTGACTTGGGAGGGGCGATTGCCGATCCAGCTGCCGACGGCCAGCAGAATCGCCGCTGCAGCAGCCAGCCATGCAACCCACTCACGACGCAACACCTTCGGCGTTGGGAGGGCCAGTGTGGCAGCGGGTGTTTCGCCTCCATGCTCCGCTGGCGACACTCTCTGTTCCGCAAAAAATGCCTGCGCATCGGTCAAGATGATGCGTCTGAGATCGTCCGGCATCTCGGGCGGATTGTCAAAAATCATTTGAATGCTCGCGGCCGTGAGGTGCAGGCTGTCAGACTCGGCTTCGACGGCATCATTCCAGATCTCGCCAATCTGCTGCTTTTCGGTGTCGGAAAGATCATCCAGCACATGACCGGCGATGAGTTCAAGTTGATCTGGATTCAATGGGTTTAGCGTATCGCTCATCACACACCTCCTTCGACCTGGGCGGCAGGACGACGCATGCAGTCACGCAGTTGAATCAACGCACGTCTGCCATATGATTTCACTGTGCCAAGTGGGATACCCAATCGGCCTGAAATCTGAGCCTGTGAGACTCCGTGATGAATCGAAAGCGTCAATATTTCTTGCTGTCGCTCTGATAATTTTTCCATACAGTCGACCGCCTTGGCTGCTTCGTCGGCAAGCTCCACTCGATCAACGTTCTCCAGCGACGCGACCTCGATGATCTCATCCGACGCCGAGGTCACATGGTTTCGTCCCAGGCGTCGAAGCCGATCGATCAGCCGTCGACGGGCAATCATCCCAATGAAACCTGCTTCGCTGCAACGCGACGGGTCGAACGTGGAAGCCTTTTGCCAGATTTCAATGAATATCTCCTGCGTCGCATCCTCCGCGTCGGCCGGGCACATCCGTTTAGCGAGCGACCAGACCAGGCCGCCGAACTGTTCCAAGCATTCGCTGACGGCGTACTCATCCCCCGCGGCGATCCGAGGCAAGATCGGATTGTCTGTATCCATGTTGTCACTCATCAAAACGTCTTCCACCTTTTGCGTTGTTGACATCCCTCGCCCACTCAGTGTTTCGCAGTCGGCTGTACGTTCATCCTATCGATTCTCCTGATCGGCCGTGACTGCAATGGGTTTTCGGCGTGGTCGGCCCAACAGAACACCATTCGCAGCCCAGACGCGAGCGGATGCAACCATGTCGGGGAGTACTCAAACAACGAGCAATACGCAACGAGCAATACGGAAAAGGGGGGGGTAATCGGGACGCGACCCCAAATGTTGAACAGCCCAGGCTAGGCCAAGCCGTCGATTTCGGTCATATGGGGCATAAAAAAACGGCGTGACCGTTGAGGGCACGCCGTTTCGATTGTGAGAATGCCCGAGTGTTGCGACTCGAGTGGTTGAGGAAATCAGATTTCCCAGCCTTTACGGTACTCGCGTTGCACGAACTCGTTGACGGCGGGGACGTTGGCACTGGTCAGTGTCTTTGCATCCCACTCGATGCGTTGTCCTTCGCCTGCACGCAACGCCAAGTTGCCGACCAGGATGGTTTCGGTCAGGCGGCCTGCGTAGCCGAAGTTGGACATGGTGCCCGGCTCGTACTCGCCTTTGACGGTGCTGACGAATTCCCACTTTTGGCGTTGGTCGCCCGAAAGTTTGGCGGGGATCCGAGGCAGCGTTTGCTCGGGTTCTTTGTAGTCGACGAACTTGTCTTCGGGCAACAAGTAGAACTTGGCACCGTAATCATCGGGCGAGAACACCATGCCCTTGCTGCCGACGACCAACGCGCCGCTTTGTTTGTTCTGCGAGGTGCCTTTGAGTTGCTCCTCCAGAGCTTGACGCTGACGGCGGGGCAACTGGCTGATGAGTTCGCTGCTGGGCAATTCGCCTCCGTCGTACCAGTAGAACTTGCAGGCGCACAAGCCTTCGCGTTCGGGGAACTCGAACAACAGGGCGCTGCTGGCCGGATACGTTTCGCCTTCGAAGATGCCGGGGTTCTTGACGGCGGTGACGGCGACCGGGTCCCACAGTTTCAACGCCATGACGGGCATGTTGGTTGTGTGGCACGCCATGTCACCGAGAGCTCCCGTTCCGAAGTCGGCCCAACCGCGCCAATTGAATGCGTGGTACTCACCCTTTTTGAAGGGACGCATCGGGGCGGGGCCGATCCATGCATCCCAGTTCAAATCTTCTGGTACCGGATCGCTGCCTGCGGGGCGTCCCTTACCTTGTGGCCAAATGGGACGGTTGGACCAAACGTGAACTTCGGCGACATCACCGATCGCACCGCTCTGGATGACTTCGACAGCCGTTCGCAATCCGTCTTCGCTGGTTCCTTGGTTGCCCATCTGAGTGATGACGCCCATCTCCTCAGCCGTTTCACGCATCATCCGTGCTTCACGGATCGACCACGTCAGTGGTTTTTGACAGTAGATGTGTTTCTTCATCCGCATCGCGCGAATGGCTGCTGCGGCGTGGTTATGGTCAGGCGTGCTGACGGTGACGATGTCGACTTTCTCACCGATCTTGTCGAGCATCTCGCGGAAATCATTGAACTGCTCAGCCGAAGTGAACTCGCGACCTTTCTTTTGCAATGAGCCGCCGTCGACGTCACAGAGTCCGACGATGTTCACGCCTTGTTCTGCGATGTGGCTGGTATCGCTGCCACCCTTGCCGCCGACACCGATGCATGCAGCGCTGAGGCCTTGCAATGCCGACTCTTGAGCCTTCAATACCGGGCTGGTTCCCGCCCAATAGCCGACACCGGCAACGCCCAACGCGGCGGTTTGGCCGATGAAACGACGACGAGTAGATTTATTTGCCATGAACGTTGATTCCTCTAGCAGTAAGGTAAGTGGGGGGTGATCGCCGCAGCAACGGTTTCAGGCAAAGGGATTTCTTAGCATGAATGGTCTAAACGGAACCGTTTGCTCAGAAACGATAGACGGTCAGCCGGCGACGATTGGAGTGGTAGGTTGGGAACAAGTCCCCGTCGCCCATTAACATAGCAAAGTCGGCTTCATTAAACAACGTTTTGGGGTGCCTAACCCGGCATACGCCGTGTTCTCTGCCAACGGGAATCCAGCGGAGGGACAAGCAAAATGGTGGAGTTGACAAGGAAATCGTCGAAACAGGGTGCCGATTCGCCTGATGGGCCGGTGCCGGGAAAAAGTCCTTTCGTTGCCAGCTTCGGCATGGACGTTACACTTAAACCTTGACACACGGGCCCCCATTCCGGCCCATTGTCGCCTCGACTCCCGCATTTTCCCCCGTTCCTTTCGCACCTGAGATTCCATGCTCGCCCGTTTCTTGCCGTCACTATTGGTCGTTTGTTCCGTCTGTTTCATTACCTTGATGGGCGGTTGCAAACAAAAATCTCCTGCTCCGACGCAACCAGCAGATCAAGTCGAAAACTCGAAGCCGGGCGATTCAGCGGCAGTGGCAAACGCACCCGCTGCCAAACCGGCGGCGGATGACCCCGACGCGATCGCGGCACTGGAAGAAGCCGGAATCATGTTGACCAAGGACAGCAATGGGACCGTGGTCGGTGTCGTCGTGGCCGGCGACGGTGATAAATCGGACGCGTACCAACACTTCGCGGGCATCCCAAATGTCACGGAAGCTCGCTTCTCGGGCCCGAGTGTCGACGACAAAGGCCTGGAAGCGATCACGACGTGGACGAAACTCAAGAAACTTGATTTTTCGGACTCCGCGATCACCAATGCTGCGATGGATCACGTCGCCAAGTTGACCGGGTTGCAAGTCCTGATGCTTCGTCGCTCCGCTATCACCCGAGAAGGGTTGGAGAAGCTGGCGCCACTGAAAAAGCTTCGCATGATCGATTTGCGAAACACCAACGTCGGCGACGAAGCGATGCCGGCGCTGGCCAAGTTGACTTCGTTGGTCGACGTGCAATTGGAAAAATCAAAGATCACCGACGAAGGCGTGGCGCATTTGAGCAATTTGCCCCTGACCTCTTTCAATGCCAACAAATGCACTTCGTTGACCAACAAGACGCTGGAAGTGCTCGGCAGCATTCCCACGCTGAAACAATTTCAACTTGACGATGCGGGGATCAGCGACGAAGGCATGAAGGCTCTCAAGGGGCTCAAGAATCTGGAACGCGTCCGCATCCGTGCGACCGACATCACCGGTGAGGGCATCGCCAATCTGGCGGGTATGCCCAAGCTGTCGCGTTTGGAGCTTCGTGAGACTTCGCTGGACGACGCCGGATTGGCAGTCATCGCAGCCCTGCCGAGTTTGAGCTATCTCGACATGGCGGAGTGCCGCTTGGTCAGCGCCGAGGCCTTCAAGAAACTCAAAGACTCCACCAGCCTGACTTACCTCGGGTTCTGGGAAACCAAACTGAACGACGAAGCACTCAATGAGTTGGGTGCCCTGGTCAACTTGACAGAGTTAGACCTCAAAGCCACCGCGGTGACGGATGAATCCATCGATACGTTGATGAAGTTCACCAAGCTGCAAACGCTCAATGTCGCCAGCACGCAATTGACCGACGAGAGCTTCTTGAAACTGGCCAGCTTGCCCGAACTGAAACTCATCAACGTTGCCAACACATCGATCGGTAACGACGTGCTGGACGAAATGTTCGATAAATACGAGAACTTGACCGTCAAAGAGTTTGAGAACTGAGGTCTCAAAACCTGCTCCCACGCTGACGGGATTCAGCGTGGGCTGTCGACCGGCATCTGATAGTGGGCGATTGTGATGACACCGAGCTGGTGGGAGAGGGTGTGAGGGGGAATTTTCAGTTTTAGAAGTCGTCGATTTCTATCCGGCGATGGCCATGGTTGGCTTGCTGTCTTGCTCCGCGGTGACAAACACTTCATCCGTGATCTGGCCGTCTTGCATTCGCAAGCACACATCGGCACCTTTGGCGATCGCGTCGTCGTGCGTGATCATCAGGATCGTCAATCCGTCGTCGCGATTGAGTTCCATCAATAGGCTCAGGATTTCGTGGCCGGTTTCGGTATCCAGGTTGCCTGTCGGTTCATCGGCGAGCAGCATTCCAGGATCGGTCATCAAGGCCCGCGCGATCGCGGCGCGTTGCATTTCACCGCCGCTCATTTCACTCGGTTTGTGTTTGGCTCGGTGCAACAGACCGACGCGATCCAACATGGCTTCGGCTCGTCGCCGCAGTTCTTTGCGGGTCGACAAATAGCCCCAGAAACTGCGGCTGATCATCATCGGCGCCAGCACGTTTTCCAGAGCGCTGAGTTCAGGCAGCAAGTGGTAGAACTGAAAGATGATCCCGATGTCACGATTGCGGTACGCATCACGATGTGATCGAGACGCATTGTCGATGCGAAAATCTCGAAAGAAGATCTCGCCCGTGTCGGGGCGATCCAAGGTTGCCAACAAGTGCATCAGGGTGCTCTTGCCACTGCCCGAGCGGCCCACCAAAGCGGTGACCAGTCCGTCGGCGACATCCAAGTCGATGCCTCGCAGGACGGGGACTTCGATACGGTCCTTGTGGTAACTCTTGGTCAGACCGCGAGCTTTGAGAACAATGTGATCGTGCATCAAGACATACCGTTGTTCGGGGTCAGTTGAGCCAAAAAGGGGTCAGGACTCTTTTGCAGCCATCACCGAAAAAGAGTCCTGACCCCTTTTTCGGCGAGTTGGGTTATTCGAAACGTAATGCGCGGACGGGGTGCATGCGGGCGGCTCTCAGAGCGGGCAAGACGCTAGCCATTGCGGCGATCGCGACGGCACCGCACATCACCCAGACCAGGGTGAAGGGGTCGATGATGGTGGGGATTTCGGTGAAGTAGTAGACCGTCGGATCAAAGACCTCTTGGCCGGTGATCTTTTCGATCACCGATGCGACTTTGTTGATGTACTTGACGAAAACGACGCCACCGATCAGCCCCGCTCCGCTGCCAACGCATCCCAACAAAAGTCCGTAGCTGAGGAAGATGCTCATCACGCCACGGCCCGATGCGCCGAGCGCCTTGAGTGTGCCGATGTCGCGAGTCTTTTCGACCACGATCATGAAGAACGTCGCGAGGATGCCGAAACCGGCGACCGCGATGATCAAGAACAACAGGATGTTCAAAATTGTGGTCTCCAAACGAACGGCAGAAAGCAGTGGCCCCTGCAAGTCTCGCCAGGTTTGAATGTTGTAGGCGTACAGTTCGGCGGGGAAGCGGAGTCGCAAGGCGTCGCGGACGGCGTTCAAGTCCGACTCGGGTTTGAGTTTCAGTTGAATCGTCGTGACGCTGCGGACGCCCGTCATTGGGTCGATCATGCCACGGTACTCTTGCAGTTTATCCAGCGGCACGAACGCGAACGTGCTGTCGTATTCGCTCATGCCCGATTCGTACAAATCGACCACGGTGAATTTCTGGTCCATCACCTTGGGGTTCTGGGCAGCGTTGGGAAACATCATGCGGACATCGTCGCCGGGACGACTGTAGTAGTGATCCACGACATTGCCGTCGGCATCACGGTACCGCGTGCTGCAGGTGCTGATTCCCAAAATGATTCCCGGCAGTTGGTCTTTTTCGGGATCAAAGATTTGTTGCTCCGCCTCCATGTCCATGCCCGGAAATCCGCCGGGCATCGCCGGTGAGAAACTCGGCCCCGCTGTGATGTCTGCGGTCATCTCACCATCAAGTGTTTCCGGCGGTGCCATCGGCACACTGGGCGTCATTAGTTTCTGCAGCCGCTCGTTTTCCGCCTGATTCTCCTTCTGGCGTTTCGTCCAAAGCCGACGATGTTCCCAGCCGGATTGCGCCAGCTCGGGACGATCGGGAGCGTAACCGTTTTCATGAAGCTCAAAAGAGACGTTCTCTTTGTTCTCCGGATGCAGCAGATACTTGCCAAAATCGCTGACGGTGTCGTAGGTGACCGGGTCGAGCCCGATCAGGTTGACGTGCCGATTGATGCGTTGACCGTTGTATTCCAAGCCCAACATGGCCGGCACGCTGACGCTGACCGAGGCGCCTTCGATGTCATTTCCGCAGACACGGCGAATCTCTGCCAAGTGTGCGTCTGGATCCGGCATGCCTTGGCTGCTGTGGCATTCGATCATGATGTCCGACGCCAAGCCGTGGAGGCGTTCGTGCATTTCGACACTGAAACCGGACATCACAGCGTTGACGACGATCAATGTCGCCACACCGAGCGTGACACTGATGATCGACGCTAGCGCGATATAACGTGTCTTGAGGTAGCGGAAGCAGAGCAACCAGCGGTACATGGCCAATCCTTTGGCATCGTTTCGAAATTTTGGTCGTCGACTAAGTGAGCCGCACGGCGCTGGCCGCGGGCCCAATGGTGATTACGCATTTCTTCGAGGCCCGTGGCTAGCGCCATCGGCTCACAAGAACTCGTTAACACACTCAATCAACAGCTCGCTAGAGCGCCTTGCCGCTCACGACGGCAGGAAAACCGACAGTCTGCGGGAGTGTAGGAAAGCGGCGGCACGCGTGTAAACCGAAATCGGGCACAATGTGGACAGGGAGTGCCAATTGGTGCCCCGAAAGAATAGGCTGAGGTCGTCGATTCCAGCCCAAGCCACGAGTCCTGCCCATTCTGAAGCGTCGCCTCGTGGCGGGCTTCAAAGAAGTCGATTCGTCCGTCATACTCCTGGGCTTTTCCTGACACTCGCCCCCCCCATTGGTCCGAGCCGGCATGTTTGAAGATAAAATCGCCTACGATGGTGTCACTTTCGATGACGTTTTGCTGGAACCACGCTACAGCGAAGTCGTCCCGTCCGACGTAGATGTTAGCAGCAGGTTGACCAAGCGAATTCGCTTGCAAATCCCCTTGATCTCCTCGCCCATGGACACGGTGACCGAAGCCGAGATGGCGATCGGGCTGGCCAAAGAAGGCGGCTTGGGGATCATTCACAAGAACCTGTCGGTCAAAGAACAGACCGTTGAGGTGTTGAAAGTCAAGCGATCGGCCAACGGTATCATTGTCAATCCGGTCACTCTGCCCCCCCAGGAAAAGGTCAGCCGGGCTGCCGAGCTGATGGACCAAGCCAACGTTTCGGGGATCCCGATCGTTCACGCCGACCGAACCCTCGCCGGGATCCTGACTCGACGCGACCTGCGATTCCTAGAAGACCCAGACCTCCCAGTCTCCGAAGTCATGACTCGTGAGAATCTGGTGACTGCAGTGGGGACTGTAACGCTTGAGGAAGCTGAGAAGATTTTAACGGGAAAAAGGGTCGAGAAACTTTTGCTAATTGACGAAGAAAGGAAACTGACGGGACTGATTACGATTCGCGACATCGACATGATGAAGCGTTTCCCGCTTGCTTGCAAAGATCCATTGGGTCGCCTTCGGGTCGGAGCGGCAATCGGAGTGGGTGATTTTGAACGTGCAGAAAGCTTGATCCGCCAGGGCGTTGATTTGCTGGTGGTGGATTCGGCGCACGGTCACAGTCGCAACGTGATCGAGACCGTCAAGGAGATCAAGACGCAGAGAAGTTGGGACATCGACGTCATCGCGGGCAACATCGCGACGGCGGAGGGAGCCGAGGCACTGATAGCGGCCGGAGCGGATGCGATCAAAGTGGGCATTGGCCCGGGATCGATTTGCACGACACGCGTGATCAGTGGCGTCGGCGTGCCCCAGGTCTCGGCGATCTTGAACGCAGCCCGAGCTGCGGCAAAGACGAACACACCCGTGATCGCTGACGGCGGCATTCGCTTCAGCGGTGACATCACCAAAGCAATCGTTGCGGGGGCCGACACCGTGATGATCGGCAGCCTGTTTGCCGGTCTGACGGAGAGCCCCGGCAAAGTGATCCTGTACCAAGGTCGTACGTTTAAGACGTACCGCGGGATGGGATCGATGGGAGCGATGGTGAAAGGCAGCAGTGACCGGTACCGGCAAAAAGGCGTCATGGAGGGCAAGCTTGTCCCCGAGGGCGTCGAAGGCCGAGTGCCGTACAAAGGACCACTCAACGATTACGTGTATCAGTTGGTGGGTGGGCTGCGATCGGGAATGGGATACGTGGGAACGAATACGATTGAGGAGCTGAGGCGTGATGCAAGATTCATCCGCGTTTCAGCAGCGACGGTGAGGGAAAACCATCCACATGACATCGCGATCACACAAGAAGCACCGAACTACAGCCCCGACGGATCGTTGGGCGACCCGAACTGATCGCCCCCGTGACGCGTCGCGCCGCTGGTTGCGACGCGCACTGGGAATGCTGTGCAGCGTGAATGTGCTGCTCGCAGCCACCCTGTCTCACAACGTAGCTGCTCAAGACGCGAGCCAGAATGCTTTCCAGCAACGCTCGCGTGTCTCTCAAGGCCAACCCACCGCGACGCTCGGGCAACCTGCCCCCACCGCGACCCAGGCCTCGACCCCAATCAACACCACGCCGCAAGGCTGGAACTTGCGTTGGCGGAAAAGCAGTCGGGTGACGCCGGCTCCGATTCATGTCCCGACCGACGATGTGTTCGCCGACAACAAGTTCGCCGACAATAAATTCGACAATAAATTCGACAACAACGTGCGACCGGCCTCGTCATCGACGCAGCAACCGACTCGTCCCACAACCCAACAGGTCGCGCAACAACGGGTTGCTCAGCCTTCGATTCGCCAAAGCGGATGGCAACAAGATGGCAACGGTTCCGCTGCTCCGATTCGTCGCGTCGATCACACGACGGGCACTGCGTCAAAAGGCACGCAGTCGCCTGCCGACGCGTTCTTTAGCAACCCCTTCATGGACGATGCGTCAAAGCAACTGACGCAGAATCCGACCGACGACGTGTTCAATGCGTTGCCGCAACCACCCGCCAATGCGCCGTCCGCAAAAGCACCGACTGGTGATGCACCGGCCAATCCGTATCGTGGTGGCGACACAGGGATGCAGCTGCCCGGGTTTGGCGGCGAAACGCTCGAGCTGCCACCGCCGCCTGCGGCAGTGGACACCGGCGAAACCATGTTGCCGCCAGCAGCGGCTGAGCCAAACAATGCTGCTCAGCCAAACAATGCGGCAAATGCGGCTGATGAGACGACCATGCGAGACTTGTTCCAAAGCGAACCGCCACCGGTTGATGACGCTCCGACACCCGACTCCATTCAGACCTTGCCGCCCGCGGAGCCCGAGCCCGCGGAGCCCGAGCCCGCGGAGTCCGAGCCCGCGGATGCAACCGATCCTCGGGCAATTGATGCAGGAAAGGCCAACGGGCAAGATTCTCCTTCGGACCTTCCTCCATTTCAAAACCCATTTTCTGATCGCGACCAAGCTGATCGTGATCGGCTGCGTCAGCAAGCTGAAAACGGTCAAGGCGGAGCGGCAGGAGATGTTCGCCGTCCCGGTGGGATTCGTCCCGAGGAGTTGTCTTGTGACGAGTTTCGCGATCGAATAGCCAGTGAGACGATCGACAAGCTGACCTTGGACATCAGCCCACCATTCCGACCGGACATCTTTGACCCCAAGAAGTACGCAGAAGAACGCGAGTTGTTTGACAAAAGCCAAACCGCTCGACAGTGGTTTGCGATCGACGGAACTCCACTGGGCACCGGACGTCTGATCGACTTGGCATACGAAGAAGCCATCATCGAGACAGAGTACGGCGCTCGCGAAACGTTGCCGCTGTATAAACTCAGCGAAGGCGACGTGGCTTACTTGACCGAGAATTGGGGACTGCCACGTGAATGCTTGGTCCAACAAGTGGCCTATACACCGCGGACTTGGACCCCGATGACGATGACTTGGAAAGCGTCCAACATCTGTCACAAGCCGAAGTACTTTGAGGAAGTCAACTTGGAGCGTTACGGGCACACCGCCGGACCGATTTTGCAGCCCGTGGTTTCCTCCGCGCACTTCTTTGCCAACATCGCCGTGCTGCCTTACAAGATGGGCGTGCATGCACCCAACGAGTGCCAGTACGCACTGGGGTACTATCGACCGGGCAACTGTGCTCCGTGGATCATCCCACCGGTGCCGATCAGCGCCCGCGGAGCCATCGCTCAAGGTGCGTTCATGACCGGCGCGTTCTGGCTGATTCCCTGATCACCATCCCGGCGACGGAACGATGCAAACACTGGAACTACGTGGCTTGAATCTGAACGCGATCTCATCACTTGCCCAAGCGATGACTCGCACGATTCCTGCGGGAGTCACGTTCGGTTTGGTGGGTACGCTCGGCGCCGGCAAGACGACACTGGTTCAACAGATCGCCGCGGCGACCGGCGTGGATGCAGGCGACGTAACGAGCCCGACGTTCACGCTGCTCAATAGCTACGACGCGTCCATCGCTTCGGGACCGATCACGCTGCACCACATGGACGTCTATCGCATCGCAGACGAAGACGAGTTCTTGGAGTTGGGTGTCGAAGAGTTGATGGACGATCCCCAAGCGTGGACGCTGATCGAATGGGCCGATCGCGTCGAATCGATGATGCCCCGTCAAACCATCTGGATTCACATCGACTTTGATGCCGACTCGGCAAGTGGCAACGCCGACGATCTTAGGTCTCTACGTTTTGCGTCGGCGTCTGTGCGGTTCGACGAAACGTTTCAGAAGTTGCAACGTCAGTATCTACGACTCGTGGATGAACGGGATCAATCGGCCGAATGATCGATCCGAACATCCCTGCTTTCATCGCCACGCGATTGAGAGAGTTCCATGCGGTCGACGAGACACAGTGTGCGACTCCGGGGATGAGCGGTGCGTCTGTCTATTGTTGTCTTTCAAAAGCAGAGCCAGTATTCGCCTTGAGAGCGTGGCCCGTAACGACGTTGGCCCGACGGGTTGCCGAAGTCCATCGTGTGGTCTCACGGGTGAGAGACAACGGATGCAAGCTTGTTCCGCGTTACGTTCCGATCGACGGCAGCGGAGCGACGTTCTGGGCCGACTCGCGAAACAGGATTTGGGAGCTGGCCCAGTGGATGCCCGGACGACCTTTGAAGCCCGATGCAACGATCGGAGAGATCGGTGTGGGAGGCAACGCGATCGGACGTTTTCATGTCGCAGCCGCGTCGATCGGTCAAACTTTGCAGCCCTGTCTGGCCGTCCGATCACGACTGAAGCGTCTTGAAGAACTGAACACGCTCTTGCGTGGCGACATGACTCGTACGATTCCTCAGTCGCTCCCCGGTCGCGTGCCCAGCGAGTTGGTTCCGCCGCTGGAACAAGCGACCCACTGGCTGGGGCTGAACGGGATGCGAGCGGCTGACGAAACCCGAAACGAGCTGAAATGCTATCAAGACCTTGCCGTATCCACGCAATATGTGCTGCGGGATGTGCATCGTGAGCATGTTTTATTTGATTTCGGGACGGATCATTTGGGGGTTCGGGCGACGGCGATCTTGGATTTTGATGCCATTCGGGTTGATACACCGGCGTCGGATCTGAGCCGCTGGGTCACCAGCTTTCCCCAATGGCCGTGTCAAAGCGACGAAATCTGGAGGGCGACCCTGGCGGGCTATGTGGATCAAACGTCATTCTCTGATGCCCAGGTCGCCCAGATGGCTGCCCCCGAGTTTCGGGAGCTGGTTTTTGCGTTGGCTAAATCCAGCATCTTTATCAGCCTGGCAAACTGGGTGGTTTGGCTCCTGGTAGAATCACGTACGTTTCCGGTGCCACAGCAGGTCGCCAAACGCATTGGCGAGTTGCTGGATCAGCTCACCACCCGTCCCCGCGACGGCTTTGCCTGACGATGCGTGAACATTGACGCTCGTTTTGCCCGACAAGTAGAATTCGGCAAGTCGATTCCTTGACATAGAAAGCCATGACAACACCAAAACGACTCCTCGTCTCCTTGCTCACCGTCGCCTTCGCAATGGTGATGCCCGGGATCTCCATTGCCCAGGACGATTTCAGCGGCAACGTCTTTCCCAGCGTCACCCTGGGAGGATTCGGCGACAATGGCGGCGAGCCGGCCTCATGGTCGGCCAAGTACTACGCTGCCGAGGGCAAAGGACAGTTGGTCGTCGAGGCGACGCTGAACAAACCTTGGCATGTGTACTCCGTCACGCAAGATCCTGCGGGGCCATCGCCGACGGTGTTGTCCATCAGTGGGCCGGACACGGTGAAGCTGACCGGAAAGTTCGTCGCGGATTCGGAACCGGACAAGAGCGTGTCGGACATCTACAAAGATGTGACGATCGAAGAGCATAGCGGCACGGTGGCTTGGACGGCGCCGATCGAATTGCCGACCGATTTCCAAAGTGATATCGCGGTCACGGTTGCGGCGTTGGCGTGCAAGACCGGAACCTGCGTCCCGATCGACGTGACACTTTCGGCAAACTTCGCCGGTAAGCCTCCCGCCGCAGATACACCCGCGCCCGTCTCGGCGTCCTTGACGGACAAGCCGCAATCTACCGGCTCGATGCCCGGCATGTTGCCAAGTTCGGGCTTCTTGCCCGGCGCCGGCCTGACTCCAGGCGGCGACTCCTCGGCCGATCTGCTGCGAGCGTGGCAAGATCAAGTCGGTGGCGGTCCCTCAGCGGATGCGGACCCGGCGATCGCCGATCTGCCGGCGTTCCGTAATGAGGACTATCAGGTCGAGTGGAAAGCATGGACGTCAGCGTCTATTGCTGCCGGTGAAACCGGATTTCTGCGGTTCATGGCCACCCCTGATGAGACTTTCCACGTTTACGCCGCCGCGATCGATGATGCCAAATCCGCAACGAACTTCGTCGTCACCGAAAAGAGTGGCTTGCGTGTGATGCGGCCTGAGCCCGATCAAGAAGTCATCACCAACAAGCCCAAGTTGCCACCGGGCGTTCCGGATATCGGATTGCCCGCTGTGAGTATTCACGAAGGCACCGTGACCTGGACCCTGCCGATTCAGGTGCCCGCCGGTCACGCGACAGGTGAGTTTCCCGTCACCGGGATGATCGCCTACCAAGCCTGCAACGAGGGTTCCTGCATGGTCCCCGAGGCGTTGAAGTTCGCGGCCACGATCACGGTGGGCGACGCCACCGATGCGACTCCCCAAGCCGTGCAGTTGACGGCGGCCGATTCCGACGCAGCGATGGAACTGGCCGGTGCGACGAAATGGGTGGATCAGTCCGTCCCGCCGACAGACGCCACGACGCCGACCGATCAGACACCAGACTCGATGCCGTCGGGTCCGTCCTCTCCTGATTCGACGACGCCCGACACCACCGCGCAGGCTTCCGTGGACAACCAAGATAGAGAGCCGAAGGTCGCCATCGCGGACGCTCCGCGGACCACGCTCGTTGACGACGGCAACGACGCCGGCACTCAGTCGATGGGCTTGCAGGCTTCCATCAACGCCTTCGTCAACCGCTTCGGACTGCCCGCCATGTTGGCCTTTGCATTCGTCGGCGGCTTGATCTTGAACCTGATGCCATGCGTGTTGCCCGTGGTGGGGCTGAAAGTCATGAGCTTTGTTTCGCAAGCCGGTGAGGATCGCAAGCGAGTGCTGCTGCTCAACTTGGCGTACGTCGGCGGTATTCTGCTGATCTTTGCGTTGTTGACCGTTCTGGCTGTGTTCCTCTCATTTTCCTGGGGCGAACAATTCACCTACTGGCCGGTCCGACTGGGGCTGACGCTGGGCATCTTTGCACTAGCGCTGAGTTACCTCGGTGTATGGGAGATCCCCGCGCCTGGAATGGCTGCCGGCAAAACTTCTCAGGAACTGCAGAGCCGAGAAGGTCTGACGGGGGCGTTTTTCAAGGGCGCATTCACCACCGTGATGGCGACCCCGTGTAGCGGTCCCTTGTTGGGGATCGTCCTTGGATTCACCACCACGCTCTCCCCGATGGCCACCATGCTGGTGATGATGACCGTCGGGCTGGGGATGGCGTCGCCGTACGTCGTGCTGGGCATCTTCCCCAGCCTGATCCGTTTCCTGCCCAAACCGGGCGACTGGATGGTGACGCTGAAAGAATTCCTGGCGTTCCTGTTCCTGGCCACCGTGGCTTACTTTTTTAATCAGTTCAGTGACGGTGAAAAGCTCCCCGTGTTCGTCGCCTTGATCGGCGTCTGGTTCGGTTGCTGGATCATCGGCAAAGTCCCCGCGTGGGAAACCATCAACAAGCGTTTGCTCGCCTGGGGAAGCGGGATTGCGTCGGCCATCCTGATTGGGATTCTCTCGTTCTCCTATCTGGCAACCAAGCCGCCGATCGTTGTAGCAGGTGCCACCGGAAATGCCATTCAATATGTCGCCGGTGAACACATCCAGTGGGAACCCTTCAATCCCGCTCGCTTGGAGCAGCTGCAAGCCGAAGGCAAGACGGTGATGCTGGACTTCACCGCCAAATGGTGCGTCAATTGCATTTTCAACTCACGAACCGCGATCGACACCGAGACCACTTTGCAGCGGATCAAAGAACTCGATGCGATCCCGATGCTGGCCGATTGGACAGATCGTGACAAGACGATCAAGAACAAGCTGGACGAGTTGAACAGCAAGTCGATTCCGCTGCTGGCGATCTATCCCGGTGCCACGCCCGACAAGCCAATCATCCTGCGTGACATCGTCACCCAGAAAGGCGTCCTGAACGCATTGGAAGCTGCCGGCCCGAGCGTCGATAAAGTCGCAGTGCGCAAGTAGTGTCCGTGACGTGGGGCAGGTTTGTAACCTGCCTCTCTCCATCGGCAGGTTGCAAATCTGCCCCACGTTAAAAATCGACGACGGCTCTAGTATTTGTAGGTCATGCTCTGCATGACGAAATACGGGCAAGACGTTGCGAAGGGCACGCTATCGATATGGAAAATCGAGCGACTGTTGTTCGACTCTCCGAGTCGAAAGGGACGAGAAAATGGGACGGACGAGAAAATGGGACGGAGGTAGTTTTGGGGACGCTTGGCTGCCGAAAGCCGGGCTGTAAAAGGTTGCAGCTGGCGGCATTCACGGTCGACGCAAGATGGATTCTTTGCTTCCGCCGGGCTTGCCCCGGTTCGGAGCAACAACTGGCAGCTACCCTCAACACAAACGCATTCACTTCCCCACCGCCCGCGAATCGCCTTTGGCGATTCGCGGGCGGTGGGGAAATCAAAGGGGTCAGGCCTCTTTGTTTTTGGTTCTTCGCAGGTTACGCTGTGTCAAACGTCCCTTTTCGGAGAACCTTTCCATGCCCCGACCACCACGTGCCGATGAAGCGGGCGGTTTGTATCACGCGCTGAATCGCGGCAACTTGCGAGCGACGATTTTTCACAAAGATGCCGACTACGCTGCTTTCGAGTGGATCCTGCATGAAGCGTTGCAAATTCACCAAATCGAGTTGTATTCCTTCCAGTTGATGCCCAACCACTACCATCTGGTTCTGCGACCGTTGGTCGATGGGGAGATGAGTCGATTCATGGCGTGGGTCGGAGGAACGCACACGATGCGGTATCATTCGCACTACCACACCGGCGGCACGGGACATGTTTATCAACAACGATACAAGAGCTTTCCGATCCAAGACGATGAGCATTTTTTCGTGGTTTGCCGGTACGTCGAACGCAACGCGTTGCGAGCGGGTTTGGTCGAGCGAGCGGAGGACTGGCGTTGGGGATCGCTATGGCACTGGCTGCACGCTCCGGATCCGAACCTGCTTTCGCGCTGGCCGAAATCGCGGCTTCCCCGTTGGACCGAGCGAGTCAATCAATGCCTCAGCGACGAAGAATTGGCCGCGTGCCGCCTGTCGGCCCAACGTGGCAAGCCGCTGGGCGATGAGGGTTGGGTTGAACGCATTGCCCGCCGTCTTCATCTGGAATCGACCATGCGACCGAAGGGCCGAAAGCGGGTCCGGTTCCCGGAAAATCCCAACAAAGAGGCCTGACCCCTTAGATGATGACAATCTGCTAACTGAAGACGGCACGTCGCTCTCCGCTGACCCCACCACTGAAACCTGGAGCGTGAAGTCTGAAACCTCGTTCTTAGCCGATCACCACAACCACACCGGCTACACCCAAACGATCCGTGAGACGACGTACGACGACCAAGGCAACGTAGTCAAAACGATCGACTACACGTTCGGTCAAGATGAAATCACTCAGCGAGTCGTCGACACAAATGACCAAGGACAAGTGACTAATGACCAACTCCACGTCTTCGGTCACGACGGCCACGGCAGCGTCCGCGTCCTCTACGATACCGCAGCCACCATTGCACAAGTCTTCACCTTCGCCGCCTATGGCGAAATGATCGCGCTGCACAATGCAGTCGCTCAATCGATCGCCGTCACCAATCGGCTCTCATCGCTCGGCTACAGCGGAGAACACTTCGACGCCAAAGCATCACAGCAGTATTTAAGAGCAAGGTTCTACAACCCGACCAACGGCAGATTCAATCGACTAGACCCCTACACGGGCAATATGCAGGATCCGCAGAGTTTGCACAAATACGCCTACGTGCATGGGGATCCGATTGGCAACTTAGATCCTACCGGAAAGTTCAGCATAGGCGGGCGTCTAGCTGTTGGCGCTATCGCAGGTGCAATCGCCGGCGCTGCGTTCGCAGTTTCGGCAGGTGGGAATCCAAACACGATAGCTGTCGCCGCTGGAATTGGTGCTGCGATCGGAGTCGTTGCAGTGCTGAACCCCTTCTTGGCCTTTCAAGTCTTCGGCCAAATTCTGATCGACCTCTACGCATCTCTCCCGGAAACAGTTGCAAAGCAAGTGATAAGGGCCGTACCTCAAGGTATAGCAGACGAAGGTAGGCTATACATGGAATTTGCCTACGTGACTTACCAAGATGATCCGCGAGATTTCCGAGGAAATGTTCCGTTGAACAACTGGTTTTTTCGAGAGGAAATTACTCATGAAGATGCACCAAATTACAAACTGCGAGTCTATGAGAACAATGCAACGGGAGAAGTGGTCGCTGCCCAGGGCGATTGCGCCACACTGGGTAATTTGCGAAGATGAGCGAAGATTCGTGTTTGGGTCGCTGAGATGCAGTGGCTGGGCGAATCGACTCGCTCAGGATTGGCTTGATGGAACGCTCTGCTTCACTGATTGAAAAACTTAATACCGTTTCCGATCCACGACCGGGCGAGCCGATTTATCCGCTTGTCAATATTCTCTTTATGACGATCTGTGCGGTGATCGCTGGTGCGGATGATTTCGTTGCGATCGCTAAGTTTGCCAACACAAAGAAAGAATGGTTCTCCAAGTTCCTGGATATGACCGCAGGAGTTCCATCGCACGATCGTTTCAACGCCATCCTCAATGCGGTCAAACCTGAAGAGTTTGAACCGATGCTGCTCGAATGGATCACTCAGCTTCACAAGATCACCGATGGCCAAGTCATTGCGATCGACGGCAAGACTCTTCGCAGAAGCTACGACACTGCGACCGGCAAAGCTGCCATCCACATGGTCAGTGCATGGGCGACGGCTAACCACATCAGCCTTGGACAAACGGTGGTCGATGCGAAGAGCAACGAGATCACAGCGATTCCTAAATTGCTGGAAATCATCGACGTTTCCGGAGGTTTGGTAACGATTGATGCAATGGGCTGCCAAACAGAGATCGCTGCAAAGATCGTTGACGAAGGTGCGGACTATTGCTTGGCAGTGAAAGGGAACCAACCGACACTTCACGAGGGAATCAAGGCCTTCTTCTTGGATCATCTTGAGGATGACTTTGCCCGAATCGAGGTGTTTGAACATCACACGAAGGAGACCGATCACGGACGTGTGGATGAGCGTAGCTACTACTTGTGCAAGGTTCCCAGCGATCTTCCAGACGCCAGTCGTTGGAAAAATCTCAGTGCCATCGGTATGTCGATCAACAACACGGAACGTCGAAAGGGCGACGAGATCGCAGTGCGTTATTACATACTCAGCAAAACACTTGAAGGAGAATCGTTTGCCTGTGCTGTGCGTAACCACTGGGGCATCGAGAACAGCTGTCATTGGCAGTTGGACGTGACGTTTGGCGAAGACCAATGTCGCATTCGCAAAGGTCATGGTGACGAGAACTTCAGCACGCTTAGACGGACGGCCTTAAGCTTGCTCAAGCAAGAGAAAACTGCGAAGTGTGGAGTCAAGAACAGGCGGCTCACCGCCGGGTGGGACGATGACTACATGGAAAAGGTCGTTTTCAGTCGGTAAATCGCCGTGCAATCGCCCTGGGTCGCTGCCTACGCTGGAACGAATGATTTCCCAGATTTAATCACGGACATTTTCCAGGGAGTATTTGGCGGAGGGACGGACTATAAGCACGCGATTGCCGACGGTGAAAAAATCGTGAATCAATTTGGTGCGAACAACGTTCGATTTGTCGGGCACTCATTGGGTGGTGGGCTCGCAGTCGCAGCTGCTGCTGTGCACAATACCAAAGCGACGACCTACAACGCGGCAGGTGTAAACCGATTGACACTGGCACCATACAACGCAACGCTTGCCGGTATCGACCAGCGAGTCAATGCATTTAGAGTCCAAGATGAATTCCTGTCGACATTCCAGGATTCAGGATCGATCGTCGGTTACGTCATGCCTGACAGCAATGGTACGTCTTACTACCTACCCGGAGAGGGAAATACGTTCATTCGCCATACGAGTGACGTGTTATTCGACGGACTAAATCAGATTTGACCAGCTTTCGTATTCCGTCCTTTTTATCCAAGAACATGTGCCATGAGCATGAGAAACAAATTTGTCTTGCTTCCCGTAATCTTGTTGGCAACTGTTGGATGTAGCTACAACAATGGCATGAACAGCAGTTTCTCTAACAGCATTTGGAAGTCGATTAGCGAAGGGGACGTGAGTGCCATTGAAGAATTCGGCGAGGGAGGGGGAAACTTAAGGCTTCAAAAGCCGATTTCAAAGGAATCGCTCTTACAGTACGCATTCAAGTGTAAGCAGAAAGAGTCGTTTAAGAAGCTGCTGGAGATCAACGCGGCAGTGGACGTTTTCGACAAAAATGGACTTGCGATAGTTCACAATGCGTCTGGTGCTCCTGATTCTTGGTGGCTGAGTCAACTTGTCAAAGGCGATATCGATGTCAACTTAAAGAGCAAGGGAGGCGGATCGGCTTTGGGAACACCGCTTCACTTTGCAATTATAAATGAAAGACTGGATTGCCTTGAGATACTATTGAAGTCTGGCGCCGACCCAGATTTACCATCTGATTCAATTGGGCAAACGCCACTTAGGGAAGCAAGTTTCAACGCAAACGGGGATCAAGTTGTGTGCCTTCTTGATCACAAAGCCTCGCCGACCGCCAAGCACGACACTGCCGATTTTCTGGATTCACTTAGTCGAAGAAGTTACTCGGATATTGAAGGTGAGCCGAAGCCAGATCGAATGATACAAAAGCTCGCAGAAATGGGCTATGGAGAAGAGTACTTCAAAGATTCTGGATGGGGAAACAGGCCATATTCGGATCGACTAAAAGTAGAATAGCTGCAACGGACATAGGCGGCTTCGGACGATAAAGCACCTGCACGTAAGTTTTATGCATGAATCATAAATCATAGTGGATCAAAGTTGACTTATAGTTTTTTGCCGATCTCTGCTAAGACTGCTCCGAGTTCATCCCACAGACTCTGCGCGGATTTATAAGCTTGCAATGGTAGCCATTGATGCGTGATCTTCTTCCAGACAATCTCGATTAGATTCAGCTCTGGCGAGTATGGAGGAAGAAAGTATATGTTACCGGCCTTTTTGATGTCGCATTTTTGGCCGAATTGAGACTGGGTGGATTTTTGGTTCTCTTGAGGGGTGCGTGGCCGAATTGTTGCGAAGATTGGAGAGACTTCTCGACGGCGTTTTCTCAATCGATTCTCTTGGGATGTTCTTGGCCGAATTGAGATCGGATGGTTTTATTGACCAGAAGTGACTCATTGTTCACGGTCTCTTTCTGCGATCGCTGGGGCCGGATCGACTCGACAGCGCATGAAAAATGCGACCGTCCTGATGGAACGGTCGCATTGCGATCTGCTTGTTTCCGATGATACCGGCACGATGCGGTGGCAACAGGTTTAGCTCACGAAGATTGCGATGAGGCCTGCTGCGACGGGGCGGGTTGGCCGAGGTCGCTTCGGTATTGCTCCAGCCAACCTTCCAGGATTTTCACCGCCGGCAAGAAGTCGTGCCCGTAGTGCATCATCAAGTCGATGTTGTTGGTGTTCTCCCCGCAACAGAAGCAATGTGCCATGTTGTTTTTCGGATTCACCGTCGCACGTACTTCGCCGCAACGGGGACACTGAAAACGAAAGTATCCGTCCGCTTGGACGAGAAAATGGGACGGGGGTAGTTACGGGGACGCTTGGCTGTCGAAAGCCGGGCTGCAAAAGGTTGCGGCTGGCGGCATTCACGGTCGACGCAAGATGGATTCTTTGCTTCCGACGGGCTTGCCCCGGTTCGGAGCAACAACTGGCAGCTACCCGGTAACACAATCGCATTCACTTCCCCACCGCCCGCGAATCGCCCAAGGCGATTCGCGGGCGGTGGGGAAATTTTGTTGGCCTGGGCAAGTAGCCGTCAGTTGTTTCCTCCGCCGAGACAAGCTCGACGGAAGGAGCTTCGAATCAGAGAAAGTAGGATCTGATCATGGGTGGATGTTGGAAATGGGAGGAGTGAAGTTGGTAGTTGGCTTTTCGTGCTCGAAGTCGCTTGGGATGGATGCGTGTTGGGTGAAGCAACGTTTCAGCGCTCAGCCCCCTCATCCCCAGCCCTTCTCCCCCAGAAAAGCTGGGGGAGAAGGGTGGACGAGTGGTGCGGATTGTGGTTCGGGGCCCACGGCTAGGCGCGGATGATTCATCAGCCGGCACGCGATAGCGTCCGGTTCCCGATGACAGGCGTGAGAACCGGACGCTATCGCGTGGCGGCTGATATGCGCAGACTGTCTTCGTGCCAATCCACGCCTAGCGTCTGAGGCCACGAGGCATCGAGGTGCGGATTGTGGTTCGGGGCCCACGGCTAGCGCCTGAGGCTCACGAGGTTTCTTTCCGGCGCATCATGCCGTTGGCCACGGCGTCCAGCAGGCGGGCCTTACCGATCCGGCGGCCACCTTCGTAGACGATCACGTCGCCATCGCGATGACATTCGTGACGCAGCACGATCTTTCGGCCACGCAGGTCGATCAAGAACTGATCGCGGACTCGGCGAAAGAAGCGTTCGATCTTTCCCTTGGCCGCCGCGTCTCGAACCGCCGTGTGTCGCAAGATGCATCCCACCCGGGCACAGATCAACGTGATCTCCTGGCAACAGTAGATCGATCCGTTGTCGACGAGCAACTGCTGGGGAAGTCCGCGTTTGTAAAACGCACTGCGGATAGCGCGGACCATCGAGTCGACGTTTTCCTCGAAGAAGAATTCGCCGTGACAGAGCACGCGGCTGGCATCATCGATGAAAGCGATCAGATCGATGGTCGCACCGTTGATGTGAAGCGTGCTTTTGGCCGGTCGCTGACCAATACCAGAGAGATGCGACGTCGCGACTTAGAAGAAGCTTTGTGTATGGGTTTGGTAGGCCGCGATCAGGTTGAGCGTCGACGCTTTGAAGGCTTCTTTGAGATGGGCGATGGTTGCCAGGGCAGCAAGCCGGTCGCCGCAGGCAGTGGCTTGCCTTGGCGGCGGACAAATCGCTGCCAGTGCGGTTCGAATCGCCGACTGGGCCTTAAGAAATCGTTTCCAGACTCGAGAGGTGGCCGAGTCGCCCATGGGGAGCTGTTGAGTTTTTGAAACGCTTGGATCTACAATATCGATTTGGAAAATCGAGCGACTGTCCGAACGGAATTCTGGCGAATCCCACTACCGCCTCAGCGGGCCACCGTTCCGTTGAGCTGGTCCAATTGCTGCTCGAGCATGATGTTGCTCTTGTAGAGACGAGTCAGCGTTTCACGGGCTTGACGCAGATCCTCGACGAGGGCGTCGTGATAGTCGCCGATCGCTTTGGCTTCCACGCGTGTTTGAGTCAGGTCCTGTTCCAACATGACCTTTTCCGTTTGCCCCAGTTCCAGCATCTTGCCGTTCGCGTTGTCAGCAGCCTGCAGGACCTCTTGCTCGTACTCCAGTTCCTGACGACGAATCGCCAACTCGCTGATTCGTACACGCAGACGACGCAGAACAAAACGGTAATCGTTTAGTCTCCGCAAATAGTAGTTGTCCAACAGACGGGCGACGCCTTCGACGTCGACGAGTTGCTTGGCGGTTTCCTCGGAAACGACCAAGATATCACCGACAGCGAATCGGACCATGCCGTCATCGTCTCTTTGCAAACGACTGTCAACCGAACGTCCGTTGTTGTCAAAGAAGCCTCCGTCCAACGCGCCTCGCTGCTCCGGGCTGTCGACATCAATCTGGTGTTTCTTGATGAATTCGATCTTGACCCAGTTGTTTTCGGTCTTACTCGATTTGCCCTTCTTGCCATCGTTCAGGTAGGCCTGAAGCGTATCCGGTCGAGCGTTTCGCAGCAGTGCGTTGACGAGTGCTTCGTCCACGCGGCCCAAAATGTTGTCGTCGGTGGGCTTGCTCGCATCGACGATGAATGGATCGTGACCATCCAAGGGCAACATTTCATACAACGACCACGAGACGGCTTGTCCACCCGTGATCGCGGCGACTTGGGTTTGTTCCAGTGCACTGGTCGGTGTCAGCGTGACCGAGTTGGGGTCGCTCGCGGTGACCTTGAACTCACCCAAGTACTTCACCGGTATCGGACGATCCACATTGGGGAATGGGCCTTCGGCGAATCCATAAACGATCAGCCCAACGGGAACCATGGGACCGGCAGCCGGATCAGCAGCAGCGGGAGCCGCTGGATCAGCTGCAGCTGCCAGCGCGGGATCAACCGGCTGTTGAAGAACCGGCTTGGTCAAGGAAACCGTGTTGGCATCGCCACTGCGCATACGCAGGTTTCGCCATCTCCGTCCTGCCTCGATACCGATCTTGCTCAACTCAAGCGTTAGATCGCTCAATCCGACGGCGGCTGTCGGATCGCTCAGATCGCCATATCTGATCAGGTGCGTCTCCTGCTCAGCTTTCTCCAATCGCTCCTCCAACTCTTCCTTGATCTTGTGCCACGCCTGACGTGACTTCAGGACGTTCGCCGTGGGGAACAGAAAGACGATCGAAAGGATCATCGTGATCACGGCTGCGGTGATGTGGTACCAACGCCAATTCTGAGCGGCTTTCCAAACAGCCACGCAGAAGCCGATGAAGAGAACGATCAGCAGACCGAGTATGACAAACTTCATGATCGCTCGAGGTTACGACGCGCGCTGGAAAGGGATGCGTCCGATGCCGGCGTCAATGAGAATGGCTGCAAAGAGCCAGTCACGGACGAAATGAATGCAGTAGACGAGACGAAACGTTTCACTGGATAGTAAGTTGGGTGGTTTGGACCGTCAAGCATTTCTGTGCAATCGGCACACTCTGCACGCATCTTTGATCTTGGCAGCACCCCCCCGTGTGGCCTTGTTGACCTAGTCCGTCGAACCTTTTTCGCCCGACCGAATAAGCCGCACATCCGGCAAAACAGGTCTGAACGGCCCTCTTTCGGCGGCTGCCATCGTTGTTATCGGTGAAGTTGGCACCGGATCATCACCGAACGGAGAAAACAGCGTCCCAACGCGTTCGCATTATCGCGATTGTGAGCTTGCTATCAAATCCCTCGGTTTGGCGGATCAAAGTGAAGACAACGTTGCACTACGCATTTTGGCCCTTGGTCCTCGGTATCGCTCTTTTCAGCCTCAGTGGGTGTCACCGTCAGCATTACCGGTTGCAGGCCGACCAGGAGGCTCACCTGCTGATCGAGGAAAAGGGCAACCACATCGCACGTTCACCCAATACGGCGTTGCGGATCGACATTGATCAGCGAAGCCGGATGTTCAATCCGTTCGACTTGGATTTTCAGCCGATGCCGGTGGACGATCCTGCTTCCCACCGATACATGCAATGCGTGGACGGCCGTCGAGGCTATCCGATGTGGGAAGCCGCCGGCGTCACCAACGCGGTGGAGAATCCCGGATGGTGGGAGCATCTGCCGCTCAATGACGAGGGGATCTTGGTCCTGGACGCCGATACGGCGGTCCAACTGGCGCTGCTGCACTCGCCCGATTACCAGCGTCAATTGGAGCAGTTGTACTTGGCCGCATTGGACGTCAGTAGCGAACGATTCCAGTTCGATACACAGTTCTTTGGCGGGCTTGGTGCCTCGGGAACCGTACGCGGCAACGGTGATTCAAGCGTTTCCCTGGGTAACAACAATCTCAGGATGCAACGTTTCTTTGGAACCGGGGCGGATCTCGTCGTCGGATTGGCAAACCAAATCACTTGGCAACTCAGTGGTCCCAACACGCAGAGCGCGACCACGATACTTGACTTTTCGCTGATCCAACCATTGCTGCGAGGCGCCGGACGCGATCGAGTGATGGAACGTCTGACGCTTTCTGAACGCCGGCTGCTGGCCAATGTTCGTGCATTCGAACGTTATCGTCGGAGCTTTTATCTGAACATCACCATTGGCCGTGGCATTGAGAGCACGGTCCAGCGTAGCGGTGGCGTGTTCGGAGTGGGACTCGGAGGATTCACGGGACTCGGTGGCGGATTCGCAGGTCTGGGCGGCGGCGGTGGCGGCGGCGGTGGTGGATTCGGCACCGGCGGCGGCGTGCCCGACGCGGGCGGATTCCTGGGTCTGCAACAGGATCAACTGCAAATTCGCAACCTGGAAGAAAACATCGCTCGACTGAGTGAAAACTTGCTGGTCCTGGAGAGCACTCTCATCGAGTTGCTCACCACGATCCCCGAGGATCCTGAGGCGATCGTTCGTCAGCGATTGCAAGTTGCCCAGGCGAGATCGGCTCTGTTGGGTCAGCAGAACGCTTTGGTCGCTCGTCAAACCGGTTTCCAAGCGTCACTGGATGCCTTTCTCGGGGACCTCGGACTGCCGCCGTACTTGTGTGTCGAAATCGATGACCCGATGCTCAATCGCTTTGAGTTGATCGATCGTGAACTTCGAACTCGTCGCGAAGAGCTGATTCGCGTGCGAACCGAGGTGGGTGCCTACAATGTCAGGTTGTTGGAGGAAGGTGAGGCGATCATCGATCCAGACACCGGACTCCCCGAATCGACTTTGAAATGGAATGAGAATGTAGCTCAAGCCGTTGGCGACCTGCAGAAGACCATCAACCCGCTGCGGGAATTCTTGACCAAGCTGACCGAAGTCGACGCGCCTAAAATCGACTCGGATATCGAGAAGCTCAGCGAATCGATCCCCGAACGCAAGGCTCGCAACAAGAGACTGCGGAAACTGTATGCACTCGAAAAAGAAAACAAGTGCACGTTGTTGAATCTGACCGAGGTGGACGAGTCAGTGTTCGACATCAGCGAACTTGACGAACTACAACCAGAGTTGCGAGCCGACTTCGATGCGCTTCTGAAACGACTCGAGCAACATACCGAGCGACTGGCAGAACTACGTGAGAACCTGGAAACCTTTGCCAAAGAAGGCGCCGGGGATGCAACAGAGGCAGATACCGCCAAAGCCGTCAGAGAGAAACTGGTTCTCGCCTCCCAAGATCTGCTGTCGGATTTGGCCGACGATGTCTTGGCAATGCAGTTGATCCAAGCACGCGCTCGGACCGAAAGTGTTGTCTTGCCAGAAGTCGATCTTGTTCCCCATGCTGCCTTTGAGATTGCACGCACCCACCGACGCGATTGGGCCAACGCCCGAGCCTCACTGGTGGACGCGTGGCGTCTGATTGAATTCAACGCGGACAATTTGGAGAGTTCACTCGACCTCACCTTTGACGGAGGCATCTCGAACGACGGCAACAACCCGTTCGCACTGCGTGGAGATACCGCTTCGCTGCGTGTCGGGCTGCAGTGGGATGCTCCCATCACACGACTGCAGGAACGTAACACCTACCGTCAGTCGCTGATTGAGTTCGAACAGGCAAGACGAAGCTACTATGCTTTCGAGGACGGAATTTGGCGACTCGTTCGAGGCCAGATCCGCCAACTGCAGTCCAACCAGTTGACGTTTGAGTTGCAACGCGAAAGCGTCCGGATTGCCGCAATGCAGATCGAACTCAACGAAGACATTCGGATCTTGAGAGACGCCCGGGGGCTCAACAGTGGTCCAACGGCTGCTCGGGACACGATCTCGGCCTTCAACGACTTGCTCACTGCTCAGAACGCATTGCTGAACGTTTACGTCAACTATGAAGTGATCCGGCGTGGTCTGGACTTTGACTTGGGCACCATGCAACTGACTCCAGAAGGCATGTGGATCGACCCAGGTCCGATTTCCGCAGAGATGCTGATCGGGTTGCCAGGAACAACCGACGCTTCAGCGATGCTGGAGGGCGAATGCACGAACTGTGGTATCCGCTTGAGAACGCCTCCGCAGGAGCCGTCCTACATGCCCATGTCCATGATCGACGAACAAGAGGTCATCATCGCGCCGGCACCGACCCTGGGTGACTTGATCGACTCAGAGGCACCTCTGGAGACAACCCAACAGATGTGAACACGTGAGATGTGAACGCGACAGAACGTGATCACAGGGACAAAGAAGAGGATCTCATCAAAAAAGAATCCAGTCGGGGGCGTCCCTGAGCCCGGCTGGATCTGAGTCGCCTGAACGTTCAGCTCAGGCACATGTCGTTTCACTTGTCATGGGAGCATCCAGCTCTGCACGCACAAGCATCTGTTCGACGCGATCCATCAAGCGTTTCGCGTCGTCCACTGCGCCCGGCTCGTCTTCGAAGGCGCTGGCCGTGAACGTCGCATGACAATGGCGACAGGCCACTTGCGTCCCAAGTAAAGATGCGCGAATCTGAACACGTCGACCGCAGGTCGGACACGACTGACAAAATCGAATGTGAGTACCTAGATTCATCTGCCACTCCACAGAAAAGAGAATTCCGTTACGCTAGACTAGTGGACGAGATCCTACCCTTTTGGGTTCGCTAGGGCAAACATTTCCTGCCAAGATACTCATGCCTGCCACCTGAACGAGTGTTCGCCAGCCGCCCAAATTGTGCCCTCGGGGGCCCAAAACACTAGGATTTTGCACTCTATTGCCACTCCTACGGTTCTCCACTGGCCGCCCAAAAAACCAAAAAAACTGGCGGCAATCCGCCAGCGGATCCGCTGATCAGAAGGAAATTGAGCCCGAATGTTCATCACCTTGGACGGTATCGACGGAGTGGGCAAGTCCACTCAGATTGCCTCTCTGCAGTCGCACTTGGAAAATGCCGGACATCAAGTCGTCACGGTCCGAGACCCCGGCAGCACCGAGATCGGAGCCCGCTTGCGATCCCTGCTGCTGGATTCCGATTTGACGATGCATCGCCGTACCGAAGCGATGTTGTTCATGGCCAGTCGATGCGAGATGGTCGAGACGATCATCCGACCGGCGCTGGCCCTCGGCAAAGTGGTGATCTCAGATCGCTTCCTGCTCTCCACGGTTGTCTATCAGAGCATCGGCGATTCTGAAAAGCAGGCCATCGCGCCGACCGACTTGTGGCAGTTGGGCCGACTAGCCAACAACGGTCTGATCCCCGACTTGACGATTCTGTTGGACTTGTCCGCCGCCACGTCGATGCAACGAATCACCGGGCCCACCGATCGTATGGAATCACGCGGGACGGGCTACATGGAATCAGTCCGCCAAGCATTCTTGCAGCAGCTGCCCCACAGCAGCCCCGAGACGATGGTCATCGATGCGGAGCAAGACATTGGCTCGGTGGCATCCGAGATTCGCAGACAAGTCGACGAGTTCTTGAATCGCTACCAGGCGGCAAACAATGATCAGCCGTTGACTTGATCGCTGATCTCGCGAATCGCTGCGATCAAAGCGTCGATTTCCTCGGCCGTTGTGCCATGCCCGCCGCTGATCCGCAGGGTTCCCCCGTCTTCGCTGCCCAACGCATGATGGATTCTTGCCGCACAATGAAATCCTGATCGCGTTTCGATTCCGTATTCCGCGTCCAGGATGGAGGCCAGGTCGTGTGGTGCGAGTGATTGCATGACGATGCTGGCGATCGGCAGTGATGATTCATCGCCCATAACATCAATCGTATCGATCGATCGCAAACCGGCATGCAGCCGCGCCGCAATCGTTTTCAGTTTCAACACCGATTGCGCGTCGGGTGATCCCATCGCTCGCATCGCCGCCAGCCAACCGGCCAACGCGGGAACATTCAGATTGCCCGATTCCAGTTTGTCTGGATAGTTGCTTGGCATGTCCAGTGATTCCGATGCCGAACCGGTGCCGCCAAGGATTGTCGGCCGGATTTCACTGTGCAGTTTCTCTGCGAGATACAGAAAGCCTGTCCCTAACGGCCCCAACGCACCTTTGTGTCCTGGCGCGGCGAGCACATCGATTCCCATCTCGCGGACGTTGATCGGCAAGTAACCAAAGGTTTGGGCGGCGTCGCAAAAGTAGATCGCGGGATGATCGGCGATCCGCTGGCCGATTTCTGAAATCGGCTGAACCGTACCGGTGACGTTGGCCGCGTGCGTCACCGCGACCATTCGCGTTCGGTCAGTCACGGCCGCCAAGACATCGTCCGGTGACACACGCCCCGATCGATCGCAGTCAACAATCGTCCAATCGATCAGCGACGACCCAGCCATTGCATGCAGTGGACGCAACACACTGTTGTGATCGGCCCCGGTGGTGACGACGTGGTCGCCGACTCTCAGCAAGCCGCCCAACGCGGCGTTGATTGCCGCGGTTCCGTTGGCATGAAAGGAAATGTCCCGTGGTGACGAAACGCCCAACCAACGTGCGATCTCTCGACGCAAGGAATCGACGATCGCGGTTGCCCGAACAGAGTTTGCATACGCACCCCGACCCGATGCGGCGCCACATTCGCGAATGAAATCGATCATCGCTTCGATGCATTGATTTGGCTTGGGCCACGACGTGGCGGCGTGGTCCAAGTAGATCCGGCGTCCTCGGTTGGTGTCCGCATCGCCGCTTGTTTCGGATGCGTGTTCGTCTTTCATGGTGTAGTGGGATGAACCCAAAGCGTGGAGCCATCCTGCAAACGCTCTTGCTTCCAAATGGCGACATTGGATTTCAACTCGTCCATCATCCAAGGCAACGCGTCAAAGCTGTTTCGGCGGTGCGCGCTGCAGCATCCGATAACCACGCTGGCCTCTCCGATGGGGACCTCACCCAAGCGATGGACGATGACGATCCGAGAAAGCCCAAATCGTTGCAACGCGTTGTCGGCCAACTCATGCAACTGCTTCAACGCCATCGTCTGATGCGACTCGTAGAACAACGTCTCGGTGATTTGGCACTGCGAACGCGAGCCCGGTTCGGATTGCGATGGGGCGTCGACCATCGTGGTGCGACGGGTCACGCCGTGAAACCAACTTTGCGCTCCGCAGTCGGGATCGTCCAGCAAAGGCAGCAGTGGCTCCATGCGAATCGGAGTCTGCACCAATTGCACGAACGTTCGATTGATATTGTCCATCATCCGCCACTTGTTGGGGGAATCAACGCGATGATCGACGTATCGTCTATTGGCGTGTTGTTGCCGACGTAGCTGTCGTCCACGGCCAATCGGCAGCTAGGAATCAATGGAGCGATCGCGGGCAGTTGATCTGCGACCGCGGCCAGCACGTCGCCGGCGACGGGAGAATCCTCGGCGACGTCGACATCGATCCAATCTTGTTGAGCGGATTGGCGGACGGCTGCAAACAGGAGCACTCGCAAACGCATCATTCGCTCGGCATCAGCATGGTTTCGATTTTAGGAAAGCGACCGTACGCATAGGCAAGCAGCTTCAGTGGATGCAGCGTGTCTCGGCCGCTGCCGTGTTCGATCTGCATCTTGCACGCGCTGCACTCGGTACAGGCAGTCTGGACCGGTGAATTTCGCACTGCCGAGATCATCGGCCATCCGATTCGCAAGCTATTTCGATAGTTCTTGCGTTGCAAGCCCCAGGTGCCCGCCATTCCGGTGCAGCCACCTCGGATCGTTTCCACACCCAGGCCGGGAATCAAACCCAGCAGCTTGGTGCTCGATTGCGTCGGATCCAAGACACGCAGATGACAGGGCTGGTGGTAGGCGACCGTCGTATCGACATCGTGAAAATCCAAGTTGAGCCGCTCGTTCTCATGCAGCGACCACAGGAACTGGCACGCTTCGTGCGAATTCTTGGCGACCACATGAGCGTCTTCGTCATCGAGCAAATTGGGGTACTCGTGTTTTAGACACAGAGCTGCCGCCGGTTCGGTGGCGACGACGGTGTATCCTTGCCGAACGGCGTCGGACAGCAAGCGTACGTTTCGGCGTGCGATCTTTCGAGCGCCCTTGAGGTCGCCCGCCGTGATCCGTGGCATCCCACTGTTGGCTTGCGATGTCGGGACATACAGTCCGATCCCGTTTTGCTGCAGGATCTCAGCAAAGGCGCGGCCGATGTCCGGATCGTGGTAATTGGCATAGTGGTCCACAAAATAGACGACTTTGGTGCCGCCGTGCGGTAGCGATTTGGTCCACCGTCGTTTAGCGGCGTGGCGGATGAATGTTTCACCGACCAGCGGCGGCAACTCTCGAGCAGCGGACAAACCCAACAGCTTTTCCGCGAGCCATCGCATGGCGGAATTTCGGATCACCAGATTGGAGATCCAAGGCAGACGCGAGCCGATCGCAGCAACGGTGTCGATACGTCCGATCAACTGATCCGAGAATGGCAACCCGTTGGTGGCAACATACTGCGCCTTTAGCTCACCAACGATCTTGGGAATGTCGACGTTCGCTGGACACTCCACACGACATTGGTGGCAATTGAAACAAAGGTCTGCAAACTCCTTGGCCCTCGCGCCGGCCAGATCTTCGATCGGAATCTGTCCGCTCAGCACGCCCCGCAACAAGTTCGCCTTGGCGCGTGGCGACGCCTCCTCGCGACGCGTCGCACGAAACACCGGGCACATGCGTTCAGAGTCGGTCGTGGTACGACATCGAGCGCACCCGTTGCAGGATTCGGTTTGTCGACTGATCGGTGCGTTGGGCGGCCAGCTCTGCAACACGGGTAGCTGAGGCACGTTGCGACCTGTCAACCGTGATGCTTGAATCACCGATTCATGGGCTTTGGTGATCACGCGGCTGTCGGCGGAGATTTCGATCGTTCGCTCCAACGGTCGCAGGTTTTCGTTGGGCCGTTGCAGCACGGCTCCAAAAAGCTTTCCGGGGTTAAGTCGATGCTGTGGGTCGAACAATCGTTTGATCTGGCCCATTGCCGGCCAAAACTCGTCAAACTGTTTGGGCATCAAATAGCTGCGACTCAGCCCGGTCGCATGCTCACCCCCGATGTGTCCGCCTGATCGCCAGACCACTTCTGCGATCTGCTGAGAGAGCGTCACCAACAGTTTGTGGTCCTCAGGGTCTCTCAAGTTCAGGAAGGGGCGAACATGCAATTGGCCGTGACCGGCGTGCGCAAAGATCGTTGCCGTTGTTTGGTTCTTTTTCAGCGTGTCCTGAATCTCCGTCAGCATCCTTGGCAGTTTCTCTGGTGGCACCGCGATGTCTTCGGTGAATGGAACCGGCGCGCCAGCGCCTTTGACCCGTGCCAGACGCGGGATCGCTCGTCGACACAACGCCCAAAACATATCTCGCTGTGACTGCTCGGTCGTTGCCGTGCTGGCGAACGCCGCGTCGGGGCCGGTCGACAAATCGCGTTGGACCAACGCCAGGCGATCGTTCAAGTCGGCGAGGGATTCACCTTGCAATTCAATCAGCAACATCGCTTCGGTTTCCCGCGGCAGGATCGAGGCAAAACGGGACTCCGTTTCACGTGCGATCTCCAACAGCCGTCGGTCCATCATGTCACAGGCGACCAAGCCATGTTCCAAGGCGCGAACGGCACACCGAGCGGCAAACTCCAAGCGATGGAAGAACAGCAACAGCACGCCACGATGCTTGGGAATCAATTCGGTGCGCACCGTTGCGTCAACGATCAATGCCAATGTGCCTTGGGTTCCCACCATGAACTTGGCCAAATCCACGGTGACTCCATGCCCCGTGGTGTCTTCGCCGAACAAACCGTCCAGGCGGTAGCCGCCTCGACACGCGGGCATCGTCGACTGGGCTTCGATTTGCTCACGGTACTGATTTCGGATTTCCAGCAATCCGCGGGCGAGCCGACCGGCCGGCCCCGGTTCATCGACGCGGTGTACCGACAGATCCAATAGATTTCCATCCGCGGTCACGACTCGCATGGACGAGATCGCATCGCGTGCCGAACCGCTTCTCAGAAAATGACTCCCTGATGCATTGGTCGACAACACGCCACCGATCGTCGTGATGCTGCGTGTCATCGGGTCCGGGCCAAACCATCGACCATGCTTGGCGACATTGCGATTCAACTCGGCAAGCGTCGAGCCGCTTTGCAACGTCACCAGAGCGCCGTCAGAGGATGCATCGATGCGACGCATGTATCGCGAGAAATCCATGACCAGTCCGCGGCCGATGGATTCCCCCGCCGAACCGCTCCCGCCACCTCGGGCATGGATCGCCAAGTCATGCTGGTCGGCATACTCCATCACCGCAATGACATCGGATGCGGTCTGTGGCCGGACGACGCCGATGGGCGTCATCTGATAGATGCTGGCGTCCGACGCGTAGATCTGCGCGGAAACGCGATCGCACATCACGTCGCCGCGTACGATTCCCCGCAAGTCGTCTTGAACCCGTTGCCGATCAATCTCCATAGAGTGTATTTCGATCGCAAACGGCAACCAAGTCAACCGGTCGTGTGCCGATTGATCAAATTCAACACTTCGGCGCGGCTCTTGCTATCCGTTCGAAAAGTCCCCCGCATGGCACTGGTCAAGCACATGCTGCCGGGCTTGCGGACGCCACGCATGGTCATACAACTGTGCGTCGATTCGACCACCACGGCAACACCGCGAGCCGACAAACGATCCTCGATCAAATCGGCAACCGTCTGGGTCAAGCGTTCCTGTACCTGTGGACGACGAGCGACTTCCTCGACCACCCGAGCCAACTTGCTCAACCCGACGACCTTGCCGCTGGGCAAGTACGCGATATGGGCACGTCCTGTAAACGGTAGCAAGTGATGCTCACACATGCTGCAGAAACTGATGTCGCGGACCAAAACGATTTCGTCGTACTGCTCGGTGAAAACCTTGGCCAAGTGACGACCAGGATCGCTGTGCAGCCCCGCGAACATCTCTGCGTACATTCTGGCGACGCGTGCAGGCGTCTCCAGTAGTCCTTCTCGATCAGGGTTTTCTCCCACAGCGTCCAAGATGACACGCACCGCGGCTTCGATCCGTTTCAGATCAACGCGTTCGTTTCGAGGCTCGTTCGGGTCAACGTGAATGGGCGCCTCCACATCGCAACGTGATCCGCCACTGGAGACACTTTCGGGCAAATTCATCGCGGTTGCTTCGCTGGAATGGTGTGCGACAGGGGTATCTTCGAAACTCACGTCAATCGTTCTCTTGCAAAAAAGGGGGCTCGCCAGGGGCATCCGAGTATAGGCGTCGGGCTAGCGTTTGTTGACAGCCGAGCCAGCGGCGGAACACGGAAATCGCGTAAAACACGAGGCAAAGCCACCAGAATTCACTGGAAAAAGCGACACTTTTCGCTGATTGCCACCACTGGTTCTCAGGCTCCTACCTGGGAACCCAATGATCAGCAGGCTCCTGCCTGCCGATCTGCTGACATTTTCTAAGCCACGCTGATTTTCGCGAGGCAGAGCCTCCATGACAGTGCGTTTCCAGGCGCGAACCTGGGAACGAGCGTTCTGCGGGGTGGCGATCAGCGAGAAGTGTCGAAAAAGCTCGGCTTGCCGGATCGACAACTCCGCCCCGCTAGTGGCCTGTTGATTTCATCGAAATTGGGAACGCAAGGGTGAGCCGTGGGCCGTCAGGCACCGGGCAATACGGTAGGCCCGGCCGCTTACGCGTCGCGGCTCACTTAATCAACAGCCCGCTAGTGAAGCCGCCGACGCAACGAGGTGAATCGATGAATTCCGACCAACCCCAGCACTCCCCCCAATCCGATCAATGTCCAACCGCCGATCAGCAACCCCGGTGTGGGCTCAAGAAATTGAATCAACGAAAATCCCGTGCCGATGATCATCAACGCGGTGCGTCCATACGCAAGCAAGGTACGCTCGTTGGCCAAATCGGTTCGCACCAACGCCAAGTCCGGTGTGACGGGAGCCTCGGGTGGGTTCGAGCCAGGGCTACTGAGGGCATCTTGATGGGACATCGTTCGGAGATTCGTTGCGTGATACTGGTTTCGAATTCGGCCGCACTACAGAACCGGCGACGAGTTTTGAACCCAGGGTGGCGGTCCCACTCGTTGCACTCGTGGGAACCTTACCCTGGGCTATGATGTTAAACGCCTTCGGCGTATCTCCCAAATGGAGGAACAAAACCGGCGAATGGATACTCCATGTCAAATTTCCAGAGGAGCGTTTAGGTTCTGTCGGCGACAATCTTATCTCTATGGCTGACTCGTCCAATCTTCAACTTGCAATCCCGGGACTCTTTCGTAGTCGATACGATTGCGTGTGACAATCGTCTTTTGATTTACCAATGCGATCGAAGCAATCCGCAAGTCCATCGTGTCGATGCGGATTTTCTCACCTCGCAGTCTTTGGAATTCTCGAGCAGCAGCATCCGTACAACTAAGCATCTGGCTTTGGCGGTACGTTGCAGACAATGCCGCAAGTCGGCGGTACGGCTGCACTCGTGCTACCTCGTCCTTGCACTTCGCAATCGCGTTATGCCATCCCAAGAATTGCTCGTGCATGCTGGCGACGGTAACAAAAACATTGCCTGCCCCGTGCTCCTTGACCTTCGAGATAATCCGCTCGTATTCATCACCGGTCCGTCGTTCGATGATCGACAAATGATCCGTGTCTAGGATAAACATTACGGTTCATTAGCCCCGTCTTGCTGGGATTTTCGCCACTCCCTACCGAGACGCTCTGCTTCGGCTGTCAGTGCATCGTCTTCTAGAACTCCGTCAAAAGATGCCAACCATCCCATTTCATCGTTGCAATCCGGCAATCGAGACTTCAAACGTCTGACCTCTTGCTCTAGCTGACTCACTCGGTCTTCGAGTGGAATCGGGTCTTGCCTGATCATCGGAAGCCCTCTTTCTGTTTGGGTTCGTAATGCTCAATTTTCTCGATCAAGCCGATTGAAAAAGAGCTTTGACTTGGACCATTCTAACAAGGTCGGCGCACCCGGTCAGACGAATCCTCAGTTTGGGTTCCATGTCAAATTTCCAGAGTAGCGTTTAGGTTTTGTCGGCGCGGAGGACGGAAACGAAGGCTTTTTGGGGGATGTTGACGCTGCCGAATTGCTTCATCTTTGCTTTGCCCTTCTTTTGTTTCTCCAACAGTTTTTTCTTCCGAGTGACGTCGCCCCCGTACAGCTTCGCGGTGACGTCCTTGCGGTAGGGCTGAATCGTTGCTCGTGCGATGATCGTCCCGCCGATCGCACCTTGAATAGGAATCTTGAATTGGTGACGCGGGATTTCTTCGGCCAATTGTTCGCAATAGTGCAACGCACGCGTTCTCGCTTTGTCGCGGTGCACGAGGTAGGAAAGTGCGTCGATCGGCTCCTTGTTCACCAAGATATCGACCTTCACCACATCGGTTGGCCGGTACTCAATCGGTTCGTAGTCAAAGGATCCATAGCCACGCGTGATCATCTTGAGTTTGCCGTAGAAATCAAACAGGACTTCGCCCAGCGGCATTTCGCTGCTCACTTCCACTCGTCCTGCCGATAGATAGTTCATGGTTTGGCTTTCCGAGCGATGCTCGCGACACAACTCCATGACCGGCCCGACGTATTCCTCCGGCGTCAAGATGGACGCTTTGATATAGGGCTCCATTGCCGAATCGATGTTCGTCGGATCGGGCCAGTAGCTGGGGTTGTCGACGTCGATTGTCGATCCATCCTTGAGCGTCAGTTTGTACTTGACCGACGGCGCGGAGATTACCAAACCGAGGTCAAACTCACGCTGCAACCGCTCTTGGATCACGTCCAAGTGCAACAGGCCGAGGAACCCGCAGCGAAACCCAAAACCCAACGCCGCCGAACTATCCTTTTCATAAGTCAGAGCGGCGTCGTTGATCGCCAGTTTTTCAAGGGCCTTGGTCAGCTCGGGGTACTCATCGGTGCTCATCGGGTAGACCGACGAGAACACGACTTGTTTGGCTGGTTGATAGCCTGGAATGGGCTCCGACGCCGGGCGGTCGGCCAACGTGATCGTGTCCCCAATCTCGATGTCTTGCACACTCTTGACACCCGCCACGATGTAGCCGACTTCGCCAGCCCGGAGCTGAGCTTGCGGATTGAGCTTCAGTTGGTTGTAACCCAACTCGTCGACTTTGTAGTCGTGTCCTCCGTGCATGAAAAGGATCGTGTCACGATTCTTGAGCGTTCCTTCCATCACACGGCATTGCAGGATCACGCCGCGGTACTTGTCAAAATGAGCGTCGAACACGAGGCCTTTCAGAGGAGCCTGAGGATCACCCTTGGGTGGCGGCAGGTGGTTCACGATTCCTTCGAGAACGTCCTCGATCCCGACCCCGGTTTTTGCCGACACGGGGATGGCGGCAAAAGGGTCCAGGCCCAGCTCGGCATCGATCGCTTCACGGGCACGATCCACGTCAGCCGCCGGCAGGTCGATCTTGTTGATCACGGGCAGCAACTGCAGGTCGTATTCCAACGCCAAATACAGATTGGCGACCGTTTGAGCTTCCACGCCCTGTGACGCGTCGACCACGATCAACGCACCATCGCACGCCATCAGTGACCGGCGGACCTCATGAGAAAAGTCCACGTGGCCGGGCGTGTCGATCAAGTTGAGCTGATAGTCGTTGCCATCGGCCGCACGATAGTTCAACGTAACCGTGTTGCTCTTGATGGTGATTCCACGCTCACGCTCAATATCCATCGAATCAAGCATCTGATCATGAAAGTCACGCTGGGTCACGCCACCACAGGCCTGGATCAGTCGATCCGCCAAGGTCGACTTGCCATGATCGATGTGAGCGATGATGCAAAAATTGCGGATGCGTTTCATAGGGTACGTTTCGTCCCATTGGGACCGAGCAGATTCGCAGGTCAGCCTGGAAAGGCTGACCTACGGTGGGATGGTCAGCCTGAAAAAGAGCTGACGTACGGGTGCATGTCAGCCTGGAAAGGCTGACGTACGGGTGCATGTCAGCCTGGAAAGGCTGACGTACTTTAGCGACGGCGGGTGCCGGCGCGCTTGAGGCCTTTGGCGATGAAATCGAATGCGTCAACGGGCTTGTAGTCTTCCAGCACGTCAAAGAAACATGCCATCACGCGTTTGGTTTCGGCAACATTGATCTTCACGCCCTGGGTATCCGCTTTCCGTGACACTTGGTCGTAAATGTCGCCCAGCGTCATCGGCTGTTTTTTCGTCGACTTCTTCTTGGCAGCCTTCTTGACGGCTTTCTTCTTCTCCGCAGGTTTGGATGCCGCAGGTCTGGATTCCGCAGCGTCTACGACAGCATCAGGTTCGACGGGCGATGGTTTTGCGGCGTCCTTCTTGGCAACAACCTTTTTGGCGGCAACCTTCTTTGCGACTTTGGATTTCTTTTTGGCCATGGTGTGATTCTTGAATCGAGGAGTGATTACGTGCTGTCCGACAAGTTGTCTTTGTAACCGCCCACGATTGAAAAGGAAACGGTCAACGCCTCACTCGCTTGATTTAGATGGTTCAGCGATGCTGTAGAGATGGCTGAGGGTTCTCAGGTAGATCGCACCGTCGGCGATGCCCGGAGTCGACCACGCTTGTTCATCGATCACGTTTTCGCTGACGAGTCGAAACGCGGCACCACCTGCGATGACGTAGGTCGTTCCGCCTGTGTCCAAGCAATAGACGTTTTTGCCATCCGACCAAGGCGACGCCCAGAACGCCCGGGCTCCGCGAATTCGCTGTTTGTAAGCAATGTCGCCCGTTTCCGCGTTCACGCAGGTGACGCTGGCTGCGCGTCGCTCCAAGAAATAGAGATGTCCGTCACAGAAAGTGGGCGATGCCATTTGAATGTCGCTGGAGTCCGTTTTCCAGGCGATAAATTCGCTGTCGGTCGCGTCGTTGGGCGGAGTGATATCGCCGGATCCGCCCGGCTTGATGGCGAACAAGAATCCGCCGCCGTCGTCATCGCCACCACGGTTACGCAATTCGGTGCCGACGAACAGACGATTACCGACGGCGATCGGTGTCGCCGAGCTGCGGCCTTTCTCCATGTCGAGCTGCCACAGCAAGTCGCCGGTCATCGGATCGTAGGATCGGTAGACCACTCCACCGACGATCAGTTCGCTTCGTTTGCTGTTGGTCCAGATGATCGGAGAGCTGTATTGAGATTTTTCTTCTCGATTGACTCGCCAGACTTCTTCTCCGGAATCCGCGTCCAACGCGATAACAAACGACTGTTCTTCGTTGTCGACTTGAATGTAAAGTTTGCCGTCGAACAAAACAGGCGAACTGGACGTTCCCCAGCCGGCCCGCATCTCGAACGAACCCAAGTCCTTTTGCCAACGCAGCTCGCCGGCGAGATCGTAACAATAGACTCCGTTCATCCCGAAGTAAGCAAAGATCGACTTGCCATCGGTGACGGGGGTTTCGGTTGCGTACGTGTTGGAGCTGTGGCGGGGCATGGGCGGTCGACCTTGTTTGGCCGTACGACGCCAGTTTTCTTTGCCGGTGGCCGCATCCAAGCAGATCACGTCGTAGTGAAAGGTAGTTGACGTCAAGTCATCTCGCCGCGATCCGCCACCCCCACTGTATTCAGTCGGCTTCGCAGCATCTGCTTTGTCCTCGTCGACAGGGACGGCTGCCGTGAGAAAGATCTGGCCGTTCGAAATGATGGGCGACGACCAGCCTTCGCCCTGGATCGGCACCTGCCATTTGATGTTCTGAGTTTCGCCCTCATCAGCAGCCCACTGCGTGGGCAATGTCGAACCAGCGATTCCATCGGCGTTTGTTCCTCGAAACTGAGGCCAATCGTCTGCCGACACAATAACGCAGGCGGAAACCAAACCGATGGCAACCAAACAGCGAAACCTAGACACCATTTCCACAGGATACACGTCGGACTCCGAGGTTGAGGGAAGAAAGATTTACTGTCAGCGCCAATTCCTGCGATCGCCAATTTCATTGAGCAACACGCCTAAGTTTGATCGCGGCACTCGCTTTGTCGACCGCAGGTCAAGCGATCAGGCCGCTCGGCTTTCATTTGGCGTGATCCAAGCCAGACACGTTCACTTTAGCAGACCGTCCAGAGGTCTCATTTTCGCAATGACGGTATTGAACGTCGGCGAACTTCTCTGAAAAGCGATCCGCTAGGCCCGGATGATTCACGCGACTCACTACAGTCTTCGCAATACGTTTGCACGAAACGGCTTACGCGGATTGGTACGGAATCAGTCTGCACATATCAGCCGCCACGCGATAGCGTCCGGTTCTCACGCCTGTAATCGGGAACCGGACGCTATCGCGTTTCGGCTAATGGATAATCCGCGTCAGCCCACTTTCCGCAGTAAATGAGTCCCCTCGCGGCCTCGATAGGTCAGCAGCAATGCACCGTCGGCCGCGCAAGCTTCAAAGATGGCTTCAAAGAATTCGTGTTCGCCCGGCCAGGGGAACGCAAAGAAGAGATCGAAGTCGTTGATCGACAAGCCGATCTCATCATAAATGTCGCCTTCCTGAACATCGACGTGCTTCATTTCGGCGGCCAGATCGGTCAAGCCGGGAACATCGCGTGGCACAAAACTGCCGCAATAGAACTCCGCGGCATTGTCGACCAGCTCGGCCAAGTCCTCGCACTGCTCCACCAAGACCGATTCGATCTCGATGCCCACCGACTCCATGCCACGAGCCGCGGCCAGCATGGCGGCCACGCCGAATCCGCATCCCCATTCGCAGAAGCGGTTGCCTGCCAACAAATGGTTTTCAAAGATCCACTCGATCGACTGAGCGATCAAATGAAAATCACAATTCACAAAGTTCTCGATGACCTCTTGATCGGACAGCATGAACGCTTCGATCCGCTCATAAGCGGTGTCGATCAACTGCTCAGTCTGCCCAGGGATGGGCAACTGCGTGATGGAATCAGGAATGGGAATGGGCGACAGCGGCACGGTGAAAACTCTCGGTTACTAGCAGGCACGAATCGAAAGGCCGTCGTCGCTCAGCAAAAAACGCTGGACTTCGCTCTGCGCGACGACGTCTTTGACTTGCTGGGCCGTGATCGATTTTCCGTTGGCATCTGCGTTGGCAACCAATTCTTCGATATTGATCCAGCCCCATGGATCCGGTTTCAGGCCGATGGCATCGGGATGGTGCTTCAGGACGAAGCTCAAATACTTGCTGATTTTCGTAAGTCGTTTGTTCATGGGCGGCAGTTTAATCAAAGAATCTGATTTGCATCAGCGGTTGGAACCCCCGATGTCGCTTGATCGATCAGCCGTGAATCGCTCCAATATTTGCCATGGCATGGGACAGTGCGGTACGGGACAATCTTGGGCAATAGCAAGGAATCAATGGCGATGGCCTCCACAAAGACTCAAACGACGCGTCAGAAGGGCAACGGCAAGAAAACGACCAGCAAACCCGACCCTCGAAAAAAGAAGGTCAACGTCTTCCACCAGCGACTGGGCTCGCTGACCTACCACCAGGCGTGCCAAAAACTGGGTGACGAGGGCGCCAAGCTGATGCGTCTGGGCGATCGATTCACGGAAATCGATCCCGGCCAAGATGTTTTCCTCGGCGGCGACTTGCTGCGAGTCAAAGTCCGTGATTCGGACAAACGTGATTTGGACGCCGATGACGCTCCGCCGCGTGTAGGGACCGCGATCGTCACGCTGACTTTGCAATCTGCCCGTGCGAAACAGATCCAGCACAATTGCGACCACTGTGATGCCCCCTGCCATCACCTCGGCGCCGCGCTGTCTTATTTGCTCGATGCCAAGAGCGTCCTGGGGCTTGCCGTTCCGCCGGATGAGTCCGTGCCCTTGGAAAATTTGACCGAGGATGAACTGCATGCACGCGCGTTGGCGGAGCGAGAAAAGCGGGCGGCCGAAGAACCGATGACAGTTCGCAGCAGCGATGCCAGCACCCCGTGGGCAGACTATGTGTTGACCAGTCACAACACGGGCAAATCCTACCGCGTGGCGTTGCGGGGAACCGAGCCGCATCAGTCCTACTGTTCCTGCCCCGATTTCCGCACCAACGGGCTGGGCACGTGCAAGCACATCCTGCACGCACTGGGCAAGGCGTCCAAACGATTCAGTGTTGCCGCGATATCGACACCGTACAAACGAAAACACGTTTCGTTGCGTTTGCAATACGGCGACGATTTTGGCCTCCGTTTCAACGTTCCCACTCGTCGCAACCCCGCGATCGAAGAAATCGTTGGCGACTTGGTGGATGTATCATCCACTGACGCAGTCGACGTGATGCACCGCATCGAAGCATTGGAGTCCAATGGCAGAGAGGTGACCATCTATCCCGATGCGGAAGATTTCATCCAACGCCAACTGCTACAGAATGAATTGACGCGCCAGTGTGCTGAGATTCGCCAAAACCCGCACGGCCATCCGCTGCGGACCGAGTTGCTCAGCGCCGAACTGCTGCCGTATCAAATGGACGGCATCGCGTTTGCCGCCTCCGCCGGTCGAGCCATCTTGGCCGATGACATGGGGCTGGGAAAGACGATCCAAGGCATCGGGGTCGCCGAATTGCTCTCACGCATGGCGGATATCAAGCGAGTCCTGGTCGTTTGCCCCGCGTCCTTGAAAAGCCAGTGGCGGACCGAGGTCGCGCGGTTCTGTGGCCGCAGCGTACAAGTCGTCTTGGGAACCGCGGCCGAACGCTGTGAACAATACCGCAGCGACACGTTCTTTACCGTTTGCAACTATGAGCAAGTCCTGCGTGACTTGGAGCCGATCGAGTCGGTCGATTGGGATTTGATCATTCTGGATGAAGGACAACGGATCAAGAACTGGGAGTCAAAGACCAGCAATGTGATCCGGTCTTTGCGAAGCCCGTTCCGCTTGGTGTTGTCGGGCACGCCATTGGAAAACAATCTCGGCGAACTGTTTACCGTCGCCCGCTTCGTCGATGAGCATCGACTCGGCTCCGCATTCAAATTCTTTAATCGTCACCGCGTGGTCGACGACAATGGCAAGACCATCGGCTACTACCGCTTGGACGAACTGCGCAAGACGCTGCAGCCGATCCTGCTGCGTCGCACACGTGGCGAAGTCTCCAAGCAGTTGCCCGAACGCACCGACGAAATCGTCCGCGTGACCCCGACCGATGAACAGATGGAGATCCACGCCGGTCAGATGCAGGTCGTGGCGCAGATCGTGGGTAAGAAATACTTGACCGAAATGGACCTGCTGCGTTTGCGGCGTGCCCTCGCGATGGCGAGGATGTCCTGCGACAGTACATTCCTGGTGAACCAGCAAGAACCCGAGTACAGCAGCAAGCTGGAACGACTCGGAGAACTGTTGCAAGGCTTGATCGACGATCCGTCACGCAAGATTGTTCTATTCTCCGAATGGAAACGAATGCTGGACCGCGTGGAGAAACGGTTGGACGAAATCGGATGTGATTACGTTCGGCTGGACGGCAGTGTACCGCAAAAGAAACGGCCGCCGATCGTGGCAAAGTTCCAGGACGATCCCGAGTGCCGAGTGATCCTGATGACCAACGCCGGCAGCACCGGGCTGAATCTGCAGTCCGCCAACGTCGTCATCAATTGCGACTTGCCGTGGAACCCCGCCGTGCTGGAGCAACGAATCGCCCGTGCCCACCGCATGGGACAAAAGAATCCCGTGCACATCTACAACATGGTCTCTGCGGGAACGATCGAAGAAGAACTGCTGGACACACTGGCATCCAAACAGGAACTGGCCAATGCATCGCTGGACATCGACAGCGATGTCGGTGAAGTCGCGGTGAGCAGTAGCACGGACGACCTGCGACGTCGCCTGGAGAAAATGGCGTTGCCAAAGCTCGCCGCTCCAGTGGACGAAAGCAATCAGCGGCGGGTCGAAGCAGAGATTCAGCAATTGAGTCAACGCCGAGAAAGTGTTTCCAAAGCAACCGGAGACCTTGTCTCAGCGGCGCTCACGCTCGCTGGCAGCTTGATCGGTGGGGACGATGCCAATGCGGCAAAGTCCGAAACGGTGGATCGACTTACCGAGCAATTGTCCAAAGCAATCGACACCGATGAACAAGGACGGCCGCAGTTGAAGATCACGTTGCCCAGTCAGGATGCCCTGAGAGATCTTGCTACCACACTGGCCAAACTGCTGGGCTGATTGCATTGGGCTGATTGCATTGGGCTGATTGCATTGGGCTGATTGGCTCGTCGAAAGCGCGTCATGATTGACGAGCCAAGAGCACGAGGATGCAACTGCCGTCGTCAATGACGTTGATGCCGGCTTGGCGTGCAGATTCGCTCGCCTGTTCGTCTTCGGCGCCGGGCTGCATCCAGATGTGTTTCACCCCGGCCTCGATCGCGTCGGCGACCACTCGACGAGTGACCTCGGGCGGGGTAATGATCGAGAGTGCTGCCGGAACAACCGGCAACTCAGAGATCGACGGGTAAGCCTTGTGCCCCTCGATCTCATCCTGGGCCGGGTTCAGCGGGTATGTCTTGCGTCCAGAGGCCAGTAGTGCGCGAAAGACTTTGTTGCCGTACTTGTGCTGACGATTGGATGCACCGGCAACGGCGTATATTTCCGAAGCCAGAAATCTGCTGATTGCGTTCATGGGAGCAAATACCTCTCGGCGTTCTTGACAGGAATCATCTGGGCTCGGGACAACGGATCGCACTCCGCATCTTGTTCATTGCAGGGATCAAAATTCTACGACCCGGTTTTGGTTCAGGTTAGATCGGTGGCAGTGCGGCGTCCATTTCGACGATGGATTGCGGCGCGGCATCCAAGGGCACGAATTGGCTGAACTGTGGGTTGTACGCAAAGACTTTCCCGGTCTCGAACTCATACACCCAACCGTGTAGTTTCAAGTCTCCCTGATCGATCGCGGCGGCGACCGATGGATGGGTCCGCAAGTTCTCCAGTTGAACCAAGACGTTTTCTTCCACCGCCAACATCAAACGCTCGGCCGGATCCGTCACGTGCTGGTAATTTTTCTCGACGATCTCACGAGTCGCGTCGGCATGTTGCAGATGAGCTTGGACGGCCGGCATCCCATCGAGTTTCTCTGGATGCAACACCCCGGCCATCGCACCACAATGAGAATGGCCGCAAATGATGATGTCTTTGACCTTCAGCGCCGTGACCGCGTACTCGATCGTCGACGCTTCGCCGCCGAACACGGTTCCATATGCAGGCACGATATTGCCGGCAGTCCGCTGGATGAACAACTCACCTGGATTGGTTTGCGTCAACAGACTGGGGACGATCCGTGAGTCCGCACAAGTGATGAACAAGGCGAGTGGATCCTGACCTCGGACAAGCGTCTCGAAAAGCTTTTCGTCAACACTGAAAGCTTCTCGCTGGAATTTGTGAATGCCGTCGACGAGTTTCTGCATCAGTGGGTGTCCTTGCGCATCGGATTCAAGTGCTCGGGTTTCGCTCTCTGCGAGGGTGAAACGTAAGGGCAGTGTACCGTTTCAGGCAGGGATGTGTCGGGCAGAGGTTCGTACGTCAGGCTTTCTAGCCTGACATGGGTGTGAATGTCAGTCTGGAAAGACTGACGTACAGGTGTGAATGTCAGTCTGGAAAGACTGACGTACAGGTGTGAATGTCAGCCTGGAAAGGCTGACGTACGTGGGGGGAAAGTATCAACCTGGAAAGGCTGACGTACGGGGCTTTCATTCTGGGAAGAGGGCCGTAGTCGGGTTTGCAATGCCGTGACCGCCAGTCCGCCGAGAAAGAATAGGTACATGTGTACCATCGGGATGATCAAGACATCTTGGAACATGCCGTTGCATGTGTATGCCAAGATCGTGCCCAACAATAGCCAGCCCATCTGTCTTACTTCCGGTGCGGCGAGACGGTTTCGTACCAGTTGCAGACTGGTGAAAATCAACATGGCGAACCAACCGCCAAAGAACGAAAAGCCTACCAAGCCAGTGTCGACCAAGACCGATAGAAAGACGTTGTGTTGGTTGTACGGTCGTGCTTCTGGGAGTGGCATGTCGTAGCTGCGATCGTCACAGTACGGCCCGTTTTTTTCCATGTAGTGACCAAAGCCATGACCGACGATCGGCCGATCCTGGAACATCTCCCAGCCGACGATGGCCAACAAGGGACGAAGTTGCACGGACTTTTCCGCATCCGATGCCGTCAGATTCTTGTCACGTTTCATTTGCATGAACTGGTCTTTCAGGTCGGTCGCTGACAGCCCACCAAGAATCAATCCCGATGATATCGCCAGCACGCGAGCCCAACGCGGTGCGTGGTACAACGCCATCACCGCGACGACCGCGACGGCACCCATCCACGCGCTGCGAGTCAACGTCGCATAGACGCCTAGCAACGTGCACAGCATCAGAATGGCATACACCGTTTTCTTGCGTCCAGGTACGCTCATGAAGCCGATCGTGGCGGCGGCCAACGCGATGCTGATCACAATCCCGTTGCCCGACGGATTGAGCAAGGGACCACGGCCACGACCGTAGAACTCCCAGACTTCGGGATCGACAATGAACCGCGGGAATACAAGTCCGTGAATTCCGCTGATCTCTAAAACTGCGGTGCCAGAGAGATAGACCCCCAAACCGCAAGACCCAATCAGCAACCAGCGAATGTCCTGGGGCTTGACCGGCATCACACGCGCGATCGCATACATGCCCGCCGGCATGGCAATGTAAAACAACCATCGCGCGGTCGGCGAGGAACTGGGCGAAGTGCCACCGCTGATCGCGCTCCAATAGAACCAAACGACAGTTGCGATCACGAGGTAGTCCACGCGATTGAGCTTCGGCATGCTGATTTGACCGGTTCGCCATGCGATCACGGACAGGGCAACCATCAGAAAGAACAACACGCGGTCCAGACTCAGTTGGATCGGTCCGTCGATTGCAAAGAAGGCGGGACCAAGGACGGTCCCCACCGCCAGTATCGCCAACGGCATCAAAAACATTCGCCCGGCACGGACGATAGGAATCGTCCAAACCAGTGCTGCAATGGCAAACAGAAACGTCAAAAATCCCATGATGATTCTCTATCCGGCGTTGCAGCGTTGCGAGGCAGAGTCATTTGTTCTTACTACGCCAACGATCGACGTGGCTCGGTGCGGTGTTCGGCCACCGGTCAGGAAAGCAAACCAAGCCGGCAACCAGTGGCTCATGAGACTCGCACCGCCGAAACAAATCAGCAATACCAACGGTGTGAGGTACCAGCACGAATTCGTCGTGTCACCCATTCGCTCCACCAATCGATGGGCGACGGCACGCAAAGGAAACTCGTGAAAAAGAAAGACGAAGAAAGACGCGCCGGAAAGCCGCGTCAATGCCGAATGACGAACCCGTGAGCAGAGGGCAAACAACGCAACGCAACCGATCAGGATCGATGCCTTGTGCAACAGCAGATCGCTCCACCCGCAACGATGGATGTACCAGATGTCAAAGTCCGGGCGGATACAGATCCGTACGACCAACAGGGTCGACCAAAGGCCCAGCAACACACTTATCGTTTGCGTCCGAAATTGGCATGTTGATTCCAGCCATGAAATGTGCCGCAACGCGACCATGCCTGCGACGAAAAAGAACAACGTCTCGATGTGCAGCACATGCCAACCAAACAGGGTCGGAAATGGTTGCCAATTCGCTGCCCATGCGACCGCGAGCGTGCCGAGGGCAACGTAGCAACGACGTCCTGACTGACCCAGCCAATTGATGATCGGTGCGAGCGTGACCAGTACCATCAAGTCACGTAGAAACCAGAGTTGTTCTGCGGGTGGATGCAGTAACCACTGACCGATGAAATGCATCCAGGTCCAGTCCACAGACTCTCCACTGATGCGGCGGATCATCAACCAACTGAACATCGCCAGACTTGCAACGAGGAAATAAGGCAATGCGACGGTGCGACCCCGTTGACGCCATTTTTGAATCGAACAAGCGAGGCTGCCGTCATGGCTGCGGAAATAGAAGAACCCTGCGGCGAAAGCGAACAACGGGACGGAGACCCGTGCTATGCCACCAAACAGGAACTCTTGCGTGAGCTGGTTCCAGGTTGCCATCGCAACCGAATCCGAGTCCGGAATGTCGGATTTGTAGTGAATGCCTACCACCAACACCGTCGCCAAAAGGGCAACGACCTGAAAGGTCTGTTTTGCGGCAGTGGACAGGTCTGGGCGCACGGATGAAGTATTCGATGAAGGTTGCGAGGCCGGAAAGTTCTGATTGCAGGGGTTGAATCGTTTTTGGCGCCGAGAAGTTAGACGGTTCAGCAGCGCGGGCATCCCCACGGCCGGGATTTTTAAGCTTAGGTCCGGGTAAAAGGTGAGGTGCCGATGCACCGGAAAAGATGTGCGGCAAGTGATCAGGGATCAGCCGCGATTGCCCCATGGCTCGGCTGCCTGAAGGCGGGACACCAGCGCGGGGGCTAGAAGGCTTCGGTGAGGAGGTCGACCAGTGCGTCGTCGGTGTGTTGCATGCCGAGTTGGATGATTGGCGCATCGCTTTTCTCGGCGAGTGATTTCCATGTCTCGTTGGCTTGGCGAAACTGCTCGACCGCTTCGGTTCCTTCACCGATGCGTCGCAGGCTGTCACCGAGCCACATTTGGAAAGTCGCATGCCATGCTTGAAAACCTCTCGCATCTGGGTTTCTTAATACGACCGCGGCCATGCTTTCCGCCGCATTTCGAAACGCGAGAGAGATTTGAAAGTCGATGTCTTCACGCCGGCGACGCCCATCGTTCTCTGCGGCGAGCCGTAACAGGGTGCCACGTTTGAACTCCATGTGTGCGTGTTGCGACTGGTAGGCATCAATACCCGGGTAGCGACTGATCAAAGCGTCCAGTGACGCTGCGGCTTGGATGATTCGCTTGAGTCCCTCCTGCTGCTTGGTTGCATCGGTGACTCGAAACACGTTCATGTCGGCAAGTGTACGGATTCGCTCCCAGCGAATTTGAGTGTTCTCAGGAAACTGCGTTTGCAGAACATCCAAGATCTCGATCGCCTGATCCGCGGCTTGTGATTGTTCGGAGGACTCAGGCATCAACACATCAACGGCTTGCTCTCGCAGTGTGATCGCTAACTGCAAGGAATAGGCAGGCCGATCGGGATACTCATCGACCAGTCGCCGCAGAATTTCCGTGGCGGTCGCTAGATGTTCTGCGGCATCTGCACGGGCCATAAGGTTGCCGCCGGGAGATTTCCTCTCAGGATCCGCGGATGTGACATCACTGGCTCGGTCGAACAACGACTCGGGATCAAAACCAGGATCAAAGAGATCGCCGAACTTATCGGGCGGTGGACGTCGACGGGGTGGGGAATTGAATCCGGGGCGGCCCGGTGGTGCAAGGCGGTCTCGCCCCGCAGCGATCGAGTTGACCATGATGGCGGACGGCATGGAATCGGCGGTCATCCCCGGACGCAAGTGGAAACCGAGCAGGTAGTGCGATCTCGCCTTGGCGAAACGACAGGCGGGTGTCTTGGCGATATCAGCGGGAGATTGATCAATCAGGTTCAACGCGCGCTCGATGTACTGGTCGGCGTCTTCGTGATCGCTCAACTGATACAAGGCCAATGCGATTCTGTTGAGCAAACCGACTTGTCGTACAACCGACTCAACCGTCGACGATTGCCCGCTGGCTCGATCGAGCATCCTATGATCGGCCAGTGAAAGTTTGAAGGCGTTGGCAGCGGCGTAGTATCGTCCCAGTCGCCAATGGATGCTGCCGATGTGAAACTTGGCGGTCGCGGCGGACTGCATGGTGTGCAAGTCCAATTCGTCGACATCCTCGGTTGCTTGAACGACGGAATCAAACGACTGCATCTTTGCGATCCGATCGTAGTAACCCAACAGGTCCTGCAAGATGGCCGCCGTCTCGGGGCTGACCGCCGGTGTGATGGCGGACGAACTGGAGATCTCGCCGTTGGAGGACCGCATGATGTCGCTGAGCAAATCGTCTCCCGCAAATCGGGCGAACAGTTGATCCAACGCATCGGTTGCCACGGTGGCCGTCGATCGAGCCGCGGCGCGCGATGCGACCGCGTCGCTCAGCAGACTTTGGTTGCGGAGGTAACCCCAAGTGGAGGTCAACGCGATTGCAGCAAGCAAGAGTGTCGAGAGCGCGGTCAACGCGGCGACGGCCGGTTTCCGCTTGGCGAATCGAAGCGTCAGTTCCAGGGGCGAGTGTCGGCGAGCGTGAATGGGATCGCCATTGGCCAATCGCTCCAAGTCATCGGCCAACTCGCCGGCATCCTGGTAACGATCGGATTCATCAGCCGCCATCGCTTTGTTCAGGATCGTCTCCAGGTCACGGGGGACGCTGCGATTGATCTTGCGGATCGGTGCGGCCGCTTCGACGGGCATGCGGCGGACCAGTGCGGCACGGATGGATTCATCATCAAACGCGGGGTGTCCGGCCAGCAATTCGTAGAGCGTGCACCCCAGGCTGTAGACATCGCTGCGAGGATTGGCGGAACCAAGGAAATGCTCAGGCGCCATGTATCGCAACGTCCCGACCACGTCGTTGGTGCGTGTTTGGCCGACCGACTCGATCGCTTTGGCGACACCGAAGTCGGTGATCCAAAGATTGTCGTCTTGATCCAACAGCAGGTTGGCCGGTTTGACGTCTCGATGCAAAACACCTTGCCGATGGGCGTAGTGGAGTGCCGATGCGGCTTGCTTGCCGATCTTGATCACCAAGTCCACGTCCAAAGGGCTGCCGGAGAGTCGGACACGATCCAATCCCTGTCCATTGATGCGTTGCATCACGTAAAAGTGGTACCCGGCGTCTTCGCCGAATCCAAAGACCGGAACGATATTGGTGTGGTGCAGCGAAGCGGCAAATTGGGCTTCCACATGAAAACGCTGGACCTGCTTGTCCTCCTGCAACATCGATTGCGGCAGCACCTTGATCGCCACGGTTCTGCCCAACGAAATCTGCTCGGCCTCGAACACCACGCCCATGCCGCCGCGACCGATTTGGCGAATGATGCGAAAGTCGCCCAGACGCTCTGGTCGTTTGGAACCCAGGGACGCGAGACCGGATGGTCGCTGCGCGTTTTGACGACGAGCGGACTCCAGTCGTTTCAGCACCGGCAACAGGTCGCTGAGTTGTTTGGCCGCCACGTCTGCCGTATCGTCGTCCGATGAACCGGTCGGTGTCGGTCCGTTCGCCGTGGCGACATCCAAGTGATTTGCACGAGGATCGCTTTCGCTCTGACGCACACGTTGCAACCATTGTGACGCGAGGGACTCAACCGGATTGCGCAGCCCATCGGCCGAGGACGACGAGAAGGACCCTGAATCGGCATCGCACCATCGCTGCGATGCTGATTCCTCGGCGCTGCTTTCGTCAGTGGGTTGAATGGGGGGCATCGTCACCAGCAGGTTTGTTCTTGTCGCTGTTTTCCCAAGCCTCCAGGATATCTCGCAATCTCGCCAGTGCACGAACGTAGCGGTTACTCGCCGCAGTCACGCTGATTCCGAGGACTTCTGCGGTTTCGCTGTTGCTGAGTCCTTCGAAGTGACGCAGGGCGATGGTCTCCTGGTCCAGGGCTGGCATTTCGCTGATCGCTTTTTCCAAAGCCATCGTCGATTCCTCACGCATCATCACGCCGCTGGGGGACGTTTGGCTGCCGGTCAATTGACGAACGATCGACACGCAAGTGGATTCGGGGAGTTGGGGGCCGCCGAAGCTGACTTCGCGAGCCGCGCTACGCATATCCGCACCGAAATGCCGGCGATGAATGTCGACCAACGTTTGCGTGACGATCATGCGAAGCCAAACGAATAACGAGCACTTGGGTGATTTCAGATAGTGTTGGACGCGTTTCTCGGCAGCCAAGAATGATTCCTGCAAGACATCATCCGCGTCGACACGTCCGGCAATTCGGTGGTCCATGCGAAACATTGCCAGTTGCCAAAGTCGATCGTGTTCCGCAGCGAACGCATCGGCGAGCACTGCGGCGGGCTCGATCCGCAATCGCTCCAGGACCAGTGGATCGGGCTGGCTGTGCGCGGTGTCATTCGGCTCCGATTTATCGGCCGACTGGTCTGGCGGTTCACTGCGATCGTTTGATGACGCCGATTGCACAAATCGCTCCAAGCTTGGTAACGGATCGGCCCCGCTGGATCCACGGGGAATTGAAAAAGTTGCCACAAATGGATCGATGCCGATCCGATGACAGTGGAATTCCGCAAGGATAGCCGTTCACGCTATCAGGTGTAATGATCAACTCCATTCTAAATCAAGGTTTCATGCCGTGCCTGCTCGCTTTCACGCTCGATTCAACAAGGCTGGTGTCGTTACCGGATTCACCGGGATGATCTTGGTCGTCTTGCTGTCCTCCGGTCACGCTGCTCATGGCCACGATATCGGTACCGAATCTCATGCTGACGAACATTCACATCAATCGGTTGCCGCTGGGCACGTCACGATTGGCATCGAAGGGGATTTCCGCGTGATCGAGTCGGATGGCTTGCCGAACCACAAAACGGGACAGTTTCCAGGCCCGCGCAACCCGAATCGTATTTCCGCTCAGTCACACCGCTTTCGAGTCCCCGTCGCTCCGAAGGTCGCTGAAAAGACCACACCATTACAGATGCATCCATTCGGCGTGGCGATCAACGGCGTGCCACTGGATCCCGGCGCGGCCGAGTTTTGGAATCGCGATCGGCGTTCAGGTTGGCAATACGAAGCCTTGGGAGGTGTGGTTGATCTTGGTTTGGACCAAAGCAACGGTCATGTGCAGCCAACAGGTGCCTATCACTACCACGGAACACCCCGACTGTTGCTGGAGACGCTGAGCAAGGAAACCGAGAAACCAGAGATGCTGTTGATCGGCTACGCGGCGGACGGCTTTCCGATCTACAACGATCAAGGACACTCGGATGCCGGGGATCTCAAGTCACCGATGAAACAACTTGTCAGCAGCTATCGTGTCCGCAAAGGCCAGCGAACCAGCGGCGAGGCAGGGCCAGGAGGGACCTACGATGGTCGCTTCGTCCAGGACTGGGAGTACGTTGCCGGTGCTGGAGATCTGGATGAGTGCAACGGCCGCATCGGAGTCACGCCGGAGTATCCCGAGGGCATTTATCACTATGTGGTGACGCAGCAGTTTCCGTACATACCACGTTTGTTTCGAGGCACGCCCGATGAATCGTTCATGAGACACGGGCCGCCACCGGGAGGCGGATTTCCTGGTGGTCCTCCGCGAGGCGGGCGCGGCGGGCGACGCTCACCGCCACCACCGCCTTTCTTCCCACCGCCGCGACGTTGAACGCCAGCGAGATGGAGATCGCCAATCATTCAGTGATAACCACAGCGTCAGTCTGGCGTGCCAAGAACGCGAGTTGAGCTTTGATACCAGCACGAATCGCAAGCGAGTGATTCACGGCGTTTTGTTCACTCGCTTGCGCTTGGTGCTGGTATTTGCATCGTTTCCAATCAAGGTCAATTCAAAATCGCAGCACTAGTGCTGTGTCACGATTCAATCTTAGGGTCAGCCGTTGAGCGCTAGCTTACGGTTCCGTCGGGAAAACCGGACGCTATCGCGCTGCGGCTGATTGAGCCATCCCTAATTCTCAGCTGTGACAAAGCACTACGCAGCGACTACGCAGCGGCCTTTTCACCGGCTTTGGCACCGGCGGCGTAGTAGTTGCGGATCGTATCGACGACGATTTCTTGTTCGCTGCTCGTCATCGATGGGAAGATCGGCAGGTTCAAGATTTCCAAGCTGGCCCGTTCGGTTTCGACCAACGCGTTGCGATCGTGTTTGATGTCACGGAAGCATTCTTGTTGGTGCATGGGAACGGGGTAATAGATTTCGCTGCCGACACCGTTTTCGCTCAAGTGAGCTTTCAAGGCATCGCGACGTCCGCCGATCACGCGAATAGAGAATTGGTTCCAGACATGGAACGCGTTTTCGTCAACGGTCGGCAACACGATTTGATCGGGACCGACCAAACCTGCGTCTTTCAACATCCGCATGTATCGCTCGGCGATCTTTGCACGAGACTTCACCGCGTCATTGAGGTGTCGAAATTTGATTCTCAACACGGCTGCCTGGAACGTATCCAAGCGGCTGTTGATCCCCACGGCTTGGTGGTAGTAGCGAGGTCGCATTCCATGACCGGCCAACAACCGCAGCCGATCTGCGATGGCAGCGTCATTGCTGGTCATCATTCCGCCGTCGCCCATGCCGCCGAGGTTCTTGGTCGGGTAAAAACTGAAGCACCCCACCAGTCCCCAGCTGCCCGCCGGACGTGAGTGATACGCTGCCCCGATCGCTTGTGCGGCGTCCTCGATGACAGGAATGTCATTCTCGGCAGCGATCTGGCAGATTCGATCGATTTGTGCACACTGTCCGAACAAGTGAACGGGAATGATCGCTTTGGTCTGTGGCGTGATCGCGTTTGCGATGCACTCGGGGTCGACGTTGAAGGTATCAGGGCAGATGTCAACAAAGACCGGCGTGGCACCCAGTCGCACGATGCAACTGACCGATGCAAAGAATGTGAAACTCGGCACGATGACTTCATCACCCGGTCCGATGTTCAAAGCCATCAGGGCCAGCAGCAGTGCATCGCTGCCTGAGGCACAGCCGACGGCGTTCTCGGCTTGGCTGTACTGGGCGATCTCGTTTTCCAGTTCGACCACGTCGGGGCCGAACAGAAAACGGCCGCTGTCGAGTACCGCCGTGATGGCTTCGATGAATTCCTCACGATGAGGACGATTATCGCGGTTGATGTCCAAAAGAGGGACACTCGTGGTGGGCTGAGCCATTTCAAAAACCTTCCGTGGTTTGATTTTTTATTTGCAGCAGAGGTGGTGTGTGGACGTTCACCGCGGGATGCGGTTTCTGCGAAAAACGTCGCTTCGGGCACTCCGACTCGGACGCGTTCAGTGATAGCTCCGAGGCGGTTTCCAGGTCAAGTGAAGAACTTTCTGGTAGTTTTCTGTTGCACGCCCTAACAAATCACCCAGGCCGCTCGTGTGTCTACTGAACAGATTCATTGAACCGCGTTCTTTCTCCTTGTCTTCACCACACATGTCCACTCCAGACGCTGCCACCGGGCCCCCCGATGTCTCCGCCGCTGCCAACCATGATGCCCATGGCCGGCATGGCAGTGACGCTTCATGGCCCGATGACGTGCTGACGGATTTGGTGGGCACCCATGAACGTGCTTTGCTGGCATATGCCCAGCGAATGCTCGGGGGTGACTGGCAGGGGGCGCAGGACGCGGTGCAGGAAACGTTTCTGAGGCTCTGTCGCGAAGATCGCCGGAAGATCGAACATCGTGTCGTGCCTTGGTTGTATTCCGTATGCCGAACACGAGTGATTGATATGCAACGCACCAAGCGAGCCAGGCCCATGGACACGTCGGAGGTGATGGTTGCCGACCCCCGTCCCGACGCGAGCACCGCCGCCGCCGACGACGAGGAACAATCCCAGTTGGCGCTCGAAGTCGAGCGGTTGACGCCCAGGCAACAGGAGGTGATCCGACTGAGGCTGCAAGCCGGATTGAGCTACCGCGAGATCGCGGAAGTCACCGGGCTGACAGTCAGCAACGTCGGATTTCATCTGCACGCCGCCGTTCGCAGCTTGAAAGATTCCCTCGCCGTATCGCCTTGATGGCATCGCCACAAGCCACACCGTCAGGCGAAATCAAACCGCGAAATCAAACCACCCACCGCACATTCTTGTGAATCAATACGATGAGCGAATCCAACTCTCAAAACTCTGCCGACCCGACACCACCCGCGACAGGTGCTAAACATCCTGAAGTTTGGGCGGATCCTCGCATCACCACCTACGCACTGGGTGAAATGTCAGAAGCGGAACGCGAACAGTTCGAACTGGAACTGCATGGCAATGACGCGTTGGCCAAGGCTGTCGAGCAAGCGAAGGACGTTACCACACAGTTGACGCAGTTGTTTGCTCAAGAAACAACGCCGCCGCTGGATGAAGCCAGACGCGCCACGATCCTGTCGAGTGAAAACCAACTGGCCTCCTCCTCCACCGGCGATACCGGCGGGACCGCTGCCGCCAGTACCACACCGATTGTCACCGCGGAAGCATCACGCATGCGGTTGCCGTTGTTGATCCTGACCACGGCGGCGGGTTTGATGTTGCTGGTCGGCTTGCCGTTCTGGATCGGAATGAACAAAGAGCATCTGACGGCGATGTCGCAGCAACCCACGGGCGCGGCGGTATCACCACCCAGCTCCACGTCGACCGCTGAACCACTCGGCGTAGATTCCCAAGTTGTGGATGGACTCGGTCGCTCACTCAAGAAAGACAGTGCTTCCGCAACCGACGGTGCAGAGCTTTCAATGGTGCCTGCATCGGGAATGTCGAGAAGCCAACCGCAAAACGCATCGATCCCGTCTGACAAGGAAGCCGATTCGCCCCATGACGATGCCACGGAGCCCTTTGGGCTGACAGAAACGAGCGAAAGCATCGCTGCGATGCCCGCCGAGCCATACGCCGAAGAGCCGTTGCCGTCTGCTGATATGTTCTCGTCGACGCCGACGCCATCCACATCAGCAGCCCGTCCCACACCAGCTCCGTTTCAACCAACTCCAGGGATGGCGCCCGTTGTCTCCGATCCAGAAATGACGAAGGGAGGGATGCGGATGAAACGTGGTGGCGAAGCGATTTTAAGCAAGCAGCCAGCTGTCGGCGCACGGGCAAGTGCCGTGAATCGAATATTCATGGATGCAATTCCGACGCCCAAGTTGCCCTCTCAAGAATCCCCCTACAGCATTCCCACGCCCGATGGCATGGGACCGGGACGCCCGGGAGACAAGTTCGACACGATCACGGAAAACGAATTCAAACGCGTGGCCGATGAAGACATCAGCACGTTCTCCATTGATGTCGATACCGCCAGCTACAGCAAGATCCGTGACTTCCTGGTTCGCGCCAACACCTTGCCGCGACCAGACATGGTGCGTATCGAAGAACTGGTCAACTATTTTCAGTACGACTACACGGCTCCTGAAACAGAGTCGCCGCATCCGTTCGCCGCGGACATGGAGATCACGAGTTGTCCATGGAACCCCGAACATCGCTTGGCCCGCATCGCCATCCAAGGCAAAACGATGCGACCCAACCAACGTCCTCCGTGCAACCTCGTGTTCTTGTTGGACACCAGCGGCTCGATGGACGCACCGAACAAACTGCCGTTGGTTGTTCAGAGCATGAAAATGCTGGCCGGTCAACTTGACCAAAAAGACACCATCTCGATCGTCGTCTACGCGGGTTCAGCCGGCTTGGTGCTCGATGCGACTTCGGCAAAAAAGAACAACAAAATCAACAAGGCCCTCACGCAGCTTTCCGCCGGCGGCAGCACCGATGGCGGCTCCGGCATCCAATTGGCGTATCAAACCGCACGTGAGCACTTCATCACCGATGGAGTCAATCGAGTGATCTTGTGCACCGATGGTGATTTCAACGTCGGTACGACCAGCACCGACGAACTGGTGCGGATGGTCGAGCGAGAAGCCAAGGGAGGCGTGTTCTTGTCCGTGCTCGGATTTGGCATGGGCAACCACAATGACGCCATGCTGGAACAGATCAGTGGACGCGGAAACGGCAACTACGCTTTCATCGACACGGTCAACGAAGCGAAGAAGGTGTTGGTGGACCAGACCAATGGAACGCTCGTGACGATTGCCAAAGATGTCAAGATTCAAGTGGTCTTTAATCCAGAGAAGATCAGCGAGTATCGATTGATCGGTTATGAGAACCGGATGCTCAACAAGGAGGACTTCAACGACGATCGCAAAGATGCCGGTGAGATCGGTGCGGGACATCAAGTCACCGCTTTGTACGAATTGGTTCCCAAGGGAGTGGGCAACGATGCATCGCCCGAACCGGTGGACCCGTCGCCTTATCAAACCAAGCCGCTGCCCACGGAAGCCGCCAAGAGCGATGAAGTGCTGACATTGCGTCTGCGGTACAAGCAACCGGACTCGGACACGAGCACCAAGATCGAATTCGCTGTGAAGGACGCAGGCAAGTCGTTCGAAGAATCCGATACGGATGTGCGGTTCGCCGCCGCCGTGGCAGGATTCGGAATGAAATTGCGAAACAGTCCACTGGCCGGATCGTGGACGCTGAGCGATGTGATCCAGACAGCGGAAGAATCTAGGGGCGAGGACCCCTTCGGATTGCGAAACGAGTTCGTGGAATTGGCACGCCGAGCTCGACAATTGGTCGTCAGCGAGTGATTCCAAATGCGAATCCGCTCGCCAAAGCGACTTCTGTCATCGATCTGATATCGAAAAACGCCCTGCGCCGACCCTATAAGTAGGGTGCTGTGAAAATCAAGTAAAAAGTTTGCGGTGTTGGCAGCATTTTACGCATCCTCTACTGGAATCCCGTTTTGGCAGGAGTATGGTTATGTACTCTTCGCCTGCGGCATCGATCCTCTCAGCCGCCAAAAGGGCATTGGGATGTATCGAGACGGGGTGAACAGGTTTCTGAGGATCACCGTGTAACGGCTGCGTGAAACAATGGCTCCTGTCACTCCCTCTCGCTACATCCTGCAGTATTTTTTCAAGGCTTGATCACGCCGACTGGGCATGCTCGACGATCCTCTCCCCCAGGGCATCGCTTCGCTATGCCCCTGCTTTTTTGTTCAGTCCCTCGGCAGCAGGCAATCGCTCAGCGTCGTTCACTGATTTACTGTCGCGCCACCTCGCACGACATCCAACGTCGATATCCGGTCCAGGTGAGCAGAATCGCAAGTGTGTAAAGCACGAGGTAAGGCCATACGTTGTGAATCGCTGTTGTCAAAAACCTCGCAACATCTCTCGGGGCATCACCTGTCTGTTCGATGCAGATCAACGCCGTCAACATCACCACCGGGGCACCCACGCAAATCAGGATGGCTGCTAACACGACGCTGCGCGAGATCGATACCCACAGGGATAGTCCCGTTGCCGCGATCGTCAGTCCCGAAAGAGCGACGACCATTCGCGCGACTGATTCCACGGAAAGTTCGGGACCGCGAATCGATCGAGCGACGATCACCCAGAGCAACAAAGTCGCAAACATCACGGCATAGCGGACGGTCATCGACAGCATCCGGTCTCGAACCAATTGCAGTCGACTGGTGGGGTGCAATAACTCGCGCCCCAGCATTTCTCTGCGCCCCATCCCCGAGACACAAGGAATCATGATGGACACGGTCAGGATCATGAAAAACAGGAATGTCATCTGACCGTGCCGACCCGCTTCATCGGAGTTCCAGACAAATCGATCCAAGCCGAAGATGACAAACGACACAACGACGAGCGTCGTCAACCATTGTCGCAGCGTCATGATCGAGTCACCAAGCCACTGCATACGGACTCGGTGCAACCAACTTGTGGTTGCATTTCTCGCCGTCGCCAATTGTTGTTGCCAAGCAGCGAACTGCCGATCAAAGTACTTTCCTCGTCGACGAAACGTCAGCGTTTCTTGCTGTGTTTGAAAGTCAGAAATGGTCAACATTGGAGCCAATGCGTTCTCCGCGACCAAACGATCTTCGCCGGCAAAGCGAGACGCCAGCCACACGATCATTGCGATGAACGTTGGGATCATCACGCCGGCCAACCACAACTGATGCCCCATCAAGAAATGATCAATCGCAGGTGCAAGTGAAGGGAGATGGTTCGTTAGAAAGGTCTGGCCGCCCATCAACAGAAAGATTGGCATCATCAGGATCGTCGGCAACCAACCGAGCCCAGGGTGATCGATCATCCACAAGGAAATGCATGCCCAGAACAGCAGCGCCAAGGCGGCGATGGCCAGGATCATTCCTAGCGATGGCAGCACATGAACGTTGCCCGCCGACCAAAATCCCAACGTCATGATCACGACGCAGAGGGTAACCACTCCCAATACAAATCGTAGGTGAGATGATCCGTGTCGGGGAATGACTCGCGTCTGAGGCAGGGCAAAATGTCCGTGCATGTTGTAAAGCACGAGCGCCATGTAGATCAAGAAATACAACGCAGTGAATGACAGTCGCATCACGCTGTTTTCGTTGTACTTGGAGGATCGAACGTTCACTCCAGGAAGCTTTGCCTGTAGTTGAGCCAACTCAGCTGGACCGTTGCGGGTGCGTGATGTGCCGACCCAAAGCTGATTGAGTGGGGGCATTCCGGAAAGTAGCTCGCCCGCGTTTTCTTTGATGACGGGATCACATGCCGGATCTGGGGTCTTGCTGCCAGCAAAAAAAGCACGCCCGGGGAGATACTGTGGGTCCAAGACCAAAGAACGCACGCCAGACAGTTGGCTGATTTCGGATAACCGGTCGCGTGCGAACAAACTCGATATCGGCTCGTCCGTCATCGTAAAATCACCATGCGATAACACCAGTGTTTCCAGATGCGGCAACTGCTGCAGCGACTGCAGAGATGCGGGCATGTCCAACGTGATCAGTTCCAGCCATCGCAGGTTTTTCGCTCCGGCAATGCTGTCGATGTCATCTTGAGTGATCGTTGATGCTTCGATGACAATCGCCTCCAAGGCAGCGAGTCTGGCCAGGCGATCCGGTCCGATCTCCATCAATTGATTGCCGGAGAATTTCGCCCAACGTGCTTTGGGAAACAATGCCAGTGAGTCCACCCAGGGCGACAAGTCCGCCAATGGCGATCCTGGCTCTCGCCAATTCATGGCGTCAAAATCAAGTCCGCGAACGGATGGCTCGGCGACACCATCCCGAACGACTTGCATGAATCGGTCCGAATTGCGCAGGGTGCCCGCCGGCCACTGCTGAGTCGCGGACGGATATGCCGGGCGTAGCCGAATCGAACTTTGTCCCTCCGCAAGCATGAACGCTGTGAGGATCAAGCAAAGGATTGCGAACAATCCTAATAGCCAATTCAAGGGACGATAAAGCCAGACCAACGCGATCATCCACATTCGCTTAAACATGGCTCTGATCTCCCGACACGTGGTTCAATCCTGCAAACTCCGGCGTGCGATTCATCTGCAGGAAGATGTCCTCCAGGTTGCCGCCGACGTGATCTTTCAACTCCTCCAACTCACCAAAGAATTGCACGCGACCGTCGTGCAGGAATGCAACGTGAGATGCGACACGCTCCAAGTCAGACGTAATGTGCGTGGAGAACAGCACGCTTTGCCCGCCATCCTCGTTCATCTCCAGCAGCGATTTCAAGAACGACCGACGCCCGACAGGATCCAGGCTCGCGGCAGGTTCATCCAAGATCAGTAGCGAAGGATGGTGCCCCAGCGCCAGCACCAAAGCGAGTCGCTGAAGCTGCCCGCCCGAGAGAGTCTTGATCCATTTGGAACCATCCAGTTCCCACTGTTCCAGCAGTTCGTTGCATCGATAGGAATCCCATTTTTCATAGAACGCACCGGTGTAGTCGATGACTTGGCTGACACGCATCCATGGATAAAGCTTGATTTCCTGAGGCACGTATCCCAACGTGTTCTTGACGCTCGCCGACAAGTCCCAGGAGTCTTCGCCGAGAATCCGAGCGGTCCCGGAGGAAACCTTCAGTAAACCAAGTAGACACTTGATCAACGTGGACTTGCCCGAGCCGTTGGTGCCCACTAAGCCGACGATGGCGCCCCGCGGAACCTCCAGGTCGACACCCCTGAGAACCTCCGTCTTTCCAAAACATTTTGTCACGTTTTGGCATGTGATCACTGGTCCACTCATAGTCACTGATCCCCGAGCATGGTTTTGACAATGGAAAGAATCTGCGCGTCGGTCAGCCCCAACTGACGCCCCCGATGAATCGCTGGCTCCAAATGAGAGGAGAACTCCGTTTTCCGCTCGCCAAGTGAGCCCTTACTGGTTGACGCACAAATCTGCATCCCTCGGCCACGAACCCGCTGCGCGATGCCGTCGGACTCCAGCCGTGAATAAGCCTTGGAGACGGTCATCATGTTGACCTCCAGAGAGCGAGCCATCTCACGCGTGCTGGGCAACATGTCGCCACCGACGAGAGCCCCGGAGGCGATCATCGCTACGACTTGATCGATGATCTGCCGAAAGATCGGCACACCAGAAGACGGCGAAACGTTGAAATCACCCGATGAAATACTCATAGTGCATTACTGTAGTAATGCACTCGGCTTGAGTCAAGTGGAGAAAATGGCGGGTGACGGAGCGGGAAAGCGTGGACCGGTTTAGCGTAATGCTGGGTTGTTCAAATTTGGGGTTGTGGCATTGTGGCGCTACGCAAGTTTCTGTCACCTCTCCCGGCGCAGGAGACTGCTGATTGCGTGAGCCTCAGGCGCTAGCCGTGGGCCTGAGGCGGATTGTGGTGCCGGCCCACGGCTAGCGCCTGAGGCTCACTTTGATTGCGATGCATGGAACAAAAACTTGGACTGAAAAAACAATGCCAACCCCAAACTTGGAGCAGTCCAGCGCTAGCCGCGGTCCTAATGGTGTTGACGAAACCCATCGAGCCCCGTGGCTAGCCCGGATTATTCACGCGACTCAAAACGGTCATCGCAACACGTTTACGTGAAACGGCTTGCGCGGAATGGCACGAAAGCAGTCTGCGCATATCAGCCGCCACGCGATAGCGTCCGGTTCTTCCGCACGTACACGGGAACCGGACGCTATCGCGTGCCGGCTGATGAATAATCCGGGCTAGCGCCATCGGCTCACAGACACAACGCAACACTGATGTTGGAAGCCCGCGATCCTAAACGGTTTAGCTGCGGCCGGCGAGTTTGCCGAATTGGTCGAGGACTTCGCTCAGGCTCATGATGTCGCCGTCCTCGGACGGTTCACACAGCTGCTGGATCGTCGCCATCGAGAGAACGCCCATCGTGCGGTAACGCATGTCGGTGACGACGGGGCTGGAGGGGTACATGCCCAGCAAGACCATCTTGTCGAACCGGATGTCGGCGGAGATGGTCGGTGCGGGAGCGCCCAATCGATCATCGCCGATGTCCAAACGATGCAACGTCGTTCGGTCATCACTGGTGATGTACGCTTCGATTTGCAGATCGCTCAGCGTGGCTTGCTCGGGCAAATGCAGAAACAGCAACTCGGTTGATTTCTTGGCCGATGTTCCGCTGCTCTCAGTCGACAGATCGCTGCGTTCAAACACAAAGGCCATGGCCAGAGTTCGGCCCAGAAAGAATGCATCGCTTGATTTTGCGATATCGCCATTGGCCACGACACCGAGAGCGCGGAATCGTGCGACGGCCGACTCGATCATCGGTTCTGCGGGAACCGTGACGGTGGGTTCGGCGATGTCAAAGAAAGCGGCTTGGCAATCGGTCCCGAAGTAAGGACGACCTTCGTCATCGTGATAAATCACCGGCTGAATCGCCAAGCGGTGTTTATTGAAATACTGTTCGACTTGTCCACGCGTGACCGCGGGCAGCTTAGCGCGTGCTCGGGGATCCAATTCCAAGCCGATGGTCAAGACACTGGTCCGTCCCAACGTACCGGCACGACGCGCGGGCACTCGCGAGATCGGTGGCTCGACGGTTGCGCCGGGGACCAGCATGCGGCACGCGCGGCCACGTGACTCGTTGTACAACTGCTTGACCAAACGCTCGGCGTAGGGAACTTCACGCAACAGAGTGACTTCGTCCCGCGCGGGCGTTGCCCCGATCACGCCGACACGTAGCATCGGGCCTTCGTCTTCTACTTCGGGGGTCTCGACATCCGGCGATACCGATGTGCCCCCGGCGCCGGCTTTGGCGAACGAGTCACCCAACTCACCGTCATCCACGGCAGTCAATTCAACATTGGTGGTGGTGTTCGAGGCAGCGGGGCTGAATTGAAACTCCGCATTCTTGAGGTAGCGGTACCCCAGCATGCCGACCAATGCGAGACCGAGCAGGAAGGTGCCGACTTTGAGTAAATTCTGTTCCATCGCCTTGATCTTTTTATGGGACTGTTAGAAGCCGTCATGGTAGCTCAAAGCCGCATTTGCCCAACGGCGGCAAATCGCGATCATGACATTGTCTGGCAAAAGTGGCCGGTTTGAACCGGATTTGTTGGTCGCACCACGAAAGGAAACGCTGATTGCCCCGCCCAGGTCCATGACGGCCAGGGCAAGCTCTCCGCCGGCCTGCAGCGGAGGGCTGCCGCGGACCGCACTGAGTTGCATTTGACTTGCCGCCGGACGCGAATCCGATACGTCGGATTCCATTTTCGTGAATTCGGATGTCCGCAAATCGTGTGCCGCCCGCCTGTCGCGACCGGCGGCCGAATCAAACCCGAAATTCTTGATCAGACGAAAACTTGATAGACAAGTCACGCTGGCGGTCGGTATGAACCAGCCCAGTTTTTCAATCCCCCACAGACCACCGGGCAGGCGTTCCATCTTTTCCATGCCCCAGGCGAGTTCGTTGGCGGTGCCGTACCTGCGGATGTCGTCCATTTGCGAATGCACGGACTGCACCAAATCCAAGAAACCGTCATAATCTTGGTGCCGCCGACGAATGTAGGCGAAACCGACATGGTTGGCCGTGCAGCGTCGCTGAGCCCAGGTTCGATTCTGAACGGGGTTCATGACCATGACATAGCGACGGGGCGACGCGGCGGTCGACGTCACGTCCGCCATCGCTTGGACCGTCGCTGCGACGGCCAAGTCATTGAGAGGCAATCGGTTACGTTTGAGCATCCGTCGCAGATCGTTGGAAAATTCCAAGTCAAACCAGAGTTCAAAGGTCACATCGTCACGTTTGATGATGTTCGTCTTTTCGGTCAAGTCACGATCCGACTCGACGGGCCGTCCATGTCGGCTTAGTCGCAGGTTGGAACCGCGAATGGTGGCATACGTGTTTCGCCAGTCAGGCATCACAAAGGCGGCAGTTGGCTGCTCGTCGTCTCCGTGCGAAATGTCAGAGGACGAATCCCCCGTCGATGCGGCCATCGCTGCAGCCCCACCGTCAACGTCAGCGGCCGAGCGAGGCTCGACGTCCCTCATTCTGCGAATCAGATCGGCGACGATACGCCCCGCACCCAACCCGTCACAACTCGCGTGATGAAACTGAATTCGGATCGCCGATTGAGATTCATTGACACGCCACGATGTCAGCGTTGCACCGACTCCGCGACGAACACAGGGAACTGCGATCGGTTCTCTTGTCGGTTGATCGCCGATGGATTGATCATCAAAGAAAAACACCTTGTCCATCATGATTTCAGACGGAGTCCAAACTTGTTCGTGCCCCCGTCCCGACATCACGCTGTACAGTCGCACGTTCTGTTGAACGACGGACTGCCAAGCATCACGCAATCGCGTTGCATCGATCAGGCGATCCCAAATCAGATCCAGTGTGAACACCATCTGATTTCGGTGTGATGGGCGCGCGAAGTATCGCTCGACCACCGTCGTCGGCAGTACTTTCGTCAGCAGTGTTCCCGCCCCGTCAGACACGAATACTGACCCCACCATCGACGACTATCGTTTGCCCTTGAATCAAATCGCTTGCCGGGCTGCAGAGAAAGGCAACGACTTTGGCGACATCTTGTGCGGTGAGATCTCGTTGGCCGACCATCATACGATCTTTGGCCGCTTGCACCATCGATTCGGCACCGGGCATCGTCGCGATCGCTTCGGTCGCGATGATGCCGGGCAACACGCAGTTGAAATTGATTCCTCGCTCGCCCAGTTCCAGTGCGAGGTGTCGGATCATGCTTTCCAATGCCGCCTTGGAGGCTCCGATCGCCCCATAGTGCGGAACGGCCCACTGGGAGCCGTGGCTGCTAATCGCCACCAGTTTGCCGTGACCGCTGCTGGCGGACAAAGGCTCCGCGGCGGCTTGGGCCAGCCATAGCGCCGCGGCTGAATTCGTCCTTAGGGTTGCCTCCAGATTCACCGGCGTCAGATCCATCAAGCTACGAAAACCGCCGGCTGCTGCGTTGCTGACCACGATGTCCAGGGCACCAAATTGCTGCGTGACTTGCTGGATCATCGCAATGGTATCGTCGCGTGATGACACATCGGCGCGAACGAGCATGACTTGGCCGCCCAATGCATCGATCTCTTCGGCGACCGAAACAGCGCTCGCTTGAGAGTTGAGAAAATTGACCGCGACGTGAGCACCCTGTCTTGCCAATTCGATCGCCGTGGCGCGACCAATGCCACGACTGGCTCCTGTCACCAAAGCACATCGGCCGCTGAGACATTGTCCGTCGATTTCGCTTGAACTCATGTTTGAACTATTTCCGGTTGCATGGGTTGAGTGAATCGCATCCTTGGCGATCTATCGCTGCTGAGCAATGTGAGCCGACCAGTGTGATTGGAAAGCATGAACGCGTTCTTCACAACGTCCCAGTATCCTCGGTGTTTGACAACCGCCAGCCGTCGCCAATGCATTGAGTCCACTTTGGACCTCTGGAAAGATCGCCGCGTCTTCCGCCAGCACCTTCATCGCCATGTAGGACGTCGCCCAACCGACCCAGCGAGCGACGCCGCGTCCCAAAATCCCCCACTGTCTGGCCGCAGGAGTGAATCCGAACACCGTCATTCGGCAACGTTGAGGAGCGATGGGGCAGGTTTGGTAGACCAAGCTGAGGGTGTCCGTCAGCGTGGCCATCAGATTCGGAAAGACGTGAACGTGGCGATAACGAGGATCGAATGACCCGGTCAACATGCTGATCACGTTCTCCTCAAAGCGAGCCATCTTGGAGTCATCTCGCTGCAGTGTTTCAAAGCTGGTGCCGCTTACTGACAACAGATGCTCGGTCGATTCTTCGTCGGGGCCTTCGCCAAATGTCCCCGGGTGGACTTCCGCCAAGTGATAACTCTCCAAGGCACCTTCGATCGGGATCTTCCAGTCGCAATCGAACTCCAGCTCGCGGTGCAAGACGAAACGCCAGTGCTGGGCTGCCGTTCGCTGGGCGAACTGTTGGGTCCATTGCGCCATCGGCTCGGGAACATCGTTCGCTGTTTCGGAATCTTCAGCGGCGGTGGGCGAATGAGCCAAGTGGACGAACAACAGTTGACCGACTTGAGCGACGCGAAAGGTTGCCAGGCGGTACGACTCACGATCGTGATGAGGGAAATTCTTCGCCGCCGGAATCTTGCGTGTTCGGCCATCGGCACCGTAGTGCCAACCATGAAACGGACACTTGATCTGCTCGGTGTGACCTTTGCCCGGTTTTGCGATGCGACAACTACGGTGCGCGCACACATTGCGAAAGGCAACGTACTGTCCGTCATGGTTTCGAATCACCAGGGGAACACCGAGACGTTCGGTGGCAAAGTAGTCACCTGGCTTGGCCAGCATTCCTGTGGTCGCAACGAGCTGCCATCCGCGGGCCCTCAATCTCGTCACATCGTTGACATACGCAGCCTCACCGCTGTAGCAGCTTGCATCCAACGGAGCAGGGAGAGACTTGTCGCTATGAAACATGGACCGGTGGGGAATCTTTGGATGGATCGTTGTTCGTCAGTATCCTGCTAACCCAACCAGCCGATTTGATAGCCGCGAATCCGCACGATCAAATCATGATTCTGACCAGAGAGAACGACCTGCAGCTTGGCGCCCGTTTCGGACTGTTCCAGCCAACGCACGACCACTCGCAACGGCTCACCAGGATCGGGCAACCTGCCCAAGTCCATGGCGTCGATGGAAATCGGCAAACTGGGGCGACCGGCAACGTGTCCGGCCATCATTCCCGATGCGTAGAGCATGGCATCAACGGTCGCCGGTGAAATCACCCATGAATGAACCGGTCGTGATTCGCCGGCCAGATGCGATGGACTGGGTGTCACGATCACACCCACGGCCGCATCATCGGTGAACCCAATCGAGCGCAGGTTTTGCAGGGACGGGCCATGATAGATCGGTGCGTCGGCGGGCAGATACGGCACGGGGTTCATCGCGATCGGGAGACCGGCCAAACGCTCCTTGGCGGAAACCGTCGGCACCGCAGGTCGCTGCACGGCAAGCAACAGGTCGGCGGTGAAGTGGGGACGTCCGGCTTGGACCAACCGTCCGTCCTTGCGTCTGAGATCGCATTGCAATGACCAACGTTGCAGCAGGCCGTCGGCGGACTTGGCGTTGAAGGCATCGTCTCGGACCAGTTCGACGGCAAAGGAATCATCGCTGCTGGATTTCAGTGGCGCGATTGCCCGCAGGTTTTCCAGTCGGATGACCGACAGGGAGGTGCTGACCTGGGCGGCTTCCGCCAACATTTCTGCTGCCATCACCATCGGCAACGTCGGTCGCGAATTCACCAGGTGTTCTTTGAGGAACAAGTCATCACCGGGGGACAGCGTGACGGCAAAGGAATTCGCTCCGGACTGCGACGGCGTGATGGACTGGGGTGCGATCATCGGTGCGCACTTCGGTCCCGTGGCTGGTTCGTTGGGAAAGAACTTGCGGACGTAGCGTCGATCGGTGATCAAGACTTCGGAGTCATCACCGCCATTTTCCAATTCGGAGAGGAAATGGCTCAGCCCTTCCGCGGCGGGCATGAACTCCATTCCGATCATGTCCAACGCCAGTTTGGCCTCCGGCTTGGTCGCCATGCCGATGTCGCCCCACGCGTGCCAGTGAAAGGTGACGCAGCGAGTATCAGGTCGCTTGCGTCCAAGCTGCCCGATCAACTTGGACAGCATCTCGTTCGCGGCGGAATAGTCGGTGTGCCCGTTGGCGCCGAAGCGTCCGCTGATGGAACCGAATCCGACAAACCATTCCAGCGGGTCTTGCTTGGTCGCCGCCGCCAGCGCGATCGTACCGTCAATCTTGGCTTTCAAACACTGGTCCACTTTGTCGGGACGTTTACGATCGAAACGCGCGTCTTGTCCCGATCCGGCACCTTGGATCACGCCATGAATCGGTCCATCGATCTTACGAATCTCATCGAGTGCGGCAGCAACCGCACCGGCATCACAAACATCGACACTGTGATAGGTGGCCCGGATCCCTCGTCGCCGACACTCGTCGAGCGTCAAATCGATCTCGATGGCCTTCTCCAGTTGCCGCCAAGTCTTGACCGGATTGCCGCCAGCCGCCTGAATACGTTTCATCGTGCAGCGACGCAAATCAGCCCGGTCGGCTTGGGCGTGTGCCCGCGTGGCCGCATCGATCTCAGGGATCGGTGCCATGCCCAGCAGATGCAACGTCAGGTCATGGCGTTGAGCCAGTTCCATCGCCGTCATCGCCGTGATCCCACGCCCGCCACCGGCGACCACCCAAGTGCCCCCACGGGTCAGAGGGTAACGTGTGGAGATCTGACGGATCGGCGACAACTCGCCGGCTTGCGGGATCGGCTGATAGATCGCTTGAATGGTTCGTCGCGTTGGTCCCGACACGGCGACTTCCTCATCATACGAGGGAACCGCCAGCTCACGCCACACGCCATCTACCACCAAGTCGCTACGGTCGACCGAGTCGCCGTTGTGCAATATCGCGTCGACGATCAGCATCGGTGTGTCGCGATAGCCACGCATCCAGCACTCGATCAGCATCGCCTTGGTCAAACCGGACAAACCACCAGACTCCGGCGTACCCGCCGTGACGATATCAGGCACCAGATCAAATCCGAACGCCCCACCGGCGTTGAGAAACGTGACCAAGGAAGACTCACTTATTCGGTCTTCGTCGATCGCACGCTGCATCCAGCGTTGGCAGATTCGATACGGCACCATCAATGCGTCTTCCCGCCGACGTTGCCAGTGGTCAAAGTCGTCCGGATCGGTAAGTGCGATGGCATCATGCGGCGTGGTCAGGAACACATGATGACTGAATCCCTTGGACCAAACCTGATCCAACACACCATCGATTTCCGCTAGCGAAACGGACTTGATCTGCTCGATCGCATACGGCTCACCTGCCCAACGCCGAATGATCGCATCGGCGATCGGGTTGTTACCGATGACCAATGCCGGTCCATGAAACTTCGGCGCTGTCGGCATGCCATCACGTCGATCTGCATCGCGAACCGTCAGCGTGAATCGGTGCGTGCCTGTCGCGGGAATCGGCAACACGGGCACCTTGACCGGAGCGTTCTGGATTTCGCTGTCAGGCTTAACGGTCTTGCGCGGCGTGACGGGCTTGGTAAGCGTGACGTGCTCGTCAACGACCTCGGTAGCCGAGACCGCGGAGTCATTCAGCGCTGAAGACTTTTTTTTTTCGCCGCCGACTTGATCCATCACAAACTGATGAATCGATGCCAGCGTGGGGAAATCCGACAAACGCAAATCGGAACCTTGGATGGGTGGCAACTCGAACTGTTGTTCTAACTCACCGAGTAACTGTGCGCGTTTGATGCTGTCGACGCCGAGTTCGGATTCCAGATCCGCCTCCATATCGATAATGTCTTCGTCGTACCCGGTTTGATCGACGAGCAAGTCGATCATCAGGCGACGCAAGGATTCTGGATCGACCGACTGATCGGGTTCCGCCGACACCGGACTGGCGACGACAACGGCTTGACTCGACGTTGGTGCGGGGACCGACTCGGTGGCGGGACCGGCCAAAGCCAAGATGTCGGCGAGCGATTGGAAATCAGCCAACTTCAAATCTTGCGTGGTCAAACTCAAATCGGCCCACTGCACCAGTTCGCCGATCAGTTGTGCTTTCTTGATGCTGTCTACGCCCAATTCGGCTTCCAAATCAGCTTCGAAATCGATGATCTCCGGTTCGTACCCGGTCAAGTCGACGATCAGATCGAACAAGAACTTCTTGGCTGCCGCGTTTTCGCCCCCCACGTTCTCTCTTGCCATCGTGGCAACGCTGTGGGTGACAACAGGAGCGACCTCAGGCTGTGCCACTGCTGTGTTCGTCGAATACGAGACATGGCTGGTCGGTTGTACGGCTGTCGCAGATGACGAAGTGGAACGCAATGAACCGGAATCCCGATTCACGTCGTCTTGGTCATCGGCTGACGTTCGGGTGCGACCGCGTCGCGTCACATCGACCACATCAAACCGCTTCGCCGGCGTGGTTTGCGTGGCATCCGGTGTTTGCGTCTGGGCAACTGAAACAGCTTGCGATGCCGTCGAGGGATGGCCAGATGCGTGATTGCTAGGCACTGTGATCTGAGACGCACCGATGGTGGCTGCACCGAACGCCTCGTATGCCAATTCGATCACTTGCGTCTGACAAGTATTGTCGAGATTCGGATCGTCCGCCGACAAACAGATGGACTTGCCGCCCACGGTGGCCGATGCCAAACGGGTCAAGATATTATTGGGTCCAATCTCCACCATCAATCCGCAACCGTCGTGTGACGCACGCTCGATCGACGAACTGAAACATACCGGTCGAACCAATTGATCGATCAGATTGTTCAAGACATCGCCCGGTTCGGCTAGGTATCGGTTTTCGATCGAGGACAGGAAACCAAAGCGAGGAGGCAGCAACGAGGCGCCGGCTTGTCGCGCGGCAAGCATGTCTCGTGCAGGTTTCATCCCGGGTGTATGGAAGGCAGCGGGGACCGGAATGACGACCGATGCGGCACCGTCTTTAGACAACGCTTTTTGTGCCGCAGCGATTTGTTCGGGCGTACCGGCGATGACTGTTTGTTGTGGTGAGTTATGATGGGTGATCACACACTCGCTATTGACGCTTCGCAGCACCGCGTCGACTTGAGATGGACCGCCGCGTACCGACAGCAGTTGCCCGCGAGGACCGCCCGACATGACCACGGCATCGGCGCGTGACTTGGCAAACTCGATCGCTTGACGAGTCGTCATCGCACCGGCACACCACGCCGCAGTGCATTCACCGAAGCTGTGACCGATGACGACGTCGGGCCGGTGGCCGCGACTGAGTTGTGATTGCGCCAACGCCGTTCCCACGGCCAGCAACCAGGCTTGTGTCCACCAAACTTCTTTGCCCAGCTGACGCTGCGGATCGGTGATTCGATCGGCGATCGGCTGTAGCCCCAGTCGGGTTAGCTCCGCATCAAAAACCGCCAGAGACCGCGAGAGCAATTCGTCGGGTTGGCCGGAGTTCGCCGAAGAAGCTGCGGCGGTCAATGACGCGGGGATGCCGGCGTACTGGGATCCTTGACCGGGAAACAGCCATGCGATGCGTTGACCGCTGATCGATGAGGGAAAACGAACCCAGCCGCAGTGTCGCTGCAGCGAGGCGCTTTCCCCGCGTGAGACCGGGCCGTCCAACAACGCACGAGCGGAGGCTTGAAGTTCGTTTTCGTCACGAGCTACGATCGCTGCTTGAATGTGCGATGGATCGGAGAATCGACTGACGATTCCGATTTTGCGGCCGGTTCCATTGTTCAGGGCCGCAGGGGTTCGCATTGCGGCGTCGCCCGCGCTCAAAGCTTCGAGGGCCTGTTGCATCGCCGACGCTGAAGAGACTTCTAAACGAACCGACAAGGGTGTCACGACTGAATTCACGGAGACTCGCGCAGGTGATGAGGACAAGTTATCCGACGCAGGTTGTGTCGTACTGTCGACGGTCATTTCGATGGGCTCTTGTTGCGAGCGACTCATGGACGATTCCGAGGCAGTGGAAACTTGGTATTCGATTTGGTAGCCGTCCGAAGCTGTTTCGGCGACACAGACGACTCTGGACGCTGGGGCTGATCCGGAGGATTCTCCCGCTGTATTTGCCGCGATGGTCGCCGCAATGGTTCGCACGACCCCGTGACCGCCGCCCAAATGTCCGATCTGACGGACCAATTGGTGAGTGGAGTAGACGTCGTTTTCTTGGCTTCGACTCGCGTCGCGGGCACGACCGACGTTGGGATCAGGTGTGAATGATTCGCGGGCGTTTTCGATCACGCCGTAAATTTTTCGCCCTTGAGCCTTTGCGTCGCTCAATCGCTGCAGCACTATGATTGCAACGCCTTCGGCCGGAAAGATCTTGGTTCCGTCCAGCGGCAGATCTTCCGGTGAGACGGAACAACAGAGCCGATGGTTCCGATACAACTGCTCCAACGCGACCAGATCCATCGATCGTTGCGTGGTCCCACAGAGCACGGTGTCGATGCTACCCGATTGTAGTTGCTCGATGGCGGTCAAAATCGCCAATCCGCCGGAAGCTTCGTCGGCATCCACCGCGCAAGCTCCGCCCATCAGATCGAATGTTCGGGCGATTCGCGACGCGAGCGTGCTGGCGGTGAAACCGCCCGTTTCATCCAGCAACGCGGGGTACCGCTCCATCACCGCCTCGTGATAAGCCGCGGCCCACTGCTGCGCCGTTATCAAATCGACGCCACGACGCATCGCTGCACGGATCAAATGCTGACAAAGCTCCGGCAGCCGTAGTCCGATTTGCAATTCGTTGCTGAACTGACCGCCGAACATCGATCCGACGATCACGCCGACGCGTTGCCGGTCGACGTTCCATTGACCGCCATCAAATTCTTTCATCGCTTGGCTGACGGCGTCGATCAGCATCAGTTGAGCCGGGTTCGCGTTGGCCACCAGCTTGGGCGGAATGCGATACGCTTGCGCATCAAACTGAAAATCTTGGATGTATCCGCCGTGATGATGGGGAATCGTAAAATCTGCATCGCTGTCTAAAGCCAATCCGATCGGTCGACCCTGGAACGTCGGCCAGCGACCCGGCGGCGGAGGCCCCAAGACGGATCGACCGCTCTGCAACAATGACTCAAACTCACCCACCGATGCCGCGCCGGGCAGCACCAAACCGCGACCGACGATCGCGATCGGTTCGACCGTCTGTTTCGGCATGCCGCCCAATTTCAACGCGCCCACGCTGCCGTTGGGTTGATACTGGCGAAACGCGGCGTGTGCGTTGAGGCCACCGATGCCAAACGCATTGACGGCGGCACGACGGGTCGAATGCTCGCCGCGAACTTGCCACGGCTCGGTGCGGTCGACCACTCGCACGACGCCCTTGGACCAGTCGAAGGATTTCGTCGGTTGGCTGAAGTTGATCGAGGCGGGGATCTCGCCGCGTCGCATCGCAATCAAACACTTGACCATTCCGACCAAGCCGGCGGCTTCGAGCAAGTGTCCCAGATTGCTCTTGACGCTGCCGATCGGCAACGGGGACTGGTGTTGCTGAGGATGATCGCTCAACAACGCCGTCAGGCTTTCCAGTTCGGTCGCGTCACCGACTTGGGTGCTGGTCGCGTGGCATTCCAGATAATCGATGTCTAACGGAGGGGCATGGTTGAACGCATTCGTGTCGCAACCTGCACCGCGTCGCATCGCAAGCTGTTGGCCTTCGCTACGCGGCGCCCACAGTCCCTTGCCTTTGCCATCCGATGAGATCCCGACGCCTTCCAATGTCGCGTGAATCTTCATCCCCGCCGCTTCGGCAACACTGCGTCGCGACAGAATGATCGCCACATAGCCTTCGCTGCTGACCAAACCGCTGGCGCGTTGATCAAACGGAAACGAACCTTGATCGCTGCACGCGTGGGTGCGTGAGAACAAGGCCAAATTGTCGACGTTGTTGTAAGTCGCCCCACCGACCAGTGCGACATCCATGCGACCGGCGATGATCGCCGAAGCCGCATGATGCAACGCCAACAAAGAGGACGAGCATGCCGCGTCGATGACTTCGCGGCGTCCTTGGAAACCGAGCAATCGAGCGGCCAACGACGCGGCCGCATAAGCGTTGAGTTCGGGATGATGATCGGCTCCGCGACGGGGGCGATCTTGGCGTACAGCCTGAACGATTTCGTGGCTGACCGCCGATGCCGTTCCGGCCGGGACCGTGCCCGAGGTGGACTGGTTTGCCAAGTCGGCGGCTGCCTGGGCAAGTGTGCTCAGGGCCAACGAACCACCGTCCTCTGTGCCCCCGCTGTGCCCGACAAAAACGCCCGTGCGCTCGCAGTCGATGTCGGCCATGGTCGCGCCGGTGGACTGCATCGCTCGATACGCAACTTGAGCGAACTGACGATGCGTCAAATCAAAATCGCCGATGCGATTGATCTTTGACTCCACTTCGCGATCGATCGGCGTCGGATCGACGCAGCCACCGATCTCGGTGTAAGTCTTGCCCGGCACACCACGCTTGAGATCCATGTACAACGATCTGTCCAAACGATCATCTGGCATGCGGGCGATCGCACTGCCACCGCGGTACAACAACGCTTCAAAATCATCCGCGTCGTCAATGCCACCTGGCAAGCGAACCGCGTAACCGCAAATCACGATGGGGTCGTCGGCCGGTGAGGGGGAGGTCGAAGCTGGATCCAGCGAAGATGGTTGGGGCGATTGTTTCTGCGGGGCAATGCTGCTGGCGGATTTTGAAATCAACTTGCTGCCAGCTTTGGGTGTCGGCGCAGACCAATTTTCCACCATCGCCATCAATTCAGCGCGGCCGATTTCCGGAGGAGGTGAGAGCGGAGTCGTCTCGATGACGTGATCGATGTTGCTACGACCGAACACAGGATCGTCACGGAAATAAGGCAAGAATGTTTTGACGAAGGGTTGAGCCAGTTGATCGATTTCTGCGGCGGCCTTGGCTGCATCCGCGCCGGCTGAATCCGCACCGGTCATGGACTTCGGGCGCGTCTGCACTTTGCGGCCGGCCAGCCATTGTCGTGTGCTTTCGTAAAACGTGCGGTCCAACAACTCGATGCGAGTCCCGCTGGTCGCCGTCAAATGGTAGTTTCGACCGTGGTGCTCGGGATGCATCACGATCGTTCGAATGGCCTGGGCGATCCAATTCACATCGATCAGGTTCTTGCGTTCGTCTCCGCCGAAACCAAGATTGCGAAACCATTGTCCGTCGGCGGGCAATCCAAACCGGGAGGCCAGCATTTTGTACATCGAGTACGCGCCGTAGATCGTTCGATCGCCGGAGACGGGTGTCAGTCCGATCGGATCGATCACGATCGATGGACGATAGGTGGTGTGACTTTCTCGAGACAGTCGTGTCGACAGAATCGATTCCGCCTGTGACTTGCTCTGCTCGTAATCATTGGCGAACGACTGACCGACCGCGTTCTCGGATTCCGCCACGTGTCCACTTCGCAGCCCACACACGTAAGCCGTGGAGATGTGGTGCAGGTGCTTCAGTCCCGTTTCCCGAAACAGGTCCAATACATTTTGCGTGCCCAGGATGTTGGTTCGAAAAGGCTCGTTGTCTGGGTTTTCACTTGCCGGAGCGAAGTTCAAGCTCGCCGCACTGTGCAAGATCTGATCACAGTTTCGCGAAACCCAGTCCATCGCCCGTGAGTCCAGCCCCAAACGCGGCTGCGTGACATCGCCCACAAAGACCCGCGGACGCGGCAAATCGCATGACCAAGCCAGCTCGAAACGCTGCATCAGCTCGTCGATTCGCTGCGTCGCCGATTGGCTGGCCTTGTCGCGAGCGATGACCGCGCACGGAATTCCTGCTCGCGAAAACTCCGCCAGGACTCGAGCGCCCACCATTCCGGTGGCACCGGTGACCAGGATCGCGTGAGAAGAATTTGGGAGGGGCATACTTTGAATATCAAACGTTGACGAACCGTGGTCGGTCAACTTTGTGTGAAAAAAATGTGGATCTCTGCGTGTGTTTGAGCGAATCCCTACCTAGGATGCATTCAGTCTATTTTGCCCGCTGGCGATGTAAAAATCGCCCCATTTCGGTGGGCAAACGGACTGAACACGCCCTACGCGAGGCTGGCAACCGCTACCGAACCTCTAATGCTGGTTGGTCTTCCGCTCAGGCGATCGACGAAAGTGGATGTGGGGGGGACAAATTTGACCCTCTGACAGTGAATTCCACATAACCGAGACATCTGTCACCAAAATAGTACGATCGGACGCTCCAGGGTGCCCGAATTTCCGTCCGTGTGAAGAGCTGAAATGCAAATGCTGCCCGAATCGCCCGATCAGCCCATCCGTTGTCTGTTGATCCAGCCACGCTTTGAGCAAACCAACTACTGGAATTTTGTCGAAAGCGCCCGAGCGATCGGTGCCAAGGCCACCGCGCCTCCCCTGGGACTGATGACCGTTGCCGCGTTGCTGCCCAACTCGTGGGAGTTTCGACTGGCGGATTTGAATGTCGGCCCACTGAGCGACGACGATTGGAATTGGGCCCAGATCATTTGCACCGGCGGAATGCTGCCTCAGCAACCGGGCATCCTGGAACTCGTTCGTCGCGCCAACGCGGACGAAAAATTTGTCGCCGTAGGCGGCCCCGATCCTACCAGCCAACCGCAGATCTACACCGCAGCCGACGCGGTGGTGATGGGCGAAGGCGAAGAAACGATCCCGATGTGGTTGCAAGCTTGGCGGGAGGGGAATCCTCGCGGCAAGTTCGAGTCGCCCCACAAACCCGATGTAACCAAGACACCACCTCCACGCTTTGACCTCATCCGGTTCGACGACTACCTCCATGTCGGCCTGCAGACCTCACGCGGCTGTCCCTACAACTGTGAATTCTGTGACATCATTGAATTGTTCGGCCGACGACCACGCGTCAAGACGGTCCAGCAGTTCATCGGCGAACTGGACCATCTGTACAATCACGGCTATCGAGGCTGGGTCGATTTCACCGACGACAACTTCATCGGCAATCGCAAATTGATCAAGCCGCTGTTGGTCGCACTTAAAACTTGGAACGAAGAACACAAGTACCCGTTCGTGTTCTCCACCGAAGCCAGCCTCAACTTGGCCGACGACAAAGAACTACTTGAGCTGATGCAGGAGACTCAGTTTCGCTACGTGTTCTTGGGCATCGAATCACCCGACGAAGAAACATTGATTCACACTCAGAAACGAATCAACACCGTTCTTCCGATCATCCAGCGTGTGCGAACCATCTATGACCATGGCATCTCCATCGCCGCCGGTCTGATCATCGGTTTTGATACCGACAAACCGGGAACCGACAAGCCGATGATCCAGTTCATCCAGGAAAGCGGCATTTCACTGGCCATGGTCGGGCTACTGAGCGCCCTGCCCAACACACAACTCACTCGGCGTCTGACACGTGAACGGCGGTTGATCGACTCACAGCACCGCTGGCTCAACGATTCGACGGCACCTTATGAACTTCGCAGCAACGAATCAAAAGACCAAACCGCCAGCGGATTGAACTTCGTCACCATGCGTGATCGCGTCGAGATCTATCAGGAACTCAAGACCATCATTGCGGAAGTCTACTCGCCCCGCGCGTTCATGGACCGCGTGATCGATACCGCCAGCCGATTGAACATCCGTAACAAGCACATCCCCAACCGCTGGGAACTGAAACGGATGACTCGCGGCTTCTTTACCATTCAACGTCGCATGTTGGGTGATCGTCGGACGCGTTGGTTGTACCTGCGAAACTTCTTTCGCGCCGCGATGATGGGTCCGACGAAGTTCGAGTACGCCCACACGATCATGGGCAGCTTTCTGCACTTCGATTTGCAAACGCAAAAGATCCTGGAAACGTTGGACGCTTCGATCGATTTTGCAAAGCACCACGCCGAGTACCCACGCAGCGTTGCAGACATGCCGGGTGCCTCGTTGCCCGTCAGCCAACTGCCGGTCTCCTGCGAATCGCCGGCGCACCACGCGGGTTGAACATCGCCGGTACAATCAGCTTGTCGATTGAGTGAATTGCGGGCAATACACTCACCGTAGCAAAGCGTATGACGCTACCAAACGCCGTGAGCCGCGACGCGTGAGCGGCCGGGTCTTGCGCGAATCGAGCATCCATTACAGGGCGTAAAACCCGTGGCATGACGGCGTCATGGTTGGGGGGTGTGGCATTCTCGGTCTACGTAAGATTGGTTCCTTGCTCCGCCGGGGTTGCCCCGGTTCGGAGCATCAACGAAGGAAGCCGTCAATTGTTTCCTCCGCCGAGACAAGCTCGGTGGAAGGAGCTTTCACCATCTATGCCGATACGAACATCTCCAAAAAAAAAATCGGCCACGAGCGATTGCTCATGGCCGAAAGGCTTGCGTTGGGGTCGCAGAGACGAGGTATTTCTTCTGGCGTTTCTGCTGGGCGTTTCAACGCCCGGCTTGAATCCCGTGACTACTTGGATTGAAAGTCAGCGGCATCGAGTTCCACGACACCCAGGTCGTTCATGCCGGGCTTGAGTTCCATCTTGAAGCGATTGTTTTCCCACTTCTCCGCTTTTCCACCGACGGAGATGTCGTCGAATGAACCTGTGTCGTGACTGGCTCGGAACTCGAACTCGACGCCAGCCGGAATGCCTTTGATTTCCAAGACTCCGTTTTCATCGCTCACTGCGGCGAAGGGGTGATCCAGGACGATCAGGTGCGACAGCATCCACTCGTGAATGTTGCAGGCAACCGGAATCGCGGCGGGCTCTGCCTCATCCACTTTGACTTCAACAGCTCCGCCGGATGGCACGGTCAAGTTTTGTTGGTTGTTGGCAAAGAATGCAAAGTTCGCGTTGTGGCCGACGGTGTCTGGATTGGTGACTTTGATCGTGTCGCCGGCGTGGGCGATGATCACGTGCGGCTCGAAGCGGCAATTCTCATTCGCCAGAATGTGCGTCTTGGGTTCCGGTTTGGTGTCTGGCAGATTCTTGCGATCACGACGACCAGCCTTCAGATAAACGATGACATTCTTGATGCCGTTGTTTTCTTGATTGACCACCAAAGACTCGTCAGGAATCTTGTGCAGTCCGCAAAACGCTTTGTCCTTGTTGGGGTCCAAGAACTTCGGTGCAGGTGCGTCGCCTTTGTATTTGAACGTCATCTTCAGCGTCGCTGTTTCATCAGCGTTGGCAGAAGGCAGAACCAGCAAAGCAGCCGCGGCGGACAGAACGATGCGACTGAGCATTTGAGTGGGTTTCAAAACGAAATCTCCAGTTGTTTGGGATTGGCAGGTATTGGGGAACTTGAAAGCGTGACAGGGAGGTTTCCCTCGCAACGGTGCTCACAGCGGAACGCGTCGCACAACCACTAGCTTTTGCAAAATCCCTGAAAAATCAAGCGTGACCGAGAAAAAAGAAAGGCAGCGGCCGGGGACGAGTGGGGAAATCTCGCGTGGCCGCTGCCTTCTTATTCTAACAAGTCAGTTGCGAAAATCGCGTCATCTTCGGGTGGGATGTTCTTGATGACAGAAAGCGATTCCCAGGTGGGATCACGGTAGTTTACCTCTTACCGGCATTCTGTCTACCGCTAAATCGCTGCAAAGTCGTGGTCAATGCCGAAGTGGGACACTTCGGCACAGCTCACAGCTGGCCGCCGGGGGGGCGGGTCGCTTTCCCGCGTGCGGGCAGTGGCGTGTGGACCTCGACGTAAGTCGGTCAATGTTGGCAGGCATCTCGCTGTCAGGCGGGCAAGAGAGTCCCATTCCACAGACATTCCATTCCATCTCGGATTCAATCGACGACCGACCTGCGGTGTTTCGGTGAAAGACTGCCGGAGCTTACTTGCCCGGTTTGGGCACTACTTTCCACTCCTACGTTCCCTGCCCGATTCTCGCCTTGTCGTTTACATTGCCAGCGACTCGCTGCGGCTGCGGCAATGCAGCCCTCCCGACAAGAAGGAGGGTGGGGACCGTCAGACACGAAGGCCCTCCGCAACGAATTCAGGCTCCCGGTCGCGAGGTGCCCACTCAGTTGTTCTTGCTCAAACATGGTTCAGGTTGTGCTATGAAAGTATTGGTCGTTGGCAGTGGCGGACGTGAACACGCTTTGGCCTGGAAAATCAAACAGTCTCCGCGGGTCACCCAAGTGTTCGTAGCGCCCGGCAACGCAGGCACCGCGTTGGAAGCGACCAATGTGGATATTTCCGCCACCGACGTTCCAGCAATTGTTCAGTTCGCTAAAGACAATCAAATCGATTTGACGGTCGTGGGCCCGGAGGCGCCCTTGGTCATCGGTCTTGTCGATGCCCTGGACGAGGCGGGCCTGAAAGCATTCGGGCCTTCTGCAGCTGCAGCCGAATTGGAGGGGAGCAAGGTGTTTTGCAAAAACCTGTTGCACACCGCTGACATTCCCACCGCCAGCTACCAAACCTTTCGGTCGGCTGCCGACGCGTCTCGGTACATCAATGATCGTTACACGGACCCCAGCGATCCGGTGCCCGTGGTGGTCAAGGCCGACGGGCTGGCGGCGGGCAAGGGCGTGATCGTTTGCGAAACACGCGCCGACGCGTTGGATGCGATCGACCGTATTGCTGGACAAAAGGAATTCGGTGCCGCTGGGAACGAATTGATCATCGAAGAAAGACTCGTTGGTCAAGAAGCCAGTGTGCTGGCCATCACCGACGGCGAAACCATCATCACTTTGCCAGCCGCCCAAGACCACAAGCCTGCCTACGACGGTGACCTGGGCCCGAACACTGGAGGGATGGGAGCCTACTGTCCGACGCCGATCGTGGATGAAGCGATGTATGAAAAGATCGAGTCGGATGTCTTGGTGCCGATCGTCCACGCCATGAAGCGAGCACGCAAACCATTCAAAGGTGTTTTGTACGCAGGGCTGATGCTGACCGCAGCCGGTCCCAAAGTGTTGGAGTTCAACGTCCGATTCGGTGATCCGGAGTGCCAGCCGCTGCTGATGCGTTTGAAGTCCGATCTGGTCGACATTTTGGAAGCCGCAGCGGACGGTAAGCTCAGCGAACTGCCGCCGCTAGAATGGGACGAACGCCCCAGTCTGTGTGTCGTGATGGCCAGCGAAGGCTATCCAGGCGACTATGAGAAGGGCCGTGAGATCACCGGACTGGCTGAAGCGGATGCCATTGCCGATGTGAAGGTGTTCCATGCAGGGACGACCCTCGTCGACGGCAAGGTCGTCAACAACGGCGGTCGTGTGCTCGGAGTTACCGCGATCGGCAGCAGCGTCAGCGCCGCAAAGCTGCAAGCCTACAAGGCAGTCCAAAAGATCCGTTGGCAGGGCGCATGGTGTCGCAAAGACATCAGCGATAAAGCGCTCAACGCGTGACTGAATCCAACAGCGCTTGAAAATAAGTGTCGTAGGACCGAAGCATGCTGCCTGTGATGACGACCGTCTTTGCACTTTCATCACTGCTCCCCGAGCGGAAAAGCCGGCAGTCCGATCGCACGTAGCCACTGATTTTCTCTGCCCGGACTTCGCCGAGCGGCCAACGGCAATGCACGTGAATCAGCTCGTCCTCTGCTCCGGCGATTTGATGATGTGAGAAAACTATCAGTTCACTGTCAATGCAAGTCACCAGCGCGTCTTTGATGACATGTTTGGCTGACGAATGAAACGTCACATCGCTGTATAAAAATCGCAGTGGTTTTCCGCCTGAAAGACATTGCAGTGCCGTCTGAGTCGCCGGAGGAATGGGCGGCGTTGGATTCTGTTTCATTTCGGCAACCAGAACACGCTCGGTCTCGCGCTGGTACTCCTGCATCCATTCCCGTCCATCGCCGCGCAAGTGATAGGCCGTGACTGAGACGGCATCGACACCAGGCGATCGCATCACACGGATGGATTCGGGCGACTCATTGTTTTGGATGGGTTCCCACTGTGGAGAACAGCAGTGTGCGGACAACTTTGCCAAGTCGGCGAGGAAATCATTACAGAGTGGCGTCTTGGGTTTAACTGCCGGCCATTGGTAGATGAACGGCGGATCGGATAGGAGTGAATCTTGCCAGCGAGACTGGTCGGACGTATCGGAGGATTTCCAGGTCTTGGTGTCTTGCAGATGATTGAGCATCGCCTCGGGTTCCAGCTCGCCATGCTCTAGCAAAAAAGCGGCTAGCGACCAAACGCACGACTGCAGTTGCTGCTCCGGTGTCGCGTCGATCTCCGTGGCTTGAAACTGAACGTCCAAACGCTGTGATGCGGCGGTTTGCCATTGATCGATCGCCGCACGACTTACACCGCTGCCACCAGCGGCCAACCCGTGCGTCAGCACAAACGTCTCCAGAAACTGTGCAACACGAGAACGATCCGCTGCAGAAAGCACGTCGGCAGGTCGGTACCGATCAGGTCGCGATGTTGTTCCTGCTGCGAGATGACGTAGCAGGGAAACTCGCGCGTATTCGTCGGGCAATTGCAAGGCTGCGATTTCTCGCATCGCTGACATTCTGGCTTTGTCGCTCAACTGCAATTCGCTGACCAAATGAACCAGTTCGACCCCGTAGATCCAATGGATGTCTCGGTATCGAATCATCGGGCTGTACAGCGACGCGACTTCGATGGCGATGATCTCGACCAATTGGCGAATCAAGCCGACCGCTTGTTGGTCGACGACATGCAAGCCCAGTCGTGAGGCTCCATAAGTCGTCGCCCGACTGGCTGCCCACCAAGCGGCCAAGGTCACCGGATTGGTACTGGCAACCACGCGGCCGGCAAGAAACAGTCCCGAGGCGACATCCAGATACGGTTTCGCCTTTTGGTAGGCTCCGTACGTACGCACTGCATTTCCGACGAACCGATAGATCGTTTGAAAATCGTACTGCGCCACGCCGCCCGGCAATCGCTCCAATGCCACCAACAATCGCAGTGCTCCCCGCCCGCTGGCTCGAGCGAGCAATTCCATGTTGGTCTGCAGAAACGGATCCTCTTGGTCGGGACGGTAGATCTTGGCGACGTCCATGACCAGTGAATGGGCGTCCTGGCGAATAGCATTCGTGTCGATCGATTTGCCTTCGCCATCTGCCTTTCGATAGTGATCACGTTTGATTTTGTCAAAAACGTCATGCGTCTTGGACTCGATCAAATCCAGCAATTCACGATCATGACGCGCCATCGGGTCGATCGATCCTGGACCCGGTGTCTTTTCATGAGCCAACACATCGGCAGTTCCACGTCCCAAATCCAATGCATCAGGAAATTGCATCAACTGCTGCAACGCCAGGGCTTTGGCATTGATCGTCCGTTCGCGTGCGAGCAAGTCGTCGCTCTGTTGCTGGATCCAGCGAGCAAACTGTTCTGGGGCCGATTCGCTGCCGGGACCCGGCCGACTACAACGCCGAGTCAGCCGTAGCGAGTCGATCCCCGCCGCCAACAGCGACAATGCCGATAGGGCAATCCAGGCAATTGCCGGGGCAGTCCAAACGCCCAAATAGCTGGCCAAGGCGGAAACGAGCAGGACGAATCCGAAAATCAATGAGCAGATCGGTAGCGAGGCAAATGAAAAGCGAATCATCAAAGCGGGGTCCGGCTCATTTTCCTCGGTGTCGTTCGTTAAAAGTCCATCAACATGTCGTTATACCGAGCCCGCCGGCGAGACGAAATCACGCCCAAAAATCGAATCGCAATCCCGTTCAACGCGTCGACTGATTGGCCTCTGCAAAATCGATCGCAAAGTCTAGAATGGTCGGCTGTAGGAACAAACGATCCAGCATCGCGTCGTGGGATTCGCCAGAATGAGAATTCTAGAATTCCAGCGTGAGGGGAATTCTGGCGAATCCATTTCGATTAACAGTTCCTTCGTCACCGCCTTTCAGCCAACCCGACACAACAAGTCTAGTCATGGACGCGACACTGCAGCGAATCTGCTCCAACACTTTTCATCCCGAAACCATCCGCATCGGTGAACAAATTTTGCGAGAGGGCGGTGTCGGAATCGACAGATTGGGTGATCGTGGCGCTACGGGGGTGGTCAAGCAAGACGGCGAGTTTTTCATCGTCGGCCTCGATTTCGATTATCTCGACGAGGGTGATTTGGGAGCGGATTGCAGTTGCGATATTTTCTGCGATGGCTACGTGTGCGAGCACGTCTACGCTTTATTTCGAGAGGCGGCCAACCAAGGGTATCAGTTTCCCAATCGCGGTGGCCTGGCTATCGAAGACTGCGATATCGATTGCATCATGATCGGTACGCCGATGCCCTTGAGGACCAATAAGGCCACCCAGCGAACGAATGCCAAGACGCCCGCGTGGAAAAAGCAACTGACCTCGATCGCACGAGGGCTATCAGTGGCTCAAGTCGAAACGCCGATCTCCGATCTGCATTTGGCGGTGCGCAAGAACACACAACACTGGTTCATCATTTCGCTCGCCGATCAAATCACGACTCCGAAGTTGGAGATCAACACTTACCGCTCCACCCGAAAAATGGATCGCCAATGGGGCAAGCCGACGGTCGCTGGGCTGACCGATCACGACATCACCAACATGCCCGATCCGCTGGAACGAGCGGCGTTGACGCTATTAGTGCCGAAAGTAGCAGAAAGCGAATTCCATTTCCAATCACGCTACACATCTAATCGATGCTTCCTCCTCCGCGATGACCTCGTGCAACCGACGATGAAGACGCTCGCGGCAACGGGGCGACTGGCTTGGTCGATGGAAACCGGTCGCAGTGCATCGGACCCTCGCCCGATTCGCTGGGACGAGGGGGCTCCCTATCAGTTGCAGCTTTCCATCGTCCCCTTTCAGCCCGAGAAAGGAGCCGAGCGGATCCGCGTTCAGCCGCGATTGGTCCGCGAGGGTGAATTCATTTCGATTGCCGACGTGCTGATCGCGACTGACGATGGAGTCCTGATCACCCAGGACTGTGCCCATTCTGTCATGCGAGATCAGGCCGCCGCAATTCGTGGCTGGCAAGCCAATCCGTTCATTGATGTGCCACGACGAAGTCTTGCGACGTTGATGGCGGAGGTCGCAACATGGCCGTCGGTCGACTTGGATTTGCATCCCGATCTGGACGTGCAATGCATAACGCCCCAACCGATCCCACGTTTGCATCTCGTCAGCCCCGAATCAAATGCCGGACAGGACTCAAACCCCGGTCCTCGCAATGGTCCACTTAATGGTTCCGGACAACAAACAAAGCAGGTTGAAAGACTGCTCTCCGCAAACATCTTGATGATCTATGGCGATGCCCCCATCCCTGTTCAATCCGGACAGCGATACGTATGGGATCAAACTGAAAAGCAGTTGTTGGCTCGCGACTTGACGCTCGAAAGCGAGTTGATGCAGCCGCTGCGACAAGAAGACTTCAGCATGGACCAGTTCGGGCAACTGCACATGCCTAGAACCCGACTGCCCGACGTCGTCCCCCAACTCAGTGAACTTGGTTGGGAAGTGATCGCCGACGGCAACGCGATCCGTCGTGCCTCGAGCTTTGACATCCAAGTCTCCTCAGGGCAGGACTGGTTCGACCTCAACGCTTCGGCGGATTACGACGGTGTCACGGTGATGTTGCCCCATTTGTTGGCTGCGCTCAAGAAAGGCGAGAGCTACGTCGTGTTGGACGACGGATCGCACGGGCTGCTGCCGCAAGAATGGTTGGCGAAGTTTTCCGATCTGCACAAAACCGGCACCGTGACGGATGATTCCATCCGATTCACACGGACGCAGGCTCTGTTGCTGGACACGATGCTGGCCGAACAAGAAAACGTCTCCCTGGACCGTCAGTTCAAAGCATGGTGTGAAAAGCTCAATTCGTTTACAGGCATCCAGCCAGCCGATGCGCCCAAGGATTTCGAAGGCGAGCTGCGTGAATACCAACAGCTCGGACTCGGCTGGTTCCGGTTCTTGCAAGAATTTCGCTTGGGCGGTTGCTTGGCCGACGACATGGGACTGGGCAAAACAATCCAAGTCCTGGCGATGCTGTTGGAACGCCAAAAGAGACGTACTACGAAGGGCGAAACCCGCAAGCCGTCACTGATCGTCGTGCCCAAGAGCCTGGTATTCAACTGGATCGATGAAGCCAGCCGGTTCGCGCCGACGTTGCAACTGGCCAACTACACCGGCACGACACGCAAGGAATTGCGGGATCGCTTCCACGAGTACGATGCGATCGTGACCACCTACGGCACGCTGCGAAACGACATCCTGCTGTTGCGGGAACAGGAGTTCGACTATGTGATTTTGGATGAAGCCCAAGCGATCAAGAATCCCAAATCGCTCGCCGCGAAAGCCTCCCGCGTCGTCAACGGCGAGCACCGCTTGGCGATGACCGGCACACCCGTTGAAAATCACCTGGGTGACCTCTGGTCCCTGTTCGACTTCCTCAACCCTGGCATGCTCGGCCAAACTCTCGGAACCGCCAACACCGCCGCCGATGGCAACAACGAGCAGCGGATCACACACATCTCCAAGGCTCTGCGACCATTCATCTTGCGACGCACCAAAGAACAAGTGCTGACCGAGTTGCCCGAGAAAACTGAGCAGACACTGCACTGCGACATGGAGCCCAAGCAACGCAAACTGTACAACGAATTGCGTGACCACTATCGCGCTCAATTGACCCAGAAGATTGAAAAGGACGGCTTGGCCAAGAGCAAGATCCAAGTCCTGGAGGCCTTGCTGCGTCTGCGTCAGGCGGCGTGCGATCCGCGATTGGTCGCACCCAAATCGGGCGTCAAAGGCGCCAAGATTCTTCGACTGGTCGAACAACTCGAGGAAGTGATCAGCGAAGGACACAAGGCTCTGGTGTTTTCGCAATTCACTTCGCTGCTCTCGCTGGTACGCACCGAGTTGGACGAACGGGGCTGGGACTACGAATACCTCGATGGCAAAACGACCAAGCGGTCGCAGCACGTCGAGCGTTTTCAAACGGACCCGAATTGTTCACTGTTCCTGATCAGCCTCAAAGCCGGCGGCAGCGGGCTGAACCTTACCGCTGCCGATTACGTTTTCATCCTGGACCCCTGGTGGAACCCGGCGGTGGAGGCGCAAGCGATCGACCGCGCCCACCGCATGGGACAAACCAAATCCGTGATGGCGTATCGAATGATCTGTCGAGAAACGGTGGAGGAAAAAATCGTCCAGTTGCAGAGTTCCAAACGCAAACTCGCAGACGCAATCATCTCCCAAGAAAAGAGCGTCATCAGCGACCTCTCCAGCGACGACCTCAGAATGCTGTTCTCCTGATCAGCGAGATCACACTCACGAGCTTTAGAACAAGTGGTATGCCTTGGCGTCCCACTCTCGGGCCAAATCCGGATCGTTCGCTCGCCTCAGCAGGTCGTAGTAAGCGTACGGGTACTTGAACACGTGACCGATTCCAAGCGTCTTGTTTCCTCGCTTCTCCCAATACGCTGAATCCTTTGGCCGCAGCGTGCTGGGTTTGTGATCGGCGATCTTTCGGTCATCAGGTTGCGGCCCTTTCCTCGTCACGGTGACGTATTTGCGAAACGCCGTTCGGCAACTTTCGGCCCACTCGACGTCGCCCATTGCAGCCATCTCAACCAGCGATTGTCCAAAGGTCAGCATGTGGCCGGCAAATCCTTGACCAAATCCTTGAAAGCGATCGATCGAATCGCTTGCTTCTCTCAAGATGAATTTGGACGCGGCCACGTCATCGGTAAACGGCGGCGGGTCCACGTCTTCGGCGGGATCAATGTCACGCCAAGGCTTGAACGATTTGATCAGTTGGCAAACCCCATCGACACGTTCTTTGGTCGCCACCTCGGGCATCATGCGAAACGCTTTGATCGCGTGCATGGCAAAGATCGCATCATGCCCTACTTCACGTAACACGCCTGTACCGGACGCCAACGCTTGGCCCACTCGCTCAGTCGCGTTAGGAACAGGGTCGCCCTCAGGGAACTCTTTGCAAAGTTTCGTCGGTGCCCAGTTCAAGTCAAACAGCTCAACGATCCTCGCGGCCGCTTGATCATCCAACGCGTTCTCGACACACATCAAATGTGCCGAGATCATCGATGCGCCACGATGCCCGTCGGCAAAATAGTTCATCTCGGGTGCCCTGGCCAACGCGTTGAGCCCCAACGATACAAGCCGTTTCTCTGTCAGACTTTGCTGCTCAGCGTAGCAATCAGAGTCACCTTGCAGCAGCAAACTGCTCAAAAGCGTTGAAACGCCAATCGTGAATTGACGCCGGTCGAACTGTGGAACCATGAGTGCTGTCCCGTGGAGTGCATGAGGCGGATTCGTTCAGCCATGATTATACCCCAGCGAGACGTGTTCATCGATCAAGACTGGACGATACGCTAGTTACTGAGGTTCGTGGAGCGCTGCCAGCATCTCGAGCAAGTTGTCAACAATGATCACTGATGCGTCCTTTTGCACATGGTTGGTGCCGAGCCACGTTTCATAACCGCCCAGTCGATGTTGATACGGCGTGGGCAAATAGCCGTGCCTGCCGTTGGCCAACCCGATCACCATGGTCTGCGGGAATGGGCTGCGATCCTTAAGCTCCAAGCCGATCTCGGCGATTGTCTCGAAGGGGATTCCGCAAACGGCTAGCTCGCCGATCCGGATGGCTTGCAATTGAACCGTCACCGTGTCCTCTTTGCGTTCCGCAGCGTTGATGACGCGTCTGGCATAGTTGGTGGCTAGCCGTGGCAAGTTCGCGATTTTCGCTTCGTCCTTCAAGGCGACGATGGCACGTGCGTCGGCCAATTGCTGATCCGTTGGCCGACGATAATGCAATGTGATCTCCCGCTGCAGCATGCCCAGCGGCACGTTCGAATCGTGCTTGTCAATCTTGCGATGAGCCATCCAGGCGGTATCGGCAGCCTTTTGCGCGACAATACGAATCTGTTCGAACGGTTCACGAGGCGGACGTGTGACCAAGAACGGAATGTTGTTGATGTCGCCGGAAGTGCCGTTGGACATCATCGCAACGAACGAGTCTCCTCCACGCATTCGCGACGGCATCAGGCGGGCAAACTCGCCAAAGTAGTCCGCCGAAAGTTGACCCCTTGGCGTCGCGCCGACGTAGTGCAGGGAATAGTTGGCGAACAAAGCGAGAGGCCGCCGACGCTGATCCTGGACCGAGATGATTGTGATATCGGGATCGACAGGACCGGCCGGACGATCGAGCACGTCGGGATTGGTTCCCGGGTTCATCTTCACTTCGTCTAGCTCCCCAAACGGATTCAATGGCATCTTGCCCGGCTTGAGGTACCAACGTCGATTGAACACTTCATCGGGCAAGGGATGGGCGGCCGCACCAACCGATGCCGGCTGCAGAGCGGCATGTGCTTTGATGATCGAATCGGCGACACCGCTGACAAACAGATTTCGATAGGCAATCACCGGTGCCGAATCGGAGGACACGCTCAATGGCGGCCCCGAATGCGTGTGGGTCGAGCAGATCAACATGTTGGCGGTGGACATACCGGTTTTCTCCGCCGCGATCGCTTTTGCTTCGTTCAATACCTCAGGCGACGCCCCGAGATTGTCCACCACGACCATCGCCACTGATGTCGAGCCATCATCCAGCACCATTGCCCGCGCATAGAACGGGTCATGCACCGACTCGGCCATGTTGGCATTGAATCCGCCCGGCATGTTCAGCGGAAATTCTTGCGGCGAGATGTCGATGGCCGCCGCGCCGGCACGCAATACCGCTTGCGAGTCGGCCGCATGTGACGACGCAGACAAGAACAACCCAGACAGGACAAAAGCAGCGATGTGGAGACGCAATGAGTAAGCGGTCATGATCTTTCAAGGTCCTAAGCGTAATGTAGCGAAAATATCTCATCCGTCTTGCGTTCCCGGCTTGCGGGCCTCGGTGACCACGCGTCGCCAAGGCGTCGCTCAATAGCGACCAATAATCTAACCGAATTGCAATCAGCCGAAGTGCGCGACATCGTTTGACCCGCAGCCGAAGGCGTAGGAGACACTACCAACCGGATTGCACCGCAGGGTCAAATGGGGCATCCGCCTACGCCTTTGGCTACGGGTGGGCTGTTCAAAATTTGGGATTGTGACGCTGCGGCGCTCTGCAAGTTTCTGTCACCTCTCCCGGCGCAGCTGGTGGCCCCCAGTGAGCCTCAGACGCTAGCCGTGGGCCTGATGCGGATTGTTGTGCCGGCCCACGGCTAGCGTCTGAGGCTCACTCTGATTGCGATGCATGGGACAAAACATGGACTGAAAAAACAATGCCAACACCAAATTTTGAACAGTCCAGGCTGCGGGGCAAACAGATGATCGCTTGGGCGGTTTGATCTTTCACAGGTGCAGAGCGAAGCAAACTATTGGATCACGGTCGAACATTGAATTTCGGCGACCGTGATCGAATCAACTCGCTTTCGTAAGCGCGGCGAACGGTCAGTCGGCTGGCCGGTGAATCGGCGGGAAAGACGTGCAGTTCTATCGTCACCTGTTTGGGTGTTGATCCGATCAGGAATTCAGCCAACGACTTGCGATCGCTGTTCTCCAGATGCTGTGCCAACCTTGTCGACAAGTCTGCTGCTTCGCCGATGTACAAATACCCCTCGGTCGGATGTCGGAACAGATACACGCCAGGAGAATGTGGTACGTCGTCTTTTTCGAGCAAGCTGGATAGTTCGGCCAGAGAATACGTGCGGACCTCTCGTTGCCAGTCGGCCACTCGCAAAACGAGCTCGGGACGCAGGGCACGACGCTTTCGTAGTTGCAGTGCCGCCTTTCGAACTTGGTAGAGGTCGATGTCCTGCTGCAGCTTCTGGGCTTCGACATGCAACTCCGCTCTCAACTCGGGGTCGATGAGAATCGCATCCACGGAAACGCGGTGTCGATCCATGACCACGCGGGTGGCGATCTCGGCGACGGGGATGACATCGGATGTCACCGCGGTACCACGCCGGGTCGCCCGAATCGTCAGCTTGCCCGATTTCCGCAACTGCAACAAAGTGGCCAGGGCAACTCGCTCGAATCGGTCACGGTCGGTCGACGTTGTTTTGTTCATCAAGCGATCCAAATACGACTCACGCAATGAGTCTTGCAGGATCAGCTCGTCGACGCTGAATCCGTTGTGGGACTGCTCGAACGCAGCCAGGACTTGTTGAGGCGACGGTTCGAAGTCGGGTGAGTCGAAGTCGGGCGAGTCCGCATCTGCCCAAACCGGCGTCAGGAACAAGACGACCAGAATCAGGATTCCTGCCGAAATGCCGATCAGCCGTGATGTCTTCGCTTGAATCATTGAATCCGCTAACATTGGGATGGGTCTGTGCCGATCTCAGCTTACACACGGCGGACAAAATCGTGCAAACGACTCCCCTAACTCTTCGGATGATTGACTCTTCGAATTCTCGGCTCTTCGGATGATCCGCTCCATTTACAAGCACTGCTGATATGCGCATCGTACTTTGCTACCCCGTCCATTCCGGCCACATCGCTCAAATTCAGGCAGCAGCACCGGAGGCAGAAATCGTCGACGCGGGTCAGGAGCGGATCGACGAATTGCTGCCCACTGCGGATATTTTCATCGGTCACGCAAAGGTGCCGGTCGATTGGCAGCGTGTGTTGCAGGCAGGTCGATTGAAATGGATCCAATCTTCCGCCGCAGGGCTGGATCACTGCCTAGTGCCTGGCGTGATCGACTCCGACATCATCGTCAGCAGTGCATCGGGGCTCTTCGCGCCCCAGGTAGCCGAGCAGACCTTTGCATTACTGTTTGGGTTGCTGAGGCAGTTGCCGCTCTTCTTTCGGGCGGAAGCAAAGCGGGAGTTTGTGCGTTTGCCGACCGATGATCTGCGTGGAAAAACTGTCGGGATCGTCGGGCTGGGAGGAAACGGCCGCGCCATCGCCGAGATGCTTTCACCGTGGGAGGTGGAGATTTTGGCAACGGATTACTTTGCCGATGTGGATTGTCCCCAAAGCGTTCAGCGTTTGATGCCCGCGGATCTCTTGGATGAGATGCTCGGGCAATGCGATATCGTGATCTTGGCATTGCCGCTCAACGCCAGCACGCTGGGCATGTTCGACCCGGACCGATTCAGCAAGATGCGAAAGGGCGCCTATCTGATCAATGTGGCCAGGGGCAGTGTGGTGATCGAATCCGCTCTGGTGGACGCCTTGCAGTCGGGGCATTTGTCCGGTGCCGGCTTGGATGTCACGGAGGTGGAGCCATTGTCGCCCGCGAGCCTGCTGTGGGATGATCCCAAGGTGATCATCACGCCGCACGTCGGCGCTCAGTCTGCTCGGCGTGTGGATGACACAACGAATTTGGCTTGCATCAATCTGAAACGTTACTTGGCGGGGCAGTCTGTTTTCAACCGAGTCGATAAGACCCTCGGGTTCCCGCATCCGTCGGTCGTTTACCGTGGAGAATCGCAGTGACTCCGTCAACACCTACCAAGCAGAGCGACCGAACGGTGCGACGATCATGAGCAGTAACCGCGAGTCGCATCCCTGCAATGCCTCCCTACATCGCGAGCAACGCGTGGTAGGCCCCATCCGCCTTCCGCGGTCAGCGCCGGCTGTCTTTATCGAGTCTTTCAATCAGATCTATGGCTCGATGGGGATCGTGGTTTTGCCCCACGAGGACGATTCGAAGGTTGTTGAATCGGTACGCGAGTTACCGCAGTGAGCGATGTTTGCGTACGCTTCTGTCACCTCTCTCGGCGCAGGAGACTGCTGATTTAGTGAGCCGCAAGGCGCTAGCCTGGGCCTAATGGTGTTGACGGAACCCTTCGAAGCCCGTGGCTAGCGCCATCGGCTCACAGACACAATGCAACACGATTAAATCAGCAGTCTCCGCAGCTGGGGGAGGTCGGATCGAGCGAAGCAAGATCCGGGAGGGGGCCAGTCTGCACAAGTCAATGATCGGGAACGGCAAAACGCTTGGCGGGGCACGCTATCGACTTGGAAAGTCGAGCGACGATTGTCGTTCGACTTTCCAAGTCGATAACGAACGCCATCATCCGCCCCAACACGAACCGTACGCTGACGTGTCTCCTGTGGGAGCTGGCCTATTGCGCAAAAAAAAGCCTCGGAGAATGGAATTCTCCGAGGCCGCTCATGTTCCGACATGTTGTTAAACAATCGGAGGGTATTTAGTCAACGAACTCAGTCGTTACTTACTAGTTGCAGTTCGTGCAGCCGGCACCGGTCGCCATCGGAGCTGCTTCGATAACAGCACCTTCGCCGTAGCTGACTTCGCCGTAGCTGACGCCACCGTCGACGACGGTTTCGCCACCGCAGCTGCTGCAAGCGGGAGCCGAAACGCCGTAGCTGTAAACGGGAACTTGAACGGTCGTAGGAACTTGCTTGCAGACTCGGACTTGAACAGCCTTCATCGTTTGAACAGGAACCGTGACGTTGTAAGTTTCCGGCACTTGCTCGGTCACGTTTTCGCAAACGGTGACGTTGTAAGTACGGGTACGGGTTTCAGGAACGTTCACCGTGTAGCTGACCTCACGGCTACGGGTTTCCGATTGCATACGGGTCTTTTGGACCGTACGAGTGCGGGTTTCCGTGGTGTAGGTCGTTTGCGGCACCATGCGGGTACGCGTTTCCATGCGGGTCCGTGTGACGGGAACCTCACGGGTACGAGTTTCGTTGACCATCGTGGTGACGGGCACCATGCGGCTACGAGTCTCGGTGCGGTACTTGGTGACGTCCTGTGAGCGTTGCTCTTGACGAGTACGTTGAACAGAAACCATGCGAGTGCGGGTTTCGGTGCTCATCTCGGTGTAAGGAACCTCGCGGGTGCGAGTTTCGGTGCGGCACTTCTGAACGGTGACCGTACGGGTACGGGTTTCGGTGCTCATGGTCGTCACTGGAATTTCGCGGGTGCGAGTTTCCATACGAGTGCGAGTCACAGGAACGGTGCGAGTACGGGTTTCGGTGTTCATGGTCGTCACGGGAACTTCGCGGGTGCGGGTTTCCATGCGAGTACGCGTCACAGGAACTTCGCGGGTGCGAGTTTCGGTGCGGTACTTGGTGACCATGCGGGTACGCTCTTCGGTGCGGCTCTTTTGGATCTGCACGTCACGCATACGCTGCTCGGTACGTTGCTTGGTCACGTTGACCATACGAGTACGAGTTTCTTGACGAGTACGGGTCACAGGAACCATACGGGTCTTGGTCTCGGTCGTGTAGCTGGTCGTCGTGTAGGTGTAAGGCTCCTGAGTGGTTTGACGTTGGTACGTCGTCACAGGAACTTCCTTCGTCACCACGTTGGGGACGTACACTTGGCGATAGGTAACAGCAGGGGCACAAGCCGAGCCGGCACCGACAACACCAGCACCACCGACCATCGTCGATCCACCGCAACCGTTGTCGCAGCTTCCGCATGACGAGCAAGCACTTGCACAACCGCAGCTGCTAGCAACTGGAGCTGCACAGCCACAATCGCCGCATCCACTGCCAGCAGCGTAACCTGCACCTGAGCCGTAGCTCACGCCACCGTCAGCGACGACAGCTTGGCACTGGTAGCTACCGTGATCTTCGGTGACGGTCTTCGTCGTGGTGACGGGAACGCACTTGGTGACCGAGCGGTAAGCGGTTTGGGTTTGCTGAACAGGAATTTGAACCGTGTAGGTCTGAGCAACTTCTTCGGTGTAAGGAACGCAAACGGTGTAGTTTTGCGCGACTTGCTCCGTGTAAGGAACGGTGACCGTGTAAGGTTGTTGAACCGTTTCGGTGTAAGGAACCGAGACGCTGTAGGTTTCAGCTTCTTCGTAAGGAACTTGAACGCTGTAGCTCTGAGTAACGGTTTCGGTATAAGGAACCGAGACTTGGTACTCTTCGGTACGCGTCGAGGTCACAGGAACCTGAACGGTGTACGTTTGCGTGATTTCCTCGGTATAAGGAACGCACACTTGGTACGATTCCGTACGGGTCGAAGTTACGGGGACTTGGACGGTGTACTCTTGCTGAACTTCTTCGGTGTAAGGAACCGAAACTTGGTACTCTTCGGTACGGGTCTTTTGAACCGGAACTTGAACCGTGTAGGACTGTTCAACTTGCTCGGTGTAAGGAACCGTCACGGTGTACTGTTGAGTTTCCGTGTAAGGAACTTGAACCGAGTACGATTGCTCGACTTGCTCGGTCTTGGGAACGCACACGGTGTACGACTGAGTCACGTTTTCCGTGTAAGGAACCGAAACTTGGTAGCTTTGCTCGACCTGAGTCGTCACTGGCACCTGAACGGTGTACGGGACTTCTTCGGTGTACGAGACTGGGACCTGGACGGTGTAGTTCTCGGTTCGCGTTTGAACCTGAGGAACGTTGACCGTGTAGGTCTGTTGACGGGTCTGCACCTTGGCAACTTGACGAGTCACGTTACGCATACGGGTGCGAGTTTCCGTCTGGTACGATGTGCTGGGGACCATGCGGGTCTCCAACACGGCTTGAGACTGCATCACGGTGCGGGTCTCATAGGTTACGGTTGGGCCGCATGCAGCAGCTCCACCACTCACGACGGCTCCGCCGCCACATCCGTCAGCGGCGCCACAGCCGCTGTCAGCGACACATGCGGATCCGGCTTCACAGCCGCCGCAGGCACACTGGGCCTGTACATTAACCGCAAACAGCATTGCCGTCGCGATTCCAAGCAAACACTTAAGCACTTGTGCTTTCATCAAAGGAAACCCTCCAAAACGTCTCACAGCCAGTGAGGCAACAGTAGAAATACGAGGAAGTTTAACGGCTGCGTAAATTGGGCTAGCGCCCGAACGCTAAAATCTAGCCGCTGGCGAGGGGCTGTCAATCATCCAGGGGACGGTAACTCAGGGTATTTCCGAGAAATGTTTTTGGCGACGGTGTCAATCCTCAACTGGCCCTCCACTGACCGAGTTTGATTTCTTGGGTTAGGGCGATGGGTGCCAGCGGAACCGACGGCAAGGACGATCGATCGACCTCAGGGAGCCGTTAAAGGCGACTGGATTTCCGCTGCCTAATTTGCAGCGTCAATATGGCGGCGGAGTCCTTCGGCGCAGAAGAATAGGTGTGCGGGTTTCATCATTTCGATACGCAGGTATCAATGTGATTCAATGCGTCAGGATTGGATGTCCAGAGCTGATGAAGGGATTGGCAAGAGCCGATACTTCTAGTGAATGTGCCAAGATTGAGCCGGAACTGGGCTCTGTGGAGATGTGGGCTCGTTTGAGTTGTGAGCATGGTGTGCCTTCATCAAATCACTGGTGCGATGGATTGTGCTGAGCGGAAGTCAAGGCATGGAGACCCTCTGGGGCCTCATCTGGGATCCACAGACGGTGGTCGACTCAGCAGACTTCATGGATCAGACATTACGCGCAGCGTAAGATTAGATTAAGGTATCACGGGGAAGATTTTTTTCGCGTGGTGCAACCCGTGAATCCGGACGTCCAAGGCGGCGTTTACAGCGTGTCTGGAGCAGATTTGATGAATCGTTCCGCAGAAGCCAACTTGCCGAGCGCAAGTCCAAAACGCGTTATTTGCGTGGGGGCCTCGGAGACGTTGCCTCGCGATTTGACGCCCGGCGACGTGATGGAGCTTGTTGGAGCCGATGTCATACTTGACCAGCTCGCCGAGCCTGCCATCGAAGGCGTTTGGATCAGCCGCGAGCAACTGCCGCAATTGAGCGAGCTTCGTGGGGTCTGTCAGAGCGGCGTGATGCTGCGTGACATGCCCGAGGGAGTCGCGTTGATCGACCAAGAAAACCGTGTGCTGTGGGCCAATCGCCGTCTGAAGCGGTGGGTGGGTAAGTCGGACGATGATCCCGTCGTGGGTGTCAGCTTGTACGAGTGGTTCGGCGATCCCGATGTGGTGGGCTCCGACGCGTGCCCGTTTCATACAGCGTTCGCAACGGGCGAAGAGAGCAGCAGCACGCTGCAGACAAACGACAATCGATTTTTTCAATTTCGCGCCGCTCCGATCGTCGGGACCGAGCAGTCGCCTCAGTTGGTGGTCACGGTCAACGACATCACGGACGAGATCCTGCAGCAGCAGAAGCTCGTCGCGATCCATCGTGCGGGACGTGAGCTGGCGGACTTGCGACCTTCTGAGATCTTCATGATGGAGGTCGATGAGCGGATCGAGTTGCTCAAGGAAAACATCCGTCACTACTTGCAGGACTTGCTGGATTTTGAAGTCATCGAGATTCGCCTGCTTGAGCACGCGACGGGCAATCTGGTTCCCTTGTTGAGCGTCGGGATTGACCAAGAGGCTGCAGACCGACAGCTCTTCGCTCATCCGCAAGGAAACGGCATCACCGGATACGCCGCATCCAGCGGCACAAGCTACATCTGTTACGACGTCGTCAACGACTCGTTGTTCATCCCCGGCGTGGCGGATACGAGAAGCTCATTGACGGTGCCATTGATCCTGAACGACCAGGTGCTTGGTACGATCAACGTCGAGAGCCCAGAAGTCGCAGCGTTCAATGAGAGCGATCTGCAATTTTTGGAGATCTTTGCACGCGATATCAGCTACGCGTTGAATACGCTTGAGTTGCTTGTGGCGCAGAAAGCGAACACGGCGCAGCAGAGTTGCAACGCGATCCACAGCGCCGTTGCAATGCCTGTCGATGAAATCCTTAACGACGCCGTCAACGTGATGGAGGACTACATCGGCCACAGTCCCGACATGGCCGATCGCGTCCGCCGCATCCTGCAAAACGCCCGCGACATCAAACGCACCATTCAGCAAATCGGCCAGCGGTTGACTCCGTTGGAGGCCGTCCCACCTGGCGTGGATTCACACGAGCATGAAACACTTCGAGGGCGACGTATCTTGGTCGTCGACGAAGATGAAAAGGTGCGTGAGGACGCCCATCATTTGCTGGAGCGATACGGCTGCGTCGTGGAAACCGCACACAGCGGTGACGAAGCCGTCTTGATGGTGCGGGAATGCAGTCGAGACGATGATCGGTACGATGTGATCATCAGTGACATCAAGCTACCCGACTACAGCGGTTTTCAGTTGATGATGCGATTGCGACAACTGATGCAACACGTCCCCATGGTGCTGATGAAGGGTTTTGGGTACGACCCTGGTCACTCGATCGTCAAGGCTCGCCAGAACGGATTGCACCCCAAGGCGTTGTTGTTCAAACCGTTTCGCTTGGACCAATTGGTCGATGTCGTCAAGGTCGTTATCGAGCAGCAAAAGAATTCCGCAGCGGCCGGTGGCAATCAGTCTCCCGAGACAGCCGACGCGTCGACGTCACAGCGTTAACCCGCTGCTTGGCCGTCTTCCATTTCTTGGATGTATCTCTGCAGTCGGACCAGTTCGTCTTCGACATTCTTGAACTTCAGCATGTTCTCGACACGCTTGAGCAGTTCGACTTTGTTGACCGGCTTGCTGAGAAAGTCGTCCGTTCCGGCGGTCACTGCTCGTTCGATGTCGCCCAGTTCGTTGAGCGCGGTGACCATCAGGACCATGACGCGACTGGTGGCCGGGGTCTCCTTGATCTGCTTGCAGACTTCAAAGCCGCTGAGTTTCGGCATCATCACGTCCAGCAGCACCAGATCGGGCTGAAACGAAGCCACTTTGTCTAAAGTGTCCTGTCCATCGACCGATGTTTCGATGTCGCAGTCGACGGTGACCAAGTAAGCCTCCAAGAGCTCGCGGTTGGCCGCGTTGTCGTCGGCGATCAAAATCTTGTGCGGGGCGTTGGGCATCAGGTACTCGGGAAGGATTCAGGTGGCTAAGGTTTCGGGCGAAACGAACAGTCTTCGTCGAGCCCGTCGGATCAAGCCATCGCGATTGCTTCGCTGGCCGCAGGAACAGGGAATGATTCGCACATCTGCCGGATCTCTTCACGGATGCTCTTGTGCAGCGAACCGTCATCGCTGCTGGCCAGCGATTGATAGATCCAATTTCCGATGCGACGCATTTCGTCCACGCCCATGCCGCGGGTGGTCAGTGCCGGGGTTCCGATTCGGATACCCGAGGGGTCCATCGGTTTGCGTTGGTCGAACGGGATCATGTTCATGTTGACCGTGATGCCGCATTCGTCCAGAACGGCTTCAGCTTTCTTGCCGCCCAGTCCCAGGGACGTCACATCGACGAGCATCAAGTGGTTGTCCGTCCCGCCGCTGACCAGGGAAAGGCCATTGGACATGAGGGTTTCGGCCAAGGCTTGGGCGTTGTCAATGACAGCTTGTCCGTAACGTGCAAAGGCGTCCGACTGGGCTTCGGCAAAGCACACCGCCTTGCCCGCAATGACGTGCATCAAGGGACCGCCTTGGGTTCCCGGGAACACGCTGCGGTTGATGTCCTTGGCGAATTGCTCACGGCACATGATCAGGCCGCCACGCGGTCCTCGCAGCGTCTTGTGCGTCGTGGTGGTGACATAGTCGGCGTATGGAACAGGGCTGTTGTGCAGTTTCGCGGCGACCAGCCCGGCGTAGTGGGCCATGTCCACCAGTAGTTTTGCGCCGACATCGGCAGCGATTTCCGCGAACCGCTCGTGTGGAATCTCACGCGGATAGGCGCTCGCACCCGCGACGATCAGCTTCGGCTTGTGCTCCTTGGCCAAGGCCGCCACTTGGTCAAAATCCAAGCGGTGATCCTTGGGGTCCACGCCATAGCTGTGGAACTGATAGAGCTGACCGCTGATGTTCAGCTTCATTCCGTGTGTCAGGTGTCCACCTTGGGCTAGGTCGAGTCCGAGAACCGAATCGCCAGGTTGCAGGCAGCTCAGGTAGACCGCCGTGTTGGCTTGCGAACCACTGTGGGGCTGGACGTTTGCGTGCTCGGCACCAAAAAGTTCCTTGGCGCGATCGATCGCCAGGGTTTCCACGACGTCGACGTGTTCGCACCCGCCGTAGTAGCGTCGACCCGGGTATCCTTCGGCGTATTTGTTCGTCAGCACGCTGCCGGCCGCTTGCATGACCGCAAAACTCGTATAGTTCTCGCTTGCGATCATCTCGAGGCCATCACGTTGACGGGTGGCTTCGGCTTGAATGGCGTCCCAGATCTGAGGGTCTTGCTGTTGCAGCGGATTCATCGTTCAACGTTGCGAATTGGCGGAGAGAAATGGCGAGAGTGGCACTCGTACCTTGAAGAACCGATTGTTGACGGGGAACGAAACGCCGTCAATGTCGTCAAAAACAAGCCGTCTCTTACCGCGAATTCTCGTGCACGAATACGTGATTGCCGGGTAGAATACGCAGGACGGGGACTCTGGCCGTATGACCGGCTGGCGTCGATCGTGCCGATTGCGAGGTTTAGCAGAGCTGACAGGGGCGTTTTCGTTGTCAAAAACGCACCGAGTACCCGCCAAACTCTGCCAGAAAACCGAGTTTCGAGCCTGCAGTGCGTCAATTCGCCTGTTTCGCAAAGTCGGTAACCTACCCTTCAGTCGAACTCCCTATCCCACCCACTGAGCGTTCGGAATGAAATACCCAACTGTCTTGACCGCCGCACTGTTCCCTTTTTCGCTGGCTGCAATTTTGCTGGCAGCAATATCGCTGGCAACGCCGGCGTACGCTGACCTGCCAACTTTCGACAAAGTCTCGGAGGGCTTTGACGCGGTCCCCGTATCGGATCAACAGAATCGGAAAGGACTCTTGGGACTGTGGAAACGCGAAAAAGACGCACAGCTCCTGTGCGAGCTTCCCAAGAACGTCGAGACCAAGACTTATTTCATCGCGTTGACGGTCAGCAGTGGCGACCGATACGCCGGTTTGCAGTCAGGGGATTGGGTGGTGAAGTGGCGGCGGTACGATGATCGCCTCGCATTGATCGCTCCCAACTTTTCGATTCGCTCCACCGGAGAGCCCGAATCCAAGGCATCCGTCAAACGCTTGTTCACAGACGAAGTCCTGCTGGACGTTCCGATCCTGGCGATGGGACCAGCGGGCGGTCCGGTGATCGATCTGGATTCGCTGTTGGTCGGCAATGCGACGACTTTCTTTGGTCGTAGCGTCCGCATCACGAACTCTCGCATCACGAGCATCGCGTCGGCAAAGGTTTTTCCAGAGAATGTCGAGGTGGCCGTTGAGGTGGTGGGGAGCACCAGTCGTTTTCAAACGCTGCACTATTCATTTAGCGAAGTCCCCAGCACGTCGACATACAAGCCGCGCGAAGCCGACCAACGGGTCGGATACTTCACGACGTCTTATTCGGACCTCGGCAAGTACAAAGAAGACGAGACGCTGGTTCGATACATCAATCGTTGGAACCTGCAAAAGCGAGACCCCAAGCTGAAGCTCAGTCCGCCGACGGAGCCGATTCGGTTCTACGTCGAACACACCACCCCGGTGCGATACCGTCGATGGATCAAGGCCGGCGTGGACTATTGGAACAAGGCATTTGAAAAGGTCGGCATCGTCGATGCGATCAAGGTCGAGTATCAAGATGCCGATCCGGCCAACCCGGCTTTCATGGATCTGGACCCCGAAGACGTGCGGTACAACTTCATCCGGTGGCTCAACAATGACATCGGTACCGCGATCGGCCCAAGTCGCGTCCATCCGATGACCGGCGAGATCTTGGACGCAGACATCATTCTGACCGACGGTTGGATTCGCCACTTCAATTTCAATTACGAAGACCTGATGCCCAAACTGGCGATGGAAGGCGTCAGCGCCGAAACGCTTGCTTGGCTCGGTGACAATCCGACATGGGACCCACGCGTCCGAATGGCTTCCCCGTCCCACGCAAACATGATTCAAAACGCGTTGGCAAGAGAAGCCCAAAAACCGCTGGCGGGTTTCCAAATGGCACAAGCCGATCCGTCGTTGATCGGTGACGACGAGTACGACGGATTGCTCGGGCATGTCAGTCAAAAGAACGGTCTCTGCATGGCTTCCAACGCCCGAACATTGGACTTGGCGCTTGCCCGCATGGACTGGGCGCTGACACTGATGGCCGACGAAGAAGCCGAGAAGAAGAAAAAGAAGGAAGAGAAAGAAGCCGAGGTCGCTGCCGAAACCGTTGAAGGTGACGCCGACGGCGAAAAGAAGTCCGATGCCAAAGCCGACGCGGCACCTGAAAAGGACGAAGCCAAGGAAGATGACGACGCAAAGAAGGACGACGACAAAGACGACCAAGCGAAGTCTGTCGACAAATCGGACATGCTGGACGACATGCCGGAATGGTTTGTCGGACCTCTGTTGGCCGACTTGGTCGCACACGAAGTCGGACACACACTCGGTCTGCGACACAACTTCAAAGCATCCTCGCTGCTGACTCTCGATGAAATCAACAGCAACGACGTCAAAGGCAAGAAGACCATCACGGCATCCGTCATGGATTACTCGCCCATCAACTTCCGTTACGAAGCCGGTGAGGTGCAAGGCGACTACGCCATGATCGACATCGGCCCCTACGACTACTGGGCGATCGAATACGGATACACCTTTGACGACAAAACACTGCCGGAAATCCTGAAACGTTGCGTCGAACCTGAATTGCAATACGCCACTGACGAAGACACCAGCGGGCCGGACCCACTGGCACGCCGATACGATTTCTCCAAGGACCCGCTGGACTACGCCAACGAGCAAATGCGTTTGGTCAAACTCTACCGGGAACGGATCTTGGACAAGTTTGTCAAAGACGGCGACAGTTGGGACAAGGCGCGACGCGGATACGAATTGACGCTTTCGCTGCAAACCCGATCCGCCAGCATGATGGCCAACTGGGTCGGCGGTGCGTTCGTTAATCGTGACAAAAAAGGTGACCCCGGTGACCGCGCTCCTGTCGAAGTCGTGCCGGCAAAACAACAGCGTGCCGCCCTGCAGTTCGTGATCGAGAATACGTTCTACGACAAAGCCTACGGTCTGACCCCCAAGCTGCTCGAGCGAATGAGCGCCGATCAGTGGCTGGACAACAGCAGCTCCTTCAGCGTTTCCGGCGAAGCAACTTGGCCGATTCATGATCGAGTCCTAGGGTTACAGTCTTCCGCCCTGACGTGGTTGATGAACCCGACCACCCTGCGTCGCGTGTTCGACAACGAAATGCGTTTGGACCCGGATGTCGACACGCTGACGCTCCCCGAGCTGCTCTCGACGCTCAGCCAAGCCGCGTGGTCTGAACTGGATCAAGAGTGCCCTGCCGATCGCAACGAACGCAAGCCAATGATCTCTTCATTGCGTCGTGATCTGCAACGGGAACACGTTCAACGACTGATGGACCTGGTATTGCAGCCCAGCACGCGGACGGCGGCCAACAAGCCGATCAGCAACTTGGCCGGTATGGAACTGCGTGAGCTGAAGGACAAGATCGCAAACCGATTGAAGAAATGTGGTGACAAGATGGACTCCTACACCAAAGCTCACCTGACCGAAGTCGGCGATCGCATTGATCAAGCTCTGCGTGCCGGATACACGTTCGAAACCCAAGCTTCTCGGTCGTCGATGATGCTGATCTTGGGCGAGCCGACGGGTGAGCCGGCTGGCAAGTGAGCCATCGAGTCGTGGTGTTTGCCAGACCGATGTTTGCCAGACCGATGTTTGCCAGACCACTGACGGCGATGCTGATGTGCATCGCCCTCGCTTTGTCGTCACTGAATCAAACCGTTCACGCCGATCGATTGAACATCGTTTTTGTTCTGTGTGATGATCATCGGTTCGACTGTTTGGGAGCCGCCGGGCATCCGTTCCTGGAAACACCGAACCTGGACGCGATGGCCGCTGGCGGTGCAATGATGACCAACGCCTACGTCACCACATCGCTGTGTTCGCCCAGTCGTGCATCGATCTTGACTGGGCAATACGCCCACAATCATCGCGTCGTCGACAACTACCATCCCGTCGATCCCAAGCTGGTGTTTTTCCCTCAGCAGTTGCAGGCAGCCGGCTACCAAACCGCTTTCTTTGGAAAGTGGCACATGGGAGGCGACATCGATGACCCACAACGCGGTTTCGATCACTGGTTGGCGTTCAAGGGTCAGGGGACGTACTGGCCCGACGGACACGGAACGACTCGCGAGGTGCCTCAGACGACCTATGATGGATTCAACATCAACGGCCAACGTGTCGAACAAAAGGGATACATCACCGACGAATTGACGGACTATGCGATTCGGTGGTTGGAACAACGTGACGCGAGCAAGCCGTTCTTTGTCTACGTCAGTCACAAAGGGGTTCATGCAGATTTTGTTCCCGCCGATCGCCACCGTGGTCGATACGACGGTCAGCCTTTGCCGATCAAGACACCCACGGTCGAGGACTTGGACCAAGGCAAATTACCGATGTGGGTTCGCAATCAGCGAAACAGCCGGCACGGGGCAGACTTTGGATACAACATCGAGAACTTCTCCGCAGAAGTCTACTATCGGCGTTACTGCGAATCGTTGCTCTCCGTCGACGACAGTGTGGGGCGACTGGCGGAGTATTTGCGGCAGAACGGTTTGCAGCAGAATACGTTGTTCGTCTACATGGGTGACAACGGTTTTCAGTTCGGCGACCATGGGTTGATCGATAAGCGTACTGCGTACGAAGCCAGCGCGCGTGTGCCTCTGTTGATGACGGCTCCGGGAAAGATCCCCGCCGGAAAGAAATACGAAGGCTTGTTCGGGAATATCGATATCGCCGCGACTTTGCTCGACGCTGCCGAGGCTCCCGCGTTGCCCGAGTCTGACGGAATAAGTCTTTGGCCAGCGTTGTGTGGCGAAGAGAACGCGACTGGCAGAGAGCGACTGTTGTACGAGTACTACTGGGAACGCAACTATCCGCATACGCCGACGTTGCACGCGATCATCGGAGGGCGTTGGAAATACATTCGATGCCACGGATTGTGGGACCGCGATGAACTCTATGATCTGCAATCCGATCCCGATGAGCTGAACAACTTGATCGACCGACCAGAGCATTCGCAGCGTGTCATCGAAATGAATCAGTCGCTCTGGAAAATGCTGCATGAGACCGATGGCAAGGAAATGCCACTTCTGGAAGATCGTGGCCCGAATTTTCCATGGCGAAACCCAGACGCGGCGCCGCAGGCCCCGTTTCCCCGCGAGTTCTTTCGCAAGTCAGAAAAGGGTTGAGCGAACGCATCGTGACCAAAAGGAGTAATTGTCGCTCGACGTTCCACGTCGATGGCGAGCGGAACCGTTTCGCCCAGCAATTGCCCGAGAGTTGCTCGCCATCGTTCTCAACCCGCTGGGACCTGTCACGGCCAGAGCCGCCGAACTATCATCGAGCTAATGGGGTGCGTTCATCCGCTTCAGCACCCGTGGGCTTTTTCCTCTCTCTCCAAGACTTGGTTTGATGTCGCGAACTTGGAATTCACGTGCTGTTTTTTGCCTTGTTCTCGCTGTGATGACAGCGTCATCGATTTGCTTTGGGCAAGAAGACAAAACCAACGGCGAAGCGGAGAAAACGGCGAAAGCGGAGAAACCGTTTGAGATGAGTCGCGAAGTCGCGGCGCTGCTCAATCCATTCTTTGAGTCGATCCGAAAGGCGAGTGTGTCTCGCGCGACGGTCGAACTGGCGGCCGAGACAATCGTGGACGGAGCAGTGGTTGATACGCAGACATCGACTTACCAAATCGCATCCAAGGCACCCGCCGAGTACACGATCTATTTGAAAGAGACCGAGCGAAGGACGCGGATCTACAACGACGGCAAACAGATGAGTGTCGCGCTCGCGCCCGATGCGTATGTCCATCTGTCGGAGACGCAAGAGAATCAGGCTGCTGTGTTCCAATTGCCCGTTACCATGGGCCCGTATCCAGAAGCCGTCCTGGCATTGACCCTGGCCGGAGTCGATCCGTCCTTGACGTTGGCGACCGGGATGAAATCGATGGAGATCGTCGATCGCGATCAATTTCGCGGACGGACCGACGCGATCCACTTTCGAGGCGTCCAGGACGACAACGTTGCTTGGGACTTTTGGATCACGCAAGGCGATGACCCCAAGCCGCTGCGATTGATCGTCGACTTGACCGAAATGCTGCGCGCCAACGGCGAGCTGGAAATGCCTGCCGGGTATCAGTACCAACTGAGATTCGACTTTCTTTCCTGGCGAGTGACAGGCAGCATCGACACGAAAATGTTTCAGTTTTCACCTGAAAAGGACGCCACAAAGTATGAAACGGTGGAGGCGTATTACACCAAGCTGGCCGAGGAGGCCAGTCGCTATCCGTTGCTCGGCAAAGTCGCCCCCCAGTTCCGCACCAAAACCGCTGACGACAAGGATTTTGACAGTGCAGACCTGAAAGGAAAAATCCAAGTGATCAATTTTTGGGCGACCAATTGCGACGGCTGCATTGACAACATGTCACCGGTGATCGAGATGACAAAGAAGTATGCGGCCAAAGGCGTGGTGCACGTGCCGGTTGACGTGGGCGAGCCCGCCGACTTGATCAACGACTTTGTCAAGCAAAAGGGTTGGGAAATCCAACCGCTGCTGGATACCGAGTCCAAGATCGCATCGGGTTTCGGATTACTGACAATCCCCATGGTGATCGTGATCGGCAACGACGGCGTGGTCGAAGCAGCGTATCCAGGGCTGTGGGAACCGAAAAATCTCGCCGAGCAACTTGAGAAAGATCTGGACGTGCTCGTGCAAGGCAAACATCTCATTGAAACGGAGTGAGCGTCATCGATTGACCAATCGTATTCCTTCGCCTCGCCATAACACGCTCAAGTCCTGCTCGCTCCATCGTTCGCGACCAATCGATGGGTCACCGATATCGAGGCCGCCATCGGGATGTGGCCCAAAGAGAACCACGCTGTGCCTGAACCCCGGTGGCCAGCCATATTGTTTTGTATAAACCGGATCCGGCGGGGCAAATTGGGGAAAGCCAACTAGGATCAAGCAGGGGAAAACTTCTTTTCGGTCTGTTTGCCCGAGCAAGTCCGCTAGTTCCGCGTCCAAGATCACCGGGCGGTGCGGCGTTTCCTTGGTCGCCAAACAGATTCCCCGCCACAGGCCAAGGGTCGCCGTGCCATTTCGGTCCGTCAAGCAAAGGTCGATCATCTCACGTTCGTTGGAATCGATTTCATGAGCTTTCATCAACGTGACGGCCGCAGCCGGGCTGCAGGTGACGGTGCTGGATTGTTGGCAAACGCCGCCGCGATACCAAATGGTATGTTCGCTGGACTGCACCGGGCGAATGATCGGTTGCATGATGGGCTGAGCCAACGAGACGGCCGCAAACAACAGCAGGATGATGGAAAGCCCCACGCGTCGATAGAACGGACGACCGGCCATCTTCAACGCGCCGGCAGCCGCAATGCTGAGCAAGACAGGCGTCAGGTTGGTTGCGATGATGGCTGTTGAAAAGGGAAACCCATTTGCCAAGAACAAACGGTCTTTTACCAAAAAGACAAATGCCAAAGCGGAAAGCGCCGTGACCACAACGATCCAACTGGCCAAAGGCTTGGGCTTCCCGATCCAAATGGGAACACGCCAATAGGCCAGAACGCAAATGGTCGCCACCACGATGCATGCAATGATCAAATCCATCAGAGTGCCTCCAGAGACGAGCGAAGAAGAGAAGGGAGAGGAGAGATCGCGAGCAAAATCCCGATGAGTTGGACTTCAATCATTATCGTAACCGATTCCCCGATCGTTCAGCGTGTTCTTGGTCGTTAGAATCTTCCGTTATGAATCTTGCTCGTATGCTCTTTCGTGACCTGCGTCCCCTCTTGGTGATGCAGACCTTGCTGGCGGTTGCCACTGTCGTCCTCACCTGGGTGTTTTGGAATGGTGTGACCGATGGGATCGCCGGTGACCTGAGGGTGCAGGCCGTTTGGGCCATCTTTCTGGTGCCAGGTTGGCTGGTCTCTGCGCGTTGGACCGGACGGCGATGCTCATTTCTGTCACGCTATTTTGCCGCAGCGGTCAGTAGTCTTGGGATTCATTCGACACTAGGAGTGATCGCATCGTCGTTGGGTTGGAGACTTGCGACCTACCAGATCGTCTTCTTGTTGTTTCTGCTGTTTGTCATCATCGATCGCGCGCGTCGGCTTAGGAAAGATTCAGGACGAATGCCCGTGACTCAATCATGGTCGCTGCCCACGATGGGTATCATTGCGGGAATCATCGTTTTCTCAGTGTCCGTTTATCGGGTGTCGAGATCAAACGACATCGGACAGTTTGTTCTGCAGCAGCAGGACATGGTCGCGGAGGACAGTTTGTCTGTCAGCGCGATCGGGATGAAGGGGATGGGCGTTGACGAAGCGATGCCAAGATGGAACGCGCATCTTTGGCACATGCTGCCCTGTCTGATGGCCGACGCCGCCGGCGTGCCGGTCGATCAAACATTGCGGATCTACGCTCCCATCCCGTTGGCGGCAACGGCACTTCTAGTGTTTTGGTACGTGGTCAGCCAACTCTCCAGAACACGCCGGGCACCGTGGATCACGATGTTGGCGATGTTCGGCCCCGTGCTGCTCTGGTATCGAAACTACACCGCTTTCAATTACTCGTTTCGTTTGACCAACACCTTTCTGCTCGACAAAGACGTTTGTCTGTTCGTTTTGATTCCGGCAGTGGCACTGCTTGCCTATCGTTGGATACGCGGTTCCCGTCATTCGCTGTGGCCGCTGTTGTTCCTCGCTCCAGCGATCGTCAAATTTCATCCGATGACGGCGGTCTATCTGGTGATGCTATGTCCTTGGGTTGCCCTGTTGAGTGCGAAAGCCACCTTCGGTTGCCTGCGCCGGGTTGCGGCAATTTCTGTCGCGTCCGTCCTTTTGTTTGTCGTGGTCCTGTTGTTGGGTGATGCGCAAAGCCATCACGACCAAATTCGGGAAATCGTCGATATCGATTTTGTCGACCATCAATCAGGACGCCCCCTGCATTACTGGACCGGTCTGTATGCGGGGCTGCAGGACAATGGGTTGGAGTTGGACACCACGCAATGGGTCGGGGAAACATTTTCGCTCAAGGCATCCGTGATATCAGGTGACGCTCTGCTGCTGACGCTTCATGGTGCTTGGCTATTGTTGACGTTCAGACTCATCAGCAAGAATCGATCATCCAACGCCATCAGGCAGTGGCTTGCCGCCAGTTACACGATTGCAGCCCTGTGGTTGCTCTGGTTCGCTTCACGTTTCGTCTTGACCGCTGCGCCCCATCTCTCAGGAGGTGTCGAGCGATTGCATTGGTTCGCCTTTTTGCCAGGCTTGGTCGCTGTCTCGTGCAGCCTGTCGTGGATCGTCAACGGATGGCTCGCCGAGCATCATCGCCCGTTTGTTCATCGATTTGCGATGTCGGCCGTGCTCGTGCTGATCTTGGTGAGTTGCGTTTTCTATTCGATGAGACGACGCAGCCCGCTGACAGGTCTGCGCGGCGTCAACAGTTTGCTGGATTTTGACCTGCCTTACTTGAAACAGCGTGCAGAAGACGCATCAACGAAATCACTGGACGACACTTTGGCCAAGACAAGGCCGGAGTATTTGAAACATGATGACGTGGTTCTCTACGTCGACGCCAAAGAAAACGAATCGTATTGGTGGATCAAGCAAGGAATCTTTTGGAGTGATTCGTACGCCGAAGCTTTCGCGTTGCACCATCGTGGTGATGCGTTCTTGAGAGATCGCGAACATTTCTATGCGATTCTGGATCGTGTTGCTTTACAGGAGAGTTCAAAGCAGTCGATCGATCTATCGGAATGGCTTGCCGAGAAACAGGTGACGCTATTGGTCGATTTTCGCGGTGGCGCCGACGACTACTTTGAGTCGTTGTTGACCGCAACCAGTATCCCCGGCCAGCGGTTGCGGGAAGGTGTTTGGCGAATCGGTGAACGGCCGAACTGAATCACTCCAAATGCTTGGTGGTTTTTTCCTGCAGCATGGCCGTCTTGAGTTTTTCGCGTCGATTGATGTGCATCAGTTTTAACGCGATCCAAAGAGTTGCGAAGACACTGATGAACGCCAATACGGTCAGGAAAAGCGGGCGGAGGTAATTCGTCGAAGCATGTGCAACGGCTTCTCCACCTGCCTGCAGTGTACGACCGGCGATTCCGGACTTGCTGACAACGATCGGATTGCCATCGGCATCGAACACGATTTCTTCGCCGCCTAGGATTCGATCCGGTTCGGCCAAGATCACAGTGGTGGTCGCGGCGGTGAACAACGTCTTGCCCGGATTGGCTTCGACGAATCGGCCCATGAAACCGACCATCCGTTCGGCGTCGTTTCGCATCAGCGACAAGATTCCGTTGCGTTGAGTGATCGGCAGTTGCGCGAGTTCATCGGCATGACGTCCCATCGCAATTGCTTGCTTGCTGGTCAGGCTGGTCGCCAATTCGGCACCTTCCTCGCCAAAGACGCGGACCAGCATGCCGCCGACGCCGGGATGCAGCAGTTCGCTTCGCAAAGCGGATGAGCCATGTTTGACAACGGTCTCTGCCAGTTCCTTGCCGGTCGTCCCGGCGGCCAAACGCGCCAACGCGGACTTGGCCTGCGTCTCCGAAAGTTCCGAAACGGCTGACAAGAGAGGAGCAATCGAGGGTGCGTTGTCCAGTGCGGCAAGTGCTTCGGGACCGTACTTTGATGTCAGCAAGGCGACCTGTTCCACTGCTTCTTCGCCACCTTCGCGAGCCGCGGCGCTGCTGACGCGTTCGACCAGTTCGCGGCCACCTTTCTTTGCTAGAAACTCAGAGGCTTCCTCGACGCCTTCCTTGCCAAAGAACTTGGCCACTGCCTTGGCGACCGAAGTGCTGACGGCGGGCACGGGCGCTGCATTGGCAGACGGAAGATTGCCCGGTGCCAGCAGCGTCAACGTTGTCAGTAGGATCGCGATCAGCTTTGTATTCACCCCGAGACCAGAGGCTTGGCGTGAGGCTTGAGGCATAGTTCGGTTGATTGATCTGCGGCTGGTTGTTTGGGTCACGGCGTGGGGGCTCCGGAGACAATCTGTTCAAAGAAACGTTCGCGATAGGCATCGGCCAACCCATCACAGAGCTGAGGCAATGCGACGGCAAGTCCGACCGACGGAGTATCCGTTTTAACCGATCCGGCCATGGACGCGTCAGGGCCGGAGATCAAAGCCCGGTTCAGATCGTCCAAGTATCCGTGCATTTGGCTGCTCAATTCGGCTTCGAATCGTTCAGTCATCCACCAATCGATCACTAACCCGACGGCCAGGCCGACGCCAAACCCGACCACCGCGCCCACCGGACCGCCCAGAGAACCACTCCCCGCACCGGCGGCGGATGAGCCAGCCGCTGCCGTCGCACCCGACGCGGCCGCAACGGCAGCCGATGGTGCGAATCGAGCCAGCAATCCGCCCAGCAGAGAGCGGGCGGCAAAGGCTCCCGCTTCGCCGAGCACGAAGGCACCGACCATGTTGTGCACGCTACTGGTTCCTTGGTCGGCTGCATAGCCTTGCAGACTTTTGGAGACACCGTCAAAGAATTCCGGATACTCCTGGGTCAAAACACTGGGCAGGTCGGATTCGGACAGGGCTGCCTTGATGCTGACCAGCATGCGTCGCTGGTTGGTGTCGATCTCTTGTTTGAATTCGTTCAAGACGGCGGAGACATCGGCCAGTAGCGTTTCTTGCGAAAACAAGTGTTGTTCAAACTTGTCACGTACGTACGTTTGCACCCGATCGTCTTGATTCCACCATCCGCCCGGCATGCGACGAACGATCCCGAAACGAGTCGACAAGCTCGTCAGGTCGCGAACGAAGGGATCGACGCCGCGGTGGTATTGATCGATCAGCGTGTCGATGCGTTTCAAGCAACGTTCAGCCGACTCACGGTTGAGTTGATCCGCTCTTGCGATCTCCGGCTGGACATATTCATCAAAGAATCCGGCTCGATAGACACGCGCCGCCAAAGGGGTGTCGGTATCTTGGATTGTCTCGGCAGGTGCAGCAGACGCGGAAGAGTTTTCTTTCGCCGGAACCACGACGGGCTCCCCTTGATCGGAAAGGGCGATGCCCAATGTGATCAATGCGACTGCTGTCGCCGCGATCGCGGATGTCTTCAGCGGCGCGCGCTGGAACTTGGACTCTCCGCGCAGGTCGCGATGCAGCTCGGCTTGATCGGAAACGTCGCTCATCACTCGTCCAAGGTCACACGAATCAATTTGGGTGTCTCGATTGTTGCCCGATCAGAGACTCCGATACGCTTGCCTCAACGGAGTCTCGCGCCCAAATGAAGTCCCGCCAAACCTCCGACGCGTCAGTCTAATTCTTTAGCGTATCGTCACGAAGGCAACCTTGCGCAAGCGAAGTTCCTGGGGCGGTCATTCTCCCTAAGATCTCTAAAACAGTCACAAAGCGATGTCCGCTCGATTTCACCAAAACTTCCACCAGGATGTTTTCTTGGGCGGAGACTTGCTGCGGACACCCAAGATCCCCCATTGTTCTTGACCTCCGACGGTCATCGGGGCCACCTTCAGCAGCGACGCCGCCTTGAGTTTTTCGATCAATCGGCGATTGGTTTCCGTGCAAACGACTTGAACTCGTCCTTGGAACTGAGCGGTCGCGGACATGATGGCCGACAGGGCTTCGCGTGGCGTCGTGTCGCGACCAAAGTCTTCGATCAAGAAAACGCGTTCTCCTTGAGGATGTCCGATCACGTTGGCAAAACGCCAGTTGTCGCCTTCAGCGTCCCAGCCGTGATAGTCGCCGCTCTTCATTTCATGCCTCGTCTGCCGGGTTTGTCCCGATTTTTCCACGATCCGATGGCTTTAATCCTACACGAAACCGTAGTGGGACGCGTGTTTGGTGGCCGTGCACCCCTCTGGCGGGCGTTCTACAATGTCACTGGCGTCATCCATCCCCACTCAACAGGATCAACATGAACGATTCCGATAGTACAAAAAAACTGACGACCATCACTTGGCTGCTGGCGGGAAACTTGGTGGTACTGACCGCTGGGGCCGGAGGGCTGTTGTTCGGCTTGCTGCCCAAAATGGAGCGAGCGATCCAAGCAACCGAGCGAGTGGAGACTCGATTCCAAAGCTTTGCCGACGAAGTCCAACCTGTCCTCTCTGCCAGTGCCGACAAGGCGATCGACGCGATCAAAGGGATGGACTCGCAGCGGCTCTCAGAAACCGCAACCGAGAAAACGGATCAACTGATGGACGCCGCAACGGAGCGTGCCAAGCGTTTTTTTGAGCGGGATAAATGAGTGATAAGGAGATCGGCTCGCCATAGTAGGTAGACTGACGCAGGGAGCTCTGAGTTGCGTCCGCTGAGCTGTGTATCGAATCTTGTCCATTTGAGAGTCGTTTCGTTTGAACTTCGAAGCCAACCCGTCCGAGCAAGATGTAGCCGAGCATGAACTGCTTGCTGAGGCACCGAGTTGGTACGGGGATGCCGAGACACAGGGCAGCAATGGCGTTCAGAAGTTTCAAGAGTCGCTCGGAGATTCCTCGGCAAGCCCCGTAGTAAGGCCCGTAGTAAGGCCCGTGCGATTGGGGAAATACACCATCGGTCAGTGTGTCGGGTCCGGCGGAATGGGCACGGTCTATCGCGGCACGGACGATGCCGGTCAAGTCGTCGCCGTCAAGGTATTGCGGGCTGATGTTGCCCAGCGTGCCGACGCATCGGAGAGGTTCGCTAAAGAGGCTCGGATTCTCGCTCGCTCGACGCACGCGTCGATTGCTCGATTGCACGAGGTCGGCGATGAATCCGGTGTTCGATTCATCGTCACTGACTTTGTCGATGGACTGAGCCTCAAGCAGATGCTTGAGATTCATGCCCCGTTGCCCGAACGATTGTCGTTGCAATTGGTTTCGTTGCTCTTGATGGGGCTGGATGAGTTGCACCAACTGGGGATCGTGCACCGTGACATCAAACCGGCGAACATCATGATCGCCTCAACATTGCTGGACCGACAATGCGACGCCGATCCTCGTGACTGGCCCGACGTGGTGATCGGCGATGTCAAGCTGACTGATTTTGGACTGGCTCGAGAGATCGACCAGTCGGAGTCACAGGATTTGACACGTACTCATGCGTTGCTGGGAACACCTCAGTACATGGCGCCGGAGCAATGCTTGCACGGTGATCGAATCGATGCGTCGGCAGACATTTACTCCATGGGGGCGACGCTCTACGAGATGCTTTCAGGACACTCTCCTCTGCAGTCAAACAGTTTCATCGAACTGATTGAAAAGCATCGCCATGAGAAACCGGCATCGCTCTCTTCGGTTTGCCCAAGCATCAGTGAACCGGTCAGCCGCTTGGTCACGCGGACTCTGGAAAAAAATCCGCTGGATCGATTTGCCGATGCTGCGGAATTGTTGGCCGAAATCCAACGGATCCTTGACGGTCAGCCCACAGGAACCAATGAGCTGACGACGATCGAAAGTCGAGAATATGCCGATGTTCGGGAGTATGAAATTCGATGCGAGTTGAATTCGTCGGCGGAGGCATTGTGGCCGTTCGTGTCCAACACCGATCGAATCAATCGGGCAACTCATTTGCCGCCGGCCAATTTCGAGTTTCAGCGTGGCGTTGACGGCGAGCTTCGGCTCCACGCAAGCCTTCGTTTCTTGGGCATGCGGCTTTGTTGGACGGAGCATCCCTATGAGTGGATCGAAGCGAAACGCATGTCGGTCTTGAGAAAGCTGTCCAAGGGACCGTTGCAATGGGTGCTCAGTACGGTCGACTTGACGCCTCGCAGCGACGGTGGCACCACACTCGTGCACCGCATTGAGGTGAAACCCAGGGGGCTGCTCGGGATCGCTTTCGCGGACTTCCAAGTCGGTAGGCGATCGGTCAAAGAGTTTGAGCGAGTGTATCGTCGCATCGACACCATCGTCGGTGCATCGCAGCAACAGGCCTATCGCTACGACGCTTTCGAGCCCAGCAAAAATCTGGGAAATGAAAAGAGCAGGCAACTGGATGAGAGCATTTCGCAACTGGGCGCACGTGGTGTGGACGCCAATATCATGTTGCTGTTTTCTGATTTTCTAAGTCATGCGGCGCCGCAGGAAGTCGCTCGCATCCGTCCGTTTGAACTTGCCGAGCGCTGGGGCGTTAGTCGCACCAAAGTGATCGACGCTTGTCTGCACGCCGCTCACGTCGGATTGTTGATTCTGCGTTGGGACATCCATTGTCCCCACTGCCGAGTTCCCACATCGCAAGTCGACACGCTCAGGGATGTGCAATCCCACGGTCGCTGTGACGTCTGCGACGCCGAGTTTCGTTGCGACGCGGCGCACGACGTGGAACTCGTGTTTTGCGTCAACCACTCGATTCGAGACGTTGAAACGAAAACCTACTGCGTCGGTGGTCCCTTTCATTTGCCGCACGTCGTTGCCCAGCGTCGTTTGGAATCGTTGCAGCAAGATGAAATCACGATGTCGCTGTGTGAAGGCGATTATCGTATCAGCAGTCCGATGTTGCCCAAGTCGGTATCGTTAAGGGTGAGGTCAGATGCGAAGCAGCACCGATGCCGGGTCGAATTGAGCGAACGATTCGGAGGCGAGTGGATCGAGTTGAGTGACGAAGGTCAGCGAGTGACAATTGTCAACCGGTTTTCTCGAGAACTCCTCGTCAGGATCGAACGCAACTCAGAGTCAAAGACGGTTCTGACGGCTGCCTATGTCACGTCACTGGCATTGTTCCGAGAACTTTTTCCCCGTGAAATTTTGTCCGTCGATGTGCCGGCGTTGATCGATCAAATCACTTTCATGGTCTGCGAGATCTTGTTGGATCATTCAGCGGTGGACGATTCAATTGCTCGGACTTATGCATCAGTCCACCAGTATCTCAATCGATTGCCTGGATCCGTTTCGGCTCTGGGAGGCGTCTGTGTGAAATCCTTAGGCCGTACAATCGTTTGCGTATTTCATGACCAACCGTCGGCTTTGGCTGCAGGCGATTGCTTGTTGGCCGATACTCAAGACTCGCTACAACTCAGGATTGCCATTCACAGTGGATCCGCCGTGCTGGCAACCGTTGCCGAGCGTCTGGAGTACTTTGGCGAAACACTGGACCGAGCCCTAGATTTCTGTAGGAGCGTTCCCGCGGGGGAAGTCCGAGTGTTGGAGTCGATGGAGCCGGACTTGTCATGAAGGGCCGACACGCTGGTGCACGGTCGCGGCGACGTTTGCAGGTCTCATCGGCTGTATTTCAACAATCTGAGACTCGCCAGTTCTTCATCGATTTCGTCATCGTTGTGGGACCCAAGCGTCTTGCCGACCTCGATTCGCAGCAATTGGCAAAAGCGGCTCCGGGCTCGGTGCAATGTCTGTCGTACCCAAGCTGCGTTTCTCTCGCAGCCGAGCTCTGTTGAGACTCTTTCCGCGAGAGCGTTTGAGTCTAGGTCTGGGTTTTGCGCTCTCTGCTTCAGCACGGCGGAATAACAACTCTTGCTTGCCACGTCGGCTTCATCGAGTGCCTTCCATGTCCGGTTCAGGATCTCGATGCGCCAGTTTTCGTCAAAGGTCCGCGAGAATGGTTCCGTGGGCTGCCAGGCCAACGTTTCCACCTCGGTCCCGAGCGAGATCGATTGTTTTTGGCGTTTGCGGTGAAAATCGGTGACCAAATTGAACAAAGACCGTTTCACGAAATCGCGAAAGCGTCCGCGTTGGGGGTCGGCATTGCGGAAGTCGCCGCGGACGACCTTCAATGCGAATTCTTGAGCCAATTCATCGGCGATATTCGGGTCGCGAACAGCCGACAGCAGATAGCGATAGACGGCACCTGCGTAGCGCAGCAGCATTTCGTGCTGGGCGTTGGAGAATCCGCTGGACTGATCATCGTTGGCACGAAACACCTCTGCCCAATTCGTTTGGATCTGACTGAGGCGATCAGGTTCTTGGTGCGGAAGGCTTGGCATGCCCGGTGAGGTTCGGATTGGAGGAACGAGCGTGAAAGGGTTCGCTGTCCCAATCGCTCTGGATGGCGGTCACCTGCAGTGATCGGTATTCGATCTCGATGTGGCATCGAATCGGCTGCGGCCAGAATTTTTTTCTCGATCGAGTGTCACAACGGGACGAACGGAACGTAATTGTAGACATTCGCGAAGGGCGCAGTCTTTATTTTGCGACTTGTGCCCCTTATTTGGGTTGCGGACGCAGTATTTCCTCGCTCTTCGCATTTGCGTTTTCAACCGGGTGCAGCGACGTCGGCAACGCCCCATATGCCAGCGTTGCTCACTAGGTGGTGGGTTCGCCAGGGTTCCTCTTGGAGCGAATTTCTGGCGAAATCCACTGCACCGACCGTTGCTGAGGCATCGACTACGACAATCTTTGTGCCGTCATTTCGATGGCGGAGATCAATGCTTTGGCTTTGTTGAGTGTTTCCTCGTATTCGGAATTGGGGTCGCTATCGGCGACGACGCCGCAACCGGCTTGGACGTGAACAATGCCGTCTTTGACTACCATCGTGCGGAGGGCGATGCAGGTATCCATGTTGCCACGATAGTCGATGTAGCCGACGGCACCGCCGTAGGGACCGCGTCGATGCGGTTCGATCGAGTCGATGACTTCCATCGCCCGGACCTTGGGAGCGCCGGATACGGTTCCCGCGGGCAGGCATGCTTTGAGAGCATCGAACGCGTCCAAGTCATCGCGGAGTTCACCCTGGACTTCGCTGCTGATGTGCATGACGTGACTGTAGCGTTCGATCACCATCACCTCGGTCAGTTCCACGGTGCCGAATTTCGCAACGCGTCCGACGTCGTTTCGTCCCAGGTCGACCAGCATGACATGCTCGGCGCGTTCCTTGGGGTCGGCCAGCAGTTCTTTCTCCAGTGCCTTGTCTTCCTTTTCCGTTTTGCCACGTTTGCGTGTGCCGGCCAAGGGTCGCACCGTCACGATGCGGTCGGAGACTCGGCACATGATTTCCGGTGAACATCCCACCAGGACGCAATCAGGCGTACGGACAAAGAACATGAAGGGACTGGGATTGACCACGCGGAGTGAGCGATAGATCTCCAGCGGATCGACATCCGTGTGAACCGACATGCGTTGACTGGGGACGACCTGAAAGATGTCACCGGCGCGAATGTATTGAACGCAGTCCTCGACGGCCTTGCAAAACGATTCGCGAGTGAAGTTGGACTGAACGGTCAGCGGAGACGCCGCGGACTGTGCTTGCCAGACCTCGGGGTTCCATTCGTCGGCGCCGCTGATCGGATGCCCGGATTCGGATGGCTCGGCAAGCTTGGCGACCGTGGCGTCGACGTTCTCCATCGCTTTGTTGTAGGCCTCTGTGGCTTGCCCTTGCGTCGTCACATCGCGGCAATCTGCCAATGCGATCACGCAAATCGTCTTGGCGACGTGATCAAAGACGCAGAGCGTGTGATAAAAGGCAAAATCCAGATCGGGCAGACTTCGGTCGTCCTCAGGAGCGTTGGGCAGATGCTCGACGTAACGCACGACGTCGTACCCGGCGTAGCCAATCGCACCGCCCACGAAAGGCGGCAAACCGGGCAGTTGAGCGACTTGATAACAAAAGTACTTGCGAAACGCGTTGAGCGGATCCGGGTCTGAAAACGACTCAACTGGAATCGGATTGCCCTGGTCATCAAAGTGGGTCACCGAGACTTCTTCGCGAGTGGCGCTGAAACGCTGAAAGGGGCTGGCGGCCAAGAAACTGTAGCGACCGACCTTTTCACCGCCGATGACGCTTTCGAACAAGCATGCCCCGGAACGTTCTGCGGCCCCCTGATCGAGTAGTCGAAACGCGGTGACTGGTGTTAGCCGATCACTCAAGAGTCGACGATAGACGGGCACAAAATCATTTTCGATTGCCAGGCGGGTGAAGTCGCTGAGGGACGGTGAGTGCATCGATCTTTGGTCGCGGGGATCGTTGAAATGGACGGGATTGCCACACCAGAGCACAACGGAATGTGCCGCCGAATGCGAAGGAGACTTGAATACCCGGAGGGGTTCACGTTGACACCCTGATGGGCATCGATAGAATCGCCTTGCAGGTCGTTTAGTTGTTGCTTTGTAAAGATTTACGGCACGATCGGCTACCCAGTGTCCCCTTAACCAGTATCTCCTGCCAGCATGCCGATGTGTGCACATCCCCGACGGCACAACTTCCCGTCGGCACCACCGTTCGGTGTCCCCCCCTCTCCCGATAGTCCTTGGCGTTGTCTATGAAGTGCCAGTATTGCGAAAAGCCGGCAACGTTCCACATCACGGAGCTGACCGAGCCCACCGGTCCTCAAGTGATGCATTTGTGCGAGGAGCACGCCAAGACTTTCCTGAACAAGGACCCCAGCAGCGGCGTCGCTTCGATCGCCGGTGTCCTGGCCAATCAGCTCGGACAATCCAAGGAAGAACTGGAGGAGTTGGACCAAAAGGAGTGTCCGGTGTGTGGGATCAGCTTTTTCGAGTTCCGTAATTCAGGGCGTTTGGGCTGCCCCTACGACTACACGCACTTTGAAACGGATTTGCAGCCCCTGTTGCGGAACGTCCATGACAAATTGGAGCATGTGGGCAAACGCCCCAAGCGTGCCGCGGCCTCGGCCGACTCTCAGGCAAAGATGATCCAGTTGCGGCGAGAGATGGAAGAGGCGATCGAGCGAGAAGACTACGAGCGAGCCTCGAAAATCCGCGATGAGTTGCGAAGCATGGAATCGGTGCAAACGCCGGGGGCAGGCTCAGATGATGGTGACACGGACGACCAGCAAGAACAACGAGGAACCCTTTCGTGAAACGTGACACCGACTTTGACGCTATGGCCAAAGCACCGGGCGAATGGTTGCGAGGGACAGGGTCCGAATCCGACATCGTGATCAGCAGCCGCATCCGCTTGGCGCGAAATCTGGCCGATTTTCCTTTCATTCGACGTTGCACCGACGAAGACCGTTTGAGCATCGAACGCACCGTCCGCGCGCGAATGGAATCCATCGCTGGTTGGGACGACATTCAGTACGTCGATCTGGAACAGTTGTCTGACATCGATCGCTTGTTCCTCGTCGAACGCCAACTGATCAGTCGCGAAATCGCTGACTCCGATGGTGCACGCGCCGTCGCCGTGCATCCCAGCGAACGCTACAGCGTGATGATCAACGAAGAAGACCACTTGCGCATCCAAGTGATGAACAGCGGTCTCGATCTGCAGTCTGCGTGGGAGTCGATCAACGAACTGGATGACACGCTCGAAGGCGTGATCTTGTACGCGTTTCATCCCAAGTACGGATACCTCACGGCGTGCCCAACCAACGTCGGCACGGGCTTGCGAGTCAGCGTGATGCTGCACCTGCCGGCCCTGGTGATCACCGACCAGATCGAAAAGGTCTTTCGCAGCATGCAAAAGATCAATGTCACTGTCCGTGGACTTTACGGTGAAGGCTCGCAGTACACAGGTGACTTCTATCAAGTCAGCAACCAGATCACTTTGGGACACAGCGAAAAGGAATTGGTCACCCTGGTCGGCGAAGATGTCGTGCCGCGAATCATCGAATACGAACGCAAGGCCCGAGCGTTCCTGGTCGACAAGAGTCATGAGGATCTGCACGACGAAGTCTCCCGCGCCCTGGGGATTCTGAGCACCGCGCGCAAGATCAGTAGCGATGAGACGATGCACTACCTCTCCAAAGTCCGCATGGGGATCAGCTTGGGCTTGATCGACGACGTCGAGGTCGGCACGGTCAACAAGCTGTTCCTGCAAACCCAGCCGGCTCACCTGCAAAAACTCTACGGACGCATCCTCAGCTCCTCCGATCGCCATGCCGAACGAGCCTCCTACCTGCAGCGACATCTGATCACCGGAAATGGCAGCAGCTCGCTGAATTGACCATTTGGCATCGCGTTTGCATTTCACTGTCTCCATCAAACCAAACTGCCATGCTGTCAGTACGGTGGAATGGTTTGAACCAGTAATTCAAACCAACCTGTTTGTGGAGATTGATGCGATGCGAATGGTATTTCCTCACTCGGTATCCGGTCGTTTCATGGATGAGTTGGCTTCCGATATGAGCAACTTGGTCGAAACACTCCTCGGGGACGCACGCAATGGCGGGGCTTCACGAAGGACGGGAGCCACCAGCGAAGACTCCAAGCCCCAGCCCCGATGGCCAGTCCCCGTGGACGTCATCGAAACCGAAACGGATTTTCAAATTCTCGCCGATCTGCCCGGCGTTGACGCCGCCGCGATCGAACTGGAAGTCCAAGACGAGCAGGTGACGTTGGTTGCGAACCGACCAAACGCAGTGGTACCGGTCGAGCCCGCCGAGGGTGAACCAGCCGAGGGTGAGCCCACCGAGGGTCAGCCCACCGAGGGTCAGCTAGGCAACGAGCCAAGCAAGATGTATACCCGCCTGAGGTCCGAACGACGATTCGGCGAGTATCGCCGAGTGTTCCAATTGCCCGCCCCGGTCGACCAAGACGCCGTGACGGCTACGTACGTCGACGGCGTGCTGAGCGTGACCTTGCCCAAGTTGGTCGAAAAGAACACCGCACGACGCGTGGAAGTCATCCGCCAGAACGCGAACTGACTCCGTCGATTCGTCCGGATTGCCGAAAAATCCGGCACGTTTTACACACCAGTGACAACAACCGCAGCCTCGTGACGTAAAATCGAGGCTGCGGTTTTTCTTTGTCACTCAGCCCTCGTCGATCGTCTGAAAGCGGAAGCGGATTCGTCTGTGAACAACCAAGGCTTGGGCCAATTCGATACAGACTACGACAAGGATAGTCGTGACGAAAACGCGTTGATCCAGGATGCGTTGGCCGGAGATCGCGGTGCCTTCGCTGTCCTGGTGGTTCGCAACCAAGATCGCTTGTTCGCCTCCATGATGCAGGTGACCGGCTCGCCCGAGGAAGCCGAGGAAGTCGTCCAGGATGCGTTCATTCGCGCGTTCGTGAAACTGGATTCCTTTCAGCGGAATAGCCAATTCTTTACCTGGCTGTATAGAATTGCGTTCAACAGTGCGCTGACTCGGCGACGACGTAAAAAGGCTCGTGTGTCACTCGACGACATGCGGGAGAACAGTGGCGTCGAAATCGCATCGGACAACGAAGCCGTCGACGAGCCGATGCTACGTATCGAGCGAGTCCGGATGGTTCGCGAAGCCATGACCCGATTGACGGACGAGCATCGCGACATCCTGGTGCTGAGGGAAATGGAGGAACACTCCTATGAGTCCATTGCAGACCTGCTATCGATTTCGATCGGGACCGTTCGAAGTCGTCTGAGCCGGGCCAGACGACAATTGAAATTGTGTCTCGAAGCCATGCAGCGGGACGAGGAGAAACACATCGAGGAGTCGGAGAGATAGCCGGAAAGTCTTTGCTGAGAATGCATTGCCGCCCCCAGCGACACGAGTCGTAGTGGATTTCGCCAGAAATCCTTCGCGGCAATCCACCGTAGTGGACGAGGTCACGAGTCCCCTGTAGCGAAAACCGTTTCCAGGACTCGTGACCTCGTCCACTACAGATGAATCTGCCTCTCGCCTAAGGGACTCAAGGTTGCCGCAAATTGTGCTTAATCCCCACAACCAGAGTTATTCGCGAGAGCCACCATAAACATAAACGCTGCGTAGGTTGCCCAACGTGCAGCGGCGGTTAGACTGACGCTGTCATCGTGAAACGCACCCAGCCCCCCAGACAAATATATCCATGAGCGACCTCCCCGCGAGCGATTTGACAGGCTCCCCGGCAGACCTGATGCAGCGATCTGCTGAAACCTCTCCCGCCGGAAACGATAGCCGCGAATCGATGCGGTTTCGCCCCTCCCGAGTCATCTTGACGCTGCCCGCCTACAACGAACAAGAATCGCTTCCCGAATTGCTGGAGCGAGTCGGTGAAGCGTTTGCGGATAATGGTTTGCCCTATGAAGTCATCATTGTCGATGACGGCAGCAGCGATGACACTGCCAAGATCGCTGCTCAGATGTCATTCCAAATGCCCATTCATCTGGTTCAACACAAAGTCAATCAAGGCCTGGGGACAACGATCCGCGATGGGTTGCGTGAAGCGATCGATCGTGCCGGCGAACGGGACATCATCGTCACGATGGACGCCGACAACACTCACCCACCGGGCTTGATCGACCGCATGGTCCGAATGATACACGAAGGATGCGATGTTGTGATCGCGTCGCGTTTTGAACGCGGCGGCTGCGCGATCGGCGTTCCCATCGAACGACACTTCTTGAGCATCGGAGCACGCGTCCTCTTCACGGTCCTCTTTCCAACCCGTGGCGTGCGTGATTACACCTCCGGATTCCGAGCGTATCGCGCATCCGTCATTCGACAAGGCTTTGCCGATCATGGCGACGCATTGGTCGGCGAAACCGGTTTCTCTTGCATGGCGGACATCCTGCTGAAATTGCGAAAGCAAGGCGTGCTGTTCGGCGAAGCTCCGCTGCGACTGCGATACGACCAAAAGGGCGGCGCGAGCAAGATGCAAGTCTTCAAGACAATCTGGTTGACCCTCAAACTGCTCGGTCGACACCGCGTCGGGAAAAACTAAGCGTGCCAGAGACTCCTCGCAGGAAATGGCTTGTCGTCGGCGGCGGCGTCATGGGGCTGCAGATCGCACGGGATCTGATCGCCCGAGGCCAAGATGTCACCGTCGCCGAATCCGCGCCCACGTTCGGCGGTTTGACCAGCGCATGGCAACTGGGCGATACCGTTTGGGATCGCTTTTATCACGTCACACTGTTGAGCGACTCTGTTCTGCGTGACTTGCTCACCGAGTTGAACCTCGAACAAGAAATCGAGTGGGTCGAAACCAAGACCGGTTTCTATTCCGATGGCAAACTGCTCTCGATGAGCAACACGATGGAATTCCTGCGGTTCCCTCCGCTCTCCATGATCGAGCGTTTGCGGCTGGGTGGCACCATTTTTCTCGCCTCCAAAATCCGCGACTTTCGCGGCATGGAAAAGTTGACCGTCGAAAAATGGTTGCGTCGCTGGTCAGGTAATGGGGCGTTCGAAAAAGTCTGGCTGCCCCTGCTAAAAGCCAAATTGGGCGACGCGTACAAGGAAACGTCTGCGGCATTCATCTGGGCGCATACCCAGCGGATGTACAAAGCTCGCCGTAGCGGTGCCAAGAAAGAAATGTTCGGATACGTTCCCGGTGGCTACGCCCGAATCTTGGACACCTGGGTGACCAAGCTCAAAGAGGCCGGTGCTCGTATGTTGACCGATCACCCGGTCATCAAAATCAGCCCACAAGATCCCGCGTCAACAAGCACCTCGTCGGGACGTCTGCTCGTGGACTTTGGCAGTGACCGTGTCGAATCCTTTGACAATGTCGTCAATACCATCGCGTCGCCGTTGATCGCCGGCCAGTGCGATGAACTGACCGATGATGAGAAAGCCAAACTGCGTGCGATCAAGTATTTGGGCGTGGTGTGTGCGTCCATGCTATTGCGCAAGCCGATCAGCCCGTATTACGTCACCAACATCACGGACACTTGGGTTCCATTGACGGCTGTGATTGAAATGTCGACCATCGTCAATTCGGAAACCCAGCTCGGCGGCAACCATTTGGTGTACTTACCCAAGTACATGACCGACGACCACGAGGGGCTGCGTGAGCCTGACGAGGACTACAAAGAGCGTTGTCTGTCCACGTTGGAAAAAATGTATGGTCACTTTTCCAGAGACAACGTCTTGGATTTCAAGGTGGCCCGGGCGAAGTACGTTGCGGCGCTCTCCACGCTGAACTACAGCACCAAGTTGCCACCGATCGTGACAAGTGTGCCTGGATTCTACGCGTTGAATTCGGCCCACATTCTGGAAGGCAACCTCAACGTCAATGAAACACTCTTGCTGGGCCAAAACAAAATGGCCGACGAAGTCTGGCCGGATTTCCTGGCACGTGTCTGACCATTTTTCCCGCTATTTGAGCCAGTCTGCGATCATGTGCAGAAGATTGGGCGCGTACGGGAATCGATAGGCAATGATGGCGCCCGTTATGGCAGAGACTCCTATCACGGTCAAAACCAGCGGAATCGCAGCGATGCCGATCAAGAACAAGCATGTCGATCCAAAACAAGCACCGAGAAGACATCCGCACAAAGCGGAAATCATGCGATACGACCAGTGTTCGTGAGGGTCCGTTCGACTCTCTTTGTTCTTCTTGCGATCGCTCATGATGCGATGGATCCTGCAGCCGGGTTGAGTGTTGAAAAAGGGGTCTGACCCTTTGGAGACCTCGCTGAAACACGGAGAAATCGAGAGGTCGGAGAGGGTCAGCCCCCTTTTTCAACAGGCTGTTAGCCTAACGATGATTGGTAGGGTGAGCGCCGTCTCCGGCCACTAGAAAAGTTCAGAGACGATTTTACCATTGCTCCAAAAGCCGAGGGAGGAACTGGTAGCGTAAACGCCATCTTTAGGGAGTTTTTGGAAGTCGGTTTCACCAAGGGGTGCAGACGCAACTGCAGATTGGTCGTGATCGATTTGCCGTCCCTGACGAGCATATTGCCGTCCGTGAAGTGTCTATTTTCCGTCCGTGAGGGGAGAAATTGAGACTCCAGGTTTGTTCGTCGTGTTTTCTGCACTCCGCTGCATCGAAGTCGCGAAGCAAAGCTCTTCATCATAGGTACCTTTCGAAGCGATGAAGGGATTCTGTGATCCATCAGTCAGATCACGCGTTCTTGAGGTGGTGTATTGAACGATCTCCGCAAGGGAGAGTCGCTGATCTGCATCTTCATCGGCTTGGCCATCGAGTGCCTCCAGCAGGCTTTTTGTGAACGCTCCATGTTTCCATTGCGGATCTTCCCGTGACAATTCTTCAGGACCCGATGATGCAAAAATGAGCAGGTCATTGACTCGACTGAGCCCTTCAGCCAATTCTTTTTGAGTGGCGAGTTGTGATTCTGCAAAACCACCGGCATAGCACGCGTCACACAGAAATACCACTTGCCTTGCTTTGACACCCGATAAAGTCTGGGCAACGTCTTCCCAATTGAGACAGGTGTACTGCATGGCCTCGGCATCGCCCTCGTGAGTCACATAGTACAGCCCTCTCCGCCCCTTGATCCCATGCCCAGAAAAGAAAAGCACAGCGGTGTCATCCGGTGTGCAAACCTGCCGAAGCCAAGTCAGTCCATTCTTTAGGTTCTGTAAGCTGGCTTCTCCATCGGTATACACCTGCGTGTGCACTTCACCGAACGTCAACCCTTCTTCTTTACTGAACCTCTCGGCAACCGCCTGCGCATCCTTTGCTGGGAAATCCAGGTTGTACTCGGAAAACTGATGGTCAGAAACTCCAGCGGCCAGTACGAACAAACGGCCACTGAGCTCTGTCACCTTTTCCGGACGTTGGATTTCCAGAGTCGCTGCCGCGCTGTGGACTCCCAGGCTGTCGGTGGCTGTCGCTTGCAACGTCATGCTGTTCTTGCCGGGTGGAAATGGAACGTCAACGATTTGGGGATCAGGACGCTTCGCGGAGAGCGCTGGTGCCACCGACTCTGGCAACGGACGTTCCAAGCGTGAGAGAGAAACCTGTGACAATGAAATCCCGGATCCGCCGACGTTCGCTGAAACTTCTACCTTGGCCGAACGTTTGTCGCTACTGACCAAACGGAGCGACGCGGTCGGAGCGGAATAGTCCTCCGGCAGTTGAGTCGCGATTTCTGGCGAAACACCGGCCAAGATGAATTGGACGGTTTTCGGTTGATGCAATGCTTCCAACGTCTCAAGCTTGCCATCGGTCGATACGTGTTGAGCGTGCGACTTGAGAAACTGGAACATCTCCGGAGACGCTTTGTATTGCCCCACAGTTGTCTTGATGGCGAAGTGTCGTTGGGCCGAGAAAAGGATCGGCTGGGCAACCGGTTTGCCTTTCACCGCTGACCAGAGCTGCACACCATCGGTTGCTTGGTAGCCGCCGTTGCCCACCACCAATGAAGTTCCGGGCACATAGTGTGCGTACTCAAGCGGAAAACCAAAGCCCGAGTCACCTGTCTCGCAATCCAAGATGAGAGAATACACATGGCTATTCACATCGGCGTCGATCGAAATGAGCAGTTGCCTGTTGTTCTCTGAAAAGTCAAACGCGCCGGCTTCGACATCGCGCAGCGTCCATGTTCTCAGTGGTGTGTAGTCGGCGGTGTCCCAAAGAACGATTTGACCCCCGCGGTGAGCGGTCGCAAAGCGAGAACCATCGCGACTGAATCGCATCGCTCGCGCTGCCGTTGGATGGTTCAGTTGTGTGGAGCGGACCGTTCCGTCAACTTTTTGATAGACCCAAGTTTCTCCACCCATCGAGGCTGCGACGTGTTGTTGCGAGTTAATTGCAATCACATCCGGATCGTCTCGACACTCGCCGAGCTGCACCGTTTCTCCGGTCGCGATGTCGACCATGACCAAATGCTCTGTGTTGCGGTCTGCGTCTTGAGGATGGACGGTCAACGCGACATAGCTCGCCTCGTTGCAGGTTGCGAAGATTGGAAACGAGCGGACCTCCTTCACAGTTGTCTTGCCGACCAATTCACCTGTCCGAAGATCCCATTGAGCCAAGACACAATCGCCACTTTGTGAACTGGATGACTTGGCCGTGTGCAGGCTGACGAAGACAGGTGAATGATTGACCGTGGCTCCGCCTCCCGGGTTGGAAACGCTGATTGGCAGCCTGAGATACTCTTCGCCACTGCGAAAGTTCCACAGGCATATGCCGTACATGGTTCTGATGGCAACGCTACCATCGTGCAAAATCGGCGGACTGTGTTTCAGAAACCAAGCCCCAAATGTTCCTGACGCACTGTACGCAGTCGTCTCGCCGGTAAACGGCTGAGTGTAATTCACGTCCATCTCGGCTTGGACGGCCACACGTTGGGAGTTTTCGAAAGCGATCCGCTCGAAGGCGAACGCATCACCTGAATGGATGTTCTCCTGGTTAACCAATCGCGATGCTTCACTACGCAAGTCAATCCATTGGGCGATCGCAAGCGATCCAGGGCAAAAAAGGAACATCGCCGTCGCCCAAAGAACGATTGGTTTCGATGTGAGCTTCATGGTGCAAGTCAATGATTCATTGGGGACGCTCGCGACGGGTAGCGAGACTCGGGGCGTCGACGGTTCGCAAAAAGTCGTCTCGATGGGCGAGATTGCTTGCGGAAAGTAGCTCACCCGCCGGACCAGTTTAGCCTGTCTCGATCGACCTTCCGCACTCGCAAATCGGTTCACTTCTCATCAAACGCACCACCGAAACAATGCTTGCAGATTTTTTCGCGAATTCGCTTACTTTTCCGCCACTTTTTTTCCCCGGATGACGCTACCAACCGACGTGACGCGTGAGCGGCCAGGGCTTGCACGTGTCAAGCATCCATTTCAGTGCGTAAAACCCGTGGCCTGACGGCCAGCGGCTCAGGGCGTATGACACCACCGAACATTTGGTAACGCAACATGCTAACCGGGATGCATGGTTTCACGTTGAATTGCACGCAAAATACCAGCACGACGCGCAAGCGAGTGAACAGAAACACAAATGACGATTCACTCGCTTGCGCTACGTGCCAGTAACGACGTGCCAATCCGCGCAAACCGTTTCATGCAAGCGTTTTGTGAAGACTGTAGTGAGTCGCGTGAGCAGCCCAGGCCTGAAAGTGATTCAGGGATTCGTCTGACAAAGTCCCCTTCCACATGATACCGATCGGTGACCAGAATGGGTCTTGTTAGGTTTTCCCGATCGTAGCACCGTCAAAAAGGAGTTCCCCGTGTCAATCAAAGAAAATCAACGCCAGAAAAAACTAGCAAAAAAGAAGACCAAGGAACGATCGAAGCGAAAGCAGATGGTCGCCGAAAAGAACTCACTCAAATCGGTTCCGGGCCTGATCCGAAAGGCACAGGGAGGAGCGATCAAGCATTGTTGGATCTCTTCGGATTTGATTCGCGGTGACGGCAGTGGAATGGGAAGCATGTTGTTTGCCAGGGAAATCTCGGCCGCACAATGGGCTCTCGTTGTGGTGCTGTTGGACGGAGATTGCTTGGGTGTCAAGGATTCTTTTGTTCGTCTTTGCTCGCCCAGTGATTTCGGCGATTATCTGGACCGCGCTCGTGGCCCCTCCAAGCTTGTTCGCTGTGAACCTTCGGTGGCCAAGAACTACCTTGATCAACTCGTTGATTGGGCGAGTGGTTTTGGGATGATTCCGAAAGGAGACTTTGCGAGGATCTACCCCATCTTTGCCGACATCGATGGTTCGGCCAGCCAACAGCAATATCGCTTTGGGATCGATGGTCAGCCGCATTTCATCCAAGGCCCGCATGATTCTCCGGAGTTTGTGCGGAAGGTCATGTCACTGCTGCGAGCAAACTGTGAGCCTGGCGCGTACAAGTTTTCCCTCTTCATGGCTGAAGGACAGGCGTCGATTTTGCTGCCTGGCGATTTCGAAGGTCCGGAGTGGGACGACGACATGGACGATGATCAAGAAGCCGACGTCATTGACAGCACAGCCGTGCGACGCATCGACGCCGCAACGACAACGCCAAATTGAAATGCTTGCCCTCCGACCGCGAAGCCGGTCACAGAAGGTAGCCGTCGGTCGCGACAGCGCACCGACGGTGAGCAGAGCCTCGCCCAAGCCGACCCCGAAGGCGGTCGTAGAGAACGCTTGTTGTCCGACGATTCCCGGTCAGTAACCGTAGGTCATGCCGTGCATGACGAAATCCTGTAGGTCATGCTGCAGTCTCACCGATGGAGTGTTCAGACGCATGAATCGCAGTGTGGCATGCCCCCTCACTCCTGCCCCAAGATTTTCGCGACGTCGTCGTTGGAGATGGTTGGCTCGTCTCCCGGAAATCCTGGAGGAGAGGGGAGCCGTTTATGAAGGTGGCGAGGGTTGTTGATGTGTTGGGTGAGTGGTGACTTCGCCCGGCTCGGATTGTAGCCGATGCTCGGGCGGAGCGCTTCGTCAAATGAGTTCCTGCAAGAAGAGAAAATCACCGTCACTTATGTCGAGGCGGCGAGCATCATCGGCGTAACAGTAACAAGCACTTTGAACACCCGAGCCATGCCTGAAAGAATACCGGGGTTTCAGGGACTGGCCCCTGACCACACGGGATGCAGCGTCAAACGCGTATCCGATGGTTGTCTCACTGTCGTAGACACAATCCGGTGGATGGGCATGAGCAGGCATGGTTGCGCATCGTACGGTTGAGTTGAGGCAAGCTAGGACGAGTGACAAAGTGCTCTGTCCCCAGAAGTTCTGTCCCCAGAAGTTCTACACGAGCCATGGAACTGACGAATCGATAAAATCACCTTCAAAACGGCACATAGGCGGATCAACAACCAACGCTTAGTTAATTCGACGTCTCAGCGAATATGCTGGGTCACCCACCAACTCGCGAGAGTGTTTCTGTATACACTTGAGAAGGTCCTCGGCGTCCGCATACACCTTGCTGTAGAGTAGTCCATGCTCGATAACCGCTGAGTAACTGTCCTCATGCAACAACTTGGCGAGGTTCGTGGACTCGATCCACCACACACTGAGCGATTCTCCCTGTCTTTTGACGACACCAATCAATCGAAGCGGCGGTTCATTTGCCGACGAAGCAACGATGTCGGCGATAACACAATCATCTGATTTGACCAGCGGGGTTGTCCGGCATTCAATGGAAATCTTACCGTGTGATTCGATGTCGATTGCGTATACGCCATCGCGTAGCTTTCGCACCGACATTCGGGTTTTTGATTCCGTTGGCAAATTTGGATCAGGAAGGGTTTCCCAAGTACCTGCAAGCTCAAAAGCTGGTGAGACGGGATGAGCGACGATTTCTGCGTGCGGTGACACTACACCTTGACGCTTGCAACCGTTGACCGCGAACAGCAGAGATATGCTCGCGAGCAAAACGATACGCATGAGTGACTCCATTCTTCCAGATAGCAAATATCGAAATGCGATCTGTGGAGGCACCGAACGTGCATGCATAGATCGTGCGTTGAGCTTTGTCGGAGGTTGACGATCCCGTAGGGCTTGAATCGGAGCACCCAATCCGCCTCAAAATGATTCTATCTCAATCGACACTCCCGGTGTCAAACCAGATGGGTACTTCTGGGGTACTTTTGCCAGTGCCTGCCCGGCGATCGTTGCGACGGTTTCGCACCTTTTCAGGTTCCAGTCGACGGAAAAAATGCGTAGGGACTCAATCGTGAGTGGACTCGAAAATGACCCGTTCCACCTGTACGCTTCACATTTTCGAGTCGTCAATTGGTGGACGCAGTGTGCGATTCGCAAGTCGATGGCTAGGTTTGGCCGCCTCGTTTAGATCATCAAAGAGGCCTGACCCCTTTGACCGGGCTGACCCCTTTGACCGGGCGTCGAGCGATGAGGTGATGGAAGCGTCCACTGACCGATCAGCCGAATATGGATCGCCAAGCGGTGCTGATGATAGAGGGGCGTTGGCGATTTCTTGAAAAAGTTTTCGCGGTGGTGTTAAGCTGTGCGGGTAAGCGATCGTCGTAGGTGCACGCGATGCAGGTCCGATGGGGCGAATGGGAACCTACAACGATCGTTGTTGGAGTCTAGCGTTCACGCGATTGAGTGTTGGTGCACCGGCTTCAGCCGGAATACGGCAGGGAGTGCATGGTAGATGGAAGTTGCGCTTGAGCGGCTGAAGCCTGGACTCCAACGCGCCTTCGACGGTCGTTGATGGTTTCGTTGACCGTCAACGGTTATTGTCATCCAACGGGCATCACTGGTTCTCGCCGGCCGTCAGCGAACGATCCGGCTCTTCGGCGTGTTTCACTTTCAGTGGCGCGACGAGAGACCTTTTAAGGAAAAAGTTGGTCATGCGGGAACTCAGTCGCGAATGCGACGGCAGCATACAGCCTGGGGCGAAAGCCCCAGGTTGTTATGGCGAACACAGACCAGCAAGCCGCGAAGCGGCGACAGACCCGAGCAGGGCCGTCCGGCTTCGATTGGTTAACGCCGTATGCGTGATGCTGTCGCTGCTCCGCAGCTTGCGGGGCAGTGTTTTTTACGAGCATGGGGTTAACACCCCATGCTTTACGCTATCGCTGCTCCGCAGCTACCTGATCACGGCCATGCACAGCATGACCTACGGAACTGTTGCCCCCCTGTGAGCCTCAGGCGCTAGCCGTGGGCCTGAAGCGGATTGTGGTGCCGGCCCACGGCTAGCGCCTGAGGCTCACTTTGATTGCGATACGTGGAGCAATAACATTGGCTGAAGAGAAGGATTGCGTCATACACAGCATGACCCACGGGAACTGGTGCCCCCTGTGAGCCTCAGGCGCTAGCCGTGGGCCTGAAGCGGATTGTGGTGCCGGCCCACGGCTAGCGCCTGAGGCTCACTTTGATTGCGACTCTTGGAACAATAACATTGGCAGAATTAACAGCATGACCCACGGAACCTTTTACGGAAAAAGGATCGAGATGGACAATTGATCGTGTTTGATCGAAAGGCAGCGAATCGACAACGTGAGACTGCCGCAAGACGGCTGTCCATCGCGAAAGTCATCGCTGAATACGGTGGCGACGTCGACTACCGCGATGGTCTGCCGAGACGTGCCGGTGACCGCACCGCCAAAGTGATGAGCTTGATCCCCAGGTGCCGTACCGGTGCCCTGGGCGGATGCACGTGGCAGTGCCGTGATTGTGACGCCAGTCAATTGGTCCTCAAATCCTGTGGCGACCGGCACTGCCCGACCTGCTCGGCGACCAGTCGCTATCGCTGGCACGAGCAACTGCTCTCCTGGGCGATCGGCTGTGACTACTTGCACCAAGTCGTCACCGTGCCGCATGAACTCAACGATCTGATCGCCGCCAACCCGGATCAACTGTTGCGGTTGCTGGCAAGCGCGTCCCGCGAAGCCAATTTGAAACTGTTTTGTAATCGCTACCGCTGCATGCCGGGTCTGGTGCAAGTCATCCATACGTGGGGACAACGACTGAATCATCGCTTTCATGTCCACACCGTGTTGACCGGCGGCGGCCTGTCCGTCAATGAAAAAGGCAAGGTCGATGCATCCTCCGCCCAGTGGGTCGATGTCGACTTGGACGACGCGGAGACTCGCACCGAAGAGTTAGCAGCGGATTTCAAAACGCTGTTCTTGAAGGGGCTGCGAGGGCAATGGGAAAAAGGAGAATTGCGATTGCCGATAAACCTTGCGGACGAGTCGGCTTTGCAGTCCGTTTTGGCAATCGTGCAAAACAAAGACTGGATCGCCGACATCCAGGGGACACCGCCTGAGTATCGTGGGCAGAGTGAGAATCAACACGTCTTCGGATACTTGGCCAAGTACGTGGCGGGCGTGGCGATCGGTGACGGGCGATTGATCCGTGTAAACGATGATGAGGTGGTGTTCGACGCGAAGGACTATCGCGACCAGTCGCGTGTGGAAGTATCGATGTCGCCAAAAGAGTTCTGTTATGCGTTCTCCAGGCACATTCTGCCGCATGGAATGCCACGCACCCGCTACGCAGGCTGCTTCGCCCCCAACGTGCGTAAAAGTGTCTGGAGTTGTGCCGCAAGTTGTGGAAACAATCGCATCCCGAATCCGAAGACCCGATGGAGTTGGATTCGCAATCGCCTTTGGAAGAATCAACAACCAAGGAACCTCACGACTATCGCTGCAAGAAGTGCAACGGCTTGGTCGACCCGGCCGGCCAGTTGGAAGGATCGCTGACGGTCTCGCTGTTGGCGGTCGCGCACTGGGTGGTGACATGGCAGCAAGCGCAAGCCACAACGACTCAGGTTGTTCCCCATTGGCGACGGGCACTGGCTGCGGTGATCGGACAGCGGATATCGATGCCAAGCAAGAACGCTTTCATCAATGGCATGCGATCTGGACTGATTCAGCCTGATGCTCATTGGTTGAGCTTGATCGAGCAGGCGATCGAATTGGTGAGCGAAGGAGTGGAGTGGCCCGAAGCAACCGCGAGACCACCGTGACATCGAGTTCGAATCATCAATCTCGTCGTCCCGCACCCATCGGTTTTCAAACACAAACCGATCAGGCTCATCAATCGTCGATGCACTCGCATCACGATGAAATTGGCACCAAACAGTAAGTTCAACCGCCAAGACGAGACCGTTTCGCGTCGCCAAGAGTGATCGCATCACCAGCAATCGAACCAACCAAGAGCAAGACACCGCGTTGCTTACCCAAGTCACACTGGGCAATCTCGGCAATCAGCTAAACCAGCAAAATCTAGCTGGCAGCGTCCCAAAGAAAGAAACCCTCACTCAACGTCTGCGCGCTCGCAGGAGGGTTCGGGATTTAAGAAGTGAACTGCGGTTGAATCCCGAATCCCGAGTCTGACCCCGGCGAAGCCTTTCCCACTGGGCAATCTCGGCAACCAGGTAAACCAGCAAAATCTAGCTGGTAGCACCCCAAAGAAAGAAACCCTCAATCAACGTCCGCGCGCTCGCGGGAGGGTTCGGGAATTAAGAAGTCAAGTTCGGTTGAATCCCGAATCCCGAATCCCGAATCCCGAATCCCGAGTCTGACCCCGGCGAAGCCTTTCCGGCACCATTGTACCCACTCCGACCCACCAATCAAAGAGGCCTGACCCCTTTGATTTGCCTCTGACCCCTTTGATTTGCCTCGTCGAATCCTTGCGACTCAGAATGGACACATCAGGTCGTGCTCTGGACAAGTCTTGCAGTCCATCTGCATCAATACGAGTATTGCTTAAGTCAACCTGCACCAACGAAGGCCAATGGACCAGAGTTGGAATTGACTCGTTGCTCACAGCTGAGTTCCTCAGGTCAAGAGTCCTTAGCCTATCTAGACGTGCCAGCACAACAAGGTCTGCATCACCAATATTTGTTTCAGAAACATCCAGATACCTTAGGTTTGGAAATTCTGCCAGCGAAGTAACAATACTTTCGGTTAGTGTTACATTCGATAGTGAGATGAATTCGATCTGGGAAGATGAGCTGGAAAACTTAAGGAAATCAACGACCTGCTTCTGTGTGTATGAATCGCTTCCAAATCGAATACCCCACAGGATTCCGTAGCCGTCAGTTATTTTTGCTGTGCTGACTTTACACTCAGCAGCTCTTGAGGCAATCGCGGCACGAGACCGTGACTCCTTAAGATGAGCGCGTTCGTGTTGCAGAATCGCCACAATGATTAGTAGGACACAGACTGTCCAGCAGATTCGTGAAAGCTTCAATGGACTCATTCCCCTAATTTGTCTAAACCGAGTTTTCCTATGCAGCACGAAGCGCAATCCCAACTCAATCCGCATACAATTCCAGTAGCATCGTTTCCGAGATCAAAGGTCTCGGGTTCTCCGCCCGCTCGCTCTCGGCACTGTGAGGCGAGTTTGGCGCATCGAGGGCCAATCATCTTTGTTAAACGACATGCTGCCGTACAGTGAACAAGTGCGTTTGCGTCGGAGCCATCAACGACGCCAAATCCGAATGGAGGTCTTTTGATCCAGCCTGGAACTTCTGGATAGCTCTCCATGAGTTCTTTTATGATACTATCCCTGGATATGAAAAGGGATGCCCCAAGTACATCGGGGCAGCTCAGGGCCAGAAGGTAACAACTGCAATGCCCTCTGATCGTGTGGCCAGACGGATCGGTAAGTGATAAGACCATATAGCTGGAATAGAGATTCCACCCATCCTCAAACCCAATGGGGTCTCTGGAGCAAGACTCCACTTGAGGACGCAGTAAGTGTGCCTACACTCATCGTACCTGCATTTGTGTCGGCAGTGGCGGTCGCGGAGGCGTTTTTGAGGTGTTGCGAGTCTCGTCGGTAGCACACCATGGGGCAGGCGTTCTATCCCCATGCTGCCATTGCATTCGTGACGGGGAACGGTCGAGCACCGATATCGGAGGGCGTCAGTTGGTCATTCTGCCTCCGAAGAACTGTGATGCGGTTATCGACTTGATGGCTATTGACGCGATGGAAGCATCGCCGACCAAGCATTCAGTCGCGTTTCGCTGAGCGTCCCGGCGCGGCCTCCTTCGCACAAATCGCCTCGCACGCCCAGACAATCCACTGGGATTCGTCGCTCATTGATCGCCATCGCGATGTCCAAAGTGAGTGAACCCGCCAGGGACCACCACAGTCGGTGCCGCCGGGCGAGCGATGAGAGTTCCCGAATTCGATCCCAGCCGAGGATGTCTAGCGAAGACTGGCCGGACTTGCTCCATGTGTCGACCAATACGTGTCGTAGTCCGAAGCGAGCCGCGTTGGAAAACACTTCCTCGGGTGACAGACTGTGTGCTGCTGCGCTGTCTGCGTAGGCGACGCCGACCAGCTTCACTGAGTCGGCAAGCGGCTTGCGAACGGACTGCCACAGGTCGCACACCTGCATGCTTGTCTGGCAGCCACTGGGGCCGACTTTGGCGAACCCAAACTCGCGTGGCACTTGGCCTGCCAAGCGAACGGCTTCGCCGCCTTCGCCCAACGCGGCCGAGAGTGCGGGCCCACCTGAGGCTAGCCTTTCCACAGCGAGTCCCCAAAGGGAGGGTTCAGAAGGAGCGAGCGGCCCGGACGACGGGTCTTTGAAATCCAGAATATCGACCGGATAACCCAAGACCATCGCCATCTCGGATTCACTGGAAACGCTGACCAACCACTCCTGAGAGAGCCCACGCTGTGAATGGGCTGCGGATTCGGACAGACTTGTCAGGGACATGGCGATCAGGTTTTGCTGAAACTCGACGAAATGGGCAAGATAGACCGAATTGTGGGGTGCACTCCGATAGCCGACAAGCCGACGGAGGGTTAAGTTCTAAGCTCATCAAGACCCTTTTCTATCTTAGCGACCCGCACCAGGACGGTTCCGTTGCAATACGAGTCGATAACGACAACTGACCATCTCCGCGAATTTTGCGGTGAGTTGAGAAAGCACGACGTGATCGGATTTGACACGGAGTTTGTGTCTGAGGACCGATACAAGCCGGAATTGTGCTTGATCCAGGTCGCCGCCGGAGACTTGCTGGCCATCATTGATCCGATGGACATGGATTCGACCGAGGCTTTTTGGGAGATTCTGACCACCCCGGGAAAGACGATCATCGCGCACGCGGCGAGGGAAGAATCCCGCTTTTGTTACCGGTACTCGGGCAAACCCATCGCGGGACTCTTTGACACACAGTTGGCCGCAGGTTTTGTCGGGATGGAGTATCCCGCGTCCCTGGGGAACTTGATCCAGCGGATTGTCAACAAGACGTTGGCCAAAGGCGAAACGCGGACGAACTGGCGTCACCGTCCGCTTTCCAACGATCAGTTGCAGTACGCCCTGCAGGACGTGACGGACCTGGAGACGTTGTATCAAAAACTGGACGCCAAGGTCCGCAAACTGGATCGCCGAGAGTGGCTGGACGAAGAAACTGAGACGCGACAAATGGCCGTGATCGACGCCGAGAACAGTGAAAACTGGCGTCGTGTCAGTGGCTCCGCCGGACTTTCTCCGCGTCAACTGGAAACAGTGCGACACCTTTGGCGTTGGCGTGACCAACGGGCCCAGGCCTTGGACCGACCAGCCAAACGCGTGATGCGAGATGACTTGATCATCGAGTTGGCCAAGCGAGGATCGGCCGACGCCAAAAAAATCCGCAGCATTCGCGGCTTGGACTGGCGTGGACTGGCTCAACATCACGACGAGCTGGCCGAAGCCATCCGCACGGCGTTGGCGGTTCCCGACGATGAGCTGCCGCGACGCCCGCGAGGATCTCGCTCGGTCGTCTCGCCCATGCTTAGCCAGTTCTTGTCCACCTCGATGGCGTGCATCAGCCGCCAAAACAAGATCGCTCCGTCGATCGTCGGCAATTCGGATGACGTCAAAGAGTTGGTCGGATACGAATTGGGCGATTCCAAATCGGCCACACTGCCGGCGCTGCTCAAGGGTTGGCGAGGTGAAATCGTCGGCCGTCAGTTCCAACGCATCCTTGGTGGTCAAGTCGGACTGAGGGTCGCCGACGTCCACAAAGACCAACCGCTTGAGTTCATCGACTGTCCCGTTCAGGACTGACTACGGCTACGTCGGTAGTATTGAACTCCGGGGATGAAAAAGCAGGCGGCCGAGACGAAGCCAAAGATGAGGTGCGCCCATTGCGGCATCAACGCCATCAACAGGGATGCGGCCAGCAGCGCAATCGATTGAAAATAAAACGCGCCCGTCAGCATCCCCGCTTTGATGATGAACACCATCGCGCTGATGATTCCCAACAGCGGTGAAAGCTTCAACACCGTCAGGCCGAGCCACCATTCCATCGGACTGAGCAAACCGATGGCGATCAAACTGGCACCCCAAACGTGGGCGATCTGTCGTTCGATAAAGGTGACCGGTCCCATTCGCTGGCGGAGTTTCCAGAACACGGTCGCCCAGGCCCCCAAGCCCAATGTCCACACGGCGGCATAACTGGCGCGGTCCTCGATGTGCAACACCTGGTCCATGTACCAAGTGGACAGGCTGGCCAGCAGCAGGACCAGCGAATGCCACATCCACAACACACCCCATTTCTCAAGGACACCGGCGTGATGGGTTTCGCGAAACAGCCTCGCCAGGACTTGAGCGAATCTGCCGCTGCGCGCCGCAACTCTTTCGTCGGCCAGGAAAGCATCGAGGTCGTCGGCCAACGCGGCGGCGGAGGCATAACGTAGATCGATCGGCTTTTGCAAACAGCGAACGACGATCATTTCCAAGTCGCGGTCCAGGCTCGGACGCAAAGCACGCGGCGGCGTGGGATCTTGTTCGATGACCAACATCACCATCTCAACAGGATTCTCGGCGACGAAAGGCGAGCGTCCGGTCAGCGTGAAGTAAAGCATGCAGCCCAGGCTGTAGACATCGCTGGCCGGACCGACCAAATTCTTGCGCCCGCCGGCTTGTTCGGGCGACATGTAGGCGGGAGTCCCCACGAGCATCCCGCTCTTTGTCAAATCGGCTTGAGAGTTGGCTTGCTTGGCCAGTCCGAAATCGGTGATCATCGGCTGATTGTCGTGTCCGATCAGGATGTTGCTGGGTTTGAGATCTCGGTGCAGGACTCCTTCTTGGTGGGCAAAGTGAACCGCACGCGCGACGGCGGCGATGATCCGCGCGGCTTCCCGCTGCGGCAGCGGACCATTGGCGACTCGATCGGCCAACGTTTCGCCCTCGATGTACTGCATCGAAAAGAATGGTCGACCATCAATGTTGCCGACTTCATAAACCGGCACGATGTTGCGATGTTCCAGTCGGGCGGTCGCAGCGGCTTCGGCCAAGAAACGTTGCAGATCGGCATCGCTGGCCAGCCGACCACGCAGAATCATCTTCACCGCGACTTCGCGATCCAAACTGAGTTGGCGTGATCGGAACACGACGCCCATCCCACCACGCCCGACTTCTTCGATCAACTCATAGTCGCCCAGTCGTGTCGGCAAACTGATGCCACGCCATTGACCGCTGCCACCGGAGAGTCTGCCGGGTTCTTGTCCAGATGAGCCGCTGCCGGCGGTGTCGGTCACCAGGACGGCGCCCCACAATTGCCTCAGGTCAGCGGCCAGATCGGGATGCTCGGCGCAGACGGCGTCAAAGTCGACGTGTTCACCTTGGCAAATCGCGTCGGTCAATTCGGAGAGGATGTCGGCCAGTCGTTGTTCATGATCGGTGGCGTTATCGGTGGCGGGACCATGGACCGGATGACCTTCATCGATCGTCACAGTTGGATCTCACTGAAAGCCTCGTGATGATCGCCGTCTTGGAGCAACTCTTTCAAACGTCGCAAGGCACGCAAGTATCTCATGCTGGCCGCCGGAGGATTGAGCCCGAGTGCTTCGGCAATCTCTTGATTAGAAAGATGCTCGTAGTGACGCATCACGATGATCTCCTGATCCTGCTCGCCAAGTCGATCGATGGCCTCCTCGACTTTCTCGGTGATCTCCCGCTGGGTCGCTGCGGTCGCCGGAGTCATGGCGGGATCGCAAAGCTGAACCGCCAACTCCATCGTGGACTGGTCGGAACCGGCCGGTGCCGCCATCGGCTGCTCACGATCCATGTTCCGTTTGGCACTGACACGATGCCGCCGATAGGTATCAATGATGCGATCCCAAGCGATCTGTCGCAGCCAGAGGTGAAATGCCATGGCAGGGTCATCGAGATACTTTTGCAACCGCCCGCTGGCTTCCACCATCACGTCTTGCACGACGTCGCTGACATCGACACGACGTTGGACTTTGCGATCCAGTCGCAATTGGACCAGCCGTCGGATCGCGTCACGATGTTTTTCCAGCAATCGATTGATCGCCTCAGTATCGCCCCCGCGCGCAGCACTGAGCAGCGATTCGGTTTGATCGTCGGCAGGCCAGATCGATTTTCCCATGGACATCTCCTCGGGACGTTCGGAAAATAACGAAGGTAGCTTGGGCACTCGTGCCCGAGAGATCACGGACGGGCAAGAGCTCCCATCCTACTTTTGTTTACCGCACGTCCCCGGAAGATCGTAGCCGCTTGGAAAGCAGGACGCATCAGCGAATCGAGGGGTTTCCGCTCTCGTGGGCGGATCGATGTCAATGAATCTCTGGCGGATCCAATCCACCGACGCTTGGATCGACTCATGGGCATCCCGGGACTCGTATCCCAATTCGGCCTTTGCACGCTCGCTGCTGTACCAATGGAATTGGCGACTCATGGCGACCGCCGCCGTGTTCAGAAATCCCTCGTTTCCGGTGACCTTGGTAACCAAGTCGCCCCAGACTCCACCAATGGCCCGAATGATGGGTCCCGGTGCAACGATGGGCGGCGACCGATCGAAGTGTCGTGTGATGACCGTCCAAAGTTTCTTGTACGTCCAGTTTTCGCCCGCCAGGATGAACTGACGACCGGAGGGTCCGTCATAGTCGATCGCCCGGATTGTCGCGGCGGCAACATCACGCGAATCACAGATGCTGCAACCGCCCGCCGGGCAGAGCGGTTTCCAGCCCACTGAAAGCTCCAACATCATCTGCCCGCTGCTGGGTTTCCAGTCCCACGGGCCGAGCATGAAGCCTGGATGAACGACCACCGCTCGCAATCCTTGCTTGACTCCGGCCATGACGGCCGACAGGGCTACTGATTTGCTGACCACGTACGCGGACTGAATTTGGCCGCCCGCGTTGTCGATCGGAGTGGTTTCGTCCGCGGGTTGCTCGCGTGTGCCAACGGCAATCGAATTCAACGTGCCGACATAAACGAGTTTCTTGTCATGACGCACGCAGGATCGCATGATCCGATGTGTGCCCCCGACATTGACTCCCATCGACTGCTCCATCTTTGTCCAGCCAAGATGAATGAAGCCGGCCGCATGGATCACCGCGTCGCAGCCGGCAATCGCCTGATCGATTCGATCAGGCGATGAATTTGCAACATCGCCGGCCAGATCGGTCAAATCACCCTGCACAAACTCGACATTCAGCCCGTCAAAGATCTCACTGTGGGGTGGATTGCGAACCAAGGCCACGACGGTATGTCCGTCGGCATCAAGCTGTCGGGTGATGGTGTTGCCCAACAGACCCGTTGCACCCGTGACGAAAACACGCATCGTTCACTGCCCCTGGGAACGAGAATCAAAGCGGCTGACAACCACCAATTCGGGTTGCTCAGCAAAGCACAACAATGGTGGCTTTCTTGCGATTTGGCGACAATTTTTTGTGGTGGATAAAGGCACGCTGGAAGGAACCAAAAATTGGTTTTTACGGTGTTTTGTGTTCGTTGATGCGGGGGAATCGGAGATTAGTTGGCCGGCCAGGGATTCTCAAGTGATTGACAACCCACCGTCCTTGAGACCAACCTGCTCAATCGAGATGACGGTCTGACTGGCACCTCCGCAGGCGAACGCTAGCGGGATGCTCGACCGACTCCGACTTGAGACATTCTTGCCCGCTCGGGAGGCGATGCCACCTGAGTTCTGCTGGCAGGTTAGTCTCATTTCGGCAGAACGGTACGAGCGGTGTTGGCACCATTGTTGACTTCAAGAGAAAAAAATTGCATGTCGCGAGACAAGCTAGAATTGATACGCCACGCAGCGCCCGGTGTTTTACCGAGCCTGTTGATGTGCGATTTCGGTGATCTGAAAAGCGAAGTGACCCGGCTCGAACAGGCCGGCGCGAAGGTACTGCATCTGGATGTCATGGACGGGAATTTTGTTCCCAACCTGACCTACGGCATGCCGATCGTCGAAGGCCTGAAGCGTCACACCGAAATGCCACTGGACGTTCATTTGATGATCCAAGACCCGCTGGCCTTCGCCGAGCCGATGGTCAAGGCCGGTGCGGATTCGCTCACGTTTCACGTCGAGGCGGTCCCCAACCCGATCGACACTGCCAAACGAATCCGGGACTTGGGCGTCGCGGTCGGAGTTGCCTTGAACCCAGGCACGCAAGTGACCGATGTGGAGCCATGCATCGAGTTCGTCGACATGGTGCTGGTGATGAGCGTGAAAGCCGGCTTTGGCGGGCAGAAGTTCGATCCGGTCGCTTTGGACAAGTTGCAGATCTTGCGGAACCAGTATCCTGACCTGCTGCTGCAGATCGATGGCGGGATCAACTTGGATACGATCGCATCGGCCCGTGCCGCCGGATGTGACCTGTTCGTGGTCGGGTCGGCGATTTTCAATCACGACGACTACGGGGCCGCCATCGGAGGCTTGAACGCCGAGATCCAGAGGGGAGGCGTCTGATGTCACGGACCGCAACACTGACTCGCGTGATGGTGATTCGCCCCGGCGCGACGGACTTTGATGATCAAGGACGGATGAAAGGTTCGCTTGACATGCCGTTGAGCGAGCGAGGGGAACAGCAGGTCGAAACCCTAGCAGCGGCCTTGGCGGATATTCCCTTCAAAACCATTTATTGCTGCCCCAGCGAATCCGCACGCGCGACCGCCGATCGTTTATCCGAAGCTCATGACGTCAAAGTCAAAGTGGTCGATGCCTTTAAGAACGTCGATCACGGCCTGTGGCATGGCAAACTGATCGAGGAAGTCCGCCGAAATCACCCCCGCGTCTACCGACAGGGAATCGATCACGCGGAAGAGTTCTGTGCCCCCGGAGGCGAAGGCTTGATGGAGGCCAAAGCACGTGTGCTGAAGGCCCTCAACAAATGCGTTCGGAAAGGACGCGACGAGATCGTCGCCCTCGTGATCCCCGAGCCGATGGCCAGCGTCGTGACCAGCTTGCTCAACGGCCAGCCGATCGAAGACCTGTGGCGACGCGAAACCGATTCCGCCTCCTGGGAATTGATCGATACCGAGATCTGATCCTGTGATCTAAAACCCAGGTGAAGCCAACTACGCTGCTCGACGCCGGGTGATTCCCAACCGGCGGCGCAGTCGTTTCAGCGGTCCAGGCCGATGGATGCCACTGAACACCCAGTGATCGACGAAGCGGTCGGCGGCGACGTTCTGCATCACGCGTTCAGGGTGACGCATCGAACCCAACGCTTGCGTGGGAAGCCCGATCACCGAAGTGCGTTTCCGCGTGTGCGTTGCATCGTCACCACATCCGACGTTCGATACCAAGTTCACGTTCGGCGTCGCGACCAACCCATGGTTCAGCCAGCAAGCAAGATTCCACGGGAACGCCCAGCTATTGATCTGCCCGGCGAAGACTCGATCGAAATTGTCCGTCCAATACTCCAGTTCATACGGATCAGGACAAATCGCGGCCAGTTGCCCTGAGTCACGGATGTCAGGCCAACGCGAGAGTGAAAGATCAAAGTGTTGCCAAGCTCGCCGCCATGTCGCCCAGCCCCAGCAATGAGCATACTTAGAAAAATAGTAGCTACATTCCGTCCGGCTGCGTCCCAACTGAAAATTGTTGCCCGTGATCGACATTACCCGCTGGTCATCGGCATAACGATCCAACAAGGTTTGACAGTAGCCGAAAAACGTGGGATCGGGCACGCAGTCATCTTCCAAGACGACCACACGGTCAACCGTTTCCAAGGCCTTGGTGACGGCCGAACTCACACGCTGTGCACATCCCATGTTTTGCTGTGCAAAGATCCGGTGAACCCGACATGGCCAATCCACCGTGTCCACCAGGGCACGTGTTTCACGGACCAGTGATTCTTCGTCGGGCCGGTCATCGCGGGCACCGTCGCTGACAAAGAACAGATGCTCCGGCTGGGCCAGCCGAATGTGACGCAATGCTCGCGCAGCCGAATCCGGTCGATTGAAGGTCAGGAATACGACAGCCAGATCATTCATCAATGCGTCGGTACAGAGCAATCGGTTCAGAACCATCGGTTCGGGGCAATCAAGCGATTCCTCGTTGTCATCGGCAGCCTCCCTGCCGGGTCGCCAGGGCAATCAACCGAAATGACTGGCAAAACCTATTCCGAGTCCCTCTATCTTTCCTCCCGTTGCGCAGCCTGATACCAAAGCCGCTCGATCGCGATTTGCAATCGTCGACTCAGAGAATCACTACGGTATCCCGCATGAATAACGGTTCGCATCCCAGATGCCAAGGCTTTTTGTGATCCGATGACGTCATCCATGGAATGCTCTGCTGGCCAATCGAGCCGCGAAGCGACGCCATCAGGTCTGGAATCCAGCGTCACGCGGGCCGTAAAGTACGCGTCGCTCAACTGCAACTCAGCCTGCTGATCGGCCCGCTGATCGGGCTCCTGATCGGGCTCCTGATCGGCTTGCTCCACGCTCAGTGGACCGTTCCGGGTCGCCGCCAATGCAGGATGCGTCAACCGGTGTGAGGCCCGCGGCTCAATCCTCACCAAAGTGCCTTGATACAGCGTGTCGCCGGGATCGGTCACCAGAACCGGTTTGCCCAACTGTGCTCTGACCAAATGGATATCGTCCTGATGAATCAAAGCGGTGACTTCGCGTTCACCCTCGCCGACGATTGCCATCAACTCGTCACCTTCTCGGACAAACGTCGCCAATCGTGAACGCAAATTGCGTGCAACCACGATCCCGTCTCGCGGTGCCAGCAAACGCAAGGTCGCCGCTTTTGCTTGCAATTCCGCGATTTGCTTTTCCAAGGAATCCGCTTTGGCATCCAAGACTCCCAACGTCGAGGGATCGTGTCGATCGTTGGCCGCTCGACGTCGCCACTGGTTCTCCTCCAGCAAGAGTTTCAACTGAGAGATCTCGGTCAACAAACTTTGGTTCTCGATCTCAAGCAGCAAGTCGCCGCTGCGCACCCGTTGTCGATCCGCAACGTGAACGTCGGTCACAAATCCATCCACGCCGCTGCGGACGATCGTTTGGCTGGCGTACGTGACGACCCCGTGAAACCGAACCGACGTCGGGATCGGCATCCAGAGCAAGATCGCCATGGTCATGACACAGCACCCCACCACAGCCGCCGCTGCTCGCACCAACCGGGCTCGATCAAAACGCCATTGTTCTCGCGCGAATCGAATGAAGCGGAACGCGGGTTGCCCAATCCACATGCCGCCGCCCAAGACTGCCAGCACCACGCCCGCGCCGGCAAACATCGTCGACGCAGCGATGATCAGCGTGGTGCACACCAACACTTTCCAAATCAACGCGGCAATCCCGTAAAAAACACAAAACCACCATCGCCAGCCACTGGTCCGCCCAGAGTGCGTCGGCATGTCAAACGCGTAACGCTGTACCAACCGCTTCAACTCGCCCTGTGATTGCGTGTACAAGTTGGGGATCTGAACCCAATCCGACAGCACGTAGTAACCATCGAACCTCATCAAGACGTTTGCGTTGAATAAAAAAGTCGACACCCCGGCGGTCAACGCAATGTTGTTGAGCATCCATTGCCAATGCGGTGCGTCGATGCTCAGCAACAGCATCAGGGCAACCGACGCGATGACCCATTCGACATACACGCCCGCGGCGGAGACCAACATTCGCTTGCGGCGTGACGCGATTCGCCAAACACTGCTGACATCGACGTAGGCCATCGGCGCCAGCAAGACCAACACGACACCCATTTCACGAACCACGCCACCGACACGATGACATGCTGCTGCGTGAGCGGTTTCGTGAATCAGTTTCAGCAACACCCATGTCACCAGCAGCCAAAACCAGTTGTCAGGACTGAACAGCGTTTTGGCCGGTTGCAGGACGCTCAATCCGTGAATCCACAAGCTGATGCCAGCGATCACGATCAACACGCATCCGAACAGCAATGGGATGGTTGCAAACAACCAACCAAAGGTCCCGCCCAGCCGTTGCAACGCGGCAGCGCCACGCCCGCCTTGTTTCATCAACGGCAGCTTGATCCAAAACGGATTGAAGCGTTTCAGCAGCGCCGACTGTTTGCCCATCAACAATTTTGTGTGGGGCACATCGCCGCTCGTTTTGGCATCGCGAGTCGGAGTGCCGCTGTCGGGCAAGTACGCCAGTTGTTCATCGAGCAACCACCGGACCATTGACTCGGCTTGCTCTGACGTGATGGCCTCATTACCAAGCTGTGCGGCGGCGAGCCCACAAGCCTGCGCCAGCGTATTGCTGCCGTCCAAGAGCGACAGAAAGACATACTCGCTGGAGCCGATTTCGTAGTAGCGATGCAGTGTCGGTATCTCCAGCCGATACACACGCCGGCCTTGCGATAGGGTCGGCCACACGATGACGTCATCGGCCACTCGCACGGGACTTTGATTCAAATCAACGGTATCCAAGAGTCCGTCGGATTGGTCGTGATCGGATCGGCGAGGATACTCGACGTAGATCTCTTGTTCAGGCGGCCGGCCTTGGCGTTTCGCATAACGAGTCATCGGCGTCACCACCCCACTGAGCGGCGGACCGCATGATAGGCCCTGTGGAAGGCGATCCACGCGATCGTTTTCTTATCACTGCGTACCCACACACGCCCCTTCATCCCAGGACGGAGCAAGCCATCCGAGTCCTCGACCACGGCTTCGGCGACAAAAACGTTTTCGTTGTCAATCAACTCCGCCGCCGGATGAACGGTGCCAATGGTCGCGTCCAACGATTGACCGGGCAACGCGTAGAGCTGAAATCGAGCGAGCATTCCCGACTCGACGTGAGTCAACTCGCTTTCGGGAACTGAGATTTCGACGACCATCTGTGTCAACGGAGCGATCTCCATCAACGTGTCACCTTTGCGAAGCGGAATCCCTTCGCTGCGTTCCAGATCGCCGCTGACCACCATTCCCGACAGAGGGCTTCTGATCTCCAAATGTGAGCGTTGATGCAACAGCAGATCAATCTCCAGTTGCACGCTTTGCAGTTCCAGCTCGGTCAGCGTGCTCTCTGCGAACTCCTGACGGGCGCGTTGTCCCTTCAGCTTGGCCGCCAATCGTTCGCGGTCTGCTTCCTTGGCCGCCAGTTGATAGTTGATTTCTCGTGAATTGATCTTAGCCAACAAGTCACCCGACTGGACTTCGTCACCAGGTCGCACATAGACCTTTTCTAACGGTCCGTCGATCGGCGTCGCTACGTAGCGACGCAGCACGGGTTGCAGCCGACAATCTGCCGCGACGTGATAGGTGACTGGAAAGCACAGCAGGGTACCGACGAGCACGATTCCTGCGATCAACCACTTGTGTTTCTCATGATACTTTGCATCGGACCAGGCAAGCATCCATTGTCGAAATCGACCGGGCTGATTTCGATCGATCGCCGCCAGCTTTCCCGCCAACGGCACTCGCACCGCGTCGAGACAACGTAGCGTCGTGGCGGCTTGGCTCTCCGAGATCGCACGGTCATAACACAGCAACAACGCGCCGCCACGCTGATCTCGATCCTGCAACGCGACACCCAAGACGCGTTTGCAGGCCGCGGCCTTTGCGAACTGTTTGACGGCCATCAGCGAATGGCGTTGGCTCGGATCGGTCGAACCAGAATCCGTTAACGATCCACGCGCCGAGATCTCGTCCGCCGCGGCCAGCAGTGTAGTACTGTCCGCAGTCGCCGTGTCACCGCAAATTTGCAGAGGCGAATCGGGACGGGGCTGCCAAGCAAGCACGACGCGAGGACAACTGAGCCAATTCGCAATGGATGCAGCGGTGGTCGACGCCGCGGATGCGAACTGGTCATGTTGATCCAGACTGCTGATCAACTCCAGTGCCGCTGCGAGCAGCTTGGCAGCCTCCGAGTCCGCCATCGGTGAGGGTGCCCCGGTCGACTTGGCGTCACCCGTTTTGCGACCTGTTGTGTGTCCCGTCGGCAAAACGAACAACGGTTCCGATGCGATCTTGTGATCGCCGGAACCGCCGTGAGTCGTGTTGTCCGAATCGAGAGTCATGCTGGACTACCAGAGCGATCGAACGGGGCCACGAGTTGCTTGACGTCGGATACTCGGATCTGTCGAAGGTGCATGATTGAGATCCCATCGACAGACCACGCCGCCTGACAACGCCAAGTCGGAGTTTTCGATGCGTATTCGAACTCTGCGTGACCCGCTTTGCGGGTCCGTCAGCGGCGACACGTATTCGATCGTTCCTTTGGTAACCACCAGATCCCGACCGACTCGCAGAGACACGGTTTGATCATCGGCCAATCCATCCGCTTGTGAAATGGGAACGGAGAAAACGACGCTCAGCCGATCCAACTGGGCGACTTGCAGGATCACCGGATCCGTGGGCGCGACAAACTCACCCGAACGCTTGGCGATCGATACGACCACGCCGTCCAGGGGCGAAGTGATCTGCCGGAGTTTCCATTGAGCTTCGGCGCGTTGAAATTCCAGTTTCCGGACGTGCATTTCTTCGCGGATGCTTTGCAAACGAGACTCGCTCACTAAGACCGCTTCCTTGGCACGATCGAGCTCTCGCTGAGTGGCATTTCCGCGCTCGATCAAGGCCTTGTAGCTGTCCAGTTGATCTCGCTTGGCCTGCAGATCAGCTTCGGCCTCGCTGACGCGACCGGTGGAGTCCATCGCAGCGCGCGCGACAGCCATACTGGCCCGTAGCACGGAGTCCTCCATCTGAATCAATAATTGTCCTTTGCCGACATGATCGCCTTCCTCTACCGCCAACGACTCGATCACTCCGATCTCTGGTGAGGCGACGGCAACGTTGCGATAGGGTTCGGTGTAGCCCTCCAGATCGGCGGCTATCGTACGGGAACCGGTGTACGTCACACAGACGACAGCCAACACGATCGCGAGCCGGGGAATCAAAGAATTGCCCTTCAGGAATTTCATCGGGCGCTCCGATCTGACTCTTTGACACCGAATTTGGACAGGAGCCTGGAAAGGAAAGTCGGCGCTCGCATCAACGCGATCGCTTCTTCGTCACGTTTGAGCAGTTGATGCCGGGCTTGTGCAGCAGCGATCTCGCAGCGACGTTGTGCACGTGCGACATGGCGATCCAACGACTGACCAGGCACCATCCCGCTGTCGGTGATGTGACGAACGGTCCGAGCCAACCAAGGTGCGTGCTGTTGGATCCATTCGTCATCTGCAGCTATGTAGAAGCTGGCGCTGCCGGGGTCTCCGCATCTGGCGGCCCGACCGATCATCTGGCGATCCACCCGAGCCATCGGGTGGTGTTGAGAAACAATCACATGCAAACCGCCGCGTCGTGCAACCGCATCATCGAGCCGAATGTCGGTACCGCGTCCGGCCAAGTTTGTGGCCACCGTGACGGCTCCCTCGACGCCAGCTCGGGCGATGATCTCCGCTTCGCTTTCATCCTGCACGCCATTGAGCAACCGCACCGGAATGGATCGTTGCGTCATCGCCGCGACGATCAACTCACTTTGCGCGATGCTGTGCGTCCCGATCAACACCGCCCGACCTGCACGCAGCATTTCTTCTGTTTCCGCAGCGATTGCGATCGCCTTTTCGTTGGCATTGCGACAGATGCGGGTCGGGAAAACCACGCGACGATTGGGGTTGCGAGTAGGCACCCGAACCACGGGCGTTCCATAGATCGATTCGAACTCCGTCTGACAGCCATCTGCCGTCCCGGTCATGCCGCCCAGTGTTCCGTAGAGGCGAAAGAAGCGTTGGCGGGTGATCTTTGCCAACGCGCGTGTTTCGGCCGTGATCGGCAACTCCTCTGCGGCTTGGACTGCCTGATGCAGTCCGTCAGACCAAGTGCGATCGCTAAAGATCCTGCCGGTGGATTCATCGACGATTTGGATTTCTTGACCACTGACGATGTAGTGGACGTCTCGGTGTACCAGATGCTTGGCCTTCAATGCCAAGGCAACGTACTCGTGCCAAGGACGCATCAAGGCATGATGCATCGTCATTCGTCTGTTGCTGTACACCTTTCGGTGACCTTCATCGGTCAAGGTGATCGCTCGCACCAACTGATCGATGCGAAAGTCGTCTCCGAATCGCATTTTTTCAACCATCGTCAACGCCGCGAGATGGACCTCGGCATCGGCGGGCTTCTGCGAACGTGGACCGCTGAGCAATAGGGGCGAGACGGCGTCGTCGATCATCACCTGATCGGCTTCGTCAATGATCGCCACATTCAATCCACGTTGCCGTAGCAGTTCGTGGGTATCAAAGCCGTGGATGCGATGGAGCGTGGTGGTGCCCAACTCCACCGCGGAAGCCGCTCGCAGGGCAAGTTGGTCGCGCATGTAATCAAAACCAAATGCATAACCTGATCCGAAGGTCACATCACATCGATAAGCCATTTGAGTCGTTCGAAAGTCTGCTTCATCCTCCACCAACCCAGCGGACACATCCAAACATTGAAAGATCGGGCTGAGTAGCTGATGATCCCGCCGAGCAAGATAGGCGTTGGTCGTGGCAACATGCACACCACGTCCGGAGAGCGAGTGGAGGTAAGCGGGAATGACCCCGGCCAACGTCTTTCCTTCGCCGGTTTGCATCTCCGCGATCGCGCCGCACCCGACGATCAAACCGGCTCTCAGTTGCGTGTCGAATAGCTCCACTGCCTGAACACGGCGAACCGCCTCGATCACCGCAGCAGTCGCCATGGCAACGCGTTGAACGTCCAGGACGGTACCCGGAATTCTGAGCCGAACGGTTTCTTGTCTGAGCTGCTCGGCGGACATGCCTCGGATCACCTTTGCACGCTGCCGAGCCAGTGAGATGATCGATTCCAACCATCTGTCGCGACTCAGATTTCGGGCGACACGCGTGGCGACTTCTGTCCGATCCAAAGGCTCATCGAATCGTCTCATGGTTGGCCCCCGGTCTCTGAGCAGGAAGTATCTTGGGCGACGATTTCGGCTTGTCCCGTTTCTGGCATCATCGTGTCGACACGCAACAGGATGCCGCTGACCTTTCGTAAACGAACCCACGCCATGGCGTAATCGATCTGCGCCTCAATCATTGCTGATTCTTCGTCTGCTAACCTTTCTTGCGCGGTCAACAGACTTTCTATCAAGACGATGGCGGACTCATTAGGATTGGGCAGTTGCTCCCAACGCTGTGTCAGAAAGCTGACTTCTGATTCGGCCGCGTCGATCGCGAGTTTTTTAGCTACCATCTCGTTGTAGAGCGTTTCGGTTTCGCGAACCGCAATCTCGACCTCCGTGAACACCGTTTCAGTGGTCTGTTGAAAGTCCGCGATCGCCTGCGTCATCTCCCAGCGGGTTCGGTTCAGGCGGGCCAGCGAAGCACGTCTGCCGGCGGGCAACTCGTAGAGCATCCCCATCGAGTAGCCCGGACGGCCTTCGCTGAATTGGTTGCCAAACGCGCCGAAGGTGTTTCGATCACTGTCCAGTCCGGCCACGTAGGCACCGAGGATCAAATCCAAACGTGGCAGCACCTGGTTCTTTGCCGCGCCGACTTTTGTCGATACCGCTTGAATCTTTCGAATCGCTTGCGTGACATCGGCGCGATTCTCCAACGCTTCGATCACCGATTGACGGACGTTGGCCGCGACCGGAATCGCCAAAGGACGATCGATCGGCGTCCATTCCCATGACGAAACATTCAGCAATTCTGCGCTGCCTGTCAGCATCCGGATCTGCGCCTGAGCGTTCTTGATTCGAGTTGCCGCACGTGCCAACTCGGACTTGCGGCTCGTCAGTGCCGACTGTGCACGCAAGATCTGACGTTGATGAGAATCCACATCGCGACGCGCCCACAATATTTCATAAAGCCGGCTGGCACTGGCGATCAGCTTCTGTTGCTGCAACCAATGAACGCGTGCTTCGTAGAGATTCCAATATGCTTCCGTTACCGCCAGCAGGTGATTCTCCAGCTCCTGGCGTGTTTCCGTCCGGCTGACCTTCCAATCCAATTGAGCCAGAACGATCCGTGTTCGGTTGACGGCTTGGCCACCGTCACGCATCAGCGGGTGCGTGTAGTTCAGCTCCAGTCGTGTGGTGCCTTGCGGATTGGGCGTCAAAAACAACGAGTTGTTTTCTTGAAACCCACCGCGCTGTGAAAGATCCAGCTCGCCACCCGCTCGGTTCTTGCTGCGGACACCCAACGCAGAAGTCAGCGTTTCATCACGAAAACGTGTCGAGCCGTCTCCGGTCGTCAGGGTGCTACCGACAGGGTCATTGGCGTCGCTGTACTTGCCCTCCAAAAACAACGTTGGATCAAACTCAGCATCAGCCACCACGACATCCGACTGTCGAATGTGTGGTGTGGCCAACAGTGATTGCACTCGTGGAGACGAAAGCAACGCGATTTGAGCCAGGGTGCCGACATCCACCGGATAGGTTTGATCGGACAAGCCGATCTGATTCTGCATTCGCTCGTCCCACCACATCTGCAGTGGCAACGATTCAATCACAGCGTCGATGGTCGACAAGCCTGAAACATCGTCCGACTGTTGACTGCCGATGATTTGTCCCCAATCGATTTGATTGGGGGCATCGTTTGGCAACTCGAATGCCCGGCTTCGATACGAGTCCAAGTATCCGTCGTAGGGTCCGTGGGGGATCGGAACAGGCACGTTGGGCAGCATCGTGCTGGTGCCATGATGCTGCACCATCAGGTCAGATGGTTCGGCTAGTGGTTGGGGTAGCGAATATTGACCGGTCACGTGAGGGCACGCTGTTGCGTTGAGGAACAGGGTGAGTGCCAACGCGAACGGCCAAGAGAGCTTGGGAAGGGAATTCTGGCGAATCCCATTGCGGGGTTGCCGGGACGCAGCGCCACCGTCGGGGGTGTTCCGGCGCACCGGTCCCCTCTGGGTTTGGTCGATAGGCAAGCACAGTGGCCCAGTCAAGATTCCATCCAATGACAACAATTGAGCGTTCGCCGGCCTGTAGTGGGTCATCCTGACACAGCAAAACCGGGAAAACGAGCCGATCCGATGGACAGACCCGATGGTCGGAGGATCGACCTCCGTGTCGGATTACGTACAGCCGGTTTCAGCCAAAGCGAGTGTCCGTTGACTGACGGGCACAGAAAAACGCTTCAACCGGAAGATTCAGATTGGTTGGTGGTCTGTAGCGGCAAATGCGAAGTGAACGATCCAGGGTGCATCATTGCCATTACCTACGATTCAGCTGTTGCATCAGCAGCCGAACGATGCGTTGCATTCCGATCACTCCTGAACGCTCAAACAGCCCACTCCGCATATTCGCCATGACCCGCACCCCAGCTCCCTGGATGCAGCGCTGCGTGACTTCCCTTGATCGTCTCTTTTGGGCAATCGGACCTTGGAATCCTCGTTCTTTGTCGGACGTCCAAAATGCGCCGCGACTCGATGCGTTGGAGCCACGGGTGCTTTTCAGCGCGACGCCCATTGATCCTGCGTTGATGGATTCCGCCGAAAGCGACTGCGGTGCAATGGTTGCGGAAATCGACAGCACCATTGCTTCTCAGACGGATTCATTACTCTCGGATGCGCAGACGAGTCAGCATCTCCGCGAGATCGTGATCATTGACGCGTCCGTCCCTCACCTGCAGCAGTTGCTCGATGACTTTGCCGGCTCGGATCGAGACCTGGAGGTATTCGTGTTGGACTCCCGTCAGGACGGAGTTCAACAGATCAGCGACATTTTGGACGGACGAAACTCGATCGATTCGCTGCACGTGATCTCGCACGGCGAGAGTGGTCAAGTCAAGCTCGGCAACGTGTGGCTGGGTGAATCTAACTTAAGCGGCTATGCGGGCGAGATCGCATCCTGGAACGCCGCGTTGTCTAGTGGCGCGGATTTGCTCTTTTACGGCTGCGACTTGGCCGGAAATGATTCGGGACGAACGTTCCTCGACTCGATCGCTGCGTTGACCGATGCCGATGTCAACGCCAGCACCAACGATACCGGACACGACAGCTACGGTGCCGACTGGTTGCTCGAGTACGCCACCGGCAACGTCGCCACAACCGTTGTTGTCTCTCAGTCTCTGCAAGACGACTTGCTGATCAAACTCAACACCATCACGGTGACAACCACAGCGGACGTGGTCGACGCGGGTGACGGCCTGTTGTCACTTCGCGAAGCGATCTTGCAGAGCAGCAGTGGCGACAGGATCGAACTTGGCGCTGGCACCCATGGATTGGCGATCGGGGGTGAAGGTGATTTCGCAGGCGACTTTGACATCTCTCACGACTTGACCATCGCCGGGACCGGTACTCTGGACACAGCGATCTCTGGTCAGGGAATCGATCGAATCTTTGATGTGCACTCGGGCACATTGGAGATTGAAAACCTGAAACTAATCAGCGGCAATGCGTCGTCCGATGGCGGGGCGGTACGAGTTGCTGCGGCGGGAGGTGTGGTTGCCGACCAAGTCGTGATCGATGGTAACCACGCCGCTGGTGTCGGCGGCGCGATTTCGAATGCCGGAACACTGGCACTGACAAACGTGACTTTGTCTCAAAACACTGCCGTCGACGATGGGGGTGCGATTCAAAACCAAGGCATTGCTACGCTACAGTCGGTCACACTCAGTGACAACGCGTCACAAGCAAATGGCGGTGCCATTGCCAACGGATCACTGGCCACAAGCCTGGACCTCACCAACGTCACCATCAGCGGCAACACCGCCCAGGGCTCCGGTGGCGGCATTCACAGCCGAGCCAACGCGTCCTTGACTCACACGACGCTGGCCTTCAATCAAGCGGCGATTGGTGGCGGTATCTCGGTTCAGGGAGCAAGCGTCACGCTGACGTCGACCATCGTTTCTGACAACTCCGCTTCTCAATCCAACGACGTGTATGGCAGCACGTACAACTCCTTGGGTTTCAACCTGATCGCCGACACGGCGGGGGTCACAGGTTTTCAAGCCAGCGACATTCTCGGTCACTCTGCACTTCTGGAAACGCTTGCGGACAACGGTGGATTTGTTCAGACCCATGCGTTGAACGCTCGTAGCTTTGCAATTGACGCAGCGGTGACTTCCTCCGAGACCGTCGATGCCCGTGGTGAAACTCGAGCACGCGATGGTGACGGTGACACGATCGACGAAGCAGACATCGGAGCGTTTGAACTGGAACGTGACACCAGTCATATCATCGTCGTGACCAACATCAGCGATGTGGTCGATGGAGACGTCAGCTCGATTGCAGCTCTCAAGAGCAATCAAGGCTCTGACGGTGGTGTCTCGCTTCGCGAAGCAATCCAGGCGATCAACGCCCATGACGTTGGCCAGATCCAGGAGGTCCACTTTGACATCGCAGGATCTGGATTTCATCGCATCGAACTCGGCAGTACCTTGACAGTCACTCGCGAAATCATCCTGGACGCATCGACACAGGTCGGATACGCGATTGGCTCCCCCGTCATAGTGCTCGATGTATCCGACGCATTCTTGACCGATCTGTTGGTTCTCAAAGGTAGCGACAGCATCGTTCGCGGTTTCTCCATGGTGGGCGCCGATCTGAACGCAATCAAACTGGACATCTCAGACCGCAGCACGATCGTAGGCAACGTGCTCGGCATTGACGTTTCCGGTGTTCACGCAGGTGGGAACACAACCGGTATCTACGTCGTCAAATCGGACAACGTGAGAATCGGTGGCACCGACATCGCCGATCGAAATGTCGTCAGTGGCAACTCGATCGCCGGGATCGTTGTCGATGACACATCCAATAACACAGTGATTCAAGGGAACTGGATCGGCCCCGACCTGACAGGTCAGAGTATCGCACGAGGTTCGATCACCGGCATCCATGTCGGGAAAGACGTGGAAAACTTGCTCATCGGTGGAACCGCCCCCGGAGCGGGCAATGTGATCGGCGGTTTCAGTACTGGCATTCGCTATGCGGCAGACGCTTTGAACGGAACGGTGGTTCAGGGCAACTGGATCGGCACCGACGAGTCAGGAACGGTGGATCTAGGCAACACACGTGGGGTGATGCTTCTACGGGGCAACATCACGATCGGCGGCATCGGCGCCGGCGAAGCAAATACGATCGCGTTCAGTCAAAACGAAGCCATTCGATTCTCCGCTTCGTCTGGCGATCTGTATGCGGCCGAAATCGTCGGAAACTCGATGTACAACAACGGCGGCATCGGAATCGATCTCGGTGCTGATGGCGTGACGGACAACGACTACGGTGTCCTCCATGACACAGACGACGGAGTCAACCGACTAGAGAACTTTCCTGTCCTCACGTCGGCAACCGTCAACAATGGGACACTCAGTGTGGCGGGAGAGTTCTTCGGTGAATTGGATCCGGGTGTCATCATCGATTTCTACTTGAGCGATTCCGACAACAGGCAGGGAAAAACATACTTGGGGTTCATCGTCGTGAACCCTGATCTTCTCGGCTACGAGGCATTCAATGCGACTTTGACCGATGCTTCTGTAGCCGCTGGACAATTCGTAGTGGCCACTGCCACCCATCCCGATGGCAGCACCTCAGAGTTCTCTGCAGGCGTCGCTGTGACCATCAACAACTCGGCACCGACTGCGATCTCATTAAGCAATACTGTGGTCAGTGAAGGAATCGATTCCTCCGGCGGCCTGTCGGTGGGAACACTATCCTCCACCGATGCTGATGCATTGGACACGGCGAACTATCAAATCGCTGGTGGAGGCGATGCCGCCGTCTTTTCAATCGGTGGCCCAGACGGAAACCAGTTGACTCTGACGACTGGTGTACTGGATTTTGAGTCCAAGAGTTCCTACGAAGTGATTGTACGCGTCACCGATGCCAGCGGCGGTCAATTCGATGAAACATTCACCATCACCGTGACGGATCGATCTCAAGGACTCATCACGGTCGATACGACCAGCGATCTGAACGACACCGGACGCAGCGACTTTGATATTTCCTGGTTGGAATCCAACAAGGGAACCGATGGAAAGATTTCGCTACGCGAAGCCATCATCGCTGCGAACAACACCGCCAATGAAGACGGCGTGGACCGAATCGTTTTTGACATCGCTGGTGGTCCTCAGCACATCATCAGTCTCAACGCGGCACTACCAGAAATCACTGGTGCGGTGATGATCGACGGCACCACCGATCCGAGCTTTGTTGACCGCCCCATCATCGTGCTCAGGGGCAACGACATCGCTGCCAGCGGACTCGTCCTCGCCGATGGCTCCAGCGGCAGCACGATTCGAGGCTTGGTCATCCGTGACTTTGGACTCAATGGGATCACCATCGCGGCGTCCAGTTCAGCGAATCACACGATTCAGGGCAACTGGATTGGTGGACTGGACGCCCTCACCGGAGCGGATTCGGGTGATCAAGCCAACGGAGGATCGGGGATTTATGTCCTGGGAAATGGGACGACGATCGGTGGCAGCCTCGCTGATGCGAACTTGATTGCCAACAATCAAGCCGACGGGGTCACGATTGCAGGCACCGGAATCAACAACACGATTCGATTCAACGTGATCCGGGACAATGGCGATCTTGGAATCGACCTGGGTGATGACGGGATCACGAATAATGACAATGGCAGCAGTGACAGTGACACTGGCGCGAATACATTGCAGAACTATCCGGAGATTCAATCAGCAGCAATCAATACGTCCGGCGATCTCGATATCAGTGCGCAGTTCAAAAGCACCGGCAGCAGCACCTTTGTGGTCGACTTTTATCTCTCGACCAACGATCTCTCGGGTCACGGCGAAGCGTCTCGATGGCTCGGATCCACCAGCACGACAACGACGCCTGGTGGCGTGGGGAATTTCTCTCACACATTGGCTGGCACCGGAATCACGTCAGGCGATTCGGTCACCGTCACCGTCACCGACCAAAACGGCAACACGTCCGAATTTGCAGCCAACGTCTCCATTGCCAATGCCAATGCCAATGTACCGCCCGTGCTCTCGGGCATCGAGTCGACGACGTTGAGTTTTGCGGAAGACAGTATTCCCGTTTCGATCTCATCCACACTTTCTGTTTCCGATTCCGACGATGCCAATCTGCAATCCGCAAGCATCAGCCTAGTCGGTTTTGTGGCCGGTCAAGACATTTTGGATTTCACGAACACCGCTCAGATCACAAAGTCATGGGATGCGGTTTCCGGCATCTTGACCCTATCCGGCAATGCCACCGTGGCGGCATACCAAGCGGCCCTACGAAACGTCACCTTTCAAAACACCAGTGACACGCCTGATCTGACTTCGCGAACGTTGAATGTGACTGTCTTTGACGGTACCGACACGAGCAACGTTCTGTCTCGCAGTGTTTCGGTCTCCAAAACCAACGATGCTCCAACCGGTGCACCGGTAATCGTCGGCACGATTGCCGAGAACGAAACGCTTTCGCTGAACACATCTGCGATCGCTGACGCGGACGGATTGGGGACCTTTAGTTTTCTGTGGAAGCGTGGCACAACGGTCGTCTCCACCGCATCGACTTACACTCTGAGCGACATCGACGTCGGGCAGTCCATCCAAGCCGTGGTGAACTACGTGGACGGGCAAGGGTTCAGCGAATCGCTGACGTCGGCCGCGACGGGTAACGTCACCGCCGTGAATGATCCAGCCACCGGGGCTCCCGTGATTGTCGGCTCAGCGGCAGAGAACCAAACCCTTTCGGTCGATACGTCTGGTATCTCCGACGCGGACGGATTGGGCGCATTCACCTATCAGTGGAGACGCGGCGCGACAGTGGTTTCAACCGCTTCGACCTACACGCTGAGTGATGACGATGTGGGACAGCCGATCAGTGTCGAGTTGAACTTCACCGACGGACAGGGATTCAACGAATCGCTGACATCGGCTGCGACGGGCAATGTGACGGCTGGGAATGACGCTGCGACCGGTGCTCCGCTAATCATTGGTACCGCGACGGAGGATCAGACTCTTTCGGTCGATACGTCTGGAGTCACTGATGCTGATGGACTGGGCACTTTCGGATTTCAATGGACGCGTGGCGGAACCGTCGTGTCAACGTCCCCGACTTATTTGCTTGATGACCCTGACGTGGCACAAGTGATCGCGGTGACGGTCAGCTTTGTGGACGGTCAGGGATTCACCGAAACGCTCACATCTGCATCAACGCCGCCGGTGGCCAGTGTGAACGATGTCCCCACGGGGAACGTGACTATCTCTGGAAACATCGAGATTGGACAGACGTTGACTGCGGTGATCTCAGCCGTCCAGGATGTCGACGGTTTATCCCCGCCAAGTTTTCAGTGGTATCGCGGCGGTACGATCATCGGCGGGGCGACCAATCAAACTTACGTGCTGACCACTGCGGATGGCGGTCAGCAGATCACCGTTGAAATCACCTATCTCGATGGACAGGGAACGACGGAACAGATGACATCGGCTCCGACTCCAACCATCGCGGCCCCCAATCAACCCGTTCAACTGCAAACGGCACCCAGTGATCAGTTTGCGGTGGAAGACCAACCGTTTGGCTTCACTCTACCGGCTGGAACCTTCGTCGATCCCGATGGTGATCCCATCACCTACTACGCACGCACCGTCGGTGGAGGCGGGTTGCCTGGTTGGCTCACATTCAATGCTGCCACGCAAACCTTTAGTGGAACCCCTGGCAATGCGGCGGTGGGGACCGTCAGCATTGAAGTCCTCGCCAGCGACGGTCCTCCCCAGTTCGCATCGACGACATTCGACATCACCGTTTCCAATGTCAATGACGCGCCTCAGCTCAGAGACAGCCGTCGTACGGTGCCCTTCACAGACAGGATTGTCGTCGGACCCTCGCTGTTTCAGAATGCCAGCTCGGATGTCGATTCAACCAACTTGATCGCCGCACTGGTAACGGCTCCCGAGACGGGGAGTTTGCAGCTCAGTCCGGATGGTTCGTTTACCTTCACGCCGCAAGACAACTTTTTTGGAAACGTCACGTTTCAATGGCAAGCCTCTGACGGTGCCCTCAGCAGTAATGTTGCAACGGTCACAATCGTCATCGCCCCACCAGTCAATGCGATCGCCGCAGCACCGACCGAGCCTATCGATCCGGGCGAGGGCGACTCATTGAGAGAAGCCGATGCCGCCGATGAAGTGATCGAGGAAGCACCAGTGTTGGTTGTCATCCCGACAACCGAATCACCGGAAACCGGGTTAGTGATTGTTGAATCTCCAGGTGTCGAAGTCGTCTTGGCAGCCGATGAGTCCGACAGCGAAGACGGCGTGTTCGTTTTAGATTTCGAAATCGATGCCTCCCTGACGCGACGTGCACTGTCTGCTCCGGTTTCCAGTACGACAAACACAGCAGCAAGGATCTCGACGGACAGTGATTCTCGAAGCTCGGTTTTCGTTCTCGACGCGGCGGGATTGACCGAGCAGTATGCGGCATTGAGTGACACAGGAGAGATTTGGAAACAACTGGATCAACAACAGAGAGAGATTGATTTGCTATTGGCCAGCGAAAAGGTGATGGTGGGATCGGTCGGAGTTGCCACAGGTGGTTTCACCGTCGGCATCGTCGCTTGGGCATTGCGAGGCGGTTTCCTGCTTTCAGGACTACTGACACAACTACCGCTTTGGAAATCACTTGATCCGATGCTCATCATGCAAGGAGTGCACAGTGACGATCAGGACTCACTGGAGGAAATCATGGACAAGGAACAACAGGCACTGGATGATCAGGAGACAACGACCGGTGAGGCTCTCGCATAATGGGATATCACGCTAGTTAAACGATGAATCTCTACCGTCGCATTCCAATTCGATTCCGCATCGCACTGGGGTTGGTCGGCATGATGGCCGGGACCATTCTGCTTGCCGATGCGTTCGGTCTTTGGCCCAGCGAGAAACGCCAAGTCCTCAAGGGACGCGCCCAGCTCTGCGAAACCCTGGCCATCAGCGGGACGGCGATGGTGTCCACCGGTGACCTCGACGGACTTCGCATCACCATGGCAGGTATCACCAAGCGGGATGCCCAAATACGCTCCACCGGATTTCGAACCATTGACGGCGAACTGTTGGTTGACGCCGGAGATCACAGCCAATGCTGGGATGAAACGCTGCCCAACGGCGAATTGCAGATGCGCGTCCCCGTGTACCGAAACGGCACAACGTGGGGGCACCTGGAGGTCGCTTTCGCCTCCGTCGGCGAGAGCCTGGGATGGCACCGCTACGGAATCTATTCACTCGTGGCGATCATCGTGCCCATGTGTTTCATCCAGTTTTCGATCTTTCTCAGAAAGACGCTCGATGCGATGGACGCCAACGGCGCGGTCCCCAAAACGGTCCGAGACGTTCTCAATACCTTTGTCGAAGGTTTGGTCCTGATCGACAACCGGAATCGAATCCTGTTCGCCAATCGAAAGGTTTGTGATTCCGCCGGACAAACCACGCAGCAACTCGTCGGCAAATCCATCAACGATTTGCCCTGGGTCGTCACCGATGGCGAACAAGAACTGCCGTGGGTGGAAGCCAACCGTAGCGGCGAAAGTGTGCGAGACCGTGTGATTCAAATGAATCACCAATCTCAAGACGGAGAAACAAGAACGCTCACTTTCACCGTGAACTGCACCACCTATCCGGGACGCGGCGTGATGACGACTTTGGACGACATCACAGAGATCGAAGAAAACAAGGCAAAACTCGCCGTTGCCCTGGGTGCCGCAAAAGATGCCAGCGAAGCAAAAAGCAGTTTCCTGGCCAACATGAGCCACGAAATCAGAACGCCGCTCAACGCCGTTCTCGGATTCACCGACGTGTTGCGTCGTGGGATGGTGACCAGCAGCGAGGAAGCCGTCGATCACTTGAACATGATCCACCGCAGCGGCGCACATCTGCTGTCCTTGATCAATGACATCTTGGATCTGTCCAAGATCGAAGCGGGCAAGATGCAAGTGGAAAGTATTCCCACGGCGGTCCATCAAGCACTCTTGGATGCAACCGGCGTGCAGACGGCGCGTGCCAAAGAAAAGAACATCAACCTGACCATCGAGCTGCTGAGCGATATTCCACGAACCGTCCTAGGCGATCCAACACGGTTGAGGCAGATCATTACCAATCTGGTCGGAAACGCAATCAAGTTCACGGAAAACGGCGAGGTCCGCGTTTTGGCGGAGTGTCAAACATCCGCTGACGACCCTTGCTTGAGGATTCATGTTCAAGACACCGGCATTGGAATGACGCCGGAGCAACAAGACAAGATCTTTGAGTCGTTCGTGCAAGCCGATAGCTCGACGACGCGAAAGTTTGGCGGAACGGGCTTGGGACTGTCCATCAGCCGACGTCTTGCCGAAGCAATGGGCGGTGGTCTGACGGTGCAAAGCGTGGCGGGCGAGGGCAGCACGTTTACGCTGACTCTGCCGATCGCTGAAAACGATCTGTCGGACATGATCTCGCCTGACGAAGTCCAACGCATGGCTTCAGCTCGCGATGCCGGCCAGGGCAATGCAGTCCTTCGTTTGCCACACGATCCCATCCTCGTGGTCGACGACGGTGCCGCCAACCGCCGTTTGATCGAACTCGTGCTGGGACGCGCCGGGGCAGACGTGACCTGTGTGACCAACGGCCTTGAGGCGATTGAGGAAATGGAGCGTCGTGAGTATCGCTTGGTGTTCATGGACATGCAGATGCCGGTCTTGGACGGAATGTCTGCCACGCGACGATTACGGCAGTCCGGATGCACGACACCGATCGTCGCGCTGACGGGCAACGCAATGAAGGGCGACCGAGAAAAATGCCTGGAAGCAGGATGTGACGATTTCCTCAGCAAACCAGTGGACCTGGATGCGTTGCTTGCCTGCGCCGCTGGGTATGTCGGTGTCGCAGATGACAGCGATCAATCAGCGCACCAAACCACAGACGGACACGCGGTTGACTTTGGCGGGTTGATCCAGAATCGCACGCACGCACCGCAATCAACCAACCCAGGGCATTCCAATACATCGGCCACCGACCCTACGGGACCGATCCATTCTCGGCTGCCCATGGACGACGAAGACTATCGATCCGTCGTGGTGGACTTTATCGCTCGCTTGGACGGCCGCCTCAAAGCGATGCTGCACGCGTTGGAATCGAACTCCTTTGACGAGCTGCAGCAAGAAGCACACTGGCTAAAAGGCAGCGGCGGAACCGTTGGGCTGCCCGAACTAGGCCCACCCGCATTGCGTTTGGAGAGTGCGGCAAAGCAATCTGATTTTGGACAGGCGCTCTCGATCATGCGAGAAATCTGCGACATTCGCTCTCGCATCGTCTCGCCCGCTGCGGCAGCCGACATGCTGATTGAGGAACAACACGCGGTCGCCAAACTCAACCAAGCAAGCCATCTCACCGAGGTCGATTGCCACGACTTGTCCACCGAACCGATTCCTTGCTCCTTGCCGCTGGACGATGCTGAATACGCAGAGATCGTTGCGGACTTCATCGTTCGATTGGATGAACGACTCGACGCGATGCAAGATTTGCTCGATGAGGGTCTGTTCGAATCTCTGGGCAATGAAGCCCACTGGCTCAAGGGAGCCGGCGGAACCGTCGGCTATGGTGCATTGACTCAGCCAGCCATGGAACTCTTGCAAGCCGCTCGTGACGAAGCACTTGACCGATGTCAGCATGCCTTGGATGCCGTACTCCAAATCCGCGCCCGCCTGATCGTGCCGCAGTTGTCATCACGCTAGGCAAGTGAATCCGTTATCTGCGTGGGCCGTAACGGCACCGGACAGAGCGTTGGGTGGTGTCATGCGTCTGAAACGCTGGGCCGTCATGCGACGTGTTTTACACATTGAGAAAGATGTTCGATGGGGGCAAGACCCGGCCGCTCACGAAAACGTCCGGCTTAGATCAACGTCGCAGAACATGGCTCCCCTCTCCCCACAAAGTAAGGCAAGTGCTGCTTGCCTTACTTTGTGGGGAGAGGGGCTGGGGGTGAGGGGCTGAAACCGATCGAAACTAATGATCTGATTCACTTTGAAATTGTCTGTGAGGTGTCTCAAACCTATTCTTCGGCAAGCATACTTGCCTGTACGCGTTGCCCCCTCACCCCCAGCCCCTCTCCCCCAAATCCTGGCTCGCTTAGGCTCGCCAGGATTTGGGGGAGAGGGGAGCCATGATTGTTTTGAACGCACATCCAGTCGCTCACTCGCGCGTCGAGCTGGTATTTGGTCGACGATTCGCCGACCTCAGCTGGACGTTCTCTCACGCGTCATGGCTCAAAGCGTTTTACAGCGTCATACGATTGCCACTTCCCGCATCATGCTTTGATACTGCGGGTGCATCATCACCGATCCTCAAGCTCCTTGACCGTGGGATTTGCCTGGATCTCCAACTCGCGCGCCTCTGCTGGTGAACCAAATGACTTGTGGTCGAATTCGGATGGATCGACCTCCTCATTGACGGACTGCCATTTCAACGTCACCTCACTCTCAGAGACCCGAACTTCCTTTGCGTTCGCTGGTGCAGCGGGATCTGCCGTAGCCCTGATCATTAAAGCCTTGTCCGAGTACTTGACCGGCACCATTTGGCCGTTTCGCTCTTGCCAATCGACGGATGCCAGAAATCTAAACCGTGTCGGAGTAAAGGTATTCGATTTCTCTTCGTACGTTCCCAAATCAACCGCCGGACAATTATCGCAAACTTGTTTCATCCCATGAGCACATTGCCTTTGTCTGCCAACCCCAATGGGATTGAATAACATTGCTTAGCGATACATTTCGCGTCTAGGAGAGACGAGGCTACGTGTTACGCCAATCGGGTTTGGCCGGCTTGGGTGACGATTTCGCTGACGATGGTCAGTAGTCTTGGGGCGGCTTCGTTGGCGGTGGCGATGATCTCCGCCACGTCGGCCGGTTTCAGCATGTCGGGCAAGCACATGTCGGTGATCACGCTGAGGCCGACGACCTTTAATCCACAGTGGACGGCGACGATCGTTTCGGGGACCGTGCTCATGCCGACCACGTCGGCGCCGATCAATCTCAGGAAACGGTACTCCGCGCGCGTTTCCAGGTTTGGACCGGCGACGGCGACGAAGACTCCTTTGTGAACACCAATTCCCTGCCGGCGTGCCAACTCGATCGTGCGATCGACCCACTGTTGATCGTACGGTTCGCACATGTCGGGAAAGCGTGGTCCCAAGCGATCGTCGTTGATGCCGATCAACGGGTTGTCGCCCATCAGATTGATCTGATCTTCGATCACCATGATATCGCCGCCCTTGAAATACGGATTCAATCCGCCACACGCGTTACTGACGATCAGCAACTCAGCGCCGAGGGCATTGAAGACACGCACCGGTAGCGTGATTTGCTTCAGCGGGTAGCCTTCGTACATGTGAAATCGGCCTTCCATCGCCATCACACACACGCCGTTGAGATAACCGCATACCAATCGACCCGCGTGGCTGGTTGCGGTCGACTTTGGAAAATGGGGAATGTCTCCGTAGTCGATCGTCGCGCGGACATCGATCTGATCCACCAGTCCGCCCAGGCCTGTCCCCAAAATGATGGCAACGGTCGGCTTGTCGGCGAATACTTCACGAATCGCCGCACAAGCGTCTTCGATTTTGTCGTACAGATCTAACACGGTTTCATCTCGCGGGGTTGGATTTTCAGTTCACGATGTTCCGTCAAAGGAATGCACAGGATACCGCTTGGGCACGCATTGCGAACACCACCCGCGAACGCCACCGCGGCGGAATCGTCGCATGATACCGATTTCCGGAGAAACTGCTAAAATCCTGCAAATCTCGGTTTCTCTTCTCAACGATCACACGACTGACCATGGCCATTCCGTCACCCGATCAATTCGAAAAACTCGCGTCGTTTTATCTTGGACGGCATTTCGACATGACATCCGGCGAGCTGCAGGACAGCTTGTTGATGTACGACGCCAAGGACCTGTGCACTCACGCGATGTGCGTCGGAATGACCGGCAGCGGCAAGACGGGACTCTGTCTGTCCCTGTTGGAGGAAGCCGCGATCGACGGCATTCCGGCGATCTGCATCGATCCCAAGGGCGACTTGGCCAACCTGTTGCTGACGTTTCCCGACATGAAACCGTCGGATTTCCTGCCATGGTTGGAACAAGGCGAAGCGACACGCAAAGGGCTGACGCTGGAGCAGTTCGCCGAAAAGACGGCTACGGCTTGGCGCGATGGTTTGGCTTCGTGGGGTCAGTCGCCCGATCGCGTGCGTAAGCTCAAGGAATCGGTGGACATCGCCATCTACACACCGGGCAGCAATATCGGATTGCCATTGACGGTCTTGAAAAGCTTTGACGCTCCGTCGGCCGAAACGATCAACGACTCCGAGATGCTCGGCGAACGCGTCACTGGCGCGGTGTCCGGCTTGTTGACCTTGATGGGGATGGATGCGGACCCACTGACGTCGACCGAACACATCTTGCTTTCATCGATCCTGTCGCACCAGTGGCGTGAAGGACACGATGTGGGCATCGCTCAACTGATTCGCTTGATTCAATCTCCGCCCATCACTCGCATCGGCGTGATCGATTTGGAAACGTTCATGCCGGCGGCCAATCGTGCCAAGCTGGCGATGAAACTGAACAACCTGCTCGCTTCGCCCGCCTTTGCCTCCTGGCTTGAGGGTGAATCGTTGTCGATCAGTCGGTTGCTGTACACACCGGAGGGCAAGCCGAGGGTATCGATCATCTCGATCGCGCATCTGACGGACAGCGAACGGATGTTCTTTGTCACGATCTTGTTGAACGAATTGGTCGGCTGGATGCGGACGCAGAGCGGAACCAGTTCGCTGCGTGCGATGTTCTACATGGACGAAGTCGCCGGATACTTTCCGCCTGTAGCCAATCCGCCATCCAAGCCACCGATGCTGACCTTGCTCAAGCAGGCTCGTGCGTTCGGCTTGGGCATCACACTGGCGACTCAAAATCCGGTGGACTTGGATTACAAGGGATTGTCGAACATCGGAACTTGGTTCTTGGGTCGATTGCAAACCGAACGTGACAAGGCCCGCGTCTTGGAGGGGCTGGAGGGAGCAGCGGGGCAAGCAGGACAAGCGTTCGATCGAAACGAGATGGAACGGATCCTGGCTGGGCTGGGCAATCGTGTCTTCATGATGAACAACGTTCACAACGACTACCCGGTGACCTTTCAAACACGATGGGCGATGTCGTTCTTAGCCGGACCACTGGCGCGACGCCAGATCACGACGTTGATGGCCGATCGCAAGGCGGCCGCGGATGCCAAACAGGCCGCTGGAAACGACTCGATGGCCAGCGAACCCGCGGCTGTCACTCGGCCGGTGGTTCCATCGGGTGTCGATGAAAAATTCCTCGGTGTTTCCCTGGCACCGAGGCCCGGAAACCAACTGGTGTATCGCCCCGCCGTGGCCGCGGAGGGCTCCATGCACTTCATCCGTGCCAGTGCGGATCTGGATGAATGGACAGATACGTTTCGAATCGTTCGCTGCGGCAAAGGAGTCCCGGAGGAGCTTTGGGAACAGAGCGAGCCGATGTCCAAGGACGCAGACTTACTGGACGAACCGGAGACGGACTTTGCCTTCAGCGATCTGCCCGACGACCTTCGCAGCAAGTCCAAGTTTCGATCTTACAAGTCCCAGTTCAAGGATTACTTGTACCGCCACTGTTACATGACGCTCTACGAGTGTCCGATGCTGAAGGGCTATGCACCGGGAGGCAGCAGCGAGGCGGAGGCACGTTTGTTCTTTCAGCAGCAGTTGCGTGAGAAGCGTGACCTGGAGATGGAAAAACTGCGGGACAAGATCGACTCCAAAATCAAATCTTTGGAGAGCAAGATGCGAACCGCAGAAGATCGCATCGAACGCGAAGAGGCACAGTACGGACAGGCAAAGTGGTCGTCGTTGGTCACGGTCGGCTCATCGATCCTGGGCGCTTTCATGGGCGGGCGGCGATCAGGGGTGGCGACGGCAGCCCGTGGGATCGGTCGAGCGACGCAACAAAAGGATGACATTCGCCGCGCCGAGGAGGCCTTGGAGATGCTGCAGTCGGACCGCGAAGAACTGGAGGCGGAGTTGGCCCGAGACATTGATGATTTGGGCAAACGATTCGACATTGATTTGGTGAAACTCGAAACGACCGAAATCCCGCCACGAAAAAGCGACTTAAAAACCGAAGATCCCTTCATCTTGTGGACTCCATGGCAAGTCGACTCGTCGGGCATCGCGTCGCCGCTGTTCGAATTACCGACCGAATGACACCTTTTCCAATAATCCTTTCCAGCAGTGTGAAGTTCAGATGACGATGCAACGAATCGACGGTGCACACGACGTGCTGAAACGCGTTTGGGGCTACGACTCCTTTCGCCCGCTCCAGAAAGAATCCGTCCAGTGTGTGTTGGACCGACGCGACAGCCTGACCGTCTTGCCGACCGGGGGCGGAAAATCGATTTGTTTCCAAGTGCCCGCGTTGTGCATGGACGGGCTGGCAGTAGTGGTCTCGCCACTGATTTCGCTGATGAAGGACCAAGTCGACGCGTTGAGATCGTGTGGCGTCGCGGCGGCGTTCATCAACAGCACGCAAGGCCCCAACGAAAAGCGAGCGGTGGCCGATCAGATTCGTTCGGGCGAACTGAAGCTGCTGTATGTCGCACCTGAGCGTTTGCTCGCGCCACGCACGTTGGATTTTTTGGCCGAGCAAAACGTCTCGTTTGTCGCGATCGACGAAGCACACTGCATCAGCAATTGGGGTCACGACTTTCGACCGGAGTACCGTGGACTGCGTATTTTGAAGCAGCGGTTCCCCGGAATCGCCGTCCACGCCATGACCGCCACGGCATCGGAGCCCGTTCGCCGTGACATCGCCACTCAGTTGGGTTTGCAACAGCCTGAGTTCTTGGTCGGCAGTTTCGATCGCCCCAATCTCAGCTATCGCATGCTGAGGTCCAACAATCGGATGCAGCAGATCGTCGACGTGATCGAACGTCATCGAAACGAATCAGGGATCGTCTATTGCATCAGTCGCAAGGAAGTCGAACGTACGTCGTTGTGCTTGAATCAACTGGGCGTCACCTCGCTGCCGTATCACGCCGGGATGTCGGACGGGGATCGCGAGGCGAATCAGGAAGCCTTCATTCAGGAACGGTGTGACGTGATCGTTGCCACGGTCGCATTCGGCATGGGGATCGACAAGTCCAACGTACGCTTCGTCATTCACGCCGGCATGCCAAAGTCGATTGAGCACTACCAACAAGAAAGCGGTCGTGCGGGCCGTGACGGACTGGAGTCCGAGTGTGTGTTGATCTACTCTGGTGGCGACGTCGTCACTTGGAAAAAGATCATGTCGGGCGAACCGCAGTCCTATGAGGCGGCCGCCAAGTCGCTCGACGCAATGTTCGATCTCTGCTCCGCACCCTCCTGTCGACACAAAGCGATCGTGGAGTACTTTGGCCAGCAATACGAGTCCGACAACTGCCGTGCCTGCGATGTTTGCTTGGATGAGATTGATTTGGTCGACGATCCGATCGTGTTGGGGCAAAAGATTTTGTCCTGTGTCGTTCGCTTGAAAGAACGCTTCGGCGCCGCGCACACGGCCAAGGTGCTCGTCGGCTCCGGGGACAAACGCGTCTTGGAACTGGGGCACGACAGTTTGAGCACCTACGGGTTGTTGACCGACGCCGGTCAGCAAGCCGTTCGCACCTGGATCGAGCAATTGATCGGCCAAGGATACTTGCAGCGAACCGGCGAGTACCAAACGCTGTCGCTCACCGACTCGGGCTGGCAATTGATCAAGGGGCAGGTCAAGCCGCAATTGACTGTCGCGGATGCCCCCCGCAGCAGGAGCAGGTCGCAACCCTCAGTCGATTCATGGGACGGTGTGGATCGAGACTTGTTCGAAGCCTTGCGTCAACTGCGATCCACGATGGCCGCCAAGTCCAACGTGCCGGCCTACATCGTCTTCGGCGACGCGACCTTGCGAGAACTGGCCCGTGTGCGTCCGTCTTCGCCGAACGCATTTGGGCAGATCAAAGGCGTCGGGGAACGCAAGCTGGCTGATTTTGGTGAAGCGTTTGTTGAAGCGATCGCCAAACATTGCGAGAAAAACGGTTTGGCGATGGACGTGCACACGATCCCGTCATCGACACCGATGGTTCGCACAATGCCAGCGGTCCCTAAGCCCAACGCGGTCGCTGCATTCCCGCTGTTTCGTCAAGGAGAGACAGTCGAAGCGGTCGCGCAGAAACTCGGGCGTGCCGTTTCAACCGTCGCGGGCTATCTGCAAGATTACATACGCAGCGAAAAGATCACGGATCCGACGCAGTGGGTGGATCCCAAGACGGCGGCGTTGGTTGAGGAGAACATAAGTGCCGAAGACGAAGGCCGCTTGAGACCATTGTTTGATCGATTGGAGGGCAACGTCGACTTTGAAACACTACGCATCGTACTGACTTGTCACGAGGTTCGGCTGCAAATGGCTACCGACGAGTAGCTGATTGGCGTAGCGGATTTCGCCGGAAATACGACTGCGTCTCGCTGATCGCCACCACTGGCACCACTGGTTCCCAGGCTCCTGCCTGGGAACCCAATGATTAGCAGGCTCCTGCCTGCCGATCTAATGACAATTTCCAGACTACGCTGATTTTCGCGAGGCAGAGCCTCCATGGCAGTGCGTTCCCAGGCGTGAGCCTGGGAACGAGCGTTCGCGTCATCAACAGGTGGCGTAGTGGATTTCGCAAGAAATCCTGTGCGAAAGGAATTCTGGCGAATCCCACTACCAGATGCGCCAGCAAATGGATCGTCGATCCTTACGCGTCGCACTTCACTCAATCTCATCAACGATGAATCGACTGGCGCGACGTAAGCCGACGGCTCGTGAGCGTTTCCACACACTGCTCACTTGGCCGATGTGTTGGACCAAACTCGGGGAGGGATGCCAAACTTCGATCCCGCGTTGATCTGCCCAGTGCCCGATCCGCGTGTCGATTCCGGCGGTCCCGTTGATGATGTTCAAAAGCCCTCGTGACTCACACTCCAACAGGTCTCTCGCCTGATCGGGCGTAAAGATCATCGCCACCGCACCGTAGACCCATACACGGGGCAATGGTCGCCAAGCGTTCTCGTTCAGCATGTCGTCGGTCGAGGTGTACAGCGAGACGATGCTGTCGCGGTCGCCCGGCCAAAGCATTGATTCCACGTACGTTTTCGTCGACTCCGTTTGCGGAAACATCGCGTCGTCTTGAACGATCATCAGCGCATCGGCATCGGTGTACTGCGTCAACAACGTTCGTAGTGCTGCGCACCATGCGGGCCATGCACCCATCGGTTCGGGTCGACAGGTACGCTGTAAGGATGCGAATGCATCGTCGATTTCGACCGGCCCGTCGACGAACAAGTGCGGCTCGCTCCAGCCACTGGCGATCAAACTTTCCAAGCAAGGCGTCAGTGTGCACTGTCGTCGCGGTGCCGTGGTGACTCCGACAGCCCAGCGTGTGAGCTTTCCGTGTTTGCTGGGCGGGATCGGCAGAATTTCCTGCCATTGTTCCAGTCGGATTTCTCGCGGTGGTGCGATGTGCTGAGCGTCGTCCACGCAGTCGTCTTCGTCGGGCAACACGACCGGCAGATGGCTGATCGCGGTTTCGCACAACTCGGTTGCCTTTTCGACCGGGCAACCGGCCACACCACCGGCATCCATGATCTGTTGCCCGATCGCGTGCATCATCGAAGCGATAACGGGGTTCCAATCATCTGGCGTCGGCGAAAATGAATCGCAGCACGCGGTGCAGACGTCGATATCGACGGTTGCCAATGCCGAGTTGGAGTCTTGGATGCCGGAAAGATGCACCAGTAGGTCGCATCGCGCTGGCTGATTCTGCTCTGTGAGGATTTGTCGATAAGGGCAATCGATGTAAGTTCGTTTCATGGATCGATTCTTTCGGTCAAACCGGCGTGCTGGCCCAACGCACCGAACCATCGCGGATCAAAGGTGCCGGTGCAATATCGCTCAAAACGTCGACGCACCTCAGCGTGCGACTCCGCATTGGCTTGGCTGCCAAACCCCGATTCGCTGTGTTGTGTCGCCGACTGACCGTGGACTCGATAGCGGACCAAGGCGTCGCGAGTGACGGTGATCGCTGCGCGGGCGAAGTGGGCGCGGAGTTGAAAGTCGGTGTCGACTCCAGTGCGGTTCCGTGGTCCGCCGCCAAAATCGCCGTAACCGCCCAGCGATCGAAATGTGTCCACACGCATGACCAAGGTAGGGTTTTCGAGAAAGTATCCGCTCAGGTGTCGTTTGGGATAGCGTGAGTTCCGATAGTAACGCGTGACGCCATGCTGGTCGGTTTCGCAATCATGTGCGACCAACGGCACCAAGTCGACTTCGCCGAACAACTCTGACCGAGAACCAATCATGTCCGCTCCGGTTTGCAAGAGCAATTGAACACTTCTCGCGATCCTGTGGGGCAAGCTGATGTCGTCGGCATCTTGCACGGCAATGAAACCCGTCTCGGCACGCAAAGCGATGTTGTTGAACGAGGCAAAGGGTCCGAGGTTTTCGCGATTGCGATAGAACCGAATGTTTGGATGATCTCGATAACGATCAAACAAACCACTCACATCATCGCTACTCCAATCGTCCACCAAGTGGATGACGACGTCCGCACCGGTTTGCGCGAGCAACGCATCGAGCGACTGTGCGACTTGATCCAATGCATTTCGAAACGGCAGCACCACATCAGCAAAAAAGGGGTCAGGACTCTTTTCTTGTGCATGTCCTGCAATAGTGAGCAGCAAGGCGCTATCGGCCGGTAGCGGTGCATTACCCGCGGCTAGCGCCTTGCGGCTCACTAAGTCAGGTGCATTGCCCGCGGCTAGCGCCTTGCGGCTCACGAAGTCAGGTGCATTGCCCGCGGCTAGCGCCTTGCGGCTCACGAAGTCAGCAGTCTGCTGCGTCGAGGGAGGGGGCATGAGCTTTCGAAGCGTCTTGGTGTCCACGCTCCAAAGTTCTGCACTGCCCGCGTCTGCCCCCTTTTCGACGATGGCGGGTTTGGGGCTGAGTTGAATCGGTCGGGTAAGATGCCAGCCGCCGAGGTCGGCGAGTGTTCCGCGACGGATGACCAGCGTTCCCAATTGGGGATTGTCTTCGGTGGACGCCAGGGTCTCGATTCCGGTTTCGGTGCTGCGGCGAATCGCTGCGGCAAAGATTTCCCCGCCCTCGGTCTCCATCTGGTCGATCGCGTGGCAAAGACGATCCGCCATGTTCTGCAGACCGGGGACCAGCAACGCGACCCACTGTGTCTCCAGATGTTCCAGTACCGCGTGCAAACATTGCCAAGCACTCGTTCGCTGCGGATGCCGATGAACACGGATGTTGGGACGATTGCGAAAGGCATCGGCAACTGCGAACGAATCGGCGCCGTTGGCGATCACGTGCACGATGGCCTGCACACGTTCTTGCGCCAGTGCCGAGTCGATGGCGATGCGTAGGTCCGACTCGGCATGCTGACCTTCGCAGATCAACACACAATCGCAGCCGTGGTTGGTCGTCGCCAGCATGCCGACTCCGTCGGTCGCGACCGCTGATTTTGCCCAAGACTGCAGCACGCCTCCGACTGTATCCGGGCTGGCATCGGGAAAGGCGTTGGCACAGACATCCAAAATCAGCGATGGCAGGACCGGATTGAGGGCGGATGGACTTAGCGGCGGGTGCTGGACGCAAAGCTCACACGCGGAACGATGGACGTTGCAGAGTTCTCTCGGCGCATCGGTCAATCGATGCAGAAAATCGCAGGTCGCATACTCGTCGTCGCCTTCGCCGCGAATTTCGCGGCGAAAGGGGCAATTCAGTTCGTCGATTTGCGTCACGGCGTCAAGAAAAAAGAGTTCACAGGCTTTCCGTCATGACAGGCATTGGAATCGAATCACGCCTGTGATGCGACCGTCTGACGAAACCGCGCAGGGTTGCTGTCGCCTAAAAACGTGATTGGCGGGTACACTATCGTTACATCGATTGAATGTTTCATCGCGAGGATGCAGCGTGCCCCCCGAAATTCGCCGAGGATTTGTCGTTTTTGCCGGTCTGTTGGCCGTCGTGGCCGTGATCTGGGCCGCGCGGATGGATGCCATTGCACCGGCAGATTTTTCGCTGCAAAACGGTACCGATCCTAAAACGCTGGATCCTCACCGAGCGTCTGGCCAACCCGAAAGCCGGATCATCTTCGAGATTTTCGAAGGCCTGTTGCGGATGTTACCCGAGGGAGAAATCAATCCCGAAACCAACATTCAACCGTTGACACCACAACCGGCAATCGCGAAGTCCTACGACATTTCCGAGGACGGAAAAACCTACACGTTTCATTTGCGTGACGACGTCCGTTGGACGGATGGTACTCCGGTAACCGCTCACGACTTTGCTTGGTCATGGCAACGAATGCTGCATCCGGCGACTGCCTGCGAATACGGTTACTTGATCAACGAAGTCCAGTACGCGCAGCAGTACCACAAGGCGATCGTAGAAATCGGTGATCAAGTAGAAGTTGAATTGTGGGATCGACCGGAGGAAACACCGACCAGCGAAGCCAACGTTCAGCATTTTCCTCGCGGCACGATGCTCTACGGAACGCTGAGGGAGATCATCAAGCCAGCCGAACCCACCTTGCCCAAAGACGCGACGGACGAACAACGCGAAGAAGCAAAGTTGGACTGGCAGGAGCAGTGGGTTTATGTCGTCGACGTGGCCAACGAATCCGCGGACGGATCGGTCGACTGGGACGGCCCGACCCAGTCGCGAAAGTTTTGCGTGGACGTGGCCGCGGCATCGAGTGACGAAAGCATTGAACGCACTCATGCGGTGATGGTCGCCTTTGGCAAAATCGGTGGCGCGCAAGCCGTTGACGATCTGACGTTTGTGGTTCGGCTGAACAATGCCGTTCCGTATTTCCTGAACCTCGTCGCCTATTATCCGCTGTTCCCCGTCAACCGGCGTTGTATCGAAACGCACGGCGCACCGTTGTGGACGCGACCGGAGAACATCGTCACCAATGGACCGTTTCGGTTGAAGTTCCGCCGGCTTCGTGATCGCGTTCGAGTCGAGCGAAACTCGGATCACCACGCAGCCGATTCGATCGCTTTGGAAACTGTTGATTTCATCTCGCTGGAAAGCCAAAACACCGCGTTGAACATGTACGAGACCGGGCAACTGCAATGGATCTACGATCCGCCAACAGCGGTCATCGAAGAGTTGATGAAGCGGCCGGACTACATTGGTGGCCCCAAGCTCTCGGTGTACTTTTATAAAATGAATCACGCGAAGCCGCCGCTGAACGACGTTCGCGTTCGCAGAGCGCTCAGCATGGCCGTCGACCGCACTCAGATCGTCAAACAAGTCACCAAAGCAGGCCAACAACCGGCATTTTCCGTTGTTCCGCCCGGTATGGCGGGTTACGAAAGCGCCAAGGGACTCGGCGAAGACGTCGAGAAAGCGCGTGAGTTGCTCGCCGAGGCAGGCTTCCCAGGTGGACGCGGTTTTCCCAAGATCACTTTGCTGTACAACACGAGCGAAACCCATCGACCGATCGCCGAAGTCATTCAACAGCAGTGGCAAAACAACCTGAACGTCAAGATCGAGCTGAAGAACATGGAGTGGGGCAGCTTCACCGAAACCGTTCAGCAAGAGGAATACACGATCGCACGCTACGGTTGGGTGGGCGACTATCCCGATCCGAATACATTCCTCGATCTGTGGACCAGCGACAGCCCGCAGAGCAACCTGAACTGGGACAACGCTGAGTACGACAGCTTGATCCGACAAGCCGGTGTGGAGCAGAATCCCAAAGCACGACTCAAAATCCTGCAACGGGCCGAACAGATTCTGATCGACGATGCGGCCTTGATCCCGATCTACTTTTATACCGCCAATCACTTGCTCAAACCCAACGTGCGAGGCTTCGGTGCGACACTGCAAGAACTGCATCCGCTGCAAGCGATCTATTTTGCGGATGATGTCCAATCAAAGTGATGGAACACCCACGACATGCGTGACCTATTGAGCTACCTGCTGAAACGATTCCTGTGGATGATCCTCACCTTGTGGATCATCTACACGGTCTCGTTCGTGTTGATGCGTAGCGTTCCGGGCAATCCGTTCAGCGGAGAACGCAACGTGCCGCCGGCGATCGAACGGCAACTGCGGGCGAGGTACAACTTGGACGCACCGCCGATTCAACAGTATTGGGACTACCTCGTCGGTGTCGTCACCCGGTTTGACTTGGGGTGGTGTTTGAAACTGGAGGATTACAGCGTCAATCAAGTTCTTGCCGAAGGCTTTCCGGTTTCGGCTTCGCTGGCGATCTTTGCCCTCGTCTTTGCGATCATCTTGGGCGTGACGGCTGGTGTCATCTCGGCCGTGTACCGCAAGTCCTACGCGGACAGGGCGTTGATGGGAGCCGCAGTGCTGGGCATCGCGATCCCCAATTTTGTGATGGCGAGTCTGGCGATCCTGCTGTTCGTTTTCGGGATCCAGCTGTTCCCGGCGGGCGGTTGGGGCACGCTGCGTCAGATCGCGTTGCCCGCGTTGTGTTTGGGCGCGCCCGTGGCAGCCTACATCGCTCGTCTGACGCGGACGGGCATGTTGGAAACATTGAGCAAAGAACATGTCAGAACGGCATACGCCAAGGGTTTGCCGAAGTTCACCGTGATTCGCAAGCATGTCTTGCCGGGTGCGTTGCTGCCCGTGATCTCGTATTTGGGACCGGCCACGGCACGCGTGCTGACCGGTTCGCTGGTGCTGGAGATGATCTTTGCCCTGCCCGGCATGGGCAGTCATTTCATCAACGCGGCCACGCAACGTGACTACACGCTGGCGATGGGCATGATTCTGACTTACGCGGTCCTGTTGTTTGTGATGAACACGCTGGTGGATATTTCGTATTCGATCATCGATCCGAGGGTGAAACTCAAGTGAACCTCGTGCATTCAGATGATCGCGACCGTGAGTTGCTGGAAAAGCTGCTCGCCGAGTCCAAGGAGATTCGCGGCGTGTCGCTCTGGCAAGACGCGGGCAAGCGTTTGCGACGCAATCGGGCGGCAATGCTTTCGCTGGGCTTCCTGATTTTGATCAGCTTGCTCGCGATCTTGACGCCGCTGCTGCCATTGCAAAGTCCGATCGACAAGGACTTGAACAACCGACGCTTTCTGCCTCCCAACACCGCGGCGGTGGTGATGGGCAGTCGCCCCGATCTCAACTTCACCGGGGGAACCTTGACGGGCGAATTGGCGGCCTTTGAAGAAGAATTGGAGCCACTGAAGCAGCAGATTCGCGATGCCGAGAGCGAAGAAAAACGCGTTGAACTATCGAACAAACTCGCTGATCGGATTCGTGTCGAACATCCCTTCAATCAGATGTGGAACGAACTCGGGCCGGTTTCGTGGTGGATGTGCAGAACACGTGTCGCAATCTTTGGCGACTACGCCATCCCCAGCCTTTTTGGAACCGATAAGCTTGGCCGCGATTTGCTGGCCCGCGTATTCTGGGGTGCACGAGTGTCTTTGATCGTCGGGATCGTTGCGACGCTAGTCAGTTTGATCATCGGTGTCAGCTACGGCGCGATCGCCGGATACTTGGGCGGACGCACCGATGCGATCATGATGCGGATTGTGGACATGCTGTACGCGATTCCATTCATCTTTGTGGTGATCTTTTTGGTGACGTTCCTGGGTGAGGATTCCGTCAAAGCGAAATTGGATGCGTGGGGAATCGATCAGATCACGATCTTTTATCTGGTCATCGGCGCGATCTATTGGCTGACCATGTCACGCGTCGTGCGGGGACAAATCATCGGCTTGCGGCACGAACAGTTCGTGGAGGCGGCGCGAACCGTCGGTGCCTCGTCGCGACGGATCATCTTTCGGCATCTCGTGCCCAACGTACTGGGCGTGGTGATCGTGTATTTGTCGTTGACGATCCCCGCGGTGATGTTGTTCGAAGCATTCCTGTCGTTCCTGGGTTTGGGCGTTTCGCCGCCCGATGTGTCGTGGGGACTGTTGCTCAAGGATGGTGTGGAAGCCCTTTCGATCGTCAAGTTGTTTTGGTGGGTCGTTGTGTTTCCAGGAGCCGCCTTGGCCGCAACCCTGTTCGCGTTGAACTTCTTGGGCGACGGATTGCGAGACGCATTGGATCCACGGATGAAGAATCGAGATTGAGCCGCATGAAAGACGACGCACCCGTTCTGCAGGTCAACGATTTACAAGTCAGCTTTCGCGCCGACGACACATTGGTGCGCGCCGTCCGCGGCGTCTCCTTTGACGTCCGCCCCGGCGAGACCCTGGGGCTGGTCGGCGAGAGTGGCAGCGGAAAGAGCGTCACCAACCTGGCGATGATGGGTTTGATTCCGCGACCACCAGGGCAAATCGATGGCGGCACGGCGATCTACGAAGGTCGTGACTTGTTGGCGATGAGCGAACGTGAATTGCAAAACGTTCGCGGGCGAAAGATCGCGATGATCTTTCAAGACCCCATGACGGCGCTCAATCCGTTGATGACCGTCGGGCAGCAGATCACCGAGATGACGCGGTTGCACTTGGGGCTCGGACGCACGGAAGCCAACCGGCACGCGGCCGAGATGCTGGAGTTGGTCGGTATCAGCGGGGCGGAAAAGCGTTTGCGAGATTATCCGCATCAATTCAGCGGCGGTATGCGTCAACGTGTGATGATCGCGATCGCACTGTCGTGTGAACCCGATCTGTTGATCGCCGATGAACCGACCACGGCGTTGGATGTGACCATTCAAGCGCAGATCCTGGACTTGCTGGTCGATCTGCAAAAACGCAAGGGCACCAGCATCATCTTGATCACTCACGATCTGGGCGTGGTGGCCAGCGCGTGCCATCGCGTGATGGTCATGTACGCGGGCAAAATTGTCGAAAAAGCAGACGTCGGCCCGCTATTTGCCTCGCCCAAGCATCCTTATACAGTTGGGTTGTTGCAGTCGTTGCCGCGGATCGATCAAGCCCAAACACAACTGGCGGCGATCCCCGGACAGCCACCGGATTTGGCAAACATTCCACCCGGATGTGCCTTCCGCCCACGTTGCCCTTTCGCGATCGAGCAATGTGAGCAGCAATCGCCTGAACTGACTGAGTCGGGCGAAAACCGTCAAGCCGCATGCTGGGTGGAACTGCCCCAATGAATGCCGCACCAAAGATGACTGATTCCAAGCCCTTGTTATCCGTGCAAGACCTGCGGGTTCACTTTCCGTTCAGCCGTGGTTCGCTGTTCCGGCCACAGCACGGAGTGATTCGCGCGGTCGATGGATTGTCGTTCGACATCGTTGCCGGCGAAACACTGGCTTTGGTTGGAGAGTCCGGTTGCGGCAAATCGACCACCGCCCGCGCGATCATCAACTTGGTGCACCCGACATCGGGACACGTTTACCTGAACGGCACCGACATCACCGGCCTCAGCGACGCGGACATGATGGAGCATCGTCGAACGGTGCAGATGGTCTTTCAAGATCCCTTTGCATCGCTCAATCCGCGGATGACCGTGGGCAGCATCATCGGTGAACCGCTGGCGATTCACAAACTCGCCGCCGGTCGCGATCGCAAGCTCGAGGTGCTGCGGTTGATGGAAACGGTCGGGTTGAATCCTCGATTTCTGAATCGGTACCCGCACGAGTTTAGCGGTGGGCAACGGCAACGTATCGGTATCGCGCGGGCGTTGGCGGTGCAGCCGCGATTGATTTTGTGTGACGAACCGGTCAGTGCGTTGGACGTTTCGATTCAAGCTCAGATCGTCAACTTGTTGATGGATCTGCAACAGAAATTCGGTCTGTCTTATTTGTTCATCGCGCATGACTTGAGCGTCGTTCGTCACATTTCGACCCGAGTCGGTGTGATGTATCTGGGGCGATTGGTGGAAATCGGCGACGCCGCCGATGTCTACGGCCACCCGATTCATCCTTACACGCAAGCTCTCCTGTCCGCCGTTCCGGTCCCAGATCCTCAGGCGGAAAGCCATCGCGAACGGATCAAGCTGGAGGGCGAAGTTCCCACGCCGGACCGTGAGCACCCCGGATGCTCCTTTGCCGATCGATGCTGGTTGGCACAGGAAAAATGCACCGTTGAGCGGCCCGTGCATGCGACTTCGTCGTTGATCGACGAGAACAAGCCGTCCCACACCGGCGCCTGCTGGGAACGAGCAGCACCGCAGCAGTAAGTTGTTGATTTGATCGAACGATAGCAGTGAGCCGTGGCCCGTCAGGCACCGGGCGGTGTGCGAGGCCCGGCCTCTTAGGAACGCTTCATCAATCGATGGCGATAGGGGATTTCGCAAGAAATCCCATGCGAAAGGAATTCTGGCGAATCCCACTACCAAGTGCGCCAGTAAATGAATCCTTTGTTCTCTCACACGTCACGGCTTTCTCATCATCACGCCGTTTGACAGGCCCTATCGGCGACCTAGATTCTCAAGGAACGTGTTTGTCTGAAACCTGAGTTGGGGAAATTCGATGAAACTGGTCGTTGCAGTGGTTGTCCTGTTCGTTGGTGGCTTTGTCGGCATCAACTACGGCAGCAAATACATCTTAGGCGGCATCGAAGCCGGCATGCCCGGTGGCGGAGAAGGCAAGTACGCCGAGTATCACGAAGGCAACAAGTTCACCAGCTATCTGAAAAACAAGAAGAAACGCAATAAAGCGAACTACATGCCGGGCAAGCACTCGACGTTGACCTTCGGAAGTGGCACGGGCGGCAAAACCGAAAGCGGATACAAAGCCCCGGTGGTCGAAGCACCCGGTGATATCAGCACGAACCCGTTTGCGAAGTGAAACAATCTCAGCAGAGCGTCATCGGTTGATCTGATTTCGCTCGACCTGCCGTCAAATCTACTATCATGAGGTGAGTCCTACCTTTTCACTCCTGATGGTTGTTTCCTGATGATTTGCTGGCGGCGCAAGGTTTCATGTCTCGCAATCCTGACGTTCGGTCTCGCTACCCCATTTGTGCCGGGTGTTTGCCAAGACGCAAACGCACCACGCTTGGATTTCGCCGGCGATCCGCTTCCACCAGCCGCTTTGTTACGAATGGGGAGCAAGCGTTTCACGTCTCCCGATGGCGTGATGGAGTTCTTTCTCACCGATGATGAAAAAACGCTCGTCTCCATCGGGCAATGGATCATTGGCTGGGAAGTAGCCACGGGGAAAGAGCTTTGGCGCAAGAGCAACCCCACGGGATATCTGCCCGCATGCTATGGGAATCGCCCCGTCACAGGCTTGCCTGACGGAAAGGGTTTCTTGCTCGCCGACGGGCAAGCGATGTTGTCGCGTTGGGATGCTCGTTCGGGTGAGTCGACGACGACAAAGATTCCGTACCCGACTGGCAATCGCCAGGGCGGACGATTGGGCCGCGACTCGTCCAGCCGCGCGGTTGATGTCTCACCCGAAGGAAAGAAAGTATTCGTCGGCAACGGTTCGGGGTTCACGGTCTATGACCTGGACGGCAACGAACAATATGGTCGCAAGCAGGATCCAGAGCCCCCGGATTTTCAGGGTGGTGACCGGCTGATGTTTGGCGGTGCGTTTGCCTACGGACGTTTTTCGCCGGTCGGAAATTTGCTGGCGACCGTGCTGTCAAACAAACGGAAAACGATCGAGCTCCTTGATGCGGATTCCGGTGAACAATCGGCGACGATTTCTTGCAAAGAGAACCCGGTGCGGATGGAGTTCTCGCCCGATGGGAAACGACTCGCCGTCACCGAACGTGATACGTCGATTCGCCTCTACGATGTAACAACGGGCGAACTGGTTTGGGATCACGCATTCGATGTCGACAAACGATCGGAGAATTACACATCGGCACTGGCATTCACGCCGGATGGTAAGCGTTTGGCTATTTGCGAACGCAACCAAACTGTGTTTGTCATGGAAGTTGAAAGCGGCACGGAGATCGGCGCGATTCGCGACCACAGCTGGAATCCGTGGGCGCTACAATTCATGAAAGACAATGACACGTTGTTCTCATCGGGGTGGGGAGGCACCATTCATCAATGGTCCTTGGAAACATTGCAGCCGATCCCACTGCCCTCTGGGTTTCGAGGAACCAGTGTTGCCACTCTTTCACCCGACGGTATCCATGCAGCCTGTGTGGATCAACAGGGTGCGATTCGACTGTTTTCTCTTGCGGAAAACCGTGAATCGGATCTGTTGCGAGTGGACGGCGGTGTTTTTGAGTCGATCGAGTTTTCCCATAGCGGAACACACTTGGCGGCGGGAGGACCGTGGGGCGGGAACCTCCATTTGTTGGTTTGGAACCTCGCTGATCGCAGGATCGAATCCCAGTGGGAGTGGCCACTGGGAAAGGATCCCGTAACAGGTGTGGAGGAGATTCGATTCTCACAAGATGATTCCAAGATCGCCCTCGCCGTGTTTCGTCAAAGCTCCGGCTACCTGATCGACCGTGAGACAGGAAATCGAACGGCATTGCCGCATCCCTCCATCTATGGTCTTTCTTTCGGAGCGGATGGTGAGTCATTGGTCACAGCCGGTTGGGACAAAAAGCTCCGACGTTGGCACCTGGGCAATGGCGAAATGACCGAGGAGACTCTGATGCCTGACATCGAGCCGAATGACGACACGCGAATGTATACGGTGTGTTGTGACCCGCTGGGCGGCAAAGTCGCAACGGCGCAAATGAATGCAGAAATTCGGCTTTGGCACGAGGACGATTTCAGTTTGATCCGTCGATGGGACACCGGCGCCAGTTTTTCATTCGGCAGCATGCGTTATTCTCCCGATGGACTTTGGCTGGCCAGCGGCGATGCGTCGGGCAGAGTGCTGATTTGGGATCCGGCAACAGGGACCAAGCTGCATGAGTTGACCGGGCACGAAGATTCCGTTTATGTCGTCGGCTTTGGCAAAGACAACCGCGTGCTGTGCAGCGGCGGAGCCAACCTCGCATACGTGTGGAACCTGCGTCCCGGCGCCAGCGACATCAGTTCCGTCGATGAGGCGTGCGATGCGTTGATCGACGGCGAACCGGACCGGCAATACGCCGCTTGGTGGTACTTGGTGGACCATGGCGACGCCGCGACGGATCGTTTGAGCAAGCGTGCTGCAGAGATCAAACGAGTCTATGACATCGATTCACAAGTCCAGAATTCGGCACCGGATCAACGAGCACGTCGCGAAGTCATGCTGCGGCAAGCTGCTCAGAAGAGCGAATCAGTAGTCACCTTGGCGACCGTCCGTCGAATCGTCTCAGTGCTTTCGCACATCGATTCGAAAGACTCGATTGCCGTCTTGACTCGTTGGTCGCAATCCGATGACGAACTAGGCCGACACGCAGCCTGGGAAATCCGACGCAGAAAACTCGATTGAACACCAAGACAAGGCGGCCCACCTGAAACGGACCTATGGGACTCATAGGACCGATGGGTCTTATTGGTCGCATTGGTTCCACTCAACTTGCTCAGACGGAATCTCGCCGATGAATACCGACTTGGAAAGCACGCTGGGACAGAGCACTTTGTGGGGACAGCTCATTGTGTCCCCGGCAACCTGGATGAAAGCGTATTCGCGCCGTCATCGGCGGCTTGCGGAGAAGGCGGATCGAATTCGAGCATCTGGTCCGTGATCTTGCTATCGATCGTCGGATCGTAGTTCGTTGTCCGCTCGATGCGAATGCTGTCCACTTTGATCCGCTCGTCAATCCGTCGTACGAGATAGGACTGCTTATCGATCCACAGTGTGAATTGCTCGTCGCGGAAGTTGTATTCCAATCGAAAGCACTCAACGTTCTGCAGCTTACCGTCTTCGATCTGTTTCGGGTCGATGAGTTCCAAGCCACCCGAAAGCTCAAGTTGTTGCGGCATGAGCATGGCGGGAATGCGACCGGCATCTCCCCCAATGAAACCATTGGCTTGAGCCAAGGCGAACTCCAGTGACGTTGGTTTCTTGACACCCGGTTCAACGTCCCACCATGTTTGGATGTTTTGCTCGTTGGCAGAGATCAACATCCTGTTGTCCTCGTTTTTGATTTCGAATCGAAACCGATCGGGACGCAGAAATGCAGTGGTAAAGGAATGCTCGACAGTCCATTCGGGTGAGTCAGTACTTCTATAAAACAAAGACTTGATGACGCCGGAATCACGGTATGACTTGCACTCGGCGTACGCTTTCGCCATTCGATCGAGGATTTGCCGCACCTCAATATCATCTGACAGAACCTTCGAATGGAACGGCTCGCCATCCTTGCGGACCATGATCTCACCTTTGAGCATTTCGACTTTGAAGGCGATCTCATCTCCACGGCGAATTTGAAATCGATCCGTCTCGAACTCGAAATCGCCTTGCCGAACTTTTAGCACACAATCGCCTGCACGGATTTCCAGCGGCGTCTTGTTGCCATCCCCCGCGGTGATTGTCTGACCACTGATTTCGACAGTCAGCGAATCGTCGACGACCTCGACGCGAACAATGCCGTTATTCGTCTCGATGAAGTAAACAATGCCCGCAAAGATCACCGCGAGGAAAATGGTCGCGATGGCCGTCAACGGAATCCAACCGATCCGCCGTCGACTGGGCTGGACCTGCAGCACTCGCTCTTGCGATTTGACGGGTTGCGGTTCTTTTAGCACGGTCTCCAGTGCTTCAACGACTTCGGCTGGCGTCTGAAAACGCTCGATAGGATCTTTCGCCATCATCCGGGACGTGATGGCCACAAGTTCTTCGGGAACATCCTCGCGCACCGAATTCAATGGAGCGGGTTCGACCTGTGCATGACTTCTGAGTTTGTGCATGACGCTGCCCTCGTCAAACGGCACTCGACCAGATAGCAGGTAGTAAAGCGTTGCTCCAAGGCTGTAGATGTCGCTGCGAATGTCAGCGTTGCGAGCGTCCTTGGCCTGTTCTGGCGAAATATAGTCTGGAGTCCCCATGATCGCGCCAACTGCAGTTAGTTCGCTGTGAGCTTCAACCGTGTCGGCGCCTGCAATCGCTGAGGGCGTAAGAGAAGCAAGACCGAAATCGAGGATCTTGACGGTGCCATCCGCAGTCACCATCAGATTGTGCGGTTTCATATCGCGATGCACCATGCCACGCTCATGTGCATGCTGCAGCCCAATTGCCGCCTGGCGGATGTAGTCGCATGCTTCGGCGACTGGTAATGCGCCCCGGTCTTTGACCATTTGAGACAAATCAACTCCGTCAACGAACTCCATCACCATGAAGTGAAAGTCGCCGGCATGATCGGCGTCGTATGCGGTGACAATGTTTGAATGAGAAAGTTGCGCGGCCGTTTTGACTTCACGATGGAAACGATCGATGGCTTCAACTTTTCGGACCAGACCGCGATTGATTACCTTCAGTGCCACGGTACGTTCCATTTTACGGTGGCGAGCCAGATACACGTCGCCCATGCCACCTTTGCCGATCAGACTCATAACCTCGTAACGCGGATGTTCGCTCAGAGGTTGAGGGATATCGTCGAATGAAGCCGAGTTTGCAGTTGCACTGTCGTGATCAGCCGTCTGATCCGTCGGCAATCGGCCAGCTTCTTGCAACAAGCCTGCGAATGTGTCTTCGGATGACAGTTCAACGATCGTCTCGCAGCAAGGCTCGCATGCGATGATGTGACTGTCGATAGTGACCGCTCTTTCCTCCGGCAATTGCCCAAGGCTGTAGGCACTCAATTCTTCTCGGCTCGGGTGGTCGGTAAGTTTCGGCATGGGACATCTCTCGGATAACAGCTCTGTCGTGGACACACAACGCTTTGATGTTGGTCAACGATTCAGCGTTGCAGGCTTCGTTCGGACCGAACGAATCGCTTCTAGTGACCAAGACCCGCTCGCGACAAATCTTGTCAGCTCTTTGTGAAAAAACTTGACGACGATTCGATCAGGCCTGCCGAGTCTTGGCGTAACCTCCTGGTGACACGAGACTTAGCGAGGCAGACCGCGTTCAAGGAAATTCCCATTTCCTGAGCTACCACATCCGGTTTCGCTCCTTCCAATGCCACCTTACAGAAGGCCGTCCAGGTATTCGGCTCGAAATGCGGCTCCGCAAGCGTCAGGAGTTGCCGGAGGACATATTGGTCATGCTCGCGATTCCAGATCAGGCTCATTTCGCTAGCCGGGTCGTCCAATAGCGCCAGCCTAGCGTCGATATCCGAGTCGCCCCGTGCCAGGGGACGATGGTCCCGTGCTCGCCAAAACTTCCTCAACCGGTTGATCAAAATCGCCTTCAGCCATCCACGAAATGCGCCCGGATGCCCGCGATGCTCAAACTTGCCGAGATCTTTGGATACGGATAGCAAAACTTCTTGAACGAGGTCGTTCGCGTCGCACTCCTGAACGTCGTATCGTCGCAACCACGCCCGAATCAGCGGCGTGTAGAGACCTGCTAACCGATTCCAGGCCTCGTTTTCTGAGGACTGGCGAAGGCGTTCGAGTAGACTAAGCGAGGTTTCATGCATGTTGGGACGATCCTTTCCCAAGCATTATCGACTGGCAAGAGGGCCGCGCCAATTCAGCCAGCTTTTCGCTTGACAAAGAAGTTTGTCCAACTTCAGTGGCAGAGAGAGAAGAGATCTGGCAAATCCGATCGATGAGACCTATGGGACTTCTAGGATCGATGGGTCTTATTGGTCGCATTTGTCCTATTGGTCCCATTCAATTTGGTCAGACGGAATCTCGCCGATGAATGCCGATGTGAAATGCCATACGCCGCAACTCTCCTCGGTTGCATCGACCGAGGTCAGTTTGAACCCGCCGAAAACCACTTCGGTGATCCGACCGATGCGGCGAAACGGCCCGTTCCCAACTGCACCCGGTTTCATCGGCCGGAGCTTCGAAGGGTTGGCACAGCGATGTTGGCGGTATAATCACCATCGTTCGTCCGTTTGATCTCTCAACTGATGCCGACGGACAGCCCCACATTCAGTTTCTCCACTTTCCCGAATGGCAAAATGAAAAACTCAATCAAACAGCTTACGTTCCTATTCGGCTTCATGATGATTCCATACGGACTCATCGGAGCCAACGCGTTTGCTCAGATTCCCGCCGCAGGTCAGGAGTACGACGTGCTTGGAGAAGATGTTGGGGATTGGGATGTCGAAATCACCAATTACGCAAGTGGAACTCCTGAAGTCACCCGGGGCACCGAATCCAACAAGATGCTGGGCAACTTTTGGCTGATCAGCGACTTTGAAGGGAAAATGATGGGACTGGATTTCAAGGGCCACGGAAGCACTGGCTACGATCCCGAAACAAAGAAATACGTTGGCACTTGGGTGGATTCTCTCAGTCCTGGGATGATGCACCTGAAAGGTGAGTATGACAAAGAAACAAAGACCATGACGCTTGTCGGAATGGCGCCCGGCATGGACGGCAATCCGGCCAAGCACAGGATGACGACCGTCTACAAGGATGGGAAACGTGTGATGACCATGTACATCACGCTTCAAGGCGGCGAGGAAACCAAATTCATGCAATTGGCCTACACAAAGAAGGGAAGCAAATAGACGCGTTTCAACTTCATCCTTGTTCCGCCAGTTCTGAGGAAATCTCTTGCTGGTATTCGGTTCGGCCACGCAGCAATGAATCGATCACAGCAGGTTGCAAGAACACTGCGAACGAAACGAGAGCTACGAGTGCTCCGAATGGCCAGACCAAGAACTCCATCGCAAAAACGACGATGCAGAACCAGTAAGCACGTCGACAGCAGATACATGCGGCTGCTGCCAAGGCAAGAAGCGAGACGATCAAATGCAAAACGGTTGCGTTCCAAACAGCGGTAAGCAATTCGGCCCTGCTTGACGAGACTGTGCTGAAGTATGTCGCAAACGCTCTTGGCTGCGTGTTTAGGATTGAGAAACACCAGATGGATATTGCTGCCATCACGACAGAAGTAAGTCCCTGGAGTACGCAAATGACTCGCGTTTGAACCTCCGCGGCAGGAAGCATCGTCTGCAAGCTCGCGTCAGGCGATTCAGGTGAAGCGGTGTGGAAATCCCGTCGAACCGGAGCACGCTCGTGAAAGTCGGCAGGTTTCCCTCGCGGGATTCTGCACGTCCAACAGATCCGGAATTCGTCATCCGTCGTGCCGTCGCAATGCGGGCATGTCCACATGTTTTGTTGACGCTTCGGTTTTGAGGGCTATTCGTACAACGGACTTGGATCGGAACGTCCAATCGGCCTCAAAACGATTTTATCTCAAACCGCCTGCCCGGTGTCAGACAGGGCGTAGTGTCAGGTCGAGATCGTACGTCGGGATTGCTTTTGCTGGTTCCAGTCCCGCTTCCTTTGCGACTTCTGTCTGTGTTTCCAGGTATCAGCGGTCGTCGGCTCCTTTTCCGAGAGCACCCATTCTCGCGTTGTTTCGTGCTTGTTGTGGCAAACACTCTTTGGCAAGGATCAGCGAACCAGGTGAGCCACGAAAAACACAAGAAGCCACAAAAAGAGCGTCGGCTGCTGATATACGCACAGTGAGCATTTCAGGGTTCTGCCGACGCTGGATGCAACGGATTCTCGCTATACAGACTGCGTACGCTTGGCCTGAACAGCACTAGAAATGTGACCACCCCTAGTGCAGTACCGATGGGAGCGTGCAAGCAGTTGACTCCTGAGACAGCAAGCGAGAACGATCGCAGTTTTTGCTTGAAAAGCAAAACTGCAGAAACGATGTTCAAGCAGACAAAGATCGAGATCAATGCGGCAAGTCCTTTCACATACCAAGCCAAGGGATTGCCACGGGTGTCAGAGGCGAAAGCGTTTGGCCCACTTGCCGACTGAGCCTCGTCGAAAGCATTCAGAATGCGAAGCTGATTGGTGACAATCCACAGGCTGAAAAGCCAGAGCCCTGCAATGATGAGATGGAAAGCAGCGAGCCACTTCAGTTGCTCACGATCGTTCGTTCGTGTATCGATCATCGAAGGGAATGGTTAGCGTCTCGGAGAGACGCTTCTACGTGATGATGGGGGGACCGTATTTTGTCATGCGGAGCATGACCTACAGGTCGCCCATGTCCAGCTCGGGGGCTTCCGCTGCAGCGATCGTGGCATCCAAGTCAAGTTCTTGTAGCGTTTCGACTTCGTTTTCCATGTTCAAGACAATTTTGTCTTGCATGATCTCTTGCAAGACGATGGACATCTTATCGTGCGTGTCGGCGTTGACCAACGCGCGGCTGCCTTGGTTGAGTTGGACCAAGCGTTTTTGGATCAGGGTGCTCAGTTTGAAGCGTCCACCGACCTTGTTGACGATCTCTTCTTCTTTCAGTTCTTCGAGCATGCTTGTGCTTCCTTTTTGTCGTTCAAAATCTGACAGATTTGGGCAACGGCGGCATCGACCGAGCCGTTGATGATTTCATACTGATATCGATGCAGGTATCTCATCTCAGCGAGCGCAGTCTCCAGTCGACGGCTGATCGCTTCTTCACTCTCGGTCCCTCGTCCTCGGAGCCTTCGCTCCAGCTCGTCCATCCCTCCGGGATGGATGAAAAGTGTGATAGGTGAAAATTCGTCGTGGTCGAGGATGTCCAAGGCACCTTCGACGTCGATTTCCAGAATGATCCATTTTCCTGCCGCGATGCCCGAGGCGACTTCGCTCCGCAGGGTGCCGTACCAATGTCCACGGCCGAAAACCTCTTTGCACTCCAGAAAGGCATCTTCGGCTTTGAGGGCATCGAATCTCTCTTGGGAGAGAAAATGATACTCCCGTCCGTCGACTTCCCCCGGTCGTGCTGCTCGGGTGGTCGCTGACACGCTCAGCGCCAGCGGCAGCGGGCACTCGTCCAGCAACCGATTGACGACGGTGGATTTTCCGGCCCCGCTCGGACCAGAGATGATAATCAATTGAGCATTGCTTGAGTTCATGATTGTCTCGCTTTGCCCGACACTTCTCGCGGCAGGTCGGCTTGCTGGCATCGCTTTAGGAACGCGTCCTCAATAAATGGTGTAGTGGATTTCGGCGGAAATCCCAGGCGAAAGGAGTTCTGGCGAATCCCACTACGAAGTGCGCCAGTGATTGTATCGTTGTTCCCTATTCCAGGTTCTGGACCAGTTCTCGCATCCGTTCGATCGCACATTTGACTTCGACGACCCGGGCCGAGATCCCCGCATGATTGGCTTTGCTGCCGATGGTGTTGGTTTCGCGGAACATCTCTTGGATGATGAAATCCAGTTTACGCCCGGTCGGTTCCGCCGTCGACTTGTCGCCGGGGGAGGTTTTTCGGTCGGTGTGTTCGCCACGCATCACGGCCAGGAACAGTTGCAGGTGGCTGCCCAGCCGGGTGACTTCTTCGCTGATGTCGGCCCGGTCCGCATAGACCTGGACTTCACGCAGCAGGTCGACGGTCTGAACGTTGATGTCGTGTTTCTCCAAGGCCTGCTTGACCTTCGTCTCCAAACGTTCGCGGTAACTCTCGATGGCTTCTGGCGCCAACAGGGTGATTTCATCGACTTGCGTTCGGATGACTTGGCAATCCGCTTCTAAACTTGCCGCCATGTTTACGCCTTCGGCGTCACGCAATTGGTTGAGGTTGACGATGGCAGCGACAAGGGTTTGGTGTACCGCATCCCAAATCACATCGTCATTCTGTCGATCCTCAACGGGCGAATTGATCAGGACGCCTGGCAGCTCCAGCAGCCCCGTGATATCGATCGAACCATTCCCGTTTTGTTTGTCGAGAACGCGCCGACATTGCTGAAAATAGCCAGCCAGAACGGTTTCGTTAATCCGCTGAGGCGTTTCGTCGCCGGGACGTCGCCATTGCAGATTCAATTGCACGCTGCCACGATGAATTAGCGTCCGCGCGGTCGCTTCGATCTTGGATTCCAAAGACGAAAGCGAGTCGCTGGTCCGTATGACACACTTCAACCCACGGTTGTTGACCGTGCGCACCTCCACCGAAAACGTCCCCAGCTCGTTCTGGATCTGTGCATGCCCCTGGCCGGTCATGCTGCGGACGGAATTTGAGGTCACGGTATGCTTTGCGATCGTGCAGGCGGGTTCAAGAGAACTGGAAAGCGGGCTGGGCGAAATCACTCCGCGGGCGCCGGTTCCGTCTCGGCTGGCGTTTCAGTACTGGCCGGCTCTGTGCTGGCCGGCTCAGCGGCGGGCTCAGCGGCGGGCGTTTCTGATGCAGGTGCGTCGGCAGCGGGCGTTTCTGTCGAAGTTGTCTCAGCAGCGGGGGTTTCGCTTGCGGGAGTTTCGCTTGCGGGCGTCTCTGTCGTTGTTGGTTCCTCAGCCGGTGTATCGCCGGGCTCGGGTGTTTCCGTCGCAGGGGTGCTGTCGGGCGTTGCAGGCGTCAGGTCCATCGAGGGAGTCTCGGTCGAATCGTCCGAGTCCAACGGCAGTCCGCTCAATCCACTGAGGCCGCTCAGGTCGCCAGCGTCACCGCCCATGCTGGGGATCACAGCGGTTCCGGTGTCCTCGCCCCGGCTTTCGATCACCGCAGGGACTTCCGCGATCTCGGTTACTTGGGTGCCGAGCGACCACATCGCGACGGCACAAACCAAAGCCCAGACCGTCGCAAAGACGACGGTGATCAGCGTGAAGGTATCGCCCGCTTTGCTGCCGAATGCGCTTTGACCGCCGGGTCCGCCCAATGCACCGGTCAATCCGCCGCCCTTGCCTCGTTGCACGAGAATCAGCAGGATCAGCATTAGGGACAGGATGCCCATCGCCCAACCCAAGAACGCGCTTTGGTACGATGCGAACAGTAACAAACTCATGATAAACTCCGTTGAAAATGTATTTGGATTGAGCGGCTAGCTAGGCAGCGTTGATGATGCCGACAAAGTCTTCTGCCGTGAGGCTTGCTCCGCCGACCAGTGCGCCGTCGATATTCGGTTGAGACAGTAATTCCTTGGCATTGCCCGGTTTGACACTGCCGCCGTATTGGATCCGCATCTGATCGCCGACTTCGCTGCCGAACAGTTCGCCCAGCAGTTTGCGAATGAACGCATGAACCGCTTCTGCTTGTTCCGGGCTGGCCGTCTCGCCGGTTCCGATTGCCCAAACGGGCTCATAAGCGATGACGACACCAGCGGCACGTGTTTCATCCAGTCCAGCCAACGATCCACGCAACTGTGTCTCGACGACTTTCTCGGTATTATCCGATCGGCGATCCTCCAGTGTTTCACCGACGCAAACGATCGGGACCAAATTACCGGCAAGCGCGGCAGCGAGTTTTTCGCTGATCATGGCGTCGGTTTCGCCGAGCAGTGCGCGTCGCTCACTGTGTCCCAGGATGACGTAACGGCAACCGACGTCACACAACATTGCCGCGTTGACTTCGCCGGTGTAAGCACCGTCGGCGGCGGCGTATAGGTTTTGTGCGCCCAGGCCCACAGAGGAGCCAGCCAGTACGTCAGCCACCGAGTGCAAATACACCGATGGCGGGCAAACTGCGACTTCGACCGACGGATTTTCGCCAACGGCTTGCATGACACCGCGAGCCAACTCGGTCGCCGAGCCGGCGCGGGTGTTCATTTTCCAGTTTCCAGCAATGATGGTACGTCGGGTCACGCAATTGTCTCCGGCAGCGGTGAGATGGTTTTTCCAAGCAGCTCGGCGAGCTTACGCATTTGGCTCGCCACTTCTGCATATTGTTCAGGCAACAAGGCTTGCGGTCCGTCGCTCTTGGCGACTTCGGGGCAGTCATGGACTTCGATGTGTACCCCGTCAGCGCCGGCGGCAAGGCCGGCCATGGCACAAGCGGGGATCAAGTCCGGGCGTCCCGTGGCGTGGGACGGATCGACGATGATCGGCAGGTGACTAAGTTGATGCACCAACGGAACGGCGGCCACGTCGAACAGGTTGCGGGTCGCGGTATCGAAACTTTTGATGCCACGTTCGCACAAGACCACGTTCATGTTGCCTTGGGACAAGATGTATTCGGCGCACATCAACAAATCGCTGATCGATGCCGACATGCCTCGCTTGAGCAACACAGGACGCTCCGACTTGCCGACTTCCGTCAACAGGGCAAAGTTCTGCATGTTGCGAGCGCCGACTTGCAACATATCGGAATACTCGCTGACCAAATCCACCAAACGTGGATCGGTGACTTCGGTGACGACCGGCATGCCGTGGGCGTGACCGACATCACGCAATCGCTTCAGACCTTCTTCGCCCATGCCCTGGAAAGCGTACGGACTGGTGCGTGGTTTGAAAGCGCCTCCGCGAAACAAGTTCGCGCCCGCTGCACTGACCGCTTCGGCGATCCGATGCATCCGGTCTTCTTCTTCGACGCTGCAGGGGCCGGCGATCATCGCCAAGTTACCACCGCCGATCTTGACGCCGGATACATCGATGACGCTCGGTTCGGGGTGCGCGTCCAGCGAAGCCAACTTGTAGGGAGGCATCACAGCGATGACTTGGGCGACGCCTGGGATGGCTTTCAAGGGTTCTTCGGTGAGTTTTTGTTCGTCGCCGATGATGCCGACAATCGTTCGGTACGTTCCGCGGCTCAGGTGGGCTTGCAGGCCTAATGCGTCGACGCGATCCAGGACGTGCTGGATTTGCTCATCGGTCGCACCGCTTTTCAAGATCAGGATCACGGTAGAAAATCGCTTTAGCGGGCAGGCTGGGTAATTTCGGGTGGCAGCAAAGAAGCCTCAAAGTGTATCAACGGGGGCCGGTTTCCGTCGAGGCCAAAGGATTTATTCCGTCCGGCGCAATGTGCCCTCTCTCAGGCCGCTGGGCCAAGGTCACAGTGGCGACGAAAGCCTCCCTGGAGCCACCTAACGTGAAAATTCACCTGATGACCGGTCTGCTGCAAGGGGGCGCGGCCAGTGGAGCCCGCCAACTGACGCACGCTCTGCGACAGCAAAACGTCGATGCACAGCTCTACTTTCCCGCCAAACTGGGCGACGAAGCGGACTCATCAGACCCGAAGGCACTGGTCGCAGACCCAAACGCAATGGTCGCAACCCGCTGGAGTATGCCCCTGCCGACTCGGTGGGCCGCGGCGATTCGGTTTCGACTTCATCGACAAAGTTTCAAACGAGCGATGCGTCGTCGGCCCGCCGGCTTTGAAATTTTTTCTTCGCCCCAGGGTGCCCCCCGCACACCGTGGCCGCCCGCCAATGCCAAGTTGACCGGAGAGGACATCATCCATTTGCACTGGGTGACCAAGCTGATTGATTACGAAAGCTTCTTTGCGTCGATCCCCCCCGCGATGCCGATCGTCTGGACCCTGCACGACATGAACCCGCTGACCGGCGGCTGCCACTTCAGCGCCGGATGCCGACGGTTCACCGAGGGCTGTGGCCAGTGTCCCCAGTTGGCGGAATCGGATCGTGGCCCCCAAGACTGGAGTCGACAGTATTTCGAAATCAAGCTCGGCTTGCTGAAACGATTGAACCTGCACGTCGTTGCGCCTAGCCGATGGCTGATCGGGCAGGCCGCGGAAAGTCCGATCTTTCGACAGGCGAAGTCGTTTCATCGGATCCCCTACGGACTGTCCGACGAAGTTCATGCCGCGGCGACCGATCGCGCAGCGGCCCGAGAACAACTCGGCATCGACCCCGATGCGTTTGTGTTCTGTTTCGGCGCAGCCGACCTGGACAATCAACGCAAAGGCGCACGGTTCTTGATCGCGGCGCTTCAGAAACTGTCACAACAGGGTTGGCCTCAAAGTGCAGGACGCAAGGTGCAAGGCCTGGTGTTCGGCGGTGGCCAGTTCCCCGATTCGAACATTCCCATTCGTTCCCTCGGATACCTCCAAGGAACCGCAGCGAGGATGCAGGTCTACAACGCCAGCGATGTGTTCATCGTGCCGTCGACGGAAGACAACTTGCCGTTGACCGCGATGGAAGCCATGGCGGGCGGAACCGCCATGCTGGGTTTTGATGTCTCAGGCATTCCAGACTTAGTCATCGATGGACAGACCGGGCGACTGGCGAAGTTGGCCGATGCAGATGATCTCGCCGAAAAACTTGCCGCAATGGCAAGCGATCGTGAGGCGACAGGCTCGCAAGGAGAAAACGCCAAACGGATCGCGGCGGATCAGTACACCGCACAACGCGAAGCCGACGCGTATCGATCGCTTTACGCGGCTTTGCTCGCCGACGACGATTCGGTCTGTGACTTGCCCACCGCTATCGATGCTGCTCGCTTGTGAGCTTCCATGTACATCGAGTCCGGTTTGCGTTGTTGATCGCCGTCGCGATCGAGTTGGTAGTGATCAAACGACTCGATGCGACTTTCGTGGGCCGCGCAGACGGTCGGTTCGTCAAAACCGAGTTCGTCGAGCAAGGCAGCCAGAGAAACTCGGTCGTACATCCAACGATGGATTTCACCGGACTGACGGAAGCGGCCTTCGCGATACGCCGCCCGTCCCATTTGGCCTTCGATCAAAGTCACGGCGGCCAACGCGGTTTGTTTTCGCAGTCCGTTGAGGACTTGGCGCAAGCGTTGCCCGATGGTTTTGCGAGGTTTACCACCACCGTCGTTGCGATTACTGTTGCCCGTGACCTGATGTCCCATTCGACGCAGCAAGAAGTCGCGGTTGATAGGCTTCTCTGACGCTAGAACTTTGCCCATCTCGCCGCCGCCACGTTGTCGCGAAAGCTGGTCGAGCATTTCCAACGTCATCCAATGGTGATTGGCTCGGTCCAACTCGGCGGCGGTGGATTGGGTGTCGGTCACGTCATGCGAGGCGGCGGCGTCCAGCGTTTGCAGGTAAGTTCGAGCGATGCCCTCCAAGTCCGGCACAACGATCCGCAAGACGCCGCCTGGGCGCAAGACGCGTCGGCATTCGGTCAACATGGATCGCGCGTCGGCGGGGGCAAGATGCTCTAGGACGTGAGAGTGATAGACGCCGTCGAAGGTGTCGTCGTCGTACGGTAGACCTTTTCGTAGATCGTACTGACGCACACCCGGTCCACACGCCACCAAATCAATGTTGGTCCACTCGTCGTGGTAGCAACGACCACAACCGACGTTGAGCAGCTTGGGTGACGAATGATGTTGCATCGGTGTGATTTCCTAGGTGATGTGTTTGTGTTTCGCAGCGAGTTGAATTTGGTGAGCCGCGACGCGTAAGCGGCCGGGCAATACGCAATGCCCGATGCTTCGCGGACCATTTTTCGCGGACCATTTTTCGCGGCCCACGGTTCGCTCCACGCAGCTTACGGTTCTCTTCAATCATCAAACCGCTAGTGCATCGTCCAGTCTTGATTTAGGGGGTTAGCTGTTTAAACCAAGTGGCTTTGCCCCCTCACCCCCAGCCCCTCTCCCCCCAAAAACTGACTCGCTTAGGCTCCTCAGTTTTTGGGGGAGAGGGGAGCCATACTTTCGTTTCAATTGGTGGCGGCTAAGCCGCGTCGCGTGCCGAATTGCGTGCGCGTCGTTGGACGCTGGCGTGATGGATGCCGATGCGGCCGGTGTAGTCCAGGCGGTGCAGCATCATGCCGATTCCATGCTCGGCAAAGTACTCGTCGACTGCACGTCGGGCGCCTTCCCAATGGCCGTAGTCGTCGACGATCAAGACACCGCCGTCGGCAAGCCTTGGGAACAAGTGCTCCATTTCATGACGCGTCGACTCGTACCAGTCGGTGTCCAGACGCAGCAGGGCGATCTTTTCTGGGGCACCTTCGGGGATCGTTTCTTCGACTTTGCCGACGTGATAGTGAATGCGATGTTGGGGATACGTCGTGGTCTGCATATGACTGCGAACTTCGTCCAATCCCGAAACGCACCAAACGCTCTTGGCGTCTTCACGTGACTCGATTGCCAGCAAGTGTTCGGCTTGTTCACCCGTGATCGCGACGTCCATTTCCGTCGGCTCGCTCATGCCGCTGAAGGTGTCGTAGAGATGCAGCTCCCGATCGGTGTCCCCGAACTGACTCAACATTTTAGCCACCGCCATCATGCTGCCACCTCGCCAAACGCCGCATTCGACGATGTCGCCTTGGATGCCCACATCATGGATGTAGCGAACGGCTTCGCACAAACCGTGCAAACGCTCGGGCGACGTCATCGTAAAGTCACGGACGCCGATGATCGTGTCCACCACGTCTCGCTGCATGTCTGCCGGATAACCGCTGGGTTGGCCCATTTTTTGGTACCGACGTTGCTCGCGACGCTGGCGTCGGATTTGCTTGAGTTTTTTGAACACGGGCGGCTGTCTCGCTGGTTGGGTATTCGGCGGAGGCGCAACTTTGCACCGCCGTGTGACTCCTATACTGGAGGAACCTCGCTGGCATCAACGTCGATCGTGGGCATACGCTATCATCAAGTTTGATAGCATTAACGTTTCGTGATTCCCCCAAACAAGTGCGTCGATGGCCGACAACAGCACCGCCCGTCAATTGATCCTTGATGCCCGCCGCGCAAGTTTGGGGACGATACTTTCGTCGTCCGATCCACCACGTGTCGTGCCGTATGTTTCGCTGGTCACGGTGGCACCGATCGATGCGACGACGATCGTCCTGCGGCGGCGATGTATGCCGACTTCGGCGATTTCGCGTTTTACCGACTGCCTGTCATCGAAGCCCATTTGGTCGCGGGTTTTGGCAGGATTCAAACTTTGACCCCCGACCAATTGCGCGACACGTGGCGGGCATCTGGTTTCCCCGAGTCTGAAATCATTTAGGATTCGGTTTCTCACTTTCAATTCATTCCAGCACAACGAACACAGCATGTCCGAGCCATCGCCCGAATCGTCTCCTCCCGAATCAACATCACCCGAATCGACATCACCTGGTCAAGGAGTCCAAGTCACACCGACGGGCGAACAAAAGAAGCAGATCGCGCAGTTCATCACGACGATCAAGAACCCGGCGCAGCAAGTCGGCGAGCACATCATCGCTGCGCTTCAGCACGACGACACGGTCGCGGTGATCACGACGGTAGCGATGGGCCCGGATGGTCAACAGCGAGTCATCTCTGCGGCGCTTGATCCGGCCAGGATGCAGCAAGTCCAGGAGATTTTACAGGCAGCAGAAGACGAACGTGTGCCCGAGGAGCCCTGTGTCGGATTTCACTGCCTGATCAATCCCAAAGTGAAGCGTTCGTAGAGATGTGTCAGCGGTTGAACGTCGCAGAAACGTTCAAAAAGTTCCGAGTGGCAAGAGTGTCCGAAACGTGGGGCGGGTTTTCAACCTGCCAGATCTGCCGGTTGCTCGGCAGATTAAAAACCTGCCCCACGAAGCCTGTTGGTTTATCCTGTCGCCCTGACCGTGCGATACGACTCCGGCAATATCGAGAACTTGCGCCTCTTTTGTTCCTGTGATTGAATTGATGAGTGTTCTGACCACTTTCTCTATCGTTGCCCATGATCCCTCCAGCGAGTCTTGGGGGGTCGCGGTTCAATCAAAGTTCTTTGCTGTTGGAACGATTGTGCCTCACGGTCAAGCCGGTGCGGGTGTCATCGCGACACAAGCGAGTGGCGATCCTGGGATGGGACGACGTGGCCTCTCGCTCTTGAGTGAAGGACTGACGGCCAGCGAGTGTATCGAAACTCTGCTGAAGGATGATGACCAAAGGGAGAGCCGTCAGTTGGGCATCGTGGATCATCACGGGTGCGCCGCGTCCTACACCGGTCCCAAGTGTTTTCCCATCGCGGGGCATCTCGTCGAGGAATCCTTCAGCGTCCAAGGAAACATGTTGGCCGAGGGAACCTTGGCAGCAATGTCCAGCCAATTCAAACAATCTATCGGGGAGGAAAAAGCGTTTGCCCGCTGCCTCGTCGACGCTTTGGCAGCCGGACAAGCAGCGGGAGGGGAAAAACGTGGCCAGCAATCAGCTTCGCTTCTCGTCGTGCGATCCAAAGGCGGCTACGGCGGTGGCAATGATCGAGCGGTCGACTTGCGAGTCGATGACCACGTCCGGCCGATCGAGGAATTGGAACGTTTGCTGTTGCTACAAGAAGTCTACCTCGACAAAACCATGCCCCCATCGTTTGTGTCTCTGGAACAATGCCTTCATCAGTATGCTGCACGACTGGATCGTTTTCGGCAATCGCGGGGACTGGGACCGGACATCACTGATCAAACGGTGTTTCAAAGTTTTTTGGACAACGAGAATTTGGGTCATTTCTTTGATGAGGACTCGCAGCGTATTGATGCCCGCATCAACACGATCTTGAATCAGTGCGCCGCTGATGACTGAGTGAATGACGACGACCACGCCTGTGAAGCGAGCGGCTGCTCAATGAACGGGTTTGACTTTTCTGCGTTGCGTGGGTCGAGTCTTCTCCAAATGCCTATGTTTTTGCCGCATTTCTTGGGCAAGTTTCGATAGTCTTTCACTTTCGGCCGATCGATCAAACGTGTGTTCGACGCGTGCAAGTTGCTCGAGACAGCTTGCGATCTGCGGATGAGGGACAGGGAGTATCCTCTCTCGTATTCGCAAGGCGTTCTTTGCATGCAGTTCCGCTTGCCTCAAGTCTGCTCGTGCAAGATGTGTCTCTGCAAGGCTCCAGTGAACCATGGCGGTGTGGGGATGCACATCAGCGATCTCGGTCATCTGAATTTCCAGCGAACGCTCCAGCGAATCAATTGCTGCCGGGAGTTGACCGGATTTTCGTTGAATATCGCCACACACATTCAACGCATGAGCAAAATACTTGTTGGCCTCTCCGATGGTTGCCGAGATCACACGCAATGCGATGTCGTTGTGTTCTTTGGCGAGGTCCAAGCATCCCCAGGACTCGTACACATAGGCGAGGTTGTTGTGCGTGATTCCAAAGGCCTGGGATTCTTGCTGCATCATCTCATCTGCCTGCAGCCTTTCCTGGAACATCGCCGCGGCTTCCTGGTACCGCCCCATTTCGCGATACAACCAGGCTTTTTCATTGAGCAAAAAACCTCGAATCGGGTCGGTCGGCGAGAGATGCTGGTCGCACAACGCGAGTCCCTCATCGAACACGTACTCACTCGCGCGAAAGTAGCCCAGGTCGGTGTAAAGGCATCCGAGAATGTCGGCTATTCGAATGCAGACCCTGGGGTCGATGTCTGTCTTCTTCGAGATCTTACGTGCCTGCTGTGCAATGCGGAGCGCCAGATCATAGTCGGCGTCATACCAATACACGCTAGCCAAAGCCGGCAGACCGCGGCAACGCATTTGGTCATCAACCATCGGATCGGCGGATAGTCGCTGAAAGGCGACCAGCATTGCTGCAGCCCGCCGATACTCGTTCGCATTGAAAACGAGCCAGTTTCCGGCGATCTGCAACATATCTGCGGCAACCGCCGGCTCCAGAGGCATCTTGTCTTCGTACTCCAACGTGGCATCAACGTGCGGGATCAAGTCACCCATTTCTTCGCTTGATTCGAGCTCGGCGGACGCAACCGCTCGGTGCAAGACTTTCAGCGTTCCCCGTATCTGCGACGTCGAATCACTTTGCTGCTCCTGCGCGAACTGACGCACAAGCCGGTGCATCGTAACGGCGCCATTGCGGTCCCGACCGATCAGTGAATAACGTCGCAAGCTGCCCAACGCCTTAAACAGTCGTTTGTCCGACAGCACTTCGGTCCATACCGCCTCCTGGCGTGAGTTGTCGAACACGCCGCTGGGGATCGGCTCCGCATCGAACCAGGAAAGGTGTTCGATCAGTTGCCTGGCAGGCGGATGGTTTTGTTCGACATGCATGAGATTCAAACGCAGGCACGCCGAGAGCGATCGCGGGTAGTTCGTGACCCGTTCATCTTGCCAGTTTTGGACATCGTCATGTCCGTCCGACCAAAGTTCTCGGTATCTCGCCAGACTGATTTGCATCTCGTCGATGTAGGCCCCCGCTTGTTCCAACGCCAGAGCATGTCCCCCGAGATCGCCGGCGAGTCGTCTCGCGATTTCCTCGTCATCGCCCTTTCTGATCCGTTGCCTTGTTCGAGCGAGCAAGAAATCTGTTCCCGCCGATTCGTCCAAAACAGACAGCTCAACGGTTTGCACCGCGGGGCTCCATGTCGCGATTCGCGAAGTGATCAAGACATGACCGTTGCATAGTGATCCGATCGTCTTCTCGACCAACTGCGCCGCGGACTCTGTATCGACATTGTCGATGATCAGCAGCCAACGTTCATTTTCGCGGAGCCACTTCAAGACAGCAGCCAGCCGCTTTTTTTGATCCACCGATGCAAACGCGTCGGGGAGGTCCAGCACATCCGGCGACACCAACTCCGATAGGTTTTGAGTGAAGTCTTGCGGAGTGTCTGCGGTCACGAACAGCAAAGCCCGATACCGCTGAGCGTTTCGCCAAGCATACTCCACCGCCAATCGAGTCTTGCCGATCCCTCCAAGCCCGTGAATCGAACTCAAGCTGACCGTACGCGAATGCTGCGGTGCCAACCGATCCTGAAGCTGCCCGAGATCTGCTTGACGACCCTTCAAAAGGGTATCGATCGAGGGATATGGAAGATTCTCGATACGGCTTTCAGAACTTTGCCGGATGGTTCGCTCAAAGAAACGATGCAGTTTCGTGATCGCTTTTGTTCGCAAATCTTCGCGATCACTGAAGGGAATCCAGTGGTGGCCGTGTTCTCGCAACGCGGACCAATGCGAGGATTGCGGTTCAATCAAGGTCGCCTCCAGTGCGACTTCCTCCACGAATACAAAGCAGGGAATCTTGTGATAGATCGCCAACCAGGCCTCCCACTGCGTGTACGTGAGACGTTGAATCTGCTGCTCTGAAAGACCCGTCACCCCACCGAAGTCGCGGTACGATCGCTGCAGTTGTTCGACCTCTTTTGGTTTGGGAGTCTCACCCGAGGAAACTCCCACCAGATGGACCACACCGCTACATTCCCGAACTTGATCATCGATCAATGAGAGCAGTTTTCCACCGAGTGCGGCGAGGTCTTCTTGCGACCGTACTTCGTACGCGTCCGAGCGGAGGTCGTCCGCAAGCATGACACGGATCGGTTTGTACTCGCCCGATGCGCACGACAAAAAGATTCGAGTCATGGTCTATCCAAATCCATTTTCCAAAAGCAATATAGCTCTAATCCGATGATTTTTCACGACCTGGCCTTCCGTAATCTAGATGCTGCTGCGTTGCTGGCGTTAGAATCGATATCATAGATGGGTCGAATGCGATGTGTGACCCAGTTGATACTGTGTGACCCAGTCGATACGACGGGTGATCATCCGATCACGGAGAAGTCAACGGCCATTGGCGATTCTCTATGCTTCACTGAACGCTTCCATGGAGCCCCCGCCATGAAAACGCCGTCAATCCACAAGTTGTGCCCAACGCTCGCGTTTCGTTTTCTACGGCAGTTTCACGGACATTCTCCATTGCGTTTTCCGGTGTTTTTGGGGATGGTGTCGATCCTGCTGACACCGCGGCTTGGCGAGGCATTGATGCAACAACCAACTCTTAAAATTCTTGGCCATTTTGACAATGCGCCAACCATTCAGGGCGGCCAAGTGATCGATGAACTGATCCTTGTGCATGACCAAACGGATCACGAACTCCTGCTCCAGATCCGGCTCAATGGAGCACGCCATTTTGCCAAGACGATTCGGATCAGGGATGTGCAGGGGCCAGTGAAAAACGAGGATGTTTGGGTCGGTGACTACAGCGGGCTGGGCCAAAATCAGATCGTCATTCGTGACCAGAAGACGCAAGTGATTGTTTTTCCAGACTTCGGCTCCCAGGCCGAGGATGTGCGTGTTGAACGAATCCAGATCGATCCCAGCGATGACTTTCCGGCACCGAACCAGTCGCACGATTTCCCAAGCCGATTTACGCAGCGGATGCTCGACGAAGGACCGAGCTTTCACCACATTCAATTCCTTTCCAAATATTTGGCGTACACGGAGATCGATTCACGTGGCCGGCATCGTTCGTCGAAGTCCTCAATTCCGCAACTTGATTCCCATCAGCTCGACGTCCTGATCCAAGCGGTAATCCAAGCACTGGAGTTCAAAGACACCGCTCCGCTGCAAAGGATTCTTATTCTCGCCGAGTTCGACCGAATCGTTTCCCTCGTCCCGCCGATTGCTCCGTCGAATAAAGACACTCTCCGTGATGGACAGGCCAAGCTCAGCAAGTTGCGTGACAAAGTGTTGCAGCGAGAGGATCCGACGCTGCACGCCATCCACAAGTCGCTGCAATCTGACTCCGATTCCGAGAACTTGATCACGGACGACGAGTTTGCAGCCGTCTTGGCCGCAGCAGAATCCGATCCGGTCACGGGCCGCGAATACATTTACATGTTCGCCAACTACACCGCTCAGTATCGAGCGGACCCCTTTCGTACCGTTGAGGGAAAGCAAAAGGATCAGATGATGCGGGCGGAGATGCGTGCCGCGGAACTGATCCAAGACGGAAAGCTGGACGCGAACGTGCCGCAAGTCCTGGAATCGGCTCGCGACCCACGCAGCGATCATTCACCCGTCGTTAGCAGGGACCCTTGGGATTACTTGGACGGAAAATGTGGTCACACCGCATTGGCGATGATTCGACTTGCGATCCAAGGGACCAACGGCGAGCAGTCAGCGCCTGCTTCCACGGTTTCGCCCCGCGCCATCACGGACGTTGCAGACCGTAGCCTGGGCTGGGCACAAGACATGGAACTGACGGTCACGGGTGAAATATTCGATCTTGCCAATGTCGCCAGGATCGCAAGTCAGTTTCATCACCTCGATGGTGTGATTCATCAAGACATCCTCAACGAAGCACACGCAACATATACAAGCACATATAGATTTAGTGATGGACAGAATGCGAACGCCTATCGGGCGGTGAAGCATCGCTTGAACGAAGCACTTGCCAAGGGCAACCCGGTCATGTTGGCTTTCGATGCGGATGCCAAGGGCAACCCAATGCGAGTGCTGGGGATGCGTTCCCATTTTGCGATCGCCGTGCATCACTTCCAAGTCGACGAGGATTCGTACTACATTCTGAAACACGGCTGGGGAGAGCAGTACTACGAATCGATGATTCATCCGGACCTCCAGTATGATCCGCAGCTCAATGGATACCATGTCGTGTGTGAGAGCGAGCTGATCCCGTCCATGCTCGGCTTGACGGCTGACGCATACTATCGCCCGAAACGCGGAACACTTTTGACGGGAAAGTCGATCCCGAAACATCAACAACTCAAGCCAGCGATCACCCGGCCTTTCGCACCCGTCAACGATGGCGATCTGTCGGCCGGGGCCGATCAATCACGAATCCGGGGACTCGTGGAATTTCGAAAGATGCGGTCACCAACGCACGGCGTCGCGTTGGAGCAATTCGATCTTCCGGATTTGACAGACAGCCAACAGAAATCGAATTAGTTTGACCGACCGGGACTTGTCGCTCATCTCATCACAAACCAGATAACGCAAGGTTCTGATCTTCACGTAGTGGGATTCGCCAGAATTCCCTCACACCGTTCTACCTCAACACGCCGGCGTACCCTTCCAGTTGCGATCGATCAGAAAGGAGGTGACTTTCCGGTTGGTGATCAACCAACGCTGCTTCCAGTACTCTTGAAGTTGGAAACAAAGTAGCAGCACGAAGCGCAAGCGAGTAAATCTCGCCGCATCCTCTCACAGCCCGCTGTCTGCTGCTCCAAGAATCCTTCACGCTTTGCTGCGTCTCGCCCCCATCACAATCCCTCTTCCAACCAGCTTCACGACTCATTCGGAGTGCTCTCGCCTACCGCGAAATGGGGCAAAGCCATCTCCGGGATCATTTGCCATCGGAGCTTGCCATCGGTGGGCCATGTGGGGACAATCCCGAAAGACGCGCAAGAGTTTTTGGCAAATATCCCCCATCCCTGTTCTTATCCCTGTATCTTGGGGTGATCAATAAGTTCTGCAGATACTCCCGTCCTGGAGATGAACGCCATGAAATACTCTATTGCACTTTTATTCTCGATCGTGGCCGCGGCGTCGATTACCGCCGCGCGCAGCCACGCTACCGATGATGGCAATGAACCGAACGCCAACAAAACCGTCGACGAATGGACATTCCCTCATGGTTCGGGCGGCGGCATCCAAACAATCGGGATCGGCGATGGACCAATTCAGACGTCAATCATCGACACAAAAAAAACCTTTGGCGAAGTCTGGACTTTCTACGCGAAGAAGATCGGCAGCGACAAGAAATACGCCGAAGAAACGGCACACTACGATCACGGCAAGACAATAGATGGGCGTTACTTTATTCGCGACTTCATCAAGACCGATGAACCGCGCCGAACATTTTTTGTTTATACATGCTCGCGTTTTACTGTAACCGCGATTGTCAAGCCTAAAGGCGATGGAACAATCGTTGACATGACCGTAGTTGCACACGAATAGTCCGCATAACAACGCGATGTGAGACGCACGACCGTCGCAGATGGATTGCCCAGTCGCAGTGGCTTTGCTCAACGCTGCTAGCAAGATGGCGAACCATCGAACGCACATCGGGAGTGTCGTCGCTGGTGCTTTCATCACTTTCCGATTTGGGGCGAGGTGTCCTGCCCGTTCAATCCAACAACGCCAGCAGGGGTGGAATCAGGATGATCATTCCGACGATGGCTGCACCGATGGCGGTGATCAACACCGCGCCGGCGGCAGTGTCCAATGCACGACCAATCTTGGCGTCTCGCTCGGGATGCAGCGCCGCGATGAGTAGCTCGATCGCTGTGTTGAACAACTCAGCGGCCAACACGATCGCGATCGACAAGATCAAGAGACATAGAGATACCCTATCGAGCTGCAGCGATAGGCCGAGCCCCACCACGGCTATGGTGATCAGCAAGTGCACGTAGAAGCTGTTTTGAGTTCGAAATGCCCAGAGCGTTCCCGCGATGGCGACCGCAAACTTGCTGATCCAACGCTTGATCGCGGAACGTGGCGGCGTATCGTTCATGGCGTGGTCTATTCCAAGCCTTCCAGACCAGGTGGCGGGATCAATCCGCCTCCGATGCGACCCAGGTTGCGGGCAAAGAATCGCGGCTCGATCAGGAACTTGAATCCCACGTTGTCGCGACCCGAGTCCACATTCACGCTCAAACGGATCAGCGCCGACTCGCCGATTCGTGTCAGCCCGAACGATTGACCGACGTTCCCCGTGGCCCCGAAATCGTACGTGGTGCCGCCGGAGAAGATCCATTTTTCGTTCATGCGATAGTCCACCGAGCTGCGTGCCACCGTGCTGCTGATGGGGCCTTCCAGCGACATCAGGCCGACGTACCAGTCACCGATGCCCGGCCGACTGCTGCGGATCCCCGCACTGACGCTGCGCAGGCCGTTGTCAAACCATTCAAAGTATCCGTCGCTGAGCAGGGAGAAGCGATCGCCGATGTGATAGCGTGCGTCGTACGTGGTCGGCCCAATGGACTCGCCGAAGTTGACGTCGTTTTCGTTGGCAAAGAAGGTCGTCTGCATGTCGAGTTGTAAAAAGTCAACGATGCGTTCTCGTCCAGGCAAGCCACGCTTGGTTTGGAATCGTTGGTTCAGCCCCACGCGAAACTGCTGCAAATCGTCCGCAATCACATCGCTCGGGCCCGTCACCCAGCGTTGTGTGTTTTGCCGCAGTGCGTGCAGTCGCGGATCGAACTGGTCGGGCAATGTGCCGCCGAACAAGTCGCCGATAAAACGTCTGCGGAACTGTTCTTGCGAGTCGTCATCCAATGGATCGTATAACGGCAATTCATCCAGGTTGGTGTCGCTGTCGGCATACCAATATTCCGCCGTCCATTCCAGACGGTGCGCGATACCACGCAAGTTCAGCAAACTGCTCTGGATCGTCGGGTCGATGCGTTGCATCTGCATGCTCATCGTCACACCACCTTGACCGAGCAATCGAGTCAGGGAGTCGCCGTCGGCTGCTTCGCCGTAGTGGGCTGCTTCGAAGGATGCGATCGGACGTACATTGACCGGCCCGACCGGAATCGTCGTCGAAAGCTGCTGACGGGTCGACGCGACAATCCCCTGGCGATCGACTTCACCCGGCAACGGGAAATATGTTGCGGCTTCGGCCGGGTTGGTCGGCGCGGCGGCTGGATTGAGCCGTTGATAGCCCACGCGATTGTTCATCGACCATGTCACGCGGTCACCCAGGATCGAAGCACCCAACAGGTAGTGATCCAACCGCGGCAGGTCTTCCGTCATCGCAAAGAAGTCATTGGTCTGAACGCTGGCGGACAGATCGATCATCTGGTTGTGGTGATACTTGCGCAGTCGCAGTGCCGTTCGGTGATCAACGTCTTGATCCCACTCTTGCTCCAGATACTGTTCCAAGAAGTTGCGATCGCTGATCCAACCAAGCTCGCCGATCAGTTCAAAGTCTGCGGGTAAGTAGTGTCGGTGACGCATCAGGGCGCGTCCCCGCACGGTTTCCTCCGGCGGCAAGTCCAGTCGTCCTTGTCCCAGTCGGTCGTTGCCGTCGTCATCGATGACCCACGCATCGAACATGCCTCTGACCGGGCCTGGAAGACCTAGCAGACCTGGCAACGTGTAGTCGAGCGAAGTGCCCACGGCGGGGCCTCGGTCGCTGAGGTAGTCCGTGGAGAGTCGCCAGTCGACGCCTTTGGGTGGATTGTTGAACCCGAAGAGTTGGAACAAGTCCCACTCAAGCATGACTTGTGTACCGAAGGCGTTGTCGTTGTTGATTTTGACGTCGGTCAAGTAAAACGCGGGTCTCTCCAGTCTGGTAGAGAAACGCGGCCAGTACAGCAGGGGGACACCGGAGATGAAAACGAAATTGTTATCGCTGGTCACGAACGGTTCGCGGCTGATCGTGGGTCGCCCCGTTCGCTCGTCGACGCCCGTTTCCATTCGCTGCGTCAGTCGCAACTGCTCGCTTTGCAACCAGTAACGTGGGACACCGAGTCGGCTGGTGGTGATCGCGGCGTCAAAGGCAACGAAGTTGCCACTGGCGACTTGCTGCAACACGTCGGCCTTCAAGCGAACGACTCCCTCGAACTCTGGAACCGTCGTGATGGCTTCCGCGTTGAGCACCATGCCGGTTTCGCGAACGACGTTGTAGTACATCGACTCGGCATAGATGATTCGTTCTCCTTGACGGAAAACGATGTCGCCCTCGAGATACAGTTCTCCTTCGCCGCCCGATATGCCTTCGCCGCCGCGGAGCATTTCGCGGATCGGCGGAAACCAGCCGACGATGCGATCGGCCGACAGCGTCACGGTGCCAAAGTTCATGATTTCGCCGCTCGGCAATTGGGCAGCGACGTCATCGATTCGCACGGTCACGCCGCCTCGCGCGACCATGATGTTCTCACCGGTCTCCGGGATGAACGTGTTGGTGATCTCCGGTGTTTCCGTTGAACCACGTTTGGACACAACGACCGCCTTGGTGCCACCACCGAAGAAAAACGGCATGCCGCCCGTGGTCGCACCATCGGGATACACCGTCGGAAACTCAGGCTCTACCGCCAACGGCAAACCATTTTGAGGAGCAACGAAGGGCTGCGGGACGGTAAACGTGGGATCGGTGAAGGTGGCAGCGCCGTCGTTGGCATCGAGGATCATGCCGTCTTGAGGGATCGTCACCGCGGGGGCAGAGAACTCCGGGTTGGAGAACTCTGGGGGGGAGAAATTCGGATCGGGCACCGGTTGGGTAAACTGAACTTGAGCAACCGGATGGTTTTGCGGCACCTGCGAACGCGACGCGGGCTGTGGCGGCAAGAACTGCATCAAGAACGGCGATTGATCAGGCTTGCCACGGTAATTGGGGGCTTGGACCGACGGCTCATCGTTCGTGTACCAGGTGTAGGCAACCGGGGTCGGATTGGCGTGAGTCGGATCGGCGTTTTTTGGATCGGCCAGAATCACGTCACCAGATTCTAGGCGAGCACGCTCCAGCACGACGCGGTTGCGTACACGAGAGCGTGGTCCATCGGTCACGATCAGGATCGAGTCGGCTGAAAAACGGTTCGCTCCGTGAATCAACCAGGACTCACCGACCAGCCAGGAAATCTGAGCGTCACCGACTTGCCAGCGGTGGACGGTCGTCGCCCCTGCCGCGATCGGTTGCCCCACTGCTGCCTCGGGAACGGCCGAGCGAGAGGGCACTGGACGCAAGTCGGCTGGCGAATGGGGCTGTTCAGCTGCCAGTTGCGGAGCTGCAAGCTGCTGCGACATGCATGGACACGGAATTTGAACGAACCAGCAAAGGAGCGCCAGCATGGGCGCAGCAAAATTCCTTTTCCGAAGAACAGGACTTCGGAAAAAGGTTAAGATCCTCGCAAACATGGTCCGCGTGGTGACCAAGTGATCTGCTACTCCGGCTTGATGATCGGGGTTGGAAAGGAAACGATTCGCCCGGAGTGTACGAATTGATTTCAAGTGGTCACAAGCGTGAAACGGGTGCTCCCATGCCAGAATCAGTTCGTGAAACAAGAGTTTTTGGGCGTGAAACTGATTTCACGCGGTGTCGAGGCGACTACAGGCGATGATCGCCGACGAAAATCATGAGTGACAGCAACAACAACACCGGCTGCGAAAACCAAGGCGATTCCGATCCGAAGGACTCGTTGCAGATGCATCGTGGCTACGATTTTGAGTCCGGAATGCTTTCGCGTGCTCGACAATGGCACGATCTGTTGCCTTGGTTGCAGCTTGTGCGTTCTCTACGCGTGTGCGCCTCCCCGCCGCTGCTGATGATGGTCGCATTGGCGATGGTGCTTCAGTCACTCGCCGCGCGGCTTTCGATCGCCGTTCGCTTGCCACCGCCGGTGCTCTACGGAGGCACAGGGGCTGAACGCTCGAGCAACGCAGATCCGATTCCTGTCGCGTGGGCCAAGCATTGGTTGGAGAGCCTGCAATCGGAATCGTTGCTGATGATGTTTGTTCAGGTGATCGTGACCTTGCTGATATGGATTCCGGTGGTCTTGATTTTGCTTCGCCAAGGTGCCGTGTTGATGGCGGGTCGTGACTTGGAGTCGCTGGAAAGCTGTCTTCGCTTGAGCTGGACGCGAACCTGGATGGCGTGGGTCATCGCATGGGTTCCCACCGTTTGTGTGATCGTACTGTTGGCTATGCTGGTGTTGCCTTTGGCCTACCTGAGTTCTGCGTCGGCTCCTTGGCTGGGAACCTGGTCCGGGGTCGTGCAGTGGCCGATCGGTTGCGTGATCGCATTGGTCGGCATCGCTTGCGGTGTTTTGGCTGCGGGACACATGATCGCATCGCCACTGGGATGGGCGGCGGTCGTCAGTGAGCCCGATCCCGACCCGTTGGATTCGCTGAGCCGAGGATACGAATACTTGTATCGTCGTCCGGTGCATCTGTTTTTCTACGCGATGGTCAGTTGGTTTCTCTGTGGCATCGCCTATCTGTTGGCCTCCGCGGTCGCGGGTTCCGCGACACGACTGCTGCAGGCGGTGGGAGAATTTGCCGGCGTGACGTCCGCGATGGGAGCGTCGAATGAGATATTGATTTTTTTTCCGATGGTGGTGCTGATCGCGTTGGGCTGGAGCATCGTGGGCGGCGTATACTTATTGCTCAGACGTGACGCCGGATCACAGGACATCGAGGACATCTGGTTTCCCCCGGCCAAGAAAAGAACGCCATTGCCACGACTACCCGAAACGGCAGCTAGCGACGATCGAAGTGGGTCAGGTTTGTAACCTGCCGTTATTCCGTTGGCAGGCTGCAAACCTGCCCCACGTTGATAGGGCGATACGTCTTTCCGCTCGCTGCTTGAGAATATGACCGTGACCCAGAACACTTCTCCAGCCGATGCACCATTGCCGAAACGGCGTGGTCCTCGTTTTCAAATCAGCTTGACGCTGATGATGTTATTGATGATCGTTTTTGCCGTGATCTCAGCAGGACTTTTTTACGCGTCCAATGTGCCGGTGATACGCGACGAGATCAGTGTGCTGCTGTACGGCAAGTCAGCCGGGGCGGGCGAAGACGTCGGGCGGGTGGCACACCGCATCTTTATCATGTTCACGTTCACGTCACCCTTGCTGCTGGCCTGTGTTCTGTCATTGGTCTTGTCTGCCCTGCGATGGCTAGATAACCGTGGGCCCAAGTAGCCGTGAGCATTGACCAAAGTGATGCGATCGCGGCACTGGGGAGGGCGGCCCAGACGATCCAGGATGTCAACGCGTTTTGCGAAGCCCTGTCGGTTGCGTGGCCGAGTATCCTGAGACGTCGCGCCGATGTGAGCGTGGCGGACTTGCCCGTTCCCACTGAGCCGATCCCGTGGTATCCATTGGGCCATCGCAGTCTCGATCTATCGATCCGTCCATCGGCGACGTTGGGGTACGGAACATCCGACTTCTTTTTGCAAGACGCCGGCTCACTGCTCGCATTGGCCGCCTGCCGTGCAGACGTTGTCTCCGATCGTCCGTTGCTGGTTTGTGATCTCTGTGCCGCGCCGGGCGGAAAGTCCACTGCGTTGTTGGAATCGATCGGAGACGGTTTTTTGCTCGCCAATGAACCGATTCGATCACGGGTCGCTCCCCTGGCATACAACCTGGCCCGCACCGGCGTTCCCCGCTATGCGGTCAGTTCGATGGACCCAGATGATTTGGCGGTCCGGCTCGGCGGGGTGTTTGATTTGGTACTGGTGGATGCCCCGTGCAGTGGTCAAGCGTTGATGGGGCGAGGAAAACAAAGCCAAGCATCGATGTCGGAACACCAGATCGAACACAGTGCCGCGCGGCAACGTCGCATCCTGGACGCCGCCTTGGCATGTTTGCGGCCCGGCGGCAGGCTGGTCTATAGCACTTGCACGTTTGCCGAAGCGGAAAACGAATCGCAGTTGGAACGGTTGGTTTCGCTGGGAGCCATCGAGCACGATTCGCGTGATGCCTTGGCGGCCTATGAATCCTGGATGCCGGGTGCGTATCGCTTGTGGCCTCATCTGCACGACTGTGCCGGCAGCTTTGCCGCGATGGCAATCAACTTGACCGAGAATGCCCCGGTCCTGCGAAAAGAGAAACGCCAACGCGTCGAACGTGTGCCAATCGATGAGCTGACGCAGTGGTACGGTGACACATCCAAGATGCAGTGCATCAACACCGGTGCGGTCGTCTGGGGATGGCCGGCGGAGGTCCCCGCCTGGGTGGCACAATTGTCGGTGGCAGGTCCAGAACTGGCACATCGAACCGGCCAGGTTTGGAAACCTTCTCACGCCGCAGGGCTTCGCCGTGGCCACGACGCTCTGACCCAAGCCTTCGTCGACGTCGACGCAGAGACCGCATCTCAATTCCTCTCCGGCAGTCCGATCACCTGTGATGGCACAGGCTGGCAGGTGGTTTGCATTCAGGGAAAACCACTTGGATGGATCAAAGCAAGCCAGGGAAAGGGCGGCAAATGCATCGGCAAGAACCAACTGCCAACCGCAGCCCGATTGACCGTCAAATCGCCCGGCTAAACTACTGACTGGGACCCTTGCTCATCAGGCTGTAATAGCTCGCCAGTCTCATCGAGTCAGCTTCCACGGTACTGTCACGCCAGTAAAGCTGTCCCGCCGCCGTATTCACTTCGAAACCGTTGTTGATGAATCCATCTCCATTGGCATCGTACAGTGGCTGTACGGAATTGTCTGCCATCAAACAATTGGCAACTCCCGAATGCAACGGATTCATCAAGCGATAATCCTGCCGCGTGTCATAACTCCAAGTCTTGAGCCAACCCGTCGGACCGCTTCGTGGATGAGAGGGAGGAAAAACCGGGGTGGTCAAGTAGAACGGGTTGGGTGCATCTGGCGATCCATCGAGATCCGTATCAATCGACCGGGCGTTGCCGATGGGAGAGCCGACGATCGATGGCACATACATGCTGCCGCCGGCAATCATGTTCAACTCGCCTTCGCCAAGCGTCTCGCTAAGAAATCCCGTTGGAGAAACATCCATCAAGAACGGAATCGTCGATGAAGGTGCTTGCGAGCTATCCAGGTAGGACGCCTTGAGCGGCCCTCGCGTGACATTGAGTCCGCGAATATCCACATTCGCGCATCCCGGAAGCTGCGTACGAAGGTTTCCGGCACCGTCGAGCAACATCTCGGTTCGCATCAAAAACCAGCTAGCGGCATAGTTGGTGTTGTAGCCTTTGTCGATCATTTTCCTGTAGATGATCTCGGCGCGTAGAGGCGTTCCCGGCCCGGCACCCGTGGTGACGATCGTCCGTGCGACGTTTTCGATCACTTGACCCGTCTCGGACGTGTATGGAGTTCTTCCCAGTCGATCAATGCAGGCGGTCGTGGCAAAATCGGAAATCGGAGCCGTCAAGAGCGACTCGATTGCTTTGCTGGTCGCCGAATCATTACTGGGGCAACGCATTTGCCCCATGATCGAACCATCGTCGACCAAGTCGGCGACCCATCCGATTTCTGTCGGTACACCGTCTCGCTGAAAGTCAAAGGCACCGCTGCAAAATTTGCCGCTCGGTTCACGTGAACTGCGAACCCGCATCATGGCACCAAAGTTAGAGAGATTGTGCGAACACTGCGCCGCACGCATCGCCTCTCGCGCCTTGGACAGTGCCGGCATCAACATTCCCGCCAGCAATCCGATGATGGCGATCACCACCAACATTTCCACCAGCGTGAATGCGTTGCGATCACTCCGGCGTTGTGCATTCAGTCGTCGTGTCGGTAACAAAGTTCAACTCCGATTGGGCCCACAGGCCAATGTAGATCCGCCAGAAATCCTTGCGAGAGAGGCAGCTGTTGGAGTTCACAGCGGTTGCCCAGTCGTCTTCATAATTCAACCACGACTTTCCTGGATGCGCCCGCCGTTGCCAACGTCAAATCGAGGATCTGAAGCAACCTTCACCATTCCTTAGCAAATATTTTCTTTGCCATTGGTTCGCCAAAAATTCACAATCCCCTCCCTTCGCAGGGCGTCAAAATCGACACAGTTGATCGAACCTGGGGGATGGCCTCCTCTGCGGCTTTGTAAGGGGGGAATCGATGTCCATTACGCGTCCCCTGGCGACTACTCTCCAGCGACGCTCGTCGTCTTTATTGCCAGTGGTTGTCCTTCATGTCTAGAAATTGGTTCATCCGAACTCATCACGGTCGCGTGGGGCCGGTCTCTCTCCGCCGCCTGATTCGCTACGCCGCGACAGCCCGCATCATTTCCAGAACGGCAGTCAGCCACGACGGAAAAACATGGATCAAGGCATCCGAATTGCCCGAATTGCACTTCCACAGCGTTGACGAATGTCGTTGGCAAGTCGAATCGGACGACGAAACCACCGAGCAAGATGTCGACGCCCCGCTTTCACTGCGTCAACTGCAACGACTGGCCCGACTCGGACGCCTACTGCCCACGCATCGCGTCAAGGCCATTGGCCAAGACTGGATGAAGGCCAAGCGGATTTTTGCGTTGAAGTTTACCGACCCATCGATTGCGACAGCAGACACCAAACCTGAAATGGCTTATCACGATGCCGATGAGCAAGCCATTGAAAACGTGTTGCTGCAACTCGAGACCGGCGAAGACACAGACACGCTTTCCGAACGCGATCGTGGCGAGACACGAAGAGATGAGTTCGTCGCTCGATTCGGTGTTATTGCACACCGTCACGATGGCCTGGTACCCACACCCGCAAGCGATGCGTCACCGATATCCGTCCTCCAGTTTGAGCCGCGTCCGGGGATCGATATCAGTGGTCAGCGTCCGTTCACCACATTGGTGACCGATGGCATGAGTGACCACCTGATGAGCCTGCCGGAGGGACTGAATTCACCTCGCGTCGAACTGATGATGTATATCGATGCGGACGAGACCTTGGCGGCGCGAGGGCTGTATTCGCGGATGCTGAGTTTTTTAGCGGATGTGCCACGTCTATCTGGTCGAGCAATCGGCTACGGATCTGTGATCGGCAACGGAACCCCGCCTCGCCCCATCTTTGCTGATTCCCAACTCGACGCGTTCGTGTTTCTCGTTCCGCCGATCGAGAGTGATTTCCAGATTCAGCAAACGTTGCGACTGGGCGAACACCCTGTGCAACTTCTCTGGGTCATGCCGATCACGAGAGCCGAGCGGGAGATCATCGAAGGTCAGGGAATCGCGGCGTTCTGCTCCCTGTGTGACCGTGGAGGTGCATCCTGTCTCTTGCAACCGACTCGTCCGTGTTACGCTAGTGGGTTCACGGCAACGACTCCGCAACGCCGAATCGGACATCGCATCTCGGTCACCTGATCTCGATGCACGAGCAGCCCCATTGACGAGTAGGCAAGTTGACATCCAAGGATAAACATCAGGACACCATCGCGGACCTTTCACAGCGATCCACTTGGCGTTTGACCCGGCCGGAGATCGAAACGCTACAACTTGATCGACTCAACAATGTGTTGGCATCGGTCGTCAATCACCCGCTGTACCGAGAACGATTCAGCGACGTCGCGTTGCCGCTGCAGTCACTCGACGACCTTTCTCAAATTCGGCCGTTGAACAAGTCGGAGTTGGTCGTCGACAAACCGGGTGAGCCGGGGCGACTGTTCGCGCTGCCTCGACATCATTACTCGCGAATGCACCAAACCAGTGGAACCAGCGGTCATCCGATGCCGGTGCTGGATACGGCTCAGGATTGGCGATGGTGGACCGACTGCTGGCAACACGTCCTCGATGCGGCAGAAGTCACCGATCACGATGTCGCAATGATGGCGTTTTCATTCGGGCCGTTCATCGGATTTTGGACGGCGAACGATGCGTTGGTTCGCCGTGGTGCGATGGTCATTCCCGGAGGTGGCATCAGCAGCGAGACCCGACTGCGAATGATCATTGATCATCGCTGCACGATCGTCTGCTGCACGCCGACCTACGCATTGCATTTGGCCTCGATGGCGGATCAATGCGGTATCGACCTGCCCGCCAGCGATGTCAGATGCCTGATCGTTGCCGGAGAACCTGGTGGCAGCATTCCTGCGATTCGAGAGCGAATGGAAACCGCCTGGGGTGCCACCGTGATCGATCATGCGGGCGCCAGCGAGCTGGGCGCATGGGGATTCGGCACCGACGATGGTGCTGGTCTGCACGTGATCGAAACCGAATTCATCGGCGAAGTCCTACGGTTTGACGAGGCGAGTTGCGACGGCGTCCCCGTCGCCGATGGCGACGCGGGAGAGCTGGTGTTGACGGGACTGGGACGGATGGGCGGTCCCGCGATTCGCTATCGCACCGGCGATATCGTTCACGGTGTGAGAGACCACAACCGCGAGTGTCGTTTCCTGTTTCTGCCCGGCGGTGTACACGGCCGCGCCGACGACATGATCGTGGTCCGCGGTGTGAATGTCTTTCCCAGCAGCATCGAAGCCATCGTGCGAGAGATTGATGGCAGCGTCGAGTATCGTGCCTTGATCGATCGCATCGGAGAAATGGACTCCATGCGACTGGAGGCCGAGTTGTCGGAAAGCCAAGCGAGAGAATTGGCGGAGTTGCTGCAAAAGCGTCTTGCCATGCGAGTCGACGTGACGCCGGTGCCCCTGGAAAGTCTGCCGCGTTTCCAAGCCAAATCACGACGGTGGATTGACCGTCGTGGCGGGGCGTGACTGCACGAGGAAATCGGCAGACGCGAAAAGTTATCGCAACAAAATCAGCAGTTGCGATTTGACGTCTTGGCCGTCCACTTTTGCCGGGGCCATCATCTGCAGCCCACCGGCCGCGAATGGAGCAATTGCCTGTTTACTCAGACGCTCGCCCAACGCGCCCGTCAATGCATTCGATGGCAACTGCAGTGGCCAGCCCATCGCGTCGTGACGAACCACGGTCGGATCAGACTGGCGAATGGAATTGACCATTTTCAGGATCGGCGCGTCGGTGACTAATCCGAACCGAACATATTCGACGTTCTCACGATCACTGATCAACCGATTGAACAAGACATCCATCTTCTTTGCCGAACCCTCTAACAACAATATCTGGGGATGGTCCGCGGCATCACTTTCCGCGTTAAGATTCTTGTTGACGAACGCCACCAGATCAGCCGTCAACTTGCGGCCGCCTCCCATCGGGATCGATGCCTTGGCAAGAGCTTGTTCAAATGCGCCCGCCTCTCGTCCGACTCGGGTTTGTTGGATTTCGAAAACGGGAACAAACGCAAGTGTGATGTTTGCGCCGGGTGCTTTCGGTTCGACTTTCTCGACCGCCGGTGGAACGGTAATCGGCGAAGTGTCCGACGCTGTATCGTTACGTTGTGCGCCATCTCGTCCCGTGTCGTTACTGGCGATCATCGGCGGATCGGTCACTTGATCGGGTACTGGCATCTCCGGCTTGGCGCTGGCACCATCGCTGGCATTGTCGCTGGAATCATCGCCAGTCGTAGCGGCGATCAAGGATGGCTCGTTTGAGCCTACGTCCACCGTGCCGGGAACGATCGGTGGAGGGACGAAGGAATCTGCATTCATCGTTGCTGAGTCATCGACGTTGGCTGCCAAACGCGGATCCATCCGACCTTGCTGATCTGGAGTCGTCGGCGGACGCAACATAACGATCGCAAATCCGATGGATGCGGCAACCGCAACGGTTCCGCCCAAGGCAACTCGCCAATAGGAGCGTTTGGATTCGACCGTAGCGGGAGTCAGATTGGGAGTGACGGTGACGTCTTGATCGGCACGAATCAGCGGGTGACTCTCCGGCAATCCATCTATCTTGGCTTGTTCGATCGCGGATCGGACGACACGATCAGCGAAACCTGGCTTCAACCCAGGCGTGCTCACTGCGGCGAGTTGTTTGATGGACTGAGACAATTCGCGCAACTGCGTCAGCTCGGCAGCCAACTCGGGCTGCTCACCGAGCAATTGCTCGACGCGTTTGCGTTCATCGCCGCTGAGGCTATCGTCCAGATAGCCCGACAGCAGCTCATCGATCATTTCACGTGGCACTGACATTTCACTCAAACCATTCGCCGGAATTGGCGGTATCGACGCATAGGCTCCAGGGCACAACAGAGCGGTTTGACCCGATCCATTTGACGGGGTGGACGATCTCATCGGAAATCAGCCTCAGCATCATAACTTTCTGTGCAGCCTTCCTTGCTGCTCGTAGCCATGTGATGCCTTCAGGAATACCAAAGTTCCCCGGAAGATCTATTTTTCCAGTTCCGATGCGGCCTAAATGTCGCCAAAAGGCCCTAAATCGACGTGCAATGGCCATGAACTCGCGTTTTGGGGGCATTCGCCCCCTGGACGGACGCAGTGACCACTCCCCTGAAATCGGCTCAGCGGACCGCGTACCTGAACAAAGGACTAGGAAAGGCAGCCCCTAAAGGCGAAACTTTCGGCATGAATGACGAGCCCATCCTACGGACGAATCAGCGAGTCTACGACGCGATGGCGGCCCGCCGTGACCCTCTGTGTCGCCCCGCGACCGACGAAGAATTCGCGCAACCGCTTCGCGCGATCGATCAAGCCGGCTGGTTGGGCGAGAGCATCGTCGGCCAACGCGTCCTGTGCTTGGCCGCCGGCGGCGGTCGCCAAAGCTCTCTCTATGCGGCGGCCGGTGCCGAGGTGACGGTCGTGGACCTCAGTGGTGCAATGCTGGACTTGGATCGTCAAGTCGCAGCAGCCCGTGGCTTTTCACTGAGGATTCTGCAAACGTCCATGACCGATCTGTCCGGTCTGAACGACGGTGAGTTCGATATCGTGATCCAACCTGTCAGTACGTGTTACGTCCCCTCGGTTGGTCCGGTGTTCGCCGAAGTCGCTCGGGTGTTGCGGCAAGGCGGTCTGTACATCAGCCAGCACAAACAGCCCGTCAGCCTCCAAGCCGGAATGGAAACGCTGCACGGCGGCCACTACCCGCTGCGACATCGCTATTATCGAGACACGCCGGTGCCGCCTCCGGACACCAGCAGTGCCGCGGCCAAACGTTTACGCGAACAAGGTGCGGTCGAATTCCTGCACCGTTGGGAAGAACTGATTGGTGGGATGTGTCGTTGCGGTTTTGTCATCGAAGACTTGATCGAACCGCTGCACGCTAAACCCGACATGCCGCCCGGTTCGTTCGCCGATCGAGCAACGTTCGCCCCTCCGTATGTTCGCATCAAAGCTCGGCGTCAATGTCGCGGCACCAACGACAGCAGTCCACATACCGCCCGCAAGCTCATCCTTTGACAACAGGATCGCCATGTTTTCATTCGGCAAACCCTCCAAGAATAAATTCGCGAGGCAGCTTCGCGAGGCGATCGTCAAGCTCAACGGATCAACTTACCGGTACGACGCCCATGAGTTCATGCTGATCGGGACCGAAAACGAACAGCGGATCAACTTGGCCAACGTCTACAAAGAACATTGTGCTTTGGACAAGCCTGACCGCGCGGTACATCTCGCCAAACTCGCGTCGATCTTTGGATTACCCAACGAATTGCCGGAGGACTTTGACGATGCGAAAGCGAGCTTGCGCCCCAAAATTTGGAGTCGTGCCCAATTCGAATTCATGGAACTGCATCGACAGATCGAAGGCGGCAAAGCACTCGACATGCCGCTTTATCCGGTCGGGTCTCACTTGGTTTCTACGATTGTGTACGACACCCCCAACGCGATGCGATCGCTTTCCAACGAGGAACTGTCGAATTGGGGTGTGACCTACTACGAAGGACACGAGATCGCATGCCAGAATCTCGAGGAGGCCACGATGGCCTACGCGGTGATGGGCGACCACTTTCACTCGTCCATGACCGGCGACAATTACGATTCGTCTCGTGTCCTGTTGATGGATCGAATCCGAGGCTTCGATGTCATCGGTGACCACATCGCTTGCGTCCCCAATCGCGAAGCCATGTACGTCACCGGCAGCGAGGACGAGCAAGGACTCAAGATCATGTTTGATCTCGTCAACAAGACCATCCAAGACGGTGACCTGCGGCCGCTGAGCCCCCTGCCGATGATCCTGGTTGATGGCGAGTGGCTTGATTGGCAGCCGCCCATGGACCACCCCACACGCTCTGTTTATGAGCACTTGTCACTTAATTTCTTTGGCGGTCTGTATGCCGACCAAAAGGACTTGTTGGAACAACTGTACGCCGATGACCCGTTGGCTCCCTTCGTCGCCACGTTCAGTGCGATGCAAAACGAAGAAACCAAAGAATTGACATCGTTCTGTGTTTGGACCCAAGGCATCTTGTCGCTACTGCCACGAACGGACAAAGTGTTCTTGGGAGACGCCGACGGTGGCACTCAAGTGATCGTGAGCTGGGAGCATTTGCAGATGGTCGTCGGTGATTTGATCGAAGCCGACGAAACGTTCTATCCCACTCGCTATCGTGTTCGCGAGTTTCCCAATGCCGATCAAATCGCAGAGCTGCAGCGATTGTCAGCGAACTGAGACGCCATCGAGCGTTTTGAGCGTTTCGAGCGTCAGATTGCTAAACACGGTCGGGATGTCCACCGTTCGCAATCCGATCGCACCGTGTTTGTAGGTTTCGTCCGTCACACTCATGACGTCGTCACCATTGACTCCGATCGTGAACACGGGGCCGGCTGCCGAGACCGTCAACCGCTGCGGCTTGGTCGTGTCAATGTTCAACGACGTTCGCTTGAGTTCACGCCAATGGGCTCCGTCCATCTTGCCCATCAAGACCGCGTTTTCACTCGGCTTGACTCCGACGAAATAGCCTCGATGTGCATCGTATCCCACGGATGGTGCCGTCAGACGAAACAGCAACCCTGCACCTCGGCCTTTGGAGCTGCCGCCAAAATCCAGCGTCACCGATGCGGTGAAATCATCCGGTGCCAGCGAGTCCAGCAGGATCTTTTCGCCGCTGCGATACGCGTTGATGGGAGCCTCCGGGGGTCGCCCCATCGCGAGGCCATCGTCGGTGATGCTGTAGAACTGATGGTGCCCGTAGTAGTCAAATCCACCGGACCGCAGGTCACTGTGAAAGGGTTCCGTCATGCTCAGCGGTGGCTTCTCACCGGAGGGTCGGATGAGAGGCTCATCGGCGGAGACGGGTTGCCCAAAGTCCGGCACACCGTTGCGTCTAAAACCGAACGGCTGAACGAATATGGCTCGACGCCATCCCGGATCACGATCACGCTTGGCATGAAAGACGTGCCACCATTCCTTTGCGTCGGGTGATTTCACAAAGCAAGAGTGCCCCACACCATAGGTCGACTGCGTGCTGCGGAATGCCGGCTTGGGAAACTTTTTCCACGAGGCAGGATCCAGCGGGTCATTACCGGTCAATTCCAGCAACCCCAGTTTGTAAGTCGGCAACCATGACGCGGCGCAGGAAAACGTGACGAACGTTCGTCCGTCGTGTTTGAGCACCTGAGGACCTTCGTTCAAGCCTCGTCCCTGGCGGTTTTCTTCGGTGAACTCCCAAGGAAACTGATCATTGCTGCAAATGCGAACTCGCGTGCCCGCCATTTCGACCGGCGATTTCATCTCGGCGATGTACAAGAACTGCTGGTCAGTGCCCGGTGCATCCCAGCCGCTCCAAATCGTGTACAGCTTGCCGTTGTGCTGCAAGGGTGTCATGTCGATCGCCCAAATGTTTTTGTCGGGCTCGTCGCCGGTGGCCAGCGGGCCATGCAGTTCATACTCACCCAACGGGTCGCTTGTTTTGGACTGCAGCGCCCAAGCTTGATGGTTCTCGTTCCTGCCATCGGATGCTGCGAAATAAACAACCCATCGATCGTTCAAATAATGCAGTTCCGGTGCCCAGATTTCGTTTGAGTACATGCCCGTGTCCGGAGCGCGCCAGATGATGTGCTTCTCGCCAAGCGACGTCAGACGATCGCTGGTGTGAATCGCGATCGCTCGGTTGCCTTCGGAAAAACACCACAGATATCGATCGTGATTCGGATCACGTATCACCCACGGATCGGCTCCTTCACCGATCGGATTGACGAACGAATTGGGGGGCAAATCACCCACGGCGGCAAACCGTGGATCACCCGCATCAAAGGGCATCTCGGCGTTCCACTGCTGGATCGCTTGATCAAGCCGCTTGACCACGTCGGGATGCTGGGCTGCGACATTGTTTGATTCCGGTGCGTCGGTGTCGAGATTGTAGAGCTGAGGGTCACTGCCGTCGTAGTTGACCAAGTACTTCCACTGCCCGTCGCGGACAGCCAAGTCCGGATTGTCTTCGTCCATTCCATGGCCGTTGCCCGGTCGGTCCGGAGGTCGTCGCCAAAAGATCGGCGCAACACGTCGCGCCTTTTCTTTTCCCAGCATCGTGGCCGATAAATCTTCGCCATCGAGTTGCTGTGTTGGCTCAATACCCGCGATCGTGTACAGGGAGCGATTGATATCGATCGCGGCAAAGATGGACTCATCGTTGGTCGTCCCTGCCGCGTCGGGATTCAGCAGACCAGGCCCCCAAACGATCAGGGGCGATCGAATGCCGCCTTCGTAGAGCCACGTTTTTGCACCACGCAAGGGATCGCTGTTGCCGGCCCCGTCCTCGTGGCCGTTGTCCGAGCAGAAAACGATCAAGGTATTGTTGCGTAGCGTTTCATCATTGCGAACGTAATCGAACAGACGAGCGAGTTGTTCGTCCATGGCATCCAAAACACCTTGGTAAAGCTTTCGCTTGCCTTCGCCCCATTTGGCCAACGGAGGAAACAAGGGACCGTGCACATCGTCCGGCCAAAGGTTCACAAAGAACGGCTTGTTGTCCTCGCGTGCCTTGTCCATGAATTCCAGGGCACCGTCGACAAACCCGGTCGTGATCTCGCTGCGTTGCATCCACGTGACGGGGTCACCCAATCTCTCGGCGTCTTCCCAGATCCGCCCCGGCTTGGCTGGGTCTTGTCCGGGTACCAAAGTCAGCGGCAGCAGTTTGGCTCCCATGCCTTCGAAATTGGTCAGGCTGTCGTCAAACCCGTACGTCGAGATCGCCGGCGCATCGTCAACGTCTCGCTGTCCGCCCATGTGCCACTTGCCAAAATGCCCCGTTGCATAGCCGGATTTTTGAAGCTCCCTGGCCAGTAACGGGGCACTCGGGTCCAGCCACTGAGCGACCCCACGCTGTTTGTTGGAACGTCGATTGTTGAGATAAGATGTGATTCGCCAACGATGGGGATACTGACCGGTGGTCAAGGCGACTCGGGAGGGCGAGCAGATCGGCGAATTGACATAGAAATTGGTGAAGCGAATTCCTTCGGCCGCCAATTGGTCGATGTGTTGCGTCTGGACCGTCCCGCCAAAGCACGACACATCCGACCAGCCCATGTCGTCGATGAACACCATCACGATATTGGGCCGCTTTGCCCCCGCCACCTGTGTGTCCGCGGCTGCGGCAGACGCCAGCGGTGATGTGAAACCCAGCAGAGAGGCTAGGATGCACAGAACAAACAGAAATCGACGATCAACAGGCATCCAAAAAGCTCCAAGAAAACAAATCGGTAACGCTCGCTCCGCCGCCTCATTGTAGCAGGAACGATCGCGGAAACACGTCGCACGTCTCTTGGGATGACGGATTTGCGAGCCTCGGAGAGGCTCGCCTACGTGGAAACAGCGACTTGAAAGCACCTGCGCTAGCGGCGCTGCAGCATCCAGATCACTTTTTCCCTCTCGTCGTAATCGGCGATGATTCCTTGGCTGGCACGCAGCAGGTGGCGAAAGTTCTTGTCGAGAGGCAGTTTTGATTGCTTGCCATCCGGGGTCAGTAAGCTGCCTGTGTCGCCGATGATGCGGTCGCCGTCCACCACGAATCGATGGTAGGCAAGAGAAGGACCAGGATCGGCCTGGTAGTAGTGTTCCAGATCAGTAAGCTGACCGGTGGCCTTGACGACGACGGCCCACATCGGCTGGCTCGATCGACGAAGGAAAATTCTGTCGTCGGTGTGCGCCTGCATGACATTGCTGCCGGACAGTTTCTCAAATCGATTTTGCTTAGGTTGATAACGCCAAAAACCATTGCGGTCACGAGGCACCGCGTTGTCTTGAATGGTCATCCAAAGCGAACCATTCGTCTCATCAGGGATCAGCGACGTGATGAAAAAACTGCCGCGGCCATCGATCTCATTCTTGGGCTCAATGGAAAGCGATGACGCAAGCAGCTCGAACGTTTTCTTTTCGGGGTGGTAGACGGCAAAGGCGTCGCGAAAGGCAACGAATAGTCTGTCCCGGTACCAAGCTAAACGAAGAACGGAGTCCGACGGCGCCCCTTCCTGCTGAGTCACTCTCTCAATCGAGTTGGCTCGCAGAATGGTGAAGCCAGCGGAATTGGTGGCGATGTACATCGCCTCGGGGCCGTAGGCAATCATCGGCGGTTGAAACGGTTGCGGCGTCCCCGGCACATCCGGGCCGAACTTCACCGGACGACCACCACCAAATCCGACTCGTTCAATCGACATGTTCCCCTTGCGAGACCATCCCATCACGATTTCACCACCGGGTCCCGAATCCGCATTCTGATCGATGTCGAGCCACAACAATTGATTGTTCTGAGGAGGAATGTCGCTCAGCACAATCTTCTTTGTCTGGTATTCTTGCCAAACACCAGACGCATCTCGCAGCGAGAAAGACTCACGTTCCAAGAGTTGACTTCCCTGCAAGTTTTTTGTGATCTGACGACGAAAAGACCGAGCCTCGATCTCATCCGCTGAGCTTGCTCGATCCAGTTGATTAAAAATACGCTCCGCCAGCGCAAGCTTCTCTGATGGGGCGCAAAAGACAAAGACGTTTTGGAGTGTTTGTCGATGCGCAATCAACTCAGCGGGGTCGCCCGATAACTCGGAACGCACGAGGAATCGATCCAAGAGCCCGGCTCTTTGCTCCGGTGTCCGGATCTTTCCCAACGCTTCACGCGATAGGTATTCCACAAATCGATAAGTGTCAGGATTGTTTCGTCGAAACCAAGCACGCCGAACATGCTCGTCTTTTGGCAAGTCATTGAAAGCTCGTGTCTGCGGCGGTGGAGGAACTTCCCAGCTTTGAATCATGCAAAGCAGTTCATCTGTTGCGATAACCAACTCATCTGGTTCCACACGTTTGGCACCACGCGTGTTGATACCCAGCGGATCCAAAGTGAGTTTTGCGACTCGCAAGGCTAGCTCTTCATCCTGTTGCAGGATGGAATTGAGCCGCTGAAACCCCCTCTCTTTCCATTCGCTGTTTTGATCTTCACGACCGATGGGTCCTCTTGCGATGGACAGTCCTTTCCGAATGGCAGAAAGCGACACCATGACCAGCCGCGCGTAGTGAGGATTCAACATGTCCTGCTCGATGGACGCCGCCTTCCTCGCCTGTAGAACTTCGGCGATCACATCAGGCAATTGCTGAACATACTGCTGCTCTGATTCAGACAACACAGACAACAAAGCCAACTTGTCCAGCAGTACCTGATACATCTCCCTGGGATCGTCTGCAGCGGCCTTTTGCAAATTGGCCAAACCTCGTTGAGCTTCGACGCGCAGTCCGCGGCGAATACTCTTGTCTTTCTCCGAACCGACAGCGATAGGGGAGCCGACGTATGAATACAATTGGTTGACAACCGACAGATCCGTTTTGACAGTATCTTTATCTTTCTGCTGATCAAGTTCACGAAGTTGAAATCGCAGTTCGTCATAGCGAGGCATTTCAGGGGGCAGTTCACTCCGATTGGTGTAGTGATGACGCCAAATGGAATAGTTCCTGATCGCTGCCACGATCCGGTCTCGTGTCGGCGCGAGTGCTAGAGCTGCCTCCGCCATCTCCGCAGCCTCTTTGGGCCGATATGCCTTCTCAAGCCACCTTCTGCGTCGGTCAAATTCCTTGGCCTCCTGTTCGGCAGTCACGGTTGACGATACGACTTCGCTGCTATTGATTCGCTTCAACACCGATTCGATGATGGCTGAACGAACCGCTGTTGCATCGTCCGTCGGCACGTCCACCTCAAAGGTCGACACCGGACCGGAGTCAAAGGAATGAATGCGACACGTCGCCAATATTCGTGGCCGCGTTCCTTCGCGAGAAGCATCTCGTCGAATGCTGATTTCCAACAATCGAGTGGAGGCTCGCAATTTCAGATCCAGACCGCTGGTTCTGCTTTCCTGTCTCAATCGCGTCAGTTCGCTCCGCTCCAGTACAATCACATTGGGCACGCGAAAAAGTCCCGACTCAACCAGCGTTGTCATTGAGTGACAAAACCCCGTCAATGTGTCTCCCGGTTCGCCACTCTTGATGGACATCAGACTGATCAATTGCAGTTCGTCAGCGGGTAGAGACAGTTTGCTTGACGACTGCTGCAGGTCCCGCGTCACTTGGTCGATATCGAATTGGCCGCCCGAGGATACATAAAGCCGATCCAGCAACCTTATGGACGTACGGGAATCGACCAGCCGCACACGAAGCTTGGGACTCTCCGAGTCTGATTCACTCGACTCATTCTCTTGGGAAGCGCTCAGCAGCAACAGAGCGTCTGCTTGGCTCATGTTACCAACTCGCAACATTTGATCTGAGCTGGTAAGGCCCGACTCGCTCAGTTTCAGTTCGTTCAAGATGAGTTCGATGTCGGCACGTTCCACCAACTGAATCGATTCGGTTTGAAAAAGCTCGGCGGTCAGCAGATCGGCAACGTCCTGAGCCTGGTCGTCCATCGACAGCACGGCCCAGCGACGTGCGTCATCTGCAAGCAGCGAACAACCAAAGGCCACTGACAATAGAAAGGCACCCGCTGCGGTGAATCGCATCTTCATTCTCCCCAGTATTCATCGCATTCCCATGCATGGAGACCCCTGTGGTCCTCATGATACGTCAGCATACACGGAGAGAGACACTCACGGACGCGGCGATACTCAGATAACCATCTGTTTTTCGTTGCTCTTGAGCAATGAACGCATTTTTTGCATGCTGCGATGAAACAGTTGCACGGTCCTGGTGGTGCTCAATCCGATCTCCTTTGCAATGGCACTGAACGAGTTACCCTCCCGGATCTCGGACATCCCGAAACGAGCCATCACAATTGCTCGGTCACGCTCATCGAGGACCTCCATCAAACGTAGCACTTGGTGACGCGTCTCGGCTGCGTCTAGCTCTGCCATATCGCTCGCGCCCGCATCTTCGATCACCTCGTGAATGGCCGTTGAACCGGCCGGATGGCGACGCTCCTTCAAACGAATTGTTCTCCGATGGTCACTGAACATCGCTCGCTGAATCGCTTTATATGCGTACGTGCTGAATCGATTTCCGAGTTGATAATCGAACAGCTCAACGGCTCGAATCAGAGCTGCGTTGCCGATGCAAACCAATTCTTCGAATTGCTCGGAGCCGGACGTAGCTTGCTTTCGAGCAATCGACACAACCAACCGCAGATTCGATTCAACGAGGAAATTCCTGATCTCCAAAGCGCGTTCGTTGTATCGAGTCTCATCGTTGTGGGACTCGACGCAGCCGATGCACGTACGCGACAGCTCATGTGCTTTCAATGCAGCGTGCTTTGCGTGGTTCATCAATTGAAAGCAGTGTTGCTCTTGAGCTGCCGTCAGTAGCGGAACCCTCCATAAATGCCTGAGAAAGGCCGGCAGGTTGCGTGGCGGAACTCGGGCCTGAGATTCATTGGGCACTGGGAGCGACGCTGACAATGCTTCAGCAGCGGATGAATCGCCGAAATCATCGTCAAATAAAATTTCCGGTGGCTCCGACGCTGATTCCTTCAACGGCAAGCCGCCACGTGTAGCTGAATCTTTCCGGCTACTGCTCAACATGGTTCCGACCGACATGGTGAAAATCTCCAAAGTGTTAAGGGAGGGGAATCCTTGCCCGAGTCAATCATCGGCGATTGAACTCTCGGTGTTCGATTCGACGAGCACGGGACGCAAGCGGTCAAAGCTCCTGGATCTTTCGATCGTTCGAGAAACGGCACGACCGGCACGCTCGGCTGCTCTCGTGATGCAGACTGCAATGTCTGCATCTTTGTCCGAAATCACCACGTCGTTCGCGTGCCGCAGATAGACCGATAGACGGCATGCCTTGTCGATCCCTCCACGTGGACCGTTCTCGTCTGTGACAACCAAGTCGATTCCAACGATCCTGGAGTCGAACCTCGACAACGCAAACAACAGTCTTCGTTCAGCCAGTTGCCGCAACTGGTTACTCAAAAGCCCGCCGCGATCGGTGATGGAAATGGACACTCGAATGCTCCTGGGGTCTCGGTTGATAAAAACCACACATCAAACACTGTCTAACGTTACGACCTGCGCATACAGTTAGACAAATAGAAATTCAACGCACGATTCATTGATAATGGCTATCTGAGGCGATTCATGGTCGACTGGCTCAACTACCACCATTTGATGTACTTTTGGATGGTCGCAAAAGAAGGTGGAATAACTCCCGCGGCAGAAGCGTTGCACCTCTCCCAGCCGACATTGAGCACCCAGATTCAGAAGCTGGAAAAGTCGATGGGAATCAAACTATTCGAGCGAAGAGGACGTTCGATGGTGCTCACTGAAATGGGGCAGATGGTCTTTCGATACGCTGATGAGATCTTCAGCATCGGAAATGAACTCACCGATGCCGTCCGTGGTCGCCCCAGCAAAGACACGCTTCGACTGCTGGTTGGTGTTCCAGACGTGCTGCACAAACTCGTAACGTACCGAATTCTTAAGCCGGTGCTTGAGATGGGAGAACGCGTGAAGCTGGTCTGCTACGAAGGCAAGATGCAGGAACTGCTTGCCGATCTTGCAATGCATCGACTCGATGTCGTGCTTGCCGACTCACAGTTGACACCGGAACTGAATGTAAAAGCATTCAATCACTTGCTCGGGCAATGCGATGTGACCGTTTTTGGGACCGCCGCGATGGCGAAAAAATATTCGCGTGACTTTCCCAGGTCACTCGACGGCGCACCGATGCTGCTCCCCACCCAGAACACTTTGCTGAGACGGTCGCTGGAGCAATGGTTTGACCATCAAGACATCACGCCAGACGTGGCTCATGAGTTTGAAGACAGCGCCGTATTGAAGGTGTTTGGGCAAGCAGGAGAAGGAATGATTGTCGTCCCCACTGCAATATCTCACGACGTAGCCAATCAATACTCGCTGAAGCCGATAGGACGGATTGCGGAGGTCGTTGAACGTTTCTACGCGATTTCTGTGGAACGACGCCTGAAGCACCCTGCCGTTGTCGCGATCTGCGAGTCCGCAAGGGAAGATCTTTTCAGTGACGAGACATGATACCCGCTGGCGCATCCATTCATCGGATGCATTGATGACTCAGAAGCAACGCTCAAAGAGGTCAGAAGCAACGTTCAACGAAACACATCTCTTCTATCCACTCACACAGTCCCTTTTGTTTTCAAACAGAGAAAGGAAAGTCATGGCTAGGAAAATGATTCTGGGCATCCATGCGGCGTTGATCGTAGCCGTGCTGCTGATACTGCTGATCGAGCGTGTCCCGACGCCCGCTCATGCAATGACCGCTCATGGGACGGATCGGAAATCGATAGCTACTGTTCCATTGGATTCTGGCATGGAAGCCGTTGTCACCTTGGATCACGTTACGGGCGACATGACTGGCTACGTTCTCAATCGGGTCAATGGGCAGTTCTTCATTCGCTATCGCTACAACGTCTCCAAGGACTTTCCCTCTCATCAAGGTGCCTATCTGATGGCCGTGGGACACGCTGATTTTCGCGGTTTCAAGAGCAATGACCGAATTGCAAACGGTGTGATTTACGTCACCGAGGAAACATCCGGTCGAGTGTGCGCCTATGCGATTCCTTGGAACCCGCTATTCGCTACGAGCAGTGCAACCGAGCGAGAGCTAACCTTCATCCCCTTGGATCACGCCCAGACTCGCTTCACCGAGTTGCGCTAGTGGGCTGGGACGGATAAGAGTTAGGGTTGGCCGTAGTGGATCTTGTCAAAGATCCCGCCACTGCAGGATCTTTAACAAGATCCACTACCCTAAAAAGAGGTTTTGGGGATTCTGGCGAATCCCATTACGAGTCCTTGGACGGGCGCATGAAAAAACCGAGGCTGACAGGATTGTCGACCTCGGTTGAGAATCGGGAATGGTTGTTGAGGATCACTCAGCGGATTCTTCTTTGGGCTCGGTTGCCACAGGTGCCGGTTCGCTTTCGTCCTTCACCGCTTGCTTGTCATCTTGAGGCTTGTCAGCGGGGGCGTCATCTTGAGGTTCGACCGGTGCCTCTTCTTTGGCGGGTTGCACCTCAGCGGCTTTGGCAGCCAAGTCGTCTGCTCGCTTCTTCTGTTGCTCCAGATTCTTCTTAAGATTCTGGTTCTGTTTTTGCAACTTGTCGGCACGCTCTTTTTGTGCGTCCGATTGCTGCTTCGCGTCGGCGACCGCTGCCTTGGCAGATTCCTCGGCTGATTTGATTTCGGCATTCAGCTTGGAAACGAGTTGCTCATGTTTCTTTTGAGCGTCGGCCAGTTGCTGCTTGGCTGAGGCGGCTTGTTTTTCAGCCGCTTCGATGCGTTTCATCTGGGCGTCAAGTTTCTTGAGGTGTTCCTCATGCGACTTTTTCTCCGCCGTGATCAGTTGCTCTGATTTCGCCAATGCTTCGTCTTGAGCGACTTGTGTTTCCTGCAGTTGCTTGACCTGCTCACGCAGTTGGACCAACTCGGTGGTCAGCAGGATGTTCAGCTCGCTGGGATTATCTTGAGCGTACTCTGCGGGCGTGATGTTCGATGAAGCGATGGAACCGGTGCCAGTGACAACGGCTTGTCCACTTTGGCAACACGCTGATTCAACGACGGGCTCAATGACGGGCGTTTCCGAAACGATGGTCTCCACCGGGGTGGCTTCCGCGATCACCGGGGCCTGTTCGCTGCAGAGCGTGACGGGTTTGCATGTCGAGTGAGAGGAAAACAAGCGTGTCAGCAAAGGATTGCCGCCGGCGGCACACTGGCTGGCAAGCGTCAGAACGGGAAGTGCAACGGCGAATCGAAGCAGATGTTTCATGGGACTGTACATTCCGTTGGGGAAATCAGGTTGTTTTGTGTCCGACAGAGACTCTGTTGGCAGTGGTCGGATGGATAGTCGCTCCAGTATAGTTGGCTCGGTTTCAGATCCAACGCTTGGACTGGCACGATTTGGTGGAAACGACTGATGAATGTGGCTCGTCAGGCGTCTCAGTTTTGCCCGATGGAAAGACTGCCGAGCATACCGACGCTTGCTTTTTCGCCGGGATTATCGAGCGTCGCCCACAGTCGCGTTTGGCCGGTCACGGGGTGAATTTCGGGGGAGACGTAGACGACTTTGCCGGTGAGGACCAATTCGTCGCTGGACGATCTCATTCCGGCCGGCACGGTGAAGCGGACGCTACGGCCGACCAAATTCGTTCCCTGTTCACGTCCGTCGATGAAGCATTCGGCGCGGATCGGATCGAGTGAAATGATCCGCACGACGGGTTTGCCCGGCTCCGCCCATTCACCGGGTTCCGTGTCGACTTGTGTGATCAATCCGCCGACCGTGGTGCGTAGGGTGTGTTGTTTGACTTTGGTTTCCGCGATCTTGACGGCGGCTTCTTTTTCGATGGCATCGGCCATTGCGACTTCCAACTCATGATCGGCTTGCTCGATCGCCAGGGTCGCCTGATCGACTTCTAAGGTCAACTGCTGGACTTCGTTATCGCTGACGGCGCCGGAGTAGATTTCGTTTGCCTCGTGGCTCTGCAGCAGTTCAGTTTTGCGCACGGCCAAAGTTCGCTGAGCGTAGCGTCGGTCGACGTCGTTCTCACTTCGCAAACGCGCGGCCCGTAATGCGGCTCGGGCGGCGGTCAACTCACTCATCGCCTGCTCGGAATCGAGCACCAATAGCACGTCGTCTTTTTTGACACGGTCGCCTTCACGCACATTGACTTCGGAGACGACACCAGGCAACGGTGTAGCGATGAACGCGTTCTGAATCAGGGAGAGTTGGGCGTTGGGAATGACCAAGGCGGATTCAGGAACGACGTCGGTCTCGGTATCCGCTGCTGTTTCTGTCGCTGTTTTCGTCGCCGCGGGATCGGGCTCGGGAGTTGGCAGCACTTCCACGCGATCTTCGGACTCGCTTGCCGGTTGAACGGCAGCGGCAGGTTGCTGGGTCGACAGGGGAGTGCCGAGGGCCTGCTGAGCAGAAGTGACGGTCGTGTCCGTGAGTGACACAACGCCGATCGCGACCAGGGACAGGAGGGCCTGGCCCAAGACGCGGCGAAATGAAGAATTTTGAGACATGGTCGTGATGTTGCAGAGTGAGTCGCTGAGACTGGCCGTCGATATCGACGGAGTCTCACGCTAGTCGCCCCGGTTGGGTTGGCAAGCCAACCGGGAACGGTCCCCTGCAGTCTGCGGGTGTGTCCGACGGGTTCTAACGATTGCGCCGGGCGTGGCTGCGTGGAAAGTTGCCGGTTGTCCTCGATTCGCTTGCCCGGACCCCAATCGTGACCCTCGGTCGCGACTGAGACCTACCTCTATCTACAGGATTTACTCTCCGCCCTTATCGTCTTTGTCCTTGAGCCGTTCGTTCAGCTCGTCAAGACGTTTCTTCATGTCCTGCAGGGTGTCTTCCAGGTGGCTACGTTCGACTTGCAGGCCTTCGATGGGCTGGCCCCAAAAGATCGGCGGCATGGCTTGGCCGTTGGGGTCTGCCATCCACTGCTGCAGCCCACCGGGCAACTGTGGAACGGGCACCGCCGCATCGTCGCCGTCCAACGGCACCAAGCGACCATCCTGCAACTTGAATCCGCCACGTTGCCCCAAGACACGTGGTTGAGGGTTCGCAGCGACCTGCTGGGGATGCTCGGTGAGTGTCAGCGTTTTATTCAGGACTTCGTCACCTCGTTGGACGACGAGTGACAGTGAATCACCCGATCTTGCTTCCGCGACCGCAGCCAAGACTTGTTGGACGGAATCCATGCGTCGCTCATTGATCGAAACGATCTGATCACCGACTTTCAAGCCTGCTGTGTCAGCGGCGCTGCCAGGCGAAACGCCGGCAACCGAGACGACTTCGTTGCTGTCGAACTGGATTCCGACGAGTCCTCGTTTCAAGTCGATCGGATTCTCGCCCAGCGATGCGTCGATCAATCGATTGACTTGTGTCGCGCTGACGCAGTGCAGTCCACCCGACGGGCCTTGCACCATGACGCCGACAACCGAACCATTGGCATTGACGACGGGACTGCCGACGGCTTGCATCGACTCTCCGAAATCGATCGACGACGTGAATCCGAGTGCGGGCTCTGATGCACCAGGTGCACTGGCAACCATCCCCGCATCGCTGATCATGCCCTCGCTGCCGATCCACGACGCAACGACGGGCAATCCTGCTTGAGCGGCATTGAAATCCAACGGCAAACTGATGAACGAGGCGTTCTCGAGTTGAACCACGGCCAACCCCGTAACGTTGTCACGCACGATGACTTTACCATCGTACTGAGCGCCGTCGGTGGTCGTTACCGAGACATCCGTGACCGCCGCCGGCAGTGGCGTGACAACGGTGGTGCCACTGATCGCAAAACCGGCACGTGGAAAACGAGGTTGATCTGCTAGGCCGAACAGTATCGCCTGCGGCATCAAGTCTGCGCGACGCATTCGCGGCATCGCGATCCGATCGTCGAGATCATCACCGGCAAAGTCCACTTGGACGACTGCGTTGCTGGACAGATCGATTGCCGTTCGGAAATCAACCATTTCCTGCGCCGAGGCAGAGAATGCCGCTAGAGAGAGAAAGACTCCCAGTACCGAGCTGAGAGTCATTCGTTTGATTGCGATTGACATGTCTGAGGTCCTTGAGGGGGGAAGGTGGAGCTGAGTGACAGAATGTTGGGCAACGTCAAAGACTGACGAGATTGGGTTTGGGAACGAGCATTGCATTGAGCTGATCAAGCTCTTCGCTGGTGTAGCTGCTGAGGTCCACCGGCACCACGCGTTTGGATTGCGTCCAGCCGATCCATTGCAAATCGCCCGAGTCTTGATCCCAATCGTAAACGGGGACGTTCGCCCGCAATGTTGCGAAGACACGCACCGGCGCTTCGTTGCTGGTGTTGTTGGGCAGAGAAATTGAAGGTGGAGCTGTTTGCGGATTCGTGCGTGGAGCTGACTGATCTATGCGGTTGGTTTGCGCCAACTCTGCTGTATCGGAACTCGTCCGCAGCGAGAGCGAGACACAGGCAACCGCCAAAATCGCCAGTGGCAGGATGGCGATCCTGATCGCGTTGCGTCGTCGACGCCGACGCGTTACTTGAGTCTGCAACTGAGACAACGAGGGCGTGCTTGACCGTGGTGTTAGTAACGAATAATGGTTTGGTGAGTTGGACATGGTAAATTTTGCTGGTCGGTCGTTGGGCGAGCGGAAGATGAACTCTTATCTGCTTCTCGCCTTATCGCTGCTGTGAGAGTTGTTGCATCAGGTCATGGCATTCGGGATGGGCTCGTAGTTTTTTGAGTCCTTCGTGGACACGACTTTTGGCGGTGCCGAGTGAGCATCCGGCGGCGTCGGCAATTTCTTGGTAAGTCAGTTGTTGGGCGAAACGGAGGGTGACCGCGTCGGCTTGTCGCTTGGGCAATCGGCGGACGAGCGACCAAACGCTAGCGTTCCATTCGGTTTGCATTTGTTCGTCGATCGGATCGGGTGCGCGCTGAGGCGGACGCAGGCCGGCATAGGTTTCGATCCGACGCTGCAATCGACTCAGCGTTCGAGATCGGCGTTGCCGCAAACGCAACAGGATGCCGTAGAGCCAAGTCAGTCGCGAGGATCGACCTTGGAAACCGTTCCAGCAGTCCAGTGCAACGACGAAGGTTTCCTGCGCCAGGTCTTCCGCGGCCCAAACATCACCGGTCATCGTCCAGGCTGCGCGATGAACGATCGGATAATGGTCTTCGATCCAAGCCTGGTCCATCGCCACCGGATCGACGCATGGGTCTGCCGAAGTGGTGGCCCCTGGGACGGCCCGTCCGATGGGATTCCGTCCACTGGGATTCCGTCCGATGGGTTTCCACGGCACGTGAACCTTGTCGGAGACGCCGTCGTCGGCTGCGATAGGGATCGTCGCGGAATCGGTCACGTCAGGAGGGCATTGGGGACACGAAAAACGGCTGAGACCACATTGTCTGCTTGTTTGTACGTGTGTGCCCGCAGATGGGTTGGGCGTTCAAAGGATTTCGCCCAAGCGGAGAGATTTTTTGGGAGATCCCGACGCGGAGATTCTCCAGAGCCGATCAGCTGGGCTGTTTTTCGCTCGAGAACGCTTTGGGACGTACGACATCTTTGGCCAGTCCGAGGAATTCCAACACCTGGATGACTCGCCATGACATGTCGAATTCCCACCAACGATGCCCGTGGGCGGCGCTGCGAGGCTCGGCGTGATGATTGTTGTGCCAGCCTTCGCCGTGACTCCACAGGGCGACCAGCCAGTTGTTGCGACTTTCATCGCGAGTCTTGTAGTTCTTGTAGCCAAAGACGTGTCCGATCGAATTGACCGCCCAGGTGCCATGAAGCACAAAAACGGTACGCACGGCGACGGCCCAAACGGCGTAACTGGCAGCGTAACGCAGGATTTCGGAGAACTGCCCGCCGCTGACGACGGCCCCGATGATGGCACCGGCCATGACGATCACCGACACGTGTGCCAGAAACACAAAGAACCAACCGCCACGGCGTTCCAATTGCAAGTAAAAGCGATCGCGGAGCAGGTCTCGCACGTAACGCTCGTAGTGAATGGTTCGATCCAAATCGCGGTGGCGAACCAAGACCCAGCCGACGTGACCCCACAAGAAACTGACCAGAGGCGAGTGCGGGTCGGGTTGTTTGTCGCTGTGCTGATGGTGCATTCGATGGATGGCGACCCATCGCGCCGGTGAATCCTGGAGGTTGCACATTCCCAGAATGGCCAACGTGTGCTCAAGCCAAACAGGGCAGGTGAATCCGCGGTGAGTCAGCAGACGGTGGTAGCCGATCGTAATGCCCAACATGCCAAAGACAAAGTGTCCCAGGACGGCAAAGACGAGTCCGGACCAAGTGAACAACCAGCCGGCAGTCCACGGCAAAAACGCCAGCAAAGCGACCACGTGCACAAAACCGAGCACGCCGGCGTATTGCCACAAGATTCGCACCGGGCGGGTTTCTTCCGGCGGCGGCAAACGCTGCGGATCACCGATCGACTTCGCCAAATCGATGGCCTCGTCAGTGGCCTGCTCGTTTGATGCCGTAGGCTCAACCGCAGACTCAGTCTCTACCGCTGCCGACGAGCCCGGGGAAAATTCGTCTGCGAGATTTGATGAGGATTTGGCGTTTGGATACGAGGTGGTGTCCATGATGGATAACTCAGTGTTCTTGAGTACTTGCTCGTTTAGCAATGGATACCGGGCCGCTCGATGGCGGATGCGGTACACGGCTGATTGCGTTAGGAGCGACGGGGCACCTTTGCAACCAGGATGTTAGGGTTTTGGCCTTTTCAAGCACCAGATCAGTTGGTGTGGCGCGCAGAGTGAAAACAGGCCAACTTTGGCGAAAGTCGATCCGATGACATGGGGAGGGAATTCTAGCGAATCCCATTACGGGGGCTCTCGTCGCAGAGGGAGCGAGATAGAAGAAGTGTCGCAAACAAAAACCGATCGAATTCTTGTGAACTCGATCGGTAGGTGCGTGGTTGGATTGCCGTCAAGAAACGGCGAATGCGACGGTTACTTGTCGTCTTCCTTCTTGACCTTCTTCTTTTTCTTCAACGAAACCTTGACGACTCGCACTTTGGGCATTCCCACGATGCTGTCTTTTTCGTTGAACTTGTCCAGTTCCTGCAGGCGAGCGACTCGCTCAGCACGGGTCAGCACGTTTCGCGACTTGATCGCCCCAGCGCGCACTTTGAGGCTGCGGTCCAAAGTCATGATATTCACTCGGGTGGGTGGGTGTTATTTTGGAATGGGTGGAGGGAAAACAATATCGGCGAGCCCCGATCTTCGCAAGGTTACCTGCCGGAATTCACCCTGATTTGGGCGAATGACCTTGATTCAGCGGCTTCGCTAGCAAACTTGACACCCTCCGGCGGGAGGGTTCTGGCCTTTATGTCAGCCTGATTTGTCCGTGCCGGGGATTGAAAGACCGTAGGATGGTCACTCTTGCCCGTCTGTGTAGTATTGAACGTCGGCCAAGAGTGGCCAACCTACGACTATCTCAACAAGCCCCATCAGGCGGACGGTTTGGTGACTTGTGCACCGTCCCACCAGGAGCCGTTGCGGTTCCAGACTTCTTCAGGTGCCGCCGCGTCGGCTGGCTCATCGGCAGAGATCTCATGTCCGAACCACTCCCTGTTGATGGCGTGGTGGGCCATCTTCAAGGCTTGAGCGGCTCGTTGTTCGGTAGACAGCTGGTCGATCGGCAACTTCGATGAGACGGGCTGCGGCGTCAGAAACTCGTCCACTGGCAGTTGGGCGTCCGCGATCGACTCCCGTTCGAACCAAGCCCAGCCGATCGACGGAGCATGTTGGGGGCGGATTTCGTCGGGCTCATCCAACAGGTAATCGTCTGCAGCGGTCGGCTCGGGTTCCACGATTCGAATCGGCTGGGCACGAGGACGTTTAGGTTCTTCGCGAGGCCGTTCGACATAGATCACACGCGGCTCAGGCTCCACGACGACACGCACCGGTTCCGGCTTGGGCGCCGGCCTTGGATCGGGCTGTGGTGCCGGCTTGGGAGGCGTTTGCAGAACGGGTTTCTCGACGACGGGCAATTCAACCACAGGCTCTTGGACGACCGGTGACTCGGCGACCGGTGCCTCGGCGACGACTTCTTCCTCGTACACCGGCTCTTCTTCGACGTACTCTTCTTCCTCTTCGTATTCTTCTTCCTCGTATTCAATGAGCGTGGGCTCCAAAATCGTCGCCCGACCCGGAGTTCCCTGCGGAGGCATCTGGCGGACTTCCACACCGATGGAGTGAAAGATCTCGACGATGTGTTCGTGGCAAGTGAACATCAACACTTGGTGCCCCAGTTCGGCAAACGTACGCAACGTTTCTGCAGCATGGAGGGCGCGTTGTCCGTCAAAGTTGACCAGGACATCGTCCAGCACCAACGGCAGCATCACACCGCGACGCGAGTACGCTGCGGCGAGTGAAAGACGCAGTGCAATGAAGACGGCTTCACGGGTTCCGCGTGACAGAACATCCAGTGAAAGCGACGATCCGTCGTGCGCGTCGACATTCAGTTGGTTGGTTCCCAACGGCGTCCACACACGAGTGTATTTGCCATCGGTCAGTTGGGAGAGAAACGACGAGGCTTCTCGAAGAGTCTCGGGCTGACGCTCACGTTCAAACTTCCCACAGACTTCTTCGACCAAAAAGCTGGCCGTTGCCAGTGTCTGCCAGCGGCGCGCGACCGAGTCGATTTGTCGACCGACGCAGGAAAGCTCCAACTGGGCGGTCATCAAACGTTTGTCGTCGGCCAAGTGTTTCATCTCGGCGGCCAGTTCGCCCTGTTGAGTCCGCAACACTCCGATGCGTGTCTCCGTTTCGCTGACCCGACCCGTGATCGTTTCCCAACGTTTCTCCAAGTCCGGCAACTGTGTATCAGTGATCTCTCGCTGGACCACGTCGTAGTCCACGTTGGCGCCGATCATCGAACGGATTTGTTTGTCGATGTCCTTGAACTGTTTTTTCAGTTCCACCAAGCCGGCTTTGTTGTCCAGCAGTTGATAGAACTGTTCCGGAGTCGCCACGCCGCACTTGGCCCACAAGGCACGTCGCTGCTGTTCGCTCCGCTCGATCGTCCTTGCGTAAGCCGACTGCTGGCGTTTGTACTGCTGGTCTTGTTCACGAAGGTCGCGACGTCGCTTGATCCAATGATTCTGACGCGAAAGTTCCTCTTGCAGGTGATGCAGTTGCTCCAGCGGCCCCAGACGCGAGGCACGTTTGTCCCTGCCATCGATGTTTCTGCCGTCAATGTTTCTGCTATCAATGTTCCGGCTATCGATGTTCCGGCCATCGATCGACATGGCAACCTGGCGTTTTTCTTTGCGAGAATCTGCGACGGAATCCTCCAGGTCGTCGTCGGCGAATTTCTTTCGTTCCGCGGCGGCGGACTCTTCGTTGATCTCCAGCGCTTCCAGGTACAGCATTTCGATTCGTTTGGCGATGCTACTGCGTTCGCGACGCCGTTGATCCTTTTCGGCTTGCAACTCTTCCAGGCGACGCAGGCTGGCCTGCAACGTCTCGTAGCCTTCGCTCAACTTACGGACACTGGAGGGCGACATCGTTTCGGCCAGGCCCAGTTGCTCCAAGGTAGACGCCCACTCGCGTTTGGCCTGTTTGAGCTGGTCGGCTGCCTTGGTCGCGCGACGACGGGCATTGTCGTAGGACTGCGATGCGGCTTGATGGGCGTGGTATGCCGGCAGCGATGCCTCCAGTTCGGCCAACAAACTTTCCGATTCACGAATCCGTACTTCGATCGATTGGCTGCTGGTGGGCAAGTTCGAATCGACACTATCCCGCTCAGCTTCGATCTCTCGAATTTGGCGTCGCAGGGTATCGATTTGCCGATCACAGTCCTCCAAGTCTCCGAGGGTGGACCGTTGACCATTTTGTCGGCTGATGAAATACACCAACAAAGCACAGGTGCCGAACATCATGTACAGGACACCGGTCGTCGCATCGGGCTCACCACTGAGAAACCAGCTCAGGCCGGTCAAGTGCGAGAATGCGTAGACAAGGCAACTGCCGCCGACGATGAAGGGCAGTGCAAGCAGCAGCAAGCGATCCAGCGGCAGGACTTCGGCGGTGGTCAAGTCGACCGATTCGTTTTCCAAGCTGCGATAGTGACGCTTTAGCTTTTCCAGGTGCTCGCCCAATTGCAGGCGATGTTTCAGCGCGCTGATGACATCCGTCTCGCGTCGAATGGCTTGCTGCAGTTCGGACGCGTGCGCACGTTCGAGCACTTCCGTCAGTTGCTCGCCGTACTGCTCGCAGCGTTTCTTGTGTTCAGCGCCCTCGTTGCGTGCTTGCCGTAGTGCGAAGGCGTGCTCTTTGACACGTTTGGCCGGACCTGCCAGGGCGGCCAGTGTTTGACGCGAGAGATCGGGTAACTGAGATGTTTCGCCTTCGAGCAATGATTCTCGATCGGACTGGTCCAGTCCCAAGCGATCGGCGTCCATCGTCAGTTGGCTACGAGCTTTGAGGATCTGTTGGTCGACCTTTTCGATTTGCTCCTCGAGGGCTTCCACCCATGTCGCCTGTTCGGTGGCGGCTTCGATGCGGCCTTGCAAATCCAGCATGCGTTTGCTGACGGGCAACTGCTCCGACTTTTCACGCAGTGCTCGTCGTTTTTGTTTGACTTCCTCCAGCTTTGCCCGTCGGTCTTCGATCGTGGCGTCGATCTGTACGAGTTTTCCGGGGGCTTCATCGGGCATGCGAGCGTCGACTTCGATCAACTTGATCTGCTCACGCAGTTCGTCGCGACGTGTCCATGATTCGTAGACACTGATCGCCGCCTCCACACATCGGGCTTCCTTTTCCCAATTACCCATCCGCTCGGTCAAGTCGTTGATCTCTTGCAACTGCGTACGGCGCTGGCTGGCCAGTTCGTTCCAGCGGCGGCTGTGGCTACTGAGTTGCTGGACCTCGTCTCGCAAGCGGTCGCGTTTTTGAATCAAGCCGGCCAGCTTGGCGATGTCGGGGTCGCTGGAAAAGCGTGACTCGCCGATCAGTTGCTGACGTCCCTCTCGCAGCGAGCGAATGACATCGACCAGAGAAACACGATCCAGTCCGCTGGAGAGTTTGTAGAGTTCATCGGCGGCCTTGGTGTCGTCCAGCGTGCTGAGCTCCTGCAGCTCTCGCATGCCGATCGCAAACACGTTGGTAAAGATCGGCTCGTCGATTTGGCCGAGCAAGCTGTTCAGGCGATGCTGGCCTTGAGAGAGACCGTCACTGCCGGTGACGGTCAATTGCCCGGTGACGCTTTCACCGGAAAGCTGGCTGTGCCGCCGAATCTCATAACCACCGCCGGGGCCGGTGACACGAAGGGCACCGCCGGGAGTTCCACCGTGCAGAGGCGGCAGGTACTTTTCCCGACGCCCTGGGGTAAAGCCATAGAACATCGCACGGATGAACTGCATCAGCGTCGTCTTGCCGGCTTCGTTGGGTCCATAGAACAGCGTCATGCCGTCCGAGAGTGAATCGACCGAGAGGCCGGTCCAAACTCCAAAACCGTCGATTTGAATGTCTTTGACTTTCATGATTTCTGCACCCAGTAAGGCTTCCCGCCACGCAGCAACTCTGCTCCCAGCAGGGTCGCTTGCTCCATGACCTCGGTTTGACCGCCCGCAGGAATGCTCGCCAACAGGCTCGCAGTCGTCGCGGGCAACGCTTCGTGCTGTTCCGTCATCGCCAGCAGATTCAGATCACTGCCGTCTTTCTGACGATGGTCCGCTGCGATCCTCAAGTAGTCCCCGAGAATCGTGTCTTCTTCCGTCCAAGACTTTGGATATTGCTTTGGCGGTCGGACCCGTAGATTCGCCGTCCATGCCGACGGCGTCCCATGGCCATGCTGTTGCCGTAACCACGCAAGCAACTCTTGACTATCACCGATCGATTGGAGTTGATCACCGCTTTGCAGGGTGATGTCCCAACCCAAGATCAAATGCCGTCCGCCGTTGTCGTGCTGCAAGCGAGCGATGCGTTCGCCCATGGCATTGCGGATGTTACCGACATTGGCAATGTCCTCAGGGTCGATGGCGATTTGGCAATAGCGAAAAACGTCACAATGCATTTCATGAACACGTACGTTGCGATCCGCATCAACCTCCACCATCGAGTATCCGTGGGCACCATGCTCGTTCAAATCACGGCCCTGTGGCGTGCCGCAATAAACAGCGCCAGATGTTGCACCGCCGTCGATCTCTGTTCGATTGTGTTTTCCCCCCAACGCCCAATAGTCGATTCGGGCTTCGGCCAAGGCCTCGGCGCGAGACGTTCCATATCCCACACCAACGGTGAAATCATCCGTGGTGGGAATCTCATAACTGGGTACGTGCAACGACGACCTGCCATCGCTGCTCTGCCCGATGACTTCGCAAATCGTGCGTCCCGCCCGTGTGACGTAGGTGCTGGTCGCGCGGTCTTTGGGAAACAATGTCACGTTGGGTGGCAACGGCACCGCATCGGGCCACTTGGCCGGATCATCAGCGACACCCGCGGCCCAGAACACGGGGATCTTCGCCGCGCCGAGCTTTTCAAAGTGATTGAGCAGCCACGACATCGCGTAGGGGCCGGCCGATTGCGGATGCAGCAAATCGCCCGAGAGCACCACAAAATCCACATTGCCGCTCAAAGCCGCTTCGAAAATCGCATCGCCGGCGGTGAACGGCGCCATCGCCATCGCGTCGCGGAGATGGGACGGCAGTTCATCCAGATCGCCCAGTGGACGTTCCAGATGAAAGTCGCTGGCGTGAACGAATCGGAATGATTCGGCAGTGGATGACTGTTTCTTCGATGACAGGTTTTTTGATGACTCGGCTGGCATGGATTCCCTCCCTGCGGCGGCTGCCGCCAATCCTTGACTGTGTCGCGTGCCCGGCAAAGGCATGTGAGTGCGCTGCGTTTCTTGCCACCGAATGCTTCCGTGTCGTCAGCTTCGTGCATGAACCAATGAGATGACTCAATGGCCAAGCATGCAACGTGAAATGACCACCTGAACTCAAGGCGTTCGGATCCCTCCGGCAGCAATGCCTCGGGAGTTTAACGAATCTACCGAAAAAACACCAAGTCAGTTTTCGGAGACTTACACACTCGCCTAGGCTGCCTGGTTTACCGAAATCCATGCGATGTTGAATGCTAGCAACATGGATTTCTTTGTTTGAATGCCTATGGTCGCTGCTATTGATGCAATCGTTACAGATCCTGCACGGGATAGCGGCCATGAAACACGGATGCATGATTTCTGTTCACTTCTCCGGCACGACCTACGCGGTGTCCTATCACTTCAATGAGCCGCGGTACATCGCGAGCCTCGTGTCACAACAACGTGTGTGATTCAAGCCATTTCAGAAACAACAAACGTTTTTACGTAGCACTCAACGGAGACCCAACTCGTGGCTCAAACAATCGCCCTACAACAACGTCGCTCTCGCAAAGGTTTTTCATTGGTGGAGCTCTCGGTGGTGGTCATCATCATCGGAGTCTTGGCCGCATTCGGCGTCCCACGTCTGCTGCAAAGTGTTGAACGCAGCAAGGCATCGGAGTCGTTCAAGTACCTGGCAAGTGTCCGGGCCGCTCAAGAGCGTTACCAAGCACGTCAGGGCACCTACGCGAGCGACTTGGCTGAACTGGACATGGAGCAAGCTCCTCCGAAGTACTTCGCGGTCGGCACGGCTGGTGCAGGCGGAACCGGATCATTGGAAGATTCTTGGACACTGACTCTGACACGTAGCGGCAGCAGCAGTGGTTACGGGGCCTATACCGTGACATTTACTGAGGAAGGCTACGACGCGGCGAATAGCACGATCGACACCGACATCAACCCGCAGAGCACCTAGTCAACTGACTGGGTGAGTGGAGTCGTGCAGAGGACAGTTCCTGTGCACGGCTCGGTCTCGCTTATCGCGTGAGATCGATAACAAGTTTTTGGGGGCGATCCAGCAAGGCACAGCGGATCGCTCTTTTTTTGTGAAAGGCCGATGCCGGGATTTGCACGTCGCAAGTCCGGCATTGCACACGCCGGTGGGGAAATTGAACCATGACGACCAAGAGCGAACGCTCATTGAACAACGCGGTCGGCGTTCTGTTTGGCCGCAGGCATCTGCACGGATGTCGCGCCACCCGTACCGCGTTTGGTCGTGTCCGACATCGCAACGCCATCGTCGATGTCATCGACAACGACGTGCACGGTGCCCTGCTGCGTCTGCTGGCAGAACTGGGTGTCGCCGACACTCCGACATCCATTTTGGGAGCGATCCCGACGGCTGAATGCTACTTTGCGACCCGTCCCATCGCCTCGGGTGCAGCGACGGCCTCCCCACGCGTCCTGCTACGCGAATCGCTTCGTAGCAGCTCATCGCATTTGGATGAGATGGCGATCGACGTCATCCACTGGCAAGCCGACCGACGACCGTTGGTCGGTATCGTCGCAGTTCCCAAGCAACGCGTCGAGGAGATCCGTGACGCGGTCGCTCAAACGATTCATTCGCTGCAACGACTGGAACCTGCTGCGCGAAGCCTGATTGGTGTCGCATCGGAGCATGAGGGGCGGGAGCGACGCGGCGTCTCGATCACTCGGGTGTTCATGGGCGAGAACAGTCTGCTGGCTGTGATCAGTCGCGGCTCTCGTCCGGTGCATTGGCAGAGCATGCCACTGCCTGCGGGCGACGAAGGTACCGGAGTGATCTCCATCGCACGGAGTGTCGAGGCCGCCTACAAAGCGTGTGGATTAGATCGACCGCCCGAGACGGTTGTGATCCATGGACGCCCTGAGCTCAAGAAACTGATCGACCGTCAATGGCTCGATGACAACTTGCCACCGGACTATCGCTGGGTCGATACGCCATCGATGATCGGACACGACGTGGCACGTTGTTTGGTGGAAAGCTATTTGGCGGGTCAAGACGACGAGTTTGACTTTATTCGCCAACACCGCGACCCGTTAAAATTTAGCCGCGTGCTGCCCTACAAGGAAATCTGTGCCTACATCACTGCGGCGTGCATCTTGGCGGGAGTGCTGTGGATTCGACTGGGCGATGTCCAGAATGAGCAGGTGTTTCTGCTGAGCACCGCACCAAGTCAGGTTCATGACTCAACAAACCCCAACTCCCAACGCGATCAGCTCAATGCCCGAGCAACGTCGGTCAGCCAGTTTCTGGACAAGCGTGTGTTGTGGAGCGAAATGCTCTCGGACGTCACCGCCGCGCTGCCCGACGGCACTCGCCTGACGTCCATCCATGGCACCAACGCGATGACGCAAAAGCGAAAGAAGGCCATCAAGACCGCACCGACCACTCTGATTCTCAACGCCGAATGCGCGTTGAACGACGACGGCGCATTACCCGAGTCGCTGCAATCACTCGCCGAATCGGTGCAGTCCATCCAGAGTGTGGCCAAGTACTTTGACTCCGTAGAACTGACCGATCTGCGACGCACCACGTCACCCGCGACGGGTGTGTCGGGTGCCGAGTTCGCCGTCGTGCTGACCCAACAAAATAAAGGTCGATAGGGGGAATCATGGCAAAGAAAAAGAAATCGATTCGCGAAGAACTGGCCCAAGTTGCCGAGACGCTGCGAGATCCGTTTCGTATGCGTTCCGCTGTTGCGATCGCCACCGTCGTGATCATGTTCTTTGCCATCAGCGAACCACTGCACGGACGTGTCAAGCGGGAACAGCGAGAACTGACTCAGTTGAAAGCCAAAGTCCAAACGGTGGAAGAGATGCTGTTGTTGCAAGATCGCATGGAGGCGGTGGAGCCGCATGTGTTGCGTGGAGAGAGCAACGACATCGTAACTGGCATGCTGCTCGACTTGGTTCAATCCGAACAGGTCGATCTGATCCAAATCAATGCAGAAGCACCTCAGAGCCTGGGGCCCATGGACACCATTGGCGTCAATCTCAATGTGGCAGGTGATTTTGCATCCCTACACCAGTTGCTCCACCGAATCGAATCGCAGCAATACTTGGTCCGAATCGAATCGCTGAAGATCAGCCCCTCCGAGCGAAGCAACTCGCTCCCGACAATGCAACTGTCCATTCGAGTGTTGAGGTCAGACTCATGAACCCGATCGTTCAGAAATTGGGACCTCCCGGGCTGGTGCTCTGCGCGGCGTTGTATCTCGGCTGGCCGGCCGATCGCCCGATGGACCTTGCAGACAATGCGGTCCGTGCAAAAACGGTCCGTTGGAAACCGGATGACTTGAAGCCTCCGGTGGGGATTGCTTCACAAGAAAAGGATCCCTTCCAACCCGTGTTGGTCACCGCGAAACCCAAACCAGTCTCGTCACGACCAGACCTCGTGGTCGTCGATTCGATCGAGTACCCCAGCGAATCTCTCGTGCGTTCCGAGCTGATGCTTGCGGGAATCGCACAAATAGGCGGCCGGCGGTGGGCGGTCATCAACGGCAAGACACGTGTGGTCGGAGATGAGATCGATGTCGACGGCCAGAACGTCACCGTGCAGTCGGTCGCCGCGGACCATGTGGTACTGGGCAGCGGCCCGCTGGAAATCAAACTTCGTCCCTATCGACAACCGCGTGCACGGCGTGCCATAGCGGAAATGTCCCAACCCAGTCGTTCCTCGTCCGACAAGGGTTCCGCACATCGGCAGGACCAAACGTGGCAAGCCGATGAGGACTCTGATAGCAGCCCGACACAAAACACAAACCCCACGCTCGACAACGGTGTCGATTCACGACCCGGTGCTACACGACCCGGTGCTGATGCGCCGGATCTCCCGATCAAACTCCCCTTTAACCTTCCACTGTGAAGCTGAATCGCTATGGCCAACGCAAAAGCAACCCTGTCGCGAATGAGTCAGCAGCATCCCCTGATTGTTCGCTTGCTCAACTCCATTGATCAGTTGGATCCTGAGCGTTTGGAGGAACTGTGGAATGCAGCCAGTCGAGATGACGTGACGATCGAGGAATCGATCATCCGATACGGATTGGCCAACGAAACGCAAATCGCAAAGGCTTACGCGGATCACTACTTGGTGCCGCTATTTGATCCGCCCGCCGACGCACCGCCCCCGGTTGATCCCGCAATCGCCAAAGTCTTGCCCAATCGACTCTGTCGCGATCACTTGATCGCCCCCCTGAGTGATGACGGCAATGTGCTGGAGGTCGCGGTATTCTCACCCGATTCGTTGCTGTTGGCTGATGAGATCAAGCTGCTGACCGGTCGTCAGATGCGACCGATGTTTTCACCGCTCAACGTCATCGAGCGTTTGCTCAACCTGCTCTATGAGGAAGGCTCATGGAGCACGACAACCGCCTCGACCACCACGACCAATTTCGAAGAAGTCGACGAGTCGGAGGACCTGGACTCGGAGACCGCCCAGGAAGCGACTGAAGTCATCCACTTGGACCAAGCACCACCACCGGGACGTGACGGCCGGATCATTCGTTACGTCAACGGAATCTTTGAGCAAGCCCTGCAGACGGGCGCCAGTGACATTCACATCGAACCCTACGAAGACGAATGTCGCGTGCGTTTGCGTATCGACGGTATGTTGACGGAAATCACTCCGCCGCCATTGCCACTGCTCAATTCGGTCGTCAGCCGACTGAAGGTGCTCAGCAAAATGGACATCGCCGAGCGACGCGTTCCCCAGGACGGCGCGATCGCACTGCGAAGCACGGATCGCCGTGTCGACATGCGAGTCAATACTTGCCCAACGGTGTTCGGCGAGAAAATCGTCATGCGGGTGCTGGACAAGAGCGCGCTGCCGCACGACCTCAGCCAACTCGGCATGGACGCCCGCCAATTTCGTGACCTGTCGGAGTCGATTCGCAGTCCACACGGTCTGATGCTTGTCACCGGGCCGACCGGTAGCGGGAAAAGCACGACGCTGTATTCCTGCTTGAACGAACTGAACGACGGTGAGACAAACCTGTGTACCGTCGAGGATCCTGTCGAGTTCAAGTTCGGAGGAATCAACCAAGTGCAAACGCGAGCCAAAGTCGGTTTGACCTTCGCCAGCGCGCTGCGTGCTTTCCTGCGGCAAGACCCTGACGTGATCATGGTCGGCGAAGTTCGAGATGGAGAGACCGCAGAAATCTGCATGCGGGCCGCGCTGACCGGACACTTCGTCTTCTCGACGCTGCACACCAACGACGCGCTGAGCAGCGTGACGCGGTTGAAGGACATGGGGATCGAGCCGTTCTTGTTGGCCAGCACCCTGCGGTTGCTGATCGCTCAGCGATTGGTTCGCCGACTGTGCGTCGAGTGCAAAGTCCCCTACCAGCTCGACGTCGAATCCTGCCGACGCTTCGGAATCCCTCGCGACGTGCCCGTGTTCCGCGCAGGTGGATGCAGCCGCTGTCGAGATACGGGATACAAAGGACGCTTGGCAGTTTTTGAAGTCATCCGGATCAATCAGGCCATCAAAGACGCCATTCAGGCCAACGCGTCGGTCGGGGAAATGCAGCGGATCGCCGTCGCCGACGGAATGAAGTTGCTGTCCCACGCCGCCGCAGCCAAGGTCATCGAAGGACTGACCAGTATCGAGGAAGCCATCAGCTTGTGCTCAGAACAGTGAAAGCTGTTCAATGAAATCAGAACAGTGAAAGCTGTTCAATGAGATTTGTCGTCCCCCAAAAGACAACACCACCAGCGGCAGCAGGCCGCTGCCGCAACGACATCGCCCAACGCGATTCCCCACCTACCTGACCCACCCACCCAGCAATGTCACTCAACTCTTGGTTCTTGGCCCGTGCCCGTGTGTCCGCGAAACGACACCGACGCGCGAGCTTGGACGACAAGATGACTTTCTTTCAACAGTTCGGATCGCTGCTGGCGTCCGGAACGCCGCTGCTACGCGCCATCCGAATGGCTGCCGAACAGAACCAGAGCGACGTGCTGAGAGACAATCTGGAGGAAGTCGCAGAGAGGGTCGCCTCCGGTGCACCGCTACACAGTTCCTTGGACGCCACCTCGGACATGTTTCCCAAGCATTGGGTGGCGATGATTGCCACCGGTGAGGCGACCGGCAAGTTGGACGAAGTGCTGGTGGACTTGAATCGCCAGATCCGTGAAGCCGCCGATACGCGTAGCAAATTCATCGGCGCGATGATCTATCCCTGCGTCCTCGTCTTTGTTTCGATCCTGGTCGTCTTGGCAATGCTGTGGTTCGTCGTACCGACCTTTGGCGGCATGTTCAAAGAAATGGGTGCCGAACTGCCCAGCATCACCATGTTCGTCCTGGACATCAGCGATTACGTCGCCGCGTACGGGCTGTATGTCTTGGGCATCGTCGGCGTGGGCGTTTTCATGTTGAGGAAATGGCTCAAAACCGAAGCGGGCAGTCGTCGAGCCATCAGCATCATGGTGGCGATTCCGATCGTCGGTGACTTGGTCATCCAGTCATCGATGTACCGTTTCGCATCCAACTTGGCCTTGTTGCTACGCAGCGGTGTTCCGATGCTGGAGACGATGCAGACGGTCGCGGACGTCTTTGCCGGACAACCGCCGTATCGAGATGCGATCGAGTATGCACGCAACCGGATGGCTGCGGGACGTTCTCTGGCCGATGGCTTGGAGGAATCGGGGCTGTTCACCGGGATGATGGTCAACGCGGTTCGCGTCGGCGAAGAATCCGCACAGCTTGGGCGAGTCATGGAAGAAATCGCGCCCTACTACAACGAAAAAACACAAGCGTTCATGGCACGCGTGACGAAGCTTGCCGAGCCGCTGATCATCATGATCATGGGCGCCGTCATCAGTGTCGTCATGCTGGCGATTTACATCCCGATGTTCGAAATGGCGGGGAACGTGAAATGACGATCCATCTTTTTCGACGCAAGGATACTTTCCGAACGGCGTTTTCGCTCATCGAGATCGTCGTCACGATGACGATCCTGGCCATCCTGGTTTCCTTTGCCGCCCCGAGTGTGATCCAGACCATGGAACAATCGCACGCGGATTTGGCCGGAGCCGGACTGCGGATGATCAACTCGGCACAACGTTTTTACTGGCTGGAGAATCGCACCTACGCGCCCGATCTACAGACCCTGCAGGCTGCCGGCTTGATCGACGACGACCTCACCAATGCATCACGTCGCTATGAATTCGCCACGACGGGCGATGCCGATGGCTTCACCGCGACGGCCACGCGACGACAGATCGGTGCGGCCGGCCAAAGCATCTACAATGGTGCTTGGCAGGGCAGCTTTTCCACGGATGAAACCGGGGCCATCACCGGTTCGGTTCAAGGCGGGGCAAACGCACTGGGACAGAGCCCCGTTCTCACTCCGGGGATCTAGATGGCTGTCGTATCAACCGATTTCCGGCAACCCCTGCTGCAGAGAACCCAGCATCCGCGGTCGCGTCGAGGCTCGTCGTATCTCGAGATCCAAGTCGCCATGGTCATGCTGGCCATCGGCGTCGGCGGACTCTACTCGATCGCCATCGTCCAGACCAAGCAGACGCAGCGACTCAGTGAAGTTCTGCCCAGCTCCAACGTCGCTGTGTTGAACGAAGCCGGTTCGCCTTGGCAAAAAAAACTTGGTGCCTACGCAAGCATCGGCGATGTGGTGACGCCCAAGCAGTCACCGATCCCACACACGGACTTCGTGAGAATCGTGGACAACTCGGACAGCTCAGCGGTCTCGTTTTATCCCAGTGTCGGGTCGGCTGACGGTTGGCGATTGCGAAGTGGTCCCGGTTATCGCGGCAGCATTCATCAGTACACTCCACCACCGGACACGTATGGATTTGGATACGCATTTTTCAATGTGGCGGACGTTCCGGCAGGCGAAATCGAAGTGCTGGTGACCTATCCGGCGCGGAGCAGCAACCACAACGCCGTTCGATACTATGTCTACGCCGATGGCAGCTACCAAATCACGCCGACAATCGATCAAACGACACCCCCGACCGATGTCCAATACGACGGAGTCGGCTGGGATCGATTGGGAACCTACAGGCACAACGGCGGATACGTCTACGTGTTGATCTTCCAATCCTACGGATACAACGAACGTCAACGGATACGTGCGGATGCCGTCTGCATTCGTTCCAGAAAATCCCTCAGCGTGATTTCCACGACTTTCAGTGACTCCGGCGGCATGACTGCGATTCTGGACGAAGTCGAAAGGCCACCGGCACCATGACGCGAGCATCACAACCAAAACGAACTCGCCACCGCCGCGCCGGCATGAGTTTGCTGGAGGTCACGATCGGATCGATGATGGTCGCCGTGATCACGGTGACCGCCAGCAGTGTGGCGGTGGACATGACTCGTCACATCGCGGGCAGTATTCGCCAGACGAGGGTGGTAGCAGAAGCCCGCTTGGCGATCGAGTCCCTGCGCCGTGATTTCGGCGGTGCATCGCTGGACGATTCACAAGGCGACCGTGTACTTGGACAGTTGGTCGGACGTCGCATTGCGTCCGCCGATGAGTTGCAGCTTTGTTTCGACGGCGACGGGGATGCTCATCCGGATTGGCTCGGACCCGATCGCGTGATCACGTACAGCTTGGTGGACGATCAGCTCATTCGTACCGACTCCACGACGGCCACGAGTTTTGTCGTCGCTCAACATGTCGAGTCGGTAAACTTTGAACCCATGGCGGGCGAGATCGAAATCCAAATCGATTTCGCGTTGGGAGATTTTTCCGACACGTATCTCTTCGTGACCGCGGACGTGCCATGAGACGAATGACGAAACGACGCAAGCAGAGCAAGAGACGCGACGGCTACGTGATGCTGATCGTCATGATGTTGATCCTGACAACGACAGCGTTTGCCGCAGTGCACCAACGTCATCTCGCTTCGGCACTACGCATCGAACAGGCTCGCATGCTGAGCGAAGATCGAATCGCCGGCCCCGTGGCCGTCATGGCCGTCGCGTGCGAGCGACTGGAATCGGGGCAGCCGCCCAGCCCATCAGCTTATCAGTACACGCAAACCGTTCGCGGCACCGCCGTGCTCTATCGGATCGACTACCAGCTCAACGGTAGCCGCTGGACGGTCTCGGCAAACCCTGATCCCTCAGCGACCGGACTGGCCGTCTTGCCCGCAAGTTTCTAACGAAATCGCGGTCAGTGATCTTGCGTTACGATTCTCAACTCGAGTGATTTCGGCGACCGGGGGATGGGGCGGATCATCTGCACATGGTACATTCGTGCTTCGATCTTCCATCCTCTCCTGCGTTCTGGCAACACCTCATGAGTGTCGATCAATATTCGATCTGTCCCTGCGGCAGCGGCAAAAAAATCAAATTCTGCAAGTGCAAGGACTCCGTCGGCGAACTGGAAAAAGTGCTGACGATGTTCGAAGGCGGTCAGTTGGTGCCCGCCTTGGATCGATTGAGCAACATTTTGCAGGAGCATCCCGACGCGGCCTGGGCGCTGGCACTGCGTGGCCGCCTGCTGATGGACCTGAGGGAATACGACTCCTTGGCCGAAAACGCCGACCGATTCATCCGCCTGCAACCGAGCAATCCGCTGGCGTTGACACAGCGCGCGGCGGCAAAGATCTTTTCCGCTGACGTGTCCGCCGCGACAGAGAGTTTACTGGAAGCGTTGAATGAAAGCGGTCGCAATGTCGACTCCTTCGTCATGGACGTGTCCTCGATGCTCGCAATGGTGCTTGCCCAACAAGGCAATGTGTTGTCGGCCCGCGTCTACGCCATGTTGTCCGCGTATGCTCAAGGATACGACAACGAACAGGTCCGAGGCTTCCTGGCACAATTGGACTCCGCGCCTTCGCTCAACCACCGACAGAAAGCTGTGCCGGCAATGATCGAACGCCCCGCCGACGCGGATTGGGGCGAACGTTTCGACGAAGCGTTGAGCTTGCTGCGAAGCAACAAGGTCTTGTTGGCTCAGACAAAGTTTGAATCACTCAGGCGTACCGTGGTTGGTGAACCCGCCGTTCTGTCGGGACTGTTCCTGTGCGCCGTTTGGCGAGCCGACATGCAACAGCAATGCGAGATGCTGAAGCAGTTGTCGCAGTGCGAATCGTTGAGCTTTGACGAACGCTGTAGATATCGCGCGTTGGCTGCCTTGACACAACCCACAGACGACATCGCAATCCCCGCCGTCGAACTGTTCGCAGAGATCGAAAACGCGGACGAAGTCGAACTGGCTCTGATCGCCAGCGATCGGCTCATCCAACTGCCACCCGAGACGGCTCGGCAATTCATCACGAGCGAAGAAGAAGTGCCGCCGAGGTCCGTGTTCCGCTTGGCCGATCGTCCCAAGGTCGGCGAAGACAGTGAACTGCCCGCCGCGGAAGACATCCCCGTTTCCCAAGCCATCGTCTTGGTCTACGGTCGACAAACCGATCGCGCCGCATGCGTGGAGGCCATCGAAGTATTCGAGTCTGACGTCGAGGAAATCAAGAACGTTCTCACAGGAGTCATCGGCGATGTGACATGGGACTCCAAACCGTTCGGCTCGATCCCCTTTCTGGATGCCTGCGAAAGCCGCCCCGCGTATCAATTCCGCAAGGGATCGATGGAGGACATCCAAGCGATCGTGCTCGGGTTCATGAACATCCATTTGCCCAAATCCGTTCTGACCCAGCAACTGCCGATCCTGGGCGGTCGCTCGCTCGCGGACACCGCCGACGACGACTCGTTGCTGCTCGAACGCACCACCGTTGTGCGGATCGTTGAGAGCTACGAAGCGCTCGCGTCCAAGCCGCAAGTGATCGCCGCGATCCAAGACGGAGCCAAAGTCGCTCCGCTACCCGAGATCAAACTCACCAATGCAGATGTCGAGGAAGGCGTCCACAATGAGGATCTGTTCCGAGTCGACACCTCGTCACTCGGAATCGAAGAACTCTGGTATATCTTGAGCCAATGTCAGTCGATCGGAGTCCGCAGCACGGGTGCCAAAGTCGCCAAGCAATTGATTGCTACGGACATGTCCGAAGATCAAAACGTCCTCAAGCTGCAATGCTACATGTACTGGCTGTCGGCCGTGTCGGATACTGCCCAAGCCGGCTCGATCGCTGAAGAAGCTATCGCGTTCGCAAAAGAAAAGAAACTGCCCTTCGCCTCGCTGTTGATGATGAAGCTCGAGCTGCACTTGAGCACGGGCGACGAAGCAGGATTCAAATCCACCATCGGTGAGATCGATGCCAACTACCGAAATAATCCGGAAGTCATGGCTCAACTGCAACAATTGCTGATGCGGGCAGGACTGATTCGCCCCGACGGTTCGCTCCGCCAAGGATCCCCAGCGGGGCCCGCGCCGGGAGCCTCGCCCGCGGCGTCCAGCTCATCAGGGCTGTGGACTCCCGACTCGCCAAACCCACCCGCCGCAGGTTCTCCTGCTAGCGGTGACGGTGGCAGCAAACTGTGGGTTCCAGGAATGGACTGATGCCCATGGCTGGATGTGATCATAGCGCTAGGCTGGAATGCTCAAAGTTTAGGCTTGACATTGTTTTTTCAGTCCATGTTTTCGTTCCATGCATCGCAATCAAAGTGAGCCTCAGGCGCTAGCCGTGGGCCGGCACCACAATCCGCCTCAGGCCCACGGCTAGCGCCTGAGGCTCACCGGGGCTACCAGCTGCGCCGGCAGTAGGGACATAGACTTGCGCAAACCCAAAAAGACACGACACCATACTTTGAGCAGTCCAGCGCTAGACGCGGTGATAGACGCAGCCTGTTTTCGTGCCAATCCGCGTAAAACGTTTCATGCAACCGTATTGCGTAGACTGTATGGAGTCGCGTGAATCATCCGCGTCTAGGTGTGCCCACAACAACGTAGCAGCGGCCCAATGAATGAGTGACACGCCCCCCAACCCAGATCAACCCGAACCCGATCAGCCCAACCTTGACCAGCGGGTCTTTGACGAGTACTGCATGCGGCTGGCTCTGCAACTTGCCCAACAAGGACAAGGACACGTCGAGCCAAACCCGATGGTCGGATGCGTCTTGGCTCGGGACGGTCAAATCATCGGTCAAGGCTACCACGAATCGTTCGGCGGACCTCATGCCGAAGTCCAGGCACTGCGGTCTCTAACCGATTCAGCGACAGCCAACAGCTGCACAGCGTATGTCACCTTGGAACCCTGTTGCCACCACGGCAAAACCCCGCCCTGCGTCGATGCCCTGATCAATGCCGGTGTCCGTCGTGTCGTCGTCGCAATGGACGACCCCTTTCCCAAAGTCAGCGGCGGCGGATTGGAACGACTGCGTCAAGCCGGAGTGGAGGTGCATCTCGGATTGCTGCGTGCTGATGCTGCGGAATTGAACGCGCCCTATCTGAAAAGGATCCGATCCGGCATTCCCTGGGTCATCGCCAAATGGGCGATGACCATGGACGGACGAATCGCCACCGTCTCCGGCCAGAGCCAGTGGATCACCGGTGAAACCGCCCGTCGATCCGTTCACCAATTACGCGCCCGCGTCGATGCCATCCTGACCGGCATGGGGACCGTCGAGTCCGATGACCCGACACTCACCGCCAGACTCTCAAATACAGACAACGACGGCACATCCATCGAGCCATCGAGGGTCGCGACACGTGTCGTGTTCTGCCGACATCGCTTGCCGGACTTGAAAAGCAAGTTGATGTCAACGATCGATCAAGCGCCCGTGCTGCTGATCGTTTCGGACACGATCGATGAGTCCCATTTGGCGAGCTTGACCCATGCGGGCGCAGCGGTCTTTCGTTGCCAAAATTCGGATCCCTCGCAAATGATCCATGCCGGCCTGACGCATCTGGGTAAGCAATCGATGACCAACGTGATGCTGGAATGTGGCAGCACAATGATGGGCAGCTTCCTGTGCCCCGAAAACTTGGTCGATGAATGTCACATCTACCTCGGCAATACGCTTTTCGGAGGAGCCACCGCCCTGGGCCCGATCGGCGGAAACGGATTCAAGATGCTCGCCCAGGCACCGCGCTTTCGCTTGGTCGAGACCACGCAGATGGATAATGATCTACGGATCATCTATCGATCGAGTACTCCACCGACCGGGTGATCCGGCGCATAAAACCGCGGGCATGACACAATCTCAATCTGAAGCCACCCGGCACAGGAGCGCCATCATTTTGACCACACTCCTGAGGCTCTGTAGTCATTTCGACTCTGCCTTGCTTTGGCTTTTTGATCGATCTCGTGCCGGAAAAAGGCTTATTTACGGCACTGGACGTGATTTCGGCCGTGCCGGCTTGGTTTGGTCCAGCGAATGCAGAGTATCTGGAGTCACTCAGCGCGCAAAGTCGATCGGCAAGCAGTTTGACGCTCGAATCTGCCGGGCTGAGACCCTCCCACACAGAGACCTCCCACACAAGGACAGAAACAGATGTTCAAGAAGGCATTGATTGTCGGCGCGATTGCCGTCGCAGCGGTCGTGTACACCGGCTCCGAAGCGAAAGCCGACCACTGTCACTCACGCGGATACTACGGCGGCCACACAAGCGCCTACTATCCATCGTACGGTGTGACTCGCAGTCGCAGCGCGTACTACCCCTCGTATTCTTATCGGGCACCGATCAGCAGCTATCGCAGCTACTATCCGTCGTATGGAATCGGTGTACCGTACCGTAGCAATCGAGGTTACGGCGTCGGTTATCCAGGGTTCGGCTACTCGGGCTACGGATACGGACGAAGCGGAATTTCGATCGGCATCGGATTCTGACCAGCACGCTTGGCGAATTCGTTCTCCCTGACGAAGTCACCGGCATCACGATGCAAACAGCAACCGCAAGCCAACAAGCTTGCGGTTTTTTTGTTGACCGCGAAGTCGGTCACAGAAGGTAGCCGTCGGTCGCGACAGCGCACCGACGGTGCGTAGAACCTCGCCGCAATCGACCCCGAAGGCGGTCGCAGAAATACCTTGCAACATACCGTCTTCGGACCATCCCACGGTTCATCCCACTGATAAAGCTGATCGACAGCGGCAAGGTATGGCGTGATAAGCGTTCGCCAACTGTGTAGCGGTTGACCGTACTTGGCGAAGGTTGTTGCGGCTAAACATGGTGCGAGCGGCACGCGACGCATGTCCAACTCGGATGGTTACGACTTTACACCCGCTGGAGCAAGCGATCGAAGGTATTCCGGCGCGAAATCCGCTCCGTTAGGCCATGCGATTGTATGGCCCTCGATCGAAAACGACTGGAAGTACTCAACGTCCTTCAATGGCTCGAAGATTGGCCCGTCTAGCGAGTTTGACAGATCGATGTGTGCGGCAGTGCCATCGTTGAATGCAATCTCCACAATGTGGTCGCGGACGTGACGGGCGGCGGTAACGTGTAGAAACACTAGTTTACTCCAGCGGATCAATTCGATTCAGAGGTTGTTCCTGCCGAGCAAGTTCCCAATTCTCGGCAAGTTCATCGCGGTAGTACATGCGGATCGCGATTCCGAGAAAGCGGCTAATCTCCGGCATTGCTGCCTCTTCTCAGTATTCAAAGTCGGTCGCCAAGCGATCCCAGTCCAGCGATCCCAGTCCAGCGACCGGATATCAGCGAGTATACCATCATCAATTGGGTAAGCGAAATCGTTTTTGTACCACACAACAGTCAATGAGGACATGTCTTTCGTGGGGTTCCTGCTTGTTGTCGTCGAAAAGAAGCAACCGATGCATCGTACGAGCGGCAACCATTCCGGATCACGTCCCCACTCGGCCGGATACTTCGATGTTCGTTCGCGAACGCGATCCATATCGCCGGGCTCGCGTAGATAGTCGCGTCGCTTCGGTTCGACTAGGTATGGTTTGCCCATCGAAAAGCGGTATTGGGACGCGTAATTCAGATCAGTTTCAATCCCCCAATCATTTGCCTTTCGGTTGGGCGTGCCTTCGAGCATGCCCGCATAAGTGTGCGCCTGGTCGAGATACTTGAGTGTCAGCTTGTGGCCGTCGTTCTGCCTCAGTGACGACGTGACGTTGTAGATGTTGTCAAATTCCAAGTGAACGCGTCTCCATGGCAGAACGTTTGCCGTAACCGGGCACGAACGGAAGACTTTGATTTCAATTGCCGCGTGAATGAGTGCTCCGGTTTACGGCTTTGTTCTGCGTCCCTTATTGTCAGTGGATGCGTTCGAGTACGAAGTCAGCAACTTGCTTGGTGGTGTTTCGATTACCGTCAATGTACCCGTCGATCGAGAAAACGCCGTCGATCTCCGCGTCATCGAAGCGGACGAACATTACGCTGCCATCGTCTCGTGACTTGATAATGTCGCGTACCGCACGCCACTCAAGGCCACACCAATCTTTCTTCGCATACTCGGCACACAAGAATACCACAACCAGATTTGACTGCTTGCGGTAAATATTCTGTAGCAGTGTGTCTAGGTTGGGACGTGCGAGTTGAGCTTGATAGTCAAAGTCGTAGAAGATGCTGTCGGCTCCCAATGCGTTGCGCAACACGTCTACGACGCGTGAAACGTATCGGCGTTTTTCTCCCGGAAAGGAGACGGCAACCCTGAACTGCAATTGCGAGATGTCTCGCGTGGAACGGTCAGATTTCACGATTGCCTGCTCGGTGGCAAGCCGCTCAAGCGCCAACAACGACAGCGAGAATGCGTCGGGTTCAATACGATGAGCCCGGTCCCGACCCGGATTGGAAAGTGAGAGGTGGTACAGTAGGTAATTGAGCCAGATTGCGATTGGGTTTTCGTTGACGGCCGACGTTGGCCGTATCTTCGTCTCCTTACTTTGCAGTTCGGAGACGACGCGTGATTTGATGTAGTCAGCTTCCCCCGTGTCGAACAGGCTGCCAGCGCGGGCGGCCATGCGAACGAAAAGAGGTGTTGCGTCGCCCTCGAGTACCCCCATGAAGGTGACGGCTGCACCACGAACGCCCCACTGGGTATTGGTGGATTGCAGATTTGCGACGAAGTTTTCGATCTCCGCATCACTGTCGAGAGCGCCATAGTATTGCCAGAGCATTATGGCGTGACTGGGCTGCCGGAACTTACGAGTGAGGATCGGGCCGCCTCCTTGCGTGATATGGTATGTGTGAAACTCAAGCTCGTGGAACTTCGCCGCTTCGGTATCGAATGCGTCGATGAGTCGTTGAATCTCGGTTGATTTGTCTTTCAGCGACATCGTGTCAAAAGTTCAATTCGACGCAGAACGGCGGCCGTCACCGGGCACGGAGAGACGACTTTCCATTTGTGAAACCTCGCAAGCCGTGCTCCGTGTGCAGTACGCCCAACATGGGCGTGATCTTGTGGGGTGAAAGTCCCCTGTACTTAGTTCCGGTAACTTCCAGTAGGAGACAGGATACCAAATGTAAATCCGAAAGAAGAGAGTACGAGGCGAGGGCAACTGCGGGGAGGTGACAAACCGTGGGGAGGAAGCCTGCGGATGTGCTCGTAAAGACGGCTCCGGCCAGAGGAACGTGCGGTTCGACGAGAACTGAATCGGACAGAATTCCCACGGCTACTCGTGCCGTCCACATCCACGCCAAGCCCCGTCAGGTTCGCGCGCAGCTTGCAGCAACGTGGTACAGAAATCACATTGAGGCCGATGACCCTAGGTGAGCTGGCTGCTGACAGCGAAACCGAACCGGAAAAGCAGGGCACAGGTAGATGTGGCCCAACAAGCAATGAATACAGTGACGGGGACAGATCACGTGTCCGTGAAAATCGATGGCCCCCATCGACCAAACGGACGTCCCTTATTTGGGGAGGACTTCATCCTGTGCCCGCTAGTAGAGCTTGCTCCAACGCGGGGTGGGCCGTGGTAACACGAACCCACGATCGAAGTCGGCAGCAGAAGGCATAGGAGTGACCCGCCGAGTCCAACGGCGACACAAAGGCCTGAACGTCACAAGACAAGGAACGAACCACCGATGAACTCTGATGCTTCCTCGCTCTCCATCCGGGCTTGGCCCGGTGGAAGCAAGACTGATGAGCTACATAGAAGCGGTCGATTCTCTTGGCTCCCCTCCGGCCTCGTGCCGGTGGAAGCAAGGACGATCACTGGCCATCTCAAGTCGCGTTCGTCCCTTTGCCACTGGCACGAGGCCAGTGGGGAGATGAGTTGCTATTGGCCTGCGGTGTCGTAGCCAGTCAGTCGGATTCACCACCGGCACGAGGCCGGTTGGAGTCTGGTCAAAGAGCGTGCCTCGGAGATCTTTCGTAGAAACCGCGGCGTCTCGATGGAATTGCGTTACAAGGCTTTCGCATCCTACGCACGGGGCTGGTTAGGGTACTTCGCGTTGGATCAAATGAAGACAACGTTCACCAACTTGGACAAATGCCCCAAAACTGATCAACGCAGGCCGTCGGGTACGCGCCTGTTACTGGAAACAGTGGCGGAAATCGAAGACCCGTCTGAAGAAACTGATGTCGTTGGGCGTGTCTTATCGTGTCGCTCGTGGCTTTGCGATGAGCGGCAAGGGCTCGTGTTGGTTGGCAGGCAGAGCGTCTTTCCACGACGTCAGGTGTCCAGTGAGCTTTATCCAACGAGTATCTGGCCGCTGAGGGCTTGTTTATTCTTGAAGAGTGCTGGCTATCGCTTGCATCCTTGAGGCGAAACGCACTGTATTCATCGATCTAGTGCGGACCCGCATGCTAGGTGTTGTGGGAGGGGTCCCGGGCAACCGGGCCCCTATCCCGATATTCTTGGTTCGTCCGCATTGTCAGGCACCGGTGTCAAATCCAAGCCATAGTTTAGCAGTCTGCTCAACGCGTGTCATTTGAGTATCTGGCAACCGTCCAAGGCGCCGTATCAACTTCACGGTCGGAATCGTGACAGTGTTCTGCGCGTCAAACGCGCCAGGCTTGAGAAACCGTACATTCGACGAAACCTCAAACCGTGAATCCAGCGTGCTGGTAGTGTGCGGAATAATTGTCGTCAATACGCGGTCGTTGTCATCGTCCGCGGGAATGCTCAGCACCAAGCAAGGTCGAACCTTTGCCGCCATGCCGAGGTCAACCAGCCATACATCACCGCGAGATGGAGACGTCGCCATCAGATTCCTCGGCATCCAGCGTTTGGAAAAGCTCGTCAGCGATCTCTACAAGTTGGTCGTCTGAAACAATCGTATCGGGCAATTCGCCACTGCGGCGCAGCATCGCGATCAGCAATTCGTGCTGTTCGTTCGCGGGTAGCGATTCAAATGTTGCTAGCAGTTGTGAGGCGGCGTCAGACATCGTTTACCTCGGTGAATCGGGTTGAAATTAATTATAGTCGGACGAACGGTAGCGATATGCGGGCGGCGGCGAAAGAATCAACCACTGCCATAACGGCGACCACCGCCGCTCCGTATCATCGCATGGTTCGCCGCTTTGTATGTCAATCGTTAGGGTCAACAATCGTACCATTGTCAGGCAAGTGAATCCAACGACGTTCCGATGAGTTCGGTACGCGACGGCGATACTTGATCTCAGCGACGATCCCAGAGCAGGGAGCCCAGATCATTGGAATCACAACCACGGATCGGAGGATGGAGAAGGTTGAACTGCTGTAAGTCCAAGCAACCGAAGCGACTATTGCCATGAAGGGGATCGACAACACCAGTCCGTCGCGAACACCGAGCGCGAAGCCGTTGAGGCGTGGGAAACCCATCGACTTGGTAGGCGATGGTTCCGCGTTCGATGGTTGATATGGATTGGATGCCATCAGACTACGATGTCGATTTTCGGTCGGCGAACTTGTAATTAGAGAGAGTCAGGACTTGGCGGTTGGTTATTTGCCGCCTTGTGGGCGGTTGCGTCTCGATTTCGACCGGCCTTGTTGCTCGTTGACTGACTTTGCTCGGACTTCGCAGCAATTGACCAATAAGAACACGCTGCATTATGGGCAGTTGCAACTTTGGACGCAATATTGGGTGGCAGCGGAACCGCTTACAAGAACTTCCGTTTTGACAGCACTCGCATTCTGTGCATCTGGTGTCCGATTCGAGGAGTGTGCAATGACAGGATCTGAAAGCGGGCGGAACACAACCACTCAACCGCGAAAGAACAGGGACAGGACCGCCACGCTTGCGGGAGAACCGCATTCCCTGCGCTGTCGCTGCTCCGCAGCTAGCCAAGTCATCGCCGGTCATGCTGTGCGTGACAACAGGATTCTGTCATGCATAGCATGACCTACGATGGACACTGAGGCGTTATTCTCTGTCGTTTGCGACGATCTGGACACATTGGGTGATTGCTTGATGCAACCTGGACGATGCGGTGCTGCCGTCGCTGACTCCGTAGATCGCCAGCAGTGATCGAGCGCGTGTCATGGCGACGTACAGGCTGCTTGCCAAGATCTTGCCTCCGGTGGCGATGAATTGGTCCACACATGGGATCACAACGACTTCCGATTCGTATCCTTTGAATGAATTTGCTGTCGTGGCAACGAGCGTGTTGGGTCTCCTCTCAAAGGCGCGGTGTTTTTGGATCGAAAGCTCAATGCCGTGTTCCGCGAGCTTGGGGGCGAGCTGTGTTTCCAGTGCCTGCTGACCTTTGCCGTTAAAGATCAGACAGATGTCTTGTGGCAAAATCTCTTCTTGCTCGACCAAGTACTGCAAGTGCCCAGCGATCGCGTTGATCTCAGCCTGTCGATGATCAAACGCGTGATAGACGGGACAGGGTCCATCGACTTGACTGAAACGCACCTCCATCCATGGCACACCGTCTCGCGTCACTCGGTGAAGCAAGCCGAGTGAGACCAACTCGTGTTGGTCCTTTTGTTCTCCGGGATCCGCGACGGTATGAAACAGATTGACGGCCAGTTCCATGATCGGGGTCGTGGAACGAAAGCTTTCGCGCATGATGGTCGATCTGCCTCGCAAGTCGAGGCCGAATTCGGACCAATTGGGCGTCTTGGTCCCGTACAGATTCTGAGCATTGTCGTAAAAGATGTGTGCCGAACGACTGCTGGGTTCACTGGGGATGGATTTTTCAACCAGAGACAACAGCAGTCTCAGCGTTGCGGGCCCCATGTCTTGGGCTTCGTCGATGAACAACGCGGTGCAGCGAGGCAGCAGTTCCTCCATGTCAACGCGATCCAGGAAAGCGGCCGCGGCGCTGTCGTAGTCAAACTCGAACGCATCCATCGACAATTCGACCGAAGGCAACAGGCCGGCCAAGACGTCGCGCACATGGATCAGCGAAACGCGTTGCCAGGGGAAGTCTGCTTGGGAGAATAGTTCGCCCTCGCGGATCTGTTGCCAAGCGGACTCGACGGATTCACGCAACAGTTTGTGCAGGCTGCGGTTGGCGTAGACCGCCCAGATATGAGCATCGGGGTCCGATTGAAATCGCAACGCGGTCTTGGCAAGCCAGGTGGCGAGCACAACGGACTTGCCGCTGCCCGCCACGCCTCGCACCAGACGCGGCTTGCCATCGATCGGCATCTGGACCAGCTTTTGTTGCTCTCGAGACAACACCGGTTTCATGTCTTGGCGTGATGCGATTTGCTGCCCCATCGTCTCGCCTCGACCATGACGATCACCACTTCGAGGATCACTGTCGCGATGGTATTCAGTCGTTCTTTCAGCCACCTGATGAGCGGGCAGTCGTCTCGCATCGGGTTGTTGCCACTGCAGCGTCCCGTTGCTGTCCACCAGAATTCCGGGCCGCAATCGGTTCAACAAAGGTCTGAGGTAAGGCTCATCCATTTCGTGTCGGCTCGCGATGACGATCACGGCTTCCTTGGCCCGACTGAGTGCCACGTTGACCAATCGTTTCCATTCTTCGAACGGCCAGTTGTAGCTGCCGGCGTTGACCGTATCAAAGACCACCACGTCGGCTTCGCTGCCCTGTTGGCTGTGGACGGTAGACGATTCCCAAGACGATATCTCCCACTGGCTCAATAAGTCCGCCACATGCTCGGCCTGTGCCTTGAAGGGCGAGATGAACATGCCCTCAGCGTTCCTCGTCTGCGGGTCCGTGAACAGTTTTTTCAGAATCGAGGGAGTGATCTCACGCACCCAGCTCTTGTTGCCTGGGCCACGACTGGCGCGGATCGCTGCCAAGTCATCCGTCTCACCGTCCAGGACGTACCAGATGGTGCGAGAGTAATCCGCTAGGAACTCGGGTGCGCGCGATGGCCGCTGGGCTCGATCATCGGCCGTCGTCAAGAATCCATCGTATTGATACTCCGAAACCACGCGACAGACATCGGGGTTCATCCGCCGTTGTTGCGACAGCACATGCACGGCCGAGGGAGTCTCCGTGATGCGATCCAGATGGCTGAGTCCGCTGCTGGCAAGCCAAGTTTGGTGACGTGTGGGCAGAATTCGCGAAATCCGACTGATCGGCGCGAGTTGCTTGGAGTCGCCCACCAGCACGACCCTGCGTGATGCCAACAGGGATAACGCGGCAACGGTTGCCCTGGAAATCAAACCGGCTTCATCGATCATGATCGTCGTGAACGGTGCCTCGCCGTCTTGGATCATTTCACGAATCGTGGGTTGTTTCAGTTGATTCATCGCTTTGAACGCGGTGGCAACGACCACGCATTTACTCTCGTCGGTGAACAGCATTTTGCTACGGTCGGTCGATGCGGCTTGCAATTCAGCGAGCTGTTTGCGCGTGAAAGCTTTTTCCTCAAGCGAATCCGACTGCTGCAGTCGCTGCGAAAGCATCGCCATCTGCAACATGGCTTCCGATTCGGTGCTTCGCAGCATGGCCCCCAGGCCTTGTTTTTCAAACGCGTCCAATGCGGCACCCTTGCCGATACGGATCATCGATTCATCGGCCAATCTCTCCGGACAGACTGCTTTCGCGGCGACTCCGATGGACAGGGCGACGGCATCGGTCGCTCGGTTGGTGGTCGAAACGATCAGGATGCGTTCGGAGGGATCCGAGACGATGCGAGCGATTTGCTGTCCTGTTGTGTAGGTTTTCCCTGTTCCCGGAGGTCCCCACAGAATGCTCCAACTGTGTCGCCACCACGAGACCATCTCCGGCAGTCCGACGTCGTCGTTGTTTGGCAGACGCGGATGGATTTCGCCCTTGGTCGCGTTCAATCGGGCGGGCAGGACTTCTCGTACCTGTTCAAATTCGTTGCCGTTGTAGACCGAATCGAGTGCGGCGAGAAATTCAAACGGTTTGACAAAGAAGGAGCCGACGCGGGGTGACATGGTCGGCTCGTCCATGCAGACGAACAGGCAGTCTTGCGTCTCGTCAAACTCCAAGATTTCGCCAGACCAGATCACACCATCCTGATAGTCGGCTTCCTCATAACTGAGATCTGAAAACCGAGCATCATCGTCCAGGGACGCCGGACAGAATGCGGTGGCGCCTTCACAACTCCATTCAAAGTCGACGCTGCCGGCGACCTTGACCACGTAGACGACGCCACGATCCCGTTCGGCCACGACACTGACTTTTTCGCAACGCAGCCGTTTCCACTTGGAGCAGTCGCGGAACTCCATGCGGACAGCTTTCGCCGCCTCGGTCAGTTGCTGCGGATTTCCCGGCGGCAGATCCCATTGCGAAGGAAACCGGACGGGCGCAATGGCGTCCGCTGCGACGTCATCTGGATCTCGATCGGCGTCTCCCGGTTGTGTATTGAGCATCCGGACGTGGTCTCGGTTGTGGATGGATAGACAGCAATACGTATCCATAACCGATTTTGGTGTCCAAGTCACGAGTATTATGCTCGCGTGTTGCCGGGGTGAACCGGCAGCGATCGCGTGGCGGCTGATCAGCGCAGACTGTTTTCGCACCAATCCGCGCGAGCCGTTTCATGCAAATGTGTTGCGACGACAGCAGTCAGTCGTTTGAAAAATCCGCGCCTAGCTCTCGGGTGTAAAGTCTCCGACGCGTAGGACATCCACTGTTTCCACGCACGCGGTGACATGGTGATCGGCCGTTAAATCTCGCCTCATGAAATCCAGGATTCGATGGCAGACGCTGCGGTCCACGATCACCTCGATCCGAATCTGGCCTGCAGTGGCTGCACCATTGGCGATCTGTCTGCGTCCAGCCCCTTTGGAGTCCGAAATCGTGTAGCCGGTCACACCACAAGCGACAAACTCTCTGATCAACCAGTCTTCCAAAGAAACGTCTGCCACGACCGTGATTCTGCGGACCGAGGCCAAACCACCTTTGCGTGCCGAATGGACGTCGCTTGCCAAGGGCCGCAAAGTATCCAATCCATGGACGTCAAAAGTCAGCCCCTCCTGCTCAAAGTCTCGTTGCATCTCATCCAGCTTCGCCATCACCGTATGGTCGACCAACTTGGCATTGGAAACATCGATGATCAAATTGCGTTTTTCGAGCAAGCCGATTTGTTCGATCTGGCGTCGCAAGGGGATCCAGTTGCTGAACACAGCTGACTGGTGAGCGGTGATTCGGCTGGTGTTGGCGCCGACATCCTCCACTTGGATGTTTGGTTTGAAAAGGGATGCCAATGGCACTCCGTTGGCCACGTGGATCGCCAGTTCCAGCACGATGCCGGCGGCCACGCCGATCAGCAGGTCTGTTGCCAGCACGACCACCAGCGTGGTGACAAAGATTGCCAGTTGTTCTTTGCCGATCCGCCAGACATGAATGAACTCGGTCGGGTGGGCCAGTCGAAATCCTGTGTAGACGAGCATCGCCGCCAGTGCCGCCAAAGGGATTCGATGCAACACGGTAGGAATCAAGGCGACGCAAGCGAGCAGGAAGACGCCGTGCCACATGTCGGCAAATCGTGTTCTGGCGCCGTTGTCGATATTCGCCTTAGAACGGACGATTTCGGAAATCATCGGCAAGCCACCGACCAGCGCCGAGCAGAGGTTGCCCACGCCCACCGCGATCACGTCGCGGTCCATGTTCGTTTTGCGTTTCCATGGATCCAGCAGGTCGACGGCCTTGGCACTCAACAGCGATTCCAAGCTGCCGATGACAAAGAACATCAAAGCCCATTTCCAAGCAGCAAACTGTTTCAGGACCGCAAAGTTCGGGTAAGTGAACTCGTCGAACATCCCAAACACTCTGTTAGGCATCCTGACCAAGTAGTCCTCGCTCAGCACGTACTTTTTCCCGAGTGTCTCGTAAGTGTGCGTGTTGAGCAAGTCGAATCCGATTCCCATCGGGACTGCTGCCAACAAGACGATCAAGGGTGCGGGGATCTTTTTGAGAATGGGAATCCGTTTGCCGAGCATCGGCCAGAGAAACATCACCAGTAGACTGACGATTCCGATCAATGCGATTTCTGGATTGGCACCCGACAGATACTCAGGAAAACTGCCCATCATCTCCAGCGGGCTGCCTTTCGCACCGATGATTCCCAAGGCGACGGGAACCTGTTTGACGATGATGATCACCCCGATCGCAGCCAACATGCCGTGCACGGCGGAACTCGGAAAGAACTCTCCCAACGCACCCGCGCGAAAGACGCCGAACAGGATTTGCATCACGGCGGCGGCAACACCGACGGCCAACGCCGCTCGGTAGGCCTCCATGTTGCCTGCGCCGCCAAATTCGTTGATACATCCAATCGCAATCACGATCAGACCCGCTGCGGGACCTTTGATCGTCAACTCGCTGTTGCTGATGAACGTCGTCAATATGGATCCGATGATCGCCGTAAAGATACCGGCGATCGCAGGGTATCCGCTCGCCAACGCGATCCCCAGACAGAGCGGCAACGCGATCAGGAATACCAGTAGGCCTGACAAAAAGTCGTGCTTGAAATAGCGGACAAAGCCTGCTGCATTACCGCGTGGGATTTCATTCGGTTCGGTGGCCAACGTGGTGGCTCCTCGGATCAGGATTGGATGGGAAAATTTTTGTATTGAATAACTGCCACCGCTCACTCCGACTCATTGAGCTGACGATCAGCCCTGGTTGGATCGTCTGCCGATTGACTTTGATTCGTTTCGTTCAGATCCGTCGTCGTCTCGGCGTTATTCATGGATCCTGAATCAGATTGAACTTCGCTTGCTGCACTCTGCGAATGCTTCCCGTCATGATGCGACTCTGTTTTGTTGACACCTCGGTGCTCCAGCAATGCTTCGGCCGCGTGATGTCGAGAGCTGATGCCAGGTTGCGGATACAGTCCGCCGCCGATGATCAACAGAGCCAGCACAACAACGGCGAAACGTTCGGATGGCTTTGCAGTGAAGGGAATCGATGTCGTGATGCTGCGTCCGGCAAAGACACGGAAGTAAACTTGCATGATCGCGATCCCGTTGATCGTAGCTGCAATGACCACCGCGATTCCGATCACCGGGTAAACCCCCACGGCACCTTCGACCAGCAACTCCGTTCCGATGAACCCGATGGTTCCAGGGAAACCGATTGCACCGAGACCGGTCAGTAAGAACAAACCGGCGAGTTTGGGCGTGTGTTCGTGCAAGCCATGAAAGTGCGTGAGATTGATGCGACCGATACGTGCTTCGATACATCGCAGCGTCAGCCCCAAACCGCCCAAAGACAGGCCGACGGAAAGCCATAGACATAACGCTCCGGTCAATCCGATCGATGTGACCAGTTCCAAACCGACCAGAACCAGGGACGAATTACTCAGCAGCAGGTAGCAAAAGAATTTGCGTCCATCGGTCTCCACCAGTCCTCGACCGGCAGCGTATACGGCCGTGATCAGCGACAGCACGGCAATGCTTTGCAACGCCCACGACGGGGCAATCGGCAAGACCAGTCGCATCACCGCATAGGCTCCGGTCATCGGCAGGACGTGCAGCAATGCGGTACCCAGTGTCGCTCGCTGAAAGAGATCCGTCATCCAACAATGCAGCGGAAAGATCCCGTTACGCAGCAGCGCACCCAGCGTCAGCAGCGCGCCGGCGATCAGCGTGGTCGACCTCGGCTGTTCGGGGTCAGCCTCCGCGCCCGCGGGCAACAACCAGTATCCCAATACCATGCAAATGGCGAATGCGATCATATGGATCGAATAGACCCGTGTGGATTCGTCACGGCGGTATTTCATCTCAAACCACGGCGGGATGGCGCCGATGATCAGCAACGCGATCAGCAACCAACTGGCTCGGCAACTGAATGTGGCGAGCAACACCGCTTGATAAAACAATGTCCCACTGAGCGAGAATCGATTGAGCTTCGTTCGCAGCGTTGAGATCACCGTCAACAAGAACAGCAGCGAGATCAACGGCAGCAGCGGTGCATTAAGTTCGTCGATCACCAGCAAGTTGGCGTGAAAGATACTCGCCAACGCGTCCCAGTGGTCGTGGGCTTCGAAAGTGGCCATTCGAGCAAAATCGATCCACTCGCCGACGGTGCAAGTCAACGCGAGCGAGCAAATGACGATGCACCATTTGCGTGCCAAATCGCGGTCCCTGGGGAACCTGACCAACAGCGAACCGATCAATGGAATCAGGATGGAGAGCTCCAGCCAAGGCAACATCAACTCTGGCATTATCGTAAATCCTCCACCATTTCGCTTGTTCCACGAGACAGCTCGCTCGCAGCGGAGGGCTCCACCTGTGTTTGACTCAAACGAGGCGACTTGTTTCCTGACAAAAACTGAGTCCAACGGTCTTCCACTCGACCGGCGAACTGAAACAGCCCAACGATCGGATTGGCGATCAAGCGGTACAACGCGGCGTCGAGGTATCCACGCTCATTGCAAATCCGATACAGCCAACGTCCGGCCGAGGAGGTTCCTTGCACGCCGACGGACGACTTACTGGTCGGCAAGCCACCTCCGATCGCGTCTTCTAGTGAAAAGTAGTCCTTCAACAGTGACGGTGCACGCAGCAGTTGCAGAGTGCGAAGCAGCGCGTGACCGATGATGTGGATCAGTGCCAAGTAACGAAGTCCCAACCCGATCTCGACCGTGATGATCCCGACTTGGGTCAAGGAAGCGAATCCCAGTGCGGTCTTGACATCGGTTTGCACCCGCGACGTCATGGCACCAAAGATTGCAGTGACGACGCCCATCGCGATCACGGCGATCTGCAACGGCAGCGAGACATCCAACAACGGGCTGACCCGCAACAGGAGATAAGTTCCCAGGTGGATCGACAGTGCGCCATAGAAAACGGCGCTCGAGGGTGTGGGGCCTTCCATCGCACGGGGCAGCCAACCCGAAAACGGTACCATGCCCGATTTGCCCGCCGCCGCCACCAGCAGCAGCAGTCCGATGATCAAAGCAGGGCTGCCAGCGATATTGGCAACGCCCTCCGGCCACGGCCCCGAGCCCATCAAGCCTTCGAAATCACCTGCGCCGGTCAAGTGGTGCAGCAGCAACGCCGCGATCAGAAACGCCGCGTCGGCGATCCGGTACACGATCCACACTCGCAATCCGTTGCGAACCGGTGATGGTCGATCTTGAAAGAATGCGATCAGCAGAGCGGATGACAGCCCCACCAACTCCCATCCAAAGAACAGCGTCTCGATCGTCCCGGCAAGCGTCGAGACGATCATACCGAGATAGAATACCGCGTAGAACAAAAAGAACCGTTGATAGCCCGCATCACGATGCAAATAGACTCGTGTGAATGCGCCCACGGTACCGCACAACACAAACGTCATGATGGTAAATGGTACCGACAATCGGTCGAACACGAATTTCAAATGGAAGTGAAAACCATCCGGCTCGATGGCCACCCAATCACCCAACTCGATGGGCACATTGCGTTGGTCCGTCACCAGCATCAGGATCAAGACCGTCACGGAGCCGACGAGCCCGGTCAGCACGGAGACCTGGGTCATAAAAGCAGTCAGTCTTTCGCCGATGCGAATTCCGACCAATGGGATCATGCCGAGGACCAACAGCAGTAATGCAGGGCTGACCACCGTCACGCCGCCCGCGAATTGAAGGATCAAATCCGTATTCATACTGCCGCTCCTGTGCCCAAATCGCTTGCGGGTGATTGGCCTGCGTTTGCTGAGGAACGCATTCCGCTTGCCGAGGAGCCATCGTCTTGCTTTGCCCCGTCTGCCCAAGCAGCGGTCACCCAGGCAAAGGGCAGGTGGCCGCGGTGACCGCGAAACCACTGCGTCGATGAATCGACCGAAGGCAACGTGTCACCGTTGGCGATGAATGGAGCAAATGTTCCGCCCTCGTAAACCTGTATCTCAGAGGTTTCATGGTTCAGGACAGCCAGTTGAATCCAATTCCCGCGGCACAGGCGACCGATGTCCTGATGGCGATCCATGATGTTCAGCATCGCGTCGGGTGTGGTTTCGATCACGAACAAGATCCGCATCGGTTCGTGAATCTCGATCATTTGTCGATAGAGCCCCGTTCGCAGATCGCTCGTTGCGCCTTCCATGACGCCCAAGAGCGAAACGATGTTGTGCGGCAGTTTGGTACCGGAACCGTACTTGGTATTGTCCACGGAGGAAAAATAGTATTCCAAGTTGATCCCCGCGCAAACGGGAATCGCAGCCCCGAGGATCCTCAGCAAGATCGAATGTTCCTCGTCGTCTTGGGTGGGATCGTAGGATGTCAAAAAGGCTCGACGATCCAAGAACAATCCTCGTGACCACTCGCGTCGACCGACGAAACACAACGCATCGGTGGCATGGTTGTACTCTGGGCGGACTTGGGAGAGATCTTCGCTGCGTCGTTCGACGTGCCGCAACGCTTCGATCGGTGTGCAGTTCAGATCACACGACGCGAATCGGCGAGCCCGCTCATGCGCGTTCCGCAATCTCGCTTCGTCGCAATGACGCTTGACCGTTTCGAACAGTTCAAAGTGTGAGGGAGGCAGTCGATCCAGGTCATACCAAACCACGCTGTCGTCACACGTGTTGTGGTAGGCACCGATGAAAGCAGTGTCTTCTGGAATGACGATTCCGCGCTGAGCAACGCGATTTCTGACCCGCCAGTCGTTTGCCATCTGGGCAAACGCCCGGGCATTCGGCCCGCCGCGTTTTCCTGCGCAGGCACCACAGTTGTAAGCCGATTCGTGAGGGTTGTTGACGCTGGACGAACCGTGGCCCGTGATCACGACCAATCGTGCAAAGGAATCAATCAGCCCGATATCGCGCAACAACCGCTCGACGATGTCTGTCATTTCATCAACGGTGTAGCCGATGTTTCCACCTTCTGGACCGGACTCTGGTTTGTAGCGTTCCAGTTGCAACTGGGTCACCGGCGGCGGTCCGAGAAACTCGCCTGCTTTGCGGCGAATTTGTGCCGTCAAACGTGGGAACAGTACTCGGGAAACCAACGGAAACGCAGCCAGGTTTCCCAGGATCGATGTCACCGCGCCGCCGATGAAACCTCGGCTTCGTGAGTGCATCCCATGGGTGAACAAGCCGAGTCGCCGTCTGGTTTGAGCACGACGGCGGTCTTCACCCGCAAAGGTGTAACCCACATTTTCACGCACATAGTGCGTCGGCGTGATGATGGCGGGGCACAGAGGTTTGTAGTTGGCGTCACTGGCTCCCTGGTAGTTCATCGCCACGGCAAAGAAACCGGCGGCACCAAAGGTTTCGCAGCAGGGATCGGTTTCCTCCAGGTGTCGACGGAAGGATTCTTCGCGATCGTCGATACAACAAGTGATCTGAAAAGACGGTCGCTGGCGATTTTGATCCGCCTGTTTTCGTCGGGCCAAAACCTCTCGCGAAGTCAACACGACCGACGTCAACGCTTCATTGCGATACTTCTGCTCATACGCCAGATGGAACACACGTCGCCGATCGATTGCATCAAACGCATCCAATTCATAGAAAATCATTGACCATTGTTCTGCGTTGAGTGCTGCCAGTTGGGTCCAGTCCCAGCCCAGCGACTGAGCCAGTTGAAAGACGCGAAAACAATTCCGAAGCTGCACGTCGACGCTGTGTGGCACGCGTGACCAAGCATCGCAGGCGATCTGGTCGGTCGTTCCTGAGAAACCAAGATGTTTCGTCGCAACGTACTTGGCCGCCAATCGATCCAGCAGAAGTCGAACCGCCAGGAAATCCACCAGCGAATCTTTGGGCAAAGGTCGATCAACCCAACTGGCAGCGTTACACAACTGAGATATCATCCCCGCCCATCCCGGCAGCGCCAGGAGCGTCTGGGTGATAAACGATTCTAACTCCGATGCGGGGACCCCCAACATGTCGAGTGATTGCCGAATCGACTCAATAGCGGTGGTCTGAGAATCCGTGATTCGCTGCGTCTCCTCGGACAGACCCTTCATCCACAACTCGCCGAGAATCATTTCGGGGCGATAGATTTCGACAAAGCAACGGAAGAGACCGTCATCACGACCGGGCAGCGCCCAACTCGCAAAGCCTTGATCGATGAATGTGGCACAAAAACGAATCAAGGTTTCGTGAACAAATCGATCCGCATCTTCGCCGGTCGCCAACAACAACACGTCACGAACACGAACAGGCTTGACCCGTGTTTCTGTGGTGCACCTGGCAAGCTCTGTTCCCCGCTGGCAGGTTTCCCAGAGTGATTTTAATGTGAATGTTTCCCATTCCGAATCACGCCAACGACTTGGTTTTCCACGGCCAAAATCATCCAGGCGTTTCAAAGATTCGGAATCGGGATCACTGCGATCGACGTGTTTGCGAGTCGACTTGATCAGACGCTGAACGATGGCCGGGTCGACATCACCGCGAAACTTGGTCAACGCATCGGTTTCGGCGATGACCCAACGCAATTCGTTCTCAGGTGCTTCCTTGAGCGGGTACAGCAGCATCGCCATGCGGAGATCGAAACGGCTGCCCAGTCCATCCACCAGTTTGCATTCGTCATTGGCGATATCCTTGTGCATGATCTTGCGCAGATCATCACGCGTGATTCGGCCCTCTCGCAGCAACTGCTGATAGCGGACCTCGCTCAGGTAGGGCTCGGCACCATAAACCTTCCACGCCGCTCGCACGGCATCATCAAACGGCATATGATCAAACGCGTGCAGCGTGTTATGGTGCACGAAGACTTCGATCGGACCTTGTGCGGGCAACAGGTGAGCGGCGTGATCGATGATGTCCAGCAGATGTCTTGGTGAACAACTCCCCGCAGAATCATCAATGTCGTGGTCGGTGGAGTTCTCGGTCGTGAGACTCTCAGTGGTAGACCGCTCGTGAGAGGGACGCATTTTGGGCTCGGCGATTCAGTTCGCGGCAGATGAAAAACTGGGCTGCTCGGGTGCGTCCTCACCAAGCTTGGACAGTTTGAGCAGATGCAGGGTGGGTGGAAAGAAAACGTGATAGGCACACCGCGTACCAAAGTGGCGGCGGGCCAAGAATTTCCGCTGTTTCGAGTGATGTCGCATGTCAGGACCAACGTTTTGACAGGCCAGCCGACCTTATTGCCCGGTGCCTCACGGCTCATCTTTGCGTTCCCAGTTTCTACTCAATCGACACAGCGGCTACGATCTGGTGGTATCCGGTGAGATAGATGCACAGGATTGCAGCATGCGTGCAAAATCTTGCAGGCATGCAGTTTCGTGCAATCGGTGGTTTGGCTTCGTTCTTCATTTGTGAGTAAATCGCTTCCGATGTTTCCCCTTCAATCACCCGAGCCGGTTCGGCGATATCGAGGCGCCTTCATTGGACTCTTGCTTCTCAGCGTAGCGGCCACGGGGGTAACGCTTTGGCTAATGGTGGACTTCATCAATGAGCAGGCCACGGTGGGGGAGTTGATCGACGAATTGCCAGCGGAGTCCAAGTCTGCCGCTCGCTCGTTGGTGGGTGAGCTGGAGTGGCAATTTCGCTTGACCATGTTGGTGGTCATCAATCTGGTCGCCACGGGAGTTGCGGTGGTATTGTTGTGGCGAGCGTACCAGACCTCGCAGGACTCCCTGAGGGACGTCAAAGCGCTCGCCGGTGACATCCTCAGCAGCATCGACCAAGCGGTGATCACGATCGACATGGACGGACGGGTCACGAGTTTCAATGCCCGCGCCATGCAACTCTTTGAGTTGCAGGGTGATCCTGTCGGTACACCACTTGCGGGACTGACAGAGAAAATCGATCTGCAGGCATTCTGCGAAGATGTCAACCAGCATCCCGGCATGTCCAAAGTCCAAGACTTTTACGTTCCCTTTGCCGAAGGCCAACGCTGCCTGCGTGGTTTTTGCCAACCTCTCAGTGACATCGCCAAGCAGACCATCGGCACCGTCATCCAACTGCGGGATGTCACCGATCAAATTCACATTGAAAACCAAGTGCGGCGTATGGAACGTTTCATGGGACTGGGATCCGTTGCCGCGGGACTGCATCATGAAATCAAGAATCCGCTGGCAGCGCTGTCTTTGCACATCCAGCTCTTGGAAGAACAACTGGACGACCCCGATGCGAGGGACGAGATCGAGAAAGCCATGCAGGTGATCAAGACGGAGATCGCTCGGGTCGGCAGCGTGTTGGAAGGATTCCGCGATTTTGCATCGATCGAAAACCTGCAACTCGCCGAAGTCAATCTGCCAGAGCTGATCCAAAGACAACTGGATCTCATCCGTCCCAAAGCGGAACAGCATCGTGTCCGACTGCGTTGGGAGTGTGATGAGCAAGCCGACGTTGCTCTGCAATTGGACCGTGTTCGGATCGAACAGGTGTTGTTGAATCTGATGCTCAACGCGATCCAAGCCATGCCCTCGGGCGGCACGCTGGAGATTCGATGTGAACCGACGCAGCTCTCGGGGGAACCAGCGTTAGCGATCCATGTCTCCGATTCAGGCAACGGGATCCCCGAAAGTAGTCGGCCCCGTGTTTTTGATGCCTATTTCACGACCAAGGGTGATGGAACCGGGATGGGGCTGGCATTGTCGGATAAAATCGTCCGACAACATGGCGGCAGTCTCGATTTTACTACGTCGACCGCCGGAACCACGTTCACGATGATCCTGCCGATCAATAGAATGGTGGCATGAGCCCAACGAGCACGCCAAGAACGAATGCCGCGATGACCTCTGCGATGAACTCTGCGATGAACTCGTACTCCAAGTCGAGTGACACGACAAGGATTTTGATCGTTGACGATGAGCCGCACATCCGTAGCGGTCTGGCCAAAGGACTTGAGAAAGTCGTCGATGTGATTGACACGGCCGGGGACGTGAACGAAGCCCTTGATCGTATCGACGAGCATCAGTACCAGGTCGTCATCGCCGACATTCGCTTGCCGGGCGATCGCGACGGTTTGGATCTCGTCTCGCTGCTTGCCGAACGCAGTCCCGAGACAACCGTTTTGGTGTTGACGGCTCACGGTACAGTTGAAACGGCGGTCGACGCCATGCGCCGAGGTGCATTCGATTTCATTACCAAACCGGTTGACTTGAACTTGATTCGTGAACAGGTTGCCAAAGCACTTGGCCACCAACGACTCCGGCACGAGAACTTTGCGCTCAAGTCTCGCTTGGCCCAAGCCGGGGCGATCGGCGAGATCATCGGCAACTGCACCGTCATGCAAGAGCTGTTCAGCCAACTCAGGCAAGTCGCCGACACCGACGCAACGGTGTTCATCCAAGGGGAGAGCGGAACGGGAAAGGAACTGATCGCACGCGCGTTGCACGATCTCAGCAGCCGCAGCAAGGGACCGTTCATTGCGGTTAACTTGGGCGCGATGCCGGAGTCGCTATTAGAAAGCGAGCTTTTCGGCCACGAGAAAGGCGCCTTTACCGGGGCCTCCCGTCAAAAGCCGGGATGTTTCGAACAAGCTCGCGGGGGCACCTTGTTCTTGGACGAGATCACGGAGATTCCTGCCAAGAGTCAAGTCGACTTGCTGCGTGTGCTGGAAACCGGACGCTTCAATCGAATCGGCGGCGAAACGATGATCGAGTCCAACGCGCGATTGGTCTCGGCGACGAACAAGGATCCGTTGGCATTGATCGAAGACGGCTCCTTTCGCGATGACTTGTACTATCGTCTCAACATCGTGCCCCTGCACATCCCTCCTCTGCGAAAGCGAAGAGACGACATCCCAATGTTGATCGAGCATTTCGTCAACCATTTTTGCGATCGTCATCATCGCGAACCCAAACAGTTCACCGATGCGGCGATCGAAAAACTGGTGAACGCACGATGGCCTGGCAACGTTCGACAATTGCGCAACGCGATCGAACGACTCGTCGTCACCCATATCGGTGACACCATCGATGTTCAGCATCTGCCTGCGGAGTTGGAGACGAAGTCGGCTGCGGCAACAGCACCACTGCGAACGCTGGTGGAAGCCACCGAGGACGCCGAGAAGCAAGCCATCCAGGTCGCGTTGGAAGCTTGCGACTTTCATCGCGAGAAAACCGCAAAACTTCTCGCGGTCAGCGTCCGTACGCTGCACTACAAAATGAGCCGCTACGGGCTGCATTGATGCTTGTTAGGGGGCGTGGTGTTTCGGGGGTTGGTTTTGAGACCTCATGGTACACAATAAGGGGGGCGTAGCAGCCTGTTGATTTAGTGAGCCGCGACGCGTGAGCGGCCGGGCCATACGCATTGCCCGAGGCCTTACGGCCAACGGCTCATCAGTATTTCGGCAACACCAAATAAATCTACAGGCTGCTAACGCTGCCCTTCAATCCAGCTCTCCACGGATCTCACACCATGCTGCCCAACGCTCTTTCGTGCTTTCGATTTGCTGGTTTCCTTGTTCCGCTGGTTGCCTTGGGCGTCTCGTTGAATTTGGCATCCAACATTGAGCTTGCTGCTCAGGAGATGCAGCAACGGCCCAAAGTTGCCGTTGCCAAGCCCTTCGGCGAATTGCATCTGATTGACGAAATCGATACTTCTAAAATTGCTCCCGTCGGGCAGAGCCCCGCTGAGACCAGTCGCGTAGAAACGATTTTGGGAAAGGAGTGCCGTGTCCTGCCAAAGACGGAGGGCGAGGCGAGCTACATGACGTATCGAATCGGTAAGCTGAAGTTGCTGGAACCAGGTTTGACGTATGTGCTGGAGATCGAGTTTCCCGAGGATGCCCCGCGTAGCTGGATCATCATGAACGCGGGCAATGAAACGAGTTCGGGGTTTCACACCGGCAGCACGTTCGGCGATGCGTTGTATCCCAAATATGTGAACAACCTCAATGAGTCGCTGGACATTCCACTGTCGGGCGAATACCGGACCTGGACAAGTTTTTTTCATCTGCACGACCGAACACCACGCGGGCAATTCATCCGCGGCGACAACAAGCCCCGAGAGGACACGCCCGAAGACGGCTTTACGGTCACGATTGCGCAATTTTCAAAGCGAAACATCCCTTTTTCTCAAGGCGCGGCGGTATCGCGTATCAGGCTTCTGGCGGTTCCCGATCCGGAACGATTAGAGGCTCGGTATCGGCTGCCGAAGGGATTGCCACACCGCCATTTGTTTTGGCGAGAAGAAATGTCAGACGGCGTCGTGGCCGGCAATGAATCACGTCGCGGCGTGACGGATCGTTTGGCGTGGTGGCGCTTCAAACGGGATCAAATGAAGTTCCTTGGCTTCAACACGTTCTCAAAGGACCTGCTTGAGTTCGGCGCAGTGCAGCATTGGGACACGACACCTCACGGTGGCAACGACTGGGCTTATTTCAACTCGGAGCAAAAAGACCTTTGGTCTCAGATCGTCACAGTGATGGGCGACGCGGGCTTGAATGTCTTGCCGTACTACGAGTACTCCGGCAGCAAGGGAGCGAAGGGGCTGGGGAATCAAAGATTGGCCAAGCCGTTGACGCGGGATGATGCTTATTCTCACATCAAGTGGATTGAAACGAGCAACGCCGACATCACGGATCCGAAAACGTATCAGGATCTGCAAAAGATGCTGGATCTGACGATCGTGCGTCACCAAAACAAGGCAAACTTCGTCGGAGCATGGTTGCGTAGTCGTGGCCAGATGCCGATGGGTTTTGCTGACGCCACGCGTGAGCGATTTGCGAAAGAGGCCAATGGAGGAGTTGCTGTCTCACGCCAAGAATTGATCGATGATCCCACATTGCTAAAACGCTATAAACTCTGGTGGAATGGCAAGCGTCGTGAATTTCTGATGGCGATGCGTGATTACCTTCGCAGCCAAGGGGTCGCGGACGCCCAAATGCTTTTCACCGCAGAACCTGCCGAAAGCGGCGTCCCTTTTCCGAGCTGGGAAAAACTTGTTGTGGCGGACGATCCGGAGCGATTGACGCCGATCCAAAACTTGGTGGCGGACAAACCGATCGTCCCGACGACCGTCGACGAAATCCGAACGTCGCATCGCTATCTGCATGCCCTGCTTGCGGAGCCGCTCAATTGGGGTGGATGGGAGTTGAATCATCGTGATCCGCCCTCAGACCCCGCGAGCTATTCTGAGGTCGACGGCGTCATGATGACGCACGCGTTCAATCGTCTCTACACCGTCGCCGACTCAGAAACTCTCAATGCGTTTCGCAGTGAAACCGGGCTGGCTTTGATCCGGCACTACACTCTGAACGAAGACATGATGTTTGACAAGAACGATGCCCCCTTGCTGGGATATTTCGTTGCCGATGTCGAGCGGGCAGGCCCGTTCTGCATGATGGCGGAAGCCTACGCGATGGCGAACGGAGATCCCACGCATCTGGGATATCTCAGCGGTAACAACTTTAGCCGTGGATTTCCGCAGTACGTTCGTGAATTCAACAGCGCATTCCTGTCATTGCCCGCATTGCCGAGCACGAGACTGACGGATTCCTCGGCTCATCCCGGCGTCGTGGTTCGGGCGATCGAGACCGACGGACAAGGTGTTTATTTGGCAGTCATCAGCCTCAGTAAAACAGCGTTGTCGAACGTTCAAATTCGATTGCCCCGGGCTGGCAAAGTCGTCGATGCAACAACAGGCGAGACACTGCCTCGCTCAGGCGATTCGGTTGGCTTGTCAATGTTTCCCTTTCAGCTACGGGCGTTGCATCTTCACGGATCATCTGAATGAATCCCTACGACTGAGCGGTCAATGCCTCTTTGCGAAATTGGCCGCAGCATGCTACTTTATAGGACGGGAAACGGTACTTCATCTGGGACGATCTGCCCTCGCCGCGTACCATTTCTTCACTGGGGAAGCTTTCAGGCTTCTGAATCGGCGGCATTTTGAAAGTCCCTCGGCGTATCGAACCACTTATCGAAGACGGGCTGGTCGACCAAGTCCTCGGCTCATTGATGAGCGGCAAAGAAGCACAGGTGTTCCTGGTTCGTTGCGGCGATGAGATTCGCTGCGCCAAGGTGTACAAGGACATCGCCAAACGCAGTTTCAAGAACGCGGTGCAGTATCAGGAGGGAAGGAAGATCCGGAACAGTCGTCGCCAACGAGCGATCGAGGGTCGTTCCAAGTATGGCCGAGATCAACAGGAAGTGATTTGGCAGCGGGCCGAAGTGGATGCGTTATACAAGCTCGCTGATGCTGGAGTCCGGGTCCCCAAGCCGTATGGTCTTTTTGACGGCGTCTTGTTGATGGAGCTGATCACGGATGGAAACGGTGGCGTGGCACCGCGTTTGAATGACATTACCCTGTCGGCCGAACAAGCCGTAACGGATCACGCCACGGTCATGACCTACGTCTTGCGGATGCTGTGTGCCGGATTGGTGCACGGGGATCTGTCCGAGTTCAATGTACTGCAAGATGAAAACGGACCCGTCATCATCGACTTTCCGCAAGTCGTCAATGCGTCAGGCAACAACAATGCAAAGACCATGTTGCAACGTGATGTCCGAAACATCACGCAGTACTATGCACAGTTTGCTCCGGAGCTGGCGGAGACTCACTACGCCGAGGAAATGTGGGAACTGCACGAAAAGAGTGAACTGAACCCCGACCAAAAACTGACAGGAAAATTCACCTTCTCAACGGAGGCAGCCGACGTCGACTCCGTACTGAACATGATCGACCTTGCGTTGGAAGACGAACTGGACCGACAAAACCGTGCGGATAACGGCTGAGACGGTAAATGGTGGCGAGATGAATTGGTAAATAGAACGCGTCTCACAGCTGACACGCTTGCCTGCGAAGTGCATGGTCAATTCGATGGAAGCACACTCGCACGCGGTCGCCAATTTCGTCCATCTGACGACTGCGACTGTGCTACCATTGGGGCGGGCGTTGTCCTGATCCTGTTCCCCCTCGCTGAATGTCACTGGTCGGCTTTCTCACATGTCCAAAAGCACGAACGTCAGCCACTGGATCGATTTGGTGAAAGCAGGTGATTCGGCTGCCGCTAATCACATTTGGCAGCACTACTTTGACCGTCTCGTGCGTTCGGTTCGAGCCCGCTTGCGTGGCCAGAACCGGGCCGTATCGGATGAGGAGGACATCGTTCTGAGCGTTTTCGACAGTTTCTACGACGCCGCTGAGAACGGGCGTTTTCCTGACATGGCCGACCGAGACGATCTTTGGAAATTGTTGCTACGCATGTCAGCTCGCAAAGTAATCGACAAACGCCGGCAAGATCTACGGCAGCGACGCGGTGGAAACGTGACGCTCCATTCACTCCACCACGAGAGGGAGGATGGACACGTCATGGAAGCCATCGGAGACGAACCGACACCGGAAATGGTGCTGATGATGCAGGAATCGGTGGAACAGGTTTTTTCTCATTTGGGTGTCGGGCAGCTTCGCGATTTGGCGGTAGCCAAGTTAGAAGGGTACACCAACGCCGAGCTCGCTCAGCGATTTGGCTGCTCTGAACGGACGATCGAACGTCGTCTGAACCTGATCCGAGAAAAATGTCAGCAGGAATTGGTTGACCCCCATGAGCATCCGACAGAAAAAACTACCGATCCAAGCCCTGGAACGCATTGACGATCTGTGCGCCGATTTTGAACGGCACTGGCAATCAAGCGATCCGCCCTCGATCGAGTCATTCCTCAACGAGGAATTCTCATCCACCGAGCGAGAAGTGTTGCTGGCTGAGCTGATCGTTCTGGACATCGACTATCGACGACGTCGCGGTGAATCACCGACAAGACAAAGTTACCTCGACCGTTTTTCAGACGATGCCACGACCGTCAACGCAGCATTGGACGAAGCGTTGAATGATGCGGGAGACGGGGACAACAAATCGAACGGATCGTTTGAGCCGCCGAGCATCAGCCATCTCAGCGAGCTGTTTCCGAGCCTTGAAATCATTCAGCTCGTTGGCGCCGGCGGAATGGGCGCGGTGTACAAGGCTCGCCAATCTGGACTCGATCGCTTCGTCGCACTGAAGATTTTGCCGCAGGAATTCGGACACGACGTCAAATTCGCGTTGCGATTCACACGCGAAGCTCGCACGTTGGCAAAGCTGAATCACCCCAATATCGTTTCCGTCTACGAATTCGGAAACGTCCAAGACACATACTACTTTCTCATGGAGTTCATTGATGGCTCCACACTCCGGGATGTCGTGCGTGCGGGACAGTTGGCACCCGAACATGCCCTGGCGATTGTTCCTCACCTATGCGACGCATTGCAGTATGCACACGATAAAGCCATCATTCATCGTGATATCAAACCGGAAAACATCCTGATCGGCGTCGACGGCGCAGTAAAGATCGCCGATTTTGGGCTCTCTCGAATCCTCGGCAGCGAGAGCCAACAGGATTGCTTGACGGGAACGCATCAAGTCATGGGGACACCACGGTACATGGCTCCCGAACAGATGGAAGGTTCACACGGCGTCGATCACCGTGCGGACATTTATTCCCTCGGGGTGGTGTTCTACGAGATGCTGACAGGCGAGCTGCCCATTGGACGGTTTGCGGCACCATCCAAGAAAGTTGAAATTGATGTGCGGTTGGATGAAGTGGTTTTGCGAACGCTGGAAAAGGAACCGCAACGCCGTTACCAGCGTGCCAGTCAAATCAAGTCCGACGTGCAATCGATCACGTCGACCCGAAACCCCGCGTTCGCAAGCACCCTGGTCGGCGAAACAAGCTCCCCCGAAGCGACCGGAGAATCCCAGTCGCCGGACTTGGAGCAACAGGAGCTGGCCGGCAGGCTGTTGCTGACCCGCCGTCAGTTGTTGGATCGCGTCGAGAAATCACTGCAACCGCTTTTTCACGGCCAGATGCTGCAGGTGTTCATCGGAGTTGTACTGATCGCGTTGGGAGCGTACTGCTGGGCTCCCAACACTCACGTTCCGCATCGCCTTATCAGCGGAGTCATCTTGCACGTCTACGGTGTGCTCGTGATGTCACAAGCGTTGTTGGTGTGCACCAGAATCCGACGACTGGACTACTCCAAACCCATCTCAGATATTCGCGTCAAACTCGACAGCGTGCGTTCCGGGTATTTGCGCGCCGGCGTTCTGATCGGATTCATCTGGTGGTTGATGTGGATCCCGCTTGCGGTTGCCGTAGGACTTGACGCCGTGGTGCTGTATCCGCAATCGTTTATCTTCTCTCTGGCCATCGGGATCATCGGATTCGTGGTCTCCGTCTGGCTGTACTGGCGTGCTCTCAGACCGGGCAATCCGTCGTCCGAAGAATGGCGGACAAAGTTGTCTGGCAGCAGTATCGCAGCCGCCTATCTCGCTTTGGACGAAATCCAAAACGCAAAGATCACTTGAACGCGTTAGCCTGAACGGCTCAAAGTTTGGGGTTGACATTGTTTTCTCAGTCCATGTTTTTGTTCCATGCATCGCAGTCAAAGTGAGCCTCAGGCGCTAGCCGTGGGCCGGCACCACAATCCGCCTCAGGCCCACGGCTAGCGCCTGAGGCTCACTGGGGGCCACCTGTTGCGCGGCAGTAGGGACATGAATTTGCGCAAACCCAAAAAGAAACAATAATGCCACAACACAACATTTTGAGCAGTCCAGCGTTTGCCGCTGACCGTCTTTTTTTGCGTCGCAGGCAGCGAACAAGAAATGGCTACGGCAACCTCTTTTCGATTTCCACCGTTGATTGCAGGTTGCGAATTTGCAATCGAATCGATGGTGATGGTCCAGACCAATCGATTTCAATCAAGCCATAGTTGGGTCGATGATACGTCTTGGGATCGGCACGATAATGATTCTCGGTCGGTGTCCCGCGAGGATGGTTCTGATTGAAACTGCTGGACGTCAGCTCGTACAACGGATAGCCGACGATGGATTTATCCAAGCGTGAAAGCTCTGACCAATGCCGATCGCCGCTCAACAGCACGATGCCCTTCGCCTGCGTTTGTTTGATCAGGTCGAATAAACGCTGACGCTCACGAGGCAGATTCGCCCAGGTTTCCTGACCCGCCGAGGATGCGATGCACTGAATGCTGGTCACGACCAGACGTACTTCAGCCGGCTGCCGCAGCTGCTTAGCCAGCCAAGCCCACTGGGCTTCACCAAGCATCGTTTTGTCGGCAGCATCATCAGGCTCGTAAACACCTCCAACGCGTTTTTCACCTTTCTTCAGAGGCGAGCGAAAATAGCGTGTGTCCAACATGATGACTTGCAATCGTTTGTCCGGAGGACCAAAAACCGAGGCATCGTAGACACCCGGCGACTTGCGGCGAGGCGATTGCTGGGGCACCTGCCAAAAATCCATGAATGCGGCCTGTGACTCGTCGCGAATTTCAAAGTCATTGCCACCATCATTGAGACCGTAGTCGTGATCATCCCATGTGGCCATTACACGAGCGGCAGCCACCAATCGTTGAAACTCGGGCTTGTCGCCAAGCTTCGCGTACTTCTGCCTTAGTAACCCGATGTCGCTCGTGTCTCCGTAGATGTTGTCGCCAAGGAACAGAACCAATTCGGGGTGCTGGTCCGAAATGGTCTCAAGGATCGGACAGTCGAGATCCTGTTTGATGCAGGAGCCGAACGCAATTCGAGATACGGGTTCATCGAGCGACACTTTGCGATACAGTTCCATGTCAACCCAAATCCCGCGATGATCCGACGCCGTCGCTTCATCAAGCACCTTCGTTGCAAGAACACGGATGCCAAAATCCCCATTGAATGACGAACGCGCTGGCATGACAAAGTCGATCTGCCTCGTTGGCTGAGCAACAGGGATGGTGAAATGCTCCTCTCGGCTGGATCGAGACCAGTGATTCCTCAGCTCCTCCAACACCGAACTTGTCGGCACTGCGTTGAGATCGCCCGCCAAGCAAACCGCATGGCCGGAGATGGATTCTGCCAGCGTGTTGATGAACTTTGCACTGTCTAGTCGCTGCGCTGGATCAGGCCGATGATCAAAGTGTGTCGCGAGAACGGTCAGACGTTGCGACTGGGGCAATGCCAGTTCCACTTGCAAAACGCCGCGTTGTTCTCCACCACCTGTATTGGGCAGCAAATGGTTGACCGATGACGTGATGGGAAATCGCGACAGCAACGCGTTTCCATACCGGCCACCTTGCAATTCGATGTTGCCACCAAAAACATGGTGCATGCCCAACTGTTGCGCCAACTGCTTCGGTTGGTCCTCGCTACCGCTGCGATGAACGATATGATCGACTTCTTGCAGAGCGACGACGTCGGCTTGTGATTCACGGATCACCTTGGCGATACGTTCCAGGTCCAGTTTGCCATCGACACCTTCCGCATGGTGAATGTTGTACGAAAGGATTCGGATTCGTTGCGGTTGCTCTGGTTCGGCAGCTGCGAGCTGCGGGACAATCAGCCACAGAACCAAGATCAACCGAGGGAGTAACATGGCACGGAGGGGAAAAGGAGGTTAACGAGAGCAACAGTGAATCGAACGGCAGTTTACACTCCTTTTGTTGGCGAGGCTGGAATTTTGGTACGATTGTTCAGCAACGCTTTGGAGGATGAGATCAACAGGGGAAGGGCAAATAAATAATGACGGCCAAACAAGTACTGTCGGCACTACGGGCGGTCGCTCGGGAGGACAAGGCATCGTTCCTGCCCGGCTTCTTTCAGGCCGTGCCGGGAGGTTATGGCGAAGGTGACCGGTTCCTCGGATGCGTGGTACCGGATCAACGCAAGGTGGCTCGGCAGTTTCGTGATCTGTCGACGGACCAATTGCTGAAACTGTTCGCATCACCCTGGCATGAATGTCGACTGACGGGAATGTTCATTTTGGTGGGACAGTTCGAGGGTGCCGCCAAGCACAACAATCCTCATCGTGATTTTGAATGTCGCCAGATCGTTGAGGTTTATCTCAAGAACCTTGATGCGGTGAACAATTGGGATCTCGTAGACGCAACGGCTCCCAAGATTCTCGGACCGTGGTTGGTCGACAATCCGGACGAGCGGCAGGTTCTCGATCGACTCGCGACCAGCGAGGTGCTGTGGCAAAGACGAGTGGCTGTCCTGGCGACATACGCGTTGATTCGAAACGATGAATTCAAGGAAATCCTTCGGCTAGCCGAAATGCTTGTTGACGACGAACATGACTTGATGCACAAAGCGATCGGATGGATGTTGCGTGAGATGGGCAATCGCGATATTTCCCGTCTGGAGAAATTCCTGAACAAGCACGCCAAGACGATGCCTCGAACCATGCTTCGCTATTCCATCGAAAAAATGTCACGGGAAGACCGAACGAAATGGATGACTCAGTGAGCGGACAACTCGTGGATCAAACCGAGCCAATCGTGCGAGAGCGGATGCAAGGGCAGGCAGCCGGGCACGGCATGGACCACGTCCTACGGGTGCTTCGTTCGGCGAGGTTGATTCAAGCACAAGCCGGCGGTGACCTGGAAGTCATTGAGTTGGCGGCTTTGCTGCACGATGTCGGTGACGCCAAGTTTCATGATGGCGTCGAGCGCAGCGCGGAGTTTGCTCGTGAGATCTTGAGCGGGTTGGGGGCGAGTGAAAAATTGATCGAGCATGTCGCCCATATCGTCGACAACATCTCGTTCCGGAAAGGTGACCGTGCCAGTGCACTGTCGCTGGAAGGCAAGATCGTTCAGGACGCAGATCGGCTGGATGCTCTTGGGGCAATCGGGATTGTGCGTACGATCGAGTACGGCGCCGCGTTTGGTCAGCCATTCTATTTACCTGACGCCGACGGCGTAAAAACCGGGATCGGACACTTTCACGAAAAATTGTTCAAACTCAAGGACTTGCTGAACACCGACGCTGCTCGCCAGATGGCCGAACAACGAGAGTCCTTCATGCAGTCCTTTCTGGACCAGTTCATGCGTGAGTGTGGGTTGAGTATCTAGCTTGGTACATCCATCATCAATCGACCTTCCAAAACGGTCACCGCATTTCCGGTCAATCGCACGCGGTCACCTCTGACTTCACAGTGGACGGTCCCGCCCCTGGCTGATGCTTGATAGCCGACGAGCGAAGTCTTGCCGAGCTGTTTGGCCCAGTAGGGTGCGAGACAGCAATGGGCCGATCCGGTGACCGGGTCCTCGTTGATGCCAAAGCGTGGGGCGAAGTATCGAGAGATGAAGTCAACGTCGGCAGTTTGGCTGGGCGCAGTTACCATCACGCCCCGCGTTTCGACCTGCTGCAGAGCGTTGAAGTCTGGACGCAACGAGGTCACCGTATCGCTCTCGTTGACAACGACCAACAGGTCAAACTTGGACTGCATCACAACGGCTTGGGCGATACCGAGCGCCGCGAGCAGAGTTCTGGCGGTCGAAGCATCCACTTCCTTTGTCGCCGGCATTGCCGGAAAATCAAGCGTGATCCGCGCACCAAAGGACGTGCACGTCAACTCACCGCTACGAGTTCGAAAGCGAATCGGCGACTGACTATCGATCAGTCGGTGCTGAATCAATATGTGTGCGGCAGCGAGTGTCGCGTGACCACAAAGGTCGACTTCGGCTGCTGGTGTGAACCAACGCAGTTGAAAACAATTTACTTCACTGATGGGAACCAGGAACGCGGTCTCGGACAGACTCATCTCAGAAGCGACACCCTGCATCCACTCGTCGCTCGTATAACGCTCGAGAATGCAAACGGCAGCCGGATTACCCGCCAGCGGCCGGTCGGCAAACGCGTCGACTTGCCAAATGAGAATGCCTGACATGGAACGATCTCAGTGTTGCTGGAGGATTCGGGACGGAGCATGCGATTTTGCCTGACGCATCGCATTTTGGAAACCCGAAGCGTCAGCGAGGAATGACTCACTATCTATTTTTCCTCACTGACGCGTCAAGATACCGAGAAAATCGCAACTTCGGGAAAATGCAGTCGGGGGAGCCGACAGCGGACTCAGACCTTCATGTCATTGATGAAGTCCATCATGAACTGATCCTTCAATGGATCGGAGCCACCGCTTCCGTCGTCGTCGTAGGTCAAGCCGGTCATCGACATGACAGTCTTGGCGAAGTAGGTCGCGAAGTCTTCCAGTGGATCAAAGCGGCCATAGTTGCGGGCAAACGAGGCAGTGTTTTTGTAGAACCATGTGCCGTCGCCTGATTGCCGATAGTCATCCTTGTCTTTGCCGACAGTCTTGGTCCAGCCGCTGATCGATTTCCATTGCTTCCAGCGGAGATTCTCGTTGTCAAAGTTGTGGCCCACTTCGTGGATGACCGTTTGCGACAAGCGATCATCGGTTTGGGCAAATCCGTTGTCCAGCAACACGACCGTGCCGGTCAGCGAATTGTTGTATCCGTTGGGCGTGAAGTTTCCTTTGAGTCGAGGTCCCATTCGTTCGAAAGTCAACTCGCCGCCATTGGCACGTTTCAGCAGTCGCGTGTTGCCGGTGAGGCCATGGAGTTCGGCCAGTGCGAGATCGACGCGTTCAATTTCAGCGTCCGTGAAACTGCCATCGGCAAACTCTGCCCAGCGGTCTCCGGAGGATTCAAACTTCCTCCCTTCGCCATCTTGGAAGTTGATTCTCGCATCGTTCCAGGCGATGTCTTCCAGGATGTCTGCGATGTATCCCGTGTTTGCATCGCGATTGACTAGGAAACGGTCATCACCTGTGCCACCGTTCAACTCATCGTCGTCAGCGCCTCCGAACAGGCCATCGTCACCTGAGCCACCATTGAGGTCGTCTTCTCCCTTGCCTCCGTACAGGTTGTCGTTGCCACTGCTGCCGCTGAGGTAGTCATCTCCATCGCCACCTTGGAGCGTGTCATGATCTCCATTTCCGTACAGGTAATCATTTCCCGCCTGACCTTGCAGCAAGTCGTTGCCGCTACCGCCGTAGAGCCGATCGTCATGATCACCTCCTTTCAAAGTGTCGTCGTCGTTCTGGCCGTAAATGCGATCAACGCCCGTCCATCCGGCTAGAAAGTCGTTTCCATCGCCGCCGTACAACCAATCATCTCCAGCACCACCGTAGATGTCATCGTCTCCGTTGCCGCCAAGGATGGTGTCGTTGTCGTCCCAGCCCGACAAATAGTCGTTTCCGTCGTGGCCCTCCAGACGATCGTTGCCGGTGTCACCACGCAATTCGTCGCGTGCTGTTCCGCCGAGAAGTGTGTCGTCCCCCGTGCCCCCCCATTGCTTGGACGAGATATCGGTGTTGTTCTCGACGTGATCGTGTCCACCGAGCGCACGCACATGGATTTCACTGAAGTTTGGACCCCAGAAATATGCGTCGTCCACTATGTTTCCGCTGGAATTCCGAATCGTGATGTACCCGAGTCCGGTCGACGATCCATCAATCTGAATGATATCGCGATTGTTGGTGCCTTCGATATCGATGATACCGTCGGCGAAACTGATGTCTGCCGCCATCAGTTGTCGCTGACTGAGCATTTCCAGACGAAGATTGCGGTGTTTGATCTTTCGAGATCGGCGGGCTTTGCGTTGCTGTTTGGTGAACATTGATTTCCCCTGTGCTTGGCGAGTCAACTTTGAAATGTGAGTGATCTTCCGTTGTCAGGCGAAGCGAGAAACTCGGTACGGTGTTACACAGAAAACACTTCTCCACGAGGATGAAATTGAGCAACGGGATTTCCCGTGTGAGGTCGAATTTGATGTCGGATTCAATGATTTCACGCTCTGAACAAGGCATCGCAATGGTTGACAGCATGTGCGAGAATGCCGCCCTCGTGACCCTCTTCTTGGTGCCAGCTACAGCATTTCCATGAGTGACTATCCCTACAACTTCCGTGTCAAGATCAGCGACACGCTGGTTTACTTGCCCAAAGACATCGCCGCGCAATTGGACTTTAGCAAGTCCAAGCGATTGCGGATCGATGGTGAGATCAATGGTGTCCCGATGGAATGCGGATTGATGCCGGACAAGGGGAAGTGGTGTTTCATGGTGTCAAAGAAACTGCAAAAGCAGTGCGGGATCTCGCCGGGCGATATGGCAAGCGTCAGTTTCGATGTCGCGGACAGCGAATCGGTTGCCGTGCCGACGGAGTTGCAGTTTGCTTTGGAAGCGAACGAATCAGCGATGTCGATTTGGGAAACGTGGACAGCCGGCAAACGACGTGCTCAATGCCTAAAGGTTTCGGCGGTGAAAAAAGTCGAAACGCGAGAGCGTCGCGTCGAAGAAGTGATCGCGTTGTGCTTGGCAGAGTTGGGAATGCAAACCGGTGTCACCGGATGGCAAGCATTTGAAAACGTCGACATGCGTGCGGGCACCATCACGGCTGTCGATCCCTTCCCAAAGGCACGCAAACCGGCCTACCAGGTAACGGTCGACTTTGGCGGCGAACTCGGCATCAAACGCACGAGTGCTCAAATCACCGAGAACTATACAATGGATGAATTGCTCGGACGACAAATCATCGGCGTCGTGAACATCCCGCCAAAGCAGATCGGGAATTTCCATTCGCAGTTCTTGATCGTCGGGTTCTATCGAAAAGACGGATCGGTCATATTGGCGGTGCCGGACAGCGCCGTTCCCAACGGTGCGAAACTTGCCTAGGAACGCATTACCAATAGATGGCGTCGTGGATTTCGCCAGAAATCTTGTGCGAAAGGAATTCTGGCGAATCCCATTACCAAATGCGTCATGAAATGGATCATCGTTCCTCAGCTGGTGTTTTAAGCAGAAGCCGCGGTCATCAATGAACAGCAATGGACATCACGAAAGAACTCAATAACCAATGTGATTCGAGATCGTCGTCTCCCTCGTCGTCGCCATCGCGACCGGGTTGCCCGGTTTGTGGCGGAGCGATGATCGACATTCGCGGAAAATTGCAGTGCACCCAATGCCATCGCATCTGCGAAACGTGCTGCGAAGGCGGACGCGGTTGATGACTCATCCCAGCCCGATGGCGTAAGGGAACCGCGGCGGCGGCGAGTCGTCGGCGACTCGCTCGCTCACCCGTGATCGTATCGCTGCGTCGCTCGCCGCGTAGCCCCAGTTGATGATGCGCTGTTGGTGTGACTCTGGCAGCTTTTTCAAACGCGTCGGTGTTGCTGCGATCGCTACGGTCAAATCGTCTGGCGCGGGCAACGCATCGGGCAATCGTTCGTTGTGTGTGTTGGAACCGATGCCCCAGTACGTTCCCTCGCGTTGACACGAGCGGTATGAGTCGAGCAACTGTCGTTTACGTAAACTACGGACTTGATTGTCGATCACGTCCAAGATGCGTTTGGAGTGGAACGCCCAGTTCGCGGCGGGTCGCTCGTGAGGTTGCATCTTGCCACCTCCATCACTGACCAACACGGTGCTGTAGTTCTTCCACGCGGTCTCCAAGCCCAAATTGTCGTAGACACCGCCATCGGTCAACACCATCCGTTGATTGAACGGTGGGCAAAACAGATCTCCGGCGGTGCCGGGATCAAAGTCTTCTGGATTCAACTCGATCGTGGCAGGCGACAGAAACGGCGGAAACGCAGACGACGCGCCGACGGCTTGAGACAACAGCACGTCGGGATGGTGTATCAACCCGACGCGATAGTCGGCCAGGTAGCTGCGTGACATTCTCACCAGGGAGCCGGTTTGAACGCTGGTGGCATTGATCACAAATCGCGGCGCGATGGATTCATCGGGCAGGTCTTGCAAGGTCGACTGCCCGAACAGCGACCGATAACACCGCGCGATACGTACGGAAACGCTGGCTCGAAACGACAGACCCAGCAAAATCGCACGGCGATCAATGGTCGTACTTGCCAATCGCATGATCGGCTCGACAAGCAGCCGCTCCATGCCGGTTGCGCGACCATGACAATCAAAGGCCAGCTTGCTCCAGTTCATTCCCAACACGCCGGCAGTGATCGATCCGCCTGAAACACTGGAGATCAAATCGATCTGTTTCAGGATGCCGAGTTCATTCAGACGCAGCAACGCCCCGACGTGGAACAGCATCGCGCGGTACCCACCGCCGGAGAGACACAGTGCAATGCCGTCCTGGAGTGTGGATGCCCGTTCGCTAAATGGTTCGCTAAATGGTTCGCTGATTTGCTCGCGATTTGAATCCGATTCAATACTCATTCTGGCCCCGCTGCCTGCTGGTTCTACGCACGGATTGCGTCGACCGATTTGCCTTGACGTTTAGCTGGTCCCAATTGTCGCTTGCTGCCCATTGCCGCCAGCATCGTGTTGTACACGTCGAGTCCTTCACACCCGACGTCGACGATTCCGGTTTTGAATCGGCCATTGGCGGGCGTGATCGCATGAAAAACACCGGAAAGTTCACGTTTGACATCATTGTGACGTCCATCGCCCGATTCGGTGCTGATCGTGAGGCAACTGTTTTCAAGGATGGTCTTGCCGTTGCCTTCGACGGTCTCGTCCAGGCGTTTCAAGAAATACGCGACCTCTCGCATTTTCATGTGGGCGTGAGCACGTAACTGCACGTTCTGTTTACCGGGATTGAATTGGTGCCACCATTCGTGTGAGCATCCGGCGGATCCGGATTTGCCGAGTTCCTTTTCGTCGTTGAACTCGTACACGAGGCGCTCGTTGTACTTGTACTGGCCGGTCATTCGCAATCGTTCGCCGGCGGCGAGAAAAGTGAGCGAGCCGAATCGGACGCGGTCCATTTGAATAGCCAAAGCATACAAGTCGGCCATCAATCGCCACTCGCGAGAAAGATCGTCGATGTGCATGTCGATGCCTTCGCCGCCCGGGTCAGCGGCTCCGCCATGCCGAAGTTCGCTGGGGGCTGGCAGTTGCGGCGCGCGGGGATCATGCGACTGGCTGGCGAACGCCCGAGTCTCATACTCGCGGATGCGTTCCAAGTGGTCCGCCACACGGCCACGCGATGCAGCTCCCAGCGGTGAATTCGCTCCGGTGTAGAACTTGTACTGTTCGACGACGCTGTCCAAGACGCTGCGATCGATCCGCCGCTGGTCAGCGCCTTGGCTTTGATCAACGGTGCCGAACACACGTTCGAACACGTCGCGTGGTTTTTCCTGCATGGTCGCCGCGACGGTGCCGTCGGGGTTGTAGCTGTGGACGTAGCGACTGACACGACTGCGTCGAAAGAATGTTCCCGCTACAAGTGTCGGTACCATTCCCGGTGGCATTCCGTCGGGGTGTTGTTCGCGACGGATCACTTGATCCAACGACGGACCGCCCGCTTTGGCTTCGCCGTCAGGTGGCTCGGCCGTGAACGCAGCGGAGGCACCGTCAAAGTGCGCATTGATTCCCGATTCGTCGGCCCGGGTTTGGTCGACGCCGCGCATGATCAGCAGTTTATCGGCCAGCGGTTTAAGCGGCTCCAGGACACCGTCGAGCACCTCCTCCTGCAGCGGCGCGGGGATACCCAAACCAAAGAAGACATTGAACGCCCTGGTCGGGACATCGGCAGCGGGTGAGGCCAATGCGGAGGAAACCATCATTTCCTCCAACAACGGCAGCCCGATCGTGACCGCGCCAAGGCCACGCAGCAGCGTCCGCCGACTGACGGTCGGCTGTTTGCCATTGGCGCCAGCGGCATGCGTCGAAGCATCGGGATGGAATCGTCGCGTCATCGCTTACTCCGCAGTGGTTTGAATGTGGGTGACCAAGTCGCTCAACACGATCTCAGTCAGGATGTCTTGATAGCGACCGCCGGACTTCTGCGAGTCGCGGTGAATTTGTCGGACGGTTTGCGCGTCCGCTGCGACAAGGGGACGGCCGACGGCGAACTGGGTGAGTTTCCAAACCAGCGTCTCGGCCACTCGATCACTTTCAGCCAACATCGCCATCAGTTTGGCCGAATCAGGATAGTCGACGGAGTGCGCGGAACCGGGAAAGAGAATCTGGCCGTCTTCTCGTAGCGGATTGCCGTGTTCATCGCGTTGGTGAAAGGAGCCCAGTCCGTCGAATTTTTCTAAACCAAACGCAAGCGGTTCGAATCGTTTGTGACATCCGCCACAGGACTCGTTTGCGATCCGCTGCTCCGCAATCACACGCTGAGTCAGACCCGCAGCAGTGGGAACAGGAGTTGTGTCGACACAGGGCGGTGGATCGTTGACGACGCCACGCAACAGTTGATTGAGCACCAGTAATCCTCGTGTCACCATCGATGCATCATCGCCACCGATTGTCAGAACACTGCCCTGCGTCAGCAATCCGCCGCGGGCGGGAATTTCGCCAAGGTCGTATTCGGCAAACGGATCGGATTTGGGTTCCAACCCGTAATGTTTTGCCAAACGAGGCGTCAAGAACGTGACTTGTGCATTGAGCAAATCGGTCAACGGTCGCTTTTCTTTCCACACGACGTGATCAAAAAACGCCAATGTTTCGCGTCGCATGTCGTCGGCAAGCTCGGCTTTCCAATCGGGAAAGTGATTGGGACTGGGACGAAGTGACCGCAGATGATCCATGTTCAGCCATTGGGTGATGAAATCCTGTGACCGCTGTTCCGCGCGGGGATCGGCCATCATTCGCTGCACTTGGCTTTTCAATCCTGCGGTGTCATACAGCTCACCCGATTCTGCGGCACGACGCAGCTCGTCATCCGGCGGGGCGCCCCACAGGATATAGCTGAGTCGAATCGACAAGGCCTTGGCGTCCAATCGCTGGCGAGAACCGTCACCGATTTGGTTTTCGATCCGGTACAGAAAACGCGGCGACATCAACATGGCTCGCAAGGTTGCCGCGACGGCGTCGTTGTAGTTGCCGCCTGATGCAGCGACGGTGGTCGAGATGCCGCGGTACAAGACGATTTCGTGATCGGTCAATTCCGCTCGCAAAACCTGAGGCGCCATCTTGCTGATCAAACCTCGCATGTCGTCGTCGGTCAAACGAGGCTTGACGCCGAAACGCTTGGCGAAAGCGGCGACGTCCATTTGCGAAACAATCTGTTTGGCAAGCTCCGCGTAGGCTTCGACGTGCCCAAGATCGACGGTCAAGTTGTACGCGGTGTTTCGAAAACCGTCTGCCCTCAAATCCGGCGGCAGCGTCGTTCTCGCCGCGTCACTGATGTCCACACCGACGGCGGCTTGAACCGAACGGATGTATTCGTCGACGGTCAATCGGCGGACAAAGTTCTCGGACTTGCCCGTCTCGTTGACATAAATCGCCGGATCGATCCAATCGACCGTCCAAACGGCTCCGTTGTCGATCCATTGCCGAAGCGATTGCTTTTGCTCATCGGTCAACGGTGCCCGATTGTGAGGCATTTCATCGGACTTGACCGACGCCCAAAGTTCACTCTCAGAGGGTTTGCCCGGGACGATCTTTGCCAACGCTGATTCGCGTCGCGCCAAATCAACGTCGCCCTTGGCATTGGCCGAATCATGACATTCCAAACAATGTGCGGCCAACAGTGGCGCAACCTTGGTGTCAAAGTGCTGCTGGCTTCTCTGCAACGCCAACTGTTCTGGTGAAATCGGATCGGCGAGTTTGCCTTCGTGACCCGCAGCATGTAAACGCGTGATCTCAGTGCCGGATAAGGCACGTCGATACAACGCGACACGATACAGGGTTCCTCGCCAGGGTCGTCCACCGGAGACCTCATCGCCCAACGCCAAACGATACTCGTATGACCAATTGGATAGATCTCCTTGAGCCTTGCCCTGTGAGACTCGCGTGCCATCGACGAACAACTGCGTCGCACCCGATGCCGCTCGTGTGAACACAACATGCGTGATCGCTGGCTTGGCGTTTTTTGCAGGCGTCGACAACGAGGGCAACCCGTTGGTGCTGGTCTTGGTCGATCGCAAGCGGACATCGTAGCGATCGCCCTCCTGTCCGAGCGTGACGTTTCGGTTGGAGGTGTCGGACGAAAGCGAAACGATGCGCGCGGGACCTTTTTGGTTGATGTCCGACGTTGTCAACCAAGTCTCGATCGTGAGTTTACCCGATCGTTTGACCGCATCAATGAGCTTGCGAGCCGGACCGTCAGAAAGAATCGACGCGGCGCCACTGATACGGATCGAACCCCGGTCGCGTTGAACGTGTTTCGGCTGGCCGATGCGTAAATCCATCGCCCTCCCGACGCCGGATGTGTCGCGTATCGATGATTCGCTGTCGCCAAGTTCTTCGTCAAACTCGTAGAGTGCGATCAATCCATCGATTGCGGACAGGTCCTCAGCTCGGACTTGGGAGAGGCCGATCGTCAGTGCAATGCAGGCGAGTAACAGGAGACGCATCGAGATCCACCGTTTGCGCGAGGTTGGGACGGCTAGTATAGCAACTACCGCCACGCGACGCTCCGCATCGAGCAGCGTCTTGGATAATTCCCACGCGGATTGGTGCGCACGCTATCGATCTGGAAGATCGAGCGACGGTCGCTACGGCGTCGAAACGACCTCATCCATGTTTAGCAGCGTGCTGGCAACGATCATCCATGCTGCGTGCGTCGCCGGGTCGCCACTGACCTCGCTGTCGTCCACCGCCAACAAGGATTTCGCCGACCCCGGATCATCGCGGTAGTGTTCCAATAACTCATCCAACAGAGATCGCAACTCGTGCCGTTCAGCGTCCGATGGCGACCGGATCGTGACGGTTTGGAACATCCAACGCAAACGCGCGTCGTCTGTGTCCACTGAGGCTGTGTCCACTGAGGCTGTGTCCACTGAGGCTGTGTCCACAGTGTTGGAATCCACAGTGTTGGACGCATCCTGCGGCACCTTGCTGTTCAGCGTTCGAGTGGCCAAGTGCTTGGCGGCTTGCAGGTACTGTGTTTCGTTCATCAACAACAACGCTTGCAGGGGCGTGTTGGTTCGTTCACGACGTGCGGTGCACGACTCACGGCTCGGCGCGTCAAAAGTTGACATCTGCGGCGGCGCGCTGGTGCGTTTCCAAAAGATGTAAACACTGCGTCGTTGCGTCTTGTCGGGATCGGTATCGGCGATGAAATTCGCGGTGTTGCTGCGTGTGTAGCCGACCGCATACCAAAGTCCACTCGGCTGGGGAGGCTTGACGCTGGGGCCGCCATGTTTGAGGTTCAGCATGCCAGCGACCGCCAGCGCCTGATCACGTAGGACTTCGGCGTCCAAACGTCGGCGTGCCGCGCGAGCCAAGTAGCGGTTGCGTGGATCGATACGGAGGTCGTGTTCGTTGACCGTCGACGTTCGCCGATAGGTCTCGGACATCACAATCGATTTGATCAAACGCTTGACGTCCCAACCGTTCTCTTGAAAGTCAACGGCCAAGAAGTCCAGCAGCCCGGGGTGACTGGGGACTTCACCTTGGCTGCCGAAATCTTCACTGGTCTTGACCAGTGCGGTTCCAAAGATGTTTTGCCAGAATCGATTGACCGCGACACGGGCGGTCAGCGGATGCTCGGGGCTGCACAACCAACGAGCCAATCCCAGTCGATCTGTCGGCGCATCTGTAGGCATCGGTGGCAAGAACGTCGGAGTTGCTCGTGGCACAACGTCACCGGGTTGGTCGTACTGGCCACGAAGCAGAATTTTGGCTTCTCGCGGTTGCGCCGTTTCTTTCCAAACCAGAGTCGTCGGGATCTCGGACTCCAGTTTCTCCTGAGCTTTGATCAAACCGGATTCATGATCACGCAAGGCCAGCCAGTCCGGCTCCGCACAGAGGGCCTCGCGATAGTAGCGACGCAAAGCCGCGTTTTGCACGTCGGTTCGTTCCGCCGGCGGTTGAGCGGCCAATTGCTTCAAACTCTCCGGCACCGCGGCTTTGGGGGAACGAATCGCGTAGGAGTATCGCGCTTCGCCGTCATGTTGAACGAACTTGAGGTACAAACGATTGGAACCTTTATTGAGTTCCAATTCGTATTCTTGTTGCAGCGGTTGCATCTTATGCGCCCCTCGACGCACTGCGACCTGTTTTCCATTGAGATACAGAACATGACCGTCATCGCTACCGAAAAGCAGTTTGACATTCTGTTTCTCCGGAGAATCGATGGTCTGGTGAACGATCATCACGGAAGCTTCCTCGGCGAGCTTTGGCAACTCGTTGATTTTCACCGGAGCGAGGTCCCCACGAAGCTGCCAGCGGTAGTCGCGATCGCGGTAGCTGAAAACTTCGTCGGCCTTGAACTCCTTTTCCTGTGAGGCGAACTGGCGACTGTACGCCGGCTCGGGTGCCTCAACTGGAAAGGGGCCGACGCTGTGCACCGGCCCAAAGGTGATGCGTTGCGAATCTGGAATGGCTGGTTCGGAGTCGCTCAGCGAGAGCAGCACATGCCGAAACTGATGCTTGGCGTGGACCGATTGATACTCGAGAGCCACGCGGATTTGCGCGTCGCCCGTCTGCAGTTTCGGATCATCAGAGAGCGCGGGCACAAAGAACGACGCGTCGCGAGGTCCGGTGGATTGATGGCCCGCGGCCGCCCATCCGGTTTTCTCGTCGCGATTTCCGTCAATGGCGTGTGTGACCGCAAAAGGCCCATCGGATTGCTCGATGTTGGCGATTGCCTTTTCGATTTTGAGCGGCTGCCAAGCTGCGTCCGCGCTTGGACGAGCTTCGATGGTGATTTCGGAAAGGACCACGTTTCCGTTGGTACTCAAGCCGACACGTTGGTCGGGGGCATCCACCAAGGCGTCCAAACGCAGCCAACTCCAAGCACCTGACGGGATGGATGCGACGATCGTGGTCGTATCCCTGTCCGCTGCGTCCTGTTTCACACGAAAGGATCCGTCGTCCAAGATCTCCATCTCGATGTCGGCTGAGGAAGTCACCGTGTCAGGTTTTAACGGACGGGATGCCACACCAGCGGATTTGCCGAGTGACTCTTCCCAACGCCGCTGAGCATCGTCGACCGAGGCGATCGGCCCCTTCATTTCATCGCGAATCTGCTGCAGTTGCGTTTGATACTCGTCGCGCAGTTGTAGCTGCTGGTCGCTGGGGACTTGGATGACCGGCGGTGGGTCCTTGATGTTCTTGTCCAACGCTTGCCCGTCCAGGCTGTTGAAGAACGCAAACAGGGAGTAGTAGTCTCGCTGCGCGATCGGATCAAACTTGTGATCATGGCAGACACTGCAACCGGTGGTCAGTCCTAGGAATACCGTGCCGAACGCGTCGGTGCGATCGATCACGTTTCTTGCAAAGACTTCCTCGTAAATCGATCCGCCTTCGCTGGTCGTCACGTTCAATCGGTTGTAACCGCTGGCGATTTTTTGCGCCAGCGTGGCGTCGGGCAACAGATCGCCAGCCAACTGCGTGGTGATGAATTCATCAAACGGCATGTTGTCGTTGATCGCGTCGATCACCCAATCTCGATAGGGCCACATCTCACGATAGTTATCCAAATGCAATCCGTGTGTGTCCGCGTATCGGACCAAGTCCAACCAATAGCGTCCCATGTGCTGGCCAAAGGCGGGGGAGGCGAGCAGTCGGTCGATCAATTTCTCGTAAGCGTCCGGAGACTCGTCCGCAAGAAACTCCGCCAATTGTTCCTGCGTGGGCGGCAATCCCGTCAGGTCCAAGCAAGCGCGGCGGATCAAGGTGTTGCGGTCAGCCGTCGGATTCGCGGTCAGTCCCATGCGGCGGATCGACCGGTTGATGAAGTAGTCGATCGGGGCGACGGCTTCGTCTGGCAACTGCGCTTTTTCAGGCTTGACGAAGGACCAATGTTGCTGAAACGTCGCGCCAGACTGAACCCACTCCTCCAGCAGCTTTCTTTGCGCGTCGGAGATCGGTTTGTTGAATTTTGGCGGCGGCATGATGACGTCCGGGTCATCCGTCAGCAAACGCTCGATGAGTTCGCTGTCCACTGCATTGCCCATCGACACCACCGACTGAATGCCGTCAGCCGTGTCCAATCGCAGATCGGCTTGACGTTCGTGTTCATCCGGTCCGTGACAGGCAAAGCAATGATCGGACAAGATCGGTCGAATGTCGCGGCTGAAATCCACAGCGGAGTCGCTGGACTCCTCTCCGCTCACCGGGATGGAGGTGACAGCACATAGGATGGCAACGACACAGGGCAGGTAGAGCCGAGAGAACATGCGGATGCAGTCTTTTTGATCAGGTGGGATAATAGGCAGGTCGAAACACGCTGATTGACGTAGTGGATTTCGCCAGAAATCCGTCCCAGAAGGAATTCTGGCGAATCCCATTACGGAGTTTACCATGCGGCGAAGTGTTTGCGTTATTCTTGGTCGGCTCGGCCCCAACCGCCACCGCCGGGGGTCTCGACTCGCAGTCGATCGCCGGGGTTGACTGAAACGGTGAACGCAGGCGGCATGACCGTCGAATGAGCGTTTTGAATCAGCACATTGCAGCCCGCTTGTCCTGCCCCGCCACCTGCGGCTCCGTAGGGTGCCAACTTGCGTCGATTGGTGATCATGGTCAGCGACAGGGGTTTCAGGAATTCGATCTCTCGAATCAACCCATCGCCACCCCGATGAACGCCCTCTCCACCACTGTTGCGACGTAGGCGGAACTGCAACAAGCGAACGGGTAAACGCGATTCCAAGATTTCCGGATCTGTGATTCGGGTATTCGTCATGTGCGTGTGGACACCGCTGGCGCCGTTTCCCGACTCCGTCGCACCGCTGCCCCCACCAATCGTTTCGTAGTAGCCAAAGCTTTGGTCGCCCAACAGCAGGTTGTTCATCGTGCCTTGCGAGGCAGCGACCGCCCAGTGATTTGAAATCTGTCCGATCGCGCCGAGCAACACATCGACGACACGTTGGCTGGTTTCCACATTGCCCGCCACAACGGCCGCGCATTGATTGGGATCGGGATTTGATGGCGGGTTGAGCAGTCCGACGGGAATACGCAAATCGATATCACGCAGCACGCCATCACAGAGCGGCAAGTTGGAATCGCAGAGGCAGCGCATGACATACAGCACCGCAGCGGTGACGATCGACGGCGTCGCGTTCAAGCACCCGGGATGGACACCGGAGGTTCCATCGAAATCGATCGTCAGCTTGGCGTTGTCACGTTGCAAGCGAACTGCGACCACGGTGCCGTCGTCGAGTTGATCTTGGAAACACAATGGCCGACATGGAAACTGGGCAATCAACCGTCCCACGGAATCACCGGCGACATGAATCAACTGGGACATCAGCGAAGTGATCGTGTCCGGCGAATACTCCTCGGCCAATCGCACCAATGCGTCGTAGCCGGAACGTCCGGCAGCTTGTTGAGCGGAAATGTCCGCCAAGTTTTCCTCAGGGTTTCGTGACGGGTACGGACCACTGCTCAACAGCGTTCGCAACTCGTCTTGATAAGACTGCCCTGATCGAACCAACGCAAAGTCTTGGATCAGAATACCCTCCATCGCCAAGCATGTCGCACTGGGCGGCATCGATCCGGGGGTGATGCCGCCGATCTCGGCATGATGTGCCCGTGACGCGACAAAGAAATCAGGTGCAGTCTCCAACGCTGGTTCCCGCGAACAAAACACGGGCGTGACCAAGGTCACATCTGGCAAATGCGATCCACCGGCAAACGGATCATTCGAGAGAAAGCAATCACCAGGCGACATCCTCGGAAACACACGAAGGATACGACGCACCGTGTGCCCCATTGCGCCCAAATGAACCGGGACATGCGCGGCATTGGCGACCAACGCCCCGTCTCCTCGAAAAACCGCACAGCTAAAGTCCAAACGTTCCTTGACGTTGACGCTCATCGCTGTTCGTCTCAAAACTTCGCCCATCGAATCGGCAATGCCTTGCAATCGCCTTGCCACGACCTCCAGCAATACAGGGTCATCCGCGGGCGATTTACCGGAATGCAGGCCGGCCGACTGGAACTCCGTACCGTGCACCACGGTCGGAGTCAGTTCGATCAATCCATCGGCCAAGACCTTTCCGGACCAATCGGGTTCAATGATCAAAGTCGATTGATCGCTGACAACCATCGACGCAGGGGCAAGCTCCATGCCGGGATGCAGTGCGTCCCGATCCAACACGGTGAAGGATTTCCACTGTCCACGATGCCAAACCTGCGTGACTTCATCAGAGTTCGCTTGACCTGACGTCGCTTGTATCGGTGTACTGGACCGCTTAGCCGCATCGTTTCCCGCTGTGGCTTCACATCGAATGGCGACAAGCTGCACGCCATGACGCTGGCGTCGGTAGCCAAAGACGCCTTCATGTTGCTGATGAAATCGAGAGACGAGCTCCTCGGGATGACAGCCGCCGTCGTTCACTTTGGTCAGTGGCAATGACAACGGGGCATCCGTACCGACGTATCGACAGTCGCATTCCCAACGAAATTCGATTGTAACACCGCCAAGTTTCTCCGTCGCCAATTGGGCGGCAACTTCGTCGCGAAGTTCCTTACAGATTTCGCCGATCTCATCGCCGTCAATCTCTGTGAGTGATCGGTAGACACCACGCGTGACCACTCGCCCGATGGATGCAAGCCCCATGCCGACCGCGCTCAGAACGGAGGACTGGGGATGATCCAGAATACGAGTGATGTGCAACGCGTTGGCGATGCGACACAGATGTTGGGCGGCCGCTCCGCCGAAACCCACGAGCGTTGCTTGACGCACATCCACACCTCGCGCGGTCGTGATGCTCTGCGCAGCCTCCGCCATGTGCGTCACAGCGATGTCCAGGAATCCCTCAGCAAGTGCTTCATCGCTCATCGGCTGGGGCAATCGCTGACGTACGTTTTCCAACCGCTGCTGCGCCGCATCGCGGCTGAGTGGAAACGGAAAACGTGAAGGCAGCAATCGACCCAACAACAGATTCACATCGGTCACCGCGAGAGGTCCTCCGCGACCGTAGGACGCCGGGCCGGGGTCAGCGCCCGCGCTGTCGGGGCCGACGCAAAGTCGTCCGTCGACGCAGTCACAGATCGAACCGCCCCCTGCAGCCACCGTGTGAATGTCCATCATCGGGGTCATCACACGAATGCCGGCGACTCGGGATTCGTATCGCCGACCGACCTGTCCGTCGTAGCGACTGACATCGGTGCTGGTGCCACCCATGTCCAAACCGATCGCGTGATCGGCATCGGCGGATGCCGCCAAATGTGCCAATGCGACCACACCGCCTGCGGGACCGGACAAGATGCTGTCTCGTCCGCGAAACGATTGTGGCGAGACAAGGTTTCCCGAACTGGTCATCAATCTCAGATGGCAGCGGTCACCGCCAAATTGAGCAGTCAGCTTTTTCACGTAGAGGCTGAGAATCGGGTTCAAGTAGGCGTCGAGCGCTGTCGTTTCTGCTCGCGAAACGATCTTGATCAATGGGGCAACTTCACTGCTGCGACTGATCTCATTGAAGCCCACCTCACGGGCCAACGATTCGACACGGCGTTCAATGGTGTCGTCCAAGTAGCTGTGCATCAAGCAAATCGCCAGGGACTCGATTCCATCGGCCTTGGCATCTCGCAGATGCCTGATCAAGTCGACTTCGTCCAAAGGCCTCCGTTCTCGACCCGCCGCGTCCATGCGATGATTGATCTCGATCACTCGCTTGGCCAGCTGGGCACGTTTTTCAATGGTGAAGTCAAACAGCTGCTCGCGATCCTGTTCACCGATCTCCAACAGGTCACCAAAACCGGCCGTGACCAACAACGCTGTATTCGCACCCGCGCGCGTCAACAACGCATTGGTACCCCGCGTCGTCCCCAAGCGTACCGTCAGCTCCGGTAGCTCTCGATTCAACGCAACGCCGAGCATCAATCGCGTTGCCAACACGGGAGACTCAATGCCGCAGTCCAACTCCACCGCATCACCAATCGCAAGCGGCACTGCTCGCGGTCCCGTCGTCGTCGAGAGCAGTGTGATTTCGCCCGACGCCGGATCCCAATCGCGAACGGTTCCCAGTAGAGTGCGCGCACCGCTGGATTCGATTCGATACAACGAAGCGCCGTGAAAGAAATCGCGGGGCAGCGAGGTGGGTGGCGAGGCTCCGCGATCCGCGACGTCACGAATGGACAGCTCGCCCAGTCCGAGCGATTTCAGTGGAATGCGAATCGCGGTTGGACGGCCGTCGGATCGGTTGACGGCCGTGATCACACCGCGGACCATTGAACTGCTGAGCACTTTGAGCGAGGTAATTGACCGCTCACCGCTGCCGGACGGATGATCATCCCTGCAGAGCAGGCAATCGGTGAACGTACCGCCGACATCGGCCCAAATTTGGATCGTCATTCAAGCGTTAAACAGAGCGAGACAGTCATCCAGGTGCTCCAAATCGATCAGCGCAACGACCGTGTCACCTGGACGTAGCTGGTCGTTGGCTGTGGGGACACGGATGAAGCTGTCGCGTTGGATTGCCGCGATGAGACATCGTCCCGAGAGTGGCAGCTCCGCCAAAGTCGCCTTCGTCACTTTTGTGCCCTCGACCACTTCCAATTCACAAACAGCAATCGCTCCGTTGGGCAATCGACGTTTGCTGATCACGGCACCTTCATTGAGCAATCCCAAGACTTGACGAGCACCGACATCGCGTTCACTGACGACGCGATCGATTCCAAGTTTTCCGACCACGTTGGCATAGTCGGGGCGACCGACCACTGCCATCACGCGGCGGGCACCCAACTCACGGGCTTCCACGCCCGCCATGATGTTACTTTCGTCCACGCCGGTGCAGGCCACGAAATAGTCGACCGCACCGCCGCCTTCATCTTCGAGTACGCTGCGTCGGTTCGCATTGGCATTGACGATGTTGGCATCGGGCAACAGCTTTGCCAATTGACCGCATCGATCCGAGTCCTGCTCCAGGATCGTCAGACGATAGTCGGTTGATCCCAATGTGTTGGCGACGTGGTAACCGGTCTCTCCTCCGCCGGCGATCATGACCGACTGACGTTTGGACTTCCGAACATCAACCCCGAACAATCCACGAGCCTTGTTCACATCCGACGGAGCCCCGATCAAGCTGACTCGGTCTCCCGCGTGCAACTCATCGGCACCGCTTGCCAGCCACATGCGGCCTTCACGAGCGATCGAACCGATCCGAATCCCGCGGGGAAACTTCAGTTCGCTTAGTTTTTGGTCGACCACGTCGGAACCTTTACCGACCGTCAACTCGTAGACTTCCAATTGCCCCCGGGCGAAGTGTTCCAGCGGAATCGAGTCCGGATTCCGGATCGCACGTGCCAGCTCGAACGCGCTGAGCTGCTCCAAACTCAATAGGCTGTCGATTCCGAAATGCGTTTGGTAGTCGAACGTGTTGGCATCTCGGAACGCTGGTGCATAGACCCTGGCGATGCTGCGTCGTGCACCGAGAGCTTTCGCCATGCTGGCGGCAACCACGTTGACTTCATCCACCCCCGTCACCGCCAAGCAAATATCGGCACTGCAGACGTCAGCTTGGAACAGCATCGTGCTCTGGGCGGCGTTGCCGACGATCGCTCGAACGTCCAATTCTCGATTGACCTGCTTGACCCTCTCGGGGTCAATGTCGATGACCGTGACATCGTGCCGTCGCTGGCACAACATGTCGGCGATCCAGTGGCCTACCGTTCCGGCGCCCAATGTCAAAACTCGCATGAAACTACGTCAACCAACTGAGAACGAGTAGGACACCGACAATGATCCCCATGAACACGGTGATCCAACGCGCTGTGTACAGCGAATGTTTGGTGATCAACCCCATGTCCTCGTGCCGCGTCGCACCGAATACCAGTGAAATCGCGATGATCAGCGGAACGTAATACAGCAGGTAAGTCGGCGAGATGGAAAGCATGTTCGATCGATCGTGAGAATTAGCGTCAGCGGAATTCCGCAGTCAGTGTTGGTCGCTGCCTCGTTGCCCGGCAGCGATCCGTATGATTGAGCCAGCCTTGATTAAGCCAACTTATTGAGCCAGCCCAACGTCGGTAGACCCCCGCGTGGTGGTTCTGGCATCCGAGTTCGCCGTGACACCAAAAGAGTCCGACGACGCGACGGACTCATCACCACCTGATGGCTCGCCAGGAGAATCGCCCCCCTCTTTCTTTCGACCACTGATCGGTACGGCCAGTGGACCAGCGAACGCATCGTAGATCACCAGAATATTCAGTAGTCCGGCGATCACGGTGTACAGAGTCCCCATTTCGTAGCCAGCACCATATACGGCGTACCAAGCCGCCACTTCGTCCGGGTTGCCTTCGATCACCGGTCGCTGAGGAGGAGCCATAAAACCGCCCCACAGCGGCTCGTACCCCGGAACGGTTCGGCCGTTGACCGTGTTCTTTCGCATGTGGTTGCCCTGGATCAACGCCGGCAATGCCACCGTGCCCACACCGGCCTGCAGGAAAAAATGCCATCTCTTGTCGCCCGGTTCCCAGGACGCGTATACGACGTGGCCTCCGCCAAACGCGAATCCGAGAATCCAGATCAGCAGAATACAGACCAAAAAGAGCGTGCCCTTTGTATAACGCCGTTGATACATATGCCCGGCACCGGGAACCAACCAGGCCAAAAAGGCCGCGAGGAGGCGGTTTCGCAAATCGACACGAACTCCGTCGACTTCGATTTCACACGATGATCCAGTGGAATTGCTTGCAACCATTGAGTTTCTTGAGAGAGGGGCGACCAGAGAGTTTTCCGCTCAGGCTCAGATTGTGAATCAAACGCGTCGAAAGCGATAGGTGAATCGATCGCTCTTGACGGCGCGGTCCGCGATGAACTATTTCCCGCACTGCACTCCGAGTGCCGTTTGTTCTTCGCTCACCGTCCGCAAGTGGAACGCCATGTCACGTTTTGCACCATTCTCTTTCGTCACCAGTTTCGCGATCTTGGCCTTGTTCTCGGTCGGTTGCGGTTCCAGCGATGTCGCTCAAAATAGTGGTGATGCTGCCACCGAGCGAGGCAACGTCGCCCAAACCACGTCAACCAATCCCGCCACCGCCTCGCCGGGCGACGTCGTCAGCCAGTTCCTTGACCGCGTACGCCGCGGCGGCTCCGACTCGGGGGCTGGACAGCTTTTGACACAAAAAGCACAACAAGAATTGGCTCGAATCGGACAAGAAATCCAGCCCTTGGGCACTCCGGACGCCCGGTTTGACGTCACGCGCTCGGTTGCCATTCCTGGCGAAGAAAACGCGGCTTGGGTCCACAGCATTTGGAGTGAACCGGGCAACGCCGGCGAAGTCACCAGCACGCAGGTCGTGTGGAAGCTGAGCCGGGAAGCCGACGGATGGAGAATCAGCGGTATGGCGCTGGAAATCGACCCCAACACGGCACCGCTGGAAATCGACTTCGAAAACGGAACCCAGTTGGCCAACACCCTGTTCGGAGCCGACCAGGAAAATGCGGACTCCACGCAGCCCGCTGCCGCTGAAAATGCAGCTCCAACGATCGCCACCGAACCCTCTCAAGGAATGCAATTCCCCAACTTCTGAACCAGCGATCTTCCGCTCTCCATCGCACGCATCCTCCGGCGCTACCCGCCGGATCAGCACCCGCCGAATCATCACATTGCGTTACCCAATTGGGCGGAAACTGCAGGAATCGGGTTTTGACCTTGAACCTGCTCTCAAGGCACCGAAATCCCCTCCGACGCCGGCTACTTGAATGTCGCTGACGGGGATTAAGTAGCCGCTATCAAGCCAAAACGCGTTGCCCAACGCTATTGGGCGTGATTCGCGGCCTTCTCGGGCCTCGCCACCGACAACTCTCTTACGATCCCAAGGACCGGAAAAAGCCCAGGAATTCCACCAGGATTCCGGGGGTGGGCCGATTGACACCGGATTTCCCAGGGTTACTGTATCGTCGAAATCACGTGAGCCGCAAAAGCTCCGCAAACCTCCTATCTTGTGTGAATGCTAAAGTTAAGTCGCTGGTGAGCCTGTTCACGAGCGAAGCAGTACGGGGGAGCGTGGGGGGATTGGTGACGTTCATCAATCGACGATTTGCTGCGGCTGGGCCCTTTCGGGTCCATAGTTTTTGAACGGTGTGAAAACAGGATCACATCAAACACTCCGAAACACTTGGGAGAAAACGATGAATCGGACTGTGGTGAGCGGGATTGCCGCGTTCGCACTCGTAGTGGGTGCGGCACTTGCCCTATCGAACAACACGGCACAAGCCGGTCACTGCGGTGGCGGCCTGTTGTCAAAATTGAAAGCCAAGCATTGCGGCGGCGTTGTCCAAAGCGGATGCGGCGGCGGACTGTTGGCCAAGCTGAAGGCAAAGCATGCTTCATGCTGTGCTCCTGAGCCAGAGCCTTGCTGCGAACCAGCTCCTCCGGCTTGTGGTTGCGGCGGACACTCGCGTCCGAAGCTTTTCGCCGGCCTGATTGCGAAGATCAAAGCTCGTAAGAGCTGCGGTTGCCCCGCTCCAGAACCGTGCTGTGCACCTGAACCAGAACCGTGCTGTGCTCCTGCACCAGAACCTTGCTGTGCTCCCGCTCCAGAACCTTGCTGTGCTCCTGAGCCAGTGAGCTGTGGCTGCGAAGCTGCTCCTGTTGCTGGCTGTGGCTGTGAAGCTGCTCCTGTTGCTGACTGCGGTTGCGAAGCTGCTCCTGTCGCTGGTTGCGGTTGCGGTGGCGAAGCTGTTTCCTACGACGCAGCTCCAATGGCTTACGAATCGGCTCCAATGGCTTACGAATCGGCTCCTGCCGGTGGTGACTTCAACTTGGCTCCAGGCGAAACCTTGGTTCCAGGTAGCGTTCAAACCGTCGGTACTGCAGAAGCCGCTGCTCCTGCTGCCGCCGAAGCTGCACCTGCAGCCGAAGCAGCTCCTGCTGCCGCTGCTGAGCCTGTCTCCAGCGCAAGCGATGCAACGGAAGACGCTCCTCCTGTTCCAGTTGCCGATGGCGACACCAACATCTGAGTGATCTCCAAATCACTTTGATTGATCAAAAAAAACCCATCGCCGGAATCCGGCGGTGGGTTTTTTTGTTGCTGTTTCACGTTGTGTGCCGACGGCGCTAGTGGCCTGTTGATTTAATCGAAATTGGGAACGCAAGGGTGAGCCGTGGGCCGTAAGGCACCGGGCAATGCGGTAGGCCCGGCCGCTTACGCGTCGCGGCTCACTAAATCAACGGCCCGCTAGACGCGGATTATTCATAACCCGACGCGTAAGCGAGGGATACTCGGTAAATCCCTCGCTGACGCGTCGGGTTATGAAAAACAATCTGCATTTCCCAACGATGTCACAACTCATTGTCAAGAATCTGTTAGCGCTAAAATCAATCATCCGCATGAATCATCCGCGCCTAGCACCATCGGCTCACAAGAACTCCGTAGCTCACTCAATCACAGCCCGCTAACTCAACAGCCGGCTAACTTACTGCGTCAAGATCGCGATCAACGCACCTGGATCCTCGTGCGAGTAGTCCACGTCGATGGACTCCTTGGTCGCCAGCGTTTTCACCTGCACCTTGCCGGCCTGCCATTCGCTTTCTCCCGCAATCAAAGCGAAGCGGAACCCGTGTGCGTCAGCGTACTTCAATTGCAGACCAAGTTTTTTCGGATCCGGATAGACTTCCGTAGCGATTCCACCGGAGCGTAGATTCGCGGCCAAACGCAAATAGTCGCTCCGGTGAGCTTCGTCAAAGTAAGCGACGAAGGCCACGGCGGGCGTCGTGATCTTGGGCAACATCTCCAATTGTTCCATCGCGGCGAGCAGTCGATCCAATCCCAACGAAGCACCGATGCCGGGCAAATGCTGCTTGGTGTACAGGCCAGCCAAGTTATCGTAGCGTCCGCCGCTGCAGATGCTGCCGATCGACGGCAGATCGTTGAGCGTCGTCTCAAAAATCATCCCCGTGTAGTAATCCAGGCCGCGGGCGATCGACACGTCGATCTTGATCCTGCGATTTGGGACACCTGACGCCAGGGCACCGTCATACACATCTCGCAATCGTTGGATTGCGGCGAGCGCCTCGTCACCGCCGCCCGTGATCTCAGGCAAACGTTCAAAGATCTCGTTGGCCGGGCCGTCCAGCTCGGCGAGCTGCAGCACTTGGTTTGCTTGATCCTCACTGATCGCTGCCACTTGGCACATTTCTGCGGCGACCTGATCGCGACCGATTTTGGCCAGCTTGTCCAGGCAACGTAGCAACTCGACGGACTTGTCTTGCAATTGCAGGTGCCGCAGCAATTCGCTGAGCACCGCACGGTTGTTGATACAAATCGTGAAGCGGTCCAGCCCGATGGTCTCCAGCAACCGATTGATCACGGCAACCGTTTCAATGTCCGCCATCACGTTGGTGGTTCCGATGGTGTCGAAATCACACTGGACGAACTCGCGGTACCGACCCGCCTGTGGGCGTTCTCCACGCCACACCGGGGCGATGTGATAGCGTTTAAAGGGGGTCCCCAGGGTGCTGATGTGTTGGGCGGCAAAGCGAGCCAGGGGCACCGTGAGGTCAAACCGCATGGCGACCTCGCGACCACCATTGTCCTCAAACCGATAGATCTGACGGTCCGTCTCGTCGCTCCCCTTACCGGTCAGGATCTCCAGATACTCCAACGTCGGCGTGTCGATCGGAGCAAATCCGAAAGAGCGAAAAACCTCTCGGGCGGTCTGCATCAGCCGCTCACGAGGAATCATCGCGGCGGGCAAATAATCACGAAAACCGCTCAGCGTGCGTGGTTTGATCAGAGTCATCGGGTGTTTCAGAGGATCGGCAGGGAGTTCGGTTTGCGGCTGCGGAGGGAATCACGGTCGTCGGACTTCAAGTCCGGAAACTGAGGCCCGTAGATCGCGTCGGCGTACTCGTCGACTTGCTCGGGGGTCTCGAAATAGAGTTCGTAACAATAGTCGTCGTCGAATTCACATTCATCGGTCGTGTATTCGCGACAGATTTCAGGTCGGGTTTCATAGATTCCACATCGATGGTCCTCCTGCAGATGCTTACAGACGGCGTGCACCAATAAATACCACTGGTCGCCCTCGACAAAAATCGATGCTCCCTCGTGCAGCAGGTACCACCGCATGTAGTCATAATCCTTGCGGCTGCACGGTTCGTCGATCGGCAAAGCGAAATAGCGACAGCACTTCGCGGTGCAATGTTCACACAGGTTGGCCGACTTGGGGTACTGGGCTCGGCTTCGTCGAATCGGCGGGGCAATGTTGGACCGGTTCATGTTACTGGAGTTCTGGCTGGGCACGGATCGTCTCCCGACACGCAAAAAACGGCGCCCGGGCAATAACTCGTCCTTTCGAGAACAGAATTTAGCCAGCCCAGGCTCGCTCAGGTTGATCGATTAGCGTACGTTTTTCAGCTATCCCAGCGTAGGGGACTGATTTTCTCGCTCGGCAAGCACGCACCACTCATCAGGAAACCCAATGGAAGTCGTCATCACCGCTCTGGGGCCGGACAACGTCGGTTTGGCCGATCCGATCATTCACTTCGTGACCGGTCAGGGAGCCCGCATCGCCGAGATTCAAATGTATGACCACGACGAAGAACAAATCTTTGCGATGCTCTGTCGCATTCAAATCGCCGACGACCAACTCGACCTCCTACACAAGGCGATGCGTCAGATCGGCGATCACACGGGACTGGCCATTCGAGTGTGGAGCAGCGACGCCCGCCCACGCCCCAAACTGGCAATCTGCTGCACCTTCGTCGAGCACACGCCACGCATCATCCTGGAGGCGATTCGGGACGGCCAATTGAATGCAACGGCATCGGTGATCATTTCCAACCGCAAGAAACTCGCCAAGCTTGCCGAGGAGTTCGACGTTCCGTTTCATCGTGTGGGAGATGACAGCGGACAAACCGACGACGACGAGATGGTTCGTGTACTCGACGAGTACGACGTCGATTACGTCATCTTGGCCCGCTACATGCGAGTCCTGCCGGCCAGCACATGCTGGCAGTTCGCCGGCGGTCGGATCATCAACCTTCATCACGGACTGCTGCCCGGCTTCCCTGGCTTCCGCCCCTATCACGACGCCCACCGCGCCCGCATGCTGACGTATGGGGCCACTTGCCATTTCATCATCCCCGAACTCGACGCCGGCAATCAAACGATCAACCAACGCACCTTCTCCGTTGACCCGGGCACGCCGTTGGAGGACATTATCGTGCAGGGCGAACGTGAGAACGAACCGGCTTGTCTACTCGAAGGCGTCCGACGCGTGGTCGATCGAGAGGTTCAGCTCCATTTCCACCGCGTCACCGCTCGATCCTAGTCGGACCGCGTTCATTTGGGCACGCCGCTTTGGCCAAAACCAACCCCTACCAGCCGAGCACGGACTTGCCGGAGGAATCGTTCACCAACGCTCCACAAAGTCCTGTTCCTATGACTTTGGTTTCTGAGGGGCGAATGGTTCGCTGGGCCGCTGCCTGGTTCTTCTTTGTCCTGCTGAGCTATTCCATCATTCGCCCGATCCGCGAAACCATGGGCGCGATCGGAGGGATCAAGCAACTCCAGGGTCTGATGCTGGTCACCTTTGCGGTCATGTTGCTGGCGGTCCCGAGCTACTCCATGCTGGTCAATCGCTTGCCCAGACGCTGGCTCGTCCGAATCGTCTTTCATTTCTTCTGCGTTTGCCTGTTGCTTTTCAGCCTGACCCTCAGCTTTGGATCGGAAACCGTTCGTGTTTGGACGGCGCGCACGCTGTTTGTCTGGGTCAATGTCTTCGCCCTTTTTGCCACCAGCGTGTTCTGGTCCGTGATGGCAGACTTGCTCTCCAGTGAACAAGGTAAACGACTGTTCGGTCGGATCGCCGCAGGCGGAACGACCGGTGCCATCACCGGTTCTCTGCTAACCAGTCAAATCGCGACGCGAGTTTCCACGTCGACGTTGCTATTGCTGCCGATTGCCACACTCCAACTAGGACTTTGGTGCGCATGGAGACTGGAACGAAACGCAAGGAATCAAACGCCAGCAGACGAAAGCGATGTTGAGCTCGACCGAGCCGACGAACAACACATCCCAACCACCGGTGGACTGCTCGATGGCATCACACGAGTGCTGGGATCTTCCTACCTTGCGTCGATATGCTTGTTTCTGTTCTTCGTGCAAGCCGCCGGGACTCAACTCTATTTCCAACAAGCCGAGATCGTGAAACACGCAGTGGTCGACGATCAAGAAAAGACTCAGCTCTTTGCCTACATCGACTTTGCAACTCAGTCGCTCACGCTGGTGTTCCAGTTGCTTCTCTCTGGAACCCTGTTGCGGCGATTCGGTGTGAGTGTTTCACTGATGATCCTGCCACTTGTCTACTTCTTGTCATTTGCCGGACTTGCCGTAACCAGTTCGCTCACTGTTCTTGTGATCGCCATGGTCGCCGCACGCTCCATCGGCTATGGCATCACCGTACCCGCGCGTGAAGTCCTCTTTACAGTGGTCAGCCGCGAAGACAAGTACAAATCCAAAAGCTTCATCGACACCGTCGTGCTCCGCGGTGGCGATGCGCTGGCAGGGCAAATCTTCGGCTCCCTGCGAAACATCGCCCACATCGCCTCAACAACGATCAATCTCTGGACGCTGCCCATCGTCCTCGTCTGGACCTTCGCAGCCTACCGTCTGGGCAAACGACAGAATCGGCTCTCTAGCCGGCAAAGCGATCAGTAACAGTCGTTAACGGTTGTGTTACGACTTCCCCAAATGGTGTGATTCTGAATTCTCAAAAAATCTTTGAGTTCCACTTGCTCTGGCACTTGTCAGCATGTCGCTGCCCGCAATAGTGCCTCACCGATCGATCGATCCAAGTTCCGAACACAACTCAGACGGATTCGCTTCCCTGCAATTCCGTCACCTCTTTCTCTCCAACCCTCCATTTGATGGAAAGGTCCAACATGAAGACTATGTTAACTCTAGCTGTTGCTGTTTTTGCCGTTACTGTCACCGCCCAATCGGTCAGTGCCGACTGCGGAACTTGTGACAAGACCGTTGTTGAAAACGCAGCAGCAAACAAGGATTTCTCAACTCTCGTCGCGGCCGTCAAAGCAGCCGGTCTTGCAGAAGCGCTTTCGGGTGAAGGTCCCTTCACCGTGTTTGCACCTACCAATGAAGCGTTCGCAAAGCTGCCCGAAGGCACCGTCGAAACTTTGCTGAAGCCCGAGAACAAGGAAAAGCTCGTCGCAATCCTGAAGTATCACGTGGTCTCTGGCTCCGTGATGGCAAAGGATGTGGTCAAGTTGGAAGAAGCAAAGACCCTGCAGGGATCGATGGTAAAGATCCAAGTCAAGGACGGCACCGTGATGGTGGACAAAGCCAAAGTCGTCAAGACCGATATCAAGTCTTCCAACGGCGTCATTCATGTCATCGACACGGTCATCCTGCCCAAGGAGTGATCACGGAGGCGTTCTCGTTGAATGCCACATCTCGTATGACGCCGGCCACGCTGTGGTCGGCGTTTTTTTCTGACTGCTGAATTCATAGTTAATGAAGTCCGAATCTTCTTGTGGTCCGTTACAACTTAATGTTCGGGCGGCTCGTTTGATCGGAAACGGGGTCAACTCTAAAACTTAGCTGCAACGGACCACTAGGATTCCAGAGATGTTTTACTCCAGCGTTCGCCTCCATCCACTCCAGACGATCATTCGTATCTTACCCCTCGCGGCACTCATTGGTGCCGGCGTAGCGTTTGCACATTCGCCGGTGGAGTTCATGGAGGTCCTGCAAGTGAAGCCAGGTCGTCTAGTGGAACACTCCGTGGATGTGAAGACGAGTTTGGACGCGTCAAGAACAGAATCGAACCTAACAGGACCAACACACTTCTCCCGCAGCGTTGGCTGCATGAACAAAATAGCAAGGTCGCCTTACGCCTATCTCAACTGGTACTCCATCGAAAAAAACAATCCGCCCCGTGTGCCAAGCATTCGAGAAGTCACTATTTTAGACAGGGTGCGAGGCAGCGAAAACCAAACGCTCAAATTAGGTCCGGCAGCCTATCAATTGATTCCCTCACAATGGCTGACCACCGGAACGCCTGACGAAATTCCCGCCGGACTAGATCACTACACGGCCTATGAAGTTGTGGAGGGTCCCCAGGTCGATTTGGTGGTCTCTCTGATCACTCCCGAAGAGAAATCAAGCCGCAAAGTCGGCAAGCCCATCTTCATTTGCGTGCCATCTAACCAGTGGCATCACGATGAATCCGTCAAGCCATCCCATGAGTCGGACGGTTTCGTCGTCTACGAGCTGGATTCATCCGATTTCGCAAAAGAGTTTACGGTGATCGATCAATTCGGTCTGAATCAAATCACTGCAGCCAGTTCAAAGTGGATTGCTTGTCACGCCGCGATCATGAAGTGATGATGCTTGCCGAGGCTTCTCGTCGCTTGACTGCCGTTCCCGAGAGACGGCATCGACGAAAGAGTGCTGCGTGAATCGACACAGATCCAACATTTCACTCGCGATTTGAGTGATCGACTGGTGATCTCGGTCACTGTCCAACACTCTCTTCAGCTCGCTCGCTTTGCTGCTGATCCGCTGGGCGCCATACTTCTCTGCCGTCATTTGCAGTCGGGTAGACATCGCATCAAGGGAATCATAATCGTGGTCATCGAGAGCCTCAGCTAAACGCTCGATCTGCAGGCCGATGACCAATGCCGTGTCGGTGGAGACCTGGTCGGAGTCCAGTTGCCGCATACGGTTTTTGTCACTGATCGTTGCGATGAATCGCTCGACCAACTCCGGATCAAACTGAGTACCGGCACAACGCCGCAACTCCATCGCGGCTTCGCGTTTGGAACGTCCCTTACGAAAGACCTGATCGCTGATCATCGCGTCGTACGCGTCGGCGATCGCCAAAATCCTTGCTCCCAACGGGATCGAATTCCCGGCCAATCCGTCCTGACTTGGGCCGCCGTCGTAATGTCGCTGATAATGCTCGACGATCTCTGTCAGTGAAGGCAGGCCGAACGACGCACGAATGATCTCTTTTCCGATCGTGTCATTGCGACGCATGACATCCCACTCATCTTGCGTCAACGGACCCGGCTTGAGGAGGATGTGATCGGGAACACCGATTTTCCCGATGTCGTGTAGCAGCGCGGCTACCTCCAATGTGTAGCAATCCTTGAGCGACAGCAGTCCCTCTGCGGTTGCGACACATAAATCGGCAACCCGGCGTCCGTGTGTCGCAGTGCTTTGATCCCGATAGGCAAGCGCAGAGATCAGCGCCGTGACGGCATGATAAGGCACCGAAGATGCATCGGTTTGCTCTTCTTTGACTCGACTGATCTTGGATTCATCAACCACCATGTCCTCAGGAACTTCGTCCCAGCGGACAACTTGATTTCGGCCACCACGTTTCGCAGCGTACAGGCACTTGTCTGCTTGATCGAGCAGATCCTGCGGTTCAAGCGTGGCTTCGGTGCGTGTGGAAACACCGACACTCGTGGTGATCGAGAACCCAGGAAAACGCAACGCTTCTACTTTGCTGCGAATGCGTTCTGCCAGTACAGCTGCGTCATCGATCGTTGTCATCGGCAACAGCACCGAAAACTCTTCACCACCGTAACGGGATACGATGTCCGACTCTCGTGCCGTGTCCATCAGGGTTGCGGCGACCTGACGGAGGACCTCGTCTCCCATGCTGTGGCCATAGGTGTCATTGATCGATTTAAAGAAGTCGATATCCACCATCATCGCGCACAACGGGTTCTCGTATCGATTGGCGGTTTTCCACTCGCTGTCGAACCGCTCAAAGAATGACCGCCGATTCAAGCAACCCGTCAATGGGTCCCGTGTTGCAAGATGCTCCAACTCACAGTTCTGCTGTTTGATGGCGATACTGGATTCTTGAAGGCATTCAACCATCGTGGTCAGTTCACGCTTCTTCTTTTCCAAATGCGTGACGTCCTCAAAAGTCGTCAGCGTCCCTCTCGGCTTTCCTGAGTCATCCTTGATAGGCGATGAACTCACCGAAAAGATGCGGGTTTCATTTCCATCAGTTTCGTATCCGAGCAATCGACCTGTCACCGACGCATCACTCTTCAATGCGTCCTTCCACGGATTCGCACTCTCCTGCACCTCGTCCGCACTGACAAACTTGAACGTCGAGATGGAGGTCCCGATCAATCGATCCGAACAAGTTCCCGTCGCGTTTTCAAAAGCGCGATTGGCGAGCACGATGCAATCGCTGCGATCCATGATCAACAGGCCTTCGGCAAGCGTGTCCAAGGCTTCGCGCACACGAGCCGGAATCACATTCGCCGGATTGAGCTGTTTGAGTACGATTCGCAAATAAAAGAAGTAGATGACAAAACAGATTCCGGAAACAAACAGGAGTTGGTCCATTTCGGGATCGCTGGTCAGCCATCCAGAGTCGGCGACGGGATCAAACGCAGCCTCAAGATTTCCCCATGGCTCACCTTGGGAGTACAGCCGTACCCAAATCTGCGAATCCGTCTCAGCACTCTTGGCCCACTCCCTCGCATGATCGCCGACTTCGACGATTAAGGTTCCATCATCCCGGCGGACCCCCAGTGATGCGAGGTCGCTGCAGCGACTGGCAAATGCGTCCAGATACTTCTGCATCGTCCGCCGGTCTATGCGGTCCGCCATCAGGGAAAACCCGATCGCCGAAGACTCACACAGTTCTTTGCGTCGTTTTAATGCCTGCTCGTTCGAGTCAGGCATGATTCCCACAAACGTCACGACCGTCAACACGCTCGCCAGCAACCCCACCAAGCTGAGGCTGATGTTTGCGACGACCGGTATCTTAAAGGGAAGCTTCATGACGTTTGAATCGATCGTGTCAACAACTCGATCGCTCTGGACTGCGAGATAGAATCGGCACTGAAATCTATTGCGCAGTTATGGGGTCAAGCCTCATTTTCGATCAGATCGCTCAGGCTTTCCTCGTCAGATTCGCTCTCATCGATCTCGCTATTGCCTAGAATCGGCAGCGGGTCAAAGGACGTCCACGCGGGGAGAGCCGCTACAAGACTCGCCACCATCGCACCGCCGCGAACCAACCACACGATGTAGCCAACCGTCAGTGCCGATGAAATCACCTTTGTGGTTCCTATCACCAGCTCGTGAGTCGCCACACGCTCGTCTTGTTGCGATTTGGCGGACCAAGATGAAGAGTTGCCGACCAAACTCAGTGGATCGTCCGCAATCGCACGCCGAAGCACCTGTTCCGGGAGCGATAGATCCGTTGACAAGGATATCGATGCGACACGAGAAATTTGAGTCAAATCTCTGGGCATGCTTGGCAGTTCGTCTTCCTCTACAACGTCCGTTCGTCTCACCTGTTCGATCTTCTCAATCGGCACAGACGAAGTCGCTCTTTCACGCGTGCCGGATGGCGCCGGCGCCGTCGTTTCCGTGGACTCGGTCGTTATCACTGGGGCCAGCGGCGTGCCCTCATCAGTCGGATTGTCTCCAGGATCGCTGCCGCCTGTCTGACCCCCTCCCCCGTTGTCGCCGCCGCCTCCGGGAGCCACCATCACGCGAATAAAGACCGTGATGGGATCGGAAAGATGAACACCATCACTGACACGATAGGTGAACATATCAAATCCTGTGAACAATCCATTGGGAACATAGGTGAACGACCCGTCAGAATTGAACACAAGCTGCCCGCCAATGGGGTTGCTTTCCAGGATCGCGGTCAGTGCAGCTCCCTCGGGGTCCGAGTCATTAGCAAGCACGCCCGGCAAGACCACTGTCAAGGTATCAATGCTGTTCGTGAGATACGCGTCCATGTTCCCGGTCGGTCGCTCATCCACATCGCTGACGTTGATAGTAAACGTGGTTTCATGGAAAAGTCCGTTTGCGTCTGTCACTCGAATGGTGACGTTGTGCGTCGCCGCTGCTTCAAAATCGATCAAAGTGCCATTGGCAACTGCCAGTTGACCAGTCACGGAATCGATCGCGAATCGCCCGCCGGAGTCATTCGTGAGCGAATACGCCAACGTCTCCGCGGGGTCAGGATCCGTACCAGTGGCAACACCAATCAGTGTTGAGTTTGCCGCGTTTTCGACCACCGTGTTGCCGACAAGATTGATCGACGTCGGAGCATCGTTCACATTGGCAACCGGTGTGGTTTGAGCAGACGTCAGCGGACCTTCTGCGGTTCCGTATCCATCGGTGTAGGTCACTTCCACGCTGATTTGAGTGCCCACATCGGCGTCGCCTAACGTGTAAGTGCTGCCAGTCGCTCCACTGATCGCTATGCCGTCTCGTAGCCACTGATAGTTGAATGCTCCCAGTCCATCAACGTCACTGATACTGCTGGTATCTGCGGTCAAGGTCTGATCTTCCGTCACCGTGCCCAGGATCATTGGCACGCCCACCGGAACATCGTTCACATTGGCCACTGAAGCAGTCTGAGCTGATGTCAGCGGCCCTTCCACAGTTCCGTTACCATCTGTGTAGATCACCTCGACGCTGATTTGCGCACCCACATCGGCATCACCCAAGGTATAGGTATCCGCGTTGGCACCACTGATGGCCACGCCGTCGCGAAGCCACTGATAGCCAAACGCTCCCAATCCATCATTGTCACTGATACCGCTGGTGTCGGCGGTCAGGGTTTGATCTTCCGTCGCCGTCCCGGTGATCGCGGGCACGCCAACCGGCGCATCGTCTACATTCACCACCGAGCTCGTTTGAGTCGATGTCAGCGGACCTTCTGCGGTTCCGTTACCATCGGTGTAGGTCACCGCGACACTGATCTGTGTGCCAACGTCGGCATCACCCAGCGTGTAGGTACCCGCGTTGGCGCCGCTGATGGCCACGCCGTCGCGAAGCCACTGATAGCTGAACGCTCCCAATCCATCATTGTCACTGATACCGCTGGTGTCGGCGGTCAGGATTTGATCTTCAGTCACGGTACCCGCGATCGTGGGGATGCCCACCGGAGCATCGTTCACGTTCACCACGACTGCTGTTTGAGCCGATGTAATGGGCCCTTCTGCGGTTCCGTTACCATCGGTGTAGGTCATCTCGACACTGATCTGTGTGCCAACGTCGGCATCCCCCAGCGTGTAGGTACCCGCATTGGCGCCGCTGATGGCAACACCGTCGCGAAGCCACTGATAGTTGAACGCTCCCAGTCCATCGTTGTCGCTGATACCGCTGGCGTCGGCGGTCAGAGTTTGATCTTCGGTCACGGTACCCGTGATCGTGGGCACACCCACCGGAGAATCGTTTACGTTGACCACTGGGCTCGTTTGAGCCGACGTCAGGGGACCTTCTGCGGTTCCATTGCCATCGGTGTAGATCACTTGGACGCTGATCTGAGTGCCAACGTCTGCGTCACCCACGGTGTAGCTGCTGGCAGTGGCACCGCTGATAGCCACGCCGTCGCGAAGCCATTGGTAGCTGAACGCTCCCAGTCCATCGTTGTCACTGATCCCACTGGTGTCGGCGGTCAGGATTTGATCTTCGACCGCGGTTCCTGCGATGGCGGGAATGCCGAATGGCGTATCATTCACATTGATCACCGGACTTGTTTGAGTCGATGTCAGAGGACCTTCCACGGTTCCGTATCCGTCGGTGTAGGTCACTTCCACGCTGATTTGCGCACCCACATCCGCATCACCCAAGGTATAGGTGTTGGCGTTGGCACCGCTGATGATCATGCCGTCTCGTAGCCACTGATAGTTGAATGCTCCCAGTCCATCAACGTCACTGATACTGCTGGTATCTGCGGTCAGGGTCTGATCTTCGATCACGGTTCCCGTGATCGTGGGCACGCCCATCGGAGCATCGTTGACAGGGGTGATGTCGACACTGATGCTGCCAAGGTTGACGTCAACCCCACCACCATTACCGGTGTTACCGTTATCGTTGACCGCGATAGAGATCGAGTCGGCACCAACCCCATTTGAATTGGGTGTTGCGTGCAGGTAGCTGATGTGGGTCGCCGAGTCGAGATAGGTGTTCAAATCCGCCAAGGTCCCGCTCAACGTTAGAGCGGCGGTTCCATTGCCCCCGATCGTAATCCCGCTTCCCGCGGCTGCTGTCAGGTTGCCACCCGCGGTGGAGAGCTTGACGGTCAATAACGCCGAATTGGCGTCTGGATCCGCCAAATCAATGTCAGACAGATCGATGGTCGTTGGGGCATCCTCTGTGACGGTTATCGATCCAGGCATAGAACCGGCGTTGTATGGATCGTCGTTGATCGGTGTGACGTGCAGTGTTGAATAGGAGGTGTTGCTGGTTCCACCATCGCCGTCCGTCAGTGTGACTTCCAAGGTTCTGTCTGAGGCCGTTGGGTTGTCCCCTTGGATACCGACCGCGATGTTGTCATACACTTCCTGGACTTCCGTGATCGTCGCGTTTGCATTGAAGTTGACGACAATGGGACCATTGGTCCACAGCCCTGTGACCGTTCCGATGTTGAGGCCATCATAGAAGAGGTTTCCACCAGATTCGGAGAGATGAACTCCGCTGGCGAACGACATCTGTTCTGTACCATCGGCGCCAGTGGTTACTTGCGCGGTAAGCACGCCTCCGTCGAAGTCCAAACCATCGACATCGCTGGCGAATCTGCCGCTCAGGGGTGCCACACCTCCCGCCCCCTCGGTGATCGTTATTGTATACCCGTTCTGCAGAACGGGAGCTTCATTGACATTACTGACAGTCACGTATACCGTTTGGTTGTCATAACCACCAACTCCATCGCTAACCTGAACGATGACCTCATACAGATTGTCAGAGTTGAAATCTGATGGAGACTCATAGTTTGGTACCGTGTCAAATGTCAATGTGCCATTTACACCGTCAAGACTGAATTGTGCGGCATCCGCGCCACCGACAATTGCGTATGTCAAGGTTTGCCCTGGCGTATCACTGTCCGTCGCCAAAACGGTCGTCACAGCAGTACTATTCTCTGCGACACTCACGTTTGCCGTTGATCCGCCTCCATCGGAGTTGATCACCGGAACGTCATTGACAAACACGTCAACAGTGGCCTGGTTCTCATGGCTGGCCAAGGTGCTGATTTCTCCACTTGTCAAATCTCGATCCATCAGCATCAAGTTGTCCAGTTCACCGCCAAAGTGTCGATCAGCGTCGAGGTCCGATCGGCTGCCGAGGTACACATCGCCCGTCGGGTTGACTCCGTCACGTCCCCTGCTGGAGTCTGTCGCCACAAGCACTCCGTCTAAATACAACGACACTCCCGTGGTTGAACTGACGGTCAATGTGTAGTTGTGCCACTGCCCATCGCCGACAAGCGAAGTCACATCGACATCCAAGGCGTATTCATCGAGGTTATCATTTCCATCGCGAACCACTGAACGCATGATCCCAGGAGTTGCGCTGCCAGATTCAGCGATCAACACGTTTACCGAGTTCTGCAGATTTGGATCGCCGTGGCTGTACAGGTATTGAAAGAACGAACCAGAAACGTCCGCAATTCGGAAGTCAAAAGTCAACGTGAATTCTGCTGCATAGGAAACGTCAGGAATGACGACGTAGTCACTCGAACCATTGAAATGCAATGAGTCGCCGAACTGACCGGACACGGTGGTTGTTCCGTGGATCGTTCCATCTGCCGTACCGACCGCGTCGTTGGCATCGCCGTTGAGCCCCCAAAAGTGACTCAAGCTGATTCCAGAATCGACAGCCAAGTACTCAAAAGAATCATTGCCAGTGAAGCCACCATCGGGAGTGTAGGTGAGCGTACCGTCGCCGTTGTTGACAAGCGATCCGTTGGCAGGGCCACTGTGATCCAGCACGGCGGGCGAGTCACCGACATTGTCCAAGTCGTTTGCGGAGACGTCCAACACCGTGCCGATGGATTCATTCACGGTAAAACTGTCGTCGATTGCATCGACAAACGTTGCGATCTCGTTTTGATCGACGACGTTCAGGTAGATCGTTTGGGTATCAGTGCCGCCCCATCCATCGCTGACCTGAACAATCACTTCGTAAACATTATCGGAGTTTGCATCACCGGGAGATTCGAAATCGGGGGCGGTGAGAAACGAAATCTGCCCAGAGAAGCTGTCAATGCTCAGGCTGGCAGCGTCCGTTCCGCCGACAATTGAGTAGGTCAGCGAATCGCCATCGACATCGGAACTGTTCAACAGTGCCGCCAGGATGCTGTTTTCGGCGACGTTCACATTCGCGGAAGCTCCTCCGCCGGCATGAATGATGACTGGAGCGTCATTGACGGCTGTGACATCGATGGTCATGACGGAACTGGCCACCGCGTTCGTCGTGCCGTCATTGACCGAGAATCCGAATGAGTCGTAGGCGTTGCCGTTGCCATCTACTGCGGGAGAGTATGTCAAATTGCCAGAAGCAATGTCCGCGATTGAAATCGTCTGATTGAGCGTCACGTTGGTCCCGCTGATCTTCAGAAATCCGATAGAAGGCAGGCTTGAAATCTGGATGCTATCGAGCATATCACCGTCGACATCGCTGAAGTTGAAATCCGAGGCGATGAACGTGTAGGGAGTATCTTCATTGGTGACAACGGTCTGGTCACTGGAAGTCGGCGCGTCGTTGTGGGCGATGACATTCATAAGCCGAGCGTCTGTCGCACTGGAGCCTCCATCCCCATCGCTGACCTGCATTGATAGTGTTCGTTGCAATGTCGAAGGGTTTTCCGAAACACTCATGAAGGCGATCCGACGAGCGACGGCCTGAAGGGCAACGGCATCGGCATCCGAGTCAAAGGTGACGCTCAAGTCATCACCCGCACCAATCCCACCCGAATAGGTCGCGATCTGCACGCCGTCAATCAAAACCGTGTTACCGACAACATTGACTTGGCCAGGCCCCGTCCCCTCATGGAGCACAATCAGTCGGTCGTCGGCCTCACCATTGGCACTGATGCTGGTCGTCAGAAATCCACCGGCAAAATCCAGCAGATCCGCATCGGTGATCGTTGCCGTCACATCAACAAATGTCCCCACCCCATTTTCATTGTAAGTTCCGCCACCGGGAGCCAACGTCAGGACCGGAGCATCGTTGACCGATGCTACCGACACGTCAAAGCTGTCGGCATGAGTCAGCCCGCCGCCGTCCGTGGCCAGCACGCTGATGGTATCCGTGCCGTTGAAGTTGCTGCTGCCTTGATAGCTGAGCGTTGCCAGAGTCGCATTGATGTCGGCCTGGGTTCCGCTCACCGTCAGAGTCGCCGTGCCGTTGGTGCCGGCGCTGATCGAAGATGTTCCCTGCAGAGTCACACTGACCGTTCCGTTTGCCGCCGACAACTGAACAGACGTCAGATCGCCATCGTCATCGGTAACGCTCAGCCCGCTGATCGTCAGAGGCGTGTCCTCGTTCACATTCTGCATGCTCGGGACCGTCACCACCGGAGCGTCGTTGCTGTTGGTCACAATCCAGTTGAACGTGGCCGATGTGGTCGTGCCGGCCCCATCATCGACAGTGAAGTCGAATGAATCACTTGATGTTTGGGAACCGTCATGGTCATAAGTCAAATTGCCAGCGTCGATGTCGGCTTGGGAAAAGGTGTCGTTCAGTCCCAAGGCAGTCCCGTTCAAACGAAGCGTGCCGCTGGCTGGAACGGAATCGACCGTGTAGATCAACTGACCGGTTGTGTTGTCCACATCGGTCGTTTCCAACATGGCCGTCGTGATCGGATTGCCAGTCGATCCTTCAAGAACATTTGTGCCCGTATTGGTCGCCAGGACTTCCTCGTCGTTGACGGCTGACATCGAGATCGTTGCCGTTGCCGTGGCACTCGTGACGTAGGCATCCGAAGCCTGAATCGTGATGATTCGGGCTGTTGTGTCGGGGAAGTCGGACAGATTGTCGTAGGCGAGCGATCGCAATACCGTTTGATAGTTTGCCACCGAATCGCTTCCGCTCAGCGTCAGGGTACCGGTTCCACTGTCGTAGCTCGCCGTGATGGATGTACCGCTGGTATTGGCGATAAGGACTTCGTCCGCTCCATCTCCCAAGTTGGTGATCGTCGCGGTTAACGAAGTCAGTTGGCTGCTGTCGCTGTCGGCCAGTACGGAATCCACATCAGCGATCGAGACAGGCCCGGCATTCTCAACCCACGCTCCGTTGTAGTTGGCCCCGGTTGCCCCTGAGCTATTGTTGCTGTCCAGGTCAATTGCAGGAGGTTGCGGTGCGGTGTAACTGACAACCAAATAAGGCCTAATCGATACATTAGCGTTTTCGGATGACGCGAATGTCCAGTTGTCGGCCGAAACCGATTTGAATACCCAGCCGAAATTGGAGCCCCCGTTGGCGACGGATTGGATATCGGCGGTCACATTCACTTCCACCCAACCGGTAATTCCCGCGTCGAGGCTTGCGATGGCAGCCGAAGTCGCTTCCACATTGTTGGTGCTGACGCCTGCCGACAAGCTGTTCCAGGTCGATGCCTCCGACCAATTGGTCAGCATTGTGTGAACGGTAATCCCGTCATTGGAGTCACCGTCCGTCACGTAAATGTTTAGCTTGGCGGACGTAATCGTCGCGCCTGCTGGGATTTGACCGGCACCGCCCAGCAAATCTTCGAATCGCAACAAGGCATGGATCTCATTGTCGTCCGAAATCACCGAAGTGCTGTTGCCATATGACGTGTTCGCGTTGCCGTCATCCACATGAGTGTCTTGTGTTCCGGTGTATCCGTTGTCTCCTTGTTGGAATCTCAGGGCTCCCACTTGGATATCAATCACATCATTATCGGACAACGAACCTCCACCCGTGTTTCCAAGGTCGTCCGTCACGAGGGTAATGAAAGCGACTCCCTCAAAGGCAACCGCGGGATCGAAACTCAACCCGTCCAACGCAGCATTGATATCCGCAACCGTCCCGGTGAACGTCATGGTCGTGTCTGAGGTGCCATCACCCGTGCTGAAGGTCAGGCCCGATATGCCACTGAGCGACAATTGTCCGTTGGTCACGGTCAACGCCACTTCGACCGAATTGCCTCCGGCATCAACGTCCGAGATACTGATCAGATTCGCATTTGCGGCATTGAAGACTAGTGGAGTGTTGGTGTTCGTTACCTGGGTGCCGACGGTGCCATTGACAGGAGCATCATTGACCGCAGTGATTGCAATGTCGCGGGTGACGGTGTTGGAGTTCTCATCGCCGTCGTTGACGATGAAACTGACTGTTCGAGTCGCTGCGGACGGATCGTCGCTGATGTTGTTGTAGGTAATGCTACGAAGAGCGGTTTCGTACTGAGCCAATGTGGCGGGGCCACTTAAGTTCAGCTCGCCCGTGGTCGCATTCCAAGAACCGGTAATGCCGTTCTGATCCACGAACGCAAGGATATCTTCGCCGTTGACGTAGTTTCCGCTGATCTGAACCACCGCTGATTCGACATGGGTGTCGTCCACATCGCCGATCACCAGCGTTGAAGTGATCACTACTTCGCCGTCGTTCTCGGTGTATGCCAACGCGGCACCTTCGATCGACGATTCCACAGGTGCATCGTTCACACTGGTGATCGTAAAGCTGAACGTCCCTGTAGCGGGTGTTGAACCGTTCTCGCCTCCGTCGGCCAGACTAAAGGCAAAGCTGTCCGTAGCAAACTCCCCGCCAGCATGGTCGTACGTGACCAATCCCGCGTCGACGTCAGCTTGCGTGAACGTGTCATTCAAGCCGATCGTAGTGCCGTTGAGCTTCAATGTTCCATAATTGACATCCGTGGTCACCGTGTAAGTGAGTTCGGCGCCATCATCATCTGGATCGCCTTCATTCAACATCGCAATGGTGATGGCATTGTCCAACGAGCCTTCCAGTACCGTCGCTCCCGTGTTCGTAGCGATGGTTGGACTCTGGTTCGAACTCACCACCGTGACGCGGTGATCCGCAGTGAACTCGATGTACGCCGGACCATCGATTCCAGTCGCGTAGTCATCAATGTAAGCTCCAGTGGTTCCGTCATAGCGACGAATCGTGTCCGCATTTTGATCAGCGACGTACAGATTTCCGTCTGGGCCAAACTCGACGCCGGTTGCCAACAGCAGCCCACCGGTTCCGTTGGCGATGAAGGTCGACGTCGCCCCAGTTGTCGCGTCGACTCGAATCACGCCGCTGGTGCTGCCGACGTATAGATTTCCATCGGGACCAAACGTCAGGTCTTCGGCGCCGCTGATGCTGGCTACGTTGAAACCCGAATCCAACACTCCCGTTGTTCCGTCGTAACGCAGTACCCCAGCGCTGCCGCGGTTGGCAACGTACAAGTCTCCGTCCGGCCCAAACTCCAGCCCCAGTGGACTGGTCAACCCTGACGCGACAAAGTCGTCGATGAAGGTTCCGGTGGCTCCGTCAAAGCGAACGACTTTACTGGCACCGTAGTCGGCGACATACAGATTCCCGTCGGGACCAAAAGCTAAGCCGCCGGGGCCGCTCAGGCTGGGATCGCTTGCGGCAACAAAATCACCAACCAGCGTTCCATCAGGCTGGAATTCGACGATGTTGCCCGAATCCACGCCACTGACCAGATAGTTGCCAGATGGCATGACCACGATATTGGCATGTCCATCGACCCCATCGGAAAACGGCGCGAAGTTTCCAAGCGTGGTTCCATCGAATCCTTTGAATTGGGAGACGTAGTCGCCGACATAGGCTGGGGCCAGCAGGGTGGCTTGAAAGTATTGGCCGTCTTCATCGGTCGCACTGACCGTGACATCAAGTGCGAGTCCGGCCAGATCATTCGAATAGACATGCGTCACGCTTGACGGGTCGCCAGCATAGGTTGTGATGGTGCCGTCACCCCAGTTGACAATCCACTGCGAAATCGTGTCGTTGCCCGGATCGACGTCGGTCAACGTCAACGTGTATGTCACTCCACCGCCGACCGCCGCAGCACCCGTGGCTGTCAGCGTCGGAGCCACATTGTTAACCGTCACCGTAGTGGACGAGGTCACGAGTCCCCCGTTCCCATCATCGACCTGCAGACCAATCGTATAAACGCCGTCGTCATTGATCCCGTAGGAGGTCAGTGCACTCCATGTCGGAGTCGTCGTGGCCGATGTCGTCGTGATGTCGTAAATCGCGTCGTTGTTCAAATCCCAGCGATAGGTCAACGTGTCGCCATCGATGTCTGCCGAGCCGCTCGCATCCAGGCTGAGCGAATCTCCTTCGTTGATCGAGTAGGCACCGCCATGATCGACGGTCGGAGCATCGTTCTGGGCAGTGACATCGAATGTAATCGTATTGCTGGACGCGTCGCGGTTGCTCCCGCCGTTGACCGTGCCGCCGTCGTCCTGCACTTGGAAATCAAAGCTGGCATAGCTTGAGCCGTTGCCATTGGCTGCGGGCTCGTAGGTCAACAGCCCCAGATCGATATCCCCTTTGTCAATCCAGTTATTCGCAGCAAACGTTGAGCCGTTGTAGAGCAACTGACCTTGCCCTGGCAGCGTCATGATCCAGACACGATTGAAACTGTCATTGTCGATATCGGTGAAACCGAAATCGGTAGCCGCGAACGTATAAGTCGCGTCCTCATTGATCATGATCGTGTTGTCCGCACCGCTGGGCGCGTCGTTGATTTCCGTTATCGTGATCGTGACAGTATCCGTGTTCGAGCTGAAGGCGGTCGAGCCTCCGTTGGTCGTCACGTTCGCGTTGCTTCCGGATGTACCCGTCGACTGATCCCAAGCGTGATAAGTCATCGTCATCGTTCCGCCGCTAATCCCATTCGGCGTGAAGCGAATTTGATCCGTGGCTTTCAACAAGAGAGCATTCGAATCGGTTGGAGAACCGAATGCCGCCCATGCTCCACCATCGATCGAATACTCCAGGACGCCGTTTGAACCCGAGACATCGGTAACGGCAATTCCTTCTGGATCCCCGTCGACATCTGTCACACTCGTTCCAAGTAGCGACGCGACAGTATTTGTGTAGGCTGCGGAATTCTCGGTCAATGGCAGCGTCGGCCCGTACGGGGTCAACACCGGTGCATCGTTGACGGGATTGACTGTGAGCGCAATACTCTCACTGTCGTAGCCTTGGTCGCCCATCGCGGCGATGATTTCCGTCTGACTGAGAACGCTGTTGTAAACCCGCACGTCATCGAGGCTGCCCACGAAAGCCCGGGAGCCGTCGGACAAAGCTCCAATCGTAATGTTCGGTGAAGCAGCGGTTCCCCAGTCGATGTCGGCGAAAGCGAACGAGCTACTGCGGATCAATTCGCCATTCAGGTACAGTCTTGTTTCTTTGGTGACATCATTAATCGTTGCCGCCACATGATTCCAGTCTTCGCCGGCAATGTTGTGAGCTGCGTTGAGACTATTGGTCGTAAAGTTGTTGACCGTCAGCCCCATGATGCCGCCAGACGACTTGTCGAGGGTAACGTAAATTTCATCCCCGATCGACAGAAAGACGTTGTCCTGCTGCCCAGCATCCAAATTGACCCAAGCCGCGATCGTGACTTCGTCCCCCAACGAGGAAACACTGTTTGCCACGTCGATGCGGTCATCTCCGTCAAAGGTCAAGACATCGCCACGTTTGGCGTCGCTGGTTAGTGTTGGATTGCCGGAAGCCGTGCCGTGGTAGTTGTTGGCCGTTTCGTCTTCCAAAGAACCGTTGAGGAACTCATAGCGAGCATACAGATTCGCTTCGACAGCTGGCGAAGAACCCGTCGTCACCGTCAACGTATCGCTGCCGTTGTAGCTGGCGTTGCCGAGGAACTGCAAGCCGTCGAGCGCCGTGTTGATATCTGATTCCGTACCGGAAATCGTTAGTGTCGCACTGTTGTTGCTGGTTCCATCCAGGAAAGTGATTCCGGTTGTCGACGACAGAGTCAACCGACCATTCACCACCGACAACGTTGCCGTGACGACCGGATTATTCAGACTTCCACTTTCAACGACGATCGCATTGCCACCGCCGACTGAGAACGAAAGCGGAGTGTCTTCATTAACCGACTGAGCAATCGGAACCGTCAACGTTGCCGGTTCATCGACATCGATGATATTGACCGTCGTGCTGCCGGTGGCAGTCAGCTGTCCGCCGGTGCCTTGTGAATTGGCGGAGTTGCCGTCGTAGAATTCCCAGGTGATGTCGACGGATGTCGGTGGAGTATCGCTGCTGTTGCTGTATGCAATCGACCGCAGCGTTTCGTTGACGCGTGCCTGGGTGGCATTCGCGTTGAACGTCAGAATCAGGTTGCCGCTGGCCGTTGACGAGACCGTTCCGATGTCAACCCCGGAAAGCAAAATGCTTCCGCCTTGGGAAAGCGGTGCCAGGTTGCCAGTGGCACTAAACACGTCTTCGCCAACTCCACCGCCGGCTCGATGCAGCCACACGAATGAACCGTTGAAGTTGTCAGCCGCTGAAAGTTCGGCGTCGAAGATCTGAACGTCGGCATCCAGCACGACGACCGAACCGCCTTCGATGAAGGTTGAATTGTTATCGAGGTTACTAAACACCGGCGCGTCATTGACGGCGTCGACCGTGATGGCAACGCTGTCGGACACTTCGGCTTGATCCGCGGCCAGCGCCGCGATCTCGTCGGCGGAGAGGGCACGCGTGTAGATGCGCGCGTCGTCGACGAGTCCGTTTAGATGGTAACCTGAGCCGCCCCCATGAGCTCCAATGAAGGTGTTCGGGTGGATCGCGTAGGAGATGGACTCAGTCTGGTTCGCACCAGCCACCAACTGACCGTCGATGTATAGAGACTGCTGGTTATTCGCGTCATCGAATGAAAATGCGATATGACGCCAGCCGGTCCCAGCAATGAAGGTTCCGGTACCTAGTTTGTAGTGTGTGGAGCCATTGTAGAAAAACGCGTTGACACCTGTGCCCCCCACAGATTCATCCAGCCGAATTACCACGCTGTCGCCTAACGAGATCAGTTCCTGGTTCGTTCCCGATGCCAGATTGACCCAGGCGGCTAGAGTGACGTTGGCCGGGTTGCTGAACGTCCCAGCGATTTGCACTCCATCTCCGACGCCATCCAGGCTCAGCACTTCACCACGCTCGGGATCGTTCACCGTCGTCGCATTGCCAATGAACGTTCCGTCCTGAGAGATCCCAACGCTTTGATCCACCGCAATACCACCGTCAAATGTGTAATGCCCTTCGAGGTCAGCACCCAACGACGTGGTCATATCCAGTGTCACCGGACCACTGTAGCCGCCGGCTGGCGTGAACGTCATGCCTTCGAAGGCGGCGTTGATATCCGATTCGGTTCCTTGAATCGTCATGAACGTGCCCCCGTTGCTGCCACCCAGAATCGACAGCCCGGTGGTTTGCGACAGCGTCAACGTGCCATTGAAATTGGTGGAGATGTAGACCTGCAGGCGAGTATCCGTGCCGGCGACCGTATCGCTGACCGTCACGGCGTTGCCATTGACGGAGCTGAAGACCAAAGGTGTGTCTTCGTTTGTGGTTTGTGAACCGGGGACCGACTGAGTCGGCTCGATGCCATTATCCACCGCGATCGACATCACTTCGCTGTACGAATTTCCCGCCGCGTCGGTGACCTGGACCGTGACATTGTGCGAAGTGGCCGTTTCGTAGTCGATCAGCGAACCATCGGCGATGGTGATCTCACCAGTGCTGTTGTTGATCGCAAAGCGTCCGCCCGCGTCGTCGGTCAGGCTGAACGTGAAGCTGGATAGCACCTCGTTGGCGTCCCATTGGACAATGTAACCGATCTGTAGAGACGGATCATCCGTCAGGTCGAACCAGCTGCCATCGCTGTCCAGAACGGCCCCGTCTTCGCCAGCGGCCGAAATACCAGTCCAGTTGTTCGGCTCGGATCCGGAGGTCCAATTTGCGTAGTTTCCATCGACTGCGGCCCCGCCAGTTCCGCCGGACCAAAACTGATCTCCTTCGGTTGTTCCATCCAGCCAACGCCATTCGCCTTCGGTGATTGCGTCCGTGGCGCCAATCCAGACGTCCGAACCCGCAGCCAAGTTACTCGCCAAGTCGTTCTCATAGGCGGAGCGAATGGTGATCAGCTGGCCGTTGACACCGTTGAGCGAGGCAGTATTCGCGGACGCGATCGCGCTAGAAAACTGCTCCGACGAGGTAACGACTCTATAAAACTTGCCCGTCGCCGCGTCGTAGGACAGCGTCGGATCGTTGTTCAGGATTGTCGTGACGGCGGCGGGGATTTCGATGACCTGGACGTCCGCGATGACGGCAGCATAAGAGCCGGTGTCAAGTGATGCGAATCGGAGAACGGTGCTTTCGGAATCCGCCGTAAACTTAAGCGTATAGGAGTTCGCCATCGGCGTAGAAGCTGACCAACCGGTGGGGTGACCGATAGTAACGTCTTGCGAATGACCTCCAACACTCACTTGAAAATCGACATGCGACTGGGCACCGGCAAAATTCCCAGCGGCGACGAAGACCAACTGGTACTCGCGGCCAACTTCCGTAGCGAACGTCTGAGTGATCACACCGGTAGTATTTCCATTGAGCTCAACGGACCGACCACCCAGATCCGTCAACGGTGCTGCGCTGCCCAGCAGGTCGACATTGCCGCTTTCAACAGTCCATTTGCCAAATGTCTGCCCGGTTGTGTAGCGAGTGTAGGGTCCCGGATCAGGTGCTTCAAGAAACAGTCCATCCTGAACAATGTCCTGCGGCGAATCTGGATCGCTCGGCACGACATAGCCAACGGTCGCTCCGTCTGTCGCATGTTCGCTGATGTGCAGATCGCCGACTGGTATGCTGGCAATGAAGCCGACTCCGGTGGCGTGCCCGATGCTCAGGTTGTTGCCCGAGACGACATCGACGACTTCGTTCGATCCGTTGAAACCATCCATCAGACAGTTAGCGATCAAGCCCGTTGGCAAGCTGCCGCTGTCAAACTTGTGCTGGTAGTTCAGCGCGATTTCGGCTTCACTACGGACTTGATTCCAAATGCGGATGTCGTAGATCGCTCCGCTGAAAATGTTGTTGGAATAGAAATCACCCGCGTCATCCGGATCCTGTCCAACGACCAACTGCGCGACCGTTCCGTTATATAACGCATGCCCAGCCCCGACGCCCGAGACGGTTTCCGCGTATTCACCGTCAATGTAGAAATGGACGTCGCCATGTGTGTTGTCCCACGAAACAGCAACATGATGCTTGTTCCCATCCAGTAACTGAGAGTAAGTTCCAGTGGTCGCCTGAGGAACGCTGTCAGCAATCACAATGCGTAGCGATCCGTCCAAATTGATGGCGACTCCAAACTCGGTCGCGATGCCTGATTCCTGATAGTCGATAATCGGAATGTAACCCGTGGTGACAGAATCGACTTGAAATGTTGCCTCTAGCGTCAGTTGGTCAAGACCACCTAGAACGGGTCGACCGTCGGTCAAATAAAGATAGCTGTCGTTCCCTCCATCGGTATTCAGCTCAATGCCGCTGGAAAGATCCGAGGGCGCGCTGTTGGATTCGACCAGATTGTTCAGTGAGATTGCGAACGCTTCGTCGTAGGTCGCTGTGCCATCGCTGACCCGAACCGTGACCGTGTGTGTCGGGTTGGTTTCGTAGTCCAGCAGCGAACCATCGGCGACCATGATCTCGCCTGTGTCAGCATCGATCGTAAATGCGCCGGCAACAGTTTGCGATTGGATCGAATAAGTCAGTGCGTTCGTCGCGTCGAGTACCGTATCGGCATCAAACTCGACGATGAATCTCTGATTCACGGTCCCATCAACATCATCCCATAAGCCCGTTGCCGCAAAAATCTTGGCGTAGTCCTGACCTTCAAAATCGTTCGGATTGGAGGAGTCCCAGTTTGTGTACAAACCATCGACGTTGTACCCCGATCCATCACCTCGCCAGAAGACTTCACCCGAGTTGCCACCCCATCGCCATTCGCCTTCCACGCCGGAATCGCTCGCGCCGATGTAAGCCTGGGTGGCTCCGTGTTGATTCAGAATGTCCACGATCAGTTGGTTCTCTGTCGCCGACCCGATCTGCACCAGTCGACCATTCACTCCATCAAGCGTTGTCAACTGAGCGCTACTGTCGGCGGTCGACCACTGCACACCGACATTCTGGAACTGATAGAACTTGCCAGTCTCCTCGCTAAAATGAAGATTCGGATTTGCTGCCAGCAATTGAGTAACTCTGGATTCGCGATCGATATCGATTCCGGCGGCCTGCCCAACGACCGTGCCATTGAGTGCATTTTCATCGACCGCAAACGTCAGTGACGCTTCGCTGGCGGTGAAGCCTGTACCGGTTGCGTGTTTCAGCGTCAGATTGTTGCCGCTGACGGAATCGGTGACGACGCCGGTCGTCGAAAGTTCATCAAGCGTCCACTGGGCCAACAAGCCGGCTTCGTCATGGGGCAATTCGCTGCGATAGCTGGCCGCAATTTCACTGGCAGTGCGAACTTCGTTGAAGATCCGCACCCCGTAGATCGTCCCGGAAAATGTGTCGTTGTTAGCAAAGTCCGATTCGGGTGAACCTTGATGCTGTCCGATGACGACAGTTCCCTCCGCATCAATTGTGGTGAACTTTTGATAATCGTTGCGTCCCAAGCCAAGTTGTTCGCCATCGACGTAGAACATCAGCACGCCACCCGTGTTCTCCCAAGTGACGGAGAGCGTGTGGCGACTGCCGTCAAGTAACTTCGGCGCGTGCGTGCTGCTGCCGTAGCCGGGGCCGCCGTTGGAACTTGTGCGGAAGAAGACTTCGCCACCCGAGTCGATTCCGACCCATAGTTCGTCCTGATTGGTTCCCGTGGCATACGACAGCAGTGTGGTCATCCCGATTGCGGGCGCGGTGACTTGGAAATCCACTTCGATCGTCGTCGCACTTTCGCCATTAAATGGCGAACCGTCAGCGACTAAATAAGCGTCGTTGCCGCCATCCGCATTGATCGCCATTCCTCCGTCAGTCGTCGAAACGGCTTGCAAGTCGCTCGGCGCGCTGTTGCTGACCAGCGTGGCGACCGCGGACTGGGAAAACTCGGATGTGTTGCTGTTGTAAGTTGCCGTGGCCATGATCAAGTCGCCTGCGACCACGGTGCCCGTGTATCCCGTCAGTGCGACATTGGTGAACGTCGCGTTCCCTGAAGCGTCTGTGTTGACCGTGGTTGAGCCGAGATACTTCTTACCTTCGCGTTTGGTCACATCTCCCGTAGATGGCGTGGCATAGAAGTGGATCACCACTCCGGCCAGGCTGGCCAACGTATTGACCGAGCCGCTGACGGTCACAGTGGTTCCCGCACCATTGACCGTGCTCGACGTGATGATTGGAAAATTCTGCAGGTTGTTGGCACCTGCATCGCCGTCCAGATTGTCGTTAGACGTCACGCCAAGGGTGCCAAGGTCGATGCCCAGGGTATCGTTGCCGTAGATGCTGTTGCCTACAATCAAGTTGCCCGTACCGGCGGCAGGCAACACATTGACTCCGGCGCCAGATCCGGTGTCGCGCCAGCCACTGGCGGTGATCACATTGCCCAGTCCGGCAGCGGCCCCTCCGATTGTGGTGTTTGTCGCTCCGGCATCCAGCATGATTCCACTTTCGCCAGAACCGGCGACAACGGTGCCCGCTGCATTGGTGCCGATGAAGTTGCCGGTGATGACGGTTCCGGTGCTGGCCCCATCCACTTCGATGCCAACCCATCCGCTGCCGACGATCACATTCCCCAGACCGATGCCGCCGATGGTAGTACTATCCGCACCTCCGGAGATGAAGATCCCGTCGCCTGCGTTGCCAAGAACTGTGGTGCCGTCGCTACCCAGACCGATGTAATTGTTTTGGATGAAGTTGCCGTCGCTGGCCTCTCCGTTTATATGAATTCCGTCCTGATCGTTGCCAGCGATGATGTTGCGGCGGGCGGAGCCTGCACCACCGATGAAATTATTCGTCGCACCATCGTAAATGCGAATACCGTCGTAGGTGTTTCCACGGTCAAGCAGTCCGGTTGCATCGGTGCCGATGTAGTTGCCGTAGATCATGTTGCTTGAGCTTCCGGCACCCTCGATCAGGATCCCATTCTCGTTTCCTGAGATCACATTTCGTTCGCCCGAATCGTTGGTTCCGTCGGCGTTGGTACCAATTAAGTTCCCGCTGCTGCCGGCGGTGATGATGATGCCTGCCCAGTCGTTTCCCAAGACTGTCGATCCATCGACCGCGAGCCCGACATAGTTACCCTGAATGAATGAGTTATCGGTGTTGAAAAATGATATCCCAAAACCATCGCTGGCCACGATGTTGCGTTCGGCTACGTCATCTCCCCCCACGATCACGCCGGTCGAGTCGCCATACCAGATACCATGTACTAAGTTAGAGATCAGGTTCATTCCGGTTTTGTCGGTACCCAGATAGTTCCCGATGATCTGGGTATTGTTCGCTGCACCACTTCCGACGATACCGTTATTGGTATTGCCGGAAATCACATTGCGATCCGCCGCCGTTGTTCCGCCAATGACGTTGTTGTTGCCCGACCAGATCGTGATGCCCTCGAAGTTGGCAGCGGCAGCCGTGCCGGCCGCATTTGTGCCGATCCAGTTGCCCGCGATCAGGTTGCCGGACGACTCGATGTGAATTCCGGCCGTATCGAATCCCTGAATATTGAACCCTCGAAGGATACTGCCGTCACTGCCTGCACTCAGCCTCAGCCCGTGCGTTCGTGTGCCACCGTCCACCAGAGAAATGAGAGGTTCGCCCGCGAAGCCGGTTTGAGTCGTGGCGTCAACGATGACCGTGTCAGTGATTCCCGGCAGGTCGGTGCCCAAGATCGTGATGACCTGAGTCCCCGTACCGATTGCGAAGTCGATCGTGTCCGTACCTACATTCATATTGGCCTGCGTGATCGCCCACCTCAAGCTGCCCACGCTGCCGTCATCCAATGTGTTGGTGACGGTGAAGGTCTGCGGACCAAGTCCGGTCAGATCAAAGCGTCGTAGGAACACACCGCTGGAATCGGCCTGGCCAGACTGAGTCCCATTACCGCTCCATGCGACGACAGCCGAAGTCCCAGTGATGGCCACCGTGGGGTCTTTCTGGTCGTTCCCCGTGGTCTGTGCAATCCGCGTTTCGCCACCTATGGCACTGCCGGCACTGTTGTACTGCTGAGCATAAACGCCGAAACCGGCTCCATCATGACCTGACGAATCATGCCAAGCGATTACAAAGTCGCCATCGTCATCGACCGACACGTTCGGCGAACCCTGGTTCCCTTGCGTCCAGGTGTTGACCATGAATTCATTGCCCAGCGCCGTGCCGGACGCATCGAAACGGCGACCATAAATGCCAAATTGATTGCCATCGTCGCTCATCCACGTCACGACAAACCTGCCCGATGCATCGTTGTCAACGGTGCCGTAAAACTGTTCACCCACCGTCGTCTGGCTAATGCGTGTCTCCGAACCCTGAGCGACCCCACTGGCGTTGAACCGCTGGAAGTACATGCCGTTCAGACTGCCATCCTGCCCATTGCTCATCCAGGTGACGACAAAGCTGCCATCGTCGTTGACCGCGACATCCGGATGATTCTGTGTGTCGGTGGCATAAGTATTGACGCGGGTGTTACCTCCTTGGGCCACACCACTGGCGTTGTAACGTTGGAAATAGATATCAGTATCACTAGCATTCTGAAATGCCACCACGAATGATCCGTCCGCCGCAAAGTCGACGGCATGCGCATCTTGAACTCCGGCGAGAACGCTCACCATCGTTTCGCCGGTCAGAGCGGTTCCGTTGATATTGTATAACCGCATGTAAGTCTCGTAGGTGCCCGAACGGCTATCGCTCCACGTCACCACAAAGTTACCGTTGTCGGCCATAGCGACGTTCGACCAATCCTGAGCTGATGTGTTCGCGCCGTGGACACGGAATTCGCTCACGCGTACCGAACCGTCTGCGTTATAGACCTTGGCATACGTATCCGCATTGCCGCTGCGATAATCGTCCCACACAACGACGTAATTGCCACTGGAATCCATCGCCACGTTTCCGCCACCAAAGGACGTCGTGTACTGATTCTCCGGTGTCGAAGTGTTGACCAGCGTTTCACCCCCGCTTGCCGTGATATCCAGCAGATGCTGCCAGGTGGCTTGGCTGTAGACCCCGACAAATGTCTCGCTTGAAACATCGCCGATGCGATACTCCAAATCCCAGTCGCCGCCCAAAGACTCACCGCCCGTCGCATCATCGCTGGCCGCGACATCGCTGTTGGTCAAAATCGCCAAGCTCTCGATCAGATCGCGTCCCGATTCAGAACTGGCCAAATCGCATCCGTAGATCAGCAAGTCCGCATCGGCATCCAAAGCGTTCGCCCAACTCGCGATGTCACCTGAATATCCGGCGAGCGAATCAAGAGATAAGCGAGTATTGCCAACTTGCAGTCCTTCGCCATCACCGTGTGACACCAAATGGACCGCATCAACACCTGAAAGGCCGGCGAGCGTTTCTGTGATCTGAACGATTCCATCCCGCTCTCCATCCACCCGGACGATCAGCCACTGGGAATTCACGGTGCCTTCTCGAAGATCATTGATCAGGGCATCTGCGTCTTCCACGCCGCCGTCAACAAAGATGACCGCCAGCGGACGAGTCTCGTCCAAGGGCTGCCCGTTCTTGTCCAGGATGGTGCGCCCCGATAACACATTTGATTCGGACTGTCCGGATTGCGGTCCGGTGGAGACAGCATCGTCCGGCCCGTTTTCATCACCGACCGGCTGAACGCTCGGTTCAGCTCCCGAACCATCAGCAAGCTGATCGACCAGTTCACTCGGAACGGGTGATGCGCTCATCAGGACACGGCTCTCCAATTGCAGCATGTCCAACCGAGTGTCAGCAGGGGCGACATCCTGCACCGCGCGTACGGTGGCGTCACGGATTTCGTCGACAGTCAAGCGGGCTTGGGTTAGCCAGTTTCGTAAGGTCATGAATCGAATACTGAAACGTCGGGTTGATGTTGGCACCCATTGGGCGCAGTGGTCCATCAAACCGTACGTTGCCCACCCAATCACTGAGACGTTTTGTTGAGTGTGACGCATCTCCCTCGGCACGGGTTACGTCGATCGCCACGAATTTAGCGACTATGCCGATAAGTGAAGGGGCTTGCGAGGATCACCCTCGCAAGGTCGGCGTCAAGAGTCTTTCCAGCCAACGCATCGCCCTGGTCCAAAGGAAACTGCCAATGCTCATCTGTTGTGCCCCCAAGATGGCATAGCCCTGCTGACCCGCCCCCACGTTGGTGCACACGTCAGAGGACAAACCAATCGTTGCTCGAAATCTCGGCTCAGTCAGCATCTGCGATTCGTCGTCCTCGTTGCGTCCCACAGTGACCGCCAGCATCCCACCGACCGCAACGCTCATCGCGGGATGCGGGATTTGCGTCGATGCTCTTGGGTCCACAGACCGAAGCGTTCCAGTGTATCGGTTCCCCGCCAAGCGGATATTGGCTTGGTCATCGATCGTCGCGGAAAACAACTGCATGTCTTGCTGATCGATCGACACGACCAACTCTTTGTCTTGTTCACTCCCGATCACGAGAATCTCAGCTCCCTCCTGATAATAGGTACCCAAGCTGTCCTCAAGGGCTCGGCTGATAATGGTTCCAGCCACAGGCGACTGGATCGTGAGTGATTCGGTTTGTTGCCGCACTTCATTGAGTCTCTCTTGGACGGCCTGCAGATTCGACTGAGCAATCTGCACAGCTCCAAAATCTTGGTCATCTCGGGCAATTCGTAAACGCACGCGACCTTGCTCCAACTCGGACTCCAACTCATATTGTTTGAGACGCAGTTCATCGTTCTGCAATCTCATCAAGACCTGACCCTGCTGAACCGCTTGTCCGTTCTCGACAAGAATCTGCTCAACGAAACCCGATGAACGTGTCCGCACCACGCATCGATCGGCGTAGTCGACGATTCCAGGGGCCGTCACGTTCCCCGGCCAAGGCACATACAGCAGTACAATTGCGGAAAACGCCACGATCACATTCGCAACGCCCACTGCCCGAAAGCAACTGACGCGAGATTCGTGGAATCGACTCCACACCGCAGCAACACCTTGAAAGAGAGGTTTGCCAAACCAAAGCGTCACACCAACCATCGCCAGCACGATTCCAGCACCGGAGAACAACACGGATGCCGTCGCGGTCAGGGAAACGCAAATCAGAAGCTTCCAGATCAGCGCCGCAACGCCGTAGAGCCGAATGCAAAGTCCACCAAATCCGGCGTCCCGCGGTGGCGCTGCGGCAGTTCCAAAGAACATTCGAGCCGTCTGCCCCTTCAGGTAGTTGGCTCCCTCGGACGCCAAGTTTGGAATTTGAAGAAAGTCCGAAAGGATGTAGTAGCCATCGAATCGCATCAACGGATTGGCATTGAACAAGAACGTCGACACGCTGGCCATTACAATCACGTTGTACAGCAAATGGCTCGCGACCACGGATTCGGTGTTGCTCCACCAGAACACGCTGATGGCAGCAACCACAAGCTCAATATACATGCCCGCCGCAGCAACATGAATGCGTTGCCACCTGGACGAAAAACGCCAGCAGGAGGTGACATCGACGTACGCCATGGGCGCAAACAAGATCAATATGACCCCGGTCTCGCGAACATCACCGCCGTGATACCGACACGCAATCCCGTGGCCGATCTCATGGATGATCTTGAGTCCCAGCCAAGCCAGACCGAGCCACAGCCAATTCATTGGCGACAAGATCGTGGCGGAACTCGACACAAAACGATCCCAATGGATCCCAAGACAAATGATCGCCGAAGCAATCATCAGCACACCCAGCAGCGTCGCTACCGGTGAGAACAACCAACCAAGACCACGAGTAGCGAACTGAAAAAATGCGTCGGGTGAACCCAAAGGAATCTTGGTCCAAAATGGATTGAGGTACTGCAACGCGTCAGCACCTGCATTGCCCTCTGGCTTACCCGCAAATGACGAACCGGCTGACTCGCCCATTCGATCCCCCAGCCCCGAGTCCAATAGCCACTGGACAACCTGCAACCCCTGAGCACGGGTCAGTGCCTTGGGACCCAATTGTCGTGATGCCAACGTGATCGCTTGAGCAACGGTCAGCCGGCCATCGAGGAGAGAGATCAGCACATATTCGGAGTGCCCCACACGATAAAAGGTTCCCTTGGCGGGTGACTCGATCACACAAACAAACTCTTGACCGCGAATTCGAGGCAAGAACTTCAGATCTTCAGACAAGCGGATTCGCGAGCTTTCCAAGTCTCGTGTTTGTTCGTCAAGCCGCACCGACATAGCCTCACTCCCCCAACCAAGTGATCAGGGCATGGTAGGGACGGTGAAACAGAATCCAACCCAGCGACTTCTTACTTGATTGTATCGAAGCTCTACCCTGCATCCCCGGTCTCAAGGTTTGGTCACTGTTGTCGATGCCGACCTCGGCTACGAAGACATTCTGTTCGTCGCGTATTTCGGATCGAGGGTGAATTCTAGCAATCGTCCCCTCGATCGTTCTCAGCGGGTAAGCGTTCAAACGAACCGTAACCGCCATCCCCGGCTGCACATACGCATAGTCATCTTCGCTGACGGCGATCTCCACCACCATTTGCTCCAACGGCGCGACCTCAAACAGAGTCTGTCCCGTCTCAAGCGGCATTCCGATCGCTTCGTCCAAGTCCCCGTTGACCACAATGCCATCGATAGGACATCGGATCTCAAGACTGCGATTGCGATTCTCCAGCAGCTCGATCCTCATCCTCAATCGATCAGCATCGTGGCGGGCGACTTCTGCTTGCCCTGAATCATGAATCGCCATGTGTCCGGCGCGTTCCTTTTCGGCTCGATGCAAATCAGCCCGTGCGCCAGCGAGTTCCCAGCGAACCTCGCGTCCTTCCATGCTCGCCAAAACTTGATCCTGGTGAACTTCATCTCCAGCCGACACGAACGCCTGCTTGAGCGGACCTGCGAACGGAGCCGCTACAAAGCGACGAACGACGGGCTCCACCGTGCAATCGCACTTGGGCCGATAAGTGACAGGCACGCACAGCAGCAATGTCAAGAAAGCGAGCGCTGCACAAACAACTCGACCTTTGTTGGACTTGGCAAATCGCTTCGCCGATTGCATCGTTTTCTCTAATCGACCAGCCTCCGCACGCGTGGCCAAATTCAGAACGCTCGCCAACACCGGACCCGCAGCGGACATAAAGGTCGCTACGTTGGCGCAATGCATCCGATCGGCATCGCCAGCGACCATCCAAGCGCCGCGTATCGCTCCGTTGTGATCTTTCAGAACGCTGCTGATCACTGCGTTACAATCATACTGTTTGGCAAACCGACGGTGCGCCAACAAACCACCTCTCGGCTGGTCTTGGTTGGCGATCCACACCACGACCGATTCATCAGCGACGGCCTCGTGCAGCACCGCCTGAGCATCGACCGCAATCGTCTGCTTCCTCTGAACGTGATCCATCTCAGAGACAGCGGCAATATGACAATCCAGATCGTCACCATCACATTGAGCAATGACAACCTTTTCAGCACCGTGGTCTCTCTTTAGACGGTCAGCCGCGTTTCGGCAGCCTATCGTCAATTCGTCCGCCGAACCGATGACCGCCAGCAGTTCCGCGATTGCGGCGGTTTGATCCAAATGACGTTCAAGCTCTCTGAGACGTCCCAAAGTGACTTCGGCCACCGACGTACGAGCACTGCTATCAGGCAAAGCATTCATTTCAGAGAACCGTCCCGGTACGCGAACGCTCTGCAGCGATGTCTGGTCCCCCGAACTGGTTCATCAGCGGCCTACCTTTCTACGGTTTGACTAGCGAGTTTATCCGCACTTCGCGTCAAGTCGTTCAAGAGCAAGCGACAGGTTCCCCCACTCATGTATCTTTCACCGGGATTAGGAACGCGAACCCGCACCGACGTGGTGCCACTTTGAGGATTCGCTGTGGGCGAGATGTATTCAATGACTCCGTCAACCAGTTGCCTGGGCTGATCCAAACGGATGTCGACAGTTTGTCCCTCAGCGAGCGATTTCACTTGATCAATCGGGACCGAGAACACCACCAACAGCGGATCGAGCTGTACAACTCTGAGTACCGTCGGCTCGTTCATCGAGATGAATTCACCTGGATCACGAATGATTTCAGTGACGATTCCGTCGATCGGTGATTTGAGGTCACGCTTATTGAGCTGAATGATCGCCAGAGCGTGTTGCAGCTTTAGGATTTCTTTTTGTTCTTGCGTTGAGAGCAGCTTGGCTTTCGCGATTCGCAACTGGTTCTCGGCACGCTCCAACTCGTGCTGAGTTGCATGATCGCGTGTCCGTAGTTGCTGCAACTTTTCCACCATCGATTCGTTCAGATCGACTTCGGCTTGTGTCAATTCCAGGTCTCCCTTGAAAACCATTTCCGAAGCAGCGATTTCAACGCGTGCGAAATACTCGGCTCGATCGAGTTGCGCCAACAACTGTTCGGCCTTGACCCGCTCTCCCAAGACGACTTCGACCCGACTCAACAGCCCTGGCTCGGGAGATGCGATCTCGATTTCCTTGTAGGGTTCCAAGAAACCATCGACTTGGTCTGCCAATGTCGAGGTGCAATATCCAGCGAACAGAACGAAGATGAGTTTCGCCTGAATGTTACTCATTACGGATTGAATCGAACCGGACATAAGGTCGCGCGGTGGGAGTGTGGCGATTGGATCGCAATGATCACCAAGCAAAATTCGACTTGGGATACTGGCAAAACGGGAGTAAATATTTCCCGCTCACGGAAGCCTAGGTCACGGCTTAGCGATGACCAGAGAGATCGAACAGCGTCTCGCGAGTTTTCACCGGATCAGATCACTACTGCCCGGATCAAGGCGTCAGGACGATCGCGGTCCAACGTGTCTGCTAGTTGGCGGTGCTGTTCTTTACGTCTCGACGAAACATGGCTGCCCGCCGTGCGAACGCATTTCGCTCCACCAAACGTTGAATCCGGCGTATCTGAGCACTTACGTCGACCGTGCACTCGCCGGTTTCGTCTGTGTGCCGCTTGATAAACTCAGAAAGCCACGGAGCGTGATTCTCCAACAGTTCATCTTGTGCCGATAAAAACGATTGGGCGGTGCCTGGGTCTCCTTGCCGTCCGCAGCGCCCCACCAACTGACGGTCGACCCTGGATGACTCATTGCACTGAGCAACGATAACATGCAAGCCGCCCAACGACCGGACTTCTGGCTCCAATTTGATGTCCGTTCCCCGTCCTGCCAAGCTCGTGGCAATCATTACCGCGCCGTATCGTCCGGCCGCTGCGACAATGGATGCCTCATCGGCGTCTTGGATCCCGTTGAGCAATTGGTATTCGATCCCGTGTTCTTGAAATAGGGCTGCCAGGCATTTGCTGTCTCGAATGCTGTTGGTGCCCACCAATACAGGACGGCCGGTGGCATGCAAATCGGCGACGCTTGCTGCGATTGCAGCCCATTTCGCCTCCTGAGACTCAAAAGACCTTGTCGGCCAGATCTCACGCTGCGAGGGAGTCCTGAGTGGGATGGTGTGGACAGACAGTCGGTACACCTCGCGAAACTCACGCTCGCAACCCTGTGCGGTTCCCGTTGTACCGGCCAGTCGCTGATAGAGACGGCCAAAACGCTGCCGCGTGATTTGGGCCATCGTCCCTTTTTCGTTACTGATCTCAAGACCCTCCTTGGACTCCACGGCCTGATGTAGTCCGTCTCGCCAAGTTCGATCTTCAAAGATCCGACCCGTGCTGCCGTCAACAATCTGCACCTTGTTCTGTCCGTCAACGATGTAATCCACATCTCGCCTCATCTGACTTGCTCGCAGTGCCACTGAGATGTACTCCATCCACGTCCGTCGAAACAATTCAACGGGAAGATCGGAACCGAGAACCTGTACCCGAGCGTTACCTTCTTCCGTCAAGCGATGCGTCTTCTTCGTCCCCGTCACCGTGTAGTCGCGACCTTCTCTCAAATGGTTCACTGCATCCGTGGCCGCGTGGTACACCAATCGATCGGCAGCCTCTCCCTGTCCGGCCTCACTGAGAACAAGCGGCGAGACGGCATCGTCCAACATCACGTTGTCCGCTTCGTCGATGATGCTGTAGTACAAACCGCGTTGCATCAACGCAGGTTCCATGTCCCCCTTGAGTCGAGACAGAAGAGATTGTCCCATCTTTTGCTGCGTCTGAGCACGCAGGCTGAGTTGGTCACGCAAGTAGTCAAAACCAAACTCGCTGCCAGTGCCATAGGTGACATCGCACTGATAGGCCTTGCGTTTTTCTTCATTGCCTGCTTTTTCTGGCAACAAAGAGGCATTGACTCCGAGCAACCTAAAGACGGGGGACAGCAACTCATGATCACGCTCTGCCAAGTAGGCGTTTGTTGTCGCCACATGAACACCGCGCCCCAACAGGGCATGCAAAAAAGCAGGCGGCGCGCACGAAAAGGTCTTGCCCTCACCGGTTTGCATTTCAGCGATGCCGCCCTGAGCAAGAACACATGCGGCGTGCAGTTGCACGTCGTACATCGAGACACCGCGAACACGTCGCAACGCTTCCGCCATCAATGCCAATCCATCGACCTTCGCCGTCAAATCATCTACCCCAAGACGACGCACTCGATCTCGTGTCCTCTGGCAGCTTTCACGCAACTGGCTTTCGGATTGCCTTTGGAGCGTTTTCCAGGATTCCCGAGTCGCTTGAATCAGACCTGAATGACTGGCTGGCCGCAGCAGCGTGACAAGATGATTTGTCAGACCGTTGAGCATGGAGATGCTAGACGCCATCATTCACCTTCATCATCAGTGACTCCCCATGCCCTCTCATTTCCCAAAACAAAACCAGCCGACAGAGAATACATGCACAGCAGCAAACCGGATCGGTGTCTCCGTCGGCCTCGATTCATGTCGCTCTGGCGAGCCCAATGCGCAAGATCCAATCTCATTGGTAGCCCCAGTGGGGCTGGGCATCTGAATTGGATGGGAATGTACGTTGTCCTCTCTCAACTTGGTCGACTATCGACCAGTTCCCCGCTCACCATTCCCTATGTTGTAGGAATTCCCGTAGGCGTGGGAAATATTGTTTGAATCGATACAAACCGATCAACCGCGACAGCCAGCCAATCATCACCTACTCAAACCAAAATGATTCGGAGTATCGTCAAAGTCTGCTGGGTGAATCCTCCCATATGACCGGCTAACAACATCTCCCGGAGGAGATTCTTTTTGATTCGCCAAAGTCGCAAGCTAAACAACTACGGCGTACGCAGACGCTTGCGAGCCACTGATTCAGGACACCAATCGGCAAAACGCTTTCAACGCGTAGTAAAGACGCGCAATAAAGACGCGCAATGAATTTGAACACCCATTCACAGCCACTCGAACAATCGCACGAGAACGACGCTCCTTTGGACCCGCTGCGCGAGCTCGCAGACCGCATCGACAGCTTGGTTAAGTCTTACGCGGACAATGATCAAGACGGAGCGTCCGTCGGCACGCGAACTGTACAGGCTGACGATGCCGTAGCAGCGACACCGCGTCATGCCGAAACCTTGATCGACGGATCGTCCTCGCTCGCACAGCAGACAAACGTGGTAGGCAACACGGCGTTCGAAGACGGTGAAGCAGCAAAGCTACTGCGTGAACTGCGAGCTGCCAAGATTGCGGTCATTGATGACGAAGAAGTCAACGTAAGAATCGCAGTGCGACACTTGCGAGACGCAGGATTCGTCAACGTCGTCTCGATCACCGATTCGCGGAAGGCCATCGAGATGCTCAAATCAGAGCTTCCCGACGCCATCCTTCTGGATATCTGCATGCCCCAAGTGTCCGGGATCGACCTACTGAGGATCAAACGCAGTGTGCCGAAGATCGCGAGGATCCCAGCGATCATTCTCACAGCTTCCACTGATCGCGAAGTCAAACGCCAAGCACTGGACTTGGGTGCCCATGATTTTCTCACCAAACCTCTCGATCCCAGCGACTTGGTTCCGCGTTTACGCAATGCCGTGGTGACCAAGAAATACATCGACCATATCGCCAAGGAAAAGGCAACTCTAGCGGAAATGGTTCACCGTCGGACATCCGAACTGGAAAGCTCACGGCAGCAGCTCATTCTCAGCTTGGCTCGTGCCGCAGAGCACCGCGATAACGAAACAGGCAACCATGTCATTCGGGTCGGTCGGTTCGCAGGGATCATTGCTCGAGAGCTGGGATGGAAAGAAGATCAAACCGCGATGCTTGAGCAAGCAGCGCAGTTGCATGATGTGGGAAAGATCGGTGTCCCCGACTCGATCTTGTTCAAACCCGGCAAACTCGAACCGCGTGAGTTTGACATCATGAAGAAACATTGCTCATGGGGACGCGGAATCATCGAGCCGTTCTCAGGTTCCGAGTTTCAGGCCCTGAAAGCACACGCTCGCTTGGGTGAGTCGATACTGCACATCCGCAGTTCACCCATGTTGATGATGGCTTCGCGGATCGCACAAACACACCACGAAAACTGGGACGGGACCGGATACCCGCTGGGATTGGCCGGCGAAGACATCCCCATCGAGGGACGAATCACGACCGTCGCGGACGTGTTCGACGCATTGTCCAGCAAGCGTCCCTACAAAGATCCGTTCCCACGCGAGAAATGCATGTCTATCTTGAACTCACAACGGGGCACCAAATTCGACCCAAGAATTCTCGACGCATTCTTTGCCCGCACTGAAGACATCGTCAGAATTCAAATCGAACTGATGGACGAAGAAGAGATGGGCAGCGTTGCTCACGAACTGGGCCAGAGTTGGTCGAGCTAACCGTCGCGTCGTCTCGCTAATTTCACATGGCTCGCATCGTCTTGGTACAATTCGTCGCCTGCACCAGAATGAACCACCACAGAGGCAATTCCTCATGAACCGAATTCGCAGATTTATCGCCTTGGGCATCTTTGTCGTGGCCACCCTCGGCGGTAGCACGCTGCTGGCAAGTGATCCCATCGGTCGCTGGCCAACCGGCTCGTGGAGCAGCTCCGCAACAGGCCACCAAGGTCCACTCAGGGCTCGCATTCGGCAGGTCGATAGCGACACGTATCGTGCCGTATTTGCCGGTCGTTTTGCAAAAGTGATTCCGTTCGTGTATCCAGCAACGCTGACGCGAGTTCCCGGAACGTGTAACTGCTACCAGTCGTCGACGAGACTACCATTACTGGGTGAGTATCGGATGACGGCGTCGGTGACCCAGAACAGGTTCTACGCGACATTTCAGGGACGTAAAGACTCTGGAATCTTTCGCCTCTCCCGCTGAAACCCGCACCCGCGTCCTCGCTGGAATACGTTGCGGTTCCTATGCCATATCAAGCTGGAACCCAACGGATGGTTCACCAATGGTTCGCTAAGAACGATTCGGCGTTCGCGATGTGGCGATCTCGCTTGGCTGAGTCCATTTTTTTTACCATGCTGCAGGCCATCGCCCAACGATGGTTCTTGGACAATTCGTCGACGTGATTCCAAATCCACCGCCAATAGAGTCCGTCCCAGATCTCACACCAGGAGCCTTGGCCGTAATGGCTCATCTTTCGCACGTATGATGAACCCGAAAAATAAGGTTTCGTCGTGATCAAGCCGCCATCGGCGTGCTGGCTCATCGCGTAGACATTGGGAACCATGACCCAATCGTAACTATCGATGAACATCTCCATGAACCAAAGGTAAATGTCATCCGGGTCGATCTCGCAGAGAAACATGAATCCACCAAGGATCATCAAACGTTCGATGTGATGGCAGTAGCCCGTGTCCAAGATCCGTCGGATCGTGTCGTCCACCGGGTCGATTCCGGTGGCTGCGTCGTACAAGGCTTGCGGCATCGAACGATGATGTTGCCAATGATTGGTGGTTCGCATCTTGACACCCAGGTCTTCGTAGGTGGCCCGCATGAATTCTCGCCAGCCGATAATCTGGCGAATGAATCCTTCCAGCGAATTGATCGGGACGCCATGACTCCGCGCGTGCTTCACCGCAGAGTTCACCACTTCATCAGGTGTCAACAACCCTGTGTTCAACATTGGCGTCAGAACACTGTGCCATAGCCAAGACTCGCCCTCCACGATCGCGTCTTCATAGTCGCCGAAATTAGCAAAACGGTGCGATAAGAAATGCTGTAGCCATTCGTTGGCGTCCGCCTCTGACGTCGGATAGTGGAGCCGATCCAGTGAACCCGGGTGATCGGGAAAATTCGCCTCCACGTATCGAATGGCTTCGTGATCAATCCCATCCCTGCTCAAGCTCAGATTTTTCGGAATCGAAGCGAGCATCTTCTTCGGGACTTTCCTTCGATTTGATTCGTCAAAGCTCCATCGATCGCCCTCGGGCTCATCCCCGTTCATCAACAAATCCAGTCGCTTGCGTTGCCATTTGTAAAAATCTGCCATGAACCAACGCTGCTTATCATCCCGATACTCTTGATTCTCCGTCGTCGTGTTCAAAAAGCCCGGATTCGGCAAAATTTCTAGCCCCATGCCCATCTGGCGGCAAGCGTTCCGCAGACGTCGCTCCATCACAAAATCCGTTGGATCCACGACCGCCAACGTTTCAGACTCCTTTTCCGCCTCTACAACGACGCGTTCCAATTGTTCTTTCAGTCCAGGCCGATGCTTGTCGTACTCGACATAGTTCACATCGAATCCCTGCCCCGACAGTCGCTGCTCATAACGCTTCATCGTGGCACGGTGCAGCCACAGTTTCTGTTTGTGGAACTTGGCCGGATACCGCTTGTCAGCAAAGAACAATGACTCCTCCAAAAGCAGGACGCGTGAAGGAGAAAGCTCAAGTCCCGGATGTCGGGCAAAAAGTTGGTGCGGTAGGATCAGCAGGATCATCTAGGACTCCAGGTCGGAATTCATTTAGCAAAACTATACGAACAAGGAAATCGAATGAGGGCGATGGTTTGGTTTCGCCGTGATTTGCGGATCGCGGACAATGCGGCACTGTTTCACGCCTGCCAATCCGCTGATGACGGTGTTGTGGGCGTTTTTGCCATCTGCCCCGAACAATGGTCCCAACACGATGACGCTCCCGCCAAGGTTCAGTTCTGGATACAAAATGTGGCGTGTCTTTCGCAATCGCTTGGCAAGATCAACATTCCGCTGCTGATCGTGCCAACACCCCGTTTCGATGAATTGCCCTCTGAGATCACTTCGCTTGCGGCAAAACACGAATGCGACGCCCTTTACTTCAATCGGGAATACGAGGTCAACGAATCCGAGCGTGATGACGCGGTTGCCAAGGCTGCGGACAAGCTCGGAATCACCACGCACCGCTTTCACGATCGCGTGATTGTGCCGCCCGATTCCATCGAGACGCAGGAAGGAAAGTTCTACACCGTTTTCACGCCCTACCGTCGCGTGTGGGACGAACGCGTCGCCGGTGAGACGGAACTGTTGGCTTCCCCGAAAAAGCAATCTAAGACCGACATTCCCTCTGACAGTGTTCCAACTCAAATCGATGGTTTCGATTTTTCAGACTGCGACTCCGACCTTTGGCCGCCAGGTGAAGACGAAGCCAAACGTCGTCTCAAGGCGTTTGAAGATCACATGGGTCAATATGATGAACAACGCGACATCCCGTCGGTGGCAGGGACAAGCAGGCTGTCTCCCTATCTGGCGGCCGGCGTGATCTCGCCCCGCCAATGCTTGGCGACCGCTCTCAACGTCTGCGGTGGTAACCTGGAAAAAAATGACGGTGCTAAGACCTGGGTTTCCGAACTCACGTGGCGAGATTTCTACACCGCTGTCCTGGTCGGCTTTCCTCGCGTCTCCAAGCACCGTCCCTTCAAACTGAAAACGGATGCGATCCGCTGGCGAGATGACGAATCCGATTTCAATGCTTGGTGTGCCGGCCAAACAGGCTATCCAATCGTCGATGCGGGAATGCGTCAACTGAATCAAACCGGCTGGATGCACAATCGGTTGCGAATGGTGGTCGCGATGTTTCTGACAAAGCACTTGCTGATCGACTGGCGATGGGGTGAACGGCACTTCATGAACCTCTTGATCGATGGTGATCTCGCCGCCAACAACGGCGGTTGGCAATGGTCCGCTTCGACAGGAACGGACTCCGTGCCCTACTTTCGGATCTTCAATCCCTTTAGTCAAAGCAAGCGATTTGACCCCGACGGCGACTACATCAAGGAGTTTTGCCCTGAGTTGAAAGACGTCCCCGCATCTGCCCTCCATGACCAGAAAAAGCTTCGCAAAGCCCTGAAAGACATCGACATCGACTATCCCGATTTCGTCGTCGACTACAGCAAGGGCCGCCAGCGAGCATTGGACGAGTTCAAAAGGATCTGAGCGCGCAAGTGTGCGACAAGGCACGCCCCCGGAGTCGTGAAGTCAAATTTCGCACACCGCCGAACTGGATCGCGTCATTTCGCATACCGATTTGAGACGGTACGCCATTTGCCAATGACCTGCGTTGCGAATGATAACGTTCCGCGACAACGACGTTGCGGAGCATCGACCGACTCAAGCAAGAGATGCAGAACTCGCATGATCAAAGAAGTTTCAGGGGACATTTTGTTATCCGACGCAGAGGTGATTGCACACGGTGTCGCGCCGAACGACCACTTTGACCAGGGACTCGCATTGGCCCTCCGCGAGCGATGGCCGGGCATGTTCCGGGATTTTCGTCACTTCTGCCATAATAGTCATCCCAAAGCCGGCACGGTTTGGAGTTGGGGTGGACCAGACCATGTTCGGATCATTGCCCTAATGACCCAAGAACCAGCGTACGACACCGGCTCGAAACCTGGAAAGGCAAAGACCAAGCATGTCAATCACTGCCTCAAGGAGTTTCGGCAAGTTATCGAAAGCGAAGGCTACAAAAGTGTGGCATTGCCAAAACTGTCCACCGGCGTTGGCGGATTGGATTGGAATGAGGTGCTCCCCTTGATTCAACAACACTTGGGTGACCTGGACGTTCCCGTTTACCTCTACACGGAATTTCACGCTGGAGTCAAAGCCAAGGAAAGCTGATCTCCCATTGCCCCCAGTACCGTTCAATGTCTAGCCGTGGTTCCCGACAGCCTAAAAACCTCACCAAGCCGGGGCTATCTTGGACTAATTATCAGCCGGAACGCAATAGAGAGCGTCCGGTTCCCGAGTGTGGGCGTGAGAACCGGACGCTATCGCGTGGCGGCTGATTGGGATACGTAAGCAGCCAGTTTCAAATCAGGCAAACAGCAGCACAATCGCTTGTGCTGCAACGATGCGCAGGATCATCGTCAGCGGATACACAGCCGCATAGGCAGCTGAGCTCGCGTCCGAATCTGATTGCGAATTCGCAAACGCCAGTGCAGGCGGATCCGTCATGCTGCCTGCAATCACACCACAGATCGTCAGGTAGTTCTGTTTCAAAAACACACGAGCAACGACGCCGGTCGTGAGCAGTGGAATGACCGTGATCAAGAAGCCGCAGCTCATCCACTTCAGCCCCTCCACACTCGCGATCGAATGAAAAAAGGTTCCGCCGGCACCAAGTCCGGCGCAAGCCAAAAATAGAATGATCCCTAAATCCCGCAGTGCTAAATTGGCTGAATAAGGAACGTACCAAACCACTTTCCCGACACTGCCGATCAAGCTCAACGCGATCGCGGCGATCAAAGGCCCCCCGGCAAGCCCTAAACGCACGGGGAACGGCAATCCTGGCAAGTAAAACGGAACCATCCCGATCAGCACGCCCACAGCGATGCCAATGAATAGCGGCGGGAATCGAGTTTCTCGCAACGACTTGGCCGAATTCCCTAGAAACTCCGTGACACGTTTCAGCGAGTCCTTATCACCGACGACGTGAACCACGTCTCCAAAGTAGAGTCGGCTTGATCCACGCGGTGTCATCTCCAGACCCATTCGGTCAATCCGCGTGATTGTCGCATTGTAGATCTTGTCCAAGCAAAGCTCACGCAAGGTGCGATTCAACGCACGTGATTCAGTGACAGCGATACGCCGAAAGTCAGCGTCTCCCGTTTCCGTCATCAAGTCTGAATCGCTCGGCTGCCCGATCAAAGGCGTAAAACGCTCTAGCCCACTACGAGTCCCCACCACTTGAACCAGATCGTTCGGACGCAGCACCGTTTGCTCGGTGGCACCATGAACCACGTTTTCTCCCGCTCGTTTGATCCGCGAGATCCTCACTCCCGTTTCTTCCATGCCAGGAATCTGCGCGAACTCCATTTCACCCAAGTGTGGATTGTCCACCAGAACGCAGAGTCGTTCGATCGGTTCGTGACCGTTTGACTCGATCTGCAACTGTCTGGTTTCTGCGGCGACGTCAACACGGAACACTCGTCGCAGCAACAGCATGGAAGCAATGATTCCGACGATTCCTCCGGGGTAGGCGACCGCGTACGCAGACGTCAATAGCTCCATCGCTCCGTCCCCCTCGCCCTCCGTGAGCGATAAAGCCGCTTGACTTGCAGCTCCCAGGGAAGGCGTATTCGTTGTCGCCCCACAAAACAAGCCGGCGGTGGTTAATGATGGCAATCCCACGAAGTAAAGAAATCCGATCGCCAACGCAAAGCCTTGCGCAATGATGGCAAGAGCCATGCAATTGAGCACCAAACCACGCTGCCGCCAAAGCTGCACAATACCTGGCCCGAGATGCAGCCCGATAGAAAACACGAACAGGATCAATCCGAACTCTTTTGCAAAGTCAGCGATCTGGTGATCGATCGATGCCCCAAAGTGCCCGAACAGCAAACCCGTGAACAAGACTCCCGCTGGACCAAGTCCGATTCCGCGAACATGAATGCTGCCCAACAGCAAACCGATGGCCGCGACGAGTGAAATGATCAGAATGGCAAACGCGATAGGCGACAATCCGTTACTCCTAAAACCAAAATTTGAACACTGGACGATGCTATTGGCTTCATTTCACACCGAACCCATCGCGTTGCAAGGCAGGGCAAACGGTAGAGTGAAAATGCCGCCCTGTCCGATTGCTTTGAGACGGATGCGTGACCATAAGTCGACAGAACACTCCAAAATTTCATCTCCCTGCGGTTGCTTCATTGCAAAGCAGTCGCCGCACAATTTCATGGCACGTCGCAAGCACCCAACAGCCGCATTCCGGAGCAAGACAGCTGCAGCGGCCGGTGTTCTTCCGTAGCGGCAGGAAATGGTCGCGTTCTGGTGCCTTGCCAATCAGCACACCGCTGGGGTCCGATAATTGCACTCCTGAGACAACTTTTCGATGGAGAAAACAATGAACACAATGAACGATGCTCAGACGGATTCAGCAGGTTCACTTTCACTCACAAAGATCGTCGTCGTCCACCCCTACACCGTGATTCGAGCCGCCATCGCCATGATGCGTGATCAAGGAGCGGGTTGTGCGGTGATCACGGACCGCTGCCTGACGCCCCGAGGAATCTTTACGGAGAACGCAGTCGTCAAGCTGCTGATCGAAGGTGCATCACTTGACCGCCAACCGGTGTGCGAGTTCCAAGACTCCCATTTCGCTTGCGTCAAACGAAGTCAGCCGATCGGCGATGTCTGGCGAACGGTCTGGTCGGAGGGTACCAAGTATGTTTGCTTCACCGACGATGACGGTAAGTTGGTTGGGCTTGCCGATCAACGCGGACTGCTGGCACACTATGCACAGTCGTGCTTCACCAATCGTTCATCCATCGCAACTTGTCGCTTCCCGACTTCGTGAGCCCGAAAGCATTCGCGGTACACGGATTCAATCCGCGTTAGAACTGAATGACCGTACGTTGGGCACTCTTGCCCGTCTAAGCCCGCTGTCGACCAATTAACAAAGTCATATCGATGAGCACCTACAATCGAGCGGATCGAGCAAGCAAGGTTCCCTCGCGTCCCGCCTCCGACGTCGGCAGAATCGGTTCTGTCGACGATCACTTTCACTCTCCCTCGTCGCTGGACGATCAATGCGCCTGCCTGATTGACTCTGTCTCCAGTGACCCGATCGATGCCGACACATCGATTCGCACTGCGACAGAAGCTTTGTACAGATCAGGGTGCCCATCTCTGTATGTCGTTGACAACGACGAGTTGGTCGGCGTGTTTGGTGAGTCAGAGGTATTGGAGCGGGTCGCGGAGATTTTTGAAAAGGTTGCCGACCAGCCCGTTCGCGAAGTGATGACCCAAGAGCCAGTCGTTCTCAGTGAATCAGCTGTGCTAAGAGACGTGCTCTCGGCATTTTCAGCAACCGGATATCGCCCGGTACCCGTGGTGACCGACGATGGTCGCCTTGTCGGAGAGTTTCTTCCTCAGCATGTCCTCAGCCACATCGATGAAAATGGCTTCTTGACGGCCTCGCGACCACGATGACACGTCAGACATCCATGGTAGCACCAAGCGATTCTCCATCGGAGTCCGACAAGCGTTCACCGCCTGAAAGCCTTTCTGATTGTGACTCGGATGTCTTGGGAGAACGTGACTGCGCTGACCCTGTAGCCGAGACACTGCTCTTGGACAATGGCGTCTGCAAGGATGACGAATCCTGATCGCTATTCATTTGGCTGCGACTCATCAAAGACGAAGGAACGAGTCCTCGCTCTTGACGCGTCCACCACAAATCGGCTTGTTCGATTCCCCACGCATTAGCGTCTCGACAATGTGACAACGCGATTGCCAATTCCCGAGCACTCTGTGGACGCCGACCACGTGATTTCTCAAGGCAAGCCAAGAGCAGACTTTCCAGATCCTCAGGGACATCGATCCCATCGATCTGAGACGGCGGCGTCGGCATTTCAGCAATGTGTTTTTGGCACAATTCGCCAAAGGATTCCGCATCAAAAACCGGACGCCCCGTGAGCATGAAATAGCCGACCGCGCCGACGGCATATAGATCGCTCTGGGCGTCAACAGAGCTGGGCATCTGAATGCCTTCCGGTGAAACGTATAGCGGCGTGCCCGCAAACCCTCCGTCCTCGCCATCGGATTCCTCGATCGCTTTGACCAATCCAAAATCCAAGACCTTCACCACGTCGGACTCGCCGCCCCGTCGATTCAACATGATGTTGGCGGGCTTGATGTCGCGATGAACCAATCCAGAGGTGTGCGCCTCAAACAGAGATCCGCAAATCTGTCTCAAGACATGAATCACTCTGCCGGGAGACTGAGGGCCGTGTTCGTCAACGAGCTCCTGAAGCTCAATTCCCTCCAAGTACTCCATCGCATAATAGAACACCCCCTCGGGCGTGCGTCCGTAGTCGTAAATCGCGACGGTATTGGGATGCGTCAAACGGCTGGTGATCTGAACCTCCCGTTCAAATCTCGCAATCGAACGGTCACTGACCTTGGACACATTGAGCAGTTTGATTGCCGTCGGTCGTCGCAGCATCGCGTGCTGACCTTTATAGACGACACCCATTGCTCCTTCGCCGATTTTTTCCTCCAACCTGTATTGCCCGAGCTGCTTCGCTTCGATCGCAGCTTCTTGGGCTTTTCGATGCAGTCGCCCAACCATGATCGAAAATACCAGAATCGCAATGGAGGTCAGGATCAATAACGCGATCAGCGCCCAAAAGGTTCGCTGCAGAATCACGAGCGGGCGATACGCCTCCGCGAAATCGGTTTCTGTCGTCACTCCAAAGTTGTACTTGCTCAACCATGTCCACGCTCCCACCACCGAAACGCCTCGATAGTCACGGTACCCACTCACATTGACCCCAGAACTCCCCGACGCCGCAGTGGCCGCCATCAACGTCAATGGCAGTTCAGAACGTCGCTGGGAAGGTCGATGTCCTTGTGTGATGTCGCCGCCGGGGTCACGCACCAAGAGCTTCAGCAACGAACGAACGCTTTCCTGGTCTGGCAGCAAACCCAGCAAAACCAAGTCATCGTCGAATCGGCTGTTCGAGAGCATCACACCCTCCTTGTCAAACGCATAGGTCTCACCGGACTGACCAATCCGTCCCAACTGCAAAATGCGAGTGAAGTCTCGACCGGGCCGAATCCGAAACGCCAATGTGGCGATGGTCTGAAACTGCTCGTTTCGAATCGGTGCCAGAGCCAGCATCGTGGGCACACCGGTCCGGATCACGCCGTCGTTGTCTTGCAGTGGCGCAGCACTCAGGTAGGGTCGCGTGATCGTTGAGTCGCCGTCGCTTGCGATCGTCAACGCATCCGTGATCGAGACGGGTAACTCTGTTCCAATCAACGTAGACTCATTCGACGCCAGCACGCGATGCTTTCGATCGATCACCGCAAACCCGATGTAGTCCTGCGTGGACATTGCCGGCCCCAACCGACGGGCAAGTTGCGTTCGGATCTCAAACAGCCGATCAGGGCCGCTTGCCGTCTGGGATTTCGAATCACCTGCGTTCTCCGCACCGATAGCGGGCGTAGCAGATGCGATTGTTGCTCCGCTATGGTTCATCAGCCCTCGCTCCGCCAAGTCGATGCTATCGACCAGTTCCGCCGTCAAAGCACGGATCTCCGATTCGTTCGCTGCAGATTCCGTGTTTCGCTCTTGTGACTCCAGCCAAGTCTCCAACATCGCAACCTCGACGTCCAGCAATGTTTGCAATTCCGATTGCAATGACTGTTGCATCGTCGTTGCGATACTGCGGTGTACCGCATAAGCAATGGAAGACAAGAGCACGATTGCAATCACCGGCCAAAGCCAATATCGCTTGGCAAAGAAATCACGTGTCCGACTGACAGAGCCGGCAAAGCTGTGCGATGCCCACGTCATGTGACCACGATCGCCCAGAGCATGTATTCGGGATGAACGCCGACCAGACGTCTTGCGACTGGAGCCGTGTGAAGCGGCAAGTCGACGTCTGCGTCCGGCACTCGTGAATGGTTCGAAGATGTTCATAGCCAACAAGGCTAATTTGACATCTGTGCGAACGCTACAAATCGCCCTCTCAGCAATGGAATTTGACTGTTCCCCCCCGCCTGTTATTGGCATTCCTCCCTGGTTCCGCCGGGCGGCTGTGACGATTGGAACGAATCGAACGATTACAGGTCTGCCACGGGGACGCCCAAGCTCGTCGCATCCAAATTCATCGTGTCAGTACGATTCGGTATCGAGGTGATCCATTGCGCAGCCTTTCCATGGCTTCGTTGATCTGATTCATCGGGAACACCTCCGTCATCGGCGCGATTTGGTGACGGGCAACAAAATCCAGCATCTGTCGCGTGGTCGCGATGCTGCCCGTGGGCGACGAAGCGAGAGAGCGCTGCCCCATGATCATCGGAAACACCGTGGCCTCAATTTTGGGCGCAGCACCCACAGTATGCAAAACACCCCGTGGTGCGAGCGTCGCGATGTAATCATCCCAAGGCAAATTTGCGTCGGTCGTATTGAGTACCAAGTCGAACTTACCGGCTTGGCTCTGCAATGCACCAGATTCGCTCGTGGCGACAAATTCGTGCGTGCCCAAGTCTCTCGCTTCGGACTCCTTAGAACGAGTTCGTGAAATCGCCGTGACTTCGCACCCCCAGGCTTTGAGAAACATCAATGCCATGTGTCCCAGTCCACCAATTCCGACCACGCCGACGCGTGATGTCGGAGACAAATTCATCTGTATTAGCGGATTGAATACCGTCAGCCCTCCGCAAAACAACGGTCCCGCAGATTCGCTTTGAACTCCCTCAGGAATCTTGGTCGCCCATCCCCAGTGACAACGTACCTTGTCCGCAAATCCACCGCGTTGATGCGTGATCGTTCCTTGCGCTTCAATGCAAAGATTGTGATCTCCCGCCATGCACTGATCGCAATGCATGCAACTGCGACTCGTCCACCCCAGTCCGACCAAATCACCTTCCGAAAGATTTGGCACCTGATCGCCGACCGCCGCCACACGCCCAACCACTTCGTGCCCGCCTACAAACGGATACTGGGTCATCTGCCATTCGTTGTCCAGCATGGAAAGGTCACTGTGGCAAATTCCACAGGACTCGACGGCGATCTCGACGTCGCTGGCCCCCAGATCTCCCGCGTCAAACTCAAAGGGCTCAAACACTCCGCCAGCTTTCTGCGCCGCATAGGCATGAATGATCGTCATCGATGGAAACCTCTTGTGATGTGTGGATACGAAACTAAAGAATGCTACGAAGTTGACAATCCCGTTTCTTAGCCGAAAGTCAACACCGCCTTGACGCAACCGTCCTGCTGATGGGCAAAGACATCATAGGCTGACTCCGCATCTTCCAAACCAAAACGATGCGTGATGCACCAATCCAAGTCCATCGCTTGGCGATTGAGATTCTCCGCAAGCATGGACATGTAATGCCGAGCCGGGCATCGCCCTGTTCGATAGGTCAAATTCTTGTTGTACGCATCGGCCGGGCTGAACGAAAAGCCCGGCGTGCAATGACACCCGATCACCGACATGCGTCCCCCGGGGCGAATCAATTCATAAGCCAGACGCTGCGCATCGGGCAGGCCAACAAACTCCAGCACCGCGTCGGCACCTCGACGCCCGGTTGCCCTCATGATCGCCTCGATCGCGTCCCTCTCATCCGCGTGTACTGTGGCACCCAATCGCGCGGCCAGTGACAACCTCGGCAGATTGGGATCGACCGCGTGCACCTGTTTGGCGCCCAGTCTGTTCAGCCATGCGATCGCCAACAACCCAACGGTACCGCACCCCACCACAACGTGCACATCGTCAACGATACGATCCGTCTCGACCGCCATCGAAACGCCAAAAACGGCCGTGCTCAAGTTGTCACCCAACAACAATCCCGCCTCGGCCGAAATCGTCTCCGGCAGGTTCATCAACGTCGCGTCCGCTAGCGGCACGCGTACCAATTCGGCTTGACCTCCATGCAATCCGACGGAGTCCTGCACCCAGCCAAACAGCTGCCCGCTGGTGCAACGCGATGTCAGACCGCGTTGACAATAAAAACAGTGTCCACAGTTGGTCGTAAATGGACTGCAAACACGATCCCCGAGGCGGATCTGCTGGACGTTGCCTCCCACCGCAATGACGCGACCGACGAACTCGTGCCCCATCACGGTCCCGACGTCCAATCCTGTCTCCCGCCCAAAAAACGGATGCAGATCACTGCCGCACAATCCCGCCATTTCCACCGCCACCAACGCGTCACCAGGGTCCTGGATCGATACATCCGGCAACTCATCGACCTCCACTCGCTGGATCGACCGAAAACACACCGCTCTCAAGGTGACTCTCCTCTTGCTCAGATAATGTGTAACTCAAAAACGGGGCGTACCCACTCCAATTGATAACAGATTTTCTCCCGCTATCGCTGAACATCCGGTTATCTTATCGGATTGCCAGAGTTTTTTTGCTTCGGTCAAAACCACGCGAATCGGCTGCAAACCATTTAACAGGCCATCGCCTGACTTCCAACGCATCGCCATGAAACAATCCATCGTCGCTCTGATGATCATGTCATTGATCGGATTCATGATCGTACCGAACGTTGCCTTCGCCGATGAACCCGCGGAGACCGAACAAGAAAAACAGTCCATTGGCGAAGCATTCGCGAAAGCGATGGACGAATTCGAAACCGTCCTGAACGACCAAGAACGCTTGGGTAGTTACGGGACGCTGGAAGTCTTGCATCTTGCCGATCAACTGGAACAAGAGTTTCAGCGAAACGCGGCAAGCCTCCTAGCAACCCAACAACAAGACTCGCCATTGGCCAAGCGGCAGAAGCATCTTTCGCTGTACCTCTGGCAACTGAAATGCATCGGCCCCAACTTGGCCGGCAACCGAAGCAGCCAAGACATGATGAGCACCAAGCTCCATCGCCTGCTTTCAGATCACCGCGATGCGATGAAAGACACGCAACTGATGCGTCGTTTCCAAGCCCTCACCCACCGCGCCCAACAGGCCGACCACGCCCACTTCTTACACAGAATGGGTGACAACTTTCACTTTATCCAACCTGAGGATGCAGACGTATCGCAGCACGCTGCCGCCCTGCCAAATGCGAATGACCCGCCAGATGCGAATGACCTGCCAACTGCAAACAAGCTGCCAGTGGGTGCCATCCAAGACGCTGCGTTTGGGATTCGTCAACTCGTTCACTTGAAATGGGACGGCGGCGCATTGATGCTAGACGACGAGCACTGGTCGCAACCCTTTGGAGGCAAAAGTCTCAGTGCCGCGTTCGACGATTCAATCTCCTTGCTGAAAGGCGACGGTGTCGAGATTCCTGACGCCAAGGCGCGGACGCTACAGTTCATGAAACAATGACAAGCATCGATCCCATTGCCCATGCTCTTGTTTCACAATTTCCAACATCGCTTCACCGGCGGTGGACGTGTTTCCACGTCAACGAGTTCGAGCGGCAAAAACTATCGCCGCCGGTTCTCCACCGGCGAACTGGATGCTGAACTTGTCATCAACGAAGACCGTTTCGAGTTGACCATTCGGGAGCTCAATGCGCCTAAACGAATGTTGTTCGTATCCAATGGCGATAAAAAAGAACTGAACGTGCGACTCCTGGGCGATAGCGTCACGATCTTGCAACAAACGGCTGATGGCAGCGTGCGTTGGGTCGAGGTGGGCACGGACACAGCAAAGGTCTACAGCGCGCCGTCCTTCGCAGAACTCTACGCAAACCATCCAGGTGCAATCGAGTCCGTATTGTTCGTTCACTTGCAGCATGCAGGACTCTTGATGCCGATGAAGCGATACGATCCCGCAATCGTCCAACGCCTTCTAAGCCACATCACGGCAATCGACAAGCAGGAACGTGAACGATTTGTGGAGTTGATGGAACAGATCGACGGCAATTCTTTCGCAGTGCGTGATGCCGCCTCCAAGGAACTGCTGGCCAATGTTTCCAAGTATTCAAACTTGATCCTCCAGGCGGACCAGGAAAACGCATTGTCAGCCGAAGCGCGACATCGACTCGCTGGCGTGCTGAAAATGTACCGGGAACAGTTTCACCAAGTCGACCAACTGATCTCCGCTGCCGGCTGGACTCAGGACCCGGCCTACCTGATCGATTTGCTGCACCAGCTCCCCGCAGATCAAGCGAACATCGTGGTCGACCATCTTCGCGAAATCACCAAACAAGACTTCGCCAACGATACAACCGCGTGGTCGACATGGTTGCGTGATTCACAAACGGACGATTAGCGTGGGCTGACCAATAGTTGGTTCGGTAGATGAGCCGTTTTGGCGTTAGCCACGGTTTTCGTGACACAACCGTGGCTAACGCCAAAATCAAGACCGGATGATGCCCTAGTAGCTCTGGCGGGAAAGGTTGAGCCGCCCGCTCTTGCGTTCTACACTCTTACCCTTGCTGACGCATCGACTCTTCACGTTTGCCCTCAGGAATCTCCATGGCAACCCAAATCAAATGCCCAGGATGCAGCCGGACACTTGCGATCAAACCGGAACTGATGGGCAAAAAGATCAAGTGTCCGGGTTGCCAAAAAGTCCTTTCGATCGGACAGCCAAAATCAGCGTCTGCCACGAACGTCCCCACGCAAACACCAACCGGCAGCCCAGCGACTCCCGCAGCAAGCTCCAATCCTAACTCCGCGCCGACGACTTCACCGACGTCGGACACGTTGACGATCAAGTGCCCCTGTGGATCACAGTTGCGAGTTCCCACGAGCGCTCGCGGAAAACAAATCCAGTGCCCCAAGTGCTCACAGAAACTCAAGATTCCGGCGGGGTCCGCAACGTCAACTCCCGCACAGACGGCTCAACCCCTTTCGCAAAGCAGTGTCCCCACTGCGATTCCCGTCGCAGCACCACTTTCCACGCCTGCGACTTCCTTTCCATCACAACCGACGACGACGCAAGATCCATTCGCGGACTTGCCCACGGCAATGCCAGCGGCACCGGCGCCGGGCACACCAATGCCCAGCGCACCGGCGCCAGCGGCCAGTGGCGGCGATTTTTGGAATGAACTCAATACGCCAGCCGCAACCGGGATGAGCCCAGCAGCCTCGTTCCCAGGCGGATTCCCCAGCTCGCCTGCTGTATCCAGTGGTCCCCAAGTCAATCATGCCGCATTGGCCGCCGCAGGAGCCTACTCGCCATCGCTGGATGAAAAGATCGGAAACATGGCCGCCGCCAGCACCGGTCCGACGGAGCGCAGCTTGGGAGGATATTTCAGCAATCGTATCCACTGGGGCCTGATCATCATGATGCTCGGTGGACCATTCCTCGCCTTCATCGGTTGGTCCGCGCAAAGCAAAATGGCAGCGTTAGACGCACGTGGCGTCACGGTCGATGGCGTCGTCCTCGATAGCCGTGAGAGACGTAGTCGACGAAGTCGATCGTATTACCTGGAGGTCGCCTACAAGACCGAAGCAGGGGCAGCGTATACAGACGAGTTTCAGGTCAACAGCACGTACTACGACTCACACGATTTAGGCGGCACGGCCCAGGTCAAGTACGATCCGGAGGATCCCACGCAGGCCATCTTGGTCGGTGGATCAACCGACTCGTCGTTCTTGCTTTACTTGGGCATCGGCATGGCCATTATCGGCTTGCTCGGCGTCGGCTACACAATCGTCGTAGGCGACATCGACTGGTAACACAACGCCCGAGCCCGGATGATTCATCAGCCGGCACGCGATAGCGTCCGGTTCCCGATTACAGGCGTGAGAACCGGACGCTATCGCGTGGCGGCTGATATGCGCAGGCTGTTTTCGTGCCAATCCGCGTAAACCGTTTGGTGCAAACGTATTGCGAAGACTGTAGTCAGTGGCGTGAATAATCCAGGCTAGTGCATCGTCCGGTCTTGATTTTGGGGTTAGCCGTTTTGGCGTTAGCCACGGTTGTGTCACGAAAACCGTGGCTAACGCCAAAACGGCTCATCTACCGAACCCACGTTCTAAGACTGGACGATGCACTAGGCGGGGGTGTTCCTCTCAGTAGTCTCCCCCGCCATCACTCCGCTTGCACGACTCACGCCACTGCTGCACCGCTGCTGCCATCCGCTCAACATCCTCAGGCCGCTCACCGGAACATTCCCTTTGTTCACACGGATCGCTCGACAAGTCGTACAGCTCCCAATTCTTACCGTCGTCGCCACTGTACAGCTTCCATACCCCGTCATGCCAAGCGATTTGTTTGTTGGACTGAAACCCGATCGGCTTCTCACGCTGAGAGACTTTTCCATCGATCACCGGCAACAAAGACATGCCATCGATCGGGCGATCGTCTGGATACTTTATCTCCAATGCATCCAACATGGTCGGCAAATAGTCACTCGTCACGGCGGCCACATCCGTCACACCCGGCTTGACCCGTGAAGGCCATTCCAAAATCCCCGGCACGCGAACGCCGCCTTCATAGAGGGATCGCTTTCGACCACGAAAATCGTCCGCGGACCCGGGAGCTTTTCCCTGCTGCCCCTCCGGACCATTGTCGCTGCAAAACCACAGCATCGTGTCTTGAGCAACGCCCAATTCACGCAGTTTCTCGCGCAACCGGCCGACTTGCTCATCCATCGCGGTAACGCATCCATAGTAATTTCGCTCATAGACGTCGTGATCCCGGTACATCGCGACATGCTTTTCACCGGCAACGACCGGTAAGTGCGGTGCGTGAAACCAAATGGCGGCAAAGAATGGTTGCTGCGACTTCGCGGCATCTTCGATAAACGGTATCGCGCGGTCCATGATGATCCGCGAATCATCGCCGTCCAGGTTTTCCGTTACCGGATTGCCCGCATGATCCCAATAGTGCGTGCCATAGGGCTGCGCACTGCTTGGGTCCACGATCGCATCCCAAGCTTTCTCATCCGGCTTGGCAGGCTGAATCATCGGATCAAAAGTCGGAACCTTGGACTCGGTCACAAAACTTTCGTCGTAACCGTGATCTCTCGGCGGGGCAAAATGCTGTTTGTTTTTCGGTCCGCCGCGATTGGCATCCTTGATCGTCGTCGTCAAAGTTCCAAGATGCCATTTGCCAAAGTGCCCCGTCTTGTAACCTTGCTCTCGCAGCAATTCCGGCAACGTGATCTCATCTGTCTTGAGATGTCCCGTGTTGGCAAAGTAAACGCCGTAACGAAACGGATGTCGTCCGGTCAAACAGCTTCCACGCGTCGGGCTGCACACCGGTGCGGCGGCATAAAAACGAGTGAACTTCAGCCCAGCGGCCGCCATCGCATCAATGTTCGGCGTTGCGATCGGGGACTTGGGGTTGAAACACTGCGGGTCACCGATCCCCAAGTCGTCACACATCACCAAGACCACGTTGGGTGATTTCGCAGACGCCAGGGATGTCACGATGAGACACAGGGTCAGGCCGCTGGCGATTCGGTTCATGATCAAGCCTTCGTGGGTGATGGATTCAACAGGAATCGTCGCATTTTAACCGCCGATCCCTGCACGGGGGTGTTGCCCGTCACTTCATACGATCAGAATGGCTCTGCGAATCATGCCAAGGTCGGCGTGTCGTGCAACGCATCCATCACCCCCTTGCCGCGTAACGCTCCATGTCACAACGTCTGCTCCACTGGGCTCAACTGGTTCGCTTGCCTAACGTCTTCACGGTCTTGGCAGACGTCTCGGCGGCATTCTTGCTGGTGGCAGGGACACATCAACCGGTGACGCGTTTCGCCTGCGTCCTACTGGCCGGCGTCTCACTGTATTGGGCCGGAATGATTCTCAATGATCTGTTCGATTTGGAGCGAGACCGTGCTCAGCGTCCCAAGCGTCCATTGGCCTCCGGCGCGATCTCACCCCAAGCCGCACGGATCGCGGGGTGGGGACTACTGATCCTGGGCGTCGTGCTGGCGGCCGCCTCGGGCAAGATCCCCTACGAAAACGCGTCCGGTGATGCGGCTCCTGATACGTGGTTGCCAGCGGCCATCGGCTGCGCGTTGGCGATCGCGATTGTGTTGTACGATGGACCGCTCAAGTCCACACCGTTTGCTCCGGCGACCATGGGTGTCTGTCGCGTGCTGAGTTTCCTGCTCGGAGCGTCGCCGATGTTGCTCGCCGTCCCCGGGCAACCGCTGATCCCCAAGTTCATCCTCGGTGTTGCGTTCGGGTTTGGCGTCTACATCATGGGCATCACCACGATGGCGAGAGACGAAGCCACCGGCGGGAACAAGATCAACTTGAGAACCGGTCTGATGTCCATCGTGATGGGCGTCGTGTTGCTCGCCTTTGCACCTGGCTTAGCACGACATCCGGGCGCCTTTAAAATGTTTCCGGGAAGCTTGTTTCCGGTCCTCATCGGATTGATCGGATTTCCAGTGATCATTCGAGCCATACGAGTTCAGTTTGACAGCGATCCGTTGAAGATTCAAAACACGATCCGAGCCGGCGTGCTTTCGATCATTCCCTTTGCGGCTGTGTACGCGATGATCGGCGCCGGACGATTTTACGGACTCGCTGTTTTTGCGTTGGTGATTCCAGCCATCCTGCTCGCCGCTCGACTTCGCGTGACCTGATGATCCCCGGCTTTCATACCATCAGCTTGTTGCTGCACGACGAAGTCACTGCGATCGAGCAGTTGGCGGTGCTTGGCTTCAAAGCCGTGGCGATTCGACCACGACTCAGCGGGCTGCATTTGTCACTGCCGGATTTTGACGAACAAGCAAAGCGGATTGCCGATGCTGCGGAGAAACACCAACTCGAACTGGTGTTGGACCTGAGCGGCTCATTCTTAGAAGACCCTTTTCGTGCCCGCGGATCTTCACTGGTGTCAACGGATACAAACGAATCTTCCCGCGCCGCCCAGTCCTTGAAAACTTGGATCGACGTCTCGCCGCTTTTGAGTGTCAAAGTCATTTCATTCTCCAGTGGCCCGCGAACCGGAGACGTTGCCGAGAACGCCGGTGGAGCACTGGAGCGATTGGCTCACGCATTGGAGCCTCTGTTGCACGTCGCCGATGCAAATGAAGTTCGACTTGCTGTGCGTCCGGCCACGGCGGACGTGATCGGATCGGTTGCCCAGTATGAGCGATTCCTGCAATGGCTTTCGCCGGACAGCAGCTTGAGCGTGGCACCGGACGTGGGCGAGATGTTACTCGGAGGCGAGTTCCCGGTTGGGGAGCGTTTGGCACGGCATCATCGGCGGATGGCGTGCCTGTACCTCTGCGAACCGGAGTCGGAATCCGAGCAAGCCAGGGATCAGCGAATCGGCCGCGGCGACATTGACCTGATGCGAGTCTGGGGCGCCGTAGAAGCCAGCGGCTTTGACGGTCCGGCGATTTTCCGAGTCTTCGGCCATAGCGAGCGGGGCCTGGACCTAGCCTCGGAAACCATTCAAATGCTGCAAAGTCCCCACTAAAGGCATCAAAAGATGCGGTAGTTCAGGAACTTTGGCGGTCCATCGGAGAGGCTATTGGACAAGCCCACCGAGCGCGGTAAACTTACCCGCAAGCACCCGTGGCACAATTGGATAGCGCATCGGTCTTCGGAACCGAGGGTTGGGGGTTCGAATCCCTCCGGGTGTACTGACTTAAATACTTGCCAGTAAACGCTTTAGCGTCATTAACTCCGAAGCCGATAGCTGTGGAGTTTTTTCTTGTCCCCCCATTAATCCCCCCACTAATGCATCCGAAGTTGCATCGGGGGTGAGTTTCTGACGGACTTCCGATGCAGCGGCCTGAGCCGAACGCATCGCGCCGTAGTACTTCTCCGTCGTCGCGAAATCTGCGTGACGCATAACGACCTTTAACGTCTCCGCAGAGACGCCGGCATTGATCAGACGCTGCGCGCATCCTCGTCTGATGTCGTGAGCACTCGCGAACTTGGTTCTTGTGCCCGTTCGCTCATCCTCCTGACGAACCACGATCCCAGCTTCTTCTCCGATCGCCGCAATGGTCCTGCCGACACGTTCCTTGGTCAGTCGCTCAGAAATCGGAACCTGCACCGCACCAGTCCGGCGCTTCGCACGGCTCTCAACATCCTGGACAACCGCCTCCGGGATCGTTCCCGTGTCGACCTTGAACTCTCGGCTCCGCCGAAAACCTTGCTTCTTCAGCCACTTCCGCACCGCTGCGTCAGAAACCCCGCAAGCCGCCGCAATCGACAGATTGCTGTACTGCTTGGCCAGGGCGACCAAATCATCCGGTGAGGGTTGGAACCACTTGCATCCAGGTTTCACCGTCGACGTGATCGCCAATGGATTGACGATCCAGCCGGTGCGTTTGACCTTGGGCACTTCCAACAAAAAGGCCTCCAATTCCGGCAGCATCGGGACCTCCTGAAGCTTGCCGTTTTTCTGGGAGGAGGGGACAGTGATCGTTGGGTGGACGCCGCTACGCGTCGGCCAGACGGGCCGAATGTGGCGTTCGTCTTCCCAATGAAAATCCATCAAATCACCCACCCGAAACCCGCTGTACCACAGCACGCGCAAGGCAAACTGCCAGGACGGAGCTTCGTTCTTGCCGACCACACGCGATGTCGCTTCGATCATGCGATCCAGTTCTTCGCCCGTGATCGGACGACCCTTCATCACATCATCAACGCTCAGCGAATCCAGATCAGGCACTTTAACGATCCAATCACGTTTGGCGCAAAACCGCACAAACGCCATCACGGCACCCATCGAGCTGTTGACGGTGTTCGGCGACCGATGGTCATACCGTGACTCGTCACCTTCGAGCAACCGCTCTTGCAGGTACTCCAGCATGTCGAGTGTCATGACGTCTCGGACCATCACTTCGCCCTCGATCCCATGGTCAGCCATGTGTGCGAGAAAAGGGGATGGGGGTCTTTGTTGCATTGGGGGTCTTTGTTGCATTCTTGCTCCCAGCAACACTTCCGCGACCGTCAGCGGAATGATTGCAGGAACGCCGCAGTTCATGAGGCCCGAACAGGCGACCGGACTCCGGGTGGATCACAGCAGCGACCTCTTCAGTTTAGGAAGCGTGCTGTAAACGATGGCGACGGGCAGGCTCCCTCACAGCGCCGACGCCGGTCTCCAGGGCGAAGGCGTCAGGGTGTACATTCTTCTCCTATCCGCCAGTTACGGAATCCCAGTTACGGAATCGTTGCTTGCAATCGCAAGCTCTTAGAAATACGATGCATCGGGTCAGTTTAGTCTTTGATTCGCACCGCATTCGTAGCAAGCAGCAACATGATAGATCGCTCTGCAGCTGGACGATTGGTTCTCACGCTTGGTTTACTACTATCAGCGTCCTCGGCAAGTTTCGCTGAAGTTGTGACTCGGCCAACGGGTCTGAATCTGGGAGATCAGTATCGGCTAGCATTCGTGACAAGCGTTGGGCGCGATGCAAGTTCCGCAAATATCGCCGACTACAACACATTCGTCTCGAACGTGGCAAACTCCGTCCCTGCGCTTGCAGCCTTGGGGACGTCGTGGAATACCATTGCCTCCACTAGCACCGTGGATGCACGAGACAACACTGGCACGAACCCGTTGACGTCAGACCCTTCGGTTCCCATTTACCTGTTGAACGACACTCTTCTTGCAACTGGCAATTCAGACCTGTGGGACGGTTCCATCCTGAACTCTCTTTCTGTCACCGAAACGGACACGCGCCACAGCGATTTTGTTTGGACGGGCACAAGATTCAATGGAATCGGAGACGCCGACTTTGCGATGCCTGGAATCTCTCCGAACTTTTCTACCCTCAATGTTTTGCAGGGGCACTCGTCCATTGCAACCCTTGACTGGATCAACGTCTCTTTGGTTCGTTCTCCTAGCTTGTCCTACTCGTTCTACGCCCTATCGGCGCCGATCACCGTCACTTCCGTCCCAGAACCATCCAGCCTTGCTGTGCTCGCTATGGGCACCCTTTGCTTGACTAGTCGCAGACGCAGTCAACGACAAAAGCGGCGCGCAGTCTCGGCAGAATGAATTGCGAGGAATGCTCCCACCTTCGCACGGAACCCGGCGGGCCGGTCGCCGGATCTGATCGGCACAGCTAATCGCTCCGCAAACATCGTGTTGGAGAAGCAAAAAAGTTCCGGAACTCGAAAACAAGCAGTCAATTGTGTTCCTTTGTCTAACGAAAGACCCGACGAAACTGGACGAGTTCCTCACGCAGAAGTGAGCTTCTGTCTACGACAGCGCGCTTCGGCGGCCGACGCAGTATTAACTTGCGATCGACGAAACAAGAGCGTCCGAAGTCGGCCACCGGAGCAGTGAACAGAATCGTGAAAAGTCGCTTCGCTGTGACGCACCGACGGAATTTTGCCGAACGTCTCCGAGGTAGCGGTTTATCCAACCTCAACGGCAGAGAGAAAAGATATCTGTCAAATCCGACAGATGGGACCTATGGGACTCATAGGACCGATGGGTCTCATCGGTCGCATTTGTCCTATTGGTCCCACTCAATTTGGTCAGACGGAATCTCGCCGATGAATACCGACGCATCGAAACGGCCCAACTGAAATCGCTTCGGTTTCATCGACCGGGGTCCGTCGCGTTTGCTCGAACTATCCCGGAAAGTCACATTTCCATTCCCAGATTCGGAAGTCGAGCAAGGAGCATTCAGCCCCGTAGCACGTCGAGTGGAACCTACTGGAGGTAGTCGACGGCAACGCAGGAGATTCTCCATATGTCGACAAAGTTTCTATCCGCTGTCCAACGCTATTGCAAAGCCAAAAAACACTCGAAAGGCACAAGCGACGAATACAAAGCCACCGTGAGAAAGTGGATCAGTTGGGGGCAAGAGATTCCTGTGGAACAGCTATCCCGATCAAGCATTCGAGATTTCCTGGATTGGGTTTACGCGATGCGGTTGAACAAGGAGGTAAGAATCCGGAGCGGACGTCGAACAAGGCACGTGATCTTGTCCGCGCTGTCGCCGCATGGGCATGCGGAAAACGACAAAGAAGAAAAGGTTCCAACAAAGAAGAAAAGGTTCCAGGACTCAAAAGTCGGGGGTCACTTGTGGCAGTCTCACGCAAGGCTGCGTGAGCTATGAACGCGGGTTGCAAGTTGTAGCGATCGGACGCTGTGCTCCGGTGGCCGACGCCGGATTTCATTGAGCCCCACTGATTCGCCAAAACAGGCGAGGTGAGGCACCGGTACGGTTATTCCAGGTCGGTCTCGATTCTTTCAAGCTCTCGTTTGAGTTTCTCTTTGCTGGGTAGATACAATTGGTATTTGGACGCGAATGTATTCGCCTCCCTTGGCAACGTGAGCTCAACCAATGCGTCATTCTTTCTCGCACAAAGGACGATCCCCACAGTCGGTAGTTCGTCATCCAATTTGACCTGTCGATCGAAGTAGTTGACGTACATTTGCATCTGTCCGAGATCGCCGTGCGTGATCTCTCCGATTTTTAGATCAAGCAATACGTAGCAGCGGAGCAGGCGATTGTAGAGAACCAGATCGACCCGAAAGTACTTATCGTCGAAAGTGAAACGCCTCTGTCGGCTCTCGAACAAGAAGCCTTTCCCGAGTTCCAACATGAAGGCCTGCAGTTTATCGATGATGGCGGTTTCTAACTCGCTTTCACTGTAACTGGCTTTCTCATCCAGATCGGAGAACTGTGTTCTTGATCAAATCGGCAGCCTTCGCGATGACCTGACCCTCCTGAGCGAGTTTTTGAATTTCGTCATTTCACTTTTCCCCTCCTAGAACAACACGATTGATCCCGTTAGCCGTCAAGTCGTTTCCCGCTTGCCACGTCTCGCCGGCATCGTCGCTAAAGTACACCGTCGACGGAAACCATTCTTCGGCCACCGCAACCCACAGCGACCCAGAGGTCGTCGCTGAGACTGAAATTCGTCATTGCTGTAAAGATGGCGAGCAACAAGAGCCTAGGGATCATTTCGCCACCTCGGGCTTCTGAAGGTTTTGCACTTCAGTTGAGGAATCAGCACTGAGTTCGGCTTTGACGGCGAGATAGGACTCCCATGCCACTTGCTCCAGATACTTCGCATCCTCTTCACTCACATGCCCCATGTAGCCGGCTCCCGCATTGCGGCGCATCCACTCTGGCAGTTTGACTTGATAAGCGTCGGGCTGGAACTTGGCGAATGCCGTTTCTAACTGATCGCTCAGACTCGTATTCTCGTCTTTGGTCAAATGTGGCCAAACGTGATAGTCGCGCGGCAAGCGTCCCTCTGGCGATTGCTGAACGAGTGCAGCGTAAAAGCAGGCGAGGTTAAGGAAGTGGCCGACATCGCCCGGGTGTGATTTGTCATTAGGATGCTGAAGTTGCAGCTCCGGACGTTCGGTTCGAACTTTCGCCCAAGCGGTTGAACAGGGAACATAAATCTTGATGTTATTATCTCGAGCTAGTTTCCGGATTCGTTCACGGCCTTGCGCTTCGCGATCAGTTGTCCCCCAGCCGACTTCATAGAACACTGGCTCCGATCCAGACTGGCGAATGGAATGGCAGTACTGAGTAATGGCGTCTCGGTGAGCTTGGCCATCGGCGTTGCCTTCGCCATCACCCATGATGAAGCGACAAACCGTCATCAGCACCACGTAGTCGAACGGTTCATCGCGGACCTTGTCGAGAAAGCTTTGCCCACGTTTGACGCCGTATTGGTAATCACATTTGGGGTCGAGATACACCCGAATGTCACTTCCGCTGCGACCGACCAAATCCGCATCGACCTTTCGGTTTTGAACCAAGCCGCCGCTACCAGAAATGACCTTGGCGACTTCGTTGGGCATATCGTTCCAATAGGTTGAACTGCTGCCGGCGAACAGTATTCGCATAGTGTCGTTTTTTGCCGAAACGGCGGTCAAGACTTCAGCGGCGATGCTGTCCAGTCGTTCGCCTGCGTAAAACTCCTCACCGCCATGCTTGCCGCCCGCAACAACGTCCAACTTCACCGGACGGTCCGCTTTGTTGTAAGCGGTTTCCAACTCCTTGGATTGCCGCGGTGGCATTTGGGGATCAGCATCTCCGTGGATCAACCACAGTGGCGGATCAAAGGAATCCACATGTGCTATAGGACTGGCTAACTTAGCCAACTCAGGGACTTCGTCTGGTTGACCGCCCAGCAACAACTGGAGAGCCGGAACGCGAACACTCAGCCCGTGTTGAGTGGATTGCGACAAGATCGATTGCAGGTTTGAGGCACCGTAAAAGGAGACGATCGCCTGAACATCCGACGACTCGGATAGATGTTCGCCAACGGAACCCTCTAATTCGTCAACGCCGTTGGTAACGCCGACCAAGGCAGCCAAGTGCCCGCCCGCCGATGAGCCCGCGATCACGAAGCGATCTGGATCAAGGTTTAGCTGTGAAGCCCGCCCGCGCAGGTACCGGATCGCGGCTTTAATATCGTGGACCTGAGCGGGAAATTTGGCTTCGGTGCTAAGTCGATAATCGACGCTGGCAATCGCGAAACCCCGCTTGAGCCATTGCAGCACTGGAACGTCGCTCTTCGATCCCGCTCGCCAAGCTCCTCCGTGAACCCAGATGATCGTGGGCGGAGGCTTCGTTGTCGCTCCAGAAGGTGCATAAAGATCCATAGTCAACATTCGATCGCCAACACGCGCGAAATTGATCTCTCGTTGCGTTGGTTCTGCGGCTCTGGTTACGCCGCAGACAGCTAGTGCCGCCATAAAGAAGGATAAGCGAAAAATCATGCGATCACCTCATCAACAACACGTCCATAGACATCGGTGAGCCGGAAATCGCGGCCCGCGTAACGGTAGGTTAAACGCTCGTGGTCGAGCCCGAGCAAATGCAGAATCGTGGCATGCAAATCATGCATGTGAACTTTGTCCTCGGTGGCCAGATAGCCAAAGTCGTCTGTGGCTCCATGGGCGTAGCCCGCTTTAACGCCGCCACCAGCCATCCAGATCGTATAGCCGTGTGGATTGTGATCGCGCCCCGGTGCGCCACGATCGATTTGTGCAACTGGCGTGCGTCCGAATTCGCCGGCCCAAACGACCAGCGTATCATCGAGCAATCCGTGGCGATCGAGGTCTTCGATCAACGCTGCTGCTGGCTTGTCCGTTTGTGCGGCGCTATCGGGCAAATCGCGTTCGATGTTGCCGTGATGATCCCAGTGGTAACCGGTCGATACTTGGATGAAGCGAACCCCCGCTTCGGCCATGCGACGGGCCAGAAGGCACTGCCGAGCGAAACCGTCGGTCGGTTCTTGATCGACGCCGTAAAGATCTTTTGTCTCCTGTGTTTCACGCTCAAGGTTGAACACTTCGGGAGCAATCGACTGCATCCGATAAGCCAGCTCAAACGATTCGATTACACCTTCAATTTGAGGATCAGGACCGACTTGCTGAGCATGAACTCGGCTGAGTGCAGTGATTGTGTCGACCTGTTCTTTCTGTCGCACTTCGCTGAGCAAGTCATTGTTCAAGTTCGCGATCTGAGGCAGTTTACTAGGTGTTTTCGCCAGCAAAACCTGCATTGCTTGATGTTTGGCGGGCAGAAACGAACTGCCGTACAATCGAACGCCGCCATGCATGGTTGGCGGATCCAACGCGACGAACGCGGGGAGGTCTTGATTATCGTTTCCGAGGCCATAGCTGACCCATGCACCGACACTCGGTCGGTCAAACGCCGCTTCGCCAGTATGCAACCTCAGAACTGCTTGGCCGTGCGCTTCGCCTTCTGTATGCAGACTCTTAATGAAGCATAATTTGTCGACGACGCGAGCCGTATGTGGAAACAGTTCCGACACCCATTGGCCGCAATCACCGTGTTGTTGCCAGTTCCATTTGACGCCAAACACTTTTCCAAGTCGGTCCGGTCGAATCAATCCAGGTAGGTTGAACGGCAAAGAATTGCCGTGTTGTTCATTCAGTACCGGCTTGCGGTCGAACGAATCCATCTGGCTGACGCCGCCATGCATGAACAGGAAGATGACTCGCTTTGCTTTGGCAGGAAAATGCGTCGACTGGGCGAGCACCTGCTGAGAAGTGAGCCCAGCAAGTGCCAGTCCACCGAAGCCGCAAGCGGCTGAGCGAAGCACGTCACGTCGAGAGGTAACTTGCATGGTATCGTGGTGGCGACTTTTAGTCGCCACTTCCAAGGGTCTGTAACTTTTAGCACGGCGACTGAAAATCGCCACCACACGGTGCTAATCTAAAAACTGAAACTGAGTACTACCAAGGATCGCTTGGCAGACTTTCAACATGTCGTGGGAAGTTAATCCTGGTTCTCCGTCGGCTTGTGCTTGGATGTAATCTTGTAAGAGTTGCTTTTCTTGCGTTGTTGGTTCTCGCGATACGAGCGTCTTCATCACATCGACAACAAGATCATCAAGCACTTTGAGATATTCGCTGGGCTCAAGCGAAGTCTTTTCCGACGCACTGTATCGGGCAAGAACTTGTGAACCGATCGTTTCGGCAGATGCCTGCACGAAATCACTGTTGAGGAAATAGAGTGACTGAGGCGCGACGATCGTTCGCGGTCGGGCCCCGGTGACCATTGTGTTGCTGGCCGCATCAAACAACTGCAACAACGCGGGTTCAACGGTACGGATCACTGGTTGATAGACAGTCCGTCGATTGTCTTGAATGTTGAGATACTCACCGAGGTTGCTGGCATCACCAATCGGCAGCGTGCGCAGCATGTCTTCGTTCGGCCCGCGTTTGAGCTCACCTCGTAGGAATAGCAGGCTATCGCGAATCTCTTCTGCTTCGAGACGCCGACGGTTTTGATGAGCCAGCAGTCGATTCTCGGGATCTTTCAGATCAGATACATCGACAGATCGACAGTAAGCGTCGGACAGAACGATCGCACGCACCAACCGTTTCAGGTCCCATCCGCTGGCGATGAATCTCACGGCTAGGTCATCGAGCAATTCGGGGTGCGATGGCTGGTCGCCCATCGTTCCAAAGTTATCGACGCTGCGAACGAGGCCTTCTCGAAACAAATGCTTCCAGACGCGATTGACGAACACGCGAGCAGTAAGTGGATTGTGAGGCGAAGTGATCCACTGGGCGAGTTCGAGTCGTCCGCTCTGATCAACTGGAATCTCCGGTTGCCCCTCGTAGGCAGCGACTTGCAGGAAGCCACGCGGAACCCGTTCTCCCTTGCTGGACGCGACTCCACGTATTCGGATCTGCTCGTCCGTGATGACATTTGCTTCGCGTACCGCCATCGCATGAGGCGGCATCTCGGCAAGCAACTCTGCCAACTTCTGTTCCGCCTCGCGAAGCTCCTCCGTGGCGGCGACTCTCAGTCGCCTCAGCTCCTCCACAGAGCCGTCTTGGTCATGATGAGTAGACGTGGTCTTTGGCAACGGAAAGTCGCCAGCACTTAAATCATCGAGCTTCTTCTTTGCTTGAAATCGCTTGCCAACCGCCTTGACCCAGCGATAGCGGTTGTCTTTCAAGAAGGCAGACAACTTCTCATCCCCGCCCGGTCCTAGACCTCGACGCTCCCAATCGGACTCGTCGTCTTTTGGGCCACCGATGCGATCCACCAAAGTCGACGTACTGGCGAAGATGCCAGCCAACGCGTAGTAGTCGGCATGCGGCAGCGGATCAAATTTGTGATCATGACATCGCGCACAACCAAGGGTCAGGCCGAGCAACGATTTGCCGATCGTGTCGATCTGCTCGTCGATCACGTCCAGGGCTAGCTGTTCTTTGTCGAACGTGCCGAGGACTTTGGAACCGAGTAACAGGTAACCCGTCGCGATCAAGTTCTCGTCTCTTTCCGCGTCTGAGTCCGCCGGAAGCAAATCTCCTGCGAGCTGCTTGCGGATAAATTCATCAATCGGCATGTTGCGATTCAGTGCATCGATCACCCAATTGCGATAACGCCATGCATCATGAAACGGAACATTGAAGCTGGAACCGTTGCTGTCTGCATAGCGTGCTAAGTCGAGCCAATGGCGTCCCCACTTTTCACCGAACCCATCCGATGCGAGCAGTAAGTCAACGCAGTGGGCGTACTGGTCCTCGTTGGATAAGTCGAAACGCGATGTCGTGTTTGGCTCGGGCGGAAGTCCGGTCAGGTCATACGAAAGGCGACGAAGGAGAATAGACGCGTCGGCTCGCACGGACGGTTGCAGACCGGCATCATCAAGACCGGTGTTGATGTGATCGTCGATGCTTGAATTGGAGGGATGCCTCGACGAAAGCGGCTTGAACGCCCACCACTGACGACCAGCTTCGATGTCGATCTTTTTTCGTTCCGCAGCACGTCCATCTTCGCGAGGATCGACGGCGCCCGATTCGATCCACTTCTTGATCAGCGCCCGATCGTTCTCGGGCAACTTGCCATCAGGCGGCATCTCCAGCCCAGGCACTTCGTAATTTACCAATCGCCAAAGTAGGCTCTTATCGAGCTCAGCGGGAACGATGGCCGGCCCCGAATCGCCACCAACGGACCAGCCCGCTTTGGAATCGAGCACCAATCCGCCGCTCGCTTCTCCGCTAACATGACTGTGGCAGTCGTAGCAGTTTTTCTGCAGTAGCGGCTCGACGTAATCGCGAAAGAAAGCTGCATCGTCCGTACAGGCGGTCGTCGAAAGACTTAGCAAAATCGCGACGGTTAGGCTGTGTCGGCTAAACATCGGTCAAGGCTCCTGCGCTGTCAGCAAACCGGTCGATGTTGACACTCGCTCGCTGTGCCAAAGTCAGCCACAAGTCCGCAAGCGGGCGACGACCAGCGTATTGCTTGAACCCGGTGTGCTTCACCAAACCACCTGCTAACAAGACTTGCAGATCTGCATAATTATGTTTGTCGCCGTCACTGATACCGCTCCCCATCACGATGCAGCAACGATCGAGCAACGTACCGTTCCCCTCGGAAATCGCAGCCAACTGCTGAACGACGTACGCATAGAGTGCGACATGAAAACGATCGATCTCCGTGATCTTCGCTTTTGCCTCATCGTCTTTTGTATGAGTCAAAACATGATGGTTTTGCGGTGAATCAAACACTCCATCGAACATGCGTGGGCTGTCCCAACGTTCGGGATCGACCAGTAGAGTTGCCACGCGAGTCAAATCGAGCCGAAACGCATGAACGATTAAGTCGCCCATCAACCGCAAGTACTCGTCGCGTCGCTGCGGTATCCCGGCAGGTTCAGCGAACGGAGGTTCCGTAATCCTCGCCGCTGCTCGTTCGGCCGCCTGAATTCGACGTTCCGTTTGGCGGACACTCTCCAGGTATTCGTCTAGCTTCGAACGATCCGCAGAAGAGAGACGACTTGCTAATTGCGTAGCCGAGCTTTGGACATGATCGAGCACGCTTTGATTGAGCACGTCACCGTTGAGGCGACCGAATAGACGACCAAAGGCAGTTCGTGGATTCTTTTCTGTTTGCGCCGCGTGGCCGGGGCCATACCAAGAAATGCACTCAAAGTATTTCGTCTCCTTGCGGTTGGTAAAGTCATTGCAACTCAGTTCCAGCGAGGGAAGCGGCGTGTCACGGCCGAGCTGTCGGGCCATCAACTGGTCGAGCGTCGTGTTGGTAGGAAAACCACCATCGAGCGTTTCTTGCGGCGCGGAGCTCGTCAACCAACACGATCCACACTGAGCATGAACACCGGTCCCGGGGACAAACTCACGATCCAATCCGGACAGTAACGAAACTTGATTACGGACGGGCTCAAGCGGCTTCAGTGCAGGTGAAAGCTCCCACGATGCCCCCTCGCTTTGCGGCAAAAAAGTATCCTGGTTGTATCCGTTGGGTGTGTAGATGAACGCGAAGCGTTGTGGTAACGATGTGCCTGCGTCGACGCCACGAGCTAACGACTCAAGCCACGGCAAAGCGAACATTCCGCCCGCGGCCGATCGCAGAAAATGACGCCGCGGCAATGCTGCGCTGCGATCCATGTGACGCTGATTCATGGCAGGTTCCTCACGTGCTGGAAAGGATAAGAAAGCACGATGCCTTCGATGATGGCTGACATTCGATAACCTTCCCCGGCAGCGTCGGTCACGATCTGGTCGACGGTTGTCATGTCAAAGTATTCAAGATGACGACCGAGTGCGTAGCTGAGCATGTGTTCGACAAAGCCACGTACCAACTCCTGTTCCCGAGCGCGGATCGCATCTTTGAACTCTGCGGGCGAATCAAAATCACGATCGTTCCATGTCCCGCTCGCGTCGACCGCTTGCTCGCCGTCATGTGTTCGGTAGACTCCCATGGCGTCAAAGACTTCCAGTGAAAAGCCGGGCGGGTCGATGCGGCTGTGACAGGAGTTACAATTCGGGTCACTGCGATGTTTATCAAAGAGCTGCCGAACGGTTTGCGTCTGCTGTGCGTCACTGTCTTCGCTTACCGCCTCTTCCAAAACAAACGCAACTTTCGGTTCACTGGGCGGTCGATTGAAAACCGTTTCTAATAGCCACGCACCACGTTTGATGGGACTGGTTCGGAATGGAAGCGAAGTCAATGTTAGTGGGCCGGCCATCGTCATCACACCGCCGCGCGTACGATCGGGGAGCTGTGTCCGCAGCCAGTACGATCCGGCCACTTTGTCAGGGATCTGATCGGGCAAATCGCCACACTTGCTAGCCTCGTCTTTGGCTTTCCGAAATTCGTCTTGCAGCCCATAAAGTTTGGCGAGTTGACCATTGAGCCAAGTGAAGTCGGGGTCATACAAATCTAGGATCGTGCGATCTTCGACCAGAACCGTTTCAAACAGCAACAACGCTTCAGTCATCATGGGTCCATGCAGCGTCGATTTCCCCTGCGGACCGGAGTAGAAGGTCTTAAAAATCTCGCGATCAGGCTTGGAACTATAGAGCTGGTCCAGTCGCAACCACTGCACTGCGAACGATTCAGATAGTTCACGCGATCGCGAACGGTCCGCCAGCATGCGTCTGATTTGGGCGTGGAGGACATCCCGCTTCCTAAGTTCTCCCGACTCAGCCGTCGCCATCAGATCCTCATCAGGCATTGATGCCCAAAGAAAATAGCTGAGTCGATTGGCGAGTTCGTACGCAGTGACTTCACGCACTCTCTCGCTCGATTCGACAAGGGGTTCCGCCTGGAACAAGAACTCGGGTGACGTCAGCACCGTTTGAATCAGTCGCCGAAGTGCTTCGATCTCCGAATGGCCCTTCGCAATATGATCGGCAACTAAGGCGTTTGCGATGGCCAATTCAGACTCTGTCACCTCACGGCGATACGCTCGCGTCAGGAACGATTCCGTGGCGGCGACTTTCAGTCGCGGCTGTGACGGATCTGACTGCGGTGAGTTTAGCATTTCTTGTTGGTTCGGCGACTGAAAGTCGCCACCACGCTGAGGCAATCGTTCACCAAAGATGAATCCAAAATCATCGAGCAAAACGTAGTCACCAGTGAACTTCGAACCATCGACGGCCAACTTCTCGATCGACGTTCCCGGCGGCGCGACCCATGAAAAGAAGACGTTACCCGTCTGTTCGCTAACATCTGCTTGCCGAGTGAGTCGTTGGCCGTTGGATAGAACTGCGCTCAATTGCACGCGACCACTTTGATTTCGGCGTGAGAGCACGCACACACCAAAGTGCTGAATCCGTGGATCGAAGGACTCCTGCCCGGCAAAGGTTAATTCGAAGACCTTCTCACCCTTATTGCGATTGGTCAGCGAGTGGCTACCGGAGGTCTCATCGACCGTAGCAAACGACGCCAGCCACAAGTCAATGTTGGGATTGATCAACAACACTTGATCGTTGACACGCACCTTGATCAATCCGCCTTTCCCAGCGATCGTCTGATTGTTCAAAGCCTCAGGTACATCGAATGTCCCGCCACTGCCCCGTTCGAACGAGGCAGTCAACTCGCGAACAAAGCTGTCATGCCATGTATCATTTTCTGCGGCTTGGTTACCGATTCGCTCTTGCGCTGCGAATTCGGCACGCATGGCCACGGTTTCCGAATCGCTCTTCTCAGCAAGCGGCATCAGCGTTTCCTCTTCGATGCCGAATAACTCTTGCAGCACGCGACTGTCTCTGAGCAAGCGTTCGCTCGAAGCAATCGCAGAAGCCATCTCCGAATACTTTTCAAACAGCAGCGGCGAGAAGTTCATCGCGTCGCCGCGGTTCGCATAACCGTATTCGGCGCGACTGTCACCGGGCAGACCCAAGTCGGGTAAGAGGACGTCATATTTTTGCCCGTACTCACGCATAGATGACTGCACAACCATCGCGTGGCCGTCTTGGACGAGTGATGCAAGGCCGCCATTACGGGGCAAGCGCTCGGGAAACATGAAGATGTCATAGTTCAATCCGAACAGATCGCGAACCGTGTTGTTGTATTCCAGTCGTGTCAGGCGTCGAAGAATCGGCTTTCCCGGATCGATTGCGTTCAACCTTGGATTCGGTTGGGACAAAACTTTTCTGGCAAATGAAAGTAACGCCTCACGTTGCGTCTCATCGAGTTCATACCCCGAATCGGCGAGTGGCATCTGCCCCGCTTCAACGACATCAAAGACGGTTTTCCAAAGGGGACGATCTCGGCCGACGTCGTCGAGCGAACTGAATCGTGACAGATCAACGGTACCTTCTTGGGTATCGGCGTTATGGCAATCAATGCATTGCTCGGTCAAAATATCGTTGAGCGATCCGATGTCGAAGGAAATGGCGATGTCGGGGAACCAAAAACTCACCAGTACAAAGAGAAGCAATCCTTTCGTTTTCGCAATCGAATCGATCAAATTCCCGGATGGGACTGCCGTTGCGGATTCTTTGGCATTCGAAACTGGCACTGACGAGTGTTCCCGCGCGATCCATGAATAACTTCCCGGCTTGATCAAATAGAGTGGTGATGCCTCATCGATTGACCTCAGGGCCACGATGCCGTCTCCCGCATTGGAGATCGCAGCCAATTGCTGGTAGCCAAGTTCGCGGATGAGCATTGACGCCGTTCGGCCTCCCTCAACCCACACTTGGGCCGGTCGACAATGTGCAAGCACTCCCGAGGCGACATCGGCTAATTTCTCAATTCGAGCTTCGGGCAAATCGCTTTTGATATCGACTGCACGGATCGCCGCACGTCCGTGCGCAGACAAAGTGTGGCAAACGTGAGCAACCAGCTCATTCGACGACCGTGAGGCATCCATCTGTACAACCGGCCAATCGTCGCATCGCGTCATGCTTGTGCCGCTTACTAGCAAAATGTCGCCATCACAGCGGAGCGGCGTGTCATCGTATGTAATGTTCATCAGGGCGAAGGCGGATGGATCTGCTGATTCCAGACATTGCTCCAATACAGCTTCGAAGAACTCCGCCCCGCCGGCCGCTAAAGACTGTGATCGCTGGCCATACCAGCGACGCGCGTGATGCATCAGATCGGCGGAGCAAGTGACATCGCCAATTTCGATTGCATCTGGTTGACTCAGCAACTCCATCACATCATGGCTGTGGCACGGGTGCTCGGGATCGGCCGCAAACTCTGTCTTGTGCAACGGGACGTTGTTGACAAGGATTTTCCCTTGAACAACCATCCGATGCTTTCGCGGGTTCCCACAAACCAACAAACAATGGTTAAGCCCAGCTGCCTTGCGCATCGCTGCGACTTCAGCCGCCACTGGCCCCCTCAAAAGCGAATCGACTTTCTTGAACAGCACGTCGGGACGCAGCTCCAGGGCCTGCCTCGTCAACTCGCACACCCTTGCGGTGGCTGATTGAACATCCAATGATCGGCTATCAGCGTCGACGACAACGATGTCGGCGGGCGTCGAATAAACCTGCCCGACATGGACCTCGGCCGTTAAACCAAAACGAATGGCCGCTCCGGCAACCTCCGCTGCACCTGTGAAATCATCCGCGATGACAATGATCTTCATATTGTCGCCCTACCGCTGTCTCGACTTTCGTCGACCGTATCGAAGTGGCGGCGACTATCAGTCGCCGATTCATTGCTCGATCGGGCTTCAGTCACCAACTGACTGGCTGAAATTGGCGACTGACAGCTTCCACCACGAAGCAGATTCGACGACTGAACGTCGCCGCCACAGAGCTTCATCGCCAACGCAACAGCCTGGAGCATGCTCGTCGGATCCGCGTCAAATCTTTTCCATGCGATATCCAATGCGGTCCCGTGATCCACACTGGTACGCACGATCGGCAAGCCGAGCGTGGTGTTGACCGCTGTTTCAAAGCTCAGCGCCTTCAGCGGAATGTGCCCCTGGTCGTGATACATGCAAACGAACGCATCGGTTCTCTGACGGCGGTTTGGCAGAAATGCAGTGTCAGGTGGCAAAGGCCCCTCAATTTCAACTCCGCTGCGTCGTGCTGCTTCGATTGCGGGAACAATGAAACGCTCTTCCTCGCGATTACCAAACAAGCCGCTTTCGCCCGCGTGTGGATTGAGTCCGCAAACCACCAATCGCGAACGATGCCCTTTGATCTTCGCAATCGCCTGGTCCGTCAGCTCAATCACATCAAGAATTCGCTGGACCGACATTAAACTCGGCACGTCACACAATCCGACGTGCGTGGTGACGAATGAACAAGTCAATGCATCGGAGGTCAGCATCATGCAAGCTCGGCCGGACCGGGTGAGGGCCTCAAAGATCTCGGTGTGCCCTGGATACTGCACGCCGCTTTGTCGCAGCGCTTCTTTGTGAATCGGCCCGGTGACGACGGCGTCGACCTCTCCGCCCAGTGCGGCCTCGATCGCTGTAGTGATGTAGCGATAGGACGCTTCACCCGTCATCGCGGAAACGACACCCGGTTCCCAGCAACTGCGAAGGGACTCGATGTGAAAGATTGCAGCCCCGTTCGCGTGAGCGGTCGAAACCGCGTCCGCAAGCGAATGGGCAACCGGTGGCATGGGCAGTTCGGCCGCCTGGCTGAGCTTTAAAAAGACGTCTGCATCGCCGAAAAAGACGAATCCGCAGTCGGACCTTCCGCGGCCTCGCCACGCCTTCAAACAAACCTCAGGCCCGATCCCGGCGGGGTCTCCCATGGTGACAGCGATGATCGGCGAAAGAAACACGAGCGACCCCTGGGCATCTGCACGCGAACAACTCTAAACTGCATGCAGTTTACCCTGGCGGCTGAGAGCTGTCAATCCTGCATGCAGCTTGGTATCATTGGATGGAGCTGCGGTGACGCCCACCGCGGCAATGGGAGACTGGGAATGCCTGTGAAGCGGACAACGACGATCAAACCTGCCAAAATCAGAGGCCAGAGAACTCCCGAGGCGAGCTTGCGACTGAGTGAGCAAGTTTATGAGTCGCTCGTTGAGATGATTGTTCTAGGCAAACTCACCCCAGGCCAATCGGTCAGCGAAGTCGAATTGGCTCGAACCCTCAATGTCAGCCGCACACCCGTTCACGAGGCCGTCAAGCAATTGGTCAAAGACGGCTTGATCGTTCAGGCTGCGAATCGACGCCCCGTCGTTGTCTCGTTCGGACCCGAGGACGTCCGCGATGTTTATGAGATGCGTCGGATTCTCGAAAGCGAAGCGGCTGCGAAGGCGGCCGACCGAATGGATCGCCCTACCTTGCAGCAACTCGAAGCTGGGCTGAAGGCTTTTCGAAAGCGAAAGCCAACGAGCGGTTCGATCAGTGTCTGGGTGAAACTCGATGATGAGTTCCATTCAGCGATTGCCGCGGCCGCAGGAAGCCCTCGCTTGGCGGCCGATATCGTTCGATACCGTCTTATGAATCGCGTCTTCAACCGATCGCATACCGATGCCAGTGTTCTGCAGCAGGCTGCTGAGGAACACGAAGCGATTCTCAACGCGTTGCGACGACGTTCCCCCGATGAGGCTCGTCAAGCGATGCGAGAACATCTCGAAGAGTGGCAGCGATTCTTCGCCAATCATCTTCGCTGAACGAACTTGTAAGAGCGATGCACCTGCTCTACCCGAGGCATCGTTCGACGCTTTCTGCGCAGGTCAGGAGAAAGATTTAAGGCAATGGAAATGCGATGCCGAAGTGGTTCAAACGCGTCCCGGGCGGGTTGATGATCATTCCGATATTGATTGGTGCCGCCCTTTCAACAGTGGATCGAGTGCATTTTGAGCCCGTGCAACAAATTCTCCGCTGGGTTGGCGTTCCACCGGTTGAATCCGTTGATGGTGTCGAGAAGTATGAATTTCTGCAGATCGGCGGCTTCGCAACAGCGCTAACCAGCGTCGGCGCGACGACATTGATCGTCATGTTCCTGGTATGTGTTTCGGCGCAGATGGACGTTGGCGTAGGTCGCAACGCGATCCAGAAAGGCGCGATCAGAACGTCCACTGAACTATTCGTGGCGATCGCTTGCGGTTATGCGATTGCGGCAGCTCAGATCGTTTTGATGGCTGGTTCGGGCTTTCGCTGGTTGCCGCTCTGGCTGCGATGTCAAAGGGTAACGGCGGACTTTACTTGGCACTGACAGGGCAGTATGGAGATCGAAGTGACGTCGGAGCGGTTGCTATGATTTCGCTCAATGACGATCCGTTCTTTACGTTACCCGCTCTCGGGATTCTTGGCGAGCAATTTCCGATTGCAGCTTTCCCCGATGGCTCGACTGCGGGAAATGCCGTGCAGACTCCCCCTGCCGTTGCGATCGCCTCTGGACATGGAATGGATGCTGGAACCACTGAAGTGACTGAACTCGCCAACTGGGAACTGCAGTAATGCTTCCGCCAAGATACGCGATCTTGACGTGCTTCTTTGCGACAAGCTTTGCGGAGAAGTTGGGTACGCCATCACGCAGATTGCCTTCAAGAGCGTCGCGAAGAGGATAGTCATCTTGTGATAACGCAGGAGTTCCGAACAGCAGAAGCGATAATCGCAACGCCAAACGCGAAGTGAATGGATGGATGGAAGCGAGCAGGAAGGTGGGCTCATGGTGCGTATTGCGGCGGGGTAAATGGCGCCCAGCGTCCTCGATGAGGGCAATGATGGCATGCGTGATCACAAATCACAAGCAATGTTGATTGCTCAACACGCACGGCAAGCCTTATCCAAAGACTAACCCAAGGTAATCCACACGTCTCTTTCAGCGCGGTGATATACTGTATGGAATTCCGAGACCCCGCCGTGTAGTGGTCCGCACTGGCAGATGCAACTGCGGAAAAGCAACGACGCCAAAACCACCAAAATGCGAACAAACCGCTAAAACATGAATCCAATCGCCGTTCTACCGAGTGCAATTACCTTTTGGGTTCCGCGATGACGAGACAATGGCTATTCCTGGTCTTGCTGGCGGTAGCGCTGGTCGATTGCGTTGGGAACGAGACACATGCCGACGATACTTTGCTAGCTCTCGGGGCTGAGAGTGAACAGTTCTTTGAGCAGGAAGTACGCCCCATTCTTGTGGAACGTTGCAGTGAATGCCATGGAGCGAATAAGCAAGAAGGCGGATTACGAGTCGACTCCATTCGTTCATTGATAGAACCAGGCGACTCGAATCCCAGGATCATTCCTGGTGACATCAACAGTCGCTTGTTGCAAACCGTTCGACGCGAAGGTGATCTGGAAATGCCTCCTGACACGCCGCTGTCATCGCGCGAGATCAGGTCACTCGAACTGTGGGTAAAGTCGGGTGCCTTTTGGCCAGCCACTCTTCAACAGACGGATCGTTCCGCATCCCCATTGAATACCGGAAAGGATCACTGGGCGTTTCAGCCCATCAAGCTTCCGGACGTTCCGAAGATTGAAGACTCCAGTTGGGTACAAACACCGGTGGACGCATGGATTGCGGAGAAACTGGCTGCGAATGGACTCTCGCCATCACCGGCAGCCGATCGAAGAACATTGATTCGACGGGTCACCTACTCGCTGACTGGATTGCCGCCGACGTTTAAAGAAGTCGAGCGATTCGTAAATGACACCGATCCAAATGCTTACCAGAACCTTGTCGAACGATTGCTCACATCGGCTCAATACGGCGAACATTGGGCACGCCACTGGCTTGATGTCGCTCGCTACTCTGACACCAAAGGCTATGTCTACGCAAGAGAAGAACGTTTTTGGACTCACGCGTGGACGTATCGGGACTGGGTCGTTCGAGCATTGAATAGCGACATGCCATACGACCGATTCTTGTTGCTACAAATCGCTGCTGACCAAGTCGACGATGGCACGCTGGACGACCTCGCCGCGATGGGGTTTCTTACCCTGGGTCGTCGATTCTTGGGCGTGCGACGCGATGTGATCGATGACCGTATCGATGTGGTATGTCGCGGCACGATGGGGCTGACGGTGAACTGTGCTCGCTGTCACGATCACAAGTACGATCCAATCCCTACCGCTGACTACTATTCGCTGTATGGCGTGTTCGACAGCTGTATCGAACAGCAGAGCGTACTCAGCTTGGATGCCACAGACGATGCTTTTCGCATTGAACTTAAAAAGCGGCAAAACACACTTCAAGAAAATCTGCGAAAGCACAGCGATGAATCGAGCCAGCGGGCACGTGAACGCGTTGCTGACTATTTGTTCGCACAGACCGAGTTGCACAAATATCCTGCGGATGGTTTTGACCAAATTTTCCAGAAAGGTGATTTGCTGCCTGCTTTCGTACGCAACTGGGAACGTTATCTACGAACGGCGGCGTTGCAAAACGACCCAATCTTTTTGCATTGGCACGCTTACAGATCCATTGAATCACCTGAGTTCGAAGCGAACGCTGCGATGATTCACGATCAGCTGCGAAAGCAAGGGGCTCCGATGAACGCAATCGTTCAGTCCGCTTTCTCTACGCCTCCGAGTTCGTTTCGCGATGTTTGCGACCGATATGGCGAAGTGTTCGCGAAGCTCGACGAGCATCCCGATGGGCCTGACAAAGAATCACTAAGGCAGCTTCTCGAAGGTATCGGCTCCCCGTGTCGTGTTCCCGACGGACCGGTCTCGCACAGTGAGACGTTTTTTGACTCCGGCACGTTGACGGAGTTGTGGAAACTGCAAGGAGAAATAGATCGTTGGCTCAACGGTGCTGGTAACGTGCCCGTCGCGTTAGCACTGATCGACCAAGCTGAGCCTGTTGAGCCTCGCATATTCCGTCGAGGCAATCCATTGAACCTTGGCAACGACATACCACGACAATTTCTTTCAGTCCTCAGTAGCTCGAACCGCCAACCGTTTCAAAACGGCAGTGGCCGCATGGAGCTAGCACGAGCGATCGTGGATCCGGCAAATCCGCTGACGGCGAGAGTGATCGTCAACCGTGTCTGGCGAGATCATTTTGGAACCGGCTTGGTGACGACACCGAGCGATTTTGGTCTAAGATCCGATCCTCCGTCGCATCCTGAGTTGCTCGATTGGCTCGCGGCGTCTTTTGTCCGTGAAGGCTGGAGCCTGAAACAACTCCATCGCTGGATGTTACTGTCGTCAACGTACCAACAAGCGTCGACTGTCTCCGACGATCCCGCGTTACGGCAAGATCTCGCACACATCGATCCGAACAATCGGTTGCTTTGGCGAGCCAATCCACGACGGTTAACGTTTGAGGAGTTGAGAGATTCCTGGCTGCGAGTTAGCGGTTCGCTTGATGAGTCCCTTGGAGGCAAGCCCGCGAGCCTTTTCAACTCTCCGTATCCCACCCGACGTACACTCTATGGCTTGGTCGATCGCCAATATCTAGAGCCGACGCTCCGCGTGTTTGACTTCGCCAATCCTGATCTTCATGTGCCTGAGCGCAATGAGACGACAGCTCCTCAGCAGACACTCTTTTTCATGAATCATCCGCTGGTCTTGGAACGAGCCAAAGCCCTAGCAAGCTTGTCGCGTGGCGGTGATGCGGATTCGGCGACATTCGCGTCACGATTATTCCGCCAAGCATATCAGCGTGACCCGAGCCAAGAGGAATCCGCCGATGTGATTTCCTGGTTGAAGAATCGTCCAAACACGATTCTTGCAGAGACGCCTAGTACGGCAAAGGACTGGAGCTATGGCTATGGCAAGTTGGATGAATCGAATCAGCGTGTGGATGCATTCATGACGCTGCCACATTTCACTGGAACCGCTTGGCAAGGCGGTCCCGCATGGCCCGACGCAAAGCTTGGCTGGGTACAAATCACCGCAAATGGTGGTCACCCTGGAAACAATCGCAATGTCGCTGCCATTCGTCGCTGGACCGCTCCTCGCAATATGACGGTCGCGATTCAGTCACACTTGGCACATGAGCCTGAGGCGGGTGACGGTGTTCGAGCGTTTATCGTGAGCTCGTCGCGAGGCGTGTTGAAGTCAACCAAAATTCACCAGATGGCCGAAGACTTGAATGTCGATTCGTTGGATGTAAAGCAAGGCGAGACTGTCGACTTTGTGGTCGATATCGACGAAGTGCTCAATAGTGACCAGTATCTTTGGACCGCGACTGTCCATGAGCAGCTCGTTAACCAGCCGGTGGTTTGGAATTCGATTACTGATTTTCCAAGCAACACAGCTGCCGAGCTAGATGCGTGGGAGCAGCTTGCTCAAGTCATCTTGTGCGCGAATGAGTTTTTGTTTGTGGATTGAATCAATGATGAAAAACACGTTTCACCGCCGCGACCTCCTTGCCCGTTCGGCACTCGGTGTCGGAGCGATCGCACTCGCGGGCGTTCAGGGCGACAATGATCGCTTGGCTGCCGCGGAAACGAACCAATCAGCCAACTCACTCACAGCTCGCGAGCCTCATTTCCCGGCCACTGCGAAGCGAGTGATTCATTTCTTTCTCAATGGCGGGCCTTCGCATGTCGATACGTTTGACCCGAAACCTTTATTGGCCAAGTACGCTGGCAAACCACTCGCCAACACGCTGACGACAGAACGAAAAACGGGAGCAGCATTCCCTTCGCCGTTTACGTTCCGTCGTTATGGCGAATCGGGTATCGAAGTCAGCGACCTTTTCAAGCGGACGGCGGAACATATCGACGACATTGCGGTCATTCGCTCGATGCACGCTCAGGTCCCGAATCACGAGCCATCGTTGATGCTGATGAATTGCGGAGATTCAGTACAAACCCGACCAAGCATGGGATCGTGGCTGCTCTATGGGCTTGGGACTGAGAACCAAAACCTGCCCGGCTTTGTGGCCATGTGTCCTGGTGGTTTACCAATCAAGGACAATGAGAACTGGCAATCTGGGTTTCTACCTGGTGCGTATCAAGGAACATATATCGACTCGCAACACAAGGAGTTTCGCAGGATGATCGAGAACATCGAGCACCCGCAGGTGTCGACTCGCGATCAACGCCGCCAATTGGATTTGTTGCAAAGCTGGAACCGCAGACATCAACAGTCGCGTTCGGACGACCGATTGGATGCTCGCATTCAGTCCTACGAGTTGGCCTTTCGGATGCAACACGATGCACAGGCAGCATTTGATGTTTCCGATGAACCAAGGCATGTCCAAGAGCTTTATGGATCGGGCGTGCATGGTCGACAAACGCTAATCGCCCGACGTTTATTGGAACGAGGTGTTCGTTACGTCCAACTCTGGCACGGTGCCGGCCAGCCCTGGGACAACCACGAGAACATCAAAGACAATCACCAGAAACTGGCCGATCAACTGGATCAGCCGATTGCCGCTTTGCTGACCGACTTAAAACAGCGAGGAATGCTCGAAGACACGCTGGTGCTTTGGGGAGGCGAGTTTGGACGAACGCCGACGGTGGAATTGGGGGCTGGAGGGGATCCGAAACAGGGACGCGACCATAACCACTGGGGCTTCAGCGTTTGGATGGCTGGCGGTGGCATCAAGGGTGGAACCGTGCACGGGTCGACCGACGAATTCGGTTTCCAAGCCGTGGAGAATCGTACGAGTGTGCATGATCTCCACGCGACGATGCTGCACTGTCTCGGACTGGACCACACTCGCTTAACGTATCGCTATGGCGGTCGAGACTTTCGGCTGACAGACGTGCATGGAAACGTGATTCACAACATTTTGAGCTGATTGCCAGCAATTCCCCAGGGTCCAGCCCAGTGGGGTAACTTTTCAAACCGACCTTGAGATTGGCCGGTCAGACCCCCGCGCCAAGGAAATTGGTCAACTGCAAAATGCCTGAGTGAGGAGACTCGCAATCACCCAGGTCGCTCACTTCATGTAGAATATAGGTCCTGCCTCAAACTACCTGCCCACCTTAAATCCTGCCTTTCTGGGTACTCGCCCATGCCTAAGCCTTTCTATGGATTGGATCGTCGAGGTTTATTGTGTGCCGCTGCCGCGGGTGTCGTTGGATCGATACTGCCGAGGAACGTTTTATTGGCAGGCGATTCGACGGTGAATAAACGCGTTGGATTTTGCAAGGCCAAGTCTGTGTTGATCGTGCTGCTTAGCGGCGGTCCAAGTCAACTCGATACGCTCGATCCGAAACCCGATGCCCCAGCGGAAGTTCGCGGGGAGTTCACGCCGATCTCGACGACGATTCCTGGTGATCAAGTTTGCGAACACTTGCCAAAACTTGCTCAGCAAACCAATCGCTGGGCCATCGTGCGAACGCTCGCGCATCGCGAACACAACCATTTATTGGCGACGCATGTCGCGTTGACCGGTCGCCCTACGCCGGTGCCACGTGGTGGATCGGATTTGGATCGTGTGGAGACTCGCAACGAATTCCCCAACTACGCGTCGGCGTTGGATTTCATTCGTCCGCGCAGCGATGGCATGCCTTCGGGTGTTTCTCTACCGAACTATTTGATCGAAGGCCCTTTGACATGGCCCGGTCAACATTCAAGTTGACGGATGCGTTCGAGATCAGTCGTGAGTCGGATGCGACACGAGATCGTTACGGCCGCGATCACTGGGGCGCTGTTCAATCGGTATTGTTCGCCGGCGGCGGCATTCGCGGTGGCAATGTGGTTGGTAAGTCCGATGCGCGAGGTGCTTATCCCGACGAACAACCGGTCAAGCCAGAAAACTTCGCCGCAACGATATACGACGCCTTGGGAATCCCAGCCACAGCGGCTTAGCATGACGCCGAGAATCGACCCCACCACATTTATCACGGCGAGACCATCGCCGGTTTGAGTTAGTCGGATCGTAGCCTAGGCGGCGTGCCTGCATCGCACACGGGCAGCCCGCACCACAGAACTTTGTCCCCACCGAGAACTCCATGTCATTTCGTGAAACAAGCACGCCAACGGGCTGCAGCGAATTTCGACGTTTCAATCGCTTGAACCGCCGGCAAGTATTGCACGCCGGTGCGATTTCGGCGATCGGTCTGGGCTTGGGTGATCTGGAATCCCGACTGGCGTTTGCACAAGAAAACGGCCTGAGCACGCCAGTCAAGCGTGCCAAGGCGTGCATCTTTCTGTTCATGTGGGGCGGGCCAAGTCAACTGGAAACGTTTGACATGAAGCCCGCTGCGCCGGCGGAGGTGCGTGGCACATTCAACCCGGTCTCGACCAAGGTTCCCGGCATTCAAATCTGCGAGCACTTTACGCAGCTTGCTTCGATGACGGACAAGTTGGCGATCATTCGCTCGCTCACGCATGACGATCCCGCCCATTTATCCAGCGGACATGCGACGCTAACAGGACAGCTCGCGCCGGTGCTGAAAAGCGACGCTGACCCGCCAAGTGCCAAGGACTCGCCGCACTTGGGTGCACTCGTATCGAAGCTTCGCCCCTGTGCGAATGGTTTGCCATCGTTCGTTGCCATGCCATGGAAAGCGTTTCACCCTGCTGCCCCCGGCGGCGAAGCACCTGGGCAACACGGTGGTTGGTTGGGCTCCGCCTACGATGGCATGATGCTCGGTGGTGATCTGAATGATCCCAAGTGGCACCCGCAAGGACTGTCGCTACCGGCGGACATTGGGATCGGACGGTTGGAATCGAGAGTGGAATTGCTGAAGACGCTCGACGCCCAGCGTGCGACGTTGCAACGCTCACTGGGCGCGTCATCCTACGGGAACCATCAAACGCGTGCGATGGAGATGATCGGCTCAGGCAATGTTCGCTCAGCGTTTGATTTGACTCAGGAAAGCGACGCCACGCGTGAACGCTACGGTCGCAACATTCACGGGCAATGCGTCTTGATGGCTCGGCGACTTGTCGAACACGGCGTGCCGTTGGTTTCTGTGAATTGGCACAACGACGGAAAAAACTTTTGGGACACGCACGGTGACAATTTCAACCGTTTGAAGAGCGATCTGATCCCCCCAGCCGACCGCGCACTGGCAGCACTCTTGACGGACTTGGAAGAACGCGGCTTGCTGGACGAAACCATCGTGGCGTGGGTCGGCGAGTTCGGCCGTAACCCACAAATTACGGCGAACAATGCTGGCCGCGAACACTGGCCGTTCTGTTACAGCGGACTACTGGCCGGCGGCGGCATTCGGCCCGGCATGGTATATGGCTCAAGCGACAAACATGCTGCTTACCCCGCGTCCGATCCTGTCTCGCCGCAGGATTTCGCAACGACGATCTTGCACGCGATGGGTCTGCCAATCGAAACCGCGCTACTCGATCGTGAAGACCGACCTCACCGAATCACTTCAGGGAGGGTTTTGCATGAACTCCTCGTTTAATGACAACTCGTGTAATGGAAACAGTTCACCTGCCTACCGAATGAAGCCCATGCGAAATCGAACGTGCACGCTTTGCTTAGCGAGTCTAGGATGGCTGTGTTTGACGCTTCAAGCCATCGCCCAAACGATCAACTCGGTACAACCGCGAACCTGCAAGCCGGGACAAACGACACAGTTGGTGATTCAAGGCACTGACCTGAACGACTCGCTACGAATGGCATCTAGCGATGAATCTGTGAAGTGGCAAGTCGAAAAGATTGAGCCTACTCAAATCACCGTCGCTCTGACACTACCCGAAGACGCGCAACTTGGCCCGATGAGTCTTTGGTTGGCCACATCGACGGGCGTGGTCAAACCACATGTGGTCATCGTCGACGATTTAGATGCGGTACAGGGCACCGGCAACAATCACTCGAGCGAAACGGCGCAGCAGCTATCCACGCGATCAACCGTCGAAGGCGTTTGCGATGCATCGGTTAGCGATTTCTATCGAATCCACGCAACTGCTGGTGAGCGGGTTGCAGTCGAAGTCCACACGCAACAGCTTCGCTCCGCGATGGATCCAGTGCTTCGTGTGCTCAATGCCGCTGGAGAGACACTCATGCAAGCTGACGACAGTTTGGTCGGTCCCGATTGCCGGTTCAGTTACCGATTTGCGGAGGAAGGCGACTACTGGCTTGAGATTCACGACAGTCACAATGCCGCCGGTGGCGCAGCTTATCAACTGCGGATCGGTGACTTTCCCATCGTCAATCAGTGTTATCCACTGGCGGTACGCAGCGGCGAAAAGACTTCGGTTGCCTTCACTGGACCCGATGGAGAACGTTTGCCTGCACGTGAGATCGACGTTCCCGCGCAAGCTCAAGAAACCATGCTGGCTCGTACCAAATTCGACGATGGGCAGTCTTCTAGTTGGCTGCCGCTCTATTGCAGCGCTTATGAGCAATTCAATGAATCCGACTCAGCCGAAAGCCTGACGTTGCCGATCGGCATCAACGGTCGTTTAGGGCAGCCGCAAGAAGTCGACAGCTATCTCATCCACGGTGCCAAGGGGCAAGTCATTCGCATCGCTGCGAGAACGCGAAGCCTTGGCAGTCCCGCGCTCTTGCAGATGCAGTTGTTCGATCCTGCCGGAAAGAAGATTGCGGAGACGAAAGTCACCGATGCTGACGAATGGAGCTTTGACGCGACGTTGCCTGAGGAGGGCGACTATCGTTTGGAGGCAACTGATTTGCTGAAACGCGGCGGCGATGAGTTTGCGTACCACATTGAGTGCGTTCCATCTGGATCGTTTAGCGTTGTGCTCAAGGCAGATGCAAAGACGCGAGAAGAATTCATGATTGAACCTGAGCACGGTGCATGTGCTCTGGACCTGCAAGTCTTACGGTTCGGTTACGACGGTGAGATCGAACTCGCGCTGAGGGACGCGGAATCGGGTTTACGAATCGTGAATCCTCGGATTCCCGCGAAAGCCGTCGAGGCGAAGATCTACTTGACTGCGAATGAAGCATGGAAATCGGACAGTCTGGACGTAGTTCGACTCAGTGCGTCTTCCGTCGACAACCCAGAACAAAGCTGCCTGGTGCACAGTCACGCGTTGCGACGCGTCAAGGAGCCGTTTGTGCTTGCCCCTATGACGCAATCCGACGGTGCAGTTGTGCTTGCCGCTACCACGACAACTGATGCGCCGTTCACGATGGACCCCACCGCTCCGGTACAGTTCGCTCGTCCCGTTCTTTCGCACTCGGCATCGCTGAAGCCAAAGCGACTTCAAGCTGAATTCAAAGCGGGCGTCGACGTGCTCCCCGGTGCGTTGCCTGCCGGTTGGACCGTCAGCACGAAAGTGGATAAGGAAACGTACACGCTGACGCTGGCACGCAGCGACCAAGCAACGGGTGAACCTGATCGACTGCCGTTGCTGGTCTTTGGCGATTTCAACGGACACGGACGTATCGAAACCTACAGCTTGCCGATCCAGTGGATTGATCCCGTCCGCATCACGACAGAATTCCGGGAACCGATTGTGCGCGGTGGTCGAGTTCGCGTGGAGGTGCATCTACTGCGAGAGGGAAGTGATCCGCAACCAGTAACGATTGCATTTGCGAGTTTACCAGCCGGCATCACAGGCCCTGAGTCGACTGTTATCGCCGCAGATCAAACGCACGCGGGATTTGATTTGCAGATCGCGGCTGATGCGGCGCTCGACGTTGCTCACGAGCTAACCATCAACGCCACCAGCAAGTACGCGGGGCAAGATTTCACGGTCAAGTCAATACACACATTGGCGAAGCTGGACGAAAGTCCCACGAATCTAATTGTGTACCCGAGCGAGATCGTGTTTGCAGATTCGCGTAGCAGACAGCAACTGGCGGTCACCGGAACCGACGTGCAAAACCTGCCGCGCGATTGGACTCGCCATGCACGACTCACTTCATCCAACCCGCAAGTTGCCGACGTGCGTGATGGAGTCGTTTTTCCGATCGCAGATGGAGAAGCCGAAGTGATCGTCGAAGTGGGTTCGCATCGACAAGTCATCCCGGTACGAGTTTCCAACGTCACCACGCCGCGTAAGATCGAATTCGAGTCTGAGGTTTTGGTCGCACTGTCCAAGCAAGGTTGTAACTCGGGCGCCTGTCATGGATCGCCGAGCGGCAAAGGCGGGTTTCGCTTGTCGTTACGCGCCTTTGATATGAAACTAGATGAGTTAACGTTGATCCGCGAAGACTTCGGTCGTCGGACGAACTCGCTTGATCCCGAACAAAGCCTGCTCTTGCTCAAGCCGTTGATGAAAGTAGCCCACGGCGGTGGCAAACAGTTGCGCAGAGACGATGCAGCTTACGCGATTTTACGTGATTGGATTGCCAATGGTGCGACCGCAGACCCCGCACACACTCCACGTGTCACAAAGCTTGAGGTCTATCCGAATCAAAAACAGATATTGGCGGTCAAAGACGGTGGCCAGCAACTGGCCGTCACGGCGCATTTCGCAGATGGCCGCAAACGTGATGTCACGCATCTCGTCGCCTACGAAACTTCCGACACGGCTGTTGCGACCGTTGACGTCAATGGCTTTGTGACCCCACACGAACGTGGTGAAGTTGCGATCTTGGTGCGGTTGCTGGAATACATCGAATCCGTGCAGTTGATGTTCGTCGAGAACTTGGAGGGATTCGAGTGGAAGTCTCCCAAACCAAATAACTACATTGACGAGCTGGTGAATGCCAAGTTGAAACAACTGCAATACTTGCCTGCAGAAACTTGCAGCGACGACGAGTTCCTGCGACGGGTCAGTTTGGACGTGCTCGGGATCTTACCCACCATTGAAGAAACAATTGCGTTCTCGGCGAGCACTGACAAGCGAAAACGCGAGCAGTTGGTGGACGCGTTACTGCAAAGAGAAGAGTACGCAAAATTCTGGTCGCTGAAGTGGGGCGACTTGCTGAGGATGACCAGCAAGCTGGTCGGCGACGAAGGAGTCTACAAATACCATCGCTGGGTCGAACAGTCGTTGCACGAGAACATGCCATACGACCAGTTTGCCAAAGAACTGCTCACCGGTGCCGGCAGTACGCTGGCAAATCCGCCTGCGAACTTCTATCGCACGTGCACCGACATGAACGAATGCGTGGAAACAATTTCCCAGGTCTTCCTCGGTGCGAGGCTGCAATGCGCGAAATGCCACAACCATCCATTCGAGCGATGGACGCAAGACAATTACTATGGACTCGGAGCGTTCTTCAATCGTGTCCAGCGTCGCAAAACAGATCGACCAGGCGAGATGTTTGTCTACACCGACTTTTCCGGCGACGTGACCCAACCCAGAACCGGACAAGTCATGGTCCCATGGTTGCCGCAAGTCGGCAGCATCGAATCGCCGGGCGACACCGACCGACGCATCGCGTTCGCTGATTGGTTAGTGAATCCTGACAATCCGTATTTTGCCAGAATCGAAGCCAATCGCATTTGGAGCCAACTTTTCGCACGAGGCATCGTCGATCCCATCGACGATTTCCGCGACTCGAATCCTCCATCGAATGCAGCGCTGCTAGATGCACTCGCGAAAGACTTTGTCGAAAGCGGCTATGACCGAAAGCACTTGCTGCGCGTCATCTTGAACAGCCGGACCTATCAAGCGAGTTACCAAACGACGGATTTCAACAAAGAGGACGTCAAGTTCTTCTCGCATCAAGAACCTCGTTTGTTGGGAGCAGAACAATTGCTTGACGCAATCAATCGCACGCTAGCGCTCGAGCAGAAGTTTGGCAGCCTACCGGCAGGCACGCTCGCCACCCAATTGCCCGCTCCAGATGTGGTCAAAGTCGATTTTCTAAAAGTCTTCGGCCAACCTGAGCGAAGCACCGTTTGTGCATGTGAACGAGCCGAGGATTCGAATCTGGGCATGGCCATCGAACTCTTCAATGGCCCAATGATCCACGGAAAGTTGCGAGACGCCAATAATCGTTTCCGCAAAGCCTTGGCGGATGGCAAGCCGGTCGAAGAAGTCATTCGCGAAATCTATTTGGCTGCCGTCTGTCGTCCACCGTCCGAAATCGAGTTGAAAGCCGCAGCTGAACATTGCAGCAAGAATCCAGACCCCGTCGTTGGCGTTGAGGATGTTTGTTGGGCGTTATTCAATACCGACGAGTTTTTGTTCCAGCATTAGAGGTTCAATTTTCTTTAAGCCCAAATCGATCCATGAAACAATTTTTCATTTCTGCTGTTGCGCTATGTTACTTTTTGACCCAAGTGTCGATGGCCTGGGGCGACGACACCGTCCCGGTCAGCTTTTGCAGTGACATTGCTCCGATCCTGCTGGACAGTTGCTTGGCTTGTCATGGTCCCAAGAAAGCAGAAGGTGGCTATCGAGTTGACACTTACGACGAGCTGCGTAAGGCGGGTGACTCGGGCGAATTGCCGATCGCTGCTTCGCCGGATCAAGTCAGCGAGTTGCTGCGACGTATGACTTGCGACGACGAATCGGAACGAATGCCAGCTGAGAGCGAACCTCTCGCGCCGAAGCAGATTGAATTGATGAAGAAATGGATCGCTGCTGGCGGTAAGTTCGACGGTGAGAGTTCTGGCCAATCACTGGCGCTGGTTATTCCACCAGTGCGATACGCTGACCCGCCGGAAGTCTACAGCCAAGTCATTCCAATCACGGCGACGATATTTTCTCCCGATGGCAAACTGATTGTCACCGGCGGCTACCACGAATTAGTCGTCTGGAGTACCGAAGACGCGAAACTCGTTCGGCGGATCCAGAACGTCGGGCAACGCGTTTTGGGCCTCGCGTTTTCATCGGATGGGCAGACACTGGCCGTCGGTTGCGGTGAGCCTGGACGAAGTGGAGAAGTGCGACTGGTTGATTTCAATTCAGGTGAAATCAAAGGCGTTGTTGCGAGAACAAACGACGTCGTGCTGGACATCGCCTTTCGGCCGGGAACAGATGAACTTGCTATCGCTTCGGCCGACAGCACGATTCGCATCGTCAATGTTGAAACCTTGCAGGAAATTCGAACGATCGCGAGTCACGCGGATTGGGTTACTGCGGTTACTTGGAGCGATGACGGCACGCGGCTGGTATCGGCCAGTCGGGACAAGTCGGCAAAGGTGTACGATGGAGCCACGGGTGAATTGCTTTCAAGCTATTTAGGACACGCAGCGGCGGTGCGAGGCATATCGATTCTTGCCGACAACAAGCAGGTTGTTTCCGTTGGAGCTGACAATAAACTGCACCGATGGAATGTCGAAGGCGCCATGAAAGTTGCCGAAGTTGGTGTTGGTGGTGAAGGTTACAAACTACTCCGCCGCGGAACCAATCTTTTCTTGCCCTGTGCCGATCACCGACTCCTGCGAATCGACCTAGCCACCAATAAAATTGTCCAGGAATACAAAGGGCACAGCGATTGGGTGCTCTCAGCATGCTACCAGAGGACCACAGCGGGCGTCGACAATGGCCACTACATCGCCAGCGGTTCTTTCGACGGAGAAGTTTGCATTTGGAACATCGCCGACGCCGCGATCGTCCGCAAGTGGATCGCCAAACCGTAGCCATGAGCTTGCTTGGCAAGCAACGGCAAATGCTCGCAGCATTGAACACCGGGCGCTGGCGTCGAGATAGGCTGAAATGGACCGCGATACTCGGCGGGTGCATCGGGCTTCATGTCCCAGGTGTCGACGTGTGACGCGCCACCACATAGAAAGAAAAGGATCACTGACTTGGCCTGGCCACCACCACGTAGGTTGCTTGCATCGGGCAAAGTTGTGAGTCTATCGGCCAGTGCCTTCGCTGGCGTGCCGAAGTGCAGCCCTGCGAAACCGCTGGCGGATGCAACGAGAAACGCGCTAAGAGTCGTCACGAAGACCTGTTGCACCCGTTCTCTTTCGGCGGAGCATTCGGTGTCGCTGGGTGGCCGACGCCCACTTGATCTCTGGACTAGGCCAATCATTCGGATACCTGAAGCCAACCCAAACAGCAAGCCATCAAAGCGGTTACGATGGGACGTGAAAACAAGTACGCAACCGTCACGAGCAATCTGCCTACATTTGGGTTGGCGAACGGATCTGCGGGACTCTGGCGATCGTACCAAATGCCAACTACTGCCGAGCCATTACCGAGAAGAGTAACTGCGACATGAAACGACGAATCTTTCTGGGAAGTGGTCTAGCTCTGACGCTTTGCCCTCGCGCGGGAGCTGGTATTGATGAATCGCAGCTTGAAAGCGCTGGCAGGATCCTGGCCAATGCTGCCGAGCGAGGGGAGGTACAATCGAGTGCTATCTTCGTCCAGCAGAGCTCGGATGTCTTTTCGCGAACGTATGGCAAAGCGAGTGACACCGATGCGATGTTCTTGCTGGCGTCGATTTCAAAAACGATCTCGATTGCCGCTGTGATGACGCTTTTCGATGACGGACGCTTTGAGCTGGATGATCGCGTTCAGCGGTACCTTCCCGAGTTTCAAGGCGCCGGGCGTGAGAAGATCACGATCCGCCAGTTGATGACGCATGTTTCGGGGCTTCCCGATCAACTTCCCGAGAACGCCCGACTACGCGCGTCGCATGCGTCGCTTTCCGAGTTCGTTGCCGCCGCGGTCAAGACGCCGCTGTTGCTGGAGCCCGGCAGCCGATACAGCTATTCAAGCATGGCGATTTTACTGGCTACCGAAGTCGCCCGGCGGATCAGTGGTCGTTCGATTACAGACTTGGCGCACGAGCGGATCTTTAAACCACTGCGGATGACGCGCTCGGCGATGGGTCTCGGGGCGTTCAAGATCTCGGACGTCGTGATGAATCAGGTCGATCGGGCTGCTCCTGAGTCGGGCGCGGGCGATCCATCGACGAAATCTTGGGACTGGAACAGTCCGTACTGGAGAAAGCTTGGGGCTCCTTGGGGTACTGCTCACGGTTCGGCGGACGACGTCGCTCGTTTCCTGCACGAGTTTCTGCATCCGACCGGACGGATCCTCAAACCAGAAACCATCAAGCTGATGATCAGCAATCAGAATCCACCGAACATTCGACCACGTGGGCTGGCGTTTGATCTCGGGCAAATCGGCAATACACCTTACCTGAGTGAAGAAACCTTTGGGCACACTGGATCAACCGGAACGATCTGTTGGGCCGATCCGTCGACGGATTCAATCTGCGTGATTCTGACGACGCTGCCCTACCAAGCGGTCTCTCCCCACCCCAGGGATCTGGTCGCGACAAATGTCGCCAAGGCGTTGCGAAAACCCTACGCCAATGGCAGATGAGTTCACACCGTACGCCGACAATGCTTACCTTTCGATTGGTCCTGGCGGACAACGGATGTATTCGGCTGAAGGGCGCGTTTGGTCGGGCGGCGTCAGTTGAGGACCGTCGAAACACGAACAGAACGATCTGCGTTGTGGAACAAGTTCTCGGGGTGCCCTGTACGCTGGCGGCGGCTTCTCGCAATCTCGTTTGACCCGAGGTTGCTGTGATCGGGTTGGCTTCGCTTGCTTTGGGCAGATCCGCGTGTAGGGAATGATTCGGAACCTGTGCCAGAGGGTTAACGCCAACGCTCCCGTGACTAGCCACCAAGATGAAACAGCGCCCGACGACGGCACAAGAATCGTCAACAGAAGTTGAGCCGCAACGATCAGCCAAGCAGCGGCGATGATCTGCCCCCGCGGAAAATCCCAGCCACGGATGAACCAGATGGGATGCGAGCTGAGGTTCAACAGCGACCCCATGAGCAAGCTCGCTATCGCGAGTATCAGCACGGCTTCGACGATGATGATGGTGATCATTTGTTGCCCGAGTTCGGCGGTCTGGTTGGTCGGTTACTGGAAACCTTCCCGTGCGAACGACATACCGGAATAGGCTTTGCTATGAAAGGGAACGTAGTGCATGAGCCGTATCGCACTGGGCGTATCGCACTGGGCGTATCGCACTGGGTGAATCGCACTGGGCGTATCGCACTGGGTGACGAGTCCCAGCAATTGGATGCGTAGGCTCGTCCAATACCTCACTTCATCCACAACCGCTTTGCATTCCCATGACGATCAATGTGGCAGAGTCAAAAACGTCCAGCGGCCAGCTCGCACCACACCAACCTCACGCTAAAAGATTGCGATTGCCGTGGCGTTGATCCGTGATGTTGCTACCGGGGTTTGTGTTCGTCGCCAGTAGCTTAATTGTGCTATTGACGATCGCAGCTGGTGGCCCCAGTGAGCCTCAGGCGCTAGCCGTGGGCCTGAGGCGGATTGTGGTGCCGGCCCACGGCTAGCGCCTGAGGCTCACTTTGATTGCGCTGCATGGAACGAAAACATGGACTGAAAAAACAATGTCAACCCCAAACTTTGAGCAGTCCTGTCAATCCTGGCCGGTACACCCGCCGAGGTCGTTTACGGCAACATACTTGCAGTGGACGAGGCAACAAGCCTTCTTTCGTACTCGTCTGTAAAGGGACTCTTTGCCTCGTCCACCACTCGAAAACATGTCGTCGACCAAAGCCCCCTACCTCGTTCATCTGCTAACCGCCTCGGGTGTCATTCCCGCGGCGTTTGCCGTTCGGGAAATGGTTCAGCCGGAGTGTAATGTCGTGGTCGTGTTCGGCTTACTGCTGCTAACGACACTGATCGATGCGGTCGACGGTCCGCTTGCTCGTCGGTTTGACGTGAAAGAGACCGCCGCCAGTGTGGACGGGCGTGTCATTGACGATTTACTCGACTATCTCACGTTCGCCTTCATTCCATTGATGCTGATCTGGCGGATGCAATGGATGCCAAGCGGTTTAGGATGGACCGTCACGCTGGCGATGATGGCTAGCTTGCTTGGGTTCGCCCATCGAGAGGCCAAAGACGAAGCCCGCGGCGTCTTTCGTGGATTCCCATCGTATTGGAATTTGTACGCCATTTACGCCGGAGTCTTCTCCACTCAAATCAGTCCATGGTTGACCGCGAGCATGCTGTGGATCCTGACGGCGTTGACCGTGATGCCCGTTTGGGTGCTATACCCCAACCTTGCGCCCCGGAAATGGAAGAGGCCCATTTTTCTTGGAGGCATCGTTTGGGTTGGCTGCTTGGCGTTCATCTTGCTTTCTGATTATCCAAGCTCGCCGATGTCGATGGTCTTACTGTCGCTTGTCTATCCGGCATTCTATGTGGTCGCTTCGGTGAAGCATGCGAGGCTGACGCGTTGAGCTCGCATAGTTGCCTGGGACAGCCTGACGTCCTGCTGTACCGCCGGGTTGCAAGCCGTCGGCACGATTCCGGCATGAAGTTTGCATCCCCCTGGTAGGCACTGGCACGCACATTTGCAAATGATCCCTACTCCATATCCATCCTGAGTTCAGTCCATGTCCATCACACAACCTGCCACCGGTCGCGATCCCGATAGTCGTTCTTGGCATGGCTTTGAAACACGATCCATGCCGGAAGTCCCTCCTTGGGTCGAAACGCTCGGTCGTTTTGGTCACGTGGCCAAAGGGGTTGTCTATTTCATCATCGGATTTCTCGCTTTCAAGCTGGCGGTCGGAGCAGGTGGAGAAATCTCGGGATCACGCGATGCTATTCGTGAGATCGGACAACAGCCCTTCGGGCAGTTCTTGCTTGGTCTGACATCGATCGGCTTGATCGGATACACCGCTTGGCGATGGGTGCAAGCCGCCAAAGACACCGAAGGCGTTGGCGAGGATGCAAAAGGCATTGCCAAACGGATCGGCTACGCGGTCAGCGGATTGGGCTACCTGATGCTCGGTTGTTTTGCCGGTTCGTTGGCATTGGGCATCGCCGGAACGTCCAGATCTGGTGATGAAGGCATGACGAGTAGCCTGCTCGACTCCACGTGGGGTCGTCTGGTACTTGCAGTTGCGGGCGCGATCACGATCGGCGTCGCGGTTTATTTTGTCTACAAAGCTTACAGAGCCAAGTTCATGACGACGTACCAAATCAACAAGATGAGCGAAACGGCTCGCAAGGCAGCGCTCAACGCTGGTCGCATCGGTTTATCGACGCGTGGAGTTGCGTTCGCGATCATCGGCGGCTTCATCCTGATGTCCGCGATCCGAGGAACCTCCGATGGCGAAATCGCAGGCATGAGTGACGCACTCGCGGCCATCGCCGCTCAAACGTATGGAAAACTCCTAATCGGGATCACGGGGTTTGGGCTAATGTGTTATGCCGTTCATATGTTCCTGATGGCCCGCTACCGTAAATTCAACGTGACATCATGAGTTTCTCGCGAAATGTGCCTTCACGGCCAATCGTGCGATCGGCGGTCACCGCTAAGGTGGCGAAGCGGCTGACGAGCGTCCAATCGCCGGTCAGTCCTGCCACCAGAAACTTAGCTTCAGAACAACTTATCAGCCGAGGAGACAACATGCCCAACCGTATGAAATTCAATGATCAACTGACTGTTGGCCCGCAACCCAGTGAGGACGAGTTGATATCGCTACCCAGTGAAGGGTTCCAATCGGTTATCAATTTCCGAACCGATGGGGAAGACGAGCAACCGCTGTCGCCCACGGTCGAGGGCGAGAAGATTGAGGGCATGGGACTGAACTATCTGCATGTGCCTGTTGCGATGGATGCGATGGACGAATCGAAAGTCGATCAGTTTCGAGAGCAATATGAATCGCTTCCCAAACCGGTGTTCGCCCACTGCAAGAGCGGTAAGCGTGCCGGGGCGATGATGATGATGCACACCGCTTCCAACGCTTCGTAAACAATCCGAAGGTGAAATAGGTCAATATCAAATTGACTGTAAGAAACGGCTTGCGGTGAAGGTTGCGAAGACGCGTATGCCGGGTTGCCAGGGATGGTTCTCGGCGTGGGGTTCACAACGTTCCTGGCAGCATGCAAGCTTGGAAGAACGCCGGCTATGTGGTGCAGTCGGGATCGCCGGCGTAGTGACAACCACTTTACAACGTTGCTCAGCCAGCCCATCCCTGTAGTGCTGACGCAGCTTTTTATCGATTTGTGGTTATTGTCTTAGTGCTGCGATTTTGAATTGACCTTGATTGGAAACGATGCAAACACCAGCACGACTTCAACTCCGACATTCTTGATCGCCCTACAAGGCTGGACCAGTTCCGAGGCTGGACCAGTTCCGATTGGTTGGAGGGGTGCATTTATTCTTGTGAACCGACAGGATCACAAATTGCGTGCCATTGAGAGACGGAGACCGGAACAGAAGTTGCACCATCATTGCTCCAATCAATCTCCCAATCCAGCAAAGAAGCAGCCATGAGTACAACCACCAACGCAACGAAATCACAGCAAATCGAGCTCGCCTCGCGACCCGACGGCAGACCAGAGCCATCCAATTTTCGATCTCGCACCGTCGAATTGTCACCGATCGAGGATGGACAGTTTTTGGTGAAGAACCTCTGGATGTCGGTCGATCCGTACATGCGTGGCCGGATGAAGGCCGGCGACAGTTACGTACAAGCGTTTAAGATCGACGAGCCGCTCGAAGGCGGATGCGTGGGGGAGATCGTTCAGTCGCGGCACCCTGGATTTAGCGAAGGTAAACTCGTGCTCGGTCAACTCGGTTGGCGTGAATACTGGAAGTCCGACGGTGAAGGCGTGCAGGTGGTCGATCCGGAACTTGCTCCGTTGCAAGCGTACTTGGGTGTGCTTGGCATGACGGGGATGACCGCTTGGGTGGGCTTGAACAAGATCGCCAAGCTGAAACCAAACAGCACCGTGTTCGTATCGGCGGCTTCCGGTGCCGTTGGATCGGTGGTTTGTCAACTGGCCAAGGCAAAGGACTGCCGCGTCATCGGTAGTGCGGGCAAGCCAGAAAAAATGGAGTGGCTCAAAGACAAGGCCGGGATCGACGAGTGCATCAACTACAAGGAGGTCGACGACTTATCGTCTGAGCTTGCGTCGCTCGCTCCTGATGGCATCGACGTCTACTTCGACAATGTCGGCGGCGATCACTTGGAGGCGGCGATCGACGCGATGAATGACTTCGGCGTCTGCGTCGAGTGCGGAATGATCTCGACGTACAACGCAACAGAGCCGCAACCGGCCCCGCGAAACTTGTTCAAAGTCATCGCTAAACGCATCCGCATGCAAGGATTCATCGTCCGTGACCACATGGACGAAAAGGACGAGTTCGCCAGCGAGATGGCTCCGTTGATCCAAGACGGCAAGCTGTTGTGGGAAGAAACCGTCACCGAGGGTCTCAAGAACGCCCCCGATGCATTCATCGGGTTGTTTGAGGGCAGCAACCTAGGCAAGTCACTCGTCCGCATCTCCGCCGACTGATCCGAGCTCAGTCCCGCCGCCTCGCGAATTGCGTTCTCATTGAGGACGGTTCTCACGGGGCCAATGGAAACAGTTTTTGCAGGATGGCCAGATCGATCCATTGATCGTTCAAGCGACCGATTTCCTTCTGGATCCCCACCAGCTCGTAACCGTAACGGTAATGAAACCGCATGCTGCGTTGGTTGTCCGCAATGATCTTGGCCACGGCATGGTGAATGCGTTGCTCGACGCAGTGCTGCTCGATGCGTTGCTGCAGTCCGTCGGCCGCCCCCGAGCCGACGGAGGTCGAGTCCAAGTAGATCGCGGTTTCGCAACTGTGTCGAAACCCAAATCGATCGCTGAACGTTCGAGCGGAAGCCCAACCGAGCAATCGTCGATCACCTTGCGATTCAGCCACGAACCAACCATCACGCGGCCAACCGGGTTCGGGCGAAAGCTTGAGAAACGATTCCATCTCATCGAGTGTCGTCGGCTTGGTTGCAAAGGTGGCCCCGCCCGATGCGACGTAGTGGTTGTAGATCCTGGCGATCTCCGCCGCGTCGCTGACTTCGGCTGCGCGTACGATCCAGTTTCGATTGGACGTGGTGTGGTCCGTCACGATGAGGGAACTCCGACGATTCGAGTCTTTTGCCATAGCTCGGTGATCGCAGTGTGGATCGCTTGGGTCTGTGATGCGTTGGGCATCCCGCTGTGCGATACTCCAGCCAAGGGGACGATCGTGATTTCGCCTGAGTACGCCGAGACGACTTCGTTTTGCATCATCGGGGGAACAAGCTCGTCGGCCAGCGATTGGATCAAGACCGCCGGGCAAGTCACTTGAGGCGCAGTGACCATCAAGTTCATCGTGTCACAAAGGCTCTCAGCGATCGGCGCGGTCCATTTGCCCAGCGGGTATCTCGCAGCGGCTCGTTTGACCACGTCGATCAGCGGCGGCGGATTTCGCAGGATGATCCCGTTGACTTGTGGCTTGTGAGCAGCAACATACATCGCCAAGACGCAACCGAGGCTGTTGCCGGTCAACCAAATCGTGGGCGGCTTTTCGGCGCCGTGCAAGCTGGCATGACGATCCAGCACATGGTTGGTGAACGCGACCGCGGACGCACCCAAGGTTCGCAAGCTCGCGCGCCCGTGGCTTTGTCCGTACCCGGGCGGATTGCAGGTCCAGATCTCGCTATGGACGCCGGGCAATGCATCTGCGGGAAACGATGTCGCTCGCTCCGCGCGACCTTGTGTGCCCGGGAATTTCAAAACGATCAGATCCGGAGATCGCAGCTCGTCATTCTCAGCAGGGGAGCCGGGTTGCGGTGAAACCGAATGCTGAAAAAAACATTCCAAATCCCCCACCGGTCCATCAAACACCACACGCGTCTTGGGCGCAAACTCGATCGGATGCCGCGTCGGTCGCAGCACCATTCGGTCGAGTAATCTGCGGCGGATCTGCTGGATCAAGAAAGTAACCATTACGTATTGGTGTCACATGGCGAAAGAAAGTTCCGAGGAGCCTGGGAAACTCACCCGACAAATTATGGACCAAATCGTCCGCAAGAACACCGCCAATCGACGCGGTGGCTGGGAAAGAGCTCATAAGGCGAGAGGCAGGTGAAAATTTTCCCTGTAGTGGACGAGGTCACGAGTCCTCGACGCGGTTTTTCGCTGCAGGGACTCGTGACCTTGTCCCCTACGGCGGGTACGGATTCATCTGCCGCTCGCCTAGTCCGGATAGCGCATCAGCCGCGGCGCGATAACGTCCGGTTCTCGTGTACGGGAGGAAGAACCGGACGCTATCGCGTGGCGGCTGATATGCGCAGACTGCTTTCCTACCAATCCGGGCTAGACGCAACCGCTATGCATTGACGACGTTTCTCAGCGGCTGGCCTTGCAGGGCACGCAGGACCTCCCGGGCTCCTTTGGTGCGAAACTCCTCGCAGCCTTCTTCGCAATAGAACGCCGTGTGGGGGTTCAGCAGCAATCGATCGTGGGCCGGATGGCTGGGGTCGCGCCAAGCCGCCAAGATCGGGGAATCCTCTGGCGGTGGTTCATGCTCCAGGACATCGATCGCCGCGCCGGCCAAGTGCCCGTCGGCCAACGCGTCGACGACGGCTTGGGAATCGACCACACCACCACGAGCGGTGTTGACCAAAAATCCTCCCCGGGGAATTTGCCGTATTTCGTTCGCCGAGATCATCCCACGTGTCTCTGCCGTCAATGGGCAATGCAAACTGACGAGGTGCGATGTCGACAGCAACTCGGCCAAGCTTTCCGAGCGATGAATCCCCAACGCTTTATCGACGCCATCGGGCAGGTAGGGATCATAAAAGGACACTTGCATCCCGAACGCTTTGGCTCGCATGGCCGCCGCGGTACCGATGCGTCCACAACCGATGATCCCAAAGCGACGACCGCGAAGGCGGAATATCGGTGCGGCTTGATCGACATTCCACTGGCCGATGCCTCGACGCAGACGGCTGTTGAGAAAGTGGCTGCCGCGTGCAAGCGTGACCGCCATCGCCACCGCCGAATCAGCGACTTCCTCGGTCCCGTAATCGGGAACGTTGCAAACCGGAATGCCACGCTCTCTGGCCGCGGCGATATCAATCCCATCGTAGCCGACACCGGGACGAACGATCACTCGACAGTTCCGCAGCCGATCGATCGTCGCACGGGTGAGTCGAAAGTAGTGATAGACCATCAACGCATCGGCGTTTTCGACCTGTCCGATCAAGTCCGATTCACGCATCGCACCCAAAGCGACCACATCGGCTACTTCGTCAAGGACAGCTCGTTCGTGATTGAGGGGTTCGACGATCAGGTCTGTGATCACGACGCGAAAACGTTCTGGCATGATAATGGGTCAATGGCGATGAAGGCGAATCGTTGGCACGCAGGCGATCACCTTGGGACGTGCGGAAAACAAGTGTCCTGTCTCTTTGCAAAAATCACGCGGAGCGATGATTGCTACATGAATTTCGCGACACTTATTTTCCACACGTCCCGAGTGATGAGGATTTGGTGATATTAGTTAACAGCCTATCACTTGGATTTGCCGGATGCGAGCACTAGGTTTTTATCTTCTTTGACAACGAAACCGCTCGCCCGCTGCAGGGGAGACCTCAAAGCATCTATCATGGCGTTCTGCGGACTGCCCCGTCACACCGAGTGCGAGAAGCCATCCACCCTCATTTTCGATCGCCCTCCCGAGATCATCACGATCATGTCGTCCTTTCAACTTACCTTTGTTTGTTTGGTCCTCTCCGCTGTTGCGTTGTCCTTCGAACCACGGGCAGGTGCCGACACACCTTTCGCGGACGGACTCGTTGTTCACTTGGACGCGAGCAGAATCAGCGACTCACAGAAACTTGGCCCCGTACATCAGTGGGACAATCTGGTAGCAGGTATTAGCGGGTTTCGGCAAAACGATGCGGCTGCACAGCCTGAGTTGCTGAAAGTAGGCGAGTCCTTTGTCGTGCGTTTCGACGGCGATGGTGACCACATGCGAAGCGTCGGCACTGACCGCATCGGACTCACTGAGATGTCTGTGTTCGTTGTTGCCGCTCCTCATCGGAACCCGGGAGACTACAGCGGACTGGTCGCTGCCAATGCCAAGCAGCAACGCGACTATCAATCGGGATTCAATCTCGACTTGGGTGCTGCATCATCGCTGAAACTCGACACCATCAATGTCGAAGGACGCGGGTTCGGCGGAGCACGCGATTTGTTGAATCAAAGTCTTGCGTTCGGGGCGCCGCGTGTTTTCACGGTGATCGCAGACCCGCAAAAACGATTGATCTCGTTGCGAGTTGACGGCAGTGCTGCAGGTCAGCGAGCCAGCCAGGGAGAGGTGATGTCGTTTGATGAATTGACGCTCGGTGCCAGATACTACACCAACGGTCCCGGTGAACAACAAGTCCGCTGTGGACTTGATGGTGATATCGCAGAGCTGTTGATATACGACCGGACGCTTTCGGTAGCAGAGATTCAACAGGTCGAGACGTACCTGACGAGCAAGTATTCGCGACTGAGGATCGACTTGCCTGCGACGCTGGATATGGCCGTTGATGCGACGCCGCTGGTGAAGGCGGAGAACCCGCCTGCGATTCAGATGCTGCTGCCAGGATTTACCGTTCGGGAGATTCCGGTCGAACTGACCAACGTCAATAACGTACGCTTTCGATCCGATGGAAAGCTCGTCACGCTCGGATACAACGGCGATATCCATCTGTTGAGTGACACTGACGGTGACGGACTGGAGGACAGTGCAAAACCATTCTGGCGCAACACTGGCAGCTTGCGAGGTCCCATCGGGATGTTACTGACCCCAGACGAGTACGTTCACGGAAAAGGGGTGTTCACGCCCAGCAAAGGCATGCTGTCGTTGATCGTCGACAAAGACGGGGACGACGTTGCCGATGACGAAATCGTTGTGGCGAGCGGCTGGGATGAAATCACTCAAAATGTCGACGCGACCGGCGTGGCAATGGACGACGAAGGTTACCTCTATTTTGGTCTCGGCACGGCGAATTACGCCAACGCTTATTTGATCGACGATCAGGGCACGGCCCAATACGACATCAATAGTGACCGCGGCACGGTACAACGCGTGTCACCTGATTTCAAAACACGCGAAACGGTATGCACGGGAATCCGATTCCCCATCGCATTCGCATTCAATCGCGAGGGAGATTTGTTTTGTAGTGAACAGGAGGGTGCGACTTGGCTGGCCAACGGCAACCCGTTGGATGAATTGCTGCACATCGTGCCTGATCGCCACTACGGATTTCCGCCGCGACATCCCCGCCACAACCCCGACGTGATCGACGAACCATCGGTGTTCGATTATTCACCACAGCACCAGTCGACTTGCGGGATGGTTTTCAATCAGTCCGTCAACGGTGGCCCGGTTTTTGGCCCCGACTGGTGGGCGGACAGTGCGATTGTGTGTGGCGAGTCGCGTGGGAAAATCTGGCGGACACAGCTCTGCAAATCGTCCAACGGATATGTCGCGTCGACACAATTGATCGCTTGTCTGCAAATGCTGACAGTCGATGCCTGCGTCGCGCCCGATGGTGATTTGGTGGTTGCCTGCCACAGTGGTCCGCCGGACTGGGGGACGGGGCCGACAGGGATCGGAAAACTATTTCGCATCCAGATGTCGGATCCCGAGGCGGCCCGTCCGCTGCTGGCGTGGCCAAGTTCGCAACGCGAAATTCAAATCGCGTTTGATCGTCCACTGGACGCAAACATGCTGAAGGGCATCGCGGACCAAATCGTGATCCAGTATGGAGACCATGTCCGTGCGGGCGATTCGTTCGAAAATCTGGTTCCGCCGTACGCGGTGGTGCAGCGTCAATTACTCGCTCCGCGAAAGTCGCTGGCGGTTCGAGGTATCTCGGTGTCCGCCGATCGACGCAACGTTTTGATTCAGACCGATGCGATGCCAGTCAGTTCGCACTACTCGATCTCGATTCCCTACGATAGCGGCGGGGCGAGCGTGCCGACCGATGCGCTTGGTCAGCACGGACAGCACAGGCAACTCGATATCGACCTGACGCTCCATGGCATCGAGACAGCGTTTCGTTCGTCCGCTGCGGATGACGCGGTGTGGAGTGGATGGATGCCCCATCTCGACTGGCAAGTCAGCAATGAGCTAACACGACAGAGCGTGTCGCATGATGAGTTGCGATCGATGATCGGTCAGGGCGGCGTGTTATCGATGCAGACAAAGCTGGATCTGTCCGACATTCTGCGGCCGAAGGTACAACCGGGCTCGACGCTCGACTACCAGTGGCCCGAAGAACAAGTGACCCTGGTAGTGAGATCGTCTCAGCCCTTGACGCTGATCAGTGCCGGCAAGACAGCGGTTGCCACTCGGACGAACGATGATCGCTATGAAGTTCGGCTGGCTGTCCCTGCTGCCGACGCTGAGAGTTTTCCTTTGACCGTGGAAACTTTGGTCAAACGCGGCACAGAGCCGGACTTGACCGTTGCCGTTTCGACCAATGAAGACGACCGGCTGCGTGCATTGCCGCTGCGGCGATTCTTCTTGCCATGGTCGACGAAGTCACAGCAGGAATCGACTCCCCCATCGAACACTAAGGTCGCGGAGCTCGATGGTGGCAACTGGGGTGCCGGACGCAGGGTCTTTCATAGTGAGGCGGCGAGTTGTTGGAAATGCCACGCGATTCACTCAGCGGGACCAAATATCGGCCCGGACCTGACGAACCTGGTGCACCGAGACTACGCATCTGTTTTGCGTGACATTCAAAATCCCAGTTTCGCGATCAACCCGGACTACTTGGGGCAGACGGTGTTGATGAACGACGGTCGCGTGTTGACTGGCGTGCTGCAAACCAAGGACGGAAAGTTGTCTCTGGCCGATGCGACGGGAAAGCTGACGTTCATCGACAAGGAGGCGATTGATACGATCAAGCCGGCTGAGGTTTCGGTGATGCCCAAGGGGCTGCATGAAAAGCTGACGCAGACGCAGATGCGTGATCTGATGACTTTCCTGTTGACCCCGGCACCGCACATGCCGCTGGATTCACCGCTGCCCGCTCCGCCGGTTCGCACGCAAGCCGAAGTCGCATACGTGCTGGCCGATTCGCAACCGTTGCCCGATACGCTCACTCCCTTGCGTGTCGTGTTGGTAGCGGGCAAAAAGGATCACGGACCGGGCGAGCACGATTATCCGGCTTGGCAAATTCAATGGGGACAACTTCTGGCCGCGGCTGCCGAAGTCAGCGTGGAGCTGGCGTGGGACTTTCCCAGTGATACACAACTCGGTCAGGCCGACGTGCTGATCTTCTTTCAGAAAGGCACGTGGAATGACACGAGACAAGAAAAGATGGACTCGTTCTTTGATCGCGGCGGCGGAGCGGTTTACATTCACTGGGCGGTCAACGGTGACGACCGCGTGGCGGACTTCTCCGATCGCATCGGAATGGCGTCGCGGGGCGGCAGCATCGGGTATCGACACGGCCCCCTTTCACTGGCCGTTCACAATACGGATCACCCGATCATGCGCAACATCGAACCGCTGCAATTGTACGACGAAAGCTACTGGCGACTGACCGGTGAACCGTCGGACGTGACTTTGTTTGCAACCAGCATGGAGGACGGTGCTCCACAGCCGCAGTTGTGGTCCTACGAACGCTCAGCCGGACGGGTCTTCGTCAGCATTCCAGGACACTACAACTGGACATTCGACGATCCGATTTTTCGCACCCTCTTGCTGCGGGGAATCGCGTGGACGGCAAAGCAGCCGGTGGATCGCTTCAATGAACTCGTTCCGCTGGGCGCGAGAATGTCAAAGTAGCTCGGTGGTGAGCGGTTGCCGTTCGAAACCCTAGGTTCTGACCTTTTCACGTAGCCGCGTCTCTCCGAGACGCGGCTACTCCGAGCCTCGGAGAGGCTCGGCTGCGTGGGTTTCGCGACACTTGTTTTCCACACATCCCCCAAGGCGCGAGACTCAGAGCCGACGCCAAACAATGCGATTCCCGTGTGGGTACAATACCGTTCGTGGAATCCCATCATGGAGATGGCCTATCGCCTGAACCTTTCAATGGCGGTTTCCCCGCTGTCACCGAAGCAACCAAATCATCGAGTCAACCATGTGCGATCAAGATCATTTTGAGGAAGACATCAAGAAGTATTCTCGACGAGACATGGGCGCCCTGGCGGCTGCCGGGCTCGGAGCCGCGATGCTGCTGCCGCGTGCCGCCGATGCGGCCGAGGTCAGCGAGAATAACGTCAACATCACCACACCCGATGGGCAGTGCGATGCGTATTTCGTCGCACCCTCGTCAGGGTCTCACGCTGCGGTCCTGGTATGGCCGGACATTTTCGGGCTGCGTCCGGCGTTTCGGCAGATGGGCAAACGCCTTGCCGAATCGGGTTACAGTGTTTTGGTCGTCAATCCTTTTTATCGAACCAAGAAAGCGCCCACGGCGCCCGACGGTGCAAACACGCCGATTCAAAGCGTCATCCCCCTGGCGAGATCACTCAACGCGACGACTCAGACGACCGATGCCAAGGCGTTTGTCAAATGGTTGGACGCTCAGCCGCAAGTGGACACGAACAAGAAGATCGGAACAATCGGCTACTGCATGGGCGGCCCGATCGTGATGCGAACGGCCGCTGCCGCAGCCGACCGCGTCGGGGCCGCTGCCACGTTTCATGGAGGCGGATTGGTCACCGATGCTGCCGACAGCCCGCATCTGCTGATCCCTCAAATGAAAGCTCAGTTCCTGATCGCGATCGCCGAGAACGATGACCAACGTGATCCCGAGTCAAAGAACGTGCTCAGGAAGGCGTTTGAACAAGCACATTTGAAGGCTGAGATCGAAGTCTATCCGGCGGGCCACGGTTGGTGCCCGCCGGACACACGTGTCCATAATCGCGAACAAGCCGAAAAGGCTTGGGCGAGGATGCTTGATCTATTCAGCCGGTCCCTCGTTTAAAAAGCAGCTCACCGATGACGATCACTCAAAGATTACTGCTGTCCGGCCTGAACGCGGTGCTGTTCTGCATTGGGGGAGCCGGATCGTTCTGTTCAACGGCAAACGCAGAACAGTTTGTGCTATTTGATGTTACGTTCGACTACAGCAAGCACGACGCGGATCACTCCAAACCGAGCCCCTCGCACTTTTACGTCAAGGGAGACCTATTGAACCAGCAACGTCCCAAGGATTGGACATCACCGGTCGACTATCGCAACGGCACGGTTCACATTCGATTGGAGGTCATTGAAAAGCCACCGGGCGGTGCACCGACGACGTGGTCACTGTGCTACATCCCCAACAAGGGGCAGAAGAATGGCTACGGATGCACAGGCACCAAAATCTATCGAGATACCGGTGTGTATGAACAAGATGTGTCGATGACTTCGTTTTGGGAGAACGACTCGATCGTCTGGTCCGAGGGGATCAAGCAGATGGACTTGGTCATCAAGGATGACAGTGGCGGAAAGGGCCACGCGCACAAACGCGCCGACCATGAAAAGTATTTCCCCACCAAGGTCCGAATCACCATGGTGCAGGTGTCGGCCGGAGCGACCTATGACCCGAACTTGGTCCCCGGTCTGCCGCCCGCGAAAAAACTGAAGAATACCGAGTCTTTGTCGCCCAAATGACCGGCTTTGCCTAACGAGGCAAGGTGGCTATCGGACTTCGTTTTTGCAGCGCCTGACGCAAACGCCGTGTGGCACAAAGCCGCTCCCGGTTTCACTGGATTAGTAGATTATTCTGTCTATAGTCATGAATATAAATCGGCGCGGGACCAGGGAAAACACGAGAGCGAATGATGTCAGAGAGCACCGAAACATTGCCTGCTGAAAACGAAGAAAAAACGGCGGTTGGTACCTCACCAGAGCACCCAAATGAGGGTTCGGCGGTTCACGGAATCCCTCGCCCAGAAACCGCCAGCCACCGCATTCAGTGGCCCTACGCCATCGCGTTTCTGCTGTTTCATCTGCTAGCGCTGCTCGCGTTTGCGCCATGGCTGTTCAGCTGGACGGGAGTTGCCCTGGTGTTCATCGGCAATTTTGTCTTTGGCTCACTCGGAGTCAATCTTGGCTACCATCGCTTGTTGACCCACCGCGGCATGGTCGTGCCCAAATGGCTTGAGCACGGCTTGGCTCTGCTGGGCGTATGCTGTTTACAAGACGCACCGGCTCGATGGGTTGCGATCCATCGCATGCACCACCAGCATTCCGACAAGCAGCCCGATCCGCACAGTCCACTGGTTGATTTTTTATGGGGGCATGTGGGCTGGTTGGTCTACAAGGACACCTTCATCGGTACGGCAAAGATGTACGATCGATACGCGCGAGATCTGATGCGTGATCCGTTCTACTTTCGATTGGAACGAAACCTCAATTGGTTTTGGGTTTACTTGATCCACGCGATCGCGTTCTTTGTGGTGGGAACCGGGGCCGGTTATTTGATGCATGGCCAATGGCCTCTCGCCGTCCAATTTGGTGCCAGCGTGTTTGTCTGGGGGGTCATCGTCCGAACGGTGTACGTATGGCACATCACTTGGGCGGTCAATTCCGTCACCCATCTCTGGGGATATCGAAACTACGAGACAAAAGACAACAGCAAGAACAATTGGGTGATCGGTTTGACCAACAATGGCGAAGGTTGGCACAACAACCATCACGCTCATCCCCGATGCGCCGCGCACGGGCATCAATGGTGGGAATTGGATTTGACCTATTGGTCAATCTTGCTGTTGGAGAAGCTGGGGCTTGCCAAGGAAGTCGTGCACCCAACGCCCAAGATCTTGCAGAGCAAGAGCGAAGGCTAGCACGCCCCACTCACTCACGCTTAGCGGACAATCTGTCCAGTAGATTGCGAGTGATTTGCTCGATCACCGGTGAGTTGCCACGCAAGCCGTGTGACCAATCGGTTGAGCCCGCGGTGAAAACGGTTCCGCCCTGCGTGTAGACCCCCATCACGGCCGCGCCGACTCGATCCTTGGGAAACTCCTCGTACCAATAACAATCCCCTGGATGCCAGCGTGCCGGGCACGTTCCCAGAATGGTAAACGAAGCGGGCGTGCCGTCGTTTCCCGTTGGAAAGGGCAGTCCGTCACGCCACTGCATTTCACATCCGTCGCACTCGTAACCAACCACCGTGTCTTGACCGCCAATTCCTTCCCCGCGTTGGACGTCGGTTTTGGCAAACACCCAATGTTCCGGTCGGTGGACTTCGTAGGCGCCCGATCCTTCCATGAATTGGCCGTGGCTACGGTGATAGCCGCCCCACAGAAACCCCACTCCGGTCAACTGGTTTTCAGGGCGACCGATCAAATGATGCCCCCACAAGGTGCTGAGCGTTTGATGATCCGTCGTGCGAAACTCTGGATCGATGTTGTACCACTGCTTGAAACACGTCAACGACCGCCCCGCGTCTTCACTGCGCACCTGCCAACAGCACGTGTTGCCGCTGAAGAAAGCCACGTTGCCTCCGTCGGCGATGTATTTCTCCAAATGATTTCGCATCGGCGACGACCAGTATTCGTCGTGCCCCACGCTCAGAACCAATCGATACTTGGTCAACAATTCTGGCCGGAACTCCAGGTCACTGTTGACTGCGTATTCCAATACGTAGCCGGATTTCTCAGCCCATTGAATGAACGGCAACTCCCACTTTCCAAACTGTGATGCGATGGGGCGATCGAACGAAACCCGGTGCCCTTGGACGCCATCACGATCATGGAAACTGTACAGGCTGTGCCCGCCCCAGTTCGTGTAGGCGTTGTACGTGTTCGTGGCCAACTGAATCAGAATCGGTGACGTGCTGCCGGGCTGGGCGGCGCGAACCACAAAGAACAGCGAGCCCACCGCAGTGCGACGATTCTTGCCGACATATGCGCCGCCGTTGTCTTGAGTCGTCAAGGTCGCTTCGTAGTAACCCGATTTCCAGTCCGCTGGCACCGGCAATCGAAACGTCTCTGGCCAGTTGCAACCATGTGACGATGCACGATCAGGGATCGGTTGAGCGGAAACAGCAATCGATCCTTTCTCAAAGACTCGCTCGCGGGTGGCTCCAATGCGATCGATTTGCATCGTCACGGAACCGACGCCGGAAAGGTGAAACGCGATCTCGTCGCCGGCGGTGTAGCTGAGCTGATCGGCGTAGCCTTCGATGAACAATCCCTCCGGTATTTTATGCTCCGCCGTGGCGACTGCATTCTGCGTGATGATGAATGCTATGGAGGTGATCGCAAACCAGCTAAGGAACGACGCTCCTTTTACAAACGCACCCGATAGTGGGATTCGCCAGAATTCCTTGCGCACAGGACTTCTGGCGAAATCCACTACCTCACTTATTGATGATGCGCTCCTAGTATTGCCAATCATGCTGCGTTCCCTTGTAGATTCATGAAAGTCTTTCAGTCACTTCGTCGGCGGTTGATCCAGAATGTAACGTAACAGATCGGCCATCTGCTCCACGCTGATCTCTTGTTCCAGTCCGACAGGCATCATGGAGATGGGGCTGCCTCGTAGCAGTTCGATTTCATTGCGTAGAAAAGATTGCGTTTTTCCGTCGGCGCTGGCCAGGGTCAGACTGTTCGCGGTTTCCTCTGTCAGCATCCCGACCAGCGTTCGACCGTCACGAAGCAGCAACTGGTACTGCTGATACTTGGCTTCGACTGCACGACTGGGATCGATGATCGCGGTCAAGATTGCCGCGGGTGAACGATTGGTCAACGCTGCCAGGTCGGGCGCAATCGCGTTGCCTTGCCCACCGAGCCGATGGCAGGCCGTACACTTGGTCGTAAAGACCACACGTCCGCGATCCGCGTCGGCTCGCCCATCGTCGATGACCCTCAGCGATCGGGAATAAGCTTGCAACACACGCTCGCGATCCGAGTCGACCGCCTGCAAGACCTTCGCCGCTCGTTCCCTGATCGACGTGTCTCTGTGCTGCGAAAGCTGGCTCCGTTGAGTACCACTGAGAGAGTTCTGTGAGATCACGCCTTGCTCGATCTTGCTCAGCAGTTCACTCGTCCAACTCGTTCGACTCAGCAGCGTGCCAAGGATTTGATCTCGCAAGGCTGGGCCGTGAGTGTCCCAGCTCGCGGTCAAAATGGAGGGAACATCCGCAGACTCCATTCCCGCAAGCGTGGCCACCGCCGCCTGCTGTAGCTCGACCGGCGTTTGGGGTGACAGAAAACCCGTCAGCAACTCGGTATCGGCGACCCGCTCGGATTTCAGTCGCCCCAGCAGCTTGATCCCGGCAAGTCGATTGGCAAGTGGCGCGTCCGGTGACCCAGTCGTTTCGTACGCCAACCGATGCAATCGTCTCAGGCTCGCGGTTCCGTTGGTATCAAGCTGCCGCTCCAGTTCTCGATCGGAGCCGCCGAGAGACTGGAAAAATCGATCCAATGACTGCCATGTCGGGATGTCCGGTTGGCTGTCTGGCATCGAATCGACGTTCGATGCGATGTTCGATGCGATAGACTGCAACCAGTGAGAGGCTGCCGTGGGCGCATTCAGTTTGATTGCCATCGCTGCCATGGTGCCCGCCATGCTTGATTGGCAATGTCCATCTCGACAGATTGCCGATGTGATGGCCTGCACGTTCTGCTTGTGAACACTACTCAGCACGGCCGCGCTCAAGTACGGATCATCGTTCACTCGCGTGGCAATCGATGCCAACATTTCGAACGCCCACGCATTGCGAAACTCGCCCAGCGAATAGGCGAGTTGCAGTCGTATCATTGGGTCAGCATCATCGATCAATCGTTCGATATCGGTCTGCCACTGATTCTCGATCGTTCCGTCGCCCTGACGGACTTGTTCGCCCAAGATTCGGATCGCGTGACGTCGAATCCCCGCGTGCGCATCTCTCATGCCCAGCCGGAGGTCTTCGTCGGAGACCTGACCGATCCCGCTGAGGGTCGCCAAAGCATGCAGGCGGGCCAGCGGGTTGGAGTGGCTCGACAAGACACCGTGCAAACGACTGCAGAGGATTGCCGCGTCTGCTTCGGTTGACTCAACCGCTTTCCACAGCAGCATCCGCTGCACCATATCTCGTTGCCAACCGCTGGGAGAATCCAAAGCATCGACCAAATCCGTTGCGGTCAATTGGTCGAGGCGTTGAAAAGGACGTCGGGGCGCGTCTTTGGGTGCGATTCGATACAACCGGCCAAGTTCGGCGCCCGCTCGCAAGTCAAGTGTCTGCTCCAACTCGTCCGCAATCCACTCGGGATGCTCGATGACTTCGCGAACCATGTCGGCAACGTACAACGCACCGTCGGGTCCGACATGCAACCCCGTCGGTCGTGACCAAGGATCGGCGGAGCGAAGGAATTCGCGTTCGTCGTCTTGCAATTTCACGCTTTCAAACGTGACACCACGCGGAATCAGCTTGCGAGCATGAACGATGTTGTAAACCGGTTCACTTGTGAAAGTGACATCGGTGTATTGGTCGCCGAACAAGTTGTCGCGATAGACGATGGTTCCACAAGCCGACGTGAATATCGGTGTGGCACCGATCGGTCGATACTTGGGATCACAGTGGCTGATGATCGGGCCGATGGGATAGACCACTGCATCTCCGATACGAATGTCACGTCGAACTTTGGGCGGCACCAAATGCGGATTGCGAGCCAAATAGCTCTCATCCAATACGTAATGAAAGATCGGGTTGGGATTGTTGCACCCAAACCAATTGCCCCAGTTGTCGCGATTGCGACCGAATTGTGTCTGTCCAGATTGCGTTTCGATCTCACCGGTGTCAGGGCGGATGCGTAGATCGCGTCCACGGATGTCAACTTCCTTGCCCGTGCGATGGGAGATCACCGTTCCGCCGCTATCGCCGTTGGCCAGATAAACCCAATTGTCCAGTCCCCAACGCAACCCGTTGACGCGATGCTGTTCGTTGCCGACGCCGAATCCGGAATAAAGTTTCTCCACATGATCGGCAATGCCATCGCCGGTCGTGTCTGCCAGATAAAGAACATCCGGACAAGCCGTGACGAGAACACCGTCGCGCCACGCCAGCACGCCCGTCGGAGTATTGAGCTTGTCGGCAAACAATGAGGCGTGTTCATAGCGCCCATCCCCATCGCGATCGGTCAGCACACGAATGCGTCCCCCTGGTTGCCCCTGCCCGTCCAGGCCATGTGGATAGTCCGCCATCTCCGCGACCCACAAACGACCGTCCGGTCCCCAGTCAAAATCAACCGGATCCATGACCAGAGGTTCGGCGGCAGCCAGCTCAACCTCAAACGGCTCGGCGACTTCGATTTTCGAGAAGGAATCCGCCTGACTCAGCGCGACGCCCCAGGCCGGTTGGGCAACGTGTTGGCCCTCAGCAGCGAAAGCGAACCGGGCAGCCAAACCGAGAGCGGCAAGAAGCAGAAACCGTGCAATGTGTAGTGACATACGATTCCTCAAGGCCGTTCGATCCGTCAAGACGGCGTAGTGCAACAAGAATGCTGGTGGAACGTCGCGGTGTATTCCGCGTTCCAAGTCTACATGATAGTACAACACAGCAGCCCTTGCGTTCAAGAAAACGCGGGCTGAATCGGTCTTGAGAGAAAGAACGATGCGAACCACTTGGGTCAATCAACAGGTGCGTCACGGAAAGAGGGAAAGCGATGTGCTACGAAAACAAACACTTGTGTTGGTTCATTGACCGCGTCCAGATCTAACCAGACACCGTCATTCATCAAGTAAGGTCGAATCGCTAACTCAAACGGCATGTCCCCTGTTCCGCAACGAAAACCACCTGTTCTCCGATTACGTGGAGATCACATACAAGCCTTAGACGAGCTTCACTCAGCCACCGCTTCAAAACACTTGACCGGGAGTGGTCGTGCGGATGCTCCATAATGAGCCTCCCGCGGTTACGAACAGCGTTTTGCCGTCCTCGCCGCCGAAGGCACAATTGGTGGTTTCGTCACGAGGGATGGCAACGAATTCCAACAACTCGCCGGCAGGTGAAAAGACGTAGATACCCGCAGTCGGTGGATCAGCGGTTTCGTGAGGCAAGTTGGGACGATTGAGGCCAGCGGCAACATAGAGCCTCCCGGCGGTATCCAGCTTCATGCCATCCGGTCCCCGCGTCGAACCCCAGTCGTGAATCAGCCTTTGTGTCGCTGGGTCAATGCCGCCATCGGGGTTCAGGTCGAATCGCCACAGCTTGCGTGCCCCGCCGTGGCTGTTGTTGTTATCTGCTACAAACAGAAATCGATTGTCGGTCGAGATTGCGATCCCATTGGGTCGATCGACTTCATTAGTGATGATACGGTCAATCGAGCCATCAGGATCCACTCGGTAAACGCCTTCGACCAAGACTCCGGAATCATCCCGCATCTCCATGGAGGAGCGATCACCGTAGCGAGGGTCGGTAAAATAAATCCGCCCCTTTGCATCCATGGCCAGGTCGTTGGGGTTATTGAATTTCATGTTCTGAAAATGGTCTGCCAGAACTTGCAGCGAACCATCCTGATGTCGCCGCACCAAACGTCGCTGAGCCGACTGACAGATCACCAAGTCACCCTGTTCGTCAAATCTCAGGCCGTTGGATCCCGCGTCGCGCATCCAAACGCTTTGCCTCCCCGCCAGATCGAGCTGATTGATATTCCCTTCGCCACTGGTCAGCAGTCCAAGTCTCGGATGCCACGCGGGGCCTTCACCGGCACCCGTTTCCTGCAGCAGTTCCGGCGTTGATGCGAACACAGACTCTTTAGCGTCGGGCTCACGCAGCCGGATGGTCGCCGTCACTGGAATATGGTCCGAGAGCATTTCCGTGCAAGGGTCACGCAAGATCGCGACCGAATCCACCTGATCACGCAACGAGGGCGAGACAAAGAGGTAGTCCAGTCGGCGATCAGTACCATGATCCTGATCGCTCACGAGCGCCGCCGGAAAGGTTCCTACGAAGGGAAGCTGAGGAGATCGACGGGAATCGATCAAATCTGTGTATCCTTGATCCAGAATCGCTTGGATCCCGCCGTAGTCGAGTTTTCCATCGTTCAGATTGCGGGCAGTGCGGCTTTTCTGATCAAGCCCTTGGAAGAAGGGCACCAACAGTTCATCCGAGTCATACTGTTTTTTGTCGGCTGGTGAGAAGCCATTGAAATCACCGGCCAGCACGACCTTAGGATTTTCGTCGGGCAGTGACTCCACGTCCTGTTTCAAAAGGGCTGCTTCATCGATCCTTCGTTGGAAATCGGAGGGATGAAAATGGATCACGTAGAACCAAATGCCCTGGATGCGACATCGCAGGAGGCCATGATGAAATCCCTGGCGAATTCGTTTCACATCCGTGATGGGATATCGGGAGGTGATCCCCGTGGGAAATCCGTCTTCCTTGAGCAAGACGCAGTAGGGATGATCCCACGACTGTGCATCCGCCTGCAGTCTTTCCTCCGTGTAGGTGTTTAGCTCCTGCAGCGAAACGACGTCCGGCGATTGAGCCTTCATCCATCGTTTCCAGTCGGAGTACCGAGGCTCTGTTTTCTGTGTGAACCCATACCACACATTGTGCGAGATGACCCGCAGCTTCTCCGGATTCGGTTCGCTACCCGACTGGGCCGCGGCAGGAACGCAGATCAAAAGTGTCAGCAGAATCGAGAACACAATCTGGCTTCTTACGTCGGACATAATGGAACTCGAGGACGTGGTGGGTAATCTTGAAGGGATCAAGTCATCTGGGTTTAGCGATGGATGCTACGTGGAAAGTTCTCTTCAGCTATCCCCAGTTCCTTTTGGCTGAGCTTGAACACTTCGTTGTCGGAGCGGACCAACTCAAAAACCGCAACGATGTGATCCATTGCTTGGAGCACAGCAGCGGCAAGCCCCCATCCATGGTTTTGCGGAACCAAATGCACCTTAGCAAGGATTTTAACTTGATCTAACAGCAAAAGCTTCGTCTTGCTGCAGTTGATGAGACTTCCGCAATACGGTTCATTGTTGCCCAGCCACCGGGAACTACATCCCGAAAGCCAGCGACGGCGATATCGACCGGCACTTGATCGCCAGCAATGAGAGCAATCCAGACTGCATCGCCATTGCTCGAGAGTTGCTGTTCGCTGCGTTTCCGTTGGTCCGACGAGTGCGGCAACAATCGCCGGCGGGTCTTTCGCCAGAATGGCTTTTTCAATGGCTTTTGTCATTTTCGAAAACGCTATGTGATTCTGGGCCGTCTCGATCTGGCAGGCATTCGATCGTCGCTTGTTCGATTCAGTCGATCGAGTCTATGATGTTAGGTTGTAACAAGAAAGTGACGACGATGCCTGCCGGTTTTGTCATCGATCGTTCGCATACTCTTCTCTCAGCCGCTTGATTCGATGATACTAGATCCGGTGGTCACCAGCGGCGGCGGGATGCACCCGTGAAGAATAGAGACATTGATGAATGCTAGAATGACTTCGATCCACTGTAGACCGAACGAAGGCGTGACATGACATCGACCGATCTGCCACTGGAAAAACTTGTTGATCGAATCATCGCGGCGGCCGATGCGCAAACGTCTGCGGAGCTGAATGATGATCTCCGTGATGCTCTCAATGAGATTGCGGGACATCCTGATCGCGGGGAAGCCCGGGCACCGATCGCGTGTCGACTTGGCGATGTTCGCAGTTGTGCCGGTGCCGGGTACCTCGCCGTCTGGTTGGGGGCCGGGGCGGAGCATGGTGAAGAACCAGAGGAAGCTGGGCAGCAGATTTTGGAGACGATGCTGAAGTGGTCACGGGCGGTCCACACGAGCGACGACGAAGTTGACTCCGATGAATCGGGTGACGACGAGATCAATCCAGATACCGATTTCGGTTTGGAGAGGCTTGGCCAAGGTCTGGTAGCTCATGTCGCTCGATCGATGAGTCTCCATCAACACATGATGAATCGCCCCGATGTCATCGCAGAATTCCAACGTACCGAACACTTATCGTCCGGGCCGATGTGGGTGATGGAGCTACTGAGAAAACAAAGTGGACATCTCGTCGTGATCCATGTCGAAAGCAAGAGAGTTGTTCGCGTGGCGTATCAAAACCTGTCGAACTGCTTTCATTTGTTCACGCTGCTGCAATCCGCGTTGGCGGATATCAGGATGCCAGGATCGAAGCGAGTCTCGGCTCATCTCAAATCGGTCGCGTTGGGGCAGCGTCACGACGAAGCGAGTGACAAAGCTTGGTGGCATTACGGTGTCGGAACCTGCGCAAAGGCGGATTTCGCGGGATCGATCTGGGGGGAAGCCACGCCGGACTCGATTCCAGAGATCGACGCAGAGCAGGTCGTTCTGTTGTGGCCGATGCTGTTGGCATCACGGCAATGGGGGGCTGGCTTTTTCGGCCCCTTTTTGCAGGCGCTGCCTCCAAGTGTGACCGTGCAAGGCGAGTTGAGTGAGGAGGAAGCCACGGTGTGGTTCGAGCGTCTGAAGCTGCCTGAGATCAAGACCAAGCCTTGGTGGAAACTCTGGTGACCCGCTAGTCCGGATACTCCATCAGCCGGAGTGCGATAGAGAGCGTCCCGCTTAGAACGCATGGTTTCACGTTGAATTTCCAGCAAAATACCAGCACGACGCGCAAGCGAGTGAATAGAAGCACAAAAAGACGATTCACTCGCTCGCGCGTCGTGCTAGTAAAGACTAGAAAAATGGCTGGTGCGATCAACTTTCTAAGCGGGACGCTCTCGATAGCACCCGGTTCCCGATTAGAGGCGTAAGAACCGGACGCTATCGCGTGGCGGCTGATATCCGCAGTACGGTAGGACCAGCCGTCTGCGCGTCGCCAAATATTGCTCGATGGCGTAGAATGTTCGCTGCGCACCGTTTTCGCGCGATGCAATAGACACATGTGATTGGTGATGTTTCAAAAAGGCCCAGCTGTTTCGATCGGTTTCTCTCAGCGTCTGCGAGCGATGGCGGGCTGTGCATGCGATTTGCATCATCGGTTGTGTTGCATCAGCTTGGTGCTGCTGATTACCGTTGGATGCGGTCGAACTGATTCGAGTGTCGTGGCCGATGGTGGCAGCGAAGAGACTGACAGGGTTGCGGAAGTGCAGTCGACAACCGATCGGCTGAAAAAGGCGTCGGAGCTGCTGGAGTCGGGCAAACTGGATGATGCGATGCGGGAGGTCCAGCAAGTGATGCTGGCGGAGCCGGAGAATCAGGAAGCGACCTTGATCGCGGCTCGTATCGAAGGCGCGGGCGGCAATCACCTGACGGCGGCAGAGGTCGCAGCATCGGTTCCCCTGGAATCGCGAGTTGGCCGACAAGCGATGGAGTTTCGGTTGCAACAACTTACCTTGGGCGGCGCAACGATCGAAGCAATTGAAACCGTATTGGCGGCATTGGAAAAGGAACCCAGTGAAATTCGCTGGCGGCATCTCGCGTGGGCGTTGTTGAATCGACACGGTCGCCGAGAAGAGGCTTCGTGGCAGGCGGAGTACTTGTGCCGTAACGGTCAGGCCACCGATCAAGAACTATTGTCGCTGGTCAGTCGCGCAGATTCTTTTCCGCCTCAGTTGGCCAAGGATGCCGATCCACGAAAGGTTTTCGCCGACGGACTGGGGATGGCGCGGTGGCATTTCACCCAGTTGGACCATCGGGCCGCGATCGAGGAGTTGGACTTGCAGTGGCAGGGTGAATTCGAATCGGCATCGGCATGCGCTTTGTACGGACGATTGTTGGCCGAGACACAGCAGTTCGAAAAGATTCCCCAGTGGTTCTCTCGTTGCGATGAGGAGGCAAAGAAGCTGGGAGATTATTGGGTCGCTCTGGGCACCTACTTTTTTGATCTTCGGGAATACGAAGCCTCCGCGCGAGCGTTTTTGGAAGCGGCGGTTCGCAATCCTACCGATCGCGTTTGCATGCAGCGTTTGAACAAAGTGTTTGCCGCGCTGGATCGAGCGGACGATGCCGAGCAGTTTCGCTATCGTGGCATTCAGCTTTCCAATTCTCAACGAAGCAGCGAGGCGTTGCTAAAGAAGCCGAGGGATTTGGCGGTTCGTCAAGGACTGACGCGTGAAGTCATGGAGCTTGGCAGGCCATTCGAAACGCTGGCGTGGACGTTGACCATGATCCCCCGTCAGGCCGCTGGGCAGCGGAACCAAGTGTTGCAGCAACGCGCGGCACTGGCACAGAATCCTGAAGCGCTCGTCATGGCGTCCGAGTCGTCTTTGATCGGAGTGGATCCCAAACAGTTCGGTCTCGATGGAGCGTTAGCCAAGCTGAGCGACGCATCCGGGGCGTTACAAGCGGCTGCGCCCGTGGTTGCTCGTGAGCCGCTGGCAAAACCAAGGTTGGTCAACGTGGCACATGCAGTCGGCTTGGACTTTCAGTGGTATCCCGACAAGGAGCTGGATGTTTCCTCCATTCCCATTCACGAATCCGTCGGCGGCGGGATCGCGGTCGTCGATTTTGATTTAGACGGCTGGCCTGACATTCATTTGCCGCAGGGTTCAGGCGAGCCGCCAAGTTCTCAATGCACGCGATCGGACGTCTTGTTTCGCAATCAGGATGCTCGTTTTCGAGACGTCACCGAGGTGGCCGGTGCGGCGGGTTTTGATTATGGATCTGGTGTGACCGCGGGCGATGTCAATCAGGATGGTTTTGCCGATCTGTACGTCGGCAGCCTCGGGCACAACCGTTTGTTGATCAACAACGGAGATGGCACCTTTCGGGACGCGACCGAATCGTTGGGACAGGTCGACGACAGATTCACGTCATCGCTGGCGATCGCCGACATCAACCATGACGGAATGCCAGATTTATTCGAAAGCGTTTACATCGAGATGGAGGGCGCATTCAAGTTGCCAGACGTCGGCCCTGACGGACGCGAGGAGCAGCCGTCGCCGTTGAAGCACTACGCGCAGTCGGATCGTTGGTACGAGAGTTCGGGGGAGGGACGGTTTCAGGTTCACGAGATCGATCGTGAGATTGCCAAACCGGGAACTTCACTGGGGCTGCTGGTCACGGATTTCGACGGCGATGGACGCAATGATGTGTTTGTCGGCAACGATGTGCGCCCCAATCATTTCTTGATCCAAAATGACGAGGGCTCCTTTCATAATGTGGCGGATCTGGAAGGAGTCTCCAACGGGTACAGCGGTGCGGCGAATGGATGCATGGGCATCACGCATGGCGATTTCAATCGTGACGGACGAATCGATTTGCACATCACCAACTTTTCGCAGGAGTCCGCCAACCTGTTCATGCAGAGTCCCAGCGGTGGATTCACCGACATGGCGGCTCGCTATGGGATCGACTTGGTGAGCATTCCCTACGTCGGCTTTGGCACGAAAGCCATTGATGTGGACCGCAATGGTTGTCTCGATCTGTTGGTCACCAACGGGCATATCTTTGACATGCGATTCATCGGCGAAGGATTTCAGATGCCGCCGCAGTTTCTGCACGGTCGTGGCGATCGATTTGATCCGGCCACGGTCGAGGACGAATCCGGTTACTGGAGCGGGGCGTACTTGGGGCGATCGATGGCGACCACCGATTTCAACCGCGATGGCGCGGTCGACGTACTGATCGGTCACTTGGATCAACCGTTGGCGCTGTTGGAAAACCGCACTGAAACACCTGGGCACTGGATTCAATTGGAATTGGTGGGAGTACAGAGTGAACGGGATGCGATCGGAGCACGCGTGGTGGTCTCCACGAAACGCGGCAGCTTTTCGAACTGGGTCAGCGCCGGTGACGGCTATTTTTGCAACGATGAATCAGTGATCGATGTCGGTCTTGGTCAGGAGAATGCGATTCAGCAGCTTGAGATCGTTTGGCCATCGGGAAAGCGGCAGGTGTTCGCATCCCCCCAAATAGACCGTCGCTACCTTTCGATTGAGAACGATGACCGGCTCTATCCACGCTAGACGCGGATTATTCATGCGGATGATTGATTTTTGCGCAAAAAGATTCATGACAATGAGTTGTGACATCGCTGGTAAATGCAGTTTGCATTTCATAACCCGGGCTAGCCGCGTGAAACTGGGGAGCGTCACCGTCATGGACACATAGTCATGGACACGTAGCCGTCGGTGTCAATGGTGTCTATAATGCGGAGTCTTCCCTGTGGAGCAGGCGTCAGCCGGTTCCTTTATTCCCTTGTTGCTCGTCGTCAAAATCGACTGAGGTATCCGATGAAAAAGTTGACATTTGCCAGCGTTGTCATGTTCTGCTTCATGGCAGTCAGTTCTGTTGGTTGTGGTGATAGCAAGCCCGTTGTGAACAAGCCGCCAGAAAATGCTGTCCCCACCTCGGAGCTGCCGAGCCAGAAAGGCTACGAAGATGCGATGAAAGCTCAAGGCAAGCAAGGTCCTGGCAACTGAGCTGCGTGTAGACGCAACTCATCGCCAATCGTCGTTGACACGTCCAGTGTCTTGGACGTTTCGGCTGGGCGATCAATCACGATAGGTCCGCAGGACGAAAGGTACTTGTCCGCGGACCATGAGATATTCTTTGTCTGACTTGAGCGAGCCAATGACTTGCTCTCTGCCGTCCGGCCAAGTCACACGCACGTTCTCGACTTGAGCAAAGACTCCGGTGCCGGCGCAGATCTCCGGGCGATTGGTGCACAAGTATCCGTTTCCCGCAAGCCGAAACAAGGTTCGCGTCAGGGAACCGGTTCCGTCGCCCATCTCAAATCGAATCATGGCACCGACGGCATCGCGCGTGCCCGTGGTGTCAACTAAGCGAAACGTGATTCGGTGATGAGCCGATTGAGTTTGATTGAGCAGCATCGCGACCGGTTCGGTGGCGTGCGTCACGATCACATCCGTGCGACCATCGTGGTTCGCATCGACGGTGAACAGGCTGCGGCCGACGTGTGAGTTTGAAAAATAGTTTCCCCATTGATCGATCGTTTCAATGACCCATTGTCGATTCGCGTGGCGACGAAAGACCTGCAGGGGCTGAGCATACGGCGGTGATTGTTCGCCGTAGTCGCCGATGTGCCCGTTGGCAACGATGATTTCATGGACACCGTTATTGTCCAAGTCGACCGCTTGAGTGCCAAATCCTACGGTTTGCAGAGTCGGTGCGATCAACTGCTGGACTCCGGTTCGATCGGTCCAGAGACCAGGAGATTGTTGCTCGTAAAGAATGTTGTACTCGTTGGCAAAACCTGTCACGTACACGTCGAGGTCGCCGTCATTGTCAAAGTCTTCGCTGGCGATCCCCATCGATCCTTGGTCCAGCGACTGAGCGTCGACGGCGAGGCCACAGGAGATGCCCAAGTCCGTTAGTGGATGATCGGCGACCAGCGAGTTCCAACGGTAGTAGTGGTTGACGGAAGCATCATTGGCAACGTAGATCCCTTGGCGTTGTCCATCCAGGCGTCCGACGAGCAAGCCGAGGCCACGACCGATCGCCGTTGGGTTGCTCCATTGATCGGTAACATCTGTGAATGTCCCTGCACTGGAACCACGCAGGAAGCGATCCGCGGCGGCGCGAAACCGGAGCGGGTAGCAGTTGATCTCGTGGCCTTGATCGTCAAAGCAAGGTTGGTCAAGTGGTTCGCTCGTGTCGCAGTAGTTGACGATCACAAGATCGTTGTATCCGTCTTGATCGATGTCCGCGATTGCCCCGCTGGTGCTCCAGTCGGTTCGCCGCTCGGCATCCATCACATCGGTGGCATCGACAAACGTTCCATCGCCATTGTTTCGAAACAATCGATTGCGTCCCAAGTTGGTCACCAGAACGTCCGCCAATCCGTCGTCGTTGTAATCACCGACGGCCACGCCGTGTGAAAAACCTCGGTCACCAAACCCGGCAACACCACCGATCGGGGAGAATGAATCACCCAGGTTTCGAAATAGTTGCCCCGGTTCGCTGTCGAGTTTGCCGATGCCGCCACCCGCTGCGAGCAGTATCAGATCGTGTCGGCCGTCGTTGTCAAAGTCGATCACGCCACCACCGCATCCCAATGTTTGATAGATCGGCACGTGCGGTCCCATCACCTCTTTTCCGACCGCACCGTAGAAGTCTAGCCCCCAACGTTTGGCTTCATCGCTCATGCGGAACTCCTGATCTCCGGCGAGCACCGATGGTTTGTTGTTCGCGATGGCTGTATCACGGATCATCGATGGGACAGGAAGGCCTGCGAGGTCAAAACTCAACTCAGGGTGTCCTTGTGTGCTTTGCCAAACGGGATCCTTGGACAGAGAGGCCAAGACGCTTTCACGTAGTTCTGTTGCTTCGTTTGTTTTTTCGTCGGGCAAAGTGGTTGCGATGGCCAGCCACGCTTCTGCTTCCCAGAATCGTCCCAGGTCGAACAATGGCTTGGCGACCTGAACCGCCCTGGTCTGACTGGTTTGGTGCCCGTCCCTGAACTCGGAAAACCGGTCTCGCAGTTCCAACAGGCTTTCGCGGCGCCGCGCGATGGCCGAGGCGACGGCCTCCAGGTCGATGCCATTCAGGTCGATGGGCACGTTGTCGCTAGATGGCTTCGTATTGCTTTGCAGCGTTGCGATGGCGTCTGCCAGACGAGTCCAAGCAAAGCTATCGTTGGGGCTTCGTCGTGTCGCTTGGGCGAACGCTCTGACCGCCGCCAAGGTCTCGCCGTGGCTCAACGCGTTTTCACCCAGTGCCAACCAATACCCGGCCAGTTCGTCAGCGTCGCCCGGCAGAGCGTCAAACCATTCCGGCAGCGATTGTGTTTTTCCTTGAGCGACCAAAGCGTACCCCAGCAAGGCGTGCGCGGGGACAAAGTCTGGGTGGCGTGATAGGATCTGTCGCAAGACATCTTCGGCGGCCGCGGCATTGCGGGACTCCAGCAACGTCTGAGCTTCCCCCAATCGCGGTCGCCAATCGGACGGATTACGAGCCAACAGGGTCGTGATGGACTGAGATGAAAAGCGACGAAAGCTTGTTTCGGTGGTGGCCATCAGCAGCATCAAATCGAACTGACGCGCCCGGATCAAGCGGCTCATGTGCTGGGGCAGCTCTGAAGTCAACTGTGCTTCACCGAGCAAGCCGACCAAGATCCTCCGGTAACGATGGGCGTCCGGATGCGTCTGCAGTACTTGCTCGATCAACTCGATCGCGTCGTACAGATGACCGATCTGGATGAAAGCCTGTACGGCGTGGTCGACACGTTGGCCGCTGATATCGAACTGCGAAACTCGGACGGCTTGGGCCAGCAAGTTTGCCGCTTCCTCTTGTTGCCCGGCCCTGCCTGTCACGATCGCCGCGTTGGTCAAAACGTCGGGGTCGTCTGGTCGGGCGATCATCGCTTGAGAAACCAATTGCTCGGCGCGCTGCCAATCCCGCTGTTCAATTGCGGTTTGAAATGCGGCGACCGGATCGGACGAGTCCGATGTTCCGCTTGCGGTACTGGTGTCGTTCTCCGGCGTGCTTCCTTCGACGCCAGGCCGGCTGCACCCGCCCAGCAAGAGAATTGCCGACAACGTCAAGCAGACCATTGGTCGTGGGATTCGCCAGAATTCCTTTCGCAAAGGATTTCTGGCGAAATCCACTACACCAGATACCGGCAATGCGTTGCCGAGCAACGTGAGACGATGTTTTTGCTTGAACTTCACCGGGCAACAACGCATTCAATCTTTCCCGGCGGCGGCATATTCATCCATCACAAACGGCAAGCCATCTCCCTGCACGATCAAGTAAAGCTGATTGGACGGCAGGGTGCCAAGTGATTGAGTGTCGCCGTTGGGCCACGTCACTGTCACGTCAGTCACTTCGTCAGCCTGACCCAACCCGGCACGCAAGATGTTTTCGTTGGTGCACAAGTATCCGCCTCCGGCCAGCGCCCACAAACTTCGTTGGCGGCCGTTGCACACAAAGCGAATGATCGCACCCACGGCGCCGCGACTGTCATCGGTCCCGACCAATTGAAATGCGATTCGATCGGCATCACTTTTGGTGTGATTGACCAGCAACCTCATCTGTTCGTAGGAGTGTGTGATCATCACGTCGCTGTGACCATCGCGGTTGACATCGATCGTCCACAACGCGCGACCGACGTGGCTTTGACGAAAGTAGTCGCCCCATCGATCGTCATCCACCCATTGGAAACTGCCCGAGGCACCGCGGCGGAATACCTGGAGCGGCTGTTCGTAGGGCAAACTATCCGGCTCATTGAAATCGCCGATGTGTCCATTGGTCACCAAGATTTCGTCAATGCCGTCTGCGTCCAAGTCGATCGCTTCGGTGCCGAATCCGACCATGGGTAATGTGGATTGCACCAAGTCCAGTTTGTTCGTGATGTCCTGCCACAGCCCCGGTGCGACTTGATCGTATAAAATATTGTATTCGCGACCGAAACCTGTGACGTAGAAGTCCAAGTCTCCGTCACCATCGAAATCACTGCATGCGATCCCCATCGATGCTTGAGCAATCGTCCGTCCGTCGACGGCCAATCCGCTGACGGTGGCGTTCTCGTCGAGTCGCTGATCTGCACTGCCGAGGTAGCGATAAAAAGCATTGGGTGTCATGTCGTTGGCGACAAAGGCACCGATCTGTCGACCGTCCAGAGCACCGGCGACAATGCCTAGTCCTCGACCGGGTGTCACATCGCCGATCCATGTGTCGGACACATCTTGCAGGCTTCCATCGCCCTTGCCCACGAAGAATTGATCTCGGTGAGCGGGAAACTTCAGCGGGTGACATGGCCCGGGTACGCCGTTGGCGTCTGGGCACGCCTTGTCCATGTTGGCAATCGTTCGGCAGTAGTTCGTCGTCAACAAATCGGTGATGCCGTCTCGATTCATATCAACAAAAGCGCCGCAGGTGCTCCATTCCTGCCACTGACCATCGTCGAGCAATTCGGTGCAGTCACTGAAACTGCCGTCGCCATTGTTTCTCAGCAGTTTATTCTTACCGAGGTTGGCAAAGAACAAGTCCGCGAAGCCGTCTTCGTTGAAATCGCCGATGGCCACGCCTTGCCCGTATCCACGATCTCCCGTTCCGGTCATTGCAGTGACCTTGATGAAACGATCGCCGAGGTTTCGCAGCAACTCGTTTGCCATCGAGTCCGATTTCAGCATCGTGCCGCCCGCTCCCATCACCAACGCATCGGGCCAGCCGTCCAGATCGAAATCGATCGCGCCGCCGCCGACTCCTGTCGATCGGATCAAAGCCGCAAGCTTTGCATTGTCTGGATTGTTTTTGGCGCCGACGCCATCCAGTTGCCAGGTCTCACTTTCGTCACGCATCAGCAGATGGTCGTGCGATGCGAGTCGGGGAGCGATGCCAGTGCTTTTGGACGGTTGTTGATTGGGCGATTGAAGCGTCGGTTCGGGCCAAGGTGAGAGATCCAGTGCGAGCGAAGGCTGATCGATCGGCGAGATCCAACTGGGATCCTTGCTCAGTCGAGCCAACACTTCTTTTCGTAGTTCCCCAAGTCGCGACGTCGGTTCCTTTTTCATCGTGGTGGCCACGGCGGTCCAGGCTTCCGCTTCCCACGTTCGACCCAACGCAAACAGGTCGTCGGCGATGGCAACGGCGTTGGCTTGGCGGTCCTTGCCTTCCCAGGTGAAGTCATAGTAGTGTGCGCGCAGCTTTAGCAGTCGTTCGATGCGGGCTTCGATGGCGTGCAGTTGGGCGTCGGATACGGCGTTAGAATCATCGACGGCTTGTGATGATCGAACACTTCGCAAGGCTTGGGAAAGACGAATCCATGCGTTGCTGTCGTTGGGGTCACGTCGTGTTGCCTCCCAGTAAGCCCTCGCAGCCTGCTGGTGTTTGTCGAACGAGGCCGCCCAGTCTCCGATCGTCAGCCAGTAATCGGCGTGTTCGCGACAGTCGACCGGCGCCGCATCCGCCCATGCGGGAATCTCGTCGATCCTGCGTTGTTCCATCAGTGTTTGCCCCAACAGTGCGTAGGCGGGGGCAAACTTTGGGTGATGCTCTAGGATCTCACGCAGCATCGTTTCGCATGCGATGGCGTCGTGCTTGTCGAGCAATTCCAAGGCGTCTCCCAATCGCACGCGATGGTCATCAGGGTTGCGTTCCAACAAAATCTTGGCGGTGTTGAAGGAAAACCGCCGTGACGACGTTTCGGTGACCGCCAACAGCAACTGAACGTCAAAAGCTCGATTCTGAATCAACCGTTTCAGATGGGGCGGGATCAATTCCGTTCGTTGGGCTTCCCCGAGAAACCCGATCAACATCTTTCGATGGGTCGTGTTGTCGCCGTTGGCAGCCAAAGACTCATTGAGCAGGTCGATCGCTGCGTACAACTCACCGACATCGATCAAAGCTTGCACGGCAAAGTCGACTCGACTGGACGGCAAGTAGCCCGCTGCTTTGGCAGCATGTGTCAGCAGACGCGCCGCTTCTCGCTTCTGACCGCTCAATGCGGCGATCTTGGCTGCGCTGGTCAGCAACTCCGGATCATCCGGTTCGGCGATCAGGGCCTGCTTGGCGAAGCGATCCGCTGTCGCCCAATCTCTAAGCTGCATGGCCCGACTCATGGCGTCGCGGGGCTCTTCCGAATCGACGACAACGCCGGAATTCACCCCGCTGTCAGGGGTTGATTCGCGACATCCCGAAATGGTTGCAAGCATTAAGGGTGCGGCCAGACAAGCGAATCCGAGTTGTTGGATCATCGAATTGAGCAAAGAAACTTATACCGCCTGGGAAAGGGACTTAATTCCTGGATTCAAGACCCCGGTTTGACCGAATTGGGGTCGCATAGTCAGCATATTTGAGTAATTTAGGGCGGTAACCCTCACGCTAATTCGCGTTTTCAGGGTATAATCGTTCACTTGTTTATTGTTCTCTTTTCATTCTACATCTCAGGAGTAACGAATGAAACCTTTCAGAAATCGGGCTAGCGGTTTCACACTTGTGGAGCTGTTGGTCGTCATCGCCATCATCGGCATTCTTGTGGGGCTTTTGTTGCCCGCAGTTCAAGCCGCTCGGGAAGCCGCGCGTCGAATGAGCTGCAGCAACAACTTCAAGCAAATCGGTTTGGCAATCCAGAATTACCACTCCACTTACAAGCAGATCCCGACGGTCGGTAGCGGTACCGGGATCGCTGGCGTCACCTCTGGCGGTCCAGAGTGGTGGCGTCCTTCGGACAACTCCAACAACGAGTGCTTGAGCATTCACGTCGGATTGACCCCTTTCTTCGAGCAACAAGCTCTTTGGGAATCGATCAGCAATCCGAGCCAAGCAACCGTGACTCCAGGTTACACGATTCCATCAGTCGGCGGCCGCTGGCCAGCGATGGGACCGAGCCCTCGTGACCAGTGGGAATACGTGCCGTGGGCGACTGAGCTTCCCACGCTGCGTTGCCCCAGCGACCCAGGCAGCGGACAACCTGCTTTGTCTCGTTGTAACTACGCTGCTGCAATGGGCGACTCTTGCCACGTGCTGCAGCAAGACAACCTGAAGAACAACAACTTGACTCCAGGTGACGCTTGGCGTGCACAACGCGCTCAAGCCGTCGACCGTGGTTTCTTTGGTGTTCGTCGCGAAGCCAAGTTCCGAGACATTTTGGACGGTTTGTCCAACACCGTATGCATGGGTGAAATCGTCTCGGACTTGGGTGACCTCGACAAGCGAAGTGCCATCTCGGTGACCAACGGTGATCAATGGGACGCCGTCGGAACGGCCGGTCCTCAGTTCAATCCGATGTGGTGTGTTGAGAACAACCAGTTGGATCCCTTGGCACCAAACTTCTGGTGCCAAGGCGGTACTTGCACAACCCCGAACTTGATCCACAGCGATCGTCAGTCTCGCGGGATGAACTGGGCATTCTACCAAGCGACCTCCAACATGGTCTGGACCATTCGTCCTCCGAATGCCGAGTCGTGCATGGGTGGTCACCAAGACGCTGCTGGCTCATTGCCACCAAGTAGCCGTCACCAAGGTGGTGCCCACATCCTGATGGGCGACGGTGCTGTGATCTTCATCTCCGACTCCATCGAGGCGGGCGACCAAAATGCTCCTTCGATCAGCTTCTACAACAGGCCCGGCAAGAAGAGCCCCTATGGGCTTTGGGGTGCCATGGGCACACGGGCTGCCAAAGAAGTCATCGAAGAACAGTTGAACCAGTAACACCTCTGGTTACTTGATCACAATTCGAAACCTCGCCCGCATCCGTGGGCGAGGTTTTTTTCTGTATATTCGGGACTCCGAATCGATCCTTTTTCACGGTACACGCGGCCAGTGCGAGACTTGTCCCAGCGAATCGTTTCCGCAATCGCCCTCGCCATCCTCTGCTGGGTGGCCAGCGGGTGTGGCTCCCCTGTGGAAAATTCCGGTCCGCAAACGCCGACCGGTGCCGACCAGTCCTCTCAAGCCACGTCTGCAGCGAACGCATCAAAATCAGCCGCCAGAGAGCCCGACGCGACGGACTCCGCCGAACGATCCGACGGTGATTCGTCGGAACCGCTCAACGCATCTCCTTGGTCGACCACACTGGCACCGCAAGGTGAGTTCCCCGAGGGTTATGTCGGCACGGCAACCTGTGCTCAGTGCCACCCCAACCGCCATGCCAGCTTTCTAGAAACGCATCACAGCCGATCGCTTTCCCTGGTCGACGCGATGAAGGATCGATCGCGGGACATCAAGCTGCAGCATCCTGCCAGCGGGCGTGAATACGATACGGTTGAGCAAGAGGGGACGCTCTGGCACCGCGAGTGGAAACGCTTCGGAGACGGCCCGCGTGATCGTGTCTTGGTCAATGAATTGCCCGTGGGCTACGCGATGGGCAGCGGCGCGTTTGCGCAAGGCTATCTGTTGACGGACGAGGACTATCTGTTGCAATCACCGGTGACATGGTATCGGGGCAGCGATCACTTTGGCATGGCACCCGGCTACGACCAACCGAATCATTTTGCGATGACGCGTTTGATTGATGCCGATTGCCTGTTCTGTCACGCAGGACTGGTCAGTCGTCGCGACAACAATCCTCACAAGCCGATCATTCATGAGCTGGCGATCGGTTGCGAGCGTTGTCACGGCCCCGGTGAAGAACACACCCGGTTGTATCGCGATGTCGCGACAAACAAAACGGAGCCGACTGAGGTCGTGGACTCAAAAATCGTGAATCCCAATGAGCTGGATCGGATGCAAGTGGAGTCAATGTGCGGGCAGTGCCACTTGCAAGGCGACGTGGTCGTCCACGCGGCAGGGAAAGACATTTGGGATTTCGTCGCGGGCGAAGACTTGGCTCAGACCCGCGTGCACTACAAGAACGAACCGCCCGGCGATTTCAGCAAAGTATTCACCGGCCATTTCGATCAGATGTGGCAAAGTCCGTGTTACGTGCAATCGGAAACTTTGACTTGTGTCACCTGTCACGATTCACATCGTAGTGAGCCCATTGCCGACCAAGTCTCCTATCGACGTGACCAATGCAATCAGTGTCACGCCGACCAGGGATGCGCCATGCCGATCGCAGATCGCGAAACGCAGTGCGGCAACGATTGCGTTTCTTGTCATATGCCTTCCATCGCCAGTGAAGTACCGCACACCAGCACCACCAGTCACCTGATTGCGATTTATCGCGATGGCGTTCCGCAAAACGTCGACATCACGCCGCGGCAGTTGCGACGATTGCAACAGACGACCTCATTGAGCGAGCAACAACTCGCACGACGAGATCGCTTGGCGGAGGCTTACAACGCGGTGGATCAAGCCCAACTGGGGAATCTAGGTCCGCTTGCTCAGTATCAGGAAAGCGACCAGTTGCTGGAGTTGCTTCGCAACGATCGCAGTGACGCCGAAATCTACAGCTTGTTGGCTCGCATGGCATGGATCAAAGCCGAGAACTTGCCTCCGGTGGACGCCAATCGTGCAGAAGTCATTCGTCAGCGGCAACGCGTCCTTCGGTTTGCGCCTCAGACTTTGCAACTGGAACCACGACCGCTCAGAAGTCGCGAAGCCGCGTTGGAGGCGTTGTCGATGTTGCTGATGGACAACGGTAACTTTGCCGATGCAGTGCAATCGCTGGAGGAACTGACGCGGATCCGGCGCACCGCCAGTGATCAATACAATCTTGGACTGTGTTTGGCCCGTGTGGGACGAATTCCAGATGCAGAACGGGCTTTCCGTGCAGCGATTGAAATCGATGGCAGTTACACACCTCCCTATCATTCACTCTCGGTGCTGTACCGCACAGTCAACCCGACGCTGTCACAACAGTTCGCTCAGCGAGAAAAGCAACTCCGCGCGGCAGCGGGCGGGAAATAAGTGTAGCTTTGTTGATGTAGCTCTACGGTGTGCTGTTCAATAATCAGTTGTTGCGGTACAGCGGCGCTTCGCAGGTTTCTGTCACCTCACTCAGCAGCCGGGGGAGGTAACAGTTACGCAGCACAGCACGAAGCGTATGGTTTGTGTTTGGGCGGATCGTGTTGTGCGTTCTCGACTTGGAAAGTCGAACGACAATCGTCGCTCGACTTTCCAAGTCGATAGCGTGCCCCGCCAAGCGTCTTGCCATTCCCGATCACTGCAGTTGGAATGTAGGTTGGCCTTGGATCAACAGCACTTTTTGATCGATGGGGATGTCCTGGAAAGTCTGCGTTGTCCCGTCGGGCCACTGGACATCGATGTGATCGATCGCCGCGGTGTCGCCCAGGCCGACGTGCATTTCGCTCTCGTTCTTGCACAAGTAACCGTCCCCCGACGTCACCCAATGCGACCACTGCCTCGCTCCGCTGGTAATCGTGACGCGTGCGCCGATTGCATCGCGTTCGCTGTTCGTGCCCACCAATCCAATCTTAATCCAGTGATTGGCTTGCACGGTTTCGTTCAGCAGCAGTGATGACGATTCCAGCAAGTTCGTCACGACGAAATCTTGCCGACCATCTCGATCGAAATCGAGCATGGCCAATGCGCGACCTGAGTGGGGTTGCGACCAATAGGGATCTTCCGCAACGTCGATCAATTCAAATCGACTGCCGGCGTTGGCAAACAGTTGCAAGCGTTGGCGAAACGGCTTGTCGGCGGAACCCAGGTCATCGACGTGACCGTTGGCGATCACCAGATCCAGCCAGCCGTCGTTGTTAAAGTCCAAGGGCTGTGTGCCGAATCCGACCAGCGGCACGCTGTCATCGACCAGTCCAAAGCGAATGCAGAGATCTCGGAAGGTGCCGCCCTCTTGCAAATACAGACTGACCGGTTCGTCGGAAAAATTCGTGATGTGAAAATCGACTGTACCTGATCGATCCAGGTCTCCCACAGCAATGCCCATTGCGGCAGTCGCTAGTCCGCGAGCACCAAACGCACAGCCTCGGGCAATGGATCGATCGACCCAATCGCCCGTCGGTAAACGGCTCCAAAGCTGATTCTGCACCGCATCGTTGCCGACCAAGATCTCGTTGCCCCGCTGATCATCAAGCCCAGTCACGACGACGCCCAAACCTTGCTTGGCCGTTTCCTCCGTGTCTCCCAGAGTCGACAGAACCCACTGACCATCCGGACTGGACTTGTAAAGCTGATCCTGTCCAGCTTGAAACTCCAGCGGCGAGAGCCCCACGTCAACATAGCCATTGGAATTGAGGCTCGGTTTTCGTGTGACTTCACTGTCACGAACGTAGTTCACCGCGACAATGTCTGGCAAATGGTCGCCCGTTACATCGCCGATTGCCAATGAAGAGGGGCAACGTTGCAGATCGCGTTGGGCATCCAAAGCTTGCGAAACAAACGTTCCGTCGCCTTGATTGATGTACAACCGGTTGACGCCCATGTTGCTGGTGACCAGATCGGGAAAGCCGTCTTGATTCCAGTCGCCCGCGGAGACGCCGATTGTGTACTGCTGGTCATGCAATCCGGCAAGATCGGTGGCATCGACCAAGCGATGCTGCGACTTGTTTGCCAGTACATTGGCAAGATGACGATACAATTGGTCCGATTGGCGGGCGACGAACTGGGGCGGATCGGCATCGCCTTGGGCGAAATACAGGTCGCACCATCCGTCCAAATCAAAGTCCAGCACGGCGACACCGCCTCCAAGTTGCTGGTAGATCGCAAACGCTTTGGTTTGCTCGCTTGCGGCGACCTGATATCGATGTTGCAGTCCGATCTCTGCAGCGATATTTCGGAAGATTGCTTGTGTGTTCAGCTCGGGTTGGGGGAAATCTTTGGCGAGGAAGGGAGGTGACAAGACAGGGCCGTCGGGTGGCCCGATCGTTGGCAACTCAAACTCTGGCAGTGGAAAGTCTTTCATGTCGACACCGCAAAGTCGTTCCTCCAAACTGGGGAACGCTAGATCGTCGGCAACCAGTCTCCGCAGTGTCTGGTTCAACGCCTGCAGATCCTTGTCGCGATTGGGCGACTGGACGGCGACTAGCGATCGCCACATCGTCGCTTCCAATCGTCGTCCCATCTGTTCCAAGGCGTCAGCCAACTCGGCCATCGCTTTGGCCTGAGAACCATCCGCCGTAGCGATCTGGTTGGACAGGGTGATCACGCGATTGAGTGTTTGAAACCGCTTCGTGAACGCTTCGGCGGATGTTGGTTCGGCCACGGATCGAAAGCCAAGAATCATCCGACGTACACTACGGTGATCCGAGGGGTCTCCGCGAAGCGCCTGGGCAAAGGCGCCAATTGATTCTTCGTATCGGGTTTCACGTGCCAAGTGGATTCCCAGAGCGGCCCAATACTCGGGAAACTCTTTGGTTTCATCGCTGGTTTGACGCAGCCATTGTACGAAGCGATCGTCTTGTTGGCTTTCGGCGAGCATTAGACCGCAAAAAGCGACCGCTGCCTGGGAAGCACCGCCACTGTCGATCAATGGCTGAATTAGGTCGGCGGCTTGAGCATATCGCTGCAAGGTGAAAAGCTGCCGGGCCTCTGCCAAAGGTCCAATAGGCCAATACGGATTGGCGCCGTCTACTGGAGCTTCCCCAGGCGGATCGTACATCGCATCAGATTCCACGATCAAGGAATAGAGTTCCTCTTGAGTCACATCGCCCGCCTTGCAGAGTTCGCGAATCAACGCGTTTGCTTCATGGCGTCTTCCTTGACGGTTCAGCAGGTACGCGAGGCGACGACGTGCGATGTTGAATTCGGGCATCAGTTGCAGGATCTTGCGATACTTTTCTTCCGCTTGGTCAAATTGCTCCAGTTGCATGCACCAGTCGGCTGAAACTCCCAAAGCGGGCAAACCAGAATCGGGATCGCTTGGGGGAATACCAGCGAGTAGCTCAACCGCATCGCGTAAGTTGCCTTGAGCGGCCGTGGAGTTGGCCAAGTGAAACACTGCGACGTAGTCCGTCGGGTCTTCGATGATCAAACCTTGCAAGATCTTGGCGGCTTGGTCGTGTTTATTTTGGGTTTGCAGTTCCAGTACCGCATCGAGTCTTTCCTCTCGGCTGAGTGGCGGCGGTGTTTTCTCTGACGCTGCCGTCTTGGTTTCAGTTGTGGCATTGCGAATGGTATCGTCGCCAGTGGTCTTGGTCTCAGCGCTGATCTCAGCGTTTGACTCTCCGCTCGTCGCCGCTGTGTTCGTCGGGTCGGTTTCACTGTTATTGCTGCATCCCCCCGTCAAAGCGAGGGTCAACGCAATTCCAAACAGGACGTTGAGAGCTTGCCGTCGCAATTTCGAAGATTCGATTGTCGGATCAGTCATCCACTGGCTCGATGTCATGGAGGTTGAACGGCCCATCCCTAAACGCTGAAGAAAATTGGACCACTAGTCTTCGAATTCACCTTCAAAGAGATCTTCGCCCGTGAGCGTCTGCAGAATGAGTGGGCACCCCTCCTCCAGCATGTCGAGGACTTCGTCAAATCCCTCTTCAGCCCCGTAATACGGATCGGGAACGTCATTGGGCCATTCGTCATCCAGATAATCGCTGAACATTCGAATGTGAGTATTGGGCTGATCGGCCATTTCTTGCAACGCCGCGTAGTTTTGAGCGTCCATCGCCAACACCAAGTCGAATCGCTTGGGATCGAGGTCTGCTTTGGTGACCTGTCGTGCCCGCGATTGCAGATCGTAGCCACGCGCTTCGGCAGCCGCTCGCATCCTTTGATCGGCTCGTTCGCCGACGTGGTAATCATGGGTCCCTGCCGAATCGACTTCGGCATCCACGCCAAATTCCTCCGCAAATCGCTTCATCACAGCCTCGCCGGCTGGAGAACGACAGATGTTGCCCATGCATACGATCAGGATGCGTTTTGTCATGCGATTGGCGTCGGTGGGAGGTCGGTGCGGTTGGTTTGGAACGAGCGGTGAGGGCTCAACTTATTCGATGTACCAAAGTGCGATCAACGGACTGCAGGCGGTTTGCTGGCAAGAGCGGCGAATTGATGGTGACTACGGGGGGGAACGAAGCAGATCTTGACGGCAAACTTTGACGGTTGAACGGTTCGTGGCTTGCAAGTTTTGCTAGCTGAGCCGCGAATCTGGATTGCCGGGAGCTGATCGACTCAATTTGTCGGTAGCGGGAATCCGACCTAAAAGGAACGTGCGGACCATTCTATTCCCGCCCCCTGTTCCGACTCGATCGGTCTGAATCATGTCTTCGATCCCCCGCGTTTCCATCATCGTTCCCCAGGCGGCCGAGAACGATTCCTTTGAATCGACATTGGTTAGCGTGTTGGAAAACCGTCCCACCGGCTGCGAAGTCCTGGTGGCGCACGACGGCCACTACCGCGATCCGTTTGCGTTGGGGGACGAGGTCGATTTCATTGATGCGGGGTCGACCAGCCTGCTGGAAATGATCCGAGCAGCGTCCGACGTCGCGCGAGCACGATTCGTTCACGTCGTCGTTCCGGGATGCCGCGTGACCCCCGATTGGGTCAACGGTGCGCTGGACCAATTCGAGGACTTGGACGTCGCTGCGGTCGCCCCCACGCTGATGGACGGAGTGACCGGACGCGTTGCCTCGGCGGGTTGGGAAGACACCTCGGCAAGGCTCTTTTGCCCCATTGCTGGGGGCAACGAATCGAAAAAGAAGGCTGCCGACGTCACGGGATGTTACTTGCAGGCATCCTTCTGGCGAACGGCGGTGCTACGGTCATTGCTGGATTGCCTGGGCGCTTCCATCAGCGGGATGACGGCGGCCAACTACGCACTCGGGCAACTCTTGCAGGTCGGGCACTGGCGAGTTCGCTCTACCGGCGCCAGTCGCCTGGTCTTGGATTCCGCCTGGAGCGAAACCACCGGTGCGGTTCGAGGACGTTTGCTCAGCGCGATTTGTAACGCCATCACAGGTGAGACCAAGCCGGTGTCGTTGGTGGCCTCAGCGATCTCGGCACTAACCGGTCGCAATCAGTTCGCCGAGACCTACGGCCAAGCGACCTACAGCAGTCAAGTCACCGCGGTCAAGCGAGCAATCTCGACCGACAACTTGGTCACGTACGATGCGACCAACGCCGTGCTGAAATTCCCGACGCACGCTCAGCCCATTCGCCGGGCGGCTTGAGGAAGCAGTCACTGTGCTTCTTTGAATGGGTTGCGGTCGGGTGGCTCGGCATGGCTGACATTCTTGAGCACCTGCTGCACAAATACGTTGACCAACGGCACGCGATGCCTGACCCAAACGTGCGTGTCCTCCGGTTGGCACCCCAGACGTGATTTCGCGTCCAAAGCCGTGCGGCCGAACGACACGTTCTGGCAGCCCCACGTGATCGCTTGATCAATCACGGCCAACAGCAAACGGTGATAGATGGGCAAACGCGCATTCGCCCCATAGTCGATTCCAATGTAGTAGCCGATCGCAGTCGGGCCGTCACGAACCACCGTGACAAAACCGACCAAGTGATCGTGTTCAAAAATTCCGATCGTGGCGAAATCGTCGCCCAACGCCTCGGCAATCCTGGGCAAGGTCGTTGAACTCAATGGAAACAGACACACATCGGCCTTCGATGCCACCGCGTGATAGAGTGCGTGAACGCGATCAGAATGCTCGGCAACGTTCACAAGACTTGAAACGGACAGCCCGTCTGCATCAAAGGGCTTGAAAACTTTCTTAGCCGCTGCTCGATAGCGTTTCGTCAGGCTGACGAAGTAATCGTCGATGGTTTTCCATTGCGGATTGATGGTCAGCACCATGTTCGGCTCGGTCTCAAAGGACTTATACCGATAGGACGCAAGCGAACCTGCGTGGGCATGCTGATCAGCAAACAGGTCTTTGATGATCACGTAATCAGTTTGTCCGTGCAGTCGATTCGCGCGACGAATTCGATACAAGCAATCGGCAACTCCCGGCCAAATCGCTGACGGATCGCAATCCGGTGCAAATGCGACTCCGTGCATGCCCCACGTGTGCACATTGCCACAGAGACAAACTCGCCGTTTCAGCATCGATAGCGACTTGCGTTTCAATTCGGCGGAAAACTTGTTCTCACCATCTGACTTGGCTGCGACCAGTTGTTTGCCGGTAATGTCAAATGATTGCGTCGCGATCGCCGCCACCGGCTGTGGCCCGTCGTAGATGAGGGCAAAGTCTCGAACGACCTCCGAGCCGAAATCGTCTTGGGTCGCCGAGAGATAGTTGCGACTGAGAAACACCGATGCCCCTGCCGTGACTGCGTCCCAATGAACCGGATTGAGGAACTCAATGCGATTGGCAATCGCGAATTGAAATCTGGAGGGGCACCGCGTGACGGAAACTGATTGCTGGGGAGCACCCATATCGTTGACCAAAGGAGCAAATCGAAAGTGGTTTCATCGATTCTAGTCCGTCCTTGGGCCCATTTGCTATGAGAAGCCCACGGAATTCTGGTCGCCAATGCGAACCCAAGATCGACGATGGTTGTCGCAAAAGCACCCTGAAGGCGAATTGAATGTTGTAAGATTTAGATAGCGGCAGCGGTCGTCTAACTGGAAAGACGCTCGATAGCTAATCGAGGGATAGAAGTTCGACTCTTCTTCGCTGCCGGCCTTTGTTTTTCCATACGCACTGCTGGTCTAATTGGAAAGACTCAGCCTTGTCAGGGTTGAAATAGGGGTTCGAGTCCCTTGCAGTGCATGGTAATAATGGTTCATCCGAGAGGGTAGTGGTGTAGTGGAAGCACGTCAGTCCCAAGAACTGCAGGCGAAGGTTCGAACCCTTCCTATTCTCTCGGAGCTACCGTTCACGGCGGACGAATTGGACGCCTGCCTGAATGTCTTACAGCATGTTTCGGAGCGTCCCGAACTCATGGATCATCATGATCGATTCAAAGGGTTGGTCACCAAGATCCATCGTGCGGCGAAACGTCAGAAACGTCAGGCGGTGCAAAGCAAGATCGCCGCTGCCGACCGTTCTGCCATGGAGTCCACTGGAATTGTTCAGCAACTCGGCCCAAGTGGGCTTGGAACTATAGATGCTGCGTCTGTGGTTTCTCCGCGAAAATTGATTCGGGCGCGACGCTGCTATGTGTGCAAAGCCGCTTTCACCCAGTTGCATCACTTCTATCATCAGCTTTGCTTGGATTGTGCCGAGGCCAATTGGCGGAAGCGTCACCAACGAGCCGACTTGAATGGACGCGTTGCGGTGGTGACAGGAGGGCGAATCAAGATCGGCTATCACATAGTTTTGAAGCTGTTGCGGGATGGAGCCGACGTGATCATGACGACGCGTTTTCCGAATGACGCCGCCACTCGATTTCAGGCCGAAGCAGACTTTCATCTGTGGCATGACCGTCTAGAGATTCATTCCCTGGATCTTCGAAACATTCCCACGGTGGAAGCGTTCGCGAATCATCTGCTATCCGCACGAGCCGCGATCGATATCTTGGTCAACAATGCGGCGCAAACGGTCAAGCGTCCAATGGAGTACTATCGGCATTTGCTCGATACCCCCTGCAATTCACAAGCTCAGGCACTCATACGATCCTCTGAAATTTTGACGCCGTTGTTGGAGGCCGATCCAAATTACCATGGCCATATGGCCAACATCGAGCGATACTTTCCCCGCGGTTGGCTCGATGCCGATGGTCAACAGATTGACAATCGTCCAATGCAAAGCTGGTTGTTGAAGTTGGAAGATGTCACGACTTTGGAGATGTTAGAGGTTTACCTGGTCAACGCTGCTGCTCCGTTTCTATTGACGGGAAAGCTGAAGCCGCTGTTTTGCAAGTCGCCACACGCACGACGATTTATAGTGAATGTCTCTGCGATGGAAGGGCAGTTTTCTCGAGAGTGCAAGACGGCGTTTCACCCGCACACGAACATGGCGAAAGCGGCATTGAACATGCTGACGCGGACTTCAGCCCAGGACTATGCCAAAGACGGAATCTACATGAACAGTGTTGATACGGGTTGGATTACCGACGAAAAGCCAGCCCCGTTGGCTCAACGGGTTCGTGCGGAGCATGGCTTTTATCCGCCACTGGATGTAATCGATGGAGCGTCCCGCGTGTATGATCCGATCGCCTGGGGGTGTGGCCATCTGGCTGAACCGGTATTCGGTCAATTTCTCAAAGACTACTTGCCACATCCATGGTGAACGATGGCAAACTCGCCGGAATCTCTCAAGACGACATTCATACAGTGTCCCGTTCGTGGCCCGCTACCGTTCTTTGCGTGTCCGCCAGATGAAGTCGATCCGCTCATTGAACACTTGCGATCAAACGTCTCTGTCGATGTGCCAGTAACGTTTCCTCGTGGAACCGTTTTGCCCGACGGGCGACTCGATTTGTGCAAACAGAGCTTGGGTCCAGAGGGTTGTCAGCGTGTGGTCGATGCATTGCACCACAACCATCACGTGCGTAGCCTGCTACTCGGGACGGATGGCATCGGTGACGAAGGTGCTGCCTGTTTAAGTAGATTCCTCAAGTCCGACGCTGCATTGCAAATTGTCTACTTGGGCTGCAATGGCATCACGCATGTCGGCGCTCGATCCTTGGCGGAATCGTTGAGATCCAATCAATGCGTACAGGGATTGTGGCTCAAACGCAATCCGATCGGGGATTTAGGTGTTGTGGAAATCACACGGGCTCTCTCTGGTGATCGCACGCTGCGAGTTCTTGACTTGGTCAACACGGGAATGGGGCGCAACGGTGTCGCATCGATTTGCCAATGGCTGATGCGAGATGGCTGTGCTCTGGAACGACTCTACGTGGGAGGAAACCGTCTTGATGCAGATGCCGCTAAGTTGTTTGCTGAAGTCCTCTGCAGAAACTCTCCTTTGCAAAGTTTGCACATGAATGTGGGAGCCATCTGTGATTCGGGCGTGACTGCAATCGCCGAATCGTTACGAAGCAATCATTCGCTACGTGAGTTGGGGCTCGCCAGCAACGGAATCACGGCACGAGGCGCACGAAGGTTGATGGCGGTCGTGGCCGAGCATCCCACACTTGTTCATTTGGACTTGGGTTACAGCCCGTCGACTCGCGTACTTGGTGCGCAGCCAAACACGTTGGGTGACGAAGGCGGTAAGGCGATAGCCGAGATGCTGACAACCAATCTCGTACTCAAAGAGTTGAACCTTTCCAAAACGAGCGTTGAACGGAGTGGGCGTTTGGCGATCGAAAATGCACTGGTGGAAAACCGCACTCTCCAAAGATGCGTCATCGATGGCGGATTGTCCCCGAGTGTTCAAATGCATCTCCAAGGAAACTTGAGAAGTGACAATGGTCCGAACACTCGCTCCCCGGATGTGATGTTGATTCGAAGTGTCTATCGAACCAACAAGAAGTGAGGGATGGTAAGAAATGACACATGAAAAACGTCATCGTGGAGCCCATCCGTCCGACGAGTCCTTGTTTTGCCAATCGCAGTTACCATGCCTTAGGAAAGCGTTGCATGATTACTGCTGGCTGCTAACGCAAGGATACGCGGCGCCATCCTCACTAAAACTGGTCGGCGACAAATTCCAATTGAAGCAGCGTCAACGCATGATGATAATGCGATCAGCGTGTACCGACATCCAGCGAATGAATCGACAGCGGACGCAGTGTTTCGCCGCCGATGTAGTAGGAAAAAATCTCTACTTGGATGGGCTGAATGTTCTGATCGCAATCGAGAGTGCATTGTCCGGTGGTTTTTTGTTCATTGGCCAGGACCAGTGCTATCGCGATCTGGCGAGCGTGCATGGAACCTACAAACGTGTCCAGGAAACTCAGTCGGCAATCATGATGATTGGTAACGTCCTCTGTGACCTCAAAGTAGATCAAACGATTTGGCTGTTGGACAAGCCGGTTTCCAATAGTGGCCTGCTACGCCAAATACTTTTGGATACTGCAGAAAGCTCGGGCTGGAACTGGCGAGTGGATTTGTGTCAGAACCCTGATTATGAACTCAAGCAAACCGAGGGTACTATTGTGTCAACGGACAGCGTGATCCTGGACAGCGTATCGACATGGTTTCACCTCAACCAATATACGATCGACAGGCACGTCCCCACAGCTCGCTTGATTGATCTTCGTTAGCGTGTCACATTGCGTGCTCGGCGTCCCGGGGGTGGCTCCTTTGCTGTACAACTCGGGACCTTGGATCTTGTTTTTGTACGCCCCTGTGAAGTTAATTGATAGATGAATGCCAGCTTGGTCGCCGACATCGAAGACACCATTGTCGCGATCGCGTCTCCACCACAAGGATCCGCTCGAGGGATTGTTCGGATTTCGGGGCCGCAGTCCGTTTCCGTGATGGCGGCGTTGGGATGCGAGTCACTCAGTAAGCGTCCGCATCACCAACAGCTGAAATTTGTATTGCCCGAACCCCTGGGTGCCTTGCCCGTGAGGGTTTTGATATGGCCTGGGAAACGCAGCTATACGGGACAGCCATCGGCAGAGGTGCACACGATCGGCTGTTTGCCCATCTTGGAGGCATTGATGCAGCAGGTCGTTCAGGCCGGTGCAAGACCGGCCCGGCCCGGTGAATTCACCATGCGTTCGTTTCTCGCCGGTCGCATTGACCTCACACAAGCCGAAGCGGTTTTGGGGGTGATCGATGCCGGGCAACGTGGTGCCTTGGATCATGCCTTGCGGCAGCTTTCGGGGAACCTTTCGCGGCCGCTGGAACAGATGCGGAGTGAATTGCTGGATCTGTTGGCCGACGTGGAAGCCGGGTTGGACTTTGTGGATGAAGACATCGAATTCATCAGCGACCAAGATCTGCTCCATCGACTGTCCGTGATCAAAGCCGGTTTGGAAGAAACACGCCAACAGATGCACCATCGCGGTGGAGGCTCCCATCAGCCCGTGATTGCATTGCGGGGAGATCCCAATGCTGGAAAAAGTCGATTGCTCAATGCATTGGCAGGAAACGAGACTGCGATCGTTGCCGATATTGCGGGCACGACACGTGATACGGTTTCCGTGAATTGCCGAATGGGAACACAAGATGTTCGCTTGGTAGATACCGCCGGGATCGAAGTCGCCGATCAGAAGAGGGAAACCTCTCTTGGTTTCGAGGCACAGATCATTGATGCCGCGCAGCATCAAGCCGAGCGAGCCAGCGGAGAGGCCAACGTCAGGCTTTGGTGTGTGGATTGGACTCGGTCAGATCGTGATGAAGCAGTCGCGAAACTTCAGCGGATCGCCCAGACGGGGCGCCTCGGTGCAATCGATCTCTGGGTGGCCACGAAGTGTGATGAGCCATCGCTGCAGCCCCCTGAACCTTGGATCGCTACCAGCAGCCTCACCGGCCGCGGCTTGCATGAATTGGCAAATCTCGTTTCATCAAGCCTGGAGAACACAGATCGCGAAGAGACCGGTGCCGTTTTGGGCACCGCAGCCCGTTGCAGCGGAACGCTGGATAACGCGATCGAGGCGATCACTCGGGCGATGCAATGGGTGGAGTCGGGCGACGGGCACGAATTTGTATCAGCAGAATTACGTCTGGCCGCCGATTGTTTGGGTGAAGTTACCGGCGCAGTCTACACGGATGATATTCTGGATCGTGTGTTCAGCAGGTTCTGTATCGGCAAATGAATTCGCCGCCGCGATACACATCTTCACATGATGCAAAGCTGATAGAAAACCAGCGACCCCATCGCCGAAGTCAACGTGACACCCATTAGAAAGACAATCGTGCGTTTGGGCCCCAGGTGAATCAACCACATCCCCATCGAAAGCTCGATCGAGGTGAGCAGCAGTAGCGGCCAAGACGAATCTGCAGGATGCTGTCCAAGCAACTGATTGACAAAGAGGGCGGGGAAAAACGCGGGCAAACCAATGAACGCCCAAAACAAGGTGGGCAGCAATCGGTCCAGTTCGTCATACCCGACGATCCACGCATAAGGAAACATCATGCAGCCGATCAATGCCGCAGCCGGCAAACGGTGCTGCGGATGACGAATGCAGAACACGATAAAAAAAATGAACGTCGCGGAAATCAGTCTTGAGCGAACGGAAGGCGGTTTTCATCATCTACAATGAGTGCCCGTCCATGTCGGGTGTTATCGCATTATCATCTGATTTGAGCAAAAATGTTTTGTTTCAAGTCAGCCGGATCGCCAACGGAGCCGCAGTTCCAGCTTCAGGACTACGAGAAATAGTAGATGACGAAGATCTTTATCAACTATCGACGCGATGATTCAGCCCACTTTGCCGGTCGGATCTGTGAACGCCTGGAACGTGAGTTCGGTTCCAATGACGTCTTCATGGATGTGGACAACATCCCTCTGGGAGTCGATTTCCGGCAACACCTACACGATGCAGTGTCAAGGTGCTCGGTCATGATTGTCGTCATCGGCGACAAGTGGCTGCAGGTAATCGACGACTCCGGTGCGAGGCGTCTAGATGATCCCAAGGATTTTGTTCGCATTGAAATTGAATCGGCGATCAAGAATGAGATCGTGATCATCCCGGTCTTACCAGCCAACGTCGCAATGCCCAGGGAAGAGGACCTGCCTGAAACCCTTCGACCTCTCGCATTCCGAAATGCTTTGTCGGTGAGTCACACGACGAAGTTTCAAAACCAGCTCGACCCTTTGGTTGAGACGGTTCGTCGAGTGACCGCAGTCGACACGCCGGTGGAGGCAATCGTTGTCGCGGAGGGACCAGCACACGTCGCCTCTGAATCGATTCGTCAGACAAGCGAAGCACAATGCGATGTGCACGACGGGCAAATCACCACCGCATCGATCCTAAAATATTCTTTCTGGACCGCAGTACTGACCGTTGCCATCATGTTCTTGACGGTCACGACCTTGTACTGGACGGTGGAGATTCCAGAAAAGTTGCGAGGCGGGACGCTGTTTTCATTAGCCCTACTTTGGTCGCTTCTGATCGCTGTGGCCTTGGTTGAAATAATCCGCCGCAAGAGGAGAAAAAACGATGTCGGCGTCTGAGCGAGCCCGCGTCCCGAGAGACGAAACAAGACAGCCCGGGGCATAGCGAAGCGACGCTCCGGGATGATGAATGAGAGTTAATCGTAGCCCTGAAAGGGCGTTAGCCCGGATGATTCATCAGCCGGCACGCGATAGAGAGCGTCCGGTTCCCGAGTGCAGGCGTGAGAACCGGACGCTATCGCGTGGCGGCTGATATGCGCAGACTGTTTTCGTACCAATACGCGTAAACCGTTTCGTGCAAACGTATTGCGAAGACCGCAGTGAGCCAGCGTGAATAATCCGGGCTAGTGGTCTGGGACAGCTAAAAGTTAGGTTTTAACGTAGTGGATCTTGCCAAAGATCCCACCGCTACAGGTTCTTTAACAAGATCCACTACACTAGAAATAAGTTGTCACAGACCACTAGCGTTGGCGAGCGGTCGTTCTGGTGAGCCCCGTTCGCTGATCTGGATCAAGATCAAAACGATCCAAGTTCATGACCTTGTTCCAAACGGCGACAAAGTCATCGACGAACTTCTGCTGGGCATCTTCGCTGGCATAGACTTCCGCGATGGCTCGCAATTGCGAATTGGAACCGAACACAAGATCGACCCGCGACCCCGTCCATTTGACGTCACCCGTTTCACGATCGATTCCTTCGTAGAAATGCTCGCACACCGGAGACTTCTGCCACACCGTGTCCATCGCCAACAGGTTCTTAAAGAAGTCGTTGGTCAATGTCCCGGGTTGCTTGGTGAAAACACCGAGTTGCGGGAACCCCGAGTTTGTATTGAGCACTCGCATGCCGCCGACCAACACCGTCATCTCAGGTGCGGTGAGCTTTAACTTTTGTGCTCGATCGACCAGTAGCTCTTCGGCCGGACGATCCTGCGTTTTGCCAAAGTGGTTCCGGAAACCGTCCGAGGTCGGTTCCAGCACTGCAACCCCTTCCACGTCGGTCATCTCCTGTGTCGCATCCGTGCGTCCCGGTGAAAACGGCACCTGTACTTCATGCCCGGCCAGCTTCGCTGCTTGTTCGATCGCAGCACAGCCACCCAGTACGATCACATCCGCAAGCGAGACCTTCTTTCCGCCGGTGAGCGAGCCGTTGAAATCCGCCTGCACTTTCTCCAGAGTATCGAGCACCTTGGCCAGCTCGGCAGGCTGGTTGACTGCCCAATCTTTTTGCGGTGCCAAACGAAGACGTGCTCCATTAGCCCCACCTCGTTTGTCCGTGCCACGGAAGGTGGAGGCGGATGCCCAGGCGGTCGAAACCAACTGGCCGGTGGTCAATCCGGAATCAAGGAGTTTGCCCTTGAGCGCCGTGATGTCTTGATCGTTGATCAGTTCATGATCGACAGCCGGTACCGGGTCTTGCCAGATCTGCGGTTCGGCAACTTCGGGACCCAAACATCGGGAAACTGGTCCCATGTCCCGGTGCGTCAGCTTGTACCAAGCCTTGGCAAAAGCTTCTTCGAACTCCTTGGGGTTCTCGTGAAAGCGTTTGGAAATCGGACCGTAGATCGGATCCATCTTCAGCGCGAGGTCCGTCGTGAACATCATCGGAGCATGGCTCTTGTTGGGATCATGGGCATCGGGCACGGTGCCTTCGGCGGACTTGTCTTTGGGAGTCCACTGATGGGCACCCGCGGGGCTCTTGGTCAATTCCCACTCGTAGCCAAAGAGGTTGTCGAAATATCCGTTGGACCACTGGGCAGGTGTGGACGTCCACGCTCCTTCCAGTCCGCTGGTGATTGTGTCACCAGCGTTTCCGGTTCCAAACTTGTTCTTCCAACCGAGACCCTGCTCTTCGATCGAGGCTCCTTCCGGTTCCGCGCCGACAAACTTGCTCGGGTCCGCCGCACCGTGTGCTTTACCGAAAGTGTGACCACCGGCGATCAGTGCCACTGTTTCTTCGTCGTTCATCGCCATGCGGCCAAAGGTATCGCGGATGTCCTTGGCAGCGGCCAGGGGATCCGGCTTGCCATTGGGTCCTTCTGGGTTGACGTAGATCAATCCCATTTGCACGGCAGCAAGTGGATTCTGCAGCATGCGGTCGCCACTGTATCGCTCGTCAGCCAGCCACTTGGATTCAGGCCCCCAATTGATGTCCAACTGCGGTTCCCAAACGTCTTCGCGTCCGCCGGCAAAACCAAACGTCTCAAATCCCATCGACTCCAAAGCACAGTTGCCGGTCAAGACCATCAGGTCGGCCCACGAAATGCTCTTGCCATACTTTTGCTTGATCGGCCAGAGCAAGCGACGAGCTTTGTCGAGGTTGGCGTTGTCTGGCCAACTGTTCAGCGGAGCGAACCGCTGCGTGCCATAACCTGCGCCGCCTCGCCCGTCGGAAACGCGATACGTGCCTGCGCTGTGCCAAGCCATGCGAATGAAGAATGGACCGTAGCTGCCGTAGTCGGCCGGCCACCAGTCCTGGGAAGTTGTCATCAGTTCGGTGATGTCTTTTTTTACCGCGTCCAAGTCCAGCTTTTTGAATTCCGTTGCGTAATCAAAATCCGCTCCCATCGGACTCACCATCGGAGAGTTCAGGTGCAGGATTTGCAAGTTCAATTGGTTGGGCCACCAGTCGCCGTTGGTGTACGCTCCCGCGGCCGTGTTCCTGTCATCCGGAGGCAGATGGGTACCACCGATTACCGGGCATTGGCTGGCTGCGTCGGCCTTCGCATTAACGGACGATTGAGCGGTGTTCGCCTCCTGTGCGACCACGGAAGTAGAGATACACAGCACAGCGCAGCTCGCGAGTAGGCGAGCCAAATGTTTTTTTGAGTTCATGTTCTTTCCTGGAGGAGGAGGATCTGCGACGTTCGCATTCCGAGCGGCGAAGCGTTGGGTTCCGGGTCGCGAAGCGTCAGGGGATTCAATCATCGCCGACAAGCAGCGATTCATCCAATGCATCCCCTGGATAAATGCAATGCGTTTGCCGCATTGCCAAGATTATCGCCGCTTGGGGATTATGTTTCCGGCCGGGATCGGTATTGAGGCGATTAGTTGATTGCCTCAGGGTCATTATCGAGGCCTGGCGAGCCCCCCCAGGCAACGCTGGGAAGCATTCTGACAGTCAGCAACACGAGCACGAAGCCAGTTGACTCCGGATTGATATGGATCTGATGGCATCCAGGACGCTAGTTTGGCTTCTTTGATGAAACCAACTGGCGGCACGTCTATCTGGGATGACAGCGGATTCATGCCGACATGGCAAAGACGCATGAAGGCAGAGACACATGAAGATCGCTCTCGCATTTTCCGGCGGTGGAGTCCGCGCGACCGTGTTTCATCTGGGCGTCCTAGCTCGGCTGGCACGACAGGACTTGCTGGGCAACGTCAAAATTGTCTCAAGCGTTTCCGGCGGCAGCTTGGCGGCTGGACTGGTTTTCACCTCCGCAGGATTTCGCTGGCCGGATAGCGATCAGTATCTGCACGAAGTCGTTCCCCGATGTCTGTCGTTGCTAACGACGCGAAATGTCCAGCGTGCCTACGTGCTGAAATCGCTTTTGCGGCCCTGGCGACTGTTGTCCGGTCGCGCCTCAGTTTTGGGGGATGCGTTGGTTGACCATTGGGGGATCACGGGCTCACTTTCCGACTTGCCGGTGGAACCTCGCTGGATCATCAATGCGACTTGCTATCAAACGGGAAAGAATTGGCGGTTTCAGCAGGACCTGATGGGGGATTATCAAACGAAGTATGTCACCGACCCGGACTTTCGTTTGTCTCACGCATTGGCAGCGTCAGCGGCGGTTCCTGGATTGATCGGTCCGCTGCTGATTCGGTCCAAGCATCATCGGTGGAGTGAGTTTCGCGATGACGCGTGGTGCAAGATTCCGCCCAAGTATCAGTACCTGCATCTTTGGGACGGTGGCGTGTACGACAACTTAGGCGTGGAGTCTCTTTTCAAACCTGGTGAAGGGCTAAGAGAAGGCACCGACTACCTCATCGTGTGCGATGCTTCTCGCCCGCTGGGCAGCGAAACCCGTCAGTCACGATGGCGTCCCGGTTATTTGAAGGCGTCCCTGCGCTTGGTGGATGTCGCAACCGATCAAGTGCGAAGCCTCCGAGCACGGATGTTGATGGAGCATTTCAAAAGCAATCCTGGAACAGGCGCCTACCTGAGACTGGGATTGTCGACTCAAAGGATTTACGCACGCAGTGATTCCGACGGTAAGCCATCACTGACGCACGATGAAGTCCGTCAGGTTTCTCAGATCGAAACCACATTGCGTCGGATCACTCACAGCGAGTTCAGCTTGCTATTTCGACATGGGTTCGAAGTCGCCGACGCGATGTTGTCGACCTACGGCAAAGATGCCCTCGATCGAACCCCTCGCAACATCATCGCTTTCAAAGCGGCTTGAGATTCACAGGGGGCGTTTGTCACCATCGGCCAATGCATGTGAGTAGACATTGAGCAGTCGCGACAGCCCGTGGATACCGTTCAAGCGTGCGAGGGAACCATCCAAACCGAACGGCCCATCGTGACCGCTACGTTGACGCCGTTGTTGCCCGCCGCAAATGGAGCGTCATCAGCCGCTGGCGGGTCGCAATGTCGGGCAGATCATGCCTGGGAGTGCATCTGCTGTCGATACTGTCCGGCCGCTGTCTCGGGCAAGAGCGGGTTGATGATGCAGTCGCTGCCCCATTCAAACCCGGCGGTCTTGGTCAAACGTGGAAAGAGATCCAGTGACCAATGGAAAGACGAATCACGATGATCGGCTGGCGGAAACGTATTGATGACGTAATTGTAGGCCGCACCTGGATGTACGACCGTCAGGGCATGAATCAATTGAACCAGCAACTCGGCCAGGCTGGTAAGTTCGCGATCGCTCTGTTTCTCAAAGAATGAGTTGTGCTTTGTCTGCGTCACGCGGACAAAGCCAGGCAGCCGGCTTGCGAAGGGACAGTAGGCGATCAAGCCATCTTGAACGGCGACGACTCGGCGTGAGTCAGCGATTTCCGCTCTGAGCAAGTCGCACTGCAGGCAGCAACCGCTCGATGCGCGATGGTTTTGCATGCGACGCACCATGTTGCGGACTCGCGAGGGCAAAACGGTGGTCGCGATCAGTTGGCTATGGGTGTGGCTGAGTGAAGCGCCTGCGTCGGGGCCGCAGTTTTTGAACACGCTGATGTATTTCACACCGTCGCAGATTCGATAGTGATCCATGCGGTCACGATACGCGGCCAACAACAAAGCGACGCTGGCTGGATCGACTTGCGTCAGCGTTTCGACGTGGTCACGTGATTCGACAAAGACCTCATGTCCGCCCGCGACGGACTCGATAGGAAACCACTTCGAACCCTGGAAATCATTTCGCTGCGTGTCGTCAGAGTCGCATGAGATGACGGCGGGGAACTTGTTGGGGACAACACGAACATCCCAGTCATCCTGCTCGCCATTGACGATCCGCCAAGCCGATGAGCTGGAGGACGGATCGGCATGGACTTTTCCACTCCACACGGCCGTCGGCGTCTTTAGCTCAGCTCCGGCACAGAATGGACAATGTTCAAGATGTGTCGGTGTGTTATTGCTGGACGAGAACGCAGCAGAGGCTTCGGCGATTTGATCGCGTGAAGTTAGTTGACGATACTCGTTGGGTCGTTCATCGCGTTGGGGTGCAAAGATCGTCCAATCACCGGTGATGAGATCTCGACGTGAGTGAGCGTCTTGTTCGACTTGTTCCCAATTGTGTTCGTTACCTTTACGTTGCCCGCTCCTGTTTGGGATTTCGGTCTCTCTGACGGATCGCTTCAGTATCTGCTGAATTTCTGCAAGATCGACGGCTGCCATTCCGACTTCGGCAACTTCGTGCGGCAGGTCATCCGAACGGGTTTCTTCCAGCAAAGAAAGGCTGGTGGTTTCCAAGAGATCCCGGAGCTTGACTGTATCCAGAGATGCTTGATCCAGAGATGCTTGATCCAGAGACTCTTGATCCAACTGACGCGAATCATCCTCGGTATCGGGTTCCCTCTTTCCGTCACACTCAGTGGACGGTTTGGAGCGGGGCTCGCCGTGGGATGATTTTCGCAGCATTGCCAGCGCTGGGGTGATAGAGTGACCGCGCGTTGAAACTTGACCGGACGACCGCAAGTTCTCTCAACGCCACTTTGGGGTCACGAATCGTACCCCATTTCGCCGACTTTTCAGACCGCGAAAACGCTAATTTTATCGGCTTTGCGCGACACGCCAGCGTCAAACTTTTCCCAGTCCTTGCTTAAGGGAAACCGCTCGGTCGTAAAGCTCCACGTACTGGCACGCACTCTTCCGCCAAGACCAATCCTGATTCATTCCGGTCAGGACAATTTGTTCCCATTTTTTTGGGTCATGGTATCTCAATTGGAGTGCACGACCGATGGCATCGTCCAATCCGACGGGTGAAACCTCGTGCAAGTAGAAACCGGTGGCCGTCCGATCGGCCAAGGTTTCTTCGTTGCAATCGACCACGGTGTCGGCAAGTCCGCCGGTTTCGGTGACCACGGGAACCGCACCATAGCGGAGACTGTAGAGCTGATTGAGTCCGCAAGGCTCATAGTGACTGGGCATCAAGAACAGATCACTCGCCGCCTCAATCTGGTGCGCCAGAGCTTCGTCGAATCCCACGTGCAGGCCGAATTGATCGCCGAATTCCTTTGCCAAGCTGCTCAACTCGAACTCGACACGCGGATCTCCGCTGCCCAAGACCACCCACTGCGTCGGCCGCCCCTGCTCCAGATGCCAGCGTAGAACCGGCAGGATCAAGTCCCAGCCCTTTTGCTCGGCAAGCCGTCCGACCAAACCGATCAGCGGGACTTCGCGACTGAGCTTCAGATCAAAACGACGTTGAATCGACACTTTATTGGCCGTCTTTCCCGACTGCCAATCCGTGGTGTCGTAGGGATGTTCGATCTTTGAGTCGTTCGCCGGATCCCAGATCGTCGGATCGATCCCGTTGGTGATTCCGGTGACGTGATCATGTCCCGATCCAAGCACCCCGTCGAGGCCACAGCCATGCTGGGGCGTTTGGATTTCTTGCGCGTAGCGAGGGCTGACGGTGGTGATTTGGTCAGCAGTGGCCAATCCGGCTTTGAGAAAGTTGAGGTTCCCGTAGAACTCGAACGACTCGTGCCGAAAATAACTCCAGTCCAATCCGGTCCACGAAAATGCCGACGCGGGAAACTGTCCTTGATACGCCATGTTGTGAATCGTCATGACGGTGGCGGCGTTACGCACCCACGGAAACACGTTGGGGGCCGACTTGATCAACGCGGGGATCAAGCCCGTTTGCCAGTCATTGCAGTGCAGCACGTCGACAGCCCAGCCGATTCTCGCGATCGCGGTCAACGCGGCGCGGCAGAAAAAAGTAAAGCGTTCGGCGTTGTCGGCATAATCGCCCGATCGATCGCCGTACAACCCGTCGCGATCAAAGTACTGCGGCTGGTCGATGAACCACACCGGCACATCGCCGTAGGGCAGCGTGCTCTTGAGCAAGCGCGCACCGACGAGTTTGCGATCACTCATGGGCACGGCAAAGCTGACGTCGGTCGTTTCGACTTCGATCCCCGAGGAATGAATGCTGCGAAAGGCGGGCATGATGACGGCCGCGCGGTGCCCCAGCTCGGCGACCTTCCAAGGCAGAGTGCCACATACATCTGCCAGCCCCCCCGTTTTGGCAAACGGGACCGCTTCCGTGGTCAAATAGACGATGTTCAAGATTTCACGTTCTCCGGGGTGGAATTGCTGCACACAGGGTAGTAAACGAAACCGCTGATGTGAAATCTTTGCGTTTCAGTTAAACTGAGTCGGTAAGATTTTTCCCCACTAAGAGCTCTTTTCGCTGGAATTGCATGTCGATCGCACTGAGCGAATTTTGGACGCGTCTGGTGCAGGCCGGCATCGTTGAGGTGAGCGACTGCAAAACGCTGGCTTCCAAGTTCAGCGAAAGCCACGGCAGTCCGCCCGCCGACGCATCGCAATTGGCAGCGTTTTTAACGCAAATCCGCGTGCTCACGGGTTTTCAAGCCTCGCATATCCTGGGTGAATCGGCCCCCAACCTGCGTCTGGGAAAGTTTCTCCTGCGTGGCGATCAAGGCACCAAGCCGCTCTCTCACTGGCTGCCCGTGTCCGATGTCTCGGTCAGTTTGCCGGTTGCAACGATTCTGTCGCCCACGCACGCCTCGGATGACGAAACCGGCCGAGACGGGTTTCTGCTCCGTGTGCCCCTGGATCAGTTGGGGGACAGCCGCCGACAGTGGTTGGCGGCACACGCAGCAATCGATGCCGCATCCCTGCAGCCGATCCGATTGTCTGGCGACGAAGCGGGAAATCTGGAGATCTTTTCACCGCTGCCCGGCGGCCGCTGCCTTCTCTCATTGGTCGAGAAATCCGCCAAACGCATCAAGCGGCAACAAGTGGTCGCGATCGGTCGCGACTTGGCTCACGCCTTGGCGGCACTGCACGAGCGATCCATGCCGCACGGCGCCGTGCGGTTGGATCACGTGTGGCTGACCAAATCAGGACGCGCGATCTTGCTGCGCGACCCCTCAGGCCCGGCGTTGTCACCCCACCAAGACGCTTCCGCCGCCTGGATCGACTGTGTCGAGTCGCCCGGCGGCTACGCGGCACCCGAATTGGCCGACCCCGCGGCAACACCGACGGCGCAAAGCGATCTCTACTCGTTGGGGTGCCTCCTGCTGACCTTGATCTCCGGCAGCAAACCGTTCCATGGCAACACATTGGCGGAGGAACTCGCTGCGCAAGTTCAGTACACACCCCAACCATTGGTCCAAGCCGTCGAGCAAGGCGAAGCGGGCGATCCCGTCCTGCGCGTGCTCGCCTTTGCCCTGGCCAAAAACCCAGCCTCCCGTTTTGCGTCCGCGACCCAGTTTGCCGATGCACTGTCCACCGCCGACGCTTTGATCAGCGACAAACGAAGTCAAGCGACTGGCGAACCGGCACCGACCACAGCCGAAACACCACCACCTGTATCCAAAGCCCAATCGCCCGCCTCGGAGTTGCCACCGGAACCACCCAAGAAAAAACGCAGACGTGACGCGGTCGTTGCCAGTGCGCCATCGGTCGCACCACCAGCAGTCGATTCGCCATCAACAGTCGTCGCACCGCCGGTAGACTCGCACACACCCAGCGTTCTGGCACCCAGCGTTCTGGCACCCAGCGTTCCAGCACCCAGCGTTCCAGCACCCAGCGTTCCAGCACCCAGCGTTCTGGCACCCACCAGCATGCCACCGGTCGAACCGGCCGCACCACTGGCCACGTCAACCGCCGCGCCCCCGATCCCCGAATCCTCCGTGGACTCGCCGGCGGAGGCCCAGCCGAGTCAATCTGCGGCAGAAGCCGCACGGCGGCGGCGACGCAAACGAACCAATCGTGTTCCGGTCTTGATCGGCCTGATGGTATTGCCCGTGTTGATGCTGATGTTGGCGTTGTTCCTTCGTACGCGACCGCCGACGAAGCCCGAACCGTATCGACCACCCAGCATCAAGAACGTTCCCACGGTGGCAAGCAGCCGACGTGATGTTGCGCCACCGCCTCCGCCCAAGCCGCCGGCGCAGAACCCCGGCGGATTCCAAGTCGTCGATAGTGATCAGTTGTTGTTCGTTCCTCCGCTGCCTGGCGGTGATCAGCCGCCATCCTCTCCGCCCCTGGCTCTGTTGCCACCGGGACCCGCGATCATCCTCAGCGCACGCCTGAGTGAATTGCAAGCCAGTGATGCCGGTCGAGAACTGATCGAATCGCTCGCGCCGGACCTGCAGGCTCTGATCGAGAGTGCGGTCGTTCGAACAGGGGTGACCGACGATCAAATCGAACGTATCTCAGCGGCCTTTCACGCCGGCACCGGCGGATGGCCAGAAATTTCTCTCGCTGTACAACTGAGACAAAGCCTTCCCGTGTCGACATTGGCGGGCGCGTGGTCGGCTGAACCATCGATGACCGGCGAAGGTGTCACGTTGTATGCCGGTGATGACCCCAAAGCCGATGCCTACTACCTCGGCGAAAGCGATCAAGGGCCTAGCGACAAAGGCAGTTTGCCGCCCGATGCGATGGTCCGTTCCTTTGCCGTCGGTTCACTGGACCGAATTCGCGAAGTCGCTGCTGAGCAAGGTGCACCGATCCTGTTGCCCCGCACATCGGAAACACTTTGGAACAGCACCAGTGATCAATCGCATTTGGTCGTGCTGGTCACGCCGAACTTCCTTTTTGCCGACGGGCGTGAGATGCTCCGGTCGACAGTTCCCTCACTGGTACAGCCGCTCAAACGTGTCTTGATACCCGATGTCGCGGGCATGACATTGTCGGCTCATGCTGTCCCCGATCAGCTTTATTTGGAAATGCGAATGCTGCCCAGCGGCGGTGTCAATCAAGGTCAGTTGCTCGGCACGATCCGCAACGAGATCGATTCCTGGGGCGCGTGGGCCGACTCCTTCGTTGCTGATACCGTCCCCGATGCGTCTTGGCGTTTGCTGGCCGCACGCTTGCCATTGATGGTCCGATTCGTCGCGGCCAACACTCGATCGGGAATCTCAGATCAAGCCGTCGTGGCCAACACGTACCTGCCGGCCAATGCCGCCGCTCAAGTCTCCTTGGCGACGTTGTTGGCAATGAACACTCCCGAAGGCGTCTCGCTGGCTGCCGTCGAAACAACGACCGAAAAGCCCTTGACCGTCGACGAAATGCTCGACCGCAAGATGTCGATTTCGTTCACCCAAGAATCGCTCGAGTTTGCCATCCTGGCCGTCGTGGATGAGTTCAGGCAAACTCTGCCGGCAGGCTCGACGATGCCCAAAGCACGGATCATCGGTAGCGACTTGGAGAAGAATGGGATCACTCAGAACCAACAAATCCGCGGCTTTGAAAAGACGAACATGGCGCTCCGCCAAGTCTTGACCGATATCGTTCTGGGGGCCAACCCCGACAAGACGGCTACCGGCCCGCAAGATCCCAAGCAGTCACTCGTGTGGGTTGTTCATCCGATAGGAAAGCCCGCGTCGGAAACCGAAATCCTGATCACGACGCGCGACGCAGCCGAGGGAAAATACGAGTTGCCTAAAGAGTTCGTGATCCCCTAGTACTGCATACGTGAAATGACATTGATTTAAAACGATGCAAATACCAGCACGAAGCGCAAGCGAGTGAACAGAACGCAACGAATCACTCGCTTGCGCGTCGTGCTGGTATCAAAAGCTCAACTCGCGTTTTTGGCACCAGTGGTCTGGGACAACTCAACTTGAGGGTAGTGGATCTTGTTAAAGATCCTGAAGCGGTGGGATCTTTGACAAGATCCACTACGTTTAACCCTAACTCTTAGCCGTCCCAGACCACGAGCCAATCATTCTGGGGCGTGGTCACGCTGCAGGACATCAGCAGCTTCATCAGCCTTCATCAGACTCGCCCGTTTCGACACCCTCGCCGACATGCTCCGCTTTCTCCAGGCTTTGACGAACCTCTGCCCCGGCGGTCCAGTAAAACACGATCCCGATGACTGCCAACACGAGCTTGACGATCTCGAACACCAACGCGACCACCGTTCCCGATGCATTGGTGGGAACCGCCGGAATCGCATGGTATAGCCATTCGATCATGCCCTCAAAAACGCCCAGACCGGCCGGTGCGATGGGCAGCGCCGAAGCGATCATTCCGATCGGCACGATGACGAAATGCTCTCCCAATGTCGGCACCGATGGGTACAACGCACGGGCAATCAAATAGATGCTCAGCACCAACATCGAATGCACGATCAGACTCATCACGATCGAAGCACCGAACGCAATCGGGTGATGATGAAACATTCTCAACGGTGGTCCGATCTTGAGAACCAAACCGCCGACCACCGGCAGGCGACTGCCCCATCGAATCAAGCGGTCCACCATCGCACCGCCGAAAACGAGAAACATTAGCACCGTGGTCCCGGTCAACGCCACAACCGCTGTGCCCGCCTTGATCCGATTCATGTTGTCATAAGCGTCGCTGTTCGGATCGACCCGGTAAACCAGAAAAGCCCCGGCGGCCAGCAAGACCACGCCGTAGAGTCCGACGCCACGATCAACCAGCACCGACGCCACCGCCGCGATCCGCTTGCCCGGTCGACGCTGCGCCAAAAAAATCGCTTTGAACAAGTCACCGCCGACGCTGCCCGCGGAGACAAAGTTCAACAAAAAACAAATCGATCCGAGCCGAAACGCTTCCAGCATCGTGAATTCAATGCCCTGACAGCGGACCAGCATGCACCAACGGACAAAGGAGATCGAGATCGCACAGACCGCGATCAGCAAGGCGCTGATCAGCAATGGATAATTCTTGGGATTCTCGGTGAGCGCCTGCCATTGCTCCGGTGTGATCCGATACAGCAAGTACGCGATAATCCCCACAGGAATCGCGAACTTCGCGAGGTTGATCAGAATCGTGCGGTGGTTGTGCATCGCCAGCAAGATAGTCACTGGAGTCAAAGCGGTCGAGAAGACTCCCTCGAGTCGTTGACGCCGGCCCCATTCCCGACGCTTCAACCGGAATGATCGTTAAAAGTCACGCGTGGAGAAATAGACGCAACTAATCGTCAGCATCACCAGAATGAACGCACTGCAACTGACCAGCGGACGGACCATCTTGCGTTGAATCACATCCCGCTCCTCCTGCGCCTCCTGAACCAAAGCAAAAGACGATTTGCCGCTGATCAACGCTCCAACGGTGCCCGTCAGCTCCACCGTTTGCGGGGTCAATGTTCTCAGCGGTGTGATGAAATAGCGTTCCGTGAACCGCCAGTCCTGTAACTGTGGCTGCAAACGGTCTCGCCGTTTCAAATCTGCGGCACCAAGCAAATCAACTTGGTCGACATCGTGCGCGACGGCCAAGACATCCGTTTTCGCGTCATACGACAGAGCGGTCACGTCATCAATCGTCAAGTCACGGCATTGCCAGGTCCCCGATTCCTCCGCTGCGATCGCCGCCTGGCCGTCACTGTTGACCAACACAAATCGATTCCGCACGCCCATTCCCGCCACCGAAATCACTACCGCAGATGAGTCTTGCCAAGACAGCGTCTGGATCTCATCGAGTGTGTTCGCATCCAGCACCCGCGCCGCTTCGTCATCCCGCGCCAACAGAATCCTGTCGCCGCTGACGGCCAAAACGGTCGGCAGCGACTCGTCTCCCTCGATGGTTCGTTCCGCGATCACCTCGCAGCGTTGCTCCATCGACTCAGGCAGTTTCAGCCGCATCAGTCGTCCACGCGTGTAGACGATGAGCGACGTTTGATCATCGGTCACAACAACACGTGCGGGCAAAGCGAGCGCGACGGTGCTCGGCAGGATCGGACGGAACTTATCAGTCGGGCCACCTTGCATGCGAAACAGATTGCCCAAACGAGTCGCCAAGTCGGGGACGCTCTCCGATTGCGTTTCCGCTGACACCTCCGACGATGTTGTTGAACCGTCAGAAGTGACTTTCTGATCGCCCGGATCGTTTTCCTGCAGCCCCGCTGAGTCCAGGACGGACTGCCGCTCGACCACGGCCAACCCCGTGGTGTTGAGTGCCATCATCCATTTGTCGTCGATCGAGTAGAGGCGACGCGTTGCGATCGGCAACCTCAACGCGGACTCCGGTTTCCAATCGTCATCTCGGTTGAGCACCAGTAGATTCAATGTCCCCGAGCCGAATGGGTTGAATCGCCCGCCAGAAATTCGCGCTGTCGCGATGTGGTCATTGTCCAGTACGGTGGGCGCCAAAATCACATCTGCGTCACGTCCCTTGCCATCCACCAACACATCCCAGCGATCGTTCGCATCATCCCAGCGTTTGACGCTGCCGCCACGCGTTGCGACGACCACCGCGTCGCCGTTGACGACGACACTTTGAATCGTGTCGGGTCCGGTGACGTTGCCGTCAAAGAAACCGCCGACGAATCCGATGATCATCACCACCGCAGCAAAGATGCAGGTCACGCCGATCGACAAGATGGGCGATCGCCAGCGAAGTCCCGCCAACAGAGAGACGCTGAAATAGACCGAGAACAAGAACACCGACACGGGAATGCACCACAGGATCCTGGCGTTCCAAATGTCCAGTCTCAGGCCAGCGATCAACCACAATCCAACGACCAGCTGCGTCACACACAGTAGGACGAACGCGCAGCCTCCGACAAACTTGCTCAACAGCAACATCGTTCGCGAAATCGGTTTGCTCAGCAACAGGTGCAGCGAACCGGGTTGCAACATGTCGGGGATCATCGACGACGTGACCAGGATGCCGACGAAGATCAACGCCAGCCCCAGCAGCCAATTCATCAGCAGCGGCAGAATGAACTGGTTGGCCAGTGTGATGAACTGAGGTTTGCCGATCGCGAATTCTGACGGCAACGCAAACCCGGCATAGGAAAGCGTGATCGAACGCGGAGTTCGGGCGGCAAAGATCCCAGGCAACGCCGCTTCGATCCTCAACCTCGCTCGCCGCCGCCGTTGCGAATCCGTGATCTCCGCATCGGGCAACTCGTCCAACTCGCGTAGTTCACGCAGACGCAGCGTCGATTTCCAAGCTTCCGCGTCATACCAACCCTCGTCATCGATCGCATCATTGAGGGCGTCGGCCAAGACATCTTTGCGAATTCGGATTTCATCCACACCGACTTGCCGTAATCGATCTTTGAGCTCGTCGGGAAAGCTGGCGACAAGACGTCCCAGCGGTTTTTCCTTTTCGGATGGGTCGATCAGACCCCGCGCCAACATGGCTTTCATCTGCGTTCCGTTTTGCAACTCCATCCAGCGGAACGTCGTCGTGTAATCTTCCTGATACCCGATCGGTGCCAGCAGGGCGAGGAACGCCCAGATTGCGAAAAAGGCGATCCACAGAATCCGCGATGACATCGCCGAGTGAAACGAATCGATCAGTACGGCAAGATAAGGTTTCATTCGTCGCTCACCGCTTGCTGGCCGACCAGTTGCATGAAAGTGGACTCCAACGACGGACGCGTGGTCTCCAGTCGACGAATCGACCAGTGGGATGCCCGCAATCGATCCACCATGGCATCGATCAAATCCTGCTGTTGAATCGCGACCGTCATCCGCGTGGCACCGTCGGGCGCCGAGTCAATCAGCAGTTCACTCTCATCGGGCAAGATCTGTTTGGCATCAGCGGTCAACGTCTCGACACGCTCTGCGGGATCGCCGCGCTCAGCGGAATCGACCACCGTGATCACCAATCGACCGCCACCATGTTGGCTCGCCAATTCATCGAGCGTTCCGATCGCCCGGATCTCACCACGAGCCATGACGGCCACGCGGCTGCACACCAACTCGACCTCTTGCAGGATGTGGCTGTTCAAAAAGATCGTCTTGCCCGCGTCCCGAAGTCGCTCCAGCACCATGCGCACTTCGTTTCGTCCCACCGGATCCAAACCATCGGTGGGCTCGTCCATCACCAACAAATCCGGATCGTGCATCAAGGCTTGGGCAAGTCCCAGCCGCTGGTACATTCCTTTGCTGAATCTCCGCACGGACTCTCGGTCTCGACCGGACAAACCGACCAAGTCCAACAATTCGTCGCTGCGACGACGGATGTCGGCTTCGCTCATGCGACTCATCCGACCGTAGTAGGTCAGTGCTGATCGCGCGGTGTGATGCCGATCCACACGCAAGGACTCGGGCAAGTAGCCGACGCGGATGCGGGCGGCCGAACTGCCGATCGGCTGATCAAACAATCGGGCCCAGCCGCCACTGGGTTTGACCACGCCCAACAGCATCTTGATCAACGTGGTCTTGCCAGCACCATTGGGTCCCAGCAGCCCAAAGACTTCGCCCGCGTACGCTTGCAGCGACACGCCTCGGACGGCATCAATATCCCGTCGGCGTCCCCAAGACCAACCGCGATAGGTTTTTCGCAGTTGCTGAACGTCGACGATGGTGGGCTGCACAGAAATATCGCGTTGGTGAATATCGCGTTGGTGAGATTCGCGTTGCTGAAGAATCTGCCGAGGATGTCGGCGAGCAGATCCCTCGATGCTAATGCATCAGCGTTCGCACCAACAGGTACGTCAGCCAAATGGCCGTCACCGCGACCAATCCTAGTGCCAGCCAACGCTGACCGGGCTGCTGTAGCGATGGCGGGCGGATCTCTCGCTCGTACACGTGTCGAAAACGATCGCGTTGATCTTCGCTGTCGAACACGCCGTCCTCCACCAACTCGTTGAGGCCGAACTGCATCGAGTATTCGATGGCACCATAAACGGTGCGCTGACGATTGTACTCGTCCACCCCGATGCCCTCGAAATACCACAACTGATTGCCAAAGGACGTCTCCGTCTCCATCCGATCGTCCATGCAACGCAGTTGCATGACTTCGGCCCGTTCGGGACAGAACCGCGCGCGGATCATGGCGCGGTTGCTATCCAACCGAACTTGACGCAGCGTCTGCTGCGAGTACTGCTGTGTTCTTGTTTCTGCACCCACCGGAGGTTCTCCAACATCCGCCTAAGGGAACTTGATTTACCTTCAATCATTATTGCCGGTTGCCAGGACCACGTCACGAGCGCATTGCCTTAAAAATAGTGAATCGGCAAAGATCGTCGGCGGCAGGCATGGGGGGAATCACCTACTGTGTGTCTCCAACGACCGGCTTGCCGATGGTACGCTCTCGTGAGTCCGCCACGCGGTTGAACATTTCCGATCAAATGTCCTCACATTACGAAACACAAGTGATTTGAAATGATGGACAGGCGTTCACTGAAGTCTCCTGTGACGCTCGGCGTCGTCCTGATCGTTTTGGTCGTCGTCTTGGCGGTCGTGTGGATCGTCGGCAGTTTTCTCGGGTTCTTTGCGGACAAGTCCAAGAGCAACGAGACCGTGTTCTGGGCGTTCCTGGCGACCGGCATTGTGTTGCTCGCGGGCATCTTGGCGGGCGTGATCGCGTACCTGACCCTGACGATCAAAGCCGTGCGGCTGAACCAGCGTCAGTCGAACTTCATCGACGCGGTGACACACGAGCTAAAGAGTCCGATCGCGTCGTTGAAACTTTATTTGCAGACGATGTCTCGACGCGAAGTCGACCAGCAGCAACGCGACGATTTTCACCGCATCATGCTGGAGGACGTCGAGAGGCTTGACTCTCTGATCAATCACTTGCTGGATGTGGCGCGTGTGGACCGTGGCGGGAATTCCAAGAGCCAAGAACGCTTTCGGTTGGACGATTTGCTTCGACAGTGCGCAACGACCGTTTGCGTCCGCTATCGATTACCCGAGGAAACCGTCTCGGTTCAGGCTCCCAGCCTGTGGGTTCAAAGCCAACTGGTTCAAATGGAAATCCTGTTCCGCAACCTGATCGACAACGCCGTCAAATACGGCGGCTCTCCTCCACTGGTCCTGGTCAACGTGGAATCCAAGGGCGAGGACCAACTGTTGGTGACGATCACGGACAACGGGGCCGGCATTCCGCCGAACCAGCGACGCAAGGTGTTTCGGCGATTCGTTCGCTTGGGCAACGAATTGGAACGCAGCACCCCGGGGACCGGTTTGGGATTACACTTGGTCAGAAACATCACAAAATCCCTGGGGGCTTCGATCGCCGTCATCGATCGCGGTGAGACCGAGCCCGACGGGGTGACGGGAACCAAGTTTGAAGTCAAATTCAAAGGCATCGTCGCACCCAGCGATTGATGCCTGCCACCATTTACTCCCTCTGTTTACTCGTTCAACGCAACACCGCATACGCGATTTTCATTCTCCCATGCGTCCACACATACTTGTTGTCGAAGACGAAAAGCACCTCGGCGTCGGAATCAAGTACAACCTCGAAGCCGAGAACTATCGCGTCACACTGGTCGAAGACGGCCCCACGGCGCTGAAGCTGATCGATGCATCACCAGACAATATCGACCTGATCGTTTTGGACCTGATGCTACCCGGAATGAGTGGGTACACGGTTTGTGAAACCATCCGGGACGCCGGACAAACGATGCCCGTGCTGATGCTCTCGGCGAGAACCTTGGCCGAAGATCGCGCGAGAGGATTCGATGTCGGCGCCAACCAGTACATGAATAAACCGTTCGAACTGGATGAGCTGCTCAGCCGAGTCAAAAATCTGCTGCAATTGGCTGGCCACTCGGCCAACGGTGCCCCCCGTTCTCGCGTTCGCGAAACCGTTGCCCATCCCGAGCCGATCGTCGAGATCCAATTCGGCAACATCGAGGTCCACTTTCTCAATCACGAAGTCAACGTCAACGGCAAACGCGTGCGGATGACACCCAAAGAACTGCGGTTGCTGAAGTATTTCGTGGAGAACCCCAACCGAGTCATCAACCGCACGGAACTGTTGAGTCAAGTCTGGGAGGTCTCCGGAAATCTGCAAACCCGCTCGGTCGACCAGTTCATCGCCCGCCTGAGAAAGATCATCGAGCCCGACAGCACCGCGCCGATCCACTTGCTGACCGTTCGCGACGCGGGATACCGATTCATTCTGCATCCCGATGCCACGTCCACGGACGAGGATGAAACAGACGATGAAGCGGAAGACGACCCCGATGAGCACGCTGAAGACGATTCGCTAGATGACGAAGACCCCTTTCAGACATACGAATCCGACTGAAAGCGTTCGTTAGCCGCGTGGGGCAGGTTTGAGAACGTGAAAAGTATTGTTGCTGCATATGACCGTGAAGCGGTCACAGCTCAGTCGCGGATGCGACGACAGCATACAGCCTGGGACGCGAGCCCCAGGTGAACTTCGTGGTCGGTTTGGAGAATAAGTGTCCTCTCCCGTTGCCAGAATCACGCGAAGCGATGATTGCTACGTGGATTTCGCGACACTTATTTTCCGCACGTCTCGTACCTGCCATTTCTCAACCGGCAGGTTGCAAACCTGCCCCACATCTTCAAAGCGGCAGGTTGCAAACCTGTAGGTTGGCCACTCTTGGCCGACATTCAATACTCAGACGGGCAAGAGTGCCCATCTACAGTCTTTCCATCCCCAGCATGGACTAAAATCTGTCTAACGTCGGCGCATAAAAAAAGGCCCCCGGAGAGAACGGGTCCTAGGGGGGCGGAGGACGTCGTGCTCGGTTTCCGGGAGCCGGTGGCTTGTAAGTGTTCGATCAGGCCAAGGCATCCTTGCCTCGACCCGGCGAACGCGACACTCGTTTTTTGACTCCGACTCATCCGCCGACAAACACGTCCGTGTGTCGCGGTGAATGATTTGTCCGCAGCTTTTCAAAACGAACAACGCCGTCTCGAAAAACCAGTGCAGGATCTTTGCCGAATCCAATGAGTGTCTTCGCCGCGTCGGACACTTGTGTGCCCGTCACGACGATGGGCGGAAGATAGAGGCACCCTTTTCGCGCGGTCAATACGAGTTTGATCGCTTCGGCAAATTCGTTGCGATTGTTTTTCCAGCAACACAAAACACAAACCGCGGAACACGCAATTCATGTGGGATCGGACAATCTTTCGCGGACAACGACGGCGATCGCATGAACAATCTTTTCACTCGCCTGACACCTGTCGGCATCAGTGAACGATAAATGAAAGCAAATCCAAATCTTTCCCTAGATTTCCCAAGCCGCCTGGTTGGTGGTCGCGGTCAGTCGTCAAACGCTTGATGCGCCGTCGGAGATCACTCAAGAAAAGAAAATTGATTCAAATTCGCATGGTCATGTCACTGGCGATGTGTGATATTTGAGTGCTGGAGAACGTCGATTGCGTTCTCGGCTCCGATTCAGGAGGAATCCTTCCATCCAACGGGAATGCGATCACGGCAGTGAGGCCTGACGCTACATTCCTCCACGGGAAACCATGTCATGCCAACCACACCGACTGAAACCGTCGTCTCAGCCGCCCACGCCGTGCTGGCTCGCAGCTCCGTCTCGGAACTTCGACAGATTCGCGTGGATGAGCACGCCAACGAGTTGCAGCTTCACGGCAAGGTCCGCAGTTTCTATCACAAGCAACTGGCGCAAGAAGCGGTCCGTCCCGTCGCGATGGGCCTCCGCGTGGTGAACCATCTCGACGTCACCACCTGAGAAGGATGCAGCCAAGAACAGGTGGGGCAGGTTTGTAACCTGCCGGTTTGGAAAAGGCAGGTTGCAAACCTGCCCCACATCTCTATGCGGCAGGTTGCAAACCTGCCCCACGTTCGAAACGGTGATGCTCTAGAAACCGCCGACGACTTCGCCACCGTTCTTGGTCAGCAAGGCTTTGAACAAGTCCACATCGATGGTGTGTGTCATGAATCGAACAGCACCGTCACCGAACAAGCCGTGAAATCCGCCTTGGTGGATGTGACCCATTTGTGAGATCGGGTCGTCCATGTTGATTTCCACGTCGGCCGGTTGGGTCCACTGGACGGCTTGGGATGCATCGGTTTCCACGACCATCAATGTATTGCTCAGGCCATCGGTGATGTCGCGGAACTTGGATGCTCCCTCGGGATCGAACATCAAACTCTCACCCACCAAGGCTTGAAACACGGTCAACCCGTTTTCAAGAGGCAAACTGGGGTCGGTGTACACCTGGGGCATCTTGTCGATCAGTTGGATGTTGTGCGGGCTGTCCCAAGGCTCGTCGAGGTGGAATTCTTCGTACAGAGCGTTCTGTTCGATGAAGGGCAGGATCGCCACTCGCCAACTGAGCAGAGGCTTGCCATTTTCGTCGCGAATCGCGGCGTCGGGCAGATGGTTGTACGTTGCATGATAGTTGTGCATCGCCAAACCGATCTGTTTCAGATTGTTGGATGCGGTCATTCGTCGGGCGGCTTCACGAGCCGCTTGCACGGCCGGCAGCAGCAAGCCGACGAGGACTCCGGTCGTACCGATTGACAGATTGATCTCTGCATCGACGGAAACTTCATTGCCATTGCGTTTCAGGTTGATCAAACCGGCATAGTGCCGCACGATGCGTTGCAGGTATGCATTCACGGATTCTTTGACGCGATCACCGTCGGCGTCATTGTTTTTCTGAATGCTTTGGATGATCGCGTCCTGGCCATCCGCGATGCCTTGCTGCAGCAACTGCTGCAACCGCTGCGCGTCGGTGTCGTTCTTGCATTGGGCAACAATCTCGTAGTGCGACGATAAACTGCTGACTTCGTTGTTCAGACTGCGTGTGTCCATCCGGATCGTTTCGATCAAATCGGGACACGCCTGTAAGGGACGAAACTGGGCGGGCCATTGGTCCACCTCGGCGGCGAGCATCTCCTGGATGATGGGGCGAAGCGGATCCATCAAGATCACCGTTCGTGATTCCCGTTGGCCGCCGGCATCGGCACTGTCGGCATCAGAGCTGAGCAGCTCGGCCAATTGTGTCGACGCGTTGGCCTGGTCGATCGCCATGTCAAAGTGTTGCTCTTGGGTGAAGAGGATCGTCCGCGGGTCCACTTGATGAGCAACCACATGGCCATTGCCTGTCGCGAATGCGTAGACGGTTTTGCCAGAGAGTTGCAACGGCGAGTCTTCCGTCAGCATCTCGGGATCGGTATTTCCCAAGTCCGTGTCTTGATTGAACGCTACGATGAAACCGGTGACCAATTCGTCACCTTGCTTTGCTGGCAATGCGGACCAGGAAACGATCGTGTCGATGGCCTTCAGGTCGATCTTAAACGCTTTGTTCAGCCAAGCATCGGCGACTTCGGTCGGCAGCCATTTGACGTATTCCTGCTGCAGCGTGTTTTGAGCGTTCCAGGTGGACGCCATGAAGGCGGAGCCGGGCAAGAGCCGCGTGGGCGACTTGTTACTCGGTGATTGGGCGTCCACCATTTGGGTGGAGCACCAGAGCGAAATGAAAAGACCAAACGCAGCCGCAATTTTGGACGTGTGACGCATGTTTTTGCTGAAATGCGGGATGATGGGAGCAGAGAAATCGCCTGTCGGACTGAGTATATCGAAATTCGCTCAGGCGGTGGTGTCAGGCCCCAGAATGGCTTTCCAAGATAGGGTCTGCCCGGAACCGATTCCGGTGTAGACTTTGCAGATGCAATCGACCACCCGTTTTGAACCCCATTTGACTTCCACACAGTCCGGCATGCACGAAAACCGCGGCGAAAACGAACTGCTGCGCTGGTACGAGATGCTGACCTCCGAGGGGAAAGTCAGTTGGACGGGGCACCACCACATGCTGCGTCTGCTCGGACGTGGCGGTCAGGGCGAAGTTTACTTGACCGAATTTCGGGGCACGGATGGTTTCACCGTTCCCGTGGCGATGAAGGTGTTTTCCCCGGAACACTTCGCCAGCAGCCGTGCGTACGAGGAGGCGATGCAGCGGGTCGCGTCCATCGCATCGCAAGTCGCGCTGATCCAGCACGACAATCTCGTCGCCGTTCAGAATTTCTTTGAACGACACCGCATTCGTATCATGATGATGGAATGGGTCGACGGATACGACTTGCGAAAACTGATGACGCCCAAGTGCTTGCAGTTGTTGCGCAAGCACGTGAACAATCGCCGTTGGAATTACGTCAACGAAGTCATCATCACGGAAGGCCCCGACCAATCACGATTCAAGGCCGGCGTTGCCGTGGCCATCGTCCGTGAGTGCTTGGCGGCGCTAGCGTCGCTGCACCGAGACGGGATCGTGCACGGCGATGTCAAACCAGCCAACATCATGCTCAAACGCAGCGGGCACGTGAAGCTGATCGATTTGGGCTCCGCCATCCAATACAGAAACCCGCCACGAGAACGGGAATGCACACCGGTTTACGCGGCCCCCGAGGTCCTGGAAAACCAACCGGCCACTCCACGCAGCGACTTGGCCAGCGTCGGTTACGTCCTGATCGAAATGCTCAGCGGTCAAAATGTTTTTCAAGGCCACGAAAAGCTGCGAGACCTGCTGCATGCCAAACGCGAGTTGCCTGGCCGACTGGATGAAGTCCTGCCGGATCAGTTGACATCCAACGAGTTGTTGATGAATTTTCTGTCGGGACTGATCGCCCCCGATCCCAATCGACGATTCCCCAATGCGGAAGCCGCCGAGCATGTGGACACCGGCGCGGCTGCCTTTCACCGACACCTGATCATCAACAACATGGCCACTGAGTACGACAACGACGTCCGGCTCTGGCTGGACGAACTACGCGGATTTGAGAACGAGTTTTGAACGAACAACATTTGGATATCGCCGTCGCAGCCGCCCGCGCGGGAGCCAAGGAGCTGATGGCCCGACGTGGCACCCGCATCGTCCAGGAAAAAGCGCCCAAGGATCTTGTCACCGACGCGGACTTGGCGTCGCAGAAAGCCATCCGTGATCTGCTGATCGAGGCTTTTCCCGACTACGCCTTTGTGGGCGAAGAAGAAGGCGAGACCGAACCACTCGCCGCAGTCCGCGACGGACGCAGCGACGCGCCGCCGTGCTGGGTCGTCGATCCGCTGGACGGAACGGTCAACTACGTTCATCGATTGCAAAGCTTTGCCGTTTCCATCGGCTTGTATGTCGCCGGACGAATGAAACTGGGCGTTGTGTACGATCCCGTCGTCGACGAAATGTTCACGGCGATCGATGGCGGTGGCGCGCATGTCAACGGCGAAACGCTCCAAGTGAGTGGGTGTCGTGACTTGTCCGACAGCCTGCTGGCGTGCAGCTTTCCAGCCGGTGTCAAATCCGATTCCGATGAAGTCGACCGGTTTGTGCGTGTGTTGGAAAAGTGCCGCTCCATCCGTCGACTGGGATCTTGTGCATTGAACATGTGCTATGTCGCTGCGGGTCGCTTGGATGGCTACTGGGCGACGAATGTTTCGGCGTGGGATTCCGCCGGTGGGACCGTGATCGCGAGAGAAGCGGGCGCGGTATTGACGGCCTATGACGGCTCACCGCTGGATGATTGGCAACCCCGCTTTTGCGTCGCCGCCAGTGACGAGCTGCACCGTGATTTGATCGGTCTACTGAAATAACCCCGCCATGCAACTTGATCTGAACGACCTGTCCGGCAGCGAAATCTACCAGTCCATGGTTTCGATGATCACGCCTCGGCCGATCGCTTGGGTATCCACCCTGTCGACCGACGGTGTTGCCAACTTGGCGCCCTTCAGTTTCTTCACCGGCGTCGGCGTTCGTCCACCCACGCTCGTGTTCTGTCCCGCCAATCGTGGTGACGGTTCCCCCAAAGACACGTTGGCAAACATTCAGCGCTCGGGTGAATTCGTCGTCAACATCGTCACGCAAACTGTCGCCCGCGCGATGCACTTGTCCGCGGCAGACGTCTCGCCGGATGTGGACGAGTTTGAACTGACCGGGGTCGATAAAGCCGATAGCCTGATCGTCAAACCGCCGCGCGTTGCCCAGTGCGTGGCCGCGATGGAATGTCGACTGCATCAAGTCATCCAGTTGGCCGCCGGTCCTGGCGGCGCCAACATGGTGGTCGGCCGGATCGTTGGGTTTCACGTCGATGATGAGATCGTGCAAGACGGAAAAATGGTGATCAACACGATCGCGCGAAGCGGACGTTCACTCTACGTGGCCGAATCCGACGCGTTTTCTTTGGATTGATCGGTCTTTCCGTCCTGAGTCCGGATTTGGTAATCCGCGATCATGGACACGATTCCCCTGCACCCACAGCCGAACCCTCACGGTTCCGGTGAGCCCTCACGCGGCGATCACGGAAATGGGACCGTCATTGCCGGCCAAATCTTTGGCGATGCGGTTTCCCAGCCCCCCAGGCCCGCCAAATTGCCCGGCTTGGAGGCAATCCGCGCTTGGGCGGCCTTGGGAGTGGTTCTCCTGCACGTGTGTGTGCCGTACTTGCAAAATCCGATGCCCGGATTGGTTTGGCCGATCACCGATGCGACCGATTTTTGCATCGACTGCCTGTTCTGGGGTATCGAAGTCATCGTGATGCCGGTGTTCTTGTTCGTTGCCGGCTTCCTGGTTTGGCGATCCTTGCGCCGAGGCGGACCCGGGTTGTTGGTCCGCAATCGTGCTCGACGACTGCTGGTCCCGTTGGCCTTTGCGATGCTCGTGATATTGCCCATTGAGCCCTTCATCTGGGTCCTCGGCTTCGTCTCCGAAGGACTCGTTCCGGCTGTGAAACTCAAGAGCCTCAAGGTCGATGGCGAACTGGGGAGAAATCTTTGGGGACTCAGCCACCTGTGGTTCTTGCCCTATTTGTTTCTGTATATCGTCGTGGTCGCCTTGGGTGATTGGGCGGTCGGTCACTATCAAACGGCTCGACGCATATTGGACACATTGATGGCTCGTCCGATCGTCGTGCCACTGCTGCTGATCGGACTGGCCGCCGCCGTCCTGATCGTTCGCCCAGAAGTCGTCTGGGGATTTCAGCACGCATTTCTGCCGGTGCCGAGCAAGTGGATCTACAGCGGATGTTTCTTTCTCGGCGGTGTCCGATTGGGCGCTCGCGATTTTGAGCTTTCCGATCTGGCGCACCATGCGCGTCGACTGATTCCCGTCGCCGTGCTGTTGATGGCCACCTCCGTCATCTTGGGACGCTGGCACTTGAGCCTGCCACCGAGTGAAACCAAGAGTTATCAAGCGGCTCATTACGTCCTGGCGATCTTGACCGCATCAGGCGCCTGGGTGGCGACGATGGCGGTGATGAGCATCGCCGTGTTGATGGGTGATCGCGTGTCCAAACGAACCAAATACCTCGCGGGCGCTTCGTTCTGGATCTACTTGGTCCACCACCCGCTGCTCGGTCTGGTCCACATCGACCTAAAATGGTTGTTGCCCGGCGCTTCGCCGATGATCAAAGCCGCGATCGCATTCGTCGTTGTCAGCGCGGTATGCCTGGTGACCTACGAGGGACTCATTCGTCGCTCGGCACTGGGGCACTGGCTCGGCCTGGCACCAGCGGATGCTGCACCGGCGGATGCTGCACCGGCGTCGCGACCGAGCGAAGCAAGTCCCGACACCGTGGACATCCCAGCCGTCGCGGAGCCCAGCCGCGAAACACGCCGCGCGGCATAACCCATGGGGCTCATTCAATCCAGCTTTCGACTGCTACTCTACGCTCAACAACAGGGGTGTTCGTTCCAGTCGGTCGCCACCATCGGTCGACAACAGATCTACCTGCGGCCGGACGACGTGCGAGAACTGGCGACCGAGTACCCGCAGTCGCCGCTCGCCGCTGGCGGTGTCGACCCACCGTGGGGAGAATTCAACGAGCCCTTCCTCAAAGAATCGCTCGGGTGTTCCTCCATCGAATCGATCGACTATTCCGACTTCGAACAAGCCACGCTGCTGCACGACATGAACCAGCCCATCGGGCCGGACTTGGACCAACGTTTCGATGCCGTGATCGACGGTGGCACACTGGAACACCTCTTCAACGTCCCGGTCGCATTGGCAAACTACATGCGGATGGTTCGAGTGGGCGGCTGTGTTGTTCTATCCACCAACGCCAACAATCACTGCGGGCATGGTTTCTATCAGTTTTCGCCTGAACTGCTTTATCGCGTTTTCAACGCCGCCAACGGATTCCAAATCTTGAAGATGCTGGTGGTGGAGCATCCGTATCCCGGTGCCGAGTTGTCGTCGTCGCAAATTGCCTACGAAGTCATCGATCCGGATGCGATCAAGCAACGGGTCGGTTTGGTATCACACCATCCGATCTTGGTCATGGCACTAGCCAAACGAGTTGCCGATGTGCCGATCTTTCAATCGATGCCGCAACAAAGTGACTACCAAACACGCTGGGACGAATCGACAGACTCGCCCGAGAACAGCGGCACAACAACGCAGATACCCGAGCGTCCCAAGACAGCGTTTGGCAAAATCCGCCGCGTGCTGGGCAACACCAAACGAGCCCTCGAGCGACGACTACCGCAACGTCTCGAGCAAGCCCTCAATGGACAACGCCAACGCAAAGAGTACTCACTCCAAAACAAACAGTTCTACCGCCGCTGGAAACCCTAAGTAGAAAGTAAGTGCCCGCCCCCTCTTGCCGGGAACCGGGACAAATTCCGTCCCAAAGGGGCGTTATGAATTCCGTCCCGAAAGGACATGACATAAAGCCCAGGGCAACGTTGTGAAGTATTTTATTTCGCTGCAACGCGGAACATAGCAGAACAAAACACAACCGAGTGAAAGTTCATTGGGGCACGAGTGCATAGTCGCGGATGCGACGGCAGCATAAAGCATGGGGCGTCAGCCCCACGGGATGCCACATGACCGCGTCCGACAAGCCGCGAAGCGGCGACAGAAACGGCACGGCATCCCACACAATCTGTCGCCGCCTTCGCGGCTTGGCTGGGACCGTTGCCAAATGTGACCTGGGACTGGCGTCCCAGGCTTTACGCTTCCGCCGCCTCCGCGGCTTTCAGACGAAGAGACCTGTCTGGGTATCTCGAAGCAGGTGCGAGGTCTCTATCGTCCTCGGCAAGAAACTTTGTCTGCGTCCTCGCCGATGTCTTGGCTGCTCAAAACAATCCCAATGCGACCAGGGAATATCGAACGATCAGGCCGGCGACGACGACGCTGACCATGCTCATCAGTTTGATCAAGATGTTCAAACTCGGCCCGCTGGTGTCTTTGAAGGGATCACCCACGGTATCGCCAACGACGGCTGCTTTGTGTGCATCGCTGCCCTTGCCACCCAAGTTTCCCGCTTCGATGTACTTCTTGGCGTTGTCCCAAGCGCCGCCGCTGTTGGCCATGAACACGGCCAAGCAAAAACCGCTGGTCAGGCAACCCGTCAGCAAGCCCAGTACACCACCGACGCCGAGCAACAATCCCACGGCGATCGGCATGCACAGCCCCAGCAAACTGGGCAGGATCATCTCGATCTGTGCGGCTTTGGTGCTGATTGAAATCGGAGTCTCATAGTCCGGCGTAACACTGCCGTCCAAAATACCTGGGTTCTCTTGGAACTGACGGCGGACTTCGATCACCATGCCCTGAGCCGCACGCCCCACGGATTTCATCGTCATCGCACAGAACAGAAACGTGCTCATCGCACCCAAGAACAACCCCACCAGCACTCGCGGATTCATCAACGTGACGTCGTAGTACCGCAAGTAATCTCGTAAGTCCGCCCTGGCGACCGAAGTCAATCCAGGTGACAACGTCTCTGCACCCACATCGAACATTCCCGCCGGGACGATGTCTCCTTGGACCGCATCTCGCCATTGGGCTTTGGTTTCGTCGGATAGGTCTTGCACAAAGAACACGTTTCCTGTGTCGCCTGTGCAAGTCACCAGTAGGTTGTTGGATAGTTTGTAGTCGCCGTCCACGCTGACGGTTTGTGCAAACTCGTTGCCCCAGCGGTCAAACCCGTCGCGGACGCCTTCGACATAGGCGGCCAACAACGCCAACGCGGTCAGCGCCGCGGAGCCGATCGCGAAACCTTTGCCGGTCGCCGCCGTGGTGTTGCCCAAGCTATCCAGGGCATCGGTGCGCTTGCGGACTTCCTCGGGCAATCCCGCCATCTCCGCGTTGCCGCCCGCATTGTCTGCGATGGGGCCGTACGCGTCGGTGGCCAACGTGATTCCAAGCGTACTCAACATTCCCACTGCGGCGATGCCCACACCATACAGGCCGAGGGCAAAATAACTGGCGTCATCAAAGTTGCCGCCGGAGGCAAAGGCGAACGACCCCAACATGGCGGCACAGACGATGCAGACCGGCACCCAAGTACTCATCATGCCGTCGGCGACTCCGCCGATGATGATCGTTGCAGGTCCCGTCTCGGCTTGCTTGGCCAATCTCTGCGTCGGTGAAAACTCATCGCTGGTGACGTACTCGGTCCACTTACCGATTCCCCAACCGGCCGCCAAACCGATCACGATACTGATCGCGATTCCCGGAATGAAACCCAGCAACATGGTGCCCGGCGTGGCCGGCATCAACAGGATCGTCAAGCCGACCGCAGCAACACTGACCATCCATGCAGCCAAGTTGATGCCTTTGGCCAATGCGTGCAGCAAGGCGAGTTGCGAAAGTTGTTCGCCGGTTTTGACCATGTGGATGCCGACGATGGATAACAAGATGCCCACGGCGGAGATCGCGATCGGCAGCATGAACGCCGCCAGTTGAGCGCTCGTTTGGTCGACACCCTCGGGGAGCAGTTCCGACGAGCTAAAGGCAGCCACGCCGAGTGCGGCGGCAGCGAGGATGGAGCCGCAATAGGATTCGTAGAGGTCGGCGCCCATGCCGGCGACGTCACCCACGTTGTCGCCCACGTTGTCCGCGATCGTTGCGGGATTTCTTGGGGAGTCTTCTGCAAGGCTCTGTTCGACTTTGCCGACGAGGTCCGCACCGACGTCCGCGGCCTTGGTAAAGATCCCGCCACCGACGCGGGCGAACAGGGCTTGCGCGCTGGCCCCCATTCCAAATGAGAGCATCACGACTGAGATCTGTGGCAAGGTGAAGACGTACTGTTCGCCGAACTGCGGCATCACCCAGTACAGAAAGCCGAACCAGAGGCAAACGTAACTCAGCCCCATTCCCACCACGGTCAGACCCATCACGGCACCGCTGCGGAAGGCGACTTGCAGTCCATCGTTCAAGCTATGTTGTGCCGCAGCGGCCGTACGATTACTCGCCATGGTGGCTGTTTTCATGCCGAACCAGCCACACAGCCCGCTAAAGAAACCGCCGACTAAAAAGGCAACGGGAACAAACCCGCTCTGAACCTTGAGCCCGAATGACATCCCGGCCAACAGCAGAGCGACCGCAACAAAAACGATCGCCACCCATTTGTTTTGTTGCTTGAGATAGGCACCGGCACCCTTGCGGACGCTCGCGGCGATGTCTCGCATCTCCTGGTTGCCTTCGTCGGCACGCAACATTTGTTGATAGAACCGGTATGCCCAAACCAGCGCCGTCACCGACGCGCCCATCGCCAATGCCCAAATCGCGATTGCCATGATGCCTCTCCTTTCCGGTTGTCAAAGCATGTTTCATGTGCAGTCATCAGCTCACTAACACCTCGGGATCCAGGTTCGTGTTCGGCTGAGACGCAGTCAGTATACAGGAAGCCGATCACGCGATGGGAAGCCCCGTGGCCCCTTAGTTGCCCGTTAGCCGCATCGGCCAATAGTGCGTACAATGCGGCTTGTCGTATCGTATCAACTGCTGCCAGCCCTTGGGGACAATCATGAAGTCGCAGTTTTCTGAGGAGTCACTCGACCGCATCCGACGGTGCGGCGTGATCGCCGTGGTCGTGGTGGACGAGCCCGCTGATGTGGTGCCGTTGTCCAAGGCACTGTTGGCTTGCAAAATCGATGTGATCGAGTTGACGTTGCGGACGCCCAAGGCGATCGATGCGCTTCGGCGAGTCAAAGACGAGGTGCCCGAGATGCTTGCCGGCGTGGGCACGATCCTGACGGCCGACCAGGTACGCGAAGTAAGCCAAGCAGGCGCGGCGTTTGGCGTCGCCCCGGGTTTGAATGCCAATGTCGTCCAGGCGGCTCAAGATTGCGGGTTGCCTTTCGCGCCCGGTGTGGTCACACCCTCGGAGATCGAATCCGCCGTCCAACTCGGTTGTCGGGAATTGAAATTCTTTCCCGCCGAAGCAAGCGGTGGGATCGACTACCTGCGCAGCGTGGCGGCGCCCTACGCGCACTTGGGTTTGCAGTACATTCCGCTGGGCGGAATCAAAGCACATTGTCTTGCCGAGTACTTGCACGACCCTGCAGTCTTGGCTGTCGGCGGTTCATGGATCGCGCCGCGAAAACAGATCCAAGACAAAGACTGGTCGTTGGTCATCGATCGGGCGACCGAAGCAAAACGGATTGTCTTGGAAACGCCCCACCGAGAAAAGAAAACGAAATGAAGCGTATCGTGACATTCGGCGAAATCATGGGCCGACTGACGCCTCCCGGTTTTCTGCGGCTTACTCAAGCAATGCCGGGAACACTCAACGTGACCTTTGCCGGCGCGGAAGCCAATGTGGCGGCTTCGCTGGCGAGGTTCGGCGGGGATGCCGTCTTTGTCACCGCGTTGCCGGACAACGATCTGACCGACGCGTGCATCGCATCACTGCAATCGCTCGGAATCGCATCGCATGTGATCCGCACCGACTATGGTCGATTGGGACTCTATTTTTTAGAGACCGGAGCCAATCAGCGTCCCAGCCGCGTCCTCTACGATCGTGATCAGTCGGCGATCAGCCTGACCGAGCCGAGTGTTTACGATTGGCCGGCGATCTTTGACGGTGCCGACTGGTTTCATGTCACAGGCATCACGCCGGCGTTGTCGCAAGTGGCGGCCGATGCAACGCTGGACGCGGTCCGAACGGCAAAGAAACTTGGGCTGACGGTCTCCTGCGACCTCAACTTTCGCGGCAAGCTGTGGCAATGGGGCTCCGATGCGACTCCGCGTGAATTAGCGGGCGAAGTGATGCGGCAGATCTTACCGCACGTGGATGTCTTGATCGCCAACGAGGAAGACTGCGGCGATGTGTTGGATATTCGAGCCGAGTCGACGGACGTTCACTCCGGGCAACTGAATGAACAACGCTACCCCGATGTCGCTCGGCGTGTGGTCGATGAGTTTCCCCAGCTGCGTTTGGTTGCCACGACGCTGCGCAATAGTGTCAGTGCGTCACACAACGACTGGGGCGCCATGTTGTACGACGTCAATGACGATACGGTGTGTTTTGCGCCGACCGTCGACGGCCAGTACCAGCCTTATGAGATACGTAACATTGTGGATCGAGTCGGAGGCGGGGACGCATTTGCGGCCGCGCTGATCTTTGCATTGACCAGTATCGATGGTGCAACCCACCGCGACGCCTTGGATTTTGCCGTCGCCGCGTCGTGTCTCGCCCACAGCATCGTCGGCGACACCAACTTCGTCAGTCGTAGCGAAGTGGAGGCATTGGTCGCCGGCCGGGGATCGGGTCGAGTCGTCCGATAGGGTTTTCCCTCAGAACACTGATCGTTTGTAACCCGTGTCAAATGATGTAGGCCTCACGACCGTGTATTGTGCGATTTTGGCGGACCTGCGACAAAGCGGCGACGATGATAGTTGTGCCAAGAACTGCCTTCTGAAATCCGTTGATGACGGAGCGAACAAGGGGAGCTGGCGTGTGATGTACGGCGCGGCTGCCCTTACCGCCTTTTCATTCGCGCCGGCTCCCCCTCTTCGTTTCACCGTCGCTTAGCTTAAGGAGGAGGTTTCCTAAATAGCCGCAGCGCACAGCAGACGTCCCACTCGATGCCAAGGTTTGACAGAAACACTGTGCAGTGCTGTTTGATCCCAATACCGTTCAGTGAAGTCGCCGGTTGCGGCGATTGCGTTTAACCGCAATACCGTTCAATTTTCCGAGTGGGGCAGCAAGACAGAATGTCCATTGCCATAGCATCGCGATCATTCCAGAATCATGATCAACTGATTCTTTTGACCTCTACCAAACCTGGGAATGGTGTCATGGCATCTCGGTACAGATGTTTCCTTCTGATCGCTTTGGCTCTGGTCCTCTGTGTGACACGAACGCACAGCCAAGCCGCGGGGCCTGGGATTGCCGTGGTCGAGCTGTTCACTTCACAGGGATGCAGCAGTTGCCCACCGGCCGATGCGGTGTTGCGGCAACTCTCCGAAAGAGCGGACAAGGACCGGGTGTTGGTTCTGTCATTCCATGTCGACTATTGGAATCGCCTTGGTTGGCGAGATCCCTACAGCAGCGCTCAGGCGTCCGATCGCCAACGTGCCTACGCCACAGTGTTTGAGTCAAGTCGTGTGTACACGCCACAGATGATTGTCGGTGGGGTGCAGCAGTTTGCTGGTTCCGACGTCAAGAAAGCGAACGACGCGATTGCGGAGGCATTGCAGCGTCCGGCAACCTGTACGATCAAACTTTCTAAGCAGTTGGACGACGCGTCGATGAATATTCAGTATGCGGTGAATGGACACCGGGAACGTGACGTACTGAACCTTGCGATCGTTCAGGATGTCAGTCCGATCGAAGTCACCCGGGGTGAAAACGCGGGGCGGTACCTAGGGCACGCCAACGTGGTTCGGCATTTTCAGGTGGTGGAACTGGACGAATCGGGCAGCGGCAGCGTGTCGATCAAATTGCCCAAGGAGTTGGTGCGGGCGGATTCCCAGTTGATCGCTTACGTGCAAGACGCCAAGACGTTCGCCATTTCCGGCGCCATGGCGTTGTCTCTGTAAAGAGCGACGCTCTAAGTTTTGCGGCGTTCCTTCCGGCTTGCGCTGCTCAAAGTTTGGGGTTGTGGCATTTTGGGTTTGCGCGGACTCTGCTGTCACCTCCACCAAAGAATTTGGGGGAGGTGACACGGGGAATAAAACGGTGGCATCAAAAGACGTGTCAACACCACACTTAGAGCAGTCCAGGGATTGAACGCCACTGTTGGCGAAATACAGTGATGCCATCGCGTTTTAAGCGGGACGTTTTCTATCGCACCAGTGGCGGTTGAACAGCCCGCCGCTCTGTCGCGCAAGGCGGCACGACCGTCTTTTGCCGTTTTTCGGACACTTCTCGCTGATCGCCACCCCGCAGAACTCTCGTTCCCAGGCTCACGCCTGGGAACGCACTGCCACGGAGGCTCTGCCTCGCGAAAATCAGCGTGGTCTGGAAATTGTCAGCAGATCGGCAGGCAGGAGCCTGCCAATCATTGGGTTCCCAGGCAGGAGCCTGGGAACCAGTGGTGGCGATCAGCGAGAACTGCCGTTTTTTTTCGTCAAAACGGCCCTAAAATCATCGTTATCGGTGAATTCCTCTAAGAATTTCGGTTCTCGGTCGTCTCATTTCTCGGCGACCGCCTGATTCACAGCTATGGATTCAGGACCAGAAGTCAAACTTTTCGCGGTTTCCCAACCGCTGCTTTGAGCTGCGATAATGACGTGGCTCACAAACCTTCCCCACCGGGTGAACTGTCATGCTGCTACAACGAATGAGTGTCCTAGTCCTCACCCTACTCTCTCTCGCGTTGAGCCCAGCAATGGCGGAACCCATTGGCGTCATGGAACGCTACGCCCTGACCAAGGATCGTGAAGCCGTTTTGGCCGAGTTGATCCCCGGCAGCGACGACTATTTTTTCTACCACTGCCTCTACTATCAGACGTCGGGTCAGTTGGAGAAAGCGGATGCGGTCTTGGCCGATTGGTTGAAATCCCACCAAGGCCGGCCGACGGACCTGATCGACGCGATGACCGACCGTCAGCGTTTGCTGACTTATCAGCAGTCGCCCCAACGCACCATCGACCACTTGATCAACCGACTGGGTGTCAATCTGGATCACTCGCCGCCGATCATCAAAGGCGAGCGACGCTTTCCTAGCCGGCTGGATGACGCGTTGTTGAACATCGACACCTTGGTCAACGACGCCTTGCGTTTGAACGATCAGCTCAAACCGGTGGGCATGCGAAACTTGGCGAAGCGGTTTTTGTCCGGCAAGACGGCAGGCCTTTCGATCGGCCTGACGGATTTTCTCAAACGCGTCGATGGACCGTACATCGATGACTTGGACCAATTGGTCATCCGTGAATTGAGCGAGCGGCCAGCCAAAGACGTTCGTTTCGGCGATCTCTCCGCGCACAACCAATTGACCGGTCCAGAACTCGATGCCGTTGCGGCAAAGATCCCCGCGATCAAAGACGACAATGCCTTCGTCTCTGCAAAGCTCGCGAGACTGCGTCCATCCGATGACACGGATCTCAGTCAACAGCCAGCGGTCCGACATGACTACCTGCAGCGAGTCGAGGCCTATGTCCGCACGCTGCCGGCCAGCTACAACTCTCTGAAAGCATCGGCAACATATCGGCTGTTGGAATCGAATCTGCGATCTGGGCAGTTTGATCAAGCCCTCTTTCTGCGTTACTTGCAACTGCCACGCAACAGTTCCATCGTTCACCCCGAGTGGATCAAGCGAGCGGGGAATCGAGCCAGCTTGACCGATGACTTCACCGGCATGGCTTTGCTGCCACCGGTGGGCGACGAACATCACTTGGTTCGTGCGTACCTGGAGCATTTCCTCCAGGACGCGGCGGACACACGTGTCTTTGATCAATACATCGACCCCGCGTACCTGCGACGCGTATTTGCCGAAACCAAATTGATGGCCGGCGTGGGCGATCCCAACCAGTGGTACGACACGCTGTCGGCCGAGCAGCGGCAAGCGATTCGTGATGCGATGCAACTGACGTTGTCGGTACAGATCAAGGAACGTTTTGGCAGCGAGGATCCGACCGAACTGTTGGTCGACATCAAGAACATCGATGAACTCGTCATTCGCATCTATGAGATCAACACGCTGGCCTACTACCGATCCAATGACAAAGCGTTGAACACAGACATCGACTTGGATGGGCTGGTCGCCACTCACCAACAAACATTGAAATACACCCAACCGGCGGTCCAGCGTCACCGTGAACGGATTCGTTTGGACGAAGTCACCGGACGTGGCGTTTGGGTGGTCGATCTCGTCGGCAAAGGTCTGCGTGCCCGCGCCATGATCCGACGTGGCGAGATCCATCACGTCGACCAAACGACGGCCGACGGGATGCAAATGACCGTCTTGGACGAAAACAATCGACCGATCGCCGACGCCAAACTGATCATCGGCTCTCAAGAGCTGGAGGGTGACGATCAGGGACGGATTTCCATCGCACCAATCGCCCAGTCCGTTGCCCGCACGGCGTTGTTGAGCGACGGCAAAATCACCACTCAGGTCAAATTCCAGCACTTGGTCGAGTCGTATCAGCTTTCCGCAGGCATGCTGATCGACCGCACGATGATCCAAACGGGCGGCGAGACCGACATCGTCATTCGCCCGCAGTTGAAACTGCAGGATCAAATCATCGCCCCTTCGACGCTCAGCGACATCAAAGTACGCATCGAAGCGGTGGACCTTGACGGGATTGCGACCACGCGAGAAATCGATGATTTGAAACTCGATCAAAACAACGAGCTGTTGGTGCCCATTCGCATCCCTCCGCGTTTGGTGGATTTGAAGGTCACTTTGGAAGGCCAACTGGTTTCGATCTCTGATCGTCGACGCGTCAACCTTTCCACACAAGAGACTTGGGAGATCGCCGGGATTCGCCGATCGAGTCACACGCTCGATACGTTCTTGACCCGAGACGGCGAGGAATTCGTCATTCACGTACTGGGACGCACCGGTGAGCCGATCCCAGGGGCCGCCGTCAGCGTTGCATTGACGACCGAAGCACGTAATCAGAACGTCGACGCGATGTTGCAATCAGACGAGCAGGGCAAAGTTCGCTTGGGCAAGCTCGATGGAGTCACCGCCATCCGCTACGGCGTGGTCGGTGCAATGAACCATCAGCAAGAATTGAAAATGAACCAAGTGGTCTGGCCGTCCACGATACACCTCGTCGCCGGCGACTCTCTCCGCCTACCGCTGGCTGAGCCGATCACGCAACCTCAAGATCGATTCCGTTTGCTGGAGTTGCGTGAACAAAGCTACCACAGCGATCGCTCGGACCAGCTTCGCGCCGAGGATGGTTTGTTGTCCGCGGACAAGCTGCCTGCGGGCGACTACTTGCTGATGGATCGCGACACCAACCGGCGAGTCAGCGTGGTCGTGGTTGATGGCATCGCCTATGGAAATGTAGTTGCCGGCCGAGTGCGCCACCGAGAGCTTTCCCCTGCCCAGCCGTTTTCGATCAAGTCGATCCAACGAGGGGCAGAGGAAATCACCGTCCAGCTTTCCGGTGACTTCGCGAACGTGCGTGTTCATCTCATCGGCAGTCGATACTTTGACTCCGTTTCGCCTCTGGATGAATTGAATCTACGTCAGTCTCCGCTTTCGGGTCGCGGTGTGAGCTTGCCACGCTGCGGCTACGTGAGTGATTTACGTTTGGGCGATGAATACCGCTATGTGCTACGTCGACGCTATGCGGACAAATACCCGGGCGTGATGCTGCCTCAAGTCAGTGTGTTGCTCAATCCGTGGGAAACCGAGGAAACCAGCAACGCCAGTCAATCTGCTCGCCGGGGCGACGCACCGCCACCATCGGCTGCTGCTCCCATGGCGGATGCGATGATGCGGGAAATGAGTGAGAAACGCGATGGCAGCCAAGTCACCTCCAGCGACTTTGATTTTCAAGCCGACGCGGGAACGATCATGGGGAACCTGCGGCCTGATGCCAACGGCATGGTGAAATTTCCAGCCGAGGCGTTCAAGGATTTGCCGCTGCTGCGAGTGCTGGCGGCCGATCCGGCTAACATCATGATGCACACCATTGCCACAGCCGAAACGGAGACACCTCGTGTCGATCTGCGATTGCCTCGAACTTTGACAATCGACCAACCGATGTCGTTCGAGCGCGCGGTATCAATCGTCTCGCCCGATCAGCCATTGGATCTGGCATCGCTGGGATCGGCTCAGCTCCAGGTCTACGGCGATGTCGCCTCGCTGATGAAACTCTATCAAACGTTGATCTCCGATAGCCGCTTTGCAGAATTTCAACCGCTGGCTCAGTGGCATCAGTGGAACGAGGAGCAGAAAGTCAAACACTATGCGGCACTGGCGTGTCACGAAACACATTTGTTCTTGTGGGTGCACGACCGTGAATTCTTTGACAAAGTGATTCGCCCGTACTTGGCCAACAAAAAAGAAAAACAGTTCATGGATCACTGGTTGCTGGAGAGCGACCTGACCGCGTATGCAGAACTGTGGCGATACTTTGAGCTGAATACTGCCGAACGTGCTCTCTTGGCCCTGCGTTTGCCATCGGCATCGGCCCGTGTGCAACGTGAGTTGGCCAACCGAATCGAGTTGATTGTCGACGATCATGCCAAGAATCGCAACCGCATCGAAAGTGCATTGCGAGTCCAGATGCTTGCTGAAACCACGGATACGTACGGGTTCGAGAAAGAGTCTATCTCCAACTTTGGTGTGATGGAGATGAGCAATGAAGCCTATGCGTTGGGAGGCATTGGAGGCGGCGCGGACCGGTCCAGCGGCGTGGCTCGCAAACGGGAGCAACTCAAAGCCATGAGCCAGCCCATGCCCGCCGCTCCGCAATCCCTGGCCTTCGGGCGTCGCTTGGGCAGAACTGCCGAACTGTCGTTCTATCAAGATCTTGACAGTACGAAACAGTGGGCCGAGAGTCAGTGGGATCGGGTCCGTACGGTCAACCCAGACGACCCCAACAACTTGATCACAGTGGATCCCTTCTGGCTGGACATTGCCAAGAGTGAGCTTGGTTCACTCGGCGTCTCCAGTCACTTGCTCGGTCCAGTGGAGAATCGCCATGCTGCTCTGGTTGCGTTGGCGTTGTCAGGTCTTCCCCTGCAAGCCGGCGACATCTCCCTGCCTGCCAAACCGGAGACCATTTTCAAGCCTGAGCACGCCGTTGCCATTGTGACCAAGCGACTGAAGAAGCTGGCGGATGCGGAGCAAGGTGAAAGCATTTTGGTCGGTCAACGATTCCAACGCGCCGGCGTCGCGACTCCTGCCAACGAGGTGCCGGCAGAGCCAACCGCTTTCCTGCCCGGAGTCGCCTACCAAGGCCAAACGGTGATTTCTAATCCGACGGCAGCGAGACGGACGGTGGACGTGTTCTGGCAAATCCCCTCGGGCAGCATCCCTCTGGCTGGCTCTCAATCAACCGACAGCCAGACGATCACGCTGGAACCTTACGCGGTTCAGTCGATTCCCTACCAGTTCTACTTCCCAGCCACCGGTGATTTCCAGCATTACCCGGCAACCGTTTCCGAAGAAGGCGAACTGCTGGCTCGCGGTGGCGAAAAATCATTCCAGGTGGTCGAGCAAATCGAAGACGAAGGTGTCACTTGGGAGTCCGTTGCCCGCGACGGAACCGCCCAGGACATCCAGCGATTTCTCGCCGATGCCAACTTGTTCCAACTCGACTGGTCGGCTGCACTGCATCGGATGAAGGAACCCGAGGTGTATCAAGTCATCATCAAGACTCTCGACGCAGCAGGTCTGCCGATCGATGAAATGTGGGCTTACTCGCTGAAACACCGCGATGTCGACGCGATACGTCACTACCTGTCGATCTGCGAAGACCTCGTCAGCCGTGTCGGTCCGGTACTGGATAGCACACTGCTGAGCATCGATCCGATCGTAAGACGCACCTACGAGCACTTGGAGTACTCACCGTTGGTTCGAGCACGCATCCATCGTTTGGGTGACGAGGACGAGATCCTCAACCCGACATTCTTGCGGCAATACCAAAGCTTTGTTCGCAATCTCGGATTCCACGCAAAAGTGCCGGATTCTGAAAAACTGGCGTTGACCTACTATCTGTTGATTCAAAACCGAATCACCGAAGCGATCGATGTCTTTGCGGAGTTGGATCGCGATACCATCGATACCAAACTGCAATTCGACTACGCGGCGGGTTACTTGGCGATGCATCGCGGTGATTTTGAATCGGCTCAATCGATCGCCCGACGGCATGCACAGCATCCGATTCTGAGATGGCGGCAACGATTCGGCGAAATGCAGTCTCAACTGCAACAGCGTCTGGATTTGGGCAACACGGAAAAGCTTGTTTCGGTTGAAGCTGGGCAACCCGACAAGGGCGTGCCCGTCGATTCGGGTGACCTAGCCGTGATGGATCGCGAACGAAACCAAGCCGACGCGTCGGTCCGCGAACCCAGCGTGATCGTCAATGTGGCGGGCGACGTGTTGCGGATCGATCATCGCAACACCAAACAGGTCACCTTGAATCTCTACGGAGTCGACTTGGAGTTGCTGTTCAGCAAAGCACCGTTTGTTCGCGGCGACTTGAAACGCATCGCGATGGTCCGACCGATGCACACCGATACGTTGGAACTGGATACGGAGACGGGCGTATCGACGTATCCGATGGACGAACGCATGCGTCGCCAAACGTTGTTGGTGGAAGTCGTCTCAGGTGCTTCACGCAGCGTGGCGTTGTTCTACGGCGGCGAACTAACGACCTATGTCTCCGAAGGATTTGGTCAGTTGCAAGTCACCGATGCCGTCAGTCACCGTCCCGTTTCAACGGCTTATGTGAAGGTGTACGCAAAGTATCCCAGTGGTGAGATCCGGTTCTACAAAGACGGGTACACCGATTCGCGGGGACGTTTTGATTACACGAGTGTCAGCGCGGGTGATGCCAAAGGCGCCCAGCGTTACGCGATCTTGGTGCTCAGTGACGAAAAAGGAGCAACGCTCCACGACGTCGCCGCACCAGGGACCTGATGGAGGTGGCAAAACGTTTAGCGGGGCACGCTATCGATTTGGAAAATCGAGCGACGATTGTCGTTCGACTCTCCGAGTCGAAAACGAACACCATCATCCGCTCAGGCACAAACCATACGTATTGTGCCGTACGCGTTATAGTCACCTCGCCCGAGGAGCTTGGGGGAGGTCTCACTTAGCCGTTGAGGCGAACGCGAGGGTGGGGTCGTCTGCGCAAGTCAGCGTTTGGAGGTGGCAAAACGTTTAGCGGGGCACACTATCGATTTGGAAAATCGAGCGACAATTGTCGTTCGACTCTCCGAGTCGAAAACGAACACCATCATCCGCTCAGGCACAAACCATACGTATTGTGCCGTACGCGTAATAGTCACCTCGCCCGAGGAGCTTGGGGGAGGTCTCACTTAGCCGTTCAGGCGAACGCGAGGGTGGGGGCGTCTGCGCAAGTCAGCGTTTGGAGGTGGCAAAACGTTTAGCGGGGCACGCTATCGATTTGGAAAATCGAGCGACGATTGTCGTTCGACTTTCCAAGTCGAAAACGAACACCTTGGCTCACGCCGACAGGTTGGAACCGACGTCGGTGCGGTAGGCGAACCATGCCGGCAAAAAGCCTGCGAACTGACCTAGCAATAGTACCAACGGCAGAATGTAGATTTCATAACTGCTGGTGGTGAACAAACCGATCTGCACTCCGGTGCGGTCTTCGATTTCACCGCCGTAAGCCCAAATCGCGAGGTGGGCCAAGAACCAACCAGCAACTCCACCGATCACGGCGATCAAGAAACTTTCGAACAGGATCACCAGTGTCACGGTTTCACGCCGAGCGCCCAACGCACGCATGACGGCGATGTCGCGCCGACGATCGTTCATCGAATTGTAGATTGCGACCAAGACACCCACCGCGGCGACCACGCAAGTGATCAACGTGATGATCAGCAGGGCGGTCATCAACGGACCGACCACCGCGTTCATCAGTTTGCTGATCTCGCCCACCGGTGCGGCCGCTTGGGCGCGAACGCTTTCGTTGACCATGTTCAACAAGATCGGAGCCATCGCGATTTGGCCGTTGCGGACCAGAATGGATGTGACCTCACGCTGCGCGATCGTCAGCGGCATGTTGCCACCGGCGTCGACAGGGTTCTCGGTTGGCTCGACTTCGGTTTCTTCGCCCGTGAGCGGTTTGGCGTGGTTTTCCAGCAGATAAAAGCCTTCCAAGTTGACGAACGTCGCTCGATCGTTGGGCGTGCCGGTCGGGTCCAGGATTCCGACAACCGTGAAACCTTGACCATGCCCAGTGCCCTCGGGATCGCCGTGGGTCGGTTTGAACTCGTCACCCACCGAGATCCCCATTTGCTTGGCGACTTGTGATCCCAATACGGCTTCGAAGTAACCGTGTTCCTCGGAGTGTGATTTCAACGCACGTCCCTCGCGAAACGTAAACGGTTCCTCCAGCGTCTCGCCATGTCGCAGCAGTTCAAAGAAGTCCGGCGTGGTTCCGACCACGCGAAACTCACCGTAGTAGTCACCCAGGGCGAGCGGAATGGCGTAGCCGCCATAGATCAAACTCGAGTAGATGCCGTCACGCTCGCCGAGCGACGGATCGCCACCAAAGCGACGGACCATCGCGGCTCTTTCGTCAGCCGGAAAGAACTCCATGTACTCCGTGAAGGGCAAGTTCTCGATCGGCTGACTGAGGTAATAGACGCTGTTGAGGGTCAATTGCAACGCGCTGCCCTTGGGGCCGACGACCAGGTTGTAGCCGACTTGAGCGTTACGACTGAACGCCTCGCTGACGATGCCGTAGATCGCCAGCACCAGTACGACGAGTGCGACTCCCAACGCCAATGAAATCGTGGTCAGAACGCTGGACAGTGAGCGATAGCAGAAGTTTCGCCAAGCGATGCGAAGCAATGACATAAGAGCGAACGTTTTGGGTGGGCGTGAGGGAGCGATTGAGAAAGCCGCGGTCGGAGCGGTCTCACGGGGTGGGCGACATCACTCGGTTGATCGTCGCCAAATCGTCGACGCGATCGAAGCGGGACGCGATGTCCATGCTGTGTGTGACCAATAGCAACGCGATGTCTTCGTCTCGGCAAGTGCTGCGAATCAGATCCAGCACCGTTTCTGCGCTGGCGGGATCCACGTTGGCGGTCGGTTCGTCGGCGAGCAACAGCTTGGGCTTGCTGGCCAGGGCTCGGGCGATGCAAACTCGCTGTTGCTGGCCGACCGACAACTGCTTGGGCCGATAGTGAGCACGATCGGCCAGACCTACACGGTCCAACAAGCTCATCGCGCGAACCGGGTCCAGGACACCGCGGCCAAAGGTCATGCCGAGTTTGACGTTTTCGATCGCGGTGAAGGCGGGCAACAGGTTGAATGTTTGAAACACGTAGCCGATGGAGGCGGCGCGAAATCGATCACGCCCTTGCTCGCTCAATCGCGTCAGCTCCAAACCATCCACGGCGATGCTGCCCGAATCGGGCAGCATCAGTCCGGCGATCAAGTGCAGCATGGTCGTCTTGCCGCCACCGCTCTGGCCGATCAATACGGCTTGTTCGCCTTTTGCGATCGAATACTCCGGCACATCCAGTACGGTCAAGGAACCGCCGCCCGGCTGAGCGAAGGTTTTGACCAAATCTTTGATGGCAAGCGTCATGAGCAATCGGTGGGAGGCAGGAAATGAGGATGCAAATATCAGCACGAAGCGTTAGCGGGTGAACAAAACACCGTGAGTCACTCACTAGCGTGTCGTGCTAGTGGTCTGGGACCTTAACTTAAGGGTAGTGGATCTTGTTAAAGATCCTGCAGTGGTGGGATCTTTGACAAGATCCACTACGGCAAACCCTAACTCTTAGGCGTCTCAGACCACTAGTGCATCGTCCAGTCTTGATTTTGGGGTTAGCCGTTTTGGCGTTAGCCACGGTTGAGTCGCGAAAACCGTGGCTAACGCCAAAACGGCTCATTTATCAAACCCACGTTCCAAGACTGGACGATGCACTAGTGTAAAAGGTTCAACTCGCTGTTTTGACACCGGGTCAGGGCGGCGTGCGTCGATCTCTTGAGAGTCTCTACGTCCGACACCTCCAAGAGGTTTGATGAAAACTGGGGCTTCACATCATCCGCGTCGCATCGCACGCTGCAACCCGCGATCGGTTTCGCGTTTTTTGATCGATTCGCGTTTGTCGTGCAGTTTTTTGCCGCGAACCAGTGCCATCACGCATTTGGCGATCCCGCGATTGTTGAAATAAACACGCAGCGGGACCAACGTCAGGCCCCTTTCCAACGCCCTGCCGGCGAATTTGTCGAATTCACGCTGGTGCACCAACAGCTTGCGTGGCCGTCGTGGGTCATGATTCCAAGAACCGGCGTTGTTGTAATGGCCGACGTCGGCACCGATGAGCCACAATTCCTGGTCTTTGATGCGAATGTGGGCCTCGTCGAGCGACAATTTGCCCTCACGCATCGATTTGACTTCGCTGCCGATCAGCATCATCCCGCACTCGATCGAGTCCAAAATCTCGTATTTGTGCCTCGCTTTGCGGTTTTCGGAGACCATTTTCAGCGCGGGCTCTTTGCCCTTTGCCGCGGTCTTTTTTGCTTTGGGTTGCTTTTTCTTTGCCATTGGGGAATTGTAGCGGGTGGGAATAGTTTCCAGAAGGAATCCGCTGCAGACAAACTGGGGACGCCCCCGGCACGTTGTCCTCGGCATTGGCGGGAACCGGCAGCGCTCCGGTTTGCTGATCGGTGCGACCCACTACAATAACCTGTGCCTCGGCTGGGATTCCGTCCTGCGGAGACGCTGTTTTCGCGCCCCGTGAGCCCGATTGCTCACCCCCCGGGATTTTCCCCTGCGGTCCTGAGTCCCCACCCGCTCCTGAACACTCGCTCCCCAGAACGCCCCTCCATGGCCTTTCGATTGCCCGTCGTCGCTGAACCAGAGATCCCTCAAGGCACGGACTTGAGCGGCAGCGGGCGTTTGCCGCGATGGCTCAAGCGGCCGATCCCCAAGAGCAACGCCAACCACATGACCGACGGCCTGATGGAGGAACTCGGTCTGGAGACGGTTTGTGACAATGCCAAGTGCCCCAACCGAATGGAGTGCTACAGTCAACAAACCGCGACCTTCATGATCTTGGGAAATGTTTGCACGCGACCGTGCGGTTTCTGTGCCGTGCATCGCGGCCGACCACCGCAAGCACCCAGTGGTGATGAACCGGATCGGGTCGCCGAAGCTGCCGCGCGACTGGGGCTCAAGCATGTTGTGATCACCAGCGTGACACGCGACGACCTGCCCGACGGCGGCGCGGATCATTTCTATCGTTGCGTCGTGGCCGTACGCGAGCGAACCGGCGCGACTACCGAAGTCCTGACGCCGGACTTTGTTCATTGCAAAGACGCCCTGGCGCGAGTGATCGAGGCCAAGCCCGATGTATTCAACCACAACATGGAAACGGTCCCACGTTTGTACCGCCGTGTCCGCGGACCCAAAAGTGATTACCGATGGACGCTGCAGATGATGCGCGACGTCAAACAGTACGACGCCGGAGTGAAAACCAAAAGCGGATTGATGCTGGGCTTGGGCGAAGAGCGAGGCGAATTGCTCGACGCGTTGGCCGACCTGCGAGAGTACGGCGTCGACTTCCTGACGCTCGGTCAGTACTTGCAACCGGGTGAGAAATATTTGCCGGTTGTACGGTATGTTCCGCCGGAGGAGTTTGATGAACTGGGCGATATCGCCCGAAGCATGGGATTCAAGAAAGTAGCCAGTGGCCCGTTTGTGCGCAGCAGTTACCATGCACGTGACATGGCCGAATCCCAGTAGCTCGGGTTGTGAAGCAAACTCAATTCGTTCCCGCAGCACGAATGGTCTGCAAAGTTTAGTTTTAGGGTCAGCAATGCTAGACGAGAACCATTCTGACGAAATCGCGAACTTTGAAAGCACAGTTGATAAAAGCATCCCCGGCACAGCCTCGACGCCCGAGGATGAGCCCTGGTTTGGAAATCACGTCCAGCCGGGCAGCTTCGTCAACACCGAACTGCTGATCACGGAAACCTACAGCAGTCGCAGCGTCTCCGTCCCGATCCAAGTCCGCCGCGGGATCGAGCCCGGCCCCACGCTGTTCGTTTGTGCGGCGCTGCACGGCGATGAAATCAACGGCACCGGCGCAATCCGGACCCTCTTGGGAGACGCCAACTGGACGCTCCGACGCGGAACGTTGCTGCTGATCCCCATCCTCAATGTGCTCGGCTTTGAGCGACACTCGCGGTACTTGCCCGACCGCCGCGATCTCAATCGTTGCTTCCCCGGTTCCGACTCGGGCAGCATGGCTTCGCGGATGGCACGGGTGATCTTTGACGCGTTGGTGCGCCGCTGCGACTATGGCATCGACTTGCACACCGCTGCGGTGCGGAGGACCAATTTTCCGAACGTCCGTGCCGACATTCGCAAACCGGAATGCATGCGAATTGCCAAAGCGTTTGGTTCGGGAATCATCTTGGCCGGCTCCGGTCCTCAGGGTTCCTTTCGACGGGAGGCCACCCGCGCGGGGTGCCCGACCATCGTTGTGGAAGGCGGCGAGGTATGGAAAGTCGAGCCGTCGGTCGCGGAATGCATGACACGTGGCGTGCTGAACGTCCTGAAGGAACTCGAGATGATCGATGGCAAACCCGAGGTCCCCGAGAACCAAGCGATGATCAAACAGACCAAGTGGATCCGAGCCGAACGAGGCGGCTTCGTCGCCATGCATGTTGCCCCCGGTGACATCGTCGTTAAAGGCCAACCCATTGCCACCAACAGCAGCTTGCTCTCCGAAGATCAAAACCGTTTGGTCGCTCCATTCACCGGCATCGTGATCGGCATGTCCACTTTGCCTGCCGTGCAACCCGGCGAGCCGATCGTCCATCTCGGACGCTTGCCCAATCCAAAGTCCGCCAAACGTCACGAGTCCCAAGTCGAGTGTGACGATGTCCAACGCACCGCCCACGAACACTTGGCCACCGGCATCCAGGTGACCGAAGCCTTTGACATTGAGTTTTGATGCCTAGCCCGGATGATTCATTACCCGACGCGTCAGCGAGGGATACTCGCTAAATCCCTCGCTTACACGTCGGGTTATGAAAAACAATCTGCATTTCCCAACGATGTCACAACTCATTGTCAATGAATCTGTTTGCGCTAAAATCAAACATCCGCATGAATGATCCAGGCTAGGCGAGGTGGTGTTCGCCGGAGATCCTCAGCGATGAGAATTCTGGCGAATCCCACGACAAAGTGATTCATCCTACGTCACGTCCACGTACTCCCAGACGCTGCGGTAGGATTCCTGGCTCTCAAAGTACTCGAGCATCCTGGCGTAGAAAGCGTTGTTGCCCAGTGTGGCACTGTCGCCGATCACGATCAGTTTCCGTTTTGCACGTGTCAGCGCGACATTGGTGCGTCGCGTGTCGCCCAAGAAACCGATTTCGCCGATCGTGTTGCTGCGGACAAACGTGATGATCACCACTTCCTTTTCTCGTCCCTGAAATCCGTCCACCGTGTCGACTTCCAGGCCGGAGACGTCCAACCGATTTCGCAACAGACGCACTTGCGCGGCATACGGTGCGATGATCGCAATCTGACGTGGTTTGATTCCGGATTCCATCAACTCGCGAACCAAGTGCAGCACCACTTTGGCTTCGCCCCGATTCAACTTGCTCTCGCCGTCCGGTTCGAGCTGTTCATCGAAACCCGCGCCCGCCGTGTCGATCAACTCCAGCGGCTCGCTGGTCAGTGGCGTTTCAATCACATCAGGCAAATCACACAAGCGATGTTTGCGAACCGACACATCGGCGATCAGTTCACCGTCATAAAACTCTCGCGAACTGAACTCCATGATCGACTCGTGCATTCGATACTGCACCGTCAAGCGACGGAACAACGTGTCGCCGTGTTTTAGGATCAATCGTTGCATCATCGAATCACGCATGCCTTCGCGTGCAGCGACGTCGCTCAGCACGGTGGGTGGCAATTGACAGTGGTCGCCCGCCATGACGACTTGATCGGCCCGCAAGAGAGCCTGCCAGACGCTCGACTCGGTGCACTGACAGGCTTCGTCGATCACCACCAAATCAAATGGACAATCGCCCAACAAGTCTTCGTCGATGGTCGTGGTCGTGCAAATCACGTCGGCGGACTCGATGAGGTGACGCACGATCGATTTTTCCAGCGCTCGGATCTGGCCACGCAACTGACCGGCTTCGGCATACATCTGCGCCCGCTTTCGTCCTCCCTCGCGTCCGGGTTGAAACTTCGACGCCGCGCGGATCAACTGATCGACTTCGCGTCGCATGTCACGGATCACATCGGTCGACGGGTCGGCGTCCACCAGTTCGTCCAAAGTGTGTCCTCGCAGGGCCTCGAAGACGCGGGCCGGGTGCCCCACTCGCAACACGCCCGGCAACATCGACACGAGTCGCTCGAGCAAGTTGTCCACGGCGGTGTTGCTTGGCGCGCAGGCCAGCACGCGTTGGCCACGCTTGACGGCCTGATAGATGATTTCGGCGAGCGTTGTGGTTTTGCCGGTTCCCGGCGGTCCATGCAAAATGGCCAAATCGGGCGATGCGAGCGCGAACCGGACGGCGGCCTGTTGCGGCGGATTGAGTTGCGACAAAAAGGTCACGTCGGCTGTTTTTTTGGGCTCTCGAAACGGGCGAACGTTCAAGATCATGTCACGCAGGATGCCACTGCGTCCCTTGGCCATCCGCGCCCTCGCGATCGTCGCCAGTTGTCGCCGCCGCGTGGTTTCGTCGGGCGACAAGTCCAATCGCAAGCGGCTTGCCTCGGGCCAGCGATCGGTGGCGACTTGGATCACGTTATGCTTGCGTTTGCTGACAACGCCTGGGACGCCGGGATCGTTGACGTCGTCGTTGTCCGAGAGCACCACCGGCGAACCGACTTTCAGTCGATTCATGGGCAACGGCTGCCCGCTGAGTTTGACCAAATCGATCAGCAACCGACCGGCCAGTCCGGTGCGGTGATCTTGGATTTCCAGCTGCACGATCGTTTCGCCGGTCGCTTCGGCATCACGCTGAGCCTGAATTTGCCGTCGGCGAGCCATCCGCTCGCGTTCTGCGTCCCCCTCCAGTTCCAACCAACGCTCCAGTCGGTCAAAGTAGTGGTCGGGCGAAAGTGTGTCGATCGGAGGGGCCGGCATGAGCTTGGTTTACGACTGCGAGCAACGAAACGGACAAATCAGTATGATATGGGCTTACGCTCTCTGGACGATTGCTGCCAGCGTCGTGACGGCGGCAATGTATGCCTGGGACAAACGCGCCGCCAGCCGTGCAAAACAACGCATCGCCGAACGAACGCTGCTGATTGCCAGCGCCGTGGGCGGTTGGCCGGGGGCACTGATTTGCGGTCGGTACATCCGACACAAAACCGCCAAACTTTCCTATCGAATCAAGTTCTTCGTCGCTATGGTGGTGCATCTCGCTCTCAGCGGGGCACTGTGGCAACTGTTGATAAAAGGGGCGTGAAACGCCATGCAGAGCGAACCGACAATCATCCTGTCCGCCACCGACCCGGATCTGCCCAACAAGATCCCCAGCGGAATCGACCGGTACACCGGTCTGCGAGAAATCGCTCGCGGCGGCAACGGGCTGCTACGATCCGCCTTTGATCCCGTGACAGGACGCACTGTCGCCATCAAATCCGTCTTGCCCCCGTTGACCAACGATGTCAACGAACGCAGACGCCTGCTGCGTGAAGCACGGGTGACGGCTCAGTTGCAGCACCCCAACACGGTCCCCGTCTACGACATCGGACGGGATTTGCTCGAAGGCGTTTACTTTGTGATGAAACGCATCAGCGGCGAAAACCTGTTTCAGGTCCTGAAACGGATCGCACGCAAAGATGAAGCGACCGCCAAAGCATTCCCCATCCCCAAACGAATCGACATCATCGAGGGCGCCTGCCAAGCACTCGCGTACGCCCACGCCCGCGGCGTGATCCATCGAGACGTCAAACCGGAAAACATCTGGGTCGGGAATTTCGGCGAAGTCTACCTGCTGGACTGGGGTGTCGCCAAAGTCTGGGGGCACGTCGATGACCAAACCGTGATCCGACAGGACAGGATCGCCACACGAGACCCCGGGGAACAACTGCAAACACTCACCGGTGGCGGCCAGCGTCCCGGGACCCCACTGTACATGTCGCCCGAACAAGTTCGAGGCAATCGCGGCTTGGACGAACGAAGCGATGTTTTCAACGTCGGCGTGTGCCTCTACGAAGCACTCGTGATTCGAGAACCGTTTCGCGGGACACATCTCGATGAAACCTTTGACAACATTCTCAACAAAGATGTCACCCCGCCCAGCGAGGCCGCTCCAGAAATCGGCATTCCTAAAACGGCAGACGCTGTGGTGATGCGGGCGTTGGAAAAACAACCTGCAAAGCGATTCCAGTCGATGCGTGAGATGATCGATGCGATTCAGTCGATCTTTCCGCAAACCGTCTGATTCAAACGCTGGTGCCGAGATGCGGATTATTGATCAGCCGGTACGCAAGAAAACCGGCGCGTTCTCTGTCGATGACGCTTCGTCATAGGTGTAGCCGTCTTCGGCAAAGCTCACCAGTTTCTTAAGCGTCTTGACCTTGTGTTTGATCACCCAAGCCGCCATGGTTCCCCGTGCTTTCTTGGCAAAGAAACTCAACACTTTGTACTTGCCGTTGCTGAAATCCTTGAACACCGGCGCGACCACTGATGCATTCAATTCGCCCGCACGCACGCTGCGGAAATATTCGTTGGACGCCAAGTTGAGTAGCAGCGGTGTCTTCGTCGCGGCCAATTGGGCGTTCAGCTCATCCGTGATGCGAGATCCCCAAAACGCATAGAGATCTTTGCCACGTTTCGTTTTCAGGGTCGTTCCCATTTCCAAACGATAGGGCAGCATCCGGTCCAACGGACGCAGGATGCCATACATTCCCGAGAGAATCCGCAGGTGGTCTTGCGCGTGGAGCAACTGTTTTGGGGTCATCTCGTCGGCTTTGAGCCCAAGATAAACGTCGCCTTTGAAGGCCATCACGGCGGGACGTGAGCCATCATCGTTTGCGGATTGATGAGCCGATGCATCCCAGTCTTGGAATCGCTGGTGATTTTGCTCGGCCAGCTTGTCGCTGATGGACATCATGCGTTTCAACTGTGCAGGCGACTTGGACTTGAGCACATCGGCCAACTGCGCCGCGTCGTCCAGCAGCCGCGGTACGGTGCACTCGGGCACCGAAACCCGCGATTCGAAATCCAAGGTCTTGGCGGGTGAAACGACAATCAACATGTTGCTAAGGAATCCACGGGACGAGGTTGATCAGTTGTGGATATCGTACGAGCCCTGTCAATTCCTTTCGACCCGCCTTTCGCGTTTCGCACATGTGATCACCTGGTACTGACCACGTTGAGTATGATAGGGAGGATTTCGTTCTCGATCCTCGATGCTTTGGATGCACCATGAATAGCCCAGCGCTATCCTCGTTGATTCTTCTATTCGCTTGGAATACTTGCATCCAAGCCGCTCAAACCGCAGAAGATTCGAATCCGCGGCCCAATATCGTGATGGCGTTCGCCGATGACTGGGGCCAATACGCGGGGGTCTATGCGAAGCTGAAACCCGGTGGCCCCAGCGACGCTGCAAAGACACCGGTGTTCGACCAAGTCGCAGCGGAAGGCGTCTTGTTCACGCGAGCGTTCGTCAGCGCTCCATCGTGCACACCCTGCCGCAGTTCCCTGTTATCCGGCCAGCATTTCTGGCGATGCGGTCGAGCATCTATCCTGCAGGGCGCGATTTGGGACTTTTCCATCCCCGCCTATCCGATGATGTTGCAGGGTGACGGCTATCGCATCGGGCACACCTACAAGGTCTGGAGCCCCGGCACTCCGGCCAACGCGCCGCACGGCGGTGCCGAGCGAGCATTCAACAAACACGGCGGTCGCTTCAACGGATTTTCGCAGAACGCGATGGGAGCGAAGAACCCCGAGCAGGGCAAGGCGGCTTTGCTGGACGAGATACGCCAAAACATCCGCTCGTTCTTGGATGCCGATGATGACTCGCGACTCGACGGCGACCAACCCTTCTGCTACTGGTTGGGTCCGACGAATGTTCACCGCAAGTGGATCGCGGGCAGCGGCAAGAAACTTTGGGGCATTGATCCGGATTCTCTCAAAGGCAAGTTGCCACCATTCTTGCCCGACGTTGATGTCGTCCGCGAGGACTTTGCCGACTACTTGGGCGAAGTCGCAGCGTTCGACGCTGGGCTGGGTGTGCTGATCGAAGAACTCAAGCGAATCGGCCAGTACGACAATACGATCTTGGTCGTCAGCGGTGACCACGGCATCCCCGGTGTCACGCGGGGAAAATGCAACCTGTACGACTTGGGCACTCAGGTTCCGCTCGCGATTCGATGGCCGGCCGGGATTCAGACGCCGGGACGCGTGGTCGACGACTTCGTCACGCTGCCTGATTTGGCACCCACGTTCTTAGAAGCCGCCGGTGTGAAACCGACGGACAACATGACGGCGCGATCGTTGATCAACGTCTTGAAAAGCGACCAAAGCGGAACCGTAGACGCCGAGAGGGATGCGGTGTTCTTTGGACGGGAACGTCACGTTGCCGCCGCTCGCACGGATTTCAAACCCTATCCCCAACGTGGCATTCGCACCGATCAGTATCTGTACGTGATCAACTTTGAACCGGAACGTTGGCCGATGGGGACCGGCCCTGGACTCGGGAAACCGGAGGGACCGATGCCGTCCTACGAAGACCTGCGAGAAAATACCTTCGCAGCATTCGGCGACATGGACGCCAGTCCGACGAAGGCTTGGGTGGCGACCCGGCGAGACGAAGACCCCAAGTCATTCGATTACGCCTTCGGTCGTCCGCCCGAGTTTGAGCTGTACGACATCAAAGCCGATCCGCATTGTTTAGAAAACCTCGCAGGCGATCCCAAATCGCAGGATGTTCGCAGCCGACTTCATGACCGTCTGATGGGTGAATTGAAATCCACCGGCGATCCTCGTGTCACCGACGATCCGATTTTCGAATCGGCGCCCTTCACCGACGCGTTCACAAAACCGCCAGCGGGCAAGAAACGCAAACGCTGACCCGGTTGGGGCACACTGAGCTGTCAGAAGGATGAACCACCCTCATGACCACAGCGATCCTGACTTGGATCGAAAGTACTCGATCCAGGAGCCAGGCTTCCACCAATTGGAATCGTGATGGTGTGATGCAAAGTGATGCTTCCAGCGATGCTTGCGATTGTGATCCTGGGAGTCCCCGTCGTTGTCGTCACCGGTGTCTTTGTCCTCGGCATAAGTGATCGTTGCGTCCTCCGCATCACGGAGGATCAGTTCGGTCTGCTTGGACACGTGAATGTCCACGTCGTCAACGGAGGATCCTCCATCGACATCCACCAAACTCGCGGCAGGTGCATCGACGGTGATTCGATCGATCCCGTTGCCGCCAGTCAGTCGGATTTCACTCTCGGAACTGGCGGTTACCGAAAGCGTATCGTCACCGTCGTCGCCGGATGCAAAGACGGATGCGACATCACTTTGGATGACCCACCGGTCGTTTCCGCCGAGCCCATAGCCTTCAAAGAATTCGATATCGGCAGTGACGATGAACTCATCCACGCCGAGCTCAGCCTGCGGTACGGGAACGAGTGCGTTAGGAATAAAGAATCCGTCGCTGTTCTCGTTGATCCCAGCAACGACAACCGCGTTGACCGGCGTGTCACGCTGGACGGGAATGGTTTCGGTTCGATCATCCGGATCTCGCACGCCCTGCTGGCCAAAAAAGACCACTTCCGCGCCGCCGTTGTCACCGAAATCGCGAATCAACCATTCATTGTCCAAGCCGTTCCGAAACACCAAGGTGTCAGGCGTCCAGAAAACTTCCGATTGAACCTCCGCATTCGTATTTCGCGTGATGATGTCGGACAGTCGAGTCGATTTGATCTCTGCGATTTGGCTATCGGACATCTGGTTTTCAAAGTAGAAACGATCACCGTTTCTCAATCGTGTGAATTGATCCACCATGATCGCGTGAATCGTTTCACCGACGCTGGAACCCGGCACATGGTCCTCCGCGATCATCGCAACCCACGGATCGGCGTTGTCGGGAGATCCGTAGATCGACTCCAGTTTCGCAGCGACGTCTTCGTTGGTCATGATTTCATAGAAGCTCTCGACACGACCGAGTCCGATGCTTTGGCGAATCGTGTTGTAGTCGGCGAGCCCATGATCACGACCTCGCTGAATGTTGCGGGCTACCAAGTCAAAACCGTCTGGTCCGTCGTTGAGTGCATTTCGCAAACCATCGACCACCAGCAAGTCCACCTCTTGCATCTTTTGTCGCGTGATTCCTTCCAGGATGCCGTCGATGCCGTTCTCCATCACGAACCTCGGGTTAGAGAACGCTTCGGCGAGCGTGATCGTGTTGCCGTCGCGATCAACAATCAGTTGATCTGCCAGGGTGGAGTGCCCCAAGCGGAACGCTGCGGTCGCGAACTCGTTGCTGATCTGGGGATTGACCGTGGAGTCATAGCCCTGATACGTCTCGATGGCGCTGAAACCGAGTGTGCTCGGCAAGAATTCGTTGTAGGTGATGTGCTGGATCAATCCGGAGACGTATTGACGAGCACGCTGAAAGATTTCTTCGTCGACCGCAGGGTCATCCAAGTCACGATCAGCGAATTCTGTTGCCGCCAATTCGTCAGCAATGCGGTTGTGCTCTCGCAGGAACAAAGTTTGCATTGCCGTCAACTCGATGTTTTCGTTCACTCGAACATCACCGGCGACGAAGAACTCTGGCGTAGGAGGCGCGGCATTGGGTAAGCCGACATGATTGGGTGGTAACAGTTCACCGTGCTCTGTTTCGATGGACCACATCCGCCCACCGGAAAGTTGCCGGAGGACGGAGGCACGACCTTCCTCGTCGCCATACACCATGCTGCCATCAATGAATGCGGTGATGTGGTTGATTTGCTCCCGTGGAGAATCCACTCCCGTGCTCAAATCGTAGGCTGATCGATTGAAGGCGAATTGGTCGTTGATGTCGAACGATTCAACCGGCAGGCTTCGATCCAGTGAGAACGAACGAGTGATGTCGTGATCGATGAATTGTCCCCATTGAAACCACACCGACGAGATGAAACGATCGTTCTCGACCGATTCGGTTTGACTGGAGAGTTGATCACTGATGGAGCGGCCGTCTGGTTGATCCTGCCTTGCTGGTTGGTTCAGGCCGTCCGCGTATGCCGGATCAGCGAGTCGCAAAAACTGGTCGCCCGATGTTCCCCATTGTTGGTTTTCCAGATTGTTTCCCTTGCCGTCCATCCGAGCGACTTCGCCGATCGTGGAGAATCCGTACTGCAAGAATCCATTCGCGTGCAACTGCTGAGTCTGCCGAAACCCGGGCAAGATCCCCAGATCGGCGGTCCAGGTGCCGGTCGAGAACACACGGGCGTCTTCCGTTTCCATGGAGACACCGTCGAGCAAGACCTTGTCGACGATCAGGTTTCGATCGTACCCTGCGGCTTCGTCGTAAAGATCATTCTCGAACACGACTCGCACGTCAGAAAATGAGACGTTTGGGTCGATCTCCAGTTGATACGTCTGCATCTCCGTGGTGGCTTGAAAGGTCCCGAGTTTCTCACCGGCGACTTCAACGGAAAAGATCTCTTCGCCGGTGGCTCCCGCCGCGATGACGGAGAGTTGCAGGACGTGTCGATAGTCGCGGCGAGTGGTGGCGTCGATTGCCACCGCGGTTTCAATCTTGCCAACTTGTCTTTCCAGCTCCCAATCGCCGCCTTGCTGTTGGTTTCCTGTCAGATCAATCGACGCAGCAACATCGGCTCCGGTCAATGCGGCAAGTCGCTGGATGAAGTCTGCTCCCGCCGTGCCTTTGCCGGTCTCGCAGGAATAGATCAGGATGTCTGCATCTGATGACAGGCTGTCACGCCATTGATTCAGTTGCGAGTGTTCTTTCTGGAGTGTCGACTCGTTGACTCGCTGGTTGCCCAGTTGAATCTCTCCTGATCGACCGTGAGCGAACAGATGAATGGAGCGGATTTCACGATGTGACTGCAGTATCTGTGTGATCTGTTGCAGCCCTGGTTGTTCGGGATTCAGGAAAACGATTTCAGCGTGGGGAGAAATCCCGCTCGTGAGTTGTTCGACGTCAGAGATGCTCGGATCGATGATGACCAGATCACCGGACCCGAATTCTGAGTGAGTCTGTTCAGCGATGTCTGTCGAAACGCACGCGGGAGTGGTTTCGCCTGAGCAGGACGATGCGATGGCCGGGGCCACGTCGCCAGCCAACATCATTCGGGCTTCGAGTGCGGAGACGCTCCAGGGCGACTTTTGAGTCGGTTGACGTTTGGACGAGTTCTTAGGTGATGACATCGTGGTGCTGTACCGGTGGATCGAAGAGCTGTCGAAACAGTGCAGGGCGAGACGAAACGCCTGAAATGTTTGGAGGCGACTGACACTCACAAAGACGTGTCATGCGATCGGAGGAACAGGTCGCCCAAGTCAGATGCGCTCATTCAGCGCGACTCGGGGACAGACCAAAGGATGATCAAGTCGTCAAAGACGACTGAACTCGAACGGTTATGAGGGAGAAAGCGACATACCGGATGTCGCTTGCGAGCAGATTTCGCTCAGACGTCCAGATTTCGCACATCCAAGGCGTGCTTCTCGATGAACTCTCGACGCGGTTCTACTTTGTCGCCCATCAGCAGGCGGAACATTTCGTCGGCCGCGCCTGCGTCCTTGAGGTTGACTTTGACGAGCGTTCGATTGGCCGGGTCGAGGGTCGTCTCACGAAGCTCCTCGGCGTTCATTTCGCCCAGGCCTTTGAAGCGAGTGACGGACAATCCTTTTTCGCCCGCCGCGCGGACTTCCGGCAGCAACTCACGCAGGTCGACCAGTGAGCGACGAATGTCTTCGCCCCGGATCAACTCGAATCGCGGCGTCGTCATCCCGGTTCGATCCGCGGGAATCAGGTCGTCGACACTGAAACCGATTTCTGCGAGATCCTCGATACCGCTATTGATCGTGCGGACTTCGTGTAACTCGGCCAAGTGAGCGATTTCCTTGGCGGGTTCGGCGGGCGCTTCGGCTTTGGTTTCTTCGGCGGCTTCAGCTTGTGTGTCACCTTCCGTTTCACTGGCCTGCTCCTCTTTGCGGGCCTGCTCTTCTCTACGGGCCTGTTCTTCGATGATCCGCTCGCTGTCGAGCATCAGATTTCGAGCGCGCAGGTGCTTATCGACTTCGTCCTCTGTGTGGAACCAATGCTCCTCGTTGCCGTGGGTGAGCAGCAGTGCGGGCAACTTGTTGGCGACCGGATCGAGCCTCTGGGTGTGGATACGCAAGCTGACTCCGCGTCGTTCCAGTGCCACGATCGCGTCTTCCATGGACGCCAGCGTGATACACAGGCGTCGCATTTGGTCACCTTCGATCCGTCGACCGTCTTCGGCCTCGAACACGGTGTCGGCCAGACCGCGATCGAGCAACTGTGACTTCATCTCCTCTTCCGTTTGCACGTAGTATCGTGTCTTGCCGTGGGAGACACGGAACAGCGGCGGTTGAGCGACGAATACGTGTCCTTCGGCGACCAACTGATACATCTGGCGATAAAAGAAGCACAGCAGCAGAGTACGGATGTGACTGCCGTCGACGTCCGCGTCAGTCATGATGATGACTTTGTTGTAACGCCGTTTGGAGATGTCCTGATCGGCACCGATACCGGTCCCGATGGCTTGGATCATCGAGCGGACTTCCTCGTTGGCCAACACCTTGTCTTCGCGACTTTTGTAGGCATTGATGATCTTACCGCGGAGCGGCAGGATGGCTTGGTAGTCTCGCATCCGTCCGCCTTCGGCAGATCCACCTGCCGAGTCACCTTCCACGAGGTACAGTTCACAGCGTTCCATCTTTTTGCTGATACAGTCACGCAGTTTGCCGGGCAACCCGCCGCCGCCCAACGCATCCTTGCGTTTTCGGAGCAGGTCTTTGGCTTTACGAGCGGCTTCGCGAGCGTCGGCGGCCAACATGGCTTTGCGGACGATCGTCTTGGCCGACTTGGGGTTTTTCTCGAGGTACTCAGCAAGCGCTTCGCCGACGACGATGTTCATGATGCCTTCGACTTCGGCATTGGTGAGCTTGTTCTTCGTCTGGCTTTTGAAACTCGGTTCGGGAACGCGAACGCTGATGATCGCGGTGAGCCCTTCTTTGAAGTCATCGCCGGTGGGCGGATTGCCTTTAAAGAGGTTTTCTTTTTTGCCGTAGTGATTCAACGTCCGCGTCAGCGCGGCACGAAATCCGCTGACGTGCGTTCCGCCGTCTTCGGTGTGAATGTTGTTGACGTAGGACTGCACGCTTTCGGAGTACTCGGTCGTGTACTGCAGTGCGATCTCGTACTCGATGTCGTCGCGGCTACCCGCGAAAGAGATGATGTCGGGGTGCAACGGGTCGGAAGTACGGTTGAGGTGTTCGACGAATTCGACCACACCACGCTCGTAGCAGAAATCACCGCCTTCACCATTGCGTTCATCCAGGAACTTGATGCGCACACCGGAGTTCAGGAAAGCGAGTTCCTGGAGTCGTCGATTGAGCGTGTCGAAACTGAACTTGACGCTTGAGAAAATTTCAGCGTCCGGCTTGAACGTCGTCTTGGTACCGGTACGTTTGGTTTCACGTCCCTTGCGGACATCGCCCGTCGGCACGCCTCGCTTGTATTCTTGGTGCCAGGTGAATCCACCCCGGCTGACTTCCACCTCGGCCCATTGGCTGAGGAAGTTCACGACGGTGACGCCGACGCCGTGCAAACCGCCGGAAGTTTGGTAAGCCCCTTTTTGGAACTTGCCACCGAACTTCAGCACCGTCATCACGCCTTCAAGCGTGCTGAAATCACGTTCGTGTTCCGCGGAGAGTTGCTCGTGACGCTCGACGGGAATGCCTCGGCCGTCGTCCTCCACGGTGACGCTGCCGTCGTTATGCACGGTGACCGAGACGAACGTGGCGAACCCCGCCATGGCCTCGTCGATGGAGTTGTCGACGACTTCTGAAACGAGGTGGTGCAGACCACCGCGGTCAGTGTCGCCGACGTACATGCCCGGTCGCTCGCGGACGTGTTCGAGGTCGGAAAGGTGCTGCAGATCCTCCGAGTGGTACTCGGAGTTCGCGCTTTTGGCTTTGGCCACCGAGACAGGGGGAATTGTTTGCGACTCAGAGACGGGATGCCCAGATGAAGGATTCCCGACGGAGGAGGGATCAGAGGAGGGGACGTCGCTCATGGATGCCAACGATGGAGGCGAAAACAAGGGATCGCCACGGCAGGCGATGCTGAGGGATCAGTATAGCGATTGACGGGCTGATCCGCGACGTGGGTTGGCCCATTTGGAGACGGTTCGGGCACGAAAATTCCGGCGTTTTCTCGCGAAAACTCAAGCTTTTCCGTGGGGCAGGAACCTCTGGTACGCGGCGACCGCCAGTTCGTCGCAACGTTCGTTCTCCAGATGCCCAGCATGACCCTTGACATGCTCAAAATGAATCTTGTGGGTTTGCATCAATCGATCCAATTCTTGCCACAATTCGACGTTCTTGACTGGGACCAGTCTGGAGCCTTCCTTGCGCTTCCACCCGCGGCTTTTCCAGCCTGCCATCCACGACTTCATGCCCTGCAAGACGTAGGTGCTATCGGCATACAAGGTGACTTCGCAGGGCTCCGAAAGCGCTTTGAGGCCTTCGATCACGGCGCGAAGCTCCATCTGATTGTTGGTCGCTTCGGCTTGCCCACTACTGCGTTCAAGTTCCTTGTCCGTCTTGCAACATCGCAAGATGAACGCCCAGCCGCCCGGACCGGGATTGCCGCTGCATGCACCATCGGTAAAGAGTTGAACCTTCTTCATGACCGATGTTTTAACCCCTGCCCGGTGATCACGGAATCGGTTGTCTAAAACCGGTTGCCTGCAATTGGTTGCCTGCAATTGGTTGCCTGCAATTGGTTGCCTGGGCGTGAGATCACCCCGTGCAAGTTCTCTGTCATGATGCCGACGCCTGCGTCACGTCAACATCTGAATCCTCGGGCTCTGAATCCTCAGGCTCTGAGGCATCGCGATGGGAAGCATCGGGCTCTGATGCGTCGTCAGGATTGGCGGCTGTGTCGGACGACGTGTCTTTCGGCCCGGTCGGAATCGGGGTGGCCGTCGATGACTTTGGACTGGGCAACAAATGGGCAGGAGGCTGAGGCATCGGGATGCTCAAATCGAGCGTTGCTTGTTGACTCAACCTCCATGGCAAATCCACCCAGAACGTGCTGCCTCGCCCCAACTCACTCTCAAACGCCACTTCGCCACCCAACAACTTCGCCAACTCCTTGACGATCGAGAGACCAAGCCCGGTGCCGGCAAACTCTCTCGTGAGGCCTTCGCCATCAAGCACTTTGCGACTCTGACGAAACTTCTGAAAGATGATCGGCTGGTCTTCCGCGGCGATCCCCACTCCAGTGTCCGTGATCTGCAAGCGAAATCGTCCGTCGTGTAAATCGGCGACTCTGACCGTGATCATTCCGCCCTCGGGCGTGAACTTGATCGCGTTGCTGAGCAAGTTGTTGATGATCTGACCAAGCTTGTTGGGGTCCTGCGTCGCCTGCGGCAAGCCGTCCGGAATCTCCATCGACAACGAAATGTTTTTCTCTTCCGACAACGACTGAATCATATCGCACTGTGCCGCGACCAATCGCGAAAGATCAAATTCGCTGCGACGCACTTCCATCTTGCCCGCTTCCACTTTGGCAAGATCCAGGATGTCGTTGATCATTTCCAGCAGCAAGCGGCCGCTCTGCTGGATATTCCGTGCGTAGCGTCGCTGCTTTTCATTGAGCGAGTCGATGCCCTGCAAGACATCAGAAAACCCAATGATGCTGTTCAGCGGGGTACGCAGCTCGTGACTCATGTTGGCCAAAAAGTCGCTCTTGACCCGGTTGGCTTCATACAACTGCCAGTTCAGTTGAGCCAACTGGTCGACGCGTCCGTCCAGCTCATCGTTGTACTCTTGGATCTTTGCCTGAGACTCCGTCAAGTGACGTAGCATCCGATTGAAAGCGTCGGCAAGTTCCCTGAACTCGTCTTCGCTGTCGATCAACGCGCGTTGATTGGTGTCACCGTGCGTGATGGCGTCACTGACGTCGCGAAGGTGACTCAGAGGTTGCAACACCAGGTAGCGAACGATGTGATGCAAAACGAATAGCGTCACGGCGACGATCAACATGGCCAGCGCGATCACGATCGCGCGAATCCACGTCGTCGTCTTTTGCGTATCCTGGTACGGCATGCTGACACGTATGACTCGGAACGGCGCCCGCTCGGCTTGCTCGTAGGGATCCGTGCCGGCGGTCAGTGCTCCGATGCCGTCCTGCGGCGCGTGACAGGGGATGCAGGTGTTCTTGGGAAAGATCGGCTTGTAGTAGATATACCGGTCGTCGACAGGCCCCAGATCGTCAAAGACCTGCGCGCCCGCCAAACCGATCCTGCTCATCGGCTCGTTCTCCGCCAAGTCCACCGGGTCCATCACATCACTGACTTCGGCGATACGCTGGGCCAACTGGTTTCGAAACATCGGTTCGAGGTTGCGAAGCAGTTGACGCTCGGCAGGATCCGTGGGCGGCTCCAAGGGCGGCAAGTTGTCAAACCGCATCGCATCACCCAAGCCCAATATTTCAAACTCGATGTCCTTCTTGAGCAACTCCTCTCGCAAGCTGGCCAATGTCTGTGACTTCATGTTCACCGCATCCTCGGATGCGTCACTCGACCAAATCGCATCGGAGTGAATCAGCATCAGTTCGGCCGCGCCATAGTCCTGCGCCCGCTGTCGTGTCGTGTTCTTGACCAATTCCTTGCCAAGCTTTTGCACGACAAAGAACGCACCGCACATCAGTACGGAGAGCGCAGAGCCAAAGAACAGCAAACACTTGCGTTCCAAGCTCATCGATGAGAACAGGCCTTGAATCAGCCGAAACATGAAATTCCCGAATTTAAAAAATGTGCGTTGAGCCATGCAGCGACCCGACGGAGGATCAACATGCATGCCCAACAGACGACGAGCCGAGCCATCAGCCGACAGACCGGACAGCCGGCAGATCGGAAAGCCGACAGACCGGACAGCCGATAGATCGGGGGCGTCCCATCGTCAATCCTAACGGCAAACAACGACTGGACGCAGTATCAACTCTCTGCAGAGCTCGACACGACGTTTTTTCCTACTGCGATTCTGAAGAACATCAACGGACACTCCAGAGGCTTGCTGGTGATCAGACGGAGCGAAAAACAGCCGCCACCCCTCTGTAGAACCATGCCTTGTCTCGTCTGTCTTACGAAAAAGGTCCGATTGTCAAGCTAAACGTAGAGGATTACCCAGTTTAACTGGTTGTGGCTGCATTTTTCGCGAACTAGCATTGATGTCTTGGGCAAAAGTGTTTGGGACGGCAGCGAGGTCTGAAAAGAGATTCCTGTTGGAAACACTCCTTCAAATGGGGAGCAAGTAGCTGTTCTATAATGCTTTGCAGCGTCACCGACGTTGCTGCTGCCGGAAACCAGTCCCACTCGAATTTCGATGAATAACAGAGCCGCAGGGGATGTCTGCGGAGGAGCCAAAAAATGAACCGCAAGGTGAAACCCTTATTTCGTTGGACACTTGTGCTGAGTCTGGTGGCCCTGCTGGGCATCAGTCCCGCAACAGCAGGCCACTTTCTGAAGCGTCTGCGTTGCCATCAACATGACCCCTGTGCCGACACCTGCACCGAAACCGTGCAGTACTGCCAGCCGGTCTGTCAGCCCACATGTGTACCGGTTTGCCCGCCCGCACCGGCTTGCAGCCCACAGCCGGTCTGTGGATGCGACACCGGTGTCGTCATCAGCTCCGATCCTATCATCAGTGTCACTCCCATGATCGAGTCGGCACCGATGGATGGCATGATCATCGACAGTGGAATCGTCGTGGAGCCGACCGAGACTTTCTCCGCGCCAAGTACCAACGACACGCCTGCCGAACCTGCGGTGAACGAGGCAGCGACGGACGAAGCACCACCGATGCCAGCGGAGCCAGAGCCCGCTGAGCCTACTCCCGCTGAGCCCGAGCCAGCCGACCCCAATCCACCGGCGCCTCCGGCACCCGTCGAGCCGGAGCCAGCACCGGCTGAGCCCACGCCTGCAGAACCTGCACCAGCTGAACCGGCTCCAGCGGCAGACCCATTCGGCGCGCCCGCAGAACCTACACCTGCTGAGCCCGCACCTGCTGCGGACCCATTCGGCGCACCTGCTGAACCTGCTCCCGCCGAACCGGATCCCTTTGGCGCTCCCGCTGAACCTACTCCCGCTGAACCTACTCCCGCTGAACCGGCACCGGCTGCTGACCCATTTGGAGCGCCCGCAGACCCAGCTCCCGCAGACGCGATGCCGGAAGCCGATCCGTTCGGTGCACCGGTCGAGCCTGAAACGCCCGCACCAGCGGCTGATCCGTTTGGCGCACCGACCGAACCAGCGCCGGCCGAACCAGCTCCCAGCGGCTTGGATGACCTGTTCGGCGGGGCGGACACGCCTGCTGCTGATGCACCGGCTGCCGAGGCACCTGCAGCCGACGCCGCGATGGATGATCTGTTCGGTGGTTCCGAGCCCGACGCGGTGACTGCCGGTGGAGCGGATGACTTGTTCGGTGATCCCGTACCTGCCACGGAGACACCTGCAGAGCCTGCTCCATCAGACGACATCTTCGGCGATCCGCCAGCGACCCCTGAGGAGCCCAAACCGGCGGACACCAACCTGGATGACTTGTTCGGTGCAGTAGATGCTGATGCTGACTATGTCGGCGAGTTGCCCGAGCCGCTTTCGATCGAACCGACTGCAGGTGATGTTGTGGTCGAAATGGACTCCGACGCGTTGCAGGTCGTCTCGGCGAAGCCTGCCCTGTCGGTCAATCCACTTAGCGAAACCCCGGTTCGCACTTGGATCGACAACACGGGCAGCTATCGCGTGGAAGGTCGCCTGATTGAAATCAATGCTGACAACGTTCGCTTGTTGAAAGACAACGGACGCACCTGCACCGTCCCCAACGATCGATTGTGCCCCGCCGACGAATCCTACGTCGATTCGGTTCGCGAGGAAGTCGAGTTGGTCAAGTTGACCTTGCTCAGCAGTAAGTAGTTCTTGAGTGGTCATCGAGCGGCTTGTCCGCTACGATCAACCTGTTGAACCATCGAACAGCGAGTCGGATGTGTTGCATCCGACTCGCTTTTTTTATGTACGTTTGAACTTTGTCGATGGGCATTCTGAATCACAACTCGGAGAGTGGTTATCGCATGTCTGATCGGATTCGATTGATGCACTACGATCCACGCTGGCGTCAAGAGTTTCAGCAGACTCGCAGCGGAATCCTTCATAGTTGCCTAGGCTGGGTCACGGACGTGCAACACATCGGTAGCACCGCCATCGAAGGCTTGGTTTCTCGGCCGGTGATCGACATGATCGCAGGGGTTTCCGACGACGAGAACGCTGAACGGGCCATTGCCGAGTCGAGTGACTTGATCGAAGGCCTCAATTTTCAACGCTCGCAGAGAGTCCTTTGGTCGTCGAGCGTCACCGTTCTGACCAAGCCACGTCATGCGGAGCCGACGCATCGGGTGTGGTTGACGACGATCAATAGTCTCCCCTGGCGGCAATGTCTGGCAATCCGAGATCACTTGAGATCCGATCGTGACGCCGCATTACGGTTCGAGGAAACGAAGGTTGATCGTTGGCGACAGGGGGCAGGCGATCCGGACCAATACGAAAGTGACAAAAGCATGTTCTTCACCCACCTACTGGATCAACTCGGGTTCTAGCCCTCCTTGCAAATGACTTTGTCACTTGTCCACGATCTGATGATCATCTTGTCGGCCGGGTTGACCGCGGCGCTGATCTGTCGTCGCTTGAATGTCTCGATCTTGATCGGTTACTTGCTGGTCGGGGCAATCATCGGTCGAGGCGTGTCGGGTTGGGTGCAGGACGAAGGGCATCAACTGGCCCACTTTGCAGAAGTGGGTGTCTTTTTCTTGTTGTTCTCAATTGGAATAGAGTTTTCGATTGACGATTTGAAACGCCTTGGCACCAGTTTCGTGATCGGAGGCGCGACACAGATGTTGCTGGTTGCCGGCCCCGTTGCAGCCGTATTGACTTGGCGAGGATTTACATGGCAATCGGCTGTACTGATGGCTTCGGCGTTTGCATTCAGTTCGACCGTGTTGGTGTTTCGAGCTTTGACCGAGTTCGGACATGCGCAGCGGTCGCATGGGCGACGGGCAATCGGGATTCTGCTGTTTCAAGATGCTGCGCTCGTACCACTGCTGTTGATGATTCCACTCTTGACTGGTGGCGAAGACACCGCGGGGCCTGTTGCCTTTGTCTCCTTGGCAGCCATCTCGTTGGCATTCATCATTTCCATCATCGGAATTCGATACCTTCTCGCCGAGTGGATCATTCCAATGTTCGCCAACTATCGCAGCAGCGAACTGGTCGTGTTGTTCACGATCGTATCTTTGGGTGGCGTAACACTTGCTGCCTATGCTGTCGGGCTTCCCGCTGCCGCAGGAGCTTTTGCCGCCGGTTTGATCTTCAACGGGAACCGCTGGTCGCATCAGATTGACGCCTTGGTACTTCCCTTTCGCGAAACTTTCGCGGCTGTCTTTTTTGTTGGCCTCGGATTGATCTTTGACCCCAGGTTGCTACTCAGCGAGCCACAGCTCATCCTTGTGATCGTGCCGGTAATCATCCTGCTAAAAGCCGTCACTGCGGCCATCGCCTTGAAACTCACCGGTTTGCCGACGCGACAAGCATTTGGGATGGGAATCGGACTCGCCCATGTTGGCGAGTTTGCTTTCGTTCTTGTCTTGCTCGGCGTGGATTCAGGCGTTCTAAGTGAGACCGACTATCATCGTGTGGTCGCCATTGCCATCGGGACGCTTGTACTGACACCGACGCTGATCAAGTTTGGCCTGAGATTGCAACACTCTGACCGAGAGGAGGAGCGCGGCAGCAATGGCCCACTGCAGCAAAATGATCGATGCCAAGCGATTGTCATCGGCGCCGGCCCGATAGGTCGCAGCATCGGTTCGCAACTAGAGACCCTTGGCAACGACGTGTGCATGGTCGACCTCAGCCCCATCAACCTGCATTCGTTTGCTCAACAAGGATTTCGAACAGTGGCGGGGGATGCGACCGACGAAGCCATTCTGGTGAGCGCTGGAGTCACCGAAGCCGCATTGGTGGTCGTTTGCATTCCCGATGATGGCGCGGCGACTCGAATCGTGAAAGCAGTTCGCCACCTCAATGCGGACTGTCGCGTGTTGGTTCGCTGTCGCTATCAAGACAGCGTCAAGAAACTCAGAAAGACTGGAGCTTCTGACATTGTGACCGAAGAAAGCGAGGCGGCGATCGCTCTGCTCCGCTTGCTGAAAGAAGAGTCTCGCAACCGGTAGTGGGAATGGCATCCCGAAGCGAAACCGCGGCTCATTGCCGACATCAGTCCGCAGTTTGTTTCATGCGACCTCAAAGAGTTCATTCGGTTTGTGGGGATGACTCATGTTAAACCACCACTAGCCCAGATACTGCATAGCCCACCCTTGACTCCAATCCTCGCTGAACCAGAACAGATCCTTCATCAGCAAAAACCAGATCAACTTGTTGCTGATAAGAGCGTTCGGCCACAGATTCTCGTGTCACCGAGGAATCGGTCGTGACGTTCCGAATCGCTGTGGGTAAGCCGTCGCTTCGGAACGATAGAGGGTCGTCGTTGGTTTTCCGATCTTGCTGATCCGTCAATGGTTGTTTTCGGTTTCCTGATGCAGAACTTTGAACTCGCTGAAATTCATTGATCGGAGACTCTCCGCTCGCACCACTTGCTGCTCTTGCCGCCAGATCGTTGATCACTCGCAGCGCATCCAAGGCGGTGATCAACCCATCTCGGTTGTGATCGAAGAAGACAACGGGAAATTCCTCCGCAGTGAGCGACGGATCCAAAATACTGGTGAGCCGACTCGAAAACGTCCGGCTGGCCAGTTCATTGATGATCCTTAGTGCATCCAATGCCGTCGCGACCCCGTCATTGTTCACGTCACTAGGCCGCAGAAAGTTGTGCCACATGAGTGGGGTGTCAAGGAGCAAAGACTCTGAACCTCCAGAGACACTATTCGTGGCCCGCAGTGACAAGCGACCATCGACAGAATCGAGTTCGACCAGCCGCCAATTGTCTGGATTGCCGACGCTCACTACGTCGTCACGATCGGCCACGATCGTGACCGATCCGCTTTGCGGCGACAAGGATGCAATTGATGAGGCGTCGAGGATCAATGAAAATGCGCCCCGCCCTGAAACATCAATCTGCTCGAAGTTCGAGATTCTGGTGATTGCCTTGGTGAAGTCAAGTGAGACTTGATCGCCCAGCAGATTCAGCTCGTTGTCGCCGGCCGCTCCGTCCAATCGATATTCGTGAGCAGGATCGAGCCCCGTCGAATAGTCGATCGCGAATGTGTCGTCATCATTGGAACCATCAATGACGACTTCACCGAGACTGTCGATGGGAATACGAAACAAATCCTGACCATCGGCACTCAGAACGAACTCGCCGGAAATCTCGGAGATGAAGGCATGATTCTTGGCCAGTTCAACTTCGATGGATGGCTGTGTGTTTCCGTCCAGAACAGTGATTGAGTAATCTTCTACTTCTCCGTCGCTTGCAATCCCTGTTGGGTTCAATCCACCGGCCGACGAGATTCGTAACCGAACAAAAGTGTTTCCCGTTAGAGAACCTGCAGGTATCAGAATGGGCAATTGATTGATACCGGGTTCCACATTGACGCTTGAGAGCACTTGTTCGCCCTCGTCATTCCAGTCTCCGTCATGATTGAAATCAATCCAGCCATCGACCTTTCCAATTTGATTTGCGGAAAGAGCTAGACTGGAAATGACATCGACATCGCTCGTGGAAACCAGGGATGAGAGAAACAGCAAGCCGTCTTCATCGGATTGAGCAAAATTGTCGTCGCCATTGGCACCCGATGTCGGTAATCCATTGTTCTCGCCATCAACGATTCCACCAAGTCTCAATTCTCCCACACCGTGCCTTGCGCCGTCGTCACTGCTGATCACGGGGTATGAGTTGACGAATCCCGACTGAATCGCAGTCGGCGCGTCTCCAAAATCAAGTACGGCCTCTGGTGAAACGACGGTCAATGTCATCGAAGCACTCACGCTACTGTCAGGTGCGTCGCGATTGATCACCTCGACGTCAAATTCAATCGTTCCCAAAAAATCGGTGGGAGGTGTTAACGAGATCGGCAGGGCCGCTGAATCTAGCGTCCAACTTGTGCCCAAAGCGTTGCTCGTTCCCGCCGAAAGAATTGTACCTGGGGGAAGATTGGTGATTTGCAATTCGTCAATTTGGCCACCACCTGAGACCGTCGACGTGATGGGAAGAGTGATACCGGCTCCCGATCTTCCAATAAAGACTTGGTCAGGCGTTATGATTCTCAGAAAGTCATCTTGGGTTGCCCCAATGTTGATCTGGCCTGTGTCAATCATTTCTGTATCGTCGGCGGAACTTGATGCGATCAGCCGACGTCCGTTGGAGGCTGTTGCCTCGGATTGTGAACTGTCCTTGCTGACCGATTCGGCAACAGCATTCAGCGTTGACGAGGCCTGAGCCCTTGAGCCGTACATGGCAAATCCGATTGCCGTGGAATCACTGATCGCCGACACACCGCTTTCAGAATCGTCTTTGGCGACCGAGTTTGCGACGGAATCTTGGAACGCATTCGCATCTGCCGTTGACCGCGAACTTGCTTGTGCATCACTTGTCGAACCACTGTCGGCTGCAGCAGACGCGTTCGAGTGACTGACACTGGTCGCATTTGCGGTTGACGACAGAGCTCCTCCTGCGAAAGCAAAACTATCCCAACGGGCATCGGCATTGACATTTGATCCAGATGCTGCCGAAGCGTCTGAAATGGATGAGTCCATGGAAATCGCTTTGGCGATGGACATGTCCTCTGAGTTTACGGAAGCGATGGAGTCAATCGACGCATGAGCCGTTGCCTGTGAGTCTCGCATCGCAGTCGCTGATGCGTTGGAGCGATCTGAACTGAACGCGGCGGCCATCGAACCATCATGTGCTGATGCGTTCGCTTTTGACTCCTCAAATGCGGTTGCCTCCGCGGACGAAGACTCAACCGCGTCGGCGATGGCCGAGGACCCTCGCGATGCCCTGGCCATCGCATTGGAATTGTCTGAGGCAAAGGCTCGGGCGACCGTCACTCCAAACAGATTGTCTACGCCAATACCTCCGAGCAACGTATCCGACTGCAGGAACTGCGAGACATCCGCGACACCGGTTGCCAGAACGCTTAGTCGCGACTCTCCCGTTTGCACGTTTGCACTGGCGAGGATGTCACCGCGAACGCTCCGTTCATCCACAATTTGAAAGTTAGCAACCACGTGGTTGGCGGTTCCAGAAACGGTGAACCGCAATACACCTGAATCTTGTGCGGTTGCATCACGCACAGTGAAGCCGATCGTAACGGTTGCGAATTGTCCCGGAAGCAAGTCCACCAGTGCTGTCGCCGAACTTGTGTTGACAGATAAGCTACCGCTTTTGCCAGCGGCGGCGGCGTACGAAAAACCAATAGATGCAAGTGACACGACCGGATCGCCGTCAACCGCTGCGTTGTGGAATTCCAAAGAACTGGAGCTCAAGTCATCATCCGCGTCGGTGCCGAATCCCGAAATGATATCCGATGCGATAACGCTCAACTCCGTTCCCAGTGGGATCTCGCCGATGAAAAAGTCCGTTGCAACCGGAGCCACCAACATCCGTCGGTTTTCAAGTGACTGCATGCACAGGTGTCGCTTGGAGCGACGAGAAACCGAATCAACACGTCTGCGTCTCATCGCTTGACTCCCTTTTCCGATCGCAGACATCTCAGTTGTTGGCCGTGCATCGTCTCGTTCTGGTCAGATTGGTAATGGAGAATGTGAACACGCCAGCGATGATGTCGCTGGCGTGCCTGAAAAGATCTGAGATCAGAGTTAGATCAGCATCGCAGATTCGATCTCAGAGAACTCAATGTCGGCGCGGTCAGCAAATGTGAAGCTCCCTGTACCGTCGCCATTATCATCGAGTGTCGCAGCAGAGGACGCTGCGGCAAGGACATTCAGAGTATCACCGGGTTCGGTGCTGGGATCTCCGCCCATGATCGCAAACACAGTATCGACGTTCGGCTGGACATTGAAGGTGTCCGCGCCGTCGCGACCATCAATGGCCAATCGACCAACGCCAGATGCTCGGACTACGACCCCACCGACTGCAATGCTGTTTCCGACCACATCAAATGTATCTGCACCTGATGTTCCATAGACGATGACATCGTTGCTGTAGCCGCTGAATTGATTTCGTTGGATGAAAGTCTCAGATCCGACGATGCCGATCGCATTGGTTCCCGAGGCAAACGAATTGTCGTGAATGTTGGCGGAGCCACCGACACTCAAGATATCGTCTCCCAAACCAGCATCCGAATTCTGTGAGAAGCTATTCTGCCCCGTCACGACGAGTGTCCCACCGTTATTGAAGATGGCGCCGCCGCCCTCGTCAGCGGCAATGCTGCCGCTGGCAACATTATTGGACAACGTTGATCCTTGGACGGTTAGCGTCCCCGTTCCATTCCACAGCCCGCCGCCTTCGGCGGATGCGGTGTTTCCCTCGATCACGACCGATTGAATCGTCGCGTCTCCGGAACCCGTAATGTGAAGTCCACCACCATTCCCAGGCGACGATCCGACCTCATTACTAGACAATGCTCCTCCTCGCACCACGATTCCAAGGCCGGCACCAGAGTTGTCTTCGATACCGCCGCCGGCACGATTCGCCGAGTTGCCGGTGATCGATACCGCATTGAAGACCATTCTGCCGCCTACATCATTCAGAACTCCGCCCCCGCTGCCCGATGTTCCATCCGCCACGTTGTCTGAGATGCTGCCACCGAAAAGAGTGATCACACCGCCAGAGTTGAACACACCGCCACCGCCTTGGTCCGATCCATTGCCGCTGGCGGTATTTCCGTCGATCATGTTTCGGAAAAGGTCCATGCGTCCCGTGCCATTCCACAGACCGCCACCTTCGCCGGACGCCACATTTTCGGTGATCATGGAGTCACTCACGGTGACAAATCCGCTTCCCGAAACATGCAGTCCAGCTCCATTTCCAGCGGTCGTGGGTGACGAAGACAATCCGAACACGCGGTTTTGACTGAGTGTTACTCCGATCAATTGAATCGCTTTCGTCGCGCTGACGTTCGACGCATCCTCAATTCCTCCACCGGCACGGTTCGCCAGATTGTTGGAAATAGTGGCGTCGCGAACCATGATCGTTCCGCCGGTGTTGTTGAAGATCGCGCCTCCACTGCCAGCGTCTCCATCTGCCTCGTTATTCATCAGGCTGCCGCCGATGATGGAGAGTGTTCCCCCATTGTTGAAAATCCCGCCGCCCCCATCATCGCTGCCCGCGCCGCTCGCAATATTGTCCAGGATGTCTGTGTTGGAGATCGACATTCTGCCCGTGCTGTTCCAAAGGCCACCTCCCTCCCGAGCAGCGGAGTTGCCCGCTACAGCTGAGTTCACGACGATCGTGTTTGCCGTTCCCGTTACATGCAGTCCGCCTCCGTTGATCCCTGCTGTGTTTCCGGATCCAGTTGCGCCCAGCGTGACATTCGAGAGAATGAACTGGCCGTCGACGATTTCAATTCCACCACCTGCTCTCGTCGCGCTGTTGCCGGTGATCGTGGTGTTGGAGACATTGACCGAGCCGTCCGTTGAAAAGATCCCGCCGCCGGACCCCAGGGTTCCATCCGCGTCGTTGTTGTTGATGCTCGCGTTTCGAACTTGAAGCGTCCCTCCGTTGTTGAAGATTCCTCCACCACCATCATCAGCCATAGCACCGCTGGCCACGTTGCCTTCTACCAGCGTCCCGTCCAGTCGCATCAGTCCGGTGCCGTTCCAAAGGCCTCCACCCTCGCGTGCAGCACTGTTGTTAATGACTTGCCCGCCCGTGATGAATACGCCACCCGCACCAGTGACATGGAGTCCACCACCGTTGCCGGGGTTGGCGACTGCGCCCTGTCCGATATCGACTCCGGCACTGTTCCCGTCAAGGATCACGTCTGTCAAAAAGAGACCAAAGTTCGGACCCGATGCATCCTCAATGCCCCCACCGGCTCGATTCGCTGTATTCGCTTCGAGGGTGGCACCAACAATTTGCACAACCCCACCAAGATTATTGAAGATGCCACCACCACTGCCGGACGCACCTGTGGCCGCGTTTCGTTGGATGTCTGTTCCGGCGTTGATCCTTAGAGTCCCACCGTTATTAAAGACACCACCACCGCCATCATCAGCGGCGGGACCGTTTGCGACGTTATCCACGATCGTGGCACCGTTGATCGTCATGACGCCCGTGTTGTTCCAGAGACCACCACCCTCACGCTGTGCCGTGTTGTTCTGTACCGTACCGCCGGTGATCGTCGAGTTACCGTTGCCACTGACGTGAACGCCACCGCCATTGATGCCCGCTGTATTGCCATCACTCGCATCAACGCCACCGATTTGGACGTTGGTCAGCATGAGAGTGGAGTCGATACTCTCGATGCCACCGCCCGCCCGTGCCGCCGCATTCGCGGAGACCACGCCTCCCATGACCGTCAAGCTGCCGCCCAGCGAGAGAATGCCGCCGCCATTGCCCAATCCATCGCTGGCGAAGTTTCCGGTCACGGTGGAGTCTGTGATCGAAACGATTCCTCCGTTATTGAAAATGCCGCCACCGCCATCGTCATTGGTCGCCCCGCCGTCCGGGTCCAATGCCTCATTCGCTTCGATCGTTGCACCATTGAGGATGATCAGTGAACCACCGTTGTTGAAGATGCCACCGCCACCTTGGGCGTCCCCCGCCGCACCGGCCGATTCGACAAAGTTGTTGACGATGGTCGTCCCATCGATCGTCATCGTGCCGCTGGCGTTCCACAGTCCGCCGCCTTCGCTACGCGCTTCATTTCCGTCAACCGTTCCACCAATCAGCGTCACGTCGGCGGAGCCAGTGATGTGGATTGCCCCGCCGTTGCCTGGCGCTGGCGTGTTGGCCGAGAGGCCGAGTCCATTGACATCGTTCTGAATGAGATTGGTGCTGTTCTGCAGCGTGATATCACCCTCGATGGCTTCGATTCCGCCGCCTGCCCGGTTGGCACTGTTGAAGCGAATGATCGATGCATCGATGGTGATCGTCCCGTCGATGCTCAGAATACCGCCACCGCTGCCAGCGGCCCCGTCTGCCTCATTGGAGTCAATGAGCACGTTGTCAATATCGAGGTCGCCCCCGTTATTAAAGATGCCGCCACCTCCGTCGTGGGACGCCGCTCCGCTGGCCACGTTGCCCGCGATGACGGTCCCGTCAATGGTCATCAGTCCATTCCCATTCCACAGTCCTCCACCCTCACGCGCCGCGACGTTATTGCTGACCGTACCGCCAGTGATTGTCACGTCGGCGTTTCCCGTAACATGCAAACCGCCACCATTGCCCGGAGCCGCAGTCGCAGCAGGTCCGACGCCGGCGTTGTTACCATCCAGAGCAACGTTGTCTAGCGTGACCGATTGATTGGACGCGTCCTCGATTCCACCGCCCGCCCGATTGGCGGTATTGTTGATGATCGAAGAATCCAGCACATTCAATATGCCGAGATTCAAAATACCGCCACCGCTGCCAGCGGCACCAGCCGCAGTATTTCCACTCAGCGTGACATCATTGAGACTCAATGTACCCGCAGTGAAAATGGCACCCCCATCACCCACGGAACTTGGTGCGGCGCCGCCCGTATCAGACGCCACACCACCGGTGATCGACAATCCGTTGAGCGATACCATGCCACCGGCGAGAATGTCAAATGCACGGTCCGACAGACCACTTGCGTCGATCACGGTGGAACCCGAGCCGGACCCGGTCAACGTCACCATATTGGCTTCCGTGATATCCAGGTCACCCGAGGCGGCGACGTCTTCCCCTGCCCCCGATAGCGTCAGGGCCAACGTTCCCACGGGCAACGTGATCGTATCGGCTTCTCCATTTGTATTGGACTGGATCACGGCTTCTCGCAGACTCGTCAGTCCGTCACCTGGATTCACCACATCGAGCAGTGTGTCGACCGTAATCGCCGCCAACAGATTCCGGTCTTCCAGTCCCTCAAGCATCAGACGACGCTTCCTCTTCATCCTCGTTTGCTGACGATCCTGATGGGCTGCGTGCTTCTGGTCACGAGATTCTTTCCGAGGATTCTTTGGAGTCATGGATGTTCAACGGGTTGGGAAGGGAGGGAGAGTCAGAGCAATCAGAGTCAGAGCAATCACTGTGTTGGAAACCGATGTTCCGATCGAGTGTTGCGGCAACGCTCTAGCAACTACGAGACCGCATTGGATTTGTGACACAGTTCTTGAGGAATTCCTTCGTTCCTACGACTGTTTCCACAGATCGCGTGGTCTCAGATGTTGGGTCCTGAATTGTTTAGCAATTCCCAGTGGCTTCTCATCGACCGCGCTGGTTGCTTGTAGTTCATCGGCCAACTCGCATATTTCCTGATTTTCAATGTCACAGAGCATCGCGAGGTGCGTAATTGCCACAACGTGGAGATGCCGACATCAATGAGCCTTCACGCTCTTGTGAAAGCTCGCTTCGGCGCACGGGATTGCCTGCCCAAAGGATTTCCTGAGCGTCAAACATCCACACTCCCGATTCATTTCCTTCACCATACAATCCCGAATCTGATCCATGAGTCTCTACAACCATCTTCGCTCTGTCTTCATTCCGCCGATTGCCGCGGGTACGTTGATGCTTCTCTTGATGACGAACGGTCATGTGCTCTTTGCCGCTGACCACCTCGACTCACCGTCCGTGACTGCTGATGGGTCATTGGATATCAACGATGTATACGCATTTCAGTCGCCAGCCAACCCGGCGAACACCGTGTTGATCGTGACGGTGAATCCCGGCGCCGGAATGATTAGCGGCACGGCCTTCAACAGCCGCAGCGTGTATGAGATCAACGTTGATAATACGGGCGATGCTATCGCCGACGTGCGGTACGACATCTACTTTACCCGTGTTCGCAACGGCAGCCAGACGATTCGTGTGTATCGAGAAAACGGTGCCTTGATTGCATCCGGCTCGACGGGGCAGACGATCTCGGTGACGGGAGGAGGGCAGGTGACAGCCAACCTCTTCGAGGATCCCTTCTTCTTTGACCTCAACGGATTCAACAACGGTTTTGCATTCACTGGCGATGACTTCTTTGCAGGTCTGAATGTCTCCGCAATCGTGTTGGAAGTACCTAGCACTGATTTAAACGGCGCATCGACCAACGTCGGTGTATGGGCACGTACTGTGAATGCCGGTTCTCAGTTCGATCGAATGGGCCGTCCTGCGATCAATACGGCGCTCATTTCGACAAACGCTCTGAAAGATCAATTCAACGCTTCATTGACGCAGAATGACCCACAGAACTTTGGTGCTGAGGTCGCGGCCAATATTACCGCACTCAGCAGCCCGGCAAACGCCGCTGCGTTGACACCAATCTTGTTGCCTGATGTTCTGACCTTTGACACTTCCAGCGCGGCAGGTTTCCTGAATGGCAGAAGGCTTGGCGATGATGTGATCGACGCCGAGCTGGGGCTGTTGACAGAAGGTGCGGTCACGACGGACATGGTGAACGAAAACGATGCAACGTTCCTGAATGTCTTTCCCTATCTTGCAGCACCCAATTGATCCTACGTCGTGAAACGCCACTGATTGGCAACGCAGATCATAAGTAACGCATTTCGTTGTGGACGAGGTCACGCGTTGCTGAAGAGCCACTTATCTGTTGCTCGATTGTGCCCCCAACCCATCTACAAAGTATCCCATGCATCCATCAGCAAACGTCGTAGCCATTGTCCTCGTACTTCTTTCCATCACGATGTCTGTGCGTCAGGCTGACGCCGAGCTGCAATCCGCTGTGAGCGACAAGGAATCAAAGCCAAAATTGGGGGAAATGGTGCCCATCGATCAGGCGATCGCGTTCTTCGAGAAAAGGATTCAGGGGAAGCCATCCGATGTTGCGAATCGAGTGGTGTTGGGAAGGCTGTATCTTCGGAAAGCGTCCGAGGAAGATGACCTGCCGTACTACTCCAAAGCGGAGAATGTCCTGGCGGAGGCGATGAACAACAATCAAGAGCATCTGCCAGCCAAGATCTATTACGCCAAAGCTCTAATGGCTCGACATGAATTCCAAAAGGCTTTGGCACTGGGGCAGACAGTTATCCGTCGACGGCCCGACAATGCCATCGCGTTGTCGATCGTCGGTGACTGCCAACTGGAACTGGGTCAATATGCCGAGGCGGAGCAGACCTATGAAACTCTCCTCGTCCGCGAGAAATCAGGTGGCACCATCGCCCGGCAGGCGCATCTGAAGGAAATCATGGGTGAGCCCGACGCTGCACTCCGACTCATGCGTGAGGCTGCCAGCGAGGCCAAGTCATCGGGTGCGATGGAAACCGATCTCGCATGGTATGACCTGCGAATCGCCGTGATGTTGCATAAAGCGGGCGACTGGAGCGAGGCTCAGAAGTTCTATGAGTTGGCGTTGGATCGACACGAACTCTACGGGCCGGCGATGTCCGGCCTAGCATCCTTGCATGCTGCTACTGGAGACTTTGATCGGTCGATCAAGTTATACCTCGAAGCAATCCGGGAGCATGGCGAGCCACCGATGATGTGGGGACTTGGCGATGTCTACACCGCCATGGGCGATGAAGAGCAAGCGTCCCATTGGTATCTGAAGACGGAGAAGGCAATGATGGAGGAAGCCGAGACTGCTGCTGCTGCGCACTTTCGAGAGGTTGCGAGATTCTATTGTGACACTGATCGTCATCTCGATAGAGCACTGGAACTGGCTCGTGAAGATTTAAACCTGCGACAAGATATCTATGCGCACGATCTGCTCGCTTGGGCACAGTTCAAGAATGAACAATTCGCTGATGCCGAAATAAGCGTTCAAAAGGCACTCCGCACAAACGTGCAAGACGCAGAAGTTCACTATCATGCCGGCAGGATTCGGGAAGCTCTCGGGAACCATCAGGAAGCGATGCAAGCTTACGACCAAGCTCTCAAGATCAATCCCAACTTCTCAGTGACGTTGGCAAACGATGCGAGAGACCGGCGCGATCGGTTGCGAACTGAGGCTGCGAACTGATCACTGATCGTCCCGGTTAGGTTCGCTGCAAAGCATTTTGACAATCCAAAATACGAGCACGAAGCGCAAGCAAGTGGATTTCGCGATTCACTCACTCGCTTGCGCTTCGTGCTGGTATGCCACGCACTTCGGCAAATAAACTGCGTCCCGGCATTCCCGGCATTGCCGGTTAGGGCGCATCGCCACCCGAGTTGGCGGTGTTGTCGAACTCGGGTTCTTCCTCGTCGTCGGGCGGCAACTTGCCGCCGTTCTTTTTGGCCCGCAGCAGCATTTCTTCGACGTCACGAAGATCTTTGGGGCTCAGTTGCTTGGTCAACATTTCTCGGGTGACCGAGAACATATTGTCCACCTTGGCCCGTTGATTGGGGTTGTCGATCACTTTCAGAAACGCGGGGAGTTTGAAACCCATGTCGTCGGCGAGCGTTTGGCTGGTGGGCTGTTCCCGCATCGCGATCACCAACTCTTCCGCTTCCGTCATTTGGCCTTTCTGCAGTCGCAACTTCACCCGTGCCGCGATCAGTTTTCGAATCGCGACCAAGTCGACGATCGCGTTCTGAACCCCGCGGATATATGCTTCGGCCTGCAACCGCATGTCATCGCCTATCAAGTCGGCGACTTCCACGGTTGTCAGCCCCGGGATCATGGGCAATCGGGCCAGAACCGCGCCCCCGTTCTTGACGTACATCAATCGCAGAGGGTCATCGTTCTTTTGGATTGAGATGCGACCGTCCCAGTCGGTTCGTCCCACGAACGTCATCGACTTGCTGGTCAATTCTCTTTCGTAGATCTCGTATCCGATCAAGGGGAAGTCTGGCTCTCCCTTGGCGTGCAATCTCAGCATCGTTGCATCCAAACGCGGATTCACCTTGAGTGCCATTTTATACGTGCGTTTGTTTTGGCGTCCTTGCAATCCGCCGGGGCGACCGGAATAGTACATCATCTTGACCACGCGTTTGCTGGCCTTGGTTTCGGCCGGTTCTTTGGTATCTTCCTCGCCGCTGTCTTTTTTGCCTCCGATCCAAACGGTGCCGACATCCGTGTTTCCGTAGCCATCGGAGACGGTGTATTGGAACGATGTTTGTCCCGTAAAGGCATCGCCTGGGGTGAAAGTGAACTCGCCCTTGTCCAGGTCCGTAAACAGGACGGTCCCGATCACACTCTCATCTTCTTCGCTGACCGTGATCTCGTGAACCCGGCCCAATGCAGCTCGCTCGACGTTGACGCGAACGACGCTGAGGGGATCGCCGGTATCCTCATCGGTGTCGTTGCTCAGGACTTCGCCTTTGATGAAAGGCTTACCATCGACCTTGAATTCGTCATCGTGAGCGACTGGATCTGCCACTCGCAACAGATAGGCCCAATCGAGCCGACCGACGATCAAGGGTTTTCCAGATCGATCATCCTTGCGCACCATCGGTTCCAAGACATCGCCCAAACGCACCAAACCGGGCGAATCGGAATCCAAGATCAATCCTGATGCTCGAATCAGTCCTTTGACGGAATCCTGCCCCGCCTCGTCGATGCGAACCACCGGCGAAAACACTTCGGTGATCGCGTGCCCCACTGCAAACGGCAGATCTTGCTTGTTCGTGAAGGGCACGCTCAGCGGCATGCCAAAAAAACGCATCAGGGTTTCCAGTTCGATTACCGAAACGTGGGGACGCGGGGTCGTGCTGGTGATCTGCACGATGTAGATCTTGTCGTAGTTGTCCACTGCCGTGGAAACCAGTTCTGCGATCGGCAACTCGATGAGTTTTGCCTTGGGTTTATCCAGTGTCAAAGCGAGTCCGCGTGGCAACAACAAACCTTGAGTGGCCGTATCGGTCCATCGCTGGCTGATGCCGATCAAGTCCGTCTCCAGTGGAACAAGATTGCCCTTCATCCCATCCAGGTCCGGGTGTCCGGCAAGGTCGCCTCGACGGAGCGTATCGGCGATCAATCCAGAGGTGCTTGGGATTCGCTTGACGTATTCGCCCAGGTCTCGCGCGACCCGAATGCGAATGATGTCTTTGTCGTCACGTTTGACAGCGACGACTGGGTCGGACGCGGAAATCGTGTCATAGGTCAATGACGAAAGGCCGCGTGTAGCCGCAGCGCGAATCGTCGGCGGGGCATTCTCGATGGTGAGTCTCCACATGGAGGAAAAGTCACGATCGAGATAGTTAGATAACGGCGTTTGGAGAGTTTCCGCACTGATGCCCGGGTCGTCCGAAGCGATCCAAACCAAAACTTTGTACGGAGAAAAGTCCCATGGCTCTTCGTCGACCTCCTCTTCATCGCTCTCCTCATCCGCATCGGTGTCCGCAGATACGTTCGGCCTGGAGGGCGATGCCTGATCGGCAGCAGGTGAAGGAGTGGACTGCGTCGCTGATTGGCTCGTCGCTGATTGGCTGACACCTGATGGCGGCTGAGTGGAAACAGATGGAGTATCCGGCGTTGACGACTGGCTGGTCGCGTCCGCCGCATCCTCGGCAACTGCAACCGATGCCGCCGCGATTGAGATCACCGCGAACATCAGCAGGGCCAAGGCGGTCCAGTGAGTACCGAATGAGTTTCGAGCATCTTTGTGTTTGGTCATCATCAATCTCAATCTCGTCGCCAGTTTTCAGCGTTTTGATACAGCGACACGATCCCCGTACCGACACCCGTCAGGTCTTTTCGGTAGGCGTAGGAGTCGATCATTTGCCACAGTGGAATGATTGGCAACTCATGGTGGGCGATGTCATGCAAAACAAGCAATCGGTCACGAACCTCCTTCCAATTCCTTGCTTCCTCCAAGCGACGCAATCCCAATCCGATCATCTGATTTTCGCTTCGTGCCAATCCGCTCGGGCCGAGCAATCGACGCGCATCCAAAATCGGTTCCCAGACCGCTGCGGAAACGTACACGATGTCCGCCGTGTCAGGATCTGGGTAGGAACGGCCGATGGGCAACTGAACCAACTCAACCGGTAAACCGATCAATTCCCATTGTGCACGAATGGCTTCGCATGCAACTCGTGAAAGGTTGTCCGCAGGAAACGCCAAACGGATCGGCGTCATTTTGGGGACCGTGTCCCCTTTTCGTTTGGCTTCATTTTCCATCAGCGATCGATTGAGCTCCACCAACAACTGCGCCAGGCTGGGCTCGTAGCGGCGAGCAACGATTGACGTGTCGTACGCGTATCCCAAGGGATCGTCAAAGTCGATGCCTGCGGGGAACGGCCCCGAAACGACCTGGCAGCCTGGGATCTCCTTGCCCTCGAGCAACTCGCCCTTGAGGATATCCTCTCGATTGGTGGCGTAGACCAACGCGCGTCGAAAGTTTGATTCGGCGACAAAGGGATGGTCGCTGCACGGAACCAACATGTGAATCGTGGGCAGCGGGTACGTCGCCACCGCGATATCGCGGCTTCGCTTCAACCGAATCGCGTCGGCGGGGAAAAGTTGGTCCAGCATATCGATCTCGCCACTGAGCAACTTGCTGACCGCTTCGGATCCCGATCCACATCGCACCTCGACGATTTCACGCGGCTTGGTATTGTCCTTGCCGACTTTCTCAAGCGCTTTGTCGGCCAACACAAACCTGGTCAAGTTGCCTTCCGTGATGTCGAGGCGGTAATCGCCCGTGGTCGATCCCGGTTTCCCGCCGAACCAACTGCCATCGACATTGATTTGCATCAGGCAAGTCGGCAACACATTGGGGCGACGCAGGACGCAGCGAATTTGACTAGCGCCGTCGATACCGATGCCCGAAACAGCCGCCGCCCACGGTGAAAAGTACTCATCGCTGCCCGGTGTGGCACGCTTGGCAAGCCGGTCGGCCAAGAAGTGAGACTCGATTTTATTCAGAGGATCGGGCAGCTTGGCCAGCTCCAAATTCAAGTCGAGTGTTTGTTGGTCGGCACTGATCTCGGTGTCACCAAAGATGAAGTTGTACTGTCCGCCCTCAGGACCGGCGCTCTGCATTTCGAACAGGGTGCGATACAGCAGGCGACCTGCGCGACGTGAAGCCCAGTTGTCCAGGCGAATCGGATCAAAGACGGTTGCCGACTGCAGAACACCGACATTGATCAGGGGATAGATCGTGTCGATTCGCTCGATCAGCTCTTTGCCACCAGGGATGTCCGGCGTCAGGTAAACACTTTCACGAGCGAAAAGACGTGCGTCTCGAAAACGCTCTTCCTTGAGCGCCAGCAGTGCGGCATCTCGTTTCTCCTCTGCCATCCGCAGGAATTCTTTGGTCCACGTTTCCACGGACGCCAATCGTACGTTGGAGTATTCCCCGCGTAGTCGCGCCAACAGTTGTTGAGCCTCGGCCAACTTGCCTTCTTGGACCATGGCTGTCATCAACGAATTGGTGGTGGCGCCGATGGCACCCACGACGGTGGATCGTTTGTAGTCCGGAGCGTAACGCCGCAGTTCCTCCAGCATCGCCAACGATTCGGCGCGTTGGCCGTTCTTGGCTCGCTGAATCGCATTGTTCCACAGGAAATCGCTACGCAGTTCCCTGAGGCCGGGGCGAGTGGGGTAATCGCGGATCAGAATCGACAAGAAAGGATAAGCGCCGGCAAAATCACCTGCGGCGATCTTTTCTGCGGTTTCACGTTCCAAGCGTTTTTCCCAAAAATCGATCCGTTCGATCTCGTTCCACTTGGTCGCAAAGTCCTCCGTCTCGATTCCGACGATGTTGTACTTCAGGGAGCCGTTGGGCGTTCCAGGCATCTCGCGAACCGGCAACAGGCGAGCCTTGACCCAGCCGCCTTTGGCTTTCTCCGTGAAGTAAATGATGTCGTGCGGTTCCTCTTGCAGCAGCTCCAACCCCATCTCAGGGGGCGAGCCCGTTTGCGCATAAGTGATCGCCTGTGCCGACGCAACTGTTTCGGGTGTGGCTAGCCAGACAATGATCGACAGTGTTGCCCAGCAAATGGTGGTCCAGCCGATGGCATTGAATCGGCAGCCTGATAGTAGGCAGCCTGACAGTAGGCGGCCTGTCGTGCGGTTCATTGGTGGAAACAGCCTCATCAGTTGGCCTCCGGCAACGAGACCACATACACCACGCCTTCTTCGCCCGGCACCAGCAAGCTGTTCTTGATCATCAGCGGTGTTGCAAAGAAGGGTTGTCCAACGTCCTGTTGATGAACGATCTTGCCGTCGGTCGGGTCGATCAGGTTCACCCAACCGTTCTGTCCGATCAACACCCAATTGGAACCGTGAGCAACAGGCTCGCCGACCGGCTTACCCTTTGGCATCTGGACACTGAATCGGACTTTGCCATCCACGGTGATGCCACGCAACATGTTGTCGGCGGTCATCACCATTGCGATGTCACCGGCGGCGACCGGCCCCCAGGTGACTCGACCGTCCAACAGCACTCGGAATTTTTCTTTCAGGCCATTCATTTCGTAACCGACCATGAAGTCGGCTGCCGGTCCGCTGGTCGCACCGATGAACACATTACCGACACCGGCGACGGTTCCCAGTAAAGGTGTTTCGATCTCGCCGCTGGCCAAGTCATTGATCCGATCGCCGACTCGCAGTCGATAGATTCCCTTGCGGCTATCGGCAATCACTACTTGATCGGGGTCCTCGGGAAAGCGAACGGGGTTCGTCCAAGTGACTTTGCCCACCGGATCACTGACAGGTTGAAACGGACTGCCCAGGGGCGCGCCGGTCAAGAAATTCATGACCACGGCACGTCCCGAATCGAGAGGCAGGAACAAGCCACCGCCGGCGATCATTCCGCCTCCGTTGGGTGATCCGTCTGGCAGGTTCAGCGACACCAGTCGCAGTTTTTCCTGAGGGCGGCTGGGGTCATAAACGATGACCTGTTGACCAGATTCTTGGTTGACCAGGGCGACTCGATTTTCGTCGATGTCCAGCGGATCTTCGAATCGCATCGTGATCCCTTCGGCACCTCGATTTTCCAGTGGCGGTCGTGTCGCCCCTGTTTTCAATGCTTCGGCATCTAATTCGAACAAGGCGGCTTGGCTGGTCAGTGCGTGAACACCGGCCGGTGCACGGCGGAGCATCACGATCGATGCTCCCACGTCATTCCGCCAGATTTCTTTGCCGGTGACGGGGTCAACGGCCGTCACTCGTAGACCGGACGTGCCCCGTTGGACGCGTGCGTGGACGAGCGTTTCGTCACTGGCAAAGGGTTGCCCGATGAACGTGTCCCCCTCGTGTTTGAGCCAGTCGGCGACGACGCGTTCTTTATTGATCTGCAACTCGTAGCGACCGATTCGAGTACCGGTGATCCACATTTGGCTCCGTCCGACCGCCATCTGGGTCAGCGTGGGGGTGTCGTAGGAGGCCACTTGCTTGGCGACGACAGAGACTTGCTCCGAGGTCGCGGTGGGTTCGACGTCGAAAACGGAGACCTGACCGCGATCGGTCAACACGATGACGCGACGTTGTTGGGTGATGATCGGCGGCACAATGACGTTGCCCGTCATTCGCACCGGATCTTGGGCCTTGCGGATCTCGTCGCCCTGTTCGTTCACGCCCAGGATGTGCACGAGGCAAAAATCAGCTCCCCGGTTCTCGACGACAAAAACGTGTCCCAGCAGCGGCACCGGTGGAACGGCAATCGTTCCCGCAGCGTGTCCCAAGTAATAGCTGTCGGTACACTGACCGTTCTTGCTGTTGAGCACGTACACGTTGCTGTGATCGCCGGGCAGATAGCAGCGACCGAGTTTGCCGTCGACGCCGGGCGCCACGTCAGTGTTCTGAGGAATCTGCTGAGCCCACTTGGCATCGCCGGTGATGGCATCGATCGCAATCAATCGACCCTTTTGCGTCGTGACATAAATGTCGTCGCGTTCGACCTCGGGTTGATTGAAGGGTTCTCCGATCACCGACCGCCACTGCAACTTGCCGTCGAATCCGTCGCAACGTTCGATTTGGTAGTGAGTCGATTCGCTCAGCAGTACCCCGACGCCGCCTTCGAGACGGACCGGCGAATGGTTGCGTCCGCTGCCGACATAGCGACGCCACAGCAGCGTGCCGTCCTCACCTTTGAAACCGAGCACCGATCCCTTGCTGCGCAGGAACAGGACTTCGTCTCTCAAGTCTGAGGCGCGTCCACCACTGCGAGCGGTCAGCACCATCGTGCGTGGTTGTTCGACTTCCTCGGCGGTTTCTGACTTGGGAACACTGCCAGCGGGCTCCACCAATGTTTTTTGAATATCGCTAGCTGTCCCGATCAACTTGACCAATCGTTCATTGTCGGCCAGTTCGGGGAAGTCACGCAGGAGTTCAAATCGGATGTCGTAGGCGTCCTTGGTTTTCTTTTCATCCAACAACGTCGTCATTTGGTCCACGGCGGAGTCCAATCGGATGTTCCGATTAATGTCCCGTTCCACTCGTTTTTGAGATTCCTCGATCGCAGCCAAACGTCCTGCCAAAGCGGTACGCATGGTCGAGGTGACGTAAGCGCCGTTTTGAGTGAGTTCCATCTGCTCATCAAGTTTGCCAAGCAACGTTTCCTTCTCGCTGGTGATGGTCGCTTCATCGGCCGCGTTGGCAATGTTCTCAGCAATGTCGACCAACAATCCGGCGAGATTATTGCGTTGATCATTGAGTCCCTCTTCGCTCTCGATTTTTGGCAGGATTTCTTTGGCGAGTTCCAGCCCACGAGTCGGGTCGCTCATGCCTTTGGCGCGAAAGAGCTCCGACATGGCGATGTTGGTGCGGGCACGACTGGAGTACTGGTTGCTCTGGCCGAAACGATCCAAGAATTCTTCGTAGCGTTCTTGAGCCGCCGTGTAGTTCTGTTGCGTGTAGAGTTTGTCGCCCAGTGCGATGTGATCATCCGCACTGCCCCGACTGAGCAAGAACCAGAGACCGCCGCCGACGAGCACGAGGAATCCAATGATGAACACATAGCCGTAAATTTTGAACGAGTCCCACTGGGACTTTTCGTCGTCGGCTTTCTTGACTCGGCTTCGTGGCCGCTCGGGTCGGTCTCCACCGCCCCCATTGACCGGTACGGCTTCCACAGGCATCGCTTCCACCGCGACGGCTTCCACGGGCATCGCATCCACTGCGAACGCTTCCACGGGGACGGCATCCATGGCGTCGTCGTCCACCATCACCTCGACGACTTCTCCATCGAGCGAATCGTCGGCGATACCTAAATCATCCACCGCAGTGACTTCGACGACTTCCGCGTCACCGGCGTATTCGCCACTGCGCAGTTCACCGATCAGCTTGGTGGCCTGGAATCGAGTCAGTTGGCCGTTGTCGACCAACAGCTTCGCAACCGCTTCGGGTGTGACCCTCGCGCCTCCTTGATCGAGTTGTTCGCGAAGTGCCTCGATGATTTCCTGATCAAGCAGACCCCGGCGTTCGAGTTGATCAATCAGTTCGTTGGCAAGCATATGAAAATTGAGTTGTCGTTAAATTGAAAGTGAAAAAACAGAGGCAGAATTGAGCAGCACAGAGACGGCCGGCTCAATCCAGTTCCTCGACTTGCGTGACTTGAGTCTCGGTGTAACCGGCGATCGTGCCCGCATCCATCGCGTCGACAAGGAAGCGTAGTTTGCAGTCTTCCTGGATTTTGATAACCAGTCGCATGGCGTCGGCCCCGGTCAACGCTTCTCTTAGCAACGTCAACAGGTTTTGCTTGCCGGCGGCCTCTCGTTCCCAATCAGGACCGATCACGAGAAAGGCTCCGAACTCATCCACCTGAACTTCGACCGAATCGAGCTTCTCCTCTTCTTCCTCGACCACCGTGGTACTGGGGGCGTCGGTCTGCTGACGGGGCATCTCGATTGATTTTTGCAAGCTGAACGAGGCGGTCACCATGAAGAAAATCAAGAGCAGGAAAGTCACGTCGACCATCGGCGTCATGTCAAGTTCGCCATCGTCCCGCTGCTTGCGAGGTGGCAACGAGTCATCTTCCTCGTCCAATAGGCTGGGTGGGATCGGGTCATCACCAAGGTGGTGTTCTGCGTGTGCATGAGATCCGGCGGGAGCTGCCGTAGCGGCAACCGCGGTCGCCGCAGCAGCGGTCGGGAGCGCCGGAGGAGACGCAGTGTTGGCTCTGGAGCTGCTCGGTCCGGTGGGCAAGGCTGGTGGGGTCATCGCAACGGGCGTCGCAACGACTGGCTGCGCCGAGTCGTCATCCCAAGGCTGGATCTCGATCACCTCTGCGTCATCCGCATCGCCGACCACCTCGATCGGCTCAACGGCCATCGGGGTGATGACATCGAGTTCCGGGACGTGGACTGCGGTATCGCATTGGGGACAGCGCACACGTCGGCCCGCCAAAGCGTCGTTGACGCTGTGGGTGGAACCACACTGCGGGCAAGTGACCGAAACAGACATGCGTTAAAAATCAGCCGAGGTTGAAGGGTTATTGAAGTTGGAATCGCTTGCTGCGTTGACCATCCGGACTCGTTCGAACCCCGCGATCGTGCCGGCATCCACGGCATCGACTAACCACCGTAATTTGGCCGCCGGATCCACGGCGACATCCAATTGCGACACGGCGGGGATCGCTGCGGTTGCCCCGCGCAGTTCGGAGATCAGGTTTTGTTTGCCAACGATGTCACGTTCGCCGTCGGACGACTGCAAATGAAAACCGCCAAACTCGTCGACGGTCAACAGCATCGATTGCGGAGGCTCGGGTGGGGTTAGCACCACGTTAGGACTTGGCAGATTTGTTTCAGGGTTCTCGATCGCGATCGCCCGCTGCAGCGAAAAGGCAGCGGTGACCATAAAGAAAATCAGCAGCAGAAAGGTGACGTCCACCATCGGTGTCATGTCACACTGAGTTGACTTCTCCCGGGCTGAATTTCCTTTGGCTGAGTTTCTTTTGGCTGGGCGTCCCTTGGTTGTCGCAACGCGACTGCCGAATCGAGGTACCTGCATCGTCATTGCTCCTTCACCGCGATGTAGGTCGAATTCAAATCCGGAAAGGCATCACCAATGATTTTCTGAACACGGGTGACTTCTGCCACCTTGATGTTCTCATCACCCATGATCATCACTTGGTTTTTGTTCTTACCCGTGGACTTCTCCATCTCCTTTTCGATGTACTCGATGATCTCGGCCGCTTGGGTGTCCTCGTCGGGGCTGAATTCGGAACCGTCGTAGCGTGACAATGCAACTTTGTCGCCGGCGGTCGGGTTGATGAAGATCACCGCGGAGTCCTTGGCGCTAATCGCCTCCCCGTTGTCGGCTTCCGGGATCTTTCCAGTTTGCGAAGGATCCATTTTGGAACAGACGACGAAGAAGATCAGCAGCAGGAAGGTGATGTCGATCATCGGTGTGATGTCCATCTCTTCGCTGTCGCGATTTTTCTTTTCGATTTTGAAGTCGTCTTGTTCATCATCGATCATGTCGGCAAGATCTTGGCTCATCGATTATGCTCCACCGGTTCTGGCGAGACCCGTCTTGAAGGCTTCGAAGAATCGCCCCAGACCGGAACCGACGAGGTCCTCCATCTTGGCGATCTTGATGTTGATGTTGGCCACGATGATCATCAGCGGGATGGCGATCGCCAGTCCGCTGGCTGTCGTGATCAACGCCACGTTGATGTCACCGGCCAACGCGGAGGGTTCCACGGTCTCGGCGGTGGCCAACGTCTGGAACGCACCCATCATCCCGAACACTGTTCCGAACAGCCCGATCATGGGAGCGCTCTTGATCACCGTGCTGACCCAACTGAGGCGATATTCCAAGTCGCTCATGACGTCCCGTTGGAATCGGTCCAGCATGAATTGGCGGGCCCGCTTGTACCCCAGTTCACGGTTGTTGACGGCTAGGGTGATCATCTGCGGGATCGCCCGCGTGTCGCCTTCGCAATACTCGGTCACGCCTTCAAAATCGCCGGCGTTGAGCATCTGTTCGACGTCATCCATGAACGCCACCTGTTGATCCTCGTTCTTGAATCGCTTGGAGTTCACTCGCGTCCACACGACGACGATGCAGTACAGCCCCCAGAGAGCGACGGCAGCCAACGCGCCATAAGTCGCATTGGAAATGATGTCGTAGAGCGACAGTTCAGCAAATACCATCTAAGTTCCAGTCCTTCACTAATCAGTTGGGGGTAAAGTGAGTTGAGTTGATGTCAGGTTGATTTCAGTACGACCAAGGTTACTTGTGCGTTCGATTTGATTTTCGGTAGCGTTGTGAGACCACGGCAAAGGGAGCACCACCTCGGGTTTCAAAAACGGTTTTGGCGATTTCAGTCACCGAGTCCACACCGTTTTCTTGTGCGTGTTGCAGTTCCAACATGGCGAGCTGGTTTTCCAGTTCACTTGGCAGGAACTTCACCACGTTGCGCCCTGCTGTTTCTATCCCCGCCTGCCTGAGCAGCTCCGATTCGAATGCTGCCAGCGGGGTGGGCATGGTCCAGGAAAAGTACAGACGCTGCTCCTGCGTCGGATCACTCTCGTGTCGCGACTGAGGCTGTGACGCCAGCCGTCCAGCATAATCGAGTCCGCTGACACCGCCGCCGAAGACCCCCAGTTCGATCCGATGCGCATCGAGCTGGCCCGCATAATCGGCCCGACTGTTCGCGTTGAACAACAGCACCCAGCGTTCGTGACGGGGAACAATGTCGTCGCCGTCCAGTCCGTCACCAGGTGGTCCATCCGTTGTCGAACCAGGATGACCACTTCTTTGCCCCAGCGGCTCTCCCACACCTTCGCCCATTGTAGCAGCAATTCGCAAAACGGCGGGCTCCAGTTGAGCCATCAGTTCGGTGCCATCGGGTGTCAGCAGAGCCGCGACTTCGGACTCGCTGGGTTGTTCAAAATCGTTGCTCGTGAGCGAACCCACCGCACTGGTCCACTGGGCACGTGCCGGCGGGATGCTTCGCTGCGGCTGCACCGCGGTGTTCAACCACCACAGCAACAGCAAGACCGCCACCAGGGTTCCGACCAGCCAGATGATCGCCATCAACAACGACGTGACTGCATCGTAGAGGCTGACGCCCATCGTCTTGGTGACGGACGCGACCGAATGGGCCGCGGTGGGGCGGCTGGATCGGTGATCGGATGGTAAAGCGGCGATCATGGAGGAAATCAGATGAGCAGAAAAGGAGGAGGCTGGCAGTGGCAACGCGACTTCGTCGTCCGTCGCATCACTTGCCCTTTCGGTAACGTTGGCTGACCACTTCGAACACGTAGCCGTCCCCGCCTGCTTTACACTCAAAAACCGTCTTGGCGATTTGAGTGACCGACTGATAGCTCTTGCTCTTGGCGTATTCCAATTCCGCGTGAGCCAAGACGTTTTCCAATTCGGCATCGATGAAGCGAACGATGTTGCGTCCCTGTAACTGCACGCCCGCTTGCCCCAGCAGTTGCCTGTCGTACTGAATCAACGGAGTCTGCGTCTTCCACGAAAAGTAAATCCGTTCTTCGCTGGGAGGATTCGTGTTCGTTTTCTTCGTCGGATTGGTCGACAAATTCGAAGCCGTATCGATCGTGTTTTGACCGCCGCCGAACGCGCCCAGCTCGATACGGTGGAAATCCAATTGTTTGGCGTACTCGTTGGGATTCTTTGCCGTGAATTGCAACTCCCAACGTTCCCAACGTGGAATGATGTCGTCGCCTTCGCCCTCCGGACCAGGCGGTCGACTGTCACCGGCTCCGGTTCCAGAAGTCGACGCGGTGGCGTTGGTGTCGGTCGTGGTCAGCGACGCCGCGACGGAGCTGACCGCGTCGGTGACGGCTTCGATCGTGTCGGCCAACGTCGGCTCGGTCAGTTCCTCGACTTCTTCTGCACCTGGCGGTTCAAAGTCTCGCTCAAATCCTTCGGGATTCTCTCCTCGACCGGCGGGGTTTTCGATCAGCGGCGCCAACGGCCGGGGCTTGGGCTTTCCGCTGAGCAACCAAATGATGAACATCATCAGCACGAAAGCACCGATGAACAGAATCAACGACAGAAACAGCGAGGTGACGATGTCAAACTTGCTGATCCGTAACTGCTCTCGTTCCAACTGACGCTTGAGCGCAGCTTCATCGATGGATTCCGCTCGTGACTGAGCCGCAGATTCGTTCTCGGGCGTGACAACAGATGCCATGGGGGATGATTAGTTTCTGGCGAGTGGAGTGTGGAATTCTTTTCGCACCATTTGAGCGACCAGTCTGGGCTACAAATCCGCATCCAGGAAGACGTAGCCGGGATTCATGGTTCGGTACCAATCCCGCCATTTCTTTTGCGCCGCCCGCAACTGCGGTTCGGTCGGTTTGTCGGGCATGCCGTAGCCCTCGAATTTGCGACTGATGAATCGTAATCCGTCGCGGGCGAACTGGCGAACCTTTAGGTCAGGATCACTGAGAGCAAAGATGAGGGCGGGGACGACGCGGAGTTCGTCACTGGTTCCGAGTAATCGGGCGGCGACCCGGCGGGCTTGCCATTTATCGCTGCCGCGAACCAGACGTTCTAGACGATCCAGTTGAGCGGCGCGGGCGACCGGGTCCGTTGGCAATTTTGCGTTCTCCGCCATTGCCATGCTGTCGAACTTGTCCGAGCCGTCCTTGTCCAGCATGTCCAACAAGTCGTTGACGGCTTGTGCTGGGACCTTCTGGACGACTTGGCCGTTAACCAGCTTTACATTCTTCATGTCTGTGCCAAAACCACCTTTACCACCAGACGCGCCACCGCCAGCGGCGGTGAAGATTGCTTTCTGCGTGCTGCGGATTAGAAACAGGATGGCAAATGCCGTGCTGACCGGTCCGGTGGTCTTGGATCGATCGGTCCAACCGCCGGTCGCCGGGTCCTGGTACTTACGCAACTCATCGACGCCCTTGTTGTACCAAGCAGGACTCTGGTCCTTTTCTTTGCCCAAGGCGATTTCGACAAAGCTTTCGTAGCGTTCCATCGTATAGATCTGATAGTAGTACCAATCCAGTCCGGTACGCTGGTACTTTTGGCCTTGCCGCCACTGTTCCATGAAGCCGATCGAACGCATGATCGGTTCTTTGGTCAAGTTGGTTTTCTTGCGACGATCCTTGTTCGCGTCTTCGATGAACAGCTTCACCGCCTCGGGCAAGCCGACGATCCCGGGGTCTTCGTCATTGGTCGTGTCGCCCCAAATCCGCAACGCGTCACCGGCGATCAGCAGGCTGCTGCCTCCGGCCAGTGCCATCGACATGTCGGTTCGCTCTTGTCGGAGCAGTTGACCGCTACCGGGATCCTTGCCCATGTACGGCCATGGACCTGATGAGTCTTGGACCCGCATCAACCACTTGGCCGTTTCGGCAACCCGGTCATATTTCAGGGGAAATCCGTAGCGGTCCAGGGTCCAAATCGCCAGGATTCCGTACTGGGTTTGCGAAACGTCACCGAGCTGCTCACCGTGGTACGTCCAGGGTCCATTGGCAAGCTGCACTTCGTCAAAGTAGTGCTGCAGGGCCGTCAATTGAGGGCGATACTTATCCACGCTGATCGACGCGAGCAACAGTGTCGCCACAGCGGCTTCGTAATTCAACTTGTGGCGATCGGCATGGCTGCTCGCCGCATCGATGATCTTCATGGCTGCCGCGATGCCTTGTACCACGACCGGGTTGGTCTCGTCATGCTCCACCTTGAAGTGGGCGTACGCGACGACCGTTTGCTCGCCCAGGTCGGTGACCTTGCCTGTACTGGCCTCAAGGTATTTGATGCCCTCGGTCACCATCTTTTTTACGACCGGATCCTCAGGCGTGTACGCCTGGGCGTTCGAAGAAACACAGCACGGTAACAACAAAGCCAAGCCCAGCCACATCAGCGGCAAGGCCAAGCTCGTTCGGTTGGGTTGTCGAGTCCTACACATCGTGGGTTCCGTCGTCGTTTCCAAAGGCCAAATCATCATCATTCCCCCCCTCGCCCGGCGATTCAATCGTAAAACGTTGTCCGAAGTATGCGAACCGATTGACGAGTCCCAGCATCATACCCTACTATCGCCCCAAATCGAATTGAGCATTCGAGTTGGTTTGGCCTGAAGCCGTGAAAAGCTCGCCAGTCAACGAAACCGGTCAGGTAGCTCAGTTGGTAGAGCACGGCCCTGAAAAGGCCGGTGTCGCCGGTTCGAGCCCGGCCCTGACCACTTTTCTCCTCTGAAAGTCTCGCCGATCGGGAAGGTTTCCCCATCTATCGGTGCAGCACGGGATCATTCTTCGTGCCTCTTTTATTGACGATCAGACGCCGGGTCGCAGAACGAAGAAAACGTTGAGGAACGAAAAAAACGTGATTTTCGACACTTCTCGCCGATTTTACGTAACACCGTTCCAGCCCGACCGCTGAGCCCCTTAAACTCCTCGCTTGCTGGTTCGTTCCCATTCATTCAGACACGCCATGAAACGCACCCACGCCCCCCTGTTGGCCTTTCATGCTGGCCCGACGCGGAAGTTTTCCCTGGCCATGCTGACGCTGTGCCTCGTTCTGACCTCGGTCAGCGTCGGTTCCAACGCACTGCTGGCGTCACCGCAAGCTGAGCCGGTTGCCACCGATTCGGCGAACCAGCCCGACGAGAATGCCCCCCAACCGCAGTCCGGCGAAGCAGAAAATCTGCCGGAGGAGCCCTCTAGCGAGCCGCCCGCTGACTCAACACCCGAACCCGAACCCACCGCGTTCGATCGCGTCGACGGCTGGTTCGGCAAATATCTGGTCGCGCCGGTGGCGAAAGTCATTTTCTACGATTTCGGCAGCGGTCCCAAAACGGAAACGCAAACCGATGCCGACGGCAACGAGTCAAAAGTCGTGCATCCGGGCTGGTTGAGAACCGACGGGGCACCCGATGGGGTTTCCATTCCTTTCGTCGTGCTCTGGCTGTTGGCCGGAGCAATGTTTCTGACCCTGAGAATGCGTTTCATCAATTTTCGCGGGTTCTGGCACGCGATCCAGTTGACGCGGGGCAAGTACGACACGCCGGGCGAGCCGGGCGAGGTCTCGCATTTCCAGGCGCTCGCGGCGGCGCTATCGGCTACCGTCGGGCTGGGCAACATCGCGGGCGTCGCCATCGCGATCGGAACCGGCGGCCCAGGCGCAACGGTCTGGATCATTCTGATCGGACTGTTGGGGATGACGGCCAAGTTCAGCGAGTGCACCCTGGGACAACTTTATCGGTCCAACGACGATTCCGGACACGTGATCGGCGGACCGATGCGATACCTCAAATACGGCTTGGCGGAAATCGGCATGGGCGGTCTGGGCCGCGTCTTGGCGGTCGTGTTCGCCGTGTTGTGCATCGGTGCCAGTTTCGGCGGCGGCAATGCATTCCAAGTCGGCCAGTCGCTCGATGCGATTCGAGGCACCGATCCCGATGGATTCCTGAACACGTATCCTTGGGTTTACGGTTTGATCATGGTCGTCGCGGTCGGCGTTGTGATCATCGGCGGGATCAAGAGCATTGGTGCGGTGGCCGGACGGGTGGTGCCCTTCATGTGCGCCGCCTATGTACTGGCCGCCTTGTTCATCTTGGTGGTTAATCTCGACAAGATCCCCGCCGCCATCGCCACCATCTTCGACCAGGCCTTCACACCGGACGCCGCCTACGGTTCATTTTTGGGCGTCATGGTCATCGGCATCAAACGCGCCGTGTTCAGCAACGAAGCCGGTGTGGGATCGGCGGCGATCGCGCACTCGGCCGCAAAGACCGACGAGCCGGTCAGCGAAGGCATCGTGGCGCTGCTGGAGCCCTTTATCGACACCGTGGTGGTTTGCACGATCACGGCGCTCGTGATCGTGGTCACTGGTGTGTACGCCGATCCGGCGATGGCATCCGAGATCGCGGGCAATCAAGGTGCATCGCTGACCTTGCAAGCGTTTGTTGTCGGCGGTTACGACTGGTTCCGATACATCTTGTATGTCGCTGTGGTGCTCTTCGCCTACAGCACGTGCATCAGTTGGTCCTACTACGGCGAACGTTGTTGGGCTCAGCTCTTCGGTGCACGCACATCGCTTGTCTACAAAGGCTTGTTCCTGGTGTTCACCTTGCTCGGTTCGATCATCACTCGCGGCAACATCCTCGATTTCAGTGACCTGATGATTCTCGGCATGTCGTTCCCCAACTTGCTGGGCGTGTTCTTGCTCAGCGGCGTGGTGAAGCGAAAACTGGATGAGTACTGGGGCAAGTACCAGCGTGGCGAGTTGGCGATGGCGGAGGACGCGTGAGTCAGTCACCGGTCTGTGTCATCAACGTCGTCGGGCTGACACCCGCCTTGTTGCCGCACGCTCCGTGCATCGGACGATGGATGCAACGTGGGCATCAAGCCCAAGCCTGGAAGAGCCCCTTGCCGGCCGTGACGTGCACCTCGCAAGCCACAATGTTGACCGGTTTGGACCCTCGCGACCACGGCATCGTGGGCAACGGCTGGTACTTTCGTGACACCCAAGAGATTCGCTTTTGGCAACAAGCCAACTCGCTGGTCCAATCGGACAAGCTGTACGACGCATACGAGACCGCCAAGATGTTTTGGTGGTTCAATCAATCGTCTTCCGCTGGATACACCGCGACACCCAAACCGCACTACGGTTGCGATGGCAACAAGGTGTTCGACATCTTGGATCACACCGGATGTGATCTGACAAAGCGGCTCGGCCCATTTCCCTTCTTCACGTTCTGGGGTCCCGGCGCGGGACTGCCCTGTTCGCGTTGGATCGCCGACGCCACCGCGATCGTGTTGAGAGAAAAACGTCCCACGTTGACGTTGGCCTACCTGCCGCATCTGGACTACGACTTTCAACGTTTGCCCGAACACGCCCCAGCCAGAGTTGCCGAAGTCGACGCGTGTGTAGGATCGATCGTTGATGCCGCCGAAGCGGTGGACACACAAGTGGTGATCGTTTCCGAATACGGATTGGTTCCCGTCAGCCGCCCCGTTCACATCAATCGCGTGCTGCGTCAAGCCGGGTGGCTGGGCGTGCGAGGCGGACCGTTCGGCGAAATCCTGATGCCCGGAGAATCATCGGCATTCGCGGTTGCCGATCATCAACTCGCTCACGTCTACGTCAACGACCCCGCGTTGATTCCCAGTGTTCGAAAGTGTCTGGCAGAAACGCCTGGCATTGCGGCCGTGGTCGATCCCGCCGAAGTCCACTTGGACCATCCGCGAAGCGGTGAGTTGATCGCCTTGGCCGAGCCCGATGCGTGGTTCACGTACTACTACTGGATCGACGACGACGTTGCCCCCGACTTTGCCCGCACCGTCGACATCCACCGCAAACCGGGTTACGACCCGTGCGAATTGTTCATGACCAGCAAGCCGAGAATGATCGCCCGGTTGACGCAAAAGAAACTCGGTTTCCGTTACAAGATGGACGTGATCCCCTTGGACGCCACGTTGGTCCGAGGAAGTCATGGCGTGCACCCCTCCGACCCCAACGACGGACCCTTGATCATCGGCCCTGCGACCGACCATCCATTGCCGACCGACATGAAGGGATTCCGCAGTTACATCGGATCGCTGATCGGTCAATGATTGGCGTAATGGATTTCGCCAGAGATTCTGTGTGAGGGGAATTCTGGAGAATCCCATTACCAACGCGTCATCGTTTACTTCGTTGGCACTAAGCCGCCACGGTCACGCGGGAAAGCTGTAATTGAGAGTTCTCACTTTTGACCAAGCCACGTAGCCAAAGGCACAGTTCCTCAATCACCTGATCGGCTTGTGTGTCATGCAACAAGTCGTGACGTTGATCGGGCCAACATTGCACCGTCACACCACTGCCGATGCGCATCGCCGCGTGTCGGCACGCAGCCTTGTCGATCAATTGATCGTCATCGCCATAACAGATCAACGTCGGTACGTTGACTTGGTTTGCATTGTCGAGCGCGAAACGACCTTGCGCCAACAGTTGCGTGGCCAACCGCAAGGTGACTTCGCCGTGCATCACTTCATCTTGCTCGATCGTCACCGCGTGCCGGGCATCGCTCGTCAAAAGCTCCACCTCGGGACGCCGACGAATCTTCCACCAGGGCAACAAATGCCCCGTCAACCAAGCGGCGAAAACATGAGGCCGCGGCGGCGGATCGGGTGGCAACAACATCGGCGAACAAAGCACGATGCCCTCCAGCGGTGGTGTGTCACGGCGGTCAAGCTGTTCGCAGCGGATCACGTAGTTCATCGCCAAGTTGCCCCCCATGCTGTGCCCCAAGATCACTTGTGCGGCAGCGGGGAAACGCACCGCCATCTGATGACGTGCCGCTGCGACATGCCCGAGCAGATCTCGGTACTTTGCGTCCCCGCGACGTCCCGGCGAGCGGCCGTGCCCCGGCAAATCCATTCCCAAAACCGCCCAGCCGGATTTCACTAAGACGGATGCCATTTGGGCAAATCGGTCGGAGTGATCCCCCAGGCCGTGCAGCAACACCAGCACTCCCGTCGGAGCGGTGTCGGGGGTCCAAAGCGTGCCGCTCAAGGACTGCGATTGGCCCGATTTAAGGTGGATGGTTTGCACGAGGTATCCTTGGTTTTCTCTGCCGTATTTTCGCTGCCCCATTTTCCCTGTCGCATGCGGTTTTCACCGCCGCATCCGCCAAATCGCGGCCGTTGGTGCGCCAATTGCATAGGTAGGCGATGGATGCGATCTCGACACTGTCTATTTGTCAGGTCTGCCGACTGTCCGTCGTCGATTTGGCCGTCGTCGATCTGGCCGTCGTCGATCTGGCCGTCGTCGATCTGGAATCGCAGAAGACCGTTTTTACCGGATTATCGTCATGTTTCTTCGCCTGCTCGCCGCTTTCATCCTGATTCCGCTCGTGGAGCTGTACCTGCTGCTCCAATTGGCGTCACTGACAAACGCGGGAACGACATTCTTGCTGGTCATCGTTACGGGCATTATCGGTACGATGCTCGCCAAACGTGAAGGCGTCATGGCATGGCACAAGTTTCAGCAGGCGCTCGCCGAAGGCCGGGCTCCGAGCAAAGAAATCCAAGACGGCTTGATGATCGTTTTTGCGGCCGCGCTGCTCTTGACCCCCGGACTGCTGACGGATGCCGTCGGTTTTATGCTGCTGTTTCCGCCCGGACGTGCTTTTGTCCGAAAATTCATCCTGGGCAAGTACCTGCAGGGCATGAAAGTCAAATTCACGTCCGTCGACATGCGATCGCGTGATTCCTCCTCCGTCGATCGACCGAGAAAGAATCCTGTAACGATCGATGCCACCTCGGTTCAACATCGAAAACCATCCGCCTGATTCGATAGCAAAGCCGGATCGGTGTCTCGGATTCGATAGCATTGAACTCGACTGGTCGTCACCAGCTCACTTCGCTAAAACGTTGCTCGTGAGCTGCCTCACGTTTCCTCGTCAATGTCTTGCAACTGACCACGGACGGTCCGGCAATGAAAAATTTTGCTCGTGTTCTGAAACTCTCCAGTCGCCGCTACTGGTCGCTGGCCGGGATTCTCGCAACCTCGCTGCTGATCGCAGTGCTGTGGGGTGCGAACATCAGCACGCTCTACCCGATGGTCGAAATCGTCTTCAACGGCGACACCATTCCTCAATACGTTGACGATCAGATCGAGTTGACCAGCCAGCAGCTCACGGATCTGGACGAGCAGATCGAAACAGAGCAACAACGAATTGACCAGAGCACGGCTGGTACGCCCGACGCAGTCAGTCAGGCCCTGCAACTGGATGCGCTGCGTTCGCAAAAACAACTCGCCACCGCATCGCTGGAATCTCTACAGCGACTGCATCCTTGGGTTCACGCCTACTGTCCTGTGACGCCGTACGGAACCTTGATGGGGATCGTTGCGATCTTGGTCGGTGCGACGGCGATAAAGCTCATCGCGTTGACGGCCAACTTGTTGTTGGTTCAGTACATCGCAGAAAAGACGGCCGTGGATCTGCGCACGATCTTCTTTCGCAAGGCGCTGCGGTTGGACTTGGACTCGTTCGGTGACAACGGATCGGCTGACTTGACCGCGCGTTTGACCAACGACATTTCGCTCGCATCGGCCGGTGTCACTGTCTTACTGGGTCGGCTTGTGCGCGAACCGCTGAAGATGGCGGTCTGTGTCATCGGAGCTGCAACGGTCTGTTGGCGATTGTTGTTGCTGGTGACCATCCTGACGCCGATCGTTGCCATCGTGATGCAACATCTCAGCCGCGCGATTCGCCGCGCAAGCCGTCGTGCGATGGAAGAGATGAGCCAGTTGTACGGCATGCTGAACGATTCCTTTGCCGGCATCCGCGTCGTCAAAGCATTCAACACACAGTCATTCGAACGCGCCCGATTTAACCAGGGCACTCAAGCGTATTATCGCAAGAGCATGAAGATGGCGTTTTACAACACGCTGGCTCGTGGCAGCAGTGAGTTCCTGGGAATGGCCACGGTCGGCTTGGCGATTCTCGCCGGCGGATACCTGGTACTCAATCAGCAGACGCACTTGTTGGGCATTCGCATGACGTACGAACCGCTCAGTCGCGGCGAAGTCCTATTGTTCTTTGGCTTTTTGATCGGCGCCTCCGACCCGGCCCGCAAACTGGCGGACGTCTGGAGTGGCTTGCAACGCGGTGCCGCAGCGGCGTGTCGCGTGATGGAGATCATCGATCAACCGATCCGCGTTCAAGAGCCCAAGTCTCCACGCGAAACACCTCGTCCGCACCGCAAGATTCAGTTTCGCGATGTGAACTATCAATACCCCAGCGGTCCCCAAGTCCTGGCCGGATTGAATCTGACCGTTCGGCATGGCGAAACGATCGCGGTCGTCGGCCCCAACGGCAGCGGCAAGAGCACGCTGATCAGTCTGCTGTGTCGATTCGACGATCCGCAGTCTGGCCAAGTCGCAATGGACGACGTGCCGGTATGTGAAATGCGGACCCGCGACATCCGTCGTCGCATCGCCTTGGTCACCCAGCGGACCACTCTATTCGACGATACGATCGAAAACAACATTCGATACGGCAGCCCGGGCGCGGACTCGCACGCGGTGGTGCGAGCCGCCAAACTCGCGTTCGCCGACGACTTCATTCGCCGCAAGACGCCCCTGGGTTACCAAACCGTGCTGGGAACCGGAGGCATGCGGCTCTCCGGCGGCCAAATGCAGAGAATCGCATTGGCCCGAGCATTCTTGCGGGATCCCGATATTTTGATCCTCGACGAAGCCACCAGTCAGATCGATTTGGAAAGCGAGCACTTGATCCACAAGGCGTTGGCAAAATTCCTGATCGATCGCACGGGCGTGATGATCACGCACCGACCGACGAGTTTGATGCTCGCCGACCGCATCGTGGTGATCGAATCGGGCAAGGTCTCCGATTCAGGTACCCACGAGGACTTGATCGAGCGAAATCGGTTCTACCAAAGCCTCTGCGGTGCCGAACACCGCCGCAGCGCCTGATCGACCGCCGGTATCTTACGCCTGCGGCTACGGCCCAAACAGCACCCCCGCCCACCTTCGTTTGACCCGTAGCCGCAGGCGCAGGAGACACGATCAAACGGATTGCACCGCCAATAACCAACCCGGATTAATCGCTTCATTCACCGGTCCCTTAGACGGCATCCGGGGTTAAAACAAAATTGGCCCTTATCGCAGTGACTTGCACTCCATCCGACTGTTTTGGGCGAACTTCCAAACCAGTTATACTGCAGACATGCCCACCTCCCGCCTTTCCCGCCCCCCGCTTGTTGCCTTCTTCGGTCTGCCCACGCTCGTGGTGCTGCTCGGATCAGTAGGCGTATCGTGTGTCAGTGCCGACGACGGGGCCCCGACTCATTTTGCAAAAACGATCGCTCCGTTTTTGACCAAGTACTGCGTCGACTGTCACAGTGAGGGCAGCGCCGAAGGCGGCATTGTCCTGGATCGCTACACCGACTCGGCCAACGTGCAAACGGACTATCAGCAGTGGGAGCGGATCGATCGATTGATCCAAGCCCATCAGATGCCCCCGGCGGATTCAGAACAGCCCTCGGCGCAAGAGATCATGGCGGTGGCAGCCGCGATCGAAGTCGAGTTGTCTTCGTTTGACTGCTCGACGGAAAAGCATCCCGGTCGCGTCACGATTCGGCGACTCAATCGTCCCGAGTACGACAACACCGTACGTGATCTCGTCGGATTGGATCTGCATCTCGCCGACGACTTTCCCTCCGACGACGTCGGCAGCGGGTTCGATAACATCGGTGACGTCCTCACGTTGCCACCAATCTTGATGGAGAAGTACATCGACGCTGCGGCAACCATCGCGGCGGCGATCACCGAAAACGAAGACGCCAAGCGGTTGGTGTTTCCACACGAACCGGCCAGCGACGCAGAGCAAGTGGAAGTCGCGGTGAGGAATGTGCGAGAGTTCGCCGCACGCGCATTTCGTCGGCCACTGACCGATCAGGATCGCGAGCGATTGGACCGGATCATGTCGTCGGCTTGGGAGCAAACGCATGATCCGCAATTGACGATCCAGACGATCCTGACCGCGATCCTTTCCAGCCCCCATTTCCTGTTTCGGGTGGAGCAAGAACCTACGTCCGAGGATCAAGGCATCCGCGCACTCGACGGATATGAACTCGCGTCTCGTCTGTCCTACTTTCTCTGGAGCAGCATGCCCGATGCGAGGCTCTTTGAGTTGGCCGAGTCGGGCAAGTTGATTCAAGCGGATGTGCTTGCCGAAGAAGCCAAACGGATGCTCGCCGATCCCAAGTCGCGGGCGCTCGTGGACAACTTTGCCGGACAATGGTTGCAACTGCGTGAAGTCGACAAGCTGACACCGGACCCGGAAACGTTTCCAGGTTTTGATACCGACCTGCGAACCGCGATGCGTCGGGAAACGGAAGTCTTCTTTGAGACCATGATCCGCGAAGACCGAAGTGTGCTGGAGTTCTTGACCGCTGATTTCACCTATGTCAACGAGCGTTTGGCACAACACTACGGCATCGCAGACGTCAGCGGCGATCAGTTTCAACGCGTCTCGCTCGGACCTGGACGCCGTGGCGTGTTGACTCACGCGAGCATCTTGATGCTGACGTCCAATCCGACGCGAACCTCGCCGGTCAAACGGGGCAAATGGATCTTGGAAAACATGCTTGCCGAACCGCCGCCCCCGGCACCAGCCAACGTGCCGGCGTTAGAGGAAGGCGGCGAGACGCTGGGCTCGCTCAGAGAACAAATGGAACAGCACCGGTCCAACGAAACCTGTGCGGTTTGCCACCGGACGATGGACGCTCTGGGTTTCGGCCTGGAAAACTTTGACGCCATTGGCGGCTGGCGCGACCAGGACGGACGATTCGCGATTGATTCATCGGGAGAATTGCCCGGAGGCAAAAAGTTTGACGGTGCCGTGGGACTGATGCAGATTCTGGCCGAAGACAAGAAGGACGCTTTTTGCCGTTGCCTGACCGAAAAACTGCTAACCTACGCGTTGGGTCGCGGACTCGGTTCCTACGATCGATGCACGGTCAAGTCAGCCGCGACTGCTTTACAAGAAAATGATTACCGATTCAGCGCCTTGGTAACGGCCATCGTTACCAGCGATCCCTTCACCCTGCGGGAACAATAGAGGCAACCATGAGCATTCGACAAAGCCGCTTTTCGCGACGAACGATCTTGCAAGGTCTCGGGGTTTCCCTCGCGTTGCCCTGGATGGAATCGTTGGCACCACGGGTCTCGGCCGCGGAAGCCATCGCCCTGCCGCCCAAACGCATGGCGTTTCTGTTCGTACCCAATGGCGTGCACCTGCCCAATTGGACGCCCTCGCGTCTGGGGTACGGCTATGACTTGCCCGCCACATTGGCGCCTCTGGCGCCCGTTCAAGACGACTTGATGGTGATCAGCGGTTTGACCCACGACAAAGGTCGCGCGAATGGAGACGGACCCGGTGACCACGCACGCAGCGCATCGGTTTTCTTGACTGGTGCCCAGCCACGCAAGACCGATGGCTTGGACATTCGCTCCGGTGTCTCAGTCGATCAAGTCGCCGCACAAAACTCGGCCGGTGCCACCAAGTTCGCTTCGTTGGAACTCGGCTGCGAACCCGGTCGCGGTTCGGGCAATTGCGACAGTGGTTACAGTTGCAGCTACTCCAGCAACGTGTCATGGTCGTCTGAAAGCAGTCCCGTCGGCAAAGAAACCAATCCGCGATCCGTGTTCGAGCGTTTGTTCGGCGATGGTTCGACACCGCAGCGTGACAAGCATGCGATGCAACGGGAGCAGCTTCGCAAGAGCATCTTGGACTACGTCGCTGACGATGCTCGCAGCTTGCATTCCAAACTCGGCAACAACGACCGACGCAAGCTGGATGAGTACCTCAACGGTGTTCGTGAAGTCGAGCAGCGTATCGAGCGCGCCGATGAATTCACGTTCAACGAAGACGTCGACTATCCCATGCCTGCCGGTGTCCCGAAAGACTATGGCGAACACATCCGCCTGATGAGCGACATGATGGTGCTGGCATTCCAGACCGACCGCACTCGGATCGCGACATTCATGCTTGCCGACGCGGGCAGCAATCGCAGCTATCGTCAGATCGATGTGCCCGACGGACACCACGAGCTTTCGCACCATCGCGGCGATGCGGCCAAGCATGAAAAGATCAGCCGCATCAACCGATTCCACATCGAGCAACTGGCTTACTTTTTGCAAAAACTGAAATCGACGCCTGAAGGCAACGGTTCGATGTTGGACCACAGTATGATCTGCTACGGTAGCGGGCTGAGCGACGGTGACCGACACAACAACGAGAACTTGCCCGTGCTGCTTGCCGGCGGCGGTGGTGGAACGATCGACAGCGGGCGGCATGTCCGCGTGCGTCCCGAGACGCCGATGTGCAACCTGTTTCTTTCGATGTTGGATCGATTCGGTACGCCCGTCGATTTCATCGGAGACAGCACCGGACGGCTTTCGGAGCTACGGGTCTGATGAGCCGTCATCGACTAGAACGCATGCCGACGTTTTTTTGTTGCCTGTTTGCCATCTGCTTTGCTCCGGCAAGCCTCGTTGCCCAAGACGATCCATCCACCGAGGACCGTGTCGCCCAACTGGCAGCCGACCTGAGCAATGTCGACCTGAAAACGCGTCGCGATGCGGCTTATGAACTGGTCAAGCTTGGCCACGAAGCCCTGCCCGCACTCGACGCCTTGATCACTGGTCTGGACGATCGCGACGAACAGGTTTGGATGCAGTCGGCGATGGCCATCGCTCGGATCGGCCCCGACGCCGCCCGGGCCGCCGAAGCGCTCGTGGAGGACTTCAGTCAACGCGATCAACAACAGCGATACCGTGCCGCGTGGGCCGTTTCTCGTATCACGACCGCTGGAAACGATTCCTTGATCCAAGCCACCCAGTCGGATTCGTCACAAGTCCGCGTTTGTGCCCTGGACGCTTTGGGTTGGATGGCTGAGGACGCATCGGATTCCCTGCCACTGCTAGCCAATGGATTGACCGATCCGGATGAACGCGTCCGTCGTCAGGCTGCCGAGTCGCTGGTTCGACTGGGCGATGCAGCCGTTGATGCGATGACCCAGGGACTGCAAAGCGAAGACGACGATGTTCGCGCGACGCTCGCTCAAGGCTTGGCAAGGCTGGACGAGATCACACCGAGCACTCGTGATCGACTGATCGAATTGACGAGCGACGAATCACCCTCCGTACGTGCAGCCGCTTTGATCGCTTTGGCATCCTCAGACTTGGATCTCGCCAAGCGAATCGACTTGATTTCTGCCGCCGCGGTGGATGACGATCATGCCGTACGCAGCGCGGTCGTGCTGGCTCTGCGTAAACTGGGTGACGATGCCGACGATGCGGTTGCGTCGTTGATCGCGCTGTTGAACAGTGATGACGAAACACACCGCGCCTCGGCGGCTTTTGCACTCGGCTCCATGGGGCAGCGTGCGATGCCCGCGACCGACGCACTGATCGCCGCACTGGATAGGCAAAGCGAAGGGAAAACAGAGATCGTCGAAGCACTTTCGCGAATGGGCGGCCCCGTTGTCCTGAAACTGCTGCGGGCATCGACCGATCCTGACCAACCCTCCGGACGTCTGGCGATCGCGATCTCTCGCATCGGACCGACTGCGGTACCCCACTTGATCAATGCGTTACAAGAACCCGATGAAACGCTCCGCGTGTCGGCCGCTCGGGCGCTGGCCGAGATGGAGCCTGTGCCGAGAACCGCGATCGAGCCATTGGCAAAATGCCTCCATGCAGAACATCCGAGCCTTCGCGCCGCCGCCGCTCGTGCACTGGGCATGGCCGGGCGATTGGATGACGCCCAACGCGAGACGCTTGCTCAATTGACCAGCGATCCAGACTCCGACGTTCGCGGCCAAGCCGTTCTGGCAATCGCACGAGTCACATCGGACGCGAAAGCGGTGATGCCGTTTTTGAGTGCGGCATTGACGGACAACGAGCCCGCCGTCCGCGAGAACGCCGTCAAAGGATTTGCAGAAGCGGACTTCGGCTCCGACGAACTCAAGACACAGTCCGTTCAGTTGCTGATGACCGCGTTGGACGATCAAGATGCGGACGTTCGCCGTTACGCTGCGATGACACTTGGCGGATTCGGCAAGTCCGCTGAGCCGGCTTTGCCCCCCCTGCAACGCTTGCTCGACGACGACGACATGAGCGTGGTTGCCGCTTCCATCTCCAGCATCGCCAGCATGGACGTTCAGTCGCCCGAGATCACCTCCGCCCTGGCCGGTTGCCTCACTCGTTCCAATGCCGATGTGGTGCAGCAGTCTCTGCAGGCTCTGCTGGCCGTCGGAGTCCCATCACCGGAAATCGCTCGACTGGTCGAACCATGGATCACCGATGAAAGTGAAGCGATTCGCTCCGCAGCCGTTCAATGCATCGCGAGATTGCAACCTGACGCATCGACAAGCGTGCCCGTCTTGATCGCAGCCCTGTCGGACAAGAGCAAAGAGGTTCGACACGGAGCCGCACGTGCATTGGGTGAGTTGCACGAACAAGCCAAAGCGGCCGTGCCGGTGTTGTTCACGATGTTTGACAACGAAGAAGACGAGGACGCAGTTCGTGGCGCACTGCGTGCTATCGATGCTGCCGGCCCCGACGCGGTTCCTGTGTTGGTAAAGGGATTGGAGTCAGAGAATCGCCGCATGCGGTACTACGCGATCTTCTTGCTCGGCAAGATCGGCCCAGAAGCCAAAGAGGCCTTGCCGGTCCTGAAACGACTTCGCGACGAAGCCGACAGCACGCGTTACAAAGAGTCCTATCAAAAGACCATCGATTCCATCGAAAACTAAAGTACGTCAGGCTTTCCAGCCTGACATACCCCTCCATAGGTCAGGCTAGAAAGCCTGACGTACACCTATCTCCTCAGCAAGTACGCAATCAAATCAGCCATTGCGTTGACATCGATCGCTTTCTCCATTCCCTCCGGCATGAACGATAGTCCCGTGCCGCGGATCTGTTCGATGTCGCCGCGTAGGATCGTTTCGGTCTCCGCTTCGGCTCGACGCAAGGTCACGCTGTTGGAATTCTCCGAAACGATCATCCCCGCATGGGCACGCCCGTCTTGGGTCAAGATCACGTAGCCAGCGTACTGCGGATTCACCTCGCGGTTCGGGTCCAACACGTTCACCAAAATCGACTCCGCTCCACGGGTTTGGGCCGCCGCCAAACTCGGGCCGATCGAGTGGCCGACTCCGTCCACTTGATGGCAACCGGCACACTGCTGCTTGAACACGTTCTGCCCCCTTTGGATGTCACCTTTGATGTCCAAAGCCGGTCGATACTGTGCAATCACATCGTCACGGGTTCGACTTTGTTGCGATTCGAGAAAGAGTTTCGCGACGGCACTGATCGACTGGTTGCGGCTCTTGGAAATCGTCTGCCATCTCGACACGGCAAAATCATCCGCATTAAGTTGTTTCTCCTCGATCGCGGTGACCACCGCACGCGTGCTGGACTCACTGGCAAACAGCACGTCCTCGGCAACACGACGCACGCGAGGACTCCAGGTCGACCATTGACCGATCAAGCTCGTGATCACCTCGGGCGTATCGAGAGACGATGCAAGTTGAATCCACGCGATTTGTAACTCTGACGAATCGGCGGTTGCCAGTGAGTCGTCATAAATCTCAAGGACTCGATTCACGTTTCCGTACTGCAGGCTTTGGACAGCATCACGCCGATCGGCCAACGATCGCCCGGGATCGTCGGCGATCTGGATGGCCGCCCGCGTCAGGACTTGGATCCTCGTTTGAATCGATTGAACTAGATCAGACGGCAAGGCCCCCGTCGCGATCAACCGCTCGATGTCATCGCGGTCGCCGACGAGTTTCCCCAACAAGGTCAACAGACGCGGATGCTCTTTCGCACCGTTGATTGCTCGCAGGGCAGTGAGCAATTCTCCAGAAAGATTCTGCCGGCGAATCTGAGACGCCAGGGACTCAACGATCGCAGCCCCCGTCGTCGATTGTTGTGCGACGAGCCGGACAAACAAATCGACGGCCGAGTCACCAACACTGCTGCCCACCGCGGCCTGAATCCACCGATCATCAGGGTTCTGGCTCACGATCTCCGCAAGCCACTGGTGGCGCTCGGGAGAATTGAATTCTCCCAGCGTGAACGCCAACTGATAACGCACTGCGATGTCCGGATGATGCACCAAGGCAGCCAATGCCGACAGCAATACGTCGTCCTCAGGCAATCGTTCCGACAATCGGATCGCATGCCGGACGACTTGCGGGTGTGGGTCATGCAAACGAACGATCAAGATAGACGCGTCCAACGCCGCCAGCCCATCGAGTGCGTACATGGCGTGCAAGCGACCCAGCGGTGAGTCGCTTTGGCTGACCATTTCCCTCAAGGCACTGACAACCGTCTTGCCCTGCCGCTCAAAGATTAATCGGGCAGCCGTCTCTCGATGCCAAGCATTGGGATGGGCCAACGACTTCACCAACTCCCCAGTGCTTTGTGTGGCCAAATCAACAGTCGCACGATGCTGGAAATCATCCGGGACGATTCGATACAATCGCCCACGATCGCGGCCAGCGGTCAAATCCAAGTGCTGCTTGATCTCCGGCGGCAAACTCTTGGGATGCTCGATGACTTCGCGACAAACGTCCACCACGGTCAATGCTCCATCAGGTCCACATTCGAATTGCGAGGGACGGAACCAGATGTCGCGTGAGGCGACGAACTCCGATTCATGATCCATTCGGCGAGCGATCATTGGCACGCCGTTGGGCGACAAACGTTTTCGGTGGATCAGATTGCTGCCGACATCGCCGACGATCGCCAACGAACGAAAAGCGTCCGGCCAAACGTCCCCGCGATAAATCGTGGCCCCCGTCGCACCGGTAAAATAACCCGCCGCGCGCCCGCCGCCTTCCACCGGTCCGCCGACCAAGCCCGCCACTCGCAATCGTGTGCGAACGATCCGCCACGGCTCCACCGGACTGATGCGAAACACCTCCGCCTGCGGCCCGTCTTCGGCAATCGACAATCGGGCACCTGGAGCCGCGATGAAACGATTTCGCCCGATGTAACGGTCTTCGTACATCACTTGTTGCAAATGATCGCTGTTGGACGAAACAAACTTGCGTCCCCAATCGTCGAAACACATTCCGTGCTGAGCACCGCCACTTGTCCGTTCGAATTCAAAGGTCCGCGGATCGAATGCCAGATCGTATCCTCGCACCTCAACGGCTTTTTCGTTGCGTCCGTCTTCGTCGCCAGCCACCCGACGGACTTTGCCGCCCGCGGTTCCGCAAGCCAAGTGAATTCGGTTGTCGAGTCCCCAGTGAAAACTGTTCAACAGCCCCTGCACATTTGACGTGCTGAACCCGGTCAACACCAACTGCCGCGTGTCGGAGACTCCATCACCATCGTCGTCGCGAAAATACCAAACATCCGGCGCGTCGGCGACGAACAGGCCACCGTCAAAAGGAAACAATGCCGTGGGCCATAGCAAGTGATCGGCGAACACGGTGCTGGTGTCATAGACGCCATCGTCATTCGAGTCGACGAGCAGTGAAATCCGCGAGACCGCGTCGTCCCGATTCTCACTGTATCCCCGCATCTCGCACACAAACAGCCGTCCCCGAGCATCCCACTGGATCGCCACCGGACTGTTGACCAACGGTTCCGACGCAACTAGCTGGATCTCAAATCCGTCGGCGACTTGAAAATTTCGTAGCGTATCAGCGGGCTCGACCGGCGGAACGCGTGGCAGTTCACGACTGAAATCTTCGGCCCGCAGGAGTCCTGATCCTGAAATGATCGTCAGCAACAGCAGTGAGACGAAACCGATGTGTCGGCGACGATTCATCGCCCCGCTCATAATCCCGCCTCCGGCGCCTCGCCTTCCAGCAACTCAGCGATCGCTCCCATCAACACTCCTTCACTGCTCTTGTCCACCCGCGAGGCACGCTCGCTCGTCTCGTAGCCTCCTTGTCCGTAAGCAATCTCCGTCCCGATGTAACCGGGCCCGTAGTCACCATAAGCCGCCATCATGACATTCAAGTCATCCCGCATCGCTTTGGCAGCCAGTTGGTACTCGACGAACAGCTCGCCAGGCAGGTGCAGCACTCGAACATCGCCGATGGCAAGACACCCGATATCGATCTTGTGCCCCGACTGACATCGCATCAACCAAGCCAAATCGTCCGCGCCTCCACCGTCAGGTCCCACTCGCGACACATTGGCCAATCCTGCTTGCAACTGTTCACGATCCAAATGCGGTGCCGGCGGTAAAGCCACCGGGCGAACTTTCCATTGCACGTCTTTGGCAGTGATCGGAAAACGCTTCGCCGAATCGAACGCTGTCTGCATCGCTTCGGCGACACGGCGAGCCAAAATCAAACGGTTCTCTTTGTTCCCGTCGTTGTACTTGCCCGCACCGATGTTTCCACCGGCTCCGTTGAAATGCACGTGCATTACCTCTGGCGTGTCTTGGCCGCGAAAGAATCGTGCGATGCCTGGAAAGTCTGGACTGGGCACACCCGTGCGATAGTAACTCTGTGGATGGCAGGCATAGTAGGTCAACGAAGCGACCGGAGTTGCGTTGTCGTAAAACACCAGGCAGCTCAACTGAGGATCGATCGTGCCGTCGGGGACCGCACGCAACGCTGGGTCGCGGCAGGTGGTGTATCGCGTCGCGTAGACTTTGCCATCGGCATCCAGCAGTCGTCGATTGGACGCAACGTCTTTCACGTCGGCGACACCGTATCCCGCATGGGTGATCTGTCGCGGTTTGGTTACTGCGGCCGCGACGACTTGCCCCAGTTCATCGAGAACTTGCCGTGCAAAGCCGCCGTTGAAGGGTCCCAGGTCGGTTGCCCCCGCATGATGAATGATCTGCTCGGCGGAAAAATCGCAACGAGGCGCGTCGTGCTGATGCAAGCAGTGTACCGAGACACGTTCCGGCGTCGTTCCCGCGGCCTTGGCGATCCGATTTCGAAACGCATCATGAGCTTCGTTCGCGATCCCGATCCAATCGACCGCGCAAAGAACAATGGGCTGACCTGCCCCCGAGACGACGATGCCGCGACACCGCAGCGTCAATTCGTCCAATCGACGAACCGGGTCGTATGCCATCTCGTTGCCGACCGGTGGAGTCACATCCAAGTCAAACGTGGCGATCGAGAGCGAACTGGACGTGTCGGCTACGGCAGGCTCTGCCGTGAAACCATCACCTGGGCTCCATACAATCAGCAGGGCAAGAGTCGCGAGGACAATTCGACGAAATTTCATGGCGGGACTCCGAAATGGTGGGCGGAGTCGCCAGTTTACTCGGCTTGGCGACACCCATGTCGTCTCATCGGTTTACAATCGATGCAGAACGAGACTCCCTGAACCGTCGCTCGATGATCCGAGTCGATCGCGTTTCCCACCGAGCTTTTCCCAACCCACATGATTTCCTGCCCAAAGATCATCCCCACCATGAAACGTCCCGCCCTTGTTTTGACACTCTTGTTGAGTTGCGTTTCCCTCGCTCACGCGGATGGACCCGATCTGCCTCTGCTGGATCTCTCCGAGCAAACGCAACGCCATGTCGTGATCGCTGCTGGCACCAAGGACGTCTATCAAGGTCATCCGACCACGCTGCTGATGCCCGACGGCAAGACGATCTTTTGTGTTTGGTGTGTCAATCATGGCGGATCGGCGGGTCCGATGGCGCGCAGCGACGACGGCGGAAAGACTTGGACACGAATGGACGACTCCCTGCCGGAGGGATATTCAAAGCACCAAAACTGCCCCAGCATCTATCGCATGGTCGACTCCAATGGCCAAGCACGCTTGTGGGTCTTCTCGGCCGCCTTGGGAACGCGATCGGGCCCTGGCATGCCGAGCATCATGAGCGAAGACGATGGCAAGACGTGGAAAGAAATGCCGCCATTGGGCTTTCCTTGCGTGATGACCTTCAGCAGCGTCGTGCGTTTGAAAGACGGTCGCTATCTGGGACTCTATCACAAAGGTCCTGAGGGCAAAGATCGCACGCCACTGAAGATTTACCAAACGATCACCGACGATGGCGGATTGAGTTGGACCGATCCTCAAATGGTTGCCGCCGTCGAGGGAAAGAATCCGTGTGAACCGTTCGTGTTCCGATCGCCCGACGGCACGGAGTTGTGCTGTCTGTTGAGAGAGAACACCCACACCGGACGCAGCCTAATGATGTTCTCGACCGACGAAGGAGAATCGTGGAGCGACCCAATCGACACGCCCTGGGGACTCAGTGGCGACCGTCACATGGGCGTGCAAACCACGGATGGACGCCTCGTCGTTGCGTTTCGCGACATGGCCCCCGAAAGCCCCACGCGTGGTCACTTCGTCGCCTGGGTCGGAACCTACGACGACATCAAAAACAATCGACCGGGACAATACCGAGTCAAACTGTTGCACAGTCACGCCAGCCGAGTGAGCGACTGCGGCTATCCGGGGATGGAACTGCTGCCCGACGGAACGATCGTGGCAACGACTTACATCAAATACCGCCCCGGCCCAGAGAAACACTCCGTCGTCAGCACCCGATTCAAACTCCAGGATCTCGAGACCATGCAGGAGGCCTCGGCAAAGTGATCGATGGTCGTCCCGCTGGTGTCCAGCCTTCAGGCGACCGAGCACTCCATTTCTGCATCGATGCTGCCCGAAGTACGCCCATCAACAACTGAACCTTTTTGGAGAATGAACATTGCCCTGGACATGCCCATCCTGTGGTGGCGAAACAGAGCTCGGTTACAACATTTGCCGTACCTGCAAAACACCGCGTCCCGAGACTGCACCGTATCATTCTGCTGTTGTACGCAATGATTCTGCCGTCGTACGCGTCGAAATGCTGGTCACAACCACGGGGTCGCTTCAAACGCATCGAATTGACAGTTATCTAGGCCCCGTATTCGGAGAGTCCATTTACGGAGCCACTTTCTTTGAAGGCTTGTCAGCGGGATTCGCAGACATGGTTGGTGGGCGTTCCAATGCCTATGAATCTCTGCTGCACCGTGGACGTCAAACGGCCCTGGCGGAAATGATCCAACAAGCTGACCGTCTCGGAGGCAACGCCATCGTCGGCATGCGACTAGACTATTCGCCCTTTGGCAATTCCATGATGATGATCTGTTGCTCCGGAACCGCCGTCGTGGTGTCACCGAAGACGACTATCAGCAACACGGAAGCACACTAGTGCATCGTCCAGTCTTCGCAACACCTTTGCACGAAACGGCTTGCGAGGTTTGGTGCGAAAGGAGTCTGCGTCTATCAGCCGCAACGCGATAACGTCCGGTTCCCGAGTAGGAACATAGGAGCCGGACGTTATCGCGTTGCGGCAAATTCGCTCAGGGCATCCGGGGTTTGCAATGCACCCATCCACTTTGAAGCCCCAGATCCGGTATCATTTGGCTCGCGTGACCTCGGTGGGCTGCCCCCACGTAGATCGCGTCGCCCAAGTCTCCAATTCCAACAAGCCTCTTCGACTGCTTTCACCATGCAATACCCACTGAATTTGAATTTCAAACTGTTGACCTTGGGCCAACGGATCGTTGCGACCGACTCCACCGGAAAGGTGGTGATGTTCATCAAGCAAAAGATGTTCAAGCTCAAGGAGCAGGTGGAAATCTACAACGACGACAAGATGACCAGCCTGATCTTTCGCATTGGTTCGGATCGAATCATCGATTTCAGTGCCAATTACAACTTCACCGACGCTGCGGGCAACAGTTGGGGGTCGGTTCGACGTAAAGGGATGAAATCGCTTTGGTCAGCCCACTATGAAGTCATGCAGGATGGGCAGATTGACATGGTGATCAAAGAAGAAAGCCCGATGAAGAAGATACTGGAAAGCATCTTGAGCGAGATCCCGGTGGTGGGGTTCTTCGCCATTTATTTGCTCAACCCGAGCTATCTGGTCACTCGACCGGATGGAACACCGCTGCTGCGGCTGACCAAGAAACCTGCCGTGTTCGAAGGCAAGTTCATTCTTGAGAAGCTCAACGAGATGCCCGAGGACGACGAGCTGAGAAGCCTGATGGCACTGATCATGCTCGTCCTCCTCGAACGCGGCCGCGGTTAGCACGAGGTACGTCAGGCTTTCTAGCCTGACATACTGATGACACGTACGTCAGGCTTTCTAGCCTGACATACTTACAGTGCTCGTGTCAGGCTAGAAAGCCTGACGTACTGTGGTGCTGACGCACATTGCAGAATCAGTTCACGTCCAAGGCGCCGGAGGTTCCCCCGTCGATCGATCCTGCAGCGTCTTCGACCGCACCGCCGGCATTAGCGGAACCAGAAATACCTGCATCACCGCTGCGGTCGATGTTGGCATCCAAGTCCGACGAACCCTGAACCGAACCGGCTCGCGTATTCGCACGACTCTCAGTATTGGCGTCGATAGAGGCACCAGTGGACTCGCCAGCATTGGCTCGTGCATCCAGGTTTCCTGAAGCACGGTTATTGTCGCCTACGTTCACGTCGGCATCCGCATTCGTTTGAACGTCAGCCGAATCACTGCGATTCTGCGTGGTATTGTTAGTTGCATCTTGCACTTCATTCGTGGTGTTGCTGCGATCAGCATTCTGATTGGACGACGCATTTTGATTCATCTCTTGATCGTAGCTGCCGTAGCCCGATTGATAGCGAGCGTCTTGTTGACCGGTTGCACTCATGCCGGTTGTCGAGGACGCATTTTGATCGAAGAAGATCCGTTGTCCGTTCACACAGATAAACTCGCGACCGTCCGGTGAGTACTGCAGGCGGTACGCCCGATCGGTCGTTCCTTGCATCGATGAACCGCCGTAGGTATTGCCCGCGTAGGTGTTACCCGCATAGGAGTTGCCCTGATTGGAGTAGCCCTGATTGGAGTAGCCTTGCTGGGGGTTGTATCCGTTGTTGTAAACAGGTGCATTGCCGTAGATCGTCCTGTTACCGTAGACGGTTCCATTGCCGTAGGCAGGCTGCGACCATTGCGAATTGCTCCGATTCCACCGTGGATTGTTTTGGTCGTAGTTCAATTGCGACTGAAATCTCGACTGAGTGTTTGCATTCAATTGAGGATTGAGATTGCCGACCGTATTGCGAATTCCATTCTGAACGGTGGCTTCGGCATTCCGCACGGTGTTGCCGATGGCTTGAGTTGTCCGGTTCAGGGCGTTACCTGGATTGATGTTGGGAACGACCTGCGCGGTAGCAACACCAGCAAACATGACGGACGCTGCGCACAAGGTGGCGGTAGCCAGGGCGGCGATGGAGAGTTTCATTGTTCATCTTTCTTTGGGGAGGAAAGTTATCCGACCTCACGAGGTGATTGAATGGGATTCAGCCTCGGAGATTTCACTCCAACCAGATGACGCAAGTGGTGTGCCAGTGACGGCGGCGGCGCAGACAAGCTGGGTTTCGAATCCGCACGCCGCGAGCTTGGCAACTGAATATTGCCGCATCATTCGTGTTCCAGGTCTCTCCTTCGCGTGATCTCGGCGAGAAGACTTGCTGTCCTTTTTCCCGGTAGATTCCCGACCAAGTTGGTTTGCAAATAACAGAGAATGGGGATGAAGAGCCGCTCGGGATTCTCGGTTTCTTTCCCGCAAGCGTCCGCGAGGCGTCATCTGGCTGTGAACGTCACGTTGCCCGTCGCTTGTTGCTAAACTAGCTGGACGGTTCATCGACGCCGTCGTCTTCGATCCGCCCTTTCAGCCTTTCCCCCTTCCAGTCCGTCCGATCCCGCCTACCTTTTATGACTTCCATTCGCATCCTGTCCGCCGTTGCGTTTCTTGTTTGCATTGCTTGCAGCTCCCACCTATCCGCACAATCGCCTCCGTTCACTCTCGCGGACGGCGACCGGGTCGTCCTGTTGGGTGACGGGCTGATCGAGCAAGAGCAATACTTTGGTTGGATCGAAGTCATGCTGACGACTTCGTTTCCGCAGGCCGATGTCACGTTTCGAAACCTCGGCTGGAGCGGAGACACGCCCGCGGGCGACTCGCGGTTTGGACTGAGCTTGCTACAAGCCGGACGTGAGCCGGCGGATGAAGGCTGGAAACAATTGCAGCAGCAGTTGGAACTGACCCGACCCAATGTCGTTGTGTTTGGCTACGGCATGTCCGATGCCCTGCAGGCGGCTCAATCGGGAAACCCAGATGACGCATTGGCGTCCTTCCGACTGCAATACGAACGCTTGGTGCAGCATATCCGTGCCCAATCGTCCGATTCCAAGCTGGTGTTCTTGTCACCCCTTTCCCCGGTCGGCCCGTCGGCGTTGAGCGGCGAGCTGGTCGGTCGTTTTGCCGAGGCGATCGAACAACTGGCGGAAAAGCATCAGGGACACTTCGTCGATCTGACCGCCGTGGCCACCGACGCGAACGAGCGTAAGGATGCGATCCATCTCAACAGTAACGGATACCGCGCAGCGGCCTCAGCGATTCACGAATCGCTCGGATTGCCTGAAAGCGATTGGCAAGACAACCGCTACACCGAGTCGCTGCGAGACGTCGTCCTGGAGAAAAATCGCTGGTGGTTTCACCGTTCACGACCGGCGAACATGGCGTACGTGTTCGGATTTCGCAAACACGAGCAAGGACAAAACGCGGTCGAGATACCCCAGTACGACAAACTGATCGCTGCGGACGAGAAACGGATCGCCCGACTGAGAAACCTGCGCCCGTCTGCATTCGCAACGCCCACACGGAGAACTTCGTCGCGATTTGCCGAGTTTACGCCGCAGCCGCATCCGGATTTCACCGTGGCCGATGGCCTGACGGTGACGTTGTGGGCAGAGAATCCGATGTTGAACAAGCCGATTCAGATGAACTTTGACCCATCAGGTCGGTTATGGGTCGCCAGCAGCGAAGCTTACCCGATGATTGAAGTCGGCCAGTCGGCACCGGACAAGATCTTGGTCCTGGAAGACACGAACGGCGATGGCACGGCCGACAAGTCTGAGGTGTTCGCCGACGGTTTGCTGATCCCCACCGGTGTGATCCCAGGAGACGGTGGCGTTTATGTCGCGCAAAGCACTGACCTGTTGTTCTTGCAGGATACCGACGGAGACGGACGCGCGGACCAACGCAAACGCGTTCTCAGCGGGTTTGGCACGGAAGACACCCACCACAACTTGCACACACTGCGGTGGGGTCCCGATGGCAGGCTTTACATGAACCAGTCGGTTTACACACGAACCGATGCCGAGACGCCGTACGGTGTGGTGCGAATGAAAGCCGGTGGCGGTTTCCGTTACGCGACCCAGAGCGGGCACATGCAAGCGTTCTTTCGTGGGCTATGGAATCCGTGGGGACACCAGTTTGACCGCCACGGCAACTCGTTCATGACCGATGGCGCGGGATTCGCCGGCATCGCGTACGTCTTTCCCGGCGCGACCTTCAACCCGGTCCCCGGTGCCCGTCAAGTCCTGGATCTGATCAGCCCCGGTTCGTACCCCAAGTTCTGCTCCGGTGAGATCATTTACGGCGATGCCTACCCCGAGGACTGGCAAGGAACCCTGGTGACCTGCGACTTTCGCGCCAACCGGGTGACGCGATTCAAAATCAGCGAGCAAGACGCCGGTTTCGTGACCGAGCAAGCAGACGATTTGATTCGCACCAGTCAAAGTTCGTTTCGACCGATCGATGTCAAACAAGGTCCCGACGGAGCATTGTACGTCGCCGATTGGTCCAACCCGATCATCAATCACGGCGAAGTCGACTTCAGGGATCCGCGACGCGACCGCTGGCACGGCCGAATCTGGCGGATCGCGCCGGCCGGCTTGGCGAAATCAGCAACTCCCGATCTGCAGACACTTGCCGACGACGTCCTGCTGGATCACTTGAACTCCGGCGACCGATTTCGGGTCGACCAGTCACGCCGTGTGTTGATCGAGCGCGGTGCCGCGATCACGCCCGCGTTGACGACTTGGTTGGCAAGTCAGACCAGCGATGCGTCGCGGCTTCAAGGCCTTTGGCTTTCGCAAGCCATCGCCAAAGTCGACGAGCCGTTGTTGCGTCAGTTGTTGAGTTCCCAAGACGCAAACATCCGAGTTGCCGCGATGCGAGTGTTGGCCGACTGGGCGGATGCAGCACTGCCGCTGGAGAAGGTGATCGATTCGCAGACCGCATTGGAACTGTTTGCTGCCGGCATCCATGACGATCATCCTCGTGTCCGACTGGAAACGGTGTGCGCGCTGGCTCGTCAAAGCTCGCCCGCCGCCGGCCGATTGGCCTTGCAAGTCACCGATCACCCGATGGATCGGTTCCTGTCGCACGCGCTGTTCCTGTTGGTCAATGATCACGCGGACGCGTTGATGGAACAACTTGCTCAAGCATCCGATGCCAATCGGACGCCGGTTTCACAAGCGGCGATGGAATTCGTCCTGACATCGTTGCCAGCCGAACGCTCGGCTCGCTTTCTGAAGGATTACCTGAGCAACAACAAAATCCCACGCTCCGGTGAGGGTCCTTGGATCGAGCTGGTGGCCAAAGCCGGTGACCAAGAGCAACTGACCGCCTTGTATCAACAAGCCGTTCAAGGCGAGTTTGATAACGCAGCCGTGGCACGGGTGCTTTCGGCGCTGGCCGATGCACAACGTCAACGCAAGTTGCGACCCACTGTCGGCGACAAACCCTTCCTGGCGCTCAACACTTTGCTGCAATCGAGCGATCCCAATGTTCGACAATCGGCCATGGATTTGATCGGCGCGTGGAAGGTCGGCGGCGCGATCGGATCGTTGGGCGAGCTCGCCGGCTCCACGGATACGGCCGAGCCCGAGCGGATCGCCGCGATCGCTGCGCTACGTGGCATCGGCAACGAAGCCGCCATCGCTCAATTGACGCCTCTGACCGACGAAAGCTTTCCCATGGCGATTCGACAAGCTGCGGTCTCCGCGTTAGCTGCTACCGGAGCCCAGCAAGCCGTCGGACCCTTCTATGCACTTTTGGGCGATGTGACAGATGAACCCACGGCTGTTTCGTTATGGCGGAACATGCTCAACGCACCCAAATCGCAGGACGTTTTGATCAAAGCATTGCCGACCGAACTAACCACGGTGGCCGCACGAGCCGGTGTTCGAGCGGCTCAGGAAGGCGGACGCGACGCCCAGGCTCTGGTCGACGCGTTGATGCCGATGACGGGACTGTCAATGACTGCCGCCGATTGGTCGCCCGAGCGAATCGGCGAGATCACCAAGCTGGTGCAAACCAAAGGCAATCCACATAACGGAGAATTGATCTATCGTCGTGAACAGTTGCAGTGCGCTACCTGTCATGCGATCGGTGGAATTGGTGGCAAAGTCGGGCCGGACATGACCAGCCTCGGCGCCAGTGCTCCGATCGATTACTTGATCGAATCACTCTACGACCCCAACGCCAAGATCAAAGAAAACTACCACAGCGTGATCCTGCTGACCGAGTCGGGACAAGTGCTGACCGGAATCGAGATCGAAAGCAACGACGACGAAGTGGTCTTGCGTGACGCCGCGGACAAGATCGTCCGTGTCTCCCAAGACGACATCACGGCAAAGAAAGCAGGGAAATCGTTGATGCCTGCGGGTCTGCTAGATCGCATCAGTCAACAGGATCAAGTCGACCTGATCAGTTTCCTGACCCAGTTGGGCAAACCTGGTCCGTTCGACGCCAGTCGTCAAAATGTGGCACGTAGGGTCGAAGTGTTGCCAGGCACTCACCGCTTGGAGCAACAAGGCACCGAAGCGGTCATCTCCGGCGGCCCGCTGCCCGCCGGTCGAGCCGCCGTGAGCTGGAATCCCATCCAAACAAGACTTAGTGGTGAGATCTCTCGCGAAGTGTTGCAGAAAGCAACCCAGCAGCCGATTCACATTTCACTGGTCAACATCTATGTACGAACGACGGTCCAAACCGGATCGGCGACGGACGCAACGTTCACCATCGACGGTGTCGAGAAAGCAGACGGGTGGATCGACGGAGAACCGATAGCGCCGGCCGATTCCGGCAACGTCTTTGAAACCAAACTCGCCCCCGGCGAACACACACTGCTGATCCGGTTCGACGCCCGCGATTTGCCGGAGACGCTGAAAATCAGCTCCGACGACGTGGCGTTCATCGCCAAGTAGTGAGGCAATTATGCATTACCCACTCACAACACGTAGGCGAGCCTCTCCGAGGCTCGCAATTTCGCGTCTCGGAGAGACGCGTCCAAGTGGCTATTGCATCATGTTCAATCGCTACACACTCAGCATCGCACTGGCTTTCGTTTCTATCTGTGCAGTCGCGCAAGATTCAGCATCCGAGCTAACGATCGCGCAGGTACTCAAGGGACTGCAGAAAACGGAGGAGGCCGTCCAATCCGTTTCCGTGACGATGCAAGCCAAACGTATCTCCGAGAACAGTTTGGCAATGATCCAGGCGATGCGGATGCGTGATCAATCAACACGCTCCAGTTTCACCGAGCAATGGCAACAGGATCGCGACGGACGCGGATGGAACCGTGCCAAAGGACAAACCGTTGAGACACGTGTGGACGGAACCGTGAACAGCACTCAGTTTGACGTTCACGCGACGTTTGATGGCAGGCAAGGAGCAATGCTTCGCCAAGAAACTCGCGAAGACGGAACCGTTTCTCGACGAGGCAGTGTGCAAGCAGGTCTCATGCGCACCGGTGTTCCTCCCTTGGATCTGTTGACACATCATCAAGGCTTTGATGTGAGCGAGTTGCTCACCGATGGTGCCGTTGTGGTTGGCAACGAATCGTGGGACGGTCATCGGGTCATCGTCGTCGAGTCCAATCCCGTAGAGAACAATGGCGAATATAAATCTCAGTATTGGATCGATCCACAACGCGACTATGTCGTTGTCCGCCGCCGGAATCTCACTCGTCGACTGCCTGAGGACCCTTGGCAAGCCATTTACAGTGTCGATTGTTTCGGGCATCAAGAGATCGCCGACGGCGTGTGGGCCCCCAAGATCGCTTGGACACGAATGTTTGGCTTAACGCCAGACGGTATTGGCCAAGCGCCGATCATCATGAAGTGCGATGTGGTCTGTGCTGACTGGGAACTCAATGTCGAGATCCCAGAGGAGCAGCTAACGCTTGAGTTCCCACCCGGTTTGAGAGTCAACGGACTCCGCGAAGCATTCCAGGCCAAGATCAAGCCGGTCGATAATTTTATCGTCACTCCGATCACGACCGAACTACAACGTATGCTGCTGGGCGACAAGACGGCTGATGTGTATGCAGAGATTGATGTGACGGCTTATGTCGATGTCAACACGCTGCAGATCACACCGGCCAAGTTGAACTTCGCTGCATTCCAACAGCAACTGAAGCAACTCGCTGAAGAACATGAGCAAGCGAAGCTGTATTTGAAGTTTGAGTTCGGTGGTGTGGGCGCCGAGCATGCATTTGGAATGTTCGTCAAAGCACCTGTCGAGCAGATGTGTAAAGAAAGTGGATTTGAGAGCGTTCGTGTCTCAAGTCGTTACGCCAATGGCGATGCCGCTTGGAAAGGATTGCCGGAGGGCGACGAAGCTGCCTTGGAAGATCCGTCGCACGAAGGTGACTGGAGAGTCTATCCCGTGGCTACACCGCTGGGACGACACTTGTTGAGCGACACGGATGTTTTGATCGACGGCACAAAGGAGCGACCACTTGATGCGATGGTGCTGTTGGATGATGAAGCGAAGGAAGCGATTCAGGCTGCCTTGTCTGGGCTTCAGCTCGGCCCCGAAGAGCGAGCCGGCCGTGCGGTGACGCTTCGTTTGACCATCACCGCTCCGGAGAAGGACACCGACGAGCCACACCTGTTGGCCAAAGAAAAGTCAGAGCCACAGCTTGCCGCGGTGGAATTCCTGCGATCTCTCGGTTTTGGAAACGTTCACTTCAACATCCGCCAAGGATACCGGGTTCAGAACTCGAACTACGTGGCGCAGTGAGCGTTGAACACGTAGGCGAGCCTCTCGGGACGTGAATAGAATAGCAATCCCCTCAGTCGCGGATGCGACGACAGCATACAGCCTGGGGCGAGAGCCCCAGGTGAACACCGCCCGACGCCGCCAACGAGCCGCGGAGCGGCGACAGATTGCATCCGGGCCACCGCGTGCTGTGGGCTACACCAAACGTTTTATGCTGTCGCTGCTCCGCAGCTTCTGGGCGGACTCGCTTGCAGAAACATGGGGTTGGCACCCCATGCTATATGCTGTCGCTGCTCCGCAGCTATCGGAGCTAACCCGGGGTGCGCTGGCTTCGCCGCGACCCCAGGCTATGTTGTTTAACCACTTCGTGGTCGGTTTGGAGAATAAGTGTCCTCTCCCGTTGCCAAAATCACGCGAAGCGATGATTGCTACGTGGATTTCGCGACACATATTTTCCGCACGTCCCCCGAGGCTCGCAATTTCGCGTCTCGGAGAGACGCGTCTACGTGGCTAACTCCGTTTCATCTCTGCTTTGAGCACCCGGCCGGTCACGCTCTGTTTGCACTTGGCAACTTCCCCCGGCGTGCCTGTCGCCACCACTTGGCCGCCAGAGGTTCCTGCCCCCGGGCCCAGATCGATCAAGTGATCCGCCGACAGCATCAGCAATGGATTGTGCTCGATCACCAACAGCGAATGCCCGTCGGCGATCAACGCGTCGAAACAATCGACCAGTCGTACCAGATCGTCGAAGTGCAATCCGGTGCTTGGCTCGTCCATGATGAACAACGTCCGCTTGCGTTGAGATGAACCGAGGAATGCGGCCAGTTTCAGCCGCTGGCCTTCGCCGCTGGACAACGTCGTCGCCGGTTGACCCAACGCGATGTAACCCAGGCCCACGTCGATCATCCGTTTCAACTTCGCTTGCACTTTCACGCTGCCGCGAAAGAATTGGTAGGCTTCGTGGACCGACATCGCCAACACGTCCGCGATGGTTCGGTCTCGGTAACGGACTTGCAGGATCTCGTCTCGAAACCGCGTGCCTCGACATCCAGGGCAACGCATCGAAACATCGGCCAAGAACTGCATGTCGATCTCCAGTACCCCGGCACCTTCGCACTGCGGGCACTGACCTTTGACACCGTTGAAAGTGAAGTGGCTCGCTGTCAAACCACGTGACCGTGCGTCGACGCTTTCGGCAAACACCTTGCGGATCGGATCAAACGCTTTGACGTATGTCACCGGACAACTGCGCGGGCTGCGGCTGATCGGCGATTGATCGACCATCACGCAGTCTTCGATCTGACTCAAGCCGCGAATCGACTCCATCTCCAGTGGCTGGATCGCGTCGCCGAGTTTCTGTTGACGAATCGCCGCGTACAGCGTGTCTTGAACGAGCGTGCTTTTGCCGCTGCCCGAGACGCCGGTCACCACGCACAGGACACCGAGCGGAAACTCGACATCGACGTTTTGCAAGTTGTGTCCGGAGGCACCTCGCAACGTGATCGTTCCGCGAGGCGTGCGGGCGGTGTGGTGTCGCAGTGTCTCACCGCGTCGTCCGGAAAGGTATTGCCCGGTGAGGCTGTCCGGTGATTTCAAAAGTTGTTTGGCGGTGCCTTGGAAGACGATTTCGCCTCCACCGACGCCGGCCCCCGGTCCGACTTCGATGACCTCGTCGGCCATCTCGATCAAGGTTTCGTTGTGTTCAACGACGATCACGGTATTGCCACGGTCACGCAGGGACAGGATCGCGGTGGCAAGTTCGCGAACGTCGGCGGGATGCAGACCCGCAGTCGGTTCGTCGAGCACGTACAGCATGTTGACGAGGCTGCCGCCCAACGCGCTGGTCAACGAAACCCGCTGTGTTTCACCGCCGGAGAGCGTCCGCAGTGTGCGGTCCAGTTGCAAGTATCCCAGCCCGACGGCTTGCAAGTAGCCGATGCGGTCGGCCAGTTGTCGCAGCGGTTCGGCAGCGATCGTCCGTTCGCGTTTTTCCAACGGCGGGTCGGCGACGAACGCTTGGGCATTGTCCGCCGTCATCGACAGCACGTTTGCGACGTGATGTTCACCGATCCGGTAGGCCAGCGCCGTGGGCTTGAGCCGTTGGCCGTTGCATTGGGTGCAAGTGCGATAGCTGCGGAATCGTGAAGCAAAGACGCGGATGTGCATCTTGTATTTCTTGCGATCCAGCCAGGCAAAGAATCCATTGAGCCCGCCAAACTTTCGCTCCGGGACACCTTGCTCGATCAACTTGAGGTGTTTCTTGGTGAGTTTGCTGAAGGGCACATCGACGGGCAAGTCGTAGTCCGGTGCCAGTTCCAGCAACTCCTGTAGTTCATGTTCGTAGGCCGGCGTCCGCCACGGCGCGATTGCTCCCTCGGCCAGAGAAAGCGACGGATCGGGAACGATCAAATTCATGTCGTTCTCGACGGTCTCACCGAATCCCTCACAGGCTTCGCAAGCACCCAACGGGTTGTTGAAATTGAACAGCCGAGGCGTGGGATCGGGGAAGTCCAGGTCGCACGCATCGCATCGCCGTTCACGACTGATGGTGCGAGACGCCCAAGATCGATCGTCGATCGAGACGACTTTACCACCCAACGCCGATGCATCGTCCGACGGGGCGACCTCGGTCACGACCACGGCACGGCCGTGTCCTTCCCCCATCGCGGTTTCCAAGGATTCGGTCAATCGTGTCAACTCGGCATCGGCGGCGACGCGATCGACGACTACGATGCACTCGATTCCTTTGCGGCCGATTTTTTTTGCCAACGCGCCGCGGTCGGAATCGGAGAGGTGAAAGGTTTGTCCATCGGCGATCAATCGCAAGTAGCCTTCCTGTTGCAAACCGAGCAGAATTTCACCGCCGCTGGTTTTGTCGGGCAGCCATACGGGAAATCCAATCATCGCACGACCAGTCTGCCCGCTCATTTCTGACGCCACCGACGCAGGATCATCACTTCGCACCGCCAGTCCGCAACTCGGGCAGAATAGTTGGGCGCACTTGGCGAACAGCAATCGCACGTGATCGGCGATTTCGGTGGCGGTGCCGACGGTGCTGCGATTGGTCTTGGAACCACCGGCGCGGGTCACCGCAATCGCCGGCGGAATCCCCGTGATCTGTTCACAATCGGGCTTGTCCAATCGCTGCAGAAACTGGCGGGTGTAGGCCGAGAAACTCTCGATGTAACAGCGTTGACCTTCGGCGTACAGCGTGTCCAGGGCGAGCGAAGTCTTGCCACTGCCGGAGAGCCCGCAGATCGCAACCAGCTTGCCACGGGGAACGTCGACATCGACGTTCTTGAGGTTATGAACGCGGCAGCCGCGAACGGAGATATGCGAAGCACTCAAAAGGGAGGAAACCTGTGCGGGGACGGCGCGAGCGAGCAGTATGCCGGTCAGCCTGAATCGGTGAACTGATTTCAATCTGACCAACACAAACACCAGATTCTGCCTGTCCGTCAAGAGATTTCATAGGCCAGCGCACTGGTGGGAGGTGAAGGGTGCGTGTTGCGGTTCAGTGCTGTTGGTTTGCGTGTCGGCGGTTAATCGAATTTCGTTGTCATTCTCTGGGATCGTTCCCCAAGTTCAGCATGCCACCTCTTCCTCGACTTGTTGGGGGAGAAGTCGGACGAGGCGTTCAGCCTTCGTCCGGTTGAGGGGGCGATACGCGTCGGAATTGTGCGCAAACGCTGCTCTCACCCGAGAGATGCCGCAAGGGATTACTCGTTCTCGTCCAAATTCCTCGGTGAAAGCGCCGTGCAAGTTGAACGCGCCCTGTTTTGGCTGAGAGTGTGCCTGAGCCAGATAGCTCGCGAGACAGCAGCTCCGGATGTGGGCGCGTCGTGAGAGGTTCGATGCTTGTCCCGGACTTGCGACAGCGGTCAGAGTTTGATCGCGGTAAGGAAACGACAAGCCGTTTGCCACCGGCAGTGTCAGGCTGGGCGGCGCTGCGGATGTTCGTATTTTCAGATTTCTGAGATGAATCAACGTAAAAGCTTGCCGCCGCGATACTTAGCCGTTACGATTCGAAAGTGGCCCAAGAAACCGCGGTCGCAAAATGAGGGTCAGCTGACTCGATTGAAACAAAGTCAAGTACTCCTGATATCTTGGGTGCCCCTTATAGTCGCAAAATGAGGGTCAGCTGACTCGATTGAAACTGCGCTTAGGACAAAATCTATAATTTCGCCCTTCATGTTGTCGCAAAATGAGGGTCAGCTGACTCGATTGAAACATAACCACATCCATGCTGATGACTTGAACCTTCCCGTGTTGTCGCAAAATGAGGGTCAGCTGACTCGATTGAAACATTCGGACGATGTCATTGCGTTCGGTCATGATACTACGTCGCAAAATGAGGGTCAGCTGACTCGATTGAAACTCGGGGGTAAAGGAAACAGCGGTTTTCACCTTGTCTACTTTGTCACAAAATGAGGGTCAGCTGACTCGATTGAAACTCTGATCCGCTTCGGTGATTTCTTCAGTCACCGTTTTAGTCACAAAATGAGGGTCAGCTGATTCGATTGAAGCTTTCACCGATGCAAGTCAGGCTAGAAAGCCTGACGTACGTATCGGGTCGCAAAATGGGCGTTGGCTGACTCGATTGAAACTTGCCGATGACACCTTTGACTTTCATCGCAGGAGCGTTGTCGCAAAATGAGGGTCGGCTGACTCGATTGAAACCCTTGGCACACGATGCCGGCGATCTTTTCATCGACGATGACATCGGTCGCAAAATGAGGGTCAGCTGACTCGATTGAAACCCTTCTCGTTGCATTTGAACGATTTCGGCTCGGCTGAACCGTCGCAGAATGAGGGTCAGCTGACTTGAGTGACAGCTTCACCGGGTGTGTGTCAGGCTAGAAAGCCTGACGTACTTGTTGGGTCAAAAAATAAGGTCAGCTGACTCGATTGAGACGGAGGCCCCGTTTGTTTTTCTTCGCATGAGGTATCGGGCTGGGCTTGCAAAAAGTTGGGGGCGTGACGTGATTGAGGTTCGCAAGGCTTGTTCCGCGAAGCTCCCTCCGTCGAGCTTGTCTCGGCGGAGGTAACAACTGACGGCTACCCTCGCACGCTATCGGAAATTCCCCATCGCCCGAGAATCGCCGAAGGCGATTCTCGGGCGATGGGGAGGTGATGTGCTGTATTGACGGTAGCTGCCAGTTGTTGCTCCGAACCGGGGCAAGCCCGGCGGAAGCAGTGAATAGATCTTGCGTAAACCGAGAATGCCACAAACTCATACCGTTGATAGTTCAGGATAGCGCGAGTCGCAAAATGAGGGGCAGCTGACTTGAGTGAAAGCTTTAGCGGTGCATGTCAGGCTAGAAAGCCTGACGTACTTGTTGGGTCGCAAAATGAGGGGCAGCTGACGTGAGTGAAAGCTTTAGCAGTGCATGTCAGGCTAGAAAGCCTGACGTACGTGTGGGGGCAGCTGATTTTTTTTCTTTCTATCGTTGTCACTCGCGTGCTTTTTGCTGCGTTAAACTTGAGACGCTTTTCAGGAAGCTCACGCCGTTCTTGCCGTGAGCTTTCGCGACTCAGGTTTGATGTTGAGGGTGAACGATGTCGTCGACTTTGGATGAATCACTGATTCGATTGCCCTTCAACGTCACTCGCATTCGATTCCAAATTCGACCCCAACAAAGTCGACGGGTGGCGCCGCATCACGCTGCACTCGTTTATGCTTTACTCTGCAATGCGTATGCCGCCAAACATCACTGTGAGCCCGCGATGCCCGATGGCATCCTGCTCAACGCGCCCGATCAAGGTGTGCGGCACCTCGGTCCTGATTGCCCACTGACGATCGGATTGACCGCGATATCGCCGACGATCGGTCAAGGCCACCAGACGCTGCAGGATTTGATAGATGGGCTGCGAGCGATCGGACGGCGGCCACCGAAGTCGCAGCGGCTAGGGAAATTTTCCCTCGGGCCGATCGATGACATCGTGGCCGGCAAGAAGATTCAAACCGCTCGGTTGGCCCGACGCGTCGATCCCGCCTTCACCACCCGTCAGCTTGATCAAATCAACCACCGTGATGCGCTAACGCTGCGATTCGTCACGCCGCTGCGATGCTCGTTGCCCAAAAACCGTCGACGCGATGGGCATTCGTTCTTTGACGACAGCATCTTTCCCGCCCACACGTTTCTCTCTCGACTGCGGGGACGATTGCATGAGCTGGGTTGGCCCGGTCCAGTGAATGCTGGTGCCATGAACACTGCTCCCGACAATGCCGACCAGCAAGTCAACGTCACCGAGAATCGCCTGGTATGGTTGGACGTGGGCTATGGATCCGAAAAGTCTCGCAAGACGCTCGGCGGGGCGGTCGGCCAAATCACGCTGACGGGATTAACGGAGATCGATCGGATCGCACTGGTGTTGGGACAGTATTGTCGTGTCGGCGAAAGTACCCGTTTCGGGTTCGGCGAGTATGAGATCGCGGAACTGGGGGATCAGGTGTATCGATGTCCTCGGGGACAGTCGTTGGTTGAATTGGCTGCCGACGCGATCGACCCGGCGGAGGCGGAGAAGATCACAACGAGACTGCAACTGGGCAGCGGTGTGTTGTTGACGGGCGTGACCCAAGTCCGTGAGGGAAGTTACCGATGTGATCCGCATCATCGGGTTCGAATCGCCAAGCCGTCCGGCGGCGAACGCATGCTGGCGATCCCGACCCGTCGCGATCGCGCGATCCAACAAGTGCTGTTGCCCTTGCTGGCCGATGGGATCGATGGATTTCTGGAGTCGTCGTCCATGGCGTACCGTCGCGGTCTGGGACGCACTCAGGCCGCCCGGAGGATCAAGCAAGCCAAACGTGACGGCTACACCTGGGCAATCAAAGCAGATTTCCTGGGGTTCTTTGATCATGTCGATCATCAGCTGTTGCGAGAGCGTTTGGCCGCTTATTTGCGAGACGATGCGACGATCGATTGGATCATGAATTGTGTGTCGGCCGGTTCGCCGTCGCCGGGGGTAGGATTGCCGACCGGTTCACCGTTGTCACCCGTGTTGGCCAACTTGTTCTTGGATCAGTTTGACGAACACCTGTGCCCCGACGATTCGATCCTGGTTCGCTATGCCGATGATTTTCTAGTTCTGTGTCGCAGCCATGATCGCGCGGACGAGATCTTCCGGCGTGCGGAGGCCGAAGCCGAGCGACTGCGGCTGGAGTTGAACGCGGACAAGACGAAAATGATCGATATGGATCATCCGTTCGAGTTCCTCGGGTTTCGTTTTTCACGGTCGACCACTGTGGGTAAGAACGATGCCGACGGGGTGCCTTGGCAGACGGAGTCCGATGGCGGACCGGTCGAGGCCCAAGACATCATGTGGTCGTCGGCCAAACCCGCGCGGCAAACAATGTTTCCCCGGGTTTCTCGTGTTGGCAGAAACGCCGGGAGTCGTGGCGCGTCGGAAGCTATCTCCAAATCGCATTGCGGTTGATGCACAGGGTGCGTCCGATTGATGGTACCGCAAGGCTAAACTGTTAAAAGATTGGTGTTGTTGCATTATCGGATTGCGTAGCAATTGCACGATGCTTCCGCAGGGCTTGTCCCGGGTCGGAGCAACAACTCGTAGCTACGTCGTTCATCTCAGCCCTGAAAGGGCGCTACATGCTGTCGGTGGAAATCGAAGTTGCCAGGCAGGTCGGCACTACGGATGCGAGGATCATTGAGAGCGTCAGCAGCCCCGGATGTGGGCGCGTCGTGAGAGGTTCGATGCTTGTCCCGGACTTGCGACAGCGGTCAAAGTGTGACTGCGGTAAGGAAACGACAAACCGTTTGCCACCGGCAGTGTCAGACTGGGTGGCGCTGCGGATGTTCGTATTTCTAGGATTTTGAGATGAATCAACGTAAAAGCTTGCCGCCGCGATACTTAGCCGTTACGATTCGAAAGCGGCCCAAGAAACCGCGGTCGCAAAATGAGGGTCAGCTGACTCGATTGAAACTCTTCGTCGACGACGACTACGAGACAGCATAAAGCTGAGTCGCAAAATGAGGGTCAGCTGACTCGATTGAAACTGCGGCTCTTCCGCGTTGACAGCCGAGACGACGAGAGACAGGGTCGCAAAATGAGGGTCAGCTGACTCGATTGAAACCTTTCGCATACCCTTTGTATCGCCCACGGCTGAAGTGATATGTCGCAAAATGAGGGTCAGCTGACTCGATTGAAACACCCCTCACATTCTTGGTCCATCTAAGCCGCTTCGGCGGTCGCAAAATGAGGGTCAGCTGACTCGATTGAAACTTTTACCGTATTCCGCATTGCGTTCGAGCAACTGCGGGGTGTCGCAAAATGAGGGTCAGCTGACTCGATTGAAACGATGATCTTGTAGACTTCCCCAAATCGCGAATCGTCTTGAGTCGCAAAATGAGGGTCAGCTGACTCGATTGAAACTTTGGCTTGAGTTCCGTACCCAAGGCTTCCATAACCGTCGCAAAATGAGGGTCAGCTGACTCGATTGAAAGCTTCACCGGTGTATGTCAGGCTAGAAAGCCTGACGTACTTGTTGGATCGCAAAATGAAGGTTAACTGACTCGATTGAAACGGAGGCCCCGTTTGTTTTTCTTCGCGTGAGGATCAGGCTGGACTCAGCAAAAAGTTGGGGGCGTCGCGTGATTCAGGTTCGCAAGGCTTGTTCCGCGAAGCTCCTTCCGCCGAGCTTGTCTCGGCGGAGGTTTTAATTGAGGGCTACCGTGGGCTGTTCAAAATTTGGTGTTGAAACTGTTTTTTCAGTCCATGTTTTTGTTCCATGCATCGCAATCAGTGTGAGCCTCAGGCGCTAGCCGTGGGCCAGTACCACAATCCGCCTCAGGCCCACGGCTAGCGCCTGAGGCTCACTGGGGGCCACCAGCTGCGCCGGGATTGGTGACAGAAACTTGCGGAGCGCCATAGTGCCACGACGCCAAATTCTGAACAGCCCACGGCTACCCTCGCACGCTAACAGAAATTCCCCACCGCCCGAGAATCGCCAGAGGCGATTCTCGGGCGGTGGGGAGGTGATTTGCTGTATTGACGGTAGCTGCCAGTTGTTGCTCCGAACCGGGGCAAGTCCGGCGGAAGTGATGACGCCCGGGACCACTTTTTTGCACCTGATCTGCTATTTGGCGACGCCGCTGACGTCGAACGCTGCGACTCGGGATTCGTCTTTGAGGATCAGAATTCCATTGTCCAAGGCCGGCGAACAGTAACAGGAGCCCGCCATCAGGGGTTCTTTGGTGAACGCGAGGACTTTGGGCTGCTCTGGAGTGCATTCCAGTGCGGCAAGATGCCCCGATTCTCCGAGTAAGACGATCACGTCGTTGGCGATCAGGCCTTGGCCTCGACGCAACAAGCTGTGGTAGCGCCATTGCAGGTCGCCCGTGGCAAACTCGACGCAGCGGAGTTCCGCGCCGCCTTGACCGGCCGCCGTAAACGCGTACACGTAACCGTCCCGCAACATCAAGGCGTTGTATTGACAATCGATCACACGCCGGTTTTTCCAGACAACTTCATGGCTGCGGTCGGGCTTGATTTGCAAACAGATCGCACCCGGTCCGGGACCGGTCACGGCCAGAATCTTGTCATCGATACACATCGGTGAAACCGCGTTGTACGACATCGGAGCGCGACTGAAATGGGTTTCCTCCCAATCGATCGTGCCACTGTCGGGATCCAAGCACAGGATGCCTTGATCCATAAAAATGAATAAGAACCGTTGGTCATGAATCGTTGTCACCAACGGCGTGCAATAACCCACGCCGCACCTGCCCGATTCCCAAATCGTCTCACCCGTCGTCGGGTCCAGCGAGATCACTCCGGCACCTCGGTCGGCCGCGCCCAAGTTAAAGATCAACTGGCCGCCGGGACGTGACGCCGAGACGTCGAGATACGGTGATCCGCCGACGGGAAACAACTCGGGCGCGACCGAGTATTCTTTGTTCAAGTCACGTTGCCAGAGAATGTTTCCCGATTCGAGTTCCAAGCAGACCATCGAGCCATCGCCAGTGACGTTGAACACGCGGGCCGAAGCGGGATCGATCACGGGTGTGCTGTAAGGTCCGTCGCTGTATTCATACTCACACGTGGCCGTGGTCGGGAACTCGGATTTCCAAAGCAGTTCTCCATCGACGGCGCCGTGACACTCGACGATGTCGGTGTCGTCGACGCGATGGTTAAAGATGACTTTGCCACCGAAGGCAACGGGCGATCCGTATCCGGTACCGACAGGCGTTTCCCAAAGCAACGCAGGCATAGCGTCGCCCCAACTTGGGGAAATCGACTGTGCGGTCCAGCCGTTTCGGTTTGGTCCTAACAACGACGTCCATGCTTGGGTTGCCGCAGCGTCCGACGGCAAGGCATCCGCGGCTCGCTGTTGATACTCGGCGATCGCCCCGGCGTCGGGTGTGTCCGCGAGAGTAGGTTCTACGAGCGGCAGTTCCAAGTCGACCGAGGAGCTTTTCTCGGAGCAGCCGATGAGAGAGGCGAGCAGAACGCTGAGGCAGAGTGTCAGCAGTCGCCAGAGGTAATTCTGGCGAATCCCATTACGAGGTTGGAGCGCGCGGAATGAAGTGGGGGCGGGCGATTTCAATGCTGGCGAAGTTTTACAGAAGGGGGTCGACCGATGGTGATCTGAGAGCGTAACGCCCGGATGTGATCGCGAAATGGCAACGCGGTAAGCTTGATGAAATCTTTATCATTCCGCTCAGCGGCGAAATGTCATCCACGCGAACAAACGTTGTGTCCACGACGCGGGAGCGTGGCGAAGCAGTCGCTCGCCCAGCATTCGACCGTGATCGGCAAGCGTCATCTCGTCTCGCCAGTAAGTGTCCTTGACGCGTAGGGTTGCATCGAGGGTCTCGCGCAAGCGAGTGGACTTGATGCTGGCGGCGTGCTGTCGATAGCGGACAAGGTATTGCTGCAAGTTGGCTAGTTGCACGCCTTGCTTGGCCAGATGGCTCCAGTAGGCGTAATCCTGGCACACGGGGTAACCGTCAGGGTATCCGCCGAAGCGTCGAACCAACTCCGCTCGAAAGAATGCGGCAGGCTGGGCGATCACGTTACGTCGCCGCATCAATCGTCGGACGTCGCGTGGGTCGGTCGGGTACTCCCGTCGCCCGATACGCTGGCCCTCCGAATCCACGATCGTCAGGTGGGAACCGACCACACCGATGTGTTCGTTTTGTGTCAAATGATCAAACTGTTCCTGCAACCGCTGTGGCTCCGAGATGTCATCGGAGTCGGCTTTGGCGATGAACTGTCCCTGTGCCATTTCCAAGCCGAGATTGCGTTGGCGTACTAGTCCGGTTCGTTGATCATTGATCACATATCGAATGCGATCATCCGAAAAAGATCTGATGACTTCGGTGCACACGAAATCGGAGGGATCCTCCACGATGATCAGCTCCCAGTCCGATAGAGTTTGATCGAGGATCGACTGGATCGCTTGCCGCAAAAGAGGTTCTGGCGTTGCGAGAACCGGCATCACAACGCTGACGATAGGCATTTGGCGATAAAAACAGTGGGTGGATGAATCTTTGGACGCCAAAGATTATACAGTTGAGCGGGATGGTGATCCGCGAATGGACGACAAGATGACATCTGATACACCGATTTCCGTTTTGATCGCCGCCCATGCGCGACCGGAGATGCTCGCTCGGACGCTGTCGTCGTTGGCGGATGCCGATCAGGTGAGCCGTGTGGATCAGGTCGTGGTGGTGGAGAATGGCGGTCAGCAGCAACTGGATGCCGTTGTTGATGGATTTTCGGACCGGTTGCCTGTTCGTTACGACCGTATCGCCAATGCGAATAAGAGCATGGCGCTCAATCATGGACTGGATCTGATCGCCGGTGGGTTGGTGATCCTGCTGGACGATGACATCTTGGTGGATTCGGGATTGATTCGGGCGTACCTGCATGCGATGACGGAGTATCCCAAAGGCGCGTTTTTTGGCGGCCCCATTACTGTGGACTACGAGACACCACCGGAGACGAGCCTGTTGCCTTTCATGACGGCGTCGACCAAAGGTTGGTCATTAGGCGTGAGAGACCGATGGCTCGGATTGTACACGGCCTTCTTAGGATTCAACTGGGCCGCCTACCACAACGACCTGATGGAAATTGGTGGCTTTGATCCGTTTCACGGTCCCGGTTCGGCGGGCGGGTTAACGGGACAGGAGTCCGACGCGCAACGTCGTTTGATGGCACGAGGCATTCGCGGGCGCTATGTCGCCGCTGCCACGGTTTCACATCACGTTTCGGCAAGCCAGATCGATCCCGATTGGATCGTCAGTCGGCGCGAGCGTGCCGGCCGTGAGTTGGCTCGATTTGTGGACAAGACGTTGCCGAGATGGCTGCCCGAGCCGATCGGGCGGATGGGGGTGCGAGGTGCCATCTTGATTCAACGTCTGCGATTCTTATTGGGAAATGGTTTCTCGCCGAATCGCGAACTGTCGCGTCGTTGGTGGCAAGCCTATCGACGCGGCGCTCTCTACGAGTGGTCGTCGTGTTCGGGTGGCGAGTTTCGAATCTGAGCACCTGAAAAATCTGCGTCGCGAATCGCCATGTCGCGTACCAAATCTGTCACCAGTTGCCTTTGCCGTTCTTGGTTTTGCAGAACGTAAAAGGTGAACAGGATGGTGTAAACGACCAACCCGTACAAAACAAAATCGGCTCCCCGCCCGACGTTGACCCAATCCGCCATCGCCTGCACGAGCGACGGTCGCCAAACGAGGACCGCAACGGCTGCCCACAGGACGGCGTGCAGCAGTCGCAACCGGCTGGCGACACGCATGAAGGCGATCAGTTCATGAACGGCAATGACGATCGCGAACGGAATAATGAGCCACTGGATGATCAACATCAATTCGTTCCCAATCGTTAGATCTGAAACAAGCGATTGAAGATCACTCGGGTAAAGATGCCCAATGCCGCGCGATTGGACTGTCCCTTGGCCAAGCACTCGGTGTTGTAGCGAATCGTGACCGGCCTCTCGACACACTTCAAACGAGCATCGGCGATGATGTGCAACAGCTCCGACGCGTGTGCCATGCGGTCTTCGGTGATGCGAATCCGCCGGGCCGCTGCGACGGAAAACGCTCGCAGCCCGTTGTGTGTGTCCGTCAGTGGCAAGCCCGTCGTCAAACGCGTGAACAACACTGCAGCCTGCAGCAGTAGCCGCCGATGCCACGGGATGCCTGGTGACCGGCCCAGAAACCGAGACCCCAAGACGACATCGGCGTCTCCACTGACAATCGGCGCGATCATTTCGATGATGTCCGCTGGATCATGCTGTCCATCGGCATCAAAGGTCAGGATGATATCAGCGGACTGCCGGACAGCAAAATCGATCCCCGTTTGCAACGCCGCACCTTGGCCACGATTGATCACATGACGCAGCACGACTGCGCCGGCATCGCGAGCCACCTGCGATGTCGCATCGACAGATCCATCGTCCACCACGACGACTTGAAAGCGCTTGCCGACCAACTGGCGAACGACGGCGTCGATCCTTTGGCCCTCGTTCAATGCAGCGATCACCACCCAGGTTGTTGGGCATGTTGACGACGTCGCGCTGGTGGCCGGAGATTTCATTGCATGAGGTTAGCGAAGTGCCCTCATGCGTAAATGTCTGTCAGGTAAAGATTTGATGAAGTGTTTGGGCGACCGAATGGTTCACGAGCCGGGGGAGGATCGCGGAGGTGAGTCGGACGACTCGCCCGAGGCATTCGCCATTTTCTCGACGCGTTCCCGGTGGGCCTGGTAGGTCGCCTTGATCTCCTTTTGCAGGCTTTCGTCCCCCTGAAGTGCCTTTTGAAACCACATCTCCGCGTCATCCGGTCGATTGTCCAGAGAAGCGATCAGCGCGAGACGAAACTGACATTCGGTCGTTTCCAGCAGGTTATGACAGTGAGGAAGTGCTTCCTGGAAATACACGCCTGCCTCCCGGTGGCGATCTGACAACAGCAGGTTGTCCGCAAGCTCTCGCCGGTACAGGTAATCCGTCCCGCCGTAGAAGAAGTCACGCTGCTCAGAAAGTTCAACCGCTCGCCGGAGCATTTCCAGCTTGGGCTCGATCTCATCAAAGTCCATCGAGTTTGCTAGTGAGAACCAAGCACGCGGGTTGTCTGGGTTGACGCGGCAATCCTGTGCGTACAGTCGTGCCGCTAGGGTGTAGTCCAAATTTCGCTCGGTGGTTAGCCAGCCCAAAGGAACCGCCAGCACCAAGGCCACGGTCAATGCTTGGACGGCCAGCCGTTGCATGCTCGGTGCATCGTGATCGGCATTTCGAATGGCCAACCGATGGACGATCACCCCGACGATGCAGGCGGTCAAGAACGCGAGTGGCAAATAGAATCTGTGCTCAAAGATGATGTCTTGCAGTGGCAGCAGCGTAGACGTCGGCGCCAGGATCACCAGCATTCCGATCACGAGCACGCTGGCACGACGAAAACGCATGAACAGCCAACCGACCAGTAGCAACAATCCCAACCAAGCGATCGCGCCGATCATTTGGTTCGTCGGCGATCGACTGGGGATCCATCCGTAGTCAAGCGACTGTCCGATCGGCAGCACCGACAGTCTCAGGTATCGCAAGAACACCACAGGCTGACTGGTCAAATACGACCACGGCGTGAACCCATCGATGCCGAATCCGATCGTCGATCCTTCCGCATGACGAGTCCGCAACAATCGAGGGACAAACACGAACAGTCCCACAATCAAGGGCGCTGTCAACACGGCGTACCAATGCCAACGTGATCGCAAACCTCGCCATGAATCCGCGAGGAAATATCGGTCGTAGAGCAGTACGGTCAGCGAAAGTCCCGCCGCCATTTCTTTGCTGCCGTAGGCGGCATAGGCGGCGACGATCGCCAGAATGGCCCACATCGTTTTGTTGTTTGATCGCTTCGCCTGGTCACTGGTTGCAGCAGCCGACTCGGTGACGGTCCTGCCAAACGCATGGGACCATGCCCAAAGACAAACCAGAATCCAGAGCGATGCAAAGGATTCGAACCGCTGGACGATGTAGGTCACCGCCGCAGTGGTCAGGGGGTGGACACCCCAGAGTAGTGCCGTGGCCGTGGCCGTCGCCGTGGCAATCGCGACTTGCGAGTCAAAGTCTGCGGGAGAGTTCGAGGGTGCCGTCTTTGGATCCGCTGTCTTGCTGGAGGCAAACGTGAACGCCGGCATCAACATCGTTCGATGGACCAACGCGAACAGCGCAGCGACCGCAGACAGATGCACCAGCCAGTTGACGATGTGAAACCCCAGAGGGTCTTCGCCCGTGTATGCAAAGTTCGCCGCGAACGTGGCCGTGGCGACGGGACGTTTCGCTAAGCGGAACCAATCGAAACTCCACAGGTCTCGCAGTAACGCGTTCTGGACGAGCGCAAAATCGTCCAAAACGAACTTGCCGAACATTCCATTGAGGTGAACGACACCGACGACACTCAGTGTCAGAACCAGGAGGACATTCGGGCGAGACAGCATGCAGGGATCGTGAGTGGACGTGAGAGATCAAGAGTGGACGGTCAGAACTTGAGGACCGACCGGACTTTGGTGAAGGGCCTCATCGAATCTCAGAGTCTACCGCACGACCATGAAGATCAGTTAAAGATGGACCGGCAAGAAACGCTTTTGCTCCTCCGGCCGCATCGTTGCGGGCGGATCGACCCAGGGAATCGAGCCACCGTCGGCGAGGTGATCCACGACCGAGGCTTTGAAGAGCCGGACAACCTGCCCCAAGGCGGACCGCTCGCTCTCCGCATCGACCGCGATCCCGGCGAGATTGGCAACCCTGGCTTGGACCCGACCGTCTCGACGACTGACATAAACGACGCAGCCAAACGCGGGAACAGCTTCGGCTGGCACCGGACCGCCCCCCAGCGGGATCGATTTTCGGGGGGCGTTGTTGTCGGGGCGTCCTGCTGGGTCGCTTGGCAGGAGGCGTTCAGAATCATCGGACATCGCATCACTCGTACTTGATCGGGCGGAAAAATGGTCGCACGGGATTCGGGGCGGCGAAAAGCGGGTAAAAAAGACGCCCTCACCGCCGCTACAGGGAAAGCCCTCGACCCGTTGGCGGGTTTTTACAGTACAATGCGGCAAATCTGATTTCCCTCTCCAACGTCTCTCCTTTGTATCAGGACATCATCGATGGAAAACAATTCCAATCGCCGAAATTTTCTCAAATCAACGACGGCCGCCGCTGGCGTGGCTGCCCTGTCGAGCACCATAGCAAGAACCGCTCACGCCCAAGGCAGCGACCAAATCAAGTTCGCTCTGGTCGGTTGTGGTGGACGTGGTCAAGGTGCTTCGCAGAATATCTTCAAGACCGAGGGTAACACCAAGCTGGTTGCCGTGGCCGATGCTTTCCATAAGAAAGCATCCGATGCGGTCAGCAACCTGTCCAAAGCCAACCCGGACAAGGTCGATGTGCCCGCCGACCGAATCTTCAGCGGCTTTGACGCCTACAAACAGGCCATTGATGCCGTAGACGATCTGGATCTGGTCATCATCGCAACACCACCCGGGTTCAAACCGCAACAGTTCGAGTACGCGGTCGCCAAGGGCAAGCACATCTTCATGGAAAAACCCGTTGCGTCGGACGCCCCAGGTGTTCGCCGTGTGCTCGATGCCGTTGCCGAATCCAAGAAAAAGAACCTGATGGTCGGAATCGGCCTGCAACGTCGTCACGAAGCCCAATACAAGGAAACCGTGCAGCGGATTCACGATGGTGCCATCGGCGATGTCATCTGCCAACGTGTTTACTGGAACGGTGGCGGCATTTGGTATCGCAATCGCACCGAAGACCAAACCGAAATGGCGTTCCAAACCAACAACTGGTACCACTTCAACTGGCTCTCGGGCGACCAAATCTGTGAACAACACATTCACAACTTGGACGTCGGTTGCTGGGTCAAAGGCGAGTATCCCGTCGAGTGCAACGGCATGGGCGGACGTGGACTTCGTGAAGGCGGCGATGCGACGAAGTCACAGATCTTTGATCACACGTTCTGTGAGTACACGTTTGCCGACGGTACCAAGATGTTCAGCCAAGGACGTCACCTGAAGAACGCCTGGAATCATGTCGCCGAGTTCGCGCACGGCACCAAGGGCACCGCCGACCCATCGGGATCGATCCAAGGCGAAAACCCATTCGAGTTCGGCAGGAAAGGTCGTCAACAAGGACACCAACAGGAACAGCACGACCTGATCGCTGCCCTGATGCGTGGCGAGATCTATAACGAAGGCGAGTACGGCGCGCACTCGACCTTCACCGCGATCCTGGGTCGCGAAGCTTGCTACAGCGGCAAGGTCATCAAATGGGACGAGCTGATGGAAAAGGGCAAGGACCTGTGCCCAGGAATCGACGAGTACACCATCGACTCCGACCCGCCACCGAGCGCCATGCCCGGCCCCGATGGCAAGTACCCCGTGCCCGTGCCCGGCGAGTACAACCCGTTCGCCTGATCCCGTACGTCAGCCTTTCCAGGCTGACATGAGAACCGCAGGTCAGGCTGGAAAGCCTGACGTACAAGAAAGCACCCTGACTCCGGCCTCTTGAGGTCGGAGTTTTTTTGTTTTCGGAGCAACTTTCACCCAGCAGACGCTCGCCAGGAATTCGGCATCGCTAAATTGAATCTCCGTATCCATCGCCACATCGAGGAGCCCCCTACATGCTTCGACCGACCACTCTGATGCTCGTCGTCGTCTTGATTTCATCCATCGCCAAGGCGCAGCAAGCCAGTCCACAGGAACCGCGAGACGACGCCTCATTGGTCATTCATGCCCGCTCGCAACTCGTTGGCGAACAAGCACCAGCGGACATCGATCGGGGACGCCGTCGCTCACAAATCCGTGAGTTGGCATGGCAAGCCTCCGAGACCGCGATTGTCGTTTGCGACATGTGGGACAAACATTGGTGCCGGGGCGCGACGGCGCGGGTCGCTGAAATGGCACCGCGGCTCAACGAAGTCCTGCACGCCGCCCGTGACCGCGGAGTGCTGGTCATTCACTGCCCCAGCAGTTGTGTGGATTTCTATCGCGATACACCGATGGTTCGTTTGGCGACCGACGCGCCGCAAGCCAAGAGCGTCGTGGAGCTGAAAGGCTGGTGTCATCTTGATTCCAAACGAGAGCCGCCTTTGCCGATCGATGATTCCGACGGAGGCTGCGATTGCAATCCGCCGTGCAAAAACTACACCGCTTGGACCCGGCAGATCGCTGCGATCGACATCAAAGAGGGTGACGCGATCACGGACTCCACCAAAGCCTACGATTTGATGGTCGCCCGCGGAATCAAGAACGTCATCGTCACCGGCGTTCACACCAACATGTGCGTCTTGGGCAGACCGTTCTCCATTCGCCAACTGGTCTATCAAAACCTCAATGTCGTTCTGATGCGAGACATGACAGATACGATGTACAACTCGGCCATGAGTCCGTACGTTAATCACTTTGATGGAAATCGTCTGGTCGCTCAGCACATCGAGCGTTATTGGTGCCCAACCATGTTGAGCACCGACCTGACAAACAAGCCCGAATTCATTTTTTCCGGCGACCAGCGACCTGAACACACCCACGGCAGCCCCCATGACGAATAATTCTGACGACAGAATCATCGAGTCGATTCGACTGTATCGCGAAGCACTGCAGGAGACGCGCCAACTGTACATTGAAAGCGGCAAGCTCGTCCGCGGCTCTTATGGTTGGCTGGCCGGCAGTGACAACGACGAAGCCGTTTCGATCGCGGACCAGATGGACGATTTGCATCAAGGGTTCTTGATGAAGGTGTTCGCCGCGGCGGTGCCCTCGGCCAGCAGTCGCAACATGGAACAGCGTCAGCTCGGACGCGTGTTGTTGGAACACATCTGGGGAAAATCGGTCATGGGCAGCCAGTTGCACGAAGCCGTCGATTGGCTGATCACCGCGTCCAACGACTTTCAATGGGACGAACTCATCCGTCCTTTCGTCGAGTTGCCCGACTTGCGCGCATCTTGGGGTCAATTGGAAACCCTGGCGATGCGGATGGCAAACCTGTTGACGGCGGTCGACGGCAACGTCTCGGCCGCCGACAACGAGAATATCCAGCGAATGAAACGGCACTTTGACGAAGCCCGTGGTCGTGCGCCGGAAACCCTGCAAACGGACGCCGACACAGAGAATGCGCGCGACGCGATCGCATGGCTGAGAAACGAAGCCAAGCGGTTACGCGAGGGCGTCGGCCCGACCGCCGCTGAAAAGCCGACCCCCATAGCCGGCCCCGGTGGATCGGCCAACCGGCCTAAACCGGAAACAACGCCCGAGTCCAATTCGGACGCACCGGTGGAAGACAACCGGACTCCGGAAGAACGCTTGGCTGATGCCCGCGCAAAACTGGATCGCTTGATCGGATTGGACAACATCAAGAACCAAATCGAAACGCTGACCAACTTTCTCAAGATGGAACGCAAGCGTGAGGAGATGGGCTTGCCCACCACGCGTCCGAGTCTGCACATGGCGTTCATCGGGAATCCCGGCACGGGCAAAACGACTGTCGCCCGGATCATCGCCGAAATCTACGGCGCCCTGGGAATCTTGAGCAAAGGTCACCTCGTCGAAACCGATCGCAGTGGATTGGTCGCGGAGTATGCCGGGCAAACCGGTCCCAAGACCAACGCCAAGATCGACGAAGCGCTTGACGGCGTTTTGTTTATCGATGAAGCCTACACGATGATCGACGAGAACGGCCAGGACCAATACGGACGAGAGGCCATTCAAACCTTGCTCAAACGCATGGAAGATCAACGAGATCGATTGGTCGTGATCCTGGCCGGCTATCCCAACGAGATGCGAGCCATGATTCGGAGCAACCCCGGATTGAGCAGTCGAGTCGGCACCACGATGCAGTTCGAAGACTACTCGCCCGACGCCCTCTGCAAGATCTTTGAATTGATGGCCAAGAAAGCCAAGTACACGCTGCCCACCGAAACACGTCGTCGCTTGCTTCGCGGATTCACTTATCTCTACGCAACGCGTGACCGACATTTCGGAAACGGCCGTGCATCGCGAAACAGCTTTGAACGCAGCGTCCGCCATTTGGCCAACCGCTTGGCATCGATGAGCGAAGTCACGCGAGAGTTGCTGACGACACTGGAGCCCGAGGACATCGAAGTCGCCGGTGTCGCCGAGGCACACCTCAAGGCGATGGCGGCGCAAAGCGGAAAAGTCCGCGTCTACTGCGACGGCATCCCGCAAGTGATCGATGATCAGTTGCTGGGAACGGAAGTGAAATGCGAAGCATGCGGCAAAACGTTCTTTGCCGATTTCGGCGAACCGGTCATCGAATTGCCCGAACCGGACGCGCCCGATGAACCCACAGAGGCGAAAGCTGAAGCCCCCGTGGATGAACGCGTGGACGGACCCACCAAGGAAGATTGAGCGAGTTTCACACCCGTTTCACGGGCAGTGGCGTTCAGCGCCAACCAGCTCAACGTATCCAAACGGACGACGCTGTCAAACGCCGTGAGCCGTGACGCGTGAGCGGCCGGGTCTTGCAGATACCAAGTAGTCTGGGACAGCTAGAAGTTAGCGTTTGTCGTAGTGGATCTTGTTAAAGATCCCACCGCTACAGGATCTTTAACAAGATCCACTACCCTAAAGATAAGATGTCCCAGGCCACTAGTGCATCATCCGGTCTTGATTTAGGGGTTAGCCGTTTTGGCGTTAGCCACGGTTGTGTCACGAAAACCGTGGCTAACGCCAAAACGGCTCATCTACTGAACCCACGTTCTAAGACTGGACGATGCACTAGCCCGGATTATTCATTAGCCGGCACGCGATAGCGTCCGGTTCCCGATTACAGGCGTGAGAACCGGACGCTATCGCGTGGCGGCTGATATGCGCAGCCTGTTTTCGTGCCAATCCGCGTAAACCGTTTCGTGCAAACGTGTTGCGAATTTTGTCGTGAGTCGCTTGAATAATTCGGGCTAGCTGAATTCACACCGTGACCGATGGTGTCATCGCACGTTGCGATGAGAGAGGTGTTCCCGAGGCAGTTCGCATCGAGAACACTTCACACCAAACACACAGGCCACGATCATGACCAAGTACTACGTTCAATCCGGAACCCTTCGCACCATCGTCCAAGCCCAATCGCCTCGCAAAGCGGCATTGTGGGCCGTGCACCAAGCGATGCAGCAAGTCCTGCCGATCGACGACGATACACATCTTGCTCCGACGCGAAAAAGCGAAGACGTTGCTTCTCGCGGTGTCGCGGTTTTGTCGGCCAAGGTCATGGTGAGCGAGCGTGGTTACGATCGTACCGACGCCAGCACCGTCCCCACACTGGAGGCCGTCTCGGAATGGAACCAAATGGTGTCGATTCTCGATCGCCTGGAACGCATGCTGCACCACGCCGAGTGAGTCCATCGACATGCCCCCAACGCATCGTTGAGGTTTTGACTCAGCGTCACCGCGGATCAGTTCCACTCGTCGATCGACTCGCCCAACCACTCAAACAGGCGTTCGTTATGCGGTCGATAGATCTCACGCAGTTGTCGATCGAGATCTCGATCAAGCGGATCGACGGTGTAGGCACGCATGTGGACGGCGTTCTTGGTAAGTTCCTGCGGCTCTAGGTCGGCAAACGCCAGCAGTTCGTCAAAGTAGCGATCAGGGTCGGCAATCCATCGCTCCATGATCATCACGTGAATTCTTTCTCGCGGAAAGAAACTCAACAGGTGTTGCAATTGCCGTTCGTAGTAGCCACGTGCAAGCAATCCGTACCACCGTCGTTTGGGCTCATCCAACTCGGCTTGAATGTTGGCCGCCAACGATTCCCCAGGGCGACGCCAATCCCAAGTCCGGGTGACTTCGATGTGTTGGGAATAGTGATTGAACTGACTGTAGGCGCGGGCGATCGGATCTCGCAGCGAAACGATCAGTCGTGCATCGGGCAGGACCTGGGCCATCCGCTCGTGGGCTTCGATATCGCAGAGGTAATTGGGCGTTGAATCCAGGGCGATTCGCGAATCATCTTGATAGTGACTGGCGTACCAATCATGTCCACGGTCCCACAGGTTGCCGAAGTAGTTCATCTCCTTGATGGTTTTCCCGTTGGCGGGATTCATCGGAAAGCAAACTTGTCGGTGACTGCCCAACGAAGCATGCAAGGTGGACGTGCCACATTTTTGCGCGCCGATGATGAGCAGACCGGGCAATGCCATGGCGGTGTGCCTCTCAGCCTTCCAGGACAGACGCGACCGCATCACACAAGGACTGCATGTTGGACTCGCTCATTCCGGCGACGTTGATGCGTCCGCTGCCGACGATGTAGATCCCATACTTTTGTTTCAGCTCGTCGACTTGCATCGGTGTCAGGCCGCTGTAGCTGAACATGCCTTTTTGAGGCAACAGGAATGAAAAGTCGTGGCCGGCACCGGTGGTCTTCATCGTTTCGACAAACTGTTGACGCAACTGGGTGATCCGATTTCGCATCGTGTCCAACTCGGATTTCCAGATGGCGGTCAGTTCGGGATCGGACAGGATCGTCGCCACGATCGCGCCGCCGTGTCGAGGCGGGTTGCTGTAGTTGGTGCGAACCATTCGCTTGAGCTGACTGTTGGCCGCTGCGGCTTCGCTCGCCTGGGCGGCGACCAACGAGACGGCTCCGACGCGTTCACTGTACAACCCAAAATTCTTTGAGAACGAAGTACACACCATGGCTTCGTCGACGCGATCCATCACCGTTCGTAGTCCCACGGCATCGGCTTCCAGTCCGTCGCCAAAGCCTTGGTAAGCAAAATCGATCAGCGGCAACAGTCGTCTTTCAGCGATCACGTCGGCGATCACTTTCCACTGCTCGGCGGTCGGATCGATGCCGGTCGGATTGTGGCAACAACCGTGCAACAAGACGGTGTCACCGGGCGATGCTTTCTCTCGCAAGTCCGCGACCATCGCGTCGAGGTCCAACGAAGTGCGATCGGCAGCGAGATATCGATAGCCGTCGTTGGGTAGCAACGCGGCATCAAAGATGGCCCGGTGATTGTCCCACGTCGGTGTGGGAATCCATACTTTGGCCCCGGGCAACTGCGTCTTGAGAAAGTCGGCCGCGACACGCAATGCGCCGGTGCCACCGGGCGTCTGCAACACCGCCACACGCTCGGCCGGGACTTGATCGCCAAAGGCCAGCGTGCGAACGTGGTCGCAGTAGTCCTGGAGACCGCCGATCGAAAGATAGCCTTTGGTCTTTTCGTTGGAAAGCAGCTTTTGTTCGGCAGCCTTGACGCTCTGCAAAACGGGTGTCTGTCCGGTCGCGTCCTTGTAGACACCGACGCTTAAGTTCATCTTGTTAGGATTCGTGTCCGCATTGAATGCGTCGGTCAAACCCAAAATGGCATCGGGAGGTGCGGTGGGGACGACGGAGAATCGATGATCCATGGCTATCTAAAAAGGGTTGCGGGAGGGGGAAGTTGTTGAGCGGCTCGCTGTCTCGGGGTATTCAGCATGGCTCGGCCGGTTTTTAGAACGGCTGTTAGGCTGAAACACCAATTTTGACGTCCTTTCGGCTCGTCAGCTCGGTCAGAATCGTAATCCACAAACCGCAATTCGCCTATCGTGCCGCAAAACAGCCAACAAATCCACGGTCGGTCTGCAGATATCGTCATCGTCGGCGGGGGGACCGCAGGTTGCTTGGTGGCGAGATCGGCGGCAGAACGTGGACGTCATGTCACAATCGTCGAACCGGAGTCATCGGACGCCCCGGACATCGATCGGGTTCGCCCCAATCGATGGCTTCGGCTGCTAGGCAGCGTGGAAGACTGGGGGCATGAGACGGCTTCCTCGCCACAACTGGCAGGACGCAGGATGAAGTGGCCCCGTGGCAAAGGCCTCGGCGGCAGCTCCCGTATCAACGCGATGATCTGGTTTCCGCCCACGGATCATGATTTTCAAATGATCGATGATTTGACGGGAAATCGGCTAGGCCTGTCGGGACTGAAGCAGCGATTCCAGGTCTTGACCCAACGGATCGGTCCCGAGTCACCCCGTTGGACCAGCGCGGTCTGCCAACGCTTTCTCGATGTTGCTCAGCGAGCCGCCACGCAAGCCGATCCCGGTCCCCACCATCCGATGCTGTACCGGCGTTTCAACCGCTCTGGCAAACGCTGGACGTCGGCGCAACTGCTTGATGCCCAACCACTGGGTGATGGCCGGATCGACCTCGTCCGCGGTCAAGTCGACCGAGTGGTCTTGACTGGAGACCAAGCCACAGGCGTACGTCTGGTCGATGGCGAAGTCATCCATGCTCGCCAACGCGTGATCCTGTCGGCCGGATCCATCGCCACGCCTACGATCTTGATGCGATCAGGGATCGGCGACGCAGAACATTTACGCGCCCACGGGATCGACTCCATCATCGACTTGCCGGGCGTCGGTCGCGGTTTGCAGGACCATCTGATCATGCCCATGATTTTTTCCACCGCGCCAGAGCACCAATTCGCGTGTGTCGACACGCCGCGTGACTTGGCTCAATGGCAAGCCGTGGGTGGAGGCCCGATTGCCTGCAACATCGCGGAATGCGGTGGCTTGTTTTATGACGAGACGATTCAACTACACGTCACGCCGACACACTACTTGCTGTTTCCGCACCCCAAGACTCCCCCGGCGATGACGATCGGTATCAACGTCACTCGGCCGCTCTCCCAAGGCCGACTTCGCCTGCAGTCGTCCGACCCACGGGCGATGCCGATGATCGATCCTCCCTATCTCACAAACCCATCGGATACCGAAACCTTGTTACGAGGCATGCGGCTGGCTCGACAGATTGCTGACGAAATGTCACTGGCGGGCCACGAGATTCTGCCGGGTGCGAAACGTGTCGACGATGAATCACTGATCAAATCCATCTCGCGATACTCACAGACGCTGTATCATCCGGTCGGCACGTGTGGGGGCGGCAACCGCGAACTGGCCGTCTGTGATGATCGGCTGTTTGTTCGCAACGTGTCGGGCTTGCAAATCGTCGACGCATCCGTTTTTCCTGCCATTCCCACGGGCAATCCGTCCACGTTGGTGTTGCTGCTGGCGATGCTGACCGACGATACTTGGTGATGCGGTTCCACCCAGCTTGATCCACTCACCGATCCATCGCAGTCTCGTGTCCGATACCACTCCTTGCCTCCAATTCGATCAAGGCACGCTTACCTTGCGGGGCGTGGCGGAACCGCTGTTGCTGAAGCTGTTTCCTCAACTCGTCTGGGTGAACGACTCACGGGGAAAATGCTGGCGCACCGATGCGATGCACTACCAGGAGGTGGTTCAGACCCTGCAGCGCTGGCTGGCGGAGGACTTCATTGACGACGTGCCTCAGTGGCACGAGGTAACGCTCAGCAAACGAAAACTGCACTCGCTTCGCGCCGACCAGAACAAAGCATTGAACGCTTGGATGGAGAACAAACGTGGCGTCGTCGTCATGCCCACCGGCACGGGCAAAACGGAAGTCGCCCTGCACGCGATGTGCAGCGTCGGTTGCGGTGTCCTGGTCGTCTCCCCAGTACGCGACCTGATGTATCAGTGGCACGATCGTATCTTGGCCGCCACCGGAATCGATTCAGGAATCATCGGCGACGGCGTTCATCGAGTCAGTCCGATCAGCGTGACGACCTACGACAGCGCAGCGATCCACATGCCCAGGATCGGAAATCGATTCCCTTTCATCATCTTTGACGAATGCCATCACCTGCCCGGCCCCATGCGTCAGGACGCCGCCAGGATGTCTGCCGCGCCATATCGACTTGGTCTGACGGCGACTCCTGATCGTCGTGATGGGCAGCATGTCCTGTTGGATGAAGTCATCGGCCCACGGGTCTACACTCAAGAAATCACAGCCGCCAGAGGAACCACGCTAGCCGATTACGACGTGATCCGTATCGCGGTTCATCTGTCGGAATCCGAACGCACACGGTACGAGTCACTGGGCCGCATCGTCCGCGAGCATATCTCCACTCGCCGCGAAACCGAACCCGAGTACGACTGGCCGACATTGTGCAAGGAAAGCAGCAACGATCCCGATGCCCGCGTGGCCATGAAGGCCTTTCACGCCAAGCGATCGATCGAAGACCGCGCGGAGGAGAAGCTTCGCATCATCGAAGACTTGTTTCGATTGCACGCCGGTGAACCGGTGATCGTTTTCTGCGGTTCCAACGCGATGGCACGGGACGTGTCGGTCCGATTTCTGATTCCCTGTTTGCTCAGTCATTGCCGCAAACGCGAACGCAAAGACATTTTGGATGGGCTTCGTGAGGGACGCTACCCGGCCTTGGTCGCCAATCGTGTGCTGGACGAAGGAGTCGACTTGCCGGAAGTCAACGTGGCCATCGTCGTCGGTGGTGGCAGCGGGACCCGCCAAGCCTTGCAACGTTTGGGACGCGTGGTACGCAAGAACCGTTTCGGCCGAGCTTGCTTCTACGAGATCGTCACCGCCAACACTCGCGACGAACTACGCTCTCGTGCCCGTCGACGCAACGACGCGTTTTCAAAGAAGTGACGGGGCCGATATGCTGACCAAACAGGAGGCGATCGTCCAATACGATTTCGACCGACAATCCGTCACGCCGGATCGGCTGAGACGCGGGCGAGATTCGCACTATGTTCCGCTCGCACAACAAATGATCCAGGTCTATCAGTCCGGCATCGGTAAGCCGCGACGCGACTTGCATCGAAGCGTCGAACGTGTCCTTGCCGATGTTGCCGATTGCCCGACACGACGCGTTGCGGCGTTTTGCAAACTGCTCGACGATGCCAGTGAGTATCACCAGGATCGCGGCGGAGCGGCCGCCAAACTGAGAAAACGTGTTTTCAGCATCGCCGCATCCAAGCACCCGCTGGTGGACCAGCCCGATCGGCTCTTTGAGAACTGCTCGCAGTCTGTCAGGGCATCGATCGCCGCCGAGTTGGGCATGACATGGGATGAAATTCAGGGACGTCTGTTTGCCGACGTGATCGAGTTCCACCCACTATCGAAACCTCCCCTGGATTGGGACGCGGCACGTTTGCTGGCTCGTTACAACGTGGCCCAAACTCAGGCTGCGATGTACGGCGCACTCTCGGTGACGGTTTGGGCCAAGTCGGATTTCAAGATGATCCTGAGATACGCCAAGCTGGCTCAACTGATGCACACGATCGATCAACGTGGCGACAATTATCTGTTCCACTTCAATGGCCCCGCATCGGTCTTGAGACAGACACGACGCTACGGCGTGAACTTCGCTCGCTTTCTGCCCGGATTGCTTTCGACCGCGGACTGGAAAATGCAAGCCACCGTCTTGGGACCTGCCAAACGCCGATTTCGGCTACAACTGACATCCGACGATGGATTGAACGGCGAAGTCAGCATGGAGGAGTTCGACAGTCAGATCGAATCGCACTTTGCTCAGAAGTGGGAGCAGACCGATACAGACGGTTGGACGTTGCATCGCGAAGCCACCGTGTTGCACGAAGGCCAAACCGTGTTCATGCCAGACTTCACCTTGCGGCATCCAAAACACTCACCCGTTCAATTGGAGATCATCGGTTTTTGGACACCGGAGTATCTCCGGGAAAAGGCGGCCCGGCTTCGTCAATTCGGCAACTCGGCCCGTTTCATTCTGGCGATCGCGAAATCGACCAGCGAAACGCTCGGCCCCGTCGATCTGCCCAGTGTGCAGTACAAAACTGCGCTGTTGCCCAAGCAGATTCTGGAATTGCTGAAGCAGTTTTCAGCCCACTGACGTGACCAAACCGTTTTCAGTGATCAGTGTCTTTTCCTGATACTGATCAAAGTCGGAGTTCACGTTCCACAGATCGTGGCTGGCATCATGCAGCACGTTTTCTGCCGCTAACAGTCCCATCAAGATGCTGTGATCCTGGTTGTTGTACTTGAACGCCCCGTAACGACCGATCACGGACAGCCCACCAATGCCGGACAAATACTGCGATACGCAATCAAGGTGGTTGCGGTAACCTCGCCGATAGACCGGATAGCTCCGAGGAATGCGTATCACGTGGCCGTCCAGTACCTCGTCTGATCGCAACAAACGTAATTGAACCAGTTCATCCACACACCTGGCGATGATCTTGCGATCGCTTTCTCGCCACTGGTCGTCATCTGCGTTGCACCATTGTTCGATTGCCAGCACGGTTGTCGATGATTCACCATAGACCTCCGGGATCCAGTTTCGAAAATTGGTGACGCGACCGATGCGTACATCGTCCGACTGAATGTACAGCCATTGGTCGTCAAAAAGTGATTCATGATCGATATGCAAATAGACCAGCACGGTATTGCGAAAACTCAATTGCTGGGCAGCGGTCTGCACCGACGCGGGAGCTTGTCCGTGTTCCATGGCCGATTCGCTGGCAAGCGATGCGATCAGATGCGGCAAAGGCATGGTGGAGATCACATGGTCAAATTCGTCTGTCTGTCCGTTGTCCCAGCGAATCGCTTTGACTCGATCACCATCGCAGATCAACCGATTGACGGGACAGTCGGTCGTGATCCGACCGCCTTGTTGACAGTACTGTGTCGCGATCGAATGGTACACCGCACCCGTCCCGCCGATCGGATAGGCGAATCGATCGACCAAGGTTTTGTGGGTGTTGGCATGTCGAGGCGACGTGGCGCTCACGACGGCCTGCCAGAGCGAGAAGGATCGGATCCGTTGGGCGGCAAAGTCCGAACTCAGTTCGCTGCAAGGAATTCCCCACAGCTTTTCGCTGTAGGCCTTGAAAAAGTGTTCGTACAATCGCCGACCGAATCGCTTCGTGACCCAAGTTTCGAAAGAGTTCTCTGATGAGTCGGATCGACCAGGCACGAGCTTTTGCCGCAGATAGCTGGCCAAGCACATTCCAGCATCTCGCCATCCGAGCTGACGAATCGCGCTGATGGGGCGAATCGGATAGTCGATCAACTCGCCTTGATAGTGAACACGAGTCAGGCGATCCACCATTCGGTAGTTCGTTCCGACCACATCGAGCCAAAACTGGTTGACGCGTCCGTCCGTGCTGAAAAATCGATGCGGTCCGATATCAACATACTGTCCCCACAGTTCGATGGTGCGTGATAGTCCACCGATCATGGAACTGGCCTCGAACACATCCACGTCCGCGCCGCCCTGGCGTAGCTTCAACGCAGCGGTCAGGCCTGCCGGACCGGCTCCGATCACGGCAACGCGCATGGTCGACTCCTGAGGCAAAATCTCGCTGATGACGTTTGCCGACTCAATTGCTTTGGTTCTCCAGAGCTTGGAGACCCAGCTCGATCCGCTCAGCGACTTCGGTCCGCCCCTCACGTCGCGCCGCATCGAGCAATCGCCGCGCTGCGTGGGTCGCTTTGTCTGTTTGCCCCTGGCGTAAGTAGACGTTCATCAGATTCATGCAGTTCTCAAAATCCGGCTTGATCTCCACCGCGACCTCAAAATGCTTGGACGCCATCTGCATTTGGTTTCGGCTGGCATAAATCAAGCCGAGATTGTTGTGCGCGGGATAGCATTCGGGGTCCACTCGGATCGCTTCCAGATAGTGTTCCGCCGCCAACTCCTGCTTGCCGACTTGTTCCAGCAAATGAGCCAAGTTGTAATGATAAACGGTGTCATTGGAGTTTCTGGAGATCGCTTCCCGATAGACCGAGATCGCTTCACCCAGGCGATTACTCTTCTCCAACGCAGTGGCATAGTTCAGTGTGCCCTGTCGGACTCGCACGTGACGGGCATAAGCCCACTGGAGCATCTCAAGACCTTTTTCGATGTTGCCATTTTCGACTTCGACGCAGCCTTGGCTCATCACGGCGAACGGATTCAACGGATCATGCTTCAGGACCTCCACCCATATGGTCCGACCATCTTTGAGGCGATCGATGGTGGTGACATTGACCCACAGGTATCCCGCCACAACAAGGGCAACGACTGTGCCGAGAGCCCAAATCGGCTTGCCCGTCAAACCGGATGCCAGATCACTCTGCGGTCGATCCGATTTTTCTCGCCATCGGATCGCGAACCGATACAGCCCCGCGACAAACAATCCGGCGACCACAGCGATCGGCAGGTACAGCCGACGCTCCACCAGTTCTTCCGTCGGCAGAGGGACAATCAGCGTCGGAGACAACACGGCAAAGAACCAGATCAGCCCAAACCCGAGAGAACGACGACGCCACACCAACCAAATCGTCAGCACGGCATAAACAAACATCCCCAGTACACCGGGCCACGCCACCGAGAACTCATCCATTGTCGGAACGTGGTAGTTCAGGACCAAAGGCCAAGGCCAGAGCGTCAGTTTCCAGTAGGCAAAGAACACGTTGGACTGCGTCATCCACCATTCGATAGCCGAGACCGTGTTGTTGAATCCGCCCAATGGAGTCACGCGTCCCAACGCATAGTTGACGACGATCAATGACCAAGTCGCAGCCAACCCGACGTAGAGACTCCACGAACGTCTGATCATCTGCCCGATGGAGCCCTTTACAAAGGTCCATTCGTAGACCGCCACCATCGCGGGCGCTGAAGCCATCATTTCCTTGGACAACATGCCCGACGCACACGACAGTGTTGCCAGAGCAAGCCACGCAAAACGACTGGTCTGACAACAGGCACCCCAAAATCGGATGCTGCAGTACAACGTCAGCAGATAAAACAGCCCCATCATCAGTTCGGTACGCTGTGTCAGATAGATCACCGTTTCCGTGTGAACGGGATGCAGTGTCCAGAGCAACGCTGCCCCCCACGACAACACGCCGCTGTGCCGTGCGAATCGACCAGCAAGACAAGGCTGCAGGAGAGTGCGCCAAATGACTCCCCAAAGAATCACACCAGTGATCACATGCATCACCAGATTGGTCAGACGATATCCCAGCGGGTTCACACCACCAAAGTGATGATTGATCGCGAGCGAGAGACTGACCACCGGGCGTGCGGTGAAAGGTGTTTCGGGCTGAGGGTTGAGCGGTCCGTATTGACCATCGCGGCCGAACAGGGGAAACAGATTGTGAATCGACTCGTTGTCAACGATGCCCGGCAGATCGTCAAAGATCATTTCGTACCGCAGCGACGGCACATAAACGACGCAATTCAAAAAGACCAAAAACGCAATACCAGCCAGTCGAGGCCACCAGCGAAATCGGCTCTCGATATCGCTGTGGATTGGCAACCCTGCGTCCGGTCGAATGGATTGGTCAGCGTGGTCGGACACGACGGGGAGGCTCTATTCTCATTCGGAGCAATCTCAGCCATTTTTCTGCCGACCGACGAGGCCGGGAAATAAACTATCGATTCTCCCTGCCATGAATGGTGAAAGCCACGATCATAGATCGCGACCGCTACAGTAGGAGATCTGAGGCCCCACCGACAAGACGAATCGAGCTCGCCGTGTTTCACGATCTTGACGAAAACCGACGCCACTACGATCGTGTCTCGTCAGACAAGCGACCGCTCTATTTCCAGCGTTTTGATACGCAAATTCTTGACAACAACCCCATCGTCGCGGGGCTGCTGACCTCTGCTTTCCAGCGAATGTTTCCCAGCCCCGTCGGTCGTTTATTGGATTTGGGTTGCGGTACCGGGTTCTACTACCCACTGCTCAGCCGACACGCTGAAAGCGTCTTGGGGATCGATGTCAGTCGTGAGATGCTGGACGAAGCCGAACGTTTGATCGCCGACAAGCAACTGACCAACTGCAGTGTACGAGAGTGTTCGGCATTGGAATTGGATGTCGCGGACGAATCGATCGACGTCGTACACAGTTGGGATTTCTTGCACCATGTCTCGGATATCCCCGCTGCTCTGGCAGAGATCACGCGCGTCTTAAAACCGGGCGGCCGATTCCTTGCGGTCGAACCCAACGTCATCAATCCATCGATCGCATGGTACCACATGAGGCGACGATCCGAATGGCGGCTCTTTCTGCAAAACCAGTTTACGTTGCCCAGGAAGATTCACAGGCAATTTGAACGCACGATCCGCTACGACAACACGATCATCAGTTTCCTCAACGAGCGGACACACTGGATTTGGAAAGCGGCGAATCGCTTGACGTCGATCAAGCCCTTTCACCTGCTGTCCTTTCGCTACATGCTGGACGCCACCAAGAGAAGCTGAGAATTTCCATGTCGCTCCATGTCTTTCTCTCCGGTGTCTCGTCTGAATTTCGAGATCGTCGCCAATCGTTGGCAACGCTGTTGCGCAGGTTCCGCAATCTGAGTATCGATCCGATCATTCAGGAGGATTTGACCGAAGCTAGCACGCCCAGTGGCGCGTTGGTCGACAAACTGATTGCGAACGTGCGGCAGTGCAGTTTGGTGATTTGTCTGGTCGGGCATGATGCAGGCTATCCCCATTCGACACAGGAACGACTGGAGTGCATGCGATTGGCAGAGGAGCGACTCTCGCTCAGTTACCAAAAGTCGGACGCATTGCTGGGAGGTTTGTGGCATGCCTGGCGGGAACTGAATCTTGGCATGACGTACACACAGTTGGAATTCTTTCTCGCGGCCTCGGTTTTCTCCGAAGACACACGTACCAGGGTCTGTTTGCCTATCCCCAACACAAACCCACAACGGTTTCCCGAGATCATTCAGGCACAGCGTCTGCTGTCCGTGGCAGCCGAAAGCCGGCAAGATCGGTACCTGGAGTTCCTGAGAGCATCGGAGCAATTGATCGATTGGTGTGATCTCGATTCGGCTGAAACCGATGTGGTCACCCTGGCCGTCGAATTTGCCCTGCAGCAACGCGATATTTCGCTTGGCGTCGGGCAACAGGTTTCTGCCCGTGAGGCGGTTCAACGTGGAGTTATCGTTCTCAAAGACTTGAACTTGAGGGCACGTCTGACGGACGATGCCTACAGAAGTTTCTATCGAGATCTGGTCTGGCCACGTTTGACACACAACTTGATCACTTTGGCCGACCGGTCGGATTACACCAGTCTGATCCAGGGTGTGCAACGACTTTTTGCAGTGGCATCGGATCACTCGTATCTGATTGTCGCTGTATCAACCACTCACATCCAGACGCTTCGATACTCTGGCAATTTGGCACAACCTCCGTCGACGGAGGTTGTGGAGTTTGATGGCGAGCACGAGAGTTTTCTTGGTGCCTCGTGCGACGGTCGCATTGTTCTGACGCATACCCCTCATCGCGGCTACGTGTTGCGAACCTGTGTGGGATTCGAGCGCGCGTTTGCGGACCCCGACTGGCGACCTGATCAACTGATCACGGTTCTCAATCACGTCGGCGGCGATGTGACAGCCCCTTGGTTCACCGTACGACGGGGCGAACAGTTTTTTCAGTTCTCCGCAAGCAAGCCGAATGCAACACCTTGTGACGCTGAATCGTTGCCTCCTGCCTGCACCGCTTTGCCGCTGAGCGTCATTCCATTGTCCATGACAAATGACGAGGGAGTCTATTCGTTGCCGATGACACAGTCGTGGTCGCCTCTGGACCCAAAGTCCGTCGTGTGTGTTGCAAAGTCACGACGACGATTTGCCATTCATCGCTACCAAACGATTCGACTATCGGAACTCTTTCTGATCTGTAGAACGCCCGTCTACGAAGGCACCGTCACGGAGGTCTGCATCGAGTCGGTGAACCGAATGGTGGCGGTCAAAGCCAGCCTTGCCGTGCGTGATGATGAAACACCGGAAATCCAGGAAGCACTTCATATCGGATCCGAAGGAGACTGGACGATTCCGATCCCACTGGTCTTCATGGGCTCAAGCAACTTGGATTCCTTTCCCAGAATCCATCTTCCAGGCGACGATGCGATGGACAAAGTCTGGCCGTTTGACGGCAAAGGGCGCTATGGTTGGTCGCCCGACGGGCAGTACCTAGTCTTCGTCGAAGAAATAAGCATTCAGATGTCGTCAACGCGTCGACAAAACGAGGCGTGCATTTGGGTCTATCGGTTCCCCAGGCCGCTGAGGAGAGAGACCGCCGATCAACTCCTAAGAGTGCTAGAGGAATTGATCGACGGCCTTCAACCGATCATGGCCATGGGAAGATTAGCGCCGACTCGCTCGGGATCGTCCTCTTGATCCCGCATTGATTCACGAATCTGATCGGTCGTTTCCGGCGACACATTCAGATGAGGTGCTTTGGCGCCCAGGCGATGACGACCGAATCGGATCACGACAATCCCATCGCTGTTGATGGTCAACCGGATCAGCCCGCTCAATGTCGGATGACTTTCGATTCGAGTCACCATTGCTTGCCAGTGCTCCAGGATATCCCCTTCACGTGTTCCCAGTCGTGCGACCGTGTCGAACAGCATCGGTTGAAAACCGTCGCTGACGATGAAGTCCGCCAGTGCTCGGAGCAGTTCTTGTCGGTAGCCTGCATCATCGAGCGAGTTTTGATTGTTCAATGGCCCTCGCTGCAGCACGGGTCTGATCGACATCAGACCACCCGCCTCAGTGCTCCATTTGGCTTTTGATCGGTCAGCCCAATCACTGATTTCTTCCCCGGCGCGACAGACTTCGGGGTCGTCGGATTCCACGCCGGAGGACGTGGTTTCCGCGGTCGCGCCAGCGATTCGTGCTTGGTCCCACATGTACAGTGAGTCCGCAAGCTCTTTAGCCACCGCTTGTCGATCAGGATTCTCGATTTGTCCTTCGATCTCCTCGTAAACATTGCTACGGGAAAAGGATTCGGACCTGTTCACGAGGTCTTGGTACACGGTGACGATATCGTCATGGCCCTTGACAATGTTGTCAGGCGACAGAGCTTCCCTGACACAATCGGCCAAAGCAACTTTGCGGCTCCAATCGATGGGCAGCACCGTCCACGGGTTGGCTTGAAAATAACGATCGATGGATTCCATCCGTTGCAAATGCTCAAAATCCCGTGGCAGGCCTTCCAGGTCTCGCAAAACACCTTGATCGATCGCATCGAATCGAATCCCTTTCTCGAACACATGCTCGGACAAACCAGCAGACAGCACGGAATCGGCTCCAATGCCCGGCATCGCCGAGTTCACAAACTTCTCATTGCTGATCGCGTCGGCCAATGAACGCTGCAAAACCGTTTTTGGATCATCAAAGGGAACCCCCGCTGCAGATTTTGGATAGTGCGTCATCACCAACGGCAGAAAATCTTTCAGATGTGTCTCCTGTCCCAGACGCTCACGCTCAAACTGACGTTTCGCGTCCAGCAACTCCGCAAGGAACTGAACCAATCCAAAAGAATCAAAGAGTGGAACTTGACCAAATCGCAGTTGCTCGCCGAACAACAAGTGCGTGAACGCTTCGGCAAACAATCGATTGAACTGTCGCTGAAAGTGGGGCCGCTCCGGATTAGTTCGGACCGAATCAGCCGACTCCAAATGACATGACAAGTGCGTTTGCTTCTTAGAGTCCACACTCATAACTGCTCCCTGTGGTGATAGACAAATCTGATTGTAAGGTACGCGTGAGACCTTCGCTCGAAAGTTCACTCGTTGTCCTAATCCATGATCCCGCTGGCACGAGTCCAATACATGGCGCTGAGTGAAAAACCGCAACGGACATTCTGTTGGATGAATCTGTCGACTTCCTCAAAAGGCACTGCTAAAACGCTTCGGATGGCTTCACGATGCTCGCCTCTCATCTGCTCAATGCACCCGGACGGCAGCATGGCGGCGAACACCACCACTTCGCTCGAAAGTAGCCCCGTGTTGGGTGTGACTCGGCCGATTTCACTTACCGACACGGCGGCCACACCAATCTCTTCTTGGGTTTCCTTCATCGCATTTTGCTCGGGCGTCAGACCGGGCTCCTGGTACCCTCGTGGCAGCTCCCACTCCCATCGTCGCGTTGCATGACGATAAAGTTCCACGAACACGATGCATCCGTCCACGACCGGAACGATCACCGTTCCCCCGACCTTGTTCAACTGTGCCTTTTCCACGATTCGCACATAGTGCCCCTCGTGTTGATCCGGGAACCGGACTTGATCTCTCACCACCATCAACCAGCGATCTTCGAACACAATTCCTGTCTTGAGGTTGCTGTCCGTCGCATCGGACTGACCACGATCGGTTGCGATGATCTGAATCTCACCATCGTCCGAGTTTCCCAGGATTCTCAATGGTTCCGGCAGTCGGTCCAAATAGTCGGTCATGAAGGACATCCAGTCGATGCGTGTTTCAGGCGAAAGAGTTTGATCAAACAGGCGGAACAACGACCGTTTGTGTCATTTCCCCCCTGGCTCGATCGATTGTATGATCTTCTCTCGCAAGGGACAGCGACCGTGGTTTCTTCCTTTGTTTACTCGTAACCGATCGTAACGCTCCGATTTCCTTGACCTCCTGAACAAAACCATGGCGATTTGTCGAATTTCCGCTCCCGCTGGCCAGTCTGAATTTGCCCTGTATCGAGACGGGCAAGTGTGTTTGTTGTCGCAGTTGTTGGACGAAGTGCCCGATGCGGCGGAACTGTTTTCCCTGCCCATGTCCTGGTGGGATGGCTTGCCCGATCCGACACCCGACCAATGGGTTTCTGCTGGCGACAACTTGCTGCCACCGGTAGATTCACCCGGCAAAGTCATTTGCATTGGACTGAACTATCGCGATCATGCCATCGAAACGGGGGCCGCGATTCCGGATGAACCCGTCGTGTTCAGTAAATTTCCATCGACGATCATCGGTCATGGCGACTCGATCGAGCTGCCATCGGTGTCTCGGGAAGTGGACTATGAAGCCGAACTGGTCGTGGTGATTGGCAAATCGGGCAAGCTCATCCCCGCGGAGCGGGCGATGGAACACGTGTTCGGATACACCTGCGGCCACGATGTCTCGGCGCGAGATTGGCAAAAGGGTCGTCCCGGCGGTCAGTGGTTGCTGGGCAAGACCTTTGACACCTTCGCACCCATCGGTCCCTGCATCGTCACGCAAACTGAAGTCCCAGATCCCAACGACTTGCGTGTTCAAATGGTGCTCAACGGCGAGATCGTCCAAGACAGCACGACGGCGCAACTGATCTTTGACATCCCCGCCATCATCGAGCACGTTTCCAAAGTCGTCACGTTATCCCCGGGCGACTTGATCTTCACAGGAACGCCACCGGGCGTCGGTGCCGCTCGTAATCCGCCGCTGTTCCTCAAACCCGGCGATGTTTGCAGTGTGATCGTTCAAGGAATCGGCACACTCACCAACCGTTGCGTTTGAGTCCTACCTATTGTTCGTCCGCGTATAACCTCCATCACTCTCCATCGGAAACAGACGATGCCCGAAATGAGATCACTTCGGTTCGAAACGTTCGACGAAGCATTCGAGGAAGCGGAGTCTTTGTCGAGAGGGAAAGTTCGGACCACGGGCAACTATACCTTCGGTCAGATCATCGAGCACCTTGCCCGAACCCTCGACATCGTCAGCGGACAACGGCGGGGCCCCACCTCCTCATTGGCGATGCGGATGTTCGCGAGGCTGGTGCGACCATTCGTCTTGAAAAAAGCCAGACCGGGATTCAAGCTACCCGTCAATGCACAATCCATCTTTTGGCCTACGGAAGACGTCCCCACCGATCAAGCCATGGATCATTTGCGCAGTGCCGCCCGCGTTTTCCAAAACATGTCACCGCTGCCAACCCATCCTTTCTTTGGATCGATGAGCCGCCAGCAACACGACCAACTCCAGTGCCGGCACTTCGAACTGCACCTGGGATTCGTCCACCCCGACTAAACTGCAGTCTCGTTTAACGCCAAACCGCAGGCGTCGACGAATCCGCGCACCATTGAAATCTGCACAAGCTTGTGTGCATCCTAAAGGCAACCAGTGAGACCCAAAGGTTCTTGATTCGAACATGAAACACAATCACGACTCAAGTAGGACAAGGCACCGGCAGTGGATGGCATCACGGTCGACGACTACGAAGCCGATCTGCAAGCCGACTTGCAAAGCCTCGAAACCAGACGATACACCTGAGTCGCCGAGTTACGTTTCTTGATGTGGTTGAAAGCTCGCGACGGCCACGTGATCATTGCCGTTACCGCGGCAAGAATTTTAATCCTCGTTCACAACGGACAAGAGTCGAACTCATGACAAACCACGATGAGCAAGATACTCGCATTAGCGATATCGTCGGTGACGACGCTGAAACAACATTTGACGATTGCCGTGACAAGTTTTGCGATCACCTCGAACGTACACTGCAACTCCCGTTCGACGTCACTGGAATTGAAGACTTCCGCTGGGAGGAATACTATGTGATTGGCCCCGGTGATCCAGAAGAACATGAAAGACTACGCAAGAATCGGCCATCCTTCGAGGACATCTTTGAACTCTTGGCAATCGAAAGAGGTGTCTATTCGGAATGGATGATGTGTCATGACGAAGATGTGGCGGGACGCGTCCGGCGCAAGGCAGACGGCAAGGAGTTCCACCTTGGCCTTTCGGAAATTGAGGCCGTGGACAAAAAGTCAAAGAATTATCAATTACTCAACGATTACGCGGTTTGGTTCGCCAACAACCGGTAGCTGTGTTTGAGGTTCCACGCTCAAGAGTTCTCTGCGACTGCGTTCGTTGGAGCCAGTGTCTCGGAGAGAGGTTTCTACGTGGTAGCCGGTCAGTCAATTCACCACCGGCACAAGGCCGGTTGGTGTCTGTTCCAGCGACCACTACGCTGAGCGGATGGCGTTGGCCAGGTCGTCGCGAAGGTCTTCGAATGATTCCAGACCTACTGAGAGGCGGATCAGGCCGTCGGTGATTCCAAATTTGACGCGGTCGGCTGCGTCGTAGCTGGCGTGAGACATGGTTGCGGGTTGTTCGATCAGCGACTCGACCGCTCCGAGGCTGACGGCAAGATGGAACAACCGGGTCGACTCGCATACACGGGCGGTTTGTTGCAGCGTGCCGTCGAGCTCAAAGGTAAGCATTGCGCCGAAACCGCCCTGCAAGGTTTTGCCAGCGCGATCATGTTGCGGGTGTGATGGCAGGCCAGGGTACAACACCGATTTGACTTGCGGATGATCCTGTAGCCACAGCGCCAACTGCAGCGCCGTCTCGGACTGAGCACGGACCCTCAAGTCCAACGTTTTGAGTCCGCGACTGACGAGAAAGCAACTCAGCGGATCCAAGACGGCTCCGGTCGCGTTCTGGACGTAATACAGTTCGTCAAAAAGCTTCGGATCGGCAACCGCGAGCGTTCCACCCAAGCAGTCGCTGTGACCTCCAAGGTACTTCGTCGCCGAATGCATGACGATGTCCATGCCCTGTTCCAGGGGACGGCACAAGGCGGGGGTTCCGAAGGTGTTGTCCACGCCCGTCAGGATTTTTTTAGGGCGAGCGATCGCGGTCAGCGCCGAGAGATCTGGAATCGACAGTCGGGGGTTTCCGATCGTCTCGGCCCAAATCAGTTTGGTGTTGTCGTTGATGGCCGCCTGGACTTGATCGACATCGGTCATATCGACAAGCGTCACGCCGATTCCGCTGCGGTTACAGATTTTGTGCAGCAGTCGATAGGCACCTCCGTACAAGTCACAACCGGCCACGACGTGATCGCCACTACTGAGCAGCATGGTGACGCAGTGGATGGCGGCCATCCCCGACGAAAAAGCTAAAGCCCCGCAACCGCCCTCCAGGGACGCCAGCGTTTTCTGCAAGTTCGTCCGAGTGGGGTTGCCGCTGCGTGAGTAATCAAACTCACCCCAGACTCCGGCCCCCGGCTGACGAAAGGTGCTGGCAAGGTGAATCGGCGGAACTACCGCGCCGGTTGCCGGGTCGAGCTCGTTGCCGACATGGATGGCACGCGTGCGAAACGAGTCCTGTGCTGGGCAAGTTTCTTTGGATGACGACGACTCACTCATGCCGTCAACGCTTGTTCCAGATCGACGATCAAGTCATCCGCGTCCTCGATGCCGCACGACATCCGGATCATGTTGTCGCTGATGCCGAATCGTTTCCGATCCTCTGGCGTGCAGTGATAGTAGCTCATGACCAAGGGCTGTTCGATCAGCGACTCCACGCCACCCAAGCTGGCTGCGATTCGAGGAATCTGCGCTGCGTCGACGATGCGAGCCGTTTCCTGCCAATCAGCGTCTTGGATTTCAAAGGTGATCAGCCCACCAAAACCCTTCATCTGCGCCGCGGCAATGTCGTGGGTCGGATGGCTGGGCAGGCCGGGGTAGAAAACACGTCCCACGCGAGGATGTGATTCCAGGAACTCGGCGACACGCTGTCCGTTTTCGTTGTGTCGTTGCATTCTCAACGAAAACGTTTTTAGGCCACGTTCGAGCAAGTAGAGATTGTTTGGCGCGCTGATGTTTCCCAGGATGCCTCGCATCGAGCGGATCGGATCGAGTGACTCTTTGCGACCGCAAATGATACCGGCGATCAAGTCGTTATGTCCGCCCAGGTACTTTGTCGCAGAGTGCAGCACGTAGTCGATGCCGTACTCCAGCGGGCTAAGGTTGTAGGGCGTTGCCAGCGTGGCATCGATCAATGTTTCGACTTCGTTGGCTTTACCAACGGCAGCAAACTTTTCTAAGTCGATGACCGTCAAGTGAGGATTCGTTGGCGACTCGCTGACCAGCATCTTGGTCTTGTCGTTGATGGCGGCTTCCATCGCATCGAAATCACCCGTGGTGACTTGATGGGTGATGACGCCGAATCGGGCCAAGTGTTTTGCGCAGAACTCGCGACTGCGGTGGTAACATTGATCGAAGAAAACGATTTCGTCGCCGGCGCTGAGTTTGGTCATCAGCAGTCCGACGATGGCCGCCATCCCGCTGCCGTAAACGATTGCGTCTTCGGCTTTTTCTAGTGCCGCGATTTTGGCTTCGACACTTCGTTCGTTCGGATTGCCGTAGCGTCCGTATTCCTCCCGCTGCTCTTCGCCTTTGACATACCGCAATAGGTCTTCAGTCGATTCGAACGTGTACGTGGACGCGTTGAAGACTGGGGCGGTGATGGAGCCTTCGGCTTTCTGCCGCCGTTCGCCCGCGTGGACGCATCGCGTCGATAAACCGGCTTGTCGAACCGAGAAATCCAAAGACTCGGAATTCCCTTTTGGAGCCGCCGTCGAAGCTTTCGAGGCGACGTTGGAGGTGCAATCCACCGATGTGGGCTCCTCCGACGCGGGAGATGGTGTCGAACTGGACACAGGCGTAGAACCGCCTTGATTGATAGTTGTTTTTGTTTGCATGGCTCTTTAGCAGATGGCTGCAAGTGGCCTTAAATCCCTCAAAAAAACCCGGCCAAGATCGCACCTGACCGCGTTACTAAAAGTAGAGTACCCAGAAGGCAACGTATCGGCAAGCGATTTTGCTCGATAACGGGGGTTCCACCGATCTGGGGTCGCCCATCAGCCCTATGATTGTTCTATCTTCACAAGTCTGAGTTCCCCAGCGAGTTTCCAGCGAGTCCCTAGTGCCACCCACCGATCAAAACCGTCGTCGACTGAAACGGGTCCTGCCAGTTGTTTTGGCTGTGACGCTTGGCTGGGAAGGCCCACTGCAGAGTGCGGAACCGCCGCCTGTGGCTGGCGAAGGCATGGGCAACGGATTTGACATTGCTGGCTCAGCAGGGGGGCATGAGAGCCGAATCATGGTCTTGATCGAGCAATTGGGTGCTGGGCAATTTGCCGTCCGCGAGCAGGCGACCGAACAGTTGCTGTCGCTGGGTGATATTGGGTTGCCAGTGATGCGAAAGCGATTGAGCAGCACCCGTGACGCGGAAGTTCGCCAGCGGTTGGAGCGACTGATCGGACAACTGGAAGTCACCAGTTTCGAGTCCCGCATCACTTCCTTCTTGGCCGGTCGTCAAGACGAAATGACGAACTGGCCGATCGTCGCGCACCTGTTCGGCGATTCCATCCGAACGCGAGAAATCTACGTCCGTCTGCTGAGAGAGTATCCGGAGCTGGTCGATTCGTTGGCTGGGACACCGCGAGAATTGTCCGTCGCCATCAAATCGGTGGAGTCCCGCCAGGACGAGAAACGAATCGGTCTGGAAGTGATGCCAACGCAAATTGATATGCTGGCCGTGCTGCTGCCCGCGACCGATCCGGCGGTACCGATCGATGCCAACTACGAATCTCGCTTGATCGGTCTGTTGAGAATGAATTCTTCGGACGAATTGATTCACGATCGAGCGTTGGGCGATCGATTCAAATCACTCGTGGCGGCTTGGGTCCGACGCAGTGGCACCACGCATCGGCAAGATGTGTTGCAAATGACGATGCAGTGGAACATGAGCTTGGGACTCAAGCTGGCATTGCAGACGATCGAGGTCAGCGATGATCCGCTGATGCTCGCGCACTGTTTTCAGGCGATTGCCAAATTTGGTGATCAAAGTGACGCTCAGCGATTGTCACGTTTCATTGATGATCACCGTCCGATCTTGGAACCATTATTTGAAAGCGACGGTCCGGCGGTCAGTGTGGGCGACGCGGCGATGGCTGCCATCGCCGTGATTCATCGCGTCTCGGTTGTCCGCGTGGGTTTTGCCGTTCCCGTGGAACATGAAACATTCGGGTTCATCTTTGATCGCGTCGCCTACCCGGTGGATGCCGCAGTGGGACGTCAGGCGACCGCCAAAGAAATCCGCTCTCTGCTAGCTCGACCGTTCAAGTCAACTCAAATCGCAGGCTGACATCTAGCTCACAGCAGCCTGATCTGGGAGCTCACGAAGGGAAATACTCCCCCGTCTGTTCTTCGACATCCTCCACCCCTTCAACCTCCTTTACTTCAGCAATGGCTCCTTTCCATTTGCCTGTGATGCAGGCGATGTGCAAGAGTGGCTGAATGTCGTCTACGCCCAGAGTTTTTAGTCTCGCCGCGACATCGTCGATTGGTACGTCTTGCTTGACCATCACGGTGATTGGCTTGGATTGATCGGTCATTTGCGGTCTACCAGGAGTCGGTGAGGGGAGAAACATCTTTCGTGGTCATTGTTAGCGATTCTTTGGTGCATTGCCAACGGAACCAAGGCCTTGGGCGGCGTCTGAACCTGTCTTGGGAGCGTCCTGACCGGATCCGGCGAGAAAAAGTTTGCATAACGCACCATCCAGGGGGTAGAATTACGGCGGGGCACCGAACGCCCCATTGGAGAGCAGCATTCGTTCCGCCCACAAGAGAGCAATTCCATGGCAAAGCGTAGACGAGCCCGCGGTAGTTCCCCCCCAGCCACTGCACGTCCTCAAGAGCTTGAGGAAGGATATGACGGTCTTGATTCGGACACTGGTGTGGGTGCCGAATCACTGAGTGAATTCACCGGGCGAAAGATCGTGACGATTTTGTCTGACGACCCGGCTGACAAGAAAAAGGTGTGCGAGTATTTCTCAGCAAGAGACGTCAAGGACATGCTGCAAACCGCCGACTACGTCGAGAGTGTTTTCGACATGGCCGACGTCTCATCGAGTGACACGATGGTGTTTGATCATCTTCCCATTTTGGTGTTGAACGATAAACCCAATGTTCAAGCGGCGCTTGCTGCTCAACCCGCGAGTGTCCAGGACGAAGAAGTCCGTCGCCTCTTTGTGGTGGAAGATGAGAAGCGACATTTCATGAGCTGTCTGGATGAAGGATGTGGGCAACAAACTGCGATGGGTTTTTCTTCGGCTTCCCGGGGTGCAGGGGGTCAGCGTGGTGCTGAGCCACCAGCGCTCTCACCGTACCATCAAGGATACTTGCGCGGGATTCAATCACTTGCAAGCCAGATGCTGGGCGGTCTGCCGGATGAGCCAGCGCCCAATGACGGCGCAGCGATCTCGCCCACTTCCTTTGGCGGATGTTTCAGTGACACGGCATCGTTCACGTGGGGATTACAGGCAACGGGAGTCGCGGCATCAAGTTTGACTGGCAACGGGATACGAGTTGCGATCCTTGACACGGGCTTTGAGTTTGGACATCCCGATGCCAATTTTGCGTCTCGGGTGGTTGGCAACGCGACGTTTGTGGGAGGCACTGCTCAGGATCATCATGGACATGGAACTCATGTTGCGGGGACTGCATGTGGACCTCGAGATCCTGGGCTCAGTACGCGACGCTACGGAATTGCGAGCGAAGCCGAGATATTGGTTGCTCGCGTCCTAGGGCCTACCGGCGGAAATGACACCACGATTTTGGGCGGGATCAATTGGGCGATCGGTCAAGGATGTGACCTGATCAACATGTCATTGGGGCCAAGGGTATGCGTTGCATCGCCCGCGTTCTCCGCAAGTCACGAACGAGCTGCTCGAATCGCTTTGGGTAATGGAATCTTGATGATTGCTGCTGCCGGTAACAACAGCAGCCGTCCTGGCCGAGTCTGTCCGGTCGTGGGGCCTGCCGCTGCTCCGTCGATTGTTGCGGTCGCCGCAGTTGACAACTGCGGGCGAATCGCAAGTTTTTCGAACCAAGGTCAAAACAGCAGCGGAGGCGAAATCAATTTCGCGGCTCCCGGTGTGGACGTTTTTTCGGCATGGACCAACCCGACGCGTCATCGCAGCATTCCAGGCACCAGCATGGCGTCGCCGCACGTTGCCGGGATAGCAGCCTTGATCGCTCAGCAAACCGGATTGCGAGGCTTGCCGTTGTACCGCGAGTTGCGTTCCAGAGCGCGCGACATCGGACACAGTCGAGCAGACATGGGCAACGGTTTTGTCAGCTTGTAACCCGTGACTTGGTAATCGGCGTGACAGTGCTCGATGCGTAACTCAGCCTGTCGCTGTTTCGACGCCGGCAAGCGAACGAAGGCTTGCCGGCATCGATGTGACTGGGCTGATTCACGCAGGCGAGATCACAGCGATTGCCGAAAGGTGTCGCCGCCAAGCTGTGTTTGCTCGACAACAGCGCGAAGAGGTCGTTGGTCCAGAGTCGCTCCAAAAACGCTGGCGTTGGGATAAATGCTGTCGTTGAAATTGGCAACGCCTGAGGACTGGAGGTCGGAGTCAAGTCCAACTCCAGGATTGGGCGAGTTCTGGTATCCCTCATCAATCAGGTCGTACTCTCGCACGGTCGTCGACTTGGCCACCTGCCCTGATCGAACAGCCAGCATGAATGTCAACTGATGGTTCTCGCCTTGATCGCCGGTGAGATCTTGGCGGTAGCCATACTGATACTCCGCCCCAACACCCACTCGATCGCCGAGGAACCGGACGTAGTTAGCCCAGAATTGATGCAGCTTTCGATTGTTGGTTCGGGAAACATCCTGGACATCTTCCATCCAACCATAGCCATAGGCCAGATTCATTTCCGCATAGGGAACGTTGCATTGATCGGTGAAAACGCTATGCCAACCGCCGAAGGCGCCGACGCTGGAGACGGACTCTATCGAAGTCGGTCGGCCGATCGCTGAGACCTTGATGCCTCGGATGTAGTCGCCGACGCCGTTGCCACCTGCGACCCCCGCGAAAATGGAATCCGAGCCTGACGTCATCTTGCCGATCGCAGAAAGTCCCCAACCGGTCGTGAACTCCTCTCGACGTGTCGCATCGATTTCAAATCCCAAGGTTCGAACCAAACCACCCAAGACGATCTGGTCGTCGGAGTCTGGATCCTTGAAGGTAACGTTGGTTGCCAAAGTTGGCCATCTCTGCAGCCGAGTCGCGCCCATGATCGTGGGCATGATTTGCAAGTCTCCCAGATCGGGATCTTCAATGGCCACTTTCCAGGTGAGCAGATCTGATAACGGGGCGTGGATCGCCAGTTGTGCCCGATCATCGTTCGTCCTATCGACTGTACCGACAAGCGATCGACTCGCTTCCAGCCCTTGAGGCCTCAGTTCGATCGCACCGAACAGACTCTGTTTCTTACCCGCGACAAGCGACCAGCCTTCGAATCTCGACCCTCGACGTCGGACATACGCCCGAACTCCGATCGTCGCCACATCCAACTCACCGAGGTCACGATCGTTGTTTGCGGTAACAAAAAACTGGCCAGATGTACCTCCGCCCATGTCCAAGACTTGTGTATTGACGGCCATGTCAAAAGGCAGCATGAACTCATCTTCTTGGATGAAAGACACCTGTCCGGCGCCCGACGCTCGACGACTCAACAGCGATACGCGTTCCGGAAAGGAGGCGTCGCCCGCTGCGAGGATCGATGTGTCATAGCGAAATCCGAAACGTGGAAGCGCTAATAGCTGCAGCACGGGGTTCGTTGATTTGTCATCCGTCATCATCAACATCAAGCCGTCTGGGGCTCGTTGAGAAGATGAGGCAAACAACGGACTGAAAAACAAATCATTCGGATCCACCGGGATCGGCAGCAGGTACTCTGACGGCACGAAGGTTGCGCCGAACTGGCCGACCGAGTCGATGCTCGTGATTGTATAGCCCAAATTACTCGCATCGTCGCTGCCGATCGCGTCGAGCAGGACGTAGTTGGTACTGGGACGACCGAACATGTTGTTGGATGTCACGGACGCCACTTTGGCTCCATTGAAACCGTAGTTCCAAAGAGCGTTTTCAAAGTTCTGTGCCGCCAACTGCTGTGTCTGTTGCACTTGCTGAACCGCCGTGGCGATCGACTGCTGTTGGGATGCGTCCAACTGGGCCGCTGACGCCACCTGTTGCTGAAACTCAACCTGCTGACGTTGCAGTGTTTGTGATTCGAATTCCTGGTACGAAAGTGCAACTTCCGGTGTTGCCGCAATGGCCTTTTCCAGGATCCCGGACTCGCGAAAAGCTTCATTTGAAATCTCCAAGACCTTGTTGCCTCGGGACAAACGAGCAACACGTTGTCGTGGCGAAAATCGCGAGGTTGCGTTGGGAATCACACGCGTCGAAGGCAGGTCGTCTAGAACGGGTACAGGATTCGCGTTGCCCTGTCGAATGATCGGATCGAGACCGCCGTCAAGCGAACTCGGTGCCAGGTCGTTGATGCTGTTCTCGCCGCCGGCACCAGATCCGAAAGCAGGACTCAGCGAAGACGAAATTCCAAACGGCGTTGAGGGGCGATCCTGTGCAAACAGAAGTGAACCGCTGATGACCCCCAATGCAACGCCCTGAGCCAGCATGTAGGTAAGTTTCTTCGTGAGTCTCATGGCGAACAGCTGCCCCTGTGTATTCGATACGATCACTACAACCCGAATAGGTACACGGGGGTTATCGGACAGCCAATAGCAGGGGACTGAAGTTTTCTTCGTGTTTTCAACGAGTAGATTGTCTTTGCTTGCAATTACGTTGACGTTTTGCGATGGCGGCTGGTGCGTTTGATTCGGTGCAGGTCTTCTGTCCTGGTCAGCATGCCCCAGTTGAGTGCGCGGTCCTGCTCGTATTGCTTGCCCAAGGTCAGTGCGATGCTCGCTTTGGCCATCTCGTAGCCAAGATAAAACGCGTGACCGGCATCGACGTTGTCCGAGACATTTTCGGACATCAGACGCTCAAAAAGTCGAAACGGGTCTTCGTCGCTGAGATGCAGCCCTGCGGCGAGCAAGTGAAGTTGGTCGTCTTGGGCAAAGATCCGATAGTTGTTGTCTTTGATCGCCTGAGCCAACTCCGTCAGCGACTCCGGAGGAAAGGGGCGCAATCGACGGTCACGCAGCATGACCAGCGCCTCGGAAAGATTCTTGGGCGGTACGCCTTCGGCAACCGAGTGCGCGGTCAACCGTCTGGCCATGTCACACTCACGTACCGAAGTCCGCGCCCAATTGATGACCTGCGTGGTCAACACGCTATGGATCTGCAGCTCTTCGCAGATGCCCAACAACAGCAGATTGATGCCTGCCGAATCGACGTCGGTCAGTTCGGTCAAGTTGCCGATGCCCATCATCATCGGCAGTTCGGGATAGCGTCGCCGACAATCCGCGTATCGAACCAGACTGTCGGCCAGTCCCGCACCGATGGGTTCCAGGATGGGGTCCAGTCGCATCGGTACGTTGCGTCGCGCGAGGTACTCGATCGTTTGATCCAAGCTGTCCAAATCGCGAGGCGTGTCGGGAATCACCACGACTTCGGTCCCCCAGTCGCATGCCTGCTGACGATTGGTGGAATTGACGCTCAGCACGAGCGACGCTCCGGCCCCAGTTGCCTTGGCGGCTTCCCAAGGATCGAACGTATCGATTGAGACCTGTAGACCCGCTGCGACCAAGTCGCCGACCCATTGCCCCACATCCTCAAAACGTTTACTCGGGTCGCAACCGATGTCGATCATGTCAGCCCCGTCATCACGCAGTTGCAGAGCCTGGGCAAGAATCTGGTCGAAGGAGAATCGTGGCGCGTGGTTGATTTCGGCGATGATCTGGATGTTGTAACGATCCAAGGCAGGAGGCTCGGTTTGACCGCCGAACAACTCGGACATCTCGCGGCAATCCCGTGGCCCAACGACGAGCAATGGTTTTAACCGTGCGGAAAGTTCTTCGATTCCCGATTCACAAAACCCGGGGACGATCACATGTGTGGTTTCCGCTGGCGGTTGCAAGCGTCCCGACAACCATCGGGGCGTCATCAGCGCAGCGACGGTGATCGGCATCACGCCGATGGAGTAGTCAAATCCGTACTGTTGCGACAGTTCGTGAACGATTCGGCGAACGGCGGGTTCTGCCAGTTTGCCGGTGACAAAATGGTAGTGATCACCGGGCGTCGGTTGGATCGTGTGACGGGTCACGACAGGTGATCAGCCAGCTTGGACTTGTCGGGTGAATGCACCACTCCACGCTCGGTGATGATCGCGGTCACCAACTCGGACGGTGTCACGTCGAAGGCGGGATTGATGACTTGAGCGGCTTCGGGAACCACGGTGACTCCGTGAGGCGATGCGACTTCGGCGCGGTCACGTTGTTCGATCGGAATCAGATCGCCGTTCTCCAAAGCCAAGTCGAACGTACTGGAGGGAGCGGCGACGTAAAATGGGATCGCGTGGTGACGCGCCAAAACGGCCAACGGATAGGTGCCGATCTTGTTGGCGACGTCGCCGTTGGCGGCGATCCGGTCCGCGCCGACGATCACCGCGTCGACTTTTCCTTGACGCATCAGGCTGCCGGACATCGAATCGGTCAACACCGTGACGTTCACGCCTGCTTGTGACAATTCCCAAGCGGTCAAGCGAGCGCCTTGCAGGAGCGGGCGTGTCTCGTCGGCGTAAACGTGCAACTTGTGTCCCGCCTGATGCAGATGATAGATCGGCGCCAGAGCGGTTCCCCAAGTCGACGTGGCGAGGCCGCCCGCGTTGCAGTGCGTCAACACGTTGGCTGCATCGGCAAGCAATTCCGCGCCGTTGCGTCCGATCGCGTGACACATCTCGCGGTCTTCCGCATGAATCGATCGGGCTTCATCGAGCAGCTTGGCGGGCAAGTCGCCCATGTCAGTCGATTCGACCACGTCACGCATGCGATCCAGGGCCCAGAACAGGTTCACCGCGGTGGGGCGGCTGGTCGCAAGGTACTCGATCGCATCCAGGTAGATTTGTTTGGTGGTTGGCGGCCCTGTCTGATCGCCTGCCAAACAAACACCGTAGGCCGCAGCGATCCCGATCGCGGGCGCCCCTCGCACGACCAACCGACGGATCGCGTCATGCGTTTGCCGGATGTCGGTGCAACGCAGCGTGACCAGTTCGCCGGGCAGGCGGGTCTGGTCGATCAGAATGAGAGCATGATCGTCAAAAGCGATTGTCTCTGCGGTGATCGTTTCGTGTGCGGTCATGACGATGTCGATGTTGAGTGGTGAATGGAACGAGCGGTGTTGCGCACCGATGCGATCATCAGATTGCTGAGTTGGTCTTGCCAGTGAGTCTCGACGAATTCACAAAGGGATTGGGCACTGTCGAGTGAATCGCACCAGGCAAAGATTCCCGGCCCCCAACTGCTTTGCCCAACTCCCACGGCCCCCGATTGAGTCAGCGACGCCACCAACGAGGCAACTTCCGCTCCGTTGTAAGGACCGCCTTGGCTGCTGACGAACAACAGACCGCTTTCGTGGTTGTAGCGTTGTACGGCATTGGCAAAGGCTGGGAAATCATGTGAGTGCGCCGCGGGCAGCAATTCGGTGGACAGCATCTCTCGCAAGCGTGCTTGGCGTTGCGGGTCTCCGGCGGCCAAATGATCAAACTGTGTTTGTTCGTCTTGTCCGTGCATCGGCGGCGCGGATGAGCGAGGGATCATCAAAACGACACGCCAGGATTCGGGCAACTCGATGCGACGGTGGATCGGATTGAGTTGCCCGAATTCTGGTGCCTCGGTTGAATCGCTGGAGGCGTCTTCGTAGATCAAACCGCCGTGAAAGTAGCCGTGAACACCGACGGCGGAGCGTTTGCCACGATCAGCGATCTCTAGAGCCAGCGTCTCCTGAGGCAGGCGGACATCACAAAAAGCGGCGAGCGTTTCGGCCACCGCTAACGAAAGCTGGGTGCCGCTGCCGAAACCGCTGTGTGCGGACGGTTGCTCGATGATGGTGACACGGCAGCAGGGTAAATCACTCCATCGCATCGAGTGTTGCAACCGACGTGCGATTGCGAGAACGCGGTCGGATTGGTGGCCGTCGCATGAGAACCGAGGCGCCTGGCTGACGGTGATTTCCGTCGCGGGTTGATCGATCATCACGCCGACGCCGCCGAAGGGAGCAGCGGTGTCCAGCAGGCCGAAATGCAACCGCGCACCACAACACACTGAGACGACCGCAGCGGACGACTGCGTTTCAGCGGTTGTTCTGGTGGAGGTTTTCGATTCGTTCATCGATGGTCTGTTTCAAGAACTCAAAGGCCTGATGTTCCTCTGGCCCGGCCGTTTTGTCGATCAGGGGCTGTAGCCGGAGCAGTGTGTCGCGAATTTCTGCTGCTGCCAACAAATGCGTCCGAGTCGCCAGAATAGCCGCTTCGATCACCGCGTGCTTGGCCCGGTTGAACCCAAAGAAGGGACGCTGGATGCCGGAATCGATCACTCGGCATGCTAAATGCATTCGCAGATCGTCTTCCTGAACCACCTCGGTCTGGACACAAAACCAGCGATGACAGTCCTTGAGTATCCGCCATCGCCCGTCGTCAACGCTGCGTACCCTTTGCTCGGGGTCGGGCACGTCACCGACTGCGGTATGCGCAAATAGCAGAGCATCGTCGGTGACGTGAATGGTCGCCCGATGCGTGGCCATCAAATTGTCGTAAGTGCGGCTGCCCGCAAAGGGACGCAGCAGAAACTGGGGACGGTCAGTATGCATCTCCTGCACTGTCGGACCCATCGGTGCGATGTTGACGCGGCCGTCGGAGTCGACGGTGGTGACGATGGATTCCAGAATCACGAAACCGCATCCTTGCGTGTGCCGCGGTCCGCCGGTGTGAAGTGCGGAGCGGGGACGCCCCGGCCGAGTTGACTAGGCGTCGATTCGTGTGTTGCCGATCGCCGCGTGATGTCGACGAAGTTATCCAGTACGGCCAGTCCGTCGTCGGTCAAAACGCTTTCCGGGTGAAACTGCACACCGAACACGGGGCGTGTCTTGTGACGCACTCCCATGATCACGTCATCATCCGTGCTGCGCGCGGTGACGATCAATTCGCCGGGGACATCCCTGGGATCGATGGCCAGTGAGTGATATCGTCCGACACGCATGGGCGATTGGCACTGAGCAAATACGCCCTCACCGTCATGTTCGATCGTGCTGGCCAATCCGTGCATCGGCTCGCATCGGATGATTCGTCCGCCGAACGCGGCGGCAATGGATTGGTGTCCCAGGCAGACGCCCAGGATGGGCAGATCGGCCGGAGCATCAACGACCACGCTGACACTGCATCCGGCATCAGCTGGGCCGTGGGGTCCCGGAGAGATGACGATCCCATCGGGCTGCAGAGCAAAAGCAGCTTGCGAGTCGATTTGGTCGCTGCGGATCACCTCCGTTTGGCAACCGAGGCGTCGCAGGTAGCGAGCCAGGTTGTGGACGAAGGAATCGTAGTTGTCCAGCAGCAAGATCATGTCAGCAGTTGTGGAATCGTCGGGATGCTGAACGGATGGGTGAGATGCTGGTTGTGATTGGCAGTAGAACGCACGGAAAGAAAAAGGATGGATTGCCCCCTCACCCCCAGCCCCTCTCCCCCGAATCCTGGCTCGCTTAGGCTCGCCAGGATTCGGGGGAGAGGGGAGCCATGGCTTGGAATAACTCGGTGCGAGTTATCGGCGGGGCTTGGCGAACTTGATTTTCTCGACCAACTTGACGACTTGGTCTCCGTCCTTGTAACCGCTGACGGCTGTGATGGCTTCGATCACGTGTGCGTAGCGCAGGTTGTAATCGGTGTCGACCTCGATCTCCGGCCCCTCGTCACCTTCGGCGGGTCCGTCGGTGCCGACCAATTGGATCACGTTGGTTCTCAGCTTGGTGAAATCGGTTCCCAGATCGATTCCCTCCAATGACATCGAGGCGAGTTTTCCGTCGGCGTCGGCCCGCAGACGAACCTTTAACGGCAGGTCGGTTGGGTCGGAGACCGAGTTGCTAGTCCCTGCCAATGGCATGTGGATGCTGAAATCGCCTTCGAGTTCGACGATCTTGAAGGTCATCACAAAGAACACCAGCAGCAGGAAGACCACATCGATCATGCTGGTCATGTCCAACTGGCTTTTTTCCTGCTCGACATCGCGGCGGATTTTCATATTTGGTTCCCCGTGGATCGCTTGTTCTCTTTGGCACGCAGGGCGAACTGAACGAACTCCAGTTCCTGAGCGACGCGGATGATTTCTTGAACGTTGCCTGCGGCGGTGTCCTGGTGGGCGCGGATGATCACGTTGGCGTCGCCAGCTTTCTTGTTCTCGGCCCTGATGACCGCCAGTTCCCGACGCAGACCTGTGTTGAGGGTTTCTACGGTGTAGGTGTCACCATTGAGGATGACTTCGCCATCCTGCGCGACGTGCAGAATGATTGGGAAATCAAAGGGAGCATCGGGCGGTTTGACCAATTGACTGTCGGGCAAGACGACGCGGTCGTCCGACTCCGTTTGGGCAAAGTTGATCAACACCATGAAGAAGGCGATCAACTGAAACACCATGTCGATCATGGGCGTCAGGTCGCCTTCCGCCAAATCGGGTTTCTTTGATTTGACTTTCATGTCACTGCTGTTGGTTGCTGGCGTGTTGGTTGTCTTCGAAACGGCTCATCAGGTTTTCGCTCGTCACACCGACCTCCAGCAACAAGCGGCTGACTCGGTTTCGCAGAATGTTGTAGGCCGCGATCGCGGGAATCGCGACAGCCAAGCCGACGAGCGTCGTGAACAACGCGGTGGAAATACCACCGGCCAACTTGGACGGCTCGGGGGCCGACGAGCTGGTGGCGATCGTGCGGAACGATGAAATCATCCCTTGAACGGTACCGAACAGTCCGATCATGGGGCTGAGGTTTCCGATCAATGCCATGTAACTCAGGCGGTGCTCGAGTTTCATGCTTTCTTCTTCGCCGACTTCCTGCATGCCTTCGATGGCCTTGTTGTAGCCACGATTCAGCTTGGCGAGTCCGGCCGAGAGGACTTGGCCGAGAACCGACTCGTCCGTGCGTGCCATATCATAGGCTTCCTGGTACTGCTGCTCGTTGAGTTTTTCTTCAAAGCTCTCGACCAACTCTTGGGGGCAAAGTGTGTCTCGTCTGGCGGCCAGCATGTTCATCACGAACAGGGAGACCAGGGTGATCGATAGGATCAAGAAGACGATCATGTACGTGATGCCGAGCGACTCGATGATCCAGCTCAGCAAGTTTTGTTCATCGGCGGCCGGTGCATCGTTCCCGCCGCCAGCGTTTCCTCCTCCTCCGGCACCGCCGGCGTCTGGCGCACCACCGTCGTCGGCAGCCGGCGGCGCAGGGTCCGCTCCACCGAATTCGGCGGCGGCGTCACCGTCTTGTGCGATGACGCTCGATGAGCCGATCGAAGCGATCACGCAAAAGGAAAGCAGAACAAAGGCGGCACGTAGCAGCCATTGAGAAGGAGCACCGGAACGGAACAAACCAATGGCGTTGGTCATCAACAAAGCTCTCCAAGCGACTAGACGAGTGGATCTGAGGATCTGTGGGGGAACGGCCGCAAACCCTGAGAGTAAGCAGACCTGACGTTCAGTAGAACAGAATAATCGATCGGACGTGCTCAGGCATCCATCAACGGTGACAGAATTCCCGGCTGCGCGGATTCTTTGGGCAGGGAGAGTCGACGAGGTGAGAGAATCGCCGCATCCTCAGTGTGCTTTCAATGAGCCTCAGGCGCTAGCCGTGGGTCTGAGGCGGATTGCGGTGCCGGCCCACGGCTAGCGCCTGAGGCTCACTTTGGCAGGGGCACTCAGGGTGCATCCAGTGAGCCTCAGGCGCTAGCCGTGGGGCTGAGGCGGATTGCGGTGCCGGCCCACGGCTAGCGCCTGAGGTTCACTTTGGCTCGGGCACGTGGAACAAGAACACGGGCTGAATTGAGCAGTGTCGATACCAACCCTTTGATAGCCCCCCCCAGCCTCAGAAGGCCAATAGCAGGCGGCTGGGGGCTTCTAGGTAGGCGATGATGTCGTTCAGGAAACGCGCCGCAGTGCCTCCGTCGACCAAGCGGTGGTCGTAGGACAGGCTCAGAGGCATCATCAGCCGAGGGCGGATCGAGTCGTCTGGCATCACGACGGGCAGCTTGCGGCTGCGTCCGACCAACAAGATCGCGACTTCGGGGACGTTGACGATCGGAGTGGAATACTGGCCGCCGATGGCACCCAGATTGCTGATCGTGAACGTTCCGCCTCGCAAATCGCTGACGGCAAACTGGCTGTTGCGGACTTTGCCGGACAACTCGGCGAGCGCCTTGGTCGTGTCCGGCACGCTCATGCGATCGGCGTCCTTCATCACCGGGACGATCAGCCCACGTTCGGTATCGACTGCGATCCCGACGTTAACATAGTGCTTGTAGATGATCTGCTCGTTTTCCGTGTCGATCGACGCGTTCATGGACGGATGGTTTTTCAAGGCCATCGCGACGGCTTTGATCAGAAACGGCATCGTCGTCAGCTTCATGCCCTTGGCCGCATACTCTTCCTTGCTGCTCTGACGAAGGGTTTCCAAATCGGTGATGTCGGCGTCGTCAAAGTTGGTCACGCGGGGAACGCTGGACCAACTGTTGTTCATCTGCGCGGCGATCGTCTTGCGCATGCGATCCATCCGCTCGACTCGGATCGGGCCGTAGTCGTCACGGTCCGAGGTGCCGGGCATGCCTGCGGACGTCGATGCCGGTTGGGACGGACTCGCTGGCGGCTGGGCGGCAGCGGCCTGGGATCGCGAGGATTGGTTTGCGGCGCGGACAACTGCCAGGACATCATCTCGGGTGATTCGACCGCCTTCGCCACTGCCGGGGACTCGGCTCAAGTCCACGCCGACTTCGCGGGCGAAGCGACGGATGGCCGGACCGGCTGGGATCACGCCGCCACTGCTGGCGGAGGTGTCTGCGGTGGCAGGCGAAGCTTGTGCTGGCGCGGTTGGTTGCGCTGGCGCGGCTGGCTGAGCTGGTGCCGCGGGAGCAGGCGGCGGGGCGACGGGCGGCGCGGGGGCTTCGGCGGCCGGTTTAGCGGGTGCCGGTGTCGGTTCGGCTGCTTTGGGTTCTGGTGCCTTGGGCTCGGCTGCCTCGGGCTCAGGTGCCGGTTCAGACGCTTCGGCTTTGGGTTCTTCGGGAGCAGGTGCGGGGGCCGAAGATTCAGCTCCTGCGGCCGCTTCGACTTCCAACAGCACGCCACCGACGGGGACCGTGTCTCCTTCGCCGACCAGGATCTTGGTGACCTTGCCGCCCACGTCGGAGGGGACGGGAACGGTTGCCTTGTCGGTTTCCATTTCCACGATGTCTTGTCCGGCTGAAATCGTGTCTCCCACGGAGACAAAGATTTCCAGAACGTCGCCGGATTCAATCCCGTCGCCCAGATCGGGCAGTTTTACTTCGGTAGCCATGCGTATAAAAATTTTTGTCAGTAATCGGTGAGTCAGTGGTCAGGTTCAGGCGAAATACGGATTGGGTTTGTCCGCATCGAAGTTCAAATCCTTGATCGCTTTGGCGACATCCTCTGCGGTGCACACGCCCGACTTGGCCAAACGGCTCAGCGTAGCGATCACGATCGACTCGGCGTCGACCTCAAAGTGGCGACGCAGGGCTTCGCGTGTTTCGCTGCGTCCCATTCCGTCGGTGCCCAGGCAATAGTAATCACCGGGGATCCAAGGTGTCAGCTGTTCGGACAAGGCGCGAACGTAATCGGTCGCACAAATGAACGGACCTTCGACGCCCTCCAGTTGCTGCTCCAAATAGCTTCGTCGCGGCTTCTCGGTCGGGTGCAGCATGTTCCAGCGATCGCAATCGCCCGCTTCGCGTCGCAGTTGCGTGTAGCTGGTCACGCTCCAAACATCGCTGCCGATGTTGTACTGCTCAGCCAACATCTCCTGTGCCTTGAGCACGCAGTTGAGGATCGCACCGCTGCCGAAGAGTTGGACGTGTGCCTTGGGTTGATCGACGGTTTTCGAGCGGAACTTGTACATGCCCTTGACGATGCCTTCCTCGCATCCCTCAGGCATCGGTGGGTGCGTGTACTCTTCGTTTTCCGCCATCAAGTAGTAAATGCACTCTTCGCCCTCTTGGTACATCTTCTTGAGTCCCTCGGCGATGATCACGACGGCTTCGTAGGCGAAAGCCGGGTCGTAAGCTCGCACGGTGGGGAACGCGATGGCGTTGAGCAAGCTGTGTCCGTCTTGGTGCTGAAGGCCTTCGCCGTTGAGCGTTGTGCGTCCGGCGGTGCCACCGATCAAGAAACCTTTGGCACGCATGTCGGCGGCCGCCCAGATCAAGTCGCCGATGCGTTGGAAACCGAACATGCTGTAGTAGATGAAGAACGGAATCATGTTCACGCCGTGGGCGCTGTAGGCCGTTCCGGCGGCGTTGAAGGAACTCATCGATCCGGCTTCGGTGATGCCTTCCTCCAAGATCTGACCGTCCTGGGCTTCCTTGTATTTCTGGATGATCCCCGAATCGACCGGATCGTAGAGTTGTCCCGAGTGAGCGTAGATGCCGAACTGGGTGAACATGCCTTCCATGCCGAACGTTCGTGACTCGTCTGGGACGATCGGCACCATGTACTTGCCGATTTTTTTGTCACGACACATGGCGATCAAGGTCTGAACGACGGCAAACGTCGTGCTGCAGCTCTTGTCTTCCAATCGCTTGATCAGTTTGCCGAAATCCTCCAACGTGGGCACTTCCATCGTCGGGTGCTCGGTCGGACGTGACGGTACCGGACCGCCCAATGCCGCGCGTCGTTCCTTCATGTACTTGATCTCGGCACTGCCTTCGGCCGGCTTATAGAACGGTGCTTTGCCGACGTCTTCGTCGCTGATCGGAATGCCGAACCGTGTGCGGAACTCCAGCAACTCGGCTTCGTTCATCTTCTTTTGGTTGTGGGCGACGTTGCGTCCTTCCCCTGCCTCGCCAAGTCCGTACCCCTTGACCGTCTTGGCCAAGATGACGGTGGGCTTGCCGTTCTTGTTTTGTGTCGCTTGGGCGTACGCCGCGTAGACCTTTTCCGGATCGTGTCCGCCGCGACGCATCTTTTCCAGTTTTTCGTCGCTAAAGGTTTCCACCATCTTCAGTAGTTCGGGATATTTGCCAAAGAAGTGTTCGCGGATGTAGCTGCCCGGCATCCCGGTGTACTTTTGGTACTGACCGTCGACGACTTCGTTCATGCGTTTGGCAAGCAGTCCGGTCGTGTCGTTGGCCAGCAAGGCGTCCCAATCGTCGCCCCACACAACCTTGATCACATTCCAGCCGGCACCACGGAAGATCGACTCCAGCTCTTGGATGATCTTGCCGTTGCCACGTACCGGGCCGTCGAGCCGTTGCAAGTTGCAGTTGATGACAAAGATCAGGTTGTCGAGCTTCTCACGCGCGGCCAATCCGATCGCGCCAAGTGTTTCCGGCTCGTCGCATTCGCCGTCACCAAGAAACGCCCACACGTTTTGGCCCGAGGTGTCTTTGATGCCGCGGTCACGCAGGTACTCGTTGAAGCGTGCTTGATAGATCGCCATGATCGGTCCCAAGCCCATTGAGACCGTGGGATACTCCCAGAATCCGGGCATCAACCATGGGTGCGGATAACTGCTCAAGCCGCCACCGGGCGCCAACTCACGTCGAAAATTCTCCAAGTGCTCTTCCGACAGTCGGCCTTCTAGGAAAGCGCGACTGTACATGCCGGGCGATGCGTGTCCTTGGAAATAAATCGTGTCGCCCGAGTAGCCATCTTCACCACGGCCTTTGAAGAAATGGTTGAACGCGATTTCATAAAGCGTGGCACTGGATGCGAACGTGCTGATGTGTCCGCCTACTCCGCCGCCTCGCTTGTTCGCACGAACCACCATGGCCATCGCGTTCCATCGTACGATGGACTTGATGCGACGCTCCAACTCACGGTTGCCGGGAAAGGGCGGTTGATCGTGAGGGGCGATCGTGTTGACGTACGGCGTGCGTGTATCGTCGGCCGACTGAATGCCTTCTTCGGCGGCTCGGTCACGTAGTTGCTCGATCAGAAAGCGAACGCGATCAGCGCCCTTGCTCTGCAACACATACTCAAGTGATGAAAGCCACTCTTGTGTTTCAGCGGCATCAACATCGACCTCCGCATCCAACTGCAGCAACTCGCCAACCTGTTTTTCGACTTCAGCTTGGGCGACCGATTTGGCATCCGACATGTTGTTATTTTCCCTGCAAGCGTTTGACCCACCACCGAACGTCGTTCGTCTGCGGGGTTTACGGTTATTCTGTTTCCACCGAAGATTAGCTGCCGGGGGTGCTCAGCGGCAAGGGCGAGCCCTCTAGCGGGGGCGATACCGCCCGCAATTCGCCTCCATTGTCGTCACTCCCGCCACATTATATGTACAAATGTACACTATTCATGGTGTGATTTGGTCGGTTTTTGGGACGGGCGTGGTCCATTTTGAGAAACCAGGCACTCTGCGCAAATCAATCGCCCGAGCGGAATGAGGGAATCGTTGTGAGCAAAAACGTTGTGAGCAAGAAACCCGACAGCAGCGAGTTCCGCGGCGCACGAGTGGTCGTCACCGGCGCGTCCAGCGGCATCGGTCAAGCGATTGCAGTTCGCACGGCCAACAGCGGCGCCAGCAGCGTCCTGGTTCACTACCGCAAGAACCGAGAGGGCGCAGAGCAGACCGCAGAGATGTTGCGTCAGCAGGGAACCGAAGTGTTTCTGACGTCGGCCGACTTGTCTGATCCCGATCAAGCGGAACAGTTGGTCGATGCGGCGTGGAACCAACTGGGGCACGTCACGACTTGGGTCAACAACGCCGGAGCTGATGTGCTGACCAGCAAGTCGGCGGAGCTCGATTTTCAGTCCAAGTTGCGTTTGCTGTTGGAAGTCGATTTGGTCAACACGATTGGACTGTCTCGTTTGGTCGCCGATCGGATGCTGAAGCAAACCGCTGCGGTCTCGGGTAGCAATGTGCCGCCGTCGATGACCTTCATCGGTTGGGATCAAGCACCCGCGGGAATGGAAGGCGACGCGGGTCAGATGTTCGGGCCGGTCAAAGCCGCGGTGATGGCTTATGCCAACAGTCTCGCGCAAACACTGTCGCCACATGTCCGCGTCAACACGGTCGCGCCCGGTTGGATCCAAACGGCTTGGGGGCAATCCACCAGTGAGTACTGGAATCAACGTGCCCGCTCACAATCGTTGATGGCACGTTGGGGCACACCGCAGGACGTCGCCCGCGCGGTGTGTTTTCTTGCCGCGCCGGGCAATACCTTTTGCACTGGGCAAACGCTGAACGTCAACGGCGGTTGGAACCGTCGACCTGATCATTTGGGTGGTGACTGACCGACCGAATTCACTCGCTTGCGATTCGTGCCGGTAAGCGTGAAGCCACGCGACTGACTACAGTCCTTGCAGCACGTTTGCACGAAACGACCTGCGCGGATTGGTGCAAAACAGTCTGCGCATATCAGCCGCCACGCGATAGCGTCCGGTTCTTGCACCTATACTCGGGAACCGGACGCTATCGCGTGCCGGCTGATGAATAATCCGCGCCTAGCGCCGTCGGCTCACACTGATAGACATTGCCGAGTAAGATACTGCTTGATGATCTCGATACAACACACTACGGCCCACTCGTTTCTGCCGCCGGAATACTCACCATGCGATCTTACCTGTCTTCCATTTGTCTTGGGTGTCTGACGATCGGCCTGCTGACGTTGATGTCGATGTCGGCTGACGCTCAGGACGCCAATCCCAATGCTCCTAAACACCATGCTCCCAAGCCCAATGTCATCGTGATCTTCATCGACGACCTCGGCTGGAAAGACATCGGATGCTACGGCAACGAGTTTGTCGAAACGCCACACATCGACGAGCTTGCCAAACAAGGCATGCGCTTCACTGATTTTTATGCCGCCGGCGCTGTCTGTTCGCCGACGCGGTGCGCGTTGCAGTCAGGGCAGAATCAAGCACGCATCGGAATCACTGCTCACATCCCCGGACATTGGCGTCCCTTTGAACGAGTGATCACGCCGTTGACCACGATGGCCTTGCCGCCTGACACGGTGACGGTTGCCGAATCACTCAAAGCGTCCGGATACGCGACGGGCTACATTGGCAAGTGGCACTTGGGCGGCGAAGCGGACCAGACGCCGGGCAGGCAAGGCTATGACTTTGACGCCGAGATCAATGGGCCGCATTACGAGGGCAAGTACCGGGCGCGGGACAAGTCGTTGCAGCCCAAGCCCGGTCAGTACCGAACGGATTTCGAAGCCGACTTGATGGTGCGGTTCATCGAAGAAAACTCGTCGCGACCATTCTTTGCCATCGTCTCACCCTTTGCCGTCCACATTCCGTTGGGCGCGATGAGTGAGAAAGTCGAAAAGTATCGCCAGAAGGCGGGTGGCGAGGATCATCTGCCGCATCCGATCTACGCTGCGATGATTGAACATGTGGACGACATGGTCGGCCGGATCGTACACGCTGTGGACGCAAACGGTTTGACGAACAAGACGATGATCTTGTTCACTTCGGACAACGGCGGTTTGTATCAGCGATACGACTACAACCCGGAGGCCGACCGCACCGTTTCGACTCAGACGCCACTCAAAGGCGAAAAGGGTTCGTTGCACGAAGGCGGCGTGCGAGTGCCGTTGATCATCAAGTACCCGCCGATGGTGCCGGCGGGATCGACGTGCAGTGAGCCGACGATCACCTATGATTTCTATCCCACGTTCGTTGACTTGGCAGGCGGATCGTTGCCCGTCAATCAACCGATCGACGGCCTCAGCTTGCGACCGCTATTGTCGGATCCAACGGCCCGACTGGATCGTGAGGCGTTGCATTGGCACTATCCCCACTACCATCACGATCGACCGGCCAGCAGCATCCGCGAGCGAGAGTGGAAATTGATCGAGTACCTCGACGGCACGGGCGATGTTGAGCTTTATCACTTGGCCGATGACTTGGGTGAAACGAAAAACCTGGTGATGGAAAAGGTGGGCCGCGCCGCGGACTTGAAACGCAAACTGGACCTTTGGCGACGAAGTGTCATCGCCCGCATGCCGATCCCCAACCCCAACTACGATCCCGATCGCGCCGGCCAGTGGTGGAACATGCGAACGGGAGAACCGGTCGATAGTGCATCGAGAACGCTGTTCCCAGGCACCGAGTTGGATTTGTGAGAGCGGCTGTCATCTGGCGGTTGCAGGACTCGCGTCGCCGAGCCTTGGGGGACGTGAGGCGGTGGGTACTATTTTCGTCCCAAAGGGACATGACAAAATAGCCCAGGGCAGAGCGCAGCGTCGCCCTGGGGTGTTGTGCGTCATTCACCCCCAAGCCCCGAAGTGGGCGTTACAGCGTTTTTCCCGACGCGAAATTGAGTTTGGCGACCGGTACGTTTTGGATTGAGAACGGTGTTTGGCCCTTTCAGGGCGAGGTGGTTGTAATCGGTTGTTCGGTTACCCAGGGCGGCGCTGCGCTCTGCCCTGGGCTTTCATGTTCGGCCCCTTCGGGACGTGCGGGCCATTGTGGGGGATCGCTGATCTCGCTGATTTCTTTTAGCTCGATGGGTTGGCGGCGGTTTCTCGGAATAGGTCGGCGATCACGTCTTCCAGTGGCGGGTCTTCCACCACGACGTCTTCGATCGGATGCGCCGCCAGGGTTTCGCTCAATGCGCGGGGGACCTCGGCGCGGGGGACTCGGACGCGGACTTTGGGCCATGTCTCGCTGAGGATTTCGCCCAAATGCGCTAGAGAGGGTTCATGCCCATCGGCCAATTGCAACGTGATGATCTTGTGGCTGGAGAATTTGTCGACGATTCCCGAGAGTGAACCATCGTACTCGATCCTTCCACGAGCGATCACGACGACACGTTTGCACAACGCCGCGACGTCTTTCATGTAGTGGCTGGTCAACAAGATCGTGATCTTGCGTTTCTCTTGGTAGTAACGCAAGAACTGTTGGATGTTGTGCTGCGCGATCACGTCCAATCCGATGGTCGGTTCGTCCAAGAACAAGACCTCTGGGCTGTGCAGCAGCGCCGCGATCAACTCCATCTTCATCCGCTCGCCCAGCGATAGTTCGCGGACGGGTTGGCTGAGTAGACGTTTGACATCGAGCAATTCCGTCAGCTCCTCCATCGTCGCGTTGAACTGCTGTGAGGGGATGCCGTAGATCTGTTGATGCAACCGATAGGATTCTTGCGCGGGCAAGTCCCACCAGAGTTGGTTTTTCTGTCCCATCACGAGGGCGAATCGACGTCGATACTCGTTTTTGCGTTGCCAGGGGACGAACCCCATCACGGTCGCCGAGCCGCTGGTCGGGTTGATGACGCCGCTGAGCAATTTCAGCGTGGTCGTCTTGCCCGCGCCGTTGGGGCCGAGGAAAGCGACGAATTCTCCTGCCTCGACTTGCAAGTCGATTCCTCGAACGGCGTCCACCTCGCTGTATTCGCGGTGGAACAATCCTCGAATACTTTCTCCCAAACCTTCGCGTTTTTTGTAGACTCGGTAGGACTTGGTCAGTTGCTGGACGTCGATGATCGGCATGAACGGTGTCGGCTCGGAGGAACGGGCGGCGTGGTGTATTGTAGCGCGATCGAGGCTTTTTGGTACATGACGGCCCCGACGAGTCCCCCAGTCACGATTTTGACACGGAATCAACCATGAATTCACCCAGCAAGACGTCTCCGCCCATTCGCATCGGGCTCGGCTATGATTCGCACCGCTTGGGCCGAGGAGGGCCGGTCCGAGTCGGCGGCGTCGACATCCCGGGCGACGTTCACGCGATCGGTCACAGCGACGCGGACGTCTTGTTGCACGCGATCACGGATGCGATTTTGGGTTCGGTATGCGAGCAAGACATCGGGCGGCTGTTTCCCAACACCGATCCAGACAACCGGGACCGCGACAGTGTCGACTTTCTGCGTGAAGCCATATCGCGATTGCACGGCAAGCACTACGCGATCGGCAACCTCGATTGTGTGATCTTGGCCGAGGCCCCCAAGATGGCGCCGCACATTGATGTGATGCGGAGTGTGATCGCGGAAACGTTGGGCATCGAGGTCGATCAAATCAGCATCAAAGCCAAATCGGGCGAGGGCGTCGGTGAGATCGGCAGCGGCCTGTCCATCGCAGCGCGAGCCGTGGTGCTGGTCCACAAGGTCTAACAGGCTGCTAAACCGTCGATTCGCGAACCCATGCCGCGTATCCCGCGTCCACATGAGTGCTTTGGACCATCACGATCTGCGGTTGGTCATAGGGATGAAGCTCGCGGAGGGTCTGCATCAACGTGGTGGCGACATCACGTGAAGTTTTGATCGTCAGGCGAATTTCTTCGTCCCGATGAAGTTGACCTTGCCATTGATAATGACTGATGATCGGGGCATCGATTTGCACGCAGGCGGCTAGCTTGCGTGAGATCAATTCCGACACCAACTGTTCGGCTTGATCGGTGCGGCCCACTGTGGTCCAACACACGAGTATCTGTTCTGATGGGATTTGTTCTGATGATGAAGTCGACATAGAGAACCAGACGATGATGCATCCGTGCGAGAGGAAATGACCATGCCCGACGATTCAGAAAACGCAGCTCCGACGTTCTCCGAATTTGGAAGTCGTCTTTGCCAAGGCAGCGGCATCGGTGAGTTAATGGACGATCTGGGCAACGCGCTGGCAAGCGGTGGCGATCAGATTTGCATGCTCGGTGGCGGCCAGCCGGCCCACATCGATGCGATCGACGCCATTTGGCAACAGCGCGTTCAGTCGCTCTGTGACGAACCCGGCGTCCTGGCTCGCGTGCTGGGCAACTACGAACCGCCTGCCGGCGGAACCCGCTTTCGCACGGCCATCGCGGACTTGATGCGACGTGAATTCGGGTGGGAAATCGGCCCGGAAAACGTTGCGGTCACATCGGGTGGTCAGACCGCTTTCTTTCTGCTGTTCAATGCGCTCGCGGGGCGAATGCCCGACGGAACACAACGCAAGGTGTTGTTGCCGTTGGTGCCCGAGTACATCGGGTACGCCGATCAATCGGTCGGCGGCGACATGTTTCGCGCCGTCAAACCCAAGATCGAAATGATCGGATCGCACGAGTTCAAGTACCGCGTGGACTTTGACAATCTGGTCGTCACCCCCGACATCGCGGCGATCTGTGTCTCACGTCCGACCAATCCGAGTGGCAACGTGCTGACCGATGAGGAGATTCACCGGCTCGCTGAACTTGCCCAGCGGCACGACATCCCGTTGATCATCGACAACGCCTATGGTGCTCCCTTTCCCGGTGCGATCTACACACCGGCGCATCCGGTTTGGAATGAAAACATCATCCTGACGCTCAGCTTGTCCAAACTCGGACTGCCCGGAACTCGTACGGGAATCGTGATCGCGAAAGAGTCGATCGCACGCGCCGTTTCATCCATGACATCGATCGTCGGCTTGGCCAACAACAATGTCGGGCAAGCCATCATCAGGCCGTTGGTGGAAAACGGCGAGATTCTGCGACTGAGCCGCGAAGTGATCCGTCCTTTCTACGAAGACCGTTCACGCAAGGCGATCCGATGGGCGCATGAGTCGTTTGATGACGCATTGCCGTATCGGCTGCATCGCAGCGAGGGGGCCTTCTTTCTGTGGTTGTGGATGGAGGATCTGCCGATCACGTCACGTGAACTTTATCAACGGCTCAAAGCACGCGACGTGTTGGTGGTGCCAGGGAACTATTTCTTTTACGGACTGGACGACATCGACTGGCCGCATCGCGACCAGTGCCTGCGTCTGACCTACACGATGCCCGACGAAATCGTGCAACGTGGTCTGGCCATCATCGGTGAAGAAATGTCACACGCGTATCGAGGCGAATGAACGCTGATGTCTGCGATCAGGCGATGAACAGATACAACCCAAATGCGACCGCAACACCACCGGCGTAGCGAATCAAATCCAAATCGGACTTTCGCACGGCGATTCGGTTGCCGATGCGTTGAGCGATGATGCCCAAACCGAGCAAACTGGCCGTGGCAATCACAAAGCCTGCCGCGTATGCCAGCCCGGTGGCTGTGCCGGGCATCTCGGGGGACATCTCGGTGCCATGCGCATGTCCGTGAAAGATTGCGAACATTGCGACCAACACGACGCTGGCCGTCAACGGCAGGCGGGCTGACAACGTGATCAGCAATCCCAGCACGAGTACCGAAGTGGCGATTCCGGTTTCGACCATGGGCAACGCCAGTCCCTGTGCTCCCATCCATCCTCCGGCCACCATGGCCGTCAAGAAACTCAGTGGCACCATCCACAGCGCGCGGCCGCCACACTGAGCCGCCCAAAGCCCGACCGCCAACATGGCGATCAAGTGATCCAGTCCCAGCAACGGATGCATGATCCCGCTCGTGATGCCGGCGGCATGCCCGAATGCGCTGGCATGCTCGTGCCCAGCGTGTGCATGGGCGAATGTCGGTGTCAAAGTGACAACAAGTCCTACGGCCAACCATTGACAAGCAGAACGAAGTGGATTGCGGGAAATCATGATTGTTTTGTCGGATTGCTTGCCGTCGGCGGTCCAAGCGGCGGCAAGCATCGCTCGCGTGGATCGTTGATGAATAGGGTCAAGTTTGCACCGCTGGTGCGGATCTATCATACTGTTGGCCGGTCAACTCTGGACACTGGACAGGCAATCGATTCGACTTTTCCGAATCTCTCTCATTCCGTTAGGGGCAAAGGCACTCAGCATGCGATCTAGAGCACTCACGTGCGCCGCCGCCATCGCTGCCACAGCATCATGATCTACAAGAAGACTATCAGACGTCCCTTGAGGGTGGAATCACTGGAATCACGTCGGCTGCTGGCCGTGCTGACCGTTACGAGTGCGAGTGACGATCTGGCTGACGATGGTCAGTTGACACTGCGTGAAGCCATCATGGCGGCCAATTCCAATCAAGTTGTCGATGGCGTCAGCGGCGAAACGGGAAAAGACATCATCGAGTTTGCCCCTGAGCTCTCGGAAGTCCCCCTGTTGCTCAATGGCAGATTGGAGATCACGGAGTCATTGACCATTCGTGGAAACGGTTCCTTCAACACGATTCTCCGCAGCAACAACAATGGTCTGTTGGGAATCTTACATCTGTCTGATCAGAACGGAGCCGAGGAGTATGTGATCGAAGGTATTTCACTAGAAGGAAGTGAAGTCCGCACGCCACAGAATGACGGTTTTGGCGGCGCCATTTATTTTGATAGCTCGAATCAGTCGAAGATTCTGATCCGCGACAGTTGGATTCATGACAACCAAGCGAACACTGGCGGTGGAGTGTTCATCAAAGGTGCCATTGTGCACGTCGATTCCTCCACGGTCTCAAACAACCTCTCAGATTTCGGCGGTGGTTTCAGCCTGCAGGCAGTGCAGGCCGTAATGACGAACACAACGATCGTTGGCAACGAAGCCACCGTCGTGTCGGGTGGCATCGACCATTTTGCATCGTACGATATCGAAACCGGATCGACGCTGGATTTGATCAACGTGACCATGGCACACAACATGGCCCCCGCGGGAACCAACATTCGAAACGGAGCCACTGATTACGATGCGACCGTTCGCGTCGCGAACTCCGTGATTTATAGTGCTGCCAATGGCAAAGATCTCCAGGATGACGTGTTCGGAACGGGACTCGCATTGAGTTCGTCTCTGGGGCACAACGTTTTTCATTACCGAGCACAGCTTCAGAAACGTGTCGACGACCAGCATTTTGGCATCGAAGACATCGGGCTCGTCGAACTGAACAACCAGGGAGGCAAGACACCCATCCGTGAACTGTTTCAAACCAGCAAAGCAATTGATGCCGGTGACAACACGCTGGCCATCGGTCCGGGACCCGACATGCTGTTGGGTACCGAGGATGACGTTTCGCTGATCTACGATCAAAGAGGTGAGGGGTTCTCAAGGATCGTCGATGGGGGCAGTGGCACCCTCACTATTGACAGCGGCGCCTCCGAGCAGCAGCGGACCTTCGATACACAGCAACCGCTCGTCGTCAGAAACTCGATCGACGAACTTTATCGACAGCATCCCGTGGATCCAAACGACCTGTCGCTCCGGGAGGCGATCGACATCGCAAATATCCGACAGGGTGCAGACGTCATTACCTTTGCGCCCGAACTGTCTGGCGAAACCATCAAACTTGTGAACGCTCCGTTGGACGTGACCGACTCCCTGAGGGTCAATGGTCTTGGGGCTGAAAACCTGACGCTGGATTCAGATTTCAAGCACCGGATCTTTGTCTTTCAAGACGGAATTTTTGGTGTTGAATCGGGGATTCTGTTCGAGTTGCAAGACATGAAGTTGATTAACGGAGACGCGCCCAGCGGTGGCGGCGCCATCTTTGCATTGCTGAACCAGATGATCATTCGGAACGTCGATTTCCGAGGCAACAAGAGCCCCAACTTTGGCGGTGCAGTCTTTGCAAATCAGACGGACACAACGATCATCAATTCGAATGTCGATTCCAACACAGCACCGCGTGGCGGTGGCATCGCGTTTTTGAACGCGTCAGGGGCGTTGCAAAACGTGAACTTCACCAACAACTACGCCACGGGCGTCGGGGGCGGTGGGTTTGCGGCGTGGGTGACCAAGCCAGCTGCCATCTCCGTCGTTTCGATCACCGATTCGACTTTCTCGGGCAATGTCGCGCCGACAGGATTCGACATTCACATCGCGACCACCGTCCCGCCCAACGAGGTCGAGTTGCATCTGAATCATTCGATCTTTTTGTCGCAGAACAAAGCTTGGCAGCACCCGACGGAGGCGACCGACGTCAACGCTGACAACATGGTCTCGGCACTGGACGCTTTGATGATCGTCAACGAATTGAGACAGCGGGTTTACTCGACCAGTGACATCGGCACGTTGCAGTCGTTGTTGCAAACAACGGATTTTCCCAATCTGTATTACGATGTCTCCGGAGACGGCAGAGTCTCTGCTTTGGATGCCCTGGAAGTCATCAATGAGATTCGCCGTCGCCGAGGTGAAAGCGAGCAAGTGATTTTCGATCCCAAGTCGGTGGTGGATCGTGTCATTGCGAACTCGGCATCCTATTGGCGGTCAACGGATGCACCTGAGTCTCAGGAGCGTGATCCGGACACTCAATCCGTTTTCGATAGCTCATCTCTTTTCGCGATCGAGTCGGTGCCGCAATCCATCGGTGACAAGGCCCAACGCTTCAGGCACCCCGATGCCGAGGCGCCTGCGGAAGAAGTCGACACTGCGCAGTCGTTGGAAACATCATTGATGCTGCTCGACGCAGCATTGGTCCAGCTTGTCGAGGACTGATCACGGACCAACGCCAGTGCGATAGACGACGGGCGTGCTCAAGACAGAGGAACAATACCTGTCGAGCACGATGCCGCAAACGAACGACGGGCTGAGCACCAAGTGCTCAGCCCGATCGTTTTGTCTGTCAATGTGCTGGAGTCGCTCAGCGGCATTAACGCACGATGACGCGGCCGTGCTTGGTGATCACGATGTCAACACAGTGACCACAGCACTCGAATTTGTAGGTCAGGATTTTGCGACCCAAGAAACCCTTGGCGCAACCCACGTAGCAGGGGATCTGGCCGGCGCACTCAGCAGGCACGCAAACGGTCACGGGGTACTTGCAGCACGTCACTGGATCGACGACGCAGAAAGTGACGGGGACCGGGGGGGCTGGGCAGCAGACCGGGGCCGGGGTGCAGCATGGTGCGGGCTCGGGGGCACAGCAACCAGCAGTCGCGGTTTCCGAAGCGAAGGCGACGAGCATCAGTGCGGCACATGCAGCAAAAACTTGGAGCGATTTCATCTGTTTTTCCTTTGGCGGGAGGTGTTTGCATCGACTTTAACGTCGATTCATTCAGTCAATAACAAGTCTTGCTTATCGTTAAGGTTAACGCAAGCAGCCCATTTGAACACTTGGGCTAGCGACAGTCGTACCGCTTGCATCAGTCAATCGGAAAAGCCGCCCTTCGGGGAGTATACGGTTGTTCACACTCCTGGCGATCGTAGGCGCGGATTATTCACGCGACTCCCTACGGTCTTCGCAATACGTTTGCACGAAACGGCTTACTCGGATTGGCACGAAAACAGGCTGCGCCTATCAGCCGCCACGCGATCGAGAGCCGGCTGATGAATCATCCGCGCCTAGTGGTCTGAGACCGCTAGATGTTAGGGTTTGCCGGAGTGGATCTTGCCAAAGATCCCACCGCTACACGATCTTTAACAAGATCCACTACCCCAAAGATAATTTGTCCCAGACCACTAACCGCTTCGGGCGGCACCAGGAGTTTCCCTGAATCGAAGCCACCAAGTGAAAAGACGGATTGACCTTATTTCGATGAACTCGCGGTTTTGTTAATGGGTTCGCGAACAAATCAACGAGCCGAGGTCTTCCAGCCGGGAAGGGGCAGCAGGCTGACTGTACGTGGCTGGCTGTCGTGGACCAGAATTGCGGAGTTGCCGACGAAGTACGTGCTGGTGTTTTCGACCACGAGGTTATGTGTTTGTGAGTCATCACCCTGCCGGATATCTGTGATCTCAGTGCCGCCGTTGAGGGAGTGAAGGCGATCGCCGACGGCAAGTTCTTTGGCCATTTTCCATCCGGAACCCACGACCCACATTGGGTGGCCAAGCGTTGAAACGATCTCAGAATCCGCTACCTGGATTCGCAGAGTTGGACTCGGCTCCCTGATTGTGGTTTTGGTAACGAGGCGGTAAGCCAATTCACCCGAAACGGGATCTTGCGAGAGTACACGGTCTCCCACCTTGATGGTCTCGATGGGTTGCTTGCCGGTGTCGGTCCAAGTGAGCGTGCCGGGGACAAAGCACTCCAACGGGACACGACTATCAATGCTGACAAGATAAGTCTTCTCTTCTTTGTCATTGAGATAGGTGATCTCGTTGTAATGGTTCCACCAATCCCACCAAGCTTGTGGCTTGGCGTCGATTTCCTGTCCCGTGGTGAGTTCCAGGGTGTCATAAATCCGGTGATTGACTACGAATCGTTGTCGGTTGAGATTTGTAATCGTGCCGATTGTGTTTTGAATCTCTCTGCATCGGCGCCAAGTTTCCTGAGCCAAGGCTCGCTGCTGTTGTGCTTGAGCGTTCCGCAAACGAGATTGGGCTCCGATAACGCCTACTCCAGGGTTCAGTCCGCGGTTGCTGGGCAAGCGGATCGGGGTGGATGCCAGTCTAACTTCGGAAAATCTTAGCTTCGCCGCAGATGTCTCTTTGGCGATCTGAATGAAGCTGCTGACACTGTTAGATGATCGTTGCATCGTGTATTGATATTCGATCGGTGTTTCCAGCAGATTCATCATTGCTGGCACGAACTCGTACCATGAGCGGTCGCGGAGTTGCAATGCAGCGGCTTCTCTGACCTCTGGTGTCTCGTTGTAAATCGCTAATCGCACGAGAGCATCCGTTGCAATCGGTTCGCGGATGTTGCCCAGTACGGACAAGATGACTTCTTGTAGTTCCTCGTCAGTGCGGTAGAACATTTTCTCTAAGGACGGGACCGCGTGATAGTCCGTTACCTCAGACAAGGCTCGCCAAGCCGAAGCGTGGTGACGTGGAGACGTGTTGTCGATCTGGCCGCGCCATTGTCTGAGTTGGTTGTCCCAGTGATTGACCGAGTCTCTGTATTCCTTGTGCGTGGCTTTCCACTGCAGGATTTGTTCCGGTGTGAGCAATTGACCGCGATATTCGTGCAGATCCAGATGCTTTCGTGCCTCTTGATTGGATCGGTCAAAACGCAGCACGTTGTTCCAATGCAAACGCTCGCGATCGTTCAGGCCATTGGTGTTGCAAAAGCGAGCAAGGGTGATTTCGCCCACTGCGGTACCGGCGATGGAATCTCGTAATTGGTTGTACCGTGCAACGGCGCCTCGCCCATTGGTTTGTTGAATGAAGCGTTGGACGGGCAACCACCCTTCTTCGGTCATCACGTGGCCGGAATGCCAGCGACTTGCGGCGTGTTCTGGCGCCGTGCGAATCGATTCGGCAAGCAACTGCAGACGCTGATGGGGATTTCGGTCGACCTCCGACTGGAGCGCCGCCTGAACCAACACGTCGGCAGCTTGGGGCGGGTCAGCGGCGACGCAACTGCTCGGCTTGCACGCAAACGAAGCCTTCAGCAGGATGCTGATAGCAATCACAAAGAGAGAGCGACGGCTCATGACAGCTACCTTCGATGGTTGAGAATAAAAAGGTGAGCCCAGCGGATGACACTCTGATGGTATCAAACTCATCAGGGGGCGTCAAAAAAGGGCTCTTCCGCAGAATTAGTGGGTGTATTTCAAACGAATTGACGCGATTAGCTCCGCGAGACTTGAGGTTCTTGAGAGGTTGGTACTGTTTTGAAAGTGAACACCATTAGCCGCGTCGGATGTTGCTGGGAGTTTTACGAATTGAAGCGACCAAGCGTAGAGACTGACATACCGGATTTCGTCATGCACAGCATGACCTACATTCACTCGGCAGGTTGAAAACCTGCCCCACGACGGGGCACGTTTCGCGATTTAGGTCACTGCGATTGCAGTTTCTCGTTGAGAAGTTTCAGGGCCAATTGAAAATCAGGCACATCGGGTTCCAGTTCGACGGCACGCTCCAGTCTTTCTTTGGCCTCCTGCATCTGACCGTTCAGATACAACGCCAGTCCGTAGCGGTACTGCAACGCCGCGTTGTCGGGTGCCAGCCCTGCGTCGCGTGCCAACAAGGGTAACTCTTCTTTGCGAAGCGATTGTGCTTTGGCGAGATAGTTCTGCGCCGTATTGGGTGCGGCTTGCCCGACGATTCGTTCCAGCAATGCGGCGTAGTTGGTTCGCGGGCCGGTGACGGTGGGTTCGATGCGGATGGCGGTTTCGTAGGAGTCGACTGCTTCCTGGATCCGTCCCAGTTGTTCGCAAATCATGGCCCAGCTCATGTGTGCGCCGCTGCGATCGTCGGCCACCATCAGCCCGTCTTTGACTTCCTCCAGTGCGCGCTCCAATCGTCCGCGTTCCAACTCCGTCAATCCGGCAAACGAACGCGAGGACAGCAGGGTTCGTGCGGCTTCGGAGCGAACCAATCGAGATTCATCGTCCAGCAACGGCAGCAAGACCGGTTTGGCAAGCGCGGGTGAGATCGAAGCGAACACCTGAACTGCGGCGGCACGGAGGATCGGGCTTTCGTTGACGTTTTCAGCGATGCGTTCTGCTTGTTCTCGAAGCGCATTGTTGCGAGAGCCAGCCAATTCACTGATCGCCGTCGCCCGGGCGATCGCTGGCGTGACACCGTCGTCTCGCGCGATCAGTTCCAGCATTCCTTGGGCGGACTCGGGATCACCGCGTCGAAACGGCACGAGAGCTTCTGCGAAATGGTACGGCCGTTTTCGCTCAGCGCCGTACCACTGATCACATGCTTGATCGCACCAAAGATCGGACGCTTTGATGGCATCCGCGATCGCCTGGTTGCCTTGCTCTGCTGCCAACAGCCATTTGGAATACTCTTGATTGCCAAACTCCGCCTGAACCTCTGGTTTCAAATCCTTCAATTGATCTTTGACGTGGCAATGACTGCACGCATTAGGAGTTCCGAGCTGGACCGACAAGTCTGGGCGTGGGATTCGTAAACTATGGTCGCGTCTCGCGTCGACTTCCATGTACGTGGTGTGGGGCATGTGGCAGTTCACGCACATCGCTCCGGCGGTTCCGGGGGCGTGGTGATGATGCGAGGGCACGTCGTACTTACCCGCCGCGTGTTGATGACAAGAGGTGCAGGTCTCATTGCCCGGATGTTTTAGTTTCAACGAGTGTGGATCGTGGCAATCGGTACAGCGAATTCCCTTGTGATACATCTTGCTCTGAATGAACGAGCCATACACGTAGACTTCGTCTTTGATTTGCCCATCGCCGTGATAGGTTTCCGGCCTGAGCAGTTCCAATTGATAGAAATTGCAGTACTCATTGCCGGCAAGAAAATCGTTGTCCATCACACTGCGTCGACTATGGCAGGGCGCACAGGTATCGAGTTGTGGTTTGGGGTCCTCCCCTTTCAGTTTCGCCAGTCCATAGCCATGACGTCGATCCCAGAACAGAGATCGTTTGTTGGCGAGTTGGATATGCAGACTGCCCGGCCCATGACAAGACTCACAACTGACATCCATTTCTGAAAACGTTGTGTGGTACCGATTCGATGCCGGATCAAAATTGCTTTTCAGATTGGTCGAGTGACAGTCGGCGCACATCGTTTGCCAGCGTTGGGCGATGCCGGTCCAGTGCAATTGGTCGTCGGGCTCAAGTTTGTCGGTGACGTCTGGTGGGCGGAGGTAAAACCACTCTCCCTTGAGCGTGTCCCAACTGATCCGCAAGACTTGCACACGGCTGATTTCGTTTTCCGGCATGTCGTCGGGACGATCAAATTCCACCATGTATTGTTGCAGCGGGCTAACGCCGAACACGTACTTGACGTGAAAGTCCTCCATCTCTCCGGTGGGACCTTCGGTGTTGATCATGAATCGCTCGCCGTCTCGATACAGGCGGCTGACGATTCCGTCGTGCTCAAACGTGACATCGTTGAAATCACCGAGGACCGTTTCCTCGGTCGCCAAGTCCATGGCTTTGTCGTGATCCGACCCGATGAAGGTTTGCGTCTCGGTTTGATGGCAATCAACGCAGGCGTCTCGCCCGACGAACCCGAGCGAGATGTCGGCGGGTTCGGCAGACCAGTAATCTGCAAACACTGCACCAGCGATGATCACCACGATCGCGGTGACTGACAGCCAGAGTTTTTGACGAGAGTTGATGGGACGCGACAAGTTGGAGCGAGGGTTGGGGTTGATGCGTGGTCTCACCGCGGCGGTGTATCGAGTGTCTGCGATAATAGTCGTACCGCTTGGCGACGCATATCGTTCACCAAAATGTCTCTGGATTTGATGGCTTGCGGGTCATTTTCTGGTACTTTTTTCAGCAAACGTGCCGCCCTCAGCAGGGCTTCCGCGGCGTGTGCTCGCTGGTCCGCATCATTTCCAGCGTCTTCGGTCATCCCGTGAGAATCCGCGTGAAACTCTGAGTGACCATCGGTGATGGAATCTGGGATGGTTTCCAAAGCAGACCCGTTCAGAACGCTGCCGCCACCTCGCCGGATCATTTCGAGCAGGTCGTCGAACATCGGGTCGCCGGAGGCCGCGTTGGGGTCTCCATCCAACGCGCGTTGCAGCACGTCCAACTGCTGTGACGCTGGAGGGCGGGGCGGCGGTTGAAACTTCGGCAACTCGCCCGGCAATACCGGCGGCGGGTCCGCAGCCAGAGAGTGGTGAACCGCATCGATATTGAGCAGTACCAAACAAGCCGAGCTGATCAGGAACAGGCGAACCATCTGCATCTCTCTCATCCTTGCGTGGGAGGTGGTCGGCGAACGGGAGCTGGAGCGGGTGTTGCGGGTGGCTTGGGCGCGACGGCTTGTGGAGGTTGTTTTTGTGCAACCGGAGTTGGGGAGGCGGCCGCTTGCGCCAAATGAGTCCCGCGTGACTTGGTCGGTCGACGTTTGATCGGCATCAAGGCGTGTTGGGTTTGAAAGGCGATGTCGGCGATCAACGCGTCGACTTTGTTTCGACACACGGCGTAAGCAGCCAAGGACGGGATGGCGACGATCAACCCGCCGACGGTGGTCACCAACGCTTGATAAATTCCTTCGGCCAAATCGCCCGCGCCGGCGGCGCCCCGCGTGGTCGCGACTTGTTGAAAGGCAAAGATCATCCCGGTCACGGTTCCCAGCAGCCCGACCATCGGCGCGATGTTGCCGATCACCGAAAGGTACTCCACGCGTCGCATCAAGCGTGCGGCTTGGTCGGCCAAACAGTCTTCGACTGCTTTCTCGACTTCACGCCAACCGAAATCCATTTCATTGAGCCCGGCCAGGACAACCACACTCAACACGCTTGGCGACCGTCTGCACGCCGCATCGGCTTCGGGAATCCGGCCGGTCAACAAGGCCTGCCGAACCGCTTCACTGACTCCTTCGGGCAAGACCTCACTGCGTCGCAACGTCATGACTTGATCAAACACCAGATAGGCTGCCGCAATGCTCAACGCCACCAGCACCAGCAGGATCGTCGCGCCCGTGATTCCTCCGCTGAGGATGATGTCCAAAAAGCCAGACGATGGGGCACTGGGTGTGCCGCCGGTCGGTGATGCTGCATTCGTTTGGGCGAACAGTGCGATGCCCGATCCGATTTTCAATCTCATGTTCGCTCCGTCGGTTGATCCGTCGGTTGATCCGTCGGTTGATCCGTCGGTTGATCCGTCGGTTGATCTGGCAATGGTTGATTCTCTGTCCCGGCGGAAACCAGAAACTCGGCATCGGCCAGCAGCGGGTCATCCCAACGCAGTTGCAGGACGCCGTTGCGTTGCAGATGCTCGATGGATTCGTGATGACGTCGTCGAATGCTTTCCTCCGCCTTGCGGACTCGTCCAGAGGACTGCGCCGATGAAATCGCAAACATGGCGATCACGGCGGTCGGCAAGATCGACAGGATCAGGCTGGTCAGGATGAGCGCGAACTCGGGTTTGGGAAACGTTTCCAACGTCGCGCCCGATCCCGTCAGGGTGGCATAGCTGGCTTCGAAGTATTCTCGGTACAAGGAAACGATCGGCCCCGCCATGATCGACCAGAACACCAGCGTTCCCAACAGAGCGGCGAATACCGCTCCGCCTCGTGAAATGGCGACGCGATCGGTTTCGCTGTCAAAGATCTCTTGTGATGCCTCTTGCAACGCATCGATGCCTGACAAGTAAGCCAACTGAGAGACCGCCGGGGCTTCGCTGGAGCGTACAACCTGGCCGCCGCGATTTTGCAGCATCAACAGTTCTTCGCGAAATCGTGCCGCCAGCGGTCCAAGACGATCGGTCACGGCTGCCTTGCCGCGTCGCTGCAATCCGTCTCTCATTTCATCGTTGGCATTTCGATCGGACGTCAACTGTTTGGTGCTGCTCCAAACCGTACTGACCAGCGACGGCAATGATCCCGAGAGTGACAGCAGCACACGGTCCCACGCGCCGTGCGTCAGGTTCAGCAGCCCGAGTTGCGTACGATAGGGGAACCAGAGGGCGGCGGTTTGACCGAGCAGGGAAAGTCGCAGGCGTGATCGGATCGCGGCACGCATGGGGCCGCTGGTACCGATCAACGTTTCAGCGACTTCGCCGGGCAACTTGGTCGCCTCGGCGTTGAGTCGCCCCACCGCATGCGTCAAACCGGGCAATTGGCCTTCCAGTAAGTTGCTCAGCGCCGCGCGAAAACGTCCGTCCAGTGCCGCCAGTCGAGTGCTCTTTCGCCGGTCTCCTTCCCAAGAATTCCCCAGTTGCATCTGTAACGCGATGGCGATCCGTCGCGCGGCGTCCGAACCAACGGATTCTTCGTCACGCGACGCGAGCTGAAAGTCGTCGACCAAGATCGGGTTGACCACGACACTGGCCGGTGCCGCATGCCGCAACTGAGCCGCCAACGAATCAACGTCGGCGGAGAGTTGCGAATCATGTTGTCGGATCGCGTTGATCACCGGCACAACGATCGTGCCTTCGCTGGCATGGGCGATGGCACTGACGGTCTCGGCACGGATTTGATCGCGACGGACGACCAGCAATAAAACCGACGCCAGCGACAGCGCGCGAGAGGCAACAGCGACGATACCGCGTCGATCGTCCGTCGCCCCCGGAGCGTCCACGATCAAGTACGGTACGCCGATCGGCTCCATCGAACCGCTGTCGCAGTGCAGGAACCGTTCGTGCCGCGAGTCCAAATCGGCGGGGGCACGCGGGCCGATCCAAACCAGTTTTTCTGTGGCCTGATCCAAGTTGTTGCCGCTTTGAATGGACGCGGCGATGGGTGATCGGCGAACGAGTTGCTGAATCAACCAAGATTTTCCTTGGCCGGTCGCGCCGACGACCGCGATCACCGTTGCGCCGGCACTGCGATCCTGCAAAATCATCTTCCGCGCCTCGGCGTGCTCGTCGCACAACTCCAGGACTTCGCGACCCGTCTGGCTGTCACCCAGTACCGTCGTCGCGGATTGACGCACGCGTCGCAAGAACTGGTCGCCCGGCGCCGACGCACCGACATGATTGTCGGTGGCCAGCGTGGCGGGATCAGAGGGCGAAAATGATTCGGACACGAGTGAGCCAGACAGTTTGGCGTGATGCTGGTGAAATGATGATGAATAAGGACCGGTGTGACGTCGGCGTCAAAATGGTCGCCACGATCAGCGTGGTAGCATTGCCTGCAACTCTTTGACAAAGGAATCGCCCACGCGATACAGGGGAATCGTCCCGTTGGCAGATGTTTTGACGGGAGCAGTGGGCTGGGGCAACGTCAATTTGGCGCCACCGACTCGGATGTCGGGCGACTGCTTGTTGCGTGCGACACCCAGGGTATCACACAATACCGCGTGAAAGTCCGCCAGTTGCTGGGAAGCGGCTTGTCGGCCGATCATACGCGTGTTCTGGCCGCCCGACCACATCGCGGCCATCGCCGTCAAACCGGCGGCGGCAAAAAGCTCGGGAATCGATGCGGCCGCCAGCACCGTCGCTCCGCCATCGATGGGCAGCATCATGACGCTGCCAAAGGCGGCCAAGCTGGCAGCCAGCGGAGTGAGTCCGGCAACCATTTTCTTGCTCATCGGGACTTCTTTCCACATCTGACGCACGGCGTCGTCCAGACGCTTGGGATCCAGGACGGTGAAGTCATCATGTTCGAAACGCTCGATCGCGGTGCCCAGTGCGGCGTGCCATGCCTTTGCATCTTTTTCGTTTCCCCTGGCGTCAAACCAATTGGACAACACCATCGGGCCACCGTAGGCCGAAATCCGATCGGACAACTGCTCGGCACTGATCAACCGGCCGACTTCGCCGCGACGCAGTTTCTCACGCATCTCGTCGGCGAACCTTTGCGCGATCGCCGACGGTGCCCAGCGTCGGATCACGTCACTTGCGCCTTTGACTTTGCCACTGATGAACGTGTTGACCCGGACTCCCCACCGCGCGTACCACGGCGCGGTTTCGCAAAACGACTCCGACAGTTGTCGCAAGATTCGCTCACTCTGGTGCATCCGCAACTCTTTGATCTCGCCTCCGGGCGCCGTGTGCGTGAACACTTCCGTTGCGACCTTCAGCAAGCATTCCCGAGCCCGCTGAGTTCGCTCAACGGATTCATCGACGTTCTTGGTGATTGCCGGGTAGCCTTGCTCCCAGATGACCCGACGCAAAGCCTGTTGACGACCACTTAAAAATCGCTCGGATGCATTGGAGCGATCCAACTGCGCGGGCAAATGGATCAACAAACGGTTGTCAGAGATCTCGGCGGGCGGATTGTCGTCTGCGTTTTGGGAAAGTGAAAAGAAGATCGGCAACTGTTCCGCCTGGCCGTCTGCTGCCCCGCCGCCAGATCCCCCGCCGCCTGCTCCCTCGCCGCTCATTTCCCAAGTCAGTCCGGTATCCCGTTTGGGAATGAACGGAGCGCTCGCTGGCACATCGAAATCGTATGCCGCAAAGATCTTGTCGATGCCGTGCTTCTCAGCCAGCGGACCAAACGTCTCCAAGACTTCATCCGGCGTTTGTGGTGGGCGGATTTGGTTGACGGCCAACAAGCGTGGGATGCCGGGCATCAAATCCGCGGCAATGCGCAATAAATCGCCGAGCGTGACGTCGCGACAGGACTGCGCAGAGGAGACGACCAAGAAAGCGGAGCAGAATGTCGATGCTCGTCCGAGCAATTCGCGACGAGTCTCGGGAGAGCCCAAACCGAATGCCGCATCGGAAACGATGTCTGGGCAATCCAGCAAACCAACGCCCAACTCATTGAGCGCGTCGTCAGTAGCGACCAGCGGCACCGAGATAGCAGATTCATCGCCGATGCGATTGTTGTACTGGGCGTGAGCCGCTTCAGGCGTTTCGGCCAACAACTCAGGTGGATGACCGACGGCGTCGCCGAAGTCAGCCAGCAGCAGATTCCACAGCTCCGCATCTTGACGCCACTGACTGGGCAACCAGAGGACAAAGCGATGGGTACCTTGGCCGTTGCCGCTGCCGCGCAAGGTTCTGGCTCGACCAGCCGGGCTGAGGAAAGAAGCGACCAAACTCGTCTTGCCGCTGTTGAGCATTCCGGCAACGGCGAGCGTGGGATACTCGGCCAATTTGATACTGTTAAAAACTTGCCGCCCCAATGCGGTCACGTCCTGTGCCAGTTGCGGATCCATCCGCTTGAGCGCCGTCAGATAACTTTCTCGTCCCTCATCCGGAAACAAACGCACAACCGCTGCCCGTTGGTCGTCGTCTTCCAGCAACGCCAGCAGTCTCAGCCAGTCGATCGGCGGTTTCTTGGATTCGCGACCGAAACCAAACATGGGGATTCCAGCGGGGATGGGGATACAGTGGGGGGATTTGTTTTGCGGGTAGCCTCAGGGAGCATTCACACTCTGGGCGTCGGTTCATTGTGTTTGATCGCAACTGCATGAACCAGCTCGTTGACCGCCGTGTCATGTGGTCGTCGTGCAGTTTCTCCAACATGATGACCTCTAAGGCGATCATCCCTGGGTTGGTCATTGGAGCCTTGGTCGTCAATGAGCGCACTCATATCGTCCAGTGTGGGCCCGTCGAAGACTTCACGCCACCATAACGCGGCGTCGCCTTGTCTCCAATGCGGGCTGTTTTTGCATCGAGAGAGCCGACGTGCCAGCTCCCTCGCCGATTGTGGCCGCTTCTCTGGATCGCGGTGTAAGCATTGCATCAGGATCTCAACCAAATCGTCCGGAAAATCGCCGGCAAGCCGTTTCGCAGGCGGGATCGGGTCCTCGTGCAGCTTCTTGGCGCAGATATCCGCCGACGAGTCTCCCGCAAACGGCGCCAACGCGGTCAGCAACATGTAGCCGACCGAACCGATGGAGTAGATGTCGCTTTGTTGACTGGCCAATGAAGCGTCACGTACCGATTCGGGTGACATGTACAGCGGTGTGCCGGTCAATGATTCGGCTCGCGTCAACTGCATCGTCTCGTGATCGATCTGCTTGGCCAGTCCAAAATCCAAGACCTTGATCAAATCGTGTTGACCCGCGCGAGAGGCGAGCAAGATGTTCGCCGGTTTGATGTCGCGGTGAACCATCCCCGACGCGTGGGCTTCTGCGATCGAATCGCAGACCTGAATCAACAAATAGATCACGCGTTCGGCCGGCTGTCGTCCGTAGTAGTCGACCAACTGCTGCAACGAGATCCCGTCGATCAGTTCCATGACGTAGAAGAAAGTGCCTTCGGGAGTTTGCCCGCAATCATAGATGCTGATCGTGTTGGGATGCTGCAACTGTGCGGTCAAGCGAACTTCGCGTTGAAACCTGGCCAACGACCGCTCGGTTGCCTCGGTGTACTCAAGCACTTTGATCGCGACGTCTCGTTTCAGCACGCGGTGTTGACCACGGTAGACAAGTCCCATGCCGCCGCGTCCGATCTTTTGACCCAACTCGTATTGTCCCAGGCGGCGTGAGATGCCGTATTGAGGATCGTTGGACTTGTCCAATCGGCGCAATACCGATGCCAAGGCCAGCATGCTGCCGCTGGAGATCAGCACCAACGCCAGCAAGGCGAGGAAAGAATTGCGAAACACGCTCATTGGCGCGTAGGCTTCGTCCACGTCCAGTTCCGTCGTCACGCCGATCCCGTACTTGGGCAACCATCGCCACACTCCGATCACGGGTACGCCGCGGTAGTCGTTGTATCCGACGACATTGTCCCCCGTTCCACCACGTGTTGCGTGATCAGCCATCAGCGTCATTGGCCACGATTGTGGATTGGGGTTGTCGAGTGCCTGATTGCGAATATCGACACCAGGATCACGGACGTGAACGCTGAGCGGACTGGATTGGTTGTCTTTCAGCAATCCAGCTTGTCTCAACTGGATTTCAAATCGGCTGCGTGACAACAGCACCGCGCGACTGTCGAACGCGTAGGTCTCTCCGCTGCCACCGATCCGGGCAACGCTCAAGATTTGAGAAAACTGTTGTGAGGGATCGATGATCAATGCCAAGATACCCTGCAACTGCATGCCCTGACGCAGCGGTGACAGGGCGCACATGATGACCTCGGGCGAGCCAATTTCCGGCGATTGCGGTTTATTTTCGATCGTAGGTTCAGGTGTGATTGCCCCCAAGACCTCGAACGGTTGTGAGATTACCTGCAAACCTTCGCCCAGCTTGACAACCGTTTCTCGCGGCAAATCGAATTGCTTGCCGATCGCATCCGTTTGATTGCTTGCCAGGACTCTCCCCGAGGCGTTGAGCAATGCCCAGCCCTCGTATCCCAAGTCAGAGACTTCTTGAGTGAGCAGTTGCGGTGCATCGTTGCTGTCCACGTCGCCGGAGGACGCGATGACTTGATTCAGCCATGGTTCGAATCGTCGATCCTGTGACAGCCGCTCTACCGTGTCGGCTTGCTCACCCAGCCACAGCTCCAGTGCCGCGACGTTTGCCGCCAACACGGTCGAGATCGAATCTCGGATCAGACTTCGCATCGCTTGACGGACCGACCAACCGACGTACAGGGTCGCCACAATCAGGACCAGCGTGACGAGTGCGACTACACCCGGAGACAACGGACCGAGCTGACCACGCTTGACCGCCTCGAGCAGCGTCGAACGCCCGAGCGAGGGTGTCGCCGGTGCATCGATCAGATCGCTACGTATCGTGGAATCCATGCGAACCATTCTATATCCAAGCGGGCCGACCGAGCCCGGATTATTCATCAGCCGGCACGCGATAGCGTCCGGTTCCCGAGTATAGGCGTGAGAACCGGACGCTATCGCGTGGCGGCTCATATGCGCAGACTGTTTTCGCACCAATACGCGCAAACCGTTTCGTGCAAACGTATTGCGAAGACCGTAGTGGGTCGCGTGAATAATCCGGGCTAGCAGGCTGTCGAGATTTCGACTCAGAATCACAACTCGATCGTGTCCATGGTTTGGTAAGTCGGCCCGCCTTTATCCAAAAAACTCGCCATCAATTGGATTTCATCGACGACCTGTTCGCCCAAGTGATAGTCGCCCAGACGCTCCATTTCCGCGATCACCGCCTCAGACACACGCCGCGTGTTGCTGCGTGTGCGCCCCAGGGTCAGGTGGGGAACGTAGTCCCGCGGCTCTTGTTTGAATCCCAGGTCGGCCATTGAGGTTTCCAATTCGCCGACCAATTGAACCAGACTGCCGGATTCGTCGGCGACCTTGACGCTCAAAATCCGCGGTCGCTGCCCACTGGGCATGGCCCGCATCCCGGCGAACGACAGTTCAAAGGGATCGTAGTCTTCTGCGATCTCTCGCAAGCGATTGCAGATCGTGGGAACCTCGGTGTTGTCGACTTCACCCAAGAATTTGAGCGTCAGGTGAAAGTTGTCTAGCGGCACCCATTTGATGCCCTCGTCAAACGGCTTGAGCTTCTTGATCAGCTTGGCCGCACCCGCGGTGATCAGCGGGGCGAGCGGGACCGATATGAACGACCGAATCGTTTTCATCAAAGGATACGGGGCTTGGTTGTGAGGGCGAGCGGAAGGGAACGTCAGCCCACAAGGGTAAGGGGAACGCCGTTTTTCTGCCATGACCGCGCCCAGCAACAACTCTTCCAGCTGAACGACAACGCCTCCATCTGAACAACGTGCGACGATCTTGATAGAATCTGGCCTGCTGCCGGGCAGTGCACTCCACCACCAGGCATCACGCCGCCCACCGTTTTGCCCCCCCTTACCTCCAATTGGATTTTGACCTCATGTCGTTTCACGTCCGCCACGGAGCGTGGTTTTCCAAACCGATGCTGCCGCTCCTGCTGTGTATGATCGCTGTCCTGGCCGGCTGCCAAAAACCAGAAGTCGAACCGAGCGGCACGACGCCGGATGCGACAACAGAAACCCAAACCACGACCGAGCCCGTGAACGAATCCTCCAGCGAAACCCCCAGCGAAACCACTGTGACCGACGATCAAGCCGCCGCCGAGCCCCCCCGCACCGGCTTGTTGCGTCACGCCGTGTTCTTTGGATTCAAGGAGACCGCGACGGAGGACGACATCAACGGCGTCGTGCAGGCATTCGAGGCCTTGCCCGAAAAGGTGCCGGAGATCATCGATTTTCAATGGGGCACCAACAACAGCCCCGAAGGCTTGGATGACGGATTCACTCACTGTTTCTTGTTGACCTTTGCGGACGAAGCGGGACGTGAGACGTACTTGCCCCACCCGGCACACAAAGCGTTCGGCGACGTGTTGCGTCCCCACATGGCCAAAGTATTCGTGATCGATTATTGGGGAGATACCGAGCAACCCAAGATCGACAAGCCTCTCCAACACGCCGTGTTCTTTAAGTTCAAAGACGACGCCGATCCGGAGGCTGTTGCCAAAGTCGAAGAAGCCTTTGCCGCGTTGCCCTCCAAGATCGACACGATCAAAGCCTTTGAATGGGGCAAAAACAACAGCCCCGAGAAGCACGACGAAGGATTCACGCATTGTTTCCTGGTCACGTTTGACAGCGAAGAAGGACGTGAAACCTACTTGCCCCACAAGGACCACTTGGCATTTGTCGAAGTCCTCCAACCGGTCCTGGACAAAGTCCGCGTCCTGGATTTCTGGGACGGCAAGTAGGCAAAGCCCAATCAATAAGTGACGCATTTCGTAGTGGACGAGGTCACGAGTCCCGTGCATCAGGACTCGCAATCTCGTCCTGAGCCGCTGGCCGTCAGGTCGCGGGTTTAATGCACTGAAATGGATGCTCAATGGGCGTAATGCCCGGCGGCTTGCGCGTCACGGCTCAGCCATTGCGAGCCAGAACCAAGATCGCAGTGTCTGCGTTCAGGTTAGGATCGTCATCGGGTGAGATCTGGGCTTGAGTTTCTGAGTCAAAATAGATCTCTCGCTGCATCACAATCCCCTTTTCGCGACACAAATCATGCACGTCGGCGATGCTGGGGAAACGACGGTTCGGAGTGTTGTACCATTCGTGGCTGAACTCCCCGGGGGCCTTGGGCGAGCGGCCACGAGCGACGTAATCTTCTCGCAATGCCCGGTAAGCAAAATTGGGAAAACTGACGATGACTTTTCGTCCGACCCGCAGCATTTCATGGAAGAGCTGCTCCACGTTGGCCACCGCCTGCAGCGTCGCACTGAGCACCACAAAATCGAACTGGCCATCGATGAACGCTGGCAACCCGTGATTGAGGTCATAATCGATAACACGCAGCCCCCTCGCCGCTGCGTGCAAGATGTTGGCTTGAGCGACTTCGACACCCACGATCTTTTCATTCCCACGCGACCGCAACGCAGACAAGAGGTTGCCGTCACCGCAGCCCAAGTCCAAAACGGAAGCCTCGGGGGTGATCAATTCCAAAATCAATTGTTCGACCGCCGAAAGCTTCACCGGTTCATTACAGTGGTCTTCCAAACGAGCTTGAACCAACGGCGCATACTGCTCGATGTCATCGGGAATCAAAAAAGAGTCGTGACCACGCGGCGACGTGATTTCGGCATAGGTCACCGGTTTGTCAAGCGCCGTCAACGCGTTGACGATCTCACGTGACTGCGCAGGCGTAAACAACCAATCACTGCTAAAGCTCACCAACAGAAACTCACAGTCGGCCTCATCGAAACGTTCCATCAGTTGCAATCGATTGGTGCCGAGATCGAACAAGTCCATCGCCATCGATATTGACAGGTAACTGTTTGCGTCGAAACGTGTGGTGAATTTTTGACCTTGATGGGCAAGATACGATCCGATGCTGAATCGCTGCTCAAAGATCGATGCGATCTGACGTGGATCGTGTCGATCGGGGTCAAACTTTTCTTCCATCACTTCGCTGGATAGATAAGTGATGTGACCGAGCATTCGAGCGATCGCCAAACCAGTGTCCGGACGTTGTGGCTGGTCGTAATACTGTCCGCCCGCGTAGTACGGATCCGTTTGGATCGCGTTGCGAGCGATCACGTCGAACCCAAGTGCTTGATTGGTCAAGCGAGGCGAGGAGGCGATGATGACGCACAAGTCAGTGGATTTTGGATAGCGTGCTACCCAAGTCATCGCTTGGTGCCCGCCGAGTGAACCACCCACGATCGCCCGCCAACGCGTGATGCCCAGATGCTCGGCCAACCGTTTTTGAACCGAGACCATGTCGCCGATCGTAATCCTGGGGAACTCCGCCCCGTACGGCCGTCCCGACTTGGGATCGATTTCACCGGGACCGGTGGTGCCGCGACATCCGCCCAACACGTTCGGACAGACGACAAACAGTCGATCGGTATCGATGGCCTTGCCCGGACCAATCAAATACTCCCACCAACCCGGATCGTCGTTCTGATCGTGACGGGCGACATGGGAATCGCCCGAGATGGCATGACACACCAGCACCGCGTTGGAGGAATCGGCGTTGAGAGTTCCCCACGTCTCGTAGGCGCACGTGACGCCGGGCAACTCCGCGCCGAGCTCCAGCGGTATCGGTCCGTCAAACGTCACGCTCTGAGCGTGCGGCAACGGGCCTGCAGACCGGATGTCGTCGGTGCTGACAATGTCCATCATCAATCAATGATCAAACGAATCGAGGGGCGAAACCATCCCGTCATGCCGTCGCCGCTGCCAACGCTTGTGTCAGATCATCGATGATGTCCCGGACATCTTCGATGCCCACCGAGACCCGAACGTACTCCGGTACGACGCCGGCCTTGGCCTGCTCGTCGGCGGTCAACTGTTGGTGCGTCGTACTGGCCGGGTGAATGACCAATGTTTTCGCATCGCCGATGTTGGCCAAGTGCGAGCAGAGTTTGCAGGCGTTGATGAACTTTTTGCCCGCGTCCATGCCACCCTTGATACCGAACCCGAGAATCGCACCTTGACCGTCGGGCAAGTATTTTTGTCCGCGATCGTAATCCTTGTGGGATTTCAATCCTGGATAGTTGACCCACTCGACAGCCTCGTGCCCTTCCAGGAACTGGGCAACGGCCAATGCGTTCTCGCAGTGACGTGGCATCCGCAGGTGCAGCGTTTCCAAACCTTGCAAGAATTGGAAAGCGGCAAACGGGCTCATCGCGGCACCCGTGTCACGCAACCAGTGCGTACGGATGTGGACGTTGTACGCGATGTTGCCCATGCCACGCAGGTGCTCTTCGAACACAGCACCGTGGTACGAAGGACTTGGGCCGCAGAACTCCGGCCATTTCTCGGGCTGATCGGCCCACTTGAAATTGCCGCTGTCCACGATCGCACCACCAATGTGTACTCCGTGACCACCGATGAATTTCGTCGTGCTGTAAATGACAATGTCGATCCCGTGATCGATCGGCTTGAGCAACATCGGTGTCATCACGGTGTTATCGCACAACAGCGGAATCGCACCATGGGGCGCCGAATGCGCGGCGTCCGCGATCGCTTTGAAATCCGGCACGTCGTTTTTGGGGTTGCCCAAGCTCTCCATGTAAACCAGTCGCGTGTTCTCGTCGACCAGACCGTGGATCTGCTCCGGATGATCAGGATCAAAGAAACGGACTTCGATGCCAAGTTGTTTGAAGGTCTGCGTAAAGAGCGTCCATGTGCCACCGTACAACGATGTGCTGCTGACGATGTTCTGACCACTGTGTGCGAGCGTCAAGATCGCCGCATTGATCGCCGCTTGTCCGGAGGCAAAGCACAAACCCGTCACGCCGCCGTCCAACGCCGCCAATCGCTTTTCCAGCACGTCGACCGTGGGGTTCATCAGACGCGAATAGATATTGCCGAATTCGGCCAACCCGAACAGAGCCGCTGCGTGGTCGGTGTCGTTGAACACGTAGCTGGTGGTCGCGTAGATCGGCACGGCCCGACTGTTGGTCGTCGGATCGACTTCTTGTCCGGCGTGCAATGCCAAAGTGCCGGGGCGGTATTTTTCGCTCATCAAGAGATTCCTGCGTTGGCGGTTTTTCTCGAACATGGACCCGGGCGACGTCATCCGCCGAGTTCAGGCCACGTTCGTGGAGGGGAGTTGGGAGGGCAAAGCATAAAAGAAATCGCGGCGGAGCGGCAGATGCTGCCCAAAACCACACTCGCCAGCACGAAACACTTGCATCGGCCGACCGATCGGCTAAAGTCTATAGACTTCTATGAACTAGGTGCCGATGCCTCGACACCGATGCCTTGATACCGATGCCTTGATACCGATGCCTTGATACCGGCACCTGGAGCGCTCGTGACGTCCACTCACGCACAACTTGCCTACGAAAACCTGCGGTCGAGGCTCATCGCGGGCGAGTTTCAGCCCGGCAGCCGCATCCGGTACGGGCCTATCGGCCAGGAACTCGGGATCAGTGCCACCCCGGTCCGAGAGGCCATGGGATTATTAGCCAACGAAGGATTTGTGGAGCTCGTCCCGCAACTCGGCGCGGTGGTTCGCAGCGTCAGTCGGACCGAGTTGATCGAACTGTACGAAATGCGTGAGGCCATCGAGCCTTACGCGGCGGCCAAGGCAGCCCAGCGAGCCGGCCGATCACAGCTCGATGCGATCGGCCGCACACTCAAACGGATGCAGGCCTTGGCGACAAGAGTCGACCATTCCAAAACCAAGGTCGCCGGTCGGCAAGTGACCGCCGACTTTGAAAAAGCGGACTTGGCATTTCACATGTTGATCATCGAAGCGACGGGGAATCAAACGATGGTCCGCAGTGGTGAAAGCTCCAATGCCCTGATGCGAGTCTTTGCGACCGAGCGACACGCCTACGATGCCGAGCTGATGAAATCGACTTGCCGGGACCACCAACAAATCTTTGACGCGATCGCTTCCAATAATCCTGTGGCGGCTTCCGATGCGATGCAACAACACATCGCATCCGGGCTGGCCATTACACTTGACAACCTTGATTCCCAACGGAATCACCGATGGGAAACCCTATGACCTCCACTGCATTTTCGCTCAGCGGTATCGTTCCTCCTCTGGTCACGCCGCTCGCCGATCGCGACAAACTGGATCAGCCCGGCTTGGAGCGGTTGATCGAGCACGTGATCGCCGGCGGAGTATCGGGCGTTTTCATCTTGGGGACGACCGGTGAAGCACCTAGCTTGGGCTACCGATTGCGGCGCGAGATGATTTCACAAACGGTTCGCTTGGTCGACGGTCGCATTCCTGTGTTGGTCGGAGTGACCGACACGGCGTTCGTCGAATCGGTCGCCTTGGCCGAGCATGCCGCTCAGTGCGGTGCCGATGCGGCCGTGCTAACGACCCCGTACTACTTTCCCGCCGGCCAGACGGAACTGACGCGATACGTCCAGAACATCGCGCCGCTGATTCCCTTGCCCTTGATGCTGTACAACATGCCGGGCTTGACGAAGGTGTGGTTCGATATCGAAACGCTTCAAACGCTCGCGTCGATCGAAACGATCGTGGGCGTCAAGGACAGCAGCGGCGATTTGGATTATTTCAAACGCCTCTGCGAGCTGAAATCCATTCGCCCGGACTGGTCGGTCCTGATCGGACCGGAGGCCAAGTTGCCCGCAGCGATGGCCGCCGGGGGCGACGGCGGTGTGGCGGGCGGTGCCAACGTGATGCCTGACGTTTTTGTCGCCTGCTACAACGCGATCGTCGCGGGCGATGAAGTGGCCGCCAAGACAGCCCATGATGTGATCGTCGCCTTTCAAGCGATCTACGACATCGGCAAGTACGCATCGCGCCACATCAAAGCGACCAAGTCCGCGTTGTCGCTGATCGGCGTTTGTAACGATTTGCCCGCCGACCCCTTCAACCGGTTCCTGGAGCCACAGCGTCAACAAGTGGCGGACATTCTACGCGAGTTGGGAGTGTTGTCGTGAACAGCATGTGCCTTGCCTCAACGTTCTTCACCACGATCGATTGGTGCGTGCTGGCGGGTTACTTCGTCGTCATCTTGGCGACCGGCGTGTTCTTTTGGCGACGCAACAGCTCGTCGGATGATTTCACCGCCGGCGGTCGTTCGCTGCCCGGATGGCTTTGCGGCATGTCGATTTTTGCAACCTACCTCAGCAGCATTAGCTATCTGGCGTTGCCCGGCAAAGCGTTCGTGGACAACTGGAACTCGTTCATGTTTTCACTGGCGCTGCCACCGGCGGCATGGATTGCGGTGCGATACTTTTTGCCGATGTACCGGGCCTCGGGCGAAGTTTCTGCGTACTCATTGTTAGAAAAACGCTTCGGCCTCTGGGCGAGGATTTTTGCGAGTTGTTTTTATCTGCTGTTCCAAGTCGCCCGCATCGGTGTGGTGATGTATCTGATGGCGTTGCCGATGTCGGTGCTGTTCGGTTGGGACATCCGAACGTTGATCGTGATCACGGGAGTCATCGTCACCGCGTACGCTTTCGTCGGCGGGATCGTCGCGGTGATTTGGGCTGATGCGATCCAAGCCTTTGTGCTGCTGGCCGGCGCACTTTTGGCGTTGGTGATCATCTTGCTGGACATGCCCGAGGGGATCGGTCAAGTATTCGAGGTAGCCAATCGTGACGACAAGTTCTCACTGGGCAGCAGCAGTCTCACCAATGTGGCGGAATCGACGATCTGGGTGGTGTTCGCCTACGGTCTCTTTGAGAACCTCAAGAATTTCGGAATCGATCAAAGCTACGTCCAACGATACATCGCCTCTAGCAGTGATCGCGAAGCTGCCAAGAGCGTTTGGTTGGGCGCGTTGCTGTACATCCCCGTCAGCGCGATGTTCTTCTTCATCGGCACCTCGCTGTATGCGTACTACGAATGTCACCCCGAGGACATGCAGGAAGTCCGAATGGTGGTGGCCCGGCAACAACTGATGCAGCAAGGCGTTGACGATCAGTCCGACGGCTATGCTGACAGACTGCAGACCCTCGCCGGCAAGCTGGAACCCAAGCAATTGGGCGACCGTGTTTTTCCCCACTTCATCGCGTCACATTTGCCCACTGGCATTCGAGGCTTGCTGATCGCCGCGATCTTTGCCGCCGCGATGAGTACCGTTTCGACGTCACTGAATTCGTCGGCCACGCTGGTGATGAGCGACTTCTATGTCAGGCTGCTCCGACCTGAATCCACCGACAAAAATCGTGTGTCGGTGTTGAGAAGCTCGACGTTGGCGTGGGGGATTTTTGGCACCATCGTCGCACTGTTGCTGGTCCGATTGACCGACAGTGCGTTGGACATATGGTGGACACTCTCGGGCGTCTTGGGCGCGGCGATCGTGGGTCTGTTTCTGATGGGTGTCACAGCACCAAAACTTCGAGAGCGGTCGGCCGTCATGATCTTGTGCTTGGCGGTGGTTCTGATCGTCTGGATGACATTTTCGATCACCAACCATTGGCCAGCTGCTTTGGAACCGATCGCAAGCCCTTTTCACACGTACTTGGTGATCGTTGTCGGACCGACAATGATGATGTTGTTGGGGATGCTTTTTTCACGTAGAGGCGATGGAACATGAAAAAGTCATCAATGTTCGTCGTGCTGCTTGCCCTGATAGCTGGGCAGCATCTTGGATCTGCGAGTGTTGCATTCGCAATGCAGCCCAACATCCTGTTCCTCTTGGTCGACGACTTGGCCTGGTCGGACTTGGCCTGCTACGGGCATCCGTGGCATCAAACGCCGAACATCGACGGACTTGCGCAGTCAGGGATGCGATTCACCCAAGGCTACGCACCCGCTCCGATCTGCAGTGCTTCCCGCGCAAGCATCCTGTGCGGAAAAACCACGGCCAGACTGGGATTCGAATTTGTCACCAAATACAAACCTGGACAGCAACAAATCGATGCGCCAACGTTGTTGACGGCTCCACCGTTCAAACTGAACCTGCCGCTGAAGCAACGGACCATCGCGGAATATTTGGGTGACGCCGGTTACGAAACGGCGTTCTTTGGCAAGTGGCACCTGAACCAGCATCACGGCGGCTATTTGGGCTGGAGCCCCACGCACGGTCCGTCACAACAAGGGTTTCAGATTGCGAGAGAAGACTTTGGCGCACACCCGTACTCTTGGAAAAAGAGTCCGCAGAAAACAATCCACACGGTCGACGAGTTTGCCGGCGACACGATGATCAACGGTGTGTGCGACTACCTCTCGGCTGAACATTCCCAACCGTTCTTTGCCATGGTGTCGTCTTTCTACGTGCACACGCCCGTGAAGACGCCGTGCCAGTGGTTGCTGGATCGGTACGAGAACGTGATTCCACTGAGTGCCGGAAACCGCCAGAATCGAATCCAGTACGCTGCCTTCGTGACAACACTGGATCATCATGTGGGACGCATTCTCGATGCGCTGGATCGATCAGGTCAGCGAGACAATACGCTGATCGTCTTTATGTCGGACAACGGCGGCCATCCTGAGTTTACGGGAAATGGGCCACTGAGAGGTTCGAAATGGAATCTGTATGAGGGCGGTGTGCGGGTGCCATTGATCGCGAGCTGGGCAAACGAGATCAAGCCGAACTCACGATGCGACGTCCCCGTGATCGGTTACGATCTGTTGCCAACATTCGTCGAGCTTGCCGGAGGTCATGCCGTCGGAGTGGACGGGGTTTCGATTCAGCGTTTGCTCAGAGGAGACTCTATCGAACCGGACCGTGACTTGATTTGGCACTTTCCCTACTACCATCCCGAACGTGGTTACGGTGTGGCCCCGGATACCATCGGCATCGATGACTTTGTGACCAGCAAAACCCATCCGCAATCCGCGATCAGGCGAGGTCGATTCAAACTGATTTGGTTTGCCGAAGATGAACACGTGGAACTGTATCACTTGCACGACGATCCAGGTGAGCAAAACAACTTGGCCGCGAGTCAGGCTGAACGTGCCCAGCAAATGCAACTCGCGTTGCTCGACCAACTGAAACAAATGAAGGCGAGAATGGCGCAGCAGAACGCCACATCACCGACCCCAAAATGATTCCCCCCCACACCATGACGAAACCTCCTTTCCCCAACGAGTGAGCGTATCATGCCTCGATTCCACTTTCCTGCGACCGCGATGCTCGCGATCATGCTGATCACCTCTTGGTCGGGCAACTCCGCGTGCCAATCGGCTGAGTTGACAGAACTGCCGTACAACCATCCTGGACTCAAGGTCGACTTGGGTGTCGGGCTGTGGGCGTGGCCGATGCCGATGGACTACGACGGGGACGGTGACCTCGACTTGCTGGTCGCATGCCCGGACAAACCGTCCAATGGCGTCTACTTCTTTGAAAACCCCACGCAAGATCCGTCTGAAAAGCTGCCCGTGTTCAAACCTGCTGTGCGCTTGGGTCCGGCGAGCCAGAACATGCAAGTCAGCTACGTCAACGGGCAGCCGCATGTCTTGAAAAATGGCTACGAGTACCCACGTGATGCCACCACCGGTGTTTTCAACTTTGACAAACCCAACAAGATCTATCCGACCAATAACGTTCACGCCAACAAAACGCGTGGCAACATGTGGCGGTACGTGGACTACGACGGCGACGGTGACCAAGACCTCGTGATAGGTGCCGGAGACTGGACCGATTACGGTTGGGACCACGCGTACGACTCCAGCGGACGTTGGCACAACGGTCCGTTGCACGGATATGTTTATTGGATCAACAACGAGGGCTCCAGCGAGCAACCCAAGTACTCCAAGAATCCCCAACGAGTCAAAGCCGCCGGCGGTGACATCGACGTCTACGGTTGGCCATCACCCAACTTCGCTGACTTCGACGGCGATGGTGACCTCGACTTGTTGTGCGGTGAGTTCATGGATGGTTTCACCTACTTTGAAAACGTCGGCAGCAGAACCGAGCCCGACTACGCCGCAGGACAAAAGCTCATCAACAGCTCTGGTGAACCCTTGGTGATGCACTTGCAGATGATCACCCCGACGGCGATCGACTGGGACGGCGACAAGGATTTGGATTTGATCGTTGGTGACGAAGACGGCCGGGTGGCTTTGGTGGAAAACACGGGCGAGTTCCGCGATCAACGGCCCGTCTTTCACGCTCCGGTCTACTTTCAACAGCAAGCCGACACGCTGAAATTTGGCGCGCTGGCTACACCGTTTGCCGTCGACTTTGACGGCGACGGGGACCAAGACATCTTGTGCGGCAACACCGCAGGAAACATCGGATACTTTGAGAATCTTGGCGACGGAGAAAACGGTTTGCCCAAATGGTCGGCACCGTCGTTGATCGAAGTCAAGACGGCTGACGGCAAGTCGACTCAACCGTTCCGTGTGATGGCCGGACCCTCGGGTTCGATCCAAGGACCCTGCGAAGCAAAATGGGGATACACAACGCTGTCGGTAGCAGACTGGGATGGCGATGGAGACCTGGACATAATTTACAACTCCATCCTTTCGCGACTGGAATGGCTGCGAAACGATGATGGCGTGTTCGTGATTGCCGACATGACGACCCCACCCGGTGAAGAGCCGCCCGCATGGTACTGGTGGCAGACAGAGTCGCCCGAATCGATCACGCAGTGGCGCACGACGCCGCTTGCGATCGACTTTGATGGCGATCAGAAACTCGACTTGGTGATGTTGGATCAACAGGGCTACCTCACCCTGCGGCGATCGGGACAAAACGCAGAGCGGATTTTTGTCGCCGCCGATGGCCAACCCTTGCAGTTGAATCCAAAATCCTGCGGAGGCTCAGGGCGTATCAAACTCGCCGTGGTCGATTGGGATCAAGACGGACGCTTGGACGTCTTGGTCAATTCAGAAAACGCGAGTTGGTACCGCAACTGTGGGGATTTCGACGGCAAGATCTTGCTCAAAAAGATCGGCAACTTGGCCAAACGCAATGTGGCGGGACACACCTCCAGCCCATCGGCATGCGACCTCAACCGCGACGGAAAGCCCGACTTGATGGTCGGCGCCGAGAACGGACGTATCTACTACATCGCTCACGACGACTGTGAGACCTTCGACGAACAGCAGCTCAATGGAACGATCACTGAGCAACCCGAAAGCCGAATGCCTGGACTGGTGCATGACGAGTTTGTGTTCACCAAGCCGCCGACGAAGGAGTGTCATGCGTCGACGGTCTGTCAGACCAGTCGCGGTTTGGTAGCCGCTTGGTTTGCGGGGACGAAAGAAAAGAACGAGGACGTCGGCATCTGGACCAGCTATCACGACGGCGCCGGTTGGACTTCACCTCAACAGGTCGCCACCGGTGTCCAACATAGCGAACTGCGCTACCCGTGCTGGAACCCGGTCTTGTATCAGCCACCGGGCGACGCGCCGCTGATTTTGTTTTTCAAGACCGGTCCCGATCCGCAATCCTGGTGGGGCGAGATGATGGTCAGCTACGACCGCGGTCGGACCTTTCGCGATCGACGACGGTTGCCCACAGGAATCGATGGTCCGGTGCGTTGCAAGCCGATCTTGTTGGATGATGGCACGCTGTTGTGTGGCTCATCGACCGAGAACGACGGATGGCGTGTGCATTTTGAAAAAGTTGCCTTGGTGGGTGGTCAACCCGAGGGCACATGGAATCGAATCGGACCGATCAACGATGCGACCGATTTCAATGCGATCCAGCCCACCATCATGCGTGGCAAGGACGGTTCGCTGATCGCCTTGTGCCGTACCAAAGAAGGAGTCATCGCAAGCACCAGCTCGCGCGACAACGGTCAGTCCTGGTCGGCATTGCAAGCGACCAAGCTGCCCAATCCGAACTCCGGAATTGATGCGGTCACGTTACAGGACGGGCGGCAACTGTTGATCTACAACCACTTGGACAGCGGAAAGACAGGGTGGGGACGTCGCGGAATGCTGAACTTGGCAATGTCCGAGGATGACGGCCAGACGTGGCAAAGGGTCGGAGTGTTGGAGCAGGAACAAGGAGCCGAGTTCAGTTACCCGGCAATCGTCCAATCCGATGACGGTCTGATCCACGCGACGTACACCTGGAAACGACAACGCGTCAAGCACGTCGTCTTGGATCCCAACGGTTTGAAAGTGGAAACAGGATCGAATTAGCTCGCGACAATTGTCGTCAAATCAGGCTGACCTCATCAGCAAGAGACGGTGACCAAAACGATGCACCGAGATCTCGCGTTCGATCGGCCCAATGATCCTTCATGCAGGCATGAATTGGGCGTCCATTGCGGACGCCAAATTCACCTTTCTGATTCGTGATCCGATATCTGCTGTAGCAATTGGTTGACCGCTTCCCGCATCTGTGAATCCAGGCCCTTGTCCAGTTCTTTTTTCAGCAACGTGACTGCCTGATCGTTTTGCCCTGCCAGTTGATGCAACTGAACCATCATCATGGTCTTCCTGGTATCTGCTAATCGTTGCATTGCAACTGGCATGTCGGCGAACTGATCCGACGGCATCGCGTCCTGCAGTCTCTGTAATGCTCGCTGGGCGAGTGAAGCGCGATCGATGTTCACGTCAGGCGGTATTTGGAACAGAATGGACACTGCCAACCCGATCGTCTCAATGCTCTGTTTCGGCGAGTCAAGCATTTCTCGAACGACTCGTTCGACTTCGTCCGATCGCTTGAGTTTGATGAGCATTTGAACGCGGAACGCGTGCAACATTTGTAGTTCGGGTTGATCGGAGCCCTCGAACTTTGCGAACTCCTCGTCAATGGCTCTCAAAACTTCCTCTGGTCGTTCCGCATTTCGTTGCCGAAAGATGGAAAGTTTCCTGACCGCAGCCAGGACATCCTGTTTTTGCTTGAACTCGACCGCAAACGTTTCTCGATCCCAATCGCCTCGCATCACACTCTCCAGCGGTGCATCGATCAGTCCAGGATGTCCGACCCATTCGATTCGCTGAGTCTTGCCCACCATGAATGCGATGGGCACACCGAGTCCCTTTGCCGCGTCGACGTAGTCTCGGTGAACACTTCGGTCGGGGTCCGTCGTGATCGAGAAAACACTCGTCAGATCGCGATAGGTTTGCCCGCCGGCATCAGGCACCTCGCGATCCAAGAAAGCCTGCACGGCCTCAAGTGGCTCGTCACTTACACTAATCAGTCGCAAGCTTTCGTGACCGTATCGTTGTTGCAACTTGGCCAAATGAGGAATCTCGGTGATACACGGCGGGCACCATGTGCCCCAAAACTCGACGATGTAAACCGTGCCATCCATGAACGCCCCGACTGGGGTGTCCTGTTGGTCCGTGGCCGCCAGCCAATGTTGAATATCCAGTTTCGGCGCCGGGTCTCCGATCGTCAGGGTGGGTGGATCCTCGGGAACACGATGCCCCGTATCCACGTCATCGCTCCAAAGCGATGTTGATCCCAATAGCCCAACGACACACACCAACAGACCAATTCGCATGTTCATAGCACTCGACTCCACGAGAAAGAGTTCCGTCAAAACAAAGTCGCTTGTATTAATGCAATGATACAATGGGTCCGTATGGTTTTCAAGCTTAAATCGGCGCAGAAATGAGGGCCAGATTTTGCCGTCAGGACCCACTAAGAGCGTTTTGTGAGTGCTTTGTCTTGGTTTTCCAATCACCGGGTCGGTCGACCGTGCATTTTCCAAGGTTTCTCAATCGTCTGTGCCAATGCTTGAATTCACAGTAATGACCAATCCATTGATCTGCGCTTTACTCCGTGCCAATCTGCAATGATCTCCGGCGCAACCGGAGCGATGGCGGTGGCAGTGGCTACGAGAATCGTCATGGTTTCGAACCGAGTTCATTGAGCATCAGCGCAAACTTGCCGACGCTGTTCTTCCGCACATTCGATGATCCACCAATAACATTGGCGATCTTGTGGATCATCCTCGCCTTCGCTCTCGCTGCGGTTGCTCGCAAGCAGAGTTGGATTGGAAAGGGTTCATGAATCCAGTGTCTTTAATCAGTGTCTTCAAGTCGCTCACACTGAGCACCGCCAATCGCTCGCCAGCGACCCGCCAGCGACCCGCTCGATCGCAATATCTGGCAGGGCAGGCATCTTCAGCTGTCAGTTTGCGAGGACGAATGGAGATCCTCTACGGAGGATCGCGTCTCGTGGATCGCGTCAAAGGAGAATCCAGGATTGTTACGCAAGAGTTGCTTTAAGTCCCACTCCGACTGAACCAAGATTGCGGGACTTCCAAAAAAATCCTTCACCAGCTTCGCGCCGTAGGGACAGGCCAGCGAGACGTTCCGATCATTGCAACGATACCATCTCGCATGGGTGTACGGCAGCTTCTGCAACTCCGCGGGCGCTTTGTATTCCGATTCCAAGCGAAAACGCACGACATCGAATTGCAGTTCACCAACGGCTGCAAGAACCGCATCCCGTTGACGCCCGGTTCCCCAAAACAACTGCACGGCACCTTCTTCCACCAGCTGATCGAGTCCGCGATCAAACTGCTTTCGACGAGAAGTTTCAGGGCACCGGATACTTGCAAAGACTTCTGGTGGAAACTGGGGCACGCCCGGATACAGTACCGGTGACCTTTCAAAAACCGTATCGCCAAGACGGAGTTCTCCGGGACATACCACACCGATGATATCGCCCGGAAAGGCTTCGTCCATCGTGAAGCGTTCGCGACCGAACACTTTCAATGCCCTGGGGAGTCGAATTCGATTTCCCGATCTCGCCACTGTCACATCCATATCTCGCTCGAACCGTCCGGTACACACACGAATGAATGCAACGCGGTCACGATGCATGGGATCAAGGTTCGCTTGTATTTTGAAAACGAACCCTGAAAACTGCGGCAGATCGTTGGAAGTGCCGATCTCGTCCGTCTGAGGTGAGGTCGGTGGCGGACAAATATCGATAAATCCACGAAGAAACAACTCCATCCCAAAATTGGTCAAAGCGCTTCCGAAGAACACAACGGTTTGATCGCCCCGAAGAAATTTGTCGCGCTGATAGCTAAGCCCGGCATGCTTGACGAGTTCGATCTCCTCTGCGGCATGCAATAGAATATCAGCCTGAAGGTGCTGCCCGATCGATGGAAGATTGACGGAGGAATCGTCGATCGACAGAGGATCATTTGATTCCAAGACTTCTGCCCAACCTCGTTGCCGCGATGTATCGCGAGAATCGCTTGACTCCGCATCGTACAAATGCATCTGATCAGTCGCAATGTCGACAATCCCCAAGAAATCAGGACCGTTTCCGACGGGCCAATTGACGGGCACCGCCTCGATCGAAAACTCTTTCTCAATTTGGCTCAGGATTTCAAGCGAAGATGGCCCAGGGCGATCAATTTTATTCACAAACGTGATGACGGGTATTCCCCTCGCCGCACATACCCGGAACAACTTCTCTGTTTGAGTTTCGATTCCTTTTGCTGCATCAATGACCATCACGGCGCAGTCAGCGGCCATCAAGGTGCGATAGGTGTCCTCGCTGAAATCATGGTGCCCCGGTGTATCAAGTAGATTGATATGAGTACTTTCAAACGTGAATGTCAAAACGGTTGAACTAATGGAAATCCCTCGCTGCTTTTCCAATTCCATCCAGTCGGACCTTGCAGTGCGTTGTGACTTACGTCCGCGCACCGCTCCGGCGACTTCGATCGATCCCCCGAACAGCAAAAGCTTCTCGGTCAGCGTGGTTTTCCCCGCGTCGGGATGCGAAATGATCGCAAAGGTTCTTCGATGCAACCTCGCGTTTTCGAGCTGCTTCTTTGTGATAGTCATTATTGTGAAATCTCTCGAGACCTTGGATCGAATTCCTAGATTGTCGCTTTGCGATTCTTCATTCTCTAACGTATTTGCAATCGTTGAAAAACTCGGTCAACGTACCCGTGTAAGTAATCACCGGTTCAGGCATCACTCGTATCACCGCGACGTAGAGCGTGTGCCGATCCATCTGCCCTGGGCAACGCTTCGCACCCACAATAAGGCACGAACACTTTGTCAAACTCAAGGCCTCTTGCAAGGCAAGCGTTCGTAATGACTATCGCTTTCTTGATCCCGTTGGATCGTCGCTACGACCGTCTTCAGCTTGCTGTCTGATGCTCGACTGAGCTCTTGTTGGAGTACCTCGTCGAGAATGATCGGAGCAGCCGAAGACACCGATATAAATCGCAGGTGAACCGCCATGGTCGAGGAATCAGCTCACGATGCCGTCGGCAAGCGCGGCGAAGAAATCGGCGTGAGAGTTATGGCGGCAACATGGGTTGCAGGATAACGCGTCCTTGCAGCGTGATCAAGTCGAAAGGCGATGGATCGCTCGCATGTACAGCGATAGATCAAAGCTGGTTTGGCGAACTCGGAGGAATCGACGAAAGGGAGTCGACCGACTAGGATTGTCGGGCTCCAGCCCCCACCCCGCGATTCTCGTCCATGTCCAATTCCTATCCGCCATCCCAATCCAGCGACGAATCCGCGGGTGATGGCTCGGCAGTTGTTCCGCCGCAGGGACCTCGAACGGCGGGGATCGCGTTCATTTTGTTGACGCTGTTCATCGATATTCTCGGCATCGGGATCGTGATTCCGGTGTTGCCCGAATTGGTCAAAGAATTGATCGGCGGAGACGAATCGGACGCGGCGGGCTACGTCGCCGTGATCGCCGCGTCCTACGCCGCCATGCAATTCATTTTTTCACCGATCGTCGGTAGTTTGTCGGATCGATTCGGACGACGCCCCGTGCTGCTGATGGCTTTGTTCGGTTTGGGCATCGATTTTGTGATCCAAGGTTTCGCGCCCAGTGTGACTTGGCTGTTCGTCGGTCGTCTGTTGGCCGGAGTGATGGGAGCGAGCTTCACCACCGCGAATGCGTACATCGCCGATGTTTCGACGGACGACACACGCGCACGCAATTTTGGATTTGTCGGCGTGATGTTCGGACTTGGGTTTATCGTCGGCCCCGCACTGGGCGGTGTACTCGGCGGCATCTCTCTGCGGTTGCCGTTTTTCGTCGCAGCCGGACTGGCGCTCGTGAATTGGCTGTACGGATTTTTCATTCTGCCCGAGTCATTGCCGCCGGAGAAACGCAGCGAGTTTTCCTTGCGAAAAGCCAACCCGTTTGGTGCGATGACGACGTTACGCAAGTATCCGCTGGCGTTCGGGGTCGCGATCGTTTTTGTTTGCAAATCGCTTTCGCAGCGAGGCTTGGAGAACGTTTGGGTGTTGTTCACTTCGGCAAAGTTTGATTGGAGCGAGCAGACCAACGGACTGATGCTCGGCTGGGTCGGTTTGACCGCACTGATCGTTCAAGGCGGGATGGTGCGCCCCGCCGTCAAACGATTCGGAGAACGCAAGACGTTGATCGCGGGGACGTTGATTTCGGCCATCGCGTTCTTGGCATACGGGTTGGCTAGCGCAGGGTGGATGATCCCCGTGATCGTGATGTTCGGTGCACTCGGCGGATTGGCCGGTCCCGCGATTCAAAGCCTGGTGACTTCCACCGTGGACGAAAAGGAGCAAGGACAAGTGCAGGGCGCGTTGACTTCCCTGATGAGCCTGACCAGCATCGTCGCGCCGTTGTTGTTCACCGGCGGACTGTTCAAGTATTTCACCAGTGACGCGGCACCGTTTCAAATGCCGGGTGCCCCGTTCATCGCCGGTTCGGCGATCCTGTTCGCATCGCTGTTCATTGCGATCGCCGTGTTTCGAAAGTACCCGCAGTAGGACGCCGATCGTCGCTCGACGTTACCAGTCGCAAACAAACGCCATCATACGCTCCAGCACAAACCAGACGTTCGTATTCGTGACACGATACTGCCACCTCCCTCGCGGAACGAGACTGCTGATTTAGTCGTGTTGCGTTGTGTCTGTGAGCCGATGGCGCTAGCCACGGGCCTCGAAGCGGTTTCGTCGACACCATTAGGCCCGCGGCTAGCCCGGATATTGCATGGGCATCTGTCACTACGACGCAGGTGTTAGTAGAGGCTTTGTTTACGTTGAAAGTAGGACGTTGCAGTTTGATACATCAGCCGCCACGCGATAGCGTCCGGTTCTCCGCCTGTAATCGGGAACCGGGTGCTAGCGCACTCCGGCTGATGCAATATCCGGGCTTGGCGAATGCGCGGGAGAGGGCCGTCTGCACAGGTCACCGGTTGGAACGAGCCGAACGTTCGTCGGGGCACGCTAGCGACTTGGAAAGTCGAGCGACATTCGCTCATCCAACGCCAAACGTGTTCTCGGCGAAATCCGCCAGAAACCCCTGTAAGATCACCAGACAGATCCAGTATTCCTCGCTGGTGAACCAGTCGGGGTCATCGATCCACGGAAATCGATTGTCATTTTGGCGGCCCTCGTCGCCCGAACGGTTTTCGGCTTTGGCGCCGAGATGACAGTGTCCAAACAGCCCGCAGGCGGCAAAAACCTGCTGTAAAGCGTTTCCTGACATCCAGATTGACCTCAAGACCGACTTTTTTGTCGGTTCTGAGGCGCCGCCAGGACTTTGGATGCGGTTTTCCACCGTTGATTGGTTCGTATCATTCATCACGGTCCCGCAGGCGGTCTTGGCCCACTGTTTGCACATTTATCAACTCGGGGCACTATTTCAGACAGCCGAAACCGACGATCATTGGCCGGTTACAGGCGAGAACAAACGGAAAGGCACATGGCAAACAACGAAAAATGGCTTGCGGCTCTGCCGATTTTTAACGAAGCACAATATGTCGACGGGATCCTGGACGAAGTCTCACGGTACGCCAGCGATATCCTGGTCGTGGATGACGGTTCTTCTGACCAGACGCCAGCGATCTTGGCCCGCCGTGATGACATTCACGTCGTGACCCACCCGCAAAACCGCGGCTACGGTGCCGCCCTGCAATCCGCGTTCGCATTCACCCTGCAAAACGGTTTCGACGGCGTGGTCACCTTGGACTGCGACGGACAGCACCAGCCCAAGCGGATCCCGCGATTCATCGAGATGGCTGCGGCCGCCGACATCGTGTCCGGCAGCCGTTATCTGAAACAATACGCCGGCGACGATGCACCTCCGCCGGAACGGCTATTCATCAACCGACGCATCACCGAGACGCTCAATCAACGTTTGGGCTATCAACTGACCGACGCGTTTTGTGGCTTCAAAGCCTATCGCGCCGAAGCCCTCACGAAACTCGATATCACCGACGACGGCTACGCGATGCCTCTGGAACTGTGGGTTCAAGCCTCTGCGGCAGGCTTACGCGTGATCGAAATCCCCGTGCCGTTGATTTATTTGGATTTGCAACGATCCTTTGGTGGGTCCCTGGATCACGCGGAAACTCGATTGCGTCACTACAATGACGTGATCGACGCGGCCGTCGCCCGCGTCTGCCGGTCCGGACGCAGCCTGTTGCCTGAGACCGCACTGACAAAATCCTGTTAGGCGTGCGGCAGAGGAAATCTACCGGTAGTGGACGAGGTAACGAGTCCTCAATTCGTTTTTCGCTACAGGGATTCGTGACCTCGTCCACTACGGCGGGGACAGGTTGATCTGCAGTTCGCTTCAATCCATCCAACCTATCGGCATCTAATGCCCTCTCGCAAATAGTTTTTGTTTTCTGTGACCCATCCGCCGTATCCCAAGACCGACGCCCCTGATGCGCCACCGGCGTATCAGGAGTACCGCGCTCCGCAGCGCCACGGCACCGCGCTGACCGTGCCCCGGCTCGATCAAGCCGCTTCGCTGTTGTCGGACAACCAAGCCTTATTAGCGGCGCTACCATCGGACTGGAAAGCCCTCCAACGCGAAGCCCGATCGCAGTTGATCGATGCGGCACGGCGATACACGTCGACCTATCGATCCGTCGAAACCTTGGGCGCCAACATCGATGCACCGATCGTGATGGCAGGACATCAACCGGCGATCTTTCACCCCGGAGTCTGGTTCAAGAATTTTGCGTTGGACCACATCGCTCGCCAAACCGGCTCCACAGCGATCAACTTGGTCGTCGACAACGACGTCGCAGCCGCCAGTGCCATCCGAGTCCCCACACGCGGCGCTGCCAATGGTCAAATCCATTACCACAGCGTCGCATTCGATGCAGCATCGGGCGGCGTTCCTTATGAGCAAACACTGGTCACCGATCGTGACCGCTTCGATCGGTTCGACGAAGCCGTCGTCAAGGTGGTGCGTCCTCTGGTGGCCGATCCCTGCATCACCGAGCTTTGGCACCACGCCCGGGCAGCAGTCCGACGCTGCGGTTACGCAGGCTGCGCGATGGCGCAAGCCAGGCATGCGTACGAGAACGACCTCGGGTTGCAAACACTGGAAATCCCCATCGGTGTCCTTTGTCGATCGATCCCATTTGCCAAGTTCGCGTTGGGCATTCTGCGCGACTTGCCGCGGTTTCACGAAATCTACAATCGTTGTACCGACCTGTACCGTGCGGCTCACGGAATTCGTAGCAACGCTCACCCGGTGCCGAATCTGCAACAAGACGACGAATGGCTGGAAGCACCGTTTTGGCTCTACGGAAACCTGTCGCCACAGCGTCGCGGCGTTTGGGTGCGATACGACCGAGCCGCTGACACACTGCATGTCAGTGACCGCAACAAACGGCTGGTGAAGATCCAACGACCGGATTCGGATGCCGCGGCCGAACAACTTTTCGCCGCCATGACGCAAGAATTCAAACTGCGTTCACGGGCACTCGTCACAACAATGTACGCCCGCTTGATCTTGAGCGATCTATTCCTGCATGGGATCGGCGGCGGAAAGTACGATCAACTGGGCGATCAAATCATGTCCCAGTTCTTTGCTCTCCAGCCGCCCCGGTTCATGGTCATGTCGGCGACCGTGCAACTGCCCGGTGCCGCGTTGCAACATCAGCCTGACGTCGAGCATCAGATCCGCCAGTTGCGTGATCAGATCCGGCAGACCCGATTTCAAGGCCAATGTTTTGCAGAGACCGGAGCTGTATCCAGCGATCTGGTGACGGCCAAGCAAGCGTTGCTGAGCGACATCCCCGAGCGGGGCGTCAAGCTTGCTTGGCACAAACAGGTGACCGCAGTCAACGCGGCGATGTCGGCTCAGTTGGCCGACGTGCGAGCTGAGTTGAATAGGCAGCTAGAGGCGGCTCGGGAGCGATCGCTCTCGCAAGCGATCTTGCGGAGCCGGGAGCATCCGTTTTGCATCTTCCCGATCGATTGGCTTGTCCAAACGTATCGGGGCATCCTGAGTGGATCATCGACCGCCGACAAGAATTTGGCCGACCAGCAACCAAACGGCGGTGAAGAGCAAACCCAGGGTGGTATGTAGAAAATCGGCAGTCATGGCGGTGGGGCACTACAGAATGGGGGAACGGGTCATCGGGGCCCGTTCCATGGCCCTGCACCAGCAGTGAAGCGACGCGTTCATCGCGTCGGACGCCTCGTGGCGTCATCGAAATTATCGGCGTTTTCTTGATCCCCGCCGCAGGGAAAAGCTCTCACAGAAGCTCATTCTCGCTTTGCCCGATCGATCGCATGGATCACCTGCGAGACGGCCGCCTACGGTGACCTTGCGGGCAGGCCCGACTTTTCTGACCAGGCAGACTTCCAGGCCGGCTCCGTGGGCCAGGTGTCAACCAAGGCAAAAAATCGCCGAAGAACAAGTCACAAGACCGCCGCTTGCACGAACCCGTTGGTTACTGAATAATCTCCTCTTCCTGGCAGACGACAAGAGTCATCCTCCCGGAGCAAAAACAAGCCGAAGTGGCGGAATTGGCAGACGCGCTGGATTCAAAATCCAGTGGCCGCAAGGTCGTGTGGGTTCGAGTCCCACCTTCGGTACTCAATGTGGAGAAACGACTGACAGCAAATTGCTGTCAGTCGTTTTTTCATGCGCCGGTGTCGCGACCGCTCCGCCGCCCCATGCGGCGACCTGCCACAATTTCAGAACTGGCTCCCCTCTCCCCCAAGATTTTCGCGAGACAAGCCGACCATCTCCAATGACTCCGTCGCGAAAATTTTGGGGGAGAGGCGCAGGGGGTGAGGGGGCATGCCACATGGCGAATCGCGAGACTGTACGCTCCATCGAGTAGGCAAAATCGAATGTTCCTAGGGAGAAGAAAAACCACCCAATCTTCACTGCTCGGAGATTAGCGTCCGTGATTGCCAAAGCTTAGCCATCTCCCATCACGAACCGTCCCCGTTTGGTTTACTTGCACTCCTGCCAATTGGTGTTCCCAAGAACACAGCCACGCAAACCACTGATACACACATCGACGCCCAGCGAATCGCAGCCGAGATGCTCGACGCAGCCAGGAGAACTTCGCAAGAAAACCTCCCTAATCGCACAAGCTCACTCCGATCCCCTCAGGGATCACAGACGGCAGCCACGGCTCGCCCAAGGCGCACCCGTGGCATGCTGTGTCCCCGCATCCTCCTCCCGCGTCCCCCGCTTATGAGTGCACCCAAGGCTCGGCTGAGAGAACTTCAGCTGCGGCATGTAGATCGTCTCCACGCTTTGCACCATTGGATCGCGAGATTGCATAACTATTCTCAACAAGCCAGCCATCACGCGGGCCAGTCGCGTGGCGCAACGGATTGTTCGACCGAACGGCCAACGTATTCTTCAAGGCGAGACGCGGCATCATGAGTTCGTCGCTCCGTGTTGATTGTCGCATTGGGGGGCAACGGTTTCGCCATCGCATTGATGATCCGCGACCTAGACACCTTGCTGCGATCGTCGCACCTTGATGGTCACCGTGGGACGCGAATCGTATACTATTTGCGTCGATGGAATTGCCGGGCGACCTTCGTGGAAATGGGAAAATATGACTGCGTCAGACGTGAATTCATCCGAGACCGGCGATTTGTTTCGGGACTATGTTCCTTCGCGCGGTGTGTATGACGAATACAAGATGGATTCGGGTGAATGGCGGCCTCATGCCAAATCTTTAGTGGCATCGATTCGTCAAATGGGTGCCCAAGAGTTTGGGAAACGATGGAAACAGACACAATCACAGATTCATCGAGGTGATGAAACGCGCATCGAGACGAGACGAGAGAACGAATTGGATCCGCTACCCGTCATTTTGCCGTCTTCCGAGTGGCAAGCGGTTGCGAATGGGTTGCGACAGCGCGCTAGGCTACTAAATCAAGTTCTGATGGATGTTTATGGCCCGCAACAACTGATCAAGTCTGGGACGTTGCCATCGCAAATGGTGTTCGGACATTCATCGTTCCTAGCATCCTGTCAAGGTCACTTACCGGAGCGTGGTAATGGCAACTTTCTGAAATTCTATGCAGCCGATTTGGCGCGTTCGGCTGACGGACAGTGGTGGGTGCTGGCCGATCACACCGAGGCGCCGACGGGAATGGGGTATGCGTTAGAGAACCGCATCGCCATTTCAAGTATGCTGCCCGATGTAATTCAGGAGTGCGGAGTTCAGCGGCTCGCAGGTTTTTTTGCAGAAGCTCGAGAAGCGCTGAAGAATACATTGCCTGAGAACCACCCCCGAGCGGGAAATCCTCGAGTTGTGATGTTGAACGCTGGCCGAAAGAGCCACAGCTACTTCGAGGATGCCTACATGGCGCGGTACCTCGGATACGAATTTGTCGAACCTGGCGACCTTTCTGTCCGCAACGGAAGGGTGATGCTCAAGACGCTAAAGGGACTTGTTGATGTTGACGTCATTCTGCGGCATCTCTTTAGCGAATCGATTGATCCACTTGAGTTCATATCAAACGCCAACGCGGGTGTGGCTGGGCTGTTTCGCGCAGCCAGATCCGGTCGCGTCGAGATTGCAAATCCGTTGGGCAGTGGTCTTGTCGAATCCCCCGCTTTTATGGCGAGTATGCCGCAATTGTGCCAATCGTTCTTGGGTGAGGATTTGTTGCTACCTGCTGTTGCGACTTGGTGGTGCGGTCAACCTCTTGCGCTTGCGTACGCATTGCGGCACTTGGGCGAACTGACACTTCGGCGATCCTCGCAACATCGAGTAGTCCATCACGCAGACGGATTCAAACCACTCACACAGAACGACTTGGCCGAGCTGGTGCTGGACAACCCCGCAGACTTTGCCGCGCAGGAAACAATCGACGGTTCGACCGCGCCGGTTTGGGGGGCAAGACCGTATCCCGGCTTCGTTTCATACCGCGCCTACCTTGTCTATTCGGGTACTTCTTATGTCGTGATGCCTGGTGCTTGGGCCCGAACAGCGACCGTGCTGGGGCCGAACGATGCGTCAACTGCGATCGGTTATAGGAGCAAGGATGTATGGATTGTCAACGAAGAGGCTCCCGAGCCACGGATAACTCTGATAATCCCCAGCCAAGTCGGGTTGCTTCAACGGGGCGGCACGGAAATCCCCAGTCGAACGGCCGACAACGTGTATTGGCTCGGCCGGCAACTCGAACGAGCCGAAGCACTTTCTAAATTGCTTCGGAGTACTGCCCGCCGGATGACGGGAGGGTTGCGAGAGACGAGCGAGATTGAACTGCCCTCGCTGCTACGGTGTTTGATACAGCTTGGTCAGCTCGATCCGGCCTATGCGATAGCGGAGATGGCGGCGGAATTACCGCCGATCGAACAAACGCTGCCGACAGTTGTCTTTGATCCAGCAAACCCGAGAAGTTTGCGGAGCATCCTAGATGGCGCGTTGGAGATCGAGTCGCTGATTCATGAAAACATTTCCCTGGATACATCGCGGTTAATCCACCGCATCAATGAACATTTGCGTCTGCCCCACCGGCACACCCCCAATGTCGCCGATCTGTTGGCGACCACGGACGAGTTGGTGACCGAGTTAGCGGCGCTCAGCGGAATTTTTGCTGCGAGTATGCCGCGTTCCCTCGTCTGGCGATTCTACGAGTTGGGGCATCGCATCGAACATTCACAGCAAATCATCAGTTTGATCGAAAGTATATCGGCATCGCCGGAAGATCCTGCTTCGATTATGGAGACGATGTTGGAGGTGACCGACAGTCTAGCCATCTATCGGTCGCGTTACATGGCGCGAATGCATTTTGACGCTACACTGGACTTACTTTTGGTCGATGAAACCAATCCGAGTTCCCTAGCGTTTCAGTTTGTTCAAATCGTCGACCACATCGAGCAGTTACCAGGTGTCTTAGAGCAGGCGACGTTTCCGCTGGAGAGGAAACTTGCCGCAACGCTCTTACATTCGGTTCGTATCGTGGACGCTCGCGAGGTCGCTCAGCACACCAACCATGAGGATCGACTGGCGAAGTTGACGACCGAGTGGATGGACGCTCTTCGCCAACTCTCCGATGCGATCACTCAGAAATACTTGCTCTACATTGGCGGAGTGCATTCTTTTCACGACGTGAGCGAAAAATGAATTACAAGGTCACTCATTGCATCAAATATATGTATTCGGCACCCGTTTCGATTTGCCACAATCTGTTGCGAGTGCATCCGCGTCAAACTCATACGCAAATCGTTGAGAATCACCAGTTGACCATTCATCCAACACCTGACGAAATGCAGCAATATCAGGACTGTTTTGGCAACCGTCTTTGCTATTCTGAAATCAGCAAACCGCATGAGACAATGTCGATCAGTGCTGAGAGCCAGTTGCAGGTAGCTCAGGTTACCACGATTGAGCCACACCTGACGGAGCCCTGGGACCAACTGACATCTCGATTAGCGTCAGAATTGTCGCCCGTAGTACTGAATGCTTGTCAATTCATCTCCGCCTCTAGGATCATCAAGCCGAATGCGAGATTAGCCGAGTATGCGAGGCCATCGTTCACTGCGGGAAAGCCGATTCTGGAGGCTGCCGTGGAGTTCGCAAGCCGCTTGTTCGATGATTTCAGCTACGATGCTTCTGCGTCCACAGTGTCACAGGATTTAGGTCCTTCCGAGCTGCTTCCGCATCGCCGCGTGCGTCGTGTTCAGCCAGACTCTTTGGGGCTGGCTGTTAACGTCGTCGACGACGTCTTGACGCACCGTCTCGGCAAAGCTGCGGATCTGGCTCACCTTTACATCGGCTGCCTCCGTTCATTGGGATTGGCAGCTCGTTGCGTCAGCGGTTACCTGCGAACGGTCACGCCCCCTGGCACGACTCGACCTGCTGGCCTGGATTCGACACATATGTGGGCATCAGTCTTCTGTGGTGCGGATGGTTGGGTCGACATTGATCCTACCATTAATGCCATCACATCTTTCGACCACATTGCTGTCGCTTGGGGGCGTGACTTTGACGAGGTATGTGCGATGAATGGGGTCTTCATCGGAAACGCTCAGGCGACGTCGTCGGTCACGGTTGACATTTCCTCGGAAGGTTAAACAGCGTAGACGTGTTCATCCACAGGCGACCATTGTCTCGCCAGATCAGCGGCCACCTAGCTTCCATGTAAAGATCAAATACGAAGGCATGACGATTCAAGAGGCGATTCAACGGCCGGTGGGGATTTTCATTTCATATGCTCGGGCGGACGGTCTGGACTACAGCCGGCGACTTCGAGAGCGATTTGAACGCGAGTTGCCCGACAGCCCGATCTGGCGCGATCACGAAGCAATGGCGGCGGGAAAGCGTTGGTGGCCACAGATTGAAGAAGCTTTGGAGGCTGCGCAATGCATGGTTCTGCTGCTGACACCCGGTTCGTTGAATTCCATCTATACGACGCGTGAATGGCGTTATTGTCGACAAAACGCCATCCAAGTCATTCCCGTGCGTGTGCCCGGCGTGACCTTGAATCATGGCGACGTACCACCGTGGGTGAGTGCGATTCATTGGTTCGACTTGGAGAGCGATCAGGATTGGGAGAAGTTCAAGTCGCAATTGCGCAATCCCCCACCCGTTGACCGCATTCCGTTCATGGCACCCGATATTCCGCAAGGTTTTGTCGAACGTCCGGTTGAATATGAACGGCTGTTAGACCAAGTGCTTCATGCCGATCAAGGAAAGCTTACCGCCGTCAGTGCATTGCACGGCGCGGGCGGGTTTGGCAAGACAACTCTAGCTGCACGCCTCTGTCATGACGACCGTGTTGTGACGGCATATATCGATGGAATTTTGTGGGTTACACTAGGTGAAGTTCCGAACGTACTGCGGGAACTGTCCAGTCTGTACGGTGCGCTCACTGGGCGGCACCCTGGATTTGAGAGTGAGTATGAAGCTGCCATTGCCGTGGCGGATCATCTTGAACACCGCCGTTGCCTCCTTGTCATTGACGACGTCTGGAACCTAGCCCATCTCCAGCCGTTTCTCCGGGGCGGAAACAGTTGCCGTCGGCTAATCACGACGCGAAAAGCTAACATCGCTGTCAGTGCGGAATGTGAAGCACCGGTACTCGTTGACGAAATGCAACTCAGCGAAGCCACCATGATGTTGAGTCAAGATGTGGCATCTGAAGTCACGCCAGCGCTGAAGCAGCTTGCTCAACGATTAGGCGAATGGCCGTTAATGCTCGAACTAGCCCGAGCGGCGCTGCGGAGTCGAATGCGGCCTCCCAAAAACGAATCATTTGAGACCGCCTTGCGGCACGTCGATAAGCTGTTGGAGCGGCGAGGAATCAAGGGACTGAAAGTCGCGGACAACGCCTCTCGCCAGGCGTCCATCAGTGCGACCATGGACATCAGTCTGGAGAACCTCGATGCGTCAGATCGACAGGCGGCAACGGAACTCGCTGTCTTCGCCGCCGACCTGGAAATCCCGCAATCGGCCTTGGAAGCTCTATGGAACGTCGATGATTTCGATACTGAACTTAGGATTGAACGCCTAGCGGATGCCTCGCTTGTTCGTCAGCAAGCCGAACACGGAACGATTCGTCTGCATGATGTCGTTCGCGAGTACTTTGAAACCAAACTCTCCGACCGTGCGTCGTTACACGCACGGCTAGTTGCCAATTGGGGGCCAAGTCACACGCTGCCCGATCGATTCGCCTGGGAATGGTACGGCTACCACCTCCTGTCAGCCGGTGCCGAGCAACGCATGCAGGACCTAATCCTTGATCCGAGCTGGCTCGAGGCAAAACTGCGAATAACCGGGCCCAATGCGCTCATCACGGATGCTGAACGATTGCAGGCACATCCGGGCGTAGCCCAAGAATCCGTCGCGACAGCCGGACTCGTGCGAGACGCGATTCGCCTCTCTGGTCATCTTACGGCGCAGTCGCCTGAGCAGTTCATGAGCCAACTGGTTGGTCGCTTGACGATTGCCGCCACTCGTCATCCAGCGTTGCGCGGACTGATTCGACAAATCTCGACATCACGGCGGCAACCTGTACTGCTGCCCAGAACAAGAGTGCTGAGCCAAGTCGGTGACCCACTCGTGCGGACCTTGCAAGGGCACCGCGGCGCGGTAACGAGCGTCTGCGTGACACCGAACGGTCGACACATCGTCTCCGGTTCGGAAGATCACGCGTTGATTGTCTGGGAATCGGAAACGGGACGGCAGGTACGCTCTCTCGGCGGTCACTCCGATTTCGTTAGCTGTGTCGTTGTGACTCACGCCGGTGATCGCGCTGTGTCGGCGTCGCTTGATCGAACCATCCGCGTCTGGGACCTCGAGACAGGTATTGTTACCCAAACATTTCATGGACATGTCGACCAGGTGACAAGCGTCTTGGTCACACCTGATGACAGGTATGTCGTTTCGGGGTCACTCGACGAAACGATCAAAGTCTGGGATCTGACGCAAGGAAGGATAATCAAGACGCTTGAGGGACATGGGGCCGGCGTGAATTGTGTCTGTGTGACCGCAGATGGAAGGCACGTCGTTTCTGCATCAGCAGATGGTTCGCTCACCGTCTGGGACTTGCCGTGGGGTCAGCCAATTCGCAGGTTGGTGGAACATGAGGGGCCAGTGCTTGCCGTATGCGTGACCCCGGACGGACTCCGCGCGATCTCCGCCTCGGCGGATCGGACTTCGAAGGTCTGGGATCTGTCACGTGGATGTTGCGTGAACACACTTGCAAATAACGGCGAGGCGGTTACAAGTCTGGCAATCAATCGAAATGGTCGATGTCTCGTAACGGCTACGACAAATGGTTTGTTGACCACCTGGGATCTGGATGAGTGGCGAAAGATGCGGACGATCGACGACCGAAGCGGTGTGTTGAGCGTTTGTATGACACCTGATGGTCGTCACGCTGTCACCGGCGGCCTCGATCAATCGCTCAGAGTCTGGGACTTGGAGGTTGAACCCGAGGTGGTTCCTCGACCGGCGCACCGCAGTACGATTTCCAGCATATGTGTGACGCAGGACGGTCGTCAGGCGATCTCGGCGTCGCACGATCGTTCTCTCAAAGTCTGGGATGTCGAAAGTGGAGTCGAGATCCTTTCGCTTACGGGACACGTCGGCTGGGTCAATTGCGTGTGCGTAACTCCGGACGCTTGTTTCGCGATCTCCGCGTCGAGCGACCAGACGCTTCGGATCTGGCAACTTGCATCAGCTAGTACACCGCTTGCCCTCAAGGGACACGACATTGCCGTGAGCAGCGTGTGTGCGATGCCGAACGGCGCGCATGCCGTTTCCGCGGCATATGATAAAACTCTCAAGGTGTGGGATTTAAAAAACGGGCAAGCGATACGTTCGCTTCAAGGACACGAGGGAGCAGTGACCTGCGTGGCCGTAACGCACGATGGTCAGCATGTCGTCTCTGGCGCTAGCGATCACACGCTAAAGATTTGGGATTGGGCGAAAGCACGCGAACTTCGTACGATGGTAGGACATGTCGCCGAGGTAACTCAGGTTTGCGTCACTCCCGACGGAGCCCACGTGGTCTCGGCATCCACGGATCACACGCTCAAGGTCTGGGACCTAGCGTCTGGACTGAATACTAAGACGTTGACTGGGCACCAGGCGGAAGTCACTTGTGTCAGCCTGACGCCTGACGGGCGATATGCCATCTCCGCATCATTCGATCGAACGCTCATCATTTGGCGTCTCGACCGCGGGGAGCGTATTTCGACTTTCACCGCCGAATCTCAACTTACAACGTGTATGATTAGCCCAGATGGCCGCACAGTTCTAGTGGGTGATTCACTAGGCCAACTGCACTTTTTTACGCTGACGGGAATGGAGGAACTATAGTCCTCGTTCCCCAACGACCAACGGCACGTACGCCTGGGTTGCAAATGCCATCTTGGATAGCAAGTCCATCCCTGGTGTAGAGAGTGAGACGACGAGCTTGACATTCCGCACAGATCAGGTATGGCAGCTCAAGGGTTCATCACGCGTTCATGCTCGTGTTCAGTCGTACGTCCCCTGAGACGGCGCTCGTACTCGCAATCGCTACACACGAGCCACACCACTTACACGTATTGGCTTTGCGCGTCCAATGGCTGGAGTATGGACGCGTTAAGACGGCCCTTCATTGCGATCTGACGCAATCGATCGCGTCAGCATTCTATCGTTGACGCGGTGTGCGATGAATCTTCACTGATGGCAACTCCTTCGCTTCATCACCCCTTGAGTATCTTTCAGGGTGCTGTCGCCGAATGGCCTTTGCCGAGATGTCTTGATACGCAAGCCGAAACAACGCAATCGCGGAACACAAACAAAAGATCACTCCAAGGGCGAGGATCGAATTGGTGAAACCATCCCCCATCCATCGGAGAAGAGCAAAGTAGCATGCGGCCATGGAGATAAACACGAGTAGGTCACCAAGTGAGAACCGACGTGTCTTTCGCAGGAGCAATGGCTCAAAGATGAGCTTGAGATCACCGAACGTGTCTCGAACGCTCAACAGAATGTAGAGCAATCCAACGAGGGCAAGACCGGCCGCCAGCAAAGCTCCACGGGTATGAATCAATAGATCAAGCATTTCCGACATCCGAGGGACCGAAAGGTGTCAGCAAACAGGGCTCAATCGACGAGGCCACGGGGCGCGCATCTGGGCCAAACCCGATTGCTGTAACTGGGCTCAGACCTGACTGTGGGTCGCGGGCAGCAAGGACGTTTGGCTGCTATACTGTAGGTCCTGCCTGAGAAGCCCCAGCCTAAGAAGAACCTGCCTGAGACTCTTTCCTCACTCGTTTTATCAAGCTTGGAATCCTGCTGCTGGCCCCACCGCGGCTTGCGGATCTGAGCCTTCGTCCGTATGTGCAAACGCTACTTTCCGATCCGACGCCTCCTCGTGCTATTGGTCATCGTGCGTTTTTGTGTGTCGCCGCCTGCAATGGCAAGCGATTCATCGCACGAGGTGTTTGAGAGTGATGTGCGACCAGTCTTGAAAGGTCTGTGTTACCAGTGTCATGGGCCGGCCAACAACGAGAGCGGCATTCGCCTGGACCAGCTCAATCCAAATATGGTTGAGGGAAATGATGCCGAGTCCTGGCATGATGTGCTCAATCAAATCAGCCAAGGAGAAATGCCTCCGGCCAAAGCAACGCAGCCATCGCCCCGTGAGCGGCGACTGTTGACCCAGTGGATCGGTTCGGCACTGCGTGAAGCAGCTGCGGCGAAGCGTTTCAAGGATGGACGAGTGTTGACGCGGCGTCTCACGCGATACGAATACGCCAATACGATGCGTGATCTGCTGGGAGTCGATTTGGACTTCGCCCGCAACCTGCCACCAGAACCGGTCTCACCGACAGGATTCCTGAATGACGGTGCGACCTTGGAAATGTCGCCCACGCAAATCGAAATGTACTTGGGCGTTGCGCGGCGCGCGTTGGCCGAAGCGATTGTGATAGGCGAACGTCCAACGTTGCACGAATTCTCCCAGAGGACGACGGCGATTGGCAATCTTCCGACAAAGAAAGTCGCCGGCCACCAACCGGTAAACCCGGAGTTCATCTTGGACTTAAAGGAGTTTCCTCGGCACGGAGAGTTTGAGCTGAGTATCACGGCCCAAGCTGCAACTCCCAACAACGAAGCGTTTCCAAGGATGCGAGTGTCCCTGGGGCACGTGCCGGGCATCATTCATGTGCCGCGTGGCCAAATCGGCGAGATCGATGTTACAGAAGAGCTGCAGACTTATACGCTTCGCGGGCGGATGGAGGACTTTCCGCAACCCGGTCCCGTGTCGTTTGGGAACTCGGGTTTCAAAGGCATGATCGTGATGATCGACTTTATTGACGCCGATGGGAAAGAGCTCCGTTATCCCGATCGGAAGTATGCCCAACGCGCACCCCAGCCGAAGAAGAAGGGTGAGGCCAAAAAGGAGGAGAAAACAAAGTCCGAGGAAGATCGCCAGCCGGTTCCATTTGGAAAGCGGCTGGAGGTCCGAGTGACCGCAGTCGAATTCAAAGCCCCGGTTTACGCAAGTTGGCCGCCACCGAGTCATCAGCGTTTGCTGTTTGAATCGGAACATGCGGACGACGAGTCGCGTTACGTTCGCGACTTGTTGCACTCATTCATGACGCGTGCCTTTCGCCGTCCGGTCACGGAAGACGAAGTCGAGCAGACGGCTGGGCTGTTTGACACGATTCGCCCGCAGTCAGAGTCGTTTGAACAGGCGCTTCGTGAAACCTTCGCTTCCGTTCTGGTCTCTCCGCACTTTCTCTACATTGTTGAGCAGGCCTCGCGGCAATCCGAAAACAACCGCGTTACCGATTGGGAATTGGCGTCACGTCTGTCGTATTTCCTCTGGAGTACAGCGCCGGATCAAACGCTCTTGGACTTGGCCGGCGAAGGCAGGCTGCGGCAACCGGACGTGCTCGGGCAACAGGTCGATCGAATGTTGTCAGACGATCGATGCACGCAATTCGTTCAACGATTTGTCGATCAATGGCTTGACCTGGATGCCTTGAATCGCGTCGCGGTGAACCCGGAGTTCTTTCCCGACTTTGATAACAACCTGAAGCATCAGATGCGGAAGGAATCGCAAGTTTACTTTTCTGAGATTCTGCGCGGTGACCGCAGTGCGTTGGAGTTGCTCGATTCCGATTGGGCCATGTTGAACCGTCCATTGGCAATACACTACGGCCTGACCGGACCTCGTTCCAGTCAGTTTGAGCGTGTCGCTTTGGAGCCGGGCGATCGACGCGGCGGATTACTTTGGCAAGCAGCTTTTCATTTGGCAAATTCGAATGGCGAGGACTCGCATCCGATCAAACGTGCGGTTTGGATCCTGGATCGTCTGCTCGACTCACCTCCGGCGCCGCCGCCACCTGATGTGCCTGAACTGAATCCGGAACGCCCGGACTTGGCAAAGCTAACATTGAAGGAACAACTTGCCGTGCATCGAGAGAAGGAGTCCTGTGCCAGCTGCCACAACGGGATTGATCCGTGGGGCATTCCGCTTGAAAACTTTGATGCGGTAGGTCGCTGGCGAACGGAGATCCCGGCACACAAAAAGCGGCCGCGAGTATCCGTTGACGCGAGAAGCGTTTTGCCTGACGGTGCAGAAATTGAAGGTGCTCGGCAGCTGCAACGGTATCTTCTAGAAGATTGTGACGAGAGGTTTGCCCGTTCTCTGGTGCGCAGGCTGATGGCTTACGGGCTGGGCCGTACACTCGATTTCGGGGATCGCCAGTCTGCCCAAACGCTCACCCAGCAATTCATCGAGAAAGATTTCAAACTCAAGTCGCTGATCAGGGACTTCGTCCTAAGCGATACCTTTCAAACGAAGTAGTAAGTCGCATGAAAAATTCATGGCAACTCAGTCGGCGCAGCGTTTTCCGAGCCGCCGGGGTCAGCATGGCGCTGCCGTGGTTGGAAGCGATGGGCGCACCGAGTACTGCTCTGCAGCAGCAACTCCCTCGACGGATGTGCGCGATCTTGTTTCCATTCGGGATTGCAATGCCCAAGGATGACGCGGAAGATCGCCAGTGGGGATGGTTTCCAACCGGAAAGGGAAAGGATTACCAACTGACCAACGTATTGCAGCCGTTGCAGCCATTGATGGACAACGTGTCCATTTTTAGTGGCCTATCACATCCTCGCTGCCGCGCGATGAACGGACACGATACGGGAGACACGTTCTTGACGGCAAACCATCTGGCGCCCGTCACTTATCAAAACACGATTTCACTCGATCAATATGCGGCAAGTCAGATCGGCCAAGAAACGCGTCTCGCTTCGCTGACGCTTTCGACCGACGGTGGTGTTGGGCCGCGAACAAGAACCACGACGCTTTCTTATACCGATAAAGGCCAACCGATTCCTGCGTTGTCGGATCCCAAGCAAATCTTTGAACGTTTGTTTGGTCAGGACGGAGCCAGCAAGCAAGACCAAAGCAAACTTCAGAATTCCGCGAGCATTCTCGACTTGGTCATGGATCAATCGAAATCGCTTCAGCGAAAGCTGGGGGCCGCCGACCAACGCAAGCTTTCCGAGTTTGAAACATCGGTGCGCGAGGTGGAGCATCGCATCGAACGAGCGAGCAACTGGTTGAACATTCCGCTTCCCGAGGTCGACCGTGATTCCATCGACTTGGACGCCACCATCGATGCACCTCGTGAGTATCTGAAAGCGATCTACGATCTTCAGTTCCTAGCCTTCCAGACGGATTTAACGCGAATTTCCACTTATCAGATTGGAAGCTACGGTCCGTCGCGTGCAAGAACGTTTCCGGCTGCCCTGGGATTGAAACCTGACTGGCACGGATTGGCGCACGCGGCGGGAAAGAAAGGTGGGCCTGAGAACATCGGACGATTCGACCAGTTCTTGGCAGAAAACCTGGCCAGATTTCTGACGAGGTTGCAGGAAACCCCTGAGGGTGATGGAAATATGCTTGACCGTACCCTGGTGCTATACGGAAGCAGCAACAGCCGGACGCACCAGAATCATAACTACCCGCTGTTGCTTGCCGGCGGCGGCGGGCTTGGACTGCGACACAATCAGTTCTTGCACTTCGACGAGAAAACCCCCATGTCCAATCTCTTCGTCACGATGTTGCAAGCGTTGGGAATGGAGACCGAGAGTTTTGTCGACAGCACTGGGTCGCTAGACGGTTTGACCTAATCGAACCTACGACTTTCGAAAAATCAGCAGAGTGCGAAACGAGTTCGCGGCTCCTCTCAGCGGCGAAAACGACTTCGTTTTGACCTTCATGTTCATGGCTACTTCACTGGTCATCCTGCTGCAACGTTCTTACTCTCACGTCCTTCCAAAACACTCGCTTGCCGGCTTCCCAATTCTTACCACCGTGGACCTGGAAACCGATCGAACCAGCTTCCAGTACCACTTCTCTCGCTCGATCACGGTCAAACTGTGGATGTTTCGTCTTGGCAGCATCGAAGCGGCAGACAGCGAGGTCGTTGACCCAGACTTCGATGACGGGCAACTGTCCGCCAGTGACTCGAATGCGCATTTGATTCCAATCGTCGGGGTTCCAGACGGCCAGCCATTCTTCTCTGGAACATGTCTGCTCATAAACACCACGCGGCCAGTTCCTGGTACGCACGTCGTCAATCATTTTCAAAGGCGGTCGCTGGGGATCAATTCGAGAGAAACCGAAGGGGCGAAACGGCACGCTGTAGGGTTTTGTTTCTAGTCGGATGTGACCAACGTTGCCGTTATCGTGATGGTCGACATAAACTTGCCAGCCTCCGCCTCGCTCACCTGTTCGTACGAAGACGCCACTATCTGGTCCCCAGTCGGGACGTAGCGACAATTCCAGTTCAAACTCTGAAAAGACTTGATCCGTCAGCAACAGTCCGCCGTTTCCAGATCCGGGCGGATCCTGTTCGCCAAAGAGGACTCCGTGTTTGGTGACGTCCCAGTTTCCGCCAGTTCCGTGCTGCCCCCGCAGTTTCTGTTTGTGCCAGCCGGTGAGATCCTGGCCGTTGAAGATCGAAATCCAGTCTCCGGATTTCGAACGTGTGTCCTGTGCAGCGACGGGACAAACCGTAATCGCCACGATGCTGCAAAACCAAATAACAAACTTCGACATGTCAGAATTCACTCTCTGTGTGAACATCTCAAACGGTAGTGGGATTCGCCCGAATTCCTTTCGTACAGGTTTTCTGGCGAAATCCATTACGCCATCTCTTGATGATGCGTTCCTAAATTACCCTAGTCGAAGAACTGACACGAATGGCAATAGGTAGCGTCAAATGGAGTAAATTGGTGCGGATCGCCGCCGACATCGGCTAGCGATTCGGTGCAAGCAGCGATGTGCTCCCCCTGATCACCCGCCATCCTTTGCCAACGCCGTTGAACATCAAGTGCAATAGATTCTTCCAATAGGTGACTCATGCATTCTCACATCCGACTTTTCTGTTGCCTGTTGCTCGCTTCGCTTTGCCAACACTCACTTGCATGGTCAAGTTCGCCACCTAATTTTGTATTCATCATGGCGGACGATTTGGGTTGGGCAGACGTTGCCTTTCATGGTGGCAATGCGCCAACGCCACGTTTGGATCAACTGGCAAACGATTCGCTTGAACTAACACAGCATTACGTGGCACCGGTGTGCAGCCCAACACGAGCGGGGCTTTTAACTGGACGATGCTGGAGCCGATTCGGGATCACGACGCCAACCAATTCGCTGGCGCTGCCAATGGATACGGTGACGATGCCACGAGCCTTGAAAACACAAGGCTACGACACGTGTCTTGCCGGAAAGTGGCACTTGGGATCGCTGCCAAAGTGGGGGCCGAATGAGTTCGGATTCGATCATTCATACGGTTCGCTGGCAGGAGGCGTCAGCCCGTGGAATCATCGCTACAAGAAAGGCTCATTCACCTTTGCCTGGCATCGCAATCAGCAGTTGATCGAAGAGTCAGGACATGTCACTGATTTATTGACTGATGAAGCCGTGAACTGGCTCCAGTCGCGTGGTGCAGAGCCATTCTTTTTGTACTTGCCATACACTGCGATCCATCTGCCTCTGAAGGAGCCGAAACAGTGGTTGGATCGCGTTCCAGAGTCAATTTCCGGCGAGGTGGCGCGGCACTATGCAGCCTCGGTGATGCATCTGGATCATTCGGTGGGGCGAATTCTTGACGCATTGAACCAGAAAGGGTTGCGTGAAAACACGCTTGTCGTCTTCACCAGCGATAACGGCGGTAGCACGGTCGAAAACAACGACCTGAAGTATCCCGATGACAACTGCCCCAATGGCCGACTCACAGGAAACAATCAACCGCTGCGAGGCCAGAAAGGTGATGTCTACGAAGGTGGAACGCGAGTACCGACGATTGTGTCTTGGCCGAACAAGATCGCGAAAGGAAAGAACGGGACGCCGGTACAGATCATCGACTGGATGCCGACGTTTTGTTCGCTCTCCGGTTTCAAACCGGAGAGTGATCTGAAATGGGATGGCACCGACTTGTCGGGACTATTGCTGAATGGGACCAAGATTCCTGATCGTGCGATCTATACCGCAGGACCGCGACTGCGGGCATCGTCACTGCGACTGGGTGACCACAAGCTGGTGACACACGGCGAGGGCGAATCACGCACCTCAGAACTCTTCAATATCGCAAAGGATCCAGGTGAAACTCAGGATCTCGCCAAGCAGCAACCCGAGCGATTTCAAACTCTCCTTGCCAAGCTCAAAGAGTACGCCGCTGCGGATCGCGATTCGGTTGCCCAGGCAAAACCGATAGATGACTCATTGATCACCGCAATCACAAAGCAAACCCTATGGAGCAATCGTGATGGCAAGAGCCGTACTTGGTTTCACCCTCGAGTCTGCATGATGCCTGACTCGGACGGACGCCCCATCGCGATGATGAACCTACAGGAAATTGGTGGCTCGGATTACTTTGGGCCCGTTCATTGGTCAGCCTCAAGCGATTTGGGACGCACCTGGAGCAAACCTCAGCAGATCCCTTCTCTGGGGCGAAAGCCGGTTTCTGGCCGAGACGACGGGCTGATGGCCGGCGTCTGTGATGTCACTCCGCAATATCATCCACAAACCGACACCGTACTCGCACTCGGTCATGTGGTGTTCTACAAGGGAGACTACTTCGCCAGAAAGGAACAGTTGGCTCGGTATCCCGTTTATGCGACTCGGGCGAAGGACGGCACGTGGTCGGAACGCAAGATCCTGAAGTGGGACGATCCGCGCGGCGCTCATATCTATTCCAACAATTGTGGACAGCGCGTTGTGCTGCCAAGTGGAGACGTGCAAATGTCGTTCACGTTTGGCCCGAAGGCGGAGGATCGAATGGTTGCCGGCGTTCGCTCGAGTTTCGACGGCAGCGAACTGAAGGTAACCGAGGCGGGGCCTGCACTGCACAATCCCGTAGGTCGCGGTCTGCTCGAGCCCAGCGTCACGAAATTCGGTGATGATTTCTGGATGACAATCCGAGCCGAAGACGATCACGGCTACGTGAGCGTTAGCAGCGACGGGCTGAACTGGGAGGAAAAAAAGCCCTGGTCGTGGGAGGACGGTACGCCTCTATCAATGTCCACAACTCAGCAACACTGGCTGACTCACAGCGACGGATTGTTCCTCGTTTACACTCGAAAAGACCCCACCAACGAAAACGTGATGCGTTGGCGATCGCCGTTGTGGTTGGCTCAGGTGGACGTGCGTCGGCGTTGCCTGATCAAATCGACTGAGCGCGTTGTTTTGCCACTGGTCGGCGATGGCGTGAATGATCCCAACAAAGTCGCTTTGATGGGCAACTTCGATGTGACGAATGTCAGCCCGCACGAATCTTGGGTCACGGTCGGCGAATGGATGCCACGCGACGGCTATCGCGGCGATGTGCTTCTTGCACGCATTCACTGGTCAAAGCCGAACCGTCTCCCTCTGTGGTGAACCCTTGCTCTTGGCTTGAATTCACAAATAAGGGTGACGCTTCGCGTGGGGTCAGACTCGGGTTTCGGGATTCAACTTGCTCGCGGTCGCAAAGCGACGGCGTGTTACCGGCCTTTTTGATGTCGCATTCTTGGCCGAACTGAGATCGGATGGTTTCCTTCACAGGCTGTGACTCATTGTTCACGGTCTACGTAAGATGGATTCTTTGCTTCCGCCGGGCTTGCCCCGGTTCGGAGCAACAACTGGCAGCTACCGTCAATACAATCGCATTTACTTCCCCACCGCCCGCGAATCGCCAAAGGCGATTCGCGGGCGGTGGGGAATTTTTGTTGGCGTGCGCAATTAGCCGTCAGATGTTTCCTCCGCCGAGACAAGCTCGACGGAAGGAGCTTCTATTCAGAAAAAGGAGAACGGGGTTTTATTCGAACCTCCTTGATCACGGACTTGCCCGTTCCGGTGCTTACGACCACCAAGCACAAGCCACCTTGTTGGCTGTGGACGGGTAGCGTGTCGTGGATTTCTTGCTTGTGGGAGAGCAGTTCAATGTCGCCCACGGCGAAGGGGTCTTGGGTGAGACCGAAGTAGGATCGAATCACATTTGGAAGTTTGAAGTTGGCTTTTCGTGCTCGAAGTCGCTTGGGATGGATGCGTGTTGGGTGAAGCAAGTTTCAGCGCTGAGCCCCCTCATCCCCAGCCCTTCTCCCCAAGAAAAGCTGGGGGAGAAGCACTGTCATGGCCGAACTTCGTTTCGTTTGTGATTGCGCGATGTGCGCGAACCGGTAGCGGCATTACCTCACGGTAACTTTTTTGCGACTCAAAGTCCAATGGCTTGTCGGCTGCCGAGCACGTCTCCGTCAGCTTGGATGGTTCAGTCTCGCCACCCTGGTAGATATCCGAAGCTTAGAAGCCTCACACTGTCTTATCCGGCGTTTGAACCGCTGACAGAGCACCACGCTTCTTCCACGGGCTTGTTGACCGCAGCTGTTCTCACAGCCACGCCTGCCCTCGGGAGCCGATTGATGTTGTCAGTGTGCCACCTGCGCAGCGTTGACAAGCCAATGCGGGCCCTAAGCTTCGGACGAACTTGATTCTACTTTAGTTTCCTGAAGCACTCCAAGACGAATCAATAATGGGATTAGTAAATCTCCGATTGAGGCTGCCCCGCGACGTTTTTTTTGAGCCATTTCCAACAGCGGTTTGGCTTCGTCGCCATACGTAGCCTTGGGAAGCCACTTGAAGGCTTCGTTCATGTCGGCAACCACTTCGTCCAAAGGCGTGCCGTGGGCGCGATGGAATTCACGCAGTTTGAAGAGCAGGTTTTCGCGGTCGATTCCTTTGCCACGCCAGACTTGTCGTCCGCTGACGATTTGAAATACCATCCGATTAGCTCGGTTGGCCATTCGACATAGGCGGTCCATCGTTGCAACACCGCGATTCTTCAAGACTGCAGCTAGGCCACGGTAAAAGGGGTGGCACTTGATTAGATTTTTTGCAATCAGGATGCAAGCGGCTCGCAGCCGACGGTTACAGTTTTTGGCAACGTGATTGGTGCGGTCCACTTCATCACTTTGGTAACGTGTGGGATACAATCCTGCACGACCATTGATTGCAGAGTGAGAGGCATAGTGTTCGATCGGGCCGGCTTCTCCGGCGAGTTCACCAGCCGAAACGACATTGATGCCGGTGATCGACAAGAGGAGGATATAAGGCGTTTTCACAAGGAAATGAGCCATTTCGATCTCTGTTCCAGTGATCTGCGTACTCAGTATCGTGTGGATCTCTGCAAGCTGTTTCCACTGCTCGGTAAAGAGACACTGCAACACAACTGGCTCTGCGGCCTGTAGGCTCCACGCATAAATCTTATCGAGAGTACGTTCCTGAAAACGGATCTTCTTCTTTCGCAAGAAACGAGCCATCCCACTGGACTTGGCTTGCTTAATCTCCTCGGCTGACGAGAACGGTTTTGCAACCGCAAATCCGATCGCATTGTAGAAGAACTTGTCATCCTCCCATAAGTCAGCGTAACCGGGCATCGACTGATGCATCAGTGCTCGCACCTGAACCTGAATTCTCGATCGCTGCTTTACCAGATTGCGTCGGTGACGAACAAGACGCTGTAGGGCAAGATACGTTTCATCGACCGGTAGGATCGAAAGACCGTATCCGTTGACTGCAGCATGGAAGATCGCTTCGAGATCATTGTCATCGGTCTTGCTGTCGGGATGCAGTGCCTTGCGGTAGTGGGATGATGCAAAAGGGTGGACGATGCGAGTCTCGACACCCGCTTTCTGAAATGCCGCAACGATCGGCTTGTGATAAATCCCCGTCATTTCAACCGCTGCGATACAGTCGACGATCCCTTCTGCCTCGCAAGCGATCTGGATTTGCTGTGTCATTGCAGCGAGGGAACCTGCGTTGTGCTCCACAGTCGATGGCTCGATGATGACGCGGCCAAAGTAGTCGCACAGCAACCATTTGGATCGACGTTTCGCACAGTCAACCGAGACGATGCCAAACCGCTGTGGCGTGGCTTCTAGAACTCGTTGCTGGATCACACCAGTGGGCTTTCCGATGTAGCGTCGTTTTGCAGATTTTTTCTTGCCGTTTGATGTAGACTTAGTCTTGGTGGCCATCTGAATGTCTCCATGAGTTGGAAGGGTTAATAGTTCTTCCAATGGAGCATTTGGATGGTCCCATATCTACTTTTTCGATGATTTGGGGGCATACCAGGGAGCCAGAGTGGACGAGTGGTGCGAACAAGAAAAGGTTCCAGGACTGAATTTTGATTGCGGAGAGTGTGGCTGGACGTTTAGCCCTTTGGGGCTGGACAAATCAAAGGGGTCAAAAATCAAAGGGGTCAGGCCTCTTTGTTTTGGGTTCTTCGCAGGTCACGCTGTGTCAAACGTCCCTTTTCGGAGAACCTTTCCATGCCCCGACCACCACGTGCCGATGAAGCGGGCGGTTTGTATCACGCGCTGAATCGCGGCAATTTGCGAGCGACGATTTTTCACAAAGATGCCGACTACGCTGTTTTCGAGCGGATCCTGCATGAAGCGTTGCAAATTCACCAAAACGAGTTGTATTCCTTCCAGTTGATGCCCAACCACTACCATCTGGTTCTGCGACCGTTGGTCGATGGGGAAATGAGTCGATTCATGGCGTGGGTCGGAGGAACGCACACGATGCGGTATCATTCGCCCTACCACACCGGCGGCACGGGACATGTTTATCAACAACGATACAAGAGCTTTCCTTTCCAAGACGATGAGCATTTTTTCGTGGTTTGCCGGTACGTCCAACGCAACGCGTTGCGAGCGGGTTTGGTCGAGCGAGCGGAGGACTGGCGTTGGGGATCGCTATGGCACTGGCTGCACGCTCCGGATCCGAAGCTGCTTTCGCGCTGGCCGAAATCGCGGCTTCCCCGTTGGACCGAGCGAGTCAATCAATGCCTCAGCGACGAAGAATTGGCCGCGTGCCGCCTGTCGGCCCAACGTGGCAAGCCGCTGGGCGATGAGGGATGGGTTGAAAGCATTGCCCGCCGTCTTCATCTGGACTCGACCATGCGACCGAGGGGCCGAAAGCGGGTCCGGTTCCCGGAAAATCCCAACAAAGAGGCCTGACCCCTTAGATTTCAACTTTTCTTCACAAACAATTGAAAGTGTGACAGACTGATGGACTCTCAATCGTTTTCGACTTTGTATGTGATAGGTATGTTTGCGTCCTTGTCCGTTTTGGGTAATGCTAGAGTGAAGGGCTCTGGAGACGAAGGGGCTGGCAACAATATCAATATCTTTGAATATCGTTTTGACGATTCCAAAATCGATAGAGGTATTCGTCAAATGATCGCGATTGTCTCATTGTCAATCTTCGTTATTATTGCACTGAAATTTGCAGGAGCAAGGCCGTTTCCGAAGTCAGATCTGATGCTGGTGACTGCTGACTTAATTGGAGCTGTTGTTTCCGGGTGGACATCAGCTGGCACCATCATCGCGTTTATTGCTTGGTGGCAGGGTCGAAGGCTAATGCAGATGGCTAGCGTGGCATACCTGATCTTAGTGCTCGCGACTCTTTTGTATGTTTGCCGAATGGGGGCAGGAGGGTGACGTGGGGTCAGACTCGGGTTTCGGGATTCAACTTGCTCGCGGTCGCAAAGCGACGGCGTGTTACCGGCCTTTTTGATGTCGCATTCTTGGCCGAACTGAGATCGGATGGTTTCCTTCACAGGCTGTGACTCATTGTTCACGGTCTACATAAGATGGATTCTTTGCTTCCGCCGGGCTTGCCCCGGTTCGGAGCAACAACTGGCAGCTACCGTCAATACAATCGCATTCACTTCCCCACCGCCCGCGAAACGCCAAAGGCGATTCGCGGGCGGTGGGGAGGTTTTGTTGGCGTGCGCAATTAGCCGTCAGATGTTTCCTCCGCCGAGACAAGCTCGACGGAAGGAGCTTCTATTCAGAAAAAGGAGAACGGGGTTTTATTCGAACCTCCTTGATCAACTTTTTTTGAAGGTCGTTCCAGCCACAGGAGCGGTTCACCAAATCTGGCTTCATCCACCAGCACTTCCTTCTGTCAGCCCGTTTATCCTTCACCTCTCCTTGTCTTCCAATCACTTGATCTTTTTGCCCACACATTTTTTTGCCCAATCTATCCTCAGCCCGGTCGAAGGGCTCTCGATAAAGTGCTGTGTCCCCGGAAGCTCCCGAAAGCTGTGGCCCCAGAAGCCTATGGGGCTGACGAGAACGCCGGAGGTCGGTGTGATGGGGTACGGAGTTCAGTGCTGAGCAACTGAAGCCTGGACAGCAGCGCCGATGGTTTTACTGGCGTGCGCGGGGGCCTAGGCGGCCGAACATGCGGTCCAGTTCGTCTCGGCTGAAAAACAATGCGGTGGGGCGACCGTGGGGGCAATGGTGCGTGTCGTTGTACAAGTCCCGCTGCTCCAACAGACTTTGGATCTCTTGCGGACGCAGCGGATCGCCGGCTTTGACCGCCGCCTTGCACGCGATGGTCGAGAGCATGTGGTTGAGCAACTCAATGGGTTCCGGTGGACGGCCTGCGCCCAAGACGGATTCCATCAGAATGCGTAACATGTCCGCCGGCGATGTGTTCTTTAGCATCGCAGGATAAGATCGAATCACGATCGTCTCGCCACCGAACTCTTCGACCACCATGCCGATCTTGGCAAGCGTTTCTTGATGTTCCAACACTGCGGTGCGTTCGGCCGGTGTCAACGAAACCGGTTCGGGGACCAACAGTCCCTGCGACTCCAAAGCTTCGCCGCTGCCAAGCACTTTGGCTTTGACTCGCTCGTACAACACGCGCTCGTGCAACGCGTGTTGATCGATCACTACCATTCCCTTTTCATCTTGAGTGACCAAGTACCGATTGTGAACTTGGAATCCCAGGTAACAGACAGCGGGCCGCTGCAAGTCGATGGCTCCATCAACCGGCGCTGCACTGGACGAGGACTCCGTGGCAGGATCGATATCCCAGGGAGCAAGTTCCCCCGCCGCACTCGCATTCGTGTCGGCCGATGGCACCGATGAACCAGTTGATGCTGCACTGCCATTCGGAAAATCATCCGTGGGTGAACCAAAGGAACGATTGCCCATGGACCCGGGGAACGGTTGAAACTCGGGCACACCCGAAGCAGGAATTCCCAGTGATCGCCCCGCGGCACCGGGCATTGCGACCGTGCTCTCGGGCGTGCTGCCCGCCATCGTATGCTCACTCGTTGATTGCCCCGTACGCGCCCAGTCGATCACCGATTGACGGTGTGCCTGTTCGACGCGAACGGACATGCCCATCTCACTGCGAACCGGGTCTGCCAGGATCGCATCGTCACCAGAGGCCGGTGTGGTCGCCGGCCCGACACGTTGTGTCATGTCGGTCTTCAAGAACTGGTGACGCAAGGTTTGCAGCAGTCGGCTGTAGACTCGCCCGCCATCGGTGAATCGCACTTCCAGTTTCGTCGGGTGAACATTCACGTCGATCATTTCCGGAGGCAGCTTCATTCGCAAAAAGCAAACCGGGTGACGACCGACCATCAACAGCCCCCGGTACGCTTCGCCCAACGCGTGCTGTAACGATCGGTCTCGAATGTGGCGACCGTTGAGGAACAAGTACTGCATCCTCGCGTTACCTCGACTGACTGATGGATCGCAAACGTATCCGTGGATCGAGATCTGGGAATCATCACTCTCGATCGGTATCAACGAATCGGCAATCTCGCCGCCAAAGAACGCTTCGATACGTTGGGACCATTGATCCACCGGAGGCAAGTCGTAAAGCGGTTTGTCGTTGTTGGTCAGGACACAGTGGATGTCGGGATTGGCCAGCGCCAGTCGTGTGAATGACTCGACGATGTGACCGCGTTCGGTTTGCGCCGATTTCAAGAATCGGTGACGCACCGGAGTGTTGAAAAACAAGTTGCGAACTTCCATCACCGTGCCCACGGGGCATCCACAGGGCGCGAGCGGTTCGATCACGCCGCCGCGAACTTGCAACTCGGAACCCGCATCGCTTTCGGAGGTCCGACTGCGAATCGTCAAGTGCGACACGCTGCCGATCGACGCCATGGCTTCGCCGCGAAACCCCAACGTCTTGACCGAAAACAAGTCGTCATCCTCAGGCAACTTGCTCGTCGCGTGACTTGCGACCGCCAGCGGCAATTGTTCGGCCGTCATCCCACAACCGTTGTCGCTGATTCGAATCAGCTCACTGCCACCCCCCTGGATTGTGACTTCGATCCGCGATGCCCCCGCGTCGATGCTATTCTCCATCAACTCTTTGACGACCGATGCCGGTCGCTCAATGACTTCGCCTGCAGCAATCTGGTTGACCAAATTGGGTGGCAATTGACGGATGGTCGGCAGCGGTTTTGTCGTGATGCTCATTTCACCAATTTAACGTCCGAGACGAAATTGCCAACCGAACACTTTTGCTGGCATTAGCACTTTTACGACACGGCCAGGCGAGGTGACGTCAAGTATCATGTGCGTCCAGCCTTTCTGCCCACCTTTGTTTCCGGAGAAAACCGTGAGTTCACGAGTCCGTTTGTTCCCCGCCGTTGTTGCGGTCGCTTTGTACTGTGCTATCGCGACCAGTCACCTCAGCGCTGCGGATCGTCCCAACATTGTGTTCATTCTCGCCGATGACTTGGGCTGGCGAGATCTCAGCGGCGAAGGCTCTGAGTTTTACGAGAGTCCGAACATCGATCGCATCGCGGCCGATGGGATGAAGTTCACGCGTGGTTACGCGACCTGCCAAGTCTGCAGTCCTTCGCGTGCCAGCATTTTGACGGGAAAGTACCCGACCAAGCATGGCGTGACGACTTGGATCGGCGACCGCGCGGGCGAGGAATGGCGAAAGGCGAACCGGCATGATTCCCTGTTGCCACCTGAGTACGATCGCGCCCTTCGCGCGTCCGAAATCACGTTGGCTGAAACGCTGCGAGATGCCGGCTACCAAACTTTCTTTGCGGGCAAATGGCACCTCGGCGGCGTGGACTCGCGACCGACATATCATGGATTCGAAATCAACAAGGGTGGATTCGAAAGCGGCAGTCCCAGCGGCGGTTACTTCTCGCCCTGGAAGAATCCTGAACTGCCATCCGGTCCAGACGGACAATCGTTGCCGATCCGCTTGGCTCAGGAAACGGTCGACTTCATCGACACACATCGCGATCAACCCTTCTTGGCTTATCTGTCGTTCTACAGTGTGCACGGTCCCATCCAGACCACGCCGGAGTTGTGGCAGAAGTATCGAGACAAAGCCGTTGCGATGGGCTTGGCCGAACAGCGTTTTGTCTTCGACCGACGTTTGGCCGTCCGCCAAGTCCAAGACTGTCCGATCTATGCCGGGATGATCGAATCCATGGATGACGCAGTGGGCATGGTCTTGGCCAAACTCGATGAACTGAACTTGAGCAAGAACACGATCGTTTGTTTCACGTCCGACAACGGTGGCGTTTCCTCCGGCGACGCGTTCTGCACCAGCAACCTGCCGCTGCGTGGTGGCAAAGGTCGCCAGTGGGAAGGCGGCATTCGCGAACCGTTCTACATCAAAGCCCCCGGAGTGACGAAACCTGGCTCGACCAGCGACATTCCGGTCAGCGGTATCGACTGGTACCCAACCCTGTTGGACCTGGTAGGCGTGGATGTCCCGGCCGATCAAGACATCGATGGTGTTTCATTGACGCCGATTCTCCATGGCAAAACGATCGCCGATCGGCCACTGTTCTGGCACTATCCGCACTACGGCAATCAAGGCGGTGAACCGTCGTCGATCATCACGCACGACGATTGGAAGTTGATCCACTACCATGAAGACGGACGCGATGAGCTGTATCACTTGTCGGATGATCCAGCCGAAACCACCGATGTCGCGTCACAAAATCCCGATCGAGTACGATCACTGAGGGCCGAGTTGGATCAATGGCTTCAGTCCAGCGGCGCGGTCATGCCGACTGCGGACCCGCAATTCGATGCTGCCAAGCGAGAGGAGAGGACTCAAAGCCTCAAAACAACCGGCATGCAACGCTTGGAAAAACAACACGCCGGATTTCTGGACGCCGATTACAAAGGCCCCGACAACTGGTGGGGCAGCGCGGGCAAGAAGTAATCGGGCGCACCGGCGCACCACTGATTCAGGAGAGTGCCGGTTTTGTCAAAATCTGGAATGCAAGGGTGAGCCGTTTGGACGCTAATGGTATGTGACGGCTAAAAGTCCAGGGTTGGCCTGGACTGCTCAAAGTTTGCTGTTGACACGTCTTGTTGAAGCCACCGTTTTATTCCCCGTGCCACCTCCCCCAAGGAACTTGGGGGAGGTCGCGCTTAGCCGTTTAGGCGAATGCGAGGGAGGGGGTATGGGTGAAGGAATAGGCTCACCAACGCGGTTTGCGGCGCGTAGGCCCCCTCCCGGATCTTGCTTCGCTCGATCCGACCTCCCCCAAGTTCCTTGGTGGAGGTGACAGAAAACTTGCGCAAACCCCTAATGACACAACACCAAACTTTGAGCGGTCCAGAGTTGGCCCTACTGGATCTTTGACGAATGTGCGGTGAAAAAGTAGGATTGCGTTCTTACCCCTGAGTATCGAATGTCGGCCAAGAGTGGCCAACCTACGACTCAATCAGCAGTCCCCTCAGCCGCTGGTTCGCATGCCGGCGGCGATCCCGTTGATGGACAGGCGGGTGATGTGACGCAGTTCCTCCAGGTCCGTTTCTGGCGGCGGGTCAGCGGTTCGTCGCAACAGTTCGACCTGAATCAAGTTCAGCGGGTCGATGAAGCGGTTGCGGATGCGGATGGATTCTTTCAGCCACGACGTTCCGCCCAACAATTCATCTTGACCGGTCAGCGCCAGCACGACGTTGCACGCCGATCGATACTCCAATGAGATCATTGAAGCGATTTCGTCCGCCGCGTCACTTTTGTTCGCCAACCGTGCGTACTCCATCGCGATCTTCAAGTCCGACTTTGCCAATGCCAATTCCGCGTTGTCGATCATCGCGCGAAAGAATGGCCACTCGTTGTACATCGTCAGCAGTTGTGCACGTTCCGCATTGTCCCGGACCGAATCCGACATCGCCGCTCCCAAACCGTACCAAGCCGGAACCAAGCATCTCGCCTGAGTCCAAGAGAACACCCAAGGAATCGCACGCAAGTCCGCCAGCCCGCCATCGGGTTTGCGTCGTGAGGGACGAGAACCGATGGGGAGTTGTTCGATTTCGGAGATCGGTGTGGCGCGGCGAAAGTAGGAAACAAAGCCGGGGTGTTCAATCAGCTCGCGATACTTTTCAAACGATGCTTGAGCCATCTGGTCCATCATCACGTGCCAAGGCTCGGAGTCGGGACGTACGGGCTCCCCGGCGGCCAACAAGGACGACCAGATCATCTGTTCCAAATGGCGGTGTGCAATCGCGGGATCGTCGTACCGGTCGGCCAGGACCTCACCCTGTTCCGTGATCCGCAGATGCCCATCGAAGGTGCCACGTGGTAGCGACAGGATACTGCGAGCTGCCGGACCGCCGCCGCGCCCCAGCGAGCCGCCTCGGCCGTGAAAGAAAGTCACTTTGACGCCAAACTCTTCGCACACCGCGACCAAGTTCTTTTGGGCCTCGTGCAGGGACCAGCACGCCGACAGGTAGCCGCCGTCTTTGGTGCTATCGGAGTAACCCAGCATGATCATCTGGCGATCACCGAGTCGACGGAGGTGTTGACGATAGGCATCGTTGGAGAGCATGCCGGAAAGAATCGCCGGTCCGTTTTGCAAATCCTCGACGGTCTCCAACAGCGGCACGATCGGCAGCGTTGCATCGCTTGTCGCCTCTCCGGTCGGACGAGTCTGTTCCCAGAACCACAGGACGGTCATCGCGTCGCTAGGTGCACTGGTCATGCTGATCACGTGCGCTCCGATCGCGGCCATGGAGTATTGCTCGGCCGCTTCGTGCAATGTGCGAAACAACGACAAGGTTTCCGCAGTGCTGTCAGAGAAACCTTCGTCAGAGAGTGATTGACGCTGTGGCAACGTTTGGCTCAATAACTCACAGAGGTCTTCTTCGCTGAGTGAGTCGGGATCATCGCAGAGACCTGTTTTCCGCAAAATCTCGTTGATCGCCGAAAAGTAGACGCTGGCGTTCTGACGAACGTCCAGCCTCGCCAAATGCAGTCCAAAGGTTTCGATCTGTGTTTTCCAAGACTGCAGTGACGGTGCGATGTGCCGGTAGACGGGCAATTCGCTCGTCGCGTCGATCAACGCATTCAAGTCACCTGCCAGCTCGCAAGCCGATCGATAGACGGCACTTTGGGTAACGGGCTTTTGATCAGACGCATTTTCGTCCAAGTCGTCTGACGTTTGCTCCAGTCGCCACCGAATGATCGACAACCAGCGGCGACAGATCTCACCTGGTGGCAATCCTGACAATCGTTCTTCCAGCTCGGGCCATTTGCCGATCGCCTGAGTAATGCTCTCGGTCAACGCTTCACCGAGATGGACTTGCCTCTCCGAGAGACTCAATGAGTCAAATAAAGCTTGAGCCGTCCGCAAGTGGAACGCGATCGCTTCACGACGCAACCATTGCAACGTTTGACGAGTCACCTTGGGTGTCACACCTGGATGGCCGTCACGATCGCCTCCGATCCACGATCCGAAAACGATGCCTGGATGACGCGTCTGAACCGCGTCCCCGTATTGGCGTTTGAGCGCGTCGTTGAGTTCTCGATGGATTTCGGGCACGGTCTCCCACAACACGGACTTGATCGACAATCCACGAGCTACTTCTTGCATCACCGATGGCCGCCACGGCCGGATGAAATCCGTCTGCCATAGCTTCGCCACTTCGGCGCGAATCTTGCGTTCTGTTTGATCGCGTCGATGGGGTTGCTGCTGCCGGTGATACTCGTTCATCAACCCACGAATCGTTCGCAACTTATTACGCACCGATCTCCGCTTGGCTTCGGTCGGATGAGCAGTGAAGACGAGGTCGACTTGAATCTCGTCGACCAACGCTTGAACATCCTGAGCAGACTTACCTCGCAATTGCAGCTCATTGATGGCCGATCCGACCGATTCCGAGCGAGGCTCAGGAAACGCGTCGGCCGATCGTTGCTCGAGCACCTGCACACGCCGTCGATCTTCGACGACATTGAACAAGTCCAGGAAGGTGGTGAAGGCGCGAATGACGACGCGTAACTCTTGATCGGACAAAGAGGAGATCAATTGCTTGATGCGTTTATCGGCTCCTTCTCTGCCCGAGCGTCGATCCCATGCGGCACGACGAAGTTCTTCCACGGTGTCCAACGCCGCTTGGCCTTCCAGTTCGCTGATGGTGTCACCCAAGACCGCGCCAAGGAATCCGATTTCTTTTCTCAGGTCGTCTGAACTGGATGACGTCATGTGTCTCTCAGAGTGGTTTGCCGGACTCAGCGGGAAAACAGCCCCATCACTCTAGATGTACAGCACGTCCATTGACAAATAGAAATCAGCCCTTTGTCTCATCGAGAATCCGAATGCAACACCAAAGCCCCAGTAGGTCGGAAACGGCTCCATTGGCAAGAGAGAAAGCGTCCGGTTCCGTCATGACCTGGGTGTGCGGATAGAACCGGGGGCTATCGCCCGGCGGCTCACTTGCTGCTGCTCAGATCGACCGCGACCAGTTCCTTGTCGTTGCGGATGAACGCGGTTTGGCGTGCGTACGCCGGATGACTCCAGATCACCTTTCGTCCGAACGCCGTTTGGGTAGGCTCGACGACTTGCATCTGGCCCAACGAACGAAATCCCTCCGCCGTCATCTCAGCCAGTGTCAGCAAACCCGTTTCACCGAACAACAGGTATCGGCCGCTGGGGGCGTGCCGCGTGATGAACGCGTTGCCGGCGGACAATCGTCGCTGATTGTCCGGCCGAACCGGCAGCCAGTTGTGCCACAGCCGTTGGCCATCAGAGACTTTCGCGCACACGACGGCGCCGAGCGATTCATCGCAACCAAAGATCAGGCCGTCATGGATCACCGGCGTCATGGTGCTGCAACTGATCGACGTTTTTGGTTCGCTGTCCCACAGTTTCGTCACCGCGGGTCGATCCGATGCCAGTTGCAACATCATCGACTTGTTTTCGATTCCGGTGACAAACAGATGATCACCCTCACGCATCGGCTGAGCGATCGACATCCCATAATCGGGCTTGAGCGGCTCAGTCCAATACGGCTTGCCGGTGGCGGGATCCAATGATGCGACGGCATCAGGATGCCAGATCAATAGTTGCTGAGTTCCGCCCGCCTGAATCAACGACGGAGGACAGTAACCGGCATCCGAACTGGAGACCGACTTCCACAGCACCTTGCCCGTGGCTCGATCAAACGCCACGGCGGCTTGATCATCACCGCCGACCATCGTCACGACCATCGAGTCCGTGACCAGCGGGTGCGCCGCGAAACCCCAGATTGGCGTCTTGGCGTTGAATGTCTTGGGCAAGTTCACCTGCCACATCATCTCGCCGTTGCTTGCGTTCAATGCGATCAAGTCACCTTGGGCGCCCAACGTCACGACCACACCGTCGATCACCGTGGGTGTCGCCCGCGGGCCGGCAGGGTAACTGATCTTGTAGTTGACCGCGTACTTGTGTTCCCAGACCTGATTGCCTGTGTTGGCATCGAAACATCGCACCCGCTCAAATCCTTCTTGTTCAGGTCGCGCGTCGGGCGTCTCGATCATCTCGCCCTTGGTGCGTTCGTAGTCCATCAAGTAAACACGATCACCGACCACCGCCGGACCGGCGTATCCACCGAAGACGGGCACCCGCCAACGGATCGGCAGACCGCCCTCGGGAATCGAGTCCGCTATCCCTGCTTCGCGATAGACCCCATCCCGCGTCGGACCCATCCATTGATTCCAATCATCCGCAAAGGATACCGAGACGCAGAGACAGCACAGCAGGGTGACGCCGATGGACCGGCTGAATGAAGGGAACCGACTCATGGAAATGCCTTTTCGGGATGCGGAATCGTAACGATTTTGCCAGCGAAAATTGTACGGTACGAATCAGAGTCGTGTTGCCATCACTGATGTTATTGAAGGGGGAATCGTAGGTCATGCTGTGCATGACGACATCCGGTTCGCCCGACGTCACCGCCGGGTGCACGGCCCTCGCTTCAAGCATTGGCTTCAAACATTCGCGAAAGCGGCCCATCACGTCGATCAACGCTGGAGAGACGCCACCCGTGACCGTCTGTTTTCGCAAGTACCAAAACGGCCTAGCCCAACCACCACAACAAGGTGCTCTCTCCCTATAATCTGCGATGCGGCTTCATGAGATGGGAAACCACGAATCTTCACTAATCGAACACTAATCGGAGACAAACGTCCGCGATAGCCAAGCTTAACGGTCACCCATCAAGAATCGTCCCCGTTTAGCTTGCTTGCACTTCTGCTGATTAGTGTTCGATTAGTGCCAATTAGTGTTCCTGAAAACACAACCAAACACAAGCCAGTGAGATGCACGATGGATGTTGCGACACTTATCTTCCGCACGTCCCCCGCAGCTACCTGATTGCAGCGGAGCATTCGCAGGTCATGCTGTGCATGACGAAATACGGTAATCCGTGGGGCAGGTTTTTAACCTGCCAAGTTTCCCTTTTGCGCGGCAGGTTGAAAACCTGCCCCACGTTTGTTGTGGATCGCCCGCTACTCTTACGAACCCAACTCGACGTCGATGTTGGCTTCGTCTGCGGCGCTGCGAAGCTTTGCCAAGGCACGGGCCTCCAGTTGTCGCACGCGTTCTTTCGTGACGCCCATTTCCTCACCGACTTGCTTCAATGTCAGCGGCTCGCTGCCACGTTGCAGGCCGAATCGCGCGGAGATGATCATCTGCTCGCGTTCGTCCAACCGATTGAGGATCTTGGACAGCTCACGTTGACGTGAACGCTGGACGGTTTCCTCCGCGTAAGGATCCTGTCGCTCGTCTTGGCGGGACAAGAACAGTTCCTCCGTGGTCGTGCGGAAACGGTCACGATGCTTGAACTCGCTCGGGATCGTGCGAGCAAAGTTCTTCATGATCGCCCACGAAGCGTACGTGCTGAATTTGTTGCCTCGTGAGTAGTCAAATTTTTCAACGGCACGGATCAGCGACATGTTGCCGTCGCTGATCAAGGCAAAGAAGTCATCAGTGCTGGCGACGTGACGCTTGGCAATGGAGACCACCAAACGCAAGTTCGATTGCACGATGCGATTCTTTACGCGAACGGCGTCTTCGTAAAGTTTCTCGATCTCGTCCATCACAGCGCTCTTGGCACCGTTGATGCCATCGAGCGTTTCACGCAGACGGCTCGCTTTGTGCTTCAGATAGTTGAACTGACGGAACAAGTGGTACTCTTGTTCTCGGGTCAGCAAAGGTACGTCGTACAGCGATGCGAGATAGCTTGGCAACCCGGACGGCACGCGGACTTTGCGTGGCGCGGTGGCCGGTTCCGGTTCGGGACCGAGATACTCGCTTTCGCGAACGGCGGTCTCAAAGTCTTCGTTGTAGATGTAATCCAGGGGCAGCTCCATGATCCGATCACGACGCATGTCCACGAGGATGCGTTGGATGCTGGTGCGGGTTCGTTTAAAACGCTTGCACAACTGGGGCACCGTGGCACCCTTGAGGTACAACCCAAAGATCGTTCGCTTGTCGTCGTCGGTCAGCACGCTGCGAACATTGGGGAACACGGCAACCGCTTGGTGTTCGGCGTCAAAGTTCTTGAGCGTGTAGCGAATCGTTTCGGGGCTGCGTCCCATTCGCGATGCGAGCTGGCGGGTGACGTCCGAAAGCGATGCCCCGGAGTCAACGAGTTGACGGGCGCGTTCGATGATCTCGCTCTTTTCATCGTCCGACAATTGGCTAAAGCGTTCGCCGCGACGAATCTTGTCTTTGTTGTTGGAAACGAACCGCTCGACGCTGCTGTGCAAAAATCCGACGCGTTTGCGTCCGCCGAACAGCAACCGACGGCTGACCAACCCGGCTTCACGCCAGCGGCTGATCGTCTTGGTGGAAACCTTGAACAAGCGGCTCAGTTCATTGACCGTATGGACTTGCTCGCCCACGTCCTCGACGTCCAACTCGGCGGAATCGCTGAGGTCTTCGATCAACAGACGCAAATCGTGGATCAGATCCACCGACGCAATGTTGTGGCGACTTGCGTTTTCCGGACGATAGTTGGTGATGCGGAAACAGACATAATCAAATGCATAGCTTCGATCGGCCTCGATCTCGCTCAACAGCTTCTCCGTTGCTGCTGCTTGCTCGATCTTCTTTGTCTTGGGGACAAAGCGAAGTTGCTCGCGCAGTTCTTTGATTTTTGAGTCTCGGTAGTTTTCGTGCATCGCTTTTCTCCCAGCGCTTGGGACTTGGCTGATTGATTCCCTGCGACCCCGGCGGGTCGCTCGGCCAATTCCCTCGGTTGCCCGGGTTCACTCATAATCCTGAGAGTGATCATTCCATTCTCGTTCCGTCTGTCCGTTTCCCTGCCAACGCTGCACCGGGTCATTTCAATATGACTCCGTGCGGTTGGACATCGGTCTTGATGGGACATTCTCAATGAGAGAACGCGTATCGCGACCGATGCATTAGGTAAACCGTAAAACAAAACACTTTGTCCACAAAAATTTGCCCAACTGAACCCAGTCGAGCCATTTGATGGACTTTCAACACCGACCGACTCCTTGCCGACCGGCACTTGTCTCACTAGGAACCCGCAACGTGCGAATTCCTGTACCTCTAAAGACGAAATGGCTGTTCAATAAGTTCGCCCGTCGTTTCATTTTCTTGCCAGAGCCCGAACAAAAGTTCCTATTCCGCAAGCATTTGAATCCGACGGCCTGAATTCTTCATGGCAGTCAACTCGTCTCGCAAGTGAACAGTAGGAAAAACGGGGCCAATCGGTCACACAAAACGGAAAAATCCTCCCCGATTCGACGTAAAACCCTTCAGCGAAACGATTTAACGATTTGCCATCGGTAACACCTCGCTTTCCACGCGATCCCAAACGTCCAGCTTGGATGTAAAAATTTCAAACAAGTTGCCATCTTTTTTGTCTCCATTTGATGTCATTGTCTCAAATTGAGAAAGCACTTAGGCTGGGCGAGTTTTCCGCCCGCGAAGACTTTGCCGGACGTGGCGTTTGGGTGGCGGGAGTAATTGTTGGGACGTGCACAGATTGAATTGAACCGTCGGGTCGGCGGGGTCGATGAATTGGTCAGTTGACCGAAACGACACCAACCGGCACGAACCGATTTCGAAAAATGACCGTGAACGACAACAACCCACCGCAATTCAAACCCGATCGACGTCACTTTCTGGCAGCGCTGGCCGGCGTCTCGCTGACCTCGGCGACCGCCTCGCGACCCCTGTTGGCCGCCGAAGCAAAGACCACGTTGGCGCCCAGCGGCAAGAACGACTTGGTCCGCGTACGGGTTGAGATGGACGTCAAAGGCAACGTCAAGGTTCCCGAGAATCCGCTGGTCTCGCGAACCAGTCAGGTGACGGTTCCGATCAAGAGCGATGTCGTGTTCGACTATGAGGAGCGTTACCGTCGCCCCGACGGGGCCGCGCCGACCACGGACATCAAATATGCCGAGCGGTTTTATCACACCGCCCAGAGCACCAGCACACTCAATCGCGAAGAGTCCACGGTGCAGCTTCGCGAATCGGTTCGCCAAACGATTGTGCGTCGCGAGACCTCCCCGGAAGTCATCTATTCCAGCGACGACTACTTCACGCATGAAGAGCTTGGGTTACTACGGACGCCGATTTGCAGCGTCGGCATCGACCAACTATTGCCGACGACACCGGTTGCACCGGGCGACAAGTATCGTCCTACCGACGCGGCGTTGATCTCCGTATTGAACTTGAGCGGTGTGGATGTCAACGAAGTCACGGCCGAGATCGCCGAGATCGCCACGGACGCCGCCACGATCGAAATCAAGGGTAATCTGGACGGGTCGGTGGAAGGCGTGCCGACCAAGTTGCGACTGGTGGGCAAGTTGCGTTTTGATCGCGAAGCGGGGATGTGTACCTGGCTTGCCATGGCGATTCATGAGACGCGCGAGATCGGAAATGCGGAGCCCGGTTTTGATGTGGCTGCGACGATCAAGCTGATGCGACAACCGATGGACGAAACGGTGGGCTTGCCCAAGACGCCCGCCAAGGTCGCATGGAACGCTCCGATCCCTGAGGACCGCTTGTTCGTCGATTTGCAAAGCAGGCACTTGGGCATCGGTGCCTTGATGGACCGACGTTGGCGGATGATGAGCGACGTCACCGGGTCGGCGATGATGCGATTGATCGAAAACGACAAGAGCGTCGCACAATGCAATTTTCGCTCTCTGGCCCGACTGAAACCTGGCCAGCAATGGACGCTGGAGGCGTTTGAGGCGGAGACCAAGCGGACGATCGGGAAGCCCTTTACTCAGATGGTCGAAGCGGACCAGCGGCTCAGCGCCCAAGGGCTCCGGGTGCTGCGTTTGGTTGCCGACGGGATGGTGGAAGGAGTGCCGATCCGCTGGATTTCACTGCATTTTTCCGACGATCAGGGTCGTCGCGTCCTGGCCACCTTTACCATGAGCGGCAACCAAGTCGCTGCTTTTGCGGGAACCGATGCCCAGTTGGCGGATTCGCTGCGGATGCTGGAAACGGAGTCTGCCAAGGCCGTCGCGACGACTGCCAGCGGCTCGCCCCAGGCTCCTGCCGGCTCGCTGCAAGGGGGAGGAGCCGATTCTCTGGCCGATCCGGGCCAAGAAACGCCGTCGATTGCCCGTTTGCCCCGAACGAAACGGAGCGGTTCCGGAAACGTTGAAGTACAATCGGCTAGTGACTTGCGCTAAAGCAAACCCGACTCGAACCAGAAATCTAGAATCATGTTGGCAACTCGAATCGCGACGGCGATCCTTTTCTGCACCACTTTTGCGGCCTTGATGGTTTCGGACGTCTTACCGACCCACATGGCGACGGCACAGGATGCCGATCAGGAACCGTCCTTCGAGCAGCAAACGGATTTTGCCCCCGGGGTCGTGACCGTGATACCTCCGGCGCCGCGGCCGAAAGAGACCTTTGACGGGCCGCTAACCCTGAAGTCCTTCTTGGAAGCCCATCCGGAGTTGGAGTGGGGCGCGCCGAATTTCCCTAACAATTCACCGCACTTTGATCCTCGCAGCCGCACCTTGGTCGAAATGGCCAAACAAGTCGTGCTGCGTCGCGAAGTCTACTGCCTCGAGTTTTCCTTCAAACCGCTGCGGCAGATCTATGTGAATTTGCCAAGGGCCGACGGCCGGCTGCAGCGAAAACTGGTTTGGTACATGGTCTATCGGGTTCGCTATCGAGGCGGCGATTTGCGTCCGGCGGCGGATAACGTCGGTGGGGCCGAGGTGTTTCAGAGGATCGAAGCGATCGGGTACGACTCACGTCGATTCTTTCCATTGCTGACGATCCAAGATCATGTCGGCGGCGGCAGCTTTCTGGATCAAATCTTGCCAGCGGCCAAAGAGGTCATCGCGATGCGGGAGCAGATCACTGCTCCGTTGTACAACAGCGTTGAAATCACCCGCGTCAAGATTCCACGCACCAGCGACGACGACGCTCCCGGCGTGTGGGGAGTGGCGACCTGGACCGACGTTGACCCCAACATCGACTTTCTCTCCGTTTACGTGTCTGGGCTGACCAATGCGTTTCAACAAGACGGCGAGGGCGACGATGCCCCCTATCGCCGCAAGATGCTGCAGTTGAACTTCTTTCGCCCGGGCGACACGATGGCACAGACCGACGACATGATTCGATTCGGCGTGCCCTCTTTTCAAGACGAAAACGAGATGCAATACGTTCTAAAACGGTACAACTTGGACGAACCGCTGAACTATCGCTGGGACTTCCGGGCCGTCAAGCAAACCGCAAATTGACCCATTTGCACGCATTATTTAGGAACACTTTCTCGATAAATGGCGTGGTGGATTTCGTCAGAAATCCCATGCGTAAGGAATTCTGGCGAATCCCACTACCGGGTGCGCGGGTCAGTGATTCGCTGTTCCGTAGCGACCAAGTCAGGTCCCGACCCTCTGGACCGCGTGTGTTTCTGGGCTACTCTCAAGGATTCTGACCGCACCGGCGGTCACTCCCATTGCCACAGCGGCCCGCCAAACGGCCGGCACCCAGGTGGCAGGCTGAATCCTATCCAGTGGCTCCGAGATGTTTGTTGATCGTGTCCAAATCGAGTTGCAAGCCGGCAAAGGCGGCGACGGCTGCTCCAGTATGCGTCGGGAAAAGTACGTTCCCCGCGGCGGCCCCGACGGTGGCGACGGTGGTCGCGGAGCCAGCATCATCTTAGAAGCCAAGCTCGGCGTGAACTCGTTGGCGGCCTACGCCAACCGAAAGTTCTATCGCGCCCCCAAAGGGCAACCCGGCCAAGGCTCCATGTGTCACGGTCGTAAGGGCGGCGACCAAATCCTCTACGTTCCTCCGGGAACCACCGTGATTGATGCTCATCAAGGTTTTGTGATCAAGGACTTGACCCACCACGGAGAGAGCTTCGTCATCGCCCGGGGAGGCAAAGGCGGCCGCGGCAACGCACACTTCAAGTCCAGTGCCAACCAGGCGCCCCGAGAGTCCACGGCGGGCGAAGAAGGCGAGACCCGATTGGTGATCTTGGAACTCCGCAGCATCGCCGACGTCGGATTGGTGGGCAAACCCAACGCGGGCAAGAGCACGCTGCTCTCACGCATCTCCAGCGCTCGACCCGAGATCGCCGACTATCCCTTCACGACCAAACATCCCAACTTGGGAATCGTCGAAGCCGATGAGGAGCGATCGTTCGTGCTCGCGGACATCCCAGGTTTGATCGAGGGCGCGAGCGAAGGTGTCGGGCTGGGACACGAGTTCCTCAAGCACGTCGAGCGCGCCGGCTTGCTGGTGCATTTGGTCGAGCCCAAACCGGTCGACGGAACCGATCCGCTGCAAAACTACAACGCGATCCGCGCGGAGCTGATCGAGTACGATCCCGACTTGGGCAAACGCGATGAAATCCTCGTCGTCACCAAGATGGAAATGGAAGGTGCCGAGGAAGTCCGTGATCAACTTCGTGAGTCGACCGGCAAAGAAGTCTTTATGATCAGCGCGGCGACCGGCGAAGGACTCGCCGAATTGACGCATCGGATCATGGATCAAGTCATGTTGCGTCGTCAACGAATGGAGAACGAGGGCGAAGTCGTTCCTAAGCTTCGCGTCTCGGACGAATCAACGGCAACTCGTCAGCGACGAGTCCCACCTCACTTGGCCGGCCCCACGTCGGACCTATCCAACGAGCATCAAGCCAAAGACAAGGAGGGCGAACAGGTATCACGCAAACAAGGAAGAAAACATCACGGCAGCGGCAATGATTCCGGCAATGATTCCGACAAGGCGGTGCCGTGAAGGAGCCTAGCTGTGTCGTTGCTGTGGACGTCGGTAACTCGGCCGCCAAACTTTGTTTGATGTCGGACGACCACCCCGCATGCGAAAAGAAATCATCATCGGAAAACCGCCTCTCCGAAATCTCCATCCCGATCGACAACCGCTGGCCAAGCGAGCCGCAGGGTTCAACCGATCCGGTGACCTCCGATGTCGACTGGATCACACAAGCGGTTCAGTGGGTGGAAAGCCACACGCGTTGCCGACCTTGTCGTACCCAGTGGCGAATCGCAAGCGTGCAACGATCGGCATCGCGACAGTTGTGCGACCGACTGCGTCGTGATGCGGAGAATCAACTTGCCGACTCCGACCAAGTGAACGTCGACGTCCGCACCATCACGCGAGACGACGTGCCGATGCCCGTGTTGGTGGATCATCCCGATCGGCTCGGAATCGATCGCTTGGTCGGTGCGTTCGCGGCGTCCGAACTGTACCGGCCTCCGTTGGTCGTGGTGGATGCCGGATCGGCAGTGACGGTCGACTGGGTCGATGCCCGGGGTCGATTCTGCGGCGGCGCGATTCTGCCGGGCTTGGGGCTACAGCTGCAGGCGCTCGCGCGCGGTACCGATGCATTGCCCCAGATCGACCTGTTGGCCGATGGCGACTGCCAAACGCCTCTGTCCATGCGACCGGCGACGAACACGTCGTCCGCCATCCGTTTGGGCGTGATCACCGCCGTGGCGGCCGCGATCGATCGCTTGGCAGAGAATTACGGGGCTGCCGAACCCACCGATTCACCCCCCACCGTCATCCTGACGGGAGGTGACGCGGGGTTGATTTCCGCTGCCCTCCAGGTGCCCCATCAAGTGGTCAGCCGCTTGGTTTGCCGAGGACTGCTGGCATTAAAACTCGGCAAATGACGGTCTTTTCTCGTCCGCTGTGACCCGCAGAAATAAACCTCGCGGTCGTCAATGCTGGAAAGTTACAATAGACTTGCGTTGCCAACCGCACTGATTGAGCGACAATACAGATAGCCCCACTGTCCCTCTGATTTGTTTCGCTAGCCGAATCTTGCTCCCGCCCTCCAGCCTGCGATCTCGACGGTCATGCCTGCTTCCGAACTGTTTGACCTGTTGCCGATCCCCGAAGGCGTGAACCATCCTCACGCGTATCAGGTGTTCGGACTGGAGGCAGGCGAACAGGACCCTGAAACGATCGGCGCGGCCATGAAAGCCGTGTACCAGCATCTCAAAGCGGTCAAAGACGAAACCGATCCGTCGGTGTGGAAACGAGCGGCCAAGATCGCCGAATCAGCCCGCCAAACCTTGCAAGATCCCGCCGCGCGTGCCGAGCTGGATGCCCGCTTTGGTATCTTCGCCCCAGCCATTCAAACGCCCGCTCCCCCACCACAACCATCGCAGCGACAACCATCGCCGAGCCAGACCAAGCCGTCCGATCCACTGGCGGCGATGTTGCCTGCGAGCGATCCCCTGGCCGCGATGCTGCCAAGCGCCAACCCGCTGACGCCACCGGCAACAACGCCACCTCCAGGCACGCCGCCCGGGTTTGCACCGATCGCACCTCAAGCTGCTGCGCCGTCAGCCATCGTCCCACCGACTCCAGCGGGACCACCTCTACCGCCCGCCCCAGCGGCACCGGCAAACGCAGCGGCCCCGGCAAACGCGTCCAACGCAGACTCCTCCCTGCCGACCACCAGCGGCGGCCCGGGAGTCAACTTGCGTGGCAGCAAACGATCGCGACGACGAAAGAAAGGACTCGGCTTGGTCGTCTTTGCCGGAGTCATCGTGGCTTTGTTCGCAATGGTCGGCGGACTGCTGTACGTATTGATCGTCGGACCCGATCAATTTGCAATGTTCCGCAGCGAGGACACCAACAACGGCGTTTCCGCCTCTGGCATCCAAGTCAATCCACCGATCGCCAAACCCAAAGAACGATCCGACGGCGTTCTCAGTGGTGCCGCGGCAAGCGGTCGCGCGCCGGTGTTCGACGAAAACGGAAAGCCTCCCGCCGGCTCAGGCCTGGATGGACCTTCGATGGATGGACCTTCGATGGATGGGCCAAGCATGGGTCAGCCAGGCATGGACGCCGATAACGGCATGACTCCTGAACCGACGGTTCCTGAGCCATCGCCTCCCGAGCCGACACCAACGCCCGAGCCATCGCCCGAGCCGACACCGACGCCCAAGCCATCGCCAACGCCCGAGCCGACACCTCCCGCTGCAACTCCAACGCCACCGATGACGACGGAGTCAACACCAGAGCCTGCGCCGCCCAAGCCCGAGTTGACACAAGAAGCGATCGCGGCCAATCAAGCCGAGATCGGCAAGGTCGCTCAATTGGTCTTGGATCGCAATTGGTCCACGATGAAAGACGCTGCGGACAAGTTGACTCAGCGTGATTTGAGCGAAACGCAAAGCGTGCAAGCAGACTCGCTGTACCACATCGCTGACCTGGCAAGCTTTTATCGTGGCGCCATCGTCAAAGGATTGGAAACTTTGGAAACCGGCTCGACGTTTCAACTCACGGAAGACCTCTCCGTGATCGTGGTCGAACACACGAGCCAATCGCTAACGATCCGATTCAATCGTCAAGAGAAAACCTACTCGTTGGACGACATGCCGTTCACAGTTGCCGCCCGCTTGGCTTCGTTCGCCCTGTCGTCTGATCGACCGGATGCGCAAGCCGCCCAGGCGATCTATCAGTGTGTTGCCCCCAAGTCCACTCCGGACTACCGCAAGGACGCGGTCATGATACTTTCACAATTGGACGGTCAATTAGAAACGGTGGACGTTCCTGCATTGATCGAGATGCTCGACGTCTTGTACCCAAACTAGTCAGCAAAGAAATGGATCTTCTCAGCGAGTGCATCGGACGTCTACGGCGGATGATTGCATTCCCATCGGTCAGCAATGTCAGCAACTCGGACATCACGGATTGGATCCAGCACGATCTGGTCCAACTCGGATTCGACGTCGAACGAACCTCCTACGTCGATGGCAAAGGCCAGACCAAGTGCAACTTGATCGCGCGACGTGGCCCATCATCCGAATCCGGCGGACTGGCCTACTTTGCCCATTCCGATGTCGTTCCCGCAGCCGATTGGACCGGTCCCGGCGGCGATCCCTTTGTTCCGATGCAACACGATGACCGAATCTACGGTCGCGGTGCCTGCGACATGAAAGGCTCCCTGGCGACCATGCTGTCCGCAGCAAGCAGCTTTGACGCCCGTGCTCAGCATGCACCGCTTTGGATCGTCGTGACGGCTGACGAGGAAGTCGGCTTTGACGGAGCGAATCATATCGTACAGCACTCGGCCGCCTATCGCGAATTGGTCAGCGCCCAGCCGGTCTCCATCATCGGCGAGCCGACTTCGCTGGGCGTCGTCCACGCGCACAAAGGAATCGCCGGTGCCAAGATCACCAGCAGGGGACGCGCCGCACACAGTTCGACACGCTTAGGTGCCAATGCCAACGAAGCGATCGTGCCGATCCTGAACACCTTGCTGGAACTGTGTCACAAAACGCGACAGCAGTCAGAGTACCTACATGAAAGGTTTGATCCCCCGGACCTCTCTTGGAATTTCGGTGTCAGCGATCACGCCACCGCCGTCAACATCACTCCCGCTCTCAGCACCGCCTGGGTCTGCTTTCGTTCGATGCCCGGCATCGATGGCCGGGATCTGCTGCAGACGTTGCGTGATCAATGCGACGAACTCGGCTTGTCGCTCTCCGAGATGCCCGGCAGTGGACCGTTGTGGACCGACCCCGAGGCACCTTGCGTCCAAGCGTTCTGTGAACTTGCCGGCGGTGAACCGAAAACCGTTTGTTACGGCACCGATGGCGGCGTGTTGACCGAGTTGACTCGACGCATCGTGTGCGGCCCCGGCGACATCGCGCAAGCACACACGAGCGACGAATGGATCAGTTTGGATCAGTTGCAACGCGGGATCGAGCTGTACAGCAAAGCCATCACGCGTTGGTGTGTGAAACCAAGCTAATGCTGGGCCGTTGCAAAATTTGGGGTTCTGGCACTGTTTTTTCAGTCCATGTTTATTTTCCATGCATCGCAATCAAAGTGAGCCTCAGGCGCTAGCCGTGGGCCGTTGATTTAATCGAAATTGGGAACGCAAGGGTGAGCCGTGGGCCGTAAGGCACCGGGCAATGCGGTAGGCCCGGCCGCTTACGCGTCGCGGCTCACTAAATCAACAGCCCGCTAGCCGTGGGCCGGCACCACAATCCGCCTCAGGCCCACGGCTAGCGCCTGAGGCTCACTGGGGGAGGTCGGATCGAGCGAAGCAAGATCCGGGAGGGGGCCTACGCTGAGAAAAACGAGTTCAAATGCCCAAACGGTGCGCATTGCCCCCTCCCTCGCATTCGCCTAAACGGCTCTGCTCGACCTCCCCCAAGTTCCTTGGGGGAGGTGTCTGTCACGTGTCACCCCGACGCCTCAACAGCCAAGCCTATCCCGTATTCATGCCGACTTGCAGACCGTCGGGTGCGTAAATCGTACGCCCGCCATCGACGGGCAAACACACGCCGTTGACAAAATCGTTTTCGCACAAGAAACGAACCGCATGCGCGACATGCTGTGCCGTACCGATCCGCCCGCTCAACGTGCTCTTGGCAAGCTTCTGCTGCTGTGGTGCTGGAACATCATCGGCCAACAAAACCGGCCCCGGCTGGACACAGTTGACGCGAATCTTGGAGTTCCACTGCGCAAACTCCACCGCTAAACTCCGCGTCATGACTTCCACCGCTCCCTTGCTGGGAAAGTATGCGGCATGATCCAAGTAGGGACGCACGGTGGCCCAGTCGCCGATGTTCACGATCGATCCGCCGGTCGGTTGGTTGGACATGCGGTTTGCCGCCGCGCGCGCGGTCATGAACGATCCGATCGTGTTGATGTCCACGTATCGTCGGATCTCATCCGGGGTCACTTCGTTCAGTGGTGTCGGCGACCAGATCGCTGCACTGTTGACAACGATATCGATGCGGCCGAAATGATCGGCAGACTGTCCGACAATGTCTTCCGCCGTCGAGTCACCCGCCAACGAACCAGAGGTAACGATCACCTCCACGCCAAACTCGTCGGTCAGTGACCGTGCAACCTGATGGGCTTCGTCGACACTGCTGTTGGCATGCAATGCGATGTAGCATCCGTGCGCTGCCAGTTCGATGGCGATCGCGCGGCCGACCCGCGGCGCACCGCTGCCCGTGATCAACGCCACGGGGTGCTGACAACCAAAAACCGATTGCAAGGAGGGTGCCGGGGCATTCATCGTCGATACCAACTGTTGAACTTGAGATTAGAGATATCGAGCCAGAGGACCGCCACGTGCGGCGCGCGCGTCGACTTTCGAAATCGTTTCTTTGTCTTCGATCACCGGCGGTGCTTGCCAAGGCTTGAACCTCGCGTCGATCACCAGTGATCCACGGCACCCCCAATGCTTGGACACCGTTTCGGCATCGATCCCGGACACGTCGGTCGCCGGATTGCTGCGAGTAAACGTCGCCCACAACCAATTCTTGATCGATGCGGCAGCAAACTCACTATCGTCCATTAGTGTGATCAGCGGAAACCGATTGATGGAGGAATCACTGTTGAATGCAGCCGAGAACCTGCGGGCATCGTCCGCCCCACGTTGTTCACTGTATTTGGGTGCACCGACCGCCAATACGCCGGGCATCACAATGCGGGGATCAGTGAAACCATCGGGCAGTTGCATCCCGGAGGGAAGTTCACCGGCCAGGTCTCGAATCGGTGCTCCGATCGCAGCAGTAACAAGTTTAGAGCCGCGATTGAAACCACTGCCCGAATAGTCCAACGTATCGATCGTGGTCTGCGTCTGGAAATGCAAGTCACGTCGCCAGTCCACTCGCATCAACACCCATTGGATGAACCGCTCGATGTCGTGAATGTCCAGTTCGTTCTTGGGGTCGTCCGTGATCCACAGGTACTTTGCCAACGACAACTGGCCATTGCCCAAAATCGCGTTGGCTTGTGTCAACAACTCCGCCGGTGCCGGTGCGTCCAAGTACGGCATGTAACGTTCGCTGCCGATCGCCAACAACAACGGATGCACGCCGGCGGCATCGACCGCATGGACGGCTTTCACACCCGGGATCACCGTCGGAATGATCGGATCGGTCAGCTCATGGATCAACTGACCAAACGTCGTGTCTTCTTGCGGTGGTCGGCCCACGACGGTGAAGGGCCAGATGGCTCCGTCTCGGTGCCACACCCGGTCGACTTGCATCACAGGGAACGGATGCTTTAGGCTGTAATAACCCAAGTGATCACCGAACGGGCCTTCCGGCTTGGTGACCTTGGGATTGATGCGACCGACGATGGCAAAGTCCGCATCGGCATAGACAGGTGCGTGCTCGCCACGGATCATCTTGATACGTCGACCAGCCAGGGCGCCGGCAAAGGTGAGTTCGGTCAAGCCCTCCGGCAACGGCATCACGGCTGCCAAAGTCATCGCGGGGGAACCGCCCACGGTGACGGCCACGCGTAGCGGGTCAAACTGGGCCAACGCGGCTTTGTGATGCACGCCGATCCCGCGGTGGATCTGATAGTGCAATCCGACCTCGTCGTCTGTGTATTCATTGCCCGACAACTGAACACGATACATGCCCAGATTCACTCGCATCAGATTGCCGATCGCCAACGGGTCTTCGCTCAGCACCTGAGGCAGCGTCACGAAACCGCCGCCGTCGTCGGGCCAGCATTTCAGTTGTGGTAGCTGCGACACCGTGATGGAGTTCTGAGCGACCGGACCACTGCGAGCGAATTTGGGCAGCATTCGCAATGCGGTCAGGGGAACGCCCGCATACCGTAACGGATGCTTGGGCAAGGCCGACGGGTCCAGCTTGACTTCGATCACCCGCCTGACCGACTCCAAAGTGTCACGAAACAGGTAGCGGGCTTGTTCCAACGAACCGAACAGATTGGAAGCCATCGGAAACGCACATCCGCAGACTTGTGTGAACAACAGCCCAGGACCACCGGACGCGTAGACACGTCGCTGGATTTCGGCCATCTCCAAGTTCGGGTCGACTGAATCGTCCACCTGAATGAGTCGATCACCGGCGCGAAGGTCATCGACGACATCTCGAGTGCTGCGGTGTTTCACCGAATCACCGCCTGCGGGCTGGTGTGAACAAATGCGTTAACGGATACCATGAATGACCTCGTGTTGATTCTCTGCTTCATGATCTCATGTCGGAAAGCCCCGTGAACCCTGATTCTCACTCCACACCTGTCTCAAGACCGTTCGCTCAGCCGCAGCTTCACTTGATCGACAATCCGCACGAGGCCGACGCGGATGTATTGGTCACAGGAATTTACCTTGATCAGCCCCTGAGTCCCACCTTAGCGGTCATCGACAAAGTTTCCGATGGCAGTGTCGGGCGTCTGGTGAAGCAAGGCAAGGTGTCCGCAAAACGAGGCGACACGTTCTTGATCCCAGGACCTGGCACGAAGAGCGACGGCGGCGGTCCGCATCTCGTGATGATCTTGGGCTTGGGGGACCGTCTCACCAACGAGTCATCGACGATCAGCAATCGCTCGCTGGCCTTTGATTCAGCCGCCACGGCCCTCCGGGGGCTGCCCAAAGGCTCCGTGTCCGGTGTCAATGTCGCGTTGGCCGAATGCTTTGAAGAAGACGTTCACGACATGATCGTCGCCGGCGCGATTTCGGCATTGGAGGGGCAAGCCATTTATCAGACCGGTTCGGACGCGACGTCTCCAGAGGCCATCGGATTCTCTGGACTTGTCGAATCAGCACTCCAGCAAGGACAGTCGCTCGGTCAATCCATCAATCACACCAAACGACTTGTCAACGAACCGCCATCGATTCTGTTTCCGGAAAGCTTTGCCGAGCGCGCCCGTGTGATCGCCGACGAAGTGGGCTTGGGGATCGAGGTTTGGGACGAAAAACGGCTGGAGGCCGAAGGCTGCCGGGCGATTTTGGCCGTCGGTGCCGGATCCAGTCGTCCACCACGCCTCGTGATCTTGAAACACAACGGCGGAGGTGATGAACCACCGGTCGCGATCGTCGGCAAAGGTGTCACCTTTGACAGTGGCGGCCTGTCGATCAAACCGAGCGAAGGAATGCTGACCATGAAGATGGACATGGCCGGAGCCGCGACGGTCGTCGGTGTGATGCACGCTTTGGCAAAACTGGACGTCAAACGCAACGTGATCGGCGTCTGCGGGCTAGCCGAAAACATGATCAGCGGTTCCAGCTACAAACTCGGCGATGTGATCGAAACCCGCAGCGGAAAAACGATCGAGATCCACAACACCGATGCGGAAGGCCGAGTGGTCTTGGCCGACACGCTGGACGTCGCAATCGGTCACCTGCCCGTTGCGATGCTCGACTTAGCGACACTCACCGGCGCTTGCATGGTCGCGTTGGGCAAAGAAGTTGCCGGGTTGATGACGAACGATCAAAGTCTCTGCGATGCGGTTTCGAATGCGGCCCGGATCGAAGGTGAACCGGTGTGGCAATTGCCCATGTTCGAACTCTACGACGACAAGATCAAGAGCAAGGTTGCCGACATCAAGAATGTCGGCGAAGCGAGATGGGGAGGCGCGATCACGGCAGCCAAGTTCCTGCAGCAATTCGTCGGCGACGTGCCTTGGGTTCACACCGACATCGCCGGCCCGGCTTTCGCAGACAGCCCGCTGCCCGCACGCGACGCAGGGGCCACCGGAGTGATGGTGCGAACGCTCATCCGCTGGATCCAGTCCATGTCGTAATGAGTCTGCTTTCCAAACGGTTGCTTCATCCAGGACCAATCAGCCCAAAGTTTGGTGTTGACATTGTTTCTACAGTCCATGTTTTTGTTCCATGCATCGCAATCAAAGTGAGCCTCAGGCGCTAGCCGTGGGCCGGCACCACAATCCGCCTCAGGCGCTAGCCGTGGGCCGGCACCACAATCCGCAATAGGCCCACGGCTAGCCCGGATTATTCACTCGACTCCCTACAGTCTTCGCAATACGTTTGCACGGAACGGTTTACGCGGATTGGCGCGAAAACAGTCTGCGCTGATCAGCCGCCACGCGATAGCGTCCGGTCCTCACGCCTGAGATCGGGAACCGGACGCAATCGAGAGCGTCCGACATAGCACGGTTGTGTTAATGGACGTTCGGTCGTGTCGCATGCCCTCACATCCCCTCATCCAAACTCACATGGTCAACTATCCACCATGACAGCACCCACACAACGTCCCGACCCCGTTGACCTGATCGGAATCGGCGTCAGTGTGATGGACATTACCATGGTGGTCGATGAAGTACCCGTGGGCGAAGCGGTCGTGCGTGCGAGCGAACGAAAAGCGAGCTTGGGCGGTGGAGTGGCAGTCGCGATGGCAACCGCCGCCAAACTGGGCGGCAAAGCCGCGATGGTGGACCTGCTGGGAACAGACACCATCTCGCAATCCATTATCGATCAGATGCAAGCTGCTGGCGTGGACACTTCGTTGATTCAACGAAACCCGGATACGCAGGCATCTCTCGCGAGCGTCCTGGTGCGCAAGGACAACGGAGAACGCACGATTGTGTTTTCACCGGGGACCGATGGTCAGCCTCAGTACACGCCGCAGATCGAACAGCTCATTTCAACTGCCCAGATCTTGCATCTCAACGGTCGACATCTCGACGTCGCCTGCGCCGCGATCCAGACGGCTCGGCAACACAACGTCTTGGTCTCCTACGACGGCGGTGCACATCGCTATCGATCCGAAATCATTCCCCTGCTGCGTGAGACGGACATCCTGATCGTCTCAAAACACTTTGCCGAATCACATGTCGTCCAAAGCCAGGCGGTAACACGCAACCCTGTGGTGCATTCGCCCGCCCTGTTGGCCAGTCGCCTGATGTCAGAGTTTGCCTGCCACATCGTCGGCGTGACCGACGGCCAACGCGGCAGTTGGTTTGTCACCCGAGACGGCGATCAATGGCGACAGGCAGCCGTACCCACTCGCTACCAACGTGACACCACGGGCTGCGGCGACACATTTCACGGTGCATTCCTGTTCGCATTGGCAAGTGGACGATCGCTCAAACAATGCAGCGAACTGGCCGCATTGATCGCCTCACGAAACGCCGAAGCACTCGGCGCGTTCGCGTTTGAACTTGATCAAGTAAGCGAGCCCAGATGATTGATTCATTGGCCACAAGCTAATCGTAGGTCATGCTGTGCATGACGAAATACCAGGTCAAAAAACGTAGCCGTCAGTCGCGATAGCACACCGACGGTGAGTAAGACCTCGCAAAGGGCAGTCGCAGAGAACTTCAAACCACAGCATTCTAAATCCAGAATAGATACAGAAAAGCCTGCCATAGAAGACCCATGAAGACAAAGGCCGCGCCGAATTGAACGCCCAACTTTGCGTCAATTCGCGTTCGACGTTCGTTGAGTCGTTTGCCGATCGAGTCGTCGGACATGGACTTACTTACTGCAAACAAATCGGTATTCGTTGGCGAATGTCTCAAATTCGCCAGCGAAACTGCGATACTCACAATCCCTATCGAGACCAGAACGATTGTCCAAGTGTTCATGGACGGTTCTCCTGCCAAGCGTGGAAATCATGTATGCCCGAAAGTAATCGGGCGTCGATTTACCAGAGGCGGAATTGAGCGTGTTTGTGGGCGCGTTATTCTTAAAAAAGTGAGCGATGATCAGTCGGAGGAGTTGACTGACCACTTGCAGAAACCTCACCACCGCCGCTCCGTCGCATTTCATGGTGCGCCTAAAACACAAAAAAAATTTCGCTGTCAGTCGAGAAACAATACACCATCGTCGATTTTCATTATTGCAACGACACGTTTACCGTCATCCGCGTGTGGGGGCAACCCAACGCGGGAATCAGCAGCGCCTACAAGAAACCAGCGTCCAAGTGAGGCTCTAGCAGTCGTATCGATCAACATTGGTGAGCGATTGCTTGATTGAAGGTCGATCTTGATTTGCAGTTCGTCTTGCTCGTCGGTATTCAGCGTCGACGAACTTGTTTATCACCGCATGATACGGGGATAAGAACAGGGCTTGAGACGCAGAAGACAGCACGTCGTTGCCTTGTTCATCGATCGTAAATAGAACGGAACTCCGACGTGTTGGTGTAGCATTTTGTGAGAGAATTCTGGCGAATCCCATTACGAGGGGGAACAGACGGCTGAAGAGACATGCTTTGATAGTGGTTGTTCAAGTGCTTTGACTGACTGCCATTTTCCTGCTCCCATTTTCTTGCCTGTTGGTTCGAACTGGGTGACGCAAGACTGTTGGTCGCCTCGCTTTGCTCGTCGGGTTAGCGATTGTATCGGAAAGCGACGACGGCTCGAGGCACTCCGATCTTGCGGGTGACGCCCCGAATGTCGGTGCTCTCCTCGGTGCCAAATCCGGTGCCGGTCTCAATTCGAGTCTGCATGACGGGCACTTGGACAGTGTATTCCTCAAGGGTACCGTCGGCACGTCTTCGGGTTTTTGTAACGGACTGGTAGATGACGTTTGGGCGTTCACTGTTCTTGGTGATCTCAGGTTCTCCGGCCGGCGGCTGTTGCCCTTTCTGCCAGCAGGCATGAAACGTCAGGGAAACCATCCCGACGTTCTCGATCGGTACGCCAGCGACCGCCACGGCACTCTCGGCCAACGGCGTCACCTTGAATCGCAAGAGTCTCGTCGAGTCTTTCACCCAACCTTTCACACGTTGACGAGATTTGGCAGGGATGACGAAGAATCTCGGCAGCTCTCCGTTCGATTTGCGGACGGACTGATCAGCGAAATGAAACGGTGACAGCCCGTCGATTTTCAGTTGCACCGCGCATTCGTGATCAGAGTTGTTGATCAACTCGATCGAATACTCTTCGCCCAGATTCAGGGTGGTGTAGGCGAGTCCTTCGGGGACCATGCTGCCGGCCGGCTCTCCGAGTCGGCGGTATTGGTTTCCGACGATCACCGACACACCGTAGAGGACTTCGGGATTGCTGTAGAGATCACGTCCGTTGTCGCCGACGTAAATCGTCTTGGCGTCGTAATCACGGCGAAAGCGTTCGGAGCTGTCCGACGCGGAGTCCCCGCCGCGCCGGGAGATCAAATGCGATGAGATCCCGCTCTGGCGTGCCAAGTCCGCGCCGTCCGTCAACATGGGATAACATTCGATGCGCTGGCCCACCGGGCTGCCTCGGTCATCGATCAGCTGGCCGACCAACTGAGCCGACATGCCCTTGCTGCCCGAGTCAGAAGCGTCGGTACGCACCACTCTAGCTTCAAAGCTCAGTCCGGCGCGGTTGGAAAGGACGACTCCATGATCGGCCAGTGCGTTGCGAAACAGTTCCAAGAAACCGACTTCGTTGCCACCAGGCAAGTTGCCAAACCCCTGATACTTTGCCGAAACGCGAGACTCATTGCGTTTGCCCAAGATCTCAGCGACGGAATCGGCCGCACTTTTGACGGCGACTTCAAAATCATTGCCGATCGAGATTTGAGAAACGTGAATCAATAGTCCGACCATGATGATCACACGAATCGACATCTTGGATGTTATTTTTGGCCGCATGATTCTCACCTGGGTTCAAGGGGATTCATTGATCAGCGCTACACGGAATCCAATGTCCGAAAACGCTTGATCTGATTCGTAATAAGAGGCCTCATCGGAAACAGCGATGGAGGCGGGGTAGCGGTAGCTGCCGCCACATGCTGGTTTGTCACTGTCGGGCGAGTCACACCATTCCCAAACGTTGCCAAAGAGGTCGTGCAGAGAAAACGAGTCTGCTGTCTTTGTCGCGGCTTGCCGCAGGGTCTTGCCGGAGTTTTCTGAGGTCCATCCGATATCAGGCAGATTGTCTTGAGCCGTGTTTTGGGCGACCGACGTCCATTGCGAGAGCGTCGGAAGATCCAGCTTCTCGCTTCGCGTGATGCTACCGTCTGCCCGTGCTTGGCGAGTGAGGTCCTCGCAGAACTTCTTCGCCATTTCCCAACTCACCCGAGTCGCCGGAAATCGGTCGCCGTTTAGCCCGTTTTCACCCCAGGGGTCGGCACCGGTTCGTTGCCGCCATTGTTGACGGGTCACCTCTGTTTCCGCGAACCAGACACCTGTCGCGACCGGATGGAATGTCATCCCCAGGATCGAACGAGGACCGGTGAGGCCGCGTCGACCGATCGTCCAGTTCGTACTGCTGCCTCTCATCACGGGCAACTGGCCGTCTGGGCTCAAGCCTTTGCCGATCACGTAGTCGTTGGTTCGTTTGCTGACGTAAAACTGCAAGCCGCTCAGGTCGATTTGTTCGTTGTCATAAAACCGTGAGTCCGCTTGCCCGCGGAGATAGCGGATCACATGGAACGAAAACACGCTGTGTTGGAGAGGGTCGTGTTGCCAACTGAACTGGCCACTCTTGCAACTGAACAGCACGGACATTCCTCCCGGTACGCTGTGGCGGTTCTCATGGACGCTGCCCAGTTCGATTCGCTTTGCACTCTTGCGTCGTCCCGTCTCTGAAAGCACCGATTCCTGACAGGCATCCACCAAGAGCAACTTTTGTGTGGCCGGTGCATCGCTCATCAGTTGAAACACGTCGCTGATCTTGAGCAATGACGCTTTGTCCGCCAGATCGGCTTCGCTGGGACAGAAATAGGTCTCGCGAACACCGGATGGCAGAAGAGGTTCGTCAGAGAACTGTACGCCGTGCCCCGAAAGGCTGATCAGCAAAGTGTCCCCAGCAGCGCAACTCGCGGCCACCGAGCGAATCTGTTTCTCGATTTTCGACGCCGACGTCGGCCTGAGTCGAAAGCTGTCCGAGCCACTGGTCATTACCGTCGTTTGAAACCCCAGGCCGCCTAACGCATCGCCCAAATGCGTCGCATCCTCGTCGGACCAAGGCAGGTTCTCAAAAACACTGGTGTCATACACTTCCACCCCGACGACCACTGCGTACTTGTCTTGCCCCAACGCGGGACAGGAGAAAAGCAACGTTGGGATCAATGTCAGGATCAGTATCAAGTGTTTCATAGACCGTCGGTCATCAAAGTCGCGCGGGAACATCACCAGGGACAACGCACCTCGGGGTCTATCCTTCCCAGAAAGGGGACGACAAGTTCCACGACGAACGCTGCTGGGGGTTTGGACGTCGCCAGGATATCAGGTTTTGATAGGCCCGCCAAATCTTGAGGGAGGTGACAGTGGAAAAGAAACGGCTCAAAGAATAACGCCGAAACATCAAGTCAACGCCAAATTTTGATTAGCCCAGGGCGTATGGCACCACCGAACGCTTGATAACACAACAATGCTAAGCCGGACGCACTTTATCGCGTCGCGGCTGATGAACCATTGGGGCTCAGAGCGTCGAGCGGCGGTCGAGGGATTTTGCCAGACTCGACCTTCTCTGCTTTCTTGAGTAGTTTCTTGCTCTGGGACAACTCGGCCAGCTTGGTTCTCCAGGCGGCCAATTCCTCCGCCGTTGGTGGGCGGTTCTCGCGTGTTGCTGCTTCGAAGGTTTCAGCCTTTAGCTTTTCATAGTACGCTCGTGTGGCATCGACGGCGGCTCTTTTTTCGTCGCGTACTGCTTGCTTGACTTCGTCGCCGCGCGGTTGTGCGTCTTCGCCAAATCTCGCCACCATGGATGACGGTTGCGGCGAGATGGCGGCGGGAGTCGCTGCTGCTGCAGATTCGGCAGTGGGCAACGCACCACTGGGTATTTCGTCACTGGGCATTTCGTCACTGGGGCGGATTTGCAATCCCCACGTGTTCAGCATTCCGAATCGTTCACTGCGACTGCACTCGATCACCAATTGCCACGTGCCCTGGACGTTCGTGCCGTTGAACTGCGTCAAACTGGGCTGGCGTTTGGCGAGGGCCTCGGGCTGATAAGAACCTTTGAAGGGCGGTCGGGCCTTTGTGATCGGGTACCGCGACCGGTCGTCGAAAACCGTTTGATCAAAGTGATCCCCGCTGCCGCCGACATCGGTAAACAGCTCGACACGTTGCCCGGCGGGACCGACCAGGAAAGCGTCCAGGTAGCCGACGCTGGTATGTGTGATCGACAGTTCGACATTGAGGTCGCCGATCAAGTAGTCTTCGCTGATCACGATCTCGGAAACCACACTGCGTCGAGGCGGCAGGATGACGGCGGATTCGTTTTGATAACTGCCGCCGACCAGTGCGCGTGATTGAGCGATCTCGGCTTTGGTCAAGATGCCGTCGCCGTTGGTGTCGTAGGCATTGAACTCTGCGACGCGCTGCTCACTCAACGTGGTGGCAAACTCGGTCAACTGGAGCTGCTCGTCGCGATCGACATCCAACTCATAAAACCAAGCGGGCAATTCAATTTCCGATTCACCTGCCATCTGCTGCAGACTATCCAGGTAGGCATTCACCTCCTGACGCGAAAGCTCTCCGTCACGATCTTCGTCGATCCGGCCCAGCGGCACGCCCAGCTTCGCCGCTTCGACATCCTCCAGTCGTCCGTTTCGGTTCGCGTCCAGTCGGCCCATCACCATGGATGTGAGATAAGAACTTGAGCCTCTGCCTTGCCATGAGTTGGAGCTGTCTTCCCGATCGGACTCCGGTTTCTCCCAGGCTTGGACGCCACTGCCGGTTCGCCAAGCTTTCTTGACCAGTTCATTCTTTTGTTGATCCAGCAATCGACGCCGTGCGAAGCGTTGAGCGAGTTCCAGTCGGCTCAAGCGATCATCGCCATCGACGTCCGCCTCGAACGGGTCGCGATGGGTCCACCGCGCGCGTATCGCTTCGCCGCGATCAAGATGTCCGTCACGATCGCGGTCGTAGCGTCGTAGCGTATCGTCGGCCTGCTGCAAGTCATCGCGAGTGTACGCGTACTTGGCTTCCCCGATACCGAATTCGGGGATCAATGGATCGTCATCCAACGGCACAAAGGACTGGACACCGCCATCGATCCGAGTGGGGCGAATCCGATCGTCATCGATGCCGTTTTGCAGGGCAAAGTGAATCCGAGCGGCTTCACGCCAGTTATCGATCGAGTTGGGGCGATCCAGCGACATTCGTCTGGCTTGCGCGATCCGCTCCATAAAGGGACGTGCAAGCGGCGTGATTTCATCGGGTTCGATCTGACCGTTTTCGTTGCGGTCCAGACGCTGCAGGGACTCCAGCATGCCGGACTGCGCGTGCGCAAGATTGGCGGCGAGCAGGGTAGCAACCCAAAAAAGAGTCCTGACACCTTTTTGCATCCTGACACCTTTTTGCATCAGCGGTCGCTCCTGCTGCTGTTGCGGCTACGATCTCGATCGGAACTGGAGCGGGATGTGGCGGATGGCTCGATGCCGAGTGCTTGCTGCAGCAGGGGGTCCATCAATGCGCCGCTGCTGGGCGTCAGCACTTGCACCTCGGTCTCACTGCGTCGATCGATCGCCATCGCCAACTGCTCGACTTCGGCGAACAATTGTCGGGGGGCGGTGATGATGAGTGAGTTACTGGGCTCGTGAACCGCGATGGTCATCTTGGGTTCCAGGTCTCGCGCCGGCTGAGCAGCGGATTTCTTGGCGTCACCTTTCTTGGATGCCGCTTGCTTCTCGGCTTCGGCTGCCTTGGCGGCGGCCGCCTCGCGTTGCGCCGCTACGGCTGCAGCTCCCTCTGAGCCGCCTGGCGACGCTCCTTTGGGTGCTGCGCCGGTGGTGGATGCGGTGACGCGACCGGCGTAGGCTTCGCGGATCACGGCGGCGACTTCGGACGCGCGCGTGTTGGTCAGTTCGATGACGTGAGAGGTTCCGTAGGTCTCGATGCTGGTGAGGCTGGAGTCTTTATCGATGATGTTGAGATACTCTTCGATTTTCGCCAAGTCGTCGGTGGAGCCCTGGGCGATCAATCGATTCAACCGGCTGTCCGAGACGACGGTCACCGAGTCAAAGATCATCGACATGGTGCCGTCACGTGAGCTGATGATGCTGCCGAGAAACCCGCTGTAGGAACTCGACGAGACATAGCCGTTGACGAGGGTTCCGCCTTCGACTTCGCTTGCGGCTTCCCCGCCGTCGAGCAACTCAGCCAACATTCGCAACGCATCGTCGGCTTTGGTGTGCGTCAAGTAAAAGATGACCGGAGGTGATGGCGTCGAGTCCACGGGACCCGAAAGCATACGGAAGTGTTCTTCGAATTTTGCCAGCGCGGTCGCATCCTCGCACTGCAAAATCAGACCACGCGGTGTCAACTGACAGCGAATGGCCGGCGCACCGCCGGTGACCTTGGTCGTCAGCAGTTTTGCATCGGCCGGTTGGCGAGCTGCGGTCAGACGCGACATCGTGTCGGTCGGATTTTCCGAGCCGACCACACGCTCTGTGATGCGAGGAGCAGTTTGCAGGTTGGTTTGAAAGAGCAAGACGGGATTTTCACCACGCCAGAATCTTGCCGACGTTTCCAGCAGATTCAACGCTTGTTCTCCGCGAACGGGCAGCAGCAACGTGTCGTCGCCGGCGGGGGTGACGGCGGCTGAATCGAGTCCCTCGACGATCTTGCGGATCTGCTCGATCTTGTCGCGTTTGGCTCGGACAAACAATCGCATGTTGCCGGGATCCGCGTCGATCTTTGGCGCATCGGGATCAATGTCGTCGGGATCATCCAAAGCGTCGGGCAAGTCCAACATTTCCTCCAGCAGGCTGATCACAAAGTACGGATCGACCGTCTTGAGCGGGATGACTTCGAACTCGGCATCGGTGGCTTGCAGCTCCAGGACCGTTTGGGCGATCTCGGCTTGGGTTTCCGGAGTGGCCAATGCGACGACCGTACCGGCTTCCTTGTCCATTGACAGTCGTACGGATTTGCCGGCAAGGATCGTGAGCAGAACATTGTAAACCGTTTCGACGTTTCCGCCCGAGACCGCGTGTGCTTGCAGAACGTTCTCGCCGTTCTGAGTGGAGAGTTGTTTGTCGGGGCGGTCCAGTGCGGTCACCAAGTTCTCCAGCAGCTTGACCTTGTCCTCAACTCCGGTGATGAAAATGTTCTTGCCTTGCAAGTCCGCCGAAAGGCTGACGTCGATCCCGATCATCTCACCAGTCGCCAAGCCCATGTGCGGACGTGCGACCAACAAGATGTCTTCGGCGTCGACGTGCTGCAACGCAAAGTTCTTGACCACGGTGCCGTTGTCGAGCGTCGATGGTTCAAACGCGTCGAGGATGGCTTTGGCGGTTTTTAATTTTGCGACGGTGTCGGTGATGATCAATTGATTGGTTCGGGACAACACGGCCGGTGTGGTCATCAGGTTGAGAGCCGACAGCTCCAACACCGCGTCTTCGGCATCGATCTCACCGAGACGAAAAATGCACTTGACGACTTCATGCGTGTTGCGTTTGTCCAAGTCTTGCGCGGGGATCATATCCGCCATCGCATCGAGTTGGTTCATGCTACGCGGATCGTTCAAGTTGATCACGGTTAGCAGCTGGCCATTACGCACGAGCGTGAATCCTTGCGGCAGCAAGAACAAGTTGATCCGATCGATCGCATCGTCATGCGTGAACGCGTTGGGGTCGGTGTAGGTGAAACTGCCTGGCGGTATTTCACTGACATGCAACGCCAAGTCGGCTTCGTCGGCCATCCAAGTGATCACGTCACGCCAAGAAGCTCCGTTGAACGAAAATCGAACCTTGCCGGATTCGGCATCCGGGGTGTTGGAACGCTCGGCGGTGTCGGTTGCAGGCGTGGGGACGGGCTGATCCGCTGGTGGTTGCGTCTGATCGGGTTGCGGCTGAGCAGGTTGCAGCTCAGTAGGTTGCAGCTCATTAGCGAATGGCTCAGCGGGTTGCGGCTGAGCAAATTGCGGTTCAGTCGCTAGCGGCTCTTGGGCGGACACGCCTTGCGTGTTCAAGCCGAAGAATATGCACACCACGATCATGCCGAGAACTCGCGGGGCGACGGCGAGGGTCTGTTTTGGGATCAGCCGAGAGATTTTCATGCGGTGGGCGAGCCGTGGAGAGGCTGGTGCAGTGGTCCCGTCTGGTCAACGCGTGATTGAGCCGATTTGATGTGCCGGGGGGCCATCAACGGGACACGTTGCCGGACGGACAACCTGATTACCGAGAAGGCTTGGTCGGCCACGGCAAAGCAGGTGCAGCAGGGTTTGGAGGGGACGGAACAGGCGGGATGCGGTCGGAAATACCTGAAAACATGGTTTCAGGCAAGCGAACTGTCACACTATGAAGGTAGCCGGGACGCCCAAAAAGTCAATGTTTGGTTCCTCGGAGAGACATTAGCAACGCATCAGCAATCGGCGGCGTAGTGGATTTCGCCAGAAATCCTGTGCGAAAGGAATTCTGGCGAATCCCATTACCATGTGCGTCATCAATCGGATTGTCGATATCGGATTTCGCCGCCCACCATTGCCAGCATGACCTTACCGGTCAGATTTTGCCCCTCAAAGGGGCTGCTGATGCAACGGGAGCGGAACTGCTGGGGATCGACCCGCCAGGTGCAACCGGGATCGATCAGGACGACATCGGCGACACTGCCAGGGGCGATCGATCCGGCGTCCGTTAACCCGGCGATTTTGGCGGGTCTGCAGGAGAAACGATCGATCAGTTTCGTCCAGTCGAGGATGCCTGTTTCGATCAAGTAGGTCACCGCCGTGGCCAGCGATGTTTCCAGAGACGACATTCCGAAGGGAGTGAGATCCAGGTCGTTCATCATCTTTTCGCGGCTTCGGGGCATGTGCCCGCTCTGCAACGCATCGATGGTACCGTCGGCCACGGCCCCGCAGAGTGTCTCCACGTGACGGGGACTGCGGAGCGGCGGATGGACTTTGAAGCGTGATTCGTAGGAACGCAGCGAGTGGTCGGTGAGTGACAGATTGTGAGGGCAAGCCGATGCCGTCACCTTGATTCCTCGTGATTTCACACGGCGAATCATGTCCACGGCCCCCATCGTGCTGACCGGGCCGACGTGCAAACGCCCCCCGGTGGCTTCCGCCAAACGCACATCGCGGGCGACCGCCAGATCCTCGGCTTCCGTCGGCAGTCCCTTGAGTCCGAGTACGAGAGAGACTTGGCCGTCGTGCATGACGCCGCTGTCGGCAAGCGATGGGACCTCGGGGCGATCGATGATCGGACGCCCCAACATGCGACAATACTCAAGCGCCCGTTTGAGCAACGCGTCGTTGGGGACCGAACGCGGAGCATCGCTAAAGGCGACCGCACCGGCACCGGCGAGCAAGCCGAGTTCGGCCATCTGCTCACCCTCGCGGCCTTTGCTCAGACAACCGACGACGTGAATTCGAGCCCCTCGGGCTTCCGCCGCTTTTTGACGAATGTATTCAACCGCGCCATAGGAGTCGACCACTGGATCGGTGCTGGCAGTTGCCAAGACCGATGTGAAGCCTCCGGCGAGCGCCGCGTGACTTGCCGAGTGAATCGTTTCGTCTTCGTCGAACCCCGGTTCGCGAAACTCCGCCGCCAAATCCACCAACCCCGGCGCGACGATCATTCCGCCCGCGTCAATACGGGGGCAATCTGCGGGCAAGTCGCCGTCACTGGGATCGATGGCGGCGACGCATCCATCAATGATCAGCAAGCGGCCGACACGATCCAGTTTTTGTCTCGGGTCGATCAGGCGACCGTTTTCAATCAGATGAGTCGTCATGAGGTCGAGCCGCTGATGTTGGTGTTGGGTTCCTGTGAGTTGGGGGCGATGCCACGATGCGCATCATCGGCAGCAGCCAACAACCAGAGTGCCGCCATGCGAACCGCGATCCCATTGTTGACTTGTTCCAAGATCACCGAGTGGGGACCATCGGCGACCTCCGGTGTGATTTCCACGCCGCGATTGATCGGGCCAGGCGCCATGATCAAGATGTCCTTTCGAGCCTTTTTCATCCGCGCTGCGTTCATCGCGTAGAGCGCTGCGTATTCGTGCACGCTGGGAAACGGCCTCGCCTTTTGCCGCTCGAATTGGATTCGCAGCAGGTTCAGCACGTCGCAGCGAGGCAAGATCTCATCGAGGTGGTGAGCGACTTCAAAACCCAGTTCGCGCCAACGCTCGCTGACCAAAGTGGGCGGGCCGCACACGATCACATGGGCGCCGAGTTTATGCAGTCCCCAAATGTTGCTGCGTGCCGTTCGGCTGTGCGCGATGTCGCCGACCATCGCCACGGTCAGGCCCTCAAAGGAACCGCGGTGCTGACGAATGGTCAGCAGGTCCAGCAAACCTTGAGTGGGATGTTCGTGCGGCCCATCGCCCGCGTTGAGCACACAGCAATCCAGTTCCCGCGCCAACAAGTGCGGCGTGCCCGGGGTGGAGTGTCTCGTCACAACCCAGTCGACCCCCATCGCTTCGATGGTCTTTGCGGTGTCGACGTAGGTTTCGCCCTTGGCGACGCTGCTGCCGGAACTGCCGAACTCGACCGTGTCGGCTCCCAAGCGTTTTGCAGCAAGGGAAAAGCTGTTGCGGGTCCGCGTGCTGTTTTCGAAAAACAGGTTCGCACACGTCTTGCCCTGCAGCAACGAAATCTTGCGTCGGCAGCCGCCGGTGGCTTCTTTCATGACCTGGGCCACGTCCAACAGGGTCACGATTTCGTCGGCTGACAAACTCTCGAGATCCAAGAGATGACGTCGATTCCAACGTGCTCTGTAAGGAGTCAGATCAGGCAGCGTGTCGGGCATGGCAGGCAGCTCAGGACTGGTTTTGAAACTGAGTCATACCGTAAGGCATCGCCGCACGCTCGGGGAGGTGCCAGAGGAAAAAATGAGCCTACCCCGGGGTGCGCTGGCTTCGCCGCGACCCCGGGCTTTGTTGTTGAACCACTTCGTGGTAAGTGCGCTGACTTTTGTACAACAATGCTATCGCCTTCAGGCGTGATCGCGTTTGGCAACCCACGGTGCGGCGGCCAGGATCGCCCAACCGACGATCCAAGACAATCCGCCCAGGGGCGTGATCGCGCCCAACCAGGGTGTGTTGGTGGCGACCAAGATGTACAGGCTGCCGCTGAATAGGACCAAGCCGATCAACATCAACCAAGCGGACCAGCGTGCCAGAGAGGGAACGATCGGTGCGGCCACGGCCAATCCGAGCAGTGCGACGCCGTGAATGAGATGATAGCGGGCGCCGACGTCGAACTGGTCCATCCGCTTGGCGATCAGTTCTGCGTCGAGTCCCATGCCGACCAGGTAACCCTCCAATCCATGGGCACCGAATGCTCCGATCAACACTCCCAAAGCGCCGGTAATACCGGCTGCGCCGATCAAGCGTGCTTGCAACCGCGTGACGGCTTGCAAACGCGTGTTGGCAGAGAGTTCACTCATCAGGATTCAGTAGGGAACGAACGGCTTTGAGCAGACGGTCCATCGGAAACGGTTTGCGGATGTACTCGCTGACGCCCAGCAGTTCGGCATAGGCTTTGTGCCGACTGCCTTCGTTACCGGTGATCATGATGACCGGCAGATCTCGTTCGGAACTCCGACGCAATTTTTCCATGACGAGAAAGCCGCTGCGTTTGGGCATCATCATGTCTAAGATCATCAGGTCGGGAGTTTCCTTTTCCGCCAAAGCCAAGCCTTGGTTTCCGTCACGGGCGATGACGACTTCATAGCCTTCGCCTTCCAATGCATATCGGACCGATTCGATGATTTCGATGTCATCGTCAACGACCAAGATCTTGGGAGCCGATTTCGCGCTCTGCGACATGCCGTCGTTCGCCGTTGACACTGATTTCCGACCTTCGCTTAATTGTCTGAAAAACCGACCGGACTGGACTCCCAAGGGTTTCGTCCTTGGAGGCCTGTTTGTGATCCTGTTTGCGAGCTTGTTTCGCTGTCGTGTTGCCCCACCGGGATGCCTTGGACGACGTGGTCCATGATCCAGTGGTTGACGTCCGCCAAAGCCACCGTGTTCATTTCGTCGTCGTCACGATACTGGCGGATGTCGACACGAGCTCGGATCATCATGGCCGAGCGGATGTCGCGTTGCAACAACGAGGACTGGAATTGGTCGTTTTCGATTGCCCATTGCCACAACATGGGCAAGCGAATTTGTCGCAGCTGGTTCAAGTTGGCGAACAAATGCCCCCCGCTGGGCATCGCGCCGCCCATCGAAATCGCTGCGGCAAAAAGTTCCGGCATCCGCATGGCCACCCGCATCGCCATGGTACCGCCGCTGCGGTAACCGGCCAGCACGATCCGATCGGGATGCACGGCAAATCGATCGCTGGCTTCGGCAATCGCCTGCTCGACGGCGTAGCACGCCTGCTCGATCCCCGCGGGACTCTCGTGCCATTGAAATTGATGCCCTGCGGAATCAATCGATCTCGTAGCACGCACGCCGACGGCGAGATAATTGCGAGCGCTGATGTGCGGCAGCACTTGGTTGACTTGGTTTTCGTTGTATCCATCGCTGTGCAGCCAAACCACCAGCGGATACTTGTATTTGGGTTCGTAATGCAGCGGCACAAAGAACGAGTTGCACGAGGGCATCGCGTTCCAGCCGAACGATCCCACGTCGAGATCGGAGTCAGCGTCTGCCGAATCCGGTACGCCGTAGGCCTCAGTGGTCTCACCGACCATGCCCCAAGTCGCCGACAGATTGCTCAGCAGTTCGTCGTGGTCGCTGCCGGCGTCAGAGGGCTCCATTGGATCAATGTTTTTCGCCGACTCGGAGCCCGAGCGGGATTTGCCAGTAGGGCTGCCAGTGGATTGATTGGTGTGCGATTGCGGCGAGGAGGAATCCGGCGACGAACTGGATGGTGAGTTGGATGAGGGGTTCCATAACATGGATGGATGAAAACGGCTCATGGATAGATTTGCCGATCGATCGAGGAATGGAAGGAATGAATTCGCTCACGCGTGTTGCGTGCTGCCACACTCGATTTCCATCATCAGAATGAAAATCAGTTCGTTGCAATCTTGACTCAGCTCCCTTCCGAGTTCGGCGGGGGCCACGTTGTCGAAAACGTACGCCCCGCCTGCGATCGATGTCAACGCTGAAGCCTGACATCCTGCTACCAATTCTTCGTTTTGCACCCCCGATCGGAGTGCACGAAAGATAGCATTTCACCGGTCCTTAACCGGCGAGCAATTCGTCCATCGTCGCGACGAGCTGCTTGACGGCTTCCACGCTGTTGTTGAAGTCCGAGGTTTCCTGATCGGTGAGTTCCAGTTGGATGATTTTTTCCACGCCGCCACTGCCCATGACGACGGGAACGCCGACGTAGTAACCGCCAACGCCGTATTCTTTGTCGCACAACGCCGCGACAGGGATCACGCGTTTTTTATCTTTGACAACCGCTTCGACCATTTGTGCACAGGCCGCTGCGGGCGCGTAATAGGCGCTGCCTGTCTTGAGCAACGACACGATCTCGGCTCCACCTTTGCGAGTCCGTTCGACGATTTCATCGAGTCGCTCGGCGCTGATCAACTGGGTCACGGGAATTCCGCCGACGCTGGTACAGCTTGGGACGGGAACCATCGTGTCGCCGTGGCCACCCATCAACAGGGCGCTGATGTCTTCGACGCTGACGCCCAATTCCATTGCCAAGAACGTGCGGTAGCGTGCGGTGTCCAGAACGCCGGCTTGGCCGCAGACTTTGGCGGAATCAAATCCGGTGACTTTCCACATTTGCTGGACCATCGCGTCCAACGGGTTGCTGACCACGATGACGACCGCGTCGGGGCTGGTCTTTTTGATTTGCTCGGCGACGCTGGTGACGATTTTGGCATTGGTGGCTAGCAAATCATCACGGCTCATCCCGGGTTTACGGGGAATTCCTGCGGTGACCACGATCACATCGCTGCCCGCGGTGTCGTCGTAGCTGGTCGTGCCCACGATGTTGCTGTCGAATCCCATGATGGGGGACGCTTGCATCAGGTCCAAAGCCTTGCCCTTGGGCATGTCTTCGGTTTGAGGGATGTCCAACAGAATGACGTCGCCCAATTCAGCCGCGGCGCACCAGTGGGCACACGTGGCTCCGACGTTTCCGGCTCCGATGATCGTGATTTTTGCGCGTCGCATGATTTTTTTGCTCTTATCGCGGGTGGGTGGTGCGGGTCGGACTGATGCGGTTGGCAGGAGTGCATCAGCAAAACCGATGCACCCCAACAGGCCTCCCATCCTCTCCGTCCGCCGCCCCCGGTCAATGGGGCTTGATCGACGCCAAAATCTGCGTTAACGAGAGGAAATCGGCGGCTGTGAAGAATTTCGCGGGCAATCGAATCGACGCGAGATCAACCTTCGCCGGGGAGCCTCAATTCGCTTGATTCCCGCTCCTGTTGACGCTCACGCACCAAACGATCTTCTTTCGCGTTGAGCCGATTCCAGAGGAAAGTCCCCAAGACGGTCACGACCAACAAGGTCAGCAGGCTGTACCCGATGACATCGATTCCCCCGCCCGACCGTGCCGATGGCGCGGTCGATCGCCAACGGGCGACCATCAGCAGCGGCCCCACCTGCTTGCCCCCACCACGCTTCGTCATGAACTCACTGTCGTAGCTCCACAAACGAAAAAAGAAGGCGTCGACCGACACGGGATGATTAATCATCGTGACCAGTGCATCGACTGGGGCTCCACCAGCACCGTCGGACGACTGCACTGCGGTGAGCAAGAATTCGGGCAATTGGGTCGTGACCAACGATACGGGATACGAGTTGTCCAATTCGATCGGTGGGCCATCAGGATCATCAGGCCTATTCATACGAACAATGACGTCACCCAGCGAGCCACTCGCGTCGACTTGGTAGTAGTGATCCTGTCCCAGTTGGGTTCGTTGCTCAGCGTTGCTGACGCTCACGCGTGTGATGCGTACCGTGTTGAGTTTGATACGCACCCAATCGCCGACGTGTTTTTCCGGATCACGTAACAACTGGACCGGGTCGATCGCGGTCGGTGCGATGAGATCGTCGCGAAGCCCGATCGCTTGTGCCGCCGAAAGCACCTCGTAGAAAGGCTGCTTGTCTTCGGCCGTCAGTGGTTGACGATTGCGAGCGCTGACTGCGGCGATCGCACTGATATCGACTCCTTCGTCCGCCAGCAGTTGCCAACCGGGGCTGGCAGGCGTGCTGGGATACCATTGCACTGTCCCTGCGGCGAGCGCTGACGCGGCAGACAGGGTGATATCGACCACGACACCGTTTGCTGCGACACGATCTCCGACCGACATTACCGTGCGTGCCTCTGGCGCATAGACCAAGATCGATTCGCCGGGCACGGCGGGGTTTTCTGAGAGTTGGAGTTGTAGTTCGAGGTACGATTCAAACTCCAGGAATTCAACGAGTTTCTCGGGCACCTTGAAACGTCGCATGGCGGTGATCGTTCCGTCGACACGCACCGCGTCGCCGATTTGAACAGCACCTGCGGCAGCCACGGTCGCCTCCGCCTTTGCGGCCATCTTGCCCGCGTCGGCGCGACGAAGTCGATAAAGTGCCTTGGCCATCTCTCCTGCGGTTTCTTCGTCATTGATTGGAAAAACCGCATCCAAACGAGTCACATCAAAGCCGCTGAGTAATTCCAACGCGGACTCGGCAGCGGATGACCTGGCGGAAACCAACACGCAGAGCACAGCAGAAAAGACCGCGCAGGACACAGCGATTCCACTCAAGCGGAAAACGTTCATTCGTTGACCCCCGGAAAGTTCGATGGCCGATTGTTCCCTGCGTCATCGTCCGCTTCAAGCTTCGTCGGTTTGATTTGATCAAACTGCAAGTTCGCATCGGGACGTCCCGCGACGCGGCGTCGGCGTGTCTCTCTTGCCGCGACCGCGGTTCGATACATCACCGCGCCGGCGATCGACACCCCTGCGACGATCGCGCCCAAGACGATCCACAGCAATGAGACTTGTCGCGGCGGACGTTTTGCATTTGTGGAATCGGCAACCGTCGGTGCGAGCGTTTTCTGTGCGATGATTCGGCCGATCACGACGGGAGCCAAATCGGCGCCGATGGATGAACGATAGGGCAACCGTTTGATGAACCGTCCCACCGCGGTGATTTCCGGCGTGGCGGTGCCATCGGATATCGACGCATCCCACTTGCCGTCTTCGTCCAACGCGGTGCGAATCGAATCGGGGAGGTCTTTGGTGATCAAAACGATCGGTCTCTTTCCGCCGTCCGAGGGAACGACCCACAACTGCCAATAGCTCTTGATCCCCAGTCCGTTGGACTTCGCCGGCAGGGATTCCGCCAAACCGATCTTGCCGACAATTTGCACGCGTTGTCCGCGATAGGCATCGGGTTGTTGCAGCAGCGGCAGCGTCCCCGTCACGGGTGCTCGTGTACCGGTCACTGATGTTCCCTGGGCGGTCAACGAGTCGCTTTGGTTCAACTGCAAATAGAACGCATCGGCATCGTCGGCTCGCCAAAACGTACCGTCGGCCACGCGATCCATCGCTGCTTTGTCCAGAGAGATTAACAGTGCATCGGCGATCACTTGCGGGAATCCTGACAAGTCTGCGTCGGGGATTTTTGTCGTCTCAATAACTTGGGCAAATGCGTCCCGCCATTGCCCAATGGTCTCGGCGTCCAGCGCGGGTGCGTCGGCTGAATCATTTCCGGTCAGATAGGTTGCCAATCGCCGCTGATCGGCGACGGACATCTTTTCCACCAAGCCGTCGGCGATTTGCTGGGTCTGTGGATCTGGCGACACCAAGCCTGAGTCTTGAGGATTCGGGCCAGCAGACTTTGCGGAGATGGCCTCGTTAGGATTGGGATCGGCTACAATCTGAGTATCGGTGGCGATTGCATCCCCGACTGCTGAATCCCCTCGCTCAAGGGGAGCGGCCGTGGATGTCCAGGAGTTGCCGCCGGTGCCGAAAAAGACTTGATACAGCCGCGGTTTTGCCGCCTGCTGCATCACCACGAGCACCAAAATCAAGGCAACACCGAGGCGCATCAGCCGTCGAAACGTGTCCACATTGGACGTGGCGGCGGACTTGGATCGGCGATCGCTGCTCCGATAAAGGCTTTGATCGTTAAATTGTGACGGAATACGCATTCGGTAACACTGTGTGGCTGGGTCGCGCTTGAAGCGCGCGATCGGCGTCCTTAACCTAAGGTTGTACAGCGAAACAAGCTGAACGATCCCTCATCCTAACCTTTTCCGCCCCACTGGCTGAGATTCGATGCTGCAATCGAGACAGAAACTGACCGTCGCGGCGATCGTTGTTGCGATTTTGCTCACCGCAATGGCACGCCCCGCCGTCGCGGACGGCGAACCGGCGGCGGACTTCGTCAAACAGCTCCGCGCCGCGGGCTACTTTGACACCGCGATCGCTTACCTGGAACGGCTCGACAAGTATCCCGGCGTCGACCCCGATTTCAAAGCCGCGACCGAGCTGGAAAAAGCCCAAACGTACATCGACGCTGCAGTCTCCTCGCGTCGGGCGGCTGATCGAGACACCTTTTTTCTTGACGCCGAAAAATCCCTCAGCAAGTTCATCAGCGGACCGTCCAATCCAAGACAGTCCGAAGCCCGGTTGATGCTGGGCAAGCTGCAAATGATCCGCGCCGCACAACTGCTGTCGGGAGACGCCGACAACGCAAAACGTGACGAAGCGAGGAATTCATACACGGCCGCGTCAAAAACGTTCAACGAGATCATCGACGATCTGAAAACCAAGATCGAAGATATGCGAAAGGAAGCGATCGATGCCAGAAAGGAACCCAAGAAAGCAAAGCTCCGCGAACAATATCAAGCCGACTACCTGCAAGCCAAATTGAATGCCGCCGAGTCGCTCATGCTGGCGGCCAAAACCTACGACAAACCGGGCACCGATGCCAAAGCCATTTTGGAGGATGCGCTGGAACGATTTGCGGAGTTGAATAAAAAGTACTCACGCTATCCCATCGGTGTCATCGCGTTGGCCAGCATGGGCCAGATCAATGAGATGTTGGGAAAGACCAAGGAGGCGACGGATAACTTCCTCGACATGCTGGACCAACCCGAGGCCGATCCGCTGCGTGATGCCAAGTTCCTGGCCGCTGCTGGTTACATCCGACTGCAGCTTGCGGAGCAACCACCGAAATTCGACGAAGCGATCGCGAAGACAAAAGACATCGGCCGACAAATCCGACCCGACGAACGGACGTCGCAGGCCGTCCAGGAGTACCGTGTCGACCTCGCCAAAGCCTACCTCGCCAAAGCGGCGGACAAAGAACAAAAGCCGACGGACAGCAAACGTGCGGAGTCCGATGGCCGCCAACTGCTGCTGGCCGCCAGCAAGATCCCCGGTCCGCACAATGAAGAATCGAAAGAGCTGTTGGCGAAACTCGGTATCGAAGAAGGTGCCGCGGAAGGCCCCAGCGCAGAGCCGCCCAAGAGTTTTGACGATGGCTTGGAAGTCACGATCGAATTGCTCTCGGCCACCGAGAACCTTTCCGAGTCGATCAAGTTGCTGTCCGAACAACCCGAGACGCCCGAGCTGAAAGCCGAGATCGAGCAAATCACCAAGCAACTCGCCGACACGCGGTCGATCGCCGTCCAAACCATCCGCGCGGGCTTGGGGATGGCCACTTCCGAGACCGATACGCAACAACTCAACCAAGCTCGTCAGATCCTGGCATACTTGCTCTACCAACAAGAGCGACACCGGGACGCCGCCGTAGTGGGCAGCTTTCTCGCCAGGACAGCTCGTGGCACGCCGGTCGGCCTCGATGGCGGTCTCGTCGCATTGACTTCTCTGCAAATGTTGCTGCAGGAAATCCCCGACGATGAAAGCGATGGTGTGATCACGCAACTGGATTCATTGGGCAAGTTCCTGACCGAGAACTGGCCCGATGACCCCAAGGCCAACGCCGCACAAGGCTTGCGTATTCGGCTGATGCTGAAAAAAGACGACTACGCCGGTGCCGAAGCGCTCATCGATGCGATGGGTGAGGGTACCGAGCGTGCCTATTTCAAACGTCTGCTCGGCCAGCTGCTCTGGAACGCTGCGATCCAATCCAGGATCGATGGCGATGACGCCAAAGCGGAAACCTTGACCGCAAAGGCTGACACCATTTTGGCCGCCGGCCTGAACGAGATCGAAGGAAACCTCGTCGATGCCGAAGCCATGCAGGCGGCGTTGGTGCTCGCCAAGATCTTGGATCGCCAAGACAAAAGCCAGCAAGCACTCAAGGTGCTGGACGATGAAAAGTACGGACCGCTGAAGCTGGTCGACACGCTGGGCGCCCCCAACGAAAACTTTTCCGGTGATCTGTACAGCACCGAGCTGAAAGTTCTGGTCAAAGAAATGCTGCGAGGCGATGATCCCGCTGCGTTCTTGGATCGCATGAGCGCTACGATGGACAACTTGCGCAAATCATTCAACGGCCCAAACGCTCAGCAAGAGTTGACGCAGACTTACATTCGCTTGGCACGCGACGTCAGTGAACAACTCGAGAAAGCCGCACCGGCCAAACGTGAAAAACTGATCGAAGTCTTCAAGGTGTTCCTCAATCGAATCGCGGCAAACACCCAAGACGAACCGACGCTCCGCTGGGTCGCTCAGACACTGATGTCGATGGGTGAAACATCGATGCAGCCGACCGATGTCAAAGCCACCGGTTCCGCCGCTGAGTTGATGAACGACTCCATCGCCGTTCTCAAAAAACTGGTGGATAACAATGGTGACCTCACCACAAAGTTTCTCTACGCTCGTGCACTGCGTCTGGTCGGTAGCTACAAGGATTCTCTGGACGTTCTCGAAGGCATCCTGAAAGACAAACCGACCATGCTGGACGCTCAAATCGAAGCCGCCCAGGCTTATGAATCTTGGGCCGCCGAGTTGGGCAACCCCAATTTCGCCTACAAGGCCTACGAGTCCGCGTTGGTGGGAGGGCGTCCGGGTCCCGACAACAAGAATGTGATCTGGGGTTGGGCGATCATCAGCACCCAAGCCAAACGCAACCCGGCCTTCCGTGACAAATTCTTTGAATCACGCTACCACGTTGCCCTTTGTTTGTACTTGATGGGCAAAGTAAAGAAGAACGACGCGACGATGAAAAAGGCGATCAAGGACATCAACCAAATGAACACGTTGTATCCCGACATGGGTGGTGCCCAGCAACGCGACAAGTACGACCGATTGTTGAAACAGATCCAACGCGACGTTGGTGAGAAACCAGTCGGTTTGCCGCCCGCGTGATCACCCGCCAACTCGAACTCCACGTTCCGTTCTTTCGCTCGCCTCCAATCAAACACGCTCCTCTCAATTCTCGATACCCAACATGAAAAACCTCTTTGCCGATATTCGTGTGTTGCTGGCGGTCCTGCTGGTGACCCTTTCCGGCCAAGTCGCAATGGCCCAAACCGACCGGGTTTACACAAACGACAGCACGACACCGACGTCCGGTCAGATCGTACAGGCTGACAAGAACGGGGTGAAGCTCAAGACAGGCGCCAACGAGAAGACTTTCCTCGCCGGCGACATTCGCAAGATCCTCTATCAAGGCGACCCGAGCGAGTTGACCAAAGGTCGTGAGGCCGCACTGGGAGGTAACTACGAGGACGCCGTCGAAGAACTCGAAGGTCTGAACGTCGCAACGTTGCCACGAGCCGCCATCAAAGCCGATGCGGCGTACTACCTGCTGCTGGCAAAGGCACGCCTGGCGTTGGCAGGTCGTGGTGACAAGGCCGCCGCAGCACAGGCTGCACTTGCCTTTGCCCGCTCCAACAGCGATTCTTACCACTTCTATTCCGTTGCCCGGTTGCTCGGCGATCTCGCGCTGGCATTGAACAATCATGACCAAGCGATTTTGTACTACGGGTCGCTCAAGAACGCACCGACGACGGAAATGAAGGTCGAGTCCAAGTACCTGACTGGTGTCGCGCAGCTTGCCAAAGGTGACGTGGCAGCCGCCGACGCAGCCTTCAACGAAGTTCTCGGATTGCAGGTGAATTCTGCCGCCGTGTTGCGACTACAAAAACTTTCGCAAGCCGGCCGCGCCGTCGCGTTGGCAAACAACGGCAAGGGCGACGAAGCCCTCAAGATCGTCAACGGGTTGATCGAAGAACTCAGCCCCAACGATGTCGAAATGGCTGCGCGAATCTATAACGCACAAGGTGCCAGCTACGACGCGATGGGTGACAAGGAAGGTGCCATCATGGCCTACCTGCACACGCACCTGCTGTTCTCCAGCCAACCCGACGCCCACGCCCAAGCACTCTCACGCTTGGTCGAACTGTGGCCACAAGTCGGACGACCTGAACGGGTCGCCGAAGCACGCCAGGAACTGGAACAACGCTACCCAGGGTATGGCAAGTGAACGTGCGGTGGTCACTTTCGAGTCATGTTCTGATCACGCTGGTCGTTTGTTGCATCGGAACGATTTCCGATGCCCAACGCGTGGTTGCCCAGGACGTCGCGACCGATGACTTCAAGACGATTGAGTTTTCCGGGCGATCGTTCACGTTGCCTCCACCGACGCTCAACACGCAGCAGTCGGCGAAAGAACAGCTTGACGCGATGCAGTCGCTCGTCGGCAAGGCGAAATGGAAGGCCTTTACCCGAGACTCCGCCGTCGCTCCCGTCGAGATCGACCTGGACTATCTACGCGATGAAGCGGACCAACGCATCGGACACTCCGTCCATATGGCGTTCCTCGTTCATGCTTCGTTTGACTCGCTACGCGACCAAGATGTGACGTCTAAGATCACCGGTGGTGGCGCCGAAAAGGATCGTTGGACCGGACGATTGTTGACCGAGGAGGAACGAGAGAAAAACAATGCGACACTTAGCGACGACGAGACACTCGTGATGTTCGCCGTGCCGCTACTGGACAAAGTTGAACTGCAGGGTGTCATCCGTGTCGCTCGCGACGAGAGCGAAGACGAACTGACCTACCGCTTTCACCTGGACCCGGGCTTTGATTCGCCGAGTGGAATTTCTCCCAACGGTTGGAAACGTATCGATGCTGATTCCGACGAGATGACGGTGCCCTACAAGGGTTTGGCTGGCTACCTGAGCATCCAACGTCTGAGCGAGCCGGCGGAAACCTGTTTCGTGGAAGCACGTGTATTGATGCATGAGCCCCAGGAGTGGTTCAACGGCAGCAATTTCTTGCGCAGCAAACTGCCGTTGATGATGCAAGAAATCGCCCGCAACTTCCGCCGCCGTGTGGCGAAATAGTCACCGGGTGCACGAGGTGCAAACCGTGTTGATGCCTTTGAAGATCGCGTGAGCCTGACTGCCCAAAGTTTGGTGTTGTGGCATATGGGGTTTGCGCGGGGTCTGCTGTCACCTCCACCAAGGAACTTGGGGGAGGTGTCTGTTGCGAGACGTGCAGCAGAAACCTGGGCTGCCATGGCAACCCCATTGAGAACACAGACGCGATGTTCAAGGTGAATGCAAGAAAGCGTTTTCAATCCAGTCGCGGATCTTTCCCGGCGTGGGAACCTGCAACCCCACGCCGACCACCAGCACCACGATCGGAATCACATGCAGCAGGTTGTCGTTCACGAACATTAGCACCGCATTGATCATAGCAGCGCCTTCCAGGATTGCTTGGCCGATGATCGTCCGTGTTTGAAACGCGCCGATGAGCTTGGGGACCGCCTGGGGAACGCTGGCGTTGGTTTCCCGCATCACCTCAGGGTCCACATTCGCCCCGCGGAATTCTCCATAGGCGATGCTGCGAAACACAGCTCGCAGCACCACCGTTGCGATGATCGAGACCAATGCGATACCTCCTCCCAGGACGATCCAAATCATGGAATCGCTATCCAGTCCCAATAGTGAATCGCCGGGCTGACGACGAGAGAAAACCATGAACACCATGATGGCAGAGACGATCACGATGCCTTGAATCAACGCAAACGTGATGATCATGCCCGTGCGTGAGTTGCCCTGGATGATATGCTTGAGATTCGTCAGTGACTCGCCGCCGTCCTGTTGGCTGGCGGTGTACGGATTCTGAGCGGGGTCGTTTGTCATCGTCTCGATTTCCTTTCTGTGGACCGTTTTCACTTCTGTTGACCTGCCGTGCGATTGTACTACACCGATCACTTTGAGCTACCACTGCCCGAAGGTCATCGATTTCCGATGTCCAAGTATCGATTGTTGCGACAACGTGTTGCCCAAGACGATCGACATAGCAGCGACACACTGCTGGTTCCACCGGCGGCCAACGACGAGGAATTGATGCTGTGCCATGACAGAGACTACATCGGTCGAGTCAAGAACGGGGACCTGTCCATCGCCGAGATACGCAGGATCGGATTTCCTTGGTCGCCGAAGATGAACGAGCGATCCCGACGCAGCACCGGAGCAACGATCGCCGCGGCCCGGGCGGCGCTCGCGGACGGTGTCTCGGCAAACCTGGCCGGTGGCACGCATCACGCCTTTGCCGCTGCCGGCGAAGGCTACTGTGTGTTCAACGATGCGGCCGTCGCGATTCGCGTGATGCAACACGAAGGTCTAGTTCGACAAGCCTGCGTGATCGACTTGGACGTTCATCAGGGCAACGGTACTGCGTCGATTCTGAGCGGGGACTCCTCCGCGATCACATTTTCCATGCACGGAGAAAAGAATTTTCCGCTTCGCAAAGTCGCCAGTGACATCGACATCCCACTGGCCGATGGAACCGGCGACACGGCCTATCTGGCAATGCTCGCTGACGGATTGCAAAGGCTGGACGAAATGATTCGCCAAGCCGGCGGATGCGATCTAGCGATTTATCTCGCCGGCGCTGATCCCTACTCGGGAGATCGCCTGGGGCGAATGTCATTGACCAAAACGGGGCTGGGGAAGCGTGACGAAACCGTCATTCGCTGGTGCCGCGAGCGGGGAATTGCCTTAGCGATCGCGATGGCGGGCGGTTACGCACCGCTGGTCGACGACATCGTGGACATTCACGCAACAACACTGCGTTTGGCAAGCCAAGCCTGCGTACGTCAGGCTTTCTAGCCTGACATTCTCGCCGCATGTCAGGCTAGAAAGTCTGACGTACGAGGCCTGACGTACTTCTGTCACTACGCCGTTGCCGTCAGCGGGCTGCTCGGATCGAGCAATTCATCGTGCTCTTGGATCAAGTCCGCCGCCTTGCCTTCGTCCGCAACTCGCAGAGTTCCAAAGTACAGCAGACAGGTGGCGGCAATCCCGATGCTGGTCACGATCCACATCGGATGATACGTCGTACCGGCTTCACCCGTGACCAACAGCAACGTCGAGATCGGCGACTGGGTCTCGGCGATTCGTTCCATGGATACGGACAACGCGTTGTTGGTGAAGTGAATCAGGATGCCGGGCAGCACGCTGCCGGTCTTCAGTGCAACCCAACCGAGCATCAATCCCATGATCGTCGCGGCGATGGACTGCTGCAGCACGCCGTGTGAAATCCCGAACATCACCGCGGTGACGACGACGGCTCTCAAACGACCTTTTTCGCGTACCAAACCGCCGAACACAAACCCGCGGAAAGCGAGTTCCTCGCAGATTGCCGGAACCGCTGCCATCAGCAGTACGACTGACATCCAAGGAGCACTGGCGATCTGCTCGGCAAAGGGCTTCATCGCGACAGCGGTTTGTTCGCTGACCGGATAGAGGTAGCTGATGCACTGAGCCAACATCACGTAGCTTGGATGCAAGGTCAATCCCAGCAGTACCGCCAAGGGGACCGTCGTCCAGTGTGGCATCCGAATTCGCAGACTCTTGCGAATCGATGTCGTCAACATGGTCGCCATCAACAGGGCTGGAAACACGATCAGCACTTGGGGCAGCATCACCATCTTTGCGATGCCGGCAAAACTCTGCGGCATCTCCGTGACCGCCAAGCGGGCAAAGAACAGTGTGACCAAGATGATCGCTCCACACGCATACGCTTGTGCCGGCGTGGCGGCCATCTGACGGTCGCGCCACAGGTGGCGAACCCACATGCTCAATTCCCACTGTTCCCCGCCGCCGAACAGCACCGACTCGTCTTCGAACTGTCGTCGAGCCCAACGTGCCGCCAAAGAGAGGCAAACCGCAGTGACCGTTGCGACCATGGGCAGGTAAAACAATGCGTTGGCATACTGACCTTCGACCAGACTGCGAACCATCAAAAACATGCCGGTCACTGGAATCAAACTGGTGCCGACATTCAATGTCGTGCCGGGCAACATCGGCAACATCACCAACGGCAGCGTCACCATCATCAATGGCATCAGGTAATACTGACCTTCTTTGCTGCTGCGTGCCATCGCGGCAACGGCCAGTGCCAACGCGCTGAACAACGCCGAGAGCGGGACCAACGCGACGAACAACCACAGCATGGGCAACAGCGGAGGCGCACCGAACGACCCGGCAGCCATTCCGACGCCCATTTGTTTGAACACAAAACCACTGGTCAGCAACATGCTGCCCGCGTTGAGCAGTGCAGTGAGCATGCTGAATGTCGTCACGGCGGCGAGTTTGCCCCACACGATCTCGGATCGCAACGCGGGGCTGCACAGCAACGTTTCTAGCGTTCCGCGTTCCTTTTCACCTGCGACCAAATCGATCGCGGGATAGAACGCACCGGTCATCGCCCAGACCAGCATGATGAAGGGTAGTAACTTGCTCCAAAAAGCGGCTTCGCGAGTGCGTTCTGGTGCAATGTCACGATCGTTCAGATGAAACGGTTCCAACATCTTCAGATTTACGCCAGCCTCGGATAAATCATCTCGCACCCAGCCGCCTCGCCAGTCCGACAAGACACGAGTCACACGGTCGCGAGCGACCATCGATTGGTCCGAGCCCACGTTGTACAGCAGTTCGATCGCTGCCTCGGGATCCTCATTGCGTTTTGTTTCATCCGCGAAACCGGGTGGAATGATGGTGACGACATCGAATTGACCGCTACGGACCCAAGCGGTCGCCTGCTCATCCAATGCTAAGGTGTCGGGCCACTCGTCCCAGCGATACGAGATCATCTGTAGCGTTTCGGAATGTTTGCTCAGATCGCCACTGAACTCCTCACCGTCAATCAGCGGGGGAACATTTGACAGATGCTCTGTCCCCACGATGCAGACCGAGGTCGGGTGCTGACGCGAGAATTGAGCGATCTGCAACAGCAACATGCCGACCAACGGGTACAGCATGATCGGCAGCACCGCGATCGTAAAAAGTGTTCGGCGATCGCGAAGTTGGTCACGCATCTCGCGCATGTAGATCAGCCAGATGGCGCTCCAACGTGGCTTGTCACCTGCTCGATCGATCACACGCTTGTGTCGGACGGATTTACTCATGCGTACTGACCATTCCCCTTGCCGAAATCGGCGACATCCAAATCGACGTGTTTCGAGTGCCCTGCCGTTGATGACTGTTGAATTCTTTGTTCGTGCTGATTCAGGAGCCCAAAGAAGAGTTCTTCAAAATCGTTTTCTTCATGCCTGTCTCTCAATTCGCTCAACGTTCCGCTGTCGAGAATCTTGCCCCGGTACATCACGGCGATTCGATCGCACAAACGTTCGACTTCGCTCATGATGTGCGTGGAAAAGATCAAACACTTGCCGGCTTCACGCAGTGAGCGGATGACGGCCAACAGGTTGCGGGCAACCAGAACATCCAGTCCCAAGGTCGCTTCATCGAAAACCAAAACCGGTGGATCGTGAACCATCGCCCGCGCGATCGACACCTTTTGCTTCATTCCCGTCGACATCTTCGCACCGGGCACGTCACGATAGTCGTTCATTCGCAATTGATCGAACAGGGTCTCCAAACGTTCGTTCAGATAGTCACGTTGCATGCCGTGCAACCGACCGAAGTACTCGACCAGTTCCCAAGCCGTCATGCGGTCGTAGATGGCCGTGTTGTTGCTGACAAACCCGATGTGTCGACGCACATCCGCCGCGTCTCGAACGACGTCGTAGCCCGCCACGGTGGCGATCCCGCTGGTGGGTTCCAAGACGGTGCTTAACATTCGCAAGACGGTCGTCTTGCCGGCACCGTTGGGGCCGAGCAGTCCAAAGATCTCACCTTTTTGGACGGAAAACGAAATGTGATCCACCGCGACAAATCGACCACGCTGCAAATCCTCGTAGGTTTTCGTCAGATGCTGGACATGAATCATGCGAGGATGCGGTCAATGGCGGTGTGAATCGGGGCGGACCTTGGGTTGAGCTGCACCGAGAGCGTAGCTTGCCGCAAACCTCTGATGAAAGGTTTCAAGGAAACGCGAATCACAATCGCCACATCGGGAGCCGTCTAACCGTCAAAGGTGGTACCAATTCAAACGTTTTTTCCGTCCGTGAGGTGCTCTGAGTTGAGCAGCGGATCAATCTGACCTCGTTCACGACAGGAAATATTTCATCTGCCTCTCGACTTGCCGAATACCCGGGTGCCCCTGGTTTCGTTTGAGCGAGGGGGTTCGAGCCAAGTCGGTACCTCGAATCCGCATCATACTTTCACGTAAAATGAGCTGCGAATGAATTGCCACTCCAATCAGGCTGCTATCTTGGGGCCCTGACGAATCCTGTGTGGCGAGCAGACTGCAAACCCATTCCAACCCCGACGTTTAGAGATGGCGAAACGGCACGACCTCAAAGCGAAACTCAAAGCGGCAGACAAGCGTCGCCGCAACCGAGCTGTCACGTCGCGTCCCAATCCGCCGGTACCACGACAGACCCCACAACGCATCGATGTCACCGGGTTGTTCGTCGATGCGATTCTGAAAGCTTCCGCCGGCAACCACGCGATACGCGACGTGGACGTGACCGCTGCACTGCGTAACATTGTTCACTTGAGCGATCCTAAGACGGCAGAATCACAAGCGGTCTATCGAGAACTCACCGCCGTCGCCGTTCGCAACGAAGCAGTGACCGATCGTGCGATACGGGAGGCAGCACTAGAGTTGCTGGAGATCTCCAAGATGCAAACCGATGAAAAGCTGCCGGACAGTTTTCTCAAGTACCTTGCGGTCTTGGTGGGCTGACTCGGCGATCGGTATTGTTTGGCAGTCGACAAGTTCCATGGGAGAGGTGGCTGTTGCGTGGCACCTCCACCAGCGCAGGAGACTGCTGATTTAGTGAGCCGCAAGGCTAGTGGGCTGTTGATTTAATCGAAATTGGGAACGCAAGGGTGAGCCGTGGGCCGTAAGGCACCGGGCAATGCGGTAGGCCCGGCCGCTTACGCGTCGCGGCTCACTAAATCAACAGCCCGCTAGCCGCGGGCCTAATGGTGTTGACGGAACCCTTCGAGGCCCGTGGCTAGCCCGGATATTGCATCCGAAAATTTGTTTCCCCCTATAGCGCAAGAGCCTTAGTCCTGGTATGCATTGGAGTTACAACACTTCACACATCCCAAGCCCAAGGCTCTCGGCAATGACAAAGCGTAATCGAAAACGAGCTGCACTGAAACGCCTCCGTCGCCAAGCTGTCGAGTTTGATTTTGATGGCGGAACGCTCACGTCCGACGCCGGATTGCTACTGCTTCGCGAAGTCGATCAACGACTCGGCCTGATCCGCCGAGTCGACGCTTGTATTGCCGATCCACGCGATCCTATCTACACCGCACATCCGCAGGCCGAGATCCTGACCAGTCGTATCTTTGGAATTGCGGCAGGCTACGAGGACGGCAACGATCACGCCCACTTGCGGCATGATGCAGCCTTTCAAGTCGCTGCCGGACGCACGCCTGCACAGAATGACTATGACAGCGACGAACACGTTCCTTTGGCCAGTCCGTCAACGCATTCACGTTTCGAAAATCGTGTCGATCGCAAAGCGATGCTGGCTATCCACGAAGAAATCGTAAACACCTTTCTGGACAGCTACGAGAAACCGCCCGAAGAAATCACCTTGGACTATGATGCCACAGATGATCCGACGCACGGCAATCAAGACAAAAACTACTTCAATGGATTCTACGACGGCCACTGTTTTCTGCCGCTGTACGTGTTCTGTGGCTATCAGTTGCTCGTCGCCTACCTACGTCCCAGCAGTTTTGGCGCAGCCCATCACGCTCGCGCGGTGACCAAACTGCTGGTTCAAAAGATTCGTTCGCGATGGCCGGAGACGAAAATCATTTTACGTGGCGATGGCGGATATTCTGATGAAAGACTCATGCGTTGGTGCGATAAAAACGACGTCTACTATGTCTTCGGATTGCCCAAGAACAACGTCTTGATCCGCAATATTGCCTGCGAAATGACCCGTGCTCGACTTGAGCATTTGAAATTTAAATCCACGCGAACGCTTTTCAAATGGTTCCGTTATCGCACTCAGGAAACATGGGACCGTCATCGCTGGGTTCTCGGCAAGGCGGAGCACGGCGACAAGGGAGCCAACCCGCGTTTCGTCGTGACAAACCTGCCCAGTGCCCAAGGGATCGTCGAGCCGACTTATCATCGCCCTCGCGTGGACGGCAAACAGGTCCGACAAATCCTCGATCCTGGAACGATCTGCAGTGTTGCTTGGAACCCGAAGGATTTCTATCGAGAACGTTATTGTCAGCGTTGTGAAATGGAGAATCGGATCAAGGAACAACAGATGTGTTTGTTTGCCGATCGAACCAGCTGCACAGACTTCATGGCCAATCAGTTTCGTTTGATTCTGTCGTCGTTGGCGTATGTGTTGGTCGACGGAATCCGCCGGTTGGCACTTCAGGGCACTACACATGCTCGGATGCGTGTGGATACGATCCGCTTGCGTCTGTTCAAGATTGCCGCGCGAGTACGCGTGACTTGTCGGCGAGTGATTTTTCACCTTCCGACTCACTGCCCTAGCGCGAGTCTCTTTAACGAAGTCATGGCGCGTCTTTGCCGAAGCGACTAAGGGCGGCAACCCTCGAGGAAAACGCAACCACGAAGCGAATCATTCGCTTGGGGGAGGGGGGGCCTTCTGCGCGGCGCTGCGAAAGCCCCCATCAAAATCAAATCATTTCCCAAAAGCGGACGTATCGAACTCGCAACCCCGCGTCAATAACCGATGGATGCAATATCCGGGCTAGCGCCATCGGCTCACAGACACAATGCAACACGACTAAATCAGCAGTCTCCGCAGCTGGGGGAGGTCGGATCGAGCGAAGCAAGATCCGGGAGGGGGCCTACGATCGGCACACCGCATTCAAGAAACCAACCGCCGTGAATGCCCCCCTCCCTCGCATTCGCCTGGACGGCTCTGCTCGACCTCCCCCAAGGAACTTGGGGGAGGTGGCTGCGAAAAAGCACCGCGATTCGGGACCATGACGCTGACCTACGGCAACTTCGCGCCGCAGCGATGGCAGTAGCTTGCGTGTTCGTGGTGCTCGTGTTCGCCACAGGCATCACACTCGCAATAGGACGTCTCGGGCGCATTTGACTTATCGACCACGTCAGACTCGGGCTCAGGTTCAGACTTTGATTCGTCACGTCTTCGCCCGGTCAGTTCAGCGCTGACAAATCCGCTGGGCACGATGATCAGGCTGTAACCCAACAGGATCAAAGCAGCCGAGATGACTTTGCCGGGAGCCGTTTTGGGAACCACATCGCCGTAGCCCACGGTGGTCATCGTCACGATCGCCCAATACATCGATTGCGGAATCGAGGTGAATTGGCTGGGCTGCCTGATCGGCTCGTCATTCTCGCCCAGCAACAACTCGCCGTCAGCGTTGGTCATGAAATCCGCAAACTCGGTTTCGACCAAAAACATCAGGGTGCCGCTGATGGTGACGGAGACCATGATCACTGCCAAGAACACGACGATCTTGTGCCGAGCGCTCCACACCGCGTGCGAAAGCTCATCGGCATCCCGCATCATTCGCCACAGCTTCATCACACGGAAGACGCGTAGCAGGCGGATGCTGCGGACAATGACAAAGGACTGGACCGTGCCACCGGTCCAGATCAACCCAAAATAAGTCGGCACGATGCTCAGCAGGTCAATGATTCCCCAGAAACTAAACGCGTACTTCATCGCGTTTCTGGCAGAAATCAGTCGTAATGCGTACTCGATCGTGAATAATGCCGTCAGGATACACTCGATGATCCAAAGTCCATCGGCGTGCTTCTCGGCAAATCGGGGCACGGTTTCAAGCGAGACGACGACGACACTGATGATGATCAGCACCAGCAAGGCGACATCAAAAACCCAGCCGGCAAACGTGTCCGACTCAAAGATGATGTCGTGCATCGTTACACGCCAAGGTGGCCCATCGGGCCGCTGGGTCCGCCGGCGCGATGGGGCTTCGGTCTTGGCCGTATCTTTTGTCATGTCATCGCGTTAAACGAGTTGTTCAATTGCCGTGCATTGGCAGTGTCGCGCTGGCAGGCAGAACGGCGGTGGGAGAATCCAGGATCACCTTGCCCGTCCGTTTGGTCGGACTCATGTCCAAATACGGCGTCTTGCCATTGTCGGCGGCCAACGCGGAATCCGTGGCCGACGGCGGAAGCTGATAGCTGCGTATCTCCGGCTTACTGGGCACACCCACGGCATTACGACGACGGATCGTCGTCGTCGCCAAACCCGACGTGTCCATCGTTGGAACGCTGGTGGCACGTTGATGATTGTGGTACTGCGGTGAGTACTGTTCGGTCTTCATCGCAATGGTGTTCTTGGCATTCGGGCCGGGCAAAGTGATCGTCGCCGGCACACCTTGCACAATCTTTCCATCGGTGGTCTTGAACGTAGCGACCAATGAAATCGACTTTTGATCAGCTCCGACAGCGTCCCAGGGAATCCAAATGCTGTAGCTGGCTCCCAGGTCACTTTGGCTAAAGTGACGAGTGAACTGATCGGGCGTGAACGCAAAGGGACGCACTTTTTTCTTGGGATCCGTTTCGGATTCGTCGAACCCGTGAACGGACAAGGTGCCCTCGACGGGGACCGCTCTTGATTTTTCATCAAAGAAGAACAGTCGGCCTCCAAAGCCGCGTGTCGGTGTCCGCCCGGTCTGGACCAGCGTGTCCGGCGTCCAAGTGGCTGCCAGCTTGACCGGATTGGGATAGGGCTCCGGCTTTTCGTCCTTGTCCGATGACCATGGCATCTTGGGAACCATGTCGGAAAGCTTCATGTCGCGTTTGGGCGTCATGTTGGTGCAACCGACGCTTGTGACTGCAAGAAACATGCTTGCAGCAATCGCACCGCGCAGTTTCCAACGAGTCACTGTCCAACGAGTCACTGTCCATGGGTTCATTTTCATTTTCACATCCGTGCTTGCATCATGCGGGTCGTTGAGGCGGCTCGCGATACAAGCGGTGTACGCATCGCGATCCGATCTTGGTCAGCGTTCAGTTCGATCTCAGGTGCTGTCAGTTTTGGGTGCCAAGTCGAATGGGACGTGGACCACTGACGTTGGGATAGCCACCTGCAGGGCTGGACTGCATCGGGTTGGATTGCATCCACGGGGCCGGTGTCACGGCGGGGCTGCCTGTCTCGGGCATCATCAACGCGCTGACTTGCCCGATCCCGTTTCCGGGCATTCGCATCCCGGACGACGAGTTGGGCGGCGGCAACACATTGTCCGGCGGCAATGCCTGGACGTCAGGAATCGTGATCGGCGTCGGCAGCGATTCTGGTCCGCTGGGAACCGAAGGTGCCGATCGCGGAGCGGTGTAGCTGGGAACGCCTTCCTGTGATTCCAACAGTCCACTCGCTGGCGAGTCATAGATGATTTCACCGACGGGCTGCTGCATCACCGACGTGGAGTTGTCCAGGACCGGTGATGATCCCATGGGTACGTCGCTGATGATGACTTCATTCTCAACGGTCGGGTTCACGTCAGGGTAGATCACTCCACCGACCGCCGGTCCCCACAGACCGTAGCCGCCGCTGAGTCCGACGTCCCCGTGTGCTTCCACGACATCGGCCAAACACCAGCTCATGCGACTCGATTCGACTTGCTTGACATACTCCAGATCCTGGCCGCCGCTGATCAGCGTCGGTGTCAAGATGATCAACAACTCGTTTCGACGCTCGGTCTCTCGATCGAATCGAAACAGATGGCCCAACAACGGGATGTCGGCGAGCAACGGCACACGACGGCTGATGTTGCTGCGGTTTTTTTGGATCAGACCGCCCATGATCACCGTCTGTCCGTCGTAGACCGACAAGATCGATTGCGCTGTCGTCTGAACAATGTCATCGATCACAAATGAATTGCCGTTACCGTCAAGTACAGTCGTACCGCTTGCGGGATCACGGTCCGAGCGAGTGACGTCGACATCAACCGTGATCACCCCATCGGCACCCACACGAGGTCTGATTCCAAGAGTCAAACCAATAGTGATGTCTTCAATATCCTGTGTCGTCGCGTTGTTGGTGATCGTCGTGCCGCGGAATCGTGCGATCTGGCGTCCGATGTTGATGACCGAGGTTGTGTTGTCCATCGTCATGACTTCTGGACGGCTAAGCACTTGAGCACGATTGGCTTCCTGCAACGTACGCAACAGCAAGCTGACCGAGTCGCTCGCCGCGTTGAGCACGAATCCTCCGTACCCGGTCACCGGACTGGTTTGCCCCAGACCGAATGTCGAGACACCAGCAGCTCCCAAAGTGTTCCGGGCAAACGTATTGGTGTTGGTGGTACCGGCGTTATTGAAATTGAATCCCGGATCTCCCGCCGCAACGGTCCCGGGCACGTCGGCGACGGCAAGGCCACGGTTGAACACGAGGGAGTCTTGCAGACCAAGCTCAGCACCGAACTCAAAGGTATCGCTGAGAGAGACCTCGGCAAGCAGCACCTTGATCAGCACCATCGGACGTCGTCGATCCAGTCGGTCGATCAAGCTGCGGACCTCTTCGTACAGCCTTGGCGAAACACTCAGCAGAATGCTGTTGCTGTTGATCTCGGGGACGGCCACGATATCACGGTCGGGCAAATCATACGGCCCCAGCCCGGCGTTGTACTGTTGAATCGCGTTCTGATTGCCTTGACGCTCGATCACGTAGTTGGTGATGGCATCGGCGATCAATTGAGCATCGTTGTTTCGCAACCAGATGACTTCCGTGATCCGTTCCGCGAATCCTTCGCTATCCAATCGCAACAGGATGCTCTCGACGACTTCCAAGTCCTCCGACGAACCGCTGGCGACGATGCTGTTGGTTCGCACGTCGGTCGAGAATCGCAGGGGAACCAGCGAACTCTCAGAGGATGCCGTTGAACCGGGCAGCCCGGCCAAGTTACCCGCACCGACGCTGGTTCCTGAAGTGCCGGCGTCATCACCAAAGAGCGTCTGCAACGCTTGGGTCAACTGAGCGGCATCACCGTTCTCGATCGTAAAGACCTTGACCAGCGAATCGATGCCGGGTGCCTTGTCCAATTGACGAATCAACTCAGCGATCAACGGCATGCTGGCCGAGGGAGCACGTACAACGATCGCGTTGGCTCCCGCGTCGGCCGTGATGGTGGCTCCGGCCAGGACTCCCGAATCGACCACTCGTTGTTGATCAGAATCCACCGCCACGATCGTCAGTGCTGTCGACGGTGCTGTGATGTTGTCATTGCCACCCTCGTCGGTGCCGTTGATCGCGTCCTGCAAGGTCGCAGCCAAATCCTCGGCAAGTGCATTGTTGAGCGTGAACACCTTCAGCTCGCTCGTTGCGGCAATCTGCTGGACGTCCAATTCGTTGATCAAACGAGTCACCTCGGACATGTCCCGTGGTGAACAACTGACGATCAGCGAGTTGGTGCGGTAGTCGGCCAGGACGCGAACGCGAGCGCCGAGTCCGGGTCGGTTGTCTTCGTCCGAGCCGGGCTGGCTGGTAAAGAATCCTTGGATGGTTTCCTCCGCGTCACGAGCCGAAGCGTTCTGCAAGCGGAAAACCCGCAGACGACTGGACGCTTCCACCGGCAAGTCGATCTTGGCGATCAAGTCCTTGAGGGAAGCAATGGCTTCGGTGCGACCGATCAACAGCAAGCTGTTGGGGCTGTCCAACGAGGTGATGCTGACGTCGCCCAAGCGAGAGGACAAGACGTCTTCATACAGTTGCGACAACAACTCTGAAACCGCGTTGCAGTCGGCGTGCTGCAGCGGAACGATCTCGATGTCGGGCTGAGTCAGACGAGCCTTGTCTTCGATTTCTTGGATCAAACCTTTGACGCGATCCACGTCTCGTTTGGCCCCTTTGATGATGATCTGCCCCAACTCGGGAATGAACTGAATGTCGACGTTGCCCAGCACTCCGCCACCTTCGCTGGTGCCGCCATCGATGACCACTTCGGCTGACTCGGAGCCCTCACCACCGGCGGCTCCGCCATCGGCTGCTGCCCCCGCTCCGCCGGCTTGGGTTTGAAAGACCGCGTTGCGAAAGATCGAACTGTTGCCCGTCGCACGAGATCCCGGACGATCCTCCAAAGAACGCAACAAGCGAATTGCGCGTTGAATGGGCGCTGGCTCTGCGTGAACCAAGCGATGAATCTGCGTCACGTCGCTGGCTGTCAGGGGCGCGGTGTCCAGCGAGCGAATCATGTTTCGCCAACCTGGGATCGACGGATCGGGTCCGCGAACGGTGACGATGTTGTGTTTGCGATCGACCTCCACGGTCGTGCCAGACATCGCGTCGGCGACCATTTGATAGGCGGCACGATTTCCGTTGTCGCTGGTCGTCACCGGCGTCAGAGGCCCGCCGATCTGTTGCAGATCTCGCTCAAATTGACGCCAAGTGATGTTCGTCAACTGCACGCTGAAGGGGCTTGCTGGCAACGAAGCGTCGGGACGCACCCCGCCTTGATCCAAGAGCGACTTGACCTCACTGGCGATCTGCTGTTGCGTCGCTGGCGGTGCCATCACGACGAGCTGCTGATTCTTGGCGTCCGGAGCAATGCTGACGTTGGGCACGTCTTGGTAGCGGAGGCTCAACGCTGTTGCCAACGAACTGGCATGAGCTGCGGGAACCGGCAGCTTTCGCAGTTGAGACTTTTCGGTCAAAGTCAGCCCAGGCAGGGATTCGGGATCCAACCCACCCGGTTGTTGGGCAAGTGTCGGCGAACTCATCGCAATGGCGACGGTTCCGATGCATACGACAAGGAGTTTGAAGCGGTGCACGGGCAACCACCCTTTTTTCTGTGTAGGGTCAGCGGGAAAATGAATGGGCCTTCCGGAGCGCTTTGCCCATTCATCCAGAGCTATCGTCTCAGCCGTCACAGCCCCTACAGTCAAAAACCACCTTTGATACCGGCAGTAACACCTGTAATGCCGAATGTCGTTAAGCTGTTCCCAACGCAGCGACTTGGGGAAATGGCAAAGATGGGTCGTCACTGTGACGCCGTAGTCCAAATCCCTCCCATTGCACGAGCCCAATCGCGATGCCGGTCAAACGAAAACCATCTCCAGCAAGCCAAACCCTGACCGGGCAGCTCTTGATCAGTGACACCCCCGGACGAATGTCTCTCCAGCCAGGTACTCTCCACGTTGTTGACGGCGTGATTGAAGAGATTCAGCTCGGTGAGATCGATGCCAATGCTAGCTTGGGCGATGATCGGACACTGATTTGCCCAGGGTTGATCGACACCCATGTCCACTTGCCGCAGTTCGACGTGATTGGCGCCCACGGAATGCCTTTGTTGCGATGGCTGGACGAAGTCATCTTTCCTGCGGAGATCCTTTGGAACGACACTGATTTTGCCAAACGCATGACTCAGCGAGTGATCGGGCAATGTCTTTCGGTAGGGACCACGGGGGTGGCCGCGTACGCGACATCGTGCCATGGGTCTACCATGGACGCATTGCATGCTTTTCATGAAACGGGAATGCATGCTTTGGTTGGACAAGTTCTGATGGATCGTGGCGGGCCCGCCGCGTTGTGTCACGATCCAACGCAGCTCATTGAGGAAACCCAGCAAACGCTGGATGCGTTTCCACCTGGCAGCCGCGTGCAAGCCGCGGTGACTCCCAGGTTTGCCTTGGCATGTTCCGCTGAATTGATGGCATCTGCTGGAAAGCTTGCGGCGGAAGCGTCGGCTTATGTCCAGACGCATCTCGCGGAGACACGTGCCGAGTGTGAACGTGTGTCCGAGTTGTTCCCCGATCGGCGCTACACGGAGGTTTATGCCGACGCCGGGCTGTTGAGTGAACGATCGTTGCTGGGGCACGGAATTTTCATGGACGAGCAGGACCACCGGTTGCTCGCGAGCAGTGGAGCGATCGTAGCTCATTGCCCGACGGCAAACTCGTTTCTGCAATCCGGCGTGATGAATCGCGCTCAACTGATGCAATCTGGCGTACGCATGACGCTTGGCAGCGATGTCGGAGCGGGATACCAACGCAGCATGATTCGAGTGGCTCAGGGGATGATTGAGGCGGCAAGCCAGATCACGATGCGGCGAGCGGAAGGGATCCATGGCGGGCAACAGGTATCTGGCGTTTCACCGGAGCCTGCAGCGGAGACACCGTCCGCGCCGGAGGCTTGGTACCAAATCACCACGGGCAATGCGGATGCGTTGGGGTGGAGCGACGTCGGTCGGATCGCTGTCGGGGCGACGGCGGATTTGTTGGTCATCCGACCAGAACTGGATTGGCTCGCCGGCCCGGTCGATCCACTTTCGCGACTGTTGTTCTCGTGGGATGATCGATGGTTGCGAGCCACGCTCTTGAATGGTGCCGTTCGCTGGTCGGATCGCGAGTTTGTGGATCACGAGTTTGCGGATCGTTCTTACAGCAAGCCTCAGAGAGATCGCTGATGTTCGTGCACGTCGACATGGATGCTTTCTACGCGGCTGTCGAGCAGCGAGACCATCCGGAACTCAGAGGGATTCCGATTGCGGTCGGAGGTTCCGCATCGGGTCGGGGCGTTGTTCAAACCGCCAGCTATGAAGCCCGTGAGTATGGAGTCCACAGCGCGATGTCCGGTCGACGCGCCGCAGAGTTGTGTCCGCACATTACGTTTGTTCGAGGGCGGTTGGATCACTACGCGAGTGTAGGTCGTGAGGTCCGCGAGATCTTTCATCGATACACGCCATTGGTTCAGCCGCTGTCTCTGGACGAGGCCTTCTTGGATGTGTCTGGCAGCGAGCGACTATTCGGTTCTGCGGAAGAGATCGGCCGCCGAATCAGGCACGACATCCAATCGGAATTGAATCTGACCGCAAGCGTTGGCATTGCACCGCGAAAGTTTGCCGCCAAGATCGCGAGCGACTTGGGCAAGCCCGATGGATTCGTCGCGGTGCAGGAAAGCGAGTTGATCGCCTTTCTGGATCCGTTGCCGATCAAGCGTCTGTGGGGAGTCGGGGGCGTTGGTCAGAAGCGTCTGGAGCAGATGGGCATCCACAAAATCGCAGACATCCGAGCCCGGTCACTGGAGAGCATGCGTGGCCGGCTTGGACAGTGGGGGGAACACTTGTGGAACTTGGCCAACGGGATCGACGCACGCAAAGTCGTCGTGGATCATGAAGCCAAACAGATCAGCCATGAGCGAACGTTTTGGACTGATATGAGCGATCTGGAATCCATGAACGCCGTGATCAGCTTTTTGGGAGAGCAAGTCGGGATGCGGTTGCGTCAGAATCAGCGAGCTTGCAAAACGGTGAGCGTGAAATATCGCCGAGAGGATTTCCAAACCTTCCAACGCAGCCAATCGTTTGCCAGTCCCACCGATAGCACCGCCCAGATCATCGCACTCGCATCCGATTTGCTGAGTCAACTGCGTCAAAAACATCCTCGTCCCGTCAGGCTGCTCGGTGTGTCTGCGGGAAATCTCACGCGACCTGGACAGCCAAAGCAATTGTCGCTGTTCGAAGATCCCTCGGAACAGGCGGATCGCAAAGTGGATGAGGTTGTCGATCGTCTAGCCAAACAGTTCGGGCGTTCCGCGGTTTACCGAGCGGAAAGCCATCGTTGGATCCATCGCGACAAGGATTCCTGAGGACTGCGACGTTCGCAGCAACGCTGGACTGCTCAAAGTTTGGGGTTGACATTGTCTTTTCAGTCTATGTTTTCGTTCCATGCATCGCAATCAAAGTGAGCCTCAGGCGCTAGCCGTGGGCCGGCACCACAATCCGCCTCAGGCCCACGGCTAGCGTCTGAGGCTCACTGGGGCCACCAGCTGCGCCGGCAGTAGGGACATAAACTTGCACAAACCCAAAAGAAACAACACCAAACTTTGAACAGTCCAGGGTTAGCCGTTTTGGCGATAGCGGACTGTTGATCTAGTGGCTAACGCAACCCGAAGCGTCAGCGAGGGATCCGTCAAACGGCAGCAACTGCCAAGAATCCCTGGCTGACGCGTCGGGTTATGACTAAATCAACAGGCCGATAGCCACGGTTGGATCGCGAAAACCGTGGCTATCGCAAAAACGGCTCATTCATCGAACCCACGTTCTAAGACTGGACGACGCACTAGATACGCTGAGCTGTTAGGGATCTCGTGCAAATTCCAACGGCTGACGTCGCAAAAAAAAGAGCGGCAGAGTTCGCTGGAACTCACCCGCTCGTTTCAATCGTCTAAGGAACCCGGTCGTGTTAGACGAGGTTTTGACGCACGGCCCAAACAGCAGCTTGTGTACGGTCCGTCACGCCGATCTTTCGCAAGATATGTTGCACGTGTTCTTTGACGGTTTCGTAGCTGATGCCGAGCATCTTTGCGATCTCTTTGTTCGTCAGGCCTTGAGCCATTTGACGCAGCACTTCGCTTTCACGGTGTGTCAAAGGAACATCGATGTCTTGGCTCAGACGTGGAGTCGCCAAAGCACCGGTGACGCGACGCAGTTCTTCACGGGTCCACGCGGACTCACCAGCGGCGGCGGTTTGCAAAGCCTCGATCAAGCGGTCACGTGGCGCTGATTTCAAGACATACCCGGCGGCACCCAAGGCAACTGCGCGAGCGATGTAGGTCGGATTGTCGTACGCTGAATACAGGACGATGGGCAGATCAGGATGATCGAGCTTCAAGCGACCGAGCGTATTGAGCCCGTCACCGCCTTCCATCCGAATGTCCATCAAGATGACATCGGGAACAGATTTTTCGACAGCCGCAAGTGTTTCTGCTGCGTTGGAAGCTTCTTCGGTAATGGTCAAATCGGTGCCTTCGAGCATCGATCGGAGACCGAGCCGGATCACCATGTGGTCGTCGACCACCAACAATTTTTTACTCATCTCTCTTCCTCGGTTTGGTTGGAATTCTGAAAGCTAGCAGCCATGCTGTTTGGTTGTTCGTTGAACATTAGGGGGGGAGGGGTGTTTCGTCTCAACCTGCCCCGCCAGGAGTGCGTTTCAAACCACTCAAATGACCGTCCCTCTCCGCTATGAAATCTAAATCAGCTTCCTACTGGAAGCCGTCTCAAAACAGTGAGAGATCACTCTGTGACCGATATCCCCCACCCTTGGTAGACCTACTCGTCTCACGTGAGTAGGGTCGACTCACCCCATAGTAGGTAATTGTAGGAACAGATGTTAAGTGCCTACAGCGAAATCCTATGATTTTTGAATGATTCGGCAATCGATGGTTCCCCCAATTCTATGGGGAAGTGAGAGGTTCTTTGGAATCACCAGAGACCGTTTCGGACAAATTGATGACCAATTCACTACGCTCATCGGCTCAACAGTCCCCTCTCTACGAGGGTGGCCCGCGACGGTAGTTCGCCACCCGTTTTCCATGCATTGGCGGATGGCTGAACGCTTGAGCAGTGAAAAGTGTGAAGTGATGCGTCTCGAAAGAGGCGGGAAAAAAGTGCTTTCCGCCAAGAGGGTGGGGGAATTCACCTAGTCGATGAGTCTGTTTATCAAAGCGGCAATCGACACCGCTAAACCGTCGGATTTCCGACTGGCGGATCCGCGTCACGAGAGAAGTCGACGGAGAACAGACTGGGGGAGGAGAGCAGCACATCAACGACGTCGGCAGCCCACTGGACGCCCCGACCGGCCAAAAATATTTCGCGAACTTTTTCCAGCGGCATCCCCGAACGGTAGGGTCGATCGCTCGTCATGGCGTCGAAGGCATCGGCCACGGCCATGATTTGAGCGTCCCGCGGAATGTCCAAACCCGCCAGACCATCGGGATAACCGCTTCCATCCCAGGACTCATGGTGATGGCGAACGGCGGGCAAGATCTGGTGGAACTGTTGGATTCCTTTGAGGATATCGTAGCCCAGCGCAGGGTGCTGCTTGATCTGATCGAACTCTTCGTCGGTCAAGCGGCCGGGCTTTTGAAGCACCGAGTCTTGGACACCGATCTTGCCGATGTCATGCAGGATACCGCCCATCCGAATGTTGGCGAGTTGAGTTTCGGTGTACCCGAGTCCTTTCGCAAGCTCGACGGCCAGCAGCGATACACGATCGCTGTGTCCACTGGTGTATTTGTCTTTGGCATCCAGCGCAGAGACAAGTGACTGGATGGTTCCTTGGAACATGCGTTCCAGTTGCAAGTACTGACGCTGGTTGATGAGATGGACGGCCAACATCATGGAGGTGGATTGCATCATGTCGGCTTCGATGGTCCCGAACTCATCCCGATCGATGGATCGGATCGCGATCATCTGACCTAGCTGGTCGTCCCGCCGACGAATCGGGACAACGCCGACACGAATGGATCGACCGTCGTTAAGCAAGAGTTGGTTGACAATCGCGACGCTCTGTTGCTCACCGGCCATGCTCACTGAGTGCTTGTTGGCAATCGTTGCCAATTGCAACATCCATTCTTTGGAGACAGACTCACCAACAAGATCAAAGACTTCGTCACGACCAATCGCATCATCCGCGGTGAGGTGTAATGCCAACGATTGGGAATCGATGCAGGGTGCCAACTCTTGCAACAATGATCGGATGATTTGCGACGACTGCTCAACGGCGGTGAGTGTCTGGGTCAGTCGCTGGGTCAGGCCGTGGATGAGCGAAAGTTCTTCGAATCGCGACGCCAACGCATCGGATAGCCAGTCCACTTCTTCTTGCAGCGACGGCGCCGGACAATTGTTTTTCTCATCGGGATGCCCTGCGACTTGCGTTCCAAACTCGGGCGGCCCCAACGGCACGGCGCTGTCCAAGTTCTGCAGGCTGTTGCGGCCGGCGTGGTCGGTCGTTGAGGAAGTTGTGATCATGACGTCCAAAGGAAAACTCAGGGGATCGATGTCGATACTCCTGCGACGATTCGTTCAGACAACGCTACTACGCAACCCTCCATCAATATCGCTTCCCAGCCACCGTGTCGTAATTCCGTCAACGAAGTGTGCTGGTGGAATCGATGGAAGCGATTGTATCGGTCCGCAGAGATTCAGATCGGCTAATTTCCGAACGGATCGCCACCGAACGGATCGGCCATCTCTCCACCACCTGCTGCATCTGCACCTCCGGCAAAGGGATCAGCGGCAGCACCTGCGCCAAAGGGATCGCCACCGGCGGGGGCGGGGGCAGCGGGAGTGGCAAACGGATCCGCAGCACCGAAGGGATCGGCAGGGTTGTCCAAAGGATCCATCTTCAGCGGCTGAGTTGCCGCGGGAGCGATACCTTCGGGCGTTTCCTCGATGTCTTCGTTGGTCATGAAGGTCGGCATCTTGGTACCCACCGGCCGCATGCATTGAACGGCACCGGTCTCGTTCACAAAGTACAGTCGGTTGGTTTCCCGATTGACGAGCAAGCGGTTGGGGCGGAACGAAGAGTAGATCGCGTCCATTTTGCCCGTTTCCAGATCGATCACGGCAAACGCACTGCTGAGGGTTCGCACGTACAGTTTTCCATCGAATGCACCGATCATTCTATCGATCCCGGCGATCGGTTTGGTCCATTTACTGATACCATCGACCGTGCCCAGTGAATAAAGATTTCCGTAGGCGCTCCGCAACAGAACTTGATCGTCGACGACCATAGGTGCCGAGTAGAACGGTTCTCCATAGGGGCGTGACCAAAGAACATCACCCAGCCGAGTCCCTCGAATTCCATAGACCTGCCCCGACTCGCTACCAAAGAAAAAGCGATTCCCTGATGCGGATGCGATGCGTCCGCTGACGATTCCATCGGTGTCCAAACGAAACAGCACCGAGGGCTCACCGGAAAGTTCCATCACGTAGACAAATCCCTGATCGGTCGCCCAAGCGACCCGAGTCGAATCCGGTGCTTTGGTGGGCGGCGAAAGAGCAATCCCCGTGACGATTTCCATGAAGGGGTCGCGGGTCGTATCGCCCAGCGGATAACCTTCGACGCTGCTGCGTATCGTTGCCACCAGCGAGTAGGATCCCGAATGGATGGCACCGTACAGCGGAGTCCCCGATGTTCGTACCGAGTTGACTTCAACGCCGTCAGAAATGTCCAGCTTGATCAGATTACCACCATTGGTAATCGTCAAGAATTCATCACCGATCCCCATGGTTCCATAGACCAATCGAGGATCGCCCACGTGACTCAACCAAATCGGTTCGCCTGTCTCCGCGTTACGGCACTCGATCGTGCCATCATCGCAGGCGGTGTACAGGTTGACGCGTGGAACACTGCGAGTGGTGATTTCAGCGGTGATTCCACGACGAGTCAGGCGTCGAATCTCGGCTCTCGCTAATCGCTTTGCTTCCTCCTCTCCGATCGGCAACCCGTTGGTATCCGCTTGGTCGGTTGGAATGCGGAACAAGACGTTGCCATCCGGTTTCGCCGTGCCATCCGGCTTCGCCGAGTCGGTGGCTGGCGCTGCAGCCGCATCGGCAGTCTTGACGATTTCAACGTAGACACGGGGGCTGGCCTGATGGACATGCACCTGCTGATCCACGATGGACTGCTCTCCACCGGGGACCGACGTTTGACGACGCCACGCTTCCTCCAGTTGCAACTGGCTGGCAATTGCAGGCGACATCATTTCACCGCCGTCGGCATGTTGACTGTGCAGCATGCATGCGATCATCAGAAACACGCAGGAGGTCCACACGGTCGACAGGGTCCGCTTCACGGGGTTGGACTGCATCATGTGGTTGGAGTGGGTGAGAACGGAGGGACGAGGCAATCGGGTCATGGGAATCCATCAGCCAAGAGAACGCGGAAAAGCGAGGCAGAGATCGGGGTACCGTCTGCTGCACAAAGTTTAGTCGATTGCTAAGCAAACACCAACGAAATGGTGTCTATTGGGAGCATTGCGCCCGCTCGCCGAACGCGGACGGGCGGGTATTTCGGAAATCCGGAAGCAACGAAAAACAACTGGAGAAAAGCGAATGAAGCGGGTTTTGATGCTGGTGGGCGATTTCGTCGAGGATTACGAGGCCATGGTTCCCCTGCAAATCCTACAAACCGTCGGTCACCAGGTGGACACCGTTTGCCCGAACAAATCCCCCGGAGATACCGTCGCCACGGCGATTCACGACTTTGAGGGGCACCAAACCTACAGCGAAAAACCCGGGCACCGGTTTGCAATCACCGCTGATTTCGAGGCCTGCAACGCGGCAAACTATGACGCCCTGGTGATTCCGGGCGGACGGGCGCCGGAGTATTTGAGGATGGATCAGCGGGTTTTGGAGTTGGTTCGAGCCTTTGATGCGGCCACCAAACCGATCGCAGCGATCTGCCACGGACCCCAGATTTTGGCAGCCGCCGGAGTGCTGACGGACCGCCAATGCAGTTGCTACCCCGCGGTTTCCTACGAGGTCACAGCGGCGGGGGGCCAGTACATCGCGCCGGCCGGAACGATGGATTCTGCTCACGTGCACGGACACTTGGTCAGCGCACCGGCGTGGCCTGCTCACCCGGCGTGGATGCGAGCCTTTTTGAAATTGTTGGGCGACTGAGCCGATCGACCATCGCTTCCTTCTCGCTTTTTTTCGCGTCGCCAGCCCTCCAAGCGCATAATGGAGGGGACTGGTTCTCGTCCCTTGTCGTCCCATGTTTGTTTTCAGGAGTCCATCACATGCCGGTTGCGGTCCAGCAGATCAACAGTGTTCCCCAACAAGTCCATCACGTCAGAAGTTTGTCTCCACGGGTGATGCTCTGCCTGTTCGTGGCTGCGATCGGACTGACCATGGTTGCCCCCAGCGGCCTGATGGTTCCTGCATCTGCGCAAGCGCCCCCGGCGAAGACAAAAAAGGAGAAACCCAAGCCACGTCCCGTCAAACTCAGGACCAAAGACGGCCTGGAACTCCAAGCGTTTTACTTCCCTTCGGATCTGGAAAAGAAAGCGATTCCGGTCCTGTTGATTCACGAATGGCAAGGCCAGCCCAGTCCGTACGTGAATCTCGTCAAAGCACTCAACGCCGCCGGCTGTGCGGTGCTGGTTCCTCAATACCGAGGACACGGAAACAGCAAGACCTACATCGACGCATCTGGCAAGGAGCAGGAGTTCAACGTGGCGACGATGAACAAACGCGACATCCAAAACATCATCATGTACGATCTCGAGGAAGCCAAGCGATTCTTGAAAGAAGAAAACAACGAAGGCAAGTTGAACCTCAATGCCCTGTGCGTGATCGGTGTTCGCGAAGGCTGTGTACTCGCCGCCAACTGGGCGCAACGCGATTGGCGTTTTCCATCGGTGGGTTCCAAGAAGCAAGGGCAAGACGTCAAAGCACTCGTGCTGATTTCACCCGAGAAGCTTCTCAAAGGCATTCCCATCGATCCTCCGTTGAGCGATCCAAACTTGCTGCGATTGCCGACATTGATCGTCTCAGGCCAAAGCTCTCCCAGCTCGGATACTGCCGACCGTATCCACAAACGCTTGAAAGTCGTCAAGACAAAACTCGGCGGTGGAACACTCAGCGGCTTGGAAGAAGTCATCGCAAAGGAATCACTCGACGCCCCCGCACTGGTGATGCAATCCTCGACCGTCGTTCCCGCAATCGTCAAGTTCGTCACGACCAGTATCGAAGTCGACGAGTTCAACAATCCTTGGATCGATCGCCCCTAAATCGACAACGTCAGATCACCAAAGGATTTGTACAAGCTCAGCGAGTATTGGTCGCTCACTGGGACACCCATCTCAAGACGCTTGGTTTGCCGACACTCCGCAGACAAGGCAAGCGAATTCGGAAATCTGCAGGGTTTGAGAAAACGCAGCCCACAATATGCACCGACAGGTGTACAATTTGGTACAGCGTGACTTCGGGCGTGGAACACGCCGAGATGTTTTTTGACCTGATCGATTGCCATGAATGCCTCCGACCTCGTTGCCTTGCGTCGCTGTTGCGTGTTGTGGTGGTTCTCCGTTTGGATTGTCGTTTTGAATTTCGCGGCGATGTCGCTGATGGCCGACGACGGTTGGACTGGGTTTCGTGGTGACGGCAGCGGAAACACGGTAGCTGAACTGCCCACCGTGTGGTCCTCCGAGCAAGGCATAGCGTGGAGGGCAGACATTCCCGGTTATGGACAATCATCGCCGGTTGTTTTTGAAAATCGGGTCTTCCTCACATCGAGCGACGGACCGTTTCAAGAAGAGTGCCAAGTGCACGCGTTTGATTTACAAACCGGCGAGAAACTTTGGACGCGTCGGGTGCAAGCGACGACACAGGTCGAGAACTACTTTCGCAACAGTCGCGCCGCGCCCACCTGTGTGGTTGATGCCGACGCGGTCTACTCGTTCTTTGCCAGCGGCGATTTGACGGCGATGAATCATGACGGGCAGACGTTGTGGAGCACGCCGATCATCAAAACCTATGGCGTAGTCGACAACGAGCGAGGTGTTGCCAGCTCACTTTGTCAGACGGCAACCAGTGTGTTTGTTTTGATCGATCACCATGGACCCTCGTACTTGGTTGCGATCGACAAGGAGAGCGGCCAAGTGGCATGGAAAGCCGAACGGGGCGAGCGAGTTCCCTCTTGGTCGACACCCGTGATTGCAAGTTGCGGGGATCGTCAACTGGTCATCACCAGTTCGGCGGATACCGTGGACGCCTTCGATGCACAGTCCGGGGAGTCGCTGTGGCAACTCGGTGGTTTGCAAGGCAATCATATTCCATCGGCCAGCGTCGTCGGCGATCGAGTCTTTGTCGGGTCCACCACGATGTACGGCGGCGCATCGGACGAGACCGCTACGGCGGCATCGAATTGCTGCATCAAGCTGACCATGGTTGACGGCAAGCCGGGCTACGAAGTCCTCTGGGGTGCCGAGCGAGCGAACTCGTATTACTCCACGCCGCTGGCTTTCGCCGGATACGTTTACTATGTCAACAAAGTGGGCGTGCTGTACTGCATCAACGACCAGACGGGCGAACAGGTCTTTGCCAAACGCATCGGCAATCCCTGCTGGGCTTCCGCGATCGGCGTGACCGATTCACGCGGCGCGTCGTTGGTGTACTTTGTCATGAAAAACGGCTTCACACTCGTCTTGCGTCCCGGTGATCGTTTTGATCCAGTCGCACGCAATCCGCTGTGGGAAGTCGACGAGATGCTGGCCGCTCGAGATGCTGCGGAAAAGCAACGTCGTGCGAATGTTGTTCCCGATGATCTGGCGGCTCCGAAGACCGGACCGGAAAAAGTGTTCGCCGGGATGCCCGAGAACCAACTTCATCAGATGTTTTCTTACGGCGATCCCACCGCCTACGCTGCAGCGGTCGCGGGCAACAGCCTGCTGATCCGCACTGGCCAGCATCTGTACTGTATCCGTGATGAAGCTATCCGTGATGAAACTCGCGACCATCCACCTATCATCGATCGTACGCACGAATGAAACCACGACTCCTACTCGGCCTCTTTTTCCTGACCGTCGTTGCGCTTGCGATCGCTGGTGCACAAGACGATCCGTCGACCAATGCACCGAGTTCCAATCAGACGAATGGGCTGCCAGACGCATCCGAAGCTCGAATGCGTGCCAAGATGTTGCACGAGCTGGTGCGTGGGACGCTCCAGATCATGCATCGTGATTTTTTTGACGAAGAGAACGCCCACGCAATTCCGTCTGCTTCCCTCGAAGACGTCTTTCACGAGATGGCAGAGGGCTATGACGTGCGGATGAAGTGGTTGGTCGTCAATACGGACGTGGTCAATATCGACCATGTTGCAAAAACGGAGTTTGAAAAGTCAGCTGTGCAGTCACTTGCCGCTGGGAAACCTTATGCCGAGCGCATCGATGGGGACCAATATTCCTACGCCGGCCCGATACGACTTGGTTCGCAATGTCTGAAGTGCCATGTCAAGCGTCGCAACAGCAATGAAGACCGCACGGCGGGCCTCATCATCACGATGCCGTTGAATCCGCGTCAGGATCGAACCGACGCTGGGTTCACGCCCGAGTGAGTTTGGTGACGCGACCGGTGGCGACCCATTCGGCGACATAGATATTGCAGTCGTTATCAAAACACGCGTCGTGTGGGTGCACGAACTTTCCTTGTTGCCAGAGTGACTCATCGGTCCGGATCTTGAAACCCTTGGATTCGGCTTTGTCCGCCAGAATGCGTTCTCGGTCGTCGCCAAGCGTCGCCACCGTGTTGTGATTTCGGTCCAGCAGAGAAACACGTGCAACCAATTCGGGGACCAACATCAGGTCACCGTGGGTGTCGATATTGGCGGGCAATCCGAAACCTTGCACGGTCTTTCGATAGTTGCCGTCCAAGTCAAACATTTGCAGGGTGTTGTTGGCGCGGTCGGCGACGACGATTTCGGTTTCACCGTTGGGTCGGTCGTCGATCCAGATGCCGTGCGGCAAGTTGAACGTGCCTTCGCCTTTGCCCGAGCCGCCGAAGTGGCTTTTCCAATTTCCATCGATGTCGTAACGATGGATCACGTAGGCGCCATAGCCGTCGGCGACGAGAAAGTCTCCGTCGGGTAGAAAGGCAAAGTTGGTGGGCATGAACCGATCCCTCCCCCATTTCTGCTGGGGATCACTGGCTTCGCCCTCCGCGTACCGTTGGCTATTCATCGGCGCGTACTGTTGCCAGACCAACTCACCGCTGAGGGTGAGTTTGCAAATGGTTTTGAGTTGTTGATAACCGGTGACGTACAAGAACGGCGTTCCCTCCTCCACGCGGATGTCCAGCCCGTGGCCGCCGCCCTGGAATTGCTCACCAAAGGCACGCACGAATCGGCCTTCGGGGTCGAACACAAAAATGGACGGGTGGTTGGGCTGCGTCGCAAAGCCTTCGTGGATGACGTACAGGTTGTTGTCTGGGTCCACGGCAACGTTGTGCGTGGTCTGCCAGCGGTATTTCTCCGGCAGTTGTGTGAACGTGTGATTGCAGTGGTAGACATGGTCTCCTGATCCGATCACCTCTTGGGCTGCAGTGCGTTTGGACGTCAGGATGGCGGGGGCCAAGACTGCAGCGGTGGAGGCGGCAAGGAACCGGCGGCGAGAAGGTCGAGTGTTCATACGCGCAGTGCTATCAGAGCAGTGAAATAGGGAAAGGAAATGGCGGGGGGCTCAGAGCCAATTGCTGACTTTAGGGGCTTTCGTCGTCGCCTTCAACATTGTCTGGTTTTTTGGCTGGTCCGGACTGGGAGCATATCTGGAATTTTTGCGTTTTGGTTGATGCCTTGCACACTCGGCGGAAGGTAAAATGAGCGGCCCCGCGGGAACCTCTCCCCGTCATTCCCCATTCACCCCTCCATGCGTTGAGAACAGCGATGAAGTTGAAATCCGTTGCGTTGGTTTTGCTGACTGCCCTGATGGTCGTTCCGGCTTTCGCCGCGGACGACGCCGAGAAAAAGGGCAAGGGCAAAGGACAGGGTGGTGGCAACGTTGCCGCTGCACTGATCAAGAAGCTCGAAGTGGTCGGTTTGACCGACGAGCAAACAGAGAAGATCAAAGAGATGGGCAAGAAGCTTGCTCCTGAAATGAAAGAACTCACTGCAGCCGCCAAGCTGACGCCCGAGTTGAGCAAGAAACTTGCTGCGGCACAAAAGGAAATCCGTGAAGCCGGACAAATCAAGGGCAAGGAAGTGATGAAAGCCGCGCATGAGAAAGCAGGCTTGACCGCTGAGCAATCCGAAGCGATGGGCAAGTTGAATGAAGCGAGAATGAAGTTTCAAGCTTCTGTCCTTGCGATGCTGACCGACGAGCAAAAGGCCAAGTTGCCCAAGACGATGCAACGTGGTGCCGCCGCTGCCAAAGGCAAAGGCAAGAAGAAGAAAGAAGCCGCCGCAGCAGAGTGATCTGTGCAGCGATTGAATTCATTGAGACCCACTGACACGCCGCGAGTTGAATCGCGGCGTGTTTTTTTGCGCCCAGACAGGTGAGCCGACGGCGTTAGCCGTGGATAATTTATGACCCGCCACGCGATAGCGTCCGGTTCCCGAGTCTAGTGTTCGTTTTCGACTTTGAAAGTCGAACGACAATCGTCGCTCGACTTTCCAAGTCGATAGCGTGCCCCGCCAAGCGTTTTACCATTCCCAATCATTGACTTGCGCAGACAGGCCCCCTCCCTCGCATTCACCTGGACGGCTCTGCTCGACCTCCCCCAAGTTCCTTGGTGGAGGTGTCTGTTGTGGGTCACCCTGAGATTGAATGGCTCAACCCAACCGAATGAGTCAGATCTCGTGCTATGCAGCCAACTTGTCTGACAGGCTTTCCGCCGAGAGTGCGACGATGCTGATGCCCGCTGCTGCGGCCAGGCGTAGAGTTTCTTCTCGCTCCACGAGGATCGTCTTGTCGGCTTCGATTGCGATGACCGATCCTCCGGCGTCGCACACATTTTGGATCGTTTGAGGACCGATGGTGGGAACATCGAATCGCATGTCTTGATTCGGCTTGCTCACTTTCACGAGCGTCCATCCACCTTTGCGGCACAGTTGTCCGGTCCGACGGATGCACTCGTCGGTCCCCTCGACGGCTTCCACCGCCAGCACCGCACCGTCCTTGACGGTGACGCTTTGACCGATATCCATGCCACCCATTTGCTTGGCGATTTGCCAACCAAATTCGATGTCACGTTGTTGCTTGGCGTTGGGCTGGCGACCAGCGATGGAACCTGGTTTCACGAGTAGCTCCGGAGCGAAATCGGTGGCAGGGCATATTTCCATGCCGCTGCGCAGATAGGTTTGGGTGACCGCGAGCAGCAGACTGTCGTCACGCGCATCGCGATTGCGACCGAGCAAGCAGGGTGCAAAGGTCCGGATGGCTTGCCAATCGGGGCAGTGTTTCAACCAGACGGATCCGGAGAACAGCAGGTCGGCTTTGAACAGCTTGCCCGCCATCGTGACTTGCTCGACCCCGCGTCGGCGAAAGTAGTGCAGGTGAGCACCGATCTTGCCGACGCCTGACCATTTGACATGGTCGCAAATTGATTCCAGATCCTTGCTGGCGTGGTCCCGGATCGCGATGCAGACGACGCCGCGACCGCTTTGGATGATTTCGCACGCGACCTCGACGGGAAAACTGCCCCAACCGGCGATCAAACCGATGGGGGGCAATGCGTCGGGCTGGGATGACTGCGGGGCGAACCACTGAGACCACAGCGAGCTCCGATAACCGCCGCCAGTTTTGATGCCGCCGGTTTTGATGCCACCAGTGTTCATGCCGCCTTGCGATTCTTGGAGTTGATGTCGATCGTTGCCTTCGGCTGTCGCGTCAGCATTTCCAGTTCGCGACGTAGGGCTTTGATTTCTCGACGCATCTCGGGCAAGCGGCGTTGCACCGCCATGATCTGCATCTGTTCGCGTTGCGATGTCGCGGGTGACCCCAAGTAGACTTCGTTGCCCTTACAGTCGTCCATCACACCGGCTTGGGCACCGACGATGGTGTGGTCGCCCAAAGTGATGTGGTCCTTCAAGCCGACTTGGCCGGCAAGGATGACGTAGTCGCCGGTTCGGCAACTGCCTGCGATTCCCACTTGGCTGCACAACAGGTTGTGGCGGCCGATCTGACAGTTGTGGGCGATCATGACTTGATTGTCGATCTTGGTTCCTTCGCCGATGCTCGTCGCACCGTATGTCCCTCGGTCGATCGTCACGGCGGCGCCGATCTCGACATCACTTCCGATTCTGACAAAGCCCAGTTGGGCGGTCGAAACATGGCGACCGTTGATTTGTCGATAACCAAAACCATTGGCACCCAGAACGGTGCCTGCGTGAACGGTCACGCGATCACCGATTTCTGTGTATTCGTAGAGCGTCACCGATGCGTGGATCGTACAGTCGTCGCCGATGCTGCAATGGGGCAAGATCACAACGCCGGGCATGATGATGGTGCGTTGCCCGATCTTTGCGCCCGCGCAAACGGTCGCCGTGGGATGAATTCGAGCCGTGGGTGCGATTCGGGCCGATGAATCGACTCCGACGCCGGGCAAGCCACGTCGAACAGGGGGCCGATATTGCGAAACGATCGTCGTGAAAGCTTGATGAACGTCCGGAACCACGACTTGAATCAACTCGCAGTCCGACAGAACTGCCGGCGTGACCACCGCGATCGCCTTGGTGCTCTGGAGCATGCCCGATTTGGAGACATCGTCGATCATCGTGATCTCGTTTTCTCCGGCAATGTCCGGAGGATTCGCTCCGACACATTGGACTTCACCGTCGCCCAACAACTGCCCTCCCACGAGCCATGCAAGTTCCTGAAGCTGAATCATGGGCGCGAATTCCTTCTCGCAAATGCCGTCATTAGTAATACGCAAGTCGTCCGGTGTCTCGCCTTCTATACTGTCGGCCGACCCGACGTTGCAAGACACATTGTGAAACACGAGGTCGTCCCGCTTAGCATGGTTGTGCTATCAAACGCTTTTTGGTGTCATACGCCCTGAGCCGCTGGCCGTCAGGCCACGGGTTTTAGGCACTGGACTGCTCATGCGTGCCGGCTGATGAGTAATCCGGGTTAGGGCGATTCGAGTGTTTGTGAATGATCCCCAAGAAAGCCGCCCCGACATTGAATCTTAGCCCGCCCATGAATCCCCCCAATATCGTTTTCATCATCACGGACCAGCAGCGTTACGACACGATCGCGGCGTTGGGTTACCCGCACATGGACACTCCTCATCTGGACCGCTTGGTTCGCGAGGGCGTCTCGTTTGATCAATGCCATGTCACTGCGGCTTCGTGTGCCGCGGCGCGGGCGAGTCTGTTCAAGGGCTACCATCCGCACACCACGGGGATCCTCAAGAATGCGGATCGCTGGCGTCACAGTTGGATCGAGCGGCTCAATGCAGCGGGCTACTACTGCACCAACATCGGCAAGATGCATACTTGGCCCTATTTGACCGAACTGGGATTTCATGAACGCTTTGTGGTCGAGAACAAAGACCGTTTCCTGGAGGGCCGGTACTTCTTTGACGAGTGGGACAAGGCGTTGCGTTTCCGTGGACTGGTCAAGCAACAACGCGAACTGTATCGGTTACGGGACGATTATCAGAACGCATTGGGTGCGTTCGATTGGCTGCTGCCGGAAGACACACATCCGGATGTCTTTGTCGGCGACATGGCATGTTGGTGGCTGGACTCGACACCCAAGAAAGACCGCCTGTTCTTGCAGATCGGATTTCCCGGACCGCATCCTCCGTACGATCCGATTCCTCGCTATGCGCAGCCGTATCTCGACAAGGACTTGCCGCTGTTGCCGGTGACCGACAGTGAACTTGAGTCGTTGCCGCCAGCACTGAAAGAGCTACGTGTACACAATTCAGAGATCGACCACGATTCGGTGCTGATGAATCTGCATCCGACGCAGCAGCAGCGGCACCGACAGCGCGCGTACTATTTGGCCAACGTCACGATGATCGATGAAAAAGTAGGCCAGATCATGCAGTCGCTGGAGCGAAACGGGTATCTCGAGAACACCATCGTGATCTTCACCAGCGACCACGGTGACTGTTTGAGTGATCACGGGCAAAGTCAAAAGTGGACGATGTACGAGCAGATCACTCGCGTGCCGATGATCGTTTGGGCGCCCGATCGTTTTCGTGGCGGGCGACATGTTGACGCGTTGGTTCAACAAATGGATCTGGGGCCGACCATCTTGCAGTGGGCAGGGATCGAAGTGCCCGAGGACATGGAAGCCGTTTCGCTGGCGGGGGCGTTTGATGGGGACGGCAGCGACTTTGTCGGACGAGAATTTGTGTACTGTGAACAGGTCCAGGATGCGGTGCTGACGGGATGCAAGTTCATGACGATGGTACGGGACAAGACGCACAAACTGGTGCACTTTTTGGACGAGCCGGACGGGCAACTCTTTGACCTGATCGCCGATCCAGAGGAGCTGACCAACCTGTGGGACAATCCGGCAGCGTCGGAACACAAGGAACGCTTGCTAGCGGAGCTGAGAGAATGGCGGATTCGCAGCGGTGTCCAAACCAAGGATTGGTGCCAAGATTGGCGTTAAAATAAGGCTAAAACTTGATCGACGTGGTAAAAAACCGCGAATTCGCCCGCTGCGAGGCTTTCCCGATTGGGTCGCCTTTTTCGCTCCCGTGCTAAATCGTCGCGATCTGGTTAAACTTTGGGACTTCCATAATTTTTCCCAGGTGAATTCATGCTTTCTGCGAAGTGCCCTGAATGTGGCGAGTCCGTCCGATTGCCTTCGGCCGATCTGCCGTCCGATGCGTCCGCCGATTGTCCTTGGTGTGGCGAATCCGTGTCCGCCGCCGGCTGGCTGAAATCCTTGCCGCCGGTGTTGAAGGTTGTCGGCGCGGACGGGCAGCCGTTGCTGTGGGACGCGCCCGCAGCGCAACTCGCCTCAGCATCGGCGATGCCCGCGTTCGGCCAGCCGCTTGATGACACCGACTCGGACGACGACGTGACCGGCCCGGGCACACCGTTGGGTCATTTTCCAGGCGGCGATCAGGCCGCATCACAAGATCTGCAAAGCGACCCACCACTGTCGGCGACCGACAATCCGTTCGCATTCTCCAACGCCGCCGTGGCTGCTTTCACCGGTGGAGCTGCTGGCATGGTTGCCGGAATTGCCGCGACGCGTGGTGATGAGCAATCTGAAAACGACTGGGCAGAACAAGACTCGCCGCAAGCTGCTGAATCACATACCGATGACGCCGATTTTTCTGACGCCAGCGTGCTCGATCTCGACACCGGCTCGGACTCCGACACGCTCTCGGTTCTGGATGACGTCGATGACGCGAGTCCTGTGACGGAGGAGACGATCGAGTGGTCGAGTGACCCCGACGAACTTTCGGAAAACGAAGAACTGCAAAGCTTCTTTGCTGAGGCCGATGACGAACCAATCGCCGTGGAAAGCGACGAGCCTCCATCCATCGATGCCACCATCGCCGACGCCGGCCAAGACGCAACGCTGTTGATGGATACCTGGGACGAAACCAACCCCGAAGTCGCCAACCCCGAAGTCGCAGCCACTGGGATCGATGACTCAAGCGATAGCTCAGCCGACGATAGCCCAACCGACGATGTTGTAGCCGGCCTGGAATCCGAGCCTCTGGAATCATTGGAAATGGATTCCGTCGCTGACGAAGAACCGATGGAGCAAGCCGATTTCCCAATCGACACTCCCCAGGCAAAGGTTCCTGTCGCCGCCGATCAGCGATCGTACTACGAGCGAAACCGATCGAGTCGAAAACAGAAATCGCCACTGCGCCAATTGTTGGCTTATGGGCTGGGAGCAGGGCTCGCTATACCGCTGGCTGGCGGCATTCTGTTTGCAATGGGCCGTCTGCCCAACGTGGGATTCTGGCCGCTCGATGGAACCTATAACTCATCGTCCAGTCGCCCCTCGCGGACCGCCGCAGCGATCCCTCCCCGATTGACCGACGACTCCGACACTAACGAACCGAGCAGCCCGTCCACCAGAAAGCCTTCGCAAGGTCGCACGCTGGTGCCCGCGGAAAGCGACATTGCCACTGCCGGAAAAGACGCAATGGGGGTCGCCTCGGGTACGTCCGATGCCACTTCGGATGCCACGATCGATCCTGACGATATCGGTATGCCAGAACCGGACTTGAATCCTAAGAACACCGATGATCCGGATGTCATGACCATCGACTTGGAGAATCTGGTAGACGGTTCCATCGACGACACGCTCGGCGCACCCACCCAAGACACTCCCCCGGCTGACATGCCGGATGCGGCCGAATCCGTCGCATCCAATGAACCCGCCGAGAACGCGACGGATAACAACGAGGGGTTGGCCGCAGAGCCACCTGCAGAGAACGTCGACAACATGTTGTTGGTGTTCCCCGGCACCACACCCGAACCGCCCGCGGAGCCGGAAGCCGAAGTGATTGAGTTGACGATGCCCAATCCACGACCGGATATTGGTTCGGTACAAACGCCGCCCAGTCTGGAGATCACTAGCGAGCCGGAGCTGGTCGAAAGCACTCCCGATCTGGCCGAAGCGCCCAAGGTGGCCAGCAGCGACCAGCCATCGCTCGACCCGGCAGTCGAGCCCGCATCGGCGACGGTGGAAGCAGCCAAGCCGGTGATTGAGTCGAGCGATCCCAAAAAGAATCCGCCAGCAGCGCCCGAGATCGCCACGAATCCGGCCCCAGAAATACGGCCCCCAGCAGTCACGCCGCCCGCAGTTCCATCGCCGGTCGTCGAGTCACCCGAGATCATTCAATACTGTGATATCGCCGAGCAAAGTATCGACGAATTGGCCGCCCTCCGCTCGACGTCGACGGATGTCAGCAAGAAAGACATTGCCAAGGTGTTTGTCCGCATCTGTCGTGTGGGCGAACTCACCGGTGCGACAAACAGTAACAGGATCCGTACGTTGCTGAGCGATCTAGTTCAGATCCCCGAATTGGATGACTTCGCCAGCCTCGCCGGAGACTGGATGAATTACTCCAAACGTCCAACGTCCGGCGTGCTGTTGGTCGGCCGCCCTGGCTCCAATGTCAACGGTCAGACAATCACATTGCCCGGCGGCTCGGTGATCAACGTCCAGTTGCCAGGCGGAAAATCACTACCGGCAATCGACAAAGTGATCGCGTTGGGCAACATCGTGGATGTCAATGGCCAACAGAGAGTTGAATTGATCTCCGCACAATCGGCCCTGTAACCCTTCACTCCTCGCGAAGCTACCCATGTCGAACCCTCCATCGAGTGTTGAAACCGATTCGAAATCGACAACAGTTTCGCCCCCAGCCCCACAGTCAGACACCCTGCAATCAGATACCCTGCAGGTTGACCCATCTCAAGTCGATATTGCCAATCCTGTCCGCAGGGACCTCGTGTCAACGCTTCAGGAAGACGGCCCCCCACAATCCGACCCTGGTTTGATCGGAACGTTGGTCTACGGACTCTCGCTTCCCGAGCGCACCGCGCGCAGTGCGTCGGCGGTGGTAGGCGGGCTGGTCAATGAAACGGCTGGCTGGGTGATCCCTGCCGCGTTTCGATCCTCTCGCACGTATCGCTCGTTTGTCCAGCAAGCATTGGACATCATGATTCATGATGTCGGCGGTGTCTCCAATCCCAACGCGTCGGCCACGGAGGAGGAGACTCAGTTGGCGCAGAAAGCTGTCAGCGGCTTGGTGGATTTTGCGGGTGCCGCCACATTGCATCTTTCTCCGTTGACAGTGCTGGCCGTTTTCAATGACTTGGCGTACGGCTCCAGCCACTACCTCAAAAAGCTGAGCGAAGAACTCAAACGCGAAGGCATCATTGATGCCGAGTCGAGCATCGACCAAGTCTCCGATTTGGTTGACGCGCTTCACAAAACAAGTGATCGCGCAGTGGGAGCCATGGAAGCGCCGCCGATCAGCGTCCAAGCCGTGTCGGAAACGATCACCAAGCTTTCGGATGAAATCCGCAACGTCGATCCCATGAAACTGATTCCCCAATCCGAGATTGAACGGATGTGGAACGAAATGGAAGACGCCGCTTCGCAATCCAATGCGGGGCTATGGGCTGTCGGTACGACGATGACGATGTTCGCAATCAATCGCCTGTCGCTTTCCAGCCGTGGTGCATTATCCGGAGTCACCGTTGCCGGCAGCCTTTTCGACGAACATATCCTGCGTCACTACCGCGATGGCTTGGACGACATTGCCGAGCGAGGGCTCTATGTGTCGCTCTCGGAAGCATCACAGCCCTACCTGGATGCTCTCTGGCACAACTTTGATGCCGATCGAGAAACCTGGACCGCTGAAATCATCACCGGTCGACTGCCAAAGAAAGTCCTGCAATCGGCTTGGCAAACCATCAAGAGCTGGTTCTGTCGTAGCAACAAATCCGACGATGGAAATGAGTCAACCTAGCGATTCGATCCCCGGCACGACATCGCGAGCACGATTCGATTTCCGTCAAATGTGGCTCGGAGTCGACCCGACGTTCTTGATCGTTTTTCGTGTCATCCTGGCGTTCACCATCGCCAGTTGGGCGCAGCACTTTCTCTCGGACGATCGTTATCGATCGCTGTTCATTGAGCCGAGAATGCTGTTCAAGTATCCGGGTTTTCACTGGGTACAGCTCTGGCCTGGTGACGGACTCTACTGGCATTTTCGGATCACTCAACTGGCCGCTCTGGCGCTGATCATCGGGTTTCTCACCCGTCTGGCTGCCGCGACATTGAGCCTATCGATGCTCTATATATTGTTGCTGGAAAGGCAGCTCTACAACAATCATGATTACTTGCTGATCTGCTGCGCCGCGCTGCTGGTATTCCTGCCTGCGTCCTGCCGCCTCTCGGTGGATTCGCGTTTGGGAATAGAACGTCAGCGTCGCCGGATCCCGCGATGGCAACTGTGGCTGCTGCGTTTTCAACTCGGATTGCCCTACGTTTATGGTGCGATCGCCAAACTGAACGCGGATTGGCTGGCGGGCCAACCGGCCGAAATTTTCCTCCATGCGAGTGCCGGCACTTCGATCATCGGACCGTATTTGACGCTGCCGATGGCCAAGTGGTTGATGGCCTACGGTGGACTTGTTTTTGACGCACTGATCGTTCCGCTGTTGATGTTCCACAAGACACGCGCGATCGCCATCGGGTTGGCTTTGGGGTTCCACCTGACCAATGCCGTGCTGTTCAACATTGGCGTGTTTCCATGGTTCATGTTGGCAACGCTGTACGTGTTCTTTCCGCCGGAACTGATTGCCGGACTGACACGACGTCTATTGCGGACGACCGGTGCCATCCGTTTGCAAACCGACAAACAGATTCGCCACCGACGCTTGTCTCGAATTGGTTTTTGCATCGCCGCAATCTACGTCATTGTTCAATTGCTGCTGCCCTTTCGACACTGGTTGATGCCGGGTGACGCGAGTTGGAATGGTCGCGGACACCGATTTGCTTGGCGGATGATGTTGCGACACAAAGAATCATTGACGTGGTTCAAAATCGAAAACGACACCGGATTTTTGTACGCGCCCGCAACACTGGTGATGACGCCGTACCAATCAAAAATCGCGGTGCGTGACCCAGAGATGATTCAGCAGGCCGCCCTCAAGATCCAACAGTTGGCTTGGGAAATGGGGCAATCCGACTGCCGTGTCTATGTTCTGGCACTGACATCGCTCAACGGCCGACGCCCCGTTCCCATCATCGACCCCGATGCCGATTTGACCAAGGTTCAACGAGGATGGTTGAGCAACGATTGGGTGCGCGACGAGCCGGGGCCGTTTCTTGATCCTGCATGGAATGTTCCTCAGGAACGATGGTGGACGGAGCTGACATTGCCGGAAAGATTCGCCGCATTGCAAGGTCAGTCGTTGGCACGGTGGCAGGCCGACTTTGAACGATTCGCTCAGTATCAAAAATCGGTTCAAGCGGCGAACCAGAATCCCGGCAACCCCTGACGCGATTTCGTCTCTATCTCCCCACGCACACATCGTGAAAGTGGCGTCCTTGGTCGGGCGACACGAACTTCGCACCAGAAGAAAAATCGTCGTCGCCACAAACGCACCATACCGTGGTTGCCACCGCCGTCGTCCCGTTGGGCAGAATCAACAGCAGCTTGGATTTCAATTCCAACGGTTCGCTGGTCGTCAGTTGCACGCCGCCCGGGGAAACCGAAGCCAGTCGCGAGCCGTTGAGCGATAACGAAGGCAGGTTTTGACGAACCGCCACGGGCAAGTCGACGTCGACGCGATGATGAACTCGACGTGTGATGCGGTTTTCACGTAGCAGTGAATCGATCACCTTGGGTGACAACGGTTGGTGAAACTGAAAACCGCTGGTGAAGGTGCCCAGACCGGTTTGCCGGCTCCAGCAGACGTGGCCGATCATTTCCAAGTTCAAGCCGATTTTCGAATCAGCGACATGCAAACGCGCCAAAGCCGTCTCCAGGGCGGCACGGGTCTGATACCGCAACGCACAGCCGCCCAGGTGCAAATCGGCGATCTGACAGGTGACCTTTTCTGCCGTTGCGTGACTCGGCCCTACAAACAAGCTGGCGACGATCGCGCTGGAGTCAGGTGCCGCAACGAATCGGTTCGCGATCCGATCCGGTTTCTGCTTTGTCGCGGCACCCATTGAATTCGCGACCCCGCCGACACCCAATTTGGCGGCTAAATTCTGCGGCGACGACGAGAGGGTATCGGACACGACGAATGCTTGGGGTTAGATTGACTGCCTTGACGGACGCTGTCTAATGAAGAGCATCTGGGAACCGTAGGTCGCAGGTAGGTGGTCGGCAGACCTCCTTAGCGTTTCTCGGTCTGTTCGGCGTCCGAGGATACACCGGTCGCAGGGAACGTAGCGGCTGCAATGATTTGATTCGATATTCACAGCATCATATGGACAGCGACCGCTGGATCGGGTTCGCGTCCCGAGGACCCGATCTTGCAGAGCTTGCCCGTTACCGAAATCCTGCCCGAGGTGATCGACGCGTTGGCTGCTCGGCGGACGGTGGTGCTCAGGGCGCCGCCCGGTGCAGGCAAGACCACCGGTGTGCCGCCCGAGATCCTTGATCGGCCGGCGTTGGGAAGCGGCCAAATTCTGCTCGTCCAGCCCAGGCGTCTGGCGGCCCGATCCGCTGCCCTGCGTCTGGCAAGCCTGCGTAATGAACGGATCGCCCAATCGGTCGGGTACCACGTGCGGTTTGATCGCCAAGTCGGCAACACGACTCGGTTGATCGCGATGACAACCGGTATCCTGCTGAGACGATTGACCAGTGACCCGCTCTTGGAAGACGTCTCCTGTGTGATCTTGGACGAGTTCCATGAACGCAGCCTGGAGATTGATCTCGCGTTGGGCATGCTGCACAGGATTCGCACCACGCTGCGTCCAGAACTGCAATTGGTGGTCATGTCGGCGACGATGGACCCTCAGCCGGTGTTGGAATTGATCGACGATGCGGTCGCAATTGAAAGCCAAGGTCGCGCCCACGACGTTCAGATTCACTACGCGCCGCATCCCAGCACCGAGCCGATCGATCATCAAATCGCCACCGTCGTTCGCTCCGCAGTTGATCAGACTTCAGGACACTTGCTGGTTTTCTTGCCCGGCGTGGGAGAGATTCATCGCACATCACAGCGTTTGTCGCTCGCCGGTTTGGACAATCATTTCGACCTTCAAAAACTCTTTGGCGAAATGTCTCCCGAGCAACAGGACAGCGTTCTTTCCGAGAGCGGACGTCGAAAGATCATCCTGTCGACCAATGTCGCGGAGACGTCTGTGACCATCCCTGGCGTTACCGGCGTGATCGACAGCGGCTTGGCTCGCGTTCTGCGTTTCGACGACCGTGTCGGGCTGCCCGAATTGAGATTGGAGCCGATCTCGCAAGCCTCGGCGGAGCAGCGTGCGGGACGTGCAGGCCGAACGGCGCCGGGACACTGCTGGCGTCTTTGGACCGCCAACACCCATCGCGCTCGCCCTGAACAGACCGCCTGCGAAATCCTGCGGACCGACTTCAGCGGGGCGGCGCTGATGCTGTCGGCTTGGGGCGAGCGAGACTGGACTCAGTTTCCCTGGGTCACGCCGCCACGTGACGAAGCGATCGAGTCGGCACAACGCCTGCTCGGTCGGTTGGACGCGATCGATGATTCATGCGGCATCACCGAGATGGGCAAACAGATGGTGGCGATGCCGTTGCACCCGCGTCTCTCGCGACTGTTGATCGAAGCCCAACAGCATGGTGTCATCGACTGGGCCACCCTTGCCGCCGCTTTGCTGAGTGAACGAAGCCCGTTTGACAAGTCCGACACACCGTTTCAAGACACCGCATCGCACGGCGTTGATTGTGAACTGATGCAGCGAGTTGCAATGCTGCGAGACTTTGCCGCGGGACGCTTCGTCCCTGGCATTCATCCTGCAGCGGCTAAGAACATCTTGCGTGTGGCCGAAAACCTGAGCAAGCAGATTGAACTCACCGTCGCACCAACACCGTCCGCCCCAATCACTCCCAGCCATCAGAGCGATCCGGTAGACTTGCACCAACGGTTCGCCAAATCGTTGATCGTCGCGTTTCCAGACCGCGTCGCGCTGCGCCGACTGCCGGGCAGTGATCGCGGCTTGATGGTCGGCGGACGCGGCGTTCAGCTCGCTCGATCCAGTCGAGTCAAAGACAGTGATTTGCTGTTGTGCTTGGACGCGGATGGGAAAGGCCGCGAGGCATTGGTGCGGATGGCATGCACGATCCAAGAATCATGGCTGCCGCCATCGCTCCGCGCCACTCGTGACGAACTTTTCTTTCACCCCTCGCTGCAGGCCGTCGTCGCCCGCCGACGTGAGTACTTTGACGATCTCATGCTCAGCGAATCACCAGTCGCCTGTGAACCGTCGCCGCAGGCGGCTGAGCTCTTGGCATCCCATGCGATGTCGAAAATGGACTCCTTGTGGGGATCCGACAAATCGGCCACACGCAGCTTGATCACGCGATTGCGGTTTGCAGCAGAGCATCCCCCGGCGGCAGGTTTTCCGATCATCGATGATGAGGCTCTACGGGGAATCCTGATGGAACTCTGCAGCACGCGAACGACGATGGCACAGTTACAGAATGCTCCCTGGCTGGATCACCTTCGCGGGCGATTCAGTTATCAACAACTCTGCGAGTTGGACCGGCACGTCCCCGAGCGTTTGACCGTCCCCAGCGGTAACCAGTACGAGATCCGATACGAGCCGGGCAAAGCACCGTTGTTGGCGGTTCGTATTCAGGAGATCTTTGGTTGGTCGGAAACGCCACGAATCGCGTCAGGGCGAGTTGCCTTGCAACTGCACCTGCTGGGACCGAATCACCGACCTCAGCAGATCACCGACGACTTGGCCAGTTTCTGGAAAACCACCTACGGCGTCGTCCGCAAAGAGCTGAAACGTCGATACCCCAAACACCACTGGCCCGAAGATCCCACAACCGCCGTCGCCACAAGAAACGGTCTGAAACCCAAAGTAACCTAGTGCTTTGTCTCATTCAGATTTAGGATCGCACAACACGTCAGAAGTTTCGGCCAGAGTCGGGACACGCTGAAAGTCCCTCCACTTTCGCCACCGATCCAACTCATGATTTCGATTCGGATACACCTTTTTCACGGCCAACCGAACGCGACGCCGGTGCAGTGAGATCCATTATCGTTTTCAGGTTTCAGGTAAAGTACAATCTTTAGACTTGGTTTGCGAAAGGAATGACCTTGCGTACGAACAGTCGGTAGCTGATTAGCGTCCAGGAACGTAACGCACAACAAGCCATAGCAGTACTATTGGTTATCTATCTCAATCGACCACTACGGGACCTGTTGTCCCGGATTCATCTTTTTGCATTGGAAAATTGTCACGATGGCACAACCGGTATTTGACGGCGGAGCGAGCTCGGAAGTTCGAGTCGGGGAACTGTATTCATCTGCGAACAATCGAGTTGTTTGCGTGGGGGCCTCTTTCTACCGAACGATCAAACTCCACAAGAAATTGATCCTGAAACAGTTGGCCAAACGCATTCGATTTGAGTTCTGCTTTCTGTCGCAAAAAGCAGATTTCAATCGGATCGCACCTCAATTTGGGCAGCGTGGCGACCAATTGCGAACTGAGGTTGAGGCCACTTGGGCAGAGGCCGAAGAACTTGTCGACGCATATCCGGGCTTGTTTAGGGCCATTGGTACTGCAACCTGCCCAATGGCGCGCACTTACATCGTTGATCCAGATTCTGAAAAGCCATCGGGGCTCATCGTGTTTTACGCGGCATCAACTGACAGCGTGACTTTGCCAGCCTGGAATGTCGACAATTTTCGCGAAATGCCATGGCAACCGTACTTCGACGACGCACTTTTCAAGATCTCCGAAGAATCAAGGAATGACGTGTTCATCATCCATGGACACGACGAGGCGAAATGGCGTGAACTCAAAGACATCCTTCTAAAGCTTGGAGCTAGTCCACAGATTCTAGGCGAGTTGACCGGCGGTGGGTCAACATCTTGGCTCGATCGATTTCGCAGGATGGCTGACGAATGTGAGTATGCGATTGCTTTGTTTACAACCGACGACTGGGTTACAAATCAAGGAAAAACATACTTTCAACCAAGACCAAATGTTCTCATCGAACTCGGCTACTTTATCTCTCGTGTGTCCCTTGCAAATATTTTGATTTTGACGAAAGGAGACATCAAGCTTCCATCTGATCTGGAAGGTGTCGTTTCACATCGGTTTCATGAAAACGTTTCCGAGCTAGAGGCAAAACTCCGCGAAGAGTTGACCAATGCTGGTGTCATCACGTAGCGAGAGTGTCTCAAGAGATGCAATGGCGTCTACTCACCTTGATCAGAACTTCCCGACGCTCGCCTCGCTATCTGCGAACACATTCACGCACGGCGACTACCATCACAAGAGGCATACCAGAAACTCCTTCCTCGTCTTTCCAAGCTGACGTGATATCAGTTGGTCATGCCGTCCGTGCTTGAATCACGCGGCGGCGCGATGAGAGCGTGACATCAGCTTGTCGTTGATGAATTCGCGGAGCTGGAGGACTTGGTGATCGCTGTCAAAGGCGACCGCGCGCGCTCGTGATCGCGTTCCCATTGTCGTTCTCATGTTCGCGTCGGCGGCCAAGCGAGCCATGTCGTCGCTCATCTGTTGCCAATCGCCTTCGTCGCACAACCATCCGTTCTCACCTTCGATGACTTGATCGACGATTCCCGCGTGCCGTGTCGCGACGATCGGCAATCCCGCCGCCATGGCTTCTGCGATCGAAACCGGCCAGCCTTCCATGTCCCCGTCCGGTGCCACGCGGGAGTGTTGGACAAAGACATCGGCACTCGCCATCTCTTCGATCACCCCTTGAGGCGATAGCGGTCCAAGGAACTCGATCGCGTCACGCAACTCGGGATTTTGAATCGAAGCCCAATGGTGCAGCTTTTCCTCCAGCGGCCCCATGCCCACCAACCGCAATCGGGCGTTGGGGTGGCTGCCATGACAGATTCGGAAAGCCTGCAAGACGGCGATGGGATCTTTCTTTTCAACAAACCGACCAACGAACAGATAACGGACGATCGAGTCGTCGCGATTGGAATGTTTGCGGATCTCATCGGCGACGCGGGCGATGTGCTGTGTCGGTGCGCCACAGGGGATCAATGCGATACTCGACGGATCAAATCCTTGGCTGAGCAGAAAGTCTCGCTGATAGCTTGCCACGACGATCATGCCGGCGAAGTCATGCCATCGCGACGCGAACGCTTGGCGGTAACGTTTCTTGCGCAAGCGGGCACTCATGTCGTGCCCGTGAAAGTGCGCAAAGACTGGGATGCCGACGCGGCGACAGGCGACTTCCGCAACCATCGCGTATTGACCAAATTGGGCCAGGACACCTTCCACGCCCGCGGCGACGAAGTGATTGGCCAACCACTGTTCAAACTTGCTGCCGTAGCGCTCGCCCCCGGTTTTGGCACCCAAGAACGTATCAACCGTGCGTGGGAATCCATGCAGCGGTTCGGCAAACGGTTCAGGAACAAACTGGATTTTGGTCGGGTCGATCGGAAACTGGTCGCGGTTGTGGTATTCCCAAGTCACGATCGTGCTGAGTTGATCCGACAATTGCTCAAACTGCCGATACATCCACACGTTGCTTGTCTGCCCGACCCATGGGGTGATCGCACCGAGTGTCGGCAGAGCGTGCTTGGGGAAAGATTGTGTCGCGTCCATTGCGGTCCGTTGCTTGTTTTCAGATGGTATCTCGCACGATTGGAATTGCGTGCATAAGAAACAAGCACGGTCCGCGTCAACCTTGGATCAGCCGTTGAAGACGAGACGTCCGATCGTACCGGACGCCAAATCCGCGTAGACCAGCGTGCCGTCAGGCAGTCGCGTGATGTCGGTGATGAAACCGATGGCAGACGAAACGGGCACGACATCGATCAATTGGCCATTGGCATCCACGCGGCCCGCCCGAATGACTTGATCTCCGATATCCAGAAACAGGAACGCACCTTGCAGACTCGCTGGATAGTTGCCGCCTTGGATGAAGTCGCCCATGATGATGGCGCGGGCACCGGACGAGTGGCTCCGCACCCAGATTGGTGCAGTGATTTCCGGGTTGGTGGCCAAGAAATCGCGAGTTGCTTGCAAAGAGCTGTAGCTGCCGCGATCGCCGCCTGTCAAACCGTAACCTTCATAGGCCGGCCAGCCAAAGTTCTTGCCACGACCGGTGTTGATCTCCTCGTAGTTCAACCATCCCACATCCGCGATGAAGACTTCGCCGCTGTTGGGATTGATGGCAAACCGGAACGGATTACGCAGCCCCAAGCTGTACACGCGACTTTGATTGCTGTTGGGATTGCCGTTCCAGAAGGGGTTGTCTGGCAGCCCTTTGCCGGTGAGCGGATCGACTCGCAAGATCTTGCCGTTGAGGCTGTTGACGTCCAAGGCACGCAAGTTCACCGGGTCGACGCGGCCGTAGGAACCGCCGTCTCCGGTGGAGACATACAACGCACCATCAGGGCCGAACTCCAAGTTGCCGACGGTGTGGCTCAATTCATCGCTGGCGATGAAGTCCTCGATGTAGTTTCCATTCGCATCAATGCCCGACTGGGGATCAGAGAGCAAGGGATGTCGATTGGGTTGACCGATGTTTTGGTATGTGCTGTTGGTGCCCAGCACGACGACTTCGCTATTGCGGTCGGCCACGGTCCAGGACTCGTTCAATGTGAACCGGGACACACGCGCGACGCGACCGCCTTCGCCATCGGCGCCGCCGTTGCCGGTGAAAGCATTGACCTCGGGCGGATCGTAGGTGTACGCCACATACAATTGTCGCGTTTGTGCAAAGTCCGGCCCGACTGCGATCGACATCAGTCCGCGGTCCACGCCCACGGTGTTCACGATGTCTTGGATGTCCAGCACCGGTTGGCCGCTGAGCGAGCCATCGGCATTGACGATTCGCACGATCCCCGCTCGCTCGGCAACGAGAAATCTGCCATCGGGCAATGGCTCGATGGTCGTCGGCTGCGTCAAGCCTGCCGTGATCACATTCCTGGTGAAGTAACCGGCCACACGCGGTGGCGGCAACGTTGCACCACCGATCAAAGCACTGACCTCCGCACCGCTGATCGCCCGGTCGTACATTCGCACTTCGTCAATGTCGCCGATGAACTGGTTGTTGATGCGACCGATATTCAACTGAGCAAACGTCGTCGGTGGAGCCGAGCCTCCGAAGTTGCTGTTGGTCGCGACGACTTCGCCGTTGACGAACAGTTGCATGGTGGTGCCATCAAACGAAACCGCGACATGGTTCCATGCGTTGATCGTGATCACGTTGTCCGCCACGACACCTTTCCAAGTATTGCCACCGGTGCCAAAGCCGGCGTAGATCGCATCGTTTCGAACGTAGATGAACGGGTAACGGGTTCCCACCGATGTGCCTTGCTGGTAACCGATCACGCCGTGGTATCCGTCGTCATAGCTGGTCGGTCTGATCCACGCGGATTGGCTGTACGTGCCTTCGGTCAAACGCAGTGATTCGTTCTCGGCGACTTCGACGTAGTCATTGACGCCGTCGAAACGGTATGCACCGGGATTGTCAAAGTTGGTGTTGGGAGTGAGGTTGATCGGACCGCTGGGGGCCGCAAAGTTCCTTGCGATGCCGTTGTTTCCGAGTCCCGACGAGTCGGCAACGAACCCATTGGCGTTTGCGTCGTTGAGGTTCCAATAACCGATCAAACCATCATTGGATTCGTTGTCGACGATCGTGATGCCCGCCGTCCGTGGTTCACCCTGGACGGCTCCGTCGACGTGGAATAGCGACACACCGAACGTTTTTTCACCATCGGCATTGGCGTTGTCGATCAACGTGATATCGATGGTCGCCGCGGTTTGTCCGTCGGCAAAATAAACGACGCCGGAATCGGTACCGAAGTAATCCACTCCGTTGACCGCCGAGCCGTCTTGAGTCTGGAAATACACTGCCGCGGCACCACTGGCGCCATCGGTGCGACGCAATCGAATCGACGCAACGCCGGTGTTCTCGTTGACCGTGACTTGGGTTTCGGCGAGGCTGATCAGACCGGACTGACTCGTCGGTGGATCAACAGGACCACCTCCGCCGCCATACTGAAAGTAACCACTGGTTTGCAGCTTTTCGGTGTAGAAGTATCCGTGTGCATTGCCGTACTCGGGCAGGTATCCGCCGGTGCTGAACACATTGGGTGCTTCGCTTTCATAGGCGACACCGTCGATTTCGATTCGATCGACATTCAGATTTCCGTCGAAACCGAAGGCGGGATCGTAGAAGTCGTTGGTGAACTCGACACGGATTCGATCGGGCGTCAGCACTTGATCGCTTTGATACGAGAAGACGCCTCCCTGGGTCGGGACGTTGTCGTAGATCGCGACCCAACGACCATCGACCAGCAGTCTCATTTGCTCGACACCCTCGTCGCCTGATGCAAAGATCTGAACGAAGGAGCCATTGGGGATGACGCTGCTGCCGCCGTAGTCAAAGAATCCGTTGCTGCTCAAGTACTCGGTCTGCAAATTGCCCGCAGAAATTTGTCCGTTGGCATAGACTCCTGCAGCAAATACGTTGGGCGATTCCGTCTCGTACTGGACCCCGTCGACGCGAATCCAGTCCACGCCAATGTTGCGGTCCAATCCGCTCTGAGGGTCATAGAAGTCGTTGCTGTAGTTCAGTCGGATTTGGCTGACGTCCGCATTGTCATAGTTGATGGTGTAGGTTTGAAAATTTCGCTCAAAGGCACCCGTGTTGCCCATTGTCAGGGTCGTGACAAACTGGTCGCCGATGTGAACCTGCAGTTCTTCACCACCCACGGTTCCTGCGGCGCGAATCTCGATGGCCAAGTGGCCCTGGAACTGTCTCATCGCATCGGCGGTCAACGCTAAGAATGCATTCACCTCGCCGACGTGATACTCCAATTGCCAGTCGCCTTGTTGAGCAGCATTCGCGGTGCGGTCATCCGATGCCGCGACATCGGCACCGGTCAGCGTTGCAATCCGCCGCACGAATTCTCGTCCGTCAGCGTCACCAGCGACATCGCATCCGTACAACAAGATGTCTGCGTCAGACGCCAGGCTGTCAGCCCAGCCGGCCAAGTCGGCGGCGGACCGGTCAAGTGTGTCGAGACTCAGTTCGGACGCGCCCAGTTGCAGACGGCCCGATGCGCCATGGGTGACGAGGTGGACCTGTTGAATCGTCGACTCGCCACGGGACAGGAGGGCAAGTTGTTCGCGAATCTGGGACACGCCATCCCGCTCGCCATCGAGCATCACCAACGTCGCTCCCTTGGCGACCGGGGTGGCGACCGACAATAGGTCCCCGGCACTGGGATCGACGAAAACGACGACGTTGGATTGAGCAGATGCAACAGCCTCGACGCCCACAGACTCAGGCTCACTCGTCTGCATCGGAGTGACTTCCGCCGGCGGAGCGGCCGCCGCGCCAACGTCGCCGGCCAGCAAGACGCGGGGCTCCAGTTTGGCCAGCGACCATTGAGGGCCGGAAACTCGACGGCGGGCGGACTTGCGGGACATGATCATCAATGGTGCGAGACAATGGGGGGAATCAACCCGATCGATCGTAATTCTCGCCCGATCTGATGCAAGCAATTGCATAGTTCGCACTTGTCGCATGCGACGTTTTTTTCCTATTCCATCAACGGAAGTGACGTCCGATCGCCCGATCAATACAAAACAATCGCGTCAATCGATACAACCCTCCGTTTGAGATCGTCGAAATCCATGAGCCAGCAAAACGAACCAACACCAGCGGCCGAAGTAACAAAGCTGCAAATTGCGGAGTTTTACAATGATTTCAGCACCCGGTTGGTTGATGGGTTCATCCAGGGCAATCCTAGGCTCACCCACGCCTTGGACTTTGCGACGGCTCACGTGCCTCAGGAAGCGGAAAAACTGCTGGAGATCGGCTGCGGCGTCGGTGAGACCACCAGCCGACTTTGTGCCGGTCGTCCCTCTTTACAAGCGGTCGGCGTCGACATTTCGCCGCAAAATGTGCACACGGCTCAACAACTGTTCGCAACGTCAGAGCAGTTTCAGTTCGCGGTTAGCGATTTGACCTCGCCCGTCGTCGGTGGACCATTTGATGTGGTCACTTTGTTGGACGTGTATGAACACATTCCCGCAGCGGAGCGAAAGCAGTTTCATGCCAACCTGCGACAGTCCATGTCCGATCGTTCGCGTCTGATCCTGACGTGCCCCAGCTACCTGCATCAGAATTACTTGCGAGAACATCAACCCAGCGGACTACAGATCGTGGACGAAACGATCGGGCCTCGCGAGTTCTTGCAGCTTGCCGATGATCTGGGTGGTCATTTGGTGCATCTGCAGTATGAATCCGTTTGGCGTACGAACGATTACATCTACGCGGTGATCGACACCCAGATGCAATATCAGTGGAAGCCGAAAGTGCGCGGTCTGGATCGTTTGTCCAGCAAGTTCAACAAGTTGATCGACAAGACACCGTTGGGCGGCCCCGCACGACGAGCCCGTTTCGTCAAACGCCGCCTCGCCGCATGAGTCTGTACGTCAGGCTTTCTAGCCTGACTCTCCGCGTGAGTCTCGTACGTCAGGCTTTCTAGCCTGACTCGCAGTACTCTTGAGCGTACAGTGGAGAGTATGTCAGCCTAGAAAGGCTGACGTACAGTGCCGTGTATGTCAGCCTAGAAAGGCTGACGTACAGTGCCGTGCGTGTCAGCCTAGAAAGGCTGACGTACAGTGCCGTGCGTGTCAGCCTAGAAAGGCTGACGTACGCTGTCACAGATTTAGGATTCCCAATGATCCGGCGACAGCGTAGGCGACAAAGATTCCATAGAGGCCGACCAGGATCCAGGACTTCGTCAACGTCAACCTCAAGTCCTGCCACATGATCAACAGCGTCACGATCGTTGACGCGCACAGCAAGATCTGCAGTCCGAAAAGTCCCGCCATCGGTTGGCCGTCGATGGTCAGCGGAACGGGTTTGCCACCGTTAAGATAAACGCTGACCAACAGCGGGACGGACAAGCAGATGCAGATGTCAAAGATATTGGAACCGAAGGCGTTGGACACCGCGCCGTCGTCGTCTCCGCGACGCGCCGCTGCGATCGACAGAAACGTATCAGGCACGCTGCTTGCCGCCGCTGCGACGATGACGGCCACAAAGAACAGCGGCACATTCAACGTCGTCGCCGTGCTCTGGGTGACTTCCACCAACCAATAGCACGCAGCCGCTGCGATCACGGTTGAAACGGCCAAGATGCTGTAGCCGACAACCGGCGTCAGCTTGACCTCAAACCGACCGAACAGAATGCCAGCCGTGTCATCTTCATCGCCATCCTCGTCATGAACCGGGTCTCCTACGATCGCGCCCGCTACCAATTCACGTCGAACTTGATTGATCAACTGCAGCGAAGGCTTGATTCCCGCAGCATTGAGTGCATCGACCAATTCGTCCGTGGACGGAACGTGCTCGTCCGTGAATCGATCGACCACTGCGTCTCGTGCAATCCGGTAACTGCGAGAGTCCAGCACCAGCATGTAGACGTACGCGACGTACATCAGCAACAACGTCGCGGCCATTCCCCACGACATGGCAGGTTGAAAGAGAAACACGATCAACACCAGTTCGCACGCCAAGAACCACAAGCCGTCTCGACTGATGACTTTGGACTCTACTTCGATCACCGGTTTTTGGTGCCGCGTCCGAGCGATCACGATGCCGCACAAGGCAGGGATCAGCATCATGTTGTATACCGCAGATCCGGCACACGTCGCGATCGTCGCCCCCAAGCCTTCTGTTTCGCCATCAGCGCTAGCTTGATCGCCCACGCCAGCGGCCAACAGCACAAAGAACAGCCCGGTGAACAACTCAGGCAGTGAGCTGGCGATGGCGTCCAGCGTTGCCCCGCGCACGGAACCCGGCAATCGCCAGCGTTCACCGAAATACTGTGCCGCGTCAGCAAAGGGGTCACAGGCTTGCCAGATGACGATCGAAATCATCACGACCTGAAACGCATTGAACGTCACCACCGCCGCTGCCGACGGAACCGCCGCAGTCCAAGCCCAACTGACCAGCAACCCCACCAGCGACACGACGCAAACCACGGCGGCGGTAGGAAAGGAAGCGGTTTGTGGATCGGATGAATCGGACAAATCAATCGGCTTTGTGGTAACAGGGATCTGGTTAAGAGGGCAAATTGTTGCGGAAAGTGGAACCAACTCGGCCCAGGACGAATCGGAAATGGTCGTGAATTTCCCTGAACTTCTCAAGTGGTCCGGCGTATCCACTTACACTGATGCAGAGATTTGCCGCCCCTTTTTTATCGGCGTGGTAGGTAGTCAGCGAAATCCGCATGCGAGCGACCAACTCATGGCCAATTTGATGCCAGCAAACCAAAATGATGCCCAGAGCAAGGCCCAGGCCAATGCCCAGACTGACGGCTCGACACGTCCTGTCGGCCATTTGGCAAGCCAACTGAGTGATCTGAGGGTCGAGTTGGCTCGCTTGGCAGAGTTGTTGGCGGAACAATCGGCCACCCGGAAACGTCGGCGTCGAATCACGATTCGTGGACTGATGCTCGCCGCCGTCGGATTTGGATTGCTGTTTGCCTACTACAGCCATCTGTATCGCAATTCTCTGGACCAGAGTCGACTCGCGGATCAGTTGTCCGCTCAAGCCGCGTTCATATCGTATGAGCCTCGCAAGAGTTTGCTGCTGAGCCTGCTACCGGGCGACATCGCGTCACCCCCCGCTGCGATGGCCCAATGGCTGGGGCAAGATTTCTTTACGGAAATCACCAATGTCTCCACCAACGCGCCGACGGCGTCGCCTCGCGATCCCGCTGCAGTGATCCAAGCCGTCGCGGGCTTGCCATCGATCAAACGATTGCGTCTAACCGGACTGACCGTCTCGACGCTTCAACTGGACTCGCTGGATCGATTGAATCAACTGGAGTCGCTGGATTTGACACGCACTGTGTTGGACTATGGCTCAATGCCATGGCTTCGCAACGCACGCCTCAAATGGTTTTCCGCGGCGCACACACGATTCAGTGATCCGGCGTTGGCTGATTTGTGCCAATGCACCCAACTGAGACACATCGACCTCGAACGGACGGCGGTCACCGACAAAGGCATCCAGTTGCTGTCGCAGCTGCCCAACCTTCGTTATGTTAAGCTTCATCGAACGCCGACGACGAAATCCGAGGTCCTGAAGTTGTCCAAGGCGATGCCCAACTGCGTGATCGATTGGGAACCGCTGGTGATGAATGCCAACGGACAGATCAACGGCGGCGCGACACGTCGTGGACGCATACGATTGGGCACCGCGTTGCCGGCGGATCCTCGACCGACTCATCAAGCGGTTCCTCCGATAGACCAAAATCAGAACGTGATCGCTTGGCCCTATCTGCAGTCCTATTCGCCCTATGTCAACAACTCGGGTTACTCAAATACATGGTCGCCGCCGATACAAGTTTTTCGCAGCCCTTGAATCAACGGTTCAAACAGACCACATGAACTCCTCCACCGACTCCGTATCCATGGAAGCCCTGGCCGCCGCCGCAAGTGAGCGTTTCGCTTGGAAATGGGAAACCACTCCGATCGCCGGACGCGACTTCCAGCTTGCGGTCGCCGCCGACCCCGACGGTATGTTGATCGATGCGTGCGAACGTCAAGACGCGGGCGAACAAGGAGTCATCGATCCGTTTTGGGCCACGACCTGGCGTGCCGCAAGCGGACTGGATCGTTATCTGGACCGAGTCGAACTTGCCGGTCACCGTGTTCTGGAACTCGGTTGCGGAACAGGACATGCCGGGATTGCCGCCGCCCTGCGAGGCGCCCAAGTGACCTTGACCGACGGCGTGGATGATCCACTGTTGCTGGTTCGCATGAGTGTGCGTCCGGTGGCCGAGCGATGCAGCGTGACACGATTGCGTTTCGGAGTGGATCAACTTGACGAAGAACGTTTTCCCCTGATCCTCGGCAGCGATGTAACGTACCTTCGTCAGCTTTGGCCGGAACTGTTGCAGTGCCTGGACGCGCATTTGGCGCCGGGAGGTGAAGTCCTGTTGAGTGATCCCTTTCGAATCATCGCGAATGAGTTTCGCGAGTGGATCAAGGACAAACCTTGGAGCTACAAAGAGCACAAGATCCAGCTCGATGATGACCCCGAGCACCCGATCCGAGTGATGCGATTGGCGGCGAAGTAAAAGTAGCCATCCTGCTCCGCAGGATGACGCCCGACGATTGACATGGAAATCTCAATCGATCGTGTCGAACAGTTGATTGGGCCGGTGGTACTGCCGGTAGTGGCTTCGTTTGAACCGCAGGGGCCGACGTCGTTTTTTGGATCACAATCCGCTTGGTCGCACTGCATCACGGCGGAGCGTGATGCCTACGTAGCCATCCCGACGCTTCGCTCGGGCTAGGCCAAACCGTTTCGGAACAAAAGGAGCAGTTAACACTTCGATCCAAGATCCTTTTGATAGTGAATCCATTCTCCCGGCTGTAGATTCGCTTTCGTGGGATTATTGGCAATGTAATTGCGAAAATGCTCGAATTGCTCAAGGCTTCGCACTAGATGATCAAATCCGTCTTGCATCCAAAGTCGGCCAGTTTGCTCAAGCAACGCATTGATACGACGAGCGGAAAATCGCTTCCAGGATTCACATTGGCGAAGCATTTCTTGATCATTGGGAAACGCGACCAGCAGGTGAGTATGATTAGGCATCACGACAGACTTCGGGAGAGAATCAGCAAGGCGAAAGGTGAGGAAGCAGACAACGCCTGCCTGACTCCAGTGAGGAAGTCGCCGTTCAAACACGGTGAAGTCTCTCGTTGGATCAAAAAAGTAGAGCTGTTTCACCGTCCGAACCTCGCTGACCCGCCCACTACCAACCAAAGTACGGCCACGGTCCTGGACCGATCGCATCGGGCGGAACGCAGACGTAGCCGTCGCTCTGGCCGAGTGAAACCAAGTCGCCGCTGCCTTGACTGGCGACGACTTCAGCCAAGCCGTCGTCCACCAACCGAACAAGCTTCATCCAGTGAAGCGGGATGCTGCGGTCACTTGGATTGACTAGCTTCACCAATGCGGATGGCGTCTTCCATTTCACTTGACCGCTGATCTTGGCCGCCAATGGCAACAAAAATCGATGACCGCAAACGGTTGCGCTGACGGGATTGCCGGGCAACCCCAGGACCAGTTTTCCGTCGCCCGTTACTGCTCCCAAAATCGGCTTGCCCGGCCGAATCGGCAGCCCATGAAATACGATCTCCGCACCAGCACTCACGACCGCGTCCGGCACATGGTCGTAATCGCCCATCGAAACTCCGCCGGTCAGGACCACCACATCGCTGTCGATCAAACTCTGTTGCATCTGCTGCGTCAACGCATCAGGATCATCCAGGCAATGCACCGATTGTGAAACCGTCATCCAGCGGTGCGGTCGGATCAGCGATTGCAACGCTGCCTGATTGCTGTTGCGTAATTGCCAAGGTTCAGGCTGCGTCTGCCGAAACTCACCGACCTCGTCACCCGTCGTGACGATTGCGATCCGAACGGGCTCGAAGACGATCGCTTCGAGGCAACCGAAATTCACTAGGGTTGCCCGCTGCGCAGCCGTGATCCTGGTTCCCGATTGCATCACCACGCTGCCGCCGGCTGCGTTCTCGCCGGCGCAACGGATGTTTTCTCCATCACTGACGCCACTCGCGTCACGCACGATCGTGACTTCGCTTTCCGACTCTTGGGTTTCCTCACGTTTGATCACCGCGTCGCAACCGACCGGCAGGATCGCGCCCGTAAAGATCCGAACAGCCGTGCCGAGACGCCACTGAGGTGGCGGCGACCCTGCCGAACTTTCTCCGCTGACAGGCAACGTCGGTGAGTCGTGCAAGTCCGCGCGAGAAATCGCGTATCCGTCCATCGCCGAAACATCAGCAGCAGGACTGTCGCGATCTGCAACGACATCTTGTGCGATCACGCGATCGGTCAGCTCGTCGGTCCGAATCGTTGCTTGGACGACCTGCAGACGACATGCCAAAGCATTGAGTGCGGACTCGGGACTGACGTACGAGAATCTTGGAGGCATGAGCGGAGAGAGATTTGAGGAAACAAGTACGTCAGGCTTTCCAGCCTGATAAGTACGTCAGGCTTTCTAGCCTGACACTCACGTAGAGTATGTCAGCCTGGAAAGGCTGACGTACAGTTTGTCTATATCAGCCTGAAAAGGCTGACGTACGTTTAGCGGATGCTCTGGTATTGTTCCAGCAGCTTTGAGTTCTTGGGTGGGCTGGTCAAGAGCACGTATTTTGCCCGGCGAACCGCTTCTGCTGATTTCCCCGTCGCCTGCAACAAAGCGATTGCGGACAGCTTGGCAACGTGCCACTCCACGCTGCCACGCGGAACACCGCTTGCAATCTGATCCCAAATCTTGATCGCCGCCCCTTTGGATGCCACCGACGCTTGCTCGGACAACAGCTTTGCTGCGCGACGACCGTCGCCCCCCGGTTGCGACGACTCGGCGAGCCATTGCTCGATCTCTCTCACCACCGTTGCTTCATCTCCCGACCAAAGCAGCGCCGTCCACGTCTGCCAACGATCACGACTCGGCCAAGCCACGAGCAACGATGCGACTCGCTTTCTCTCCGACGAATCCAGTTCGCCATCACGTAACAATCGCCAGCGAGCAAGTTCAATCAGTTGCTCACTCGCATCAGCAGGTGTCACCATTTCCTGCTGATGATCGCGAAAGGCAGCCACCTCGCCGATGAGTTTTGCATCTGCATCCGACAGCAGCCCGCCGACGGCCGGTTTCACAAACGGCCCTTCGTCCAACAGCAACGGTGAATACGACTGAAACAGTTCCTTTGCAACGGACGATTGTTCTGCCGCGGTTGACCACGCCGACGCGAACTGTGGAATCAATGAACTCGCCTGCGCAGCATCACTGCTCACCAGCAGCTTGACCCAACGATCCATCGCCGACTGGACTACGCCTGCTTTGGAATTCGCATTCAAAAACTCGGTTGCTGCCAACGCCGCTTCCGCCTCACGGCTTTGGCCATCCAACAGTTTCAGCAGCCACTGTTTGGCGGCATCCGAGGATTGGGATTCGGGCCACATCGTGATCAGATCACGCAGCGTCTGTTCGATCTTTTTCGGTGTGTCCTTGGCCGACTGCTGCGACAGCAAGACGGCCGCCTGCAGCATCAGTTGATCCGCTCCCTCAGACTGTGACTTGGATTTGGCGATGGACTGCAGCACGTCGATCGCGTCCTCCGATTGCTTTGCCGCAAGGTAGGCCGCAGCACTCTTGGTCGCCATCCGCAGGGCGCTCGGGCCATCGGATTCCGCATCGGCCGCCGCAGCGAGCAATTTCGCCGCTCGCAGTTCGTCACCGCGACGCAGCCAGTCTTCTCCTTGAGCGGCCAACACAGACGCGTTGCCCTGCATCGTCCGATCAGGAGCACCACGACCAGAAAACGAAACCGCGGTCGACTCGGCGCGTCGGCGTGCAAAGGCCCCCCCGCGTTGCTCAATGCTGTTCAGCCAAGGACCGATCCGATCCACTTCTTCACCGCCGACTGATCGCAACAAGACTTCCAATCGAACCAAGTCCAGTTCGATGCTCCGTGGTGCCGACTCAGGGTCGCTACCGTAAAAGCGATCCAATTGAGTTCGTGCACCGCTCACGTCGCCATTGGCAAGTGCCAGCCGGACTTGCAAAGCGACCATCTGGGGGGACAGGGTGCTGTCTGTGTCGCCGGCAATCTCATCCAACAACCGTTTGGCCTCCCTCAATTGACCGGCGCGAATCAATGCGTCGGCTTTCAACCGCTGGACTTCACGCCTCGCCAGCGTGTCGTTGGGCAGTCGTGACAACGTTTCGGTCGCTGTAGCGGCCGCTTGGTTGGCCGCATCAATGAAATCCAGGCTGCCGGGTTGAAAAATTTCAGATTGCATTAGCGCCAACGCGACCAACTCGATTTGCAACTCGTGATCCAAGCGCTGCCAGTCATCGACGATCGCACGCTGCTGCAAAGTCGGTTGTCCGCTGAGTGTTTCAGAAGCACTTGTTCGAATTTGTTGCAACAACTCCTCGACGTCCAAACGAATGGACGAACTCTGCCGTAAAATTTCGCTTTGTCGCTGCTGGCGGTCGACGGCGACCGATGCCATCACGATGGCGTGACGTACGGCGGCGATCCGGACTCGCTGAGCTTGTGAGAGCAGAAAAAAACGACGGCGGTGATCTGCGTAGCGAGTCAGCAAACCCAGCACAGGACGCTGGGCCGCGACGACTTGGTCCTGCGTGAATTCGCCACCACTTTGAAAGATCGCAATGGAAAGCTCACTTGCGTGAATCACCCACTTGGCCGCTTCGTCGCTCTGCAAGTCCAACCGGCTCAGCATCGAACGGCAAATCTGGTTGGCGACGTCAAACTGTCCCCGCTGGATCAACGCCGCCATCAAATCCGCGTCACGGTCATCGGTCGATCGAGAGACCGTCATCAACGGACGGACCGCCGCGGGTTGCTGTCCAACTGCTTGCGTGGCAAAAGACAGTGCACAAGACAGTGCAAAAGATATCGCAATCAGGCACGGCAATACCCAACCGACCCGCTCGCACCGCCGCGTCATCGTTTGGCTCCTGCTGGATTCGCTCATTCCGCTTTGGCCGCAAACAGAACACGATCTGCGCCCGCCAGCATTGCGATGTCGTACACACCGACGGCTTCGCCCATCGAGATCTGCGGTGCTGGGTCGACGATCACGGGTGGCTGGACTCCCAATGCGATGATGTCGGTCAAACGTTGTCTTAGCGTCGCCAAGTCCGCAACGGATTGTCCATTGAGTTGCAGAATCGTGATCCCGTCCTGGTGCAGAACCTTGACGACGATTTCGTCAAACACCTCCGTGGGAGGCTGGACGTCCGCGTTGGCTTGATTACCCGAAGGCGATGTCTGCGCGATCGGGCTGGGCAAATCAAACTCCGGCAGCTCAAAAGTGCTGGTCCAGACAAAGAACACCAGCAACAAGAAAACGACATCGATCATCGGCGTCATCTTGACTTCGAGCGTTTCGTCTTGATGCAGTGTGGGGCGTCGCACGGGTGCAGCAGGCCAGAGGAGAGAAAAAAGGCGATCGATCCGAAGCGAGTAGTCTACCGGCTCACCGCCGAACTCGCAAAAGCAGTGTAAGTCAGCCTTTTGTACGTCAGCCTTTCCAGGCTGACATCACGCGCACCTCAAACCTGAATCGGACAGCAGTGTCAGCCTAGAAAGGCTGACGTACAGGAGCCTAACGCTCGTCTTCACCGCACACGACAAAGAGATGCGGGCCTGGTGCGATCACAATCACATAGCGATTTCGTCCGTCAACGATCTCGGCGTCGACCACCTGAGGCAAAGCCATGGGGTGCCCCAAGTGATTCAGTTGCGTCAAGCCGATTTGGTGCTGCCCGGCTGGCAACTCGGCGCGTAGGACTTGGATTTCACGTGGCAGCAAGCCCCAGCAACGTGTGTCGGCGTGTTCGGTGCCACTCCAGGCGCTGGCGGCGGCGAATTGAAACAGGGAGGCTGCGTTGCCCTGCAGCCCGAGTCCTTTTCCGGCCCCCGCCACCGTGGCTTCTTTGGTCACCCGCCGTGCGACCGCTCGGGCGATCGTCCATGGCATCTCGGCCTCCACTTGTTCTCTCGCCAACTGAGCCACGTCGGTCAACGTTTGCGTGGCACCAAAAAGTTGCCCGTTGACGCTGACGCCCAGAGCGGTCAAGTCGTCCTGGGGGACATCCACTGCGGGGACTTTGACACTGGCGATGTTGGGCAACACAAACCCACCCTCGTCCTCTTCGGCGTCCTGCTGAACGGATTGCAGGATCGTGGATGCGATTTGCAGCGAAGCCGTTGTGGTGGGGGCGACGGTTTCGACCAATCGCGGACCACGTCCCACACAAGCGATGACATAGAGGACGCCGTGCCCCGGCGCGCTGTGAACGCCTTCGCTGGCGCGGCGGATGTCTTCGCCGATCGGTGCGAACTGGGGACTGGCGGCGCTGACCAACTGATACGCCGCGGCGGCATCGTCGTAGTCGCGGTGAGATGCTTCGCGAAGCACGCCGCGCATGTAAGGTGCCAAAGCAATCGGACGGTACAGTTCGTCGGCGTTCTCCAGCCCACGCTCACCCGCCTGACGAGCCAACTCGCTCTGTTTCATCGCTGCTTGCAAACAGTAGCTTTCCGCATCCGCGCCGTCTCCGGCCAAGGAGCACACGGCCAACAAAGCCCTGACCATGACTTCCTCATAACCCGCCGGTCGAAACGGACGTGCGGTGTCGTCGCTGACCAACGAGGCGGCTTCATGCAGCGGTGCGGCCGCTGGCAACGCGTCAAAGGATTCTCGCATCTGACGCAAACGCTGTTCGGCCGCTCGCGGATTTCCGTCCGCCAAATCGACGATCGCCAAGTCCAGTTGCGAGGCGTCTGACCAACGTCGATTCGACTCGATGACTTCGCCCAACGTCGCTCGGCTGGCCTGCAAGTCGCCGGCAAAGAACGCTTCACGGGCCACGTCGATCGATCGTGTCGGCGTCCGGCAACCACACAATGCAACACACAGCGCAACACTCCCTGCGACCAACAAATAGGTCGCATAGATTGGCGAGCATCGAATGTGATGGACGACGGACAACAAGGAATCAACCGTCCGCTTGATCAAACACTCCATAGTTCCACCACTTGCCGGCCCGAGTTTTGGAGTAACCCTTGCGGATCGTGGCAGACTCTTTCATAAAGTCGCCCGTGTGAATGTTGATCATCTCCAGGGTCAGCACGTAGTCCCGCTGGCTGGTCTTGTTCCGCTCGGTCGTCCCGCTCGTGATGGTCGCATAGAGCAAGTAATCGACGGGAGTGCCGTTTCTGCCCAAGACGTTGGCGAACATCATCCGGTTTTCGGGCAAGAAGAGCGAGTCGGGGCGCAGTCGTGTTTCCCGCAATCCGGCTTCCACCATCCGGCGACTGATCCCCCGGAACTCGGATTGCGAATTGATTTGACTGTCGATTCGCTCGTAAAGCTGGTCCTTGAAATCCACCAACTCCTCGGCGCTCTTGTTTTCGATGCCGATGAAGCAAACGGTGGCCGGGCCCGATGCCAGGGCGGTACCGACGACGGCATCCACCGGCATCCCCTCGTGGGCTTCAAACGCGACCGGCTGCACCGCAGGGGGGCAGCGTGAAAGCAATTTGGCGACCGATTCGTCCACCAACGGGTTCCAGGTCGCCGCTCCGGCGGCATGGCTGCCCACCAGATCCTTGTCCTGATGGGACAGCAGGTGTCCGTATTGCCTGCCAGCACATCCGGCGGTCATCAACAACGCGGCTGAGGGCAGTATTGTCGCCGCCGGCACTGCGATCGACAGGACCACGGACAATGTTGCCGTCAGCTTTGTCGAGGATCGCATTGTTTTACTGAATTTCATGAGCTACCAATCCCTTGTTCGAACAAGCAAAAAAATGCGTCTGACACGTGACGGATACACACTCAGCGGTAACATTCCTTCGGTATCCCGTCCGAAAACCGCGAGGAAATCGTCCTGGACGGCTTGCCGAGGACACCGGAGGTATCAAAATGTCGGCTCGTCGGGCCAGTCTGGTTTGTGTTTCCAATCAAGTCCGATCACTGCTCTCAGCGTCAGATGCGGCTGGGCAGTGATATTCCCGGCGATATTCCCGGCGATATTCCCAGAAGATTTCGCCGGTCTTTTTCACGACATTTTTCACGAAAACAAAATCCACCCGACTCCTCCCGCTCGGGTCAGCCCCAGTTAAACTTCCTGCGAACGCCTCATTCCGTTATCGACCATTCCGCCCGAGAGATTTGATTTTCCCTTGGCGGAACCACCATTGGGTCACAGAATTTGAGGCGTGAAATGCAAGCATTCCCTACAAGGTCATTGGCACCATGACAGTCGTCGTTGCTCAGAATCCCCTCACACCAGTTGTCGAGACCGAGTTCCTCGTCGGCGTTGCAGGTTCGTGCTCAGTGACCGCTCCGGCGGTCCCGTCGCCTCGCGCAATGGTCGACGACGATGACGATGATGACGACGGGGATGACGACGACGATTTCGATAGCGAAGGCGGCGACGACGGGATCGACGAAGGCTTCAATGACGGGTTGGACGACGAAGAAGACCTCGATGAGTTCGACGACATCGACGAAGATGACTTCGACGACGATTTTGATGATGACTTTGAAGAAGAAGTCGAGGACGACTACGAGATCGAGATCGACGACGAGATCAGCGACGAATTCGGGCTCAGCACCGGCAAAGACGACGAAGAGGAAGACCTCGATATCGACGATTTCGACGATTTCGAAAATCTGTGAGCAGCCGACACGCTGGATTCACCACCAGCGATTCCACTCGCAGATCACTGTCGGCTCGACTGCCGGGTTGCTGTTCTCGCTCGCCAATCCGTCACCACGTAGCTCATTCGTCCTTGAGCGTCCGACTGCAAACGTCCGGACGTCACGGCCAAGTCCGCCAGGGGAAGCTTGGCCTCCCGAGACGCCGATCGTTGCCCCTCCAAGATCACTCGATCGAGCCGCTGACTGAGCAGCAACCAAATCTGAAACTGCTGCTTTTCCTCATCCGTCATGCTGAACTCGCGTGCAAGTGTCGCGCGAGCAATGTCGACGACGCGAGCATTGGGCGTTAGCGAACGCGAGGAATATCCTACCAGACTGCCGTCCACTCGGACTCGCGTAGGATGATACAGCGAACCACTGAACCGGTAATTCCTTTCCCCGTTTCCGGCGACGAGCAGCAAGTCACCCCGATCGATCAAACTCTGGATTGCTTGATCGTTTAATGCTTCCACCAGAAAGCCCGGCGCGATCATTCCTGATTTGTTCTCAAACGATGCGTTTCCTTGCATCCCTCCCGTCGCCAGTGCCTCCAACGAACTGGCCTCCAACGAACTGGCCTCCAACGAACTGGCCTCCAACGAACTGGGCATGGAGCCGCGGTTGGTCGACGAAGTGGCAACGCCGCGATCAGATGGACGCGAAACGATGTACTGCGGTGGTGTCGACACACTGTGCGATCTGGGACCGCTGGGCGATGCGTCCGCCAAGGTTGCCTGCACGGATCCGATTTGTGCTTGGTACTCGATGTTCCCGAGTTCGCTGCTGTCGGGTGGCATTAAGTTGGGAGGCATCATGTCCGGTTGCATTGATGTTTTTGGCGGCAGTGGGGCCGCGACGAGTTTCTCCGCCATCGCTGCCGCGTCTTTCGGCGGGTTCTGTTGGGCCGCTTTTTGCTGAGGCGGTTCTTGCTGGGGCAGCGGCTCGGGTGGCGATGGCTTTGAGATCGGCTCCGTGCTTTGCGGTGTCTGCGATGGCGGTGTCGTCTCGCTGGGCAGTTTCAACGCGACCTTGATTGGGGCCGGTTGCGATGTTTTCTTGATCGGCGTCTTTTTTTCAATCGCTTCCGATTTCTCAGGGTCTGTCGATCCAGCAGGACTCGGGCAGTAACTCATCAGCAGTCCCAAACCGACCGCGTGGATCAAGACCGAGATGATCATGTGACGAAGACGAATCATGGTTGCTGCTCCGCGAGTGTGACGAATGAAATGTCGGCGTCCTGTTTGGACGCCTCAGCCATCAAGGCGATGGAATGCTTGACCGGTGCGTTCTTGTCCGATGCGATCACGATGGATCTCTTGGCGGCAGAGCTTTCTTTGTCGACACCATTGCTGGTCTGATCGAGAACGTCTGCCCGATCGGGGGCCAACCTTGCTCGGATCTCCGTCAGTGAAACAATGGTGTCGTCGACCCGCAGCACACCCTCGGCATCGATGGTGACTTGCAGCGGCTCCACAATCTGTTGCTCCACAGCCGACGTCGGCTCGGCTTGTGTCTCCGTCAGCTCGATCGGCAACTCTGCGTATCGGGTCGACGAAACGGCCGCGTTGGTCGCTGCCAAGACAAGGAACAGCGCTCCCATGACGACCATCAAGTCGATCAGGTTGGTAAGGTCACAAATCGGCGCGTCGTCTTCTTCTGCGACCCCGCCAAACATCGCCTTTTTCGTCATGACAAATCCCCCATGGTCAAATCGGCTGCGGCCGCGTTCAGTAGCGGAGCCGCTACTGGCTTGCGAACTGACTGACTGCGAACTGACTGACGACCAACTTGCGGGCGTCCGACCTGCTGATGGACGACCGATGCGGGGCGGTGTGATGCGTCACGTGTGGCGTTTGCGTGTCCGTTCGGCTGGGTTTCCACTGCTTCACATACCACCGCCATCGGGTCTTCGCAGGCGACATGGTGATGCAACCAGTGATTCAGTTTCAGAATCGCCAGTTGGACTTGTTCTGCCATCTGTCCGTCGGTTCGACGTTGCGACATGAAGCCGACCAATGTGATCACCGTCGCAATGATGCCCAAGATCGTCGACGTCAACGAAGTGTAAAACCCACGCGTCAGACCCGCGATGTTCGTCGCATCCACTTCGAACACTTGCAAGGCATCAATGATCCCGACGAAGGTCAGCGCGAGGCCGAACAATGCCGCCGTGCGGATGATAAAGCTGGCCAAGTTCTTGCCGCCACCGAGGTGCGATTGCAGCGTAATCTGCACCGCTTCTTCTCGATGCTCACCGTATTCGGTGTCCAGCAAAACCGACAAACAATCGGCCAGCGGTGGACAGTACCGTCGCACATCGGCGAGCCAGTGTGCCCGAGGACGGAAACCATCCAACGGGTCTTTGAGGCAGTCCCGGCCGCCAAGTCTTTCCGCGTACGCGATCGCCTTGGCGGCCAGCTCATTCCCACTCGCCCGCTTGCGTCCCAAGCCACGAATGCTTTCGATGGACGCCAGCAGGATCGCCAGTGCAAAAACCGACTCGATACCCAACGCGGTCCACAGCAGAGGTTTCAATACCTCGTTCATCTCATCAACTCCATCGGGTTTGTATTGAACATCAATGGCTGGGTTGGCTATGGCTGGGTTGGAAATCAAGCTCAGATGCCATCGCGTCCAACTCGCGGAGCTTCTCGATCAACCGCTTCAGCATTGCACTGTCAACGCTCGTTCGTTGTCCGGCGTTCCCCGATTCAGTCTGACTGTGCTCGACGATCTTGTCGTTGTCGGCACGAGTGCTGTCCGCAGGTGCAACGTCGATCGGTGCTTGACCGCCATCAACAGAGGACTTGGCCGCCACATAAGGCAGCAAGGCTTGGCCGCTGCGGACGAACGACGGGGCATGGGCATCCGGTTCGCCATGGGGCGATGGCTCAATCCGTCGCAGCACTGGGTCCGACGTGGGACGCTGTGTTTCCGATGGGGTGCCCGCCCGTTCAGTCTCAGAGGACTCGCTTGGCCTGCGATTTCCCGACTCGCCCTTCCCGGGCTCACTCTGCATGGGCTCACTCTGCATGGGCTCACTCATCCCGATCTCATTCAACTGGCTCTGGCGTTTTGCTTCCGCCTGCGACAGCAACTCCTGCTCCACCTTCTTCAGTTCGGCGACGAACTTGGGATCCTGGATCAATCGCTTCAACTTGGTCAACGTGTCTTCACGCCGATCGTTCCACTTGCTCTGAATTTCGGGCGACTGACGAGACAGGTTCTCATAACGCGTCGTCGCCATGTCCAACAAGTCCTTGACCGAAACATCATCGATATCCGATGGCGACGGCTGTGACATCGTCGGCTGTGACATCGTCTCAGTTGAAATGCTTTCGTCGCTCGTCAGAACGTCCAATGGCACCGCGATGCCGTCTCCCAGTGGTGATGCGCCATCCGGCTCGACCGCGATCCCCGATCGCGTCAGGCAAGCAAACAACAGCGTGGTCGCAGCGACCACGCGAATTCGATTTCGATGCAAGTTCATTTTTGCCTCAAAGGTAAGGAGTTGGTTTTTGAAAAGTTGCCACGAAGCACGTGTCAGTCGACGCGTACGGCAAAGTCCAGGCTGTCCATGGAGCCGGGGTCGCTGGCGTCTGACGGCTTCGTCCGATTCAATGCGTCGCGCCACTGGATCAGTTTTTGCAACGTCAGGTCGTCCGCCGGCAGCGGCAACGCCGAGTGTTCATCGAGCACCGCGGGTGCTCTCACAAACGATTCGTCTGCCGCCGGAACGACAACGGATTCGCCCGACCGCCACTCACTTAGCTTCTCGTTGACGACGTCTTGAATGCGGCTCCGGCGGGACCAGCCCACGACACCGACCAAGCCGACGAAGACGAGAAGGATGGTTTTCCCCACGATCCTCATTTACAGACCCTCCACCGAAACGACGCTCTTGCTCGCTTCGTAGCGTTTGAGCAAGATGTCTTTGCCTTCGTGCATGCCAGCGTTCTGGTAGGCATCCTGATCGGATCGCGAACCGTCACTCTCGACGTACAGTTCACCGGTGAAATCAAAGTCGATGTCTTCCAGACCTTGCATCGTTCCTTCAACGACTTCTCGCAGCCCGATCACTTCTTCCTCCTGGACACGGCCGTCCAAGATCGCTTGGCGGTATTGGACCAAGCGGTCCAGCACCGACTGTTGATCGGCGACTCGACTGTAGGCGAGATCCAGATTGTGCTTCTTTTGCTCGAGGCTCTTGGCCAAGTTCAGCAATCGCTCACGAGTCTCCGCCATTCGCTTGGCGGTGTGACGTTGAATCTCGGCTGATTGACGCGCGGCCTTCAGACTGGAGTCCACTTTCGCCACTTGGACATCGATCTCCGGTGGCAGTTCACGACCAGCAGCCAACAACGGGCCGATCTTGGATGCCGCCTGTTGCAGATCGGCGTCCAAACGGTTGGCTTCCCCTTCGCTTTTTTGTGCCGCCGCAATCGCCGTCGCTTCTCTCTGCTGTTGCTTTTCGAGGTAGCTGCGAACGTCATTGAGCGTGTCATCGATCGCTTGCTGGACCACCGGCTCCCCGTCGAGCAACGTTTGCATGCCCTGGTGCAACTCGCTGAGAACCTGTGACGTCTTATCCTCAAACTCCGCGTACTTGCGTTTGTTGGTCGGGTCCGCAGCCAACTCGCTACGCAGGTGGATCAACTCATTCACGCCCGAGTTGATCGACTGCTTGATCGCCTCCAGCGGCTCCTTGTACTTGGCGATCGAGTGCTGCTTGAGGTCCTCCGATCGCTTCTTGAGATTCGCGATCGTGGAGGGTACCCGCTGCAGGGAGCCTGAGTCCGTTACAACGGTCGACGCTGCATCTGATGACGCTGACAACGGAATCGGTGTGAGCGTTTGGGCCGAAGACGATGCCAGCGGCATCAAGCATGCCGACAACGCGACCCCCGCCATTGCGATCGCGGTGCTGCGCCGCCTGATAGTGGACCAGCCCCCAGCGATCGATGACGGACGAAAGATCCGATGAAACATGAATGGAACTCCTGGTGGTGAGCAGGGGGAGACCACTGCTGCGACCGAGGCCCCCCCCCTTGAAACGAACCCAGCCGCATGACTGTCTGTGATGATTATCGCAAAAGGAATGAGTACGCAAATTCATTGCATTTAAGTTCCATGCGAATGGGGCTGCCCAAGGGGCCATTTCGCCTTGGAATGAGGGCATTGCCCCAAAGCAAAGAATTCCCAGCGAACCCGGCAAGTCGAACTGGACACTCTCAAGTCACCCGCTCGGTGCGGTCGTCAAGTCATGGGCAAACGGTACAATTGCCATCCGCCCGGCATGCCGACATGCCGACTCGGCCTCGCCGATCTGACTTCCTCTCTCGACACTCGATTCGCGTCCTCCCATGCCAGACTCCGGTTCTCCCTTTCAAGCCGCTGCCGCCAGCCCCCGGTTTTCCGAACTGGAAGAACAAATCCTGGAGTTCTGGGAGCAACGCGACATCTACCAGCAATCGCTGCGTCGCCGCGCCGACTCGCCGCCCTTCGTTTTTTTCGAAGGCCCCCCCACGGCCAACGGCATGCCCCACCCCGGACACTGCCTGACCCGGGCAATCAAGGACGTGTTCCCCCGCTACAAGACCATGCGGGGATTTCGCTGTGAGCGCAAAGCCGGCTGGGACACGCACGGATTGCCCGTCGAAGTCGAGGTGGGCAAGGAACTGGGCATCCACAGCAAAGAGGAAATCGAAGCCTACGGGGTCGAGCCTTTCATCCAAAAATGCCAACAAAGTGTTTGGCGTTACATGCAACAGTGGGAGCGGCTGACCAAACGGCTCGGTTTCTGGGTCGACCTGGAAAAGGCCTACGTGACTTACCATCAGTCCTACGTCGAAAGCGTTTGGTGGAGCCTCAAAAACCTCTTCGATCGCGGACTGCTCTACCAAGGACACAAGATCGTTTGGTGGTGGGCTCAGGGCGGTACCGCCTTGTCTGCGGGCGAAGTCGGCCAGGGGTACCGCAACGTTGCCGACCCCAGCGTGTACGTGCTTTTTCCATTGGTCGATCAACCCGATCGCAGCTTGCTGGTCTGGACCACCACTCCGTGGACGCTACCCAGCAACATGTACGCTGCCGTGCATCCCGAACTGGAGTACTCACTGGTCAGTGACCCCGAGTCGGGCAAAGAGCTGTACATCGCTACCGCGCTGGTGGAAACGATCGCCAAGAAGAGCAAACGGGAACTCACGACGATCGAGACTTGCACGGGCAAAGACCTCATCGGTCTGCGTTACGTCCCACCGATGGACGGATACTACAAGACACTCGGTGAAGTCACCGGCGAGCTGGTCGAGCCAAACGGCGATCAAACGCAAGACTACCACTACTGGCGAGTCGTCTCCGCGGACTTCGTCACCACCGACAGCGGTTCGGGCATCGTTCACCAAGCCGCCGCGTTCGGCGAAGTCGACTATGAAGTTTACGACACCCAGCGTCAACGATTCGTCGAGGGACAGCAGCCCGATCTGCTCTGCGCTATCGGACCCGACGGTAAGTTCACCGAAGCCGTCTCGGAGGATTTGATCGGGGTTTGGGTCAAGGACGCCGACAAACCGATTTCGCGTGACCTCAAGGAACGCGGTTTGATGTTCTTGCAAGAACAATACTTGCACGATTATCCGTTCTGCTGGCGCGACGACAACGATCCCCTGATCCAGTACCCGCGACGCAGTTGGTTCATCCGAACGACGCGTTTTCGCGACATGATGCTCAAAAACAATTCGCAGATCGGTTGGCAACCCGAACACATCCGCGACGGACGCTTTGGCAATTTCCTGGAGTCGAATGTCGACTGGGCGCTCTCGCGTGAACGCTATTGGGGCACGCCGCTGCCGATCTGGGTATGTGACGAAACCGGACGGATGGAAGCGGTCGGCAGCTACGAGGAACTGCTCGAAAAACCAGGCATCGACGGCACCCAAGTCTGGTTGGCCGCCAAACAAGAAAACCCCGAGTTGGTCGACGACTTGCGAGTTCACAAACCGTACATCGATGCGGTCACCTATGATTCGCCCTTCGCCGACGGCTCACGCATGCGTCGGGTCAGCGAAGTCATCGATTGCTGGTACGACAGCGGCGCGATGCCCTTCGCCCAGTGGGGATGGCCACACCAAAACGATGCCGCGTTCCGCTCGCAGTTCCCCGCCGATTTCATCAGCGAAGCCATCGATCAGACCCGCGGATGGTTTTACAGCCAACTGGCGATCAGCACGATGCTCTTTGGCGAAGGAGCCTCGGTCGTCGAACCCGGCTCGACCGGCATCGATCCATCGCAACTCGGCATCGCCGATCAAGCGTTTCCGCATCCGTTCCGCAATTGCATCGTGCTGGGACTGATGCTCTCGCAATGGTGGGAGAACAACGACGATGACAAGAAGACGATCGTTCTGAGCGAAGAGGAAACGAAGGATCACAAGGGGAAGAACTTCACCAAGCAGACCGGCAAAATGTCCAAGAGCTTGCGAAACTATCGCAGCCCCGAGGAAATCTTTGACCGCTACGGTGCCGATGCCCTGCGATGGTATTTCTTTGCCAATCAAGCGCCGTGGAACTCGATCATCTACGCCGAGCAATCGATCAAGGATTCCATCCCCGAGTTCCTGCTGCGTCTTTGGAACACCTTCAGTTTCTTTACCATCTACGCCGAGATCGACGGGTTTGATCCGACCGCCGCGACCGGTGCGGACGAGCAACTCTCGCCAGCAAGCCTCGCGTCGGCGCCCAAGTATCGCCCGGCATCGCAGCGCAGTGAGATCGACCGCTGGATCCTTTCGGAATTGAACCGAACGATCCAGATCGTCACGGAGCGGATGGATCAACTGGACAACTTCAATGCCTGTCAAGCGATCACACGTTTGTTGGACGGATTGAGCAATTGGTACGTCCGCCGCAGTCGCGATCGTTTCTGGGCCAGCGATGCCGATGCACCGGACAAGCATGACGCGTACTGGACGCTGTACGAAACACTGCTGGAGCTGACCAAGCTCGTCGCACCGTTTGTTCCTTTCCTGTCCGAGACCCTTTGGCAACAATTGACGCGACCGTTCGCTCAGTCGGCAACCAAGCCACTGGCCAGCGTTCACCTCTGCGACTACCCCACCAGCATTCCCGATCGCATCGACCGGGAGCTTTCCGAATCGATGAACCTGCTGCGTGAGATCGCTTCCTTGGGTCGCGCCGCACGTGCCAACGAAAAGCTCAAGGTGCGACTGCCGCTCGCCGAGGTCACGGTGATTCTGACCGACGACTCCAAGCAAGCATGGCTGCAAAGTCACGACGCGTTGGTCCGCGAGGAACTCAACGTCAAAGCGGTTCACTACACGACCGCCGGCGAAGAATACGTCCAGTACACGGTCGTCCCCAATTTCAAACGATTGGGACCAAAGGTCGGCAAACAGATCCCGCTGGTGAAAAAGACGCTCGCCACCGCGGATGGCAATGAATTGCTGGCCGAATTGCAAAGCACGGGCTTTGTCACACTTGCTCTGCCCGAGGGTGAACTGAAGCTTGACAGCGAAGACATCGAGATCCGATTGCAAGCCAAAGAGGGCTGGGCCGCAGCGCAAGGCACCCAGTGCGTGGTCGTGCTCAATACCGAGGTCACCCCGGAACTGCAACGCGAAGGCATCGCCAAGGATTTGATCCGCACGGTGCAAAGCCAACGCAAGGCGATCGATTGTCAGTACACCGATCGCATCCGCGTGGCCGTGATCAGTGAGTCCGATGAAGTCGCCTTGGCGATGTCCGAGCATCGTGAGCTGATCATGGGCGAAACGCTGGCCGACGAATTGACGACCACCGCTCTGGATGGCGTCGAAAGTGTTGCTTGTGAACACGGTGACGTGTACGTCCAGATCTGTAACGCGGCAAAGGCTGGCGCGTGATGAACAGCTCGCCCCTGCCCATAGCTGTCTTCCTCAGTGGAGGAGGACGCACGCTGGAAAACCTGCTGCTGCATCGCGATCAGCATGACTTGCCGATCGATGTGCGTTTGGTCATCAGCAGCCGATCCGACGTACGCGGTCTGACGATCGCGCAAGACGCGGGTATTCCGACATTGGTGGTTCGCAAATCACAGTTCGGCGATCAGGAGGCGAAATACAGCCAAGCCATGTTTGAGCCGGTTCGTCAGTCCGGTGCCCGTTATGTGGTCATGGCGGGTTTCCTAAAACACGTCTTGATTCCGGATGATTTTGATCATCGCGTGATCAACATCCATCCATCACTTTTGCCCGCGTTCGGCGGTCAAGGCATGTTCGGACATCACGTGCATCAAGCCGCCATCGATCGCGGGGTCACCATCAGCGGCTGCACCGTGCACTTTGTCGACAATCACTACGACAACGGCCCGATCATCTTGCAAAAATCTTGCGAGGTGCTGCCCGACGACACCGCCGATCGCTTGGCCGCCCGTGTGTTCGAGAAAGAATGCGAGGCGCTGCCCGAAGCCCTCCGCAAACTCGCCGCACATCCACCCAGTACGTCAGCCTTTCGTACGTCAGCCTTTCCAGGCTGACATACCCCCAAACTGTCAGCCTAGAAAGGCTGACGTACATCCGAACCTTCAGTCCACAAAGGCTGACGTACTTTCCAGGGGCAACACCATGTCAGACATCAACGACGCTCGACAGATCCTTCGTCAACGTTTCGGGCTCGATGAGTTTCGTGATGGACAGTCCGACGTCATCTCCCGACTCTTGCAGGGAAAAAACGTTGCGGCCGTCTTTCCCACCGGCGGCGGCAAGAGTCTTTGTTACCAACTGCCCAGCCAGTTGCTTGAGGGCACCACGGTCATCGTCTCACCGCTGATCGCATTGATGAAAGACCAGTGCGACGCCCTGCAAGCACGTGGGATCGGCGCCGCGCGACTGGACTCCAGCCTCTCCGTCGCCGAGTTCCGCGACGCCATGCGCGGTGTGCGTCAGGGCGAGATCAAAATGCTGTATGTCGCGCCCGAACGTTTCTTCAACGAACGATTCATCGCATCGGTGGGTTCGCTCAAGATCGATTTGTTCGCGATCGATGAAGCACACTGCATCAGTCAGTGGGGACACAACTTTCGCCCCGACTATCTCAAACTGGCCGAGCTTGCCAAACGGCTTTCCGTCGGTCGCATCCTCGCACTCACCGCCACGGCCACCCCGGCGGTCTTGGCGGACATCCAGCAAGCGTTCGACATTCAGGACGACGACGCGATCCGGACTCCCTTTCACCGCTCCAACCTGCAACTGCGCAGTTGCGTCGTGAATTCATCGGAGCACTACGCGACGCTGAAATCCCGTATCGAGTCGCGACCACGCGGTGCAACGGTGGTCTATGTGTCGTTGCAGAAAACAGCGGAGGAAATCGCGGAGCGACTGACCGAGGACGGGATCGACGCGGTTGCCTATCACGCCGGGCTGGAATCAGAGCAACGCGCCGAGATCCAACAGGAGTTCTTGTCATCGGACAACGGCATCATCGTCGCCACCATTGCGTTCGGGATGGGAATCGACAAATCCAACATCCGCTACGTGTACCATTTCAATCCGCCCAAGTCGCTTGAGGCCTACGCCCAGGAGATCGGTCGCGCCGGTCGCGACGGAGTCGACAGCATCTGCGAGATCCTACTCGTCCCAGATGATCGTATCGTGCTGGAAAACTTTACGTACGGTGACACGCCATCGCGAGAGAGTGTGCGACGGTTCATCGAGATCTTGTCCGGCCAAGCCGACTCGTTCTTTGTTTCCCACTATCGTCTTTCCTACGACACCGACATTCGCATCCTTGTCGTTCGCACGTTGCTGACGTACTTGGAACTCGATGGATATCTGGAGGCGATCGCGCCGCGATACGATTCGTACAAAGTCAAGCCGCTGGTGACATCCAAAGCGATCTTGGCAAATTTCGACGGCGAGCGACGTCAGTTTGTTGCCGGCGTACTGGGACAACTGACCAAGTCACGCACTTGGTTCACGCTCAACATGGTCGCAGCGTCGCGACAGTTGAATCAACCGCGAGAGCGAATCGTCAAAGCCGTCGACTTCATGGCCGAGCAAGGCTGGCTGGAAGTCCAGGTCAGTGATTTGGTCCACGGCTACCGATGGACGAGGCGCATCGATAAACCCGCCGAGATGGCCGATCAGTTTTATGATCAGCTCGCCCAGAGAGAGTCGGGTGAGATCGAGAGATTGGACGCAGTGTTTGAAATCGCCCGAGCGATGAGTTGCCAATCGGCAGCATTGGCGAGTCATTTCGGCGAAACCGCCGCGGGAGATTGTGGTCGATGCAGTGCGTGTTTGGGCGAAGGTCCCTTTGAAATCCCGCAACTGCCCCTTCGCAATCTCGGCACCGCTGTCCTGACCGCATTGACAGGTTTAAGGCAAAAGTATCCACAGCACATGGACTCCGCCCGCGCGCAAGCGAGATTTCTGTGTGGACTTTCGTCTCCCCAAATGACCCGCGCTCGGCTGACTCGCAATCCTTACTACGGCGTCTGCTCCCACATCCCGTTCGAGCACGTACTCAAACAAGTCGCGGCACTCACCTAGGCGAGTCTCTCCGAGACTCGTAATTTCGCGTCTCGGAGAGACGCGGCTACGTGTTTTTCAAATTCACGCCGCTTTGGCGACAGGAAATTGGCCCAGCGTCTTGGCGTGCCATTGATCGACGACTTCGCACACATCCTCGACCTGGATGGCTTTCATCGCCGTGTTGTCGGCCCGGCGTCGTTGTTTGGCCGAGCCCGACTCGTACGCCTTTTGCAGAGCGACTTGCCCGTACGGTCCGCAATCACCGGGACGCGTTGCCCCGTACAACCCGATGGTTGATGCTCCCACTGCAACCGCCATGTGCAACGGTCCTGTGTCACCACTGATGAACAGATTCGATGTCGAAATCAATGCCGCCAGATGATGCAAGTCGGTATCGGGTGCCAACACGGTCGCACCGCCCGAAGTCGCGACGATCGTCTCGGCCATCTCGCGGTCCAGGTCATTGCCCCAGATCGCAACGGATGCGTACCCATAACGATCGGCCAAGTAGCGTGCCGTTTGTCCGAATCGTTCTGGCTCCCATCGTTTGGAATGCCACGTCGCACCAGGATTCAGGATCGCCAAACGATCGCTGGCGATGGTTCGGCGGTATCGATGAGCCCACATTCGTGCCGTATCCGGAATCGGCAAATCCCACTGTACTTGAGGCGTATTGATCCCCAGTCGTGTCAGCAACTCCAGTGAACGGTCGGTCAGATGACTGAAGACCGGGTTAACGGTCTCGTTGTTCATCCACCGACTCAGCTCACGCGCGTGCTTGCCTTTGTAGCCGATCCGCCGGCTTGCTCCCGACAGACGGCACGCCAACGCAGATTTCGTCATGCCTTGGCAATCGATGGCGATGTCGCACTGCAACGCACGCAGCTGATTGCGGGTTTGACGGATGGCTTTGGGCGAAGTGAACCAGCCACGTTCCAGCACGACGACTTCATCAAGTGCCCGGTGATTTCTCACCATTGGTGCCGCCTTCTTTTCAACCACCCAGGCCAAGTAGGCGTCCGGGAACGCTTGGCGAAGCGCGCAGGCAACAGGCAGCGTCAAAATCGCGTCGCCGATGGCGCTCATTCGCGAAATCAGTATCCGATGAGGAGTTTGGCTGGTCATCACAGCGATCCTTCGCAGTGCAGTGGGGGTCACGCTGACGTGAAATCAGAGCCTCACTTTACCGGCTGCACGTCCCGGATCGCCAGATCGCTTCGCCGCGAGTCGAAAAGAGGTGCCGTTTTCTTCCCCTATCATTCTGTGGAGCAGGTTTTCAACCTGCTGTCCTCCAATTGGCAGGTTACAAACCTGCCCCACATGCTGAATGCTAGCGTTCCAGGGATTGCGTTCCTTCACACTGCACCCGATTTGAACGCAAATCGTTATGCTAACGGTGTGGTTTCCACGACATTCCAAACACCCAAAACCCCGTTTTTCATCACCATGAATTGCTTCCATCGCCTGATTGTTTTCTGTGCGTTACTGGTCACCCCCGTGCTTTGCCGGGGCGACGAAGGCATGTATCTGTTCAACGACTTGCCGACGGAGTTGCTCAAGTCACGGCATGGATTCGAGCCCACCACCGAGTGGGCCGATCACCTGCGACTCTCGTCCGTACGATTCAACAGCGGCGGGTCGGGATCGTTCATTTCTAGCGACGGCCTCGTGTTGACCAATCACCATGTTGCCAGTGACACCTTGCACAAATTAAGCACGCCGGAGCGAAATCTGATCGATGATGGCTATTTGGCCAAATCGCTCGACGAAGAGTTGGCCGCGCCGGACTTGGAGCTCAATCAACTTGTTTCCATCGAAGACGTCACGGATCGGGTCAACGCGTCGGTCGCGGCGGATGCATCCGCGACCGATGCGGCCAAGCAACGACGCGCGGTGATCGCGTCCATCGAAGCCGAATCGCTTGAGAAAACCGATTTGCGAAGTGATGTGGTGACGCTCTTTGGCGGAGCCAAGTATCACCTGTACCGTTACAAGAAATACACCGACGTGCGACTGGTCTGGGCTCCCGAAACCGCCGCTGCATTCTTTGGCGGTGACGCGGACAATTTTGAATATCCACGTTACTGCATGGACGCCACGATCATGCGAGTCTACGAAAACGGCAAACCAGCCCAACTGACGAACTTCCTCCGCTGGAGCGACAAACCGGTTGCCGAAGGAGACTTGGTTTTCGTCAGCGGCAACCCCGGTCGCACTCAACGGATTTACACCGCCGCCGCCCTGAAGTATTTGCGTGACGATCGCTTGCCCTACGTGCTGGATTACCTGCGTCGCAAGGAGATCATGTTGCAGCAGTTCGGACTCGATGGTGCGGAAGCCACTCGTCGGGCGCGTGACGAATTGTTCGGCGTGCAAAACTCGCGCAAAGCCTACACGGGCATGCTGGGCGGATTGCAAAACCCCGCCACCCTGGCAATGAAGCGCGAGAGCGAAGCCGAGTTGTTGGCAAAGATCAAAGCGAGCGACGAAGCAGATGCCGCTGCGGCTTGGCAGGAGATCGCGGCGGTTCAAACGGAAAAGGCCAAGATGCTGCGTCGCACCGTCAGCTTGCGTAGCCATCTTTTCGACCTCGCACTCACCCTGGTGCTGCGAGCTGCAGAAGACGCCAAGCCGGACGGTGATCGTTTGCGTGAGTTCAACGAAGCTGGTCGTGAATCGTTGCTGCAAGAGCTGACCAGCGAAGCCCCCGTGTACCGCGACTTGGAACGCGTCAAGCTGGCTGATGAACTGGCCCGTTTGACCGAGTTGCGAGGCGGAGACGACGAACTGGTTCGTAAGATCCTCGACGGCAGGAGCCCGCGAATGCGTGCGGCCGAACTGATCGAAGGCACCAACCTGGATGTCGCAGCCAACCGCCAGCCCTATCTTGATGGCGATCAATCCACGATCGATCAGTCGACCGACACGATGATCGCGTTGGCCAAATTGCTGGAGCCCGAGTATCGCGAGATCCGTGCGATCAACGAAGAGTTGGACGAGCGGGAACGCCAAGCGTACGCCAAGATCATGCAGGCCAAGACCGCGATCGAAGGCACCAGCGGCTATCCCGACGCGACGTTCACGCTGCGACTGGCGTTCGGTGTGGTGAAATCCTACGAGCAAGACGGAGAGCACATTCCACCGGCAACCGATTTCGCCGGCGCGTTTGCTCATGCGGAAGCTCATAAGGGTCAAACCGATTTCGATTTGCCCGAGTCCTTCATGAAGGCCAAGGATTCACTCAATCTGGAGACCCAATTGAACTTTGTTTGCACCGCAGACATCATCGGCGGCAACAGCGGTTCGCCGGTGGTCAATCGAGCCGGTGAGCTGGTCGGATTGATTTTCGATGGCAACATCCAGAGCTTGACCAGCGACTATCTCTACACGGACCAGCAAGCCCGTTCGGTGAGCGTCTCTGGAGTGGGAATCCTGGAAGCCCTGCGAAGCATCTACCACGCCGAAAAACTCGCCGATTCAATCGGCAAGTAAACCACACGTAGCAGCGTCTCTCCGGGACGTGCGATTAATAAGTTACCGCTTGCGGATTGTCGTTCGACTCTCGGGACGTGCGGAAAATAAGTGTCGCGAAATCCACTTAGCAATCATCGCTTCGCGTGATTTTGGCAACGGGAGAGGACACTTATTCTCCAAACCGACCACGAAGTGGTCAACAACATAGCCTGGGGTCGCGGCGAAGCCAGCGCACGCCGGGTTAGCTCCGATAGCTGCGGAGCAGCGACAGCATACAGCATGGGGTGCCAACCCCATGTTTCTGCAAGCGAGTCCGCCCAGAAGCTGCGGAGCAGCGACAGCAAAAAACGTTTGGCGTAGCCCACAGCACGCGGTGGTCCGGATGCAATCTGTCGCCGCTCCGCGGCTTGTTGGCGGCGTCGGGCGGTGTTCACCTGGGGCTCGCGCCCCAGGCTGTATGCTGTCGTCGCATCCGCGACTGAGGGGATTGCTGGGAACGTGAAGAATGAACCGGCGATGATCGCTGCGCTCTATCGCCGACTACCGTCTGTGACCGCTTCACGGTCATATGCAGCAACAATACTTTTCACGTTCCCCGAGTCGACAACGTACAGCGGAGAACGCTATCGACTTGGAAAGTCGAGCGACAATTGTTTACCGTGCGTCCCCGAGACGCTGACCCCAGCGAGCAAAGCGAGGAGTCATCGTGGATTCCGACGGTAGCCAAGATCATCCCGAGATCACGATCCACTTGAGCAATGGGTGCATTTTTTCCGGCGAGCGGCATATCTATCGATCGCGGAATTGACATCCTGTCTGGTCGACCCCGTTTTTACCGAAGCCGCAAGAGTCCTTGAGATGATTTCGCGAACACCAGATGATCGAGACCTTTACGAAGCGAGATTGAAACTCCAGCGGGACGAGCAATCACGTCTGGAAGCTGCAGAGGCTCGTGGTGAGGCCCGTGGAGAGGCCCGTGGAGAGGCTCGCGGAGAGGCTCGTGGTGTTCTGGTTGGAAAGATTCAAACACTCCAGGGGATTTTGAATGAATCAGAACAGTCGACGCAGGAACTCACGACGATGACCGAGCAGACGTTGAAATCGCTTCTGGCATCACTGCAGAATCGCCTGCGTTCGCGAGGCTAGGCGTCAAGCACGGTGGTTCGACGCTCCACTTTGATCGCGTGCCCGTTTCGGTACACTATCCACGCCAGAATGGATGAGCGACAGTTGGGCACTTGCCAGACGGACGTCGGGGCACGCTATCGATCGGGCAGAGCCGGCGACATTCATCGTGCGTGGCTTTGCAGCATGTGCATCAACTCAGCTGTTGGTTGGCGGATCGTCATCACCTGGCTGTCTTCGGGGTGATTGGGGTCACGCACGATCACGATGACTTCGCGGCTGCCAATCGGTGCGGTCGCCGATGCTCGCATGATGCTTGGATCCATTGACGCCCGCGGTTGAACAGCACCGGCCATGGGTGTCGTCGGTGCCATCGCCAACGCGGGCGGCGGTTGCTGAGCGTTATTGGCCGCGACCATCGCCGGGTTCACTCCGGCGGCGGACGGTTGGCCTTGATACAGATGGGACAGATTGATGCGATCGAGTTGCCAGTGGATGCTGCCCGGTCCCGTGTAGAACCCGGTGTCACTTTTGTAGTCAGCGGCGTTGCAGACACCGATCAAACGACCTGCCGCATCAAACAAACCGCCACCACTGCGTCCGTCGACCGGAGCGCCCGCGATCTCGAGATTGCTTGCACCGACCTCTTGATTGTACTTGTCCACCGCGATGATGCGTGTGTCGCGACGCGACGGATCGTCGCCGTGATCACAACCAAAGCTGAATACGGACTGTCCGGTTTGAGGAACTTCGCCCGCCCCGATGACCTTCACCGATTGGACGGCGAAGCCAGGACGGATGGCGACCAAAGCGATGTCTCGATTCTCCGAGTCATAGTCGACGACCGTTCCAGGGACCGTTTTGACTTGGCCGCCGACGAACAGCTCGACATCAATCTTTCCCTGCCCCTTTGTTTCACGAAACAGGTGACCGCATGTCATCACCAAGGCTTCTTCGCCATGGGTGTCGATGATCGTTCCCGTTCCAGCGCCGTAACCGCGTCCGTCGTGCACCTTCAACCGAACCGTTGCTGCTTGGGCGACTTGGACCGCCTGAGCGATCGACACCGATGGCATCGGTTCACTGGCGGGGAAATTGCCGGCGGGCGACAGCGACGTATTTGCGGTTTCGTTGACCAGTTGAGTCGGCGCTGCGGCAGAGCCCGACGCGACCAAACGGGTCTGGGGCGGCTGGGCGATCGTGGAATTGGTCTGAACCAGTGGTCCGCGAGTGCTGGTCCGCAGTGCGTTCTGTAACTGGGGCAATGATTGCGGACCGACCAAGCGAGCGATTTCGCGTCCGCCGGAGATCACGACGAAGGTTGGTGTTTGAGCGATGCTGTAGCGACGCGCCACGTCGGGCTCCTGAGCCACGTTGATGCGGCGAACGGGCACCCCGCTGTTCTCCAATTGGGCGATGACAGGCTCCATCGCGCGGCAACTGAGACACTGATCGGCGGAGAACTCGACCAGCACGGCACCGGCGATTTGGGCCTCGGCGGTCTGCGAACTCAGCAAAGTGGTCAACATTGCCAGCAAGGCGACCGCGGCGGTGGCAACGTGAGCCATGCCGACGCGGAACACTTTTTGGGCGGTTGAGCTGCCCGATACCGCTGCCTGCGTGAACTTGAGCGCGTTCATTTGCGTCCCTCCGTGGACTGAGTCGTCGTTCGCAGGGTCGCTCTGGACGACATTCCCTTGTCGCCGCAATGAGTGGCCCGTTTCGGGTGAGCCCATTTCCTAACGGGCTCGCTGACGATCCTCGACGACGACCTTTTCGGTGGCAAGATCGAATGGCAAAGCAATCGCGTGAAACTGCCTCTTTTTGAGTTTCACGGCGTTTTTCGCGTTTCACGGCCCGTCGATCTTGATTCGCATCAAACCCTCAACCCTATGTTTCAATCGGGACAAAGCACTACAATCCGCCCAACGCAACGACATTCCTTGGAACCTAGCACGAACATGAATCGACGCCTCCTGGTCACCAGCGCCTTGCCCTACGCCAACGGACCGATCCACATCGGCCATTTGGTGGAGTACATCCAGACCGACATCTGGGTGCGATTTCAGAAACTGATCGGCAACCGATGCGTCTACGTCTGTGCCGACGACACGCACGGCACGGCGATCATGATCCGAGCCCGCAAAGAAGGCCGCAGCGAAGAAGACTTGATCGCGTCGATGAGCCAGCAGCACCAGCGGGATTTTGCCGGTTTCGGCATCGAGTTTGACCACTACGGCAGCACCAATAGCGAAGCCAACCGGGAGGTGTGCACGCAATTCTGGAAAGCGTTGCGGGAGGCCGATTTGATCGCCGAACGCTCGATCGAGCAACTGTACGACCCCGAGGCCAAGACATTCTTGGCCGACCGTTTCGTGCGAGGCACCTGTCCGACCTGCGGACGCCCCGACCAACCCGGCGACAACTGCGTCTGCGGCGCAACGTACAGTCCGACAGAGCTGATCGATCCCAAGAGCACGCTCAGCGGAGCGACACCCGAGATCCGCGAAGCCGTCCACCTGTTCGTCGAACTGGAAAAACTGCACGCCTTCCTCGACGAATGGATCGAGTCCAGCGGTGCCTTGCAAAAAGAAACCGCCAACTACCTCAAGGGCTATTTTCTGGCGGACAAACTGCGTGATTGGGACATCAGCCGTCCCGGACCGTATTTCGGTTTCGAAATCCCCGATTCGCCGGGCAACTACTGGTACGTCTGGTTCGACGCGCCGATCGGCTACATCGCCAGCACGAAACAGTGGTGCGACGCCAACGGTGAACAGCTCAGCGACTGGTGGAATAGCGACCAGTGCGAAGTCCACCATTTCATTGGCAAGGACATCACGTACTTTCACACGCTGTTCTGGCCAGGCATGCTCAAGACCGCCGGATTCAGCTTGCCGACGAAGGTCCATATCCACGGATTCTTGAACGTCAACGGCGAAAAGATGTCCAAGTCGACCGGCACGCTGATCACCGCCGAGACTTTCTTGAAATACGCCAAACCGGAATACCTGCGATACTTCTTTGCGACCAAGTTGGTCCCGCGTGTTGAGGATCTCGACTTGGCGATCGAAGAATTCACCGACAAGGTCAACAGCGACTTGGTCGGCAAAGTCGTTAACTTGGCCAGCCGTGTCGGCAAATTCGCACAGGGCACCGGACTCGCGGAAACCTACCCAGACGACGGCGGCTTGTTCGCCGCCGCGGCAGCAGCAGGCGACGCGATCGCGGAGGCATACGAGGCATGCGACTACAGCCGCGCGATGCGGTTGATCATGGAATTGGCCGACGCTGCCAATCCCTACGTCGAACACGCCAAACCGTGGGAGATGAAAAAGGATCCCGATCGTCAGGACGAACTTCGCGACGTTTGCACCGTCGCGCTGAACCTGTTTCGCCAATTGACGATCTACCTCGCACCCGTGCTGCCATCGTTGGCCGCCAAGTGCGAAGCCTTGTTGGGCGAAAAATTCACCTCCTGGCAACAAAGCCAAACGCCGCTGCTGGGTATCCCGGTGGCGAAATTTGAACGAATGATGGAACGTATCCAACCTGAGGACTTGCAAAAGATGATTGATGAAAGCAAAGCGGAAGCCGACGCCCAAGCTGCGGCCGATAACCTGCCCACGTTCAACGACAGCGATCAACCGCTCAAGGACGAACCCTTGTCCGAGGAAATCACGATCGATGATTTCGCCAAAGTCGACTTGCGAGTCGCCCGCGTGGTTGCCGCCGAACATGTGCCTGAAGCCAACAAGTTGCTGAAATTGACGCTCAGCCTGGGTGGTGAAGAACGCCGTCAGGTATTTGCTGGCATCAAGGCCGCCTACGACCCCGAGCAGTTGATCGGTCGCTTGGTCGTCATGGTCGCCAACCTGCAACCGCGAAAAATGCGGTTCGGGTTGAGCGAAGGCATGGTCACGGCCGCCGGCCCAGGGGGCGCGGAAGTCTTTGTGTTGGGCGTTGACGAAGGTGCCCAGCCGGGTCAACGCGTCCACTGATTTTTCGGTTTGGTCTTTCGCTGACGAGTGCTTTTCACTATTTCCATCGCCAAGAACCCTCATTCGCGAGGGTTATTTTGCGATCGACCTAGGGACGGGCACTCGTCATGCATCCTCAATGGAATCAACCAAGCGGTTACGTTGACGCCTCGCACTCCTACCACCAGCGCCCCGTCGCTCCGTGGCAATTGGAGGAAGCGTATCAGGCGGCGCACGCCGCCAACGTGCGACTCGCCGAAGCGGAGCATCGTTTCGCACGCGAGACGGAACAGTTGCACACAACAATTGCCGCCTTTGAACACTCCTACCAAACACTGGTCGTTCAGAACCGCGAACTGAATTTGCGAGTCCAGCGGTTGCAGGCAGAATTGCAAGGATTAACACCTCGATGCGAAGCCGCAGAAGCGACCGCGCGAGAGAAGACGGCCGCCGCAGATCGGCTCGCGGTGACCAACGCCCAACTCACTGCACTCGTCCGCATCTTACGTGTCGATCACGAAACCAGCGAATTGATCGCAGCCGATTTGGATCATCGCTGCGATGAACTGGCCATGGTCCACTCGGACTTGCAGAGCGTAGTCCACCATCAAACTCACCAAATCGCGGTGCTCCAGGGCGAACTCGACGAAGCCCTGACGCGAAACAACTCTCTGGAGACTGAACGTGAGAACCATCTGCTGCAGATGGACTTGATGCAAAGCCGTTTGGACGACTTCGCGAAACCAACGCAGGACCACTCCGAAGAACTGAACGAAGTCCGTGCGGAACTGCAAAAGACACACGAGTTGCTCGGCGAACAACGAGCCGCCAACCGTCAACTGCAATCGGCATTGCAACAGAGCGAAGCCGCAGCGACGATCATGCTCAGTGAAACGCAAGCCGGCAACGAAGCCGAGTTGCAGCGACTGCAAGACGAAGTGGAAACACTGACTCAAACACGTGAACAGCTTCAGTCTCAAATCAAGCATCTGAACGAGCAACTGACGCAGTCGCGTGATCAAAGCAATCGCGTGGACGTGAACTCTCAACATGCCCTGCGATCGGTATCTGCCGAATGCGATCGTTTGCAGTCCACGGTGGATCGTCTTGCCGAGCGGCTGAGTCAGTGTGAAACAGACTTGCTCGATGCGAATGCTGAGATCGAACGAAAGAATGCGTTGATCAATGATTTGAACGTCCAGCTCGAAGATTCCCATGCTGAGATGGGACATCAGACCAACGAGAATCAACTCGCCGTTCGTCAGAACGCACAACTGGCCGATCAAATCGCATCACTGCAGCATGCGATCCGCGTCAAGGATTCCGATTTGAGTGACGAATGGCAGCGGCGTTTCGATCAAATGGAATCCGAGCTGGTGCGAGCCCGTTACCAGTGTCATGAGCAAGGACGGCAACTTCAGGCCCAGGCAACTCAGTTTCTGCAACAGGCATCCGGACTGAAACGTTCGCGAGACCTAGCATTGCAAAATTCACAAGCTCAAGCACAACGTTGTGCCGAGCTGGAAAACGAACTGCGTCAACTTCGTCGGCGAACCGATGATGTTGAGTCGCCATCGACGCAGCTGATCAAGCATCCCGAAGACTTCGGTAGGCAAGACGAAGCGGACAACCGAAGGGCCGCGTAGTCGAAAAAGGGACGGGGGTAATATTGACAGGACGATCCCTCATTTTGTTGGCGTCCGCTTCTTGCGGGGGCGTCCCACCGGACGCATCGTGAACCAGAGTCCGTGCTTTTCCGCAACCTCATCTGTCCACTGCTCATCACCAAATGGACGACCACGGTTGACGCAGGTGCGAATGGCATCCAATTCCTTTTTACCCAACGGTTCATTGACTCGCTGAACCCAGTTGGGCAGTCGTGGAATCGGCCATCGCGAGAGTATTTTCGGAAGTGGCTCTGCGGACTGGTTCCAACGAAAAAGTGATCCATATTGCCAATCCTCTGCGTGCTTGACCAAGTTCGCTCGGAGTGGATTGCGTTCGACGTAGCGACATAAAACATAGAAATGCGTGTCGTCTTGGACAGGAAAGCTTTTGAAGCGGGACTGGTAAAGATGGCCTTCGCCGCGAGTTCGATAGTGCCCGTGATAACGCAGAGAATGCGTTGCCGTCACCCAACGAAGCAAACGCCCCATTTGCCCGTTCTGCTGAGGCCGCAGGACCAAATGCCAGTGATTGGGCATCAGTGCAAACGAAAACAATTCGACTGGATACTTCTCCAATCCCTCAGCCAGCACTCGAATGAACGCGTCATAGTCGTCCTGCTTCAGGAAGATCTTCTGACGAGCGTTCCCACGATTGATCGCGTGATAAATAACGCCAGCTTCATCGGCCCGCTTCTGTCGTGGCATGGTAACTCCAAAGCAGGCAGTTGATCATGCGATAGGACTCAAAACTACCCCCGTCCCTTGGTGTGTCCCCACACTCGGGCAACGATGGAACAAACTCCATCCGGCCTTGTGCCGGTGGTGAATCGACTGACTGGCTACCATAGCAGCGTCTCTCCGAGACGCTAACCCAACGAGCACAGCGAGCAGTCACGCCGCCATCCACAATCTCGTTTAACGCACAGCCGCAGGCGTAGGCGAATCCGCCGACACAACCGAAAGCCATCGCCCAAACCATCAGCATCAACACAGCAAATACGTCATTCATGCAACACGACTCTCCCGACCGCAAAGTCGGCCACAGAAGGCAGCCGTCGGTTGCGGCCAAGCGGCGGGCGAAAGAAGATGCGGTGTGCGAATGCAAGAAGAAGCACAATCAACGCTTGAAGTTGGTTGGCAAGGATGCCAACGCCTCCTTCCCCGCAAGGATGCGTACTTCTAACTTACCCCAAAGAACGATCAGCAACCCACTGCCAGACTCTTCACAAACTCAACCAACAGAGACTCGATTAAGTTCAACGAATTGCGATCAGCGGGCCGGGAGGGTTGACTTTCCATTCGTGAAACCTAGCAAGCCCGGCTCCGTTGCATCGCATGGTTCGCCCTCGTCTTCGGTCTCAGTTCAGATCCAAGTATCGACGCAGGGCATCCGTGAAATATGTGGTCAATGTATCATACGCGATGACGGGTGCCCAATCATGCTCTGAGTCGTCGTAGTTGAACATCATGACGGGAGGATCGTTGTTACCGTCCGCTTTGAAAAAGTAGAATGCGTAGATATCCTCCCACGCGAACACGACGTCGTCTGCGTCTGGTCGGTAAGAGTGACCGTCCTCAATCAGAAGTGCAATCGCGTCCTGTCGCAATTCTTGCAGCCTGCGGATCGGGGCGACGATTCCAGCGCCACACAGGCGTCCCGCGTCGAGTTGCATCATTTCGCGGTATCGCATTGGCAGCTCAACACCTAATTGTGACTCAGCAACATCAAGCTCGCCTTCCGAGCAACCGCGGTGGCCCGGCAGTTCTCGGAAAATATCAAGCACTTGGTCGTTGCGGATCGTCATGACTGAGTGCTGCGGACACGCTTCGATGGGCGAACGGCAGGGTTCAGCAGAGCCGCGTGGACGAATCTCCACTTCAAAAACGTCAACTCGCGGCCTCCGTTGCAATCCATGGTTCGCCAGCGTCGTGCACTGACATGGATTGCGACTATTCAATCGGATCGTACAGTGAAGCATTCGTGCCTGCAAGGATGATGCCTACAAGCAGGAAGGCGAAGTTCCGGCCCGTGGCTTTTCGTGTGGGATTGCAGTTGTGATAGAAATACCAGAACAGAAGTGATGTTGCGGCAGTCGGCAATACCGCGAGTAAAGGTGGCAACATGAACCGCAGTCCTGTTGAGCCGGAGTCAAACAAGCGAATTGAGCAGCAACCATGGCAGGTGAGTTTCCAGCCCGCTTCACCCTGCGACGAATAGAACAACGCCCATAGAGACAATGCTGAAAACACGTGAACCATGGAAACCATCCAGTGCCAGTCTGGATGAACCGTGCGGACAGGTGGCTCAACCGATTCGATCGAGGTCGGCGTTTTGTAAGGGTTATTGGCTCCCATGTGTTATTCAGTGCGGCGATCGCAGAGATCACCCAGCCGCGGCGGTGGTCTCTTGTGGTACGTAACGACAACACCCGCGGCTTGGGTGCATCGACATGGATCATCGCGGTACAAGCAGCGACGGCTGGAAACAGGATCGCTCGTTGCCATTGTACCCGGTGGGGGGCGACAGTGGGTCAATCGAACCCTGGAGCCTGCTCCTCGTCCACTCTGCACTCGATCACTCGCCGTGCCGATCAGAGAGAACGCACAGTAGCGAACGTGGTCTTTGCGGTATCAAACGCGATATCGTCGTCCCGAGCGTACGCCTTGGAGTTTCGCAGTACAAGGAGCGACGGCCGGAACCAGGAACGCTGCATGCACGGGTACCCGCTGGACTTCGCCGTGGGGAAATCGAGCACTCGGATCAGTTCCAACATCCACACCGGACTCGATCACTGGCCGCGATGATCATTACGCATCAGCGGGCGGACGCGAGCGACTCGCCAATGACCAAGACTCCCGATTCACCCGCTCCGTTGCAACGCATGGTTCGTCGAGTTTTGGTGCGACAGGGAAGCACAAACCATCATACAAAATCCTGGAGCTTCAGTAGGCTTTCTACACGCTTTCGCAGCTCCACTCTGTGCACTGGCTTGCTGAGGAAATCGTCCGATCCAGAATCAATTGCTCGCTGGATATGCTCGATGGCACACAACGGTGTTACAGCCAGAACCAAGGCCATGGAGTCCTGTTTGATACGTTTGCAAAGCTCAAATGCATCAAATGTTTCCAAGGTTATGTCGAGCAGAATTAAATGCGGCTGATAGGCAGGTAGTTGGTCAAGAACATCGACGTCAACATCGACCGATCGGATTTGGTAATCGCAATTGCAAAGATGTTCGCGGATATTGTCCACATCGACGTCGCTCATTCCGGCAAGCAGGATCCGTTTAGGCCGAGACATGAGATTGCTGTGTGGGATTGGAGGATTGCCTACCTCGACGAACGCTACGCGTCACGGGGAACGCGCGTTTGAGAATGCGATGGCGTAAAACCGTGGCTCGCGTTCTCCGGTGGACGCGATGGTTATCCACGATTTGCGAATGAAACTACGGACCTTCGCCCCATACACGAACGAGCACCTCTGATACCTTGTCCCCATCGTCCAACACGATCGCAATCGTCCAAAAGTTCGCAGTGAGAAGTCCAGTGCTATTGGCACGCTTGCATTGAAGGTATCGAGCATTTGCCACGGCAGGATAATCACCGTCGTCACCTATCAACCCCATGTCCTCTGTGAAACTGCCTGATAGGATCAGCTCACACTCGAACCCAGCGGATTCCATAATCTCGCGTGCACGAGCAAGAGGCGTTCCAATTGGGATCGCGTCATTGATCGATACATGCATCTCATCACGAGTGTTCACCTTGAACTTTGGGGAACCAACCGAAGCGCAACCAAGAACAATCATGGGTGCCAAGAGCAGCGATACAAATCTCATTCGCACGTCCTTGTGGATAGCGTCCAGGATCACGGCGGACGAACCGAAAGGTGACCATTGGGTAACGGCGTCTTGAGTCCTGCCGGTGAGTAGGCCGGCGTCTCTTTGGTTTAGGTTACGGTTTGTTTTCCCTGTTTACCACCCGTTTCCTCTGGTGGTGTCACAATATTGTAACCACGCCGCATTGACCTCCGGCCCCTCGTAGATCCGGACGTGCCGTGTTACAGCATCCGGCTCCCAGATTTCACTTGGCTCCCGCACGCACTTGTTGCCCCGACATCGCGATCAAGTCCGTTAAACGAAGCAACCGTAGGTCATGCTCCGCATGACAAAACACGGCACACCATGCTTTCACGCTTGACCGATTAGATTCGTGGAAAAAGCCTGGAGATATTCGGTGTTGCTGGCTTGCGATGAACGGATGGTATCGCGCACAGCATGCCCTACTGGATGACCGCTAATTCAAAGAACAGACAGTCTGGGCAAAAAAATGCGGGACCAGAATCACTGTAGGTCATGCTGTGCATGACGAAATACGGTACGCCCCGTTCTACGCTTGGCCGCCCGGATTCGGGAAGACACCTGCTGACGACCGATGTTGCCGACTTGCGATAGACGATTGCCGGCATGCAAACCATGACCAACAGCAACTGCCGGAACGACAGCGAGGGGCAAAAGATGCTGACTCAGAATGAACACGAGCATTTTTTTGCCCTTCCATTTTTTTGCCCAAACATGTCGCACCGAGGTGTCTCTAGTCGACGCAAGGCGTCTTGCCTCGTTTTCTAGGACATACTCGAATCGGCACGGCCGGATGCTGCGGATCGATCAAGAACCTCAGGGTCCTCACTGGTTGCCCGATTGACGTGATGCGCAGCGCGCGTGAGCCGACCAAGGCGAAAAGCAAGCGTTCTTCGGGGCGCCGACTCCGGGTCTCTCCACGAAGCTCGCCAATGACGCGTCGCGGAGTGTTGCCTTGGGGCATGCACAAACCAGGGGTACTGCAACCATTTGATGGGGGCCAACAGGTACAAAATTTCGGAGCTATTCCCCTTCACAGCCGCGCACACCACCCACCGTCCATTCATCCTCCCTACCTCTCTGCCTGTCTCGATCCCAAAAGTCCAGTGCTTCAACGACTGACTTCGACCACCGGTCTTGTACAGCCGCTGCAACACTCAATACTGGACCTGTGGCTAGCAGTTACCCAGGCGGGATCTCCCCCCGCTCGTCAATCAGACCTTGCCAGTCCGCACGTGCATGTCTTGGTTCGTCGGCTGTGCGAGGGTACAGATTGCCCTGTCGATGGCGCTCGCAACTCGCTCTATCCGTCCGCCCGAGCTCAATTGATCGGTCAGGCTACCAATCATCAGACCGATCCTCGCGAATTACAGCAAGTGGGCGACCAGACCGGTCAATCATCAACCAGCGTCCGCCTTCCCACCACACGGGACCATCGTCAGCAGTTTGCTGCGTGCCTCCGTAATGGGCGATAGCGAACTCTTTCGCGGCGGGACGAACTTCGTTGAAGTGTGTGGGCGTGACAAGTTTGCCACTGCGATCGATGTAACCCCAGCGTCCCATCCCGACAGAGACGCCCGCGAGACCGTTGCTGAACGAGTGGGCGTCCTCGAATCGGGGTTGAATGACGTATGCTCCCGATTGATCGACGAACCCAGCGAGTTTGTTGTCCGAGACTACTGCCAAACCCTCCGCAAACTCTTCGCCGTACCCCTCGACTGTAAAATTGATCATTCCCGTTGCATCAACGTAATCGGTCGTCGGATCATCCTTGAACGAGCAGACGTTGATCACCCCGTCCGAGAAAATATAGCCTATCCCAACTCGTGAAAACTGAATCACTCCATTCCGATCAATCAGGCCGTCGCCGACCGTAGCGTATCCGTTGTGAAAGCCCCAGCCCAACTCGTCGAAGCTGCAGGCAATAACGGACTCTCCATTGCGGTTGATGTAGCCAGTCTTTCCCCCCTCCATGAATCCTGGGAATCTTAACTTCGCTCCGATATTCACGCGGGCGAGAGAATCGGAGAACGCATCCACGTCTTCATACAACGGTTGAATGAGCACTTCTCCTTGAAAGTTGCAGAGCCCCCATTTCTCGCCAACTTGGTACCAGACACGATCCGAGTCGGCACGGAAATACGTTGCGGCATGCGCTGGCACCGTACCGATGACCGATCCAGATTCGTCAATCATCGTGCCTTGTCCGTTCAAACTGCACAATGCAACGCCGTCGCGAAAGTCATCGGCCCAACGGTACATAGGTTCGATGGCAACGCGACCCGCCGCATCAAGGTATCCATACTCGTCGTCCCGGACAAAGGCGATTCTTGGAGCGGCACCTCCACCGTCCTGAACCCACAAACCGTCCGGAATCATCAGCGAGGGAGCATCTTTGCATCCGACGATGGTTGCAATCGCAAATACAGCGAAGATGAAACGGTGAACAGACATCAGTTTTGCAATGCGAGCTGGATCTGCCTTTGAGCTTTCGTTGTCCCGGCGATCGGCAGAATTCACGTGGGACGGGCGGAAAATCTGCAAGCAGACCATTAAACACGATTCCCGTCCTCCCGTGCAATTCATAGGTCTGTGCACTTTCGTTCAGCGGAAGAGCGTACACGACCAACTATGAGTCGTCAAAAACAACATTGCCGTGTGTGTCAGTGCACGTAACCGAAACAGAAACGTCCGGCGATCTGGTACGGAAATCAATAGTTGCAGAAAGCAGATCTAAGAATCGAGGTGGGAACTCGCCGTCCACCGTCACCAGTAACGAAAACGAAACCGATCGCAAGTTCCGAAAGTCTGGCAAATAATCAACAACGTGTGGATCGACATCGCCTCTGAAGTGAATGTTCGTAACCCGTCGGTACGTGTCGTACCCGTAGAAGCGTGCGTAGGGTGGTTCATCGTCGTGCAGGTGAAAAATGCTGCCGTCAAACGCGTAAGTCCCGCCGCGTTCGGTTACGACAATTTGCCCAGCACCGAACATACCGACGATCGAATTGATGCTCCGTAGTTCGGCGGCACGAATCGCAACGTTGTGTGCGTGTGAAGTGCAAGTGTACGCGTATAGGCCGAAGAAAACGGCAACGACTGTCGTGGCAAGCAAAAGTCTGCGAATCGAGAACCGACGCATCGATTAGTCCCAGAACGTTAGGGTTCAGCGGGGCCGAGCGAAAGATCAACGATGTCAAAAAGTCGCTTTCGAGTCCTCCGCGTCCAACCCATTGTTACTTGTCGTCTTTGGGCCACGGTAAAGCCGGGCTGTCGCAAAAGTCGTTGGCCGCGTCTTCGTTGGCTAGCGCCACAAACACCTCCAAACAGTACGGCACCAAGTGTAGCACGGTTACGCGATACGTTCCTGGTTTAAATTCAAGTTGAAGGCCGCCGTACGTGGTGTCCGGCATCATATCGCCAGCTGGAACGTATTCTCCAGCGTGAAAGAACAAAGAACCGCTGTCACATCGGATTAGGGCCGACAAGGCTAACGGCAGTACGTTATCTGGCGGTGGTTCGCAGTACACATTGAGCAGATAGTCACCGTCAGTGCCGGTTGAAACGAACAGCACGTTTCCCGCGTTGATTTCAGTGACCTCATCACCGGGAATCGACCACCAGTCCGCGCTATCGTGAAGTCGATGTTCCAACCGCTTTGGGTCGAACACGGCGAGTGTTGCCGTGTCGGTCCGAAAAGACGATTCGGTCGGTATCGTCCGCGGTGCTGTCATGACAAATAACGGCGGTCATCACCGTGGACCGCCAATGTGGGTTCCATTTGTAAAAACGCCATGCGGTCCTTATGGTGGATGACATGGTTCGACATTTATTATTGTAACGCACTCCGCAGCCCGAATCGCGTGGTATCACGGCTAAGTCGGGACTGCCTAAATCCATTCGCGCAGCAGGGTACGGGCATGATCGACAGCAGCACCTACCGCAGCGCCCACGGTCGCGCAGAGTCCATCTTCCTGAGTAGGGTGCGTGCCAGGGAAAGAAAATGACCAGAACAATGCAAGCGTTGTGAAAAAGGCGATCAATAAAAACGTTGAAACTCGTCTGCGTGAGCAGGAGAAAGCGATGATAGCGACAGGTAGAATCCCGGCAAACATCGCAAGCTCTGGATGCGCTGAAACGAAGGCACAAAACACTGCGAAAATCGCCGTATACAAGAAAGCCCGTTTGAGGGTGTACTGAGTCGACCGCATCAGCGTTGGGATAAGTTAGGCGAAATCATAGCGTGTTCTCAACTGGCGAACGAATTGCGATCTATGCAAGCACAGGACGTGCATGCTTAGATCGGGCGTTGAGCTTTGTCGAAATTGCCAACCCAAATGACTTGGCCCGTAGAGCTTGGATCCGAGTATCCAACCCGCCTCTAAAAGATTCTATCTCGAACGACACTCCCGGTGTCAAACCAGGCAGGTCCATCTGGATCGCTTTCGCCGGTTCCGGCTCCGTTTCCTTTGCCACTTCTACCTGCGTTTCCAAGTACCAGTCGTAATCATCCGAACATATCACACGTCGCACCACCATCAGCATCAACGCAACCAAAGCATCGTCCCACCAAAAAGGCCTCTCTCTGACCGCGAAGCCGGTCAAAGATGGTAGCCGTTGGTCGCGACAGCTCACCGACGGTCAGCAACATCCCAATACCCAACCGATCCCGAAGGCGATCGCCGTGGACACGATACACAACACCTCCTGCGAAACGAACAAAGCTCAAGCGTCGGCAGAAAGAAGTGGCCGCAAGCGGTGTCACAATCGCAGTCGATGAGACAAGACAATCATCGGAAGTTGCTCAGTTACGAAGCTTTTTTCGTGTGTCTTTGTGTTTTTCGTTGCCATCGCTGCCCTCGACCCAGCGAGTGAAGACTGCTTGCCACAAAAAGCACGAGAAGCCACAAGAACTCAGGCCACGGATGGACCGCCGCATGGTTTCATCGGCAGCACCACGCTGCCGGGACGCTCTGATGCTGCGTCCCTATGAGTCGTGCCATTTTGATTGTCATCGCGGGGGTGACGCTTGCCAATTCGCCTTTACTCGGCTCGTATGGATTCGGTCGGTTGTCCAAAGCCACATCCGCATACCCACGTGTCGATGCAGATTGCGTGGCCAACCGACAGTGGGAAGCCATCGCGTTGTGGAGTGTGACCACAAACCATCGTCAGTCCAGATTCGTGCGGTGCTGGATTGCCGAACGATTCCCAGTAAAGCATGAAGTCCGGCTGTTCGTCGATCGGAATCTCAGCGTATGCATTCGCATGGACAAAGAGATGAGTTCTGGTCGTAAAATGCGATCGAAGCGAGCTAGTGAGGAATCGCCAGTGATTGTCGGGAATGTCATCGAGTCGATCAGTGCAATACGAAGAAAGCACGGCATCACCCCCGCACGCCAGCCATTCGTCGCGGTGTCGTTCGGAATGACGTGCCGCGACCATCATTAGCTCGTGATTGCCGCGAAGGGAGAGGAGTACACCGCTCGTCTGCCGATCGATAAGCCATTCGATCACGCGTCTTGAATCAGGACCACGGTCAACGTAGTCGCCAAGCGTGATGATTCGGTCGTCCGATTCAAACGAAGCGAATGATGCCAACGCGTCGAGCGAGCGGTAGCAACCATGAATGTCACCAAATGCTAACGTTCGCACTACGCTCGAGTTTCCAATAGGTCTTCAGTCGACGAACGACTACGCTAACCCGGTGGCCGCGAGCGAACGTCCATTTCAAGAACCCGTCATCGGCCACTCGGGTTCAGCGTTTTGTTCTGCGACAAATAACCTATTTGTTGGACGTCCAGTTTCGTCGGAAAGAGGGTTTGCCATCAATATTTGTGAGAATGTGCATCGAGTCCAACCCACGAACCCGGGTGTCCCAGTATTCGGCAATGTAATAGGTCACCGCCGTTTGCCATGCAGCGTTGGCGACACCACCTGACATAGCAAAGCTAAACATCGGACGATGCGGATCGGCAAACCAATTGACTGCGACGCCCTTCAGACGTTCGCGAGTATCAACAGAATCGGAGCTAAGCGTCACTCCGAATTCGGCAAACCATTGTGGGAGAAGTTCGATTTGTGCCAGCATCCTTTTTGTAGACTTTGGCACCACCAACAGCATTCGCCCATCGCCTAATGATTCAAAATGCTCAGGCGTTACTTTGACAGTGGGATTCGGTACTCGATCTGCCAAACCCGTTTTCACGGCAAAGGCTGGCGGGCGATCCTCCTGAGCACAGGACAAGAGTCCAGTCAGTCGCTCTCCAGACGCGTTGCCAAGAACCATCCCATACACGCCCTTTGGGTTACAATCGGACGTAGCAAGCCGATATCGAGTCTGTTCTGGAATTGAGAGAGGCACGGAGAGAATGCCGCCACCATGAAACCCATACAGAAAATGATAGTTGCCCTCGAATACCTGATCCCACTCCGCAATGCGCGGCTCCATGTCCTGAAAAGCGCCACCGTATGCGGGAAACACGATATAGGCGAATTCATCAAATAGTTTCACATTCGCCTCATATCGCAGAACGGTACGGTTCAGCGGGCCCGCGCGAAAGACTCACCACGTCAATAATGTCAACTCGCGGCCTCCGTTGCAACCGATGGTTCGTCGTTCTCGCAGACCATCAGAAGATCGTTTTGTTCTGCCATGCTATGATTGCTCCTACCGCAAGTGGCCCGGCGGTGAGGAGATAAAACCACACAAATGTTCTTAGCACCCAGTTCTTTGGCCGAACGCTACCACGATACTTGCGTAACCACGCGCAATGAATCAAAGTCCCCAAGGGAATAGCAATTGCGGTCCACAGGACGAATAAGGCAGCCAGAAATGGCCAGAGTTGCCATTGAATGGGGGGGAAGGATGCAATCAATTCGGTGTCGTCCCGCGCGAGGAGACGATTCGTTTGCTGGGGGAAAGTCTGGACCTGGTTGCATGCATTGGATTCCCTAGATCAAGCTGACTTTCAATTCGCAAGACGAACGACACGGATCACGCGGTCGCCGCGAGCGATCCTCCACTTCAAAAACCACGACTCGGCGACTCGTCGTGCATCCGATGGTTACCCGCCGTCATCCGGGCGAACCTCGGGAGGGCCCTCGACGTAGCGAAGCGATCGCACGTAGTTGTCGTACTCGTAATTGGTGAGTTCGCATGCACGTGTTAGGAGATCTTTAGCGGTACTCCTATCAGTTTCTGCACGATCTGGATTCTCAAATAAGGCGATTCCAAGCGCGTGCATCGCAAGATGGTCATCTGGGTCCAATTTTATTGCCTCGCGAAGGTCAACGATTGCCATTGCGTAGTTCTCTAGCTCAAGGTGAGCCATGCCTCGATTTGCGTATGCAAGTGAATACTGCGTGTCTGCGTTAATCGCAGATGTGTAGTCCTCGATCGCCATTTTGTGCTTGAACAACTGAGATTGTAGAACACCTCGGTTGTAGTGGGCATGCGCGTTACCGGAATCAAGTGTGATCGCGGTATCGAAGTCGGTCATTGCAAGTCCGTAGCTCCCCTTCAATACATATGCGCCGCCACGCCGCGAATACGCTCTGGAATTCGGTGTCGCTTCAATTTCTTCGGTCAGTTCAGCAATTCGCTGATCGAGACGCGGATCATTACCGATGAGGGACGACTGTTCGTCGACAGAAAGGTCGACAAAAGCTTCTTTGTCTTCAATCAGTGGGCGGTCGTCGTCACGAGTGCATCCGGTAGCGTGGGCGAAAGCCAAGGCAAAAATCAGAAATCGCATTTGAGATTTGAACGTGCAACTCATCTGTCGGGGAACGTTTAGGTTCAACGGGGACCGGGAGTTGGGTGTCCATGTCAAATTGCTGACCACCGGTCCTCCGTTGCATCCGTTGGTTACCGCACTCCATATCTACCGAATGCGAATGACAGCCGGTCGGTGTTGGAGTAACGCATAGGGTTTGAGAGCCACATTTGTCTTGAAAGGTATTGAGCAACCTGGATGATTCAATTCTCTGATTCTCGCTTTGATTTCCGAAGCGTCTCCGGCTTCCGTAAACGGTAGACCGCATGATGCTCTGACCAAACGCTGTACAAAATCCCAAGCGGAAACACAATCAGAAAGATCAATGCCGGTCCGTCGTATCCATTGTGCTTGAACGCAATGGCGATGGCAACTGCAACAGCCTGAGCGAGCATTACACATCCACACCCAGTTGATGTAGCTTTCTGAACATCGGGAGGATCACCAACGTCGGGCCGCAATGAATTCAGTCTGGTTGAAGGTTCAATGGTGGAAACCTGTCGAGATCAACGATTGCATGCGGTAACGGTAGTGATCAGCCGGTCGCGGCAATTGATCTTCCATTTCAAAACGCCCCGCTACCGCGACTCGGTTGCATCGGATGGTTCGTCGCTTGCATCAGCGGATGTGAATTGCTGGGAAGAAACGCAAATTCCTGACTACACTAATCGCCTCGCTTTTCCACTCAAGAGTGTCTTGCTCGAACGCGTTATGGTGCAAGACTTTTTCTCGACAATCGGGAGAGACGCAAGAGCATTAACAATGTGAGATTGCGTTGGGTTAGTCTTCCAAGCCTGGGTATGCCAATCAAGATTCCCCTGAGCACTCCAAGCCTCGTGCACCACACTCTTTGAGGGCAGCACGGTGGCGTAGCTCACAAGTGGTGCCGTGCAGTTTTCGTTGGGAATATACTTCCAGCCAAGCAATCGATGATTCATGGCGGAGTCCCGAAGCGTTTTGAGTTGTGCCGTTTCAACTTTTTCGGCATTGGACGCTTCTAAATCAAGAATAGCACTGCCGTTCTTTGATAGTCTCGTGCTCCATATGCCGTTGGATATGCGATGGTCCTCTATGTCACCGTGGATCTTTGGAATCCCGAGTGCTTCTCTTCCAGCCAAGATGGGTTCAGCAAGGTTTTCCCACAAGACAAGGGCGTATTCACCGGTCAGCACGTCTTGTTCACCATTGAACCTGACATGTGCAGTGACTGCCACAATGTTATATTGTCCGCCGGCAAGCCAGCTGATCTCGGTGTTCTGCGAATAGGTGATGTTTAGCAGCGGTGGTCCATCGAGCTCAAATCCTACTGGAAGGTACTTGGTTAGCTGCTCTTCGTCGGTGACGTACTTCAGCGAAATCGCTGTTACCTCGTACTGTGGTGCACCAACTTGCTGATCGCCACCCCATTCGATTGGGCCAAAGTGAATCGGCATCAACCAATTCGGTTCGGCCTCAATCCGACCACGAAGGGAAACCATTGGCTTTGAAGACGAGGATCCGTCTTCGGCGCTGGATCGCGGCGCGAGGCCTACAAGCCCTAAGGCGGAACCGGTTGCAAGCAACTTGCGGCGATCAAATGTCTTGTTCATTGTATTTTCGTGCCAAAATGTCGATGCGACGAACGCTACCGATAACCCAGCGGCGGCGAAAAATGTTGTAGTCAGGAAACGCCCGATCCGCCGCTTGGGTTCATCGGATTGTTCGTGGATCTGTTGGCGAACGTCTCAGCTCCCATCAGAGCAATGTTCAAGGAATGAGTCAATTGTCGCGAACGTGCGGCACCAGGGAAAGTTTGCGGTTCGTTCAATGTGCCACGTTAGGTGAACGAACGCGAATGGTTCGTTTGGATCGTCCGTGAAGAACAGAACATCGTCAGGGTCAATCGTAATACATGCAATCGCAATAAAGCATCGGTGGAATAATGGGTGATCCGCACATATCTCTCGTCGAAGTTCCGAAACGAAATTGATCGCTGGGACCTCATAGGTTCCAAATGTTTCCATGTGCCCTAAGGCATCGGCGGAAGCCTCTTCGAAGCCTGGTGGAATCGCTTGCCAATCACGTGGCCAAGGGAAAGACTTGGGGTCAAACGGTAATTCGAGCGGTGCCAAGGTCTTTGATCCACGAACGTTTTGGGTAACGCGGCCGGGAGTAAACGTTGCCGAGCGAAGCGAGCCACCCGGCCGATTCCGGCTCGCGTTCACCCGTTGGTTATGTTGCGATTTGTCCGCGATCAAGAGCAGCGATGTCCGGCAAGGATGACAAATCCCCGCTGATAATATCGGCTGCGTGTTGTTTTAGTTGAGATGCGAGTGATTGAATAGCCAATTCCATGTTGTTGATCAGGAATCCATCCGGCCAGTATTTGCGACGTGCTGAGGTCAATTCATGCAGTAGGGACTTGGCAGTTCCGGTCGTTCGATACGCGATCACAGAATCAAGTGACACGTATTTCACACGTTTGTTCTTCGGGATGTCGATCCAATTCAGATTCTTGAACGTGACAGCGATCCCGGCACCAATCAAAGACAATCCGATCGTAATGCCGACGGCATCGGTCTTGTAGCGTATGGACACACCAGCGTCGCGAGGTTCGTGTATGTCGCGAGTTCGGGTCGGCGATGCAGCAAAGCCGTATTCGGTTTCGAGGTAGGCGAAATAGTTGCGGACATGCCGATCGAATTCGTCAATCACCGCAGAGTAGTCAGTGTCAGTCATCGCATCGGCCTGCGGCGAAGTTAGCGACATAACGCTCACAATCACCCGGCGGGCGCGGTTGACTGTCCATTTCAAAAACACCTAGTTCGCCCGCTCGGGTGCATTGTGTTGTTACGTGACTATCCGGGGATGTCGGCGGAGGTGGGACCGCCAGCGAGACTACCAGACACCTGTATCGAGTGGCCCCAGAATAAATCGCCGTCATCATGCCAGAAGTCAAAGTCGTCATCTGGGTAGATGGAGATCGACTGCAACGTCATCTTGCTCTTGAATTCCTCTGGTGACAATTCGGTTTCGTCATCACCAAGCCACGTATCGTTCTTGAGTGCCAACAGTTCTTGAACGGCGTAATCGTCGACGCGAGTTTTCCATGACGATTGCTGCGACCACAGGTCGCGAGCGATCTTCAAACATGACTTGATCTCATCCGGTTCTTCGGCGTTGAGCGTGAGATCAATCGTTTCGCCCACCCACTCGACTTGTGCAGAGTACCATGAGACACGACGATCAAACGTGAATGTGCCAAACTGGTCGTCCTCGACGGTCTTCGGTTTTTGGAGTTCGTCCAATCGTGCCTGAAGCTCGCGGTCATCCGCGAGCCCTATATGCTCTTCAATATAGGCTTGCACAAAGCCGAAGACATTGTCTTCTGCGACGCGGGCACGAATTCGGACAACCGTTTCGGCATCAATGGCTGACTGGAATTCGCGAAGTTCATCGTCCGTGACGCGGCGGCGAATCGTGAGCGATTCCGTGCGAATCGGTCCACCGTTGATCCGCCAAGCGTCAAACGAAAGCAACAGTGACCACAGTTGTTGTCCGCGAGACTTGCCCGCACCGACACCGCTTGGGCTGACAACTCCCGCCAACTCGACCACGGGTGATGCTAGTAGCTGCTCGTAGAGCTTGTCTTCACGCTGATTCTGGCGGTCGATTTCGTCCATCGTTTTCGTCACGTAACGCAGAGATCACCCAGCCGCGGCGGTGGTCTCTTGTGGTGCGTAACGACAACACCCGCGGCTTGGGTGCATCGACATGGATCATCGCGGTACAAGGAGCGACGGCCGGAACCAGCGTCGCTCGTTGCCATTGTACCCGGTCAACTCGACCGTGGGTTCATCAAGAACTCCGCTCCGTCTCTGCCTCCACACTGTACTCGAACGCTAGCCGCGTTGATCGGCGGTGATCAGCGGGGACGGGCAAACGACGTGCAAGCAGACAAAAAAACGCACCACCCGTCCTCCGTTGCACCACATGGTTCGTCGGTCATGTCTTACCCTGGACTGCCCATAAGTTAACATCCACAGTGAAGTCGTAAAAGTTGTGAGTTCTCCATGGAAAATGCAGCTCAAAGCGACCAGGCACCGCTGTCTCCGATAAATCAATGACTACACGCGGCAGTGAAACCTTTGCGACTACGTCATCATGTGTCCGAAGCGGGGCATTGTGGATCTCGTCATCCACAAGGATTTCGTGATTAGCATAGGTTGCGTTGAACCAATCGGCAATTTGATCGAGAGAATCTTGCTTGATCATCGGGGCGTCGCACGTCGTAGCTGCCAACACTGCTTGGTTCTGCGCTTCGTTTAGCGTTCCATGTGATGTTGTCACTTCCAAGTCGAGCGTCGCGTTCCAGAACCGGAAAAATGACTCGCCCTTCCACGTATATGGAAGCGTCTCTGAGAGCTCAGGTCGGTCCAGACTCCGGATCATGAACGCGCGAGAGACGTCGTCACGTTCCAGGAATACCGAGTTAGTTAACCGCTGGCGGATGAGCGTAATTGATCGACGGAGGCGTGAAAGCATGAAACTGAGATTCTGCGAAATGCCCTATTCGACGAACTTGTAATTAGGGGGAGTCAGGACTTGGCGGTTGGTTATTTGACGCTTTATGGGCGGTTACGCCTCGATTTCTCCCGGACTTATTGGCTGTTGACTGGTTTTGCTCAGGCTTCACAGCAACTGACCAATAAGAACGCCTAGCATTCTAGGCAGTTGCAGTTTTGAATACAATCTCGGGTGGGGGTGACACCGCTTGACAGGGCTTGCATTCTGACAGCACTGACATTTTGTGCATTTGGATTTCCGATTCGAGGGGCATGCAATGACAAGATTTGAGAGCAGGCGGGATAGTGGGCACGGTAGGGCTCTTGATATCGTTCTCGCTTCAGGAAAACCGGACTGGCCAGCAATCTGGTACGCGAAGTTGCGACGGCATCACCAGATTGCCCAGCGCGAGCGGTGGAAGTTTGATGGCGAGCATGTTGTTGCGTACCTGATTAGCGTCAAAGCCGACGGCATGCCCATTTGGAAACGCACGAAAGTGGCAGAAGCGCTGCTGGAGTTTCGCCGGCGGAAACGATGGGAAGAGTGCCCGCGTTTGGAAGAAGTGTGTGAGACTCTGCGGAGAATTCAACGGTCCCAGCAAAAGGGTGAGCCTGGAGATGCTGGGAAGCAATCGCAGGACTTCGGCTCGGACCTGGAGGGGAGTCCCATCTTACGAAATTAGCAGTATCTGTCGCTGCCTCCGCAGCTTGATGGGATGATTGTCGGTTGGACGTGAGGCTGACGCCCCACGCTTTATGCTGTCGCTGCCTCCGCACCTGGAAGCGGTCACGCGCAGAGGAAGTTTTCATGCTCCATGGCCAACATCAATCGACACGTTTGACCAACGCAGCAAAGTGCTGTGTCCCTCGGATCGTGTCCGAAGCGATCGTGAGTGATTCGTTAGATTCACTTGCTTGCGCGTCGTGCTTGGTTGTTTGGGCTGCGGCACATGGGACTGCTCGCTTCGCTCGCTGAGGTGAGCGTCTCGGAGAACGTGAATAGAATTTTTGCTGCATATGACCGTGAAGCGGTCGCAGACGGTAGCCGGCGATATAGCGCAGCGACCATCGCCGGTTGAGTCGGCCTGACGCGAACCGACCCCGCAGGGTGTCGCAGCCCAGATTCTGAGAAGTCTGCGACACCCTGCGGGGTCGATTCAACAGGGGCGTCGCATACCACGGGTGCGCCTTCGGCGACCCGTGGCTACCTTCTGCGATCCCTCGCGGGATCCAATTTCGCTTTCCCGAATCCGTCCCCATACAGATGGGTAATCAAAGACGTCAGCAATAAACTTCACGTCCCGAGAGACGCTGCTACGTGAAGTGGCGAGTGCAGTGCTGAGCAGCTGAAGCCTGGACTCCAACGCGGGCGTGCAGTGCTGAGCGGCTGAAGCCTGGACTCCAACCCGGGGTGCTCGCTGAGCCCGTGGCTCACCGTACCCGCAGCTCGACACTTTCGCTGTGGCTGTTGAACTCGGGGGCATACATGCATTGGATGCTGGCCAGACCGGTTTGATACTGCCCGCGATGTTGCACTCGCACGCTGTACTCGAAGACATAGGTGCCTTTGGGTAGGTAATCGATGAAGTAATGCGAGGCGGTGTCTTGAGTGGACTCGTAGTACGCTAGCCCGTCTTGGAATCGGTACCCGGAAAGCACATTGACCGGCTCGGTTCCACTGCCACGTTGATCCCTCAAGTGAACGTACTCCATGTCGCGATCCGTCTTCACGACGATCCGGGCGACCAGTTCGTCGCCCACCTGTGGTGATTCATTTTCCGTGATCGGAATCAACTTGGGGCCGTCCGCTGTGTTTCGCTTGATCGAATACTCTTTCGTCAAACTCAGCGGTCCATCGGAGTGCGTGGTCACCTTGTCGATGTTTTCCAAATACTGCCAGTGGACGCTGCCCCAGGCCACGCCGGGGTCTTTCTTGATCACGGTGACTTGGCTCTGCTCTGCGCTGATGTCGCCGGCCAAAAATTTCTGTTCGTAGTAGCCGGTTCCTGCCTCCACCGATTCAGGCTGAACCGCCTCGCCGGCTAGTTCGACCATGACCAATTCTGTGCTTCTCAGCAGATCAGTTCCCCGCAACAGCAGCGCGTAGACGGCGTCGGCGGTTGCCTTGGTGGTCTTCCAGTCTCGCGTTTGCTTTTGTTTCAGCAACCAAACCTTGCACGCCTCGACCGACTCCGCATCATCGGCGACTTCATCGAAGGCCTCGATCATCATCGCTTGTGTTTCGATCGGTGCTCGGTACCACCACCAAGAACGCTCGGTGTCTCGCCAGTACATGCCCATTTCTTCATCGGACACGCTACGCTCATCGATCGATCGCATGATGGCGTTGGCCGTGGGTGCATCGCCCAGTCGCTTGAGGGCAACTGCGATGTGGGCTTGCGATTGGCGGTTGTTCAGATCCAACCAGTATTTCTGAGCTTGTGATTTCCAATAGTCGAACGCCACGCGATTGCTGTCGTCGATGGGGTGATCTTTCAGAAAGAACGTGCGACCGTAGAGATAGAACGCGACGTGGGGACTGAGCTGGTTGTCCTTTCGGTTGCCCTCGTCAATGCGAGTGTATCGCTCGGTCATCTCCGCATCCAGGAATGCCAGAGCCTTGACCGCTGCGGAGACATCGACGTCGGTACCCAAGTGCCTCAGACGCCCGAATCCCGTCGTGATGTACAAGGTGATGAACTCGTTTTCACGACCACCGGGGAACCACGACCATCCGCCGCCGGGCAACTGGTTTTCGGTCAGTTTCTTGAGTTGCGATTTCAGCTCGGAAGCCAAGCGGTTCTTTTCGAACAATATCCCCACGTTGCGTCGCGCGGCTGATTCGTCTTTGCCGTCACTCAGCCAAGGCGTTTCCTGCAGCATGACAGACTTCAGCTCCGCGTTCTTTTCCAGTGGGCTGTCCAGTGCTTTCGTCCCTCGCCACTGGGCGAACACGTTTTCTATCCGTGCATCGCTACCGGCGATGTGTTGTGCCAGCGAGTTGGCGTACATCCGATTGAATGTTTGTTCGTTGCACTCGTAGGGGTATTCCATCAAGTAGGGCAGCGCCATCACGGCGTACCATGATGGATTGGACGCCATCTGCACGGTCAAGGATTGGTGCGTCAGCGAATCCGAGTTCCCCGAGTCTCGTAGTTTGTCAAACTCGAATTGCTTGGTCTGTTGGCCACGAATCGGCAATTGCATCGATTCGGTGACCAAGACACGGCGGGAAAGGACCGGCAGGAAGTCTTGTTGTCCGTCGGAGAGTTTTCCAGTCGAAGCGACGGCGCGATAGATCAACCAAGGCGTGCCGTCGGGGATGCTGATTTTCCAAGAAAATGTTTCGGAGGAACCAGCCGGGATCGCAAAGTCTTGATCACTGTCACGATTCGCGATTTGGTCGTCGATGCTCTCTTCGGTGCGGGCATCGAGAAAACTCAAGCGGACCGTGCCGGTCTGACGGGTCGGCGAAAGGTTGCTGACCTTGACCGTGAATTCCAACTGATCTCCGTCTCGCAAGAATCGAGGTGGGTTTGGTTGGACCATGATGTCTTTTTGCGTCACGGTCGAACCGGTCAGTAGGCCGGCACTCAGGTCGTTGTCGTGGGCAAAGCCCATGAATTTCCACTCCGTCAACGCTTCGGGCATCTCGAACTCGAGCTTCACCTGGCCATCCTTGTCGGAGAGCAAGTGGGGAAAGAAGAACGCGGTCTCATTGAGGTTCTTTCGCAGAGCGACTTGGTTCAAGTCCGGCTGGGAGGCGTCTTGCTGGCCCGATGCTTGTTCGGCCGTCGCTTTGGCCATCGGGGCGACGGAGGAGTACAACGCCACACCATCCATTGGCGCTGAGGCAGCTTCGCCATCCATCATCCCCTCGGCTGCCGCCATCGGCATGGGCGCGCCTGTACTGAATCCACCCCGACGCATGCGCGCCATTTGGAACCCGTGATAGTTGTACGTCAGTTCCGGCAGGAAATGCCGATAGGTGAGCGCGGGATCCAGATACTGCTGTCCCCAAGTTTGATGCACACGATGGAAATTCTTTGACGAATTGGCGAACATCAAACGTATCCGCGTATGGTCTTGGTAAAACACACCGAAAGTACTGGACCATGTGTGAGACTGATACGCATCCAGAGACGCGTCGTAGAGGGTGGCGACCATCTCGGCGAATCGATTCTCTGCATCGGGGCCGGTGACGGTCGCTGTCCAAGTCTCCTTGCTGCCCGGTTCGAGTTTGGAAACCATGTGTTCCCAACTGACGGACAGCTTCTTGTTGTTCCATTCCACGGGAATGCGTTGAGAGTGTTCGTGAATACGATTGTCGTGCACCATCGTCATCCGAACAGTAAAGCCGCCACGCATGTCTTCGGTCACCGGCTGCTCCAGTTTCATCTGGGTCTGGCCAGGCGTGGTCCAGAATCCTCGCATGATCCTGCCTTCATGTTCGATCTCGATGTACGCACGGGCTTTGGTGTACCCACTGCCCCAGATCGCGACCAAGGTGTCGCCCGGTTGGACCGTCGTGTCTTTGACCAAGAACTTACTGGGCAGCTTGGCTGAAAATTGTTTCGCATCAGGATCGAAGACGTGGAACTGAACGACGGCGGAAACCGACTTTCCAAATCGGTCTTCGGTGGACAGCAACGCTCGGTAGATTCCCGGGGCGAGTGGCTTGGTTTTCAACTCGGCGTTGCCACCGGCGTCGGTTTCGAACGACAGTTCTTCGACCAGTTCACCGAGTTCCCACGAGGAGGGCACGGACGGATCGGGCTTCTCCGGTTCCGTGTTGCCACGGTAGTACTGATTGCTCGCTAACAATCGCGGCGGAATCACTTCTTCGGGTTGCTGGACCACATGGATTTTGATTTCACCACTGGCGGCTTGGCCGACTCCGTCCAGTGTTTTCGTGGCGATGCGAAGCGGAACGCCGGAATCGCTGACCAGCCATGAGTCTGTCGACAGCGTCGCCGCCAATGCCGTGTAGCCGACTTGAACGGTCTTGGAATCCGATCGCGTCTCGCCCGTGGTATCGGTCACATCGGCAAACACCGTGTATCGGAATGTGGGCTCGCTCTCCAAAGGGACAGAGGCGTCGGGTTTGGCGACGAAAGAGATCTTGTACGTTCCGTCATCGCCTACTTCCGTCGTTCCGTGCGAGATCTCTTGGCTGTTGGCCAGCGGTGGAGCCCACCAGCAACGCCAATACCACCAACCGGGATAGCGAACTTCGCGAACCACGCGATAGGAAACGGTCGCACCGTTCATCGGTGCGCCGCTGTACGCGGTGGCGTGTCCGGTCAGCTCGACAGGTTCGTTTAGTTTTGCAGCGACCTCCGGTGCATCCAGTTCTGTCTTGAACTGGGGCCGCTTGTACTGTTCGACGGAAACCTGAGCTTGTCCATTGGGACCGTTGACGACGCGTATGGACATGCGACCGGTGAGTTGATCTGCCGGGGCGGTGAAGCTGCCGCTGAAGCTGCCGTACGCATTGCAGCGATGTTCTTGCCGATGGATTTCCTGGTTGTTGGCATCGAACAGGGCAACCGTAACCGGCATGTTGGGCGATGTCTTGTAATCGCCGTCGGCTTGGTTGTACGAATGGCAGATGCCCTTGTACTGAATGGTTTGACCGGGGCGGTAAATGGAGCGATCGGTAAAGAATTTCGTCGCGCGAACGAGCTCTTCTTGGTCACGCCGCGCCCGCACCGAAATCACGTTGTCCGACGACAGCGATTGATTGCGGTGCCGTGCATGGATCGTCAGTTGCTGACGAGGGGTCGGTTGAAACTCATAGAATCCGCTTTGATCGGTTCGCACCGACATGCTCCGCGTGCTACGTCCGTCACGCTGACGAATCCATGCGTCGACCGTAGCACCCCGGATGGGTTCACCGGACTGAGCATCCAAAACAAATCCGTTGACCACGGTGCTGTTGAATGAAGTTCGTACGACCAGTGCCAAATCGCTGACCCAGATCTCGACCACTGAGATCTGGTTCTCGTCCAGCGAAAAGTCCTGCTTGCCGCTTGCGATCAACAAGTACGATCCCGGCGGCAACCCGGCGGGCGGTTCCAGCGTTTCGATTCGTGCCTTGTAGTCCTCCGTCGCAGGCAATTCGACGGACCAGGATTTGAGAAATGGGCGGGCCAATAACTCCTGTAACTCATTGTTGTAGACATAATGGGGCTCGCGTTGTGAGCTTTGAATGTGAGTTTCAAAATCAAACCTCACGATTCTGAAGTGGACTTCGGTGATGTTGCGATAGTCGACCAGGAGCTCCGGCTGGTCGCCGTTCCAAACGCGTTCGGTTCGTACTTCGAGTTGCTTGGCTTCGATCTGTTGGATCAGATTGTGGCAGCGACGACCGCCCACGCTGTCGGCGAAACGCTCGACCGCGACCGAAGCGATCTCGTGTGCCAGGACGAAGTCTTCATTGTTGTGATGTTGTTGTGCTAGGTAGTGTCGGGCGAGCGCTGAAACGGGATGATCGTCGTATCGCTCGATCAAACGACGCAGCGACGCGAGGTAGCGATCTTGTTTTTCAGCGCCGACCGCTTTGGCGCTGGCCAGCACGATGCGAGAAAGATCGTTGTCGGCAAACGCTGTGACGTCTTCATCGGACTCATGAAATCGCAACAGGTCTTGATACAGCCGAATCGCTCGCAGCGTGGGTGAGTCCGCGTCGGTCGTTTCGGGCTCCCAGGCGATGAAGTCGGCGGTGTCGGAAAAGATCGGACTTTCCGCGGCGGGCTCAAAGTAATCCTGTGATTTCGATCCCCCCTGTTCTCCCGCTGTGTAGAACTCCAACGCGTCGTGAGCGAGCACGTCGAACAGCGTCGGCCGATACGCGTCGCTGACGTTGCCGGGGACAAAGACTTCGCCGAAACGTTCGATCGGGATCTGCTGCAGTGCTGCTTTATCACTCAGTGCCGTCGTGAACACTTCGTCGACTTTGGCCAAGATGCGGGGCAAGTCCCAGGTCTCGATGTCATCACTGCCGCCGCCACTGGATTGGGTTCGTTGTTGATAACGCCAGCGGTTTTGTCGAAAGTGATTCCAGTACCAATTGGCCAACAGAGTGTTCATCACGGCCTTGGTTTCCGGCGGAGCGGTCTCAATCGCCTTTTCCAAACGCGTGATCCTTTCGACCGGTTGGTTGCCTTCGATGTTCGACTCCAGGGTGATCTGAAGCGTCACGGCGTGGATCCACTCGTCGAATTTTGATTCTGCTTTGGAACGCTCGATGATCGGTGCAAGTTCCTCGATCGCCGTTTTCGGCAGCCCTTGGTTCATCGCGTCTTTCACCCGCGTCCACTGTTCCTGAGATTGCTGTTCCTGAGGTTGCTGTGGTTCCGCCGCGGTATGGGTTCGATAGACGACCAACAGAGTTGCCAGGATCAGAAAGGGGACAAAAAGACGTTTCATGGAGCTGTCAGGGGACAGAGGAGAACAGACAAGTTGACGCCGCGATACTCAATATCGCGATTTCAGTATGACGAATCGACAACGCCGAACGTTTCCAAAAACGGCGGATTTTCGCATTGATAGCGTGCAAAAATGGCCGCAGGCCGGGAATTCAGCAGCAACACACCATCGGAAAATACGATTGGCGGGACCGTTTATTAGGCGTCAAGTCAAGATTTGTCGCCAACGACTTGGAGCGTCGAGCTACAGCTACACACCGGCGGACCAGCCCGACTTGGGGGACGAGTGAATCTCTGGTGAATGATCGCCCGCCAAGCTCTTGATTCTTGATTCCATCTCGGTCACCGCTTCGCTGCTCGTGATCGGATGGATGGTCACGCGAAATGCTGCTGTCTGACCGGACTTGAGTTTCACCACACGCGACTGTGATTCTTCAAAGGCTCGTGTGTTGGGAAAGTTGGTTGCCGGCTCGAGTCCCGCGACGTAGCCATCGGCTTCATCGGCGGTGTTCTTCCAAAGGACAAAGTTCGGCAAGCCGGCGAGGTTGTACGTCACCGCCAGTCCTCTGCTGGCCTCCGCATTGTGCAACATCACAGACGTGTCGTTGCAATCGTCGCCACGAAGTTTGGCGAAGTAGACTCGTTCGGCGTAGCCCGATTCCGGCGGCCCGAACTGATTCCACTGGTCGATCTCTGCAGCCGATCGGTCGTCTTTGGGGGCAAGTTCCTCCAGCGGAGCCAGCAGCTTGGCGTTTTCGCCCAACACCGGCTTGCCGACATTGATGTGATAGAGCAACTGCATCGTTGCAGCGGTGCTGCGCTCGTTGGTGACGTTGTCTAGCAGTTCGATATCGGCGGACCCGGCGTTGACCCGCAGTCGGCTTTGCAAACGCAGGTTGGTAAAGAAAAGTCGAGACTCGCAGACTTCGCCGATCAGCTCCAACCGCCCCGACGCTTCGTCGTACTCGATCGATAGCGAGTCGGCGGGCAGATTTCCGATTCGACCGTGCAGAGGGTATACGAGGTGTCCGGCACTATCGTGCTGGGGGGCTCCATTGCTCTCTAGTCCGCAGCGGACCACCAGTTCGTCGAAACCATCCAGCCATCCCAGTCCGGAGTTTTCGCTGATCGGGACGAGCGATGGGTGAACGGGACCCGCCACGGGTGAATTCCACCCGAAACGCACACCGTCACACTCGATTTGCCAAATGGACATCCCACGTGTCGGCAGCACCATGACCTTGGCGACCCCTGTGTCGATCTGGACCACTTCCACCCCATCGGCCTTGCCGCCCACGAAAATGCCGTGCTCACAGTGGATCATCCCGCGGCGAGTCTCCAAGGCCATCGTCAGTGGGGACTGATCGTTCCAGCGGATGCTCTGGACGCGATTCTCGTGGGATCGAGCGGTGACGATTTCGGACATGGTCGTTTGATGGGAGATGACGGATGATGGAGAGCGGAGGAAATGACGCGATTTCAGCGACCTCCGGGCTGCCGTTCTTGTACCTCAGGTTGCCAGCGAATAAAACATGCGGGGACTTTCCCCACCCACAAATACCCATTTGATGCAGAATATTTGCAAACCATGACTGACGTGAACTTGGACGACGGATTGGTGCAAGGCGATAGTGTCGCCGGAATCTTGGAATCGGCAATGAACGCGGGCGACGGTTTGCTGCGGCTGACTCCCACCTGGGTGCCACGCTCCTTCCTGCACCCGGGACGACGCATCAAGTTGCACCCCAACGACTACTATCGTTTTGGTGCCGACCGAGGTGGCATCGACGAACGCTGGTTCGGCAGCACGACCGAAGCAGCCAACGAAGGCCGTGTGTGGCACGAGGGGCTCTCGTTCTGCCTGTTCGAAGGCCAGAAATTCTTGCTCCGCGATGCCGTCGCCGAACGCGGAAAGGACTTGGTCGGCGAAGCGATCTTCAGCAAGTACGATCGATGGCCTGTGTACAGCAAATTCTTTGACAACATGGGACCGATCCCACACCACATGCACCAGTCCTTTGAAGACGCCGCGTTGGTGGGCCAAGAAGGCAAGCCGGAAAGCTACTACTTTCCTCCGCAACTGAACAACGTCGACAACAACTTTGCCTACACGTTCATGGGGTTGGAGCCGGGAACGACCAAAGAAGACGTCCGACGCTGTCTAGAAGATTGGAACAAAGGTGACAACGGCATGCTGGATCTCAGCCGTGCTTACCGCCTCAAACGTGGGACCGGCTGGCTGATTCCGCCCGGCGTGCTGCACGCCCCCGGATCGCTGTGCACTTACGAGCCCCAGTGGGGCAGCGACGTGTTCGGCATGTACCAGTCGATCGTTGAAGGCCGCTACGTGCCTTGGTCACTGCTGGTCAAAGACATGCCGGAAGACAAACACCAGGATCTCGATTTCATCGTCGGACAATTGGACTGGGACAAGAACGTCGATACGCACTTCAAACAAAGCAACTATCTGGAGCCCGTCGTCGACGAAAACCGCAGCGGCGACGGATACACCGATCGCTGGATCGTCTATGGAACTGTCGATGGCGAACAGTTATTCAGTGCCAAAGAGTTGACCATCGATCCAGGTGCCAAGTGCACGCTGAAAGATCCCGGTGCCAGTAGTTGGATCACGGTCCAAGGACGCGGGCGAATGGGCAAACTGGATTTGCAAACGCCGGCCATGATTCGCTTCGGCGAAAACACGACCGACGAAGTGTTCATTTCACACGTAGCGGCGACCGGCGGTGTCGAGATCGAAAACCTGGGCACGGAGCCCTTGGTCGGCTTGCGATACTTTGGCCCCAACGTTCACAGTGACCTGCCGACCGCCGGCAGCTGATCTTGGCTGAAACGCCCATCGGGTAACCCATTGACGATCGGGCGACAACGCCCGATCTGTCGTCGTGTCGGCGACGCTCCGGTTCATCTCCTCCCATCATCCTCACCCCAACGACGAAACTCTCCCCATGAAAATTCATAACGCAATGTGGCCCGGCCTGGTTGGTAAAGGCGACGGACCGGACCAGGAGCCACCGATCGGGCTGGAACAGATGCTGGATTTGACTGCTGCGGCGGAAGTCAACGGGCAGAAGTTCGACGGCATCGACTACTTCCTGTTCCTGCCGCACACCGACCCGGAAGCCAGCGATGAGGATCTTCGCAAGATCGCCGACATGATCCAATCAAAAGGATTCAAAGTCGGCTCGTTGGTGGCACCAGTTTGGCCAGGCACCATCGGTGACTCCGCCATGGGCGACAAAGAACAAGTCGATAAATTCCTCTCGGCCGTCAAGATGGCCTGCCGTATCGCAGGAATCTTTAACGATCACGGCGTCCGCGAATACGGATGCATCCGCATCGACAGCGCCGAGTTCGGCTTGGACAAATGGCGTGAGGATGCCAAGGGCAACACGACCAAGATCGCCAACACGTTTCGCGAAGCAGCCAAGATCGCTGCCGATCACGGCGAACGTTTGGCTGCCGAAGGTGAAATCTGCTGGGCCGGGATGCACAGTTGGAAAGACATGCTGGATTTGCTTGAGGAAGTCGGCATGCCACAGTCGCTCGGTTTTCAAGCCGACCTTGCCCACACCTACCTCTACCTGATGGGCTACAACGCTCCCGAACACGCCTTGTTGAAAGAAGGCTACACGGAAGAAGAGTTCTATGCGGCCTACGAAGTCATGACCGACAAACTGCGTCCCTGGACGATCGACTTTCACGTCGCCCAAAACGACGGCGATGTCAAAGGCGCAGGTGATCACGACAAGACGGGCAAGCACTGCCAAGCGGATGACCCCAACGGCAAACTCGACATCGTTCGTTGCGCCAGTTATTGGCTCAAGGATTACCAAGAACGCGGAATCAAACACATCTGCTGGGACGGCTGTATGTTTGCCAACGAAACACTCGAGGACCCAAGCACGTGGAACACGATCCTGGACACCATGATCAAAGTCCGCGACAACTCGATTTGATCCAAACGTTTAGTCCGTCGATTCAACTTGTCAGCAGCGACGCGTCAGCGGCCGGGCCAATCGCACCTTCCAAATACCTTTCCCTCCAACCCCAGAAGCACTCGTGAAACCTCTCAACATCGGCATGGTCGGCTACGGATTCATGGGCCGTACCCACAGCAATGGTTACTGCCAAGCCAACCATTTCTTTGACCTGGAGTACAAGCCCGTCCTGAAAGCCGTTTGCGCGCGAAACAAGGACAAGGCTCAATCGTTTGCCGACCAATGGGGTTACGAAAGCGTTGAAACCGACTGGCGCGAGTTGATCAAACGAGACGATATCGATGCCATCGACGTCTGCACACCAAACAACCTGCATAAGGAAATCTCCATCGCGGCTGCCGAAGCAGGCAAGATGGTGCTGTGCGAAAAACCGCTGGCGATGAACACTGCCGACGGCGAGGAAATGTGCCAAGCGGTCGAAAAGGCCGGCGTGGCCAACATGGTCTGGTACAACTATCGCCGAGTCCCTGCGGTCACGTTGGCCAAGCAGTTGATCGACGAAGGACGCTTGGGGCGGATCTTTCACTACCGCGCGAACTTCTTGCAAGACTGGACGATCAACGCCGACGTTCCCCAAGGCGGTGCGGCGACGTGGCGTCTGGATGCTGAGGCAGCCGGTAGCGGCGTCACCGGCGACTTGCTGGCGCACTGCATCGACACCGCCATTTGGCTCAACGGCAGCATCTCCGATGTCTCAGCGATGACTGAGACGTTCGTCAAAGAACGCACGCACGCAGAGACCGGCGAGAAGAAACCCGTCAAGATCGATGACGCCTGTTTGTTCCACTGCCACTTCGACAACGGCTCGTTGGGTCTGTTCGAGTCCACTCGTTACGCACGTGGACATAAGGCGTTGTACACATTTGAGATCAACGGCGAAAACGCATCCATCCGCTGGGACCTGCACGATCTGCACCGCTTGGAATATTTCGACTACAGCGACGACTCGATCGTCCGTGGTTGGAGAAGCGTTCACATCAGTGATGGCGACATGCCCTACATGGGCAACTGGTGGGTTCCCGGTCTGAACATCGGCTACGAACACACCTTCATCCACCAAGTCGCGGACTTCCTGAAGTCGCTGGAGACCGGCGATCCGATTGAACCGAGTTTCCGAAGCGCATTGGAAACCCAACGCGTCTGCGACGCGGTCCTGGCCAGCGCCGACGAACGAGCCTGGAAGAACGTCTGAGCCGCAGCCGAGTCCAACGCCGGCTTCGCCTATCGGAGACTGCGAACTTTGTGAGCCGCAAGGCGCTAGCCGCGGGCCTCATGGTGTTGACCAAACCCTTCGAGGCCCGCGGCTAGCGCCATCGGCTCACAGAGATAACGCAACACGACAAAGTCAGCAGTAGCCGAAGGCGTAGGAGCCGCTACCAGACGGCTTGCACCGCGGAGTCTGAGCCGCTTCCGCCTGCGCCTGTCGGCTACGGGTCAAAACGGGGTGAGGCGTTCGCTTGCCCCACAACAACAGACGCCGCTCACGCTTTCTTAGTGGTCGGCGGCTTGCGACGATTGGGGTACAGCTCGCGACAGATGCCACATTTCGTGCCGTCACATCCTCGTGCGGTACAGTGTTCGCGTCCGTAGTAGATGATCTGCAGATGCAAGTCGTTCCAGCTCGACTCGGGAAACAATCGTTTCAAATCGGCTTCGGTCTGCGTCACGCTTTTGCCGCTGGTCAGTCCCCAACGCTGTGCCAATCGATGAATGTGTGTGTCGACGGGAAACGCGGGCACTCCAAAGGCTTGGGCCATCACGACGCTGGCTGTCTTGTGGCCGACACCGGGCAATGACTCCAGCTCTTCAAACGATCGGGGGACTTGGCCACCAAAGTCATCGAGCAACCGTTTGGACAACCCCTCCAAGTTCTTTGCCTTTTGCTTGGACAACCCCAGCGGTCGAATGATCTCCAGGATCTGTGCTTCACCCAGTTCGTACATTCGTTTCGGGTCACCCGCGACACGAAACAATTCCGGTGTGACTTCGTTGACCTTTTTGTCAGTACATTGAGCGCTCAGCAGGACCGCGACCAGCAACGTGAAATCGTCGACGTGGTCGAGCGGAATTGGAGGATCGGGATAAAGCTCGCCGAGTCGATCTCGAACGATGTCGGCTCGCTGTTGTTTTCGCATCGGTCTCAACGGTGTCGACAAGCGGGGAATGAATCGAAAGGTTTGTGGCGCGCGAACGCTGTGTCAACTGGCATCCCGCAGGCTTGCCGCAATGCCTGCGGCGCGTCCGGTGCTGAAAGCGGCTTGGAAATTGTATCCGCCGATCCAGCCATCCAGATCCAGGACTTCGCCGGCGATATAGAGTCCCGGAACGATTCGACTGGCCATGGTCTTGGGATCGACTTCGCCCAGCGAGACACCTCCCGCGGTAACCTCCGCTTTCGCAAACCCGCGTGTTCCGTTGACGGGCAACGGCAGTTGTTTGATGTGGGTGACGAGCTGCTGCATGTGGCGTTTGGGTAGCTCGGACAGCATGCCGTCGTAACCGACCTGGGTGGCGATCGCGTCGGCCAATCGTTGCGGCAACCACTCCCTCAGAATCGACGAGGCCGTGCGTCGACCGCGGCCACCCGAGCGATCGCTCAATTGCCGCGTCAATTCGTCTGCCGTCACATCGGGCAACAAGTCCACGCGCAGTCCGACATCTGCCAACGAGTCAGCAGCGGTGAGCGTTCCACTGACATCCATCGGAACAGGCCCGGAAAAACCAAAGTGGGTGAACAGCCAAGAGCTGCGACGACGGGCAAGCGGTTTGCCGACTGCCGATCCGCCCGGCTTGTCCAAGCGATAAACAAAGGCTTCACAGTCCTCCAGCGTCAGTCCTGACAAGTCATGGGTCCACGCCAGGCCACCGACCAACGGCACCAGGGCCGGGCGGGTGGGGACGATGGTGTGTCCCAGATCCGAGAGCCACTGATAGGCGTCGCCGCTGGTGCCGCATTTCGGCCAACTGCGGCCGCCCGCAGTCACGATCAGTCGATCGGCGAACACGGTTTCACTGCCCGTCATCACCGACCAACCGTCGCCGTCCCGCTGTACTCGCTCGACCCCCGAGTTGAGTCGTAGCTCCACTCCCGATCGCAGCACGTCATGCTGCAGTGCGTTTCGGACGTCCAACGCCCGGTCGCTGGAGGGAAAGATCTTGCCGGTGGACTCCACCTTGGTCGCGACGCCCAGATCGTTGAACATCTGCACGACATCGCGAGGCCCAAATGCTCCCACGCTGCGCTGCAAGAAACGCCCATTTGCCCCAAATCCGGCGGCGATCCCTTTGGCGTCGGTTTGGTGGGTCAAATTGCAGCGTGTCCCGCCGGACATCAGGATCTTGACCCCGGTCTTGGAGTTTTTCTCCAGCAAGGTCACCTTCGCTCCGTTTTTGGCGGCCTGCGCAGCGGCGACCATTCCGGCGGCCCCAGCTCCTATCACCACGATGTGGATGGGCAATGAGTCGATGGCGGGGGTCCGTGAGAGGAGGTGATGGGAAAAAAGCGGGCGGAGATCGACCAGAATGCGACATTATGACAACTCCGAGTTTTGTTTGTCACTACGGGCTGCCCTGGTAAGGTATGACAATCCAGGAGACTTGTTCATTTTCGTTTTTCGGGTTGTGGATGAACCACCAAGTGACCAAGATCGAGATGAATGATCATCCGATTGCATTGGATAGCCGATAAATCCAGCAGATGACGAACGAACTGATGTCGGGTCATCTGAGTTCGAGCCATCCGATCTCGGCAATGAGCGGTCTCAGTTCACCAGCTCCCGGTTTACCACATCGTTATTGCAACCATGTCACAGGCACCCACACCGGATTTACCGCAGAACGACGAAACCAGCGATCAGCCGCATCCGCCCAAGGTCTCCGCGCGCACTGAATTTTCGTTTGCCCAAGCCCGAACGTTGATCGGCGACCTGAGCAAGCCGAACCCGCTCATTTACTGGACCGACTTTCTGGTCACGATCGTCGTCGCCCACGCCATGCTGTTCGCAATGAGAGCAATGGTCGACGAACGCTGGGGCGAGTCCTGGGTGTGGATCGCGTTGCCGGTTGCCTACATCTTGGCGGTCATCGCTTGCATGCGTGCAGTGATGTTCATTCACGAGCTGGTTCATTTACCACGAGACGGTTTCAAAGGTTTCCGCATCGCATGGAACCTGCTTTGCGGCATCCCGTTCTTTATCCCGTCATTTCTCTACTACCCACACGTCGACCATCATCGGCGAAAACATTACGGGACCGATCACGATGGCGAGTACTTGGAACTGAGCCATCGCAGCCCTTGGCTCATCGTCGGTTTTATCCTGCAAGCCTTGGTGATTCCCTTTCTCGGCATCTTTCGATTCGTCGTTCTCAGCCCCATCTGCTGGTTGATCCCGGGTGCCCGCCAATACGTGCACCGGCATGCGTCAACCATGGTCGTGGATCCCTTTTATGAACGCACCGACGGATCGCCCAAGCTGATGCGGATCGTCGTGCTACAAGAAATCGGTTGCTTCGTGGTCGGCATGGGGCTGATTTTCGGGCACCTGATCATGAAAGGCGTTTTCTTCAATCCTTTTTGGATCGTCGCGTACGCGTTAGGAGTGGGGATTTTGACGTTGAATGAAATCCGCACACTCGGTGCCCACCGCTGGATGAATCAAGGCGGCGAGATGTCATTCGAAGAACAGTTGCTCGACTCGGTCAACTACCCCAACCACGCTTGGATCACCGAACTTTGGGGGCCGATCGGCACGCGTTACCACGCCCTGCACCATTTGTTCCCCAGGCTTCCTTACCACAGCATGCCGGAAGCCCACCGTCGACTGGCCGCTGGTCTGCCGCCGGAGTCACCGTATCACAAGACGACCGCAAGCAGCTTGACGGGCGAAATCATCAACTTGTTCCGCCGCGCAACCACGAGAGAAAATCGCAAAGGTGAATCGCACCCCGATTCGACGCCCGTGGCCACCTAGCCCGGATTATTGACGCGCCTCACGATAGTCAACGCAACACACTTGGCTGTCAAAACGATGGGGTTGTGTCTTTTTGGGTTCGCGCAAGTCTGTGTCTCTACTGCCGGCGCAGCTGGTGGCCCCTGTGAGCCTCAGGCGCTAGCCGTGGGCCCGAGGCGGATTGTGGTGCCGGCCCACGGCTAGCGGGCTGTTGATTTAGTGAGCCGCGACGCGTAAGCGGCCGGGCCTACCGCATTGCCCGGTGCCTTACGGCCCACGGCTCACCCTTGCGTTCCCAATTTCGATTAAATCAACAGGCCACTAGCCGTGGGCCCGAGGCGGATTGTGGTGCCGGCCCACGGCTAGCGCCTGAGGCTCACTTTGATTGCGATGCATGGAACGAAAACATCGACTGAAAAAACAAGGTCAACACCAAACGTTGAGCAGTCCACGCTTAGCCTGCTTGTGCTATTAAACGTTCTTTGGTGACATACGCCCTGAGCCGCTGCCCGTTAGGCCACGGGTGTTACGCACTGAAATGGATGCTTACTAGGTGCATTAACCGGCCGCTCACGCGTCGCGGCTCACGGCGTTTGATTGCGTCATCCGCTTCGATAGGTTGAGCTGTTTGGGATGGAACGCCACTATCGCGCAAGATGCTGTGATTCCTCGGCAATCATCCGCAGTGTCTCATCCAAACGGCTGCGGATCAAGCGTCCCCATTGACGGTAACCGGCATCGTTCAAGTGGAGCTTGTCTTCCACGAAAAGCTCCGCACGGGGATTTCCTTGGGAGTCCAAATACAGCCCCGCGGTCGGGATGAAGTAGGTGTTCGGAGTCGTCAACGCGATCTCCCGCAGCACCGCATTGACATCACGGATCTTTGACCACGCAGCGAAGCGTTTTTCGCAAGGCGTGATCTCGATCAGAAACACCGCCGCGTCAGGCTGATGCCGATGGGCGACGGCAACGATGGATCGCGCCAGGCTATCGATCTGTTCGGGTGTATGATCGTCGTCCGCCCCAGTGATGCCGTTGCCCACGAACATCAGCATCGCGCGAAACTGGTGTGGCGAAATCAAACGCTCCGCAAAGACGGCCATGTCGGTGAACTTGGCACCCCCGTAACCACGACGGATTGGCCGATAGGGAGCCAGATCACGCTGGATCGTGGACCAGCGGCGAACAGAACTACTGCCGATCACGAGAACGGCATCCGGATTGGGTTCCAACTCCGCGTCCAACGCCTCCAACGCTTGGATATCGTCTTCCCAACGCTCCACTGCCGCCGCACGATAAGGTGCTACCAGATCAGGGTCCGAGACAGCGTCGCTCGTCTGCGCCGACACAACGGAGGAAATGATCAAACAACAAAAGCCGGCGAGCAAGCTGCGAACAGACATGGGGACCACGCGAAAAATCAGTATGAGAGTCAGTGAAAACACGAGCCGAAGCCTCATACTGTACTCTCAGTCATTAGCCGCGTCAGTCACTGCATTCCGATTCAACCCTCAGTCGCGATCTCTTTCTCTGACACCACGTCACTGTCCGTTCGCGATCTTCGGGTTTGCGGTTTCGTCCCCCCCTTTCTTGACGCACATCAGAATCCGCCAGTTTCTCGCCTTTGCCAGGGAACTCCCCGCAAACGCAATCACCCAACAAATCACGATTGAAATGGTGACGGCGATCACCGATTCAAAACTTCCCAGCCACGACCAAGTCGCTAACAAAGTTACAATTGCACAAAAAATCGGGATTCCCCAGGCAAGCAGAGAAACGACGGTTTTCGTTGGAACGAACAACTCCACCAACATCATTCCAGACACCACTGGAAAAACGATCAGCAGAGAAACGAGACCAAAAAGAATGTCGTCAGCCGTTAGAAAGCCGTCTGCACCAAGGTGAGAGGCGAGCAATGCAAACCATGCACCCAAAACAGTTGTCCAACTCAGCATTTGAAAGATGCTGAACTGCGTCGCTTTCAGCGTCTCTCGAAATGATCTTTGCCAAGATTCATGATACTGTTTCGCGAAGAGCTTCTTTGAATTCTCTTTGAAACGCTCGATCGGTGTGAGCCCGCAGTAAAGGTTACACAAGTCTATCAGTTGCTGGTCCCAAGTGCAGTCAATCCCCTGCTGTCGCAAAAGGGCAATCTGTGAACTCCGACGTAGGTTGTGGAAATCATTTGTTCGAAACCAAACGCACCAAGCATCCATCTCTCGCCCCGTCGCAATCTCAAACTCCGTTTCCCAACGGACTTTTGTCATCTGAACGAGACGAAATCCGACAACGCGAAACGTACCAAAAAGGAGTGCGAGAAGTCCGACCGCAGTGAGGTTCCGAACACAGTCCGTGGACTCAAAGCGATTCCAAGGGACCATCCCAAACGAAAGAAATGCTACGGCAGTCGCAATCGCGATGGCAGTAATTCTTGCAGGCATTGATTCGACAACAAATGCCAGACACAGCAACAGCATCGAAATGGCCAACCCGATTGCCGCCTCGCTTCTCACCGCAAGCACCGGGGGAACGAGGGCAAAGACGATAGACACCACGACAAAAAGGCCCAGTCGCTGTAGCCAATGACGGTTGCTCAGCGCGATCGGTACGGCGACGAGACCAAAGAATGTGGTGTAGGAAACCGCAGCGACCAGTAGAATCGTGAACATTGTCCGACGTTTGCGGCCCAAAGGACTTGGATGGGAGCGTTCGATCGCTCTCAAAAGGATTCTATCTCAATCGGCACCCCCGATGTCAAAGCGGGCAGCTACATCTGACTCGCTTGCTCTGGATTTGACTCCGATGGCTGAAGCGAGGAAACTAAGGCGGGAAGCGTGTGGAAGCAGCTTTGCGATACCGCCGCAGCCCGGAAAACCACTGCTTCTAACGATAGAGAGACATCATGTTGCCAACGTCCCTTTCTTCTCCGAACCCATCTGCTCGCGAGTGCGGACGCTCGATGAGATTTTCCACGAGGTGCTTCTACGTCGCCTTGGTCCTATCGGTCCTATTACTCGGTTCTGCTCCCAAACCGCTCCATGCCCAATCAGCGGCTCGTCCCAATGTTGTGTTTATCCTGGCGGATGATTTGGGGTATCGGGAAATGGGGGCGTTTGGACAGGAATTGATCAAGACGCCGAACTTGGATCGATTGGCAGCCGAAGGAATGCGGTTGACTCAGCACTACAGCGGCAACGCGGTGTGCGCTCCGTCGCGTTGTGTGCTGATGACAGGCAAACATCCTGGGCACGCATTTGTACGAAACAATCGTGAATCAAAACCCGAGGGACAGCATCCCATTCCCGACTCGGAAATCACGCTTGCCGAGTTGATGAAGCGGGCGGGCTACGCCACCGGCGCTTTTGGTAAGTGGGGTTTGGGCGGGCCGGCGACCGATGGCCGACCGCTCAACCAAGGCGTCGATCGATTCTTTGGCTACAACTGCCAGCGTCACGCTCATAGCTACTATCCGTCGTACCTTTGGGACAATGAGCAACGCATCGCATTGAGCAATGACCCGGAAATCCCCGGTCACGGATCATTGGCCAAAGACGCCGACCCGAATGACCCCCGAAGTTATGATGAATTCAAGGGAACCGATTACGCGCCGGATCGAATCAACGCACAAGTGCTGCAGTTCATTCGTGATCACAAAAGCGAACCGTTTTTTCTGTACTATCCGACGGTGATTCCACACGTCGCTTTGCACGTTCCGGACGAAGAGTTGCAGCCCTATCGGGATTTGGGTTGGAACGATCCGCCCTTCACTCGCGACGATGGTTACGGCTACACACCGCACTTCACGCCGCGTGCGGCTTACGCGGCGATGATCACGCGTTTGGATCGCTATGTGGGAAATGTTTTGAATGAACTCGACAAGCAAGGACTGACCGAAAACACCTTGGTCGTGTTCAGCAGCGACAACGGAACAACACACTTGGACAAAGAGGTCGACTACTTGTTCTTTAAGAGCGTTGGAGAACTACGCGGTTTGAAGGGCTCACTGTACGAGGGCGGCGTTCGTGTCCCCACGCTGGCCAAGTGGCCCGGTCGCATCGCCGCTGGTAGTGCAAGCGATCGTGTCAGTGGATTCGAGGACTGGATGCCGACGCTGATGGAGGTCGTTGATCCGAAGGCCGACTTGCCTGAGGGAATCGACGGGATTTCATTGCTGCCGACCTTGCTGGGACAACAACAGCCGGAGCGACCTTATTTGTACCGGGAGTTTTCCGGTTACGGCGGTCAGCAGTCGCTGCGAATGGGCGACTGGAAAGCGGTTCGTCAAAACATGACACGGGGCAATCTGACCGTGGAACTCTACAACATCGCCGAAGACATCTCGGAGTCCAAGGATGTCGCGAGCGAGCATCCGGATTTGGTGGCCAAGATGACCAAGATGATGTCCGAGGTTCGTACACCATCGGATGATTTTCCGTTGATCCCGTTGGATGCGCCAGTAAAGGACGCGAAAAAGTGAGTTGCTGCGCTGGTTGGGAATGACGCGGCGTAGTGAGGAGCATGTCAGTCTGGAAAGGCTGACGTACCTTGTGCATCATGCCAACACGGGCTGCTCGGCGTCGAGCAAGTCGGCGAACTCAGTATCCTGCAGCACGGATTTGAGTTCGTCATAGTTGTCGACCAAGTCCTCCAATGGCGCCTTGCTCATTTTGACCAAATCAGATGTCATCTCTTGGTCACTGACACCGAGAAAATCGCAGAGCTGTGATCGATCCGAATCCTCCACGCTGCCCGACTGCAGCAAACGTTCGTAGTGCAACGTCAGGATTTCGTTGCCGTTGTTCTCGAACGCTTTATGTAGGGTTTCACGGCTGCGGGCCATCGTCGTCATCTCGGCGATGGCAGCCGCTGGTGAGATTGAGATCGCATTGAGTTTCAGCGGTTTGCTGGTGTGGGCTGATCCCTTGCCGTGCAAGTTGTATCGATGATGCATTTGTTTGCGAGAAACATACTGGCGCAGCAAGTCGTCACGCATCAAGTGGATGATCTTGAGGTTTGGGATTTTCAGTAGGTGCTCGACAATGCTTTGCCGCTGCAGCTGGTTGTACATGCCACGGAACGCGACGGCACGGGCGTCGGGTGCGGAATCTAGCGTACGGTCGATGACGCGATTGGGCGAGATCGCAGCGCCGCTGAACACCCAGGCCCATGCCAATCGTGCGCGACGATGCCGATTCAGGAAGGCCGGCGGCTCGCAGCCGCAGGGTCCGCCGAGCCCCAACAGGACTTCACCGTGACAACAGATCTCTGGATGCGAATGCAAGTACTTTTGCAAGAACACGGATCCCGACCGTTGACTGGTCAGGATCATGCACTTGGTTTGCGGAATGGCAGGATCAGTCACGCGGATCATCACACAGAAAAGGAAAGAAAAGTCATTGCCTAGTGGTCATTGCCTAGTAGGCGCCTTCTCGCATCAGGATCGTACGCACGGTGCGAAGGACGATGTACAGGTCCAACCAAATCGACCAGTTGCAAACGTAGTAACTATCCAAACGGACGCGTTGTTCGTAGCTGGTATCGTTGCGACCAGAAACTTGCCACAGACCCGTGATCCCTGGCGGGACTCGCAAATACAGCGGATACATCTCGCGATAGCGGTCGACTTCGGATTTCACGATCGGCCGTGGTCCGACCAGGCTCATTTCGCCTTTGAGAACGTTCCACAGTTGGGGCAATTCATCCAAGCTGGTTTTACGCAGGAAGTGTCCGATTCCGGAGATGATGCGAGGGTCGTCCTTGAGCTTCTGGTCTTCGATCCATTGCTGTCGAGCCTCAGGGTCGTTCTCCAAGTACTCTTCGAGCACCTCGTCTGCATTTTGGACCATGGTGCGGAATTTCCATGCCTTAAACGACGCGCCGCGTTTTCCGATACGCTGATGACCGTAGAAAACCGGTCCGGGTGATTTCAGCTTGACCCACGCCACGATGACCAGCAACACGGGCAGCAAACAAATCAGGGCGACCAGCGTGATCACGATATCGATCATACGTTTGACGCTGCGTGCGATCGGGCTGCGCAGATGGTCTCGCAAGTGGACGCCCATGACGCCGCCGCATTCACGGGTACTGGCCCACAAGCTGGGCAGCAGAAACTGCGAGGGCAGGATCAGTAGGTTGGGCAGATTGCTCGCGTGTGACATGACTTGGTTCATGTCCAACGCTTCGCATCCGCCGGGGGCGACAATGGCCCATCGCAAACGATGTCTTCTTTGGATGCGGTTGAGGTTCAGGATCGATCCCAGGTAGGGCTGGTGCGACAAGTCCTCGTATCGTTCCTCATAGTCGCTGCGTGAATCCACGTCGACCAGACCGATCGGACGTAGTCCGCGTTCGGTGGCACGATTGTAGAAACGGTACAACGCGCGACCCTGGGCGCCTCCTCCGATGATCACTGCTCGTTCACCCCACCAAGCCGCCTTGGCAAGGTACTTGCGAACAAACAAGCGGTTCAGCGGTACGGCCACCATGGCCACCAAGCCGCCGACAACACCCACAAAGATTTCCGGAGCCGTCACGTTTGCAAAAATTTCGTTGAGGACCAGCATCAGGACGGAGGACGCAGCGACAGCTCGAACACACTGACGCAGCTCGATGACGGGGCTGATGCCAGTGGCGGGGAACAACCCCAACATGGCGCCGAACAGAAAGTAGCCGCTCAGGATGCAACTAAGTTGAGTGGGTAGGGTTGGCGGCAGGCTGGTTCCCATCCAGAGACAGAACACCGCCGCCATGGCGACTGTCGAAATCAGCAAGACCGCGAAGTCGGCGACGATCAGAGGCACTGCGGTGAAGATAACTTGCCAATAGCTGCGGGGCAGTGTGGCTTGCCGGCCCGGTCCTGCTTCGGAGTTCGAGTTGGCCCGATGATCCTCAACCGCCGAATTGGGGATGAACGGATCCAACTGCTCAATCGCATCGGCAGATACGACGCCGACGGGCAAGTTGAGGTTTTCGAAATGAATTGACATGGAGAGCTTTTCCGACTGGCTGAACAGGTACTGCCGTTGTGTTGAGCTTTCCCGATCCGTGCTCGCTGACCCTGGTGTGATCACACCATCCCATCGTTGGGACGAATGCCCTTGATCTCACTGATGCCCTGGTGAGGAATGGATAAAAACTCCATCACCCAGGCCTATTTTCCTTGTGCTGGTGACACAGTAGGGATGTCCCTCGTGGCCCCAGTCTCCTTAGGACGTCATCCTAGTCGACGACAATTCAGGAAAAAGACAACGTCGCGCAATTTTGCCCAGAGGCTGTATCCCGCACCATTCCACCCCGGTAAACGGTGCAAAACGCACCAATCAGAGCACCCCTCGTTCGGGTGGTGTCAATTGGTTGGTTTCTGCCGGATGTAGTAGCGATTCGAATCCTAACGAAGCTGTTTTTTGGTGTGCATGGTTTTTGCTCACAAAACTTCGCTGGTCACAGCGGGCTGGTCGATTCAAGCGGTAGCCACCATCTATAGCAACGGAGTGCTTAGCGTGCGTATCAACCTACAATCCATCATCCTGACCACACTGCTCGGTATGCCCATACTGAGCGGATGTGCATCTCTGCAAGACTACAGCTACGAGCAGAAACAGCGGATGCGTGCGTCCGCCCAGTTCCGCGAGTGCGGCAAAGCGAATTGTTCGAACTATCCACACGACTACAAGCGTGGATGGAAGGATGGATTCTATGCCGTGGCGACGGGTGATTCATCATGCCCACCTGCCATTGCACCTGCTTGCTATTGGGATCCCGATCAAATCTTGGACGACTGCGACAATCGTCGCCACGCTTATTACAGCGGTTGGCAAGACGGTGCCTCTCGCGCCAGTCAGTTTCCCGATACGCATTACTTGCGAATCTATGAAACATGCGAGTGCCCGTTTCCTCGTTGCGAGGAAAGTTGCTTGGGTGGAACATGCGGTTGTGTTCCGGGCGGTCTGATGATGGACGAGGGTTTCGTTGAAACCGAGATGCCCATCGTTGACATGCCAGTGGACATGCAAATGGAATCCATGCCGATGCCGCCCGCACCTGTGGTTGAGAAGTCGCCTGTGGACAAGCCTGCAAAGACGTCCGCCGCCAAGGCCAAGGTCGACGCGGAAGATTCGGCCCCCATGCCGGCCCCCAAGGTCAACAAGAAGAAGCCGACCGAGGACTTGCCCGTACCGAAGGCGGAGAAGGACACGTTGCCCAAACCGTCCAACGACGAGTCGGCCGCACAATACAACTTCGGCGATGACGGTGGGATCGTGATCGATTTCACCGGAGAGGGTGAAGCGGGGTCACCATCGGACGCACGCAGCGGAGTGGTCACCGGCACGGTCGCCGATTTTGACTTCACCTTTGGCGATGAAGACTTGGGCGGTTTCGGACTGATCGAAACGGAAGAAGATTGACGCCGGATTGGGCGGAGCAGGCGGCTCGCCGAATAATCCAACACGTCGGATCAGGGATTGATCCGACAAAGCAGCTCACAAATGGCTGCAAGCTCTCACACCATCAACTAAAACCAGAACATTGCGAAGGGATTCAGCGATGATTCGTAAATACGAAACGTCAACGAGCACGGCCGCTCAAGCGAACAGAGTCACCACTCCAGTCATCGCGACGATGATGATCGGATTGCTGGCATGTTCGACCGGCTGTCACATGGTCTCATCGGCCAACCACGCGATTCCGGCTCATCGCCTGGATCCGTCGCTGTTCGATTGTCCGCGAGAGGACCTGTCACCGATTCCGTTCGCCGCACTGGGCCAGCAACCGCCGGATGAACACGTCATCGGTGGCGACGACACGCTGTCGATCTACGTCTACGGCGTTTTCCCGCCGGACCAAGACGCGACGCCGGTTCAGCAACGGGCCCAGGCGATCAACCAGCGTTATTATCCGCCGCACGGTGCCGTGGTCGGACCGTCAACAGGTTTACCCGTCCGCGTTCACACCGACGGAACAATCGACCTGCCATTGATCGGTCGGTTGAACATCGCTGGATTGACGATTCCTCAAGCCGTCGACAAGATCACCGAGGTCTATCGTGAGGAAGAGGTTCTCAAGGAAGGTTCCGAGCGAGTCACCGTCGGACTGCTGACCCCACGAGTCAAACGCGTGGTGGTTCTACGTGAGGACACGCCCGCGACAAACGTCTCGTTGGTCTTTCCAGAAACCAATGACGAGATCCATCGTGGATCGGGTGAAGTCATCGACTTGCCCGTGTACGAAAACGACGTGTTGCACGCTTTGGCAGCCACCGGCGGCTTGCCGGGTACGGACGCGGCTCGTGAGATTTACGTGATCCGCCGTGAAGCGTCGATGAGCCCGCAAGCCTTTAACGTCAAAGAACTGAACAAGGCATGTGCTCAGGGTTGCCAGTCGGCCAATCCACACGTCATCCGTATTCCATTGGCCGCACGAGCCTGTGATCCGTTGACCTTCACACCGGCGGACATCGTGCTCAATCAAGGCGACGTGTTGTTCGTCCCTCGTCGCAACGAGTACTTCGTCACCGGGGGACTGCTGCCGGGTGCTCGCATCGCACTGCCACGCGACGAAGACATTGACGTGATCGAAGCGATCGCGATGTCGAGTGGTTCACCAGGCGGCCCATTGGGACTTTCCGGAGCCGTGCTGGCCAACGGCAACCCCGGGTACATCAAAGAAGCCACTCGGGTGATGATCCTGCGGACGCTTTGCGACGGACGCCAGTTGCCCATCCGCGTCGACCTTGATCGTGCCATGAAAGACCCCAAGGAGCGAATCCGCATCTTGCCCGATGACGTCGTCATGGTCTACCAAAAGCCGTCCGGTTCATTCTTGAACGTCACGATGAACTGGATCGGCGGCCAATGGATCCCCAACGCGTTCTTGGTCAACGCGGCCGACTGATCTGTCGGCTGGTTTTCACCACGGACGCGTGCTTCACGCGTCCGATTCATTCTCCGTCTTCGCTGCGGCTGGCAGCGAACCGATCGGCCGGGCGGCTTCTGCCCGGCCGTTTTTCTTTTTGCGGGTGTAGTCGCTGCGGTAGTAACCGTAGTAGCCTCCGGCGCCGTCGAAGTTGGCACCGGCACCCAGAGCATTGAGCATGCAGCCGACGAAGTTGCCACCGGAGCTGCGGATGCGTCGCATGGTGTTGATGACCTCATCGCGACGAACACGAGCGACGCGAATGACCAAGACGCCGCCATCGAGTCGTGGCATGACGACCACCGGATCGGAGACGGCCAGCACGGGTGGCAAGTCGACCAGGACGACATCGAATTGTTGCTTCAATTCTTCCAGCAGTTCGTCCAGTTTCTCCATTTGCAGAAGTTCTGCGGGCATCTTGGACGACGAGCCGGCGGTGATAACCGACACTTTTTCCGCATCGGTATCTTTGATGACATCGGCGAGTTGCAGTCGGCCCTCCAGCACATCGCACAGGCCGCCGGTCTTGGAGACGCTGAAGTAGCGGTGAATGCTGGGGCGTCGCAAGTCGGCGTCGACCACGACGGTTTTCAAACCGAGTTGGGCAAATGACACGGCAAAGTTCGATGTGACGGTCGATTTTCCGTCTCCCTGCATCGGGCTGGTGAAACCGATCGTTTGCAGCTTTCCGGAACGAATCTCGGGCAACAGAACGGTACGCCCCAACCGGAACGCTTCCGCATCGGGCGACAGTTCGGCGGAAACAAGACCACGGATTCCCATGTCGATCGAGTTGAGTTTTCCGACTCGCCCCAAGCTGGGCAGTCCGATCGCTTCGTCCAACTCGGCAGCCGTCCGGAATCGTCCGTCGCGAATCTCGTTGGCAAACGCAAGGAAGACGCCGGTGGCCAGCCCGAGCATCAAGCCGCCCAGGCCACAGATCGGCAGGCTCGGCCAGACCTTGCGGCCGATACGTGGCAATTCCAAAAACTCGTACAGATAGCCGCTCAATCCGCTGGCGGTATCGAGGTCGCGCAGTTGGCTCACGACGCCTTCGAAAAGAGCTTCTTGGCGATCGATCTTCTTCAGCATCACCATGTCCTGCAGTTCATAGTCGATCAATTCCTTCGCCTTCGTTTCCGCGTCTTCGCTGAGGAAGATCAGTTCCTTGCGGCGTTCACCCAGAGCTGCGATATCATGATTGACGAACCCGATGTAAGCCTTCAACAGGCTTTCCGGAGTCAGCATGGTGTCAGAGAATCCGGTCGAGACGTTGGTGAGTTCTTCGTTGTCTTGCAAGAACTGTTTGACGAGTTGGATCTCATTTTCGAGCTCTTGGACTTTTGGGTGTCCGGGACCGAAGACAGCGGTCAAGCGTTGTTTTTCGCTGTTCAGTCGCAACAGGCCTGTGATCTGTGTACGGGCTTCCTCCATCTTGGCCGGCATCGCAGCCTTGAATTCAGCCGTGTTGGAGGAATTCATTTGTAGTCCGGCAAACAATCCCAGCCGTTCCAGGCTTTCGCTGTCGATCAACGCGAGTTTGTCCAAGTGATCGACGGGATCGGTGGAGGTGTCCATATCCTCCAGGGTCGCCTGCACTCGCTCCATGCGGGTACGCAGTGTTGACTCCTTGATGTCCAGATCCAGCAGTTCTTCTTGCAGTCGACGGTAACGATCTTGATAGACGTTGCTGCTGCCGGTGCCTTGAAAGAACAGCGGGGCGGCTTTGCGAGAGGCCAAGTGTTCCTGTTCTGCGGCATTGAGCTCGGCTTCGACCTCTGACTTTGCTGTCTGTACCAACTCGTTGGCGCGGCCCATCACCTGCTCGACTTGGTCGATGATGAATTGCTCATAGCGTTTCATCACGGCCGTCAGAACCAACTGAGCATCATCCGGCTCGGTATGTTTGAAGCTGACGTTGAGACTGCGTGCGGTCTTCGCAGAACCTTCACCGCCCTTGACCAACTCCAAGTGATCGATGACGTAATCGATTGCGTCTTCGGTGTCGCTCAGCTGAGCCTTGATCGACGGCAGTTCCATCAGCGAGTAGTCTTGGCCAGGAACTTGAGTCTCTTGCAACGCATCGCCGACGATCATCCGACTGGCGATCAGTTCCATGTGGTTGGCCAGCGTGTCCTCTTCCACCATGCCTTGACCGGTGGCGCTGCCTTCACCCAGTCCGGCGGTCTTCTCCGCGATCAAGACCTTTGCGTTGGACTTGTACCAAATCTGTGCATTGAGCGAGTAGGCAACGCCGACGACCAAGCCCAGCATGGCAAAGAACGCGAGCAGCCATCGTTGCCTGGTGATGGTTTCCAAGACGTCCAGTGAGTCCGCGTTTTCGGACGTCGTTTTGGCGGAGCGTCGGCGCGGATTGTTGTTTGGGTTTTGGCTGTTTGTCGGTGCCATGCGGTCCGCCTGAGTGATCAAGACGTTGTCTCGGATGAAGGGGGAGCGGGGTGAATCGAGCCCGTCATCGTAATTACCATTAGCGAGGGGCCGACCCGTTTCGTCAAGCAAAACGCTCGCAAGCCTGAGCGAACGAACGGTCAACGCAGATTATGACAGTCAGATCGGCTGTGTGGAAAACACGTTCTAGCCCGAAGGCAATCAAGCCACCATTAGACCCCCGCAATGGATCAAGAGCGGAATATTTCCACCCGGCGATGCCGGAATTGGACAGTTTGGGCCGAACACGGCTTCACCGACCGATGAAAGAGAACCCGCCTGCCGCGTCGAAAACCCGATCCAATCAGGCGGTCGCTCGCCGCCTTCGTCGCAACGACAGGGAACCGGCCAGCAGGCAAATCGCGGCAAGACTTGATGGCTCGGGCACGGCCGAAGCGTTGGAATAGCCGATATCGCGGAGCACGGCGATGTCCAGCAGCGTGAGATACTTGCGGGTACCGTCGGTGATGTTGGGATCCATCGCTACTTCTTGTGCCGAACCGTCCACGACGGAAATGCTCATCAGATTTTCGGCAAAGTGTCCTCCTCCGCCGTCGATGATTCCGGTGCCTGTGCCGTTGAGGGCGATGACTTCGGCACCCGTCCAATCGGTTCCCGAAACGAGCGAATCCCAACTGTCTGAGACCCCCACACCGATTGCGTGCATCGTCTCGTGCAACGCGACGGAGTAAAAGTCGCTCTTGCCGGTAGCGACACTGGTGGTGTGATCGAAATGCCAGTTGGCATTGAGCAACGCGGAGTCATCCGCGTTGCCATCGTTGTCTGTGTCTTGGTCGAACCACAGGTTTCCGATCGTGGGCCCCATGTCGAATGAGTAGGCGGCACCGGCAACCGAACCACTGAAATTCGAGATGACCGGACCGTCGCCTCTTCGGTGGTGGTAGTTTGTCATCGCGTCAGCCACCGCATCGGCGGCGTCGCCGCCACCAACAAATCCCGAGATGTTGATACCCGAACCCGTCGGCCCACCTTGACCCAACGTCGTCCCTCCCAGGTTACGAGCACCAACAAAGATGCGAATCTCGTTGGCGGGCAACGTGGTATCCGCGATGTTTACCGATGCTCCGGTGGACGGGTTGGTGTACGAATACCTGAAATCAAAGTTGAGTTCCGTCGACCCACCGCCGCTGGTGCCAGTGGCCACGTCATTGGTGATCGCGCCGAGGTTGAGATTCAGGACAGCGTTGATGTCCGCCACGGCGGCTTCCAACGCATTCTTGGCGGTTGGGTTGTTGCCAAAGAAGTCCCCATTGGCTTGGTCGTTGCTGTAGTCCAGCACGATTCCGCCGTACGCCGGCGGGGAGATCGCTGATACCAAGGTCAAAACCAAGACAGCGAGTGGGATCTGGATGCGTAACATTTCAGTGATCACAACGGGCAAGGGTACGAAGACTTCTGGCCACCGGCATCGAATCGCCCAGAGTGTCTCACATTCCGAGCCAGGATTCCAGCTTACTGCCGCACTCTGGAGTCTGAAAATACTGAAAATGATGACAGGGCACCGTCGCGATCTCGATATTCTTGCCGTTGACGGTCGTGATGCTGCTGGTGCTCGCCATCAGGTCGTGATTGTCGGCAAAAAATAGGTTCAGAGCCACGTCGGCCGTGGTCGCCAGCAACCGAGTCCAGGGGTTGGCCATCCGCGACGGGTCAAAATTGCCGGCCAGAATGCAGTAACGAGTGGAATCCGGTTTGCCAGCCTTGTGCAGTGCCTTGAGGAAATCGGACCCGGGTGACATGTCGTTCAGCCCGACCGCGTCTCGCTCGATTTTGCGAATGCCTGCGTTGAGAAAGCTGTTGACGATCGCAGGGCAGGCCAAGTTGACAATCGTGGCGGCCAACAGCGGCACCGCCATCTTGGCGCGGATCGCAGGACTGCCAGCAGAGGGCGGCCCCGCCAAGAAACAGCGATCGACAAAGGCACCACCGCCATGTTGCTCGACCATCGATCTGGCGACCAAGGCACCCATGGAAGTCGCAAAGACATCGAGTTCGATCCCGTCATCGGCGTTCATCCCCGCTTCGGTCAATTGCTCCGCCAGCGTCTTTCCGTTTTCGGAAATTGGCGTGTTGTAGCTTTCGTAATCGAATGCCAACACGTGATCGTACCGAGACAACTGGGGACCAATCAGAATAGATAGCTCTGTCAGGATTGTCTTGCTGTCAGATGCAAAACCGTGAACCAGAACAGCAACGCGTTGCCCCGACTGTGGCTGCTGGGCAGTGACGGGGCGATAGCGAACCTCCCCTGAGGAGATCGACTCGGTGCGTTCTTGAGTCCTCAAGGGCTCCGTTGCAACTCGCTCGGTCGGGACGAATCGAACATGATGGAGTCCTAGTTCAGGCGACGGGATTTTGACACTCCGGAACAAATACAATTTGATCGTCCGCAGCAAACTGCGAGTGGTTTCCTGGGACTCATCTTGATCGGCAGAGCCTGCCGCGGGCACCGCGGTATGTGGCAACCACGAGATCTCCAGTCGATTATCTTTCGAAACCGCAACGGGGATGGCTGTTTGGCCATCCCATGCGACGGCCATCAGTGTGCCCTCTGTGTCTTCCTCTCCGTTGAGTTCCAACGTCAGCGGCGAATCGGGTGACAGCGAGTCCAAGTCCGACGCGTCCGCGTTGATCTCGATGGCGACGCCCTCGGGAGCGGTGCTGCTGCGGGTGGTCACGGTGACCGGCATGAGGGTGTCGGTGTTCCACACCATTGCGGTCGGGCGACTAATCGATTCCGCTTGCGTCGATCGTGTGGTCTCCTGCTCGGTCAGGACTTTGATTTCACAGGACAGGCTCTTGGGTGTTGTGACGGTGATGTCAAACTGATCCAGGTCCGTACTCTTGCCTGCCGGGATGGATTGACTGCGTTGGTCATCCGGTCGAACGATCAAATACTCCAGGTCGCTCGTGGTCCAGTCGTGCTTGATCGTCTTTTCCGCTTCCAGGCCGAGCGCCCGAGAACCCGCCATGGCTTGATTGAACAGTTGATCAAGATCAGAACCGCCGCTGGCTCGTGTGCCTTCTTCCTTCTGGTAGGGAACTCTGAGTCCGTTTTGTTGCAGCATCAGGTAGTTGGGTTCATCCTTGGTCGCGATGACCTTGAGAAACTCGCGACCCTCGACAAAGTATTTCTTGGCGTCAGGGTCCTTGGGCCAGCGGAACTTGAGTTTCAGTCCATTTTCGTCTCGCCCCAGCCAGATGGTTCCGCCGGGCATGACACGCTTGAGTGATCCGCCGCTGGTCAAACTGATCAACGGAACGATGGCATAGTCGTAGCCAAAACTGATGACTTCACAGTACAGCGGTTCATCGGAGTGATTGGTGATGCCGATCGCGATGGGGGCATCGATCGGAACGATGGGTATCCCGTCGACGGTCTTTTCGATGGGCTTGATGCCCAGCACGCGACGTCCGTTGTTCTTGTCGTCCTCCGCGCCCATGGTCGCATTGGGCACGATCGCAGTGGGGTCGTCGTCGATCGCATGGATCTCGACGGTGACCTTGCCTTGCAAATGGGTCTCGGTGGAACGGTTCTCCAGTTGCAACACATTGTGATAGCGGCACAGACCTGACAGATCAGCGGCCAACAGATCCAGTTCGTCGACACTGGTCGGCGTGACCAAGAGCTTGCCGGCTCGATCACGCAGGGTGACGTTGTCGCCGTCTTTGGACACACCGATGCGAAAGTCCGAGTTGTCTTTGTCGTCAGTGATCGTGATGTAACCCGCGATGTCCTGCTGAGCCAAGCGATCGGTGATCTCCGATTGCACGAATTCATCGTCGGCCTCGATGAACACGTTGCTGGGGGACAGCGACGATGGCGATCCGATGATGACTGCGCGAGAGAGTTCCGGAATCTGGCGGTCATCGTCGCTGGTGCACAGACTGCGAACGGCTTGGGTCGCCGCCACCGTCATGGTCGCGATCGGAAGAGTATTTGCGTCAACCGTTCGCGTGTTCTCTGGGTAGACGTTGAACTTTGCACCCACGCTATAACCGTGGGCGGCACCCACGTCGATCCAAATACCGTTCTTGCCCGATTCGATGACGGTCACCATGGGGTCACGGGTGACGCGGACGCCGCCGAAGAGCAGCCGATTGCGGTCGCCTTCGCACTGCGGCATCTGAGATCGATACATGCGATGGACTTGGTATCGAACCCGTTCGAACAGTTCTTGATAGGTGATCTTTTCGTCCGGTGGCAGCTTCATCATCTCTTTGGCCAACAGCCAAGTGAACGCGCCCTGCTTGTAGCGACGTTTGTCTTCGAATTTGCTCTCCTCTTTCTTGACCGTGTACTCCTTGGCCGCTTCATAGCTGCGGCAGGCGGCAAAGGCGACGTATCGATCGATCGAACCTGATCCACTGCCTGTGGCGGGCTGATCATCTGATGAACCACGAGTCGTTGCGTGCTCGTCGTCTATTTCGTTGTCGTTATCCACGTCGACAGAGACCGATTCGGTTTTGGGCTGGTCGCTGATCGGTCGGCCGGTCGGCTGAGGACGCTCGTCGGCTTCGCAAACCCGTGCCGTGCCCGGTTCATCGATGTCACGAGTCCCGCTGCCGGAGTTGCAGCAGTCCATGATCACGGTGACGTTGTCGGTGTACTGAGTCAGTTGATCGAGCCATCCACCGATCTCCCAGTCCTTGACGTCAAAGACCTCGCCGACACGGCTATCGTAGGGAACGATGGTTTCGTCTTTGCCATCGGGTTGCGTCCCCGTCGGGTCGGTCGCTCGGCTACCGTGACCGGCGTAAAAGAAAACGAACGCGGGTGACGGTTCCCCAGAATTGGCGTCCCTCCAAGATTTGGCTCGATCGATCAAGTGTTCTTGAAAGGCTTTCGTGATTCCCTCTCGCGTTGCCTCTTCATTGAGCAACATGCGGACGTTTTCATCGGTCGCCCCGAAGCGATCTTGCAGGACACGCTGCATCAACCGGGCGTCATTGACGGCGCCTTTGAGTTTGTGCAGGTCTTCTTTGAGCCAATGATCGATGCCGACAATTAGGGCGACGATGGGTACAGACATGATTCATTCACGTGCGAAGAAGAGGAGCGGTTTGGTGAGCGATGAAGCCATGAGTCAGGAGCGGCTGAGTTGGTGATGAACGCCGAGACGATTTTCAGAATATGTTATTGTGCCCATCGCCCCACGTGGGTGACCCGAACGGATGAGCACCAACGGTACCACAATTACCGAGACCTGCGGCATTCGGGCTCCAAGTTCATTCGATCTTGCGTTACGCAAAAAACAACCCTATGCGATCCGTACGTCAGGCTTTCTAGCCTGACTCGCCCGCAACATATTAACCTTGCAAGTCCGACGTACTTTCGTCGACCAATTGCTGAAACTCAGTTTCAGTGAGAACTTGGACGCCCAACTGGTTGGCTTTGTCCAGTTTGCTGCCTGCTTTTTCTCCGGCGACGAGGAAGTCCGTATTCTTACTGATGCTGCCGGAGGCGCGTCCGCCGAGTTTTTCGATCAGGGCTTTGATCTCGTCGCGTTTGTAGTGCTGCAGTGTTCCGGTAACGACCACGGACTTGCCCGACAGGGGACCACCGGTCGCGTCTTGAGGTGTTTCCGGATCAAACAGTTCGACTCCGACCTCGGCCAATTGGTCGAGCGTTTCTCGCCCGTAATCGCTGTGCAGAAACTCATGCAGGCTTTTCGCGATCGCATCGCCGATCTCATGGATGCCGGCCAAGTCCTCCACTGATGCACCGCGAAGCTTTTCCAGCGTCTCGTACTTGCCCGTGATGATCCGGGCGACACGCGGACCGACGTGGCGGATGGAAATGGATGAAAGCACACGTGCGAGGCCGCGTTTTCGACTGGCCTCGATCCCGTTGATCAAGTTGGCTGCATTCTTTTCGCCGACCTTCACGTCGACCATTGCACCGTCCTTGCCCTTGCGTTGCTTCAGCCAGTCCAACTGGGCGACTTGATCGACGCTTAAGCGATACAGGTCGGCATAGTTGCTGACCAAATCTCGCTGGATCAGCAAGTCCACGAACTCTTCGCCAAGACCATCGACATCCATTCCGGGTCGACTGCCGAAATAGATCAACCGCTGACGCAATTGCGCCGGGCAACTTGGGTTGGAGCAACGGATGTAAACGCCTCCTTCGTCACGCGACAGCGGCGTGTCGCATTCGGGACAATGAGTGGGGAAGCGAAAGGGCTCCAGTTCGGTTTTGCGAAGGTGCTTTTCGACACGCACGACTTTGGGGATGATCTTGCCCGCTTTTTCCACCACGACCACATCTCCGACACGGACGTCCAGACGCTGAATTTCATCGGCGTTGTGCAGCGATGCGCGAGAGACAGTCGTTTCGGCAATGTCGACGGGAGTCAGGTGCGCGACGGGAGTGACCGTGCCCGTCTTGCCGACTTGGACGCTGATGTGTTCCAGGGTCGTTGTGGCTTCGTAGCGTTCGAATTTGTAGGCGATCAACCAGCGGGGACTCTTGCTTCGCATGCCCAGTCGTTCTCGTTGAGCAAAGTCATTGACCTTGAATACGATCCCGTCGACTTCAAAGGGCAGGTCGGGCATTTCCAGCTCAAGCTTTGCCACTGCGTCCAGTGCCGCCTTGGAATCTGCCAGCAGTTGCACGTTGGGTGTGGGCGGGATGCCCAGCTCACCGACTTCGTTTAAGAATGACATGTGGTCGCTGGACTGAAGCCCGTCGATTTCGCCCACGCCGTGGCAAAAGAACCTCAAGTTACGTTGAGCGGCGATGGCCGGGTCGAGCAAACGAATGGTGCCGGCGGTGACGTTGCGAGTGTTCTTGTAGGGCGGTTGTCCCGCCGCGACTTGACGCTCGTTCAAATCCGCCAGGTCTTCGTTGGTCATGTAGACTTCGCCACGCACCTCCAGGACCGGGGGGGCGGACTCGCCGGTGGTTCTGAGCGGCAGGTCGCGGATGGTGCGTACGTTGTGCGTGATGTCATCGCCGACGCTGCCGTTGCCGCGAGTGACGCCCTGGGTCATCACACCGTTTTCGTAGCGGACCGATGCGGCGACCCCGTCGATCTTGTACTCCATCACCCAAGCGATCGATTCACCCTCGAGCAGTTTTTCCGTCCGCGTGAAGTAGGCCGCCAGCTCCTCTCGGCTGTACGTGTTGTCGATCGACAACATCGGGACACGATGCTCGACTTGATTGAGATGTTCGACCGGCGCATCACCGACGCGTTGGGTGGGCGAGTCCTCGGATCGCAACTCGGGATGCTGCTCCTCCAGACGCTTCAGTTCCTCCAGCATCCGATCGTACTGCAGATCGCTGACCGCGGGCGTTGCCTCGACGTAGTACAGGTGATCCAGCCTGCGGATTTCCCGGCGAAGTTCTTCGATGCGTTTCGAGGGTGAGGACATGGGAGCTTGGCCGTTGCGGAGAGGAGGCAGTTCGGAGCAGGCAACATCATTGCCCAGACGAGCGACGCTGACAATTCAGGGAGACCCCAGAGGAGTGCTGCCGGGGTAAACTGGGAAAATCTTTTCAGATTGATGTAAGAAATTGCCGTCGGGCTGCCACTGATGGATCTGTCGACTGTTTCGACCGACCAAGGGAACTGAACTGGATTTTGCCTGAAACCGACGTCACCTCCACCGTCGCGACACCGCCCCACGCCGCAGATCGACTGCTGGTGGAGGATCTATTGCGCGGAGACGCCGGCGCTTGGCAGACCTTTGTCGATCGCTACGGCCGTTTGGTTCGCTCACGGGTGGCCGATGTCGCCCACTCGTTCGGTCGAGCCGGTGACGATTCCGCGATCGATGATGCGACAGCGGAGGTGTTCGCGGCTCTGCTGGGCAACAACGCTGCGGTGCTGCGGGCATTCCAAGGACGATCTTCGTTGGGAACCTATGTGGCGGTGATCGCAACGCGAAGTGCGACGCGGGGATTTTCGCGACGAAGGATCGCTGTGGGCTCGCCCGGTCAACTGCTGGATTTGGATCTCGCGGTCGATCAGGGTGTCACCGATCCGTCTCAGCGAGCAATCCGTCGTGAACAGAATCATCGGCTGCATGTGCTCCTGGAACGATTGCCGGAGAAGCAGCGGGAGATCGTGGAGAGGTTTCATTTGCACGCGGCCAGCTACACCGAAATCAGCCAATCGCTGCAGATACCGATCGGATCGATCGGACCCACGTTGCGTCGCGCCGAAGCGAAGTTAAGGCAATGGATGGAAGAGGAAAACCTGTAAGACAGTGGCAAGCCCAAAATTCCCTTTCCGAATATCAACAACAGAAAACCATACGTGAATCGACGAACACTCCTAGCCGCCATCAACCGCCACCTGCGAGAAAGCCTCGCGGAGACGGGAGAAGTGCGCCCGTTGGGAGAGATCGTGCAACGGGTGCTGGATGATCCCAGTATTGCTCATTCAGGGCAATCTACATCTCTGATTGTGCCATTGGAGAGAGTCGCTGCGTTTGTCGATGGCAAGCTTTCGCTCGGAGAGTCCGAAGAATTGTATCGGGCGGCGATGTCGGATCGTCGCGTGTTGTCGGAAATCATTGCGGCCACTCGCTGCGCTGAAGAGTCCGTTGATGCGATGCCCTCATTGAGCGATTCGCTGTCGGCGCAGCTGATGACGATGTGCAGTGTGTTGGCCGGGAACGCATCGGAGTCAAACTTGATCGATACGCCCGGGCAAGACCGCGTCGCGTTGCCTGAGTCGTTACCGAAAACTGAGTTCATTTCTGTAGCTCCGGAGAAAGCATCGCCGGCTCGACGACGCCGTGCATCCCACTCGACGCGAAAGATCGCGGTCGCACTGTTGGCAGTGGCAGCAGCCGTCGCAGTGTTCTTCGTCTGGCGGCAGCGTGACGGCGCTCGGCTGCCCAATGAAAGCGAGTTGACGCGAACCGGTAGTTCGCCCGAAATCATTCCGCCCGAGACCGACACGGATGCGCTGCCCAGCCCCCAAGATCATCGTGAAGTTGTTCCCGACGATTCGCCGAGCACGCGTTTGGCCGACGATGGGTCTACCACACCGCCGTTCGCTCCCGAGCAGAACGATCCTATGGTGGGACCACGCAATGCAGCGCAGCGGAATCCCAGCCTGGACGTGCGTGGCCTGGACGTGCCTGGCGCGGACGTGCCCAGTACTTCGATCGTGGTCGATCCTGCCGATTCCCAGCCGCCCCTTCGCGTCGTCCCCATGGCGCCAGAGAACGTGTTGGCGCCGCCCGCATTGGCCGCAATCGGTGAGTTGCGTTGGACACGCGTGACGGGATTGTTGGCACAGCAGAGCCCCCCGTCGCCGGCGGAGAGTGCGTCCCAACGTGGACTGTCATGGAGCGGAGTGAGCGAAGGGTCGACGACAACGCTGCCCTTGCATTCGGAAAACGAGCCGGCCGGTATCGTTCCCGATCGTTCGGGACCTGAGACGCTGCAAACGTTGCCCCTGTGTCGCGCCGAAGCCGAGCTGGACTCTGGAGGCCAATTGGTGATGGATGGTGATACCACGATGCGATTGGCCGGTGGAATGTCCGGCGCGTCTGCGGATTTGGAGCTGCAATTCGGATCGGTGGCTTTGGTCGACATTCCGATCGGTACCGTCGTTCGTTTGCGTGACGCGAATCAAATTGTTGCAAGTCTGACCTTTGAGACCAAAGCAACGGCGGTGTTGCAGCAATCCTCCCTCGGCGTTGAGATCACCGTGAATGGTGGGACCGTGCAGATCAATGATCGCAAAGCAACCGACGCAGCGATGCTGGTCGTTGACAATCAAACGATCCAGGACATGCCCCAACCCAAGCGAATGCCCAGGTGGGTGAACCAACCGATTCACTCGATCCCGATCAAACCGGTTGTGCTGGGACAGATCTCGACAAGCAAAGATGTCGCCCGTGGCGTCAATGAGCAGATTGCGGTGTTGGCCAATGGACGCAACCCGGATGTCCCGGCGTTGGAGTTGCTGGCCAGATGGCAAGTTTCGCTGGCGGGCACCAACGCATTGCGACTATTGAATCGTCCCGTACCAATGGTTCGGGCGATGGTATTGGAAAGAGTGCTGACATTCTCTCCACGAGATCCTCGCTACGCAGGACTTTGGCGAACCGTGGGTGCGTCGGTGAACGACCCGACCCGACTGAATCGCCTGAAACGGCTTGCATTGATGGCCCAGAACGGAGAGGTCCCGTTGGCCGCGCAAATCAGCGGCTTGGTGGATGACTTGCGAGCCCCCGACGTGGTGTCACGCGCGATGGCGGATTACCTACTGCGATATTTCTACCGAGGCAGCAGTCAGCCGCTGCCGGTCTACGATCCCACCGCGAACAATGCCGCCTTGCAGCGAATGGCCAACGGCTGGCGGCAATTCGTTGGTCGCTGACATCGTTGGTTGCTAACAACGTCTACCGGTGAACTTTCCAGCGTCGGTTTCTGAGTCGAGGTGGCGCGGCAACATGGTCGATGGGCTACGATGTGCGTTTCTCCCCTCCCAACTGACGGACTCGAACAAATGGCTGACGATTCTAGCACCCCCACAGATTCCCTCACCAACGATACCCATGGCAAGGCTGCGGGGGCTACTTCGGCGTCCGGCGGAGGTGGCAGCTCGGTGCTGAAACTCGCCGGCATCGGCGTGGGTGCGATCGCGATTGCTGCGATCGTGCTGGGTGGAGTCTTTTGGAAAACCCTGCAAGACAGTCAGTCACGGGAAAATAAACTCAATACAGCAGGCGCCCAGTCGGCGTCGGCCAACGACAGCGGATCCTCCAATCAGGGGCCAGCCGCAATGGGACGTGACTTGGGGCCTAGTTCGGGACATAGCTTGGGGCCTACCTCAAGTCCTGACGCGACACCTGACTCGGACGAGCAGAGTTCTGAAGCACGCCCCGAGGTAGGAACCGATGGCGATGGTGAATCCACCGAGCAACCTGCAGGCGAGTCCAGCGGCGGGTGAAACCTCTTCGCCGATCGATGCCAGGTTTTCGTTGGACGATAGAATGGTTATCAAATGCGTGTGGCCGAGCTGAAACGCCCCCTTTCCCACCCACTTGGATTTCCCCGTGAACGTCAGCGACTTTTTGGATCACCACTATCGTCACTTCAACGCCCGTGAGACCGTGGCAGCGGCTCGTGCCTATCGGTCTTTGCTGAGCGAGTCCAACGGCAAGATGATGGTCACGTTGGCCGGTGCCATGAGTACGGGTGAAATCGGTCTTTCGTTGGCGGAAATGATTCGTCAGGACAAGGTCCATGCGATCACATGCACGGCCGCGAACCTGGAAGAAGACATTTTCAATCTGTTTGCCCACAACGAGTACCGGGTCATCGAAGACTGGCGAGCTTTGTCGGCCGCGGATGAACAGGCTTTGCTGGACGAAGGTTTCAACCGTGTGACCGACACGTGCATTCCAGAGACGGTGATGCGGCACATCGAAGGAAACCTGACACGACGATGGGCGGAGACGGCAGCATCGGGTACCCCCAAGATGCCTTGCGATTTCATGTACGAGATCTTGGACGACGAAAGTCTGACGCAACACTATCAGGTGCCACGCAGTGACAGTTGGCTGGCCGCAGCCAAGGACGCCGGCATCCCCGTCTTCACACCTGGTTTCGAAGACTCCACGCTGGGCAATATCTTTGCCGCTCGCGTGATCGACGGCACGGTTCCAAATCACAATGCGATTGTTCACGGAACCTATCAGATGCAGCGGCTGGTTGAGTGGTACAAGGCAACCTCGCCCGATCATCCGATCGGATTCTTTCAAATCGGCGGCGGCATCGCGGGCGACTTTCCCATTTGTGCGGTGCCGCTGATGCGTCAGGACTTGCGTGAGGACATTCCGCTGTGGTCTTACTTTTGCCAGATCAGCGATGCGACCACCAGCTATGGCGGATACAGCGGAGCCGTTCCCAACGAAAAGATCACCTGGGAAAAACTGTCACTGGAAACACCCAAGTTCATGATTCAGAGTGACGCGTCCATCGTCGCGCCCCTGATCTTTGCCTACGTTCTGGGATGGTGAGCAGCCAGATCTCAGTTGCAGATCTCGGTTGGGTTGTGCCGGTCATGCCAATAGGTTGGCCATTCTGACGACGTGATGACCTCACAGAGCGACGTATGTTTGACTGTGGTGATCGACTCTCCGTGTGAGCGGTGAGTCGAAAGCCGGTCCGACCACTGCGACGCCGAGGTATTTCAACGACATGTCTGCTGCCCGACGCGGGATGACTCTGCTGGAGGTCACCATTGGCCTGCTGGTGATCGGTTTGCTCGCAGCGATCGCTACGCCCCGATTCACTCAAACACTGACGGCGAATCAGTTGAGCGCTGCGGCATCCCGCATCGCATCGACCATCGAGTACGTGCGTCATGTCGCGCTCAATGATGGACGTACGACAACCATTGTGTTCGATGCCTCAACGGACAAGGTGACCAGCACGGATGTGGACGCTGTCACCCAAGCTGGCAGTTCGATCTCCATCGATCTTAAGAGCGAGTACGACGATTCGATCGAATTGACGGCCAGCTTTGACGGTCAAGACACCTTGTCGTTCGATTTGGAGGGGGCTCCGATCGTCGGCAGCACGGCCATGCAATCGGGAACGATCACGCTGACCAGCGATTCACAATCTCGGACGTTGTATGTCCTGCCTGGGCTTGGCGGAGTTTCCTTTACCGCTCCCAGCGGCGGGAGTCCCTCTCCATGAGATCAACACTGGGTCGGGAGCGAGCAGGTTTTACATTCATCGAGTTGATCGCCGCGATGGCCGCGGCGTCGGTGCTGATGGTCTCGTTGTTGGCCACCGTGTTGATTGCGACGTCATTGTTGCAGCCAAACACGTCAGCTCAGCAGGAGACGCGTGACCGGAGCATTGAGGATCGGATCTCATCGGATCTGCGATACGCGACGGCGATCGATTCGTCTCCGTCTTACGGTTTCAATGTGACGCGAGCCAGCGTCACGACGGGTTCCTCCGAATCGCTTTCCTACGAATCTTATATCGACGGATTGACTCGCGGAGTCAATGGCGACGCTTCGGTGACGTTGGATATCGCCGCGCCGTCGCATCAGTCGCATGTCGATGGCTACAGCGCGCCGACTTCGGCATCGCAAGCTTATTACCCCCGAGTGCGTGCGGTCAACTCGGTGGCCAGTCCCGGCACCGTCGGCAGCCTCAGTTGTCCGTTGCCTAACGGCGTGAAAGACGGCGACCTGTTACTGCTGGTCACTACGTATCGATCTGCACCTTTTGTGCTGATTTCACCCGGCGGCTGGAACTTCATCAACTTTGCGTATCGTGATGGGATGGTCATCGATGCGAGATACACTTACTACAACTCGTCGATGCCACCGGACGTCACCGCGTTCTTCTTTTTTGATACCGGAGAAATTGGGATCAGCATTTATGCGATCGAGAACGCACATCCTTACTCACCGATTTTGGGTTCGGTGAGTTCGTCAGGAGAGGCCTATGCGGGCAATTCACTGTCGCATCCAGCGGCTTTACAAAGCGGCACGCATGCTGAAGGTGACTTGAATCTGCAATTGATCATCGCAGATGAATCTCCCATCGCATCATCGACGCTTGGGATGCCTGGGTTCACGGATGTGATACGGCGGACGGTTGCCCCCTATAGCTCCAAACGATTCTCTTCTGGTTCCGCAACTCGCAATGGCCCGATTTCCACCACCTTTGCGCCCAGGGTTTGGTTTCAGCAGGATGCCCCCTGGGCGATGTTGAGCGTCAGAATCGGAGGCCCCGATGCGTGACACAGTGCTTGATGGTCGCACCAGAGATCGCCAAGGTTTGACGATGCTGGAGATCGTGATCTCGTTGATTCTGGTTTCATCGCTGTTGCTGGTCTCCCTCCAAGCATCGGGGCGATTACTACGTATCCAGTCGATCGGATCGACGGCGGTTCAATCGCGAGAACTCGGCGGCATGTGGCTGGACGAAATCTCCGCAATGAGTTTTCAGGATCTGGAATCATCTGGGACGTTTGGTTTGGAGACGGGCGAGACGGCCGGTGTGCGCAGTGCCTATGACGACGTGGACGACTATCACGGCTATTCCACAACCTCACCGACTCATCGCGACGGAACTGCGATGGTGGGTTTCGTTCTTTGGAGCGTCTCGGTCTCTGTGACTCCGGCAGTCTATTCCGCCTCCGGTGTGACCTTGACCGCTGATCCAAAGGATCCGTTTCGTGTCATCACGGTGACCTGCACGGCACCCGATGGATACGTGGGAACTCAATCGACGCTTGTTTCCGATGTGCCCGATGACTTGCCGGAGACGACATCCTACGCACGACTTCGCCGCGACCGATTCACATTCTCGTCCGATCGCGTGTTGGATGTCGTCGTGCCTCTTCGCAATCATCCGACGATGGGGTACTGAATCGCATGAGACAACACTCAATCGATGGTCGGCTTTGTCGCGCCGGATATGTCTATTTGGCTGTGCTGTTCACGGCGTTGATCGTTTCGGCGGCCGTTGCTGCTTCGCTATCGGTATCAACCAGTGGCTTGCGATCTCAGATCGATCGTGTCAACCGAATGGCGGCGATGAGGCTTGCCGAGAGTGAAATGCACCGCCAAGCGTCGCGATTGTCATCAGACGCGAATTGGCGGAACAATCACACAGACGGAGCGTACTCGTCCTGGTTAAACGCTACTGGGTTGGTCGTCTCCAGCACGGATCAAGCCTCGGTTCGCTATCAGCTCAGTGACGTCGATGGCGATCTGTCGGATGACGATTTCGACGATGTGCAACTGACCGTACACGCGCGAGTGGGCGACTCGCAATCGGCGATCACGGTGCAATTGCAACCAGCGTACCGTGGGCTGGAGCTGCTAGGCTATGGCGTGACCGCGCTGGATGATTTGCGTGTGGAATGGGGAGCGGTATTGAATTCAGAGTCCGCCGTTCAGGTCGCGGATGATTGCCTGACATCCACCAGTGGCACCATTGTGTCCCCGCTCACGGAGTGCAGTGGTACGATCATGCCCGCGATACGCGGCGCGTTTGCGGGCGAGAATGTCGCCGGGCCGACCCACGACGTGGTGGACGTCTACATGCAATCTGGCACCCAGATCCCTGTTTCTTCGCTCCCCTGGCAAAGCGGGAAACGTACGATCAGCAACGCCGTGCTGACGGCAGGCACCAATCCGTATGGCAGCACTGACGCTAATGGCGTGTACTGGATCGATGCGGGTGGCAGCCACGTGCGAATCACGAACTCACGGCTCGGTTGCACTTTGGCGATCTACGATGCGTCGTCCATTGAACTGACCGGAGCCATTGTTTGGGAATACGCTGCGGTGCCCGAAGCCATTTTGGTCGCTGATGCCCCCATCTATTTCAATGCGATCGAGCCGGTGCTCAGCGAGTCGACGTTGGGCGTGAACTTTAACCCCTCGTCATCGCCCTTCCGCGGCAGCATCAGCAACACGACAATTGATGATCAGTACGACACGCAATTTCGGGGTTTGATTTACAGCTCAGACGATGTCACCGTGTATGCCACCAGCGACGGCAGTCCGATTTGGGTCACCGGCTCGGTGATCGGTGATGACGTAACGCTTTACAACGATGTCCACATCTTTTCTCTGCCGGAGTTGGTATCATCACCACCAGCGGGACTGATCGACCCCACCCCGATGCGATTTATCAACGGAACCATGCGGCGCGTTCCCACTCCATAGCCTCCCGTTCAACGGCATCCATTCATTGAGTCGCTCAGAAGATCCCCGGCGCTCGGATGCTTCCTTGGCCCCTGCGTCCCAGCGGATGCCTGTCACGATGGTTTCCTCCCCGCACCCGGCGGTCTTGGATCCCGATGTTCTGGTACAGCATTGTCAGCGTCGAACTCAGCGTCGCAGCGGCCCAGGAGGACAGCATCGCAACAAGACAGACACCGGTGTGTTTTTGACGCATCTACCGACGGGGATTGTTGGCGAAGCGACTGAGAAGAGAAGCCAGGCGGAGAATCATCGCATGGCATTGCAGCGACTGCGATTTCGCCTTGCGTTGGACCTGCGAACGCCCAGCAGTCTGGATGCCGTCGATGGGAAACGCCCCGTCGAACAATCTGCCATCGATCCGCCTCACGATCCAGACGAAGCCCAGGTGCGGCAGCGGCATTTCGCAGCACGCCTGCGGATGAACGACACCAACGAGGCAAAACCCGGCGTGTTGGCGTTGCTGCTGAACGATTTGCACGCCGCCGGCGGTCAGCCCAGCTTGGTGGCAAAACGCTGGAAAATCAGCACGAGCGGCATCATTTCGTTCCTGAAATCGCACCCTGCCGCTTTCGAGTGGGTCAACCGAGTTCGCGTTCATCACGGGCGTCCTCCGCTAAAATGAGCGTCTACGCGGACGACTGATTGCAGCTACAATGAATTTCCAAGCTGTGACATCAGATGTCGCTGCTGAAAGGCTCGCAGCCATTTCTACCGCAACGGTCCTACCTCCCACCCGTGTCGATGATGAAGTCCTACGTCTCTGAATCAAAATACCGCTCGATGTTCCGCCCGATTCTGTTCCGCCCGATTCTAAACAGCATGATGGCGATGCTGCTCATCGTCGGCTGGGTCACCTCTGGCTCAGCGGCCGAGGTTTTCGTCGAATCGGAAAGTTTTGCCGATCCCGGTGGCTGGAAATTGGACACACAGTTCATTCAAGAAATGGGATCGCCATACTTGCTCGCGCACGGCTTAGGAAAGCCCGTCCAGGACGCGACGACCAAGGTTGAATTTGCAACAGCGGGCAAGTACCGAGTGTGGGTGCGTACAAAAGACTGGGTGGCGCGATGGGACGCTTCACCGCCGCCCGGACAGTTTGAAATTCACATCGATGGAAAACCGCTCGCGGAAACTTTTGGGACAAAGTTTGCAACATGGTCATGGCACGATGGCGGTGTGGTCGAGATCTCCGCCGGCGAACATGCCCTCGCGTTGCACGACCTGACGGGATTCGACGGTCGCTGTGACTGTATCTACTTCACCACCGACCTGGACAACCAGCCGCCACAAGCGGACTCGGTCCTGGGACCATGGCGGCGCGATCAACTCGGTTTGCCGGAGGAACCACAGGTTCGTGGACCGTATGACTTGGTGGTCGTCGGCGGCGGGTATGCCGGCATGGGGGCAGCGATTTCCGCTGCTCGAATGGGATGTCGTGTTGCACTGGTTCAAGACCGTAGTGTTCTGGGTGGCAACGGTTCCAGCGAAGTTCGTGTGTGGGCGATGGGAAACATCCGTCGTGGCAAGTTTCCACGCATCGGTGAGATCATCGAAGAGTTCGCCGACAACGCGACCAAGTCGCCCGGCAAGTACGAAGAGTTTGGCGACGACGTCAAAGAAAAAATCGTCCGCGCAGAAGACAACATCGACTTGCTGCTGAACCATCATGCTCACGCCGTCAAAATGGACGGCAACAAGATCAAGTCTGTACTCGCGTTCGACACGAGAACCGGATCCGAAGTCGAGATCCTGGGCCAGCTGTTCTCTGATTGCACCGGACACGGATGGATCGGCGCATGGGCCAAAGCCGACTTGGATCAGACACCGACCGGCCGGATGGGCATGAGCAACATGTGGGCCTGGGACGAAACACCCCAGTCGGTCGACTTTCCCGAAACACCTTGGGCGTTGGACTTGAACATGGCTGATTTTCCCTACCCGCGTGACCACCACGGTCAATGGTTTTGGGAGAGCGGTTTCGACAAGGATCCACTGGGCGACGCAGAAGCCATCCGAGATTGGAATCTGCGAGCGGTTTTCGGCGCGTTCAATGCGATGAAGAACCGGGACGGTGCGGACAAGCACGCCGGCGCGTTCTTGACCTGGGTCGCCTTCATCGGCGGGCCTCGTGAAAGCCGACGGTTGATGGGTGACGTGGTGTTGACCGAAGAAGACATCGTCAGCAAGAGAGATTTTCCGGACGGCTGTGTGCCCAGCACGTGGTCCATCGATTTGCACTACCCCAAGAAACAGTACGCGGAAAAATTCCCCGACAACCCATTCATCTCCATCGCCGAACACGGCAAAGGCGTCGATCGATCGTACGGATACCCTGTTCCGTATCGATGTTTTTACAGTCGCAATGTCGACAACCTGTTCATGGCAGGTCGCTGCGTCAGTGTCACTCACGAAGCCTTGGGAACGGTTCGTGTGATGAAAACCTGCGGCATGATGGGCGAGGTCGTCGGCAAAGCCGCGTCGATTTGCGCCAAAGAAGGCTGTCTGCCGCGAGACGTTTACGAAAGCCATCTCGATGACTTGCTCGAAATGCTGAAACTGCCCGGAAAGGCGCGACGCAGTACGCCGACCGCGCCGGTCTCGATTCCCGCCGATGCATTGCCGCTTGCCGGCCCCAACGGACCGCCGACAGGACTCGACCCTGCCAAGTTGGAGGGAATCGTCGTCGATGATGTCGATGCGAAACTGTCCGGCCCCTGGCAAAGCGGAACCGGTCTGCCCAATTACGTGGGCTATTCGTATCAGTACGCAGGGCCCAAGACCAACGCGACGGCTCAGTTCACGCTCAAGGTCACGACGCCGGGAACGTACCAAGTGCACGTTTACAGCGGTCCGCATGAAAATCGCTCGACGCGTACCTTGGTCACGGTCGCCGCCAACGGAGAGACGCAGTCACATCGAATCGATCAGCGTACGGTCAGTGGTAAGCTTTCGATCCCCGTCGGCACGGTGACCGTTGGTCAGCCCGGTGACGTGGTGGTCACACTCAGCACGGACGGTGCCGACGGAAACGTACACGCCGACGCCGTCGCGTTGATGCCCACGAAATGAAAGGCGTGTGACTGCCGGTGCAGGAATCTCTGCCTGAGCCATCGCGTTCTGCAGTGCGTGCTGCAGTGCGTTCTCATTCGCGAAACGGACGTGTGCAACAGCATCGTGCCTCGGTCGTTCACGTCTTGCGACTGTTGATCGTCATCGGAATGCTGCTGGCGATTCGATCGCCGTCAGAACGCCATGATGACGTCGGGCAGGTGCCCGAATTGGCGATGGTGCAAGGCTTGATACCGACAGCCCAATCAATCGATCCGCAGGCAGATGCCAGCGGATTATGGAGCGTCCGCGACGAACAGGGACGCATGATCGGATCGGTGACACGCACGTTGCCGATCGCCGAGTCGATCGTCGGCTATCGAGGTCCCAGTGAATCATTGATCGCCTTGGACACCGAACTGCATGTTATCGCGGTGGCCTTGATCCACAGCTCGGACACGAGTGAGCATGTCGAGGCGGTTCAACGCGATTCGCAATTCTTTCAGCAGTTCCACAGTTGGAGTTGGGGCGGACCACCAACCGGTCAAAAGGTAGATGCCGTTTCCGGAGCAACCTTGACGAGCTTGGCGATCGCCGGCGGCGTCCTGAAACGAATCGGTGGTGATCGTCCGTCGCTCGTGTTTCCCGACAACGTAGCGGTTGCCGAAGTCCAGCAGTGGTTTCCGAACGCCGCGCGAGCGGATGCGATGGGCGGTCGGCCTGCGATGCACGTGATCCGCGACAGCAAGGGGCAAGTCATCGGTCATGTGATTCGCACCGGCCCACTGGCGGACTCGATCGACGGATACCAGGGACCGACGGAGATGCTGTTGCGGTTGGGCGAGAACCCACACGGACCGATCCAAGCGATACGTATCCGCTCCTCATTTGATAACGAACCCTATGTCGGATATGTCCGAGATGAATACGGATTTTGGCCGATCTTTGAACAGCAGACGATGGAGCAACTGGCCGAGTTTGATTTGGTTGCCGCCGAGGTCGAGGGAGTCTCTGGGGCGACGATGACCAGCATGGCGGTCGCGGAGACGTTGGTTGCCTCGGCAAAGAAATATCAACAGCAGGAATTTCAACCGATCGCCGAACCAACGACATGGTGGCAAGACTTGGTAACGGCGACGCGTTGGTCGCTTCCTGACATCGCAACCGTTGCCGTGTTGATCGCCGCCGTTTGGTTTCGCATGCGTGGATGGTTTCGTCGACCGTGGTGGCGACGATTTTGGTTGGCCACGGTTGTGATCGTGATCGGATTGTGGGCGGGCAACCTGTTGTCGATGTCTTTGGTGGCCGGATGGTCCGCCGAGGGTGTGGCTTGGCGTTTGGCACCTGGTTTGACGTTGATCGCGTTGGTGGCATTCCTGTCACCGCCGCTGTCCAAGTCCAATCCATATTGCAACCACCTTTGCCCGCATGGCGCGCTGCAGCAGTGGATCAAGCCTTCGGCAAAGAGCAAACGCAAGTGGAGCCCACCGCGGCGTCTGGTTCGCTGGTTGAGTTTTTTGCCGGGAACGATGCTGGTGGTTGCTTACGTTGGCCTGGTGCTTTATCCGACGCTGGATGTTTCCTCCTGGGAACCGTTTCACGCCTACTTGTTTCGCATCGCTCCATGGGGGGCCTTGTTGCTAGCAGCAGGAACGCTTGTCATTTCCGCGTTTGTTCCCATGGCGTACTGCCGTTTGGGATGTCCGACGGGGCGATTGTTGGATCATCTTCGTCGAAAAGCGAGCAGCGCACAAATCCAGCTCGCCGATGTCATTGCGATTGGCCTGCTCTTGTTCGCCTGGAGCTGGTCCTGGTGGAAATGATAGGAGGGGGGGGCGACGTGACGCGTCAGGGAGCCGCATTGCCATCAATCAGCGTCCATATACCACACATTGGCGATGCCTGGGTGAAACCCGTCTTGCAGTCAAATCGGGTGATATGTAAGGATTTTTCTGGCCTCGGGCTGCATTCCCCCCGGCGACCTGCGTCCGCTGGCCGTTACTACACCTCAATTGTGGTGCGGAAATTGCCGCTGAGATGCCGAATAACGATTTAGCACTCGACACACATGATTGCCACTTACACTTATCCCAGGCGGTCAACGGCAGTCTTTTGCCTTGCTCCCTTTTCGGAGCTTTAGTTCACCATTGGGTAGATCCAAGAAAACATGTCAAACACGCTCGAACCGAAAAGCCTCACTGATTCGCACGCTCACGATCCGATTTTGGAGCCGCTGCCAAAGGAACTCCGTCGTCACCTGCACTTCACACTCGATTCAGAAGACGCGGACCGCAACGCCTACTATCGGGCTTGCGCGATTGCGGTTCGTGACCGGCTGCATCGCGACTGGCGTCAGACGCGAGGCCGTGCATCCGAGGGCGATGTGCGTCGTGTTCACTATCTCTCGCTCGAGTTCTTGTTGGGTCGTTCGCTCAACAACGCCATTCAAAACATTGGAATTGACGAGAACCTGCGTAATGCGCTTCACGGGGTCGGACTTGATCTGGAAGAAGTCGCGGACGTAGAGCACGACGCCGGTCTCGGCAATGGTGGTCTGGGACGACTGGCGGCATGCTTTCTGGACAGCTGTGCCAATCTTGCTTTGCCCGTGACCGGCTACGGCATCCGCTACGAGTTCGGGATGTTTCATCAGCGAATCGAGGGGGGGCATCAGGTCGAAGCCCCTGATCGCTGGCTGCGAAACGGTAACCCGTGGGAAATCGAACGCACCGAAGACACCAAGACGATCCGCTTTTATGGACACACCGAGCGTTATCAGGACGAGAGCGGACGTCCAAAAATTCGTTGGGTAGCTACCCACGATGTACTGGCGGTTCCATTCGACATGCCGATTCCCGGCTACAAGAACGGGATCGTCAATACGCTGCGGTTGTGGAAATCGACCACGACGGACGATTTTGATCTCGATGAGTTCAACGCAGGCAGTTACCCGGAGTCGGTGGCCAAAAAGAATGATGCCGAACAGATCTCCATGGTGCTCTATCCGAACGACTCCAGTGAGAACGGCAAAGAGCTTCGACTCAAGCAGCAGTACTTCCTCGTCTCCGCCAGCCTGCAAGACGTGCTGAACAAGTGGGTGCAAAAGCACGGCAAGGACTTCAAAGACTTCGGCGGCAAGAATTGTTTCCAACTCAACGACACACACCCCGCGTGCGCCATCCCCGAGTTGATGCGTCTGTTGATGGATGAACACGGGTTGGAGTGGGATGAAAGCTGGGAGATCGTCACTCGATGCATGGCGTACACCAATCACACGCTGTTGCCCGAAGCATTGGAGCGGTGGTCCGTGCAGTTGTTCAGCCGGCTGTTGCCGCGAATTCTGGAAATCATCTATGAGATCAATGAACGATTCCTGGCGATGGTGACCACGCAGTTTCCGGATGATCCTGGACTGCGGGATCGAGTCTCGTTGGTCGAGGGCGGCCACCATCCGCATATCCGCATGGCCTATCTGAGCATCGTCGGCAGCTTTTCTGTCAACGGCGTTGCCCAGTTGCACACGGATCTCTTGCGTTCCGGTTTGTTCGCGGACTTTTGCAAAATCTGGCCGACCAAGTTCAATAACAAGACGAATGGCGTCACTCAGCGACGTTGGCTTTCACACTGCAATCCCGACTTGCGGGAGTTGCTCAACGAGTCCATCGGAGTTCAGTGGCAACGCGATTTCTCCCTGATCTCCGATCTTGCTCCCTTGGTCGATGACGCTTCCTTCCGCGAACGTTGGGATGCGGTCAAGCTGACCAACAAGCGACGTTTGTCCAAGTACGTCCTGGAAAATACGGGCGTTGAGTTTGATACCAATGCGATCTTTGATGTTCAAGTCAAGCGGATTCACGAGTACAAGCGCCAGCTACTCAACGTACTGCACGTGATCCACTTGTATGACCGAATCATGAAAGGAGATACCGCCGACATGACGCCTCGTTGCGTGTTGATCGGTGGAAAAGCAGCCCCGGGCTATTTCATGGCCAAGCTGATCATCAAGTTGATCAATGAAGTTGCCCAAGTGGTCAATTCAGACCCCAGGAGCAAAGGCCTGCTACAGATGGTGTTCTTTCCCAACTATCGCGTTTCCTCCATGGAAGTGATTTGCCCAGGTACCGAACTGTCAGAGCAAATCTCAACCGCAGGAAAGGAAGCTTCCGGAACCGGGAACATGAAGTTCATGATGAACGGTGCCTTGACGATCGGAACGCTCGATGGTGCAAACATCGAGATCCGCGAGAAGGCCGGTGCGGAAAACTTCTTTCTGTTCGGACTCAGTGCCGCCGAGGTCGAGGAAACGAAGAAGAACTACTGCCCCAACGCCATCATTGGTGAGGATCCAGAGATTGCCCGGGTCATGGAACTGCTGGAAGGAGGATTGTTCAACTCCACCGAGCCAGGAATTTTTCACCATCTGATCAGTGGACTCAGAAACCCTCACGATCAATGGCTGACGATTGCAGATTTCAGAAGTTTTATCGATACGCAACGTCAGGTCGAACAGACCTACCAGGACCGTGAAGCGTGGACGAGGATGAGCATTCTGAATTCCGCCAATAGTGGCTGGTTCTCCAGCGATCGAACCATTCAGCAATACGCCGACGAGATCTGGCACGTCAAATCGCTGAATCAGGACGAGAAATGAGCGTTTTCCCGACAAGCTGATCGCTAAACGGGCAATCACGCTCAATCGAACAATCAGAAAAAGACGCCATCGACTTCGGTGGCGTCTTTTTTCGTCCGTTGGCGACTCCAAATCGTTTTAATCGACGCTGCACTCAAAGGATTCTCGTCAATGCGATCCTTTGGCACAACAATCGCATTACTCCAAACCCAACGCGGCAGAAGTGATGTTCACAACTACGCGAGATAACTTTTCACCTTTGGAGAATAGCCATGTTGAGCTGGGCATTAACCTTTCTTGTTGTCGCATTGATCGCTGGCGTGCTGGGGTTCGGCGTGGTTGCCGGTACCGCTGCATCGATTGCAAAGATTCTGTTTGTTGTCTTCCTGATCCTGTTCATCGTCGGACTGGTCATGGGACGTCGTGGGCCAGTGGTCTGAGTCATGACACAAATTCAAATCGGCAGCACGCTTCGCTATGACGTACGGCAGCCCACTGTCTTTTTGTTAAAGATTGCGGCTGCCTACACCGAGCATCAAACAATCATTGATGAGAATCTTACGCTCGATCCGCTGGTACAGTTGGAACAGTGTCAGATTGGTCCAGACGGAAATCGGATGCAGCGATGCATGGTGCAACCATGTCAGTTGACCATCAACTATCAGGCGACGGCAGAGCTGTCGCCTGGGATCGATCAGCCTCAAGACGTCGCTGAGACCGAAGCGTCCCAGATGCCGCCAGAAGTGCTGACCTACATGAATCCGAGTCGATACTGCGAGAGCGATCTATTGGCCCGATTCGCATTCGAAGAATTCGGACGTCTGCCCGGGGGATTCCAGCGGGTGGAGACCATTTGCAATTGGGTCTACGAACATTTGGACTACACCTCCGGCAGTACCAATGCGACGACAACTGCATCAGACGTGCTGTTGCAGCGTACGGGTGTTTGCCGCGACTACGCTCACTTGGCGATCACGCTTTGTCGAGGCATTGGCATCCCCGCACGATACGTCTCTGGGTATGCAGCCAATTTGCAACCGCCGGACTACCACGGGTTCATGGAAGCATTCTTGGATGGTCACTGGTATCTCTTTGATCCCACTCGCTTGGCTTCCACTTTGGGTTTGGTCCGCATCGGGGTTGGCAGGGACGCAGCGGACGTCGCCTTTTGCACTCTGACGGGTTCAGCGGTGATGCAGGAGAAAAATGTGTGGGCGAATCTTTCGCAACCCAATGAGCGTGACAAGGGACAGGTCGCCGTATCGACGGCTTGAGATCGCCGCCTACCGGACATCAATTTGCCTCAATTTCCAACGTTCTTACGAGACTAGAACACCTGACCAGGGTTTCACAGGGTTGTGATTTTGCGTTATTCAGAGATATCCCTTGAGAATCCCCCCCAAATATGCCTACTTGGGCTCCGCCTCTGCGGCCGCCCTGTGCTTGATTGTGGCTGTCGCCAGTGCTCGCGCGGTAATATCAACGGAACAGCGGCTCAATGAAGCTGAGCTGTCATTGGACACCCGGGATCAATTCGCGCTCGCAAGCATCAACAGTGTCTTTTCACGCTGGAATGACCTGACGCTGATCCTGGCCAGGCAATCTCAGCCCCGGATGGAGTGGACCTATCTGATCGAGGAGTTGAAGCATTCTTTGCAGCAGTTTGTCGAAGACCCTCGACATCACAGCAGGCTGCCACATCAGGTCGCATTGGCAAAGTTGCATTTGGGGCGAATCTGCAGTATTCAGGGCAATAACTCTATGGCCCGAAATTGGATTGATCAGTCAATCGAATTGTCGAAATCCAACCAAGATCAGGTTCTCTGGGGATACGCCCTGAACACCTTGGGTTGCCTGGACTCAGTCCTGGGTGATCACAACGCAGCCAAGCGATCATTTTACGAATGCTGTCGCCTGCTGCAGTCTCAACACGGTAGCGACCATCAAAACGTGCTGGCCATTGCACTGCGCAACCTCGGGCTGACGAATCGGGCGTTGGGTCTGGACGCTACAGAGCCGATTCGAAAAGCGATTCTCATTCAGCAGCAAGACCCTGACAGTCGAACATACGGTTTGACGAATGAAATGCTGCAAGATCTTCGCATGACGCTTTGTGAAGTTTATTGGGAACAAGGTGAGCTGCAAAAAGCAGCATCTCTCGCGCAACAAACGCTCGATAGTTTGACATCGCAGATCGTTCACACTGAGTTGCCGAACCTGGACAAGCATTTGATTGCTTTGAATCGTTACAACAACGCAACGATGTTCGCCCAACGTAATTTGCAATCGCTCCGGCAGATCGCCAATGATTTTGGGCAGACGGCGAGCCGGTCAGAACTTGGGAAAACCGCTAGTCGCTGGCAATGGAGTCCGCTGGTCGATTTGAATACCGAGTTGGTATCGAACCATCTTTCGATGTCCGGAACGATGGTGGCTGAGTTTGAGCCACAAAACGGGTTGGCCTTGGCCTGGGGCATGTTCGACTGGACAAATTCTGTGGTAACGGACATCGCCAGGCAATTACATGATCGCGTCCGCTTGGTTGTCGTTGCGGACAACGAAGAGTCGATGGAGCAGGCGCAAGCTTCATTGGAGGCTGCCGAAGTGCCGCTAGAGAATATTCGCTTTGCGATCATCGACTGTGAGACGCCTTGGTTTCGCGACCAAGGGCCAATCGTGTCGGTGTCGTCGTCTGGAGAAACGATTTGGTTCGACTCTCGGTTGACACGCGAAGACCGCAAAGGACGCATCGTGCTGGACGCATTGCCCAACGCACTTCGTCGAAACTGGAGGACTCGTGTGGCGGATGTGCCGGTTCATTTGGAGGGCGGCATGCTGCTTTCCAACGGCCGAGGCTTGACCGTCGCATCAAACCACATCATTCCGCTGAACCAACTGTACGGTTTTTCTGACGCCGTGATTCGCAAGGAAACCCTACGGGTAACGGGTGCGAAACAACTCGTCATGATCGACACACTCATGGGAGAGCCGACCCGACACATCGACATGTTCATGACCTTTGTCACGCCGACAACGGTGGTGGTCGGAAAGTACTCAGATCGTAACAACCCGAACTCTGTCGTCTTGGATCGCGTCGCACAGAAACTCGAAGGAGTCATTGTCGACGGGAAACCGTTGACGGTGGTGCGAATCCCGATGCCAGAGAGCCAGGACGATACATTCCCAACCTATACGAATGTCGTCTTCGCCAATGGAATGTTGCTGGTCCCGTCCTACCAAGGACAACCCCAAGAAGTTGAATCACAGGTGAAGTCCATTTACTCAGAGCTGTTGCCAGATTGGGAAATTCGATTCGTGGATTGCACGCGACTACGCGATCGTGGCGGAGCACTGCACTGCATGGTCTCCAACTTGGGCCCGACGGAATTCACACCCGTTCATCCCAAGAAACAAGACGCGCTCAGTTCCTCCGAACAGCCAAAGCTCACATCTATCCGCTAACCCATTCGCGAGACGGGTTCCATCTGAACGAGTGCTCGCCTCAAAACAACGAAACACGAAAGTCAAGTAGAATCGATCGCCGTTGGCAGCGATTTTGCCGTGTTTTCGCAGCGTTACTGCTGTTGAGAGATTGACTGCTCGCTGGGCCACTATTTCGCTGGGCCTTTATTTCGCTGCGGCACGGCGTAGCCGATCCATGATCGCCAAGCCAAGGTCCACTTCGGGAACCGGTTCGGCGATGATGCAATCCAGACCAATCGCATCGAGTCGACGCATCGCTGCGAACAAGTTGACCGCTGCGGTGCGCAGACAACCCGATTCCGAGAGGACTTCAATCGCCGAAAAAGAGGCCGCGTTCGTCGGCGTTTTGAGGCATAGCAAGCCTCGCCTTTGATGATCGTTGTACGTGGTGTCTTGATCCGCGATCACCAAGGGAGTTCGAGGCGCGTAGTGGCTCGTTAGTTGACCGGGTGAGCTGGGACGCGACGGTTGATGAGTGCTTTTCTCGATGGGGCCGATGACCGCTTCGATTTCTTCCAGTGGCACACCACCCGGGCGTAACAACGTGGCCATTCCATTGGGCGATTCCACAAAAGAGATCACGGTGGATTCCACACCCACGCGACACGGCCCGTCGTCCAGGACCATAGAGAGTCGGTCGCCGAATTGTTCCCGCACGTGCTGGGCGGTGGTCGGGCTGACCATGCCGAAACGATTGGCGCTCGGGGCGGCGATGGGGACTCCCGCCTCGCGGATCAACGTCCTCGCCATGAGATGTCCTGGGCAGCGGACCGCGACGCTGGGTAAGCCGGCGGTGACGATGTCCGGAACACAGTCCTGCTTTACAAGGACCAGAGACAGCGGCCCCGGCCAAAATCGCTCGATCAATGTCTTGGCGGCGGCCGGGATATCTTTCACCAAATCGCTCAAGTCGCTGGGGTCGGCGATGTGAACGATCAGCGGGTCAAACTTCGGCCGCTCTTTGAGCGCAAAGACTGCAGCGACCGCAGTGGCATCCAACGCGTTAGCACCCAAACCGTACACGGTCTCGGTCGGAAACCCGACGAGCAAGCCCTGGCGAATCATCTGCGTGGCTCGGCTGAGATTTTGCTTGTCGGAGGATGACATTTGGATAGGAGTTTGCAAGGGAGATTCATTTTCGCCGCTGACCGTTTGCAGTGCACAGTCAACAATCGCCGACGCTATTGGGCCTGCTTTTTCGCACGTTTGCCCTTCTGTCGAGCCGCAACCGGCGGTGGTGGAGTGAGTCCATCATCGGGTTGGTACCAAAGTCGGTAGGGATCGTCCAGGCGACGCATTTCCGAAAGCAGCAGAGACTCCATATCACCGAGCTGCGACGCGTACTTTGGATCATCCGCCAAATTGACTTGGCCGGGTTTCGGGGTGACTCCGGTCAGCTTCGTCACCCCGTCGGCATGATGTTGTGTGAGGTATTCGTTGGGGTTCTCGGCAAGATTGAAGAGCTGCTTTTCGCGGACAGACCCGTCCAACACGTCGTACACAATCAGCTTCCAGTCGCCCTTTCGCACGCAACGCATGCCGGGTTTGGTGCCGCCGCAGTATGCGCCGTAGAGAACGTCTCGAACCGTTGATTGAGTGCCTTGCAGCACCGGTTTGAAGCTGATTCCTTCATTGCTATCCGGTGCATCAATGTCGGCCAAATCGCAGAGGGTGGCCAGCGTGTCCATCAAGTAGATGTTACCTTGGGAACGTGATCCGGGCTTGATGCCGGGACCTTTGACGACGTAGGGAACCCGCCAAGTGTGTTCGTAGAGGTTTTGTTTACATTGCAAGCCGTGTCGACCGATCGCCATGCCGTGATCGGCGGTGTAAACGATGTACGTGTTGTCCAGTTCCCCCATCGCATCCAGCTTCTGCAAAACCCGTCCGATTTGGATGTCGATGTTCTCACTGCACGCGTTGTAACGACCGACTTCGTTGCGAATGGTCTGCGGGTCTCGTTTTTCCCCGACACCACTGACGGCGACTTCATCGCGTAGTCCAGGATGGCCATGGGGAAAGGGATGCTCGGGCAGATAGTTGGGCGGCAATGCGGGCTGCTTTGGATTGCTCGGCGGCAGCGACTGCTTGTCCTGGTGATTAACCGCGCCGTACTTGGCGAGCAACTCGGGCGTTCCGTCTCGCGTGTCGTGCGGATGAGAGAATCCGAAGTAGACCAGGAATGGTTTTTCGTCTTGGGTGGATTCTCGATCGCTCAAGTAGTTCAAGACCTGTTCTGCGTGCCATGCGCTGCCAGACTCGTCCGTGCCGCCACGTTTGGTCGCGTCATGCACGACGGTGAATTGATTGTTCGCGGCAGAATAGCTGTTGCCTTTCTTGCAAGTCCGCATCGTTGAGTAGCCCGCGCGATTAAACACTGCCGCCATTGTGTTCTCATCGAGTTTCGGTGGGCAGTGTTCTTTGGCGCCTGGTCCGATCGGCAGGTGCCAAACACTGCGACCGCTCATGACCATGTGCCGCGACGGCGTGCAAACCGCTCCGGAAAAGGAGCCCATGTGGTAGGCGCCATCGATCACCATTCCTTCCTTGGCCAGTTGATCCAGAACCGGCGACTGCAGCGACGCGTCGGGATTGTAAAATCCAAAATCCATCGGTGACTGATCGTCGGCAATGATGAACAGGATGTTGGGTTTGGATCCTTGGGCACAGAGGTTGCTTGTAGTGAAAGTCGCCAGCATTGTGGTGACGATGGCGAGGAGGCGTAAACAACTCATGCGGTTTCTCGGTTTTGGGTCAATCAGCCAATCCAATGGTCTGTGGGAGCCATGAATTGTACTTGGATGTGCCCCTAGATGCATTTGGGATGTCGAACCCCGTTGGGGTTCCCGTTTTCGTCTTGTCGAATCCCCGGGGTGCGCTTCGCGACCCCGGGCTTTGCTGTTTGACCACTTCGTGGTCGGGTAATTGCCACGTGATTTACGCCGAAGGCGTTTAACAACACAGCCTGGGGTCGCGAAACGCACCCCAGGTTCTCACAGCGAATTCAACACCAACCCCAACAGGGTTGCACAACCAATCACGAACGACGCGGTTGGATTGTCGAACCCCGATGGGGTTCCCGTTTCTGGCTTGCCCCGTCCCGGGGTGCGCTTCGCGACCCCGGGCTTTGCTGTTTGACCACTTCGTGGTCGGGTAATTGCCACGTGATTCACGCCGAAGGCGTTTAACAACACAGCCTGGGGTCGCGAAGCGCACCCCAGGTTCTCACGGCGAATTCAACATCAACCCCAACGGGGTTGCACAACCATTCACGAACGACGCGGTTGGATTGTTGATCCCCGTTGGAGTTCCCGTTTCTGGATTGCCCCATCCCGGGGTGCGCTTCGCGACCCGGGCTTTGCTGTTTGACCACTTCGTGGTCGGGTAATTGCCACGTGATTCACGCCGAAGGCGTTTAACAACAGAGCCTGGGGTCGCGAAGCGCACCCCAGGTTCTCACAGCGAATTCAACATCAACCCCAACGGGGTTGCACAACCAATCACGAACGACGCGGTTGGATTGTTGATCCCCGATGTGGTTCCCGTTTCTTGATTGCCCCATCCCGGGGTGCGCTACGCGACCCCGGGCTTTGCTGTTTGACCGCTCCGTGGTCCGCGCTCTGCTGTTTGATCACTCCGTGGTCGGGCTTTGCTATTTGACCACACACGAGGGCTGTCATTGCGGCGTAACACTGAAATTTGCCGGGACGCGGTGTTACGGAGAGAGGCAGATCGGATACATTTCAAAATGCCTGCCGTATGAAATCCGCCCTGACTTTGCACGCTGTTGGGAGTCTTGGCGTTTGAGAACTTGCAGGCCCCCCCAAGATTGATATCCATCTGCCGGCACTGATTTCATCGACGGCACACCTTCTGGCAAATTCATCATGATCAAACAATGTTACCAAACACTACTCCCCGGAATTTGCATGTTGTTCGTCCTGAGTGGATGCCGTGGTGCCAAGGATGCGTCGTCCCAACGCGAGCGGCCGATTCAAAAGGTCGCTTTCGTTCCGGCCAAGCAAGATAAAGTGACTGATTTCGTAGAGCTGGTGGGACGTCTGGCGGCGAATGAAACCGTCGACATTCAGTCGCGTGTCTCGGGTTTTTTGCTCACAACGCACTTTGTTGATGGTCAACAAGTGAACAAGGATGACCCGCTGTTCACGATCGAACCGGATGAATATCAAGCGATCTACAATCAATCTCTCGCAGCGATTGACGTTGCGAAAACAAAGCTGGACCTAGCCGAAAAGACCTTTGCTCGTTCCAAGAAATTGCTAGACAAGAACGCGGTCTCCAGAGAAGAGTTTGAGCAGAATCAAGCTGCCGTCGCCGAAGCACAGGCCAACCTGAAAGCATCCGAGGCGGATGCAGCTCGCGTCAAACTGGATCTTGATTACACCAAGATCATCTCACCCATTTCGGGGCGTGTTGATCGTGCTTTGTTGGACGACGGCAACTACGTGACCGGTGGGTTGGTCGGCGGTACGCTCCTGGCAACGGTGGTCAACGACCGGCCTATCAAGGCTGTAGCCAGCGTGGATGAGAACGTCCGACTAAAATTCATGCGTCGACAAAGGGAGGTGGGTGGCGAGGATTTCAAGGAGGTCGACAAACTGGTGGAGTTACAGATCCCGTGCTACTTGCAGTTGCAAGACGAACAGGACTTTCCCCATGAGGGGATTCTGGAGTACGCGGAAATCAAGGTCGATCAGCAAACCGGCACCTCACAATTGCGTGGCGTGTTCGAGAACAAGGATGGTTTGCTAAAGCCCGGGATGTTTGTGCGTTTGAAGGTTCCGGTATCCGACGCCTACGATGCCGTCTTGGTGCCAGCGACGGCAATCGGCACAGATCAAGCCACCCAGTTCGTCTATGTGATCAACAGTGCAGACGAAATTGAACATCGCACGGTGGAATTGGGCGACCGCAAGGGAAAGCTGCGTGTTGTCAAATCGGGTGTTCAGGCAGAGGAGTCCGTGGTCGTGGCCGGCATGCAGTTGATTCAACCAGGCATGAAGGTCGAGCCAGTCATGAGGGAAGAGTGACTGCGGTCCTGCGGCGATCCTTTGAACTCCATCTTTGAAAAGCTGAAACTCGATGTCCCAATTCTTCATCAAACGTCCAATCTTTGCCTGCGTCATTTCGGTATTGATCGTCTTGGCCGGCGGCATTTTTGTTTGGACACTGCCGATCGCCCAGTACCCAGAGATCACGCCTCCGTCTGTGCTGGTGATGACGAAGTATCCGGGGGCCAGCAGCGAAGTCGTCGCAGCGACGGTCGCGGCGCCGATCGAGCAGCAGGTGACTGGCGTCGAGAACATGCTCTACATGTCCAGCCAGTCCACCAACGATGGCGGCTACTCATTGACCGTTACCTTCGCGGTGGGAACGAATCTGGACATGGCTCAGGTCTTGGTTCAGAACCGCGTGAATCTAGCCACGCCGATCCTGCCGGCTGAAGTCAAGAGCAACGGTGTTTCAGTCGTTAAAAGTTCGTCCAATGCACTGCTGGCAGTCAGCCTGTTTTCGCCCGATCAGTCGCGTGACCAGTTGTACTTGAGCAACTACGCGACGATCCGAATCAAAGACGAGTTGGCGCGGATCAATGGCGTGGGAAACATCTCGTTGATCGGGCAACGAGACTACAGCATGCGTGTCTGGCTGGATCCCGATCGCATGGCCGCGTTGGGCCTGACCGCAAATGACGTGATCGGTGCGCTGCGAGAACAGAACGTTCAGGTTGCCGCCGGGGCGTTGGGGCGTCAGCCGGTGCCTGTCGGTCAAGACTTTCAATACACACTGAAAACGCTCGGTCGACTTTCCTCGCCAGATCAGTTTTCCCAGATCGTCATCAAGACCGGCGAAACAGGGCAACTGGTACGCCTGAGCGAAGTCGTTACAGAGAAACGCACCGACGAGAACGGCAAATCGTTTGGCGGAATCGATTTTGGAGCGGGCTTTGAAGACACGATGTGCAAACTGGACGGAGTGCCTGCGTCTGGGCTGATGATTTATCAGTTACCAGGGTCCAACGCGTTGGACACCGCCGACGCGATTCGTGAAAAGATGGAACAGATCAGTGCCAAGTTTCCATCGGGTGTCGCCTATTCGATCAGCTACGACACGACTCCGTTCATTTCGGAGTCCATCGCAGAGGTGTTCAAGTCGCTGCGGGACGCGATCATTTTGGTGGCGATTGTCGTGTTGATGTTCTTGCAGTCGTGGCGAGCAGCGATCATTCCTTTGATCGCGGTTCCCGTGGCAATCATCGGTACCTTTGCCGTGATGGCGGCCATCGGTTTCAGCTTGAACAATCTGTCCCTGTTCGGATTGGTCTTGGCGATCGGCATCGTCGTGGACGATGCGATCGTCGTGGTCGAGGCGATTGAGCATAAATTGGAACACGGCATGTCGCCTGTTGAGGCGTCGGAGCAGGCGATGCGTGAGGTGACCACTCCGATCATTGCCATTTCGTTGGTTTTGATGTGCGTGTTCATCCCCTGCCTGTTCATTTCAGGGATCACGGGGCAATTCTTCAAACAGTTCGCGGCCACGATTGCGGTGTCGACCTTTTTCAGTGCCGTGAACTCGTTGACACTCAGTCCCGCATTGAGCGCATTGCTGTTACGTCCCAAGGATGAACAACGCGATCCGTTGTCGCGTTTGATCAACTTCCTGTTCGGATGGTTCTTTAAACTGTTCAACCGATTCTTCGGCTTCGTCTCGAACTTCTACGCAAAGTCGGCCGGCTGGCTGGTGCGATTATCGGTATTGGTGCTCGTCGTGTATGTGGGCTTGCTGTGGGCGACCTACAAGACGATGACTTCGGTTCCGGTCGGCTTTGTTCCGGCACAGGACAAGGGCTATTTGTTGGTGGACATCCAGCTCCCCGATTCGGCTTCGCTGGAACGCAGCGAAGCGGTCGTTCGTCGACTGAGCGAGTTGTTGATTGGCTCCCGAAGCGGGGATAGCGAGCAATTGAGTCTTGCGGTCCAGGCGGACATGCATGCCAGCCAAGCCCACCATGAGGACAGCAATCAACATGTTGAATCGACCGATGGTGCTGATCAGCAGAAGGGAATCGAAGGCATCAATCACACCCTTGAGATCGTCGGGCAGTCGATTGTGCAAAACGCCGTGGGGTCAAACTTTGCGTCCCTGTTTGTGTTGCTGGATCCTTTTCACGATCGAGACTCCGATGCCTTGTACTCGGAGCGGATCGCAACCAAGATTCGTTTGATCGCGGCCAAGGAGATCATCGATGCACGTGTTTCAGTCTTCGGGCCGCCACCGGTGGACGGATTGGGCAGCGGTGGAGGGTTTAAGATCATCGTTCGAGACGTCGGGCAACTTGGTTTGAGTGAGCTGGAGAAAGCCAGCCAAATGTTATCGATCAAAGGCTCCGGCGAACCGACGATTCTCGGGATGCAAAGTGGTTTTCGCGCGAACACGCCGCAGATGTTTATCGATGTTGATCGAGAAAAATGCAAATCCATGAACGTCGCTCTGAGTGAAGTGTTCTCCACGCTGCAGACCTACTTGGGCGGCTACTACGTCAACGATTTCAATGCGTTTGGGCGAACATGGCAAGTCAATCTGCAGGCCGATCCGCTCTATCGATTGACCCCCGATCAAGTCACTGCGTTGTACGTTCGCAATCAGAATGGCAAGATGATTCCAATGGGAGCGTTGGCCAGTGTCGAGGACACCACCGGTCCGGCATCGGTGATGCGATACAACGGATTCACGGCGGCGGCGATCAATGGCGTTGCAATGCCTGGTGTCAGCTCCGGTGATACCATCGAGACGGTGGAGAGAGTAGTTGACGAGAATCTCGCGTTTGGATTCGATACGCAGTGGACGGAGTTGACGTTCTTGCAGATCCAAGCAGGCAACACGGCACTGATCGTGTTCGGATTGGCCGTCGTGTTGGTCTTTCTCGTTTTGGCGGCTCAGTATGAAAGTCTGAAGCTACCGCTGGCGGTCGTTCTGGTGGTACCAATGTGTCTGCTGTGTGCCGTCGTGGGCATCGCGATTGCGGGGATGGATATCAACATCTTTGTTCAAATCGGGTTTGTGGTCCTGGTGGGTTTGGCCAGCAAGAATGCGATCTTGATCGTTGAGTTTGCCAAAGAACAGCAAGAGGGCGGCATGAGCAAATTCGATGCGACGATCGAAGCATGCCGATTGCGATTGAGGCCGATCATCATGACATCGCTGGCGTTTATTCTGGGCGTGGTCCCGTTGGCGTTGGCCAGTGGTGCCGGGGCAGAGATGCGATCCACGCTGGGGATCGCGGTCTTCTCCGGAATGCTGGGAGTCACATTCTTTGGGATCTTCTTGACACCGGTGTTTTACTACCTGCTGGCAAGTCCGACGCGAAAGGAAAACGCATCGTGAGCGGCGAATGCCGGGACTCCGGCGTTGGAGCATAGCCTTTAGGCGATCGAGTCCTGGTAAGATGCAGGCGTGAGCGGCTGAAGCCTGGACTCCAACATTGATGCTTTCGAGGTGCCCGTCAGGCGTTTAATCACTGTGTCATCGCCAACTCGATTTTTCTAGGTTGTTTTCAATGCCTCGACATCTTGTTTTGTTGTTCGTTTCAATCGCAGTGCTGGTGTCTACAACCCAAGCTGCGTCCGAGCAGCTGCCCAACATCGTCATCATTTACGCGGACGATTTGGGCTATGGTGACCTGTCGACCTACAACCCAGAGGCGGCCTACCGAACGCCTCGCCTGGATCGGATGGCGGCCGAGGGCATTAAATTCTTGGACGCTCACAGTCCCGCAACGATCTGCTCTCCGTCACGTTACGGGCTCCTGTCGGGGAATCTGGTTTGCCGAACCGGTCGGCGCCCGACCGCCTTCGAAGGGCCTGGTGGACCAAGCTATCTCGCGCCGGGAAAACTCACGATCGCAGAGATGTTGAAAGAAAAGGGCTACCGGACGGGCGTGTTCGGCAAATGGCATTTGGGGCTCACGTGGTTAGACAAGTCCGGCAAACAACTCGGCGGCGGTTTTGATAACTCGTTGTTGATCGATTACGAAAAGAGCACGCCACTGGTCGATGGTCCCAACCGTCGTGGCTTTGACGAGTCATTCGTTACACCGAATTGCCCGACCACGGATCCGCTGTACCTGTACATCGAGAATGGAAACGTCGTGGTTCCCGCGAGTGAGCGTCACAAGCGAGATTCGCTGCCCAATCCGGGCGGGAAATGGCGATGGGACAACGACGAAGGGTGGAAGTCACCGGGGTATCGTTTCGTCGATGCGGACTTGCTTTTCTATGACAAGACGACGGCGTTCATCAGCGAACACCTAAACCAGCAGCCGGATCAACCGTTCTTTGTCATCCTGTCGACGCAAATCGCCCATGCTCCGGTCTTGCCTGCCGATGAGTTCAACGGTGTGACCCAAGCCGGTGCGCGAGGTGATTTTGTCGCAGAGCTCGACGCGTTGACGGGACGTTTGTTAGACTCCCTGCAGAAATTGGGCATCGACGATGAAACGTTGGTCCTGTTCCATTCGGACAACGGTCCTGAGACGTTACACACCCATTGGATGCGAACGGATCATCAACATGACGCAGCGGGCGGTTTTCGAGGCATGAAGCGAGACGGATGGGAAGGCGGACATCGCGTGCCGTTCATCGCTCGCTGGCCGGGGAAGATTCCAACAGGCCAAGTCAGCCGGCAATTGACCAACACGACGGACATCTTTGCAACACTGGCTTCGGTGGTCGGTTACCCGTTGCCGGATGATGTCGCGGTCGACAGTTTTGACATGTTACCAGTGATGTTGGGCATGCAAGATGAAACGCTTTCGGTGCGGCCGCACATGCTGACTCAGAGTTTTCGCGGAGAATTTCAATTGCGTCAGGGCAACTGGAAACTCCTCAATCACTCCGGTTCGGGTGGCAATGGATACGAAGACGGACTTCTGAAGCAGTACAGATTGCCGGAGTCTGCTCCGGATGCTCCCGGCCAGTTGTACGATCTCGGGGTTGATCCAGGCGAGACAAAGAACTTGTATTTCACCGATCCAGAGAAGAGGCGACAGATGCAAGAGTTGCTGAGTGAATTGACGGTGAGAGATCACGGCCGCACGGCTCCGCTGGGTCGCAAGCCGTTTCAAGCGAGCGGGGTATTGCCGCGGTAGGGATGATTGAATCAGCATTTGGCCATGCATAGGCTGGGCTGTTCAAGAGGCTGGTTTTGACTCAATCATTCGGCGTTATTCTTTGAGTCATTTCTTGTCCACTGTCACCTCCCCCAAGGAGCGAGACTGCTGATTTAATCGTGTTGCGTTATCACTGTGAGCCGATGGCGCTAGCCCGGATATTGCATGGGCGTCTGTCACTACGACGCAAGTGATAGTAGAGACTTGGTTTAGGTTGAAAGTAGGACGTTGCTGTTTGATACATCAGCCGGAACGCGATAGCGTCCGGTTCACACGGCAAAATGCGAGAACCGGGTGCTAGCGCACTCCGGCTGATGCAATATCCGGGCTAGCCACGGGCCTCGAAGGGGTTCGTCAACACCATTGGGCCCGCGGCTAGCGCCTTGCGGCTCACTCAATCGGCAGTCTCCTGCGCCGGGAGAGGTCACAGTTGCGCAGCACGGCACACAGCGTATGGTTTGTGTTTGGGCGGATGTTCGTTTTCGTTTTCGACTTGGAAAGTCGAACGACAATCGTCACTCGACTTTCCAGTCGATAGCGTGCCCCGCCAAGCGTATTGCCATTCCCGATCATTAACTTGCACAAACAGTCCCCTCCTTGTCACCTTGCAAATCACTGACTGGTCCACCAGGCCAACAGTTCTGGTGACCAGAATCGCTCGGGCAATGGCATGATGAAATAGGGAGCCTTGTGGGAAACAACGACGGGCAGAAAGGTTTCGTGCAAGTAACCACCGGGCAGATGTTTGCGAAGAAACATCGTGGTCGAAATGTAACATGGCACATTCGGGGTGAAACGCTTGGGAGCGTTCCAGCCGAACGCCCTCACCGTTTCCGCTTCGAGATAATCGCCGATTCGTTTTAGCTCGGCGTCATTGCTGGGTTGGCCACGCGTTGCCGCGATTTTTTCGGCGACCGACGCCAGGTAGGCAGGTGTGATCTTGCCGGTGGTGTCCAGTGAAAACACCATTTCGCCGGGAGCGTCACCGTTGTCTTCGCGAGTGGGCGTTGCCGGACCCCATAGTTCACCGTTCGCTTGGATGATGTGCGCCCAGACCACGCTGCCTTGACGAAAGATGCTTCGTTGGCGACTGCTCTTGAGCAATTTGCAGAGGGGAACGAAAAAGAGCCAGCCGTAGACCCAGCTCATCTCCATCTTGAGGTACTCGCTGGTCGGGGCATCGAAATCACGTGGCGCAGCGCCGAACCGCTGCTGACACTCGGTGAGCCATCGTGCCCAGGGCGGCTCCTGTTGCTGAGGGATTTCATCGACCGGCTGCGCAACAACCACAGGAATTTCTTCCACGGGTTGCGGTGATGCGGGGATTTGGAATCGTTGACCGCAACCTTGGCAAACGGTTTGCTTGCCCGCCGTCTCGGGTGGTGCTTTGTAGGATTTCTTGCAGGCGGGACAGGAAAAACGAATCATGCGGTGCCCTTGCTCGTGGGGATCGACGGGAGCGTTGGTGCGTGAGTTGGTCTGGGGAGGGAATTCTGGCGAATCCCATTACGGGGATGTAGAGAGTTGGCGGATTAGCGAGTCCAGCGGAGCCAATTGTTGAATAGTTTAGCGACAAACGGGGTGAGGCGAGTTTTGTTGTATTGGTCACCCAGCTTTCGTATGGATTCGGCTTGCGTGGGATACGGATGGATCGTTGACCCGATTTTTTTCAGTCCCAGGCCATGCGTCATCGCCATGGTGAACTCGCTGATGAGATCGCCCGCGTTTTCGGCCACGACGGTTGCGCCGACGATTTTATCGGTACCCTTTTTGACGTGCACCCGTGCGAATCCCTCTGTTCTGCCTTCCAAGATGGCTCGGTCGACTCCCGACAGCGGTTGCGTGTAGGTATCGATTTTGATTCCTCGCTGTGCCGCTTGATCGGGCAATAATCCGACGTGAGCCAGTTCGGGTGAGGTGTACGTCGACCAGGGGATCACGAGCGAACTCGCTTTGCTTCGACCCATGAACAGCGTGTTCCCAATCGTCAGTCGAGCGAGGAAGTCAGCGGCATGGGTGAACTTGAATCGGGACGCGACATCACCGGTGGCCCAGATCCTTGGATTGGAGGTTTGCAACCTGTCGTTGACTTGCACGCCTTGGCGAGCGTCGTATTGCACGCCCACGGTTTCCAAACCCATGCCATCGACGTTGGGAGTGCGACCGATACCGATCAGGACCTCATCACTGATGACTTCGTGCTCGATGCCTTCGATCTCATAGACAGTGACTTTTTCATCACCACGTTGAAAGAATCCAGTGACGTTCGCATTGAGCACGAATTTCACTCCGTCGCGAGCCATGGATGATTGGACGATCGCGGCGGCATCTGAATCTTCGCGGGCCAAGATGTGCGTCGCCTTTTCGATTTGCGTGACTTCGCTGCCGAATCGGGCGAACGACTGAGCCAGCTCACAGCCGATGGGACCGCCACCGATCACGGTCAATCGTTTCGGCAGCTCGGTCAGGGAAAAAATCGTTTCGTTGGTCAGGGGTTGGATCTCGTCCCAGCCGGGTATGGACAGCTTGGCCGCCCGAGCACCGGTCGCAATCACGGCTCGTTTGAACTTCAAATCTCGTCCTGCGACGGAAACCGTGTCCGACGACGTGAACTTGCCCGAACCGATGAAGACATCGATGCCCAAATCGCGGAAACGTGCGGCCGAGTCGTGGGGGCTGATGTCGGCGCGAAGTCGGCGCATCCGTTCCATGACTTTGCCGAAGTCCACCGTCACATTGTCGACGTGGATACCGAATTCGTCTCCGCCGCGCGCGGTCGCTGCGACTCGGGCAGCGCTGATGATGGCTTTGGAGGGGACGCATCCGACGTTCAAGCAATCGCCTCCCATCAAGTTGCGTTCGATCAAAGCGACCTTGGCCCCCAGACCGGCGGCTCCCGCGGCCGTCACCAGTCCGGCGGTACCCGCGCCGATGACGACGAGGTTGTAACGACCCGACGGAGTCGGATTGACCCACTGAGGCGGATGGACATTCTCCGCAAGTTTTTGGTTGTACTGATCAAAAGGCTGCAACTCGGGTGAGTCGTGATGGGCTGCGTACATGGTTTCATTGCTCACTAGAGATTCCTTTTTCAGCATGCTCTCTCGCGTCATCGGTCGTCCGTGTTTCGATTCCCCGATTTCGCTTGACCGATCCAATGATCTTTTTGGCGGCGAGAGGAAACAAACCTAAGGCGATAAAGGCGACGATCAGTTTCCACGAGAGGATGCCTCCCGCACCATTTTCAGCCAGTGCATTGAGCGTGGGGAAACTTGCGCCGGCGTAAACGTAGACTGCGGTCCCCGCGAGCATTCCGAGTTGGCTGACCCACCAAAACGTCCAAGTCTTCATCGGAGTCAGGCCCATGACGACGTTGATCACGAAGAACGGTACCGCCGGGATCAGTCGCAGCGTGAACAGATAAAACGCGCCTTCACGCTCCAGATTTTCATTGAACGTCGCAAGTCGATCACCAAAGCGAGATTGGATGGTGTCGCGTAGTAGAAAACGGCTGAGCAGAAATGCGACGGTCGCGCCGGTTGTGGAAGCAAAGCTGACCAGGACCATTGCTCGTGCGAACCCAAAGTACCAGGCCATGACGAGCGTCAAGACGGCCGCTCCGGGAAGCGAAAGTCCGGTCACACCGACGTAAATGCCAAAGGCGACTGCGTACACCAGGATGGGATGGTCGATGCGATAGTTTCGCAGCGCGGTCTCGTGACCGGCGAGGTTTTCCAGCGTCAGTGAATCGCCATAACGCAGGTAGGCGTACGTCGCGATCAAGCCAACGCCCAGCAGGACCAGGACCTTGGTGATCGGAAAGGATTTGGGACTCTCAGTGGCATCGGTCATTGTCGGCTCGCCGAGTGAGAGTGTCAGTCCGCTTCAACGTGACAGTATGCCGAACGGCAACCGTACGGCTAAGTCTCTGGTGCCATGCTTTTTCGATGCTCGACGGCTTCGCGTTTGGTGCGAAATGTTTTGAAGCGTTGCTTGCCGTCTTCGTTCCAGAAGGCGACCCAACGGCCATACTTGTTTTTGGCAACTCCAGTGACTCCCGATGAGTTGTTCGAAGCACGGGACTTCTTTGGACCGCTTCGCCAACGTCGCGGTCCTAATTCGCTCAGTTTGGCGTCTCGCCATTCTTTAGCAATGGCCAGTGACTTGCGAACCCCGCCATTGCTGAACCGAAAGTACTTCGAGTGCTCTTTGCCTGATCGGACGATCCGGACGGCCCAACCATCGGCCTCTCGCCGGATGTTTGTCATTTGATTCACATCAATTGCCTATCGATCTGTTGAGTTGGAGTTTTTTCTATCGTGTCGGCTCTCGTATCACCACAAATCGCATGCGAGTGGCTGGGATACGATCGATTTCACTCGCTTGCGCTTCGTGCTCGTATTTGCGGACATCCCGCTATGGTTGGCAGCGATGCAGCGTCATCAGGGCAAAGGCGGTTCCGTAGGGTCGATGGTAGTCGTAGAGCGGGTAGTCCCACCAACTGCCGTTCGTCTCTTGGCGATCAAGCATCAACTTTGCCAAATGCCCACTGTATTCATCTTGCAATGATTCGGGCAACTGTTCAAGACAGCGACCGGCATAGAAGTGACCGAAGTAGTAGAAGTAGCCCGCAACCTGCATCCAGGATTCGTGGGGGATGGGTCGTTTGCGGCCAATGTCCAGCCAGCCGTTGCGCAAATACAGGCGTACCAGCCACGTCTGCAGCACTTCGTCCGTGATCGACGGGTCTTGCCACAAGCGAAGGGCAATGTTGCAGCATTGGCTGCGTCCAAGACTACCTCCGGGGCGATTGATTTCCCGAGCGGGCCGCGTTTTCAGATACTCACCGTAGAGATAACTGAAATCCGGTTTCTGCTGTCGTTGCAACGCGGCGATGGCACGATCGACCATTCTCTTTGGCGGCTCGACCCCGATGTCACGTGCTTCTGACAACGCGACCAAAATCGCACCGTTAACGAAACTGATCGAGTCGGAGGTTGGCTGATTGCTTTGATAACGAAAATCGTAGTACCCCCATCCCCCGTCGACTGATTCATATCGCTGTAGCTTGTCGAATTGCCCCTGCAGCAGCTCCACGATTTTCGCTTGTTTGCCCGCGTCTCCCTCGTGCCGTCGGTGCAATCGAACCAATGCGCTGATCGAGTAGCCATGTCCCCAGACGTTGTAGATCGCGTCGCCGCTGGCACGCCGCAACGTCGAGATGTGGTCGTAGAGCCATTGTTCGGCTCGCTGGATCGTTTCGGCCGCACGAGGATCATCACCGGCGACTTCCAACAGGGCGCTCAGGCACAAAGAGGTGGTTCCTGCGCGAAAAGCATGGTGGGCGCCCGGCACGGGGGCGTAAATATTCAAGTCCTTTGTCTTTGTCGCTGAGCCCCATGATCCGTTGGCATTCTGATCCTCGATCAAGAAATCGACTCCACGTCGAATCGAGGCTTGGATCTCATCCGCCGTGGGACGCTTGATCTCCGGCAAGGCCGCTGCGTCGAGCGTTCCGTTTTCTTTGTCCTGAGAGCTGGCCGTTGTCAGGCTGCACAGGGTCAGACAGCAAAACGCCACGAACAGGATGAAGCTTCTGTACCGAGCCGGAAATTTGCAATCGATCATTCTTTCGTTCCCTGGTCATCCGTTGGTTCGGTGAACTGCAGCTCGCAGCTCATGGTGGGGACGATCTTGTCCAGGTGCTTGCCGCTGACATTGACCACGCAATCGTACTTGCCTGGCGCATAGGGGACCGCAGCGACCGACCTGACTTTGCCGCTGAGTTTGCAATCGGGGAACGCTTTGGCGACCACCTTGGCTTGAGTCCCCGGCGTGACCAAGGCGACGTGTTCCTCGGGCAGATCGACTCGGATGACCAGTTTTCCGGTCGTGACCAGAGTTGCGATCGTTTGCCCCGCGTTGACTTTGGCATCCGGTTCCCAGGACACCGGCTTTGCGGGCAACACTCCACGGGTGAGTTCACCGTGTAGCACGATGCCGTCATGTGGCGCCTTGATGACCACGCCCGCGCGTTCAGCTCGCATTTCGGTGAACTTCTTTCTTTGTTCGGAAAGCTCATCGCGTTTATTGGCGATCTCGATGTCGCGTTTTCGACGGGCGTTGTCCAAATCGTGCATCGCACGATCATAAGTCATCATGGCACGATCCAAGCTGTCTTTGCGGCTGATCTCGGTTCTTGGGATCAGCACGTCGATCGATCGTTGTGTACGGATCTTTGCGTCCTCGAGTCGAAAGAGAGCGGACTCGGCGGTGAACTTAGCGCGTCGCAAGACGATTTCTTCGGACTCTTCCGTCAAATCATCTTCGTCGTACATCTGTTGCAGTTGCTGCAACTCTTCTTCGGCGCTTTCGACGGAGAACTCATTGGACTTCAAGTTCTGGTGCGCCGAAGCGATGTCCCGTTCAAGTTCTGTTTTGACAAAGTGATCGTAGTCATTGCGGGCTTCGTCACGGGCACGCTTGGCCGCCTGTTTGTCAAGCTCTTGTGTTTTGAGGAATTGCTTGTAGGAAAACTCTTCACTTTGCATTGCCAGTTCGGCAAGTTTGAGATCCGATTCGGCCTTGTCGAGTTGTTTGTCGAGGTCCTCTGTTTTGAACCATACAACAGGCTGACCTTTTTTGACGGTCGTTCCATGAGGAACGATCTTGGACAGTTCCAGCGTCGTGAGGTGTTCGTTGTCGACGGACAGTTCCGTACTCTGGACCGCTTCAAACACACCGGGGATTTTGACAAGCTTGGGTTCGGCCTGCTTTGCATCTTCGGGTTTGATATCGCTGGCCGACTCTGGCTCGGCTGGCTTGGCGTCTTTTTCGTTTTCCTGGGCAAAGCCCGTGGAGGCAAAGGGTGCCATCAGCATCGCAGAGATGAGCAGCATTTGGGGAATTCGAGTGCAGTTCATGTTGTCAGTACGGGTGATGGATGCGGAAATGGTTGCTATCGTGATAACCATGATGGCTGGGCGCGGTCGGCGCGTCCAGTTTTCCGATGATCAGATCGCGACAGAAAGCAGAAACAGATGGCTCATTCCTTCCGTCCCTCCGTGTGTATCGACGCTGTCCTGGGAGAGTTGCCCGTTGATGAGGCCGTTCACCTCGTCTCTGACGCCGGTATCCGTGCCTTTGAATTCTGGGGCTGGTGGGACAAAGATTTGGAAGAAATCCGTGTTGCTCGCGACCGTTTCCAGATGCAGATCTCTGCGTGCTGCACCAAATTTGTCAGCTTGGTCGACCCCAGCACACGTGCCCAGTACCTCGACGGCCTCCGCGAGTCGATCGCGGCAGCCCAATCACTGGAGTGCCGAACACTGATTTCACAAGTCGGCGACGCACGTCCAGGTGTCTCCCGAGAGGAGCAGCACCAGTGCCTGGTCGACGGACTCAAAGAGGCTGCAGCGTTGTTGGACGGTTCTGGCGTCACGCTGGTCATCGAGCCGCTCAACGAGCTGGTGGATCACGCCGGTTACTACTTGATTCGCAGCGACGAAGCGTTCGAGATCGTTCGCAAGGTCGACCATCCCAGCGTCAAGGTGGTGTTCGACATTTATCACCAGCAGATCAGCGAAGGAAACGTGATCACAAACCTGACTCGCGACATCGACTTGATCGGCCATTTCCACGCCGCCGGCAATCCGGGACGGCATGAGCTGACCGTGGGCGAATTGAATTACCGAGCGATCTTTGACGCGATCGCAAAGACATCGTACGACGGCTTCGTCGGCTTGGAATACTGGCCGATCGGAGATCCTGTATCGGGGCTCGCCGAAGTAGCACGGTGGTTCGAATCGTGAGCCGCGAAGGAGTCGAGCCTGCGTGTAGTTGTCACGAGGTGTCCAAGAGCCAGCGTACAACCCACTCTAGCGGACGCTTGAAGGAACGTTGCCGTGAAACTTCGAGAGGATTAGGTAGGCAAGAGCGTCGTCTTTGGTTTCGAGGAAGAACACAAGATAGGACACACCACTGCGTCCTGGATAATCAAATGAGCGTTTGGTACCACCAGCTTGAACCCAGCCTGTCGCGGGCCGGCCAGGATTGAATTGAGTTGCCCCAACACCAGACCAGTGATCGCCCACCGTTCGATAGGGACCGGGAATGTCAGGCTCGACTTCAATGTTCCAACCCCGCAGATCGGAAGTTGTGGTGAACCATTCCAAGTCATGGTAACGAAGGGGTTCGCGATGAAAGAACGCTAACCCAACCCAAACGAGTACTATGACAATCGCCGTAAGAAACAGGAGTCTACGGATCAAAAAGGCAATTCTTGGATTCCAGTCCATTTGGTCTGTGTTGTGCAACGGAAGGTTTCTGCCACACCGCCCTGAACGAAGCGGTGGAGTTTGAATCACGAACAGCTAATGATACGCCAGCCCCGCCTGAAGTGCAAAGGAAGATGTGCCGCAGGCCTACCGTAAAAACCAGGTTAGGCGGCGATCTTGGGCGATCGAGGCCAAGCCGCTGCAATGGCGAGTGATATACTGGCGATAACAGTGATCGTTTCGCCGGCGTACCATTCGTAGAATGATGGGCGATAGTCAACAACAAGCGAACGCAATACGGCGCACGCCGTTACTGAAGCAAGAGATACGGACAGAACGAAAGCAAGAGTTCGGTAGTTTCGGGCGTACGAAACGACGGAAAGGAAAAGCAAGCCTGTATAGACGAGCTTGAACGAAACGATAGTCGTGCTGTCAGTGATTTCGAGCATGCCTGATAGTGTTATCGAATCGCGTGGGGCGACGAGAACGACTGCTAAATGCATAGCGCCTAGGACAGACAGCGCGACGGAAGCAATTCGCCCTAGCCAAGCAATTGTATTCGACGGCGGAGAGGTCGTCGCACGGGTATCGACACTGGACGTAGGGGATGTGTAGGGGTTGGAATCCACTGCGTCCGCTCAACGGAAGGTTTTTACGACACCGCCACTACCAACGCGAAGATGTCCTGAACTGGATTTGATTGTATAATGGAGTCGACGCCAGCACCACATTGAAGGTGTGCCCGTAGGGCCTTAGCGTAAAAACCATGTTATGTGCCACGGCCCATTGGAATGAAACGATGAATCTGAATCTGCCAAATGAAGTCAATGATTTCGTGAAAGGTCTTGTTGCCCAGGGAAGATTCAATTCTGAGGAGGACGCCATCGTTGAAGGCATCAAGCTTTTGATGGGACGCGAGCAATTACGTGGAGAGATTCAAAAGGGCGTAAAGCAATTGGACGCTGGCGAGTTTTACGAAGAAGAAGCTGTTTTCAACGAGGTCAACGCTGAGATAGACAAGCTAGAAGCCGAACAGCAAGGAAGCTATGAACATGCCGCGACTCCGGTATTCTGCGGAATCGAAAGAAGACCTCAAACAGATCGCTCGATTCATTGCCCGCGATAAACCAGGCGCGGCCCGTCAGTGAGTTCAAAAGCTGCGCGAGAAGTGCCGGTTGGTGGGCAAGCATCCCGACGTCGGCGATACGCGTCCGGAACTTGGCGAAGGGATTCGATCCACGTACGTCTGCAGCTACGTGATTTTCTTCCGCCGCGTCGAAGGATTTCTTGAGATCGTCCGAGTTATTCGAGGCGATGTTGACGAACCTAAAATCTAGGGGCACACAACGGAACGTTTTTACGACAAGCCCCTGAACGAAGCGAGCGATGTCTGAACTGCGCAGCTTGTATCAAGGCAGGCCCGCGTTGACAAAGCAGGAAGGTGTGCCCGCAGCGTCTCAGCGTAAAAACCATGTGAGGCGTCCCTACGCATCAGAGACAGTGTAATCATCGCGTGGCGCCCAATCGCCGTCACCCAAGAACTGAGCAGCCCGATCTGCAAGGGATACGTTGCATGAACTCAGGAACGCGGAGTTGCCAGCGTCAATAAAGTTTGCATTGTTGAGTATGTCGTTGACCTTCTTGGGGAAGTCGGACATCAAGTTGCGGAACAGAACCTGAGAGAGGTGATAGCTGAGCGCTTGCCCGTCGTCTGGAGAATAGAAGGAGTCTCCCGACCAGAACGCGTCAATCGTCCGTGAGTTCCAGTAGCTGCGATGGCGGCGAAGTATTTCATGATTCACCATGAAGTAGGATGAACCCATCACAACATCCTCGATGAACTGCGTAACACCCTCGTTGAGCCAGAGCGGCAATGGCAAGTGGCGTAACAAAGCGTGGTTGAGCTCGTGTGCGATAACGCGCTGGTAGTTGTCACCATAGGCGGGACATATTGCAAAGTGGCCGTACCCGACGTCGAGAAACATTCCGCCGGAGCGGGCGAATTCGCCCTCGTCAGGGTAGAAGTCGCTGACGTAATCGTAGTAGCTGTCAATGTCAGCAAACAGCATGACAACGTGTTTGCCAAAGCCTTGCACACTGGCAACACCGTCGAGCGTTTTCAGGATGACTCTTCGAGCACGTTCCGAAGAGGCGAGAATCCTCTGACCGAGCGCGTCGTCAGCTGCGAGGAGCAAGAATTCGGGTGACTCCAGTACTACGTAATCGAGCGGCAGGGAATCAGCGAGACGGGAAAGCCAGTCACGAGCGATCTGCGTCCACGATTCGTCGAGTGAAGCAGTGTCAGCGTTAGCGTCGACCCATGCGGAGATAACGTCCCACTTCGGACGCGGTAAACCTTCGCGAACGTCGATGGCACCATGGATTTGCGAGAGCAAGTCTTCCATCAGATTTGATTGAGTCGATTAACGGGCGGTTTTGGAGACACCGCCGCTACCGATGCGGTGGAGTTTGAATCACAAGGAATTGTACTAGTGCCAACTCCCCGCTGCCAAAGAGCCGAGATGTGCCGAAGGCCCAGCGTAAAAACCATGTTAGGCGACCGTGCCATCATCCAACGGTTCGGCCGCGTCCGCGATCCATTGTGCAATTGATTCGGGTGGATTGAGCCGAATTGCACGCTTTGTGTTGGTGTAGTCGGGTGGCACAACCTCGACGTTGATCATCAAGTTACGGCGGTGCTCGTTGGAACCGAAGAAACCCACCGAGTCGAGACGACGCATGGCAGACTCGAGAGCAGACAGCCGCAATTCGAATTCGGCAGTCCAATTGTCCTCCCCCATTGCAGGGCGAGCCAGCCACAAGTCGCGAACGCGTGCAAAGTGCTGCGCGCCAAAATCAAGAAATGGCGAATCAGCGTAGTGCCAGCGGTCAAGCTCAGGTTTGTCGGAGCGTGCAAGCGATTCGTGAGACCATGCAGCGATGCAAGGAGGAAGAGCTTCACCGGTCGTGATAAGCACGCAATAGTAAAACGTTTCGCCGGTGGCAAAGAGTTCGCGGAACGCCAGAGCGGCAGCGTCGACAACCGCATCGGTCAATTCACCTACGGTTGGAACTGCCATCAACAGAGGTCCCATAACGGAAGGTTCTTACGACACCGCCCCGAACGAAGCGGGTGATGCCTGAGCTACAATGGATTTTACCGTCAGAGGGCGGCTCGAACAAACGACAGCGGTGTGCCAAAGCCTTCGCGTAGGGGCCATGTTGGGCGGCGGCCTAAATCAGGCGGTTATGCATCACGTTGTAGATGGCCGACCGTAACTCGCCACAGAGTCCAACATGTGCTATTTGGTCGTTGTGGATTACGCCGGTTGCAAATTCATCCTCATTGTCATCGAAGTGCACACATGCAGTACCGTCACGAGCCAAAACAAACCGCGGTTCAGTTCCGTCGCTGAGGATAAATGGCTCGGTACGGTTCGATTCCCACCATTCGCGCAAAGGACCAGCCACATCGCGGAGTTCTTCAACGATGCGATTATCGAGTTCGTCACGGGTAACGTACAGCGGAACCAAAGCGGGGGTTGACCTACAACGGGAGGTTTCTACGGCACCGCCCTAAACGTAGCGAGCAATGCCTGAACTGCTTGCGATTGTACCAACGCCTAGGCTGGTTGCTACAGAGCCAAGGTGGCGCGAATGCCTAACCGTGAAAACTATCGCGGACAGTTTATTTCGCTACGGAAAACTCAGCGTCGAGGAATTGCTTCCAGCTCGGCGCATCTGAAACGGGTACCCATACCGAGAAGGTGCCATCGGAATCAAGATGGTAGTGTCGGTGAGCTGGAAACGCGTCCCACATTCGGTGAGTGAAATCCAAACGTGCATCAGAACGCGCAGCGGAACCGTCGAAAGACAACCTAGGAAATGTTGCGGTCAGCTTTGCGAGAACCTCCAGATCGACAAGTCGTTGCCGATGGAACTCGTACCTCTGCATCACGGCATCGACATCGATTCCCGTTACGTCGTAAGAAGCGAGGCCGTGCGATTCGGGCCGTGGGTTGCCAAAGATCGTGTTGAATTCAGCGTTCATTCGCCACGAATGGTACGAGACGCGGATTTGGTGTCGAAAAAAGAACCCGCCTAGCAGTGCAAGTGCCAATACGGCTGCAACGAGGAGAATTGTGCGACTGCGATTCAATTGATGAGGTTGTGCTACGGAAGGTTCTTACGATACCGCTGCTGAACACGACGAGCAACGAATGAATTACGAGTCACTGTACCAAAGCAAGCCCGCGTCGCAAAACGAGCGGGAGGGGGGGGCGGAAGGCCTCAGCGTAAAAAACATTTTGTTGGACACTGAAGCGAGTTAACGGTCTCCATCCCAGACCAATGCGACAGGATCAATGTAAAGATCATGATACGCGGGTTCTGCAAACGCCGGGTAGCGACCGATCGCCCAGTCCATGAAGTCGTCAACAGAATCCAGTGTAACGGATGGCGTCGATTCAATAGTAATGCATCGTCCGCGTCCCACGGCGTATTTGACGATCATGAGTTCCGCGAACAGAAAATTGTAGGTCGAAGCAGCATCATATTCGCGCGCCTCATCCAGTGCATCCAACTGGGAAGCCGTCACGGTGTTGTTGAAAGGAAGCGACGCGTCGCGCGTAAGTGATGATTTGAGATGCGCGATTTGGTCGGCATTCATCGTCGTGTTCATTCGGCCGGTGTCCAAAAACGGAAGGTTTTTACGACACCGCCGTGAACGAAGCGAACGATGCCTGAACGACGGAAATTGTACAAACGGAGGGCGGATTGAACAAACGACAAAGCTGTGCCGACGGCCTAGCGTAAAAACCATGTTATCGGCCGCTACGCGCTGCCATCCACGCATCCACAAGTGGACGAAACGCACCAGACGGTTCGACGGTTGCAGCGGGAATGTAGATGGATACACCTGAGTCAGGAATCAGGAAGACGCCATCGGTCGCAGGAATGATTTTGGAGAACGCAACAATCTGGATCGTGCCATGCGCGACGAAAGACGTTGTCGTCAGCTCGGATTCGGAGAGTTTCATGTCGACGGTTTTGTTTTCACGAGTTGCATTAACGCGCGCATTGACCCAACGAGATTTATGGGTGAGCGTCTCGACAAGTTCGTAAACGCCAAAGCACGCGAACAACGCGCCAAAGGCCCATTTTGCGGGAAACGCAAAAGCCATGATGACGCCAAACGCGAGCAAAGCCAACGAAAGGTAAACCGCGTAGGGGCGAAGCTTGGCGCGATGCCGGAGCCAAGCGTCGTAGTGTGATTCGTAGTACGCGCGGTCAAACACCAAGCGAGCGGTTGCATTCATGGGAAACCAGCGGCGGGCAACGGAAGGTTTTTGCGACACCGCCCTAAACGAAGCGAACGATGCCTGAACTACGAAAATTGTACCAAGGCCATCCCGCGTGACCAACCAAGTAAGGTGTGCCGAAGGACTCGCGGAAAAACCATGTTGGGCAACCAGCATCGCTATCAGTCTGCGTTGTCGAGAACCACGTTGTTGCCCGGCTTTTTTGAGGTGACACCTCTATCAAGAATGGAGTGTCGGGGAGGATTTGACTGCTTTTAGAGACGCCTCATCATTAGGCGACATCGTGGATTCTGTCAGAAATCCTGTTCGGAAGGAATTCTGGCGAATCCCACTACCAGGTAATGGATCGTCGCTCCTTCCGTTGGCGAGGCTTGGGGAAAGATTGTTGGTCGCATTCGTCGTCTTTGTCTCATTGGTCCTATTTGAAACTGTGGCTGCTCGCGAGATGATTGACGCTGGGCGGTGAATTGGGGCGGGGTATCGCAGAAGGTGCGATTGGCCGGCTGACACCGGTACACCAACGTGCGGTGCGATCTCTCAGAGCTACAGGGGTTAGAATTTTGGACGCGTTGTGAACCCGTCGACCGTTTGGGTGTCCGAGCGGTACTCGGCACGTTGATTTCATTGGTTGAAATCCGGAGCTGGGGTGGCTGTTTGAGCCGTGAACGAACTTCCCCTCATGATTCAGGTCTCGTGTTTCATGTCTGGTTCTCTGACCGTGCGAGTACTTGGCGACGACGAAGCCGCTTATGTTTCATTGGCCGCAGAGTCGTTGATTGCCAGTGATTTGAATTTGTGGGAAACGTATCTGGACCGGATCGGACGTCAGAATGTCCGTGTCATCTACGATGGGACGATGTTGGTCGGTGGTTTGACGATGTATCGAATTGGACAGTGGTTTGGCGGGAAAGTCTTGCCGACGGCAGCCGTTTCGGGAGTGGCCATCAGCCCGACCCATCGTGGCTCGGGAACTTGCGAGACGCTGTTGCGGGAGATGCTCTCGGAGCTTTATCACGATGGCACCGCGTTGGCGTCACTGTATGCATCGACGCAGCGGCTTTATCGCAAGGTCGGTTTCCGGCAGGCAGGCAGCCAAGTGCTGCATTCTTTGCCGCTGGCTTCCATTGCCAGTACATCACGAGACTTGCCGGTGCGTCGTTATGAGTCACCGCCACAGGATCAGCTTGCTCAAGTCGCCAACGAAAATGCCAAGCAATGCAACGGGCACTTGGATCGTTCGCCCGGGTTGTGGGATCGATTGATCCATCCCAATAGCGGAGCGAGCACGCGGACGTATGTGATTGGCGATGAAGCCGAGCCGGTGGGTTACGCGATCTTTCAGGTCGGAGACCGATCCGCAGGTGTGCCGCAACCGTTGATCGCAACCGATTTGGCCGCGACCACTTTGCCCGCTCTGAATCGATTGATGATGTTGGCGAGGGATCATCGATCGATGTGCAACATGTTGCAATGGCATGGCGGGCCGGATGATCCGATGATTTTCCTCGCCGAGGAACAGAACGCATCGGTTCTGAATCGGTATCACTGGATGACGCGGGTGGTGAATGTTGCCAAGGCGTTGGCTGGGCGTGGTTATTCGCCCCGTGTCAGCGGTGTGCTGGATTTTGAGATTCTCGATGCGGTGTTGCCCGCGAATCAGGGACGATGGCGGTTGGTGGTCGAGCAGGGAGTGGCCAGTGTGGAACCGGGAGGCACGGGTGCGCTGCAGATGGATGTTCAAACGTTGGCACCGTTATTCAGTTCGTTCCGTTCCGCAACCCAGTTGGCGCAGTTGGGATTGCTGGAGATTCGGGATGGGGCGCAGGGGCGGCTGGCTGACCTGATGTTTGCGGGGCCGACGCCTTGGATGTGCGAGATCTTTTGAGAAGTGTTGGGGCCGGGGATAGCCATTGGGGCTGAAGCTGGACTGCTCAAAGTTTGGTGCTGACACGTCGTTTGGATGCCATCGTTTGATTCCCCATGTCACCTCCACCAAGGAACTTGGGGGAGGTCGAGCAGAGCCGTCCAGGCGATTGCGAGGGAGGGGGCATGGGTGAAGGAATCGGTTCACCAACGCGGTTTGCGGCGAGTAGGCCCCCTCCCGGATCTTGCTTCGCTCGATCCGACCTCCCCCAGCTGCGGAGACTGCTGATTTAGTCGTGTTGCGTTGTGTCTGTGAGCCGATGGCGCTAGCCACGGGCCTCGAAGGGTTTCGTCAACACCATTAGGCCCGCGGCTAGCGCCTTGCGGCTCACTAAATCAGCAGTCTCCTGCGCCGGTGGAGGTGACAGCAGTGGAGTGCTGTCTGCCCACGGCTAGCGCCTGAGGCTCACAAGAATTGAGTGCTGTCGACCCACGGCTAGCGTCTGAGGCTCATAGGAATGGTGTAGGACGCGATGGTTTCACTTGGACTTGGTCGCCAAGTAGCGGGCCAGTTCGTCGAGGGTGATGCGATTGTCGCCGTCGGTGTCGGCGACACGCATGGTTTCTGCGGCGAGCTGTCCTTCGGAGGGTTTGGCAAAGAGTTCTGAAGCGTCGATCCAAGTGTTTTGATTCTGGTCGTGACGGAGCATCAACCGTTTGGCTTCGGCGTACTGGTCGTCGTTGTAACCTTTTTCCTTGCGTTGGCGAATCAACAGGTTTTGGACTTCGTCGCGGGTGACTTCACCGTTCTTGTTTTCGTCGAACTCTTTGAGTTGGGTGACGAAAGGTGCCGAGTCGGGAAATTGGTTCAGCACGATCACGCCATCTTTATCGAGGTCGAGCGATTCGAAGAGGGATCGCAGGCGTGCCAAATCGGACTTGCTCATGCCGGTTTCCTTGCGATGTTTGCCCAGCATCGTTGCAATCTCAATGATCTCCAACTTGCCGTCTTCATTCTCGTCGAACTGCTCGCCCGGCTTGGGAAGTCCGGCGGCTTTTTGTTCGGTCTCGTCGAGTTTTTTGTCGCCGTCTAGATCAAACTGTCGAACGGTTCGGATCGCCGTGACTTGGTCGACTTTCTCGATTCCCATTTCACGCCGCAGTCCCTTCATGAAGGCGAATCGTTCGGCCATTTCACTCAGTGTGATGATGCCGTCACCATTTTGGTCAAACTCCTGCGGTTCGTCGGGCCATCCGCTGGCGGTGATCTCATCGGGATCCAGTTGACCATTTTTGTTCTGGTCATGACGACGTAGATAGATGTTGGCATTGTTGATGTCTTCCTGCTCGACGCCGGCGTTGATGCGTCGCTGGGCAAATCCTAGGGCGACTTCCAGATGGGTGAGTTTTCCGTCACGGTCCACGTCGTAGTCGGCCATGTCCTTTCGCCAGGAGAGCTTGGCCTGTTCCGTTTCATCGATCACGCCGTCTTCGTTGCGGTCAAAGATCGTCATCGTCTTGGTCGCGTTTTTGAGGTCTTCTTGGACCAGGACGAGTGCGGCCAGTTTGGATCGCTGTTGGTCGATGATCTGTGCGTCAGCGCGTTGCGGGTGGGGCAGAGCCAGAAGAAGCGGCAAGAGAATGAAGGAGCTGATCGTCCTGGCGGTTGCGATGGGGTGTCTCATGTCAGGGATCCAGGGGTGGGAGAAGAGAATTCGGCGATCAGCCGTCCGCGATGGGGACCAGTTTACCGGTTGGTTGAAGCGGCTGGGAAAGTTTCGCCTGGGGAAGACGCTAGCGACGTGGAACGTCGAGCGACAATAGGGCGGTGAAGCGGCTGGGAAAGTTTCCTGAGGGACAGAAAAGCCGTGTTTTACGGGGAAAACGAACGCGAGATGTTTTTTTGGAAAACGGTTAAGGGGTTTTGGGTGGCTTGACGCAGGTGTTGGTGGCTAACGAAGCCAAAAACAAACCACTCAATCAAGTCTTCCCAGAACAAGGAAACCCAGTCATGAAACGTTTCGCCGCCCTCGTCGCTGTTGCCGTCGCCGCCCTGTTGACCAGCACCCAAACCGCTGAAGCTCAGTATCCTGCCAACTCTTGGACCTTCGGAATGAATGTCTCGCTGGTTCAGAACGGCAACCAAAAAGGACTTTCGATCCGATCGGTTGCACCGGGTTCACCCGCCCAGCAAGCCGGATTACAGCCCGGAATGGTCATCCTGTCGTCCAACGGAATGACGTTCCACAATGCGTACAACGACTATCAAGGCGTCGCGATTCTGCAGAACAGCGTGACCGCAGGCGGTGGCGGCGGCGGAGTGCCGACGGCTGCGGTGAACTTCAATGGTCCTGCCGTCCATCTCCAAGTGGTTCGACCTTGCGGCAGTGTCTTTCAGACGACTTGCTATCCCGCATCTGCTGGTGGCGGTGGCGGCGTCCCGACCGCACTGTAACGGCCAACGCGACATCGAAACGACTCATGCCCATCTGCTTCATAGCAGATGGGCTTTTTTCGTTATGCAAGACGACAAAACGGAAACCAATCGCTGACTCCGAGTAGCTCGCGGATGTCACTGGGTCGGAAAGTGTTCCTGGACGACTTGGTAAAACTCGCCCGCCGTCGCGACACGGGCGACGTGGGTGCGAAAGTGCCTCGCGCCTCGCTTGCCTTGGGCGTAGCAACACGCGTATTTGCGCATCAGCACGGTGCCCTTTTCTTCGCCAAATCGATCACGTACCAGTTCGTAGTGATGCAGCATGCACTGGCGTTGATCGTCGAGGGTCGGATCGGGCGGGATCGGATCACCACGCAATGCCGCTGCGGCTTGGGCGAACAACCAAGGCCGACCGAGGCAGGCTCGCGCAATCATGACGCCATCGACGTTGTAGTTTTGAAACGCCGCGACGACTTTTTCCGCCGAGTCCAAATCGCCGTTGCCGATCAGTGGGATGTTTCGCAAGTGCGACTTGATTTCGCTGATGCGTTCCCAATCTGCGTTGCCGCGAAACATGTCTTGGGCGGTACGTCCGTGGACGGTCAGTGCGGCTGCGCCGGCTTCCTCCACCACTCGGGCGACTTCGTTGCAGTTGACGCTCTCGCGTGAGCAACCCAGACGGATCTTGGCGGTGACCGGTGTCGGCGCACAGGCTTTGACCAGTTGATCGATGATACGAAACATGCGATCGGGTTCGCGGAGCAGGTAGCTGCCGCTGTGCGCTTTTTCGGTGACTTGGCGGACGGGGCAGCCGAAATTGATGTCGACGACGCTGACGCTGTATTCCTCCACCAGACGCTTGCCGACTTTGGCCATCGTATTGGGGTCATTGTCCCAGATTTGCACGGCCAGGGGACGCGGTTCGTCGGCGACGCCCCAGAGCCGATCGGGGTGTTCGGCTTCGTTTTCATCCAACCAAACAAATCCGCGGGCGTTGACCATTTCCGTGGCCAGCAGTCCCGCGCCGCCGAATTCACGCACCATTTGCCGGAACGCGGCATTGGTGAATCCTGCCATCGGCGCTTGCAGAATCGGTGGATCGATAACTAGGTCACCGATTTTCAGCGGAGGCGGCGGAAACGGTCGAGTCATGAGGCTCATTCGACGTCGGAGGCGGCCCTCGGATCGACTTTCAGAGTGGCGAGGTAAGCGACGATGTCGCGCAGTTCACGCTCTGTCATGTATTTCGTCAAGTCCGCTGGCATCGACGAGTTGCCTTTTTTGCGAGCTTCGATGTCATCCTGCGCGATGCGGACTTGGCTGCCATCGGCGAGCGTCAGTTCCAAGTAGTCGTCGGTCTCGGTCTTGACGATCCCCGAGGTCACTTTGCCATCGATGTCGACGACCATCGCGGTCTCGAACCCCTTGGCGACTTGCGCGTTGGGCAGGCAGATGGATTCGAGCAAGTAGCGGCGGTCGCGTTGTTTGCCGATGACGGTCAAGTTGGGGCCGACTTCGCCGCCCGCTCGATCGACTTTGTGGCAGCGGACGCAGGACAGCTCGGTCTTGCCAAAGAACAGTCGATTGCCATTGTCGATGTCACCGCCTTCCAATGCGTCGAGCCATTTGCCCAAGGGATCGGACTCCGCGACGTTTTGTTGGTGGGCGGCAAGCTTTGCGGTCAGCTCGGCGTCCAATCGCCCGCTGGCTGCTTGCACCCAATTGAGCCGCGTGTCAGCGGGCATCTTTGCGGTGATGTAGTCGTCGAGGGCGCCGGCGAGCAACTTGTCGGCTTCGGGCGATTTGATCTTGGCCAAGATGTCCCAGGCCAGTTGGCGGATCGCGGTGTCGCTGCTCTTGGTCGCCTCCGCGATCTTTGCAAAAGAGGCTTCCTTGTCATGCTGCGCCAAGACGCTCAGGGCGGCGGTTGACAGAGGCGTTGCCGGCGAAAGTTCAATCTTGCGAGCCAACTTGACCGCTGCGGCCGGATTCAGACGAGCCAGTGCACGTAGTGAGACGGCTTTGGATTCGACAGGCTTGTTGCCCGATGCGATTTCTTGTTCCAGAGCAGTGGCGATCTTTTTGATCTCCAGCTCCGCCGCGACTTCGGTTGTCTTGTCACGGATCTTTGCGGGGGAGATCATCAGCACTTCGATTTGAGGCTCAAGTGCTTTGGCGGCATCGGTTTTGGGACGCGCATCCAATGGATCGTAGCGTCCCAGGACGCGGTCGCGAGGATCGGGCGTTGCCCACGAACTCAGCATCTCCAGGGCTTCCAAACGCATCGCGGGATCATGGTCACCGCCGGCAGCGAACGAAGCGATTGCTTCCGCGGCTGATGGGGTTCCCAGTCGATAGTTTGCGTTGAGGATTCGACGAACCGCCTCGGGATTCTTCATTGCCGGGGAATCGGATTTCTTGATCATCCCGGCCAGTTCGGGAAACGCGCCTTGGATCGATGCGTCGTGGATCGCCCTGACGGCTTCGGCCACCACGAGCGGATCGGTGTCGTTGAGGAACGCACTGATTTGACGACTACGTAGTCGACGCAGTGCGACCACGGCGGTGCGACGAACGTTGGCGTCAGAGTGTTTGCTCAAGGCCGCGATTTGGTCGGCTTTGACTGCCGATGCGAGATAGGTGATGGCGGCATGGCGGATCGCGTAGTCGGCATTCTTGTTGGCCGCGGCAAGCGAGACGACCGATTCCAAGATCGATGCGTCGGCCAGCTTTCCCAACGCACGGATGGCAAAATATCGCAGACGTGGTGAAGTCTCTTTGCCGGTGGCCAGCGGTTTCAATAAGTCTACCGATTTCTTATCGCCCGCTTCGCCGGCGATCTGCGCGACCGATGCGGCCACGTTCGAATCGGAGTCCTTCAGCAGTGGGCGGATGGCGTCGAGCGCCGAGGCGAGGTTGTCTGCATCGGTGCGAACGATTTGCCCGATGCCCCAAGTCGCGTGTAGCCGCGCGGTCGATGATGCTTTGGTATCGGTTGCGACTTTGGCAAGCGAGTCGAGTTCACCCCGTCGGGCCAGCTCCCACTGAGCTTCCGAGCGGACCCGGCGATCGGCATGTTTCAGATCCGAGGTCAGGTCTGCAATGGCACGCTGTGTCCAATCCGACGCGAGCTTGGACTGAACGTCCGCGATCAAATCCGTGTCGGCATGTTGGGGATCCGTGACGCGGTAAATGCGGCCCTTGCCAAGTCCATCCCATCCGTCGACCCAGTCGCTGACGTACAGGGCTCCGTCGGGACCGAACGCCAGGTCGGTGGCCAGGCATGTCCAGATCGGTTGATCATTGGCACCCAGTTTGTAGGTCGCGCCGTTGGGGTCCAATTCAAAAGAGCGGATGCCGCTGTTGCTCGGTCCGCCACGGAAATCACAGATCAAGAATTTGTTCTTGAGTTGATCGCCAAAACCAGTACCAGGGTAATAGGCAAAGCCACTCGGGCCGTCGGTAAAGTTTTCGATCGGCGGAACGATGTATGCGGGTTGTTCGTCGCTGAGAGGTTCCCAAATGTGTTCGCGGTTGAATGGTCCGCGGTCGGGTAGGTACTGGTAATACATTCGCCAGCCCGTGTCGCCGTCTTGCAGGATGTGCACGATACGTGCTTTGTCGCCGCTGTCGGAGTTGTTGTCGACGGAGAAGAGATCGCCGAGGTCATTGAACGCGAGTTCCTGTGGGTTGCGTAGTCCGGTGGCGAAAACTTCCAGGCCGCTGCCGTCGAGTTCGCAGCGGAACACCGCACCACTGGCCGGATCCGCCAAGATGCGTCCGTCGGGTGTTGTGATGTGATACCCACGGTCGCCGATGGAAAAATAGACTCGCCCATCGGGTCCCATCGTCAGTCCGTGAAGGTCGTGTCCGCGGAACGCGACGCGGACGCCGTATCCGTCCGAGAGGGCGGCGCGTTGGTCGCTGACGCCATCATCGTTCTCGTCGGTCAGCTTCCACAATTTGGGAATGCACGTGTAGAGCACGTCACTGCCGCGAACCAGGATGCCCGCCCCGGTGCCCTCCTCCAAATGATTGAACCCGTTGGCAAACACGGTGCTTTCATCCGCAACGCCATCGCCATCGGTGTCCGATACGCGGCGGATGCGATCGTCGTGCTGGGCGTACGTGATGGCGGCTTCGCCGAGCAGGCGTTTGTGGTAGTCGATTCGGTCTTGGACGGTCTGGGCGGCGAGGTCGGCCAGCAACCATTGCTCATCGTGACCACGATTGTCTGTCACGCCCCGGTTCTGGCGGTAGGACTCGCAGACGAACAATCGGCCCCGATGATCGATATCAAAGGTAACGATGTTGGCGACCAGAGGTTCGGCGGCAAACAAGTCGATCTTCCATCCCTCGGCGGTGCTGATCGCAGCCATCGCTGCGGCGGGCTCGTCCGATGCCTGGGCGACCTCCGGCTCCAAGGGAGCGGTTCCATTCTTGTCTGCACCGCGGCTGTTCGAGGCAAGGGGAGATAACAGCAAGCAGAGCACGACGGTGGGGGCAAGCAATCGCCAAAAGGCGTAACGTTTAGACATCAATCGGGTTCTTGGTGGAAAACGTGAGCGGTAACTGAAACGGCGAAAACACGAGGAATCTGGCTCGGGAGAGTGGGCCAGGAAAACGCGTGCGAGTCTGCGGCGGCGATCGAGACGAGTCACCACTCGCTGAGGCAGACACGCTAGACTACTGAGAATGCGTCACGACGCACTGCTAAGATAGTTGGCAAGGGCGATCGGGGGCAACATTCCATTGGGGTAGATCGACCCGAATGTGCCCACAAAACGGTACATTCAAATTTCGTCTCCCGATTGACCGCATTGTCGTCACGACGTTCACGTCACGAAGTAATCGATTGGTTTCATGGCAGATTCAGGATTTACCGACACCCCCGAACCGGCGCCCGATGAGGATCGATCCGCATTGGGATCGATCGATGAGACGATTGCCCAGTCGGGAGGCGTGACGGACCAAGGGTCGGGTCAAGGGTCGGGTCAAGGGTCGGGCGGGACACCTCCATCGGTACCACAGCCAGAGGGCAACGAGGAAATTCGCGTCGGATCTCCCTTTGCCGTGGACCCGGAAATCACGACGCCGCTGCTGCCACCTGAACCGGAAGAGATTTTCGATGTCGGTCCGCTTCGGTACACCGCGATGGGCGCGGTGGCCGCCTCAGCGATGGTGATCCTGTTCGCCAGCGTCGCAGCCTGGTGGTTCCCCGGAGGCGGGACTTTGATCGCTGGACTTGGCAGTGTGCTGGCGATCTTTGGCCTGTTCTCCCACTACCGGTTACGAGCGGTCGGTTGCTTGGCCATCCACCTGATGCTGTTCATGATCAGCTACAGCCGCGCGTTGGGGTGAGTGAGATCGATAGGGGATTTCGCCTGCAATCCTTTGCGAAGGGTACGGGGAAATGTGGCGGAGGGGGAATTCTGGCGAATCCCATTACGAGAGGGGCTGCGAGAGTGGATCGAGTTTGGCGGACAACGTTGCGATTGCTTCCTCCGTTGGGCTTGCGTCGTCATCACTCTGCATGATTTGATCGATTGCCGATAGGTTTTGTTGCGTACGCCAAGACGGGACAGCCGGAGTCACCGGTGGGGCGAATCGATCGATATCCCCAAGCATCATTTGCTCCGTGACCCTTCTGTCCTCAATTGCGTGATCCGTCGACTTCGAGCTGATCGGTAGAGAAACGTTGCCAAGCGGGACATCGATACGCTCGCCTTCGGTACGAGTTTCCGCCAATCGGTTGATCACGAACAACGCATCCAGCGCCGAGACGAAATCGTCTTCGTTGGAATCGAAATAGTAAAATCCAGCCAGCTCGCTCTGATCAGTCGGCGTCGAGAGTCTTTCACGTCGTTCGCTGCTGTCACGTGGGATCAACGCGAGTCGGTTGATGATGTCCAAAGCGTCCAACGCAGAAACACGATCGTCATGGTTGACGTCCATCGCCAAGAAGGGGTTCGAAAACGGCTTGGCGTTTGCGATCCGCAGGGTCGCGGTGTCTTGGGTCAGCACGTGCCAGAAGCTTCCGCCGGACAGAACCGGTGCCTCCACGTTCCAGCCATCACCAATCGTGATGGTGTCATCGGCATCATGGTGAATCTGCACCGTGTCGGAGGTGGCGCTGAGATTGAGAACTTCGTCCAGATTGAGAGTCAGTTGATTGCCGCCCGACCCTCGAATGTCCAGCACTTCCACATCGGTCAAGATGGCGTTTGCGATCGATGTCAGATCCAGACTTTGTCCACCGCCGGTGATTCGCAATGTATCGACGCCCAATTTTCCGTTGACCGAATTCTGACCCGCGGCAAACGATTCCAAGTTGAACACGTCGTTTGCGTCCGTTCCGATGCTCTCAAAGAGTCCGCCGGGTTGGTCGCTCGCGTTGCGTACTGCTGCAAAGGTCGTGACCGATGTCGTGTTGCCATCTGTGTCGGCCAAAGTCAATCGAAACACTCGGCTGTCAGACGGTCGATCTTGATTGGGCGTCTGGAAGGCGATCGATCGGATCAATCGTGTCAACCGCTCGGGAGTAGCATCGCTGTTGAAGACAACTTGCAAGGCATTGCGTCCCAATCCATCTCGCGTGATTTGGCCGATCAACACTCCGTCCACCTGGACGCTGTCACCGCTCAACGACACACCGCCGAGTTCCTGGAAAACCAATCGGTCATCATCCCACGGGAATGAGATGTTTTCGGCTCGCAAACGACCTCCGGTGTAATCACTCGCGTCGGGATCTTCGACGAGAACGTTTGGGAACACCAGAGATGCAGCTTGACCATCGATGTAGAAAACGGCCGCGGGCAATTCGACGAGTTTCGGTGCAACATTGATGGTGGTTTCGTCGACGTCGGTCAATTCGACGGTGACAGTTGCGGTCGTTTGCTGGTCATTGCCATCGGTGACCACTACATCAAACTGAAAAGACGGAGTCGTTTCAAAGTCGAGAGCGGTTTGATCGACGACAAACAGTTGCCCGCTGCGCGCGTTGATCCCGAAGGGAGTTTCCTCTTGAATGGAAAAGATCAGCGATTCCTGCTCATCGGGATCGAAAGCCGGAACGGTTCCCACCACATGACCGACCGGACTCAATTCATTGATCGTGAAAGTGACGTTTTCGGAAACGGGCCCTTCGTTGACCTCCGTCACGTTGACCGTGGCGGTCACCACCACGGATTTTGGGTCGTCTGCATCATCGGTCAGTTGAACGGCCACTTGAATCTCCGCGTTCGTCTCTCGATCGAGCGCGGTGGGATCGACGACTGTTAGTTCCCCGGTTATCTCATCCACAGCAAAGGGACTATCGCCGACGATGGCAAAGCGAACGTTGTCACCATCTAAATCGTTGGCCATCAACGTCGTCACCATCGTGCCAACGGGACTGTTTTCTGAAACGGAGAATGGATTTTGAGTGTCCAGCGATGGCGCGACGTTCGTGCTGTAGAGCCGCAAGTAACGCGATTCGGTTTCAAAATCGTGATAAGAAATGAAAAGATCCGCATCGTCATCAATTTCAACCGAAACAAGCCGTTGGTTTCCTTCCGTTGCGATGGGAACTTGGAATTCCGGCCCGGCTGGTCGACCTTGGGGATTGTACAACTGAGCATAGACACCTGTTTCAAAGCTTGCGTCACCCGCATCTTGTCCCCAACTGGACCACACGATGGCTGACCATCCCGAATTGCTCATCGCCACGGATCCCGAAAACTGGTTGCCCCCCACGAAAGAATTGACCTGAAACGGTTCGTCTTCACCGATGCGATCGCCTGGGTTAGCAGCATGGCGGAAGAATCGGGCCTGGACATCGTCCCCGGTGCCATCAGAGGGAAATTCAAACTCTGAGTAGGAAACAACGAAATCTCGATTCCGATTCATCGAAACGGCCGGAGCGATCTCGGGGTTGTTTGCGTTTCCGATTTCGAATTCGGGGTCAATGAACTGCCTGCCGTAGTCGGAAAACTCGAGACCACGCGCTCTGCGAGCGTCAAAGGTATCGCCGCTCGCAGAGTCTAGCCAAACAACGACTCCGAAACCAACTTCGTTCATCGTGACTCTCGGGAGTCGATTTCCCGCCGCCGTGCCCTCGCTCACCTGCCACAATGACTTCGTGATTTGAGTATCGGATGTGTTCGATTCTCCGCGAGAAAACGTGAAGGAGAAAACGTCTTCCTCTAGAAATGCACCGGTCGCAAAAACGACAATCGCGTGCATCTCGCCGTCAAATGAAGCGACAGCAATGTCGCTGTTACTTCTATGGTTGCTGGGGGTGCTGAGGTTGTGGTAGGTGTTGTCGTAGCCCACTGCGTCACCGAGCGGGTTTCCCTGCACATCGAACCACTGACCATACGGGCCATTGTCACGGCTGTAGAGCACAGCAAACTGACCGTCGTCGAGAAACGCGACATCCAGCAATTCTTCGCCAGGGTCAAGCAATCGCTTTTGCGTTCCGGGAATGATCGCTCCTTGGAGATCAAAGAAGCCAAACTCGGCGTTAGAATCATTGGTAGAAAAAATGGCTCTCTGCCCGCCCTGTGGAAGCGGTTGGCGATATCTGACCGTGTTGGACGGTAGCTGAATTGGATAAAAGATTGGGTTGCCGACCGGAAGGGCTACCGGATCCTCCTGCAACGACTGGGTGATCAACACATCGACCGCCACGCCATCACCGTAGATGGTGTCGTCAAAGGTGGAAACTTTCGGTCGGGCAAAGAAGACTTGATTGCCTGCCGATAAACCACTTACATAGCCGTTCCATTCAAACTTTCCTTCGTCCGCACCATCGGATCCCAAGAAAACATCGTGTCGGCTGCTGAAAGTCCCGTTGCCATCGGCGTCTCTCCAGAACTCGACGTCCACCGCCAAGTCCGCGATCGTCGAAACACCTGCGGCCGTCAGCGTCAATTCATCTTGCCCGTTGCTCTGGATGGATGTCTGCGACGAGGCCAATGAATCGACAGTGGGTGTCTGCGATTCCACGTTGACGACGAAAGTCACCGCCCCGGTAACGAAGGGATTGACTTCCGCATCGACGGTGACCACCCAAGTGCCAGCGTCCGTCGATTTTGGACGCCAGCGAAACTCACCGGACTGAGGGTGGATGTATCCAGGGCTTTCTGTATGGAGTCCGTAGAGTGGATACCCACCTTGCGGGTCCGTCGCGTGAAACGATATTGCGAGCTCTTCGCCGGTGCCAATGGTGACAGGATCAATCTCCGGCTGATCGAAAACCAGTTGCCGCGTTGGCTCTTGCACTTCGTTGATGTTCGGGCCGGTCAAGTCACTTATGACGATGTCATCGAACTGTTGGGAAAACACCGGCCAGGGAACTCGAATGATACCGTCGTTTCGTCCATCGATGCCGTATTGTGCATCGTACGATTCTCCCAAGCTCACGTTTCCGTCACCATCTGCATCATAGAATGAGTACGATGTGTCGCGTGCCCAGGGGTTTCGAATGGTAACGAAGATACCATCCGGAGAACTCGAATTGATTTCCACGCCCATGACGGTATAGGCGTGGTTATTCACGAGTCCGTAAGTTGTCTCTAATAGGAAATCTCCTGAATCGTTTCGAGTAGCAGTCATGATCGGGCTTCCGTTTTCCAACGCGTTCAACATTTGTTGAGCCTGCGCGACGGAACCATCTGGTGTCAGGCGAGTGTGACCGAGTCCCGTCAAAGCCCTCATCGATTCGTGCATTGATCGATAGTTTCCGTCGACGGCGTCGCTGAACGTCAAGTACGCTCTCAGGTAGAGCGCTGGCCAGAACTCACCACGATCCGTTGATTTGAGATCGTCCGGTTCCAGGGTCTCATCAAACGGAACGTCGATCCAGGTCGGCTCAAAGACATTGTTGACTTCACGGTACAACCGAACCTGAAAAATGTATTGGCTGTCTCCAAGAATCTCTGCGAGGCGAATCCCTGAGGCCAAGTTGAAATTGGTCCGGGCGACCGAGGCAAGAGCCGACGAAAAGCTGCATGTATCCGATCGACCTTGTTGAATGTCATCAAATGACAGTGCGGCTTGTCTCGACACCCGAGCATCTGCGGCGCCCCACAGGAAGGATCCGGTCACCATCGATGGTCTAATAACGGGTTTTTCCTCGTCGATTTCTTCTTCGTCAAAGTCTTCGAAGACAACAAATTCCTTTTCCTTTGGGGGCGGATTCTCCGTTCGATCCTGTTCACACTGCAGGCCAAAGGCGCCAAATAAACCGCACTCGAAATTATCGGAAGCTCCGGGGCCTGCGGCAGTCGAATGATCACCGGGGCCAATCCCATCGACCAATGCAGCAAGAACCCTGCGGTCATCCAGTCGCTCAATAGAGAGTTTACGTTTGCTTGGTTTGATTGATCGATGCATGAATCCGGAATGAAAATGCTAGGCGGTATGCACTCAGCGGTGCTGACGGATACGGCGAGTTCCCATGGTATCTCATGGGAGAATGAAGGCTATCAGCGACAACTGTGATCAAAAAAGTCTTAATTTGCACCGTTCTTTCTACCAATTGCTTGGCTTGGCAAAGTGATCTCCAGATTGACTTCACCGATCGAGATTGCCGTTGGCAGGGGCCGTCGGATCGATTCACCGGGTTGCAATTGAGCTTGTTCGGAGTCGAACGGAGCGGTCTTGGAAATGTTCGTGATTTCAATTTCAGACGTTCTGGTGCGACGCACACGCAGTTGATCGCGTGACATGATGCGGAAATGTGAGTTGGCAACGATCAGTCGTTTTTTCGAGGCAATCCACGACGGTGCTTGGGGCTCCTTGGCACCCTGTCTGCCGATCACAAAATCATGATTGACTTGGATGACCACGGGTCGCTTCATGGACGCGCCAGAAAGTGTGGTCGTCCAAGGGACCAAGGCGTGCAATTGCCGTGACAGATCGGATGACCAACCCAATCTCTCAGGTAGAGCTTTCGCAAACTCATCGACATCGGGTGCGTCACCCCAAACGCATCTCACGCACCACTCGGCTTCCATGAGATTTCGCCGGCACTCCGCATCGTCCCAATGTCGGCCCAGCAATGAAGCGTACACTCGCGCCGACGGTTTATTGGGCGAGTCGGCCCGCCATCGCCACTCCAAGTCGGCGGCGCAGAGTTCTTGAGCGAGTGTCGAGTCGTCCGCAGAAACACGACTGAGCAACTCGGCAAGGTCAACGGGCCCGCCGGCGATCCATGACTGATCGAGTTGGTCCAGCAAGTCACCGTCGCTGAGTTGTCTATCGTCGGTCACTGCATCACTGGGTGTCGAACAGGTCGGACTGCCATTCCGCTTCGATCTTTTTGATCATCCGTTGAACGGTTCGGGTGGTCGTGGAAAGGTGTTCGGCGATCGTAGGGACGGAAGCACCCTGTAATTTCAGCAAGATGACGTCGCGGTGTCGATCATCGGGCAGTCTTTCCAGCAAGACTTGCATCAAGTCCGAAAGTTCTGCTTCCAGAGCAGGTGTGATTTCTCGTCCAGACGCCGCATCGACACCGGCCAGCGGTGCGTCTTCATCGTCTAGATCGGACTGATTATAGACGACGTGATTGCCACCACGTTTCTGCGCCCGCAAATGTTTTCGCAGGTCGTTGGTCTTGCGAATCGCAATGGTTTTGAGCAACCGCCATAATTCTTCTTCGTCCGCCAGATCGGGGAACTGTCCGTCACGGGCACGATTGAAGAAACTGTTTATCGCACTCAAGGCGACTTCGCTCTCACTGGCCACCGGTCGTCGAATGTTCCGAACCCGCTGTCGAACGGCCAAGCAGAGACGATGATAAAACGTCTCCCACAGCTTCTTTGCCGCATCGGGATGCGTGAAGTCCATTGGATCGGGAGTGGCGTCGTTGTCAGTCACATCAAGTTCGTGGGGAAAACCATTTCTGTACAGATTATCACGCATCGAGGGCATCGTCGAGATCGTGATGCTCCCGATCGTCACGCATCGCGTTCAGAATTTGTCCTAAAATCCCCAGAATCGGTGTCGGGTTACATTTCACGTCGGCGCCCTATCTGATGAGGGACTCCACAGGGAAATCAGCGTGACCGAAGAAATGTCAGACAACGAACCGACGATCGATCTTTCCATCGCGTCACAGATCGATGCCATCTGTGACGAATTCGAAGCCGCTCTGAAAGCGGATGAAAGACCTCAGGTCGGTGAGTTCGTCGATCGCTTGACGGCGACCGTGGATGATCGCAGGCGACTGGCAGTGGAGTTGATTTCGTTGGATCGAGACTACTCTCTCAGTCGAGGTGAGACGCCCGAACCCGACCGATATCAGTTGCCGGAGGAGATCCGGGATGCCGTCCAACAGGCCTTTTCAACAGGGAGCAAAACGGTTCGCGAATCGAATTCCGCTGAGATGGCCACCATCGCCCCAGACGGTCCGGCCCCCTTCGAACCGAGCCTGGGTGATCGAATCCGTTACTTCGGCGACTACGAGTTGCTCAGTGAGATCGCTCGCGGCGGCATGGGAGTGGTCTACAAAGCCAAGCAAATCAGTCTCAATCGTGTGATCGCGTTGAAGATGATTCTGTCAGGGCAGATCGCCGGCGAAAACGAAATCCGTCGTTTTCAACTGGAGGCCGAATCGGCCGCGAACTTGGATCATCCTGGGATCGTTCCGATCTACGACATCGGCGAGCACAATGGTCAGCACTATTTTTCGATGAAGCTGATTGAGGGAAAGACACTGACGGAGCTTTCGCCCGAACTACGCGGGGATCATGGGAAAATCGTTCAGCTTGTTGTGCAAATCGCAGACGCGATTCATCACGCGCATCAGCGAGGCATTCTGCACAGAGACTTGAAACCGGGCAACGTCTTGATCGACGGCGATGGGATGCCGATGGTGACCGACTTTGGTTTGGCGAGAAAGCTGGAGTCGGGAGAGCAACTGACACAAACCGGCGCGGTGGTGGGGACACCTGGTTTCATGTCTCCCGAGCAAGCGTCCGGAAAAGGCGTGACCACATCCACCGACATCTATTCACTCGGTGCAATTCTGTATCAGTTGCTATGTGGCCGACCACCGCATGCATCGGAAACCGTTTTGGACACCTTGATGTCGGTCATCAGCGACCCGCCGACTCGGCCAAGACAATGCGACGCCGAAATTCCGGCGGACTTGGAATTGATCGTTCTCAAATCTCTCGAGAAAGATCCCGCGAACCGATACAATAGTGCCGCGGCATTTGCCGCCGACTTGAAGGCTTTCGACGCGGGGGAACTCTTGTCAGTTCGTCCTCCCACTGCTGTCGAGGTTGCGAAGTCATGGATGAAGAACAATGTTGGAAATGTCATGTGGGTTCCCGTCATTGCTTCTGCTGTGGGGGTACTGGTGGGGTTCTCGTTGTGGGCAAGTACATTCGGCGGATCTCCAGAGAACCATCGTTCCGCGATCGACACGCTGAACCCAGATTCCACTCCGGCATTGATGTCCAGTCTGTTCGGTTCACTCCGCGGTTTTTTTATGAGTGTCCTGATGGCCACGTCATCTGTCGCGGGACTGTTGACGGCAAAATTTGTCAAGACCAAGAGCCGATTCGGCGACGTGCTCTCTGGTTTGTCGGTCGGTTTATTGGCGGGTTTGATCGGGCTCGTCGCCGGGATGGGGCCGGTGATCACAACGACGTACATGTATGGCAACGGTCCGCAGTCGATGGGCGAAGACCTCGAACTGCTCGGATCGCTAGCAGCGTATGGAAAGGATGGCCGCAGCAGCCTGATTCGTGATTATCCGGCGGTTAGCAAATTGGCCAGCAACGAAGTCTCGTGGGCATTGGTGAGAAAGATCAAGATTGCTCTGCAGTACAAAAGTCTGACCGGAATGTGGGTCGCAACCTTCATCGTGCTGGTCATGTTCGCAACCATCGGAGTGGTCCAAACCGTCGTCGCAGGATCTTTGCTGAGAGCCCACTCGCTTGGTCGCGCCCTCTTCAGCTACGGATGCTTTGCTTTTGCGCTCGTGACCGCGTCGATCCTGTTTTGGATTGACGTCTCAACGCTCATGATATCCGGTGATCACTACTACATCCGATGGACGCTACCCGTTGTTTGCTTCATCGCCTCGCTGTTGCTGATCATGGCGGTCATTCGTCGCTGGCACATGGCGATTCTCAGTGGCACATTGATCGGCGTCCTGTGCTTGACGGTAATGTTCTTTCAACAACAGTTCTTTGTCATTCAGCCGCCAGCAATCATGGCATTGCGATCGTCAATCAATCACGAGTTGCGACGAATTCAACGAAATCCCGAGGACATCGCACCCAGGCAAGAGCTCGTGTACGAGCGCATGAAGATGGCGAACTACTTGGCCAGCGTAGGCTGGTCAAAGGAATCGGCTGAGGTTTGCTCGCAGGCACTCAGCGATCTTAGAGAATTGGACGCGATGGATAGCAATAGCGTTGCCAATCTAGACAAGGGCGTTCGCAGGGATGTGATGTTCTCATCAGCCAGCCACATGTTCCTGACTGGCAAAGACGAACAAGGACTGGAATTGCTCGACGAATTGGAGCAGTGGTTAGGTGTGGAGGCGGTTCCTTTTCGATACCGGGCAGAGCAGCTAGCGAGACTCAACCGTTATGACGAAATCACTCAGCGACTCAAATCCGTGACGTTTGGGAAAGATGATTCCGCAGAAACCATCCAGCAAAAGGGACTCGCCATTCAACGGACCATGGAATTCGTCCGGCGAAAGCGAGGTCAGACGATCCAGGAAATGCGATCGTGGCGTCAATCCATTGTCGACAGCATTCTGCCGAGAGCGGCTGACAACGGCAGTGTCGTGGTGGCAACAGATGCAGCGGCAACGAAACCGGAATCGGCGTCGGACGCTGACGAGATCCTGTCTCGGAATCAGAATCTGAGACAATGGTTACTGCAGAGTCAGGTTTGGAAACTCAGTGAACCATTTGACCTAGCCGATCCCACGTCTATCCAATCTCTGGAGCGCGAGTTGCCCGGGCAAAGAGAATTGTTGTCGAATCCCAGTGACGTCGTGCCATCCAAAACGGTCGAGGTCGAAGTCGGCGCTCCGATCTGGTTTCGCCCAGAATCTGAGGACACAAGAGACTCTATTTGGGATCGCGAGGATGCCGCAGTGCTCGCTTGGACGACGTTTGAAATCGTCGAGGCGCAAACCCTCCTTTTGAAACTCTGCAGTGACGACGGAATGCAGGTCTGGCTCGATGGCAGAACCCTACTGTCGTCGCCGCAGGCACGAGGGCTCTACAACTCGACGACGACCGTGAGATTCCCGGTTGAACCGGGACAACACACCCTAGTGGTGAAGGTCACGCAGGCTAAATCAGAGTGGGGGCTTTCCGCGGATCTTTTTGACGAACTGGGAGCACCGCTTCCGGTATGGGGGGCAGCAGACGATTAAACTGGGGCAGTCGGCGCCGACTCCTTCACAGTCTTTTTGTGACGGACTGTCGCAGCCGAGTTCCGTTTGTCCATGGGGTGGTTGGGCGACCATAGAATCGTTCGCAAATCACCCTGAAGTTGGATCCATGAATCAAGCCATACCAGACGCAAAGAAACTCGAAAGCCTTCGCAAGATGGCGTTCGGAATTGGACTCAATTTTTGGTTGGGTGTGCTCGCGACCGTTCTGAGCTTTTTCGAGAACTCGCCAGCTTGGACGTTCTACATTGTCCTCACCGCCTGGATCGGCGTGGTGATGGGGCTGACGGGCGGACCCGGATTTGCCAAGCAACTGTTGGGGAAAATGTCACCGGAACAGCAGCTGACTCGACCGATGACCTTCACCCTTTCGCTAGTGACGTTTTGGATTCCGACGCTGGCCGCGGCTGTATTTGGGCTTGCCCTGACCGGTGCGCTTCGAGAAGGGTTGCAGCCTCAGTCGCACCTTGATGACAACGACACGAGATTGATTTTTCAAGTCTTTGCAATGTATTTTCTCTCTGCGGGTACCTGCTGGATCATCGTTGGAGTTGCGGTGAAACAAGCTCAGCAAGAGCTGAAAGCAAGTGAAACACAGCCAGCCGATCTTGGTTCTGAATGACCGTGGCGACAGAACCTCAATCCATTACTGTCCTGTTCGACAACCTGCGTCAGGGTCACGCCGACGCCGCCGAGCGACTTTGGAATCGCTTTTTTGATTCGTTGGTCCGATTCGCCCGCGAGCAAATGAGTGGAGCGAACCGCCGGGTCGCGGACGAAGAAGACATTGCGACGGGCGTGATGACGGCGTTGTGTGCACGTGCGGATCGCGGAACCCTGCCGGAAATCGACAATCGCACCGATTTGTGGCACATGTTGCTGGCCTGGACCCGCCACGACATCATTGATCATGTACGCCGAGATCAGCGGATCAAACGGGGCTCGGGCAAAGTTCGCGGCGACTCGGTTTTTGACAGGGATGGTGTACGCTTGGAGTCGCTTTTGAGTCACAACGCCTCCCCGGATATCTTGCTCGAAATGGAGGAACAGTACCAACGACTGCTCAATCGATTGCCGGACCCCGTGTTGCGAACGATTGCGTTGGAAAAGATGAACGGGACGACGAACGTGGAACTCGCCAACCACCTGGGCATCGCCGTTCGGACCATCGAGCGAAAACTCGACTTGATTCGTCGTCATTGGTCGACCTGGACATAGCGAGTCCTGGAGCAGCATTGCACCCCTTTTTTCTGAGAACGACTCTTCCGCAGCGAATCCACTCCGATGAACGACTCAACGAACGACAACGATGATCAGGATCTGCCGACCATTCCACCTGGAGCAATCTCCAATGGGCCTAGCACCAGTGGGCCTGCAGACGAGCTCACCTTACCCGCCCATGGCCCCGATCCTGCGAGTTCACTTGGTTCGAGCGCTGACGAAGCGACGCTGCCGCCGGACTCATCTTCGGATGGCGAAGACGAACTGGGCACGCTGCCCGGCCCGCAATCCAATTGGCGCGTGGGTGGCAAGATCCGCTACTTTGGCGACTACGAACTGGTCAGCGAGATCGCTCGTGGTGGCATGGGCGTCGTCTATCGGGCGCGACAGACCAGCTTGAATCGCATTGTCGCATTGAAAATGATTCTCGCCGGACAGTTGGCCGGCGAACAAGAAGTTCAGCGATTTCACGCCGAAGCAGAAGCCGCAGCGAACTTGGATCACCCCGGCATCGTTCCCATTTACGAGGTCGGCGAGGTCGACGGCCAACACTATTTCTCGATGGGCTACGTCGACGGATCGAGTTTGTCGGAGTTGATCGCCGAGCATCCGTTGGCACCGGCAGACGCGGCACAGTTGACGCTCAAGATTGCCGAAGCGATTCAGTATGCGCACCAGCAAGGTGTGATTCACCGTGACTTGAAACCGGCCAATGTGCTGATTCAAAAACGCGGCGAGCATTCTGGAGCCAGTGTTTCATCAGCATTGTCGACAACGAGCGGTTCACAAGCAACGCTATCGCAGTGGTCGCCGCGTGTGACGGACTTTGGGTTGGCCAAGCAGATTCAAGGCAACGATCAACTGACCGCATCGGGGCAGATTCTCGGAACGCCCAGCTACATGCCTCCCGAGCAAGCGGCGGGCAAGATCGATGAGATCGATCATCGTGCTGACGTGTACTCTCTCGGCGGCATCCTGTACGCACTGGTCACGGGCCGACCGCCGTTCCAAGCCGCCAGTCACTTGGACACATTGATGCAAGTGCTGGAAAAGGAGCCGGTGCCCCCGCGTCAACTTGCCCCCAAGACCCCACGGGACCTGGAAACCATCGCGCTCAAGGCGTTGGAGAAAGACCCTCGCCGTCGATACCAAACCGCAGGAGAGCTTGCCGAGGACCTGCAGCGTTTTCTCAGCGGAGAACCCATCCTGGCTCGCAGCATCACACCGATCGAACGAGCCTGGCGTTGGGCGAAGCGAAAGCCGTTGATCGCGGGGTTGGGGGCGCTGGCAGCCATGTTGTTGGTGGTGGTTTCTATCGGTGGACCACTGGCTGCCGTTCAGCAGTCCAGCCTCCGATCGCTGGCGGAAGACCGCGAGGATCAAGCAAATCAGGCGAAGCTGGCCGCCGAATCAGCTGCGGAAAAAGAGAAGGCTGCGAAATTGGTGGCCGAGCGAGCCAATGACGCATTGACGCAGGAAAAGGAGAAATCAGAACGCACCCTGTACGCGAGGACCATTTCCTTGGCCTATCAGGCTTGGCAAGATGACAACGTGACCCGCTCCGAGGATTTGTTGAACAACACGCCACCCAAGTATCGCGATTGGGAATGGGAGTATGTCAAAAAACTATGCCATAGTGACAAGCAAACGCTGCGAGGACACGCCGGAATTCCATTCCGAATGCAGATGTCTGCCGATGGCAAGACGCTGGTGTCGATCGGGCGAGTCCACAGTGTTCCCTCAATCGATGTGGCGGTCTATCTCTGGGACCTCGCTTCGGGAACGGTGACACAAAAGTATCCCTACCGAGGGTTCGCGATTTCACCCGATGCGACACGGGTGGCCTTGGAGACGGTCAGCGACGGGCCTGTGGTGATCATGGATGTGGCGACGGGCAAAGAGTTGTTGCAGATACCGGCGCACAACGGCGGCACAGCTTGGGCCAATTTCAATTTCGACGGAACGCAATTGGTCACCACGGGGCCTGACAAATCGATTCGGATCTGGAACGCGCAGACCGGCGAGAGGGTTTTGGAGATTACAGACGAAGCACGCCGGATGGTGCACGATGTCAATTTCAGTCCCGACGGCAAACGATTGGTTTGGAAGACTTTTGATGGGATGATTCAAATCTACGATGCAACCAACGGAAAGAAAGTCGACGAGATTGAGGATCGGAACTACCGAATCGATGCCATTGATGTTGCCATCTCACCAGACAACCAGATACTCGCCGTCGCGTCCAACGGCCCGATTCATCTTTACGATGCCGATTCCAGTGAACAGATTGCTTCGTTGTATGGTCATCGCAATAGTGTGCTGAGCGTGTGTTTTAGTCCCGACGGCAAGCGGATCGCTTCGTCCGGCTTGGACGGAACGATCCGCATTTGGGATGTCGCCCAGCGACGCGAAATGTTTCGCTTTCGAGGTCACAAGCTAGGAACCGTCTACGGTGTTTGGAGTGTCGCCTACACCCCGGACGGACAGTGGTTGCTCAGTGGCGGTGCCGACACGACGATCAAAATCTGGCCAGCGGATGGTGGTGACGGTTACATCCGAGAAGCAGCATTGGCCGATGCGGACGACGTAGCTCAGGTGCAAGCCGCATCCGTCTATCCGGACCCCAGTCAGGAAAAGGATTGGTTGGTGGGAAATCTCTCTTTTGTAGAGTCCGCCGCGTTTTCCCCTGATGGAAAACGGGTCGCTACCGCTAGCAAGGACGATACTGTTCGACTTTTTGATCTGGCCTCTCGAAAAAACACTCACACATTCACGGACCATGACCAACATGTCGGTGCCGTGGCGTTTAGCCCAGACGGAAAATGGCTCGCATCGGGTGAAGGCGGCGTCAACGAGAGTCTCACCGGCAAGCTGATGATCTGGGATCTCGATCAGATGAAGAAACGCCAGGTGATCCAGGGGCATGAGGGGCCGATCGCCAAGCTGATCTTCAGCCCAGACAGCAAGTTGATCTACTCGGCGACAGGCAGTCAGGCGGTGCCGCACCGAGGCGAATTGATTGCCTGGGATTTCGGCCAAGAAAAAATCGCTTTCCGGTCCGATCAGATCGGTGGCGTCACTGACATGGCACTCAGCCCAGACGGTAAGGTCCTGGCCGTCGCGTCCTACATTCATCCGGTTCACTTGATCGACTCAGCGACCGGAGAGCTGATCAAAAAGCTCGGCAATGATCAGGAGATCTTTTACGCGGTCGGATTCTCGCCCGATGGCAAACAACTGGCAACTGGAAAACGCAGTTGGGAAGTCGGGGTTTGGGATGTCGAGAGCGGCGAACGGCTGTGGGAAAAAATCGATCACTCCAGCGCAGTGATGGGCGTGGCGTTCTCACCCGATGGCCGACGAGTGATCAGCTCTGGTGTCGACCGTTCGACTCGTTTGTGGGACGCCGAGTCGGGCGACATGTTGATCGAACTCAAAGGCGATTCGATGGAAGTGTTTGACGTTGCCGTCAGTCCCAATGGCAAGACAATCCTGACCTTCGGCGAAGCTCCCTACGTGACCGTCAGGGACCTCGGTAGCGGTGAGCTGTTTTTGGCGGACGAGTCGGCCGACGGTCAATGGCCGGTGATCTTTTCTGATGACTTCGATCGAGCCGATCTGGGGGATGGATGGACCGTTGTCAACGGCGACTGGGAAATCAACGACGGCGCGGCCAAAGGAACGCTGAAGCTCATGCCGTCCGTTCCCATCCCAAACTTCTCCGCAACAACGCTGATTCCCAAAGCATGGTTTCCCAGCGTCGTCGAAATCGAATTCGACGCTTGGGCACCCAGTGGCATCGTCATCGAAACCAAGCTCGCAGACGCTGCGAATGAGAATGCGTTGGATTCGCTATTCGTCGCAGCGGATCAGCCGTATTTTAATCAGACCCGTCAGGGTGGTTCTGTGGTCGTGCAAGCAGCCGGCGGATTTTCCGAAACCGCTCGCTCAGGTCCCCGAAACTGGTTTGAGCCCGGTCGAAAATACAAACTCAAGACCGTTCGACAACACGGCAGGTGGGAGATGTTTGTCGACGGAAAGCCGTTGTTGCAGGCCGATGTCCCGGACTCGATGTGGGTGCCGTCGATTCAAATACAGGGCTCCTTTGGAAAAGCCGGCGATGTCTTCTTTATCGACAATCTGGTGGTTCGGGCGCCCGAGTCGACGCGAGATGAAGTCGCTGCGACGGATCTGGAATTCAAACTTCGGAACGAACTGAAATTGACGTCGCTGGTCGTCAAATCGATCGAGCAACGTGAGGATGTTTCCGATTCGGTCAAGAAACTCGCGTTACAGTACGCCAATTTGCAAAAGGAAGACGGAGCGGAGCGAAAGAAAGCCGTCAAGCAACTCTTACTGGATCCAGAATCTGAACTCACGTCTTATCAACCGTTCATCGACTTGCTGAACGAAGAGCTAAAGGATTCCGATGATTTTGAATACCGACAACTCTTGGCGGCAGCGCACTATCGATCAGGTGATTTATCAGCCGCGTTGGATTTTCTGAAACAGGCTGAGGCTGCGCATCAATCGACGGAGTTGATGTCGCATCCCATTCACATGGCGTTGCTGGCACTGGTGTCCCATGCAAAAGAAGATCAGCCCCGAGTACGACTGGCTATCGATCGACTCACTGAGTTGATGCGTAGTGAACATTGGCAGAAAGATGCCAACGCCGTTGCCTGGGCAAACAAGGTGGAGCAGGAGATCAGCTTGCCCGAACCAGAAGACAAGACGCTTGCCGAAGATATCGAAGCGATCAAGATGCTGACATTCGAACCGCAGCAGCGTGCCCGGTGTCATTTCGATCTAGCCGATTTCTTTGCAACCTACACAGACGATGCCGTGCATGTTGAAGGTCGCGAAGCGACTCCCAACCAATACGACATTGAAATTTCACATGCAGACTATGTGAAGACTCAGAGAATCTTTAGCCAGGGGGCACCGTCGATCGAAGAACTCTTTGTGCGTGGACGAGCGGATGTTGACATTGATGGAGATGAAGCGGTGCAAACGAGCGAGTATGTTTGGGCGATCCCGTTTGGTTCCTGGCGATTTGAAAACAAGGTGAAATTGAGACGTGTTGGGGGAAGTTGGAAAATCTATCACGAACGAAATGGACTGACGGGACTGAAGACCAACGGGAACGTATTGGTTTCCAAACCGGCGGATTGGGAAACGTTGGATCGTTTGGTCGCGGCAGGACGTCAGCAGGATGACCGCTGGGAGTTGATGTTGCGTCTAGTGGATGCCACGCGTCACCAGGAGGCTTATGATCTGGCAAAGGAACTGGTGCAGGCCGAAAACGCAGCCCCAGAGCTATGGGCGGACCTTTCACTGCAATCGTTCTCCATTTGTGACCCAGTGACGATGGAAAGTGCCGCGAAAAAAGCAGTGCAGATCAAGTCGGACTTGATCAGTGCCCCCTACCTTCGGTCAATCGCAGTTCAAGACAATCTGCCTGACGAAGCATTGGATCTGGGACATGGAATCAAAGTTCAAACTCCGACGTTTTATCGTGACGCATCCGTTCGCGACTTTGCCGTGCCCGGCCAAGCGCTGCGAGGGTGGTTTCCGACCCGTCGATCTGCCCTCATTGTATTCTTTGCCAAAGATGGAAACGATGTGGCCATTGAGAAGATGGCGGACGGACTGGTTGACGGGCTGAAGACAAGTTTGAACGTGAGTGTGTACCGCAAAGGACTGACCAAGATCGCGGGAATCGATTCCGCAGATGCGATCGTCGAAGGTTTCGGTACCGGCAGATCAATGAGCAAAACGCTCGACAGCGAGGCAAAAGGAACGATCGCACGATGGGTGGTCATTCCCCGTGGAAACGACCTCATCGGTTGCTTGTTGTCTGCGCACAGAGAAGAGTTTGATCAAAGAAATGCTGAATTTCAGACTTGGCTGCAACTGTTAGAAATAGAGAACGAGTAAAACCATGCAACGACAATTGATTGTGCTCAGCGGTCCCGATAGCGGACGCACCTTTCGGCTCGACGATGGCCAAACACTGACCATCGGTCGCGGGCAAGCCAGCAATACCCAAATCAACGACCCACGGATGTCACGCGTGCACTGTCGCGTGGCCGTGGACGGCGGCAAGACCATTTTGACAGATGCGGGCAGCACCGGCGGAACGCACGTCGGTCAGACGCAAATCACTGAACACGAATTGAGATCAGGCGAAGTCTTTCGTTTGGGCGAGACTGAGATTCGATTCGTGATCGATGGTATCCAAGATGAAGCCACCATTGCTGGGGATCAAGCCTTTGGAAGACCCAAGCCACAACCGAAATCGAAACGGCTGCAGGACCTCGTCGGTGAGTCGTTTGCAGACTATCGATTGGATTCCATCATCACGATGGGGAACTCCGGCATGGTGTTCAAGGGAACCGATACCAAACGCGAGCGTCCTGTCGCCGTGAAAGTTCTGGCGCCGGATTTTGCCAACAGTGAAGAGCAAAAAGAGCGTTTCGTTCGGGCCATGAAAACCATGCTGCCGATCAAACATCCCAACATCGTGCGTTTGTACAACGCGGGCAAGAAAGGACCCTTTTGTTGGGCGGCGATGGAGTATGTCGACGGTGAAAGCATGCTCCATGTCATCGACCGAATCGGTATCGAAGGCATGCTGGATTGGAGAGCCGTTTGGCGAGTGGCCGTACACATCGCCCGCGCCCTGAACGAAGCTCATGAGAATCATATTGTCCACCGCAACGTGACCCCCGCAAATATTCTGCAGAGGTCATCGGACAAGGTCTGTCTGCTGGGTGACCTGGTGCTGGCAAAGGCGATGGAAGGAACGATGGCCAAACAAGTCACCCAGCCAGGACAGTTGATCGGTGACGTTCCCTACATGTCACCTGAGCGCACACGCGACAGTGCGTCAGCCGATCATCGAAGCGATTTGTATGGACTGGGCGCGACTCTGTACGCTTTGTTGACCGGGCGGCCACCGTTTGAGGGCGAATCACTGCCGGTGTTGATCCAGCAAGTGCGTGACAAAGAACCGAGGCCTCCGAAGGAGTTTCAGTTGTCGATCGAAGATCGATTCCAAGATATCGTGATGCAGTTGCTGACCAAGCGACCCGATGATCGGTATCAAACACCGAGAGAGTTGTTGAAGGATTTGGATCGGGTAGGGATGTTCAATGCGTTGCACGCGGATTGAGATGGGTGGGCAGCTGTTTGGGGGCTGTCGCTTGGGGGCGACTGGGGATCGGCGGGGAGTAGATGGGACCAATGGGACTGATAGGACCCATGGGTCGCATTTGTCCCATTGGTCCCATTTGCCCCTGGGACGATCTCGTGCTAGAAACACGGTCTCATCTTTTCTACTCTGACGCCTGGGGGGCTGTGCCATGAGCGAGGGATTCATTCCACCGCATGGCGGATATCAGGATTTGCTGTCCTACAAAAAATCGGTGATCGTCTACGACATAACCGTTCAATTCTGTCGCCGGTTTCTCAGCAAGTTCGATCGCACAGTGGATCAGATGATCCAGGCGGCCCGCAGTGGTAAGCAGAACATCATCGAGGGGTCGATGGCATCGGGAACCTCCAAAGAAACGGAAATCAAACTGACCAATGTCGCCCGCGCAAGTTTGGAAGAATTGCTGGAGGATTATCGCGACCATTTGAGATCGCAAGATGCTGAGCTGTGGGACAAGAATAGCAAGGAGGCACTGTTTGTACGCCGAATGGGACGTCGTACGGATGGGACCGAGGAGACATATGCGACCTATCGGCCATACGTGGAGTCACGGCCAAGCACGGTCGTGGCGAACATCGCGATTTGTTTGGTGCACCAGACGAACTATTTGCTCGATCAACAGATCCGACAATTGGAGACCGCGTTCATGAGCGAGGGTGGAATGCGAGAGCGAATGCATCGCGCGAGGTTGAAAAGCCGCGATCGCCGATAGGGCTGGGTTTGGGGTTGTTTGCCGGCGCGGTTGAGCTCGTCGTGGGGTAGATAGGACCTATGGGACTGATAGGACACATGGGTCGCATCTGTCCTATAGGTCCCATCTGCACTCCTGAGATAGGACCAATGAGACTAATAGGACACATGGGTCGCATTTGTCCTGTTGGTCCCATCTGCACTCCTGAGATAGGACCAATGAGACTGATAGGACACATGGGTCGCATTTGTCCTGTTGGTCCCATCTGTACTCCTGAGATAGGACCAATGAGACTGATAGGACACATGGGTCGCATCTGTCCTATTGGTCCTATCTACTCCCCGACCGCCCCAACCAACAACCAACAACCAACAACCAACAACCAACAACCAACAACCAACAACCAACAACCAACAACCAACAACCAACAACCAACGACTAACCGCCTCGTCGGACCACCACGTCGTACCCACCGGTATTGTCCGCCAGTTCACCGACGTCGTCGTTGATGCGGAGCATCAACCAGCAGTGACGTTTGATAACGATCGTCGTGGGTTCCTCCACGGCGATCACCTCAAACGGCTCCATCGTTTTTCCTTGCTCGGGAACATTGGGTACCAGTGTTGCCAACAATTGTCCGAGTGGACGACCGCGGTAGTATCGGATGGTGACACCCGGCGGCTGGCTGATCCATGGTTTAGGTTGCTGTGCCAGTTCACACTGACCTGTCGGTTCCAGACGCACAGTCGCACCGGGCGGTAATCGCACGCCGATGCTCTGCCAGCCTTGGTCTGCGGCGACACGAACGTTCAATGGCTGGCCATTCCACTGTGGATCTTTCATCGACAATGGCACGCGTTCTCGTTGCCAGTCGAATCCGTAATCAATCGTGTTGCATAGCAATCTCCATCGCGCTGCCAAGATCGGCCAGATGGGTTTCAGTTCACGCATCAGGTCGTGTCGAAAGTCTTCCTCAATTTGATTTCCTTGCCACGCGGCGGCTCGGAGCGTGTCAGCGGTTTGCGGATACTCGCTCAGTAACATTGCTGCGGCCCAGCTCCACGAATAGGCTTCCACATCGGCGTTCAGGTCCGCAGGGAAATCCAAAACCGTACTGAGAGTCGGGATTTTGTTTTCGTCGCGTCTCTCAGCCATCTTTTTGAAGCGTCCCCAATACGGGACCGTGTCGCGATTGAGCGGTACGCGGTTGACTTGGGTCTTGGGTCCCGTTCCCGTGTGGACCGACAACAGTTCCGCGGTGCCTTCGGCGAACCAGGAGGGGCCGACACCGCCAAAGATCTCGTAGCTCAAAGCGTGGACGCCTTCGTGCAAGAGCAAGTGCCGTGTGTAGTACTCGCCCGGCTGCTCGACCACCCAAACGGTGTTTCCGACCGCATAGCCGAACGGAAAATCGGGTAGCTGTGGTTGCAAGTATCTCGCGGCGCGGAATGCGTCTTTGTCCCGCATGATGTACGCGGTCACGTGGAAAGAGTCGAGCGAACCGGCGGGCAATTGCCAAAAGGCCTGCCACTGCCCCGTTGCGGCATCAAACGATGCGGCCAGATCTGAGAGCGAGTCTTTGGTTCCGAAATCAGCCGTGATTGTCACATACTGACCTGAGGCGGTCACGAACCCGTCGCCAACCAAGCGTTGTGCGTTTACGTTATTGGACACAACCAACAACACGAACGTCGTCACGTACACTCGGAACAGTGATTGGAATGGTGGTCGCGTTTCGATTTCAATCCGATGGGTCGTCATTCCCAATAGTGTAGCCGCAGGAACCTGACCATGAAAACAACGATAATCGCTCCTGTCCTTTTGGCCGTCTGCATTTGCGTTGGCGGTTGCGTACCGAAGGCGGAATCGGACGTGGTGGTCTACGCAGCACTCGACGAAGAATTCTCGGCGCCGATCTTGGCCGAGTTTGAACGTTCCACTGATCAGGAAACGGGCGTGATTGCGAAATACGACATCGAATCGACCAAGACCGTCGGCTTGGTCAACCAGATCATCGCCGAAGGAGACCCGCCGGTGTGTGATCTATTTTGGAACAACGAAGTCATGCACACGATCCGTTTGCAAAAACTCGGACTTCTGCAGCCACGAAAGTGGGCCGTTCAATCGGGATGGCCGACGGACATGATCGCTCGTGACGGCAGTTGGTGTGGTTTCGCTGCGCGGGCTCGCGTGCTGTTGATCAACACGGACTTGGTCGCCGAACGTACGGACTATCCCACCAGCGTCAGGGATTTGGTGAATCCGATTTGGAAAGAGCGGTGTGCGATGGCAAGACCGTTGTTCGGCACCACCGCAACGCACTTTGCCGTTTTGAGAGAAAGAGACGGACGCTCCGAGACACTGGAGTTCTTGAAGCAGATCCAAAACAATGCGTTGATCTTGTCCGGAAACAAGCAAGTTGCCCTGGCGGTCTCCAGCGGTCAAGTCGCGTGGGGTTTGACCGACACGGACGATGCGATCATCGAGAAAGATCTCGGGCGTCCGGTGGCGATCGTTTTTCCTGATCAGCAGCCCGATCAGCCGGGGACCCTGCGGATCCCCAACACCGTGGCGGTACTGAAGAATGCTCCCCACAGCGTTGCTGCCAATTTACTAGCCGACCACCTCGTCCGAGCCAAAACGGAAGATCGTTTGGCGATGGGTGACAGCAGCCAGTTGCCCCTGAGTCGGGAAAGCGAATTCACGCCCAGGGTGCTGCCCAGCGATCCGGTTCGGTGGATGAAGGTCGATTTTGAGGCCGCCGCTGAGGATTGGGAAAAATGGTCCGCCGAAGTTTTGGCATTGTTTCCGTGACGTGGGCCTACGGTTCACGCTACAATGGGGGCCCGCCTTCACTTTCCCGGTGACCCCGCTCCGGTGCGTAGATGATGAATCGACTCTTTTTGGCATGTGTTTTTCTTGCTGCGGCCGCCATGATCTTGCCCGCTGCCGAAGCGACCCTGAAGTGGTCCTTTGACGACGCGGACTTGCCCGCGACGATGGTCGGGGAAGTCAAGACGACTGCTGACGGTCCGAGCGAGCCGGCCTATCCCGTCTTCAGCGGCCCCAACTCGGCGATCCAATTTGCCGCGCCGAGCTATCTGCGTTTGGACGATGAATCGCTCGAAGAGCAACTGCGATTTGACAACGGCGACGAGATCACTGTCGAAGCTTGGGTGAACGTGCGGACGCTCGGCGACAATGCCTACATCATCGGAAAAGGCCGGACGGCTAGCAGTGGTGCCAAAAGCCAAAACCAAAACTGGGCGTTCCGGCTGCGAAAACAAAAGGGGCAAGCCTGTGTGAACTTTCTGTTTCACTCACGCGACACCGATGATGCCAAAGGCGACTGGCATCGTTGGACCAGCAACGACGGCTTCGACCCCGACTCGGGTTGGCATCACGTCGCCGTTAGCTATTGCTTTGGAAAACCGGACAGCATTCAGGCCGTGATCGACGGTAAAGTGGTCATGGGAAAATGGGACATGGGTGGCAAGACGACCGTGCCACCGGTGGTGGATTCGGATGATGTTTGGGTCGGTTCGGCGATGGCCGGAAATCGCGGCAATTCATTCGACGGACAAATCGACGAGTTGGCCGTGTATCGCGAAGTCGTCCCGGCGGAGACGTTGCGGGAGCGATACCGCTATGTCCCCCAACCGATTGAACGTCCCGAGGTTCCCGCGGGCAAAGTGTTGGTTCAGTTAGCCGGTCCAGTCGCCGCGCATGGCGAGTTTCCACGCACGGCCCCTGACGTTCAGTTGCAGTGGCAACAGGATCAACTTGCGTTCACACGTCTGCCGCATCGATACGACGATTGGGCGGTGCGGATGGATTGGACCGAGAAAGACAAGCCGACGATGGTGGTTCGCGCGATGGCCGATATCACGCTGCCCGCCGGTGACTATCAGTGGATGATTCGTTCGCGAGGTTTGTCACGCTTGATCGTCGATGATGTCAAAATTGCATCGACGGCCAAAATGCGAAATCGAACCGGTGCCCACCATGTGGTCGATCCATTGCCGGATGTGCCGGTGCGGGGAATGCGTGTGGCCTTCATGAACGACCATCAGCAAATCGCAGACTTTCACAGCGACGGCGGCATTCACCAGGTGACCTACGAAGTTCTGGTGGGTGGACCAAAGTATCGAGTCGAGTTTGGTGAAACGATGGTTGCCCTGGCTAAGTTGGCATCGGATGGAACGCCCGAGATGTTTCAACTGGTTGCGTCCGAGCAACCCGTGCCCGTGACCGATGAAGGATGGCAGCGGTTTGTCAAGCACGAGAACGCGATGCTGGATCACATGGACACACAGGCTCGCCGATCGGCCGACGCGGGGCAACGCGAAGCCTGGCGGGCGCGTCATCAATTGGCTCGTGAGCGTTTGATCGACGGTCAACAAAGCGACGCGACCATCGACAGTCTGGTCTCACAACGAATCGACTTCACGAACGATCAGATCCAACAGCGTCAAGCCTCCGGCGGCCACCTCTATACCGATCAGGTTGCCGGAATTTTGGAAACACATTGCGGGCGTTGTCATGGCGACAAACAGCAAGGCGAATTGAGCTTGCTTTCGCGCGAGTCGATTTTGCGAGGCGGTGAGTCGGGTGACCCTGCGGTCGTTCCAGGCGAACCTGATGCCAGCCTATTGATGGAACTGGTGTCCGCGGATGCCGATGACTATCGAATGCCGCCACAAGGTCCTGGATTGACGCAAGCCGAGCAGGCAGTGGTACGTCAGTGGATCCAAGAGGGTGCAGAGATGCCCGCCGCCTTGCCAAAGAAGTCCATCCAGGTGCAGCCGCTCGTGGATGACTACGCGTTTCTTCGTCGAGCCTATTTGGACACTGTCGGAGTGACACCCACGACTGCCGAGATTCAGACGTTCATGCAAGACAACCGGGACGATCGTCGTCAGCGACTGATCGAGCGATTGTTGGACGATGACCGTTTCGCCGATCATGGCGTGGGCTATTGGCAAGACGTGTTGGCGGAGAATCCCAACTTGCTCAAACCCACGCTCAATAACACCGGACCGTTTCGGTTTTGGATTCACGAAGCGTTGCGGGACAACAAGCCGCTGGACCGTTTCGCGACCGAATTGATCGTGATGCGTGGCAGCAAGTGGGGCGGCGGTGCGGGCGGTTTTTCTATCGCATCGCAAAACGACGTCCCGATGGCTGCCAAGGCCCACGTCATCGGTTCCGCGTTCCTGGGCGTGAATTTGAAGTGCGCTCGATGTCATGACGCACCGTATCACCAGTGGACGCAGTCGGATTTGTTTCAGATGGCCGCGATGTTGGATCGCAAGCCGATTCAATTGCCCGAATCGAGCAGTGTCCCCGCCGCTTTCTTTGATGCTCAACAGCGCAAGCCGTTGATCAAGGTCACCTTGAAACCGGGCACGGAGATTCAACCCGAGTGGCCGTTGGCGCAGTTCGAACAATCGATCGCCGACGAGTTGATTTCCGCGAGTGTTGATTCGCGTGAAGCGTTGGCGGCACACGTCACGGGCACACGTCGATTCGCCGCTGTCATGGCCAATCGCATTTGGACTCGTTTGATGGGGCGTGGTCTGGTGGAATTGCCAGATGATTGGCAAGGCAACCCGCCCAGCGACCCTGCGTTACTGGATCACTTGACCGACGAGCTGATCCGCAGCGGATACGACCAAAAAGCGTTGATCAAGACGATCATGAGCAGCCATGCGTATCAGCGGCAGCCCGCGACAGACGCGACGTCGCAAGAGTACTTCGCCGGTCCGACGAGGCGGCGAATGACGGCCGAACAGATCGTGGACACGTCCTTTCACGCGGTCGGGCGACCGTTGTTGAGTGACCAATTGACGTTGGACATCGAAGGCACCTTGCCGCCCGAGACGTTTCTCAATTTTGGCTTCCCTCGACGCGCGTGGGAGTTCACCACCCTGGCCAATGAGCGAGACCGTCCCAGCTTGGCGTTGCCCGCCGCGGCAGCGGTCGTCGACGTCCTGCAAGCCTTTGGCTGGCGTGATTCACGCCCCGAGCCGATCAGTGGTCGTGACGAATCCGCCAATTTGATTCAACCGGGCGTTCTGGCCAATGGAGCCGTCGGCATCTGGCTGACTCGATTGAGCGACGACAGAGGTTTGACCGACGACATGATTTCAGCGGGGTCGGTGGATCAGTTGGTCGACACACTGTTCTTGCGTTTGCTGACACGCATGCCGACCGAGAGTGAGCGTCAGCAGTTTGCGACGGCGTTGCAGGATGGGTTTGATGAGAGAGTGGTTGCGGCGCCACGAGAGGAAAGTGCAGCGGACGAGCAGCTGCCCTTTGTTTCTTGGTCCAACCACCTGAACACTCAAGCCAACGTGATCAAGATTCAGATGCAGGAGCGGGTCCGAAAGGGTCCGCCTGCGACCGGTCGGTTAGAGAGCCAGTGGCGACAGCGAGCCGAAGACGTGGTCTGGGCGCTGATCAATAGTCCCGAATTCATCATGGTGCCATGAAACGACGACGATTTTTGAAAGACGCTGCGGCTTGCGCGGCGACCCTGACGGCGACCAGTTCCGTCCTGGCCGCCGAGAGTAACGCTAAGCATGCAGCACAATCCACGCCTGCCAAACTTGGACAGGCCGAGCATTGCATCATGATTTGGCTGGGCGGCGGGATGGCGCAGATCGATACGTTCGATCCAAAGGAGGTCGGCGATGCGAAGGCACGCAAGGCGGGCAGCTACTACCCGGCGATCGACACGGCCGTGCCGGGTGTGCAAGTCTGTCAGCACTTGAGCCGAACCGCCAAGATGATGGAACACGTCACTGCGTTGAGGACCGTTGGTCACGACGTCGTGGACGAACACGCCGCGGCGACCAACCGCATGCACACCGGACGTCCGACATCGGGCACCGTGCAGTATCCGTCGTTGGGCTCCATCGTCGCCGATCAACGTGGCGCGGCCGCCGAGGGTGTGCCGGCGTACATGCTGATCGGTTACCCGAATCTGACGCGAGGTCCAGGCTTTTTGGGTCAGAAGGCAGGATTCGTTTACTTGACTGACGTGGAAAGCGGACCGGCAGGTTTAGCGCGGCCCGCGGGCATCGACATGCAACGTCAAAGTCGGCGAGAGCAACTGTTGGCTGCTGTACGCGACACGGGACGAACGCGATTCGGTGGCGATGAAGTCTATCGTCAGTACGATCAAGCCGTCTCGGAGAGTTTGCGTTTGAGCGGACCGGATTTCATGAAAGCGTTTGAGCTGGAGAATGAACCGGGGACGTTGCGTGATGAGTATGGCGACGGTTTTGGACAACGCTGTTTGTTGGCTCGACGCTTGTTTCAATCGGGTGTGCGTTTCGTGGAAGTCAGCCACAACATGAATTTTCGCAACGGCACCGGTTGGGACACGCACAACGACGGTCAGCTCAACCAGCACTTGCTGATCGAGGAGCTCGATCAGTCTCTGACGGCGATGATGACGGACTTGCAATCGGTGGGGCTGTTGGACAAGACGTTGATCGTCATCAACAGCGAATTTGGGCGGCCAGCGCAGTTTGATTCCGGTGGCGGACGCGGTCACCACTCGAAATGTTTTTCGGCGGTGCTGGCCGGTGGCGGTCTGAGTCACTGCGGGGCTTGGGGAGTGACCGACGAGTTGGCCATGTCGGCTGAGCAAGATCCGGTGTCGGTGCCCGATATGTTCGCAACGATCTTGGCCGCGATGGGGATCGATCCGAGCATCAACTTGTTTGACGGCGACCGCCCCGTGCCGATCGTCGACGGCGGCAAACCGATTGAGGCGTTATTGGGCTGAGTTGCTTTTCTAGACTGACTGGATTGCGCACGAAAAAACCGCGACCAGAGAGATCTGACCGCGGTGCTTCGTTCTATTCGTAATGGTATTCGCCAGAATTCCCACATGATTCAAGAGAGGAATTCTGGCGAATCCCACTACGCTCCTATGTTCAAAAACTCACTCGCCGTCGTGGGACGTGTTGCTACGCAGCAGGTAGTGCAATGTATTTTCACTGGCGTCAGCTCGGATGGCTTGGGCCAACGTGTTCAAATCCGCTTGGCGGTCTCGAGGTGGAGTGACAGTTGGTTCGGATGCTTTCGAGAGAGCCTCAAGCGAGCGAACGATTTCTTCGGTTGATAGTTTGACGAGCATGCTTCTCCCTAGAATGGGGGTGCAGGAGAGCTGTAGGCAATCGATTGGATGAATCCAGAAAGTGGAATATTCGTCTACAGCCTGAAAAGGATAACGAGTGAGCTGCGGGATTCCGTAGCCCTGCTGATTTTAGGACGCGTGTCCGGGAGCGGCGAACCGCAAAACACAAGCTTCCACGAATCTTCACTGCGGGCTTCCCTGTCGGGGAGTATCGAGACCACAAAATGGGGCTCAATGACGCTTTGACAGGAAGCAGGGGAAATGGAAACCAGACTGTGGCCTGACCAGACTCTTACGTCGCTGCTAAGTGTCTCGTTCGATTGGCTGGCTACGTTTAACCAAAGGAGGGCTTTTCACATTGTCCCGATTTTTGACTTGACCCTGATCCACCCATGATCGCAATCAAAGTGAGCCTCAGGCGCTAGCCGTGGGCCGACACCACAATCCGCCTCAGGCCCACGGCTAGCGCCTGAGGCTCACTGGGGCCACCAGCAGCGCCGGCAGTAGGGACATAGACTTGCCCAAACCCAAAAAGACACAACACCAAACTTTGAGCAGTCCACCCCAAGCCCAATGGAGAGTCGCCCAATGGAGAGTCGCCGATGAGAGTCCTGACCGAACCCCGTTGTTTTTATTATGTTCGCATCGGACGTCTTTTGCTCGTGGGTATCATGCTGCTTGTATCGAGCTGGAACTGCGAGTTCTCGCTGGGGCAGCAGGATGCTAATGCCGGACAGCCATCTCGGGGCAAATCCTTTCGCGACGCGATCGCGGAACTGGATTTGGACGCGGCACAGCGTCGAGACATCGGCAAGGCTTTGCTGGAGTTTGGGCGTGCAGCACGTGACGGTCGGCAGCCAGGGCGGCAGGGCGGTCCGTCCAGGGAAGCCGCTTTGGAGAAGCTTCGCAAGGAGGTGGAGTCGATTCTCGGCACGGAGCAGATGCGGATCTTGAACGAGAAGCTCGGAGGGCTTAGCGGAACGCCTGTGCCGGAGGGGGCGATTCACCGGGAATGGAGCATCGCGGGCGTCAAACGAGAGGCCCTGATCTTTCTGCCGAAATCCGCCCAACCGGGAGCCCAGGCAGAATCAGGGGCGAAAACCGGTGGCGGTGCCGGGCGTTTACCGATCGTGTTTGGATTTCATGGTCACGGCGGCTCGATGGCCCAGGCGGCCCGCTCGTTTCATCTGCATCAGGTTTGGCCGGAGGCGATCGTGGTTTATCCACACGGATTGCCCACGCCGGGGATCACCGATCCCCAGGGTGTGCGAGCCGGTTGGCAGAAAACGCAGGGAGACCAGGGCGATCGGGACCTGGCATTTTTTGACGCCATGTTGTCGACGGTGATCAAGCAGTACGGTGGCGATCCCGAGCAAGTTTTCTCGACGGGTCATTCCAACGGCGGGGCGATGAGCTATTTGCTATGGACGGCTCGTGGTGAAAAGCTACGAGCGATCGCGCCGTCGGCGGCGGGTAGTGGTGCGTTGCGAAAGGGCACGCCGCCACCGATTCCGGTTTTCCATATCGCCGGCCGCAAAGACCCCTTGGTTTTGTTCGCGGTCCAGCAGCTCACCATTGCACAAGTCGGCCGGATCAACGGTTGTGATTCGCAGTCACAGCCTTGGCAGGGAGTCGCCGAGGTCTACCGGTCGACTCGATCGGCACCACTCTATGTATGGCGGCATGACGGAACGCACAAGTATCCCGATCGGGCTCCGGAGCTGATCGTGGCTTTCTTTCGCGAGGTCAGCCGGGGCGAACCGTCGAGCGAGAAATAGCGTCCTGAAATCGAGCTTGTGTGAAACACGGAGAAGCGTGAAAATGCGTGAAACACGAAAAACGATGCAGATCAAGATTTAAATCCTGGACCCTCTCTGTGCGACACCCCTATCATTGACGTGCAGTCAGTCGAGCGAACACGAGCAAGCATTCCACGAGCCGGCAGCCCATACAACAGGGCGATGCATCAGGGTGATGGCAACAGATTTCCTAAGCGATCCGATGGTGCGGGCAGGGGCTGGATTACTTGTTATTAGCGTCGTGGCTGCGGCTGGATTTTTTCTCGTGGCAAGGTTGCGCGACTACACCACTCAGGACCGGGAAGAGCCCTCTGAGATGCTGGCAAACTTTGAAGAAATGCATCGACAGGGTGACATCACGCGAGAAGAATTCCGAACAATACAATCAGCAACCCAGCATCATGTTCGAGACCGCGTCTCGGACGTCGACTCGCCTCCCAAACACGGAGAGTCGACTGTTGAATGATCTTTTCATTGTCGGACGACATTGATTCTGGATGCGATAAACGTTTTCCGAAGTTAGCCCTCCCAATTTCCCAAAGGGCGTTACGGCTTCGGAAACTTGATAGAAACCGTTGATCCCTACCAGGGCTGAAGCATTCGGTACGGAAGACCGATTTGGTGGTACCTCCCGCTCTGAAGCCGATGCCGTGTCGCTCGTCGACAACGCATCGTCTTCACAGCAACCCATCACCGAGACTTGCTGCAGCTGTGGGCCGAACCGTGTGAAGCGTGACGGCGGGTGGACGATTTTTTTCGGCTGGGATGCGTGACGATCGAGTTGGAAATCTTTCATTCCCTCTCCTTCATCGCGTGGGCCGAATAGGAATCGTGCGACCGCCGGACACATACAGGAGTCGTTGTATGCCCTCGAAGGAAAATAGCAGTTCACGTCGAAGCACCTCGTCAACCAAGAAGAACGCTTTCTGTTCTTTTTGTCGCAAGAGCTATCGAGACGTCGGCCCCCTGGTTGAAGGACCTGGTGATGTCTACATCTGTGGCGAATGCATCGAGCTGTGCCAATCGATCTTGGACCAGGAGCAGCGTCGTCGTGGCCCGAGCAAGTCTTTGTTCAGCGACATTCCGTCGCCCCGAAAAATTGTCGAGCATCTCGACGAGTACGTGATCGGTCAATCGGCCGCGAAACGTGTTTTGGCCGTAGCGGTTCACAACCACTACAAGCGACTGACCAGTCAGTGGGATTCGGATTCAGACGTCGAGATTGAAAAGAGCAACATTCTGTTGGCCGGACCCACCGGCAGCGGAAAGACTTTGCTGGCTCGCTCTCTGGCTCGCATGTTGGACGTGCCCTTCGCCATCGGCGATGCGACCACGTTGACCGAAGCGGGTTATGTGGGCGAAGACGTGGAGAACTTGTTGCTCAAGCTGTTGCACGCAGCGGACTTTGACGTCGAAGCAGCCCAGCGTGGGATCTTGTACATCGACGAAGTCGACAAGATCGGCAAGACGGGCGGGAACGTTTCGATCACCCGCGACGTCTCCGGTGAAGGCGTGCAGCAGAGTTTGCTCAAGATGCTCGAAGGCACCGTTGCCAACGTTCCTCCTCAGGGCGGACGCAAGCATCCCGAGCAACAGTATATCCAAATGGATACCAGCAACATCCTGTTCATCGTCGGCGGAACGTTCGTCGGCATCGAAGACATCATTCGCGATCGCTTGGGGCAAAAGACCCTCGGCTTTGGCAGTGGTACCAGTCAGCTGAACGAACAGGAAACCGCTGATCTGCTGACGGAAGTGCAAGTCGAAGACATCCTGCAATTCGGGTTGATCCCCGAGTTGGTCGGTCGACTGCCGGTCGTCAGCTACCTCAAGCCCTTGGATGAAGATTCGTTGGTACGTGTTTTGAAAGAGCCAAAGAACGCTCTGACGAAGCAGTACCAGGCACTGTTCCAAATGGAAAAGTGTGAGCTGAACTTCACCGAAGGGGCTTTACGCCAAATTGCCGCCAAAGCCCTCGCAAAAGGCGTCGGTGCCCGAGGTTTGCGTGGCATTTTGGAGGAAGTGATGTTGGACATCATGTACGAGCTGCCCGAGCAAGAGGAAGGCAGCGTTTACACCATTGACGAGACCGTGGTCCAAGGTAAGCAGAAACTGTTCCAGATGCCCACCACGAAGAGCGCCTGATTGTCACCCGCAATCAGAGACAGTTTCTGCTGACGCTCCACGCCGGCAACACTTCCCAAAACGCCGATGGCTCGCCCCCGAGAGCCATCGGCGTTTTTTCGTTGCATATCCGGGCTAGCCCGGATGATTCATGCGGATGATTGAGCGATGGCATCGCTGGGAAATGCAGATTGTTTTTCACAACCCGACGCGTCAGCGAGGGATTTACCGAGTATCCCTCGCTGACGCGTCGGGTTGTGAATAATCCAGGCTAGTGCATCGTCCAGTCTTGATTTTGGGGTTAGCCGTTTTGGCGTTAGCCACGGTTGTGTCACGAAAACCATGGCTAACGCCAAAACGGTTCATCTACCGAACCCACGTTCTAAGACTGGACGATGCACTAGGACCCCACAAGTCGCTCGCTAGTCGTCTCGCCGCCGGACGAGTAGAATCGCTTCGGCGTGACACACATTTCCACCGCTGCCAATTTACTACTGTTATGAAACCCAATCCGCCAGCCGGCGATTCCGATGCGCCAACCGGCGGTGCTCCATCGAAATCCGCCCCCTCGCGCGAAGCAGATCCCTCGCGAAACATCCTGCTGGCCGTTGGCGGCGGCATTGCGGCGTTCAAGTCCGCCGCCTTGTGCAGCAAGCTGGTTCAACAAGGCCATCGTGTCCGCACCGCGATGACCAAATCGGCCACCGAGTTCCTGGGGCCGGCGACGCTCGCTGCCCTGTCCGGCCGACAAGTGGCGATGGGCGGTTTTGATCCCGCGTACCCGCTGGGACCGCATATCGAATTGGCAAAGGATCTCGACTTGATGGTGGTCGCTCCCACCACCGCGAATCTGTTGGCCAAGTTTGCCGGCGGGATTGCCGATGATTTGATCAGTACGCTCTACTTGCAAGTCAACTGTCCCGTTCTATTGGCACCGGCAATGAGCGATCCGATGTGGAACAAGCCGGCGGTTCAGCGAAACGTCCAAGTCTTGCAGGAAGATGGTTGCCATTTCGTCGGCCCCGAATCGGGGTGGCTCAGTTGCCGAGTTCTGGGAACCGGGCGGATGAGCGAGCCAGAGACCATCCTTGACGCAATCACAAAACTGTTCCAAACGAACTGCACACGGCACACACCTTTGACTGGATCCTCCTGATGTCTCTGTTGGTATTTGGCCACCGCAATCCCGACACCGATGCCATTTGCAGCGCGATCGCCTATGCGGATTTTCTGAGACGTACGACGCGGCCCGATGCGGTCGCTGCATGTTGCGGCGCCCCGAACGAACGCACCGAGTTCGCGTTGCAGAAAGCCGGCGTGTCGCCTCCGCGGATCATCATGGATGTTCGTCCGGTGATCGAAGACGTTTGTCAGCGTGACGTCACCGTGGCCAAGTCCGACGAAGTGTTCTTTGACGTGTACCGTCGAATGGACGAACGGGGGTTGCGCAGTATTCCGGTGGTGGATGATGATGGAGGCGTCATCGGTTTGGTCAATCTGTTGGACTTGTTGGAACTCGTGCTGCACAGCGGCGTCGATCCCACACAAGCCCGATTGGTGACGACGAACTTGAACAAGATCGTGTCGGTGCTCGGTGGCAGTTTTCAACACGCGGTCGAACCCGAGCGCGTGGATGATTTGATTCTCAGCGTGGGTGCGATGAGCGCTGGTGGATTTACCGAGCACATCAAGAGCTTCCCGGCCGACAAATTGGTCGTCGTCAGTGGCGATCGTCCGACCATTCAATTGCCCGCCTTGGAACTCGGCGTCCGTGCCCTCGTCGTCACCGGTGGATACGAGTTGTCCAGTGGCTTGGTCCAGCTCGCTCAAGCACGCGGGATCTCGGTGATCATGAGTCCGTTCGATACCGCAACGACCACGATGAGGATGAAGGCGGCACAATTGATTTCCGGTGTGGTGACGACGGATTTCATGTCGTTGCCGGCCAGGATGCCGGTCGCCGAAGCACGGCAGGCGATCTTTCGCTCCTCCCAAGCCGTCTTTCCGGTCATCGAAGACGGCGAGCTGATCGGCGTGCTGAGCAAGAGCGATTTGGTCAACCCGCCGCAACGCGAACTGGTACTCGTTGATCACAACGAAATTGGGCAGGCGGTCGCCGGAGCGGACGAAGCGGACATCGTCGAGGTCTTGGATCACCATCGCCTGGGCGGCTCCCTGCGGTCGTCGCGGCCCCTGCGATTGACGATGGAGCCCGTCGGTTCGACTTGCACGTTGGTCGCAAAAATGTTTCGACAAGCGGGCATCGCACCGGGTCCCGAAATCGCACTGTGCATGGCTTCGGGCATGATCAGTGATACACTCTATCTGCGATCGCCCACCACCACGGACACCGACCGAGACTTGTTGCAGTGGTTGCAAACGCATTGCAAGGTCCGCCTGGATGAATTTGCCAACGAATTCTTTGAAGTCGGCTCGGCGTTGCGAACACGTACTCCCGATCAGGTCGTCCGAGAGGACTGCAAAGAATTCGAAGAAGGCGGCCGGCGGTTCTCGATCTCACAAATCGAAGAAATCGGATTCGACCTGTTCTGGCAACGCAAGGACGAACTTTCCGACGCCTTGTGTCGATTGGCCCAAGAACATCGTTTGGAGTTCTCCTCTCTGTTGATCACCGACATCGCCAGCAACGGCAGTTTGTTGTTGATGAGCAGCGAGCCCAACGGCTGGGAGGACATCAACTATCCGGAATTGGAAGACCGGTTGTACAAGCTCAACGAGGTCGTCAGTCGCAAAAAACAGCTCCTGCCTCTGATCATCAGCCTGTTGGAATCAACCCCGGCATCGGCGTGAATAATCGATTCATTATCACTTGAATCGGTCCAGTAGCCTCTTTTCCTCACTGGTCAGATCGTCGTCCGACATGCTCGACTCGGGAGTGATCGCGTGGTTATAAAGCGTAATGCCCCCCCAAACCAGCAGCACAAGGACGAGCACCCCTACGATCGCCAGGGCAATCGGTTCTCCATCCATCACCATCTGAAAAAACCTAGCAAGGCCGCGTCCCGCGCCCCGACCGAAGAGATTTAGTGCCAGTACCATTCGCCGAGTCTCCGAATAGATTTTGGGGAGTAGGGTTATTAGGGGGCTTTCAACAAACCCCATCTTCTCGCGAACATAAGCCACTCAGTGAACCGCACATCAGCCGCAGGATGTTAAAATGCCGGTTTTAATCGCTTCCTCATTCAATTTTCATGACACGGAGCCTCGCGAAGCCGAACGATGAGTGACGACCACGCACGCTTGGATGGAATGCTGAGGCGAGTGCTGAGAGACTGCAGCAGGCTCTATCAGTCCAGCGCAAAATCGATGATCAAACGCTATCCGACGATGATCGAGGGCGGCGTGGACGGTTTCGCGGAACTGATGGATGACTTGCACCGTGGACTGTTGATCAAAGTCTACGTGACGATCGTTCGAGCCGATGAGCGTTGGACCGGACCCGAAAAACGGGTTGCCAGCACGATGATCGAACACCTCTGGGGAGAAAACCTGCATGGGACCGATCTGCGTGAAGCCGCGACGGGTTTGTTTCAACAATCCGATCAGCTTTCCTGGACCTCGTTGGTCGCGCCGTTTGTTCGCTATGAGCCGCTTGCCAACAACAAAGCCCACGTGGATACGATCGTCATGCGACTGGCCAACTTGGTTGCCAAGTGCGACGGGCAGATGATGCCCAACGAAGCGATCGCGTTGCAGAATCTGCAACGCGAGATCGACCTGGCGTTGCATCCGCCCAAGACGCCTTTGTTGACACCCAATTATGGCAGTCATGCCAACGCACAGCAGCAACAGTACGAGTCGGAGTTCGAGGATGACGACCAACCGCCGATGACCGAGGAAGAACGCCAGCGACGTCTCGATACCGCGATGGCGGAACTGGATGAGTTGGTCGGGCTGCAAAGCGTGAAAGATCGGGTCCGTAGCTACGCGAACTTTTTGCGATTGCAGCAAACGAGACGTGACAAAGGATTGGCGACGATGCCGATCAGTCTGCACATGACGTTCGTGGGAAATCCAGGCACCGGCAAGACGACGGTCGCACGCATCGTCGGCCAGATCCTCGGTGCGATGGGAACATTGGAAAACGGCCACGTGGTCGAGACCGACCGCAGCGGCCTGGTCGCCGAATACGCTGGTCAAACGGCGACGAAAACAAACAAGCTGTGCGACTCAGCGCTCGGCGGTGTTCTGTTCATCGACGAAGCTTACAGTTTGGTCGACGCGTCGGGCGACGATTCGTACGGTCGCGAAGCCGTGCAGACGTTGCTCAAGCGGATGGAGGATGATCGAGATTCCTTGGCGGTGATTTTGGCCGGATACTGCGACGAGATGGATCATTTGATTCGCAGCAATCCGGGGCTTTCTTCGCGGATCAACACGACCATTGATTTCGACGACTATCAGCCCTCCGACATGGGGCTGATTTTTGAAAAGATGTGCCAAGCCAATCAATACGATCTGCCGGCCGACGCGAGACATCGATTGTTGTTGGGACTGGATCGTCTGTACCACGAACGTGATCGGCATTTCGGCAACGGCCGTCTCGTCCGCAATGCCTTTGAGGACTCGGTGCGAAAGCTGGCCGATCGTGTCGCATCGGTCACGGTCCTGTCGGAAGACTTGCTGACCACGTTGACCGTCGATGACATTTCCGTCCCAGGCCTGAGTCCTCGGCAACTGGATCGTTTGGCCAAAGAAACACATCGGCTGGTGATTTGCTGTGGTGGGTGCCAACGCAAGATCCGTGTTCAGCCGGAGACGTTGGGCCGCCGTGTTCGCTGCACGCAGTGTTCCCACGTTCAACTGGCCGCCTGGGCCAACATCGATCGCCCCAGCGAAAAACAAAGCGACTCCGCCATCGTGTGAACAAGCATCCTGATCGTGGTGGTATTCGCCAGAATTCCCGTTTCTGTGCGCAATGAGGAATTCTGGCGAATCCCATTACGAATCGGTTGCCGTGTCGTGCCGGCAACTTGCGTAAAATGCAATGAGTTCGTTTCTTCATTGACCCACGTGGAATTTTTCCTTGTCCGACCGACGATATCTCACCGGCGAACCTGACATCAGCGATGCAGGTTGCTTTGCATCGTCTGGTGAAACGGAGTTGTTGGGCGTCATCAACTTGTTCGGGATGGATGGGCCGGACGGTCGTGATGGAGAGAGTTTTCACAGTCCATCGCCGATCCCCGGAGTGGATGGTCGCCGGGGAGGGGATGCCACACCAGCGGTCCCAGGAGAATCTGCGGGCTCGGCCCATGTGTTGCTGCAATATGCGAACAACGATCGCGAAAGCGGGCGATTTGTGTTTGCGACCGAGTTGTCCGCGCGTCGTCAACATCAAACGCTAAGCGACACGGCGAGCATCGGTGACCAAGGTTACTTGTTCATCGACGCGCATGGCGGCAAAGGAGGCAATGGGGGACGTGGTGGCGATGGCGGTCCCGGCAGCGTTGGCAAGCGAGGTCGCGACGCCACGCGATTTTCCAGTGGAACCAACGGCGGTGACGGGGGTCATGGGGGCAACGCGGGCGAACCGACCGATGGAGCAAATGGGGGCGACGGTGGCGATGTCGCATTAACGCTGTCAGCCCAGGATCTGGGCTTGCTGATGCTGGTCAAGGGCAACCTTACCGCTGGCGATGTGGGATTTGCCGGTGAGCCCGGACAAGGCGGACAAGGTGGTCCCGGTGGCCGCGGCGGCAGCAGCTACAGTTGGACTGAGACGGAGTCCTACACCGATTCACAGGGCAACCGACAGACACGCACGGTGTTTCATTCCAACCCCGGCGGTCGCGACGGACGTTCCGGCAGCGACGGGGCACCGTCGTTCTATCGCGCCAAAGACGGTTTCCCAGGCAACATCGGCACGCTGCGAATCATTGTGATCGGGGCCAATGGTCGACAAACCCAATACGATTCGCCCTACGATTTGGAGTTGGTCGGATTTGACGTCGCGAGCGAGTACTCCATCCTGGAACCGGACTCGCTCGTGTCAATCGACCGGATCGAGATACGCAATTGCGGCGGCATGCCAACGCCGCCCAACTACACCGTGCGCGTGCTGCTGGATTCCGACCGTTGGCTGTTGCGTGAAGGCGACGATCTGTTTTTGCAGCAATCGCTCGCGCCCGGCGAATCCTACATCTTTGAGAACGATGGACTTCGTTTGCGGTTGGCCGACTACGTGGTCGATGGGCCTCGTCGTCAGTGGTTCCGCTTGCACCACGACATCAATCCTCAAGCAAGGCTGGAAAGTGGCATCAACCGACCCTTTCGCCAGTTCCCCAACTCGCAAAGCGTGCTGGTGCAGTTCCCCGTCGTGATCGAGGCCATGACGTGCTTGAACTCGCTCGCCCCCGGCGAGACGACTCGCGTGATCTGGTCCGTCAAAAACGTCGGCGAAGAAACGTTTGACCAAAAGTACTTGTACCGCGCCGTGCAGTCACACCTGTCGCTGCTGGACGGTGACCTGGATCGATCTCACATCGTGTTTTTTGATACCAATCAAAAGGAACACGATCTGTTGCAATCCGACTTTCGGTTGCCCATCGGTGAACTGCGACCTGGACAGTCGCAGATCATCGAGACGCGGATCGGAGTCCGTGATCACGACGACATCATCGCCTATCAAGGATTCGAGTTCGGTGTCGACTTGGATCTGCAGCGTCCCAAGTCCAGTGCTGCCGCGGATCAGTATCGACGAGTGGATTGTCGCAGCGAAATGATTCGTGTCTCGGAACGGTACCAGCGACAAGTCGAATCGCGGTTTCTGTTGATCGCCAACGAAAAGACAACGACGAACGACATCGACAAGTGGACCCAATTGGCAGACTATTTCGGCAGCAGTCTGGACGTTTGGGACGTGTCGTACTATGGATTCCTCGACTTGATGCGCCGAGTTGCCAACGATCAATCGCTGCTGCAACAGTGGGCCGGGATGACGGTCATCATTCCCAACAACTACTACGAAACCCCTATCGGTCGAACGTTCGCGTTGCAGCAACTGGCAAAGACTCAGTTCTTGAAAGCCGCAGCGGACCACGACATCAATTTCTACATCGTCGGGGATTCTCGCAGCGGTGGAGAAGCCGCCTTGGCGGCTTCGTTGATCCCGGTCGGTGAGCACAACACGCCCAAGACGCAACAAACACGTCGTGAGTTTTTGCGAGCCGTCGACCGATGGAACGATTACGTCGCCCGCTCTCAAGAAGTCGTCGGCGGTGTCACCGGCAAAGCGCAAGAGATCGCCGATGTTTCCTTGGGCAGTGTCCACGAGTTTGACATCCAAGAACGCACGATGCTGTTTCAACCAAAGCACAAGTGGTTGGAACAGGAAGCGATCAAGCTGCAACGCAAATTGACCAAAGAAGACCCGCTGCACCGTTGGATCGTGGTCCATCGATACGACACCGGAGACACCGATACCAGTTGGGGATTCTTTCGTCGCCGTCAGGTCGGCACGTTGGAGGCACGTCGCACGCTGGATTCCAGCAAGGGTTCGGCCGTGTTGTTCGAAGTCGATGAGATTGATGCCATTGATGATGATTTCATCAACAGCCAGGCGAACAAACACGGCATTCTGTTGGCGTTGAGATTTCAAGACAAGGTCGATCGCTTCATCCGCTTGGTCAGCGAACGAACTTTCCCGCGATTTTCCGAAACCTACATCGACCGTCCGTTGACGGACGAGGAAGTCCAACAGATCGGCAGCGAGTTGGTCGAAACCATTTTGAACGATCTGTACAACGAGCAGAAAACGGCACGTGAGTGTCGCATCTGGGGGCGTTGGAACGTTAGGGCGCTGATGCCAAAACTGAACTACCTCGCCGAACGCTCACTGAACTACGGCGTGACGCATCAACAAATGCTGGACAATGAAGCCTGCATGAAGCTGTTGTTCGAATTGGTAGCCAACTTGCGCTACATGGCGCTCAAGTCCCGTACGGTGTGGGACTTGGGGGTGTTTCCCACCGCCTACTTCAAACGCAGTCGAGCGGTCAGTAATCACATGATCCAGCGGACGGATCGCATCATCACGAACTTGTTCGGCACCGAACCGTCGTGGTGGGACAAGATCACCGGATCTGGTGATGACTACGACCCGTTCGGAAACAGCCGAAAACGATCGCCCGATGGGATCGAACGCAAGGTCGCCGATGAGGAGATCGGGCGGCGGGAGAAGTTGTTGTGGTTGGACAAAGTGCCGGTCGAAAACTATGCCAGTGCGCAAAACCATCCGGGTCTGACCTATGACCCGGAATTGTTAAGCGAGTCACAGCGAGTCCTCAGCGGCAAGCAGTTTGATGCGTTGGTCGCTGCGGAGCGGCAAGCTCAACAGCAAAGAAATGAAACCGAACGTGCGATCCATCAAGAACGCAGCGACCTGCTGGTGCCGCTACGAACGGCAATCGCGGTCGAAGAAACACAAACAAGCACATCCGTGGCAACGCCCACCAATTGAACCCACCGCGTACGTCAGGCTTTCCAGCCTGACATTCAGCACGGAACAAAATCACGCGGTGCATTTCTCCCCTTCCAATGATTTCCAAAAGTCAAGCAAAATGCGTTTGGATTTGGGTGGGTTTTTCACGTAGTCGAGCCTCTCGGGGGCTCGGAATAAGTTCACCTGGGGCTCGCGCCCCAGGCTGTATGCTGTCGTCGCATCCGCGACTGAGGGGATTGCTGGGAACGTGAAGAACGAACCGGCGATGATCGCTGCGCTTTATCGCCGGCTACCGTCTGAGACCGCTTCACGGTCACATGCAGCAACAGTTCTTTTCACGTTCGGAGAGACGCGGCTACGTGTTCTCCGGCAATCCGCTACGCAGTGGCGAGGCGGAGGATTTGGCGGCGGATTCTTGGGGGCATGATGTAGCGTGGATTGCCTGCTTCGTCGGCACCGGCGTCGGTATCAACCTTGAGGAATTTCAGGTCAAAGCGGTTCTCCAGTTTGGCCATGATCGCTTTGAGGGATCGCATTTTGTTCTTGGGTAATTCCAACAAGGTGTCCAGTTCGGGCAGCGAGAGCGGCTGCTCGGCTTCCTTGGCGATCTTGACCAAGTGTTTCCACATCCCCCGTTGCTGCAAACGCTTCAGTTTCTGTGGCAACGAAAGCGACTGTACGCCGCCTGATTCTGTTTCGATCTCCGGACCACATTCGCGGCTTGTTCCGCCTCGGCCGCCGCGTCCCCGACGTCGTCCCTCGCCGCCTCCTGCCGCGTCGCGTTCGACTCGCCGCCGCAGAATCTGCATCGCCCGCTTGCAATCGATCGGGTCTTCTAAATCTACCATCAAATGTGGCATGGGTGCTCCATCGTGTGGGTGTCTGGTTTACGCAAAGCTTACGCAGTGCGTGGGTCTTGCGTAACTATTCACGCGGCGTGGGCGGCGGGCAAGGGGCAAAAGCGGAGAAAAGTTGCTAGTGTATCGTCCAGTCTTGAATCGATATTCCGTTTTTCCCGTGCCCATGATTGACCACTGTCACGTCCAACTGCGTTTGACCCGCAGCCGAAGACGTAGGGGGGCAGCGGCGATTGATCCTGCGGTGCTAGCGGCTCAGTCGCCTGTGGCTAGTCGGGATTATTCACGCGACTCACTACGGTCATCGCAACACGTTTGCGTGAAACGGCTTGCGTGGATTGGCACGAAAACAGTCTGCGCACATCAGCCGCCACGCGATAGCGGCTGATGAATAATCCGGGCTAGTACTGGGCTGTTCAAAATTGGCGTTGTGTCACTGTGGGTTTGCGCACGAAGCTGGTGGACTCCAGTGAGCCTCAGGCGCTAGCCGTGGGCCTGAGGCGGATTGTGGTGCCGGCCCACGGCTAGCGCCTGAGGCTCACTTTAATTTAGACAGGTAGAACAAAAACATTGACAAAAATAGCAGTGTCAACACTAATCTTTGAGCAGTCCAGTCCGGACGCATACATTGCCGATATCAGTCGTGATCAATCGCGAATAACTGATTGCGTGTGGCGATGAAGAGCTTGTCGTTGGCGACAAGGGGAGTGGAGTAAACGGTGTTACCGACATTTTCCTCTGACACCGGGTCGCCATCATTCTTGCCTGGATTGGCGGAGTGACGAAATACAGTCACATCCCCGTCTCCATCGACGATGTACACGTGATCTCCCACGATCAGCGGCGAGGAATAGCAGGCGGCAAAGAGGTCATAACTCCAGTGGTGTTTACCCGATTTCGCGTCGAGGCAATGAAAGATGCCGGAGAAATCAGCGACATACAGCACGTCGTCTTTGATCACGACATTCGATAGAGAGCGGTGCATGGTCTCTTGGAATTCGGCGTTGCCTGCGTTCTTTCCATTGGCGTGGGCGAAGAACCAAACGGCGGCGGAGTTGGGATTGACGCCGCCACCGGGAAGCTGGGAGCTGACATCGCCGCGGCGGTTCGGATTGATGCACCAGAGCAGCCCTTGGCCTTCGCCGTGCTCAGGATTTTGGCCGACCGCGACGTAAACCAGCCCGTTATGGATGACAGGTGTGGCAAGGATATTGTTTCGAGTGCCTCGTCCGTCCAGTTCCCACTTGGTTTCCTTGGGGTTGCAATCAAATTTCCACAGCAGGTTTCCATTGTCCGCTTGGAAACCATACAGCCAGCCGTCGCCGCCGGGGAAAATGACTTGCGGTTGATCGCCGATGTAGGCCGCGGCGGGCGATGCCCATTGGCCGCTGAGGATCTGGTCGAAGGGTAGCGAACTTTCCCAAACCAGCTTGCCCGTTGATTTCTCGACGGCCAAGAACGACGGGGCGCGAGGCGAGGGAATTTCGATTTGAGACTCATCCATGCCGTTGGAAGTGCAAACAAATAGCAGTTCGCCAAGCGAGGTGACGTTGCAATGGGACTTGTTGTGCGGAAAGACACCCAGCGAATCGATCATGTCCAATGACCAGACTTCTTTCCCGGTGTTTGCATCCAAAGACACCAGTTCACCGCGATTGTTGACAAACCATACGCGGTCTTGCTCCACCAGTGGCGTTGACGTGATGCCGATGTTCGGCCAGTCATTGGCCCGTCCGGTTGGCAGCTTGTCGGCTTGGTAAGTCCACAGCAGGCGTCCGTCTTGTTCCGAATAGCAGGCCAGCAGCCCCTTGTCGCCACCTGCGACCAGTTCCGTTCCATTATCGGTGCCGATGAATACTCGTCCGCCGGCAACCACCGGAGATGCATAGGTGTTCTTCCCGAGGGCTGAGTACCAAATCACGTTGGTTTTGTCGCTTGTAGACCACTTTAAGAACGTTGCCTTGGACGGTGACACACTGTTTCTCAGCGAACTACCACCCCACTGCGACCAATCCTGGCCGCCGCTGGCGAGATCCGTGCGTGTTGGTTTCGGTTCCGGTTGCATCTCAGGGACGACCGGTTTCTGGATTGGAGGAATCACGGGTTGATTGCCATTGATCGCGACACGACCGATCGACCAGGGAGCGTAGTCACCGACCAGTTGAGGCAGTTGCCCAGAGGGATTGATCTTGGTTCGAACAAAAGCGTTGGTCTTGATGCGAACGTATTGAACCAAGCCACCGATGTCCGCGTTCTTATCGGGATAGAAGTCTGAGGATGCTTTTCCGCTCAGGTATTCCAGGACGTAGTAGGTGAAGACACTGTGGGAGAGGTCTTCGTGCTCCCAGCTCTTTTCTCGATCGCTGCAACTGAACAAAACGCTCATGCCTTTGGGGAGGGTCCGCGGGTGTTCGTGAACGTCACCCAACAGGATTCGACGCGGGGCTTTGTCGCCGGCTTTGGAGGTGACTTCGTTGCGACAAGCGTCGATCAGGACCAGCTTGCGTTGAGCGGGGCAGCGGTAGGCGCGGGCAACGATCTCTTTCAAGATCGGTAACAGCGTGGCTTTGTCGTCCAGCGTTCCGTCTTCGGGGACAAAATAGGTTTCGCGACCACCGGTTTTCAGGGCGGGCTCATCTTTGAACTGCACGCCGTGCCCGGTGAAGGCCACGATCAAGGTGTCTTCGGCTTGCAAGCCTTTGAGAACGCCGTCGAAGGCAGCGATGATCTTGTCCGGCGACGTCGGTTTGAGTGCCGGATTCTGCTCTCGGCTGGTCATGCGGACGACGTCATAGCCCAAGCCTTTGAGCTGCTCCGCCAACCCGATCGCGTCGTCTTCCGCATAGTCCAGATTGCGGAAATAGTCCGGTCGATAATTCTCCACTCCGACGATGAACGCGATGCGCTGCGCGGCTGAAGCGAGTGGCGAGTGCCAAACGGTCAGCACGAGACAGACCAGAATCCATTTCGAGAATTGTGAAGGTACGGTCATGGGTTCATTCCGCGGATGTATCGATCGGTGGCGTTCTCCAGAGTCTAAACGAATTGACCCAGCGATGCTCTTCCCGCTTGTTTCCGAGGCGGAGACGTTCGCGGCCGTCACGAAGCCGAGCCACTCCGAGGCTCGGGATTTCGCGTCTCGGAGAGACGCGACTACGTGGACAAAAGACCATACCTAGTGCATCGTCCAGTCTTAGAACGTGGGTTCGGTAGATGAGCCGTTTTGGCGTTAGCCACGGTTTTCATGACACAACCGTGGCTAACGCCAAAACGGCTAACCCCAAAATCAAGACTGGACGATGCACTAGACTCGGGAACCGGACGCTATCGCGTGGCGGCTCGTCAATAATCCGGCCTAGCGAATCACCGGCAGGGGACGTGTGGCGGTTCGGGTCAGGGGGACTTCGTAGCGGCTGAAATCGGCGAACACGGGCATGTGGTCGCTGATCAACAGGGCTTGTTCCTCCGTGAGCTGCAAGTCCTTTTGCAGATCCAAGATCCCGTAGGCCTGAGTGAATTCGCGGGTCACATCGTAGTCGATCAAAATGTGATCGTATGTTTCGGTGCGACGGGTGTTGGTGGGCAGGTCGCCGGCGATCGAATGCACGTTGGGGATGGTCGCCAGTTCGCCCAGATTCTTGGAGTTCACATTGAGATCGCCCAACAAAATGATGTCGTCTTCACCGGCGACCTGAGATTCGTAGTCGCGGACGCGGACGAAGACGTCGTCCAGCACATTGATCTCGCCGTCGGGCGAGGACGGATTGACCAAATCCGGTTTCGTGTGCGCGTTGATTGCGGTGAAACGAAACGGTCGCCGCATGTCGCCGGGTGGCAAGCGAGCTTCGAACGACGCGACCATCGGTTCGCGGGTGATTCGATTGGTGCTATCAAACACCACGTAGGCGCTGTCGGGGATCATGCGTACCCGGGACTCATCCCACAGAAACGCATAGCATTCCTTGTAGCCGTCGGTCCCGATGGGATCGCTCAGCGTGGCCGCGTACTGACCGCCCGATGCGTTGATCAAATCGACGAGGCGACGAATCGGGGTCCCCTCGCCATCGCTGCTGCGAACTTCTTGGATGGCAATCACGTCAAATCGATAGACGATTTGAGCGATCTGCTGCATGACCTCTTGAGACGACGATTTTGATTCGCCAAAGGTTTTGATGTTGAAAGTCGCCACGCGGATCGATTCGGGGGGGCGTTCGCTGCGATTACCAAGGGAAATCGGCTCCAGGCGTACGACATCGTCGCTGCCACGAAAGGTGTCCAGGATCGAAAAATCCCACTTGCCCGTCACGGCCATGTAGGCGACCGCGATCACAGCAGCAGACGTCGCGCCGGGGCCCAACCAGCGTAAAAACGGCAGTTTTCCGAGAGTGGAATCGTTTTGCTTGCGACGACGTCGCTTGGAAAAAATGCCCACGTCGGCCTCCCTGCCGATCCTGTCACATCACCCGGTGGACGTACCGGATGGTCTGTTCTCAAATGAAATCCCCGTGAATCTCGTGGCGCATCCGTTGATTTGACGGTCGAATGTCGGTGCACACGCAACGTGCAAGTACGCAAAATGGGCGTGTTTGGGCAAGTGCAAAAGCGGTCAGATGAGCGTCAGGCGGATTGAGAATTCTGAGAAGTGGCTAAACTATCGGGGCAACGTCGAATTGGCTGGCAAAATCATCGAATCCAAATCGTCACCGAAATTTATCTCCCCTATCAATGTGAACCCGCAAGGTCCTCATGAATCTCTCGGATCTCTTTCAGTCCGGCAAGAACGTCATCTCGTTCGAGCTGTTTCCGCCCAAGACGGACGAAGGCATGGAGCGGTTGCTGGAAAACGTCCAGCGTTTGAACCAGTTTCAGCCCTCTTTCTACACCTGCACCTACGGCGCGGGCGGCTCGACACAAGGCAAAACGTTGGAGGTCGTGGCCAAGGTGCGTGAGTTGACCGGGCTGCCCGTCGCGTCTCACCTGACTTGTGTCGGCCTGACCACAGAGCAGTTGCAGCAATACCTCGCCGAAGCAAAGGCAAAGGGCGCCGACATGATCGTTGCCCTGCGTGGCGACCCACCCAAGGGTTCCGATACCTTTCAAGCCGTCGAGGGTGGTTTGCGTTACGCCAACGAGTTGGTCGAGCTGATCCAAAGTGCGTTCCCGCAACAGTTCGGGATCTTGGTCGCCGGGTATCCGGAGGTTCACCAGGAAGCGGTGGATGCTCAGACGGATTTGGACAATCTGAAACGCAAGGTCGACGCGGGCGCCGATGTGGTGGTGACGCAGTTGTTCTACGACAACGCGGACTTCTATCGCTTTCGTGATCACTGCGTCGCGGCCGGGATCAGCATTCCAATCGTTCCCGGAATTCTTCCGGTGACGAATTTCAAACAAGCCCAACGCATCGCATCGATGTGCAAGGCTCGGATTCCTGACACGATGGCCCAGGCGATGGAACAGAGCGACGACGAACAGTACCAGTTCCAAATCGGTGTCGACCACGCACGTGCTCAAACGGTCGACTTGTTGGAAAACGGAGTTCCCGGCATTCACTACTACGTGTTGAACAAAAGTGATGCGGCAGAAAAACTGTTGGACGGAATGTCACTCGGGATCGAGTCCTGAGTCGTCGAGTCTTGACGATCGAGTGGCAGATAGGTGGCACGGCAGTGACAATGAGTTGTGTCACCGTTGGGAAACGCAGATTGTTTTTCACAACCCGACGCGTAAGCGAGGGATTTTCCGAGTATCCCTCGCTTACGCCTCGGATGATGAATCATCCGGGCTAACGTGACGGGGCCTCAACCGTCGCTGGTCACAAACCAGCCTTCCGGCGGATCGGGCAAATCAAACGCGGCGTGATAGTCGCGTTGTCGTTGTTCGATCCAGACAAGCGTTTGTTGATGCAGCCGTGTCGGCTGACGGCGAATCGCTTGTCGGGCAAGTCGTTTTGCGGTGCTAAAGTCTTGTTCGGCGGCCGCAGCAAGGGCCAGATTGTGCAACGCCGCGACGGCAAGCGGTTGGCTATCGGCGACCTCTTGCCAAATCGCTTTGGCTTCCGGCCACCGGCCTGCCAAGGCCAACGCATTTCCACGGCGTGTCGATTTGCTGCCGGGCATCAAGTAGGGAATCTCCAATTGCACGCGGTGGCGTTGGACCGAAGGCGTGATGAGCCGATACGTGTCACGGACCAACGCGGTGCGTAGTGCCGTCTCTGTGTCGCTGGCATAGGCCAAGTCGGGGTATCGCTGGATGGCAGACTCCAGGTCCACGCGGACGGGACGACCGCGGACACCGTGATTGGGTTGCGACTCCTGGCCCGCAGTGGCAGAGTCGTCATCCTGATTGAGAGACATCAACCGCCAAGAAATCGTCAGTTGAGGATCTTGTTCTTTGATCGACGGGGCTCGTAGGTCGGGAAGCAACTCGCCGCTGAGCAGGTAGTCGATGTCCTGGCGTCTGGCCAGCGATGCCAGCGTCAGATCACTTTGCAAATGTTCTTGTTGCGTGATTTGCTCATAGGCAACTTGCTGGATGACATTGCCGGATGCCCGGCTATTTTCCGCACCCATCTCCAGCAGCTCGTCGCTTGAAATCAACTCCGTCGTCCGACCGGAGTCCTTGGGGGCGTGAGCGAGCAACTGCTCGTGGATGGACTGGCTGACATCAGGACTGGGTTTGGATGCGGGGTCGATAGCACTGGCGAGAACGACAGGCGATTGGCTGTCGTGGGTTGAACGGCTCGATGGAGCCGTACCGCCGATTTCGGGGACGACGACACGTTTGCCGACGGTCGATTCCAACGCGGGCGGTTGCCAGACGTGAATCGGTACCCCCATTCGGCATCCTGATAAAGCGATCGTGACGCAGCAAAGACAACCAACAGCAAGGCAGTGAATTTGCGAGCGATTGTCCGTGGCGGGGTTCATCGGCGGCGGTGAGAATCGATACAGGAGGCGCGGCGGAAAGCATCAGACTGTTCGATAGCCTTAATCGATCACCAAAGTCAACGTTGTTTTTGCTGGCAAAGCATTTCCTTTCCAGCATCCGACTTCTCGACCACTGGCTGTCGAGAGTCGATCAAAGACCATTGCGTGCGTTGCGGGTAAACTCGTCTCTCAGTTTGCCGCCTTCCAAGACGCATTTTCCCTCAAGAACGTTCTTTCGGAACGTGAGCACGAAGACGTGGTTGCCTTTATCTGCCATGCCTGGGGACTGCACAAACCAGCGATCTGTCTTGGGGGATCTCTGGGGAACTCCGAGTCCGCCTTCACCGATGTACACGACTCCCGTTTCGTCAGGTTTGCCGTCACGAATGGGAAGCGTGCGTTTGATGACGTGCCCGTCGGCTTCGCAAACCAGGTCCACGTTGAACCTTTCGAATAGTGGGACCCAACTCTTTAGAGCTGTGTGAGGAGTTTTGACTGCAGGATAGACAGGGCGATGGTACTGAACCAACAGCCAACGATGACTTTTTCGTGTTTGCGACAATTCGTTGGCGAGCCATTTCGCTTGGTCGCCCGCCGTGCTGGTTTCGGAATTCAAGGTGATGAACTTGACTTGCGAACCGATGCTAAGGCTGTAGTAGTTCAGGTCGTCTTCTGGAAAGCCAAAGACTTCGTTGAAAGGTTTGCCTTTGTCATGGTTTCCACGTGCCGGAATGATCGGCAACAACCGCCCATCAGGAGTTGCGGTCAGTTCGTGATCGGACAACCATGTGGACCAGAGATCCATTCGATTGCCCGAAACGATGTAATCTCCACCGTGAGCCAACGCTAAGATGTCATCTGAAAGTATTTCGTTGTCGTGTGATTGGGCGACCATTTCTGAAATCATGATGTTGACGCGTCGCCGAGCATCTTGATCCGAGCGTGAATCTCCACCGTGCAGAATACTGAATTCGCGGTCCGTCGCTGGCGCGGTCACGAAATAGAAAATCGGTGACTCATTGGTGTCGCTGACCATCTGGATTTCGTATGCGGTCGCGGGTTTCAGATCGGTCAATCTCGCATGGTGGTAATAAAGTTCGAAGTCTCCTCCGGTGTAGCGTCCCGATTCAGCCAGTTGCACCGAAAATTCGTCGTCGCCTTCCTTCTCGCGAAAACGAAGTGTGTGGGAGTCGCCTTGCGCCGCTGTGCTCCACGAGACCGTTGCCTTTGTGGACGGCTCTTCTGTCCAGGTAACACGCCATTGAGCAGGCTTCGTGCCATCCAATCGTGCATCGGCTTTTGCAGCACAAGCCCACAGCAATAGCATGCCCAACGCAAAAGTCGCTGAGGGAATCCTTGGGGTCTGAAGCGATCTCATGGGGCGCCTTGAGAGAGGGGGTCTGTGGTTTCAGGTTGACAGGTGGACGCTTGATACGTTTCGTCGCATTTTCGGAGCGTCACCCAGTAGATGAAGATGGCAGCCGGTACGCCTCCATTGGCTGCGCGGATCAGGGTTTCCGGCCAAGCGTCGAGACCCAACGCTGTCATTCTGCTGGTTGCCGTCACGAGTCCCCAGCAAGCCATGTAGAACGCTGCGAATCGTGAACGCACTGACAGCAGCAAAAAGGCTACCAGGATGTCGAGGGCACCAATGGCAACGAGAATTCGTTCGGTGGTTTTCTGGCCCCAACCCAAATTCGTCCACTGCAGGTCTGAGAGCAGGATCAAGTCGGTGAATTGACCGTAGCACTCGATCGCTTTGTAGCCATGTGCGGCGAAGGTTGCCGAGGCGGAGAGCACTAGAAGCCATATCGATGCCGGGTCGCCCCACAGCCGCGAAGCCTTCCAATGATCTGTCGTTGGACTTGATCGAAGCGTTCCCTCAAGACCAACGAGCAACGCCACAGGAGCCGTGTATCTGACAGCATGTTCGGCGAGTGTTAGTTCCGCGTACACGTCTGCTCGCATCATGTGCGTCATCGCAGTCACTAGCATCCAGATTGCAATCCACAGTGAGGCAACCTGAGTCAGACGTAGGAGCGGTGTGCGTCTGGTTAGGTCAGGACGCCGCCATCGCAGGATTTCAGTGATGCAAAGGCAGCATCCCATGGTCAACGTCAAGACGGAACCAGCGTTGTCGATTGTCTGGGCAACCGATTCGGGCCAGTCATGATCAAAATAGAGCCATCCATAGACATCGCTTTCGATTTCATGGCTCGTAAACAGATAACGCCCACCGACCCCAATGCATTGAACGAAAATGATGAAGCAAAGACATCCGCGCATTCGTCGAAACGCGGATGTCTCTCTCGTTTGTGAAGGATCCTGCTTGCTCATTTGGCCGCATTTTAGCTGGTGGATCGCCTACGTGCGACTGTTCATTCTCACTCGGCCAAAGGGGCCGGGGGAGCGGTCTCGGCGAAGAAGGAATCGGTGGCCAATGCCCCGGTGTCAACCGACGTGGTTTCGAATGTGGTGGGCTGGATCGCAATCGGCTCGGGTTCGATGGCGATTCCACGCAGCTGCACTGGGATGGATTTATAGATGCTGCCGTCGGCGCGGACGATGTCCAACGTGGCATGTGTTTCACGACGAAGTTTCATCGAGGGGACTTCGAACGCGATGCTATCGTTGCTCCAGTTCACGACGTTGCAGTCAAGTTCCAGCCCTGACACGTCGATGGTGACGCGACCAGATTCGAAACCGAAACCGCCTCCGCCGAGTTGGTAACCGACACCTGCGTCGATCGTAGGCGGTGCTTGCCTGGCCGGCTGGGGAGCTTGCCAGCGTGGTGCGTGTTGTGCCTCGTAGCGAGGACGGTAGTTGGGCTGATAGTTGGGCTGATAACTCGGTGCAGCGGCTTGGTACTTGCCAGCCGGAGCCGCGCCGTCACACGCATGGGAAACAGAAGCGGCTGTCAGGGGGGCGAACAGGGTCAGGGCAAGCAGTGCGAAATGGCGGCGTTTCATGGCGATTTTTTCCTGGCAAAGTGGACGCGGGTGTGTCAGCGATGCCAGGAAAACGCAGGAGTCTCGAGATGCTTCCCGAAAAGAAAAAGATTTCTGTTTGACCCGCAGCCGAAGGCGCAGGAGACACCACCAAACGGCGGTCGTTGCCTTTGGGTTGACCGGATTCGCCTTCGGAGATTGCTGACTTAGTGAGCCGCAAGGCACTAGCCCGGAATATTCATCAGCCGGCACGCGATAGCGTCCGGTTCCCGAGCATAGGCGTGAGAACCGGACGCTATCGCGTGGCGGCTGATCTGCGCAGACTGTTTTTCTGCCAATCCGCGCAAGCCGTTTTACGCAAACGTGTTGCGATGACCGTATTGAGTCGCGTGAATAATCCGGGCTAGCCGCGGGCCTCATGGTGTTGACGAAACCCTTCCAGGCCCGTGGCTAGCGCCATCGGCTCACGGTGACAATACAACACGACAAAGTCAGCGGTCTCCTTCAGCTACAGGTCAAACGAAGGAGCTGAATCTCTTTCCCGCAAAACCGCCCGGGCAATCAATCTTGGGGCTCGGTCATTTTCCACGGATCCAAGGCCTCGGTCAAAATATCCTCGGGCAAGATCTTTTTTTCCAAGCACAGCTCGCGGATCGTTTGCCCGGTCGCGAACGCTTCCTTGGCCAACTTGGCGGCTTGCTCGTAGCCGATCAACGGGTTCAAGCTCGTGCACATCGAGAGACTTTGTTCGACTGCCGCGTTGCAGGATTCGACGTTGGCCGTCATCTCGTCGACACAGAATTCGACGAAGGCGTTGGAGCCGCTGGCCAGCAGCGCGATCGACTCCAGGATCGTGTGCGCCATGACAGGCATCATGATGTTGAGCTGGAAATTTCCACCGGCAGCACCGCACATCGTCATCGTGCCGTCGTTGCCCACAACGCGTGCGGTCAACTGCATCATCGACTCGCACATCACCGGGTTGACTTTACCCGGCATGATCGAGCTGCCCGGTTGTCGCGACGGCAATTGGACTTCATAGAATCCACAGCGTGGACCGCTGCCCAACCAGCGAATGTTATTGGACAGATTGAACAGGGTTTGCGCAATGCATTTCAACTCGCCGTGTGAATGCACCAACGCGTCGCGTTGCGCGTTGGCTTCGAAATGATTGACCGCTTCCATGAATGCGATCCCGGTGCGCTGAGCCAACGCCGCAGCGACGCGGCTGCCGAACTCGGGGTGAGTGTTGATGCCGCTGCCGACCGCGGTACCACCGACGGGCAATTCCAGAACGGCATCACGGGCCATTTCCGCACGCGTGATCGAAAGTTCGATTTGGCGCGCAAAACCACCGAACTCTTGGCCCAATCGCAACGGAGTGGCGTCCATCAAATGCGTCCGACCGATCTTCATGACCTTGTCCCACTCCTCGGCTTTGGCGGCCAACGAAGTGTGCAGTCGTTTCAACGCGGGCAACAGAACGGTGTGGATTTGGACGGCGGTGGCGACGTGGATGGCGGTCGGGAAGGTGTCGTTGGTGCTTTGGCCCATGTTGACGTGATCGTTAGGGTGAATGGGCTTTTCCGTGCTCATTCGATCGCCGCCGACGATTTCGATCGCCCGGTTGCTGATCACTTCGTTGACGTTCATGTTGCTGCTGGTGCCGCTGCCGGTTTGGAACACGTCGATCGGAAACTGATCTCCCAACTTGCCCTCAACCACTTCGTCGGCCGCCTGCAACATCGCGGTGACTTGCTGGTCCGTCAGCGGATTCTTGCCCGATCCGGTGAGTTTGCCGAGATCGCGATTGGCGATCCCGCAGGCGTGTTTGACCATTCCCATGGCGCTGATCATCGTGGCGGGCAATTGCCAACCGCTGATGGGAAAATTTTCCACGGCCCGTTGAGTTTGCGCGCCGTAATAAGCGTCCGCTTTCACGCGGACTTCGCCCATGGAATCTCGTTCGGTTCGGTAGTCGGTCATCGTTTTCTGATCGGCAAGGAGGTGGAAATCCTAAGCGGCCGATTTTAGCGATCCGATCGTGATCTAACTATCCGGGTGCGTTGGGGCTAACCGTCGCTCGATCTTCCGAATCGTTGGCGTGCCCCGCCAACAGTCTTTCAATCCCCAACACGGACAAAACCAACGGCCCGCTAGCCCGGATGATTCATAGCCTGACGCGTCAGCGAGGGATACTCGGTAAATCCCTCGCTGACGCGTCGGGTTATGAAAAACAATCTGCATTTCCCAGCGGTGACGTAACTCATTGTCGAGAATGAATGATCCGGGCTAGCCGCGGGCCTTATCGTGAAGACTGTCGATCCACAGAGGGCAGATCTTTCAGGCAGATACCAACGACTACTTCGTCTCCACCTTCAGAAACTGCACCGCGTCAATGATGACGTAACCGTCGGTGCCGTGGCTGCCGACCACGACGGCGGCCGGTTGATTGGCATCAAACTCGAACTTGCCAAGCGAAACCCACTGATCGTCGATCGGTGGTGTCACCCGTTGGTTGACTTTGACCTCCGTCTGGCCGCCTCTGTGGCGTACAGTCACGGGGACGTTGGTTGCGCGGTTGGTGTTGCGAGGGAACGCCATCCGGACTTCGTAGGTTCCGGTCTGCAAGGTAGGTGAGAATGTCGCTGTCGGCTCGTAGTCTTTTGCGTTCACGTGATGTTGGTAGCCGTATTGAACGTAAGGCCCGTTGGCTTGGCTTTGTTTCCATTGACCGGTCAGGGTGGCTTGATCGTCATCCACCACGATGCCCGGCAGCGATTTAACAGAGACAGATTTCTGTGGATCGATCGATCCGCTGTAGGTGAGCACTTGACCGTCGGCCTCGATGCGTTGCTTCAGTCGATCATAGTCGACCTGTTGCACGCTGACGTTGTCATCGATCGCCATCACTGCTGCGGTCGCGGCGCTCTGTCCCAAGATCATGAACACGGGTTCCATTCGAATCGAGCCGAAGGCGATGTGCGAGCTGGAAAGACAGACCGGCACAAAGAGGTTGGTGCACTCGTCTGCTTTGGGAACCAGCGATCCGTAAGCGATCTGGTAGGGACCTTTCGTGGAGACACCGATGTCACCTTCGTTTTGAACGTCTCCCTCTGGGGTGATGTAACGCTGAACGTTGTGTGAGTCCATCGTGTAGGAGCCCATGCCGACGGATTGAGGCGTGGGTTGACGTTTCAGCAATTCGTTTTCTGTCATCACGTAGCTGCCGATCATCCGGCGGGCTTCGCGAATGTACAGCTGGTGTGGCCAGTGTCCATTGTCGACAAACTCGTCTTTTGCCAATCCCCATTGTTGCATCTTTTTGCGAGTCGCCTCAGGCACGCGTGGATCGGTGCAGATGAAATACAGCCAGCCTTGTTGGTAGCGGCGATGCTCGTCGATGATCTCTTGGCGACGTTCGTAGCTGGCATTGGGGTAGTCATAGTTGAAACCGATGTTGTCGGTGCTCATCGGTCCATGGTTGTTGGTGTCCGTCTTGTGGTTGGGAATCGGGTCAAACTTGTTGAACGTGTCCCGCCAGCCGGCTTGATAGATCCTGGCCATCAACTCGTACTGGTCGGGGTCGTATCCATCGGGTTTGGCAAAGGGGACGCGATTGGGATCGTGGTCGGTCAAGCACATGCGGAAACAGTAGGCTTGGACGCGATGGTCGCCGGAGTACTTTTCGCCAGGCGGATCGGGGCTGATGCGTGGCAGCACGCCGCTGCCGGGATCGCCGGGGACGCGATAAGGACTGATCGGTGGCAATCCGCCGAAATGATGGCCGTGGTGTAACACTCCGGTTTGGACGCCGTTGTATTCTTCGCCGTACGTATCCCGCGACTCACGTCCGACGTGAAAGGATATGTCGGCGGCGGCCATCAAGTCGCCTTCGTAAGTCGTGTCCATGAATATCTTGCCCGCGTATCGTTCGCCGGAAAGCATTTGGATGGATTGAATGCGTCCAGCGGATTTTGTCACGCCGTGCTCGCGATCAAGCCAGCGCTGGCGGTGAACGGGGATATCGTATTCGGCGACGTAGTCATCGAAAACCTTTTCGGCCACGCGGGGCTCAAAGATCCACATCGTGCGATTATCGCCGTCGATCGCCTCGGTGCCTTGACCTTTGTTGCCGTACTCGCTGCTGGATTGGAATGGCCAGCGTTCTGGTTTTTGGTACTCCAGATAGATGCGGTGATAGAAATCGCGTGCAAGTCCACCAATCACGGCTTTGTTGCCCGTGTCGGTCCACCCCAATCCGCCGCTGGTCAAACCGCCGAGGTGCTTGTCGGGGCACACGATGATCACCGATTTGCCCATCTGTTTGACTTGCACCGCAGCAGTGACCGCGGCGCTGGTACCGCCATAAATCACGACGTCATACGTCTGCGTGGTCGCGTCGGGAGTCGCAGCGTGTGCATGCGGTTGGCTGGCGAGCATCGCGACAAGTAGTAGGAAGGCGACACGAACGGTGCTGCGGAATCGATGTTGGCGTGGCATATCGGCAGGGGTCATGGAAAGGCAAAGGGGAAATGTTCATCGCGGTTTCGCGAGGTTTCTCGCTGCGGTGAACCTACGATTGTAGTTCTATCTCAGCTCGAGCGTGTGTTTTCGTGATCACGATTTGGTCACCTTTTGCGACACACCTCAGGTCACCGGGCAGCATGAACACCGCATCCGGGCCCAACGGCAGTGCAGCAGCGATCGCTCGCCAGTGCGACATGCTCATTTCCCCCAAGGGCCATTGCTGGCGTGCCCAAATCGTCCGCAAAGCCGCTTGGGCGATCGTCCAAGAGTCGACTGCCGGGGGTTCGTCGGACTCCGTTCGGCGAATGGTCAGCGGCGACTCGTGGATGACGAATCGCTCGATCCACTGGTCGGCCAAGGCATCGATCGTGTCGATCATTTCCCGTTGAGTGTTCGCCGCGCGAGCGATCGCGTTCGACGCATCGGGAAACTGCGCTTCGATCAGCGGCATCAGTTGGTGACGGATCCAGTTGCGGCGGTAGCGGTCGTCTTCATTGCTGGCATCCTCTCGCCAAGAGAATCCTCTGGAGCGCAAGGCCTCGCGAATCTGATCACGTCGAGCATTCAGCAGTGGGCGAATCCACACGAGGTCTTGCTGCTCGGGTTCGTGTCCGTAGGAGCGATAGGGAGCGATTCCAGCAAGTCCTGTCGGACCGGAGCCACGCAGCAGGTGGTGAAGCACCGTTTCCACATTGTCGTCCAGAGAGTGCGCCAGGGCGATGTAACGGCAACCACGGCGACTGGCGGTGCGTTGCAAAAAAGCTCGCCGATGGTCCCTCAAGTTGGCTTCGTCGCTGTGGATTCCGTCGCCGAGAGCAAGTTCGAATCGGCATCCCAGTTCGCGGGCAAGTTCTGCGACGAACTCCGCGTCGCCGTCCGATTCATGCCCTCGCAGGCCATGGTGAAAGTGGGCTGCCACCAGGAACCCGGTCGCCGCTCGGGAGCCCGAGTTGGGGTTCGACGACGTTTCGTTTCGCACCGCCGCCATCAGCCTCAGCAAGGCCACGCTGTCCGCTCCCCCGCTGCAACCGACCACCACGCCGACACTTTCCCAACGACCTACAGGCCAGGCGGCCCGGAACTCCGTCACGAGCGAGTCCCAAGCGTCCGGCGGCGTGTCGGGGTGGGGCGGAAATGAGTCCTGCCGCTCGGAGCGTGTCATTTCAGGAAGCGATGGGGGGCGAAAGTGCAGAAATGTAGCATCACTAGCGTTTGTCAGACATCGAGGTTACCCGATTGTCGCGGTCCATTGGCGATCGCTGAACCCCACTGGTGGCCCGAGATCTGCTACCATTTGCAATTGATCATCGGGTCGTGGATTTTCCACCACCCCTGATCAATACACTCCTTTTAACTTACTCCTCTGGACCAGAATCACTCATCAGAGACACCGGTGCGAGGCGGATACTCAAACACCGGCTTTCTCTGCACTGACGACCCGTGCCGTTTACCAAGCCCCCATTTGATCTGGAAAGCCAGTTCTGGAGAGGATTTGTTCAACGACGCGATACCTCCCTTTGCCTGACCGTTCCCTATCCACGATCCAGGTGATGGATGCCCGGATCTCATCACTTCTCCATCCTTGTTCCTATTCAATTGAACGACCGAGTCAACAGCGTGTGGATCCTGATGATCGCAATCGCACTACGGTGGGGTCGAGTTGCCCACACCCTAGCAGCGTGCATGGGTGCGCACGGGATTCGCCCCCGTTCAGTGGTTGGATCAGCAATGGTCGGATCAGCAATGGTTGGATCAGGCGTGTTGTCGCTGTTGATCAGCGAAAGGGAACTGGGCACGGTTGACCGGACAGCTCGCGCGTTGATGTCCAAGTCAACGATCCATCCGACTGCCGGTCGAACAAACGGTCACGTCAACTGCGTCGAGTGGTCGCTGCGTCCTCCTGAGCGAGGGCAAATAGATGACCATCACCGAACTCATGGCGATGCTGGCACCGGATAAGATTCCGGTGCTGCTGGCGCCATCCATCGAAAATAACTTCTTCGTGTATTCACTCGCCGGTGTGCTCGCCGGCGCCGTGTTGATGCTGGGCTATCAACGTTGGAAACTGCAAGTCCGCAAGATCCGTTGGCAACAGCAGGCCGATGCGATCTTGGACGAAGCCAACCGCGAGGCGGAAACGCTCAAGGCACAGATCATCCTGGAGGGCAAAGAAGCCGCCCTGCAGACACGCACCGAGGCCGAGAAAGAGTTGGCCGATGCGCGACGCATACTGAGTCAACGCGACCAAAAACTGGAGCGTCGCCAAGAACAGCTCGACAACCAAGAGGAAATGCTCCGCAAGCAACAACGCGGTTTGGAGAGCGGCCAACAACGTCTCGATGCACAGCTCCGCAAGGTGAACGAGCAACGCCAGCAACTGAGCCAAGTTCAACAGCAACAACAGCGTTTGCTGGAACAAGCCAGTGGGATGAGTCGCGAAGAAGCCTCCGAAAGACTGCTGGAGTCACTTTCCAAAGAGTTGGAGCACGAACGCGCGTCGGCTCTGATCAAACACAAAAAACAACTCTCCGAACTGGTTCAAAACCAAAGTCGTGACATGCTGCTGACCGCAATGCAGCGTTTCGCGTCGACGCACACCGCCGACTCGACCACCAGCACAGTGGACGTTCCGACCGACGACATGAAAGGACGCATCATCGGTCGCGAAGGTCGCAACATCCGAGCCTTTGAAAAGGCAACGGGTATCGATGTCATCATCGACGACACGCCCGGCGTTGTGATCGTCAGCGGGTTTGATCCCGTCCGTCGCGAGATCGCGCGCCAAGCGTTGACCAAGATGATCGCCGACGGTCGTATCCACCCGGCCAAGATCGAAGAGGTGGTCGAAGAAGTCACCAAGCAGATGAAGGCTTTCATCATGCAAAAGGGACGTGAGGCGGCCGATGAAGTCAACGTGCCGGGATTGCATGATCGGCTGATCGAAATGCTCGGCCGCTTGCACTTTCGCACCTCGTACAGCCAAAACGTCTTGCGGCACAGCGTCGAAGTCGCCTTTATCTCCGGCATGATCGCGGAAATGTTGGGCATGGACGGCGACCTGGGACGCCGCTGCGGACTGTTGCACGACATCGGCAAGGCCGCCGATCATGAGTTGGAGGGCGGACACCCCAAGATCGGTGCCGACACCCTGAGACGACACAACGAAGGCCCCGAAGTCGTCCACGCCGCCTTGGGGCATCACGACGATATCGTCGTCGAGCACCCCTACACCATGGTCGTCGCCACCGCCGACGCCTGCAGCGCCAGTCGCCCCGGTGCCCGCCGCGAATCGCTGGAACGGTACATCAAACGGATGGAGGAACTCGAGTCCATCGCCAAACGCTTTGAGGGTGTCCAGCAAGCCTACGCCATCAGCGCCGGCCGCGAACTCCGTGTGATCGTCGACAGCAATCAAGCCTCCGACGAAAAAGCAGCATTGATCTGCCACGAAATCGCTCAGGCCTTTGAGAGGGAGCTGATGTACCCCGGCGAAATCAAGGTCACCGTGATGCGAGAGACCAAGTTCACCGAGATCGCCAAGTAGGATTACAATACTGCGGTCCCAAATCCCACCCCCTGTTTCCATCCCATTTAAACACTTCCATGAAACCAACCCATCAACCCTCTCGTCGTCAGTTCATTCGTGTCACCGCCGCCGCTGCAGCAGCCACGTGCATCCTGCCCCGCAGTGGTTTTGCCGACAAAGCCGCCGGCGACGCTGCCCCCTTCAAAATCTCGTTGGCCGAATGGTCGCTGCACCGCACCCTGCGAGATGCGTCCAAGAACTTGACCAACTTGGATTTCCCACGCGTTTCCAAGGAAGAGTTCGGGATCGACGCGATCGAGTACGTCAATCAGTTTTTCAAAGACAAAGCGAAAGACGAAAAGTACTTGACGGATCTGAAACAGCGATGCGAAGACCTCGGGGTCAAGAGCCTGTTGATCATGTGCGATGGCGAAGGCAACTTGGGAGACCCCAACGACAACGCTCGCACCCAGGCCGTTGAAAATCATTACAAGTGGGTGGAAGCTGCCAAGTTCCTCGGTTGTCACAGCATTCGCGTCAACGCGGGCAGTCGCGGCAGCTACGAAGAACAAATGAAACTGGCCGCTGACGGACTGCGACGTCTGAGCGAGTTTGCCAAGCCGCACGGACTCAACGTGATCGTCGAAAACCACGGCGGTCTGAGCAGCAATGGTGCTTGGTTGGCCGCGACGATCAAATCCACCGGAATGGACAACTGCGGAACGCTGCCCGACTTTGGCAATTTCCGCATCTCCGGCGGCGACAACCCGGAGTGGTACGATCGCTACCAAGGTGTCGAGGAGTTGATGCCCTACGCCAAAGCCGTCAGCGCCAAGACGCATGATTTCGACGCCGATGGCAACGAAGTCAACACGGACTATGACAAGATGATGGACATCGTGCTCTCACACGGTTACCACGGCTACGTCGGCATCGAGTACGAAGGCGGCAAGCTCGACGAATACGAAGGCATCCGCTTGACCAAAGCCTTGCTCGAACGAGTCGCCGCCAAGGTCGCCAAGAAAGGCTAAGCAACACGTGGTCAACACGTCGTCGCAACACGTCGTCGCAACACGTAGACGCGTCTCTCCGAGACGCGAAATCGCGAGCCTCGGAGAGGCTCGCCTACGTGCCCCAGGCTCAAACGCGACATCTACGAAGGCGGACACCACGTGCCGTACATCATTCGTTGGCCAGGAAAGACGCAGCCCGGTTCGACGTGCAACGCCCTGGTGTCCCAAATCGACATCATGGCCACGCTGGCCTCGGCACTGAGTATCCAGTTGCCAACGGATGCAGCAGAAGACTCCCACGACCTATGTCGGACGTGGGATCTGCTGAATAAAATTCACCGCGTTGGAGACGCCATTTTCACTCCGTATTCTCATCCCCAACTCGGCTGCCTTGGATCGCATCGTACTGTCACTGAGCGTCGATCGGATTGCCGCCGCAAGCTTTTCCGCCGTCAGTTTGCGTTGTGGTATTGGCTTGGGCCCGACCCCCAATCCGTGCACGATGCGGCCCCAGAAAGGTTGATCACCAAAGAATGGGCAGATGATCGTGGGACGACCTGCGCGAAGTCCAGCGGCGGTCGTTCCACAGCCCCCGTGATGCACCACCGCGGCCACTCGCTCAAACAACCAGTCATGCGGAGCGGTCTCGATCGCCAGCATCGACTCGGGTAAATCCAAATCTCGCAGATCAAGTCCTCCCCAGCCCGACGCCAGAATTGCTCGACATCCCGACTGGCGTACTCCCTCAATCACACGCTGCGTCGTCGCTCGGGGGTCGCGACCAAAGATGCTGCCAAAACCGACGTAGATCGGTGGCGGACCCTGCTCGATGAAATCGACCAGTGGCTGGGACGGCTGATAGTTTGATTCCGAATCGAGAAACCAATAACCGGTGACTAACGCGTGATCGGGCCAGTCGCTCGGCTGAGGAACGACCGATGGACTGTACGCTTGCAATGACGAAATCGGGGTTCCATCCGCGTGCTGAAAAAAGGGCGGACGATTGGCTGGCATGCCATGGGATTCTCGCCATCGCTTGACGAATTTTCTAGCGCTCAATCGTGTCACGATTTCGACCGCACGATAAGTCAATCGATTATACAGGCCGCCCAGGGGCAATCTCGGAAACCCGAACGCTGGCGACTCACTTGTTGGAACGTACATGGGCAAATAGAACGCCAGAGCGCATCGACACCCAAGCTTTTCGGCAAAGTCTTCGGCTCCGATTGCCTTTTTGTGAAACAAGATCAAATCGGGTTGGAACGATTCAGCGGCGGCCCACATTTCGTCGATCTGCCGATGCATCATGCCTTTGAGCTTGGGCATCAACCGAACTCCGGTCCGAATAGCAGCCAGCAGATTCGTGGTGGTCTCCATCGCCAGCCGACCGTCGTCCGACTCCATGAAGTCGCGAATGTCATTGTTCAGAGGCAGGTAACCAACACCGCGCGATGCGATCCACGACTCAAAGATCTGGCAAGTACAAATGCGAACGTCGTGCCCCGCATCCTGCAAACCCAACGCCAACGCCAGATAGGGCTGTACATCGCCTCGCGTTCCGACGGTCAGGATCAGGATTCGCATGGCTGGTTGATGGCGAGAATGACGACTTCGGCGGAGACCCGGTCGATCACTTTTTCGCCAAGGGGCCGATGTACTGCGTTGCGACAACGACGTCGTCGTACCAGACGCGGTTGGCATGCCCAGGAGTGCCTTTGGTGATGTACAGGTACAGCCACAGGAAATTAACGTTGAGGTCTTTCACGGTGCGAAAACGGAATCCTTCGAAGGGATCACCGCCGCTTGCTGAGCGAAAGTAATCTCGGTCTCCTTTGGCGTGATTCCATGTCACGCCCTCTCCTTCAGCACCAGGCTGGAACTTGTCGAACGTCCATTTGCCATGGGGGAACCCCTTTCCCAAGTGGCTGACTTGGCGGCCGTCGATCCAAAGTGCAAGCTCGCCGTTGGTGTCTCCCACATCATTCATGGCGACCATCAACTCGATGCACGTCCATTCGTTTTTGCGGACCTGCAGAGACTCGTCATGAATGAAGGAGTTGCCCCAAGTCTGACCACGAGGCGGACTTCCTCGCATCTCGCACCAGTACGCGTAGTAATCCCATTGCCATTTTTGGCCGAAGGGCTCGATGCCGATCCAGAAAGACTTATCGCCTTGGGTGGGTTGGCCTGCACGCACGGAAGGCCATCGTGTCGCCGGATGATTGCCACCGACACACGTTCCAAAATGATGGACGGGCTGACAGTCGTCCGCAAATCGTACATACATCCGCGTGTAGAGCTTTTCGTAGCCACGATCTAGTTGACGATACAGGTCCGCGCCCGTCCCCTTCTCGGCGAGTTGCGAGATCAACAACGACTGTTTTCCACCGCTGCCCTCTGGAACGATGTTCGACAACGACATGACATCGCTGTTGCGGACGGTGTCCCAGCGTTTGCCGATCACCTCCAGACTGGCGTCTTCAAAGTTCTCGACGAACACAACCGCCGGGTCATCCTGGATGCCTTGATCGTTTGGATAACGGCTGGCGATGCCAGCGGGCGTTCCGGTTTCGGCTGCCTGAGCCAAGGTCACGAACAAGACAGTGACGCAGGCGAGATGATGGATTCTGTAATGCATCTTAGATAACTCCGAGGACTGATGGAGCCAATGATTGCTCGACGTACATAATTCATTCATCCACATCGGGCGGCTGCATCTCGATTCGACCGTCATCCTTGATCGTCCAAAACGGATTATGGGCGATTTCCCAACAGTGACCATCGGGATCGGTGAAGTAACCCGAGTAGCCGCCCCAGAAGACTTTCTCCGGCTCTTTGAGGATAACGACATCGTGTTTCTTGAGATGCTCGAACAACGCATTCACCTCTGCTTCGCTGCGTAGATTGTGCGCCAACGTGAAACCCCGATAGGTTGGCTGATCAGTCGGCGCGGTGGTATTGAAATCTGCGGCGAGGCTTTCGTGAGGGTAAAGCGAAAACACAAGTCCTCCAAGATCAAAGAAGACGACCTCCGGTGGACTCTCGACGGGTTCCCAGCCGAGAATCTCCGTGTAAAACCGCTTGGACACCGCTAGATCGCGGACTCCCAATGTGATCAGGCTGATTCGTTGCTGCACTGCTGTTGCTCCTCAGTATTTGTAGGTCATGCTCGGGACGTGAAGTGCATTGCTGACATCTTTGATTACCCATCAGTATGGGTACTGATTCTTAAGTGTGAAATTGGATCCCGCAAGGGATCGCAGAAGGTAGCCACGGGTCGCCGAAGGCGCACCCGTGGTATGCGACGACCATGTCGAATCGACCCCGCAGGGTGTCGCAGACTTCTCGGAATCTGGGCTGCGACCGCCTCCGGGGTCGGTTCTCGTCAGAATGAACCGGCGATGATCGCTGCGCTCTATCGCCGGCTACCGTCTGAGACCGCTTCACGGTCATAGGCAGCAACAATTTTCCGCACGTCCCCTGCATGACGAAATACGGTACGCTCATCGTCACGCTTGGTGGTCCAGAATCGATGAACAAAGAGGTTTCTATCATGCCGAAGACACTTTCACATCTGATGCTTCCTGAATTTGACCGTGAAATGCCGCGTACGCGGAAGGTGCTTGCCGCGTTGACGCCGGAAAGTCTATCGTGGCAGGCTGATGAGAAACTGCGATCCATCGGGTGGAACGCGAACCATATTGCGGACCTCATCGGCTGGACACCGCAAATCATCGCAAACGATGAGTTCGACATGGCACCACTGGAGGGTCCAAAGCCGGAGGTACCGTCGCTGGAGGACCCCGCTGAGATTCTCAACGCATTTGACACTGCCGTCACGCAGGCGCGAGCAGCGATAGAGGCAGCGACCGATGAACAGCTCGCCGAAGACTGGTCATTAAAATCTGGCGGGCAAACTCTATTCACCATCTCCAAAGGCGAGTGTTTGCGAACGTGGGTCCTCAACCACACGGTCCATCACCGAGCCATCCTGTCGGTCTATCTACGGATGAATGGAATCGAACTGACACCGGTCTACGATGAATGAGAAGCGGATTTGATGGCTTCACAGTTTTTGAGAATTCCGTTTGTGATCGGTCTTTGCCTGTCGACAATTCCCGTGATGTTGCTGAGCTATGTCGGAACATCATCGCCGCTTGACGATTTCCACTTGCGAATTCGCTCCTCCAGGTCGCGTGGCGGTGGCCCAACGGGGAACCGCGTCTGTTCGGCGAGAGTGAGGTCTCCAGTGGATGCATAGTCAAAGCACCGACCACAAAAACACCAAGGGCTCTCTTGCGGAACGTCGTCGGCAAATCTTCGGCTAACAAGAAACGGGAGTCTGCAGCAATTGCACATTCGCTCGATCTCTTTCGGCTCAGCCTCGATTTCTTTGGCGGTCGGCTCAGGAGACTGACGCGGACCAAACATTCTTGCGACTTCATCCGCGTCGATTCCAAGCAACGCACCCATCTCCTGATAGAATTCATCAACCGAATCGAATCTCGTTTTCACCCAATCATTCCTCTCGAAGCCACCGGCCATCATCTCCTCTCAGTGTAACGCGAATCACGAGAGATGAATCGCATTTCGGATTTTTGTGCAGCGAGTCCGTGTCTCTTGGGTGTTTTATGCTTTCAGCTTGGTCGCTGCACGTGCCCCATGCCAGCTTGCCTGGCGTGAGCAATCGTTTTCATGGTTAGAAACAAGCAAGCCGAATAGTTGCTGGCTTTGGAAGGAATCGCGAACTAACTCCAAAACTTTTTCACCCACGAGGCAAGCTCATGGAGGTCTTGCGGAGGATTTTGGCAGTGTCGGGCGACGTGACAGTGGTTTCACGCCAGCACAGCCTGCCCTCATCCTTTACCAAGCGGCCAGAACACACTCCCGACTCAGACTCGATTGAGTGAGGGTCAACGTGACTCACCGACATCCAGGGCTGCGTCGCCTGGGAGCACTTACTTTCCTTTTTCATTCTCTAGACGCGTGGTCAACTTGTCGACTTCATTGGTCAGAGAACTTTGTTCAGCAACGTTGATGTTCTCCAACGGGTCGGCTTCGTGATCATACAACATGCGAGCGGTCTGTTTTCCGTCTCGGGTGGTGTACTCGGAGAATCGATAGCGGTCAGTGCGAATCGTGTCGCCGGATTGAAAACGACCGATGGCGGCGGACTTCCATGGCATGTCGGGGTCATGTAGCAATGGGGTGAAACTGCGTCCGGCCAAGTGAGACGGCTTTTCAAGCCCCGTCAAATCACACAGGGTGGGATAGATGTCGATGAATTCGGTCAATGCGTTCGTCTTTGTTCCCCCTTGGATACCGGGCGCCCGCACGATCAGCGGGGCGTGCATCGACGATTCAAAACAACTGTGTTTGCACCACAGGGTGTGGTCACCAAGATTCCAGCCGTGATCGCCCCACAAAACCACGATCGTATTGTCCCGCAATCCGAGTTGATCCAGTTCTGACAGCACTCGACCGACTTGTGCATCGGTGAAACTGACGCAAGCGTAGTAGCCGTGAATCATCGACAGGGCGGTCTCGTCGGACACGGGACCTTGGGGAGGAATTCCATGGTACGCCCGAAGTTCACCAGAGCTGTGAATCGCTTCGGCGGGCGCGTCCTTGGGAACTTTGTAGTTGGCTGGCAATTGAATTTGATTTCGATCGTACAGATTCCAGTACTTTTGTGGCGCCACGAATGGCAAGTGCGGTTTCATGAACCCGACCGCCAAGAAGAACGGTTGATCTTGTTTGGACAATCGCCGCAAGTCGTCGATCGTTTTTGCAGCCGTCATGCCGTCCGCGTATTGTTCGTCGTCCTCAGTGGCGGCTTCAAAAGCGGGGCCTCTGAGCAATTTGCCCTTGGCGTTTTTTCGGCCTTGCAGCTTTTGATTCTCGGCGAGCTGATAGGACTTTGCATTTGGTCTCCAAGGAGCTTCGGACCATCCCCCGACATTGTCGTCTGTGTGATGAAACACCTTGCCGTTGGACACGGTGTGATAGCCGTTGTTCTTGAAGTGGGTATTGAGTGTCGTGATCCCCGGAGCGTCTTTGTCGGCACGCGTCAGATAATTGACAAACCGATTTTTCGTCGGTCGCAATCCAGTCATCAAGCTTGATCGCGAGGCTCCACACGTGGGGACCATGCAGTAAGACCGCTGGAACAACATACCACTGGAGGCCAACCGGTCGATGTTGGGCGAATGAATGTGAGATTTTCCATAGCAGTTCAATTCAGGCCGCAAATCGTCCACGGCGATGAACAAGACGTTCGGACGATTTTGGGGTTCCTCCGCGAGGCAACGGGGCAGCAGGAAAGTCGCCATGGCAATCGCGAAGAGAAACGCGACGTATGAGGAGATGGGCGTTGACTGGCCAAGGCGGATCGTCTGGGGATGCCGCATTGGTAGGTGATGAAGCATTGGAAGGTGTTGATGGAGAGTGGCCATGAGGTTTGATTACATTCTTTGCATTTGCGGGCCATTTCTTGACGGCACCGTTCGGTTTCGGTTTTCGAAAGGATAGTTGTTCATGGACCGGCTGGTTTTGGTCCGACGTGGCAAAACACGCCGATTCGGCTTTTTTTTCCGGTCGCTTCGCTGCTGTGAATCGAGTTCACATTGTTTACAATGCGGAACCGCCTTTATCGCACACCACCCCCATGGGATTTCGCAATGAGCAAGCTTTCTCGTCGGCAATTTGCCAAGACATCGTCCGCCCTGGCTGCCGCCGCGGCCCTCACCACATCGCTACCTGCGCGTTCGCTGCGTGCGGCCAATGCGAACGACGAAATCAATCTCGGGTTCGTCAGTTGCGGGGGGCGTGCAAACGATTTGATGGGGCAGTTCAGCAAAGTCGACGGAGTGAACATCGCCGGATTGTGCGATGTCGACGAGAATCGCTTGGGTGCCGCGAAGAAGCGTTTCCCCAAAGCCCAAGGATGGACCGATTTGCGTGAGCTGATCGCATCGCCCAGCATCGACGCGGTCGTTGTCGCCACCTGCAATCACTGGCACTGCTTGGCCGCCATCTGGGCGATGGAAGCCGGTAAAGACGTGTACGTCGAGAAACCGCTTTCGCACAGCCAATGGGAAGGCAAACAAACCGTTGCCGCGGCACGCAAGTACAAGCGTGTTTGCCAGATCGGAACGCAACAGCGAAGCGATCCGATGCAAGCCGAGATCAAGAAATTCTTGCACGAAGAAAAAGGCCTCGGCGAAATCAAAGCCGCGCGTGTCAATCGATACGGCATTCGCGGTTCCATCGGCAAACGAGAAACTCCCCTACAGATCGAAAAATCAGTAGCGTACGACATGTGGCTGGGCCCTGCTCAAGACCAACCGATCTATCGCAACAACCTGCACTACGATTGGCACTGGGACTGGAACACGGGTAGCGGCGAGATGGGCAACTGGGGCGTCCACGTGCTTGATGACCTTCGCAACAACATCTTCCAAGACTCCGTCGCTTTGCCTCAGCGAATCCTTGGCGGCGGCGGACGCGTAGCGCTCGGAGACGCCGGCCAAACTCCCAATGTTCACTTCGCTTACTTTGACACGGGAACCATCCCGGTCGTCATCGGACTGAGCAACTTGCCATCGGAACCAGGCGGCAAGAAATCTCCTGCCCACCCCGGCCCCGGCAGTGGCTACATCGCGTACTGCGAAGGCGGCCGATTCGAAGGCCAGCGGGGCAACGCAAAGGCCATCGACAAGGACGGCAAGACCATCCGGACCTTCAAAGGCAACGGCGATGTCAAGCACCAGGCCAACTTCATCGAGGCCGTTCGCAAAGGCGACTCGTCGATTCTCAACGCGGAGATCGCGGTGGGCAATGACAGCACCGGCTGGTGCAACTTGGCCAACGTGGCCTTCCGCGCCGGAAAGCCGTTCTCGCGTGAGCAAGCCCGGGAGGTCAAGCTGGATGAGTGGAACGCCTTGATCGCAGAAATGGACGAGCATCTGGCCGCGCACGACCTGAAGCTGGAAAGCGACGAGATCCAAATGAGCGGCATGTTGACGCTTGATAGCAAAACCCAGCAGTTTGTCGGTGAAAACGCGGATTCGGCGAACGGATTCCTCAGTCGCGAGTACCGCAAGGGTTACGAAGTGCCCGAAATCGTGTGATTCCCTCTTTCTGGATGGCAAATGGCCGGCTTTACGAGCCGGTCCCCCACAGGAAACGGGATTTTGCTAGATTGTCGTCCGCCGACTCGAATGTTCGAGCTCGGCGTTGTCACCCAGAAAGCAATGTCACCCCGAAATCATTGACTCCCCAATACCTTTGACTCCCCACAATCGTTGACACCGAGTACTTGGACTCCGTTTGACAAGACTCAGGCGGAGTACATGGGGTGCGTCCCTCATCAAACGCAGTCAAGAAACTCATGAGCCGGCATGATGCCGGCTCGAATGCCATATGAGCGAGTTCCTGCTTTATTACAAGCGTCCCGATCCGACGACATGGGTGTACATGTCGTCGTTTCTGACGATCGGCTTGTACTTTGTCTTTCACCGATTTTGGAGTGTCCGAAATCTAGATATCGTGCTGCTGATTTTGCTGGCGCCGGGTTTGTTGATGGTCCACGAAGGCCGGCGGCGACAACTCCGGGAGCTGGAATCGGATCAATTGGCCGCGCGGTCCCATCAAGCCGACCGGCGAGAATCAGACCACCCGACCACACAGAGGCATCCCTTTTCGTCAACGAAGGGTCAACTGGATGATCAGTCCTCGCTGCGTGATTCGAGTGGCGAGAATTCCCGATACGCATCGTTTGATAGTCGGCCCACCATGCTGATCCGTTCTCAAGCGGACCCTGAGAGCGAAAACACTACCGAGGCGGAAACCGACGTAGATGATTCGGGAGACCCCAAGAGTAATCCAGCCAGCGTCCCAGACAGCGACTCAAACAAACCGGAGACCGTGACGGAGGAGGCCCCTCAAGTCACTGTCGAGCCCACACTCCAGGAAGAAACCAATTCTCCGCTGCTGACCGATCCCAACGCATTGGACCGGCATTTGGAAGCGACCTCGATGGAAAAGGACCCGATGGAGTCCGCTGCGGCATACTCTGCGCGACAGCTTCAACGATCGGGCTTCATCCTGTTGTTCTTTGTCGAGTTCATGATCCTGGTGCGATTGATGATCGATCCGATGATGGTTCGTCGTCCGTTGCTGGATCCCAATCTGACCACCGGTGGACTCTATTTCATCAGCATCTCGTTGTTCATTTTCATGATGGGCAACGTCGTGACGAGTACACCGCGGATGCAGGTATGGCAGGGTCCGGAACTTGGTCCCGGCTACGCTTTGATGCACAAGTTGCCGACGATCACAACGCGACCGGTCAGCACCGCCTTGGGCGGCGAAGAGCCTGCGACGCCGGATGAGCTGGACTTGAGCGCGCAGGGCTGGACTTTGGTGGCCAAGATCATGGCGATCATGGCTCACTTGGCGATCGTCTCGGGCATCGTTTTGATCGGCAATCGCCACTTTGATAATCTTCGAGCGGGGGTCGGCTGTGCGACGCTGTACCTGATCATGCCGTACACCGCGCAGATGACGGGCCGGGTCGATCATGCGCTGCCCGCTGCGCTCTTGTTGTGGGCGATCTTGACGTATCGCAAACCCGCCGTGGCCGGTGTGTTCATCGGTTTGGCTGCCGGACTGGTTTACTATCCGCTGTTTTTGTTGCCGCTGTGGTGCAGTTTTTATTGGCGTCGCGGAGTCCGTCGCTTTGCCGCTGCGGTGATCGTGACCTTGACCATCCTGATGGCGTTGCTGACCTTTGGGGGCACCGAGACGTTGGTGGATCATTTGTTGCGAATGTTCGGACTTTTCAAACCGACGATGACACCGCGAGGGATTTGGGGGTTGGGTTGGGATCCTGTCTATCGTCTGCCAGTCATTGTTGCCTTTTTGATCCTTTGTTTCTTCTTTGCGTCCTGGCCGTCGCCCAAAAACCTGGGGACCTTGATCAGTTGTTCCGCGGCTGTCATGGTTGCAGCTCAGTTTTGGCACGGATATGGCGGCGGTCTGTACATCGCTTGGTTCCTGCCGCTGCTGCTGTTGACGATCTTTCGTCCCAATCTGCAAGATCGTGTGGCGTTGAAAGTCGTGCGAGCAAGCGGCGGAGGCGTCCCCCTCGAAGCTCCCGCAAGTTGATAGTTGACGCACAACATGGATGACACGATACCAGGCGACGACAGTTCGGCACTGAGTCGCTACCGAGCGCTGCTGGAGTCCATTGAAAACGAGCGTGCGGAACTCAAGCAAAGCGATTCACGATACGGCAACATCCGAGCGGGCCTGTTCTTTGCCGCCCTTGTGGTGCTGGCACTCGGTTACTTGGGAACGCTGCCCTCCGGCGTGGTGATCCTGGGCTGGTGTCTCTTTGCTGCATTCTTTGTCGCGGTCGTGATGAACGAACCGATCCGCGACCGCCTGGAACAGCTCAGTCGCAATCGCAAGGTCGCCAATCGTTTGATCGCCCGTGTCGAGCGCAACTGGGACAAACTGACGGACCCCTTTGGCCCCGACGGCCACTGCGAGTTGAATTTGCCCGACCACCAACAGGCCGCAGCGGACGATCTGGATTTGTTGGGAAAGGCATCGCTGTTTCAACTCGTGTCCATGGCGTCGACCGCGCCCGGCATTCGCACGCTTGCCCGCTGGATGACTGCCCCAGCCGACCAACATTTGGCCACACACCGTCGTCGCGCCGTCGAGACGTTGGCGCCGATGCGTGAGGAACGATTGAGGTTCTATCGATTGGCAGGCGAAGTCAGTGAGAGCACGGGAACACCCGACCGATTCGCTCAGTGGGCCGCCGGTGACCGATGGTTGGACCAACGTCGTGGACTGTTGGTTTGGGCAAACGTGTCCGTGGTGATCGCCGTCGTCTTGATCGCGGCCGTGGTGGTGGGAGCCATCGGCGCGGGACCTCCGAATTTGTTAGCGACATCACTCGCCGCGTTGATCGGCCTGGGCGTATTGAACTTTGGATTCACGGCATTGTTCTTGGGGCCGGCGCACGAGATCTTTTCCATCGCGATGTCCAATCGGCAATCGGTTCAGCATTACTTGGAACTGTTTGACTCAGCCACCTGGCTGCCCGCCTCGAACACGTCGGATGGCGACGACAGTATTGCATCGATCCGCCGGTTGCTGATCGACAGCGAGCGTTCGGCGACCAAGGGAATGCATGCTTTGCAGCGGGTCGCAGCAGCCGGTTCGCTTCGCCAAGGAGCCGCCACGTTCCTGCTGTACCTACCCCTGCAAGCGTTCGCGTTGTGGGATCTGCGGGTACTGGATCGCTTGGAAAACTGGCAATCGCAGTATGGTGACTCCGTCGCCGGTTGGTTCGAGGCATTGGGCAGTTGGGAAGCCCTGCTGTCGGTCGCCGCCATCGCGGACGAGTATCCGCACTGGGTGTATCCGAATTGGGTTTCCGCGAACGAATCCGACGCGACCAAGAAAGCGGTATCCAGTATCCAACTCGGTCACCCACTGCTGCGTGAGCGAGACCGCGTGTGCAACGATGTCAGCGTCGGACCGCCGGGAACCGTGTTGCTGGTCACGGGCAGCAACATGTCGGGCAAGAGCACGATGTTGCGAAGCGTCGGATTGAACATTTCATTGGCAGCCACCGGAGGCCCGGTCTGTGCCCAGGAGTTTTCGCTGCCCTCAGTCGAACTGGCGACCAGCATCCGTGTCAGCGACAACCTCAGCGCCGGCGTTTCGTTTTACATGGCCGAACTACAACGCTTGAAGGGAGTCGTCGAGCAAGCCAGATCATTGGCCGAACACAACGAATGTGTCTCCCTGTTCTTGCTCGATGAAATCCTGCAAGGCACCAACAGCCGCGAACGTCAAATCGCGGTCGTCCAAGTCTTGCGGCACTTGATGGAGGTCGGTGCCATCGGCGCGATCAGCACCCACGACCTGGAACTGGCCGACGAGCCGGACTTGGTCTCGGTGGCCACAACGGTCCACTTCCGCGAAACCATACAGCCCGACGCGGACGGCAACGAAAAAATGACGTTCGACTACAAGATGCGTCAAGGTGTTTCGCCCACGACCAACGCGTTGCGGCTACTGGAGATGGTCGGACTTGGCGAGCGACGATAGCACGAGGCACCGTTTATTGATCGCCCAGCTGGACTTCTCAAAGTTTGCTGTTGACACGTCTTTTCGAAGCCACCGTTCTATTCCTTTGTCACCTCCCCCAAGGAACTTGGGGGAGGTCGAGCAGAGCCGTTTAGGCGAATGCGAGGGAGGGGGTATGGGTGAAGCAATAGGTTCACCAACGCGGTTTGCGCCGCGTAGGCCCCCTCCCGGATCTTGCTTCGCTCGATCCGACCTCCCCCGGCTGCGGAGACTGCTGATTTAATCGTTTTTCGTTATCACTGTGAGCCGATGGCGCTAGCCACGGGCCTCGAAGGGTTGGGGCAGCACCATTAGGCCCGCGGCTAGCGCCTTGCGGCTCACTAAATCAGCAGTCTCCTGCGCCGGTGGAGGTGACAGAAAACTTGCGCAAACCATAAAAGACACAACACCAAACTTTGAGCAGTCCAGCGCTAGCGGGCCGTTGATTTAGTGAGCCGCGACGCGTAAGCGGCCGGGCCTACCGCATTGCCCGGTGCCTTACGGCCCACGGCTCACCCTTGCGTTCCCAATTTCGATTAAATCAACAGGCCACTAGCCGCGGGCCTCATGGTGTTGACGAAACCCTTCGAGGCCCGTGGCTAGCGCCATCGGCTCACGGGCACAACGCAAGACGACTCAGTCAGCACTCTCCTGCGTCGACGTAGGACCACCATCGCCAATGTCATCCAGCATGCCGCGGCCACACTCGGTTCGGGAACCGCGGTGATCGAAATCACTTGCGCACTGAAACCATCCACTGCAACCAGTGTTTGAATCTCGTCCACGTAGGGTGACAACACGGTGCTGTAACTGTCATACCGATCACCGGCATTGGCGCTGCTGCCCATTGGCACATCAGTTCCAAAGTGAGCACCGATCAAGACCATTTGCCCATCGATCAGAATGGTCGCTGGGTTCCCTGAGTCACCACCCAACAAGCCGGCTTCGTCGATCCCCAAGCCGCCGGAGCCGCCATTGGTCGGCGTATCGTACGAATACCCAATCGCCACCGAGTCACGCAATCCGGTATCAAACTCTATCACTTCCACAACGTCGACCACATTTCGGCCGGCTCGTTGATCGCCGGAGAACACATAGAATTCGTGCCCGATCAAATCGTTCGGGTCTCCGCCGATGATTGCCATCGGTGACACGCCGTCGGCCATCGGAATCGGTGCCGTCAAAGTGTGCAACGCGATGTCACTGTCGACGACTACTCCACCGGGCAGCGTCGTGGTCAGGGCAACCGCTCCGGCGCTCATGTAGGTGTGCAAGTTGCCGTCGCTGCCCAAGAAGGTCGGCATGGTCGATCCGGCATGGACGGCCGTGATGTAGTGCATCGGCGTGATCAACACGGCTCGCTCCACAGCGATGCCGGAGATCAAGGATTCGTCGACCAGGAATCCAGGATTGGCGGTCCCATCCATCAAGAAACGCTCATGACGAGCGGGGTCGAATCCCGAGATGATTGCCCCGGACGCGACGCGTCCCGTGGCCGTAGCCAAGACCGTGACTGCGCAGAACGAAGCCAGCAAAGTGATCTTGGGTCGAGCAAGTGGGAACATCTTTGGATTCCGGTGAGTACCGCCACGGAGGCAAACGCAATGCGTTGCCCGCGTCCGTGTATGATAGCTGCCCCCAGCCTCGATTTCCTCCCCCCGCCTCTCCTTTGGAGCAGCCCCAATGATTCGAACGTTGTTCAAGTTCACCGTCATGTCCCTTGCCGTCACGGCCTTTTCCGCCGCGATGCCCTCGCTGGCTCACGCCGAGATCCGCACGAGTTCCATCTTCAGTGATTCGATGGTCCTACAACGCGACAAACCCATCCGCGTGTGGGGCTGGACCGACGCCGGCAGCGAGGCCACGGTCACACTGGCGGAAAACTCCGTCACAGGCACCGCCAACGAGGACGGTCGATTCGAAGTCTCGTTGCCCGCGATGCCCGCCGGCGGTCCGCACGAGTTGTCCATCAGTTCGGGAGATCAAACCAAAACATTCACCGACGTGTTGATCGGCGAAGTTTGGATCTGCTCAGGCCAGAGCAACATGGCATGGCCGGTCAACAGCGCCAACGACGCCGATCTGGAAAAGATGACGGCGAAATATCCCAACATCCGTTTGATCAGCGTTCCGCAAGTCGGCACGCAAGAACCGCAAGACGATTTCAACGGACAGTGGCAAGCCTGCACGCCTGAGACCGTCCCGAATTTCTCCGCCGTCGGTTACTTCTTTGGCCGACAGTTGCACCAAACCCTCGACGTGCCGATCGGATTGATCGACAACGCATGGGGCGGTTCGGCTGCGGAAGCCTGGGTTCGACGCGACGTTTTGGAACAGGACGGCAAGTACGACGAGTTGCTGCAACGTTGGGACGAACGCGCCAAGACCTATGATCACGAAGCCGCGATGGCTGACTATCGAGAGCGACTCGCCAAGTGGCAGACCGACAAGAAAGGAAACCGACCCGCCGCTCCGCGAAATGATCTGGTCGGCCAACATCGCCCCGCCAACTTGTACAACGGCGTTCTCAAACCCACCATCGGTTACACCGTCCGTGGCGTGATCTGGTACCAAGGAGAAAGCAACGCCGGACGCGCCTACCAGTACCGTGACTTGTTTCCCCTGATGATCCAAAGCTGGCGTGAGGAATGGGGACAAGGAGACTTCTCGTTCTACTGGGTCCAACTGGCAGACTTCATGAACGAAGTCGACGAGCCCGCCGATAGCGATTGGGCAGAACTCCGTGAAGCCCAAACGATGACCCTGGCACTGCCCAACACAGGGCAAGCCGTCATCGTGGACTTGGGCGAAGCCGCTGACATCCACCCGCGAAACAAACAAGACGTCGCCCTGCGGTTATCTCGTTTGGCTCTCGCAAAGGATTACGCGGTGGACGTCCAATCACAAAGCCCGACGTACCAGTCGATGGAGGTCGACGGCGACAGAATCCGTGTGACGTTTGACGACGCCGGTGGAGATCTCGATACGTTCGATGTCAAACAACCGGTGGGATTCACCATCGCCGGCGACGATCAGAAATTCGTTCCTGCCGAAGCACAAATCGTCGACGAACACACCATCGAGGTCTGGAGCAAGCAAGTCAAGCAGCCCGTTGCGGTTCGCTACGCATGGGCGGACAACCCGATCGCGAACGTGCAAAACACGGCCGGTCTCCCCATGACGCCTTTCCGCACCGATCAATGGAAAGGTGTGACCGAAGGCGTCGTGAAGTAGTCCGACGTTTGACCCGCAGCCGAAGGCGTAGGTGCCGCTGCTAACCAGAATGAACCGCAGGGTTGATTGCCACTGCGGCCTACGCCCTATCGGCGACTGCTGACTTTGTGAGCCGCAGGACGCTGGCCTGGGCTCCCCGTGTCACCTCTCCCAAGGAACTTGGGGGAGGTCGAGCAGAGCCGTCCAGGCGAATGCGAGGGAGGGTGTATGGTGAAGGAATAATTTCACCGACGCGGTTTGTAGCGTGTAGGCCCCCTCCCGGATCTTGCTTCGCTCGATCCGACCTCCCCCAGCTGCGGAGACTGCTGATTAAATCGTGTTGCATTGTGTCTGTGAGCCGATGGCGCTAGCCACGGGCTTCGAAGGGTTCCGTCAACACCATTAGGCCCGCGGCTAGCGCCTTGCGGCTCACTAAATCAGCAGTCTCCTGCGCCGGTGGAGGTGAAAGCAGAGCCCGAATATTGCATCAGCCGGAGTGCGCTAGCACCCGGTTCTCCTGTTTCGCCGGGTGAACCGGACGCCTACGCGAGCCACTGCGTGAGAAAACGCTTGAGCAGATTGGATTGCTCGGGCAGATGGACCGCAGTTTGCAATCGAATGTCCGCAATGCTGTGTACCGTGCTGGGCAACTCCGTCCTGTTCGACGCAGACTCGTTGGCCGCATTGAGACTTCGGTGGATGCCAGCGACGGCGGAAAAGATTTTCACCGTTTGCTCGTTGGCTTCCAGATGAAACTGGAACCCAAAGACTTGATCGCCGATCGCAAACGCTTGATTGTCACACGCCTCGGATTGAAAGATTCGTGACGCGCCCGGCGGGATATCGAACGTGTCGCGATGCCACTGCAACACGGTGGTCTGTTGTGGAAAGCAATCTCGGATCAACTGCGATGCATGCGAAGGTGTTTGCTCGACGCGATGCCAGCCGACTTCGGGGACCCGGTTTCGACGAACCAAGCCGCCCAACGCGGAGGCGATCAACTGTGAACCGAGACAGACGCCCATCACACGGCGACCGGCGGCAATGTACTGCCGAATCAAGACTTGCTCGGCAGCAACCCAGTCAGGTTGCTGATCCATGGCAAGCGAGAACGCGCCACCGAACGTGGCCAGCATGTCGCAGTCGACGCTGGGCGGTAGCCGTTGTTCGAGATCCAGGCGAATGATCTGGACCGTGTGTCCGAGTTCTCGCACGACGGTTTCAAACTCAGCTGGTCCGTCGCCCGCGCTGTGTTGAAGGACCAGGATTCGCATGGCATCTTGTACGTCAGGCTTTCTAGCCTGACATGGTTCTTGTAGGTCAGGCTTTCTAGCCTGACATGGTGGGAAATGAATAAGGGTCTAGCCGAAAACCATTAGCCGCATGGGCGTTAGCCTGAACTGCTCAAAGTTTGGTGTTGTTTCTTTTTGGGTTTGCGCAAGTTTCTGTCACCTCTCCCGGCGCAGCTGGTGGCCCCAAGTGAGCCTCAGGCGCTAGCCGTGGGCCTGAGGCGGATTGTGGTGCCGGCCCACGGCTAGCCCGGATTATTCATGCCACTGACTACAGTCTTCGCATATCAGCCGCCACGCGATAGCGTCCGATTCTCACGCCTGTAATCGGGAACCGGACGCTATCGTGTGCCGGCTGATGAATAATCCGGGCTAGCGCCTGAGGCGGATTGTGGTGCTGGCCCACGGCTAGCGCCTGAGGCTCACTTTGATTGCGATGCATGGAACAAAAACATGGACTGAAAAAATAATGTCAAGACCAACGTTTTGAGCAGTCCAGCGTTAGCCGCGGTTGTCTGCTTTCGTCTGCTGTTTTCGGAACGGTTCTGGAGGTTTTTGGGGGGTATGTCAGCCTAGAAAGGCTGACGTACGGGAGACTGAGGTACAGTTTATCGTACCTTGCACTTGAATTCGATCACTGCACCTTCGCCCACAGCGAGCGGTTCGGAAAGCAACCATTTCAAACGCAACGAGCCGGCATCGTTCTGTTGGACCTCAAACTGGGCGTCGCGGTCGCAGGTTTGTGAATCCGCGACGTATTCCAAACGGGTCACCAAATTGTCCGCAATCACGACTTCGTTGACCGCGCTGTCACCGACGTTGTCGACGCGAATGACGAACGAGACTTCTTCGCCCTGTTGAGCATGCGAGCGGTCGGCCATCTTGAGGATTCGCAGGCGACCGGCATCGGGGAAGTCATACTCGACAAACGACTCGAGCTTTGCATCGCGGATTAAGACCGGTGGCTGCACGCTTTCGATCATGACTTCCACTGCATCGCGGATCATCCACGTTTGAGCGGCGAGACTGGATCGTTGTAGTAATGCCAACTGGGTTTCGTTGAGTTGGTCCAGTGCGATACGGTCCAGAGTTGCCAGGACCTCCAACGCATCTTCGGCCAACTCGACCTGCTGGATGCCTTCGACCGGCACGCCACGATTGCGATCTCGCATCGCGTCGACGCGTTTGGTGACGTTGGCGTGGACGAGTTCGTCGGTGTCCCGCATGGTCAGGCTGGGCTGATTGAAACCAATGCCGGTGGGACCGACGGGGCGTTCGATTCCCGCGGCACCTTGTGCTCGTTCGCCGGAGAGGGCTCCGGTGACTTGTCGGACGGCAGAAAACCGTGGAGCGTACACGCACGCGCGCGTGCTGGGTTGAATTTTGGTGTCGCCGGCGTCCGTGACGTAGTGCACCACGGTGTCTTGAGGATCCAAGCCGCCGATCTCGCCATTACGCAGCACGCGCGCGTGCGCATCGCGGTCGCCACCGTCACACAAGAACTCTTGTGGATCGGTTCCGTAGCGATTGGTGTCGCCCATCGGTGGCATCATGTAGCCGAATGGCGTTTCATTGCATGATGATTCACACGCGCCGCCTCCACATGCCGGGGATCCACATGCCGGGGATCCACATGCCGGGGATCCACAGGCGTTGCATCCACAGGCCGGTGTACCGCAACCGCCGGGCAATCGATCCACGAATCCGACTTGCGCGACCGCCGATTCGGCTTGACCCTGCATCATGGCCGGAGCCGTTGGGACGTTCCCAGGCATTTCGACGCGGCTGGACGAATACGGATGGGGCGATTGTCGATATCCACCTTGTTGGAATGCAGGGTTACCGCCCTGTTGCATTGGTGGATAGCCAACCTGTTGCATCTGTGGGTTGCCACCGCGTTGCATCGTTGGATAGCCGGCGCCCGGCTGCATCATCGGGTATTGACCGCCGGGGGCCGACAGTGGAACCGATTGCATTTGCGGAGTTTGGCCATCACGGGGAATGGGCAGGGCTCCGGGTGGGCGAACGTGAGCGGGTGCACAGCCGGTCAGCAGTGCAGTCAGCAGTGCAGTCAGCAAAGCGAACACGACCAACACGCTGGCGGTCGCCAGTCGAAAAAGAGTTTGTTGAATCATCGATTGCTCAGTTGGACTGCGGCTGTGGTTTGAAAATGGGAGCATACGGTGGCGAGCCGAACATGAACTGGGGCAGTAGTTCAGGAGCGGTTGGTGGCGAGACCGAACCGATGCGGACAATCGCGATCGGACGACCGAAACGGTCTGCGACGGCCATCGGATCTTCATAATCGGGAATGTCGATCGCACGGGCCGAGGTGCTCGGTTCGGCAAGCGGTGCAGCGGTTTGAGGGTCTTCCAAGTAGATCACGCGTGTGACCAGTTTGCCCTCCAACGCTTCTCGCATGTCGCTTTCATCCAGGTTGATCGGAATGGGAAAGCTGGTGGCCAGACCCGGCGGCGGATACGTTCGTCCGATCAGCTCGACCGTTGGATAAAGCTCTGCGCCTTCGGAGCCAGGAATACCTGTGATGCGAAAGCGATAGACGGCACCGACGATCAGACCGGCCATCAGGTCGGACTGGGGTTGACCGAACGCGCCAGCCATGGGCAAGTCAAACTGGGTACCAACGGGACCGTTGAACGCGACGGGTTGAAAGTACGCCGGCGCGACTTGGGTGGCGGCCGGACTGGACCAGACGGCTCCCGGCGGCAACGCTTGGTTGTACAAGCGATGGTGATTGGCCTGAGGCAGATAGTCGGACGGCTCGGCAGCCGGCGCCTGCAAACTGAACGACAAGCAGGACATCGCGAGCGTGGTCAAGCCGAACAGCTTGATGCTCACTCGGAAAGCCATCGAGTGCCTTGGTGAACGATTGATCGTTTGACTGGTCGATCTCATGATGAGCGGTCCATCCGGTCGTGCTGGTCGGCAGTGAGCGGTAAGAAAGGAGGTGCCGTGATGGCAAAAGACGCAAGCAAGCCGAAAGTGACTCGCTTGCGTCCATGTGCTTCAGCTCTGAATGGATCCGAACTAGGGTTGGCAGTTCGGGTCGACAGACTGGCTTTGATGCATGTACAGCGGACGCCCGTTGGGAACACCGGGGTGGATGTTCTGTTCGGTGACGTGAATGCGGCTCACCGGGTTGGGGTAGCTGTATCCTGGTTGATGACGCACGTTCATCTTGATGTTATCGACAGGCCGCGGGATGTTCATCGGCGTGTGATTTCGCATGACGTGCTTGGTCAAGCCGGCTGGGTGTCCCAGTGGGATGTGTGGCGGTCCGGGCAATCCGATCGGAGTTCCCGACATGGGCATTCCGTATTGGGGTGCCGTGACACCAGCAACCATTCCGGGCAATTGCGGCGGCAGTGGAGCACAGGCACCTGGGTGACCGCAGCCTTCCGTTGACGCCGGAGCGAACGGAGCGGGCAGTCCGGCGATCGGAGGCATGTAAGCTCCGCCGCCGATGCCACCTGATCCGGGCATCTCGATGTCTTTGTCACCCACACGGATGATGGCCAAGATCGAACCGCGACGGTCGGCTTCGACGATCGGGTCGACGCCTGGATCCAATCGCGTGCTGACCAAAGTATCGATACCGGCGAGAGCGGGACCTTGGAAATCCGGATCCGGCAGATAGATGACTTTGGTGACAAAGTTGCCCGTGACCACTTGGTCAAAGTCTTCTTCGTCGAATTGCAACGGGATCGAGTTGTGTGCCAAGTAAGCACCCGTGCGTGGATTGGCGTGTGCCAACTCAATGGTCGGATACAGTTCGACACCTTCGCGACCGGGGATGTTGGTCACTTTGATGCGAAACAGTCCGCCTTGGGGAAAGTTTTGACGGGCGGGCACGATCAACGGCTCGCTGTCAAACATCCCGGCGCCACTTTGGTCGTATCGTACCTGCATGCCTTCGGGGCGTCCAAAAGTCACTTGAACAGCAGACGGCACACCGTAGCCCGCCATCGGGCCGGATGCCAAGACTCCGCCGCCGGGCGGAATCATGCCGCTGTCTGACGAGCATCCACCGCCGCCGCATGACGTGCAACCGTCACCGCAACTGCCGCCGATGCCTTGCAAGAAACCGACCTGTGCGATCGAGCCTTCTTCGACTTCGGCCAGATCGACCGAGTCAGGCAGATCGACCTTGGCCAGTGACATTCCCGACGCTGGCGACGGCGCCGATGCGTACGGTGGTGGTCCCAACACGCCTGGGCCGGGGCCTCCGACGCCTGGACCGGGTTCCATCAGATGTTGCTCTGGTGGCAAGTTATGACGAGTCGGCACACAACCGGTGGCGAGCATCGCCCCGGCCGCCAACAGCGACAAATGAGTGACGAATCGTTTCATCTTTTCCCCCGTTCCTTGGGTGGTTCCGTCGGTCAGATCGAGTGAGTCCCGATCGAGCCGCTCGGTTGCGGGTTTCGTCCCGCGAGGCTGAAGTTGGTGGTCATGGATGGGTTGGCAGCAGGTTCTGCCTGAACAGGATCTGCCTGGACTTGGACAACGGTTGGTAACTACCATCCGCCGCACGCTCAGTAGACCGGCTCCGAGGGTGTCATCGGCATAATCACGCTCGCATCTTTGAAAAAATCGTTACAACCGCGCCATGAAGACCGATCGGCACATTCCGTTTTCACGTTTCCCGAGCGTGAAACTCGCATGGATGCTCGCAATCACGCTGTTTTTCGCGTTTGCAGTCGTTGAACAAAAATCCACCCGCGCACAAAACGCGACATCAGAAATCCGGCAACCACCTCCCGCCCCGGGCTCTTACGCGACCCTGCCCGCCCCCACGCTCGATCCAGCCAGTCAGCCGCAAGCCCTCTCGGTGCTGCATCAAGTGATCGACCGCATCGCCAACGGCGCGGCATTTGACGCCCGTGTTCGTCAACGCGTGCGCACCGAGGGACGGACCATCGTCGGGCTGGGAACTTATGAACAAGCAGGCGGGGGCAGCGGACGTTTTCAGTTACAAATGACCATGTTGGACGGCCAAGGCAAACACACCTTGCAACAAATCAGCGACGGACGACTTGCCTGGACACGCACTCAGATTGCCGACCAAATCCAACTGAACCGAGTCGATGTCGGATGGCTGGAGGAAGGCGCCCGACTTTCACGCGCGCAAAGTCCAGTGGTGGATGCTCAGCACGCGACCGAACGCCCCATAGTGCTTTCTCCCAGGACAAAGGTCGGCGGATGGACCGAGATGCTGGGACGATTGGAAGACGACTATGTGCTGAAACTTGGTCTCGCACAATTGCAATCACAGCCACTCTATGTGCTGACCGGGACTCTCAAACCCAGCCGACGAGAGGAAATCCTCCAATCCAGTGGCGGCGATCGTTTGCCCGATCTGTACCCCGCGCGTGTCAACGTCGCGATTGCCAAGACGGATGACCCGCAAACAGGGTTCGGCAAAGGCCTGCCGGTGCGTATCGAGTTCTTCAGTGAAAAGCCCGTCGCGCCGCCAAAGCATCAAACCGCTGACAAGGCCCCATCGAACAACTCCAGCAACATGATCTCTCTGATCGAACTCTACTCGGTCCGACCGATCGATCCGCCGCCGGTGGAGCGGTTTCGATTCGAAAACCAAGACGCCACCGTGGACATCATCAACGAGACCGCACGCTACGAACAAATGTTCGGCATCCGAGTCACAGCCAAACAAAGAGCCCGCCACCGTTGGTAAGACGTACGTCAGGCTTTCTAGTGCATCGTCCAGTCTTAGAACGTGGGTTCGGTAGATGAGCCGTTTTGGCGTTAGCCACGGTTTTCGTGACACAACCGTGGCTAACGCCAAAACGGCTAACCCCAAAATCAAGACCGGACGATGCACTAGCCTGACATTCACACCCAGCCGCGTCTCTCGGAACGTGAAGAATGAACCGGCGATGATCGCTGCGCTCCATCGCCGGCTACCGTCTGTGACCGCTTCACGGTCATATGCAGCAACAATACGTTTCACGTTCCCCGAGACGCGAAGCTCTCCAACCCCGAGACAAAGTCCGCCTGGAAAGGCTGACGTACGGGGCATTCTTGCCGGGGATTGACGAGGCATGGCAGATGGTCAAGCCTAGTGATCTGGTCCACTTTTGTCCCCGAATCACCGAAAGTCCCGCCATGTCACGAACACTTTTTCGCAACGCCAACATCGTCTTGCCGGACTCCGTTCGTGAGGGATCGGTTTTGGTCGAGCAAGGCGTGATCATTGATATCGACGCCAGCGACAACGCAGCAGCGGATCATGTGGTGGATTGCTCAGGCCTGCACCTGATGCCCGGTGTTGTTGACGATCAAGTTCACTTTCGCGAACCCGGACTGACGCACAAAGAAGACCTGTCGACGGCCAGCCACGCGTGCGCCGCCGGCGGCGTGACATCCTTTCTGGAAATGCCCAACACCAAACCGCCCGCGATCACGGTGGACGGAGTCCGGGCCAAAGAAGCCCTCGCGGCGTCGAAGTCACTGGTGAACTATGGCTTCTACATCGGTGCCACGCCCGATAACGTTGCCGAACTCAACAAAGCAACCGACGTGCCGGGGATCAAGATCTTCATCGGCAGCAGTACCGGCAATCTGCTCGTCGATGAGCAAGAAGCCCTCGAGCGGATCTTCGCCGAAACCACTCTGCCGATCTGTGCACATTGCGAAGACGAAACGACGGTGCGAGCCAATGCAGAACGTTTGGCCGGCACAACGGACATCCGAGACCACTCCAACATTCGTGACGAGCAAGCCGCCATCGTCGCAACTCGACGCGCGACCGAACTGGCTCGACGGCATCAACATCGCTTTCACGTATTGCATGTTTCCACGGCCGCCGAGCTGCAGTTCCTCGCCGACCCGTCACCCTATCTGACGGCAGAGATCTGCCTGCACCACATATTCTTTCATGTCGGTGACTACGCCCGTTTGGGCAGCCGCATCCAAATGAATCCTTCGATCAAAACCGAGCAGGACACTCGAAAACTGTTTGACGCGCTGCTCGACGGGACCATCCAAGTGATCGCGACCGATCACGCACCTCACACATTGGAGGAGAAAGCACAACCCTATCCCAACAGCCCGTCCGGTTTGCCCGCAGTGGAGAATTCTTTGGCGCTGATGCTCAATCAGGTCGCCGCGGGACGCTGCAAGTTGCCCCAAGTGGCCTCGTGGATGTGCGACGCTCCGGCACGGGTTTGGGGGATTGTCGGCAAAGGACGCATTGAGACCGGATATGATGCAGACCTCGTGCTGGTGGACATGAATCGCAAGAAAATGATCACCGACGAGAGTCAGCACACCAAATCAAAATGGAGCCCCTGGAGCGGCGAAACACTGACCGGTTGGCCCATCGGCACTTGGGTCGGTGGACACAAGGTCTACGATGTCGACGAAGGATTTGATGAGTCGGCACGCGGCAACAAATTGCGGTTCGATCATTCCCGCGGCGGTTATTGGAACACGCCCGACGGAATCGGGCCTGTTGATTGAACCATAACCCAACGCGTGAGCGAGGGATTTACCGAGTATCCCTCGCTGACGCGTCGGGTTGGGAAATTATTTCGTCCTCGCAGCAGGAGCAAAAGTGCCCCGAAAACACACGTTTAAAGATTTCGTTGACTTTATCGTCGCCCACCAGCATGCTGGTCATTTTGCCGCCCGCCGGAGTATCCGCGTTGTCTCACCACTCGCCCCGCCGCCGCAGCATCCTTTTGCTGTTGTTTGCGTTTGTGTTTTTTTCGTCCGTCCACAACCATGCGTTGTCACAGGATGCGGCCGACCTGCCAGGCAAGACGGTTGATTCCGATGCCGACGTTGCCCCCGCGATTCGTCCCGTCAGCGATTCGATTCGCCCATCCATGGTGACGATCCGAGTGGAAGGCCGTGACCGTGATCAGCGGGGAATCGGTGCCGGCTTTGTGATCGATTCCGACGGCCTGATCGCCACCAACTCGCACGTCATCGGGGAAGGACGCGCGTTCACGGTTGAACGTTACGCAGAGGACTCCACCAAGACCGGTGAGAAACTGCAAGTCATCGCGGTGGAAGCCTCGGATCGAAACGCCGATCTGGCCATCATCCGCGTTCGACCCGGAAAAGATCCACTGCCCGCGTTGACGCTTTCCACCGAGCCGATGGCCGATCAAGGAACGCGAGTGCTGGCGTTCGGCAATCCGCTGGGACTACGCGACAGCGTCGTGGAAGGCATCGTGTCTGCGGTTCGTGAAATCGACGGACAACCGTATTTGCAATTGGCCATGCCCACGCAACCGGGCAACAGCGGCGGCCCCCTGGTCAAGTTCGACGGATCGGTCGTTGGCATCGTGAACATGAAATCCGCCATCGATGACAACCTCGGTTTCGCGATCCCCGTCGAGCGTTTACGCGATTTGATGCAATCCACCAACCCGATCACGATCGACCGCTGGGTCCGAATGGGGACGATCGACCCAAGTGTTTGGATGCCGCTGATGGGGGCCCAATGGGTGCAACGCGGCGGCATGATTTCGGCGCGTGGCCAAGGAGCAGGATTTGGCGGCCGCGCTCTGGTGATCCGCAACGAAGACACCGATCAGCGACCGCTCGAAATCGCCGTGGATGTACGATTGAATGATCCGTCCGGCGCCGCGGGACTCGTGTTCCACAGTGACGGCCAAGACAAGCACTACGGGTTCTATCCCTCAGCGGGAAAGCTGCGTTTGACGTGTTTCAAAGGCCCATCGGTTTATTCCTGGGAGATTCTCGATGAAGTCGAATCGTCTGACTTTGTCCCCGGTCAGTGGAACCGATTGCGTGTTCGACTCGCCGATGAACGAATCGAGTGCTACGTCAACGACGCGTTGGTCATCCAGTCGGCCGATCAGCAGTTGACCAGTGGCCGCGTGGGCTTGGCCAAGTTTCGCGGCACTGAGCCGGATTTCAAAGCTTTCCGGATCGGAACCGACCTGAGCGACGCGCCGATCGCGGATGAAACGCTGCGAATGCTCGCCGACATTTCGCCACCGATTCAACCAGCCGTGACGCCTGACAGTGAGCAACTGGCGCAATTGGCTCAAGCCAGTGATGCGGTCAATCGCACCCTCAGACAACGTGCAGCCGAATTGCGACGAAACGCGGAGGCGTTGGAGAAATTGGCAGGAGACGTCCAGCAGGAAAAGACACTCGATCAGTTGTCTGCCGTCCTGCAAAGCGAGGACCCCGACCGCTTGGTTCGCGCAACCTTGGTGATCGCAAAGCTCGACAACCCCGAGATCGACATCGACGCCTATCAACAGCAATTTGAATCGATGGCCGGAGAGATTCGCGGTGAATTGGCGGAGGACGCTGATGATGAAGCGAAACGTCAAGCATTGGATCGCTATCTGTTCGTCGAAAACGGTTTTCACGGTGGTCGTGCCGAATACTATCACGTCGCCAATAGCCATCTCAATCGCGTGATCGATGATCGCGAAGGTCTGCCGATCACGCTGTCGATCCTCTACATGGACTTGGGCAGACGATTGGGATTAGACATCCAAGGCATCGGGCTTCCCGGGCATTTCGTCGCCGCGCACGTCAGCGGTGACGACCAACAACTCATCGATGTCTTTGATGGCGGCGAATTGCTTTCACGCGACGACGCCCGCAACATGGTCCGACAGTTTGCACGACGTGACTTGCAAGAGGATGACCTGCGCGCACAGACCGACACGGAGATCTTGACGCGTGTGCTGAGTAACTTGATGGGCATCGCGACCCGCAGCGAAGACGTCGAGTCAATGCTGCGGTACATCGAAGCGATCGTACACGTCAATCCAGACGCGGCGGACTATCGTATGATGCGAGCCCAACTCAGGGCAATGACACAGCGTACCAGTCGAGCGTTGGAGGACCTGCAATGGCTGCTGGACCACGAACCGCCCGGCATCGACCTGTTTCGTGTCCAACGCATGATCGACGCGTTGGATGAGCCGCGATGAGTCAGGGCGATCCGGTGGAGTCGGAACGCCCAGATGAGAACACGCGTCGAACCGAGAGCCAGTTCACGCTTCGCGAACTCATGCTGTGCATGGCAGTGGTCGCGTTGGTCGCAGCCTACCTCGTGACCCAAATGCGGCTCAGAACAGCGACGACGGAGTTGCAACGCTTGCGAGCCGAAACCGGCTATCTCGCATCATCGTCCAACGATCAAATCGCCGCGGTCCGTGTCCCCAGCGATGATCCGCTGACCTATCGATTTCGCGTCCGCGTGCCCCCATCCGGTCGATACCGAATCGCCTACAGCAGCCTGTGGCCGGAGAACACTACCGGGCCGAGTTGGTATGCCGCCGTTGATTTGGAGCCCGGCGAGTCGCTCGCCACCGTGCGAATCCTCAAGGACCCCCGAGATGATCGCTGGAAAATCACCACCCTGGTCCGATCAGAGCGGGGGACCAAGCGGGTGGGCACGGTCTTGCCGGGGGAACACACGGATCTGTTTCTAAAATCCAATGACCGAATGAGCCTTTCGATTGGTCAAGACACGGTTTTTGCCGATAAAACGGAGTCACTGCGACTGGTCGACGAAAGATGGATCGTTGGCGAAAACGGCTTGTTGCTGTACGGTGGCGGCTTACCCAAAGGCGACCAAATCGGTGTTTTTGCAGAACTGCAACCCGACATCGGCCCCCTCTAACACCCAGTGTCATCATCCAAACAAAAAATGGCTCCCCTCTCCCCCAGATCCTGGCGAGCCTAAGCGAGCCAGGATTTGGGGGAGAGGGGCTGGGGGAGAGGGGGCAGAATCACTAACGTACAAAACCACGTCGGGAACGGACTCTCAAGGTGTTTGGCTGAGTCACTTTCAGAAGGACAAACTTTTGTGCCGAGCCCTACGAGTCCCCTCCCACCACCCAGCAACTCACCCTCTCCCCCCAAAGCTCGAACAAACATGCCACGTGATTTCTTGAAAGGTGCTCAGGACGAATATGATGTCGTGGTGATCGGCAGCGGTTTGGCCGGCATGACCTCCGCGAATATCTTGGGCCGTGCCGGACATCGCGTGCTGCTGCTGGAACAGCACTACAAACTCGGTGGATTGGCCACATGGTTCTTGCGCCCCGGTGGTCACACCTTTGACATCTCACTGCACGGGTTTCCTCATGGGATGGTCAAGTCCTGCCGTCGGTACTGGAATCGTGACATCGCCGATCGGATCGTCCAACTAAAAAACATTCGGTTCGACAACCCGCAATTTTCACTGACCACCACGTTCGACCGCGAAGATTTCACGCGTCTGTTGGTCGAGCGATTCGGGCAGCCGAGTGAGACTGTTCAGGAATTCTTTGACACCGCGCGTGGCATGAATTTCTATGACGATCAAACCACCACGACGGGACAACTGTTTGATCGATTCTTTCCCGGTCGTAACGACATCGTGCGATTGCTGATGGAGCCCATCACTTACGCCAACGGATCAACGTTGGAGGACCCGGCAATCACTTATGGAATCGTGTTCAGCAATTTCATGAGCAAAGGCGTCTACATCTACGAGGGCGGCACAGATGATTTGGTCAAACGGATGACCAGGGAATTGGAGTCCAACGGTGTCGACATTCGCATCAACTGCCCGGTCGAAAAGATCGACTTGGTCGACGGACGCGTCAGTGCCGTTCACGTCGGCGGTCGCAAGATCCGTACACGAGCGATCGTCAGCAACGCCAATCTCAAGACGACCGTCCTCAAGATGCTGGGCGAAGAAAAACTGGACCGCGATTTTATCCAACGGGCCAAGGACGTGCGGCTGAACAACAGCAGCACGCAAGTCTACATGGCGCTCAAAGAGGGCGAAGAAATCGACGAGAGCAGTGGAGATCTATTCTTTACCAGCACCGCCGAGGATTTCCGCACCGAACTGCTGCTCAGCCGCGACATCACCAGTCGCACCTTCAGTTTTTATTACCCCAGAACTCGACCGTGGAAAACCAAGGAACGTTACGCGATCGTCAGCAGCACCAACGCGAACTGGTCCGACTGGGCGGATTTGAACGAAGCCGACTATTTGGCCAGCAAGCAGGATTTGGTGGAGACCACCATCGATGCGCTGGAACGCTACATCCCAGGCGTGCGTGACAAAATCGATCATGCCGAAGCCGCCACGCCGAAGACCTTTCACCACTACACCCAACACGAAATGGGCGCCAGCTTTGGCACCAAATTCGAAGGCCTGGGGGTCAGCCGAGAACTGCCCCAGCAAGTCGGCGGCATGTTTCACGCCGGTAGCGTCGGGATCATCATGAGCGGCTGGCTCGGTGCGATCAATTACGGCGTCATCGTCAGCAACGAAGTCGACCAGTTGCTGACCAGCGAAGCCTCTCCCGTGTGAGCGGTTCGGGCGGCTAGTTGTCTGGGACGCCTAAGAGTTAGGGTTGGCCGTAGTGGATCTTGTCAAAGATCCCACCACTGCAGGATCTTTAACAAGATCCACTACCCTAAAATTAAGATGTAACAGACCACTAGGCGGACCTTGACCGAACAATCCCCCCTATGATCGAAATCGAGTTTTTCGTATCTCTGCGGTAGCAGAAAAATCGACACCCGGATCACGGACGAACCCGGAACCGCCGACAGGGGTCTCTCGGGGAAAACGTTCTCGATATTCCCACAGCATTTCCAAATCAACCACGACCTGATTTCCCAAGCCATCCACAAGCCATCGCCATGACCGACGCCTCTACCGAGCCCAACGAATCCGATGAGTCACGCTCCAAGCACTTCATCACCCAGGCGATCGATGCGGACTTGGCCGCAGGCAAGGCGAGCGGCGTGTTCACACGGTTTCCACCGGAACCCAACGGGTACTTGCACATCGGGCACGCCAAAAGCATCTGCTTGAACTTCGGCTTGGCCAATCAGTACGACGGAACATGCAATCTACGCTTCGACGATACCAATCCGTCCAAAGAGGAGACCGAATACGTCGAATCGATCATGGACGACGTGCGTTGGCTGGGGTTTCAGTGGGACAATCTGCACTATGCCAGCGACTACTTTGACCAACTCTATACTTGGGCCGAAAAGCTGATCACGGAGGGACACGCCTATGTCTGTGACTTGAGCAGCGAAGAGACGCGAACCTATCGCGGCAGCTTGACCGAACCGGGAAAGGACAGCCCCTATCGCAAACGCTCGCCGGAGGAAAACCTGGATCTGTTTCGCCGCATGAAAGCGGGCGAGTTTGCCGACGGGGCGCGTACCCTGAGGGCCAAGATCGACATGGCGTCCCCCAACATCAATCTGCGTGACCCGGTGATGTATCGCATCATGCGGGCTCACCATCACCGCACCGGTGACAAATGGTGCCTCTACCCGATGTACGACTGGGCGCACGGACAAAGCGATTCGATCGAGGGAATCACGTTCTCGATCTGCACACTGGAGTTCGAAAACCATCGTCCGCTCTACGATTGGTATTGCAAATCGCTGGGCATCCATCACCCGCGTCAAATCGAGTTTGCCCGGCTGAACTTGACCTACACCGTGATGAGCAAACGAAAGTTGCTGCAACTGGTCAAAGAGAATCACGTCAACGGATGGGACGATCCCCGCATGCCCACCATCAGCGGCTTGCGTCGCCGGGGCTACACGCCCGAGTCGATCCGCAATTTTTGCGCCGACATCGGCGTGGCAAAGTTCAACAGCACGATCGACGTCGTCCGTTTGGAAAACGCCATCCGCGAACACCTCAACGCTGTCGCCCCACGCCGCATGGCGGTTCTGGATCCGATCAAACTGACGATCACCAATTGGCCTGAGGGTCAAGTCGAGATGATGTCGGCAACGAACAACCCAGAAGACCCCGAAGCGGGTTCACGTGAGATCCCCTTCAGCGGAACACTGTGGATCGAAAAAGAAGATTTCCAAGAAGAAGCTCCTCGAAAATTCTTCCGCTTGAAAAAGGGCGGCGACGTTCGCCTCCGCGCCGGTTACATCATCGATTGCCATGATTGTGTCAAAGACGCCGAGGGCAATGTCACCGAGATCCTGTGCACTTACGATCCCGAGACCAAGAGCGGCGAGGATAAGTCAGGCCGCAAGGTCAAAGGAACGATTCACTGGGTCAGTGCCGAACACGCGGTCCCGATCACCGTCCGTAACTATGACCGCTTGTTCAACGTCGAGAATCCCGATGTGACCGACGAAGGCCAGTCCTTTTTGGATCACATCAACCCGGACTCGCTGTCGGAGATCACCGGCTTGGCCGAGCCGGCACTGGCAGAGTCCGCCATCGGAGATCGCGTTCAGTTCGAACGCCTGGGATACTACGTCGTGGACCCCGATAGCGAGGCAGCCGACTCGATCGTATTCAATCGGATCGTCCCCTTGAGAGACAGTTGGGGCAAGATGGTGGCCAAGGGCAAGACGCAATGAGCCTGCGGGAATCATCCCCATTGCGATACTTGGCGAGTGGCAACTGAAATCGCGCTCATCACCGTAGGATGGGCACTCTTGCGCGTACGCGATCTCTCGGGCAAGAATCCCCGACGTGCATCGGTTAGTTACTACACGTCCCTCGGCAGAGCTGAGAAAACTGGAACAGTCGTCCATCCCAGGGACCCGCCCGAACAGCGTGATCTGCCTTAAGGGTACCTTCGACCAAGGTACCCGAGTAGGATATTCCTCGCACCAAAACGGGAAGCCTACAACCAGCCGATATCGATTCCCGTAGTTATGTTCGCGGAATTTCCAATGCAATCGTCCATTTTGAACTTCGCTTCCCGGATCACATGACGGGGACTTTTGCCACGTCGGACATGCCACTACATAGACTGAATAACGCAACACCGTGACAAAATTGAAACTTTGCGTCGCTTGTCTGCTGTTCGTCTTTGCGTCAGCGTATCCATTCAATGGCGACGAGCTGTTCGATTCCAACGCACCCCCTCACACGCGTTTTGCCAATCGGATGGAAGCGTTGCTTGGGTCGCTGACGAAGACTGGCTATCAACACACGACACAAATCGACGAAGCCAAAGGCCAAGTGAACTGCGATTGCTCCGGATTGGTCGGGTTCGTCCTGCGGCACACTTATCCAGAAGCCTACGTGTCTCTACGGGGTGACGAAGCACCGTGGCGCAAACACCCGCTTTCGGTCACCTACTTTGAAACCTTCATGGTCGATACGGAAGGTGAGTGTATGGGATTTCTGAGTGGCGAACGCGAGGTCATCAGTAACATTGCCATCGGCCGAATCGCACAGCCCGAGAAACCTACTTCGCACGCCGAAGATGTCGATTTCATCGGCCTGAAAACAGAGAAAGCATCAGAACTGGCAAAAGAACGCAAGCTCATCTGGCGCATCATTCGGCAGGATGGAATCTCCATGCCTCCCGGTATGGCCATCAATGTCGACCGTTTGAATTTTGTTATCCAGAACAATCAGGTGATTCGCGTACTGCGCGGATAATGAGACGATCCCAATGTACAACCTCAATCCTGCTCGATGGTATGGCCAGCCAATAGCACTCAGCGTTCTGGTGTTTTTTGCTTTGATGCCGCCTGCGTTTCAACGATCCGTACATGCGGAACCGGCAGACGAAGCCCCTCATTACGACATCGTCGTATACGGAGACTCGTCTGGCGCCGTCACGGCAGCGATCTCGGCGAAGCGTCAAGGCCGTTCGGTGATCCTGATCAATCCGACACACTTCCTCGGTGGCATGAGTTCCAGCGGGCTTGGTGCAACAGACTTTCTGGGTCGAAGAGATACGTTTGGTGGAATTGCGTCAGAATTCTACGACGAGATTGCCAAACACTACGGCCAGGAATTTGTACGCAGCTTTGAAGCACACGTGGGTCAATCAGTATTCGATAGGCTGATCAAGCAAGCGGGCGTTCCTGTCGTCTTCGATGCAAAATTGAATCGTGAGTCAGGCGTCAAAATGGAAGGTCATCGTATCGTCTCGATCACCACCTTGGACGGTCGGACCTATCGAGGAAAGATGTTCATCGACGCGACTTACGTTGGTGACTTGATGGCGGCGGCAGGGGTGAGCTACACCGTCGGACGCGAGCCGGAAGAGAAGTACGGTGAAAGCCTGGCAGGCGTGCGACGCGGAGACACACAGCCACGTTTGCACTACCGGCAAGGCAACAAGGATCATTTCATTGTCGATGTCGATCCCTACATCGTTCCCGGAAAGCCCGATAGCGGATTGCTGCCGCGTGTGCACAAGATTGATGGTCTTGCGAACGGTCAAGGCGATCGCAAGATTCAAGCGTACAACTACCGCCTGTGCTTGACGACAGATCCGAATCTACGAATTCCCATCGAAAAGCCGGCCGGCTATCAAGCCATCGATCACGAACTTCTGCTGCGAAACTTCGAGGCTGGTGACTCTCGCTTACCCGCCTTGATCGATCCTTTGGCGGGCTCGGCTTCGAAAGTCGACTGGAACAACATGCATGCCGTCGGCAGCGACCTTGACGGTGTCAACTGGGATTATCCAGAAGCCTCCTACGATAAGCGTCGCGAGATTGAAGCGGCACATGAACTTTACATTCGCGGGTTTCTGTGGACGTTAGCCAATAGTCCTCGCGTGCCAGAAAAAATCCGGACCAAAGTTGCCCAATACGGTTTGCCCAAGGACGAGTTCACGGTCAACGCTGGCTGGCCCTACATGATCTACATTCGTGAAGCGCGTCGCATGATCGCCGACTACGTGATGACGCAAGCGGACTGCGAGGCTAAACGCCAGGCAAATGATCCAGTAGGGTTGGGCTCGTTCGGGATGGACTCCCATGTCGTGCAATTCTTTGTCAACGAAAAGGGCTTTGTGCGTCACGACGGTGTGATCTGGCATGTGCCACCGAAACCGTATGGCATTTCCTACCGATCGATTGTTCCTCGCATCGGCGAATGTGAAAACCTATTCTCTCCGATCTGCCTGTCGACGTCGCACGTGGCCCACGGTTCCATTCGCATGGAACCTGTGTTCATGACGCTGAGCGAAAGCGCAGCGATCGCTGCGAGTATCGCAATCAAGATGGACATTTCCGTTCAGGAAGTCCAGTACGCCGATCTTCGCCCGCACCTGGACGCAAGCAATCTGATCGTCCAGTGGAGCCAGAAGTCTCCAGCCGCAAAGGATCCACCCAAAATTGATTTGCCAAAGGTTGATTCGCCTAAGATTGATGGAAGCATTTTGGACGATACCGACGCGGTGCTCACCGGAGAATGGATCGAAAGCACTTTTGGCGACGGGTACGTCGGTGAGTCGTATTTGCACGACAACGATAGTGGCAAAGGTGACAAGAAGATTCGCTTTGAATGGACCGGTTTGAAAACGGGCCTGTACGACGTCGATATCGCTTACACTCCGTATCGCAACCGGGCCTGGAACGTTCCTGTTGTGATCCATCATGCCAACGGAGAATCCAAAGTCGTTGTCGATCAGAAACGCAAGCCCACCAACGGTGGTTGGCACTCCCTGGGGCGATTTGCGTTTTCGAGTCAACAGCCTGCCGTTGTCCAAATCAGCACTGAGGGGACCGATGGGTACGTGATCGCCGATGCGGTGCGAGTGGTCCGTGTTTCAGAACCAGATGCTTCAACTCATACTCCAGCGTCGGGTCTTGCAACGAAGCCAAACATCCTTGTTATCCTTGCGGATGACATGGGCATCGAGTGCCTTTCGGCTTATGGGGGGAAGCATGCGACGCCTAACATCGACGATCTTGCGGACCAAGGGATGCGATTCACCCATTGTTTTTCCAACCCCTTCTGTTCACCCTCGCGAGCGAGCCTCTTGACGGGACGCTACCCCTTCAAGAACGGACTGACGGATGTGCTTCACAGTCGGCGGCAAGAGAACATTTTTCTGTCGCCTGCCCAACCTAGTTTTGCTCGTCAGTTGAAGACGCAGGGTTATGCCACCGGCATCGCTGGCAAGTGGCACATGTCGTTGCTGCATCAACACAACACCGTCAACGCGTTCGGGTTTGATCAGTATCAAGTCTGGCAGATTTTCGACAGCCAGGGCAACAAGACGCGACGGTACTGGCAACCGCACACTAATCGAAACGGTTCGGTCGTTGCCGAGGAGGTTCATGATCGATATGGCCCCGACGTGGATGTCGAATTTCTAATGGAGTTCATCCAGGCGAGCGTCAGGCAGCATACGCCGTTTCTCGCGTACTTCGCGACCCCGCTGCCGCACTTCCCGTGGGAGCCAACGCCGGACTCAGAAGACCAGAGCTATCGCAAACCGCACAATGAACACAAAGGCGACCCCAAGTACTTTCCCGACATGGTGCAGTACCTGGACAAATGTGTTGGTCGGCTCCTGAGAACATTGCAGGACCAGGGCGTTGCCGATCGCACTGTTGTCTTCTTCTTGGCAGACAATGGCACCGACCGAGACCTGACCAACCTATGGGGCGACGAAAAAGCAATCCAAGGCGGCAAGGGTACGATGACCGATCGAGGCACTCATGTTCCCTTGATCGTGCGTTGGCCCGGTCATATCCCCGCAGGAACAATCTGTAAGGACATGGTCGATTTTTCGGACTTGCTTCCCACGCTTTGCGAGTTGTCCGGCGCGCCACTTCCGAGCGAGGGAATCCATGGCCGTAGCTTCTTGCCTCAGCTGCTTGGCAACCCTGGTAATCAGAGAGCATGGGTTCATGTTCAGCATCAAAACGCAAGGCACCTACGAAGCCAAGATTACATCTTGAACGACATCGGAGAATTCCGCCCGGTGGTCGAACTATGGGAGCCACCGGCACAGCCACTCGTGGACATCAAATCGGACGACATACGCACTGCACGTCAACAACTCCAGAACGCCTTTGACGAGTTGCAAAACGAAGATCACTGATCAACTCAACTTTGGTTTATCGTGCCGAGAGATCCAATGTCCTATCCATTGTGTGCGATGACCTGATTACGCGAGTTTCGACATCCGTCAAGTGCGTCCAGGGACGGTTTCAATGCCGCAGTGTTTCAAACAAGCTGGGTATTGGACGGAGACAGCTGGCAAAGTATTACACAACACCACGACGAACATGCGGGGACATCAGGCTTTCTTGACGAACTCAGACTTCAGCGATATCGCCCCAATTCCATCGATCTTGCAGTCGGTGTCGTGATCGCCATCGACGTCCCTACTGCCGGCCCCCAGTGAGCCTCAGGCGTTGGCCGTGGGCCTCAGGCGGATTGTGGTGCCCGCCCACTGTGGTGCCCGCCCACTGTGGTGCCCGCCCACGGCTAGCGCCTGAGGCTCACTTTGATTGCAATGCATGGAAAAAAAACATGGACTGAAAAAACAATGTCAACACCAAACGTTATGTAACACGTTGTCATTCGCTCTATAGAAGAATCCGCAAGTTCAACCGCGTTTGCGTATGCCGCCATTTTTTTGCCCAAACAATTTTTTGCCCAAACATGCCTCTGCCGTCACTTCCCGTTCCCTGAATGCCCCCTTGAGGGACAACCGGTCGATGGAATTGACTCAAACACACTGACAGAAGCAGTGATGGAGGTGGAAAAGATTGGAAATCGATGTCGAACCCACGGCTCCCCGTTCGACTATCCATCAAACAGCCGTTAACAAACTGGAGAACCGTACCATGACTGATTCATCGAGCATCGTCCACCTGCATCGCGTGCTGCGTGCCCCTGCCGAACGTGTCTACAAGGCATTTCTAGATGCCGATGCCTTGTGCCGGTGGCTGCCGCCGTACGGTTTTCTCGGAAAAATTGACCGATTTGACGCCCGAGTTGGCGGCAGCTACCACATGACATTCACCAACTTTGAGAATGGCCATAGTCACAGCTTTGAAAGCAAGTTCGTCGATCTCGTTCCCCATCAACGCATTCGCGTGGCCGACAAATTCGATGACCCGGGTTGGGCGGCCGATATGACCAAGACGATCACATTGCGAACGGTAAGCTGTGGTACCGAACTGGAGATTTTGCACGAGGGACTCCCCGAGTTCATCCCCGCTGAAATGTGCTATCTCGGCTGGCAAGAGTCTCTCATCCAATTGGCACATCTTGTCGAACACGAGATGCCGCGCGATACAGAAACGCCCGCGTAGCTTCTTTCCTGATGCCTTGAGCAGCCCGCCCCTTGGGCAATGGATGACAGGCTTGATTCTATCCCAAGTAACCCCTTAGCCGGAGATTGATGATGACTCGCAACCCCGTTGTCTGGTTTGAAATTTATGTTCAAGACATGGAACGTGCAAAGAAATTCTACGAAACGGTCCTCCAAGTTGAGCTGACGCAACTCGATTCGCCGGATCCTGAACTCGAAATGCAGGCGTTTCCCATGAACATGGAAGCCGGTGGCGCCTCGGGCGCATTGGCAAAGATGAAGGATTGTCCGTCCGGCGGGATGGGCACGCTCGTCTACTTTGCGTGCGACGACTGCGCGAACGAGGCATCGCGCGTGGAAGCGGCTGGCGGCAAAATTTGCAAACCGAAAATGTCGATTGGCCAGTATGGTTTCATTGCTTTGGTGAATGACACCGAAGGCAACATGGTCGGCCTGCACTCAATGCAATAGCACAGGAAACGAGAGCAAGATGAAGTACATCCTATTGATCTATTCCGAAGAGGGAGTCTGGCCGCCGGACGAACTGGCAGTCGCTCGCGACGAGTCAGTTCAGTTGTGTCACGAACTGGACAAACAAGGCCACTATTTAGGTGCAGCGCCATTGCATCCTGCTTCCACAGCGACTTGCGTTCGAGTTCGCGACGGGCAACGCACTGTATCAGACGGACCGTACGCGGAAACAAAAGAACAATTGGCGGGCTATTTCCTGATCGACGTTGCCAGTCTCGACGAGGCGATCAGGGTGGCGGCCAGCATTCCCGGTACCCGACGTGGCACAACGGAGATTCGGAGCATCATCGAGTTGCCCGGCATGCCGTAGATGGCACTCCGGCCTCAGTCACCTCCTCTTGGACGTCACATCTCGCACCACTCCTTTTGGAGAGCGTCCCGCATAGAACGCGGCGGAATCACCGTATTAAGCGTGAATCTGCATCGAATCCCCAGCAGCTCGACGTATCTAAGCGATGACGCTACCGAACGCCCTGAGCCGCGACGCGTCAGCGGACGGGTCTTGCACGCATCGAGCATCCATTTCAGAGCGTAAAACCCGTGGCCTGACGGCCAGCGGCTCAGGGTCTATGACACCACCGAGCGTTTGATAACACCACCATGCGAAGCGCTTCGCTCTTTTTAGCGACTCGGTTGGGAGCCCTCAGTCTGGTGCGAGTTGGTAGCGGGCTTTGCAAGCACTTCAGAACGGTCGCCGGCATTCCTGTGCGGTGGACGAGCATCGCAGTCGCCAAACCAAACGTCGCTTCCGTCTGACTCGCCGCATCCGTGAAAGGGAAATGACAAGCTTCGGCAAAAATCATGAAAACACAGGTCACTTGTCGAACAACGTTACCGATCAGCTGACCGGGCGAAGTGACTTGTCTCGCCTGAGTGCCTTCGAGCGCCTTGGCCAACATCAGATCACAGAGTTTGACCACTTTGTCATATTTTCGTTGAATCAAATGGTCGGGTGTGACGTTGCGGTGAATCACTTTCTGGCGGTGGGCGCAGTCAAGCAATCGGCTGCTAGGTGATTGACAGCGGAGTAGATTGAAACAATCCTCAAGCTGAACACCGAACACGATGCCCGACCCCGCGACGCTCCCTCAAGGCCCTGGGGCCGCGTCTATTGGCCAAGAATGCGAGTGCGGTTGTCGCAATAGAATGGATTCAACCGCATCGGCTGACCACAGCCGCATCGGACTTCGGTGTTTCCTTCTTGCACCTGCATGATGGTGCCACAATGGGGGCAGCGAACGGTTAGACGGCGATCCCAGCTTCCGAATCCGCCACGCTCATTGGCTCGCCAACGGACGGTCGGTGTGAGGAGAGCCGGTTCTGCTTCAGGGACTCCCTCGAGCTTCAGGAACTCCAGTCCGTTTGTCGTCCCAAGGACAAGCTCGTCCGCGAAGACAACCGCCCTCGGCGTGCCTTGATTGGTTCGGTAACTCACCGTGTGCGAGAACCCTGATTCGGCACACTGAGCATTCATCGACAGCAGATTCAGGTAGCCGTCATCGCCGCAGGAAGCAATCCACCTTTGATCATTACGAAAAACGATGCAGCGACAGATACCATCATGGATTCCGAGGAACTCTGGTTCAGCGTTGTGATCGACTCGGATAATGGAGACGGAGTTTCGATTGGCCGCCGCAATCCATTGACCGTCTGGCGACACGGCAAGTGAAAAGAGCCTTCCATTGGCGACACGCATGGTGTCGAGTGATTCGCCGTTGAACACGTTCCAAAGGGTGATCCGACCGTCGGGCCCTGCGGTAGCCGCTCGCCAACCATCTGGCAAAGCCGCGATGCAATCGACCGAGTTGGCTCCGCTTGGACGCCGCGAGAAAAAAACGTCTTCGTCCTGCGCGTCACGGCAAGCAAACGTCGCGGTAAAGCCAAGCAGGTCCAATGGTGGCGTTCTCCAAACGCTGGCTGGCGTTGCTGCCTCGACATTCCAGCCAATGACGACACCTTCGAGGCTTCCACAAAGAACGCCTGCCCCATCCGTGATGCAATCGAGACTCACAGGACACTGGTCTGCTTGCTCGAACAGATCTTTGCCAAAAGTCGTGATATTGGTACCGGTATCGGGATTCCAAACGGAGATGTTCTTGTCTTTTCCCAACGAGACTAAATGACCGGTATGAGGCTGAACCCCGAGCGCCAAGACCGATCCGTCATGCGCGTTAATCGAAAGCCTTGATTTCCGTGAAGAGACATCCACCAGTTTTACCCGGCCTTCGGTATCACCGACAGCGATGAAGTGGTCGGTTAGTTTTGCCATGGAGGTGACCTGATAGACGTCACGACTCGCCTTGACGTTGCGAAGATCCTCGGTGCTCCAGACTTTCACCGCGCCATCCCATGAAGTCGAAATCAAACGCTTTTGGTCATCGCACAAAAAGAGATTGGTAATTGCCCGCGAATGGGATTCTGATTCACCCGTACATTCCTTGGTGGCAACATCCCAGACGCAAATTCTCTTGTCGAATCCACCGGAAATCACTGTTTGTCCGTCAGACGTGATCGCCAATCCGTTTACCGTGCTGTTGTGAATTCGCAGTTCTGCTTGACACTTCGGTTCACGCAAGTCCCAAACACGGACGGATCCATCTTTGCTGCCAGTCGCTGCCCAATTGCCGTCCGGGGTAACACAGGATGCAAATACGGGACTTTCATGACCGCTGAGTTCTGAAACGCAGTGCAATGATCCAGTCGACCAAAGCTTGACGAGGCAGTCGTCTCCACCTCCGGTGATCAAGCTCGCCCCATCAGGAGAAAGTGCGAGGGTCGTGACATCGCTATGTGCGGAGCACTTGTTTATGATGATCCGACTGCTGACATCAATCCAATAGAGCGTCCCGTCGAGATCTCCCGCGATCGCGAAGCGTCCCGAATCTTCGATCGAAACAGACGACAATCTACCATCAAATGTGCCAACGACACGCTCAAGATGGTTGTCCGTAAAATCCCAAATCCATGCAAAGTAGGCAGCAACGATGATTGCCTTCGCTCCATCTGGAGTCATTGAAAGGCGCACGAGATGGCCCTTGATCTCCAATTCGACAACATCGAGGACTTCGCCTGTGTGGAGGTCCGCCCTTCGAATCGAATCATCTCGACCTGCCATCAGCATGAAACGCCCGGTCGAGTCTACACTTGCGGCGTCGATTCTTGGGTAGAACGCTGTGGTCATGCAGGCGGCGGACTGTAGCAACGAAGGTCGATTCAGTAATCGCACCCAAGGCTCGTTCGGCCATTTACCCTCTTCGAGAAGCCGCTCAACGGATTCTACGACAGAGCCCGAGTCTGCACTGTTGTGAGCCAGCTGATACACCGATTGTCTTGCGTTGCGGAGATCGCCAAGGAATCTGTGAAGAAATGAAGACCAGTCAGCGATGTTCTTTTGGCCATTTGAGTTACCGCCCCAACTCGCCAATGCACGTTCGTAGTCATGCAGCAAGTCGTACGATAACCCGCAGTTCCTTTTGCACTCGATAAATCCTGGGTGTCGAAGTAGGCATTCTAATTTGAGCCAGCACTCTGCATGGGTTAATTGCCATGCGATCTCGTCCATCCCGCGAGTCAGACTAGAAATCTCGGTTGAGGTTTGTCGTTGCGATTGTTTGCAATCATTGGAATCACTGACGAATTTGCCCGTCCCAAAGTAATCCGCCAGCGTCAGGTGGAATGCTCGTTGATCACTCGCACCATGGCTCGAATCGGATTCTCGTCCTACTTCTGCATCAACCCAATCGGCGACCTGCCGGTGATACCATGTGAGGACACTCGCCCCCGGTGCTAAACGTTCTGTCAGAAACGGGTTCAAGTCAAAACGGAGTCGAGCCCAAATCGCAATGGGAATGCGTTTAGGCCGGCGATGCATTCGATGTCCAGTGGCAAGGCTCTTCCGAAGCAGGGCGCGACGAAACTCTCGATCCTTAAATAGCACCTCAAGTATCTCTGCTTCACGAAGGCCCCGTCGCGCGGCGGCGAGATAAGCTAGCACGCGACGCACCAATAATGGTCCGTGGTTCACTTTCAGACTAAGACGTGCAAAGAATTGTTCTAGCAACGCATCAACAGTATCCGGCAAGTCGCTGTTTCGATCGTCGTAGGAACGCCACAGCCGGACATCCTCGAACAGGAACTTCAGAAATAGAGGGTGAAGAGAATTCTCGTTCGCCGTCAGTCGGCTCTCGATTTGATTGCGCTGAGTTGTCTGGTAGTCACGATTCCCATCCAGCGTTCGTCCTGCATCTCGCAGCCACACATCAAAGAACAATCTCTTTGCCTGTTCGATCAAAAGCGGTCCAAGCCGGTACATATCCTTGTTGATCAGCCCTCGATGGTTGAGTATCGCGAAGGGCTGTCCGGCCGGATCATCCTCGGCTCGATCGGCTAAGCAGGATACGACGACCTTGACTTGCTGGGGCAAAAGGTTCGTGGGCCCACCAGGAAGCCAATTGAGTTGCAAGCCGGAATCGCAATCTTCCAATTGGTCGAGCCCGTCCAGAAAAAGGATGATTGATCGGCAGGCATCCGACGCGGCCACAAGATGTTGCCGGAACTCCCGCTGCAATTCAGCAACTTCCTGGGGGACAGGTGCATCCAACGGATGATCTTGGCGAAGCTCAAGGCATAGATTGGTAAGCAAAGATCGCAAATCTGATGACTGGGGAGTCACGCCAAGAAAACGGATGATGTGGCTTTGATTCGGTGGCACTACTTGAAATGCCTTCGCCATCAAGGCCGTTTTTCCGCAACCAGAGTCCCCGTAAAGTACAAAAGGCTGTTTCGAATCACTCTGCAGATACTCGGCTATCTTCTGGAGTGGACCATCCGGCTCATTTCGGCCAACGAAGTTGGCTGTATGGTGCTCTGCGATCCGCCTGTGTTCTTCTCGCTCAATCTCCAACTCGCGTTCTGGAGAGATCTTACCAACGGGCGTATCGGACGCCGTCAACGGGCTGTCGGACTGCGATGTGCTGGCGACTCGGTGGGCAGATTCCTTCCAATCGTCCATCTGTTGCTGAATGATTGGCCACAGCGTGTCGTTGACCAATTTGTCACAGAAAGCCCTCATGCCATGTTTGGTACCGTCGGCGACGGCTGGGCCATTTGCTGCATGCGTCAAAATCGAAGTGGGTAAGTTCACAATCGCGTCTTGCCCGAGACGTTCGCGGAGTGCTGTCTTCAATGCCTGCTGAGCCGCAGACGCATCAGAGTCGATATCACCTTCGCGCGTGAGATCAAAGAAATCTTTGGCTCGGCTTCGGCCATAGCGAATGTCACAACTGTCAAACTCTCGAAACAACGCGATAACATGCTCGCCGGCATTGGGAACTGAAAACGCTCCCGCCCAGATCTCCTGTTCCGTTGCGGAACCTTGGAACCGAACGATCTGAGGCACCGCGCGTTTCGGACTTTGCGGATCATGGACCTCTGAAAGATGATGCTGCCAGTCCATGTCGAGAAACCGTTTTGCGAGCTGCGTGGGTGGAAACGCGGCATTGATGATTGCCCACAACATCTCTTGGACATCGCACCAGTCGTTCGTGTCGGTCGGCGGCTTCGCCGACGTTTGCGTGTAATCCCGCCCGTCACCGAGGTCCTGCCTGCGCGATTGCAGGATGTAGTTGAGCGTCGTGCGATCGGAGTGGTTTTCGTGGGGACTTCTGATCAGAACATTGTGATCACATCGGTACCAATCTCGGAGAATCTGCTCCGGCGACTTACCGTGGATGCTGGGACTTACACTTCCCTGCTCGTGGACGGATTGCGCCGCAGCAACCAAGAGGTCGAATTCTTGCTCCGAAATCTCTTCGGGCAGCGGGCGCCAGCCGTAGCGGTTGCCCAATAGGATGAGAAAATTAGGCTGGGGCGATACGTACTGCGAACGCCGTACTTCCTCAAAGCAGATTTTCATTGTTCGATGATCAAGGCCCGCTTCCGTGGAAACACCCCATCGCAAATCGATCGCCTGAAAATGAAAACCTTCTCCAAGGCACCGTCGTTCCAACTCGGTGAAGACATAACGGTGCAAGGCATTGCGTTCGAATCGAAAATCCGAGAACGTTGAGCTTACGAAGACACGAATGACAGGGCGTTCACGTTTTCTGATTCGTATCGTTTCCATGGTCCTGCTCAACGTGATCTAGTGAACGTGGCCCTGAGGCTGGCGACATCGATAGTGTCTTCGACACAAGATAGCGTATTGGCATTCGTCTCGTTGATCTACGATCAAGTGGATTTGCACGCCGTGTGTTTGGTGTTCACCGGTAGTGCGTTGGTGAATCACTGGTCGAACGGTTTGTGCTGCTTACGTCGAATCGAAACCATTGTCGCCGGAAAACACGAGACGAGAACCAATCGGCGCCGGCTGTTTTCGATCGCGCAAGAGAATTTCGGAAAATCCTGTCACATCTCGGGTGTTGGCACGCTCAGCAGAGTGTCACACCGACAAACCAGTTTCCTCTGCAACGCCGAAAGAAAGAACGACCATGTCTCGGACCTTACTCAATGCTCTGATCGTCGCCGCAATCGCCGCCGTCGGCTTCGCCAACACGGCTTCCGCCGACCTGATCATGAACCGATCCGGCGGCGTCGTCCGACTTCAATCAAACGTCGCGGGAGCGAAAGAACGCATTCGCTTGACGGAGTATCAAGGCCAATACGACGACTACATGATCATCGAGTACGCCGTCGATAACGGGCCGTTCCAAGTGGTCAACGCCTACGGCCTATCCAGCTTTGTCTACGTTGAGTTTGACGGCGACGACGATCGGGACGAATTCTACAACCTCACCGCAAAGCCCTCTATCGCCTACAGCTACGGCGGCAACGACATACTCTACGGGGGCAGTCGATGGGATTACCTGTATGGTGGCGAAGGCAAGGACTTCCTACGTGGCAACAACGGCAACGACATCCTTGATCCAGGCGACGACCCACTTGAAGGCGAAGTGATCGGCGGACGCGGTCGAGACCAAGCACGCATCGCCGTCTTCTATCTGGTTGATTGGAACTTGGTCCCCGTCAGCCAACAATTTGAAGACGGAAACGACGTTGCTCCATCCAATACCACCGCCAACGCCGTCTGGATGACGATCGCCCAATACATGAGCTACTTTTAACCGTCCTGCCTTGCACAACTCTCTCACTTCGAGCCCTGACGCCTACATCGGTGTTGGGGCTCGATTCCGTTGGCAGATACTCAACTTCACTGGCGAAAGCATCTCATCACGTCGATCAACGCAAGCAAAACGCATCCCGCGACCGATCGTTGACCCAAATCACCAAAGGGGCCAGTGACATCCACTCCAGCAAAGTGCCCTGTCCCTGTAATCCCTGCACGAGTTGGAGTCCAGGCTTCAGCCGCTCAGCACTGCACTGGGCACTGCACTCCCCAAGCCACCCCCACCTTCCCCCGAAAAATCCTGGCAACCCACGTGGCAGCGTCTCTCGGGACGTGCGGTCAACAATTGTCGCTCGACTTTCCAAGTCGATAGCGTTCTCCGCTGTACGTTGTCGACTCGGAGAGTCGAACGACAATCCGCAAGCGGGAACTTATTCATCGCAGAGTCTCTCCGAGACGCTAACCCGGCGAGCAAAGCGAGCAGTCCCCCCATGCGTCTTCAACAAACAAGCTGCACCCATCAGCCGCCACGCGATAGAGAACGTCCGGTTCTCACATCTCTACTCGGCAACCCGGCGTCATCCAACACGTCGAATCTACGTCTGATATCACACCGACGATACGCGATCTGAATTGCCACCACCAAGACAACCTCCTTCCTGCAGCAACCGATCGATCGGACTCTGCAAGCGGCCATCAAATCCCACTTCGACATGCACGTACTTCATCGTCGTTTCAATGTCCTTAGGAAACGATCCGGGGGACACAGCACTTTGCTGCGTTGGTCAAACGTGCCGATGGATGTTGACCATCGAACAAGAAAACTTCCTCTGCGTGTGACCGCTTCCAGCTGCGGAGGCAGCGACAGCATAAAGCGTGGGGCGTCAGCCCCACGTCCAACCGACAAACATCTCATCAAGCTGCGGAGGCAGCGACAGATACTGCAAAATTCGTTAGATGGTTCCCTGGGGTCAATGTGTCCACGCTCCTCCAGGTCCGATTCGGGCGTCCTGAGATTGCCTTCCGGCATTGCAGGCCCTCCCTTTTGTTGGGCAAGTTTTAGGATTGCGTAACGTCTCACACACCTCATTCAACCGCCCTCACCGCTTGCCAACGCTGCCACGCGGGAGCACCCGAGGCTAACAGCATTCGAGAAAATCGCAGTGTCGAGTCAAGATTGACGGTCAATTCGTCCGTCATCGCCATTGCGAAACATCATCACATACCTCCGCAGCCATTTGGGGAACCAGACCCGGTCGTTCTCGTCGACATTATTCTCGGCCGATGTCATCATGACCTCAAAGCTTGAAAGTGTCATCCGATTGATCCTAAGACGGTGCGTCTTGCTTCAGTTGAGTGAAAAGAGTAATATCACTCAACTTGACGAGACGAGTGTTCTCAGGTATTAACCCCTACTTGATTAGGTGATATTACCCGAAATCCAGATATATCACTGGGTGAGTAGGGTTTAACTTAGTAGTTCTGTCGTTACAGTGCTCGATTGTCGCGTGTCGATGTAGCGATCGACCACTCGAATGAGTTGGCAGATCTTGTGGCCGACAGCATGTTGTTGGCTTCGGCAATGCGTCCTCTCGCCGAACTGTTGCGCGTGAAATGGAGTGCGGTCGACCGGATGTTCGAGTCATCTGTTGCCATTGGAACACGTGTGACGGTCCGGCCTCAGCATTCGACTTCGGCCACATCGTCGGTGGGACAAAATCAGGAGCGAAACCAGGGCTCGAATTGCAGTGCGGTCCGAGCATGCGATACAATCCAATGGTCGCATCCCAGCGGTACGGTGCCGCCTCGGAAGACGACAGAACCATGCGTTGGACCGAAGCGACGCATCGGGCGGATGAACATGGAAACCACAATGGCGTCGCTCGGTCAACGCCGCCGATCAACGCGGCTAGTGATCGAGTGCAGAGTGGAGGCAGGCACTGATCAGAGTGATCGATTTGCCCACGGTCGAGTTCAACCGGTACAATGGCAACGGGCGGCGATGCTTCCCAGCCGTCGCTCCTTGTACCGCGATGATCAATGTCGATGCACCCACGCCGCGGGTGTCGTCGTTACGTACCACAAGAGACCACCGCCGCGGCTGGGTGATCTCTGCGTTCTGTCGTTACAGTGCTCGATCGTCGCGTGTCGATGTAGTGATCGACCAGTCGAATGAGTTGGCAGGTCTTGGGGCCGACAGCATATTGTTGGCTTCGGCAATGCGACCTCTCGCCGAACTGTTGCGCGCGAAATGGAGTGCGGTCGACCGGATGGTCGAGTCATCTGTTGCCATTGGAACACGTGTGACGGTCCGGCCTCGGCATTCGACTTCGGCCACATCGTCGGCGGGACGAAATCAGGCGCGAAGCCAGGGCTCGAATTGCAGTGCAGTCTGAACATGCGATACAATCCAATGGTCGCATCCCGGCGGTACGGTGCCGCTAGAGAAGACGACAGAACCATGCGTTGGACCGAAGCGACGCATCGGGCGGATGAACATGGAAACCACAATGGCGTCGCTCGGTCAACGCCACCGTTCTGTCGTTACAGTGCTCGATTGTCGCGTGTCGATGTAGCGATCGACCACTCGAATGAGTTGGCAGATCTTGTGGCCGACAGCATGTTGTTGGCTTCGGCAATGCGTCCTCTCGCCGAACTGTTGCGCGTGAAATGGAGTGCGGTCGACCGGATGTTCGAGTCATCTGTTGCCATTGGAACACGTGTGACGGTCCGGCCTCAGCATTCGACTTCGGCCACATCGTCGGTGGGACAAAATCAGGAGCGAAACCAGGGCTCGAATTGCAGTGCGGTCCGAGCATGCGATACAATCCAATGGTCGCATCCCAGCGGTACGGTGCCGCCTCGGAAGACGACAGAACCATGCGTTGGACCGAAGCGACGCATCGGGCGGATGAACATGGAAACCACAATGGCGTCGCTCGGTCAACGCCGCCGTTATGCGGACGAATCACTCGACAAACTTGTCAGCGATGTCGTTTAGCTCTCTCCCAAGATTGTTGATCGCATCAAGCAACGTGCTACCATTCCCACCCTCTGCCGTGTGTCCGATGCTGTTGTCAATCGACTGTGCAATAAACGCTCCCGCAACCATGATCGCATCTGCGATTGCCGCCGCATCTAGCGACACATCATCGCTAAAAGATGAACGCACTTGGTTCATGCACTCTGGATACCATGTATCTGTAAATGACGTGATCTTCATTGATTCAATCCCAAACGCCGCATAACAATGCCGTGCAACGGAGCGGCGAAGTTGCCGTTGCACGAATGGTAAATCTTTCGTCGCCGCCCGCTGACGGCAAGCGTTATGCGGACGAATCACTCGACAAACTTGTCAGCGATGTCGTTTAGCTCTCTCCCAAGATTGTTGATCGCATCAAGCAACGTGCTACCATTCCCACCCTCTGCCGTGTGTCCGATGCTGTTGTCAATCGACTGTGCAATAAACGCTCCCGCAACCATGATCGCATCTGCGATTGCCGCCGCATCTAGCGACACATCATCGCTAAAAGATGAACGCACTTGGTTCATGCACTCTGGATACCATGTATCTGTAAATGACGTGATCTTCATTGATTCAATCCCAAACGCCGCATAACAATGCCGTGCAACGGAGCGGCGAAGTTGCCGTTGCACGAATGGTAAATCTTTCGTCGCCGCCCGCTGACGGCAAGCGTTCTGTCGTTACAGTGCTCGATCGTCGCGTGTCGATGTAGTGATCGACCAGTCGAATGAGTTGGCAGATCTTGGGGCCGACAGCATATTGTTGGCTTCGGCAATGCGTCCTCTCGCCGAACTGTTGCGCGTGAAATGGATTGTGGTCGACTGGATGCTCGAACAACTTGTTGCCATTGGATCACGTGTGACGGTCCGGCCTCGGCATTCGACTTCGGCCACATCGTCGGCGGGGCAAAATCAGGAGCGGAATCCAGGGCTCGAATTGCAGTGTGGCCCGAGCATGCGATACAATCCAAAGGTCGCATCCGAGCGGTACAGTGCCGCCACGGAAGACGACAGAACCATGCGTTGGACCGAAGCGACGCATCGGCCGGATGAACATGGACACCACAATGGCGTCGCTCGGTCAACGCCGCCGTTATTTGGCTCACGATGAAAATGTGCGACTCGACAACATGGCTCGATGCGATGCGTGAGACGGTTGCGTCCTACCGACGTATGATCGACGCCACCATCGCACAATTGACCGATGCCGAACTCCACTCGCGTCCAAAGGAGGACTCTAACTCGGTCGCGATAATCCTGCGCCACCTTGGAGGCAACCTTCAAAGCCGATGGACAGACTACCTGACCACCGACGGAGAAAAGCCTGACCGAAATCGTGATGCCGAGTTTCTTGATTGGGATGGAGACCGGCAATCGCTGATCGAGTACTTTGATCGCGGTTGGTCAGCGTTTGTCAACGCGATCGAATCAATTGACGCTGAGAACGTCGGTCAGACCATATTCATTAGGGGTGAATCGCATACAATCGCGGCAGCACTCACTCGCTCCGTAACTCATTTGACATATCACGTCGGCCAGATTGTGATGATCGCACGCATGGTCCACGATGGCGAGTGGCGCTGGCTAACAATTGCGCCCGGTTTGTCTGGCGATCACAACAACCGAACTTGGGGCACCAAGGCCAGTCGCAGCGTTTTCGCCGACGAAGAGAACGCCAAATAACCATGGGTTGCAACGGAGGCCGCGAGTTGACGTTTTTTGAAGTGGTCAGTCGCTCGCGCGGCCCCGCTGAACCCTATCGTTCGTCAGGCAAGTCGTACTCGTACTCAGTGCAACGGTACTCGTACTCGTACTCGAAAGGAGCGTGATGGCGCAACCGACTTTCGACCATGAACGACTGGACGTCTATCGCCTCTCGATTGACTACGTCGCGTTCTCATACGGCATCGCCAAAGGCCTAACCGGAATGAATCGACCGGCGCATGACCAATGGCTCCGAGCGGCCCAGTCGATTCCACTGAACATCGCAGAGGGCAACGGCAAACAAAGCCTCAAGGACAAGAATCGCTTCTTCGAAATCGCTCGCGGTTCGGCACTCGAATGTGCTTCGATCCACGATGTCTTGCGTGTTTACGAGTACGAGTACCGCGATGCTGAGTACGAGTACGATGCCCAATGACCGAACTCGGAAGGCCTGACGAACAAAGCGTTGGACGCGGAGCCGCCGGTCGCGTCGTTCTTGAAGTCAATGTTGATTGGCGGCGGCCCGGTCAACGCCAACGTTCTGTCGTTACAGTGCTCGATCGTCGCGTCTCGATGTAGTGATCGACCAGTCGAATGAGTTGGCAGATCTTGGGGCCGACAGCATGTTGTTGACTTCGGCAATGCGTCCTCTCGCCGAACTGTTGTGCATGAGATCGTGTGCTGGCGATCCAGGACTCGTATCATCATCTGTTGCCATTGGATCGCGTGTGACGGTCCGGCCTCGGCATTCGACTTCGGCCACATCGTCGGCGGGACGAAATCAGGAGCGAAATCAGGGCTCGAATTGCAGTGCGGTCTGAACATGCGATACAATCCAATGGTCGCATCCCGGCGGTACGGTGCCGCCTCGGAAGACGACAGAACCATGCGTTGGACCGAAGCGACGCATCGGGCGGATGAACATGGAAACCACAATGGCGTCGCTCGGTCAACGCCGCCGATCAACGCGGCTAGTGATCGAGTGCAGAGTGGAGGCAGGCACTGATCAGAGTGATCGAATTGCCCACGGTCGAGTTCAACCGGTACAATGGCAACGGGCGGCGATGCTTCCCAACCGTCGCTCCTTGTACCGCGATGATCCATGTCGATGCACCCAAGCCGCGGGTGTCGTCGTTACATACCACAAGAGACCACCGCCGCGGCTGGGTGATCTCTGCGATCAACGCGGCTAGTGATCGAGTGCAGAGTGGAGGCAGGCACTGATCAGAGTGATCGAATTGCCCACGGTCGAGTTCAACCGGTACAATGGCAACGGGCGGCGATGCTTCCCAACCGTCGCTCCTTGTACCGCGATGATCCATGTCGATGCACCCAAGCCGCGGGTGTCGTCGTTACATACCACAAGAGACCACCGCCGCGGCTGGGTGATCTCTGCGTTCTGTCGTTACGGTGCTCGAGCGTCGCGTGTCGATGTAGTGATCTACCAGTCGAATGAGTTGGCAGATATTGGGGCCGACAGCATGTTGTTGGCTTCGGCAATGCGTCCTCTCGCCGAACTGTTGCGAGTGAAATGGAGTGTGGTCGACCGGATGCTCGAACCACTTGTTGCCATTGGAACACGTGTGACGGTCCGGCCTCAGCATTCGACTTCGGCCACATCGTCGGCGGGACATATTCAGAAACGAAACCAGGACTCGAATTGCAGTGCGGTCCGAGCATGCGATACAATCCAATGGTCGCATCCCAGCGGTAGAGTGCCGCTAAAGAAGACGACAGAACCATGCGTTGGACCGAAGCGACGCATCGGCCGGATGAACATGGACACCACAATGGCGTCGCTCGGTCAACGCCGCCGTTCTGTCGTTACAGTGCTCGATCGTCGCGTCTCGATGTAGTGATCGACCAGTCGAATGAGTTGGCAGATCTTGGGGCCGACAGCATGTTGTTGACTTCGGCAATGCGTCCTCTCGCCGAACTGTTGTGCATGAGATCGTGTGCTGGCGATCCAGGACTCGTATCATCATCTGTTGCCATTGGATCGCGTGTGACGGTCCGGCCTCAGCATTCGACTTCGGCCACATCGTCGGCGGGACGAAATCAGGAGCGAAATCAGGGCTCGAATTGCAGTGCGGTCCGAGCATGCGATACAATCCAATGGTCGCATCCCAGCGGTACAGTGCCGCTAAAGAAGACGACAGAACCATGCGTTGGACCGAAGCGACGCATCGGCCGGATGAACATGGACACCACAATGGCGTCGCTCGGTCAACGCCGCCGTTCTGCCTTTGAGGAGGCCATGTCGTGGGTGCTGAAGTTTACCCCGTTTTCCATCCGCGAGTCCCTGCCGCGTCATTTGACGCTGACGGTAAACTCTTGTTGCGTGAACATGCCGCACTCGACAGCATCGCGCGAGAACTCAGCCTCACTCCCTTTACAGCCTTTGGCGACAACCGTGACGTTCCCGAAGACTTTGACGGCGATCCTGACGAACTTGACGAAATACTGGGTGAATGGGACGAATGGTTTTCGATTGATGATGGCCTTGAAACAATTGATGGTATGATCGCTGCGATCAAGACCGATCCCAAAATGGCTGGACGCTTCGAAGAACCCGATTGCATTTGCTCAGTTCTTGAATCACTGGCAAACTGCTTGCGGATTGCGCGTAACGAGTACGCGCAGTTTCGATTTGAAGTCAGCTAACAAGGACACGGCAGAACAAACCGTTGCACGTGCGGACTGGCAAGGTCTGATTGACGAGCGGGGGAGATCCCACCTGGGTAACTGCTAACCACAGGCCCAGTATTGACAGGCCCAGTATTGACAGGCCCAGTATTGACAGGCCCAGTATTGAGTGTTGCAGCGGCTGTATAAGACCGGTGGGCGAAGTCAGTCGTTGAAGCCCTGGCTTTCTACAACGAGGCAGGCAGAAAGGGAGTGAGGATGAATGGACTGTGGGTGGTGTGCGCGGCTGTGAACGGGAATCGCTCCGAAATTTGGTACCTGTTGGCCCCTATCCAGTGGTTTACAGTGCCCAAGGTTTGTGCATGCCCCAAGGCAGCACTCCGCGACGCGTCATTGGCGAGCTTCGTGGAGAGACCCGGAGTCGGCGCCCCGAAGAACGCTTGCTGTTCGCCTTGGTCGGCTCACGCACGCTACACATCACGTCAATCAGGTAACCGGTGAGGACCCTGAGGTTCTTGATCGACCACGGCATCCAGTCGTGCCGATTCGAGTATGCCCCAGAAGTGGAGTGAGCGACGACGACAAATGGCACTCAGGGATTCGGACGACCGAATGCTACCGTTGAAGCTTGAAAGCCAATCAAGTGGAACAAAGTCGAGTCTGATCGATCGATACTTCCAGGTTGCCAGATCGACCCAGAGACACCTCGGTGCGAGAAGTTTGGGCAAAAAAATGGAAGGGCAAAAAAATGCTCCTGTTCATTCTGATGCTCCATTCTTGGGCTTTCGCTGTCGGTTCTCTGACGCAGCGTTTGTCCGGCAGTTGCTGTAGGTCATGGTTTGCATGCCGGTAATTGTCTATCGCAAGTCGGCAACATCGGTCGTCAGCAGATGTCTTCCCCAATCCGGGCGGCCAACCGTGGAGATGGGCGGCCCGTATTTCGTCATGCACAGCATGACCTACGGTTATTTTGGTCCTGTATTTTTTTGCCCGCACATTTTTTTGCCCCAACTGTCTGTTCTGTGATTTAGCGGCCATCCATTAGGGCTGCTGTAGGCGACACCATCCGTTCATCGCAACTGGGTAGCATCGAACCTCGGCAGGAGTATTGCCCGAATCCAAGCGGTCAAGCGTGAAGGCAGGACGTGCCGTATTTTGTCATGCAGAGCATGACCTACGGTTGCTTTTCGATTGAGGGACCTGATCGCGATATCCCGGCAGCCAGTGCGTGCGGCAGACAAGTGACATCTGGAAGCCGGATGCTAAAACACGGCACGTCCGGATCTGAGAGGGGCCGGGGATCAATGCGGCATGGTTACCGTATTGTGACACCACCAGAGCAAACGGGTGGCAGACAGGGAAAACAAACCGTAACCTAAACCAAAGAGACCTCGGCCTACTCGCCGACGAGTCATGGTTGTTGAAGTGGATGATCACTTGCGGCGACCGCGTGATCGCCGCCGTCCTCCGAAGTAGATTATAATGGATGACTATGATCCGAATTCGCTACCGCATGTGGACGCGATAGAAGTCGTTGACATTCGACGCGTCGATGCGAATCGGGTCTCGCAGTACATGCAAAATGCTGTCGACGAGACCAGCGTTTGGGTTGATGGTGAATCCGCACGACCGTTTGCAGATGCGTGGCGTGCTCTCACGCCCGGTCAGTCGGCGCGATGTCACGTGCCACCGATTGGATTGCGATTCATTGTTGACGGAACCGTCTATCTTGAAGCGTCGGTCTGTTGGCGATGCAACAATCTTTTTGGCTTGTGCGGCGGAGCCGAGATTTCTTACGCGTTTGATTCCGACAGCGAACCGGCAAAGAAACTGTTTGCACTCGCGCAGGAAGCAATCGGCATTGAGATCGTCGGTGATGGTTGATCTTTCGCTCGGCCCCGGTCAACCCGCATGAGCCTTGCTTCTGGGGACAAAGCAGTTTATCGAGGATTGACCGTGTCGTCTGGGTGACAAAACGAAACGCGTCATCTGATCATCATCGCTTTTGGTCACACACCACGGGAAGGCTCACTCTCGCGGTGGACGAGCATCCCAGTCGCCAAACCAAACGTCGCTTCCGTCTGACCCGCCACATCCGCGATCTGATCCCATCGGACTAAGAAAAAACAGCAAGTTTGCCGCAATCGGTATCCTTTCTAAATTTTTCGCCACAGCGCCGCCGCTTGCTTCACGCGAGCACCCTCCCTCGCATTCGCCTGAACGGCTAAACGCGACCTCCCCCAGATTTCTTGGGGGAGGTGACACGGGGAGTAGAACGGTGGCACGAAAAAGACGGGTCAATGCCGAACTTTGAGCGATCCAGCGCATGCTTCCTGCCGGATCGTGTTTGGCGAAAAGATTGGAAAGAGACCTCGAACCGCTGTCGTATCAGCTCGACGCGTTCGTGTTATCGCGTGAAGCCGTCGGAGGGAGGAGGCGTCGGGGTGCTATCGCTTTTCTACCGTCATCAGGATCTGCGTTTGCATGTTTACTTCTGTCGGAGGATTTTCACCAACCACTTGAGTTGCCGATGCGGTGGATGTGAATCGAACCAAGTGGCCTGCTTGCAAATCGTAAAGGTATTCTCCCGTGGAGTCTTCGCCGACGATTTTTAAGGAGCTACCCTCAGGGACTTGATCAATTCGGGTTTTCTGACTGGATGTCACAGCGTGGAGAATCTTATCAGCTTGCTGCTGAGCACCCTTATACGTGTATTCGTTTAACCTCGTGATATGAACCCCCGAGAACTCTTTTGGTTCCTCGCTCTGCCACTGATCACCTGGAGAGACTGAACCCTGGGGCGTCTTCATCATGAACGAGGTGGCGTGTTTTTCGAGAGTCAGATTACCGATCAGATTGAGTGACCGGAGGCGTTCGGGCGGTTGAACGTTGGACACTTCTCCTTGGGGACTGACCGTTCGAGGAACCGCTTGCCCAATCGCCGGGCGAATGTTCGCACCCAACGTCTCGTGTTTCGACGTCACATCTTCCTCGTTGGTATCGAAAATGAAAACGTTTCCTGGCGATTCAACTTCGATCACCATCCTGGTGATCGCCGATTCGATCGTAGCGTTTCCCGCCGGATCCACATCCGTCACCTGCCACCGCTCCCAGATACTGACATTGCTTTTGGTCGATACATCGAGCGTGACATTGCGTGTGATGTCTGAGTTCTTGGTGAAAACCTCAAAGTGATCTCCGACACCGAAATTCCAACGCAAAATGGGATTGATCTGTGGTCGCCCCAGTTGCGGATGGGTCAATACAAATAGCAACGCGGTAAGTCCAGCGATCAGAGAAAGTGAGCTTCCCAAAAGAGAACCGATCAACCACAGAGGAGCCAATCGTTGCTTTTGCTGCGCATCCTCTTTGCCGGGGCTCGGCTGAGCAGGCTCGGGTTGAACCTGTGGAACGGGGAACGTTGCGGCAGGAGCCATCGGGAACGCGCTGGCCGATACTTCTGGGAACGTTGCCGCCAATGGATCGGGAAACGCTGCCGGGGAGTTCGCATTGGAGTCGAACAACGGCTCAAATGACTTGCCAAATAGATTGTCATCGGACAAATCGTGACCCGGGACCGATGCCCATTCTGAACTTGAAGCGAGAGACGCGACCTCCAACGGTGCTGACTCGGGGGGCACTGGCTCAGAGGGCATTGGTTCGGGGGGCACTGGCTCAGTAGAAAGCGGCTCAGTAGAAAGAGACTCAGGCACCGTTGCGCTTGGTATCTCAAAGGGCGCTCCACATTTTGGGCATTTCACTCGCCGTTTCTCGGATCGAGCGGTCGCAGAGATCTTGTGCCCGTTTGGACAGGAAACTGTGATTTTCATAATGAATCCTTCTCCACCTGGACCGGGTCCTGTTGAACGGTCAAAGTCATGGAGCGTTTCTGTTGCGACTGACCCAATTTGTGAATGATCGAGAAAGTATGCGTTCCGAGCTGCTGGGAGGTTGGCACCCAGGCGAGTGTCGAGCCATCAATCGTTAAACCGCTGGGAGCGTCTTCAAGTGAGAGATCACCCAACTCGCCGTTGCCGGTGAGTTGCAGTTGCCAAGGCGAATCGGCCTCAAGCTGCGTGTGATCACGCCAAGTGAAGTGCACACTTGACAGCGGAGCCAGCCCCAGCTGATCCAGCGGAAATGCAATCAGATGGCCGCGCCGATAGAACAGAAAACGTCTGTACTTGGCATCGCAGATCACGCGAGGAGATACTTCACGAGTCGGCGATTGCTCAAGGATCTCATCCCAACCTTTTGGCAGTCGGTAGGTGAAAAGCGGCTTGAGATCGTTTACCGACACAATCTCGAAAGTGAATCCGTCACTGCAGGCGAGATAGGCGGTGCCTGGCATTTGAGCTTGAGCAGGAAACGCGGTTTTGCCAATCTCCTGGAGGTCACGGTTGTAGAGCACGTTGTCGAACGCAACGACGTCGCCAATGAGTCGGATGGACGCCGAGTCAGGCCATTTTTCCGTCGAAGCGGTTGCCTTGAACATTTTGGTCGGGTCCTTGGGCCAGTATCCAAGACGCATTTGCTTGGGCTTGGGAGTCTCTGTTATGAACAAGCATTCACTGCGATCTGGAGAAACACCGAAGACAAGGCCGAAGACTGCACGAGTTTTTTCAAGCGTTTCGATATTGATTGCGATGGTATTCGAACTCCCATGCCGACCTTCGACTTTTTGAATGGGTGTGGCTAAATTATCGTATCTCGACATGCCGACTTTTTTGGCAAGAATTGTCGGGTCTTTCCGATCAACGCAATCGAACACATGGACGAAGTCGCCGAAGGATATCCTGCCGGTTTTGACGACCTTTTTGGTATGAGCATCAATCAGCATGAGATCTCGCTCTCCCACAACCAAGAAGTAGCTTTTGTCAGCGAATTTCTTGAGCCCAATGGCCTGCGGTTTGAAAGTCAGGTCGATCTCGGTCGGCGGAATGTCTTTTCCGTTGAGCTTAGAGAGATCAAAGATGGCAACATATTTCTCGTACCCGAACATTGCCATGTTGCCCGATACGTCGTCGTAAGCCCAATCGAGCGAAGACTCCCAAAATCGAAGGAAGGGAAATTTTCCTTCCAACGCGCCGGCGAGTCGACTCTTGCTGGGCGTCGGAATTTTTCGTAATTCACTCGCGGCTTTCTTTGCAATCGTCTCCAAATCCGGTTTGCTCTCGGGATCCGTTGACTTTGGGCTTGCGGACATGGTTGTCGATTCGGACGCGACCAATCCATCGGATGCCGTCTGTGTTCTTCTGCTGATGATCATCGCAATGACGAGCGTCCAAATCACTAGGGAGACCCCAGCGACCGAGAGTGACACCACAGTAAGTTTCTTTGTACTCATTACGTTCTCTTATCGCTGTTGCTGGCTGTTGGTGCTCAGTGGTGCAAAGAGCATTTTGGTCGGCACATCCACCAGCATCGCATGGAAAATCATCTGGTTGTCCTCCCGGCTACCAGCAACCACTTGAAAGGTTACCGAGATCGGTATTCCAGAGAGCTTGGGTTGAAAGTGCTCTCCCAGCGAGAGACGAATCTCGTCTCGGTAGTTTTTGGCAAACAACTCGATGTCTCGCGGAGTCAATCTCGCACCCTGCATCGAAATCTTGCGTTTGAGCGCATCGATAGCCGTTCTGTTGGAGAGGATCATTTTCACCAAGGCTGATCCATCGACTTCGAAGTCACCGGGGTTTGGCAACGGTTTGATTGCTGGGGTCTCCGGGGGCTTCGTAGTGCCCGTGTACAGACGCATGGCGCACGCGGGGTCTTGGCCTCCCGATAGGGAATAGGTGACTTTCGTTTTCCCAGTTGGCGTGATGACTAAGGGTGGGTCCCTTGGAGTCACTTTGATCGGCTCAGCGCTCGTGCTGGGCATTTCTTTCAGCCACCCCATCTCGGCTGGTCGGAACAGAAAGAAAACCCCACGACAGGTCACGCCAAGCGTTCCGGCTTCGTAGATGCACTGGACGAAATTTGTTGAGTAGCGGATTTTCTTGCTCGCGGTGAGGTGGGTGATCTTTCGTGCCAGAGGCGGTTGACCATCTGATTCCATATGGACAATGACGTCACCCGACTGGGTCTCCTCTCCCCTGAAGACGAGTTTCTTTTGCCTGGAATTGTTTCGCATTCGCCACTGAGTCTCTAAACCTGTGGGGGCGCGAGGAACCAGTGGTACGGCACCGGGGATCTCAAGCAAGTAATCCACTTTTTGGGAAAATTCATCGAGCACCGCTGGACCGATGGAGAAGCGTCCGTTGTTGATGACGCGAAGAGGTTGGTTGTCAATTCCGAGGCCGGTCGGTGGCGTGAGCGTTTGGAGATCCGGGAGCACGAACCGAAGTGTATTTTGGTTCATTGAGCCGGTCAGGCAATTTGCCTCAACCGACCAACGTAGCTGCTCACGTTCGAACTCCGTAAGACTGGGATCCAAGGGAATCGCAACGCGATGAGTTTCCTTGAGAGTCTTTGCATCGATGGTGTGAACGATGAATTCATTGTCGACCACAAAAAGCTGGTCTTCATCGCGGAGAATTCGAGGTTGCTTTGCTTCCCAAGGAAAGGGCTCGCTGACCGTCGTCTCCCGCGTTTTCGTATTGATGATCGCAAATCGTGTGGTTGCTCCCAATGAGACCACAATCGCTTCGCCGCCATCTTTGCTCAAGAAAAACCTGTGGCAATCAAACGGCAGCGACAGACCGCGTTCACTGACGACGATGTCGTAGGATTGTTCCGATTCTTTCTCGCCGAGTTTCAATTGGAAAGTGAGGCGGTGAATGCCGATCTGGTCTGGCGTGGGAGTCCACTTTAGTTTGTGGTCCAGAAACTGCACTCCGTCTGGCTTTTCGGTCAGCGTAACTTCGGTCCCTTTCCTATGGGACGATACGTCCACCGAAAGCTCCTTGCGAGGCTCAATGTAAGTTGGCAAATCATCGAGTGTGATAGAAGGTATCTCAGTGTCGTCTGGCAAGGCTGAAAACGGGATCAAGGCTGCTTCGTCGCCCGCGATCACGACGACTCGTTGATGAAGCCGATCGAGAAGTGTCTTGTAAGGGTATATATTTCCTTGAGGATTCAAACCGAAATCCGAAGGCATACGCATCCAGGTTTCATGGATGTACTCGCCGTCGCGACGGATCAGACGGAGCCTTCGATTGTCTTTGAATCTGCCGTACTTCAGAAGCACCAAGTCCCGATCTGGAAAAAAGAACTGAACTTCTGCGAGTGAATCAATGCGTTCCTTTTTTCCTTCGCCAAAAATCGGGTAGCCATAGTGATAGTATTGGTCGAGGGGATCTAAAACTCCGTCTCTCTCATCGGCATCCTTCCAGGCGCGGCCCTTCGGAAATCCCGGTGGTGCTTGCAGATGGAGCGCGAAAGTATCTTGCACTATCCTTCCCGACTCGCTGACTCCGTGAATTCTTCTCTGATAGGACGCGGAGGGAGGATCTGAGAGGGGGCGATCGAGAAAGAACCGACCATTGTCGGTGAAGATCGAAAGATCTTTCGGGTTCTTGGAGGTGTATATTTCCCTGCCAAAGACTGGGAATTGCTGCCGCAAGCCCGTCGTCTCGGGATCGATTGGCTCAAGCGTTTTCGCATCAAGCAACCGAACAACGCCGTGGGGAGCTGTGCCCAATAGTTTGGCTTCAAAGGTCACAAGAAGGGTTTGATCTTTCAGACGTTTGAATTGAACACCAGGGAGCTTGTTTGCCGGAAACGCGGAAACGTCAATCTGTTCGACCGGAGCCGTTCCATCAAACCAAGCGGATCGCAGCATGAGGGCTGGCTTGTCCGAGCCGGTGATCACGATGTCTCCGGTGCTCTCGTCCAATGCCGCTCTCACCGCAGGCATGGGAAGCTCGACGATTTTTCCTTGGAATGAGATTGATTTCGCGTAGCTCTGCGCCCGCGCGTACGATTCGTCTCGGAGTTTTTGTTGGCGTTTGTCTTCCCGTAACTTTCGTTGCCTTTCTCGTTCTTCTCGGGCCTTGATCGCCAGCTTTTCGTCCTCGGGGACTTCTTCGGCGAAGACATCAATGGTGACTGGCGGACGGTCGTTTGGATCCGTTCCCTGAGATTCAAAATCGTCGGCAAACTCGTAGCCCCGCTCTGGTTGTGGCCCAGCTTGGGTAACAGGTATCGTCGGGGGACTGGGCAGAACCAGCAACCAGATCGTGACGCTCAAACCGATCAGGACAGACGCTAGCGAGGACAATCCGGCAGCGATCGGGAGGACAGCTTTTGAGCCATTTGCGACGCGCGCGTCAGAAGCAGAAGGCTTCAAGGCCTCGTCATTGCGTTGTCGGTTCTCTGGTGGTACGGACTGGTGGGAAGGTGTGCTGGTTGTTGCTATGAAAACGCTTCCGCACTGAGGGCACTGCACACGGGTCCCCTGCAGTCGGGCATCGACCAGAATGGAATGCCCGTTGGGACAAGATATTGAAATAGGCAACGTCAGCACCCCGCCAAATAGAGCAACCGTTGCGGGTCAGAGTTGCATTATGAGGCAATTCTCCCCGACTGGAAAAAAACGAGCTTATCACATTCCAACCTTGCTCGTTCGACATCTAGCATGTTTTCTGAGGCGGGCAGACTTCTCGGGGTGCAGCAACTTCAACAAGGGTTGACGGTTCCATCGAGAGTGACAAGACGAAACGAAACCAGTGAAGCCCCGCGCGTGACCGCACGTCATCCCAAATCAGGCAAAACGGCCCAGCACAACCACCAACGCTGAGGGATCACAATCGCCCTATAAATGAGTTCCTTCTAACCTTCCCGCCTTCCCCCGACTGTCTCCGTTCGAGTCCCGGCACCTATAACGGTGTTGGGGCTCGATTCCGTTGGCAGATACTCAACTTCACTGGCGAAAGCATCTCACCACGTCGATCAACGCAGGCGAAACGCATTCCGTGACCGATCGTTGACCCAAGTCACCAAAGGGGCCAATGCCATCCACCCCAGCAATGCGTTCTGTCCCTGTAATCCTGTCCCTGTAATCCCTGTGCCCAGTCGCCGACGTGGCGGCGACGGACGACTTCGATTGAGGACAGACTACAACTGAAAACCCAATGCAAATCCTGACCCCGGCGAAGCTTTTCCCGACATGGAAAGAGTTGTTTTGGCGGGAGAGTGAGACGTGTCTGGAGTGGTACGCGGAGCGTCAGCGGGAGTCACACCGAGAGTTATGGACGGCCCAGTACGGTTCGGATGATTACGACGTGAACCTGGAAACGCAGGTAGAAGTCGCAAAGGAAACGGGGCCGGGCGATCCAGATGTACCGTTTCGGATTGGCAGTGGGCCAGGTTTGACACCGGGAGTGTCGTTCGAGATAGAATCTTTTTGAGGCGGATTGGACGCTCCGATCCAAGTCTTCCGGGACTGCCAGCCTCCGACAAAGTTCAACGCCCGATCTATGCATGCACGTCCCGTGCCTGCATAGATCGCAATTCGTTATCCCGCAACAACCACCGCGATGAGTGACACGCCAGACATTGACGCTCTTCTGCAAAGCACGCCATCGAATGCTGTCGCTGGCCAACTCGTTGCGTGGGCCGATTTAACTCGCAATCAAATCGCTCGTGGCGATATGATGCTCGGCATCCTAACATTCGACGAAGTCGCGAAGATTCCCGTGGCGTATCAAACCGCTGCGCAACATGGGGAACCCAGCGCGTGGGTAACGCTTGCTTGGTGGCACGCTTATCCCGATTTCGGCGAACCCGATCTCAAGTCTGCCGAATACGCAATTGCGGCGGCGATTGATGCCAACGTCGAGAATGCGAAACTTGAACTCGCCAAGATTCGCTGGTTCTTCAAACGCGATTCCGCTACTGAGTCCGAAACACAACAGGCGTATCAATTCGTTTCCGAAGTTGTTGCATCCGATCCTGACGACGCTGATGCAATCTACATTCTTGCATTGCTGACAACGCACGGCTTTGGCGTTGCTGCCTCACCTGAATCAGGATTTGAATTGCAAGAACGCTCGGCTGATCTTGGCAACGCTGACGCCATGTTTGAGATTTATGCCCACCATGCGAATGGCCTCGGTGTTCCTGTAGACGAAGAACTGGCATTCAATGCCTGTCAACGTGCCGCGAATGCCGGACATTCTCGGGCCATGTATAACCTTGGTGCATTCAACGCGACTGGACGTGGAACGCCGAAAAACATGCCGGAAGCCGTCAAATGGTATGAGCGAGCTGCCGATGCTGGAAACCCATCTGCAATGGCCGGTCTGGCCGTGATTTACGCGACTGGCGACGGTGTCGAAATGGATCATGAATATGCACAAGAGATGTTCGATCAAGCAGATTACTGTGGCCTTGATGTCAGTCATCTTCGTGAACAAGTGGGGCTCTAACGCAGAAAAGCCGGATAACCAATAAGGATTTGACATCGGGGAGTGAGGAACGAACGCAGCCGATGTTCAAGAAGCCCGCGGTCCTGCCAAGTGGTTTGACTAGCTCACTTGGTTTTTGCTTGCCGCTGTTTCGAAGAACGCGAAAAGGGGAAGAAACAGGTTCGAAAAGCACTGTCATGGTCGAACTTTGATTTGGCCGCCTTGGCGAGATACGCGCGTACCTCCATCGGCATTACCTCACGGTAACTTTTTTTGAACTCAAAGTCCAATGGTTTGTCCGCTGCCTAGGCACGTCTCTGGCAGCTTGGATGGTTCCGTCTCGCCACCCTGGTAGATATCCGAAGCTTAGAAGCCTCACACTGTCTTATCCGGCGTTGGAACCGCTGACAGAGCATCACGCTTTTTCCACGGGCTTATTGACTGCAGCTTCGAAAAGCCACGCCTGCCCTCGGGGAAGGATCGATGTTGTCAGTGCGCCGCTTGCGCAGCGATGACAAACCAATGTGGGCCCTAAGCTTCGGACGTCTTTGATTCTAACTCGCTCGCTTCGCGAACTCCAAGTCGAATAAGAAGTGGGATCAGTAATTCGCCGATCGATGAGGTGCCCCGCCGCTTCTTGCCCGCCAGCTCTGCTAACGGCTTGCCTTCGGTTTGATGCACCGACTTGGGAAGCCATTGATAAGCCTCGTTCATGTGAGCGACGGTTTGATCCAGTGGCGTCGCGTGCGCGTGATGGAATTCACGTAGCTTGAACAGAATCGCCTCGCAATCAATGCCTCTGCCACGCCACACTTGGCGACCGCTGACGATCTGAAATACCATCCGATTGGCCCGGTTGGCCATTCGACAATTGCGATCTTGAGTTTTAATGTTTCGCGTCGCCCAGACGGCCGATAACCCGCGGTAGTAGGGATGGCACTTGATGAGGTTCTTGGCCAACAAGATGCAAGCCGCGCGGAGTCGTCGGTTGCAGTTCTTGGCAACCGTGTCGGTGCGGTCGACTTCGTCACTTTGGTATCGTGACGGATAAAGACCAGCACGACCGTTGATTGCGGTGGCGGAAGCATAGTGCTCAATCGGACCTGCTTCGCCGGCATACTCCGATGCTGAGACAACGTTGATGCCTTTGATCGAAAGCAGCAGAATGTACGGCGTTTTAGCGAGAAATGATGCCGATTGCCTTTCCGTTTGAGTGATCTGTGCAGAAAGCATGTCACGCAACTCCAGCAGTTGCTTCCACTGCTCGGTTAATAGTTCGATAAGTGGATCGGGCTCGGCCGCTTGCAGGCTCCATGCATAAATCTTGTCGAGCGTGCGTTCTTGGAATCGTGTTTTGGAGCGTCGCAAGTATTTTGCCAAGCCGGCCTGTTTGGCTTTCTTGATCGACTCGGCCGACGAGAAGTTTTTTGCGATCAGCATTGCAACCGAGTGGCTGAACAGTTTGTCTTCTTCCCAAAGGTCCGCGTAGCCTGGCATCGTCTGATGCATGAGAACTCTGATTTGAACATTCAGTCTGGAACGCTGCTTGACCAAGTTACGGCGGTGACGTGCGAGCCTTTGGAGCGAACGATAGGTCTCGTCGACTGGAAACACCGACAGTCCGTATCCAGCGGCAGCGGCGAGGAAGATCGCTTCGAGATCGTTGTCATCGGTTTTGTTGTCCGGGTGCAGTGCTCCTCTGTAGTGTGCCGATGCGAAGGGATGAACCGTGCGTGTGTCAAAGCCCGCCTTGCGAAACGCACGTTGCACCGGCTTGTGGTAGATACCGGTCATTTCGACGGCGACGATAGAGTCCTGTATTCCTTCTGCTTGGCAAGCTTCGAGGACTCGCATGACCATTGCATCGAGCGTCCCACGTTCGTGATCCACTTCGGTCGGTTCGATGATGACACGTCCGTAGAAATCGCAGAGCATCCATTTGGATCGCCGCTTTGCACAGTCGACCGCAACGATCCCAAATCGTTGCGGACCGACCTTCAGGACTCTTTCCTGGATGACGCCACCGGGCTTGCCGATGTAGCGTCGTTTGGAAGACTTGTTGCTGTTCTTTCTGGTAGACTTGGTACGAGAGACCATCTGAATTGCTCCATTGGTTGGAAGGTAAAAAGCTCTTCCAATGGAGCGTTTGGATGGTCCTTTCTCTAGATTTTTTTTGATCTAGGGGACATACCAGGGGAAGGGGGTTTTAAAACAGGTTTTGCCTGCCGAAGCCTTTTCCGTCCAGCTAGAATGCAGCGAACCATGACATGCACGGGAGGACGGCTTGCAGCTTTGCTCGAATGGAAAATCTTTCGTCCGTCCCCCGTGATGTCTACCGTTCGTCGAACGAGATAGTGACTTTAACGACAGTGCCAGCCGATGCTCGAATTGATCCTGCTGCTCGTCGTCGCTTTGCCCATCGCTTGGTTGATCTCCGAGTTCTACGACAACCGCACCACACGAATCACGTTGGGGATCTGTGCGATCGCAATGTCGTTCGGGGTTGCATGGATCGTCGGATCCCTGGATCGCGTCCAATCCAATGTTTACTTCTCAGAAGCGACCAAAGACTTGATTCAAAACACGATCGTTGAACTGGAAAACGACAACGTCGACAATGTTCTCACACAACTACGGGTACTGCGTGACGATTTCCGGCCGACATACGAGACGCGCGACGACTATGATGTCCTCGTCGACCGATACATCCACTCAATCTCTGAATCTCCAATTGAACATTCGGACGGTGATCCGCGATGGTCTCACGAGATGGTAGACTATCTCCCGCCGCTAGCAGACCAAGTGGGCAATCCAGCCGATGCACCCGAGTCGGCGAGTCGGGGCGATTCGGCAGTGGAAGATCAACCGCGCCGACCGGGTGATCGGTAACGTTCGCCGACAAAGGACATGCACTGAACGAACACATCGCTCGTCCGACTCAGTTCCGTATCCACCACTTACTTGTTGCAACTACCGTCCTTGCAACGGTGTTTGCGATCGCTCGAATGCTTGGCTTGCCCGGAACAGTGACGGCCCTAGCAATAACGTATATTTTTGGCCCAGCCATTGCCTTCACGATTTCTCGGTACGGCACGACACGGAACACTCGATACGGCATTGCGACGAGTGTATTGGTGTTAATGCTGTGCATTGCGTATTCGGTGGCGGCGATACTTGATTCCCCGACGTCCGCTATCGGGGTTGTGCCCGGGACAGTTTGTGCTTGGATTCCCCAGATCGGCTTCATATATTTGATGTACGCCGCTTGGAAATCGGGGCTCCGATCCGCTGGCGTCGATCCGTACGCGACTACAAACTCGAAAAGAACGGCGAACCATCGGTTGCAACGGGGTGGCGGTAGTGACCGTTTTCGCAATGGCTAAATCGCTCGCCGCCACCCGCTGAACCGCACCGTTAAGCCAAAATTTATGGAATGGCAAGTCAATTCTTGGCGTAGCCGAGGGATCTTGACGAGTAATAATGGGAATGGGGTTTTAAAAGCTGATCAAAGTGACTGATGTCGCCAATCAACTTTGGCGCCCGTGACCGTCGCGGATGCGACGGGAGCATAAAGAATGGGGCGTCAGCCCCATGGGGTGCCACATTGCCATGTCAGCGAAGCGGCGACAGAGACGCGAGGGTATCACTCACAATCTGTCGCCGCCTTCGGGGCTTGATCGGGTTCGCTGCGAAACGAGACCTGGGACTTACGTCCCAGGCTTTACGCTTCCGCCGCTTCCGCGGCTCTCCATGGTGGGAGCGTTCACTTCTTAAAACCCAGACCCTCATCCCAACGCGCAGACGTTGAGTGAGGTTTCTTTCTTTGGGGCGTTACCAGCGAGAGCTTGCTGGTTCACCTGGTTGCCAAGACTGCCCAGTGTGACTTGGGTAACCAATGCGTTGCTGTTCGCTCGATCGAGACTAATGCGAAAAGAGCAAGGGGGTTTTTAAATTGGGTTTGGTTGTTCGCACGCGAAGGCGCTAAGACGCGAAGGAGGGAGCATCTTTCTTCGCGCCTTTGCGTCTTCGCGTGAGCAAACTTGAGGGAAGCGGAAACAGGAACAGCACCACCTCAGATGGTGGCTTCTGGGGACAAGCACTTTATCGAGGATTGACTGTGTCGTCTGGGGTGACAAAACGAAACGCGTCATCTGATCATCATCGCTTTTGCTCACACATCACGGTAAGGCTCACTTGCGAGGTGGACAAATATCACAGTCGCCAAATCAAGCTTCGCTTCCGTCTGACCCGCCGCATCCGCGATCTGATCCCATCGGACTAAGAAAAAACAGCAAGTTTGCCGCAATCAGTATTCTTTCTAGATCGTTCTCTACAGCGACGCCGCTTGCTTCACGCGAGCCCCTCCCTCGCATTCGCCTGACCGGCTCTATTCGACCTCCCCCAAGTTCCTCGGGGACGGTGACACGGGGAAAGAACGGTTGCTTCGAAAAGACGGGTCAGCACCAAACTTTGAGCAATCCAGCGCAGGCCTCCTCCCGGATCGTGCTTGGCCAAAAGATTGGAAAGAGATGTCGAACCGCGGGGTCTCCGTTCGACTATCCATCAATCAGCCACTCACAATCTGGAGAATCTCACCATGACTGATTCGTCAAGCACCGTCCGCCTGCATCGCGTGCTGCGAGCCCCTGCCGAACGCGTCTACAGGGCATTTCTCGAACCTGATGCCCTGATTCGGTGGCTGCCGCCGTACGGTTTTCTGGGAACCATTGACCGAATGGACGCCCGAGTGGGCGGCAGTTACCACATGACATTCACTAACTTTGAGAACGGCCATCACCACAGCTTTGAAAGTAAGTTCGTCGAGCTCGTCCCCTATCAACGCATTCGTATGGCCGACACATTCGATGACCCGGATTGGGCGGCTGAAATGACCAAGACGATTGCCTTGCGAACGGTCAGCTGCGGCACCGAGATGGAGATTCTGCACGAAGGACTCCCAGCGTTCATCCCCGCTGAAATGTGCTATCTCGGCTGGCAAGAGTCACTCTTGCAATTGGCACATCTTGTCGAACACGAGATTCCGGGCGATGCAGAAACGCCGTCCTGATCTCGTCCATCGGAATCGAATCAGCCATCCTTTAAAACCCGTAGGAAGAAAGTACTCCAATGTCCAAAATGATCTTTGTTAATTTGCCAGTCGCCGACCTGAAATCTTCAATGGCGTTTTACGAGGCACTTGGCTTTGAGAACAACCCTCGCTTCACTGATGAAACGGCAGCATGCATGGTTTGGAGCGAAGCCATTCATGTGATGCTACTGACTCACGACAAGTGGCGTACATTCACCAGTCGCCCGATCCCGCCGAAATCATCGAGTGAGGTCATGCTGGCTCTGTCCTGCGATGATCGCGCAACGGTTGACAAATTGAACGAGTTGGCGGCAACGCATGGTGGCATTGCCGATATCAATCCAAAGCAAGATCTTGGTTTCATGTACAACCGCAACCTGGCTGACTTGGACGGCCACATCTGGGAGATGTTCTGGATGGACATGTCGGCTATGCCCACTGAGTAGACGTATCGCGTCAGCAATCGTCCCGTTAGTGAACAACATCTAAGACAACGAGAACACGATGAAGTACATTTTATTGATTTACTCCGAAGAGGGAGTGTGGCCGCCGGACGAGTTGGAAGTCGCTCGCGAAGAGTCAGTGCAGCTGTGTCACGAATTGGACAAACAAGGCCACTATTTAGGTGCAGCGCCGTTGCATCCTGCTTCCACAGCGACCTGCGTTCGAGTTCGCGACGGACAACGAACAGTGTCTGACGGACCGTACGCGGAAACGAAGGAACAATTGGCCGGATATTTTTTGATCGACGTTGCCAATCTCGACGAAGCGATCGCGGTGGCGGCCAGCATCCCCGGTACCAAACGAGGAACGACGGAGATTCGCAGCATCGTCGAATTGCCCGGCATGCCATAGATGGCACTCCGGCCTCAGTCACCTCCTCTTGGACGTCACATCTCGCACCACTCCTTTTGGAGAGCGTCCCGCATAGAACGCGGCGGAATCACCGTATTAAGCGTGAATCTGCATCGAACGAGCAATAAAGGGAAGGGGGTTTTAAAAGCTGATCGAGTCACTGATGACGCCTTTCAACATCGGTGCTCGTGCACAGTCACGGATGCGACGGCAGCATAAAGCATGGGGCGTCAGCCCCATGGGGTGCCACATTGCCACGTCAGCGAAGCCGCGAAGCGGCGACAGAGACGCGAGGGTATCACCCACAATCTGTCGCCGCCTTCGGGGCTTGATCGGGTTCGCTGCGAAACGAGACCTGGGACTTACGTCCCAGGCTTTACGCTTCCGCCGCCTCCGCGGCTCTCCATGGTGGGAGCGTTCACTTCTTAAAACCCAGACCCTCATCCCAACGCGCAGACGTTGAGTGGGAAAGCCTCGCTGCGGTAAGGCCTTGCATTGGGTTTTCGACGGCGTTTGATTCAACTGCCGTTTGATCATCATCGCTCTTGGTCACACATCACGGTAAGGCTCACTTGCGAGGTGGACGAGCATCGCAGTCGCTAAGCCAAGCGTCGCTTCCGTCTGACCCGCCGCATCCGCGATCTGATCCCATCGGACTAAGAAAAAACAGCAAGTTTGCCGCAATCAGCACCCTTTCTAAATCGTTCTCTACAGCGACGCCGTTTGCTTCACGCATGCCCCCTCCCTCGCATTCGCCTGAACGGCTCTGCTCGACCTCCCCCAAGTGCCTTGGTGCAGGTGACAGGGGGGAACAAAACGGTGGCACCAAAAAGACAGGTCACGTCGCGACTTGGGAACGCCGGACGTCGGCAGGAGCGGCCGGGCTGTGATGAGGGCCGATTGTGATGGCGCTGGGAATGATTGCCTTGCTGCACAAAAATCCATGGAAACATTCATTGACATGTCGCGATGTTCCGATATATTAAAGTACTCGGGGTGACATGAAGGAACTTTATGGCGACGAAAACGACCACCAAGAAACGCGGTGATTCGGCGGCGGGCAAGCCGCGGGGGACCGTCCACGATTTTGCTCAAGCGGCGGAGTGTCTGAAAACGCTGGCGCACCCGGTGCGGCTTCGTGTCGTTCAACTTCTGCTCCACGGACGCTACACCGTCGGCGAACTGGCTGCCGATTGCGAAATCCAAGACCATGTAGCTTCGGAGCACCTCCGACTGCTGCAGCGCTGCGGGTTTCTGTCCAGTGAACGCGAAGGCCGCCGTGTTTATTACCAAATCGCTGAACCGCATCTAGAGAAGCTGATGGCGTGTATCGAGGGCCGCTTCCTGGCGACCCCCGAGAAACGTCACAAATAAACGGTGTGGACCACGGCCACTTTTTTTGAGAAAATACCTCGTCGGCTATCGAGGTGTCGATATGACGGGCGTGGTGCTTGTTCAAGTGAACGGGCCGACGCCCCGCGAAGTTTTTTAAACAGAATGATCAGGAAAGAGGATTTCCATGCAAACCATTGATGTCAAACAGTTGTCCGAGAAACGCAGCGGCGGCGAGATCGATTTGATCGATGTCCGCATGCCGACCGAGTTCCGAGAAGTGCACGCGGAGTGCGCTCGCAGTGTTCCGCTGGAGTCACTCGATCCGGCGGCGGTGATGGCGTCACGCAACGGAAACGCCGGCCATCCGCTGTATGTGATCTGCCGCAGCGGCAATCGTTCCAGCCAAGCTTGCCAAAAGTTCCTTGACGCCGGATTTGAAAACGTCGTCAACGTCGAAGGCGGCACGATGGCCTGGGAGAAAGCGGGCCTGCCGGTGGTGCGTGGCAAGAAGTCGCTGCCATTGATGCAGCAAGTTCAAATCACGGCGGGATTCTTGGTCGTGCTCGGTGTCGCGCTAAGTTTATTGCATCCCTATTTCATCGGGCTGTCGGCATTCGTGGGCGCAGGACTGATGTTTGCCGGAATCACCGGTTTATGTCCGATGGCATCCTTCATCGCCAAGATGCCTTGGAATCAATGCAGCGACGGCGGCAGTTGTTGCAGTACCACCTAGTGACGAAACGTTTTTTGTTTCGTTGCCACACAATCCCTCGATGGACAGATTCATGATGAAAACAAGTTCCTTGTTGGTGGTTTTGATTGCGATTGGATGTTTGAATGGTGTTACCGCCAACGCGCAATTTGGAGGGCTTTTCGGGCGTGGCCCCAAGATTGAAACCATCGAGACCGCTGAGCTGAGCAAGATGCTTGCTCAGCAGCGCCGAGTCGCAGATGCGGCCAGAGAGGCCGGTCAACCAACGCCCGAGGCAGACTTTGTCCTGGTCGACGTTCGCACGGACAAGGAGGTGAGCGTATCGATCATTCCGGGTGCGATCACTAAGTCTCAATTTGAGAAAAACCAAGCCAAGTATCGAGGCAAGCTGGTCATCCCTTACTGCACCGTCGGCGGTCGCAGCGGCAGCTATGCCAGCCAGCTAGCGGGCAAGGGTGTGAAGGTCAGGAACTACAAGGGTAGCATCCTGAAGTGGGTCGACGCCGAGTTACCACTGGTCACACTGCAAGGCCAGCCCACCAACCGCGTGCACACGTACAGTGATCGTTACCGTGTCCCGGCGAAGTACGAACAGGTCACACAGTAGTGAACACAAAGAATGTCGTGCTGTTGGGGATCGGCCACACGAATGCTCACGTGGTCAAGCAGTGGGCCAGCGATCCGATTCCTGGTTGCACGTTGACCTGCATCAGCAAGTTCCCCACCGCAACGTACTCCGGCATGCTGCCCGGTACCCTTGGCTGGCAATTCAGCGACGACGAGATGCGGATCGACTTGGCGGCGCTGGCGGCCAACGCCGGGGCATCATTGATCTTAGCCGACACCAACGGGCTCGATCTGGAGTCGGGCATGATCCGCTTTTCGGATCACGAGCCGATTCCCTTTGACGTGTTGTCGATCGGGGTGGGATCGATGCCGGCCGGCTGGCGAGAACACGCCGATTCGCCCTTGCTGGTTCCGATCAAGCCCATGCAGAACTTTTTGCAACGACTGAATACGCATCTGGAGTCCGTCACGCGACAGAAACGCGAACACGCCAAGGTCGCGATCGTCGGCGGAGGCGTAGCGAGTGTGGAGATCGCGTTCTGTTTGCAGCAACAGTGTGGCAAGCGAGATTTTCAGTGTGAGTTGGAGATCGAGATCTTCACCAGTAGCCAGCGTGTTGCTGAAGGCATGAAGCCACGCAGCGTGGACCGTATCGAGCGGTTGTTGCGAAAACGGGGCATCACTGTTCGGTCGGGCATGCGGGTGACGGACGTCGGCGAAAGCGATTTGACCACCGCCGATGGCACGCGGCATGCAGTGGACTGCGTGATCTGGGCCACCGGCGCTGCTGCTCCGCCGGTACTGGAGCACCTTGGGCTGCAAAGCGACGAACGCGGATTCGTTGCAACGCGTGACACGCTGCAATCGCTTTCGGATCCACGCATCTTTGCCGTGGGCGATTCGGGAACGATCATCGAATCGCCGTCGCCTAAGGCAGGTGTGTACGCCGTGCGTCAGTGTCCCATCCTCTGGGGCAACTTGCGTGCGTTTTTGTCAAACGCTTCGCTGCAAAGGTTCACGCCACAGAAGGACTTTCTGAAACTGCTCAACACCGGCGATGGAAAGGCGTTACTGGAGTACGGACCGTTGACGTTTCACGCAGGCTGGTGCTGGCACTTGAAGACATGGATCGACAAACGGTTTATCGGCGAGTTTCAAATCAATGAAGCTCTCAACAATGCGGAACAAAGGGCAGAGTCATGAAGGGTAAGCAAGCCGCACTGAAATGGTTGCGTGGCCTATCAAAGCTGGGCGTCGTGATCGTATCGATGGGCGTGTTGATCATCACGATCGCATGGTTGTCGGGGATGTTCGAGGACAAGATCCAGCCGGGCTGGAATCAGTCTGATGGACTGCGTCTGACCGGCCAAGCGACCGATGTGGTGCATGAGGTGGAGAAGTCGTATGTCGAGGAGGCGATCGGCACGCTCAAGGCATCCAGTCGCACGATCGTTTCGTCCAAGTTGCTCTCGTCGATCGAAGAAATCACCGTCGTCGCGGGAGACGAGGTCGAGACCGGGCAGGTGTTGGTTCGCATGGACGACAAGGAATACCAGAGCAGGTTGGCGCAAGCCAAGCGTGCCTTGGAGGCTGCCACGGCCAACCGTGAACAAGCCGAGAAGCAGTTCTCGCGGGTCCAGCAGTTGCAGCGTCAGAATGCTGCGTCGCGATCGGATTTCGACAACGCCAGTCGAGATGTGCAAGTGACGGTGGCAGAAGAGGCCCGGGCGATGCAAGCGGTTCGCGAAGCGGAGGTCATGCTTTCCTACGCGACGATCAATGCCGCCAAGAGTGGCAGGATCGTCGATCGCAGCGCCGAACCGGGCGACATCGCGCAACCGGGACAGCCGATCCTGACGCTTTACGATGCCAATTCTCTGCGTCTGGAGGCTCCCGTGATGGAACATTTGGCAGTGAAGTTGAAGTCGGGTGACGAGTTGGACGTTTTCGTTGACGCGTTGAATCGTCAGTTCAAGGCAACCGTCGACGAGATCGTCCCGCAAGCCGACGCGCCGAGCCGATCGTTTCTCGTCAAAGCCAGTTTGCCCAAGTCCGACGACTTGTACGAAGGCATGTTTGGGCGTTTGCTGATTCCCTCCGGTGAGCGTCGGCACCTGTGTCTCAACACGGATGCCATCGTCCGAATCGGACAGTTGGAGTTTGTCGACGTCGTCTTGCCCGATCAAACAATCGAGCGACGAATGATCAAGAGCGGCAGCCTGGGCATGCCCGGACGCCAAGAAGTGCTCAGTGGAGTGGATGTCGGCGAGCAAGTGGTATTGCATACCGCGAATCAGTCCAGCAGCACGGTCAAGGATGGCGAAAAGGACGGCAAAGATGAGTGATGAAAATAATCTGCAGGACAGTTCACCGCTGCTGACTCGGATCGTCGAAGTCTTCTTGCGCGGCGACGTCGCGATCATGCTGATCATACTTTCGTTGCTGCTGGGCGCCGCCGCACTGGTGCTGACGCCGCGAGAGGAAGAGCCTCAAATTGTGGTTCCGATGGCCGATGTGATGGTCAACGCACCTGGATTGTCGGCCGCCGAAGTCGAACGCACAGTGACCGATCGCATCGAGAAGCTGCTCTACCAAATCGATGGCGTCGAATACGTGTACTCGATGTCTCAGCCGGGTTCCTGCATCGTCACCGTGCGGTTTTATGTCGGCGAGGATCGCGAGGACTCGTTGGTCAAGCTGTACAACAAGATCAACTCCTCGACGGACTTGATCCCTCCCTCGGTCAGTTCTTGGGTGGTCAAGCCGATTGAGGTGGACGACGTGCCCATCTCGATCGCCACCTTGTGGGCCAAGGATACCGAGCGATATGGCGACCATGAACTTCGTCGCATCGCGGAAGAAATCCAGCACGAGTTGCAATCGATCCCCAACACCAATCGTGTGGAAGTGATCGGTGGTCGTCCGCGTCGTATCAATGTGGTGCTCAATTCCCAGCGTTTGGCGGCGCATCAAACATCGCCCTTGCAAGTAGCCGCGGCCCTGCAAGTCAGTAACGTGACACAGCGAAACGGCCAGTTCGAACAACAGAACCAGTCGTTCCTCGTCGAAACCGGCACGTTTCTCGGTGGCGTACGGGACCTGGAGGAACTCGTCGTCAACGTAGCGGGTAACCGTCCCGTGTATCTCAAGAACGTGGCCACGGTGATTGACGGCCCGGCCGAATCGGAGAGCTACAGCTGGATCGGCTTTGGGCAATCCGAGCACGCCGACGATTCAGAACCCAGCGATGAACGAGCCAGCGAAACCCGCACAGCGACCGTGTATCCGGCCGTCAATATCTCGATCGCGAAACGCAAAGGGACCAATGCGGTTCATGTTGCTAAGGCGGTTGAAACCAAGATGGAGGAACTTGCCCAAACGCATTTGCCCGCGGGGATTTCGTACCGCATCACCCGTGACTACGGCGAAACGGCCAACGACAAAGTCAACGAGTTGGTCGAGGGGCTTGTTGTTGCCGTCTTGACCGTGATCGGATTGATCGGTCTGACCATGGGCTGGCGACCCGCGTTGGTGATCGCGTTGGCGATTCCTGTTTGCTACAGCCTGACATTGTTCATCAACTTGATGGTCGGATACTCGATCAATCGGGTCACCATGTTCGCCTTGATCCTGGCGTTGGGACTGTTGGTGGACGACCCGATCACCGACGTGGAAAACATCGCCAGATACTTTGCGATGCGGGTGTTGCCGCCGCGTGAATCTGTCTTGCGTGCCGTTCAGGAAGTCCGACCGGCGTTGTTGCTATCGACGCTGGCCATCATCGCCAGCTTTCTGCCCTTGGCGTTCATCACGGGCATGATGGGGCCGTACATGGGTCCGATGGCATTGAATGTGCCGCTGACGGTTTCGATATCGACACTGGTGGCGTTTGTCATCACGCCCTGGCTGGCGATGGTTTCGTTGAAGCAACTCGATGCAACGCCCGAGAACGAGTATGACCTGACGCGTCAGCCGTTGTATCGAATGTCTCGGTTCGTCTTGATGCCGATTCTCAAGGGTCGGTTGATGGCTTGGCTGGTATTGCTGGCCATTGGCGTGATGTTGGTCGCTGCGATGTTGTTGCCGGTTTTTCGCATGGTGCCGGTGAAGATGTTGCCGTACGACAACAAGAACGAGTTTCAAGTGATCGTGGACATGCCTGAGGGGACGACCTTGGAACGCACTGATGCGGTCGCGAGGCGACTGGGTGTGTATCTGGGCGGACTCTCGGAAGTTCGCGATTACGAAGTGTTTGTCGGTTTAGCATCGCCGATCGATTTCAACGGCTTGGTGCGACACTACTTTTTGCGACGAGGACCCCATGTCGCCGATATCCGAATCAACTTGGTCGACAAAGATCACCGGGTGCAGCAGTCGCACGAGTTGATACTGCGAATCCGCGACGACATCAAGCGATTGGCGGACTCGTTGGGTGCGAACGTCAAGTTGGTCGAGGTTCCCCCTGGTCCGCCGGTGCTGTCGTCGATTACCGCGGAAGTCTACGGACCGCCCGAAGGAGACTACGCCGATCAGATCGCTTTGGCCCGCCGCGTGGAAAAGCGATTGGCGTCCGAGCCGGGGCTGGTCGACTTGGATGTCAGCACGGAGGACGACCAACTGCGGTACGTCTTTGAGACTGACAAAGCCAAAGCGTCGCTTTCTGGGATCTCGACCAAAACCATTTCCGACACGATCGCGACCATGCTCAGTGGCAACAAGGCGACCGTGTTGCACTTGCCCGGCGAAGTCGATCCGTTGTGGATCGAGTTACGTTTGCCACGCAGCAGCCGTTCGGCGTTGGATGATCTGCAGGAGGTCTATGTGCAGGGCAACAACGGACAGGTGGTCCAACTAGGATCGCTGGGCCAATTCAAGGAACAGGTCGAAGACAAAACCATCTACCACAAGAACCTGAAACGTGTCGTCTATGTGTACGCGGAAGTCGCCGGTCGTCCACCGGCCGATGCGATCATGGACATTGAGTTCGACCGAGTCGCTGATTCTGACTTGGCACAAGCGGCGAATTCAAATCCAGCACCGATCCCGCTGAGCGAAAGATCATGGCTGGCGATGGGCGGCGGCGTACCGTGGGCGGTGCCCGACGGATACTCGGTCGTTTGGTCGGGCGAGGGCGAGTGGGACATCACGTTGGATGTGTTTCGCGACTTGGGTTTGGCGTTCGGTGCCGCGTTGTTGGGGATTTTTGTGATCCTGATGTTTCAGACCGGTTCGCGATTGTTGCCGGTGCTGATCATGACTGCGATCCCGCTGACGATGATCGGCATCATGCCCGGTTTTTGGCTTTTGAATTGGATCATGGACAAGCCCATCGGCGGTCACCCCAATCCGGTATTCTTTACGGCGACCGCCATGATCGGGATGATCGCGTTGGCAGGGATTGTGGTACGCAATTCGGTCGTCCTGATCGACTTCATCCACATCGCCCAAAACGAAGGACACGATTTGCGAGAATCGATCATTCGGTCCGTATCCGTGCGAACCCGGCCGATCCTGTTGACGGCGGGAACGACGCTGTTGGCCAACTGGGTGATCACGTTGGACCCTGTGTTTTCAGGACTCGCATGGGCAATCATATTCGGCATCGTCACGTCGACGGGATTCACACTGATCGTGATCCCGGCGGCATATTGGCTCCTGTATCAACCACGTCAAACTCCTGAGAATGGAACATCATCATGAAAACTTTTCGATTCAGTTTGCTCGCGATCCTGCTGATCCAGCTGGTCAGACCCACCTTTGCTCAAGAAGCCGTCGTGGACCAACCGGATGCCGGGGTGACTAAAGTCCCCGAGGGCATCAATGACAATTTCAAGAAGCCCGATCTGAACGTCGACGAGTGGATCGGAAAATTTGAGGTGGAGAGTCGCGAGGTCTATTCCGCACGCAACGAAGTTTTGAAAGCTTGCCGAATCAAGCCGGGCGATCGCATCGCCGATGTCGGTGCAGGCACGGGGTTTTACAGTCGCCTCTTTGCCAAAACGACCGGATGGGGCGGGTGGGTCTACAGCGTCGATATCGCGCCCAGTTTCCTGCAACACATCGCAAAACGTGCAACTGCGGACGGCATCGAGAACTTGACCACTGTTCTGGGGACTGATGTTTCCATTCGGCTACCGCCCGAATCCGTTGATCTCGTTTTCATCTGCGACACTTATCACCATTTTGAAAGTCCCGCAGAGTCGTTAGCATCTATCTATCGGGCGCTGAAACCTGGAGGGCGGCTCGTGTTGATCGATTTCAATCGGATCCCCGGCAAATCACGGGAGTTTTTGCTCGGACATATCCGTGCCCCCAAAGAAGTCTTTCAAGCGGAAATCGTGAAGTCAGGATTTCAGTTCGAAGATGAAGTGACCATCGACGCATTTGAAGAGAATTACTTGTTGCGGTTCACCAAACCCAAATCGTAGGAACCGTCTGACACATCAGCCGCCACGCGATAGCGAATGGAACCCTAATGGACGTTGAACTTCTCAGCCGGCTGCAGTTTGCCGGCACGATCATGTTCCATTATCTGTTCCCGCCGCTTTCGATCGGCTTGGGGCTGCAGTTGTTTCTCTGCGAGCTGGCGTTTTATCGCACTCGCAATCCCGCATGGGAAGCAGCGGCTCGGTTCTGGACTCGAGTGTTCGCGGTGAACTTTGCCATGGGCGTTGCCACGGGCATCGTCATGGAGTTTGAGTTTGGGACCAACTGGGCGGCTTATTCACGATTCGTCGGTGACGTGTTCGGCTCGGCGCTTGCCGCAGAGGGTATCTTTGCGTTCTTCCTGGAGAGCGGTTTCTTGGCAGTACTGGTGTTCGGCTGGGATCGTGTCGGTCCCACGATGCACTTGCTGAGCACGTTGATGGTGTTTCTTGGTTCTGTGTTCAGCGCCGTGTGGATCGTGGTTGCCAACAGTTGGCAACAGACGCCGGCGGGGTACGAGATCGTTTGGCACGACGTGCAAGGCGAAATGATGCCTCGCGCGGAAGTCACCGATTTCTGGGCAATGGTGTTCAATCCATCCTCCGTGGACCGATTGACGCACACCTTGATCGGTGCCTTTGTCCTCGGAGCGTTCTTCGTCGCCTCGGTGTGTGCGTACTACTTGCTGAAGGGACGCCACGATGAAATCGCCAAACGCTGTCTTTCGATTTCCTTGCCCACCTCGCTGCTGTTCACGATCGCTGCGGCGATGTCTGGCCACCATTCTGCTCAGCAGTTGGTGGAGACACAGCCGGCCAAGTTGGCGGCAATGGAGGCACATTTTCATTCCACCGACGACCCGACCGGTTTGTACCTGTTTGGATGGCCAGACGCAGAGACGGAGCAAGTGCACTTCGGTGTCCAGGTTCCCAACCTGTTGAGCTTGATGGTCTACAACGATCCTATGCAACCCGTACCGGCGATGGATCAAATTCCTGAAGACGAACGACCACCGGTTTGGTTGCCCTTTCAGACCTTTCATTTGATGGTGGGACTGGGCACCATGATGATCGGGGTGTCGATGCTCGCCTGCTGGTCTTGGTACCGCGACGTGCTGTTGCAACGCCGATGGTTGCTGTGGGCAATCGTTTTCATGCCGATCGCTGCGATGACGGCCAATCAAGCGGGTTGGATCACAGCAGAAGTCGGTCGACAACCGTGGATCGTATATCCATCAGTCCAAAACGGCGTCGAGATGATGGGGTTGCGAACGTCCGAGGGCTTGAGCGAGTCGGTGACCGCCGAGCAAGTGCTCAGCTCGATCATCTTGTTCGGAATCATCTACTCGTTGTTGTTCGCAGTATGGGTATTTGTGCTGAATCACAAGATTCAGCACGGCCCCGAATCAGTTGATCAGTTGCTGGAGCACAAACGAAAGTTGGCTGGACAGTCCATGGCCGAGGCGTTCGGTCAACACGGGACATCGCGTGCCGGCGGGATGATGGAGGACGACAACTGATGAGCTACGAACTCCTCACGTTGATTTGGTTTGTCCTACTCGGCGTGCTGTTGTGCGGCTACGCGATCTTGGACGGTTTCGATTTGGGCGTTGGAATCCTGCATCCCTTCATTGCCAAGGACGACCAGGAGCGGCGACTGGTGATGAATTCCATCGGACCGTTGTGGGACGGCAACGAAGTCTGGCTGGTGACATTTGGCGGGGCGTTGTTCGCCGCGTTTCCCGTTGCCTACGCGACCGTGTTCAGCAGCTTCTACACCGCTTTCTTTCTGCTGCTGACCTGTTTGATCGGGCGCGCGGTGAGTCTGGAGTTTCGTTCCAAGGTCCATTCACCTGCGTGGCGAAGGATGTGGGACTTTGGATTCTTTCTCTCGTCATTGACGGCCGCGATGCTGCTGGGGATTGCCGGTGGAAACGTGATGGCGGGAATGGAACTGGGGCCAAAGTATGTCTATCAGGGCAGCCTGTTGAGTCAGGTGTACTGGTATCCGCTGTTGGTCGGATTCCTAACCGTGTCGTTGTTCGCGTTGCACGGAGCGATCTATTTGTTCCTCAAAACGGAGCACGAGCTGCAGGCAAGGGTGCGTCGTGCGATCATGCCGTTGTTCTATGTTTTCGCCGCCTTATACACGGTTGTTACCGTGGTAACTTGGTGGCATGTTCCCCACGCGACGGCGAACTTGTCGGATTACCCGGTGCTTTGGATCGTGCCGGTTCTCAATGCCCTGGCCGTGTTGAACATTCCTCGTGCGATGCATCTGGGGAAGCCGGGCTATGCGTTTTTCTCGTCGTCGATGGTTATCCTGGCTTTGGCAGCTTTGTTCAGCGTCGCAATCTTTCCAAACTTTATGTTGTCCACCATCGACCCGGCGTATAGCGTGAACATACAGAATGCACGCAGTAGTCAGCAAACACTCGGGACCATGCTGATCATCGCCGCCATCGGAATTCCGTGCGTGCTCAGCTACACCGTGATCATCTATTGGATCTTTCGAGGCAAAGTCAAATTGGACTCGCACAGTTACTGACATGTTTCTGAGGTGAAACCATGCAAGCGAACATTGAACGACGTAAGTGGTGGCATTTTGTCCGACCGGCAGCGGCTGTGGTGATCGGCGTTGTCTTTCTATTGTTCGGTTCGTCGCATGCATCGGCACAGGCAACTCAGCAGGCAATACGTCTAACCAATCTGGACACCATCGACGCGGACGACATTCACTGGTCACCGCGTGATCGTGACGGGCTGGCTGCTGGTATTCGCTTCCTTTCCCGGCCGATGCCTGGTGATCCGACGATGATCATTCAGCATTTGGTTCGCAATGAAAGCGAAGAACGACAGCAAGTACATTTGTCGATTCACGGCAGGGATCCGTCACTGTTGACGTTGTCCGCAGGCAACCGGATCGACGTTCATTTCAGCGGATCATGGGAGGACGACCTGGAGTTGGCCCCCGGCGAAGTGATCGGTCGGGGACACTGGCGATCGATGATTTCACTCAAAGGGCTTTCGCCAGGCGACTACACGGTTCACCTCGGGGCATCGGTCTTTGTTCGAGACGAAGAAAGAATCGGGACCAGTCACGGTCTGCCGATGTCACTGAAGCTACCCGCCCCGGTGTTTGGCAAAATCGAACCCGATCGACTGGAGCAAGCCCAGGCGATGGACAATGCCAAGGGATCGTTACCGATTCGCTGGGGAACCCCGGTGGGTGGACTAAGAATCGGAACGATGGCGGCGGGTGATGAGTCCAATGTCGAAACCGTATTTCATCATGGCGAGTTGGCTCGATTGGGATTGTTCGTCCAGAATGTGTCTGGATCGAGAGTCAAGTGTCAGTTGATGTTGTCGCATCCATGTGACGGATGGGGAATGAACATTGTCGATTCCGATGGCAGCACGATCATGCCCCACCAAGGTTTCATGACGGGGTTCAGTCCCCAGCGTTCATTTTCCGCAACGCTGGAGCCGTTGGAGATTCAGCCGATCACGGGCAAGTTGCCCAAGTTCCGCGAGGGCAATGAAGACAAAGGTTTCACACCGGAGTTGACGCCTGTCGAATTCTGGGTGGCGGAGCAGAAGTCAGCTGAAACCGAGTTTCGCCCTCCCTACACCTACGGCATGCCGCCGGGTCATTACCTGGTGAGTTGCTACGTCCGCCTACGCCGCGACGACATCCCCGGTTTTGATTTGTCCCTGCAAACCGGCAGCATAGATTTCCAAGTCATCGCGGCGAAAACACCCCAGTAGCGCACATAGGCGAGTCTCTCCGAGACTCGCAAATCGATTGCTGACGCACATCGTTGCACGTCGGCAGCGGCCTCCTGCTGCGGTCGCAGATTGATCAGTCGCGTCCCAATGGACACACCGTCCGCAATTCGCCGAAATCCCTATCCGCGTCGGTCGATGCAACCGAGGAGAGTTGCGGCGTATGGCATTTCACGTCGGCATTCATCGGCGAGATTCCGTCTGAACAAACTGAGTGGGACCAATAGGACAAATGCGACCCATAAGCCCCATCGGTCCGATGAGCCCCATAGGTCTCATCTATCGGATTTGACAGATCTCTTATCTCACTGCCGCCGAGGTTGGACAAACCTCGCGGAATTGCCGACTCCGAGAGTTGCGTTCGGTGCCTGGGACCGATGAGAAACAAAATCAGGTTTGGGCGTCGACGCGTTGATTCCCATCCTGCAATCAGTGAAGCGTTGTTTCCCCGACAACCCGAAAACCGTTTCCAAAGGAGGTCATCGAATCCGTCCCGAAGGGACAAGACAGAATAGCCCAGGGCAAAGCGCAGCGTCGCCCTGGGTTATTGTGCGTCAATCCCCACCAAGCCCCGAAGCGGGCGCGACAACGGTTTTTCGGCGCGAATTTGAGTTTGATGAACGGTACGTCTACGTCTGGGATTGAGAACCGTGTCTTGCCCTTTCAGGGCGAGTGGGCAGTAGCCAGGTGCTCGGTTACCCAGGGCGGCGCTGCGCTCTGCCCTGGGCTTTCATGTTCGGCCCCTTCGGGACGTGCGGAGAATTAGCCACCTGGCTCTTTGCAAAAATCACGCGGAGCGATGATTGCTTCGTGGATTTCGTGACACCGTTTTCCCGCGCATTCCCCGAGACTCGCAAATCGATTGCAGACGCACACCGTTACGCGTCGGTAGCGGCATCCTGCTGTGGTTGCAGGTTGATCCATCGCGGCCCCACTGGACACACCGCCCGCAATATGCCGAAATCCCCAGCCGCATCGGTCGATGAAACCGACGCATGTTTGGAGTTTTCCAACTTGTGTCGGTGTCTGGAAAATCTCCTAACTACTCCGGCGTCGGCCACCGGTGCAGGCAAAGGCCTTTCCCAAACTCCCAAAAAACGTCCGCGTATGTCTCTTCGTCCGCACTCCATAGTGGTCGCAAGCGGTGGAAGAATCAGTCGCTTCGGTCAAGCTGACTACGCCGGCGGCGTTCAGCCCAGGTCAAAACTCAAATTGCTCTCTAAGCTTTGCAAATTTGCCATAGAGCCTTGGCTTTCCTTTGGCCAACCGGCCAGCAACGATTCCTGGATGAGTCGAAATGCTGTCCGCAAATTGCTCTACAACGGCTGGTTTTTCGTAGTCCAGCTCCATCAACCTAAGAAAATCGTCCTGCGAAATCAAAGCATCGCGTGCGAATTCATCTGCCTCATCCTCTAACCTCTGTGAGGCTGCTGGCAATTCTCCGCAATCAACAAAAGGCGTGTTCTTCTTCGATAAATGAAGAATGACATGCCCCAGTTCATGAAAGAAGGTGAACCAAAAAATATCCGCGTACTTACCACGATCACTAACCTGAATGATAACTTTGTCGTACGCACGATAAGCTGCACCATTAACCTGGCTTCCTTTAAGATGCGGAACCAGAACCAGTGCAATTCCTAGGTCTGAGCAGAGTTGCGTCAACGCAGGCTTCGTTTCCGCGATACAACCTTCAGCAGTGAACGATCTGATTTGAGGTATGCTTGACCGTAGTTTTGCCAAGTCAAATTCGGCAACCTCCATTGCTTTCGAGTGTTGAATGCCGTAGTTGAGCCATGACGCAAGCATGTAATCGGAAGCTTCTCGTTCTTTCGCCTTCCGCCAGGCTGGCTTAAGAGTTTTTAAGTCACAAAGCTTTTCAAAACTTGTGACGGCAAAAAACGAGAGCAGTTCATGAGTCTGTTCAATTAAGTCAGGCCGCTTCTCAATCCAGTTAAGGCGGCACATTTCCGCAACCGGAAAATGCCGTAACATTTTGGCTTCACTTTTAAGGCGTTTTTCTTCCTGCAGTCTCGCTTTGGCAAGCTGATAATCTTTTTCAAGATTAAGCCAAACGCTGGCCGGCAGTCCTAACGCCAGCTCCAACTCAAGAGCTGTGTCAGCAGTAATTTGGCGTTTGCCCTGAATTACTTCGTTGACCTTGTTCGTCGGTCTCCCCATTCGATTGGCAAGCTCAGCTTGCGTCATCGACATGGACTCGAGGATTTCTCGAATTGTTTCCCCTGGCGGTATCGCTACATCCGGCCGGTAGGGTGCGGGTGCAATGCCTGTCATTTCTTACCGTGATAGTTACCGATTAGGACCAGTTCAACTTGAGTGACGGTGCTCGCATCAGGCGTACCGTCGTCAAGTTTTTGGAATTCGCCTGCTGGCCGGAAAACAATTCCGTCCCCTCCGTGCAATTTGATGACGAATTGACCTTGCTGATTCTTCCGACCTTTTCGCTGCATGGTTAGTAAGTGCAAATGTAACGGTGCAGCTCGCGGGGGAATTTGTCCCAGGTTTTCAAATGCTGAAAGTTGCGTGAGACGCAGGACTACCAGAGCGGCGGACCTGGCCGAAAGCTCTTTCTTCGCCACCGCACTTTGAGTCGCCATCTTCTGCAGTTTGGAGTTCGCGTACCCAATTAGCATCGGTGGTTATTCGCCTGAACTTTACCCCAAGGGTCAATAAACAGCATCGCATCAAACACTGGGAAAACAAGCCCCCCGCATGAATCTTCGCTTGAATTTACCCCTAGGGTAAATAAAGACTCGCCTTGCTCTGTTGACTTTGATTACCCTAAGGGTCAATAATAAAAGGGACGCGTTGGCCAGCTCCGTTGCTGGTCAGCAAAAGACGCAGTGCCGGTAGGTCGCCAGCATGGCTGCGTTGAGCCGGATTGGCCCTAATTTGACGCCATTCTCGGGACGAATGTGAAACTTTGTCAACCTGCTCGTCCGAGTTGGGCGACTGAATAGGGAACAATGTAATGAGCAATCAGAGGCGTTTTAGAGAATTGACTCGCGTACTGGAGGACACGTCCGATGAGTTGGATGTGCCCGCGTCTAAATACCAAGACGCGAAAAGCCGTTACCAAGCAGTCGGCGAATTTTTAGGAGAGGATCCCCGTTTAGCAGACTACGACCCACTCGTTTATCCACAGGGATCGTTTGCGCTCGGTACGGCGACACGACCGATCAACGGTGGGGAATACGATGTCGACTCCGTTTTCCTCCTTCGGGCGCCGCCAGCGGGATTGGTGCCGAAGGAGCTTAAAGAGTTAGTCGGCGATCGCTTATTGAGTCCCAGCAGTCGATACCGAGAGATGATTGAACCAAGAGAAGGCGGGCGTCGTTGTTGGACCATTCAATACACCGATACTTCCCATTTTCATTTGGATGTCCTCCCTGCGATCCCCGATGTTGAGGCACTCAGCCTTGATGCCTTGACCGCCAATGTGAAAAACGAATGGATCAAGGATTCGATCCGAATTACTGATTCAATGACGCCGGAATACGCGACTGGTTGGCCCCCGCTGTCATCGTTAAAGAATGATCCAACCCGAAGCAATCCAAGCGGATACGGGAAATTCTTCCGCGAACGGATGGAGGTGCAACTGGAGCAACTTAAGTCATCGCTCGCCATGACCAAGCGAGCGGCGGAAGTCTCCGAGATAGAGGACTTTGAAGTACGGACTCCCTTGCAGCGCCTTGTTCAGCTCCTGAAACGCCATCGCGATGTCAATTTTGGTGACGATGACGATCGACCAATATCAGTCATCATCACGACGCTTGCGGCACAGGCCTATGACAATGAATCCGACCTCGGTGTCGCGATGCTAAATGTTGTTCCCAAGATGCGCAGTTGGATCGAGGATCGGCAGGGGGTTTTGTGGGTTCCCAACCCGGTGAATCCGCTCGAGAACTTTGCCGACAAGTGGGAGGAAGAACCGAGGAAAGCCGAGGTGTTCGACGCTTGGCTTCGTCAAGTTGAGCACGAGCATACCTACTTGCTCACGGAATCTGGCTTTGACAAGGTTGGCGCAGTAATCACCAATGCGTACGGGGAGCGTCCCGCCAACGCGGCAATGAAAAAGCTTGCCAAACGTACGGCGGGTTACGCATCAGTTCCAACGCTCTTGGTTCCAGCTAAATCAAGCGTCGCGACGCCGATAGTGAATACACCTACCGTGCGGTCACAGCCGTGGGGAAACTAACCACCGAAGCGCTGGCAGAGCTAGTCTTCAGTCAGTTTAAAACCTTGCAGCTCAGATATCCCACTTTCCAGCTCTCGATGGCAAGTGATGGTGGTTACCTGCTCGATGGCCAACTGTCCTTTGGCACACAGGTCGACGGCAAGCCAGTTCAAGGCCAATACCAAATCGCCGTTGCGGTCCCAGCGTCGTATCCGGCAACGCCTCCGACCGCGAAGGAGACTAGCGCAAAGATTCCGGATTCATTTCACAAGTTTACGGACTCCCAAGAACTATGCCTTGCTGCACCAGTCGAAGTCGTTCGGGTCTTTCGTGGCGACCCAACGCTAAACGGATACGTGTCAAATTTGGTTCTCCCGTTCCTCATTAACTTTCAATATCGCGAACAGCATGGGACGCTCCCGTTTGGGGAGCTGGCTCACGGATATGAAGGAATCCTCGCCTACTACCAAACGAGATTCGGCACCGAGATTGAGCCAACCCTACGCTTGTTGAAAATATTGGCGGACAAAAACATCGAACGTCAGGTTGAGTGCCATTGTGGATCAGGGATTTCGATACGGGATTGTCACTACGGAAATCTGAAGGAACTGTCCAAGTGCCTTAAGCCCTGCGAGTTCGGCATCGAGCTGGTTGGGATTCTCTCGTGGTGTCTCCAGCAAGACCACATCAAAGTCATAAGTGCATTCATGCCTGCTACAGACCGCCGACGCAGGCGTCGAAAACTCGAAAAGCTAATTGGAAGACGAAAGTGATGAACGACAACTTCTACATTCTCTCGATAGATGGGGGAGGGTATCGTGGGATATTCGCCGCTCATATTCTCGCCAAAATGGAAGATCAATTTGGGATCCAGTGGAAAGGGACATTCAAATTATTTGCCGGAACCAGCACCGGATCGATTCTCGCTGCCGGACTTGCTTGTGGTTTGCGAGCAGAAGCCCTGCTCGATTTTTACAAGGATCATGGGAACATCATCTTCAAGCCCCGCAAAAGGGCATTGGTTGATCCGTTTAAGCTGTTCACGAGCCGCTACTCGAGCGTCGAGCTCAAGAAATTGTTGGACGAAAAGCTGGGTGAAACGCTACTCGGGCAAGTTACCAGCCCGCTGATTATCCCATCGGTTGACATTAGCAATGGCAAGGTCCATGTGCTCAAATCTCGCTATGACCAGGGATTTTGTCGTGATCCCAAAGTCCGGGTAAGTGATGCCGTACTAGCGTCGTGCTCAGCCCCCACCTACTTCGATCCTCGTATCGTCGACAGCTACGAGCTCGTTGATGGTGGACTGTGGGCAAACAACCCAAGCATGGTTGCTGCAATTGATGCGAATTACCGCCTTGGAATTCCCTTTGAGAACATCAGGGTGCTCTCAATTGGAACCGGAACATCGCGCCAGTTTTACCCTCGGTCTGAAGTGCCCCGGTGGACACGTGTGTGGAAGTGGCTGCAGGGCTGGGGCCTGATGACCCGTTGGCAAAGCGGGAAGTTGGTTGACTTGATACTCGAGCTGCAATCTCAAAACGCCCATAGTTCGTTGTGTCTTATGCTTGGCCAGAATCCGATGCACGCGACGAGTGTGCTTCGACTGAACTTTGAGTCAGACACCTATCTTCCGATGGACAAGACATCCAAGGGAGACGATTGGATTGCCCACGCCGATCACTGCTTTACTCACCACGCCGACGACATAAAGGCCTTCCTGAATCTGAAATAGGTTCAGCACGCTAAATCAAACCAATCAATAATCATGATCTTGGGTTGAGGCCAAAACAGCCAGCCGCAACCGAATGGACATCAGCTCAATTGCCCCCTACCAAGCGACGAAAGAATCCAATGCGATCACTAGCTCTACTATTCGTTTTCATCTTCTGTGCCGGGAATTCGGCTATTTGTTCTGCGGACGACACTGCACGTCTACTTGACCCGCAATCGGTCTTCTTGCATCCCAACGAATCCCTGGAAAAAGTTCAGCGAGGCCACTCCGAGGCAACTCCAGTGCTGGTGGCTCAGGGCGAACTGGACCAACTGATCGACTGCAAGGGCGGTGGGGCGTGTCCGATCTCCGCCGCTTTGATCGCATCGCAAGGCCTACGAGCTATGTCCGGTGTCCCCTTGGATCCCTACCCTCACCGGACCGCATTGCGTGTATTCCAATCGAAGCCGGAACTGCTGCAAGGACGAATCAGTAACGACCGAATGGTCATCCTGCTGGATTATCTTTGCGATGATTTGGCCAAGGCATCGGTGGCGATATCCACATTATCAGCGCCGAATAGTCCTCACGCCGCGTTGGGCGAGAAATGGTCTGAAACCGCAGGGCCTGACCTCACCACGGCCCCGGGTGAACTCAAGGTCCTGGCTTACACGGTGACTACCGAGGACGGAAAGGTCCTCGGCCGCCATTTTGTGCTACTGAAGACGAACAACGCGGGCCGGATTCAATACATCGACCCTGGCAAGCCTCTAAAGAAAAGGATGTTCGATGTGGAGTTTCGAGGCGTGCCAACTGCAACTAAGCAGCAGGTGTTCTTTCGTGTGCCAGATGGTTTAGACAAGTCGAAACGGACCTACGAACTTAACACTGTATTCACCGTTCGGTTATTGCCCGAAACAGCGGAGGGTAGCAGGAGCGTCGAGTCACGGGTTGAAAACTTGAAAGCGAAGATAGACAAACTCGCCGAAAGATTGCGGTCATCGGGTGAGCTGACATCGCCGAACACATGGCGGCGAGAGGGGGCCGAGTTCGGCTTGCCTGGCGTTGATTTGCCGACGGGTATTGGCGGCGGTGGTTACTTGGCAACCGAAACTATCGAGCTGTTTCGGCACTGCGGAAAGATCAATTTAAACCTGCGTGATGTCGTGGGGGCGGCACATGCTCGGCCACTGGTAAAGTCCGACTCTCCGATTGCACGAAAGGTCTTGGAGCAAATCGTCGCAGGCGAAGCATATGTTGCGGTTTCGATCACTGAGCCGATGGCGGGATCGAACCCCAAGGAGATGCAAAGCAAAGCGGTGCGATATGAGCGTGGCTTCAAGCTGACAGGACGCAAGCTGTGGAATGCGCGTTTGCGACAAGCTACGCACGTCGTGCTTTATACGTTGGCAGCCGATGACCCAGAGCACACTGGAAAGCGTTCAGCTTTTCTCATTCCCATTGACCATCCTGGATTGAGGGTGGTCGATCGCTACGCACACGGTTTGACAGGCAATTCATTCGGTGGACTGGAGTTCGATGACATGTTTGTCAGCGGCGATCATTTAATCGGTCAAGACGGCGAGGGCGGAAAGATCTTCACGGAGCATTTCCTTTACTGGAGATTGATGCAAGCCGCCGCCGCGATCGGATGCGGCGAAACCGCGTTGAACCGGATGTCAGAACGTCTCAAGACGCGAAAAGCTTTCTACGCCCCAATCGGTCGATTCACGCACCTACAGCAGCCGCTGGGCGAGTATCACACCAAGCTGCTGATGGCGATGGCACTTGCTCGAGAATCGGCTCAGTTGTTGGACAATGGCGACTATGAAGCGGCCAGTTCGTTAATCAACGGCTTGAAAGCCGAAGGCGTTGAAATCGCCTTGTCGGCATGCGATGCAGCAATGCGAGCCCACGGCGCTATGGGCTACAGCCGAGACGTCGACCTCGGCGATCGTGTTCGAGATCTGATGGGATTGCGAATCGCGGACGGCACAACCGACGTAATGCGAATGTCAGTTGTCAAAGAGGCCTATGGCAGCGATCTATGGAAAATGGCTGTGTACGGTAGCTATCCAGACGAACCCGACAGTTCGACGTCAGCAGCGCCGTCAAACCAGTAGCAAAGTGATGCTCAGTGTTTGAAGCATCAAGTTCAGCCGTGCTGCGTTTCTCACTCACGGTTTGACTTGCATTGTCCCACATGTGCGATCGAAAGGATCTCCTGCCGAATATCGGGCGAAACACATTCCCGAATCGAGATCAGTTCGCGAAGTGAATCTTCGCTGTTATTTGCTGCACCCAAGACTGCACATACCGCGTCAGATACTTCCGTTTCGCCTACGTTTTCGATGGTTGTGTAATTCCTGCAGGGGGGCTGATCATCATTCATAGTTACCCACTTCCATGCTCCGGCGGCCGACTTCGGGTCGCCGGACATTTTATGCACCAGTCGATGAAACCGAATCAACTCGGTCGGCTACCGCAGAACTCGCGTCGGTCGGCAATCGGGGCAGCAACCGCTGCAGTTCTTCGCCAGACCGAACTGAGCGAGGACGATGCAACCGAGGAGAGTTGCGGCGTATGGCATTTCACATCGGCATTCATCGGCGAGATTCCGTCAGACCAAGTTGAGTAGGACCAATAGGACAAATGTGACCAATAAGCCCCATCGGTCCTAAGAGTCCCAAAGGTCCCATCTGTCGGATTTGACAGATCTCTTTTCTTTCTCCCACTGAGGTTGGACAAACCGCTCGGGCTTGCGCGATCGCCTTCGTGAAGGAGGTGACGGAGACCGACGCGACTTCGGTCGATCCAATTCCGTCTACCGGCGGCCGACTTCAGAGTCTCGCTGCCAGCAGTCCGCAGTTCACTTCGGTGTGGCGCAGATCGGCTCAAGAATGCGAGTTTTGGCCCGTGCCTGTCTTCACTTTAGCCACTTTCACGATAACGTTCCCCGAGTCGGCTTTGTCACCAAAGTGTATTGGCGTTAGAGAAGGTCCGGGAAGAGGGACGCATCATGGTGATTGATTTCGACGCCCCCGGGATCCTCGCATTCGGTTTGCCTAACGGTGAGGTGGATGCTCAGCTCCTGATTCTCACTCAGGCGTGCTCGGCCAACGTTGATCGATGATGGACTCAATCGTTAGGACGTGCATCGCTGTCAAATAGATTGGCCCGGCATGCATGCCCCAACGATCTGGATCTGGATAATCGATCTGCCAACTTGCTCCCGGTTCTCCGCTGGTGTCTGCTGCCGTGCGAACTTGTGAATTCAACAGCATAGGCAGCAATGTGTCTTGCCATCGCTTCGCATATTCGCCACCGATTCGGTTCATAAAGAGTGTTGAAAGGTACCAATAGTAGACATCGCGGCGCGGCGAGCTCCGAACACGAAATTGTGGAAGGTATTGAAATATGAACTCACTACTTGATCGGTCCCGCTGGTCGGGGATGTTGCCGTTCGCGTACAAGCGAATGAGCCCACCTGCGGCCGTCATGCACGGCGACGGCCAGCGTCCATGACGTTGCGTGTCTGTGTCGGGTGCAAAAGGGTTGTAGCGATACTGCTGCGGGGTTCCGGGCATCTCACAAAACTTGATCCACCGCAATAACCCCTCATCAATTGCGGCCGGCACCTGCACGTCTGCCCGTTTGGCAGCAGCACAGGCCAACGCCATCTGACAAGTCACGCTCGTATCGGAGCTTTTCTGTGGCGTGTATCGCCACCCTCCCCTCATTCGATGCTGGCTGGCTGCGATGTAGTCGATTGCGCGTTGAGCAGGTGACTCCAATGCTGGGTCTTTGCGAATCCTCAAGGCATCGCACAGAGCTCGCGTCGCGATGGCGTGGCTGTAAAATGCTACGCTATTGTCCGAGACATCATTTTCACTTCCGTATAGGTTCCCTTCCTCGTCTTGAACGTTGACCAAGTACTCAATACCGGACTGAATGACCGCATCGTGCTTCTGCCGCATTGAGTTTGGCGCCTCAAGAAACGCGAGCAAACATAATCCAGTTGCTGCGCTGTCGCTGTGCAGCAGGACATCCGTCCCGTGCCCCTGAAGAGACCAACTACCGTTACGGTTTTGTCTGTCGATCAGATAAATCAACCCACGAGAAATCGCTTTTTCTGAAGTGACTCGATCAATTTGAGCCGGTTGGTCTGCAAGGCTGACGCCATGATGAATTAGCACGATGAACAAAACCGTGAATCGCAAAGCCATCTGAGACATCCGGCACTCCGTATTTCAATGACTACGTATTTCAATGATTTCGACAGACGCCCTACAATGAGTGGCTGCTTCGAATTGGGAATTCTAGCGAGCAATAGAGTCCCGACGAAGCGCGATTTGCGCTTTCAGGGAAAGCCCCGATTGTTTCGTGCTTTGTCGAGCTTCATTTTTTGCCAAGATCCTCCGCTCACCCAGCTTGAGTCAGCACGCGGATCGACGCGTCAGCCGTGAACATCGAACGTAGATTGACAAAACTCTTATGCCGCCCAGGTTGGACAAACCTCGCGGAATTGCCGACTCCGAGAGTTGCGTTCCGTGCCTGGGACCGACGAGAAACAAATCAGGTTTGGGCGTCGAAACGAAGATTCCCGCCCAGCAATCAGGTTGCTCAGGGCGGCGCTGCGCTCTGCCCTGGGCTTTCATGTTCGGCCCCTTCGGGACGTGCGGAAAACCAGCGTCCTGGCTCCTTGCAACAATCACGCGGAGCGATGATTGCTACGTGGATTTCGTGACACCTCTTTCCCGCACGTTCCGCGTGACTCGCAAATCGATTGCTGACGCACACCGTTACACGTCGGCAGCGGCCTCCTGCTGCGGTCGCAGATTGATCAGTCGCGGCCCCACTGGACACACCGCCCGCAATTTGCCGAAATCCCCAGCCGCTTCGGTCGCTGCAACCGAGGAGAGTTGCGGCGTATGGCATTTCACATCGGTATTCATCTGCGAGATTCCGTCTGATCAAATTGAATGGGAGCAATAGGACAAATACGACCAATAAGACACATCGGTCCTAGAAGTCCCATAGGTCCCATCGATCGGATTTAACAGATCACTTTTCTCTCTGCCGCTGACGTTGGACAAACTTCGCGGAATTGCCGACTCCGAGAGTTGCGTTCGGTGCCCGGGACCGATGAGAAACAAAATCAGGTTTGGGCGTCAACACGGTGATTCCCGCCCGGCAATCAGTGAAGTGCTGTGTTCCCGACAACCCTGTCCCCGACGACCCGAAAACCGCTTGCAAGGGACGTCATCGAATCCGTCCCGAAGGGACAAGACAAAATAGCCCCAGGGCGGCGCTGCGCTCTGCCCTGGGCTTTCATGTTCGGTCCCTTCGGGACGTGCGAAAAATTAGCGTCCTGGCTCTTTGCAAAAATCACGCGGAGCGATGATTGCTACGTAAATTTCGTGACACTTATTACCCTTACGCCCTTAGCTTGCGATCAGGTCTCGGAGTGCTTGGGCGGCGGATTGGATGGAGTGTTTTTCCTGGACCGCTTCTCGGCCTTCACGTGCCAGTTGCCTACGACGTGGAGTGTCCAGTACGAGTTCTCGAATCGATGAACACAACGCGTCGGTGTCTCCCGGTGGAACCAAGATTCCTCCGCCCGTGCTGCGGATCAGTTCGCTGAACGCGCCGTGATCGGGCATCACGACCGGAGTGCCCGCTGCGAGCGACTCCAGCACGAACAGCCCTTTGGGGTCCTCGTACTCGGTCGGGACACACAGCAGATCCAGCGATCGCAGATAATCGATCTTCTGCTTCAGATCGGGGCTGCCGTGATGCTCGAATCGGTCGGCAACTCCGGCTTGCTCCAGACGCTTGAGTTGCGACTGAAAGTACGCTCGGTTGTTTTCACCCAACCAGCCGGCGGCATGCAATTGCACGTGATCCATTGCAGGATCCTTTGCGATTTGCAAGAACGCATCGACCAGCCGGTGGAAACCTTTCTCGGGAGCGATACGAGCGAGGTAGCCTAAGCGAAACGGTTTAGGTGAGGAATCCGACGGATTTGATTCTGCCTGATTCGACGCGGCCGGATCATCGTTCGCGATGGGGTGGAATGCAGAGGTGTCGATGGAGAGTCGCGAGACGACGCGTTTTTCGTGTGGGATCTGCAGCAGCTCGCCCATCTTGTTCGCGTAGAACTGGCTGTGGGCGCAAGCGTGATCGAGCGAGACGATCAGCTCCGTGCACAGCTCGATCGCTTGCTGTCTGGTTTCCGGGTGCAAGTGATCTAGAAAGATATCGTCGCCCTGCAGCAGCACGATCAGTTTGGTGTCGGGCAACCGCGACTTCAGTTCGGGGATCCCTCCGCCAATCAGCAGATTGCTAAAGATCACCGCGTCGGGTTTCATTTCGTCCGCCATCCAGTCGACCAGCCGTCGAAACTCGTCGGCTTGACGGCCGTGAACGCCGCGGAGCATGGACAGGGACAGCTCGCCGAGTTTTCCTGGATCGGTGGAGGCGACACGGCGTGTGGCAAAGTTCAGCAGTGGAGGCCAGTCCAGGACACGGCGGAGGGGGCCCGGCACGAAACGCAGCCAGGGCATCTGTTGGAGCAAGTAGACGTGGATGCCACCGAAAAAGACATGGGCGTCCGCAATGCTATCTTCATCGGTCCGGATCGGGGTGTAGACCGGTTGCAGGACGCAATCGACGCCGAGATCACGAAGTGCTTTGGCCAATGCGTTGTCATGCATGCAACTGCCGCAATACATCCCGGCGGCGCCAGCGGTCAAAAAGACGACTTTCATGTAATTGATCTCGTTGTGGCAATTTCCACGCGTTTCTATACTCCGGCGCGGAAAGATTCCCTGACGAATGCCGTACCGGAGAGGCCGGACCGACGATACCATTGACGCTGCGGAACCCAACGACCATGTCGCTACCCCAACTCCTCGAAATCTCACACGCTCAAGCCCCTTACTTTTGGGGTGTCGATGTCGGCGGGACCGGGATCAAACTCGGGTTGGTCGACGATTTGGGTCGGACGGTAGCGTACGAAAAGATACCCACTCGGGAAGCCGAGGGGGCGTCTGCGGCCGTGGCTCGGATCGCGGACATCATCTCGAAAACGGAGTCGGCGCTTGGAATTGTAGGCCAAGTCCCACAGATTGGCTTGGGGGCTCCCGGCCCGATGGACCTGCCCAAAGGCTTGTTGGTCGCGCCGCCCCAACTACCATCCTGGTGGGGATTCAATATTCGCGACGCGGTGGGCGAGGCGACCGGTCGACCGGTCTCGTTCTTGAACGACGCCAACGCGGCGGCGTTTGGAGAATTTTGGCTGGGAACCGGACGCCATGCCGAGTCGATGGTCTTGTTGACACTGGGCACCGGCGTTGGCGGCGGGATCGTGATCGACGGCGAATTGGTCAACGGGGTGAACAGTTGCGGCAGCGAATGCGGCCATATGATCGTCGACCCCTCGCCGACCGCGCAATTGTGCGTGTGGGGTGGCGGCCGCGGGCACTTGGAGGCTTATGCGTCGGCCAGTGCCGTCGTGTTGCGGACCCGTCAGCGGTTGACCGAGGGTGCCGAGAGTTGCTTGAGCGGTTTGCTGGGCAGCTCGGACAGCGAGTTGACGGCCAAGAAGATTTATGAGGCGGCGAAGAACGAAGGCGACAAGCTGGCTTTGGAGATCATCGATGAAACGGCAAGATGGCTGGGCATCGGGATCACGACGTTGGTCCACGCGGTGGACCCGGGCATCATTGCTTTGGGCGGCGCGATGGACTTTGGCGGAGACGATTGCCCGATCGGACAGCGGTTCTTGCAGAGCATTCGCGAAGAGTTCAAGTCACGTACGTTTGAGAACATTTATGACGGGACGTCGATCGGCTTTGCGTCGCTCGGTCCCGATGCGGGCTACCTCGGTGTAGCCGGATACGCGAGAAAAGAAAACCAATCGCTATGACGACCCATATTCGAAACTTTTGCATCATTGCCCACATCGATCACGGAAAGAGTACGCTCGCCGACCGTTTGTTGGAACAGACCGGCACCGTCAGCAATCGCGAATTGAAAACGCAGATGCTGGACGACTTGGATTTGGAACGCCAACGCGGGATCACGATCAAAGCTCGCGCGGTGGTGATGAAGTTCAAGCGTGGCGGACAGAACTACGAACTGAACTTGATCGACACGCCCGGGCACGTTGACTTTCAATACGAAGTCTCCCGTTCGCTGGCGTGTTGTGAAGGTGCTTTGTTGTTGGTCGATGCTTTCCAAGGCGTCGAGGCTCAGACCGTTGCCAATGCGTTCGCAGCCATGGAACACGATTTGAAAATCGTTCCGGTGATCAACAAGATCGACTTGGACTACGCCCGGCCTGACGAAGTGGCCGAGGAGATGATGAATTCACTCGGCACCGATCCCGACGAGTGCATCCGCGTCAGCGCAAAAACCGGACAGGGCGTCGAAGCCCTGATCGACGCGATCATCGAACATGTACCTGCACCCACGGGCGATCCGTCGGCGGTGTTACAAGCCATGGTGTTTGACTCCAACTACGACGATTACCGTGGTGCGATCACCTATGTCCGCATCATGCAGGGGACCGTTCGCAAGGGACAAAAGATTCGCTTTCTGCGTGCGGGAGCCAACCACGAAATCGTCGAGCTGGGTCAGTTCGCCCCTGCCCGCCAGCCGTGCGAGGAATTGCACGCGGGCCAAGTCGGTTACCTGATTTGCAATATCAAGAGTTTGGGTGATGTTCACATCGGCGACACGGTCAGCATTCCTGGTGATGCGGCGGCCAAACCGTTGCCCGGCTATTCGCGACCCAAACGGATGGTTTACTGCGGATTGTTCCCCAGCGACGGGCAAAATTTCAGTGACTTGCGTGAAGCATTGGAGCGATTGGCGATCAACGATCCGAGCTTTGAATTCGAGCCAGAAACCAGCGACGCGTTGGGGTTTGGATTTCGCTGTGGGTTCCTGGGACTGCTGCACATGGAGATCGTGCAGCAGCGTTTGGAGAACGAATCCGACATCGATCTTGTCCAGACCGCGCCCAACGTGACGTATGAGATCGTCAACAAGCGTGGCGAGACCTTGATGATTCACAAACCGCAGGATGTTCCGGATCCCGGCGACATCGAGGAGTTTCGCCAACCGATCGTGCGATGCAACGTCATTGTCCCCGGTGAGTTTATCGGCGCGGTCATGAAACTGTGCCAAGAGCGTCGCGGGATTCAAAAGAGCCAAGAATACCTCGGCGCCCAGCGTGCCATGTTGACGTACGACATTCCGTTGGCCGAAGTCGTCTATGACTTGCACGACAAGATCAAGAGTTGCACCCGCGGATACGGCACGCTGGATTATGAGATGGTAGGCTATGAACCAGCCGACTTGTGCCGCCTCGACATCTTGGTCAATGGCAAACGCGTCGATGCGTTGAGCGTCGTGTGCAACCGGGCCGACGCTGACCGTCGTGGTCGCGCCGTTGCCAAACGGCTCAAGCAAGAGATCGAGCGTCACATGTTCGAGGTTGCCGTGCAAGCCGCCATCGGCAGCCGAGTGATTGCCCGAGAAACCGTCCCCGCCATGCGCAAAAACGTGACCGCCAAGTGTTATGGTGGTGACATCACACGGAAACGCAAGCTGTTGCAAAAGCAAAAGGAAGGCAAGAAACGCATGAAGGCGATCGGCAATGTCGAGATCAGCCAAAAAGCGTTCATGGCCGTCCTGAGCGACAGCGAAAACGATTGATTCCCACTCCATCAGGAAGCTCACATCATGACACGTTCACCCATCACATCGTTCGTCCTGGCGATCTTGGTTTGCTTGGCATCCTTGACCGCAACGGCAGGCGAAATCGATCCGGCGCAGAAGAGTTGGTTCGAAAAATACAAAGGGCAACAGAACGCTCCGAAAGCGGATGCGATGCTGTTGAACACGGATTCGGAACCTGATGTGACGGACGGATTCACCAGTCTGTTCAACGGCAAGGACTTGACCGGCTGGACCCCCAAGGGTGGTGAGTGCGAATTCAAGGTCCAAGACGGAATGCTGGTCGGACAATGCGTCAAAGGCTCAGCGAGCACCTATCTGTGCACGGACAAATCCGACTTCACTGACTTTGTCTTTACCTGTGACATGAAATGGGAAGTCGACGGGAACTCCGGCGTCATGTTTCGCGCTCAAGCCAAGCCTGGAAAGAATTCCGAAACCGTCTTTGGCCCCCAAGCCGAGATGGAAGGCATCACGGGGGATCGTTTCTGGTCGGGAGGAATCTATGGCCAGAGTTGCGGCGGTTATTTCTACCCGTTGTGGCTGAAAGAACACGCTGAGGCTCGCGCGGCGCTTGATCGTGAAGGTTGGAATCGGTTGACGATCTCTGCGAAAGGCAATGTTGTGAAGACTTGGATCAACGGAGTCCCCGTCGCGCACTGGGTCGACGACGGAACCTACGCCAAAGGATTCTTTGGTTTACAGATCCACAAGGGCAATAAAGGCACCGTGCTATGGAAGAACATTCGCGTGAAAGAGCTTAGCGCGGAGTGAGATAGCTGCCGATGGAGTTGCCTGATGCGTGTCAACGGCGCAGGAGAACGCTGATTGAGTGAGCCGCAAGGCACTAGTGGCGGGCCTCGTGGTGAAGACGAAATGCTTCGAAGCCCGTGGCTAGCGCCATCGGCTCACAGTAAGAACGTAACGCACTCAATCAGCAGTCTCGTTCCTTGGTGGAGGTGGCTGAGCACCGACGCGTTTGAGGGATGCGATTGATATCGCATCAACCCAGTTTCTCGGCGATTGCTTTTTCGAGCTTGCGGATGTCGGCGGAGAACTTGCGGATGCCTTCGGCGGTTTTTTCGGTCGCCATGGCGTCTTCGTTGAGCTGGAACCGGAATGTCTTTTCATCCAGAGAGATCTTTTCCAGATCGCTCTGCTTGGCAGACGCCGGATCCAGCTTTCGCTCGATCGTTTCATTGGACGAATGCAGTTGCGACAACAGGTCGGGACTGATCGTCAGCAGATCGCAACCGGCCAACTCAGTGATTTGGCCCGTGTTGCGGAAACTGGCCCCCATGACTTCGGTCTCGTAACCGAATTTCTTGTAGTAGTTGTAAATCTGACCGACGGACTGCACGCCGGGGTCATCCGCACCGGTGTAATCCGTGCCCGTTGATTTCTTGTACCAATCGTAGATGCGACCCACGAACGGAGAGATCAATTGCACCTTGGCCTCTGCGCACGCGATGGCTTGCGGCAAGGAGAACAGCAAGGTCAGGTTGCAGCGGATGCCTTCCTGTTGCAGCAACTCGGCCGCCTTGATGCCTTCCCAGGTCGATGCGATCTTGATCAGCACGCGGTCTCGCTCGATGCCTTCGGCGGCGTAGAGTCCGATCAAATGTTTGGCCAAGTCGATCGTGCCTTGAGTGTCGAATGACAGCCTCGCGTCGACTTCGGTGGACACTCGGCCGGGAACGATGTCGAGGATTTCTTTACCGAACAGGATCAACAGCCGATTGATCGTCGCGTCAATCTGGTTTTGACCGGAGGCTGTCGAGCTGCCGACTTCCTTGACCGCTTGATCGATCAGATAGCTGTATTGTTCTTGTCCTGATGCAGCCAAGATGAGCGAGGGGTTGGTCGTCGCATCTTGCGGTGCGTATTGCCGCATCGACTCAAAGTCGCCGGTGTCGGCAACCACCTTGGTGAACTGCTTGAGTTGATCGAGTTGCGTCGTATCGGTGGAAGCGGAGGTGGACACGTTCAGGAATCTCCATTGCGTATTGAGGTGAAACGTCGCAACTCATCGTAGCAAATACCACGCCGGGTCCAGAACGTTGCTGCGTAATCCGGTATGAATTCACCGATTTTTCGCAGCCGCGGCTGCGAATGGTTTGCGGCAGAGTATTCTTGTACATCGAAACTGTGTCCTTGGATGTTCTCCATCGCGACAGAGAACGTCGTCTGGCAAATGACAGGCGATCTACTGGGGCCTCTGTCACCCTCTTCCTCGTGTTTCGCCCGTCCTTGATCGTGTCATGAAAACAAGCATTCGTTTCCTAAATTCACGCATTGGTCAACGACGTCAACCGAGCAATCAAATTCGTGCGACTCGTCACCGTCGACACATGCTGGAGACGTTGGAAAGTCGCCGATTGTTGGCCGCGATTGAGGTAACGACCAGTCTGGATGTCGTCGCCGATGACGGCTTGGTCAGCCTGCGGGAAGCGATCGATCTGGCGAATCAAGATGGGGAGGCGGACACGATCACATTCGCTACGACACTGTTCAACTCAGACTCCGTCACGATCGAACTCAACGGCACGGGGATGCAGATCACATCGCCGGTCAAGTTGTTAGGCCCCGGGGCCGATCGATTGATACTCGATGCGCAATTTGGCTCCGATGGTGTATTTGAAACCGGCGACGGGTTTCGACATTTCCACATTGCTGATGGAGATGCCAATGGCTTGATCAACGTGACGATTGCCGGAGTGACTTTGACCGGGGGCGATGTTGCCTCCAACGATCTGCTTGGTCGCGGCGGCGCCATCCTCAACGAGGAGAATCTGATTCTGCGTGAAGTCTACGTGCACACCAATGCCGCATTGGACGGTGGTGGAGTGGGCAACGCCGACGGCGGTATCGTGACGCTGGTCCGCAGCACCGTTTACGGAAACGTAGCAGCAGCTCCCTCCGGTGACGGCGGTGGAATATGGAACGCCAGCGGTGCCGGGCTACACGTCCTGGGCAGCACCATCTCGTCCAACGTCGCAGATACCCGTGGTGGTGGGATCGCTTCTTTGGGTGCGGTCACAGTCAGTCAGTCGACGATCACGGAGAATTTTGCGGGTACCGATGGAGGAGGTGTTTATGATTCGGCGGACAGCCAGATCATCAACGGCTCCATCGTTTCCGGAAACACAGCAGGTGGATCGGCCAACAATCTGCTCGGTGACTTTTCGGGTGACCACAACCTGTTGGGAACGGGTGACGCGAGTGGGGGCGCCAACGATGTGTTCTCCGACTCACCCGGCGTCGGGGCACTTGGCAACAACGGAGGGCCGACCCCCACACACGCATTGATGAATGACAGTCTGGCCATCAACGCTGGCGCGATGGGCACAACGAATCTCCTGGTCAACGGTGATTTCGAAACAGCAGATTTGACCGGATGGACATTCGAGACGTCCGACGCATCACTCGGTTTTGCTGAAATCAACGATGGGACCGTCGACACTCTCGCCGCAGATGATCCTTACTCGCCGATCTCCGGGTCGTCCGACGTCGTCCTAAGAGACACGGGGCCGAATACGCGAAGGCTTTATCAAGACATTTTGGTTCCCGCTGGAATTGCCGAAGCAACGTTGTCGTGGTCCGATCGCATCATCAACAATGCGAACCAGTTTGTTGATCCTCAGCAAGGATTTCGTGTCTTTCTGGAAGACTCCACCGGCCGTCTGCTCGACGAGGTCTTTTCCACCCAGCCGGGCGATCCGGTGGAACAACTTGGCCCCAATTCGCGTGGCTTTGATGTGACCAAGACGCTCCAGCAACATGAGGGAGAATCGCTGCGATTGACGTTCTACGTGCAGAATGAGTTGCTGGCCCTGCAGGTCTGGCTCGATGACATTGAGCTGTCCGTATTGCAAGCCGATCAGCGAGGCGGTGGCTTCTATCGCAACGATGGTTTTGGTGTCGATATCGGCGCGTTTGAACTTCAAACCGAATTGGACTTTGGCGATGCACCGGTGGGCTACCCGGTGATGTTGCCCGATGGGGCAAGTCACGCCGTGGGGTCGCTGACACTGGGCGGCCAGATCGACTCAGAACCCAACGGGTTGGCGGACGATGCAGCGGATGGTGATGGTGCAGACGATGACGGCGTCATTATGATCGCCGACATGGTGTCTCGCAGCGATGCGGCGACCACCAGCAGTTTCTCGGTGTTTGCGTCCGCGTCTGGATTCCTGGATGCATGGATCGACTTTGATCAAGACCAATCCTGGGACGACGCGGGTGAGCAAATCGCAGTCAGCGTCCCAGTCAACTTGGGGCAAAACACTCTGTCGTTTGCTGTACCGGCCGGAGCTGTCGCAGGCAATACCTTTGCAAGATTCCGACTGAGTTCCAGTGGAGGCTTGACGCCGACAGGCTCGGCGATCGACGGCGAAGTCGAAGACTATGTGGCGACGATCTTGGATGGCAGCTCGGTCCAGAATCTGCAGGTTGACTTACCGCACGAAGATGCCATCCTCCGAATCGACGGACCGGACCTGGTGCTGCAGAGCAGCGGCAAAGTACTCTTTCAGGCACCCAATCAAAGCGTCGGGCTACTGAATATCCTCGGCACCTCGGATGCCGATCAGTTCATCATCGACTTCTCCGGCGGCATCCTACCAGCCACCGTCTCGCAGGAATTGCGCCTCAATGGCGGCGGAGGCGATGATTTGTTGACGATCATGGGTGGCGACGGAACCATTGATTTCACTGACAATGGAAACGTCACGATCACGGGTTTTAACACCATTGATCTTGGTACACAGCACGCTCATTCGATCACACTGGATTCGGAGGCGTGGCTCAACGTGCGTCCGGCCACCGGCGACTTGACGATCTTGGGTGGCGTCGACGACACCATCACGTTCGTCGATCGCAGTGCTTGGCTGATGGGACCGACGTCCATCGAGGGTGGGCGGTTCCTTCGCAGTGCGGTTCAAGCGGGTGTTACCGAGACGCAGTCTTTGCTGTTCGACTTGGCCGCTCCTTGGCAGAACATCATTCGCCCTGGCGACGTCAACAACAATGGTATGGTGACCGCCGGCGACGCGTTGGACATCATCAATGAGCTAAAGAACCATGCTTACTCGGATGCCACGACTCTAGACCTGCTGGACCCGATGAACGTGGCGCAGTGGCCCGGCGTCTACTATGACCAAACCGGTGATGGTCGAGTGACCGCCAACGATGCTTTGCAAGTCATCAACGAATTGAGAGCGATTCGCTTGGGGGAAGTGGAACCGGAGTTCGTTGATTTGGACGAAAATGGACTACGAAAGGTGATTGCATTGGGTACAGCGATTGACCAAGCACTCGTTCGCTTCGGCACGACGTTGCATGAAGTCCAACAGGAGCCGATCCCAGCAGCCATCGTCGTTGCTATGCTGAACGCTTCAATGCCTAATGCATCGTTGGCAAGACCCTCAGAGGTCGGAGCTATCTCTCCTGCAGGGGAAGTCGCCACGAACGCATCGACGGTGGACCAAGTGATTGATCAGCTATGGCTGGAGGACGAATTGCTATCCGGGAGCGTTGTTCTCTCGTTGGCCGAATGACGGCACACGCTATCGACGTGGAACGTCGAGCGACTTTCGAGTGGCTGTTGGGCGATGCTATCGATCTGCCACGTCGGGCGACGGTGTTCGCGACGCGTAGCGGTGCAAGAACGCTGACATGGTTTGGGACACGTACGTCAGATCGTCCGTGTTGCGCACCAGCAAGTGGTCGGCGTCGGCGAGAGCCACCAAGCTGACCGCATTGGTGTCCGGTTTGCTTGTTTGCGACGACGAAGTATTCGGAGCGGCACTGTTGATCAGACTCATGATCCGCAGGGCGTGATCGATGCCGACCGTTTCGTCGACCGGTGAGTGCATCAGCATCACGGGGCAACGAATGTTGGGAATCCACCGGGTGACATCATGCTGGCGAAAGTCTTCCAGCATTTGCCGGTGGATGGTCCATGTGATGCCTCCGATGGTAACGTCGCCTGCGCCGAGGGATTCGATCTCTGGATTCATCCTGGCCAGCAGTGTTGCCAGGTGTGAGGTGTCACTGGGGGCTGCCAACGTGATCACGCCATTGAGATGTTCCAAGTGCACCGAGGCGTCTGCCTGGGTTTCTCCTTTGGCGAAGTGTTTTGCCGCCGTGACCAACGACGCCAAACCGCCAAAGCTGTGTCCGATCAGGCCGGTGACCGGCCCCAACTCCGAATGGGCGAAACGGATCGCGGCGGCCAAGTCGGCCAAATTCGTGGTGAAATTGGTCTCGGCAAAGTCTCCGCCGCTGCCGCCCAATCCTGTCATGTCGAAACGTAGCACGGTGATCCCCGACTTCGCCAAGGCACGCGAGATGCGGACCGTTGCCTTGAGGTCTTTATTGCAAGTAAAGCAATGGGAGAAAACAACGACCGGAGCTTGACCGTTGCGGTGAGCCGGCTCACGGGGTCGATCCACGATTCCGGCAAGCTCAACGCTGTGATCGCCGTTGGGGAATTTCACACGAAATGATTCAGTGGTCAGCAAAACGAGCAGGGTCCATTGTGGTGAGATGGCGGGAGCGGGAGAGTGCCCAAACCGCGAGCTGAGCTTTGATACTAATGGTCTGGGACAGCTAGAAGTTTGGGTTAGCCGTAGTGGATCTTGCCAATGATCCCACCGCTACAGGATCTTTAACAAGATCCACTACCCTATAGATAAGTTGTCCCAGACTACTAGCACGATTCTTTCATTTGGATGCGGCCAGTGGAAGGCGTGGGGGGGCATGACCGGGAATGCGTGAAGGTTATGATGGCGGAATGACAGACATCAGCGACCAGTCAGCAAACACAGGCGAATCGAGCGCGGACCATTTTCCACAGTCGGGGCGATTGGCCGCTGTCGATTATGGAACGGTGCGGATCGGGATCGCGATCTGTGATCCCGATAGGATCTTGGCGAGCCCCTACGAAGTGTATCCGGCATCGGGGCCGAGCAAGGACGCTGCGTACTTCAAAACGCTGGTCAAAGAAGAGCGTGTTTCTGGTTTCGTCGTCGGGTTGCCGATCCACTGTGATGGCGGCGAGAGTCAGAAGAGCCGTGAGTGCCGAACATTTGCACGCTGGTTGTTTGAGCAAACGGGTGTCCCCGTGCGGCTGTTCGACGAGCGCTTCAGCACGTCGGCAGCGAAACAACGCTTGTCCGGCGGCGGACTGACCCGCGGTCGCAAAAAACAGCGACTTGATGCCGTGGCCGCATTGGTCTTGTTGGAGTCATTTTTGGAGTCCAGCCGTTACCACGGCGCGATCCCAGGCCAATCGATCCACGATCAAACCGATGGGGGTGATTCCCTGAGTGACGATGACAACTGAGTCGTCACCGCCGACAAAGACGACTCAGTCATCGTGTCGAACTCGGAAACCACCCCGCGTTTGATCAAGCGGCGTGGTCGGCCATCAACGTGTCCAGCAGCGCTTCGAGGCGGCGTTCGGCTTCTTCTTTGCGGGCAACGCGTTCGGCTTCGCTCCACTGAGCACGGATACGCTCCACCCGTCGGGAGATGACATCGTCCGATGGCAGCGTTTCATTATGAGCGATCGCGGGCTTAGCCAAAACATCCGTCATGTGTTCAATCGTCAACATGGTTTTTCCTTCCTCATGAAAAGTGAGTCGCCGAAACAACTGTTGGGTATGGCTCTGAGAGCCCGTGAGTGCCGCCAAGTTTCACGTCGAAATTCGTTTCACAGGAATCGATTTCGATGTTCTCTTGGCGAGACACCCCAGAAGCAACCAGTGTGCCAATCACTACACTAGACGCACGAAACGGAATTTCCTTCCATGAAAAACCGAGAGAATTGCCGCTTTTTTCTTTTTTTTCGATGTTGAGGCGGGGGAAAAGTGCTGTGTTTTGCAACAGCCCAATCCGTCAGGCGATGAACAAACTTTCAAAGGTTTGCAATTCTTGCCACTGTCGTTCTGGCAGAACCATGACGACGATGGTCGATTTTTGACCAGCCGCATTGATGGTCACGAAGCATTCGATCAGCCGTCGCCAAGCGGCGAGCGTGCATTTTCCCCGCAGTTCGACGTACTGCAATTTGCCGGCGGCGTCGTACAGCATGCCGAAAACCTGAAATCCGGCACCTGCCCAGACGAACGAGCCGTCGGGTTCAAAGTACAGCCGCTCCAGCTCGCTGAGCCGCTGCTGCGCCTCTTCGAAACTGAGCGACATTTCGTCCGAGGCGCGGCGGCCTGCGGAGAGGTGGACGTGAAATGCGGGCAAATTCATTTCGGCCTCAGCCCGTCATCCAGTCGGCTTTGTAGCGGAGTCCCAGATTGAGAATCCGTTGCACCAGGGTTTCGTAGCTGATCCCGATGGATTCGGCGGACTCGGCAAAGTCTTCACCGTATTCGATGTTGGGATTCGCGTTGGCTTCCAGGACGAAAATCTCACCTGCATCGGTGAGTCTGAGGTCCATTCGGGCATAGCCGCTCATGTTCAGTGCCCGATAGACTCGCTTGCATGTCTTGCTGATGCGAGCCTGCAGTTCATCACTGAGTCCTTCGGCCGCGTCGGTGGTGATCCCGTGTTTGTCCTGATAGCGATGATCCCATTTGACGCGGCTGGTGGCGATTTTTGCTGCGTCGTCGGGCAAGCTGCCGAAGTTCATTTCCCATGGCGGCAGGGTCTGGAGTCGCTGGTTTCCGATCACACCGACGTAGATCTCGCGGCCCTCGATGTACTGCTCGGCGATGGCGTCGTCGTTGGCGCGTTCGTGAATGAAGGCGACTCGTTCGGCCAACTGGGCATCGTTGTGGACGATGGAGGCTTGTGAGATGCCGAACGAAGCGTCTTCGACGACGCTTTTGACGAACAGGGGAAACTCGAGTTTCTTGGGTCGATGAACGGTACGACCGACGGGAAACACGGCGAATCGAGGTGTTTGAATGCGGTGGTAGGTGAGGATTTTTTTGCTCAGCGCCTTGTCCTTACTCAGCAACAGCCCTCGTGGATTGCATCCTGTGTAGGGTTGCTGCATCAGTTCCAGGTAGCTGATCACGGCAAAGTCATAGGTGACGACGCCATGAAATTCCTCCAGCATCATGAACGTGATGTCCGGTGCGAACTCGTTCAGGGCGTTTCGGATCGGCGACAAATCGTCGTAGACACCCAGCGGCAAGATTTCGTGACCGATACGCCGCAGGGTCTCACAGACATCGAACTCGGCCTTCCAGGCGTAGAGTTTTTTGTCGCTGACACCCTCGAGTGTCTCAGGCGGGACATGCCCGTCGCGAACGAGGACCAGAACGCGAGATTTGCTCACAGCATGACCCGCCTGTGACCGGAGTTGAGGTAGTTCGCCGTTCGAATGGCCACCAGGATCATGGCGTCGCGTTTGCATTGCTCGACGGGACTTCCCACCCGAAGCTTCATTTCGCGGCAACGCTCAATCATTTCTTGGACCACTTGGTCGATGGTGTAGGAATACTCGCCCGTCCATTTCGCGACCACTTCTCGGATTTCCGCCCGACTGCGGCTCAGGAAAGCGGCTGCGGTGGTACCTCCGTTGCCATTTTTTTGTTGGGCAAACAGCTTTCTCAAGTCGGCGTCAAAGACACTGGGATGGTTCAACCCGTAGTGTTCACGCTTTCGCTGATAGTGAGTTCGCAGTGTCTTGCGGATGCGACTGATCGGATCGAGGCTCTGGCGTACGTTATTCTTCGGCGCTCGTCCCTGGGCGGTTTTCATGAATTCATCGACGCAATGCAACTTTTTCAGCGCGGGCCACCCCTGGTATCGACTGCGCCAGCGAGAGCCGGGACGCAGCCAAACGGCGAATGTTTCTGCAAAATCCTCCAGCGGGTGTGCTTGAGCGTACCACATGTCGAGGTGCAGAACATAATCACGGGTCTGCGTTTTGGGGCGGTAATACTCAGGATACGGCAACGAGGGCCGCCCAAAGACTTCGCGATACTTTTGGCGTCGACGGAGATTGAACGCCGTATCGATGGCATGACCGGCTTCGTGACGCAGGATTTTCATGCACCACGGGTGCGTCCCACCCTCTACCTCCAACAACTGCTTGCGTTCCAACCGGATCAGACGCGGATGAGCGAGATAAAACGGGATCGCGATCCCGGGAATGCCGTCGGGAGAGTACCAATCGTCGCTCAGCCAACAGTGCGGACGGAAATGGAGTTCTCGATCACGAAGCTCTCCGTTGAGCTGATCGATCCGAGCCTCCAGCGGCGTGTCGCGGATCGTCAGCTTCAAGTCACACAACCGCATGTCCAGGAGCTCTTCGTCTGTCATGGACGATAGGTCTGGTCGCTGCTTTGGCATAGCTCAGTAGCGTGCGGAATGTTCCAATGAATTCTGATTGCGACATGCATCCGACATGTTTGCCGCGCTAGTCTATTCAACCACCGTGTAATGTCTTTACCCCAAATGATAGAAAGCTGCAAACACGAATCACGCCCCGACTGCAATTCCATCGAATGTTGTCGGCTGACGGGTGACGGTCGATCGGCTGTGGCTGTCGTCGCATTGCGTGATCGACTGCAGTCCAGTGACAACGTCCACCGTCTGATCGCAGCTTGCTTTCAATCCGCATCGGCAACGCCGATGAAAGCGGATCAGATTCGCTACGGCGTGTGGACGGGACCTCCAGAGCAGCACAAAGAACAGCACAGCGAAGCGACCCACAGTGCTGCTACGAAGCCAGGGGGTTCAGTGACTCACGGGGAATCCGTCGTGGTGTTGCCGCTGGACCGAGGCCGCATGGAAATTCACTGCCACGGCGGGCAAGCCGCTGTCGGGCGGATCCTGGACGATCTAGCGGCCCTGGGCTGTCAAATTGTTTCCTCAATCGAAGTGTTGGCTGACGAATTTGCAACGGATGGAGACAGCTCGGAAACCGGGCGACTGGTCCGCGAAGCTCTTGAGGTTCTGATTCGTTGCCCCACACAGCGAACCGCGGCGATCGCGTTGGATCAAGTCCGTGGCGGGATGACACGCTGGGCGATCGATAGCAGAACACGGCTCCGCAGCGATCGAGACGCTTGGGGCGAGGTGAGCGAGCAAGCCGTTGCGATCTTGCGACACGCCAACGTCGGATTGCATTTGGTCTCGCCGTTTGATGTTGTGCTGGCGGGGCCGCCCAATGTGGGCAAGAGCAGTTTGCTCAACGCGGTGATCGGCTACGACCGCGCGATCACGATGGATCAGCCCGGCACCACGCGTGACGTGCTGAGTTGTGAAACGGTGATCGACGGATGGCCGATCCGCTTTCGTGATACCGCAGGTTTGCACGAAGGCGGCGAGTCGATCGAGAGAGAAGGCATGCGGCGAGCCCAATCGGCGATCGCCGAAGCGGACTTGGTAGTTGCTGTACGGCAAGCACAAGACGGATCTCCCCCACCGACCAGCGACTCGCTTGCATGGCTAGAGTCGAGCACAGTCGCGGCGCTGCGACCGCTGCCGATCCTGCATGTCCTCAACAAAGTCGACTTGCTCGCAGGGAGCCCAGATCTGCGTAAACAAACGGACGTGCTGTACACGGTTGCCACCACAGCAGTCGGTATACCCGAGCTAATGGCCAAGATCATCGCAAGGCTTGTTCCGCAACCGCCGTCGACGGGCGAGCCCGTGCCGCTCAACAGGCGGCAACGGGATTGTCTGGAAACGATTGCCCGAGCCAAAAACTCCACAGAAAGCGGTTTCGCTGAGGTGGACACCGCTTTGACGCGTTTGTTGGGGCTCGACGAACCCGTCTGACACGGTCCAGCCCGGTCCAGTTCAGTTGACGTCCGTCAGCGTGACATCGGTTCGGTAACGCTTGCCGTCACGATAGATGATCATCTGCACCTGCGAGCCGATCTCTGTCATGCCGACTTGGGCAACCAAATGATCGTCGTTGTCCACCAGCGTGTCATTGAACTGGATGATCACGTCGCCGCGTTGCAAGTTGGCTCGTTCGGCTGGCGAGCCACGTCGAACATCCTTGACCAAGGCACCGCCCGGCAAAGATGTCCCGCTGCCGGGCCGATAATCTGGATCCAGGGTGACACCCAAGTAACCGCGTCGCAATTCACCATGCTCGATCAACTCGTCTGCCACTTTGATCGCCATGTTGATCGGGATGGCGAAACCGATTCCTTCGCTGCCACCGCTGCTGCTGGCGATGGCCGTATTGAGTCCGATGACTTCGCCTCGCAGGTTCAACAACGGACCTCCGCTGTTGCCCGGGTTGATCGCGGCATCGGTTTGAAAGAAATCCTGCAAGTCGATCTTCTGTTCACCTAGGGAAAGATCACGACGTCCTTTGGCGCTCAAGATCCCGAAGGTGACGCTGTGGCTAAGACCGAACGGACTGCCGATCGCGATTAAAAAGTCTCCGATCTCGACCGTTCGGCTATCACCGACGCGGGCCGCAGGCACATGCAGCCCAACGACTTGCATCACAGCAACGTCGGTGCTGGGATCGGCCTCGATGCGGGTCGGATGAAACTCGCGACCGTCCGCGGTACGCAACAGAATTTCATTGGGTTTCGAGCCCAGGATCACGTGTCGATTGGTCAACACCCAGTCGCCGCCACCCAGCCTGACCAGCACTCCGCTGCCGGCTTCATCATAGGATTCGTGGCGTTGTGTCTTGTGGGCTTCGATGTGAATCACACTTGGCTTGACCAATTGCGAAACGCGACGAACGAGGTTGCCCAAGCGATCGAATGCGTTGAACTCCTCTGCCAGCTCGTTGAACAATTGCTCACGATTCTGATCAACCAACGCTTCGGTTGCGTTTCTGGGCGATATCGTGACAGGGGGGCGACGAACACTGACAGAGCGACCATCGCTGTTGGCTCCAGTTTCATCCAAGTCGGCGGAACCGTGAGGCATCGGGTACCGAGATCGAAACGCATCGGCGTCTTGGGCATGAACGAGCGATGAACCGACGCCTGTTGTGATCGCGGTGAGCGTCAGCGAACAAACCAGTCGCTGCGCCCAGCGCGGAATGGAAGTCTGCAGTAGTGCCATAGGACGAGTCAATGAAACATGGGAAGGGAGGATCGACGAGGGAGTGCGTCGCATTCTACGCATCGTCGAAATCGCTCGTCCACTTTTTAAGACATTGTGTTGGCATCCCTGCGCGGGGCATATGACAGAACCCGCATCGATGGCAAATCAAAAAACGACCGAACAATCCAACACAGGTTGGGATGCTCGGTCGTCATGTTTGTCACTGGTTACTGAATCGTGTTGACCCGTACGGATCATTCAGCCCGACGCACTGCTACAAATGCGGCGTTGAATCAAGCTCTTGCGAGGTTTCACTCAAACGGGGTCAGGTTCGTACTGGTCGAACACGCGATTCATGCTGGCCGCGGGGTGCTTTCGTTTTCGCTCCAGCAGTCGCCGGCACTCGATACAATCGTTCGCATGCGGGACGGCACGCAGACGTGTCAGCGGGATCGACTTGCCACAACCCTCACAGATGCCATAGCTGTCATTGTCCATTCTTGCGATCGCATCGTCGATCGCCTGGAGCTCTTTGCTTTCGGCCTCCAGCAGTTGACTGTTCAACTCGTCCTGAACGGAGTCGGCAACCGCGTCCAAGATGTCACCACTCTTGGGGCGATGCATTTTCTGCAGCAGTTTCAGGTCACCCGCCACCGTGCGTCGCAATCCTTCGCGTCGTTGGATCAACGTTGCCTTGAGTTTCTCGATCGCTTGTTTACGTGTCATGGGAGGGACCTCTTGGGTTCGCTTACTGAATCGACCACCGCCAGACATCGACGCAAGACATTCACTGCATACGCAACTGCAGGATTTCCGGTTTGATGCACCCCACCAGTGTGGTGGTCAGAAAAGGGGTGGGGTCTGCTGGCATCGTTATGTTAGGAAGCGGTCCAGCAAAGTCAGCGCGGAAATCCACGGCCTCTTGCCCACGAATCACCCTGATGACGCCAAAGATGACGAATGACGCGTTTTTTATGGGTGGGAAATTGGCTGATTTTGTCCCCAGCGGGTCGGACATTTCCCGCAGCGACGTGCCGTTGGCGTCGTTTTGAGCGCCCTTCCTACCACGGACTTCCCCCAGATTCGCCAGTTCGCCCGAATCCAGGACCGTGCCGACAAAACCCCTCTGACCGGCCTAATTTGGTTCACAGCACCCACCCGATCATCCGAAACACAGACAGTGACATTGTCCATTCGACTCAGTTCGTATGGATTTTTTGATGAAATGCAAGCAAGGAAGCCTGCGGTGAGCACAGACCAAACCGACCTCGCTGACGAACGAAGCCACTCCCCCTTTGGTGCTTCCAGTACTTTGAGCGGAACGACGTTCTCCTCAAACGATGCATCCGACAGAGATGCATCGGACAGAGATTCGTTCGGGTCAGCGGCGATCGAATTCCGTGTGATGCAGCCGGGAGCCCCCGTGCGCCGATTGCGTCTGACGGGCAATCGATACACCTTCGGTAGCGGCGAGGGATGTTCGATTCAGCTCAGCGACGACACTCTGCGTCCGATGCACGCGGTGCTCTTGCGGGACGCCCACCGCGTCTTGCTGCGAGCCTACTCCGTACCGCTGGAGTTCAATGGTGCGCGGGCAACCGAATCGACACTGCGGGTCGGCGACGTGATCCGAATGGGCAGCTACAAATTTGAGTTGCTCTCCGCACCAGAGCCAAAGTCGGACGGTCCGCGTCGCGCGCCATCATTGACCGAGTTCGAAACGCCGCGAGAAGTGACAGATCGTCACCTGAGATCCAAGATAGCTGACCTGTCGGAGCAATGGCACGCGCGGCATGCAGAGTGCGAAGCTAGGGAGAATCGCTGCGACGACCGTGAAATGACCTTGCGTCAACGCGAAAGCGAGCTCTGGAATCGCGCCGAGCAACTACGCATCCGTGAATCGGAACTGGTCGCACAGGAAAACGCAGCCCGTGAAATCCTGCACGAATTCTCCACCAGCCAAGACGAACTGACACAACTGCGTCAGTCCAATCTGGAGCAGTCGGATGAGATAAAGAACAAGGACGAGTTGCTCAAGCAGCGAAGGGCGGAGCTGGAGGCTCAAAAAGAAGAGCTTCGTCTGCTGCAGGAAGAACACCAGGAAAAGATCAACGAGGCCGCCGAGCAACTGGCGCAGTCGCAACGACAGGCGGAGTCGGCGACCGCTGCCGTCCAAACGATGCGAGATCAATTCGCCTCGCTCAATGAACGACTTGCCGGTGTCAGCAGCGAATACGACGAACTGCAACGCCGCGAACAGCAGCAACGTGACGAACACTCGCGACTGCGAAAACAACTGGAGGTCGCTCGTGATCAGGCGATCGACGCGCACGCGCGGTGCGAGGCCCAACGCGGCGAAGCCCAAGCGCGTTGCGAAAGCTTGTCATTTGAACTTGACCAGGCGCGTCGTGAACTGGATTCGTTGACCCAGCAACGTGACAAGTCTGCCAGCGAACTGACACAAATTCGGTCCCAACTGGAAACGACCCAACGCGAATTGCTGGAAGCCCAACAGCAGCATGAGTCCGCTCTGGCTGAGCTGGCGTCCGCTCGCACGGAACTGCAAGTCGCTCAGGAAGAACTGCTGGCCGCTGCGAATGATCTTGGGGTGTCCCAGGAGAAACTGGCCGCAACGCAAGAGGAATTGGAATCCAAACAGGCCGAAGCAAAGGCCAGCATCGAGCAGTTGGAGCTGAATGTCGCTCAAGCCGAGGAGTTGTTGACCGCCGCTCAACAACGCGCGGAGGAAAACGAGCAACGTGCTTGGGAATTTGAGCAGCAACTCGGCGAAAGCGCGCAAGCAGGTGCCCAAACCGAGCAAAGAATCTCCCGATTGATTCAGGAATTGGCCGACGCTGAAGCAGAATCGGAAAAGCAGCTCGCGGAATTGCGGACGCAACTGGCCGATGCCGAGTCACGCGCCGCAGCGGCAGCGACTGCGTTGGAATCGAGGACACAGCAAAGCGATCGAGAGATCGCAGATCTGAAACGCCAGGTACAGTCGCACTTGTCCGTCCGTGCGGCCAATGAGACCTTTGTCAAGGAACTCAACGCTGAAATCCAGCGTCTGCAATCGACCGTTGCCGCGGCCAACAAAGAAGCGTCGCAGTTGCGGTCTGATTACGAGGGGGCCGAAGCATCGATCAAACAGCTGGAACTGCTGATCGATCAAACCAAGTCGAACAACGAGTCCGGTTATCAGAGTTGGCTCTCCGAAGCCGAGGAGCTGCGTCAAACGATTGAGCAACTGTCGGTCGATTTGGCCCAAGCCAATTCGGAACTGGCACAACTCAAGGAAGTCAACACGTCTCTGACACGTGACCTGGAGACAACCAGCCGCGAGCGAGACGATGCCCAAGCCGATGCCGAATCACGCCCGACGCAGGAAGCTTGGGGCGCACTCAGCAGTGAACTGGAATCGGCGAAACGTCAGTTGGAACAGATCCAGTTGGATCACGACGCGACGCTCGCCCGATTGAACGACCCTGCTCGGCTGAACGACTCTGCTCCGCAGTGGCCATCATTGGCCGGCTCGCAGTCGGGTGAAGTGGAAACGAGTAACGAAGATGAGTTTCCCGTCGAGTCTACTTTGGTCGTCTCCGATCCAGTGAGTTTCGTCAGGGAAGCGGCAGACGAATTGGATACCGAGGAGACGAACCAGCAGACTGCCCAACAGACTTCGCTGGGACACACCGAACCACTGGGCGAGGATCAATCCATCGAGCATGCGGACGACCCCGCCGACGCATGGCCGACTTATCAATCCACCTGGTCCACGCCGATCGCAGAACGCGTTTCGGAGAATCACGAGACGACGGACGCCGGTGTGAGTTGGCAGGATGAGGCACCCGAAATCGCCGTGGAAGACACCATCGACGAAATCCAGCACGGACTTGATCAGGCGTTGGCCGCTGAGGACGATTTGCCAGTGGACGATTTGCCAGTGGACGAGCCCATCGCCAGCGATAGCCATCACTGGGCACGGCACGCAGAAAGTCATTCCTTCGTCGAAACGGAATCGCCATCCCCGACGGATACCGAACGGCCAACCGTCCAGGAGTTGACCAAGCCTGACAACATTGAGGCTGGAAGCCTCGCCGAACAGTTGATCCGGGACTTGGACCAAGCGAAGTCAAATGATCACGATTTCGGCGAACCGGAATCATTCGGTGCCGGCCATGACTCTGCTGTGTCAGCCCTGAAAGAGGACGATTCATACTCTCGCCCTAGTGGTTATGGGTTCCCGGCCGAATATAGCGAAGACGGATACGGCGAAACGGGATACAGCGAAGACGGATACAGCGAAGACGGATATAGCGAAACGGGATACAGCGAAACGGGATACAGCGAGGCAGATTCTTATGAATCGATGCAATCGCACACCGGTTCCGACCCCTATTCGTCCTACCATTCCGACTCGGATGAGTCGCCCGATGGCACGTTCGTGATGGATTCTCCGTCGTCGCTTGCGGAATTGTCGTCGCTTGCGGAATTATCGTACGGACAAGACGAGCCCGAGGCCGAGGCGTCATCATGGAATTATGCTTCGCCAGCCGACACGATCGACGACGAAATGGAGTATGGCGACACGGTTCCGACTCCAATACAAGTCGAATCACCGGTTGTCGAGCAAGAACCAGCTGCGAGCGTCGATGATCCGGAAGACGACTCCATCGAAGCCTACATGAATCGCTTGTTGCAGCGAGTTCAAGGTGACTCAGCGGGAACCACAACGTCGACGGGGCAGACTGAAAAGATCAGTCAAACGCTCAGCAAGGACACTCAAACCAGCAACGACATCGGCGAGAGCACTCAGTCGCTGTCCGAGTCAACCGCTCAAACGGTGCCCATTGATTACGACGCACCGCTGGTTCCTCGCAGCCAAGCCCCGGAGCGGAACAGCAACATGTCTGCAATGCGAGAATTGGCCAATCAGTCTGCTCGCAACGCGGTCGAGCGAAGCGTCCGCTTGCAAGCACAAAAGCTGCAGTGGGCAGCGTTGACGAAGTTCGGCATTGCCTTATTGCCACTGTGTATGGCTGTTGCGATCTACTTCTTGTTCAACATGACGGGCGCGCTCTCGGGAATCCTGAAACCGCTGGGAATGATTGCCTGTTTCGCGTTGTGCGGCATGTTTGCGTACGAGGGCTGGGTCAAAATGCAAGACGCCCGTCGTCGTTTGGCATTGGCGGATTCAGGCGTCACGGGTCCCGAGGCGCTCAAAGCTGCTGAACTGGACTCCGATTACCCGATCGAGCTGGCCGAGCAGTTGGCCGGCGAGTGGGCCGATCAAGCGGAGTCGACGGACCAGCCGCTACGGTAACGTTGGGCGGAGGAATCAGTGGGGTTGTGGTTCCGCAGGTTTCTATCACCTCTCCCGGCGCAACTGGGGGAGCTCGGATCGTTTAACGCCTAGCCGCAGGCGTCAGTGCCGCTACCAACCGGATGGCACCGCAGAACCAAACGCAGCTTCCACCTACGCCTGCGGCTGCGGGTCAAACTCAACTGGAACGGACTTTGGTCAAGAACGGGCTGACGCAAAATGCGAGCTGCCCAGCTAGTGCATCGTCCGGTCTTGATTTTGGGGTTAGCCGTTTTGGCGTTAGCCACGGTTGTGTCACGAAAACCGTGGCTAACGCCAAAACGGCTCATCTACCGAACCCACGTTCTAAGACTGGACGATGCACTAGTCATGCTCACTGTCGCACATTCGTGCGAGCAGCACCGGACGCCCAACCTGCGACGCCTGATACGTGGGCTCTCAAGATCATCGGGCCCGAAATCTTCTCCGGCAACGTGATCGCAAAGGCTTGTCCGAGTCCCGCGGCAACGTCCGCGTGTTGCACTGCAACTTGCGTTTCGTTGGGATCCTCCGCTGAACTCGCCCCCAAGGGATGATGACAACTGAGTGTCAAGCGACCGTCGATCGGCGAAGTCAACTCGATCGTGATCGGGGTGCCGGGTTGGTAACCTGTCTCGGCTTTGATCTGCACCGGCTGGGGTGGATTAAGCCTCAGCATCGGGTCTCCGAGCAAGTTGTACAACTGAGCGTGCTCGGATCGTTCGTCGATCAGCTTCGTCCCCGCAGGGCTGATCATGGTGGCCAAGCCGTCCATCATCACACGGATCGACGACCGATTCGCTTCGTCGTCTTTCATGATCTGTCGCAACGTGACCAGCCATGCGTCCCCCAGTCGTGGCAATCGTTGTGCGTAAACTCCATCGATCAAACTGACCGCTGCAGTCGCGTTGCCGTACGGCATCGTCACGCGGCTGCCAGACAGGACAGCGATCGCACCGCCATCGTGCAGCAGCAGTTGTTCGGCGAACGAATCTTCCGACGCATCAAAGGCACCGGTGAAGCAACACAACAGCATGGCGATCGGAGCAACGCCTTGCTTGTTCTGCAATTGACGAACCGTCATCGAATCCAAAATCGGCATGCCCTCGGCCGTACGAGGAAAGCGATCCAATCTGGTGACCGATCCATGGCCGGCGTAGACCCAAAACCGGCATCCTCGGCAATAGCGATCGACCACCGCGGAAGTGAACGAATCGCCGACCGGACAAAACATGTGTCCTTCGCTGGCATACGAAACGATCGTACGGGTCTCAGGTGGCAAGACTCCCGTGACGACTGATCGTGTGACCGATTCGATCGCGGAGTCGGCAAAGGCACCAAACCCTCCAACGCCGCCGACAAGTTGCACCTGGTTTCGCCAGTCACCGAAGTCGACACAGGTTTCGTAGGCGATGATGCGATCGACTAACTTTGTCAGTGATCCCGCGTCATCGACGGGCAGGCGTCCGACGCAAAGTTCCGGGACACCATCGCCGTCGAGATCGCCGAACGACAAATCCGATGCCAAGGTCGGCGTGCTGCCCCACTTGGCCGTGACGACAGACTTGCTGTACCCAGTGGGAATTTGCGATTGAACATCACAGGGCGTGCCGATTGCCGGCGCGTCGCCGATCAACACCACGTAGCGTGTTTGATCGTCGGCTGCCTCCCGGATCGATGCCTGAAGTTTTTCCGCGGTCGACTGCGACGGCAATTTGACGACACGAATTCCGTCTGATTGGCGATGCTCGATCCAGGGCCCAATCGCCGCGTCGAACTCGGGCGGGCAGACGACCAGGGCAACAACCGGTTCTTCGCCCATTTTTTCTGCGTCTTGCGCTCGGCAAGGCGTCCCGACGAGCGATACGGCCCAAGCCAGCATGGCAATCGCGGCAATCCAGGCGTTCGAAATCGCAAGCGTTGTTGGATCGGATCGATGGGGCATTCGATTTTCGTGAAAAGTGAGACGGCCAAAAAGCACAATGACAGCAACCGCAGAAAAGTCATCCACGGTTATTGTACCCCGACCGTCCCGCTGGACCGAAGATCACTTTTGGGACACCTCCCCCAGGGAACATCGTCCAGTCTTAGAACACGGGTTCGATCAATGAGCCGTGGATTCTTCACCAGCCGTGTCCGGTTCCCGCGTAAAGGAGTGAGAACCGGACCCTAGCGAGAACGTCCGGCTTAGGTCGACGAATCTTCGACAAAATACCAGTTCGACGCGCAAGTGAGCGACTGGAGGTGCGTTCAAAACAATCATGGCTCCCCTCTCCCCCAAATCCTGGCGAGCCTAAGCGAGCCAGGATTTGGGGGAGAGGGGCAGGGGGTGAGGGGGCAACGTGTACTGAAAAGTATGCTTGCCGAAGAGTAGGTTTGAGATACCTCGCAGACAATTTCATAGTGAATCAGATCATCAGTTTCGATCGGTTTCAGCCCCTCACCCCCAGCCCCTCTCCCCACAAAGTAAGGCAAGCAGCACTTGCCTTACTTTGTGGGGAGAGGGGAGCCATGTTCTGTGACGTCGACCTAAACCGGACGCTCTCTATCGCGTGGCGGCTGATAGATACCGATGGTTATCGCACCAATCCCCGCAAGTCGTTTTGTGCAAATGCGTTGCGAAGTCTGCAATGAGTCGCGTGAATCGTCCAACCTGGAACACGACCAACCCACGGCTCACGACAAAGTGGCGTTGGGCAGCTAAAATCTCTGGGCTTCGACGCGATCCCTCCGACCTGACGCAGAAATCTTGTCTCCATCGACCCCACAACCTCGACCTGTCATTGGAATCACCGTGGGTGATTGCGCTGGGGTTGGTCCGGAATTGGCGCTCACTTGTGCGGCGATACCGGAAGTCACCGAACGTTGCACCCCGGTGTTGATCGGACCTCGGAGGATCTTGCAACGCATCAGCGAGCAATTGGACCTCGCCTTGCCGTCATCAGACTTCCGCTCCTCCCAATGGGATGGCGTCAGCGCGGCATGCTGGGATGTGGGTGAGATCGAGTGCGACGAAGTGACCGCGGGAAAGTTCAATCACCGCACCGGCCTCGCGTCCTTTGTCGCCGTGGACGCTGCGATCACCGAGACACTTGCTAGTCGACTCGATGCGATTGTCACCGGCCCGATCCAAAAGGAAGCCTGGCATGCTGCGAACGTGCCCTTTATCGGTCACACCGAGTTGTTGGCTGAGCGGACGGGGACGAGCGACTACAGCATGATGCTGACCAGCGATGTGATCTCATGCGTTTTGTGTACGATTCACATTCCGCTGGCGGATGTCGTCGGATCGCTGACGCGAGAGTCGATCGTTCGGGCGATCCGTTTGGGCGGCGCGGCGCTATCTCGCCGATTGAAACGTCCCGCACGGGTCGCCGTCTTGGGGCTCAATCCCCACGCCGGTGAGAACGGTTTGCTCAGTCACGGCGAAGAAGAGTCATTGATCGGGCCGGCGATCGAGCAGGCCCGAGGAGAAGGGTTTGACATCGTCGGCCCCTTGCCTCCGGACACGGCGTTCACTCCGGCCATGCGTGACCAAGTCGACGTGTACGTTTGCATGTATCATGATCAGGGTTTGATCCCGCTGAAAACGTTGTCCTTTGATGACGGCGTGAACGTCACACTGGGGTTGCCGATCGTACGAACGAGCGTCGATCACGGTACCGCCATGAACATCGCTTGGCAGGGAAAGGCACGCAGCACTAGCATGCAGCGCGCGATCGAGATGGCGATCGATTTGGTGGGTTGAGCCGCCATCCATCCAGTTGCACACACTTGGTAAGGAATCTTGATTCACGACGAAACACAAGGCCGCGAGACATTCCTCCGGACGCAAACTCGTGAGACGTTCCTCTGGACGGGAGTCATCATCGAGATCGCCTTGTTGATGTTGCTGTTCTACGTCTATGCGGGCGATCCGGCACCGCACGTGAACGAAGCTCACTATTTGGTCAAGGCCAAGAACTATTGGGACGCGACATGGTGTGAGCAAGATCTCTTTGCCGCATCGGGCAAAGCGCACACGACGTTCTATTTCTTGTTCGGCTGGCCGACGAGGTTCGTATCGCTCGCCGCGACGGCTTGGATCGGTCGGATCGTCGGTTGGTTGATGTTGGCGATCGGTTTGTGCAAGTTGACTCGGGCATTGATCCCGATTCCATTTGCGTCGCTTGTCGTGGCGGTGATTTGGATCGCGGGAGTTGAGTATGGCAATCTGGCCGGCGAATGGGTGGTCGGCGGCATCGAAGCCAAGGTGCCCGCGTATGGATTGGTGTTGCTGGGTTTGGCGGCCCTGGTGCACCGGCAATGGAACTGGGTTTGGACTTGGATGGGAGCGGCCGCGTCGTTTCATGTGTTGACCGGCGGATGGTCGGTGATCGCCGCCATGGTTTGCTATGCCGTCACGGAACTTCGCCGAGTCGACGACGGAAGAACAAAGTGGCAGTGGCAAGGTCTGCTTTGTCCCGGATTGTTCATCGGCGGGGCGCTGGCGTTGTTCGGTCTGTTGCCGGCGTTGTGGTTGACATCGGCTGCCAGTGCGGAGGATTCCGTTGCCGCGGCACAAATCTATTCTTACACGAGAATCAGTCATCACCTGACGCCGGCAATGTTTCCGTGGTCTTGGTATGCGCGGCATGGCGTTCTGGTTGCGGCCATGTTGGGCTTGGGGTGGGCGATGCGTGACACGCTCTCACGGCGACTGTTTTGGTTCGGTTGTGGGGCGGCCGGCATTGCGGCCGTCGGATTACTGATCGGGATGCTGCCCTCCGTCATGCCGGACTTGGCGGCCAAACTGTTGCGGTTCTATTGGTTCCGGCTGACCGATGCGGTGGTGCCATTGGTCGTCGGTTTGTTGCTACTGCGGGGCTCTTATGCTTTGCAGGATTTGCGAGCCGAGAGCCAGGAAACCGTCCGCCGCGTGGCCCATTGGATCATTGCCGGGGCCATCGGCTTGGTCGGCTGGTCGACCTATGAGCGGGGTCGGATCGGAATTCCGCCGTCGGCCAGCGACCGACTGCTCCGACCCTATGCCGATTCCTCGGTAACCGAGCAGCGTGCCGCGTACGCGGACTGGCTGGCCGTTTGCCAGTGGATTCGGGTCGCGATGCCAGAAAACGAAGTCCTTTTGACGCCTCGTCACCAACAATCTTTCAAATGGTACGCCGAGCGGGCGGAAGTGGTAAACTGGAAAGACGTTCCGCAAGATGCGGCGAGCCTTATCGAATGGGATCGGCGTTTTCGCGAAGTGTTGCCCAACGCTCGCGTCACCATCAACTACGCCAAATTGCAACAGTATCACTCGCGGTACGGTGTTCGATTCATGCTCGTTGACCGTCGCATCACGGGAGCGAACTTGCCGTTGATTCGAGTCTATCCGATGGCGGACGAAATCAACGAAACTTACGCGGTTTACGAACTACCGCACCCGTGACGAACCGCGACATGAGACGGACCAGTGAGCCGAGTAACGGAAACACGACTGGCGGACTTCCTCGACGAGATCGCCGCTGCTGTTCGTTCGGACACACCGTTGTCCGATTGCATGAAACGCTTGCAGCGGACACAGGTCGGCTGGATCGCCAAGACCGCGGATCGTTTTGCCGATGCCTTGTCCGAAGGTCGCACGGCCGCTTCGGTCCTGGAGTCAATGGATGACGTGTTCGGCAAGCAATGTGCCGCGGCGATGAATGTTTGTCAGACCACGGGCGATCCTGCCTTGCTGAATCGTGTTGCCCAGCAATTGAGACGTCGACACTCGCTCAATCGCGATTCACGGATCGCTTGGGTGTACCCGATTCTGTTGCTGTGGGTCGGGTATGCCGTGCTGGTATTGCCCATGAGCAAGACTTTGGCGTCCGCCATGGGAATCTCGCTGGCCAACATTTCGACGCTGCCATCGGGTGCACAGCAGGTCGCAGAATGGATCCGTCAAAACGTTGTGTTCATCGGCATGGGGCTGGCTCTGTTCACCATCGTTGGGATCGTGTGGATGGTGTGGCGACGCCAGCGATTGCCTTTTCATGCCCGTCGACAATTGTTCTGCAGCGCGCTGGCGGATCAAGTTCAGTGCGGCGTCGCAGACCAGCCGGCGATCCAAGCCGCTGCGGCAATTGCCGGTGAAACTCATCTAGCCGCTCATCCGCCGGAAACGTTGGCGGACTCTCCGATAGGTGACTGGTTGAGAAAGTTCGGTGTCCGGGGGCGACAAGAGGAGAATCAACAGGGGATCATTGCGGCGTTTCGGTCGATGGCATCTCGTCATGAGTTTGTTGGGCGGCGTCACCATTACATCTGGACCCGAATGATTCCCGGCGTGGCGAGTCTGCTGATTGGCGGCTCGCTGATTCTGGGCTATTTGTATTTTGTGATCGGTCCGGTTTACCTGTCGATCGCGACGACCACCTTCGATGGCGGAGCAGTATCGCCATGATGGGTCTCGAACCAACAATCGCTGCGGTCTTGATGGCAGGCAAGGACAACGCCACGCCCGCCGATCAGGATGGACCGACAGCGGACCCGAACGTGCTTGGATTCTTGGTTGCTTGCCAAGAAAGACGGCAATTGCGAAGTCGACTTTGGTGGTGTTGGGTTGGCGGTTGGTTGATGATGACCACCGCGGCAGCCATCGGTTGTTTCTTTGCACTTCGCATGAATCATTTCATGCACGAGATACTGAAAAGTAATCGGGACGATGACGGTTTCAGTTGGTTTTCCGTTTCGTCGCCATCAACACCGCCGTGGACGTCACTGGCGGCCGCGCCGGTGCTGGGTGCCGTCGCCGTGCTGTTGGTCGCGATTGCAGTGGTGGCGGTTCTTCGCAAGCGATTGCCGGGTGCGGATAACGCCTTGTTGGCGATCGACTGGGCGAACACGGCCGACGCTGTCGCCCGGTTGCTCGATCATGGAAAGACGTACCCGGAAACATTCCGGTTGGTCGCTCGGACTTGCCAGACAGGACACGTCCGACAATGGCTGCTGCGTTCAGCACAACGCATCGAGTCGGGGTACGGCGGGGCGATCTCAGGAGCAGCCGGGGTGCCTTTGTCGGGCGACGCAGCGTTGCTGACGGTTCTGGTGGACCACTCCGGCGATCAACCGCAGATCGGATGGCAGGCAGCGCGGGATCACTTTGACTCAGTGTCGCACCGACGTGGGCAACTGACGCTCGCTCTGTTTCCTGTGTTCGCGGTCCTGGTCTCTGGACTGCTGCTGTGGCTGTCGATGGCCACCACGATGGGTTGGATTTGGTATCAGGTGTTGGAGATCATCAATTCTTTTAGCAACAACTCTTTGTTTTGATTCCTGGATGAACATCCCCATCTTGAACTACCGTCTGCAAATCGCATTGATCGTCGTATCGATCCTGATAGCGTTGGGATTGTTTGGATTCGTTGTTCCATCGATCTTGGGTCTGTTGTTGAGTATCGCTGTGATCTTCATGATCGTGAAATGGACCAGATTGCAGCGTCGCGCCGATGCCATCGCATTGAACGCTGCGCTGCGACTGGTTTGTGATCGCGACGGATCGGTGCAAGCGTTGTTGGGGGCGGCGACGACGAGCGGCTCGCTGCGACAAGAATGCTACGAGATGGCAAAGAGACTGGAATACGGCGAGGAACCCGTCGCGGCGGCATATCATTCCAAGCTACCGTTGGAGATCGCAACCGCCGTGGCCATGCGAGCACGTCAGAGCGAAAAACCATCCAATCGCACCGCCATGGAAGACGAAACCGACACACCGATGCTGGCAATCGCTCAGCAAGCCGATCACGAATCGTCAATCCAGGCTCGCTACGCTTACCTGACCGTGACCGTTTTGGCCTGCAGTTTTGTGATGATGTTTATTGGAACTTTCATTGTGCCGACGTTCAACAAAGTCTCCGAAGAAACGCAGATGAGAGGACTTTCCGAAATCCCCGGTGGAATCCATGGCCCCGTGATTCTTTTGCTGTTGGTGTGTCTAGCAATCTTGTGGCTTGGGCCGCGATTGTTCCTCTCTTGGTGGCCGCGAAACAAGATGGCTGGTTGGTCGCTCAACCGGGCGTATCAGAACGCTGAGATTCTGGTCGGCTTGGCCGCGGGCTTGCGACGTTCGATGCCTGTTCACGAAGTGCTCACCATCGCGTCGGCGAACACCCGCGACAAGAAAGGGCAAAGGGCGATTCATCAGGCATTGCAACTGTTGGGTGATGGCACGCGCCCCGCGGATGCGTTTCACAAGGTTGGCTGGATCGACTCGGATCAACAAAGCCGTTTAACAGAAAGTTCTGCACAGCGTGCGGCCGATTTGCTCGACGGGTTTGCGATCGACGGCGTGCGAGGCGCAATTCATCGTTTGCGATGGTGGACCGCAATCGTTCATCCCGTGATCGTCTGCTGCGTCGGTCTGTGTGTGGCAATGTACGCGATTTGGATCGTGGGATTCATGAGCAGTTGGATATTGGGGGGTGCTGCATGAGCGGATGCATTAGACACAGTCGGTACGGCTACAGTCGAGCGCGTTGCCGTCGCATGGGCAGCATGCTAATCGAAGTCGCGGTGGCGTCGGCGTTGCTGGTGGCGACCATCGTTGCCGTCGGCAAACTCTCTTGGTCTGCTCGCTCGCTGCAAACCCGCAGCGGCGAAGCGTTGGCGACCCAATTGGCGGTCGAGAACGTGATGGATCAGATCCAGGGAATGTCTAGCTCTGACATCTCTGCCTCTGTGAAGCGATGGACCGATGATCGCGAACTGACCTGTGGTTGTGTCGTGACCATTGGGACCAGTGATGCCTCCATCGGTGAAAGTCCCGTCGTTCGAGCGATTGTGACTGCGATGCATCCAGCGGGGACCACCCGCAAATCGGTGCGTTGGTGGGCTGAGCCACAGCAAGAGACATCGAGCGTTGAGATCAAGGCCGACACCGAAAGGGAGGGAGCGGACAATGAATGATCCTGCTCGTCGAAATGGACTCACGCTGGTGGAGGTGGTTGCTGTCTTGGGCTGTCTGCTGTTCATCGGTGTGACCGCCACGACATTGCTGCAACGAGTCGCACTGGTCGGCAAGGAAGTCGCCCAGAACGAATTGGCGGTCAACCAAATTCAGCGGCTGGCCGATGACTTGCGCTCCGATGTTCAGGCGGCGGAGACGATTGAGTCCACCGCACCCGGTCAGCTCAAAATCCAGGTAGGCGGAAAAATCATCGAGTATTTTGTGCGTCAACGACCCAAACGAATCGAGCGTTTGATTCGAAATGAACCCGAGGGGCAGTTGGAGACGTATTGTTTGACGGAGACTTGTGAACCAGGATTCGCCGTCGGGAACGAGGCAGTGAAGCTGAAACTGTCGGGCGATTCGGCGGCGGAGAATGAGTGGTTGGCCGTTTGGATCATTCAGGCGAGGCGTACCCCATGAACTCGACCCTCAAACGCTCCGTAAAAGGTACCCGACGCGTCGGCGCGGCCATGCTGCTGCTCGTTGCGATCGTCATGCTGGTCGTCGTGTTTGCCGGACAAGCGTTGGTGACGGGGACCGTGCGATCTCAAAACCACTGGATGCAAAGCGAACGACTGCAGACGCTGGAGTCTGCGATCGCAACGGTGTCGGAGCTACCCGCTTCGGATCTTGTTGCGCCGGTTCGCTTGGCGATCGATGACAATCGCCAGTGGGTGACACTGACGTTGAGCGATGATGGCGACAGAATCACGGCGCGGTGGATGAGTGACGACCAAGTGCTCGCTGAGCTTTCGCGAGATCGAGAACAGAACGTTTCGGATGATGACAAATGAAAAAGACAATGATGACTTCTCAATCGATGACTTGCCATTCCAAGAGTCTCACTGACACGCGACGAAGTGCACAGCGAAGTCTTCGTCTCGCGTTCACGTTGGTCGAGTTGTTGGTGGTGATCGCGATCATCGGCATCCTGGTCGGCATGCTGTTGCCCGCTGTACAAAACATGCGGGAACTGGCAAGACGAAATCAGTGCCAACAGAATTTGGCAGGGTTGGCGCTCGCCTTGTCGGCTTATTCGATGGAGACCGGGCACTATCCCGCTGGCAGCATCAATCCCACCGGACCGATTCAGTCCGTGCCTCAAGGATATCACCACAATTGGATCGCCGCCTTGTTGCCTCAACTGGATGCCAAAGTGGTGGCCAACCAGATCGATACCGATGTCAGTGTGTATCACGAGAATAACGCGCCGGTCCGCGCGCTAACCCTGCCCATGGTTCGGTGCCCGTCGGCTGCAGAAGTCCGCGACTACACGAGCGCGTACGCTGGAATCATTTCGTCGATCGAGACGCCGATTGACGAAGGAACCAATGGGATGTTTCGGTTGAATCAGCCGGTCACACAACGCGATGTGACCGACGGTTTGGCCTACACGCTGATCGTGGGCGAGCATCTGGTGGATTTCGACGACGACTTGGGATGGATGTCGGGAACCCGATCGACACTGCGAACGGCGGGTCATCCGATCAATGCCGAACGACAGGCGATACGTGCGCCCGGTGCAAAACCGCAGGGACCGCTGTACGTCGGCGGCTTGGCAAGCGACCATCCTTCGGGTGCGCATACGCTGACCTGTGCAGGCGAAGTCCGTTTTTTCAGCTCATCGACAGATCAGAGAATCTTGGCGCAGATGGCCGATCGTCGCGATGGAAAGCTGCCGATCGGTTGGAATGATGGCGGACCCGTGGTGACGTCGGAACCAGAGACGGCAGGCGAAGCAGCGACGGGCGACCAGGCAACAGAATCTGACCAAGACACGCCAGACCAAGACACACCAGAACAAGAGAAGCCTGCCGTCGAAGACGCAGATGAGCCAAAATGATCCGACTGCTGCGACGACGTTGGTACCGCAGCCTGTTGCTGGCGTTATTGTTCGCTTGGGCAATGACGTTTCTTGGCGCCGGATATCTTGAATACAAGCCGTTCAGTGTTGCCGGTGACAGCGATTGGATGCAATTGGTGATGCTGGGATTGCTTTCCGCCGGAACCAGCGGATTTGCAATGCTGATCGTCGTCGCATTGCTGCTGAAGGCCAGAGTGTCGGTGGCAGTTGTGTTGGTGCTGGTGGTCTCGTCCTGCTACACGACAGCCATCGGTGCTCGCGTGTCCCTGGGTGAATTCATCGAATACCGAGACTGGTTTGTGTTCGGTTTGGTGTCGGGTGTGTTGATTTGGCGAGAGGCAACGCGGGGCAATCTGGCTGGCGAGCGTTACTTGCAGGCGTCAGGAATGCTGGTGCTTGGCCCACCAGGGCGGTGGAATGTGTGGATGCCCTTCTTGGTTTGGCTGGCGTTTGCTGCGGTCGCGATCATTCTACCGCAGGAAACTGTCATTGATGTTTGGGGAGACATATCCAGTCATTATTATCGGTCGATGGTGGGTGGCGAGGAAGCTTGTGCTTTCGCCACGGGGTTGGTTGGCTTTGGCATTGCAATCATCTGTCTCCATGGAACCCTTGATCATCGCGAGCATTGGGTGCGATCAGTCGTCGCTACCGTGACATGCTCTGTGATGGGGCTGTTGGCCATAGGTGCCTTCACCACATCCGATTGGCTCATGTACCGTTACGAAATGGCGATCATCGCGGTGACAGGCATGCTCTCCACGATCGGCATATCGATCTTTCTCAGCCGTACGGGCTGGCAGATGAATCCAGAACCTGCGGTTGGAATAACGTTCCAGAACAGATTGAGGTTTTCCTCGATCGAGCGAGAGAAAGGCGTCGTAAGGAAGCATGGCTGGCCAACGGTTTGTGGCTTGGTTCTGGCGGCAGTCGCAGTGCGCATCGCTCACTCATGGTTGTTCCAACACTTTACCGTCAGCCCATTCTCAGACCTTGACGGGTTTGTGTTTGCGGCGATGACCGGCCTGTGCATGACTGCCTACTGCGTGCTCCTGACATCCATTACGCTCGTGGTGGTCTCTGTCGGGATAACGTCAGGACAGTCTTTTCTGGCGACGCTCCTGCAGGGTTCGTTCATCTTGACGGCAACTGACGCAATTGCTCAGACCCTGATGTTTCGAATCGACACGACGTGGGAAGCGTCGCTTTTGTACATCGTCATATTGGCTGCACCCGCTCTTTCTGCTGCGAGATTCTTTCTATTGCCATCAGGACGACGCAGTCGATGGATTGGTCCTTCACCGCCAACAAAGCGGACGCGCCAATGGGGCATCGGAGATCTGATGTGGATCACGCTCGTCGTTGGCGTCGAGCTGGCTGCGGTCCGCGCGATCAGAGAGTACTGGGAAGAACTTGCAGTAGTTGCCGTCTTGATGACAGTCATTCTGTTCGTCACCGCTATCATGCTTCGCATACACTTAGCGGGCTGGTGGCTGCTGGACCTCGTGAAAGTGTTCCTGCTACTGAGTATCCCAGTAAGCGGTGCCATCTTGCAGGAAGTGTTTCAATTCTCCATTTTCTCCGCCGGAACGGTTCCTGCAATTTTGTTCACGATTGGTCCCCTGTTCCTCACCATCTATCTGGTCGCCGGTTGGCTGGAGCAGAATGGTTGGCGAGGCGGGCGCCGCAGTGAAGAGGACGCCCTAAAAAGGACACTCTGAGCAAGTCAAAGAATGCGGCTTGCGATCAAACCGCAGGGATCAGTTTTCTTCCGGAAACGGAAAGTTGAATCCCGGCGGCAACGTCATCGGACCACTTGTGGTCGGCGCGGCTTGAGTGGGTGCCGTTTGAGTTGGAGTCGGCTGCTGAGTCTGCGTTGCCGGCGGAGTTGCCGTGCCCGCAGGCAGTGTTGCACTCGGGGTGTTCGTCGTTGCACCGACCGGCGGCGTCGATGACGGCATACGATACGTTGCGCTTTGGTAAGTCGGCTGAGTGCCGGGCGTCGAGCTTGCGCCAGTCACTTGCGGTGCTGTGCCGGTCGGCAAAGTCGCGTAGCCGGGTTGCATCTTCGTGCTGGCCATTTGGTACACGGGAGTGGTCGCGTTTCCAGGAACTCCCGTTGCGGGTACCCCGGTAGACGGTGTTGTTGTCGCTTGGCCATTGGCAGCCATTTGAGTGGTCGCCGCGCCAGATGGTGCTGTACCAACGGGTGCTACTCCAGGAGTCCCGTTGACCGATTGAACGATCGCGGTTCCGGGGCCGCCGACGGCTGGACCGGCGGGCGACTGCAATTGTGCGAGCAACTGTTTTGATCGATCGACCGCACGACGCGTCGACAAGTCACCTGCGGCTTGCGGCTCGTACTTCATGGCCAAGTTGAGTTGCTCACTGGCTTGCACGGTTTGCCCTTTGCGATAGTGCAAGAATGCCATGTTGTAGTGGGCAACGGCAGGTTTGTTGTTCTTGGACAGCACATCCAGTGCACCTGCGGCGTCGCCGGCATCGAATCGAACGCTGGCCAAGCTATTCGCATAACGCGACGTGCCTGGTTCCAGCTCCAGGGCGCGAGTCAGGTGCGAGGAGGCACCATCCATATTACCCATCCGGCTCATCGCGACACCCAGGTCGTGCTGCAAAGCGGCTTCATCCGGTTTTCGCTTGACCGCGCGGCTGAAGAAATCGACGGCTTGCTCGTGGTTTCCTTGACGGAAGTGCAAACGTCCCACCATCGACAGCGCGTCGGCGTTGTCGGGATCCTTCTCCAGGGCTTGAGCGTAGCTCGTCATCGCTTTCTCAAGGTTACCTGTTGATTCCCAAAGTCGGCCGTTGGCGATGAACACCTCCGGACTGACTTCGACTTTGTTGTCCAATCGCAATGGATCGGGCTGTGATTCGACTTGAGTGGTCTTGCCCGCCAACTCATCATCCGACTTGAACCAACCCACCACAGTGTCGCGTGATTTCGTCGCGGCCGACTTGGTACCGTTGACCACCGTGCTGGCAAAGGCCACGGGGGCCGACTTGGTTTCACTACCCAGTGGTTGCGACGCCGTGTCCTTTCTCGAAAAAGGATTCAGGGATGCCAACGATGGCCGACTCATCGAGCAACCGGTCATCGAAACCAGCGACGCACCGAGGATCGATGCGGCGAGTGCTTTCCGAAGCGCCAAGGTCTTTCGTTGCGTGGTCTGTTTGCGGGCGACCGACGATCGTTGGTGGAGCAAAGACATGGATGATGCTATTGAGTCGTTTGAGTTGGAATCAGGATCCAATGTCATCGCTGGTTGCTGCCAGCCGCTTCCGACGACGATTCCGATTCACTGCGGTTTATTGCAGAGGCGCACACGGAGGAGTGATCAAATCAAACCTGCCGGTTGTATCAATCGGACGAATTAACGCGATGACTTCAGTGGGATCTGCAACTGACGCATAAAAGATGTCAGTCATGAAAAAAGGCGGCCTGAGCTGATGCCCAGGCCGCCGTGATTTTTCAATACTTTGCTGTCAAACCCTGCCAATACCAGCACGAAGCGCAAGCGAGTGAATAAAACGCCGTGTATCACTCGCATGCGCGTCGTGCTGGCATCAAAGTCCAACACGCGATTTATCAACTACGGTGCGGTGCTTGCGGCGGTTCCCGACGCACTCTGTGACGGCAGTTTTGGTGTCGGCATGGCGTCCATCCACATACGATTGACGGCGGTGGCACGGGCACCCGATCCCGTTGAGGGCTCACGATCGATCACGAACAATTCCGGAACACCGTTGCGATCGTATCTAGCGAGCGAATCACGAACCGATGCCACGCGAGCGTTGGTTTCGCGTTCGTTTCGGCCACGCAGGACGTAGACGTTGCGGCGATTCGGTGGAGCTTGGGTCGCGATCCAATACAGCTTTTCGTGGCCCGATGCCAGCAAAGCGCCATCGCCTTCGCGGAACAACTGGGCGCCCATCGTGTTGTTCAACCGCCAGCCGTTGTGCTTCATGATCTCAAACGGAGCGATCACATCGCGTGCATCGACATCGTTGTAGGGATCGGGCCATGCGTTGTTGCGGTGAAATCCGACATGCATGTTGTGCCAGAATTGATGCCAGTCTGCCATCGCTGAGGTCGAGACCACGCTGAGGGCGACCAGGGCAAGGATGATTCGTCCGTGAAAATTCATGCGTCGCATGGCTTGGCAGTTCCTTCCGCCTGTGGGATGAACAACGGGAAACCCGATGGCTGGATTGTGTTCGGGACACTGGGTCCCCGGAGGTGGCAGCGCTGATCAAACGAGGATTCAGTGGCGCTCCTTGCATGGTTTCGGCATTCGGACGACTCGCACTTGCAAGTCCTCACTGGCGTCCGAAAACCGCCTGTCATCGAAAAGAACGACGCGTCCGGCACGACCGCGACGATTGCCAATCTGGCCGCGAGCGATACAGAATCTCGCATCGGGACAGTTTCCGCCACCGCCAGAATCGCTACAGTTTAACATGCTCCGTGGCGAGCAATTTCACGACTCAATCAACTGGGCGATCCAACCAGGCTCCGCTTGGCTGAAGCGCGGCCCAAGGCCGAAGGCTGGGCTGTTCATAATTTTGTGTTGACATTGTTTTTTCAGTCCATGTTTTTGTCCCATGCATCGCAATCAGAGTGAGCCTCAGGCGCTAGCCGTGGGCCGGCACCACAATCCGCCTCAGGCCCACGGCTAGCGCCTGAGGCTCATTGGGGGCCAACAGCCTCAGGCCCACGGCTAGCGCCTGAGGCTCACTGGGGGCCACTAGCTGCGCCGGGAGAGGTGACAGAAACTTGCGGAGCGCCATAGTGCCACAACCCCAAATTTTGAACAGCCAACGGCGGAAGGCCCTGTTTGACCCGCAGCCGAAGGCGCAGGCGGAAGCGGCGTATGATCCCGTAAGGCAAACCGTGTGGTGGCGTCTCCTGCGCCTGCGGCTACGGGGCAAACGAAGTGATGCACCGCCCACAGCCGGTTCAATCTTTGGACAGATCCCAAGCGGTCAACCAAGTGGTCTTGGTTGCTTTCATTTGGAAATCCTGCTCCAGACGCTTGGCCATGTCTGACAGGTGACCGGCACCATAAAAGACGGCGATATTCTCTTTGCCGGCATCCAACTCTTCCTTCAAGATCTTAAAGGCTTTGGCATTTCGTCCCTTGATCAGGGTGTTTTCGCCGTTTTCGTCATTGATGCCGGTGGTGACCGATTCCATGTCGATCAGTTGACGCGCCATGACTTGTTTCATTTTTTGGCTGCGATTGTCGCTGAACATGGCAAACAGCATCCCAACATCGCCGCTACTGGACGACTGGGAGGCAAGACCAGCGCCCATCATTCGTGCAACCATTTTCCAGACGGCATCGCCGCGGCGTTCCAGGTCCTCGGAAAATTCTTCGGGGCTCATGTCGGCGTGACGGAAATTCTCCGCCATGTAGTCGATGCGTTCGAGTTGGTACTGCAAGTTCAGCATGTCCTTCATGCCGGTTTGCATGGAGGCGAGCATTCCGCGTCGGCCTTTGAGATCTTCGGGACGAATACGCGTGCCATCGGGAGCGACCAGTTCGTAGAGCACGGTTTGATAGGTGCCCAGCCGCTGATCCAGATCCTTGTAGTAGTCTTTTTCGCCGATATGGACGACACCGACCAAGTCGACCACCGCCCCGTCATGTCGGCTCCCCGGCTGGCCTTCGAATCGAACGATCGCAGTCTGCAACGCGTGTGGCTTTCCTTTTGCGTCGTTTTCGATCCGCAGATACAGTTCGGACTCTTTCTTCGCCGCGTCCGCCTTGGCCTGATCGCCGCCGTCGGCTTTCTTTTCCGTCGCGGATTCTTTTTCGGCAACCGGAGCGACTGCGGATTGCGCCAGCCCCATGGCTGCATCGGCAATGGAGGCAAAAACAAACAGAAGCAAAACGATCCAACGCATCGGGAGAGCCTTTGGAGAAGCTGGGAAGTCTGAAAGATGATTATGGCAGCATTGTGCCGCATCACAGGGCGCAGCATTATCAAAAGGATAGCGCCTGGCGAGCTCCACGGCAACGCAGAGTTTGCTGGGGAAATATTGACTCCGCTGGCAAAAATCGGCTACCACCGTCATTTCGTCCACCCTCACCCCATCTTGGCAGAAAACGGCCCGCGGATGCACCTCAAGACGCTGATCCGGTATCCCATCGATATTCGTCGGGCCCGTCGAATGCTCGCCTCTCGCCCCGACGCGTTGCTCCACCCGTCACTCCGGTCGACGGATTCCGGCGTCGGAACCGGGGGACGTCCGGTCGTGTTGGATCTGACAACCACGGATTTATTGATCGACTGTGGTCGACACTTGATGACACTGGCATGCTGGGCACAGGCGATCGGGTCACCGTTTTCGATCCGCTGCTCACGACTGATCCTGTCAGCGGTTGCCAGAAAGATCCATGGTCGGGAATTGCTCAGTGAGACCGCGGTGCGGTGGTTGGACCCATCGAGCACAGATCGTGAAAATCAGATTCCCGCCGGTGCTCTGGTGCTCTGCGATGCGGAGCCAACCGCGTCACGCGTTGGTAACCATCTGGATTCGGGTGTGACGCGATTGCAAATGCTGATCGGACGCGACATTGATCGCTCGATCCCGGTGATGCCCTATCCGATGCACCCAGCGACATTACAGCAGCTTGCGACAACCGACTTGGAATCACTGCGAGCAACCCCACGTCGCTGCGGAGTATTCTTTGCCGGAAACCAGAAACGCAAGTACGGCGATGACAAGATGCAGCATGAGTTCGGCGTCGTGCCACGATTGGAACTCTTGCAAACTTTGAAACAGAATTTCGCCCCACACATCGCAACACGCCCGTGTGACGACGACGCGACCTGCCCGCGGGGGTTGCCGGTACGCGACAGAATCGTTTTGGTCGACTCGCGGGAACACAGCATCCCCGCCTCGAACTGGCTGACCACGATCGCATCGGCCGAGTTCTTTTTGTGTTGCCCGGGTGCGGCACAACCGACCTGCCATCATTTGATCGAAGCGATGAGCGTGGGAACCATCCCGTTGATTGAGTATGGAGACCGAATGACGCCGCCGCTGGAGGACGACGTCAACGCGGTTTGTTTTTATGGCACCGATGGGCTGGTCACTGCGATCGATCGCATCGAGAGCATGTCATCGGCACAGATCGCGAGACTGCGGCAGGGAGCCATCGCGTACTACGAGCAACATTTGTGCGGTTCACGATTCATGCAAGCCTTGTGTGATGAAACAATCGACCTCTCCGGCGGCCTGATCTGCGTGCCGTTTCATGAACACAACCTTTATGACCATGAAGCTGTCCCTGCGCTGGGCAGATCATCACCGCCCCAATCGTCACCCGGCAAGACCCGGTCTCGACAAGTGGCATGAATCGCAACTCAGCAAACCAACAGGCTCATTGTGACTGACGATCAAACCAACGACAGAAAACCTCGTCGGATCAGCGTGGTGCTCAGCACGTACAACGCGCCTGCATGGTTAGAAAAATCCCTGTGGGGATACGCGATGCAGACGTATCATGATTTTGAATTGATCATAGCCGACGACGGATCGCGATCCGAAACCCGCGACATGATCGAGCGAATCCGCGAGCAGACGCAGATGCTGATCCGGCACGTTTGGCATCTCGACGATGGGTTTCGCAAATGCACGATCCTCAATGAGGCGATACGGGCGGCCAAGGGCGACTACTTGGTGTTCTCCGACGGGGATTGCATCCCGCGTCCCGATTTTCTCGCCCAACATCACGCCGCAGCTTGTCCCGGACGCTTTCTCTCAGGCGGATACTACAAGCTGCCGATGTCGGTCAGTGAAGCGATTTCCGTGGACGACATTCGTAGCGGTCGAGCGTTCTCGGTGTCTTTCTTGCGTTCCAGCGGGTTGCCGTTCTCACCTCGTTGGTTGAGGTTGAACGCGAGAGGAATCTGGGCTGACTTTCTGAACCGGGTCACGACGACCAAGCCGACTTGGAATGGAAACAACGCGTCGGGCTGGACGACGGACATCGTTGCCGCCGGCGGTTTTGATGAACGCATGCGTTACGGCGGCGAAGACCGCGAGTTGGGCGAGCGATTGGAGAACGCGGGCATTCGCGGCAAACACGTGCGATACCAGACCGTTTGCCTGCACCTGGATCACGCACGAGGATACGTCAACGATGCGGATCTGAGGCGAAACCGTGAAATCCGCGACGAGACGCAGCGAACAGGCAGAACACGAACCGAGCACGGTCTGCAGGTGTCTGCAGAGCGTTCTCAAAAAGTTGCCTGAGAGACACGTACCGTCACTTCAGCAAAGCGGCCCCGACTTCGCAAAGCGGCCCTACTTCAGCAAGGCGGCTCCGACTTCGCAAAGCGGCCCCTACTTCAGCAAGGCGGCTTCGGCAACCAAACCAGGTCCGAATCCCAGCAGCACGCGAGGTCCGTTGCGTTTTTCACCGGCTGCGGCTTGCTGAGCAAGACATCGTTGCAAGACGAACAGCACCGTCGGTGAAGACATGTTTCCCAGTTCGCTGAGCACTTCGCGAGACACGGTCACCGAGTCGGTCGGCAAATCCAGCGAGTCGACCACAGCATCCAAGATGCGAGGGCCGCCGGGGTGCACGATCCAATCTTGGACGTCATCGAGAGTCAGATCGTGTTTTGCCAACCAAGCCTGCAACCAAGGACGCAGGTTTTCATGAATCGAATCGGGCACGGCACCACTGAGTCGCATCTCGAAACCGTGGTCGCCGACCATCCACGACATCTTGTCTGTCGTGTCGGGCAGTAGGCACGACTGGGTATCGGCCAACGTCAGCGGATGCATTTCGTTGTTGGACTGGTTGTTGATCACAACGGCCGCGGCTCCATCGGCGAACAAAGCATTGCCCGCCATGGCTTCGGCGTCCCAAGTCATTCGATAGTGCAGGCTGCATAGTTCGACGCAACACATCAGGATGTTGGCATCGGGGTCAGCGGCGGCGAGTCCACGCGCGGCGCGTAGTCCGTTGATCGCACCATGACATCCCATGAATCCGACATGCACACGCTGCGTCGACCCGGGCAATCCGAGAGATTGCAACAAGTGGATGTCGACACCGGGAGCAGAAAACCCTGTGCAAGAAACAGTGACCAAGTGCGTGATGTCTTGCGGGGAGACGGGGCTAATGTCCAGCGCGGCGCGACTGGCACGTTCGGCCAGCGGCGGAGCAAACTTGGCATAGAGGTCCATGCGATGTCCGGTCGGCGGACCATTGCACACTTCAAAGGCCGTTGCCACCGAACCGCCGTCGGATTCGACATGAGCCCCCTTGGCCCACTCGTAACCGGTTTGCCACGGAATCGCGGTGCGTCGCGTTTTCACACCGGACTTGCGAAAGAGAGTCCTGAGCAAGCGTTCTTGCTTAGGGCTATCACAGATCACTTCACTGGACATCGCCAACGCGTCTTCTTGCGCAACCGCGCCCGCTGGCAATGCTGTGCCCAGACCGACAATGGAGCACTGCATGGAACGTTGCCTTTATTGTAAGGATAAGAGAGAACGGGAGCGGCCCAATGGAGACCTGCTTTCGGTCTGGCTAAGCGGCCAAGCCGCTTAAGTGTTACGGCACCTTGCTATTCTCAGTCAAATGGTCACCTGTTGACAAGTGACTAAGCGCCCGAATCGGGGGGTAACGGCTGATTGGTCGGCGTTCCCACAATCGCCTGAATGCTGCCATTGCTGTGAAAAAGAATCTTTCGTAATCGAACAGTGGATCGGCAAACTTGGTCAATTCGCAAGGATTTCCTGCCGATAATTTACTCTTGGACCTTGCGAAGCGACCCATTCGCTCGAAAAAGGGAGGGTTCAGCGATGAAAACGATTTCGGTTTTCGCCGCCTTGTTCGGCGTTCTCCTGTTTCACTCGACGTCTCGTGCACAACGGACGCCACCCGCTGAGGGTCTTGACTTCACGCGTCAGGAACCTCCCCGTTCAGACTTCTTTGCCGAGAACGGGATGGCACGATTTCGGCTGCGATCAGGCCGACTGCACTTGGATCGGTCTTGCTATCGCAAGGGCTCCGCTCAGTTCGCGGTCCCGCCAGAGAACGAAGAGTTCACCGAAACGATCTCCGTGATGGCGGCACGCGGATTACCGTCCATGCACTACAGCGTGAATCATCCCGAACAACGCATCAGTGTGTCGGTTCAAGACGCGACGTGGATGCGAATCGAATCAACACTCACAAAGACCGGTGAGCAAGCGATCTTGGAACAGCCACATCATGGCGAACTGGTCTGGACCGTACAGCGTGGACAACTGAACGAGAAGTATCGCGGTGCGTCGCTGATTCACCTGCTGGCGCAAGATTCAACCGGGATCAAGCTGCATTGCGGCGATCTGTTTCGACAGCTGCTCGACGGTCGATGTCTGATGCAGATCCATCATCAAACTCAAGTCGAGTTGATGGGACAACTGGAAAACATTCCTGAGATCTCGGACACAGCGGTGGATGAACTGATCGAAGGTTTGCGTTCGGACCGCGCATCGTCGCGAAGACATGCGATGAAACAGTTGTTGCAGTTGGGACGGCCCGCTGCGCCAATGTTGCGCAAGGTCCTGTTGTCGAATGATCTGGAGATCGAGCAACGGGAACGAATCCAGGAAGTTCTCGCTCAGATCCTGTCAGTTGAGGATGACACCCCGGCGTCACTTGCGTCCAGCTTGGCCAACGATCGTGAACACTGGCGACACGTGGCGCATCGAATGACCGATGCACAGATTCGGCTGGTGGACCAGCGATTGACGGGTTTAAACCTTGCTCATGTCGCGGGTTTGGACGCTGACTCGCCACGCGACAGGATTTCTTCGCGGCCGCGATAGCGGTTTAGGCCAAGCTGGATTTCCATTCATCCGACAACTCGGTGATGTTCATCAACTCGATGACGGACAAACGTTCCGACTCGCGGCCGAACAAAACATCGTTGGCTCGCGCGACCGTCCAATCAGGGTGAGGACGATCTGTCAACGAAAGTGTATCGCCTGCTTGCAAGGTTCCTGGCGACAGCACTCGAACGTACCAACCGGTTCGACCCGTTTGCGCGACCAGCTTGGTCAGCGTCTTGATTTGCCAACGGCGTGAGATTTTCCAACAAGGTTGTCTCGGCTGACTGACTTGAAGGACACAGTCGCCTGCGGTGTAGACGTCGCCTAGGTAAACCGAGTGTTCGTCGACGCTGGCGAGGGTCAGGTTTTCGCCAAAACCGCCAGCAGCCCACGGATGACCGGGCAGTTCAGCCGACCAACTCTCGTAGTGGCTCGCGGCGTAACACAGGATCGCTTTCTCGGGCCCGCCGTGAACTCTCGTGTCCGCGACTTCATCCCCGATGATGCCCGTCGGGGACACGGTGACCTTGCCGGCTAACGGCTGCTTGTCAAACGCGCTGGTCCAGTGGCATTGAGTCACGTCACGCGTTTCCGGATCGCCTTCGCTGCGAACCGTGCCGATCTGGATGGACTGGATGGTGATCAAGCGACGAAACCGGTCGAAATGGAGTCATAGGTTCGGTCCCATTGTGGCTCACCAAGGGCATCTGGGCAACGCCAGCGGTGAGCGTGCCCTCGTTGTGACAATGCACGCCAAATGGTACAATCTCTGGTTCAAAATGAACGCTATTTTTACGGCCTTTTGGGCCGTTTTGACCTCCTCGCTAGGACACCACGTTGGCTGACGAAAACGAACCCGTCGATGGCAACCAAGACGAAGAAGAGAACGGTGCGTTGACCCCTGGCGCGGGCGGCGGTTCCGACGACGGAGGCTCCGGCACGGACATTCCGGCGGCCTCCGGCGATTTCGGCGGCAGCAGCGACGGCAACGGCGGCGCTGGGGCGCTGCGGATGATCGATTTGCCCATCGAAGACGAGTTGCGGGACAGCTATTTGACCTACGCAATGAGCGTCATCGTCAGCCGAGCATTACCCGACGTGCGTGACGGATTGAAACCGTCGCAGCGTCGAATCCTGGTCGCCATGAATGACCTCAATCTCGGCCCCGGCAGCAAACGAGTCAAATGCGCAAAGATCTCCGGTGACACCTCCGGTAACTATCACCCGCACGGTGAAAGTGTGATCTATCCGACGCTGGTTCGGATGGCACAAGAATGGAACATGCGTGCCCTGCTGATCGACAAACAGGGAAACTTTGGCAGCATCGCCGGACTCCCGCCGGCGGCCATGCGATACACCGAAGCTCGCTTGAGCGCCGTCGCCGCGGCAATGCTGGATGACTTGAAACTCGACACAGTCGATTTCATCCCGACGTACGACGAAGTACGGACGGAACCGACGGTTCTGCCAAGTAAATTCCCCAACCTGCTGATCAACGGCAGCGGTGGGATCGCGGTGGGCATGGCGACCAGCATTCCGCCTCACAACCCGACCGAGATCTGTGACGCGGTCATCAAGCTGATCGACGAACCCGATACGACCAACGAAGAACTCTTTGACATCGTTCCCGGTCCGGACTTCCCCACCGGCGGCATCATCTGCGGTCGCGCAGGTATCCGTCGCGGCTACAAAACAGGTCGCAGCACGATCGTCGTCAGGGCGAAGTGCAGCGTCGAGGAGATGAAGGGAAATCGGCATCGAATCATCGTTTCCGAAATCCCCTATCAACAATACCGCGACCGCGTGGTCGAAAAGATCGCCGCTCTGGTCAACGGCGATCGTATCAAAGGCATCTCGGGGATTCGCGACGAGAGCGATTTGAAGGAACCCGTGCGTTTGGTCATTGAACTCAAACGCAACGAAGATCCCGATGTGATCCTCAATCAGCTCTACCAATTCTCGCCGCTGCAGGACACGTTCTCACTGATTTTCTTGGCCTTGGTCGATGGCAAACCCCGCGAGTTGACGCTCAAGGAAATGCTGACCGAGTTCATTCGTCACCGAGTCAGTGTGATTCGCCGACGAACACAGTTCTTGTTGGCCAAAGCACGCCGACGCAAACACACGGTCGAAGGATTGTTGTTGGCCCTGGCCGACATCGACCAAATCATCCGTACGATCCGCGAAAGTCGCACGCAGGCGGAAGCCAAAGAGCGATTGATGGGCATCGAGTGCCCTGCATCGATGATGCAACGAGCATTGGGCGACGAAGGATTCCGGCAGTTCCAAATGGAACGCGGCGAATCCGACACCTACACTCTGACCAGCGTGCAGACGGACGAAATCCTCCGCATGCGTCTGGGCCAGTTGGTCAACTTGGAACAAGAAAAGCTGACCGAAGAGCACGCTCAATTGCTTGCCGAGATCACCGATTACCTGGACATCCTGGCCAAGCCAGCTCGGGTCTACGCCATCATCAAGGAAGACCTGGAGGAGATGAAGCGTCGCTTCGGCAGCAAACGACGCACACAGATCACCAACGAGGAACTCGGCAACATCGATTTGGAGGATCTGATCACCGAAGAAACGATGGTGGTGTCGATCAGCCACGAAGGGTTCATCAAACGCACTCCGTCGAGCGTCTACAAGTCACAACGCCGTGGCGGCAAAGGACTCAAGGGAGCCAAGGTCGGCGACGAAGATCCGATCGAGCACTTGTTCGTCGCCAGTACCCACGCCTACCTGCTATTTCTGACCACGACTGGCAAAGTCCGCTGGCAAAAGGTCTACGACCTGCCGCAACTGCCCCGTGATGCCAAAGGACGCGCAATCGTCAATCTGCTGTCGTTGGACGAAAACGAAAAGATCGCCGCCTGCCTGCCCGTGCGTGATTTCAACCAGGATGGTTTCTACGTGACAATGGCGACCCGCAGCGGGTTGATCAAAAAGACACCGCTGGAACAGTACAGCCGTCCCAAACGTGGTGGCATCATCGCGATCAAATTGCGTGAAGGCGACGAGTTGGTCGACGCACGCGTCGTCGGCCCCGGCGACGAACTGGTCCTCGTGACCCACGGCGGAATGGCGATCCGGTTCAAAGAGTCCGACTCTCGCCCGATGGGCCGCAACACCTCCGGTGTCAAAGGCATCACCCTGGTCGGAGACGATGGCGTCGTCGGCATGGTGGTCGCCGATCCCGAGGCCACGTTGCTGACGGTCTGCGAAAAAGGCTACGGCAAACGCACCCTGTTCGGACCCAATGCGATCACGGAAGAGGGTGAGTCCGAAAACGAATCCGAGAGCAGTAGCGGGTCGGCACGGTACCGAACACAAAGGCGTGGCGGGAAAGGTCTGCGCGACATTCGCACCAGCGAACGCAATGGACCGGTGATCGCGATCACAAACGTGACCGACGACGACGAAATCTTTTTGATGACCGCCAAGGGCAAGCTGCAGCGGATCAAAGCCGCCGACGTGAACGTCATCGGACGCAACACACAAGGCGTGCGGATCATGAGCCTGGATGATGGCGACTCCGTGATCGCTGCCGTCCGTGTTCCACCGGAGGAAGACACCGGCGAAGAAATCCCGCTTGCCGACATCCCCACAACACCGCCCGCTGAGGGGCAAGCTGATGGAGCGACGGTTGCAGACGCCGATGCACCGGCAATCGAAACCGATGGAGAATCGACGACTCCGTCGGACGAGTAAGCCACACCGGGCTTGCCGGCTCACACACGTCAGGTCAGTCGCGGATGCGACGACAGCATACAGCCTGGGGCGCGAGCCCTCTTTATCCTACACATCTTTTTTTCTACCCTTTGGTCGGTTGGAGTCGACAAAACACTTCCCCAGGGATCGGGACAATGGCAAGCTGGATAAAAGATGAGCTTCGGACTTTGGATTTAGGTGATAAGCGGCGGGAGCGACGTGTCGCCCTGATTCTTGAGCAACAGTCCGAGATTGCCGAATCTACGCCCAGTGCGTGTAAGGACAACGCGAAACTTGAGGCAACCTACCGTTTGGTAAACAATCGAAATATCCCTGTGGACGGCATTCTCAAAGCCCACAATGATGCTTCAATCGCTCGCACCGCCGAGCAACCGGTCGTCATCCTATCCCAGGATACCACCGTCTGTGATCTCACCAAACCACAGCGGCAAGTCCGCGGGGCCGGGCCGTTGGAGAGTCGGGACAAATTCGGTTTCTTTCTGCACCCACTCTATGCGATCACCGAGGATGGACTTGTTCTGGGCACGGTCGATCAGTGCATTTGGACGCGTGATGACATCAAGACGGATCTGAACAAAACAGAAAAAGTCAACCTGCGACGCCAGCAAGCCTTTGAAGAAAAAGAAAGCTACCGTTGGCTGGAGATGTTTCAAAGTGGCGAGCAAATCGCACTGGCTCATCCCCAGACGCACTACATTGGCGTCTCGGACAGCGAGTCTGATATTTATGAATTGCTAGCGCAAACCGATGATCTGGCGGCCAACTATGACTACGTCATTCGTGGTTGCCAAGATCGCACAGTGCTCGATCAAGGTGAAACCAGGACGATCTCCGAAGTGATGCAGGAGACGGAGTTTCAGTTTCAGCGTGAAATCGATTTAAGCGAGCGAAAGTCATTAATTATCGGAGAAACGCGTGCTCGTCGGATGAGTCGCAGTGCCCGGGTAGCATCGATTTCGATTCGTGCCCGGCAGGTCACTTTACGCGGCCCGGCACGCCCTGGTGGTCGTGCTCCCGACGTGACGATCAATGTTGTCGAGGCCGTCGAAACGGACGCACCCGAAGGCGAAGAGCCGATCCGCTGGTTACTTTTTACATCGCTCCCCATTTCGACGATCTCGGAAATCGAACGAGTCATTGGTTCTTATTGTCGCCGCTGGGACATCGAACTGTATTTCAAGACGCTCAAGAGCGGCATGAAGATTGAGAAGCTGAAGTACGAGCAGATCGATACATACGTGCGTGCGGTGACGCTTTTGATGATCACTGGGTTTCGAGTCGAGCAACTCAAGACCGCCAATCGAGTTTGTCCGCAAGTCAGTTGCGAGCGTTTCTACGATGCCAGTTTTTGGAAGGCGACGTACCTCGTGGTCTTTGCCGGACGTGAGGTTCCCGAAACACCTCCCACGATCGGCGAATGGATGCTGGTGGTCGCCAAGCTTGGCGGCTATCTGGACAAGAAAGGCCAAGGCCCGCCCGGCTCCACAACGATCTGGCGAGGAATGCGGAAAATCGAGTCGTACCACGAAGCTTTCCTCGCCTACAAAAGGCTCATCGGAGATGTGTAGGATAAAGAGGGCGCGAGCCCCAGGTGAACACCGCCCGATGCCGCCAACAAGCCGCGGAGCGGCGACAGATTGCATCCGGACCACCGCGTGCTGTGGGCTGCACCAAACGTTTTATGCTGTCGCTGCTCCGCAGCTTCTGGGCGGACTCGCTTGCAGAAACATGGGGTTGGCACCCCATGCTGTATGCTGTCGCTGCTCCGCAGCTATCGGAGCTAACTCGGGGTGCGCTGGCTTCGCCGCGACCCCAGGCTATGTTGTTTTACCACTTCGTGGTCGGTTTGGAGAATATGTGTCCTCTCCCGTTGCCAAAATCACGCGAAGCGATGATTGCTACGTGGATTTCGCGACACTTATTTTCCGCACGTCCCCCGCAGGATGACGCTCGACGACAGATTTCGCAATCTCAGTCGATCGTGTCGAACAGTTGATTTGAGGGTTGGAGATGCCGGTAGCAGCTTCGTTTGACACCCAAGGGCCGACGACGTTTTCTGGATTGCAAACCGCTTGGTCGCACCGCATCACGGCTGAGCGTGATGCCTACCTAGCCATCCATGACATGTCTGCAACTCCTTTGCAACGAGTCAATCCAGTGTTCTTCATGGTTTGACGCTCAGTACAGACATGTTCAGTACAGAGATGTTAAAAGCCCTGGGCTTTCCAGCCTGACCTACTCCCCATGTACGTCAGGCTAGAAAGCCTGACGTACTTGTCACTTTTTGTTGCGTTGGTTCCGTTGCCTGGCACCCAAGTCGGTGTCTTCAGGAACCGCGAACTGTTTCCTCAAACGCTCCAGCTCGTCAGCCAAACGTTTTTGTTGGCTCATGTGCTCGCTGCTGCCGTAGACGTTTTGCAGTTCGTTGGGATCGCTGGCCAAGTCGAACAGTTCCCAGTCGTTGATCGCCTTGCCCTCCAGGGCGTAGTAGTGGATCAGCTTGTGCTTTCCATCCGTCACGCCGAAATGTCGGGCGACGTTGTGGGCACCCGGGTTCTCGTAATAGTGGTAGTAGAAAACCTGACGCCAATCGTTCGGCGTGTTGCCTTTGAAAATCGGCACCAGGCTTCGTCCCTGCATGTCACCGGGGATGGGAACGCCGGCTATGTCGAGAAAAGTCTCCGCGAAGTCGAGGTTGGAAACGATGTCGTTGTTCGTCGATCCCGGTGCGATGGTGCCCGGCCAACGGGCCAGCAAAGGTGTCTTGAGTGACTCTTCGTACATCCAACGCTTATCGAACCAGCCGTGTTCGCCGAGATACCAACCTTGGTCGGATGAGTACATCACCACCGTGTTGTCCGCCAGTCCCGCTTCATCGAGATAATCAAGGACTTCGCCGATCCCGTCATCAACGCTTTTGACGCAACGCAAGTAGTCTTTCACGTAGCGTTGATATTTCCACTGAATGATTTCCTTTTCCGTCATATCGGGCTTGGCTTTTTCGAAGGCCTCGTTCTTGGGACCGTAGGCAGCATCCCAAACCTTCTTTTGCTCATCGTTCATGTTGCCGTAACCGGCAAGTTTCAGGTCTCTCGGAGTCAAGTGTTCCTTAATCGTCATCGACTGACGACCTGCCGACTGCGTGCGCCCGTCATAGTTGTCCCAAAGCGTTTCGGGTTCGGGGACCGTCACGTCGTCCAGCCAATGGAGATACTTTGGCGCGGGTCTCCAATCTCGGTGCGGTGCCTTGTGTTGATACATCACCATGAAGGGCTTGTTCGGATCACGTTTCTCCTTCAGCCACGACAGTGTTTTTTCGGTGATGATTTCGGTCGTGTAACCGGTATGCCGACGCGTCACCGGCTTGCCGTCTTCGCCGGCCGTGATCATCGGCGGATTGTAGTAGGGTCCCTGACCTTGCAGGATGTCGTAGTAGTCGTATCCCTGTGGGGTGGAAACCAAGTGCCATTTGCCGACGATGGCGGTCTGATATCCTGCGGCCTGCAACAGCTTGGGAAAGGTTTGCTGATCGCCGTTGAATCGATCTCGGTTGGTGGCAAATCCGTTGAGATGGCTGTACTTACCTGTTTGAATCACGGCCCTGCTGGGACCACAAATCGCGTTGGTCACATAGCATCGATCAAACCGCATGCCTTCGCGAGCGATGCGATCCATGTTGGGTGTGCTGACGCGTGACGGGTCATATGCGCTGAGCGCCTGCTGGCAATGGTCATCGGTAAAGATGAATACGATGTTGGGGCGATCGGCCGCAAAGGCGTGGACGGACAGCATCGCGATCGCCGCATAGACGGTCGCAGCGATCATCGATCGGGTCGAATGAAGCATCTGGATCATGGGAGCAATTTGTGAGCTGGGAGGGGGGGAATGGATGGGCGGGTGATTCGCAGAAACGCATTCTAATCGTAACGCCTGTCACGCCCCAAACGTCGCTTGGGGGGCAATCGTGGGTTTTTTGAGCCCCATGCTGGCCTCGGCAACAGCCCGCAATTAGGCTTGTGCTGTGCCTAGTGCATCGTCCAGTCTTAGAACGTGGGTTCGATAAATGAGCCGTTTTGGCGTTAGCCACGGTTTTCGTGACACAACCGTGGCTAACCCCAAAATCAAGACTGGACGATGCACTAGACTCAAAATCCCGCCTCGGTCAGCCTCACGAATCCATCACCCCCGCTCGAGCCTCACAGACTCATGCCCAATCGTCCCTCCCCACTCTCGATCTTTCGATTCGTTCCGAAATCATCTTTGGCGTTGACGTTCGCTCTCGCAGCAGTTGCCGTCTGCTCAACCAGCGCAATGGCACAACGATCAGGCAAGGGACCCGCGTTCACGTCTCCGCCAACCGACGACCCCAACTACGCATTGCTGGGTGAATTTGCGGGAGCGATTAAGACCGGAGAAAACCAGTACGAGCCCTTGGCACTACAGATCCGACCGATCGGCGGAGATCAGTTCGAAGCCATTTCCTTCTGGGGTGGCTTGCCCGGTCAAGAAAAGCACAAGCCCGAGATGACGAAGATGATCGGGATCCGCAGCGGCGACTATGTTGTTCTGTCCGGCGGACCCTGGGCAATCTTTGTCGAGAAAGATCATTGCCTGATCGTGGATCGCAAAGGCGACAAACTGGGACACCTCGACCGAGTCGAACGTCAAAGCCCGACCTTGGGCGCCACACCGCCCGCGGGAGCGTTGGTGCTATTTGATGGCACGAACGTTGATCAGTTCGTCGGCGCACGCATGACGGACGATGGGCTGTTGATGGAGGGTGCCGAAATTCGTCCCATGCTGCAAGACTTCAACATGCACGTCGAGTTCCGACTGCCGTACATGCCTCAGGCTACCGGCCAATCGAGAGGCAACAGCGGCTTGTATTTGCAAAGCCGCTATGAATGCCAAGTCCTGGATTCCTTTGCCACCGAACCGGTGTTCGATGGATGCGGAGCGTTGTATCGATTCAAGGCACCCGATCTGAACATGTGCTTGCCGCCGCTGGTCTGGCAAACCTACGACATTCAGTTCACCGCGCCCCGCTGGGCCTCCGACGGCAGCAAGATTCGTGGCGCTCATATCACCAGTTGGATCAACGGCGTCAAAGTCCAAGACAACGTTTCCTTGCCGAACAAGACCGGTGCTGGCAAAGAAGAAGCACCGTTGCTCTTGCCGATCCACATTCAAAACCACGGCGATCCGGTTCGGTTCCGAAACATGTGGGTAATCGACCGTGGATTGACCACGGTGGAATTCCCGGTCACGAAAAAAGACGATCCCAAACCAGAATCGCCCGAGAAGAAATCAACTGAAAAGCAGTCTGCGGAAAAGCAGAAACCTAGCGCCGCCTCGGACAAAGAAGATAAGAAGCCCGACGCAAAGCAAGAGAAACCTGCAGAAGCAAAGAAGGACAAAGCCGAAGCCAAACCGGCAGAGACCAAACCAGCTGCAGAAAAAACATTTGCACCCGCAAAGAACGACAAAGCGGCTGACGAAAAAGCCGAGGCTGCCTCAAAGTAGGTTTGGGATCCGATAAGCTGCCGGCAATCCTGGCGGCAGCGGATGAACCGTTGGGTGCAACGCGTGTGCGATGAGCTCCAAGCTGTCCACCAAACGCGGGCCGGGTCGGCTGAAGTAAGCCGAGCCGTCGACCACGTAAACACGACCTGAACGCACGCATCGCAAGTCCGACCAACCTGGATACGATTTCAGAATCGGCATGTCTTGCAGCGTGCGGTCGACATCAAAACCACAGCAGGCCAAGACGATCACGTCAGGGTCCGCCGCAACAATCCTCTCCCATGGTGTGGTGACCGAACGCTCGCCCGCAACGCCAATGATCTCTCGGCCACCGGCGATCTCGACAAGTTCGGGACTCCAGTGCCCGGCGCTGAACGGCGGGTCGATCCATTCCAACAACATGACCGACGGTCGTTCGGCGACGGATTCACTGCGTCTGGCGACCGCGTCCACGCGGGAACGTAGGGACGCCAAATAGTGATCGGCATCCGATTCACGCCCGGCAGCTCGACCGACGAGCGAGATGCACTGGAAAACATCCTCCAAACACGTCGGTTCCAGATTCACCACTCGGGGCTGACCAGGCAACGAGCAGGCGGCGGCTTGAACCGCGCTTTCGGCGACCGCACAAACATCACACAGTGCTTGGGTCACGATCAAATCAGGGCGAACCGAATGGAGCACCTCCATGTCCAGGCTGTAGAGAGCCTTTTCGGTTTGCAGTTGCTGGCGAACGAGCTCATCGATTTCATGGCTTGTTGCGTCGTGAGGAATCAACGTTCGTGTCACCTTGGGCAACTCGATCACGTCCCGCGGATAGTCGCATTCATGAGTCACGCCTACAAGCGATTCTCGTAAGCCGAGGCAGCAAATGATCTCGGTCGCACTGGGTAGCAAGGAAACGATACGCATGACGGACTTGATCGAACGAGAATGAACTGTGGACAACCGAGTTGTATGTCAAATCAAACGCCGCGGAAATCCTACCCTCAGTCCGGTGGCCTTCATCGCATCATCCGACAGCGACAAATGATTGGCTACATGCACCAGAATGCCCAGCGTCAGCGACTGGCAATGCTGAGACGGGAGCAGCAAGCCTTGCCGACTCGCCTGGCCCGGGCGGAAGCGTTACGAGAGGCGAGGGCAATGCGCGCGGCACAACGTCTACGTCAGCAAGGACGTTCGTCGACCGACTACATGCTGACATCGATTGAAGTCGATTGAGTTTGTTTTTGCACTTCCACACTTCTTTTCTCTTGTTACGCAAGTTTTGTTCCGCGCAGCTCCTTCCGTCGAGTTTGTCTCGGCGGAGGAAACAACTGTCGGCTACCTTCACTCGCCAACAGAAATCCCCCACGGCCAGCGTATCGCCTTCGGCGATTCGCGGGCCGTGGGGGCGGTGAATGTGCTTTTGTTGATGGTAGCTGCCAGTTGTTGCTCCGAACCGGGGCAAGCCCGGCGGAAGCAAGGAATGAATCTTGCGTAAACGTCGCTGGACTTTTCAAGTCGATAGGGTGCTCCGCCAAACGCTTTGCCAATCCCAATCATTGAACAGCCCAGGCGAAGTCTCCCGAAATCCAATGCTGAAAAACTGTGGCACTCAATCTGCCCCTGTTTCCGCTTTGTGAAACTCGGGCCGGCAAATCAAGTCAACTCGGTGGCCTCACCCTGCCGATACGTCTCTAATCGATGGAGTCTAACGGTTGGGCAGTGCGATCCCGCTGGGTGAACCTTTACCACAACGACCGGCCCCATTCGGTGCGATCGCTGCAAGCAAGGCGTTGTGGTCATTCGGAAAAGTGCCCGCGTTGCGTAGAATCGACGTTCGAACGGAAACGCACGCCTTTTGCAATCAATCCTTTCACGCTGTCAGCTAGAACAAACATGATGCCGCACATCCATCTCTGCTTGGTCCTGCACAATCACCAACCGATCGGAAATTTCGACGGTGTTTTCGAGCAGGCCTATCAGGACAGCTATCTGCCGTTTCTGGATGTGTTCGAGCCTTTTGACCGGTTGAACATTTCGCTGCACACCTCCGGTCCGCTGATGATGTGGATCGCCCAGCGTCACCCGGAGTACCTGGATCGTCTGCGTCTGCTGATCGAATCGGGTCGCATCGAGATCGTCGGCGGACCTCAGTACGAACCGATCCTCACCATGTTGCCCAGTCGCGATCGCGTCGGCCAGATTGAAACGTACGGTGCTTGGTTGGAACGCAATTTGGGCGTTCGTCCGCATGGCATGTGGACTCCCGAGCGCGTCTGGGAGTCCGGTCTGACGAGCGATGTCGTGGATGCGGGCATTCGGTATACGGTGTTGGATGACTATCACTTTCGCGCCGCAGGCATCCCCGCTGACCAACTCACCGGATACTATGTCACAGAAGACCAAGGTCGCATGCTGAGGGTATTCCCGGGCTCGGAGCACCTTCGCTACACGATTCCGTTCCAGAGCGTTGCGGCAACGATCGACCATTGTCGTGAAATGTCGCATCAGGCTCCCGGTGGTGTGCTGACGTTCGGTGACGACGGTGAAAAATTTGGCACATGGCCGGACACCAAGGTGCACGTCTATGAGAAAGGCTGGCTGCGTGATTTCTTTGGTGCGCTGACCGAGAACGCCGAATGGTTGCACACGATCACGTTGTCGCAAGCCGTCGAGAGCACTCCCGCCGCTGGCAAGGTCTACTTGCCCGATTGCAGCTATCGCGAGATGACCGAGTGGGCGCTGCCGGTTGAATCGCAGAACAAGCTCGACGATGTCGTGCACGCGATGGAGCACGATGAGCACTGGGAGACACTCAAGACATTCATTCGCGGCGGATTCTGGCGGAACTTCAAGACAAAGTATCCCGAAACCAACGAGATGTACGCTCGCATGATGCACGTCAGTCGTCGATTGGCGGATGCCGAATCGGCAGGCGTCGATGCCGGTGAGCTGGCCGTCATTCGCGATCATCTTTATCGCGGTCAATGCAACTGTCCGTACTGGCACGGTGCGTTCGGCGGGATCTACCTGCCGCACTTGCGCAACGCTGTCTACGAGCATTTGATCGCCGCGGACAACTTGCTGGAGCGGATCGGGGGCGGCAACCACGGCGCGCTTCACGCCACGGCGGACGATTACAACTTTGACGGATTGCAGGAAGTCCGCTTGAGCAACGACAAGCTGTGTGCTTGGGTGGCACCAGGCATGGGCGGCCGTATGTATGAGTTGGATGTGCGAGAAATCAGTCACAATCTGCTCGCAACCTTGCAACGGCGGCCTGAAAGTTATCACCGTAAAGTGCTCGCCGGGCCGTCGGTCGATGGCGAAAACGTCGCCAGCATTCATGACCGCGTGGTGTTCAAACAAGAGGGCCTGGATCAACGCCTGCAGTACGATCGCTACGCCCGCAAGAGCCTGATGGATCACTTCTACGACAACGACGCGTCGCTTGATACGGTTTCGCGCGGTGAGGCTCCCGAGCGGGGCGATTTCGTTGCCCTGCCATTTGAGACCAAACTCCGCCGCGGCGAAGATCGCGTGCAAGTTCAGATGCACCGCGAAGGCAATGCGTGGGGCATTCCGATCAAGTTGACCAAGGCGGTCACCATGCTTGCCGGTAGCGAAAGTCTGGAGATCACTTACTTGCTGGAAAACCTGCCGCGGGACCGACAGTTGCACTTCGCGATCGAGATGAATTTCTCGGGACTGCCCTCCGGTGCGGACGATCGCTACTTCAGCGATGTCTCCGGCAATCGGATGGGGCAACTCGGTGAAAAACTGGACTTGCACGACGTGTCCGGATTGAACCTTTCAGACCGCTGGCTAGACATCGACGTGTCGTTGGGATTGGATCGTCCCAGCAGCATCTGGGCGTTCCCGATCGAAACGGTCAGCCAGAGCGAAGCCGGTTTTGAGTTGGTGCACCAAAGCGTCTGTGTGCTGCCGCACTGGTGGATCACCGGCGACGAAAACGGTTGCTGGCACGTCAAGTTAGAGCTTGCCGCTCGCTGCCATCAAAACGCCGAAACGGTTGCCGACCAACAGGTCATCCGGCTGTAATGGGTAGGTCATGCTCGGGACGTGAAATGTTTTGCTGACGTCTTTGTTTACCCATCTGTATGAGTACTGATTCGTGAGTGCGAAATTGGATCCCGCGAGGGATCGCAGATGGTAGCCACGGGTCGCCGAAGGCGCACCCGTGGTATGCGACGACCCTGTTGAATCGACCCCGAAGGGTGTCGCAGACTTCTCGGAATCTGGGCTGCGACACCCTGCGGGGTCGGTTCGCGACAGGCCGACTCAACCGGCGATGATCGCTGCGCTCTATCGCCGGCTACCGTCTGAGACCGCTTCGCGGTCATATGCAGCAACAATTCTTTTCACGTTCCCCGCATGACGCAATCCGGTCACCTCGACAAACCAGCCTAGCGTCACCGAACGAGACCGCTGATTGAGTGAGCCGCAAGGCACTAGCCGCGGGCCTCATGGTATTGACGAAGCCCATGGCAAGTGTTCTGTTGATTTAGTGAGCCGCGACGCGTAAGCGGCCGGGCCTACCGCATTGCCCGGTGCCTTACGGCCCACGGCTCACCCTTGCGTTCCCAATTTCGATTAAATCAACAGGCCGCAAGCCGCGGATATTGTGTGGGATGTCCTCCTCTACGACGTGAGTGGTCGTAGTAACTTGTTTTATGTTGAAATGAGGACGTTACCGTGGCACATCAGCCGCAACGCAATAGCGTCCGGCTTAGTACTTCGATCGCTTCAACCATTTTCCTCGTCTTTACTAGCACGACGCGCAAGCGAGTGAATCGTCTTACTGTTCCTCCATTCACTCGCTTGCGCGTCGTGCTGGTATTTTGCGTGAAATTCAACGTGAAACCGTTGCTTTCTAAGCCGCTGACTGTCAGGTCACGGGTTTCACGGAATGAAATGGGTTCAGTGCGCGCAATACCCGGCCGCTCACGCGTCACGGCGTTTGGTAGCGTCATCCGCTTAGAGACGTTGAGCTACTAGGGATTGAACGTAATCTCCCCGAGCAGGCGGCTCGATTTCTATCGTGGCAAGCCGAGTCATCCAGCACCAGATACAATGTTGCAATGCGTGGACACATGTCTCGGGCGTTGATCCAAATCGGAGCCACGTAGCGCCCCGTGCAAAACGAATGAGTTTTACCAATGCAAGCCGTCACAAAACAGCCTTTCCTTTTTGGGCTCGTTATCTCGAGCTGCATCACTGTGATGGCCTTGCGGGGAACGAACAGCAAAGCTGATGAAACGTCCCCCGGATTGATTCACTCACCGACTCACGCCGACCCAATCAGGCAGCGTCTCTACGTGATCACAGGAGACGCAGGTACTGCCGCATTGCTGTTAGAAAATATTGATGAACGGGCAAACGCGACCGGCAATGGGATCGTATGGGTGCCATTCCAATGGCGTTATCTGGAACGTGGAGCCAAGTCAGAGACGACCGGAAACGGCAAGCTGTTTGCAAAACTGAAGGACGGAAAAGTTGAAGCGAGTGGCTCGGAGATATCGATCGGTCCGTATCAACTGCATTGGCATTATTTGCAAGATGGGAAAGGTGAGCTCGTTTTCGACGCTCACGAGCTGTCCTTGCATCCTGTCGTAGCGCATCGGTTCCTTGACGAGGAGAATCAGAAAGCTGTCGACCTAGCAAGCTTTCTGACTCCAGACGCTGAGATTCAAAAACAGTATCGGGAGGCGGAAAAGCGTTTTAAGGGACCCGATTCAGATCCCATTTCATTTGATGGAAATGTTGCAGCTTCTGTTCCCTACGAAGGGAGTGTGTTGCTGGTTGAACATGAAAGTGGGCTGGCGACCTTCCACTTTCGAGAGGTCTTTGAGCGCCAGGACGAGCCGAATGTGACGGATTACGGAGTCAAATATGACTTTCAGATTTTTCCCACAGAAGGTGCCTCGGCGATTGGCAAAGACGAAGTGTACGAACACTACGTCAACAAGGTGTACAACAACGGTCGTCTCAACTTGCAAGCCGATTTAATCTTCTTGCAATGGTCGCGTGGGGGCTCGAAATCCGGCTGGGTTTACTACAATCCCCACTGGATGCGAGTCTGGGTTGTTGCAGAGGGTGACGTCACGACATTGATCGACATCTTGCAGTCGCGAAAATGACCTGCATCAGCGACTCACCAAGATTTGACGAAGCACGAAAACATATTGGTGCCCGCTATCGACTTGGAAAGTCAAGCGACAATCTCGCGAATGACAGGTTGGGACGAGAGCCTGCAGGTCATGCTCCGCATGACACAATCCGGTCACCTCCGGCAAACCAGCCGGGCGTCACCGACCTCAGTAGTGTTTGACCCGTAGCCGAAGGCGTAGGCGGAAGCGGCGTCCGACGCTGCCGTGTCATCCGATTGGTAGTGTCTCCTACGCCTTCGGCTGCGGGTCAAACGGCGTGAAGCCTGCAGCCTGTAGGTCATGCTCCGCATGACACAATCCGGTCACCTCGGCAAACCAGCCGGGCGTCACTGACCTCATTAGTGTTTGACCCGTAGCCGAAGGCGTAGGCGGAAGCGGCATCCGACGCTGCCGTGTCATCCGGTTGGTAGTGTCTCCTACGCCTTCGGCTGCGGGTCAAACGGCAAGCCACATTGTGTCATGCTCCGCATGACCTACGTTTTAATTCACGACGGAACATCAACGTCGCCCCAGGGGGCGTCTTCGAAACCGGTGATCCAGTTCAAGGCGTGTTGACGTTCGCTGATCACTCCGCCGTCGATTTGGGATGGCGGGTCGACTTGTCGGCCGCTCGCGTCTCGCGCTGCCCACAACAGACGATAATTCTGATCCAACGCATCTAAGATCTCGGACACCGCTCGCAGTTTCGCGTTCTGCATCAGATCTCGATGGCTTTGAGTCATCATGGTTTGGGCGACCAAGTCAAAAAACGCAAATGTTGCTCTATTCGTTTTGCTGGAACCAGTGGCATGGCAACGGTGTGATTTGTAATTCACTACTTGATGAAGCCGCGGTGAACCAAAACACAGCGAAGCACCTACCCGCACAAGACCACCCAAAAAAAATATGAAAAGACAAACTTATTTGTTGACACGTGCCCCCCCCCCGTAACATCGAGATCGAGGCGTGTGGTCTCTTGAGATGGGGCCACCGGCAAGTCAGATCAACTTCATCCGGGGCAAACATTGTGAAACCGTCTTCAGTACTGCTGCGCCTACTTCTGTCGCCAATCCTTTTTGCGACGCTCTTAGCAGGAACTCTCTCAGCATCAAAAGATGCTGAAGAAGCCGAGACCCTTGAATTCACTGCGACGCCAGAGTACCGGTCAGGCCAGTACCTGATCGACTTAGATGCGGGACAGCTTAATCGTAACAAAAAATACCGCATTAAGCTAACGATTCATAATGCGACGAATAACAACCTTGAATTCAAGGGTGTAAAAACGAGCTGTTCGTGTTTTGGGGCCGACGTGAGCGCTCTCAAGCTAGATGCAGGATCAGATCTACTGCTTGAATTCACTGCCCCTGTTGAAAAGCAGATGAAGAAACCCTCGGCATTTTGGGTTGTTTTCCTTGAGTCTAGCAAGCCATCCGGTCTTGAAGGCATCCAGGTAAAAGTCTCGTACAACATCGGCGGAATTCTGACCTTCAAAGACGCGCGAGTAGTACTTGATGTCGACCCTGAGAAAAAGAAAAACTTTTTCACTCTACCACTACTCGTCACTGCTCCCGTGGCCGCTGAGAACCTGACAACACATGTTGCGGAGTCCTTAGGTGACATCAAGGTTGCAATCGTCAAAAAAGATGGATCTGTCTATCTGGAGCTCGAAGTTGATGAAACCAAAATGGCGGGTTCGCAACAGTCTGGAGAAATATCGTGCATTGACACCCTCACTGGAATTGAAACGGTGTGCTTTTGCGTAATGAAGCGAGTCTTGCCTGTGAGTGTATATCCTGGAATCCTTCGCGCCCGCGCTACGTCAGACATCGCTTTTGAAGTCACAGCACTGATTCGCATCAATAGTGAGAAAGCCGAACATGATGGCAAGTTTGATGCAATCGTTGACGCGAGTTTTGGCGGAAAGACCTTGCGTCCGCAGGTTCAGATCCTGTCGCCTGGAGTGCTTCGAGTAAGGCTGACAATCGCTAAGCAGAATCTGGGGAGTTTAGAGCAAGGACAACGTTTGGTTCATTGGAATATCAAGACAAAGGACGGTGCGTATGAAGTGAGTTCGCCAATCCATTTTTCTCAACAGAGTCAGGGCGAGTAACAAGCTCGCATATTTCTTCCTGTCAAAAGGCTCATCAAAACAATGAATTCCAAGTCAATCTTCGTGCTTATGGGCACCCTTTTCTTTCTGGGAACTTCAATCGCAAGTGGTCAGACCTGCTACACGACAGGCCAAGCCACTTGCACACAACTTACGGGTTTAAGCTCGTATGGATGCAACGGTGTCGACTGCCAGGATATGTATGATCCAGTCTTGGGCATCTACCTCGGTGCCCGATGTCCCGTTGATAAGAACCGCATCCTTAGAGGGCCTGTTTCCGTTGCCGATCACACTTCGTTTGGTCAGTCAAGCTTCAGTTCGGGTGCAACAGTTCAGTGTGTCAGCGAACAGGATTGAGGCGTGCTGTTGGACGTCACATTCAGAAACACGTAAATACAGATCGTCAAAATGCAAAACATGTTAAACGCTTCATGGAACACAATGGGAAAGCTCTATGTCGACGCTGCATTCCTATTGGCTTTTTTGATCTACGCCGCACACGCCCCCACGGCCGCCTACGGAGACGTTCGCGAGGAGTTGGACTCATTCTTGCAAGCGCAAGGCACCAACTGGTTGCCGTTGAAGCAGTTCGATGTCTTGGTTCGCACGGACGAAATCAGAGAGCCGGCGATTGTTGCCGGTTTCACAAGAACGACGTACGAACGTCTCATCTTTGATTGGGACGCCAACCGCTTTGTGTACGCCAAGACATCAGTGAAAGAGTCGCTTGGAGATCGTCCTTACAAGCAGTCCATTGAGACGGGATTCATCGTTAAAGAGGGCAAGTTCCGAACCTTCGACACACCTGAACGCCATCTGCCGCCACGAGAAGTTCAGGATTTTCGAGTGGTTTTTGACAATCATACCGTACCTGATTTTCGCGTCTTGCTTTTCATGAAGTTAGGTTGGGGGAGCACTCGAACATGGACAGAAGATATGGCAAACCTGATTGATGTCTATCCTCGAACCGCAACCGACGTATCGGCAATCGCCCAGGAAGGCGAGAACGTTGTTCTACAGGCATTCTTTGACAACGATTCTGGCTTTCGGTGGAGTTTCTCTAAGGACTCATTGATGCCAGTCGAAGTTCAATGGAGAAGGAGGTCTCCTCAGAACACTGAAACGACGATACTTGGAAGAGACGAGATCGTTTGGGAGTCACATAAGGGAATTTTTCTGCCCGAGAAAGTCGTTGGTGAATACTTGGATCGCCAAGGTCGTCTCCCGCCTGACGACCTGATCAAACAAGTCGAGCAGATTGATGGTGAGAACCGGGCAGAAAAGATTCGTGCTTTTCTGAAAGAGAATTTCATGGACGTAATGGTCCAACGAGACCAGCGATTTCATTGGGTGTCAGTGAATCAGCCGCTCACAGAGTCCGTATTCGATTTTTCGATGATCGATCAAGCTGATGAGTTCCGAAAACTGCTAGATCCGAATGAGGCAGGAGCGAGTGGCCTCAGTGACAAAAGTGAGTAACGAGGTCGAATCTCCAGCAAGAGAGTGAGGAGAATCCCGTCGTGTCAATCCGGTGGCGTAAATGATAAGTCCACTTGACATCAGCCAAAGATCGTTGATCGTCTTTCGAATTGCGTTGGGTTTATTCTCTTGCTGCGATCTATTGTCACGGATTTCATCGATCACGGCATTCTGTTCGGATGAAAGCGTACTGCCTCGATCGGTGCTTCTTGAAAGTGAGGCACATGACCTTGCCAGCGTCTCTGTCTGGCTATGCGGAGGGTCTGTTGCGTTCGCGTATTCTATGCTGCTAATAATGGCGGCAATTAGCATCGCGTTTGCTATTGGCTATTATCCTCGAGCCAGTGCTGTTGCACTCTTTGTTCTCTATCTTTCACTTCATTGCCGTTGTCCATTTACCATCAATGGAGGAGATAGCGTCCTGCGTCTGCTTTTCTTCTGGGCAATATTTCTCCCACTTGATGGTACTCAACGTCTGTCAAAGTTGGCTTCTGGTGCCTTCTTGATGCAGCTCTTCTTGATCTACTTCTCGAATGGCATGACAAAATCAGGAACTGCCTGGACAACTGATTTCACAGCAGTAAGAGATTCGTTGTTGTTAGAGCACATTACGTCACCTTTCGGAAGTTGGCTCAGCAAACAGTCAACACTGACAACGGCTCTTACAGTAGCAACCCTGGCTATAGAGCGAATCGGAGCCTTTCTAATCTTTGTGCCCGTATGCCGTGGAAACCTGCGAAGAATCCTTGTACTTGTGTTTTGGAGCTTCCACATTGGAATTGGATTGACATTGAGTCTGTGGAATTTTTCAATCGTGATGTGCATTGCTTGGATCCCGCTTATTCCTGACAATTCATGGGGAACATTGTTCTGCGTTCAGCCACTCTCATTTGCAGACGATTCTAAGCACATCACACTTTTGCAGCGTTGCATCTTAGTGGTTTCAATGCTCCTCGTTGTTGGCGGGAACATTCGCACGATTTGGTTGCCCGATCGGTACCCAGCAGAAATTTCTAGGCTTGAGTTGATTTTGGGGCTTGGTCAAAGATGGAAGATGTTTGCCCCGTCGCCGATGATATCTGATCGCTGGATTATCTTGGCTGCCAAGTTGGATAATGATTCGGAGATTGATCTGTGGACAAATAACACTGTCATCCTTGAAAAACCGCACAACCTGAGAACGCATATGAAGAATCGCTATTGAAGGTCCTATGCCCAGGCAGTTTGGGGCAGGAATTCCGATCGCTTGAATGATGCGATGTGCAAGTACTTTGGTGACCGATGGAATGAGTCACATGACTCGTCGGTTGTTGATGTCAAGGTGTTTTTTATGGAAGAGTTGACGCAGAGCGATGGATCACAAGGAGAGCCGATTTTTCGATTTGTTGGACGCTACCGAGCGTCACCTTAGCTGACTTGCTCTGATTGCACATCGACAAATACTTGTTCCTAGAATTCAAATCAGTTTGCGTGCTGTATATCCTGCCAACTCACGACGGGATGTCGACGTCGTCCCAGGGGGCGTCTTCGAAACCGGTGATCCAGTTCAAGGCGTGTTGACGTTCGCTGATCACGCCGCCGTCGATTTGGGATGGCGGGTCGACTTGTCGGCCGCTCGCGTCTCGCGCCGCCCACAAAAGACGATAATTCTGATCCAACGCATCTAAGATCTCGGACACCGCTCGCAGTTTCGCGTTCTGTATCAGATCTCGATTGCTTTGAGTCATCATGGTTTGGGCGACCAAGGGGACATCGCAGATTTCATTGGGAAAAGGCAATTGCGGATGCAATCCGAGCGCCCACTGCAACACAAAGAGTGCTTCGTACCGCCACGCAAAGTTGATGACGGTTTGCGGATCAGGAGTGGTGGAAAACACAAACTCTTTCTCGGCCGGCGTGAAGGCTTGAAAGGCAAGCGGCGACTTCTCCTGCAGACGCGCCGGGTCGATCGGTTTGCCCGACGCAATCGATTCTGCGCGTACCGCGACGATGAACAACGCGATCGCACGCCACGCGACATCGTCTGCCGATTTCAAAACGACTTCGTGTTCACACACGACCGGAGGCAACGCGTCAGGCAATTCGATCAACCTGTTGCGTAGCAAGACCTCGCTTTGTGCTTTCCGCTGTCGGGCTTCTGGCAAGAACGGAATCTGCGCTTCATCATCCGGTAAGCCGGTATCCGGATCGATCAAGACCGCGCCGTTGGGATCACGCAAGGCTCCGTCGGGCAACATCACGATCGCGTTGGCTTTCCAAGCCCAGGGCGCGACCGCTTCGATGTTCTCGCCCTCCACGGTGAACTGATACTGCACCTGACAACGTTGCAGATGACGAAAGACGCCGTAGAGCGACGCGGTCATCTCTCGCTGGCCGTCTTGCATGATGTAGCCGATGACGTCTTCCAGATGGCTGACCAAACCGGGGTCACTGCGGTCGCGAGTCAAAATCGCGTCCAGAGGAAACGTGATTTCGGGTGGGTTGCGATGAGTACAGTACGCGGTGACTTGGATGGCCATCGGTCAGCTCAACAGCTCGGCGGACAGCTTGTCTTTGCACGCACCGATGATGCTTTGGATCAACGCGTCGGCTTCATCACCGCTGAGAGTACCGTCGTCTTTCTGCAGTTCCACACTCAGTAGCACCCGCTTGCGATCTTTGCCGTCACGCTCTGCGTCGCGATAGGTTTCGCGATAAGCAACGTCAGACAATTGCGTGCCGACGGCGGATCGGACCACCGACTCCAGTTCGCTCCAACGCACCGACTCGCTCATGATGAAATTCAAGTCTCGCTGGACAGTGGGGAACATGCTGACGAGCTGTTGCTGCGGCACCAATTGAGATCGCTGAATCAATGCGGGCAGCGATAGCTCGGCGACACAAACCGGCTCGGGGAGTTTCCATCGTTTGAGAGTTTTCGGCGCGACGGTGCCGAGGTAACCGATGGTGTTCTCAGCGTCTCCTTGAAGAGCCAGTTGCACGATTTGGCCGGGGATGAAGCCGGGACGCTCGACCGGCTGGACCGAGAGTGTTTGGTGAATCCCCATGCTTTGCAGCAGTTTTTCGATGACGCCTTTGACGACAAAGAAATCTTGGCCGGAAACGATTGCCAAGGTGTAGAGTTCCTCGGGCAGGTCCTCTGAGGTTTTGCCGGGCAAGTAAATGTGGGCGATCTCGAACAGGTTGGCGGCGATGGACGCCCAAGCCCAATTGTTCGCACGCGCTTGCAGCAAGCTGGGGATCAGTGTTCGACGTAGTGACTTCGCACCCTTGAGCATCGCGGTTTGCGTTTGCAGGGCGGGTCGATCGGTCCAGGGGCTGAGTGATTCGTCCAGATTGACGGTGACCACGCTGGGCGTCATGGCTTCGCTGAGTCCTGCTGCGGTCATCACGCCGCGGGCTCGTTCCATCGCGGAATCGAACACACGCTTGCTGCTCGGTGCAACGGGGATCGGCGCGTCTTCGGGGATCTTGTCGTAGCCGTGGATCCGCGCGACTTCTTCGATCAAGTCCGGCTCGCGAGTCAGGTCGTGTCGCCAAGTCGGCGGGAGGTACTCGCCCGGTGCGTCGCCCGGTGTGCAGCCCAGGTCGGTGAGAATTCGCGAGACCGTCTCCGGGGGAATCTCGATTCCCAAGATCCGTTTTAGTTGACTCAATCGCAAAACAACCGGTGTGCGCGGCGGCAACTCCGGCGCGGTGTCGATCACGCCGTCGGCAACTTGGCCGCCGGCGATTTCGCAGATCAGCTCACAAGCACGGCGGCTGGCCCAATCGATTCGAGCCGGATCGACGCGTCGCTCGAAACGGAACGATGACGGACTGTGCAACTTCAGCGACCGCGCGGCTCGGCGCACGATCAGCGGCGTGAAATCAGCGGCCTCCAACACGATGTCCGTGGTGTTTTCGTCGATCTCGGAATCGGCACCGCCCATCACTCCGGCAACCGCTGTTGCGACTTTGGCGTCTGCGATCACGCACATGGATTCGTCCAGGGCGTACTCGTGATGATCGATCGCCGTGATCGTTTCGCCCGAGCGTGCCGGTCGCACGATGATTTTCTGGTCGTTGATCTTGGCGTGATCGAATGCGTGCAGCGGTTGACCGCATTCCATCATCACATAATTGGTAATGTCGACGACATTGTTGACGATCCCGATGTTGACCGCTTTGAGTGCCGCCACGATCCAATCCGGGCTGGAGCCGATTTTGACACCCTGAATGACTCGCGCGGTGTAGCGTGGACAAGCGTCGATGTACTGATTGTCAACACTCAACAACTGATCGACATGAGTCGCCGATGGCTTGAGCGTCGGCTCGGGTGTCCGCAGAGGCGTTTGATACAGCACGCTGATTTCGCGAGCGACGCCAATGTGACCGAGGCAGTCGCCACGGTTGCTGGTGACCTCCAGGTCGATGCGAAAATCGTCACCGATCGCTTCGGTTGATTCGTGGTTGAGTCCACTGAGCGCGAGTCGTTGTTCGAGCTGCACGCGATCCGATGGCAGGTCAACGTAGCGGGACAACCATTTCCATGAGACGAGCATGATACTTGCTGACGTTTAGCGTTTGATTGAGGGCTGACGGAGAGCGGATAGCAGAACGCGGGCGGTGAAGCCGATCGACGATTCCGATGTAGCGGACAGCGAGTGATTCTCAGCCGATCAAAACTGGCTGAGGAATCGCAGGTCGCCGCTGTACAGATCGCGGATATCTTTGATCCCGTGACGACGCATGCACAGCCGTTCGACGCCGAGGCCGAATGCGAATCCGGAGACTTTCTCGGGATCGTAACCGACTGCCGTGAACACGTTGGGGTCGACCATTCCTGCACCGCCGAACTCGATCCAAGTTCCGTCCCACAGAAAGTCGACTTCGACACTCGGTTCGGTAAACGGAAAGAACGACGGGCGAAAGCGGATCTCGACGTCGTCACCCAAGTAGTTCGCCGCGAACACTCGCAACACGGTTTTCAGGTTGGCCATGGTGACGTTCGCGTCGACCAACAAGCCTTCCATTTGATGAAACATCGGAAAGTGCGTCGCGTCGGGATCGTCTGGTCGATACACCCGACCGAGCGAAATGACCCGAATCGGCGGTTGCGTTTCTTCCATCACGCGGATCTGGACGGTGCTGGTTTGACTTCGCAGCAGACGCGTACCTTCTTCGCCACGGGCGGCCGCCTGAGCGGTTGCCAGATAAAAATTATCCAGCGGGTCGCGTGCCGGGTGGTCGTCGGGGATGTTCAGCGCGACGAAATTGTGCCAAGGGTCTTCGACCTCTGGGCCTTCCGCGGCCTCGAAACCCATCCGCCCCATGATCTCGGTCAAGTGCGTGATGGTTTGCGTGATCGGATGGATATGTCCGACGATCGGTCGGATGCCCGGCAGGGTCGGATCGAACATCGAATCGGCGCCCGAGGAGTCCTTGCCCGTCAATCGTCGCTGAGCTACCTCGACGGCGTCCTCGATCGACTTTTTGACTTCGTTGAGACGCATCCCGGCAGCCTTGCGGTCTTCGCCCGCAACGCTGCCCATTTGCTTTTGAATGTCGCGCAGGGCGCCTTTTTTCTGCCCGGCAAACTGCACACGCGCGGCCTCAAATGATTCGGCATCGCTGGCAGAATCCAATGCGGCAAGCGCCTCGCTTTGCAGCGAGTCGAGCGAATTCAGGAAATCCTGGAGTGACATGAGAGCGTATCTCGCAAGCGGGGGCTTTGCCGATCAGGCGGCCAACGCTTCTTTGACCTTCTCAACGACCGCGGTAAAGCCGGCTTCGTCGTGAATGGCCATTTCGGAGAGGGTCTTACGATCCAGCTCGATTCCGGCTTTCTTGAGCCCGTTGATGAACTCGCTGTAGCGAAGTCCATGGGCGCGAGTGGCGGCGTTGATCCGGATGATCCACAGGCGACGGAAATCGCGTTTCTTGACGCGACGGTCACGGAACGCGTACGCGCCGCTACGTGCCAGTGTTTCCTTGACGGTCCGGGTCAGCTTTCCGCGTCCGCCGCGAAAGCCCTTGGCTCGTTTGAAAAGACGTTTCTTTGATTGCCGACGGGCGGCGCCTTTGGGTGCACGCATCGGTGCGATCCTTTTGGGATGGTTGACTCAGGCCCCGGCGAAATGGGATTGCCGGCGTTTTACCTAGCCAATTGGGAGTGGAAAAAGACCGCCAACAGCGGCGGAGTAACGTTGGGGAAACGCGATTGCGACTTAGTAGCTGTGACCGTTCAGCGACGCTTGAATGGATTTTTCCATGCAGGTGTCAAGGGAGGTCGTGCCACGCAGGTTGCGTCGACGTTTCTTGGTGAGACCTTGTGCCAAGTGACTGGTACCACTTTGGCGGTGCATCGCCTTGCCCGTTGCGGACAGACGAAAACGCTTTTTGATCCCTTTATGGGTTTTGATCTTGTTTCCCATGATCTCGTTCAGTGTTCGTTGGGATGGTTTTTGAACGCAGCTTCCTGCCGCGAGGAATCGCGAAAGATAGCCCAATGAGACTTCGTTTGGAAGGGCTAACGGGGCAGGTTAGGCAGATGTGCCAACGATTGTTTGGGCAATCATCCCCGCGATCCCCGTCGCTGGTATCGGCGATCCGCCGTGGGTTGGTCGAACATCATGCGAAAAACAGCCAAATTGCTCGTGGAAGACAACGATTTCGAAACGTTAAATTCCAAAAAGTTGCTTGCAATTGTGGGCTCAACGCCCCATAACCGTGGCATTCAATTTGTCACGCGATGGGGGTAAATGTCGGCAAGCCGCCCATAACCAGGGCTCCCAGTAGAGGGAATAATGGCTGTCGGTGATCAATGGTATGGACGACGCGGCACGTCAGAACGAACCGGCCTTGAGCGACCTGCAGCGGCTAAGATCCCTTGAGCTGGAGCTGGTCAAGACTCGCAATGAGGCGAAAGTCGCCCGGCTGGAAGCCCGAGCGGCCGAACTGGAACTGCTGATTCGCCAGTTCCTGCCCCCCTCCACGTCCGAAACGACTCCCCCATCAACGGAATCGCAGTCGGCAGAGTTGCGGGCGATCCATCAGGCCGAAACGCAGGTGCCGCCTGCTCCCAAATCGCCGCAGCCCTCCAGTGAAACAGCGGCGGAGCCCATCCTGACCCGCCAGACTTTGGCAAAGGTGCTCAGCGCGATGGCAGAGCAGTACACGCCGTCGGCGAAAACTGCTGTCGCTCCCTCTGCTCCGAGTCCTTTCACTCCAACAGAACTCACTGGCGAAGCACCGTCTCTCTCGCCATCACCACGTTTCGACAGCTGGGACTCGATCCGGACGGCAACGAGCGAGAAAACAAAAAGCCATGACCGCCGCGCTCCCGCTGAGTCGCGCGCTGACCGCGATGAAAACCATGGTCGGTCCGCAACCACTCCATCTGAAATCCACGTTCGCCAAGATTCACCCCAACCAATCAGACGACCGCGGATGGCGGCGTTGGGCATTGCCACGGATCCGGTCAACGATCCCGATGTTGACATCCAGCCGGACAAACTTGAAACCAACGACGAGCCGAAACCGGTCGACAGCAAACCAGTTGTCAGCAAACCAGTTGCCGCTCGTCCGACAACCCTTTCGTTCGATTTTGCCACACGTTCAGATTCTGCTTCGTCAGATCACACGAAGCACGGGCCGAAGCCTATTGCGGATTCAGAATCTCTGTCCGTCGACTTGGAGGAATCGTCGGATGAACCTCGCAAGAAACCACGACCGGCCGCTTGGATGGCCAGCTTGATCGCACACATCGGGATCCTCTTGCTCGCCGCCGCGTTCACTTTGTCCAACCCCGCGCCCAAGGACCAAGTCGCCTTGACCGCGTCGGCGACCGAACCTGACGAACCCGTGATGGAAACGTTCGCGATTGAAACGGAAGAAATCCAGCCTGAAGTTTCAGAGCCGACGCCCAGCGAGACACAGTACGAGATCAGCGAAGTCGGACAGATGGCGATCACGGAGTTCAAACCCAGCGAAATCGTCGGCCCGCCCGCACCGCCGATGCAATCAATGCTCGCCAGCTCGTCCGCCAGCGCGGCGGCGATGTCGATGAAGTCCGACTCGGAATCGACGATGCAGTTCTGTGGCGTCGAAGGCGGCGGCAATCACTTCGTCTATCTCGTCGACAGCAGTAGCAGCATGGGCAGCGCATTTGAAAGCGCTCGTAGCGAGTTGCTGCACTCCATTTCTCAGCTTAAACCTGACCAACGTTTCTACGTCGTGTTCTTTGACATCGAACCTGACTACATGCGATTGACCAACGCCAGTGAAGATGAAACTCGCAGCTTGAAAGCGTCGCCGGAGAACAAGCAAGCTTTGGAGCGTTGGGCAATGACGATCAAGAAGGATCGAGGCAGAGCACCCTATGATCCGCTGAAGTTCGCGATCGAACTGCGACCCGACGTGATCTTTCTGTTGTCCGATGGCGAGTTTCCGCAAGGCATCGAGGACCTGCTACAGGAAATCAATCGACAGGACAACTTGTTCGGCGACGACGGCCCGATCAGCATCGTTCACACGATCGGGTACCACAGCCGCGAAGGGGAAAGCCGGATGAAGCGAATCGCGAAACAAAACGGCGGCCAGTACCGCCACATCGCCAAGCCGTAGGAACCATTGTCGCTCGATTTTCCAAATCGATAGCGAATCCGAAGCGATGTAGGACTCCGCGTCAGACAGCGTGCAAACACAAGACGCGGTGGCCAAGTCGTCCGGCGGCGCTCCTTCGAAAGAAACTTGCGTGGTGATCCGCGTTCGGCGTTGGTTTAACGTTTGGCGGGGCACGCCAACGGCTCGGAGAGCCGAGCGACAAAAGTCGCTCGATTTTCCAAATCGATAGCGAATCCGAAGCGATGTAGGTATCCGCGTCAGACAGCGTGCAAACACAAGACGCGGTGGCCAATTCGTCCGGCGGCGCTCCTTCGAAAGAAACGTGCGCGGTGATCCGCGTTCGGCGTTGGTTTAACGTTTGGCGGGGCACGCCAACGGCTCGGAGAGCCGAGCGACAAAAGTCGCTCGACTTTCCAAATCGATAGCGAATCCGAAGCGTTTTAGGTATCCGCGTCAGACAGCGTGCAAACACAAGACGCGGTGGCCAAGTCGTTCGGCGGCGCTCCTTCGAAAGAAACGTGCGTGGTGATCCGCGTTCGGCGTTGGTTTAACGTTTGGCGGGGCACGCCAACGGCTCGGAGAGCCGAGCGACAAAAGTCGCTCGACTTTCCAAATCGATAGCGAATCCGAAGCGTTTTAGGTATCCGCGTCAGACAGCGTGCAAACACAAGACGCGGTGGCCAAGTCGTCCGGCGGCGCTCCTTCGAAAGAAACGTGCGCGGTGATCCGCGTTCGGCGTTGGTTTAACGTTTGGCGGGGCACGCCAACGGCTCGGAGAGCCGAGCGACAAAAGTCGCTCGATTTTCCAAATCGATAGCGAATCCGAAGCGATGTAGGTATCCGCGTCAGACAGCGTGCAAACACAAGACGCGGTGGCCAATTCGTCCGGCGGCGCTCCTTCGAAAGAAACGTGCGCGGTGATCCGCGTTCGGCGTTGGTTTAACGTTTGGCGGGGCACGCTAACGGCTCGGAGAGCCGAGCGACAAAAGTCGCTCGACTTTCCAAATCGATAGCGAATCCGAAGCGTTTTAGGTATCCGCATCAGACAGCGTGCAAACACAAGACGCGGTGGCCAAGTCGTCCGGCGGCGCTCCTTCGAAAGAAACTTGCGTGGTGATCCGCGTTCGGCGTTGGTTTAACGTTTGGCGGGGCACGCTAACGGCTCGGAGAGCCGAGCGACAAAAGTCGCTCGATTTTCCAAATCGATAGCGAATCCGAAGCGATGTAGGTATCCGCGTCAGACAGCGTGCAAACACAAGACGCGGTGGCCAAGTCGTTCGGCGGCGCTCCTTCGAAAGAAACGTGCGCGGTGATCCGCGTTCGGCGTTGGTTTAACGTTTGGCGGGGCACGCTAACGGCACGGAGAGCCGAGCGACAAAAGTCGCTCGATTTTCCAAATCGATAGCGAATCCGAAGCGTTTTAGGTGTCCGCGTCAGACAGCGTGCAAACACAAGACGCGGTGGCCAATTCGTCCGGCGGCGCTCCTTCGAAAGAAACGTGCGCGGTGATCCGCGTTCGGCGTTGGTTTAACGTTTGGCGGGGCACGCCAACGGCTCGGAGAGCCGAGCGACAAAAGTCGCTCGATTTTCCAAATCGATAGCGAATCCGAAGCGTTTTAGGTATCCGCGTCAGACAGCGTGCAAACGCAAGACGCGGTGGCCAATTCGTCCGGCGGCGCTCCTTCGAAAGAAACGTGCGCGGTGATCCGCGTTCGGCGTTGGCTCAGCGTATGGCGGGGCACGCTAACGGCTCGGAGGGCCGAGCGACAAAAGTCGCTCGATTTTCCAAATCGATAGCGAATCCGAAGCGATGTAGGTATCCGCGTCAGACAGCGTGCAAACGCAAGACGCGGTGGCCAAGTCGTTCGGCGGCGCTCCTTCGAAAGAAACGTGCGCGGTGATCCGCGTTCGGCGTTGGTTTAACGTTTGGCGGGGCACGCCAACGGCTCGGAAAGCCGAGCGACGATACGGGGACTCCCACCTACCGATCCGACCCGGGGAATCGCCAAATCAAAAACAACGGCCCCCATCGGGCTTTGTCCAGGGATTAGACTGGGTGTCCCTCCGCATCTCTCGTTTCACCGAACGTACTGCAGCCCCCTCTCATGAAAATGATCCTCCCCACTTCCCGACTCGGCAGCCTGTGTGTTGTGATTCTCTTGCTGGCAGACCACTGGGGGATCTCCCAGGACCACACATTGCATTCCTTTGAACGCAAGCAACTGACGGACGTCTATTACTCCGAAGGTGCCAATGCAGGCGATCTCAACGGGGACGGTGTCGCCGATCTCGTGTATGGACCTTACTGGTACGCCGGCCCCGACTATCAGACCAAGCATGAGCTCTATGCACCGGTGCCTCAAAACGTGAACGGCTACGCCGACAATTTCTTTTCTTGGGTGCACGACTTCAATCACGATGGTTGGAACGACGTGTTTGTGGTCGGCTTTCCCAGCACACCGGCCTACGTTTACGAAAACCCCAAACAAGACGGCTGGAACGCTCATTGGCCCAAGCACCAAGTATTCGATTGGGTATCCAACGAGTCACCGCAACTGGTCAATTTGATCGGCGATGAACAGCCCGAGTTGGTGTGCACCCGCGATGGCTTCTTTGGTTTCGCGACCATCAACCGCGACGATCCCTTGGGAACCTGGCAGTTCCATCCGATCTCCGAAAAAGTCACGGCAACTAAGTTCGGCCACGGACTGGGAATCGGCGACATCAATGGTGACGGCAGACAAGACATCATTCACTCCGCCGGTTGGTACGAACAACCCAAATCCGATCCGACGACATCACGCTGGATGCCTCATGCGGCCAAGTTGTCGACAGCTTACGGCGGCGCCGAAATGTACGCCTACGATGTGGACGGTGACGGCGACAACGACGTCATCACCAGCGACGCGGCACACGACTTCGGTCTGTCGTGGTACGAGCAAGTCGCCGACGGACGCGACGTGACTTTCAAACGACACCTCATCATGGGATCGCATCCGTCAGAAAACAAATACGGCGTCCTGTTCAGCGAACTCCATTCGGTCGCGTTGGCCGACATGGACGGCGACGGACTCAAAGACATCGTGACAGGCAAAACCTACTGGTCCCACCACAAACAAAGCCCGATGTGGGATGCGGGTGCCGTGGTCTACTGGTTCAAACTGGTCCGCGACGCCGATGGCGTCGACTGGATTCCTTACAAGGCCGATGGCGAAGCCGGGATCGGTCGACAACTCTCGGTGACCGATGTCAATGCCGACGGATTGCCCGACATGGTCGTCGGTGGAATGAAGGGCGCTCACGTCTTGATTCACCAAACCCAAAAGGTCAGCAAAGAAGAATGGCAGGCTGCCCAACCCACAATCTATCAGGGTCCCCAACTGCCAAAGGTCACCGATGCCAGAGCAATCCGTGGCCCCAAGTCCGACATCAATGCGAAAACAAACCGCGTCGAGGGGGCCATCGAAGGCGAATCGCTGACCGCCAAGACCACCGGCGGCTCGGCGAAGCCACAGGACATGTCCAAGTTCAGCGCCGACAAATGGAGCGGCAAGTCACAACTCTGGTGGACCGGAGCAAAACCGGCCGACACGCTGACGCTGGAGCTGCCTCCCTTCACCGGCGTGGTCGACTTGGAGATCGTCCTGACCTGCGCCAAAGATTACGGCGTGGTGCAACTGGCGTTGGACGACAAGCCACTCGGCCAGCCGATCGATTTGTATGACCCAGAGGTCATCACCACCGGCGTCTTGTCCTTTCCAAAACTCTCGGTCGTCGGCAACAAACACACGCTGACCGCTCAAATCGTCGGCACCAACCCTCAAGCCGCCAAGTCGTACATGTTCGCGATCGACTATCTGCGGATCAAGAAATCCGATGGACAGTTCGTTGCCGGACCTCCGCCGACCAAGAAAGCCGTCGCGGAAAAAACTGTCCCGGGTGAGTTTCCTAAATCAAGCGATGGTCGCGTTTTGAACTTCGGTTTCGAAAACGGAACGCTCGATGATTGGACCGCCGACGGCGATCTGTTCGCTGGCCAACCGATCAAAGGCGACACGGTCAACAAACGTCGCAGCGATATGAAGAGCAATCACGCGGGTGACTACTGGATCGGCGGCTATGAGCTTTTCGGTGACGAGCGAACTGGTGTGTTGACGTCGGCACCGTTCATCGCCTCACAACCTTACGCATCGTTTCTGACCAACGGCGGAGAGCATCCCAGCACGCGCGTCGAGCTGATCCGCAAAGGTAGCGACAAACCGTTCTTTCAAGTCAGTGGGACGAATGACGAAACGATGCGACGCGTGATCGTTGATCTACGCGGTCACTTGGGCAAAGAAGTCGTGATCCGAATCGTCGACGAAAACAAAGGCCATTGGGGACACATCAATTTCGACGACTTTCGACTCCACGCCAGTCGCCCAGCACCACCGACGCCCGCGATGGTGGTCCTGACACCGGATGAGTATCCCCACTCGGGGCTCGATGCCCAACAAGCCGCCGCGGCGATGAAGCTGCCCGAGGGTTTTACGGTCACCGTCGGCGCAGCCGAGCCCGAGGTCAAGCAGCCGATCGCGATGGCGCTGGATGATCGCGGCCGCGTCTGGATTGCCGAAGCCTACGAGTACCCGGTGCGTGCAAAAGGAGACAAGGGTCGCGACCGCATTCTGATCTTTGAAGACACCGATGGAAACGGAACGCTGGACAAGCGAACCGTGTTTGCAGAAGGCCTGAACTTGATCAGCGGCATGGAAGTCGGCTTTGGTGGCGTCTGGGTCGGCGCGGCACCCTATCTGATGTTCATTCCCGATCGTGACGGCGACGACGTGCCCGACTCGGAACCACAAATCCTGCTCGATGGCTGGGGACTACAGGACACACACGAAACGCTCAACGCCTTTATCTGGGGACCCGACGGCTGGCTCTACGGATGTCATGGGGTGTTCACCCACTCTCGTGTCGGCAAACCAGGAACCCCCGACGCGGAACGCGTGCCCCTGAATTGCTGTGTCTGGCGATACCATCCCACCGAGCATGAGTTCGAAGTCTTTGCGCATGGAACCAGCAATCCCTGGGGCGTCGACTTCAACGATCACGGCCAAGCTTTCATCACGGCCTGCGTCATCCCTCACCTGTATCACATCATTCAGGGCGCACGTTATCAACGTCAGGGCGGACAACACTTCAACCCGCACACCTATCGCGACATCGTCACGATCGCTGACCACCTGCACTACCTGGGTGCCACACCACACGGCGGCAACAGCAAGTCCGACTCCGCCGGTGGCGGTCACGCGCACTCGGGAGCGATGATCTATCTGGGCGATCGATGGCCCGCCCAGTATCGCAATCAACTGTTCATGAACAACATTCACGGACAACGTTTGAACGTCGATATCTTGAATCCTCGCGGATCGGGGTACGTGGGATCGCACGGCCCAGACTTTTTATTGACCGGCGACAATGCTTCGCAAATCCTGAATCTGAGATATGGACCCGATGGCAACGCTTGGATGATCGACTGGTACGACATGCAAGCTTGTCACCGAGGCGACGTAAACGTGCACGATCGCAGTAACGGTCGGATCTACAAAATCAACTACGGCGACACACCGTCATTCCAGGCGGTGGACTTGGCAAAAGCGACCGACAGGGAACTCGCCGAGCATGCACTCAATCCGAACGACTGGTACGTCCGACACAGCCGACGACTGCTCCAAGAACGTGCGGCGAGTCGTGCGATCGAACCCGCCGCCATCGCGGCCTTGACCAACATCGCCACCACTCACGCCGACGACACCCGACGACTCCGTGCCGCTTGGGCTCTGCACGTGATCGGTGCGTTGGACGGCGATTTGACAAAGCAAATGCTCGCCGACGCCAGCCCCTACGTTCGTGGCTGGGCGGTCCAGCTCATGATGCAGTCGACCAAGAACAATCCGGCGCCTGCTCAACTGACACAGTTGGCGGAGATGGCCAAGGACGACCCGTCACCCGTGGTGCGTTTGTACGTGACCTCGGCAACTCAATTGCTGCCACTGAACTCACGTTGGCAGATCCTGGAATCATTGACCTCGCATGGCGAAGACGCATCGGATCACAACTTGCCGTTGATGTATTGGTACGCTGCCGAACCGCTCGCGGATGTCGACCCGACACGCGCGTTGGCTTTGGCCATGTCGGCGGGCGAGCAGATCCCGCTGCTCCGCGAGTTCATGCTGCGACGCATCGGCAGCAGCGACAGCGGGTCTTCCCTGGCCGTTCTGGTCCATGGCCTCGGTGATGCTAAATCATCCGAGGTGCAGTTGACTTACTTGAAAGCCATCCGCTCGGCGTTGAAGGGTCAGCGAAAGGTCAACGCGCCGACAGGCTGGTCGAGCGTCGCCAAGAAACTGATCAACAGCGATAACGGCGACGTTCGCCTGCAGGCCGTCGCCTTGGGCGTGACCTTTGATGACCAATCAGCTCTCCAAGCAATGCGAGACCAGGTAACGAGACAAACGTCACCGATCGAAGAACGCCTGATCGCGCTGCAATCGCTATTGGACGCCAACGACGCCGGACTCGTTCCCACATTGAAAGGTTTGCTGACCGCCGACGCACCCTTGCGAGAAGCAGCTCTGCGTGGACTGGCCCAGTACGATGACGACTCGATCGGTCAAGCAATCCTGGCCGCCTATGCCGATTTGACCGCGACGCAAAAACGGCTGGCGTTGTCGACGCTGAGCGCCCGAGTCAGCTCCGGAAATCAACTGCTCGACGCCATCGCGGGCAAGCAGGTCCTCAGCACGGATCTGACCGCTGATCTGGTTCGTCAACTCCAGTTCCTCAAGGACAAAAACATCGACGCCGCCCTCGAAAGCGTTTGGGGCACCGTTCGTGAATCAGCCGCAGACAAGCTCACGCTGATCGCGGAATACAAGTCATTGATCGAGTCGACCGATCATCCCCAACCCAACGTCGACCTCGGACGCGCCGTGTTTGCCAAGACCTGCATGAATTGCCACCAACTCTACGGCACCGGATTCCATGTCGGTCCGGATTTGACAGGCTCCAACCGCTCCAATCTCGATTACTTGCTGAGCAACATCGTCGATCCCAGCAGCGTGATGGCCAAAGAATACCAGCCGACGATCATCTTGACCGTCAACGGTCGCATCGTCAGCGGATTGGTCAAAGCAGAAGACAAGAACTCGGTGACCCTGCAGACCACGGACGCTTTGGTGGTCATCCCGATCGATGAAATCGAAGAACGCTCGTTGAGCGACAAATCGATGATGCCCGAAGACCAACTCAAGCAGTTTTTGCCGCACGAGATTCGGTCCCTGGTCGCTTACCTGCGAGGTCAAGAACAATCGCCCATGCTGGCGACTCCCGAAAATGCCTCCTCGTTCTTTAACGGCAAGGACTTGACCGGTTGGTCAGGCGATGACGAACTGTGGTCGGTAGAAAACGGTGAGCTGGTCGGCCGCACCGACGGGCTCAAGCACAATGAATGGATCGTCAGCGATTTGTCAGCGGACAACTTTCATTTGACCGTCGAAGTCAAATTGGTGGATAACGCGGGCAACAGCGGGATTCAATTCCGTAGCAAGGCTCACGACGGCGAAGTCTCCGGGTACCAAGCGGACATCGGGGCCGGCTGGTGGGGCAAGCTCTACGAGGAACACGGTCGCGCGTTGCTGTGGGACAAGTCCGGTGAGCAACACGTCAAACTCGGCGATTGGAACAAATACGAAGTGATCGCCGAGCGCAATCACATCCGTACTTTCATCAACGGCAATCTCTGTGTCGACCTCAACGACCCCAAAGGTGCTGCACGAGGAATCATTGCGTTCCAATTGCACAGCGGCGGCAAGACGGAAGTCCGCTTTCGGAACATGAAACTGGAGGTTTTTCGGCAAGAGATCCAAGCTCCCGAAACAGAGGTCGCACCGTGAGTCTTACGAGATCACTTTACGCACTGGTCCCGATCACGTGTTTATGCATGATGCACGGGCTCGCCAGCCGCGTCGCCGCTGAAGACAAGTCCGCGAATTGGATCGACTTGATCAAGACCGTTGACATCTCAAACGGTTCCGTCGCGGGCAACTGGCAAAGGTCCGCTGAGGCGATCACGACCGACGCGACAGCCGGATCACGGATCACTTTGCCATATCGCCCCAGCACCGAATACGACTTTCGTGTTTCCTTCACACGCACCAGCGGTGTCCACTCAGTTGCCCTGATGTTCGTCGTCGGTCGTGGACAGGCAACGTTCGAAGTCGATGCCTGGGGCCAGCATCTCGCAGGGCTGCAGATGATCAATGGGCAATCCATACAGAACAATCCGACCCGTGTGGACAACCAGACCTTGGAAAACGGCCGCCGCTACGAGATGCGTGTGGAAGTCCGCAAGGGTCACGTTCGAGCTTTCCTCGATGACAGGCTGATCGCACAGCATCCAACCGACGGCTCTGATCTGTCCGTACCCGATGTCTGGAGGATGCCCGATCAAGCATCGCTTGGCATCGGTGCCTACTCAGCGGCGACCACGTTTCACAGCATCGATGTCCGACCGGTCAGCGAGCAACGCTTGGCCGCGAACAACATACCGACATCGCCACCCATGCGAACACGTGACTCAGACACTGTGAACTCTGCGGCCAACAACTCTGTGGCCACCAGCTCTGCGGTTGCAAATCGTTCAACGTCCGGCAGAACACCCGCCACGGGAAAGCGAGTGTTGCTGGTGATCGCCAACCAAGATTTCTTTTATCGCGAATACGGTGATCCACGCGCGGAGTTGGAGCGTGCAGGCATCACCGTCGAGGTGGCTGCCGCACGGAAACAGATTTGTCGGCCACACGCCAACTCCGGCCAGCAAGGCGACGGCAGCGTGATGCCCGACTTGGCAATCGGCGATGTGGACCCGTCGCGTTACGACGCCATCTTGTTTTCTGGTGGTTGGGGATCGTCGATGTACCAATTCGCTTTCACGGGATCGTACGCCAACCAAGCTTACAATGGCGACTCACGCACCAAAGCCGCAGTCAACCGGCTGATCAATGAATTCGTCGACCAAGACAAATACGTCGGCGCCCTCTGTCATGGCGTCTCCGTCTTGGCTTGGTCGCGAGTCGATGGCAAAAGCGTTCTTAACGGCAAACGCGCCGTCGGTTCACCACGTCAGAGTCCGGCGGGCACTTACAACGGTCGCAGAGATCAGCCGTTGTCACGTTGGAACGCGGAAGTCAACGGAGCCAGGCTATCACCGGCTCGATCCATCGGCGACCCGAGGACCTCCGCCGATGACGTCGTCGTCGATGGCAAAATCATCACCGGCGAAGACGACAGCTCCGCAAAGCTATTCGGCCAAACCGTCGCCCAATTGCTGACCAAGAGCTGAACCAACGATCGATTGACCTCCACCCCCGTAATGGGATTCGCCAGAACTCCCCCAAACCCCAAGCATAAAACATGCGATACCTATTACTGTTGGTGACACTCTGTCTTTTCACACACCACGCGTCCGCGGAAACGACGATTCGTGTGCTCACCATCGGCAACAGCTTTGCCGAAAACGCGTGCAAAAATCTGAAATCCATCGCCTCCGACGGCGACGTCTCGCTGGTCCTTGGAACGGCCAATCTCGGCGGCTGCACCTTGGAGCGTCACGCAACGTTGGCCAAGCAATCCGCTGCTGATCCAGACACCAAGCCCTACAACTATCGCTCGGAGACCGGCTCCACCAAATTGAATCTCCAGGAATACCTGCAAGCTCAACCCTGGGACTACGTCACGCTGCAACAAATGAGCGCGCTGAGCCATCAGCCCGAGACGTATCATCCTCATATCGACGAATTGGTCGTCTTGATTCGAAAACTTGCACCGCAAGCCAAGATCCTGATCCACCAAACTTGGGCGTATCGGCCGGATTCGCCTCTCTTGAAAAACTGGGCGATCACGCAAGAGGAAATGCAACAGCGACTCGTCAACGCTTACTCCGACGTGGCCCAACAGTTTGATGCCAAAGTCATTCCTGTTGGACAGGCGTTTCATCAAGTCCGTTCGACGCCCGGCCGAGAGGTCGTCGTCCCCGATCCGACGTCCGACTACAAAACGCCAAGTTACCCCGATCTGCCCGACGAAAGCCACTCCTTGGTGGTCGGATGGCAATGGGCATCGCGTGACGGCAAACCATCCCTGCGCCTGGATTTCAAACACGCCAATGCGTCGGGTTGCTACCTGGCCGGCTTGGTCTGGTACGAAACGATCACAGGAAACGACGCACGTCAAATCAAGTTCGCACCGCGTGGTGTCGACGCAGAAGATGCGGTTTTCTTTCGTGAGGTCGCACATCGTGTCGTCAATCATCCTTGATATCCAGCACGCTCCCTGAACAGCCCGCAACTCGTTAGAGACCGCCCAGATGACAAAACGACTCCACACCGTCGTACCCCTCCTGCTCATGATCATCGTCGTTGCAAACCCGCTGAGTGCCGAAGACCAGAAACCGCTGGACCTTGTCATCAAGGGCGGACGCATTGTCGATGGCAGCGGCGCGCCGTGGTATTTCGGGGACGTCGGAATCGATGATGGCAAGATCGTGCGCATCGGAAACATTCCTCAACAAGATGCATCAGAAGTGATCGATGCCAACGGATTGGTGGTTGCACCCGGTTTCATCGACATGATGGGGCAGACCGCTTCGCCCATGGTGGAGAACCCAAAGACCGCTATCAACCTGCTCACACAAGGCATCACCACCATCAATGCCGGCGAAGGAGGATCGGCAGCACCGCTGAGCGACGACGATGGACTTCGCTACGGCTACACCACGATGGCCGAGTACTTCTCGCTCATCGAGTCGCACGGATTACCGGTCAACGTCGTTCAAACCATCGGTCACACGCAAGTCCGCAAGATGGTCCTGGGCGATGTCGAACGTCGCCCCAGCGACGAGGAATTGCACCAGATGCAGGACTTGGTTCGAGAAGCCATGGAGGCCGGCGCGATCGGTGTCTCCACCGCCCTGATCTATCCGCCAGCCATTTACGCCCAAACGCGTGAGATCGCGGCACTCGCCCAAGTCGCCGGCGAGTACGGCGGACGCTACTACACGCACATGCGGAACGAGGGAGACCAGTTGCTCGAAGCGATCGATGAAGCGTTGCAGATCGGTCGCGAAGGAAACACCCCCGTTCATATCTTTCACCTCAAAGCCGCCGGTCAACACAACTGGGGCAAAATGCAGTTGGCCATTGCACGCATCAAAGCGGCTCGCGCGGCCGGACATCAGGTCACTGCCGACATTTATCCTTACATCAACAACGGCTTGGGAATCGCCGCGCTGATTCATCCGCGTCATTTTTCGCAGGGACGAGATCAACTGTTGGCAAAACTGAATGATCCCGACTTGAGAGCGGAGATCCGCGCCGAGATGGAAACCACACAAGGATGGGAGAACTGGTTTCGACATGCGGGCAAAGACTGGAATCGCATCGTGATCGGGCGAAGCAATGACCCCAAGTACGCCCAGCACGACGGCGAATCGGTCGCAACCATCGCCACGGCATGCCAAGAAGATCCCTGGGACACGTTCTTCTCGCTCGTCCGCAGTGGAGCCTTTGCATTGCCCCAGACCATGAGCGATGCGAACAAGATCTTGGCCATGCAACAGGAGTTCGTTTCGTTCTGCACCGACGTCGGTCCCGCCGGTGGCGACCGCGCCGCGTCCCACCCACGCGCCTACGGTGCCTTTCCACGCATGCTGTCACGATACGTTCGCGACCTGGGTGCGATCTCGTTGGAACGCGCCGTCTCTCAAGCCAGCGCGGCGGCCGCAAACGACATCCTGGCATACGACCGAGGCCGCATCGCCGTCGGATTGGCCGCCGATGTGATCGTGTTCGACTACGAAAACATCGTCGATCGAGCCGACTTTCGATCTCCGCACGCTGTCTCCGAAGGAATGAAGCATGTGATCGTCAACGGCCGTTTGGTCCTCAAGAACGGCGAGATGACCGACGCAACGCCAGGACGCGTGCTGCGTGGGCCGGGCTATCGCGAGGAAATCGCCCCGTACAACCTCGCCTCCGGTGATGGCGATCCGCAATTCGTAAACTACGATCGGTCGATGAAAGAGTTCCTGGCCGAGCATCGCGTCCCAGGGGCGTCCATCGCAGTAACGCATCACGGCAAAGTCGTCTTTGCCAGAGGCTACGGTTACGCGGACATTGCCAAGCGCGAACAGGTCGAGCCGGAAAGCCTATTTCGGATCGCCAGCATTTCAAAACCCATCACCGCCGTCGCAATCCTGCAGTTGGTCGAACATGGCAAGCTGAAGCTGGAGGACAAAGTGTTCGACGTCCTGGACTACGAAGATGCGATCGCCAAGGCCGACCATTTCGAGCCACGCTTGCGTGACATCACGATCGAACATCTGCTGCAGCATCGTGGTGGATGGGATCGAGATCAATCGTTTGATGCAATGTTCCAATCCGTCCGCTTTGCAGAACAAGTTGGCGTCGCGCCGCCGGCGGACCAAACCACTGTGATCACTGCGATGTTGTCCCAGAAACTTGATTTCGATCCGGGTGAACGATACGCGTACTCCAACCTCGGTTACTGCATGCTCGGCCAAGTCATCGAGACATTGACGGGACAAAAGTACGAGGACTATGTCAAAGAACACGTCCTTGCACCGATCGGTGTGACCGACATGCGGATCGGCAAGACGCATTTGGAGGGACGTGCCGAGAACGAAGTGCGTTACTATCACTCCGGCACCGGCGAGTCGGTGTTCGCCGGCAGCGTGAACGAACGTGTTCCGCATCCTTATGGGGCATGGTATCTCGAAGCGATGGACTCGCACGGCGGTTGGCTTGCCACGGCAACGGACTTGGCAAAGTTCGCGATGGCGTTTGACGATCCCGATCACTGCCCACTGCTCAAACGCAGCAGCATCGAAAAGATGTACGCGAGGCCCGAGGGACGTGCCGGTCACGAAGAGGACGGCAGTGAAAAAGCACGCTACTACTCACTCGGCTGGAGCAATCGCAACATCGGCGACAACCGTGTGAACCATTGGCATGGCGGATCGCTTCCGGGAACCTCCACCATCATGATCCGCCGCCACGACGGCAAGAATTTCGTCGCACTGTTGAACTGTCGTCAAAGCCCCACCCCGCACTCGGTCAGCGGAGCCATGGATCAATTGCTGCACAAAATGGCCAACGAAGTCAAACAGTGGCCCAAGTAATCCCACGCCACGAAGCATTCTGTCAGCCACCAATACGAGCACGACACGCAAGCAAGTGATTTCGGCGACCGAGTCTGGAGAGAAGGGCTGGGTAGGAGCTCATCGTTTAACGCCAAGCCGCAGGCGTCAACGAATCCGCCCACACCACCACCACCCCACACCACGTAGAAGCGTCTCTCCGAGACGCTAACCCAACGTGCGCAGCGAGCAGTCCCTGCTGGAGTCCAGGCTTCAGCCGCTCAGCACTGAAAAAACAGCCCCCTTCTCTCCCCAGATCCTGGCGAGCTTCCAGCGAGTCAGGATCTGGGGAGAGAAGGGCTGGGTAGGAGCTCATCGTTTAACGCCAAGCCGCAGGCGTCAACGAATCCGCCCACCCCACACCACGTAGCATCGTCTCTCCGAGACGCTAACCCAACGAGCAAAGCGAGCAGTCCCCCTATGCGTCCTCGGCAAGCAAACAGACCACTCGCCCGGATCATTCACGCGCCCCACAACAGTCTTCACAACACATTTGCGTGAAACAGCTAGCACCCACTGGCACGAAAAACGCCTACCCAAATCAGCCGCCACGCGATAGCGTCCGGTTCTCACGCCTACCCAATTCAGCCGCGTTCTCGAGAGCGTCCCGTTCTCAAGCCAATTCTCAGAAACCCCGCGTCATCCAGCACGTCGACTCTTCGTCTGACATCACAACGACGCTACACGGCTTGCGTTGCCACCACCAAGGCAACCTCCCTGTTGCATCAACCGATCGATCGGACTTTGCAAGCGGCCATCAAATCCCACGTCGACATGCACATACTTCATCGTCGTTTCAATGTCTTTGTGCCCCATCAGCTTTTGCACCGTGGCCAAATCCGTCCCGTCCTCGACCAGATGCGTCGCGAAACTGTGACGAAGTGAGTGCGGCACCCCGTTCTTTGTAATCCCGGCCGCTTTCTGCGCCGCTTTCAAAGCATTGGCAAACTGCTCCTCGCTGATATGGTGCCGCCAAACCTGACCACTGCGTTTGTCTCGACTGCGCTGACGAGAAGGAAAGACCCATTTCCAACCCAGTTCCTTGCACGCATTGGGATACTTGCGACCCAATGCGTACGGCAAATACACCTGCTCAAATCCGTCGGCAACGTCCCTGTGATGCATGCGCTCCGCTGTTTCAATCTGACGCTTCAATTCCGCAATCGCCTGCTCCGGCAAAAACGTCACTCGATCCTTCTCCCCTTTACCATCACGCACCACGATGTGCTTGGCGTCAAAGCAAATGTCCTTGATCCGCAGCCGACGGCACTCCTTGTGCCGAAGTCCCGACCCGTACATCAACAAGAACATCAAACGGTGCATGCCGGTCAATTGATCCAACAGCTTTCCGATTTCTTCGCGGCTGAACCAAACCGGCAACGTCTCCGGACGCTTCACTCTTACCGCGTCAATGAACCCCAAACGTTTTCCCAAAATGCACTGATACAGAAACAGAATCCCCGACTGCGCTTGCGTTTGAGTGCTCGCGGACACTTGATCGCGTGTTGCCAGGGCTGTTAGGAAGGTGGCAATGTCGAGTTCATTGAACTGCTCCAACTTCTCCGAACCGACGTGCGTCATGAATCGCTTGACCCAACGCACGTAGGCCCTCTCCGTCGCCATTGCATAGTGCAGGACTCGCATTTCACCCCGCATGGTTTGGATCAAGAGCGGCTCAGAGCGATTGACGTTCCCCCGCAATCGAGCAAGTTCCTCGGCGGTTGGTGGTGCGTCCAATTCGATATTTCTCTCTCGCTTTCCCAGCCGTGCCAGTGTCGCCACGATGTCTGACAGGTCAGGCTCAGATCGCTTCAATACCAGATCCCGATAGCACTCAAGTGCCCGGACCGCTTGCCAACGCTGCCATGCCGGGGCACCGCTGGCAAGCAAAGCTTTGGAAAAGCGGATCACGGAGCCCCGATTGACCGCCAACTCACCATCAAGCCCTTTTCGCAAAGTCAACGAATATCGCCTTACCCACCTGGGAAACCAAGTCTTGTCATTTTCCCCAAATTGTGCTGAAAGCAAAACCTCTTTTTCAAATTGAAGAACCGTCATGCTGACCCTATAAATTTAGATGGAGCGAAACGAGAGAAGGAAACTGGACGCAAGTCCCCCAATTCGGCGCGGCAGCCGAACCGAAGACATGCCGCGAGTAGGGTGATCTTAATGCATATCACTCAACTTGACGAGACGAGCGTTCTCAGGTATTATCCGCTACTTGAGTAGTTGATATTACCCGAAATCCAAATATATCACTGGGTGAGTAGGGTTTAACTTAGTAGTTATCCGACTGAATGGACTGGACCTGAGCAAACCCAATTTCAATGCTTCGATTCCCCGCACAATACATTATTGGCTTTTCAGCATGCTTGCTCTGTACGCTCGGATGTCAGCCGTCACCGCCACTTCCGCGATCAATGTGGTCGCCAGCTGAACGGCATGAAGCAGACGTTCGCGAGATGTCAAAAACAAGCGGTCCACCCTTACTCAAGGTTGTAGCCCGTGATACTGGCGAGCCAGTCGCAGGCGTATTTGTTGGCATGACACTGATCGGAGCGGACGGAGGTGACGGCGGGTTTCACCGATTTTTGACGCGAGACGATGGTGTCGCTCTACTGCATCACCCAATTTCGCCCGGTCGCTACCAACCTCACCTCGAGCCCAGTCCCGCTTCTCGCTATATCCATACTGAATGGAGCCGCGGTGATCCATATGTTGTAGTAGGAAATGACGGTTCGTCATCCATACCTGTTCTCCGACTTGATGTACGTTGACTTTACAACGGCGGATAACGATCCGATGCAACGGAGTCCGCGAGCTGACGTTTTTGAAGTGGAAAATCAAACCCGCGGACCCGCTGATCGGTGCCGATCAGCGCGGCTAGTGATCGAGTGCAGCGTGGAGGCAGAGACGGAGCGGAGTTCTTGATGAACCCACGGTCGAGTTGACCGGGTACAATGGCATTGAGCGACGCTGGTTCCAACCGTCGCTCCTTGTACCGCGATGATCCATGTCGATGCACCCAAGCCGCGGGTGTTGTCGTTACGTACCACAAAAGACCACCGCCGCGGCTGGGTGATCTCTGCGTTCTGTCGTTACAGTGCTCGATCGTCGCGTGTCGATGTAGTGATCGACCAGTCGAATGAGTTGGCAGATCTTGGGGCCGACAGCATGTTGTTGACTTCGGCAATGCGTCCTCTCGCCGAACTGTTGTGCATGAGATCGTGTGCTGGCGATCCAGGACTCGTATCATCATCTGTTGCCATTGGCACACGTGTGACGGTCCGGCCTCGGCATTCGACTTCGGCCACATCGTCGGCGGGTCGAAAACAGAAACGAAACCAGGGCTCGAATTGCAGTTCGGTCCGAGCATGCGATACAATCCAATGGTCGCATCCCAGCGGCACGGTGCCGCGACGGAATTCGACAGAACCATGCGTTGGACCGAAGCGACGCATCGGGCGGATGAACATGGAAACCACAATGGCGTCGCTCGGTCAACGCCGCCGTTCGCCTACAGGGAATACTTTGACGCGATGCAGTTTGCCGACCGCAACTTCCGACTCGCTTGCATTGATGCAATTCATTGCGTTGGGCACTTGCCCGATGTTTTCGACGAGCCAGAGTCAGACGCGTTTGCTGACCGAATTGCATTGCTCGAAGCTGTCGTCCTAACGGATGAATTACTACGCCAGCTCACACGATTTTCCCCCGATGGCGGTGATGATGTGTACCTATTCGCTGATCCAGAGTGGGGGGCAGAAAACGACGAATTGTACATTTCTCGATTTGACGATCTGGTGCTGCTACCGAACTTAGAATCGATTTGGGTGCACGCTGTCACAAACGAAGGTGCGTTTGACCTTTCATTGCTGCTAGAATGCAGGTCGCTGAAGACGTTCCGCGCGGACTCATTCTACGTTAAACCGAGCGACGCGAATGACCAGATTATTGAACGGCTCGTAGCTGGCGGCGTTGACGTTCGCATAGACTAACGGCAGGGTGGCGAACCATGCCGTGCACCGAAGGACGGGAGTCGACGGTTGTAAAGTGGTTAATCTTTCGCCCGTCCTCGGTGACGGCTGACGTTCTGGCTGATACGCAGGTAAGCCGACCACAAATCGTGAGCATCAATGCGACTTGCCCGACCGACCAAAATCGAATGGCTCGTCATCGGAGTGATGCTCGCGGTTCTTGTGGCGTTGATGCCGCCAACACCCCACCACCGGGAAACGCGACTTGAGTCGTGTCACTTGTGTGGCAACTGCCGCCGGATTGTTCGCGAGTTTCGATGGTGGCGATTCTCTTCAGAGACAACGGAACCGGTCGAGACGTTTACGGTAGATGAGGACCATGAACACGATTGGTGGCAATACGCGAGCTACTACATCTCGTACAACATGAAATCTGCTGGCGGCGCGCCATATCGCTATCAAGACGGTCGAAACACGTGGACGCCGTCGACGCCATAGGAAGATTGACTGTGATATATTGGTGCACGTGCCGTCCGATGGTCGGTAGGTATCCGCCGCAAAAAAGCCAGAACCATGACATGCACGGGAGGACGGCTTGCGGCGTTTCTTGCAATGGATAGTTCACTCTCCGTCCCCCGTGATGTCTACCGTTCTGTCGTTACAGTGCTCGATCGTCGCGTGTCGATGTAGCGATCGACCAATCGAATGAGTTGGCAGATCATGGGGCCGACAGCAGCACGTCGGCTTCGGCCGCGCGTTCTCTCGCTGAACCGTTGCGCGTCAAATGGAGTGTGGTCGACCGGATGCTCGAACCACTTGTTCCCATTGGCACACGTGTGACGGTCCGGCATCGGCATTCGACTTCGGCCACATCGTCGGCGGGGCAAAATCAGGAGCGGAATCCAGGACTCGAATTGCAGTGCGGTCTGAACATCCGATACAATCCAATGGTCGCATCCCGGCGGTACGGTGCCGCCAAGGAAGACGACAGAACCATGCGTTGGACCGAAGCGACGCATCGGGCGGATGAACATGGACACCACAATGGCGTCGCTCGGTCAACGCCGCCGATCAACGCGGCTAGTGATCGAGTGCAGAGTGGAGGCAGGCACTGATCAGAGTGATCGATTTGCCCACGGTCGAGTTCAACCGGTACAATGGCAACGGGCGGCGATGCTTCCCAGCCGTCGCTCCTTGTACCGCGATGATCAATGTCGATGCACCCAAGCCGCGGGTGTCGTCGTTACGTACCACAAGAGACCACCGCCGCGGCTGGGTGATCTCTGCGTTCGTCGAGGATAGTTTCATCAAACGCCTAAACTCTCGACACTATCTCCTGGTCATCGCAATCATCGCCGTTTGTGGACTTGCGATCGGTTTCGCAACGGCCGTCGGTCACTCTTCGCGTGTCGCACGCATCATGTCCAGCCGCAACAATCTTCGCCAAGTGATGCTTGGTATCCAGAATTATGCTGCTGCGTACGACCAGCTTCCGCCACACGCCATTGTCGATCACAACGGCCGACCAGAACACAGCTGGCGAACGCTGATTACACCATCCCTTGCCGCCGTTGATCAACTTTATCGATGGGATGAGCCATGGGATGGTCCCTCAAATATTCGGCTTGCACACGGGCTTGACGTACACATTGATGCGTCTCCGGTCGACGACACTGGAGCTCCACTAATAAAAACCATGGGGCCGTATGACGGGCCGATCGACTATGCATGGCCTTTTCGCGACGCAGAGACGAATAACAAGTCTAGCTTCCGTGTTCATTTTTTTGCCATTGTCGGCAACGAAACGGCGTGGCCGGACGACCATTCGATTACTTCCGCCGATATTCACGACGGTGCCGAGAACACGATTGTGATTGCTGAATCACATTCGGTTGACGCATACTGGTCACAACCTATCGACATACGATTCGAAGACATGACTTTCGTGGTAAACGACCCCGTCGGCCCAGGTATCTCAAGTCCACGTAAGATTGGCCCTCTGGTCGCATTCGCTGACGGCGCGGTTTTTCATCTGAACCCGAATATACCGCCAGGCCTTGTACGAGACTTGCTAACTGCAAATGGCGGTGAAACAATAGAACGGTCACAACTCGTGCGGGATGGTTGGCTACGTTAGAGCCGTTCGCCGCTCTCACAAAACACGACGAACCATGGGATGCAACGGAGTGGCGGTGGTGCGTTTTTTGGTGAGATCAATGTCAACTCCCGCCACCCGCTGATCCCGGACGTTACCCGACAGATGTTGGTCGCAATTTTCGCCGACAGATGAGCTCCAATGATTCACGGCGACTTCTGTTGGACAGGTGACATACCGGACGACGACGAAATCGCGGACGCACCCAATCCTCTCTTCTCTGTTGATTTCGGTGAGGAGTGGCAGCACCTTGCAACACGTCCATTGATGACCGCAGTGTGCCGTTTGCTTCGGTCGGACCCTACGGTAGCCGATTTGGATTGCTCACAACCATGTGACCACGGGTGGTACGCCGACTTCAAAATTGACCAGTGGAAATGCCACCTGTACGTTCAATGGATCGGCAGCGACGACGCAGCGGACGACGACAACATGTTTGAATTTCACGCTGGCTTTCGCCACGAGTTATTCCATCGACTCGTGCATCGATCACAACACAATGCTAAACTCAGGATCTTGGGTGCGACGATTGCGCACGCGTTTACTAGCTGCCCGTACATTGAATCCATTGTCGTTTATGGCATTGGGCCAATCGAAGATGCGGGTAACCATGGCGTGCACGCGAAGCACGGCATGTGATTGTTACAAATGGAAGCCACATAGGCCGTGCTCGGTGACGCCGGTCGTTCCCCGACTGAAAACATGTTCCTTCGTTGCGTACCATCGAATTGGCCATCAATCGCCGTTGCTATTGCGGTCGCTCTAACGCAATGCGTCGCCCCAGCGGAGGACCGAGTCGAAGCAATCCGCCAAACCGGTGCCTTTGTGCGCGTTGATGACCGGAATCGAGTCGTCGAAGTAAACGCGGCGTTTTCAGATTTCGAAAACAACGACATGCGTCTCCTGGCCAGCCATACAAAGCTGCGTGAGTTGAATCTCAACCGGCAACCCATTGAGGCAAGTGGTGTTGTGGAAATATCAAATCTGCGTTCTTTGCAGCGACTGACTCTAGGCCGTACCGAAATCACGGACTCGTGCCTGCCAACAATCGCGACGCTTACAGAACTTCAATCACTGCATCTGCACAACACGAGGATTACCGATCAGAAGTTGGACGAACTTTCGTCGCTCCAGAAACTCAAGGAGCTGAGCCTATCTGATACGAACGTCACGAACGAAGGTGTCGCCTCAATTGCTAACCTCGAAAGCCTTGAAGAACTTTATCTTGAAAACCTGCGGGTCTCGGACGAAGGGATTGGGAAACTCAAAGGGTTGAGAAAACTACGAATCCTCGTGATTATTGGCACTGACGTCACTGACAAGGGGATCTTAACCGTTGCCGGATTCCCGAAACTTCAGATGCTGTTTCTCGACAACACTGGGATCACAAACGCTGGAGTCAGCGAACTATGCAAACTGCGGCATCTTCGTGTGCTGTACCTTGACAATACCAATATTGGTGATGCAGCCTTAGTTCCGCTTGCTGGGGTTGCCTCACTAAGGAGCTTGAGTTTAACGGGTACGCGAGTGACCGACGTTGGTCTCAACGCGTTCAAGCAGAAACGACCGGACGTAGCGGTCGTATTTAGCGATTCGGGCGGGGAACCATCGGTTGCAACGGAGGCCGCGAATTGACGTTTTTGAAGTGGTGAGTCGTTCGCGCGGCCCCGCTGAACCGTGCCGATCAGCGCGGCTAGCGTTCGAGTACAGCGTGGAGACAGAGACAGAGCGGAGATCTCGATTAACCCACGGTCGAGTTGACGGGGTACAATGGCAACGGGCGGCGATGCTTCCCAACCGTCGCTCCTTGTACCGCGATGATCCATGTCGATGCACCCAAGCCGCGGGTGTCGTCGTTACGTACCACAAGAGACCACCGCCGCGGCTGGGTGATCTCTGCGTTCGTCGAACAGGGACACCCTGCATGTCTAAATTCACGCTTGAGACAGGTTCGATCGCAATCGGTGACCCAGTAATGGGCTTAGCTCGCTATTCTGTGTCGTTGCCTCCGGGGCGCTACGAACTCGAAGCCGGCGCGCTAGTGCAGGTCAACGGCATTGACGTCGAAAAAGACAGTGCACCGTCAATCAATTTAGATGGTCCGTACATTTACGTCCTCGACGCAGCAAAGGTCCAGCAGTTTGAAATTGCGTTTCACGAGATTGGGAACGAGTGCTCGTACATGATGTTGGAGATGCAGAATCGTCACCATGAACTCGAAAAAAGGACAGGAACGCTGATTGGCTTCTATTGGGAAGAGGAGCTTGCGGGAGCAAGCCGTGAAGGCAAGTACGTGCTTGACATCAATAGAGTCCGAAATGTCCAATGATTCGCCATCGACGAACAATCCGATGCACGGAAGCGGCGAAGTCTGCCGGATTTACAATGGAAACTTTCTCGTCGCCGCCCCGTGATCGGTGGCGTTCTGTCGTTACAGTGCTCGATCGTCGCGTGTCGATGTAGTGATCGACCAGTCGAATGAGTTGGCAGATCTTGGGGCCGACAGCATGTTGTTGACTTCGGCAACGCGTCCTCTCGCCGAACGGTTGTGCATGAGATCGTGTGCTGGCGATCCAGGATTCGTATCATCATCTGTTGCCATTGGAACACGTGTGACGGTCCGGCCTCAGCATTCGACTTCGACCACATCGTCGGCGGGGCAAAATCAGGAGCGGAATCCAGGGCTCGAATTGCAGTGTGGCCCGAGCATGCGATACAATCCAATGGTCGCATCCCGGCGGTACGGTGCCGCCTCGGAAGACGACAGAACCATGCGTTGGACCGAAGCGACGCATCGGGCGGATGAACATGGAAACCACAATGGCGTCGCTCGGTCAACGCCGCCGTTATCCGAAAGAGATGTGACAACGCATTCTGAAGACAAGCGAGATTCTCGAATCACCGTCGGTCGCCTTGTGGCGAAACTCGTCGTTGGAGTCGCGTGCTGCGTTGTGCTTTCACTCCTGATTGTGCCCGCGTTGCAGAATGCATCCAGCGCTACCGGCGAACTTTTCCCGACATCGCCGGACCAGTACCGGCGAATCGATACTGGACTCGGTGTTTCGATTGTTCGACCACAGTATTGGGACGTACATGACAACTCATTGCTGTCCCGAGCGACCGATCCGGACCAGTACAGCTTCTTTTATATGCGTCCTTACCAATACTTGAACCGTGCTGCCGGCGCGTCAATTTCTGTCCGCCGACTGGGGCAGAAACCCACTTTCGATGAGGCAGAGTTTATACCGCGGACATTTGCCGGACGCCCCGCATGGGAGGGCCTAGTCGTGAACTCGAGCAATCGGTTCAGCTCTATCCCGACTTTCTGCATTCATGTCGACGACGGCACCATTTGGTACACTGTTTCGTACTCGACAACGTTTTCAATGACTGAAATCCCTGACGGCACTCGCGAGTTTCTTGAATCGGTTAGGTTCGACTCCGATACAAAGGCAGGCGGATAACCATGCCATCCACCGAAGGACGGCATCGCGTGTTTACAAATGGAAAATCAACTCGCCGTCCTCGGTGATGGCGGACGTTATGCGCCAAAGAGGTGACCGCACATGGGACTTGCCGTCGAAACTGGAATGCTCGCTGACCTCATTGCAAATGACCCCGAAGGCGCGGAATGGACGCGCGAATCGCTTGCAAGGGTCAATGAGGTTCTCGCGGAAAACAACCTTCCGCAACACAATGAGCCTGAGCACCTCCCGAGGATGCATAATCGTGCTGCAACCCTAAGCTACCCGTACTCATTCTTGCATCACTTGCGACGCGTTTTTGCCCGCGTCACAAATGATCCAGACTGGATGCCTACGCCCACACCGGATGGAGATGACCCAGCCGAAGATCCTATTCTCGACGAAGAAATGTGTATGATGTCTAGCCACCTGTTGTGTCACTCCGACGCTGAAGGATTTTACCTGCCGATCGACTTCAACGACGTTATGATTGACGACAAGGATCAGGATCGCATTCCCGGCGGTCTCCTTGGTTCAAGTTATCGCTTGTTAGAAGAACTTGTGCGGATCGCCCCGAAGCTAGGCATTGCACTTGATGATGGTCAATTGTCCGATGCAGAGGCTGACAAGATCAACAAGGATTCCGAATCCGAAGAAGGGTTGTGGATCGAGAAGACCGTTTGGATTTCATTGTTCGAGGCCGCACGATTGAGTATCGAACACAAAACGGCAGTCTGTTTCGCATAAACGTCACCGCAAGTGTCGCATAACAAACCGTTGCACGCGGAGCCGCGGACCGCGCGGATTCAAAAATCAACCTCGTTCGCCGCGGCCCGGTGAACGGTGTCGATCAACGCGGCTAGCGATCGAGTGCAGAGTGGAGGCAAAGACGGAGCGGAGTTCTCGATTAACCCACGATCGAGTTGACCGGGTACAATAGCATGGAGCGACGCTGGTTCCGGCCGTCGCTCCTTGTACCGCGATGATCCATGTCGATGCACCCAAGCCGCGGGTGTTGTCGTTACGTACCACAAGAGACCACCGCCGCGGCTGGGTGATCTCTGCGTTCGTCGGACTAAGTGTCAGCGTATAGTTGTGATTCAATCGCCGTACCAACCACCGAGCGAACCTGCGGACTCATTCCCACTGTCGGAGCCACAACCCGAGCAATCAATCTCGTTAGCGTTCAGGACATCGCAATTTGTTTGCTACGGATGGCTCTTGATTCTGTTTTTGATGTGGCAGCAAGACGGACTGAATTTCCTGATCCAGAAAGACATTGGCCGATTGATATCGATCGTTACCGGTTGCACTACGGTCATCGTTACGGCGATATATGTCCGACAACGTCATCAGCTGATGAAACGCCGCTGCCTGACATATGCGATAGCCGCCGGACTCTTGCAACTTGGAGTCGTCAACACAATCGCCAATCACTCTGTTGATCGTTTTCCGATGTAATGGAGCTTTGTCGTTGCCGTCGGGAAAGCGTACAATAGTCCATGGGAGAACGGCGGTGGTCGCTCGTTTCACAATACAATGCCGACGAACCATCCCATGCAACGGAGCACGCGATAGGGCGTTTTGGCAGTGGTCAATCAACCTCGCGTGCCCGCTGATGGGCAACGTTCTGCCATTAATTAGATCTGCATGACCGATTCGCCAAAATCTGATGATCCCGCGGTCGCAATGGCTACGCAGCGCCTAAAGGAAGCCGTTCACACAGCGGCGACGTTCATGACCACGTTCTTGGGTCAGCCTGATCACGTGGCCGTGATTGTCGCAACTTCCAAGATGGACGAACTTGTTGGCTTTTTGGTCCGGCAACGGTTGCTCCCCTGTTCATCCAAAAAGGACGATTTACTCGATTCGGAACGAGGACTTGGCACATTCTCTAACCGGATTGATCTTGCATTCAGGCTTGGCGTGATTGACTCATCTCTCGTGCGAGCCCTTCATCTCTTTCGCAAGATCCGGAACGATTTCGCGCACGCATACGAGGGGCAGAATCTAAACGTTTCTCCACACCGCGACCGAGTGGAGGAATTGGAGAATCAAGCCAGAACCCATCCAAATGTCGAAGTGATTCGGAATGCTATTTCGACCGCTCCGATCACGCTAACCGACGAAAAAAAGTCGTTCATAATTGCCGCAACTTACGCGCTCGCAAAACTTGAGACTGCTAAACTACTGGTGCGGCAAGTTGATACATTTTCTGCTCCACACATCACGTTCCCATAGCGATGAGGCAGAACCATGGCATGAACCGAAGACGCGGAGTCGAGGTTTTTGGAAGTGGTGAGTCATTCGCCGCGTCTCGGTTATGCCCGCCGTTCGCCAGTAAATGAAACATGGAATTGGAATCGATCTTATTTTCAGCGTTTCTGACCCTGGCGACATTCGTCGTGATCGCGGTGGCATCTCTTCTCATTACAGGCCTAACGTCCACTCCGATAGATGGCCAACTTCAGCCGAAATTCTCGACTCGAACACAATATTGCGCGATCATCGCCTGCCTATTTATCGTCCCCGTGCTTCACTGGTTTTTCGATCCCTACCTGACGGAACAGGAGCAAGTGAATTCAATTCTCATTTCAATGAATCTATTGTTGGCGATATGCATGTTCACGTTGTCGCGTGATCGCAATCGCGATGGAACACCTGACATACACAGCCGCGATCGCACCGAAGACGAAAGATAGCCAAAGTTTCTTGGCAATGCAGCTTTCGGATCCATTAGAATGCAATGTGTCGTCGCTTTGCCCATCGAAGGCATCAGGGGCGAACAATGCCGTGCACACGAAGCCGCCGATCGCGCGGTTTGCCAATGGAGAGCGTTTCTCCGGCGGCTCGGTGACGGCTACCGTTACGCGAATGACTCGGGACGTTGGCTTGGCTCCACACGACACATCTGAGATGAACGAGTTCGCGACTGAGTCTCCGCCGCCGTTCGTCGTCAACGAGCCACCTTTCTTCACATCGAAGCATCGCAGTGTCCTGGACGCAACTATTCCGCTTGGCGTTGCAATCGTCGGTTCGGCACTGCTGCGACTTGGTGTGATTCCTGTTCGATTTGATCACTCAAGTCGCTTCACGGTTGTAACGTATGTGGGGCCACTCGCTGATTACGCTTCACTTTTCAATTGGACTGGCATACTGATCTCGCTACTCGCGTTCTTCGCAGCTGCAAGAATATTCCTGGGACGTATATCCCGGATCGGTGAATTCATTTGCCTTGCGACGGCAGCGGTGGCTACACTCAACATTTTGTGGTTCATTGCCTACTGGGCAATCGCCATGGATGATTGATCGTAAAACGCGGTGGGAATCGCGTAACAATCGGATGCACGACGAGTCGCCGAGTCGTGGTTTTTGAAGTGGAGGATCGCTCGCGGCGACCGCGTGATCCGTGACGTTACTCGACTGAAGAGTGTAGATGCAGTACCGACTCTCGACGCTGCTCTGGATCGTTCTTGGAATTGCTGTCGCGATATGCGTTTGCCGATCCATGCCGATGCTGACTTTGTCGTGTATTTTACTCGTGCCGCTTCCATTGCTGGTTGCGCATTGGTTTTCATCTCGCAATTCCACCTCTTCCATTCTCTTGCGACGACCGCGAACATGGGCGTGCGTCCTCTGCTTAGCGTGCGTCCTTTTTTACATTGGCATGACAGGCCCGTTATTTGCCATCTTTTGCCTTCCCGATCACTTCCCGCTACTGGCCAAAAGCTCGCGTCTCAAATCATGTGTTGATATGCTGTACACACCTCTGTCATGGCTTGAAAATGACTCCGGCGATAGCCACCTGTTGCTTCAATACCAATATTGGTGGTTGAGACTTACGATGGTCGTGATCGAGGCACCGGAATAGCGAGTAACCATGTGTTGGACCGAAGATCGCGATGTAGCGGTTGTTGACATGGAAGACACAAGACGCGATCTCGGTCAACACTACCGTTCCGCCAACGAGAATGGATACTCCAATGCGAATTGCTACTGCCTCGCTTATCTTCGCGTTGTACGCGTCCGCATTGTCGACCGCTCAGCAGATCGAAGACACGAACGGCGACGGTATCATCGATGAATCTGAAGAACCTCAGATGCCGAAGCTAATCGCATCAACACCGAAGGCGGAGCGGCAGAACGAACTAGTGCCCGGCATCTATGTCAACGTCTCCGAGATTCGTGGATTCCACACTTCATATCTACACGTTCGAAAACGTGATTACAAATTCTTCCTTTTCGCCTGCACGGGCGGGTTCACCGACGACGGAGAAATCGAGTTAACAGACGGCTGGTTCTCGGCGGGCGGCGACTACTGGCATCCAGACAAAGTAAACGGGCGCGATATTTTATGGCGCGGCGACGCATGGCGGGTTTGGACAACCGACCATAAACTTTATGACTACGGCGTTCTCGTGCGCGTCGAAGGCAATGATCCGATCGAGGTGTTGAAGAATCCTCCGTCGGTGTCCGATCTTTACGACGCCGATACAAAGACGAAAGTTGGCGAATGGAGGGACCCGTTCATATTCGGAGCACGCGACTTGAATCGGGAGAAGAAGGCGGAACCAAGCGATGCACCCCAGTCGCGGAGCCGAGCGTTTTGACAATGGAAAATCTTTCGCCGCGACGGGGTGATCGCGGTCGTTCGCCCAACGAGTTGATGCAGCCTCAACAAGCAGTCGCCAGCCAACTGTCGTTCACCCGGCTTTCGCGAAGTGGTTATTACTACTGCGATCGCTACTTGTTGGTAGAGGACGTGCGTGCCTGGCAGCTTGATTTCGTAGCTATCCCTTGGTTTCGCTTGCTCGGATACTCGTTGTTGATTGGAACACTGTTCCTTCTCTTCGGTTTCGCCGCCATTGAGCTAAATTCCGAACCAATCCCGTGGGGCGTGATTGTGTTGGGTTCGGTAATTATCCCAGCTCCCTTTTATTTCCCGATCATCCGTAGAGCTGCAACTCGTCGATATCGTCCATTTCTGTTGTATTCCAAGAACACGGCATCGATTTGTCTATTCGGTGGCAAACAGACAATTCCCTTAGATGATGTACATGCCGTCGTTGATGCGACCTTCTCGGACGATGACGGGGATTCTGTTTCGGAAATTCAACTATCAATTGCCAACGGAAATGGATTGACGTCGCTATGCCTCGTGTCAACGCTAGGGGGAGCTGAATCAGATCTAAGGCAAGTGGCTCAGGGAATTGCAGATGCAATCAACCGTCCGCACATCACATTCGATGATCGGGTTAGAATACGTCGTGAAATGGGCGAACCAGCGGATGCACGTGAGTCGCCGAGTTGAGTTTTTTGAAGTGGTTAGTCGTTTGCGGCGACCACGTGATCCGCACCGTTATCGCACTCTGAGTCCCATGCTTCCTACAGCTGCTGACGTTGAACCACGGATTCGCCAATTGCTTCGCGATCCGAATGCAGTAACCGAGGATGACCTTATCGTGCTTGGTGGAGCGCTACTGCTTTGCCTTCGTGACGACCACAACGGGATTTCGGTCGATTACGCTGAGATGGCTGACGGCGCTGATTTGCAGCAGGACGTGACCGAGGCTCTCACCAATCTGCCCGTCTCGCCGACAAATCCGACAATTGATCCCTTGCTGGCAACGTTCACGCGCGATGACCAATTCTACGAGGCAATGCACGCACTGCTTGCAATGACGATCCCTTTAGCCACGACGAATGGGGCTGATCGGGCAGCACTTGGTCCAACCCAAATATACGTTTTGACACAACTGGCGGCGGCGACAACAATTTGGGATTGTGACATGACGCTTCATGATCTTTTGGCCGAACGCGGGCTTCCAACAACGAAGAACAAGCTCAACTTCATGCTCGCCGCATTAGGACAATGAAGCGATAACAATGCCGATCGGGATAGGGGCCCGGTTGCCCGGGACCCCTCCCACAACACCTAGCATGCGGGTCCGCACTAGATCGATGAATACAGTGCGTTTCGCCTCAAGGATGCAAGCGATAGCCAGCACTCTTCAAGAATAAACAAGCCCTCAGCGGCCAGATACTCGTTGGATAAAGCTCACTGGACACCTGACGTCGTGGAAAGACGCTCTGCCTGCCAACCAACACGAGCCCTTGCCGCTCATCGCAAAGCCACGAGCGACACGATAAGACACGCCCAACGACATCAGATTCTTCAGACGGGTCTTCGATTTCCGCCACTGTTTCCAGTAACAGGCGCGTACCCGACGGCCTGCGTTGATCAGTTTGGGGCATTTGTCCAAGTTGGTGAACGTTGTCTTCATTTGATCCAACGCGAAGTACCCTAACCAGCCCCGTTCGTAGGATGCGAAAGCCTTGTAACGCGATTCCATCGAGACGCCTCGGTTTCTACGAAAGATCTCCGAGGCACGCTCTTTGAATGCCTTCAGCTTCTTACCACTGACTCGTATTTGGCCGCCGTAGCCACGAAACTCATAGCCCACGTACTCAAGCCCATCCGTTTTGCGGATGTTGCTCTTGTCGTGGTTGACGGTCAACTTCAATCGGTCGGTCAAGAAGCGTTCGATGCTCCCGTACACACGCTGCGCCGCCGCTTCGGTCTTTGTGAAAATCACGAAGTCGTCCGCATAGCTGTTACCATTCGTTCGATTTGACCAGACTCCAACCGGCCTCGTGCCGGTGGTGAATCCGACTGACTGGCTACGACACCGCAGGCCAATCGAACCCCATCTCCCCACTGGCCTCGTGCCGGTGGCAAAGGGACCAACGCGACTTGAGATGGCCAGTGATCGTCCTTGCTACCACCGGCACGAGGCCGGAGGGGAGCCAAGAGAATCGACCGCTTCTTTGTAGCACATCAGTCTTGCTTCCACCGGGTCAAGCCCGGATGGAGAGCGAGGAAGCGTCAAAACTCATCGGTGGTTCGTTCCTTGTCTTGTGACGTTCGGGCCTTTCTGTCGCCGTTGGACTCGGCGGATCACTCCTATGCCTTCTGCTGCCGACTTCGATCGTGGGTTCGTGTTACTTTGTAGCTCATCAGTCTTGCTTCCACCGGGTCAAGCCCGGATGGAGAGCGAGGAAGCATCAGAGTTCATCGGTGGTTCGTTCCTTGTCTTGTGACGTTCAGGCCTTTGTGTCGCCGTTGGACTCGGCGGGTCACTCCTATGCCTTCTGCTGCCGACTTCGATCGTGGGTTCGTGTTACCACGGCCCACCCCGCGTTGGAGCAAGCTCTACTAGCGGCCGCAGGATGAAGCCCTCCCCAAATAAGGGACGTCCGTTTGGTCGATGGGGGCCATCGATTTTCACGGACACGTGATCTGTTCCCGTCACTGTATTCATTGCTTGTTGGGCCACATCTACCTGTGCCCTGCTTTTCCGGTTCGGTTTCGCTGTCAGCAGCCAGTTCACCTAGGGTCATCGGCCTCAATGTGATTTCTGTACCACGTTGCTGCATGCTGCGCGCGAACCTGACGGGTCTTGGCGTGGATGTGGACGGCACGAGTAGCCGTGGGAATTCTGTCCGATTCAGTTCTCGTCGAACCGCACGTTCCTCAGGCCAGAGCCATCTTTACGAGCACATCCGCAGGCTTCCTCCCCACGGTTTGTCACCTTGTGCGCAGTTGCCCTCGCCTCGTACTGTCTTTCGTAAGAGTTACATTTGGTATACTGCCTCGTGTTGAAAGTAACCGGAACTAAGTACAGGGGACTTTCACCCCACAAGATCACGCCCATGTTGGGCGTACTGCACCCAAGCCGCGGGTGTTGTCTTTCCATACCACAAGAGACCACCGCCGCGGCTGGGTGATCTCTGCGTTCGTCCATCACGCGTTGCCGTTCGAATAATACATGACTGCGAATCCCTTTCTTCACATTCGATCAGCTAAGCTGCGAATTTTGCCGGGCGAGGATGACGAGCTCGTGAACGAAGGCATGTATGGCAAAGCGTGTGCCCAATACCTGCAAACAAGTTTGGCGGGTCGCGGTTATTCCGTCCCCTTCGTCGTCTGCGAAGATTGGGGATGGTGGGTGGACGTCAAGGGATTGGATTTCACATGTGGGATCGGAGTTTACGGTATTCAAATCGATGATTCGGGTGATCTGGATCTTTGCGTGACTGTACTCACCCCTAAAGGTAAGAAATGGAGCTGGACAAAACTACGATCTATTGACACGTCCGCCGAGGTTGACAAACTTCATGAGACGATTCGAAGCATTTTTGAGGACGATGTTGACGTCACGATCGTTTGTGAATCCCCTGACTTTCCGTTAGAATAAACCGTGGTCAGCTCAAAGAGTGCGGACGAACAAAGCGATGCACGCAAGTCGCGGGTCGGCCGCGAATTTGAATCATAGTTTTTTGGCGGCGACTGCGTGATCGCCAGCGATCGTCGCTCCAAGAGATGTCATCCCATGCAGCTGACAACTGAAGAACTGGATCCGATCGATGACGTGACCCAGGAAGTCCTTCGCGAGATTCTCGAATCCGACGTCTTCGGCAAGTTCGCCATTCTCGCAGATTCCGAAACGTCGTTCATTCAAGCCGCAAGCGACTGGCAGCCGACCGATGAATGCAGACAATTCCTGAAGCAAAATGATTCCGATCCTTGGATACTTGAATACCACGCTGGAGACACGAACACTCATTTCCGGGCCAACGGTTACAAAACGCTGAATGATTTGATTGACACATTTACGCGATACTTGATCGGCGATGATTCATGGCGAAGCAACATCGATTGGCAGATCGCAAACGTGTAGAATGGCCTCACAACCGTAACTCGAAACCGCGACGAACAATCGCAATCGGGATAGGGGCCCGGTTGCCCGGGACCCCTCCCACAACACCTAGCATGCGGGTCCGCACTAGATCGATGAATACAGTGCGTTTCGCCTCAAGGATGCAAGCGATAGCCAGCACTCTTCAAGAATAAACAAGCCCTCAGCGGCCAGATACTCGTTGGATAAAGCTCACTGGACACCTGACGTCGTGGAAAGACGCTCTGCCTGCCAACCAACACGAGCCCTTGCCGCTCATCGCAAAGCCACGAGCGACACGATAAGACACGCCCAACGACATCAGTTTCTTCAGACGGGTCTTCGATTTCCGCCACTGTTTCCAGTAACAGGCGCGTACCCGACGGCCTGCGTTGATCAGTTTTGGGGCATTTGTCTAAGTTGGTGAACGTTGTCTTTACTTGATCCAACGCGAAGTACCCTAACCAACCCCGTGCGTAGGATGCGAAAGCCTTGTAACGCGATTCCATCGAGACGCCTCGGTTTCTACGAAAGATCTCCGAGGCACGCTCTTTGAATGCCTTCAGCTTCTTACCACTGACCCGTATTTGGCCGCCGTAGCCACGAAACTTATAGCCCACGTACTCAAGCCCATCCGTTTTGCGGATGTTGCTCTTGTCGTGGTTGACGGTCAACTTCAATCGGTCGGTCAAGAAGCGTTCGGTGCTCGCGTACACACGCTGCGCCGCCGCTTCGGTCTTTGTGAAAATCACAAAGTCGTCTGCATAGCTGTTACCATTCGTTCGATTTGACCAGACTCCAACCGGCCTCGTGCCGGTGGTGAATCCGACTGACTGGCTACGACACCGCAGGCCCAAAGCAACCCATCTCCCCACTGGCCTCGTGCCAGTGGCAAAGGGACCAACGCGACTTGAGATGGCCAGTGATCGTCCTTGCTACCACCGGCACGAGGCCGGAGGGGAGCCAAGCGAATCGACTGCTTCTTTGTAGCTCATCAGTCTTGCTTCCACCGGGTCAAGCCCGGATGGAGAGCGAGGAAGCGTCAAAACTCATCGGTGGTTCGTTCCTTGTCTTGTGACGTTCGGGCCTTTGTGTCGCCGTGGGACTCGGCGGGTCACTCCTATGCCTTCTGCTGCCGACTTCGATCGTGGGTTCGTGTTACCACGGCCCACCCCGCGTTGGAGCAAGCTCTACTAGCGGCCGCAGGATGAAGCCCTCCCCAAATAAGGGACGTCCGTTTGGTCGATGGAGACCGTCGATTTTCACGGACACGTGATCTGTCCCCGTCACTGTATTCATTGCTTGTTGGGCCACATCTACCTGTGCCCTGCTTTTCCGGGTCGGTTTCGCTGTCAGCAGCCAGCTCACCTAGGGTCATCGGCCTCAATATGATTTCTGTACCACGTTGCTGCATGCTGCGCGCGAACCTGACGGGTCTTGGCGTGGATGTGGGCGGCACGAGTAGCCGTGGGAATTCTGTCCGATTCAGTTCTCGTCGAACCGCACGTTCCTCTGCCGTTCGTTGCTCAGTCAGCGTTTGGCTGATACACTTGTTGGAACGGAGAATCAATCATGGCCAACACTGAAAAATCGCTCGTAAAATCTGCTGCTAGAGAGACGCTCGAATCGCTGCCTGACGATGCGACTTGGGACGACGTGATTTACCGCATGTACGTGCGACAGAAGATTGAGGCCGGCCTAGCAGACGCAGAGGCAGGCAATCTCATTAGCACAGACGACGTGCGGCGTCGACTCGGACGCTCCGATGAGAGTTAGATGGACAACCTATGCAACGGACGACTTGATCTCGATCCAGGACCATATTGCGAGGGATTCCCGTCAATATGCGGTCGTGGTCGTTGATCGCATACTTCACCGCGTGACACAGCGGAAATGTTCCCTGAATCTGGGTCGATAGTTCCTGAATATTGCTGGGACGACGTACGGGAGGTCTTCGTGCATTCCTACCGGCTCATTCATCAACTCCACGGTAACGAAATACGCATTCTGACTGTGTGCCATGGTGCAAACCCGCTTCCTCCAACACCACCAGAAATCCGATAACAAAGCGTTCGACCGAAGCCGCGGTGGCTAGCGTTTTCCCTATTGAAAATCACTCGCCGCGGCATTGGTCAACGCGGACGTTCGTCGTCAACGGGCACGCATCATCACAAGAGCGTACCTTGGAGCCGCAGCGTGACTCACCAAACAGCCATTGTTTCCAGCATCGAAGCGTATCTCGCCTGTGAAGACGACACGCCGGAAGATCGCGCCGAACAAAACGCTGAAAGAAACGCACGGCTCTTACGGTTTCCTCACGCTGTCATGTTGCAGGTGGCCTACCCAGAACTCGATTTTGCAAACCACTGGTGTTGGATGCAATTTGGCCCTGCCGATGGCCATTGCACGCAAAAACATTCGCAATACCGCGCATGCGAAATGGATGAGCCCCATTCGCACTCCGGATCATGGACGACGCATTGGTTTGTCAAAACGGAATACGATTTCGGATTCAACGAATGGTACTTTGCCACCCGAAACCAATACGATCAATTTGTTGCATTTTTGCCTGAGCTGAACTGGGGCGAAAACTTCCCCAAGTCATGAATCAACGACACAATCAAGACGACGAACAATCCGTTGCACACTGAGCCGCGGGCCGCGCGGTTTTGTGAAATCAAAGTCGTTCGCCGCGGCCCGGTGAACGGTCGCGTTCGTCCTTCACGCAGCCTTTGCCAAGTGTCGGCGTGCACGCTATCATACTCTGTGGAGGAAGACCAATGTCACTTGAGAGTATGCTAGCGTCACTTACGCCCGAAGAGAAGCTAAACGCGATGGACATCCTGTGGCGGGATTTATCAGCGAATCCTGCTCGCCTTTCCTCGCCCGATTGGCATGGCGATATATTGGCTCATCGGATCGCAAACCCTTCTAGCGTGCCTAGACTTCCGATCGATGCTGCCTTCGATGATGTCAGGGAGCGATTGAATGCACGTCGAGATCAGGGATGAGGCACGTGATGATCTCGTTGACGGTGCCATCTTCTACGGTGAACAGTCTGCTGATCTGGATCAGTATTTTCTGAAATGCCTGCGAGAAGACATCGAGAAACTCCAGTCGAGCGTCGGTATCCATGAGCAATACCGCGGTTTCCACCGATCACTGTCTGTACGTTTCCCTTACGCGATCTACTATTTGGTTTCTGAAGAGCTTGTAGACGTCGTCGCAATCTTGGATTGCCGTAGTGATCCAGCAGCGATCGATTCTCGACTCGGACGAACCAAGCCATGAACCCAAGTCGCCGATCTCGCGTTTACTTACATCAGAATCAACCTCGGCGACTGGGTTATGGCCGCCGGTATACTGCCATTCGTTTCAAGCTTCGTTTTCGTACCGGGGACTGGCTTCCCGAAGGAAGCGGCACCCCACAAGTTCACGCCCATGTCGGGCGTACCGTTGGACCGAAGTCGCGGATGGCCCTTTTTGAAATGGAAACCACAATGCCGCGACTCGGTCATCGCTAGCGTTGAACTTAATCGGCTCTCTGTTGGTTGAGTTTGTGAAGAGTCTGGCAGTGGATTGCTGATCGTTCTTCGGGGCAAGTCAGGAGTACGCATCCTTGCGGGGAAGGAGGCGTTGGCATCCTTGCCAACCAACTTCTTCTTGCATTCGCACACCGCGCCTTCTTTCTCCCGCCGCTTAGGCGCAATTGGCGGCTACCTTCTGTGACCGACTTCGCGGTCGGGGGAGTCGTGTTGGAGGAACGGCATCTTTGCTGTGTTGATACTGATGGTCTGGGCGTTGGGTCTTGGTTGTGTCGGCGGATTCGATTTCGCCTGCGGCTCGGCGTTAAACGAGATTGATGGTTTGGGCGTTGGGTCTTGGTTGTGTCGGCGGATTCGATTTCGCCTGCGGCTCGGCGTTAAACGAGATTGATGGTTTGGGCGTTGGGTCTTGGTTGTGTCAGCGGATTCGATTTCGCCTGCGGCTCGGCGTTAAACGAGATTGATGGTCTGGGCGATGGGTCTTGGTTGTGTCAGCGGATTCGATTTCGCCTGCGGCTCGGCGTTAAACGAGATTGATGGATTGGGCGTTGGGTCTTGGTTGTGTCGGCGGATTCGATTTCGCCTGCGGCTCGGCGTTAAACGAGGTTGGTGGCCTGGGCGATGGCTCTCGGTTGTGTCGGCGGATTCGATTTAGCCTGCGGCTCGGCGTTAAACGAGATTGATGGTCTGGGCGATGGGTCTTGGTTGTGCCGGCGGATTCGATTTCGCCTGCGGCTCGGCGTTAAACGAGATTGATGGTCTGGGCGTTGGGTCTTGGTTGTGTCGGCGGATTCGATTTCGCCTGCGGCTCGGCGTTAAACGAGATTGATGGATGACGGCGTTGATCCGATGATTGAGGAAGCGAAAACAGTCGAGATAGCGTCGGCGTCGCCTCAGAAAGAAGAATTGGTAAAGCAACCAAAGCCACTTGAACCTCGTGACATCGACTTGTATCGGCACCTTATTTCCGAATTGGATGAACCATCGGTTGCAACGGAGCGGCCGTGGTGCGTTTTTCCGCCTGCTCGCGAGTCGTTCGCCGCCGCCCCCTGATCCGTGACGTTCTGAGTTGAGCGTTGACAGCGTAACGAGATACACAAAATGAGATTGTTGCCATTCATTACATGCGTTTTCGCGGTTTCGTTGCTGTCCGCTGACGCTACTGCATTGGAGACCGCACCGCTTCGTTAGGATGTGAAGTCTCATCCTGGAGCGTTCGTTCCGTACGCGGCGTTCTCGATCAGACTCTAATCGTTGCACCTCAATTTTACGAGCAGAACGTGATTCCTGACGCAATCACAGATGGCTTGTTGTTTTGGAGGTCCAGCCCGTATCGTGGTTCGGCACGATCTGCAATGGGTCCCCACGCAAAGGCGATTTCACTTAGCGCCTTTGCCGTCGTCGACGAATGGTTAGAACGCCTTGTCGACAGCGGTAACTTCCCAAACGTTCGCGAGATTGTCTTGGTCGGGCATTCTGCTGGCGGTCAATTGGTGCAGAGATATGCAATGGTAGGCAAATACCAGCACGAAAAGATTCAATTTCGTTACGTTGTCTCTGCCCCATCGTCATACGCCTATCCCTCTGCCGAGCGTTACAACGTTTCAGAGAATAGTTTCTTGATTCCTACGCCAAAGGGAGGAACAAAACCGGCCGATTGAAGTTGCATGTCAAGAGCAACGTTTTGACAGCCCAGGGCAAGCCCGACGAAAGCAAGAAGTGTGAGAAAACGGTCGGTATCGCGCGGCTGCTGCTTTGCGCAGACTCTTTTCGTACCCATCCGCGCTTAGCTGCTTGGTGAGTTGAGCGATTGTTGTTCCAAGGTCATGCGTAGGTAGCTGCGAGTTTCAGGTTGACATAAACCCAGCGCGTCAGTCAGAGCCGCGATTCGTTGCGTTGACTCTGCGATCTGGGATTCGTCACGGACGAGTAGTTCGATTTCCGCAAAGAGCCCCACGGCGGCGACTTCGTCCAGCGTCACGCTGAAATCCGACCACTCGCCGGTCGCCCAATGAAACGACTGTCGAAGTTTGTTGACGGTCGCGACCATGGTAAACCCCAGTGCGATCAACAGTTGATCCATGTTCGCGCCGTCGTGATCGTCGCTGCCCAAACACCATTCCAATTCTTGGCGGGCTTTCAAACTACTGTCAGCTTGTACGTATCGGCGTCCTTTGTACGTCACGCTTGCCACTCCATCGACTCGGCGGATCCGGAGGGCTTCCTGGGTCTGGGCGAAGTCACGTGATGGATGCTGGTAATAGGTATCGCTATGCTGCTCGACCTCGCCGGATATCGATCCCAACGCGTTCAAACGCTGCAGCAAGTCATCGCGATCCGTCACGGGGAACTTTTTCTCCACTTCAATCATTTGGGTTTCTTGATTCGAGTTATCTTGGCAGGTGATCCTTCGCTGGTCACCCAAGCATGGCCCTCTGAGTCGAGTCCGATTGCTTCGATCTGAGACAACTTGGGCAATTCAAAAATGGCCGGGTACTTCACCAACTGCTCCGCCAGCGTTGCCGTCGCTGATGGCCGAGGAAGACGACAGGCGTGGAAGTAGCTGGTCATCCAGATCTCTCCGGTCCGGCGGTTGATATCCATCCCGGTGACCATCGGCATCACGATCTGACCGACCGCGGATGCGGTTTGTTCGCTGGTAGCGGAATGGTTGGTTCGACCTGGCAACGGCACCGTGTAGAGCCGCGACAAGAGAGGCTCCTTGGTCGCCAACAGAATCTGACGACGTTGAGTGTCGACCGCCACAGCTTCGCAGTTATGCGGTCCATCGGGGAAACGGACGCGCAGTGTTTGCATGATCTCGACCTTGGATTGCTGATCGGGATTTGGTTCATCGAACAAGTACATGGTGATGAACTTGCGTTTTTCATCGTTGTCTCCACAATCGGCGACCAACAATCGCGGCCCCTGGTCGACATAGGACGCCATGGCTTCCCAATCGATCGACTTGGCATCGGATATGCGGCAGACGCCGGTTTGTCGGCCTGCGGTGTCAAAGGCAAAGAGGCGTGGTTTGTCACCGGAATCGTTGTGGGTCCAAAATCGATCTGCGTTTCGATGCGAGAATCCGATTCCGCTGCTTTCTGTTAGCGCGTCGCAGTGCAGTTGGACAACCGCATCGACTGATTGGTCTTGTGCTAACAAGACGGATGAAACAAACCAACCAGCGGTCAGGACGATCGTTGCAAGAGACAAGCGACTCACCCGACGACGATCCGCTTGGGGACGGGAAACTCGAGTGTGAATTTTGTCCCCCGGCCGACTTCGCTTTGAACGCTGATCCGGCCGCCATGCGCCTCGATGATTTTGCGAGCTGTCGGCAAGCCCAAACCCGAACCGCCTTCCTTGGTTGTGTAAAAGGGCTCGAACATGTGCATCACGGTGTTGTTATCGACACCCGAACCGGTGTCGATCAAGTCCAACGCGATGCTGTTCTGGGTCGTGTAGGTTCGCGCGAGCAACTGTCCGCCACTCTCCATGGCTTCCAGTGCATTCTTGACCAAGTTCATCAGGGCTGCTTGCAGGGAATCGCTGTGCAGCGCTATGACGGGCAAATCGTTGTCGAGGAATCGCACGACCTCGATCTCTCGAGCTTCGGCCTCGGCTTGGTAAGCCCGCAGCACCGCTTCGACTTGATCGTTCAAGTTTCCGGAGACCAAATCGATGTCACGCAGTCTGGCATAGCGTAGAAAGTCCCGGATGATGCCTTCCATGCGTTCGCATTGCTCGCGAACGATATCGACTCGTTCCAACGATCGACGATTGTCCGATGAGTTCGCTTCGAGCAGATCCTCGCTCAACAAGTCGATGTTCATGTGAATCACCGACAGTGGATTCTTGATTTCATGAGCAAGTGACCCCGCCAGTTCCGCCAGCTCCTCGTATTGAGCCCGCAAAAGGTCGACATCAGAACGTTTGTCGTTGGAGGACATGATGCAAAGGGGTGAGAAAGAAGGGCGTCTTGCTGCCAGAACGCCTTGATTATAGCGAGCAGGCGGTCTTCTGATCATCCAGGATTCTGATCCGCTAGTGGTCCGGGATCAAAATCTCGTTTCCGCAAGGGATCTGACGCGGTAAACTGGGGTCATGCCACCCTCTGACCCTTTCGAAACGAACCCCTACGCTCCGTCAGCGGAATTGGGTACGCCATCGCGGGCGATCAAAGTCGATGGCGTGACCGGACCTCAGATCGTAGGTCGCATCATGCTGGCGGTCACGCTCGCCGGTGGAGTTTTTGGATTGGGCAGCGCAGCGACGGTAGCCCTGGTGGCATTGAGCGAAGGAGGGATCGGAACAGATGTCTTGGGTGTCTTTCTCATGATGAGCTTCTGGTCATTCATTGCGGGAATGATCCTGGCTGGTATTCCCACGGTCCTGATCACTCCGCTGAGCTATGGAATTTTTGCCTCCAAACGTTCTCCACTTCATCCGATCTCGGGACGCGAGGTCTTGTTGTTGGCATCCTTTTGCGGATTCGTCACGGGATGCCTCCCGACGACTTTGATCTCGGGCTTTCAATTTTATGCGATTGCCTGGTCACTGATTCCCGGTGTGGTCGGTGCGTTGCTCACACCATTCTGCTTGATCGGGTTTGCTAGAAGAGTTGATCGAATGCAAAAGCAGCGTGAGCAGCATTTGGAGTTGGAAGCGGGATTGGCTCCTTCACCGTTTGCGATCGCTGATGCGGATGGTGGTCGGTGAAAATCTTGATGCGATCGTCTCTTGAGTGAAATAGTCAATCGGGCCGGGCAGTTCGTAGTGGACGAGGTTACGAGTCCCGTGCACCAGTCAATGATCTTGTCCACTGTCACCTCCCCCAACTTGGCGGAGGTCGCGATTAGCCGCTGAGGCGAATGCTAGGGAGGGGGCCTGTCTGCGCGAGTCAATGGTTGGGAATGGTAAAACGCATGGCGGGGCACGCTATCGACTTGGAAAGTCGAGCGACGATTGTCGTTCGACTTTCCAAGTCGAAAACGAACATCACCAAACGGCCAAACAAAAATCATACGCCTTGTGCCGTTTGCGCAACGCAACCTCCCCAACTGCGCCGGGAGAGTTGACAAAAACCTGCGGAGCGCCACAGTGCCGCTACCCGAAACTTTGATCGCCCCAGGTTTGTGGTCAATCGTTTGGACCTGACAGGTTGCAAACCTGTCCCCACGTTCAAATTTCAGCTCGTTGCCAGTGGCGCGACGGCTTGGATGTCGGTGGGCGTTTGTGCAAGATAGGTCTTCGCGGCGCGGACGATGGCTTCGGCGTCGACGGCTCGCAGTCGCTCAAGTGATTCGTCGAACCCGATGTGCTCGCGATGGGTCAGCCAGCGGCTGCCCAAACCGAACAGCCGATTGCTTGGGCGTTCGCTCTGCATGATCATCGCCGCGGACGCCTTGTTCATCACTTGTTTGAGTTCGTCCTGGCCGACTCCTTTGTCGATCAAAAAGGCGATGGTTTCGTCGATGATGCGACGGTTGCTCTGGACGTCTTCTGGTGCACAGACGAGGTAGGTGAACCATGCGCCGGTGTCACTGAACTCCTGCGGCCAAACCGTTGCGACTTCGGCACGCCCCGTATCGATCAAATCCCAAAACAGCCGACTGCCACCTTCGTCGCCCAAGATTGCGGCCAGCAATCGGCTGGCGTATCGGTCTGGGTCATTGGAGGCGGGTCCCGGTGCGATGCGGACCAAGTAGCCTTGTGCGGCGTCGCTGATGGGCAAAACGGTATCCATCGAAATTCCTTCGGGTAGCGATTTGGTATCGTCGCTACCGAGGTCCTCACCGGCGGGTCGATCGCCCCAGGAGGCCGTCTTTTGTTCCAGCGTTGCGACCAGACCGTCAAAGTCGACATTGCCTGATGCCGCCAGCACGATGTTTTCGGGACGATATCGGGCATTGAAATAATCTCTCATCCGTGCCGCCGACATGGCCGCGATGGATTCGTTGGTGCCCAACACGCGACGACCCAAACCTCGGGGCCCGAAGTGAACCTCCATGGCCCGTTCGAATGCGCCAAAGGGCGGTTGGTCTTCGTACTTTGCAATTTCCTCCAAGATCACTTGACGCTCGGTCTCGAATTCGGACGCATCGAGCTTGGGCGTCATCATGTCCGAGAGCAGATCGATGATGCGATCCTGAAACTTCGGCAACACCGTCGCGTAGTAAACCGTTTGTTCTTCGGTCGTGTAGGCGTTGCTTTGCCCACCGAGCTCGTCGAGTTCGCGATTGACGTCTTCGGCGCTGCGGCGATCCGTTCCCTTGAACATCATGTGTTCCAGGAAATGGCTCAAGCCCGACTGGCAATCCAACTCGTTTCGTGAACCGGCGCGAACGAAGTAGCCGAACGCTGCGGAGTAGCTGCGAGGATCGGTTTCGGCAACGATTTCCAATCCGTTGGGCAATGTCGCGTGTCGAAAATCGGGCATCGGATATTCTGTCTGTTAGGTTGTGGAAAATGTTGGGGTCATTCGTCGCGTGCGTTGTCGACTGGGAAAGTCGAGCGACAATAACCAGTCAGTTCGTGGGGACGTTGAGGGGTTCGGGGCCGGATGTGACGATGCGATAATCGGCGGGCGGGTGATCTTGCCAGTAACTCTTGACGTCGCTGAGAGTCAATGATTCGATGATCGCTTCCAGCTCAGCCGTCTCCATCGGCGCACCCATCTGATAGAAATCATTGGCCAGGGATGAAGCACGAGAGGAGCTCGACTCCTGTTCCATGATCAAGCCGCTCTCGATGCGGACTTTCCAGCGATCCAACTCGCTTTGTTCCAAATCCTTGGTGAAATTGGCGATCTCGCCGAGCGTCACATCCAGAGTTTCCTGGGCTCTCGCCGGCGTGGTGCCGGCATAACCGAAGACACCACCGACGTTGCGCAGCGAATGGCAGCTCGCGGACACCGTGTAGCACAAACCACGTTTCTCGCGGACGCGATCGAATAGCCGGCTGCTCATGCCGTCGCTGAGGATTCCGATTCCCGCACGCATGCGGAAGTAATCCTTGTGACCGTACTGGATATTGGGAAACGCGAAACCGATGTGTGTTTGACTTGTTTCGGCCGGCATGTGTTCGTAGACGGCTTGGCCGGCAGCCGGTGGATCGCGCTGAACCTCCAGCGTTTTCCAGTCGCCAAAGACTTCTTCGATTTTGTCCAGCACGTCGTTGGGATTGACGTTGCCGGCAACGGAGAGGATGGAGCCGCCGGCGTGGTACTGTTGTTGATAGTACTGACGCACGTCGTCGGGACCAAAGGACTGCAGGGTCTCGATCGTTCCTTGGTTGCTGTGTCCCAGTTGCCAGCCGTAGTGCAGCTCTCGGAGTCGCCGCATGACTCGCTGGGTCGGTTCATCCTCCATCGCCCGCAATTCTTGGATCATCATCATCTGCGCGTCGGGCAGTTGATCGGCGGGCAAGTGGGGACGGCGCAGGATGTCGGCGTACAAGGCGATCGCATCAAGAAGCGATTCTGCTGGCATTGCGGCACCGAAGGAGGTCGTGCCGGTGGAGACACCACCGCTGCGATCGAGCCCCAAGTTGTCTTGGACCGCGACCAGATCACGACTGGAGTAATGCCCGGCACCGCGTTGCACCATCTCGCAGACGAGCGAAGCCAAGCCGGCTTGCTGTGGCGTCTCGCATTGCGAACCGCCGCCGACTGAAACGGAGAACGCCGCGGTTCGCAGCCAAGGCATGGGCTGGATCAAAACGGTCATCCCGTTTTGAAACTGACGGGTGATGATCTTGGTGTCGGGTGACGTGGTGGTCATGGCGGTTTGGTAGCTCGGTATCGCGGTCGTGCGGTGATTCGAAAGGGATGACTCGGCCGTGGACCGGTCCGTTTGAATTGATTGAGCCGCGACGCGTAAGCGGGCGGGCAAAACGGACAACCCAGTGGCTGATGGCTAATGGCCCGGTGCCTAACGGCCCACGGCTCACACTTTCATTCGTATTTCAGTTAAAAACCGACAACGCCTAAAGCGGTGTCCGAAAGCGTCAGCCCGGCATACCGATTGTCACGACATCGACGGTTTGAACGCGGCCGACCAGAGTGTGGCTGCTGGCGTCGTCGACATGGATCTTGAGGAACTGTCCCGCTTGGCGACGGTTTCCATCAAACACGACGATGCGGTCACAGTGCGTGCGTCCGATCATCTGCACGGTCGCGCTGTCGGGATCGGCGTCTTGCCCTTTCTTGCTCGGACCTTCGACCAAGATCTCGACGGTTTGACCGATCAGCTTGTCGTTTTCTTCTTGGGCGACGCGGTTTTGAACTTCCAGCAAACGATGATTGCGATCCGCTTTGACTTCGCGAGGAATATCGTCAACCAAACGCTCCGATGCTTTGGTTCCCGGTCGGACGCTGTATTGGAAAATGAAGCTGTTCTTGAATCGACAACGCTCGATCAGGGCGACGGACTTTTCAAAATCTTCCTCGGTTTCACCACAGAAGCCCACGATGAAATCGCTGCTGACGGTGGCTTCGGGGACCAACCGCTCGATCCTTTCGAACATCTCCATGTAGTCTGCAATCGTGTAGCCGCGCTTCATCCGCTTCAGGACATCGTCGCTACCGCTTTGTGCGGGCACGTGCAAGTACGGCGAGACCTTTGGCAGCTCGTGAACGGCGATCAGCAATCGCTCGGTCATGTCCTTGGGATAATTTGTCACGAACTTGATCCGATCGATTCCGTCGACCTCGTGCAGTTGCTCGAGCAGGGACGTCATGTCGGTCGTGTGATCGCCGTCCTTGTATTTGTAGCTGTTGACCGTTTGACCCAACAGCGTGATTTCACGGCAGCCCTGGTCGGCAAGGATGCGTGCTTCGGAGAGAATCTGCTCTGGCGGACGTCCCTGTTCGGGTCCACGTGTGTTGGGGACGACGCAATAGGTGCAGAACTTGTCGCAACCGATCTGAATCCGCAGGTACGCTTGGAAAGGTGTCGGCCGCATCGTGGGATCACGAAGCGGATCGAAGGTTTCGTGGCTACGTGCAACGATGGCCTGTTTGCCGTCGGTTCGACCGAGCGAGACCGCCATTTGGCGACCTTGGCCGCTGCGAACCTTTTCAATCAAATCGGGAATGGTGTGCAACTGGCCCGGTCCGATCACCATGTCGACGTAGGGTGCACGTTTGAAGATGATCTCTTGATCTTTTTGCGCCATGCATCCCATCACGCCGATCAGCTTGTCGGGATTGCGATCCTTGGCTTCGCGGATCTTGCCCAGAGCGCTGTACACCTTTTCTTCGGCGTGCTCTCGGACGCTGCAAGTGTTGTAGAAAACACAGTCCGCATCCTTGGGCGAATCGACGATGGTGTAGCCATGGCGTTTCAAATCCGCCACGACCATTTCGCTGTCCAGAACGTTCATCTGGCAGCCGACGGTTTTGATGTAGACGCGTTTGGTCATGATCGATGGCTGGGCAATGATAACAGGCAATGGAAACGGGACGGCGAAAAGAGGCCTGACCCCTTTGATGTCACGTTTCAGTGGCGTTTGGGTTTGTAAATTTCGGTGGCGGTGCCGAAGTGGACTTCGCCGGCGTTCATCAGCGTTTCGCTGAGCGTGGGGTGCGGGTGAACGCTTTCGGTGATGTCGTGTACCTCGCATCCCATCTCGATCGCCAACACGGCTTCGGCGATCAGCTCACCGGCACCGCTGCCGACGATGCCGCAACCGAGCACGCGATTGGTTTCCGGATCGACGAGCCATTTGGTCAGCCCGTCAGTGATCCCGAGGGCTTGGGCGCGACCGCTGGCGGCCCACGGATAGACCTCCACATCGACGGCGCGACCTTGCTGCTTGGCTTCCAACTCTGTCAGACCCGCCCAAGCGATTTCAGGATCGGTGAAAACCACAGCGGGGATGGCAACTTTGTCAAAGGTGACTGGTTTGCCCGCGATGACTTCCGCCGCCACGCGTCCTTCGTGGGTGGCCTTGTGTGCCAGCATGGGGTCGCCGGCGACATCTCCGATGGCCAGGATGTGAGGATCGGCTGTGCGTTGCGAGGCATCACACTCGACAAAACCGCGGGCGTTGACGACGACCTTGGTGTTTTCCAAACCCAGTCCGCGAGTGACCGGGCGACGTCCGATGCTGACCAGGACGCGGTCGAATTGTTCGTGCCCGAAGTGCGCGGGTCCCTCGAAGGTGACTTCGACCTTGTCACCGACCTCGGCCACCGAGCCGACTTTGGTGTTCAACCGCACTCGGCCCTCGCACAACTTGTCGATGCGTTTGGCCAGCGGTTTGACGAGATCGGGGTCGGCACCCGGCAGCAGGCTTTCGGCTAACTCGACGACGGTAACCTTAGAGCCGAGCTGTGCGTAGACGCTGCCCATTTCCAGACCGATGTATCCACCGCCGATGACCAGCAGTGTTTCGGGGATGTCGACGAGTTTCAGTGCGCCGGTGCTGTCCATCACGCGGTCGCTGCCGATGTCAAACACGGGCGGCATGGCGGGCACGCTGCCGGTTGCCAGCACACAGTGATCGAACGTGATTCGGCGGCTTTCTGGGATGGATTCGTGATCACCCTCCAATGCCAAAGTGGTGGAATCGACAAAGCTGCCGCGGGCCTGGATGACTTTCACCTTTCGTCGCTTGGCCAAGTTGGCCAGGCCGCCGGTCAGGTTACTGATCACTTGGTCCTTGCGTGCTCGTACTTTGTCGACATCGATTTTCGGGGCTCCGTCGTAGGTGACGCCCCAATTCTCGCGTAGGTCATCGACTTCGTGGATCACCTTGGCAACGTGCAACAGGGCTTTGCTGGGGATGCATCCTCTGAGCAAGCAGGTACCGCCCAGTCGCGGTTCGGCCTCGACGATCGTGACATCCAAACCTTCGTCGGCGGCCAGGAATGCGGCGGCGTATCCACCGGGTCCGCCACCAAGAACTACGACGGGACAATGCATGAGAGAAAACTTCGCGTTGTGTGGGTCGAATCTGTGTGGGTCAAATCTATGTGATGGGATCTGGAATGTTACTTTCCAACCGCCCCCGCCTGTACGATCAAAACCGCCCACGCCATTATGCGTGCCACCATCGTCATCGCACCATCCGTCTTGCGAACGACGAAGTTCAAATTGGCAAGCCGTGCCAAAACCGGGGCGACCCGAGATGGTCGCCAGGGATTGGCAAGCCGGCGACTAGCGAGACAGGAATTCGACGACGCTATTGGCGTCCACGGGCAGGCTGATGTCCGTCGGTCCGGGCAGGCCGAGAACGGTCAGCTTGAGGCCTTCGCTGTCAAATGCCACCCAGTCCAGGGGATCGGGCGATGCGTTGGCGATCACGCCTCGGTAAAGATTCTTGAGGTTTTCACGACCGCGGACTTCGACGATGTCACCGGGACGCAACAGAAAACTCGGCTTGGTGACTTTAACGCCGTTGACACAGAAGTGTCCGTGGGTGATTCCCTGACGGGCTTGTGGACGTGTCTTGGTGAAGCCGGCTCGGCGGACCACGTTGTCCAGACGACGCTCACACATCAACAGCAACAACTCGCCGGTATTGCCCGCTTTGCGACCGACCGCATCGAAATAACGACGCAGTTGGCGTTCGCCCAAGCCGTAATAGTGCTTGATCTTTTGCTTCTCCATCAATGCCAAACCGTAGTTGCTGGGGCGACGTCCGCGGACGTGCATGCCGGGCGGCGTGTTGCGGCGATCGAGTGCTCGAACAGCACCGGCGGTTTCATAAATGAGCGTTCCGAGACGACGATTCACGCGTGCTTTGGGACCGGTATAACGTGCCATTTCGTATCCGTTTTCTTTCGCCGCTGATGCAGCAGTAGGGGGTTTGGGCTGACGCTGGAGATGACAAAGGTCAGAATCAGCGACGCCGGGTGTGATCCAAGATCGTGCCGATGGATTCGCCAGTTCACTGGCTGATCAAAGACTCGGCAGGGCTCCGAAACGGGCCAATCCCGTTTCGGCGGTCACACATCGATTTTTGGAAGGGTCAGAGTGTGGCTTGTGGAGCGATTTTTCGCAAGGCCAACGGATTTTTTGGGGAAGCCCACTCGTTCTGCTTCGTTCCCCTCTGGTATCCCCTGACACTGAAGCCTGGCCCTGAAGTTGTGAAACCTGCGCCAAAGCCCCGCTTTGGTTGATTTCATCCTTGAAGGTACCGGTTATGCGGAATATTTTGCTTATTCATTCCCAGGCGGGGGGTCATTTGCTATCGATCTGAGCACTTGCCCTCTTTCAGAAAACGTCCCACTGCCAACCGCATTTGAGCCATTAGCTCGGTGCTGTTTTTGAGGCCACATCACCATGCGACGCCCAGCCATTCTCCGTTCTCACGCCCGCAAAAACTCCCTTCGCCGGTCACCCGGCCCGCGGCTTCGCATGGAAATGCTGGAATCGCGGCTGTTGTTGGCAGCGGAACTGAGCTTCTCATCGGAGATTCTGCAATCCACGACACTTAGCCTGGCTGACTTGGCGGCCGCCGATTTTGCGATCGACTCGGCGCCGTTGGCTGAATCGAACGCGGCACCGGACTTCATCCCGACCAAACACGATCCGGTTGCTCGTGTCATCGGGCAAGACCTTTTCGACGTTTACCAAGTTGCCGGCAGGTCGTTCGGTCCCAATGTGACCAGTCGCGTCGAGACCCTTTCCAGCACAGTGCAGCAGTCAGGACTGCTGGTCAATCAAAACGGCGATGTGTTGATCGAAATCATCGCCGACACCGATCTGGATTCGTTGCGAATGGATCTGCTGGGGACCGGATTCATCGAGAACGGGTTCTTTGGAAAGATCCTCAGCGGATCGATCGATCCGATCAAACTGGATGACCTTTCTGCACTAGAGTCGGTACGTTTCATCCGCCCGATCTATCCGTCAATCTCCAATGTGGGGACGGTTAGCAACCAAGCCGACGCGGCAATGAGATCCGACATCGCGCGGGCGACCTTCAACGTGGACGGATCGGGGCTCAAGATCGGCGTGATCTCGGACAGCTTTGACAAGAACTCGGGCGGTGGTGGTGCCGCAGGCGGGATCGCCAGCGGGAACTTGCCGGGTCCTGGCAACCCAAACGGATTCACCACACCGGTACAAGTCTTAGAAGATGAACCCAATGGCGTTAACGCCAACCATAGTGACGAAGGCCGCGCGATGTTGGAGCTGATCCATGACATCGCGCCGGCTGCCGAGCTGGCTTTTCACACCGGGTTTGCAGGACCGGCGAACTTTGCCCAGGGCATCTTGGACCTTGCTGCGGCTGGGGCTGATGTGATCGTCGACGACGTGTCCAATTTCGCGCAACCCTTCTTTCAAGACGGGATCATCGCGCAGGCTGCCGCCCAAGTGGTCGCCCAGGGAGTGCCCTTCTTTTCATCAGCAGGCAACCAAGGGCGTGACTCCTACGAAAGTGTGTTCCGAACCGATGGGACTCGCGCTCATATTTCATCATCCGGTGTGATCACCCCCGATCCAAATGGCGATTTTGTAGCTCACGATTTTGACCCCTCGGCCAATACTGACGGGTTTCAGCTTGTCGCCCTCGCCCCAGGCGGATCCGCAACGCTGATTTTTCAGTGGGACCAACCGTTTGCTTCGGCCGGTGGAGCCGGTGCGGCCAACGACATGGACATCTTTGTCTACGATTTCCAGACCCAGTTGATGGTCGCCAAGAGTGACTTGCAAAACACTGGCCAAGACGCGATTGAAATCGTTGAAATCTCGAACATGAGCAGTCAAGCTCGGTTCTTTAACATTTTACTTGCGCGATATCTTCCCGCAGGCGGTCCCACACCTGGTGTGGTCAAATACCTAGCGTTTGGCTCTGGATTTGACATCGGCGAATTTGATACGCAGAGCAGCACGCTCTACGGACACCATCAAGCGATCGGCGGAGCAGGTATCGCCGCTGCCGACTACCGTGACACACCAGCGTTTGGAACCAATCCACCCTCGCCACAACCCACGACGTCCGCCGGTGGACTACCGATTTTGTTTGACACTGCGGGCAACCGCCTAGCAACTCCTGAAGTCCGACAACAGCCGATCGTGACCGGCCCGGACAACACCAATACTTCGTTCTTCGTTGCCGGCAATGATCCTGACAACGACAGTTTTCCCAACTTTCCTGGTACCTCTGCCGCTGCCCCACACATTGCTGCTGTCGCGGCTCTGATGTTGGAGGCCGCCGGCGGACCTGGTTCGCTCACTCCGGCCCAGATCAACACCGCGCTGCAGATCACCGCGATCGACATGCTTTCCCCCGGGTTCGACTTTGACACCGGATTCGGATTGGTCAACGCCGAGGCTGCTATCGCCGCTGTGGACAACGGAGGCGGCGGTGGCAATCCTGGCGGCGGATTCAACGGCAATGGCAACAGCAGCGGAAAATTCTACTTCACCGCCGAAACTCCCGATGGACAACGTGAGCTGTTCGCCTCCGACGGCAGCGGAAACAACACCGCGCTGCTGGCAAATCTCTCCGGCGCCACGGCGTCCAATCCTGCCGACCTGACGTTGTTGGGTGATCAAATCATCTTCACCGCGCTGACGTCCAATGGTGACCGTGAGCTCTTTGTATCGGAAGGCACCCCGAGCTCCACTAAACTACTGAAGGACCTCTCTGGAAACGCTCCATCCAAACCTGCTGAATTGACGAAGGTCGGCAACCAAATCTTCTTTTCTGCCGAAATGGACAACGGCCAACGGGAACTGTTCGTCACCGATGGAACCTCGGTCGGAACACGCCTGGTGGAGAATCTCGCTGGCACCGTAGCGAGTGATCCAAAATGGCTGACCGCCTTCAAAGGAGAGCTCTACTTCAGTGCCAATATTGGAGCCAACCAGCGTGAGTTGCACGTCAGCAATGGCACACTTGCTGGTACGAAACCGTTGGTCAATCTTTCCGGCAATCTGAATGCTAATCCGCAAGAATTGATCGCCGTGGGTGACACCTTGTTCTTCACCGCTCGGATCAACAGCACCGAACGTGAGTTATTCAAGAGTGATGGCACCGCTAGCGGCACGAAGATGATTGAAAACCTAGGCAGCTCCCGATCTGCTGATCCGGTCGGCCTAACTAGGTTGGGTAGCCGAGTCTTTTTCACGGCGAGTTTGGCCAACGGCGAACGTGAACTGTTTAAGAGCAACGGGACCGCTGCGGGCACTGAAATCGTGACGAATCTTGGCGGTGGTGTCAGCTCTCGCCCCGACGAACTCACCGTGGTCGATGGAAAACTCTACTTTGCCGCCAACTCCAGCAGCACACAGCGAGAACTGTTTGTCACGACGGGGACTGCTTTAAGCACCCAGTTGGTCAAAGACCTCAACGGCGGTGCCAGTGCTGATCCGGTCGAGCTGACCGAAGTTGATGGCATGCTCGCTTTTGTTGCCTCGTCCGGTGACCAACGGGAACTGTTCCGAAGCGATGGCACATTTACTGGCACGGAACTGGTCAAAAACATTGCCGGCTCTGTGAGTAGTCAACCGCAGCAGTTGACTTCCGTCCGAGGAAAATTGGTTTTCGTGGCGACCACTGGCGACGGACAACGCGAAGTCTTCACTAGCGACCTGTCGAGTGCGGGCACCGAGATGCTCACCAATCTCAGTGGTGATGTTTCCTCCAAACCACGTGATTTCATCGCCGTCCCAAATAGCTTTCCGCTGGTAGATAGCTACTTTTTCACCGCCGTGACTGCTGATAATCAACGCGAGTTGTTCGCCTCCGATGGCACCGTAGCTGGCACCAAACCGCTTACCAATATTGGCGGTTCGATCTCCGCGCAACCCGAGTATTTGACACTCGTGGGCGATCGGTTGTTCTTTTCGGCAATGACGTCTGCCAACCAACGTGAATTGTTTATGTCCGATGGCACCCCCGCTGGAACACAATTGGTTCGCGACTTGGGCGGCTCGGTTTCCAGTAATCCCACAGAATTGACTCGCGTCGGTAGCAAGTTGTTCTTTGCCGCCAACCGCTCGGATGGTCAACGTGAACTGTTCGTCAGCGATGGAACCTTTGCCGGAACCCATGTGGTCGAGAATCTCGCTGGATCAGTCAGCAGCCAGCCAACCGATTTGGTTGAGATGGGTGGACTGCTTTACTTTGCCGCTCAAATCGGTGCGAATCAACGAGAGTTGTTTGTTAGCGATGGAACCGTCGCCGGCACCAAACCGATCGTTAATCTTTCTGGAGACGTGAATGCTGACCCCAGAGACTTGACGGTCGTTGGAGACACCCTCTTTTTCTCTGCCGTAACGGCCAGTGGAGAACGTGAGTTGCACAAGTCCGATGGCACTCCCTCTGGGACGGTGTTGGTCGAGAACCTCTCGGGCAGCGTCTCGGCTGATCCGCAAAACCTGACTCGCTACGGCAGCCAGGTATTCTTTACCGCGATGCTGCCCAGCGGTGAACGCGAATTGTTCAAAAGCAATGGTTTTGCTGCCAGCACTGGCCTTGTTCGTGACTTGGGTGGCTCTGCTAGCGCTAGCCCCAGTGAGCTGATCGTTGTCGATGGCAAACTGTTCTTTGCCGCCAACTCCAGTGCCAATCAACGCGAGCTGTTCGTCACGACTGGCCCGTCCTCGAGCACCGTGATGGTGGCGAATCTCAATAACAACAACAGTGCCAATCCCGTTGAACTGACCGAATTCAACGGCGAGTTGGTCTTCGTGGCTTCCGCCGGTGTTCAACGCGAATTGTTCAAAACAGATGGAACAGAATCCGGTACCGTGTTGGTCAAGAACCTCAATGGTTCTGACAGTGGTGAGCCCGAGAATTTAACCACCCTCGGAAATCAACTGCTGTTTAGCGCTCTGGATGCTAGCGGTGACCGTGAACTTTATACAAGCGATTTAACCAATCCGGGCACCGGCCTGTTCAAGGACATGAGTGGCTCGCGGTCATCGCGACCTCTCAATTTCACTCTCGCACCAAATGGCATTTCTTTCTCCAACGGCAGCACCAACGCCACCAACGCCGCTCCCATTGCCACTCCCATCTCAGGTGATGCCAATGGCGACGGAGTGGTTACCGCTTCGGATGCCCTGGCGGTCATCAATCGATTGGCTTTGGATCAGCTCATTGGTGACGCCGAAGAAGAGATGGGTCTGCTCGATACCAATGCCGACGGTCGTGTCTCGGCGGACGACGCGTTGTTCGTTGTCAATGAAATCAGACGACAACGGACGACTCCGCCAAGTGGATCGGCAACATCCGTTGATAGTGAATTGGAGTTGCAATTGGCTGCCGATCAGCTCGCACTGGAAGTGCTGTGATCCGCCGATAAAACACCGTCCCACTCTGAATGTGGTTGCAAGATGCTCAATAGCGGTGGATAAACTTGACAGAGTTGTCGAACCAATCGTGAGTGCTGGGGCAGCGACGCCAAGATGGACGTGCTGTAGTAGTGTCGAAAGCTCTCGTTGATTCGCTGCGTGTCCATTTGATAGGGGATTCCGACTTTTGCCACCGCGATCGCCATCGCTACCTGTTCAGTGAAATATCTCGCCTCGCCCAAGAGATCGATCACTTTGAGACGCTGATAACAATCCACGTACTGCTGTACAAACGGCTCAATCCATGGTTGGTGGACGGCTTGAAATCCGCTGTTGAAATATGCCGGACAAACGATCGGTGGATGAGTGCCGTCTCGCTTGCGAACCACGATGCGATGATTCGGCATGGTCACCTCGCATGCTTCGTAGGCTTGTTCCCACAGTCCCTGCATCGCAGCGGCTCCTGAAAAAAAAACCGCTCGCCCATAGAACGGCACAGCAAAATCAGTCCACTGTGGCACGCCGTGACACAACTGGTCGCTGTCCAAGAAAACAACGACCTTTGCCGCTGGGTCCGCTTTCAACGCATAGGCTTTGTTCATCAGCAGGTCTGGCAGTGTGCCCGGTGATTTGAGCAGCGGATTGAGTTGAGGTGTCAACCGCACACCCAACTCTTGCAAGAAAGCTCGCACCGCCGGGGTGATCGACTCAAATGCGTCATCGTGTGTCACGGATGACGAATGCGGCAGCGTCGCGATCAAATGAGCCCGCGGACCGAGGAACTGACGAAGACTAGCTGCCAACACGCTGGCTTCCCTCTCCAAACGCCCTGCTTGGCAGACAAACGTCCAGGTGATCGATTCGATTTTCATGGGGAATCCAAATCTTTCTTGTCATGTTCCGCTACGATGATTCCTTTACCGTACTACGGTCTCTCACCAACCACAAAACAATCTAGAGTGAGCGGGTCATGATTTCTCGAAAATTGGTTGTCGACTCTGGGCAAGGCGATCACTACGTGGTCTTGGGCGGCGATCAAATCACGATCAAAGCCACTGCAGCGGACACCAATGGTGTTTGCACGATTCTGGAAACCGTGGTTCCCGCCGGTGCCGGTCCGCCCTGTCACCGACACCACAGGGAGTCCGAAACGTTCTATGTGATTGACGGTGACTTCGTTTTTGCGATCGGCGACGACACCGTGCATGCCGGTCCCGGTTCTTTCTTGATCGCGCCTCCGGGGATCGCTCATCAGTTTCGAAACACGTCCGATCGACCGGGCAAGCTCTTGATCACATGTCACCCGGCCGGTTTCGAAGATTTCGTCCTTGAGTTTGCCAAGATACCGGTCGATGCTCCACCGGATCCGATCGCTATGGCTGCTATCGGCGAGAAATTCGGTATCGACTTTTTGCCGCCCATGCTATGACGGCTGTTCAAATGCCTTGCGTTCTTGCTCGACCTGCTGCCAATGATCACAGGTTCGCAGATGATCATTGACCATTCCCATCGCTTGCATCAATGCATAACAGGTCGTCGGACCGATGAATTTCCAACCTTGTTTGCGAAGCGTTTTGCTCATCGCTATCGATTCCGGTGTCGTTGCCTGGACTTGATCGCGACTGCGCAAAACCGGTGATCGGGCCGGTCGAAACTGCCACAGTTGACCCGCCAACGAGCGACCACTGTTTGCCAACTCCGACGCCCGCTGTGCGTTGTTGATCGTTGCCTCGATCTTCGCTCGATTGCGAACGATGCCCGCATCGGCCATCAAACGCGTCACGTCTTTGTCCCCGTATCGTGACACTTTTTCGAAATCAAACCCGGCGAATGCCTTTCTAAAGTTCTCTCGTTTTTTGAGAATGGTCAGCCAACTCAAACCCGATTGAAATCCCTCCAAACAAAGTTTCTCGAACAAACGGATCTCGTCAGTGACCGGTCGGCCCCATTCCTGATCGTGATAGTCGATGTACTGCGGGTCGCTGACGCACCACCAGCACCGTTTGACTCCGTCATCACATCGGATCACGTTGCTGTGTTTCATGCGGTTTGGATTCGAAAACGCAGGTCGGTGATTTGTGACTGCGGCAATTCCTTTTGAATCCGTTTCAGGATCGCCCGCTTCTGAAAGGTGATTTCCTGCAAGACCACCGAGTCGGTCGCGAAAACCTGCAACACGCCGCGGCTGATTCGCCCGACGATGATTTGATCGCCCAATTCACCGGGGACTGCTGATGCTATCGCTGCGTGCAACTGCTCGTTGACTTCGATCGCCGCGTAGCCCCTGCGGGCGAGCAGTTGGTTGACCAACGCTCCGATCTTTTGGATCGGTTGTCGTTCCTTTTTCTCGACCGGCTTGCGTTTTTTGGCCACGATCGTTCACACACTATCGGTCTCGGGCCATCGGCATGATCACGTAACCATAGCCATCGTCGGTACTCAACAAGGCTGGTGCAGCTGACGACTCGACTTCCAACTGAAAGCTCGCTTCGGCATCCAGCACCTTGCAGAAATCCGCCACGTAACGATGGTCCATCGTCAGCGTGATCGGGTCTCCGTCATAGGCGATCGGCAATTCGATCTGCGACTCACCGATATCCTTGGTGTTGGCCTCCAGTTTCAGCGTTCCATCGGCGAACGTGAAATCGATTCCGCGGCTCTCGTGATCGGTCACGATCGCAGCTTGTCGCAAAGCTGCGAACAATGGACCCACGGTCATGTCCAAAATCACCGCGTCGTCTCTTTTGGGAAACACCTGTCTCCAATTGGGATATCGGCCTTCGACCAACCGCGAATGGATCACCGCGTTGTTGGTTCTGAGCAACAAGTCGCTCGCTCGGGCCGCCACGTCGACGGTGTCTTGCTTTTCATCCAAGGCACGCTCCATCAACTGAATGGCTCGCGTCGGTACGATGGTGCTGGTCCCGGTGGTCTCATGACCACCGACTGACTCGCCCTTGCCTTCCATCCGAGCCAACCGACGCCCGTCGGTGCCGACTGCGATGACTTCGTCTCCGGTGAGTTCCAACAGCACCCCACCGAGTGCAAAGCGGCTGTTCTCGGTGTCGGTCGCGAAAACAGTCCGCTTGACCATCGTCCGAAACAATCGCGTCGAGATGACGTGGTACTTGTCCTCCTCGAACGCTCCCACCGGTGGAAATTCGTCTGGGTTGTTTCCCGGTAGACGAAACTTGCTGCGGCTGCCGCGAACGATCACACCGGAGTCGTCGGTCTCCAGCGTCAACGTCTCGTCATTGCTTTCTCGCAAAATGGCGTTGGTTCGGCCGACCGGCAGCAACGCGGTGCCTTCGACCTCGATCTCCACACCCTCCTCGATATCAAGCCGGATCCCGACCTCCATGTCGGTCGCTGTGAGCGTCAACTTGCCTCCCGACGCAGTGATCTTGACGTTCTGTAGGATCTCCTTGGGAGACCGTGTGGGAGCGATGCTGGCGGCCAACGAGAAAGCAGCGGTGAGCGGTTCGCGAGAACAAGTGATTTTCATGGAGCAACACAGAAGCGAGAAACGATCCTACGATCGGTCGGCATTGTTGATGAACGTTCGACGCATGTTTTAACGCCTGCCAGGCTTTCTCGCACCTCCCGAACGACGTGTTTGTTTGCCAGCAGTCAAAGCGATCAGGGACAGCATGATGATAAAGATATTTCTTTTTATCTTCGTCGTCTTAATGACGTGGCGAATCGTGTCAGTAACTCGACTTTGGCGGCTGGAAGTCAAGACGGAGAAACAAGTTGGGAAAAAGTCGGGAGAGTGGAAAACATGTCAGTGCGGCGTTGATTGAAGGTTCGTCAAAACGCCACTTACCAACATTCATTGACAGACCTTGAGGAGAAAACGACAGGTCCAACGAAGAAAGTCTGACGCCAGATGAACAGGTAGCGGACAGGTTTTCCACCGAAAAAAAAGGTGGAAATAGGACACTTCTCGCTGATAGGCACCCCGCAGAACACTCGCTCCCAGGCTCACCCCAGGGAACGCACTGCCATGGAGGCTCTGCCTCGCGAAAATCAGCGTAGCCTGGAAATTGTCAGCAGATCGGCAGGCAGGAGCCTACTAATCATAGGGTTCCCAGGCAGGAGCCTGGGAACCAGTGGTGAAAGCGTTTAGCGGGGTGGCGATCAGCGAGAAGTGTCGGAAATAGTGAGGAAAAATACCTAGCCGGAGAGCTTGTCGGCCGCATCGGCGGCGGCACGAGACAACTCGGCGTCGGTAGCGAGCAAAGATTCTGTCTTGCGAATGGCGTGCAGAACGGTCGAGTGATCGCGACCGCCGAAGTACTTGCCGATCTGGTCCAAGCTCTTGGTCGTCATCCGACGACTCAAATACATCGCCAGCGAACGAGCACGCACAACGGACTGCTTGCGAGTGCTGCTGCGGAGGTCGTTGGATCGAAGTCCCAGCAACCGAGCGACGACACGAACGATCTTGGAAATCTCAACTTCGTCACCCTGTCGAAGCGACTCGATCGCCCCAGAGACGGTCTTGGCATCGACTTGGCACTCGTTCATTCGACAAAGCAAATCGATTTGTTTGACGACCGCATCGAGTGAACGAACGGGCAAATCCATCGGCAATCCGGCGTCCAACAGACGCAACAGGTCGTCCGAAATCTGCAGTCCACGCATCACAGAGATCTCTCTGAGCAACGTGATCCGGGTATCGCCCGCAGGAGGACGCAGGGGCACCGTCAGGCCCATCAGGGTCCGACTGGCCAAACGGGGTCTGATCCCAGCGGTTTCCGATGGCAAGCGTCGACAGGTCAGAATGGTCGGCTTGCCACTGGCGAGGCGACCATCGATGCGAATCGCTAGCTCTTCTTGAGCCGCAGCCTTGCCCGCTAACCCTTGTAAATCGTCGATGATCAGGATCGGTGCCCCATCAACGATCGCCCTTAGCGGCATCAGATCGTCAGCATCCACGGCGCTGGCGTAGTCACGGGCAAAGTCCGCTGCGGTGTAGTATTTCACCGATCCGATCGAGTCCCCTAAATCTTTGGCGGAACACTCACGGGCAGCCAAGTGCAACGCCAATGCTGACTTGCCCGTCCCGGTGTCGCCTATCAACAACAACGGCTGACCGTAGGAAAAAGCGGAGTCACTCTGGCAAACGAACGCGGCCAAACGGTTCTCGTCACCGGCGACGAAATAAGGAAGCAGTGATTCCGAAGTCTGCTGAGTCGCAAGGTTGGTTGGTGTCGAACGCGAACGCGTACCGCGATGACGCACCCGCAGCGCGGGACGCTCCAGCGGAAACGTCTTGACCGATAACTCGGACGAAGATCTCGCGTTTGACAGACTTGCGGTGGACAC